>NZ_CP027759.1:122500-5799132 GCF_003852355.1 Pseudomonas sp. R2-7-07 | reverse complement strand
GGATATCCCCTAAGTTGAAAGCCGGTGAGGCAAAAACAACCGCCATTGTAGCGACCAGCCGCCCACTTATCCACATGAAGGTTGCGCACAGGCCATCCAAAATCAACGTCTTATCCTGGAAAAAGGCGACCGGCGGTCTGTGAATAAGCTCTGTGGATAACCGCCCTTGAGCTCGTTGCACAACTGGGGTCGAAAGTCTGTGGGTAACTGGCCTGTGGATAACAAGCCATTCCACACACAGCTTATCCGACAGCGCAGCACAGGCAGAGCACCGTTTCTCCCCCGTGTTGTCATTCTCTGTACATCAGGTGGAATAAGGCCTAAAGACAGTTATCCACAGCAGATCGCCCCCCTAGCTTTTATAAGCTTTACAGAAAAGCTTTAAATAACTTCCTTCTTTATTTTTATATCTATGCCGCTCATGGAAGAGAAGCGGACAGAAAGGCTGACGTGGCCGTCAGAGAACTAATTAAAGGAAAAGCTGGTTGGAAATTGACCTAGAGGCTTGCTTTCTCTAGAATCGCCGGTCTCTTAAAACGGGGGCCATTCCGGCCCGTTGTGGACGAACCAGGTAACAACGCCATGAAACGTACTTTCCAACCAAGCACCATCAAACGCGCCCGTACTCACGGCTTCCGTGCTCGCATGGCTACCAAGAACGGCCGTGCTGTCCTGTCGCGTCGCCGCGCCAAAGGTCGTGCGCGTCTGGCAGTTTGATAATCCGGTACTGGTGGTGAGTCAGGACTTCAGTCGGGAAAAGCGTCTGCTAACCCCCCGGCATTTCAAGGCAGTCTTTGACTCCCCCACCGGCAAGGTTCCGGGGAAAAATCTCCTGCTCCTTGCGCGTAACAACGATCTTGATCACCCCCGTCTCGGGTTGGTGATCGGCAAGAAGAGCGTAAAGCTCTCCGTTGAGCGCAATCGCCTCAAGCGTCTGATGCGCGAATCGTTTCGCCTCCACCAGGACACTCTGGTTGGTTGGGATATTGTTATCGTCGCGCGCAAAGGCTTGGGGGATGTAGAAAACCCCGAATTGATTCAGCATTTCGGCAAGCTCTGGAAACGTCTGGCGCGTACCCACAAACCAGCACCAGCAGTCAGCACCGAAACTGTAGGGGTAGACAGTACCGATGCGTAAACTGGCCCTCGTTCCGATCCAGTTTTATCGCTATGCCATTAGTCCTCTGATGGCCAGCCACTGTCGTTTCTACCCCAGTTGTTCCTGCTACGCGTTAGAGGCCATAGAAAATCATGGTCTTCTGCGCGGTGGCTGGCTGACCTTTCGTCGTTTAGGTCGCTGTCATCCGTGGAATCCCGGTGGTTATGACCCGGTTCCGCCTATCCCTACCTCCCGTTCCTCTTCGATGGCCGAGTAATCATGGATATTAAACGCACGATCCTGATCGTCGCCCTGGCAATCGTGTCCTACGTCATGGTCCTGAAATGGAACCAAGACTATGGCCAGGCTGCCCTGCCGACTCAGAATGTTGCTACCAATCAGGCTGCGCCGGCTATTCCGGACACCCCGCTGGGTAACAATGCGTCCGCGAGTGCCGATGTTCCCAGCGCGAATGGCGAGACAAGTGCCCCGTTAGAAACGCCAGTGGTCACCAACAAAGACCTCATCCACGTGAAAACGGATGTGCTCGACCTGGCTATCGACCCGCAGGGCGGTGATATCGCACAGCTGAAGCTGCCGCTTTATCCACGTCGCCAGGACCACCCGGATGTTCCGTTCCAGCTGTTCGATAACGGCGGTGAACGTACCTATCTGGCGCAAAGCGGCCTGACCGGCACCAATGGTCCGGATGCGCGTGCTACCGGTCGTCCGATTTATTCGACCGAGCAGAAAAGCTATCAACTGGCTGATGGCCAGAACCAGCTGAACGTCGACCTGAAATTCAGCCTCGACGGCGTCAATTACATCAAGCGTTTCAGCTTCACGCGTGGTTTGTACGATCTGAAGGTCACTTACCTGATCGACAACACCAGCGACAAAGCCTGGAGCGGCAACCTGTTTGCCCAGCTCAAGCGTGACGCCAGCTCCGATCCTTCCTCCAGCACCGCCACCGGCACTGCGACTTACCTAGGCGCTGCCCTGTGGACAAGTAACGAGCCGTACAAAAAAGTGTCGATGAAAGACATCGACAAGGGCGCGCTGAAGGAAACCGTTCAAGGTGGCTGGGTAGCCTGGCTGCAGCACTACTTCGTGACCGCATGGATCCCGAACAAGGGTGACGCGAACCTGGTTCAAACCCGCAAGGACAGCCAGGGCAACTACATCATTGGCTTTACTGGCCCGGCGTTGACCGTCGCACCCGGCGCCAAGGCTGAAACCAGTGCCACCCTGTACGCCGGCCCGAAAAGCCAGGCCGTGCTGAAAGAGTTGTCCCCAGGTCTGGAACTGACTGTGGATTACGGCTTCCTCTGGTTCATTGCCCAGCCGATTTTCTGGCTGCTGCAACATATCCACAGCATTGTGGGTAATTGGGGTTTCTCGATCATTTTCCTGACCATGCTGATCAAGGGGATCTTCTTCCCGCTGTCAGCCGCCAGCTACAAGTCGATGGCGCGCATGCGTGCCGTGGCGCCGAAGCTGGCTGCGCTGAAAGAGCAGCATGGTGACGACCGGCAGAAAATGTCGCAGGCCATGATGGAGCTGTACAAGAAAGAGAAGATCAACCCGTTGGGTGGTTGCTTGCCGATTCTGGTGCAGATGCCGGTATTCCTGTCGCTTTACTGGGTACTCCTGGAAAGCGTGGAAATGCGCCAGGCGCCGTTCATGTTGTGGATAACTGACCTGTCGATCAAAGACCCGTTCTTTATCCTGCCGATCATCATGGGCGCGACCATGTTTATCCAGCAGCGCCTGAACCCGACTCCGCCGGATCCGATGCAGGCCAAGGTGATGAAAATGATGCCAATCATCTTCACCTTCTTCTTCCTGTGGTTCCCGGCAGGTCTGGTGCTGTACTGGGTAGTCAACAACGTGTTGTCGATCTCCCAACAGTGGTACATCACACGTAAAATCGAAGCGGCTACCAAAAAAGCCGAGGCGTAATTTACTCTGTGGATAACCACTCAAGACGCCCCCTAGTGGGGCGTTTTGCTTTCTGCCACTTTAATTCTGGAACCTGCTGATGAGCGCTCCTCGTGAAACCATCGCTGCTGTCGCAACCGCTCAAGGTCGCGGCGGCGTCGGTATCGTTCGAATTTCCGGGCCGCTCGCAGGCGTGGCCGCCAAGGCGATCAGTGGGCGCGAGTTGAAGCCGCGGTATGCCCATTACGGCCCGTTTCTGGATGTGGACCAAAGCGTGCTGGATGAGGGCCTGGCGCTGTATTTCCCAGGACCCAACTCCTTCACCGGCGAAGATGTACTGGAACTGCAGGGACACGGTGGCCCGGTCGTATTGGATATGTTGCTGCAGCGCTGCCTGCAGTTGGGCTGCCGCCTGGCCCGTCCGGGGGAGTTCAGCGAGCGCGCGTTCCTTAACGACAAACTCGACCTGGCCCAGGCCGAAGCCATTGCTGACCTGATCGAGGCCAGTTCTGCACAGGCTGCGCGCAACGCATTGCGTTCGTTGCAGGGGGCTTTTTCGCTGCGTGTGCATAACTTGACTGAGCAGTTGATCAGCCTGCGCATCTATGTCGAAGCGGCCATTGATTTCCCTGAAGAGGAAATTGACTTCTTGGCCGATGGCCACGTCCTGTCGATGCTGGATAAAGTCCGCGAGGAGTTATCCACAGTGTTGCGCGAAGCCGGGCAGGGCGCATTGCTGCGTGACGGCATGACCGTGGTGATCGCGGGTCGTCCCAACGCCGGCAAATCCAGCCTGCTGAATGCTCTGGCGGGGCGCGAGGCGGCCATCGTCACCGAAATTGCCGGTACCACTCGGGATATCCTGCGCGAACATATCCACATAGATGGCATGCCGTTGCACGTGGTCGATACGGCCGGATTGCGCGATACCGACGACCAGGTGGAAAAAATCGGCGTAGAACGCGCGCTCAAAGCCATCGGCGAAGCAGATCGAGTTTTATTGGTGGTGGATGCGACGGCCCCCGAGGCCGTGGATCCTTTTGCATTGTGGCCGGAATTCCTCGAGCAACGGCCAGACCCGGCCAAAGTCACCTTGATCCGTAACAAGGCCGACTTGACCGGTGAGGCCATTGCGATGCAAACCAGCGACGATGGCCATGTGACTATCAGCCTCAGTGCCAAATCGGCAGGGGATGGCCTGGAGTTGCTCCGTGACCATCTCAAGGCGTGCATGGGCTATGAGCAGACCTCGGAGAGCAGCTTCAGTGCACGCCGCAGGCATCTGGAGGCGCTTCGCCATGCCAGCGCGGCGTTGGAGCACGGGCGAGCACAGCTGACCCTGGCGGGGGCAGGGGAGCTGCTGGCTGAGGATTTGCGTCAGGCGCAGCAGCTGTTGGGGGAGATTACCGGCGCGTTCAGTTCCGATGATTTGCTCGGGCGAATCTTTTCCAGCTTCTGTATCGGCAAATAGTCACGCGCTTACCAGTTGTAGGACACCGTACCCAGCAAGGTACGGCTGTCGCCCCAATAGCAGCGCCCCGCGTCGTTGCAACCGGCTACGTACTCCTTGTCGAACAGGTTCTTGGCGTTCACATCCACTGACCAGTGCGAATCGATCTGATACCCCACCGCTGCATCCACCAGCGTGACACTTCCAGCATCCAGCTTGCCGTACAGCGTAGGCGCCGTGTAGGAAAAGGTGCTGTCGAAATAACGCACGCCACCGCCCACAGACAGGCCTTTAAGGTGACCGTCGAGGAAGCGGTATTTGCTCCACACCGAAGCCTGGTTGCGCGGAACGCCGGTCATCTGATGCCCTTCTACCAAGGAAGCGGCGGAATCCTTGGTAATCCGTGCGTCAGTGTAGGTGTAGGCCGCAGTCACATTCAGGTTTGGCGTAAGGTCGCTGTTGATTTCAACTTCCACACCTTTGGCGCGGCTCTCACCTACCTGGCGATAGCTGTTGGTGGTGGCATCGAGGTAGGTGTCGTCCTGTTTGCGCAAGTCGTACACCGACAGGGTCATCGCCGTGTCCCAGCCGATCGGCTCGTACTTCACGCCCACTTCATATTGGCTGCTGGTGATCGGCTTCAACGGTGCGCCGGCGTTGGAGATCTGCTGCACTGGAACGAACGCGGTGGAATAGCTGACATACGGCGTCAGGCCGTTGTCGAACTGGTACATCACGCCACCCTGATAGGTGAACTTGCGGTCCTGGGTGCTGATGTTGCTGGCCTTGTTCACTTTGTCGCGGAAATCGCTGTCAACCCAGTCCTGCCGCCCACCGAGCAGGAACAGCCAGTGGTCGTACTTGCTCTGGATTTGTGCGTACACGCCTTTCATCTGCTGCTCGAGCAAGGTGTTCTGCACAGCGATCGGAGTGAGCGGGTCCCTCAGGTACACGGGGTTATACACATTGATAGTGCCGGCGAAACCGGCATCCCAATCCTGGTTGAACGAGGTGCGGTCGTAGCTGGCGCCGACCAACACAGTGTTTTCCAACCCGCCGACCTGGAATTTGCCTTCGAGCTGGTTATCCAGGGAATAGACCATGGATTTGTTGTAGCGGTCGTAGGCGGTCATGTTCAGTTGGGTGCCGAAGCCCCGGTTATTCAGCGCGCTCGGCCAGGTCTCATGGCGGTCGATACGTGACTGCATGTACCGCGAGTTCTGGCGGAACTGCCAATCGTCATTGAAGCTATGGCTGAACTCGTAGCCAGTGCTCCAGGCTTCACGCTCAAAGGTGTTCCAATCCGGGTCGCCAAGCATGGTGTGCTTGGACAGCTTACCGTTGGGATTAGTGAGTAAGGTGCCCGCAGCGGGTAGGCCAAGTTCCAGATTGGTGTGGTCTTTCTGGTAGTTGGCCAACAGGGTCAGGGTGTTGTAGTCATCAAAATTCAGGGTCAGGGACGGGGCGATGTAGATACGATCGTCCGGTACGTGGTCGGTCTGGGTATCGGATTTTCGGCCAAGCATCACCAGGCGACCGAGGACATTGTCACTGTCATTGAGCGGCCCGGAGATATCCACACCCACCTGACGCCGGTTGTTCGAGCCGTACCCCAATTGCACTTCGCCCTGGGGGTTGGCGGTCGGATGTTTGCTGACCAGGTTGACCAATCCGCCCGGCGCGTTTTCACCGTAGAGCAGCGAAGAAGGGCCGCGGAAAACCTCGACCCGCTCCAGGCCATAAGGCTCACTGGTTGTATCGTACCGATTGCCTTGCACACGTAGTCCATCCCTGAGCAGGCCGTAGCCGTAGTCCGTAGCGTTGAAGCCTCGAATGAAAAACAGGTCGCCCGCCAGCCCGTCGCCTGCGGCAAAAGGCGGCGCGAAGATACCGGGTACGTAACCGAGCACTTCGGTCAGTGTCTGTGATTTCTGATCCTTGATACGTTGCCCGGTCACCACCGATACCGAACGAGGCGTCTGCGACAGAGGCGTACTGGTCTTGGTGCCGATACGGCTGTTTTGCGCCTTGTAGCCGACATCCGGCGCAAGCCCCTGACCGAACCCATCCGTTTGATACGCGCTTACGGTCGTCGGTGCGAGGGTGAGCTGGCCGGTAGGTATTGCTTGCAAGCCATAGCTGCCAGGTGCCTGGGCGACGGCCTGCAACCCCGAGTTTTGCAACAGCAGCGCGAAACCTTGATCCACCGAATAATCGCCATCCAGACCGGAAGTGGTCAGACGCGAAGTCTGTTGAGGCGAGAACGACAGAATCACATTGGCCCTGGCGGCAAACTGACTCAGCGCACTGTCCAGTGGGCCGGCAGCGATGACGTAGTGTTGCGTCGCGCTGGCGGCCATGACCCCTGTGGATAACAACGTACCGCAGGAGGCGGCGAGCAGCAGGCCGTAGGTAAGGGCGCGGCAGGAAAGTCGCTGGCGTAGCGGGGTAGGAAGGCACATAAATGGGTAAGCCCTGAAGGTAGCGTCGTGATTACCTGAAGGGCCGCGCCAGATAAAAAAAAGATAACCCCCCTGTGGATTATTTTTTCAATCAACCGATTCGGTTGACTGACACCCAATAGCGCGTGAAGTACTTCACCTGAATCGGCAGGGTGGCCTGCAGGTTGGCCAGTACCGCGTCTGTCGAGTCCAGGCGGAACGCTCCGGAAACACGCAGGTCAGCGCAGACCTGGTCACACTGCATCAGGCCCGGCCGATAGCGCGCCAGTTCAGCAATGACATCGCCAAGTCTGGCGTCGAGCACGATCAATTGACCGTCGGTCCAAGCTGCTTGTGTGCGGCCATAGTGCTGGGTAGGCCTTATGGCATGTCGATCAAATTCCGCGCATTCACCCGCACCCAGCGTTCGGCTGCGGTCGGGCTGGTCGCCGGGGGACAGGTTGACCCGATCTTCCAGAACGCCCACCCGAGTGGAATCCGGGAACTGACGCACGGTAAATCGAGTGCCCAACGCCTGCACGCGACCGTGATGCGTCTCCACGTATAACGGCGGGTACCCGGCCCGCTTCCCGCTGTGGATAAGTACCTCACCCTCGCGCAGGCGGATCAAGCGTTGGCGCGCGTCGAACAGCACATCGATGGCCGTGTCGGTGTTGAGATCAACTTGAGTGCCATCGGCCAGTTCGATTCGCCGATGTTTACCCACAGGCGTTCGGTAGTCCGCCCATACGTTACCCAGGGATGTATGACGTTGAACATTCCAGCCCAGATACCCGGTACCGCCGAGTGCCAGCATCCACTTGAGCACTTGGCGGCGTTGTTGCGTGGTGGTCAAGGCGCGCCGCGTGAAGTCCTGGGGCAGGGCGCCGAGGCTGCGCTGCAACTGCTCCAGTTGGCTCCACGCCGCCTGATGGGAAGGGTCCCCGTTGAGCCATTGCTGCCAGGCTTGCCGTTCGGCGGGCGTCGGCGATTGCGCTTGAAACTGCACATACCAACTGGCTGCAGCCTCGAATGTCTTGCGATCAGGCGCGGGCATTACAGACTGGCCATGATCAGTGAACACTCGGTCAGCGCACGAATCATGTGTTTCTTCACCGTGGTCAATGACACCTGCAGATCATCGGCGATCTGTTGATAAGTCAGCCCTTCAATCTGCGACAGCATGAAGATTCGCCGTGCACGTTCCCCCAAACCGGCCAGCGCCTTGTCCACAGACACCAGGGTTTCAATGATGATTGCCTTGTCTTCTTCACTGATGGCGGTGGCTTCAGGGCGCTCGGCCAGGGTTTGTTTATATGCCTGCTCAATGGCGTGCCGGCGATAGCGATCAATCACCAGGCCTCTGGCGATGGTCGCCAGGTAATCCCGTGGTTCGAGGATCTGCACAGCGTCGCGCCCACCCAAGATACGCACGAACGTATCGTGGGCCACATCGGCCGCATCGCAGGCGTTATGCAGCTTGCCTTTGAGCCACCCATGCAACCACGAATGGTGTTGCTCGTAGATGTGCTGCACAGCTGTCGTGTGTGAAGGAGGAGACATAGGCGCGACAAGATAGGTTAATGATAATCGCTATTATTAACCGCCCTCGTGTTTTCCCACAATAGATGTCTTGAGGCCAAATCCTCGGTTGGAGCCAGCCGTTTCTGTGAGTTAAGCCCTGTGAATAACCGCCCTTGGGCCCAGTTGATAACCACGCCTGAAACCTGAGCAAAAACCCATCTGTGGATAACCATCACTTTAATCCACAGGCTTAAGTCACTTATCCAACCCCCTCATTGGCACATGACCACAACCTTTTGAAGCGCTGTACACAACGTAAATAAAGGTCTACAGAGATCTATCCACAGAAAGGGTGCTCAGTAGAAATAAACATAAAAACAAAGATTTAATATATTTCTCTCTTTTAATTTCTATTGTCCGTGCTTCATCCACAGCTGGTTAAATTTTGTGCAAAGGGTTCTTTAGGCAGGGCTAAGTCCCTATACTTGCCGCCAAAGCTCTAAAACTCTTTCAACAAACAATTCCTGATTACCTACATAAGCAGGCACGAGGTGCGTGGTGGATTTCCCTTCCCGTTTTGAAGTGATCGTCATCGGCGGCGGTCATGCCGGTACCGAGGCAGCACTGGCGTCAGCGCGCATGGGCGTAAAAACCCTGTTGCTGACGCATAACGTGGAAACCCTCGGCGCCATGAGTTGCAACCCTGCCATCGGTGGCATCGGCAAAAGCCATCTGGTCAAGGAAATCGATGCCCTTGGCGGCGTGATGGCGACGGCTACCGACAAAGGTGGTATTCAATTTCGCGTGCTGAACAGCCGCAAAGGCCCGGCCGTACGTGCTACCCGGGCACAAGCCGACCGCATTCTGTACAAGGCAGCGGTACGTGAAACCCTGGAAAACCAGCCGAACCTGTGGATATTTCAACAGGCAGCGGACGACCTGATCGTCGAGCAGGACCAGGTACGCGGCGTTGTCACCCAAATGGGCCTGCGTTTCTTCGCAGAATCCGTGGTGTTGACCACCGGTACCTTCCTCGGCGGGCTTATCCACATTGGCATGCAGAACTATTCCGGTGGGCGCGCCGGCGATCCGCCGTCGATTGCCCTGGCAAACCGTCTGCGTGAATTGCCGCTGCGTGTCGGCCGCTTGAAAACCGGGACCCCGCCGCGAATCGACGGGCGTTCTGTGGATTTTTCGGTGATGACCGAACAAGCCGGTGATACACCGATACCAGTCATGTCGTTCATGGGTTCCAAGGCACAGCATCCGAAACAAGTCAGTTGCTGGATCACCCACACCAATGCCCGTACCCACGAAATCATTGCCGCGAACCTCGACCGTTCGCCGATGTACTCCGGGGTGATCGAAGGGATCGGCCCGCGTTATTGCCCGTCGATCGAAGACAAGATCCACCGCTTTGCCGACAAGGAAAGCCACCAGGTCTTCATCGAGCCCGAAGGCTTGACCACCCACGAGCTGTACCCGAACGGGATTTCCACTTCCCTGCCGTTCGACGTACAAATCCAGATCGTGCAATCGATTCGCGGCATGGAAAACGCCCACATCGTTCGCCCTGGCTACGCCATCGAGTACGACTACTTCGATCCGCGTGACCTGAAATACAGCCTGGAAACCAAAGTGATCGGCGGTCTGTTCTTCGCCGGGCAAATCAACGGCACTACCGGTTACGAAGAAGCCGGCGCCCAGGGTTTGCTGGCCGGCACCAACGCTGCATTGCGTGCCCAGGGCAAAGACAGCTGGTGCCCGCGTCGCGATGAAGCGTACATCGGCGTATTGGTCGACGACCTGATCACCCTGGGAACCCAGGAACCGTACCGGATGTTCACGTCCAGGGCGGAATATCGCCTGATCCTGCGCGAAGACAATGCCGATCTGCGCCTGACCGAAAAAGGTCGCGAGCTGGGTTTGGTCGATGACGCACGCTGGGCGGCGTTTTGCAAAAAACGCGAGAGCATCACCCTCGAAGAGCAGCGCCTGAAAAGCACCTGGGTCCGCCCCGGCACTGAACAGGGCGATGCGATCGCCGAAAAATTCGGCACGCCGCTGACTCATGAATACAACTTGCTGAACCTGCTATCGCGTCCGGAGATAGATTACGCTGGCCTGGTCGAAGTGACCGGTGGCGGCGCAGACGATCCGCAGGTTGCAGAGCAGGTGGAAATCAAAACCAAGTATGCCGGTTACATTGACCGCCAGCAGGACGAGATCGCTCGTCTGCGCGCCAGTGAAAACACCAAGTTGCCTGTGGATATCGACTACACCGGGATTTCCGGGCTGTCGAAGGAAATTCAAAGCAAGCTGGGGATAACTCGGCCGGAGACGCTCGGCCAGGCTTCGCGCATACCTGGCGTGACGCCGGCGGCGATTTCACTGTTGATGATTCATTTGAAAAAACGCGGCGCGGGCCGCCAGTTGGAGCAAAGCGCTTGAGTTCGTTGGTCACCTCGCAACACGCCGAAGAGTTATCCACAGGTGCGCGCCAATTGGGCATAGACCTGAGCGAAGCCCAGCACGCGTTGCTGATGGGCTACCTGGCCCTGTTGATCAAATGGAACAAGGCCTACAACCTGACTGCGGTGCGTAATCCGGACGAGATGGTCTCGCGCCATTTGCTCGACAGCTTGAGCGTGATGCCGTTTATCGAAAACGGTCGCTGGTTGGACGTCGGTAGCGGCGGCGGCATGCCTGGCATTCCGCTGGCCATCCTGTTTCCGGAGTCACAGGTCACCTGCCTGGACAGCAACGGCAAGAAAACCCGCTTCCTGACCCAGGTCAAACTCGAACTCAAGCTGGACAACCTGCAGGTTATCCACAGTCGCGTCGAAGCCTTTACGCCTGAGCAGCCCTTCAACGGAATTGTTTCCCGGGCGTTCAGCAGCATGGAGAACTTCAGCAACTGGACTCGCCACCTGGGCGACCGCGACACCCGCTGGCTGGCAATGAAGGGCGTCCATCCAAGCGACGAGCTGTTAGCATTGCCGGCAGACTTCCACCTCGATAGCGAACACGCCTTGGCCGTACCCGGTTGCCAAGGCCAACGCCATCTGCTGATACTGCGCCGCACGGCATGATTGGGAACACAAGCAAGAATGGCTAAGGTATTCGCGATAGCGAACCAGAAAGGTGGCGTGGGCAAAACCACCACCTGCATCAACCTCGCAGCATCCCTGGTCGCGACCAAGCGCCGGGTGCTGTTGATCGATCTCGATCCACAGGGCAACGCCACCATGGGTAGCGGTGTGGATAAACACGGCCTGGAAAACTCGGTCTACGACTTGCTGATCGGCGAGTGCGACCTGGGCCAGGCCATGCACTATTCCGAGCATGGCGGTTATCAACTGCTGCCGGCCAACCGCGACCTGACTGCGGCGGAAGTGGTGCTGCTGGAAATGCAGATGAAGGAAAGCCGTCTGCGCAGCGCCCTGGCGCCGATCCGGGAGAACTACGACTACATCCTGATCGACTGCCCGCCGTCGCTGTCGATGCTCACGCTCAACGCCCTGGTGGCTGCGGATGGGGTGATTATCCCCATGCAATGCGAGTACTTCGCGCTCGAAGGCCTGAGCGACCTTGTGGATAACATCAAGCGTATCGCCGAATTGCTCAACCCGAACCTGAAAGTCGAAGGCCTGCTGCGGACCATGTACGACCCGCGCCTGAGCCTGATGAACGATGTGTCGGCGCAGCTCAAGGAACATTTCGGCGACCAGCTCTACGACACGGTGATTCCACGCAACATTCGCCTGGCCGAAGCGCCAAGCTACGGCATGCCGGCGCTGGCCTACGACAAATCATCCCGTGGCGCCATTGCCTACCTGGCGCTGGCCGGCGAGATGGTGCGTCGCCAACGTCGCAATTCACGCACCGCTGCAGCCCAGCCAACTTAAGGAATCCCCATGGCCGTCAAAAAACGAGGTCTCGGACGTGGACTGGATGCACTCCTGAGTGGTCCGACCGTCACTTCGCTGGAAGAGCAAGCGGTGCAGGCCGACGAACGTGAGCTGCAGCACTTGCCTCTGGACCTGATCCAGCGCGGCAAATATCAGCCGCGCCGGGACATGGACCCGCAGGCGCTGGAAGAGCTGGCCAACTCGATCAAGGCCCAGGGCGTGATGCAGCCGATCGTGGTGCGCCCCATTGGCAGTGGCCGCTTTGAAATCATCGCCGGCGAACGTCGCTGGCGCGCCAGCCAGCAGGCAGGCAAGGAAACCATCCCGGCGATGGTGCGCGACGTACCGGATGAAACGGCCATCGCCATGGCATTGATCGAAAACATCCAGCGTGAAGACCTCAACCCGATCGAGGAAGCCATCGCGTTGCAGCGTTTGCAGCACGAATTCCAGCTGACCCAGCAACAAGTGGCCGATGCGGTGGGTAAATCCCGCGTGACTGTGTCCAACCTGCTGCGTTTGATCGCGCTGCCGGAAGTCATCAAAACCATGTTGTCCCACGGCGACCTGGAAATGGGTCACGCCCGTGCTTTGCTCGGTTTGCCGGAAAATCAACAGGTTGAAGGGGCGCGTCACGTTGTCGCACGCGGGCTTACCGTTCGTCAGACCGAAGCGTTGGTTCGCCAATGGTTGAGCGGCAAACCTGCACCGGTCGAAACGGCCAAACCTGATCCGGATATCGCGCGCCTCGAGCAGCGCCTGGCCGAACGGCTAGGCTCTGCGGTGCAAATTCGCCACGGCAAGAAAGGTAAAGGGCAATTGGTTATCGGATATAACTCCCTCGACGAGCTTCAAGGTGTCCTTGCCCACATCCGTTGAAACATTCGCTGAAACAATTGCTCATGTAGCGCGTGATCGGAAATCACTACCCGGCAGTTGAATAGGGGCAGAACCGCCCCTATACTCTGCGCGCATTTTGTCGGCACAAAGTATGCCAAGTTATTGATTTCCGGCAGCCGACCATTGAGGAGCAAGAGTGATGGAAACCCGCACGCCAAACACGTTGCCGTTCCATCGCTTGGCCGTTTTTCCGGTTCTATTGGCTCAACTTGTCATTTTGCTGATCGCCGCATTGGCGCTTTGGTACTGGCATGGAGTCGTAGCCGGATATTCAGGACTCTGCGGAGGCCTGATAGCCTTGCTGCCCAATATGTATTTTGCTCACAGGGCCTTTCGGTTTTCCGGCGCCCGAGCAGCCCAGGCTATCGTCCGGTCTTTTTATGCCGGCGAGGCGGGGAAACTGATTTTGACGGCAGTGCTGTTTGCACTGACCTTTGCAGGTGTGAAGCCATTGGCGCCGCTGGCTGTATTTGGCGTCTTCGTGTTGACCCAATTGGTCAGCTGGTTCGCTCCCCTGCTAATGAAAACAAGACTTTCGAAACCTTAGGGCGTTTGAGGCAACCATGGCAGAAACAACCGCTTCGGGCTATATCCAGCACCACTTGCAGAACCTGACCTTCGGTCAGCTTCCCAACGGCGGCTGGGGCTTTGCTCACACCGCAGCAGAGGCCAAGGAAATGGGCTTCTGGGCTTTCCACCTGGATACTCTGGGCTGGTCGGTCGCATTGGGCCTGATCTTCGTCCTGATTTTCCGCATGGCGGCAAAAAAGGCGACTTCCGGTCAGCCAGGTGCTTTGCAGAACTTCGTTGAAGTATTGGTCGAATTCGTCGATGGCAGCGTGAAAGACAGCTTCCATGGCCGTAGCCCGGTGATTGCACCGTTGGCACTGACCATCTTCGTCTGGGTGTTCCTGATGAACGCCGTCGACCTGATCCCGGTGGACTGGATTCCTCAGTTGGCCATCCTGATCTCCGGCGACGCGCACATTCCATTCCGTGCCGTATCGACCACAGACCCGAACGCTACCCTGGGCATGGCCCTGTCGGTATTCGCGTTGATTATTTTCTACAGCATCAAGGTCAAGGGCATCGGCGGTTTCATCGGCGAGCTGACCCTGCACCCGTTCGGCAGCAAGAACATCTTCGTTCAAGCCCTGCTGATCCCGGTGAACTTCCTGCTGGAATTCGTGACCCTGGTCGCCAAGCCGATTTCCCTGGCCTTGCGACTGTTCGGCAACATGTATGCCGGCGAGCTGGTGTTCATTCTGATCGCTGTGATGTTCGGCAGCGGTCTGCTCTGGCTTAGCGGCCTGGGCATCGTTCTGCAGTGGGCGTGGGCTGTGTTCCACATCCTGATCATCACCCTGCAGGCCTTCATCTTCATGATGCTGACCATCGTCTACCTGTCGATGGCGCACGAAGAGAACCATTAAGGCCAGTCTCGACTAGTCTGATGTCCTTCCCGGTGAAACGGGAAGGTGGCCCTCCAGGGCTATGAAACGATTTGTTTTACCGCTTTAAAATCTAAAAAACCTAAACCATACGACGTAAAAGTCGGGAGGAAAGATGGAAACTGTAGTTGGTCTAACCGCTATCGCTGTTGCACTGTTGATCGGCCTGGGCGCCCTGGGTACTGCCATTGGTTTCGGCCTGCTGGGCGGCAAATTCCTGGAAGGCGCAGCGCGTCAGCCAGAAATGGTTCCAATGCTGCAAGTTAAAATGTTCATCGTTGCCGGCCTGCTCGACGCCGTAACCATGATCGGCGTTGGTATCGCCCTGTTCTTCACCTTCGCGAACCCCTTCGTTGGTCAACTCGCTGGCTAATCACTCGACGTTTCGAGTGATTAGGGTGATGGACAACGAATGAGCGAGGTGTTGGCGTGAACATTAATGCAACCCTGATTGGCCAATCCGTTGCGTTCTTCATTTTTGTAGTGTTTTGCATGAAGTTCGTGTGGCCTCCGGTCATCGCGGCTTTGCACGAACGTCAGAAGAAGATCGCGGATGGTTTGGACGCTGCCAGCCGTGCAGCTCGCGACCTGGAGTTGGCCCAAGAGAAAGTGGGTCTTCAACTGCGCGAAGCTAAAGCACAGGCAGCCGAGATCATTGAGCAAGCCAAGAAGCGCGGTAACCAGATCGTCGAAGAGGCTGTTGAAAAAGCCCGCGTCGAAGCTGACCGTGTCAAGGCTTCGGCTCATGCCGAGATCGAACAGGAACTGAACGGCGTCAAAGACGCGCTGCGTGCCCAACTGGGTGCTCTGGCGGTCGGCGGTGCCGAGAAGATCCTCGGTGCCACAATCGATCAAAACGCGCACGCGGAGCTGGTTAACAAACTGGCTGCTGAAATTTAAGCGAGGGCGATCATGGCAGAACTGACCACGTTGGCCCGACCTTACGCTAAGGCAGCCTTCGAGCACGCCCAGGCCCACCAGCAGCTGGCCTCTTGGTCAGCCATGCTCGGCCTGGCTGCAGCAGTGTCGCAAGACGACACCATGCAGCGCGTGCTCAAGGCCCCGCGCCTGACGAGCGCAGACAAGGCCGCCACTTTTATTGAAGTGTGCGGCGACAAGTTTGATGTGAAGGTGCAGAACTTCATCCACGTCGTTGCCGAAAACGACCGTCTCCCGCTATTGCCGGAGATCGCCGCTCTGTTCGACCTGTACAAGGCCGAAGCAGAGAAGTCGGTAGACGTTGAAGTGACCAGTGCTTTTGCATTGAACCAAGAACAGCAAGACAAACTCGCCAAGGTTCTCAGTGCACGACTCAATCGGGAAGTGCGCCTGCAAGCTTCGGAGGACGCATCCCTGATTGGTGGTGTCGTTATCCGTGCCGGCGACCTGGTTATCGATGGCTCGATTCGCGGCAAAATCGCGAAACTTGCCGAAGCATTGAAATCTTGAGTTTGAAGGGGCAGCAGAGCAATGCAGCAACTCAATCCTTCCGAAATAAGTGAAATTATCAAGGGCCGCATCGACAAGCTCGATGTGACCTCCCAAGCCCGTAACGAAGGCACTGTCGTCAGCGTATCTGACGGCATCGTGCGGATTCACGGTCTGGCCGACGTTATGTACGGCGAGATGATCGAGTTTCCGGGCGGCGTCTACGGTATGGCCCTCAACCTGGAGCAAGACTCCGTAGGTGCCGTTGTATTGGGCGCGTACACCAGTCTGGCCGAAGGCATGAGCGCCAAGTGCACAGGCCGCATCCTGGAAGTTCCGGTAGGTAAGGAACTGCTGGGCCGCGTCGTCGACGCACTGGGTAACCCTGTTGACGGTAAAGGTCCACTGGGCAACACCGAGACCGACGCGGTCGAGAAAGTTGCTCCAGGCGTGATCTGGCGTAAGTCGGTAGACCAGCCTGTACAGACTGGCTACAAGGCTGTCGATGCCATGATTCCGGTCGGCCGTGGCCAGCGTGAGCTGATCATCGGTGACCGTCAGATCGGTAAAACCGCTCTGGCGATCGACGCGATCATCAACCAGAAGAACAGCGGCATTTTCTGCGTCTACGTAGCGATCGGTCAGAAGCAATCGACCATCGCCAACGTGGTTCGCAAGCTGGAAGAAAACGGCGCCCTGGCCAACACGATCATCGTGGCTGCCAGTGCTTCGGAATCTCCTGCGCTGCAATTCCTGGCACCGTACTCCGGTTGCACCATGGGTGAATTCTTCCGCGACCGCGGTGAAGACGCACTGATCGTTTATGACGATCTGTCCAAGCAAGCAGTGGCTTACCGCCAGATTTCCCTGCTGCTGCGCCGTCCACCAGGCCGTGAAGCCTACCCAGGCGACGTGTTCTATCTCCACTCCCGTCTGCTGGAGCGCGCATCCCGCGTTTCCGAAGAGTACGTAGAGAAGTTCACCAACGGCGCAGTGACCGGCAAAACCGGTTCCCTGACCGCACTGCCGATCATCGAAACCCAGGCTGGCGACGTTTCCGCGTTCGTTCCGACCAACGTGATTTCCATCACCGACGGTCAGATCTTCCTGGAATCGGCCATGTTCAACTCAGGCATCCGTCCTGCAGTGAACGCCGGTGTTTCGGTATCCCGTGTGGGTGGTGCCGCTCAGACCAAGATCATCAAGAAGCTCTCCGGTGGTATCCGTACCGCTCTGGCTCAGTACCGTGAACTGGCGGCATTCGCCCAGTTCGCGTCTGACCTGGACGAAGCGACCCGTAAGCAACTTGAGCATGGTCAGCGCGTTACCGAGCTGATGAAGCAGAAGCAATACGCCCCGATGTCGATCGCTGACATGGCGTTGTCGCTGTATGCCGCTGAGCGTGGGTTCCTGACCGACGTTGAAATCGCCAAGGTCGGCAGCTTTGAACAAGCGCTGATTGCTTACTTCAACCGCGATCACGCCGAATTGATGGCGAAGATCAACGTGAAGGGTGACTTCAATGACGATATCGACGCTGGCATGAAAGCCGGTATCGAGAAGTTCAAGGCCACCCAAACCTGGTAAGCCGCAGCGGGAGCCGCAAGGCTCCCGCTTGCTAACCTGATAGGTGTTACATGGCAGGCGCAAAAGAGATTCGCAGTAAGATTGCGAGCATCAAAAGCACGCAAAAGATTACCAGCGCCATGGAAAAAGTGGCGGTCAGCAAAATGCGCAAGGCACAAATGCGCATGGCAGCCAGCCGTCCTTATGCGGAACGTATCCGCCAGGTAATTGGGCATCTGGCCAACGCCAACCCGGAATACCGCCACCCGTTCATGATCGAGCGCGAAGTCAAGCGCGTCGGTTATGTGGTAGTGAGCAGTGACCGTGGTCTGTGCGGTGGCCTGAATACCAACCTGTTCAAGGCCCTGGTCAAGGACATGGCGGTAAACCGCGAAAAAGGCGTCGAGATCGATCTGTGTGTTGTTGGTAGCAAGGGTGCGGCCTTTTTCCGCAACTTCGGCGGTAACGTCGTTGCAGCTATCAGCCACCTGGGTGAAGAGCCGTCGATCAATGACTTGATCGGCAGTGTGAAGGTGATGCTGGATGCGTACCTGGAAGGCCGGATTGACCGCCTGTCCGTGGTATCCAACAAGTTCATCAACACCATGACCCAGCAGCCAACCGTGGAGCAATTGATTCCACTGGTGGCGACTCCGGATCAGGAACTCAAGCACCACTGGGACTACCTCTACGAACCAGACGCCAAAGAGCTGCTTGACGGCTTGATGGTGCGCTACGTGGAGTCGCAGGTGTACCAGGCGGTGGTCGAGAACAACGCAGCTGAACAAGCGGCGCGGATGATCGCGATGAAAAACGCTACCGATAACGCCGGTGATCTGATCAGCGATTTGCAGCTGATCTACAACAAGGCGCGTCAGGCTGCGATCACCCAAGAGATCTCG
This sequence comes from Pseudomonas sp. R2-7-07, assembly GCF_003852355.1. Taxonomy (NCBI): domain Bacteria; kingdom Pseudomonadati; phylum Pseudomonadota; class Gammaproteobacteria; order Pseudomonadales; family Pseudomonadaceae; genus Pseudomonas; species Pseudomonas sp. R2-7-07. The sequence continues at coordinate 5,780,519 of NZ_CP027759.1, read as the reverse complement.
GAAATCGTCGGCGGCGCTGCCGCGGTTTAACGGTTCAAATATTCAGAGGATCCAGCTATGAGTAGCGGACGTATCGTTCAAATCATCGGCGCCGTTATCGACGTGGAATTCCCACGCGACAGCGTACCGAGCATCTACAACGCGCTGAAAGTACAAGGCGCGGAAACTACTCTGGAAGTTCAGCAGCAGCTGGGCGACGGCGTAGTTCGTACCATTGCGATGGGTTCCACCGAAGGCTTGAAGCGCGGTCTGGACGTTGTCGACACTGGCGCAGCCATCTCCGTACCGGTCGGTAAAGCGACCCTGGGCCGGATCATGGACGTACTGGGCAACCCGATCGACGAAGCTGGCCCGATCGACACCGAAGAGCGCTGGGGCATTCACCGTCCAGCACCTTCGTTCGCCGAGCAAGCGGGCGGCAACGACCTGCTGGAAACCGGCATCAAGGTTATCGACCTGGTTTGCCCGTTCGCCAAGGGCGGTAAAGTCGGTCTGTTCGGTGGTGCCGGTGTAGGCAAGACCGTAAACATGATGGAACTGATCCGTAACATCGCCATCGAGCACAGCGGTTACTCCGTGTTCGCCGGTGTGGGTGAGCGTACCCGTGAGGGCAACGACTTCTACCACGAGATGAAGGACTCCAACGTTCTGGACAAAGTGGCACTGGTTTACGGTCAGATGAACGAGCCGCCGGGCAACCGTCTGCGCGTAGCCCTGACCGGCCTGACCATGGCCGAGAAGTTCCGTGACGAAGGTAACGACGTTCTATTGTTCGTCGACAACATCTATCGTTACACCCTGGCCGGTACTGAAGTATCCGCACTGCTCGGCCGTATGCCGTCGGCAGTAGGTTACCAGCCGACCCTGGCTGAAGAGATGGGCGTTCTGCAAGAACGTATCACTTCGACCAAGGAAGGTTCGATCACCTCGATCCAAGCGGTATACGTACCTGCGGATGACTTGACCGACCCGTCGCCAGCCACCACCTTCGCCCACTTGGACGCCACCGTCGTTCTGTCCCGTGACATCGCTTCCCTGGGTATCTACCCAGCGGTCGATCCACTCGACTCGACTTCGCGCCAGCTGGACCCGAACGTGATCGGCCAGGAGCACTACGACACCGCTCGCGGCGTTCAGTACGTGCTGCAGCGCTACAAAGAACTGAAGGACATCATTGCGATCCTGGGTATGGACGAGCTGTCGGAAGCCGACAAGCAGTTGGTAAACCGTGCTCGTAAGATCCAGCGTTTCTTGTCGCAGCCGTTCTTCGTGGCTGAAGTCTTCACCGGTGCCTCGGGTAAATACGTTTCCCTGAAAGACACCATTGCTGGCTTCAAAGGCATCCTCAACGGTGACTACGACCACCTGCCAGAACAAGCGTTCTACATGGTCGGCGGCATCGAAGAAGCGATCGAGAAAGCCAAGAAACTGTAATCCTGGCGCCCGGAAACGGGCGCTCATCAGGTTGAGGCAATCAGATGGCTATGACAGTCCATTGCGATATCGTCAGCGCGGAAGGGGAAATCTTCTCCGGTCTGGTAGAAATGGTGATTGCACACGGCGACCTGGGTGACCTGGGTATTGCCATGGGCCACGCGCCGTTGATCACCAGCTTGAAGCCAGGTCCGATCACTCTGACCAAGCAAGGCGGGGAAAAGGAGGTGTTCTACATCTCCGGCGGTTTCCTCGAGGTTCAGCCGAACATGGTCAAGGTACTTGCCGATACCGTGCAACGTGCTGGCGACTTGGATGAAGCCTCTGCTCAGGAAGCCGTAAAGGCTGCCGAGAAGGCGCTGAACGAAAAAGGCGCAGACTTCGACTACAGCGCAGCTGCAGTCCGTCTGGCCGAGGCCGCAGCCCAGCTGCGGACGCTCCAGCAGATCCGCAAGAAGTAAGCGGCGTTGCCGTTACGCTTCACGCGTGATTGATTAAAAAGGGTAGCCTCGGCTACCCTTTTTCTTTTTTTGCAAAACACTTCTTTGGTCTGAAGCCGGACCGCCCAGGATTGGTAGCCATTCATGTCTCTTGAAATCGTAATTCTCGCCGCTGGCCAGGGCACCCGCATGCGCTCGGCCCTGCCCAAGGTGCTGCACCCGGTCGCAGGCAATTCCATGCTTGGCCATGTTATCCACAGTGCCCGGCAGTTGGACCCGCAGCGCATTCATGTAGTCATCGGGCACGGTGCAGATGTTGTACGTGAGCGTCTGGCCGCAGACGACTTGAATTTCGTCTTGCAGGACAAGCAACTGGGCACCGGCCATGCCACCGCGCAAGCGGTGCCGTTCATTACCGCTGACACCGTGCTGATCCTGTACGGTGATGTGCCGCTGATCGAAGTGGAAACCCTGCAACGCCTGCTCAAGCATGTGGTGCCTGGCCAGATGGGCCTGCTCACCGTCGAGCTGGACGACCCCACCGGCTACGGGCGCATCGTGCGTGACGCCGAGGGCAAGGTCGCGGCTATCGTCGAGCACAAGGACGCCAGTGAAGCCCAGCGCGCCATCACCGAAGGCAACACTGGGATTCTCGCGGTGCCGGCCAATCGCCTCGCCGACTGGATGAGCCGCTTGTCCAACAACAACGCCCAAGGCGAGTACTACCTCACCGACGTCATCGAGATGGCAGTCAGTGACGGCCTGGTGGTCGCCACCGAACAGCCCCACGACCCGATGGAAGTGCAGGGCGCCAACGACCGTAAGCAACTGGCCGAGTTGGAGCGCCACTATCAGCTGCGTGAAGGGCGCCGCCTGATGGCCCAGGGCGTAACCCTGCGTGACCCGGCGCGTTTCGACGTTCGCGGTGAAGTGACGGTCGGCCGCGACGTGCTGATCGACATCAACGTGATCCTCGAGGGCCGTGTGATCATCGAAGACGGCGTGGTGATCGGCCCGAACTGCGTGATCAAGGACAGCACGCTGCGCAAAGGTGTCGTGGTCAAGGCCAACAGTCATATCGACGGCGCGGTAATGGGCGAGGGCAGCGATGCCGGTCCGTTTGCGCGTTTGCGTCCTGGCAGCGTGCTGGAAGCCAAGGCCCATGTGGGTAACTTTGTCGAACTGAAAAATGCTCACCTTGGCGAAGGCGCCAAGGTTGGGCATCTCACCTACCTGGGCGATGCGGTGATCGGTGCGCGCACCAACGTTGGCGCTGGCACGATCACCTGTAACTACGACGGCGCCAATAAGCACCAGACCACCATTGGCGAGGACGTGTTCATCGGCTCCAACAACTCGCTGGTTGCACCCGTCACTATCGATGATGGTTCCAACACCGCTGCGGGCTCAACCATCAACCAGGATGTGGATAAGTCCCAACTGGCAGTCGCCCGCGCCCGCCAGCGCAACATCGACGGCTGGAAGCGCCCGGTCAAAATCAATAAGACCTGAGTTATCCACAGCTCCAGCAGCAATGATATCCAAATGTGGGAGGGGGCTTGCCCCCGATAGCGGACTTTCAGTCGATGATTTTTCAGGCTGAACCACCGCCATCGGGAGCAAGCCCCCTCCCACATTTGCCCGTGTCGTCTGAAGAATCTGTTCCAAACGCTTGACGATGAGTTCCGAATAGGTTTTGATTGCCTTCGTTATCTTTCGAACCGAAACTTACCATCGCCATGTCGAAACGAAATACCCCCCAACGTCGCCACAATATCCTGACCTTGCTCAATGAACAGGGCGAAGTCAGCGTGGACGAACTGGCCAAGCGTTTCGAAACTTCGGAGGTGACCATCCGCAAGGACCTGGCCGCCCTCGAAAGCAATGGCCTGCTCCTGCGCCGCTACGGTGGCGCGATTACCATGCCTCAGGAATTGGTGGGCGACGCGGCTCAACCGGTCTCGGCCTACAAGCGCGCCATCGCCCGTGCGGCCGTGGCGCGGTTGCGTGAGCACGCGCGCATCATCATCGACAGCGGCAGCACCACCGCCGCGATGATCCCTGAACTGGGCCATCAACCCGGCCTGGTGGTCATGACCAATTCCCTGAACGTGGCCCGCGCCTTGAGCGAGCTGGAGCATGAACCGGTGCTGCTGATGACCGGCGGCACCTGGGACCCGCATTCGGATTCGTTCCAGGGCCAGGTCGCCGAGCAGGTGCTGCGCTCCTACGATTTCGATCAACTGTTCATCGGCGCCGACGGCATCGATCTGCAGCGCGGTACCACCACGTTCAACGAGTTATTGGGCCTGAGCCGCGTCATGGCTGAGGTCGCTCGCGAAGTGGTGGTGATGGTCGAATCCGACAAGATAGGCCGCAAGATTCCCAACCTGGAACTGCCCTGGAGCAGCGTCCATACCCTTATCACCGATGATCGCCTGCCGCTTGAGGCCCGCGACCAGATCCAAGCCCGCGGCATTACGCTGATATGCGCGGCAGTCATCTAGGAGAAATACCATGTGTGGAATTGTTGGCGCAGTCGCCGAACGTAACGTAACTGCCATCCTGCTCGAAGGCCTCAAGCGCCTGGAATACCGCGGCTATGACAGCGCCGGTGTGGCCGTCTTCACCAACGCCGGCAAGCTCGAACGTATGCGCCGTCCGGGCAAAGTCAGCGAGTTGGACCAGGCCCTGGCCGGCGAGCCGCTGGTTGGGCGCCTGGGTATCGCCCACACCCGTTGGGCCACCCACGGTGCGCCGTGCGAGCGTAACGCTCACCCACACTTCTCGGGTGACCTGGCGGTGGTGCACAACGGCATCATCGAAAACCACGAAGCACTGCGCGACCAACTCAAGGGCCTGGGCTATGTGTTCACTTCGGACACCGACACCGAAGTCATCGCCCACCTGCTCAACCACAAGCTCAAGGACCACAGCGACCTGACCACCGCCCTCAAGGCCACGGTCAAGGAACTGCACGGCGCCTACGGCCTGGCCGTGATCAGCGCCAGCCAGCCTGACCGCCTGGTTGCCGCACGCAGCGGCAGCCCATTGGTGATCGGCCTGGGCCTGGGGGAAAACTTCCTGGCCTCCGACCAACTCGCCTTGCGCCAGGTCACCGACCGCTTCATGTACCTGGAAGAAGGCGACATCGCCGATATCCGCCGTGAAAGCGTGCAGATCTGGGACGTGAACGGTCAGTCCGTCGAGCGCGAAGCCGTGCAATACCGCGACGGTGCCGAAGCCGCCGACAAGGGCGAGTTCCGCCACTTCATGCTCAAGGAAATCCACGAGCAGCCGTCTGTGGTGCAGCGCACCCTGGAAGGTCGCCTGAGCCAGAACCAAGTATTGGTCAACGCCTTCGGCCCACAAGCCGCCGAGCTGTTCGCCAAAGTGCGCAACGTGCAGATCGTCGCCTGCGGCACCAGCTACCACGCCGGCATGGTTGCGCGTTACTGGCTGGAAGAACTGGCCGGCATCCCGTGCCAGGTCGAAGTCGCCAGCGAATTCCGCTACCGCAAGGTGGTGGTGCAGCCAGACACCCTGTTCGTGACCATCTCCCAGTCCGGCGAAACCGCCGACACCCTGGCCGCCCTGCGCAATGCCAAAGAGCTTGGCTTCCTCGCCAGCCTGGCAATCTGCAACGTCAGCATCAGTTCCCTGGTGCGTGAATCCGATCTGACCCTGCTGACCCAGGCCGGTCGCGAAATCGGCGTAGCGTCGACCAAAGCCTTCACCACCCAGCTGGTCGGCCTGTTGCTGCTGACCTTGTCCCTCGGCCAAGTGCGCGGCACCCTGGCCGAAGGCATTGAAGCCACCCTGGTGGAAGAACTGCGCCGCCTGCCGACCCGCCTGGGTGAAGCCCTGGCCATGGACAGCACCGTGGAAAAGGTCGCCGAGCTGTTTGCCGACAAAAACCACACCCTGTTCCTCGGCCGTGGCGCGCAGTACCCAGTGGCGATGGAAGGTTCGCTCAAGCTCAAGGAAATCTCGTACATCCACGCCGAAGCCTATCCAGCCGGCGAGCTGAAACACGGCCCGTTGGCCTTGGTGGATGACGATATGCCGGTGGTCACCGTGGCGCCGAACAATGAGCTGCTGGAAAAGCTCAAGTCCAATCTGCAGGAAGTGCGCGCCCGTGGCGGCCAACTGATCGTGTTTGCCGACGAAAAGGCCGGGATGACCAACGGTGAAGGCACTCACGTCATCAACATGCCGCACATTCACGACACCCTGTCGCCGATCCTCTACACCATCCCGCTGCAGTTGCTGTCGTACTACGTTGCCGTGCTTAAAGGCACTGACGTTGATCAGCCGCGCAACCTGGCGAAGTCGGTGACGGTGGAGTAAACCTGACTGGCGTACCGAAAGGGGCTGTTTCGACAGCCCCTTTTTACGTTCTGGATTCGCTCAATCAAGGAGGCTGACTGATGCAAAATTCCACTGTCTACGCACGTCTGCATAATCGCCGGTTTGTAGTCGCCGACAACGCTCAGGGACTGTCCGGCACCGGCACCGTATTTCATTACCAAGTCGAAGATGACGCGATTTCGAGCACTTACCAGGGGGGCCGGATTCGCCTGGGTACTCAAGTCGGACGGGTGACCGGTCCAGATACCATTGAGCTGCTGTATCAGTGCCTGACCCTGGAAGGGGAACTGCTTGCCGGGTGGTCACGTGGCACGGTAGGCGTGGATCACGCCGGGCACACGACGCTGAGTTTTGTTTGGGGCTGGCTATCGGGTGCGACAGGAGGCGGAGAGTCTAGCTATGTCGAGATCACTGCTTAAAGAGCCCGTAGTTCAGGACAAGGTTGCACCGCATTTACTGTAGGAGCGAGCTTGCTCGCGAAAAACCTGAGAACGCCACCTATACCGCGCCCGTTCAAGCGTCTATCAGAGCTTACCCGCCCACACGCCCGGCCGCCGATCGGCCCACGCAAACTCACGTTCAAGCTGCCCAGCCAACCCCAGCAACACGCCCTCAGCGCCGAACTTGCCCATGAACTGCATGCCAATAGGCAAACCGGTTTTAGGGTCTTGTGACAGCGGAACCGACATGGCCGGCGCGCCGGTGACATTCGCCAGCGCGGTGAACGGTGACTGGTTGAACACATGGTTCATCCAGCCTCGTCCGTCCAGGTGCGCTTGCTGTGCATTGTATTGGCCGATCATCGGTGCCAAGCCTGGCAAGGTGGGTGACAGCAGCAGATCGTAATCCTCGAAAAAACCGCCGAGCGTTCGGGCGACAATATTGCGTTCGTGCAACGCACCCAACAGTTCGGTGGCACTTAGCGTCTTGCCGTATCGGTACAGCGCCAAGGTAGCGGGCTCAAGGTGTTCAGCATTGATACTACGTCCGGTTGCGGCTGCAATGGCGTCGATCCAGGCGGCGGTATTGGACGACCAGAAGCGCCCATTCAGCTCGACAAAGGCCTCCCAGCTCACGCCAATATCCGGCTCGACGTCCTCAACCTGGTGCCCAAGCGCCTCAAGATGGCGCATCGTCTGCTCCAATGCAGTTTTCACCGCTGGGTGCAGCGCTTGGCCATTGAGCGGGCGGGTGTGCACACCGATACGCAATGAGTGGGGCTCACGCCGGGATTGTTCCAGAAAGCTGGTCAGCGGCGACGGAATGTGGAACGGGTCACCGACTGCGCTGCCATGCACAGCGTCCAGCAAGGCCGCACTGTCACGCACCGAGCGCGTCAGCACGCCGTGTACCGCAAGGCCGCTCCAGACTTCATCCACATCCGGCCCCATGGGCACTCGCCCGCGGCTGGGTTTCAAGCCGAACAGGCCACACAGCGACGCGGGTACCCGGATGGAGCCGCCGCCATCGGTTGCGTGAGCGATGGGTACCATGCCGGCCGCGACGGCGGCTGCCGCACCGCCACTTGAGCCCCCGGCGCTTCGTGTCACATCCCAGGGATTACGGGTGGGCCCATGAAGTCGGCTTTCGGTGGTGGTGCTTGCGGCGAACTCCGGTGTGGTGGTCCTGCCAAGCGGCAGAAGTCCGGCGAAACGCAAACGACTCATGAGCTGTGAATCGCCTTCGGCCGTGCAGCCGAGTGCCAACGCACTGCCCAGTTCGTTGCGACGCCCCTTGGCGGTAATGCCCAGGTCCTTGATCAGCACGGGCACGCCTGAAAACACTCCCGCGTGGGGGGCTGGCTCATCGTTCCAGGTTTCAACCAGTGCATTAATTTGCGGATTGAAGGCCTCGATGGCTTGGAAGGCCGCCGCACGCACCTCGCTTGGGCTGACCTGTTTGGCCTGGATCAGTTGACTCAGACCCGTAGCATCGTGAACAGCGTAGTCGGACAGGTGCATGGCAGTCTCCCATTGAGTATGATCGATACTGGATGGTATCTGACGATACCTACCAGTATCATGCGATACTTGCCGGTATCGCTGTCAAGCGGAGTTTATTCATGCGCCCACAACGGACACCCCAACTGCCGCCCAGGGAACGCATCATCGATGCTGCCAAGGTGCTGTTCCGGGAGCAGGGCATCACACGCGTCAGCATGGACGCCATCGCCGAGCTGGCTGCCTCGACGAAAATGACCGTCTACCGGCATTTCGAGAACAAGGATGCGCTGGTGCTGGAATGGCTTGAGCAGTTGACCGAAAGCTATGGCGATGTCTTCGACCGACTGGCATCGGAGCACCCGGATTCACCGCGCAAGCAACTGCTGGGCTTTCTTGAGTTCATCGTGACTGACCTGCAATGCTCGGATTATCGGGGCTGCCCGTTCACCAATACCTTGGCCGAGTTGCCAGAGGCTGAGCACCCCGCCCGGTTGCTGATCCAGGCGCACAAGCAACGGCAATTCGCGCGGCTGCTTGCGCTCTGCACCGCCATGGCATTGAGCGAGCCGGAGCAGGTGGCCGAGGAACTGACCTTACTCATGGAAGGTGCCCAGGTGGTGGCGCAAAACAGAGGGATTGAGCGCGTCGGCGAGCGCTTGACCGAGATGGTGAACCGTCGCCTGGGATCGTGACGGAGGCGTTAGGGGAAGGGTGCAACAGCAACAGCGCGGGGCCGGATCCACCGATGCGATAGCTGATGTTCAGGCCATTGACCTGGCGCTGTTGTTTCTGGAAACCAGCAAACATGATTCGACTCCATGAGGGTGCTGGCTGAATCCTGGGATCAACCGAACCCAGCCGTAATAGGCCAAGCGTGGAAGCGCGGTTTATGAACTGTGTTTCAAGTGACCAGGATCCGACTTTGCCTAAACCCGGAAAGCACCACAAAACCAAGGTGGGAGGGGGCTTGCCCTCGATTGCGGTGTATCAGCCAACCTATTCGGTGACTGTCACACCGCCATCGGGGGCAAGCCCCCTCCCACAGTTTGATCTTCATTGGTTTTGAGAAAGGGGTAGGTCAGGTCCACCAGTAACGCACCAGGTGGAAGAAGATCGGCGCCGCAAAGCACACCGAATCCAGCCGATCCAGCATGCCGCCGTGCCCTTCGATCATGTGCCCCCAATCCTTCACGCCGCGATCGCGCTTGATCGCCGACATCACGATCCCGCCGGCAAAGCCCAGCAGGTTGATCAACAGCGCGATCAAAAACGACTGCCAGGGATTGAACGGCGTGGTCCACCACAGCGCGGCACCGATCAGGGAGGACAGCAGGATCCCGCCGACAAAACCTTCCACGGTTTTGGACGGCGAGAGGTTGGGCGCGATCTTGTGTTTGCCGAACAGCTTGCCGCACACGTACTGCAACACGTCCGACAGTTGCACCACGATCACCAGGTAGGCGATCAGCAGCAGGTTACGGCCTTCATAACCCGGGATGTCCAAGGTCAGCAACGCCGGCACGAACGACACGCAGAACACCGCGATCATCAGGCCCCATTGCACCTTGGATGCGCGCTCCAGGAAGTGGGTGCTGTCGCCACCCAGGGAGGCGAGTATCGGCAGCAGCAGGAACACGTAGACCGGGATGAAGATCGAGAACAGTCCGTACCAGTCGGCATAGATCAGCACGTACTGCAGCGGGAGGGCGAGGTAGAACGCCGCGACCAGGGCCGGGTAGTCGCTGCGCCGGGTCGGCGTGAGGGTGAGAAATTCGCGCAAGGCATAGAAGGACACCGCATAGAACAGCAGGATCACTGCGCCGGTGCCGAGCCAGAAGGCGACACCGATCACCACCACCATCACCCACCAGGCGTTGATGCGGGCATTGAGGTTGTCGATCACCGCATTGGGGGTGCCACGGGTGCGCAGCTTCAGGATCAGGCCGATCAGCGAGGCGGTGACCAGAATCGCGCCGATCCCGCCGAATAACATCAAGGTCTGGCTATCCATCTCAGGAATGCTCCGGGGCAAGGGCGAGCAGGGCGTCACGGGTGCGGGCAAGGAACGCGGCTTTGTCTTCGCCTTCTTCCAATTGCAGCGGAGCGCCGAAGCTGGTTGTGCATAACAATGGCAATGGCAAGACACGGCCCTTGGGCATGACGCGGTTAAGGTTGGCTATCCACACCGGAATTAGCTCAGCCTGTGGGTAACTGTTTGCCAAGTGGTAGAGACCGCTCTTGAACGGCAGCAAGCCGTCCTCCAGATTGCGCGTGCCTTCAGGAAAGATGATCAGCGAGTCGCCGCCTTCCAACGCAGCGAGCATTGGCTGCAGCGGGTTATCCACAGGCTCTTTGCGCTCGCGATCAATCAGCACGCCGTTGAACACGCGGTTGATGATGTAGCGGCGCAGCGCGCTTTTATTCCAGTAATCGCTGCCGGCCACAGGGCGGGTGAATTTGCGCAGGTTCTGCGGCAGCGACGCCCACACCAACACGAAGTCGCCGTGGCTGCTGTGATTGGCGAAATAGATGCGTTGCACCGGCACGGGCGCGCAACCCAGCCACAGGCTGCGGGCGCCGGTGACAGTGCGGGCCATGGAAGTAATCAGCGTGGCGACCACGGGTTCGAACATGGGAATTCCTTATTCGGCGAAAGGTAGCCAAGGGCTGGCAAGCAGCACGCACAGGGTCAGCAGCGCTTGCGCGCCGAGCAACCAGGCCTGTTTGCGCAGCAATTTGAGGGCGCCACGACGGCGTTCGGCCCAAGGCCGGCCGGCGCGTTTGGCCGATTGCAAGCCCAGGGTCTGCAGGGCTTGGTCAAGGTCTGCGGTGCGCTCGACGTCGCGGGCGAGCAGGGCAAACAGATCGGCGTCGAACGCAACGCGCAGGGCCCAGTATTTTTGCGCAAGGCCCAGGATGATCATCCACAAGGCCAGCAGCAGGCAGACCGTTGAAACACTCGCCATCAACAGTTGGGCCACACCGAACAACACGCCGGCCACTGTAAGGCCTGTGGATAACTGATCCAGCGAACGGCCACGGCGCAGCAGGCTGGCGACGACTTGCAGTTCCATATCAGCAGGCATGGGGCAAACCCTCCAAGGCGAGACGATGTGCGGGATGCAGGACCACACGGGCCCGCGCTGTACGAATAATAGCCAGCGCTTGATCCACCGTCGTCGCGCGTCCGCTGTGCAACAGCCAGGCGGCAATGGCCGTGGCGCTGCGCGAGTAGCCCAGGGCGCAGCACACCAGCAACGGGCCGTCCAAGCGCAGGCGTTCGATGGCCTTGGCGGCTTGCAGGCATTCGGCGGAGGTGGGCGCGATCAAGTCCACAACAGGAATGCAGTGATAGCTACGACCCTGTGGATTAATCGGCAATTCGGCGCAGAGATCGACGATGGCCTTGAAAGACTGCTGCTCGCTCGATGTAGGAATTCGCCCCAGCCAGACGTTATCCACAATCAGCTCAGGCTGTGGATGCCGGCGTGTCCACAGCCGCGAATTGATCCAGGCGGCGACCAGATAAGGCGCATACAGCCAACGCGCAGCAGGCGTCAGCTGGCCATTGTTGCGTTTCTGAAAGCCCTCGGCACCCAGCAGCCAGTAATTTGCTGCGACCAGCGCGAGGGACACCGCCGGCCACAGCAACCATAACCCCCAACCGCCCAAAGCCAGCGCGAGCAGCATCAGCGCCAGCGCGCCAAGGGCGTAGCGCGCACCCAGCCAACGGCGTTTAGAGTCGCGCGTAAGTCGGGCATTGAGCAGCGGGCTGGCGTGTTCCAGCGGCCATAACCACACGCACAACCACCCCGCGAGGGCGCCTGTGGGTAAGTCGACAAAGTGATGTTGATAAGTGGTCAGTACGGAAATACCGATCAGCGCAAACCAGCCGTGCACCACCCAGCGCCAAAAACCTTGGGTATGCCGCTGGTACATGACCCACAGGATCACGAGCAGCGCGATATGCAGTGAGGGCGCCTGGTTGAAGGGCTTGTCGAAGCCGGCCAGCACGGCAAACAACCAGCCGAACACGCCATCCAGTTCCGGCCGTTCGAAGGTGAAGCGCAGCGGCCAGATCAGGAAGCAACTGACGGCTATCACCTGGGCCGTCAGCAGGCGCAGGGCATGCTGCTTGAGTTCGTGGCGGGTGCTCGGCAGCAACAGCGAGAACCCGTAGAGCAGGTCGATGGACCAATAGGGCACGATGGTCCAGGCCCAGAACGGCATATGGGTTTCCCAGCCGAACACCAGCGTGCCCACATCGCTGCGCTGGTTGGTGACCCAAGTAGCGAGGCCGTAGGTGCTGAAAAACAGCGGCGCCAACAGCAGCAGCCACAGCAGCGCCGGTTTGAACAAGCCGGGTTCGCGCATGCTCAGATCTTCTGTGCCAGGGACACGGTGAAAATGCCCCACTCATCCACACGCTGGGTGATCTTGCGAAAGCCCGCCGCCTCCACCAGTTGGTCCATTTCCGCCTGACTGCGCCGACGCATCACCCAGGCCTGGCCCTGGCGGTGGCTGGTCAAGGCGCGGGCGATCAGTTCCAGCTGCGGGTGCCACGGTTGGCCGGTGTAGACCAGATAACCGCCGGGCTCAACCGCTTCGGCGAGGCCCGCCAGCGAACCGCCGACCATGGCGTTATCGACAAACAATTCATACAGCCCGGACACCACCGCCAGCGTCGGCTTCGGCTCCAGTGCGGCAAGGTTCGCCCGATCAAATGCATCGGCTTTGATGAACTGGGCGATATCGTCCAGGCCCTTTTCACGGATCAAGGCGCCACCGTCGCGCACGTTGATGTCGCTGTAGTCGCGCAGCAGGATCGATTCCGGCAGCGGCGACACACCCTGCAAAGCTTCCAGAATGTAACGACCGTGGCCAGCAGCGATATCGACGATGCGCACTTCGCGCTCGTCCGCACGCAATCTGGCCATGGCCAGGCGTAGCAGTTCTTCGACGTTCAGCTTGCGCTGGCGAATGCCGCGCCAGCCAATGGAGTTGAGGTAGTTGGTGTCGATCATCCGCCCCAGCGCGCCTTTGCCAGTGGGCGTGTTGCGGTACACGTAATCCAGGGTGCTGCCGGAATCGAAGCCGGTGTCGAAGCCCAGTTTCACCCCCTCCGACAGGTTCTTGCCCAGGCCCATGCTGGCGCGGGTCATGCGCCAGTACAGATCGCGCAGAGAATTGCGCGGCAGTGGTGCGGCGAGGGCTTCGGATTCGGCGCAGGTGGCGCCCAGTTTGTCGGCGTCCAGCAGCGAGGCGCGGTCCAGCGGCTGCGCGAAATTTTGCAGGATAAAGCGCCTGGCGCTGTTGATGGCCAGGGCGCGGTCACGCTCGCCGAGGGTGTCGTGAAAGAAACCGGGGAGGACATGCAGCTCTTTTTTCAGGCTGCCGAGGCGGTCGAAGAACTGCTGCTGGGGTTTACGGTGCACCACGAAGTCGGAGCCGGAGATCAGCAACTGGGTCGGCACCTGGATGGCCTGGGCATCGGCGACTACCCGGTCGGCCGCTTCGTACAAGCCCAGCAGCACATTCACCGAGATGGCCTTGGTGATCAGCGGATCGCTGTCGTAGGACGCCACGCGCTCCGGATCATGGCTGAGGAACTTGGCCTTGACGTAGCTGTTGACGAAAAAGTTGCCGCGAAACCTGCGCATCAGGGCCAGGCCCGGGCGGGCGAAGGGCACGTACAGCTTGACCTTGAAGGCAGGGGAGGCGAGCACCAGGGCGCGGATCTTCGGTGCGTAGTCATGCACCCAGGTGGCCGCGATCACCGCGCCGACGCTTTGGGCGATCACTGCGAAGTTTTCCTCTTCGATGCCGTAGGTGGCGCCGATGTGGTCGCAGAAGGTCTGCACATCGCGGGCGCTGGTGGCGAAGCTGGGGCTGTCACCGCGCTCGCCGGGGGATTGGCCGTGGCCACGGGCGTCCCAGGCGAAGAAGTCAAAATCAGGCAGGCCCAGTTCGTCCACCAGGTGCGCGATACGCCCTGAATGCTCATGACCGCGGTGGAACAACACAATGGCCTTGCGCGGCCCGGCGCCTGCCGTGGCCGGCCAGTGCCGGTAAAACAGCTCGACGCCGTCATGGGTGCTGAAGGTGTGTTGTTGCTGTTCGCGCATCGCAAGCATCCTTATGCAATCGGTGAGGTGTCTGAGTGTTCCTTGAGGCCCTGACGCACCCGGTTGACCAGGGTGTAGGCCAGCAGCGCGGCGACCAGCCACATCACCGTGTCGACCCAGCCGGCGCCGAACCAGCCCAACGCCACGCCAGTGGCCAGCACCCCGAGCACGAATGCCCGGTCACTTTTGCCCATCGGCCCGTCATAGCGGCGCGATGCGCCCACCATCGGCCCCAGCACACCGGCGTATTCGCTGAACACCGCGAGCAGCGTCACCAACAGCACGGGCGCCAGGCTCACGTCGGGGATCAGCGCAAACGGCAGGATCAGCGCGCTGTCGGCGATCACATCGCACAGTTCGTTGAGGTAGGCACCCAGGCGCGATTGCTGGCCGAACTCGCGCGCGAGCATGCCGTCGACGGCATTCAGGGCCATGCGCACAATCATCCACAGCGGGATCAGCGCGAACAGCCACAAGTGCTGGGCGAAGCTGGCAATCAGCAGGCCCACCAACACGGAAATCACGCCGGCCAGCACGGTGATCTGGTTGGCGGTGGTGCCGTTGTCATAAAGGCGCTGCACGAGGGGCCGCAACAGGTTTTGGAACCGCGGTTTGAGCTGATAGATGGAGATCATGAAGGAGGGCGCTTCCCTGTCCGTGGAGCCGCGAAAAAACTGTTCTGGAGTGTGCCGATTAATTTTGGCGCGCACCAGTGATGCCGCGTGTTTATGGGGGTTTAGTCACGATCTTTGGAACAACAAAGATCAAATGTGGGAGGGGGCTTGCTCCCGATGGCTTCGGGTCAGTTGATACAGGTACTGACTGACCCACCGTTCTCGGGAGCAAGCCCCCTCCCACAGGGATCGGCGCTGTAGCCAAAAGCGAACAAAAATTTCACGCTCCGTGTTATATCGTAACGAATTATGTACAAGCGGGCGTTGAGTGGATGCAAGTGGATCTAGAAGCTGACGGTGCTTCGGTTGAGGGCCTGCCGCGTTTTCAGCAGGGGCTGTTCCATGCCCGTCGATTGAGACAAGCCGGCATCAGCCTGACGGCCTTGGCCGTCACCGGTTGGGTGCTGGCGTTATTTGTGGCGCTGTTTGCACCTGAATCGATCTGGCCGGTGGCCTTGGTCAACTGCTCGTCGGCCTTGTTCGTGCTGGTCGCCGGGTTGCAGTCGGCCTGGTGGGTAGCCGATTGGCGTGCCCAGGCATTGGAAGAACCTGCAGTTGAAGCGGCGGTGGCCGATACGGGCCGCTACGGTCGTCTGGTGGAGCGCATTGGCAAGCAGATCGGCGCGCCGGTGTTGTGGCTGTGCGGTTGGTCGTTGCTGGCGCTGGTCAGCGTCATCGAATTCTGGAACCTGGCGCTGCCTGCTGCAGCCGTCGGTCAATCCGCCAGCATCGGCGCGGCGCTGGGCTTGGCGCTGGCGTTCGGTTTGCTGGTGTTCGAGCGGCGCATGGCCCAGGAAACCGCCGCGCAATGGCCGGAAGCCGCGCAACTGGCGCAATTGAGCCGGGTGGCGATTACCTGCCTGGTGATCAGTGCGCTGTGCCTGTTGTTTGCCGGTGCGCAATCGGTGTGGCCGCTGCGGCTGGCGACGCTGATCGGCCTGTTGCCCGCGCTGGTGGCGCTGGAGTTTGTGCTGCGCGGCGTGCTGTCACTGTTCAGCCCACGCCAGCCGCGTCTGGAACCGCGCCTGATGGCGCAGAGTGTGGTCGCCGGCCTGCTGCGCTGGCCGCCGCAGCCGCTGCAAGCTTTGCAGCATGAACTGCATAACCGCTTCGGCATCGACCTGCGCCAGATCTGGGCGTTTACCTACATGCGTCGCGCGTTCCTGCCGGTGCTGCTGGTGGTGCTGGCGGTAGGCTGGGCGCTGACCGGCGTGCATGAAGTCCCTCTACAGGGCCGTGGGATTTATGAGCGTTTCGGCAAACCGGTCGAAGTGTTCGGCCCGGGCCTGCACGTCGGGTTGCCCTGGCCTCTGGGCCGCGTGTTGAACGTGGAGAACGGCGTGGTGCACGAGCTGGCGACCAGCGTCAGCGAAAGCGCCGCGCCCGAGTTGGCCGCCGCCGAAGGCCCGGCGCCGCTGATCGCCAATCGCTTGTGGGACGCCAGCCATGTGAATGACAAGTCCCAAGTCATCGCCAGCAGCAGTGGCGACAAACAGAGCTTCCAGATCGTCAACATGGACGTGCGGTTCGTCTACCGCATCGGCCTGACGGACCAGGCCGCGCTGGCTGCCACCTACAACAGCGCCGATGTCCCGACCCTGATCCGCAGCACCGCCAGCCGCATCCTGGTGCACGACTTTGCCTCACGCACCCTCGATGAATTGCTCGGCGAACAACGCACCCGCCTCGCCGACGAGATCGGCCGCAGCGTACAAGCAGACCTGCAAAAGCTCGACAGCGGTGTGGAAATCCTCGCCACGGTCGTCGAAGCGATCCACCCACCGGCCGGCGCCGCCAACGCCTACCACGGCGTGCAAGCCGCGCAGATCGGCGCCCAGGCATTGATCGCCCGCGAGCGTGGCGCGGCCAGCGAGCAGACCAACCAAGCCTTGCTGCAAGCCAGCACCGCCCGCGACCAGGCCCAGGCCACCGCGCGCGAAGTGAATGCCGGTGCCCAGGCGGCCAACCTGCGCTTCGTTGCCGAACAAAAAGCCTACGCCGCAGCGGGCCGGGCTTTCGTGCTGGAACAGTACCTGGGCCAGCTCAGCCAGGGCCTGGCCCACGCCAAACTGCTTATTCTGGATCATCGCCTGGGCGCCGACAGTGCGCCGACGATCGATCTGCGATCTTTTACCTTGCCGGCCGATCCCTCGGTGCCGCGTAAAGCCGTTCAATAAGGAGTCTGTCTGTTGAGCGCTCATTCTCACGATCACGGTCATCACCATCATCACGGCCACCATCACCATCATGGCGATGAACAGGCAGACAGCCCTTTCCCCTGGCGGCGTATGGCCTGGGCGGTAATGCTTGTGCTGTTTGCCATCGCGGCAGCGAGCCTGGTGCAGGTGCGCTCCGGCGAGGCCACGGTGATTACCCGTTTCGGCAACCCGGTGCGGGTGCTGCTGGAACCGGGCCTGGGCTGGCGCTGGCCGGCGCCGTTTGAAGCGGCGATTCCGGTTGACCTGCGCCTGCGCACCACCTCCAGCGGGTTGCAGGATGTGGGCACCCGCGATGGCCTGCGGATCATCGTGCAGGCCTACGTGGCGTGGCAGGTGCAGGGCGATACCGACAATGTGCAGCGCTTCATGCGCGCGGTGCAGAACCAGCCGGATGAAGCGGCGCGGCAGATTCGTACCTTCGTCGGTTCGGCGCTGGAAACCACGGCGGCCAGTTTTGACCTGTCCAGCCTGATCAATACCGACGCCAACCAGGTGCGCATCGCCGATTTCGAAGCCCAACTGCGCCAGCAGATCGATCAGCAATTGCTGGCCACCTATGGCGTACGCGTGGCCCAGGTCGGTATCGAACGGCTGACATTGCCGTCGGTGACCCTCACCGCCACGGTCGACCGCATGCGCGCCGAGCGTGAAACCATCGCCACCGAGCGCACCGCCGTGGGCAAGCGTGAGGCGGCGCAGATCCGCTCGGCGGCCGAACGTGATGCGCGCATCATGCAAGCCGACGCCACGGTGAAAGCCGCCGATATCGAAGCGCAATCGCGGGTCGAAGCGGCGCAGATTTATGGACGCGCCTACGCGGGTAATCCGCAGCTGTACAACCTGCTGCGCTCGTTGGATACCTTGGGCACCGTGGTGACGCCGGGCACCAAAATCATCCTGCGCACCGATGCCGCGCCGTTCCGCGCGCTGGTGGATGGGCCCAAGGATGTGCAGCCATGAGTGAGCGTGACAGCCCGGACAGCCCCTGGATCCAGGCCGGGCGCCTGACGTTCCTGGCGCTGTACGCGGTCACCGTGTTGGCGGCGCTGGCCTGGGCGTTTTCCAATGTGCGCCAGATCGATCCGCAGAACCGCGCCATGGTGCTGCACTTCGGCGCCCTCGACCGCATTCAGAACGCCGGGCTGCTGCTGGCCTGGCCGCAACCGTTCGAACAGGTGGTGCTGTTGCCGGCGGCAGACCGGGTGATCGAGCGTCGGGTGGAGAACCTGTTGCGTTCAGAGGCGGCCGTGCAGGCTGACCGCGTGGCCAGTTTCGCCACACCCCTGAGCGATACGCTGGCCGGTTCCGGCTATTTGCTGACCGGCGATGCCGGGATCGTGCAGCTGGATGTGCGGGTGTTCTACAAGGTCACCGAGCCCTACGCCTTTGTGTTGCAGGGCGAGCATGTGCTGCCGGCGTTGGACCGCCTGGTGACCCGCAGCGCAGTGGCCCTGACGGCGGCGCGGGACCTGGACACCATCCTGGTCGCGCGCCCCGAGCTGATCGGCGCCGACAACGGCGCCGCCGAGCGCCGCGAAAAACTGCGCGGTGATCTGGTGCAAGGCATCAATAAGCGCTTGGCGCAGTTGACTGCCAGCGGGTTGGGCCTGGGCATCGAAGTGACACGGGTCGATGTGCAATCGAGCCTGCCGGGCCCGGCGGTGAACGCGTTCAATGCGGTACTCACCGCCAGCCAGCAAGCCGACAAAGCGGTGGCCAACGCGCGTACCGATGCGGAAAAACTCACCCAAACCGCCAACCAGGAGGCTGACCGCCAGGTGCAAGTCGCCCATGCCCAAGCCAGTGAACGCCTGGCCAATGCCCAGGCGCAGACCGCTGCCGTCACCAGCCTGGCGCAAGTCCGAGACCCGGGCCTGTTGCTGCGCCTGTACCGCGAGCGCCTGCCGAAGATTCTGGGCCAGGCCGGCTCCGTCACCACGGTCGATCCTAAAGACGACTCCCGTTTGATCATTCAGGGAGCCGAACAATGAGCGCACCCATGCTGACCTCCGCCGAGCAGCGCAGCGCCGCCCGGCAATTGACCCTGGCCATGCTGGCCCTGGGTTTACTCGTATTGGGCCTGGTATGGCGCTGGCTGGCGGCGGACCAGGGCGGGGTCAGCCAACTGCTGCTCGGTGTGGCCTCGCTGCTGGTGGCCGTGCCGGTGATGCGTTCGGCCTGGTACAGCCTGCGCTATCCCAGCCTGCATGGCATCACTGACCAATTGATCGCGCTGGCGATGATCGGCGCCTGGGCCACTGGCGATCTGCTGACCGCGGCGCTGCTGCCGATCATCATGATTTTCGGGCATGTGCTCGAAGAGCGCAGCGTGATCGGTTCCCAGGAAGCGATCCACGCGCTGGGTAAACTCACGCGCAGCCATGCGCGCCGGGTGCAGGCTGACGGCAGCATTGTCGAAGTGGATAACGGCACGCTGAACACCGGCGATGTGGTCGAAGTGCGCGCCGGCGACCGCGTGCCGGCCGATGGCGTGGTGCTGTCGGGCCAGGCCAGCCTGGACACGGCGCCGATCACCGGTGAATCGGTACCGTTGGAAGCCAGCGTGGGCGTGCAGGTGTTTGGCGGGGCGATCAACCTGGACGGCCTGCTGCGCCTTGAAGTGACGCGCACGGGCAATGAGTCGACCCTGGGCAAGGTGATTGCGTTGATGCAGAACGCTGAACGTTCCAAGCCGCCGATCACCCGGTTGCTGGAGCGTTATGCCGGTAGCTACATGGTGTTGGTGCTGTTGTTGGCGGCGGTCACCTGGTTCGTCACCAACGACGCCCAGGCGATGCTGGCCGTGCTGGTGGCGGCGTGCCCGTGTGCGTTGGTGTTATCGGCGCCGGCTACCGCAATTGCCGGGATCGCGGTCGCTGCACGGCACGGCATTCTGATTCGCAGCTCGGCGTTTCTGGAAGAGCTGGCGGACCTCACTTCACTGGTTATCGACAAGACCGGTACCTTGACCTTCGGCACCTTGCGCCTGCAGTCCATCGAAACCGCGTCTGCCGATCGCCAGGCCTTGCTCAACCTGGCGGCCAGCCTCGGTGCGGCCAGCAGCCATCCGGTCAGCCGTGCATTGGCGGGGTTGGCGACACAGCAACAGCGCGTGGTGCTGACCGATATTCGCGAGCGCCAGGGACTCGGTGTCGTTGCGCACACTGAACAGGGCGAAGCGGCGCTGGGCCGTCCCGAACTGTTCGAGCAGCTGGCTATTGCCACGACCTCGGTGCCCAACCACGACGGCCCGATTGCCGGGCTCGCGCTGAACGGACAGTTCCTGGCCTGGCTGCTGCTGGCCGATAGCGTCAAACCCGAGGCGCGCCAGGCCCTGCAGGAACTGCGCGAGCTGGGCCTGGGTCGCCAGTTGCTGCTCACCGGCGACCGCCAGAGCGTGGCCGACAGCCTGGCCGTGAATGTGGGCATCGCTGAGGTCCAGGCCCAAGCGCTGCCGGAAGACAAACTCAACCGTGTGCTGGGGGAGATCGGCAGCGGTTTCCGGCCGATGGTGGTGGGGGATGGCATCAACGACTCCCTTGCCCTCAAAGCCGGTGTGGTCGGCGTTGCGATGGGCGCGGGCGGTGCCGATATCGCGCTGGCCTCGGCAGACGTGGTGTTGATCGGCAGCGACCTGCGCCGCCTGGGCACCTGCGTGCGCTTGAGCCGCCAGTGCCGGCACACCTTGCAAGTCAATGTGATCATTGGCCTGGGCTGGACGCTGGCCATCGTGGTGTTCGCCGCCTTCGGCTGGCTGGGCGCCGCCGGGGCCATGATCGCAGCGGTGTTGCATAACCTCAGCACCTTGCTGGTACTGGGCAACGCCGGGCGGCTGCTGCGTTTTCAGGAGCCGCTGTTGAAGCTTGACGAATAATTTCAGAAAACTTCGTACCGGGCTGTAACGCTAAAAGGGCGCCTCACTCTAGTGGTGTGTCGAGACTGGGCAATCCGCTCAGACCGGCATCACCACTGACCGATGAGGACTACACAATGAATATCAAACACGCCGTTTCCGGTGCTGCCCTGGCTATCGCTGCGGCCTCCATGTTTGCCGGCGTCGCCACCCAGGTACAGGCCGCCGACGCTCCGGTTCATTGCTACGGTGTCACCTCCTGCAAAGGCATGAACGATTGCAAAACCGCTGAAAACGCCTGCAAAGGCCAGGCGGTGTGCAAAGGCCACGGCTTCAAGGCCATGACCAAGGCCGAGTGCGACAAGGCCGGTGGCAAAGTCGGCGAGTAACCGACACGCGAGTGCAACCGCAGCGGACCTCGCGCCGCTGCGGACACTTTCCAGGAGCGCATGATGACCCGTTCTCTCCCCTCCCTGGGTTACGGCCTGGGTTTGCGTCACGAATACTATGAACAGATCCTTGCCCAATCCCCTGCGGTGGATTGGTTCGAAGTGATCTCCGAGAATTATCTGGTGCAGGGCGGCAAGGCCTTGTATTACCTGGACGCCATAGCCGAACGCTATCCCTTGGTGATGCACGGCGTGTCGTTATCGATCGGCGGGCCCCATGCCATCGACACCGCTTATCTCAAGCAGGTAAAGGCCCTGGCCGAGCGCATCCAGCCAGCCTGGATTTCCGATCACCTGTGCTGGAGCCGTGGCAGCGCACACCAGTTGCATGACCTGCTGCCCCTGCCGTACACCGAAGAAAGCCTGTACCACGTGGCCAGTCGCGTGCGTCAGGTGCAAGACGTGTTGCAACGCCCGCTGGTGCTGGAAAACGTCTCCAGCTATGTGCGCTCCAAGGCCGATGAATTCACCGAGTGGCAATTTCTCAATGCCCTGGCGCACCTGACGGGATGTCAGTTGCTGCTGGACGTGAACAATGTGTACGTCAGCTCGCGTAATCACGGGTTCGATGCCTGGACGTTCATTCGCAACCTGCCGCCTGAAAGCATTCGCCAGCTGCATCTGGCGGGGCATAGGGACTACGGCGACTACGTGGTCGATACCCACGATCAGCCGGTGTGCGATCCGGTGTGGGCGCTGTATCAGCGCACGCTGGAACACCTGGGGCCGGTCTCGACGCTGTTGGAGCGCGACGATCATTTCCCGCCGTTCGAAGTGCTGCTGGCTGAATTGAACAAGGCCCGGGAACTGGGTGCCACTGCGTTGGCCAGGCGGTCGCTATGCGCTTGATCGATTGGCAACGGGCGTTCGAGGCACATCTGTTGTCTGAAACCTGCACCGCCGACAGTGGCTTTGCCGCCACCTTGCTTGGCGGGCCGACGCTGGATGTGGACACGGGCCTGGCGATTTATCACAACGCCTACCTGTCCCGATTGCAGGACGTATTACGTCACGACTTTGCCGCCATCCGGTATTGGCTGGGCGATGATGAATTTGCCGCGCTGAGCCAAGCGTATATTCGTCGTTATCCCTCGGCCCATTACAGCCTGCGCTGGCTGGGTGAACGTTTTGCAGGGTTTATCCTTGAACACCTGACGGCCGAACAAAGTGCCCCGCTGGCGGAACTGGCGCGGCTGGAGTGGGCATTCACCCTGTCATTCGACGCGCCTGCGGGCGAGGCGCTGACCCTCGACCATATGGCGCAACTGGCGCCTGAAGACTGGCCGGCATTGCGCGTATCGCTGGTGCCTTCAGTGCAGCAGCTAACGTGCCGTTTCAACACGCTGAGCATCTGGCGGGCCAATAAGGATGAATCGGACTTTCCCGGCAGCCAGGCGCTGGACCCGGCGCAGGCCTGCCTGGTGTGGCGCCATCAGAACCTGTGTCGTTACCGCAGTCTCGAGCCCGGCGAAGCCCACGCCCTGATGGGCATGACCGCCACCGGCTGGAACTTTTCAGAACTGTGCGTCGAGTTGGCAGTCACTTATGAAGAGGGTGCGCCACTGCAAGCGGCCACATGGCTGAAACAGTGGATCCAGGACGGGTTGCTCGAGCGTCGGGCTTAATGGCAGGCAGTTATTTAATCGATAGCTTCCTACTTTATTTTGGATGGTCTACCCTCACAGCAGACGTCTGAAACAAGGGGGGACTACTCATGCTCGCGCAACTTCCACCGGCCTTACAGAATCTTCAGCTACCGCTACGTCTTCGACTCTGGGACGGCCATGAATTCAACCTGGGCCCCGAGCCCAGTGTGACCATCGTGGTGAAGGACCCTACGGTCGTCTCACAACTGACCCATCCCACGCTCGACGCCCTGGGCGAAGCCTTCGTCGAGGGCAAACTGGAGCTGGAAGGCTCCATCGCCGAGGTGATCAGGGTATGTGACGAGTTGAGTCACGCCTTGATCGAAGACGACGACGGCCCTCGGCCGGTGCGCTCGATCCACGACAAGGCGACCGACGCGGCGGCCATTTCCTACCATTACGACCTGTCCAACGAGTTCTACCAGCTATGGCTGGACCAGGACATGGTGTATTCCTGCGGTTATTTCGAAACCGGCAGCGAGTCCATCGACCAGGCACAACAAGACAAATTCCGCCATCTGTGCCGCAAATTGCGACTGCAGCCGGGTGAGTATCTGCTTGATGTGGGATGTGGCTGGGGCGGGCTGGCGCGGTTTGCGGCGCGGGAATTCGGGGTCAAGGTGTTTGGGATTACCTTGAGCAAGGAACAACTGGCCCTGGCCCAGGAGCGGGTGAAGGCCGAAGGCCTGGAGGACCAGGTCGACCTGCAGCTGCTCGACTACCGCGACCTGCCTCAAGACGGACGTTTTGACAAAGTGGTGAGCGTGGGCATGTTCGAACATGTCGGCCACGCCAACCTGGCGCAGTACTGTCAGATTCTGCACGGCGCCGTGCGTGAGGGCGGCCTGGTGATGAACCATGGCATTACCGCCAAACACACCGACGGCCGCCCCGTGGGCCGTGGCGCCGGGGACTTTATCGAGCGCTATGTGTTTCCCAACGGCGAGCTGCCGCACCTGGCGATGATGACGGCCGAAATCAGCGAAGTCGGGCTGGAAGTGGTCGATGTCGAAAGCCTGCGCCTGCACTACGCGCGCACCCTGGACCATTGGAGCGAGCGCCTGGAGGACAACCTCGAAGCAGCGGCGAAGATGGTGCCGGAGCACGCCTTGCGTATCTGGCGCCTGTACCTGGCGGGTTGCGCCTATGCCTTTGCGCGGGGCTGGATCAACCTGCATCAGATCCTGGCGGTGAAACCCCATGCCGATGGCAGCCATGAACTGCCGTGGACGCGGGAGGATATCTACCGCTGAGCCGTTTCTTCAGAACACTGAAGGGCCAAATGTGGGAGGGGGCTTGCCCCCGATGACGGTGTATCAGCTACCCATTAGCTGGCTGACACGCCGCCATCGGGAGCAAGCCCCCTCCCACATTTTTACAGTGGTGTTTGTCAGAGAATCGGCGAGATCAAGCGCGCCACGCGCATGCCCAGCTGTTGCAGGCGCCGGGTTTCGCGGCTTTCCTCCTGGCTGACTTCATGGGCCAGGGCGAAGTCGTCCAGCAGCATCCGCTCCACCTCTTTGGCGAAGGCTTCGTCGACCGTCAGCAACATCACTTCGAAATTCAGCCGGAACGAACGGTTGTCCATGTTCGCGCTGCCGA
Organism: Pseudomonas sp. R2-7-07; assembly: GCF_003852355.1. NCBI lineage: Bacteria > Pseudomonadati > Pseudomonadota > Gammaproteobacteria > Pseudomonadales > Pseudomonadaceae > Pseudomonas > Pseudomonas sp. R2-7-07. The sequence continues at coordinate 5,755,763 of NZ_CP027759.1, read as the reverse complement.
TGGCGCTGATTTCGCTGTCCACCAACACCACCTTCTGATGCAGAAAGCCCGGCGTATAGCGGAACACCCGCACGCCAGCGCGTACCGCTTCGATCGCGTAAAGGCTGGAGGCGGCGTAGACGATGCGGTGATCAGGGCGCGATGGCAGTAACAGGCGTACGTCGACACCACGCAAGACCGCCAGGCGCAGGGCGGCGAATACGGCTTCGTCAGGGATGAAATACGGGCTGGTGATCCACACGCGTTCGGTCGCGGCGTGAATGGCCTCGACGAAAAACAGCGAGCAGGTTTCATACGAGTCGGCCGGGCCGCTGGCGAGCAATTGACAGAGCACGCCATTTTCGGGGTAAGCGTCCGGCAGAATCAGGGGTGGCAGTTGGCGTGCGGCCCAGAACCAGTCTTCGGCAAACGACTCTTGCAAGCACGCCACCACCGGGCCGGTGACCTGCACATGGGTATCGCGCCACGGCGACAAGGGCGGCTTTTTGCCGAGGTATTCATCGCCCACATTGTGCCCGCCGACGAACCCGGTGATGCCGTCCACCACCACGATCTTGCGGTGGTTGCGAAAGTTGACCTGGAAACGGTTCAGCCAGCCGCTGCGGGTGGCGAAGGCTTTGACGTTGACCCCGGCGTCGCGCAGCGACTGCACATAGCGATGGGGCAGGGCGTGGCTGCCGATGCGGTCGTAGAGCACGTAAATATTCACGCCTTCGGCCGCTTTTGCCGTGAGCAACCTGTGCAGTTGGCGACCGAGTTCATCGTCATGAATGATGAAGAACTGGAACAGCACAGCGGTTTTCGCGCTGCGGATGGCCTCGAAGATTGCGCTGAAAGTGGCGTCGCCGTTAATCAGCAACTGCACTTGGTTATTGGCCAGGCACGGCATGCGGCCCAATTTGGGCATGGCGCGCAAAGAGGCGTAGGCGCTGGAATTGCGCGCGGCCAGCGCTTCCTCGACCCAGGGGCGCCAGTTCAACTCGGCGATGGCCGTGTGCATTTCCTGGTTGGCCTGGCGACGCGCCTGGATGTAGGCGTCGAAGGTGCTGCGGCCGAAAATCAGATAGGGAATCAGCGTGAGGTAAGGCATGAACATCAGCGACAACGCCCAGGCAATCGAGCCTTGGGCGGTCCTGACGGTCAGTACCGCATGGATCGCGGCGAGGCTCCCGAAAAAATGCAGCGTGGCAATGAAGTAGGCGAGCAGGTGCGGGCCAAAAAAATCCATGAACGACATTACTCCGGGCAGTCCAATGCGTAACAGACCATGTTCCACAGTGAATGTCGCTATTTTATTTGCCGTGCAACACTGGCACCTTTGCGGCGTCTAACGCCCACAATTGCCCAGGAGTTACCCGATGAATGCTCGTCTGCTCTGTTTATCCATGGTTGTTGGTTTGTCGCTGCCGGTGGCAGCACAGGCACAGATGTTGGCGCCGGGCTTGTGGGAATTGACCACCAGCAATATGAAAGTCGATAACCAGGACCTGCCGGACCTGTCGCTGATCCTCGGTCAGCTCAAGCAACAGATGACCCCTGAACAGCGCGCCATGTTGGAAAAACAGGGCATCACCATGGCCGGTAAAGGCGTGCAGGTGTGCCTGACGCCGGCGCAGGTCGCATCCGACTCCATCCCCCTGACGGACCCGCAATCAGGTTGCAAACAGCAAGTGACCGACAAGACCGGCAACCAATGGAAATTCCGCTTCAGTTGCCCGAAAGCCCAAGGCGTAGGCGTGGCGACTTTCCAGAGCCAGAAAGAATTCACCACCACCGTCAACGGCACCTTCAATGCCACCGGCATCCAGCAAAAGGGCAGCCTGGACACTCACGCGCAATGGCTGGGCAACGATTGCGGTACCGTCAAACCTCGCGCTTGACGCAGAACCATCAGGCATTGCGAATCATGGTGTGCTCAGCGCCGCGCACAAGGTATTGAGGTTGTATTCGAACAGCCCGATAAACGTGCTCGCGGGGCCTTCGGTGGCGAGGGCGTCGGAGTACAGCGTGCCGCCGATCTGCGCACCGCTTTCATCGGCAATTTGCTTGAGCAGGCGTGAGTCCTTGATGTTCTCCATGAACACGGCCTTGACCTTGTCCTGGCGAATCTGGGTGATCAGCGCGGCCACTTCGGCGGCTGACGGTTCGCGCTCGGTGGACAAACCTTGTGGCGCGAGGAACTGGATGCCATAGACCTGGCCCAGGTAACCGAAGGCGTCATGGGAGGTCACGATACGGCGGTTACCCGACGGCAGTGCGCCGAACTTGGCCTTGGCTTCGGCCAACACGCGGTGGATTTCTTTCAGGTAGGCCTGGCTGTTGCGCAGGTAGTCTGCCTGGTTGGCCGGGTCTGCGGTTACCAGCGCTTTAGTGATGTTGTTGACGTAAATCTCGGCGTTGGCCAGGTTGTGCCAGGCGTGTGGATCCGGGATGGTCTCGCCGTCCTCGTCCATGGTGTGGGAGATCACACCTTTGCTGGCGGTGACCACCGTGGCCTTGGTCTCGGTGCTGCGCACCAGTCGGTCCAACCAGGGCTCGAAGCCGAGGCCGTTCTTGATGATGAGTTTCGCCTTGAGCAACGCCTTGGCGTCGTCCGGCGTGGGTTCGTAGGTATGGGCGTCGGCGTCCGGGCCGACCATGTTGCTGATCTGGATATGATCGCCACCGATCTGTTGGGTGATGTCATCGAGAATACTGAAGCTGGTGACCACTTGGAGTTTATCGGCGGCCTGGGCCATCGAGAGGGGCAGCAGCAGACTGAACAGCACGAGTAGAGCGCGCATCGGAAAACACCTCATTGGGATGTAAGCAAGGGCGGGCGGCGCAGCAAGCCGTGCACCGGACCGAAAACCACGGACAACGCATACCCGGCTCCAGCCACCAGCACGATGGCCGGGCCGCTGGGCAGTGAGTAGTAGAACGACAGCAACAAACCCAGCCACACCGACAGGCATCCCAGCACCGCCGATACTGCGATCAGCACCGGCAGGCGCCGGCTCCAGAAGCGCGAAGCGATGGCCGGCAACATCATCAACCCCACCACCATCAAGGCGCCGATGGCCTGGAAACCGATGACCAGGTTCAGCACCACCAGGGTCAGGAATAGCCCATGAGCCAGCGGGCCGAGGCGGCTGACGGTTTGCAGAAACAGCGGGTCGAGGGTATCGAGCAGCAGCGGTTTGTAGATCAGCGCCATGGCGATCAGGCTCAAGCCGCAGACCCAGAGCATGCCGGTGAGGGTGGTTTCGTCCACGGCCAGGGCCGAGCCGAACAACAGGTGCAGCAGGTCCAGGCGCTTGCCGGCGATGCCCAGGATCAGCACGCCGGCAGCGAGGGAGATGGGGTAGATGGCGGCAAGGCTGGCGTCTTCACGCAGGCCGGTGCGGCGGGTGATCCAGGCGGATAGTCCGGCCATGCTCAGGCCCGCACCGAGGCCACCGATAGTCAGTGCCGGCAGGCTCAACCCGGCGAACCAGAAGCCCAGGGCGGCACCGGGCAGGATGCCGTGGGCCACGGCGTCACCGATCAGGCTCATGCGCCGCAGGATCAGAAACACGCCCAGCGGCGCCGTGCTGCAGGCGAGTACCAGGCCGCCGATCAGCGCGCGGCGCATGAAGACGAAGTCGACAAAGGGCATCCACAAGTGAGCAGCAAAGTGCATCAGGCCACCTGCAATTGCGGTTGTGGGCGGATCAGCTCTTTGCTTGGGCCCAGCGCGCAGCCGGTGCTTTTGATGTGCAGCACGTGCGGGGTGTGGTGGCGCACCGAGGCCAGGTCATGGCAGACGACCATCAACGTGCGGCCCGCTTCGTGCCAGGCGTGAATGTGTTTCCAGCACAGCGCCTGGCCTTCTTCGTCGAGGGCCGCGTGAGGTTCGTCGAGCAGCAGGACTGGTGCGTCGGCCAGGCTCATGCGGGCGAGCAGGGCGCGTTGCAGCTGGCCGCCAGACAGGGCCATCAATGGGCGTTGCTCCAGGCCGCTGAGGCACCAGTCTTCCAGCACGGTTTGCAGGCGCTCGCTGCGTTGCGGTGGTGTGAGCCGGGTGCCCCAGAATCCGGCGGCGACCAATTCTTGCAGGCTGATGGGGAACTGTCGGTCCAAGTGTTGCTGCTGAGGCAGGAACGCCAGGCCGCCACGGCGTGGAACAGCCACGCTGACGGTCCCCGCCAGCGGCTTTTGCAGGCCGGCGATGACTTTGAGCAGGCTGCTTTTGCCACAGCCATTGGGGCCGATGACGCCAGTGAGACTGCCCTTTGCCAGGGTGAAATCCACGGCGGGGGTCAGCGGTTGGCCCGGGGCGCCCCAGCGCAAAGCGTTGCAGGTGATCATGGGAAGGGTCTCGTCCAGCGGCTTTCAGCCACGGCATCGTGCGCGTGCAGGCTTTCAGCATGGATCACTTTGAGGTGGAAGGCTTTGACCGCATCCGAGCGTTTCAAGGCGAGGTTCAGGCGGCGGGCGGCGTCTTCGCAGAACATCAGGTTCTGCCCGTTGGCCAGCGCGAAGGCCTGTTCGTCGGCACGCTTCACTGCGGTTTGCACAGCGGTGCCGAGCGCGGCTTCGGCAGCGTTGATCAAATCGACGATGGCCAATTGGTCGCCTTGCAGATGCACCTGTAACTGGGCGCTGCTGCGCTGGCTGTGGGGCGTGGCGACGATGCCATTGGTGCTGCCGAGCCAGGTCAACACGTCTGCATGCCGCAATGGCGTGTTGGCGAAATCTTCGAGAAATTGCTGCTGAATCAATTGCCTGGCAAGGGCAGCGGAGCAAGGGCAGGTCGAGGAATAAGCAACGTCAATTTTTAGTTCCACGTGGAACATCTGGTTTTCCAGACGTGCCTCGATGCTTACCGGGTAGCGCTTCCAACCGTCCAGTGGGCTGACCAGGGCGGGGCGTTTCAACAGTAAGTGGGTGTGGATCCGCAGGTAGGCGTTGTTAGATAAATCTTCATGTGTGTCGAGAAAGCGCTGCAGTACATTACGCAGAAGTGCAGGCGTAAGCGGTTGCTGGTCGAACGCCTGCAGCGCCAGGTACAGGCGTGACATATGAATACCACGGGCCAAGCCATCGTCCAGGCTCACCCCTGCATCGGCGGTGGCGGGCAGACGTTGGCCCTCAAGCAGAACCGGCAAGGCGATGCCGCACATGCCGACCCAGTCGAGTGGTAAGGCTTGGCGTGAAGCCTGCGCAGCGATATCCGGCAGAGTCAGCGCATTCATGAGCAGGTCCATCGTTGGAAATAATTCGACATGTTATAGTATAACAATCGCTTCGACGATGAAATTTCTGCCCCAGCCTTTCTTCAGTCACGTCGAGCAGGGACGCTCCTTTATTTGCGGTATTGGTCATGCACAGACGTCAGCTCCTCAACCTGCTGCTGGTCAGCCCCTTATTCGCCTTGCCGCTGGGGGCCTGCGCCACGCAAATCCGCAATGCGCGTCTGTGGCGTTCGGAGGATAAGCTGCGGCTGGTGTTCGACCTCAGCGGCCCGGTGCAATACAAGACGTTTTTCCTGGCCGCGCCGGATCGCGTGATCATTGACCTGAGCGGCGCCGGGCTCAGTGGTGACTTTTCCCAGTTGATGCTGAAGAACAGCGGAATTACTTCGATTCGCTCCGGGCATTTCGGCAAGGACGACACCCGCATCGTGCTGGACCTGGCCGCACCGATGCAGCTCAACAGTTTCCTGTTGCCGCCTCAGGAGGGTCAGGGCCATCGCCTGGTGCTCGACCTGACGCGCGCTACCTCGGCGCCTCGTCAAATCGCGGCCGCGCCTGCGCCATTGATCGCGCCGGTGGATAAAGCTCATCCCCGGCGCGACATCATTGTGGTGGTCGACCCTGGCCATGGCGGCAAAGACCCCGGCGCCATCGGCTCCAAAGGCCAGCGGGAAAAAGACGTGGTGTTGTCGATTGCCCAGTTGCTGGCTAAACGCTTGAAACGCGAAAAGGGTTTCGATGTGAAGCTGGTGCGCAACGACGACTTCTTCGTGCCTTTACGCAAGCGTGTGGACATAGCCCGCCAGCACAAAGCCGATATGTTCATCTCGGTGCATGCCGACGCGGCACCCAGGCTCACCGCATCGGGGGCCTCGGTGTATGCGTTGTCCGAGGGCGGTGCTACCTCGGCAACTGCACGTTTCATGGCGCAGCGCGAAAACGGCGCGGACCTGCTGGGCGCCACGACGTTACTCAACCTGAAGGACAAGGACCCAATGCTCGCGGGCGTGATTCTCGACATGTCGATGAACGCCACCATCGCCTCCAGCCTGCAGCTGGGCAGCGCGGTGTTGGGCAGCCTGCAAAACATCACCAGCCTGCATCAGAAACGCGTGGAGCAGGCCGGGTTCGCGGTGCTCAAATCACCGGACGTGCCGTCGATCCTGGTCGAGACCGGGTTTATCTCCAACACCCAGGACGCCCAGCGGCTGGTGACTGCGCGCCATCAGCAGGCGGTGGCAGACGGTCTGTTCGACGGGCTGAAGAAATACTTCGAAAAGAACCCGCCGATGAACAGCTATATGGCATGGGTGCAGGAACAGAAGAAGGGCCAGGTCTAACAGCCGGTCATTCGGCTGCAGGTGAACCTGGCGCTGGCGCCGCCCGAACTGGAGAACCGGTTAAGGGTGGTCCAGCCCACGCGCCGCGTGTAGCCAACCCACGCCTCACCGTCCGATGCCAATCCGGTAAAGAACGTCAGCTGCCCATAGCGGCTATTGGTTTGTGCCCAGTAGCGTTTGCCGATCACTTCGAACCCGCGCAGATACGTGGTGCTGCCAACGGTCGCCACACTGTAGGCATTGCCCAGCGGGTCGACACAGGCCAGCAGGTTGGCGCTGCGCGTGCAGTGAGCCACCGGGTTTGGGGGTTGGGCACAGGCAGGTCCTGCCACTGCTGATAACAGGGCGCAAATCGCGAAGAGTAAGGAGGGTTGGCTTATTTGCATTGTTATACTATAACATAAAAACAAAGCCTGGCTCGACCGGGCAGCCTGATGAGAGCGATCCGATGCCCAACCGTCTACCCGTCACCGTGTTGTCCGGCTTTCTCGGCGCCGGCAAAAGCACCCTGCTCAACTATGTACTGCGCAACCGCGAAAACCTGCGGGTGGCGGTGATCGTCAACGACATGAGCGAAATCAACATCGACGGCAGTGAGGTGCAGCGCGACGTTACGCTCAATCGCGCCGAAGAAAAACTGGTGGAGATGAGCAACGGCTGCATCTGCTGCACCCTGCGCGAGGACTTGCTCGAAGAAGTCGGCAAGCTCGCCAGGGAAGGTCGGTTCGATTACTTGCTGATCGAATCCACCGGCATCTCCGAACCCATGCCTGTGGCCGAAACCTTCACGTTTCGCGATGAAAACCAGCAGAGCCTGGCGGATGTCGCACGCCTGGACACCATGGTCACGGTGGTCGACGGGGTGAATTTCCTGCTCGACTACCAGGCCGCAGAAAGTCTGGCCTCACGTGGGGAAACCTTGGGCGAGGAGGACGAGCGCTCGATCACCGACCTGCTGATCGAACAGATCGAATTCGCCGACGTGATACTGGTCAGCAAGATCGACCTGATCAGCAGCCGCGAGCGCGAAGAACTGATGGCCATTCTTGAGCGCCTCAATGCCCAGGCGCAGATCATTGCGATGGTCATGGGGCAAGTGCCGTTGAACAAGATCCTCAACACCGGCCGCTTTGATTTCGAACGGGCTGCCCTGGCACCGGGCTGGTTACAGGAATTGCGCGGTGAACACGTGCCGGAAACCGACGAGTACGGCATTGCGTCCACCGCTTACCGTGCGCGCCGCCCGTTTCATCCACAGCGGTTTTTCGACTTTATCGACCGGCCTTGGGAGAACGGCAAACTGTTGCGTTCCAAAGGCTTCTTCTGGCTGGCCAGCAAACACCAGGACGCCGGCAGTTGGTCCCAGGCCGGTGGTTTGATGCGCCATGGCTTTGCCGGGCGCTGGTGGCGTTTTGTGCCGAAAAGCCAGTGGCCGCAAGACGCAGAAAGTGTCGCGGCGATCATGGACAACTGGCAACCGGGCACTGGTGATTGCCGTCAGGAGCTGGTGTTTATCGGCCAGCACATCGACTTTGCGCAGATGCGCGCCGAGCTGGACCAATGCTTGCTCACGGATGAAGAAATGGCCCTGGGCGTCGAAGCTTGGCGCCAGTTGGCCGATCCCTTTGGCCCTTGGTATGAAGAGGCCGCCGCCTGATGTTGGCCCCGCTTACTCCCCTGCGCCCGGTGGTTCGCCAAACCCGCGGGCAAACCCCGCTGGCGCTGTCTGACATCCTGGAAGACGGCGTGAACCTGGCGCTGTGGCAGCGCCAATTACCCTTGCACATCGCCGAATTCGCCGCCTTGGTCGTGGCGCTCGATGAGCCGCTGGCCGAGGCATTGGTTATCGAGTTGGACCGCGAAGACAGCGCGCCGAACCTGCAGGGGCTGGCGCCCCATTGCCGCGATCTTGAAGGCTATGATGGTTTTATCGCCGATGTGTCCTGGCTGGTCAGTGCATTCGCCTGCCTGCTGGGCGCCAGGCGCATCGGCGTGCGTCTGCGCCTGCTGGACAGGGCCATGTGCCCGCGTTTTCACGTCGACCATGTGCCTGTGCGGCTGATCACCACCTACGCTGGCGTCGGCAGCCAATGGCTGCGCGAAGGCGTCATGGACCGCCGGCGATTAAGCCAGCCCGACGCAGAGCCCACCGAGCGCATCGAGCAAATCCTCTGTGGCGAGGTGGCTCTGCTCAAGGGCACCAAATGGCATGGCAACGAAGACCATGGCCTCATTCACCGCTCACCTGCACTGAAAGCCAATGAGCGTCGCTTGATCCTCACGCTGGATTGGCTTGCATAAACGCGTAGGATCAAACGCTCTACACGGTCTGAATGATGCCAACCCATGCTGCAGAACATTCCCACCCATGTGATTGCCGGGCCCTTGGGTGCCGGCAAGACGAGCCTGATCAAACACCTGCTTGCCCAACGCCCGGCCAACGAGCGCTGGGCGGTGCTGATCAACGAGTTCGGGCAGATCGGCCTGGACGCGGCCTTGCTCACTCAAGCTGACGATGGCATTGCCTTGGGCGAAGTGGCGGGTGGCTGCCTGTGTTGTGTGAATGGCGCGCCGTTCCAGGTAGGCCTGGGGCGGTTATTGCGTAAGGCCAAGCCGGATCGGTTGTTTATCGAGCCGTCGGGCCTGGGCCATCCGGCGCAGTTGCTCAAACAGTTAGGCGAAGCGCCATGGCAAGGCGTGCTGGCGGTTCAGCCCTGGGTGCTGGTGCTGGACGCCCAGGCCCTGGCAGCGGGCAAACCCTTGCCGCAAGCGCAGCAGGAGGCGCTGGCCGGTGCCGGCTTGCTGGTGTTGAACAAGGATGAGGCGCTGGACGCTGAGCAACGCCAGGCTATTGAGCAGCGGTTACCTGGCAACGCGCTCTATTGGACGCGCCAGGCTCAGTTGCCTCTGGAACAATTGCCTGGCTTGAAAGCCAAGGCTGGCGAGGTTGTGGATAACTTCGCGGTGCCCCAAGGCTTGGCGCAAATGCCGGCGATCTGGAGTGACCCCACGTTGCCAATCTGCTTGAGCCAAGCCGAGGAAGGTGGCTGGAGCATTGGCTGGCGCTGGCATCCGAGCCAGGGATTTGACCTGGAACGAGTGAGCCAATGGCTGACGGGTCTGCAATGGCGTCGCGCCAAACTGGTTATCCACAGCCGTGACGCGTGGATGTCCGCCAACGCTGTGGATAACAGTTCACTCGCCTGGCAACCCAGCGAATGGCGCCGCGATTCACGTATCGAATTGATCTTCAACGCACCACAGAACGTGGCGGCATTGCAGGCCGCTCTGGCTGCCTGCCGTTACTGACGGTTCTTGGTTGCGTGGTCCTGGCGCCACTGGCTCAGCTCGATGACGTTGGCGCTGGGCAGCGGCTCCTTGGCTTCGAACGGGTAGGGCGCCAATTCAATCTGCGCGCTGTGGGCGCCAAATTGGGTAATGGTGCCGCTGTGGCGAGCCTCGCCTGTCACGGTGAACTCGAAATTGTAGACCCGTGCCAACCGGCGCCGACCCTTGGCATCCTTCACGAAACCGATGCGTTTGAGTGCCACCGCGCCGTCGAGCAGTTCGATATCGAGCTTGGCGCAGTGCTGCTTGACCCGCTCCAACGCGCGCTCGCGCAGGCCATGGTTGTGCCAGACCCAAGCGGCGCCGGTCGCCAGCAGCATCAACACGAACATGTTTCCCAGGGTCAGCATTCCATGAACTCCAGCAAAGTGAGCGCAGCTTAACTGTGTCGCCGGTCTGTCGTACAGGCTGCGTTTAGTCGCATACTGCGCGGCCAGAATTTCAACGGCTTTATGGACATCTCCTGCATGAAACGCACACCCCATCTGCTTGCGATCCAGTCTCATGTGGTTTTCGGCCACGCCGGAAACAGCGCCGCCGTGTTCCCCATGCAGCGGGTCGGGGTGAACGTATGGCCGCTCAACACGGTGCAGTTCTCCAACCACACACAGTATGGCCACTGGACGGGCGAAGTGCTGGCGCCGCAGCAGATTCCGGCACTGGTGGAAGGTATCGCAGCGATCGGCGAGCTGGGTAACTGCGATGCAGTGCTGTCCGGCTACCTCGGCAGTGCGGATCAGGGGCGTGCGATTCTTACCGGCGTGGCGCGCATCAAGGCGCTCAACCCCAAGGCAATGTACCTGTGCGACCCGGTGATGGGCCACCCTGAAAAAGGCTGCATCGTGCCGCAGGAAGTCAGTGATTTCCTGCTGAACGAGGCGGCGGCCATGGCGGATTTCCTATGCCCCAACCAACTGGAGCTGGACAGCTTTGCCGGGCGCAAACCGCAATCGCTGTTCGATTGCCTGGCGATGGCCAAAGCCCTGCTGGCGCGCGGGCCGAAGGCGGTGCTGGTCAAGCATCTGGATTACCCCGGCAAGCTGCCGGACGGCTTCGAGATGCTGCTGGTGACGGCTGATGGCAGTTGGCACTTGCGTCGGCCACTGCTGGCATTCCCGCGCCAGCCGGTGGGTGTGGGCGACCTGACGTCAGGGTTGTTCCTGGCGCGGGTGCTGCTGGGCGATAGCCTGTTGGCGGCCTTCGAATTCACCGCCGCGGCGGTGCACGAGGTGCTGCTGGAGACCCAGGCCTGCGCCAGTTATGAACTGGAACTGGTGCGGGCGCAGGATCGCATTGCCCATCCGCGCGTACGGTTTGAGGCCACGCCGATCAGCCTGTAAGCACACAGAACCAATGTGGGAGCAACTGTCTTAATGGATTCAATTCAGAAGTCATTTCTCATAGGCAGCAAAGCTCCCACAGCCTTAGGCCGTGCGATGTTGAACGAAGTAGCTGCTACCGCGCTAAGCGGTGCGCTCTATCCATTCAGTACGGTCGCGCAGCATCGCGTTCAGGCGTACCAACAAAACGCGCATACAGGCGATCAACGCGACTTTGGCGCATTTCCCTTTATCACGTAGCGCCTTATATCGAGTCCCGAATTCTGGCTGGTCCCGGATGACCACCCAACAGGCCATGTAAAGTGAGCGACGAGCTGAAAACCTTCCGCCACTGATATGACGTGCACCTTTATGCCTTCCGCTGTCGTTGTTGTACGGAGCGAGTCCCGCTAATGCTGCGATAGGGCGTCCGCCAATTTCTCCCAGCTCGGGCAGGTAAGCCATAAGACTGGTGGCAGTAACCAACCCGATGCCTTTGACTGAACACAGTCGAGCCACCTTTTCGCTATCTAGCTCGTTCGCACTTTGACGAATTAGTTGATCTATCGCCTCCACTGCCGTGTTCAAATAGTCGATATGGCTCTGCAATGCAGGCTTTACCGCATCGCAGGAAGCAGTTTTCAGGCGTCGTCTGTCGTCATCTCTTTGCTGAACAAAATGTTCCCGCTGCTGGACCAACGCGCGCAGCTTGTCGTGTTCCGGGCTTGTGATTCGGGCACTTGGCGAGTCTAGAATGGCTGCATAGTGCGCCAGAGACTTTGCGTCTATCGGGTCGGTTTTGGCTTTTTGACCCATCGCTCTGGAAAACTCTTTGGCGCGACGGGGGTTAACGCACATAACCTCAAGGCCGGCAGCCTGGGCCGCTTTGACGACTTTGCGCTCGTAGCCGCCCGTGGCTTCCACCAACACGCGATTAACCTGGTAAAGCATTAGCCAACCGATCAACGCCGGTAACTCTCTTTCAGTGTTGGAACAGCTTACCCCAGCTTCAAGTGAATGAATCCGAACCTCAAGACTGTCTTTGGAAACATCAATGCCTGCGGAACAGGAAAACATGGCCAAATCCTCTTACACTTAGAGTGAGAGCGCTCTGGCTTGGCCCACGCTTGTAACTGTTCGAGGTGGGCTCGTTCAACTGTTCGGGCTCATGTCCAGAGCGGAGAGGTGAGTAGCAGCGTGGGCTCCCACACGTGCTTTAAGCACTCGGGGCATTCAGCTTGCTACTCACCGCTCTCACCCTCAGTCTAATCCTGACTCAAGACACAAGGGGGCTTGCTCCCGATGGCGGTGTGTCAGTCAGCATGTTCGAGACTGATCCACCGCTATCGGGAGCAAGCCCCCTCCCACATTTGATTCGGTTCGCAGCTTGGAATTTAAGGCGCGTCGGCCTTGATTTCCTGATAGCGCTTTTCCAATTCCTGGCGAATCTGCCGACGCTGCTGGGCCTGCACGAAGCGGCGCTTGTCTTCGCTGTTGTGCGGCTGCAAGGGCGGCACGGCGGCCGGTTTGCGCTGGTCGTCCACCGCTACCATGGTGAAAAAGCAACTGTTGGTATGACGCACCGAGCGTTCACGAATGTTTTCGGTCACCACCTTGATGCCCACTTCCATCGAGGTGTTGCCGGTGTAGTTGACCGACGCGAGAAAGGTCACCAGCTCGCCGACATGGATCGGCTCGCGGAAAATCACCTGATCCACCGACAGCGTGACCACGTAACGGCCGGCATAACGGCTGGCGCACGCGTACGCCACTTCGTCGAGGTACTTGAGCAGGGTGCCACCGTGGACATTGCCTGAGAAATTGGCCATGTCTGGGGTCATCAATACCGTCATCGACAGCTGGGCGTTTCCGGGTTCCATAGCACACTCACGGGTTGTAGGCATTGGTTGGGTAGGGCACCTCTGCGGGTGCTGGGGTCTTTGCAGCGCCATCCCTAACGGGACGCCAGTGGACGGCTTGCCGTCACGCGCGGGTCGATCTGTTTCCATATATTGCACCGGCTTTCCGGCGGAAGTCGCGGTGTTAACCTTCAAAAGCCCATCTCCGGGCATTTCTTACGATCACGGCAGACTTTTCTTTCAGCGGTAGCACACGCGGAAAGTGAGAAAGCGCCAGCCATTTCAAGGAGCCCTTCGCCATGCACGCCATCAGTTTTATCCAGGATTTGGCCGTGATCATGTTGGTGGCAGGGGTTGTCACCATTCTGTTTCATCGCCTCAAGCAGCCGGTGGTGCTGGGTTACATCGTTGCCGGCTTCATCATTGGCCCCTACACGCCGCCGTTCGGCCTGATTCACGATGAAGATACGATCAAGACCCTGGCAGAACTGGGGGTGATCTTCCTGATGTTCTGCCTGGGCCTGGAGTTCAGCCTGCGCAAGCTGTTCAAGGTAGGCGCCACGGCGTTTATCGCGGCGTTCCTGGAAATCATCCTGATGATCTGGATCGGCTACGAAATCGGCCAATGGTTCGACTGGAACACCATGGACTCGTTGTTTCTCGGCGCGATCCTGGCGATTTCCTCGACCACCATCATCGTCAAGGCGCTCAATGACCTGAAGATGAAGAATCAGCGGTTCGCCCAGCTGATATTCGGCGTGCTGATCGTCGAGGACATCCTGGGCATCGGCATCATTGCTTTGCTGTCGAGCATCGCCGTCAGTGGCACGGTCAGCTCCGGCGAGGTGTTTTCCACCGTGGGCAAGCTGTCGTTGTTCATGATTGTTGCGCTGGTGATTGGCATTCTGCTGGTGCCCCGCCTGCTGGCTTACGTCGCCAAATTCGAAAGCAACGAGATGCTGCTGATCACCGTGTTGGGCCTGTGTTTCGGCTTCTGCCTGCTGGTGGTCAAGCTCGAATACAGCATGGTGCTGGGGGCCTTCCTGATCGGTGCGATTATGGCCGAGTCACGCCAACTGATTAAAATCGAGCGCCTGATCGAGCCGGTGCGCGACATGTTCAGTGCGATTTTCTTCGTGGCCATTGGGTTGATGATCGACCCGCAGATCTTGCTGCAGTACGCCTGGCCGATTGCGGTGATCACTGTGGCGGTGGTGTTGGGCAAGATGCTGTCGTGCGGGCTGGGCGCGTTTATCGCTGGCAACGATGGTCGCACCTCGCTGCGGGTGGGCATGGGGCTGTCACAGATCGGCGAGTTCTCTTTCATCATCGCGGCGCTGGGGATGACCCTGCAAGTGACCAGCGACTTTCTCTACCCGGTGGCGGTGGCGGTTTCGGCGATCACCACCTTGCTCACGCCTTACCTGATCCGCGGTGCCGACCCGCTGTCGTTGAAAATTGCCGCCGTGATGCCCCAGCGCATGAGCCGGGTATTCGGGATGTATGGCGAATGGCTGCGCAGTATTCAGCCTCAAGGCGAAGGCGCCATGCTGGCGTCGATGATTCGTAAGATCGTGCTGCAAGTAGGGGTGAACCTGGCGCTGGTGATCGCGATCTTCTTCGCCGGAAGCTTTTTTGCGGCGCGCATCGGTGGGTATCTGGAAGGCTGGATCAGCGATCAAAGCTGGCAGAAGGCATTGATCTGGGGCGGGGCGTTGTTCTTGTCGCTGCCGTTCCTGATTGCGGCGTATCGCAAGCTCAAGGCGTTGTCGATGTTGCTGGCCGAGATGAGCGTGAAGCCGGAAATGGCGGGCCGGCATACCCAGCGGGTGCGGCGGGTGATTGCAGAGTTGATCCCCATCCTGTCACTGCTGGTGATCTTCCTGCTGTTGGCAGCCTTGTCGGCCAGTATTCTGCCGACCAACAAGTTGCTGGTGCTGATCGCGGTAGTCACGGCGGCGGTGGCGGCGGTGCTCTGGCGCTGGTTCATCCGCGTGCATACGCGGATGCAGGTGGCCTTGCTGGAGACGCTGGATAACCACAAGGATACGCCGGAGCACTAGCGGGGTTTGGGAATCAGCTTTCCAGCCAGACGTCCCGTGCCCAGTGCCACACCGACTCCCAGGTCTCTTCCTGGACCAGTTCTTCCTCGGCGGACCACAGCACCACGGTGCCGTCTTCCTCGACGCAGTAGTAATCGTCGCCATCCTGGCAGATCGGGATCATGCTGCGATCAACCCCGGCATCCCAGGCGTTGGCGGCAACATCCGGCAGATAAGTGTGGGATTGCGGGTCGGTGACGGTCACCGGCTCAAGGCTGCCGTAGACCACGTCGCTGACGGTCAGCAGGAATTCGCGGAACACAAACGGGATGTCGATGAACAGTTGTTCCTCGATTTCCACCAGTTGGTCTTCGTCAGGCAGCTCCAAAGGAACCGGGACCGGTTCGTTGGCTTCACGCAGTTGTTCGATGATTTCTTCCACGGCCGGGATCCTCTTGCTAGTAGGCGCGGTTTATAGGGGCGTTTTATACAGTAGCTCGCTATAAGTGCAACCGTGAAATAGAAAACCCCGGACATGTCCGGGGTTTTGTTACCGCGTGCTCAAACGAGCAGGTATCAGCCGTTCTGGCGGATACCGGCGACCAGCCATGGCTGGTTGTCGCCTTGGGCGCGTTCCATGTTCCAGCTTTCGCTGAACACTTCGCCCTGGTCGAAACGCGAGGTCTTCGACACACCGCTGAAGGTCAGGGTGGCGATGGTCTTGTCGGCGCGATCATCCACGCCTTCCAGTTGTACGCGCAGGTCGTCGATATAGGTCGACTGGAAGGCGTCACCCAAGTCGGCGCGTTCGCGCTTGAGGAACTCGAGCAGTTGCGGGGTCACGAACTCGGAGATCTTGTCCATTTCGTTGGCGTCCCAGTGCTGCTGCAGGGACTGGAAGTGGCTGCGGGCCGCTTCGACGAAACGCTCCTCGTTGAACCAGGCCGGTGCGTTGATCACCGGACGGGCGGCGGCAGGCGCTGCCGAACCACCGAAGATCGAACCCATGGCCGGTTTTTGCTCGAACACTTCACGCTGCATCGGCGCGCCGGCCGGAGCCAGGTGCTCCTGCTGCTTGCGGCGACGGGCGGCGATAAAGCGGAAGATCACAAAGGCAATAACGGCCAGGATCAGGATGTCGAAGATCTGCATGCCCTGGAAGCCGCCGCCCATGAACATGGAGGCGAGCAGGCCACCGGCGGCGATGCCGGCCAATGGGCCCAACCAGCGCGAAGCACCGCCGGCCTTGGCAGCAGCGCCCGCAGCACCGGCCGCGCCTGCGGTAGCCGCAGCACCGCCGGCACCGGCGGATGGAGCCATCTGGCTGGTCTGGTGGGTCGGTGCCGAGCCCATGCTTTTGCCGCCACCGAAGCGTTTGGCGTTGGCGTCGAGGCTCATCGTCAAGCCGATGCACAACGCCATGGCGATGCTAAGAAAACGTTTCATAAAGGGAATTCCCATTTGTGGATTGCACGCGCGCCATGTTGCACAGGTGTCGTGACAGTGGCTAGCGACATAATGTTTCGGGCTTTTACGTAGGACCGATTCAGAATGGTCTGTAGGACTTATTACAGATATTGGCTCCATACTCGTCTAAAACAAGGGCGAGCCATGAGTCTTCATGTTACGCAGTGTTTCATAGGCGGGCTTATTGTGGCGAGGGAGCTTGCTCCCGCTGGGCTGCGCAGCAGCCCCAAAAACGGGCGCGCTGCGCACGCCAGCGGGAGCAAGCTCCCTCGCCA
The DNA here is from genome assembly GCF_003852355.1 of Pseudomonas sp. R2-7-07. Classification (NCBI taxonomy): domain Bacteria; kingdom Pseudomonadati; phylum Pseudomonadota; class Gammaproteobacteria; order Pseudomonadales; family Pseudomonadaceae; genus Pseudomonas; species Pseudomonas sp. R2-7-07. The sequence goes on along the minus strand of NZ_CP027759.1, from coordinate 5,738,897 downwards.
CAAACGATCGGCTTCAGACGGCTTCGAGTTTCGCGTAGCCCATCATCAGCCACTTGCTGCCCTCGGCGAAGTTGACCTGCACCCGCGCCTGGGCGCCGGCGCCTTCGAAATTGAGGATCACGCCCTCGCCGAAGATCGCATGTCGGACCTGCTGGCCCAGGCTGAACGGGGTTTCCGGGATCTCGGAGCCGGCAAACATAGTGCTGGAGTTCTGCTGCTGGCCGCCGCCGAACGGGCGACTGACGCTGTTGGACAGACGCACTTCCTGGATCAGCCCCTTCGGCACTTCACGTACGAAGCGCGACACCTTGTTGTAGGTCTCGCTACCGTACAGGCGTCGGGTCTCGGCATAGGTCATCACCAGGTTCTGCATGGCCCGGGTAATGCCCACGTAAGCCAGGCGGCGTTCTTCCTCAAGGCGGCCGGGCTCTTCCAGGCTCATCTTGTGGGGGAACAGGCCTTCTTCCATGCCCACCAGGAACACATACGGGAATTCCAGGCCCTTGGCACTGTGCAAGGTCATCAGCTGAATGCTGTCTTCATGCTCGTCGGCCTGGGTATCGCCAGCCTCCAGCGATGCGTGACCAAGGAAAGCGGCGAGCGGGGTCTGCTCTTCATCGTCCTCGATGTTTTCGAAGGCGCGGGCGGCGCTGACCAGTTCCTCGAGGTTTTCTACCCGGGCCTGGCCTTTCTCGCCTTTCTCCGCCTCGTGGTAGGCGATCAGCCCGGACTGCTCGATCACGGTCTGGGTCATCAAGTGCAGGGGCATTTCCGCGCATTTGGCCGCGAGGTTCTCGATCAGCTCGACAAACACGCCCAGTGCGCCGGCGGCGCGACCTGTCAGGCCTTTATTGGCGATGAGCAGGCGCATGGCCTCCCACATCGACACATCGGCATGGCGGGCGTGTTCGCGAATGGCCTCGACGGTTTTTTCACCGATGCCACGGGCCGGAATATTGATCACCCGCTCCAGCGCCGCATCGTTGCCGCGACCTTCCAGCAAGCGCAGGTAGGCCATGGCGTTCTTGATTTCCGCCCGCTCGAAGAAGCGCTGGCCGCCATAGATGCGATACGGGATGCGCTCGCGCAACAAGGCTTCTTCCAACACCCGCGATTGGGCGTTGGAGCGGTAGAGAATGGCGATGTCGCTGCGCGCCAGGCCGGTTTTCAACGCGCTTTCGATGGTTTCCACCACATAGCGCGCTTCATCGTGCTCATTGAACGCGGCGTACAGGTTGATCGCTTCGCCTTCGCCGCCGTCGGTCCACAGCTCTTTGCCCAGGCGCCCGGTGTTGTTGGCGATCAAGGCGTTGGCGGCCTTCAGGATCCCGGCGGTGGAGCGGTAGTTCTGCTCGAGGCGGATAGTCACCGCGTCCGGGAAGTCTTCGGAATACTGGTAGATGTTCTCGATTTTCGCGCCGCGCCAGCCGTAGATCGACTGGTCATCATCGCCCACCACCATCAGGCTGTCGCCACCCTTGGCCAGCAGGCGCAACCAGGCGTATTGCACGGCGTTGGTGTCTTGGAACTCGTCCACCAGAACGTGCCGGAAGCGCTTCTGGTAATGGGCCAGCAAGCCGGGGTTGTCGCGCCACAGGTCGAGGGCACGCAACAGCAGTTCGGAGAAGTCGATCACGCCGGCGCGTACGCAGGCCGCCTCGTAGGCTTCATAGATGCTGCGCATGGTCGCCAGGAACAAGTCACCGCTGGCCTGGATATGTTGCGGGCGCAGCCCTTCGTCTTTCTGGCCGTTGATAAACCACTGGGCCTGGCGGGCCGGCCAACGCTGTTCATCGAGGCCCAGCTCGCGGATTACCCGCTTGACCAGGCGTTGCTGGTCGTCACTGTCGAGGATCTGGAACGTCTGGCTCAGCCCCGCTTCCTGCCAATGCGCCCGCAACAGGCGGTGCGCCAGGCCGTGGAAGGTGCCCACCCACATGCCGGCCGGGCTGATGCCCATCAACTGCTCGATGCGATGGCGCATCTCGGCAGCCGCCTTGTTGGTGAACGTCACCGACAGGATGGAATGGGGAGAAGCGTTCTCGACCTGGATCAACCAGGCGATACGGTGCACCAGCACTCGGGTTTTACCGGAGCCAGCACCGGCCAGGACCAACTGACGGCCAACGGGGGCCGCTACGGCCTGGCGTTGGGCATCGTTGAGGGAGTTCAGCAAAAGGGAGAGATCATCGCGCATCGGCGCATTCTAGGGTGCCGGGGGGAGACGGGCAAATCCCAATGCCCGGTGGTCGACACAAAACTACCTGCGCGCAAACATTCTGCGGACGCGGATGACCGGTTAGTCATGCGCCACAGCCCGCATTCCGTCTCGTTCAAGCTGTCTGGGACAACGTTTTGCGCTCAACCGACGAGGGGTTTTTATGACCTGGAGCGGTTTGGTCCGAGCGCTTGCTTGTGTATGCTCCGACGACGTTTCGGGCTCACCATTATAAGAATACTGCCTATGACCTTTGACACTGACCTGTTCGGCCCCTCGGCGGCGCCTGCGCAGGTTATCCGCAAACACTACGCCACCGAGATCGCGGTCGAGCGTACACGCCTGCTGTATCAGGGCTCGCTGCTGCCGACCCTGTTGATGCTGGTTAACGGTTTGGTCTGCGCCTGGCTTTTGTGGGACCCCAAGCACTACCTGCTCGACAGCATCTGGCTGGTCTGGTTGCTGGCCCTGGTGGCGATGCGCGTCATCCAGGTGGCGGCCTTTGATTCGGCGATGCCCAGCCGGCAGGCCCAGCCCGTCTGGCGCCGCATGTTCATGCTGGGTTCAGCGGTCAGCGGCCTGACCCTCTCGATCGCCGCCATCGCCCTGGTGCCGACCGACAGCTTCATGCAACAGGCCTGGGTGTTCGGCCTGATCGGCGCGGCGACGTTGTCGGCCAGCGTGGCCTATGCCGTCAGCCTTTGGGCCTTTCTGTCCTTTGCCTTGCCGTGCCTGTTGCCGGTCATCGCCTATCTGTTCTGGAACGGCACATCGCGGCAACAGGGTTGGGGCGTGCTCGGTCTGATCCTGTTGGCGTCATTAAGTGTGGTGGCGTGGCAGGTCAACCGCCTGATCCAGCGCGGGCTGCTGCGACGCTTCCAGAACCAGGCCCTGATCGAGCATTTGCAGCAGGCGCAGCAGCGCAGCGAGCAGTTGAATCAGGAACTGCTGCGCGAAGTCGAGCAGCGCCGCGAGGTCGAACAGGAGCTGCGTGAAGCCCAGGTGGGCCTGCAAGACCGTGTGGCGCTGCGCAGCCAGGAACTGGACGCCGCCAGCCTCGCCCTGAATCAAAGCGAGGCGCGCCTGGCCATGGCGCTGCAGGCCAGTGAACTGGGCCTGTGGGACTGGAACCTGCAAACCGATGAGGTGCACCACACCCAGCTCAAGGAACTGTTCGGCCTGGAACCCGAGTTTGTCACCGCGATGCTCAGCCATCTCAAGCCGCGCCTGCACCCAGACGACCTGCCGCTGCTCAAGCACGCATTGGTGGAGCATCTCAAGGGCCGCAGCGAGGACTATCAGGTGGAATACCGGATCCGTCACGGCGACGGGCACTGGGTGTGGATCGAGGACCGTGGGCGCGCGGTAGAGCGTTCGCCCAGTGGCCGGGTGATCCGCATGCTCGGCACACGCCGCGACATCAGTGCCAGCAAGGCCGTGGAAGAACAGCAACGGCTCGCCTCGACGGTGTTCGAGGCCGCCAGCGAAGGCATCGTGATTCTCGACCCGAACTATGTGCTGCTCGCCGTCAACCAGGCGTTCAGCCGTGTCACCGGTTTTGACATCGACGACATGCTCGGTCGCAATGTCGTGGAGCTGCCCAGCAGTCGCGATGCCCGGCGCCACTTCCCGGTGATCCGCCAGGCGCTGCTCAGCCACGGCACCTGGCAGGGCGAGTTGGTGGAAACACGCAAGAACGGCGAGCTGTACCCGCAGTGGCTGCAGCTGAGCGTGGTGCGCGATGTTCGCGGCAATGTCAGTCATATAGTGGGTTTTTTCGCCGATCTGTCCGCGCGGCGCGAGTCCGAGGAGCGCATGCGCTACCTCACCCATTACGACGAGTTGACCGGCCTGGCCAACCGTTCGCTGTTTCGCGAACGGCTGCGCGAAGCGCATCAACGCGTACGTCAGGGTGGGCGCAGCCTGGCGCTGCTGCACATCAACCTCGACCGTTTCAAGCTGCTCAATGACAGCCTTGGCCATGAAGTGGCCGACCAACTGTTGCAGAAAATGGCGCGGCGCTTGATCAACGCACTGCCGGAAGCAGACACCATTGCACGCCTGTCCGGTGATGAATTCGCTGTGCTGTTCGACGCCTATGGCAACCTGTCGAGCCTGGCGCGGGTGGCGACTCGGCTGCTGGCCAAGCTGCGCGTGCCGGTGACGGTGGAGGGGCATGAGCTGGTGGTCAGCGCCTCCATGGGCGTCAGCCTGCTGCCGGATAACGCGCGGGAAATTTCTGCGCTGGTCAGCCAATCGAATATGGCGATGCAGCATGCCAAGCACCTGGGCGGGAACAATTTCCAGTTCTACACCGACAGCCTGCAAGCCAGCACCCTGGAGCGCTTGCAACTGGAAAACCATCTGCGCAAGGCCATCGACGAGGGCCAGCTCACGGTGTTCTACCAACCCAAACTGTGCCTGGCCACCGGCACGCTCAATGCGGCCGAGGCCCTGGTGCGCTGGGAACATCCGCAGTGGGGCCTGGTGCCGCCGGGAGACTTTATCGGCCTGGCCGAAGAAACCGGCCTGATCGTGCCGTTGGGTGAGCTGGTGTTGCGCCAGGCGTGCTGGCAGGCCTGTGAGTGGCAACGACAGGGGCTGGCGCCGATTCGGGTGTCGGTGAACCTGTCGGTGCATCAGTTGCGCCAGGGCAAGCTGGTCAGTCTGGTGCGCCAGGTGCTGGAGGAGACCGGGCTGGACCCGCAATACCTCGAATTGGAATTGACCGAAAGCCAGTTGCTCGACAGTGTCGAGCACATCATCACCACCTTCCGGCAGCTGCGTGACCTGGGCGTGAAGCTGGCCATCGACGATTTCGGCACCGGCTATTCATCCCTCAGCTACCTCAAGCGCATTCCGGTGGACTACGTGAAGATCGACCAGACCTTTATCCGGGGTCTTGGCCAGGGCCGCGAGGATGCGGCCATTACCCGGGCGATCATTGCCATGGCCCATGGGTTGTCGCTCAAAGTGGTGGCCGAAGGCGTGGAGGACCAGCAGCAACTGGATTTCCTGCGAAGCGAGCAGTGCGACGAGGTGCAGGGTTATCTGATCAGCCGGCCGATGGACGCTGAGGGGCTGGCAGATTTGTTACGAAAAAATCCAGATTTTTCTTAACGACTCAAGTGGCGTCCCTGTGGCTACAAAGCCTCTGCCCTTAGTTTCAGAGGGGAGCGGGGCGATTTAGTGCTGCATCAGGCGGGCAAAACGGCAATTCTTGTAGTATAACTACAAGCTTGCTACATCCCTGGCGTCTGCCAATAACAAGAGTCCTGCCCTTTGAACCTGTTGCAACATATCGCCCAGTCGCGCCACCTGTTACGCAAATCGGAACTCAAGGTTGCCGATCACGTGCTGCTTGACCCTGCGGCTGTGATGCACAGTTCCATGGCCGACCTGGCCCACAGCGTGGGCATCAGTGAGCCGACCATCGTGCGCTTCTGCCGCGCCATCGGTTGCTCCGGGTTCCAGGACTTGAAACTCAAGCTGGCGCAAAGCCTGGCCGCCGGTGCGAGCTTTGGCCAGTTTGCGATCCATGAAGACGACTCGGTCGCCGATTACAGCCTGAAAATCTTCGACACCACCTTGCACACCCTGATGGAAGTGCGCGAGAAGCTCGACCCGGTGGAGCTGCAAAAGGCCGTGACCGCGATGTCCCAGGCCCAGCGCGTGGAGTTCTATGGCTTTGGAGCTTCCGGCGCGGTGGCGGCCGACGCCCAGCACAAATTTTTCCGTCTGCTGCTCACGGCGGCGGCCTACAGCGACCCGCACATGCAGGCGATGTCGGCGGTGACCTTGAAGCCCACCGACGTGGCCATCTGTATTTCCCAGTCCGGTCGCTCCAAAGACCTGCTCATCACCGCCAATCTGGTGCGTGAAAGCGGCGCTTCGCTGATCACCCTGTGCCCGAGCCAGACGCCATTGGCGGAATTGTCCACGGTGAACCTGGCGATCGACGTACACGAAGACACCGAGATCTACACGCCGCTGACCTCGCGCATTGCCCACCTGGTGGTGATCGACGTGTTGGCCATGGGCGTGGCCATGGCCCGAGGGCCGAGCCTGGTCAACCACCTCAAGAGTGTGAAGCGCAGTTTGCGCAGCCTGCGGTTGTCGCCAAAATCCGTCAAAGCCCTCGACGACTGATCAACTGTACACAGAACAAAATGTGGGAGGGGGCAAGCCCTAATGCCAGTCTGTAGGAGCGAGCTTGCTCGCGAAAAACGTCAACGATAACGCGTGCTTTCTGAATGAACGCGGTGCCTGTGAGTTTTTCGCGAGCAAGCTCGCTCCTACAGAGGGCTCTAGGGCAAGCCCCCTCCCACATTTCGAATCTCCGCATCCTCAGAATCTTCATCAGGCTGTCATAGCCCCGTCATCCCCGGCGACCATCCTGTACTCCCCGTACTTGCATTGGGAGACTCCAAATGGCCCGGCCCTACGAAGACAGCAACAGCACCGTCAAGACCCGTCGTCAGCAGGAAGACCAGCGCCGCATGGCGTTCCGTCGCGCAATCGAAGACCGCTGCGACCAGCGCCAACTGCTCCAGAGCATCAGTGACTACCCGGAACTCCATTGGCAGGCACCCTTGGCTGCCCAGCGAAACGCTCAGCCAGCGCGCTGATCTGCACCCGTTCGCTGCGGATAAAGCCCAGGAACGCGTGGGCCACCGGTGACAGCCGCTTGGCTTTGGCTTGCACCAGGCACCAACTGCGGTACAGCGGCAGTTCTTCCACCGGCAGCTCCTTGAGCCCGCCGGTGGCCAGCTCCAGGTTCAGGGCGTGGCGCGTCAGCAGGGCCACGCCCAACCCTGCAGCTACGCACTCGCGTTGCGCCTCGGCCGAGGCCACTTCCACCGTCTGCGTGAAGTGCACGCGTTTTTCCTTGAAGTACTCTTCGCAGGCCAGCCGCGTGCCGGAACCCGGTTCGCGGGTGAGCAGGGTGTAGGGCTCCAGATCCTGCAAGCGTAGCGGCCCTTGCAGGCTCAAGGGGTGATCCGGCAGCGCCACGGCGACAATCGGGTTATTCAGGAACGGCAGGAATTCCAGGCCCATGTCCTGAGGCACCATGGACATGATCACCAAGTCGTCACGGTTGTCCGAAAGCCGGCGAATCACCTGGGCGCGATTGACCACCGTCAGGTGCAGCTGCACCTCCGGGTGCTGGCGCTTGAAAGCGGCAAACAGGTGCGGCACGAAGTATTTCGCGCTGGATTCGATCGCCAATTTGAGCTGGCCCTGCAACGAGCCCTGCATGTCCGACAGCTGCATATCGAGATTTTCCAGGCGCCCGAAGATATCCCGGCTGGCCCGCTGCAAAGCTTCAGCGGCCTCGGTCATGTAGAGCTTTTTGCCGACATAATCGAACAGCGGCTGGCCAAGCAGCTCTTCGAGCTGGCGAATTTGCAGGCTGACGGCGGGTTGGGTGAGGGACATTTCCTCGGCTGCACGGCTGTAGGAACGCAGATCACACACTTCATTGAAAATCTGCAATTGACGCAATGTCATACGCATCAATGACTTACGCATTAAGTAACTCCTCAAGCCCCGGTCGTCCGGCCAACTATAAGTCTTTACTTATACACAGCCCAACAATTATTGATTTTTGTTAATCCTCAAGTGCGCATAGTGTGTGTCTCGCGACTGTCATGAAACATTTGGTCACGCGTCGACCCGCCTTTAACGGGTCGAAGAACGCAGCAATCGGCTCAAGGGAATTTCCAAGTGATAAAAAAGATCCTGATCGCCAACCGTGGTGAAATTGCCGTACGAATCGTGCGTGCCTGCGCCGAGATGGGCATTCGCTCGGTTGCGGTTTATTCGGACGCCGACCGCCACGCGTTACACGTCAAGCGTGCCGACGAAGCCCACAGCATCGGTGCCGAGCCCTTGGCCGGCTACCTGAACCCGCGCAAACTGGTGAACCTGGCCGTAGAGACCGGTTGCGATGCGCTGCATCCCGGCTACGGCTTTCTGTCGGAAAACGCCGAATTGGCGGACATCTGCGCCGAACGCGGCATCAAGTTCATCGGCCCCTCGGCGGAAGTGATTCGCCGCATGGGCGACAAGACCGAAGCGCGCCGCAGCATGATCAAGGCTGGCGTGCCGGTCACGCCGGGCACCGAAGGCAACGTCGCCGATATCCATGAAGCGCTCACTGAAGGCGACCGTATCGGTTACCCGGTGATGCTCAAGGCCACGTCCGGTGGTGGCGGGCGCGGTATCCGTCGTTGCAACAGCCGCGAAGAACTTGAACAAGCCTTCCCCCGAGTGATTTCCGAAGCCACCAAGGCCTTCGGGTCGGCGGAAGTGTTCCTGGAAAAATGCATCGTCAATCCCAAGCACATCGAAGCGCAGATCCTCGGTGACAGCTTTGGCAACGTCGTGCACCTGTTCGAGCGCGACTGCTCGATCCAGCGTCGCAACCAGAAACTCATCGAAATCGCTCCCAGCCCCCAGCTCACCCCTGAACAGCGCGCCTATATCGGCGATCTGTCGGTGCGTGCGGCCAAGGCCGTGGGCTACGAGAACGCCGGCACCGTGGAGTTCTTGCTCGCCGAGGGCGAGGTGTACTTCATGGAGATGAACACCCGGGTACAGGTGGAACACACCATCACCGAAGAAATCACCGGGATCGACATCGTCCGCGAGCAGATCCGCATCGCTTCGGGCCTGCCGCTGTCGGTCAAGCAGGAAGACATCCAGCACCGTGGCTTCGCGTTGCAGTTCCGTATCAACGCCGAAGACCCGAAGAACAACTTCCTGCCAAGCTTCGGCAAGATCACCCGTTACTACGCCCCCGGCGGCCCCGGCGTGCGTACCGACACGGCGATCTACACCGGCTACACCATCCCGCCGTTCTACGACTCCATGTGCCTGAAACTGGTGGTGTGGGCGTTGACCTGGGAAGAAGCCATGGACCGCGGCCTGCGTGCCCTGGATGACATGCGCCTGCAAGGCGTGAAGACCACCGCCGCCTACTACCAGGAAATCCTGCGTAACCCGGAATTCCGCAGCGGTCAGTTCAATACCAGCTTTGTGGAAAGCCATCCTGAGCTGACCAACTACTCGATCAAGCGCAAACCCGAAGAGCTGGCCCTGGCCATCGCCGCCGCCATCGCCGCCCACGCAGGCCTGTGAGGAACATTCCAATGTCTAAGAAAATCTTCGTAACCGACACCATCCTGCGCGACGCCCACCAATCGTTGCTGGCGACCCGCATGCGCACTGACGACATGCTGCCGATCTGCGACAAGCTCGACAAAGTCGGCTACTGGTCCCTGGAAGTCTGGGGCGGTGCGACCTTCGACGCCTGCGTGCGCTTCCTCAAAGAAGACCCGTGGGAGCGCCTGCGCCAACTGCGCGCCGCATTGCCCAACACGCGCCTGCAAATGCTGTTGCGCGGCCAGAACCTGCTGGGCTACCGCCACTACAGCGATGACGTGGTCCGCGCGTTCGTTGCCAAAGCCGCCGTTAATGGCATCGACGTGTTCCGCATCTTCGATGCCATGAACGACGTGCGTAACCTGCGAGTGGCCATCGAAGCGGTCAAAGCCGCCGGCAAGCACGCCCAGGGCACCATCGCCTACACCACCAGCCCGGTGCACACCGTCGAGGCGTTCGTGGCGCAGGCCAAGCAGCTCGAATCCATGGGCTGCGACTCCATCGCGATTAAGGACATGGCCGGCCTGCTGACGCCCTACGCCACTGGCGAGCTGGTCAAGGCGCTGAAAGCCGAGCAGAACCTGCCGATCTTTATCCACTCCCACGACACTGCGGGCCTGGCGGCGATGTGCCAACTCAAGGCCATCGAAAACGGTGCCGACCACATCGACACCGCCATCTCCAGCTTCGCCTGGGGCACCAGCCACCCGGGCACCGAGTCAATGGTCGCCGCCCTCAAGGGCAGTGAATTCGACACCGGCCTGGACCTGGAACTGCTGCAGGAAATCGGCCTGTACTTCTATGCCGTGCGCAAGAAATACCACCAGTTCGAAAGCGAGTTCACCGCTGTCGACACCCGCGTGCAAGTCAATCAGGTGCCCGGTGGGATGATTTCCAACCTGGCCAACCAGTTGAAAGAGCAGGGCGCGCTGAACCGCATGAGCGAGGTGCTCGCCGAAATCCCCCGCGTGCGTGAAGACCTTGGCTTCCCGCCGCTGGTCACCCCAACCTCACAGATCGTCGGCACCCAGGCGTTCTTCAACGTGCTGGCCGGCGAGCGTTACAAGACCATCACCAACGAAGTGAAGCTCTACCTGCAAGGCGGCTACGGCAAGGCGCCGGGCACTGTGAACGAGAAGCTGCGCCGCCAGGCCATCGGCAGCGAGGAGGTGATCGACGTACGCCCGGCTGATTTGCTCAAGCCGGAAATGACCAAGCTGCGCGGCGAAATCGGCGCGCTGGCCAAGTCCGAAGAAGACGTGCTGACCTACGCCATGTTCCCGGACATCGGCCGCAAGTTCCTCGAAGAGCGCGACGCCGGCACCCTGGCGCCGGAAGTGCTGCTGCCGATCCCTGAAGCCGGCGGCGTGGCCCGTGCCGGTGGCGAAGGCGTACCGACCGAGTTCGTCATCGATGTGCACGGTGAAAGCTACCGCGTGGACATCACCGGTGTCGGGGTGAAAGCCGAAGGCAAGCGCCACTTCTACCTGTCCATCGACGGCATGCCCGAAGAAGTGGTGTTCGAACCGCTCAACGAGTTCGTCAGCAGCGGCGGCAGCAAGCGCAAGCATGCCACCGAGCCTGGCCATGTCAGCACCGCGATGCCAGGCAATATCGTCGACGTGCTGGTCAAGGAAGGCGACATGGTCAAGGCCGGCCAGGCGGTGCTGATCACCGAGGCGATGAAGATGGAAACCGAAGTGCAGGCCTCCATCGCCGGTAAAGTCACCGCCGTGCATGTGGCCAAGGGCGACCGCGTGAACCCTGGCGAAATCCTGATTGAAATCGAAGGCTGATACCGAGCCTTCGACACTACCGCTTAAACCTCGGGGGGGCATGTGCCCCCTTTTTTTTGCCTGCTGATCAGGCATTGGCGCCTTAGAACGCCATCGCCCACTGCCCCATCAATCCCTGGTTGCGACTCGTGCTGCCGAGCTCGGCGGTGTAGGCCAGGCCCACGGTGTGTTCAGCCGACAGTGCCATGTCCATGCCGGTACGCAGCGCCAGGCTGTTGCGGTCCAGAGCAGTGCCGCCGATGGTGAACTCGCTGTTGAAGTCCTCTCGTTTATTCCAGGCAAATGACTGGCGAACGCGACTGTTAACGTCGCCATACAGGTGTTTCCATTGGGTGCTCAGGTGCGGTTTGAGGGTCATCTGGTTGCCCATTGCAACGTCGTGGCTCAAGCGAAGACCGAAGGTGCTACTGAAGTTTTGCTGGGTTTGTGCACCCACGTCCAAAGCGCTATAGCCGCCTTTTTCCTGGAAGCGGTCGCGCTGATAACGTTGAAAACCCGCGCTGGCAAAGGGCTCGGCGTGCAAGCCGCCGATATCCAGTTGATAGCCCGCCTCTGCGAATACGTTTTGGCTCTGGGCGTTGTACTTGCCGGTGAGGTTCTGGCGAAGGTCAATGAGGTCGAAATCGACCGTACGTTTGTTTTTTCCGGTATGGCTGCTGTAAAGCGCGCCCAGGCGCAACGCCAGTGGTCCGTCTTGACGCACGGCGTAAGCGCCCAGGTGCCAGCTGTCCAGATCACCCTTGAAACGCGTGGCGTTCAGTTCACTGCCGGACTTGCCGCCGACTACGCCCACCCGCCATGCGTGGTCGATTGACCAGTCAGCACCCAGCAGCAGGCCTTGGCTGCGTTGTTTCAGACCGGCACTGCCGTGTTGGGCATCGAGGCTGCCGCTATTGCCCAAGCCTTGGAACCACACGCGTCCCGTCTCGCTTGCGTGGTTGTCCGGCAGACGTATTGCCGACAACAGGCTGGCGTTCAATTGTTTCATGCTGTTTTGGGTGGCGGTGCCCAAGTTGGCGTTCTGGCTGCCTGCCAATTGCTCAAGCACGGCACCTAGCCTGCCTGGCTCCAAAGTGCTCAGGTGCTGGCCGTATTGCTCAAGTTGGTCTTTTTCCCATTCGTGCAGTTCGTCCGACGCCAGCAGTGTGTCCACTGCGGAGTCCAGCACATGGGCGACGCTCAAGCCGTTGCGGCTGGTAGCCGTGTTGGCGAAGTAGAAGTCTTCAGGCGCCGGGAGGGCCGGTTCGAAATATTGTTTTCCACCGTTCACCGGAGCCGGCTCAAGCCATTCACTGTCTGGCTCAATGTCGCCGCGTGCCTGCGCCTGTTGAGTGCTGATCGCTGCGAACGCCAGGGTGATAGCCAGTGCGAGTTGTTTGTGTATGAGCGGCATGTAAACCCACCTCTTAATGTATGAGGCTGGGAATTTAGCGGGGTGCCGGGGAGATAAATGTCAGGCCGGGGGCTGCGGATTTGCGGGAGTTGTCTTTAGTCCGTTGCGATTAAGCACTAGGGCTGCGATTGACTGTGCTGGTATGTATTTAAATGCGTATTTCACGCATCGACTGGCAGTTTTATGCACTATATTGCAAATGTGACGACGAATCTAAGTAGGCAGGTGCATTAAATTGCAAATTGAATCGACATTAAAGCTCACGGTACAGGTCTTCGCCAACGACCGATGGCAGGACGCTATGGATCTGGAGTTTCTTGAGCCATCCAGCGGTTTTATGGGGCCATGCCGGTTCGGCTATGCCTCGCCTTACTTAGTCGAGCATCTTGATCATATCCCTACCGTCTTTGCCCCTGCCGTCAGCGTCGGGGTACCGCCCAGCTGGAATCAAAATACTTTCAAGCAAGCGCCCGGATTTGTGTATGACATTGCGCCAGCAGGTGCGGCCAAGCGCTTTCTACTGAGCCATATGGACACGGTAAAGCCCGAGGGTATGAGCGCTGACTTGTTTCTGCTGGCATTTAATACGCCAGCCCCGATTGGGCATATGCGCATCAAAGAATCAGTGAGAGGTTGTCTGAATCGTCCAAAAATCGGATTTTCACGCCAGGATGTAGTGGCGCGCGACAATCGATTTCTGGAGTACGCCTATGAACAAGGGGCGGCTATTGGTGGTGCCACAGGCGCGGGTGGCGAGGCCCCGAAGCTACTGTTGACCGAAAGTCGGGAGGGGCTGTTGTATCCAGATGCCGCGCTGGATGATGCCCAAGTGAGCCAGCATTGGTTCATCAAGTTCGCTCGCAATCAGGCATCGCAAAGAGACCAGGATATTCTCAGGAGCGAATATCACTACTACAAGGCCTTGCATTCCTTGGGTATCGAGACGGTTGCCAGCGAGGGCTTAGCGTTGGAGCAGGCGAGCAGGCCCAGCCTGTGGATGCACCGCTTTGATCGCGCGGTCTGTGGTCAACGTGTCGAGCGTTTCGCGGTCGAATCGCTTTACTCGGCTGCTGGCATCACTGTTCCCGGCAGTCGGATGGATCATGTAAGCGTGCTTCAGATGCTGGTGAGTTTGTGGAAGGCAGCGGGCCAGGAGGCGCAAGTAGCTGATCTGGTGGCGGACTATTTGCGTCGCGATCTGCTGAACAAAATCCTGGGTAATTCAGATAACCATGGGCGCAACACCTCCATTATCCGAGGTCCGGGAAGTCTGCGCATGGCGCCGGTTTATGATTTGGCGCCCATGGTCATGGATGATGAGGGCATAACCCGCACCACTAAATGGCCCGGCCGGCTGGAAATTGCTGGCGATGTAGATTGGCGTGGCGCCTGCGGTGCCTTGGCGACTTTAGTCGATGCCGAAAGCGCCTTCGAACGTCTACGCCAGGATGCCGAGCGTCTGCGGGCGCTGCCGGATCTTCTGCTGGACAGCGGACTGCCTGAGACTACGTGGAGCCATCCCCGTATCGCCCTGCGCAGCTTGGATCAGCACCTGATTAAGTGGGGTTTGAGATGAGTCTGTCCATGGAGCAAAGGGCGCAACTGATTGCGGCTATCGAAGAAGGCTTGGCCGAGGGTTCGCTCGAACTGGGGGACGCGGTGCGACGTTTGCGTGTCGAGGTGACGGGATTGCACCAGAGTCAGTTTGCGCGCATGTGCAAAATTTCTGTGCGCACGCTGGTGCATATCGAACAGGGTGAGGGTAACCAGACGCTGAAGACGCTGGACGCGGTACTGCGGCCTTTTGGTTTGCAGATGGGCGTGATCCGAGTTCGACGCCCGCTCTACTAACCTTCACCTACGGCCCGCATAGCCCTTGCCATAGTGCCGCTCCATGCGCGCCTGGATCAGCTCCAGTCCGAGAGACATCACCCAATAGATGATTGCCGCCGTGGTGAGCATCTCGATATAGCGATAGCTTGAGCGCCCATAGGATTGTGCAAGGAACATCACTTCCCACACGCCCATCACCGAGATCAGCGACGAGTCCTTGAGCATCGAGATGAACTGGTTGGTGGCCGGCGGGACGATGGTGCGCATGGCCTGGGGCAGCGTAACGTGCCAGAAGATCGCGCTGTCGCGCATGCCCAGGGCCAGTGCCGCTTCCCGTTGGCCGTGGGGCACGCCGAGGATACCGGCGCGGAAGATTTCGCTCAGGTAGGCGCCGTAGTTCAGCGACAGCGCGATGATCCCGGCGACGATCGCACCCGGAACCAGGCCCAGTTGCGGCAGGCCGAGGTAGATCAGCAGGATCTGGATCAGCAGCGGCGTACCGCGAAAAAACGAGGCATAGAACGTGGCGATGCCGAAGGCCAGGGCGCTTTTCGACACGCGTCCCAGCGCAGTGACGAAACCCAGCACCGACGAAGCCACGATCGAACACAGGCACAGAAACAGCGTCAGCGCCGCGCCTTGCAGGAAGCCGTTGGGCGCCAGGTGCACGCCAACCAGGTTGGGCAGCTTGTCGAGGATGATCGAGAACTTCAGGTCAAAGCTCAGGAAGAAGCTGGCAAACAGGCAAAGCAGTGCGGCCCAGGTCAGGAACAGCCGCGTGCGAAAGCCGAACAGCCGCCGCAGCCGCGACGTGGTTACCGGGGGTTGGGGCGGGGTCGGGAATGCGGTCATTGGCTGATGTCGGCGCCGATCCATTTTTGCGACAGCTTGCTCAAGGTGCCGTCCTGCTTGAGCTGCGCGAAGACCTCACGCACTTTGCTGTCCCACTGCGGGTCGCCTTTTTCGATGGCGACCGAGTTGGGCTCCGAGTAGAGCGGCTCGCCGGCCAGCTTGAAGCGCTTGTCGGCGGTCAAGCGTGGTTGGGCGGTCACCAGGTTGGTGAGGATTGCGTCCAGGCGCACGCCGGCGCCCAGGCCGAGGTCCTGGAAGGCCACGTTGTCGGTGTCGTACGGCGCGATCTGCACGTCCTCGAACGGATACTGCAGTTGCGTGTCTTCGGCGCCTTCGATCACCAGATTCTTGTTCAGATAGCTCTCGTAGCTCGATGCGCTGGTCAGGCCGACTTTCTTGCCGCTCAGGTCCTTGGCGCCGTGGATGCGGTCATCCTTGGCATTGACCACGATCACCGCAGGCGAGGCGTAGTACTCCACCGGGAAATCGAACACTTCGGCGCGCGCCTTGCTCGGGGTCATGGAGCAGATGCAGATGTCGTAGCGCCCGCTCCAGCGGCCGGCGGCGATCACGTCCCAGGACGGGGTTTCCAGGCGAAGCTTCACGCCCAGTTTTTGTGCCACGGCCTTGGCCACGTCGACGTCGAAGCCGTCGAGTTGGTTCTGCTCATTGAGAAACGAAAACGGCGGATAGCTCTCCATCAGCACGCCCACCAGTTCTTTCTTTTGCTCGATCCGATCCAGGGTGGTACCGCCGAAGGCCTGAGTGGAGGCAGCGAGCATGGTCAGGCCCAGGGCCAATAGCGGTTTAAGTTTCAAAGCAGACACCTGAAGAAAAAAGAGTTGTGATGAGCCGACTGGTGCGTATTAAATAGTTATAAGAACGACTCTCATAGTGAGTTATTTTCATAAGCATATGAGTAAAAGCTATATGGGCGCACAACCTACAGTAATTCTCGATGGCGGTATGGGCCGTGAGCTGCAACGCCGTGGCGCGCCGTTCAGGCAGCCTGAGTGGTCGGCGCTGGCGTTGAGTGAAGCGCCTCAGGCGGTTGAGGCGGTGCACGCGGCGTATATCCAGAGCGGCGCCAACGTGATCACCAGCAACAGCTACGCCGTTGTGCCCTTTCATATTGGTGAGGCGCGGTTCGCCGCCGAAGGCCAGGCGCTGGCGGCCCTCGCTGGTGAATTGGCCCGCCGTGCGGTGCAGGCTTCAGGCCAGGCGGTGCGGGTGGCGGGTTCATTGCCGCCGCTGTTCGGTTCTTATCGGCCGGATTTGTTCGAGCCTGGGCGGGTGAGCGAGCTGCTGACGCCTCTGGTGAACGGCCTGGCGCCCCACGTCGACCTGTGGCTGGCGGAAACCCAGAGCTCCATCGCCGAGGCGCGGGCGATCCAGGCCGGGCTGCCGAAAGACGGTAAACCGCTCTGGCTGTCGTTTACCTTGAAGGACGAAGACACGGACGAGGTGCCACGCCTGCGCTCAGGCGAACCGGTGGCGGATGCCGCCGAAGCGGCAGCGCAGCTGGGCGTGGAGGTGCTGCTGTTCAACTGCAGCCAGCCGGAAGTGATCGGCGCGGCGATTGACGCTGCCCGCCAGACCTTCGAGCGCCTTGGCGTGGCGATCCAGATCGGCGCTTACGCCAACGCGTTCCCGCCGCAACCCAAGGAGGCCACGGCCAACGATGGCCTCGACCCGCTGCGCGATGACCTTGACCCGCCCGGCTATCTGCACTGGGCGGCCGATTGGCAGGCGCGCGGGGCCAGCCATCTGGGCGGCTGCTGCGGCATCGGGCCGGAGCATATTGCGGTGCTGGCCAAGCACCTGACCCCAATCGGTTAAGGCTTTGTGTAGGAGCGCTCGCGAAGAACTAGGGGCTTCACGTTTATCCAGTATGAGCGTGTTGCCTGGGCGTTTTTCGCGAGCAAGCTCGCTCCTACAGGGGCATTGGGGCGAACCCCTCGTTTCAATTTCTGCACTCGGCCAATGTTTTCAGCTGCCCGGCGCTGGTCTGGTTAGCCTCCGAGAGCCACTGTTCGAACCCCGCGTCAATCGCCGGCCATTCCGAATCCAGCATCGAAAACCATGCCGTATCGCGGTTCTGGCCCTTGACCACCATGTGCTGGCGGAATACCCCTTCGAACCTGAAACCCAGGCGCTCGGCTGCGTATCGGGAGCGGGCGTTGCCGTTGTTGCATTTCCATTCCAGGCGGCGGTAGCCCTGCTCGAACGCATACTTGGCCAGCAGATACACCGCCTCGGTGCTTTTCGGCGAGCGCTGCATCGGGGCGCCGAAGGTGACATGGCCGATTTCGATACGGCCCTGGGCCGGGACGATGGACATCAAACTCAGGATGCCCTGCACCTCATCGTTGGCGCGGTCGACCACACTGAAGAAATACGGGTCGGTGCTGGCCGCGTGGTTGTTCAACCACACATCGAACGCGGCGCGCTCGGCAAACGGGCCGTAAGGCAGATAGTCCCACAACTTCGGGTCTGCGCCGGGGCCTTCGAGGGCTTGCCAGAGCTGATCGGCGTGGCGCGCGGGGTCGAGTTTGACCAGGCGGATAAAACGTCCTTCGAGCAGTTGAGCCGTGGGCGCCGGAACGCCTTTCCAGTCAGCGAGGGAGATCGACATGCTGCGCTCCTTAAAGGGCTTTGCGAAATTGAATTAAACCTGGGCGTTCAGCGATGCGCTCATAGAGCTGGATCGCCGTGGCGTTGGTCTCGTGGGTCAGCCAATGCACTTTGCCGCAGCCATCGGCCTTGGCCGTGGCATAGACGAACTCGATCAGTTTGCGACCGACGCCGGTGCCGCGTTGGGCCGAGTCCACCAGCAGGTCCTGCAGGTAGCAGGAGTTCTCGATACTCCAGTTGGAGCGATGGTAGATGAAGTTGACCATGCCCACCGCCTTGCCACCCTGCCAGGCCAGGGCCGAATGGGTCGGCTCGTCGGCATCGATCAGGCGTTGCCAGGTGCTCTGGCTGACCGCGTCCGGCAATTGGGTGTTGTAGAACGTCAAATACGCCTGCCACAGCGGCAACCAGGCGGTGTGGTCGGCGGCGCTGACCTGGCGAATCTCGAGCGGGCTCATTCTGGAACTCCTTGGGGCATAAAGCGGGCGAGGGTCTGGTCGCGTACGTCGACACTGGCGGCCAGGCCGTTGCGCACCCCGGCGATGTCGGCCGGGCTGCGGTTCTGGCTGAGCTTGCGTTTGCCGATCAGGCGCTCGATCGGCAGGCTGAAGCCGACGATGGCCTTGAGCATGCCATCAATGTAGTCGGCCGGGGCGTCGCTGACTTTCCAGGGCTGGGCGCGATTGCCCTCGTGGCGGTCGGTAAGGGCGCTGACCACGTCGAGCAAACGTTCGGCGTCGGTGAACACGTCGGCCTTGCCGTAGGCGTGCACTGCCAGGTAATTCCAGGTGGGCACCACTTTGCCGTGCTCGGCCTTGGCCGGGTAAAACGCCGGGCTGACGTAAGCATCGGCGCCGGCAAAGATCACCAGAGCTTCGCTGCCGTTTTGCAGGTCTTTCCACTGCGGATTGGCCCTGGCCAGGTGCCCGTACAACGTGCCATTGGGGCCTTCATCGGGATTCAGTAGCAGTGGCAAATGGCTGGCCTGCAGGCCTTGCTCGCCAAAGGTCACCAACTGCGCCAGGCGTGTGTGCTGGATCAGTTGGTGTAATTCGGGCAGGTCTTCGAGGACAAAGGCGCGTGGTGTGTACATGAATATTTTCCTTGGCGAATGCCTGCATCCTAGGCAGGCTAATGGTCCGTTGTAAGAGCCATCCAAGGTCAATTTCGTAGGTCCAATATGTCACCACTCTCGCCGCCTCTTTCATTTAACCCGGCCGGTATCGAGCTGGACCGGCGCCAGGGCCTCACGCGCCAACTCTATGAGGCCCTGCGCCTGCGCGTGCTGGACGGGCGCCTGGTCAGCGGCACGCGTTTGCCCGCCAGCCGTGATCTGGCTGCGGCCCTGTCGATTTCCCGCAACAGCGTGGTGCGCGCCTACGATCAGTTGTACGCCGAGGGGTTTATCGAAGGCCGGGTGGGAGATGGCACTTATGTCGCCCAACTGCCTACCCCTAAAAATTTATCCACAAAACTATCCACAGGCTTACCAACAGGCTTATCCCCACCCTTATCCACAAAATGCACGAATTTGCCGGTGGATCTGGGTGCCGAAGTTATCCACAGTCCGGCCCTGGACCGTCTGCAACACAACCATTTAGCCCAACCGCCGACCGGGCCGCCCAAGGCGTTTCGCGTGGGGGTGCCCGCCTTCGATCTGTTCCCTTTTGAGGTCTGGGCCAAGCTGAACGGGGCTTTCTGGCGCAAGCCGGACCTGGAACAGTTGTGCTACGGCGACCCCGCAGGCGACGCACGCCTGCGTGGGCTGATCGCGGCTTACCTGCGCAGCTCGCGAGGCATGCAGTGCACCGCTGAACAAATAGTGATCACCAGTGGTGCACAGCAGGCAATCAGCCTTTGTGCACAGTTGCTGGTGGAGCCCGGCGACGGGGTCGCGGTGGAAAACCCAGGCTATCGTGCAGCCGGCCACGCATTCGCCTTGGCTGGTGCGAACCTGCGGGGTGTGCCGGTGGACAGCGAAGGTATCGACTGCCAGACCCTCAATGGCCTGGAAGACTGCCGCCTGGCCTATGTCACACCCTCCCATCAATACCCGCTGGGCGTGGTGATGAGCCTGGCGCGGCGCCTGGAACTGCTGGCCTGGGCCGAGCGCACCGGTGGCTGGATCATCGAAGACGACTACGATGGCGAATACCGCTACAGCGGTGCGCCGCTGGCGCCCCTGGCCGCGTTGGACCGCAGCGGGCGCGTGCTCTACGTCGGTACCTTCGGCAAAGTGGCATTCCCGGCCCTGCGTCTGGGCTATCTGGTATTGCCGCCGGGTCTGGTGGATGCGTTCTCCCGGCGCCGCGCCGTCGACATGCGCCACTCGGAAGTCAGCACTCAGGCGGTGATGGCCGAATTCATGGCGGCCGGGCATTTCCAGCGCCATATCCGCCGCATGCGTCGCGCCGCCCTGAGTCGGCGCAATGCCTTGCTGGCCGGCTGGCCCAGCGGGCTGCCCGGTGTGGACAACCTGCCCGCTGTTGCAGCGGGCCTGCACCTTACGGTTCGGGTAGACAGCCTGGCCCGTGAGCAGCAGTTGCTGGCACAAGCCCGCGGCGTGGGCGTAGAAATCAATGGCCTGAGTAGCTATTGGCTGCCCGGTTCAAGCCCAGCACCAGATCAACGCGCCGGCCTGGTGCTGGGGTTTGCCGCCGTGCCTGAGGCAGCCATTACCCAGGCCCTTTCGCGTCTGGGCAAAGCCTGGCTCAGCGGCTGACCCACTCAGCTCTGGAAGAACAACGAGCGCGCCAGCTGCGGGCTGATTTCACTGCGGTACACCGCAATCTGGTCCCGGTCGCTCAGGCCTGCGCGCTCTATGGCTCCGCCAAGTTTGCGCTGCTCGCGGGTTTTCAGATGACCGGCAAAGAAATTTTCAGTCGCGGCTTGCACGGAATCGTAGTGAAAGTGCGCATACCACAACGCGGCACGGCTCTGGTGATCGCGCACTTCGTATTCGTCCAGATAGTTCTTGCCGGGGCCCTTGAGACGCTTGCGGGTAACGACCTTTTCAATCTTCACCAATCCCTGTTCGTGCAGCCATTCCACCCGCGCTGCGGTGGGCGGTTGTTCTTTGGTCATGCTGATGCGGGTGTCGGTGCCCAGTTTGTAGAGCCGCTGAGCGGCGTCGTTGAGGTTCCTGCTGAGGGTGGCGGCTGAGGGGCGATCGCTTTCGGTCAGGTTGAGTCGCGTCAGCCCTTCCTCAATGGTGCTGACCGAGCGCTCCAGGCGTGCGGCGTACTGGTGCAGCATCTCTTCGATTTCCACAGGGATGCGCCCGGCTTTTTTGGAGTGCGCAAGGATACGCTGGGTGACGGCCTGCTCTTCATCCAGCAAGCCTTGCCCGGCCCTCATGCCCGCATTCAGGTCAACGGTGTGTGGCTCTGTACGACTTGGGGACGGGCTTTCCCGTTCAACCCAGACCCCCGGTGTTTTCTCGTGGAACGTGGCGATGAGCCTGCCCGTCATTGGCGCCTTGACGTCCACCAGATGGCTTTGCGATGCGCGAGGTTCACCCACCACCACGCCATTGAAGCGGGTCTTGATGACTTTGCGCTTGGGCGTAGGCGGCGGCTTTGACGTACCCGGCTTGGGTTCCAGGGTCTTTTTTTCGCGCAGCAGCAGCGCAAGCTCCACCACCGCCTGCTGATTGAAACCATCGATTTCCTTGCGAAGGTCCTCCAGGGTTTCCCGGTTTACCTGCTCCGGGTGTTCGGCGTGCAGGTCCAGCAGGCGTTGGTCGACGATGGCGAATTGGTCGGCCACGCTGTTGAGCACCTCGATGCGCTCATCCAGGCCGCTGACGTTGGCTTCGATCAGGGTTTCAACCCAGTTTTGAATGTTGAGGTCGGCAATCTCGACAATTTCGCCGATCTGAGTGCGGGCATCGATAAACGCCTCGCCGTCGCCTTCGCGGATACACAGGTAACGCGTCAGGGTGACTTGCAGCGCCTTGAGATCGTGCAGCCGCATGCCGGGCAACGCGCGCATGGTGGTCTGTGCGACCTTCGCGCCTTCCATGCCAAGTCCTTCCAGTTCACGGTAGCGCGACTCGGCATATTCCAGGCGGCTGATCATTGCCTTGTTCAAATTCGCCATGACCTGGGCAGCTTCGGCCTGCTTCTTGGGTTCAAGGGCGGACAGGGTCTCGATGTGCTCGAGGGTCCAGAGCAGTTTTTCCCGAAACTCGGGGAGGCTTTCAGCCACGGCGGATCGGGTCAGCAGCAACTGCTTGTTCAAGTAGTCGGTCATGCTGCTCTGGTAATTGGGCACCGAGTCGATGATGTTCAGTGCGCGCAACTGGCGGATGGGTGTCTCGTACTGTTCCAGGCGAGCGTCGACCTTCTCGATGAATGCCTGGTGCGTCGTATCCCTGGACGGCCCGGGCTCGCGAACGATGGCGTCAAATACGGCGGCGACTTCCGCCTGCCCGCGTCTTTCATCGGCATCGAACGCAGTGAGGCTTTCACGCAATTCCTTGATGCGCGAAGGTGCCTTGCCCCTGGCCGCCCTGCGGCGATTCCTGAAGCCGGCGCCGCGCAGGCGCAGGCGTGTGTCGACAAACCATTTGCCGGCCAGGTTGCCCATCAATGCCGGGCCGGTTTGCGAAGGCTGGCGGGGATCGACGACCACCACGTTGTCGTTGTCGTCGACGGTGACCTCGAACCAGCGTTCACCGACCTGCGCGTACCATTTGCCGGCCAGGCCATGAAGATGCAGGTGCGGGCCAGGCTCCTTGTTCGATTCGCCCAACCCTTCCGGTTTAGAGATTTTGAAGCGATCCAGCGTCGCCGCCAGGCTTGAAGGTGTGCGGCTCAGCGCCCCTTGGATGTGCAATGGACCCTGATGTTCAGCGGGTAGCTCGGCTTCGGACAGGTCCGGTTGCTTGGTCACGATGGGTTTCCTGGGCACAGGCGCTGCCTTTTCTGGCTCTTCGACCAGCTTCGGTTCGGGCTCGAGCGCAAAACCTTCGGCGCTCTTTTTCGGTGATGAGTGGCGCAGGGTGACGTGCATCACCAGCGCCATGCCCAGATTGAGGAGCAGGTCGATCTGCGCCGTCCATGAGGTTGTCCCGTCAGGTCCAGGCTCTTGCTCGGTGGTTTCTTGCAGGTCATCCATGATTTGCCAGATCCAGGCCGCGATCCCGGCTGTGCGCCCGAGGAAGGGCAGGGCCGCGCCGAAAATCTGCCAGGCGGCCTGTCGATAGCTTGCCCAGCGCTTCTGGGTGTTGGATACCGATTGCTGCTTGGCCAGATCAATCATGGCATTGGCGTTGGCCTCGAACAGCGTCCCCAGGACGTCACCGGTCAGCACTTCATCGCTCAGGCCGATAGGCCCGCTCATTTGCAGGACCACTTCGGGCTCCACCAGCACCCGCGCCACGGTCCACGGCGAAGGCAGTTTGTCGGGGAACACGTATTGCTCGTAGTTGAAGCGCGAACTTTCCGGCAGCCAGGCCAGGACCGACTCGCGCAGCAGGTGACTGTGCTTGATGGCATACAGCAGGTTCTGCCGGGTGGGGAATTGGAACAGCACCGGCTCGAGCAGCGGGCGATAGAGCACGCAGGGGCCCTGGGTGTGATCGCGAGGGCCGATCACGAACATATTGGCGACCACATCCTGCTCATGACCGGGTCGCAGCGTGGGGATGAAAGCCAGGCGGCGGATAACGATCTCCTGCCCCTCGACCTGGCGGTCGTGCTGCTGGGCCTGGACAACGGCAGCGACATAGCGATAGCCGAGGGAGTTGAGCCCGTTCTCACCCTTGATCTTCCACTGCAGGGCTTGCAGCGGCAATTGCACTCGCAGGTGTGAAACGTAGAGCAGTTGGCGGGCCTTGGACTCGAACGGGTCCGTGAGCAGGGTGCGCTTGATCAGTGCCGGATAGTGCTTGCCGATGTCGATGGCTTCGATCAGTTGCTTCAAGTAGTCGTAGGTCAGCCAGTCCGGGGCGTCGCCACCGTTGTAGCGCACGCTCGGTGTACCCGTCGGCAAACCGGTGAGGTTTGCCAGGGCCAGGTCGACCAGGCTGTGGCGCGTGATGTCACTGCTACCCGGCACCACAAACGTACCCCAGAGCACCGGGCTCTCGATGCTGACTTCAACCTTGTCCAGGTTCAGGCCGGCGCCATTGGGATGGGCCTGGATTTTACTGCGCAGTTGCGCCCGGGCGTAGTCGCGGATCGATGCGATACCGTCATCAAATTGCAGGCCTTGGTTGTGCGTGTGCAACTGGGCCAGATCAATGACGCCTCGGCCGTAAGTGGATATGTCGAGGTCCGAGGCGTCCGCCAACCATTCGGGCAGTTGCTGATGAATCTGGCGGATGTTCGACAGCGACTGATCGCTCAGGTCGTCGATCACCGGCACGACGCTGATCACGGCCTGGTCGCTGATGCCTTTACTGGTGAAAGATTTGTGGCTGCGCAAGCCAAAGGCGCCGATGACCGCTAGTTGCAGGGCGATCATGGCGAAGGCCTGGCTGTCGAAGAAATTCCCAGGGGGTTGATACAGCCGCCATTGCACGTCCAGCTCGGGGTGATACGGGTTCAACCTGACCGGCAGGACTTCGCCCAGTTGCTGCATCGAGTCGAACTTCTCGTAACCCTCGACCAGCGAGTACGTCAGGATCCGCTGCTTCTGCTCATGGACGCCGATCAGTACCGCTATGTCCGCCAGGCCCGCATGCACGGTCTTGTTGTTTTGGCGTACGTCCATGTCGATCAGGTAGACATTGATCGGGTACGGATCGCCTTCTTGACGGCCAGTCGGATCCGGCAATCGGAACAGCGTTCGAGCCATGGCGCAGTCGTGTTCATCCCAGCCTTCCAGCTTGTTGAGGTTCCACACCTTGCGCAGGGACTGGGAAAGTATCTGCCAGCGCGGGCCGGCGGTGCCATTGGACGCGTTCCAGTGGTCCAGTTGCTGCTCCTGGAAGGCGACGAAAATCAGCGCCGACAGCTCGTTGAGCAACCGCGCAATGGCGTCGATTTTCACCGGCAGGTGGACTGCGGGTACTGCGTGGGGGTGTTGGGTGAGGAAATGCTCGCCGTCGATGTAGATCACCGGCGCGGGCGCCAACGCTTGCCGAGCGAGGACCGTGGTCAGCGAGTCGACATACGGCTCCGCCGGTTGGAGAACATCGTCAATGATGCTCCAGCGCGGCGTAATCACCATGGCCAGGTCAGGCTCGATATCCAACGTCGGAAACTCTTCCCGCAGCGCCGTACGCAACAGGGTTGAGGCGACCTCGCGCATCGAAGGGCCGGTGGTCAGTTGTGTCAGCAGATCGTAGGTGCTGGGGGGAAGGTTGCGGGCGACGGGGTCGTCGTTTCGGGATGAGTCATTGGGCATCTGCAGCTCCTTGCGAGCAGTCGAACGAGAGAGTCGCAAGGTAGTGTCCAAAGATGCCCAGGGGACGGTAGATAGTTAAAACAGCCAGGGCGCGTGGGCCCTGGCCGACGCTTATCAGGTGCCGGACTTGATCTTGCTCCAGGCGCGGGTCCTGGCGCGTTCGGCGTCGCGACCCAGGGGTTTCAAGGTGTAGAGCGTGGCCATTGCCGCCTCGGTGGGGTACAGGTTGGGGTTGTTGCGGATCGCCGGGTCGACCTGCAAGGTGGCGTCCTTGTTGGGGTTGGGGTAGCCGACGAAATCGCTGATCGGCGCAATCACCTGGGGTTGCAGCAGGTAATTGATGAAGGTGTAGGCGTCCTGCGGGTTTTTCGCGCCCTTGGGAATGGCCAGCATATCGAACCAGATCGGCGCGCCCTCCCTGGGCAGGCGCATATCGACGGTCACGCCGTTCTTGGCCTCCTTGGCCCGGTTGGCCGCCTGGGAGAAGCTGCCGGAGTAGCCGACGGCGACGCAGATGTCGCCGTTGGCGATATCGGCCATGTATTTGGAGGAATGGAAGTAGGTGATGTACGGCCGAATCTTCATCAACAGCGCTTCGGCTTTTTCATAGTCCTTGGGGTTGCTGCTGTTAGGGTCCAGGCCCAGGTGCTGCAAGGCCAGGGGCAGGATCTCCGAGGGTGAATCCAGCAGCGCGACGCCGCATTGCTTGAGTTTGCTGATGTTCTCTTGCTTGAAGATCAGGTCCCAGCTATCCACCGGTGCATCGGCACCCAGCGCGGCCTTGACCTTGTCCGGGTTGAAGCCGATCAGGATCGTGCCGTACATGTAGGGCACGGCGAATTTATTGCCCGGATCGTTAGCCTCGATCAGCTTCATCAGCTTGGGGTCCAGGTGGTTCCAGTTCGGCAATTGGCTGCGGTCCAGGGGTTGGAACACACCGGCCTCGATCTGCTTGGCCAGGAACACATTGGATGGCACCACCACGTCGTAGCCGGCGTTGCCGGTGAGCAACTTGGCTTCCAGGGCTTCGTTGGTGTCGAAGATGTCGTAGACCAGCTTGATTGCCGGGTGCCCGGCCTTGAAGTCGTCCAGGGCCTTGGGCGTGATGTAGTCGAACCAGTTGTAGACCCGCAGGGTTTTTTCTTCGGCGTGGACGGCGCTGCTCAACACGGCGGCGCAGAGCACAAGCGACTTGAGCGTGTTCATTCGATTGACCCCTCAAAACCTTCGAGAACGTTGACGGCATTGATGCCGATTTCTTCCACGGCGTAACCGCCTTCCATCACAAACAACGTCGGCTTGCCCAGGCGCGCGATACGCGCACCCATGACAAGGTAGTCCGGGCTGTCGAGCTTGAACTGCGAGATGGGGTCGTCCTTGAAGGTGTCCACTCCCAAGGAGACCACGATAACGTCGGCGCCATACCGCTCGATTTCCACGCACGCCTGTTCCAGGGCGGCGCTCCAGGTGCCCCAGCCGGAACCGGCCGGCAGCGGGTAGTTGAAATTGAAGCCTTTGCCGGCGCCTTCTCCCAGCTCGTCGGCATAACCGAGGAAAAACGGAAACTCTGCCTCCGGATGCCCGTGGATCGAGGCGAAGAGCACGTCACTGCGTTCATAGAAAATCGATTGAGTGCCATTGCCGTGGTGGTAATCGACGTCGAGTATTGCGACCTTCGCGTCGCCCTGATCGATAAAGGCCTGGGCGGCGATGGCAGCGTTGTTGAGGTAGCAATACCCGCCCATCAGGTCGCTGGCGGCGTGATGCCCTGGTGGTCGGCACAGGGCGAAGGCGCTGTGGGCGCCGTGTTGGATCGCCTGTTGCGCGGTCAGCGCGACCTGCGCCGCGCTGTAGGCCGCTTGCCAAGTGCCAGAGGTGATCGGTGCGCCGCCGTCGAAGCTGTAATAGCCCAACTGGCCGTGCAGGCTGGTGGGCAGTACGCGGCGCAAGGTGCGGGCGGGCCAGGTGTAGGGCAACAGGTCGCCGTCCTGGCCGAAGGTGGTCCAGCGTTGCCAGGCGCCTTTGAAAAAATCCAGGTAGTCGCGGCTGTGGATGCGCTGCAATGGGGCCAGGCCGAAGTCTTGAGGCGCCTGCACCGGGCCCAACTCGCGCTCGTTGACGCGCTGCAGTACGTAGTCGGCGCGCGAAGGCATTTCAAAACAGGGCATCAATTGCCCGTCCATCAATTCGCAACGGCCGTGGTGCAGGTGATGATCGTCCGAGTAGATCGTCAGCATTGTTGTTGTTCTCCGCAGGCTGAGTGGGGTGCCTTGCAGTGTTGCGGCGTGCGCAGGTTTGGAGAATGGCAGGAGCGGCCAAAAGGAGATAAATAGGGCCAAAGAATGTGTCCGCTATTCGCCCCTCAATGGCGCGGCGGCGCCCCAGGCCTGTGCGTCACGGCCGGAACTGACTGGGCGCCACGCCGCTCCAGCGTACGAAGGCATGCCGGAAACTGGCGGTTTCGCTGAAGCCCAACTGCTCGGCAATACGGTAGATCGGTAGTTTGTCCTCCCCCAGCAGTTGCTTGGCCTGCTCGAAGCGCAACTCGTCCAGCATTTCCTGGTAGCTACACCCCATGGCATGCAGGTGTCGGCGCAAGGTGCGCGGTGAACAGTTCATCTGCTCGGCCAAGCCATCGATGCCGGGGGCGGCGTTCAATTGCGTTGCCAGCAATAGGCGCACCCGGCCCAGCCAGGCCTGGCGACCGGTGAATTCGGTATTTTGTTTGCGGCAGCGCTCGGCCATGGCGCGGTGGGTGATGGCGTCGGCCAAGGGTAAAGGTTGCTCGAGCCAGTGCCGGTCGAAGGCAAAGGCATTGGCGGTGGCTTCGAATGTCAACGGGCAGTCGAAGCGCTCGGCATACCGCGCCTGATAGTCCGGCGCGCTGTGTTCGAAGCGGGCTCCGAGCAGCGGCAGGGGCTGGCCCAGCAAGTCGTCACAGATGACTTTTAACGAGACCAGGCACAGCTCGACGTTGAATGCGGTCAGTGCCGGATTTTCCCGATAATCACTGGCGGTGAACCAGATGCGTTGGCCGTCTTCTTCCAGGCTCAACTCAAACAGTGTTCCCAGCAGCGCCGGGTAGCGCAGGGCCAGGCGCAAAGCGTCACCGAAGGTGGCACTGGTGAGCAGCGCATAACCGAGCATGCCGTAGGACGACACGTGCATGCGCCGCCCCAATTCCAGGCCTATGTCGCGGCGCAGGGCCACGGCGTTGGCACACACGCGCATCTCCTGGTTGGTGGTGATGCGCGTGTCGGCGCGGCTCAGGTCCGCGCCGCAGATGCCGCTGCCGGCGAGCAATGCGTCAGCGGCCACGCCTTGGGCCTTGAAGGTGTCGAGCACCAGGGCAACCGCGTTCAGCGTGGTCAAGTGCGAGTGCAGCATGGGTGGTTCCTGCCGGGGTTTGGCAGGAAGCAGCAAGGAGTGTGCCGTTCAGTGGTCGAAAAATAAGCGCTTGGCCGCGTCCAGGTTGATCTCGCTACGGAAATAAGCAATTTGCTGTTGCTCGTTGAGCCCTTGCATGGAATCGGCCAGCGACCCCTTGCGGTACTCCTGGGGCGTTTTCAAGCGCGCGGAAATAAAGGACTTGGCCGGGGTCCAGGCCGCCGAGTAATGAAAGTGCGCATACCACAGCACCTCATGGCTGTAGCGTTCGCTGATGGTGTATTCATCCAGATAATCCGGCACGGTGCTCTTGAGCCGGCGCCGCTTGATGACCTTCTTGATGATGATCGCGTTGCGGTCCTTGAGCCATTCAATCCCGGCGGGGGTTGGGGCATGTTGCTTGATCATGCGCATCATGTGATCGGAGGCGAGTTTATAAAGCGCCTGCGCCGCGTCGTTGAGTTGTTTGCCGAGGCTGGCTGCCGACTGTGAGTGGGTTTCTGGGACGTTGTCGCGAGCCAGCGCCTTCTCGATGTGCCGGTTGGTTTCTTCCAGCAGCAAAGCATGCCGGTGATACAGGTACTCGATGCCGACGGCGGTGCGATCCTGCTTTTTTGCCCGCTCGACGGCGCGCTGCTTGAAGGCTGCCAGACCGTCCAGCAGTGCCCGGCCGTGGTTCAGGCTGACCTGGAGGTCGGGCACCACATCCTCGCCTTCGGGCGTGGTGACACGTTGCACCCACATGTTCGGGCTTTTCTCATGGAAGGTTGCGATGACCTGCTGGGTCAGCGGCGACCGGATATCCACCAGGTCGGTTTCAAGGCCAATGGGCGTCAGCCGAGGTTCACCGATCAGCACGCCGTTGTAACGGGTGTGGATGAATTTTTTCAGCGGCCTTGGCGGTGTCTGCGGTGGCGTCGGCCGGTTTCGGAAGACGTCACGCTCGGCGTGCAACAGGCTTAAATGCTGCAGGGCCTCCTGGGAAAATTCGCGCAACTTCAGACGCAGGCCTTGCAGCGGGTCCGACAGGACCACGGCGGGAAACTCCTGAGGGAAATCGTCCAGGCGTTCATCGATGACCTTGAATTGCTCGATCAGGCTGCCCAGCGAGTCGATACGTTCATCCAGGCGTGATTCGCTGCGCTCGTGCAGGGTGTCGCGCAACGCCTGGACCGAGAGGTCGGCGCTGTCGACTATCTCGTCCATGGCCTTCCAGGCATCGGGTTCGGTGGACGCGCTGGTTTTTTCCAGGCACAGGTTGCGCGCCAGGGTCACCTGCAGTGCCTTGAGATCGGTGCTGGTGTAGGCCGGCAGTCGCTTCCTGGCGTCCTGGATCAGGCGCATTCCGTCCTGGGCCAGGGTACGCAGTTGGGCGAATCGCGTTTGCGTGTAATCCAGGCGCGCGATCATGTCCTCGCTCAGCTCGGTCATTTGTTGCGCGCCCGCCACCTCGCGCTGCCCCGATTCGCGGCTCTGGCGTTCGATCTGGTCCAGGGTGGTCTTGAGCTTGGGGGTAAAAAGGGTTTGCGCTTCGCGGATTCCGGCTTCGTTGAGTTCCAGTTGCGCGCGTACGTAGCCCAGGGCCTTTTGTTGATAGTCGGGCACCGAGGTGAATACGTTCAGGGTCTTGAGTTGCTGCAGCGCCGTTTCATAGTCGGCACTCTGGGTGCCGAGCTTCTCCAGGTAGAGTTCGCGCTTGGCGGCGGCCGAGGTTCCGGGGGCCTCGGTCATGGCCTGGTGGGTTTGCTGCAGCTCGCTTTGTGCGGTTTTTTTCGCGTTTTCAAAGGCCACCAGCTTGGCACGCACGTCGGCGGCTTGCAGGGTTGCTTCGGCTTTCGCCAGCTTGAGCATCTGTTTGGGGCCACCGCCGCGCAGGCGCAAGCGGGTGTCGATAACCCACTGGCCCGCCGCGCTGTGAAACAGCGTCGGGCCTGTTCGCTCGAGCTGCTGCGGGTCGATGATCATGACGGTATCGTTCTCGTCCACGGCGACTTCAAACCAGCGTTCGCCGACCTGGGCGTAGTACTTATGGTCGTGCCGGGTCAGGTGTTGGTGCGGCCCCTGGTTCGTTTCGACAGTGCTCGGCTCGTGCGGCTTGCTCACCTTGAAGCTGTCCAGCACACGGCCCAGTGTGGCTGGCGCCCGATTGACCGCGCCGCTGGTGTGCAGCCATCGCGCATGGCCGGGTGGCAACTCATGGGTGGCAATCGTTTCCAGTTGGAGGGTTTCCACAGTGGGCAGCGGCGCTGGCTTGATGAGCGTGGGCTCGGGCTCCCGGCGACGACCCACGGGCCGCAGGCGCGTGCTGATGTGCAGGGTGATCGCGGTCGCGAGGTTGAGCAGCACATCGGTGAACGCCGCCCATTGCGCGGGTTTTGCGTCGTCCTCCCAGGCAATGACGAACTGTTGCACTTGCTCGACGACCTGCCAGATCCAGGCGCCGGTTGCCACGGTCGGGCTGGCAAACGGCAGTGCGGCATTGAGCAGCGTCCAGCCGGCATGCTTGAGCGTCTCCCAGCGGTTTTCCGCATTCGATACCGACTGGCGATCGGCGAGTTTGATCAGGGCTTGGGCATTGGCTTCATAGAGGTCGGCAAACAGATCGCCGTCGAGCGTGCGTTCACCCAGGCTTATCGGCCCACTCATGGTCCATTGCGTCGAGGTGTTCACCAGAAAGTCCGCGACGGCCCACGGCGAGGGCAGTGCCCCAGGGAACACATAATTGGCGTAATGGTTGCGCATGTCATCAGGCAGCCACGCCAGCACTGACTTGCGCAGGTCGGGGGACTGGGCGATGGCATACATCAGGTTGGCGTGGGAAGGGTATTGGATCAGGGCCGGGTCAAACTGCGGCCGATACAGCAGGCAGGGGCCGACGGAAGAACCCTTCGCGCCGATCACGTACATGTTTTCCACCTCGTCCGGCGAGCCATCGCTGCGGCGCTGGGGCACGAAGGCCAAGGGCCGGATGACAATGTCTTGCCCGTCGACCTTGCGGTCCTCGACGTCAGCCTGCATCGCGGCGGCGACGTAGCGGTAGCCTTGTTCATCAATCCCGTGTTCGCGACGAATCTTGCATTGCAGGGCCAGCAGCGGCAGTTGGATGCGCAGGTGGTGGGCGTAGAGACGCTTTCGCCGTGAGGCTTCGCTCTTGATCTCCAGCAGCTTGCGGTTGATCAGTGCCGGGTACTGCTTGCCGATATCGGCCTTGCTGACAAGGCTTTCCACATAGTCGACGGTCATCCATTGCGGCAACGGCCGCTCATTGCTTTGGAGCAGCGTCTTGTTGCCCAGCGGCACCGCGATCAAGTTCTGCAAGGCCAGTTCGCTGAGGCTGAAGGTGGTGGTGTCCGTCTGTCCCGGCACGGTGAAAGTGCCCCACACGACCAGGCTTTGAACCCGGATGCTGAGCTTGTCCAGCGGCAGGTGCAGCGCCTCTGGATGCTCCTTGAGCATTTCGGCCTTCAGCGCCTCAAGCGCATATTGCTCGATGGGCGGGATATCGTCCTGGTAGGACTTGCCCAGGTTCATGCTTTGCAGGGCGGCCAGGTCTTTCAAATGCCGCGAATAGAAACCCAGGTCAGAGAGAGAGGCTTGCCGCAGCCAGTCCGGCAGCAATTGCCGGTACCAATCCAGGGGCGGCCCGTTTTTGGCGATCTGCTCGGGGGTAACCAGCGCCGGTGCCGTCTCGGGTTCATCGTCGATGGAAAAATCCTGGGTGCCGATGGCCTCGATCTGCAAGGCGATCAGGCTGCAGGCCTGGTGGTCGAAAAAGTCGCCGGTCGGTTCGAACAGCCGCCACTGGATTTTTTTTCGCGTGGCCGACGGGCTCAGCCGGTCCGGCAGGCTCTGGCCAAGTTGCTCCAGCGAGGCGAATTTTTCATACCCCTTGAGCAGGGAGTAGGTGAGGATAATCTCGCGTTCGTCCCGTCGACCGATCAGTACGGCTGTCGAGCACTCGTTCAAATGCGTGACTTTTGCGTCGTCGACCTGATCGATGTCGATCAGGCACGCTCGCAGGTTGTAAGGGTCATTGAGCCGCCCGCTACGGGCCGGGGCGTGAAACAACAGGCGAGCCATGGCGCAGTCGTCGTCATCCCAGCCGTCCACCCGCTGAACATTCCACGCTGCCCGCAATGAGTTGGAAAACCCATGCCAGCGCGGGCCGTCGTCGGTGCTGTGGTTCCAGAATTCCACCTGCTGTTCCTGGAACGCGGCCGGCATCACCGGCGCCAGGGTGTTGAGGGTGTGGGCGATGTCGACAATGCGCACTGGCAGCAGCATCGGCGGGTCGGTCAGCGGTTGCTGGGTGAGGAAGTGTTCGCCTTCAATGTACGTTGTCGTCCCGCCGACTACGGACTGTCTGGCCAGGATGTCGCTGAGGGTTTGATAGAACGTCAGCCCGGGGACGATCTTGTCCTCGACGATTTCCCAGGATGGGCTGCCGACCAGGCTGAGGTCGGGATTGATGTCGAGTGCCGGGTACTGCTCTTGTAAGGTCTGGCGCAACAACACTGAGGCCACTTCTCTGAATGAGGGCCGTGCAGTGAGTTGGGTGAGCAGGTCCAGTGTCAGGTCCGCAGGCTTGACGGATGGTTGCTCAAAAGTTCGGCTGTGCGTAGTCATGGGGCATCCCTGTCTGGCCGGTTGATGGAAGCGACCCGAGGTCTCCACTCGGGTGTTCCATGCTAGGTACCGGCCAGTCAGGGCAGGGGGTGATTATGTAGCGGTCGACGCTGGCTCAGCGCAGCTCCCCACACAGGTCCAGTTCGACCAGGCGGCGGATATCGGCCGTGGCCAGCCCGGCGCCCAGCAAGGCGTTGAGCTTGCCGAAGGCCGCTTCGCGGGTCATGCCGCCGCCCGACAACACGCCCACGCCGCGCAGGCGGCTGCCGGCTTCATACACATCCAGTTCCACGCCGCCTTCATGGCATTGAGTGATGGCGACGACCACGATGCCCAGGTCCTGCGCACGTTGGAGGCTGGCGAGAAACGCCGGGTTGTCGCTGGGCCCGGTGCCGCTGCCGAAGCATTCCAGGATCAGCGCGCCGATCCCGCTGTCGATCAGCGCATCCAGTTGCCCGGCGCCGATCCCTGGCACCAGCGGCAACACGCCGACGTTGGCCAGGGCCTTGGGCTGGCGGTAATCCAGGGCGGCGGGAAGCGACTCGGCCTTGGCCGCGCCGCCGTTGCGCTGCAGCGCGGCGAAGGGATGGCGCCCAAAGCTGCGGATTTTCGCGCAACGGGTCGGCGCCATCAGCGCGCCGTGAAAGTACAGGTGCACGCCCGGTGCCAGGCCTTCGCCCAGCGCGGCCAAGGCGCCACTGACGTTTTCCCAGGCATCGCTGTCGGGCACACCGGCCGGCAGCATCGAGCCGGTAAACACCACCGGTGCCGGCAGGCCCAGCAGTTGGAAACTCATGGCTGCCGCGCTGTAGGCCAGGGTGTCGGTACCGTGCAGGATCAGCACGGCGTCGCAACCAGTGTCCACCGCTTCAACCACGGCGGTGCGCAAGCGCTGCCAGTAGGCGGGCGTCATGTTGGCGCTGTCGATCAGCGGGGACATTTCCCGGAAACGCCAGGCGGGCGCTTGCAGGTTGGCGAACTGGTCACGCATGCGGGCTTCGAATCCGGAAGCGGGTGCCAGTCCATTGGCGCTGGCCTGCATGCCGATGGTGCCACCGGTGTAGAGCACCATGACGTTATTGGCTGGTTGCATTTTGAAAATCTCCTGAACGAAAAACGCCGCCGGGCCCAGAGCATGCCCAAGGCCAGGCGGCGTGTCATCTGTCTACGCTCAGCGTTGCACTTGAGCGTTCAATTCAGCCGCCGGGGTCGCTTGCGGTTTTACCGGATTCGCCGGCCAGGCCTTGCGGTCCAGGTCCAGATCAGGGAACTGGCTGGAGTCGAACACCGGGGTCTTGATGCCTGCGGCGCGCTGATTGTCGTAGTCGTTCAGGATGCGCATGGCGATCTTGAACAGGAACGCCAGGGCGAACAGGTTGACGAACGCCAGCATGGTCATGGTGATGTCGGCGAAGGCGAACACGGTGCCCAGGTTCTCGATGGAACCCCAGAAAATCAGCACCAGCACCAGTGCGCGGTAGCCCATCAGCACCTTGCGGTTGTTGCCGACCAAGAAGCGCAGGTTGCTCTCGCCCAGGTAGTAGTTGTACATGATCGACGTGAACACGAACAACGCCAGGGCCACCGAGATGAACATGCGGCCCCAGTCACCCACCACTGCCGCCAGGGAGTTCTGGGTCAGGGCAATGCCGTCGCCTTCAAAGCCCGGGGTGTAGAAGCCGGAGAGCAGGATCAGCAAGGCGGTGCAGGTGCAGATCACAAAGGTGTCGAGGAACACGCTGAACGCTTGCACCACACCCTGGGCGATCGGGTGTTCCACCGACGCCACGGCTGCCACGTTAGGCGCGCTGCCCAGGCCGGCTTCGTTGGCAAACACGCCGCGTTTGACGCCCATGATGATCGCGCTGCCCACCAGGCCACCGAAGGCCTGGTCGAGGCCGAACGCGCTTTTGACGATCGTCGCGAGCATGGCCGGCACGTGGTCGAATTGCAGCACGATCACGTACAGGGTCACGGCGATGTAGACCAGGGTCTTGACCGGTACCAGCAGGTCGGCGATCGAGGCGATACGCTTGATCCCGCCGATGAACACCAGGCCCAGCAACACCGCCAGCGCGAGGCCGGTGTAGGTGGTGTCGAGGCCGAAGGCGTTATTCAGCGAGTGGGTCACGGCATGGGCTTGCAGGCCGTTGAAGGCGAAACCGAAGGTCACCAGCAACAGGAACGCCATCACCATTCCCAGCCAGCGTTTGTGCAGGCCGTGCTGGATGTAATAAGCCGGCCCGCCACGGTAGGTGCCCTCGGCGTCGGTGCGCTTGTACAACTGGCCCAGGGAGCACTCGATGAAGCTCGAAGACATGCCCACCAGCGCGGTGATCCACATCCAGAACACGGCACCGGGGCCGCCCAGGGTCACAGCAATGCCGACGCCGGCGATATTGCCGGCACCGACGCGGCCCGCCAGGCTGAGCATCAGCGCCTGGAATGAACTGAGTTGGCCGGAGCTGCTCTTGAGGCTGTCGCGAAACACCGAGAACATGTGGAAAAAGTGACGCAACTGCACGAAACGCGAGCGAATCGTGAAATAACCGCCGAGCCCGACAATGAGCACGATCAGTACTTTCCCTGAGAGGAAGTCGTTGATGACTTCGAGCATGGAGTGTTCCTCGCTGATTTTTCTAATGGCAAACGCAGGACGGTCCGACACATCGTATGGCACCAGGCAGTGCACGACGTTCGACCCCGATCCTTTTGCGGGTGTTGTTATTCATGCGCTTTCGCGTGGTTCCCGGGCCTCGTTACCGACGGCCGCAGACGCGAAGAGGGGCGGCACTATACCTAGGCGAATGTGATCCGTCTGCCTGGGCCGATTAAAGGTTTCAGCCAGGCCGTTACAGGAGAGGTGGGTTTGCGGTGCGATATTGGATTTTTTATGGGCGTCATTTCACAATCTCAGAGCAAAAAAAAGGGCCTGAAGAACGAGCCTTCAGGCCCTCAAAAGGTGAGAGGTGTCTAGTCCCTCAACCTGGTGAGCGGTGCAACAAACACTTAGGCCTTCAACGGGACCAAGCGTGGAGCGATCATGTTTTCGGGGCGCAGGATGTCGTCGAGCATGGCGTCGTCGAGCAAGCCTTCTTCGCGCACCAGTTCCAGCACGCCGCGGCCGCTTTCAAGGGCGATGCGCGCGATGCGGGTGGCGTTTTCATAGCCGATGTACGGGTTCAGCGCGGTGACCAGGCCGATGGAGTGTTCCACCAGTTCGCGGCAGCGCGCTTCGTTGGCGGTGATGCCGACGATGCAATGCTCGCGCAGCATGTCCATGGCGCGTTGCAGCAGGCGGATCGAGTCGAAGATCTTGAACGCGATCAGCGGCTCCATCACGTTCAACTGCAGTTGGCCGCCTTCGGCTGCCATGGTCAGCGCCAGGTCGTTGCCGATGACCTGGAATGCCACCTGGTTCACCGCTTCCGGGATCACCGGGTTGACCTTGCCGGGCATGATCGAGCTGCCTGGCTGGCGTGCCGGCAGGTTGATCTCGTTGATGCCGGTACGTGGGCCGCTGGACAGCAGGCGCAGGTCGTTGCAAATCTTCGACAGCTTCACCGCGGTACGCTTGAGCATGCCCGAGAACAGCACGAAGGCGCCCATGTCGGAGGTGGCTTCGATCAAGTCGGCAGCCGGTACCAGCGGCTGGCCGCTGATCAGGGCCAGGCGTTGCACGGCCAGGGCCTGGTAGCGCGGGTCGGCATTGATGCCGGTACCGATGGCGGTGCCGCCCAGGTTCACTTCGGTCAACAGCTCCGGTGCCAGGGTTTTCAGGCGAGCCAGGTCTTCACCGAGGGTGGTGGCGAAGGCGCGGAATTCCTGGCCGAGGGTCATCGGCACGGCGTCTTGCAATTGGGTACGGCCCATTTTCAACACATGCCCGAACTCGACGCCTTTGGCAGCGAACGCCTGGATCAGGCTGTCGAGGCTGGCCAGCAGCGCGTCATGGCCCAGCAGCAGACCCAGGCGGATCGCGGTCGGGTAGGCGTCGTTGGTCGACTGCGCCATGTTCACGTCGTTGTTGGGGTGCAGGTATTGATACTCGCCCTTCTGGTGGCCCATGGCCTCCAGCGCGATGTTGGCGATGACTTCGTTGGCATTCATGTTGGTTGAAGTGCCGGCGCCGCCTTGAATCATGTCCACCACGAACTCTTCGTGGAAATCGCCGCGGATCAGGCGGGCACAGGCTTCGCTGATGGCCGCGTGCTTGGCTTCGCTGAGTTGGCCCAGTTCGCGGTTGGCGTCAGCGGCCGCTTGCTTGACCATTGCCAGGCCGACCACCAATTTCGGGTAATGCGAAATCGGAACGCCCGAGAGGCGGAAGTTATTCACCGCTCGCAGGGTCTGGATGCCGTAATACGCTTGAGCGGGTACTTCGAGTACGCCAAGCAGGTCTTTTTCTGTGCGGAATGATGCAGCGGAGGACATGACGGAAATCATCTCGATATGGACCCGGAACTGGCCGGAACGCTGCGAATGCTAGGCTTGTAGAAGTTTTTGGGCCAATGCTGTTAAACACTGGCCTATGCACAAACGGCATAATGTGGATGTGACCCGGTTACCATGACGGGCGTGTGTGCCAAAATGGTGCATTCCCGTGGAGGCAGTGATGAACCTTGAAAGCAAATGGCTGGAAGACTTCAGCGCTTTGGCGGCGACGCGCAGTTTTTCCCAGGCGGCGGAGCGGCGCTTTGTCACCCAGCCGGCGTTCAGCCGACGCATTCGCAGCCTGGAGGCCGCGTTGGGCTTGACCCTGGTCAACCGCTCGCGCACGCCGGTGGAGCTGACGGCGGCGGGCCAGTTGTTCCTGGTCACCGCCCGCACGGTGGTCGAGCAGCTCGGTGAAGTGCTGCGCCATTTGCATCACCTGGAAGGCGGGCAGGGCGAAGTCATGCAAGTGGCGGCCGCGCACTCCCTGGCGCTGGGCTTTTTCCCACGCTGGATCGCGCAGTTGCGCAATGAAGGCCTGAACATCGCCACGCGGCTGGTGGCGACCAACGTCGGCGATGCCGTGCATGCGCTGCGCGAAGGCGGTTGCGACCTGATGTTGGCATTCTACGACCCGGATGCGGCGATGCAGATGGACGCGGAGATCTTCCCTTCGCTGCACCTGGGCAACACCGAAATGCTCCCGGTGTGCGCCGCCGATGCGGATGGAAAGCCATTGTTCGACCTGGAAGGCGAGGGCAGCGTGCCCTTGCTGGCCTACAGCGCCGGCGCGTTCCTGGGCCGTTCGGTGAATTTACTGCTGCGCCAGCGCGCCCTGCGTTTCACGACGATCTACGAGACGGCCATGGCCGACAGTCTCAAAAGCATGGCGCTGGAAGGATTGGGCATCGCCTGGGTGCCGCAATTGAGCGTGCGGGCGGAACTGGCCCGGGGCGAATTGGTGGTGTGTGGCGGATCGCAGTGGCACGTGCCCCTGGAGATTCGGCTGTACCGCTGTGCGCTGGTGCGCAAGGCGAATGTGCGGTTGTTGTGGCGCAAGTTGGAAGGTGGAGCTGCTCAAAATACCTGAGCCCAATCTCGGGCCGAATGCAGGGCAAATGTGGGAGGGGGCTTGCCCCCGATTACGGTGTGTCAGGCACGGGATATGTCACTGATACACCGCTATCGGGGGCAAGCCCCCTCCCACAAGGTTTTGTGGTGATTTGGCTGACTCTTAAGTCAATAAAACCGCCACTTTGCACCGCTGGGCAGATGGTCGTCCAAGGGGCTGTTTATCTGGATTATTACGGTATACTGCGCGGCCTTCGGCCGGTCCAACCGGCCTTAATTCGTACACCAAGCCACGCCGGATTTCCCGCGTGGCTTGTTGTTTTTTGACGCGCCTGCGGGCGCCCAGAGAGAAGAGGCACGACGATGAGTGCATTGGTTGGCGTGATCATGGGCTCCAAGTCCGATTGGTCCACCCTTAGCCACACCGCCGATATGCTGGAAAAACTCGGCATTCCGTATGAAGTGAAGGTGGTCTCCGCCCACCGCACCCCGGACCTGCTGTTCCAGTATGCCGATGAAGCAGAATCCCGTGGCATCGAGGTGATCATCGCCGGTGCCGGCGGTGCGGCGCACTTGCCAGGCATGTGTGCAGCCAAGACTCACCTGCCCGTGCTGGGCGTGCCGGTGCAGTCGTCGATGCTCTCGGGCGTGGATTCGCTGTTGTCCATCGTGCAGATGCCCGCCGGCATCCCGGTGGCGACCCTGGCGATCGGCAAGGCCGGCGCGATCAACGCCGCGCTGCTGTCCGCCAGCATCCTGGGCGCCAAGCATCCGCAGTTTCATGCGGTGCTGAAAAAATTCCGTGCTGAGCAGACAGACAGCGTGCTGGACAATCCAGACCCACGTATCGCCTGAGGTTGTTGACGATGAAAATCGGTGTAATCGGTGGCGGCCAGTTGGGCCGCATGCTCGCTCTGGCGGGAACCCCGCTGGGGATGAATTTCGCTTTCCTGGACCCGGCGCCGGACGCTTGCGCGGCCGCCTTGGGTGAACACCTGCGCGCGGACTACAGCGACCCGGACCACCTGCGCCAATTGGCCGACGAAGTCGACCTGGTGACCTTCGAGTTCGAAAGCGTCCCGGCCGAAACCGTGGCCTTCCTGTCGCAGTTCGTGCCGGTGTACCCGAGCGCCGAAGCCCTGCGCATCGCGCGCGACCGCTGGTTCGAAAAGAGCATGTTCAAGGACCTGGGCATCCCGACGCCGGCCTTCGCCGATATCCAGTCCCAGGCGGACCTGGACGCCGCCGTCGCCAGTATCGGCCTGCCGGCCGTGCTGAAAACCCGCACCCTGGGCTACGACGGCAAGGGCCAGAAAGTGCTGCGCACCGCTGCCGATGTGGCCGGCACCTTCGCCGAGCTGGGCAGCGTCGCCTGCCTGCTGGAAGGCTTTGTGCCGTTCACCGGCGAAGTCTCGCTGATCGCCGTGCGCGCCCGTGATGGCGAAACCCGCTTCTACCCGTTGGTGCACAACACCCACGTCAACGGCATTCTCAAGCTCTCCGTGGCCAGCACTGACCACCCGCTGCAGGCGTTGGCCGAAGACTACTCCAGCCGCGTGCTCAAGCAGCTGGATTACGTCGGCGTGATGGCTTTCGAATTCTTTGAAGTCGATGGTGGCCTCAAGGCCAACGAAATCGCCCCGCGCGTGCACAACTCCGGGCACTGGACCACCGAAGGCGCCGAGTGCAGCCAGT
This sequence comes from Pseudomonas sp. R2-7-07, assembly GCF_003852355.1. Lineage (NCBI taxonomy): Bacteria > Pseudomonadati > Pseudomonadota > Gammaproteobacteria > Pseudomonadales > Pseudomonadaceae > Pseudomonas > Pseudomonas sp. R2-7-07. Next base: position 5,698,435 of record NZ_CP027759.1, on the reverse strand, counting down.
TCGAAAACCACCTGCGGGCGGTGGCGGGCTTGCCGTTGGGCTCCACGGCCAAGGTGGGCGAGAGCGCCATGCTCAACTTCATCGGCGTGGTACCGCCGGTTGAGCGGGTAATGGCGATCGACGATTGCCATGTGCATCACTACGGCAAGGCCTTCAAGGCCGGGCGCAAGGTGGGTCACGCCAACCTGCGTTGCAAGGACCGCGCGACCCTTCAGGCGCAGATTCTCAAGGTCGAAGCCTTGATCGCCGAACAATAAGCCGCGCCGCCACGGGAACCATTAAGCCTCGGCGTCCCTCTGATTGCAGGATGCCAAAGTCTGACTAGGCTTTGGCATGTCTCATACCAATCAGAGGGAAATGCCATGGGTATTATCGGAACCATTTTTATCGGCTTGATCGTCGGCCTGCTGGCGCGTTTCCTCAAGCCTGGCGACGACAGCATGGGCTGGATCATGACCATCCTGCTGGGTATCGCCGGCTCCCTGGCCGCGACCTATGGCGGCCAGGCCCTGGGGATCTACCAGGCCGGTCAAGGCGCAGGCTTTATCGGCGCGCTGGTCGGTGCCATTGTGCTGCTGGTGATCTACGGTCTGATCAAAAGGAAGTAACCAGCCGACAAAGTCCTCTGCGCTGCGCAGGCGCAGAGGGCTAGAATGCTCGCCACCTGAACTTGCCGAGCCTCTGCATGCGCCATCTTTTGTTGACTCTCCTCTTGCTGGGCCCAGGCCTGGTACACGCTGGCGAACTGCCGGAAACCGACTGGCTGGACCTGATGCCGCTGTCGGATCAGAAAGCCCTCGAGGCCATGCCCGAGATCGATCACAACTCCCCCGAAGCCCAAGGCACCTTTACCGATAAAGGCGGCCTGAAGCAGAGCAAAGGCTTGCCGGCGGTGATGTATTCCACCAAGACCGTGGCGGCCATGAACGGCAAGAACATCCGTATCGGCGGCTACCCAGTGCCGTTGGAAACCGACGCCAAGGGCCGCAGCACCCTGTTTTTCCTGGTGCCCTACCCAGGCGCCTGCATCCACGTGCCGCCACCGCCGCCTAACCAACTGGTGCTGGTGCGGTATCCCAAGGGTTTGAAGCTGGAGGATATCTATACGCCGCTGTGGGTCACGGGCACGTTGAAGGTAGAGAAGGTGAACAACGATCTGGCGGATGCGGCGTATGCACTGGATGCAGGGAAGGTGAGGGTGGTGAAGGAGTCCGATCTCTAAAACCCAACACCTATTAATGTGGGAGGGGGCAATCCCCCTCCCACATTTTGTTCTTCATCTACAGGGCGATAGCGTTGATGCTCACGCCGAGGGTGTGGCTTTCACCGGGTGCCAAAGCCACCACATCTTCCAGCACATTCGCCGTCTCGATGCACAGCATCCCCTGCCAGCCATCGTCGGCCATGTCATCGAAGGCCTTGGCGCGTTCGGTCCAGGGGTTCCAGACCACCGTCGACTTCGAACCCTGGCTGGTGAGTTGCACGCGGCGTCCCCAGTCTTTATCGACAATGCTCAGTTCAGCCGGCGTATCCAGATAGATGCGGTCGGTCTCGGCGGTGAAGTGCAGCAGGCCGGATTGCTGTTTCTCGGTCCAGCCATCGGCGGTGTCGATGTACGCCGACCCGTCCAGGCCTTCGACCTGCACGTTGCGTACATTGCTGACGGCGAAGTAGGTGTGCAGCGCCTGGCTGAGCGTCACCGTGTCAGTGCCACGGTTATGGCTGGTCAGATGGATATGCAACTGGTCGTCCAGCACCAGGCTCAGCTTCAAGTCGACCTGATGGGGCCAACCCGGAAAGCCGCCGGCGGGTACCGGCAGCACAAGGTCTACCCGCAGCGCTTGGCCTTGCAGCTCGGTCGCGGCTAACTCCCACAGCGCCGTACGCACAAAACCGTGGGCACCGGCCGGCTGATCGCTGTGGCGCATGGCCTTAACACTCTGCGGGTTGCGGTCGAATACGCCAAACCACGGCCAGCAAACCGGTACGCCGGTGCGGATGCCTTTGCCTTTTTTGAACACCGCTTCAGGATTCGGCCAGATCAGCGGCTGCTCGCCGTCGCGCTGGTAGCTGAAGAGATGCGCACCCTGTTGGGCCAGCATCAATTCAGCGCCGTTGTGGCGGATGCGCCAGCAGTCCAGCTCGTCGATTTTCACGGTTTCAACGTGGGGCGTCGGCATAACAAAGCACTCTCAGTGGCAGGCAATGGGGCAATTGACCGTCAAAACCCGGTGAGGTTTAACGTGCGCGCGATGGAACCGAGCGCGTGCGGCCACTGCCATCGATGGCGACGAACACGAATACCGCCTCGGTGACCTTGCGCCATTCGCTGGACAGCGGGTCGTCGCTCCACACTTCGACCATCATCTGGATCGAGCTGCGGCCGATTTCCAGGGCCTGGGTATAGAAGGACAACTGCGCGCCCACCGCGACCGGTACCAGGAATGCCATCCGATCGATGGCCACGGTCGCCACGCGCCCGCCCGCGACCTTGCTGGCCATGGCAGTGCCGGCCAGGTCCATCTGCGCGACCAGCCAGCCACCGAAAATATCGCCAAAACCATTGGTTTCACGCGGAAGCGCGGTGATTTGCAAGGCGAGATCGCCTTGCGGGATAGGATCTTCTTGTTCGAGTTCGATCATGCCGAGGGTGCCTCTGACCCGTGACGCTTCATGGGTATTTCAAGTGGATAGCCGTCTTCTGGAAAAACGTTTCAGCACCAACATACACCGCTCGATGCGTTTCTCGTAAGGCGAACTAAAGGGAAACTCTGCCAAATCGGCTGGATGGCGCCCAACAACGTTTTGGCACAGCAGCCCCTCAAGGCTGGGGTTTCTGCGCTTGCACGGGCGAGTATATCGAGACGCTGGCGCGACGACGACCACCTGAGGCTCATTTGGTCGGTAAATAGACGCTGTATCGGGGCTTTTGCGCGCAACTGTTCTCATGGCGCTGTGCTTTTTCAAGCGATTTGCTATCTTGCCAAACCCGCCGCAAGTCACAGGCGCGCAGTCCTTTACGATGACTACTATAAGAGAAGCCTTGCCATGTCCTCCGTGCCCGCAAGCAGCGCGCAACCTTCGCGCCCGCTGACCCGCAACGACTACAAAACCCTGTCGCTGTCTGCCTTGGGCGGGGCGCTGGAGTTCTACGACTTCATCATTTTCGTGTTTTTCGCCACGGTGGTCGGAAAACTGTTCTTCCCCGTCGACATGCCCGAATGGCTGCGCATGATGCAGACATTCGGCATCTTCGCCGCCGGCTACCTGGCGCGCCCCCTGGGCGGGATTATCATGGCGCACTTCGGCGACCTGCTGGGCCGCAAGAAAATGTTCACCCTGAGCATCTTCATGATGGCCGTGCCGACCTTGATCATGGGTCTGCTGCCGACCTACGCGCAGATCGGCTTGTGGGCGCCGCTCCTGCTGCTGCTGATGCGCATCATCCAAGGCGCGGCGATTGGCGGTGAAGTACCTGGCGCCTGGGTATTCGTCTCCGAACACGTCCCGCCACGCCATATCGGCTACGCCTGTGGCACCCTGACCAGCGGCCTCACCGCGGGTATATTGCTGGGTTCGCTGGTGGCCACGGCGATCAACTCGATCTACAGCCCGGAGCAGGTTTCAGAGTTTGCCTGGCGTATTCCGTTCCTGCTCGGCGGTGTGTTCGGTTTGCTGTCGGTGTACCTGCGCCGCTGGCTGCATGAAACACCGATCTTCGCCGAAATGCAGCAACGCAAGACCCTGGCCGCCGAGCTGCCGTTGCGCGCGGTACTGCGCGATCACCGTGGCGCTATCGTGTTATCGATGCTGCTGACCTGGCTGCTGTCGGCGGGCGTCGTGGTGGTCATCCTGATGACCCCGACCGTGCTGCAGACCGTCTACCACTTCAGCCCCACGGTGGCGTTGCAGGCCAACAGCCTGGCCATTGTCACCCTGAGCCTGGGTTGCATCGCCGCCGGCGCACTGGCCGACCGCTTCGGCGCCGGCCGAGTGCTGATCAGCGGTTGCGCCTTACTGCTGGCCACCTCCTGGACGCTTTATCACAGCCTGATGGCCCATCCGGACTGGCTGTTCCCGCTGTACGCCTTGACCGGCCTGTTTGTAGGCACTATCGGCGTGGTGCCTTATGTGATGGTGAAAGCTTTCCCGCCGGTGGTGCGCTTCAGCGGCTTGTCGTTTTCCTACAACGTGGCCTACGCCGTGTTCGGCGGGCTGACGCCGCTGGCGGTGTCGCTGCTGATGAAGGAGAGCCCGATGGGGCCTGCTTACTATGTCGCCGTACTGTGTGTGATGGGTATGGTGGTGGGCGGTTACCTGTGGAAACGCGGTCGGTAAACAGATCCCTTCGTGGCGAGGGAGCTTGCTCCCGCTGGGGCGCGCAGCGGCCCTGAAAAAATGGGCCTGCTGCGCAGTCCAGCGGGAGCAAGCTCCCTCGCCACGACGAATGTGCTTAACCAATGATTACAGTGTGTTTCTGAATTTTCGTATTTCAGCGTCTCACCCCCGCATTTCAAGCCTTCCCCTCCTAATAAGCCCTCGCTGCCAATACTGGCCTTTCATCTAATTGTCACATTCCAGACATAGAGTGTTCACACGGCCTACCGATACTTGGCCCCGATCCAACTATCCCTATCTGCTAGGAGTAAGGCATGAAACTGAAGCGTTTGATGGCGGCAATGACGTTCGTCGCTGCTGGCGTTGCAACTGCCAACGCGGTGGCTGCTGGTGTTGACCCGGCCATCCCGGCTTACGTGAAGACCACTGGTGTGTCGGGCAACTTGTCCAGCGTCGGTTCCGATACCCTGGCCAACCTGATGACCCTGTGGGCCGAGGGTTACAAAAAGGAATACCCGAACGTCAACATTCAGATTCAAGCTGCCGGCTCCGCCACTGCGCCACCTGCGCTGACTGAAGGCACCTCCAACCTGGGTCCGATGAGCCGCAAGATGAAGGACACGGAACTGGCGGCCTTCGAGCAGAAGTACGGCTACAAGCCAACCGCTATCCCGGTTGCCGTGGACGCCCTGGCGGTCTTCGTGCACAAGGACAACCCGATCCAGCACCTGACCATGGAACAGGTCGACGCGATCTTCTCCTCGACGCGTCTGTGCGGCGCCAAAGCCGACGTGAAAACCTGGGGTGACCTGGGCGTGACTGGCGATCTGGCCAACAAGCCGGTGCAACTGTTCGGTCGCAACTCGGTATCCGGCACTTACGGCTACTTCAAGGAAGAAGCCCTGTGCAAAGGCGACTACAAGCCTAACGTGAACGAACAACCGGGTTCGGCTTCGGTCGTGCAGTCGATCAGCTCCTCGCTGAACGGCGTCGGTTACTCGGGCATCGGCTACAAGACCGCCAGCGTGAAGACCGTGGCGTTGGCCAAGAAAGGCAGCACTGACTTCATCGAAGACACTGAAGAAAACGCCCTCAATGGCAAGTATCCGCTGTCGCGTTTCCTCTATGTGTACGTCAACAAAGCTCCGAACAAGCCGCTGGCTCCGCTGGAAGCTGAGTTCGTGAAACTGGTGCTGTCCAAGCAGGGCCAGGAAGTGGTGGTCAAGGATGGCTACATCCCACTGCCAGCCAAAGTGGCCGCCAAGGCCCTGGCTGACCTGGGTCTGAAAGAAGGCAACTAAGTAGCTGGGCGGGGTAAAACCGGCCTTCTGTAGGAGCGAGCTTGCTCGCGAAAGGCGACAGGGCGCCGCGTTTATCCAGAAACGGCGCGTTATCGTTGACGATCTTCGCGAGCAAGCTCGCTCCTACAGAAACTCCTAATTTTTGTGTCCGCTGCCAGCTTTGCTACGCGGCGGATTTCTTGCGTCACTGCATTGTCATCTTTCTGTCATACAGGATCGCTAGGGTGTGCGCATGAATGATCTGGCCAATTCCACCATGACGACGACTTCTCCCCCCAAGCGCATTGATTTCAATACGCCTGAGCTGCAACGCAAGCGCCGCATTCGCGCGCTCAAGGATCGTTTCACCCGTTGGTATGTACTGGTCGGCGGTCTCGCCGTGCTGGCTGCCATTACCCTGATTTTCTTCTTCCTCGCCTATGTCGTTGCGCCGCTGTTCCAGGGCGCCTCGCTGACCAAGGAAGACGCGCTGACGCCCGCCTGGATGCAGGACGCCGGCAAGCCCTTGCTGATCTCGCTTGAAGAACAGAACCAGGTCGCCATGCGGGTTTCCGACAAGGGCCAGGCGCTGTTCTTTGAAGTCGACACTGGCGCTGAACTCAAGCGCGTCGACCTGCCACTGCCGGCCGGTACCCAGGTGGTGTCCATCGGTGAAGACCAGCCGGGCAGCCCGTTGGTGATCCTGGGTCTGTCCAACGGCCAGTCCATGGTGTTCCGCCACACCTACAAGGTGTCCTACCCGGACGGCAAGAAAACCATCAGCCCTGCGATCGAATACCCCTACGGTGAAACGCCGATCGTACTGGATGAGGCCGGCCGCCCGTTGGAGCACGTCGCGCTCAATGCCACCGATACCTCCCTGGTGGTGGCCGGCTCGGCCGGTTCGCACTTGAACGTGCTGACCCTGAGCCGTGAAGAAAACATGATGACCGGCGAAGTCACCAGCGAGCAGAAGCGTGTCGAACTGCCGCAAATGACCGAGCCGGTGAAGGCGATCTTCATCGACCCGCGCCAGCAATGGTTGTATGTGATCAACGGTCGCGCCCTGGCCGATGTGTTCAGCCTGCGCGACAAGAGCCTCAACGGTCGCTACAAACTGCTTGAAGACGGCAATGCCGAAGTCACCGCCAGCACCCAGCTGGTGGGCGGCATCTCGCTGATCGTCGGTAACTCCAAAGGTGGCCTGGCCCAGTGGTTCATGGCCCGCGACCCGGATGGCGAGCAGCGCCTGAAGCAAATCCGGACCTTCCAGATGGGCACTGCGCCCATCGTGGAAATCACGGCTGAGGAACGTCGCAAAGGCTTCACCGCCCTCGACGCTTCCGGCCAGTTCGGCGTGTTCCACAGCACCGCGCACCGCACCTTGCTGGTCGACCCGGTGGTCGACGGCCAGGGCGTGTTCGGCCTGTCACCACGGGCCAACCGCGTGATCGTCGAGGCCGGTGGCAAGCTGCAACCGCTGCTGCTCGACAATCCGCACCCGGAAGTGTCCTGGAGCGCGCTGTGGAGCAAGGTCTGGTACGAGAACTACGACGAGCCTAAATACGTCTGGCAATCGACCGCCGCCAACACCGACTTCGAACCCAAGATGAGCCTGGCACCGCTGACCTTCGGTACGCTGAAGGCCGCGTTCTACGCGATGTTGCTCGCCGCGCCGCTGGCCGTTGCCGCCGCCATCTACACGGCTTACTTCATGGCCCCGACCCTGCGCCGCAAGGTCAAGCCGGTGATCGAGTTGATGGAAGCGATGCCGACGGTGATCCTCGGCTTCTTCGCCGGCCTGTTCCTGGCGCCCTATGTGGAAGGGCACTTGCCGGGGATTTTCAGCCTGCTGATGCTGTTGCCGATCGGCATCCTGGTGGCCGGCTTTGTGTTCAGCCGCTTGCCTGAGTCGATCCGCCTGCGCGTTCCCGATGGCTGGGAAAGCGCGATCCTGATCCCGGTGATCCTGTTCGTGGGCTGGCTCTCGCTGTACATGAGCCCGTACCTGGAAACCTGGTTCTTCGGCGGTGACATGCGCATGTGGATCTCCCACGACCTGGGCATCACCTACGACCAGCGCAACGCCCTAGTGGTCGGCCTGGCCATGGGCTTTGCGGTGATCCCGAACATCTACTCCATCGCCGAAGACGCCGTGTTCAGTGTGCCGCGCGGCCTGACCCTGGGCTCCCTGGCCCTGGGCGCCACGCCATGGCAGACCATGACCCGCGTGGTCATCCTCACCGCCAGCCCGGGCATCTTCTCTGCCCTGATGATCGGCATGGGCCGCGCGGTCGGCGAGACCATGATCGTGCTGATGGCCACCGGTAACACGCCGGTGATGGAGATGAACCTGTTCGAAGGCCTGCGCACGTTGGCGGCCAACGTCGCGGTGGAAATGCCCGAGTCGGAAGTAGGCGGCAGTCACTACCGCGTGCTGTTCCTCTCGGCGCTGGTGCTGCTGCTGTTCACGTTCATCATGAACACCCTCGCCGAGCTGATTCGTCAGCGTCTGCGCAAGAAATACTCGTCGCTTTAAGAAAGGTAGAAGTCTGTGAAACAGAACTCCCTGAATGGATGGTTCAAGAGCGGCGCCCCGGGCGTCTGGATCAGCGGTGGCGCGGTGTCCATCGCGGTCATCATGACCCTGGGTTTGCTGGCGGTGATTGCGGTGCGCGGTTTGGGCCACTTCTGGCCGGCTGACCTGATCCAGGCCAACTACAACGTGCCGGGCCAGGAAAACCATATCGTCATCGGCGAAGTGGTGCAGAAGGAAGAAGTCCCCCGCGAGCGCCTGAAAAGCGCTGGCCTGCCGGTGCCCGACGAGGGGCCGGAGTTCATGACTCGCGAGCTGATCAAGGTCGGCAACCGCGACTTGAACGGCAATGATTTCACCTGGATCGTCGGTGAATGGTTGAAGGACCAGACCAAACCGGTGCAGTTGATGACCATCGAGCGACGTGAGTGGGGTAACTTCTACGGCACCCTGGTCAACGTCAAGCAGGACGGCAAGGTCGTCGCCGAAGGCGAGGCCGCGTGGCCGGAGCTGCAAGCTCGCGTAGATCGGGTCAACAAGCTCGCCGCCCAGCTCAAGAGCCTGGAAAAAACCGATATCGGCGCGATCAACGCCGGGCTGGAGCGCGTCCGCCTGCACGGCCGCAAGCTGGAACTGGAAGGCAAGCTCGACGCCGCCGCCCAAGCCGACATGGACGCCGACCGCGCCGAACTGAATGCCCGCTATCAGGACATCGAAGCGCGCCTGGCCGACCTGCACGCGCAGTTCAACCGTGACGCGCTGACGGCTCGTGACGGCAACGGCAAGGAAATCGAAATCGGCATCGGCAAGGTGGTGCATGCCTACCAGCCGAACGCCATGGGCACGATGACCAAGATCGGCTTCTACTTCAGCAAGGTCTGGGAGTTCTTGAGCGACGACCCACGGGAAGCCAACACCGAAGGCGGGATCTTCCCGGCGATCTTCGGCACCGTGATGATGACCCTGATCATGGCGATGATCGTGACGCCGTTCGGCGTGCTGGCGGCGGTGTACCTGCGTGAGTACGCCAAGCAGAACGCCCTGACGCGGATCATCCGCATCGCGGTCAACAACCTGGCGGGCGTGCCGGCCATCGTTTACGGCGTGTTCGGCCTGGGCTTCTTCGTGTATGTACTGGGTGGCTCGGTGGATCGGCTGTTCTTCGCCGAAGCCTTGCCGGCGCCGACCTTCGGCACGCCGGGCCTGCTCTGGGCCTCGCTGACCCTGGCGCTGCTGGCGGTGCCGGTGGTGATCGTGGCGACTGAAGAAGGCCTGGCGCGCATACCTCGCACCGTGCGTGAAGGGTCCCTGGCACTCGGCGCGACCAAGGCGGAGACGCTATGGAAGATCGTGCTGCCGATGGCCAGCCCGGCGATGATGACCGGCATGATCCTCGCCGTGGCCCGTGCCGCCGGTGAAGTGGCGCCGCTGATGCTGGTCGGCGTGGTGAAGCTGGCCCCGTCGCTGCCGTTGGACGGTAACTACCCATACCTGCACCTTGACCAGAAGATCATGCACCTGGGCTTCCATATCTATGACGTCGGCTTCCAGAGCCCCAACGTTGAAGCGGCGCGGCCGCTGGTGTACGCCACCGCGTTGCTGCTGGTGCTGGTGATCGCCACGCTCAACCTGTCGGCGGTGTGGATACGTAACCACCTGCGCGAGAAGTACAAGGCGCTGGACAGCTGACACGATCCAATGTGGGAGGGGGATTGCCCCCTCCCACATTGGACCGCGCCATACACAGAATTTGAGTAAGCCGCCCCCGGCGGTTCAATGAAATGAATTGGTAGCACAGGGAGCATCCCATGCAACATGAAACCCATTCCCACGGCATCAACATGTCTGCCCTGGGTCGCGACAAGCAGAGCCTGAGTCTGGCCCAGGAAACCGTGGCCATCGAAGTGCCCGGCCTGAGCCTCTACTACGGTGAAAAGCAGGCGCTGTTCGACGTCAGCATGAACATCCCCAAGCAGCGCGTGACCGCCTTCATCGGCCCGTCGGGCTGCGGCAAGTCCACATTGCTGCGCACCTTCAACCGCATGAACGACCTGGTGGACGGTTGCCGTGTGGAAGGCGCGATCAACCTCTACGGCACCAACATCTACCGCAAGGGCGAAGATGTGGCCGAGTTGCGCCGCCGGGTGGGCATGGTGTTCCAGAAGCCCAACCCGTTTCCCAAGACCATCTATGAAAACGTGGTCTATGGCCTGCGCATCCAGGGCATCAACAAGAAGCGCATCCTCGATGAAGCCGTGGAATGGGCGCTCAAGGGAGCCGCGCTGTGGGATGAGGTCAAGGACCGTCTGCACGAGTCGGCCCTGGGCCTGTCCGGCGGCCAGCAGCAGCGCCTGGTGATCGCGCGCACCATCGCCGTGGAGCCTGAAGTGCTGTTGCTCGACGAACCGTGCTCAGCGCTCGACCCGATCTCGACGCTCAAAGTCGAAGAACTGATCTACGAGCTCAAGTCCAAGTTCACCATCGTCATCGTGACCCACAACATGCAGCAGGCGGCGCGGGTTTCCGACTACACCGCGTTCATGTACATGGGCAAGCTGGTGGAGTTTGGCGATACCGATACCCTGTTCACCAATCCGGCGAAGAAGCAGACCGAAGACTACATCACCGGTCGCTATGGCTAGGAAGCTGTGGTTCTGATTGCACTGACGCTGCGGTTCTCCGCACCTTACCGGACGCTCCAAGGACGCCAACATGATTAGCAAAGAAGGCCTTACCCACCACATCTCCGCGCAGTTCAACGCCGAGCTTGAGGAAGTGCGCAGCCACCTCCTGGCGATGGGCGGCCTGGTGGAGAAGCAAGTCAACGATGCGGTCACCGCGCTGATCGAGGCCGACTCGGGCCTGGCCCAGCAAGTGCGTGAAATCGATGACCAGATCAACCAGATGGAACGCAACATCGACGAGGAGTGCCTGCGCATCCTGGCGCGGCGCCAACCGGCGGCGTCCGACCTGCGCTTGATCATCAGCATCTCCAAGTCGGTGATCGACCTCGAGCGTATCGGCGACGAAGCCACCAAGATCGCCCGCCGCGCCATCCAGCTGTGCGAAGAAGGCGAAGCGCCGCGTGGTTACGTGGAAGTGCGCCATATCGGCGACCAGGTGCGCAACATGGTGCGCGATGCCCTCGACGCGTTTGCGCGCTTCGATGCGGACCTGGCGCTGTCGGTGGCTCAGTACGACAAGGTCATCGATCGCGAATACAAGACCGCCCTGCGTGAACTGGCCACCTACATGATGGAAGACCCGCGCTCTATCTCGCGTGTCTTGAGCATCATCTGGGTGCTGCGCTCCCTGGAGCGCATCGGCGACCATGCGCGCAATATCTCGGAATTGGTGATTTACCTGGTGCGCGGCACCGACGTTCGGCACATGGGCCTCAAGCGCATGAAAGCCGAAGTTGAAGGCAATGCTGATCTTATCCCTAATGTTCCGAGCGAATCTGACGATAAGTAAGGTTGCCCGAGAAATTAACGCCCGGCCATTGGCCGGGCGTTTTCGTTTGCGGCGAGCGGAATTTATTGCGGATAGGGCCAAATAAGTCCTAACGTGACTGCAGAGTTTTGGCAAACTGCCATCAGTCAGGCGTACTGCCAGCAAGGTTTTATAGGATGAAGGGTCGATGAGCAAAGTCAGTGTGTTGGTGGTGGATGACGCCTCGTTTATTCGCGACCTGGTGAAGAAGTGCCTGCGCAATTACTTCCCCGGGATCCAGATCGAAGATGCGGTGAACGGCAAGAAGGCGCAATCCATTCTGATGCGCGAGTCTTTCGACCTGGTGCTGTGCGACTGGGAAATGCCGGAGATGTCCGGGCTTGAGCTGTTGACCTGGTGCCGCGAGCAAGCCCATCTGAAGGCCATGCCGTTCGTGATGGTGACCAGCCGCGGCGACAAGGAAAACGTGGTGCAGGCGATCCAGGCCGGGGTTTCCGGTTACGTCAGCAAGCCGTTCACCAACGAACAATTGCTGAACAAGGTCAAGCAGGCGCTGCACAAGATCGGCCGCCTCGACGCGTTGATCGCCAGCGCGCCAACCAAGATGAACTCGGCCTTCGGCAACGACTCCCTGAGCGCGCTGACCGGTGGCAAGCCTGACGCCGTCAAGCCGGCACCAGCGGCCGCAGCCCCGAGCAGGGGCCTGCTCAACAGCGCGCCTGTCACCGCCGCCCCGGCCCCTTCGCCTGCCGGCGGACGTGGTCAAGGCCAGTTGCGCCTGTCCAGCGGCACCCAGCAATGCGTGATCAAGGCGCTGAGCATCAAGGAGGCGTTGTTGGTGGTGCGTCGCGGTGAGGTCCTGCCCCAGGTGCTGGAAAGCGCCGTGCTCGACCTGGAGCAAGGCGAAAACGCTGAAGTGGCGCGCCTCAATGGCTACCTGCACGCAATCGTTGCCTACGAGCCCAAGCCCGACAGCGACTGGCTGCAGCTGACCTTCCGGTTTATCGACCAGGATGCGCAGAAGCTGGACTACATCTCCCGCCTGATCGCGCGGGGCACGGCGCAGAAGCATTTCGTGCCGGGTGCGTGATCCGAAGGATGGCCAGTAACCAATGTGGGAGGGGGCTTGCCCCCGATTGCGGAGTATCAGTCACTGTATCGGGTGGCTGACACACCGCTATCGGGAGCAAGCCCCCTCCCACAATGGGTAGTCAATCCAGCATCAACACCTTGGCCAGCACGATCTTCGGCCCTTTCATCTTCTTGATGATGATCCGCAAGCCTTCAACCTCCAGCACTTCTTCCTCTTCCGGCACCCGTTTCAGGGTGTCGTAGATCAGGCCGGCCAGGGTTTCGGCTTCGATGTGGTCCAGGTCGACGCCGAGCAGGCGCTCTACCTTGAACAGTGGGGTGTCGCCACGCACCAGCAGCTTGCCCGGCTGGTAGGCGAGGATGCCGCGCTCGGCCTTGCGGTGTTCGTCCTGAATATCGCCCACCAGCACTTCCAGCACGTCTTCCATGGTCAGGTAGCCAATGATCTTGCCATCGGCTTCTTCCACCAGGGCGAAGTGCGCGCCGCCTTTGCGGAACTGCTCCAGCAACTGCGACAACGGCATGTGGCGCGATACGCGCTCCAGCGGGCGGGTCAGTTCGGCCAGGTTGAACGACTCGGGGATATGGTCCAGGGCCGCCAGTTCAAGTAGCAGGTCCTTGATGTGCAACAGGCCCACAAACTCATTGCGCACCGCGTCATACACCGGGTAACGGCTGAATTTATGGCGGCGGAACAGCGCGAGGATTTCCTTGAGGGGCGCGTTGAAGTCCAGGGTGACCAGGTCTTCCCGGGAGTTGGCCCAGTCCACCACTTCCAGTTCGCCCATTTCCACGGCGGAGGCGAGTACACGCATGCCTTGGTCGCTGGGGTCCTGGCCACGGCTGGAGTGCAGGATCAGCTTGAGTTCTTCGCGGCTGTAATGGTGTTCGTGATGCGGGCCGGGCTCGCCTTGACCTGCGATGCGCAAGATAGCATTGGCGCTGGCGTTGAGCAGGTAGATCGCCGGGTACATCGCCCAGTAGAACAGGTAGAGCGGCACGGCGGTCCACAGCGACAGCAATTCGGGCTTGCGGATGGCCCAGGATTTGGGGGCCAGCTCACCGACCACGATGTGCAGGTAGGAAATCACGAAGAAGGCGGCAAAGAACGACACGCCCTTGATCACTTCCGGCGACTCAACGCCTGCGGCGCCCAGCAACGGCTCGAGGATATGGGCGAAGGCCGGCTCACCGACCCAGCCCAGGCCCAGGGAGGCGAGGGTGATGCCCAGCTGGCAGGCCGACAGGTAAGCGTCGAGCTGGCTGTGCACGGTGCGCAGGATCTGCCCGCGCCAGCCGTTGGTGTGGGCGATGGCCTCGACTCGCGTCGAGCGCAGTTTGACCATGGCAAATTCCGCCGCAACGAAGAAACCGTTGAGCAGTACCAGGACCAGTGCAAATAGAATCATGCCGAAATCGGCGAAAAGTGTAGCGAGGGTGATACCAGGGGAAGGGTCCATGATGGGGTTTTGCAGGTTCCGTATGTTCAATAAGGGGGGAGCAGGCCTGAAAAGCAGGCCCAAGTCGGCCAATGTAGCGGCTGACGGGGCGCTTGCCTAGTACTCACTGCCGGGCGGGGCCTGGAATACACCCTCCAAAACCAAGCAAATCCACTGTGGGAGGGGGCTTGCTCCCGATAGCGGTGGGTCAGTCGGCACTTCTCATACTGTTGCACCGCTATCGGGAGCAAGCCCCCTCCCACCTTTATCTTGTGGCGTCTGCGGGTTATTCGTCGGTGCCGATCACCTGCGAGCGGGTCACCTGCGCGGGGGGGAAGTGGCAGGTAAACGTGCTGCCGTGCCCCAGCACGCTGCTGATTTCCAGGCGGGCGCGATGGCGCAGCAGCACATGCTTGACGATCGCCAGGCCCAGCCCGGTGCCGCCGGTGTTGGAGTTGCGGCTGGAATCGACGCGGTAGAAGCGTTCGGTCAAGCGCGGCAGGTGCTTGGCGTCGATGCCGATACCGGAATCCTGCACGCTCAGGTGCGCGCCGTGTGCGTCAGCCCACCAGCGGATGCGGATATTGCCGTTGTCCTGGGTGTATTTCACCGCGTTGAACACCAGGTTGGAGAACGCACTGCGCAGCTCGCCTTCGCTGCCCTTGAGCAACACAAGCGGGTCGGCTTCCAGGGTAATGTGCTGGCCGCGCTCGCCGGACAGGGCCTTGGCGTCATTCTTGATGGTGTACAGCAGGCTCTGCACGGCCACGGGGTGGTTGTCCGACGGATAATCAGTGGCTTCAAGCTTGGCCAGCAGCAACAGGTCGTTGAGCAGGGTTTGCATGCGTGAGCCTTGCTGCTGCATTTGCTGCAGGGCACGGCTCCAGCGCGGGTTGATCGCCTCGACATTGTCGAGCAGCGTCTCCAGATAGCCGCAGATCACCGTCAACGGTGTGCGCAGTTCGTGGGAAACGTTGGCGACGAAGTCTTTGCGCATCTGTTCCAACTGATGGATGCGGGTCACGTCGCGCACCAGCATCAAGTGCTCGTTGTTGCCGTAGCGCGTCAGGTACAGCTGGATACGCACGCGGTCGTTGGTGGGCGAGGGGATTTCCAGGGCTTCTTCGTAGTTGTCCTGCTCGAAGTATTCCTTGAAGCGCGGATGGCGCACCAGGTTGGTCACCGGCTGGCCGCTGTCCTGGGGCGTCTTGAGGCCCAGCAGGGTCTCGGCGGCGCGGTTCCACCATTCCAGGTTGCCGTCGCTGTCGAGCATGATCACCGCGTCCTTGAGCGCGGCAGTGGACTCCTGTACCCGGTCGATCACCGCTTGCAGGCGCCCGCGCACCCGTTGGTCGCGGCGTTGCAGGTGGTAGATGCTGTCGAACACCTCGCCCCACAGGCCGTAACCGTCGGGCGGTGCTTCGTCGGGTTTGTGCTGGCGCAGCCATTCGTGCAGGCGCAGCAATTGTTTGAGGGTCCAGCCCAGGTACAGCGCGATGCCGATGGCCAGGCTCCAGCCGTAATAACCACTGATCAGCCCGACCAGCAGGCAACCGGTGATCAGCAGGAGCATGTGGCGAATCAGGGTGCCATGCCAGTTTTGGTTCACTTGAACATGCGTCCTTGTCAGCTGTTAAGTCAGGAGACGGCGGCCCGGCTCAGCCCTTGGTGGAAAACCGGTAGCCCGTGCCGCGCACGGTTTGTACCAGATTCTCATAGGCATCGCCCAAGGCTTTGCGCAGGCGGCGGATATGCACGTCGACCGTGCGCTCCTCCACGTACACATTGCCGCCCCACACCTGGTCCAGCAGTTGGCCGCGGGTGTAGGCGCGTTCCTGATGGGTCATGAAAAACTGCAGCAGGCGGTATTCGGTCGGGCCCATTTCGGCCGGCTTGCCGTCGATGGTTACCCGGTGGCTGATCGGGTCCAGGATCAGGCCGTCGACTTCGATCGGCGCTTCGCCATCGGTCGGACCGGCCCGGCGCAGTACGGCTTTGAGGCGCGCGACCAGCTCTCGAGGGGAGAAAGGCTTGGTGATGTAGTCATCGGCGCCGACTTCCAGACCCTGGATCTTGTTGTCCTCTTCGCCCTTGGCGGTGAGCATGATGATCGGGATATCCCCGGTCAGCTCGTCACGCTTGAGGCGCCGGGCCAGTTCGATGCCGGAGGTGCCGGGGAGCATCCAGTCGAGCAGGATCAGGTCCGGCTTGCGGTCGACGATAATGGCATGGGCCTGCTGGGAGTTCTCCGCCTCCAGGCAGTCGTAGCCGGCCATTTCCAACGCAACGGCGATCATCTCGCGAATGGGCGCTTCGTCGTCAACAATCAGAATGCTCCTGCCAACCATGCTCAAAATCCTCTTGTCATTTAACTGTCTTGCGCCGCATTAGATAACGGAATTATTGCAGTCGTGTGACAGTAATTTAGTCGCTTGGGCAATTCACGGCACTCTGGACTACCCTTTGGGTCCGAATCCTGACAACCACAAAAGGAAGGTTCCGATGACTTACAGCACGATTTCCTGGAAAGCCCTGCTGGTAGCGGCCGCATTGACGCTGCCCGGCGTGGCATTCGCCGCAGAACCTGCGATGACGAAAGATGGGATGTTGGTCGATCACAAGGGCTTGACCCTTTACACCTTCGACAAGGATGCCGATGGCAAATCAGTGTGCAAGGACCAGTGCGCGACCAACTGGCCGCCACTGAAGGCGGAGTCTACCGATACCAAGGCTGGCGACTGGACAGTCATCACCCGCGACGACCAGACCAGCCAATGGGCCTACAAAGGCAAGCCGGTCTACACCTACAAGGATGACAAGAAGGCCGGGGACAAGACCGGTGATGGCAAGGGTGGGGTTTGGCACATCATCAAGCCTTGAGGCTGTTGCGCCTCTAAGACCATCGGGGGCAAGCCCTCTCCCACAATTGATGTGTGAACGCTTTCAAATGTGGGAGGGGGCTTGCCCCCGATAGCGTCAGAACAGTCACCGCAATCCTCTCATCGCAACCCGTAGTCAGCCACAATCCCCACGAAAATCGCCAACCCCGCCCAATGGTTGTGCAAGAAGGCCTTGAAGCACTTCATGCGATCCCTGTCCCGGGTGTACCAGAATTCCCAGGCAAAACAGCCCGCCGCCGCCAGCAGCCCGAGGTGGAACCAGCCGCCCAGCTCGAACCGAGCCCCCGCGAGCAACAGGCACACCAGCGCCAGGCCCTGCAGGGTGAGAATGATCACACGGTCAGCATCACCAAACAGAATCGCGGTGGATTTCACCCCGATCTTCACGTCGTCGTCGCGGTCGGTCATCGCGTAATAGGTGTCGTAACCCACCGTCCACAACAGGTTGGCGATGTACAGCAGCCACGCCTCGGCCGGCAGGTGGCCGGTCTCGGCCGTGAACGCCATCGGCATGCCCCATGAAAACGCCGCGCCCAATACCACCTGCGGGTAATAGGTGTAGCGCTTCATGAACGGATAGCTCGCCGCCAGCGCCAGCCCGCCGAGGGACAGCAGGATGGTGCTGGCGTTGGTCAGCAGCACCAGCAGGAAGCTGACGCCCATCAACAGCGCAAAAAACACCAACGCCTCTTTCGAACTGATCCTGCCGCTGACCAGCGGACGTTGCTCGGTGCGTTTCACATGGCCGTCGACCTTGCGGTCGGCCCAGTCATTGATCACACAGCCACCGGCACGGGTCAGCACCACGCCCAGCACGAAAATAAAGATATTGAGCAGCGACGGCGAGCCCTTGCCGGCGATCCACAGCGCCCATAGCGTCGGCCACAGCAGCAGGTAGATGCCGATAGGCTTGTCCATGCGCGTCAGCTGAATGAAATCCCAGGCCCTGGGGTTCAGCCGATTCAAGGATTTGAGTGCACGTTGATACATCAGCGGTTCTCCGGATGGTCCTGCAGCGCCTGCCAGAAACTCGGCAGGAAGACTTCCGCCACCAGCACGCTCAGCGAGCCGCGATCGAAGCGCGAGCGGCGTGCCCACAGCCCGTCGGCCTGATCCGCCGTGGGTAGCCATGGCCCTGGGTAATGGCACACCTCGATCGGCTGGCGGGTAAAGGCGCGGTCGCAGAACAACAACTCGCCCAGCGACCGGCTGCCCAACTCATCCATATGCAAGCCGTCGCCCTGCAACGCGTCGCGCGACGCGACACTGCGGGCAAATACCCAGGGTTGGCCATGCCCGCGCAAATACACCTCGCGTACCCAGCCGATAGTCGCCGGGGGCAGGTCCAGCGCCGCGCATTCATCGTCGCGCAACGCTTGCCAGCCCTCGAGCAGCGGCGTCACGCTGAAGCCGTTCTCGGACAGCCCCGTCAGCCGCCGCGTCAGCGAGCCTTCATCGAACAGCCAATCGAGGGTCAGGGGCGCAGGCATTGGGCTCAGCAGGCTCTGGGGCAGCCATTGGCGAGCATCGGAAGGGGCAATTGAGTGCGGCACGGCGAGTCAATATTGGCAGCAAAAGAGGCGGCGAGCTTACCATGGCGACCTGAACTTTTGCCGCGCTGAACCGGCCGTTTGCGCCGATCGTGCTTGCATCTGCCGGCCGCGATCAGTACAAAACGCCCTGAGCCGAGCGGCAGCGCAGGTTTATCGACCGTCGGCCAAGATGCCTGGACCCTGAGGAAGCAAGTAATGAAGAAGTGGCAATGTATCGTCTGTGGCCTGATTTACAACGAAGCGGATGGCTGGCCGGATGACGGAATCGCGCCTGGCACCCCGTGGCAGGACGTCCCGGAAGATTGGCTGTGCCCGGACTGCGGTGTGGGCAAGATGGATTTCGAAATGATCGAAATCGGCTAATTCGAAGTTTACGAAACCTACTACAAGGAGAAAGGAATGAACGCACCTGTCGTGATCATTGGCACAGGATTGGCCGGTTACAACGTAGCTCGGGAGTTTCGCAAGCTCGACGGCGACACCCCATTGCTGCTGATCACCGCAGATGACGGGCGCTCCTACTCCAAGCCCATGCTCTCCACCGGGTTTGGCAAGAACAAGGAAGCCGATGGCCTGAGCATGGCTGAACCTGGTGCCATGGCCGAGCAGCTCAAGGCGCAAGTGCGCACCCACACGCGTATCAGCGGCATTGACCCAGGCCACAAGCGTCTGTGGATCGGCGAGGAATCGGTGGCCTATCGTGACTTGATCCTGGCATGGGGCGCAGAGACTGTCCGCGTACCCGTGGAGGGTGACGGCGCCGGCCTGGTTTTCCCGATCAATGATCTCGAAGACTACGCCCGCTTTCGCGCCGCAGCTGCCGGCAAACGCCGCGTGCTGCTGCTCGGCGCCGGCCTGATCGGCTGTGAATTTGCCAACGACCTGATCCTTGGCGGCTATGAAGTCGATCTGGTCGCGCCGTGCGAACAGGTTATGCCGACCCTGCTGCATCCGGCGGCTGCGGCTGCGGTGCAAGCCGGGCTGGAAGGGCTTGGCGCGCGTTTCCACCTGGGGCCGGTGCTCAACCGCCTGCTGCGCAGCGCTGACGGTCTCGAAGCCCATTTGTCCGACGGTGAAGTGATCCAGTGCGACCTGGTGGTGTCCGCCATCGGCCTGCGCCCGCGCATAGACCTGGCGGCGGCGGCCGGCCTGCAAGTCAACCGCGGCATCATGGTGGACCGTCACCTCAAGACCTCCCACGCCAATATCTACGCCTTGGGCGACTGCGCCGAAGTCGATGGCTTGAACCTGCTGTACGTCATGCCCTTGATGAGTTGCGCCCGCGCCTTGGCCCAGACCCTGGCCGGCAACGCCACGGCCGTCAGCTACGGGCCGATGCCGATCACCGTGAAAACCCCCGTCTGCCCGCTGGTGGTCTCACCGCCTCCACGCGGCAGCGAAGGCGTGTGGAGTGTCGAAGGCGAGGGCGCCGACATCAAGGCCCTGTGCCGCGACGCCAGCGGTCGCCTGCTGGGCTACGCGCTGACCGGTACCGCCGTCATGGAAAAACTGGCATTGAACAAGGAACTTCCGCCGCTGCTGGCGTAAATGCTGGTCGTTCTGTCGGAATCAGCCCCTTCTTACCCATAGAAAGGTCGCGGCGAGACTGGCGGAGCGTGCGAGGGCATGCCATCCTCACTCCCGTCTGCCGCAGAGTAGAGCCTGCGGCGCCTTGGCGCTGCTCCACCAGAGAGCAGCACGGACATAACAACAAAAAACCGTCAAAGAGGCTTCATATATGCGTAAACCAGATCTCGCAGCCGCCATCGCTGAAAAAGCCGATCTCACCAAAGAACAGGCCAACCGCGTACTCAACGCCGTTCTCGAAGAAATCACCGGTGCCCTGCACCGCAAGGACAGCGTCACCCTGGTCGGCTTCGGCACTTTCCTGCAACGCCATCGCGGCGCCCGCACCGGCAAAAACCCGCAAACCGGTGAGCCTGTGAAGATCAAGGCCAGCAACACCGTAGCGTTCAAGCCGGGCAAGTCGCTCAAAGACAGCGTCAACCCGTAAAAAGCGGTGCCGTTCTCGAAGGGAGGCGGGGAGGGTAAGAAGAATGGGCACGCCAACTGGGTTGGGTGCCCATTTTTAGTGGGCCTTGAATAAGGCCTGCGCGCTGATGACAGCTTTGTTTACTCGTTCCGATGCAGCGGTGCTGTCTACCCGCAAGTCGGGGGACAAGCGCTCATAATCCATCGGCTCATTCTCTGCCAGCGCGCCGCGAAGATGGGCAATCACCCTGAAGATGAGGTGATCCATACGCCAGGCGGTCCTTAAATAAATCTGCCCATTTGTGCAGTCAATATTGAGGCAGTCTTGGCAAATCGTTCGATTCAGGCAGTCCACCCTTTTTCGGCACACCATTTCTGTACGTCCGCGATCAACGCCGCTGAAACCGGCTGTAGATTGGGCAGCTTTTTTTCGTATTTTTTTATGCTCTCAATAAAAAAAGTAATAAACGCCGCACCGATTATTTTGCGCTGAGCGTCCACATCTTTTTTATGCGGAATGAAATCTTCCTCATTCATGGCGATATCGAGACCGAACATCTTGTCCTTGGCGTAGTAACGGCAAAATGTCTTACGTTCTAGGGCCTTCGGCAGGCATCGCATACAGACCGCCAGTTCCCAGTCCAGCGTGGGATACTTTTTTTCAAGCGTCTCGCTCAAGCCATTTAACTCGTCGGTGATTTCAAAGACTTTGGTCCAACTCGGTGAGTCCGATGTCGTATCGACTCGCATAAAGTAATCCTTATATCAGTGCCTACATTTGTTACCCGGAGGTAGTTTTCCTCGGCGTTTGAAATATTTCCCTATTTTTAACCTTTCCCATACCTGCATATTGCCCTTCGTCGGTGCCGCCATGACGCGTTTATAAGCAAGATTTTTGGCTTTAAGCCACTTTTGGGTATACCGCCGGTTCGGATTTACGGTTTCACCGACTTTCCATACCTCACCCTTTTTCAAATAGACCTGACCAATTGGCTTTTTATGACCCCATTGCATCTCATCATAAAAGCCATCCTTCTTCGCAATCAGATAGTAAAGCTCGGGGGCCAATCCCCATGGATCAATCCAGGATATTGGATTGGGGGCGTACTGGTAAAAATTGAGTCCGCCATCCAATTCGATCGGATCCGGCGTCGTAAACCGCCCCACATCCGGATCATAAAACCTGAACGTATTGAAATGCAGCCCTGTCTCCCGGTCCAGGTACTGTCCCTGGAACCGCAGATTCTGCTCTTCAATGTAATAAGGCTCGCGCACCTCTTCCAGCGTATTGCCCCACACCCGATAGGTCGCCTGCCAGACGTTGTGTCCGTCGGCCTCGGTGAGCTGCTCCGGCAGGCCGTTCAGGTCGTTGTGGTAATAGCGAATTTTCTGCAGCGGCCCGCTTCCGTCGACGCGTGCCAGAGGCTCGTAGCCTTCGTCCTGATAAACATAAAGACTCGTCTGACTGTGCTTATGCTCCTGCAGCAACCGCAAACCATCCCAGGTAAACCGCGTTTCTCCCAGCGGATACCCATCGCTGCCATGCTCGGTTTTCTCAACCCTGCGCCCCAGCGGGTCATACGTCATCCTGACGATGCTGCCATTGTCATTACGCACTTCAATCAATCGGCTTTCAGCGTCATACGCAAAGCGCTGCACGCCGCGCTTGGCACTGCGTTTCTCGATCATCCGCCCAAACGCGTCGTACCGATAACGCTTGTCCTGATAGGTCAGCAGCTTGTTATGCACCACGAGCCCCGCACCGGCCTGCGGGCCGTCGAGCAGGTTGGCGGCGGCGTCGTAGGCGAAGGTTTCGCGCTGGCCATGGAGGCTGTCCTGGCTGGCGATGATGCGGCCGGTGGCGTCGTAGTGCAGCAGCTGGCGGTGTTGTGTAGCGGGTTGCTGGTCGAGTTTGCCGATCAGGTTGTCGGTGGGGTCGTACTCGAAGTGCTTTTGCGCGGCGGTTGGCATCAACGAGGGCTGACTCGCCAGGCGGCGTTGGCGTGAGCGCAGTCGGCCGCTGCGGTCGTATTCGCTGCGGGTGCTGAGCTGGCCCTGGGTGCGCAGCACTTCGCGGTGCAGACGGTCGCGTTCGAAGTCGCTGATGACCTGGCCGTCGAGGTTGATCTGGTGCAGGTGGCCGCTGCCGTAGTACAGGCGATTGAGCCAACGGCCGTCCGGCAGTTGGGTCTGGATCAGGTTGCCGAGTTCGTCGTAGTGGTGTTGCAGGGTGCCTGCCGAGCTCTGTTCGGCAAGCAACTGGCCAAGCGGATCGTAACTGAACCCCAGGGCCTGGGCATTGCCTTGCATGTCGGTGAAGGTGACTGCCGTCAGTTGATCCACTTCATCGTAGCTGTAGTCGGTACGACCATCGTCGGTGGTTTTAGCAGTGAGTCGGCCGACCGCATCGCGCTCCAGCCGATGAACGATGGGGGCGGGTGGCGTTTCAGGAACAACCGCCAGTCCATTACCAAACGGCGCAGGCATGGCCGTCACCGTAGTGACATTGTCGAGCGGGTCGTAGGCATAGCGTTTGGCGCTGCCGTCGAGGTCTTGCTGTTCAGCCAGCCGATCGCCGGCATCCCACGCAAATCGATAGCTTTCACCGTTCTCATTGACCAGCGCTTGCAACCGCCCGTAGCTGTCATAGCCGAACTGCACCTGTCGGCCATGGGCATCGGTGCGCTGGCGTACCTGGCCACGCCGGTTGTGTTGATAAAGCGTGGTATGCCCGGCGGGATCGGTATAGCCCACCAACTGCCCGCTGGCATCACGCTGGAACTGTTCGGTGCGTCCGTCCGGCAGTTGGCTGCTGAGCAAACGGCCCTGGGCGTCATAGCTGAACTGCGTGCGCTCGCCGACGGCATCGGTGATGACCTGCAGATAACCGCGCTCGTCGTAGCTGAACCGCGTTGGGTAACCCGAGCAATCGACATGCTCGACCAATTGCCCGAACGGGTTCCAGCGCAGCTTTTTGCGCTTGCCGGTAGCGTCGATGATGTCGACGACCTGACCGTGGGCGTCATAGCGGTAACGCGTGACGTAGCCCAGCGGATCGGTTTCGGCGATGCAGTTGCCGCGTTGGTCATAGCGATACTGCCAACTGTTGCCGGCGGCATCGGTTTCCACCAGCGGCAGCGCCCAATGCTCCAGCCACAAGGTGGAGTCGCTGCGGCCCAGCGGGTCGGTTTCACCGATAAGGTTGCCGGAATCGTCGTAGCTGTATTCGTAGCGGCCCGCCAACGGGTCAGTGGCGCTGAGCAATTGGCGTTCGTCGTTCCAGTCGAAAAGCCAGGTCTGGCCGAGGTTGTCGCTGTATCGAATGATCTGGTGCTGAGTGTTCCACAGGCGCGTGCTGACGCGCTGCAAGCCATCGGTGATGCGGGTGAGGCCGGCCTGCAAGTCATAGTCGAACTGGTAAGCGTCGCCCTCATCGGTCCAGTGTCGAACGACTCGCCATTCCAGGCCTTCAACCAAGGCCCACTCATAGAAGCAGCGCAACCCGGTGGGCAACTGGTGCTCCACCATCCGCCGTCCGGCATCGTAGGCGAAGCGCCGTTGTACCTGCTCGGTTGCATCGCGAACCTCAGCCAACTGACCGGTCACGTCATAGCCATAGCTGACCAGCACTTCGCGACGTTGATCGGGGTACAGGCGTTCGATCCGGGTCACGCAGTCGAGGTCGCGGACCAGCTCAACCCGCACCAGGTCAAACGTATCGCGCAGGCGCAGCAGGCGCCCAGCTGCGTCATAGTCGACATAAATGCGGTTGTCATTGCGGTCACCCAACTGAACCAGGCGCAACCGCGCAGCATGGGTCGGCGTGGGTTCAAACAGGCGGTACAGGCCATCATCACTTTCGATCAACAACTGCCCGTTGAGGTGTCTGCGCACCGCAAGCCCTTCACCGGCGCTGAACACTGCGCCACCCAAGGGAATGGAACCCATGTCGATGGGGCGTCCCTGCTCGTCGGTGTACACCAGCGTTTCACCGCCTTCGGGATGAGCACGGACCTCGACGCACACCTCATACGGCACGCTCCAGCCCGCACCGAACAGACTGCCAGTGCGCTCGTCACGGCTGTTGAAGATGCGTTGCCAGTCAATCGGCAAGATGCCGGGCAGTACGAAATCCAGCTCGTCATCGCCGCCCAGCACTTTGGCGCCAGTCGCCGCATGCACCGGGTTCGACGAGCCCATCGCCGCATTGGCCAGTGCGCCCATCGCACTGCTGACGGCCATCGAGGTGGCACCGCCGATCAGCATGCACGGCAGCTTGCTGAAGAACTTGCCCTTGCCGCCCTTGAGCATCAATAGCGCTGTGACCGCCAGCCCCACGCCTGGCGTCTTGCCGCTGCGAATCTCGCGCACCACCACTGAACCGCCGCCGATGGTCACGTTGGAGGAAATCAACCCGGACGACACCACGGTCGCATCGCAGGTGCTGCGATCACCGCTGCGCACCGCCGGCTGGCCGTTGATCGTGACCTTGTCCGAGCCCTCGGCCAGAAACTGCGGCGGCATCGGCGGGTGCTTCATGCACACGACCAGGTCCAGGGGCTTGGGCACGGCGCCGGGAGCAGGTGTGGCAACGGTCGGGCGCCACATCTGTGAGAAGAAACTCTCGGCCATGTCCAGGTAGCTGGCTTCGGGTTCCGGCTCTGGAGCTTCCAGTTCGGTACCGGCGGGCGCGACATGGGAACTGATCGCCCCGGCGGCTCGGGCGGCGGGAATATTGTTGGTAAGCGTATCGGTGGAGCCGGTGAGAATATTTGCCTGCACCGTGGGAGGGAACAGGGCGTTGCTGAAGGCATCGCATAAATCCGTTAGCCCTTTGTCCGCCCCGCTCTTGCTCATGAGAAGGCCGACTATCGTGCCCACCACTGCGCCCAGCAGGAAGCATCCCAACCCGCCCGTAGCGACGGTAATGCCGGTAGCTGCGACCACGGCAAACGTGGCCACGGCGGTGATCGCGATATTCGCCGCCACCTCCAGCACGCCGCCGAGGATGTCGGCCATCATCGAGGTGTGGGCCAGCGCATCGCCCATCCGGGCTGCCCATAACGCGTCAGACATGCAGGCTGCTCATCAGGACACAGCGTCGAACGACAGCGAGTTTTTTATCAGTGCCCAATGCGCCGCTTCGGCATCACCCAGCGCGTCCGCCTTCACGTAACTCAAGGCAAGCATCTTGCGCGTGCCGGGAATCACCAGCGCCAACTGAAACTGGAAGACCTTGTCATTACCCTTGTTGAACTGGCTGCGCAGCTCGATGCCTTCCACCTCTTGATTCGCCCCCAAACGCACATCAACGCCGGGTTGATAGCGCAACTCCTGCACCTGTTTTTCCAGGCGCTGGAGCTGGTCGTTGAAGTTGCTGTGCAGGGTTTCGCCTTCGGCGAGCAAGCTACGGCTGACGATCAGGGACGTGCCCAGCTCAGGGAACTTGAGGATGTTGATCGTCGCGTCCTGCAGCTCGCCGGCAGGCAACTGAAACTGGAATTCATTGATTCGGTACGTCATAAAAACAGGTCTCGTCAGGAGCTCTTAGGCGTGGGAAACGCGGCTTTGATATTGGCGTCGATGCTGGCTTTCACGCCCTGGCCATCAGGCGTGGCGCCCGCGCCGCCACCGTTGTTGAGGTGCAGGACGCCGCCGGTATTGAACTCGGCATCACCGCTGGCGTAGAAGCTGATTTGCACACCGGTCAGATTGATCTGCCCGCTGGCGTTGAGCTCGAGGATGCTTTCGCCACAGACCAGGCGCAGGTTTTCGCCCACTTCGATCACGTAGCTCTGGCTGATGCTGTCGGTCTTGCGCTGGCCCACCGAGAGGATGTCCTCCTGCTTGACGATGCGCAGGCGATTATTGCCGATGGTCACCGTCTCGTTATGCCCAATACTCTTGTTACGGTCATGCCCCACCGAATGGCTTTCATCCACCTCCACCACGATGTCCTGATTACGCTCGGCATGGATGTACAACTGCTCCAGCCCCTTCTTGTCCTCCATGCGGATTTCATTGAAGTTGGCCGGCGTGCCGCCTTTGCTGGATCGGCTTTTCATGCCGCTTTGGGTGGCGTTCTCCGGCAGGTCGTAGGGCACCGTCTGCTCGGCGTTGTACACGCGCCCGGTGATGATCGGTCGGTCCGGGTCGCCTTCGAGGAAGCTGACGATCACTTCCTGGCCGATCCGTGGGATCTGCATCGAGCCCCAATTCTTGCCGGCCCAGGATTGCGATACGCGGATCCAGCACGAGCTGTTCTCGTTGGACTGGTCGTGGCGGTCCCAGTAGAAGTGCACCTTCACGCGGCCGTATTGGTCGGTCCAGATTTCTTCGCCCTTGGGGCCCACCACCAGTGCGGTCTGCGGGCCTTTAACGACGGGGCGGTGGGTGTTGGCCAGCGGGCGGAAGCTTTGCTGGGCGTCGATGCAGGTGAGGCTGCTTTCAAACTGCGCGCCGCCTGCGCCGCCGCCGCTTTCCAGGCTTTCCTGAACGATGTAGTAGCGACAGCCGACGATCAGGTATTCGCGGTTCTGGTCCTGGCGGCTGAAGCCGGTGAGGCTGAACAGGTGGCCCGAACCCAGGCCACGGGCATTGCCGGCGAACTCGATCTGTTCATGCAGGGTTTGCAGGGCTTCGATGCGGGTGCGCGCGTAGTGTTCGCCGTCGGCGCTCTGCACGTAGGTGCCGGGATAGTCGTACAGCGGATAGTCGCCGGCGGTGTGCGGGCGCGGCATGGCCGAGCGCACGTCGATGCTGGCGCTGGGGCGCTGGAAGTCGTAGTCGTTGAGCTCCAGCGACCCCGGCTGTACCTCCTGCGCCAGGTGCCAGTTATGCATATGGTCGCGTTCGCGCTGCTGCTCGTCCTTGGGGTAATACGGGATCGACGCGTAGCCGGGCACCAAGGTGTGGGCGCCGTAGGCGTCGGCCAGCACCAGCACGTGACGGTCCTGCTCGTGGCGGAAGAAGTAGTAGATGCCTTCCTGTTCCATCAGGCGGCTGACAAAATCGAAGCTGGTCTCGCGGTACTGCACGCAGTATTCCCACTCGCGATACGGCCGGCTCAGGGCATCTTCGAAGTCGGAAAAACCCAGGTCGCGGAACACCTGCTTGATGATCTGCGGGATGCTCAGGTTCTGGAAAATCCGGCAGTCGGAGGTGCGGCTGAGCAGCCACAGCCAGGGGCGCAGCGTCACCTGGTAACTGGCGAACTGGCCCTGGTCGATGTTCTGGCTGCAGCGCGCGACGATGCCGTGAAAGTGCCGCTCGCCACCGTCGGCCAGTTGCAGACCGATGCTCATTGGCTTGCCCAGCAACTGGTTGAGGTCGATGTTGGCGTCCAGGGACGTCAGTTGCAGCTCATAGTTGAACAGCCTTCCTAACTCTTCACCGCCACCCATTTCATTGAGCAGCAGCACATCCGGCCCGAGGGGGCTGGTGATTTTGGCCAGGCGTGAGGCTTGGTTGAATAGCATCGGGCGTCTCTTATGACTAAATAACTGAAGAAACCGGTTCAAAAATGTGGGAGGGGGCTTGCCCCCGATGGCGGTGTATCAGGTTAGAAATTTCTGGCTGACCCACCGCCATCGGGGGCAAGCCCCCTCCCACAGTTTTAATCGCATTCCGTCAGGTTAATCGCTGAAGTCGTAGTGCAATTCATTATCCTGGTTGCTGATGCGCACCCCCGCCAGCGCCTTGCCTTCGAGCATGCGCGTGAGGAATTCACGGCTCATGTCCGGCAGCAGGCTGTTGGTCAGGATGGTGTCGATCATGCGCCCGCCGCTTTCGGTTTCGGTGCAGCGTGAGACGATCAGGTCGACCACCGCCTCGTCGTAGTCGAAGGCGACCTTGTGGGTATTCTCCACGCGCTTCTTGATGCGGTTCAGTTGCAGGCGAGTGATCGCCTTGAGCATCTCGTCGCTCAGCGGGTAATAGGGAATGGTTACCAGGCGGCCGAGCAGCGCGGGTGGGAAAATCTCCAGCAGCGGCTGGCGCAGGGCCTTGGCGATTTCCTCGGGCTCGGGGATGTTCGCCGGGTCTTTGCAGACGCGGGAAATCAGCTCGGTGCCGGCGTTGGTGGTCAGCAGGATCAAGGTGTTCTTGAAGTCGATCACGCGGCCTTCGCCGTCTTCCATCACGCCCTTGTCGAATACCTGGAAGAAGATTTCATGCACATCCGGGTGGGCTTTTTCCACCTCGTCCAGCAGCACCACGCTGTAGGGTTTGCGCCGCACCGCTTCAGTCAGCACGCCGCCTTCGCCATAGCCGATATAGCCCGGTGGCGCACCTTTGAGGGTGGAAACCGTGTGGGCTTCCTGGAACTCGCTCATGTTGATGGTGATCACGTTCTGCTCGCCGCCATACATGGCTTCGGCCAGGGCCAGGGCGGTTTCGGTCTTGCCCACACCCGAGGTGCCGGCCAGCATGAACACGCCAATCGGCTTGCTCGGGTTGTCGAGGCCGGCGCGGGAGGTCTGGATGCGCTTGGCGATCATCTGCAGGGCGTGGTCCTGGCCGATGATGCGTTTCTTCAGGTGCTGGTCGAGGTTGAGTACGGTTTCCAGTTCGTTGCGCGCCATGCGGCCCACCGGAATACCGGTCCAGTCGGCGACCACCGAGGCGACGGCCTGGTAATCCACGGTGGGCAGGATCAACGGGGTTTCGCCTTGCAGGGCGCTGAGGCGCTGTTGCAGGTCCACCAGTTGGGCGCGCAATTCATCGTTGCCGCTGTCGACGTCGCCGACTTTTTCGCGCAGCGTCGCGCGGGTGGCGAGCAGCTCATCCACCAAGGCTTTCTCGTCGGCCCAACGGTCTTCCAGGCTGGCCAGGCGCTCACGCTCGGCCGTCAGCAGCGCTTCGCTGTTGGTTTGACGCGCGCCAATCGCAATGCCGATTGCATGTTCCCGGGCGATGATTTGCAGTTCGGTTTCCAGCGCTTCGATACGGCGGCGGCTGTCGTCCACTTCGGCAGGCACCGCGTGCAGGCTGATGGCGACGCGGGCGCAGGCAGTGTCCAGCAGGCTCACGGATTTGTCCGGCAACTGGCGCGCGGGGATGTAGCGGTGGGACAGCTTCACCGAGGCTTCCAAGGCTTCATCGAGAATCTGCACTTGATGGTGTTTCTCCATGGTCGAGGCCACGCCGCGCATCATCAGCAGCGCTTTGTCTTCCGACGGCTCGGCAACTTGCACCACCTGGAAGCGGCGGGTCAGGGCCGGGTCTTTTTCGATGTGCTTCTTGTACTCGGCCCAGGTCGTGGCGGCCACGGTACGCAGGGTGCCACGGGCCAACGCAGGCTTGAGCAGGTTGGCCGCATCGCCCGTACCGGCAGCGCCACCGGCACCGACCAGGGTGTGGGCTTCGTCAATAAACAGGATGATCGGCTTGGCCGAGGCCTGCACGTCTTCGATGACCTGGCGCAGGCGCTGTTCGAACTCGCCTTTCATGCTCGCGCCGGCTTGCAGCAAGCCCACGTCGAGGCTGCGCAGTTCCACGTCCTTGAGCGCCGGCGGTACATCGCCGGCGACGATGCGCAGGGCGAAACCTTCGACCACGGCCGTCTTGCCCACCCCGGCTTCACCGGTGAGGATCGGGTTGTTCTGGCGCCGCCGCATGAGGATATCCACCAGTTGGCGAATCTCTTCATCGCGCCCCACGATCGGGTCGAGCTTGCCGCTGCGCGCCTGTTCGGTCAGGTCGACGGTGAAGCGCTTGAGCGCTTCCTGCTTGCCCATCGCGCTGGGGGCCATGGCGCCGCTGGCTTCGCCGGGAACACCGGCATTGAAACCATCGCTGGCGCCAAGGGCATTCTCAGGCGAGTCGCCGACGTATTCATCAAACCGCTCGCTCAAGGCCTCGGGCTTGATCTTGTCGAATTCGGCCGACAAGCCCAGCAGCGCATGGCGCAGGCTCGGGGTTTTCAGGATGCCCAGCACCAGGTAACCGGTGCGCACCTGGCTTTCGCCGAACATCAGGCTGCCATACACCCAACCGCGCTCCACCGCTTCTTCCACATGGGACGACAGGTCAGTGATCGAGGTCGAGCCGCGCGGCAGGCGGTCCAGGGCTTCGGTGAGGTCGCGGGCCAGGCGCGCCGGCTCCACGTTGAACTGGCGGATGATGCGGTGCAGGTCCGAGTCCTGCAGCTGCAGCAACTGGTGAAACCAGTGGGCCAGCTCCACATACGGGTTGCCCCGCAGTTTGCAGAACACGGTGGCGGCTTCGATGGCCTTGTAGGCCACGCTGTTGAGTTTGCCGAACAGTGCGGCGCGACTGATTTCACCCATGCTCTGGATTCCTTGAGGTGGTGGCGTGATCGGCGTAATGCCGGGCCAGGATTAGGTCGTTGGCGTCATGCGCAGGTTGGCCGAGCCAGGTGTTGAAGCCCAGGCGGAACTGGCCGTTGAGTTGCAGCGCCGGGACTTCGGGTTGTTGCAGAACCAGGTTCAAGTCCCAGTCCAGTTCATGGCCCAGGTACTCGGCGACCCACGCCACCAGCTCGTTGAACGGCTGATGGCCGGGCAGCATGCCCATGTAATCGTCGAGTTTCAGCGGCCCGAGGCGAATGCGGAATTTGTGCTGGCGGTCCCACACATGGCTGCCCAGGCAGAAATCCACGCCGAGCCGGTTGGCGCTGACGCCGACGCGGCTGCGTTCGGGCAATTCCAGCCATTGGCCGACGTATTCTTCGATTTCCACCGGCAAGCCGAAGTACTCGCTGAGGATGGCCTTCAAGCCATCCGGGTAACGGGTCTGCGCCGACAGGTGGCCGCTGTAATGCAGCTTCGCCGTGTCGGGGATCAAGCCCTGGTTGAGCAAGCTCGGCATGCCGCGGCCACTCAAGGCGGCGAGGCGTGCGGACCAGTAGTCATCGTCCGGGCGGTCATGGCTGACCGTCGGGCGTGCCTCGGCCCAGGTCCGGTAGAACAGGGTCAGCAGGCGATGGTGGAACACATCCAGGAACTGTTTGCTGGTGCTGTCGGCATTGTTGCGCTGGCGCTCGCGCACGTACTCGGTGATATGCAGCGGCAACGGGCCGTTGGGGCCGCCGAGGCCGAAGAAGAACTGCTCCAGCCGCGCCGGCTTGCCGTCACCGCCGGGGCCGACCGAGGCCAGCGTAGCCGGGGCGAAGGTGCAATCGGCCTGTTGCCCCAGGCGCAGCGGGTCATCCGCCAGGCGCAGGGAATGGCCCAGGCGCGGCAGGTCCGGCGATTCGCACTCGATACGCCGCAGTGCCTGGAAGAAGTCATATTCCCAGGGCTCCTGGTGCATCGCGTCCAGGGTACTCACAGGGTCGGACGACGTCCGGGCTTGGCTTTCCATCGCATGATCTCGCCGCGTTCGGTGGTACGGATCACCGTCTCGGTAAAACTGTTGATCGACACGTAGCGTGCCAGGAAGCGTTCCAGCACCGCACCGAGCAGGAACACACCGGTGCCGCGAAACGCGTTTTCATCGAATTCCAGGGTGATCTCCAACCCGCGGCCAAACACAATCGGGCCCGGCATCGGCAGGCGTCGGGTCACCGCCTTGCTGCTGACTTCGCGCAAGCCTTCGATCTGCAATTGCAGGGCGGCGTCGTTGCTGTCGCCGTACAGGCGCAACAGCTCACGCAAGGCGCCGGCGCCCTGGCCCTGTTCGCTTAAGGAAAGGTAGTTGAGCGACAACTGGCTGATCAGGCGCCAGGCCTTGGCATCGTGGGCATGGCTGGGGCGCGGGCGGCTGGGACCGGCGACGCACCGCACCGAGAGCACCGGGGCGCTGTCGGCCAGGGTGAAGTCGGTCTTGCCGTTGCCCACGCTCATGAACAGCGGCAGGTCGCGGTTGGTGCACAGTGCGGTCACACCCAACTGGCGCAGATCATGGCGGTACGGTGCTTGCCGGCTGTCCACCAGGCTGACGAAGGTTTCGCTGCCCACGTAGGTAGAGCGCGGGCCGTTGCGGCGCTGGTCGCTGGACAGCACACGCGGTTCGCGGCGCACCGTGTAATAGGCCTGGTCGCGGCCGTAGCGGGAGGGATCGCGCACCGCGTAAAACGGCAAAAATGGCTGCTCCGGCCCGGTGCCATGGCCGGTGATGCCGCTCAACGAATGAATCTCGAAATCCATCGGCCGCGTGCGGTCGGCGATCACATGGTGTTCGTTGACCCGGTCGGACAGGTGGATGCGGTCTACGCGTTTGGGGAACAGGTTGATCGCCGGCGTGCAGAACGGCAGGAACTGCGCCGCGCCAACACTGCCTTCCAGGCTCGGCTCGTGGCGGTCGAACAGCACGATCAGTTCCAGCTCCTGGCCGTCGCAGCGTTTGACCGCACGGCTCAGTTCGGCGAATTCAACGAACAGGAAGCGGTGGGGCAGGGCGAAGTATTCCTGCAACAACCGATAGCCCTGGAACGCACGCGCCACCACCGGCATGGCCGCGTCGGCGTCGTCAAAGCCCCGTGAGCGCAAGGCGTCCTGAGACAAGCGCTCAACCCAATCACCGCCGGGCTTGCGCGCGAACACCGCGCAGGCGTTGCCCAGCAATTGTTCATAGAGGCGGAACGGTTGCTCATCGGCGCCGCTGAGGTACAGCGGCAGGTTATCCAGGTCGAGGCTGTTGAATGGCAACTCGGCGCCGGTGCGCAGGGTCAGGCGCAAGCCGGCCTTGGCTTTCGGTTCGGCGGCGGCCAGGCGGCCGAGCACGGCGGCAGGGTTGCCGAAGTATTCGGCATTGCTCACCTGCAACGGCCACAGCGTCACCGGGTGCGCAGTGCGGTACTCGCAGCAGGTCTGGGTTTCACGGCCCAGGGCGGCGCGCAGTACCGTGTCGCGGGGCAGGGGGAAGCCGCTGGCGAGGGAGCCTTCGTCGGGGTCGGTCTGCAGTTGCACCACGGTCATCGACGGGGTGGGCGCCAGGTAATGCGGGTAGGCGATTTCCAGCAGGTTGTGGGTGAAGGTCGGGTACTCGGCGTCGAGCTTGAGCTGCACGCGGGCCGTGAGGTAGGCAAAGCCTTCGAGCAGGCGTTCGACGTACGGGTCGGCGCAGTCCATGCCGGACAGGGTCAGCCGACTGGCGATCTTCGGGTATTCCTTGGCGAACTCGGCGGCGCTTTCGCGCACATGGTGCAGTTCCTGGTTATACAGCTCCAGCAGGCGCGGGTTCATGGGCGCCTCCGTTGGTCGGCGTTCACTACACGCACATGGCCGGACTCCAGGTCCAGGTCGGTTTGCAGCAGCAGGCGCAACGGCACCGGCTGGGCCCACAGGTCGCCTTCGATCTCGAAACTCAAGGCGTTGTGGTTCATTTCACCCTGGCCGACGCGGGCTTTGACGCGCAGCGTGTGGCGCAGGATGCGCGGCTCGAACGTCGCGATGGCTTGGTAGATCAGCGCTTCCAGGGCCTTGATGTCTACGCTGGAAACGCTGTTGCCCGCCAGCGCCGGCAGGCCGTAATTGACCACCGAGGTGCCGGCCGGGGTGTGCAGCGTGGCATCGGCATCGAGCAACGACGTGGTGTTGAGCAGCCACGCCAGGTCGCGCAATACCGAGGCTTTCAATTGGGTCAGGGACAGCACGCGTTTGTCGGCGCTTTCCTTTGGATTGGTTGGGTCGTCGTCGGTCAGCCGGTCCAGCAGGGACGGTTGCAGACGGTCGCGGGAAGCGATTTCAGTTACCACCAAAGCAGCTCCACGGACGGGTTGCGAGAGGAACATAAGGTTTGCGACCGTGGCGTGAAACCACGGTCACAAGGGCTATCAGCGCTTGGTGTTGGAACGGATGTTCCAGCCAAACTTGATCGCGCCGCCGTCTTTGGTGCCGTCGGCTTTCTGCGGTTGGTAGTCGACCATCACTTGGGCGAAGTTCAGGGTGACGTTCTCGGTCAGGCGGTCATCGGTGCCCGAACCGCCGGTGCTCAGCGAGGTCACCAGGACTTCTTCCAGGTTGATCACCATGTACTCGACCTGGCTTTCGCCACCGGCCTTGCGCACGGTCAGCTTGACCTTGTCGATGTGCTTGCCGCTGGCGCAGTGCATCATCAGGTTCGGCGACGCCTTGTCGACGTATTTGGTCAGCGACAGGTCCTGGATATTCACCTTGCCCGCGCCGCCGCCACCGCCCACATGCATGTTGCCGGACTGGGCCATGCCCCAGCTCCAGTTCAGCACGTCGATCTCGTCCTTGTGGGCCTTGTCCATGGACTCGCCCTTGATGTCGCCGATCTTGATGAAAATATCAACAGCCATGTTTTCTCCCTGTGTGGCCCTGGCCACTTGATTTGGTGATCGTTCCCACGCTCTGCGTGGTAACGCATCCTGTGACGCTCTGCGTTACTGGGACGCAGAGCGTCCCCGGGCGGCATTCCCACGCGGAGCGTGGGAACGAGCGAGTTACTTAAGCGCTCTTGGCCGAAGGCAGCTTCGATACCAGACGCAACGACACCGTCAGCCCTTCGAGCTGGTAGTGCGGGCGCAGGTAGAACTTGGAGTTGTAGTACCCCGGGTTGCCTTCCACTTCTTCCACGATCACTTCGGCGGCTGCCAAGGGATGCTGGGCCTTGGTGGTTTCGGTGGAGTGCGCCGGGTCACCGTCGACATAGTTGAGGATCCAGTCCTGCAACCAGCGCTGCATTTCGTCCTTCTCTTTGAAGGAGCCGACCTTGTCGCGCACGATGCACTTCAAGTAGTGCGCGAAACGGCAGGTGGCGAACAGGTACGGCAGGCGCGCGGCCAGGTTGGCGTTGGCGGTAGCGTCCGGGTCATCGTACTCGGCCGGTTTCTGCAACGACTGGGCGCCGATGAACGCAGCGAAGTCGGTGTTTTTCTTGTGCAGCAGCGGCATGAAACCGTTCTTCGCCAGTTCCGCTTCACGGCGGTCGCTGATGGCGATTTCGGTCGGGCACTTCATGTCCACGCCACCGTCGTCGGTCGGGAAGGTGTGGGCCGGCAGGTTTTCCACTTCACCGCCGGACTCGATGCCACGGATGCGCGAGCACCAGCCGTAGTGCTTGAACGAACGGTTGATGTTCACCGCCATCGCGTACGCGGCGTTGGCCCAGGTGTACTTGGAGCTGTCGGCGCCGTCGGTGTTTTCTTCGAAGGCGAAGGCTTCCACCGGGTCGGTCTTGGCGCCGTACGGCAGGCGCGCCAGGAAGCGCGGCATGGTCAGGCCGATGTAGCGCGAATCTTCCGATTCACGCAGCGAGCGCCAGCCGGCGTATTCCGGGGTGGTGAAGATCTTGGTCAGGTCGCGCGGGTTCGACAGTTCCTGCCAGGAGCCCATGCCCATCACGGTCGGCGAAGCCGCAGCGATGAACGGCGAGTGCATGGCGGCGCAGACTTTCGACAGCTCGCCCAGCAGTTCCACGTCCGGGGGCGACTGGTCGAAGTAGTAGTCGCCTACCAGGCAGCCGTAAGGTTCGCCGCCGAACTGGCCGTACTCTTCTTCGTACATCTTCTTGAAGATCGGGCTCTGGTCCCACGCCGTGCCTTTGAATTTCTTCAAGGTCTTGTGCAAGTCCGGCTTGGAGATGTTGAGCACGCGAATCTTCAGCTGCTCATCGCTCTCGGTGTTGTTGACCAGGTAGTGCAGGCCACGCCAGGCGCTTTCCAGCTGCTGGAAATCCTGATGGTGGATGATCTGGTTGACCTGGGCGGTGAGCTTGGCGTCGATGGCGGCGATGATCGATTCGATCGACTTGATCGCATCGTTGGACACCAGGTCGGTTTGCGCCAAAGCCTGTTCGGCCAAGGTGCGCACGGCGGTTTCCACGGCTTCGCGGGCGCGCTCGGTCTTGGGCTTGAATTCTTGCATCAACAGCGAGGCGAACTCGCTGGTTTCTTCGGTGGCGCCCAGGTTGGACGCGCCTTCGCGAACGGTATTGTCAGTCATGCTTACTGCTCCCCTGCAGGCTTGGGCGCACTGGCAAGTGCCTGGAGCAGTGCCGGGTCCTTGATCGCCTTCATGATGATTTCTTCGGCGCCGGTCTTGCCGTCCATGTAGGTCAGCAGGTTGGCCAGTTGGGTGCGGGCTTCGAGCAGCTGGTTCAAGGAATCGACCTTGCGCGCCACGGCGGCCGGGCTGAAGTCGTCCATGCTTTCGAAAGTGATGTCCAGGCTCAGGTTGCCTTCGCCGGTCAGCTCATTGGGTACGTGGAACGCCACGCGTGGCTGCATGGCCTTGAGGCGGGAGTCGAAGTTGTCGACGTCCACTTCAAGGAACTTGCGATCGGCCACGGGTGCCAGCGGCTCGGCAGGCTTGCCGGCGAGGTCGGCCATCACGCCCATGACGAAGGGCAGCTGGACCTTTTTCTCGGCGCCGTAGAGCTCGACGTCGTACTCGATCTGCACTCGAGGCGCGCGGTTGCGCGCGATGAATTTCTGAGAACTTTGCTTCGCCACGTTGCTGCTCCTGGTCGCTTGAGCGACGGTGTTGTTACTGCACGGTCCGGCGGCTTACTCGCTGTCCGGGCCGCGCAGGTTTTCAAATTGGGACATGCCGTCGGGAATCAGATTGCGCACGATGGCCGCGAAATCGGCGTGCACCAGATTCTTCGCACGGTTCAACAGCACCGGCAGCGGGCTCGAAGGCTCGTGCCGGGTGTAATACGCAAGGATTTTGTCGAGGCTGCGAAGCACCTCATCGCGGCTGGCGATATCGCCGGCAGGGCGGGGTGCTGCGGGGGCGGCGGCGTAGTCCACCGAGGGGGCGTTGTCTTCACTGACGGCCTCGGGTTCGCTGCTGCTGTCGGTGCCTGGCACCGCTTGGTTGAGCAGTTGCAAGGCCTGCTTGAGCGGCTGTTTCAACGCGCTGAGGTCCACGCCCCGGGCGGAACCGACCTGCTCGTTGACCTGTTGTTCGATGGCTTCGCAGGCGGCACGCGCCGCGCTCAAGGCGTCGCGGGTGGCCTGCAGTTGCTCCGGGTCGCTGTCGAGGAACGCAGCGTTGAGTTGCTGGGCGCCCAGTTGTTCATCGGGAAAACTCAGCAGGCCGCTGGCGTTCAACGCGGCGCGCAGGCTCACCGGGCCGAAGGTGCGCGAACGCGTGAGGATGCTCTCGCGCAGCAGACGAATCGTGGTGTCGCCGGTCAAGCCGGACAGCGCGTTGATGCGCACGGTGGGGTCGTTATCGTCATCGGCATCCAGGCGCGGGTGCAGGTCGGCCCAGTATTGGCGCAATAACGCATCGATCAGGGTCAGGACGTCGGCCAGCCCGACCACGCCTTGCAGGGCGAGCGAGCTTTGCAGCAGGAAATGGGTGATGCGCAGGTCTTTGCTGCGCTGCAGCAAGTCGAGGCTCTGCTGCTGGATGCTGCGCCATTCGGGTGGCTCAGCGGGCAGGATCGAATCGCCCATGCTGCGCTCGGGCTGGCCCTTGGCATCACGTTCCAATTGCAGAAATTGCGCGTCATATTCCATGTCTTCGCCACAGGGCGAGGACGCGGAAACGGCGGTGAGCAACAATGGCACATCCACTGAGTTCGATCTCCCTATCAGCCCGTTAGATGCCGGGCAATGCATGCATTAGTTGCGCGGTGAACTTTGCATGTTCTTGGTGATACCATCAGAGTGCCACTATCGTGCCATCATTGATGTTCAAGAAGTTGTGCATTTTTGGTGTAGTACTTATGCCTTGTCAAGGTAAGCTATTCGCCCTCTGTGACAGATGTGCGGTGCTTAACAACCTGCGCGACTGGTGGGTCGAACGGTGCGCCCGCAGAGGATTTTTGTCATGCAAGCCAGATAAGATCAGCGATCATGCTGGCAATTGCAGATTTAGACGGTCGTCCCCACGACCTGGCGGAGTATCCAGGCAAGCGTAGCCCTTGGATCGACCGCGCGCGATGTATCAGCAAGGAGGCAAGATGTCGCTGTGTTTGACTATCACTAGTTATCACAAGATTACCCCTGGGCAGTGCTCCGAAAAGTCCATGAACCAGGGCTCGATGGCGATCGGCCGCAGTTCGGAAAACGACTGGGTACTGCCCGACCCCGAGCGCCTCGTCTCCTCCCAACATTGCGTTATTCAATACAAAGACGGCCGTTATTACCTGACTGATAACAGCACCAACGGCGTGGAGTTGGTTAACGCCGGTATCCGTTTGCGCCGGGGTAACAGCGAGCCGCTGCAGGATGGCGAGCTGATCCGGATCGGCGATTACGAAATTCAGGCGCGTATTGATTTCAACGTGCAGGCCGTCGACAGCCAGCCGTTTGCCGGTGAGTCGCCGAACAGCTTTGAAGCGCTGATGGGCGCGGTGGCGAGCCCATCAGCGCCGACGCCAATGATCGCGCCGCAGTTCCATGGCGCCTCGTCGATGGAAACCCTGCCGGACCTGTTCGACTTCCTCAGCCCTGCTGCCGTGCCACCGCCCACCGTGGCGGACCATGTGCCGTCCGAACAACACGACTTCCGTGCGCCGGAGCCGGTCGCCGTGCCGGTTGTCGACACACCGGTGGTACAAGGTTCGGTGATTCCCGAAGACTGGGACCCGTTTGGCGACGCGCCCGCGCCGCTCATCAATGCTGCGCCAGCTCCCGCGCCGATTCCCCCGCCGCCGCCCGTGGTTGAGCCTGTTGCGCGCCCCGTCGGCGACGCCCAGCCACAGCCCGACCTGCTGCAAGCATTCCTGCGCGGTGCCGGCCTCGATCAGCTGCGCCTGGACCAGGCCGCTGCCTGCGCCCAGATGGAAAACATCGGCCGCAGTTACCGGCTGATGGTCGAAGGCCTGATCGACGTATTGCGTGCCCGCGCCAGCCTCAAGGGCGAATTCCGCATGCAGCAAACCATGATCCGCCCCGCCGAAAACAACCCGTTGAAATTCGCCCCGAATGCCGACGAAGCGTTACTGCTGCTGCTTCGTCACGGCAACCAGGCGTTTATGGCGCCTGATGTCGCGGTACGTGACAGTTTCGACGACCTGCGCACCCACCAATTGGCGGTAATGGCCGGCGTGGAAGCCGCGCTCAAGCATCTGCTGCTGCGCTTTGAACCGGCGCAGTTGGAAGAGCGCATGGGCAAGCCCGCTGGCCTCTCGAGTATTTTCAACGGTTCGCGCCAGGCCCAGTACTGGCAGCAATTCACCGAGCTTTACAACACTATTTCCCGCGAGGCCCAGGAAGATTTCCAGGACCTGTTCGGCCGCGAATTCAGCCGGGCCTACGAAGAACACAGCGCACGACAGCGACGCTGAACCGCGTCGCACTGATGGATAAAACGGATAGCTAAACACGTCATTGAGGACGCAGGATGATTCCCAGGTTTTTACTCGTAGCCGCCACCGCGCTGCTGCTGGCGGCGTGTGCCAAGGACGCGGCCAAACCCGAAGCCGCTGCCGAGGCTGAAGCGGACACGGCTGCCGTCGAATTGCATTTTCACGCGATTGCCGGGCTCAACCCCGGCGCCAATGGCCAGGCCGCCCCTGTACGGGTGCGTATTTTCGAGCTGAAAAACGCCGCTACCTTCGCCCGCTCCGATTACTTCGCCCTGGCTGATCGTGCGCAATCCACCCTTGGCCTGGACCTGCTCGACCAGGACGAAGTGGTGATCCAGCCCGGCCAACAGCTGAGCATCCAGCGCGATCTCGACCCGGCCACGCGCCAGATCGGCCTGCTGGTGGGTTATCGCGAGCTGGACCGCGCGCAATGGCGCACCGTTATCAACGTGCCGCCACGCCAATACACCGAATATCAGATCAGCCTTGATGTGCGTGCCGTGCGCGCAGACGTCGTGGCTACCCCCGCCAGCCCAGCCCACTAACAAGCAATCGGAGCCCCCATGTCCTGGAACAATCGCGTGGTCTGGTCGGAAGGCATGTTCATCGGAACGCAGCACTTCCAGCAGCATGACCGTTACCTGGAAAACCTGATCGACGCCCGCAGTCGTCCGCTGTCCGCTGGCGCCTGGGGCTTTTCCGAGTTGCTGATCGACCAGGGCCTGCTCGCCCAGGGCAAGCTGGCCATTGTGTCGGCGCGTGGCCTGTTGCCTGACGGCACGCCATTCAATATTCCCCAGGACGACCTGGCGCCGAGCCCGCTGAATATCGACGATAACCTGCGCGACGGCCTGGTGTACCTGGCCCTGCCGCTCAAACGCGCCGGCGCGCGTGACACCGTGGATGCCGGCGAGGCCCTCGAAGCTGCGCGCTACGTGAGCCAGGTGCGTGAAGTGCGCGACGACAACGCACCCTTCGAAAACCGCGCGCCGGTGGCCGTGGGCTCGCGGGCGTTGCGTTTGCTGACCGCCCAGGACGGCATCAGCGACTACGCCGCCATTGGCCTGGTGCGCATCAAGGAAAAGCGCGCCGACCGCGCACTGGTGCTCGATGACAGCTACATTCCGCCGGTGCTGGACGTGGCCGCGAGCAAACCGCTGAGCGCATTTCGCAGTGAGCTGCTCGGCCTGTTGCACCAACGTGGCGAAGCCCTGGCCGGTCGTGTGGTGGCCTCGGGTGCCGGTGGCGCTTCGGAAATCGCCGACTTCATGCTGCTGCAACTGGTCAACCGCGCCCAGCCGCTGATCCAGCACTTCAGCCAGTTGAGCCCGCTGCACCCGGAACGCCTCTTCAGCGAGCTGGTCAGCCTTGCCGGTGAGTTTTCGACGTTTTCCACCTCCGGCCGGCGCCCCCAGGAATACCCGCACTACCAGCACGACGACCTGGCCCTAAGCTTCGCCCCGGTGATGGCGGCCCTGCGCGAAGCGTTGTCGATGCTGATCGACAGCAAGGCCACGCCGATCCCGATCGTGGAGAAGGCCTACGGCATCCATGTGGCGATGCTGGCCGACAAGACCCTGCTCGACAACGCCAGCTTCATCCTCGTGGTGCGTGCCGACGTGCCCGGCGAAACCCTGCGTGCGCGCTTTGGCCAGCAGAGCAAGGTCGGCTCGGTGGAGCACATCCGCGACCTGGTCAACCTGCAGTTGCCGGGCATTGGCCTGCTGCCGTTGCCGGTGGCGCCACGCCAGTTGCCGTATCACGCGGGCAGCACCTATTACGAGCTGGACCGGGGCAGCGAGCACTGGCAGCAGTTGAGCAATTCCGGCGGTTTCGCCTTCCACATCGCCGGGCAGTTCCCGGGCTTGAACCTGGCCTTCTGGGCGATCC
Organism: Pseudomonas sp. R2-7-07; assembly: GCF_003852355.1. Taxonomy (NCBI): domain Bacteria; kingdom Pseudomonadati; phylum Pseudomonadota; class Gammaproteobacteria; order Pseudomonadales; family Pseudomonadaceae; genus Pseudomonas; species Pseudomonas sp. R2-7-07. The sequence continues at coordinate 5,656,768 of NZ_CP027759.1, read as the reverse complement.
GAGGATAAACCGCGATGCATCCCAATGATGATGACCGCACTCAGTTCATGCCGCGCCCAGGCGGCCGTGCGCCGGAACCTGCGCGTGCGGAGCCGGCGCCCTTGTCGATGCCGGCCGCACCGATGCTCACCGGCAAAAGCCAGGGCCTGAACCCGCTGGAAAGCGCCGCCGGCCCGCTGCTGGCCTTGCTGACGCGGTTGCGCAACACCATCGCGCACCCGGCGCCAGCCAGCCTGCGCGCGCAGTTGTTGGCCTATCTGCGCCAATTCGAAGAGCGCGCCGAAGCCGCCGGTGTGGCGCGTAACGAAGTGCTGCTGGCCCGTTACGCGCTGTGCACCGCCCTCGATGAAGCCGTGTTGAGCACGCCCTGGGGCAGCACCAGCGATTGGGGCAAACAGAGCTTGCTGATCACCGTACACAACGAAGCCTGGGGCGGCGAAAAGGTCTTCCAATTACTGGACCACTGCCTGCAAAGCCCACGGGAACGCCTGTACCTGCTGGAGCTGTTGTACCTGTGCATGTGCCTGGGGTTCGAAGGCCGCTACCGCGTGATGACCGACGGGCGCAGCCAGTTGGAAGCCTTGCGCGAGCGCACCGCCGCCGCGATTCGCACTGCGCGGGGCGAGCACGAGCGTGAGCTGTCGCCGCACTGGCGCGGCGTGACCGTGGCCCGCGATCGCCTGGCGCAATTCATGCCGCCGTGGATTGCCGTGGCGATCGGCCTGGCGCTGCTGCTGGCGTTGCTGTTTGGCCTGCGCATGCTGCTGGCGTCGCAGGCTGAACCGGTGTTCAAGAATATCCATGCCCTGGGCGAGATCCCGGTGCAGGCCATCGACCGTCCGGTGGCGCAGCCAAAAGTGATCGAACGACCGCGTCTGGCCGGGTTCCTGGCCGAAGACATCAAGGCCGGCCGCGTGGCCGTGGAAGACAAGGTTGATCGCTCGGTGGTGACAATTCGTGGCGATGAACTGTTTGCATCCGCCAGTTCCAGCATCGTCGATGACTACCAGCCGCTGATGCTGCGTATCGCCGACGCGGTCCGCAAGGTCAAGGGCCAGGTACGGGTGACCGGTCACAGCGACAATCGTCCGATTGCCACGCTGCGCTTCCCGTCGAACTGGGCGCTGTCCGAAGCGCGGGCCAAGTCGGTACTGGAAATCCTTGCGGCCAAGACCGGCCAGGCCGAGCGCTTCAGCGCCGAAGGCCGCAGCGACACCGAGCCGTTGGCGACCAACAGTACGGCCGAAGGCCGTGCCCGCAATCGTCGGGTTGAAATCACCGTATTGGCGGAGGGCGTCGAGTGAAGGCGTTGTTCAGTTTCATGATTCGCTGGGTGATCCCCGTGCTGGGTTTGATCGCCCTGGGCTTGATCATCTGGTTCGTCGGGCCGTTGCTCGATGTGTTGGTGCCGGAAGGGCGCCGCTGGGCGCTGATCATCCTGGTGTTTGCGCTGTGGATCGCCTATCGCGTGCTGCGCATCATCCAGGCGCGCCGTCAGGCCGCCGAAGTGATGCGCAGCCTGGCCGCAGAAACCCCGGCCGACCCCAACAGCGTCGCCACCGCCGAAGAGCTCAGCACCCTGCGCCAGCGCATGGACGAGGCCTTGGCGCTGCTCAAGAAGGCCAAGCTGGGTGGCGACGAACGCCGCAATCTCTATGAGCTGCCGTGGTACGTGATCATCGGCCCACCGGGTTCGGGCAAGACCACCGCGCTGGTCAATTCCGGGCTGCACTTCCCGTTGGCTGCGCAGTTGGGCGCCGGTGCGGTGCGCGGCGTCGGCGGCACGCGCAACTGCGACTGGTGGTTTACCGACCAGGCCGTTTTGCTCGACACCGCCGGGCGCTACACCACTCAGGACAGCAACTCCACGGTGGATAAGGCCGCCTGGCTGGGCTTTCTCGACCTGTTGAAAAAGCAGCGTTCACGCCGCCCCATCGACGGCGCGTTCATTGCCATCAGCCTCTCGGATCTGCTGCTCGGCACCGACGCCGAACGCGCCGCCCACGCGGCCGCGATTCGCTTGCGTATCCAGGAGCTGTACACCCAGCTGGGGGTGCGCTTCCCGATCTACCTGATGCTGACCAAGCTCGACCTGGTGCCGGGCTTCATGGAGTTCTTCGACAACCTGAGCAAGGAAGACCGCGCCCAGGTGTGGGGCATGACCTTTGCTCTGGACGACGGCAAACACAGCGACAGCCCGCTGGCCCATCTGCAGAGCGAATTCGTCGGCCTGGAGCAACGCCTCAACGAGCGCCTGGTGGAACGCCTGCAACAAGAGCGCGACCCGGCGCGCCGCGACCTGATCTATGGCTTCCCGCAACAATTCGGTGCGCTGAAAGACTGCCTGCAAAGCTTCCTCGAAGGGGTGTTCAAACCCAACGCCTTCGAAGAGCGCGTGCTGTTACGCGGCGTGTACTTCACCAGCGGCACCCAGGAAGGCAGCCCGATTGACCGCCTGATCGGCGCCATGGCCCAGAGCATGAACCTGGACCGTCAGCACCTGGCGCGCCAGAGCGGCACCGGGCGCAGTTACTTCATCGAAAAACTGTTCACCGCCGTGGCCTTCGCCGAGCGTGGACTGGTGGGGGTGAACCCGAAAGTCGAGCGCCGCCGCAAATGGATCGCCCGGGGTGTGCTGGCCGCCACTGTGGCCACCGTGGTGGTGGTCAGCGGCCTGTGGTGGGTGAGTTATCGCGCCAACCAGGCGTATATCGCCCAGGTCGATCAGAAGGTCGCGCCCCTGGGCCAGGCCGTGCAGAACCTCAGCCCGGCGCAGCGTGAAGTCTTGGCCGTGCTGCCGCTGCTCAACGCGGTGAAGAACCTGGCAGGCGATTCGCCGAGCTGGTCCGAAGGGCTGGGGCTGTACCAGGGCGACATGCTCGAAGCCGAGTCCGCGAGCGTCTATCGCAAGTTGCTGATCGCGGTGTTCGCGCCGCGCCTGGTCACGCGCATCGAAGAACAATTGCACGGCGGCGGCAACTCGGACTTTCTCTACGAAGGCCTCAAGGCCTACCTGATGCTGGCCGACAGCGAGCACTACGACCCAGACTTTATCAAGGCCTGGATCGCCCTCGACTGGGACCGCAACCTGCCACGTGACCTGCCTGCCGATCAGCGCCAGGCGTTGACCGGGCATTTGCAGGCACTGTTTGACCGCCACCCACCGAATGCGCGCCTTGACCCACGCCTGATCGATGACCTGCGCCGTCAACTGCGACAACTGCCGGTGGCCCAGCGCGTCTACGACCGGGTCAAGCGCCAGAAACTGCCCGACGGCATCCCGGACTTTCGCCTCAACGAAGCGGCCGGTCGCGATGCCGCGCTGGTGTTCAGCCGCAAGAGCGGCAAGCCATTGGGCGAACCGCTGAGCGGGTTTTTCACCGCCAAGGGCTATCGCCAGGGGTTTTTGCTGAGCAGCCTGAACCAGACCGGTACCCTGGCTGAAGAACAATGGGTGCTCGGCCAGGCACAGGCCGATCAACAGAACGTGGTGAGCCTGGCCGCCGATGTGCGCCGCTTGTACTTCCAGGATTACCAGCGCCAATGGGATGCGTTGCTGGCGGACATCGACTTTGTGCCGATCACCAGCGTGGCCCAGGCGGCCGATGTGCTGCGCGTGATCTCGGGGCCGACCTCGCCGCTGAAAAAGCTGCTGGTGGCGGTGGCCAGGGAGACCGACCTGCAAGCCGAAGAGCGCCAATTGGCCGCCAAGGGCGTGCCGGTGGAGGGCGGTGTCGACAAGCTCAAGGAGCGCCTGGGCAGCCTGCTCGGCCAGGAGCAAGCGAGTGCCAATGCGCCTGCGGCTGCGGATGATCCGGTCACCGCGCACTTTGCCGAACTCAACAGCATCGTCAGCAAAAACGAGGGCGAGCCGGCGGCGATCGACGGCCTGCTGTCGGACATGAACGCGCTGTATGTGCAGGTCAGCGCCATGGTTGGTGCCAGCGGCGATGCCTTGCTGGGCGAGGCAAAGAACCAGGCGGCAGCGGCGGCCACGCGGGTCAGCCTGAACGCCGAGCGCCAGCCTGCGCTGGTGCAGGGCATGGTCAAGTCGGTGGTCAATTCCACCACCAACAGCATGATGGGCGGCGTGCGCAACCAGCTGAACGCGGCCTGGGTCAGCGAAGTGGTCAACGTGTATCGCCAGTCCCTGGCCGGGCGCTACCCGATGTCGCCAGGCAGTGCGCGGGACGCGACCCTGGATGACTTCGGCCAGTTCTTCGGCGTCGGCGGGGTGATGGATAACTACTTTCGCAAATACCTGCAGCCCTATGTCGACACCTCGGCCCAGACCTGGCGCTGGCAGCCGGGCGCGGCGCAGAAGCTCGGCATCGCGCCGGGCGTGCTGCAAACCTTCCAGCGCGCGGCGACGATCCGTGACGCGTTCTTCAGATCGGGGGGCACCCAGCCCATCGTGCGCTTCGAACTCAAGCCGGTGTCGATGGACCCGACCATCACCCAGTTCCTGCTTGATCTCGACGGCCAGCAACTGAGCTACGACCACGGCCCGAGCCGGCCGGTGGCGATGCAATGGCCCAACCCCGGCAGCAGTGGTGTGGTGCGTATCTCGATCATGCCTCCATCGGCCAGCGGGCGCTCCGGCGTGACCCTCGACGGCCCCTGGGCCTGGTTCCGCCTGCTGGAACAATCGGACCTGACCGCCGGCAACTCGCCGGACCGCTTCAACCTGCGCCTGCGGGTCGACGGCGCGAGCATCGCCTACGAGCTGCGCGCCAATAGCGCCTTCAACCCGTTCAAGAGCCGTGTGCTCAGCGGCTTCAGCCTGCCGGAGCGGCTATGACCACGCTGGGTTTCTACGGCAAGTTGGCCAGCCGCGGTGATTTCGTCAGCCGCGCCTTGCCCCAGAGTTTTATCGGCCCATGGGACAGCTGGCTGGCGGCGGGTTTGCTCGCCAGCCAGAACAGCCTGGGCGCTGAGTGGCTCAACGCTTATCTGGTCAGCCCGCTGTGGCGCTTCGTACTCGCGCCAGGCGTGTGCGGGCCGGACGCGGCGGCGGGTGTGGTGATGCCGAGTATCGATCGGGTCGGGCGTTATTTTCCGCTGGCGGTGGTGGCGGTGCTTGATCACGACACCAACCCCGCTGCGCTGGTGGGCGGGCCGGATGCCTGGTTCGAACAGACCGAAGAGCTGCTGCTCAGCACTCTGGACGCGGGCGCGACGTTCGAAGGGTTCAACGATGGCCTCGACCGCCTGGGCGTGCCGGCCACCGAGCCGCGTGCGCTCGACAGCCGTTTCGCCGGCCTGCAACGCGTGGCCGCCAGCGTGCCCCACGGGCGCATGACGGCGCTCGCCGAACAGGCCTGCGAAGGGGCCAGCCTCTGGTGGGGACGGGGTTCGCAGCGTATTTCCCCCGGTTTATTACGGTGTCAGGGCTTGCCTGCCGCCCGCGATTTTGCGCAGTTTTTGCTCGGACAAGAAGGTGTGGTGTAGATGGGGGCGACGTATCAATCGGCGAGCAAAAGCCATGTGGGCATGGTGCGCCAGGTCAACGAAGACGCGTGCCTGGACCTGCCGCAAAACCGTTTGTGGGTGGTGGCCGATGGCATGGGCGGCCACGCGGCGGGGGATTATGTCAGCAGCCTGATTGTCGACAGTCTGCGCAATGTGCCGGTGGGGCGCTCCCTTGAAGAATACGCGGCGGCCTTGCGCAACGACCTGATCCGCATCAATGCGGCGGTCCGTGAAGAAACCGCCAACCGTGGTGTGACCATGATGGGCAGCACCGTCGTGGTGCTGGCGGCGCGCGGCTTGCGCGGGGTGTGCCTGTGGGCCGGTGACAGCCGCCTGTACCGCCTGCGCGACGGCGAGTTGGAAAGCATCTCCCGCGACCACAGCTACGTGCAGGACCTGCAAGACAGCGGCCTGCTCAGCGAAGCCGATGCCCGTGTGCACCCGCGCGCCAATATCGTGACCCGTGCGGTGGGCGTGGAAGCGCAACTGGACGTGGCGGCGGTCGATCTGCTGATCGCCCCCGGCGACAGCTTCCTGCTGTGCAGCGACGGCCTCACCAAGACCGTCGAGGACCACGAAATCCGTGAAGTCCTCGGCCACGACGCGCCGGATGAAATCGTGCGCAGCCTGGTGCACCTGGGGCTTAATCGCGGTGCACCGGACAACATCACCACCATCGTCGTGAAGGTGTCGCCATGAACATCGTCATCCCCGGCTATGACATCGAGGGCGAGATCGGCGAAGGCGCCATGGCCAACGTGTACCTGGCGACCCAGCGTTCGCTGGAGCGCAAGGTGGCGTTGAAGGTAATGGCGGCGGCGCTGGCGGCTGACCCGAGCTTCTGCGAGCGCTTCCTGCGCGAAGGCAAGACCCTGGCGCGCTTGTCGCACCCGCACACGGTGACCATCCATGACATCGGTAATGTCGATGAGCTGTACTACATGGCCATGGAATACCTGCCCAACGGCACGCTCAAGGAGCGCATCGCCGCCGGGCTGACCCCGGAGCAGGGCGTGACGCTGATCCGCCAGATCGCCTCGGCGCTGGGTTATGCCCATGCCCAGGGCCTGGTGCACCGCGACGTGAAGCCGGCGAACATTCTGTTCCGCGCCGATGGCACGGCGGTGTTGTCGGACTTCGGCATCGCCAAGTCCCTGGACGACCGCACCCAATTCACCCAGGCCGGCTTTGCCGTGGGCACGCCCAGCTACATGAGCCCGGAACAGGCGCGCGGCCAGGAGATCGACGGTCGCGCCGACCTGTATGCGCTGGGCGTGGTGCTCTACGAGATTCTGGTCGGCGAGCTGCCTTACCGTGGAACCGATGCGCTTTCCACGGCCCTCGCACACCTGACTGAGCCGTTGCCGGAATTGCCGGTGCACCACGGCCGTTACCAGGAGGTGCTGCGCAAGTTGTTGGCCAAGGACCCGGCGGAGCGTTTCGCGGATGCCGATGCATTACTGCGGGCCCTGGACAACCTGCCGGCGGAGTCGCCGGAGGCCACCTTGGTGCGGCCGCTGCCGATTCCACTGAGTTTTGACCTGGCGGGCATTACGCCTGTCACCGTCGACATACCCACCGACAAACCACAGCCGCAGCCGATAGTGCGCCAACCGGTCGTGACGCCAACGCAGCACAATGCCCCGTCCGAACAGCGCCGTGGGCCGGTGTTGGCATTGGCCGCCGTGGCGGTTGCGGTGGCACTGGCCATTGGTGGTGCCAGCTATTGGTGGTTGAGCAGTAGCGATGAGCCTGCCCAACCACCAGCTGCCGTAGTTCCCAAGGTGACGCCGCCCGCAGCCGTCGCTGAAGTGGACGGTGGTCAACGGCCGTTGCTGATGGCGGGCAAGAAAACCCTGTTCCAGCGCGTGCTCAGCAAGCCCGGCGCCAAACTGTCTGCCGATGCGGGCAGTGCACCGGGCAAAGTCTTGCCGGCGTTTTCCGTGCTTTATGTGTACCAGCGCAAAGAGGTCGACGGCAGCCCCTGGGTGCGCGTCGGCGCGGCCACCGACGGTCGCAGTGAGGGTTGGTTGCCGGCCTCGCAGGTCAGTGACTGGAAGCAAAGCCTGGTGCTCAAATTCACCGAGCGCTCAGGCCGGGCGCCGGTGATGTTCCTGCGCCAGTCCGCTGAGGTGGAAAAACTGCTGGCCGATCCGGCTGCGGCGAAAGCTGTGTTAGCCAAGGCGCAGAACAACCGCGAAGACAATCAGCAAGTGCTGGCCCTGGAGCCCACCGCCAGCGCGGTACCGCAGAACCAGTTCTACCTGTTGCCGATCTTCGATGCCAAAGAGAGCTTCGACGAAAACGGCCAGCCGGTGCAGCTGCTCAATGTCGCCTCCATCGACCCTGGCAGCAGCGCGGTCGCCAAGCCGGCGACGCCTGTGACCAGTGCCAATGCCGACGCCTTCCGCACGGCGGTGGTGCTGGTGGTCGATACCACCGTGTCGATGCAGCCGTATATCGATCAAGTGCGCGACGTAGTACACGAGCTGCAAACCCGTATTGCCGAGCGCGGCGAGCTGGACAGCGTCAGCTTCGGGCTGGTGGGCTTTCGCAACAGCATCAAGAAAACCCCCGGCCTGGAATACGTGGCCAAGACCCTGATCACCCTCGACCAGGGCCGCGATCCGCAACGCTTCCTCGACATGGCCCGGCAGGTCAAGGCCTCTACGGTGTCCAGCCATTCGTTCAACGAAGACGCGTTTGCCGGGGTGATGCAGGCGGTGGACGGCATGGATTGGTCCGGCTACGGCGGGCGCATCATCCTGCTGGTCTCCGATGCCGGTGCGTTGCGCAAGAACGACCCGTTCGCCGCCACCCAGATGAACGAAGCCGAAGTGCGCCAGGCGGCGTTGGGCAAGCAGATCAAAATCTACGCGCTGCATCTGCGCACCGACGCCGGCAAGAAAACCCATGCCGGCGCCGAAAGCCAGTACCGCATCCTGACCGCCGACGCCAACCCACGAATCGGCGACCTGTACACGCCGGTGCCCGGTGGTGACGTGCACAAGCTCGGTGAGCGCGTCGACGAGATTGGCACGGTGTTCGCCAACCTCGTGCATCAGGTGCGCAGCAACACGCCGCAGCCGGTGCCGCTGCTCAGTGCCACGCCGAGCCTGGCGGATAAATCCGCCGCGGTCGGTTATGCGATGCACATGGATTTCCTTGGTCGCAAAACCGCGAGCCAGGCGCCCCAGCTGGTCAGCGCCTGGACTGCCGACCGCGACCTGACCAACCCGGCGCTGCCGGCGTTCCAGGTGTGCGTGATGCTGACCAAGCTGCAATTGAACGACCTGCAGCAGTCGCTGAAACTGATCGTCGATGCGGCGCGCAAAACACAAAGCTCACCCAAGGACTTCTTCCAGGAAATCGCCAGCGCCTCGGCCTATATGAGCCGCGACCCGCAAGCCCTGCGCAAGGGCGGCAACCTGGCCGACGGCGGCCTGCTGGGCGAATACCTGGAAGGCCTGCCGTATCGCAGCAAGTCGCTGAACATGACCCAGGACCTGTGGTTGTCGTTGAGCGTGGCCGAGCAGGAAGACTTTATCGACGAGCTGGATTCGAAAATCCGCCTCTACGAGACCTTCCACAATGACCTGGCCAACTGGGTGCGTTTCGGCGATGCCGAACCGGGCGATGCGTTGTACCGCGTGCCGTTGTCGACGTTGCCGTGATGCTGAGCCTGAACGCGGTGCACAAGAGCCGGGGCGTCGGTAGCCAGCGCTATAGCCTGGTGATTCCGGCGCTGCAGCTGCGCGCAGGTGAACAACTGGCGATTGTCGGGCCCAGCGGCTGCGGCAAGAGCACCTTGCTGGATATGTTGGCGCTGGTGTTGGCGCCGGATCGGATCGGCCAGTTTGAGTTCAACCAGTTCGACATCGGCGGGCTTTGGCGCGCAGACAGTCAAACCGCCTTGGCCCAGTTGCGCAGCCGGCATTTGGGCTATGTGCTGCAGACCGGCGGGCTGCTGGGGTTTCTCGATGTGCGCGGCAATATCGCCTTGTCCCGCCAGTTGCTGGGGTTAAAGGACGACGGCAGCGTGGCGCGCCTGGCCGAGCAGCTGGAAATCAGTGACCAGTTGGACAAGCGTCCGGCCGCGTTGTCGGTGGGCCAGCGCCAGCGCGTGAGCTGTGCCCGCGCCTTGGCCCATACGCCGCAATTGGTGCTGGCCGATGAGCCGACCGCATCCCTCGACCCGCTCAATGCCGAGCGCGTGATGCAGGCGCTGCTGGCCCAGGCCCGTGGACACCGCGCCGCCTGTGTGATTGCCACCCATGATGAACCCTTGGCCCGCGCCAGTGGTTTGCAAGTGCGCCGCATCGGCTGCCGTCGCGATGCGGACGGCGGCGTCACGGCGACGCTTGGGGAGGCGTGCTGATGCGCATCGGCCTGGTCTCGTCGCTCGCCTGGCAGGACTACCGCAACGATGCGTGGCTGTCGGCCTGTTCGGTGCTGGCGCTGGTGGCGGTCATCGCGCCATTGCTGGTGTTATTTGGCCTGAAGTTTGGACTGGTTAGCAGTTTGACCCAACGCTTGGAGACCGACCCCGCCACCCGTGAAATTATTCCGTTGGGCGGCGGTCGATTCAGCAGCGCCCTTGTCGAGCAGCTTGCCCAGCGTAGTGATGTGGCGTTTGCCATCCCGCGTACGCGGCAGATTGCGGCGACCGCGCAGGTGGGCGCAGTGGTATTGGAGATGCTGCCGACCGCTGCGGGCGACCCGTTGTTGGCTGGCTTGCCGATGCCGAAGGGCCTGGACCAGATCGTGCTCAGCCATACCGCCGCCGAAAAGCTCGCGGCGCGGCCCGGCGACTGGCTGGAGCCCCGCTTTACACGGCAACTGGCGGGGCGCGTCGAGGCGCAGCGCACGCGGGTGCAGGTGCTGGCGGTATTGCCGTTGGAAGCCTTCGCCCGTGACGGGTTGTTTGCTGACCTGGCGTTGCTGGAGGCGGTGGAAGATTACCGCGATGGCCGCGCTGTGCCGGCGTTGCAATGGGAAGGTGAGGCGGCGGGTGTGGGCGAGCAGCGGGTGTACCCGGCGTTTCGCTTGTATGCGCGCACGCTCAGCGATGTGGAACGGCTGCGGCTGTATTTCGCCGGGCAGAACGTGCTGGTATCGACCCAGGCGCAAACCATCGCCCAGGTGCAGTCGTTGAGTCGCAATCTGTCGCTCGTATTCTGGATCATCTGCGGGTTGGCGTTGGCCGGTGCGTTTGCGGCGACCTTCGCCGGGGCGTTGGCGGCGGTGGCGCGTAAGCGTCGGGAGTTGTCGGTGTTGCGCCTGCTGGGCTTTTCCACCGGTGCGCTGTTGCTGTTCGTCGTGATGCAGGCGCTGTACAGCGCAAGTTTTGCCGCCGTACTCAGTGCCGGGCTGTATAGCCTGGCCGAGGCGGGTTTGAATCGATTATTTGTGCAGGTGCCGGGCGAATACGCCAGCCATCTGTTGGCGCGTCACTACGGCTTGGCCCTGGCGGCTGTGCTCGGCGTCAGCGCCGTGGCGGCGGCATGTGGCGGTTGGCGAGTGGCGCGTATCCAGGCTTCTGAAGGAATCAGAGATGTTTAAGTTACTGGGCGCCTGTGTGGCGCTGAGCCTGGCCTCGCTGGCCTGGGCCGATGAGGCAAGCGACAAGCTCGACAACCCCAAGCCGTTGCCGGACGACGTGAGCCTGCCGCTGCCATGCGACGGCAATATGGTGTTCCGCTACGCCTATGTGCTGGCCCAGGGCACCCTCGACGACCGTGAGGTGAGCCTCGGCTATCCCTTTGCCGAAGGCGAGGCAGGCTACCAGCAATCGTTTATCTCCGGTTACCGGCGCGACTTCATCAACGGTCAGTTCACCCTCAAGGATCTGCCCAAGGACTGGAACACCGTCATCGCGCCGCTGATGCCGAAGACCGACGCCAAGACCCCGCTCAAGCCCATGCTGTACTTCATCGGCAAGTACGAAGTGACCGCCCGCCAGTACGCCCAAGTGATGTCCCAGGCGCAGTCGCTGGCCAGCGGCGAGCCGGCGCCGGCCTGTGATGCGCCTGAGGGTATGGCCGGGCGCTTGCCCAAAGTGAAACTGTCGCGCTTTGAAGCCGAGCGCTTCTCGGCGGTGTACAGCGCCTGGCTGATGAAATACCACCGCGAGTTGCTGCCGGTGAGTGGGCGCGGGGCCTCGGCCGAAGACGGCGGCCTGGGCTTTGTGCGCTTGCCCACCGAAGTGGAATGGGAATTCGCCGCGCGCGGTGGCCAGGCAGTGAGTCGCCAGGACCTGGAAGGCCGTCTGTTTCCGCGCCGCGTCGAGGGCAGTGAAAACGACGGGCCACTGAGCGATTACGCGGTGTTCAACCAGGTCGCCGGCGGCACCGGCCAGGCGGCACGGCTGATGCCTATCGGCACCAAGCTGCCCAACCCGATCGGGATGTTCGATGTGATCGGCAACGCTGCGGAAATGGTCCAGGAATCCTTCCAACTGGTGCACGCCGGGCGCCGCCAGGGCACCTATGGCGGCTTCGTGGTCAAGGGCGGCAATTACCTGGAGGGCGAAGGCACCTTGTTCACCGGCATGCGCCGTGAGTACCCGCTGTTTGCCGCCGATGGCACCGAGCAAAGCAACGAGACCACCGGGTTTCGCGTGGCGATTGGCGCGCTGTCGGCGCCGCGCTCGCGCTACAAGGAGCTGTTTGCGCAGTGGCAGAAAGAAGGCCGCCTGGCGTCGTTGACCGACGCCATCGACGACGCCCAGGACCCGACCAAGCGCCTGGACAGCATCATCGCCGCCAGCGTCGACCCCAAGCTGCAAGCCGAACTGGGGCTGGTCAACGAAGAGCTCAAGCGCAACGTTTCGCTGATCGCCCAGCAGCGCGAGGAAGCGGCAGGCAACCTGATCCAGTCCGCTGCGTTGGTGGCCGAGACCATCAGCAACTACAACATCCGCCTGGCCAACCTGCAGAAGAGTCGCCAGCAGGCCGTGGATAACAAAGACCAGGCCAGCGCGCAGCTGTTCGACATGGCCATCGCCAATGGGCGCAGCGCGCTGGACGGCGCCGTGGCGATCTACATCGACAACCTGGCTACCGGCACGCGCTATACCGATGCGGTGATCCAGGCCCAGTTTCAACGAATCAAGGAAGAGTTGGACCGCAAGCCGGTGCTCGGCAAGAGCCTGGTGACGCGCGCGACACTGTTCGTTCGCCATGTCGGCAACTACCGCAAGCAACAGCGGGCCGACCCGGCGACGATCTTGAAGGAATTGCTCGCAGCGAGCGGTCAGCGGTCTTGATCGTTGGCTGTCTAGCGAGCTTGGAAGGGACTCAGGCGGCGGTGGGCCGTGCTGGGCAAGTCAAACTTAATAGAGATCACACCTATGCTTTTTTCCCGTAAGACGGTTTCCAAGCGTCACCTGCTGCTGATTGCGGCCGGTTTCAGCACCGTGTTGACCGGTTGCGCAACGTCGCCTGCGTCCAAGGTCGCGTCGAGCACCAAGGTTGAGTACTACCCCAACTGCTACGAGCCGGTGCAGCACCTGCGTGCTACCGATTCGAACATGACCAAGTCGGTGGTGACCGGCGCAGCCATCGGCGCGGCCGGCGGTGCCTTGCTGGGCGCCCTGACCGGCGACAAGGAAAAGCGCGGCCGTAACGCCGCTATCGGCGCAGCGGGCGGCGCCCTGGCGGGTGGCGCGGCGGGTTACTACACCGAGCGTCAGAAGCAGATCAGCGATGACAACCAGCGCATCGCTTCCTACTCCACCGACTTCAACAAAAGCGCCTCGGACATCGACCGCAGCACCGCCTATGCCAAGGCGTCGCAACAGTGCTACCAGAGCGCATTCACCAAGCTGGTCGCAGACCGCAAGGCCAAGACCGTCAACGACACCGAGGGCCGCAAGCGCCTGGCGGAAATCGTTGCGGGCCTGAAGGAGTCCAATGACCTGATCGTTGCAGTCAACGGCAAAGCCAGCGAAGACCTCAGCAACTACACCCAGGCCTATGAGAAAGACCTGCAGCAGGTTGGCGTGCAGCGTAGCGACGTGGTGACCGTGGCCACCGCCGACACCACGCCTGTGGTCACTCCGGCCAAAGGCAAGAAAGCCGTGAAGCCGGCCAAGAAACCCGTGCTCCCGACCGTGCCGAAAGAAGCGGTGACCACCGAGAAGAGCATCCAGACCGTTCAGGCCAAGCAGGCTGAAAGCAAGCAGGTCGCCAGCTCCGGCAAGGCTCAGCTCGAAGGCAGCTGCCGCGATCCAAACCTGGCCGACTGGGCGCCGGTTCCTTGCCCTAACGTTTAAGTAACCTGTTGCTATAAGCGTTAAACGTCAACCGATCTCCCACTAAAGCGCGAGATCGGTGGCGTTCTATTTGCGAATCGTTACACTGCTGCGGCCACTCAATAATTACACCGAGGCCGTGTGCATGAAATTTCGTCTTCTCCTGTGGGTGCTGGGCCTGATGATGGGCAAAGCCAGCCGCACCAACCCCGCCTTCCAGCAGCAGCTAGGTGACAAAGACCTGGCCTTCCAGTTGCAGACCCTCGACGGCAAGGTTGCCCGCCACTTCATCGTCAAAGACCAGCGCATCACCAGCCGCTCGGGTGTACACCCTGAGCCGGCGTTTGCGATTGCCTTCAAAGACGCCGCCTACGGCTTCGCCACGATGCAGGCGAAGAACAAGCAACTGGCGTTCATGACGGGGATTCAGGACAAGTCGATCCAGATCAAGGGCAACCCGGCGCTGGTGATCTGGTTCCAGGGGTTGACCAAGTATTTGAAGCCGAAGAAAAAGAAGTAGGCATTCAGTTAAACCGAGGTGGATTCATCGGGGGCAAGCCCCCTCTCACATTCGACCGCATTCCAAGGCTGGAACCCGGTTAAGTGTGGGAGGGGGCTTGCCCCCGATAGCGGCCTGACAGTCGACAGATTCAGTGCTGGTTGAACTGCGATGCCAGCTCCCGCAACAGCACTTGCGCATCGAGTACTTTGCAGACTACTTCCTCAGCCTTTTCCCGGCGCACGGCCAGGCACACCAGGTTCGGGTATTCGGCGTACTGCCCGACATCTCATGGGTTTACTTGCCCCGAGACAGTGAGTACTCGATCAGCCAGCAACTGTGCCAGTTCGATTAACTGCGTAACGCCCAGCAGTTCCTCTCGTTTCGGCCCTTCAAGGTCAAAGGCCAGGTCGCAACTCAACGCATTGGCCGAGGCCAGTGTTTCGCTGAGGTTGACCAGTAGGTCTTGCGTGGGGATGCCGTCTTTCACGGTGAATAGCACGCTAGGTGCTGGATCGATTGGGGGATTTGGGGTGGGTTTGATCATGGTGAAACTCCGGAGATATTAAAGGAGCTGCCATTGATCGCCGCGACGCGATGGGGGTGGCAGCTGTACGCAGGTTCGCGGACCGACTCTCCAGAACATCGGCATACCCGAAGGTATCCCGCGCACAGCCGCCATAGCGCCGCACAGTAGACGACAAAAAAGCGCCAACTGAAAGGACACGATGACGCTTTTGCGTCTGAAGAAATACGGGCCGCGACGCCCGACCGCTGATTGTGCAACGGTGCACTGAGACTAGAGATTGAGTGTCCTAGCGGCAACCTCAACGCCTTGTAAGACGTTTCTGTTTCTAGCCGAACGGACAGTTGTTTGGCTTTGCGCCAGCCAAGCCGAAGAAAAAGAAGTAAGCGTTCAGTTAAACCGAGGTGGATTCATCGGGGGCAAGCCCCCCCCACATTCGACCGCATTCCACAGCTGGAACTCGGTTAAGTGTGGGAGGGGGCTTGCCCCCGATAGCGGTGTGACTGTCGACAGATTCAGTGCTGGCTGAACTGCGAGGCTAGTTCGCGCAACAACACTTCGGCATCCAGCACCTTGCCGACTACGTCTTCAGCCTTTTCCCGGCTCAAGCCCAGACGCTCAAGCAGTGCATCCGGGATGGTTTCATCCGGCCCGGAACCGATTCCTCGGCTGCGCAACAGGCGCACGGCCAGGCACACCAGGTTCGGGTATTCGGCGTACTGCCCGTCATAGCTCGGGTCATGCTGGAAGCGCAGGGCGGTGGACAGTTCGTCCGGCATGTCCCAGTAACGCATCAGCCAGGCGCCGATCTGCTCGCGGCTGATGCCCAGCAGGTGTTGTTCCACGTAGCTGTGGCACAGGTGCGGGTTGACCTCCAGGTGGCGGCAGATCAGCGAAAAGTGCGGCGGGAACACATGGGCCAGCAGCAGGTAACCAAAGTTGTGCAGCAACCCTGCCAGGTAGGTCAGGCCGGCTTCCGGGCGCTGGGCGCGGGGCATGGCGCGGGTCAGGCCTTCGATCACGGCGGCGGTGTAGATCGACTGGTGCCAGTACGGCGTGGACGGATGCGGGCGGTCCTTGGGCAGGCTCAGGGTTTTACCCAGGGCCAGGCCCAGCGCCAGGTTGATCACCAGATCGAAACCCAGCACGCGCACGATGGCGTCTTCCACCGAGCGGATCTTGCCCGGCGAAGCGTAGTAGGGCGACGCCGCCCAACTCACCACCTGGGCGGCCAGGGCTGGGTCGGTTTCCACCACGCCGGTGATGTCGTCGATGGTGGCGTTGGGGTCGACGCGCAGCTTGATGATCTTCTGCGCGGTGTCGGCCAGCGGCGGAATCTCGATGGTCGCTTCCAGGCGTTGCTGAATACGGCGGGCAGTGAATGCCTGCATCGCCTGGGTGATTTCCTCACGGTCATCATTGGGGCGGTCGAGGTTGGGGCGAATGTTGCTCAGGGGCTCGCCGAACTGAGCCGCACTGGCCTTGGTGAGCATGGTCTTGAAGTGCTCGCTGGCGATTTCCAGCAGCAACCCGGCTTCACCTGAATGCACCAATAGACTCGGCTCGTTGAGCAGGCTGCCTTCATACAGGCACGGCGAACTGGTGAGCGGCGGCAGGCCCGGCAGCAGGTTCAGCTCATGCTTGCCCAGCATGCGCTCGACGCGCTCCGGCGCCACGGCGGTGAGGCGCCGACCGGTGAGCTCGGTAAGGCGGTTGAGGTCAAGCAACTGGCTTTGGGGGAACAGCACCATGAGTGCGCCAACGGCATCTTCGAGCAGTACCGCCTGGACCTTTCGCGCAGGGTTCAGGCCCGTCTGTTCGGCGACTTCCGTGTAGGGGATGGCGAGCTTTGCGAGCAACGCCCGAATGACCGGCGGGGCGGTCAGTGGGGCGGTAGCGAGGGCAACTTCTGACATGGCCTGATCCAATTTTTTTCATTCATTGGAGTATAACCAGCTTGGTAGAGGTGTAGGTCGGATAAGTGAGCCGGCTGTCACACTTGGCCGTATTGCTGCCCGTGCCGCAGCCAGCGGTTGAGCAGCGGGCTGACATGCTCAGGCCAGCGTTCCAGCAGCGCCTGCGCTGCATCGCGCACTGCGGGCAACAGGTCGGCGTCGCGCATCAGGTCGGCGACCTTGAATTGCAGCAAACCGGTTTGGCGGGTACCGAGCATTTCTCCCGGGCCGCGCAGCTCGAGGTCTTTTTCAGCGATGACAAAGCCGTCGTTGGTTTCGCGCATGATGCCCAGCCGTTGGCGGCCGATCTGCGACAGCGGCGGGTGATACAGCAACACGCAATGGCTGGCGGCGCTGCCCCGCCCGACACGGCCGCGCAATTGGTGCAGTTGGGCCAGGCCCAGGCGTTCGGGGTTCTCGATGATCATCAGGCTGGCGTTGGGGACGTCCACGCCGACTTCGATCACCGTGGTGGCCACCAGCAATTGCAGGTTGCCGGCCTTGAACTCGGCCATCACCGCGGCTTTTTCGGCAGGTTTCATACGGCCGTGGATCAGCCCGACCTTGAGCTCGCCCAGGGCACTGGTGAGGTCTTCATAGGTGGTTTCGGCGGCCTGGCAGGTCAGCTCCTCGGACTCTTCGATCAGCGTACACACCCAGTACGCCTGCCGGCCTTCGGCGCAGGCGCCGCGCACGCGTTCGATCACTTCGACGCGGCGCGTGTCGGTGACCAGCACGGTGTTGACCGGCGTACGGCCGGGGGGCAGTTCGTCGAGGATCGAGGTGTCGAGGTCGGCGTAGGCACTCATCGCCAGGGTGCGTGGGATGGGCGTGGCGGTCATGATCAGCTGGTGCGGGTTCATGCGCCCACCCACGCCTTTCTGGCGCAGGGCCAGGCGCTGTTGCACGCCGAAGCGGTGCTGTTCGTCGATGATCACCAGCGCCAGGTTCTTGAACTGCACTTCATCCTGGAACAGCGCATGGGTGCCCACCACCATCGGTGCGCCGCCGGCAATCTGCTCCAGCGCCGCTGCGCGCGTCTTGCCCTTGAGCTTGCCGGCCAGCCACGCGACTTCCAGCCCCAGCGGCTCGAGCCAGCGTTTGAAGGTGATGAAGTGTTGCTCAGCGAGAATTTCCGTGGGCGCCATCAACGCGACCTGGTAACCGGCTTCCAGGGCCTGCAGGGCGGCGAGGGCGGCGACCACGGTCTTGCCCGCGCCCACATCGCCCTGGATCAGGCGCAGCATCGGTTCCTGCTGGCTGAGGTCGTAGGCGATTTCGTTGCCGACGCGTTGCTGCGCGCCGGTCGGTGCGAAGCCCAGGTTGGCCAGGTATTGCGCGGGCAGGCGCGTGGCTTTGGGCATCGCCGGTGCGCGCAGCGAGCGCATGCTTTCGCGCAGGCGCTGCTGGGACAGTTGATGGGTCAGCAGTTCTTCGAAGGCCAGGCGATGCTGCGCCCAGTGATGGCCGAGGGCGAGTTCGTCGACATCGGCGTCGGCCGGTGGGTGATGCAGGTAGCGAATCGCATCCGCCAGAGGCGCCAGTTGATAATCGCGGGCCAGCTCCAGCGGCAACCAGTCGGGCAGGCTTTGCGGGCCGAGCATCGTCAGGGTTTGCATGCACAACTGGCGCAGGCGTTGCTGGGTGAGGCCTTCGGTCAGTGGGTAGATTGGCGTGAGGGTGGTGTCCACCGGCGGCGGTTCATCGCCGGTAATGGCGCGGTACTCCGGGTGGTAGATCTCCAGGCCCGAGGCCCCCGGACGCGCTTCGCCGTAGCAACGCACGCGGGTGCCGCGCTTGAGGCCTTCTTTCTGCGCATTGCTGAAATGGTAGAAGCGCAGACTCAGGCCACCGGTGCCGTCCTGCAGGCGCACCACCAGGCTGCGGCGCTTGCCCATCACCACGTCGGCGCCGCTGACGGTGCCTTCGATCACCGCGTCCTGGCCGGGACGCAAGTGGCCGATGGGCACGACGCGGGTGCGATCCTGATAGCGCAGCGGCAGGTGGAACAGCACGTCCTGAAGGTTTTCCAGGCCGACCTTGGCGAGTTTCTCGGCCATGGCCTCACCGACACCCTTGAGTGCCGTCACCGGCACCTGCGACAGCTCAGTCATACCGTTACTCAGCTCGCAGCAGACGGTTTGGCCACCGAGCACAGGCGGATCGAGTCGGCGAGGATCTCGATGGCTTTTGGCCGTGGAAAGCTGGCGCGCCAGGCGATTGCCACGGTACGGAAGGGCACCGGCGGCGTAAGTGGGCGCACTTCGATTACGCCGGGGGCGTAGTGATGGCTGTCTACCGCCGACAACGGCAGGATCGAAATACCCAGGCCGGACGCGACCATGTGGCGAATAGTCTCCAGGGAGCTGGATTCCACCGTGGTGTGCTTGGCGCCGTCGTTGCCTTTGGTCAGGGTCGGGCAGGCTTCCAGCACTTGGTCGCGGAAGCAGTGGCCTTCGCCGAGCAGCAGCAGGCTCTTGTCATTGAGCAGGCCGGCGTCGATGGTTTCCTTCTGGGTCCACGGGTGCGAGGCGGGCATCAGTACGTAGAACGGCTCGTCGTAGAGCGGCAGGGTCAGCACGTCCGCCTCGTTGAACGGCAAGGCGATGATGATCGCGTCCAGCTCGCCGTTGCGCAGTTTGTCGCGCAGCACGTGGGTGAAGTTTTCTTCGATATACAGCGGCATCTGCGGCGCGACGCGGTGCAGTTGCGGGATCAGATGGGGAAACAGGTACGGGCCGACGGTGTAGATGGCGCCGACCTTGAGCGGTGCGGTCAGCTGGTTCTTGCCGGCCTGGGCCAGCTCGCGAATGCTTTGCGCTTGTTCCAGCACCTTCTGGGCCTGGGCAACGATGCCTTCGCCCACCGGGGTGAGGCGCACGGCGCTCTTGCTGCGCTCGAAAATCAGCACACCGAGTTCGTCTTCGAGCTTTTTCACGCCCACCGACAGCGTCGGCTGGCTGACGTGGCAACGCTCGGCCGCGTGGCCGAAGTGCTGTTCTTGGGCGAGGGTCACGATGTAGCGTAATTCTGTAAGAGTCATAGCGGGCGTCCATGAGGTTGCGGGCCAAGCATACCGGCTGCAATCGATAGACGCACGTTATCAGAACTTTGCTGGGGATTGAGCGAGGACTGTCGGTAATTTTGCTGATTCGCTGCCGCTGAATGTGGAAAGGAGCCAGCCCCCTTCCACATTGCCCTGCTAGCGGCGACGTTTATCGATGTTGTAAACGAACGGTGCGACGAGCTCCACACTGCCGTTTTTCAACAGGTCGGCCGGTGGTTTGGGCAGGGGCTGAGCCTTGCGGATCATCTCCAGCGTGGCGCGATCCAGGTCGGCGTTGCCGGAGCGGCCCTCCAGCTCGTAGGACAGCACATTGCCTTCGCCGTCGACCACGAAGCGCAAGCGGTTCATGCCTTCCTTGCCACGTTGCTGGGCGCCCGGCGGGTACTTCTTGTACTTCTGCAGGTGCGCCAGCAGGGTGCTTTGCCAGGAGGCCTGGGCGGCAAGCTGTTGCGCCGACGGGCCGGGAGCGGGCTGGGCGGATTTCTGCGCAGGCGCGTTGCTCGGCGGCGTGTCGCTCGGTGGCTCCTCGGAAGGTTTCTCCTTGGGCGGCTCGGGCTTTTTCTCCACCGGCTTGGGCGGTTGTGGCTTGGGTTTGGGCTTGACCGGCTTAGGCACCTGGATCGTCGGCTTGGGCGCCTCTGCCAACTTCGGCAGCGGCAGCTCTTCGACCGGTGGTGGCGGTGGCGCAACGACCTTGGGCGGTGCAGGCGGCGGCGGTGGCGCCGGCAGCGGCGCCAGGTCGATGACCATCGCGGCCGGAGGCAACGGGATCGCCTGGGGCGCGGACCATTTAAGCGCGATGATGATCGCGACGGCGTGCACGCCCAGCACGACTGCGAGGCTGCTGCCATAACGCGTCAGTTTGTGGCGCGTCGTGATCATTTCTTGGCTGCCGTCTCAAGTCCGACCAGGCCTACCTTGAGGTAGCCGGCTGCCCGCAAGGCGTCCATCACGCTCATCAGGTCGCCGTAATCCACGCCCTTGTCGGCCTGGAAGAAGATGGTCGTGTCTTTTTTGCCTTGGGTCTTGGCATCGAGCACCGGCCCCAGGGTTTCAGCCTTGACTTCTTCTTCGCCCAGGAACAGGCGCTGGTCGGCCTTCACGCTGAGAAAAATCGGCTTCTCCGGGCGTGGCGCCGGCTTGGCGCTGGACGCGGGAAGGTCAACCTTGATGTCCACGGTAGCCAATGGTGCCGCCACCATGAAGATGATCAGCAGCACCAGCATCACGTCGATAAACGGCGTGACGTTGATTTCGTGATTCTCGACGAGCTCGTCGTCGCCTTGATTCAAATGCAGGCCCATGGCCGATTACCCCACTTTCACCATGTGCGGTTGCGAGCTGCGCTCGTTAGGCAGGTGATCGAGGTCGCGGCTGACCAGCAGCAGGACTTCTGCCGACGCGTCCGATACCTGGGCCTTGTAGCCGGCGATCGAACGGGCGAAGACGTTGTAGATCACCACCGCTGGGATCGCGGCAACCAGGCCCAGGGCCGTAGCCAGCAAGGCTTCGGCGATGCCGGGAGCAACCACGGCGAGGTTGGTGGTCTGGGTTTTGGCGATGCCGATGAAGCTGTTCATGATGCCCCACACGGTACCGAACAGGCCGACGAAGGGGGCGGTGGAACCGATGGTCGCCAGCACGCCGGTGCCGCTGCTCATGTTGCGACCGCACGCGGCCACCAAGCGCTCCAGGCGGAAGCTGACGCGTTCCTTGATGCCTTCTTTTTCGCGAGTGTTGGCCGACAGGCGCATTTCTTCCAGGGCGTCATGCACTAGCAGGTTGGCCAGGGTGCCCTTCTTGGTGGCGGTTTCACTCGCTTCCTTGAGGGTGGCGGCCTTTTTCAAGTGGACGATTTCAGTGCGCAGACGACGCTTGGCGCCCAGCAGCTCGAAGCCTTTGGCGATCCAGATGGTCCAGGTAATGATGGAGGCGATAGCCAGGCCGATCATCACGGCTTTCACCACCACGTCGGCGTTCTGGTACATGCCCCACGGGGACAGGTCATGGGCCATGCCCAGGGTGTTGTCTTCTTCCAGCACTACCCCAGTGCCGTCGGCAGGAGCTGCAGCCTGGGCCGGGTCGGTTGGCGCGGCGGCAGGCGCAGCCGGGGTGGCGGTATTCTGCTCGGCAGCGGCTGGCGCGGCAGGTGCGGTGGCATCAGCGAAGGCGGCGGTCGGCGCCAGCAGTACGCTGAACAGCATCGCAGCAATCGCACGCCAGGCGCGGGATGGGCTGTGAGGCTTGGTTGGCGAAGCGGGGTTTGTATGACATGTCATGCTGGCCGGACCTGAGAGAAAATAATGGGTGATCGTCCTGCCAGACCCCTGTGGGTCGAGGACAAATGGGCGGTTATTATTGCAAGTAATTCTTGTTAACTAAAGTGGCACTGTTACTTTATTTCGCTTTTTACTGGCCGTTGATCCTCTCGCGCGGCTAATCTGCGCCTTTGAGAATGGAGTTTTATGATGTCTGCGCCTTCTGTTGTGATTGCCGGTTGCGGCGATGTGGGTAGTCGGCTGGCTAGCCAATTGCTGGCCGCAGGATGGGAGGTGCATGGCCTGCGCCGCGATATTTCGCGCCTTCCCGTCGGCGTGATCGGCATCGCCGGTGATCTGTTCGATAAAGCCTGTCCCGATACCTGGCCGATCGGCGGGGTGGATTACCTGGTGTACTGCGCTGCGGCCACCGACCACGATGAGGCTGGTTACCGCGCTGCCTACGTGCAGGGGTTGCAGCATGTGCTGGAGTGGCTGGGCGATTACGGCCAGACGCCCAGGCATTTGCTGTTTGTGTCCAGCAGCAGCGTATATGGGCAGCAGAATGGCGAGTGGGTCGACGAAACCTCTGAAACTCAGGCGAAGGGTTATTCCGGCCAAGTCATGCTCGAAGCCGAGCAAGTGGCACTCAATAGTGGCATCCCCGCGAGCGTCGTGCGGCTGACCGGCATTTATGGTCCAGGCCGCGAGTGGCTGCTGACACAGGTTCGGCAGGGTTATCGCGTAGCCGTCGACCCGCCTTTATATGGCAACCGGATTCACGCCGATGACGCTGCGGGCGTGTTGGCGTTTTTGTTGCGGCATGTGGAGCAGGGCGGTTCGCTGGACAAGGTGTATATCGGGGTCGACGATGCGCCGGCGCCATTGGCCGAGGTGGTGGGTTGGTTGCGCGAGTATCTGGGCGTGACGGAGTGGTCCGAGGACGCCAGTGTGCGGCGTGCGGGCAGCAAGCAGTGCAGCAATGCGCGCATCAAGGCGCTGGGCTGGAAGCCGACCTATCCGACTTATCGCGAAGGCTATGCCGCCATTTTGAAAGGTTGAACGACGGACAAAATGTGGGAGGGGGCTTGCCCCCGATAACGGTGTGTCAGCCAAAGAGAGGTTGACTGAAGAAACGCTATCGGGGGCAAGCCCCCTCCCACATTTGGATCTGTGTCGCAGCGGTTATTGTTTTTCAAGCAGCCATTGGCGCGGGCCCGGCGTGAACTGAGGCACTTCATCCGCCTGCGCGGTGTTGATCGCCTGGAAGATTTCCAGCTGCTTGCCTTTGCGCGCAAAGATCCACGGGTTGCCCACGCCATTCTCCTGCAGCCAAAGGCTGTCGTAGCCGCCGCTCATGGAGGCGCAATCCCCGGCCAGGCACAGCGAATACTGATCAGCGCCAGGCAGGCCGGCGACTTTGCCGTTGGCCTGGAACTGTACCGTGGCGCCATTACCGACACCGTCGGTGATCTTCCAGTCTCCGCCCAGGTACGCCGCATAAAGCGCCCGCTCGAAGTTGGCGCCCAGTGGCGCGCCCTCCGGAGCCGGGTCCTGGGAGCGCGTGAACAGTTGCTCAGGCTCGTTGTCGTTGGCCACCTGCAGCAGCTTTTTGCCTCTACGCTTGAGCTCGGTGGCAGAGCTGCCGTAGAAGTCCACGCTCCAGGCGCCGGGCTTTTGCGCCAGCAACTTGCCTTCCGCCACTTCAAAACCGTTGTAGTAGCGTGCCTGCAAGGCCTTGGTGTTGACCTCCCATTCGAGGTTCGGGCCAAAGGTCTGCAAGGCTTCACGCAAAGGGCCGCCCTTGGCTGCCGCATCGATGGCGGCCTGGTTGATCCAGGTACCGCTCACATCCAGATTGGCAGGGTTGCTGGCACAGCCGCCGAGCAGCAAGGCGAGCAACGAAGAGGCAATAAGCGCTTTGCGCATGACTAAATCCTTCTGAAACAAAGTCGGCGCAGCGGTTGAGGCTGCGCCGGGTGCTTTTACTCGATGACCAGAATCGCGTCCATTTCAACCTGCGCGCCCTTTGGCAGGGCAGCGACGCCGATGGCGGCGCGGGCTGGGTACGGCTGTTCGAAGTACTTGCCCATGATCTCGTTGACCTTGGCGAAGTGGCTCAGGTCGGTCAGGAAGATGTTCAGCTTGACGATGTCCTTGAACGAACCGCCAGCCGCTTCAGCCACGGACTTGAGGTTTTCGAAGACCTGTACGGTCTGTGCTTCAAAGCCTTCCACCAGTTCCATGGTCTTTGGGTCCAGCGGGATCTGGCCGGACATGTAGACGGTATTGCCCGCCTTGATCGCCTGGGAATAAGTACCGATGGCGGCCGGGGCTTTGTCACTGGTGATTACTGTCTTGGTCATGAATGACTCCTTGTAATAGGCGATGGCTTGTTTGAAGAACTACGCACGCATGCGGGTGATGCGAATCACCCCGGTCAAGGCACGCAGTTTCTTGATCACACGGGCCAGGTGCACGCGGTCGTGCACGCTGACCACCAGCTGGACCACGCTGATGCGCCCATCGCGTTCGTCCATGCTGATTTTCTCAATATTGCCGTCGGCCGCGTTGACGCTGCTGGCCAGCAGCGCGATCAAGCCACGCTGGTGCTCCAGCTCTACGCGCAGCTCGACATTGAATTCGCCGGTGACATCCTTGGCCCACGAAAGCTGGATGCATTTTTCCGGGTTGTGCCGGATTTCGCTGATATTGCGGCAGTTGTCCAGGTGCACCACCATGCCTTTGCCCGCCGACAGATGGCCGACAATCGGGTCGCCCGGGATCGGTGTGCAGCATTTGGCATAGCTGAGCACCAGGCCCTCGGTGCCGCGAATCGCCAGCGGGCCTTCGGGGCTCGGCAGCTGTTCGCCTTCGCCGAGCAGGCGGCGTGCAACCACGTAGGCCATGCGGTTGCCCAGGCCGATGTCTTCGAGCAGGTCCTCGATGGTTTCCTGGCGGTACTCGTGAAGCATCGCTTGCACGCGCTCCTGCGGGACCTTGTCCAAGGCGCTGTCAAAACCGTTGAGCACCTTGTTCAGCAGGCGTTCGCCCAGGCTGATCGATTCGGAACGCCGCTGCAGTTTCAAAGCGTGGCGGATATGCGTACGCGCCTTGCCGGTCACCACGAAGTTGAGCCAGGCTGGATTCGGCCGCGCGCCTGGGGCACTGACGATCTCCACCGTGGAGCCGCTTTGCAGCGGTTCGGACAGCGGCGCGAGACGACGATTGATCCGACAGGCGATGCAGCTGTTGCCCACGTCGGTGTGCACGGCGTAGGCAAAGTCGACCGCCGTGGAGCCTTTGGGCAGCTCCATGATCCGGCCTTTGGGCGTGAACACGTAGACCTCGTCCGGGAACAGGTCGATCTTCACGCTTTCGATGAATTCCAGGGAGTTGCCGGCACGTTGCTGCATCTCCAGCACGCCCTTGACCCACTGGCGGGCACGGGCATGGGTGCCTTTGGGCTGCTCATCGCCGCTGGATTTGTACAGCCAATGGGCAGCGATGCCGTTGTTGGCCATCTCTTCCATTTCGCGGGTGCGGATCTGGATCTCGATCGGCACGCCGTGCATACCGAACAGCGTGGTATGCAGCGACTGGTAGCCGTTGGCCTTGGGAATCGCGATGTAATCCTTGAAGCGCCCCGGCAACGGTTTGTACAAATTATGTACAGCGCCCAGTACGCGGTAGCAGGTGTCGACCTTGTCGACGATGATCCGGAACGCATACACGTCCATGATCTCGTTGAAGGCCCGACGCTTGCCGCGCATCTTCTTGTAGATGCCGTAGATGTGTTTCTGCCGTCCGCTGACTTCGCCTTCGATCTCGTCGATCGCCAGGCAATGGCTCAGGGACTCTTCGATCTTGTTGACGATTTCCTTGCGGTTGCCCCGGGCGCGCTTGACCGCCTGGTAGATGCGCGCCGAGCGCATCGGGTGCATGGCCTTGAAACCGAGGTCTTCGAACTCGATACGAATGGCATGCATGCCCAGCCGGTTGGCGATGGGCGCGTAGATTTCCAGGGTTTCCTTGGCGATTCGCCGGCGTTTTTCGCCGGAGAGCACTTCCAGCGTGCGCATGTTGTGCAGTCGGTCGGCCAGCTTGACCAGGATCACGCGGATATCGCGGGCCATGGCCATGGCCATCTTCTGGAAGTTTTCCGCCTGGGCTTCGGCCTTGGTCTCGAAGTTCATCTGGGTCAGTTTGCTGACCCCGTCGACCAGCTCGGCCACGGTTTCGCCAAATTGCGCGCTGAGCGCTTCCTTGGCGATGCCGGTGTCTTCGATCACGTCATGCAGCATCGCGGCCATCAGGCTCTGATGGTCCATGTGCATGTCGGCCAGGATATTTGCCACCGCAAGAGGATGGGTGACATACGCCTCGCCACTACGACGGCGTTGGCCGTCGTGAGCTTGCTCGGCGTAGAAATACGCTCGGCGGACCAGGTTGACCTGGTCGGGGCCGAGGTAGGCCGATAAGCGATCGGCGAGGGCGTCTATGCTCGGCAAAGTGTGAACTCCTGCCGAAGGCTGTGACCCCGCGCCGTGCTACGTCGACCAGGCATAGGCTTAGACGGCCTCGTTGGACTCGTCCTCGAACGCTGCGAACAGCGGTTCGTCTTCAACGATTTCAGCGTTGGCGATGAACTCATAGCTCATCAGGCCTTCTGCGATTTCACGCAGGGCTACAACGGTAGGCTTGTCGTTTTCCCACTGGACCAGGGGCTCTTTGCCGCCAGTGGCCAGTTGACGGGCACGCTTGGTAGAGAGCATGACCAGCTCAAAGCGGTTATCCACGTGTTCTAGGCAGTCTTCAACGGTTACGCGGGCCATGGTATTCCTCGGAGCGAATGCAAGATGCGCGCTGCCCGGTTGGGCGAGCGGACTGAGCAGTTTAAAAAATCACCAGCGTTTAGGGAAGCGCTGATTTTTCGCAGACCCTGGCAAAACCGCTGCAAGTGCCAATGTAAAGCCCTCGCAGCGGTTTTGGGAAGGGCCAATCAGCCGAGCAGTTCGGCGAGTAATTTGCCGAAACGCTGTTGTTGACGCTTTTGCTGCAGCTGGTTGGCGCGGAAAATCGCCTTTAAATCATCCAGCGCGTGGGCAAAATCGTCGTTGATGATCAGGTAGTCGTAGTCGACGTAGTGGCTCATTTCGCTGACGGCTTCACGCATGCGGCCTTCGATGATCTCGTCGCTGTCCTGGCCGCGGTTGGTCAGGCGCTGGTGCAGGGCTTCAAGCGAGGGCGGCAGGATGAAGATCGAACGCGCCTTGGGCATCAGCTGGCGCACTTGTTCGGCGCCCTGCCAGTCGATTTCCAGAATCAGGTCATGGCCTTCATCCAGCGTCTGCTGCAGATGGCTTTGCGAGGTGCCATAGAGGTTGCCGAATACTTCGGCGCGCTCCAGGAAGTCACCGTGCTCGATCATCTTGACGAACTCGGTACGCTCGACGAAGTGATAGTGCACGCCGTTCACTTCACCCGGGCGCATGGCGCGCGTGGTGTGGGAAACCGAGATGCGGATCTGCTCGTCAGCGTCGGTCAGGGCCTTGACCAAGCTGCTCTTGCCCGCGCCCGAAGGGGCGGAAATGATGTAAAGGGTGCCGGTGCTGTGGGTCATGGAGGGTGCCTTACTCAATATTCTGTACTTGTTCGCGCATTTGCTCAATCAACACTTTGAGGTTGACCGCAGCCGTGGTGCTGCGCGGATCGAACGCTTTGGAGCCCAGTGTATTGGCTTCGCGGTTGAGTTCCTGCATCAGGAAGTCCAGGCGCCGACCGGCGGCACCACCGGACTTGAGCACGCGGCGCACTTCGAGGATGTGGGTGCTCAGGCGATCGAGCTCTTCGGCGACGTCGCTCTTTTGTGCCAGCAGGACCATTTCCTGCTCCAGACGCACGGGGTCGAGGTCGGCCTTCATGTCGGCGAAGCGATCCAGGACCTTCTGGCGCTGGGTGGCGAGCATTTGCGGCACCAGCTCACGCAGGGTGACGACGTCTTCTTCGATTGAGCTCAAGCGCTCGCTGATCAACCGCGCCAGCTCGGCGCCTTCACGCTCGCGGCCGGCCTTGAGCTCCTTGAGGCCCAGGTTGAACAGGGCCAGGGCCTCGGCGTTGAGGGCTTGCGGGTCGGTGGCGTCGGCCACCAGCACGCCCGGCCAGGCCAGCACTTCCAGGGGGTTCAGCGCGGCCGGCTGTTTGATCAGGCTGGCGATGGTTTCAGCGGCGGCCACCAGTTGCGCGGCGCGGTCGCGGTCGACCTGCAAGGGTTTGCCGGTGGTTTCTTCGGTAAAGCGCAGGGTGCATTCCAGCTTGCCGCGGGAAATGCCCTGGCGCAGCGCTTCACGCACGGCGCCCTCGAGGTCGCGGAACGACTCCGGCAGGCGCAGATGCGGCTCCAGGTAGCGGCTGTTGACCGAGCGCAGTTCCCAGCTCAGGGTGCCTTGTACGCCGGCTTTTTCGACGCGGGCGAAGGCGGTCATGCTGTGCACCATGGAGGTACCTCGCGTTACAGTCCCGCAAACACGGGCTGATGGTTAAGAAGGCGCCGGATTGTAGCGCAGTGGGACGAGCGCGCCCAAACCCGACTATTCGTAACCGGATTTTAAGAAGTGCCCCGAATCGGTTGGCGGCTCTATAATGCTCGGCAGTTTTTCGTCCTCAGTACAGGTATTCCCTATGAAACGTCCAAGTGGTCGCGCTGCCGATCAGCTCCGCTCGATCCGCATCACCCGCAACTACACCAAACACGCCGAGGGATCCGTACTGGTCGAGTTTGGCGATACCAAGGTCATCTGCACCGTCAGCGTCGAGAACGGCGTGCCGCGCTTCCTCAAAGGCCAGGGCCAGGGTTGGTTGACCGCTGAATACGGCATGCTGCCGCGCGCCACCGGCGAACGTAACCAGCGTGAAGCCAGCCGTGGCAAGCAAGGCGGGCGTACCCTGGAAATCCAGCGCCTGATCGGCCGCTCCCTGCGCGCGGCCCTGGACATGACCAAGCTGGGCGACGTGACCCTGTACGTCGATTGCGACGTGATCCAGGCCGACGGCGGCACCCGCACCGCCTCGATCACCGGCGCCATGGTGGCCCTGGTTGACGCACTGAAAGTGATCAAGAAGCGTGGCGGCCTCAAAGGCGGCGACCCGCTCAAGCAAATGATCGCCGCCGTCTCGGTGGGCATGTACCAGGGCGAGCCGGTGTTGGATCTGGACTACCTGGAAGACTCGGCCGCCGAGACCGACCTGAACGTGGTCATGACCAGCACCGGTGGTTTCATCGAAGTGCAGGGCACCGCCGAAGGCGCGCCATTCCAGCCAGCTGAACTGAACGCCATGCTGGCCCTGGCGCAGAAAGGCATGAACGAAATTTTCGAACTGCAGAACGCCGCACTGGCTGACTGAGCCGGTCTCAAGGAGAAACGCCATGAATGACAACAGCCAAATGCCGGTGCCTGCGCCTTCCTATGAAGTGCGGCAGGGGGCAATGTTGTGCCATCTCGCGGCGTTTCTGGGATTCGTGTTCCCCTTCGGCAGCGTTGTGGGGCCACTGATCCTGTGGCAGATGAAGAAGGAGCAGGATGCGTTTATTGATGATCAGGGCAAGGAAGCCCTGAATTTCCAGATCACCGTCGCCATCGCCTGGATCGCTTGCATCGTGCTGGCCTTCGCAGTGATTGGTTTCTTCCTGATGATTGCCCTGGCGATTGCCACGGTGGTGCTGACCATCATCGGCAGTATCAAGGCCAACAAGGGGATCGCCTATCGCTATCCTCTGACCTGGCGTCTGGTCAAATAATAGCCATCCACAAAAAAACCGACATCGCTGTCGGTTTTTTTGTGCCTGGAAAAAGACCTCAGATGGTCAAGGTCCAGTCGTAGTCCACGATCAGTGGCGCGTGCTGCGAGAAGCGCGGCTGGCGCGGCAAGCGGGCACTGCGTACGAACCGGCGCAGACCCGGGGTCAGCAGCTGGTAGTCGAAACGCCAACCCAGGTTGAGCATTTCAGCCTGTTCGTTATCCGGCCACCAGCTGTACTGGTCGCCTTCGCGGCTGACTTCGCGCAGGGCGTCGACATAGCCCATGTTGCCGACAATCTCGTCCATCCAGGCCCGTTCCGGCGCCAGGAAGCCAGGGGATTGCTGGCTGTCGCGCCAGTTCTTGATATCCAGCTTCTGTTGCGCCACGTACAGCGAGCCACAATAAATGTACTCGCGACGTTTGCGTCGCTGTTTATCCAGATAACGGGCGAAGTCGTCCATTAGCTTGAATTTCTGGTTCAAGTCTTCATCGCCGTTCTGCCCCGAAGGAAGCAGCAAGGTCGCGATGCTGACCTTGTCGAAATCGGCTTGCAGGTAGCGCCCGTAGCGGTCGGCTGTCTCGAAGCCGAGGCCGCTGATGACCGCCTTGGGTTGCAACCGCGAGTACAAAGCCACGCCACCTTGGGTGGGTACTTCGGCATCGCAGGCATAAAGGAAGTAGCCATCCAGTTGGAAGGCTGGGTCGTCCAGTTCAAAGGCGGAGGCGCGGGTGTCCTGCAGGCAGATGACGTCGGCATTCTGTGCTTGCAGCCAACTGAGCAAACCACGCTCGACTGCAGCCTGAATACCATTAACGTTCACACTGATGATCCGCATAAATGGCCCCAAAAATCGCGTGCGTGTATGATACACGCCGTCTACCTAATTAGCTAAATCCGTGGTATCTGAGGCTTTTTTCATGCAGGCGTATCAACGCGATTTCATTCGTTTTGCCATCGATCGCGGGGTTTTGCGCTTCGGTGAGTTCACCCTCAAATCCGGGCGCACCAGTCCGTATTTCTTCAATGCTGGCCTGTTCAACTCGGGTTCGGCCCTGGCTCAACTGGGGCGTTTCTACGCGGCGGCCATTGTTGAAAGCGGTATTTCCTTCGACGTACTGTTTGGCCCGGCCTACAAGGGCATTCCCCTGGCTGCGGCTACTGCGGTGGCGCTGGCGGAACATCATGGGCAGGACCTGCCGTGGTGCTTCAACCGCAAGGAAGCCAAGGCCCACGGCGAAGGCGGCAGCCTGGTGGGTGCGCCGCTGACCGGCGATGTATTGATCATCGATGACGTGATTACGGCCGGTACGGCTATCCGTGAAGTGATGCAGATCATCGCTTCCCAGGACGGCGCCAAGGCGGCGGGTGTGCTGATCGCACTGAACCGCCAGGAGCGTGGCAACGGCGAGTTGTCGGCGATCCAGGAAGTGGAGCGTGATTTCGGCATTCCGGTGGTGAGCATTGTGTCGTTGAACCAGGTGTTGCAGTTCCTGGAAGATGATCCGCAGCTTAAGCAGCACTTGCCGGCGGTGCGGGCGTATCGCGAGCAGTTTGGCGTCTGACACAGATCTTCATGCAGGTGAGGGCTCATGTGGGAGGGGGCTTGCTCCCGATGGCGGTGTATCAGTTGATTAATTCAGCACTGACCCACCGCTATCGGGGGCAAGCCCCCTCCCACATTTGATCTTCGATGTTTTCAAGATCTATGCAAAAAAGCCCCGCTCAATCAGATTGAGCGGGGCCTTTTTGTTTTCTGAAACCTAAGAACGTTTGCGATTGCTGATCAATGTACCCACACCGGTATCGGTGAAGATTTCCAGCAGGATCGCATTTGGCACCCGGCCGTCGAGGATCAGCGAGCTGCCGACGCCGCCCTGTACAGCTTCCAGCGCGCAGCGGATTTTCGGCAGCATGCCGCCATAGATGGTGCCATCGGCGATCAGTTCGTCGACTTGTTGCGTAGTCAGGCCGGTCAACACCTTGCCTTGCTTGTCCATCAGGCCGGCGATGTTGGTCAGCAGCATCAGCTTTTCAGCTTTCAGTGCCTCTGCCACCTTGCCCGCTACCAGGTCGGCGTTGATGTTATAGGACTCGCCGTTGACGCCCACGCCGATGGGCGCGATCACCGGGATGAAGTCACCCTTGACCAGCAGGTTGAGCAGATCGGTGTTGATGCCGATCACTTCGCCCACCTGGCCGATGTCGATGATTTCCGGCTGGGTCATCTCCGGGGTCTGACGGGTCACGGTCAGTTTTTTCGCGCGGATCAGTTCCGCATCCTTGCCGGTCAGGCCGATGGCGCTGCCGCCGTGGCGGTTGATTAGGTTGACGATGTCTTTGTTGACCTGGCCACCGAGCACCATCTCCACCACGTCCATGGTCTGCGCGTCAGTGACGCGCATGCCATCGATGAAGTGACTCTCGATCGACAAGCGCTTGAGCAGGTCGCCGATTTGCGGTCCACCACCGTGGACGACAACCGGGTTGATCCCCACGGCTTTCATCATCACGATGTCGCGGGCAAAGCCGGTTTTCAGCTCGTCGCTTTCCATGGCATTGCCGCCGTACTTGATCACCAGCGTCTTGCCGACGTAGCGTCGAATGTAAGGCAACGCTTCGGACAGGACCTTGGCGGTGTTGGCAGCGGCTTCGCGTTCGAGGGTCATTCAGGGCTCCGGTAAAAAATCAGAACGGTAATTGGAGATCAGGGGCAACACGTTTCAACTGGACGTGGAAGACGTCCTTGATGCGCTGCAACTCAGCCTCGGTATCCGCCTCGAAGCGCAGCACCAGCACCGGCGTGGTGTTGGACGCGCGAACCAGGCCCCAGCCTTTGGCGTAATCGACTCGCACACCATCAATGGTGGTCAGGTTGGCGCCTTCACCCCATTGCGCATCGTGCAGTGCGTCAATGATGCTGAATTTGCTCTCCTCGGTCACATGGATATTGATCTCTGGCGTAGAAATATCGTTGGGGAAAGTCTGAAACAGCTCTTGCGCCGTGGATTTTTCCTTGCTGAGGATCTCCAGCAGGCGCGCAGCGCTGTAAATGCCGTCGTCGAAACCGAACCAGCGCTCCTTGAAGAACACGTGACCGCTCATTTCGCCGGCCAGCAAGGCGCCGGTTTCCTTCATTTTCTTTTTGATCAACGAATGTCCGGTCTTCCACATCAGCGGACGACCGCCGTATTCCTTGATCAGCGGCGTGAGGCGGCGGGTGCACTTAACGTCGAAGATGATTTCGGCGTTGGCATTGCGCGCCACCACGTCACGGGCAAACAGCATCAACAGGCGGTCCGGGTACACGATCTCGCCGGTTTCGGTCACCACCCCTACACGGTCGCCGTCGCCGTCGAAGGCCAGGCCCACGTCGGCGCCCACTTCCTTGACCTTGGCGATCAGGTCCACCAGGTTTTCAGGCTTGCCTGGGTCCGGGTGATGGTTGGGGAAGTTGCCGTCGACGTCGCAGAACAGCGGGATCACTTCACAGTTCAGGGCTTCGAGCAATTGCGGTGCGATCACGCCAGCCGCGCCGTTGCCGCAGTCCACCACCACTTTCAGGCGGCGGTCGAGCTTGACGTCGCGGGTGATTTCGTCAGAGTAGCGCTGCAGGATATCGACCTTGGTAATACTGCCGGTGCCGCTGGTCAGATCGTTGGTTTTCAGGCGCGTGTGCAGGGCCTGGATCTGTTCGTTGGCGAGGGTATCGCCGGCGATCACGATCTTGAAACCGTTGTAGTCCGACGGGTTGTGGCTGCCGGTAAGCATGACGCCGGATTTACCGGCCAGCACGTTGGCGGCGTAGTACAACGCAGGCGTGGGCACCAGCCCGACGTCGCTGACATGGCAACCGCTGTCTGCCAAGCCCTGGATCAGTTGCTCCACCAGCTCCGGGCCGGACAGGCGGCCGTCACGGCCCACCGAAACATTTGGCTCGCCCTGGGCCAGGCTCTGCGCACCGATGGCGCGGCCGATCCAGTAGGCGGTTTCGGCGGTCAGGGTTTTGGGCACCACGCCACGAATGTCGTAGGCACGAAAGATGCTGTCGGGAAAAGTCGGGGCTACACGGGCTGCGGTACTCATCGCGGGAAGAACTCCATCTGAAAGGGGGCAAGGCTGGCCTGGTGTGGCTGGCCGGCAGGCTCAAACTGAAGGGTATGACGGCGTTTTCGGCAGAGAGTTCGTGGTGTAAAAGTGCCATCGGCGCTTCGGCGGCGTGCTTATTTGTACGTAATCCTTTGATTTTATTGTAGAAAAATCGCTGATGCCGTGTGCGTATTCTTCATCCTGAAAAGCCGGGCGGTGGCGTCTGGCCGGACAATCGCATCCGGCCAGGTTCAGCTTAGTCAGTGGCTGCCGGAATGCCCGAAACCGCCGGCGCCACGCTGGGTTTCGTCGAATTCCTGCACCAGTTCGAAATGTGCCTGTACCACCGGCACCAGCACCAGTTGGGCAATACGCTCGCCGACAGCAATGTTGAACGCGGTCTGGCCGCGGTTCCAGCACGACACCATCAACTCGCCCTGGTAGTCGGAGTCGATCAGGCCCACCAGATTGCCCAGCACGATGCCGTGTTTGTGGCCCAGGCCGGAGCGCGGCAGGATCAGGGCTGCCAGGCCCGGGTCGCCGACGTAGATCGACAGGCCGGTGGGGATCAGAAGGGTCTGGCCCGGATCGAGGACAGTGTCTTGCTTGAGCATGGCGCGCAGGTCCAGGCCAGCGGAGCCTGGGGTAGCGTAGGCCGGCAGTGGAAATTCGCTACCGATGCGGGGGTCGAGGATCTTGGCTTGCAAAGCGTGCATGGATATTAAACCTGGTTCAGCCGTTGGGCGATAAAAGAGATCAGTTGGCGGGCAATCTTGCCCTTGCTGGTCTGGGCGAAAACGGTGGCGTGCAACTCGCGGTCGATCACGCTGATGGCATTTTCCTCGCTGTTGAAGCCGATGCTCGGGTTGGCGACATCATTGGCAACGATCAGATCGAGGTTTTTGTCTTTCAATTTGCGTGCGGCGTAGTCCAGTAAATGTTCGGTCTCGGCGGCAAAACCGACGCTGAACGGACGATCCGAACGGGTGGCGATGGTGGCCAGGATGTC
The DNA here is from genome assembly GCF_003852355.1 of Pseudomonas sp. R2-7-07. Classification (NCBI taxonomy): domain Bacteria; kingdom Pseudomonadati; phylum Pseudomonadota; class Gammaproteobacteria; order Pseudomonadales; family Pseudomonadaceae; genus Pseudomonas; species Pseudomonas sp. R2-7-07. Next base: position 5,621,841 of record NZ_CP027759.1, on the reverse strand, counting down.
CGGGTTGCGCACCATTTGCAGGAGCAGGCCATCACCGCTTGTAGGGTCTTTCTTGAGCTTTTGCGGCGCAACGACTTCCGGTCGGTAGTCTGCAACCGCTGCCGAGGCGATGAACAGGTCGCACGGAATGGCAGCCTCACAGGCCGCCAGCATGTCCCGGGCGCTGACTACGTCGATTCGCGTCACCCGATCAGGCGTCGGCAGATGCACCGGGCCGGTGATCAGGGTGACACGTGCGCCTGCCTCAACCGCAGCTTCAGCCAGGGCAAAGCCCATTTTTCCTGAGCTATGGTTGGTGATGTAGCGCACTGGGTCGATGTTTTCCTGGGTCGGGCCAGCGGTGATCAGTACATGTTTGCCGGTCAGGGCCAGGTGCTGGAAGCACTCGGCAGCGCACAGCGCCAGGTCGGTGGCCTCGAGCATGCGGCCCATGCCGACGTCGCCGCAGGCCTGGCTGCCGGACGCCGGGCCGAAGACCTTGAGGCCACGGCTTTGCAAAAGCTGGGTGTTGGCCTGGGTGGCCGGGTCGCGCCACATGGCCTGGTTCATCGCCGGGGCGATGGCGACGGTGGCGTCGGTGGCCAGTACCAGGGTGGTCAGCAGGTCATCGGCGATGCCCTGGGCCAGGCGCGCGATCAGGTCGGCGGTGGCCGGCGCGATCAGTACAAGGTCGGCCCATTTGGCCAGTTCGATATGGCCCATGGCGGCTTCGGCCGCCGGGTCCAGCAGGTCCAGGTGAACCGGGTGGCCGGACAAGGCCTGCATGGTCAGCGGGGTGATGAACTCACTGCCACCACGGGTCATGACCACGCGCACTTCGGCGCCTTGGTCCAGGAGCCTGCGAACCAGCTCTGCGCTCTTGTAGGCGGCAATGCCGCCGCCGACGCCGAGAACGATGCGTTTCCGATACAGACGCTGCATTGGTTTGCCTTTCCAGTTCAGTGAAGCCAGTTCAGTGACGCCTGCGATGACCCCTCCCCAGGTGAAATCGCATGCAAAAAAGAGGGCCTACGATAACACAGCGTCCGTCTGGCAACAGCGGCGCATGCGGCGTACATCATGGAGAGGAGGTGGGATGAGTATTCGCGATTGGCCTGCTGCCGAGCGGCCGCGAGAGAAGCTTTTGGAGTGGGGCGCGGCCAGTCTGTCCGATGCCGAATTGCTGGCGATCTTCCTGCGCACCGGAGTGTCTGGCAGGAGTGCGGTGGACCTGGCGCGCCATTTATTGGCGCAATTCGGTGGCCTGCGCCCGCTGCTGGAAGCCAGCCAGGCGTTGTTCAATCAGCAGTTGGGCCTGGGGCCGGCGAAGTTTGCCCAGTTGCAGGCGGTGCTGGAAATGTCCCGGCGCCATATGGCCGAGCGCCTGCGCAACGATTCGGTGCTGGAGAGTCCGCTGGCCGTGCGCGAATACCTCAAGGCGCTGCTGCGTCATGAAACTCACGAGGTGTTTGGCTGCCTGTTTCTCGACTCCAAACATCGGGTGCTGGGTTTCGAAGCGCTGTCCCAGGGCACTATCGATACCGCTGTGGTCTATCCCCGGCAAGTGGTCATGCGCGCGCTGGCGTACAACGCGGCGGCATTGATCCTGTGCCACAACCATCCTTCGGGAAGCGCGGATCCAAGCGCCGCTGATCGAAAGTTGACCAAAATTCTCCAGAAGGCCCTGGAAATGGTGGACGTGCGGGTGCTGGATCACATCATCGTGGGTGATGGTGATCCATTGTCGATGGCGGAATATGGATGGATGTAGAGGGGCAGCTGCAAGCCACAAATCGGCTTGCAGCTTGCAGCTTGCAGCTTAAGGCTTGACGCTGACTTTGGAATAATCCTGGCGACCAAACGGACTCACCTGGTAGCCGTCGACATTTTTGCGTGTCAGGGCAAACGCCATGGGGTGCGCCAAGGGCAGCCACAGGGCCTGCTGCTGGATCTGCGCCTGCGCCTGCTGGTAAAGCTTGCTGCGCACGCCTTGTTCGCTGGTGGTCTTGCCAGCGCTGATCAGCTTGTCCAGCGCAGGGTCGCAGTAGCGGGCGAAGTTGGTGCCGGACTTGACTGCCGCGCAGGAAAATTGCGGGGTGAGGAAGTTATCCGGGTCGCCATTGTCACCGGCCCAGCCCATGAAGAGCAGGTCATGCTCGCCGGCTTTGGCGCGGCGAATCAACTCGCCCCATTCGATCACACGGATGTCGGCCTGGATGCCGACCTTGGCCAGGTCGGCCTGCAACAGTTGAGCGCCAAGATTTGGGTTGGGGTTCAACAGGCTGCCGGTCGGGCGGGTCCAGATAGTGGTCTTGAAGCCATCCTTGAGGCCGGCGCGGTTGAGCAGCGCCTTGGCTTTGGCCAGGTCCTGTGGGTAACCCGACAGCTCTTTGGCGTAGCTCCAGGTATTGGGTGGGTAAACACCGTTGGCCGCTTCGGCGGTGCCTTCGAATACGGCCTTGAGGTAGCTGCCTTTGTCGAAGGCCAGGTTGATCGCCTGGCGTACTTCGGGCTTGTCCAGCGGCGGATGCTGGCTGTTGATGGCGACGAACGCGGTCATGAAGGCTGCGGTTTTTTCCACCTTCAGGGCCGGGTCTTTTTCGGCCTCGCCCACATCCAGGGGTTTGGGCGACAGGGCGATCTGGCATTCATCGCGATGCAGTTTCTGCAGGCGCACATTGGCATCCGGCGTGATCGCGAAGATCAGGTTGTCCACCGTCGGTTTGCCGGCGAAGTAGTCCGGGTTGGCCTTGTAGCGCACCACCGCATCCTTCTGGAATCGCACAAAAACGAAGGGCCCGGTACCAATGGGCTGGCTGTTGAGTTTTTCCGGGGTGCCGGCCTTGAGCAGTTTTTCGGCATATTCGGCCGGGTAGATCGAGGCAAAGCCCATGCTCAATGCGGCAAGAAACGTGGAATCGGCGTGATCGAGGGTGAAGCGCACGGTCAGCGGGTCGAGTGCGTCGATCTTCTTGATCAGCGTGGGCAATTGCAGGGATTGCGCGTGAGGAAAGCCGCTCTGGGCGATCTTGTGCCACGGGTTGGCTGGGTCGAGCATGCGTTCGAAGCTGAAGCGCACATCTTCGGCGGTCAGGGTACGGCTCGGGGTGAAATACTCGGTGCGATGGAATTTCACGTTCGGGTGCAGCTTGAAGGTGTACGTCAGGCCGTCTGGCGAGACGTCCCAACTGTCCGCCAGACTCGGCACCAGTTTTGCGCCGGTTGCGTCGTAGTCCACCAGACGGTTCATCAGCACATCCGCCGAGGCGTTGGTGGTGGTCAACGAGTTGTACTGCACCACGTCGAACCCTTCGGGGCTGGCCTCGGTGCAAACGCTCAGATTGGTGGCGGCAACGGCCATCGTCGGCGCGATCAAGAGGGGGGCTAGCAATAGCGGTAGGGCAGCGAGGCGCATATTAGGTTTCCTGTGCAAATCGAAGGCCCATCTGCAAGTGCAGTCTGGAAAAGGCCTACCGTAGTGGCCTGTTGGTTAAATGACTAGCCTATTTTTGCCTGTGCTTTTGGCTCAAATGCTGTTTTGATGGCGCCTCAGCGCGTTTCACCTTGCAGGTCCGAGTACTTGCGGGCGCTGAAAATCATTCTGTGCGACGAGCGGTCGGCTGTTGTAGCGGCCCCTCCTGGCAACGGTTCAGGCGCCAATAGCCGAGATTTACCCAGGTAAAAACACACTCGCTGTTGTTGCACCTGGGTCTTTCTGGTATAAAGCAGCGCTCTTTTCTAGGGGCCCGGTTCCTTCGCTTGTAGGTGTAGCCGGTAAGACCCTAAAGAAACGCGGCGCCTGGCGCCAAATGACTGAGAGATTAAGCGGCCAACCCATGCCGGGTTGGGCATGTGGTTTTAGAGGGCTGAGGCATGTCGAGAGTCTGTCAAGTTACCGGTAAGGGTCCGGTGACTGGGAATAACATTTCCCACGCAAATAACAAAACCCGTCGTCGTTTCCTGCCGAACCTGCAGCATCACCGCTTCTGGGTTGAAGAAGAGAAACGTTTTGTTCGCCTGCGTGTATCTGCCAAAGGCATGCGTATCATCGACAAGCGTGGCATCACTGTCGTGCTGGCCGAAATCCGCGCCGCCGGCAAGATCTAAGGAGCTCTATCATGCGTGAATTGATTCGAATGATCTCTAGCGCCGGTACTGGTCACTTCTACACTACCGACAAGAACAAGCGTACTACCCCGGACAAGCTCGAAAAGAAAATGTTCGACCCGCGCGTTCGCAAGCACGTGATCTACAAAGAAGGCAAAATCAAGTAATTGATTTCCTTCCTTGTGAAAAAAAGCCCGTATCTCACGATACGGGCTTTTTTTTGCCTGCGATGATCGTTCCCACGCTCTGCGTGGTAACGCCGCCTCGGACGCTCCGCGTCCCGCTGTTCACTGATCAGGCTTTCTGTTCGAACACCACATAGATCTTGCGGCACGCTTGCAGTACTTCCCAGGTGCCGCTGAAGCCGGCCGGGATCACGAAGCGGTCGCCGGCGCGCAAGGTTTTGGCATTTCCCTCGGCATCGCGCAGTACGGACACCCCCTGCACGATCTCGCAGTATTCATGTTCGGTGTAATTGACTGTCCACTGCCCGACTTCGCCTTCCCAGACGCCTGCGTTCATTTGTCCGCATGGGCTGTTGTAGTGGTTGTAGATCGTCTGTTCGGGATCGCCCTTGAGGATTTTTTCGGCGGCAGGGCGATAGCGTTCGGGGGCGGTGTTGGCTTGGCTGAAATCAACGATGTCCTGGATGCTCATGGGCTTATCCCGTCGGGCCTGCGGTTGGAAAGCTCAAAGTCTATGTTTATTAAAATGAACATCGCAAGGGCGTTTTCCGCCGTTATGTCAAATATATTGAAACTTCCCCAGTCGCTGGTTTAGGGTGGCAAGTGCCTTGAGCCGAACAGCAGGCTGGCCAGGCAAGAATTCGTGGAGGCGCCGGGATCAAATCTCCCAGGCCCTTGTATCCAAATAAGAGGAGGACACTTGCATGACCACCCTGACCCGTGCCGACTGGGAACAACGCGCCAAGGACCTGAAGATCGAAGGCCGCGCCTACATCAATGGCGAATACACCGCCGCCGCTTCCGGTGACACCTTCGAGTGCATCAGCCCGGTCGATGGCCGTTTGCTCGCCACCGTAGCCAGCTGTGACGCCGCCGACGCCCAGCGCGCCGTGGAAAATGCCCGTGCCACCTTCAATTCCGGTGTCTGGTCGCGCCTGGCGCCGGCCAAGCGCAAGTCCGTCATGATCCGTTTCGCTGCGCTGCTCAAGGCCAATGCCGAAGAGCTGGCCCTGCTTGAAACCCTGGACATGGGCAAGCCGATCAGCGACTCCCTGAACATCGACGTACCCGGCGCGGCGCAGGCGCTGAGCTGGAGCGGCGAGGCCATCGACAAGATCTACGATGAAGTGGCGGCCACTCCCCATGACCAACTGGGTCTGGTGACCCGTGAGCCCGTGGGCGTGGTCGGTGCGATCGTGCCGTGGAACTTCCCGCTGATGATGGCCTGCTGGAAACTCGGCCCGGCGCTGTCGACCGGTAACTCGGTCATCCTCAAGCCGTCCGAAAAGTCTCCGCTGACCGCCATCCGCATCGCTGCCCTGGCCGTTGAAGCCGGCATTCCAAAAGGCGTGTTCAACGTGCTGCCAGGCTACGGCCACACCGTGGGTAACGCGCTGGCGGTGCACATGGACGTGGATACCCTGGTGTTTACCGGTTCCACCAAAATCGCCAAGCAGCTGTTGATCCGTTCCGGCGAATCGAACATGAAGCGCGTGTGGCTGGAAGCCGGCGGCAAGAGCCCGAACATCGTGTTTGCCGATGCGCCGAACCTGCAAACCGCCGCCGAGTCCGCCGCCAGTGCCATTGCTTTCAACCAGGGCGAAGTCTGCACCGCCGGTTCGCGCCTGCTGGTGGAACGTTCGATCAAGGACACTTTCCTGCCGCTGGTGATCGAGGCGCTCAAGGTGTGGAAGCCAGGTAACCCACTGGACCCTGCCACCAACGTGGGCGCGCTGGTGGACACCCAGCAGATGAACAACGTGCTGTCGTACATCGAATCGGGCCATGCCGATGGCGCCAAGCTGGTCGCCGGTGGCAAGCGCACCCTGGAAGAAACCGGTGGCACTTACGTCGAGCCGACCATTTTCGACGGCGTGACCAACGCCATGAAGATTGCCCAGGAAGAGATCTTCGGCCCGGTCCTGTCGGTGATCACGTTCGACAGCGCCGAAGAAGCCATCGCCATCGCCAACGACACCCAATATGGCCTGGCCGCAGCGGTGTGGACGGCGGATATCTCCAAGGCCCATCTGACCGCCAAGGCTCTGCGTGCGGGCAGTGTGTGGGTCAACCAGTACGATGGCGGCGACATGACCGCACCGTTCGGTGGCTTCAAACAGTCGGGTAACGGTCGCGATAAATCGCTACATGCGTTCGACAAATACACCGAGCTGAAGGCGACCTGGATCAAGCTCTAACAAATGTGGGAGGGGGCTTGCTCCCGATAGCTTAGTGTCAGTCGCTGCATCTGGTGACTGATACACCGCAATCGGGAGCAAGCCCCCTCCCACACGTTTTAGAGCATGCGCTCCAGGCCGACGCTGGTGGCGAACCAGGCATTGAACCGGCGCCACCAACTGCCCTGTTCCCGGGTCAGGGTGTGCAGCTGGCCGTTATCTTCGGTCACCCACACGATCTGCCCGTCCTGCAGCTTCGCCTCGTAGCTCAACGCCGGCGCCATACCTTGCAGCGCCAGGTTACGCACATGCTCCGCCAGTTCCGGGCTGTCCACCAGCACGCCGACTTCGGTGTTCCATAGCACTGAGCGTGGATCGAAATTGAACGAGCCGATAAACGACTTCTCCCGATCGAAAATCATCGCCTTGCTGTGCAGGCTGGAGTCGGAACCGCGCAAGCTGCCTCGACGAAACAGGTGCGGACCGCTGCTTGCGCTGGGGTCGCCCGGTTGTCGACGCAGTTCATAGAGTTTCACGCCATGCTCCAGCAGCGCCTTGCGATAGGGTGCGTAGCCGCCGTGCACCGCCGGTACATCAGTGGCTTCGAGGGAATTGGTCAGCAGACTCACCGACACGCCCGCGTCGGCGCGGCCGGTCAGGTACACCAGCCCAGGCGGGCCCGGAACGAAGTACGCCGAAATCATGATCAGCTCACGGCTGACGCCTGCCAACTGCGGCGCCAGTTGCGTGGTGAGCAGCAATTGCGGGTCCGGGTCGGCCTTGGCCAGCACCTTGCTCGGCGCATCCCACAGCGCCTGGTTCCAGGCCCAGATCAACTCGCGACGCCAGATATCCATGCGTGGCTGGGTCTGGTAGGTGCGCAGGCGGTTATACAAGGCGTGGTTCTGTTGGCGCGATTGGGCCAGTGACGTCTCCAGGCGTCCGCGTGCGACAGCCAGGTCGACCTTGGAGGGCATGGTTGCGACAAACTCATCGATAGGTTTGCTCAGCGCGCTGTTCCAGTACTGATCGAAACTGTGGCCCAGTTGCTCAGCCACCGGCCCGACGCTGAGCATGTCGATATCGGTGAAATTCAGGTTGGGTTCGGCGTCGAAATATTCATCCCCCAGGTTGCGCCCGCCCACGATCGCGACGCTGTTGTCTGCCAGCCAGAGTTTGTTATGCATGCGCCGGTGTTGCAGCGACAGGTTGAACAGGCGCCCCATGGCGCGCGTCACGCCCGTGCTGCGGCCCAGATGCAGCGGGTTGAACAGGCGAATTTCGATCTTGGGATGGGCGGCAAGGGTCGCGATGATCTGGTCGAGCCCGTCGCTGGTGGTGTCATCCAGCAGGATGCGCACACGCACGCCGCGGTCGGCGGCCTTGAGCAGTTCATCCACCAGCATGCGCGTGCTGATGCCGTCATGCACGATGTAGTACTGCAGGTCGAGGCTGGTCTGGGCGTTGCGGATCAACTCGGCGCGGGCCATGAAGGCTTCGCTGCTGTTGGGCAGCAAACGAAAGCCCGAACGGCCCTGATACGGCGCCGCCTGGGCCTGGATCGAGCGGCCGAAGGAAGACTGTGCCGCGGGCAGGGCATCACTGGGCACACGCGGTGTGGGGGCCGTCGCGCAGCCAGCCAGTGCCAGCGCTCCCAACAGGAAAAGCGATAAAAGCCGTTGAGTCATCAAGGAAGCGCCATCCAGGTCAGGGCGGTTGTCGGCATATGACGGCAATTGCTCGGAAAAGGTCAGTCCGCCGATTCGGCCAGCAGGGTGCGCGCAGCGGCGCCGACCTTGCGCACGGCCTCTTCAATCTGTGGGGTCGGTTTGGCAGCGTAGTTCATGCGCAGGCAATTACGGTACTTGCCGGATGCAGAAAAAATGCTGCCTACCGCCACCTGTACGCCCTGTTCCACCAGCACGCGGTTGAGCTTCAGGGTATCGAAGCCCTCCGGCAATTCTATCCACAGCATGAAACTACCCTGAGGCCGGCTGGCGCGCGTGCCGACGGGGAAGTAGCGGCTGACCCAGTCGAGCATCAGGTCGCGATTGCGCTGGTATTGCGTACGCATCCTGCGCAAATGAGGCTCGAAATGCCCGCCTTTGAGAAATTCGGCTATCGCAATCTGCGGCTGCGTGGCGGTAGAGCCCGTGCTGATGTATTTCATGTGCAGCACCCGTTCCAGGTAGCGCCCCGGCGCGACCCAGCCAATGCGCAGCCCAGGCGCCAGGGTTTTGGAAAACGAGCTGCACAACAGCACCCGGCCGTCCTCGTCGAAGGATTTGATCGTGCGCGGGCGCGGGTAGCTGTAGGCCAGTTCGCCATACACATCGTCTTCGATGATCGCCACGTCAAAGCGCTGGGCCAGGGTCAGCAGTGCGCGCTTGCGCGCCTCCGGCATGATGTAGCCCAAGGGGTTGTTGCAGTTGGGGGTGAGCTGGATGATTTTGATCGGCCACTGTTCCAGCGCCAGTTCCAGGGCTTCAAGGCTGATGCCGGTGATCGGGTCGGTGGGGATTTCCAAGGCTTTCATGCCCAGGCCCTTGAGGGTCTGCATGGCGCCGTGAAAACTCGGTGAATCCACCGCAACGATATCGCCGGGCGCACAAATGGCGCGGATGCTGGTGGAAAGGGCCTCGTGGCAGCCTGTGGTAATGACGATGTCTTCGGCAGTCAGTTGGCAACCGGAATCCAATGACAGTCGCGCAATCTGCTCGCGCAATTCCATACAGCCAAGGATGTTGTCGTAATACAGTCCCGGCAGATCCTGGCGGCGACTGACGCGGGCCAGGCTGCGAAGCAATGGCTTGATAGTCGGCGACAATACATCCGGCATGCCACGGCCCAACTGTATGACGTCCTTGCGCGGCACGGCACGGATCAACTCCAGCACCTGGTCCCACTGGGAAATTTCCACCGGCCTCTGGGCGGGGCGACCTACCTCGGGCAGCGCCGGCAGTTCACGGCCCACCGGTACAAAATAGCCGGACTTGGGCTTGGGCATCGCCAGGCCGTTGTCCTCCAGCAATCGATAGGCTTGCTGCACGGTGCTCAGACTGACCCCATGCTCCACGCTCAAGGCCCGCACGGAGGGCAGTCGGTCGCCGGGGCGGTAGAAGCCTTGTTCGATGCGGGTACCCAGCAATTCAGCGAGGTTGACGTACAGGGTCACGGCGGTCACTCCCAGGAGACCAATACAGATAGGAGGAAAATACAGGATTCAGCCGTTCATAGCAGCATCTGTATGGATTTAATAAAGGTAGGTTGAATCTGTATTGGTTTTGCCCGTGCGCTCATTCTAGTCACTCAAGGCAGCAAGCTAACGAGGGACGGGAACATGAACGGCATGAGCGATGTACGGCTGGCATTACATGGCCAGGAACTGGAAGCAGCGCAGGAGCGGACGTTGTCTATGCCTGCCGACAATCGCTGGAGCCTGTTCTGGCGCCGCCGTCATACCCGCAAGGCGTTGCTGACGCTGACCCGCGAGCAGTTGCGCGACGTGGGCCTGACGGCAGAACAGGCGCGCCATGAAGGCTTGAAACCGTTCTGGCGCGATTGATCAGGCCAGTTCCTTGAGGCGGTGCCAGAGCATCCCCAGGGCCAGCAGCGGCGAGCGCAGGTATTTGCCGCCAGGGAAAGTCATGTGCGGCACCTGGGCGAACAGGTCGAAGCGCCCTTGCTGCTGGCCGCTGATGGCTTCGGCCAGCAACCTGCCCGCCAGGTGTGTGGCGTTGAGGCCATGGCCGGCATAGGCCTGGGCGTAATACACATTGGGTTGATCCGCCAGGCGTCCGATCTGCGGCAACCGGTTGGCGCCGATGCCGATCATGCCGCCCCATTGGTAGTCGATCTTCACATCGGCCAATTCCGGGAATACCTGCAGCATCTTTGGCCGCATGTAGGCGCCGATGTCTTTCGGGTCGCGCCCGGAATAGTGGCAGGCGCCGCCGAACAACAGGCGGCGGTCGGCGGACAGGCGGAAATAGTCCACCGTTACCCGCTGGTCACACACCGCCATGTTTTGCGGCAACAGGCGGGCGGCTTGCGCTTCACTCAAGGGCTCGGAGGCGATGATGTAGCTGCCTGCGGGCAATATCTTGCCGCTCAAGTGTGGGTTGAGGTCGTTGAGGTAGGCGTTACAGGCCAGCACCAGAGTGTTGGCCTGTACCTGGCCCTGGGCGGTGTGCACCTTGACCTGCGAGCCGTAGTCGATGCGCGTCACTTGCGACTGCTCGAATACCTTCACGCCCAGCTGCTGCGCCGCGCCGGCTTCACCCAGGGCGAGGTTCAGCGGATGCAAATGTCCGGAGCCCATGTCGATCATTCCGCCCACATAGCGGTCGGAGCCAATCACGCTGGCCATTTCGCTGGCTTGCAGCAGGCGCACTGGATGGCGATAACCCAGGCTGCGCAGCTCTTCGGCGTCTGCGGCGAGGCCCTGCAGGTCGCGGGGTTTGTTGGCCAGGTCGCAGTAGCCCCAAGTCAGGTCGCAGGGGATCTGGAAGCGTTCGACACGCTCGCGCACGATCTCCACCGCTTCCAGGCCCATCAGTTTCATCTGGCGCACGCCGTCGGTGCCGATCACATTGGCGAACTGGTCAAGGCCATGGCCGACGCCGCGAATCAGTTGCCCGCCGTTACGCCCGCTGGCGCCCCAGCCGATTTTGCGCGCTTCCAGCAGCACCACGCTGAAGCCGCGCTCGGCCAGTTCCAGGGCGGTATTGAGCCCGGAATACCCCCCGCCAATCACGCAGACATCGGCGCGCACCTCGCCCGTCAACGCCGGGTAATCGGGGTGCGGCACGCTGCTGGCGGCGTAGTAGGACGCGGTGTGCCGGGCGCTGGCGGTCATGGGGGCCTCCCTGTTTGGAAAATTTGACGCAGGATACAACGGTCCGACGGAGCTGTCTGTGCGGGCGGTTTTACGGCAGAATCCAGGCCTGTTCGCGGTGGGGTGTGGGTGTCGATGAGTTGCAACAGTCAGAAAGTCAGCGCCTTGCGCCGACAGATTCCTTCGTTCGAGTGTGTCCCTGGCTGCCACGACTGCTGTGGGCCGGTCACCACCTCGCCCGAGGAAATGTCGCGCCTGCCACGCAAGACGACCGCCGAGCAGGAAGCTGCGATGGATGAGCTGAACTGTGTGCACCTGGGGCCGAACGGTTGCACGGTTTACGACGAGCGCCCGTTGATATGCAGGCTGTTTGGCACCACCAAGACCCTGCCATGCCCCAACGGTCGGCGACCGGTGGAGCTGATTCATCCACGGGTGGAAAAGCAGATCCATGAGTACATGGCGAGTACTCGACAGGTACTGGTATAGCAGGTGTACTCGGTCAATGTGGGAGGGGCAAGCACCCTCCCACATTTGATTGAGTTGCGTCAGGTTAATCCGGAATCGGCAGGTTCAGGCTTTCCTTCACTTCTTCCATCACGATATAGCTCTTGGATTCGCGCACATGGGGCAACTTGAGCAGGATATCGCCGAGTAATTTGCGGTACGAAGCCATTTCGGAAATCCGCGCTTTCACCAGATAGTCAAAGTCTCCGGACACCAGGTGACACTCCAGCACATGGGGCAGTTTGAGCACGGCGCGGCGAAACTCTTCGAACGTATCGCCGGACTTGTAATCCAGGCTGATCTCGACAAATACCAGCAAACTCCCCTTCAAATGCTGCGGATTGAGCCGCGCGTTGTAGCCCATGATGATCCCCTCGCGCTCCAGCCGGCGTACCCGCTCGGTGCACGGCGTCGTCGACAGCCCAACCTTCTCGCCCAGTTCCGTGAACGAAATGCGCCCATCGGTTTGCAGGATGCGCAGGATATTGCGGTCGATCTTGTCCAGCTCCCGCTTGGTCTGGGTGTTGGTACGCATAGGGGATACGCCTCTGTTAAAACGGTTTGTGCCGAGAATTGTCGCCAAATATAGGCATTTATATAGTGAAATGCACTGGCGATTGTTTTTTACACTGCGTCCATCATTGCTCGAATAACACACGTCAGCGGCTCAGCCCGTGGTGAGGAAATTAAAATGCGCGTTCTGGTCTTGGGTAGCGGCGTCATTGGGGTCACCAGCGCCTATTATTTGGCGCGGGCCGGCTTTGAAGTCGTCGTGGTCGACCGCCAACCCGCTGCCGCCATGGAAACCAGTTTCGCCAACGCCGGCCAGGTATCCCCAGGCTATGCGTCGCCATGGGCCGCGCCGGGCGTGCCGCTCAAGGCGATCAAGTGGCTGCTGCAGCGCCATGCGCCGCTGGCAATCAAGGCCACTGCCGATATCGACCAATACCTGTGGATGGCACAGATGCTGCGCAACTGCACCGCCAGCCGGTATGCGGTGAACAAGGAGCGCATGGTCCGCCTCTCTGAGTACAGCCGCGACTGCCTTGACGAATTGCGCGCTGAAACCGGGATTGCCTACGAAGGGCGCAGCCTGGGGACCACCCAAGTGTTCCGTACCCAGGCCCAGCTCGATGGTGCGGCCAAGGACATCGCCGTGTTGCAGGAGTCCGGCGTGCCCTTCGAGTTGCTTGACCGTGCCGGCATCGCTCGGGTCGAGCCAGCCCTTGCCAGCGTCACCGATATTCTCGCCGGTGCCCTGCGCCTGCCCAACGACCAGACCGGCGACTGCCAGATGTTCACCACGCGCCTGGCGCAGATGTGCGAGCAGTTGGGCGTTGAGTTTCGTTTCGAACAGGACATCCAGCGCCTCGATCATGCAGGCGACCGCATCAATGGCGTGTGGATCGATGGCAAGTTGGAAACCGCCGACCGCTACGTGCTGGCCCTCGGCAGTTATTCGCCGAAGCTGCTCAAGCCGCTGGGGATCAAGGCGCCCGTGTATCCCCTCAAGGGCTATTCGCTGACCGTGCCGATCACCAACCCGGCAATGGCGCCTACCTCGACGATCCTCGACGAAACCTACAAAGTCGCGATCACCCGTTTCGACAACCGCATTCGCGTCGGCGGCATGGCTGAGATAGCCGGTTTTGACCTGTCGCTCAACCCGCGCCGGCGTGAAACCCTGGAGATGATCATCAACGACCTTTATCCTCAGGGCGGCGATTTGGCCCAAGCCAGTTTCTGGACCGGCCTGCGCCCGACCACACCCGATGGCACACCGATTGTCGGCGGCACTCCATTCAAGAACCTGTTCCTGAATACCGGCCACGGCACCCTCGGCTGGACCATGGCATGCGGCTCCGGTCGTTTGCTGGCTGACCTGATGGCGAAGAAAACCCCGCAGATCAGCGCCGAAGGCCTCGCTATTTCCCGTTACGGCAACCACCAGGAGTCTGCAAGACATGTCAATCCAGCGCCAGCTCACCAATGAGCGCATGAGCCAAATCGTTGTTCACAGCGGCACCGTGTACCTGGCAGGCCAGGTCGGCGACGACATGAATGCCGGCATCGAGCAGCAGACCCGTGAAACCCTAGCCAACATCGAGCGTCTGCTGGACCTGGCCGGCACCGACAAGACCCGGTTGCTGTCGGTAACCATCTATTTGAAGGACATCGATGCCGACTTCGCCGGTATGAACGCGGTGTGGGACACGTGGCTGCCCAAAGGCGCCGCGCCCGCTCGCGCTACGGTTGAAGCCAAACTGTGTGAGCCGAACATTCTGGTAGAGCTGTCCGTCGTGGCTGCGCTGCCTTAACCTGAATCCCTCTCCCGGCGCCGACGTTGTTGGTCGGCACCGGTTTTTTTACTCTGCCGCCTAGAAGCCTGCCGCCATGCGTCCTGCCCGTGCCCTGATCGACCTTCAAGCCCTGCGCCACAACTACCAACTGGCCCGCGAAGTCAGCGGGGCCAAGGCCCTCGCCGTGATCAAGGCAGATGCCTACGGGCATGGCGCGGTGCCCGTGGCCCAGGCGCTGGAGGCCGAGGCTGACGGGTTCGCGGTGGCGTGCATCGAAGAAGCCCTGGAACTACGCGCCGCCGGGATACGTGCGCCGGTGCTGCTGCTGGAAGGTTTTTTCGAAGCCGACGAGCTGCCGCTGATCGTCGAGCAAAACCTGTGGTGCGTGGTGCATTCGCTATGGCAACTCGAGGCTATCGAGCAGGCCACGCTGAGCCAACCGTTGACCCTCTGGCTCAAGCTGGACTCGGGCATGCACCGTGTCGGCCTGCATCCGAAGGATTTCCAGGAGGCGTATAAGCGCCTGCTGGCCAGCGGCAACGTCGCAAAGATCGTGTTGATGAGCCACTTCGCCCGCGCCGATGAGCTCGATTGTGTGAGCAGCAACGAACAAGTGGGGGTATTCGACGCGGCCCGCCAAGGGCTGGCGGCGGAGGTGAGCCTGCGCAATTCACCGTCCGTCCTGGGGTGGCCGAGTGTGCCCAGCGACTGGGTGCGCCCAGGCATCATGCTCTACGGCGCCACGCCCTTTGGTGACGACCAGGCCATCGCTGCACGTTTGCAGCCGGTGATGACCCTGGAGTCCAAAATCATTTGCGTACGCGAACTGCCAGCCGGTGAGCCGGTAGGCTACGGCGCCAGGTTCGTCACGCCCAAGCCGATGCGTATCGGCGTGGTTGCCATGGGCTATGCCGATGGCTACCCGCGCCACGCGCCTACGGGCACGCCGGTGCTGGTCGCCGGCCAGCGTAGCCAGTTGCTGGGCCGGGTGTCCATGGACATGCTCTGCGTCGACCTGACGGATGTACCCCAGGCGGGCCTGGGTTCCACGGTGGAATTGTGGGGCAAGCACATCCTCGCCAGCGAAGTCGCGACCGCTGCTGAAACCATCCCTTACCAGATCTTCTGCAACCTGCGCCGGGTGCCAAGGCTCTATTGCGGCGCTTGATCGCCCGGTACGAATACAGCTGTCCGGGATTTAGGCCCAAGTGTTGTAAATACTGAACGCTGTCGCCATGATAACGCTCAATTACAACAAAGCCTGAATCCTAGGAGGCTCCTGCATTGGACGTCGGCGAACGACTGCAATCCATCCGTAAACTCAAAGGTCTTTCCCAGCGCGAGCTTGCCAAGCGCGCGGGCGTCACCAACAGCACCATTTCGATGATCGAGAAAAACAGCGTCAGCCCCTCGATCAGTTCCCTGCGCAAGGTCCTTGGCGGCATTCCCATGTCCATGGTCGAGTTCTTTTCCGAAGAGATCCTCCAGGAAATACCGACGCAGATCGTCTATAAAGCCAATGAGCTGATCGACATCTCTGACGGTGCCGTCACCATGAAGCTGGTAGGCCGAGCGCACCCGAGCCGGGCCATCGCGTTTCTCAACGAAATCTACCCGCCGGGCGCCGACACGGGCGAAGAAATGCTCACCCACGAAGGCGAAGAAACCGGGATTCTGGTGGAAGGGCGCTTGGAACTGGTGGTCGGCCTTGAAACTTTTGTGCTCGAAGCAGGCGATAGCTACTACTTTGAAAGCACCAAGCCCCATCGTTTTCGCAATCCGTTCGACGTGCCAGCGCGACTAATCAGCGCAGCCACACCCGCGAACTTTTAAAACAGAGGCGTCCTGCCAGCGTTGCAGGGGTTCGCGCAGCTGTACACCGTGAGGCCGAATCTCCCTTTATTTAATAGGGTTGTTTCGGTCGGGCGGGCTAACCGCTATACTTTCGCCGCCTGTGAAACCGTGGCCGCAGGCGTGAATAGCCACCATTGAGGGTGAACGCGTGAACCTAATTATGAAAATGCTGGCTGCACCAGCAACCGTACTGGCCCTATGGGCTGTCAGCGCTCAAGCTGCGACCAACGATGACATCGCCAAGCGCCTGGAGCCTGTGGGCCAGGTGTGTGTCCAGGGCCAGGAATGCAAGGGCATGGAGGTCGTGGTCACGGCAGGCGGCGGTGGGGCGAGAACCCCGGACGAGATCATCGCCAAGCACTGCAATGCTTGCCACGGCACCGGCTTGTTGGGAGCGCCGAAAGTTGGCGATACCGCCGCGTGGAAAGAGCGCGCCGATCACCAGGGCGGCCTTGATGGCATCCTCGCCAAGGCGATCACGGGCATCAATGCCATGCCGCCCAAGGGCACTTGCGCGGATTGCTCGGATGATGATCTGAAGGGTGCGATCAAGAAGATGTCCGGGCTCTAACCCGCCGATCTTCGCCAAAAAGGCCGCTTACGAGCGGCCTTTTTGTGCCCGCGATTTGCGTTTCGTGGCTGTTCATTGCAGCAAAGACCCGGCAAGCTCGGTCCAACCCCAATTCATGGAATGTTCGGGAGCAGTCGGATGGTGCAGTTGTGTTCAATCGAGCAAGCAGTTGACGACGTACTGGCGCGCTTGCCGGCGCATATCCACATGGGCATGCCCCTGGGTTTGGGCAAACCCAACCTCTTCGCCAATGCGCTCTACCGGCGTATCGCCAAGCTGCCCGAGCGCGCGCTGACGATCTACACCGCATTGAGTCTGGGCCGGCCGACGATAGGCGACGGGTTGCAGAAGCGCTTTCTCGAACCTTTTATCGAGCGAGTATTTGGCGATTACCCCGAGCTGGATTTTCTCGCTGACCTGCACGCAGACAGCCTGCCGAAGAATATTCGTGTGCAGCAGTTCTTCATGCAGCCCGGCAGCCTGCTCCACAGCGCTGCGGCGCAGCAGGACTACGTCAGCAGCAACTACAGCCATGCCGCGCGGGACATCAACGCCGCTGGCCTGAACCTGGTGGCGCAACTGGTTGCCAGCAGCGCCGAGCACCCCGACCGCCTGAGCCTGAGCTGCAACCCGGATATCACCCTTGACCTGCTGCCGATGATCGCCAAGCGGCGCGCAGCGGGTGAGACGATCCTGATCGTCGGCCAGGTCCATAGCGACTTGCCCTACATGCCCGGCGATGCCGAGTTGGGCATGGACGCCTTCGATTACCTGCTCGATGAGAAAGACAGCACCACGCTGTTCTCCACGCCAAACATGCCGGTGGGCTTCCAGGACCACTTTATCGGCCTGCATGCCAGCACGCTGGTGCGTGATGGCGGCACCTTGCAGATCGGTATCGGCTCCATGGGCGACGCGCTGACCGCCGCATTACTGGCGCGCCAGGCCGATAATGAAGCCTATCGATTGTTGCTGACCGACCTGGATGTGTATCAATGGGCGCCCTTGATCAGCCGTGAGGGCGGCGTTGAGCCATTCGCCCGTGGCCTTTACGGTTGCAGCGAAATGTTCGTCAACGGCTTGCTGGTGCTGGCCGATGCCGGAATCATCCGGCGCAAGGTGTACCCGGATGTGGCAACCCAGGAGCAGGCCAACGCCGGGCTGCTCGACGATGCGGCGCAGCCCGATGGCATCTCGATCCATGGCGGTTTCTTCCTCGGCCCGCGCAGTTTCTACCAGCGCTTGCAGGAGATGAGCCACGCCAGGCGGCTGGCATTCAACATGACCCGCATCAGCTATATCAACGAGCTGTACGGCCAGGAAGAGCTCAAGCGTTTACAGCGCCAGGACGCACGGTTTATCAACAGCGCGATCATGGTCACCTTGCTCGGCGCCGGTGTGGCCGACCAATTGGAAGATGGCCGCGTGCTCAGCGGCGTGGGCGGGCAGTACAACTTCGTTGCCCAGGGCCACGCGCTGGAAGGCGCGCGCTCGGTCCTGATCCTGCGCAGCTGGCGCGAGTCGGCCGGGGAGGTCAGTTCGAATATCGTCTGGGAGTACGGCCATTGCACCATTCCCCGGCACCTGCGGGATATCGTCATTACCGAGTACGGGATTGCCGATTTGCGCGGTCAGACGGATGCCCAGGTGATCGAGGCGTTGCTCAATGTCACTGACTCGCGCTTCCAGGAAGGCTTGATCGAACAGGCGCAAAAAGCCGGCAAACTGCCCAAGGATTTCAAGCTGGACCCGCGTTTTGCCGACAACACACCGCAGCGGCTCCAGGCGATTCAGGCCAAGCATCGACGGCTGTTCCCGGAATACCCGTTGGGCAGCGATTTCACCGATGAAGAGCGGGACCTGTTGCGTGCTCTGAATTGGCTCAAGAGCAAATTCAAGCTCACGGAGATGCTGGAACTGGGCAAGGCGGCGCTGGATGCACCGGAGCCGGAAGCGTTTCCCGAACATTTGAAGCGTATGCGCTTGGATCAGCCGGAGGGGTTCAAGGAGGACCTGTACCAGCGCCTGCTACTCGCCGGCCTTCAGGCCACCGCGCACTAAAAGCCAACATCAGACAAAATGTGGGAGGGGGCTTGCCCCCGATAGCGGTGTATCAGTCACCAAAAAGGTTGGCTGACCCACTGCCATCGGGAGCAAGCCCCCTCCCACATTTTGAGCTGTGTTGAATCAGATAAAGGTCACAACCCCACCCGCCAGCGACTTCACCCGCGCCAGCGATTCAACCCGATAACCCTGGGCATCCAGCTCCGCACGGCCACCCTGGAACGACTTCTCGATCACGATGCCCAGCCCGGCGACGGTCGCGCCGGCCTGCTTGATGATCGAAATCAGCGCCTGGGAGGCTTTGCCATTGGCCAGGAAGTCATCAATAACCAGCACGCGGTCGCTGCTGGTCAGGTGGCGTGGGGAAATTGCCACGGTGCTTTCGGTTTTCTTGGTGAAGGAATACACCGTCGCCGACAGCAGGTTTTCGGTCAGTGTCAGGGACTGCTGCTTGCGTGCGAAGATCACTGGCACGCCGAGGTTCAGGCCGGTCATGATCGCCGGAGCGATGCCTGAGGCTTCGATGGTGACGATCTTGGTGATGCCGGAGTCCTTGAACAGCGCGGCGAATTCGTCGCCGATCAGTTTCATCAGCGCCGGATCGATCTGGTGGTTCAGAAAGGCATCAACCTTGAGTACCTGATCGGAAAGCACGATGCCTTCTTCGCGAATTTTCTTGTGCAGTGCTTCCACGGAAAGCTTCCTCTGTTAGCGCAACAGGCGCCGAAAGTAGATTAAAAAGTAGTCGATTCTAGCGCTTTAACATCGCGCGTATATCAGCCAAGGCGCTGTTGCCGCGAACGGCCTTCACCTCGGTCGGGGTGTCGTCGTTGCCTTCCCAGGCCAGGTCATCCGGCGGCAGCTCATCGAGGAAGCGGCTGGGGGCACAATCGATGATTTCGCCGTATTGCTTACGCTTGGCAGCGAAGGTGAAGGCCAGTGTCTGACGCGCACGGGTAATGCCCACGTAGGCCAGGCGCCGTTCTTCCTCGATGGTGTCGGCTTCGATGCTGGAGCGATGCGGGAGGATTTCCTCTTCCATGCCCATGATGAACACGTAGGGGAATTCCAGACCCTTGGATGCATGCAACGTCATCATCTGCACACCTTCGGCGCCGTCTTCCTCTTCCTGCTGGCGCTCGAGCATGTCGCGCAGCACCAGCTTGCCGATGGCGTCCTCAACGGTCATTTCACCGTCTTCGTCTTTTTCCAGGGTGTTCTTCAGGGCCTCGATCAGGAACCAGACGTTGCCCATGCGGTAGTCCGCGGCTTTGTCGCTGGAACTGTTGGTGCGCAGCCAGTTTTCGTAGTCGATGTCCATGACCATGCTGCGCAGGGCGCTGATCGGGTCTTCACCGGCGCACTGCTCGCGTACCTTGTCCATGAAGCGCTTGAAGCGCGACAGGCGGTCGGTGAAGCGCGTGTCCAGGTGTTCGCCCAGGCCGATTTCGTCGGTGGCGGCGTACATCGAGATCTTGCGTTCAGTGGCGTAGTTGCCAAGTTTTTCCAAGGTCGTCGAACCGATTTCCCGACGTGGGACGTTGATCACGCGCAGGAAGGCGTTGTCGTCATCCGGGTTCACGATCAGGCGGAAGTAGGCCATCAGGTCTTTCACTTCCTGGCGCCCGAAAAAGCTGTTGCCGCCCGACAGGCGATACGGTACCTGGTGGTGCTGCAGTTTCAGCTCGATCAGCTTGGCCTGGTAGTTACCGCGATACAGGATCGCAAAGTCGCTGTAAGGCCGGTCGGTGCGCAGGTGCAGGCTGAGGATTTCCACGGCCACGCGCTCGGCTTCGGCGTCTTCGTTGCGGCAGCGGATCACGCGGATTTCGTCGCCATGGCCCATCTCGCTCCACAGCTGTTTTTCAAACTCGTGGGGGTTGTTCGAGATCAGCACGTTGGCGCAGCGCAGGATACGGCTGGTGGAGCGGTAGTTCTGCTCCAGCATCACCACTTTCAAAGACGGGTAATCATCCTTGAGCAGCATCAGGTTTTCCGGGCGCGCACCGCGCCAGGCGTAGATCGACTGGTCGTCGTCGCCCACCACGGTGAACTGGTTGCGTGTACCGATCAGCAGTTTCACCAGCAAGTATTGGCTGGCGTTGGTGTCCTGGTATTCGTCCACCAGCAGGTAGCGCACCTTATTCTGCCACTTTTCCAGGATGTCCTTGTGTTCCTGGAACAGTTTGACCGGCAGCAGGATCAGGTCGTCGAAGTCCACCGCATTGAACGCCTTGAGCGTGCGCTGATAGTGGGTGTAGACGATGGCGGCGGTCTGTTCCTTGGGGTTGCGTGCGGCTTCCAGGGCTTCGGCGGGCAGGACCAGGTCGTTTTTCCAGGCGCCGATCATGTTCTTGATCTCGTCGACGCCGTCGTCGCCCGCGTATTCCTTCTGCATGATATCGGTCATCAGGGCTTTGACGTCGGCCTCGTCGAAGATCGAAAAGCCCGGCTTGTAGCCCAGCCGCGCATGTTCCTTGCGGATGATGTTCAGCCCGAGGTTGTGGAAGGTACACACGGTGAGGCCACGGCCTTCGCCACCCTTGAGCAGGGTGCCGACGCGCTCTTTCATTTCCCGCGCTGCCTTGTTGGTAAAGGTCATGGCGACGATGTACTGGGCGCGGATGCCGCAGTTCTGGATCAGGTGCGCGATCTTGCGGGTGATCACGCTGGTCTTGCCGGAGCCAGCACCGGCGAGCACCAATAGAGGGCCGCCGACGTAGTTCACGGCTTCTTGCTGCCGGGGATTGAGTCGGGACATACAGAGTTCGGGGAGTCGTCGTTCAAAAGGGCGGGCATTTTAACAGGCTGGCAAGTTTCTGCTGCCCTGGATCGACGGTGTGACGTACCACTCGATCTAAATTTGCCGGTTTTGCTACTTTGCCGCAGGATGTGCGGGGTATTGCGACTATTTTTCACAGTCGGCGTGTTTGATAGCACCTATCATTTGTCAGGCATTGGTCATTGTCAGACCGCACGTCATAATGCCACCGCCAACGAATTCTTGCAGAGTCTAGGGAGCTAGCTTGTCTACGCCTGTCGAACCCTTGCGTTTGCTGCTGCTGGCCGATGAGCCTGAGTGGGCAGCGTTGTTGCGCGAGTGCCTGGCGCCGATGGGCGACGGGGCTGTGCTGATCAGCGCGCCCAACTGGGACTCGGTGAGTCGTCTGTTCGACGACGACCACGGTGCGGTGCTCTTGACCACGCCCCCTCTGCAACCCGGCCCGGGCCGGTGCAGCTTGCCGTGTGTATTGTTGCTGGAACAGGAACCATTGGTTCCGCCGCTCGGTGTCAGCGATTGGCTGGTCCATTCCGTGCTGGACGCCGATACGTTGCGCCGCTGCCTGCGCCATGTGCGCGAGCGTGGCGTGCTGGAGAACACGTTGCAGCGCCTGGCCGAACAGGACCCGCTCACCGGTATCGCCAACCGCCAGGGTTTCCAGACCTTGCTGGCGGCGCGGTTGGCGGATAACGAAGGTCGCGGCCTGGCCCTCGGTCACCTGGACCTGGACAATTTCCGTCACGCCAACGATGCCCTCGGTCATCAGGCCGGCGACCGCTTGATCCTGCAGGTGGTATCGCGACTCAAGAGCCAGCTTGAAGCCGGTGACCAATTGGCGCGCCTGGGCAGCGATGAGTTCGCGCTGCTGATCGACACCCGCCGTGCGCCCCAGCGCGCCGAGTGGATGGCCGAGCGCATCACCGAAGTCATGGCCGAGCCTTACTGGGTGGACGGTGAAAGCCTGCTGATCGGCTGCAGCCTGGGTGTGGCGCATGCCCGCGCCCGCGCCGGGGCCGACCCGTTGATGTGGCACGCCCATATCGCCATGCAGCAGGCCAAAAGCACCCAGGGCTGTACCTTTCATATCTTCAACGAACGCATCAACCGCAACGCGCGCAGCCTGGCCGACCTGGAAAGCGAATTGCGCCGTGCGCTGCGCCGCGATGAGCTGGAGCTGCACTACCAGCCGCGCCTGGACCTGGACGATGGGCATATTGTGGGCCTGGAAGCCTTGGTGCGTTGGCGCCATGGCGAGCGTGGCCTGTTGCCACCGAGCGAGTTCGTGCCCCTGGCCGAGCAGAGCGGCCTGATCGTGCCGTTGGGGTATTGGGTAATTTCCCGCGCCCTGCGCGACATGCAGGACCTGCGCGAACGCGGCCTGCCGGCGTTGCACATGGCGGTCAACCTGTCGTTTCGCCAGTTTCAGGACAGCCAACTGCTCTCGACACTCAGTCGTCTGATTGCCGAACGTGGCGTGGAAGCGCAATGGCTGGAGTTCGAGTTGACCGAAACCGCCGTGATGCGTCGCAGCGACCTGGTCAAACAGACCATGGACGCCCTCGGTCGCCTCGGCGTGCGGTTTTCCCTGGATGACTTCGGCACCGGTTTCTCATCGTTCGTGCACCTCAACAGCTTGCCGATTGCCTTGTTGAAGATCGACAAGAGCTTCGTCGGCGGCATGGAAGAGCGCGAAGAGAATCGCAAACTGGTGCACGCCATGATCAACCTGGCCCACAACCTCAACCTGGAAGTGGTGGCCGAAGGCGTGGAGACCGCTGAGCAGCTTGCGCTTTTGAGGCTGTTTGGTTGCGATCAAGCCCAGGGCTACTTGATCAGTAAACCGCTGCCATTGGCCGAGCTGGTGGAGTACCTGACGTTTGGCAAGGGCCAGCAGGCGTTGTTGGGCTGAATATTCAGCCTTGTAAACCCAATCCAAAATGTGGGAGGGGGCTTGCCCCCGATAGCGGTGTATCAGTCAACACATCCGGTGACTGACAAACCGCCATCGGGGGCAGGCCCCCTCCCACATTTCTAATCGAGTAGGCCCTTAGTGCGTCTGTGCGGCCTGGAAACCAGCTTGTCTTTCCGGCGCCTGTCGAATCATGCGCTTCATCTTCGCCTCAAACGCCCACGTCAGGCTCACCGCCGCACAGGCAAGGCCCAGCGCCAGGCCCCACCACACGCCGGTCGGCCCCCAGCCTAACGTGAACGCCATCAACCAGGCCGATGGCGCGCCGATCAGCCAGTAGCAACCGAGCCCCACCAGGAAGGTAGTCTTGGCGTCCTTGAGGCCACGGATGCAGCCCATGGCAATGGTCTGCACACCGTCGAACAGCTCGAACCAGGCCGCGACGGCCAACAGGCTGACGGCGAGCACGATCACCTCGTGAAAGGCCGGGTCGTCATGGTCGAGGAACAGCCCGATCAGCGGGTCGGAAAACAGCCAGAACACCACGGCAAACCCCAGCATGACCATGGCGCCGAACCCTATGCCGACCCGCCCGGCCAGGCGCGCGCTCAACAACCGCCCGGCGCCATAGTGCTGGCCGATACGCATGGTCACCGCGTAGGACATCCCTGCCGGGACCATGAACGCCACCGAGACGATCTGCAGGGCAATCTGGTGCGCCGCCAACTGCGTACTGCCCATGGTGCCCATGCACAGCGCCGCAAACGCGAACAGCCCGACTTCCACTGCATAGGTGCCGCCGATCGGCAGGCCCAGGCGCCACAGCTCGCGCAGATAGTGGGTATTGAGGCGCAGCAGGCCGGTAGTCAGGGGGTAGGCGGCGTAGGTCCGGTTGCTGCGGATGTACCACATCAGCGCCAACGCCATGCCATTGGCGACGATGGCCGTCACCAGGCCAATGCCCATCAGCCCGAGCTTCGGCAGGCCGAACATGCCTTCGATCAGCGCATGGTTGAGCAGGTAATTGACCACCGTGCCGCACAGGCTGATCACCACCACTGGCGTGGCTTTGCCGATAGCGCTGGTGAAACCGCGCAACGCCATGAAGCTCAGATAGCCGGGCAGGGCGAATGGCAGGAGGGTCAGGAACTGCCCGGCGGCCTGCACGTTGGTTTCGGTCTGGCCGAACAGCAGCAGCACTGGCTTGAGGTTCCACAGCAGCAGCGCCGCCGCCAGGGCCATCAACCACGCCAGCCACAGCCCGGACTGGGTCAGGCGGGTGGCGCCGTCGATGTCGCCCGCGCCGTGACGGATCGCCACCAGGGTGCCCACCGCCGCAATCACACCGATGCAGAAAATCGCCACGAACGAATAGCTCGCCGCGCCCAGGCCACCGCCGGCCAGGGCTTCGGGGCTCAGGCGGGCCATCATCAGGGTGTCGGTCAGCACCATCAGCATGTGCGCCAACTGTGAGGCAATCAACGGCCCCGACAGCCGCAGAATGGCCCAGAGTTCGGTACGTACCGGATGCTGCATGATCATCACGCTCGACAGGTCAGGGTGGTGGAGAGGGCTGATTCTCGGCGCTTTGGGCGCATTGCACAAAAGGATAAAAGCGATCGTTTGCATGATTAAAACTCATGCCTGATCTATTCTGGTAGGGTTTGCGGATTGCGCTGTCGGAGCTTTCAGAATGTCCCGTCGTCTTCCTCCGCTTTACGCCCTGCGGGCGTTCGAGGCCGCGTCTCGTCACCACTCCTTTACCCGCGCGGCAGAGGAGTTGTCGATTACCCAAAGTGCGGTCAGCCGGCATATTCGTACGCTCGAAGAGCATTTCGCCTGCCGGCTTTTCCAGCGCAGCGGCCGCACTCTGCAGCTCACGGAGGCGGCGCGCTTGTTGCTGCCCGGCGTGCGCGAAGGTTTCGCCGCCCTGGAGCGCGCCTGCCATACCCTGAATGCCGAAGATGACATTTTGCGCATGAAAGCACCGTCCACCTTGACCATGCGCTGGCTGCTGGCGCGGTTGAGTCGCTTTCGGGCCTTGCAGCCGGGCAATGAGGTGCAGCTCACCAGTGCGTGGATGAACATCGACGAAGTGGACTTCAACCAGGAGCCGTTCGATTGCGCGGTATTGCTCAGTAACGGGCACTTTCCCGCAGACTGGGAAGCCAGTTACCTGTTTGCCGAAATGCTGATTCCGGTGGGCGCGCCCAATCTGTTGGATGACGGCCCCTGGGACGTGACGCGGCTGGCAACGGCTGAACTGCTGCATCCGACACCGGACCGGCGCGACTGGCGCTACTGGTTGGAACGCATGGGGTTGGCGTCCCGGGTTTCGCTCAAGGGTGGGCAGGTGTTCGATACGCTGGAGTTGGGCATGATCGCCGCCGCGCGGGGTTATGGGGTGTCCATGGGTGACTTGCTGATGGTGGCCGAGGACGTTGCCCAGAAACGCCTGAGCCTGCCTTGGCCAACGGCCGTCGCCAGCGGGGAAAGCTATTACCTGGTGTGGCCGAAAACCCGCCCCGGTGGTGAGCGCCTGCGGCGTTTGGCGGAGTTTCTCCAGGGCGAGGTGCATGCGATGGTTTTGCCCGAAGTGGCCCGCCTCGAATAAAGGGTTTGGCATGTGTACGGCAATCGTTTGCGCGATACCCCTGTGAATCGCTCAAGTATTGTAAAACTCCGCCGAAGTAGGAGTGTTGGAACCATCGTGCACTTACGTTTCCCACCAGATAATTCGCCGAGCAGCGCTAAGAGATCAGGATGATCCTGGCCTCGGCTCAGGAGCTGTCATGTCTCAACCTCGCGCTCGGATCGCCTCCCAGTTAGGCCTCGCATTGGCCGTGATTCTTGCTGTCGTTATCAGCGGCAGTACCGTTTTCGCTCTACGTTCCCTCGACACCGCCAACCTCGCCACCCGCGAGGAACACCTGGCCAGCGAGGCGCGCCTGCTCGCCGACCAACTCAATACCTTCCACAGCACCTTGCGCGAGAGCACCCAGCGTTTGAGCGGGCTGTTTGAAAAGCGCTTCGGCGCCGGCTTGAGCGTGCGTGCAGACGAGCCAGTCGCCGTGGCCGGTGTGCAAACCCCGGGCCTCTACCTGGGCAGCCAGCTGCTGAACAACAACTTCAGCGAAGTGGATGAATTCAAGGACATGTCCGGCGGCGTGGCCACGGTATTCGTGCGCAGCGGCGATGATTTTGTCCGCATCAGCACGTCCCTGACCAAGCAGGATGGCAACCGCGCCATCGGCACCGTGCTGGACCGCCAGGGGCCGGCCTACCAGCGTGTGTTCAGCGGGCAGACCTACATCGGTCGGGCCGTATTGTTCGATCGCTCGTACATGACCCAGTACAGCCCGGTGCGTGACGCCAGCGGAAAAGTCATTGCGGTGCTGTTCATCGGTTTCGATTACACCGACGAGCAGAAAGCCCAGTTCGACAACCTCAAGCGCTTCCGTATCGGCCAGACCGGCTCCCTCTCGCTGCTGGATGAACAGAAGCACTGGCTGGTGCCGCCGGCCGGTGTACAAGCCTTGGATCAAGCCATTCCGGTGATGCTCGACCTGGCGAAGAAGCCGGGTGAAGGGCGCTTCTGGAGCGACAAGAACGAAGATTTCTACAGCGTTTCGGTACCGTTCGAGGGCGGCCCCTGGGCGGTGGTGGCGAGCATGCCGAAGGCTGAGATTCGTGCAGTGACCTGGGACGTCGGCCTGCGCCTGGTAATCGGCAGCGTGCTGGCCATGCTGTTGGCGGTGGGCGCCACCGTGTGGCTGTTGCGCAGCAAGCTCGCGCCCCTGAGTGACCTGGTGCGCCAAGCCGAAGCGCTCGGTGCGGGCGACCTGAGCGCGCGTCTGAACGTCTCCAGCCATGACGAAATCGGCCAGTTGGCGCGCAGCTTCAACCAGATGGGCGAAGCGCTGTCGACCATGGTTTCGCACATCCGCAAGGCGGCGGAAGAGGTCAACAGCCGTGCCCAGGCGTTGTCCGGTTTGTCTGGCGGTGCCTATGAAGGCATGGAACAGCAGTCTGGCGAGATCACTAGCATGGCGGGCGCGGTGGAAGAGTTCAGCGCCACCTCGCTGAATATCGCCGACAACATGGGCAGCACCGAGCGCCTGGCCCAGGAAAATGCCCAGCAGACCCGCATCGGACGTGCCTCGATGCAGGAGGCGTCGTCGTCCCTGGAACATATCGCCACCGCCCTGAACAGCACCGCGACGGTGATCAACACCTTGGGCCAGCGTTCCCAGGAAATCGGCGGCATCGTTGGCGTGATTACGTCGATCGCGGAACAGACCAACCTGCTGGCGCTGAACGCTGCCATCGAAGCCGCCCGCGCGGGCGAGCAAGGCCGTGGCTTTGCCGTGGTCGCCGACGAAGTGCGCAACCTGGCCTCGCGTACCCGCCAGGCCACTGATGAAATTTCCGGCATGATCCAGAGCATCCAGCAGGAAACCGGGAATGCCATCAGCACCATGGAACACGGCAATGTACTGATGCAGGAAGGCCTGTCGCGTAATGCCGACGTGGCTTCGGCCCTGGCGCGCATCGACGAGCAGAGCCGCTCGGCCGGCCAGCAGTTTGCCGCCATCACCACCGCCACCCAGGAGCAGAGCAGCACCGCGACCTTGCTCAGCAGCAACCTGCAGAGCATTGCGCTGGCTAACAGCGAGCAGCGTGAAGTGGTGTCGAACCTGGCGATCACCGCCAAGGAACTGGAGACCCTGGCGGCGGGCCTGCGGCATGAAGTAGACCGGTTCCGCTAAGCCACCGCCATTCAGGATGCGCAGGCGCATGGCTCAAGTGCTCGCCGCCGGACGGTACTGCAAGGCCTCTTGCAGATGGTGGCGAGCGATGTTGTCTGTTTGTTCCAGGTCCGCCAGGGTACGCGCTACCTTGAGCAACCGATGGGCCGCCCGCAGCGACAGCGTCAGTCGTTCGCATGCGCTTTCCAACCAGCTTTCATCGACCTTTGCCAGCTTGCAGTACTCGCGCAACCCCGGCAGGTCGAGGAAGGCGTTGGCGCATCCTTGGCGGCGTTGCTGGCGTTCCCGTGCATCGGCCACTGCTGCGGAAGCTTTCGCGGTGTTGTCACCGGTCTGTTGTGCCGGGCTCAGTGCCGTGGCCTCCCGCGCCACGGTCAGGTGCAGATCGATCCGGTCCAGCAAAGGCCCGGACAGCTTGTTGCGATAGCGTTGGATCTGCTCCGGCGTACATCGACAGCGGCCGCTGGGTTCGCCCAGATAGCCGCAAGGGCAGGGGTTCATCGCCGCGACCAATTGGAAGCGTGCCGGGAAGCTTACCCGGTCGCGGGCGCGGGAAATCACGATATGCCCCGACTCAAGTGGCTCACGCAGCACCTCCAGGACTTTGCGATCGAACTCCGGCAACTCGTCGAGGAACAGCACGCCGTGGTGGGCCAGGGTGATTTCCCCCGGTTGCGGTTTCGATCCGCCGCCGACCAGCGCGGGGCCCGACGCCGAGTGGTGCGGCTGGCGAAACGGCCGTTGCGGCCAATGGCTCAACGGCGCCAGGCTGACCACCGATTGAATCGCCGCGACTTCCAGCGCTTCGTGCTCACTCAGTGGTGGCAGCAACCCCGGCAGGCGGCTGGCGAGCAAGGTCTTGCCAGTGCCGGGCGGCCCGCTGAATAACAGGTTGTGCGCCCCCGCAGCCGCGATCAGCAAGGCACGCTTGGCAGCCAACTGGCCCTGTACTTCACTGAGGTCCGGGTAAGGTTTGTTCAAATACAGCAAGCCGTCCGACTGGTAGGGCTCGATCGGTACATGCCCGTTCAGGTGCGCCACCACTTGCAGCAAGTGGTCCACCGCAATCACCTTCAATCCCGATGCCAGGCACGCTTCCTCAGCGTTCGCCCTGGGCACTATCAAGGTGCGCCCGGCCTTGCGCGCCGCCAATGCGGCCGGCAACACGCCTTTCACCGCGCGTACCTCGCCGGACAGCGCCAACTCGCCCAGGCACTCAACGTCATCGAGCATCAACGCCGGCACCTGCATACTGGCCGCCAGGATCCCCAGGGCAATCGCCAAATCAAAACGCCCGCCGTCCTTGGGCAGGTCGGCGGGCGCGAGGTTGAGGGTGATGCGACGCGGCGGATATTGCAGGGCCGAATTGAGAATGGCGCTGCGTACACGGTCCTTGCTTTCCTTTACCGCCGTCTCCGGCAAGCCCACCAGCGTCAGTGATGGCAAGCCA
The DNA here is from genome assembly GCF_003852355.1 of Pseudomonas sp. R2-7-07. Classification (NCBI taxonomy): domain Bacteria; kingdom Pseudomonadati; phylum Pseudomonadota; class Gammaproteobacteria; order Pseudomonadales; family Pseudomonadaceae; genus Pseudomonas; species Pseudomonas sp. R2-7-07. The sequence goes on along the minus strand of NZ_CP027759.1, from coordinate 5,592,350 downwards.
TTAGCCATATGCACTTCAACCGTGACGACGGGGGCTTCAACGCCGATCTGGGCGCGACTGTGGACGATGGCGAGGGACATGCTCGATCCTTGAATGGGAGGCCGCTTCCTGCGGGTTATTCAAGGGTAGACGAGGGTGGAAAAAGCAAAGCGGGGGAGGTTTTACAGAACGTATCAGGCAAAAACGCAGGGCAAATGTGGGAGGGGGCAAACCCCCTCCCGCACTGATTGCGTTTATTCGGCGGTGGGTGGCGTCAGGCGCGCTTCCAGTTCCGCCACTTTTGCCTCCAGGCTTTCAAGCCGCGCACGTGTGCGGGCCAACACCACCATCTGGCTGTCGAACTCTTCACGGCTCACCAGATCGAGCTTGCTGAAGCCACTTTGCAGCAGTGCCTTGAACTGGCTTTCGATTTCATTGCGGGGCAGCGGAGTGTCGCCGCTGAACAGGCGAGAGGCGTGGCCGCTCAGGGCGTCGAGGAAGTCTTTGGGCGCGAGCATGGGAAATATTCCGGAAAACTGTTGGCCGGCAGTGTATCACGCAGCGTCTATAGTCTTTTCACGGCCCTGATGCGCACGCTTTTCGCGCATCGGGATGGGCGCTTGCGCACTGTTTTGATGCGCATCGCCACCGCCGGAACGCCCTGCAGATGGGCATGAGTGGGCAATGGACTGATTTCAGTGAGTTTTACGGAGCTGGCAAGGTTTCTGCTTAGACGATCATGACCCATGCACTGATGCAGTCGCTGTGACGAATGCAGTGCGCCGACGGATCAGGGGTACAGGTTTCGTCACCAGTGGTTCGCTGGCGTCGCTACGGTAAATGCCGAGGCGACGATGCGTTACAAAGCCAGGCACTGCGCTTAGACTTGAGACGGGTTTGTTTTCCTGGGGCAAGTCCACCAATTCGGGAGAGAGTTTTCATGAAGCTAGTCACTGCCATCATCAAGCCGTTCAAGTTGGACGACGTACGCGAGTCACTGTCCGAGATCGGCGTGCAGGGCATTACCGTTACTGAGGTCAAGGGCTTCGGTCGGCAGAAGGGTCATACCGAGCTGTATCGCGGCGCGGAATATGTGGTCGATTTCCTGCCGAAGGTGAAGATTGATGTCGCCATTGACGACAAGGATCTTGACCGGGTTATCGAGGCGATAACCAAGGCCGCCAACACCGGCAAGATCGGTGACGGCAAGATCTTCGTGGTCAATCTGGAACAGGCTATCCGCATCCGTACCGGCGAAACCGATACCGACGCAATCTAAGCCGCCAAACCCCAACGCCCCAGGAGAAAAACACTATGACTCTGCGTACATTCGCAGGGCTCGGAGCCCTGTTGTCCATCGTAATGCCAGGCCTTGCAATGGCGGCAGACGAAGTGGCGGCTCCAGTCCTCAACTCCGGCGACACTGCCTGGATGCTGACCGCCACCGCATTGGTGCTGTTCATGACCATTCCTGGCCTGGCGCTGTTCTACGGCGGCATGGTCCGCTCCAAGAATATTCTGTCGGTGATGATGCAATGCTTTGCCATCACTGGCCTGATCAGCATCCTGTGGGTCGTCTACGGTTACAGCATTGCGTTCGATACCACCGGTATGGAGCAGGGCGTCGTCAACTTCAACTCCTTCTTCGGCGGCATGGGCAAGGCGTTCCTGGCAGGGGTCACTCCAGCCAGCATTACCGGGCCTGCGGCGCTGTTTCCGGAAGCGGTGTTCATCACCTTCCAGATGACGTTCGCCATCATCACTCCGGCGCTGATCGTCGGTGCCTTCGCCGAGCGCATGAAGTTCTCCGCGATGCTGATTTTCATGGGCATCTGGTTCACGCTGGTCTATGCGCCGATTGCGCACATGGTCTGGAGCGGCAACGGCGGCCTGATGTGGGACTGGGGCGTGCTGGACTTCGCCGGTGGCACCGTGGTGCACATCAACGCCGGTGTGGCTGGCCTGGTGGCGTGCCTGGTGCTCGGCAAACGTAAAGGCTTCCCGACCACCCCGATGGCCCCGCACAACCTGGGTTACACCTTGATCGGCGCGGCCATGCTGTGGATCGGCTGGTTCGGCTTTAACGCCGGTTCCGCTGCCGCAGCCAACGGCACGGCCGGCATGGCGATGCTGGTTACCCAGATTGCTACCGCTGCTGCGGCGCTGGGCTGGATGTTCGCCGAGTGGATCACCCACGGCAAGCCGAGCGCACTGGGCATCGCCTCGGGTGTGGTGGCAGGCCTGGTTGCGATTACTCCGGCGGCTGGCACCGTGGGCCCGATGGGCGCCCTGGTCATTGGCCTGGCGGCGGGCGTGGTGTGTTTCTTCTGCGCCACTACCCTCAAGCGCAAGCTGGGCTACGACGACTCCCTGGATGCCTTCGGCGTGCACGGTATCGGCGGTATCCTCGGCGCGATCCTGACCGGCGTGTTCGCGGCTCCGTCGATGGGTGGCTTCAACGCCGCTACCACTGACATCGCCGCCCAGGTGTGGATCCAGTGCAAAGGCGTCGGCTTCACCGTGATCTACACGGCGATCGTCACCTACGTCATCCTCAAGGTGCTGGACATGGTCATGGGCCTGCGCGTCACCGAAGAGGAAGAGGCGGTCGGTCTCGACCTGGCGCAACATAACGAGCGCGGCTACAACCTGTAAGTACGCAAAAAAAAGATGCCCGGCTTGCCGGGCATTTTTTTGTCTGGCGTTTGTCTCTGCCTATAAGTGGCATGGGTTTTTCGTCAACTTTGTGATGGGATCCACACGGCACTTTTAAGGGTGCGAATGTCTTACAGGCATGTAGGCGTATTCGGCACTTTGTTTTTTTCCAGAGCGCGCTAGAATGCGCGCCGATGGGCGGAGAACTGTATGTGGCAACAGACCCTGATTACCCTTCGGGCCAAGCCCCGGGGCTTTCACCTGGTGACCGACGAGTTGCTTGCCGGCTTGCCTGAATTGAAGGCGTGTCGCGTGGGCCTGTTGCATCTGTGGCTGCAGCACACCTCGGCCTCGTTGACGGTCAACGAGAATGCCGATCCGGCGGTTCGCCGTGACTTCGAGCGTTTCTTCAACTTGCTGGTACCGCAAGGCCATGCAGGGTTCGAACACAACGACGAAGGTCCGGATGATCTGCCGGCGCACTTCAAGGCCAGTCTCCTGGGCTGCCAGCTGAGTTTGCCGGTGAAGGCTGGCTGCTTGGCGATGGGGACCTGGCAAGGTGTTTATCTGGGCGAGCACCGTGATCATGGCGGTGCTCGTAAAGTCCTCGCCACCTTGCACGGTGAAGGGGCATAAGCCACTGGTGATCCAGTGGATGTTGATTTTTTTCCGGCGACCTCGACAGAGGGTGAAGCTGGGCTATAACTAATCTGCTTTTCGCAAGTCATGAGGTAGAACATGAGCGACGATGATCTGGAAAACGACGACCTCGAAGTAGGTGACGAAGACGACACTGAGGAAAGTCTTGAAGCGGCGGCTGATGACGTTGCTGAAGACCTTGATGACAGTGCTGGCGATGATGTCGCGCCCAAAGCCAAAGGCAAGGCCAAGGCTGCTGTTTCGGTAGACGAACTGCCCAGCGTTGAAGCCAAGAACAAAGAGCGCGATGCCCTGGCCCGTGCGATGGAAGAATTCCTCGCCAAAGGCGGCAAAGTGGTCGAGGTCGAGCCCAACGTGGTGGCTGATCCACCGAAGAAGCCGGATAACAAATACGGCAGCCGTCCTATCTGAGGTCAGCTACCTGCTTGTAAGAAAGAACCCGCCGTCGCTGCGGGTTTTTTCATGCCCGCTGATTTATTCGAGCGTTGTGGTGATCCAGATGTGGGAGGTGCAAGCCCTAATGTCAGTCAGTGAAGGCTTTTTGTAGGAGCGAGCTTGCTCGCGAAGAACTCAGGGCTCCCTCGTTCATCCAGAATGAACGCGTTGCCTGGGCGTTTTTCGCGAGCAAGCTCGCTCCTACAGGGAACCCCTTTAAGCCCCCTCCCACATTTGGATCGCTGGTGTTACTGCCAGCTGCGGAGCAATTGCGGTAGCTCCGTCAGGCTGCGAATTTGCGCATCCGGGAGTTTATCCCCTTCCCACGCCTTGCCCGCCGGGTTGAACCACACTGCTCGCAGGCCCGCCTGCTGCGCCCCGGCAATGTCATCGCCCGGATGATCGCCAACATGCACCGCCGCTTCGGCCTTCACGCCGCCGCGCTGCAATGCCTCCTGAAACAACCGCGCATCCGGCTTGGCGATGCCGATATCCTCGGCACGCAAGGCAAAGTGAAAGTAGTCGGCCAGGCCTACGCGTTGTACGTCGGCATTGCCATTGGTGATCACTCCTAGCAGGAAGTGCTGGCGCAGGGCTTTGAGCATGGGCTCGGCTTCGGGGAAGACGGTGAGTTGATGCCGCGCATGAATGAACGCTTCAAAACACACGTCGGCCATTTGCGTGGCTTCAGGCTGTGGATAACCTGCCTCCTCAAACGCATGCATCAACACCCGATGGCGCAGGATACTGATGCGGTGTTTGAGTTCAGGATGACGTTGCAGCACCTGTTGGCGCAGGCTGGCGAAATGCTCCAGGGGCAAGTCGCCGACCTTGGATGCGTTGAGCGCCAACCATTCGCGCATTGACGCTTCGGCGCTGATGATGACGGGTACGTTGTCCCAGAGCGTGTCGTCCAGGTCGAAGGTGATCAGCTTGATGCTCATGAGTCGCCGCCCTTGATGCGTTTGGCCCGTGGATGGGCGCTGTCATACACCGTTGCCAGGTGCTGGAAGTCGAGGTGGGTGTAGATCTGCGTGGTCTTGATGTCGGAGTGGCCGAGCAGCTCCTGTACTGCGCGCAGGTCCTGGGACGACTCCAGCATATGGCTGGCAAAGGAGTGCCTGAGCATATGCGGGTGCAGGTTCTGCCCCAGTTCGCGCTCGCCGGCGGCTTTTACGCGCAACTGAATGGCCCGTGGCCCCAGGCGTCGGCCTTGTTGGCTGATAAATACCGCGTCGTCCTGCGGATTGGCCAGCGCGCGCAACGGCAACCACAGTTGCAGGGCTTCACGGGCTTTTCTGCCGACGGGCAGCACCCGCGTCTTGCTGCCTTTACCCAACACCTGCACCAGCCCCTCCGCCAGGTCCAGTTGATCGAGGTTCAGGCCGGTCAGCTCGGACAGGCGCAGGCCCGAGGAGTAGAACAACTCGAGGATCGCCTGGTCGCGGTGCGCCAGGAAGTCATCCTCGACCGCGCCGTCCAGCAGTTGCAGAGCGCGGTCGGTGTCCAGGGTCTTGGGCAGGCGGCGCTCGCCTTTGGGCGGCGACAGGCCATTGGCCGGGTCGTGGTCACACAGGCCTTCGCGGTTCAGGTAGTGATAGAGGCCGCGCACCGCCGACAGCAGGCGCGACAGGCTACGCGAGGACTGGCCTTGCTGGTGCAGCCGTGCGACCAGGCTGCGCAGGCTCTGGATATCCAGGGCTTTCCAGCTGGCGATCTGCTGCTTTTCGCAATAGGCCAGGACCTTGTTCAAGTCCCGCCGGTAGGCTTCCAGGGTATGAGGCGACACCTGGCGCTCGTTGCGCAGGTGAGCGCAGTAAGCGTCCAGTTGCCGTTCCATGGCTAGCGCACCGCGCGCAGGGCAGTGGTGAAACGCGGCAAGACGCGGCCCAGCACTTCGGCGATGTAGGTCAAAAACAGGGTGCCCACCGAGCTTTTGTAATGCGCGGGATCGCGGCTGGCGATGGCCAGTACGCCATGCAGGCCTTGGTGGCTGAGGGCAACCACGGCGGTGGAGCCGATCTGTTGGCGCTGTTCGGCACCAAACAGGAAGTCCAATTCATGCTCGCGCAGGGTGCCGCTGATGGTCTTGCCTTCGGAAAGCAGGCCGCCGATGGCGGTTTGCGCTTCGCCACCGCTGACCCAGCGACCCACCGGCATCGGGTTATCGCTGAACAGGATCAGGCTGACAAACGGCACCTGGAAGTCCTGGCGCAGGCTGTCTTCCACGGCCATCACCGTTTCTTCCAGGCTGGCGGCGTCCATCAGGGTCAGGATCAGGCGACGGGTCTTGTCGAACAGGCGATCGTTGTCGCGGGCCACATCCATCAGGTGCGAAAGCCGGTGGCGCATTTCGATATTGCGCTCGCGCAGGATCTGCATTTGCCGCTCCACCAACGACACGGTATCGCCGCGTTGGTGGGGGATGCGCAAGGCCGGAAGCAATTGCTCGTGCTCGACGAAAAAATCCGCATGAGCCTCAAGGTACGCCGCGACTGCAGCGGCCTCCAGGCTTTCACTTGGGGTGATTTGTGCGGGTACTTGAGGCTTATCGGTCATTGGCTTGGCTCACTCATAGACGGACCTGTCCTTCGTATACACGCGAGGCCGGCCCGGTCATCATCACCGGGTGGCCAGGGCCTGCCCATTCGATGGACAAGCGCCCACCCGGCAGGTCGATCAGCAGCGGCGAATCCATCCACCCCTGGCTGATCGCGGCCACGGCAGCGGCGCAGGCACCGGTGCCGCAGGCCTGGGTTTCGCCGGCGCCGCGCTCCCAAACACGCAATTGCGCGCGGGAACGGTCGATCACCTGCAGGAAGCCCACATTGACCCGCGCCGGAAAGCGCGGGTGATGTTCGATCTTCGGCCCCAGTTCATGCACGGGCGCGTTGTTGATGTCATTGACCCGCAGCACCGCATGGGGATTGCCCATGGATACGGCGGCGATATCCACGCGGGTACCGTCCACCTCCAGCGCATAACTGAGGGCCTGCTCGGGCGCCTGGAACGGAATGTCCGCCGGCACCAGGCGTGGCGCGCCCATGTTGACGCTGATCTGGCCGTCACTGCGGATATCCAGTTCGATCACGCCGCCCTTGGTTTCGACGCGAATCTGGCGCTTGGCGGTCAGGCGCTTGTCCAGCACGAAGCGCGCAAAGCAGCGCGCACCGTTGCCGCACTGTTCCACTTCAGAGCCATCGGAGTTGAAGATCCGATAACGGAAATCCACCTCCGGGTTGGTCGGCGCTTCCACCAGCAATAATTGGTCGAAGCCGACACCGGTATGCCGGTCGCCCCATTGTTTGGCGTGCTTGGGCAGGATGTGTGCGTGCTGGCTGACCAGGTCGAGAACCATGAAGTCATTGCCCAGCCCGTGCATCTTGGTAAAACGCAGCAGCATGGCTTACTCCGGCAGCAGGCTTTCGCCAGCATACAACTCGGCTACCGTCTCGCGGCGACGCACTTCGAATGCTTGATCACCGTCCACCAGCACCTCGGCGGCTCGCCCGCGCGTGTTGTAGTTGGAACTCATGACAAACCCATAGGCACCGGCCGAATGCACGGCCAGCAGGTCGCCTTCCTCCAGGGCCAACTGACGATCCTTGGCCAGGAAGTCGCCGGTCTCACAGATCGGGCCGACGATGTCGTACGCGCGCGTTTCGCTGTCGCGAGGGACCACGGCGCTGACATTCATCCAGGCCTGGTACAGCGCCGGGCGGATCAGGTCGTTCATCGCCGCGTCGACGATGGCGAAGTCTTTGTGCTCGGTGTGCTTGAGGTACTCGACCTGGGTGAGCAGCAAACCGGCATTGGCGACGATGTAGCGGCCCGGCTCGAACATCAGCGTCAGGTCGCGGCCTTCGATACGCTCGCGCACGGCCTTGATGTAGTCGGCGATCAACGGCGGCTCTTCATCGCGATACCGCACGCCCACACCGCCACCCAGATCGATGTGGTGCAGGTAGATGCCGCAATCGCCGAGGCGGTCGATCAGTGCCAGCAGGCGGTCGAGCGCATCCAGGAACGGCGGCAGGGTGGTCAGTTGCGAGCCGATATGGCAGTCGACGCCCAACACGTCCAGGTTCGGCAATTGGGCGGCGCGGATGTACACGTCTTCGGCGTCGGCAATGGCGATGCCGAACTTGTTCTCCTTGAGGCCGGTGGAGATGTACGGGTGGGTGCCCGCATCGACGTCCGGGTTGACGCGCAGGGAGATCGGCGCGCGAACGCCCATCTCGGCGGCCACGACCTGCAGGCGCTCCAGCTCGTCGGTAGACTCGATGTTGAAGCAGTGCACACCCACTTCCAGGGCGCGGCGCATGTCTTCGCGGCTCTTGCCGACGCCGGAAAACACGATCTTGTCGGCCTGGCCACCGGCGGCCAATACACGTTCGAGTTCGCCACGGGACACAATGTCAAAACCAGCGCCCAGACGCGCCAGGACATTGAGTACACCCAGGTTGGAGTTGGCTTTCACTGCGTAGCACACCAGGTGCGGCACGCCTTCCAGCGGGTCGGTGAACGAGCGGTATTGCGCTTCGATATGTGCACGGGAATACACATACGTCGGGGTGCCAAAGCGCTCGGCAATCGCAGACAGCGCCACGCCCTCCGCGAACAGCTCGCCGTCCCGGTAGTTAAAAGCGTCCATGAGGGTCCCTTAGTAAGTGTCGTGCTTGTGCGCTTTCGATGGCTTTTGCGACGACTGCGCCTGTTCGTTCGGGTCTTTACTGTCGTCGGGCAGGTACAGCGGGCCTTTTTGACCACAGGCACTAACGAGGCAAGCGACCGCGACGAGCGCAGCAAGGGAAGAGATCAGGCGCTTCATGGCGAAATCCTTGAATATGCATTAATTGCGCCCGAGTATACCGACCACCCGCCAGCTTGCCTATGCGCCGGAATACCCATCCGGCGGGGGTTTGCCGAGAGGGTCGGGAAGCGGACTACGCTGTTTGAGGATATTTCACGCCGTCAATCGTGTTGAAATCGGTATCCTTTGCAATCGGCGGGGCGCGTCCGTATCGTGCGGCGCTTGAGCAGAACCAGACACTTTTGAGGTTGCCACAATGAGTTTGACCGAAGCCCGTTTTCACGACCTGGTGGATGCCACCCAGGAGAAGCTGGAAGATATTTTCGACGACAGCGACCTGGATGTGGATCTGGAAAACTCGGCCGGTGTGCTGACCGTCAAATTCGAGAGCGGCCAGCAACTGATCTTCAGTCGCCAGGAACCGCTGCGTCAGTTGTGGCTGGCGGCGCGCTCCGGTGGCGTTCACTTCGACTACGACGAAGACAGCGGCAAATGGCAGTGCGACAAGAGTGAAGAGTTGTTGGGCGAGATGCTCACGCGGCTGGTCGAAGAATATACCGGCGCCGAGCTGGACTTCGACGAGATCTGACCGTGACCCAGCCTGCCCCCGTACGCCCGCCCAAGCCGCTGTTCAGCAATGTCAGCCCGGCGGTGCCGTCGCCTTGTATCAGTTTGTGTCGCCTGGATGAGCAAAAAGTCTGCCTCGGCTGCTTCCGGCATGTCGAAGACATCCGTGAATGGCGCTCCGCCGACGATGCCCGGCGTCGAGTGATCTGCGCGCAGGCCGAGCAGCGCCGGGCCCACGCCTGACGCCATCTTGTTTATTTGTGACGCTGTGGTAGTGTCCGGGTACGCCTCAACTCATCGAGGCCCGTGAGAACCCCGCCTTTTCCTGGCGGGGTTTTGCTTTTTTGTGCAGAAAAAAGGAGTCTGCCTGAATCATGACCACCGCACCGTCCATCATTCTCACCCGTCTTGACGTGCAGCGTCTGGAGCAACTGATCGACCGCTTGGGCGACGAGTTTCCCGGCGTCGAAGCGTTGCAGGCCGAACTCGACCGCGCCGAAGACGTGGTTGGTCACGATGAAGTGCCTGCAACTGTCGTGACCATGAACTCCAGCGTGCATTGCCGTGAACAAGGCAGTGGCAAGGACTATCACCTGACCCTGGTTTACCCCAAGGACGCGAATGCCGATGAAGGCAAGATCTCGATCCTGGCACCGGTCGGCAGTGCTTTGCTCGGCCTGCAAGTGGGCCAGCACATCGATTGGCCTGCACCGGGCGGCAAGACCCTCAAGCTTGAATTGCTGAGTGTCGAAGGCCAGCCCAAAGACGGCGGCGCCTTCCCGCTTTAAATCTGGCTCAGCGCTTCATTGAGCGCGAGCTCCAGCTCGGCCTTGTAGCGCAGGTACAGATTGCTCGGGCTTTGCACGTCGCCGAGCAGGCCCGACAGGTCCAGGTCGGTGATGTAGCAACGGTAACGCTCGGATTCGCGGCGCTGCCCGATGATCTCCCGGGCGACCACCGCAAACAACTGGTCGCCAAACTCCATTTCGGAAAATTCCCGCTGATTGCAGTACAGCGTGACACCCACCTGGCCGGGCGCCGCCTTGCCGATAATCGCCTGCACGTCATAAAACGGCTTGTTGGCCGGGTGTTGCGGCGCCGGCCTTGGTTCGACAACGCGTGCGCGGGCGCTGCCCGATGGCAACAGTTGGTAGTACAGCGTTTGTACTTCGCCCAACGGCTGTTGGGTGTCCAGCGGTGACAGCGCTTCGCGGCGATAGATGATCGACAGCAGGAACCGCTGCAGCGGTGCCAACAGGCTCTGTTCATCATGAAACGGCAAGCGCTGCTGCCAGAGCGCGTTGAATTCGTCGAGCACATACAGTTCGGCGAAGCCTTCATTGACCCGGTAGAACACTTGTATGCAATCGGCCTGGCCCATGGGCAGCAGCAGCGCCAGGTCGTGGTCTTCCAGCGCCATGGCGTCCAGGTGCCACGGGCTGTAGCTGGCCAGCTCTTCGCTGAGGTAGGCGACCAAGGCGTCCTGGGTCGGCAGTGACACGTGGGTGGCCTGGCCGGGAATCAGTTCCATGACGTGATAGTGCTGCTGCACCTGGAGCAGGTAGCGGTGGTTGCTTTGGCCGAGCAGCAGATGCTGTGCGGTGTCGAATATTTCTTCGACGCGCTGGGCAATGAACTGCGCTCGGTTGTGACAGAAACAGCGCACCCGCAACCGCGGCAAATGAGCCGGCGGCAGTTGGTTGAGGTAGTCGCGCAGGCAGTCGAGCAGCGCATGGGGCCCGTCGTAGCGGCTGACCATCACCTCGTTCCAGCTATTGAGCGTGACCTGGTCCAGGGTCAACACCAGGTTTTCACGCACGCCGGCATAACTCAGGGAGTCGGTGCGCTCGGTGGTCATCAGAATGTTCAGGTCGCGGTGATGCTTGAGTGGGTCGACGCCGACGTTGATCAGCAACAACACTTCTTCCGGTACCGCCGAACGCAACAGACGCGCTTCATCGACGCTGGCCAGGGGCAGGGCGATGGTCTGTTGCAGGCTGCCCAGCAGGTTGAACAGCTCGAACTCGGTCATGTCGCTGGCACCGGGGTGCAGCGCCAGGCGCGTGCTGCTGTCGATCACACCGTTGCGATGGCACCAGGTGAGCATTTCCAGCAGGTCGCGGCTGCGTTTGATCGGCGCGAAGTGCTCCCATTCCAGGGCCGTGAGGTTGCCGTTATACAGGCCCCAATGGTGCTGGCCCGGCTCCTTGCGGTTGGGGGAGTGCACCAGGGTCAGGGTGTCTTCGGCCAGGTCCGGGGCAATCCCGGGGTTAATGAACTCAACCTTGCCGGCCTTGCGTTCAAAAGCTGCGTACAAGCGCCGGCCCAGCACATTGAGGTCGCGCTTGTTGATCAGGCTGACGGTCTGTTCCGTACGGGCGAACTGGGTAAGGAAGCGGTAGCTGTAGTTCAGCTCGTTGACCAGGGCACGGCGCTCGGAGGCGACCTGACGCACTTTCCATTGGCTGCGGCTGTCCAGCAGGGCCAGTTGGCGCTGGTCCCAACCCCACTCATCGGCCAGGCGTTCGAGCAGCAGTCGTTGCCAACTGGCGGTGCGCTGGCCGGCGCTGAGCTTGCGGTTGACCTTCAGGTACAGGCTGCGCCGTACCAGTTCCAGGCGCTCGGGTTCCTTGCGGGCCTTGAGGTATTCCTCGATGCGGCGGTAGACCACGATGTACGGATCCAGCTCGTCCAGGTCCAGCTGATTGGCAAACACCGCGCGTTTGAAGCGCAGGCTCAGGCAGTGCACCTTGGGGTGTTCACTGGCGTAGACCTCGGTCAGCAGCAGCTTGAGCACCGATTTATAGGGCGACTCGATGCCCTTGAACAGTTGCCACAGCCCGGCGCCGATGAATTCCCCCGGAGGAATGCGCGCCAGATGGCCGAGATCGAGGGTCTCGTCGGCGCGAATGAAGCGTTTGGAGATCAGCGTGTGGGTGAACTCGGCGTAGCGGCTTTCTTCATACACCGGGACCAGCCACCAGATCGGCGTGCGCCCGGCCAGCCAGATGGCGGTGCGGTAGAACTCGTCCAGCAGCAAATAGTGCTGGGTGGTGCCGCAATCGTCGGAACTCAGTTGGGTGTCCCGTTCACCGAGCACAAAGCGCGTCGGTTCGATCAGAAAGAAATGCGCCTCGGCGCCCATGGTCTGGGCCCAGGCTTCCAGCAGCTGGCACTTCTTGCGCAGCTCGGCCAGCTCGTTTTCATTCAGGTCCGGAGCGTGGCACACCCACACGTCCATATCGCTCTGATCCGCCTGGGCCAACGTGCCCAGGCTGCCCATCAGGAACAGACCGTGGATCGGGCGGGGCGGGTTGCCATGGCGCGGCTTGTAGGAGAACGAACGGGTCAGGCGCTGGGCTTCGGCCAGGGCCTGGGCATCGGGTTCGAAATTCGACAGCCCGGCCGGTGTGCCGCTGGAGACATAGCCCGGCAGCAAAGGGTGATTAACGTGGAAAAACAGCGGCAACAAGGTGAGCACGCTTTGTTGGCGCGGAGTCAGCCCTTCGACGGCCCGGGCCATGCGGCCTTCATTGAGGGCCATGAAACGCGCGCGCAATTGGGCCAGCACCTTACGGTCGATGCCTTCGTCCAGGTCTGGGCGGATTTCATGGGTGCGGGTCATGTCGAATTCGGTGGCTCGCAGGGCCCGACGTGGGCGGCCGTGTAGGAGTTTACAGACAGTAGCGTAGGAGGTTTAGAGGGAAATGGCGGTTGGCGCTAGAATTTTGCACCTTGCACAGCAACGCCCGCGGAATCCGCAGCGGGGCGGACTCCATGGGCGGGATCAGGTGTCAGGCGGCTTCTTTGGTGGAGGCGGTGGTCAAGATAGTCAGCAAGGTCTGCGCTTGCTCGGCGGCGTCCCGGCCAAGGCTGGTCAGGTAGCCTCCATCCGGTTGGTCGATAAGCCCTTTCGCATGGAGACGCTTGGCGGCGGCGATGGCAGTGGGGGCGGCGGTCTGATGGACTTTCAGACCTTCCTTGGTGCTGTCTAGGGGAAAGAGTACAAGGATTTCCAGTTCGGCAACCAACTCAGGGGTATACGACATAAGGACTCCAGACTTTCTAAAATTTATTAGAGGCTAGCAGGCCATAAGGTGAACGCACTTTGCCGAACTGTCCAGCGTGTTGCTGCGCGGCCGAGAGTTATTGTTTTTCCGGCGGCAACTCAGGCAAAGCTCGCAGCGCTGTTTCATACCATTGGGTATCAAAAGCGCGGTCTTCGTCCAGCATTGCATCGATCTCGAAGGCCAGCACATGGGCCATGAGATTCAGAATCTCTTCGCGCTCATAACCGACCAGCGTCAGTTTGTTGAACGTGGCCTTGGCCGCTGGCGGGTTGTCGCTTTCGATCTGGTTTTCAATCGCTTCGATCAGCGTGTTTTCGGTGAATTCTTCTTCGTCGTTGTCGATATCGGTCGGCTCGCTCATGGCAGGCTCCTCAAGGAAAGGGCGCCAGTCTAACTCCATTCAGGCGGGTGATGCTGCTGGTCAGGCCGCGCCTCAGCGTCTATAACGCTTGCAGCCAACCCCACACCCGGCCTGGAGGCGTTCGCAATGCTCAAGCTCTACGGTTTTTCGGTCAGCAACTACTACAACATGGTCAAGCTGGCGCTGATGGAGAAAGGCCTGCCTTTCGAAGAGGTGCCTTTTTATGCAGGACAAACGCCTGAAGCCCTGGCGGTAAGCCCACGAGGCAAAGTACCGGTGCTCGGCGTCAAGCAAGGCTTCATCAACGAAACCAGCGTGATCCTCGAATACATCGAGCAGACTCAGGATGGGCCCGCGCTGCTGCCGGCCGAGCCGTTCCAGCGTGCCCAGGTGCTGGCGCTGTGCAGGGAGATCGAGCTGTACATTGAATTGCCCGCACGGGCGTGCTTCGCCGAGGCGTTCTTTGGCATGCAGGTGCCGGAGGCGATCAAGGAGAAAGCCAGGGGCGAGTTGCTGCTTGGGGTAGGAAGTTTAGGCCGGCACGGCAAGTTCGCGCCTTATGTGGCGGGGGAAAGCATCACCCTTGCGGATCTGTATTTCATGTACAGCATGAACCTCGCCTGTGCCGTGGGCGAGAAACTGTTTGGGCTGGATTTGCTGGCTGAAATGCCGAAGGCGAAGGCGCTGCTGGAGCGTTTGAATGCGATGCCCAATGCGCAAAAGGTCGAGGCGGACCGGCAGGTGGCGATGCCTGGGTTTATGGCGATGATTGCGGCTAAAAAGTGATCAAGTGTGGGAGGGGACAAGCCCCCTCCCACATTTTATTCAGCGGCTGGCGAGCAGGGCCTGGCCGCGTACCACTGCTGCCTTCACCTGCGCCGGCGCGGTGCCGCCTATGTGATTACGGGCATTCACCGAGCCTTCCAGGGTCAGCACGGCGAACACGTCCTGCTCGATCTGGTCGCTGAACTGGCGCAATTCTTCCAGGCTCATTTCAGCCAGGTCCTTGCCGGTGTCCACGCCGTATTTCACGGCATGGCCCACGATTTCATGGCAGTCACGGAACGGCAGGCCACGCCGCACCAGGTAGTCGGCCAGGTCGGTCGCGGTGGAGAAACCCCGCAAGGCTGCTTCGCGCATGATCGCGTGCTTGGGCTTGATCGCCGGGATCATGTCGGCAAACGCACGCAGTGAGTCGCGCAGGGTGTCGGCGGCGTCGAACAGCGGCTCCTTGTCTTCCTGGTTGTCCTTGTTGTAAGCCAGCGGCTGGCCTTTCATCAGGGTCAGCAGGCCCATCAGTGCGCCGAATACGCGGCCGCTCTTGCCACGCACCAGCTCGGGCACGTCGGGGTTTTTCTTTTGCGGCATGATCGAACTGCCGGTGCAGAAACGGTCCGGCAGGTCGATGAACTGGAATTGCGCGCTGGTCCACAGCACCAGCTCTTCGGAGAAGCGCGACAGGTGCATCATCGCGATGCTCGCGGCGGCGCAGAATTCGATGGCGAAATCACGGTCCGACACACCGTCCAGGGAGTTGCCGCCGACGGCGTCGAAACCCAGCAGCTGCGCGGTGTACTCACGGTCGATCGGGTAGGTGGTGCCCGCCAGCGCGGCGCTGCCCAACGGCATGCGGTTGGTGCGCTTGCGGCAATCCACCAGGCGCTCGTAATCGCGGCTGAGCATTTCGAACCAGGCCAGCAGGTGGTGGCCGAAGGTCACGGGCTGAGCGGTCTGCAGGTGAGTGAAGCCGGGCATGATGGTGTCCGATTCACGCTCGGCCTGTTCCAGCAAACCTTTCTGCAAGCGGGTGATTTCAGCCAGGATCAAGTCGATTTCATCGCGCAGCCACAGGCGGATATCGGTGGCCACCTGGTCGTTACGACTGCGACCGGTGTGCAGCTTCTTGCCGGTCACACCGATGCGATCGGTGAGGCGAGCCTCGATGTTCATGTGCACGTCTTCCAGGTCGACGCGCCAGTCGAACGTACCGGCTTCGATCTCGCCACGGATGGTGGTCAGGCCATCGATGATGCTGTCGCGTTCGGCATCGGTCAGTACGCCGACCTTGGCCAGCATCGTGGCATGGGCGATGGAGCCCATGATGTCGTGGCGGTACAGGCGCTGGTCGAAGGTGACGGAGGCGGTGAAGCGCGCGACGAAGGCGTCGACGGGTTCACTGAAGCGGCCGCCCCAGGACTGGTTGGTCTTGTCGGTGCTCATGGATTCGCTCGTGATCTGCTTAAAAGAGGCGTGGAGGTGTGCCGCCGATAATAACAGGGTTGTCCGCAGACGCGGTGCTGTGGGCGGACGGCAATTTTATTTGTGCAAAGGATGGCTAAGTGCCTTGCCGCCGACCGCGTCCGGGACGAGACTGGGAGCAGGTTCTTATTGAAACGATATTTGACGATTGAGCAATATCGTCTCAGCGAGCGTCTACAGTTGGACTGAGAGTGTGTGAATGCACCAAAGTCGGGTCATGCGGTCAGAGCCCAGACTATCCATTAAAAAAGGGGGGTATTCGGATTGTGTATCAGCAAACCCTACGACGCTGCGCGAATGCAGCGGGTCTTGGGCGCTATTGAACAGGTCCGGGTAAATTTGGGTGCCGCTCCCAGGGCACTTTTTGCCGCTCGCGCTAGTCTTAGCGTGGATCGCTGTGACGCAAGTCACCGCACCTGTCTACGCTATCCTTGTGCGAGACTCACGCAGGAATCCAGCGCTATATGAATGTCCTGATCGTTGATGACGAACCCCAAGCCCGCGAGCGACTGAGCCGTCTGGTCAGTGAACTCGAGGGTTATACAGTCCTTGAGCCGAGCGCCACCAGCGGCGAGGAGGCGTTGACGTTGATCGACAGCCTCAAGCCGGATGTGGTGTTGCTCGATATCCGTATGCCGGGCCTCGATGGTCTGCAAGTTGCCGCCCGCCTGAGCGAACGCGAGTCGCCCCCTGCCGTGGTGTTATGCGCGGCCGAGGAAGAGTTTTCTGCACAGACGCTGGAAGACAGCGGTGTCAGTTTTCTCGTCAAGCCGGTGACTGGCGAAGCATTGCTCAAGGCCCTGAAGAAAGCCGAGCGCCCCAGCCGTGTTCAGCTCGCAGCCCTGACCCAGCCTGCCGCCCAGAGTGGTAACGGCCCCCGCAGCCATATCAGTGCACGCACCCGCAAGGGCATCGAGCTGATTCCCCTCGGTCAGGTGGTTTATTTTATCGCCGACCATAAATACGTGACCTTGCGCCACGAAGCCGGCGAAGTGTTGCTCGATGAGCCGCTCAAAGCCCTGGAAGATGAATTCGGCGACCGCTTCGTGCGTATCCATCGCAATGCGCTGGTGGCCCGTGAGCGTATCGAACGCTTGCAACGCACGCCCCTGGGGCACTTTCAGCTGTTCCTCAAGGGGCTCAATGGCGATGCCTTGATCGTCAGTCGGCGCCATGTCGCCGGCGTGCGCAAGATGATGCAGCAGCTTTAACCCAGAGGCCCTGGCGAGCTGCGCAGTCCTTATCCCGGTGCGACGCGGCCAGGGAGGCCCCGCACTTGCTGATTCAAATCAAAGCGTATTTGCCTGAGCTGTTATTATCTGCCGTATCTATTCAGTACGGATTGATCCATGTCTTCTCGCGAAATCCGCATCGCCACCCGTAAAAGTGCCCTGGCCTTATGGCAGGCCGAATACGTCAAAGCACGCCTTGAGCAGGCCCACCCTGGCCTCAGGGTGACCCTGGTACCCATGGTCAGTCGCGGCGATAAATTGCTGGACTCGCCACTGTCGAAAATTGGCGGCAAGGGCTTGTTCGTCAAGGAACTGGAGACCGCGCTGCTGGAGAACGAAGCCGACATCGCCGTGCATTCGATGAAAGACGTGCCCATGGACTTCCCTGAAGGCCTGGGCCTTTTTTGCATCTGCGAGCGCGAAGACCCCCGCGACGCCTTTGTTTCCAACACCTATGCCTCCCTGGATGACCTGCCCCTGGGCAGCATCGTGGGCACCTCCAGCCTGCGTCGCCAGGCCCAGTTGCTGACCCGTCGCCCCGACCTGCAGATCCGCTTTCTGCGCGGCAACGTCAACACGCGCCTGGCCAAGTTGGATGCAGGTGAGTATGACGCGATCATCCTCGCAGCGGCCGGCCTGATCCGCCTGGGCTTCGAAGACCGTATCACCAACGCAATCAGCGTCGAGGACAGCTTGCCCGCTGGAGGGCAGGGTGCAGTCGGCGTTGAATGTCGCACCGCCGACAGCGAAATTCATGCCCTGCTCAAACCGCTGGATCATGCGGACACCGAAGTTCGTGTCACCGCCGAGCGTGCCCTGAACAAGCACCTCAACGGTGGCTGCCAGGTACCGATCGCCTGCTATGCCGTGCTCGAAGGTGAGAACCTGTGGCTGCGTGGCCTGGTCGGGGACCCGGACGGCGGCACGCTGCTGACCGCGCAAGTGCGCGGCCCGCAACGTGAGGCCACGGCCCTGGGCATCCAGGTCGCCGAGGAATTGCTGAGCAAGGGCGCCGGCGCCATTCTGCAAAAAGTCTACGGCGAGGCCGGCCCGCAGTGACCCCGTGGCGATTGCTGCTCACACGGCCTGCCGAAGAATCGGCAGCCTTGGCGGCGACATTGGCCGATGCGGGTGTTTTCAGCAGCCAGCTGCCCTTGCTGGAGATCGAAGCCTTGCCGGTCACTGCTGAGCAACGGGCAGTCTTTGGGGCGCTGCAGCGCTACTGCGCAGTTATCGTGGTGAGCAAGCCGGCGGCGCGTCTTGCCCTGCAACAATTGAGCGCGCCCTGGCCGCGACTGCCGTGGTTCAGTGTCGGTGCCGCAACTGCACAGATACTGGCCGAGCAGGGTCTGGACGTGCACTATCCGCCAACGGGTGACGACAGCGAGGCCTTGCTTCAATTGCCGGCGTTGCGCGAGGCTATCGCACTCCCTGGCGCCAGGGTATTGATCCTGCGCGGCGAGGGCGGTCGGGAGCTGCTCGCGGAGCGTTTACGCGAGCGAGGTGTTAGTGTCGACTATCTGGAATTGTATCGCCGTTTGCTTCCGGCCTACGACCCAGGCGCACTGACGCAGCGCATCCAGTTGGAACGCTTGAACGGCGTGGTGGTCAGCAGTGGGCAAGGTTTTTTACACTTGCAGGCCGTGGCCGGCTCCGACTGGCCTGAGGTGGCGCAGCTGCCGTTGTTCGTGCCCAGCCCGCGCGTCTACGAGATGGCGCGGGCCGCTGGCGCAGAAAAAGTTGTGGATTGTCGCGGCGCGAGTGCTGCGGCTTTGTTAGTGGCGTTAGGGAGTCATCCCGTTCCCACTCTCTGATACGCAAAGGACGGATACGTGAGCGAAACAGCCTTGCCTAAAGATGAAGCTCAGCCCGCGCTCGATGCGCCGGTCGGAACGCCGGTCGCCGCGCCACGCCGTGGCAATGGCCTGGCAGTCGTCGCTTTGCTGCTTGGCGCTGCGGGCGTTGCCGCCGGCGGCTGGGGAATCTGGCAGGTGCGTGCCCTGCAAGCCAGCAGCCAGCAGCAACTGGGTCAGGTACAGACCCTGGATGACCAATCCCAGAGCCTCAAGCAGAGCCAGCAACAGTTGGCCGCCCGCCTGGCGCAGTTGCCCGGCGCCGATGAGCTGGAAGAGCGCCGACGCCTGGTCGCCCAGTTGCAGGGTGACCAGCAACGCCTGAACCAGCGCCTGGAAACCGTACTGGGCGCCAGCCGCAAGGATTGGCGCCTGGCCGAGGCCGAGCATCTGATTCGTCTGGCCA
Source organism: Pseudomonas sp. R2-7-07 (assembly GCF_003852355.1). NCBI lineage: Bacteria > Pseudomonadati > Pseudomonadota > Gammaproteobacteria > Pseudomonadales > Pseudomonadaceae > Pseudomonas > Pseudomonas sp. R2-7-07. The sequence goes on along the minus strand of NZ_CP027759.1, from coordinate 5,573,060 downwards.
GCTTGCGTCTGTCGGCCTTGCAGGACATCAACAGCGCTCAATCGCTGGTCCAGGGTGCCGACGAGATTCTGCGTGAGCAGAGCGACCCCGGCGCGTTCGCCGCGCGCGAGCAACTGGCCAAGAGCCTGGCGGCGCTGCGCAGCACCGAACAGCCGGACCGCACCGGCTTGTACCTGCAGTTGGCCGCGTTGCGCGACCAGGTGGTGCAACTGGCGGCGATCGCCCCGGAGTATCAACTCACGGAGCCCGCTTCCCAGGGCCGCCCGACCAGCGATACGGGCAATCAATTGAGCCAATGGTGGGAGCAGATATCCCGTTATTTCCGTATCGACTTCAATCCCGATGACAACATTCGTCCGCTGCTGGCGGGCCAAGGGTTGAATCAGGTGCGCCTGGCCCTGAGCCTGGCGCTGGAGCAGGCGCAGTGGGCAGCACTCAACGGCGAATCGGCGGTGTATAGCCGGTCGCTGGGTGAAGCGCGCAGCGTACTGCAGGATAACTTCAACCAGGACAACCCGCAGAGCAAGGCGATGCTGTCGCGTATCGCCGAGCTCGAGCCCAAGGCTGTGTCGGTGGTGACGCCTGACCTGGCCGCGAGCCTCGCGGCTGTGCAGGCGTACCTCGAACGTCGTCATCTGTCTGCCGACGAAGCCAAGGCTTCGGCTGCCAAGCCTGCGACCCAGGAGTAGAGCCGATGAAGCGTTTCTATGTGATCCTGGTGCTGGCAATTGCGATCGCCCTCGCGTTGGCCGTAGGTATTTCGAAACACACCGGCTACGTGCTGATTACCTACCCCCATCTGCTGCATTACGAATCTAGCCTGTGGGCCACATTGGTGGCGGTGTTTGCCATAGGCCTGGCGATCTATCTGATTCGCGTCCTGCTGAGCCTGGTCACTGCCTCGGGTGGCGTGGTCAACCCCTGGTCGCGGCGCAATCGCAGCCGCCGCGTGCAGATTGCAATCGAGCAAGGCCAGATGGACCTGGCCGAAGGCCGCTGGGCCAGTGCCGAACGCCACCTGCACCGTGCCGCAGAAGCGGAGCGCCAACCACTGCTGTACTACCTTGGTGCGGCGCGTGCGGCCAATGAGTTGGGGCGTTATGCAGAGTCGGATGGTTTGCTGGAGCGTGCGCTGGCTCGCCAGCCCCAGGCGGAACTGGCCGTTGCCTTGAGCCATGCGCAATTGCAGATGGACCGTGGCGATACTGAAGGTGCCCTGGTCACCCTGCAGGCGATGCATGAGCGCCATCCTCACAATGCCCAGGTCCTGCGACAGCTGCAGCGGCTGCACCAGCAGCGCGGTGATTGGTCGGCGGTGATTCGCCTGTTGCCTGAACTGCGTAAGGACAAGGTGCTGCCGGCCAGTGAACTGGCCGAACTGGAGCGCCGGGCCTGGGGAGAAAACCTCAGCCTGGCCGCATACCGTGAGGAGCCGGGCGAGGCCGGCTTGCGATCTCTTGATCGCGCCTGGGAGCAACTGACTTCAGCCCAGCGTCAGGAGCCGCAACTGGTGTTGGCGTATGCTGACCAACTGCGTCGACTGGGTGCGGACGCCAAGGCCGAGGAAGCACTGCGCGGTGCGCTCAAGCGCAGTTATGACAGCCATCTCATTCGGCTCTACGGCCTGCTGCGCGGCAGCGACCCGGCCCGTCAGTTGAAGTTTGCCGAAGGCTGGCTGAAGGATCATCCGGGCGATGCCAGCCTATTGCTGACGCTGGGCCGTCTGTGCCTGCAGAACAGCCTGTGGGGTAAGGCACGTGATTATCTGGAAAGCAGCCTGCAGGTTCAGCGCAATCCCGAAGCCTGTGCCGAATTGGCCCGCCTGCTGGCCCAATTGGGTGATACCGAACGCAGCAACCAGCTGTTCCAGGAAGGCTTGGGGTTACTCGACAATCGTCTGCTGGCCTCACCGTTGCCAGCCCCCGCCCGAGCTTGAAGTAGGAAAGGAGCAATGGGTTGGCTCAGACGGATCCAGAAGCCAATCCCATAACCCTATGTAAACATTCGGCTTAAGTGGGCTCGTAACCAATTCTTACGTCTTGAAGGGCGATTTCCTCAGTGTGCTGGCGGGATCTCCCTGTGTTTTAGCGGAATTGTCTGCTCCAAGGCGTATTGAAAGGGGTCGGGCCTTTCCTCTACCGTAGCGACCTATCTCTTGCGGTGCGGATAAACAATGTCTTTGGCCCCCTTACGCTCCTTGTTTTTCCTGGCGTTCATGGCCGGTGCGCTGACGTTGGGCGTGTCTTTCTATCTGGAATATGGCGCACTGTTGCAGCCATGCTTTTTGTGCCAGGTGCAACGGTTGTTGCTTGCTGCCTTTGTACTGATCAACCTGATCGCGTTCCTTCATAACCCTGGCCGCTCCGGTGTGTATGTGTATGGGCTGGCGAGCATGGGGTGTGCGTTGTTTGGCGCCGTCACCGCCGGGCGCCAGGTGCTGCTGCAGAACACTGCGTCGGACCAAATGCCGAAGTGCTGGCCAACCCTTGATTACATGATTGAAAACCTGTCGTTTTGGCAGGCTGCTCGGTCAGTCTTCAAGGGCACCGTCGATTGCGTCGAAATCAATTGGACGCTATTTGACCTCAGCCTGCCGGAGTGGAGTCTGTTGTTTTTCGTGGCGATGCTGATTCTGGGTGCCACGCCGCTTTCTCGCTTGTTGCTCAGCCGGCGTTATCTAGCGTAAAGCGAGGAAAATACGGTTCATGTCGTAGGACGGGATTAAACGCTTGTATGAACTTTCTCTCCTGCGTACCTTGAAGCCATAGTGATGCGGGCATAATCTGGCCCGCACGCGTTATCGAAACCGCTTGTCAGACGTGGCCTTGTCCGGCTGCCGCTTTAACCTTGAAGTGTTGCACGGGCACACGGCAGCAGCGTCCCCATAGGGAAGAGAGATCATCATGCTGGAAAGTTGTCAGAATGCTCAGGAACGCTGGGGTGGGGTGCACAAGCTGATCGACAGCTGGTTGAAGGCACGCCACGAACTGGTTCGGGCCTTTGATGCGCTAGGTGCCAAGCCCGAGGCGCTGGCCGAGAATCGCGAGCCGCTGCAAGATTTCTGCGCAGTGCTGGTGGACTATGTGTCTGCAGGTCATTTCGGCGTCTACGAGCAACTCACCAAAGAGGCGGAAGCGTTCGACGACCAGCGTGGCCTGGAGTTGGCAGAGACCCTTTACCCGCGCATCGATGTTATCACTGAAAAGCTGCTGGCGTTCACTGACCTGTGCGATGCGGGGAAGTGTGTTGCTGAAAAATTCAAAGAGTTGGGCGCCCTGTTGCATGAGCGCTTCGAACTGGAAGATTGCCTGATTGAAGTGCTGCACAACGCTCACAAAGAAGAGCCGGCTACACCGGCATGAAGCGTTGAGATGCAATTAAAAACGGTGCGCATGTCGCACCGTTTTTTATGGGTTAGTGGCGAGTCCCGAGCAATTCGATTTCGAAGACCAGGGGGGTGTAGGGTGGGATCAATTCGCCTGCGCCGTCCGCGCCATAGGCTTGGGCCGAGGGAATAACCAGGCGCCATTTCGCGCCTACCGGCATCTGTTGCAATGCACTGCTCCAGCCACTGATCACGCTGTCCAGGCGAAACCATTGGGGTAGTGCGCTCTGATCGAACACGCTTCCATCGGGCAGTCGACCCACGTATTTCACCTGCACTTCATCAGTTGCCAACGGCTTGTTGCCGGTACCCGGCGTCAACTCGGTGAGCAGTATGCCGTCCGCCAATTCGCGCACGCCCTTTGCAGCTTTTTCCTTCGACAAAAATTGCTGTTCGGCAGCGAGTGCTTTTTCGCTCTGCGGCACTTGGGCGTCGGTGGCGTTCTGTGCCTCATGCTGAGCAAGAATTTGTTCGATGCGGGTGTCATCCAGTGCCAATGGTTTGCCTTGGTAGGCTTGTTTGAGACCCTCGACGAGGGCTTGGATCTGCAAGTCGGGCACCTCCTGGCGCAGACGCTCACCGAGGCTGGCGCCCAGGCTGTAGGCGAGGTCGTGCTGGTCTTGAGTAGCGGTTTTTGGCGGCGATTGCTCGCTCGCATCGGCGCTGAAAATCGCCAGGCCAAGCACTAGGAAAAGGTAACGCGACATGGGTGTTCTCCGCCGAAAGTGCGACGGATTATGCCAGCGTGAGTGGCTGAGCAGTGGGGTGGTTTTCTGTTATATCGATAAGAATTTTCGTACGTTGCAACGCAACGCAAACGATACTGTCAACATGGCCTAGCGGCGGTAAGAGCAGAGGGCTAGTATGAGCCGCACCCACGTCAGCCAGGAGGTAAACCATGTCGGCCAAACAGAAGCCTGTAAATACCCCGTTGCACTTACTCCAACAATTGTCGGGCAGCTTGCTCGAACATCTGGAAAGCGCTTGTTCCCAGGCCTTGGCCGATGCAGAAAAACTGCTCGCCAAACTGGAAAAACAACGCGGCAAAGCGCAAGAAAAGCTGCACAAATCCCGCACCAAATTGCAAGACGCCGCCACTGCCGGCAAAGCCAAGGCACAAGCCAAGGCCAAAGATGCGGTTAACGAACTTGAGGACCTGCTGGACGCCCTCAAGGACCGTCAAACCGAAACCCGCACCTACATTTCCCAGCTCAAAAAAGACGCTCAGGAAAGCCTGAAACTGGCCCAGGGCATTGGTCGTGTGAAAGAAGCCGTCACCAAGGCCCTTGGCGCGCGTACGCCGGCAAAAGCCGTCACCGCCAGCGCAGCCAAAAAGCCAGTGAGCAAAGCTGTTGCAGCGAAGGCGCCGGCTAAAATTGCCGCCAAGCCAGCGACTAAAACCACTGCTGCCAAACCAGCCGCTAAGCCAGTTGCCAAAACTGCTGCTGCCAAACCAGCCGCCAAGCCGGCTGCTAAAACTGCTGCTGCCAAACCAGCCGCTAAGCCAGTTGCCAAAACTGCTGCTGCCAAACCAGCCGCCAAGCCAGCTGCTAAAACTGCTGCTGCCAAACCAGCCGCCAAGCCAGTTGCCAAAACTGCTGCTGCGAAACCAGCCGCCAAGCCAGCTGCCAAAACCGCTGCTGCGAAACCAGCCGCCAAGCCAGCTGCCAAAACTGCTGCTGCGAAACCAGCCGCCAAGCCAGCTGCCAAAACCGCTGCTGCGAAACCAGCCGCCAAGCCAGTTGCTAAAACCGCTGCTGCGAAACCAGCCGCCAAGCCAGCCGCTAAAACCGCTGCTGCGAAACCAGCCGCCAAGCCAGCCGCTAAAACCGCTGCTGCGAAACCAGCCGCCAAGCCAGCTGCTAAAACCACCGCTGCCAAGCCAGCCCCTGCAAAGCCAGCAACTCCTGCAGCACCTGCCGCTACCCCGGCAACGTCCTCCGCTCCAACCGCATCGGCCAGCAGCAACTCTGCACCGGTAGCGCCAAGCACCACCCCAACCAGCGCTTCCTAAGTGCGGGTGACCCCAACGCGCAGCTGCTGCAGCGCGTTGTGGTCAAGGTCGGCGGCTTCGCTTGCCAGGTCTTCAAGCCATTCGTATTGCCCTTTCCCCTCGTTGGTCGGCCATGTCTTCGCCAGCGCTTCCAGGCGTGTCAGTAATGCTCGCTCGGCCTCCAGTTCCAATGCTTTGACCTGACGCCGTAATTCAGCCAACTGCACATCCTGCTGTGCCAGCGCCCGCCATTGCACGCGGACTTCGCGCAAGGGTTCGACGACACGCGTGCGCCATGGCCGCGCAAGCTGCTGCAGCGCCACCACGCGTTCGGGCAACCGCGCCACACCCCGTTGCTCCAGCCACGCACCACACAGCAACAGGCACACATCCGCGCCTTGCGCCTGCAACCGCAGGCAAGCAGCCTCCACGCCGGGGCGGGCGTAAGTCGAGAGGGCAAAGCTCCACAGGTCAGCGCACATATTCACACCCAAGCCAGCGGCCAACGAAGCTGGTAGACTCCGCCGCCATTATGATCCGACTTCAAAGCCTAACATTACAGCGTGGCCCGCAGCGTCTTCTTGAAGATGCCGAGCTGACCCTGCACGCCGGTCACAAAGCCGGCCTGATCGGTGCCAATGGCGCCGGCAAATCCACGTTGTTCGCCCTGTTGCTGGGTGAGCTGACCCCGGATTCCGGGGACTGCCTGCTGCCGGCCGACTGGCGCATCGCCCATATGCGCCAGGAGATCGACACCCTGGACCGCATCGCGATCGACTACGTGCTCGATGGCGACCTGCGCCTGCGCCAGGTGCAACACGACCTCGCCGCCGCAGAACAAGCCCAGGACGGCGCCGCCCAAGCCCGCCTGCATTCTGAGCTGGACAGCGCCGACGGCTACACCGCCGACGCCCGCGCCCGCAAGATGCTCGCAGGCCTGGGGTTTACCAACGAACAGATGGATCGCCCGGTCGCCGATTTCTCCGGCGGCTGGCGCATGCGCCTGAACCTGGCCCAGGCGCTGATGTGTCCTTCGGACCTGTTGCTGCTCGACGAACCGACCAACCACTTGGACCTCGATGCGATCCTGTGGCTGGAAGACTTCCTCAAGAACTATCAGGGCACCCTGTTGCTGATTTCCCACGACCGGGATTTCCTCGACGCCGTGGTCGACAATATCGCCCATGTCGAACAGAAGAAAATCACGCTCTATCGGGGCGGCTACACCGCCTTCGAGCGCGCCCGTGCCGAACGCCTGGCCCAGCAGCAACAAGCTTTCGAGAAGCAGCAGGCGCAGCGCGCGCACATGGAAAGCTATATCGCCCGGTTCAAGGCCCAGGCCACCAAGGCGCGGCAGGCCCAGAGCCGGATCAAGGCGCTGGAGCGCATGGAAGAGCTGTCGGCGGCCCATGTCGATTCGCCGTTCGACTTCGTGTTCCGTGAGTCGGTGAAGATCTCCAGCCCCTTGCTCGATCTGTCGGATGCACGCCTGGGTTATGGCGACAAAACCATCCTCGAGAAGGTCAAGCTGCAGCTCACGCCTGGCGCACGCATCGGTTTGCTGGGGCCTAACGGCGCGGGCAAGTCGACGCTGATCAAGAACCTGTCGGGCGAACTGGAGCCCTTGGCCGGCCGCCTGACCCGTGGCGAGAACACCGTGGTGGGCTACTTCGCCCAGCATCAACTGGACTCGCTGGATTCCAAGGCGAGCCCGCTGTTGCACCTGCAGCGCCTGGCGCCCACCGAGCGCGAACAGACCCTGCGTGATTTCCTCGGGGGTTTCGACTTCCGTGGCGCGCGTATCGATGAGCCGGTGCTGAATTTTTCCGGTGGCGAAAAGGCACGCCTGGCCCTGGCCCTGATCGCCTGGGACCGCCCGAACCTGCTGCTGCTCGACGAGCCGACCAACCACCTGGACCTGGAAATGCGCCTGGCGCTGACCATGGCCCTGCAGGAATTCAGTGGTGCGGTACTGGTGGTGTCTCACGATCGCCACCTGCTCAAGAGCACCACCGATAATTTCCTGCTGGTGGCTGACGGCAAGGTCGAAGAGTTCGACGGCGACCTGGACGACTATGCGCGCTGGCTGACCGACTACCGTCTGCGCAATGCGCCGACCAGCAACACGCCGGTCAACCCGGACAAGACCGACAAGAAAGCCCAGCGCCAGGCCGCCGCCGCACTGCGTCAGCAGTTGGCGCCACACAAGCGCGAAGCCGACAAGCTGGAGGTCGAGCTGGGCAAGGTGCATGAGCGCCTGGCCAAGATCGAAACCAGCCTGGGCGACAGCGCTGTGTATGAGGCCGCGCGCAAGGATGAACTGCGCGACCTGCTGGCCGAACAGGCCCGGCTCAAGGTGCGAGAAGGGCAACTGGAGGAATCCTGGATGGAAGCCCTCGAAGTGCTTGAAACCCTGCAAGCGGAGCTGGAGGCGCTGTCCTGATGGAAGCGTTGCAGCTGCCTTTGCCGGCGCAATGGATCGAGCCTGTGTGGATCGGCGTGCAAATCCTGCTGATCCTGCTGGCGGGTTATCTTGCCCAGCGTTTTGTCGCCAAAGGCCTGACCCGCCTGGGTGAACGCTATCCGTTCCCGCCACAGTTGTTGATGCCGCTGCGCGGTGGCCTGCGCTGGCTGATCATGGGCAGTGCGCTGATCTTCGTGTTGGGCCGCCTGGGCGTATCCGCCACGGTGCTGTGGACGGCACTGTCAGGCTTTGTGGCGGTGGCGGCGGTGGCGTTCTTCGCCATGTGGTCGGTGCTGTCCAACTTGCTGTGCGCGATCTTGATCTTCACCGTGGGGCCGTTTCGCCTCGGCGACATCGTCGAACTGGTGGACACCGTCGACAAACCCGGTGTGAAAGGGCGCGTCGTGGCGATCAATCTGCTCTATACCACGCTGGTCGAGGTGGCAGAGGCCGGTACGGACAGCGCGATGGTACAAGTGCCCAACAGTCTGTTCTTCCAGCGCTCGGTGCGGCGTTGGCCCGGTACCCATGTGTTTCCTGGCGACCGCTAGAAATCACCGCCTGCAAAAATTGATAGCCAGCCTTTGGCCGGCAGCGTTAGCTTAAGGCACAACCGCAAACTCCTTCCCGAGGTGTGCAATGGCACTCGACACGTGGCTGGCCTTTTTCCTGGCCAGTTGGATCATCTCCCTTTCCCCCGGCGCGGGCGCCATCGCCTCGATGTCCAGCGGCCTGCAATACGGTTTCGTACGCGGTTACTGGAACGCCATTGGCCTGCAGCTGGGCCTGGCGATGCAGATTGCCGTGGTGGCGGGCGGCTTGGGTGCCATCCTGGCGACGTCCTCCACCGCGTTTTATGCGATCAAATGGTTTGGCGTGGCGTACCTGGTCTACCTGGCCATCAAGCAATGGCGCGCCTTGCCCATGGACATGACCGATGACGCCGCAGTACGCCCGATTGGCAAGCCGATGGCCATGATGTTTCGTGGTTTTCTGGTCAACGCCAGCAACCCGAAGGCGTTGGTGTTCATGCTCGCGGTATTGCCGCAGTTCGTGAATCCACAGGCGCCGTTGGCGGTCCAGTACCTGATCATTGGTGCAACGATGATCAGCGTCGATATGATCGTGATGGCCGGTTATACGGGGTTGGCCTCGAAAGTCCTGCGCCTGTTGCGCTCGCCTAAGCAGCAGAAGCGCGTGAACCGCACATTCGCCGGGTTGTTCGTCGGCGCCGCCGGTTTCCTCGCCAGCCTGCATCGCGCCACGGTGTAATTGACGAAACCGGATCAAAATGTGGGAGGGGGCTTGCTCCCGATGGCGGGGTACCAGTCAGCTCATCGCTAGCTGAACCACCGCCATCGGGAGCAAGCCCCCTCCCACATTGGTTTGTGGCAATGCCAAATAACACCTTGAGTCAAATCCGGTAAAGCTGAACAATAGTGTTACTTCGTATTTCCACTTGAGATTCATTCATGACTGCCCCCTTCCGTTTTCTCGCCTGGCTGGTGCTGCCGGCGTTGATGTCGTGCAGCTTCAATCTGTTGGCCGCGACGGCCGAAGGCGCACCCCAGGCGCTGCATCTGCTTGACTACATTGGCGCCGACTATCCGCCCACTGTGGAGGCGGGCAAGGTGGTGGACGAATCGGAATTTCGCGAACAGGTGGAGTTCTTGGGCGTGTTGCAGGGTCTGGTTGCGCAGCTGCCGGAAAAACCCGAACGCGTCGAGTTGATCAAGGGCGTCGATGAGTTGCTGGCGGCAGTCACCGCCCATGCAGACGGCGCAACTGTCGCCCACCAGGCCCGTCAGTTGGGCGCCAGGCTGGCGGTGGCGTATGAAGTCAGCCAGGCGCCGGCGATCACTCCCGACCCGACGCGCGGTGCGCCGCTGTATGCCCAGCATTGTTCGGTGTGCCACGGCACGGCCGGCGCTGGCGATGGCCCGGCAGGCATGGGCATGACCCCGCCGCCCGCTAACCTGCGCGATGCCACGCGCCTGGATCGCCTGAGCCTCTATGCGATCTACAACACCCTGGGCCTGGGTGTCGAAGGCACCGACATGCCGTCCTTTGCCGACCAGTTGGATGACCGCCAGCGCTGGGACCTCGCCACCTACATCGCAGGCTTCACGGCTGACCCGGCTGCGGTCAACAGCGAGCACACCTTCAACCTGGCCGACCTGGCACGCCAGACGCCCAACGAAGTACTGGCCGCTGACGGCCCGGCAGTGGCAGCGACCTTCCGTGCCCAACGCGCACAGCCGCCGCAGGTCAAGCGTGGCCCGGCACAGTTGCTCGACTACACCGCTACCACCCTGGACAAAAGCCTGGCCGCGTTCCGCAACGGCGACCACGAGCAAGCCTATGACTTGTCGGTAGCCGCTTACCTTGAAGGCTTTGAGCTGGTGGAAAGCTCGCTGGATAACGTCGACGCCAACGTGCGCAAAGACACCGAGAAGGCGCTGATGGCCTACCGCCAGTCCTTGCAGGACGGGCTGCCGATCGAACAGGTGCAACAGCGCCTGGATGCAGCCAAGGGCAAGCTCAGCGAGTCCGCCGGCTTGCTCGGCGGCGATGGCTTGAGCTGGTCGTTGAGCTACATCTCCGGTTTGCTGATCCTGCTGCGCGAAGGCCTGGAAGCGATCCTGGTGCTGGCCGCGATCCTGGCCTTCCTGCGTAACACCGGCCAGCAATCGGCGGTGCGCAGCGTCAACGTCGGCTGGGGCCTGGCGCTGTTGGCCGGCTTGGCGACCTGGGCGCTGGCGGCGTATGTGATTGATGTCAGCGGCGCCCAGCGTGAATTGCTGGAAGGCTGCACGGCGCTGTTCGCCAGCGTGATGGTGCTGTGGCTGGGCGTATGGATGCACGACCGGCGTCACGCGGCGGCGTGGCAGGACTACATCAAGAGCAGCCTGGTGGGCGGTGGTGGGCGTTTCGGCTTTGCGCTGCTGGCCTTCTTCTCGGTGTACCGCGAGCTGTTCGAAGTGATCCTGTTCTACGAAACCCTGTGGCTGCAAGCCGGCCCGGCCGGGCACAACGCGGTGCTGGCGGGTGGCGCCACCGCATTGGTGCTGCTGGTGGGCCTGGCCTGGGTGATCCTGCGCGGTTCGGCGAAGTTGCCGTTGGCGCTGTTCTTCGGTATCAACGCCGCGCTGCTGTGCGCACTGTCGGTGGTGTTCGCCGGGCATGGCGTCAAAGCATTGCAGGAAGCGGGCGTTTTCGGCACGCGGCCGGTGGCGTTCTTTGACTTCGACTGGCTGGGCATCCACGCCGATGCGTATTCGTTGAGTGCGCAAGCCGTGGCGATCCTGGCGATTGCGGTGCTGTATGGCCGCAGTCGCCTGGCCGAGAAGCGGGTGGCGGCATAGTCATGCGAGTGTGGATCGATGCGGACGCCTGCCCGCGGGCGGCCAAGGATCAGGTGGTGAAGTTCGCCCTCAAGCGCCAGTTTGACGTGGTGCTGGTGGCCGGCCAGAGCCAGATCAAACCCAGCTTTGCCTGTGTGAAGCTGATCGTGGTGCCCAGCGGCCCTGACGCGGCCGATGACTACCTGGTGGAGCACGCCATGCCCGGCGAGTTGGTAATCTGCAGCGATGTGCCCTTGGCCGACCGCTTGGTCAAGAAGGGCGTCACGGCCCTCGACCCGCGCGGCAAAGAGTTCAGCCCGGCAAACATGAGTGAGCGCCTGGCAGTGCGTAACCTGTTCACCGACTTGCGCGAGCAAGGCCAGATGGGCGGCGGGCCACCGCCGCACAGCGAGAAGGACAAACAGGCGTTCGCCAACGCGCTGGACCGCCTGCTCACCCGTTTGATGAAGCCTGTGTAGGAGCGAGCTTGCTCGCGAAGAACGGCAACGATAACGCGGGCACTCTGGATGAACGCGGCGCTCTCAGGTTCTTCGCGAGCAAGCTCGCTCCTACAGAAAGAGGGCGTTAGTCGTCTTCGTGGGTCAGTTCAAGCACCCGGTCCACGAGCTTGTTGATGCCCGACGCCACCTCGCTGATATTTTTGCCCAGCATATACGCCGGCGTACTCACCAACTTGCGTGCCTTGTCCTCGACAATATCTTCCACCGTGCATTCCTGGTGGGTGGCGCCCATTTTGTCCAAGGCCGCTGCGGTGTCGGTATCGTTGCCGATGGTGCAGATCACGCCCGGGCCGTAGATTTTTGCGGCCAGGGCCGGGGAAATGCAGATCAGCCCCACCGGCTTGCCCGCTTCGGCAAAGGCTTCCGCCAGCTCCAGCACCTGCGGATTGACGCTGCAGCCGGCGCCTTCCACTGCGAAATTCGACAGGTTCTTCGCCGCGCCAAACCCGCCCGGCACGATCAGCGCATCGAAGTCAGCCACGTTGGCCTCACGGATATCTTTGACCGCGCCTCGGGCGATGCGCGCTGACTCCACCAACACATTGCGCGATTCGGGCATTTCTTCGCCGGTAAGGTGGTTGATCACATGCAGTTGCGCAATATCTGGCGCAAAGCACTCAACCTGAGCGCCGCGCTGGTCCAGGCGCAGCAGGGTGATCACGCTTTCATGGATTTCTGCACCGTCGTACACGCCACAGCCGGAAAGGATCACTGCAATCTTTTTGCTCATGGGCATTTCTCCTGATTCATGGCGTTAAATGTCTACTAATTTGTAACCTGTTGCCAATGGGATCTCATGGGACTGCACTAATCTGATGTAACAAAAATAAACCGGACTAGCCCATGGACTTCGTGCCTTACGCGGTACCGTTTTTCATTGCCTTGATCGTGGTGGAGCTGCTGGCTGACCGCTGGCGCGGTGCGCGCAACTATCGAGTCGCCGACGCTATCAACAGTCTCAGCACCGGCGTGCTGTCTACCACCACCGGGTTACTGACCAAGGGCGTGGGTTTGCTCACCTATGCATTCGCCCTCAAGCACCTGGCGCTGACCGAATGGTCGGCCCAGAGCGTGTGGACCTGGGTGGTCGCCTTTGTGTTCTACGACTTCTGCTACTACTGGCTGCATCGCCTGGGCCATGAGCGCAATATCCTGTGGGCTGCCCACTCAGTGCACCACCAGAGCGAGGACTACAACCTCACCACCGCGTTGCGTCAGACCAGTACCGGCTTTTTGTTGAGCTGGATCTTCTACCTGCCCCTGGCCGTGCTCGGTGTGCCGTTGGTGGTGTTCGTCAGTGTGGCTTCGCTCAACCTGCTGTATCAATTCTGGGTGCATACACGTCACGTGCCCAAGCTCGGCTGGTTCGAGGTGTTCTTCGTTACACCGTCCAATCATCGTGCCCACCACGCGCAGAACGCCCTCTACATGGATCGCAACTATGGCGGGGTGTTCATTTTTTGGGACCGCTTGTTCGGCACGTTCCAGGAAGAAGACGACAATGAACCGGTGATTTTCGGCGTGACCACGCCCCTGGCCAGTTGGAATCCGCTGTGGGCGAACCTGCAGTTTTATGCGCAGTTGTGGAGCGATGCCCGTCGTACTGAGAACCGCTGGGACAAGCTGCGCATCTGGTTCATGCGCACCGGCTGGCGCCCCGCAGACGTGAAAGCCAGGTACCCGATCACCAAGCCGGACCTGGCCCGGTTCCGCAAATTCGAGGTGCCGCTGGATACGCGCCAGCAGGTCTACGTTGCCGTGCAGTTTGCGGTCTATGTGGGGTTTGGCAGTTATTTGATGAATTTCGCAGAAGGCCTGCCCACGGCGGCGCTGGTGCTGGGCTGGGGCGCCATGGCCCTGGGGCTGTTCACGCTGGGGGTCGCACTGGAGAATCGCCCGTGGGCGCTGAAGGCAGAAGGGGTGCGCCTGGGGCTGAATCTGCCGTTGGTATGGCTGGCCCCGTGGGTCGGGCTATGGCCGGCCAGTACTCTGGGCTGGCTGGCCCTGCTGAGCTACAGCCTGCTCAGCGTGATTGGCCTCTACTGCTGCAGAAGCCGGGTTACTCGCCTGGCGTCTTAGGGGGTTCGACCGGGGCGGGTTCGGCAGCGAGCCGGGCCTTGGCTTCGGCACACGCTTCGCGGGCGATGCGGGCATTCTTGACGCGGCGTCGCAGCCACAGGCCCAAGCCCAGCACCAGCAAGGCGCCCAGCACCCACAGCTCGTATTTCTTGACACTGCCGAGCATGCCTTCGAGTACCGCGCCGAAATGATAGGCCGCAGCCCCTAGCGCAGCCGCCCATATCGCCGCACCGATACCGTTGAGGATCAAATACCGTAGAGGTGGGTAGCCGGACAGGCCAATCGCTACCGGCATCACCGTGCGCAAACCGTAGACGAACCGAAAGCTCAGCACCCAGATATCCGGATGCTTGCGGATATGTTCCAGCGCCTTGTCGCCCATCAATTGCCAGCGCGGTTTGCGCGCGAGCAATTTGCGGCCGTGCTTGCGCCCCATGTAGTACCACAGCTGGTCGCCGGCGTAGCTGCCGAAAAAGGCAACGACCACCACCAGGTTGATATCCATATATCCACGGAACGCCAGGAAGCCTGCGAGCACGAGGATGGTCTCGCCTTCGAAGAACGTGCCGAGGAAGAGGGCAAAGTAGCCGAAGTCATGCAGAAATTGTTGAAGCATGGTCTAGGGTGCTGGCGAAATGAACGCGCAGCCTACGCCTTCACGAAGATTCATGAAAGTATCGAGATGTGTCACGAAGTGAACAATTCCTACGCAAATGCCGAATGCCACTTCATGTCGCATCGATAAGCACAACTGTCATTCATTCGTCATAATGGCCGCTTATAACTGCACCGCCCGCCCGTAAACGCGGGCTCAGGAGTCTGTCGTGAGCTTTATCCCCGCCAACCGGCTATTTCCCGCCACACGTCTGCGTCGCAACCGCCGTGATGATTTTTCTCGCCGTCTGGTACGTGAAAATGTACTGACGACGAATGATCTGATCCTGCCGGTATTCGTGCTGGACGGTGAAAATCGCCGGGAAGCGGTGGCCTCGATGCCGGGGGTGGAGCGCTTGAGCATTGACCTGCTGCTCGAAGAAGCCGCCCATTGGGTGGAGCTGGGAATCCCGGCGCTGCCCAATTGCTTAGAGAGCAACCATAGCCCTCACAGGAACACTCGATGAATACCGAAGGACTTACAGAAGTTGCCGTAAAAGACGCTCATCCGGTGGTTGAACAAGTCACCGAGACCCCGCCGGAGCTTGAGCCTGCCCCGCCTGTGGTGGCCGCCGAAGCGCCGGCGCCGGCGCCAGTGGCCGTGGTTACCAACCTGGATGACAGCAGCCTGTACATCCACCGCGAGCTGTCCCAACTGCAATTCAACATTCGCGTGCTGGAACAGGCGCTGGATGAGTCCTATCCGTTGCTGGAGCGGCTCAAGTTCCTGTTGATCTTCTCGAGCAACCTGGACGAGTTCTTCGAGATCCGCGTCGCCGGCCTCAAGAAGCAGATCACCTTCGCCCGTGAGCAAGCCGGTGCCGACGGCCTGCAACCGCACCAGGCCCTGGCGCGCATCAGCGAGCTGGTGCACGGCCATGTGGACCGCCAATACGCGATCCTCAACGATATCCTGCTGCCGGAGCTGGAAAAACATCAGGTCCGCTTCATCCGTCGCCGGCACTGGACCACCAAGATCAAGACCTGGGTGCGCCGTTACTTCCGTGACGAGATTTCACCGATCATCACCCCGATCGGCCTCGACCCGACGCACCCGTTCCCGTTGCTGGTGAACAAGAGCCTGAACTTCATCGTCGAGCTCGAAGGCATCGACGCCTTCGGCCGCGACTCGGGCCTTGCGATCATCCCGGCGCCGCGCCTGCTGCCACGAATCATCAAGGTACCCGAAGAAGTAGGGGGCGCTGGCGATAATTATGTATTCCTGTCGTCGATGATCCATGCGCACGCCGATGACCTGTTCCAGGGCATGAAGGTCAAGGGCTGCTACCAATTCCGCCTGACCCGTAACGCCGACCTGGCGCTGGACTCCGAAGACGTCGAAGACTTGGCCCGTGCCCTGCGCGGTGAGCTGTTTTCGCGGCGCTACGGCGATGCGGTGCGCCTGGAAGTGGCGGATACCTGCCCGAAACACTTGTCGGATTACCTGCTCAAGCAGTTCAACCTGGCCGAATCCGAGTTGTACCAGGTCAATGGCCCAGTGAACCTGACGCGCCTGTTCAGCATCACCGGCCTGGACAGCCACCCGGAGCTGCAATACAAGCCGTTTACACCGCAAATCCCGAAACTGTTGCAAAACAGCGAGAACATCTTCAGCGTGGTGAGCAAGCAGGACATTCTGCTGTTGCACCCCTTCGAGTCGTTCACCCCGGTGGTCGACCTGCTGCGCCAGGCCGCCAAGGACCCGCACGTCCTGGCTGTGCGCCAGACGCTGTATCGCTCCGGCGCCAACTCGGAAATCGTCGATGCCCTGGTCGACGCTGCGCGTAACGGCAAGGAAGTCACGGCGGTCATTGAGCTGCGAGCGCGCTTCGATGAGGAATCCAACCTGCAACTGGCCAGCCGCTTGCAAGCAGCCGGTGCGGTAGTGATCTATGGCGTGGTCGGCTTCAAGACCCACGCCAAGATGATGTTGATCCTGCGCCGCGAAGCCGGTGAAATCGTGCGTTACGCCCATTTGGGCACCGGCAACTACCACGCCGGCAACGCGAAGCTCTATACCGACTACAGCCTGCTGACGTCCGACGACGCCCTGTGCGAGGACGTCGGCAAGTTGTTCAGCCAGCTCATCGGCATGGGCAAGACCTTGCGCATGAAGAAGCTGCTGCACGCGCCGTTCACCCTGAAGAAGGGCATGCTCGACATGATTGCCCGCGAGACCCAGTTCGCCCTCGAGGGCAAGCCGGCGCACATCATCGCCAAATTCAACTCGCTGACCGATCCGAAGATCATCCGCGCGCTGTACAAGGCCAGCCAGTCGGGCGTGCGCATCGACCTGGTGGTCCGTGGCATGTGCTGCCTGCGCCCGGGCATTGTCGGCGTCTCGCATAACATCCATGTGCGCTCGATCATCGGCCGCTTCCTGGAGCACACGCGGGTGTTCTATTTCCTCAACGGTGGCGAAGAGCAGATGTTCCTCTCCAGCGCCGACTGGATGGAGCGCAACCTCGACAAGCGCGTGGAGACCTGCTTCCCGGTGGAGGGCAAGAAGCTGATCATGCGGGTCAAGAAGGAGCTGGAAAGCTACCTGACCGACAACACCCACAGCTGGAGCCTGCAGTCGGATGGGCGGTATGTGCGCAACACACCGACCGGGAACCAGAACCCGCGCAGTGCGCAGGCCACGTTGCTGGAGAAGCTGGGCAGCCCGATCCTGACGGTGAATTAAGCAAGGTTCGCTGCGATCCAATGTGGGAGGGGGCTTGCCCCCGATGGCCATGGGTATCTACACAACTTTGGCGTAGCCCTGAACCTGTGGCGAGGGAGCTTGCTCCCGTGGCGACCTGGCGGCCTATAGCTATCTGACTGATGCCGCGCGATCCAAATGTGGGAGGGGGCTTGCTCCCGATGGCGGCCTGACAGCCGACCAGGATGTTGGATCAGAGCGAGTACATATCCGTTGCTGCGGTAACGGCGGCTTAGGGTTCCGCCCTTACGGCGTCTCACTTTTGAAAAGCGCAAAAGTAAGCAAAACGCTCTTGCCCCACCACTCGGCACCTCGCCTAGGCTCGGTGTGCCCGTAATCCGACATTGATTTGGGGGGCCGCCGCCACGCGCCATCCATGGCGCGGGGCGGCTAAACCGGCATCCCTGCCGGTTTACCCCCCAAATCAATATCGAATTCCGGCCAGCGTGGTTTAACGGGGCGCCTAGATCAAAAGCAAAATCAAGAGCGACTCGCTTCGCATCGTGGTTAGCGTAGGCTGCTGCCACACAGTTGTGTAGATACCTATGCACCGATGGCGGTGTCTCAGTCAAAGTATCAAGTGACTGACACACCGCATCGGGAGCAAGCCCCCTCCCACATTTGTTTTGTGGTGTTCTTTAATGCAGGTTCAGGCTGAACCCCACCCGCGTCAGCCACTCCGCTTCCTGGGCGAAGTCCGCCTGGGTCAGCTGGTTTTCATCCAGCCAGCCTTTGGGGAACATCACTTCCAGGCTGTCGCCGTCGGCGCGCAGCTTCACCTGGGGCATTTCCTGGGTGCCACGGATGTGGTGGAACAGGATGGCAAAGCGCAACAGCGCGCACAGGCGAATCAGCTTGATGCCGTCTTTGCCGAACTCGGCAAATTTGTCCCTGGGAATATTACGGCGGTGGCCGCGCACCAACAGCGCGAGCATCTGTTGGTCTTCCCGTGAGAACCCGGCCAGGTCCGAGTGTTCGATCAGGTAGGCGCCGTGCTTGTGGTAATGGTAATGGGCGATGTCCAGGCCCACCTCGTGCACCTTGGCGGCCCAGCCCAGCAGTTCACGCCATACGCCGTTTTGCAGGTCCCAGTCATCGGCCACCTGGTCGAAGGCGTGCAGGGCTTTGCGCTCTACGCGCGCCGCTTGCTCCACGTCTACGTGGTAACGCTCCATCAACGAGCTGAGGGTGCGCTCACGCACATCTTCATGGTGATGGCGACCGAGCAGGTCATAGAGCACACCTTCGCGCAGGGCGCCGTCACAGTGGTCCATGCGTTGCAGTTCGAGGGCGTCGAAAATGGCTTCAAGAATCGCCAGGCCGGCGGGGAAGATGGCGCGGCGGTCAGGCTTGATGCCGTCGAAGTCGATCTTCTCGGCATCCCCCAGCTTGAACAGCTTGCGCTTGAGCCACGCCAGGCCTTCCGCATTCACCTCGCCGGTGCCATGGCCGCCGGCCTTGAGCGCCAGGCCGATGGCACGGATGGTGCCGGAAGAGCCGATGGCTTCATCCCAGCTCAGGCGGTGCAGGGCGTGTTCGATGCTCATGATCTCCAGCCGCGCCGCCGTGTAGGCCTGGGCATAGCGCGCCGGGGTGATCTTGCCATCCTTGAAATAACGCTGCGTGTAGCTGACGCAGCCCATCTGCAGGCTTTCGCGCAGCAGGGGTTCAAAACGCTGGCCGATGATGAATTCGGTGCTGCCACCGCCAATGTCCGCCACCAGGCGTTTGCCCGGGGTGTCGGCCAGCGTATGGGAGACCCCGAGGTAAATCAGGCGTGCTTCCTCGCGACCGGAAATAACCTCTACCGGATGCCCGAGGATTTCCTCGGCGCGATGGATGAATTCGTTGCGGTTACGGGCTTCACGCAAGGCGTTGGTGCCCACTATTCGTACAGCGCCAGGCGGCATGCCGTTGATCAGTTGCGCAAAGCGCTTGAGGCAGTCGAGGCCGCGCTGCATGGACTCTTCATTGAGCTGGCGTTCGTCGTTGATCCCGGCAGCCAGTTGCACTTTCTCGCCGAGCCGCTCAAGGATGCGGATTTCACCGTTCTGGGCCTTGGCCACGACCATGTGAAAGCTGTTGGAGCCCAGGTCGATGGCAGCGATCAGGGACAGGTTCTTGGCTTGGGATTGCGGCATGGTTTGGGGTCTCGGTCGATAACCTTGCCATCGTGCCACGATCGACCGCTGGAGCCAACGCGTTGTGCTTCGGTAATTTTTCTGCGGCTGTCTGTGGGGGTAATTTGTGAGATATGTAGGATGTCATCGAATGACAAGCAGGGGAGTAGTGAATTAATTTTGTAGGAGTTTTAACTTCGCCTCGTAGTAAAGCCGCGTTTTGATTTTCCCTACAGGACGCGTTTGATTATGTCATCGGGTATTTTGTTTTAGCCTACTTTTAAATTGGGTTTAAATGACCAGCAGGTTTTACCGTTCTCACACTAACCCAGGCGTTATCTGATTCTTTAATGAAGCACCAAGGCGACACACTGTCACCCGGCAATTTTGCCTTGGTGTTATTTATGTGTCGTCGTAGAACATCCAGGAAGATAAACCGTTTGGCGATGGAGCCGCCAAGACGAACGTAGAGAGCACCTGTTAACTTTCAAGTGACAGGTCGAATATGAAAAAAATTGTTGGATTGACCCTGGGTCTCGTTTGCCTGGCGGCAAACATTGGCGCACATGCTGCCACCAGCGCAGAACTGATCGTCAGGGGGGTCATCAAGCCCGCCGCCTGTAACCTCAGTATGAGCGGCGGTGGCATTATCAACTACGGCGATATTCCTTCGGGCCAACTGTCCCAGACGGCGTTTAACGCGCTCACCGAAAAAACCACGCCTATCACCGTCAGCTGTGGCAATACGCCTGTCCAGTTCGGGCTCAAATTTGTCGACCTGCAGGCCGGCAGCAAGGTAACGGGCATCCTCACTGCGCTCGGGGGTGGTTACACCGAGGCGAACAACTTTGGGTTGGGGACTGTGGCCGGCCGGAGAACGGGTGGCTTTGCCGTTACCCTCAGGGACCTGCGCTCGCCGACCGCAACACTGTTTCCGATCATGCGAATCAGCGCCGGCGCCTGGCAGAACAGTGATGGCAAAGTCGCACAAGCGCCTAGCCAATATTCCTGGCGCAGCAGCACGGCTGCCACACCCGCCTCTATCAACCAGTTGACCGGGACGATTGCTGTGCGCGCGGTGATCAATAAAGGCCAGGACCTGGACCTGAGTCGTGACGTTACCCTTGATGGGCGCGCAACACTTGAATTGAGTTACATCTAAGCGACATAAAAACAGTCGATCAAGAAACATGTGTTTCTGGTCGGCTGTTTTATAAGCGCGCCCGTCGCTCAATAGTCAACTTCAAGGTTGTGGGGAACACAGAGTGCTTAGTCGTCCCGTAAGAAAGAGTACGCGTTTGTTATATGCACTGTTGCTCTTGTGCTTTGTCGGTGTTGCGGTGGCTGATGGTATGTTGCCGGAAACCACGGTCATTGTATTGAACGAAGAGCAGGGTGAAGCGACGATAAACATCAAGAATACCGACGCGGCTCCAGCGCTGCTGCATTCGGTAATAGAAAACATACCGGAAGATGTGGAACCGCTCTTGATCGTGACGCCGCCTATTGCGCGGGTGGAAGGGGGTGAAACGCAACTGGTGCGTTTCATCAGCACGTTGAAGGCCCCGTTGAAGACTCAGCGGCTCAAACGCGTGTCTTTCGAGGGCATTCCCCAGGCGCGTGCTGCGGGCGGTGCGACCATTGGTATCACCTTGCGGCAGAATTTGCCGCTGATCCTGCATCCCCAAGGCCTGCCGGTTCATCACACGCCCTGGGAGCTGCTGAAGTGGCGACGTACAGGGCAACGTTTGACGGTCCACAACGATAGCGCTTATGTGGTGCGCATGGCTCCGCAGGTTCGGTTATTGCCACAGGGAGCCCCGGCTACGCTGCCGCGCACCTACATTTTGCCGGGCGAAGCGCTGGCGGTGAAGGTTGAAGGACCCTTGGAGGAACTGACTGATATAGAGATTCAACCGGCCACGATCTACGGCTTTTCGGTAGAAAACTACCGGGCCCCGATCAATACCGACGGGGGTTGATCGACCCATGACAAACCTGTCGAGTCACCGAACCGGAGCTTTTTTATGGACCCGCCGACCCACGTTGCTCATGGGGATGGCAACACTGTGGAGCTTGCCTGGCGTTGCCCCTGCCTTGGAACTGGGCGAGGGCTTTGACCTGGCGGCACTGACCACGCACGGCATTGACCCGAAAGTCTCGGACTACTTCCGCACGGCGGCGCGCTTTCGCGAGGGCACCCAGGTGGTGGGGTTGAAAGTCAACGGCAACCCGCTCGGGTTGGTGGACGCCCAGTTCGATGCCACTGGGCAATTGTGCTTTACCCCGGCATTGCTGGACAAAGCCGGGTTGGTCAAACCCACTGCCATCGTCCGCAAAGGCGCCACTGCCGACCAGGCATGCCATGACTTTCTGGGGGCGTTTCCCACGACCATGGTGCGGCTGCGCCCTGGCAACGATGAAGTGGCGCTGGTGGTGCCTACCTCATCACTGCGCGAACCGCAGTGGGAGGCCGGGGAGTTCGCCCGGGGCGGTGCGGCGGGCTTGTTCAACTATGATGTGCAGGGTTTCGACAGCCATTCGCGCAGTGGGAACAACCGATTCGTGTCGGCTTACACCGAAGCGGGTTTCAACCTGGGTGATTGGATTCTTCGCAGTCGTCAAATCTACGTCTCCGATAACGGCGTGACGCACAACGAGCACCTGTATGCCTATGCGCAGCGGGATATCGCCGCGTTGCGCTCGACTTTCCAGGCGGGCCAGCTGTCCAGCAACAACCCGCTGTTTGGTGGCATCCAGCTGTCGGGTGTGCAGTTTTCCCCCGACGGCCAGTCGCGCGTGCCGGCGGGCAGCAATAACGCGGTGGTGGAAGGCCTGGCACAGAGCCAGTCGCGGATTGAGGTGCGTCAGTCCGGCGTGTTGATCCACAGTACGCTGGTGCCCGAAGGGCCTTTTCGGCTGACCGGTTTGCCGCTGCTCAATGGCACAAGCGACCTTGAGGTCAGTGTGATCGATGTACGCGGGGGCCGACGCAGCTTCGTGGTGCCGGCGGCTTCGTTCGCCGGCGCCGCGCCGGCGGCACCCGGTTATTACTTGTCCCTCGGCAAACTACGTGAAGAGACGCAGGGCGAGGGGCCATCGCCCGTCGTCGCCATGGGCAGCGGGACGTGGGGCCTGGGGCGCGACTCAACGGGTGGTTTCGGCTTGTTGAGTACCGACGAGTACTGGTCGGCAGGTGGCACGTTGAGCAGCGTGTTTTTCCAGCGAGTGTCGGTGGGCGCGCGTCATAACCTGTCCCGCGACAGCCGTCATGCCGTGTCCGGCTCACGCAGTAGCGTGTCCGTGAGCAGCCCGGTATCCGCCGACGTCGAGCTCAACCTCAGCGCAACCAGCCAGACCCGCGGCTATCGCGAGGTGATCGAGACCGGCCGCCCGACCACGGCCGACGTGCTGGCGTCACGCTTCAAGAATCAATACACGGCGGGCGTGACATGGGTCGACCCCACCCTGGGTGCCTTCTCCCTGGGCTATACCCGTAGCGCTCAATTTGACGGGCAATCGAGCGAACACGTGTTCGCCTCATGGAACAAATCGTTTCGCTATGCCGATGTTGCGTTGATTGCCGACTCCCAGGTGGGCAGCACTCAAGCACGCCGCGACGCCACTCGGGAGCGAAACCGGCGCGACACCGTCCTCGATGATGATTTGTCCTTGCGGCTGCAGGTCAGCGTGCCTCTGGGCGGTGATCGTCGTGTGAACAGCTATGTCAGTCGCCGTGGGGGGCAGTCCCGTACCGGCACGGCGCTCACTGAACGGGTCAATGAGTATGTGAACTATGAAGTGGGTGTCGAGCGCGACCTCAGTGCGCAGGAGCAATCGATGCGCGGCCAGGTAGACCTCACGCCGCGTTACACCCGAGTCGGTCTGGGTGTCAGTCGCGACCCGTTAGGCACCAGTTACACCGGGCAACTGCAAGGTGGCGTGGTCGCTCATGAAGGTGGGATTACCTTCTCGCCCTACACGGTGCAGGACACGTTTGGTATTGCGTCGGTGGGCGACATTGGTTCTGCAAAAATCGACACCCCGCAAGGCCCGGTGTGGACTGACTTCACCGGCCAGGCCGTGCTTCCAGGCTTGCCTGCCTACACCAACAGCCATATCGAGGTGCAAACCCAGTCCTTGCCAAAACGCGTTGATCTGAAGAACGGCACCCGTGTGCTCGCCGCAGGCCGCGGTTCCGTCAACACCGTGGCATTTGATGTGGTGAAGGTGCGCCGCATGCTGGTCAACGCCAGCGATGATCAAGGCCGGCCACTGCCTCAGGGCGCGGCGGTGTTCGGCAAGGGCGATCGTTTTCTGACCAGCGTAGTGGGCGAAGGCATGATCTTTCTGAACGACGTGAACGAGGTGCAAGACCTGAGGGTTTCATTGCCGGACTCGGCCAGTTGCCTGCTGAACATTTCCCCTGGGAGCCAGCCTGATAATGACAAGTTCTTCGATACAACAGCGGCGGTGTGCCATGGTCGGTAAGTTTATATGCCTCGGCTGTGCGCTGTTTTGTACGGTGTTGCTGGCTCAGGGCGCGCACGCCGAAAACTGCCGATTGTCCGTGAGCCAACCGCGTATCGACTACGGGGTCATTCGCCGGGAGGCGCTGGTCGAAAGCACCACCGTGACGCTAGCCACGCGCACGCTGCAGCTCAACGTGTTGTGCGTCGAGCCGTCGGTGATGGCGTTGCGGTTTATCGGTGCCGCCGATGGGCAAGCGTTCCGTTTTGGCCAGCAGGGGCGGTTGCGGCTTAGCCTCAAGCATGCACAGGTGGATGGGCGTGCCGTCGACTGGGACCCGCCCGGCGGTGGCGCGGGTGGGCAGTTATTACCGGGCCAGGTCCTGACGGCACGCGTCGCAGGGAGGCCGGTAACAGGTCAGCGCTTGACCGCCCAGGTCGACATCGACACCGACCTGCCCGCCGAGGCGCTGCAAGTGCGAAGCCAGACGTCGCTGGAGGGGCAGGGTCGTTTTGAACTGGTCAGTCCGGCTGTTCCACTGAACCGATGAAGTTGGCGAGCTCCGGCGTTTGCGGGTTGGCAAACAGGAGCTTGGGGTCGCCCACTTCATGCACCTTGCCTTGGTGCATGAACACCAGCTTGTCACCGACTTCCCGGGCGAAGCGCATTTCGTGGGTCACCATGATCAGCGTCATGCCATCTTTAGCCAGTTGGCGCACCACGCTGAGCACTTCGTTGACCAGTTCCGGGTCGAGGGCCGAGGTGATTTCGTCGCACAGCAGCACCTTGGGTGACATGGCCAGGGCGCGCGCAATCGCCACGCGTTGTTGCTGGCCGCCAGACAGCCGGTCGGGGAAGGCATCGAACTTCTCTCCCAGGCCAACGCGTTCCAGCATCTGTTTGGCCAACTGCGCTGCCTTGGCTTTGGGCACTTTCTGCACCACTTGTGGCGCAAGCATGACGTTTTCGCCAACGGTCAAATGTGGAAACAGGTTGAACTGCTGGAACACCATCCCGACCTTCTGCCGCAGGCTGCGCAGGTCGGCGCGGGCGGCGTCGAGGTATTCGCCATCGACTTCGATCACGCCGTCGTTGATCGACTCCAGGCCATTGAGAGTACGCAGCAAGGTGGATTTACCCGAGCCACTGCGGCCGATGATCGCCACCACCTGGCCCTCTTCAACGGAGAGGTCGATGCCCTTGAGTACATGGTGATCGCCGTAATACTTATGCAGGGCGGAAATTCTAAGCAGAGGCATGCAGTCTCCTTTCCAGGTAGCGCGCACTGAGGGACAAGGGGTAGCAGAGCAGGAAGTAACCGAGGGCCACCAGGCCGTAGACCATGAAGGGTTCGAAGGTGGCATTGGCGAGCATGCCGCCGGTCTTGGTCAGTTCGGTAAAGCCGATGATCGAAGTCACGGCGGTGCCTTTGACCACCTGCACCGAAAACCCCACGGTCGGCGCCACGGCAATGCGCAGGGCCTGGGGCAGGATCACGTAGCGCAGTTGTTCAAGAGGGTTGAGCGCCAGGCTGGCCGATGCCTCCCACTGCCCATGGGAAATAGAGTCAACGCAGCCGCGCCAGATTTCGGCCAGGTAGGCGCTGGTAAACAGGGTCAGGGCGATGGCCGCCGCCAGCCAGGGCGAAATATCCACCCCGAGCAACGCCACACCGAAAAACACCAGGAACAGTTGCATCAGCAGCGGCGTGCCCTGGAACAGTTCGATATAGGTGCGGGCCACATTGCGCGGGAATGCCTTGTGACTGATGCGCATCGCCATCACCAGCAGGCCGATCACACCGCCGCCTATGAACGCCACCAGCGACAGCAACAGCGTCCATTGCAGGCCGGTGAGCAGATTGCGCACGATGTCCCAGAAGGAAAAATCACTCATCGGCTGTTCCTCATCACATAGCGGCGGCCGATCCAGTTGAGCAACTGGCGAATCATCAACGCCATGCACAGGTACACCAGGGTGGTCAGGGCATAGGTTTCAAAGGCGCGGAAATTGCGCGACTGAATGAAGTTGGCGGCAAAGCTCAGCTCTTCGGTAGCGATCTGCGAACAGACTGCCGAGCCAAGCATCACGATGATGATCTGGCTGCTCAGGGCCGGCCACACCTTGCCCAGTGCCGGCAGCAGCACCACATGGCGAAACGCTTCGAAACGCGTCATGGCCAATGCCGCCGCAGCCTCCAGTTGCCCGCGCGGTATGGCCTGGATACCGGCACGGATGATCTCCGTGGAATAGGCCCCCAGGTTGATCACCATCGCCAGTACGGCGGCTTGCCACTCGGTGATTTTCAAGCCCAGGGACGGCAGGCCGAAGAAGATGAAAAACAGCTGCACCAGAAAGGGCGTGTTGCGGATCAACTCGACATACACGCCGAAGCACCAGGCGAACGGCTGAATCTTCCATGCCCGCACAACTGCACCGACGGTGCCCAGGGCCACTCCCAGCAGTGCGCCGATAGCCGTCAGCTCAAGGGTAAACAGGGCGCCGCGTAACAACAGGTCGGTGTTGGCCAGCACCGGTACAAAGTCGAATTGATACGCCATCAGTCAGCTCCGTCGCGTCACAGGTCAGCCGGCAGCGGCTCTTTGAGCCACTGCATAGCGTTCTTTTCCAGGCTGCCATCAGCCTTCGCCGCGACCAGTATCTGGTTGACCTTGTCCAGTAATGCCGGCTCGTTCTTGTTCACACCCACGTACACCGGAGAGTCCTTGAGCTTCACCTTCAGCGCCGGTACGCGTTTCGGGTTGCGCTCGCTGATCGCCACCATCACCACGTTGCCGCTGGCGATCAGGTCGACCTGTCCGGCCAGATAGGCGGCGATAGTCGAATTGTTGTCTTCAAAGCGCTTGATGGTCGCCTCTTTGGGCGCGACAGCCGTCAGCTCGATGTCCTCGATGGCGCCACGGGTCACGCTGATGGTCTTGCCCTTGAGGTCGTCGGTGGTGCTGATCGCCGCGTCAGGCGGGCCGAACACGGCGAGGTAGAAAGGCGCGTAGGCCTTGGAGAAATCGATGACTTTTTCGCGCTCGGGGTTCTTGCCCAGGCTGGAGATCACCAGGTCGACCTTGCCGGTGGTGAGGAAGGGGATGCGGTTGGTGCTATTGACCGGAGTCAGCTCCAGCTTGACCTTGAGCTGGTCGGCCAGCAGCTTGGCGGTGTCGATGTCCAGGCCGCGGGGTTTCATGTCGGGGCCCACCGAGCCGAACGGCGGGAAGTCCTGCGGCACGGCGACCTTGAGGGTGCCTCGGGCAACAATGTCGTCCAAACCGTTGGCCTGGGCGGGTGCCTGGCTCAGCATCAGGCTGGCAAACAGGGCAGTGAGCAGGGCGCTGTAGCGCTTGGTCATGGCAACTCTCCGAGAAGGGCGAAGGAATTTTCTGAGTTTGCCCAGTGCACAGCCCATGCCAGCGCTCATGGAATTGTCTGTAAGGCACGGATCCGTTGAGGTGGGATGGTCTTACTGGTCTGAACAGTCATTAAACTTTTCGCACCCTTTTCGAGCGCCGTAAAAACCCCGCGAGCCCCTTTGGGGCGTGGCTTGCCGGCAGGCGTGAATAGCTTTACAACTAGCCGCTCAGTTGACTGGAACCTTGAGTTTTTATGAATTCCATCGCCCAAGCCGTACCGGAAGCGGCCCTGCAGGCCATCCGCAAACTGATCAAGGAGCAGGGCTTCGGGCCGGGCGATGCATTGCCCTCGCAACGCGATCTGGCGGTGCGGTTGGGCGTCAGCCGGGCCTCGTTGCGTGAGGCGTTATCGTCCTTGAGCGCCTTGGGTGTGGTCAGTGTGCAGCCGGGCAAGGGTGTGTTTGTGCAGGCGCCGGACCCACCGTCCGAACTCGCCTGGCCGTTTGCGGCGCAGGCCACGCCGCTGGAGATCTTCCAGCTGCGTTACGCCCTGGAAGGGTTTGCGGCAGGGTTGGCGGCGGTCACATTGACCACCGACGAGCTCGACAGCCTGGAAGACAATGTCGAGGCGATGCGCAAGGTGCTCAAAGCGGGTGACTTTGACGCTGCCGCCCGGCTGGACTTCAAGTTTCACCAGCGCATCCTGCTGGCCAGCGGCAACCAGGCGATGGTGAGCATTCTGAGCGCCAGCGCCGATGTATTCCTGGAAAGCCAGAAACTACCGTTCATCCGGCCAGAGCGCGCCATGGAAACCTGGCAGGAGCATCGCAGGATTTTGCGTGCCCTGGCCCGGCGCACCAGTGCGGCGGCGCAGAAAACCATGCAGGAACATGTACGTAATGCCGCATTGCGCACGGGCATTGCCTTCGTCACACCCGTCGCACCGTGAACCGGCGATATGCAAAGTCATGCGTCGCCATAGCAAGACTCAATCAGAGGCGGCTTCCTGAACGGGGGAAGGGCGGCTATGATGGGCAACGTTTTTTTTGCTTACATTCCGGAGACATCCATGAGCAACGATCTTATCAAGCACGTCACCGACGCGACCTTTGAGGCCGAAGTACTCAAGGCTGCCGGCCCGGTGCTGGTTGACTACTGGGCCGAATGGTGCGGCCCTTGCAAAATGATCGCTCCGGTCCTGGACGACATTGCAACCACTTATGAAGGCAAGTTGACCATTGCCAAGCTGAACATCGACGAGAACCAGGAAACCCCGGCCAAGCACGGCGTGCGTGGTATTCCAACGTTGATGCTGTTCAAGAACGGCAACGTCGAAGCCACTAAAGTAGGCGCGCTGTCGAAGTCCCAACTGCAAGCCTTCCTCGACGCCAACATCTAAGCGTCGCCAAAAAAGCCCCGAAAATCTCGGGGCTTTTTCGTAAAACAGGGCTAGACGCTCCGAAATTCAGGTGGTACATTCGGCCCCGCACTGGTTTCTCCACTGCCCCCTGCAAGCCGTCGCCGACGCATTCCTTTTCGATTAGTACGCGATCCTGTCGCCTTCTCTGCGGCGCGGCCTCATTAAGCCAAAAGCTTAATTTCCCCCCTCCATAAATGATTACGTCATTCCTATATGAATCTGACTGAACTCAAGCAAAAGCCGATTACCGACCTGCTCCAACTGGCCGAAGAAATGGGCATAGAAAATATGGCCCGTTCGCGCAAGCAGGACGTGATTTTCTCCCTGCTCAAGAAGCACGCGAAAAGCGGCGAGGAAATCTCCGGTGATGGCGTGCTGGAGATTCTCCAGGACGGCTTCGGCTTCCTCCGCTCCGCAGACGCTTCCTATCTTGCCGGCCCAGACGATATCTACGTCTCGCCGAGCCAGATCCGTCGCTTCAACTTGCGCACCGGCGACACCATCGTGGGCAAGATCCGCCCTCCGAAGGAAGGCGAGCGTTACTTCGCTCTGCTCAAGGTCGACACGATCAACTTCGATCGCCCAGAGAACGCGAAAAACAAGATTCTCTTCGAGAACCTGACCCCGCTGTTCCCGACCGTGCGCATGAAGATGGAAGCCGGTAATGGTTCCACCGAAGACTTGACCGGTCGTGTGATCGACCTGTGCGCACCCATCGGCAAGGGCCAGCGTGGCCTGATCGTTGCGCCGCCGAAAGCCGGTAAAACGATCATGCTGCAAAACATTGCAGCGAACATTGCGCGTAACAATCCTGAAGTTCACCTGATCGTACTGTTGATCGATGAGCGTCCGGAAGAAGTGACCGAAATGCAGCGCACCGTGCGTGGCGAAGTGGTTGCCTCGACGTTCGATGAGCCGCCAACCCGCCACGTGCAGGTGGCTGAAATGGTGATCGAGAAGGCCAAGCGCCTGGTCGAACACAAGAAAGACGTGGTGATCCTGCTCGACTCCATCACCCGTCTGGCCCGTGCCTACAACACTGTGATCCCGAGCTCCGGCAAGGTGCTGACCGGTGGTGTCGATGCCCACGCCCTGGAGAAGCCAAAGCGTTTCTTCGGCGCCGCGCGCAACATCGAAGAAGGCGGCTCGCTGACCATTATCGCCACCGCGCTGGTTGAAACCGGCTCGAAGATGGACGAAGTGATCTACGAAGAGTTCAAGGGTACCGGCAACATGGAACTGCCCCTGGACCGTCGTATCGCTGAAAAGCGTGTGTTCCCGGCCATCAACATCAACCGCTCCGGCACGCGCCGCGAAGAGTTGCTGACTGCCGACGACGAACTGCAGCGCATGTGGATCCTGCGCAAGCTGCTGCACCCGATGGACGAAGTGGCCGCCATCGAGTTCCTGATCGACAAGCTGAAAACCACCAAGACCAACGACGAGTTCTTCCTGTCGATGAAGCGCAAGTAAAACCGCGTTTCAGGTCCGAAAAATGGCGCCCCAATGGGGGCGCCATTTTTTTGCGTCGAGATTCATCGGGTTTTATGGCATAAGTGTCCGTTAAGTAACAAAAATTGTACGCGCGACTACGCTCACTCCTTTCGTCACAGACTGACCACAATTCTTATGACCACTCTTGCTTACCGCAGAGACATCGATGGGCTGCGTGCCATCGCTGTCCTCGCCGTCGTGTTGTTTCACTTCGGCGTTCCTGGCCTTACCGGCGGTTTCGTTGGCGTTGACGTCTTCTTCGTTATTTCCGGTTTTCTGATCACGTCCATTATCTGGCGCGAGCGCCAGGCCGGACGCTTCAGTTTCATTGATTTCTGGGCCCGTCGCGCACGGCGCATCCTGCCGGCGCTGTTTGTAATGATTGCAGCGACACTGGCGGTGGGCTGGTTCCTGTTGGCGCCCAAAGACTATGAGGAGTTGGGGCGGTCGGCGCACTATCAGGTGACCTTTACCTCAAATTTGCTGTTCGCGCGCCAGCATGGCTACTTCGATGCGTCCTCTGACATCAAGCCTCTGCTGCATACCTGGTCGCTGGCGGTAGAAGAGCAGTTCTATATCGTTTTCCCGCTGCTGCTCACCTTGCTTTCAAGCCGCCTGAAGCACTGGCGCCTGGCGCTGTTCGTGGTGTTGCTGGGCTCTTTTGGCATGAGCGTCTGGGCGGTAGAGCATGAGCCGCAAAAAGCGTTTTTCCTGCTGCACCTGCGGGCCTGGGAGTTGTTGGCCGGCGCGATGCTGGCGGTGCTGCCCAAATATGAGTGGCGCGCCTCACCCGCCCTGGCGCAGGGGATCAGCCTGGCCTCCATGGCACTGATTCTGATCGCGGTATTGGGTTACGACGCGAAAACCCCTTTCCCCGGCGCGACCGCGCTATTGCCGGTGCTGGGTGTCGTCGGGCTGATCTGGGCCAACGGGCAGCAACACACCTGGGTCGGGCGCCTGTTGAGTACGCGGCTGATGGTCGGTATCGGGCTGATTTCCTATTCCTGGTACCTGTGGCATTGGCCGGTGTTCGTGTACGCCAACTATGCTGCGGTGGATGGCTTGAGCACTCTGGAGTTGGCCGGGTTGATGCTGCTCTCGTTGCTGCTGGGCTACTTGTCCTGGCGCTTCGTGGAAACGCCGTTTCGTGAAAAACGCTTGTTGGCCGCCCGCAAGGCAATTCTGGCGGCAGCCGTGGTCGGCATCCTGGGGCTGGGCTTTACGGGCCTTGCGATACGCGAATTCGACGGTGTGCCTTCACGGTTGTCCGAACAGGCACTGCGTTTTGCCCAGGCGAAAAAGTGGAGCCCGGACCTGCTGGCGTGCATGGCTGACAAAGACACACCCGACGAGCGGTTGTTCTGCCATTTCGGTCCGCCAACCCAGTCCGTCTCGGCGCTGGTATGGGGTGACAGTCATGCCACCGCGCTGATTCCGGCACTCAAAGAGGGCGCTGATCGCCACGATATCAGCCTGGTTGAAGCCAGCTTCGCGGGCTGTATTCCGTTGGATGGCCTGGAGAATATTGCTCGGTGCGCGCATTTCAACCGTCGCGTCGAGAAGGCGATGGCCGAGAAAAAATTCAGCGATGTGGTGCTGGCGGCGCGCTGGAGCCTGTATGTCTATGGGCAAATGTCGGGCGACAAAGAGCATGCGCTCAAGGACCCCAGCACTGGCGAGTATGTGCGTGCGGTCGCCGAGCAGCGCTTTGCCGAGGGCCTGCGCGAGCGCATCCAGGCGCTGCGCGCTGCCGGGCATAAGGTCTGGCTGGTCAAGGAGGTGCCGCTGCAGGAAATCATCGTGCCTTACCGCCTCAGTCGCCTGGCAATGATGAACCGGCCGGTGGACGGTGAAGGGCTTGCCGTGGCCGAGCATGTGAAGCGCCAGGCCTTTATTACCCAGCTGTTTGACGAGCTGGCGGCGGCCGACAGCGGTGTCAGGGTGCTGGACCCCGCGCCCTTGCTGTGCGGCACCGACGGCTTGTGCCGGGTGGAACTCAATGGCCGCGCGCTGTACACCGACGATAACCACCTTTCCGACGTAGGCGCGCGGCACATCGAGGCCTTCCTGGAGCCATTGTTCAGATCGCTGCAATCACGGGGGTTGACGGCCAATTAAGCTGCCAGCCGCCTCTAGAGCAGGTAGGATGTACGCCTATTTTACGGGTGGCATGGTTAATGAAATTCAAGGATCTTCGGGATTTCGTGCAGCAACTTGAGCAGCGCGGAGAGTTGAAACGTATCCAGATGCCGATTTCACCGGTACTGGAAATGACTGAGATTTGCGACCGCACCTTGCGCAACAAGGGCCCGGCGCTGCTGTTCGAGAACCCGACCGGCTTTGACATCCCGGTGCTCGGCAACCTGTTCGGCACCCCCGAGCGCGTCGCCTTTGGCATGGGCGCCGAGGCGGTCAGCGAGCTGCGCGAGATCGGCAAGCTGCTGGCCTTCCTCAAGGAGCCCGAGCCGCCCAAAGGCTTGAAGGACGCTTGGTCGAAGCTGCCGATCTTTCGCAAGATCATTGCCATGGCGCCCAAGGTGGTCAAGGACGCGGTGTGCCAGGAAGTGGTCATCGAAGGCGATGACGTCGACCTGGCCATGCTCCCGGTGCAGACCTGCTGGCCCGGCGATGTCGGCCCGCTGATCACCTGGGGCCTGACCGTCACCAAGGGACCGAACAAGGACCGCCAGAACCTCGGCATCTACCGCCAGCAAGTGATCGGCCGCAATAAGGTGATCATGCGCTGGCTGAGCCACCGTGGCGGCGCCCTGGACTTTCGCGAGTGGTGCGAAAAACATCCGGGCCAGCCGTTCCCGGTGTCCGTGGCCCTCGGCGCCGACCCTGCCACCATCCTGGGCGCCGTAACGCCAGTGCCGGACAGCCTGTCCGAATACGCCTTTGCCGGCCTGCTGCGTGGCAACCGCACCGAATTGGTAAAGTGCCGTGGTAATGACCTGCAAGTGCCGGCCACCGCCGAAATCATCCTCGAGGGTGTGATTCACCCCGGTGAGATGGCCGATGAAGGGCCTTACGGTGACCACACGGGTTATTACAACGAAGTCGACAGTTTTCCGGTGTTCACCGTCGGGCGCATCACCCATCGGATCAAACCGATCTACCACAGCACCTACACCGGCCGGCCTCCAGACGAGCCGGCCATTCTCGGCGTGGCGCTGAACGAAGTGTTCGTGCCGATCCTGCAAAAGCAGTTTCCGGAAATCACCGACTTCTACCTGCCGCCGGAAGGTTGCTCGTACCGCATGGCCATCGTCACCATGAAGAAGTCGTATCCGGGCCACGCCAAGCGGGTAATGCTGGGCGTGTGGTCGTTTTTACGACAATTCATGTACACCAAGTTCGTTATCATCACTGACGACGACATCAATGCCCGCGACTGGAATGACGTGATCTGGGCCATTACTACGCGCATGGACCCCAAGCGCGACACGGTAATGATCGACAACACGCCCATCGATTACCTCGATTTTGCCTCGCCGGTTTCAGGCCTTGGGTCGAAAATGGGCCTGGATGCCACTCACAAATGGCCGGGCGAAACTACCCGCGAGTGGGGCCGGGTGATCGTCAAGGATGACGCAGTGACTGCTCGCGTCGATGCAATCTGGAAAGAATTGGGAATAGATTGATGCGTGTAACCTTGCAACCTTCCGGCGCGGTCCTGGAACTGGACCCTGGCGAACGAATTCTCGATGGCGCGCGCCGCCTGGGCTACGAATGCCCGCAGGCCTGTCGCAACGGCGTCTGCCACGTGTGCGCGGCGCTGCTGGTGGAGGGCCGGGTGCAGCAGGCGGGAGAGGTGCGTGACCATGGTGAGTTCTATACCTGCATCGCCGAGCCGCTGGAAGATTGCATTGTCTTGTGGGATGGCGTGCTGGCGCCGGGAGAACTGCCGTTGCGCAAGTTGGCGTGCCAATTGAGCGAATGCGTGGAAGTCGGCGGCGATGTGTGGCGCGTGCGCCTGCGGGCTCCTGCCGGCAAGGCCGTGCGTTACCACGCCGGGCAATACCTGATGATCGAGCGTGAGAACGGCGAGAAGTCGGCGTTTTCCCTGGCGTCGGCGCCTCACTGTGGACGCGAGCTGGAACTGCACGTACTGGCCCGCGAAGACAGCGCACGCAACCTGTTGGACCAGCTCCAGCGCAATCAGATGGCCCGCGTCGAACTGCCGTTCGGTGACACTCACCTGGCGGAGCTGCCGGACGGGCCGCTGGTGCTGATCGCCGCCGGTACCGGCATGGCTCAGATGCACAGCCTGATCGAGCATTGCCGAGCTTCCGGCTTCAAGCACCCAGTGCACCTGTACTGGGGCGTGCGTCGCCCGGAAGATTTCTACGAGATCGAGCACTGGGATCAGTGGCGGCAACTGCCCAATCTGTTCCTGCACAAAGTCGTCAGTGACCTGTGCGGCTGGGAAGGACGTTGCGGGTTGCTGCATGAAGCCGTGTGCGAAGACATTGCCGACCTTAAGGCCGTGCATGTGTACGCCAGTGGATCACCGGCGATGATCTACGGCACGCTGGATGCGTTGGTCGACGCCGGTATGGATGCGCACCAGATGCGCGCTGACGTGTTTGCCTATGCCCCTCGGCCCTGAGCAGATCAAATCCGGCAGCACCATTGCGCCGCCAATCTCGCCTACAGCACTTTTTCGCCGTACGGTTACAGCGGCGCGTTTTATTACGGTAAAGTCGCTTACAACTGGTAATACATAGGAGGCGCACCGCTTTTCGCCATGACCGCCATTGAAACCGATCTTTTGCAGTTGGCTTACCCTCCGCGGCTCGACTTGGGGCCGCAACTCACTCACGAACAATTGATGAGCTCGATGCAGGCCACCATGGCTCGGCACAAGGGTGGGCCGGTCTGGCTATTTGCATATGGTTCGCTGATCTGGCGCCCGGAATGTTCATCCACCGAGCGGGTGCGGGCGCGGGTCCATGGTTATCATCGGGGCTTGTACCTGTGGTCCCATGAGCACCGGGGTACGCCGGAGTTGCCGGGCTTGGTGTTCGGGCTGGATCGGGGCGGCTCGTGCAGCGGGTTTGCTTACCGCTTGCCGGAAGATCAGCTGGAGGCTTCGCTTTATGCGTTGTGGCAACGCGAAATGCCTTACCCGTCCTATCGACCGCACTGGCTCAGTTGCCGGCTGGAAGATGGCAGCCAGGTACAGGCGTTGGGGTTTGTGCTGGAGCGGCACTTGCCCAGCTATGCCGGCAACTTGCCCGATATCGTGCTCAATCATGTGCTGCAAAGCGCTTGCGGGCGTTACGGCACCACTCGCGATTATGTCGAACAGACCGTGAACGCCCTGCGCAGCCACGCCATGCCAGATAAAAACCTGGAGGCGCGGCTCAAGCGTTGTGCAAAGGATTGCTCAGGCGGTTAACGCGCCGAGCTGACGCTGTTGGTGTGCCACAGCGTTGGGATCAGGAAGGCAATTGCCAAGACGCATGCGCCGATCAGCAGCACGAAACCACCGTCCCAGCCGAAGTGGTCCACGGTGTAGCCCATCGCCGCACTCGCGGCCACCGAACCGCCCAGGTAGCCGAACAGGCCGGTGAAACCCGCAGCCGTACCGGCGGCTTTCTTCGGTGCCAGTTCCAGCGCCTGCAGGCCGATCAGCATCACCGGGCCGTAGATCAGGAAGCCGATGGAGACCAGCGCGATCATGTCGACCGTTGGATTGCCCGGCGGGTTAAGCCAGTAAACCAGGGTCGCCACGGTCACCAGCGCCATGAACACGATGCCGGTCAGGCCGCGATTGCCACGGAAGATCTTGTCCGACATCCAGCCACACAGCAGCGTGCCCGGGATACCGGCCCACTCGTAGAAGAAATACGCCCACGACGACTTGTCGACCGTGAAATGCTTGGCTTCTTTCAAGTAGGTCGGCGCCCAGTCCAGTACGCCATAGCGCAGCAAGTACACGAACACGTTGGCGAACGCGATGTACCACAGCATTTTGTTGCGCAGCACGTACTTGACGAAGATTTCCTTGGCACTGAATTCGTCTTCGTGGCTGGCGTCGTAGCCTTCCGGGTAGTCGTTCTTGTACTTTTCTATAGGCGGCAAGCCGACCGATTGCGGGGTGTCACGCATGGTGATGAAGGCAAACGCCGCCACTGCCAGCGCCACCGTGGCCGGCACGTAAAATGCCGCATGCCAGTCGTTGAACCAGGCCATGCCTAAGAGGAACAGCGGGCCGATCAGGCCGCCGCCGACGTTGTGCGCCACGTTCCACACCGACACCACGCCGCCGCGTTCCTTCTGCGACCACCAGTGCACCATGGTCCGCCCACTCGGCGGCCAGCCCATGCCCTGGGCCCAACCGTTGATGAACAGCAAAATGAACATCATGGTCACGCTGGATGTTGCCCAAGGCGCGAAACCGAAAATGAACATCACCCCCGCTGAAACCAGCAGGCCGAAGGGCAGGAAGTAGCGCGGGTTGGAGCGGTCGGACACCAGGCCCATGAGGAACTTGGACAAGCCGTAGGCAATCGCGATGGCCGACATCGCCAGGCCCAGTTCACCACGGGTGTAACCCTCGTCGATCAGGTAGGGCATCGCCAGGGAGAAGTTTTTGCGCAGCAGGTAGTAGCCGGCGTAACCGAAGAAAATACCGGCGAAGATCTGCCAGCGCAGTCGTCGGTAGGTCGTGTCTATTTTTTCTTCAGGCAGGGGCGCCTGATGTGCGGCAGGGCGAAAGAAAGCAAACATTCAAGAGCTCCAGATTTCTTGTTTTGACTGCGGATGCGAATGTTACAGTTTCGTTACCGAAAATAGCATCGCCTCTTATCTGCAAACACAGGAAATCAAAGCAATTGCATGTTCTCTTATGAACATGTCGCGAATAGATAAGGTGTGGTCGTAAGTGGATTCTGCAGGCGCTGGAGATCCATATGTGGGAGGGGGCTTGCCCCCGATAGCGGTGGTTCAGTCAACATATGTGTCAACTGATCCACTGCAATCGGGGGCAAGCCCCCTCCCACATTGTTCGCATTTCAACTGGCTATCAGCGGGTCTGAACAACCACCTTACCCACCGCCTTGCGCTGCCCCAGGTCGTTAATAGCCTGGGCAGCCTGTTCCAACTGATACACCTGCGACACCAACGGCTTCAACTTGCCCTCGCCATACCAGGTGAACAACTGCTGAAAATTCGCCGCATTGTCCTGGGGCTGACGCTGGGCAAACGAACCCCAGAACACCCCCACCACCGCCGCGCCCTTGAGCAGTGCCAGGTTCACCGGCAGTTCCGGGATGCGCCCGCTGGCAAAGCCCACCACCAACACGCGGCCATTCCAGGCGATCGAGCGGATGGCCTGGTCAAACAGGTCGCCACCCACGGGATCGTAGATCACATCGGCGCCGTTGCCACCGGTCAGGCGCTTGACTTCGTCCTTGAGGCTGGCTTCGCTGTAGTTGATCAGCTCATCGGCGCCGGCCGCCTTGGCCACCGCCAGCTTGTCGGCGCTGCTGGCAGCGGCGATCACCCGGGCGCCCATGGCCTTGCCGATTTCCACGGCGGCCAGGCCCACGCCACCGGAAGCGCCGAGCACCAACAGGGTTTCGCCGGGTTGCAGGTTGGCCCGCTGTTTCAGCGCATGCATCGAGGTGCCGTAGGTCATGCTGAAGGCGGCGGCGATGTTGAAGTCCATGCTCGGCGGGATCGGCAGCACGTTATAGCCCGGCACCGCGACCTGCTCGGCAAAGCTGCCCCAGCCGGTCAGGGCCATCACGCGATCACCGACTTTCAAGTGACTGACCTTCTCCCCGACCTCACTCACCACGCCCGCCGCTTCGCCACCCGGCGAAAACGGGAAGGGCGGCTTGAACTGGTACTTGCCTTCGATGATCAGGGTGTCCGGGAAATTCACCCCGGCCGCGTGCACGTCCAGCAGGATTTCGTTCTGCTTGATCGCAGGGCTGGCGATCTCTTCCAGCACCAGATTTTCGGCGGGGCCGAAGGCTTTGCACAGCACAGCTTTCATCGGACTATTCCTTTTGGCGTCGTGGCCGATAAGTGTAGGAGGGTACGCCCGTGGGTCAACGAGCATGCCCGTGCCTGATAAGCCCTCATAAGCTTGTGCTCAGCCTTGCTAGCGTTATGCTACCCGGCAACCGAATTCGAGGAGTGAACTGTGAAAGCGTGGATCCTGTTGATGCTGGCCCTGACCTTGCCGATGGCGGCCCAGGCCGAAGAAGCCAAAGAGGGCGAGGCGCCGAAGGTCAGCTATATCAGCCTGAGCCCGCCGTTCGTGGGTAATTACGGGTTGGATGGCACGGCCAAGCTAAAAGTGTTCAAGGCCGACATCGCCCTGCGCGTCACCGGTACCGAAGCTGCCGCAGCGGTCAAAGCCAACGACGCGTTGATTCGTAACCAGTTGGTGGCGCTGTTCACCCAGCAGACCAACGAAGCCATGAGCAGCGTCGAAGGTAAGGAAAAGCTGCGTCAGGAAGCGTTGAAACAAACCCAGCAAGTGATGAACGATGAAACCGGCAAGCCGGTGGTGGAAGACTTGCTGTTCAACAACTTGATCATTCAATAAGTCCGAAAAAGCGGACTTTCAAGGGTTTTGGGAGGCCAGCAACTTAGTTGCTGGCTGTAGTGTAGTCAGGAGCTAATTGGCAATCAGTCTTAATATTTTTGTATCTGTTCTCCATAGCCCCTCAGGCGCGTCGAAGACAAAGTAAAACTTGAAGTCCATTGCTGTGTTCGCTGTTTGGTAGCTTGTTGAAGAGCCCCAGAAGTGCCATTGGCCATCCTGTGGAGGGACGACTGTCAATGTAGGGCCGTTTACGGCCATGGCGCTGATTTCGAAGCGCGGGTTTTTCCCCGTTACCGCACCTCGCTCGAACTGATACCTGCGCGCATGGATCGTGTAAATATTATTGCTCCACGAGTATTCAACCTCGATAGAGCCTTTATATCCATGTAATGGGTACGCCCCCGTCACTATCGTTATTCCTTTGGTGTTATCCGAGTGGATCTTAATCTCTATTTTTTCTATGGAGGCAGCTTCATTCGAGTCATTTCTATCTGAGTCTGATAAGTCAGCCATTTTTGCTCTCCTGGTAGTGTGAATGCGATAAATCCGTGTTCAGTGGTTATCATTCACTTTGGAGAAAATGTTGACTACTGTCATAAATGACAGTTGGTTATGCTGAATTTTGATAACTGTTTCTTTTTTTATAACGAGTACTTTTATGATGTTAGATGAATGCCCAATGGCATCGGACAGCTAAAGCAGTTGACGAATGGCCGTCCATTGTTCCGACGTGACCGACATCACCGAAAGCCGGCTGCCCTTCTGCACCAGTGGCAACTCGGCGAGCGTGGCTTGCTGTTTCAGGTGGCTCAGGCTCAGCACCTTGGGGAAGGTTTTGACGTGGGCCACGGTGATCGCACTCCACGGGTTTTTCTCCGCGCTGGCCTTGGCGTCGAAATAGTGGCTGTCCGGTTCCAGCGCGGTGGGGTCGGGGTAGGCGGCCTGGATAATTTTGCCGATACCGGCAATGCCAGGCTCCGGGCAACTGGAGTGATAGAAGAAAAACTCATCGCCCACCGCCATGGCGCGCAGGAAATTGCGCGCCTGGTAGTTGCGAACCCCGTCCCAGCGCGTTTCGCCGAGCTTTCCCAGGTCGTTGATGGAGAGCTCGTCGGGCTCGGATTTCATCAGCCAGTAGGCCATTTCGGGGCTCCTGAGAAAGGCATTGGGCAAGTTGTCGGGCAATGCCATGACAAACCGACAGTCGGTTGGCGTCAAGGTTTGCGTGTTGGTTCACGTTACCGCAGAATGCCGGCTTTTAAGCTTGGTGCAGCTGCAACGGACTACTTTGGAACGTTGTTGTCATCGTGTACGAGGTGCCTGAAGGGGGGCAATCGATGCAACGTAAACCGGATTTACTATGGATTTTGGTAATTTTGTTTGGTCTGGGCGTCGTGACCACCGGGTATGCCCAGAGCCTGTGGTCGAACAAGACCGATGCGCCGGTCGAACTCTCGCCTGTGCAACAGCAATTCAAGCGTTAACACGGTTTTAACCGCGTCGCGGTTCCAGCGACGTTTCTGCGACAAACCATTGCTTATCGGTGACAGTGCCCGCCAGCGGCACGTCCCAGCTCGCCTGCGCCAGGCGATCGACTTGCTGACATTCATGGGCCAGCCCCAGCAGCGTCGGCTTGCGCCAGGTTTTTCGCCTGGCAAGGTAGGCCAGGCTGCGGTCATAGAATCCGCCCCCCATGCCTAATCGCCCACCCTCGTTATCGAACCCCACCAGCGGCAGCAGTACCAGGTCCAGCGTCCACACCTTGCGTTGGCACCGGGCATTGGCCCGTGGCTCCAGAATGCGAAAGCGGTTGGGCAACAACTTATCCCCAGGCCGCACGCGTTGGAACACCATCTTGGTACGTGGCCACGCACTCAGTACGGGCAGGTAAGTGGCCTTGCCCTGGCGCTGGGCAGCGCGCAGCAGCAGACGCGGATCGATTTCGCCGTCCGTCGGTAGATATAAGGAAATATGTTTGGCCCGGCGAAACAGCGGGTGCTGTGCCAGTTGCCGATACAGGCCGCAGGCGGCCTGGCGCTGCTCGCGGGGCGTGAGGGCGCGGCGGGCTTTGCGCAACATGCGTCGAAGTTGCGGACGGGAAAGCGGCGCAGATTCGGTCATGGCTTTTCGGCTCATAAAACAATGCCAGTCCTGGGACTGGCATTGAGTTTGGGAATTCAGGCTCCCCGACAGAACCGCTGTCGACTAAGCCCTTGAACCCGAAAGTTCAAGGTGGAAGAAGCAGTAGGCTTTAAGGCTTTCCGTCTAGCGGACATGCACACCAGCCCAACGTGCAACTTCCAGGGTAGTGCGAATCGGCTCCGGGACATCGCCGACTGGCAAGCACGCCAGGGAGTGGGGCGAGTATACCTTAAACAGACTCGGCAATCAGCCCTTGGGTGCGTCTGAATCGGTGGAAAGCACCAGATCAACGCGTTCGAGCAGGTCACGCACTTGCTCGCGGGTCGAGCCGCTGGCCTGCACGTCAGGGCGTTCCTGCTTATGCAGCAGGTCGTGGGTAATGTTCAGCGCGGCCATCACGGCGATGCGGTCGGCGCCGATCACTTTGCCGCTGCTGCGGATTTCGCGCATCTTGCCGTCCAGGTAGCGGGCAGCGCTCACCAGGTTGCTGCGCTCTTCCTGGGGGCAGATGATCGAATATTCTTTGTCGAGGATCTGCACGGTAACGCTATTGCTTGAACTCATGAGTCTTGCTCCAGGGCCTTCAGGCGCGAAATCATCGATTCGACCTTTCGCCGGGCGATTTCGTTTTTTTCAATGAGGTGAGCGCGTTCCTCGCGCCAGGTTTTTTCCTGAGCTAGTAGGAGTCCGTTTTGACTCTTAAGTTGCTCGACCCGATCAATTAGCAGTTCGAGTCTGGCCATCAGCGCTTGCAGGTCGGTGTCTTCCATTGGGTTCCACTGGATTTGTCTGATGAATGGCAACTGCAGGATAAACGATCTGACGCCCTCGATAGTCTTGGTACGTCTGCCGGTGCTAGGATACAGCGCTCCATTCTAGACATTGCGCCGTCTGGCGCCTAGCTCACCATGCCCATTCAGAACTCCCCGTACGACGCTTTTTCCAAACTGCTGAGCACCAGCGGCCATCCTTGCTCGCCTGCCGAACTGCACGGTGTGCTGTTGGGCCGCAGCTGCACCGGTGTCGGCTTCGATGCCGACAACTGGCTGGCCGATGTGGCCGAGCTGCTGGAGAAAGAACCCGAAGAAAACGTGCGCAATGCGCTGATCGGCCTGCAAGAGATGGTCAAGGGCGAGCTGACCGGTGATGACGTCACCGTGGTCCTGCTGCTGCCCACCGACGATGCGCCGCTGGCCGAACGCGCCGCCGCGCTGGGCCAATGGTGCCAGGGTTTCCTCCACGGTTTCGGCGTGAACGCCGGTGGCCTGGAGCTGAGCACCGACGCCAAGGAAGTGCTGCAGGACCTGGCCGCCATCTCCCAAGTGCAAGACGCCCTGGAAGAGTCCGAAGACGGCGAAGGCGACTACATGGAAGTCATGGAATACCTGCGCGTTGCGCCGTTGCTGCTGTTCACCGAGACCAAAAAGTCCGCTGAGCCTGCTTCGCCCAAGCCGTCGCTGCACTAAACGAGGAAGCCCATCTGCCCATGATCCATATCCCCAAAGCGGAATACACCCGTCGCCGCAAGGCGCTCATGGCGCAGATGGAACCCAACAGCATCGCGATCCTGCCGGCCGCCGCCGTGGCGATCCGCAATCGTGATGTGGAGCATGTCTACCGCCAGGACAGCGACTTCCAGTACCTGAGCGGTTTTCCCGAACCGCAGGCGGTGATCGTGCTGATGCCCGGTCGCCAGCATGGCGAGTACGTGCTGTTCTGCCGCGAACGCAATGCCGAACGCGAATTGTGGGATGGCCTGCGCGCCGGCACTGAAGGCGCGATCCGTGATTACGGGGCTGACGACGCGTTTCCCATCACCGACATCGACGACATCCTGCCCGGCCTGATCGAAGGCCGTGACCGGGTGTATTCAGCCATGGGCAGCAATGCCGAATTCGACCGGCATGTGATGGAGTGGATCAACGTGATCCGCTCCAAAGCGCACCTGGGTGCCCAGCCGCCGAACGAATTCGTTGCCCTGGATCATCTGCTGCACGACATGCGCCTGTATAAATCGGCGGCGGAAGTGAAGGTGATGCGCGAGGCGGCGCGGATTTCCTGCGCGGCCCATGTGCGGGCGATGCAGGCCAGCCGTGCCGGCTTGCACGAGTTCAGCCTGGAAGCCGAGCTGGATTACGAATTCCGCAAGGGCGGCGCGAAAATGCCGGCCTATGGCTCCATCGTCGCGTCCGGGCGCAACAGCTGCATCCTGCATTACCAGCAGAATGACGCGTTGCTCAGGGACGGCGACCTGGTGCTGATCGACGCCGGTTGCGAGATCGACTGCTACGCCAGTGACATCACCCGCACCTGGCCGGTCAATGGCAAGTTTTCGCCCGAGCAGAAGGCGATCTACGAAATTGTGCTGGCTTCCCAGGAAGCCGCCTTCAAGCAGATCGCGCCGAACAAGCATTGGAACCAGGCGCATGAGGCGACCGTGCAGGTCATCACTGCCGGGTTGGTCAAGCTGGGGTTGCTGCAAGGCGACGTTGACGAGTTGATCGCCAGCGAAGCCTACCGCGCCTTTTACATGCACCGCGCCGGCCACTGGCTGGGCATGGATGTA
Organism: Pseudomonas sp. R2-7-07; assembly: GCF_003852355.1. Classification (NCBI taxonomy): domain Bacteria; kingdom Pseudomonadati; phylum Pseudomonadota; class Gammaproteobacteria; order Pseudomonadales; family Pseudomonadaceae; genus Pseudomonas; species Pseudomonas sp. R2-7-07. The sequence continues at coordinate 5,529,770 of NZ_CP027759.1, read as the reverse complement.
CATGACGTGGGCGAGTACAAAGTGGGCGGTGAATGGCGCGTGCTGGAAGTTGGCATGGCCTTGACCGTGGAGCCGGGGATCTATATTTCACCGGACAACCAGAACGTAGCGAAGAAGTGGCGTGGCATTGGCATACGCATCGAGGACGACGTGATAGTGACCAAGCAAGGCTGTGAAATCCTGACCGGCGCGGTGCCCAAGACGGTGGCCGAGATCGAAGCACTGATGGCGGCTGCCCGATGAGCCGGGTCAACCTGGCGATCATCGGCGGCGGTCTGGTGGGCGCGAGCCTGGCCCTGGCGTTGCAGGCCGGGGCCAAGGCGCGAGGGTGGAAAATCGCACTGATCGAGCCCTTCGCGCCGGGTGACAGCTATCAGCCGAGCTACGATGCGCGTTCTTCGGCGTTATCATTCGGTGCTCGCCAGATTTATCAGCGGCTGGGCGTCTGGCAAGCAATTTCCCGGCGCGCGGAGCCGATCAAACAGATTCATGTGTCGGACCGCGGGCGTTTCTCTACCGCACGCTTGTCTGCCTTGGAAGAAGGCGTGCCGGCCCTGGGGTATGTGGTGGAAAACGCCTGGCTCGGCCAATGCCTGTGGCAAGGCCTGGACAAGGACGTGGTGAGCTGGCGCTGCCCGGCGGAAGTCACACGCATGGAGCCGCTGCCCGATGGCTATCGCCTGACCCTCAATGACGAAACCGTACTGGAATGCGAGCTTGCGGTATTGGCCGATGGCGGCCGCTCCGGTCTGCGCGAGCAGCTTGGCATCGGCGTGAAAACCCGGCCCTACAACCAGAGCGCGTTGATCGCCAATATCACCCCGAGCGAAGCCCACAATGGCGAAGCGTTCGAGCGTTTCACCGATGAGGGACCGATGGCCTTGCTGCCGCTGCCCGACAACCGCTGTGCGCTGGTGTGGACCCGCATCGGCATGGACGCCCAGCGCCTGGCCAACCTGGATGAGCGCAGCTTCCTGAGCGAATTGCAGGGCGTGTTCGGCTATCGCCTGGGCACCCTGAAACAAGTGGGCGCGCGGCATCTTTATCCGCTGACCCTGGTGGAAGCGGAAGAACAAGTGCGCTCGCACCTGGTGGTGCTCGGCAATGCCGCGCACAGCCTGCACCCGATCGCCGGGCAAGGTTTCAACCTGTCCCTGCGCGATGCCAACGCCCTGGCCGAAGCCTTGCTGGCCGGGCCGGAAGTGCCGGGAGACCTAGCAACCCTGCAACGCTATCGCGAGCGCCAGCGCCTGGACCAGCAACTGACCGTGGGTTTCTCCGACCAAGTCACGCGCCTGTTCGGCAGCGGGCAACCGCTGGTGGCGCTGGGGCGCAACATGGGCCTGCTCGGCCTGGACCTGTTACCGCCGGCCAAACGCTGGTTCGCCCGCCAGGCCATGGGGCTGGGAGTGCGCTCCGATGCGTAAGTGGCTGATGGAGAACCCGGGCCGCGACAAGGTCCAGATTCATGACGGCTGCGGCACCCTGGTGGCGCGGGTCGACAAAACCCTTTACGTGCGGCGCAAGCCGCCAGCGAGACAGGCTTGACTATGGACATGCACGCAGATGTGCTGATTGTCGGGGCCGGAATGGTCGGAAGCGCCCTGGCGCTGGCGTTGCAGGGCAGTGGCCTGCAGGTGTTGCTGCTTGACGGCAGCCCGCTGAGCGTCAAGCCGTTCGAACCGGCGGCGGCGTTTGAACCGCGGGTGAGTGCGTTGTCCGCCGCCAGCCAGCGCATTCTGGAGCGCCTTGGCGTGTGGGACGGCATCGTCCAGCGCCGCGCCAGCCCGTATGGCGAGATGCACGTGTGGGACGGCAGCGGCACCGGGCAGATCCACTTTTCGGCGGCCAGCGTACATGCCGAAGTGCTGGGGCATATCGTCGAGAACCGTGTGGTCCAGGATGCCTTGCTGGACCGCCTGCATGATTGCGACCTGGGGCTGCTGGCCACTGCGCGCCTGGAGCAGATGCGCCGTTCCGGCGATGACTGGCTGCTGACCCTGGCCGATGGGCGCAAGCTGCGCGCTCCGCTGGTGGTCGCCGCCGACGGCGCCAACTCGGCGGTGCGCCGCCTGACCGGCACTCCCACCCGTGAATGGGATTACCTGCATAACGCCATCGTGACCAGCGTGCGCAGCAGCCAGCCGCACCGGCGCACGGCGTGGCAACGCTTCACCGACACCGGCCCGCTGGCGTTTTTGCCGCTGGTGCGCGATGGGCAAGAGGATTGGTGCTCGATTGTGTGGTCGACCACGCCGGCGGAGTCCGAGCGCCTGATGGCCCTGGACGATGAACGCTTTTGTGGTGAACTGGAGCGTGCCTTTGAAGGGCGCCTCGGCAACGTGATCAGCGCCGACCCGCGCGTCTGCGTGCCGTTGCGTCAGCGCCATGCCAAACGCTATGTGGCCGAAGGCCTGGCATTGATTGGCGATGCGGCCCACGTTATCCACCCGCTGGCGGGGCAGGGCGTGAACCTGGGGTTTCTCGATGCCGCGGTGCTGGCTGAAGTGCTGCTGGCGGCCAACGAACGTGGTGAACGTCTGGCGGACGTGAAGGTGCTGAGCCGCTACGAGCGGCGGCGCATGCCGCATAACCTGGCGCTGATGGCGGCCATGGAAGGTTTCGAGCGTTTGTTCCAGGCCGATCAACTGCCGTTGCGCTGGCTGCGCAATGCCGGGTTGAAAATGGTCGACCAGTTGCCCGAAGCCAAGGCATTGTTTGTACGCCAGGCGCTGGGCTTGACCGGCGATCTTCCGGAACTCGCCAAACTGTGAACCGAAGTGCAGCCCCCTGTGGGAGGGGCGGTGCGACGATTCGACTTGCCCCCGATGAGGCCATCAGCCCTTACGATATTCCGACCGTGCAACATCTGGTAACGCCTCCAGCAAGCGGTACCAAATGTGAGTCCTTATCATTTGCGCTCTTTTTGCAAATGAGCGACCGCACCCATGTTGGCACCCAAGCGCCTCCTGACTGCCCTGGCACTCACCCTGATCGGCAGCACCGTCGTGCAGGCCGCCGACGAAGTGGTGGTGTACTCCTCGCGCATCGACGAACTGATCAAGCCGGTGTTCGACGCCTACACCCGCAAGACCGGTGTACAGGTCAAATTCATCACCGATAAGGAAGCGCCGCTGATGCAGCGCATCAAGGCCGAAGGCGAAAACGCCACCGTCGACCTGCTGCTCACCGTCGATGCCGGCAACCTTTGGCAGGCCGAGCAGATGGGCATCCTGCAGCCGTTCACCTCCGAGGTGATCGACAAGAATATTCCGTTGCAATACCGTTCTTCGGCCCACGCCTGGACCGGCTTGAGCCTGCGCGCGCGCACCATCGCCTATTCCACCGACCGGGTAAAACCGGGCGACCTGACCACCTACGAAGCCCTGGCCGACAAACAGTGGGAAGGCCGCCTGTGCCTGCGCACCGCGAAAAAGGTCTACAACCAGTCACTCACCGCCACGCTGATCGAAACCCATGGCGCGAGCAAGACTGAAGAAATCGTCAAAGGCTGGGTGAATAACCTGTCCACCGACGTGTTCTCCGACGATATTGCGGTGCTGGAGGCGATCAATGCCGGGCAATGCGATGTGGGTATCGTCAACACGTACTACTACGGTCGCCTGCACAAGCAGAAGCCGGACCTGGCGGTGAAGCTGTTCTGGCCGAACCAGGGCGACCGTGGCGTGCATGTGAACCTGTCGGGCATCGGCCTGACCAAGCACGCGCCACACCCAGAGGCGGCCAAGGCTTTGGTGGAGTGGATGACCACGCCCGAGGCGCAGCAGATTTTCGCCGATGTGAACCAGGAGTTCCCCGCCAACCCAGCGGTAGCGCCGTCGGCAGAAGTGGCGAGCTGGGGCAAATTCGTGGCCGACACCTTGCCGGTGGAAGTGGCGGGCAAGCGCCAAGCCGAGGCTATCCGCTTGATGGATCGCGCCGGCTGGAACTGATTTTGTAAATCGCCGCAGATCAAAATGTGGGAGGGGCGGTGCGACGATTCGACTTGCCCCCGATTGCGGAGTGTCAGTCTAATCATCAGTGGCTGATTCACCGCCATCGGGGGCAAGCCCCCTCCCACACTGTTTTATGTCTGCTTTCAGATAGTCCATTCCCAGGGAATTTGCTCTTGGCCCATCCCGCCCAACGCCGCTGGTACCTGCCGGTCTTCAGCGTCGCCGCCCTGGTGCTGCTGCCGCTGAGCGTGCTGTTGCTGTCCTGGCAAAGCGTCGACCACCAGATCTGGTCCCACCTCTGGGACACCCAGATGCCCCGTTTGCTGGGTAACACCTTGACCCTGGTGCTCGGCGTCGGCCTTGGCGTGACGTTGCTGGGCGTAAGCCTGGCCTGGCTGACCAGCCTCTGCGAATTCCCCGGCCGCCGCTGGTTGGACTGGGCACTGATGCTGCCCTTTGCAATTCCGGCCTACGTGTTGGCGTTCGTGTTCGTGGGACTGCTGGATTTTGCGGGCCCCGTGCAAACCCTGCTGCGCGACGTGTTCGGCGCCGGGCTGCGCCTGCCGCGTGTGCGTTCCACCAGCGGCGTGATCATCGTATTGGTGCTGGTGTTCTACCCCTATGTCTACCTGCTGGCGCGCTCTGCATTCCTGGCCCAGGGCAAGGGCTTGATGGAAGCGGCGCGGGTGCTGGGCCAGTCGCCCTGGCAAGCGTTCTGGCGCGTAGCGCTGCCCATGGCGCGTCCGGCGATTGGTGCCGGTGTCGCCCTGGCCTTGATGGAAACCCTGGCGGATTTCGGTGCGGTCTCGGTGTTCAATTTCGACACGTTCACCACCGCTATCTATAAAACCTGGTACGGCTTTTTCAGCCTGTCCAGCGCTGCCCAACTGGCCAGCCTGTTGCTGCTGGTGGTGATGCTGGTGCTGTATGGCGAACGGCGCGCGCGGGGAGCGAGCCGGCCCAGCAACGAGCGCCCGCGAGGCAAGGCGTTGTATCACCTGCGTGGGTTCAAGGCGGCAGCGGCCAGTGGCTGGTGTGGCTTGGTGTTCGCCTGCGCGTTTGTGATCCCGGTGCTGCAACTGGTGGCCTGGTTCTGGCAGCGCGGCCGGTTCGACCTGGATGAGCGCTACACCGGCCTGATCCTGCACACCCTGTATCTGGGCGCGATTGCGGCGCTGATTACCGTCGGCGTGGCGCTGATACTGGCGTTCGCCAACCGTCTTGCGCCGACTCGGGCGATTCGCTCCGGCATCAGCCTGGCCAATGTCGGTTATGCCTTGCCCGGATCGGTGCTGGCGGTGTCGATCATGCTCGCCTTCAGCTACCTGGACCGCGAACTGGTGGTGCCGCTGTCGGGCTGGCTGGGCGGTACGGGCAAACCGTTGCTGCTGGGCAGCCTCTCGGCGCTGGTGCTCGCCTATCTGGTGCGGTTCCTGGCGGTGGCCTACGGGCCGCTGGAAAACAGCCTGGCGCGTATCCGTCCGTCGTTGCCCGAGGCCGCACGAAGTCTGGGGGTGAGCGGACCACAACTGTTTTGCAAGGTGTATCTGCCATTGTTGCTGCCCGGCACCCTGAGCGCGGCGCTGCTGGTGTTCGTCGATGTGCTCAAGGAAATGCCCGCCACCTTGCTGATGCGCCCGTTTGGCTGGGACACCCTGGCGGTGCGGATCTTTGAAATGACCAGTGAAGGGGAATGGGCGCGGGCCTCGCTGCCGGCGCTGACCCTGGTACTGGTTGGGTTGTTGCCGGTCGTCGGGCTGATCCGACGCTCCGCACGACAAATCGGTTAGGTGCCAGTCCTACAGCTTGCGGCTACAATGCGCGGCATTCGGTGTGCCGCGTCTTTCGAGGCGGGTTGCCACAGGTGTCTGCAGGCCTTGTCATCCAAGGCGCTCGGCACTGGCGGCAACTCTGCGCACCTTCGCCAAGCCCGGAAGGAGACACCCATGGGACAGCGTACGCCTCTGTATGACCTGCATCTCGCCCTCGGCGCGAAAATGGTCGATTTTGGCGGTTGGGATATGCCTTTGCATTACGGCTCGCAGGTTGAGGAGCACCATCAGGTGCGGCGCGACTGCGGGGTGTTCGATGTATCTCATATGACCGTGATCGATGTCAGCGGCCTTCAGGCCAAGGAATGGCTCCAGCACTTGCTGGCCAATGACGTCGATCGATTGCACGGCTGCGGCCGCGCGTTGTACAGCGCCATGCTCAACGAGCAGGGCGGGGTAGTGGACGACATGATCGTCTACCGTACCGAAACCGGTTACCGGCTGGTGGTCAACGCCGCCACCCGTGACCAGGACATGGCCTGGATGCAGGCGCAACTGGGCAGCTATCAAGTGCAACTCCGGGAGCGCTCCGAGCTGGCCATGCTCGCCATTCAAGGTCCCCATGCGCGGCACAAGATCGCCGAACTGGTGACCCAGTCCCGTGGCACCCTGATCCATCAGCTCAAGCCGTTCGAAGGCCAGGCCGACGGCGACTGGTTTATTGCCCGCACCGGTTACACCGGCGAAGACGGCCTGGAAATTGTCCTGCCTGCAGACCAGGCGCCGGGTTTTTTCAACGATCTGGTGGGCGCCGGTATTTCCCCCATCGGCCTCGGTGCTCGCGACACCCTGCGCCTGGAAGCCGGCATGAACCTGTATGGCCAGGATATCCACCAGCAGGTATCACCCCTGGCCGCCAACATGGCTTGGAGCATCGCCTGGGAGCCCGCAGGGCGAAATTTCATCGGCCGCGCCGCGCTGGAGGCGGAAAAGGCTGCCGGCGTGCAATTCAAATTAGTGGGACTGGTCCTGGAAGAACGTGGGGTTCTGCGCGCTCATCAGGTGGTTCGTATCGCCAATGTTGGCGAAGGGGAGATCACCAGTGGTAGTTTCTCACCTACGCTGAGCAAATCCATTGCCCTGGCGCGCGTACCGACGGCGACTGCCGACCGGGCCGAAGTGGAAATCCGCGGCAAGTGGTACCCGGTGCGAGTGGTCAAGCCGACCTTCGTACGCCATGGCAAAACCCTGATCTAACTATTTTCCGGCAGGCCTATGGCCGCTGACATTTCTTCTTGAGGACACAGACTATGAGCAATATCCCTGCCGACCTGCGTTTTGCCGAAAGTCATGAGTGGGCCCGTCTGGAAGCCGACGGCACCGTGACCGTCGGGATCTCCGACCATGCTCAGGAAGCCTTGGGTGATGTGGTGTTTGTTGAGCTGGCTGAGGTTGGTGCCACTTTTGAAGCGCAAGGCCAGGCGGGTGTGGTTGAGTCGGTGAAGGCTGCTTCGGATATCTACTCGCCGGTTGCTGGCGAGGTGATTGCGGTCAACGAAGATTTGGGTGGTAGTCCTGAGCTGCTGAACTCTGACCCGTACGGCGCCTGGATCTTCAAGCTCAAGCCAAGCAACCCAGCTGACCTGGACAAATTGCTCGACGCCGCCGGCTACAAAGCCGCCATCGGCGAGTAAACGCAAAACCAATGTGGGAGGGGGTTTGCCCCCTCCCACATTATGTGATCAGCTTGCTTTCAATACCGCTTTGACCGCCGCCACAGCCCGCTCCACATCCGCCTCCGTCATCGCTGTAAACATCGGCAACGACACGATCAAACGCCCAACACGCTCCGCCACCGGGAACATACCTTCCTTGAACCCTTGTGCCCGATACAGGCTCAGCAGGTGGATCGGCGGGTAGTGATAACCGATGCCGACGCCGTGGGCCTGCATCCGCTCCATAAAGGTGGCGCGGGCAGGCAAACCGTCCTGACGCTCCGGCAATACCAGCTGGAACAGGTGCCAGTTGCTGTTTTCGAAGTCGGCCGGCGGCAGCTGCGCGCCGTACACTTGTTCAAAATCACTGCCAAAGCATTCGAAGTAGTGCCGAGCCAGGTTCTGGCGGTGGGCGGTGATCTTCTCGATATGCGCAAACTGCCCCAGGCCAATGGCGGCGGCGATATCGGTCATGTTGAATTTGCCACCCAACACGTCCACATCCAGGCCATCGAAACCGCTGCGGGTCACGCCTTGCAGGCGGTATTTCTCGGCCAGACGGGCTTCTTCGGCGTTGTTGAGCACCAGGCAGCCGCCTTCGGATGAGGTGATGTTCTTGTTTGCCTGGAAACTGAACGACACAAAGTCGCCGGTAGCGCCGATGCGTTCCCCGTCCCAACTGGAACCCAGGGCCTGGGCGGCGTCCTCGATGATGCGCAGGTTGTACTTGTTGGCCAGCGCGTAAAGCATCGGCATGTCCAGGGGCAAGCCGGCCAGATAGACCGGGATGATCGCCTTGGTGCGCGGGGTAATCGCCGCTTCAACCTGGGCCAGGTCGATGTTGCGGGTCACCGGGTCAATATCGGCGAATACCGGAGTGGCGCCTACCTCCAGAATAACGTTGGCCGTAGCAACCCAGGAAATCGGTGTGGTAATGACTTCATCCCCAGGCCCGATACCGGCGATGCGCAGGGCAATCTCCATGGTGCAGGTGCCGGAGTTGAAAGTGCGTACCGGCCGGCCGCCGAAATATTCCGACAGCTGCGCTTCGAACGCCTGCACCTTCGGCCCGCTGGTGATCCAGCCCGAGCGCAGCACATCGCCGACCGCCGAGATGGTGGCTTCATCAATGGTAGGTTTGGAAAACGGCAGGAAGGGCTGTTGGCTCATGACGAAGAGGGCATCCGTTTCAGGTAGGCGATGAGTAATGGACGTGTCAGCCCTGCATGGTTGCACGGCTCGACTGAATATAGCCTGTCGCCCGTGAATGATTCGTCACGCTCCAGGCAAAAAAATGCCGCTTGAAAAAGCGGCATTTTTTAACGTGCAGGTATTACTCGGTTACAGCGTTCTTCGCGAGGATGGCGTTGGCCAGTTCCATATCCGTGGCTTGCAGGCCAGGGTTATCAGCACGGACCTTCTGCATGGCCGCTTCCAGGTACGGGCCGCGAATGCCGCCGTTGCTGGCGACGAAGCTGCCGGCGTCGTCCTGGGCGGCGACTACCAGCTTGTGGTCCTTGAAGGTCAGGTAGGTCGAGCCGGTGGTGGCACCCGACGAGATGACATTACGCCAGAAGCTATCGGCCATGGCTGAGCCGACAGGGAGGGAGAGCACAGCGAGGGTTGCGACAGCATATTTAAGACGCATGATGGGTGACTCCGGTGGGTTATCTGTACATTTTGATTGTAGTTAACCTGATCCAGTTCCATCACTGACTAAACAGTTTCAACCTTTAAAACCACCCCATCCTGGCCAACCACGCGCACTTGAGCGCCTACGGGCGCATCGGCACCGGTGACCATCCATACGCCATCGCCGACTTTAACCTTGCCCCTGCCATCCACGATCGCCTGATGCACCACGAAGGTGCGTCCGACCAACTCTGAACCGCGCTCATTCAAGCCGGGTTGATCGCTGGCCTTGGCGCCGCTGCGTTGGCGTTTCCACCAGTACACGGCCGTCAATATTGACAACAGGGCGAACAGCAGCAGTTGCCACTCAAGTCCCAGGGGCGGGACGATAAACTTGATCACTCCCACGGCGGCTGCGGCGATACCCATCCACAACAGGTAGCCTCCCGCGCCGAACACCTCGAGAATCAACAACACGGTGCCCAGCGCCAGCCAGTCCCAGAACGAAAGGTGCTGCAGGAAATCCCACATGATGGCGACCTCAGCCTTTCTTGCTGTCGAAAGTCGCTCTGACAATCTCGCCGATACCGCCCACGGCACCGATCACCTGGCTGGCTTCCAGCGGCATCAGGATCACCTTGCTGTTGTTGGCCGACGCCAGCTTGCCCAGGGCATCGATATATTTCTGCGCGACGAAGTAGTTCACCGCCTGCACGTTACCGGATGCGATCGCTTCCGATACCACCTGGGTCGCCCGGGCTTCAGCCTCGGCCTGGCGCTCACGCGCTTCGGACTCAAGGAAGGCGGCCTGGCGGCTACCCTCGGCCTCGAGGATCTGCGCTTGCTTCTTGCCCTCGGCGGTGAGGATCGCCGAGGCTCGCAGGCCTTCGGCTTCGAGGATCTGCGCACGCTTGATCCGCTCGGCTTTCATCTGCCCGGACATGGCCGCCATCAGGTCGGCAGGCGGGCTGATGTCCTTGATTTCGATACGGGTGATCTTGATGCCCCACGGCGCCGTGGCTTCGTCGACGGTGCGCAGCAGTTTTTCATTGATACCGTCGCGCTGGCTCAGCATCGCATCCAGCTCCATGGAGCCAAGCACCGTACGGATATTGGTTTGCAGCAAATTGCGGATGGCATGCTCGAGGTTGTTCACCTCATACGCGGCCTGGGCCGTGTTCACCACCTGGAAGAAGCACACGGCGTCGATCTGCACGGTGGCGTTGTCGGCGGTAATCACTTCCTGGGGGGGAATATCCAGCACGCTTTCCATCACGTTGATCTTGCGGCCGATGCGGTCCATGACCGGGATGATGATGTTGAGGCCGGGCTTGAGGGTGTTGGTATAGCGGCCAAAACGTTCGACCGTCCATTGGTAGCCCTGGGGCACCACTTTGAAACCCATGAACAGGATGGCAATGGCCAACCCCACGAAAAGAAGCAGTACGGTGCCGATCTGCATAACGATTCCCTATCTGATGATGTCGGTGACATGACGTTCGGTCGAGTGTAACGGTCTCGTCACGGATAAGGACGGTTTCAGTGCCCAACAAACAAAGGATTTGTTTCTGAATCCCCAGGGGTCACCCTCAGGACTTCCGCCAGCGTCGTCAGCCCGGCCTTCACCTTTTGCAGGCCGGCCATGCGCAGGCTGTGCATGCCTTGCCCGAGAGCCGCACGGCGCAAGGCCTGCACGTCCGCGCCAGGGGTGATCAGCGCCTTGAGGGTTTCGTCCACCGTCATGATCTCATAGAGCCCGGCTCTGCCCTGATAACCACTGTCGCGGCATTCCACGCAGCCGGCGGCTTCGTAGGCGTCGGCCACGGCGCGTTTGCAATGGGAGCACAGCACACGCACCAAGCGTTGCGCCATGACGCCTATCAGCGTTGCCTTGATCAAATAATGAGCGATCCCCAGTTCCTGCAAGCGGCTGATCGCGCTCGGCGCGTCGTTGGTATGCAGGGTCGACAGCACCAGGTGCCCGGTCAGCGCGGCCTGGATCGCCATTTCGGCGGTTTCCCGGTCGCGAATCTCGCCGATCATGATGATGTCCGGGTCCTGGCGCAGTAACGCGCGGATACCGCTGGCGAAGGTCAGGTCGATGTTGTGCTGGACCTGCATCTGGTTGAACGCCGGTTCGACCATCTCGATGGGGTCCTCCACGGTGCACAGGTTGACCTCCCGGCTCGCCAGTTGCTTGAGGGTGGCGTAAAGCGTGCTGGTCTTGCCCGAGCCGGTCGGGCCGGTGACCAGGATAATGCCGTGGGCCTGTCGGGTCATGGCCTGCCAGCGCTGTTGATCTTCGGCAGACAAGCCCAGCTGGTCGAAATCCTTGAGCAGCACCTGGGGGTCAAAAATGCGCATGACCAGCTTCTCGCCAAAAGCGGTGGGCAAGGTCGAAAGGCGCAGTTCCACTTCAGCCCCCGCCGGGGTTTTCATCTTGATGCGCCCATCCTGGGGTTTGCGCTTCTCTGCCACGTTCATACGGCCAAGGCTTTTCAGGCGGCTGACGACAGCGGTGGTGACCTGTGGCGGAAATTGGTAGACGTCATGCAACAGGCCATCGATGCGAAAGCGCACACGACCCTGTTCGCGGCAGGGCTCTATATGAATATCGCTCGCCCGCTGACCAAAGGCGTACTGCAGCAGCCAGTCGACGATATTGACGATATGTGCGTCATCGGCGTGCGGCTCCTTATCGCTGGCGCCGAGGTTGAGCAGGTCGGCATTGCCGGGCGCTGTCATTTTTTGATCGGCCCCACTGACCGATTTGGCCAACCGATAGAACTCGCTGATACAGCGCTGGATCGCCTGGGGATTGGCCACCACGCGCTTGACCGTGCGTTTGAGTACTTGGGAAAGCCCGGCCTCCCAGCCGCTGACATGGGGTTGAGCGCTGGCGATCGTGACGCTACGCGCATCCACGGCGACTGCGAGGATGGCGTGGCGCTGGGCAAAGGCATGGGACATCAACGGCACCACCGTCGCGACGTCGATCTTCAGCGGATCAATGCGCAGGTAAGGTTGCTCGACCTGCCGGGCCAGCCATTGGGTTAACGTTTCCAGGCACGGCCCTTCGGCGGCGATACGCTCCAGGGGATGCTGGGCGCTGGTGGGCGCGGACGACAGCCGTTGCGCCATCTCCGCCGTGATCAGCTCCTGCTCGAGCAATGCAGGCAGCAACGGATGCAGTTCCAGGGGGCGATCTGGCAGGGCGGCGGACATGAGGGTTTCCTGGTGGGCGTCGGGTGTAATTCCAGGCTAGCCAGCTTCTGAAAATCCTCCTTGTGCGTGTATTGCAGGTTTTTACCGCGACGTTGCGGCCACGGCTTGAAGCCGCGCGCAGTCAGCCGGCCGCAGCTCCAGGGAACACACGCTGATCAGGTTTCGAATCTTTTCACCGATCACCTGGGCGCGGTGCCAGCTCAGGCCGCCCATCATGATGTCGATGCGCAGCAGGTCGTCTTCCCTGTTCACGCTCACCTGACTGGGCGTGAGAAATTGCAGCGCGAAGTAATTCAACACCCGACACAGCACGTCCGGCTCCGCCTCCGCGACGATCCGATAATGCGCCTCGCAGTGAAGGCTATCGACGGCCCATGCATCGGCGCGGGTAACAGAGTGAGCGGTTTCGACGGCGTGCATGCTGATTCTCCAAATTCGACTGAAGAAATTTTTACACGCAGCGGCTGAGATTTCTTATCTAAAATCGAACAGATTGGCAGATAATCGAATCAATCAATTCAGCGTAATCAACTTATAAGGTATTTCTATGCAAAGCGAACTGGACGCTTATGACCGTCGTATCCTGGCCCTGCTCCAAGAGGACGCTTCGCTCTCCAGCGCACAGATCGCCGAGCAGGTCGGCCTCTCGCAGTCACCATGCTGGCGGCGTATTCAGCGGCTCAAGGAGGATGGCGTGATCCGTGGCCAGGTCACCTTGCTGGACCGCAAGAAAATCGGCCTCAACACGCAGATTTTCGCCGAGGTCAAACTCAACGCCCACGGTCGGTCCAACTTCACCGAGTTTACCGAGGCGATTCGTGGCTTTCCGGAAGTGCTGGAGTGTTATGTGCTGATGGGCGCGGTGGATTTTCTATTGCGTATTGTTGCGTCGGACATCGAGGCGTACGAGCGGTTTTTCTTCGACAAGTTGTCGATGGTGCCGGGGATTCAGGAGGTTAATTCGATTGTGGCGTTGTCGGAAATAAAATCCACAACCAGCCTGCCAGTATTGCGCTAGCAGGTCCGGCCCTATCGGGAGCAAGCCCCCTCCCACAGTTGACCGAGTTCCTACTTTGGAATGCAGTTATATGTGGGAGGGGGCTTGCCCCCGATGGCGATATCACAGACGCAGAAGCATCTTCCAGGCACGATTCTGATAAACCGCAATCGCCTGGTGCATCCGCGCGTCCAGCGACTCATCGGTGATCGGTTGGTTAGCCAGGTGCGCCAGCTTGTTCAGTTCGCCGTACAAACGGTCCAGTTCCGGAATATCCACCACCTGACGGGCATGGTGCAGCCAGGCCTGGATGCGCTCGATACGCGGCAGTTGCTCGGCCAGGTCTTCCGGCTGTTGCTGGTAGCGCGGCAGTTGCAGGGCAACGGCGTCGTCGGCCAGCAGGCGCGGTAGCCAGTTGGTGATTTGCGCAGCGCCCTGGCGGTTGCCGCGCACGTTACGCTCGGCGGTCCAGGTGCGGGCCAGCAGCCAGCGCGAGGTGTTCAGGGAGAACAGGCCCCAGCGCACGTCCTGCAGCTCTTCAACGAACTGCTCCGGCGCGGCTTTGCGGATGTCTTCATCGTCGTCACCGGCCTGGACCAGCGGGCGCCAGTCTTCCAGCAACGCATCCAGGACACTGCGCAATTCGCTGGTGGATTGACGCGGCGCGGCTTGGCCGAGACTGCCGATCAGCGCGCGCAATTCACCGAGGGTCTCGACCCAGTCCTGCAGCAAGCGCCAGTGGCCATTGAAGCGATATTGCTCGGCCAGGCGCTGGCTGCTGCCCAGCAAGTGCCACATGATTGCGGCGAAGGCATCGTCCAGCGGCATTTCGGCGTGGATCTGCGGTGCCGGCAGGCTCAAGGAATAGCTGCTGGCGTCGTACAGGCGATAGCCACGTTCGGCCTTGCTGATGTCACAGGGCATCAGCGCCAGGGTCGCGGCCAGTTCGGCGGCCAGTTCCAGCAGGGCGGCCGGTTCGCCTTCGCGCAGTTCCAGTTCCAGCTCGCAGATTTCTTCCTTCTGCTTGCCGACCACCACGTGGCCCAGGTCCAGGGCGGCTTCGATCACTACCTTGGCCTTGCCGCGACCCCAGGCGATTTCGGCGCGCTCGCGCACGAAGTCGGTGGTGAAGATCGGCTTGAGGGTCTTTTTGTCCAGCTCGGCCAGTTGCTCGGGCCAGCATTCGCCGTCGAGTTTCTTCACGTCGAGCTTGGCCTTGGGCAGGTCCCAGTTGTATTCGTTACGTTCCGACAAACCGGCGACGCTCTGGCCACGGGTCTTGAGGGTCTGGATGATGCTGTCACCGTCCTTGCGCAAGCGCAGGGCCACCTTGGCCTGGGCCAGGTCGCGCTCGGGGGTGTCGAAGTACTGATTCATCAACTCACGGCGTTCCCAGCCACTTTTGTTGCGTTTTTTCAGTAGCGGGTGCTCACGCAGCGCGGCGAGTGTTTCGCGGCTGACACGGAGCTTGATTTCGGTTTCTTTCTGCATGGCCGGAAAATCCAGGATCGGGAGCGCAGCCGGGGAAAAGTGTGGCTGCCAAGGTCGTGCAGTGTACAGGACTGAGCCCGGCAACGTGCCGCAACGGTTTATTGTGTCGTGCAGATGGCTCTATAGTGGGGTTCATCCGGGAAGTTGGAGACCGCGCATGCCGTTACCGTCCATGAAAGAGCAGTTCGCCGCGTTGATTGCCGCGCCGTCGGTCAGTTGCACTCAAGCGTCGCTGGACCAGACCAATCGCCCGGTGATCGACCTGCTCGCCACCTGGCTGGGCGACCTGGGCTTCTCCATCGACATCCAGCAGGTCAGCCCTGGCAAGTTCAACCTGTTGGCAAGTTTCGGCAGTGGCCCCGGTGGCCTGGTGCTGGCTGGCCATAGCGACACGGTGCCCTACGACGCGGCACTGTGGGAAACCGACCCGCTCAAGCTGACAGAAGTCGACGGCCGCTGGGTAGGATTGGGCAGTTGCGACATGAAGGGTTTTTTTGCGCTGGCGATTGAAGCGGTGCTGCCGCTGCTGGACCAACCGTTCAAGCAACCGCTGCTGATCCTCGCCACCTGCGATGAAGAAAGCTCGATGTCCGGTGCCCGCGCACTGGCCGAGGCGGGGCGGCCATTGGGCCGGGCGGCGGTGATCGGCGAACCGACCGGCCTCAAGCCGGTCCGCCTGCACAAAGGCGTGATGATGGAGCGCATCGACATTCTTGGCCGCAGCGGCCATTCGTCGGACCCAAGCCTTGGTCACAGCGCCCTTGAAGCCATGCACGACGCCATCGGCGAACTGCGCGGCCTGCGCCTTGCCTGGCAGCGCGAATACCGCAACCCGCAGTTCAGCGTGCCGCAGCCGACCCTGAACTTCGGCTGCATCCATGGCGGCGACAACCCCAACCGCATCTGTGGCCAATGCTCCCTGGAGTTCGACCTGCGTCCCTTGCCGGGCATGGACCCTGCGGTGCTGCGCGCCGCCATCCGGCAAAAACTCGAGCCCCTGGCCGAGCGGCATAAGGTCAGGATCGATTACGCGCCGCTGTTCCCGGAAGTACCGCCCTTCGAGCAGCCGGAAGACGCCGAGTTGGTGAGGGTGGCGGAACGTTTGACCGGCCACCGTGCCGAAGCAGTGGCGTTCGGCACCGAAGCGCCTTATCTTCAGCGCCTTGGTTGCGAAACCCTGGTGCTCGGCCCTGGCGATATCGCCTGTGCGCACCAGCCGGGTGAATACCTCGAAATGTCACGCTTGACGCCTACAGTGCGTCTATTGCGGGAACTGATCGAACATTACTGCCTGAAACCTGCATAAATTAACCCCTGCCTGTTCGTACATAGAAAGGAGAGTGAGCGTGTCGCCAAGCCTGTTCCGACGATAACCATCAGCCCGCTGTGCGCTTTCACGATTGATCCTTTTTTGGCTGCTTTTTATTACAGGCCCAGGTGTTATGCCCGACTACGTTAATTGGCTTCGTCACGCTTCGCCCTACATCAATGCCC
The DNA here is from genome assembly GCF_003852355.1 of Pseudomonas sp. R2-7-07. Taxonomy (NCBI): domain Bacteria; kingdom Pseudomonadati; phylum Pseudomonadota; class Gammaproteobacteria; order Pseudomonadales; family Pseudomonadaceae; genus Pseudomonas; species Pseudomonas sp. R2-7-07. The sequence continues at coordinate 5,513,488 of NZ_CP027759.1, read as the reverse complement.
ACCGCGACTGCACCTTTGTGGTCATGCTGCCTGGCGATGGGGTGGAACACCCGAACTTCGGCAATATCGTCCACGACCTGGTGCTGTTGCACAGCCTGGGTGTGCGACTGGTGCTGGTGCACGGCTCGCGTCCGCAAATTGAAGCGCGCCTTGAAGCGCGCGGCCTTACCCCGGCTTATCACGAAGGTTTGCGCATTACCGATGCGGCGACGCTCGAGTGCGTGATCGACGCGGTGGGGCAGTTGCGTATTGCCATCGAAGCGCGCTTGTCCATGGACATGGCATCATCGCCCATGCAGGGCTCGCGCCTGCGGGTGGCCAGCGGCAACCTGGTGACCGCGCGGCCAATTGGTGTGCTCGAAGGCGTGGACTATCACCACACTGGCGAAGTGCGCCGGGTCGACCGCAAGGGCATCAACCGGCTGCTGGACGAGCGCTCCATCGTACTGCTGTCGCCGTTGGGTTATTCGCCCACCGGTGAGATTTTCAACCTGGCCTGCGAAGACGTTGCCACCCGTGCCGCCATCGACCTGGGCGCCGACAAATTGCTGCTGTTTGGTGCCGACCTGGGCCTGATCGATGAAAACGGCCGACTGGTGCGTGAGTTGCGTCCGCAGCAAGTGCCGGCGCACCTGCAGCGCCTGGGCAGCAACTATCAGGCCGAGCTGCTCGATGCCGCCGCCGAAGCCTGTCGTGGTGGGGTGGGGCGCAGCCATATTGTCAGCTACGTCGAAGACGGCGCCTTGCTCACCGAACTGTTCACCCGCGACGGCGGCGGTACGCTGGTCGCCCAGGAGCAATTCGAACTGGTGCGCGAAGCGGCGATTGAAGACGTCGGCGGTTTGCTCGACCTGATCAGCCCGCTGGAAGAGCAGGGCATTCTGGTGCGTCGTTCCCGGGAAGTGCTCGAGCGTGAGATCGAGCAGTTCAGCGTGGTCGAGCGTGAAGGCATGATCATCGCCTGCGCGGCGTTGTATCAGATCGCCGATTCGGATGCGGGTGAGCTGGCATGCCTGGCGGTGAACCCGGAATACCGCCATGGCGCACGCGGCGATGTATTGCTCGAGCGCATCGAGACCCGTGCCCGGGCCCAGGGCCTGAAGACTTTGTTTGTCCTCACCACCCGCACCGCCCACTGGTTCCGTGAACGCGGCTTTGTACCAAGCAGCGTGGACCGCCTGCCGTCGGCGCGGGCGTCGCTGTACAACTATCAGCGCAACTCGAAAATTTTCGAGAAGCCTTTGTAAACCCACTCCAGCAACACTACCTAACCAAATGTGGGAGGGGGCTTGCCCCCGATAGCAGTGGGTCAGTTAACTGATAAGTCGCTGACAGACCGCAATCGGGAGCAAGCCCCCTCCCACATTCGAGACCTGCCCCTTCAAAAACTTCCCCAAGGCTTCAGAACCTTTCATTCGTGCCGATACGATAAAAAGGCCGTCGCGTTGACATCAAAAGAAACTAATCCCGATACAAAAACTGTAACAAATTGACGGGAGGATGTGCCTTTGGCCATGATGGCGTCGCCTTTTTGATCGTGGGTGACGTATGCAGCAGAACGTCAACATTAAGCGATCTAAAAAAGTGCTGATAAATACCCTTTAGGAATTAGCTCGTGGGATGGTCTGTCTAGCCTGACCAGCCCGATGCGTGAATGCGCTTATTCCTGAATCGTATGAAAAAGAATGAAACAATTCTTTTTGGGTGTATGAAAAACTCATTACCCTGCAGGGACCAAATCAACTGCGATTAGACGAAGGTAGTAGACACATAAGGTTGCGATTGACTTGGTAGTCACTATCTGGCGCTAATCGCGCATCTGTGGATCGAGGGCGTCAGACCCGAGACCAAAGAAATACAAAAATTAGAAATGAGAGGAGCGGTACATGAAGAAGTCCACCTTGGCTGTGGCTGTAGCTTTGGGCGCCATCGCCCAGCAAGCAGGCGCTGCCGGTTTCATCGAAGACAGTAAAGTAACGCTGGGTCTGCGTAACTTCTACATCAACACCGACAACCGCGATTCGGCCGCTGGCACTGCAGCCAACAAGCGTGCCGGTGTGCAAAACAAGCAGGAAGAATGGGGCCAGGGCTTCGACCTGCGCTTCATCTCCGGTTACACCCAAGGCACCGTAGGCTTCGGTCTCGACGCTATCGGCCTGCTGGGTGTTCGCCTGGACTCCGGCGGCGGCACCAACGGCGCCACGGCGAGCTCCTACGGTGGCACCGTGTTCCCGAGCAAGTCCAATGGCGAAGCCGTTGATAACTACTCGAGCCTGGGCCTGACTGCCAAAGCCAAGATCTCCCAGACTGAACTGAAGCTGGGTACGCTGCAGCCAAAGCTGCCGGTCATCGTGACCAACGACGGTCGTCTGCTGCCGCAGACCTTCCAGGGTGGCCAGATCACCAGTAACGATGTCTACAAAGACCTGACGCTGGTTGCCGGTCAGATCGAAAAAGCCAAGGGCCGTAACTCCAGCAACGTCGACAACCTGTCGATCGCCGGTGCCAACTCCCGTGGTGCAAGCTGGCGCGACAGCAACAAATTCTACTACGCCGGTGGTGACTACAAGATCACCAAGGACCTGACTGCCCAGTACTACTACGGCAATCTGGAAGACTTCTACAAGCAGCACTTCCTGGGCCTGACCCATAACTGGGCCATCGGTCCTGGCGTACTGAAGTCTGACCTGCGTTATTTCAACAGCTCGGATGACGGCAAGAACGGCCACGAGTCGGCTTACTTCTCCTCGGGCAACTACAGCGGCGTGAACTCCGGTCGTGGCAAGGTCGATAACAACCTGTACAGCGGCCTGTTCCTGTACACCGTTGCCGGTCACACCTTCGGTGGTGGTTACCAGGTCAGCAACGGCAGCAGCGACTTCCCTTGGTTGAACCAGGGTGACGGCTCGTCGGCTTACCTGACCACTGACATGCAAATCGCCAAGTTCGCCCGTGCTGGCGAACGTACCTGGCAAGCTCGCTACTCCTACGACTTCGCCAAGGTTGGCGTGCCTGGCTTGACCGCCGGTGTCGTGTACCTCAAAGGCACCGACATCGATACCGTCAACGGTAGCCGTGCCGAGTTCACCGGCCAGTCCGAGTGGGAACGTGACATTACGGTTGCGTACGTTGTTCCAGAAGGCGTGTTCAAGAACGTCGGCGTTGCCTGGAAAAACGCTATGTGGCGCAACGATGTTGCTGCCGCGCGCGATCAGGACGAAAACCGTGTAATCGTCAGCTACACCTACGCGTTCAAGTAACTGCTTAAAGCCTTGCCCGGCGCAATGCCGGGCAAGGTTGTTGCTTTCAAGTCGGGCTCAACCCCCGCAAGCCCTTCCTGAAGTCCCTCTTGGTACAGCGTCTCAAGGCCTTCTCGAACCTTGAAAACGATGTTGATCCTCGTCCGCTCCCAAGTCCAATGAACAGATTTTTATATTCTTTTATCGTCTAGATAAATCGATATTTATTCTTTTTAAAATCCTCCCAAACCCTGCACAGTGGGCTCCATAAGCACTCATCAGGAGCCCCACCATGAGCCTAAGACTGGGCGACATCGCCCCCGACTTCGAACAGGATTCCAGCGCCGGCAAGATTCGTTTCCACGAATGGCTGGGTGATAGCTGGGGTGTGCTGTTCTCTCACCCGGCGGACTTTACCCCGGTGTGCACCACCGAACTGGGCTTCACCGCCAAACTCAAGGATGAATTCGCCCAGCGAGGCGTCAAGGCCATCGCTTTGTCGGTTGACCCGGTGGACTCGCACCACAAGTGGATCGAAGACATCAACGAAACCCAGAACACCGTCGTCAATTTCCCGATCCTGGCCGATGCCGACCGCAAGGTCTCGGACCTCTACGACCTGATCCATCCCAACGCCAGTGACACCCTCACTGTGCGCTCCCTGTTCGTGATCGACCCGAACAAGAAAATCCGCCTGACCATTACCTACCCGGCCAGCACCGGCCGTAACTTCCACGAAATCCTGCGGGTGATCGACTCGCTGCAGCTGACCGACAACCATAAGGTCGCCACTCCCGCCAATTGGCAGGACGGTGATGAGGTGGTGATCGTGCCGTCGCTCAAGGACGAGGAAGAGATCAAGAAACGCTTTCCCAAGGGCTATAGGGCAGTGAAGCCATACCTGCGGCTTACCCCGCAACCCAATCGTTAACACAGGACCCATGTGGGAGGGGGCTTGCTCCCGATTGCGGTGGGTCAGTCAATGCACTTGTTACTGAAAGACCGCTATCGGGAGCAAGCCCCCTCCCACATTTTCACCGTTCACATAGCAGGGGTTTTTCAGGCCGTTTCGACGGCCTTTTTTTTCGCCTGGCGATCTGTTTATCTCATATGTTTTTATGGAATAAACAAATGAATAAATAAGATTTAAAGATATATAAATCTACTGCTAAGGTCTGTTCCATCTTGGCGCCATCGCCACACAGCGAACCGCCGACACTTGCTCAAGGAATACTTGCATGCTGGTCGTAACACTTGGAGGCAGTCCCAGTCAGCGTTCCCGCTCCGGGGTCTTGCTGGAGAAAACCCGTCAATGGCTGCAGGACCAGGGCGTGGAAGTGGTGAGTTACCAGATCCGCGACTTTCCGGCTGAAGACCTGCTGCACGCACGGTTCGACAGCCCCAAGGTCATCGACCTGTTGCAGCAAGTGGCGAATGCCGATGGTCTGGTGATCGCCACGCCGGTGTACAAGGCGTCGTTCTCCGGTGCCTTGAAGACCGTACTCGACCTGCTGCCCGAGCGCGCCCTGGCCCACAAGGTGGTCTTGCCGATGGCCACCGGCGGCAGCATCGCGCACATGCTGGCGGTGGATTACGCCCTCAAGCCCGTGCTGTCGGCGCTCAAAGCGCAGGAATTGCTCCATGGGATCTTTGCCGAAGACAGCCAGATCGCCTACGGCGAAGGCAGTGCCCAGGCGCAATTGGTGCCCGTGCTCGAACAGCGCTTGCACGAAGCTCTGGAGCAGTTTTACAGCGCCATGGCCCGCCGCCCGAAACCGCTCGACCCGCATGTACTCAATGAACGCCTGTTGAGTGCTCGCTGGAGCATTTAAGCCTTACCCGACATCTGGAAACACTCACCTTACTCAGCCGCCAACGGCCAAGCAGGTGCCGCCAATACCCTAATCGCACATTTGGAGAGCGCCATGCGCACTGTCATTTTGCGTCGCGGTCTGGTCGCACTGTTTGCTGCGGCTGTGTCCTTCGGCGCCATCGTTCAAGCCCACGCCGCAGAAACCCTGCGCATCGGTTACCAGAAATACGGCACGCTGGTGCTGCTCAAGGCCAAGGGCACCCTGGAGAAACGCCTGGCAGCCCAGGGCGTGCAGGTGCAATGGACCGAATTCCCCGGTGGCCCGCAATTACTCGAGGGCCTGAACGTCGGCTCCATCGACTTTGGCGTCACCGGCGAAACCCCACCCGTGTTCGCCCAGGCCGCCGGTGCGGATCTGCTTTACGTGGCCTACGAGCCGCCCGCGCCGACCAGTGAAGCGATCCTGGTACCCAAGGATTCGACGATCAAAACGGTGGCCGAGCTCAAGGGCAAGAAGATCGTGCTGAACAAAGGCTCCAACGTGCACTACCTGCTGGTTCGTGCGCTGGAAGACGCCGGCCTTGCCTACACCGACGTGAAAACCGTGTTCCTGCCGCCCGCCGATGCCCGCGCCGCCTTCGAACGCGGCAGTGTGGACGCCTGGGTGATCTGGGACCCGTACCAGGCCGCCGCCGAGAAACAACTGCAAGCGCGCACCCTGCGCGACGGCACCGGCATCGCCGACAACCACCAGTTTTACCTGGCGACCAAGCCCTACGCCGAACAGCACCCAGAAGTGATCAAGGCGCTGGTGGAAGAAGTGCGCGCCGTGGGCGAATGGTCCAAGGCCAACCCGCAGGAAGTGACGGACCAGGTCGCGCCGTTGCTCGGCCTGCCCGCTGATATCACCCTGACCTCGGTGAAACGCCAGGGCTACGGGGCGCTGTTCCTGACGCCCGAAGTGGTCGCGGCCCAGCAGAAAATCGCCGACAGCTTCTACCAGCTCAAATTGATTCCCAAGCCCTTGAGCATCAAGGACGTGATCTGGACCCCACCCGCCTCGGTTGCCAAAGCGCCGTAATCCGACTTCTTCAGGAGACAACTCCATGAGCCTCAATATTTTCTGGTTCCTGCCTACCCACGGCGACGGTCATTACCTTGGCACCGCCGAAGGCGCTCGCGCCGTCGATCACGGTTACCTGCAACAAGTAGCCCAGGCCGCTGACCGCCTGGGCTTCGGTGGGGTGTTGATCCCCACCGGGCGCTCTTGCGAAGACTCGTGGCTGGTGGCTGCCTCGCTGATTCCGGTGACCCAGCGTTTGAAATTTCTGGTTGCGCTGCGCCCCGGGATTATTTCCCCGACGGTGGCCGCGCGCCAGGCGGCGACCCTGGACCGCCTGTCCGGTGGCCGTGCGCTGTTCAACCTGGTGACCGGTGGTGACCCGGAAGAACTGGCCGGCGACGGCTTGTTCCTCAGTCACGAAGAGCGCTACCAGGCGTCGGTGGAATTCACGCGCATCTGGCGTCGCGTGCTGGAAGGCGAGACCGTGGATTACGACGGCGAGCACATCAGCGTCAAAGGCGCCAAGTTGCTCTACCCGCCAATCCAGCAGCCACGCCCGCCGCTGTATTTCGGCGGTTCGTCCGAAGCGGCCCAGGACCTGGCAGCCGAACAGGTGGAAATGGTACTGACCTGGGGCGAACCCCCGGCAGCGGTGGCGGAAAAAATCGAACAAGTACGGGCCAAGGCCGCCAAGCTTGGGCGCACTCTGCGCTTTGGTATTCGCTTGCATGTGATCGTGCGTGAAACCAACGAGGAGGCGTGGAAAGCCGCCGATAAACTGATCTCCCACTTGGACGACGAAACCATCGCCCGCGCCCAGGCGTCCCTGGCGCGCTTCGATTCGGTGGGCCAGCAGCGCATGGCGGCCTTGCATGGCGGCAGTCGCGACAACCTGGAAGTCAGCCCCAATCTGTGGGCCGGGGTCGGCCTGGTGCGCGGCGGTGCGGGCACTGCGCTGGTGGGCGATGGCCCAACGGTTGCGGCACGGGTCAAGGAATACGCAGACCTGGGCATCGACACCTTTATCTTCTCCGGTTATCCCCACCTGGAAGAGTCGTATCGGGTCGCGGAACTGCTGTTCCCGCACCTGGATATCGAACGTCCCGAACTGCCGAAAAGCGCCGGCTACGTCAGCCCGTTCGGCGAGATGGTGGCCAACGACATCCTTCCCAAAGCTGCGTCGCAGAGCTGAGGGGGCGCCATGAACCTGGAAAAAATCAGCCATCGCGTAGCGCCCTGGGTGCTGCCGATTCTATTGCTGGCGGTGTGGCAGTTGTCGGTGACGGCAGGTTGGTTGTCGACGCGCATTCTTCCGGCGCCCAGTGCGGTCATCGAGGCTGGCATCAACCTGGTCCGCAGCGGCGAAATCTGGACGCACCTGGCGATCAGCGGCTGGCGCGCGGGCCTGGGCTTTGTGATCGGTGGCAGCATCGGCCTGGCCCTGGGCTTTATCACCGGCCTGTCGAAGTGGGGCGAGCGTCTGCTGGACAGCTCGGTGCAGATGATCCGCAACGTGCCGCACCTGGCGCTGATTCCCTTGGTGATCCTGTGGTTCGGGATTGACGAGACCGCGAAGATTTTCCTGGTGGCCCTGGGCACGTTGTTCCCGATCTACCTGAACACTTACCACGGCATCCGCAACGTCGACCCGGCGCTGGTGGAAATGTCGCGCAGCTACGGCTTGTCCGGCTTCAGCCTGTTCTGGCAAGTGATCCTGCCGGGCGCGTTGCCGTCGATCCTGGTGGGCGTGCGCTTTGCCCTGGGCTTTATGTGGTTGACGCTGATCGTGGCGGAAACCATCTCGGCCAGTTCCGGCATCGGTTACCTGGCGATGAACGCCCGCGAGTTCCTGCAGACCGACGTGGTGGTGCTGGCCATCGTCATGTACGCGATCCTCGGTAAGCTGGCCGACCTGGCGGCGCGAGGCCTGGAACGGGTGTGGCTGCGCTGGCACCCGGCGTATCAAGTGAATAAGGGAGGTGCGGCATGACGGCTCAACAACCCCCGCGCCTGCTCAAGGGCATCCCCCTGGCGGTGCGCAAATTGCGCAAATCCTTTGGCGCTCGCGAAGTGCTCAAGGACATCGACCTGCATATCCCGGCCGGCCAATTCGTGGCGGTGGTCGGCCGCAGCGGCTGTGGCAAAAGTACCTTGCTGCGCCTGCTGGCGGGGCTGGACAAGGCCAGTGGCGGCGAGCTGCTGGCGGGCTCCGCGCCGCTGCATGAGGCAATCGAAGACACGCGGCTGATGTTCCAGGAAGCGCGCTTGCTGCCGTGGAAAAAGATCATCGACAACGTCGGCCTGGGCCTTACGGGCAACTGGCGCCCCAAGGCGTTGCAAGCGCTGGAGGCGGTGGGCCTGGCCGAGCGCGCCGAGGAGTGGCCGGCAGCCTTGTCCGGTGGCCAGAAACAGCGCGTCGCGTTGGCGCGGGCCTTGATTCACCAGCCGCGCCTGTTGCTGCTTGACGAACCGCTGGGCGCGCTGGATGCCCTGACACGTATCGAGATGCAGCAACTGATCGAAAACCTGTGGCGCAAACACGGCTTTACCGTGCTGCTGGTCACCCATGACGTCAGTGAAGCCGTGGCGATTGCCGACCGGGTCATCCTGATCGAAGACGGCGAAATCGGCCTGGACCTGATGGTGGACCTGCCCCGTCCCCGCGCCCGTGGCTCACATCGCCTGGCCGCGCTGGAAGCCGAAGTGCTCAACCGCGTGCTGTCGCTGCCCGGCTCACCGCCGGAACCCGAACCTGTTTCACCGCTGCCGACGCAATTGCGTTGGGCTCAATAACTCGCAGAGGAAAAATCATGACTATCAAAGCCATCAACGTGCGTAACCAGTTCAAAGGCACCATCAAGGAAATCGTGGTGGGCGACGTGTTGTCGGAAATCGATGTGCAGACGGCGTCCGGCATCGTCACCTCGGTGATCACCACTCGCTCGGTCAAGGAGCTGGAGTTGGTGATTGGCAGTGAAGTGATTGCCTTCGTGAAATCGACCGAGGTGTCGATCGCCAAACTGTGAGTGTTTGAGTTGATCGTTCCCACGCTCTGCGTGGGAATGCCGCCTGGGACGCTCCGCGTCCCGCTGCATAAAAGTGACGCAGAGCGTCACGGGATGCATTCCCACGCAGAGCGTGGGAACGATCATTAGAAGACTCAGCGCTTGGGCAAATACACCGGCAAATAAAGCCCCACATACGCATCAAACACCCGCATCCCTTCCTCCGCCATGCGCGGCGTGATCTGCCCATGCTGATACACCGAACGCGCATACACGCGGTCACTGAGCTCCAATGCCAGGGCAAACACATCCACATCGCTGGGTAGCGTCGGCACTTCGAAGTGGCGATTGAACACGTCGAGCATCAGATCCCCCAATTCCAGGTCATGCTGACGATCCGCCTGGGTGACTTCGGTCAAGCCATGCTGGGCCAGGATCAACTGGCGGGCTGCGGCATCATTGCTGTAGACGGTGAGCATGCGCTGCTCGACGATGCAGGACAGGTCGCGCCAGGTCTGGAGCGAGTCATGTTCGATGGGCGCCTGGATGGCCGCGCGGAAGGCTGCGTGCACATCCGCCGTCAATGCCTCCAATAACGCCGGCACGCCGGCGAAAAAGTGGTACACCGACGAGGGCGGGATCTGCGCCCGTTCGGCCACGCTGTAGATCGACAGGCCGGCCACGCCTTCGGCCGCCAGCAAGGCGCGGGCGGCGTCCAGGATCGCGTCGATCCGGGCCTGGCTGCGGGCGCGGGGTTTGCGAGGGGCGGCGGGGCGGGGGGGCATGGAAGTCTCCTACAGGGCAGCGGGCATTGTATGAGCAGGAAGGTGTGTTGTCTGCCCAGCCGCTATCGGGAGCAAGCCCCCTCCCACACTTGACCGAGTTCCAACTTTGGAATGCAGTCAAATGTGGGAGGGGGCTTGCTCCCGATGCTGCCAACGCGGTCCCTCAGAAGAAACCCATAAAAAACGCCGCAGGCCATAAGCTCTGCGGCGCTCTTTTTCTGCAGCCGCTGTTTAAACGGTATGCAGATACCAGTTGTACTCAAGGTCGGAGATGGAGTGTTCGAACTCTTCCAGCTCACTTTCCTTACAGGCGACGAAGATATCGATGTATTTAGGATCGATGTACTTGGCCATCACCTCGCTGTCATCCAGCTCGCGCAGGGCATCGCGCAGGTTGTTCGGCAGGCTTTGTTCGTTCTGCTCGTAGCTGTTGCCTTCCACGGGAGCGCCCGGTTCGATCTTGTTGGTCAGACCGTGGTGCACGCCTGCCAGGACCGAAGCCATCAGCAGGTAAGGGTTGGCGTCGGCGCCCGCCACGCGGTGTTCGATACGCACGGAGTCGGCAGTGCCGGTCGGTACGCGAATCGCCACGGTGCGGTTGTCCAGGCCCCAGCACGGCGAGTTCGGCACGTAGAACTGTGCGCCGAAACGACGGTAGGAGTTGACGTTGGGGCACAGGAACGCCATCTGGGCGGGCAGGGTCTCGAGCACACCGCCGATCGCGTGACGCAATGCGGCGTTCTGCTCGGGATCCTCGCTGGCAAAGATGTTCTTGCCGTCCTTGTCCAGAATGGAGATGTGTACGTGCAAACCGTTGCCTGCCTGGCCTGGGTAAGGCTTGGCCATGAAGGTGGTGTCCATCTCATGGTCGTAGGCGATGTTCTTGATCAGGCGCTTGAGCAGTACCGCGTAGTCGCATGCCTTGATCGGGTCGGCGACGTGGTGCAGGTTCACTTCGAACTGCGCCGGGGCACTTTCCTTGACGATGGCGTCGGCCGGGATGCCTTGCTCTTTGGCACCTTCCAGAATGTCCTGGAGGCAGTCGACGTATTCGTCGAGGTCGTCGATCAGGTAGACCTGTGTCGAATGCGGGCGTTTGCCGGAAATCGGCGAGCGAGGCGGTTGTGGCCGGCCGTTCACGTTCTCCTGGTCGATCAGGTAGAACTCAAGTTCGAAGGCGGCGCAGATGGTCAGGCCCATGTCGTCGAACTTGCTCACGACTTGGCGCAGCACTTCGCGCGGATCGGCGAAGAAGGGTTCGCCTTCCAGTTCGTGCATGGTCATCAGCAGTTGCGCGGTGGGGCGCTTTTGCCAGGGCTCATTGCACAGGGTGTCGGGGATTGGATAACAGATTCGGTCAGCATCACCGATGTCCAGGCCCAGGCCGGTGCTTTCCACCGTAGAGCCGTTGATATCCAGGGCAAATAAAGAGGCAGGCAGGTTAATGCCCTTCTCGTAAACCTTGTGGAGGCTGGTGCGTTCGATGCGCTTACCGCGCACCACACCATTCATATCCGCAATTAGAAGGTCTACGTACAGAACCTCAGGATGATCCTTAAGGAACGCGTTCGCTTCGTTAAGCTGAACGGCACGCGGGGGTACCGACATGATGCAACACCTTTGTTGTTAAAAATATCAATCATTGATCTTTTCTGGTTTCAGTCAACCCGAACGGCATGCCGAAGTCAAGCGAGGCCTTTTTTGCCCTGAAAAAGCGCCAGGGCGCCTTTTTTGGGGCTTTTTGGGGCGGTTTTTTGGGTTTGAGGGTCTTGGGACCTGCAGGCTTGAGCGGGCCGTGTTGTATTTTTTACGGGGGTGTTGTGTAAAAAAATGAACAAGGCTAAGCTCGATTCAAACCCATAACAGCAATAATACCGGGGTGCTTCATGTCTCGCCTGCCGCCAACTGGCGTCTTGGCCTGCTTCAGCCAGGCTGTGTGTTCCGTTTATTCCTGCAGCGTGTATCCCTGCGCACCGGCCAATATTCTTGACGCTTGGGCCGACCCTCTCTTTTTCCCTTCGTTTGTCTCGACGCTGCCCCTCGGCAGCGCCAATGCAGAGTGCTGCTCATGATTCTGCACAAGTTTGGCGTGAGGAATGCAACGCTGCAGCAAATGGCAGGTAAGCTCCTACCCTGAGTGAACAAAACGACGCGGATGCTGCGTCAACCAACGCCTGGCCTTTTAATGGATGCCAGGAAACCCAGCCCAGAGGCATTTATGAGTAACAACCTCGACCAGCTCACCGATTGGTTGAAAGACCACAAGATCACAGAAGTCGAATGCATGATTGGCGACCTCACCGGTATCACCCGGGGCAAGATCTCGCCGACCAACAAGTTCATCGCCGAAAAAGGCATGCGCCTGCCCGAGAGCGTTCTGCTGCAGACCGTGACCGGCGACTATGTCGAAGACGACATCTATTACGAATTGCTCGACCCGGCCGACATCGACATGATCTGCCGCCCCGACCAGAACGCGGTATTCCTGGTGCCCTGGGCCATCGAGCCGACCGCCCAGGTGATCCACGACACCTACGACAAGCAAGGCAACCCGATCGAGCTGTCGCCGCGCAACGTGCTCAAGAAGGTCCTCAAGCTCTACGCCGACCGCGGCTGGCAGCCCATCGTGGCGCCGGAGATGGAGTTCTACCTGACCAAGCGCTGCGAAGACCCGGACTTCCCGCTGCAACCGCCCATCGGTCGCTCCGGTCGCCCGGAGACGGGCCGCCAGTCCTTCTCTATAGAAGCCGCCAACGAATTCGACCCACTGTTCGAAGACGTCTACGACTGGTGCGAGCTGCAGGAACTGGACCTCGACACGCTGATCCACGAAGACGGCACCGCGCAGATGGAAATCAACTTCCGTCACGGCGATGCGCTGTCCCTGGCCGACCAGATCCTGGTGTTCAAGCGCACCATGCGTGAAGCGGCGCTCAAGCACAACGTGGCCGCCACCTTCATGGCCAAGCCGATGACCGGCGAGCCCGGCAGCGCGATGCACTTGCACCAGAGCATTATCGAGATCGCCACCGGCAAGAACGTCTTCTCCAATGAAGACGGGAGCATGAGCCAACTGTTCCTCAATCACATCGGCGGCCTGCAGAAATTCATCCCCGAATTGCTGCCTTTATTCGCGCCCAACGTGAACTCGTTCCGCCGCTTCCTGCCCGACACCTCGGCGCCGGTGAACGTGGAATGGGGCGAAGAAAACCGCACCGTGGGCCTGCGCGTACCGGATGCCGGCCCGCAGAACCGCCGCGTGGAAAACCGCTTGCCGGGTGCCGATGCCAACCCGTACCTGGCGATTGCCGCCAGCTTGCTGTGTGGCTACATCGGCATGGTCGAAGGCCATAACCCGAGCGCACCCGTGGTGGGTCGTGGCTACGAGCGACGCAACCTGCGCCTGCCGTTGACCATCGAAGACGCGCTGGAACGCATGGAAAACAGCAAGACCATCGAGAAATACCTGGGTCAGAAGTTCATCACCGGCTACGTCGCGGTCAAGCGGGCCGAGCATGAAAACTTCAAGCGCGTGATCAGTTCGTGGGAGCGGGAATTCCTGCTCTTTGCCGTCTGATGCGCCGGGCGCGCTGCTGGAGCAGCGCGCCCCCACCTGAAATGTCTAGGAGATCGGTATGTCCAGCAACAACCCGCAAACCCGTGAATGGCAAGCCTTGAGCAATGATCACCACCTGGCGCCGTTCAGCGACTTCAAGCAATTGAAAGAGAAAGGCCCAAGGATCATCACCAAAGCCCACGGCGTTTACCTGTGGGACAGCGAAGGCAACAAGATCCTCGACGGCATGGCCGGCCTGTGGTGCGTGGCGATCGGCTACGGTCGCGATGAACTGGCAGACGCCGCCGCCAAGCAGATGAAAGAACTGCCGTACTACAACCTGTTCTTCCAGACCGCTCACCCGCCGGTACTCGAGCTGGCCAAAGTCATTTCCGAAGTCGCACCCGCGGGCATGAACCACGTGTTCTTCACCGGTTCCGGCTCCGAAGGCAACGACACCATGTTGCGCATGGTCCGCCACTACTGGGCGATCAAAGGCCAGCCCAACAAGAAAACCATCATCAGCCGCAAGAATGGCTACCACGGCTCCACCGTGGCCGGCGCCAGCCTGGGCGGCATGACCTACATGCATGAACAGGGTGACTTGCCGATTCCGGGCATCACCCACATCGCCCAACCGTACTGGTTTGGCGAAGGCGGCGACATGAGCCCTGAAGAATTCGGGATCTGGGCCGCCAACCAGTTGGAAGAAAAGATCCTGGAGCTGGGCGTGGACACGGTCGGTGCGTTTATTGCCGAGCCGATCCAGGGCGCGGGCGGCGTGATCGTGCCGCCCGACAGCTACTGGCCGCGCATCAAGGAAATCCTCGCCAAGTACGACATCCTGTTTGTCGCCGACGAAGTGATCTGCGGTTTCGGTCGTACCGGCGAGTGGTTCGGCAGCGATTTCTACGACCTCAAGCCCCACATGATGACCATCGCCAAAGGCCTGACCTCGGGCTACGTGCCCATGGGCGGCCTGATCGTGCACGACGATGTGGTGGCCGTGCTCAACGAAGGCGGCGATTTCAACCACGGTTTCACCTACTCCGGGCACCCGGTGGCGGCGGCGGTGGCCCTGGAAAACATCCGCATCCTGCGCGATGAAAAAATCGTTAACCGTGTACACGACGAAACGGCACCGTATTTGCAGAAACGTCTGAGGGAACTGGCGGACCATCCACTGGTGGGTGAAGTGCGCGGCGTGGGCATGCTCGGTGCAATCGAGCTGGTGCAGGACAAGGCCACGCGCAAGCGTTACGAAGGGAAGGGCGCGGGCATGATCTGCCGCACGTTCTGCTTCGAGAATGGCCTGATCATGCGCGCCGTGGGCGACACCATGATCATTTCGCCGCCGCTGGTGATCAGCCAGGCCGAAATCGACGAACTGGTGACCAAGGCCCGCCAGTGCCTGGACCTGACTTTGGCGGCATTGCAGGGCTAAGTGCTAGGCTCAGTGCGCAGCGGCTTTCGGGTGCTGCGACTGTGTAGATAAATGTGGGGGCCGGTTGAAAGCGGGCCCCCGAACTTGCCAGACTGTCGTCCTGTTTTGTTGCCCTTTGGCTGGGCCCGAAACACATACAACTTGCGGCCCCAAAAAGAAAAATCGGAGCATCACCCAATGAAGGCATTAGGTTTGAAGAACGCTGGCAAGACCCTCCTCGCCTTGTCCCTGATGGGCGCAGTGGCGAGCGCGGCCCAGGCGGACAATAAAGTGCTGCACGTCTATAACTGGTCCGACTACATTGCACCGGACACCGTCGCCAACTTTGAAAAAGAGTCGGGCATCAAGGTGGTGTACGACGTGTTCGACAGCAACGAGACCCTGGAAGCCAAGTTGCTGGCGGGCAAGTCCGGCTATGACATCGTCGTACCGTCGAACAACTTCCTGGCCAAACAGATCAAGGCCGGTGTCTACCAGGAGCTGGACACGTCCAAGTTGCCCAATTACAGCAACCTGAACAAATCCCTGCTTAAAGCCGTGTCGGTCAGCGATCCGGACAACAAGCACGCCTTCCCGTACATGTGGGGCTCGATTGGTATCGGCTACAACCCGGAGAAGGTCAAGGCCGCGCTGGGCGTGGACAAGATCGAGTCGTGGGATGTGCTGATGAAGCCGGAGAACATCGCCAAGCTGAAAAGCTGCGGCGTGAGCTTCCTCGACTCGCCGACCGAAATGCTGCCGATCGCGCTGCATTACCTGGGCCTGCCGACCGACAGCCAGAAGAAGCCCGACCTCAAGCAAGCAGAAGACCTGTTCCTGAAAATCCGCCCTTCGATTGGCTACTTCCACTCGTCCAAGTACATCTCGGACCTGGCCAACGGCAACATCTGCGTGGCCGTGGGTTATTCGGGTGACATCCAGCAGGCCAAGTCCCGTGCGGCTGAAGCCGGTGGCAAAGTCAAAGTGGCCTATGACATTCCGAAAGAAGGCGCCGGCAGTTTCTTCGACATGGTCGCCATCCCGAAAGATGCTGAAAACGTCGAGGCCGCCTACGCATTCATGAACTACCTGCTCAAGCCGGAAGTCATGGCGTCGATCACCAACAGCGTGCGCTTCCCGAACGGCAACGAGAAGGCCACCGCGCTGGTCGACAAAGACATCACCAGCGACCCGGGCATCTACCCGTCGGCAGAAGTGCAGGCCAAGCTCTACGCGATTGCCGACTTGCCGGCTGCGACCCAGCGTGAAATGACGCGCAGCTGGACCAAGATCAAATCCGGTAAATAAGCCTTAAAACCTGTGGGAGGGGGCTTGCCCCCGATGGCGTTGCATCAGAAACACATGTGCAAGCTGACACCCCGCCATCGGGGGCAAGCCCCCTCCCACACATTAAATGAAAGAAAGTTTTGCCGGATCGGTTTATCGAGGGTAAGTTGCGCGCCGGTTTTGTTGCCGGGCAACAACTCTAGGGCCAACTATTTAAGAGGACCTCCACTTGCCAATTTCTTTATTTCGCAAAGCCTTGCTGGTGGGTGCAGGTATCACGCTGGCTGTCAGCGTGCAGGCCGCACCGACCGTGCATGTTTATAACTGGTCGGACTACATCGGCCCCGACACATTGGCCAACTTCGAAAAGGCCACCGGCATCAAGCCCGTCTATGACGTGTTCGATTCCAACGAAACCCTGGAAGGCAAGCTGCTCGCCGGGCGTACCGGTTACGACGTGGTGGTGCCGTCCAACCACTTCCTGGGCAAGCAGATCAAGGCCGGGGCGTTCCAGAAGCTGGATAAGTCCCTGCTGACCCATTACGCCAACCTCGACCCGGCATTGCTCAAGCGTCTTGAGAAAAATGATCCGGGCAATGCCTACGCCGTGCCGTACCTGTGGGGCACCAACGGCATCGGTTACAACGTCGACAAAGTGAAGGAGGTGCTGGGCGTCGACAAGATCGACTCCTGGGCCATGCTGTTCGAACCGGAAAACATGAAGAAGCTCGCCACCTGCGGCGTTTCGTTCATGGACTCGGCCGATGAAATGCTGCCGGCCGTGCTCAACTACATGGGCCTGGACCCGAACAGCACCAACCCGGCCGACTACAAGAAGGCCGAGGAAAAACTGCTGAAAGTACGGCCCTACGTGACCTACTTCCATTCCTCCAAATACATCTCGGACCTGGCCAACGGCAATATCTGCGTGGCAGCCGGTTTCTCCGGTGATGTGTTCCAGGCCAAGGCCCGCGCAAGCGAGGCGGGCAAAGGCGTGAACATCGCCTACGCGATTCCCAAGGAGGGCGGCAACCTGTGGTTTGACGTGCTGGCGATCCCCAAGGACGCTGCCAATGTCAAAGAGGCTCACGCCTTCATCAACTATTTGCTGCAACCTGAAGTGATCGCTCAGGTCAGTGATTACGTCGGTTATGCCAACCCTAACCCCGGGGCGGACAAACTGATGGAGCAATCGATACGCACCGACGCAGCGGTTTACCCACCGCAGGCGGTTCTCGACCGGACATTCGTCAACTTCGAGCTACCCCCGAACGTGCAGCGTTTAATGACCCGTAGCTGGACCAAGGTCAAGACGGGCAAGTAAGGCTCAAACTATTCAAGGTTCGCCTGCACCGGGCGAGCTGTACTCTTTTTTTGGGAGTTTCGTAAATGGCAGTTGCCTCCGGCGCCTATAAGAAAGCCCTCGAGGGCGACCAGACACCGAAAAAGGTGTTGGTCAAAATCGACCGGGTCACGAAGAAGTTCGACGAGACGATTGCGGTGGACGATGTGTCCCTGGAAATCAAGAAAGGCGAGATCTTCGCCTTGCTCGGCGGTTCGGGTTCGGGCAAGTCCACCTTGCTGCGCATGCTCGCGGGCTTCGAGCGCCCGACCGAAGGCCGCATCTATCTCGACGGTGTGGACATCACCGACATGCCGCCCTACGAGCGGCCGATCAACATGATGTTCCAGTCCTACGCCTTGTTCCCGCACATGACCGTGGCACAGAACATCGCTTTCGGCCTGCAACAGGACAAGATTCCCAAGGCTGAAGTCGACGCTCGCGTGGCCGAGATGCTCAAGCTGGTGCAGATGAGCCAGTACGCCAAGCGCAAGCCGCACCAGTTGTCCGGCGGCCAACGCCAGCGTGTGGCCCTGGCCCGTTCCCTGGCCAAGCGCCCGAAACTGCTGCTGCTCGATGAGCCGATGGGCGCCCTCGACAAGAAGCTGCGCTCTCAGATGCAGCTGGAGCTGGTCGAGATTATCGAGCGCGTCGGCGTGACCTGTGTGATGGTGACCCACGACCAGGAAGAGGCCATGACCATGGCCGAGCGCATCGCCATCATGCACTTGGGCTGGATCGCCCAGATCGGCAGCCCGATCGACATCTACGAAACGCCCACCAGCCGCCTGGTGTGCGAGTTCATCGGCAACGTCAATATCTTCGACACCCAAGTGGTGGACGACGCCGAAGGCCACGCCGTGCTCAAGTGCCCGGACCTGGACCGCGATATCTACGTGGGCTACGGCATCGCCACCGCAGTGGAAGACAAGTCGGTGACTTACGCCATCCGCCCGGAAAAACTGCTGGTCACAACAGAAATGCCGACCTGCGAGCACAACTGGTCCAGCGGCAAAGTCCACGACATCGCCTACCTGGGCGGCCACTCGGTGTTCTATGTGGAGCTGCCGAGCGGCAAGCTGGTGCAGTCCTTCGTCGCCAACGCCGAACGCCGTGGCCAGCGCCCAACCTGGGGCGACCAGGTCTACGTCTGGTGGGAAGACGACAGCGGCGTGGTACTTCGCTCATGAACATGAAGAAATTCAAGCGGCGCTTGGATCGCATCGTGCCCAGTGGCAAGCAGGTGGTCATCGGGATTCCCTTCCTCTGGCTGTTCCTGTTTTTCGCACTGCCGTTTTTCATTGTGCTGAAAATCAGCTTTGCCGAAGCCGATGTAGCGATTCCGCCCTACACCGAGATCTACACCTACGTTGAGCAAAAGCTGCAAGTGGTGCTGAACCTGGCCAACTACAGCTTGCTGGCGGGCGATGAGCTCTACATCGCCGCGTACCTGGGCTCGCTGAAGATGGCCTTTTTCAGCACGCTGCTGTGCCTGCTCATCGGCTACCCGATGGCCTACGCCATCGCCACCGCGCGCAAGGAAATGCAAACGGTGCTGGTGCTGTTGATCATGATGCCGACCTGGACCGCGATCCTGATCCGCGTCTATGCGTGGATGGGCATTCTCAGCAACAACGGTTTGCTCAACGGCTTCCTGATGTCCATGGGGCTGATCAACGAACCGCTGCAGATCCTCAACACCAACATCGCGGTATATATCGGCGTGGTCTATTCGTACCTGCCGTTCATGATCCTGCCGCTGTACGCCAACCTGGTCAAGCACGACCAGAGCCTGCTGGAAGCCGCATCGGACCTGGGTTCGAGCACCTTCAACAGCTTCTGGAAAATCACCGTGCCGCTGTCCAAGAACGGCATCATCGCAGGCTGCATGCTGGTGTTTATCCCGGTGGTGGGTGAGTTCGTGATTCCTGAACTGCTCGGCGGCCCGGAAACCCTGATGATCGGTAAAGTGCTGTGGCAAGAATTCTTCAACAACCGTGACTGGCCGGTGGCCTCTGCATTGGCCGTGGTGATGCTGGCGATCCTGATCGTGCCGATCATCCTGTTCAACCGCAGCCAGGCCAAAGAGCTGGAGGGCAAGATATGAAACGCTTTCGTTTCTCCAGCTTCATGCTGGTCGTGGGGTTGTTGTTCATCTACCTGCCGATGCTGATCCTGGTGATCTACTCGTTCAACGAATCCAAGCTGGTGACGGTGTGGGGCGGTTGGTCGATCAAGTGGTACGTGGGCCTGCTGGACAACACCCAGTTGATGGGCTCGGTGGCGCGTTCCCTGGAAATCGCCTGCTACACGGCGGTGGCGGCGGTGGCGCTGGGTACGCTGGCGGCGTTCGTGCTGACACGCATCAGCCAGTTCAAGGGCCGTACGCTGTTCGGCGGCCTGGTCACGGCGCCGTTGGTGATGCCGGAAGTGATCACCGGCCTGTCGCTGTTGCTGCTGTTCGTGGCCATGGCGCAGATGATCGGCTGGCCCCAGGAGCGTGGCATTGTCACCATCTGGATCGCCCACACCACCTTCTGCGCGGCGTATGTGGCGGTGGTGGTGTCGGCACGCTTGCGTGAACTGGACCTGTCGATCGAGGAAGCGGCGATGGACCTGGGGGCGCGGCCGTGGAAGGTGTTCTTCCTGATCACCATCCCGATGATCGCGCCATCGCTGGCGGCGGGCGGCATGATGTCGTTCGCGCTGTCGCTGGATGACCTGGTACTGGCCAGCTTCGTCTCGGGCCCGGGTTCGACGACCTTGCCGATGGAAGTGTTCTCGGCCGTGCGCCTTGGGGTCAAACCTGAGATCAACGCGGTGGCCAGCCTGATTCTGCTGGCGGTGTCGCTGGTGACCTTTCTGGTGTGGTTCTTCAGCCGTCGGGCCGAGGAGCATCGCAAGAAAGCAATCCAGCAAGCGATTGAAGAAGCGGCGGCGGATGGCTGGAAACAGCCGGACGCGCGCCGGGCGCCCGCACCGGTCTGAAGCCTGGTGAGATCCAAATGTGGGAGGGGGCTTGCCCCCGATTGCTGAGTGTCAGTCACCGCACCTGTTGACTGACCCACCGCCATCGGGAGCAAGCCCCCTCCCACATTTGATTGCATTTCAAGTCCAGGGTGAGGTGCGAATCACCTCCACAAAATTCATCGGCTTGAACCCCGGCTCCTGATCCACCAGCACGTCGGTCTTGACGTTGCCAAACGTGGTCTGCGGGCGATGACGCAAGCCATCGGCGAACGCGCAGATGATGCATTCCTTGAATCCCTCACCGCGTGGATGCGCATGCACCACCGCTTCGCGCTGCACGTTGCTGAACGCGGCGTAGTCCAGGCCCAACACGTCCATCTCCACCCCTGCCGTCACCAGCGCCACGGTCGGGCGCAGATGCTGCGGCACGCCCGGCGTGGTGTGCAGGGCAATGGACAGCCATACCTGTTCGATATCGTCATCACTGAGCCCATAAGGCTTGAGGAAAGCGGCCGCCGCGTTGGCGCCGTCCACTTCGAAGCGTTCGTCGGCGCTGCGATGGCCTTCCACCAGGCCGAGGTCGTGGAACATTGCGCCGACGTACAGCAACTCCGGGTTGTACGCCATCTGCTTGCGCTCACCGCTCAATGCGCCGAACAGGAATACCCGGCGGGAGTGGTGGTAGAGCAGGTCGGACTCGATGTCGCGGATGTATTCCGTGGTGGCCCTGGCCAGGGCGCTGTCTGGGATCTTGATACCGGCGATGGTGGTGCTCATGGGGGTTCTCCTCTGGGAAGCATCCAGTCTGGTCGTGCTTGCGTGTGAGGGCTATGGCGACGAGGGAGCGATCCCGGCCAATGTGTCGACACATCGTGCCAAGGCAAAATCGGCTAGGGTAAGGCCTGCGACAATCCAAATGTGGGAGGGGGCTTGCTCCCGATGGCGGTGGGTCAGTCATACATGTATTGACTGACACGGCCTCATCGGGAGCAAGCCCCCTCCCACAGGGTTCTGTGTTTTTCCAGTTAGAAAAGGTCTGTCGTTCATGCAAAAAACCGTCGCCATCCTGATCTTCCCTGGCGTCCAGTCACTGGACGTGACCGGGCCTATGGATGTGTTCTGCGAGGCCAACCGCTTCCTCGCGGCTGAAGACCACTATCAGCTGGACGTGATCGGCTTTGCACACGGCAGCATGGCCTGTTCCAACGGGTTGTCATTGCAGGCCCACCGGCATTACAGCGAGGCCCTGCAGGCTTATGACCTGTTGCTGGTCGCCGGCGGCCCGCAGTTGCCGTTCGAGGTTTTTGGCCCGGCGTTCGATGACTGGCTGCGCGCTGCCGCCGCGCGGGCGCGACGCTTTGGTTCGATCTGCAATGGCGCCTTCATGCTGGCCCGCGCCGGTCTGCTGGACGGTAAAACCGTCACCACCCATTGGGGAGACGCTGCCGACCTGGCCCGGTTGTGCCCCTCGGCCCACGTCGAAGCCGACCGCCTGTATGTGCAGGACGGCAACCTCTACACCTCGGCCGGGGTCACGGCGGGGATCGACCTGTCGCTGTACCTGCTGGCCCAGGACCATGGACCGGAAGTCGCGTTGAGCGTGGCCAAGCGTCTGGTGGTGTTCACCCAGCGCTCGGGCGGCCAGTCACAGTTCAGCCCGTTCCTCACGCCCCATGCAGAAACCACCTCGGCGGTGGCGTTGGTGCAGTTGTACGTGCTGGCGAACCTGACCGGGGACCTGGGCATTGCCGACCTGGCCAGGGCGGCGAATATGAGTGCGCGCAATTTCTCCCGGGTGTTCGCCCGTGAAGCACGAATTACGCCGGCGGAATTTGTCGAGAGGGCGCGGGTTGATGCAGCGCGGGTCATGCTCGAAAGCACGCACGCGCCGCTCAAGACGGTGGCCTACCAATGCGGTTTTCGCGATGCGCAGCACATGCGCAGTGTGTTCAACCGTCGGCTGGGCGTGACGCCGCAACAGTTCAGGCTCAACTTTGCCGTAAATGTGGGAGGGGGCTTGCCCCGATAGCAGTATGTCAGTCAACTCATGGGTCGCTGACCCACCGCCATCGGGGGCAAGCCCCCTCCCACATTTTGACCGAGTGAAACATAGCTATCTGGCAGGCAACAGTTTCAGGGTGCCACGGGTATTCGCCGTGATTTCCTCTTCATTGAAATGCGCCTGCTCGTAGCCGCCTTCGATATAGGTTTGCGCCTGATCACTGTAGTGAGCATCAAAGGGCACACCGCTTTGCCCCACCGGGTTGATGGTCAAGGCATGGGCCGCGTCGGCGAAGTCGATCAGGCGGCGGGTCGAGGGGCCGTAGGTCACCGGCCAGGGCGCCGGGCCGATCATGGCGGTCTGGTTGTTCGGCACTTCGTGACTGCCCGGCGCCGCGAAGGGGCCCACGTTGAATAGCCTGTCCAGCGGCTTCTGCATGCCCAGCGGGTGGCCGTGGGTCAGGGTGTGCGCCTTGCCCCACTGCCACTGGGACGGGTCATCGCCGAAGGTGGCTTTCAGGTGCGCCAGGCTGTTGTCCCAGGCCAGCTTGACGGTGCCGGCTCGCGTGCCGTTCCACCAGGGCGAATCCGGCGTGGCGGCCAGGCGTGGCAGGGCGGCGTCGATCACGCGGGTGCCGAGCAGGGTCTTGAACATAGCGTCGCCCAGTTTCGGGTGGAAGGTGGCGTCAGCGAGGTTGAACAGCAATTGGTTGAACAGGGTGGCGCTGGTGGAATCCAGCGGGTAGTCGCCTTTCCAGCTTGCCAGTTGTTCTACGAGCTTCAACTGCGCCGGGTCTGTGACCACCTCACGCAGCACCGGCAACAGCGGCGCCAGCAGGCGCGGCCCAAAGGCAGTGGTGGTGCCCAGTTGCAGGGCCTGGCTGTTGTTGACGTCCCACTTCACGCTGTTGTCGCTCAACTGCGCATTCAACTGCTGGCCACGGTCGGCCAGGTTGTAATAACCGGGAATCTCCATGCCGGTGGGTGACGCCGGCTGGGCATTGGCGGAGACCACATAGCCGCGCGCCGGGTTTTCTTCCTGGGGGTTGGCGCTGAAAGGGTAGAAACCCAGCTTGTCGGCCTGGGCGGTACTGCCGTCGAGGATGAACGCCGGGTTGACGCCGGCCGGGCGTATCGGCAATTGCGCCGCCGCCCACCAGCCAATATCGCCCTTGGCATTGGCCCACACGATATTCAGCCCAGGCGCCGAGACGTTGGCCGCCGCCGCACGTGCCTTGGCCAGGGAGTCGGCACGGTTGAGCTGGTAGAAACCCTCGAGGATCGGGTTTTCGCTGTCGAGGAACGCCCACCACATGGCGATCGGCGTGGTGCCGGCGTTTTCACCAAGCACGTCATTGACGATCGGGCCGTGGGGCGAGCGGCGCAGGGTCAGCGTGACCGGGGCCTGGCCCTTGACCTGGATCTGCTGTTCGCTGCTGCTCATGTCGACCCACTGGCCGTGATACCAGACCTGGTTGGGGTTGGCCGGGTTGACCTTTTCGGCGACCAGGTCGAGGTCGTCGTTCTGGAACATGGTCAGGCTCCAGCCGAAGTCCAGGTTGTGCCCGAGGAAGGCCACCGGCACCAGCGCGTTGTGGTAGCCATACAACTCAAAGCCGGGCGCCGACAGCTGCGCCTCGTACCACACCGACGGCACCGAGAAGCGGATATGGGGGTCGCCCGCCAGCAATGGTTTGCCACTCTGGGTGCGACTGCCGCTGATGGCCCAGGCATTGCTGCCTTCAAATTGCGGCAAGCCGTTGTCAGCCAGGGCCTGCTCGCTCAGGCTGGCGAGGGCGCCAAGGGTCTTCCAGTCGCCGGCCGCCAGGTTAAGGGCGCCTTTGGCTTGCCAATCGAGGTCGAAGACCTTGAGGTAGTCGCTGCCCAGTTGGTCGCGCACGTAAGTCAGCAGCGGTTCGGTACGAAAAGCCGCAGCAAAGCTGTAGGCCATATACCCGGCGACACTGATGGAGTCCTCGGCGGTGAACGGGCGCTTGGGGATGCCCAGCACGTCGAACTCCATCGGGCTGGCTTGGCTGGCCTGATATTGGTTAATCCCGTCCAGGTAGGCTTGCAGGGCCTTCCACGCGGCCGAGTCGGTGTTCATGTGTTCGACGTAGCTTGAGGCGCGCTCGCGAATCCGCAGGCTGCGAAACAGCTTATCGGTCTCCAGCAGCTTGGGCCCGAGCACCTCGGCCAGCTCGCCACGGGCCAGGCGGCGCATGATTTCCATCTGGAACAGCCGGTCCTGGGCATGCACATAGCCCAGGGCGCGGTACAGGTCGGGCTCGTTGCCGGCGCGGATATGCGGCACGCCACGGTCGTCGTAGCGCACCGTGACCGAGCCTTGCAAGTGCGCCAGGGTGACCGTGCCCTGGCGGGTGGGTTGCTTGCTGTAGACGTACCAGCCGGCGCCGAGGGCGACCAGCACAACCAGCACCACGAGAGCCTGCAAGACACGCTTCATCGACTTTCCTTAACCCTGAATGGACAGACTACGGTTCCTTAGGCCACGAACAATAGCAGCCCACCGCCAGGGTGTGCGTGGCATTCACTTCGCGCCCGGCTTCGAGGGCCTTGAGGATCGGCTCGATAAAACTGTTGTTGGAATTGCACGTCAGCCCTTCGCTGTACGGCCCGAAATACGCCAGCTTGCCCGTACGGTCCCAGATGCCCACGGCCGGGCTGGCCGGCACCTGATCGGCGCCGGGCAGGGCGTCGAGGGTTTTCATCTGGCGCAGGGTGTCCGGCAGGGCGCCGTGGCTGCCGGCCTTTTGCAAGGCATAGAACTCGACACCCTGCGGCGCGTATTGCTCGATCAGCTCACTCAGGTGTTGCTGGTTACCGACATTGCACGGGCAGGCCGGGTCCCAGAAGTGCACCAGGCGAATCGGCCCAGGCCCGCGCAGTGCGGCGGGCAGTTGCAGCGTATCGCCGGAGAACACCGCCGTGTGTTCGCTGAAGGCGCGCAGGTAACGGCCCTGGAACCAGTCATACGCGGCCCACAGCACGGCGGTGCAGATAATCAGCACCAGGCTGGCGAACAAGGCAGTGCGGTAGGGCTGTCGCATTCAGAGGTATCCTCGCGGGTCGCGTAGCTTGCCATGCTTGTCCTGACAGATGAATATCGCAGCTCGATATTCATCTTCACCGTCAGTCTGGAAGCCTTTATGCCCGTTAACTTTGACCCTGATCATCTGCGCGAAAGCTTGCGGCCCCTGGTGGATGCGCAGCCTTTGTCAGCCGAGGCGCGGGTCTATCAACGTTTCTATGGCCTCGACCTGGGCGCACGCAAGGTGCCGGCCGTGAGCCGTCTGGGGTGCTTGGAGGTGGGCGGGTTCGAGGTGGTGGCGCAGGTATGGTGGCCGCCTGCGCCGGTGGCGACAATGTTCATGTTCCACGGCTTTTACGACCATATGGGACTGTACCGCCACGTAGTGGATTGGGCGCTGGACCAGGGTTTCGTGGTGATCGCCTGCGACCTGCCGGGCCATGGCTTGTCCAGCGGCGTGCGTGCCAGTATTGATGAGTTTGCGGTGTACCAGGACGTAGTGCAGGCGTTGTTCGCCGAGGCCCAGGCGCTGCAATTGCCGCAACCCTGGCACCTGTTCGGGCAAAGCACCGGCGGCGCCATCGTGGTTGATCACCTGCTCAACCACGGCGCCGAAAGCCCGGCCCAGGGCAAGACCTTTCTGCTGTCGCCGCTGGTACGTCCGCGTGCATGGGGCTGGTCGCAAGCCAGCTATTACCTGCTGCGCCCGTTCGTCAAAGGCATCGCGCGACGGTTCAGCGATAACTCCAACGACCCGGCCTTCAAACCCTTTCTCGAAGCCGACCCGTTGCAGCCGCGCCAACTGCCGACCGCCTGGGTAGGCGCCCTGGCGCGCTGGATCAAACGCATCGAAGCCGCACCGCGCAGCCCACGGCGGCCGGTGATTGTGCAGGGTGAAGAGGATATGACGGTGGATTGGCAACATAACTTGCAGGTGCTGCGCAGTAAGTTTGACCAGCCCGAGGTGTTGATGCTCAAGCGTGGGCGGCATCACCTGGCGAACGAAATTCCGGAGATTCGTGAAGAATATTTCAGTTTTCTCACGGACCATCTGAAGTAACACAATCCAATGTGGGAGGGGGCTTGCTCCCGATAGCGGTGTATCAGTCAACTTATGTGTAGCTGACACACCGCAATCGGGAGCAAGCCCCCTCCCACATTTTTTTCTACTGCGTAAGACTGGAGGTGCTTTGGCCGACCGCAAGGCCTGCGCGGATGGCGGCGAGCGCTGCCTGGTAATACGCCTTGCCTTCCGGCGATTCGGCAAACGTCGCGAATTCTTCCAACTCCGGGTCAGACAAATCCCGATAGACATACAACAGCGTGTTATTCAGATCCTTGTCGATCTGCTGCATCAGCCGCTCACGCTGCCCATTCAACATGCCCTGAGCCTGACCACCGCCCAACAGGCCGGGGATCATCTGGCTCAAGCTGTCCGCCGCCACGCCGGCAATCGCCAGGCTGACTTCGGCGCCCGCTTCCCGCGCGGGCAAGGCCTGGGCCAGGTGGCCGATGATCAGGCTGCGGGTGGCGTCGGCTTGGATTTTCGGCAGGCCCTGGGCGTTTTTCGCCAATTGGTCGCGACGTGTGGCGAGCAGTTCGGCGGCGACAATCTTGCGGCCCAGGGGCGACTGGAAAAAAGCCAGCGCCGGTTTCGGGTCCGCCAGGTGCTTGCGCAACTGGGCCTCGGCGCGCTGGTCCATGGCCTGGGCCGCGAAGCGTTTGTTGCTGTTGTCCACCAGCGCCTGGTACACCGCCGGCGGCAGGCTGTTGCGGTAGCGCTGTTGGGCGGCACTGAGGGCGTCATTGAAATGCGCACGTTGTTCGGCCCAGCCGGCAACCTTGTACAACTGGTCATGGCCGTCTGCCCAGGCGGGCAAAACGCAGAACATCAGCAAGGAAAGAAACAAACGACGCATAAGGACTCCTGTCAGTCGGCCACTATTGTCCGTGTCGGGCGTAGGATTTGTCGAGAAGTCCTATCGGTCACCTGACTAAAGTGTATTCGAGCGCCCGACGGCGCTGTCGGATTTACAGGCGTATGGATACTATGCGCGCCATGCAAATGCCCCTTGATCACCCCCTGCTGCAACGCATTGTCGACGACCTGGCCGAACAAGGCTGGTCGCAGCAGAATGCCTTCCTGCCCCAGGCTCTGACCCTGGAGCTGGCGGCTGAGTGCCGTAAACGTGCGGCTGAAGGTGAGCTGGCGCCGGCGGCGGTGGGGCGCGGGCCCGCCCAGGAAATTCGCGAGGGGATTCGCGGCGACCACATCCAATGGCTGGAAGAGGGCGATGCCGCCGTTTGCGATACCTACATGGCGATAATGGACGGCCTGCGCCTGGCCATGAACCGTGGCCTGTTCCTTGGCCTGGAAGACTTCGAAAGCCACTTCGCGATGTACCCGCCCGGGGCGTTCTACCTCAAGCATGTGGATCGTTTTCGCGACGATGACCGGCGCATGGTCTCGGCCGTGATCTATTTGAACGACGCCTGGCTGCCCGAACACGGCGGGCAGTTGCGCATGTACCTCAAGGGCGGCATCGAACACGACGTGGTGCCCACCGGCGGCAGCCTGGTGGTGTTCCTCTCCGGCGAAGTGCCCCACGAGGTCCTGCCTGCCACGCGTGAACGCCTGTCCCTGACCGGCTGGTTCCGTCGGCGCGGTAACGAGCCGTTTTAAGCCGGCGTCAAGTCTTGCCTGGAACAAAATGTGGGAGGGGGCTTGCCCCCGATAGCGGTGGCTCAGTCAGCTAATTTTTTGTGCCTGACACTCCGCAATCGGGGGCAAGCCCCCTCCCACATGGGTTATCGCGTATTTCCGTCGAGCCACTTCTCTTCCAGCGCCTTTAACCGACCATCATCCTTCACCCGCTTCAACGCATTGTCCAGGCTGCTCTTGAACGCCGGATTGCCTTTCTGGAACGGGATCACCAGCTCCGGCGTCTGGTGATACGCCGCGCTGAAATCGAACTGATCCTCAAGCTCGGCAGTCATAGCGATATGGTTAAGCGCCACGTCATATTTGCCGGTCGCCACGCCAGGCAACAGGTCGGCATCATCGGTGGTGATAAACGAGGAGCGTACGTCCATCTCCTTTGCCAGCAGTTCACCCAGCTCAACCTCAAAGCCGGTGAGCTTCTCGCCTTCCTTGAAATTGTAAGGCGGGGTGTTGGCTTCAAGGGCGATGCGCAGCTCACCGCGATCGTTGACATCATCGATCAGCTCGGCGTGAGCCGGGGCGCTTAGAAGGGGAAGCAGCAGTAACAGGCCAGGCGAAAAGCGCATGGTCACTCCTAAAGAATTCGTACGGGCGAGACGCCGTTCAGCATCGCTTTGCTATGGTGTCGAGTGCCTTGGACAGCAATTTGTCGCGAAGTTGTCATAACCCTACAGATTTCACGAAAACTGGAGAAGCGAATGAAAGCCCTTTTGTCCCGTGCAACCCTGGCCTCTTTGATGCTGGGTGCTTCGATGTTGGCCACTGCCGCCGACGGCATCCCGCGCAGCGCACCACCTGAAGGCGCGAAAGTATTCATCGTCTCGCCCAAGGACGGCGCCACCGTCGATAAGACCTTCACCGTAAAATTCGGCATGGAAGGCCTGCAACTGGCGCCGGCCACCGACCAGACCGCCGGCACCGGCCACCACCACCTGCTGATCGACCAGAAAGAATTGCCTGATGCGAAACTGCCGATTCCGGCCACCGACACCGTGATCCATTACGGCAAGGCTCAGACCGAAACCGAATTGACCCTGACGCCCGGCAAGCACACCTTGCAACTGGTGGCCGGCGACAAACTGCACATGCAGTTCAACCCGACGGTCGCCTCGAAAGTCATCACGGTTAACGTCAAGTAAGCGCTGTTCAGGCAAAAAAATGGGAGACCCCCTGCGGGTCTCCCATTTTTTATGCCGCATTTAAAGCGTCAGAACAACACACGGCTGCGAATAGTGCCGTTGATGTGCTGCAGCTTCTCTTGCGCCAGGTCCGAGTACTCGGCGTCGACGTCGATCACCACGTAGCCGACCTTCTCGTTGGTCTGCAGGAACTGACCGGAGATGTTGATGCCGTTTTCCGCAAAGACCTTGTTGATCTCCATCATCACACCCGGAATGTTCTGGTGGATGTGCAGCAGGCGGTGCTTGCCAGGGTGAGCCGGCAGGGCCACTTCCGGGAAGTTCACGGACGATACCGAGGTACCGTTGTCGCTGTACTTGACCAGTTTTTCCGAGACTTCCAGGCCGATGTTGGCTTGGGCTTCAGCGGTAGAGCCGCCGATGTGCGGGGTCAGGATCACGTTGTCCAGGCCGCGCAACGGGCTTTCGAAAATGTCGTCGTTGGAGCGTGGCTCTACCGGGAACACGTCGATGGCGGCGCCGATCAGGTGCTTGTCCTTGATCGCCTCGGCCAGGGCGTCCAGCTCGACCACTGTGCCGCGCGCGGCGTTGATCAGGATCCCGCCTTTCTTGATGGCGCGGATTTCCTTCTCGCCGATCATCCACTGGGTCTCGGCAGTTTCCGGAACGTGCAGGGTGACGATGTCGGACATGCCCAGCAGCTCGGTCAGGCTCGACACCTGGGTGGCGTTGCCCAAGGGCAGCTTGGTCAGGGTGTCATAGAAGAACACCTGCATCCCCAAGCCTTCTGCCAATACCGACAGTTGAGTGCCGATCGAACCGTAACCGACGATACCCAGCTTTTTGCCGCGGATTTCGAAGGAGTTGGCCGCGCTCTTGATCCAGCCGCCACGGTGGCAGGAAGCGTTCTTCTCGGGGATACCGCGCAACAGCAGGATGGCCTCGGCCAGCACCAGCTCCGCCACGGAACGGGTGTTGGAGTACGGTGCGTTGAACACCGCGATGCCGCGTTCGCGTGCTGCGTTGAGGTCGACCTGGTTGGTGCCGATGCAGAAGCAGCCGACCGCCACGAGTTTCTTGGCGTGGTCGAAGATCTCTTCGGTCAACTGAGTGCGGGAGCGAATGCCGATAAAGTGCGCGTCGGCGATCTTTTCCTTGAGCTGGGCTTCCGGCAGAGAACTGGTGATGTACTCAATGCTGGTGTACCCGGCGGCTTTCAGAACGTCGACAGCCGATGGGTGGACGCCTTCCAGAAGAAGGAACTTGATCTTGCTCTTATCGAGAGAAGTCTTGCTCATCTGCGTAAACCTGTATCCCGGAGAAAAATGGCAGGGAATCGAGCAGCCGGATGTGCCCTGATTCACCAATACTGTTCCTGTTTGACGGCGTCTGTTGCCGTCATGCTGCGTTGCCGCTCCTCCCCATAGCCAGCTATGAGTCGTCGCGGCGCCTTGCCTGACGACAACAGCCACTCGTCATACAGAAACGTATTGGCGAATCAGGGCACAGAGCTGACCCGGACGGCAGGAAAGCCGTCACCGCAGAAACGCCCTTGGGCTCTGTCCTGCGGGGGCGGTATGCTAGCATACGCGCCCCGCTAAACACCTATTCCTGCGACGTGAAGCGTTCTCAGGATGACCATGAATTGTTCGAGAGTTCTGTCGATGACCCATCCTGCCCTGATTGATGAGCTGAAGA
Organism: Pseudomonas sp. R2-7-07; assembly: GCF_003852355.1. Taxonomy (NCBI): domain Bacteria; kingdom Pseudomonadati; phylum Pseudomonadota; class Gammaproteobacteria; order Pseudomonadales; family Pseudomonadaceae; genus Pseudomonas; species Pseudomonas sp. R2-7-07. The sequence continues at coordinate 5,482,393 of NZ_CP027759.1, read as the reverse complement.
CCCTGGTTGAGCCCGGCAAAGTGCTGACCGACGCCGACTCCCTGGAGGCTTACGGCAAGGATTGGACCAAACACTTCGCGCCCGCGCCGTGCGCCATCGTCTTTCCCAAGACCACCGAGCAGGTGCAGGCCATCGTCCGTTGGGCCAATACCCACAAGGTGGCGCTGGTGCCATCCGGTGGGCGCACTGGCCTGTCGGCGGCGGCGGTGGCGGCCAATGGCGAAGTGGTGGTGTCGTTCGACTATATGAACCAGATTCTCGACGTGAACCTTACCGACCGCACTGCGGTGTGCCAGCCGGGTGTGGTCACCAAGCAATTGCAGAACGTCGCCGAAGAAAATGGCTTGTACTACCCGGTGGATTTCGCATCGTCCGGTTCCAGCCAGATTGGCGGCAATATCGGCACCAATGCCGGCGGGATCAAGGTGATTCGCTACGGCATGACCCGTAACTGGGTGGCCGGGATGAAAGTCGTCACTGGCAAAGGCGATGTGCTGGAACTGAACCGTGACTTGATCAAGAACGCCACTGGCTACGACATGCGCCAGCTGTTCATCGGCGCCGAAGGGACCCTGGGCTTCGTGGTGGAAGCCACCATGCGCCTGGACCGTGCGCCGAAAAACCTGACCGCCATGGTGCTCGGCACCACCGACTTCGACTCGATCATGCCGGTGCTGCACGCCTTCCAGAGCAAGCTGGACCTGACCGCTTTCGAATTTTTCTCCGACAAGGCCCTGGCCAAAGTCCTCGGGCGTGGCGACGTGCCAGCGCCGTTCGAAACCGATTGCCCGTTCTACGCGCTGCTGGAATTCGAAGCCACCACCGAGGAAGTCGCCAATCACGCCCTCGAGACCTTTGAACATTGCGTCGAGCAAGGCTGGGTGTTGGATGGCGTGATGAGCCAGAGCGAGACCCAGCTGCATAATCTGTGGAAGCTGCGCGAATATATCTCCGAGACGATTTCCCACTGGACGCCGTACAAAAACGATATTTCGGTCACCGTTTCCAAAGTGCCGGCCTTCTTGAAAGAAATTGACGCTATCGTCGGCGAGCACTACCCGGATTTCGAAATCGTCTGGTTCGGCCACATTGGCGACGGTAACCTGCACCTGAACATCCTCAAGCCGGAAACCCTGAGCAAGGACGAATTCTTCGCCAAGTGCGCCACCGTGAACAAATGGGTGTTCGAGACCGTCGCCAAATACAACGGCTCGATCTCCGCCGAACATGGCGTGGGCATGACCAAGCGCGATTACCTGACTTACAGCCGCTCACCGGTTGAAATCGAATACATGAAGGCGGTGAAAGCGGTGTTCGACCCGAACGGGATCATGAACCCAGGCAAGATCTTCGCTGTTTAAGGACGCTTTTTAAGGAGTCGCTCCATGAGCTATCAGCACAAGTATATCGACGGCACCAGCATCCACTTTCCGGTAGGCAAAGTGGTGTGTATCGGGCGTAACTACGCCGAACACGCCAAGGAACTGGACAACCCGGTGCCGACCGAGCCGTTGCTGTTCATCAAGCCGGGCAGTTGCGTGGTGCCGCTGGAAGGCGGTTTCACTATTCCTGCCGAGCGCGGTTCGGTGCATTACGAAGCGGAAATCGCCGTGTTGATCGGCAAGCCGTTGTCGAACAACCCAAGCCGCGAAGAAGTGCTGGACGCCATCTCCGGCTTCGCCCCGGCCCTGGACCTGACCTTGCGCGACAAACAGGCCGAGTTGAAGGCCAAGGGCCTGCCGTGGGAGATCGCCAAGTCGTTCGACGGCGCGGCGGTGATTGCGCCTTTTGTGGTCGGCAGCACGTTCGCGGACGTGACCGATATCGGCATTCGCCTGACCATCAACGGCGAAGTCCGCCAGAACGGCAACAGCGCGCAGATGCTCAACCCGATCGTGCCGATGATCCAGCACATGGCCGGCTGCTTCTCCCTGCAGGCGGGTGATGTAATCCTGACCGGCACCCCGGCTGGCGTAGGGCCGCTGAATGTCGGCGACAAGCTGGTGCTGGAGTTGTCGGGCGTCAACCGCTTCGAGAGCGTCGTGCGCTGAAAAAATGTGGGAGGGGGCTTGCCCCCGATAGCGGTGTGTCAGTGAGTACATTTGGCACTGACACACCGTAATCGGGAGCAAGCCCCCTCCCACATGGGTTTTGCATTTTTTTCACACGCCATCCGCATAATTCCAGCTTCTTGCTCTATTCCCTACAGCTGACTTCCGGAAAAAGCCCTCAATGGCCGTGCCTCTGCCCACCTCCAAACCTACGCTTCGCTCTCGCTTGACCATGCGCTGGTATTCCTGGGTGTTTCTGGCCGGTGCGATCCTGTATGGCATCGCCTGGGCCATGCACTGGGATGATCGCGGTGTGTTGTGGGTGCTGGAGGGCTTTGAAAGCCCGGCCGAACGCCGGGAAAGCGTGTGGCTGCCGGACTATCACGCGGTCATCGACGCCAAGTTGCTGCCCGGTATGGAGAAGGACGAGGCCTCGGACCTGTCCTACAACCCAAGCACCAAAACCCTGTTCTCCGTGATGGGGAAGAACCCGTTCCTGGTGGAGCTGAGCCTGCAAGGCGACGTACTGCGCAAGATGCCCCTCAACGGCTGGAACAATCCGGAAGGCCTGACGGTGATGGAGAATGGCTTGATGGCCGTGGTCGATGAGCGCGAGCACAGCCTGACCATCGTCAAGGTTGACGCCGGCACCACGGCGTTGAACAAGGCCGATTTCCCCAGTTATGACCTGGGCCCGTCCAAGGACCAGAACAAAGCCTTTGAAGCAATCACCTGGGACCCGCGCAACCAGCAGCTGGTGCTGGGCGAAGAGCGCCCACCGGCACTGTTTACCTGGAAGAGCGACGGCAGCCAGACCCTGGCAGGCGACAAGCAGAAACGGGCGAGTACCGAACTGGACGTGCGCAACCTGTCCGCCCTGGCCGTCGACCCGCGTACCGGGCACTTGCTGGTGCTGTCCGCCGACTCCCACCTGCTGCTGGAGCTGGATGAAACCGGCGAGCAAGTCAGCTTCATGACCCTGCTGGGCGGTTTCAACGGCCTCAAGGACACCATCCCGCGTGCCGAAGGCGTAACCATGGACGAGAGCGGTACGCTGTATATCGTCAGCGAGCCAAACCTGTTCTATCGGTTTGAAAAACAGAAATAACCTACGTCTTACGTCGGACGCGTCTTAAAAAGCGGCATTCACCAGACAGCCCGTTGCGTTTAAGTTTAAATTCAGGCGATCTTGATATCTATTCGCCAGTTTTTCTCTGAGCCCGCCACGATGCGTCGATTTGCCCGCCCCAAACCTGCTCTTTTAATCCTGCTGTTGATTGCGCTGGTCGCTGCCGCGATCGTTGCGCAGCAATTCCGTCTGTTCGAGCGTGCCTGGTTCAACTGGCAGGTGTGGCACCAGCCAGCGGATGAACGCGGCATCGGCCTGGCCGATTACCGCGTCTCCCTGGAAGGCCAGGTGATCGAAGGGCTCGACGACGATGTGTCGGCCCTCACCTACGACCCGGTGCGCAAAAGCCTGTTTACCGTCACCAATAAAAACGCCGAGTTGGTCGAGCTGTCCCTGCAAGGCAAGATCCTGCGGCGTATTCCCCTGGTGGGGTTTGGCGATGCCGAGGCGGTGGAGTTCATCAGCGACAATATTTACGTGATCAGTGACGAGCGCCAACAGCGCCTGATCAAAGTGCATGTGGACGATGACACACAATTTCTCGATGCCGCCGATGCGGAGCAGATGACCCTGGGCGTGCACATTGGCAGCAACAAGGGTTTCGAAGGCCTGGCCTATGACTCGGTGGGCAAGCGCCTGTTTGTCGCCAAGGAACGCGACCCGATGGTGATCTATGAGGTCCACGGCTTTCCCCATTTCAAAGCGGAAAAAACCTACTCGGTGCATGTGATCAACAACCCCAAGCGTGATGCCGGGTTATTCGTGCGCGACCTGTCGAGCCTGCAATACGACGAGCGCAGCGGCCATTTACTGGCGCTTTCCGATGAGTCGTTCCTGGTGCTGGAACTGGATATCGATGGTCGCCCGTTAAGCAGTCTGTCACTGCTCAACGGGCGCCATGGCCTGAAAAAACGTGTGCCGCAGGCCGAAGGGATCGCCATGGATGACGAGGGCACGCTGTACCTCGTCAGTGAGCCGAACCTGTTCTACGTGTTCAAGAAGCCCTGATCAGAACATCCACTGCACACCCAGCGAGTAGCCGGTCTGGCTGCCCTCGGCATGGCCGAGTCGACTGTTCACTTCGGCGTACACCCCCAATTGCGGGGTGATCGCCAATTGGCTGCCGAGCTGCGCACGGCCAAAACGTTTATCGACTGACCCCAGTTTGGCGGTGCGGGCCTGGCCATCGGCGCGGGCGGTCAGTTGCAGGTCGTCGAGACGCCCATCGGCCAATTCCTTGACCCACGCGATGTTGCCGTAAGGCATCAGGCTCAAGCCGTAAGGCAGAGCGACAGCACCGCGCGCGCGCCACCCCAGGCTGGCTTCCAGGGAATCGAACGACTGTTCTTCGTAGTCCAGCGCGGTGCGCAGGTTCTGCTTCTCGTGGAACTGGTCGATGCGGTAGTGGCTGTAATCGAGCCCGGCAAAGGGTCCGCTCTGAAGGGCACCAAAATCGAAGTCATAGCCGCCCAGCACCCGTGCGCCGAGGGACAGCGCGTCGGTCTTGCCGGTCAGGTGCTGGTTGAGCAGCACCGGCCCGCCGCTGGCCTGGATCAGCAGGTTGCGTTTGGAATCGAAGCGCGTGTGGCCGACGCTCAGATCACCGGCCAGCCAGCTCGGCCCGCCGTCGTTGAGCAGGGCGTAGACGGCGGCCTGCCAGGTGTCGCTATCGAGTTTGCCGCGGTGCTCCAGCGTGTCGCGGCCGTTGCGGTAGCTCAGGCTGGCGCCGATGTTCAGGGCTGAGCTCAGCTGGTAGTCGCCCAGCGCATGCACGCCCAACTGCCGGGCCTCTGGGTTGGGTGCGCGGTCGAAACCGCTGTCCGGGTTGTATTGACCGTCCACGCCGATTTCGCCATCGAAGCTGCCCACTTCGCGACTGGCCGACTGCAAGGTCAGCCAGCGGCGCTCGTGCAAACGCACGCTGGCCTGGTGCTGGCGCTGCAGGTTGTCCTGCATATTGCGTGCGACGGCGCCGCCCGAGGCAGTCGAGGCCATCAAGTCGGCATTGGTCAGTTCCAGCACCAGGCGGCTGAGCAGGCGCGAATAATCGCGCAGGCGCTGATCGATGCGCGCCTGGCCGAAGGCATCGGTGAGCACGGCTTTATTGTCTTCGTTCGGGTCGTGCCAGGTCGAGCCGCCGGGGATTTTCGGATTGTCGGTCTGGGTGTAGCCATCCAGGTCGCCCAGCTCCCAATTGGTCGCCTCGATATACAGGATCGGAATATTCAGCGGTTCGAACGGTTCGCCATCGCTGCAGCAGCCGGTGCCCTTGGGGTATTGCGGGTCCAGGCCGGGGTTGGTGAACAGGGGGATATTCAGCTCCCTGGCGATCTGGAAGGTGTGTTCGCGCAACGCTGCCAGGCTGGGGTTGGCCGCGCTGTTCTGGCCGGCGTGGGCATACATCATGTCGCCGGTGATCAGGCTGTCGAGGTTGATCATCGCGAGCATGTTGGCGCGTTGGCTTGCGCTCAGGGACTCAACGAAGGCCTTGGACCCTCGCAGGCCTTCTTCTTCCGCGCCGAAGCCCACCACCTGCAAGCCATTTTCCAGTTGCAGCCCGCCCAGGTTCTTCGCCACCTCGGTGAGCACGCTGGCGCCGGAGCCGTTGTCGTCCAGGCCTTGCAGGGCAGGGCGACCGAAGTAGGTATCGAAGTGCGCGCCGATCACCACGTACTGCGGTTTAGTGCCGGCGGCGTAGGCCACCACGTTTTGCGAGGCGCGACTGCCGTTGTTCCAGGTGAAGTCCTGGCGACTGATGCTGTAGGCCGTGCCCATCTGGCTCTGCATCCAATCGGCCGCCCCGGCGAAATTGGCCGTGCCGCGATAACGCCCGGGGTAGTCGTTGATCAGTTTTTCCAGGGTGGTGGTGGCGTGCTGGCCGTAATCATAGGCTTGAAGATGCGTCGACAGCAGAGTGCCGGCGACGCTGAGAGCGAGGGCGAGGGGCTTTATCACAGGGTCTTCCTTGAGGTGATGAGATGTTCAAGCGCAGACGCTTTGCACAATGCGCGCCTCATTCCATGGGCGGCGGCGAATTGGCGCATTGTTAAACGCGTGGGTCGCTTGGTTGTAATTTGTAACGGATTGGATACCAGACAGGGCGTGACAGAGCGCACGGTTTTGGAGAGGAGTGCTGCGAAAAGTAGCGTTTGTGTTACAGAAATCCAGACCGGTTCGCTATCAAATGTGGGAGGGGGCTTGCTCCCGATGGCGGTGTATCAGTACCAGATATTCTGACTGACACACTGCCATCGGGAGCAAGCCCCCTCCCACATTTGAACTGCGGTGTTCTTAAGCTTTGAGGGTTTTCACGCCTTCCGGGGTACCCAACAGCAGCACATCCGCCGGGCGTGCGGCGAACAGGCCGTTGGTCACCACGCCAACGATGGCGTTGATCTGCGTCTCCAGTTCCACCGGGTTGGTGATCTGCATGTTGAACACATCGAGGATGATGTTGCCGTTATCAGTCAACACGCCTTCACGGTACACCGGGTCGCCGCCCAGCTTCACCAGCTCGCGGGCCACGTGGCTGCGGGCCATCGGGATGACTTCCACCGGCAGCGGGAATGCACCGAGCACCGGCACCAGCTTGCTGGCGTCGGCAATGCAGATGAAGGTCTTGGCCACGGCCGCGACGATCTTCTCGCGGGTCAGGGCTGCGCCGCCGCCTTTGATCAGGTTCAGATGGGCATCGCTTTCGTCCGCGCCGTCGATGTAGAACTCCAGGTCGCTCACGGTGTTGAGCTCGTACACCGGAATGCCATGGCCTTTAAGGCGTGCGGCGGTCGCTTCGGAGCTGGCCACTGCGCCATCGAACGCACCTTTATGCTGGGCCAGCGCATCGATAAAGCAGTTGGCAGTGGAGCCGGTGCCGACACCGACGATGCTCTTGTCGTCGAGTTTGGGAAGGATTAAATCGACAGCGGCCTGGGCCACTGCCTGTTTGAGTTGATCCTGGGTCATGCGGGCTCCGGAACGGGCGGGGGAGTGATCGAGGGCGGCGAGTATACCCCAACAAACCTTGGGATTCGTGTGGTCTCCCGGCCAAAAGCCGGGTTAGACTCCCTGGCCATGCCCAACCCCTGAAGTAGATGCCTGCCGATGCTTGAACACTACGTCAAAAAGATCCTCACCTCGCGCGTTTACGACGTTGCCGTAGAAACACCCCTGCAGACTGCCCGCCAGCTTTCCGAGCGGCTGGGCAACCAGATTTGGCTCAAGCGCGAAGACTTGCAGCCGGTGTTCTCGTTCAAGATTCGCGGCGCCTACAACAAGCTGTGCCAGCTCAGCGCAGAGGAGCGCACACGCGGCGTGGTCACCGCCTCGGCGGGCAACCATGCCCAGGGCCTGGCCCTGGCGGCCAAGGTGCTGGGGGTCAAGGCAACGATCGTGATGCCCAAGACCACCCCGGAAATCAAGGTCGAAGGCGTGCGCTCGCGGGGCGGCAAGGTGGTGCTGCACGGTGATTCTTTCCCGGAAGCCCTGGCCTACTCACTGAAGCTGGTCGATGAAAAAGGCTACGTCTACATTCACCCTTATGATGATCCGCACACCATTGCCGGGCAGGGCACCGTGGCGATGGAGATCCTGCGCCAGCATCCAGGGCCGTTGGACGCAATCTTCGTACCGGTGGGCGGCGGCGGGTTGATCGCCGGGATTGCGGCGTATGTGAAATACCTGCGCCCGGACATCAAGATCATCGGCGTCGAGCCGGACGACTCCAACTGCCTGCAAGCGGCGATGGCGGCGGGTGAGCGCGTGGTGCTGCCGACCGTGGGTATCTTCGCCGATGGCGTGGCGGTGGCGCAGATCGGCCAGCACACCTTCGACATCTGCAAAGACTATGTGGATGAAGTGATCACCGTCAGCACCGATGAAATCTGTGCGGCAATCAAGGATATCTACGACGACACGCGCTCGATCACCGAGCCGGCAGGCGCATTGGGCGTGGCCGGGATCAAGAAGTATGTCGAGACCCGTGGCGTCAGCGGCCAGACCTTTGTTGCCATCGACTCCGGCGCCAACGTCAACTTTGACCGCCTGCGCCATGTGGCCGAACGCGCCGAACTGGGTGAAGGCCGCGAAGCCATCATCGCCGTGACCATTCCCGAGAAACCGGGCAGCTTCAAGGCATTCTGCGAGGCAGTGGGCAAGCGCCAGATCACCGAATTCAACTACCGCTATCACACCGGCAGCGAGGCGCACATCTTCGTCGGCGTGCAGACCCACCCGGAAAACGACCCGCGCAGCGCATTGATCGCCAGCCTCACCGACCAGGGTTTCCCGGTGCTGGACCTCACCGAAAACGAATTGGCCAAATTGCACATCCGCCATATGGTCGGCGGGCATGCGGCCAAAGTCAGTGATGAGCTGGTGTTTCGTTTTGAATTTCCGGAACGGCCGGGGGCGTTGTTCAACTTTCTTAACAAGCTGGGCGGGCGCTGGAATATCTCGATGTTCCACTACCGCAACCACGGCGCGGCTGACGGCCGGGTGGTCGCCGGCCTGCAAGTACCGGCGGACGAGCGCCACCTGGTCCCGGCCGCCCTCGCCGAGATCGGCTACCCGTATTGGGATGAAAGCGAAAACCCGGCCTACCAGTTGTTCCTCGGTTGAGCGACTACGCTGACTGAGCGGCCTTCAAGGAATCGAGACTATGGAAACGCTGACCACCCTCAAGGTTATTCACATCGCCGCCACCGTATTGCTGCTGCTCAGCGGCCTGGGCCTGGCAGTACTGGCCTGGCGCAAGCGCAGCGCCGGACCGGCGGTGATTGTGCAACGCCCGTGGGCGTTCGTCTGGCTGCTGATGGGCATTTGTTTGGTGAGCATGCCGTTCACCGGCTGGTGGATGGTGCACCTGGTCGGCTGGCCGCTGGGGCAAACCTGGATCCTGGGTTCCAGCATTCTGTACACCGTGGCGGCGCTGGCCTGGTTCTGGCTGGTGGCGCGGCTCAATCGGCTGCGTAAAGGCGAGGGCGGTAGCCTGAATTTCACCTTGGTGCTGGCGGTGGTCAGTTTGGTGGGGTTTGTGGCGATTGCCGGGCTCATGGGGGCCAAGCCGGTTTGAAAGGAGCTTCATGAACATTCTTCTGGTAGGCGCCACCGGGTTTGTCGGGCGCCACCTGTTGCTGGCTCTGCAGCAGGCGGGGCATCAAGTGGTCGCTACTTGTCGCGAGCCTCGAAGCCAGAATTGGCCGGGCGTGGAGTGGCGCCCGCTGGATCTGAACCTGCTGGCCGTCGACCCCGAAGGTTTCGACTTTCCCGAATCCGTTGATTTACTGATCAATGCAGCCGGTCTGCTGAGCGTGGATGCGGCCGAGCTGAGCCGGGTGCAGGACCGGGGCACTTGCGCGTTGTTCGATCTGGCGGCGCAGCGCGGCGTGCGAGTGCTGCAGGTTTCCGCCCTGGGCGCTTCAGCGCAGTCCGATGTGCCGTTTCTCGCCAGCAAAGGAGCGGCTGACGACTATCTGCTTGGCCTCGGGATTGAAGCGGTGGTATTGCGACCCTCATTGGTGGTGGGTGAGGGCGGCGCCAGCAGTGCCTGGCTCGCCGCGCTTTCGCCGTGGCCGCTGATCCCGTTGCTGGACCTCAAGGCCCATCTGCAACCGGTGCATATCGCTGACGTCGTCGGGGCCGTACTGGCATTGCTGCGTCGGTGGCCAGTTGAAGCGATGGTGTTGCCATTGGTAGGGCCTGAACCGATGCGGCTGGGCCAGGTCATTGATCACTTGCGCGCCGTACAAGGCTGGGCGCCGGGCCGATACGTCCAGGCGCCGCTGCTAGGGTTGAGCGGTCGGGTGGGCGACCGCCTGGGTTGGCGTGCGCTGAACAGACAAAGCATTACTCTGGCGCAACAGGACAACGTGGCCGACCCCGAGGTGCTGGCTTCGGTCTGCGGTTATTCGGCGGCGCCGCTGTCGTCGCGTTTGCAGGGCTGGCCGACAGCGGCCGTGAGCAGCCAGCTTACGATCCGTCCCTTGATGCTGGCGGTGCTGGTGCTGATCTGGCTGGGCACCGCAGCGGTGTGCCTGGGGCCGGGGTACGAGTGGGGCTTGCGCATCATGGCGCAGGCAGGCGTGCACGGTGTTTGGGCGATGCTGGCGGTGATCGGCGGGTCGCTGTGCGATGGTCTGTTGGGCATCGGGCTGCTGATCAGGCGCTGGCGGCGCCACACCCTGCTATTGCAACTGTTGTTGATGGCCGGATACACCGTAGTCATCAGCTTCGTTTTGCCCCACTACTGGTTCGACCCCTACGCCGCCGTCGCCAAGAACCTGGTGCTGATGGTGGCTACGTTATGGCTTTTTTGGACTGAACCTACTGTGAATGAGTGTCGCCGATGAGTGCTTACCTGCTGCTCAAAACCCTGCATATCCTTTCGTCCACCATCCTGTTCGGGCTGGGCGCGGGCTCGGCCTACTACGCGTTGCGCGCCTGGCGCAGCGGCAAAGTGGAAGTGATCGCCGTAACATTCAAACACCTGGTCTTTGCCGACTGGGCGTTTACCGCGACCACGGCAGTGTTCCAGCCATTGAGTGGGATCGGCTTGATGCATCTGGCGGGTTGGTCATTGCAGCAGAGTTGGTTGCAGTGGACGTTCGGTTTGTATGTGTTGGCGGGGATCTGCTGGCTGCCAGTGGTGTGGTTGCAGATTCGTGTGCACCAGATGGCGGAACAGGCGTTGCGCGAAGGTACGGCGATGCCACTCAAGGCCGCAACCTATATGCGCTGGTGGTTTGGCCTGGGTTGGCCTGCATTCCTGGCGTTCATGGCGATTTTCTACCTGATGGTGGCCAAGCCTATGTAAGGCTTGGGCCCGTGTCGCCTGCATCGGGGGCAAGCCCCCTCCCACATTTGAAATGCATTCCAAGTGTGGGAGGGGGCTTGCTCCCGATGGCTTTATCAGCCGCGCAGCGTAATCACCGGCCAGCCCCGCTTTTCAGCCTCGGCCCGCAAATTCGGGTCTGGATCCACCGCCACCGGATGAGTCACCTGCTCCAGCAGCGGCAAATCATTCATCGAGTCGCTATAGAAGTAGCTGTCTTCCAGGGTATACCCGGTCTCTTCCAGCCAACGGTTCAAGCGCGTCACCTTGCCTTCACGAAAGCAAGGCACATCGGTGCTGCGCCCGGTGTAGCGGCCATTTTCCATCTCGCACTCGGTGGCGATCAGGGTTTCAACCCCCAGCCGTGCGGCAATCGGCGCGGTGACGAAACGGTTGGTGGCGGTGATGATCACCAGCATGTCGCCGGCGGCGCGGTGCTTGGCCAGCAGTTCCACGGCCTTGGGCAGCATGATCGGCTCGATGCAGTCGCGCATGTAGTCGTTGTGCCATTCGTCCAACTGAGCCATCTCGGTGCGGCCGAGGATTTCCAGGCAGAAGTTCAGGTAAGCGGCGTTGTCCAGCTTGCCAGCCAGGTAGTCCTGATAGAACGCGTCGTTACGCGCCTTGTAAGCCACCGGGTCGAGAATCCTGCGTTCACACAGGTAATCACCCCAGGCGTGATCGCTGTCACCGCCCAGGAGCGTGTTGTCCAAGTCGAATAAAGCCAGGCGCATTGCGGTTACTCGCTGAAAAGTCTGTAAAAAGGCGTCCAGAATACGGTCTTTTCACAAGAGTGCACATAAGGTAAGAAGCCTCGTTGCCGCTGGATGAACCTTTGTGGAACAATGCGGCGACATGCGTTTGCGAGGTTGTTGCCGTGATCGACCCCGATGGTTTCCGTCCTAATGTCGGGATTATTCTTACGAATGATGCCGGACAGGTGCTATGGGCTCGCCGAATCAACCAAGATGCCTGGCAGTTTCCTCAAGGTGGGATCAACCCCGACGAAACCCCTGAAGACGCCTTGTACCGTGAGTTGAACGAAGAAGTCGGCCTTGAGCGCGAAGATGTGCAGATTCTGGCCTGCACCCGGGGCTGGTTGCGCTATCGTTTGCCGCAACGCCTGGTGCGTACCCACAGCCAACCGCTGTGTATCGGCCAGAAGCAGAAATGGTTTCTCCTGCGCCTGATCTCCAATGAGCAGCGGGTGCGGATGGATTTGACCGGTAAACCGGAGTTCGATGGCTGGCGCTGGGTCAGCTATTGGTATCCGCTGGGCCAGGTGGTGACATTCAAGCGCGAGGTTTATCGTCGCGCTCTCAAAGAGCTTGCCCCGCGCCTTTTAGCGCGCGACTGACGACGGAGTTCGACCCCGAGCCATGCTCAATACGCTGCGCAAGATCGTCCAGGAAGTTAACTCCGCCAAGGATCTCAAGGCGGCGTTGGGGATTATTGTGTTGCGCGTCAAGGAAGCCATGGGCAGCCAGGTCTGCTCGGTTTACCTGCTGGACCCCGAGACCAACCGTTTTGTGCTGATGGCCACCGAGGGCTTGAACAAGCGCTCCATCGGCAAAGTCAGCATGGCGCCCAATGAAGGTCTGGTGGGCCTGGTGGGGACGCGTGAAGAACCCCTGAACCTTGAAAACGCGGCCGATCACCCGCGTTATCGCTACTTTGCCGAAACCGGCGAAGAGCGCTACGCCTCGTTCCTCGGTGCGCCGATCATTCACCACCGCCGCGTCGTCGGCGTGCTGGTCATCCAACAGAAAGAACGTCGCCAGTTCGACGAAGGTGAAGAAGCCTTCCTGGTGACCATGAGCGCGCAGCTGGCCGGGGTTATCGCCCACGCCGAAGCCACGGGCTCGATTCGCGGCCTGGGTCGCCAGGGCAAGGGCATCCAGGAGGCCAAGTTCGTCGGCGTGCCGGGTTCGCCGGGGGCCGCCGTCGGTACGGCGGTGGTCATGCTGCCACCGGCCGACCTCGATGTGGTACCGGACAAGACCGTTCACGACATCGACGCTGAAATCAAACTGTTCAAGACCGCCCTGGAAGGCGTGCGCGCCGACATGCGCAACCTGTCGACCAAGCTGGCCACCCAGTTGCGCCCGGAAGAGCGGGCGCTGTTCGACGTGTACCAGATGATGCTCGACGACGCGTCCCTGGGTAATGAAGTCAAGACCGTGATCAAGACCGGCCAGTGGGCCCAGGGCGCGCTGCGTCAGGTGGTCACCGATCACGTCAACCGTTTCGAATTGATGGACGACGCCTACCTGCGCGAGCGTGCCTCGGATGTGCGCGACCTCGGTCGCCGTCTGCTGGCCTACCTGCAGGAAGACCGCACCACCAATCTGGTCTACCCCGACAACACCATCCTGATCAGCGAAGAACTGACCGCCACCATGCTCGGCGAAGTGCCTGAGGGCAAATTGGTCGGCCTGGTCTCGGTATTGGGCTCGGGTAACTCCCACGTTGCGATCCTGGCTCGCGCCATGGGCATTCCGACGGTGATGGGCCTGGTGGACCTGCCGTATTCCAAGGTGGATGGCATCGACATGATCGTCGATGGCCATCGCGGCGAAGTCTTTACCAACCCCAGCGAATTGCTGCGCAAGCAATACGCCGAAGTGGTCGAGGAAGAGAAACAACTGGCGCTGGGCCTCGACTCGTTGCGCGAATTGCCGTGCGTGACCCTCGACGGCCACCGCGTGCCGCTGCTGGTGAACACCGGCCTGCTGGCCGATGTGGCCCGGGCGCAACAGCGTGGCGCTGAAGGGGTGGGGCTGTACCGCACCGAAGTGCCGTTCATGATCAACCAGCGTTTCCCGAGTGAGAAGGAGCAGCTGGCGATTTATCGCGAGCAACTGCAGGCCTTCCACCCGTTGCCGGTGACCATGCGCAGCCTGGATATCGGCGGCGACAAGTCACTGTCGTATTTCCCGATCAAGGAAGACAACCCCTTCCTCGGCTGGCGCGGGATTCGCGTCACCCTCGACCACCCTGAAATTTTCCTGGTGCAGACCCGCGCCATGCTCAAGGCCAGCGAAGGCCTGAATAACCTGCGTATCCTGCTGCCGATGATCTCCGGCACCCACGAGCTGGAAGAAGCACTGCACCTGATCCACCGTGCCTGGGGCGAAGTGCGCGACGAAGGCGCCGACGTGCCGATGCCGCCGATTGGCGTGATGATCGAAATCCCGGCGGCGGTGTACCAGGCCAAGGAACTGGCGCGGCAGGTGGACTTCCTGTCGGTAGGCTCCAACGACCTGACCCAATACCTGCTCGCCGTAGACCGCAACAACCCGCGGGTAGCCGACCTGTACGACTACCTGCACCCGGCCGTGCTACAAGCGCTGCAGCATGTGGTGCGCGACGCCCATGCCGAAGGCAAGCCGGTGAGTATCTGCGGTGAAATGGCCGGCGACCCGGCGGCGGCGGTGCTGTTGATGGCGATGGGCTTTGACAGCCTGTCGATGAACGCCACCAACTTGCCCAAAGTGAAGTGGATGCTGCGCCAGGTTGAATTGAGCATGGCCAAGGATTTGCTGGCCGAGCTGATGACCATCGACAATCCGCAAGTTATCCACAGCTCGCTGCAATTGGCGCTGAAGAACCTGGGGTTGACGCGGATGATCAACCCGGCTTCTGCAAAAACGCTCTAGAGACATGCGCTGATCAAAAATGTGGGAGGGGGCTTGCCCCCGATTGCGGTGTATCAGTACCAGATACTCTGACTGACACACTGCTATCGGGGGCAAGCCCCCTCCCACATTTGATTTTCGTTGTGTTTAGAGATTGAGTTCAACCTCGCCCAAGCGGCCACCCTGCGGCCCGAAACTGCGCTCCACCATCCGCCGCGTGCCGTCAGCATTCACGATCAACGCTGTGCTCGCCCGCGTCCCGTAACTCGGGCTGGCGATAAACACACTCGACAGCAAACTCTCCGTCGCCAAGCCCACACCGGTATCCGGCAAGTCAGCAAACGGTGCGGTCTGCGGGTCGCTCAAAATTCCCAGCAACGCGTCCGGCTGTGGATCGTCGAGGATTTCAACGAGTGCCGCCTTGGCTTTGAGCAGCTTCGGCCAGGGCGTATCCAAACCGGCATTGGATAAACCGTACACGCCCGCCTCCAACCGCGTCGGCTCGGTCTCGTTGGCGTTGTAGTGCCAAAGCTCATCCCGCGTGCCCACTAAGAGATTAAACCCGGCGTATTCAATCGAACGACCGTTAACTTCCGCCAAATAATCGTCAATCGGCAGCGAACCACTGAGAAAGCGCGCCACCAGCTCACCACGGGACTTGCGTGACGGCGGCTGGTGCGGGTCGCGGATATTGGTGAGCGCAGCAAAACGCCCCTCGGCGTTCACCCCCAGCCAAGTGCCGCCCGCTTCCTGATCGCGGCCGGCGTAGACCTGTGGTGCATCCGGCCATTGAGCCAGCGGCAGGCTGGGCCGGGCGTAGAATTCATCACGGTTGGCTGCGACGATCAGCGGTTGGGCATGGCCCGGCCGCCAGGCAAAAACAATCAGGCACATCGGGCGATCCCTTGTGTGTTTTTTCTTCACTCTACTCACAGAACCGCAGGCGTTCCATCGTAACGAAGTTGGGCCGCGCACCTTCCATCCGTTAACATGCCGGGCTGTTTGGTGTGTATGTGAACTTCTTAATTTGATCTCGCAGCTGTAACGCAGGCTTAATCGCGCATCGGCATGGTCCGGTGCGTCATGACTAAATGTTTTAACGAGGAGTCGCAATGCTGCCTTACCCGCAGATCGACCCGGTGGCCCTGGCCATCGGTCCGCTGAAAATCCATTGGTATGGGTTGATGTACCTGATCGGCATCGGCGGTGCCTGGCTGCTGGCGTCCCGGCGCCTGAACCGTTTCGACCCGACCTGGACCAAGGAGAAACTCTCCGACATGGTGTTCTGGTTGTCGATGGGGGTCATTGTCGGTGGGCGACTCGGGTATGTGCTGTTCTACGATCTGTCGGCCTACATCGCCAACCCGACGCTGATCTTTGAGGTGTGGAAGGGCGGCATGGCGTTCCATGGTGGGTTTATCGGCGTGATGATCGCCGCCTGGTGGTTTGGCCGGCGCAACGGCAAGTCGTTTTTCCAGCTGATGGACTTCGTCGCGCCGCTGGTGCCGATTGGCCTGGGCGCTGGGCGTATCGGTAACTTCATCAATGCCGAGCTGTGGGGCAAACCGACCGATGTGCCGTGGGCCATGGTGTTCCCGCCGTTCAGCGACCCGGCGCAACTGCCGCGCCATCCGTCGCAGCTGTACCAGTTCGCCCTGGAAGGTGTGGCATTGTTCCTCATCCTGTACATCTTCTCGCGCAAGCCACGCCCAACCATGGCCGTGTCGGGGATGTTCGCGCTGTTCTACGGGATCTTCCGCTTCATCGTCGAGTTCGTGCGCGTACCGGATGCGCAGTTGGGCTACCTGGCGTGGGGCTGGTTGACCATGGGGCAGGTGCTCAGCATCCCGATGATCCTGGTCGGCCTGGGCCTGCTGTGGTGGGCTTACAACCGCCCACAAGGCATCAAGAGCACCGCGCTTTAAATTCGAACGCCGAGGCGTGCGCGCCTCGGCTTCAACGATACGGGTACCCACATGAAGCAATACCTCGAACTCCTGCACGACGTCGTGACCAATGGCCTGACCAAGGGCGATCGTACCGGCACCGGCACCAAGGCCGTGTTCGCCCGTCAGTATCGGCATAACCTGGCCGACGGCTTCCCGCTGCTGACCACCAAGAAGCTGCATTTCAAAAGCATCGCCAACGAACTGATCTGGATGTTGAGCGGCAACACCAACATCAAGTGGCTCAACGAAAACGGCGTGCGTATCTGGGATGAATGGGCCACCGAAGACGGCGACCTGGGCCCGGTGTACGGCGAGCAGTGGACCGCCTGGCCCACGAAGGACGGCGGCAAGATCAACCAGATCGACTACATGGTCGAGACGTTGAAGACCAACCCCAACAGCCGCCGCATCCTGTTCCACGGCTGGAACGTCGAATACCTGCCGGACGAAACCAAGAGCCCCCAGGAAAACGCGCGCAACGGCAAGCAAGCCCTGCCTCCGTGCCACCTGCTGTACCAGGCGTTCGTGCATGACGGCCATCTGTCGATGCAGTTATACATCCGCAGCTCCGATGTATTCCTCGGCCTGCCCTATAACACTGCCGCCCTGGCGTTGTTGACCCACATGCTGGCCCAGCAGTGCGACCTGATCCCCCACGAGATCATCGTCACCACCGGCGACACCCACGCGTACAGCAACCACATGGAGCAGATCCAGACTCAGCTCGCGCGCACGCCGAAAAAGCTGCCGGAACTGGTGATCAAGCGTAAGCCTGCGTCGATCTACGACTACAAGTTCGAAGACTTTGAAATCGTCGGCTACGACGCCGACCCAAGCATCAAGGCTGACGTGGCGATCTAAAGTCTGCCCTGATCTAAATGTGGGAGGGGGCAAGCCCCCTCCCACATTTGGTCCGCGTTCACTTGAGTCTAATGCCCGTGGCTTCTGCCCACATGCGACGGCTCGGCCTCGCTGGCCTGCACGCTGCCGCTGACCTCCAAGCGCTGCAAGATCCCGCACTGCGCCCCGCCGCCACAGCGCTGGCGCAAGTCCAGCAATTGTTCCTGCAACGCCAGCAGCCCATCGATCCGCGCTTTCACATGGTGGATATGTTCGTCGATCAACGCATTCACGCTTTCGCATTGGTCCTGTGGGCTGTCACGCAGGCTGAGCAGGCTGCGGATTTCCTCCAGGGTCATGTCGAGGCTGCGGCAGTTGCGGATAAAGATCAGCCGCTCGGTGTGCGCCTGGGTGTACACCCGGTAGTTGCCGTCAGTGCGCGCCGGGGGTGGCAGCAGGCTTTCCTTCTCGTAATAACGGATGGTTTCCACCGGGCAGTCGGTCAGTTTGGCCAGTTCGCCGATCTTCATCGCAGCAATCTCCAAATGGGTGCTTGACCCTATAGTGGCTACAGGGTCTTTACTTGGCAACAGGCACATCTACGGACGCGACAGCATGAGCGATTCCCTCCACACCCCGCATAAGCACGATCACGACCATGATCATGATCACGGCGAGCAAACGCTCAAGCCGGCGCATGACCACGGCGGCGGGTGCTGCTCCGGAACCCCGGCGCCTGCAAAAGTACAGCTGAGCGACGGCCCCACCGCCGGCTCGCGCCTGAGCACCTTTCGCATCGAAGCGATGGACTGCCCCACCGAACAGACGCTGATCCAGAACAAACTGGGCAAGCTCGCCGGGGTGCAGCAGCTGGAATTCAACCTGATCAACCGCATCCTCGGCGTCACCCATGACTTGCCGAGCACTGCGCCGATCATCGACGCCATCAAATCCATCGGCATGCAGGCCGACCCGATCGAAGAAGGGGCTCCCGCCGCCGCGCCGCCCGCCAAGAAGCACTGGTGGCCGCTGGCAGTCTCGGGCGTGGGCGCATTGGGCGCCGAAGTCCTGCATTTCACGGGCGTGGCGCCGACCTGGGTGATCGCCCTGGTGGCGCTGGTGTCGATCCTCAGCGGTGGCCTCACCACTTACAAAAAGGGCTGGATTGCCCTGAAAAACCTTAACCTGAACATCAACGCGCTGATGAGTATCGCCGTGACCGGCGCCGTGCTGATTGGCCAATGGCCGGAAGCGGCGATGGTGATGTTCCTGTTTACCGTGGCCGAGTTGATCGAAGCCAAGTCCCTGGACCGTGCGCGCAATGCCATCAGCGGCTTGATGCAGATGACCCCGGAGCAGGCCACGGTGCGCCAGGCGGACGGTTCATGGCTGGAACAGGAGGTCAAAAGTATCGATCCTGGCGCCATCGTGCGGGTAAAGCCCGGCGAACGCATCGGCCTGGACGGTGAGGTGACGGCCGGTCAATCCACTATCGACCAGGCGCCGATCACCGGTGAAAGCCTGCCGATCGAAAAAACTGTGGGCGATAAAGTCTTCGCCGGTACGATCAACCAGGCCGGTTCCCTGGAATACAAGGTGACCGCAGCGGCGAATAATTCCACGTTGGCGCGGATCATCCACGCGGTGGAGCAGGCCCAGGGCGCCCGGGCGCCGACCCAGCGTTTTGTCGACCGCTTCTCCAAGGTCTATACACCCGCAGTGTTCCTGTTTGCCCTGGGCGTGGCGGTCATACCGCCGCTGTTCATGGCGGGCGTCTGGTTCGACTGGATCTACCGCGCCCTGGTGTTGCTGGTGGTCGCGTGCCCGTGCGCCCTGGTGATTTCCACCCCGGTGACGATTGTCAGCGGCCTTGCGGCGGCGGCGCGCAAAGGCATTCTGATCAAGGGCGGCGTGTACCTGGAGGGCGGTTACAAGCTCAACTACCTCGCCCTGGACAAGACCGGCACCATCACCCACGGCAAGCCGGTGCAAACCGACTACTTGCCGCTGTTCGCCACGGTGCAGGACAGCGCGCCGGCGCTGGCCGCGAGTTTGGCCGGCCGTTCCGACCACCCGGTGTCCCTGGCGATCGCCAACGCGGCGGTGGATAAAAACCTGGTGTCTTACGTTGTGGATAACTTCGCGGCATTGCCCGGTCGTGGCGTGCGCGGAGACATAAACGGCGAAACCTACCATCTGGGCAATCACCGTCTGGTGGAAGACCTCGGGCTGTGCTCGCCGGCCCTGGAAGAGAAACTCTTCGCCCTGGAAAAACAAGGCAAGTCCGTGGTGTTGCTGCTTGACAAGTCGGGTCCGCTGGCCCTGTTCGCGGTGGCCGACACGGTCAAGGACAGCAGCCGCGAAGCCATCCGGCAACTGCACGAACTGGGCGTCAAGACCCTGATGCTCACCGGCGATAACACCCACACCGCCCAGGCGATTGCCGCCCAGGTCGGTATCGACCAGGCCCAGGGCGACCTGCTGCCCACCGATAAGCTGCACGCCATTGTAGCGCTCTACGGCCAGGGCCACCGCGTCGGCATGGTCGGCGACGGCATCAACGACGCCCCGGCCCTGGCACGCGCTGAAATCGGCTTTGCCATGGCCGCCGCGGGCACCGACACCGCCATCGAGACCGCCGATGTCGCGCTGATGGACGATGATCTGCGCAAGATCCCGGCATTCATTCGGCTCTCCAGGCAAACGTCGAGTATCCTCAAACAGAACATCGCCCTGGCGCTGGTGATCAAGGCCATCTTCCTGGCGGTCACCTTCCTGGGCATGGCGACGATGTGGATGGCGGTGTTCGCCGACATGGGCGTCAGCCTGCTGGTGGTGTTCAATGGCCTGCGCCTGTTGCGCAAATAGACGATGAGAGGGTGGTGTGCTGAGTGCTGAGCTGAAGGCGTTTTTCATGGTCGCCCGCCTGGGCAGCATTACCCAGGCGGCGAAAAAGCTCGGCCTGAGCCAGCCCACGGTCACTACCCAGATCCGCAACCTGGAAAGCCACTACGGCGTTGAACTGTTCTACCGTGGCGGCCGCCGCCTGACCGTCAGCGATGAAGGCGCGCGGCTGTTGCCGATGGTCAAGGCGCTGTTGCAGCAGGAGGCGGACATCGAGTTTTTCCTGCGCAATAACGGCCAGGTCCAGGGCACCTTACGGATTGCCGCCACCGCGCCGTACTACATTCTGGACCTGGTCAAAGCCTTTCGCGAACGCCTGCCGCACGTAGAGGTGTCGGTGGAAATCGGCAATTCCCAGCAGGTGCTCGAAGCGCTGGACGACTACCGCGTCGACGTCGCCGCCTCGTCGCAGTTGGTGGAAGACCCGCGTCTGGTGCGCCGCGTATTGGGCACGGACCCGCTGGTGTTGGCGGTACACCGCAATCACCCGTTGGCCAAGCTTGATCACGTACCGTTGAGCGCGCTCATCGGGCATACCTTGCTGATGCGTGAAGCAGGTTCTACCACCCGCAGGCTGACGGAAGAGATGCTGAAGAACGCGGGCGTGGGGTACGGGCCGTTGCTGGAGATTGGCAGCCGTGAGTCGATTCGCGAGGCAGTGCTGCGCAATATCGGCATCAGCATCATCGCACGCCACGAAGTGCCGCATGATCCACAGCTGAAGGTGCTGACCATCGAGAAGGCGCCGCAGATTCCGGAGTATCTGTACTGCCTCAAGGAGCGTAAAGGTGCCCGGTTGCCGGCGGCGTTCCTTGGCCTGGCCCAGGAAATGTCACCCTTGTAGGAGCGAGCTGATCGTTCCCACGTTCCGCGTGGGAATGCCTCCTGGGACGCTCCGCGTCCCGTCACTGCCGCCCACAGGTGACGCAGAGCGTCACGGGCTGCATTCCTACGCGGGAGCGTAGGAACGATCGGGACCGGCACCACATTTCTAAGAATCCTACACAAATCCACCAATACCACTATCACCCCCTTTAGCCTTCCTGCCACACCAACGACGCATTCCCTCCCTAGCATGGCCCCCATCAGTTCGATGAGGTGCCACCATGAACACAGCCCTGACCCAACCCGGCGCGCCGATGAAGGTGCGCGGTATCCAGAAACGCTTCGGCGCCTTTACCGCGTTGGACAACGTGTCCCTGGACGTCGCCGCCGGCGAGCTGGTGTGCCTGCTGGGCCCGTCCGGCTGCGGCAAAACCACGTTGCTGCGCTGCATCGCCGGGCTTGAGCGCCAGGACAGCGGCGAACTTTACCTGGGTGACCGCGATGTTTCCCAGCTGCCGCCCCAGGCGCGGGACTACGGCATTTTGTTCCAGTCCTACGCGCTGTTTCCCAACCTCACCGTTGAAGCGAACATCGGCTACGGCCTCGCCGGCTGCGGCCGTGATGAGGTGCGCAAGCGTGTCGGGCAAATGCTCGAATTGGTCGGCCTGCTCGGCAGCGAAAAGAAATTCCCCGGCCAGCTGTCCGGGGGCCAGCAGCAACGTGTCGCGCTGGCGCGGGCCCTGGCGCCGGCGCCTTCGTTATTGCTGTTGGATGAACCCATGTCGGCCCTCGACGCGCGGGTGCGCGAGCATCTGTGTACCGAGCTGCGCCAACTCCAGCGCCGCCTGGGCATCACCACGCTGATGGTCACCCACAACCAGGACGAAGCCATGTTGATGGCCGACCGCATCGCGGTCATGCACAACGGCAAGGTCGAGCAGTACGCCACGCCGCAGGAAATCTATGATCGCCCGGCCACGCCGTTCGTGGCGGAGTTCGTTGGTCAGGGCAATTGGCTGCCGTTCAGCCGCAACAGCGCCAGCCATGCCCAGGTCGGCGGGATGAATGTGCGCCTGGCCGACGACGCCGGCATCGCCAAATCCGGCCGGCTGTTCTGCCGCCCGGAAGCGATCAGCATTAATCCACCGGTGCATGAAGAAAACCTGTTCCCGGCCAAAGTTCGCGAAATTACGTTCCTGGGCAATCGCTGCCGTATGAGTTTTGAGCTGGAGCAGTTGCCGGGCCACCCGCTGCTGGCCGAGCTGGCCCCGGAAGCCATGCCGCGCCTGGGGGGCCAGGACATTCTGGTGGCCCTGCCGCCGCGCAGCTTGCAGGTGTTTGCCTGAGATGGCCATGGAGACGGCGATGACACTGCCGCGCGAAATTTCTCGAGCTGAAACGGGCGACCGCCTGTTTGTGGTCGGCGGCAAATTAGTGTGGCTGGGCCTGTTGGTGGTGGCGGTGTTGCTGCCGCTGTTGGCGATTTTCTGGCGTGGCTTCAGCAGCGAAGCCGGGCAGGGTGGCGGGTTGATCGCTGCACGCGAGCTGCTGACCAGTGCCAACTTCCACTGGTTGCTCGGCAATAGCCTGAAAGTTTCCCTGAGCGTCGCGGCCATCGTCGTACCGCTGGCCTATCTGTTTGCCTACGCGCTGCAGCGCACCTTGATCCCCGGCAAGGTGATCTGGCGCGGCGTGTCGCTGCTGCCCTTGATGGCGCCATCGATGTTGCCGGGCATTGCACTGGTGTATCTGTTCGGCAACCAGGGGCTGTTGCGCGGGTTGCTCTCGGAGAATATCTACGGCTTCTGGGGCATTGTGCTGGGTGAGGTGATTTACACCTTCCCACACGCCCTGATGATTCTGCTGTCGGCCTTGTCGCTGGCGGATGCGCGCTTGTTCGACGCGGCCTCAAGCATGGGCGCCAGCCCGGCCCGAGCGTTTCGCAGCATTACCTGGCCGGCAACGCGCCAGGCCGTATTCGCGGCGTTCTGCCTGGTGTTCACCCTGACCATCACCGATTTCGGCGTGCCCGTGGTGGTGGGCGGGGACTACCAGGTGCTGGCGCTGGAAGCCTACAAGGCGGTGGTCGGCCAGCAGCAGTTCGGCCGCGGTGCGTTGATCGGCATGGTGCTGCTGTTGCCGGCGCTGTTCAGCTTTGGTGTGGATGCGTGGTTGCGGCGCCGTCACGGTGACGCCATGAGCGGGCGTGCCCAGGTATTTCAACCACTGCCGTCGCGTTCCAGGGACGGCTGCTACCTGGCTATCGTGCTGCTGATCTGCGCGGCGCTGCTGCTGGTGTTCGGCATGGCGGTGTATTCCTCGCTGGTCAAGTTCTGGCCCTACAACCTGTCGCTGTCCTTGAACCACTACCAGTTCGAAGACACTGCCGGCGGCGGCTGGCTGGCCTATCGCAACAGCCTGACCATGGCGCTGTGCACGGCATTGATCGGCAGTGTGCTGATCTTCACCGGCGCCTACCTGATGGAAAAAACCAAGGGCCAACAGAGCCTGAACCTGGCCCTGCGCCTGCTCAGCTTTGTGCCGATGGCCGTACCGGGCCTGGTGCTGGGCCTGGGCTATGTGTTCTTTTTCAACCTCGGCGGCAACCCGCTGCATGTGTTCTACGGCAGCATGGCACTGCTGGTGGTGTGCACCATTGCTCACTATCTGACCACTGCGCAAATGACCGCCACCACTGCGCTGCGCCAACTGGACGTGGAATTCGAAGCCGCCGCGTTGTCCCTCAAGGCGCCGCTCTATCGCCATTACTTGAAAGTGACGGTGCCGATCTGCCTGCCGGCGCTGCTGGATATTCTGCGTTACCTGTTCGTGTCGGCGATGACCACCGTCTCCGCTGCGATCTTTCTCTACAGCCCCGACACCATCCTCGCCGCCGTCGCCGTCTTGAACATGGACGATGCCGGCAATGTGGGCGGCGCTGCGGCCATGTCGACCCTGATCCTGTTCACCTCAGGCAGCGTCTCGCTGCTGCTGGCGTGGGCCTCACGTGGCGCCTTGCGCCGCTCCCAAGCCTGGCGCCAGACCGCGCCCGGGCAATGATCCTTCAAAGGAGGTATTCGATGTTCAAGCCACTGGCGCTGGTCGCTGCCGTACTCACCGCATTCAGCCTGAATGCCTTCGCCAACACCGAGTTGACCGTGTACACGGCCCTTGAAGCCGAGCAGTTGAAGACCTACAAAAAGGCCTTCGAGCAGGCCAACCCGGATATCCAGATCAAGTGGGTGCGCGACTCCACCGGCATCATCACCGCCAAGCTGTTGGCTGAAAAGGACCGCCCGCAGGCCGACGTGGTGTGGGGCCTGGCCGCCTCCAGCCTGGCGATCCTCGATCAACAAGGCATGCTCGATCGTTACGCGCCGAAGGACCTGGACAAGATCGGCAAAAACTACCGCGACGCCGCCAACCCACCGGCCTGGGTCGGCATGGATGTGTGGGCGGCGACCATTTGCTTCAACACCGTCGAAGCCGAGAAACAGGGCCTGAGCAAACCGGTGAGTTGGCAGGACCTGACCAAGCCTGAGTACAAGGGCAAGATCGTGATGCCCAACCCGGCGTCCTCCGGTACCGGCTTTCTGGACGTGAGCGCCTGGTTGCAAACCTTTGGTGAGCAGCAGGGCTGGCAGTACATGGACGAGCTGCACCAGAACATCGGCCAGTACGTTCACTCCGGCTCCAAGCCG
The DNA here is from genome assembly GCF_003852355.1 of Pseudomonas sp. R2-7-07. Taxonomy (NCBI): domain Bacteria; kingdom Pseudomonadati; phylum Pseudomonadota; class Gammaproteobacteria; order Pseudomonadales; family Pseudomonadaceae; genus Pseudomonas; species Pseudomonas sp. R2-7-07. The sequence continues at coordinate 5,457,528 of NZ_CP027759.1, read as the reverse complement.
TGCAAGCTGGCGGCGTCCGGGGAGTTTCCGATCGGTATTTCGTTTGAATACCCGGCCGTACAGCTCAAGCGCCAGGGCGCGCCGCTGGACATCATCCTGCCGAAGGAAGGCCTGGGCTGGGAAATCGAGGCGACGGCGGTGATCAAGGGCACGGCCCACGCCGATGCCGCCAGGAAACTCGCGGACTTTTCCGCCAGCCCGGCGGCGATGGAGCTGTACAAGGACAACTTCGCGGTGCTGGCCCAGCCAGGGATTGCCAAGCCGCAGACCGAATTGCCCGCCGATTACGAGCAGCGGTTGATCAAGAACGACTTTGCCTGGGCCTCGAAGAACCGCGACAGCATCCTGGCGCAATGGCGCAAACGCTATGACGGCAAGTCGGAGAAGGTGGCGGGGCAGTAAGGGTACCGATCGTTCCCACGCTCCGCGTGGTAACGCCGCTCCGGACGCTCCGCGTCCGCTCTTGAAGGTCGTGACGCGGAGCGTCACTGGATGAATTCCCACGCGGAGCGCGGGAACGAGAGGACAGTATGAGTAGTGACCTGTTAATTGTCGGCGCCGGCATCCTCGGCCTCTCCCATGCCTACGCCGCTGCCAGGCGCGGGCTCAAGGTCAAGGTTTTCGAACGCAGCGCCACCCCGCTGGGCGCCTCGGTGCGCAACTTCGGCCAGGCGCTGGTCACCGGCCAACCGCCGGGGCCGATGCTCGACCTGGCGCGGCAAAGCCGCGATATCTGGGCACACTGGGCGCAGGCCTGCGGCTTTCAGCTCAAGCGCAATGGCTCCTACCTGTTCGCCCGTACCGAAGCCGAAGAGCACCTGCTCGAAGCCTTCTGCGCCGGGCGTGCCCGCGAGCACGGCTACAACGTGGCGTTGCTGCAAGGCGCGGCGTTGAACGACCTGTACGGCGGCCAGTTCCGCCATCACCGCGCCGCGCTGCATGGCGAGGACGACCAGCAACTGTATTCGCGCGAAGCGATCCCGGCGCTGATCAACTACCTGGCCCAGGAACTGAACGTGGAGTTTCACTTTTCGACCCTGGTGCGCGACGTCGAGCCGGGCCAGTTGCACAGCACGGCGGGGCGTTTTCGCGGCGAGCAGATCATTGTGTGTTCCGGGCACGACTACCAGACCCTGCTGGCCGAATCGATCGCCCCGCTCAACCCACAAATCTGCCGCCTGCAAATGCTGCGTGCACGGCCGGCGCTTGAGCTGAACCTGCAACACGCCGTGTGGACCGGCCTCAGTTGCGTGCATTACGGCGCGTTCGCCGACTTGCCGCAAGCTGCGTCGGTGCAGGCGCAGATCCTGCGCGAAGCACCGCACCTGCACGAGCACGGCATTCACCTGCTGATCAGCCCTACGCCCCATGGCGACCTGATCATCGGCGATTCCCATGATTACGGCAGCGATGCATCGCCGTTCAACGCCGAGCAGGTCGATGACTGGCTGATCGAACTGGCCGAGCAGACCCTGGGCTGCACGATCCAGGTGCTGGAGCGTTGGCAGGGCGTATATGGCTCGCGTGGGCCCGCGCCGTTTTCGTTTGTGCAGGCGGCTGCCGGCATCAGCATTGCGCTGATGCATACCGGTGTGGGCATGAGTGTGGGGCCGGCCATGGCCGAGCGAAATATCACGGCACTGTGGGGGCCGGCGTGCTAATGGCGGATCAGGCTTCGTCCAATCGCTGAGCCAGCGCCTCGATTTGCTCCTGACGCTCGGCCTGGCTCAACCTGGAGTGGGGGTTGAGCGATGACCATTGCGGATAGGCGCGCGCTTTGTTCAAGGCGTCCGGCAGCTTGCCTTCGCGCCAGGTTTTATCCTGGGGCGTATCGACCTTGATGCCGTGCATCGCCGCATGGCCGCGCAGGTTCAAGGCCTTGAGCAACTGGCGTTGGCGCAGGGCGAGCAGGCGCAGCACGCTGTCGTCGACGGTCAGCTCGCGCTGGCCTTTGATTTTGCCCAGCAGGCGGCCGCCATAACTGCGCGCGGTCTGCAGCGCGCCACCGGCAATCGCACCGGCGATGGCGGCAGCGCCGAGGGTCAAGCCGCCGACCAACAGGTCCACGCCCGCGCCGGCTGCCGCGCCTGCGGCGATCCCGCCACCTACGCGCACCCCAAGCTGTTTGAGGGTTTCGGGGTTGAACAGGTCGTCGCCCCAGCGTCCGTCCAGCAGCGGCAGGTCGCTGGCGGCGGCGTCCTGCGGGCGGAAGCCGAACAGCTTGAGCAGGGAATCCACGCACTTTTGTTCGCGTTGGCGCACGGCCTTGCGCAGTTCGCTGATCGCGTGCGGCTCATCTGCGGTCATTACGCTGCGCCGGCACGCTGCACAGTCGATCAACAATTCGGCGATCAAGCGTGCGGCGCTTTGCTGGCGCGCCTGGCGTTGGGCTTGCTGGTCGAGGATCAGCCGTTCCAACTGCGGCCGTGCGTTTTCCAGCAGCAGGGCCAGGCTTTCATACAACCGCTGTTCGCCGTCTTCCGGCGGCGCCACGCTGTCAAAGCGCACCAGCGCATGCAGGCCCAGGCGAGCCAGAGCTTCGCGCCACTGGGGTTCGCGGTGCTCGCTGCTGCTGACGAAATTGAGCACCGGCAGCAAGGGTTTGCCGCAGCTGGCCAGCACCTGCAACTCGTCGCGGTACTTGGCCAGTACCGGTTCGCGGGCGTCGATCACGTACAGGCCGCCATCCGAGGCCAACAGTTGGCGCAGCACCTTGGCTTCCTGTTCGAAGCGTTGGCGCGCTTCGCTGCCTTCCAGGAACCGCGTCAGGCGGGCCGGGCCATCCAGGCGTTCACCGGGGCGGTCGAGGCGTTCGAGGTAGTCGAGCAGGGCGATGGCGTCTTCCAGGCCGGGTGTGTCGTACAGCTCCAGCAAGGCTTCGCCATCCACCGATAAGCGCGCACCTTCGACATGCCGCGTGGTGCTGGGGCGATGGGAGACTTCGCCAAAGCCGACATCGCGGGTCAGGGTGCGCAGCAGTGAGGTCTTGCCCACGTTGGTATGGCCGACTACGGCGAGCTTCAGGGGTTTAGTCATGACCGCTCTCCAGCCAGTTCAACGGTGCGCAGTCGGCGAAGGGCAGCTCAAGCTGTTGCAGCGCGCTGTGCCAGTCGCCCAGGCGCTCGGCATCCAGCGCCTGGCCGGGCGGCGCTTGCAGCAGCCACACCCGTGTGGCCGCGGCACTGCGCGCCAGTTCGGCGATCAGCGCCAGGCTGCCACGGTCGGGCGAGCGACGCGGGTCGCAGGCGATGGCCAGGCGCGCGGGCGGGAAGCGTGTGAGCTGCTCCAGCAGTCTGTTGCGCGATTCACGGCTGTCGAGAATGCCGGCGTTCTTGACCGTGCCGGGCAGTTTGGGCGGCCAGGGGCGCTGGTCGTCCAGTTCGATGGCAACCAGCAGCGCGCCGTCGCTGTGCAGCTCACTGACGCCGCCCGCCACCTGGTGCAGGTGTTCCGGCGCCGCATCGTTGACCCCCAGCCGCTCGCTGCTCGGCATCAGGCGCTCGCGCAGTTGGGCGTAGCCGGGCTGGGTGAGGTCCAGGCCCAAGGCCGCGCGCCCACGTTTCCAGCGCCACAGGCACAGCAGCGCCAGTACCAGCCGGGGCAGCACCCCGTAGACCAGCAACACCCCCACCAACCAGGCGGCCCAGGCCTGGCGGGCGCTTTCGATATTCAGTGCGGAGTCGCCGCTGGCGCGGATCATCTCGACCGTCGGTACGTTGAAGCCGAGCAGGGCGGGCAGTGTGCCAAGGGCCTGAGTGACGGCGATGAAGGTATCCGCTCCCAGGATGGTGGTTTCCCACACGAAGCCGTAACGCCGGGTGGCGAGCAGCATCAGTAAAACCAGCAGGGCGCTGAGCAATGCCAGCAACCACAGGCTGTTGACCAGCACACCAACCGCCCAACGGTTGAGTTTATGGCGCTGCAGCAACAGTAGCAGTGCCGGTGCCAGCTGCGCGGCCTTGGCGTCGCGCGCAAGTTTTTCGCTGAGCCACAGCCACAGGCGACCGAGGCTGGCGCTGTGTTCGCCGGCAAACACCAGGCCCAGGGCCCAACTGAGCAGCAGGATCAGGTTCAGGCCGAGCAGGCTGCCCAGGGCCCAGAACACATTCACCGGGGTAACGCCGTTGCCCAGCGCGGCAAACGCCAGGCCGGCGCCGCTGATAACTGCGACTATCGCCAGCATTACCACGGCCAGGCGCGCGCCTTGCAGCCAGCGACTGAGCGCGCCGGTCAGGCCGTCGCGTTCGGCCAGGTGCAGCGCACGTTGCGCGATACGCGTTGGCAGGTCGCCACCGGCCGAGCGGGCCAGGCGGTTGGCTTCGAGGTCTTCCAGGGGGCCGGCGTGTTCTTCGCGCAGGCGCACGGTTTCGGTCAGCCAGAGTGTGTGCAGCGGGTTCAGTGCAGTCACGCGCCATCCTGTTGTGTTCGTGAGGTTGGAGCATAACCGCTGACTCGCAGCTCTGGTATTCTCGTCGCCATGAAAAAAACTCTCCCTCTAAGCCTGATCGCAGCCCTCGGTGAAAACCGCGTGATCGGCGTCGACAACAGCATGCCCTGGCATTTGCCGGGGGATTTCAAATATTTCAAGGCCACCACCCTCGGCAAGCCGATCATCATGGGGCGCAAGACCTGGGATTCCCTGGGCCGACCGTTGCCGGGGCGCCTGAACATCGTGGTCAGCCGTCAGACCGATCTGGTGCTTGAAGGTGCGCAAGTATTTGCGTCACTGGAAGCTGCGGTTGAACGCGCCGAGGCGTGGGCACTGGAGCAGGGCGTGGATGAGCTGATGCTGATCGGCGGTGCGCAACTGTATGCGCAGGGGCTGGAACACGCCGATCGCCTGTACTTGACGCGGGTGGCGTTGAGCCCGGAAGGGGATGCGTGGTTTCCGGAGTTTGATCAGAGCCAGTGGAAGTTGGTGTCGAATCTGGAGAACCCGGCCGAGGGTGATAAACCGGCTTACAACTTCGAAGTTTGGGAAAAGGCCTAAAAGCATCGGGGGCAAGCCCCCTCCCACATTTGAATGTATTCACAAATCAAAGTGTGGGAGGGGCTTGCCCCCGATAGCGTTCTATCAGGCCTGCGCTAGCTCAGCATGCTCATCGGCATCCAGCAACGCTTTATCCGTCTGCCCCATGAGCTGGCTGGTAATCGCCCCCGCCGTCATCGAGCCATTTACGTTCAACGCCGTGCGGCCCATGTCGATCAGCGGCTCCACGGAAATCAGCAGCGCTACCAGTGACACCGGCAAGCCCATGGCCGGCAGCACGATCAGCGCGGCGAAGGTCGCACCACCGCCAACCCCGGCAACGCCGGCCGAGCTCAAGGTCACAATCGCCACCAATGTCGCGATCCAAAGCGGGTCCAGCGGGTTGATGCCGACCGTTGGCGCCACCATCACCGCCAACATCGCAGGATAGAGCCCGGCACAGCCGTTCTGGCCGATGGTCGCGCCAAACGAAGCGGCGAAACCGGCGATTGACTGCGGGATGCCCAGGCGACGGGTCTGCGCTTCGATGCTCAAGGGGATCGAGGCCGCGCTGGAGCGGCTGGTGAAGGCAAACGTCAGCACCGGCCACACCTTGCGGAAGAAGCGCAGCGGGTTGACGCCGGCCAGCGACAGCAACAGGCCGTGCACCACGAACATCAGGCCCAGGGCCAGGTACGACACCACGACAAAGCTGCCGAGCTTGATGATGTCCTGCAGGTTGGAGCTGGCGACCACCTTGGTCATCAGCGCCAGTACGCCGTACGGAGTCAGCTTCATGACCAGGCGCACCAGGCGCATCACCCAGGCTTGCAGGGTGTCGATGGCGTTGAGCACTTTCTGGCCTTTCTCCACGTCATCCTTGAGCAGTTGCAGCGCGGCAACCCCCAGGAATGCGGCAAAGATCACCACGCTGATGATTGACGTCGGCTTGGCCCGGGCCAGGTCGGCGAACGGGTTGGCCGGCACGAACGACAGCAGCAATTGCGGGATATTCAGGTCGGCGACCTTGCCCGCGTAATCGTTCTGGATCACTTGCAGGCGCGCCATTTCCTGGGTGCCGGCGACCAGGCCTTCGGCGGTCAGGCCGAACAGGTTGGTCAGGCCGATACCGATCAGCGCGGCAATCGCGGTGGTGAACAGCAGGGTGCCGATGGTCAGGAAGCTGATCTTGCCCAGGGACGAGGCGTTGTGCAGACGCGCCACGGCACTGAGGATCGAGGCGAACACCAGCGGAATCACGATCATTTGCAGCAGTTGCACATAGCCGTTGCCGACCAGGTCGAACCAACCAATGGAAGCCTTGAGCACCGGGTGGCCGGCGCCATAGATGGCATGCAATACCACACCGAATACCACGCCAAGCACCAGGGCGAACAGCACCTTCTTGGCAAGGCTCCATTGAGTACGGCCGGTTTGTGCCAGGCCCAGCAACAGGGCCACGAACACCAGTAAGTTGAGAATCAGGGGAAGATTCATTGAAGCTCCGTTGAGAAGGCAGCCAATCGCGTGAGCCTGCGATTGCGAACCGGAGAGCCTAACAGCTTGAAATATATTGATTTAATACCGATATGGAATGGTCACTGTCGTTTTTGGAATAAGCGTTTGACGCTGCCGCGTATGCCGTTGGCGGAATCAGGACGCAGGCCGTCGTGCTCGACGCGAGGACTGTCACACAGATTTGTTAGCGTCGATGTCTTTCACTCAGGAAGGAACGCTTATGAAGCTCGCGCTGAAATTGCTTGCCGCCGCTCTCTGCCTTGGGCTCGCCAGCCAGGCGCTGGCCGCCACCGAGTTGAAACACTGGCCGGCGCCTGCCGCCAAACAATTGAACGAGATGATCGCTGCCAATGCCAACAAGGGCAATTTCGCAGTGTTCGACATGGACAACACCAGCTACCGCTACGACCTTGAAGAATCCCTGCTGCCGTACATGGAGAACAAGGGCCTGATCACCCGCGACAGCCTCGACCCTTCGCTCAAGCTGATGCCGTTCAAAGACACCGCCGACCACAAGGAAAGCCTGTTCAGCTACTACTATCGCCTCTGCGAAGTGGACGACATGGTGTGCTACCCGTGGGTGGCCCAAGTGTTTTCCGGCTTCACCCTCAAGGAACTCAAGGTCCAGGTCGACGAGTTGATGGCCTCCGGCAAGCCTGTGCCCGTCACCTATTTTGAAGGCGACGCGGTGAAGAAATCCGAAGTGCAGCCACCGAAAGTCTTCACCGGCCAGGCCGAGCTGTACAACAAGCTGATGGAAAACGGCATCGACGTGTATGTGATGACTGCTGCCTCGGAAGAACTGGTGCGCATGGTCGCCGCCGATCCGAAGTATGGCTACAACGTCAAACCCGAAAATGTCATCGGCGTGACCACTCTGCTCAAGGACCGCAAAACGGGCGAACTGACCACCGCGCGCAAACAGATCGCCGCCGGCAAATACGACGAGAAGGCCAACCTTGGCCTGGAACTCACGCCTTACCTGTGGACCCCGGCGACCTGGATGGCCGGCAAACACGCGGCGATCCTCACGTACATCGACGCGTGGAAAAAACCGGTGCTTGTCGGCGGCGACACCCCGACCAGCGACGGTTACATGCTGTTCCACGATGTGGACGTGGCCAAGGGCGGCATTCACTTGTGGATCAACCGCAAGGACAAATACATGACCCAGCTCAACGGCATGATGGCCAAGCATGCGGCGGCGCAGGCCAAGGAAGGGTTGCCGGTGACGGCGGACAAGAATTGGGTGATCGTCAAGCCGGAGGATATTCAGTAACAGGCTGAACGCGGTCAAAAAAATGTGGGAGGGGGCTTGCTCCCGATAGCGGTGGGTCAGGCAGCTCATATATTGCCTGACACTCTGCTATCGGGAGCAAGCCCCCTCCCACATTTGATCTTCATCGGTCTTGGGGTTTATCTCCAGGCAAAAAAATGCCCCGCCAAGTGCGGGGCATTTTCATGGGCGAGGCTTACAGTCCGTCTAGCATCGCCTTGTTACGCACAGCGCCTTTATCGGCACTGGTCGCCAACAGGGCATAAGCTTTCAACGCGGTCGTGACTTTGCGCGGGCGCTTCTCCACCGGCTTCCAGCCTTTCTTGTCCTGCTCGACCCGGCGTGCGGCCAGTTCTTCATCGCTGATCAACAGGTTGATCGAACGGTTCGGAATGTCGATCAGCACTTTGTCACCATCCTGCACCAGGCCGATCGCGCCGCCGGCAGCGGCTTCCGGCGAAGCGTGGCCGATGGACAGGCCCGAGGTGCCGCCGGAGAAGCGGCCGTCGGTGAGCAGGGCACAGGCTTTGCCCAGGCCTTTGGACTTGAGGTACGAAGTTGGGTAAAGCATTTCCTGCATACCCGGGCCGCCTTTGGGGCCTTCGTAGCGGATGATTACGATGTCGCCTTCTTTGACTTCGTCAGCCAGGATGCCGCGCACCGAGCTGTCCTGGCTTTCGTAGATCTTGGCGCGGCCTTCGAACACGTGGATGGACTCGTCCACACCGGCAGTCTTCACCACGCAACCGTCGAGGGCGATGTTGCCGTACAGCACGGCCAGGCCGCCTTCTTGGGAATAGGCGTGCTCGACACTGCGGATGCAGCCGTTTTCACGGTCGTCATCCAGGGTGTCCCAGCGGGTCGACTGGCTGAACGCGGTCTGGGTCGGAATGCCTGCAGGGCCTGCCTTGAAGAAGGTGTGCACGGCTTCGTCGTCAGTCTGGGTGATATCCCACTTGGCGATGCCTTCGGCGAGAGACGTGCTGTGCACAGTCGGCAGGTCGGTGTGCAGCAGGCCGCCACGGGCCAGGGAGCCCAGGATCGAGAAGATCCCGCCGGCGCGGTGCACGTCTTCCATGTGGTACTTCTGGATGTTCGGCGCGACCTTGCACAGTTGCGGCACGTGACGGGACAGACGGTCGATGTCGCGCAGGTCGAAATCGATCTCGGCTTCCTGGGCGGCAGCCAGCAAGTGCAGGATGGTGTTGGTGGAACCACCCATGGCGATGTCCAGGGTCATGGCGTTTTCGAACGCCTTGAAGTTGGCGATATTGCGCGGCAATACCGACTCATCGTTCTCGGTGTAGTAGCGCTTGCACAGCTCGACAATGGTGCGGCCAGCCTGCAGGAACAGTTGCTCGCGGTCGCTGTGGGTGGCCAGCGTCGAACCGTTGCCCGGCAAGGCCAGGCCCAGGGCTTCGACCAGGCAGTTCATCGAGTTGGCGGTGAACATGCCGGAGCATGAACCGCAGGTCGGGCAGGCGCTGCGCTCGTATTCCGCGACCTTCTCGTCAGAAGCGCTGGAATCGGCGGCGATGACCATGGCGTCGACCAGGTCGAGGCCGTGGGAGGCAAGCTTGGTCTTGCCGGCTTCCATCGGGCCGCCGGAGACGAAGATCACCGGGATGTTCAGGCGCAGGGCGGCCATCAGCATGCCGGGGGTGATCTTGTCGCAGTTGGAAATGCACACGATGGCGTCGGCGCAGTGGGCGTTGACCATGTACTCCACGGAGTCGGCGATGATCTCGCGGCTCGGCAGCGAGTACAGCATGCCGTCATGGCCCATGGCGATGCCGTCGTCCACGGCGATGGTGTTGAATTCCTTTGCCACGCCGCCGGCGCGTTCGATCTCGCGGGCGACCAATTGGCCCAGGTCCTTGAGGTGGACGTGGCCGGGGACGAACTGGGTGAACGAGTTGGCAATCGCGATGATCGGCTTCTTGAAGTCGTCATCTTTCATCCCCGTGGCACGCCACAGTGCGCGCGCGCCGGCCATGTTGCGGCCGTGGGTGGATGTTTTCGAGCGGTAATCTGGCATGGAGCACTCCGGGCGGCTAATCAGGTATCAAAGGGGAGTGAGCTTCTATTGACGTCTGGAACACCCGAAAAATGGCACTGGTGTCCGGAAGTTGCCGCAAACGTGACGGGATCGCCGTGCGCATTGGCCTTGAGCTCATAAACCCGCCGGGGGATGACTGGCGATGAATAGGCCCGATTCTACACCGTCTTCCTGTAGGAGCGAGCTTGCTCGCGAAAAACGTAAACGATAACGCAGCGCTATCAGGCAGCGCGCGTCGCCTGTTGGTTTTTCGCGAGCAAGCTCGCTCCTACAAGGGAGGTTCCGGTGTTAGCTGTTCGGCAACAACCGGCAGGTAATGCTCTTGATATAGCGTGTCTCGACGATCGCCGGGTGCACCGGATGGTCCGGGCCCTGGCCGCCGCGTTCGAGCATCTGGATATTGCGGTCCAGGTGGCGGGCGCTGGTCAGCAGGATGTTTTGCAGGTCGTCTTCGGGCAGGTGCATGGAGCACGAGGCGCTGACCAGGATGCCGTCCTTGCTGAGCAGGCGCATGGCTTGCTCGTTCAGGCGGCGGTAGGCGCCTTCGCCGTTTTTCATGTCTTTCTTGCGCTTGATGAAGGCCGGCGGGTCGGCGACGATCACGTCGAAGCGTTCTTCGCTGGCTTTGAGTTCCTTGAGCGCTTCGAACACGTCGCCTTCGATGCAGGTCATTTTCTCGGCGACGCCGTTCAGCGCGGCGTTGCGCTCCACGCCATCGAGGGCGAAGGCAGAGGCGTCGACGCAGAACACTTCACTGGCGCCGAAAGCCGCGGCTTGTACGCCCCAGCCGCCGATGTAGCTGTACAGGTCGAGTACGCGCTTGCCCTTGGCATACGGCGCCAGGCGTGCGCGGTTCATGCGGTGGTCGTAGAACCAGCCGGTTTTCTGGCCCTGGATCACCGGGGCTTCGAATTTCACGCCGTTTTCTTCCAGCGCCACCCACTCCGGCACCAGGCCGAACACGGTTTCGACGTAGCGGTTGAGGCCTTCAGCGTCGCGCGCGGCGGAGTCGTTCTTGAACAGGATGCCGCTCGGCTTGAGCACTTGGGTCAGCGCGGCGATCACGTCTTCTTTATGGGCTTCCATGGTCGCCGAGGCGATCTGCACGACGAGGATGTCGCCGAAACGGTCGACCACCAAACCTGGCAGCAGGTCGGAATCACCGTAGACCAGGCGATAGAACGGCTTGTCGAACAGGCGATCACGCAGCGACAGGGCGACGTTGATGCGGTGCACCAGCAGCGACTTGTCCAGCGGCAACTTAATGTCGCGCGACAGCAGGCGGGCGCAGATCAGGTTGTTCGGGCTCATGGCCACGATGCCGAGGGTCTTGCCGCCGGCTGCTTCCAGGATAGCCTGGTCACCTGCCTGGAAGCCGTGGAGTGGGGTGGCGGCCACGTCGATTTCGTTGCTGTAGACCCACAGGTGGCCGTTGCGCAAACGACGATCGGCGTTGGCTTTGAGACGCAGGCTTGGCAGGGACATGACGTCGCTCCGGAAAAAAGAGCGGGAGTATACCGTGTTGTGTAGTTATTGGCCGCGCCGCCGGACATGTGGGAGGGGGCTTGCTCCCGATAGCGGTATGTCAGAAACAGATGAGCTGACTGATCCACTGCTATCGGGAGCAAGCCCCCTCCCACATTTAGTCCGGTTTCAATCGGGCATTTGGGTGTCGGCCACGTCTGCATAAGGGTTAGAATCCCTGCCTAGCCCAGAGTGTGTACTTATGTCCCAAGAGCTTTCCGCCGAACAGATTCAGCAGGTGCTGCAAGGCATCAGCGTGCCGCCCCAGCCGCAAATCATGGTGGATTTGCAGATGGAACAGTACATGCCCGACCCGGACTTGGAAGTGATCGCCCGGCTGATCGCCCAGGACCCGGGCCTGTCCGGCGCGCTGCTGAAAATCGTCAACTCGCCGTATTACGGCCTGAGCAACAAGATCGCTTCGATCCAGCGCGCGGTGAACCTGCTGGGCAGCCGCTCGGTGATCAACCTGATCAATGCGTTGTCGATCAAAGGCGAGATGAGCGATGACACCATCGTCACGCTCAACCGCTTCTGGGACACGGCTCAGGACGTGGCCATGACCTGCCTGACCCTGGCCAAGCGCACCGGCGCTCAAGCGGTCGACGAAGCCTACGCCCTGGGCCTGTTCCACGATTGCGGCGTACCGCTGATGCTCAAGCGGTTCCCCAACTACATGACGGTATTGGAACAGGGCTACGCCAATGCCGGCCCGGATTGCCGCGTGGTCGACACCGAGAACAACGCGTTCAACACCAACCATGCAGTGGTGGGCTATTACACCGCCAAATCCTGGCGCCTGCCGGAGCATGTGACCGACGCCATCGCCAATCACCACAACGCCCTGGCGATTTTCAGCGATGAGTCGTCGCGTAACCCGGTGCTTAAAAACCTGCTGGCGATTCTGAAAATGGCCGAGCACATTTGTTCGTCCTATCGCGTGCTGGGCAACCAGACCGTCGACCGTGAATGGGAGGCGATCGGCCACCTGGTGCTGGATTACGTGGGCCTGTCGGACTACGACTTCGAAAGCCTGAAGTTGTCGATCTGCGAGCTGGGCGCGCACTGAGCCTTTCTTCCCGAGGTACACATGCCTGAGTTACCAGAAGTCGAAACCACCCGGCGCGGGATTGCCCCTCACCTGGAGGGCCAGCGCGTCAGCCGGGTGGTGGTGCGTGAGCGCCGCCTGCGCTGGCCGATTCCGGAAGACCTCGATGTGCGCCTGTCCGGGCAGCGCATCGTGCTGGTGGAGCGGCGCGCCAAGTACCTGTTGATCAATGCCGAAGTGGGCACTTTGATCAGCCACCTGGGCATGTCGGGCAACCTGCGCCTGGTTGAAGTCGGCATGCCTGCGGCCAAGCATGAGCATGTGGATATCGAATTGGAATCCGGCCTGGCCCTGCGCTACACCGATCCCCGGCGCTTTGGCGCGATGCTCTGGAGCCAGGACCCGCACAACCACGAGCTGCTGATCCGCCTGGGGCCGGAGCCGTTGACCGCGCTGTTTGATGGCGAGCGCTTGTTCCAGCTGTCCCGTGGGCGGTCGATGGCGGTCAAGCCGTTCATCATGGATAACGCGGTGGTGGTGGGCGTGGGCAATATCTATGCGACGGAAGCGCTGTTTGCGGCGGGAATCGATCCGCGTCGCGCGGCGGGCGGTATATCGCGGGGGCGTTATCTGAAGCTGGCGATCGAGATCAAGCGCGTGCTGGCGGCAGCCATCGAGCGCGGCGGTACCACGTTGCGCGACTTTATCGGTGGCGATGGGCAGCCGGGGTATTTCCAGCAGGAACTGTTCGTTTATGGCCGGGGCGGCGCGGCGTGCAAGGTCTGTGGGACCGAGTTGCGCAATGTGGTGCTGGGGCAGCGGGCGAGTGTGTTTTGTCCCAAGTGTCAGAGCTGAGTGCTGTGTGATGGCTGATATCGTCATCGGGGGCAAGCCCCCTCCCACATTTGAAATGCGTTCACATGTGGGAGGGGGCTTGCCCCCGATGAGGCCGCTACAGGCGCTGAATAGCCTCAAGCCTTACCGGTAATCTTCCGGTACTTCTCCATCAACTGCTCTTCCGTCTCCGGATGGGCTTCATCCAATGGAATGCAATCCACCGGGCACACCTGCTGGCATTGGGGCTCGTCGTAGTGGCCGACGCACTGGGTGCACAGGTTGGGGTCGATCACGTAGATCTCTTCGCCCTGGGAAATCGCAGCGTTCGGGCACTCGGGTTCGCAGACGTCGCAATTGATGCAATCGTCGGTGATGATCAGGGACATGAAAACTCCTGCCAGGGCCGTCAGCCAAGGCATCTGAAAACTAATGCGCGCAATTGTGCCGCATTGGCGCCCGCAGCGCGAGCGGGCGCCGGTTGAGCGGTCTTACTTCTTGAAGCGCAGCGTCAGCGCGTCCGCAACGGCCGGATGCACGAACTTGGTGATATCTCCGCCCAAAGCAGCGATTTCGCGCACCAACGTCGAGGAAATGAACGAGTAACGTTCCGACGGCGTCAGAAACAGGCTTTCCACGTCCGGCGCCAGTTGGCGGTTCATGTTGGCCAGCTGGAATTCATATTCGAAATCCGACACCGCGCGCAGGCCACGCAGGAACACATTGGCGTTCTGCTCCTTGGCAAAATGCGCCAGCAGCGTCGCAAAGCCCACCACTTCTACGTTAGGCAGGTGCTTGGTGACCTCACGGGCCAGCTCCACGCGTTGTTCCAGCGGGAACAGCGGGTTTTTCTTGGGGCTGGCGGCAACCGCGATGATCACATGGTCGAACAGGCGAGAGGCACGTTCGACCAGATCGCCATGGCCTTTGGTAATCGGGTCGAAGGTACCTGGGTACAACACTCGGTTCATCGCGTCGTCCTGGCGGAGTCCGTTGGGGAACCGGATGGTATCGCAGCCATCCCGGTCGGCCAAGTCGACTTATGTAGATAGATGCCGTGGATCCTGCGATTTTTCACGCTGTTTTCAGACGTTCGGACAAAGCCGACGCCAGTTGGGCAGTCAATCCATACACCGACAATTGGGGATTTGCCCCAATGCTGGTGGGGAACAGAGAGCCGTCGTGAATCGACAGGTTGCGCAGTTGGTGATGGCGCCCGAGGCTATCGGCCACTGCGTTTTTCGGGTCTTCGCCCATGGCACAACCGCCCATCACATGGGCGCTGCCCAGGGTGGTGCGATGCAGCTCGAGGCTCAAACCGTCGATCAAACTACGTGCGTCTGCCAGGTTATTCACGTACCGGGCGTCGTGATGCAGGGGCTTGACCGATTTGGCGCCCGCCGCGAACTGAATCTCGGCCATGCTGTGGAAGGCCCGGCGCAGGCCGTCCCAGGCATAGGGCGAGACCTGATAGTCGAGCACCGGCGTACCGTCACCGCGTAATTCCACTGCGCCGCCAGGGCTGTCGGGGTGAAAGCCGTCTCGCAATAGTGCGAGCATGGCGTGGGTGTGGGGCAATTGGCTCATGTCCAAGGCGTTCTGCGCGCCGTAGCCGCCGAACAGGGTGGTAGCCAGTCCTGGATGCAGGGGCGGAGCTTCTAGTTTGTAGGACATTTTACCGGTGGTGCCGTCCTGCCACTGGAAGTGGTCGGAATATATCGACTGCGGCGCCCCGTAGAAGGGGTTGATCACCTCGTCGAACAACCCGGCGGAGAAATTCACCAGGTGCAGGAAGGTGCGTTTGCCCAGGCGTGAATGCGGGTCGGGCGCGCCCGAGCGCATCAGCAATGCCGGGCTGTTGATGCCGCCGCCCGCGAGTACGTAGTGTTTGGCCTTCACGGTGATCTTGCGCCCGGTAGGCGCCACGCAGCGCTCATCCATGGCCATGCATTCCAGGCTGCTGATCGTGTCGCCGCTGTATTTGAGGCGCTCGGCGCGAGCCAGGTAGAGCAGCTCGCCGCCTTTTTCCAGGGTGGCGGGGATGGTGGTCACCAGCATCGATTGCTTGGCATTGACCGGGCAGCCCATGCCGCAATAACCCAGATTGAAGCAACCGCGCACATTGCGCGGGATCACGTGCCAGCTGTAGCCGAGCTTTTCGCAGCCTTTGCGGATCACGTCGTTGTTGGCATTAGGCGGCAGGGCCCATGGCGCGATGCCCAGGCGCTGCTCCATGGTCTCGAACCATGGCGCCATCTCGGCGCTGCTATGGCCCTTCACCGCGTAGTCGCTGGCCCAATGGGCGAGGGTGGCATCCGGTGTGCGGAAGCTGGAAGTCCAGTTGATCAGCGTGGTGCCGCCCACCGCCCGGCCCTGCAGGATGGTAATCGCACCGTCCTTGCTCATGCGGCCGATCCCTTCCTGGTACAGGCTGGCATAGGCTTCGTCTTCCAGCAGCTTGAAATCGCTGCTGGTCTTGAGTGGGCCTTCTTCGATCAACAGCACCTTGTAGCCAGCGGCGCTGAGGATTTCGGCGGTGGTGCCGCCACCGGCGCCGCTGCCGATGATGGCTACGTCGGCTTCCAGGGTCAGGTCGCTGTCGAGGGCGGCGCCGTTGTGGGTTTTCCAGCCGCGGGCCATGCCGTCGCGGAATAGATCGGGTACGGGCATCAGGTTCGTCTCTGGTTTTTATTGTTGGGGATGCAAATCACATTTTCGGCGGGCCGGGATAGCCGCAATGGGCCCAGGACTCGGGCCGGAAGTACCAGGCCATGGTCACCAGCTTGAGCAGCGAGCCCTGGCCCATGCGCAGCAGGTTCAGGTAGCTGTTTTCCCAACGCTGCAGGAAGTTGCGGATCTGCTCCGCGCTGGCATTTTCCCAGCTGCCCCAGATACCCGTCAGCGGGCCTCGGGTAATGCCCATGCCGAGCACATCGAACAGCTGCTGGGTGAGCTTGAACATCTCGGGTGACAGGTGCTGCAGGCTGTAGTCGAGCTTTTTAAGGGTGTCTTCAATTCCGGCGCTGACGGCCTGGGCGCTGGCCGCGCCTTCCAGCAGTACCGGGATCACCGCGCGCAAAAATGGCAGGTCACTGGTCCGCAACAGCGCAAAGCCGCTGGCCGGCGTGCTGCTCGAGCAGCCGCTGAGGCTCGCCCCCAGCCCGGCGGTGGCCAGGAACGCGCTGGCGCACAGGCCGATTTTCAAGACGCCGCGCCGTGACAGCGCAGGTGTTTCAGTCAGGCTGGGGTTCATTGTTTTTTTGTCCCGCAGGTGAGGTTATCAGCGGATAAACAGCTTCTGGATCAACTTCTGGATGGTTTTCCCGTAGGGCGGGTAGATCAGCTTCGCCGCGTTCAAACGCTGTTTGACCAGCACGCCCTTGGCCTTGCTGAACGTCAGGAAACCTTCGTGGCCGTGGTAGTGGCCCATGCCAGAGGGGCCGATGCCGCCGAATGGCATGTCGTCCTGGGCCACGTGCAGCAGGGTGTCGTTCAGGCACACGCCGCCGGAGTGGGTCTCGTGGAGCACACGGTCCTGTTCGCGTTTGTTGTAGCCGAAGTAATACAGGGCCAGCGGGCGAGGGCGTTGGTTGATGTAGGCAAAGGCCTGGTCGATGCCGCGATAGGGCACGATCGGTAATAGCGGACCAAAGATCTCGTCCTGCATGACCGTCATATCGTCGCTTACATTCAGCAACAGGCTATGGGCCATACGGCGTGCTTGGCCCTGGTCGTAAAGCGGAATCAGGGTGGCGCCCTTGTCGGTGGCATCCTTGGCGTAGGCATTGAGCCTGTCCAGTTGCCGCTCGTTGATGATGGCGGTGTAGTCCGGGTTGTCGGCCAGGGTCGGATAAAACCCGCGAATCGCGTTGGTGTAAGCCTCGACAAAACCGTCCACACGTTCCTCCGGCACCAGCACATAGTCGGGCGCCACGCAGGTTTGCCCGGCGTTCAAGGCCTTGCCGAAGGCGATACGTTCGGCGGCGTCCTTGAGCGGCACGTCGGCGGACACAATGGCTGGCGATTTGCCGCCCAACTCCAGGGTGACCGGTGTGAGGTGTTCGGCGGCGGCCCGCATCACATGCCGGCCGATGCTGGTGGCGCCGGTGAACAGCAAATGATCGAAACGCAACCTGGAAAATGCCACGCCGACGTCAGCTTCGCCGAGCACCACGCACACCAGGTCTTCGGGGAAGATTTTTGCCAGCAATGCCTTGAGCAGTTCGCCGGTGGCCGGCGTGGATTCGCTGAGCTTGAGCATTACCCGGTTGCCGGCGGCCAAGGCTCCGACCAGCGGACCGATAGCCAGGTACAGCGGGTAGTTCCACGGCACGATGACGCCGACCACACCCAGCGGTTGGTAAATGACTTTGGCCGACGCGGGCTGAAAGGCAATGCCTACAGCACGCCGAGAAGGTTTCATCCAGCCTTTGAGGTGTTTACTCGCGTAGTGAATGCCGTGCAGGCTGGGCATCAGTTCGGCGAACAGGGTTTCGTCCGCGCTGCGATGGCTGAAGTCCTGGCTGATCGCATTGATCAGCGCCTGGCGTTCATCGCTGAGCACATCGCGCAGGGCCTTGAGCCATTGCTGGCGTTGCGCGGCCGGCGGCATCGGGTTGGCGGCATAAGCACTACGTTGGGCGTCGAACAGGATCTGGAGTTGATCCAGCGCCTGGGATTGCTGCAGGTAGGCAACGTTGGCAGACATGGCGCGGTCCCGGTTGTTATAGGTCTGCCTGGATTTTTAGAGTCATTACTCTAAATTGTCAAATAACATTGCAGTAACAACCAGATTTATCCTGACCCGGATAGGCCGTAAGATGCCTCATCCTGTGTTTGGAAGCTGAGCCCTATGGCACCACGAGTAAAGACCAGCGAGCGAATTGTGCAAACCAGCCTGGAGCTTTTTAACCAGCAGGGGGAGCGCAGTGTCAGCACCAACCATATCGCTGCCCATATGGAGATTTCCCCGGGCAACCTGTACTACCACTTCCCCAATAAGCAGGCGATTATCGCCGTGCTGTTCCGTGAATACGAAACGTTGGTGGACAGTTTCCTACGCCCGCCCCAGGGGCGGGCGATGGTGGTGGAAGACAAACGCTTTTACCTGCAGGCGGTACTGGCCGGCATGTGGCGCTACCGCTTCCTGCACCGCGACCTCGAACATTTATTGGAAAGCGACCCCGAGCTGGCCACGGGCTATCGGCGGTTCTCCCAGCGCTGCCTGATCCAGGGCGGGGCAATCTACCAGGGCTTTGTCGACGCCGGCATCCTCACGATGGACCCGGTGCAAACCGAGGCCCTGACCCTCAATGCCTGGATCATCCTCACCTCGTGGGTGCGTTTCCTGTGCACCACCAATGAAAATTCCACCCATTTGAGCGCCGAAGCGATAAAACGTGGGGTCTATCAGGTGCTGGTGCTGGAGGCGGGGTTTGTCACGCCTCAGGCAAAAACGGCGGTGGATGCGTTGTTCAAAGAGTTTTACGTGCCATTGAACCAGGCATTGGAAGAAGTGAAGTAAGACCTTTCCCCTTTGTATGCACAGGAGTCAGTCATGCCACTTGCTCAACTGATCAGCCCCCAGGCATTAGCCGAGCGCCAAACGTCGGCCGGGCTGGTGATCCTCGATTGCCGTTTTGCCCTGGAAGACCCGGATTACGGCCTGTGCAGCTATGCCGAAGGGCACATCGAAGGGGCGCAATATGCCGACCTGGAGCGCCATCTCAGCGGCCCGGTGATCAAGGGCGTGACCGGCCGTCACCCGCTGCCCGCGGCGCACGCCTTCATTCAGCAATTGCAGGCATGGGGCATCAGCGCTGACACCGACGTGGTGCTGTATGACGACGGCCCAGGGGCCTTTGCGGCTCGGGCATGGTGGTTGCTGGCCTGGCTCGGCAAGCGCGAGGGTGTGTTTATCCTGGATGGCGGCCTCAAGGCGTGGCACGCGGCGGGCTTCCCATTGAGCCTGGATGCGCCGGTGGTCGAACCAGGCACGTTTGCCGGTACGCCGGATAATCGATTGGTGCTCGATGCCGAGCAGTTACAGAAACGCCTGGGCGAACCGGGCATGACGTTGATCGATGCTCGCGCCCAGGCGCGTTTTCGTGGTGATGTGGAGCCCATCGACCCGATCGCCGGGCATATTCCAGGCGCGCAATGCGCGGCCTTCAATGAAAACCTTGGCAGTGATGGGCGCTTTTTGCCGGCTGAGCAGCTCAAACAGCGTTTTGCTGCGCAGTTGCAGGGCCGGTCGCCGGATGAGCTGGTGGCGTATTGCGGTTCGGGTGTGACGGCGTGCCATAACCTGTTTGCGTTGGGCTTGGCGGGGTACCCGTTGGGCAAGTTGTATGCGGGGTCTTGGAGTGAGTGGATTACGGATCCAGCGCGGGAAATTGCCACTGGCGACTGAGCAATCGGCCTGCGAACCCAATCAAAATGTGGGAGGGGGCTTGCTCCCGATAGCGGAGTATCAGCTAGCTTATCTTTAGCTGATCCACTGCAATCGGGGGCAAGCCCTAATGCCAGTCAGTTAAGAAGTAGAAAGGGTAAAAAGTAACCTGTGGCGAGGGAG
This sequence comes from Pseudomonas sp. R2-7-07, assembly GCF_003852355.1. NCBI lineage: Bacteria > Pseudomonadati > Pseudomonadota > Gammaproteobacteria > Pseudomonadales > Pseudomonadaceae > Pseudomonas > Pseudomonas sp. R2-7-07. Next base: position 5,437,726 of record NZ_CP027759.1, on the reverse strand, counting down.
CTTGCTCCCGCTGGACTGCGCAGCAGTCCCATTTTTGGGGCCGCTTCGCGGCCCAGCGGGAGCAAGCTCCCTCGCCACAGGTACAGTGTTCGTCCTTAACTGACTGGCATTAGGGCAAGCCCCCCTCCCACATTTTTATCCGTGTTGTGCCAGTAGCCATTGGGGGATGCGGCGTTCCAGGTAGTAGCCGGGGCGTTTCAGCGAACCCTCTACAAACCCCACATGCCCGCCCTTGGCCGTCAGCTCGAACTCGGTACAGTCTGATAGCTCACTGGCTTCGGGCAAACTGTGGGCAAACACAAACGGGTCATCCGCCGCCTGGATAATCAACGTCGGCGTGCGGATAGCGCCCAGGTAGTAGCGACTCGAGGCGCGGCGGTAGTAGTCCTCGGCGCTGAGGAAACCGTGCAGCGGCGCGGTGACCCGGCCATCGAAATCCCAGAACGTGCGCATTTTCTCCAACGGACCCAACGCCTCCAGGGTGTTGAGCCCGTCTTGTCGGCCGTCCTGCAAAAACTGGCGTTGCTTGACGCGGATATAAGCCAGCATCTCGCGCATAAAGTGCTTCTGATACACCCGCGAAAAGCCAATCCCGATGCGATCCGCGCATTGATCCAGGCGAAACGGCACCGATACCGCCGCCGCGCCTTGCAGCCCGGAGGCGTCGCCGGTTTCCCCCAGGTGCTTGAGCAATACGTTGCCGCCCAAGGAATAACCCACCGCATATAACGGCGCCAACGGCCGCTTGGCACGCAGATGGGCGATCGCTGCCGCCAGATCTTCGCTGGCACCGGAATGGTAGCTGCGGGCCAACAAATTCGGCTCGCCTGAGCAACCGCGCCAGTTCAAGGCTGCGCTGGCCCAGCCTTGGGCCGCGAGCGCCTTTTGCAGGCCGGCCACGTAGGGCGAATTGGACGAACCGGTCAGCCCGTGCAGCACCAGCACCAGAGGCGCGTGCACGTCATGTGGGCCGTGCCAGTCGAGGTCCAGAAAGTCGCCGTCCTCCAGCCACAGGCGTTCGCGCTGACGCTCGATATGCGTGGTGGGACGCCATAGCGGCCCCCACAGCGTTTGCAGATGGGGGTTGCCGAGGCCGAAGGCGGGGGTGAAGCGGTCCACAGATGCCGTCATGAAATACTCGCCGCCGGACGAACTTACCCTGACTCCTGTAGGAGCGAGCTTGCTCGCGAAAAACGTAAACGATAACGCAGCGCTATCAGGCAGCCCGTGTCGCCTGTTCGACCTTCGCGAGCAAGCTCGCTCCTACAGGGTGCGGTGCCACAACGCGTAATAAACCCGCCCGGACTTCTGCTCGCGGTGCAAGCGCCAGCTCCCCGGCAGGCCGAGCGTCGACGGCGCTGTCTCGCTTTCAGTGTAGACCCACGCATCCGGCGCCAACCATTGGCGTTCTTCCAGCAATGCACACACGGTCGGCAGCAGGTTCTGGTTGAACGGTGGATCGAGGAACACCACGTCGTATTCGCTGGCCGCCTGGGTTTCCAGGTAGCGCAAGGCGTCGGCGGTCTGAACCTGGCCGTTGGTGCAGCGCAACGTGCCCAAGTGTTCCTTGAGGCTGGACACCGCCACATTGCTCGCATCCAGCGCCTGGGCCTGGGAGGCGCCACGGGACAGCGCCTCCAGGAACAGCGCCCCACTGCCCGCAAACGGGTCGAGCACCTTGGCGCCGCCGATGTAGGGCGCAAGCCAGTTGAACAAGGTTTCGCGCACGCGATCTGGCGTCGGGCGCAGGCCCACGACATCGGGGAAGCTCAGCTTGCGGCTGCCCCATTCACCGCCAATGATGCGCAGTTGGCCCACACCGTTATGTACGTTGTGGACAGGTTTTTTCGGGCGAGATGAACTGGCCATTAATGCTCCGGAACCCCGAGCGGCTGCTCGGCGGGTTTATCAGTGGGGGGCGGTAGTGGCTTTTGCGCAATCGTCGGGCCGGCGGTCACGATGACCATCTTGTCGGCGCTCAAGTGTTTGTTCATTGCAGCCTTGACCTGCTCCACGGTCAGGGCCTGAGATTGTTTCATGAAATCCTCCAGATAGCTCAGCGGCAGGTTATAGAAACCCATGGCGCCGAGCTGCCCGACGATATCGGCGTTGCTCGCGGTGGACAGCGGGAAGCTGCCGGCCAGTTCGCGCTTGGCATCATCCAGCTCCTTCTGGGTGGGGCCGGTCTTGAGGTAGTCGGCCACGACGTCTTCGACCAAGCGCAGCGTGCCGCCGCTCATTTCGGCGCGGGTCTGCAGGTTGATCATGAACGGGCCGCGCACCTGCATCGGCGAGAAGCCGGAGTACACGCCGTAGGTGAGGCCGCGTTTTTCACGCACTTCGCTCATCAACCGCGTGCCGAAACCACCGCCGCCCAGAATCTGGTTGCCCAGGGACAGTGCAGCGTAGTCCGGATCGGCGCGATCGATGCCCAACTGGGCAAACAGCAGGTGGGTCTGCTTGGAGGGAAACTCGATGCGGCTCAGGCCGGCCTTTGGCTCGGTTGGCTGGGCAATCTTCGCCAAGGCCGGGCCCTTGGGCAACGCGGCAGAGACCTTGGCGGTCATGGCTTCGGCTTCGGCGCGGGTCAGGTCGCCCACCACCGCGATCACTGCATTGCCTGCCGCATAAGCCTTGGCGTGGAATGCCTGCAGCTGTTGCACGGTAATCGCCGGCACGCTTTCAGGCGTGCCTTCGCTTGGGTGGGCATACGGATGGTCGCCGTACAGGCGCTTGAACAGCTCGATGCTGGCCAGCTTGGCGGGGTTCTGTTTCTGGTATTCGAAGCCGGCCAGGATCTGATTCTTGATGCGTGCCAGTGAGTCGGCCGGGAAGGTCGGCTTGCCGATCACGTCATCGAACAGCGCGAGTGCGGCATCGCGTTTGTCGCTGTCGCTCAAGCTGCGCAGGGACACCAGGGCCATATCGCGATAGGCGCCATTGCCAAAGTCGGCCCCCAGGCCTTCAAAGCCGCTGGCGATCTGGCTGACGTCCTTGCCCGGCACGCCTTCGTTGAGCATAGCATTGGTCATCAGGGCCAGGCCCGGCACATCGCCGTCCTGGCTGCTGCCGGCGGCGAACAGGATGCGCACGTCGAACATCGGCAGTTCATGGGCTTCGACGAACAGCACCTTGGCGCCTTCGGCGGTGGTCCAGGTTTGCACGTCGAGCTTGCGGTTGGTCGGCGCCTTGCCGTCCAGTTCAGCCAGCGATTGCAGTGTGTTGGCCGTTTGGGCCTTGTCCAGTGCCTGGCTGGCGACCGACTCGCTCGGGCGCAACAGGTACACGGCACCGGCCGCGATCAAGGTGACGGCGATCAGGCCGGGCAGAATCAGGCGGTTGCTCTTGCGGTCACTCATGAGCGGTCTCCTCAGGCAAAACATGGGCGACGCTCAGACGTTCGCGGGTGAAATAGGTGCGTGCAGCTTTTTGGATATCTTCCGGGGTGACGCTTTGCAGGTCGGCAAGCTCAGTGTCCATCAGCTTCCAGGACAAGCCGACGGTCTCCAGCGAGCCGATCGCCGTGGCCTGGCTGGTGATGGAGTCGCGCTGGTAGACCACGCCCGCAATCACCTGGGCGCGGATGCGCTCCAGTTCTTCGGCGGTTGGCGGCTTGGCTTTGAGTTCTTCCAGCAGGCGCCACAGGCCGGCTTCGGCTTGGGCGACGGTTTTTTTCTTCTGCTGGTTGGGCGTGGCGGTCAGCATGAACAGCGTGTCGCCGCGGGTGAAGGCGTCATAATCGGTGGAAGCGGCTGAGACCAGTTCTTCACCCCGCTCCAACTGCTCGGAGATACGCGCGCTATAACCGCCGTCGAGCAGGGCCGAGATCAGGCGCAGGGCTTGTACCGAACGCTTGTCCTCGGCGGTGGCCAGGCTCGGCACGTTGAAACCGAGGAATACGCTGGGCAGCTGGGTTTGCACATGCAGGGTCAGCAGGCGCTCGCCGGGCTCGGCCAGCTCCATCGGGACCTTGGCGGGCGGGACGTCACGCTTGGGGATCGGGCCGAAGTAGCGCTGGGCCAGGTTTTTCACCTCGTCCGGCGTAACGTCACCGACCACTACCAGGGTCGCGTTGTTCGGCACGTACCAGGCCTGGTACCAGTGGCGCAGTTCCTCGACCTTCATGCGCTCAAGGTCAGCCATCCAGCCGATGGTGGGCGTGTGATAGCCGCTGGCCGGGAAGGCCATGGCCTTGAAGCGTTCATAGGCCTTGGACATCGGGTTGTCGTCGGTGCGCAGGCGGCGCTCTTCCTTGATGACCTCGATTTCGCGGCTGAACTCATCGGCCGGCAGACGCAGGCTGGCCATGCGGTCGGCTTCCAGTTCGAAAGCCACGCCCAGGCGGTCACGGGCCAGCACCTGGTAATAAGCGGTGTAGTCATCACTGGTGAAGGCGTTTTCTTCGGCGCCCAGGTCGCGCAGGATCAGCGAGGCTTCGCCGGGGCCGACCTTGGCGCTGCCCTTGAACATCATATGTTCCAGGGCATGGGACAAACCGGTCTGGCCCGGGGTTTCGTAGCTCGAGCCGACCTTGTACCAGACCTGGGAAACCACCACCGGCGCGCGATGATCTTCGCGCACGACCACCTTGAGGCCGTTGTCGAGGGTGAATTCGTGGGTGGGTTGTGGGTCGGCAGCCAAAGCTGAAAGGGGCAGACAAACTGTGCTGAGCAGCAGGCCTGCGGCGCGGCGGGCTAGAGCATTCATTCGTTTTTTAACCTGTTGGACTGCCCGCTTGGTCTTAGCGTCGGCGGGCGAGGAGGTGCTAGGATACCGATCCGACTTAGGGGCGGCCACTGCGGCTGTCTTGTTGAGGCTCTATTTTGGCCTTCAAAATGTTGCGCATGAACGAGCTGGCTAAAAAACAGTCTGTTACGCATCGAATTTTATTTACCGAAGCGCCTGCTGGCGCGTCGCTACCTTGAGATAGCCGTCTCCATGTTTGGTTCCAACGACGACAAGAAGACCCCAGCTGCGGCTGGCGAGAAGAAAGGCCTGTTCGGATGGCTGCGCAAAAAGCCGCAGGAAACCGTCGTCGAACAGCCACAGGTTCAACCTGAACCTATCCCTGAGCCTATAGTAGAAGCCGAGCCGGTTGCCGAAACACCGGCGCCGACGGTGTTGCCGATGGCCGAGCCGGTGCTGCAGCCTGCGGTCGAGCCAGAGCCAGAGCCAGAGCCAGAGCCAGAGCCAGAGCCAGAGCACAAGCCGTGGCCGCAACTGCCGGTGGCTGAGGAGCCGGTGGCGCTGGTTGAAGATGTGCAGGTTGAGCACGTAGCGCCGCCTATTCCTACGGTGGTTGAACCCGTAACGACAGTCGTGCAGACGCCACCCGCCGCCGAAGCCCCCGCGCCTGCCGTCATCGAAGAGCCGGCCGCTGAAACCAGCAAAACCGGCTTTTTTACCCGTCTCAAGCAAGGTCTGAGCAAAACCAGCGCCAGTATCGGCGAGGGCATGGCCAGCCTGTTCCTCGGCAAGAAGACCATCGATGACGAGCTGCTGGAAGACATCGAAACCCGCCTGCTCACCGCAGACGTGGGCGTCGAAGCCACCGCCGTGATCATCCAGAGCCTGACCCAGAAGGTCGCCCGCAAGCAGCTGACTGACGCCGACGCGTTATACAAATCCTTGCAGGCCGAGCTGGCCGCCATGCTTAAACCCGTTGAAGCGCCGCTGGTGATCACCCCGAAGAAGCCATTCGTGATCCTGGTGGTAGGCGTCAACGGCGCCGGCAAGACCACCACCATTGGCAAGCTGGCGAAAAAACTGCAGTCCGAAGGCAAGAAAGTCATGCTCGCCGCCGGCGACACCTTCCGTGCCGCTGCCGTTGAGCAACTGCAGGTGTGGGGCGAGCGCAACAAGATCCCGGTGATCGCCCAGCACACCGGTGCCGACTCCGCGTCGGTGATTTTCGATGCCGTGCAGGCCGCCAAGGCCCGGAACATCGATGTGTTGATCGCCGACACCGCCGGCCGCCTGCACACCAAAGACAATTTGATGGAAGAGCTGAAGAAAGTCCGCCGCGTGATCGGCAAGCTCGACGCCGACGCCCCGCATGAGGTGCTGCTGGTCCTGGACGCCGGTACCGGGCAGAACGCCATCAGTCAGGCCAAACAATTCAACCAGACGGTGCAACTGACCGGCCTGGCATTGACTAAGCTCGACGGCACGGCCAAGGGCGGTGTGATTTTCGCCCTGGCCAAGCAGTTCGGGTTGCCGATTCGTTATATCGGCGTCGGTGAAGGCATCGACGACCTGCGCACCTTTGAAGCCGAACCCTTTGTACAGGCACTGTTTGCCGAGCGGGAGCGTTCATGATTCGATTCGAACAGGTCGGTAAACGCTACGCCAACGGGCATGTGGGCTTGCATGAGCTGAGCTTTCGAGTACGGCGGGGCGAGTTTTTGTTCGTGACCGGGCATTCCGGCGCCGGTAAGAGCACCTTGTTGCGCCTGCTGCTGGCCATGGAGCGCCCGACCACCGGCAAGCTGCTGCTGGCGGGCCAGGACCTGGCCACCATCAGCAATGCGCAGATCCCGTTCCTGCGCCGTCAGATCGGCGTGGTGTTTCAAAACCACCAGTTGCTGTTCGACCGCACGGTGTTCAACAACATTGCCTTGCCCCTGCAGATTCTCGGGCTGTCCAAGGCCGAGATCGTCAAGCGGGTCGATTCAGCCCTGGAGCGCGTGGCGTTGTCGGACAAGACCGACCTCTACCCCGGCGACCTGTCCACCGGCCAGCAACAGCGCGTCGGTATCGCGCGCGCCATCGTCCACCGCCCGGCCTTGCTGCTGGCAGATGAACCCACCGGTAACCTCGACCCGCGTTTGGCGGCCGAGATCATGGGGGTGTTCGAAGACATCAACCGGCTGGGCACCAGCGTGTTGATCGCCAGCCACGACCTGGCGCTGATTGCGCGCATGCGCCATCGCATGCTGACCCTGCAACGCGGTCGTCTGATCGGCGACGGGGAGGCTGGCGTATGAGTGCAACACGCAGCCCTAAAGTATCCGAACGCGTGGCGCCGAAACCGGCCGACCCGCAACCGAAAAAGAAAAAACACGACGAAGACGACGGCCCGGACTTCGGCACCCTGTTGCGTGCCTGGATCGAAAGCCACCGCGCCAGCCTGCTCGACAGCCTGCGTCGCCTGGGCAAGCAGCCGATCGGCAGCTTTTTCACCTGCCTGGTGATGGCCGTGGCCCTGAGCCTGCCGATGGGCTTGTCGTTGCTGCTCAATAATGTGGAGCGCCTGGGCGGTTCCTGGCAGCGCGCGGCACAGATTTCCCTGTACCTGAACCTCGACGCCAGCACCAAGGACGGCGAGGGCCTGCGCGACGAGATCAAGAACCTGCCAGGCGTGGCGGATGCCGAATACATCAGCCGCGATCAGGCGCTGGAAGAGTTCCAGCAACAATCCGGCCTGGGCGAGGCGCTTAAAGAGCTGCCGCAGAACCCACTGCCGGGCGTGGTGCTGGTGACGCCCAATGAAGTGGACAAGCCGGCCCTGGAAGCCCTGCGACAAAAACTCGCAGAGATGCCCAAGGTGCAACAGGCGCAACTTGATCTAGTCTGGGTAGAGCGCCTGGCCGCGATCCTCAAGCTGGGCGACCGCTTCGTGTTCGGTTTGACGGTACTGTTGGTGTCTGCATTACTTTTGGTGATAGGTAATACCATTCGTCTTCATATTGAAAACCGCCGCACCGAGATAGAAGTGATTAAACTGGTCGGCGGCACGGACAGCTATGTGCGTCGTCCTTTTCTGTACATGGGCGCGCTTTATGGCTTTGGTGCCGGGATTTTGTCCTGGGGCGTGCTGGCTTTTGGCCTGGACTGGCTGAACGATGCGGTTATCGGGCTTGCCGGCTTGTACGGCAGCGATTTTGCCCTGGCAGGGGTGCCGGTAGCCGATGGTCTGAGCCTCTTGCTTGGCGCGGTATTGTTGGGGTATATCGGTGCGTGGATTGCGGTGGCACGGCACTTACGTGAGCTGGCACCGAAGTAGTTAATGTCAGGGTAATGTAGTTTCGTTTGTATTGACCTTGTCAGCAGTTTAGGGAACTTGTCCTACGGTTCCCCGGTCAATTTTCGCAGTGCTGAACTGCACGAGTTATGTGAGTCGGAGGTTTTTTCGTATGACCACTTCTTTGCAACCTGCTTATGCCTTGGTCCCGGGTGCGAACCTGGAAGCCTATGTGCACACGGTAAACAGCATTCCCTTGCTGACGCCCGAGCAGGAGCGTGAACTGGCCGAGAGTCTCTACTATGAGCAGGATTTGGGGGCGGCTCGGCAGATGGTGCTCGCCCACCTGCGTTTTGTCGTACATATCGCCCGTAGCTATAGCGGCTACGGCCTGGCCCAGGCTGACCTGATTCAGGAAGGCAACGTTGGCCTGATGAAGGCGGTGAAGCGCTTCAACCCGGAAATGGGTGTGCGCCTGGTGTCGTTCGCCGTGCACTGGATTAAGGCGGAAATCCACGAGTTCATCCTGCGCAACTGGCGCATCGTGAAAGTCGCGACCACCAAGGCCCAGCGCAAGCTGTTCTTCAACCTGCGCAGCCAGAAGAAACGCCTGGCGTGGCTGAACAACGAGGAAGTCCACCGCGTGGCCGAAAGCCTCGGCGTGGAGCCCCGTGAAGTGCGCGAGATGGAAAGTCGCCTGACCGGCCATGATATGGCCTTCGATCCGGCTGCCGAAGCAGACGACGACAGCGCCTTCCAATCGCCAGCCAACTACCTGGAAGACCACCGGTACGACCCGGCGCGTCAACTGGAAGACGCCGACTGGAGCGACAACTCCAATCACAACCTGCACGAAGCGCTGGAAGTGCTGGACGACCGCAGCCGTGACATTCTTTACCAGCGCTGGCTGGCGGAAGAAAAAGCCACGCTGCACGACCTGGCGCAGAAGTACAACGTGTCGGCCGAGCGGATTCGTCAGCTTGAGAAAAGCGCGATGAACAAGCTGAAGCTGTCGATCGCCGCCTGATCCAGCTGGCAATGCTGGGTCAAAATGTGGGAGGGGGCTTGCTCCCGATAGCAGAGTATCAGTCGACATATGAGTGACTGATCCACCGCTATCGGGGGCAAGCCCCCTCCCACATTTGTTTCTGTGTTGTGTCAGTCGGACCAGGGAGCCTTGCGGGAGTTGTGGAGCTCTACCAGGTAACCATCCCCGCCAAGCTGACTCATCTGCTGACGAATCCACGCCGCGCGCCGCGCCACATAGGCGGTCGGATGACTGGCACTCCACACCCGTGGGTTCGGCAACACCGCCGCCAGGTAGCTGGCCTGCTGACGCGACAGCCCTTTGGCGCTCACTCCAAAATGATGCCGCGCCGCTGCTTCTGCACCGAACACACCCTCGTCCCACTCCACGCTGTTGAGGTACACCTCAAGGATGCGCTGCTTGGGCCACAGTACTTCGATCAACCCGGTAAACCAGGCTTCCAGGCCCTTGCGCAGATAGCTGCGGCCGGTCCACAGGAACAGGTTCTTCGAAACCTGCTGGCTCAAGGTGCTGGCGCCGCGAATCGTGCCGCCGCGCTCGTTATGCACGATTGCCGCCTGGATCGCGCCAAAGTCGAAGCCCCAGTGCTGCGGGAAACGCTGGTCTTCACCGGCCATCACCGCCACTTTGAGGTCGTCGGAAATCTCGTCCCACGCCACCCAGCTGCGCTGCAGGTCGATAGGTTCGCCGTCGATCCAGGATTCGACCTTGCGCTCCACCATCAGCGCAGTGAACGGCGGCGGTACGACGCGAAACAGCAGCACCAGCAGCACACTGCCGATGGCGAACCATTTCACGACGTTGAGAAAGCGATTGATGAGGACACGCAGCATAGAGATGGCTTGGCCGAACCCGTTGAGCGGGCCATTATACAGACCCTGCCCGATGAGTCTGACTGGAGTTCCTCATGCTGCGTAGCTTTCTGATGCTGGCCGCCTTTTTTGGCTTTACCGGTGTCGCCCTCGGCGCGTTCGCCGCCCATGGCCTGAAAAACCGTCTGAGCGCCGACTACCTGGCGATCTTCCACACCGGCGTGACGTATCAACTGGTGCACACCCTGGCGTTGTTTGGCGTGGCGCTGCTGGCCGCGCATATTCCTGGCCGACTGGTCACCTGGGCGGGCATTTCATTTGTGGTCGGCATCTTGCTGTTTTCCGGCAGCCTGTATCTGTTGACCCTGACCGGCATCAGCAAACTCGGGATCATCACGCCGTTCGGCGGGCTGGCGTTTCTGCTCGGCTGGTTTTTCCTCGGCTTGCTCGCCTGGCGCCTGCAACTGACCGCTTGACGCTTGAAGCTGACCTTCAGCGCCCAATCGCGTTAGAATGCCGGCCCCTAAAAACGATGGCGGCCCGTGGCATGCGCATTCAGTTGAACGGCGAACCCCTTGAACTGCCCGACGGTGAAACCGTCGCGGCCCTGCTGACCCGCCTGGACCTCACCGGGCGTCGCGTCGCAGTGGAGCTCAACCTGGATATCGTCCCGCGCAGCCAGCACGAAGGCACCACGCTCAGCGATGGTGACCGTGTCGAAGTGGTGCACGCCATCGGCGGCGGCTAGTCGCCCCGGCCGTAACGCATTCTGCAGAACCTCACCCCATTACGAGGATTTCCCATGAGCATCGTTCGTAGCGACAAGCCTTTCGTCCTGGCCGGTCGTACCTACCAGTCCCGTCTGCTGGTCGGCACCGGCAAGTACCGCGACATGGAAGAAACCCGTCTGGCCATTGAAGCCTCGGGCGCCGAAATCGTTACCTTCGCCGTACGTCGTACCAACCTCGGCCAGATCGAGGGCGAGCCGAACCTGCTCGAAGTGCTGTCGCCGGACCGCTACACCTTCCTGCCGAACACCGCTGGCTGCTTTGACGCCATCGAAGCCGTGCGCACTTGCCGCCTGGCCCGTGAGCTGCTCGACGGCCACAACCTGGTTAAGCTGGAAGTGCTGGCCGACCAGAAAACCCTGTTCCCCAACGTGATCGAAACCCTCAAGGCCGCCGAGACCCTGGTCAAGGAAGGCTTTGACGTGATGGTCTACACCAGCGATGACCCGATCATCGCCCGCCAGCTGGCGGAAATCGGCTGCATCGCGGTGATGCCACTGGCTGGCCTGATCGGCTCCGGCCTGGGGATCTGCAACCCTTACAACCTGCAGATCATCCTTGAAGAAACCAGGATCCCGGTGCTGGTGGATGCAGGCGTGGGCACTGCCTCCGACGCTACCATCGCCATGGAGCTGGGCTGCGACGCGGTGCTGATGAACTCGGCCATTGCCCATGCCCAGCAACCGATCATGATGGCCGAAGCCATGCAACACGCAATCGTCGCGGGCCGCCTGGCCTACCTCGCCGGGCGCATGCCGAAAAAACTCTATGCCAGCGCCTCTTCGCCGCTGGATGGCCTGATCAAGTAAGAGCTATTGATGACTGAATCAAACGAAACGCCGAACCCCGTGGAAGCAGGCGACGAGTCCAAGCACCGCCGCATCAAGAGCTTCGTGATGCGCGCCGGACGCATGACCGAAGGCCAGCAAAAAGGCCTGAAGCAAGGCACGTCGCTGTTCGTGTTGCCCCTGGCCGATGCGCCGGTGGACTTCGACCAGGTGTTCGGTCGCTCGGCCCCGCGGTCCCTGGAAATCGGCTTCGGCATGGGCCATTCCCTGCTGGAAATGGCGGCGGCCGCGCCGGACCAGGATTTCATCGGTGTAGAAGTGCACCGCCCAGGTGTCGGCGCGCTGTTGAACGGCGTGCTGACCCAGGGCCTGACCAATCTGCGGGTCTACGACTGCGACGCGATTGAAGTGCTCAACCGCTGCATTGCCGACAACAGCCTCGACCGGCTGATGCTGTTCTTCCCCGACCCATGGCACAAGGCCCGTCACCACAAGCGTCGCATCGTCCAGGCTTCCTTCGCGGAACTGGTGCGCAGCAAGTTGAAAGTGGGGGGCATCCTGCACATGGCCACCGACTGGGAACCCTATGCCGAATACATGCTGGACGTGATGAACGTCGCCCCCGGCTACCGCAACCTGGCCGAAGACGGCAAATGCGTACCGCGCCCGGCAGAGCGCCCAGTCACCAAGTTCGAACGCCGTGGCGAGAAGTTGGGGCATGGGGTGTGGGATTTGAAGTTCGAGAAAGTCGACTGATAAGCCGTTGGCTTGAAATGCAGTAAAAATGTGGGAGGGGGCTTGCCCCCGATAGCGGTGGGTCAGCCAAACATGTGTTGTCTGACACCCTGCCATCGGGGGCAAGCCCCCTCCCACATTTGGATCTGTGTTGGGTTTGCGGTCAGCGGCGGTCGGCGACGACGCCAATCAACACCAGCACCACTACCAGCACCGGCGCGAGGCTGTAGTTATTGAACTGGCTCAGCCCGCGCACGATCCAGGGCGTGGCGTAGATCAGCGCCGCGCCGCTGCCGATCATGCACACCAACGCCATCAGGGGGACGCGCAACGCGCCGGCGATGCTGCCCAGGCGGGCTTCGACCCAGCCCTTGATGTCTGCGCCGAACAGCACCAGCAAACAGCCGACCAGCGCCAGGGAGATTTCCGACAGGTTGCTACGGCTCCAGCGGGATACGGTGGCGAGCAGGTCGAGTACCAAATCCATTCGATTTCCTTAAGAGCGATCAGCTCAAAAACGTCTGCAACAGGTCATTGAGAAAGAGTTGCCCGCGGTCGGTCGCCGCCAGGCGTGACGGTTCGACCTGCATTAAGCCACTTTGTTCTGCCTCGCGGCGGCCTTCGGCGAGGCTCGCCAGGTCAAGGCCGGTGCGCTCGGTGTAAAGCCTGGCGTCTACGCCTTCGGTGAGGCGCAGGGCGTTCATCAGGAACTCGAACGGCAGCTCTTCATTGGTCAGTTCTTTCGCCCCCGCCTGGAAGCTTTTGGCCGGGTTGAGGTAGTCCTTCGGTGCGCGGGTTTTCCAGGTGCGCACGATGCGCCCGTCCGGATGGCTGAGCTTGCCGTGGGCGCCCGCGCCGATACCGATGAAGTCGCCAAAGCTCCAGTAATTGAGGTTATGCCGCGCCGGTCGACCGGGTTGGGCATAGGCCGACACTTCATATTGTGTGTAGCCGTGCTCGGCGAGCAGCGCCTGGCCGGCTTCCTGGATGTCCCACAGGGTGTCGTCTTCCGGCAATGCAGGGGGCTGGTTCCAGAACACCGTGTTGGGTTCCAGGGTCAACTGGTACCAGGACAAGTGCGTCGGCTTCAATGCGATGGCTTGGCGCAGATCGGCCAGGGCATCGTCCAGCGACTGATCGGGCAAACCGTGCATCAGGTCCAGGTTGAAGTTATCGAACCCGGCCTGGCGCGCCATACCCGCAGCGCGAATGGCTTCATCGCCGTTGTGGATGCGGCCCAGGGCTTCGAGCTTGGCCTGCTGGAAGCTCTGGATGCCGATGGACAGGCGATTGATCCCCAGCTTGCGGTACGCCACGAACTTCTCTTGTTCGAAGGTGCCGGGATTGGCTTCCAGGGTGATTTCGATGTCGTCGGCAAACGCGATGCGCGCTTGCACCCCTTCGAGCAGGCGCCCCAACGCGGCAGCGCTGAACAGGCTCGGGGTGCCGCCGCCAAAGAAGATCGAGCTCAGTTTGCGGCCATGAACGGCGTGCAGGTCCTGGTCCAGATCCGCCAGCAAGGCGTCCACATACGCTTCTTCCGGCAGCACGGTGCTCGCGGTATGGGAGTTGAAGTCGCAATAAGGGCATTTGCGCACGCACCACGGGATGTGGATGTACAGCGCCAGGGGCGGCAGCACAGGCAACGCCGACCGGGGTGTTTGCGCGCCGCCGTGGATCAGTGGCAGCGCCTGGGTGTGGTGGGTCATTTCAGGCTCAGGCGTTGGCGCAGCAAATCCATTGCGCGGGCGCGGTGGCTGATCTGGTTCTTGTCGGCCGGGCTCAGTTCGGCGCTGGAGACATTGCGCTCCGGCACCCAGAACAGCGGATCGTAGCCAAAGCCATGCTCACCGCTGGCTGCATGCAGGATGCGCCCGTGCCACAAGCCTTCGCAGAGGATCGGCAAGGGGTCATCGGCGTGGCGCACCAATGCCAGCACACAGACGAACTGCGCACCGCGCATCGCGTCCGGCACATCCTTGAGCGCGTCCAGCAGCTTGGCGTTGTTGGCCGCATCGCCCTTGCCATCGGCATAACGCGCCGAATAGATGCCCGGTGCGCCACCGAGGTAGTCCACCGCCAGGCCCGAATCGTCCGCCAAGGCCGGCAGGCCCGAGAGGCGCGCGGCATTGCGCGCCTTGAGGATGGCGTTCTCGACGAACGACAGCCCGGTTTCTTCCGGCTCGACCTGGCTGAACTCACCGATCGAGCGCAGCTTCACCGCGTCACCGAGCATGGCCTGCAATTCTTTGAGTTTGCCGGCGTTATGGCTGGCGAGTACGAGTTGAGTGAGGTTCATCAGTCGGCCGGAAACAGTTCTTGGTTGAATTGGAAACCATGGGCTTTGCCGCCGGTTTCAACATTGATGGTAAACGTCTTGTATTCCCGCTGGGTCACGGAGTAGGGCGCAAGGTAGCTGACACCGCCTTTCTCTTCGATCTGCTTGAACGTCAGGATTTCGCTCTTGCCGCCCAAATCCTTGATGGTGCCGGTCACTTGGGCCGCGACGGGGGTTACGCCCTTGATCACGGTCACATTGATCAAGCCCTTGTCCTTGCTGCGCACCACGCCGACCTTCTGGGCGGTCTCCGGCGACAGAAAGCTTGAAGTGAAGGTGTTGTAGTGAACGGTGATATCGCCGAAGTCTTTCTTGCGGTTAGCGTCGATAGCGTCCGCAGCCATGGCGCTGGCGCCCAGGCAGGCGGTCAGGAGAAAAACAGCCAAACGACTCATGAGCGTCCCTCTTGATAATGATTAGACGGCAATCTTGTGGTCGGTCAGGCCAGGGCTGCTGACCCGGTAGATACCGATTTCGCCCAACAGGTTGGGCCATAGCTTACTCGCCCAGCCGTGGCGATGTTGTTGATCGACGGCAAGGCGGTTGATCACCTTGGCCTCACGCTCGCCACACAGGGCCTCGAAGTCTTCGAAGGTGCAGAAGTGGATGTTCGGCGTGTTGTACCAGGTGTACGGCAGGAAGTCCGACACCGGCATGCGGCCCTTGGTGGCCAGGTACCAGCGGCAGCGCCAGTGCCCGAAGTTGGGGAAGGTGATGATGCACTGGCGGCCGACGCGCAGCATTTCGTCGAGGATACGGTCCGGGTAGTGCACCGCTTGCAGGGCCTGGGTCATGACCACGATGTCGAAGCTGTCGCTGGCAAAGTTGCCCAGGCCCTTGTCCAGGTCCTGCTCGATCACGTTGATGCCCTTGGCCACGCATTGGGCGATGTTGTCCGGGTCGTTTTCCAGGCCGTAGCCGGTGACTTGCTTGTTGTCGCGCAGCCAGCTCAGCAGCTCGCCATCACCGCAGCCCAGGTCGAGCACGCGGCTGCCGGCGGGGATCCAGTCTTGGATGATTTCCAGGTCGGCTCTCATGGCGTTCTCACAAAGTAATACGGTTCATGTAGTTACTGAACGCCTGCAGATAACGGGGAATCGGAATCAGGAAGGCGTCGTGGCCTTGCGGTGCATCGATCTCCAGGTAGCAGACGTCTTTGCGCGCAGCCATCAGGGCGTCCACCAGCTCGCGGGAGCGCGCCGGCGAGAAGCGCCAGTCAGTGGTGAACGACATTACGCAGAACTTGGCCGTGGCCTGTTCGAAGGTCTTCGCCAGGTCGTCATTGAAGTTCGCGGCCGGGTCGAAGTAGTCCAGCGCCTTGGTCATCAGCAGGTAGGTGTTGGCGTCAAAACGCCCGGAGAACTCCTCGCCCTGATAACGCAGGTAGCTTTCCACCTGGAACTCGACGCTGTGGAAGTCGTAGTTGAGCTTCTCGCTTTTGAGGCCACGGCCGAATTTCTCGCCCATGGAATCATCGGACAGGTAGGTGATGTGCCCGACCATCCGCGCCAGCATCAGGCCACGCTTGGGGATCACCCCCGCTTCCTGGAACGAACCACCGTGGAACTCCGGGTCGGTGAGGATGGCCTGGCGCGCCACTTCGTTGAAGGCGATGTTCTGCGCCGACAACTTGGGCGCCGAGGCGATCGCGAGGCAGTGGCGCACGCGATCCGGGTAGGTGATGGTCCATTGCAGGGCTTGCATGCCGCCCAGGCTGCCACCGATCACAGCCGCCCATTGGCTGATGCCCAGCCGGTCGGCGAGGCGCGCCTGGCTGTGCACCCAGTCTTCCACGGTGAGTACCGGGAAGTCGGCGCCGAAGGGCTTGCCGGTCTCCGGGTTGAGGCTGCTGGGGCCGGTGGAACCGTTGCAGCCGCCGAGGTTGTTCAGGCTGACCACGAAGAACTTGTTGGTGTCGATGGGCTTGCCGGGGCCGATGCAGCTGTCCCACCAGCCGGGCTTGCGCTCGTCGACGCTGTGGAAGCCCGCAGCATGATGGTGGCCGGACAAGGCGTGGCATATCAGCACGGCGTTGCTCGCCGTGGCGTTGAGTTGGCCGTAGGTTTCGTAGATCAGGTCGTAGGCGGGCAGCGAGCGGCCGCAGGCCAGGGCCAACGGTTCGCTGAAGTGCGCCACTTGGGGCACGACCAGTCCAACGGAATCGGGGGGAAAGGCAGTTGGCATCGACCCTGCTCTCGTTTAAATGAGGCGTAAGTCTAAAGACCACTGGACCCAGCGGCAAGCAAAGGCCTGCGCCGGTACACAGATACAAAATGTGGGAGGGAGCAAGCCCCCTCCCACACTTTCCAGCGAATTGTCAGATCAGGCCGAATAGTTCTTTAGGCATGAACGCATAAAACGCCAGGCGTGGAATCACCCAGCTTTGAATCAGCTGGATCGCGATAAACGCGAAGATCGGCGAAATATCCAGGCCGCCCAAGTTGGGGACCAGGCGACGGAACGGTGCCAGCACCGGCTCGGTGATCTGGTAGACCAGTTCGGCGCCTGGGCTACGGCTGCCGGGGGCGACCCACGAGAGGATCACGCTGATGATCATCGACCAGAAGATGATCTTCAAAAACAGCGAGAAAATACCGATCAGCGCCCATGGCAACAGCAGCACGGTGAAGGCCTGGTAGCCGTTGAGCATCAGGATCACCACGAACAGCAGGATCTGCAGCAGCAGTGCCAGTACCAGCGACGACATGTCCAGCCCGAACAGGCTCGGGATCACCCGGCGCAGCGGCTTGAGCAGCGGTTGGGTGGCCTTGACCACGAACTGGCACAACGGGTTGTAGAAGTTCGCCCGCACCAGTTGCAGGATAAAGCGCATCAGCACGATCAGCAGGTACAGGCTGCCCAGGGTCTGGATGATGAAGATGGCAGCGTCATTGATTCCGAGCATGTTTGTTTACCTTGGTAAGTGACGACTATTTGCCCAGTTGCTCAGCCATTTCGGCGGAACGGTGTGCCGCAGCACCCAGTGCTTTTTCCACCAGGGCTTCAAAGCCGCCGGCCTGGAATGATTCGATGGCGGCATGGGTGGTGCCGCCCGGGGACGTGACGCGACGGCGCAGCTCGGCCGCATCCACATCGCTGGTCACCGCCATCTTCGCGGCGCCCAGGGCGGTTTGCTCGGCCAGTTGCTCGGCAACGTCGGCAGGCAGGCCCAGTTTCACGCCGGCGGCGGTCATGGCTTCGATCAACAGGAAGAAGTACGCCGGGCCGCTGCCGGAAACGGCGGTGACCGCGTCCAGTTGCTGCTCCTGCTCCAGCCACAGGGCAATGCCCACGGCGGATAACAGTTGCTCGGCCTGGTCACGCTGTGCGGCGCTGACGTCGGCGGTGGCGTACAAACCGCTCACGCCCTGGCGCAACAAGGACGGCGTATTCGGCATGCAACGTACGATCGGCTGGGCACCGAGCCAGGTGTTCATGCTGGCACAGGTGATGCCGGCGGCGATGGACACCACCAGCTGATGCGCCTGCAGGCTTGGGCGCAGGCTTTCGCACACGGCCTTCATGGCCTGGGGCTTGACCGCCAGCACAATGACGTCGACGCCCTGGATGGCCTCGGCGTTGTCGGCAAAGGTTTCAATGCCGTGTTCGGCGCTGACGCGGGCGCGGGTTTCGGCACCGGGATCGCTGGCGCGAATCTGCGCAGCGTCCAGACCCTTGGCCCGCAGGCCGCCGATCAGGCTGGCTGCCATGTTACCGGCGCCGATAAAGGCAATACGCATGTCTTTCATGACAGGTCCTTAGCTAGATGAACGTCAGCCATTTCACGGCTGGCCGTAGTCGCGGGCGCCAAACAGCGCGGTACCGATCCGCACCCAGGTGGCGCCTTGAGCGACGGCCGACTCGAGGTCGTGGCTCATGCCCATGGAAAGTGAGTCGAGTGGCAGGTTCAGGCTGGCTTGCAGCTCGCGCACCGTGGCGAACGCCGCATCCTGCGCCGCGCGATCGTCAGTCGGCTCGGGGATCGCCATCAGGCCCCGCAGCTTCAGGCGCGGCAGGGCGCTGATGGCGTTGGCCAAGGCCGGCAGGTCGGCGGGCGTACAGCCGGACTTGCTGGCTTCGCCACTGACGTTGACCTGGATGCAGATATTCAGCGCCGGCAGGTCGGCAGGGCGTTGTTCGGACAGACGTTGTGCGATTTTCAGGCGGTCCACGGAATGCACCCAAGCGAAGTTCTCGGCGATCGCGCGAGTCTTGTTCGATTGAATGGGGCCGATGAAGTGCCAACTCAAGGGCAGGTCGGTTAATTCGGCCTGTTTGCCCAGGGCTTCCTGCAGATAGTTTTCACCAAAGTCATGCATCCCGGCGGCAAAGGCTTCGCGCACGGCTTGCGCCGGTTTGGTCTTGCTCACGGCCAGCAGGTGGATGCTGCTTGCGTCACGCTGCACGGCGTCGGCGGCGGCGCGGATGCGCTGGCTAACCAGGCCGATGTTGTCTGCTATCGTCGACATTCAAGTTGTGCCCGTGGATATGGAGTCCGCGGCATTCTACTGGAAATGGAAAGCCCTATGGATATCACTGAATTACTGACGGCCAGCGTGCGCCGAGGCGCCTCCGACCTGCATTTGTCGGCCGGCCTGGCGCCGATGTTGCGCATCGATGGCGAGGTCTGGCCGCTGGACAGCCCGATACTGGCCGGGCCGCAGGTGGCGGATTTACTGAGCCCTTTGCTCAACCAATACCAACAAAAGGATTTCGAAACATCTCTTGAAACGGATTTTGCGTTCGAGCTGCCCGGCGTGGCGCGCTTTCGCGCGAATGTGTTCCAGCAGGCGCGTGGCGTTGGCGCAGTGTTTCGCACGATCCCCACCGACATCCAGAGCCTGGAAAGCCTTGGCTTGGGCGAGGTGTTCCAGCGTATCGCGCTGTTACCCCGTGGCCTGGTGCTGGTGACCGGGCCCACCGGGTCGGGCAAGTCCACCACGTTGGCGGCGATGATCGATTACCTGAATCGGCATCGGCGCCAGCACATCCTCACGCTGGAAGACCCCATTGAATTTATCCACAGGCCGAAAATGGCGTTGATCAACCAGCGCCAGGTGCATCGCGATACCCACAGCTTTTCGGTGGCCCTGCGCTCGGCGCTACGCGAAGACCCGGATGTGATCCTGGTGGGCGAGCTACGTGACCTGGAAACCATCCGCCTGGCGCTGACGGCCGCTGAGACCGGCCATCTGGTATTTGGCACCTTGCACACCACCTCGGCGGCAAAGACGGTAGACAGGCTGGTGGACGTGTTCCCGGCCGCGGAAAAGGCCATGGTCCGCTCGATGCTGTCGGAGTCGCTGCAGGCGGTGGTTTCCCAGGTGCTGGTGAAGAAGGTCGGCGGCGGACGGGTAGCGGCTCACGAGATCATGCTGGGCACGCCGGCCATTCGTAATCTGATCCGCGAAGACAAGGTGGCGCAGATGGTCTCGGCGATTCAGACCGGTGGGGCAGTGGGGATGAAGACGCTGGATATGAGTTTGAAGGCGTTGGTCGCGCAGGGCGTGATCAGCCGGGATGACGCGCGAGAAAAGGCGAGGGTGCCTGCAGACATATGATATTCAGCAAACAATGAAACCAAATGTGGGAGGGGGCTTGCTCCCGATAGCGGTTGATCAGCCAACAAATCTGTTGAATGACACTCTGCTATCGGGAGCAAGCCCCCTCCCACATTGACTGCATTTCAGCTTGGAATCAGCGCTGCACGATCCGCAGGGTGTTGTTCTGCTCTTTGGGCAGCACCCGCTTGGCGATCACATAGTTCTTGTCCCAGAACGGCTTTTTCAGCGTGTCGATGCTCACCGACTTGCCACGACGCGGCGCGTGGATGAAGCGGTCGTTGCCCAGGTAGATGGCAACGTGGTTGACCTGGCGGCTCTTGAGCTTGAAGAACAGCAAATCGCCCGGCTTCAGGTCTTTGCGATCGACTTTCAACCCGTGGCCGGCGGCCATGGCGTTGGACGTACGCGGCAAATCCACGGCCTTGACATCGTTGAACGCATATTTCACCAGGCCGCTGCAGTCGAACCCTTTACTTGGGCTGCTGCCGCCCCAACGATAAGGAGTACCGAGCACGTTGACGGCACGGCTGAGGACATCGCTGCTTTGCTTGGTATTCACGGCCAGCTGGGTGGAAAGCGTTTTACCGTGAGCCTTGCTCAGTTGAGTCGGGCGGCTGACAGTCGGCTTTACCGATTTGGCGGTGCTGGGCGTGCTATGAACTTTAGGGGTAAAACCGTTAACGTTTGGAAGACGTTGCTCACGATTGGTGGCGTGGGCGGCCAGTGGCATTAATAGGCAAATGGTTAGCCATGTCTTGAAAAATGGTCGCATTAGGCGTGGCTCTTATGGGTTTGCGCGCAACTTTATAACAGGTTTTGGTGTCGTTCTCAGGCCGTTTGTCGACTGAACCTTGGGGTCAAATTCAGCAAAAACGCGACGATTCGTCGCAATTGTCCGACACAAGTCAGGCGGTATAAGGCTTTGAGGGCAGGAAGATACCATTTGCCGTACGTCGGGCGCTCCTAAAAAAGTCACAAAAAAAATGAACAAATTTATCTATTGAGTGAAAAGGGGTAGTTCATGAACACCTATCAACAGGTTACTTCGCAGCAAGACACCCACAGCAAGGTGATCGGTTACCTGCTATGGATTTTCGGTTTTACCGGAGCGCATCGCTTCTATTACGGCAAACCGGTGACCGGCACGATCTGGTTTTTCACCTTAGGCCTGCTGGGCATCGGCTGGCTGATCGACCTGTTCCTGATCCCGGCCATGGACCGTGAAGCCGACCTGCGTTTTACCGCCGGGCCCATCGAGTACAACGTGGCCTGGATTCTGTTGGCGTTCCTGGGCGTGTTCGGTGTGCACCGGATGTACCAGGGCAAATGGATCACCGGCCTGATCTACCTGCTGACCGGTGGTTTGTTCCTGGTGGGGGTGCTGTATGACTTCTGGACGTTGAACAGCCAGATTTCGATCCGCAATGCCGAGCGCAATGCTGGACGCTGATCTTCAAGTCTGGTGAAAATCAAAATGTGGGAGGGGGCTTGCCCCCGATTGCAGTGGGTCAGCTAAAGATAAGCTGACTGATCCACAACTATCGGGAGCAAGCCCCCTCCCACATTTTTTACCGTGCCCGTTTCAGGCCTGGTAGCTGATCCGCCCATCCATCAATGTGTACCGCACCGTTGCCGGCAGGCTGTGGCCAATGAACGGGCAATTTTCTCCCTTGGACAGCCAGTGCTCCCCGGCAACCGTGGAGCTGGCCGGGTCAAACAGCACCAGGTCCGCCGCCGCACCCACCGCCAGCTGGCCCGCCGGCAAGCGCAAGGCCTGAGCCGGGCCGGTGCTCAGACGTGCCAGCAACGTAGGCAGGTCCAGCAAGCCATCCTCCACCAAGGTCATCGCCAGCGGCAGCAGCAGCTCGACGCTGCTGATACCCGGCTCGGTGGCGCCAAACGGCGCCAGCTTGGCATCGCGCTCGTGAGGCTGGTGGTGGCTGGAAATCGCCGAGACCACGCCCGACTTCACCGCCGCGCGCAAACCTTCACGGTCGGCCAGGGTGCGCAGCGGCGGCTGCACGTGATAGAGGCTGGAGAAGTCGATCAGCGCTTCGTCGGTCAGGATCAGCTGATACAGCGCCACGTCTGCCGTCACCGGCAAGCCGCGCGCCTGGGCCTGGGCGATCAGGGCGACGCCGCGGGCGCTGGTCAGTTGGCTGAAGTGCGCGCGTACGCCGCTTTGTTCCACCAGCAACAAATCACGGGCCAGGGCCACGGTTTCTGCGGTTTCCGGGATGCCCGGCAAGCCGAGGAAGCTGGCCACCGCGCCTTCATGGGCCAGGCCGCCTTCGGCCAGGTCGCGGTCCTGGGAATGAAAGATCACCGTCAGGTCGAAGGTGGCCGCGTATTCCAGGGCACGGCACAAGGTACGGCTGCTGCGAAAGCTTTCCAGGCCGTTGCTGAACGCCACGCAACCGGCGTCGCGCAAGGCGATCAGCTCAGCCAGTTGTTCGCCTTCCAGGCCTTTGCTCAAGGCGCCGACAGGGAACACTTTGCAATTACCCGCTTCCCGGGCACGGTCGAGGATCAACTCGGTGACCGCCGAGGTGTCCAGGATCGGCCTGGTGTTCGGCGGGCAGCACAGGCTGGTCACGCCACCGGCGGCGGCCGCGCGGGTTTCGCTGGTGATGTTGCCTTTGCGGCTGTAGCCCGGCTCGCGCAGGGCGACGTTAAGGTCCACCAGCCCTGGCGCGGCCACCAGGCCTTTGGCGTCGATGCTCTCAACGGCAAGGAAGCCTGCGGGAGCTGCGCCAATGGCGACGATCTTGCCGGCGTCCAGATGAAGGTCGGTAACGCGATCCAGGCCACTGGCCGGATCGATGACGCGGGCGCCGAGGATGCTGAGCTTCACTGGGCGTTCTCCTGCTCGAATTGACGTTGCGCGGTTTGCCCGCTCATGGCCATGGACAGCACGGCCATGCGGATGGCGATGCCGTAGGTCACCTGGTTGAGAATCACCGACTGCGGGCCGTCGGCCACCGCCGACTCGATTTCCACCCCTCGGTTGATCGGGCCGGGGTGCATCACGATGGCATCCGGCTTGGCACCGGCCAGGCGTGCGGTGGTCAGGCCGAACAGGCGGTAGAACTCGCCCTCGCTCGGCAGCAGGCCACCGGCCATGCGTTCGCGTTGCAGGCGCAACATGATCACCACGTCGACATCCTTGAGCCCTTCGGCCATGTCGGTGTAGACCTTCACGCCGTACTGTTCGACCCCAACGGGCAGCAAGGTTTTCGGCGCGATCACGCGAATGTCCGGGCAGCCCAGGGTTTTCAGGGCCAGCATGTTCGAGCGAGCGACCCGCGAGTGCAGGATGTCGCCGACGATGGCCACCGAGAGGTTTTCAAAACTGCCTTTATGCCGACGGATGGTGAGCATGTCGAGCATGCCCTGGGTCGGGTGGGCGTGGCGGCCATCGCCGCCATTGATGATCGCTACATTCGGGCAGACATGTTCAGCGATGAAATGCGCCGCGCCGGAATCGCCATGGCGTACCACGAACATGTCTGCGGCCATGGCCTCCAGGTTGCGCAAGGTGTCGAGCAGGGTTTCGCCTTTGCTGGCCGACGAGGTGGACACGTTCAGCGTGATCACGTCGGCCGACAGCCGTTGGGCGGCCAGCTCAAAGGTGGTGCGGGTGCGTGTGGAGTTCTCGAAGAACACGTTGCAGATGGTCTTGCCGCGCAGCAGCGGGACTTTTTTCACCGCCCGGCCACCGACTTCGAGGAACGAGTCAGCGGTGTCGAGGATTTCGGTGAGCAGTTCGCGGGGCAAACCATCGAGGGACAAGAAATGTTGCAACTGGCCCTGAGCATTGAGCTGCAGCGGGCGCTTGGCATCTAGAGGCGTCATCGCGGGGACTCTTTTACAAGGCGGGTTAAAGGGCAAGGTCTTGCAGTTCGAGTTCGAGCGGCGTTGGACCGGACAATTTTACCCGCTGGTGGGCTTGCAAAGACAGCGTCGCACCGACCACATCCGGGCTGATCGGCAATTCCCCAGCCTCCAGGTCCAGCAGGCACACCAGGGTGATACTGGCCGGGCGGCCGTAGTCGAACAGCTCATTCATGGCCGCGCGTATGGTACGCCCGCTCATCAATACGTCGTCGATCAGCACCAGGTGCTGGCCTTCGATCTCGAACGGCAGCTGCGAGGGGCGCACTTGCGGATGCAGGCCGTTCTGGCTGAAATCGTCACGGTAGAAGGACACATCCAGGGTGCCCAGGGGCGAATCGCTGCCCAACTCTCCCAGCAATGCCTGGGCCACCCACACACCGCCGGTGCGGATGCCGATAAAGCGCGGTTCGCTGATGGCGCGGTGTTCCAGGTGCGCATTGAGGCGTATCGCCATCTGGCTGATCAGTTCGGCGGGATTGGGCAGGCTCATGGTGGCTCCTCATTAAGTGTGTAGGAGCGAGCTTGCTCGCGAGAAACGTCAACGATAACGCGTGAAGCCTGGATGTACGCGGTGCCTGTGAGTTCTTCGCGAGCAAGCTCGCTCCTACAAAAGCGGCAAAGCAGCAAGCCGCGTCAGTCAGGATTCAAATAAAGCGGTGTTTTCATCCAGCCAGCCCTGCAGCAGCAGGGCGGCGGCGATAGCGTCCACGGGGTTGTCGCGGTAACTGCCCTTCTGCCCGCCACGGTCACGGCGCTCGCCCTTGGCTTCAAAGGTGGTCAGGCGCTCGTCGTGGGTATAGAAGGGCAGGTTGTAGCGGCCATTGAGGCGGCGCGCGAACTTTTCGGCGCGCAGGCACATCTCGCTGGGCGTGCCGTCCATGTTCAGGGGCAGGCCGACCACGACGGCATCGGGCTTCCATTCCTTGATCAGCGCCTCAACCTGGTTCCAGTCCGGCACGCCGTTCTGGGCCTTCAATGTGCACAGCTCGCGGGCCTGGCCGGTAATCACCTGGCCCACTGCCACGCCGATCTGTTTGGTGCCGTAGTCGAACCCCAGGATCAGACGCAAAGCCATCAGGCGTGCCCCGCCTGGCTGGTCAACAGGCTGAGGTTGACCCGCAGCTTGGCGGCGGCGGCTTCCAGGCGCAGTTCGCTGGCGGTGTTGAAGAGGATGTCGGCGTCGAACGGGCAAGTCAGCCAGGCATTGCTGGCCAGTTCTGCCTCCAATTGCCCGGCTTCCCAACCGGCGTATCCCAGAGTGATCACACTTTGCTCGGGGCCGACGCCGTCGGCAATCGCGAACAACACATCCTGGGACGTGGACAGCGAGACGCCCTCAAGGTCTACCGTGGCCTGGAACGTCGGCCCGGTGGGGTGCAACACGAAGCCGCGATCGGTCTGCACCGGCCCGCCGATGTAGATCGGCACGTCCTGGCAGCTGGCTGGCGGATCGATTTCCGGCCGCAACTGCTCGAGGATATCGGCCAGGTTCAGCTCCTGCGGGCGGTTCACCACCAACCCCATGGCACCATTGGCCGTGTGCTCGACGATGTAGGTCAAGGTCTGCGCAAAGTTCGGGTCGGCCATATGGGGCATGGCGATCAGGAAGTGGTGCTTGAGGTAGGTCGGGCTGACATTTTTCATGTCCACTAGTGTGGCGTTGGAGGGGCGAACTGACAAGCTGGGAGTTTGCTGGTGGCGAGGGTCAGTTGCTGGAAAGGCGGTCACCCTTGGCGAATTTCCAAGTGCGGATGATTTCAAGGCGGTCCACATCGTTCAAGTCGCCTGTAAAAGGCGCGAAGGGCGCGGCCAGGCGCACGATGCGCTGGGCGGCCTGGTCCAGCAAGGGCTGGCCGGACGACTCCAGTACCTGCACTTCATACAGCGAACCATCGCGGTTGATCGACACCAGCAAGCGCAAATTGCCGTAGATCTGCTGGCGGCGCGCCTCCTCCGGATAGTTGAGGTTGCCGATGCGCTCGACTTTCTTGCGCCATTCGTCCTTATACCAGGCGCCTTTGTCGCGCATGGTCGAGGCGGCGTTCAGGCGGTAGATGCGCGGGCGCTTGGCGTAGAGCTGCTGTTCGTGGGCCAGTTCGGCTTCCAGGCTGGAAATTTCGTCGGACAGGGTCGAACTGTCGAACGTTGGCGCAGGCTTGACGGGCTCGGGTTTGGGCTCGGTCTTGGTCTTTTCGCGCTGGGTCGGGGCTTTTTGCGGTTTGGGCGCAACCGTGGTCACGGCAGCCTTGGGCGTGGCCTGTTTGACTTCAGGCCTGGGAGCCGGCGGTGGGGTGACTTTGTTGACCTTGTTGTCCTGGAACGGCGCCACTTCGGTGGTCTTGGGCACGGCTTTCTTGTCGAGCGTGCCGCTGCCTTGCTGGTTCTCCTGGGCGAGAAAATCGGCCTTCTCGGGCTTTTTATCGCTCTTGAAGGTGGCCAGCGTGATTTCCAGGGTTTTGGTGATCTGCTTGGGCTCGACCATGGTGAAGCCCAGGCCGAGGATCAGTGCGAGGTGAATCAGCGCTGCCAGGAACAGGGTAAATCCGAGCCGATCAGCCGGGCGCACGCCGCTGTGGGAGAGTTCGGGGGGCAGTTCGGACGGGAGCGTCATGACAAGAAAACCAACATCGCGCGTTTCACAGGTGGCGCATGATAACGCAATGTTGGTTTATGTCCGGCTGTTCTATGTCACTTGGCTTGTAGCTTGCGCTCAATGGCCGCCATCAGCATTTCGCCGATGTTCGTGCCAAATGCGTTATCAATCTCGCGAATACAGGTCGGGCTGGTGACGTTGATCTCGGTGAGGTTTTCGCCAATTACGTCAAGTCCTACGAACAGCAGACCTTTTTCGCGAAGGGTCGGGCCGACTTGAGCGGCGATCCAGCGGTCCTTGTCCGACAACGGCCGCGCTTCACCACGGCCACCGGCCGCCAGGTTGCCACGGGTCTCGCCGGCCGCCGGGATGCGCGCCAGGCAATAATCCACCGGCTCGCCGTCGATCATCAGGATGCGTTTGTCGCCGTCCTTGATCGCTGGCAGATAGGCCTGGCCCATGATCTGCTGGGTGCCCAGCGCGGTCAGGGTTTCCAGGATCACCGAGAGGTTCGGGTCGCCCGCGCGGTGACGGAAGATCGAGGTGCCGCCCATGCCGTCCAGCGGCTTGAGGATCACATCACCGTGCTTGGCGGCGAACTCACGCAGCACGTCGGCGCGGCGGCTGACCACGGTCGGCGGTGTGCACTGCGGGAACAGCGTGGCGAACAGTTTTTCATTGCAGTCGCGCAGGCTTTGCGGCTTGTTGACGATCAACACGCCGGCGCGTTCGGCCTGCTCCAGCAGGTAGGTGGAATAAACGAATTCCATGTCGAACGGCGGGTCCTTGCGCATCAGGATCACGTCCAGGTCGCTCAGGGGGCTGTCGACTTCATCCTGCAGTTCGAACCACTTCTCGGGGTTGGCGAATACCTGCAACGGGCGCATCCGCGCGCGGGCCTCGCCGTCGCCCTGGTAAAGGTCGCGCTGTTCCATATAGAACAGGGTCCAGCCGCGGGCCTGGGCGGCCAGGAGCATGGCCAGCGAGCTGTCCTTTTTATAGGAAATGCTGGCGATAGGGTCCATGACAATGCCGACGCGAACGCTCATGGGGGATTTCCTCTAGCAAATTAGGGCGCATAAAAGTGGCGTCAGAGTGGCGCTGCGGCTGTTGTGGGTCAAGGAAAAACCACCAGGCGGGCGCCTCGATAGATTGCGCCCGGAGACTGTGCTAAAAAGACTGCCACGGCGCAGCAGCCCTTGAATTCCAAGGCTTGTGGCGCTCATTCTGTGAGAGATCAGGCAGTACACACCGAAAACCGATTCGCTGTGGCGATGGTAGAGCAACTATGGAACAGCATTCCAACGCCTTGAGAGTGATGGTGATCGACGATTCGAAAACGATCCGCCGCACCGCCGAGACGCTGTTGAAGAACATGGGGTGCGAGGTCATCACGGCCATCGACGGTTTCGATGCGCTGGCCCGAATCGTGGACCATCACCCGCACATTATCTTTGTCGACATCATGATGCCGCGCCTGGATGGCTACCAGACCTGCGCGCTGGTGAAGAACAACCCGGCGTTCAAGTCGATCCCGGTGATCATGCTGTCCTCCAAGGACGGCCTGTTCGACAAGGCCAAGGGGCGTATCGTGGGTGTCGATCAGTTTTTGACCAAGCCTTTCAGCAAGGAAGAACTGCTGGGTGCGATCAAGGCCTATGTGCCTGCCTTCGCCGCAGTAGAACAAGCACACTGACGCCGCCTCAAAGGGGCCGGCGCCGACCAATGTAGTGGGGAAAACCATGGCACGTGTTCTGATCGTCGACGATTCGCCGACCGAAATGTACAAACTGACCGGCATGCTGGAAAAGCATGGTCACGAGGTTCTCAAGGCCGCCAATGGCGGCGATGGTGTGGCGCTTGCCCGCCAGGAAAAACCTGACGCGGTATTGATGGACATCGTAATGCCGGGCCTCAACGGGTTCCAGGCCACGCGCCAACTGACCAAAGACAAAGAAACCGAGCACATCCCGGTGATCATCATCACCACTAAAGACCAGGAAACCGACAAGGTGTGGGGCACTCGCCAGGGCGCCAAGGACTACCTGACCAAGCCGGTCGATGAAGAAACCCTGATCGCCACGCTGAACAAGGTGCTGGCCGGCTGACGGCACGCCATCATGACCGAGTCGCAAACCGCCTTTGAGCTGCTGCTGGACATCGACCGCCGCTGCCGCCTGCTGGCCGCCGATCTGCCGTCCCAGGAAACCCGCCTGCAACGCTGGAGCGGGATTGGCTTTCGCCTGGGGCAGCAATGGTTTGTGGCGCCCATGGGCGAAGTCGCCGAGGTACTGCATGAGCCGCGCTGCACCCTGATGCCTGGCGTCAAGCCCTGGGTCAAGGGCGTGGCCAACCTGCGCGGGCGCCTGCTGCCGGTGATGGACCTGGGCGGGTTCCTCGGCCAGGCACTGTCCAAGGCGCGCAAGCAACGGCGGGTGCTGGTGGTGGAATTCAACGATCTGTTTGTCGGGTTGCTGGTGGACGAGGTGGTGGGCATGCAGCATTTCGCACTGGACGCCTGGCGGGCGAGTACCGCCGCTGGCGCGCCGTTTATCCAGGGCCAATTCGATGGCGACCCGCAGTGGCAGGTCTTCAGCCCCTTTGCCCTGGCCCAGGCTCCAGGCTTCATGGATGTTGCCGCATGAGCACCGTCATCCCGCCCAAACCCCAGGCCGCCTCGCGCAGCCGCTCGCAGATCATCGTGCTGTTTATCGCCCTGATCGTGTTCATCATGCTGTTGTTCGCCAACTTCGCGTACCTCAACACCCAGTCCACCTACGACAAACAGTACATCGGCCACGCGGGTGAGCTGCGGGTGCTGTCCCAGCGCATCGCCAAGAACGCCACCGAAGCCGCCGCCGGCAAGGCGGCCGCGTTCAAACTGCTGGGCGAGGCGCGCAACGACTTTGCCCAGCGCTGGGGCTACTTGAAAAAAGGCGACCCGCAAACCGGCCTGCCGGCCGCACCCAGCGCCGTACGCGCTGAAATGCGTGCGGTGCAGACCGACTGGGAAGCCCTGCTGAAAAATACCGATGCCATTCTCGCCAGCGAACAGACCGTGCTGTCATTGCACCAGGTGGCCGCCACCCTCGCCGAGACCGTGCCGCAGTTGCAGATAGAGTCGGAAAAAGTCGTCGACATATTGCTCCAGCGCGGCGCCCCCGCGAGCCAGGTGGCACTGGCCCAGCGCCAGTCATTGCTGGCGGAGCGCATCCTGGGCGCGGTCAACACCGTGCTCGCCGGCGACGAAACCGCGGTGCAGGCCGCCGATGCCTTCGGTCGCGACGCCAACCGTTTTGGCGTGGTGCTCAATGGCATGCTCAACGGCAACCCCGGCCTGCGCATCACCCAGGTCGAAGACCCTGATGCCCGCGCCCGGTTGGGGGAAATTGCCGAACTGTTCGAATTCGTCTCGGGTTCCGTCGATGAAATTCTCGAAACCTCACCACAGCTGTTTCAGGTACGCGCTTCGGCGGGCAATATTTTCAACCTGTCGCAAACCCTGCTCGATGAAGCCTCGCACCTGGCCACCGGTTTTGAGAACCTGGCCGGCGGGCGCAGCCTGGATACCCTGGGTGGCTATGGGCTGGGGCTGCTGGCGCTGGCCTCGATCATCCTGATCGGCCTGGTGATGGTGCGCGAGACCAACCGCCAACTGCATGAAACCGCCGAGAAAAATGAGCGCAATCAGAACGCGATCATGCGTCTGCTGGACGAAATCGAAGACTTGGCTGACGGCGACCTGACCGTCACGGCCTCGGTCACCGAAGACTTCACCGGCACCATTGCCGATTCGATCAACTATTCGGTGGATCAGCTGCGCGACCTGGTGGCGACCATCAACCTCACCGCCGGGCAAGTCGCCGGCGCGGTACAGGAGACCCAGGCCACCGCCATGCACCTGGCCCAGGCCTCGGAGCATCAGGCCCAGCAGATCGCCGAAGCCTCCACCGCGATCAACCAGATGGCCCAGTCCATCGACCAGGTGTCGGCCAACGCCGCCGAGTCCTCAGCGGTGGCGGAGCGTTCGGTAGAGATCGCCAATAAGGGCAACGAGGTGGTGCACAACACCATCCACGGCATGGACAACATCCGCGAACAGATCCAGGACACCGCCAAGCGCATCAAGCGCCTGGGGGAATCGTCCCAGGAGATCGGCGACATCGTCAGCCTGATCGACGACATCGCCGACCAGACCAACATTCTCGCCCTGAACGCTGCGATCCAGGCGAGCATGGCCGGGGATGCCGGGCGTGGTTTTGCGGTGGTGGCCGATGAAGTGCAACGGCTGGCCGAGCGCTCATCAGCCGCCACCCGGCAGATCGAAACCCTGGTGCGGGCGATCCAGGCCGACACCAATGAAGCCGTGATTTCCATGGAACAGACCACCACCGAAGTGGTGCGCGGCGCACGGCTGGCCCAGGACGCCGGGGTGGCGCTGGAAGAGATCGAAGGCGTCTCGAAAACCCTGGCGGCGCTGATCCAGAGCATCTCGAACGCGGCGCAGCAGCAGACCTCGTCGGCGGGGCAGATTTCCCTGACCATGAATGTGATCCAGCAGATCACCACGCAGACGTCGTCCGGTTCCACGGCGACCGCCGAAAGTATTGGTAACCTGGCGAAGATGGCCAGTCAGTTGCGCAGGTCGGTGTCAGGTTTTACCTTGCCGGCAGCCAAACAGGCAGATGACTGAAATGCGATCCAAATGTGGGAGGGAGCAAGCCCCCTCCCACAGTTGATCTCCATTGGTTTCAAGAACACCAGCAACTCATGAATTCTAAGCGGAGCAGTTATGGTTGATCGGCACGACTACGTGGCCCTCGAATGGGTCAAGGGCGACATTGCCGAAACCCTGAAACAGGCCCGTTCGGCGCTGGACGCTTATGTTGAAACCGGCGACGGCATTGATGCGTGCCTGGCCGGTATCCACCAGGTGCACGGCGCGCTGCAAATGGTCGAGTTCTACGGCGCGGCCCTGCTGGCTGAAGAGATCGAAGCCCTGGCGCTCGCGCTGCAGGCCGGGCAGGTCAGCCAGCGCGACGAAAGCATCCGCCTGCTGCAACAGGCCCTCGGCCAATTGCCGCTGTACCTGGACCGCGTGCACAGCGCCCGTCGCGACCTGCCGCTGGTGGTGTTGCCGCTGCTCAACGATTTGCGCAGCGCCCGCGGTGAAAGCCTGCTGTCGGAGACCAGCCTGTTCAGCCCGCAGCTGCTGACGATCGCACCGCTGCCCGATGAGGCGCTGGCTCAACGCACACCGCCGGACATTCACCAACAACTGCGCCAATGGCACGCACTGCTGCAGCAAGCCCTGGCCGGGTTGCTGCGCGAGGACCACGGCCCGAGCAACCTGGAAGACATGGCGCGGGTGTTCGCGCGCCTCGAAGCTTTGTGCCAGGGCGCGCCGCTGTTGCCGTTGTGGCAGGTCACCTCGGCGTTGGTCGAAGGCATGCTCACCGGGGTGATCGCCAACAGCCCGGCACTGCGCAGCCTGCTCAAGGCCAGCGGCAAGCAACTCAAGCGCCTGCTGGCCCAGGGCATTGTCGGGATCAACCAGCCGGCGCCGGATGAGTTGCTCAAGAGCCTGCTGTTCTACGTCGCCAAAGTCACCCGGCCGACGCCGCGCATGCAAAGCCTGAAGGAGCGCTACGGCCTGGATGAGGCCCTGCCCGACAGTGCCGTGGTCGATGCCGAGCGGGCGCGCCTGGCCGGGGCGGACCGCAACGCCATGGGCTCGGTGCTCGGCGCATTGTGCGAAGAGCTGGTGCGGGTCAAGGAACGCCTCGATCTGTTCGTGCGCAGCGACCGCCAGCACACCCAGGACCTTGACCCGCTGCTGGCGCCGCTGCGGCAGATCGCCGACACCTTGGCGGTCCTCGGTTTCGGCCAGCCGCGTAAAGTGATCATCGACCAGCTCGCCGTGGTATTGAGCCTGGTGCAGGGCCAGCGCGAACCCAGTGACGCCGTACTGATGGACGTTGCCGGGGCGTTGCTCTACGTCGAAGCCACGTTGGCCGGGATGGTCGGCACGGTGGAGCCGGAGAGCCGCGAAGAGAGCCGTCTGCCGACCACCGACCTGACCCAGATCCACCAATTGGTGATCCGCGAGTCCTGCCAATGCCTGCGCCAGGCCAAAGAGTTGGTGATCGATTGCATCGAGGCCGATTGGGACCGCCAACGTCTGGAATCCCTGCCGGAGCTGCTGAGCCAGGTGCGCGGCGCCCTGGCGATGATTCCACTGCCTCGCGCGGCGAGCTTGATGCGCGGCTGTACCGATTATGTCGATGAGCAGTTGATGGTCAACGATACCGCGCCCGGCGAAGCGCCGTTGGCGCATTTCGCCGAGGTGATCAGCAGCCTGGAGTACTACCTGGAACGCATGCTCCAGGACCCCGACGCCGCTGGGGAAAAAGTGCTGGAACTGGCCACCCAGGGCCTGAGTGCGCTGGGCTACCTGCCGGTGGAAAAACCCTGGCGCCAGGCACTGGCTGCGCCCGACGGCGCCCTGTCCGGCGACAGCGCGCCAAGCCAATCCCAATTCGATGCGCTGGCCAGTCCCACCTCGCGCCTTAACCCGCCGGCCCTGCAGCGTCCAGGCAGCCTGCAGCCGCCCCCAGCCGATGAAGCGCCGATTGACGATGAGTTGCGCGAAGTCTTCCTCGAGGAAGCCGATGAAGTCCTCGACGTGCTGCACCGTTACCTGCCTGACAGCACTGAAAAAACCGCCCAGGGCGAAATGCGCCGTGCCTTCCACACCCTGAAAGGCAGCGGCCGTATGGTCCGCGCCCTGGTGATGGCGGAACTGGCCTGGGCCGTGGAAAACCTGCTCAACCGCGTGCTTGAGCGCAACGTCGCCATGGGCCCTGAAGTGCAGCAGGTGCTGGATGACGCGGTGGCGCTGCTGCCGGAGTTGATCGCCGACTTCGCCACCGACGACCAGCGCCAGCGCGATGAGGTCGACGCCCTCGCTGCCCGCGCCCACGGGTTGGCCAGCGGCGCCCAGGTACCGGTTGCCGAGCCCCACGACCCGATGTTGCTGGAGATCTTCCGCAATGAAGCCCAGAGCCATCTGGACAGCCTCGACCAGTTCCTGCAACAGGCCGCCGAACACCTGCCGCTGCAGGTCAGTGATGAATTGCAACGCGCCCTGCATACCCTCAAGGGCAGCGCCTACATGGCCGGCGTGTTGCCGATTGCCGAATTGGTACGTCCGCTCGACCACCTGACCCGCGAATACAAGGCGCACCGTGTGCCGCTGGACCTGGACGAAATCGAGTTGTTGCTGGAAGCCGAGGGCCTGTTGCAAAAGGGATTGCGTGACCTGGACGGCGATCCCCTGGCGCCGATCAAGGGCGCCGCAGACTTGATCACGCGCACCCAAGGCCTGTTGGACCAACAGCTCGAAAACCTGCTCAACGCCCCCGGCACCGGCCTGCGCGTCAAGTGCGACCCGCAACTGATCAGCAACTTCCTGGCCCAGGGCATGGACATCCTGCTCGACGCCGAAAGCCTGCTGCGCCGCTGGCAGCAACACCCCGGCGAGCGCCAGGAACTGACCGCGCTGCTGGACGAACTGACCACCCTGGGCGAGGGCGCGCACATCGCCGACCTGCACCCTATCGATCAATTGTGCGAAGCCTTGCTTGATCTGTATGGCGCGGTGGAAGAAAGCAGCCTGGCGGTCAGCGAGCGGTTCTTCCAGGAGGCCGAGCAGGCCCATGAAGCGCTGATCAATATGCTCGACCAACTGGCGGCCGGGCAGGAAATCAGCCCGGCGCCGGCACGGGTACAGGCCCTGCGCGCGTTGCTGGATGACGCCCTCGATCCCTCCGCCACCGGCCTGATCAAACGTGACGGCAGCCGTGGCCTGAGTGTCGCCGAGCTGGGTGCCGCGACCGAAGCGCTGAACCGGCACACGGCGATGGACGATGAGATCGTCGACATCTTCCTTGAAGAGGCGGTGGACATCCTCGACAGCGCCGGTCAATCGCTCAAGCGCTGGTTGCTGGAGCCCGACGGCCTGGCGCCGTTGTCCTCGTTGCAGCGGGACCTGCACACCCTCAAGGGCGGTGCGCGCATGGCCGAAATCGGCCCGGTGGGCGACCTGGCCCAGGAGCTGGAATGTGTCTACGAGGGTCTGGTAGACCGCCGCTACAGCTATTCCACCGAGCTGTCCCAGCTGCTGATGGCCAGCCACGAACGCCTGGCCTTGCAGTTGGACGAACTGCACCAGCATCAGCCCCTGAGCGACAGCGCCGAGCTGGTCGCCCGGTTGCGCGAACTGCGCCACAGCAGCCTTCCGGCGGCCCCGGTTGCATCACCGGAAGCCTCGGGTGCCGACCCCGAACTGTTGGATATTTTCCTCGAGGAAGCCGCCGATATTCTCGACAGCTCCGGCAGCGCGTTGCTGCGCTGGCAGGCCGAACCCGGCAACCGCCAGGAAGTGGAAACCCTGCTGCGTGACCTGCACACCCTCAAGGGCGGCGCACGCATGGTCGAGATAGGCCCGATTGGCGACCTGGCCCACGAGTTGGAGTTTCTCTACGAGGGGCTGTCCGCAGGGCTGCTCGCGCCGTCACCCGAGCTGTTCGCGCTGCTGCAAGGTTGCCACGACCGGCTGGCGCAGATGATTGATGCGGTGGCGGACGGCTTGCCAGTGGGCTCGGTGGACAAGCTGATCGAGCGCATCAAAAGCTTGGTGCATCCCAGCGATGAGCCGGTAGTGCCGGTGGCATTGTCGGTGGGTAAGACGGAAGCGGCGGTCGATCCGGCCGCCGACATGGTGAAGATCTCCGCCGAACTGCTCGACGACCTGGTCAACCTGGCCGGCGAAACATCGATCTTCCGCGGCCGTATCGAGCAACAGGTCAACGACGCACGCACTGCGCTCACGGAAGTGGAAACCACCATCGAGCGCATGCGCGACCAACTGCGCCGCCTCGACACCGAAACCCAGAGCCGGCTTTTCAGCCGCCAGCAGGCCGAGGCCGAACGCCTGGGCTACGAAGAATTCGACCCGCTGGAAATGGATCGCCATTCGCAATTGCAGCAGTTGTCCCGCGCGCTGTCCGAATCGGCCTCCGATTTGCTCGACCTCAAGGAAACCCTCGAGCGCCGCAATCAAGACGCCCATGACCTGCTGCAGCAACAGGCGCGTATCAACACCCAGTTGCAGGAAGGCCTGATGCGCACGCGCATGGTGCCGTTCGAGCGCATGCTGCCGCGCCTCAAGCGCATCGTGCGCCAGGTCGCCGGCGAGCTGGGCAAGGACGTCGAGTTCGTGGTCGGCAATGCCGAGGGCGAAATGGACCGCAACGTCCTGGAACGCATGGCGGCGCCGCTGGAACACATGCTGCGCAACGCCGTCGACCATGGCCTGGAGTCCCGTGAGGTGCGCCTGCAGGCGGGCAAGCCGGAGAAGGGGCGCATCACCCTGGACCTGACCCACGAAGGCGGCGACATCGTCTTCGACATGCGCGACGACGGCACCGGTGTGCCCCTCGAAGCTGTGCGCCGCAAGGCGATCAAACGCGGCCTACTCGACCCCAATCAAGAGATCAGCGACCGCGACGTGCTGCAGTTCATCCTGCAACCGGGGTTTTCCACGGCGGAAAAGATCACCCAGATTTCCGGGCGCGGTGTGGGCATGGACGTGGTGCACGAAGAAGTGCGCCAGCTTGGCGGTTCGATGGTGATCGACTCGATCCCGGGCGTGGGTGTGCATTTCAGGATTCGCCTGCCGTTTACCGTGTCGGTCAACCGTGCGCTGATGGTGCAGTGCGCGGACGATCAGTATGCGATTCCGCTCAATACCATCGACGGCCTGGTGCGCGTGCCGCCCCATGAGCTGGCGGGGCACTACCAGCAAGATCCGCCGCGCTATGCCTATGCCGGCCAAGTCTACGAACTGTTTTACCTTGGCGACCTGCTGCACACCGTCAGCCGTCCCAAACTGCTCGGCCAGTACCAGCCGGTGCCGGTGTTGCTGATGCAGTGCAATGAGCGACACGTGGCGGTGCATGTGGATGCCATGGCCGGGACCCGCGAGATTGTGGTCAAGGGCCTGGGGCCGCAGTTTGCCGGCGTTCAGGGCTTGTCCGGGGCGACGATCCTGGGCGATGGCCGCGTGGTGTTGATCATCGACCTGCTGGCGCATATCCGCGCGCGGCAACCGGCGTTGCCGGCGCAGTCGGTGGATGCGCCGCTGATCCTCAACGACCCGCTGAAAAAGCGCCCGCTGTTGGTGCTGGTGGTGGACGACTCGGTCACCGTGCGCAAAGTCACCAGCCGCCTGCTGGAGCGCAATGGCATGAACGTGCTGACCGCCAAGGACGGCATCGACGCCCTCGCCGTGCTCGAGGAACACACCCCGGACCTGATGCTGCTCGACATCGAAATGCCGCGCATGGACGGCTTTGAAGTGGCGATCCAGGTGCGCAACGATCCACGCCTGATGCGCCTGCCGATCATCATGATCACCTCGCGCACCGGCCAGAAACACCGCGATCGCGCCATGGCCATCGGCGTCAACGACTACCTCGGCAAGCCGTACCAGGAGTCGGTGCTGCTGGAAAGCATCGCGTATTGGAGCAAGTCCCATGCTTGACCATCGCGCAAGCCAACTCACCGGGCTGTTGCTGCCGCTGGCTGACCGTCACCT
Source organism: Pseudomonas sp. R2-7-07 (assembly GCF_003852355.1). Lineage (NCBI taxonomy): Bacteria > Pseudomonadati > Pseudomonadota > Gammaproteobacteria > Pseudomonadales > Pseudomonadaceae > Pseudomonas > Pseudomonas sp. R2-7-07. Next base: position 5,400,540 of record NZ_CP027759.1, on the reverse strand, counting down.
GATAGTGCCCAACGTTGCGGTAGCCGAACTGATCGACTTCCAGCGCGGCGAACCGGCCAGCGATGCACCGCCGTGGTACCTGCGCCAGGTGACCTGGCGCGATCGGCAAATCCCCTTGATCAGCTTCGAAGCCGTGTGCGGCGAAGCCAGCATGACCGGCGAGCGTTCACGCATCGTCGTGTTGAATGCACTGGGTGGGCGGCCGACGTTGAAGTTCATTGCGCTGGTGATCCAGGGAATCCCGCGCTCGTACAAGCTCGACAGTGAACTGAGCTACGTGGACGTCCCGCTGTGCCCGCTGGAGCTGGCAGCGGTACAGGTGGGCGAACATGTGGCGAAGGTGCCGGACTTGATGGGGCTTGAAGAGTTACTGGCCGAGTCCGGACTGGCCTGAACCCAAGCCCTATGAAAATCCAATGTGGGAGGGGGCTTGCCCCCGATGGCGGTGTGCCAGTCTCAGCAACTGTCACTGAACCACCGCTATCGGGAGCAAGCCCCCTCCCACACTGATTGTGCTCATCTCCAGACCTCAAACAATAGGATCGCCCGTGGTGGGGTTGGATGAAAAAAAGGTTAGAGAGAAAGGTTCCGAGCAACAACCTGAACATCTTGTAGGAATGAGATGTGGTTGTTGTCGGCGAGTTCTGCATTTGTATTTATTGGGTTTTCAGGCCTGAGCGGGGTGGCTAAGTTCTGCGCTCCTCACTGCCAGCATGGACCTGCAAATGGCCGTACCATTAATGCCGCCTGGTGTTTCAATGCTTGAAAACATGGCGATATCCAAATGCAAGCGCATTCATCTCAAGCCCGGTTCGGCATTCGCCTATTCGTGGTTTTATTCCCAAGTTCGTGCAGCCGGCCCATGGAACTACAAGAAGCGGGGGCGTCAGTACGAAGCTTTTGGTAACTTCAATTACGGTGCTACGGGCACGGTGCTGGGCATTCCCGAAAATGTGTTGCTGCGAGCCGCCGGTGTCGCTCAAACCGTCGCCAAAACGACCCGTCCGGATTTTGGATCATGGTGGGGCGGTGAGCCTTTTGGTGATGACCCACGGGACCAATATTGGATAAGAAGAGGTATTGAATATGCCATTTCGCAAGGCCACTGAGCGCCTCATGCCTGTTCTGCGTAATTGCCTGCTTGTGGTCTGCCTGATCTATATCGGCGGCAGTTGGATCCTGTCGCCCGGAACACCGGACTTGGATGAAGTGGTGTTGAAGCATTCCCTGGGCAACGGTATGTCGATCTATGGTGCGCGAGATAGCCAAGGTGGTGCGACGGTGGGGTTTTCCTACAGGTACTACGTGCATAAGGATTTGGGAAGTGATCAGGAAATCCTCAGCGCATTAGTGTCTGCACCCCCTTTTCTCAAAACAAAAGAGCCGGATGTCCAAGTCAATAATGAAGGGGGGGGCCTGCAGCTGGTTATTCAGGGAGAAGTGTATGAGTACCACAGTTATGCACTGGAAGGCCTGGGAAAGGTCAAGGTGATGATGGTGTTGTGATGGGCCAGCCCTCGGATTTTTCCTGCAAGATTTTGGTCCGCGCGTGACCTTCTCGGGGACTGCTATCAGATAGATGTGGGAGGGGGCTTAAAACCCCCGATATCGGTGTATCAGCCAGAAATTTGTTAGCTGACCCACTGCTATGGGGGTAAGCCCCTCCCACTTTCTCCATTTTCAATCAATCCGCGCAAACCGCTCAATCACCGGCTGCTCCCGATGCTCGGCCTGCCACAAGTCGTAGGCACTCTGCATCGACAACCATAACTGGGCTGTACTCACACCGGCCCGCTCCAACCGGACGGCGAGGTCCGGGCTGACCGGGGCGTGGCCATGCAAGATCCTTGAAAACGTCTCACGGGCGAAACCAAGACGTCGCGCCATTTCGGTGATGGTGATGCCCAGGGCGGGGATCACATCTTCAAGCAGGATCTCACCTGGGTGAGGTGGGTTATGCATACCCATATCGATGCCTCTACTCAGTGGTAGTCAAGATAGTCGACCAGTTCGACCTGATCGTCGAACATCCGAAAAATGATGCGCCAGTTACCACTTATGCTGACGGACCAGTAGTCGATCAGGTCGCCCTTCAAACGATGGAAGCGCCAGCCGGGTAGGTCCAGTGCATCTGGGTGCTCGGCTTTGTCCAGAATGAGCAGAACGCGGCGCAAGCGCTTTGCATGATTTGCGTTGATGCCTCTGGTTGAACCGGTCTCATAGAAGGCCCTGAGTCCCTTATGTTTCCAGCTGACAATCATGGCACGATTGTGATGTGATGCATCACGCTCTGCAATGGCCTTGCATCGGGTTTAACGGTCGGATTCATGATCTCTGCCCGTGGCACGATTCGGATGGAAAAGGCTAGAGAGGCGAGTTCCGAGCAACAACCTGAAAAGCCTGTCGGAGCATTCTTTGCTGCCTATCGGAAGGATGACAGTGGGTGTGGGCTTAGGATTTTTCCTGCAAGATTTTGGGCCGCGCATGAACTTGTGATGAGAGGCCCGCGCGCCTAGTCTTCGTCCCGTCATCGCAAAAAACGGTGACACGGACGTGCAAGTCCGGTTACATGTCGGCGCATCGGCGCCCATAGCCATTCAACGGGCGTTTTTTATGCCTGCTGTATATGTTATGGCGGCTGTGCGTGGGAGATCCCTTGGGGTCTGCCGGGGTCCGATATGCCCGGTCTTGCACACCTGCGTACAGCTGCCACCTTATTCGCGTGCAAGTGAAAGAGGGCAGTCTCCATCACATATCGGAGCTGTAAATCATGGTCAAACCTACCCCCAATCCGCCCTTTTCACCGTAACCCCCCACCAAGACACCGAAACCCTGCTGGTCAACGCCAGCGAAACCCTGTCCTCCCTGAACGCACTTACCTGCAATCTGGCCTTCGACCTGGACGCTTCCCCGCGCGCGATCATGCTGGGGATTCAGCAAATGGCTGAGTTCGGACAGCTATTGGTAGATCAAGCACTGGAACAGATGTCCCCTTCTTCAAAAGCTTAAAGCTTGATCGTTCCCTTTTTGGGAATCTTTGGTCGACGCCATGCACCACCTTGCCGCTCAGCACTGCGCTCTTCACCGTCACCCAGCAAAAGGTGCTTGGGCTGCTGTTCGGCAAGCCCGATCAGAGTTTCTTCACTAACGAAATTGCCCGGTGGGCACAAGTGGGCAGGGCAGCCTTACCCGTGAACTGGAGCGGTTGAAGTCGGCGGGCATCTTGAGCATGATGCGCCAAGGCAACCAGACCCACTATCAAGCCAATCCCCAATGCCCGATCTATTCGGAGCTCCTGGCCATCGTGCGCAAAACGTTGAGCCTGGACGGGAAGAGCAACTGGGCCGAACCCGACGCTTTACACCCCGGAAGACTGGACCGGCAAATGGAAGGCCGGGAACAGTTTTGTGCAACGGGTCGTACAGCAGGACAAGATCAACCTAATTGGAGCGCAAATGGGCGGCGGCTTATGTGAAATTCGGCGCGCTTACATCGGGTACGCGTAGATGCAAGTGTCATCCATTACCCCAGCATTATCGAATCGCGCGTTGGGGATCACCATTTCTAATTGAAAACCACAGCGTTCTGCGACCTTAATACTACGAACGTTTCTTCGAGCAGTTTTGATTTCAACCCTTTTTGCTTTTAAGCGAGTAGTGGCTATTTTACGAATTAATCCGCATGCTTCTGCCGCATATCCGTTGCCACGGCTATTACTACCTATCCAGTATCCTATCTCAAAAGAAGGAATGCTCGGATTGCGAATAAATAAGCTTATGCAGCCAACTAACAGTTGGGAGCCTTTTTCGATAATTAAGAATTTATACTCACTTGTCCCTAATTTGAAATTTATCTTCGCCTTTTGCATATTTAAGTAAGTTTCTTCAAGGCTGATGTTTTGATTTGCCCAAGTCAGAAATTCTTTGTGGGTGAGGTCGAAGTTACATATGAGAGCATGCATTTCTTTTGCGCGCTTCAATGCTGGCGGTATTAGTCGTATTCTTCCACCGTTTAATAGTGCTTGTGGAATGGTGGAATATTTCATGAGTAAGCGCCTGGCGTGGAGTTGAAGATAGTTAAAGCAGCTAGGGTTGCCTTTATAGGCAAAGGTATCCCCTGAAATTTAAAAAAGAATAATACGGCTCTATGTGAGAAAACCCGCATTCATGGAAAAGCTGAATATTTTCCTCATGTAAAAAAGGTATTAGCTTGTTTTCCAATGTTAGACAGTAAATTTATATGCATTGAGAATGCACTTTTATTCAACGGTCATGCAGGGTCTGAAATTAAAAGGTTAATATTTCTGAACATTTCAGCATCTCAGCGCATATCTCCTGTTTGTAGGTTCATTACCCCCGCCGTAACAATCCATCACCCAGGTTGATTGATGCCCCCCTGAATCACTCCTAAGGTACAGCCCACGACAGCAAACCCCGTGGAGCGACCATGACAACAATAACTACCCCCGACTCGCGCTGGACGCGGCGGCGCGACGAGAAGCAGCGGCGGCTCGGGCTGGTTAAACCGTTTGCAGACGGGACGGTATTGCCCAGTGACCGGATCGTCGAGGCGCTTGAGGCGTTGATCCTGCCCGGCGACCGCGTGGTGCTTGAGGGCAATAACCAGAAACAGGCCGATTTCCTCTCGCGCTCCCTGGCCAAGGCCGACCCGGCCAAGCTCCATGATTTGCACATGATCATGCCCAGCGTCGGGCGCTCCGAGCACCTGGACCTGTTTGAAAAGGGCATCGCGCGCAAGCTCGACTTTTCCTTCGCCGGCACCCAATCCCTGCGCATCAGCCAGTTGCTCGAAGACGGCCTGCTGGAAATCGGCGCGATCCATACCTACATCGAACTCTATGCACGGCTGGTGGTGGACCTGATCCCCAACGTGGTGCTCTCCGCCGGTTTCATGGCCGACCGTGCCGGCAACATCTACACCGGCGCCAGCACCGAAGACACGCCGGCGCTGATCGAGCCGGCCGCGTTCAGCGATGGCATCGTTATCGTGCAGGTCAACCAGTTGGTGGATGACGTCACTGACCTGCCTCGCGTCGACATCCCAGCCAGTTGGGTCGATTTTGTGGTGGTGGCCGACAAGCCGTTCTACATCGAGCCGCTGTTCACCCGCGACCCGCGCCACATCAAACCGGTGCATGTGCTGATGGCGATGATGGCGATCCGTGGCATCTACGAAAAACATAATGTGCAGTCGCTCAACCATGGCATCGGTTTCAACACCGCCGCCATTGAATTGATCCTGCCCACCTACGGCGAATCCCTCGGCCTCAAAGGCAAGATCTGCCGCAACTGGACCCTTAACCCGCACCCCACGCTGATTCCCGCGATTGAAAGCGGCTGGGTGCAAAGCGTGCATTGCTTCGGCACCGAACTGGGCATGGAAAACTACATCGCCGCGCGCCCGGATGTGTTCTTCACCGGCCGTGACGGCTCGATGCGCTCCAACCGCATGTTCTGCCAATTGGCTGGCCAATACGCGGTGGACCTGTTTATCGGCGCCACCCTGCAAGTCGACGGCGATGGCCATTCCAGCACCGTGACCCGTGGCCGCCTCGCTGGCTTTGGCGGCGCGCCGAACATGGGCCACGACCCACGCGGCCGCCGTCATGGCACGCCGGCCTGGCTGGATATGCGCCACGACGATGCGCCGGTCGCACTGCTCGAGCGCGGCAAAAAGCTCGTGGTGCAGATGGTCGAGACCTTCCAGGAAGGCGGCAAGCCCACCTTCGTCGAAACCCTCGATGCGGTGGAAGTGGCACGCAAAAGCGGCATGCCCTTGGCGCCGATCATGATCTACGGCGACGACGTCACCCACCTGCTCACCGAAGAAGGCATCGCCTACCTCTACAAGGCCCGGTCTCTGGAAGAACGCCAGGCGATGATCGCCGCCGTCGCCGGGGTGACCGCCATCGGCCTGCGCCATAACCCCAAGGACACCGCCCGCATGCGCCGTGAAGGCTTGATTGCCTTGCCCGAAGACTTGGGCATCCGCCGCACCGACGCCACCCGTGAACTGCTGGCCGCCAAGAGCGTGGCCGACCTGGTGGAGTGGTCCGGTGGCTTGTACAACCCGCCCGCCAAATTCAGGAGCTGGTAAATGCGCGCACTCAAACTGCATGAAGTGAGCCTGGCCGATCGCCTGGCGGATATGGCCGTCGATGCGCTGATCGACGAAGCCGACCTGTCGCCCAAACCGGCCCTGGTGGACCGTCGCGGCAACGGAGCCCACAGTGATTTGCACCTGGGGCTGATGCACGCGTCGGCGCTGTCGCTGTGGCCGATGTTCAAGGCAATGGCCGAGGCTGCGCTTGAGTTCGGTGAAATCGGGTTGCCCCTGCGTGAAGCCCTCGGGCGAATCGGCCGCGAGGGTGAACAGGCAATGCTCGCGACCACCCATGGCGTGAACACCCATCGCGGCGCGATCTGGGCCCTCGGTTTACTGACGGCAGCGGCAGCGCTGGAGCCCCGCGCCATCCCGCTGAACGCCGCCAGATTGGCCCTGCTCAACGACCGCTACGCCCCGCGATCCTTGAGCCACGGCGCACAGGTTGCCCAACGTTATGGTGCGCGCGGTGCCCGTGAAGAAGCGCAACTGGGCTTCCCGTCAGTGGTGCAACGTGGCCTGCCGCAATTGCACAAAAGCCGCCTGCAGAACGTGGGCGAACAGAACGCGCGTCTCGACGCCTTGCTCGCGATCATGACCAACCTGGCCGACACCTGCGTGCTCTACCGCGCTGGCCTGGAAGGCCTGCGGGCCATGCAGCGCGGCGCCCAGGCCGTGCTCGACGCCGGCGGCAGCGCCAGCCTCGTCGGTCGCCGCCAACTGCACGCGCTGGACCAACAACTGCTGGCCCTGAATGCCTCTCCCGGCGGCGCCGCCGATTTGTTGGCCGCCTGCCTGTTTATCGACCGCCTCGACGGAGCGTTGTGATGGAAACCTTATCCTTTGAATTCCCCGCCGGGCAGCCAGCAAAAGGCCGCGCGCTGGTGGGGTGCGTCGGCTCCGGCGACCTTGAAGTGCTGCTGGAACCGGGCACCGCCGGCACGTTGACCATCCAGGTACAGACCTCGGTGAATGGCGCCGAACAACGCTGGCAGCACCTGTTCGAACGCATCTTTCAGGAGCAGACACCACCGGCCCTGAACATTGATATCCACGATTTCGGCGCCACCCCCGGCGTGGTGCGCTTGCGCCTGGAGCAGGGTTTCGAGGAGATCGGCCATGACTGACTTGCTCGCCAAACACAGCTTTGTCGAACTGGGTGCGCGGCAGCGGGCCAAGGCCTTGTTGGATGCCGGTACTTTTCGCGAACTGATCGACCCCTTCCAGCGCGTCATGTCGCCCTGGCTCAGCCGCCAAGGTGTGGTGCCCCAGGCCGATGACGGCGTGGTGATCGCCAAGGGCAGCATCGGCGGCTTGCCTGTGGTGATTGCAGCGATTGAAGGCAACTTCCAGGGCGGCAGCCTCGGTGAAGTCGGCGGCGCGAAAATCGCCGGGGCCCTGGAACTGGCGGCTGAAGATAACCGCACCGGCGTCCCGACCCGCGCCGTGCTACTGCTGGAAACCGGTGGTGTGCGGCTGCAGGAAGCGAACCTGGGGCTGGCTGCGATTGCCGACATACACGCGGCGATTGTCGACCTGCGCCAGTACCAGCCGGTGATCGGCGTGGTGGCGGGCAGCGTGGGGTGTTTCGGTGGCATGTCCATCGCGGCCGGGCTGTGCAGCTACCTCGTCCTCACCCGTGAAGCGCGCTTGGGCCTCAATGGTCCGCAAGTGATCGAACAGGAAGCCGGGCTGGAAGAATACGACTCGCGCGACAGGCCCTTTATCTGGAGCCTCACCGGCGGCGAACAGCGTTTCAACAGCGGCCTGGCCGACCGTTACGTGGCCGACGATGTGGCGCAGATCCAGCAGACGGTCAATGCGTTGTTGCAGCAAGGCGTGCCCGCGCAACAACGCAGTCGCCAGGCCGATTATTACCTCACACGCTTGGCCGAATTGGACGCCGTACCGCAAATCGACCCGGCGACGGTGCGCGAGCTGTATCAAGGAGAACGCTCATGAGGGGCTTGCAGTGGTTCAACGCATTGAGCGCCGGCGCTGCGCCTGTAGCAGGTTTGCCGGCGTCGCTGCGGGTTGCCGACGCGGTCTTGGGTGAGCAAAAGGTGCGCTTTGTCGCCGTGGTCACGGACGCGCAAAACCGCTTCCCCCGGGCGCGCAATGGCGAAGTCGGCCTGCTCGAAGGCTGGGGCCTGGCCAAGGCCGTCGATGAGGCCGTCGCGAGAGGCGACAAGCGGCCCATCATCGCCATCGTCGATGTGCCCAGCCAAGCCTACGGCCGTCGCGAAGAAGCGCTCGGCATCCATCAGGCCCTGGCCGCTGCTGCCGACAGCTACGCTCGCGCCCGTCTCGCCGGGCATCCGGTGATCGCATTGCTGGTGGGCAAGGCCATGTCCGGTGCGTTCCTGGCCCACGGTTACCAGGCCAACCGCCTGATCGCCCTGCGTGACCCCGGCGTGATGGTGCACGCCATGGGCAAGGCTTCGGCGGCGCGGGTAACGCTGCGCAGCATCGAAGAGCTGGAAGCCCTGGCCGCCAGCGTGCCGCCCATGGCCTACGACATCGACAGTTATGCCAGCCTCGGCTTGCTCTGGGAAACCTTGGCCGTCAGCCAGATTGAACAGCCCACGGCGGACGATGTGGCGCGGGTCAGCGATTGCCTGGCGAATGCGATCAAGGATGTCGGCAGCACCGATTTGAGCGGACGCCTCGGCGCGACTAATCGCGCAGCCTCCAGCCACGTTCGCCAACTGCTGCGGGAACAATGGTGAACGCCCACGACTTGCTCTGGGGCATGACCCCGGCGCATGTGCCCGCCGACGCACCGGCCTGGGTGCGGGAGACGCTCGGTGCCGGCCACCCGGTGGTGGTGCGCCGTGCCATCGCCGAACCGGGTTATGTGGCGATCGGTGTGCGCGGGCGTTTGCGCGAGCACCGTTTTGCCGGGTGGATGCCGCTGGCGTCGGTGCGGCGGCGGGTGACACCGGAAGCGTTGCGCGGGGTGATTTCGCCGAGGGATTTACCGGCGTTGCGCGCGCTCGACCAACTGCGGCCGGTGCTGGCGCAGGAAACGTGGGGCGTCACAGGCAGCGCGGGTTTCGAGTTGGCCAGCGGGATTGAAGCGCTGCATGCCCAGAGTGACCTGGATTTGCTTCTGCGCACGCCCGAACCTTTGGCCCGCGATGATGCTGAAGACCTCCTGGCGATGCTTGATAGGGCAGAGTGCGCCGTCGACCTGCAACTGCAAACCCCGTTCGGCGCCGTCGCCTTGCGCGAATGGGCCAGCGGTTCACCCCGCGTGCTGCTGAAAACCGCCAGCGGCGCACACCTGGTGCTCGACCCCTGGCAGGCCGTGGCATGAGTAGCCTGCTGGTGTTTCCGGGGCAGGGTGCCCAACGACCAAGCATGCTCCAGTCGCTGCCCGAAGCTGTGCTGGAGGAAGCCAGCGATGCCCTTGGCGAAAACGTGCGCCTGCTCGATTCGGCGCAAGCCCTGGCCAGTACCCGCGCCGTGCAACTGTGCCTGTTGATCGCCGGCACTGCCCACGCCCGTCTGTTGGAGCGCACCCCGGATTACGTCGCGGGCCTGTCCATCGGCGCCTATCCCGCCGCTGTCATCGCCGGCGCGCTGGATTTCGCCGACGCCGTCAGGCTGGTCAGCCTGCGCGGTGAGTTGATGCAGCAGGCTTATCCACAGGGCTACGGCATGACCGCGCTGATAGGCCCTGAGTTATCCACCGTTGAAACGTTGCTGGCCGAGATCCACAGCGCGCAAACCCCCGTGTACCTGGCCAATATCAACGCCGATAGCCAAACGGTCATCGCCGGCAGCGACGAGGCGATGAAGCAGGTGGCAGCGCGCATCAAAGGCAACGGCATCGCCAGGCGCCTGGCCGTCAGCGTGCCGTCTCACTGCGCGTTGCTGGATGCACCCGCCAAGGTTCTCGCCCAGGCCTTCGTTCCGCTCAAGCCGCCGCGCATCACCTACCTGAGCAGCACCCGCGCGCGGCCGATCCACAACCCCGAACAGCTTTGCGACGACCTGGCCTTCAACATGTGCCGCGTCGTCGATTGGCGCGGCACCGTACAAAGCGCCTATGAGCGCGGTGTGCGCCTGCAAATCGAACTGCCCCCGGGCGCCGTGCTCACCGGCCTGTCACGCCGCGTGTTCGAACAAGGCACGGTGATCGCCTGCGAAGGCGCGCGCCTGGACACCTTGCAGGCCTTGCTGGAAGAGGAGGAGCGCCGCCACCGATAAAGCACTACCCAAGGCTTTCGAAGCACAACAACAACAATTTCGATCGAGCACTTTGAGGACAACAACGATGATTATCTACGGTGTGGCATTGCTGGCGATCTGCACGCTTGCAGGCGTGATCATGGGCGACATGCTCGGCGTTTTACTAGGCGTCAAATCCAACGTGGGCGGCGTGGGCATCGCCATGATCCTGCTGATCTGCGCACGGTTGTGGATGCAAAAGCGCGGCGGCATGACCAAGGAGTGCGAGATGGGCGTGGGCTTCTGGGGCGCCATGTACATTCCCGTGGTGGTGGCGATGGCCGCGCAACAAAACGTCGTGACCGCCCTGCACGGCGGCCCGGTCGCGGTGCTGGCGGCGATTGGTTCGGTGGTGGTCTGTGGTTGCACCATCGCCTTGATCAGCCGCACGCACAGGGGCGAGCCTCTGCCCGCCGAAGAGCCGCTGATCGTTCCTGCGGGAGGTCGCTGAGATGTGGGACCTCATCGAGAAAGGCTTGGAGCATAACGGTCTGATCACTGCGTTTGCCTTTGTGGGCGTGGTGATGTGGATTTCCGTGGTGCTGTCCAAGCGCCTTACGTTCGGGCGCATCCACGGCTCGGCGATTGCCATCGTCATCGGCCTGGTGCTGGCCTGGGTCGGCGGCACGCTCACGGGTGGGCAGAAGGGCCTGGCGGACCTGGCCCTGTTCTCTGGTATCGGTCTGATGGGCGGTGCGATGCTGCGGGATTTCGCCATTGTTGCCACGGCGTTTGAAGTGCAGGCGACCGAGGCGCGCAAAGCCGGCATGATCGGTGTGATTGCGCTGCTGCTGGGCACGATCCTGCCATTCATCGTCGGCGCGAGCATGGCCTGGGCGTTCGGTTATCGCGATGCGATCAGCATGACCACCATTGGCGCGGGCGCGGTGACCTACATTGTCGGCCCGGTGACCGGAGCGGCGATTGGCGCGACCTCGGATGTGATGGCGCTGTCGATTGCCACCGGGTTGATCAAGGCGATTCTGGTGATGGTCGGCACACCGGTGGCGGCGCGCTGGATGGGCCTGGACAACCCGCGTTCGGCGATGGTGTTTGGTGGCTTGGCCGGCACCGTGAGCGGGGTGACGGCGGGGCTGGCGGCGACGGATCGGCGGTTGGTGCCGTATGGCGCGCTGACGGCGACATTTCATACCGGGCTTGGGTGTTTGCTCGGGCCTTCGCTGCTGTACTTCATTGTGCGGGGGTTGGTGGGCTGAGTGATCGTTCCCACGCTCCGCGTGGGAATGCAGCCCTGGACGCTCCGCGTCCGCTCTTGAAGTCGGGACGCGGAGCGTCCCAGGAGGCGTGTCCCGCGCGGAGCGTGGGAACGATCAGCTCAGGCTGACCCCTGCCGATTGGCATACATCCGGCACTCCGCCAACAGCGCCAGCAAGTTCGGATCGCGCTCCTTGGCCTTCAAGAACACCACGCCGATATGCTGCTGCAGCCGATACCTGGGCTGCAGCGGTATCAGCTTCACGCGGTTCTCATACACCGCTGCAATCCTGCCCGGCAGCAGCGCATAACCCACGCCCGAGCTGACCATGCTCAGCAGCGTGAAGATGTCGTTGACCTGCATCGCCACTTTCGGCTCGAACCCGGCCTGCTTGAACACGCGGTTGCCGTCCTGGTGCGTGGCAAAGCCTTGGGTGAGGGTGATGAAGGTTGCGTCGCGCACGTCGGCCAGGTCGATCTGCTGTTCGCGGTCGAAGGGGGAGTCGGCTGGAGTGGCGAGGAAGATATCGTCGCTGAACAGCGCAATCTGCGCGCAGTCCGGGTCGTTCGCATGGTCGTCGAGAGCGATGAGGATCGCGTCCACTTCCATGTTCTTGAGCTTGTAGAGCAGGTCGAAATTGGAGCCCAGGATCAGGTCGATATTCAGTTCGCTGCGCCTGATTTTCAGGCCCATGATCAGTTGCGGCACGGTCTTGACCGTCAATGAATACAGCGAACCCAGCTTGAATCGTTCGGCGGAAAAGCCGGCGGCTTCGCGGGTCAGGCGTACGCTGTCGACCACATCGGCCACCAGTTTCTGGGCGCGCTCTTCGAGTACGTAGGCGCTTTCCAGCGGCGTGAGATTGCGCCCTTCGTGCTTGAACAACGGGCAGCGCAGGGCGTTTTCCAGCGAATGAATGGCGCGGTGCACGCTGACGTTGCTGGTTTGCAACTCGGCGGCGGCGCGGGCCAGGTTGCCGGTGCGCATGAATGCCAGGAAGATTTCCAGCTTTTTGAGGGTGAATTCTTCGTCGATCAACATGGCCGTGGCTCTTGTTCGAATGCTCTCGATTGTGCCCGCAAATGCGCTCGGCGTCCTCGGAACGTCATAAGGCGCTTGCACTCTTATGACGAAGGCTGGAGGCTTGCCAGCCAACCCTTATTGGTCACGGGAGGTCGGTTGCAGATGTACCACGGGGAACGATTCAACGCCTGGAGCCATTTGCTCGGTGCAGTCGCGGCGTGTATTGGCGTCGTGTGGATGTTGGTGGTGGCGAGCCTGGACGGCAGCCCCTGGAAAATCGTCAGTGTGGCGATTTATGGCTTTACCTTGATGGTGCTGTACAGCGCGTCCACCGTGTATCACAGCGTGCGCGGGCGGCGAAAAGAGATCATGCAGAAGGTCGATCACTTTTCGATCTACCTGTTGATCGCCGGCAGCTACACCCCGTTTTGCCTGGTCACGCTACGCGGGCCGTGGGGCTGGACGCTGTTCGGGATTGTGTGGGGGCTGGCGGTGATCGGCATCCTGCAAGAGATCAAGCCACGCTCGGAGAAACGCATCCTGTCGATCGTGATCTATGCGGTGATGGGCTGGATCGTGCTGGTGGCGGTCAAGCCGCTGCTCGCCGCGCTGGGTACGGCAGGGTTTACCTGGCTGGCGGCGGGTGGGGTGTTGTACACCGTTGGCATTATCTTTTTTGCTTTGGAGGATCGCCTGCGTCATTCCCATGGCATCTGGCATTTGTTTGTGATCGGCGGCAGCCTGCTGCATTTTGTGGCGATCATGCATTACGTGCTTTGAATGTGGCCAGCACTTGTATGGATTGATCCGCCGTCATCGGGGGCAAGCCCCCTCCCACATTGGATCTCGGGTGTGTTTAGAGACGGTTCAACAGCTCACAGGCGCGACTGCCGACAATCTCCAGCAGCCTGGCCAGCATATGCGGCGGGGGCTCGTTGGCGCGAGTCAGTGCGTAGAGGGTGATCGGCAGCGGTGGGGTGAGCGTGCGGATGTGGGTGGTGGCCGTTGAAGCACCCAGCGCGGTGAACGGATCGATCACGGTGAGGCCGGCGCCGGATTCGACCATCGCACGGGCTAGGGAATAGGTTTGCACCGAGATCGTCACCCGTGGCGGCGGGTCGACATTTTCCAGGTAGCTGCCCAGCTTCGCCGCCAGCGGGTCAGCGCTGGACAGGCCGATCAAGGGCGCGCCGGCCAGTTCGGCCAGCGGCAAGGGCATGTGCCGTTCAGCGTCCGACCAATAGCCTTTTGACGCCAGCGCTACCAGCACGCCGTTGGCCAGCACCTGGGTGGTGAGCCCCGGATGGCCGGAGAACGTGAGTGTCAACGCCAGGTCGATCTCGCGCATCAACAGCTTCTGCACCAGCTCGCCGCTATGGTCGCTGGACAGCTCACAGGCGATGTCCGGGTAATCACGCTTCCATTCCAAGATTGACGGCGGCAGCAGCGACAGCGCCAACGCCGGGATCGCACCGATGCGGATGCTTTGCCCCGGTTCGCGCCGCAAGCTCTTGGCCAGGCGCCGCACACCTTGCAGGCTTGCGCTGACTTTTTCGACTTCGCTTTCCAGCGCCAGGGCTTCCGGCGTGGGCTGCAATTTGCCGCGTACCCGCAGGAACAACGCAAAGCCCAGTTGCAGTTCGGCGTGCTGCAACACTTTGGTCACCGCCGGTTGCGAGACGTGCAACAACTGCGCGGCGGCACTGATAGAGCCGGTCTGGCGGATGGCCTGGAAGATTTCGATATGACGCAAGCGCATGGCGAGTCCCATAACCTTTGTTTATAGGTGAGCCATCTTTATTCATTGTCGGTGGCCTGTCACCTGGCTCTACGCTGAGCGCTGTCAATTAACGGCGGGAGGCGGGGATGGCCAGGCAGGTTTGCATTATTGGCGGTGGGGTTATCGGCCTGGCGAGCGCTTATGCGTTGGTGCGTGCCGGCCATAGCGTGACGCTGATCGAGGCGCGCGACAGCCTGGGCAGTGAAACCAGTTACGCCAATGGCGGGCAGTTGTCCTACCGCTATGTTGCGCCGCTGGCCGACGCTGGGGTGCCGCTGCAAGCGATTGGCTGGTTACTGCGCGGTGACTCGCCGTTGAAGCTGCGCCCGCGTCTCGATCCCCAGCAATGGCGCTGGATGGCCGCCTTTATCGGCGCCTGTCGTAGTTCGGTGAACCAGCGCAATGCCGCTCACTTGCTGCGCCTGGCATCCCTGAGCCAGGACACCTTGCAGCAATGGCGCGAGGAGGACCGCCTGGACGACTTCGATTGGCGACGCAATGGCAAGCTGGTGACGTTTCGCAACGCCAATACCTTTGAACATGCCCGCAGTAAAGTGACCAATGTCCTGCAACAGCAGGTGTTGTCCGCTACCGATTGCGCGCACCTGGAGCCGGCGCTGGCCGGTGATGGTTTTGTCGGCGGGATCTACACGCCCAACGAGGAAGTAGCGGATTGTCATGCCTTTTGCCAGCAATTGGCGGCGCGGCTGGAAGCATCGGGGCGTTGCACATTTTTGTTGGGGCGCAAGGTTACCCGGATTCGTCATACCGACGGTGTGGTGCACGCCCTCCAATTGGATGATGAGGTGATGCCGGTCGAGCAACTGGTGCTGGCGGCAGGGCATCGCAGCGCTGAACTGGGCTTGCCGGGGTTGTCGCTGCCGCTGTATCCGCTCAAGGGCTATAGCCTGAGCGTGCCGATTGGCGCGCAGCACCGGGCGCCGAATGTGAGCATCACGGACTACGATCGCAAGATCGTCTACGCGCGCATCGGTGAGCAACTGCGGGTCGCGGCCATGGTGGACATTGTCGGCTTCGACGCGGGTCTTGAGCCCAAGCGCCTGGCTTTGATGAAACGCCAGGCCCTGGAGACATTTCCCAATGCCGGCGACTACGCCCACGCGGTTGAATGGGCCGGTATGCGCCCGGCCACGCCGACTGGGGTGCCGCTGATTGGTGCCAGTGTCTATCGCAACCTGTGGCTGAACCTCGGTCACGGCGCCCTTGGTTTTACCTTGGCCAGCGGCAGCGCCCAACTGTTGGCTGAACTGATCAACCAACAGGTTCCTTCCATTGACATGCAGGGCCTGACGCCCCGCGCCACTTGAGGATGCCCCATGACCATCAACCGAATCAGCAGCAACGAGCGTCTCAGTGGCGCAGTCACTTTCAAGGACTTGGTGTTCCTTTCGGGCCAGGTGCCGGGCGAAGGGCAGGACGTGATGACGCAAACCCGCGAAGTGCTGGCCAAAATCGATGCACTGTTGGCCGAGGCGGGCAGCGACAAGGATCACCTGCTGAACGCGACGATTTACCTGAAGGACATCGGCAGCGGTTTTGCGCCGATGAACGAGGTGTGGTCCGCGTGGCTGTCGCCGGGGATGGCGCCTACACGCACCACCCTGCAAGTGGAGCTGGCGCGGCCGAATGTGCTGGTGGAAATCAGCGTGATTGCTGTACGTAAATAATTCAAAGACCAACGGAGCATAACAATGAAAAGAATCCTGTTGACCGGCTGCACCCTGGGACTTTTGTTCGGCGCACAGGCCCATGGGGCCCAAGCGCCGCTGGAGGGCACCCTGGGCAAGATCGCCAACACCAAGTCCATCACCCTGGGATACCGCGATGCGTCGGTGCCGTTTTCCTACGTGGGTGATAACACTGGCAAACCCATGGGCTATTCAGTGGACCTGGCAAGCAAGATCGTCGAGCGTATCCAGCAGAAAACCGGGGTGGCCAACCTCAACGTCAAGTACACCCTGGTGACCTCACAGACCCGGATTCCGCTGGTGCAGAACGGCACCGTCGACCTGGAATGCGGCTCTACCGGGGTGACGGCTGACCGGCAGAAGCAGGTAGCATTTTCCTACGGGTTTATTTACGTGAAGGGGCAATTACTGACGGCGAAGGACAGCGGCATCAAGGGCTTTGCCGACCTTGACGGCAAGAACGTGGTCACCACCGCCGGTACCACCAACGAACGATTCCTCAAAAGCTACAACGCCGAACGCAAGGCCAATATGTTTGTCATCAGCGCCAAGGACCATGGTGAGGCGTTCAAGATGCTCGAGACCGGCCGTGCGGTAGCGTTCTACATGGATGACGCGCTGCTCTACGGCGAACGCGCCAAGGCCCGGGACCCGCACAACTGGGTGGTGGTGGGCGAGGAGCAGTCGCGGGAGATCTACAGCTGCATGGTGCGCAAGGATGATCCGCAGTTTCTTGCGGTGGTCAATGAGACGCTCGGTGACCTGTACCGCTCGGGGGAGATCAACGGGATTTACCAGCGCTGGTTTGAACAACCGATTCCGCCGAAGGGCTTGAATCTGGAATTCCCGATGACTACGGAGTTAAAGCAGATTATCGCCAAGCCAGTCAGCGACCCAGTGGAGTAAAAATTGGTAACCCAATCCAAATGTGGGAGGGGGCTTGCCCCCGATAGCGGTGTGTCAGCCGATACAGGTGCTGGCTGATCTACCGCTATCGGGAGCAAGCCCCCTCCCACAGTGTTGACTGGGTTTGCAAAGGGGTAGTTAGAAGTCGCCCCAGAGTTGTTGGGCGACGGCCAAGGCGACCACCGGTGCAGTCTCGGTGCGCAACACGCGAGGGCCGAGGCGGGCGGCGTGGAAGCCGGCGCCTTGGGCTGTTTCGACTTCGCCGTCGGTCAGCCCACCCTCAGGCCCGATCAGGAAGGCCAGGCTCGCAGGCCTGGCATGGCTGACCATCGGCTCGGCCACTGGGTGCAGCACCAGCTTCAAATCCGCTTCGGTTTGCTTCAACCAGTCCGCCAGTAACAGCGGCGGGTGAATCACCGGCACCGTCGAACGCCCGCATTGCTCGCACGCGCTGATCGCCACCTGGCGCCAGTGCAGCAGGCGCTTGTCGGCGCGTTCGTCCTTGAGGCGCACTTCGCAACGCTCGCTGAAAATCGGGGTGATGGCGTTGACGCCCAGTTCGGTGGCTTTCTGGATCGCCCAATCCATGCGCTCGCCCCTGGACAGACCTTGGCCGAGGTGGATATGCAGCGGCGATTCGGCCTGGCCTTTGAAGCTTTCCGTGAGCTGCACGCTGACGCGTTTTTTACCGACTTCCAGCAAGCTGCCGAGAAACTCCTGGCCGGAGCCATCGAACAGTTGCACGGCGTCGCCCTCGCTCATGCGCAGCACACGGCTGATGTAATGCGCCTGCGCCTCGGGCAACTCGTGATCGCCGAGGCTCAGCGGGGTGTCGGTGAAAAAGCGGGACAGTTTCATATGTGTTCTCTGGAAAAGGGTGTGCAGAGCGGACGCGGAGCGTCCAGGGCTGCATTCCCACGCGGAGCGTGGGAACGATCATGGTTAACCTGGGTCGCGAAAGCCTGGGTGAAAATCCTTCGGCACGGCAACGCTGACCTTGCTGTTGGTGGCGATATCGATGCCTTCACTCGCAACCTCGGCAAGGAAATCGATCTGCTCCGGGGTAATCACATACGGCGGCAGGAAGTACACCACGCTGCCCAACGGTCGCAACAGCGCGCCGCGTTCCAGGGCGTGCTCGAACACCTTCAGGCCACGGCGTTCCTGCCAGGGGTAGGCGGTCTTGGTGGCTTTGTCCTGCACCATCTCGATGGCCAGGACCATGCCGGTCTGGCGTACTTCAGACACATGCGGATGGTCGACCAGATGCGCCGTGGCCGTGGCCATGCGCTGGGCCAAGGCCTTGTTGTTTTCGATGACGTTGTCTTCTTCGAAAATATCCAGGGTGGCCAGGGCCGCCGCGCAGGCCAGCGGGTTGCCGGTGTAGCTGTGGGAGTGCAGGAAGGCGCGCAGGGTCGGGTAGTCGTCGTAGAAGGCGTCGTACACGTCGTCGGTGGTGACCACGGCGGCCAGCGGCAGGTAGCCGCCGGTCAGGGCCTTGGACAGGCACAGGAAGTCCGGGCGGATGCCGGCCTGTTCACAGGCGAACATGCTGCCGGTGCGGCCAA
Source organism: Pseudomonas sp. R2-7-07 (assembly GCF_003852355.1). Classification (NCBI taxonomy): domain Bacteria; kingdom Pseudomonadati; phylum Pseudomonadota; class Gammaproteobacteria; order Pseudomonadales; family Pseudomonadaceae; genus Pseudomonas; species Pseudomonas sp. R2-7-07. The sequence goes on along the minus strand of NZ_CP027759.1, from coordinate 5,381,979 downwards.
AGCCCACGGCGATTTCGTCGTGGATCAGGTGCACGCGATAACGGTCACAGGCTTCGCGCAGCAGCTTGAGGTACACCGGGTGATACATGCGCATGCCACCGGCGCCCTGGATCAGCGGTTCGACGATCACGGCGGCGACGCTGTCGTGGTGCTCGGCCAGGGTCTGTTCCATGGCCTGGAACATCGTGCGCGAATGCTCTTCCCAGCTCACGCCCTCGGGGCGCAGGTAGCAGTCAGGGCTCGGCACTTTGAGGGTGTCGAGCAACAATGCCTTGTAGGTTTCGGTAAACAGCGGCACGTCGCCCACCGACATCGCCGCGATGGTTTCACCGTGGTAGCTGTTGGTCAGGGTGACGAAGCGCTTCTTGTTCGGCAGACCACGGTTGAGCCAGTAGTGAAAGCTCATTTTCAGCGCGACTTCGATACACGATGAGCCGTTATCGGCGTAGAAGCAGCGCGTCAGGCCTTCGGGGGTCATCGCCACCAGGCGCTCGGACAGCTCGATCACCGGCTGATGGCTGAAGCCGGCGAGGATCACGTGTTCCAACTGGTCGACCTGATCCTTGATGCGCTGGTTGATGCGCGGGTTGGCGTGGCCGAACACGTTGACCCACCAAGAGCTGACGGCATCGAGGTAGCGCTTGCCTTCGAAGTCTTCCAGCCATACGCCTTCACCGCGCTTGATCGGGACCAGTGGCAGTTGCTGGTGGTCTTTCATCTGGGTGCAGGGATGCCACAGCACCGCGAGGTCGCGTTGCATCCACTGGTTGTTCAAGCCCATCGGTGATCTCCTCGAAGCGGTCCCGCAACCTGCGCGGGCGAAACAATCGCGCAAGCCTATGCAATGGTGGCGTGGGTCACAAGCCATTGTGGGGAAATTCGCGGTAAATGCAGGACGGTCTGTCACGTTTCTTGGGAATAGTCTTAATCCCTTGTTAATTTATGATGCATAGCCTTCAGATCGCATTTCTCGATATTTCAAAGCGAAATTTTTCGCTTTAATTCGATAGGTAAAGCGCTAGTCTTGGGCACAGTTCTTACGGGATTAAGTTCATGCAGTTACGCAATTCATCGGCCCGCTATGGCTGGGTCAGCATGGTTTTGCACTGGGGCGTGGCCTTGGTGGTATTTGGATTGTTCGCCCTGGGCCTGTGGATGGTCGGTCTCGATTACTACAGTGCCTGGCGCAAAGACGCGCCGGACCTGCACAAGAGCATTGGCATCACGCTCTTCGCCATCATGCTGGTACGTATCGTCTGGCGCCTGGTCAGCCCGCCGCCCGCACCGCTGGCCAGCTACAGCCGGCTGACCCGCATCGGCGCCGCGTTTGGTCACGCGTTCCTGTATGTGGGGCTGTTTGCCGTGATGATTGCCGGTTACCTGATTTCCACCGCAGACGGTGTCGGTATCCCGGTGTTTGGCCTGTTTGAGATTCCTGCCGTGGTTTCCGGGCTACCGGACCAGGCAGACACCGCCGGCGTGGTGCACCTGTACCTCGCCTGGGTGTTGGTGGTCTTCGCCGGCTTGCATGGCGTGGCTGCGCTGAAACACCACTTTATCGATCGTGATGTGACCCTTAAGCGAATGCTGGGGCGCAAAGCCTGATGTTCAACCTCGACTCACAAGGAATAGAAAACATGTTGAAAAAGACTCTCGCTGCTCTGGCTATCGGTACCGCCCTGCTGTCCGCAGGTCAGGTGATGGCTGCTGACTACAAGATCGACAAGGAAGGCCAGCACGCCTTCATCGACTGGAAAATCAGCCACCTGGGCTACAGCTACATCCACGGTACCTTCAAGGACTGGGATGGTACTTTCAGCTGGGATTCGGCTAAGCCTGAAGCCAGCAAAATCGCAGTCGACGTGAAAACCGCCAGCCTGTGGTCCAACCACGCTGAACGTGACAAGCACATCGCCAGCAAAGACTTCCTCGACGTAGCCAAGTTTGCCGACGCCAAGTTTGTGTCCACCGCGGTTAAATCCACCGGCGACAAAACCGCTGACGTGACCGGCGACCTGACGTTCCACGGTGTGACCAAGCCTGTGACCTTCAAGGCCACCTTCAACGGTGAGGGCAAGGACCCATGGGGCGGCGAGCGTGCTGGCTTCAACGCCAAGACCACGATCGACCTGAACGACTTCGGCGTGAAAGGCCCTGGCCCGACTTCGCAGACCGTCGACCTGGATATTTCGCTGGAAGGTGTGAAGCAGAAGTAATGTCCGCCTGACAATGCGGGCCTTTGTGGGAGGGGGCTTGCTCCCGATAGCGGTGGGTCAGCCCCAGCAGTGCTGGCTGACCCATTGCTATCGGGAGCAAGCCCCCTCCCACATTTGATCTGATCGAGTCAAAAAAAATGCCCCGCATCCAAGATGCGGGGCATTTTTTATGGCGCCTTGGAACTCAGCGGTTGCGGGTCAGCAACGCTGGCTTTTCACCACGAGGACGGCCAGGCAGTTGATCCAACTGCTCGGGTGTCGGGAAGCGATCCGCTTTCGACTCCTTGTGGATGATCTTCGGTGCCGGGCCACCGCGCGGGTTTTGCACGGCTGGCTCGGACAGCGGCTGGTCGTCACGGGCCGGGCGGCGGTTGTTGCTGCGCGAGTCTTCGCGACGGGCCTGGCCATCACGCGGTGCGCCGTTGCGCGGGCCGCTGCGTTTGGCCGGTGGTGTGCCGGTGGTGCCGCCGCTGCTGTTGCGCGGGCCGTTCTGGCGCGCGCCCTGTGGCTGACCACCACGTGGAGCGGCTGCGCCTGCGCCTTGTGCCGGGGCACCTGGGCGACGGCCACGGCCTTGCGCCGGCTTGGCTTGTGGCACGTAGTCAACGCGGTTACCGAAGTTATCCACATCGTCGTCGAGGAATTCGTCCGGGGCACGGTCGGATGCGGCGCGTGGAGGCTGGCTCGGCTGGCGCTGTTCGCGGGCCGGGGTGCCTTCACGGGGCTTCTGCTCGCGGGCCGGGCGTTCGCCACGGCTGCTGGTCGCAGTTTTTTCCTTGCCCTTGTCCTTGCCCTTGTCGCGACGGCCACCACCGCCACCGCCGCCGTTCGGGCCATCGCCCTTCGGACCGCGTGGGTTGCGTGGGTTACGCACGTCCGGACGCTCGCGCGCTTCAGGCTTTTCGGCCTCCACGGCGCTGGAATCGAAGCCCATCAGGTCGCCGTCGGCGATTTTCTGCTTGGTCATGCGCTCGATGCTTTTCAGCAGTTTTTCTTCGTCCGGTGCGACCAGGGAAATGGCCTCGCCCGAGCGACCGGCACGGCCAGTACGGCCGATACGGTGCACATAGTCTTCGTCGACGTTCGGCAGCTCGAAGTTGACCACATGGGGCAACTGGTCGATATCCAGGCCGCGCGCGGCGATATCGGTGGCGACCAGGATGCGCACACTGCCGGCCTTGAAGTCGGCCAGGGCTTTGGTGCGCGCGTTCTGGCTCTTGTTACCGTGGATGGCGACGGCGGTGAGGCCGTGCTTGTCCAGGTACTCGGCCAGGCGGTTGGCGCCGTGCTTGGTGCGGGTAAACACCAGCACCTGTTCCCAGGCACCGTGGGTAATCAGGTGCGCGAGCAGCGAGCGCTTGTGGCTGGCGGCCAGGCGGAACACGCGTTGCTCGATACGCTCGACCGTGGTGTTGGGCGGCGTGACTTCGATGCGTTCCGGGTTGTGCAGCAACTTGCCGGCCAGGGCGGTGATGTCCTGGGAGAACGTTGCCGAGAACAGCAGGTTCTGACGTTTGGCCGGCAGGCGGGCGAGGACCTTCTTCACGTCATGGACAAAGCCCATGTCGAGCATGCGGTCGGCTTCGTCCAGCACGAGGATTTCCACGTGGGACAAGTCGACGCTGCCTTGGCCGCACAGGTCGAGCAAGCGACCCGGGCAGGCCACCAGCACGTCAACACCACGGGACATGGCCTGAACCTGGGGGTTCATGCCGACGCCGCCGAAGATGCAGGCGCTGACGAACTTCAGGTCGCGGGCATACAGCTTGAAGCTGTCGTGCACCTGGGCGGCGAGTTCGCGGGTAGGGGTCAGGACCAGTACGCGCGGTTGGCGCGGGCCGTGACGCTGGGATTTGTCCGGGTGACCGTTGGGGAACAACCGCTCCAGAATCGGGAGGGCGAAACCACCGGTTTTACCGGTACCTGTCTGCGCCGCAACCATCAGGTCGCGACCTTGCAACACGGCGGGAATGGCCCGCTGTTGCACCGGAGTAGGCTCGGTATAGCCCGCTGCCTCGATGGCGCGGACTAAAGCCTCGGAGAGACCGAGGGAAGCAAAGGACATGAGTAATCCTGTTTTAGTTAGGGCTTGGCCCAGAGGGATAATCTTGCCGGGCGTGAATGGCGCTTAGGGGAGCGTAATCCCGTCCGGTCCTGCTGCGTCTGGCGGGCACTCCACCGGCTCGCGCGGGCTGCAAAGCTGCGCTGTAGCGGGGTTGGGTGCCTTTTTCAAGACCTCAGCGGCCGGGCGTAAGCCTGGCGGAAAGGCCGGAGTATAACAGAGCAATCACTGCGCGCTGCTTTCCTGCTGCTCAACGGTGTATTCGGAGGCGCTGATGGGCGCCGTTTGCGCCTGGATACCGCCATATTTGGCGCTCAAGGCGGCGTAGGCCGGCTCTTGCTTGAAGCGCCTGAGCTCAGCGGCAAAGCGCTGGACCAGCAAATCCATGCCCGCGCCACGGCGTACGGCAAGAAACTGCTGCTGGCGGCTGACCACCAGCGGCGCCTGGCTGACCTTGTCTTCCAGGCCCAATTGCTTGATCACGTGCTGCCCCACGCGACGGTCAGTGACCACCATATCGATGCGCCCCAGCATCAGCTTGCCGAAGTTGGCCTCATGGCTGGGGGCGGGTTCACGGGCAAAGGTGGCGGACGCGCCGAAGGCTTCGCCATACAGGTAACCGGGAGAGATCCCCACGCTCAGGCCGCGCAGATCGTCGAGGGTTTCGGCGGGGTGCGGACGCTCATTGGCGTAGAACAGCACGAATTCGACCGTCGACAAGGGTTCGCTGGGGTAGAGCAGCAAGGCGTCGCGCTCGTGGCTGTGGAAAATATCCAGCGCGCCGTCGGCGTGGCCTTGGTCAAGCATCGCCAGGCAACGTTTCCAGGGCAGGAACTGCCATTGCACATCCACGCCGAGGCGCTGGAACACGATCACCGTGGTTTCGTAGTCCAGGCCACGCATGCTGCCGTTGTCGTCGTAGACGTAGGGCGCCCATGGTTCGGTGACAATGCGCAGTTTCTCGCCATAAGCGGCCAGGCTCAGGCAAGTGAAAAGCGTAGCGATCAACAACTTGAAAATGACGGGCATTCCCTGAGGTTACGACGCTACCGAGATAAAGAGAAGCTCTGGCACGCGCGTTGGCGCCGGGTCTCAGTTTACTGGCGCGTCCATCAGGTGAGCGTGGATCGCGGCACGCCGCTCGCCGAGGATCAGGCGCACCACCGGGTTGGCGAACCAGCGTTCGAGCTGGTGCGCGTCAATCGGGCGTTGCTGGCGCTCTTCCTGGTTCTGTCGGGCCTTGTCCCACCAAACGGGGCCGCAGGCCTGGTCGAACTCGTTTTCGTGTTCATAGCAACCGTAGAGGATTTCACGGATGAACTGCTGCTGGTGCTTGGGCAGCAACAGCGTAATCAGCTTGTACAGCGTGCGCTGCAAACGCGGCGGGCGCGGCAAGTGGGCGGACACCTGGCGCGTGTCGGCCAGGGCCAGTGCACTGGTGGGCGCGGCGGCGTGCTTGGCGATCCAGGCCTTGACCTTGGCCCGGAACAGCTGCTTGCGGCTCCAGTAATGGTGGATCAGGTCCGGGCACTCGCGCACGTTGACGGTGCGGTAGGCGGCGATGGACAGGCAGAACTCTTCCAGTGTGTAGGCACCCTGGGCATGGGGAAACAGTTCGTCCATCAACTCGATCGAACGGTCGAGGATGTGCGCGTCCTGCTGGGTCAGGCCCATCACGCCGGAGTTGAGGGTCATCATGTCATCGTCGGCCACACCCATCTCCAACAGGCGCTGGCGCAGGGCGGTGTAGAGGATGCTTTCGTGGTTGTCGCCGTACTTGGTGTAGAAGGCGTTGCACAGCAAGGTGCCCGGCTGCACACGCTCGAACAGCGTCAGGGGGGAACGGTGGAAAAACGTGTCGGTGTCGATCAGCAGCGCTACCGGCGACTCTTGCAACACCTGGCGCAGCACAACGTGCTTGGTGCGAAAGTGATAACCGTGGGGTTCACTCCAGCGCTTGCGAGTCGCCTCGTCCAGCGGGCGTACACGCACCGGCAGCAGGCGATAGGGTTCGGGGTTGTCGCTGAAGACCTGGATGTCCACGGCTGCATCAGGGGTGTCCTGCAGGAATGCCAATGCGCTGGCGATGCTGAATACCGCTTCCTGGTGGTAGGTTTCGGCGCCGAAGACGAGGTAGACCAGCTGCGGACGGGAAGAGGAAGACACTGTATTCATGGACTGCGGGGTTCCGTGTGTATGTGAAGCACAAAGGCCCTCGTTTGAACGAGGGCCTTGGCACAACCGGGCAAGCCTTAGCGTGGCAGCTTGAGGTTGTTCCAGATGGCAAGGCTGGGTTCAGCCTGGTTCAGGGTATAGAAGTGCAACCCTGGCGCACCACCTTGCAACAATTGCTCACACATCTCGGTGATGACCTGCTCGCCGAACGCCTGGATGCTTTTGACGTCGTCGCCATAAGCTTCCAGTTGCTTGCGCACCCAGCGTGGGATTTCGGCACCGCAGGCGTCGGAGAAGCGCGCCAGCTTGCTGTAGTTGGTGATCGGCATGATGCCCGGCACGATCGGGATGTTCACACCCATGGCGCGTACACGCTCGACGAAGTAGAAGTAGCTGTCGGCGTTGAAGAAGTACTGGGTGATCGCGCTATTGGCGCCGGCGTTGGCCTTGCGTACGAAGTTCTTGAGATCGTCTTCGAAATTGCGCGCCTGGGGGTGCATCTCCGGATAGGCGGCCACTTCGATGTGGAAGTGATCGTCGCTTTCTTCGCGGATGAAACTCACCAGGTCATTGGCGTAGCGCAGCTCACCGCTGGCCATGCCCATGCCGGAGGGCAGGTCGCCACGCAGGGCGACGATGCGCTTGATGCCGGCGGCTTTGTATTGGGTCAGCAGGCTGCGCAGGTCAGCTTTGCTATCGCCCACGCACGACAAGTGCGGAGCGGCGGGAACTTTGACTTCACTTTCGAGCTGCAGCACGGTGTTGATCGTGCGGTCACGGGTCGAACCGCCGGCGCCGTAGGTGCAGGAAAAGAAGTCGGGCTGGTAGCTGGCCAACTGCTTGGCAGTGGCCATCAGTTTTTCATGCCCAGCATCGGTCTTGGTCGGGAAGAACTCGAAGCTGTAGCGACGGTCTTGGGACATGGTCATACCCTTGGAAACTCATAAAGCCGGGAGATGTACACCGTCAATGTGGGAGGGGGCTTGCCCCCGATAGCGGAGTGTCAGTGAGTAAATATATCGACTGACCCACCGCCATCGGGAGCAAGCCCCCTCCCGCATTAAAGCCCGCTCCCCCACAGGGAGAGTGGGCAGCAGGCATATCAGTAGCGGTAAGCGTGCGGCTTGAACGGACCTTCAACGGTCACGCCGATGTAGTCGGCCTGGGTCTTGGTCAGTTGGGTCACTACGCCGCCGAAGCCGCGGACCATTTCCAGGGCCACTTCTTCGTCGAGTTTCTTCGGCAGTACTTCCACGGTCAGGCGCTCGGCTTTCTGGGCAGGCGACAGGTCGGCGTACTTCTGTTGGAACAGGAAGATCTGCGCCAGTACCTGGTTGGCGAACGAGCCGTCCATGATGCGGCTTGGGTGGCCGGTCGCGTTACCCAGGTTCACCAGACGGCCTTCGGCCAGCAGGATCAGGTAGTCGTCGTTCTGCGGGTCGAAATCGCCCGAGCCGGTACGGTGAACCTTGTGCACCTGTGGCTTCACTTCTTCCCATGCCCAGTTCTTGCGCATGAAAGCGGTGTCGATCTCGTTATCGAAGTGGCCGATGTTGCAGACCACTGCGCGTTTCTTCAGCGCCTTGAGCATGTTCGCGTCGCAGACATTCACGTTACCGGTGGTGGTCACGATCAGGTCGATCTTGCCCAGCAGCGCCTTGTCGATGCTCGCTTCGGTGCCGTCGTTGATGCCGTCGATGAACGGCGAAACTACTTCGAAACCGTCCATGCAGGCTTGCATGGCGCAGATCGGGTCAACTTCGGAGACCTTGACGATCATGCCTTCCTGACGCAGGGACTGGGACGAACCCTTGCCCACGTCGCCGTAGCCGATCACCAGGGCTTGCTTGCCCGACAGCAGGTGGTCGGTGCCGCGCTTGATGGCGTCGTTCAGGCTATGACGGCAACCGTATTTGTTGTCGTTCTTGCTCTTGGTCACCGAGTCGTTGACGTTGATGGCCGGGATTTTCAGCTCGCCCTTGGCCAGCATGTCCAACAGGCGGTGTACGCCGGTGGTGGTTTCTTCGGTCACGCCGTGGACGCGGTCGAGGATCTGCGGGTATTTCTTGTGCAGCAGCTCGGTCAGGTCGCCGCCGTCGTCGAGGATCATGTTGGCATCCCAAGGCGCGCCATCCTTGAGGATGGTTTGCTCCAGGCACCACTCGTACTCGGCCTCGGTTTCGCCTTTCCAGGCGAACACCGGAATACCGGCGGCGGCGATAGCGGCAGCGGCCTGGTCTTGAGTCGAGAAAATATTGCAGGACGACCAACGCACTTCGGCACCCAGGGCAACCAGGGTTTCGATCAGCACGGCAGTCTGGATGGTCATGTGGATGCAGCCGAGAATCTTCGCACCCTTGAGCGGCTGCTCAGCGGCGTACTTGCGACGCAGGCCCATCAGGGCTGGCATTTCGGATTCGGCGATAAAGGTTTCGCGACGGCCCCAGGCGGCGAGGGACATGTCGGCGACTTTGTAGTCGTTGAATTCTGCAGGCGTAATTACAGCGCTCATGAAGAGCCTCCATTCGTAGTGTGCGAATGGGCGCCGTTGTGCGTTTAGTATCAAGCCAGGTGAGCCAGGCCAGACAACGCCCCATCCGAGCCTGACAGGCCAAGCCTGCTGCAGCGCCCCTCGGACAGGTGGCGGGAGAACGGTACCTACGGAAGATGACCGTTTTGAAACGGGGGCGATTATAGCTGTGTATGCGGCACTTCCCAAGCCTTTCTGTCGGCTACATGAGGATCGCTCATGGGGGTGATAGGCAATGGCTCATAGAGCTTGGGCCCGGGCTCTGCCATGATATTGGCCATCATTGGGCAACACGCATTGGAGTGACCATGAACTTCCACACCCGCAAATGGGTAAAACCCGAAGACCTCAACCCCAACGGCACCCTGTTCGGCGGCAGCCTGCTGCGCTGGATCGATGAAGAAGCGGCGATCTACGCGATCGTGCAATTGGGTAACCAGCGCGTGGTGACCAAGTACATCTCCGAAATCAACTTCGTCAGCGCCTCACGCCAGGGTGACATCATCGAACTGGGCATCACCGCAACCGAGTTCGGCCGCACCTCCATCACCCTGACCTGTGAAGTGCGTAACAAAATCACGCGCAAGAGCATCCTGACCGTCGAGAAAATGGTCTTCGTCAACCTCGGTGAAGACGGGCTGCCAGCGCCTCACGGCCGCACCGAAATCAAATACGTGAAGGATCAGTTCGAAGGCGACGGTCTTTCCGAGTAACAGCGTGGCGGTGTAAATACTGTCTTCAAGAATCCGATGGAGTTGGATCAAGGCCTGGAAGATTGCGCTTTAGTTGCCTGGCCACTGAACAGCCACGGTGGCGGCGTGTCGTAGCTACACGCCCCCCTTGGACACCGGAACATCATGGCCACCGACGAAGCAGGCAAAACCCCCAACCTGTCCCACGAAGAGCAGCAGGACGTAGACAAGAACCAGCCGCCCCGCGCCGCGGTGCTGCATGAAATCATCCGTACTCAGGGCGACCAGGAGCTGGAGCGCAACGTCGCGGCGTTGTGGTGGTCTGCCTTGGCTGCCGGGTTGACCATGGGGCTGTCGCTGATGGCCATGGGCTTGCTCAACTCGCGCTTGCCGGACGGCGAAGCGTTCAAGGTCATCGCCAGCTTTGGTTATTGCGCGGGGTTCCTGGCGGTGATCCTCGCGCGCCAGCAACTGTTTACCGAAAACACCCTCACTGCCGTGTTGCCGGTGATGAGCAAACCGACCCTTTCCAATGCCGGGCGCCTGTTGCGGCTCTGGACGGTGGTGCTGGTGGGCAACCTGTGCGGGACCTTGCTGGTGGCTTATGTGATGTTGCACCTGCCGATCTTCGATGCAAAGACCGACCTGGCCTTCCTCGAAATCGGGCGCAAGATCATGGAAAACGATGCCGGCCAGATGTTCGCCAAGGGCATCGTTTCCGGCTGGATGATCGCCACCATGGTGTGGATGATCCCGTCGATGGAAAGCGCCAAGATGTTCATCATTATTGTGATCACCTACCTCATGGCGCTGGGGGACTTTACCCACATCGTAGTGGGTTCGGCGGAAGTGTCCTACCTGGTGTTTGCCGGCGAACTGTCCTGGCATGACTTCTGGCTGGTATTTGCCGGCCCGACCCTGGCCGGCAATATCATCGGTGGCAGCTTCATCTTTGCGTTGATCAGCCATGCGCAGATTCGTAGCGAAGGCAAGGTGCTTTCCGGGGCTCACGTCGGCGCAGCGGAGCAGCGTCCTCAAAGCAAGGAAAAGCAATGATGCAGCCCCGCACAAGGCTCAAATGCGAGCTTTGCGGGGCGTTCCGGGAACCTTCAGGCCTTGGTCCGGTACGTCGGCGAGATTGGCCGCAGGCGTGCTGTCAGGTGCCTTCAATTGGTCTTCCCACCGAGCAATTACCAACGGCGCCAACGCGTTACCCAGCACATTCAATGCCGTGACTGGCATATCCATCAGGCGATAAACGCCTGCAATGATCGCCACGCCCTCTACGGGGAGCCCCGCTGCAGTCAACGTCGCGGTGAGGATGATAAACATGAAGCCTGGCACGCCCGCTGCGCCCTTCGACGTCAACACCATGATCAATATCAGCATCCCCTGATCGGCCAGGCTCAAGTCGATGCCATACGCTTGGGCGATGAACAATGTGCCCAGTGCAGCGAACAGCGATGCGCCATCCAGGTTGAACGAGTAGCCCAACGGGATAACCATGCTGGTAATAGGGCGTGGCGCGCCGTAGCGCTCCATCTTCTCGATCAATTGAGGCATCACCGTCGCTGAGGCGGCACTGCTATAGGCCAGCAGCAATTCACTGCGTATTTCTCGCACCAAATGGAAAAAACCGACACCCACCAATCGAGCGACGGCACCCAATATGCACAGGGCAAATAACAGCACTGCGACATAAGTCGTGCCGATCAGCTTGGCCAACGGCAGCAGGGCACTGAGGCCAAAGCTGGCGACGGTGACCGCTATCAGTCCGAAAATGCCTATCGGCGAGTAGTGCATTACCAGGTGGGTGACTTTGAACATGGTGTCTGAGATGCCCTGCATCACACTGATCAGAGGAGCCTTGCGCTGCTCAGGCAACATAGACAAGGCGCAGCCGAACAGGATGGCGAAAAACAGCACCGACAGCAGCTTGCCCTGGGACATGGCCAACACGATGTTATCCGGCACGATCGCCAATAGCGTCTGGCCCAGATTCTGCGTTGTGCTGTTGGCAGCCAGCCCTGTTACGGGTGTTGGCAAAGTGCTGCCGAATTCCGCGCCCGAGCCGGGCGCGACGACATTACCCACAATCAGGCCGAAGACGATTGCAATACTGGTGATCGTGAAGAAATAAACGAGGGTCTTCACGCCGACACGTCCCAAGGCGGCGGGATTTCCCATGCCGGCAATGCCGACCGTCATGCAAGCGAAGACCAGAGGCACGACGATCATCTTCATCAGCTTGATAAACAGGTCGCCTGCCGGTTGCAGCAGGTTTTCAATGAACCAGGACTTATGTTCGGGAAACTGGTTAAGAAGGATACCGACGATTATTCCGGCTGCCAGACCGATCATAATCCGGGTGACGAGGCTGGTTGGTTTTTTGGTGTTCATGCAGGTGACCCTTATTGTTGTAGTTGTCAGGGGTTTATTGAGCGAACAGTCCAGCGAAGTCCTTGAAGCCTTTCACTTCGATGGGATTGCCGCTGGGGTCGAGAAAAAACATCGTGCGCTGTTCGCCCGGCTCGCCGGCGAAACGAACCACCGGCGGGATCTCGAAGGGCGTGCTCATTTGAGTGAGACGCTCGGCCAGCACCAGCCACTCCTCCAGCGGTAACACCACACCGAGGTGCGGCATCAGCACATGATGGTCCCCCACCAGGCCGGTACGCGTCGTGGGGAAGGGCGTGCCCAGGTGCAGTGAAAGCTGGTTGCCGAAAAAATCGAAGTCGATCCAGGTCTCGCTGCTGCGGCCTTCTGCACAGCCCAAAACATCTCGATAAAAAATGCGCGCCTTGTTTAAGTCATAAACATGGTATGCAGCGTGGAAGGGTCTGTTCATGAGCGGAATCTCTGTAGGGGGATCCTCAAATTAAACAGGCTGCGCATCCGGGTAAAACGGGTTCGCGTTGGTCTGAGCGAAAGGAAAATTTATGGATATTCGATTCCTGAGAAGCCTGGTCGCGGTCATTGAAACCGGCTCCATTGCTGCGGCGGCGCGACGCGAAAACCGTACCGCAGCGGCGATCAGCCAACGGGTCAAGGCGCTTGAGCGGACGCTGGGGTGCACGCTGCTTATGCGCACGGCGCATGCCGCGTGGCCGTCGGACCAGTGCCTGCTGTTGTTACCAAAAATTCAGGCAGTCATCGAGCAGGCGCGCGAGTTGCAGGAGGACCTGAGTCAGGATGGCTTATCGGGAGAGATCAAGATCGGCGCGATTTCAACGGCATTGACCGGCGTCTTGCCAAGAACGATCGAGCGACTGGCACTTTCAGCACCGGAGCTGAAGCTGAAGATCACACCGGGTGACTCCAGAAGCCTCTATGAGAGATTGCTTGCCCGCGAGTTGGACGCGGCGATTCTTGTCAGACCGCCGTTTGAGCCGCCCAAGGCGTTAGCAACCACCTTGTTGCGGGCCGAACCCCTGATTCTGATTGCTCCCGCTGAGTGTGACGCGCAGACCTTCGAAGCATTGCTGCGCGAGCGGCCATTCATTCGCTATGACGCCCGTTCGTGGGGTGGGCAGATTGCCCAGCGTTTCCTGGATGAACAGTCCTTTGCTCCGCAGGTATTGTGTGAGCTGGATGCCTTGGAAACCATCGTCATGCTGGTCGCCCAAGGCATGGGTGTGTCACTGGTACCGCAGTGGTCGGGGATGTCGAGCCGTGGCCTATGTGTCTTGCCGGTCGACGACGCGTCGCGCTATTCGCGGGATCTGGTTGTCATGCACAGCTCGATGCCGCGCCGCCCACTGGCGATGCGGCACCTGCTTGAGCATCTGTGCAGAGCGCCCGTAGGCAAACTTGTGGTGTAGAAATGTAAATGCTCAGGGGCTCACTGCGACTCGGCTACGCGCTTTACGACCCGGCCAATGGTCAAGCCTTGCAACAAGATCGACGACAGCACCACGATATAGGTGATGCTCAGCAATAAGTCGCGCTCCGGGCCCAGCGGCAATGCCAGGGCCAGTGCTACCGAGACGCCACCGCGCAAACCGCCCCAGGTCAGGACGCGGATGGTGCCGCGCGGTACCGTGCGCCAGCGCCGCAGCAGCAGGATCGCCGGGGCCACGGTCAGCAGGCGTGACAGCAGGATCGCCACAGCGAGCAAACTGGCCGCCAATACGTGCAGCCAGTTGAACGGCAACAGCAGCAGTTCCATGCCGATCAGGGCAAACAGCAGGGCGTTTAGCATGTCGTCGAGCAACTCCCAGAAACCATCCAGATAGCGCCGAGTCATGTCGTTCATCGCCAGCTTGCGGCCCAGGTTGCCGATGATCAGCCCGGCCACCACCATCGCAATCGGTGCCGAGACGTGCAGTTCAGTGGCCATCGCCGAGCCGCCGATCACCAGCGCCAGGGTCAGCATGACTTCAATCTGGTGCTGCTCGATGCTCTTGATCATCAGGTATACGAGGTAACCGATCAGCCCACCGAACACCACACCGCCAATCGCCTCATGGGCGAACAGCATGGCCGTGGCGCCTACGGTCGGTGTTTCACCGAGCTGCGCGATGCCCAGCAGGACGGTGAACACCACCACTGCGGTGCCGTCGTTGAACAGCGATTCGCCGACGATCGTGGTTTTCAGCGGTTTCGAGGCGTTGGCGGTACGCAGCACGCCCAGTACCGCAATCGGGTCGGTCGGCGAGATCAGCGCGCCGAACAGCAGGCAATACAGGAAACTCACGTGCCAGCCGAACAGGGCGAAGATGTAGTACGCCAGGCTGCCGATCACCAGGGTAGCGATCAATACGCCAAAGGTCGCCAACAGGCCTATGGGCCAGCGGTAGCTGCGCAGGTCGCTCAAGTTGACGTGCAACGCACCGGCGAACAGCAGGAACGAGAGCATCCAGTTCATCAGCAAATCGCCGAAGTCGATCTGGCCGATCAATTGCTGGATGCGCTCTTCCAGGCCGGGGTAGCCGATGAAACTGAGGCCTTGCAGGATCAGCGAAAACAGCAGTGCAGTGACCATTACGCCGATGGTGGGCGGCAGGCCGATAAAACGAAAGTTCACATAGGTGAGCAGGGTGGTGAGGCAAATGAAGGCGGCGACAAGTTCAAGCATCCGGGGTCCTTGGGACGGGGAAATGTAGGTGCACAGCGTGCGTCGGGACGTTGTTTAGTATAAACAGGTGCCCTTACAGGAAAGAACCTTTCGGCCGATCATGGCTCATAGCTTGAACGTCGGCGCCGATCGGCCTGTGAGTGATGACGCTCTGACTGCCTTGATAAAACCAAAAAAGGGAATGACTGATGACAGTGGCTTTCTGGTGTGTGTTGATCGCAATCTTTCTGCCGTACCTGTGTACCGGTGTGGCCAAGTTCAGCGGCGGCAAGTTCGGGCCGCGGCATAACCACGACCCGCGTGCGTTCCTGGACACGGTCGAAGGCGTTGCCAAGCGTGCCCACAATGCGCAACTCAACAGCTTTGAAGTCACCCCGGCCTTTGCGGCGGCGGTGATCATCGCCCACCTGGCCGGCACGGCCGAGCTGGTGACCATCAATGTGCTGGCGGTGCTGTTCATCACCAGCCGCCTGCTGTACATCATTTGCTACCTGGCGGACTGGGCGCTGTTGCGTTCGCTGGTGTGGGCCGTGGGGATGGCGTTGATCGCGAGTTTCTTCTTTGTCTCGATCTGACGGTTAACGCACATACCTTGTGGGCGCTGGCTTGACTGCGCTGTGCATAGGTTATTGGGTTAGAACAACCGGGCAAGCAAGGCAGTCACGGCGGTTTCCACCCGCAGGATACGTGCGCCAAGCTGCACCGGTTGCAAGCCGGCCTTGGTCAGCAGCTCGACTTCATAGGGTATCCAGCCACCTTCCGGCCCGATCGCCAAGGTCACCGGTTCCTCCAGGCCTCGGGGGCAGGGCGGGTAGTCGCCGGGGTGGCCGATCAGGCCAAGCGTGCCCTCGGCCATGGCCGGCAGGCGGTCTTCAACGAACGGCTTGAAGCGTTTCTCGATAATGATCTCGGGCAGTACCGTGTCCCGCGCCTGTTCCAGGCCCAGGATCAGTTGCTCGCGGACCGCCTGCGGCTCGAGGAACGGCGTTTGCCAAAAGCTTTTTTCCACCCGATAACTGTTGACCAGCACCACTCTCGGTACGCCCATGGCCGCGACGGTTTGCAGCACCCGGCGCAGCATCTTCGGGCGTGGCAGCGCCAGCAGCAAGGTCAGCGGCAGTTTGCTCGGCGGCGGCTGGTCGAAGCTGACCTGCAGCTCGGCCTCGCTGTCTTGCAGGCGCAGCAACTGCGCATTGCCCATCGCCCCGCCAATACGCCCGACCCGCAGGTTGTCACCCACCTCGGCGCGATGCACTTGCTGCATATGCACCAGGCGCCGATCACGCAGGATCACCCGGTCGGCCGCAATAAAATCGGCCTCTTCGAGCAGCAGCAGGTTCACGGCTGGGTCGCTGGCGGCTGGTCGTCGTCGGCAGCCTGATCATCCGGGTGTTCGCCACGCTTGCTGATCAAGCCGCTGAACAGGATGCCGATTTCGAACAACATCCACATCGGCACGGCCAGCAGGGTCTGGGAGAAGATGTCCGGCGGGGTAAGGATCATGCCGACCACGAAGCAGCCGATGATCACGTACGGGCGGATCTTCTTCAGGTACTTCACATTGACCACGCCGATCCACACCAGCAACACCACCGCCACCGGGATTTCGAAGGCCACGCCAAAGGCGAAGAACAGCGTCATCACGAAGTCGAGGTAGCTGGTGATGTCGGTCATCATCTCCACGCCGGCCGGGGTGGCGGCGGCGAAGAATTTGAAGATCAGCGGAAACACCAGGAAGTAGGCGAACGCCATGCCGGTGTAGAACAGCAGGATGCTCGACACCAGCAACGGCACGGCGATGCGTTTCTCATGCTTGTACAGCCCTGGCGCGATGAAGCCCCAGATCTGATGCAGGATCACCGGGATCGCCAGGAACAGCGAGACCATCATGGTCAGCTTCAACGGCGTCAGGAACGGCGACGACACGTCGGTGGCGATCATCGTCGCGCCAGCTGGCAAATACTGGCGCAGTGGCGTGGAGACGAAGGTATAGATCTGCTGGGTAAAGGCGAACAGCCCGGCAAAAATGATGAAGATGGCCGCTACGCAACGCAGCAGGCGGGTACGCAGCTCGGTGAGGTGCGAGACCAGCGGCATGTGCTGGTCGTTTTCCGGTTTATCAGCGCTCATGGGGCTCGCGGCGGCAATGTAGGGTCATGGGGCGCGGGCGACGCAACGGGCGTCGGCGCAGGCTCTGTCGGGGTGGTTGCGGCTGCTGGCGCGATGCTGTGTTCGACTACAGGTTCCGCAGATTTGGCGGGCTCCTGCACGGGCGACAGAATCTTGCGCGTTTCCTGCTCCAACGACAGGATATGTTCGTTGTGCAGCTGCCGACGGATCTCGTCGGCACCGATTTCCCGTTCAACTTCCTGTTTGATCGCGTTGAAACTGCGTTTCAGGCGCCCGATCCACAGGCCGGCCGTGCGTGCTGCACCGGGCAGGCGTTCCGGCCCCAATACCAGCAGGGCCACGAGGCCGACGAGCAGCAGTTCAGAGAAGCTGATACCAAACATTAGTCAGTGCTCACGAGTCTTTGCGGGTCGGCTCTTCGACTTTTTCAGCCTGCACGTCGAAGGTACGACGCTCGGTGATCGGCTGGGCGGCCTGAGGGTGCACCGGTTGGGCTGGCGGAACCGGATTCACCACCGGGTCGGCAGGTTTTTCGTCATCGTTCATGGCCTTGCGAAAGCCCTTGATCGACTCACCCACGTCGGTGCCGAGGTTTTTCAGTTTCTTGGTGCCGAACACCAATACCACCACCACCAGAATGACGATCCAGTGTTTCCAGTCGAAAATACCCATGCTGCAAATCCTCGATAAAAGTTATTCAGGCGGACGGGCGCGAGGCCTTCTCGGCGTGCCCGGACAGGCCGAAGCGACGGTCCAGTTCATCCAGCACGGCCTGTGGATGCTGCCCCAGCTGGGCGAGCATGACCAGGCTATGGAACCACAAGTCGGCGGTCTCATAGATGACATCGCTGCAATCGCCGCTGATCTGCGCATCCTTGGCGGCAATAATCGTCTCGACGGATTCTTCGCCGAGCTTTTCCAGGATCTTGTTCAGACCCTTGTGATACAGGCTGGCGACGTAGGAGCTGTCGGCATCCGCGCCTTTGCGCTCTTCCAGCACCTGGGCCACACGGTTCAGGGTATCGCTCATGTTCAATGTCCTGCCGAATAGATGGCGTGCGGGTCTTTGAGTACCGGTTCCACCACCTTCCATTCGCCGTTCTCGAGCACGCGATAGAAGCAACTGTGACGGCCGGTATGGCAGGCGATGCCGCCGACCTGTTCGACCTTGAGGATCACCACGTCGGCATCGCAGTCCAGGCGCAACTCATGCAGTGTTTGCACATGCCCGGACTCTTCGCCCTTGCGCCACAGTTTGCCACGCGAACGTGACCAGTAGATGGCGCGCTGCTCAGCGGCGGTGAGGCTCAGGGCCTCGCGATTCATCCAGGCCATCATCAGCACGCGCCCGGTCTTGTAGTCCTGGGCAATGGCCGGCACCAGGCCGTCACTGTCCCACTTGATCTCGTCCAGCCAGTCTTTCATGTTCGGCTCCGGCAATTTGCGACAGTGTATAACCGGATGGGTTATCGACGCACGATCAGATAAACGCCCACGGCCACCATGATGCCGGCCGGCCACTGGCCCAGTTGATTCAACGGGCCGCCAATCGCCAGCATGACCCCACCCACCAGATGCGCGGCACCGAGCAGGCGCAGGAACCAGTCATCCTTGCGCTTGCGCCACGGCGGCTCGGGATCCTTGGCGTGCGGCTGGGACATGCGCTCCAGCAAATCGCGGGTCATGTTGGCCAGGTGCGGCAGCTGTTCCATCTGGCTGTGCAGGTTGCCCAGCATGGTTTTCGGGCTCATCCGCTCACGCATCCAGCGTTCCAGGAACGGCTGCGCGGTGTTCCACAGGTCGAGGTCCGGGTACAGCTGGCGGCCCAGCCCTTCGATGTTGAGCAAGGTTTTCTGCAGCAGCACCAACTGCGGCTGCACTTCCATATTGAAGCGCCGCGCGGTCTGGAACAGACGCATCAGCACCTGACCGAAGGAAATATCTTTTAACGGTTTTTCAAAGATCGGCTCGCACACGGTGCGGATCGCCGCTTCGAATTCGTTGAGCTTGGTTTCCGCCGGCACCCAGCCCGAGTCGATGTGCAACTGCGCCACGCGGCGGTAGTCACGCTTGAAAAAGGCGAACAGGTTGCGCGCCAGGTAGTCCTGGTCTTCCGGCGTGAGACTGCCGACGATGCCGCAGTCGATCGCAATGTATTGCGGGCTCCACGGGTTGACGGTGCTGACGAAGATATTGCCGGGGTGCATGTCGGCGTGGAAGAAACTGTCGCGAAACACCTGGGTGAAGAAAATCTCCACGCCGCGTTCGGCCAGCATCTTCATGTCGGTACGCTGGTCGGCCAGGGTGGCGAGGTCGGTGACCTGCACGCCGTAGATGCGCTCCATCACCAGCACTTTGGGGCGGCACCAGTCCCAATACACTTGCGGCACGTACAGCAGTTGCGAACCTTCGAAATTGCGGCGCAACTGGCTGGCGTTGGCGGCTTCGCGCAGCAGGTCGAGTTCGTCGTAGATGGTTTTTTCGTAGTCGGCCACCACATCCACCGGATGCAGCAGGCGCGCATCTGCAGAAAAACGCTCGGCGGCGCGGGCGAGAATGAACAGCCACGCTAGGTCCTGGCCGATGATCGGCTTGAGGCCCGGGCGGATCACCTTCACCACCACTTCTTCGCCGCTCTTGAGCTGCGCGGCATGCACCTGCGCGACCGACGCTGATGCCAGCGGCTCGACATCGAAGCGGCTGAACACCTCGGTGATCTTCTTGCCCAGCTGCTCTTCGATCAGCTTCATCGACACCTGCGAATCGAATGGCGGCACGCGGTCTTGCAGCAGCATCAGTTCATCGGCGATGTCTTCGGGCAACAGGTCGCGGCGCGTCGATAGGATCTGCCCGAACTTGATGAAGATCGGCCCCAGGTCCTGCAATGCCAGGCGCAGGCAGGCGCCTCGGCTCAGCTCCAGCTTTTTACGCGGCAACCAGCGCCACGGCAGCACATAGCGCACCGCCAGCAGGAACCATGGCAGGGGCAGGGCAAACAGCAGGTCATCGAGGCGGTAGCGGATTACGACGCGCTGGATACGAAACAAACGGCGGACGGCGAGCAGCTTCATGCGTTATCGCTTGGATCAAGGGAACGGCTCAGGCGCTCGAAGCGGGCCTCGAGGCGTTCCAGGTCGATTTTGGCCTTGTCGAGCTCACGAAAGCGCGCTTGCGCTTCCCGTTGCCCGACCAGGGTGCGCGATTCTTCGCTCAGGTATTCGGCGAGGTTCTGGTTGAGGCTGGCGAACCCTTGCTGGTACCAGCGCGAACGGCTGCGCAGGTGACCGCTGATCAACTGGGTGGCGACGGGGCCGATCCAGCGTGACAGTTCGTATTCCCAGTCCAGCTCCAGGTCTTGCAGCACGGCGGCCAGGTCCATCAGCACCGCGCTGTCACCTTCCAGCGCCACTTCGGGGCTGTGCAGGATAGCGGTCTTGTTGCGGCTCAGCGCCAGGTGCAACAGGCTGGAGGCTGGCGCACGCAGGGTGCAGTCGGCCTCGGCGGCCCATTGCGTTGCGAGCAGCAGGCCTTCATCGCTGGGCAGGATAAACAACTGCACGGCGGGGCTGCGGCAATCGACGGCGATGACTTTGCCGGTCAGGTGCGCAAGCCGCGCCAGGGCGGTGCTGTCCAGGCGCAAGACACGGTTGAGGCCGTGTTCGACGCTTGCCAGAAGGCCTGCGAGCAACATCAGGGCTTGATGCCGCGGTGCAGGGCGACGATGCCCGAGGTCATGTTGTGGTAGGTCACGCGGTCGAAACCGGCTTCCACCATCATCGACTTCAGGGTTTCCTGGTCGGGGTGCATGCGGATCGATTCGGCCAGGTAGCGGTAGCTCTCGGCGTCATTGGTGATCAGCTTGCCCATCAACGGCATGAAGGCGAACGAGTAGGTGTCGTACACCTTGGACATCAGCGCGTTGGTCGGCTTGGAAAATTCCAGCACCAACAGGCGGCCACCCGGCTTGAGCACGCGCAGCATCGAGCGGATCGCGTCTTCCTTGTGGGTGACGTTGCGCAGGCCGAAGGCGATGGTCACGCAATCGAAGTGGTTGTCGGGAAACGGCAGCTTTTCGGCGTCGGCCTGGACGAATTCGATATTGCCGGCCACGCCCTTGTCGAGCAGGCGGTCACGCCCAACCTTGAGCATCGAGCCGTTGATATCGGCCAATACCACCTGGCCGGTCGGCCCCACGAGCTTGGAAAACTTGGCCGCCAGGTCACCCGTACCGCCGGCGATGTCCAGCACGCGATTGCCGGTGCGTACGCCCGACAGTTCAATGGTGAAGCGCTTCCACAGGCGGTGCATGCCGCCGGAGAGCACATCGTTCATCAAGTCGTACTTGGCGGCTACGGAGTGGAACACCTCAGCGACTTTTTCCGCTTTCTGGCTTTCCGGGACGTTCTTGAAGCCGAAGTGAGTGGTGGGTTCGGCATCGCTGCCTTTGCGCTGATCAGTCATATCGCTGTCACCAAAAGAGAATGCGGGACATGATAATCCCCAGGGCCTGCTTTGTCTTGGCAAGGCTGAAGGTAAGATAGGTGCTTATCGAGACCTTTTGCCGCATCGAAGGTTTCCAGGCACTTATAGAGAGGAGTCATTGCAATGGCCCGTATAACCGTTGAGCGTGAGCATTCCCTGGGTAAAGAAGGCGCCCGGGCCAAGGCCGACCTGCTGGCGCAGAAACTCAAGGATAAATATGGCCTGGAGTCGTCATGGTCTGGCGATACCTTGAACCTCAAGCGGTCAGGCGTTAAAGGCACCGTTCTGGTCGCCGATGATTCATTGCGTATCGAGGTGGAACTGGGCCTGTTGATGTCGGCCATGAGCGGTACCCTCAAATCCGAAATCGAAAAAGCCGTGGATAAGGCATTGGCCTGATGTGATGACGCTTAGGGTGCCGATTCTAATTTTTCACCTTACTTTGTGCCCAAGCCCTCAACTCCTGCGGGCGGTTCCTCCACCCAATTTTGCGTGAGGTGCACCATGGCCAAAGTTATTTTGAAGAAAAAAATCGACAGTCAGACCACTGCCCTGAGTGAGGTCAAAGGCTATGCCCGCAAGATCTGGCTGGCGGGTCTTGGTGCCTACGCCAAGGTCGGCAGCGAGGGTGGCGAATACTTCAAAGAGCTCGTTAAGAGCGGTCAACATGTTGAAAGTAAAAGCAAAAAAGTTGTGGTTGAACAACTTGATGCCGCCAACAGTCAGATTGACCAAGTAACGAGTAACGTCTCCAGCATCAGCCGCCGGGTTGAAGTGCAACTGGATAAAGTTGAAAAAGCTTTTGACACACGTGTTGCAAGTGCCTTGAATCGAATCGGCATTGCGTCTAAACATGACGTGGAGACACTCTCTGCTAAGCTCGAAGAGCTGACGGCATTGCTCGAACGTGTCGCGCGTAAACACTAAGGAGACATCGGGATGGCTGTTAAAAAAACTACTCAGAAAGAAAGCAGCTCGTGGGTCGGGGAAGTTGAAAAATATTCCCGAAAGATCTGGCTTGCTGGTTTAGGCGTGTACTCGAAGGTTAGCAGTGACGGTGGCAAATACTTCGAGACGCTGGTCAAGGACGGTGAAAAAGCCGAGAAGTTGACCAAGAGCACCGTTGGCAAAAAAGTTGATGCGGCCAAGGCCAGCGCAGGTTCTGCCAAGTCGAGCATTTCCGACACTTGGAGCAAGTTGGAAGAAACCTTCGACAAGCGTCTCAACAGTGCTATTTCGCGACTGGGCGTGCCGAGCAAAGCTGAACTGAAAACGCTGCACAGCAAGGTCGACACCCTGACCAAGCAAATCGAAAAACTCACCGGCGCGAAAGCGACTCCCGTGAAGGCGGCTGCTGCAAACCCTGTAGCCAAGCCTGCCGCTAAAACCGCTGCGGCCAAACCCGCTGCGAAAGCCGCTGCCAAGCCCTTGGTTAAAGCTGCCGCCAAACCTGCGGTGAAGGCTCCAGCCAAAGCGGCTGCAAAATCGGCCGCCAAGCCTGCGGCGAAAACTGCAGCTGCCAAGCCGGCCGCCAAGTCTGCTGCAAAACCCGTAGCCGCCAAAGCTGCCGCTAAACCCGCAGCCAAGGCCGTCGCGAAACCTGCCGCTAAGCCTGCAACTGCAAAAGCCGCAGCCAAACCTGCCGCCGCGAAGCCTGCGGCAAAATCCGCTGCTAAGAAGCCAGCGGTAGCGAAAAAACCAGCGGTAGCCAAGCCTGCTGCTGCGGCAACCGCTTCCACAGCCAACTCAGTGTCCGCACCGACCCCCGCTGCTGTGGCCCCGACTGCTACGTCGACGCCGACGCCATCCAGTCAGTCCTGAGTTTTTCCAGGACACAAAAAATGCCCGGCCTGCAGAGGTCGGGCATTTTTTATGGCGCTGTATTTAAAAGATCATTTCCACGCTCCCGCGTGGGAACGATCTGTTCAGTCAGTGTTATCCAGGTATTTGAGCGCAAACCGCTCGGTCGCCTGCCGCGCCGTCGGCAGCAGATGCGGGGCCACCAGCATCATGATCTGGTAAATCACCACCTGCACCTCGCCATCACGGTCGAGAATCCGTTGGTAATCCAGGGAAAACAGCAGCGTCATGGTGATCTGTTCCACCAATTGGCCGAGCGCCTGTGTATCGCTGACCAGTTGCCCCGCCGCCTTCAACCGTGCCAGCAAAGAGGCCAGGGTGCGCTTGAGCGCCGTGAGCAGGCTACGAATGCCTTTCGCCAGCTTCGGCAAACGCCCGGCCAGGTTCGACAGGTCCTGGAACAGGAACCGGTAGTGGGCCATGCGCTCCACGATCAGGTGCAGGAACAGCCAGTAATCCTCGGGCTCCAGTTGCGCGTCGGCGGGCGGATCGAGCAAGGGCGCCAGCTCAGCCTGAAAGCGCTCGAACAACCCAAGCACCAAAGGCTCTTTGCCGTGGAAGTGGTAATAGAGGTTGCCGGGGCTGATCCCCATTTCGTTGGCCACTTCCATGGTCGACACGTTCGGCTCGCCCTTGCGATTGAACAGTAGCAGGGCACACTCAAGGATACGGTCGCGGGTCTTCATCCAGCCTTCTTAAGTGGGATCGTTGAACTCAGCGCACGCGCACGTAGGTGCCTGGCGCCGCTTCCATCGGTGGGTAATTCTGGTTGCCCAGAGCAGTGAGGGTTTCGCGTTGCACGCCCGAACGTTGCTGGACCCACGCCAGCCACTGCGGCCACCAACTGCCTTCGACGTGATGGGCGTCGTAGTACCAGGCGCGCGGGTCGCTGCTCAGCTTGGGGTTCTCGACGTAATTGGCCTTGGGGTTGCCGGGCGGGTTGAGGATGCTCTGGATATGCCCGCTGTTGGACAGCACGAAACGCCGCTCACCGCCCAGCAGTTGGGTGGAGCGATACACGGCGTCCCATGGCGTGATGTGATCGTTGATGCCGGCCACGCTGAAGCTGTCTACCGTGACCTTGCGCAGGTCGACGGGGGTACCGCACACCTCCAGGCCCCCTGGATGGCTCAGCGGGTTGTGCTTGAAGAAATCCAGCAGGTCGCCATGCAACGCGGCGGGCAGGCGCGTGTTGTCGTTGTTCCAGTACAGGATGTCGAAGGCCGGCGGTTCCTTGCCCAGCAAGTAGTTGTTGACCCAATAGTTCCAGATCAGGTCATTGGGGCGCATCCAGGCGAACACCTTGGCCATGTCGCGGCCGTCCAGCACGCCTTTCTGGTAGGAGCGACGCTTGGCGGCTTCAAGGGTTTGCTCATCGGCGAACAACACGGCCGGGCTGTCGATCTGGCTGTCGAGCAAGCTCACCAGATAACTGGCGCTGGCGACGCGCCGCAGCTGGCGCTTGGCTTGCAGGTGGCCTTGCAGCGCCGCAATGGTCAGGCCACCCGCGCAGGCGCCCATCAGGTTGACCTCGCGCGCGCCGGTGATCGCGCGGCAGACGTTGAGCGCTTCCTCCAGCGCGGCCACGTAGGTGGACAGGCCCCACTCGCGATGGCGCACATCCGGGTTGCGCCAACTGACCATGAAGGTCTGCAGGCCGTTTTTCAGGGCGTATTGCACGAAGCTGTTGGCCGGGCTGAGGTCGAAGATGTAGTACTTGTTGATTTGCGGCGGCACCACGAGCAAGGGCTTGGCGTATTGTTTTTCGCTCATGGGCTTGTACTGGATCAGCTCCAGCAGTTCGTTGCGAAACACCACTGAGCCCGGGGTGGTGGCAACGGTCTTGCCCACTTCGAAGGCATGCTTGCTGACCTGGCGCGGCAGGCCGTTGTTGTGCAGCAGGTCTTCGAACAAGTGACTCACGCCGCGCACCACACTGTTGCCGCCGGAATTGAGCAGCTCCTTGATCGCCAGCGGGTTGAGCAGGGTGTTGGACGGGGAGACGGCATCGTTGAGCAGAGTGAAGGCGAAATGTGCGCGAATGCGGTCATCCGCGCTGAGGGCGCTGTCATCAATCCAGTTGCGCGTCTGCTTTTGCCAGCTCAAGTAGGCCTGCAGGCTGCGCCGGTACAGGGGGTTGAGCTTCCAGGTGGGGTCGCTGAAGCGGTTGTCGTTGGGGTTGGGTTCATGCACGGTTTCACCCAGCAACACCCGGCCCAGTTGGCCGCCCAGGGCCAGGGCGTGGCGTGCGGTGTGCATCGGGTTGCGCATGCCATGTGCCGCGACGGTGCGCAGGGTCGACAGCAGATCCTGGCCGCGCAAACCGGTGATCGCATTTTGCGCGTTGATGAACGCAGCAGGGGTGGGCGCCGGGTTCGTCACGGGTCTTTCTCGCATGAGCCAACACTCCTTCGTCAAGCCATCAAAAGGCACGCCAATTCAGAACCATAGTCGGTTCCTGGCAAGTTGCGCGGTGGTGCGATCCTTCACACCGCCGGGCGCGGATGTATCACGGCGCGCAGGCGCTCCTCCTCGAGAAACTTCATGATGATCGGCGCCACGGCTTCCGCCCGGGTGATCAGGAATAAATGGCCGTCATCGATGATGTGCAACTGCGCATTGGGGATGCGCCAGGCGAGCAGGCGCATGTTGATCAGCGGGATCAGCGGGTCGTCGTCCCCGGCCAATACCAGGGTGGGCTGACGGATCTTGTGCAACCAGTGAATGCTGGTCCAGCCCAGCCCCGCGAACAGTTGCCAGTAGTAGCCCAGCTTGCCGGCCGAGCGCACTTTGCTGGCATGTTCGGCGGCCAGCTTGGCATCGCGGCGAAACGAGCCGCCATAAATCATCGGCGCAATACGCACCACGTGGGACGGTTGGATATAACGCCTGGGGCTCGCCATCAGCCACAGCACTTTCGGCTTGCCCGGCACCATCACCGCACCCGCCGCCGTGGCCGCCAGGATCAGTTTTTTGCACCGTTCCGGGTAGTCATAGGCAAACTGCTGCGCCAGTGCTCCGCCCCACGACACGCCCACCGCGTTCACCTGGCCATAGTCCAGGTAATCGAGCATGCGCGCCGTGAGCTTGGCCAGGCCGGGGAAGCGATAGGGCCGGTTGGGCGTGGAGGAACCGCCCACGCCCGGCACGTCGAAGGCGATCACCTCCAGGTCCGGGTCCAGGGCCTGCACGAACGGAAACACCAACTCCAGGTTGGCGCCGATGCCGTTGAAGATCAGCAGCGGCGTCAAGTGCGGCTTGCCCGGTCGTACCGCCGTGCGGATGGCTTGGCCATCCAGGTCGATAGTGCGGAAGATGAACGGTTGCGGCATGCTCAAGCCCTGTGAAGTATTACAGGAGAAATGGGGGCAAAATGTGGGAGGGGGCTTGCTCCCGATGGCGGTGTGTCGGTCAGCACACCTGACACTGATCCATCTCTATCGGGAGCAAGCCCCCTCCCACATTTAGATCTCATTCCAATCTACCGCTCATGTACATAGGTGCCTGGCGCCGCTTCGGCGGCAGCATAGGTCTTACTGCCTAGTGTCGTAGGAGCTTTTTTCAACTTACCCGCCCGCTCCGCCTGCCACACCTGCCAGTGCAGCCACCACGAATCAGTATGCTTGGTCGCGTTTTCCTGCCACTCCAGCGCAGTGCCCCCCAACCCCTCGCTGGTCTGGTAGCGCGACTTGGGATTGCCCGGAGGGTTGAGGATGCTCTGGATATGCCCGCTGCTGGACAGCACGAACTCCACTTTGCCGCCAAACAATTGCGCCGACTTGTAGCAGGATTGCCACGGCGTGATGTGGTCATTGGTGCCGGCCAGTGAATAGATATCGGCCGTGACTTGCTTGAGGTCGATGGGCGTACCGCACACTTCCAGGGCGTTGGCGCGCACCAGCGGGTTGTTCTTGAACAGCTCGATCAGGTCGCCATGGAAGGCGGCCGGCAGGCGCGTGGTGTCATTATTCCAGAACAGAATGTCGAACACCGGCGGCTCGTTGCCGAGCAGGTAATTGTTGACCCAGTAATTCCAGATCAAGTCGTTGGGCCGCATCCACGCGAATACCTTGGCCATGTCGCGGCCTTCAAGCACGCCGGCCTGATAGGAATGGCGCTTTGCCGCTTCCAGCGTCTGTTCATCGACGAACAGCGCCACCTGGGTGTCCAGCGTGGTGTCCAGCACACTCACCAGCAGGGTCAGGGCGTTGACCTTCTTCTCGCCCAGCGCCGCGTAGTGGCCCAGCAGCGCAGTGCAGGTGATGCCGCCGGAGCAGGCGCCCAGCATATTCACGTCCTTGCTGCCGGTAATCGCCCTGATCACATCGACCGCTTCCTTGAGCGCCTCGATATAGGTCGACAAGCCCCACTCGCGCTGGGCCTTGGTGGGGTTGCGCCAACTGACGATAAAGGTCTGCTGCCCATTGCGCAGGCAGAAACGCGCCAGGCTCTTCTCCGGGCTCAGGTCGAATACATAGAATTTGTTGATCTGCGGCGGCACCACCAGCAGCGGGCGTTCGTGCACCTGCTCGGTGGTCGGCTTGTACTGGATCAGCTCCAGCACATCATTGCGAAATACCACGGCGCCGTCGGTGATGGCGAGGGTCTTGCCCACTTCGAAGGCGCCCATGTTGACCTGGCTCGGCATGCCGCCGTTGTGCACCATGTCTTTTGCCAGGTGGGACAGGCCGTCGAGCAGGCTTTTGCCACCGGTTTCAAAGAAGCGTTTAACCGCCGCCGGGTTGGCTGCGCTGTTGGTGGGGGCCATGGCTTCGGTCATCAGGTTGATCACGAAGTGGCCACGGCTGATGTCCTGTTCCGACAGATTGCTGTCGCCGATCCAGTCGTGCAGTTCCTTGCGCCACGCCAGGTAAGTCTGCAGGTAGCGCTTGTAGAGCGGGTTCTGGCTCCAGGCCGGGTCGTGGAAGCGGCGGTCGTCGCTTTCCGGCACCAGCGCCGATTTGCCGAACATCACGTTCTTGAGCTCCACCCCAAAATGGGCGACGTGTTTGACGCTGTGTAACGGTTGCTTGATGGCTTGGGTCAGCACCATCTTCGCCGAGGCCAATAGATCCTTTTTGCGTAACGCGATGATCGGGTTCAACCCCAGGGTGTTTTCCGAGGCCTGGCGTTTCAAGTCATCGTTATTCTTGTTACTCATCTACGACGCTCCATTGTCCGAAAGACGAGTACCGGCGATTGCTGCGCACCCATTTCGATACACGACACCAGCCTGGTACTGCGACTCGGGTGACCGTTGATACCGCATCGTCAAATGCAGGGAACTTGCCAGTTCCATTGGTTACCCGAGTTTAATTTTTTTCGCAAGCAGGCCAATCGTTGGCCACCAGACAGGGCATTCAAGCAGATGAAATTAGAAAATGCCCTCTAAAGAGCAAGAAGCCTGGGCTAGAGCATCAGGCGCACGACCGACTGACTCGGGTCGCGGGTTTTTCCGGCAGCTTTCAGTTCGGCCAGGTAATCCGCCCACAGCGCGTCCTGACGCACGGCCAGTTGATACAGGTAGTCCCAGGTGAACAGCCCGCTGTCATGGCCGTCGTCGAAGGTCAATTTCAGTGCGTACTGGCCGGCCGGTTCCAGCTTGATCAACTTAACGTTGAGCTTGCCAAATTGCAGGATGGGTTTGCCGTGGCCCTGGACCTCGGCGGAGGGTGAGTGCACGCGCAGGAATTCGGCGGGCAACTGGTAAACCTCGTCGGGGCCGTAGGTGAGGCCGAGGGTGTTGGAGGTTTTGTGCAGGTTTACAGCAGTAGGAAACTTGGCCATATGAGGTACTCCTGAATAAACCGGCTTAACAATGTGGGAGGGGGCTTGCTCCCGATAGCGGTGGATCAGTCAGCTTATCTGTAGCTGACCCACTGCAATCGGGGGCAAGCCCCCTCCCACATTTGAAGCAAAGCAGTTCTGTGTGAGGCTTACAGGATATACCGCGACAAGTCTTCGTTCTGCGCCAATTCACCCAGGTGGCTGTTGACGTAATCCGCGTCGATCTTGATCGCCACGCCATTCTGCAAACCAGCCATGTCGCCAGCGCTGAACGACACTTCTTCAAGCAGGCGCTCAAGCAGCGTGTGCAGACGCCGCGCACCGATATTCTCGGTCTTCTCGTTGACCTGCCAGGCAATCTCCGCCAGGCGCTTGATACCGTCTGCCTGGAATTCGATCCCCAGACCCTCGGTTTTCAGCAGCTCACGATACTGCTCGGTCAACGACGCATGCGGCTCGCTGAGGATGCGCTCGAAGTCGCCCGGAGTGAGCGCCTTGAGTTCCACGCGGATCGGCAGGCGACCTTGCAGCTCCGGCACCAGGTCGCTTGGCTTGCTCAGGTGGAAAGCACCGGAGGCGATAAACAGGATGTGGTCGGTCTTGACCATGCCCAGCTTGGTGTTCACCGTGCAGCCCTCGATCAGCGGCAGCAGGTCGCGCTGTACGCCTTCGCGAGATACATCGACACCACCGGAGTTGCCGCGCTTGGCGACTTTGTCGATCTCATCGATAAACACAATGCCGTGTTGCTCGACCGCTTCCAGGGCCTTGGCCTTGAGTTCTTCCTCATTCACCAGGCGCCCGGCTTCTTCGTCGCGCACCAGTTTCAGCGCCTCCTTCACCTTGAGCTTGCGGCTTTTCTTCTTGCCCTTGCCCATATTGGCGAACAGGTTCTGCAACTGGCTGGTCATTTCTTCCATGCCAGGTGGCGCGGAGATATCGACGCCGGACACCTCGGCCACTTCAATCTCGATTTCCTTGTCGTCCAGCTGGCCTTCACGCAGGCGCTTGCGAAACAGCTGACGGGTGTTGGAGTCCGACGATGGCGCGGCGTCTTCGTTGAAACCCATGCGTGCCGGTGGCAGCAAGGCATCGAGGATACGTTCTTCGGCGGCGTCTTCGGCGCGGTGGCTGACCTTGGTCACCTCCTGCTCGCGCAGCATTTTCAACGCGGCGTCGGCCAGGTCGCGAATGATCGACTCGACGTCGCGGCCCACATAGCCCACTTCGGTGAACTTGGTGGCTTCGACCTTGATGAACGGTGCATTGGCCAACTTGGCCAGACGCCGGGCGATCTCGGTTTTACCAACACCGGTCGG
Organism: Pseudomonas sp. R2-7-07; assembly: GCF_003852355.1. NCBI lineage: Bacteria > Pseudomonadati > Pseudomonadota > Gammaproteobacteria > Pseudomonadales > Pseudomonadaceae > Pseudomonas > Pseudomonas sp. R2-7-07. The sequence continues at coordinate 5,351,649 of NZ_CP027759.1, read as the reverse complement.
GCCGATCATCAGGATGTTCTTTGGCGTTACTTCAACGCGCAACTCTTCGGGCAGTTGCATCCGGCGCCAGCGGTTACGCAGCGCAATGGCAACGGCGCGCTTGGCATCGTCCTGGCCGATGATATGGCGATTGAGTTCATGGACGATTTCGCGGGGAGTCATGGACATAGTGTTTGGCGGCCTCAAGCGGGAATAAGCCTACGGCTTACTCGGCGAGGTCCTGCTCCTCAATGGTCTGGTTGTGGTTGGTGAACACGCAGATATCGCCGGCGATACCCAGCGCGGTCTCGACGATTTCACGCGCCGACAGATCGGTTTTCTTCAACAGCGCGCTGGCCGCAGCTTGTGCATAGCCGCCGCCCGAACCCATGGCGATCAGGCCATGTTCAGGTTCAACCACATCGCCGTTGCCGGTGATGATCAAGGACGCGTCTTTGTTGGCGACCGCCAGCATGGCTTCAAGACGGCTGAGGGAGCGGTCGGTGCGCCATTCCTTGGCGAGTTCGACGGCGGCACGCACCAGGTGGCCCTGGTGCTTTTCAAGCTGGCCTTCGAAACGCTCGAACAGGGTGAAGGCGTCGGCGGTCGCGCCTGCGAACCCGGCGAGCACCTGGCCGTGGTACAGGCGACGCACTTTCTTGGCGTTGCCTTTCATCACGGTATTACCCAGGGAAACCTGGCCGTCGCCGCCCATGACGACTTTGCCGTGGCGACGTACTGAAACGATGGTGGTCAAGGGGAGAGTCTCCACGCAGCGGGGCGAAAATGCCCTGATGGAAACTGATATGGGGGTGGTCGGGATGATTTCAACCTTGGGAGGTCGGGACGGACGAATGGTGTCTATGTGTCTGACATAGGTTCCAGAACACCCCAAAACCAATGTGGGAGGGGGCTTGCTCCCGATAGCGGTGTGTCAGCCAATGAATCTGGTGACTGATACCGCCATCGGGAGCAAGCCCCCTCCCACATTTTGATTGTTGTTGAGCTAGAGTCAGCGGCTCTGGCGCTGTTGTAACAACAGGTTGCTAAACCCTGCTCCGGCCAATTGCTTCTGCGCCACGGTCAACTGCTCGCGGTTGCTGAACGGGCCTACCAGCACGCGATACCAGGTCGCGTCCTTCACCGTGCCGGATTCCACCGTCACCGCTTGACCCAACAGAATGATCTGCGCCCGCACACGATCGGCATCCGCCTGTTTCGGGAACGAGCCCGCTTGCAGGAAGAACTTGGTCACCGGCGCCGCCTTGGTCTCTGCCACTGGAGGTGCCGGCGGCGGGGTGATCCCGGCCAGCGCGGCCTGCGCGCGCGCCGTGTCGATTTTCGCCGCTTCCGCAGGCGTCACCGGCGTGGTCGGCACTTGCGGCGTCGGCAGGGTTTTCTCCGGCACGGCGTCGGGCGGCACGATCACTTCCGATTCCGGCAGCAGTGTGTAGAAATCGTACTTGGGCTTCACCGGCGCCGTCGGGCTTGGTGCGGTCTTGTTGGCCTCGGCGATCTTCGTGGCTTTCTGCTGCTCCTGTTTGACGCGCTTGACGTCATCGCCCTGGCCGGGCTCCAGCTTCATCAGAAATACCACGAATGCGCCGACCGTGAGGCCGATGGCCATCCACAGCCAACCCGGAATCGGCTGCTTGGCCGGGGCCTGATAGCGGCTGGCGCCGCGCTTGGGTGCAGGTTTTTTCTTGGCGGCCAACTTACATGCGCTCCAGAGTTTCCAGGCCCAACAGCTCCAGGCCTTGCTTGAGGGTCCGTCCAGCCAGTGCGGCGAGGCGCAGGCGACTGTGCTTCTGGGCTTCATCGTCGGCGCTGAGGATCGGGCAGTTCTCGTAGAAGCTGGAGAACAGGCCGGCCACTTCGTACAGGTAGGTGCAGAGGATATGCGGGGTGCCTTTCTCGCCGACGCTGTTGAGCACTTCGCCGAACTGCGCGAGCTTGGCGGCCAGTTCCTGCTCCTGGGGCGCGTCCAGCACGATCTGGCCTTCGACTTCGCTGAAGTCCTTGCCCAGTTTGCGGAACACACCGGCCACGCGGGTGTAGGCGTACAGCAGGTATGGTGCGGTGTTGCCTTCGAAGTTGAGCATCAGGTCGAAGTTGAAGCTGTAGTCGCTGGTGCGATGCTTGGACAGGTCGGCGTATTTCACCGCGCCGATGCCTACCACGCGGGCGATGTTGCGCAGGTCGGCCTCGGCCAGCTCAGGGTTCTTTTCCTTCACCAGGCTGTAGGCGCGTTCCTGGGCTTCGGTCAGCAGGTCGATCAGCTTCACGGTGCCGCCGTCACGGGTCTTGAACGGGCGGCCATCGGCACCGTTCATAGTGCCGAAGCCCATGTGTTCCATGTGCATCGGGTGGGTGACGAAGCCGGCGCGGCGCGCCACTTCGAACACCTGCTGGAAATGCAGGGCCTGGCGCTGGTCGACGAAATACAGCGCGCGGTCGGCCTTGAGCACGCCGCTGCGGTAGCGCACGGCGGCCAGGTCGGTGGTGGCGTAGAGATAGCCGCCATCGGCCTTGACGATGATCACCGGCAGCGGTTCGCCGTCGGCGGTCTTGAATTCTTCAAGGAACACGCACTGCGCGCCGTTGCTCTCGACCAGCAGGCCTGCGGCCTTGAGGTCGTTGACCACGTTGATCAGGTCATCGTTGTAGGCGCTTTCGCCCATCACGTCGGCCATGGTCAGCTTGACGTTGAGCAGTTCGTAGATTTCCTGGCAGTGGGACAGCGAGATATCGCGGAAACGACCCCACAGTTCCAGGCATTCCTTGTCGCCCGCTTGCAGCTTGACCACCAGGCTGCGCGCGCGGTCGGCGAACTCTGCGGATTCGTCGAAGCGCTTCTTGGCGGCGCGGTAGAAGTTTTCCAGGTCGGCCAGTTCGTTGCTGGTGATCGGGTTTTCCTGCAGGTACGCCATCAGCATGCCGAACTGGGTGCCCCAGTCGCCCACGTGATTCTGGCGGATCACGGTGTCGCCGAGAAATTCCAGTACCCGCGCCACGCCGTCGCCAATGATGGTCGAGCGCAGGTGGCCAACGTGCATTTCCTTGGCCAGGTTCGGTGCCGACAGGTCGATGACCACGCGCTGGCTGGCGCCGGCTTTGCGTGCGCCGATGCTGGCATCGGCCAGGGCGGCATCCAGGCGCGACGCCAGGGCCTGGGTGTTCTGGAAGAAGTTGATAAAGCCTGGGCCGGCGATTTCGGCCTTGGTGACACTGGCGTCGGCCGGCAGCGCCGCGATGATTTTTTCCGCCAGGTCGCGGGGTTTCATGCCCGCGGGTTTGGACAGCATCATCGCGATGTTGCTGGCGAAGTCGCCGTGGGTCTTGTCGCGAGTGTTCTCCACTTGGATCGCCGGCGACAGGCCTTCAGGCAACACACCTTCGTTGACGAGTTGGGTGAGGGCTTGCTGGATCAGCTGGCGAATGGTGTCTTTCATGGTGTTCTCTTTCGACCGCAAGCGGCGGCGCGCGATGCGCAGGTGGAAAAACTGGGCATTATCCGTGGCGAGGGCGGGCTTGCCAACCGTTCCAGACCTGTGGAGCTGTTTAAGGGCGTTGTGCCCCTGTAGGAGCGAGCTTGCTCGCGAAAAACCCGAGGGCGCCGCGTGAAATCAGGATACCGCGTTATCGTTAACGTTTTTCGCGAGCAAGCGCGCTCCTGCAGGGGACGGCTTAATACAAATCTACCGGGTCTACATCCAGCGACCATCGCACTTGCCGGCCGCTGGGCATTTGCTCCAGGGCAAGCAACCAGCTACTTAATAGCCGATGCAGCGGTGCGCGGGACGTTGCCTGCAAGAGTAACTGCGCCCGATAGCGCCCGGCGCGGCGCTCCATCGGTGCCGGCACCGGGCCGAGCAGTTCGATGCCGCTCAGACCCAGTTCGGCGAGCAAACGTTCGGCGGCGCTGCAGGCTTCGTCGAGAAAACCTTCAGCCTGGCCCGGTTTATGCGCCTCGGCGCGCAGCAGTGCCAGGTGCGAAAACGGCGGCAGCCCGGCGGCGCGGCGTTCGCTCAATGCCTGCTCGGCGAAGGCAAAGTAACCTTGCTCGGTCAGTTGAATCAGTAGCGGGTGGTCGGCCAGGTGTGTCTGGATAATCACCCGGCCCGGCTCTTCGGCGCGCCCGGCGCGGCCGGCGACCTGCACGATCAACTGCGCCATGCGCTCGCTGGCGCGGAAGTCGCCGGAGAATAAACCACCGTCGGCATCCAGGATCGACACCAGGGTCACCCGTGGGAAGTGATGCCCTTTGGCGAGCATTTGCGTGCCAACCAGAATGCACGGCTGGCCTTTCTGGATGGTGGCGAACAATTGGTTCATCGCGTCTTTGCGCGAGGTGCTGTCGCGGTCCACCCGCAGCACCGGGTAATCCGGGAACAGAATGCCCAGGCGCTCTTCGGCGCGCTCGGTGCCCGCGCCGACCGGGCGCAGGTCGACCTTGCCGCATTGCGGGCAGTGGCGCGGCACAGGCTCGACATGGCCGCAGTGATGGCAGCGCAGTTCGCCGTAGCGCTGGTGCACGGTCATGCGTGCATCGCAGCGTTCGCATTCGGACATCCAGCCACAGTCATGGCACAACAGCGTCGGCGCAAAGCCACGGCGATTGAGGAACACCAACACTTGCTGGCCGGCGGCGAGGGTCTGGCCGATGGCTTGCTGCATCGGGCCGGAAATACCGCTGTCCAGCGGACGGCTTTTTACATCCAGGCGCAGGAAACGCGGCTGCTTAGCGCCACCTGCGCGCTCATTCAGGCGTAGCAGGCCATATCGGCCGGTGTAGGCGTTATGCAGGCTTTCCAGGGAAGGCGTGGCCGAGCCGAGCACAATCGGGATGTCTTCCTGGCGTGCGCGTACCAGCGCCAGGTCGCGGGCGTGGTAACGCAGGCCTTCCTGCTGTTTATAGGAGCCGTCGTGTTCTTCATCGATGATGATCAGCCCCGGATTTTTCATCGGGGTAAACAGCGCCGAGCGGGTGCCGATGATGATGTCGGCTTCGCCGTCCCGCGCCGCCAGCCACGACTCCAGGCGCTCACGGTCGTTGACCGCCGAGTGCACCAGCGCGATGCGGGCGTTGAAGCGCTGTTCGAAACGCGCCAGGGTTTGCGGGCCGAGGTTGATCTCGGGGATCAGCACCAGCGCCTGTTTACCGGCTTGCAGGGTTTCGCGGATCAACTGCAAATAGACTTCGGTCTTGCCGCTGCCGGTAACGCCGGCCAGCAGGAACGCGTGGAAGCTGTCGAACCCGGCGCGGATCGCTTCATAGGCGGCGCGCTGTTCGGGGTTCAACGGCAGCTCCGGTTGCGCCAGCCAGTGTTCGTGGCGCGGGTCGGGGGCATGCTTGCGGATTTCCACCTGCACCAGGCCTTTGGCGAGCAACAGGTCGAGGCTGTCTTTGCTCAGCATCAGCTTGCTCAACAGCTGATGGGCGACGCCATGCGGGTGCTGGGCCAGGGTGGCCAGGGCTTCACGCTGGCGCGGGGCGCGGGCGATGCGCGGGTCATCCAGGCGAGCGCCGGGCGTCATCGACCAGAACCGCTCCTGGCGCGCTTCGGCCAGTTCGCCCTGGCGCAGCAGCACCGGCAGCGCCCAGCTCAAGGTATCGCCCAGGCTGTGCTGGTAATACTGCGCGGTCCACAGGCACAACTTGAACAGCGCGGGCGGCAGCGGCGGTGTGGCGTCGAGGATGGCGATGGCCGGCTTGAGTTTTTCGGCGGGCACTTCGCTGTGGTCGGCGACTTCCACCAGGATGCCGATCATCTCCCTGCGCCCGAACGGCACGCGCACGCGCATGCCTGGCTCCAGCTGCGCACGCGGCACGCCGGCCGGGGCCCGATAATCGAACAGGCGGCGCAGGGGCGAGGGCAGGGCTAGGCGCAAAATGGCGTCGGGCACGCGAGAAGTCTCATCTATAAAGGCAGGCGGTGGCGCAGGGGCGGGAGCCTAGCAGACCGACGGTGGAGGTGTCCCGTCTCTGCTGCAGGAAGGAGAGACTTGCGCAGGCGCCGGGATTTTCTGATGAAAGGGAGTACTCGGCCGTCACCGCCGCTTGCGCGATTGAAAAGGTCTGTTAGAATTCGCGGCCTAATTACGTGCGGTATTCGACAATAGTGTCGAGTGGCGGCACGCTAGCCCGAGGAAGTGCCATGAAAGCCGATATCCATCCAGCGTACGAAACCATTGAAGTCACCTGCAGCTGCGGCAACAAGTTCGAGACTCGTTCGAACCTGTGCAAGCCACTGGGTACTGACGTATGCAACGAGTGCCACCCGTTCTACACCGGTAAGCAGAAAACTCTGGACACCGGCGGCCGTGTACAGCGCTTCGCAGATCGCTTTGGTGCTTTCGGCAAGAAGCCTGCTGCTGCTACTCCAGCAGAGTAAGGCTCAAAGGCCTTATGGGCTTTTGCCAGCTGTTGAAAAAGGCGTCCCTTGTGGGCGCCTTTTTTGTGCCTGGGATTTGGTTCGGCGCAGCCCAGGCCCAGGTGTTTTGCCCGGCGCCGGCCTCCGTGGCGCGTGTAGAAGTACAGCGCGTGGTGGACGGCGACACCGTGCGCCTCAAGGATGGCCGCAGCGTGCGGCTGATCGGCCTCAACGCCCCGGAAACTGGCAAGAAGGGCCGCGCTGACGAGCCCTTTGCCATCGCCGCCCGCCAGCGCTTGCTAGCCTTGGTGAGCGCCAGTGGAGGACGCGTCGGGCTGGTGCCGGGTCGCGAGGCCAAGGATCGCTATGGGCGCACCCTGGCGCACCTTTACAGCGCCGACGGCAAGAACCTGGAAGCCCAATTACTGGCCGAGGGCCTGGGTTTTCAGGTGGGTGTCGCGCCCAACGTCGACCTCGTTGCCTGTCAGCAGGCCGCTGAGCACACGGCGCGCCAGGCAGGGCTGGGCCTGTGGCGGCAATCGCCGGTGCAAGGGGTGGCCCGGCTCAAGCAGTCCGGCTTCGCCCTGGTCAGCGGCCGTGTCAGCAAGATCGAACGCAATCGCGGCGGAATCTGGATCGAATTGCAGGGTTCACTGGTATTACGCGTTGCGCCCGATCTGGCCCATCAATTCGACACTGCCATGCTCAATGGTCTGCAAGGCAAGACAATCGAGGCGCGTGGCTGGGTTCAGGATCGCTCTCGGCGGAGTGGGCACAAAAACGACCAGGCACGCTGGCTGCTGCCGATCACCGATCCCGGCATGCTCAAATTAGCGCAATGATAAAAAATTGTAGACATTTTTTAAGTCGATTGTGAACAGTCAAGCCCTTGTATCCCGTGGCTTTAGACTAAAGTACGCCGTTGCAGGGCCTTGACACCTGTGACCGACCAGTCTTGTAGGGGCTTTACGACACGCGTATCCTCGGCGGTCCGTCGACCAACAGTAAAAGCGGAATGCCGATATGTCTGATTTGAAAACTGCCGCTCTCGAATACCATGCCAATCCTCGTCCAGGAAAGCTGAGTGTAGAGCTCACCAAAGCCACTGCCACCGCCCGCGACCTGTCGCTGGCCTACAGCCCTGGCGTTGCCGAGCCCGTACGTGAAATCGCCCGCGACCCCGAGCTGGCGTACAAGTACACCGGCAAGGGCAACCTGGTTGCAGTGATTTCTGATGGCACCGCGATCCTGGGCCTGGGTAACCTCGGCCCACTGGCTTCCAAGCCGGTCATGGAAGGTAAGGGCGTGCTGTTCAAGCGCTTTGCCGGCATCGACGTTTTCGACATCGAAGTCGACTCCGAAAGCCCGCAGGCCTTCATCGACACCGTCAAGCGCATTTCCATCACCTTCGGTGGCATCAACCTGGAAGACATCAAGGCACCTGAGTGCTTCGAGATCGAAAAGGCCCTGATCGAACAGTGCGACATCCCGGTATTCCACGATGACCAGCACGGCACCGCGATCGTTACTGCGGCCGGCATGATCAACGCCCTGGAAATCGCTGGCAAAACCCTGAGCGAGGCGAAAATCGTCTGCCTGGGCGCCGGTGCTGCGGCCATTTCCTGCATGAAGCTGATCATCAGCATGGGCGCCAAGCTGGAAAACATCTACATGGTCGACAGCAAGGGCGTGATCCAGTCCGAGCGCACCGACCTGAACCAGTACAAGGCGATGTTCGCCCACCCGTCCTCCAAGCGCACCCTGGCGGATGCCCTCGACGGTGCCGACGTGTTCGTCGGCCTGTCCGGCCCGAACCTGCTGAGCGCCGAAGGCCTGAAGTCGATGGCGCCGAACCCGATCGTGTTCGCGTGCTCCAACCCGGATCCGGAAATCTCCCCGGAACTGGCGCACGCCACCCGCAGCGACGTGATCATGGCCACCGGCCGTTCGGACTACCCGAACCAGGTCAACAACGTGTTGGGCTTCCCGTTCATCTTCCGTGGTGCCCTGGACGTTCGCGCCAAGCGCATCAACGAAGAGATGAAAGTAGCGGCCGCCAACGCCCTGCGTGAACTGGCCAAGCTGCCGGTGCCGCAGGATGTATGCGACGCTTACGGTGGCGCCAAGCTGGAATTCGGGCGTGAGTACATCATTCCCAAACCAATGGATAAGCGCCTGATCACCCTGATCTCCGATGCCGTGGCCAAGGCTGCCATCGAGACCGGTGTGGCAACCCTGCCGTATCCGAAGAACTACCCGCTCAAAAGCGTGGATGATGTGTTCAACGGCTAAGCCGTTGTAGCGCACCAACAAAAAGCCCCGGCTCTCGCGAGTCGGGGCTTTTTTGTGGCTGATCGTTCCCACGCTCCGCGTGGGAATGCACCCCGTGACGCTCCGCGTCACATGTGCTTGGCCACAAAGCCGTGCGCGCACCCTGGACGCAGAGCGTCCAAAGCGGCGTTCCCACGCGGAGCGTGGGAACGAGCGTCATCAGAACAGATCGATCGGCGCACCTTCATCTGCCGGCAGCGGGCTGCCCGGTGCAACCCCGTTGCCCAGCTCGTTGACCGACGGCGGCGTGTCTTCGCTCTTGAACAGTTCGAAGTAGGCGTTCGGCGTGCTTGGCGAGGCTGCGCGGCCGCTTACCGGGTCGATGCGCAGGCTGAGGATGCCTTCCGGTTCCGGCTGGGTGTGCAGCGGCTTGTCTTTCAGCGCCGCGCCCATGTAACTCATCCAGATCGGCAGCGCGACGGTGCCACCAAATTCGCGACGGCCCAGGCTTTCCGGCTGGTCGTAACCGGTCCATACGGTGGTCACATAGTCGCCGTTGTAGCCGGAGAACCAGGCATCCTTGGATTCGTTGGTGGTACCGGTCTTGCCGGCGATGTCCGCGCGGCCGAGGGCCAATGCGCGTCGGCCGGTACCCTTCTTGATCACGTCTTGCAGGATGCTGTTGAGGATATAGGTGGTGCGGCCGTCCACGATGCGCTCAGCCACTGCCGGTGCTTGCGGCTCGGCCGGCGCGGGGGTATTTGCTGCAGGCGTCGTGCTTGGGGTCGGCTCGATGGTGATGCCGCCGTTGCTAGGTGCGGCAAGACCATCGGTCGCCGCCACACCATTGACCACATCGCCGGGCACCCGTGGCGGGTTGGCAGTGAACAGGGTGTCGCCATTGCGGCTTTCGATCTTGTCGATCAGGTACGGCGAGATTTTGTAACCGCCGTTGGCAAAGGTGCTCCAGCCAGTGGCGATTTCCATCGGCGTGAGGGTGGCGGTACCCAGGGCCAGGGACAAGTTCGGCGGCAGGTCAGACTTGGCGAAGCCAAAGCGGGTCATGTAGTCGATGGTCTTGCCCACGCCCATTGCTTGCAGCAGGCGGATCGACACCAGGTTGCGCGACTTGTACAACGCCTCGCGAATGCGGATCGGGCCGAGGAAGGTGTTGGTGTCGTTCTTCGGGCGCCAGACTTTGTCCAGGTACTCATCGACAAACACGATCGGCGCGTCGTTGACCAGGCTGGCGGCGGTATAGCCGTTATCCAGCGCGGCACTGTAGACGAATGGCTTGAAGCTCGAGCCCGGCTGGCGCTTGGCCTGGGTGGCGCGGTTGTAGTTGCTCTGCTCGAAGGCGAAGCCGCCGACCAGGGAGCGGATCGCACCGTTTTGCGGGTCGAGGGACACCAGGGCGCCCTGGGCGACCGGGACCTGGCTGAATTTCAGGCTGTCATCCGCCTGGCGCTGCACGCGGATCAAATCGCCCACCTGCGCCACATCAGACGGCTGCTTGGGCATCGGGCCCATGCTGTTGGTATTCAGGAATGGGCGCGCCCATTTCATGCTGTCCCACGCCACATGCGCTTCGCCGGTGCGGGTCAGCACTTGCACGCCGTCTTTCTTCACCTGGGTGACGATGGCCGGCTCCAGGCCACTGATGGAGCGCTGTTTGCCCAGCTCGGTGGTCCAGGCGCTCAGGGTCTTGCCCGGCAGGCGCGATTCAGGGCCGCGATAGCCGTGGCGCTGGTCATAGGTGATCAGGCCTTCGTGCAGCGAATGGTTGGCAATTTCCTGCAAGTTGCTTGGCACGGTGGTAGTGACACGGAAACCCTCGGTGTAGGCCTCGCTGCCATACCGGCCGACCATCTCGGCACGCGCCATCTCGGCGATATACGGCGCATTCACTTCCGGCGTCGGCACGTGATAACTGGCGTTCAACGGTTCGGCCACCGCGCTTTCGTAAGCCGCCTGGTCGATCTTGCCCAGCTTGTACATGCGTCCCAGGATCCAATCGCGCCGCTCTTTGCTGCGCGCCGGGTTGGCCAAGGGGTTGAAGCGCGACGGCGCCTTGGGCAGGCCGGCAATCATCGCCATCTGCGCCAGGCTGGCATCACGAATCGACTTGCCGTAGTACACCTGGGAAGCCGCCTCAATGCCGTAGGCGCGGTTGCCCAGGTAAATCTTGTTGACGTACAGCTCGAGAATTTCATCCTTGGTCAGCTGACGTTCAATCTGCAGCGCCAGCAGGATCTCGGTGGCCTTGCGCGAAAAACTGCGCTCGCTGGTGAGGAAGAAGTTCTTCGCCACCTGCATGGTGATCGTGCTGCCGCCGGATTGAATGTGTCCGCTTTTTACCAACTGCGTGGCTGCGCGTACCAGGCTGCTGGGATCGACGCCGTAGTGGTTGGCGAAATTATCGTCTTCGGCCGACAGCAACGCGCTGATGAAATTGGGTGGAATGTCGGCGAAACGGATCGGGGTGCGGCGCATTTCGCCGAACTCCGCGATCAGTTTTTCATCGCTGCTGTAGACCCGCAAAGGAATCTGCAACTGGATACTTCTGAGAGCCTCTACGGACGGCAAACCCGGACTAAGGTAGAGGTAGGCCCCGCTGAGTACGAGCAGCAGCCCGCAGACGATCGCGACAATGGAGTACCCGAAAAACTTCAGCAGACGAATCAAGGCTTTTGGATTTCCAGAGAAATGAAAGAGTTATGCGTCGGGGCATGCATGGCAAACGATGGATCGACCCGGGCAGCAGATAAAAAGCGGGAAAAAACGCTGGGCATTAAAGCATTTTCGCCTTCGGGCGTCATTCGCGCGGCTCAAACAAGTCGACCGAATGCACGCTGCCCGGCGGCAATCAGGCGGTAAGACAGGCAAAGCTTTAGGGAGTTTTATGGGAAAGGGATTTTTCAGTCGCAAACTCGACGTCGTCCTCGGCGTTGACATCAATGACCAGGGTATCAAGCTGGTCGAGCTGGGCCGTTCGGCGCAGGGTTTCAGTATTCAAGGCTATGTCACGCAGGTATTGCCGGCACATGCGGTGGTCGATGGCACATTGCTTGACCTCGATGGCGTAGGGCGGACGCTGCACCAGGCATTAGCCCGCTTGCACAGTGGCACCAGGCACGCGGCCGTCGCGGTGGCGGGCCCTTCAGTCATTACGCGGGTGATCGAAATGGATACGGGCCTGGGCGACGAAGAGATGGCCTGGCAGATACAGATGGAGGCCGACCAGTACATTCCTTATCCTCTGGACGAGGTCGCCATCGATTTTCAGGTGCGCGGGCCGTCGCCCCAGGAAGCGGGGCGGGTCGAGGTGTTGCTGGTGGCGTGCCTGCGTGAGCAGGTCGAGGCCCGCGAGGCGGCGCTGGCCCTGGCCGGGCTGGTGACACAGGTAGTGGATGTCGAAGCGTTTGCATTGGAGCGCGCTTGCCGTCAGGATTTTGCCAGCTTCACGCCGGGTCATCGAGTCGATGGCGCACAATGGGCCGTCGATGCCCAGGGGATGGGAGTGGCTTGCGGGTTAGCCCTGAGGAGTTTCGCTGGATGACACGAATCAATCTTTTGCCCTGGCGCCGAGCACTGGCGGAGCGGCGCCGCAAATATTTCCTGGCACTGTTGCTTGTATTTGCCTGCCTGGCGCTCGCGGCGGTGTGGCTGGCTGACCAAGTGATCGACCAGGCGATAGACCGGCAGGTCACCCGCAATGTGCGCCTGAACGGGGACGTCGCCGTGCAGGACTCACGCATCAAGACCATCGACGACCTGCAGGAGCGAAGCCAGCAATTGGCGCAGCGCATGAAGGTCGTGCAGGACCTGCACGATGCGCGCTCTTCCGGTGCTCGGCTGTTCGATCAGTTGGCTCGTGCAATGCCCGATGGCGTTCATCTGCATGAAGTGGTCGCAAGTGGCGATACGATCAGCATCCGCGGCAGTGCCGACAGCAATCAGGATATCGCCCAGTTGATGCGTCGGTTGGAGGCGTCACAGGGTGGCCACTCCGCGCGGCTCGAGCGGGTGCGGGCAGAGGGCGAGCGCGGCGATCACGAGTTTCAGCTGATGGTGCGTCAGGGGGAAACCATCGAGGCGCAACCATGAGCCTGCCCAGGCTCGACTTTTCCGCGCTCTCCTACAACGCTGCAAAATGGCCCTGGCCTGGGAAGGCCCTGCTTGGCTGTGCGCTGGCCGGCCTGGTGCTGTTGCTTGGAGAGGGGGTTTACCTGGGGGCTTCGCGGGAGCGACTCCACGGCCTCGAGGCGCGGGAACAGGCGCTGCAAGCGCAGCTCGAAGAAAAAACCGGCTTGGCCGCCGAGCTTGAGGCGTACACCGAACAAGTCAGGGCGATGGAAGAGACTGTCGCGGGCCTTCAGGGGCAGCTGTCCGGTGAGTCCGCCGTGCCGGGCTTGCTGGAAGACATCGCTCGGCTGGCGGTTGCCAAAGGCGTCTGGATCGAGGGCGTCGCGGTGCTGGATGAGGCGTCGCTGCCGTTCCATGTCGAGCAGCCCTTGAAGATTGCCGCTACGGGGCCCTATCACGACTTGGCCGCGTTCGTCAGCGCCCTGGGCGGGTTGCAGCGCATCGTCACGGTGCATGACGTGGCGGTGCGGCCTGAAGGGCCATTGTTACGTCTTGACCTGCTGGCCAAGGCGTATCGAAGTGCGTCCCCAGGCGGCAGCGCCCATGCGGTCGTCCCGGCTCCGCGCTTTGTTTATGACTCATCATCCCTGCGCGACCCGTTTCAACGCCCTGCCTTGCAAGCGGAGCACACGCCTGGGCGAGCGGCCCTTGCTCCAGACCTCACTCGGCCTCGCGGGCCGCTGGAGGGCATCGCAATCGAGCAGTTCGCCATGGTCGGTACGCTGTCGGGCGGTGGACGGACCTACGCGCTATTGCGTGCCGGACCGACAGTGCATCGGCTGGCGGTTGGTGACTACCTCGGGCCGGATCATGGCCAGGTCATGTCCATCCAGGACAGTCATGTCGAGCTGATCGAGCGCTTTCCCGATGAACAGGGCCTCTGGCTGGAGCGCCCGCGAACCCTGGTACTGAACGTCAACTCATAACGGAATCAAACCATGAAAAGGATTTTCTCGTGCTTCGGTGTGGCGCTATGGATAGCGTTCACGGCGCCGAAGGCTGCTGCTGTACCCAATCGCCTTGGCCTGATCCACTTGCCGCCGCCCGAAAGCGCATCTTCGGTCGGCTACACCGGCGACAAGCTGAATCTCAACTTCCAGAACATCGATTTGCGCGCAGCGCTGCAGCAAATCGCCGATGTCGCAGGCCTTAACCTGGTGGCCGGTGACGAGGTGCAAGGTTCGATCACTCTGCGGCTCAAGGAGGTGCCTTGGGACCAGGCGCTGGACCTGGTGCTGCAAGCCAAGGGGTTGGACAAACGGGTGAAGGCCGGCGTATTGCTGGTGGCGCCTGCCGACGAATTGGCCGCTCGCGAACTGCTGACGTTGGAGGCGCGCAAGCAGATGGCTGAGCTGGCACCGTTACGCCGGGAGTTGCTGCAGGTCAATTATGCCAAGGCAGCGGACCTGGCCAAGCTGTTCCAGTCAGTGACCGGCTTTGAAGGCGCGACCGACGAGCGCGGCTCGGTGGCGGTCGACGACCGCACCAACAATATCATCGCCTACCAGACTGGAGAGCGGCTGGAAGAACTGCGGCGGATCGTGGCGCAGTTGGATGTGCCGGTGCGCCAGGTGATGATCGAGGCGCGCATCGTCGAGGCCAATGTCGATTACGACAAAGGCCTGGGCGCACGCTGGGGTGGGCGGCTCAATCGCGGCAATTGGAGCGCCGGCGGTATCCCCAAGCCCCAGGCGGACGGCGCGCAGCCACCAGAGAACCCGCCCAGCTCACCCTTCGTCGACCTGGGTTCGCTGACCGGCACCTCGGGCCTGGGACTGGCCTTTATCACCGACAACCTGCTGCTGGACCTTGAGCTGACCGCCATGGAAAAGTCCGGCAACGGCGAAATCGTCTCACAGCCCAAGGTGGTCACCTCGGACAAGGAAACCGCGCGCATCCTCAAGGGCACCGAGATCCCCTACCAGGAATCCACGTCCCAGGGCGCAACCTCGGTGTCGTTCAAGGAAGCCTCGCTGTCATTGGAGGTCACGCCGCAAATCACCCCCGACGATCATGTGATCATGGTGGTCAAGGTCACCAAGGACGAGCCCGACTATCTGAACAAGCTCAACGATGTTCCGCCGATCAAGAAAAACGAGGTCAATGCCAAGGTCCTGGTCAAGGATGGCGAGACCATTGTCATCGGCGGGGTTTTCTCCAATACCCAAAGCAAAGTGGTAGATAAAGTGCCATTTTTAGGCGATGTGCCGTATCTTGGCCGCCTTTTCCGGCGCGATGTGCGGGCGGAGAAAAAATCCGAGCTGCTGGTATTCCTGACTCCGCGTATCATGAATAACCAGGCGATTGCTGTGAGTCGTTGATTCTGTGCGAAATTTGATTCTTGTAGGGCCGATGGGGGCTGGAAAAAGCACCATCGGCCGTTTGCTGGCCAAAGAGCTGCGCCTGCCATTCAAAGATTCCGATAAGGAAATTGAATTGCGCACGGGTGCCAATATCCCATGGATCTTCGATAAGGAAGGCGAGCTGGGCTTTCGCGACCGCGAGCAGGCAATGATTGCCGAACTGTGCGGCTGCGATGGCGTGGTATTGGCCACCGGCGGTGGCGCGGTGATGCGCGATGAAAATCGCCGCGCCCTGCACGCCGGTGGTCGCGTGGTGTACCTGCATGCCTCGGTGGAGCAGCAGGTGGGCCGCACCGCCCGTGATCGCAATCGCCCGTTGCTGCGCACGGCCAACCCGGAAAAAACCTTGCGAGACCTGCTGGCGCTGCGCGATCCGCTGTATCGGGAAATCGCCGATCTGGTGGTGGAAACCGATGAACGGCCGCCGCGAATGGTGGTGGTCGACATTCTTGAGCGCCTGCAACGGCTACCACCCCGTTAAAGCCTGGCCGCAAATGCGCTATTCTCGGCGGCGCGCCATGACCTCGCGGGGTGTGGCGTAGAGCCATCAGGCAGCGTCTGATCCAGGCGTTACCGGTCGTCAAAATATCTTCAACGCGGGGACACATGCAGACACTTAAGGTCGATCTAGGCGAGCGCAGCTACCCGATCCATATTGGCGAAGGCCTGCTGGACCAGCCCGAGCTGCTCGCACCGCATATTGCCGGTCGGCAAGTGGCGATCATCTCCAACGAAACGGTGGCGCCGCTGTATCTTGAGCGTCTGAGCCGCAGCCTGGCGGCGTACTCGGTGATCTCGGTGATCCTGCCCGACGGCGAAGCCCACAAGAACTGGGAAACCCTGCAACTGATTTTCGATGGCCTGCTGAGCGCACGGCATGACCGCCGTACCACCGTGGTCGCCCTGGGCGGCGGTGTGATCGGTGACATGGCCGGCTTCGCGGCCGCCTGCTACCAGCGTGGCGTGGACTTTATCCAGGTGCCGACCACGCTGCTGTCCCAGGTCGATTCGTCAGTGGGCGGCAAGACCGGTATCAACCACCCGCTGGGCAAGAACATGGTCGGCGCGTTCTATCAGCCGCAGGCCGTGCTGATTGACACCGCAACCCTCAACACCCTGCCACCCCGCGAGCTGTCGGCGGGCCTGGCGGAAGTCATCAAGTACGGGCTTATCTGCGACGAGCCCTTCCTGACCTGGCTGGAAGAGCACATGGACGCCTTGCGCGCCCTCGACCAGGTGGCACTCACCGAAGCGATTTCCCGCTCCTGTGCGGCCAAGGCGTTGGTGGTGAATGCCGACGAACGGGAGTCCGGTGTACGGGCCACCCTGAACCTGGGCCACACCTTCGGCCATGCGATCGAAACGCACATGGGCTATGGTGTGTGGCTGCATGGGGAAGCCGTAGCGGCTGGCACCGTGATGGCATTGGAGATGTCGCAGCGCCTGGGCTGGATCAGCGTCCAGGAGCGTGATCGCGGTATCCGTCTGTTCCAGCGCGCCGGTTTACCGGTGATTCCGCCGTCTGAAATGACCGAGGCGGATTTCCTGGAACACATGGCGATAGACAAGAAAGTGATCGACGGTCGACTGCGACTGGTGCTGTTGCGCCACATGGGCGAAGCGGTGGTGACCGACGATTATCCGAAAGAGATTTTACAGGCCACGCTGGGAGCGGATTACCGCGCCCTGGCCCAGCTTAAAGGTTAATAAGATCCCGATGACTAGTTTGCATGCCGACGAGGCGTTCCTCGGCCACTACCACCTGAGCCACGACCCTTTCGCGCCTCGGGTGCCTGGTTTCAAATTCTTCCCTGCCCAGCGCAAGCCGGTACTGGGGCAATTGCACCATCTCGCGCGCTACAGCCAGTTGCTGCTGGTGGTGACGGGGCCGTTGGGCAGCGGCAAGACCTTGCTGCGCCAGGCGCTGGTTGCCAGTACCAACAAGCAATCGGTGCAGAGCGTCGTCGTCTCGGCCCGTGGTGCCGGTGATGCGGCGGGCGTGTTGCGCCAGGTGGCGCAAGCGTTGGACGTGGCCAACCCTGAGCCGAACGCGATTCTCAAACAGGTGGTGCAACTGGGCCTGACCGGCCAGGAAGTCTATCTGTTGGTGGATGACGCCGAGCAGCTCGACGAATCTGCCCTGGAAGCCTTGTTGGCGCTGGCGGCGGGTACCCCGGAAGGACGTCCCCATGTGTTCCTGTTTGGCGAGTCGTCGCTGATCGCCGATCTGGAGCAGATCAGCGGTGAGCAGGAGCTGTTCCACGTCATCGAATTGCAGCCGTATGAAGAAGAAGAGACCCGCGAATACCTGGCTCAACGTCTCGAGGGCGCGGGGGCGGGTATCGAACTTTTCTCCGCTGCGCAGATCTCTGATATTCACGAAAGCTCCGATGGCTGGCCTGGCAACATCAATCAGGTTGCCCGCGATGCAATGATCGAAGCCATGATTGCCAGCCGCTCTGCGGTCAAGCGTCCAAAGATGGGGTTCACTATGCCTAAGAAGCACGTATTGGCTATTTCTGCCGTTGTCGTGGTCGCTGTTGCCGCCGCCTGGTTGATCCCAGGCCGCAGCAAGGCACCAACAACTGCCGGCGCGCCAACCGAACAGGCGCAGTTGCCACTGGGCAAGCCCACGCCAAATGTCGAATTCGCCAACTCCGGCCAACCGACCAACCTGCCGATGGTCGGCCAACCTGTGATGCGCGGCCCGCTGGCCGAAGAAGCCGGTGGCATCTCCGAAGGCGACGACGGCGTGCCGGTGGAAGGCTCCAGCGCGACACCGCCAACCGTGACCACCACCGCGCCACCTGCGGGCGTGCCTGCCGGTACGCCAGCGACTCCCGTTGCACCGGTTGCGCCAGCTGCCAAGCCGACCCCGGCGCCGACGGTTGCCACAGCCAAGCCTGCGCCTGCGCCGGTGACCAAGCCCGCGCCAACGCCTGCTCCAGCGGCCAAGCCTGCGGAAAAACCGGCGGCCACCGTTGCCAAGGCCGGCGCTGCCGGCAGCAGCTGGTACAGCAGCCAGCCCACCGGCAACTTCGTGGTGCAGATACTCGGCACCAGCTCCGAGGCCAACGCCCAGGCGTTCGTCAAAGAGCAGGGCGGCCAGTATCGTTATTTCAAGAAAGTGCTCAACGGCAAGCCGCTGTATGTGATCACCTACGGCAGCTTCCCAAGCCGCGCCGCAGCCGATTCCGCCATCAAGGCCTTGCCAGCGAAGGTTCAGGCTGGTAAACCTTGGCCTCGCACTGTTGCCAGCGTTCAACAAGAACTGGCAACAACTCGCTGAAGATCCGGCGGCCTTACCCAGGCCGCCCTCCCGGCACCTCAAAAAACTACAACAGCGTGCAGCCCTGAAGGCCGCGCGCTTTGTGGTGTCTGCGTCACGGTAGCTTTTGAGTCGTAGCGGTCAGAATTAAAAAAGTTTTGACTAGCACAGCATATCGCTTTAAACCTTTCATAAATGCGACATAGATTTGCGACATTTCGTCGCTAAATTTGTGAGCGTCTGTGACGGTGTGTACAATGACCTCCCTTTTGCCCCCGCTAAGCCGGCGTACGTTCGGCGTGGAAGGTAACCGGTTGAATTGAAAAGAAATTTGCCTCGATATAAGAGGCAGCCTGGTGAGAAAGTGTCTATGAAAGCAGGTCTGTACCAACCCGATGAATTCAAGGATAACTGCGGTTTCGGCCTGATAGCCCACATGCAGGGCGAGCCCAGTCATACCCTTTTGCAAACGGCCATCGAGGCCCTGACCTGCATGACCCACCGCGGTGGGATCAACGCCGACGGCAAGACCGGTGACGGTTGCGGCTTGCTGATTCAAAAGCCCGACCAGTTCCTGCGCGCGGTCGCCAACGAGCACTTCGCCGTCGAACTGCCCAAGCAGTACGCCGTGGGCATGGTGTTCTTCAACCAGGACCCGGTTAAAGCCGAAGCCGCTCGCGAGAACATGAACCGCGAGATCGTTGCTGCCGGCCTGCAACTCGTCGGCTGGCGCAAAGTGCCGATCGACACCAGCGTACTCGGCCGCCTGGCCCTGGAGCGCCTGCCGCAGATCGAACAGGTGTTCATCGCAGGCGACGGCCTGAGCGACCAGGACATGGCGATCAAACTGTTCACGTCCCGTCGTCGTTCGTCGGTGGCCAACGCCGCCGATACCGACCACTACATCTGCAGCTTTTCCCACAAGACCATCATTTATAAAGGCCTGATGATGCCGGCGGACCTCACCGCCTTTTATCCGGACCTGAGCGATGAGCGCCTGCAAACCGCAATCTGCGTGTTCCACCAGCGCTTCTCCACCAACACCCTGCCAAAATGGCCGCTGGCCCAGCCATTCCGCTTCCTCGCCCACAACGGCGAGATCAATACCATTACCGGCAACCGCAACTGGGCCGTGGCCCGTCGCACCAAGTTCGCCAACGACTTGATGGACCTGGAAGAGCTCGGCCCGCTGGTCAATCGCGTGGGTTCCGACTCCTCCAGCATGGACAACATGCTCGAACTGATGGTCACCGGCGGCATCGACCTGTTCCGTGGCGTGCGCATGATCATTCCGCCAGCGTGGCAGAACGTCGAGACCATGGACCCCGACCTGCGGGCGTTCTATGAGTACAACTCGATGCACATGGAACCGTGGGACGGCCCGGCTGGCGTGGTCATGACCGATGGTCGCTACGCGGTGTGCCTGCTCGACCGCAACGGCCTGCGCCCGGCGCGTTGGGTCACCACCACCAACGGCTTTATCACCCTGGCGTCGGAAATCGGCGTTTGGGACTATAAACCTGAAGACGTGATTGCCAAAGGCCGCGTAGGCCCTGGCCAGATCCTCGCCGTGGACACCGAAACCGGGCAGATCCTCGATACCGACGCTATCGACAACCGTTTGAAGTCCCGTCACCCGTACAAGCAATGGCTGCGCAAGAACGCCCTGCGCATCCAGGCGACCATGGAAGACAACGACCACGGTTCGGCTTTCTACGACGTCGACCAGCTCAAGCAATACATGAAGATGTACCAGGTCACGTTCGAAGAGCGCGACCAGGTGCTGCGTCCGCTCGGCGAGCAAGGCTACGAGGCGGTCGGCTCCATGGGCGACGACACGCCGATGGCCGTGCTGTCCCAGCGTGTGCGCACGCCGTACGACTACTTCCGCCAGCAATTCGCCCAGGTGACCAACCCACCGATCGATCCGCTGCGCGAAGCGATCGTGATGTCCCTGGAAGTGTGTCTGGGTGCCGAGCGCAACATTTTCCAGGAATCGCCGGAGCACGCTTCCCGTGTGATCCTCAGCTCGCCGGTCGTTTCCCCGGCCAAGTGGCGCTCCTTGATGACCCTGGAGCGTCCGGGCTTCGACCGCCAGATCATTGACCTGAACTACGACGAGAGCCTCGGCCTTGAAGCCGCTGTGCGCAACGTCGCCGACCAGGCCGAAGAAGCCGTGCGCGCCGGTCGTACCCAGATCGTGCTGACCGACCGTCATATCGCCCCAGGCAAGCTGCCGATCCATGCCGCCCTGGCAACGGGCGCGGTGCATCACCGCCTGACTGAAAAAGGCCTGCGTTGCGACTCCAACATCCTCGTGGAAACCGCCACCGCCCGTGACCCGCATCACTTCGCCGTGTTGATCGGTTTCGGCGCCTCGGCTGTGTATCCGTTCCTTGCGTACGAAGTGCTCGGCGATCTGATTCGTACCGGTGAGGTGCTGGGCGACCTCTACGAAGTGTTCAAGAACTACCGTAAGGGCATCACCAAAGGCTTGCTGAAGATCCTGTCGAAGATGGGCATCTCCACCGTCACCTCCTACCGTGGCGCGCAACTGTTCGAGGCCATCGGCCTGTCCGAAGAAGTCTGCGAGCTGAGCTTTCGTGGCGTGCCGAGCCGCATCAAGGGTGCGCGTTTCGTCGACATCGAAGCCGAACAGAAAGCCCTGGCGGCCGAAGCCTGGAGCCCGCGCAAGCCGATCCAGCAGGGCGGCCTGCTCAAGTTCGTGCACGGTGGCGAATACCATGCTTATAACCCGGACGTGGTCAGCACCCTGCAAGCCGCCGTGCAGCAGGGCGACTACGCCAAGTTCAAGCTGTACACGAGCCTGGTGGATAACCGCCCGGTGTCGATGATCCGCGACCTGTTCAAGGTCAAGACCCTGGACACGCCGCTGGCCATCAACGAAATCGAACCGCTGGAATCGATCCTCAAGCGCTTCGACTCCGCCGGTATTTCCCTGGGCGCCTTGTCGCCCGAGGCTCACGAAGCCCTGGCCGAAGCCATGAACCGCCTGGGCGCGCGTTCCAACTCCGGCGAAGGCGGTGAAGACCCGGCGCGTTACGGCACTATCAAGAGCTCGAAAATCAAGCAGGTTGCCACCGGCCGTTTCGGGGTGACCCCGGAATACCTGGTGAACGCCGAAGTGCTGCAGATCAAAGTCGCGCAGGGCGCCAAGCCCGGTGAAGGCGGCCAACTGCCCGGTGGCAAGGTCAACGGCCTGATCGCCAAGTTGCGCTATGCGGTACCCGGCGTGACCCTGATTTCGCCGCCGCCGCACCACGACATCTATTCGATTGAAGATTTGTCGCAGCTGATTTTCGACCTCAAACAAGTCAATCCGCAGGCGCTGGTCTCGGTGAAACTGGTAGCAGAAGCGGGCGTGGGCACCATCGCCGCCGGCGTGGCCAAGGCCTATGCCGACCTGATCACCATCTCCGGCTACGACGGCGGTACCGGCGCATCGCCGCTGACCTCAATCAAATACGCCGGTGCGCCATGGGAACTCGGCCTTGCCGAAACCCACCAGACCCTGCGCGGCAACGACCTGCGCGGCAAAGTCCGGGTACAGACCGACGGTGGCCTGAAAACCGGCCTCGACGTGATCAAGGCCGCGATCCTCGGCGCCGAGAGCTTCGGCTTCGGCACCGCGCCAATGATCGCCCTGGGCTGCAAATACCTGCGCATCTGCCACCTGAACAACTGCGCTACCGGCGTTGCGACGCAGAACGAGAAGCTGCGCAAGGATCACTACATCGGCACCGTCGACATGGTGGTGAATTTCTTCACCTACGTCGCCGAAGAGACCCGTGAGTGGCTGGCCAAGCTGGGCGTGCGCTCGCTGGAAGAGCTGATCGGTCGTACCGATCTACTGGATATCCTCGAAGGCCAGACCGCCAAGCAACAGCACCTGGACCTGACGCCGCTGCTGGGCAGCGATCACATCCCGGCAGACAAGCCACAATTCTGCCAGGTAGACCGCAACCCACCGTTCGACAAAGGCCTGCTGGCCGAGAAGATGGTCGACCTGGCCGGTTCCTCGATCAACGATGCCAGCGGTGGCGAATTCGCCCTGGATATCTGCAACTGCGACCGTTCCATCGGCGCGCGCGTCTCCGGGGAAATCGCGCGCAAGCACGGCAACCAGGGCATGGCGAAAGCGCCAATCACCTTCCGCTTCAAGGGCACCGCGGGCCAGAGCTTCGGCGTGTGGAACGCCGGTGGCCTGCACATGTACCTGGAAGGCGACGCCAACGACTACGTGGGCAAGGGCATGACCGGCGGCAAGCTGGTGATCGTTCCGCCCAAAGGCAGCGTCTACAAGTCGCAGGACAGCGCCATCATCGGCAACACCTGCTTGTACGGCGCCACCGGTGGCAAGCTGTTCGCCGCCGGTACCGCCGGTGAGCGTTTCGCCGTGCGTAACTCCGGTGCCCACACCGTGGTGGAAGGCACCGGCGATCACTGCTGCGAGTACATGACCGGGGGCTTTGTCGCGGTACTGGGCAAGACCGGTTACAACTTCGGTTCGGGCATGACCGGCGGTTTCGCCTACGTGCTCGACCAGGACAACACCTTCGTCGACAAGGTCAACCACGAGTTGGTCGAGATCCAGCGGATCAGCGGCGAAGCCATGGAGTCCTACCGCAACCACTTGCAGCACGTGCTGGACGAGTACGTCGAGGAAACCGGCAGCGAATGGGGGCGTAACCTCGCCGAAAACCTCGATGATTACCTGCGTCGTTTCTGGCTGGTCAAGCCCAAGGCTGCCAACCTGAAATCGTTGCTTTCCAGCATCCGTGCCAACCCGCAGTGATATGCGCCTGAACAGTTTGATGAGGTTTTAACATGGCTGAACGTCTGAATAACGACTTCCAGTTCATCGATGTCGGGCGCAAAGATCCGAAGAAGAAACTGTTGCGTCAACGCAAGAAAGAGTTCGTGGAAATCTACGAACCCTTCAAACCCCAGCACTCGGCCGACCAGGCCCACCGCTGCCTGGGGTGCGGTAACCCGTATTGCGAATGGAAGTGCCCGGTGCACAACTTCATTCCCAACTGGCTCAAGTTGGTGGCCGAGGGCAACATCCTCGCCGCCGCCGAACTGTCGCACCAGACCAATACCCTGCCGGAAGTCTGCGGCCGGGTGTGCCCGCAGGACCGTCTGTGCGAGGGTGCCTGCACCCTCAACGACGGCTTCGGCGCGGTGACCATCGGTTCGGTGGAGAAGTACATCACCGACACCGCGTTCGCCATGGGCTGGCGCCCGGACATGTCCAAGGTCAAACCGACCGGCAAGCGCGTGGCGATTATCGGTGCGGGCCCGGCGGGCCTGGGCTGTGCCGACGTGCTGGTGCGTGGCGGCGTGACCCCGGTGGTGTTCGACAAGAACCCGGAAATCGGCGGCCTGCTGACCTTCGGCATCCCCGAGTTCAAGCTGGAAAAGACCGTACTGAGCAACCGTCGCGAAGTGTTCACCGGCATGGGCATCGAGTTCCGCCTGAACACCGAGATCGGCAAAGACATCACCATGGAGCAACTGCTCGCCGAATACGATGCGGTATTCATGGGCATGGGCACCTACACCTACATGAAGGGCGGCTTTGCCGGTGAAGACCTGCCGGGCGTGTATGACGCGCTCGACTTCCTGATCGCCAACGTCAACCGCAATCTGGGCTTTGAAAAGTCGCCGGAAGATTTCGTCGACATGAAAGGCAAGAAGGTTGTGGTGCTCGGCGGTGGCGACACCGCGATGGACTGCAATCGCACCTCGATCCGCCAGGGCGCCAAGTCGGTGACCTGTGCGTATCGTCGTGACGAAGCCAACATGCCCGGTTCGCGCAAAGAGGTGAAGAACGCCAAGGAAGAAGGCGTGAAATTCCTCTACAACCGCCAGCCGATCGCGATTGTCGGTGAAGACCGCGTCGAAGGCGTGAAGGTGGTCGAGACCCGTCTCGGCGAACCCGACGCCCGAGGCCGTCGCAGCCCCGAGCCGATCCCGGGTTCCGAAGAAATCATCCCGGCCGACGCCGTGGTCATTGCCTTCGGTTTCCGCCCAAGCCCGGCGCCGTGGTTTGAGCAGTTCGAGATCCAGACCGACAGCCAGGGCCGTGTTGTGGCCCCGGAGCAAGGCCAGTACAAGCACCAGACCAGCAACCCGAAAATCTTCGCCGGTGGCGATATGGTGCGCGGCTCTGACCTGGTGGTAACCGCGATCTTCGAAGGCCGCAATGCCGCCGAAGGCATCCTGGACTACCTGCAAGTCTGACCCCGATCCCCGCTTGAAATGGGATCAAAATGTGGGAGGGGGCTTGCCCCCGATAGCGGTGTGTCAGTCTCAGTATCTGTCACTGAACCACCGCAATCGGGGGCAAGCCCCCTCCCACATTTGATTTGTGTAGGTTCAAGATATTGCTGCAAATCAACCCGATTGACAAAAGGCACGGCGCATTCCGTGCCTTTTGCGTCGCGCTCTGAGAAAATGCCCGCACTTTTTTTGCGGATGCCGACATGACTGCCCTCAAGAACGACCGTTTCCTTCGTGCCCTGCTCAAGCAGCCCGTAGACGTCACGCCCGTGTGGATGATGCGTCAAGCCGGTCGCTACTTGCCGGAATACCGCGCCAGTCGCGCCAATGCCGGCGACTTCATGAGCCTGTGCATGAACCCTACGTTCGCCTGCGAAGTCACGATGCAGCCGCTGGACCGCTACCCGCAGCTGGATGCGGCGATCCTCTTCTCCGATATCCTCACCATCCCGGACGCCATGGGCCAAGGCCTGTACTTCGAGACCGGCGAAGGCCCGCGTTTCAGGAAAGTCGTCAGTACCCTGGCTGATATCGAAGCCTTGCCGATCCCTGATCCGCACAAAGACCTCGGCTACGTGATGGATGCCGTCAGCACCATCCGCCGCGAGCTCAACGGCCGCGTGCCACTGATCGGTTTCTCCGGCAGCCCATGGACCCTGGCCACTTATATGGTCGAAGGCGGCTCGTCGAAAGACTTCCGCAAGACCAAGGCCATGCTCTACGACAACCCGCAGGCCATGCACCTGCTGCTGGACAAGCTGGCGCAGTCGGTCACGTCCTACCTCAATGGCCAGATCATGGCCGGCGCGCAAGCGGTGCAGATTTTCGATACCTGGGGCGGCAACCTGTCGGCGGCGGCGTACCAGGAATTCTCCCTGGCCTACATGCGCAAGATCGTCAGCGGCCTGATCCGCGAACACGAAGGCCGCAAGGTGCCGGTGATCCTGTTCACCAAGGGTGGTGGCCTGTGGCTGGAAAGCATCGCCGACGCCGGTGCCGATGCCCTGGGCCTGGACTGGACCTGCGATATCGGCGAAGCCCGCCGCCGCGTTGGTAACCAGGTCGCGCTGCAAGGCAACATGGACCCGACCGTGCTGTACGCCAAGCCGGAAGCGATCCGTACCGAAGTCGGGCGCATCCTTGCCAGCTACGGCAAAGGCACCGGGCACGTGTTCAACCTGGGTCATGGCATCACCCCGGAGGTGAACCCGGAACATGCCGGCGCGTTCCTGCGCGCGGTGCACGAGCTGTCGGCGCAATATCACGAGTAACACGCAAGACCAATGTGGGAAGGGGTTGCTCCCTCCCACATTTTGACCTGTGAATACATTTCAACGGTGGGTGGAGACTTGCCCCCGATAGCGCCAGTGCAGCCAGCACTGCTCATAAAGTGAACACCCAAGCCTAAAGCGCCACCTTTTAGCGCGTCGCAAATAGATAAGTAGCTCGCGAACGATTTCTCCCTCGACCACCCGTCCCCCGTGCGTTGGGTGACAGACTTCTCCTACGCCCGCAAAGCGCCTTCCCACAAGTGCTACCGATCTGCTCACGGCCCTCTGGCCTTCGGCCTCGTGCGTCATATCCCGCGTTTAATCGGCGGGCTTATATAGACGCATCAACAGGTCGTTTTCAGGATTTGTTGAATGGCCATTCAATTTCAGGCATGGCATTTGCTCTATCAATTCAAAGCCTCTCTCCCTCTCAGGAGATGAGCGCAATAACAAGAGCCTCGCCTGAGGCCATCACCCGCTTTGTGTGAGGAGATACTGCGATGACGTCGTTCAACTCAGGGGCCCAACCCCAGAACCGTGCGCCTCAATCCATCGGCTTTTTGCTGCTGGACAATTTCACGCTGATTTCCCTGGCGTCGGCCGTGGAACCGCTGCGCATGGCCAACCAGCTGTCCGGCCGCGAGTTGTATCGCTGGACCACCCTGAGTGTCGACGGCAACCAAGTATGGGCCAGTGACGGCCTGCAGATCACCCCCGATGCCGCCATGCACAAGGCCCCGGCCCTGGACACGGTGATCGTGTGCGGTGGCGTGGGCATCCAGCGCACCGTCACCCGCGAACACGTGTCGTGGCTGCAAAGCCAGGCGCGTCAATCCCGTCGTCTCGGTGCGGTCTGCACCGGCAGTTGGGCCCTGGCCTGTGCGGGCCTGCTCGACGGTTTCGATTGCAGCGTGCATTGGGAATGCCTGGCGTCGATGCAGGAAGCGTTTCCCCGCGTGGCCATGAGCACACGCCTGTTCACCCTCGATCGCAACCGTTTCACCAGCTCCGGCGGCACCGCGCCGTTGGACATGATGCTGCACCTGATCAGCCGCGACCACGGCCGTGAGCTGTCGGCCGCCATCTCCGAGATGTTCGTGTACGAACGCATCCGCAACGAACAGGATCACCAGCGTGTGCCGCTCAAGCACATGCTCGGCACCAACCAGCCGAAGCTGCAGGAAATCGTGGCGCTGATGGAAGCCAACCTGGAAGAGCCCATCGACCTGGACGAGCTGGCGGTCTATGTCGCCGTGTCGCGTCGCCAGCTGGAGCGGTTGTTCCAGAAATACCTGCACTGTTCGCCGTCGCGCTACTACCTCAAGTTGCGCCTGATCCGTGCGCGGCAGTTGCTCAAGCAAACGCCGATGTCGATCATCGAAGTGGCGTCGGTGTGCGGGTTTGTGTCCACCCCGCATTTCTCCAAGTGCTACCGCGAATACTTCGGCATTCCACCGCGCGATGAGCGTGTAGGCTCCAACACCACCCAGCAGGTGGCGATGCTGCCGATTCCGCAGGCGCTGGTATTGTCACCGTTGTCGGGGCCGATGTCGGCGTTGAGCCAGGCCAGGAATGAGTCGACTTTTGCCAGTGTAAGGCTCTAACTGTAGGAGCGAGCTTGCTCGCGAAAAAAGCAAGAGCGACGCGGGGTAACTGGGGCCCCGCGTCATCGTTGACGATCTTCGCGAGCAAGCTCGCTCCTACAGGGAAGGTGGCTGTCAGGCGCCGCGGTTCTGCTTGAACCGCATCAAAGCCGGCAACAACTGTTTATCGATCGCCTGACGCACCGCCGGCAGAATCGTCGCGCTGCCGCCGTACATCTGCTCAACCATGCCCTTGAGCGCTTTGGCCCGGGCCTCGCTCAAACCGCGTACGGCGCACTCGCAAGCCTGCTCGGCGCTGGCACCGCTGGACACTTCGAAACCCAACGAGCGCAGTTGGCCCAGCAGGTCATCCTGGTCAATCAAATCCGCATGCATCATGACGTTTATCCTGGTGAGGGGAGCGGGGTTCGACCTCGATTCTGGTAGCCGCCCAGGCGGTCGGCAAGGGCAGAATGCTTGAATGCCTCAGATGGCTATGAGGGTGTCGTTTTCGAGCCATGCACCGGGTGCACTTACCGGCACACTGGTCCCAGGCACGCAGCTTGATGGTTTGGTCACCCTCCGGATGCACGGCTCACACAAGGCACTCTGCCCCGATCCAGTCACGGCTGGCTCGGGGCTTTTTTTGCCGGCAAGCCAATGACACGGCCAAGCAGGGCGGGCATTGGTAGCTCGGCCTGTGCGGCGCTGATAGCCGTCAGCCTTTCCAGCGTGGCCTCGGTGAACGGCGTGGCATGCGGCCCTGCCAGGTCGACATGGAGCAGCATCTGTTCGTTGCCAGCCAGTTCCTTGTCATCGTCCACCGGGTGCAGACTGTGATAGAGATGCAGACGCTTGGCGTCGTGGGCGATCAGTTGGGTGCGCACCTCCACCTTGGCACCCAGCTTCACTTCGTGCAGGTAGTTCAGATGCAATTCCAGGGTGAACAGCGAGTGGCCGCTGGCTTCGCGGTTATCACTGTCCAGGCCCAGCATGTCCATCAGTGCGTCGGTGGCGTAGCTGAAGATCAGCAGGTAGAACGCATCGCGCAGGTGGCCGTTGTAGTCGACCCATTCAGGCAGGATTTGAGTGGTGTAGGTTTTCAATGCGGGCATGGATCCAGACTCGGTCAAGAATGTGGGTTATTCGGCGAAGCTCATGCCGTGTTTGGCTTTAGTCACTTTGACTGCCTCCAATACCGCCAGCAGGCAATCATCACGATAGCGCTCCAGCGCCGCAATGCTGTGTTTGCCTAACTGGTCGCGGGTGCCATCGACCACATCGTCGATCAATTTGTCGGTGAGTTCCGGCGCCGGCAAATAGGTCCACGGCAACTGCAATGCCGGACCGAACTGCGCCATGAAGTGGCGCATGCCCGCATCGCCACCGGCCAGGGTGTAGGTGAGGAAGGTGCCCATGAACGACCAGCGCAGCCCGGCGCCAAAGCGAATCGCGTCGTCGATTTCGCCGGTGGTCGCCACGCCATCGTTGACCAGGTGCAGCGCCTCGCGCCACAGCGCTTCCAGCAGGCGGTCAGCAATAAACCCCGGCACTTCCTTGCGCACGTGCAGTGGGCGCATGCCGAGGGATTCATAGACCTTGATCGCGGCCTGGATCGCCTCCGGCGCGGTGTGCTTGCCGCCGACCACTTCCACTAACGGCAGCAGGTAAACCGGGTTGAACGGGTGGCCAACCACGCAACGCTCCGGGTGGGTCGAACCCTCATAGAATTCACTTGGCAATAGCCCGGACGTGCTCGAGCCGATCAACGCATTCGGCTTGGCTGCGGCGCTGATCTTGCTGTGCAAATCCAGTTTCAGCTCCAGGCGTTCCGGGGCGCTTTCCTGGATGAAGTCGGCGTCCCTTACACATTCCTCGATGGTGGCAACAAAGCGCAGGCGCGCCTGGGATGCTCCCGGCGCCAGGCCTTGTTGCTCCAGGGCGGCCCAGGCGTTGGCGACACGTTTGCGCAGGGCCGCTTCGGCGCCGGGCGCCGGGTCCCAGGCCACGACGTCCAGGCCGTGGGCGAGGGCGCGGGACACCCAGCCGCTGCCGATAACGCCGCTGCCGAGGGCGGCGAAGGTCTTGATTTCGGTGATAAAGCTCATTGGCACATTCCTAAAGCGTTCGGTGATCCCTTGTGGGAGGGGGCTTGCTCCCGATGACGGTGTTTCAGTCATGCATCTTTAGGCTGAGCCACCGCTATCGGGAGCAAGCCCCCTCCCACATTTTTGATTTGGTTTCGGCAGGGACTAGCCGCGTTTGGCCAGGCCCATCTTGATGCGGCCTTCCGCCGGGGTCATGACTCGCGCGCCCAGGCGGCTGAGGATTTCACCGGCGCGCTCCACCAACTGCCCATTGGTGGCAAGCACGCCTTTGTCCAGCCACAGGTTGTCTTCCAGGCCGACCCGCACATTGCCGCCCAGCAGCACCGCCTGCGCCGCCATCGGCATCTGCATGCGGCCGATGCCGAAGCCGGCCCACACGGCGTCGGCGGGCAGGTTGTCGACCATGGCTTTCATGGTGGTGGTGTCGGCGGGGGCGCCCCACGGGATGCCCAGGCACAGTTGAAACAGTGGGTTGTCGAGCAGGCCTTCCTTGATCATCTGCTTGGCGAACCACAGGTGGCCGGTGTCGAAAATCTCCAGCTCGGCTTTAACGCCCAGCGCCTGGATACGCTTGGCGCCGGCGCGCAATTGCGCCGGAGTGGACACGTAAATGGTGTCGCCATCGCCGAAGTTCAGGGTGCCGCAATCGAGGGTGCAGATTTCCGGCAGCAATTGCTCGACATGGGCCAGGCGCGTCAGTGGGCCGACCAGGTCGGTGTTGGGACCAAACTCCATGGGGTGCTCGCCACTGCCGATCTCCAGGTCGCCGCCCATGCCGGCAGTGAGGTTGACGATGATGTCGATGTCGGCCTCGCGGATGCGCTCCATCACTTCGCGGTACAGCGCCACGTCGCGGCTGAACTTGCCGGTGTGCGGGTCACGCACGTGGCAGTGCACCACGGTCGCGCCGGCTTTGGCGGCTTCCACGGCGGCGGCCGCGATTTGTTTGGGGGTGACCGGCACGTGCGGGCTTCTGGCGGTCGTGTCGCCAGCACCGGTGAGTGCGCAGGTGATGATGACGTCGTGGTTCATGAGGCGGTTCCTTGCAGGCGTGGGGGTGCTGTTCGCAGCCGGTCGGGGCTGCGAAGCGGTGTCTGGAAAAGGTTATTTAACGGTCAGTTGGAGGTTGGCCGCCGCCGGCTTGCCATCGAAGGTGGTCACACCTTCCAGCCAGCGCGCTTGGTCTTGCGGGTGATCCTTGAGCCACTGCTTGGCCGACTCGATGGGATCCTTGTGATCCAGCAAGGGCTGCATCATCCGGCTCTCATCGGCGGCGGTGAAGGTCAGGTTGGTCAGCAGCTTGTGTACGTTGGGGCACTGCTCGGCATAGGTCGGTGAGGTGACGGTCCACACGGTCGCCCTGCCTTCATTCGGCCCCAGGGCGTCGTCGCTGCCGGTGAGGTAAGTCATCGCCACGTTGACGTTCATCGGGTGCGGCGCCCAGCCGAAGAACACCACGGGCTCCTTGCGCCGTACCGCACGGTCGACTGCAGAGAGCATGGCGGCTTCGCTGGATTCGACCAGTTGGAACTTGCCCAGGCCGAACTGGTTCTTGGCGATCATGGCCTTGATCTGGGTATTGGCGCCCGAACCCGGCTCGATGCCGTAGATCTTGCCGCCCAACTCTTTTTCGAAGCGGGCGATGTCGGCAAAGGTTTTCAAGCCCTTGTCCGCCAGGTAAGTCGGCACCGCGAGGGTGGCGCGGGCGTCTTCCAGGCTCGGTTTGTCGAGCACTTTGACTTGCTTGGCGTCGACGAACGGCGTGATGGTCTGGGTCATCAACGGGTTCCAGTAGCCCAGGAACAGATCCAGGCGCTGGTCGCGAATGCCGGCAAAGATGATCTGCTGGGACGCGCTGGTTTGTTTGGTCTTGTAGCCGAGACCGTCGAGCAGCACTTGGGTCATGGCGCTGGTGGCGATCACGTCGGTCCAGTTCACCACGCCCAGGCGCACGTTCTGGCAGGAAGCGGCATCCGCTGCCATGACGGGGGCGCTCAAAATAGCGCTGACGCTGAGTGCAAGCACGCTGCGGCTGATCAGTCGGTTCATGGTGGAGCCCTCGGCAGGTCGTTATTGTGGGGTCCGGCGTCTTTGCGCGCCGTGCAGCCAAGTTACGTACCTTGAGCAGCGCCGAAACGCACAGCGGCGACCGGCTCTTGCACTGCAGCGACCTGCGCGCTTGAATCCGCCCTTGAACGGGAGTATCACAGTGCCACGCTGGTCGTCCTACGAGAGCGCCATCATGTCCCAGGATTTTTATTTTTTGCTGATGCCGGGGTTCTCGGCGATTGGGTTTATTTCCGCGCTGGAACCGTTGCGGGTGGCGAATCGCTTCCGTGGCGAGCTGTACCGCTGGCATGTCTTGAGCGCCGATGGCGGTGCGGTACTGGCGAGCAATGGCATGTCGGTCAATGCCGACGCCGCGTTGGAACCGCTGAAAAAGGGTGCGACGCTGTTGGTGGTGGCCGGCTTCGAACCGCTGCAGTTCGCCACGCCGACGCTGGATCACTGGCTGCGCCGTCTCGACCACGACGGCGTGACCCTCGGCGCCATCGACACCGGCGCCTGCGTGCTGGCCGAAGCCGGCCTGCTCGACGGCCACCGCCTGACCTTGCACTGGGAAGCCATCGATGCGTTCAAGGAATCGTATCCGCACCTGAGCGTCACCCAGGAACTGTTCGAGATCGACCGCCGTCGCATCACCTGTGCCGGCGGCACCGCGTCCATCGACCTGATGCTCGACCTGATCGCCCAGGCCCACGGCCCTGACCTGGCGATTCAGGTCTCCGAACAGTTCGTACTGGGCCGCATCCGCCCGCGCAAAGACCACCAGCGCATGCAGATCGCCACGCGCTACGGCATCAACAACAAAAAACTGGTGCAGGTGATCGGCGAGATGGAGCAACACACCGAGCCGCCCCTGAGTACCCTGGCCCTGGCCGACGCAATTAAGGTCACCCGGCGCCAACTGGAGCGGCTGTTTCGCCTGCATCTGAACGACACACCGAGTAACTTCTACCTGCGCCTGCGCCTGGAAAAAGCCCGACAACTGCTGCGCCAGAGCGATATGAGCGTGCTGGAAGTGAGCATTGCTTGCGGGTTCGAGTCGCCGTCGTATTTCACCCGCAGTTATCGGGCGAGGTTTGCGAAATGTCCGAGGGAGGATCGGCGACGGGAGGTGGTTTGATCGTTTTTTAGTCAATTATAGTGGCGGCTATAATTTATAGTCGTTTCCATAATTAGGTATAAAAGCGGCCGGCACCGCGGATCAAATGTGGGAGGGGGCTTGCCCCTGTAGAACCGTAGACATCGTTTACAACTGAAACCGGGGACATCGTTTACACATTTGAGGCCTGGACGCGGGTCATACCGCGTCCAAATCTCCCCAAGGGATAATCACATAGGTACAGATCCCAAACATCATCTTCAGCTTCTCTGAGTCCTATCCGTTCCCCAGACAATGCCTCGCTGATAAATACCAACTTGCCGTTCCACTTGATCGACCCGTCCTGTCTGACGCTTCGAACCTTCATTTCGGACGGATACTCCACATCCGGCAAGCATCCTGGGTAAATCCGGGTAGACGGCACATACACGTCCCCTGGACGCTTCATACCGAGCGCTTCATGAGGGCGCACGTAATTGAACTCATGCCTGAAGTGCTCCAGCAAAAGCTGCTGCTCGATTAAGTTTTCTCCTAAGGGCAGCTCCAGTTTCAAGCTACGGTGCATCCGCTCATGGCGACCATTTTGGGCCGGTCTCCCTGGCATGGTGCGCTCCGGATAGATGCCCAGACGTATCCACCAAACTGCCAGCGTGGACATTCTTGCCAGGCCAGGAGAGGCAAACGGAACCCCGTTGTCCGAGCGGATAACTTCGGGCATGCCGTACTCCTGAAACAGTCTCTCAAAGGCGTGTTTAACAGGTTCAGTCTTGATCTTTGAATGAGCCCTGCACGCCAAAATCATCCGGGACGCGTGGTCTGTGATGGTCAAAGGGAAGCACATCTGCGCGTTATGCATTTTGAATTGCCCTTTGTAGTCGGCGCACCACGTCTGGTTAGGTTCGTTGGCCTCGCGCATTGCTACAGGGGAAGTACCGTGTCTGCGCTTGAAGCGCCGCTTTTGGACGAGCCCAAGTCGATCAAGCCATTGGCCTGCTGTACTTGGGGAAGGCCAGGCGATGGAGGGATCTTCAAGTCGCAATAGCTCGAGAAGCTTCTTCGGACCCCATTTATCGTGCGCCTCCTTCATCGCCACCACACGGGCCAGGATTTCATCGTCGGTTTTATTGGGGCTGTTGTGAGGGCGTCGGGACAGTTCGGCTAAAGACTTTAAATCGCCATTGTGCCGGCCGATCCATTTGTCGACGGTAGGCCGACTTACGTTAAAGCGGCGCGCCAGCTGGCTTTTGGTGTAGTTACCAGAAAGCCAGTCAGCGACCAGTCTGATTCGTTGATTCATCGGAGACTCTTGGTTCCAGGGCATGATCAGTTACCTCCTGATCATGCGTATTAACCTGTAAACCATGTCCCCGGTTAGAAATGTAAACGATGTCCCCGGTTTGTACCCCCCGATAGCGGTGGGTCAGCAGCACATAAGTGACTAACACACCGCCATCGGGGGCAAGCCCCCTCCCACAGTAGATTTTGGTGTGGCTTATTTTTTCAGCAGGGCCGAACACGCTGTTTTGTAGGCCTCATGCTGATACTTGTTCAGTGTCGCCGGTAGCTCGACGTTGTGCTTCTTGCTTTGCGCGTTAATGGTCTGCGGCGACAGCAAGGTCACCTCTACCCCCTCCAACAACTGAAACACCCCTTCAATCTTGAACGTGGTCGGGCCACCGGCGAATTCACCTTTCTTGCTGCGCTTCTTGATCGCGATACGGGTGATGGCATTTGCCTGCACGAACGCCTTCACCTGGGCGGCGAAGGCTTTGACGTTTGCGGCTTCGTCGTCATCTTCAAGGGCGATTTTCTTGGTGGCCAGGGCGACGTGGGTCAGCGCCTGGTTGTCCAGGGAAGCGACGGCGATGATGGCTTCGCTGCCTTTGATTTCGATACCGCAGAGAGTCATGAAAAGCCCTGGTTCAGAAGGAAAGTCGCAGGATTGTCGCTTATTCCTGCCCAATCGACTCCAAAAACTCCGACCGCTCGTCACTCATCCGCGCCAGGCAATCATTCAGCGCAATCGCATACGCCTTGGTCCCGGTCACTGCCGGGAAGGTGTCCACCGCGCAATCGGCATCGCGCAGTTTTTCCCACTTCTGCTGGGCATCCTTCAGACGAGCGGTAATGTCGGCGAGCTTGGTCTTGTCGCTGCCGTAGGTGGACCCCATGCGTTCCAGCAGGCCCTGATAGTTGTCTTTCAACAATTGCTCGGCGGTGGTTTTGTTGTAGGTGGCGCATTCCAGGGTTTGCTGGTCGTTCTCGATGCCGTCGCACGGCGTGCTGTCGGTGTCTTCGGCGGCGTGGACGCCGGTTGCGATGAGTGCCAAAGCCAGGAAAATCGATTTCATTGCGCCGTCTCATATCAGGTGATGCGGAATTCTGGCTCAAGCGTAAGACAAAGAACAGCCGCCAGTCAGGCATGTCTACACAGGCTTTGTCGCGGATTGACGCTTTCGGCAATTCCCCTGTCGTTTTTGCACCCGGCTCCGTCGGCCCCTGGGCATATGCTGGCCCCAAAGCGCCGGCAGACGATTCGGCGCATGAATCGCCAATAAGGGGACGCCTGATGAGCCCAGCCGAGTTGCACACCGACAGCATCGTTATCGACGGTCTGATTATTGCCAAGTGGAACCGCGACCTGTTCGAAGACATGCGCAAAGGTGGCCTGACGGCTGCCAACTGCACGGTGTCGGTGTGGGAAGGCTTCCAGGCCACGATCAATAACATCGTCGCCAGCCAGACCCTGATCCGCGAAAACAGCGACCTGGTGATCCCGGTGAAAACCACCGCCGATATCCGTCGTGCCAAGGAGCAGGGCAAGACCGGCATCATCTTCGGCTTCCAGAATGCCCACGCGTTTGAAGACCAACTCGGCTATGTCGAGATCTTCAAGCAGCTCGGCGTCGGTGTGGTGCAGATGTGCTACAACACCCAGAACCTGGTGGGCACCGGCTGCTACGAGCGCGACGGTGGCCTGTCGGGGTTCGGACGCGAGATCGTCGCCGAGATGAACCGTGTCGGCATCATGTGCGACCTGTCCCACGTCGGTTCCAAGACCAGCGAAGAAGTCATACTCGAATCGAAAAAGCCGGTGTGCTATTCCCACTGCCTGCCCTCGGGCCTCAAGGAGCACCCGCGCAACAAATCCGATGAAGAACTCAAGTTCATCGCCGACCACGGCGGGTTTGTCGGCGTGACCATGTTCGCGCCGTTCCTGGCCAAGGGCATCGATTCGACCATCGACGACTACGCCGAAGCCATCGAATACACCATGAACATCGTCGGTGTAGACGCCATCGGCATCGGCACCGACTTCACCCAGGGCCATGGCCAGGATTTCTTTGAAATGCTGACCCATGACAAAGGCTACGCCCGCCGCCTGACCAGCTTCGGCAAGATCATCAACCCGCTGGGCATCCGCACCGTGGGCGAGTTTCCCAACCTCACCGAGACCCTGCTCAAGCGCGGCCATCCTGAACGCGTGGTGCGCAAGATCATGGGCGAGAACTGGGTCAATGTCTTGAAAGACGTCTGGGGCGAATAAGCCAGACACCCACCGGCAACACCACTACGAATTTTTCTGGAGTTAAGTTTCCATGGCCAAGATCGCCCCGCAATTGCCAATCGAAGTCGACAGCGAAACCGGTGTCTGGACCTCCGACGCCCTGCCGATGCTGTATGTGCCGCGCCATTTCTTCGTCAACAACCACATGGGCATCGAAGAAGTGCTGGGTGCCGACGCCTACGCCGAGATCCTCTACAAGGCTGGTTACAAGTCCGCCTGGCACTGGTGTGAAAAGGAAGCCGAATGCCACGGCCTGGAAGGCGTCGCGGTGTTCGAGCACTACATGAAGCGCCTGTCGCAACGCGGCTGGGGCCTGTTCAAGATCCAGGACATCGACCTGGATAAAGGCACCGCCAGCGTCAAGCTGGAACATTCGGCCTTCGTCTACGTGTACGGCAAGGTCGGGCGCAAAGTCGACTACATGTTCACCGGCTGGTTTGCCGGCGCGATGGACCAGATCCTTCAAGCGCGTGGCAGCACCCTGCGCACTGTGGCTGAACAAGTCTACGGAGGCTCCGAAGAGGGCCACGATGATGGTTTGTTCACCGTCAAGCCGTTGTAAGCCGAGGACCGTGCCATGGCTTTCGAAGCAATGTTCCAACCGATCCAGATCGGCAAACTGACCATCCGCAACCGCGTGCTCAGTACCGCCCACGCCGAGGTGTATGCCACCGACGGCGGCATGACCACCGACCGCTATGTGAAGTACTACGAAGAGAAGGCCAAGGGCGGTATCGGCCTGGCGATCTGCGGCGGCTCCTCGGTGGTGGCCATCGACAGCCCCCAGGAATGGTGGAGTTCGGTGAACCTGTCCACTGACCGCATCATCCCGCACTTCCAGAACCTGGCCGACGCCATGCACAAGCATGGCGCCAAGATCATGATCCAGATTACCCACATGGGCCGTCGCTCGCGTTGGGACGGCTTCAACTGGCCGACCCTGATGTCGCCGTCCGGCGTGCGTGAGCCGGTGCACCGTGCCACCTGCAAGACCATCGAGCCGGAAGAGATCTGGCGCGTGATCGGCAACTATGCGAGCGCCGCCAAGCGCGCCAAGGCCGGTGGCCTGGACGGCGTGGAACTGTCCGCCGTGCACCAGCACATGATCGACCAGTTCTGGAGCCCGCGGGTCAACAAGCGCACCGACGAATGGGGCGGCACCTTCGAAGGCCGTATGAAGTTCGGCCTGGAAGTGTTGAAGGCCGTGCGCGCCGAAGTCGGTGACGATTTCTGTGTGGGCATGCGCCTGTGCGGCGACGAGTTCCACCCGGACGGCCTGTCCCACGAGGACATGAAGCAGATCGCCAAGTATTACGACGACACCGGCATGCTCGACTTCATCGGCGTGGTGGGCTCGGGGTGCGATACGCACAACACCCTGGCCAACGTGATCCCGAACATGAGTTACCCGCCGGAGCCGTTCCTGCACCTGGCGGCCGGTATCAAGGAAGTGGTGAAAGTCCCGGTGCTGCACGCGCAGAACATCAAGGACCCGAACCAGGCCACGCGCATTCTGGAAGGCGGCTATGTGGACATGGTCGGCATGACCCGCGCGCATATTGCCGACCCGCACCTGATCGCCAAGATCAAGATGGGCCAGATCGACCAGATCAAACAGTGCGTTGGCGCCAACTATTGCATCGACCGCCAGTACCAGGGCCTGGATGTGCTGTGCATCCAGAACGCCGCGACCTCCCGTGAATACATGGGCGTGCCGCACATTATCGAGAAGTCCACCGGGCCCAAGCGCAAAGTGGTCGTGGTGGGTGCGGGGCCGGCCGGTATGGAGGCTGCACGCGTCGCCGCCGAACGCGGCCATGAGGTGACCCTGTTCGAAAAGAAAGAATTTATCGGCGGGCAGATCACCACCGCATCGAAAGCCCCGCAGCGTGACCAGATCGCCGGTATCACCCGCTGGTTCCAGTTGGAGTTGGCACGTTTGAAAGTCGACCTGCGCCTGGGTGTGGCGGCAGACGCCGAAACCATCCTGGATTTGCGTCCGGACGTGGTGGTGCTTGCCGTCGGTGGGCATCCGTTCATTGAACAGAACGAACACTGGGGCGCTGCCGAAGGCCTGGTGGTGAGCAGTTGGGACGTGCTCGACGGCAAAGTCGCACCGGGCAAGAACGTGCTGGTGTACGACACCATCTGCGAATTCACCGGCATGTCAGTGGCGGATTTCCTTGCAGACAAAGGCTGCCAGGTCGAGATCGTCACCGACGATATCAAGCCGGGCGTGGCCATCGGCGGTACGTCGTTCCCGACTTACTACCGCAGCATGTACCCCAAGGAAGTGATCATGACCGGCGACATGATGCTGGAAAAGGTCTACCGCGAGGGCGACAAGCTGGTGGCGGTGCTGGAGAACGAATACACCGGGGCCAAGGAAGAGCGGGTGGTCGACCAGGTGGTGGTGGAGAACGGCGTGCGCCCGGACGAGGCGATTTATTACGGGCTCAAGGAAGGTTCGCGCAACAAGGGCCAGATTGACGTCGAAGCCCTGTTCGCGATCAAGCCGCAGCCGTGCCTTAGCGAACCGGGTGAAGGGTACTTGTTGTTCCGCATCGGTGACTGTGTGGCCCAGCGTAATACCCATGCTGCGATCTATGACGCCCTGCGCCTCTGCAAGGATTTCTAAGCCGACACCGAGCCAAAGTGGACTCGGTCCAAATGTGGGAGGGGGCTTGCTCCCGATAGCGGTGGGTCAGCTACAGCTATATCAACTGACACTCCGCCATCGGGAGCAAGCCCCCTCCCACATTTCAAGGCCAGTTTCACAGTAGACCTGTGTGGTCTGTGGGAGCTTCACCATGTTGAACACCTTGCTGCCAATTCTTCTATTTGCCGCTTTGGGCCTTGCCGTCCTCGGCGCTCTGCGCCGTGTGAACATGTGGCGCCGCGGGCGTGCCTCCAAGGTCGACCTGCTCGGCGGCCTGTTGGCCATGCCCAAGCGCTACATGGTCGACCTGCACCACGTGGTCGCCCGCGACAAATATATCGCCAATACCCACGTCGCCACCGCGCTGGGCTTTGTGCTGTCGGCGCTGCTGGCGATCCTGGTGCACGGTTTCGGCCTGCACAACCGCATCCTCGGCTACGCGCTGCTTTTGGCCTCGACCTTGATGTTTGTCGGCGCCATCTTCATGTACCTGCGCCGCCGCAACCCGCCTGCGCGTCTGTCCAAGGGCCCGTGGATGCGCTTGCCGAAAAGCCTGATGGCGTTCTCGGTCAGTTTCTTCCTCGTGACCCTGCCGGTGGCCGGCATCTTGCCCGCCGACTTCGGCGGCTGGCTGCTGGCCGCGTTGTTGAGCGTGGGCGTGTTGTGGGGCGTGTCCGAAATGTTCTTCGGCATGACCTGGGGCGGTCCGATGAAACACGCCTTCGCCGGTGCCTTGCACCTGGCCTGGCACCGCCGCGCCGAACGCTTTGGCGGTGGCCGCTCCACTGGCTTGAAACCGCTGGACCTCAGCGATAAAACCGCGCCGTTGGGCGTGGAAAAACCCAAGGACTTCACCTGGAACCAACTGCTCGGTTTCGACGCCTGCGTGCAGTGCGGCAAGTGCGAAGCCGCCTGCCCGGCGTTCGCCGCCGGCCAGCCGCTGAACCCGAAAAAACTCATCCAGGATATGGTGGTTGGCCTGGCCGGCGGCACCGATGCCAAATTCGCCGGCAGCCCCTATCCAGGCAAACCAATTGGCGAACACGGCGGCAACCCGCACCAGCCGATCGTCAACGGCCTGGTGGACGCCGAGACCCTATGGTCATGCACCACCTGCCGCGCCTGTGTGGAAGAGTGCCCGATGATGATCGAGCACGTGGACGCCATCGTCGACATGCGCCGTTACCTCACCCTGGAAAAGGGCGCTACGCCGAACAAAGGCGCCGAAGTCCTGGAAAATCTGATCGCCACCGACAACCCCGGCGGTTTCGCACCCGGCGGCCGGCTGAACTGGGCGGCGGATTTGAACCTGCCGCTACTCAGCGAGAAAGGCAGTGCCGACGTGCTGTTCTGGGTCGGCGACGGTGCCTTCGACATGCGCAACCAACGCACCCTGCGCGCGTTCGTCAAAGTGCTCAAGGCGGCCAAGGTCGACTTCGCCGTGCTTGGCCTGGAAGAACGCGACAGCGGCGACGTGGCGCGGCGCCTGGGCGATGAAGCGACCTTTCAGTTGCTGGCTTCGCGCAATATCCAGACCCTGGCCAAGTACAGCTTCAAGCGCATCGTCACCTGCGACCCGCACAGTTTCCATGTACTGAAAAACGAGTACGGCGCCTTCAACGGCAACTACCTCGTGCAGCACCACAGCACCTTCATGGCCGAGCTGATCGGCGAGGGCGCGTTGAACCTGGGCCAGCACAAAGGCAACAGCGTGACCTATCACGACCCCTGCTACCTGGGCCGCTACAACGGCGAGTACGAAGCGCCGCGCCAGGTGCTGCGGGCCCTGGGTATCGAGGTCAAGGAGATGCAACGCTCGGGCTTTCGTTCACGCTGCTGCGGCGGCGGTGGCGGCGCGCCGATCACCGACATCCCCGGCAAGCAACGCATCCCCGACATGCGCATGGACGACATCCGCGAGACCGGCGCCGAACTGGTAGCTGTGGGTTGCCCGCAGTGCACGGCGATGCTTGAAGGCGTGGTCGAACCGCGCCCGTTGATCAAAGACATTGCCGAATTGGTGGCCGACGCCTTGCTTGAAGATGCGGCACCGGCCAAGGCGCCCAACAAGCGTGAACCTGCGGAGGTGCATTGATGAGCGACATTATCCGCCGCGATCCCCGTGCCGAATGGATCGCCCGTAACCGTCTTCATCCTTTGCACGCGGCGATGCAGCCCGTGCAACAGAGCTGGATGGGGCCCAACGGTGTGATCCGCAAGAACGTGCATGGTGTTGGTTTTATCGGTCCCAATGGGATCAAGCGTATCGACCGCAGTGGCGCCCAGCAGGGCGGTGCAGCCAAGCGTACGGCGGCGGTCGAGGTGCTGGTGCCGCTGCACCAGGTGCCGATGCCGGCGTTCTACATCAACGTGGTGCCGGATATGGTCGGTGGCCGCTTGAGCAGCCACGACCGCGATTTGCTCGGCCTGGCGCGGCAGCTGGCCGGCAACGACGGCGCGGTACTGGCGGTGGTGTTTGGTGAACACAAGGAAAGCGCGTTTGCTACAG
Source organism: Pseudomonas sp. R2-7-07 (assembly GCF_003852355.1). Lineage (NCBI taxonomy): Bacteria > Pseudomonadati > Pseudomonadota > Gammaproteobacteria > Pseudomonadales > Pseudomonadaceae > Pseudomonas > Pseudomonas sp. R2-7-07. The sequence goes on along the minus strand of NZ_CP027759.1, from coordinate 5,310,078 downwards.
CGGGTGTAGACCGCCTGCTGGTGCTGGGCGGTCACGAGTTCGACGGTTATTCACCGGAGCAGCGCGTCCAGGGCCTGCGGGCTGTGGATAACCAGTTCAACCCGCGTCATTGGTTGCTGCCGGACAGCCGCAGCGGCGGCGGCGAATTGGGTCGGCGTTTTGCCGCCAGCCTCAAGGAGCGCCCGGCCACGCGGGTGTGGCAGATCAAAGGCCAGGCTTGCATCGGCCGCGCCGGTGCGGGCCAGGAAGATCTGGCCCGGCCGTTGCCGCGCCTGATCCTCGCGGCCGCCGAATGTGCCGATCCGGTCAGCGACACGCGCCATGAAGTCTTGCCCGTGGAGTTATCCACAACCCTGGCGCGCAGCCTGCCACGTATCGAAGACCTGGGCGCAGTGGCGGTAGACCCCGCTGCGATTCCCATGGCCGAAGCGGAATTCATTTTTTCTGGCGGCAACGGCGTGAAGGACTGGGCGCTGTTCCACCAGACCGCCGCCGCCCTGGGCGCCACCGAGGGCGCGTCACGGGTGGCGGTGGACGATGGCTATATGGCGCGTGATCGCCAGGTCGGCGCCAGCGGCACCTGGGTCACGGCACGGGTGTACGTGGCCGTGGGCATTTCCGGGGCGATCCAGCACCTGCAAGGCATCGGTGCCTGCGACAAGGTGGTGGCGATCAACCTCGACCCGGGTTGCGACATGATCAAGCGTGCCGACCTGTCGGTGATCGGCGAAAGCGCCGCGATTCTGCAAGCCTTGATCGCTGCGGTCGAGGCCCACCGCAACGGCGCCAAGCGCGATGCAGCCTAGGGATATGACCATGACAACCAATGTAATCAGCCTGGTATCCGTCGGCGCCCACCCCACTTCCGGGCGCCCGCGCCGTGCCGAACAAGATGCACGTGCCGTCGAGCTAGGTTTGCAGATGGCTGGGGATAAGTTGCAGGTACTGCACGCCGGCGATATCAGCGAGCCGACCTTGCGCAGCTACCTGGGCATGGGCCTGCCGCAACTGCATGTACTGGAACAGCCGGCGGGCGCCGATGCGTTGCCGGTGTTGAGTGACTATCTACGCGACGCCGGTGCCCAGGTGGTGCTCACCGGCAGCCAGGCGGAAACCGGCGAGGGGTCGGGCATGCTGCCGTTCCTGCTGGCCGAACAACTGGGATGGCCGCTGATTGTCGGCCTGGCCCAGGTGGAGTCCATCGAAAACGGCGTGGCTCACGTGCTGCAAGCCTTGCCCCGTGGCCAGCGGCGGCGCTTGAAGGTACGCCTGCCTTTTCTCGCCACTGTGGATAACGCTGCGCCCAAGCCTCGGCAAAGCGCCTATGGACCGGCGCAACGTGGCGAGCTTGCCGCCCACGAAGTCGAGATCGAACAGGACGAGTTATTCACAGACGCGCTGCTGCAGCCGGCCAAGCCGCGACCCAAGCGCCTCAAGGTGATCAAGGCCAAGAGTGGCGCCGACCGGATGAAGGCAGCGACGGCCAAGGCCAGCGGGGGCGGTGGGCAAGTGCTCAAGGGCGTGAGCCCTGAAGAGGGCGCTGAAGCGATCCTCAAGCTGTTGATAGAAGAAGGCGTCGTACGCTGAACCCCTGTGGGAGGGGGCTTGCTCCCGATGGCGGAGTATTAGTTGATATAGCTGTAACTGACCCACCGCTATCGGGAGCAAGCCCCCTCCCACATTTGGACCTGAGGTTTACCCACAATCGCTGTTGATCCGCCTGTGGATAAGATGTTCGCTGTCGGTTACAGGCCTTATAAACAAAGGCTATCCTCGAACTGCTCAAAATCTGATCAACGCTGGTTTTTACAGCCCTGAAAGTGCTGAACACCCCGATATATGCAGGTTTGACGCGGTTTTCCACAGCGCGAGCAAAGTTGCCCCCAAAGTCTGTTGGTGCTTCTGTGGATAAGGTGTTCGCGTTCCTCTGTAGCCCTTGAGTACCGTGGCTTATAGGCTTTAGATCAAAAAATGATCAAAGCGGGATAAAACCCCTGGCTTTAAATAAGTCACGGATTTTCTTGATTTATTTCCAGGGAAAAAGACAGTTGCCCACAATTGCTGTGGGTGTCTTTGTGGATAAGTTGTTGGGCGAAGGCTGCAGGGCAGGCTTTTAGCGGTCCGCGCGAGAGTTGATCAAATATTGTTCAGCGCCTGGTACAAGTGTGGGAGGGGGCTTGCTCCCGATAGGGATGGATCAGCTTGCACATGCATTGGCTGATACTCCGCTATCGGGAGCAAGCCCCCTCCCACATTTTGATCCACGGCGTGTCAGTTATTCGTGGGCGGCAACGCCTTTGAGGTAGGGCGCGGGCGCGGCACCGAGGTTGTTCAGCATGCGTTCGCTGTACCAATCGACAAAGTTCACCACGCCGAACTCATAGGTCTTGGAGTACGGGCCTGGCTGGTAAGCGGTGGAGTTGATCCCGCGCTGGTTCTCTTCGGCCAGGCGACGGTCCTGGTCGTTGGTGGCGTCCCACACTTGGCGCATGCGCTCCACGTCGTAGTCCACGCCTTCCACTGCGTCCTTGTGCACGATCCACTTGGTGGTGACCATGGTTTCCTGGGCACTGATCGGCCACACAGTGAACACGATGATGTGATCGCCCATGCAGTGGTTCCACGAGTGGGGCAGGTGCAGGATGCGCATCGAGCCCAGGTCGGGGTTCTTGATCCGGCCCATCAGTTTTGCGCAGCCCTGTTTGCCGTCCAGGGTCATCGACACGGTGCCCTTGAGCAGTGGCATGCGCACGATACGGTTGCGCAGGCCAAAACTGGCGTGGGCATAAGGAATCTTCTCGGCATCCCAGGCGGCGGCGGAAGCGGCTACGTGGTCCTTGAACGCCTGGTCGGCGCGCGGGTCGGTGACGTCGTCCCATTCCAGCAAGGTTTTCAGCAGTTCCGGGTGCGACGCGTTGCAGTGGTAGCACTCGCGGTTGTTTTCCAGCACCAGCTTCCAGTTGGCTTTTTCAAACAAGGTGGTCTGGATCGCCACCTTGGTGTTCTCCATGTCGTACGGTTCCATGTAATGGTTCAGGGTCGACAGGAAGTCATCGATGGCCGGTGGGTTTTCGGCCAGGCTGATGAAAATGTAGCCGCCGGCGGTCTTCACGTTCACCGGTTTGAGGCCGTACTGCTTCATGTCGAAGTCAGCGCCCATCTCGGTGCCGGCGAACAACAGGCGACCGTCCAGCTCGTAGGTCCACTGGTGGTAGTGGCAAACGAGCTTGGCGACCTTGCCCTTTTCGCTGGTGCACAAGCGCGAGCCACGGTGGCGGCACACGTTGTGGAAGGCGTGCACCACACCGTCGGCGCCACGGATCACGATGATCGGGTTCTTGCCCACTTGCAGGGTCAGGTAGTTGCCCTTGGTGGGGATTTCGCAGGTCATGCCGGCAATCAACCACTCTTTCTGGAAGATCTCCTGCATGTCGATATCGAACAGCCGCTCATCAGAGTAAAACGGCTGTGGCAGCGAAAAAGTGCGCTCGCGCTCTTGCAGCATCTGCGCGGTGGCCTTGCGTGCGGGTTCCAGCGGATCGCCCAAGCTTAAGGTTGCGGTGACGTCCATCGTGTATGTCCTCATGGCCATTCTGTGTGGCCGGCGAATAGTGGCTACGGTTGGTGCTGTGCAAGGCGTAAAGAAAGTGTCTTTCGTTGGGAGCGAGTGTGGGCCCGGCGTTGCGTCGAACCTTATCCATGGGCGACATGGCCCAATCTGTTCCCGACGCGCAACCCCCTGTCGTTGGGGGCTGGTCGCGGTAAGTATGTGAATGTCGCAGATAGGTAAATGGCGGATTCTCGCGTTACGCAGAATCGCCACCATAAGGCCGAGCCTCGGCGGTGGAGAACAGTATGTCCAACAGCTTCCTGAATCCGGTAACCACCCAGACCTGGGCCAATGGTCGGCACATCGTCCGTTGCGTCAAAGTCATCCAGGAAACCTGGGACGTGCGCACCTTCTGCTTTATGGCCGACCAGCCGATCCTGTTCTTTTTCAAGCCCGGGCAGTTCGTCACCCTGGAGCTGGAAATCGAAGGCCAGCCGATCATGCGCTCCTACACCATTTCCAGTTCGCCCTCGGTGCCCTACAGCTTTTCGGTGACCATCAAGCGCGTACCGGGCGGCAAGGTTTCCAACTGGCTGCACGACACGCTGCATGAAGGCCAGGAGCTGGCGGTGCACGGGCCGGTGGGGCTGTTCAACGCGATCGACTACACCAATCCGAAAGTGTTGTACTTGAGCGGCGGCGTCGGTATCACCCCGGTGATGTCCATGGCGCGCTGGTTTTACGACACCAACGCCAATGTCGACATGGTCTTCGTGCACAGCGCCCGCTCGCCGAAAGACATCATCTACCACCGCGAACTGGAACACATGGCGTCGCGGATCGATAATTTCAGCCTGCACCTGATTTGTGAGAAGCACGGGCTTGGAGAACCCTGGGCCGGGTACCGCGGCTACCTGAACCACAAGATGCTGGAACTGATGGTGCCGGACTTCCTCGAGCGCGAAGTGTTCTGCTGCGGCCCTACGCCGTATATGAGCGCGGTAAAACGCCTGCTGGAAGCCGCCGGTTTCGACATGATGCGCTATCACGAAGAATCCTTCGGCGCGACGCCGCCGGAAGCGCGGGCCGACGCGGTGGAGCAGGCCGAACAAGCCGCTGATGCCCCTGAAGTCGACCTGGCGGACCTGCATCAGGTGGAATTCATTGCGTCCGGCAAGAGCATCCGCGTGGCGCCGGGCGAAACCGTGCATGCGGCGGCGGCCAAGCTTGGCCTGTTGATCCCGAAAGCGTGCGGCATGGGTATCTGCGGCACATGCAAGGTGATGAAGCTGGGCGGCGAGGTGGAGATGGAGCACAACGGCGGGATTACCGAAGAGGACGAAGCCGAGGGTTACATCCTGTCATGCTGCAGTGTGCCGAAGGGCGATGTGCGCATCGAGTTCTGACCCGAGCGCTGGTGACGCGGAGCGTCCAGGGGAGGCATTCCCACGCGGAGCGTGGGAACGATCGATCTTGACCACGCTGATCGTTCCCACGCTCTGCGTGGGAACGCCTCCTGGGACGCTCCGCGTCCCGCCTCTCTTTAGAACCAAGGCTGGATGTTGATCAGCCCTTCCATCCCTGCATAGTTGCGAGCGCTGGAGTACCGCCAGTGTTCTGCGCGGTCCACATAGCCTCGTTTCACGGGGTTGTGATGGATGTAATCAAGCTTCTGACGCATGACGGCCTCGCTGTAGACCAGTTCTGCATGGGAGCCTTCCTGCCAGAGTTGATAAACACGATCTGCCTTGTGCGCACGTTTGCTGAAACGCAGGCGCTGTAACACGCGCTCCGCACCTTTGCTCTGCAGGTCGTCGATGATGGTGCGGGCAGTGAAGGATTTGAATTGGCTGACGCATTTTCCCAAGTCGGGCGCTTGGGCAACGAAGTGCAGGTGGTTTTCCAGCACGACGTAGCCAAACAGGTTTAACGCATGGTTAGTTTGTTGATATCGCCAGCAATCTAAAAGATGGTCCACCAAGTAACTGCGGGTGAAGAGTGGCAGCCACTCCATGACCGTACAGGTTAGAAAGTGCGGCTTTTCGGGCTCGCTGATGACGTAGCGGCTTCTACCCACGTGCTCATCCTTGAGTTGGGGTGGGACGCGGAGCGTCCAGGGCAGGCATTCCCACGCAGAGCGTGGGAACGATCAGTGGGGAGGGTTACTGGGCGTAGATGTGGATGACGAAGTGTTGGCCTGAGGCTGTCATTTCATAGACTTTGTCATAGATCCTGAGCGTTCTGGATGGCTCGCGGATGGTATCGCCGACTTTGGCGTGCTTCCTGAACTCGTCCCAGTCGATGACAGTGGTGCTGTCGGTGCCGTTGCTTTGCAGGGTATTGATGTTGTTTTGATATTCCATGATTAAGCTCTCCATTGGATAGGTATTTCCGGCCGATCATTCGGCAGGTAATAGACCCGAAAGGGGGCAGGTAGCGCTGCGTTTTCCTTCCGGGTTCCAAGAGGCTAGACAACGAAATCACATTGCGCTGCTGTCAGAAATATCAAAAAACAGACTCGGCAATCGGCCAGCACGGGCTGGGCTGATTTCTACTTCAAGCGTTCATCACTTCCCTGATATCGGCCGCCAATTCTCTTACACGCTCTTCCTCGGTATCCCACGCACACATGAAACGTGCGCCGCCTTTGCCGATAAAGGTGTAGAAACGCCAGCCCTTGGCGGTCAGCGCGGCGATGGCCGGTTCCGAGAGTTGCAGGAACACGCCGTTGGCTTGCACCGGGAACATCAGCTCAACGCCGGGAATATCCGCCACCAGGCTGCTGAGCAGTTGCGCGCAGTGGTTGGCGTGGCGCGCATGCTTGAGCCAGGCGTCGTTTTCCAGCAGGCCCACCCACGGTGCCGACAAAAAGCGCATCTTCGACGCCAGTTGGCCGGCCTGTTTGCAGCGGTAGTCGAAGTCTTCGGCCAGCTTGTGGTTGAAGAACAGGATGGCTTCACCCACCGCCATGCCGTTCTTGGTGCCGCCAAAGCACAGCACGTCCACACCGGCCTTCCAGGTCAGGTCGGCCGGCGAGCAGCCGAGGAAGGCGCAGGCGTTGGAGAAGCGTGCGCCGTCCATGTGCAGGTTCAGGCCCAGTTCCTTGCAGGTAGCGCTGATGGCGCGGATTTCTTCCGGGGTGTAGACGCTGCCGACCTCGGTGGCCTGGGTCAGCGTGACGACGCGCGGCTTCGGGTAGTGGATGTCCTGGCGCTTGAGGGCGATTTCGCGGATCGATTCCGGGGTCAGCTTGCCGTTTTCGGTACGTGCGGTGAGCAGCTTGGAACCGTTGGAGAAAAACTCCGGCGCGCCGCATTCGTCGGTCTCGACGTGGGCGGTTTCCGAGCAAATCACGCTATGGTAGCTCTGGCACAGCGAAGACAGCGCCAGGGAGTTGGCGGCGGTACCGTTGAAGGCGAAGAACACTTCGCAGTCGGTTTCGAACAGATTGCGGAAACCGTCGGCGGCGCGGTGGGTCCACTCATCATCACCGTAGGCGCGTTGATGGCCCTGGTTGGCTTGTTCCATGGCGGCCCAGGCTTCCGGGCAGATGCCGGAATAGTTGTCGCTGGCGAATTGTTGGCTCTTGTCGGTCATGGCCCATTCCTGTGGTCGATGTTGGTGCGCACTTTAACCAAGATTGGGAGGGGGGCGCACGCACTGTAAATGCAAAGTCGTTGGGGAATTATGCACGGTACTGAAACGATTCCTGTCGGACGTATCCGCGATGGCGCTTTGGATCTGCTCAAGTGGCTGGCACTGCTGAGTATGGTGCTGGACCACCTGCGCTATGTGGGGTTGAGCCTGGATGGGCTGTACGTGCCGGGGCGCCTGGCGTTCCCGTGGTTTTGCCTGGCGATCGCGGCGAACCTGCATCGCGCGCGCAAGGCGCCGATGAGCGGCCAGTGGCGCTACCTGGGCTGGCTGCTGTTGTTCAGTGTGATCAGCGAGGTGCCCTATCGGCTGTTCATCGAGGATGCCGATACATTGAATGTGCTGCCGACCCTGGCACTGGGCGTGCTGGTTGCCAGGGGATGGCAGCACAAAGCCCTTGTTGATCGAGGATTGGCGCTGCTGGCGCTCGCAATAGGCGCTGTCTTTTCCACACAACTGATGTTCGGTTTTTTTGGTGTATTGCTGCCACTGGCGATGCTGCTGGTATTCAGTCGGCCATGGTATTTCAGTGTATTGCCGGGCTTGGTTTGCGTGGCCGCCAACCAATGGCAGATTTTGCTCAACAGCGGCTCGATCGTTGCGCTGTCCGGGTTGGCCGCGTGCCTGATCGCGCCATTGGCCGGATTGGTCTTGTTGCGACATGCCAAAAGCGCCTCCCCGCCCGCCATGCGCCGTTGGGCATATGGGCTATATCCCGTGCATTTCTTGCTGCTGTTACTCCTTCGCACGGTCAACGCCTAACCCATGTGGGAGGGGGCTTGCTCCCGATGGCGGAGTGTCAGCCACAGCCTATGCAAGCTGATCCACCGCTATCGGGAGCAAGCCCCCTCCCACATTTATTTCTGTGTTGTTTGAGCAATGTCGTAAACGCACCTTTGCGTGGCGTGCGCAGGCATTTGACCTGCACGCGCCAGCCCTACCATCGCATCAAAGGGCCCTGCACGGGCCTCAACAATACGAAAGGCTGGGAGAGACGCGATGTTCAGCAAACAAGACCAGATCCAGGGATATGACGACGCACTGCTGGCGGCGATGAATGCCGAGGAGCAGCGTCAGGAAGATCATATCGAGCTGATCGCGTCGGAGAACTACACCAGCAAGCGCGTGATGGAAGCTCAAGGCAGCGGCCTCACCAACAAATACGCCGAAGGCTACCCGGGCAAGCGCTACTACGGTGGCTGCGAGCATGTGGACAAGGTCGAGGCCCTTGCCATCGAGCGCGCCAAGCAGCTGTTCGGCGCCGATTACGCCAACGTGCAGCCGCACTCCGGCTCGTCCGCCAACAGTGCGGTGTACCTGGCGCTGATCAATGCCGGCGACACCATTCTCGGCATGAGCCTGGCCCACGGCGGTCACCTGACCCACGGCGCCAAAGTGTCGTCCTCGGGCAAGCTGTACAACGCGGTGCAGTACGGCATCAACACCGACACCGGCCTGATCGACTACGACGAAGTCGAGCGCCTGGCCGTGGAGCATCAGCCGAAAATGCTCGTGGCCGGTTTCTCTGCCTACTCCAAGACCCTGGATTTCCCACGCTTCCGTGCGATCGCCGACAAGGTAGGTGCACTGCTGTTCGTCGACATGGCCCACGTCGCCGGCCTGGTGGCCGCCGGCCTGTACCCGAACCCGCTGCCCTACGCGGACGTGGTCACCACCACTACTCACAAGACCCTGCGCGGTCCACGCGGTGGCCTGATCCTGGCCAAGGCCAACGAAGCCATCGAAAAGAAACTCAACGCGGCTGTATTTCCCGGTGCCCAGGGCGGCCCGCTGATGCATGTGATCGCCGGCAAGGCGGTGTGCTTCAAGGAAGCAGCAGAGCCAGGCTTCAAGGCGTATCAGCAACAAGTGATCGACAACGCCCAGGCCATGGCCGAAGTGTTCATCAAGCGCGGCTACGATGTGGTCTCCGGTGGCACCGACAACCACTTGTTCCTGGTCAGCCTGATCCGTCAGGGCCTCACCGGCAAAGACGCGGACGCGGCCCTCGGCCGCGCCCACATCACCGTCAACAAGAACGCTGTGCCGAATGACCCGCAGTCGCCGTTCGTGACCTCGGGCCTGCGCATCGGCACCCCGGCGGTGACCACCCGTGGCTTCAAAGTGCCGCAGTGCATCGAACTGGCCGGCTGGATCTGCGACATCCTCGACAACCTCGGCGATGCCGATGTCGAGGCCAACGTGGCCAAGCACGTGTCTGCCCTGTGCGCTGATTTCCCGGTTTATCGCTGAGCGCGGTTTTGGAGTAATGACTATGCAACGCTACTCAGGCTTCGGCCTCTTCAAGCACTCCCTCAGCCATCACGAAAACTGGCAGAAGATGTGGCGCACGCCGACCCCCAAGAAGGTCTACGACGTGGTCATCGTCGGCGGCGGCGGGCATGGTCTGGCGACCGCTTACTACCTGGCCAAAGAGCACGGCATCACCAACGTGGCCGTGGTCGAGAAGGGCTGGCTGGGCGGCGGCAACACGGCGCGCAACACCACCATCGTGCGTTCCAACTACCTGTGGGATGAGTCGGCGCACCTGTACGAACACGCGATGAAACTCTGGGAAGGTTTGTCTCAGGACCTGAACTACAACGTGATGTTCTCCCAGCGCGGTGTGTACAACCTGTGCCACACCCTGCAGGACATCCGCGATTCCGAGCGTCGCGTCAGCGCCAACCGCCTCAACGGCGTGGATGGCGAGCTGCTCAACGCCAAACAGGTAGCGGACGAGATCCCGTACCTCGACTGTTCGAAAAACACCCGTTACCCGGTCCTCGGCGCCACCGTGCAACGTCGCGGCGGCGTGGCCCGCCACGATGCCGTGGCCTGGGGTTTCGCCCGCGCCGCTGACGCTCTCGGTGTGGACTTGATCCAGCAGACCGAGGTGATCGGCTTTCGCAAGGAAAACGGCGTGTGCATCGGCGTGGAAACCAACAAGGGCTTTATCGGCGCCAAGCGCGTCGGTGTGGTGACGGCCGGTAACTCCGGGCACATGGCGTCACTCGCCGGGTTCCGTTTGCCGATCGAGTCCCACCCGCTGCAAGCGTTGGTGTCGGAGCCGATCAAGCCGATTATCGACAGCGTGATCATGTCCAACGCCGTGCACGGCTACATCAGCCAGTCCGACAAGGGCGACCTGGTGATCGGCGCCGGTATCGATGGCTACAACGGCTACGGCCAGCGTGGTTCGTACCCGGTGATCGAACACACCATCCAGGCCATCGTCGAGATGTTCCCGGTATTGTCCAGGGTGCGCATGAACCGCCAGTGGGGCGGCATCGTCGACACCACGCCGGACGCCTGCCCGATCATCTCCAAGACCCCGGTGCCGAACATGTTCTTCAACTGCGGGTGGGGTACCGGTGGCTTCAAGGCTACGCCGGGCTCAGGCAACGTGTTTGCCGCGAGCCTGGCCAAGGGTGAAATGCACCCGTTGGCCGCGCCATTCTCCATCGACCGTTTCCACAACGGTGCGCTGATCGACGAACACGGCGCTGCGGCCGTCGCCCACTAACAGGAGAAATTTCCTATGTTGCATATCTTCTGTCCTCACTGTGGCGAACTGCGCTCCGAAGAGGAATTCCACGCGTCCGGCCAAGCGCACATCCCGCGCCCGCTGGACCCGAATGCCTGCACCGATGCGCAGTGGGGCGACTACATGTTCTTTCGCGACAACCCCCGTGGCCTGCACCACGAACTGTGGATTCACGCCGCCGGTTGCCGTCAGTACTTCAACGCAACGCGCGACACCCTGACTTACGAAATTCTTGAAACCTACAAGATCGGCGAGAAGCCGCAATTCACCGCCAAGGCCGCTGGAGAGAAGGTATGAGCCAGATCAATCGCCTGTCCAACGGTGGCCGGATCGACCGTAACAAAGTCCTGACCTTTACCTTCAACGGGCAGAGCTACAAGGGCTTTGAAGGCGACACCCTGGCCGCTGCACTGCTGGCCAACGGCGTCGACATCATCGGCCGCAGCTTCAAGTACTCGCGCCCCCGCGGCATCTTCGCCGCCGGCGCCGAAGAGCCGAACGCGGTGCTGCAGATCGGCGCCACCGAAGCCACCCAGATTCCCAACGTGCGCGCCACGCAACAGGCGCTGTACCAGGGTTTGGTCGCCACCAGCACCAACGGCTGGCCGAGCGTCAACAACGACATGATGGGCATCCTCGGCAAGGTCGGCGGCAAGCTGATGCCGCCGGGTTTCTACTACAAAACCTTTATGTACCCGCAGTCGTTCTGGATGACCTACGAGAAGTACATCCGTAAGGCGGCCGGTCTTGGCCGTTCGCCGACCGAAAACGATCCGGACACCTACGACAACTTCAACCGTCACTGCGATGTGCTGGTGGTCGGTGCCGGCCCGGCTGGCCTCGCTGCTGCACTGGCGGCTGCGCGCAGCGGTGCGCGGGTGATCCTTGCCGATGAACAGGAAGAGTTCGGTGGTTCGCTGCTGGATTCGCGCGAAAGCCTCGACGGCAAGCCGGCGACCGAATGGGTTGCCAGCGTCATTGCCGAGTTGAAAGCCCTGCCGGACTTGGTGCTGCTGCCCCGCGCCACCGTCAACGGCTACCACGACCATAACTTCCTGACCATTCACGAGCGCCTCACCGACCACCTTGGCGACCGCGCGCCGATCGGCGTGGTGCGCCAGCGTATCCACCGCGTGCGCGCCAAGCGCGTGGTGCTGGCCACCGGTGCGTGCGAGCGTCCGCTGGTGTACGGCAACAACGACGTGCCGGGCAACATGCTCGCCGGAGCCGTCTCTACTTACGTGCGCCGCTACGGCGTGGCACCGGGCAAAAAACTGGTGCTGTCGACCAACAACGACCACGCCTACCGCGTTGCACTGGACTGGCTCGATGCGGGCCTGCAAGTGGTCGCGGTGGCCGATGTACGCCACAACCCACGCGGCGCGCTGGTTGAAGAAGCCCGCGCCAAGGGCATTCGTATCCTCACCGGCAGCGCCGTAGTCGAAGCGCGTGGCACCAAGCGCGTGAGCGCTGCGCGTATTGCCGCCATCGACGTCAAGGCTCACAAGGTCACCAGCCCCGGCGAGTGGCTGGACTGCGACCTGGTGGCCAGCTCCGGCGGCTACAGCCCGGTGGTCCACTTGGCCTCGCACCTGGGCGGCAAGCCGACCTGGCGTGAAGACATCCTCGGTTTCGTGCCGGGCGAAGCGCCGCAGAAACGCGTGTGCGTCGGCGGTATCAACGGCGTCTACGGTCTGGGCGATTCCCTGGCCGATGGGTTCGAGGGCGGCGTACGTGCGGCCAGCGAAGCCGGGTTCGCCCCGGTTGAAGGCGTGTTGCCGAAAGCCTTGAGCCGTCTGGAAGAGCCGACCCTGGCGCTGTTCCAGGTACCGCACGAAAAAGTTACCGCACGGGCGCCGAAGCAATTCGTCGACCTGCAGAACGACGTGACCGCCGCCGCCATCGAACTGGCTACCCGCGAAGGTTTCGAATCGGTCGAGCACGTCAAGCGCTACACCGCGCTGGGCTTCGGTACCGACCAGGGCAAGCTGGGTAACGTCAACGGCCTGGCCATTGCCGCGCGCTCGCTGAACGTGACCATCCCGCAGATGGGCACCACCATGTTCCGTCCCAACTACACACCCGTGACATTCGGCGCGATAGCGGGCCGTCACTGTGGGCACATCTTCGAACCGGTGCGCTACACCGCGCTGCAAGCCTGGCACGTGAAGAACGGCGCCGAATTTGAAGACGTCGGCCAGTGGAAACGCCCGTGGTATTTCCCGCGCAACGGCGAAGACCTGCACGCTGCGGTCAAACGCGAATGCCTGGCCGTGCGCGACAGCGTCGGCCTGCTGGATGCGTCCACCCTCGGCAAGATCGATATCCAGGGCCCGGATGCCCGTGAGTTCCTCAACCGTATCTACAGCAACGCCTGGACCAAGCTCGACGTGGGCAAGGCGCGCTACGGCCTGATGTGCAAGGAAGATGGCATGGTCTTCGACGACGGCGTCACCGCCTGTCTGGCCGACAACCACTTCCTGATGACCACTACCACCGGCGGTGCCGCGCGTGTTCTGCAGTGGCTGGAAATCTACCAACAGACCGAATGGCCGGACCTCAAGGTGTACTTCACCTCGGTCACTGACCATTGGGCGACCATGACCCTGTCTGGCCCCAACAGCCGCAAACTGCTGAGCGAAGTCACCGACATCGACCTGGACAAGGACGGCTTCCCGTTCATGACCTGGAAAGAAGGCCTGGTGGGCGGCGTACCGGCGCGGGTGTTCCGTATCTCGTTTACCGGCGAGCTGTCGTATGAAGTCAACGTGCAGGCCGACTACGCCATGGGCGTGCTGGAACAGATCGTCGAGGCCGGCAAAAAGTACAACCTGACGCCGTACGGCACCGAAACCATGCACGTACTGCGCGCCGAGAAGGGCTTCATCATCGTCGGCCAGGACACCGACGGCTCGATGACTCCGGACGACCTGAACATGGGCTGGTGCGTAGGCCGTACCAAACCGTTCTCGTGGATCGGCTGGCGCGGGATGAACCGCGAAGACTGCGTGCGTGAAGAGCGCAAGCAATTGGTGGGCCTCAAGCCGATCGACCCGAGCGTGTGGCTGCCGGAAGGCGCACAGTTGGTGTTCGATCCGAAGCAGACGATCCCGATGAAGATGGTCGGCCACGTCACCTCAAGCTATGCGCACAACTCCCTGGGCTATTCGTTTGCCATGGGCGTGGTGAAGGGCGGCTTGAAGCGCATCGGCGAACGGGTGTTTTCGCCCCAGGCCGATGGCAGCGTGATCGAGGCGGAGATTGTGTCTTCGGTGTTCTTTGATCCGAAAGGTGAGCGGCAGAACATCTGATACCTGATCGTTCCCACGCTCCGCGTGGGAATGCATCCCCGGGCGGCATTCCCACGCAGAGCGTGGGAACGATCAATTTAAGACAAGGTGCTTTATGACAGCAGCCAACGTATACCAACAACGCCCCACCACCGGTGCCAAGGCCGAGTCGTCGCTGCATCATGCCGACCTCGCCAGCCTGGTCGGCAAGGGCCGCAAGAATGCCGGCGTGACCGTGCGTGAAAAGAAACTTCTGGGCCACCTGACCATCCGCGGCGACGGCCACGATGCCGCGTTCGCCAGCGGCGTGCACAAGGCCCTGGGCATCGAACTGCCTGGCGCCCTGCAGGTCATCGTCAACGGTGAAACCAGCCTGCAATGGCTCGGCCCGGACGAATGGCTGCTGATCGTGCCAGGCGGCGAAGAGTTCGCTGCCGAACAAAACCTGCGCGCGGCGTTGGGCGACCTGCATATCCAGATCGTCAACGTCAGCGGCGGCCAGCAAATTCTTGAACTCAGCGGTCCGAACGTGCGCGATGTGCTGATGAAGTCCACCAGCTACGACGTGCACCCCAACAACTTCCCGGTGGGCAAGGCGGTGGGCACGGTGTTCGCCAAGTCGCAACTGGTGATCCGTCATACCGCAGAAGACACCTGGGAACTGCTGATCCGTCGCAGCTTCTCGGATTACTGGTGGTTGTGGTTGCAGGACGCCTCCGCCGAGTTTGGCCTGAGCGTTCAAGCCTGATCGTTCCCACGCTCCGCGTGGGAACGCATCCCGGGACGCTCGGCGTCCCAAGAGCGGACGCAGAGCGTCCATGGCGGCATGCCCACGCAGAGCGTGGGAACGATCAAGGAGTCAACCGTAATGAGCCGCGCACCCGATACATGGATTTTAACCGCCGACTGCCCCAGCGTGCTCGGCACGGTGGACGCGGTCACCCGCTACCTGTTCGAGCAGGGCTGCTACGTCACCGAGCACCACTCGTTCGATGACCGCCTCTCGGGCCGGTTTTTCATCCGTGTGGAATTCCGCCAGCCGGGCGGTTTTGACGAGCAAGCCTTTCGCGACGGCCTGGCCACGCGCGGCGAAGCCTTTGGCATGATCTTCGAGCTGACGGCGCCGAACTACCGGCCCAAAGTGGTGATCATGGTCTCCAAGGCCGATCACTGCCTTAATGACCTGCTGTACCGCCAGCGCATAGGCCAATTGTCGATGGACGTGGTCGCGGTGGTGTCCAACCACCCCGATCTGAAACCCTTGGCCGACTGGCACCAGATTCCCTACTTCCATTTCCCGCTGGACCCCAACGACAAGCCGTCCCAGGAGCGCCAGGTGTGGCAAGTGGTGGAAGACACCGGCGCCGAGTTGGTGATTCTTGCGCGCTACATGCAGGTGCTGTCGCCGGAACTGTGCCGCAAGCTGGACGGCAAGGCGATCAACATCCATCACTCGTTGCTGCCGGGCTTCAAAGGCGCCAAGCCCTACCACCAGGCGTACAACAAGGGCGTGAAACTGGTCGGCGCCACGGCGCATTACATCAACAACGATCTGGATGAAGGCCCGATCATCGCCCAAGGCGTGGAGGTGGTGGATCACAGCCACTATCCCGAGGATTTGATTGCCAAGGGGCGCGATATCGAAGGGCTTACGTTGGCGCGGGCGGTGGGGTATCACATCGAGCGGCGGGTGTTTTTGAACGCCAATAGAACTGTGGTGCTTTGACTGACGCCATCGGGAGCAAGCCCCCTCCCACATTTTTAAATTGTGAATACCAGCAAATGTGGGAGGGGGCTTGCCCCCGATGAGGCCCTCAAAAACAACGCAAAAACAGCATCTGCAACCCGAGCACTTAAACGCGCTGCCCACCTAACAGGGCAACGCAGTTCCATAAAAACAACAGCGAGGTGAAAGCATGTCTGGTAATCGTGGTGTCGTGTATCTCGGCAACGGCAAGGTCGAAGTACAGAAAATCGACTATCCCAAAATGCAGGACCCCCGTGGCAGGAAGATCGAGCACGGCGTCATCCTGCGCGTGGTCTCTACCAACATCTGCGGCTCCGACCAACACATGGTGCGTGGCCGCACCACCGCCCAGACCGGCCTGGTGCTGGGGCATGAAATCACCGGCGAAGTGATCGAGAAGGGCAGCGACGTCGAGAACCTGAAGATCGGCGACCTGGTGTCGGTGCCCTTCAACGTAGCGTGCGGTCGTTGCCGCTCCTGCAAGGAAATGCACACCGGCGTGTGCTTGAGTGTCAACCCGGCGCGCCCGGGCGGTGCTTACGGCTATGTCGACATGGGCGACTGGACCGGTGGCCAGGCTGAATACGCGCTGGTGCCTTACGCCGACTTCAACCTGTTGAAACTGCCGGACCGCGACAAGGCGATGGAGAAAATCCGCGACCTGACGTGCCTCTCCGACATCCTGCCGACTGGCTATCACGGCGCGGTCACGGCAGGCGTTGGCCCAGGCAGCACGGTCTACATCGCCGGTGCCGGCCCGGTCGGCCTCGCCGCTGCCGCATCAGCACGCCTATTGGGCGCTGCGGTCGTGATCATCGGCGACGTCAACCCGATCCGCCTGGCCCACGCCAAGGCCCAGGGCTTTGAAATCGCCGACCTGTCCACTGACACGCCGTTGCACGAACAGATTGCCGCGCTGCTCGGCGAGCCGGAAGTGGACTGCGCCGTCGATGCCGTAGGCTTTGAAGCACGCGGCCACGGCCACGACGGCGTCAAGGCCGAAGCCCCGGCCACCGTACTCAACTCACTGATGGGCGTAGTGCGCGTGGCGGGCAAGATCGGCATCCCTGGCCTGTACGTCACCGAAGACCCAGGCGCTGTCGATGCCGCCGCAAAAATGGGCAGCCTGAGCATTCGTTTTGGTCTGGGTTGGGCCAAATCCCACAGCTTCCACACTGGGCAAACGCCGGTGATGAAGTACAACCGCCAGCTGATGCAGGCGATCATGTGGGACCGTATCAACATCGCTGAAATCGTCGGCGTGCAGGTGATCAGCCTGGATGACGCGCCACGTGGCTATGGCGAGTTCGATGCGGGTGTGCCGAAGAAGTTTGTGATTGATCCGCATAAAATGTTCAGCGCGGCGTAAAGCCTTGGGCAAATGTCCCAGCCACTGAAAATCAAATGTGGGAGGGGGCTTGCTCCCGATGGCGGTGGTTCAGTCAGTGCCTCTGTGACTGACCTGCCGCTATCGGGGCATGCCCCCTCCCACAAGGGATTCAGGGTGTTTAGCGTGCGGCCAGCGCACCCTGGTAGACGGTCGGGCCGGTTGGCTGCTTGCTCAGCGAGCCACCCTTGGTCTCCGAACTCACCATCAACTCCACCGGTTTGCTGATGCTTTCCTGCTGACGCGGGTTCAGGCCGATGATGCCTTTGCCATCTTCCGGCAAAAGTCCCAGAGACACAGGCGTGCCGTCTTTGGGGATGGCCCACAGCTCCAGGCTCTGGTCGGGCGCAGGCGCCGTGGCGGCAATCGGCTGTACTTCCAGATAATCCTTGTGCGCCATGATTTGCGCGGCCGGCTGCTGGGTCGTCGTCACCAACGTCGCCGCGGATTTGACGCTGTCCTGGGTGTAGAGCGCGCCGCCGATGCCGGCAGCCACTACGGCACAGGCGCCGATGAACAGACGCGGGCGGCTCCAGAAGGCAGGCTTGTGCTCAATCACTTGGGGTTGGATCGCAGTCATAAGTCTCTTCCTGACAAATTTTGTAGTCAGTTCCTAGACCCGCTTATCCCCGATGGGTTCCGGAACAACCGACGGGATACCCAGTCCAACGCCTGCTTTTGCACCTATCTCCTGAGGTTGTCTTGATGAAGATTTCACGCGGTTTTGCCCTTTCCTGCCTGTTGACCGTGGCCGCCAGCCCGGTGTTTGCCGCAGGCTTCAGCCTTGGCGATGCGGCCAACGCCATCTCCGGGATGCAGGGTGGCAACAACAAAGCCGCCGCCGCTGCTCCAACATCGGAGACGGCCGACCTGCTGACAGCCTTGACCTCTCAACTCAATATCACCCCGGAGCAAGCCGTCGGCGGCACGGGCGCGATGCTGGGCCTGGCGAAGAACAAGCTGAGCAGCAATGACTTTTCCCAGCTGGGCGATAGCGTGCCGGGCCTCGATAAACTGTCGGGTAACAATGCCCTGGGCAGCCTGGGTGCCTTGAGCGGGATGCTCGGCCAGGCCGGCGGCAGCAAGACCAGCGGCCTGGACGGCCTGCTGGGCAACGTGAAAAACACCAATGACTTGAACACCGCGTTCAGCGCCCTGGGCATGGACAGCGGCATGATCGGTCAGTTTGCCCCGGTGATCCTGCAATACCTGGGCGGGCAGGGCGCCGATAGCTCGGTGCTGGGCAAGCTGGCCCAGGCCTGGGGCACCGGCAGCTAAGACTGCTGCGCGCGCAGCTGCTCGATGCGCGCATCCTTCTCCCGCCAGAGCTGGTTGACCCAGTTCTGGACGGTCAGGCGAAACGCCGGATCGTTCTCGTAGTCCCCCTGCCACAACGCCGCGTCCAATTCACGGGTGCGGATATCCACGATCACCTTCGGCACCGCGCCGCTGATCAAATCCCAGAACCCTGGAATCTTTGGCTGTGGATAGACCACGGTCACGTCGAGGACGGCATCCAACTGCTCGCCCAGCGCCGCGAGCACGAAGGCCACGCCGCCCGCCTTCGGTTTGAGCAGTCGGTTAAACGGCGAGTCCTGCTGCTTGCGTTTAGCCTCGCTGAACCGCGTGCCTTCCAGGTAGTTGACCACCGTCACCGGCTGGCGCTTGAACAGCTCGCAGGCCTCTTTGGTGATCTTCAGGTCCTGCCCGGCCAGCTCCGGGTGCTTGGCCAGGTACGCTTTGGTGTAGCGCTTCATGAACGGATAATCCAGCGCCCACCAGGCCAGGCCAAGGAAGGGCACCCAGATCAGCTCTTTTTTCAGGAAGAATTTGAAGAACGGTGTGCGTCGGTTCAGCGCCTGGATCAGCGCTGGAATATCCACCCAGGACTGGTGGTTGCTGATGACCAGGTAAGAGGTGTCGCCCCGCAGGTCTTCACCGCCGCGAATATCCCACTGGGTGGGAATGCACACCGCGAAGATCAGCTTGTCGATCTCGGCCCAGGTCTCGGCGATCCACATCACCGCCGATGACGCGTAGTCGCGCGAGCGGCCCGGTGCCACCAGCTTGAGCAGGGCAAACACCAGCAAGGGGCCGATCAAAATCAGCGTGTTGAGTAACAGCAGCAGTGTGACCAAACAGCCGGTGAGCAGGCGGCGCATAAGCAACTCTTGAAATTCTGTGGGCGGGCAATGATAAGCAAGGTGAGTCTAGAGGCCAAATCGCAAATGGCTGTACGAATGTTTCACAACGTGCCGGTTATGCTCGGTGATCCAACTAAGTGCCGTGCGTGCGGTCTAGAATCCGTCCACTTCTTTCGAGGAAATCATGCCGTGAAATTGCTCCTTGGCGCGTTCGCCCTAGTTTTTCCCGTTATCACCGCCTTGCCCGTGATGGCCGCCGAACCGACCCTCTACGGTCGCTACGAATACATTCAACTGCCGGAAATCGGCCAGACCTTCAAGGCCAAGATGGACACCGGCGCGTTGACCGCCTCGCTGTCGGCCCGCGATATCGAAACCTTCACCCGTGATGGCGACGACTGGGTGCGCTTCCGCCTCGGCGGCAAGGACGCCGACAACAAAGTCTACGAGCACAAGGTCTCGCGCATCAGCAAGATCAAGAGCCGCGCCGACGAAGATGACGACAAGGACGAAGCCAGTGTGGCCAAGCGCCCGGTGATCGACCTGGAGATGTGCCTGGGTGACGTCAAGCGTACCGTCGAGGTCAACCTTACCGACCGCAGCAGCTTCAATTACCCGCTGCTGATCGGCGCCAAGGCCTTGCGTGAATTCGGTGCAGCAGTAAACCCGGCCCGTCGTTACACTGCCGACAAACCGGACTGCTGACGGACCCACATGCCGCATATCCTGATTGTCGAAGACGAAGCGGCGATTGCCGACACGCTGATCTTCGCCCTGCAAGGCGAGGGCTTTAGCACCACCTGGCTGAGCCTGGGCCAGGCGGCGCTGGAGCATCAGCGCCAAACCCCCGCCGATTTGATCATCCTCGACATCGGCCTGCCCGACATCAGCGGTTTTGAAACCTGCAAGCGACTGCGCCGGTTCAGCGAAGTGCCGGTGATGTTCCTCAGCGCGCGCGATGGCGAGATCGACCGGGTGGTGGGGCTGGAAATCGGCGCCGACGATTACGTGGTCAAGCCCTTCAGCCCGCGTGAAGTGGCGGCCAGGGTGCGGGCGATTCTCAAGCGGGTCGGCCCGAATGCGGCGCCTGCGGTGTTCCAGGTCGACCTGGAACGCATGCAGATCCACTATCGCAGCCAGGCACTGAGCCTGACGCGTCACGAATTCCGCCTGCTGCAAAGCCTGCTGGAGCAACCCGAGCGTGTGTTCAGCCGCGAGCAACTGTTGGACGCGGTAGGCGTACCCGCCGACGCCGGCTATGAGCGCAATATCGACAGCCATATCAAAAGCCTGCGCAGCAAGTTGCGCAGCGTGGCCGCCGATGCCGAACCGATCCAGACGCATCGCGGCCTGGGTTACAGCTACAGCCCGAGCCATAGCTGATGCGCCTGGGGCTGCGGATTTTCCTGGTTTACGCGCTGTTTATCGGCCTGACCGGTTACTTTGTGCTCAACACAGTGATGAAGGAAATCCGCCCCGGCGTACGCCAGTCCACCGAAGAAACCCTGGTGGACACCGCCAACCTGCTCGCCGAAATCCTGCGCACCGATGTGAAGAACGGCACCCTCGGCCAGAGCCACTGGCCGCAGGTGCTCAAGGCGTATGGCAATCGTCAGCCGGGTGCGGTCATCTGGGGCCTGCCGAAGAACCAGGTCAACCACCGCATCTATGTCACCGACGCCAAGGGCACGGTATTGCTCGACTCCACGGGCGAGGCGGTGGGCCAGGACTATTCCAGGTGGAACGACGTGTACCTGACCCTGCGCGGTGAGTACGGCGCGCGCTCAACCCGCAACGAAGCGGATGACCCAACCTCGTCGGTGATGCACGTGGGCGCGCCGATTCGCGACGACGGCCGGATTATCGGCGTGGTAACCGTGGCCAAGCCCAATAGCTCGTTACAGCCCTACGTCGACCGCACCGAGCGGCGCCTGCTGTGGTATGGCGCCGGGCTGGTGACTCTGGGCCTGCTGCTGGGCGCACTGTTGTCTTGGTGGCTGAGCGTCGCCCTGAAACGCTTGACCGCCTATGCCGAGGCCGTCAGCGAAGGGCGTCGGGCCGAGTTGCCCCATTACCGTGGCGGCGAGCTCAAGCAGCTGTCCACCGCTGTCGAACACATGCGCACGCAGCTGGAGGGCAAAGCCTATGTCGAACACTACGTGCACACCCTGACCCACGAACTGAAAAGCCCACTGGCGGCCATTCGCGGCGCGGCGGAGTTGCTGCAGGGCGACATGACCCGCGAACAGCAGCAGCGTTTTGTCGGCAATATCGACAGCGAAAGCGCGCGCCTGCAGCAGCTGATCGAGCGGTTGTTGAACCTGGCACAGGTGGAGCAACGCCAGGGGTTGGAAGAACAATCGAGTATCGCGCTGGCCGACTTGGTCGATGACGTACTCAAGGCGCAATGTGCGCGGATCGAAAGCGCCGGCCTGCAGGTCGAGCAAAGTATCGGCGCCGATGTGAGGGTGTTTGGCGAACCGTTCCTGCTGCGCCAGGCCTTGGGCAACCTGCTGGATAACGCCCTGGATTTCACCCCGCCCGGAGGCGAACTGCGGTTCAGTGCGCAGGTGCGGCACAACGACGTTCGGGTGAGCCTGTTCAACCAGGCCGCGCCGATTCCGGATTACGCCTTGCCGCGCCTGAGCGAGCGTTTCTATTCCCTGCCGCGTCCGGCCAGCGGGCGCAAAAGCACCGGCCTGGGCCTTAACTTTGTCGAAGAAGTGATGAAGCTGCACGGCGGCGCGCTGCAGATCGGCAACGTACCGGGTGGTGTGGAGGTGGTGCTGCATCTCCACACAATCTCCACACTGCCCACATAAATCCCCCGCACAGGCTGCCCAGACTCTCCTTATCAAAACAGGGAGAGTCCCATGAACCGCAGCCTGCTTTTCAAACTTGGCGCGATTGCGCTGCTGATCCTGCTGTTGCTGATTCCGTTGCTGATGATCAACGGCATCATCAGCGACCGCCAGCAACTGCGCGACGGCGTATTGATGGACATCGCCCGCAGTTCCAGCTTCGCGCAGCGCCTCACCGGCCCGGTGATGGTGGTGCCTTATCGCAAGACGGTGCGCGAATGGAAACTCAATGAAAAACTCAACAAACGCTACGAAGAAACCCGTGAGGAGCGCGGCCGTCTGTATTTCCTGCCGGAGCGCTTTGAACTCGACGGCCAGGTGCAGACGGAGCTGCGCGCACGGGGCATCTACCAGGCGCGGTTGTTTCATGCCGCCAACCGCATCAGTGGGCGTTTCCAACTGCCTGCACAACTGGGCATCACGGAAAACTTCGCCGACTACCGTTTTGAACCGGCGTTTCTGGCGATGGGCATCAGCGATATTCGCGGCATCGAAAATGCGCTGACGCTGGAGCTGGGCGATCAGCGCCTGGAATTTGCGCCGGGCTCCCTGGTGGACTGGCTGGGAGAGGGCGTGCATGTGCTGCTGCCCGACCAGGACAGCCGGAAACCCGCCACCGTGGATTTCGCCTTTGACCTGCGCCTGCAGGGCACCGAACAACTGCAGGTGGTGCCCGTGGGCAAGACCAGTCAGGTATCACTTGCTTCCAACTGGCCGCACCCAAGCTTTATCGGCAACTTCCTGCCGGCGCAGCGGGAAGTCACCGACAAGGGCTTTACCGCCCACTGGCAAACCTCGTTCTTCGCAACCAACCTCGAGCAGGCCCTGCAAACCTGCCTGGACCGCCAGGGCTGTGATGACTTCAATAACCGCAGCTTCGGCGTGAACTTCATCGACCCGGTGGACCAGTACCTCAAGAGCGAGCGCGCGATCAAATACGCGTTGCTGTTCATCGCGCTGACCTTTGCCGGCTTCTTCCTGTTCGAAGTGCTCAAGAACTTGGCGGTGCACCCCATCCAGTACGCCTTGGTGGGCTTTGCATTGGCGTTCTTCTACCTGCTGCTGTTGTCGCTGTCCGAGCATCTGGGGTTTGCCCTGGCGTACCTGATATCGGCCAGCGCCTGCGTGCTGTTGATCGGCTTCTACGTGTGCCATGTGCTGCGCAGCGTAGTCCACGGCCTGGGCTTTTCGGTGGGCTTGGCGGCGTTGTATGGGTTGTTGTACGGGCTGCTGAGTGCCGAGGATTACGCGTTGCTGATGGGCTCGTTGTTGCTGTTCGGCCTGCTGGGCACGGTGATGGTGCTCACGCGCAGGCTGGATTGGTATGGCGTGGGCAAGCGCAAGACGGCAGAGCCGTTGCAGTTCGATCTGGAGGCGGTGCAATGATCGGGTTGCGCGAGGACCAGCAAATGAAGGCCAGGATGATCGACTTCCTCAATCACACCGCCGCTCAATGTGGGAGGGGGCTTGCCCCCGATAGCGGTGGTTCAGAGAAAAATGAGCGCAATGACACACCGCAATCGGGGGCAAGCCCCCTCCCACATTGGGTCCGTGTGAACATCACGCGGGCGGTTGGGTCTGCTGCATCGAAGGCCGCTGGCTGACCTCGGCGTACCAGGCGGCAAGCCTTGGGTTATCCACGCGCCATTGCAGGTCGGGATGGCGGAAGTCGAGGTAGCCCAAGGCACAGGCCACGCTGATCGCGGCGATGTCGAAATGGCTGGGCAGTTCGGCAATCGCCTCGGCTTCCAGCTCGGCCAGTGCGCGCCGCATTTTGTTGCGCTGCTCGTCCAGCCATTGATCCCAATGTTTCTCCACCGGGCGCATCGCGGTCTCGTAGCGCACCAGCACGGCGGCATCCATGATTCCGTCGGCCATCGAGGCCAGGGTCAGGCGGCGCCAGCGGGCCGAGCCGTCGCGGGGGATCAGCGGGTTGCCGCCGTGCTGGTGGTCGACGTAATCGAGGATCACCCGGCTGTCATGCAGCACTGAACCGTCGGCCAGGCGAAGGGCCGGGATCTTGCCGACCGGGTTGCCTTGCACCACATGCGCGTCCGGGCTGACGGGGGTCGGCATACAGGCATGCAGGGCCACACGGTCCTGCTGGCCGGTCTCGATCAGCAGCACGCGGACTTTGCGCACGAACGGCGACGCGGGGTTGTGGAACAAGGTCATGCTGGGGGCGGACATGGGCATTCCTCGAAATGGGATGTGGCTAGCCTAGAGGCTTGCGCCGTGGCTGGCGAGGGGGATTTTTGGTGGTTTTGAAGGCCTCATCGGGAGCAAGCCCCCTCCCACATTTAACGGCATTCACAATTCAAGTGTGGGAGGGGGCTTGCCCCCGATGAGGCCATCAGCCGCGCCGCTTGAACAACGCCCATGCACCAATGCCAGCAGGAACGCCCAACCCGACCCAACTCAACACATCCCACCCCCCATCCCCCAGCAACGCCGCAAACAACCCGGTGGCGCTGAGCAGGCCAATCCCCAGCGGAATGCCAAACACTTTCCAGAAACTCGACTGCCGGGGCTTCATGCCTTGCCCGCCTTGCGCCGTACGATCCACAGGTAAATGCCGCTAACCAGCACGATGATGGTCAGCACATCCAGCGCCGCCCAGAGGATCTTCATCGGCATGCCGCCGTAGTCACCGAAGTGCAACGGCTGGGACATGCCCATGGCGTCCATGTACCAGGGCCGTGCGGCGATGGCGGTCACGGCCAGGGTGCTGGCGTCGATCAATACCGGGGTGAGCAGATGGGAGGTGAGGTGCGTGCTGCCCTTCATGAACACGGCGTAGTGATGTTCGCTGGAAAAGCGCGTGCCGGGGAAGGCGATGAAGTCCGCTTGCATGCCGGGGGCGGCGTTGGCGGCAATGCTCAGCAGCTCAGTGGCCGGTGCGCGCTGGGTCAGCGGCGGGGCATTTTTATAAGGTTCGATCATGGCGCTGAGGGCGTCCTCGCGCCAGGCGGCGATGATCAGGTCGGCGCAGGCGCTGATCACACCGGTCACGCCCACCACCAGTGCCCACGTCAGGGTGACCACGCCGATCAGGTTGTGCAGGTCGAGCCAGCGCAGGCGAGTGGACTTGTTTTGGCGCACGGTGGCGAACTTCAAGCGGCGCATGAACGGCAGGTACAGCACCGTGCCCGAGACAATCGCCAGCACGAACAGAACCCCCATGAACGCCAGCAACAGCTTGCCTGGCAGCCCGGCGAACATGTCCACATGCAGGCGCAGCAGGAACAGGGTGAGCCCACCATTGGCGGAGGGCATTTCCACCGCTTCGCCGGTACGCGCATCCAGCATGAAGGTGTGGGACGAATTCGGCTCGGTGCCGGCCGTGGCAGCCATGATCGCGATCACACCGTTCTGGTCGTCCTCATCCCACGCCAGGTACTGCATGGCCTCGCCGGGTCGATGGGCCTGGGCCTTGGCCACCAGCTGCTCCAGGTTGAGTTGCGGCGTCTCGGCGGGCATCTGCTTGAGCTGCGGCTCGTTGCCCAGCAGATGGTCGATCTCGTGGTGAAACACCAGCGGCAAGCCGGTTAGGGCGAGCAGCAGCAGGAATACGGTGCAGATCAGGCTGGTCCAGGTGTGGATGAAGGACCAGCGGCGGATGGTTTTGCTTTTCATGTTCTAGCCTTCAGACACACCAAAGCCGCCCCTGTGGGGCGGCCCGGTTGTTAACTCAGCCGATTACCATTGGTAGGTGGCACTGGCGACGACGCTGCGTTGGTCGCCGAAGTAGCAGTAGGAACCGTCACAGGTGGAAATGTAATCCTTGTTGAACAGGTTGGTCGCGTTCACTTTTACCGACGCGCCCTTGAGGCTGTTGTCCAGGCGGCCGAGGTCGTAGTGCACGGCGCCGTCGAATACGGTGTAGGCGTTGGCTTTGCCGGACCAGGTATTGGCCTGGTCGCCATAGGTATTGCCGGTGTAGCGGGCGCCAAAACCGATGCCGAACCCATCCAGTGCGCCGGTATGCCAGGTGTAGTCGGTCCACAGGGAGGCTTGCTGGTTTGGCATCAGTTGCAGGCGGTTGCCTTTGTATTGGCCTTTTTGTACTTCGGACTTGGCCAGGGTGTAGGCCGCGATAACCTTGAGGTTTTCGGTCACGTCAGAGATGGCTTCCAACTCTAGGCCCTTAACCTTTACCTCGCCGGTCTGGTCGGTTACCGAGGCGCCGCCGGACTGGAAGCTGGTGACTTGCACGTTTTTCTGGGTCAGGTCATAGACCGCAGCACTAAGCAAGGTGTTGGAGCCCGGTGGCTGGTATTTGATCCCCAGTTCCCACTGTTTGCCTTCCGTCGGTTTAAACGACTGAAGGGGGTCCACGCTGGCGTTGCTTGCGGGCTGGAATGACTCGGCGTACGAGAGGTAAGGCACTAAACCCGAGTCAAACACATAGCTCAATGCTGCATTGCCACTGAAGTTCTTGCTGCGGTCGGTGTTGGTCGCATCGTTCTTGTTGAAGTACGTGGTGCCTTGATGCACCCAGTCTTCACGACCGCCCAGGGTCAGGCGCCAGTTGTCCAGGGCCATCTGGTCCTGCACGTAAAGGCCGGTCTGCACGGTTTTCTGGTTGTAGTCGTAGAACGCCGTGGAGCGCGCCGGGCGCACGATCGGCTGGCCGTAGACCGGGTTGAAGATGTTCGTGGTGCCGCCGTCGCCAAAAATCGCCAAGTACGAGGTATCGGTACGTTGATGGTCCAGACCGAGCAGAACGGTGTGGTTGACAGCGCCGGTTGAGAAGTCCGCCTGGAAGTTGTTATCGACGGCGAACTGGCTGATGTCCTCGTCCACGTTGGTCGACGAGCGGGTGATGTCGCCATTGGCGTCGGCCGGTGAGAAGGCAAACGAACCCACCGTCAGTTGCTGAAACGCCAACTCGGATTTGGTGTAGCGCAGGTTCTGCTTGAACTGCCAGGTGTCATTGAAGCGGTGCTCGAACGCGTAGCCCAGTGCGTAATAGGTGCGGTCGTAGAAATCGTAATCGGGGTCACCGAGGTTCTTGTGGTGGGAAACCTCGCCCAGCGGCGATTTGATCTTGGTGCCTTGGATCGGCAGGAACTGGCTGGTGGTGCCGGTATCGTCACGGGTGAACTGCGACAGGAAAGTCAGCTTGGTATCGGTGTCGATATTCCAGGTCAGGCTTGGCGCGATGTTGTAGCGCTTGTTGTCGATGTGATCGACCTGGGTACCGGCATCGCGCACCACGCCGCCAAGGCTGTAGAGAAACTGGCCTTCATCATCGATCTTGCCAGTGCTTTCGAAATTGATCTGGCGGTAGTTGTCACTGCCGTATTGCACCTGGATGGCGTGGCTCGATTCTGCGCTGGGACGGCGGCTGACCATGTCCAGCAGGCCGCCCGGCGGAGTCTGGCCGTAGACCGACGAGGCAGGCCCGCGCAGCAGGGCGAGGCGGTCCAGGTTCCAGGTTTCGGCTTTCGGGTTGGCGTACACGCCACGGGACAGTGGCAGGCCGTCGAGGAACTGGGTGGGTTCGAAACCGCGTACGCGCATCCAGTCATAACGGGTGTCGCTGCCGTAGCTGGCGGAGACGATGCCGGGCATGTATTTGACGGCGTCGTCGAGGTTCTGCACGTTGCGATCCTGCATTTGCTCGCGGGTGGCCACGGAGATAGAGCGCGGCGCTTCGACCAGGGCCGTATCGGTCTTCGTGCCGGCGGCGGTGCGTTTCGCCAGGTAACCTTCCACCGGCCCCCACGCGCTCTCATAACTGCCCTGACCAATAATGCTCGTCTCCGGCAGCGCCACGACACCGTCTGCAATCGCCACCAACGTAAACGTCCCGGCGCTGCTCTGCTCCAACTGCAACCCCGTGCCCCGCAACGCTTCACGCAACGCACCCTGGGCGTCGAACTGGCCCTTGACCGGGGCCGAGGTCTTGCCGGCGGCGAGGGCCGGGTTGAGGGTGAGGGCGAGGCCGGCCTGGCTGGCGATCTGGTTCAGGGTGGAGGCCAGTGGGGCGGGCGCCAGGTTGTAGGCGCGCACGCTGGTGGCCTGTTCGGCAGCGATCAGCGGGGTGCTGACCAGCGGGGCACCGAGGGCAATCGCCACGGCTAACAGGCTGGGGCGCAATAAAGTGTCTAGCGTGCGGGACATGGGCGGCTCCTGAATGGAAATATTTCTCAATTGCCTAGGTGCCGGACGAGAATCGGAAAGTGATAGGGCGGGGGTGAAAATATTTTTTGGGTGGTGTTCCTTCAGGGCCTCATCGGGAGCAAGCCCCCTCCCACACTTTGATTTGTAAATACATTCAAAATGTGGGAGGGGGCTTGCTCCCGATAGCGTTCGCCCAGGCACTGCAAAACCCTAAGGCTTACCCTTGACGGTCACCCACCACGGCGTGTGCTGCTCGATCTGCACCGGCAATGTGGGCAATAGCGCATTGAGCGCCAGGGCGGTGTCGTGCAGTGGGAAGCTGCCGGTGATGCGCAGGTCGGCCACGTTGTCATCCACCCCCAGATGGCCGGTGCGATACCGGCCGAGTTCCGCCACCACGTCGCCCAGGCGGGCGTTGTCGACGACCAGCATGCCGCGGGTCCAGGCGTCGGTGGCCGGGGGCACGGCAAGCAAAGGGCCAAGGCCATCGCTGCGCATCAGCACTTGCTGGCCTTGCTTGAACACCTGCTCCTGATGCAGCGCCTGGGGCTGGGCGGCCACCGCCGATTGCAGCACGCTCAGGCGTGTGGCGTGGTCTTCGCGCCTGACGATAAACCGCGTCCCCAACGCCCGCAGGTTGCCGTCGCGGGTTTGGACAGAGAACGGGCGCGCATCGTTGTGGCCGGTCTCGACGAAAATTTCGCCTTCCTGCAACACAATCAAACGGTGCTTATCGTCGAAACGCACGTCAATTGCGCTGTGGGTATTGAGCGTGATTCGGGTGCCGTCAGCCAGCGTGAGTGTGCGCTGCTCGCCGGTGGCGGTACGTTGATCGGCCAGCCAATAGTGGATCGGCACGTACCGTTCACCGGCAAACAACGCCAGCCCAACTACCAGCGCAATGCTCGCCAGGCCACGGCCCAGCTTGCGCATACGCTGGCGAACGCTTTCGCGCGACTGCAACAACGCGGCCCGCGCAGGGCCGCAGGCTACGCTGAAACGCTGGTCGAGCATGCCCAGTTGGCGCCAGGCGCGGGCGTGTTCTTCATCGCTGGCCAGCCATTTGGCGAATTCTTCCTGTTCCACCTCGCTGCCATCGCCTGCGTCGAGGGACAGTTGCCAGGCAATCGCGGCGTCCAGCACGCGGGCCGATACCGGCTTGGAGCTGATCAGCGTCACGTCGGCTCGCCATACAGCGCGATGTAGCACTGGCGAATGCCCTGGGCCAGGTACTGGCGCACACGCGGCACCGACACACCCAGGCGCTGGGCGATTTCTGCATGGGCCATGCCGTCGAGGCGGTTATAGAGGAACGCGGCGCGAGCTTTGCTCGACAGCGTGCCGAGCAGGCGGTCGATGGCTTTGAGGTCTTCAAGGATCAGGTGCTGTTCTTCGGGCGAAGGGTGTTCGCTTTCCGGGATCAGCATCAATTCGGTGAGGTAGGCCTGTTCCAGGGCAGCGCGGCGGAAATAGTCGAACAGCAGGCCCTTGGCTATCGCTACCAGAAAGGCGCGCGGCTCGCGGGGAGCGCGCAGCCCGTCTCGGCCCAGCAGGCGCATGAAGGTGTCCTGGCTGAGGTCTTCGGCGCGGCTCGGGCAGGCTACGTTGCGCCGCAGCCAGGCCAGCAGCCAGCCACGATGGTCGCGATACAACGCGCCAACAAGCTCACTGTGTGGGGGCTGGACCGACGACAAGGCATCACCGAATAAAGTTTAAACTAACGAGAATTATTCGCGATTGTGTCAGAGGCGTGGGATGGGCGCAATTGGCGTCTGTCGGGAGATCGTTCCCACGCTCTGCGTGGGAATGCCGCCCTGGACGCTCCGCGTCCCCTAGAACGACGGCGTGGGAATGCCGCCCGGACGCTCCGCGTCCACTAGAAAGACGGAGCTTGTTTACGCCGCTTCCACTGGGACAAGCGCTCTTGCAGCGCCTGGGGCGTGTCGATGTGTTGCTGGCGCGCACGGCTGAACAGAATCAGCATCAGCTCCGCCGTAGCCAGTGCATCGGCGCTGGCGTGATGGCGCTCGCCCACCTGCAATTTGAAATGGCTGATCCAGTCATCCAGCCCGGCTTCGCGGATGTTCGCTTCAGGGCATAACAGCGGGGCGATATCGGCCACATCGAGAAACGGGTGGGTCAGGCGATAACTCAGGCTGTCCATCAGCGCCCGGCCCAGCATGTGTTGATCGAACGGCGCATGGAAGGCCAGCAGCGGGCTGTCGCCAACGAACGCCATGAAGTCCAGCAGCGCGTCCACCGGGTCGCTGCCGGCCGCGATGGCGCTGGGGCCGAGGCCGTGGATCAACACGCTGGGGCTGAGTTTGGTGGCGGTGCGTTGCAGGGTGCGTTCGAACATCTGCGAGAAATCCACCGCACCGTCCTCGATCACCACGGCGCCGATGGACAGCACCTGGTCACGGTTGAGGTTCAGGCCGCTGGTTTCCAGGTCGACCACCACCCAGCGCTGGCTGCGCAATGTGCCATGGCCCAGCGCCGAGGGCCCGCGCAACTCGGCCAGGCGCTGCTGCTGCGCCGCGTCGAGCCTGGGTTTTTTCGCGCGCAGCCAACTGAACAGGCTCACAGTTGATAGCGCAAGGTCAGGCTGCTTTGCAGGCGCTGGGCCTGACGCAGGGATTCGCGCAGGATGCGGCGGTCCAGATGGTTGAGGCTGTCCGGATCGACGCGGTTGGAATACGGCTGGTTTTCCCGCGTCTGCACCTGGTGCTGCTGCATGCGGGTTTGTTGGATGAAGTGATAGGCCTCTTCATACGCGGCGCCGTCCAGTGGCTCGATCACGCCTTTGGCGACCAACTGGCGCAGCCGCTCCAGGGTGTTGTTGGCATGCACACCGTGGGCCAGGGCCAGCAGGCGCGCACCGTCCACAAACGGCGTGAGGCCCTGCACCTTGAGATCAAGGGTGGCCTTTTCACCGCTTTTGCGCGTCAGCACGAACTCGCGAAAGCGCCCCACGGGTGGGCGTTGGCGCAAGGCATTCTCGGCCAGCATGCGCTGGAACAGTCGGTTATCCGCCACCTGATCCAGAATGCCCTGGCGCAGTTGCTCGCAGCCCTGCTCGTCGCCCCACACCACCCGCAAGTCGAAATAGATGCTCGACCCCAGCAGATTCTCCGGCGTCGCTTCGCGGATGAAGGCGCCAAACCGCCGCGCCCACTCGGCCCGCGACAGGCACAGCTCCGGGTTGCCGGCCATGATATTGCCCTTGCACAGGCTGAAGCCGCACAGCGCCAGGCTCTGGTTGATCTGTTGCGCCAGGGGCAGCAGGCGCTCGCGAATGTCGGCGGCCTCCACGGCGTCTTTGGCCTCGAACAAGATGCCGTTGTCCTGGTCGGTGTACAGCGTCTGTTCGCGGCGGCCTTCGCTGCCAAAACACAGCCAACTGAAGGGCACGCCGGGGTCGCCTCTTTCCGCCAGGGTCAGCTCGATGACACGGCACACGGTGTGATCGTTCAGCAAGGTAATGATGTGAGTGATCTGGGTCGACGAAGCGCCGTGGGCCAGCATGCGCTCGACCAGTTGGCCGATTTCGCCGCGGATCGCCACCAGCTGTTCCACCCGGGACGCGTTGCGGATGGTCCGCGCCAGGTGCACCAGGTCGACGCGCTGCAGGGAAAACAGATCGCGCTCCGAAACCACGCCACATAGGCGCCGGTCCTGCACCAGGCATACATGGGCGATATGCCGCTCGGTCATGGCGATCGCCGCGTCGAACGCGCTGTGGTCCGGGGACAAGAAAAACGGCGCCTGAGTCATATGGCCGGCGATGCCTTGACTGAAATCACCGGTACCGTCGGCCACCACCTGACGCAGGTCACGCAAGGTGAAGATGCCCAGCGGCGCCTTGTGCTCATCGACAATCACAATGCTGCCGACCTGCTGTTCGTGCATCAGCCTCACCGCTTCGCGCAGCGCGGTGTCCGGGCTGCAGGTGACGGGATGGCGCATGGCCAGTTCACCCAGGCGAGTGTTCAAGGAGTATTGGGTGCCAAGGGTTTCCACGGCTTTTTGCTGCACCTGCTGGTTGACCTGGTCAAGCAGGCTGCTGACACCGCGCAGGGCGAAATCCCGAAACGGGCTGGACAGGGCGAACAGCTTGATGAACGCCATCTTGTTCAGTTGCAGGCAGAAGGTGTCTTCGGCGGCTTTGTGCTCGGTGCGGGTGGCGCGTTCGCCGAGCAAGGCGGCGAGGGGGAAGCACTCGCCGGTGGTGATTTCGAACGTGGTATCTGCCGAGTCCGGGCGCTCGCCGACCACGCGGCCCTGCTTGACGATATAAAAATGCTCGACCGGCCCGCCCGACGGTTTGAGGATGCTGTCGCCGGGGCCATAGAAGCGCAGTTGGCACTGTTCCACCAGAAACGCCAGGTGCGCCTGCTCCATCTGATTGAATGGAGGGAAGCGTTGCAGGAATTGCAAAGTGCCATGGATGTTCTGCAACACGGCGGTTTTACCCGCCTGCGTGAAAGCATCAGCTTTACTCATAACAGTGACCGCAGTTTTTTTGTCGTTATCGTGCTGCATGGTCGACTGCCGCACGGCGGGTGCCCATTGGACGTAAGTCTAGGTTGGTGAAACCCACGCAAAACTAAGGAAAAACCTTACATGACTATCGTCCAAAACCCGTAGAACACCCACTAGGCAAACTTTCCGACGAAGTGCACATTGTTCGCCCTCCCGCAGATGTCTGACGAGTGTGCTGCGAGATTGATGAGAATTGCTGAGAACTGTATGTCCGACCACGATATTTTGAGTGATGCCGAGCGCGAGGCGCTGAGCGCCGTGATGCTGGAGCCCGATTTACCGCCCCAACGTGTATTGATCGTGGACGACGACAAGGATGCGCGTGAATTGCTGGCGGAAATCCTCGGGCTGAACGGCATTCGCTGCATGACGGCTGACGGTGGTGAGGAAGCATGGAAATTGTTGAATTCCACCAGCTCCATCGGTTTGCTGATCACCGACCTGCGCATGGCACCGAGCAACGGTTTGGAATTGATCCGAAAAGTGCGCGAGTCGACCCGCGCGGCGTTGCCGATCATCATCATGTCGGGGGACGCCGAAGCGCCGGATGTGATCGATGCCATGCACTTGAGCGTGGTGGATTTCTTGCTCAAACCGATTGATAGCGTGAAGTTGGCGAAGATGGTCAAACGCGAGTTGGGGATGGCGCAGTAGGCGTGGTATTTACCGTCGGTCGGGACTGTCAGATTTCACAGTATCGGCGTTTTGAGGGGGGTTGTTTAATCGTTTGGAGGGTGCTGGTTCGGCATCGGTACCCAATCAAGCGACGAGCAGGAGTTCATCATGAGTAATGACGAAAAACACAGTTCTAATATTAAAGTCGTTGTAGATGGTGAAGATAATAGGTTTAGGCCGGATAGTTTTTCTGGCGGCCCTGCCGGGTTCAGGATGGACGCGAGTTTGGATTCTACGTTTCTGGAACTTGATTACGGTGCTTACGTGACTGAAACCCAAACATTACCGCATACGAAAATCAAGGTGAAAGCTAATAGTCCTTCTGGACAAGAGTTTGGCCATGTAGTTGCAGGTACTCTCCGTGTGGTAGTTCTAGGTAATACGTATACAGGTACGTTTAACGACGTAAAAGTTGACGGAACGGGCGCCGGGGAAGGCTCTACGCTCGTGCTCTCGGGCGATTACGTCATTGTGCGTGCTTAAACTTTGAGAAGCCGCCATATAAAAAGCCCCGGCCATATAGCCGGGGCTTTTATATTTCAGTAGTCAGTTACAAACCATTCCTGGCCTTGAACTCCCGACGCCGACGATGCAACACCGGCTCGGTATACCCGTTAGGCTGTTTAGCCCCTTCAATCACCAGCTCCACCGCTGCCTGGAACGCAATGTTGCTGTCGAAATCCGGAGCCAGCGGGCGGTACAGCTTGTCACCGGCATTCTGCCGATCCACCACTGGAGCCATGCGCTTGAGGCTTTCCATCACTTGGGCTTCGTTGACGATGCCGTGGCGCAACCAGTTGGCGATGTGCTGGCTGGAGATACGCAGGGTGGCGCGGTCCTCCATCAGGCCGACATCGTTGATGTCCGGCACTTTCGAACAGCCGACGCCCTGGTCGATCCAACGGACGACATAGCCGAGGATGCCCTGGGCGTTGTTGTCCAGTTCGTTGCGGATCTCTTCTTCGGACCAGTCGGTATTCTGCGCCAGAGGAATGGTCAGGATATCGTCCACGGATGCGCGCTCGCGCTTGGCCAGTTCGGCCTGGCGCGCGAACACGTCAACCTTGTGATAGTGCAGCGCATGCAGCGCAGCCGCAGTGGGCGATGGCACCCACGCGGTGTTGGCGCCGGCCAGTGGGTGCGCGATTTTCTGTTCGAGCATCGCGGCCATCAGGTCGGGCATCGCCCACATGCCTTTGCCGATTTGCGCACGCCCTTGCAGGCCGGTGCTCAAGCCGATATCGACGTTCCAGTTCTCGTAGGCGCCGATCCATTTTTCCGCTTTCATGGCGGCCTTGCGCACCATCGCGCCGGCTTCCATGGAGGTGTGGATTTCGTCGCCGGTACGGTCGAGGAAGCCGGTGTTGATAAATACCACGCGCTCGCTGGCCGCCTTGATGCAGGCCTTGAGGTTGACGGTGGTACGCCGCTCCTCGTCCATGATCCCGACTTTGAGCGTATTGCGCGGCAGGTTCAGCACGTCCTCGATACGGCCGAACAGCTCGTTGGTGAACGCCGCTTCTTCGGGGCCGTGCATCTTCGGTTTGACGATGTACATCGAACCGGTGCGGCTGTTCTTGCGCGTACTGTTGCCGTTGAGGCTGTGGATCGCCGCCAGGCTGGTGAGCAGGCCGTCGAGGATGCCTTCCGGCACTTCGTTGCCGTCTTTATCGAGGATCGCGTCGATGGTCATCAAGTGGCCAACGTTGCGCACGAACAGCAGCGAACGGCCATGCAGGGTCACGTCGCTGCCATCCACGCCGGTGTAGACGCGGTCAGGGTTCATGGTGCGGGTGAAGGTCTTGCCGCCCTTGGCCACTTCTTCGGCCAGGTCGCCCTTCATCAGGCCGAGCCAGTTGCGGTAGATCACCACTTTGTCGTCGGCATCCACGGCGGCGACGGAATCTTCGCAGTCCATGATGGTGGTCAGCGCGGCTTCCATCAGCACGTCTTTGACGCCGGCCGCGTCGGTCTGGCCGACCGGGGTGCTGGCGTCGATCTGGATCTCGAAGTGCAGGCCGTTGTGCTTGAGCAGAATCGCAATCGGCTCGGCCGCAGGGCCCTGGAAACCGATCAACTGCGCGTCGTCACGCAGGCCGCTGTTGCTGCCGCCCTTGAGGCTGACGATCAGCTTGCCGTCGACGATCTTGTAGCCGGTGGAATCAAAGTGGCTGCCCGCACTGAGCGGCGCGGCTTCGTCGAGGAACGCACGGGCGAAGGCAATGACCTTGTCGCCGCGCACTTTGTTATAGCCCTTGCCCTTTTCCGCGCCGTTGGCTTCGCTGATGGCGTCGGTGCCATACAGCGCGTCATACAGCGAACCCCAGCGCGCATTCGAGGCGTTGAGGGCGAAGCGGGCGTTCATCACCGGCACCACCAGCTGAGGGCCGGCCATGCGCGCGATTTCATCGTCGACGTTTTGGGTCGAGGCCTGGAAGTCTGCGGCTTCTGGCAGCAGGTATCCGATGTCTTGCAGGAAGGCTTTGTAGGCCACCGGGTCGTGGGCCTGGCCGGCATGGGTCTGGTGCCAGGTATCGATCTGCGCCTGGAAATCGTCGCGTTTGGCGAGTAGGGCTTTGTTCTTCGGGGCCAGGTCGTGGATGACCTTGTCGGCGCCGGCCCAGAACTGGTCGGCAGTGATGCCGGTACCGGGAATGGCTTCGTTGTTCACGAAGTCGAACAGGACTTTGGCGACCTGCAGGCCACCGACTTGAACGTGTTCAGTCATTGCTTGCCTCACTCTGCGGAGCTTATGCGCTTTTTCAGATTTTCATTATGTAGTGCACGGTTGGGCATACTACATGATGACTTGCGGTTGTGAAAATTAGACTAAATACGTCGTTTAGCGACCCACTTTGGTCGTACGGTCACAGCGGAGAACCGGATGTTCTCAAAAAACTATTGGATTGTTCCAGATAAATATAAAAATGGTACACGATTTGTTTTCGAGGGCTCCCGGGTCCACCTTGTAGATTGAATTCCAGAGGGCTTCGCCATGGACCATCTTGTACTCACAATTATCGCCGCCGACAAACCCGGCCTGGTTGAGCGCATCGCGCAAAACATTGCCGCCCACGGTGGCAACTGGCTGGAAAGCCGCATGGCCCACATGGCCGGGCAGTTTGCCGGGATTCTGCGTGTCAGCGTTCCCGCAGAGGGTCGTCAGGCATTGGTGGGGGCGCTGGAGGATTTATCCACACACGGCATTCGCGTGTTGGTGGGTGAGGGCAGTTCCGGGCAGGCCTCGGCCTCCAAGCCGATTGTGATGACCCTGGTAGGCAATGACCGCTCGGGCATCGTGCGCGAGATCACTGCGCTGTTGAGCCAGCAGGGTGTCAACCTGGAGCGCTTGAGCACCGATGTGCGCCCGGCGCCGATGAGCGGCGATCCGCTGTTCAACGCCGAGGCCTTGCTGCAGGTGCCGTCGACGTTATCCCTGGAGGCGTTGCAGGCCTCCCTGGAAACCCTGGCGGACGATCTGATGGTGGAACTGCGCGCCGACGAATAACCATGCACAAGGTTATGCATGGAAATCTTGCATGGGCCTGTGGATAACCTGTAGAGACCCGACGCCAGGCCACGCCGCCCGGGGCTCTTCGCCACCTGAGCAAAAAACGAACAGTTTCAACGGCTTGTGCACAAATGGCGGGGATCAGGTTGTGGATAACCTTGGGGTGAATCGCTGCAAGCCACGAAGTCCGTGGCTTGCAAGGGTTTGTACGTTATTTGATCAGCGTTTGCGCATGGTCAGCCAGGCGTCCAGGCTGTAGATAACCAGGCCGGCCCAGATAAAGGCGAAGGCGATCAACGTACTGGGCGCCAGATGTTCGCCGAACAGCAGCACGGCTTCCAGCAGCACCAGCGTTGGCGCGACGTACTGCAGAAAGCCCAGTGCGGTGTAGGGCAAATGCCGTGCGGCGGCGTTGAAACACACCAGCGGGACCAGCGTGACGGGCCCGGCCGCCACCAGCCACCAGGCCTCGGAGGTGCTCCAGAACGGCAGTTGTGCACTGTGCGCCGTCGGGTTGAACAGCAACCACGCGATGGCAATCGGTACCAGCATCCAGGTTTCCACCACCAGCCCCGGCAGCGCTTTGACCGGCGCCTGCTTGCGGATCAGGCCATAGAAGCCAAACGTCAGCGCCAACACCAATGACACCCACGGCAAGCTGCCAACCTGCC
The DNA here is from genome assembly GCF_003852355.1 of Pseudomonas sp. R2-7-07. Classification (NCBI taxonomy): domain Bacteria; kingdom Pseudomonadati; phylum Pseudomonadota; class Gammaproteobacteria; order Pseudomonadales; family Pseudomonadaceae; genus Pseudomonas; species Pseudomonas sp. R2-7-07. Next base: position 5,272,370 of record NZ_CP027759.1, on the reverse strand, counting down.
ACACCTGTTGCGCCACACCGACCGCCGCCAAACCCACCGCCACCCATTGCAGACGACGCAGGCGTTCGCCTAGCAGGAGCATGCCGAGCAGCACATTCACCAGCGGGTTGATGTAGTAACCCAGACTGGCCTCAAGCATGCGCCCCGTGTTCACCGACCACACGTAGGTCAGCCAGTTGGCGGCGATCAGCGAGCCACTGAGGGCGAGGATCGCCAAGCGTTTGGGGTTGTCGCGCAGCTCGCGAAACCAGCCTGGGTGTTTCCACACCATCAACAGCAAACCGCCGAACAGCGCCGACCACAGCACGCGATGCACGATGATCTCGGCGGCGGGCACACTGGCAATGGCTTTGAAATAGAGCGGGAACAGACCCCAGATGACATAGGCGCTCAGGCCCAGGATGTACCCCTTGCGAGGGTTGGCGGCGTGCATTGCAGAATCCTTGCTTAGGCAGCTAACAAAGCGCGATTGTAATTGGGTTTTCCGATCCTTCCCACGCTCTGCGTGGGAATGCCGATTTGGACGCTCTGCGTCTGCTCTTGAATGTGTGACGCAGAGCGTCACCCGATGCATTCCCACGCGGAGCGTGGGAACGATCAGCGGTCAGAACAGTTTCAGCGGCTCTTCATTGAGGGCCGACAGCTGCTCACGCAACGCCAGCACCTGATCGCCCCAGTAGCGCTCGCTGCCAAACCACGGGAAGCTGTGGGGAAATGCCGGGTCTTCCCAACGTCGCGCCAGCCAGGCGCTGTAGTGCATCAGGCGCAGGGCGCGCAAGGGTTCGATCAGGGCCAGTTCCCGTGGATCGAAGTCGTGGAACTCCTGGTAACCGTCCATCAATTCCGACAGTTGGCCCAGGCATTCCTGGCGATCCCCGGCGAGCATCATCCACAGGTCCTGCACCGCCGGGCCCATGCGGCAGTCATCCAGGTCGACGATGTGGAACATCTCGTCGCGGCACATCATGTTGCCGGGGTGGCAGTCGCCGTGCATGCGGATGTTCTTGTGCGGGGTGGCCTTGTAGACCTCTTCCACACGCTTGAGCAGGTCGCGGGCCACGGACTCGTAGGCCGGCAACAGGCTCTTGGGAATGAAGTTGCCTTCGAGCAACGTGGTCAGGGAATCGTGACCGAAGTTCTTCACGCCGAGCGCTTCGCGGTGTTCGAACGGGCAGGTGGAACCCACGGCATGCAAACGCCCGAGCAATTGCCCGAGGCGATAGAGCTGGTCGAGGTTACCCGGCTCCGGCGCCCGGCCGCCACGGCGTGGAAACAGAGTGAAGCGGAAACCTGCGTGTTCGAACAGGCTTTCGCCGTTGTGGATCAGCGGGGCGACCACCGGTACTTCGCAGTCAGCCAGCTCGAAGGTGAAGCGGTGTTCTTCCAGGATCGCTTCGTTGGTCCAGCGCTGGGGCCGGTAGAACTTGGCGATCAGGGGTTCGGAGTCTTCGATGCCCACCTGATACACGCGGTTTTCGTAGCTGTTGAGCGCCAATACACGGGCGTCGCTGAGAAAGCCGATGCTTTCGACGGCGTCGAGCACCAGGTCGGGAGTGAGTGTTTCAAACGGGTGGGCCATGCGAACTCCTGCGCGCAGCAGGGCGCCGCGTCCGGCCGGGTATGGTAACGCACCGGGCTTGAGATAGGTGGGGGCTGTGCTATCGCCATCGGGGGCAAGCCCCCTCCCACACGGAATGTATCCGCAGGTCAAAATGTGGGAGGGGGCTTGCCCCCGATAGCGGTTTGTCAGGCGCCAACAACCCCACCATCATCCCGCCGAATCGCCACCACCGACGAACGCGGCTTGCCGTTCGCCAGGTGCTCCGGCCAGGTCGAGCCCCCGGTTTCACCCGGATGCTGAATGCCCACGAACAGGGTTTTCTGATCCGGCGAAAAGCTGATCCCGGTCACTTCACACGCCACCGGCCCGACCATGAACCGGCGGATTTCTCCAGTAGTTGGGTCTGCGCAGAGCATCTGGTTATTGCCCATGCCGGCGAAGTCGCCTGAGTTGCTGTAGTCGCCGTCGGTGAGGATCCACAGGCGGCCGGCCTTGTCGAAACCCAGGCCGTCCGGGCTGTTGAACATATTTTGCGGGTTGATGTTGGACGAGCCGCCCTTCGGCGAGCCCGCGTGCACGCCGGGGTTGCCGGCGACCACGAACAGGTCCCAGGTGAAGTCCGTGGCACCGTGGTTATCGGCGTCGGCTTTCCAGCGCAGGATCTGGCCATACACGTTCTTTTCTCGCGGGTTGGGCCCGCCCACCGGCTGGCCGTCTTCGCCGCGCTTGGCGTTGTTGGTGAGGGTGCAATAGACCTGGCCATCGGTGGGGCTGACCACGATCCATTCCGGGCGGTCCATGCGTGTGGCTTTCACCACGCTGGCAGCCAGGCGTGCATGAATCAGCACTTCAGCCTGGTTGGCAAAGCCGCTGCTGGCATCGATGCCGTTTTTGCCGTGGGTAAGTTCGACCCATTGGCCTTTGCCCTTGGGGTGATCGGCATCGCCATCGCCCGCGTCGAAGATCGCCACGTACAAGGTCCCGTGATCGAGCAGATCCTTGTTGGCTTTCGGGTTGTTGTGGTCGATCCGATCGCGGCTGACGAACTTGTAGATGAACTCGCCGCGCTCGTCATCGCCCATGTACACCACGGCGCGGCCATCGCGGGTTTCTGCCAGGGCAGCGTTTTCGTGCTTGAAGCGGCCCAGGGCAGTGCGCTTGACCGGAGTGGATTGCGGGTCGAACGGGTCGATTTCCACTACCCAGCCATGGCGGTTGAGTTCGTTGGGGTTCTTGGCCATGTCGAAGCGCGGGTCGTGGGTGTGCCAGTGGATGTCTTTGCTGGCGGCGATCACGCCATAGCGTTTTTGCCCGGCGTCGAAGGTTTGCTGTGGGTCGCTGCTGCCGAAGCAGTCGGTGAAGTTCTCTTCACAGGTCAGGTAAGTGCCCCACGGCGTCTTGCCGTTGGCGCAGTTCTGGAAGGTGCCGAGGGCTTTCTTGCCGGTTTTGTCGGCGCGGGTTTTCAACCAGTCGTGGCCGGCGGCAGGCCCGCTCAGGCGGATCGGCGTGTTGCCGTGGATGCGCCGGTTGTAGCGTGAATCCTGGACGAACTGCCAGGTATCGCCCTTGCGCTGTATTTCGATCACCGAAACGCCTTCGCTGGCCAACGCCTTGCGCACGTCTTCGGCCGATTGCGGCGCGCCGCCATGGGCGTAGAGGTAGCGGTAGTTGGTGTATTCGTTGTTGATCGCCATCAGTGCGCGGCGGTCGTCACCGGGGAAGGGAAACAGGCTCATGCCGTCGTTGTTGTCGCCGAACTGTTGTTCCTGGGCCTCGGCGGTGCCGTTGCCGCTGGGGTCGAAGGCTGGGGCGCGCTTGCTCAAGGGCTGGCCCCAACTGATCAGTACCGAGGCGCTGTAGCCGGGCGGCAGGGTGAGGGTGTCGCTGGTAGCGGCGCCGATGCTGGAAAATCCCAGCAACGGGCTGGCAGAGGCGGCGTTCACGGCCAGTGCGCTGCGGCTGAGCAGGTTGCCGCCCAGGAACATCGCAGCGCCGCACAGGGCGCCGGCGCCGATGAAGCGGCGACGGGTGAGGCCGACCATCTGTTCAAGGTCGGTGGCTTGGTTTTCTTCTAATAAGTTCATGTCAGGCTCCCTACGGTTTTTGCAGATACCTTAAGGAGCGAGCGTGACGAAATTGTTGCAGTTTGATGGCGCGTGCTCGCTACACCGGGGTGCCGAGCAGTACATTGCCGGGGGCGAACTGCACCTGGATCGGCTGGCCTTGCGCGGCATTGAGCGCAGTAAGTGCGGCGGGCTGCGCCAGGGCACACAGCACCTGACCGTTGGGCAGGCCGATGCGCACTTCGCTGGGGCCGTCTTCAGCGTCGAGAACCGCCTCGATCACGCCGCTCATGCAATTGTGTCCAGGTGTTGCGGCTTGCCCGATGGCCAGCAATTCCAACCATCCGGCCTTGATCAGGGCAACCACTTCCACGCCAGCCTCCAGCTCCAGCCGTTGCGTGCTGTCGTGGGTGATCTGTGCATCCAGGTGCAGGCCGCCGGCCAATCGCAGGCGGACTCGGTCATTACGGCCCTGGCGCTCGATGGCGCTGACCTGACCGTGCAGTTGATTGCGCGCACTGGTGCGCAGCATCAGGCGCCCCAGCAGGTTGAAGTCGCGGGCCGCTTCGTCCGTGGCGAGCACTTCGGCTTGCAGCACCTGCAGTCGCTGATAGAGGCGCAGCACGCGCTCACCTTCGGCGGTCAGCCTGGCGCCGCCACCGCCTTTGCCGCCGACGCTGCGTTCCACCAGGGGCTTTTGCGCCAGGTTGTTCAGCTCATCGATGGCGTCCCAGGCGGCCTTGTAGCTCAACCCGGCACTTTTGGCGGCACGGGTGATGGAGCCCTGCTCGGCGATATGCCCCAGCAGGGCAATGCGCTGGGGGCGGCGGATGATGTGCTGGCTGAGCGGTGAGGTCAGGGACATGTGGACACGCTTGGCTGGAATGAGCGGACGTTGCCGCCCAGCGGCACGGGAGTCAAGTCACGTGCCGGGTTTTGGCGTGCGGGCCAGGCAATACACATCGACCTGGCGCGCACCGGCCTGCATCAATAACCGCGCCAGGCTATGGGCGGTGGCGCCGGTGGTCAGTACATCGTCGACCAGCGCCAGATGACGACCCTGCACCCAGGCGCCGGGTGCCAGGGCGAAGGCATTGCGCAGGTTGCGCTTGCGCGTCTTGGCGTCGAGGTCTTGTTGCGCAACGGTTTCATGGGGACGTAACAACAGGTGCTCATCGTAGGGGATGTCCAGGTCGCTGCTGAGCCAACGCGCCAGCATCGCCGCCTGGTTATAACCGCGCTGGCGCAGACGTTTGGGTGGCATCGGCACCGGCAGCAGGCAATCGGGGCGGCTGAGTTCGGCATTCTCGAACCGATGGCGCAGGAATCTTCCGAACAGGCGCCCCAGCAAGTGCCCCAAGGGCCAGCGTGCCTGGTGCTTGAACCGGCTGATCAGGCTGTCCACCGGGAAACTGTAGGTCCAGGGCGCGATCACCTGTTTATACGCGGGCGGTTGTTGCTGGCATTGGCCGCAGACCAACCCGTCCATCGGCAGGGGCAGGGCGCACACTTCGCACTGCTCCATCAGCCATGGCAGCTCGGTTTCGCAGGCGTTGCATAGACAATCGACGCTATCAGCCCGTTCATCGCAGATCAAACAGATTTGTACGTTTTTTAACCAGATGTAAACTTGGTGTTTGTGGGTTGGTTGACAGTGCATGAATCTTCCTTAAATATGCCGAGCATCCGTGTCGTACCTGTGGGTATTGCCCTTCCCGCAGCGTTAGCCAAAGCATAATCAAGGAATCGCCCATGAGCGCCAGCACCTCTGCCACCCTGCGTCACGATTGGTCTTTGGCCGAAGTCAAAGCACTGTTCGTGCAGCCGTTCAATGACCTGTTGTTCCAGGCGCAGACCGTGCACCGCGCGCATTTCGACGCCAACCGCGTGCAGGTATCCACCCTGCTGTCGATCAAAACCGGCGCGTGCCCGGAAGATTGCAAATATTGTCCGCAGTCGGGTCACTACAACACCGGCCTGGAAAAAGAAAAACTGATGGAAGTGCAGAAGGTCCTCGAAGAGGCCGCCCGCGCCAAGGCCATCGGCTCGACGCGTTTCTGCATGGGCGCCGCATGGAAGCATCCATCGGCCAAAGACATGCCCTACGTGCTGGAGATGGTCAAAGGCGTGAAGGCCATGGGCCTGGAAACCTGCATGACCCTCGGCCGTCTCGATCAGGACCAGACCGCCGCGCTGGCTCAGGCTGGCCTTGATTACTACAACCACAACCTGGATACCTCGCCGGAATTCTACGGGTCGATCATCACCACGCGCACCTACGGCGAACGCCTGCAAACCCTGGCCTACGTGCGTGAGTCGGGGATGAAGATCTGCTCGGGCGGCATCCTCGGCATGGGCGAGTCCCTGGATGACCGTGCCAACCTGCTGATCCAACTGGCCAACCTGCCGGAGCATCCGGAGTCGGTGCCGATCAACATGCTGGTCAAGGTGGCCGGTACGCCGCTGGAAAATGCCGACGACATCGACCCGTTCGACTTCATCCGCATGCTGGCGGTGGCGCGCATCCTGATGCCGCAATCCCATGTGCGCCTGTCTGCTGGGCGTGAGGCGATGAACGAGCAGATGCAGGCGCTGGCGTTCTTTGCCGGCGCCAACTCGATTTTCTACGGCGACAAGCTGCTGACCACCGCCAACCCGCAGGCGGACAAGGACATGCAACTGTTCTCGCGCCTGGGCATCTTGCCGGAAGCCCGCGAGGAGCACGCCGATGAAGTGCACCAGGCGGCGATCGAACAGGCCTTGGTGGAGCAGAAAAGCAGCGAACAGTTCTACAACGCCGCTGTTTGACTGAAACCAAATCCCAATGTGGGAGGGGGCTTGCCCCCGATGGCGCTGTGTCAGTCAGCACTTATGTTGACTGAGATACCGCCATCGGGAGCAAGCCCCCTCCCACAGTTTTGACCGAGTTGACCCTGCATGTCTTTCGATCTCGCCGCGCGCCTCGCTGCCCGCCGTGCCGAACACCTTTACCGTCAACGCCCCTTGCTGCAGAGCCCTCAAGGCCCGGAAGTGGTGGTGGACGGCAAGCCGCTGCTCGCCTTCTGCAATAACGACTACCTGGGCCTGGCCAACCATCCGCAGGTGATCGAGGCCTGGCGCGCCGGTGCGTCCCGTTGGGGCGTGGGCGGTGGTGCGTCGCACTTGGTGGTGGGCCACGCCACGCCGCACCATGCGCTGGAAGAAGCACTGGCCGACCTGACCGGGCGCCCGCGTGCGCTGCTGTTTACCACCGGCTACATGGCCAACCTCGGCGCGGTCACGGCGTTGGTGGGGCCGGGCGATACGGTGCTGGAAGACCGTCTCAACCATGCGTCGTTGCTGGATGCCGGCTTGTTGTCGGGGGCCCGTTTCAACCGCTACCTGCATAACGACGCCGCCAGCCTGGCCAAGCGCCTGGAGAAAGCCTGCGGTAACACGCTGGTGGTGACCGATGGCGTATTCAGCATGGATGGCGACCTGGCCGATCTGCCGGCGCTGGCCCGTGAAGCCAAGGCCAAAGGTGCCTGGTTGATGGTGGATGACGCCCATGGCTTCGGCCCGCTGGGGGCCAACGGCGGGGGGATCGTCGAGCATTTCGGCTTGAGCCAGGACGACGTGCCGGTACTGGTCGGTACCCTGGGCAAAGCATTCGGCACCGCCGGGGCCTTTGTGGCGGGCAGTGAAGAACTGATCGAAAGCCTGATCCAATTCGCCCGCCCCTACATCTACACCACCAGCCAGCCACCGGCATTGGCCTGCGCCACCCTGAAAAGCCTTGAGCTGCTGCGCAGCGAACACTGGCGACGCGAGCATCTCAACGCGTTGATCCGCCAGTTCCGCCAGGGCGCCGAACAGATCGGCCTGGCGCTGATGGACAGTTTTACCCCGATCCAGCCGATCCTGATTGGCGACAGCGCGCGTGCCCTGCGCCTGTCGCAGATGCTGCGCGAGCGCGGGTTGATGGTGACCGCGATCCGCCCGCCCACTGTGCCCGCCGGCAGTGCTCGTTTGCGCGTGACATTGACGGCGGCCCACAGCGCGGCGCAGGTGCAGCTATTGTTAAACGCGTTGGAGGCGTGTTTCCGATTGTTGAACGCCACGGAGCCCGAACATGCGTGACCGACTGGTATTGCTGCCCGGCTGGGGCCTCGGGGTGTCGCCGCTGGAGCCGCTGGCTGCGGCGTTGCAGGGCTTGAATGAACACCTGCAGGTGCAGGTCGAGCCCTTGCCGGCACTGGACGGCAGCGAACTGGCCGAATGGCTCGACGAACTGGATGCCACGCTGCCGGACAATGTCTGGCTCGGCGGCTGGTCCCTCGGCGGCATGCTCGCCTCAGAGCTGGCGGCGCGACGCGGCGAGCGTTGCTGCGGTTTGCTCACCCTGGCGAGCAATCCGTGTTTTGTCGCCCACGCTGATTGGCCCCATGCCATGCCCGCTGAAACATTCGACGCGTTCCTCGCCGGCTGCCACGCGGATTCCCAGGTCACCCTCAAACGCTTTGGCCTGTTGTGCGCCAAGGGCGCCGCCGACCCACGCGGGCTGTCGCGGCTGCTGGTCAGTGGAGCACCGAACACGGCGCCCAGCGTGTTGATGCCCGGCCTGGAGTTGCTCGCCCAGTTGGACACCCGCGCCGCTTTGCAGGCCTTTCGCGGGCCACAGCTGCATTTGTTTGCCGGCCAGGACGGGCTGGTGCCGGCTGAAGCCGCCAGTGACCTGCTGGCGCTGCTGCCCGACGTGGAAATCGGCCTGATTGAACAGGCCGGTCACGCTTTTCTTCTGGAAGACCCCAACGGTGTGGCGGGGGCCATCCAGGCTTTTTTGCATGAGTATGCTGATGACTGATCTATCCCATCCTCCTCTGCCGGGCGCCTTGCCGGACAAGCGCCAGGTGGCCGCTTCGTTCTCTCGGGCCGCCGCCAGTTACGACAGCGTGGCCGAGTTACAGCGGGCGGTCGGGCACGCACTGCTCGCTCGGCTGCCGATGAGCCTTGCGCCCCAGTGCTGGCTCGATCTGGGCTGCGGCACGGGCTATTTCAGCCGTGCACTGGCTGAGCGCCTGCCGGCCAGCCAAGGCACGGCGCTGGATATTGCCGAGGGCATGCTCAACCATGCGCGGCCTTTGGGCGGCGCGCAGCACTTCGTCGCGGGGGATGCGGAACGCCTGCCGCTGAAGGCCGACAGCTTCGAGCTGATCTTCTCCAGCCTGGCGGTGCAGTGGTGTGCGAGCTTTGATGCGGTCCTCAGTGAAGCGTTTCGCGTGCTGCAACCGGGCGGCGTGCTGGCCTTCGCCAGCCTGTGCGTAGGCACGCTGGATGAACTGCGCGAAAGCTGGCGCGCGGCGGACGGCCTGGTTCACGTCAACCGCTTCCGCACCTTTGAGGCGTATCAACAGCTGTGCGCCGCCAGTGGTTTTCGGGTGGCGAGCCTGGAGCGACGGGCCCATGTACTGCATTACCCGGACGTGCGCAGCCTGACCCACGAATTGAAAGCCTTGGGCGCGCATAACCTCAACCCAGGGCGCCCGGGAGGCTTGACCGGCCGTGCGCGAATCGCGGCATTGATGCAGGCTTACGAGCAGTTCCGTCAGGCCCAGGGCCTGCCCGCCACCTATCAGGTGGTGTACGCCGTACTGGAGAAACCGCTATGAGCGCCGCTTATTTCATCACCGGTACCGACACCGATGTGGGCAAGACCACCATCGCTGCCGGCCTGCTGCATGCTGCGCGTCAAGCCGGCAACAGCACGGCGGCGGGAAAGCCCGTGGCCTCGGGCTGCCAGGTAACGCCCAAGGGGTTGCGCAATGCCGATGCCCTGGCGCTGCTCGCCGAATGTTCGTTGCCCTTGACGTATGCCGAGGTCAACCCGGTGGCGTTCGAACCGGCGATTGCACCGCATCTGGCCGCCCGCGAGGCAGGTGTCGCGCTCACGGTGCAATCGCTGCTCAAGCCGATGCAGCGGATCCTGGCGCACCAAGCGGACTTCACGTTGATCGAAGGCGCGGGCGGTTGGCGTGTGCCCCTGGCCGACCAGGCTAATCTGTCGGACCTGGCCATTGCGCTCAAGCTGCCGGTGATTCTGGTGGTGGGGGTGCGGCTGGGGTGTATCAGCCACGCGTTGCTCACGGCCGAAGCGATCGCACGAGATGGTCTGTCGCTGGCCGGTTGGGTGGCCAATATCATCGATCCGAAGACCTCTCGTCTGGAAGAGAACCTCGCCACCTTGGCCGAGCGTTTGCCGGCGCCTTGCCTGGGGCGAGTGCCCAAACTCAAGCACGCCGGGGCAGGCGCAGTGGCCGCCTACCTGGAAATGGACCTGCTTGACTGATTTTGGCTATCGCTAAGGCAATATGCCATTAGTGTTTTTAGCGGGCCTTTTGCCAGGATGTCTGGTTCAATTGGCTATCACGATTCTCTAAAGGCAGGCTTGCGCCATGGAAATCTCTGGAAGCAGCGCGTTTTATTCGGGCCTGAGCACCATTCAGGCCGGGCAGAGCCGTGTCGACCAGGCCGCCGGCAACATTGCCAGCGCCGCGACCACCCAGCCATCGGCCGCGCAAAGCGACCGTCTGCAGGCCAATGATCGTGCCCAGGCATCCAATTCGGCGAGCAATATGGTCGAAATGGCTCAGGGCAAGTTTCAAGTGGAGCTGGGGGCGAAAGTCGCCAAGGCTTCGGACGAAATGCTCGGTACGTTGATCGATACTTACGCCTGACCCTTCTGCCTTATGCAATTCAAAATGTGGGAGGGGGCTTGCCCCCGATGGCGATGGGTCAGTCAAAAATATACTGACTGATACTCCGCTATCGGGGGCAAGCCCCCTCCCACATTTTTCCCTGCTTACTCCTGATCAATCCCTGTACTCATTTGTGAAGCGGCAATCCGCCACGGGCTTCGCCGTGCGCGCCATTGACGCGCATCAAGACAAACGGCATCGGGCCGACGCTTGACAACCCCAGGTCGTAAACGTATGTTTCAAACACCTGTTTGACCGCCATCACACACCCACGCGGTTGTTCATCCCAGATACATCAGCAGAGGTTTATCGCTATGCCTGACTACAAGGCCCCCTTGCGTGATATTCGCTTCGTTCGTGACGAACTGCTCGGCTATGAAGCGCACTATCAGAGCCTGCCGGCTTGCCAGGACGCTACCCCGGACATGGTCGACGCCATTCTGGAAGAAGGCGCCAAGTTCTGTGAGCAAGTGCTGGCACCGCTGAACCGCGTGGGTGACATCGAAGGGTGTACCTGGAGCGAGTCAGGCGTTAAAACCCCAGCAGGTTTCAAAGAAGCCTACAAACAGTTCGTCGAAGGCGGCTGGCCAAGCCTGGCTCACGACGTGGCACACGGCGGTCAAGGCCTGCCCGAGTCCCTGGGCCTTGCAGTGAGTGAAATGGTCGGCGAAGCCAACTGGTCGTGGGGCATGTACCCAGGCCTGTCCCATGGCGCTATGAACACCATTTCCGAGCATGGCACGCCCGAGCAGCAAGACGCCTACCTGACCAAACTGGTCTCGGGCGAGTGGACCGGCACCATGTGCCTGACCGAACCGCACTGCGGCACCGACCTGGGCATGCTGCGCACCAAGGCCGAACCCCAGGCCGACGGTTCCTACAAAGTCTCCGGCACCAAGATCTTCATCTCGGCCGGTGAACACGACATGGCCGACAACATCGTCCACATCGTCCTGGCGCGCCTGCCGGATGCACCGGCTGGCACCAAAGGTATCTCGTTGTTCATCGTGCCCAAGTTCCTGCCCAACGCCGATGGTTCGGTGGGCGAGCGCAACGCGGTGACCTGTGGCTCCCTGGAGCACAAGATGGGTATCCACGGCAACGCCACCTGCGTGATGAACTTCGACGCGGCTACCGGTTACCTGATCGGCCCGGCGAACAAAGGCCTGAACTGCATGTTCACCTTTATGAACACCGCGCGTCTGGGGACTGCGCTGCAAGGCCTGGCCCACGCCGAAATCGGCTTCCAGGGCGGCCTCAAATATGCGCGTGATCGCTTGCAGATGCGCTCCCTGACCGGCCCGAAAGCGCCGGAAAAAGCCGCCGACCCGATCATCGTGCACCCCGACGTGCGCCGCATGCTGCTGACCATGAAAGCCTTCGCCGAAGGCAACCGTGCGATGGTGTACTTCACCGCCAAGCAAGTGGATATCGTCAAGTACGGCACCGATGACGAAGCCAAGAAACAGGCCGATGGCCTGCTGGCCTTCATGACCCCAATCGCCAAGGCGTTCATGACCGAAGTCGGTTTCGAGTCCGCCAACCACGGCGTACAGATCTACGGCGGCCACGGGTTCATCGCTGAGTGGGGCATGGAGCAGAACGTTCGCGACAGCCGTATTTCGATGCTGTACGAAGGCACCACCGGCATTCAGGCGCTGGACCTGCTCGGTCGTAAAGTGCTGATGACCCAAGGCGAAGCGCTGAAGGGCTTCACCAAGATCGTCCACAAGTTCTGCCAGGCCAACGAAGGCAATGAAGCGGTCAAAGAGTTCGTTACACCGCTGGCGGCGCTGAACAAAGAGTGGGGCGAGTTGACCATGAAGGTCGGCATGGCCGCGATGAAAGACCGTGAAGAAGTCGGTGCCGCCTCGGTGGACTACCTGATGTACTCCGGTTACGCGTGCCTGGCTTACTTCTGGGCCGACATGGCCCGCCTGGCCGCTGAAAAACTGGCCGCCGGCACCACCGAAGAGGCGTTCTACACCGCCAAGCTGCAGACCGCGCGCTTCTACTTCCAGCGCATCCTGCCGCGCACCCGCACCCACGTGGCAACCATGCTGTCGGGCGCGAGCAACCTGATGGACATGAAAGAAGAAGACTTCGGCCTGGCTTACTAAGCCGCACCGGGATCTTCCGAAACCGCCGCCCTTAGGGGGGGCGGTTTTTTTTTCGCCGGTTGTAATGCCACTAGCCGATCCCCTGTGGGAGGGGGCTTGAACTGGCCTAATGATCCCGGACACCTCTTAAGGGCGATATGATTCGCCCAATCAGGAGGTTCCATGCAAGAACGAAAGACCTACACCCGCGAGTTCAAGCAACGTGCTGCAAGTATGGTTCTTGATGATAACTGCTCAGTTCCTGACGTCTGCGCGTCGATGAGCGTTGGGCCTACGGCTCTGCGCCGTTGGATTGATCAGGTTCGCAAAGAGCGTCAGAAAGGGCAGCCAGTGGCAGGTACCAAGGCAATCAGCGACGAACAGCGAGAGCTTCAACAGCTGCGAGCCAAGGTCAAGCGCCTGGAGACCGAGGCTGAAATCTTAAAAAAAGCTACGGCTCTCTTGATGTCGGATCCCGATCGTTTTTCCTGATCGAGGAGCTGAGAGAGTCGAGCTCATATCCGACCCGCCTTCTTTGTAGTGCGCTGAACGTTTCCCGCAGCGCGCTTTATGACTGGCTTAAGCGTCGCTCAGAGCCGAATACCAAGCGTGACGCGCTTAGAGCAAAAGTCGTGCAACTGCATGACGAAAGCCGGGGAAGTGCAGGTGCACGGATGATCTCTCAGCACTTGAAGGCCCAGCAGATCAAGGTAGGTCGGCATCTGGCCGGAAAACTCATGGCGGAGGCAAATCTGGCCAGCAGACAGCGCCGCCGCCATCAATATCGCTCTAGAGGCGTTGAAGCATTTGTGGCCAAGAACCTGCTTGAGCGTAACTTCGAGCCAACCGCAATTAATCAAGTCTGGTGCGGCGACGTTACCAGCCTAATGGTTGGGAAACGCTGGTATCACTTGGCAGTGGTCATTGATCTGTTCGCCCGCCGAATCGTTGGCTGGGCGTTTTCTCTGATCAATGACGCCAACCTGGTTAGCAAGGCGCTGAGAATGGCGGTGGAGGTTCGAGGCAAACATGCAGGCTTGATGTTTCATTCGGATCAAGGCTGCCAATACACCAGCCAGCTCTTTCAGTCCGCGTTGCTGGAGTATGGGATAACCCAAAGCATGAGCCGCAGAGGGCAGTGCTGGGACAATGCACCAACAGAGCGTTTCTTCGGGACGCTCAAATCAGAGTGGGTGCCCACCAAGGGCTATATGACAGTTGAAGAAGCCAAGCAGGATATGACCAGCTTCTTCATGCGATACAACCGAATCAGGCTCCACAGCTACAACAACTACCTGTCGCCAATAGCCATGGAGCAGAAGGCGGCTTGATCACCGTAATCGGTGTCCGGAAAAACTTGACCAGAACAGCTTGCTCCCGATAGCGGTGGGTCAGCTACAAAGGGGTTGACTGATACACCGCTATCGGGAGCAAGCCCCCTCCCACATTCGGTCACTGTCGACTATAAAAATTGCACCCTTGCATTAAGGGATTACCGGACCGTGCCGTTACAGTGATGGCAATGTGATACATGTCGGACGAGTTGTGTTTAACTGGTCCCGCAGAGGCACTATGCCATCACTTTTTGCGGGTCGGAGTTTTACCCTTGTCACGCGTGTCTGCCGTACGGTTCAGCCATTTCCTGCCCTCGTTGCTGCTGTTGCTGGCCGGGCTCTCGGCTGCGTATCTCAAAGACCTCAACGTCTTCTTCACCTCGCTGTTCAACGTGCTGCCCACCTTGGTGCTGTTGCTCGGCGGTGCGTACTGCGCGGTTTATCGGCGCCAGCGTGAGCTGTTCCTGATGATCACGGTGTATGTCGCGTATTTCCTGCTCGACACCCAGACCGATTTCTACCGCGATAATGGCCGCGTGCGCGAAGACGCCGCCGTGGTGTTTCACCTGTGCTGCCTGCTGCTGCCCTTGCTGTTCAGCGTGTATGCGCTGTGGCAGGAAAAGACCCACTTGTTTCGCGACTTCGTCGCACGCTGCGCGGTGTTGCTGGCCGTCGGCAGCGTGGCGCTGGCGCTGGAGCAAAGTTATCCCCAGGGCGTGCTGGACTGGTTGGCTGAAATTCGCTGGCCGGCGCTGCATGGCGCCTGGATGAGCCTGATCCAGCTGTCATACCCGATGTTTCTGATCGGCTTTCTCACCCTGGCCGCCCAGTACTGGTATCAGCCGCGCCCGCTGCATGCCGCGCAGTTGGTGGGGTTGCTGGGGATGTTCTGGATGCTGCCGCAAACCTTCATCCTGCCGTTTACCCTCAACATCATGTGCAGCCAGGTCATGCTGATGATCGCTGCCGGTGTGGCGCACGAGGCGTATCAAATGGCGTTTCGCGATGAGCTGACCGGCTTGCCGGGGCGCCGCGCCCTTAACGAGCGCATGCAGCGGCTGGGCCGCAACTACGTGCTGGCGATGGGCGACGTCGACCACTTCAAGCGTTTCAACGACACCCATGGCCATGACGTGGGTGACCAGGTGTTGCGCCTGGTGGCCAGCAAGCTGTCCAAGGTCAACGGCGGCGGGCGCGCCTATCGTTACGGCGGGGAAGAGTTTGCCGTGGTGTTCGCCGGCAAGACCCTGGATGAATGCCTGCCGCACCTGGAGGAAATCCGCGAGATCATCGCCAACTATGCGATCAAATTGCGCAACCCGGACCGACCCCCTGACGACCATCAAGGCCGCCAGCGTCGAGCCGGCAGCGGCGCCTCGAGTGTGTCGGTGACCGTCAGCATCGGCGTGGCCGAGCGCCAGGCCGAGCAGCGCAGCCCTGAAGAAGTGCTCAAATCCGCCGACCAGGCGCTGTATGCCGCCAAGGGCGCCGGGCGCAATTGTGTGATCGCAGCCGGGCAGAACCGTCGCGGTGCGGTGCGTATGGAGCGTGCTGCCGGTTGAGTAATGGTGCTGTATTCAGCAGCGCTACAGTGATTGTTCGAGGCGTTGGCCGGCAGTAGCTTGAACTATCTGCCGCCGGAGACATTGCCATGCCTGAATACAAAGCTCCCCTGCGCGACATGCGCTTTCTGATCGACAACGTGTTCGACTTCCACGGCCACTACGCGGCCCTGGGTGCGACGGACGCCAGCCCCGACATGGTCAATGCAATTCTCGAAGAGGGCGCGAAGTTCTGCGAGAACGTACTCGCGCCGCTCAATCGCAGCGGCGATGAAGAGGGCTGCCATTTCGATCAGGGTGTGGTGACCACGCCCAAGGGCTTCAAGGAAGCCTTCGCTCAGTACGCGGAAGGTGGCTGGCACGGCTTGGCGGCCGACCCGACCTACGGCGGCCAAGGCTTGCCGCAGTCACTGGGGCTGGTGCTGAGCGAGATGATCGGCTCCAGCAACACGTCCTGGGGCATGTACCCAGGCCTGACCCACGGTGCAATGTCAGCGATCCACGCCCATGGCACCGACGAACAGAAAGCCACTTACCTGCACAAGCTCACTGCTGGCGAATGGACCGGCACCATGTGCCTGACCGAAGCCCACTGCGGCACCGACCTGGGCTTGATCAAGACCCGCGCCGTACCTCAGGCCGACGGCAGTTACGCGGTCACCGGCAGCAAGATCTTCATCTCGGCCGGCGAGCACGACATGAGTGCCAACATCATCCATCTGGTGCTGGCCAAACTGCCGGATGCACCGGCGGGCACCAAAGGCATCTCGTTGTTTATCGTGCCCAAGTTCCATGCCGATTCCGGTGAACGCAACGCGGTGCACTGCGGCTCCATCGAGCACAAGATGGGCATCAAGGCCTCGGCCACCTGCGTGCTGAACTTCGACGGCGCCAAGGGCTTCCTGATTGGTGAGGCGAACAAAGGCCTCAACTGCATGTTCACCATGATGAACCACGCGCGCCTGGGCACCGGGATGCAGGGCTTGTGCAATGGCGAGGCGAGCTTCCAGGGCGCGATCAAATACGCCAACGACCGCCTGCAAATGCGCTCGTTGACCGGCGCCAAGGCCCCGGAGAAAGCCGCCGACCCGATCATCGTGCATGCCGACGTACGCCGCATGCTGCTGACCATGAAAGCCTTCAACGAAGGTAATCGCGCGCTGACCTACTTCACCGCCCAGTTGCTCGACACGGCGCACCTGAGTGACGACGCCGGCCAGCGCCAGGAGGCCGAGGACTTGTTGGCCTTCCTCACGCCGATCTGCAAAGCCTTCATGACCGAAACCGGGCTGGAGGTGACCAACCACGGTATGCAGGTATTCGGCGGCCATGGCTACATTCGCGAGTGGGGCATGGAGCAATTGGCCCGGGATGCACGGATTGCGCCGATCTATGAAGGCACCAACGGTATCCAGGCCCTCGACCTGCTGGGGCGCAAGGTGCTGGGCAGCCAGGGCAAGTTGCTGCGCGGCTTTACCAGAATTGTGCATAAGTTCTGCGTCGCCAATGCCGAGCATGCGCAATTCAAGGCCGCGGTAGAACAGCTCAACCAGTTGAACCAGCAATGGGGTGAGCTGACCCTGAAGGTAGGCACGGCAGCGATGAAAAATCCTGATGAAGTAGGCGCGGCGGCCATGGATTACCTGATGTACAGCGGTTACATCATCCTCGCCTACCTGTGGTTGCGCATGGCGATCGCGGCGCAGGCACACCACGAGCCAGAGTTTGCCCAGAGCAAACTGGCGACCTGCGACTTTTACTTCAAGCGCCTGTTGCCACGCACCGCCATGCACCGGGCTGCGGTGGAGGCGGGCAGCGACTGCCTGATGATCTTACCGGCGCAGGCGTTTGCCCTATAGACGGAAGAGGTTCGGCGTGACTTTTAAATACTTAATGGTCACGAACGGACCCTATGTGTCTGAAAAGTTGTTCGGGTACACTCGGAGTCTGTAAAACCGATCCTATCGAATCACTTTTCACGTTCTCACGAGGTTTGCCATGGCTGATTACAAAGCGCCGTTGCGTGATATGCGCTTCGTCCTCAACGAAGTTTTTGAAGTCGCCACGACGTGGGCCCAGTTGCCTGCCCTGGCCGACACGGTTGACGCCGAAACCGTTGAAGCGATCCTCGAAGAAGCCGGCAAGGTCACCGCCAAATCCATCGCGCCGTTAAGCCGTGGCGGCGATGAGCAAGGCTGCCACTGGACGGACGGTGCGGTCACTACGCCGGACGGTTTCCCCCAGGCCTACGCGACTTACGCCGAAGGTGGTTGGGTCGGGGTGGGTGGCGACCCGGTGTACGGCGGCATGGGCATGCCCAAGGCGGTGTCGGCGCAGGTTGAAGAGATGATCAACTCGTCCAGCCTGGCTTTCGGCCTGTACCCGATGTTGACCTCGGGCGCTTGCGTGTCGATCAATACCCACGCCAGCGAGGAACTCAAGGCCACCTATCTGCCGAAGATGTATTCCGGCGAGTGGGCCGGTTCCATGTGCCTGACCGAAGCCCATGCCGGCACTGACCTGGGCATGATTCGCACCAAGGCCGAGCCCCAAGCGGACGGTTCCTACAAAGTCAGCGGCACCAAGATTTTCATTACCGGCGGCGAACACGACCTGACCGAAAACATCATCCACCTGGTGCTGGCCAAACTGCCGGATGCACCGGCGGGCCCCAAAGGCATCTCGCTGTTTCTGGTGCCGAAGTTCATGGTGAACGCCGACGGCAGCCTCGGCGCACGCAACCCGGTGAACTGCGGTTCGATCGAACACAAGATGGGCATCCAGGCCTCCGCGACGTGCGTGATGAACTTCGACGAAGCGGTGGGTTACCTGGTCGGTGAGCCTAACCGTGGCTTGGCGGCGATGTTCACCATGATGAACTACGAGCGTCTGGGGGTGGGCATCCAGGGCCTGGCATCCGGCGAGCGCTCCTACCAGAACGCGATTGAATATGCCCGCGACCGGCTGCAGAGCCGCTCTCCATTGGGCGCACAAGCCAAGGAAAAACCCGCCGACCCGATCATCGTGCACCCGGACGTGCGCCGCATGCTGCTGACCATGAAGGCGGCGAACGAAGGCGGCCGTGCGTTCTCCACCTACGTCGCGACGCAACTGGACATCGCCAAGTTCAGCGAAGACGCCGCCGCCCGCGAGCGTGCCGACAACCTGGTGGCGCTGTTGACGCCGGTCGCCAAGGCATTCCTCACGGACCTGGGCCTGGAAACCACCGTGCTCGGCCAGCAAGTATTTGGTGGCCACGGCTACATTCGCGAGTGGGGCCAGGAGCAGTTGGTGCGTGATGTGCGCATCACCCAGATCTACGAAGGCACCAATGGTATCCAGGCGCTGGATCTGATGGGGCGCAAGATCGTCGGCAACGGCGGCGCGTTCTACACCTTGTTCGCCGATGAGATCCGCCAGTTCATCGCCACTGCGGGCGAGGCATTGGGCGAGTTCACCCGTCCGCTCGGCGCGGCAGTGGATAACCTCGATGAACTGACCGCCTGGGTGCTGGACCGTGCCAAGACCAACCCGAATGAAATCGGCGCAGCCTCGGTGGAATACCTGCATGCGTTCGGTTACATGGCGTATGCCTATATGTGGGCGCGCATGGCCAAGGCTGCGTTGGGCAAAGAGGCCGAAGAGGATTTCTATGCCAGCAAGCTGGGCACTGCGCGCTTCTACTTTGCGCGCCTGTTGCCACGCATTCACTCGTTGAGTGCGTCGGTAAAAGCCGGTAGCGAATCACTGTTCCTGATGGATGAAGCACTGTTCTAGGGGGCGAAGCGCGCATGTAAGCATTCTCTTACATGACGTGCTGCTAATCGTCCTCTATCGCCATATTGGATCCACGGATAATCTACTTCACATGGACGTCGCGCAGGAAGCGCAAAGCAACAACACGGACACGTAGGATTCTGCCAGGATGGCGGAGTGAAATGGATGTCAGGGAAACAGTCTGCAAAGCCCCGCTTCGGCGGGGTTTTCTTTTGCCCGCGAAAAAGTCAGGCGCCTGCCTGCGGGGCATTCATCACGTCCTCCAGCAACGTGCGCAGCAATGCCACCGTCGCTTGCTGGCGCTGCACGTCACGGCACACCAATCCGACTTTCAACGGCACCCTGGGTTCGCTCAAGGGTTTCCACAGCAGCGACTGGCTGTTGTGTTCGTCCTGCGAACGCCCCGGTAGCACAGTGGCCAACTGGGTGTGGGGCAGGCTGTCGAGAATCCCCACCATGGTATTGAGCTCCGCCTGCACCTGCGGGCGCCGACCCAGGTTGGCCAACTGGGCCTGCCAGATCTGGCGCACCTGAAATTCCTCGCCCAATAGCAACATCGGCAACTCGGCTGCCTGTTTCAGCGAGACCTTCTTGAATTCCCGCAAGGGATGTTGCTCAGGGATGACTACCTTCAACTCATCTTCATACAACAACACGCCATGCAGGCCCGGCTGGCGCGGTGGCAGGTAGCTGATACCGATGTCCAGCGAGCCGTTGAGCAGCCGGCGTTCGATTTCCAGCCCGGTCAATTCGTAGATCTGCACCACCAGGTGGGGTTGGGCCTTGCGCACCCGCTCGAGCATCTGCGGCACCAGGCTGGTGTGCACGGTTTGTAGCACGCCGATGGCCAAGGTGCGCATCGCCTGGCCTTTGAAGTTGCGCAACGCCTCCACGGCTTGTTGCATGCCGTCGATCAGGGGCAAGGCATGGTTGTACAACGTGTGTGCCGCCAGCGTAGGGAGCAGGCGTTTGCTGCTGCGCTCGAACAGGCTCACGTCCAGGTTCTGTTCCAGTTGGCGAACCTGCTGCGACAAGGCCGGTTGGGAAATCGACAGACGCTCGGCGGCACGGCCTACATGGCCTTCTTCATACACCGCGACGAAATAACGCAGTTGCTTGAAATCCATAAGATTTGCTTATCGAAAAAGCTGGAAAATCGAAATGGCCGTGGGCCCTTGAGACGCCTAGTCTAGCGCCTATTCGCAGGGCTTACAGGGCCGGATCGGGCAATGAATAACGTTTTTGGTAATGGCGTTTACATAGGCAAGGCAAAACACCTCAGCACCGGGCTTGCGCCCGGTACCGACCAAGGTCCGCTTGCTGTCAGGGGTGAACTGTGAACCTGTTCCGGCGCGCCGCGCCGAGCCTTGATGACCTGGTGCTTCATGATCCGCATCGTGATTTTTCCAGCCATTGCCTGATGCCTACTGTCGCGCGCCCCTGCGAGGTGTTCGTCCAGGGTCACGGCTCCTGGCTGTCGGACAGCGACGACCGTGCCTACCTGGATTTCAGCCAGGGCGGCGGTGCCAACAGCCTAGGCCATAGTCCACAAGCGGTGCGCGACGCCATTGCTGAACAGATGCAAACCGTGATCAATCCTGGCATGGGGTTGCATAACCGGGCGCAGCTCGACCTGGTTGAGCGCCTGTGTCATCACACCGGCAGCGATCAGGCCTATCTGCTCAATAGCGGTGGGGAGGCTTGTGAAGCCGCAATCAGACTGGCGCGCAAGTGGGGCCAACTGCATCGCGGCGGCGCTTATCACATCATCACGGCGGGTAACGGCTGCCATGGCCATGGTTTCGCAGCGATGTCGGCTTCGGCCGTTGCCCGCGAAAACCGTTTCGACCCGCTATTGCCGGGCTTCAGTCATGTGCCGTTCAACGATCTGCCGGCGCTGCACGCTGCCGTCGACGCGCACACCGTCGCCATCATGCTGGAGCCAATCCAGAGCGCCGCGGGTGTCATTCCCGCGACCGAACACTACCTCAAAGGCGTCGAACGCCTGTGCCGCGAGCTGGGGATCCTGCTGATTCTTGACGAAGTGCAAACCGGCATCGGCCGCTGCGCCAGCCTGCTCGCCGAACAGCAATACGGCGTGCGCGCCGACATCATTACCCTCGGCAAAGGCCTGGGCGGTGGCGTGCCCCTGGCGGCATTGCTGGCGCGCGGCACAGCCTGTTGCTTCGAGGCGGGCGAGCTGGACGGCACGCATCACGGCAATGCGCTGATGGCGTCAGCGGGTAGTGCGGTACTCGATGCCGTGTTGGCCAACGGCTTTCTCGAACAGGTACGCGAATCCGGCCAGTACCTGGCAGAAGGCCTCGCGCGCCTGGCCCACCGTTATGAACACGGACAATTGCGCGGCAACGGTCTGCTATGGGGCCTCACACTGTCGGACGATTCTGCGACCGCGGTGGTAAAAGCCGCGCTCCACGAAGGCCTGATCCTCACCGCTACGCAGCCTGATTGTCTGCGCTTTACCCCCGCCCTGAATGTCAGCAGAAACCACATCGACGAAATGCTTCTGCGCCTTGCCCGCGCCTTCTCTCGGGTACGTACCGCTCAACTGCAATGCCGCAAGGGCATCGCTGTCTGACCTCGATTTCCTGAACCGTCTCGCGGGATACGCGGCGCCTCCAGCCTGATTCTTTTGGCTGGGGGCGTTTTTTTGCGTGGGTAATTTTTAGACTGAAAAGGTTCCTTGTGCGTCATTGGAAATAGTGGCTTTTTAGCAATATCAGTCAGAGTGAACTGGATGGGTTTCGGTCGCTGGCGAAGATCTATGAAAATTTAAACGATGCTCAGATTCAGCAATTGCTGGATCTAACAGAGTTTGTGGAGATATATCATGACCAGAAAATATAAAAGTGAGGCGCTTGAGTCCATTCACCAATCTGCCGAAGCGCTTTTTACAATTGGTGCCATTGGCAAAACCACGCTTCGTGAGTTCGACGAATCGTGTCTGGCAACGGTTCCTGCACAAATGCTAGCTGAGCAGATCAAACACTTACGTGAAAGCAGCCACGTCAGCCAACCGGTGTTCGCTCGCTACCTGAACACCAGCGCCTCGACGGTAAAGCAGTGGGAATCCGGCGAAAAACAGCCCAGCGGCATGGCGCTCAAGTTGTTGAGCATCGTTCAAAAGCATGGCCTGCAGATTCTGGCGTGAGATGGCCCAATGCCAGAACCCACTGAACCCTCACGAAGCGCCAAGGTCGATTAGCTACACGGCTCACACGAGCCGATTTTCTGGAGCTGACCCATGGACATCATTCGTATCATCATCGCCATTCTGCTGCCGCCACTGGGTGTGTTCCTGCAAGTAGGCTTCGGCGGAGCGTTCTGGCTGAATATCCTGCTGACCCTGTGCGGTTACTTCCCCGGCATCATTCACGCGGTGTACATCATCGCCAAGCGCTGAGGCCCTCAGCCTTTGGCGATGAGGCGCGAATTGCGCTCATTGCGAAACGCCAGTTGCTCGATGGTCTGGGTGGCATGTTCGGCTTCTTCCCGCGCTTGAAGGATGATGCCGTGCTGCTCGGACTTGCTGCACACCGGGTCGGCGTTGCTTGCATCCCCCGTGAGCATGAAGGCCTGGCAGCGGCAGCCGCCGAAGTCCTTTTCCTTCTCATCGCATGAACGGCACGGCTCGGGCATCCAGTCGTAACCGCGAAAACGGTTGAAGCCGAACGAGTCGTACCAGATGTGTTGCATGCTGTGGTCGCGCACATTGGGAAACTGTACCGGCATCTGTCGGGCGCCATGACAGGGCAGCGCAGTACCGTCCGGTGTCACTGTCAGGAAAATACTGCCCCAGCCATTCATGCAGGCTTTCGGGCGTTCTTCGTAGTAATCCGGCGTGACGAAAATCAGCTTGCACGGGTGGCCTTCGGCTTCGAGCTTGGCGCGGTATTCGTTGGTGATGCGTTCGGCGCGTACCAGTTGTTCCCTGGTCGGCAATAACCCCACACGATTGAGCTGCGCCCAGCCGTAGAACTGGCAGGTGGCAAGCTCGACAAAATCTGCCTCAAGGGCAATGCACAGCTCGATAATGCGGTCGATCTTGTCGATGTTATGCCGATGGGTGACGAAGTTCAGCACCATCGGGTAACCGTGGGCTTTCACCGCTCGGGCCATTTCGAGCTTTTGCGCGAAGGCTTTTTTCGAGCCGGCCAGCAGGTTGTTGACCTGTTCGTCGCTGGCCTGGAAGCTGATCTGGATATGGTCCAGGCCGGCCTTTTTGAAATCGCTGATCTTCTGTTCGGTCAGGCCAATGCCTGAGGTGATCAGGTTGGTGTAGAACCCCAGCTTGCGCGCTTCGAAGATCAGTTCGGCCAGATCCTGGCGCACCAGCGGTTCGCCGCCGGAGAACCCGAGCTGAGCGGCGCCCATCTCCCGGGCCTCGCGAAAGACCTTGATCCATTGCTCGGTGCTCAGCTCCTTGCCCTGCTCGGCAAAGTCCAGCGGGTTGGAGCAGTACGGGCACTGCAGCGGGCAGCGGTAAGTCAGCTCGGCGAGCAGCCACAGCGGCAGGCCGATGGCGGGTTTTTCAGGCAAGGGTGATCCAGTGCTCGGCACGGGCGACCTCCATGAATTGCTCGATGTCATCACCGAGTTCCGGCACGCCGGGAAATTGCTGGTCCAGCTCGGCGATGATGGCGGCCACGTCGCGCTCACCGTCGATCAAGCCACCAATCAGCGCGGCGCTGTCGTTGAGCTTGATCATGCCTTCGGGGTAGAGCAACACATGGCCTTTTTGCGCGGGTTCGTACTGGTAGCGATAGCCTTGGCGCCAGGCCGGTTTTCTGCTGCGATCAAAGCTCATAGGGTGATCCCTTTATGCCAGACCCGCTGCGCGGTCACGCTGTGATACGGCGGGCGGTTCAGTTCGTAGGCCATGCTCATGGCGTCAAGCATGCTCCACAGGATGTCCAGTTTGAACTGGAGAATTTCCAGCATGCGCTCCTGGCCTTCACGGGTGGTGTAGTGCTGCAGGGTGATCGCTAACCCGTGTTCCACGTCGCGACGGGCCTGGCCCAGGCGGGTGCGGAAGTATTCGTAGCCGGCCGGGTCGATCCACGGGTAATGCTGCGGCCAACTGTCGAGGCGCGACTGGTGGATCTGCGGCGCGAACAGTTCGGTCAAGGAGCTGCTGGCGGCTTCTTGCCAACTGGCGCGGCGGGCGAAGTTGACGTAGGCGTCTACCGCAAAGCGTACTCCGGGCAGCACCAGTTCCTGGGAGCGCAGTTGGTCCGGGTCGAGACCGACGGCTTGGCCCAGGCGCAGCCAGGCTTCGATGCCGCCGTCTTCTCCGGGCGCGCCATCGTGGTCGAGCAGGCGCTGGATCCATTCGCGACGGATTTCACGGTCCGGGCAGTTGGCCAGGATCGCTGCGTCCTTGAGGGGAATGTTCACCTGATAATAGAAACGGTTGGCGACCCAGCCCTGGATCTGCTCGCGGGTGGCGCGGCCTTCGTACATCGCCACGTGATACGGGTGATGAATGTGGTAGAGGGCGCCTTTGGCGCGCAAGGCGTGTTCGAATGCTTCGGGGGTCATCGGTGTATCAGTCATATGAGTCTCCTACAACTCGATGCTCATGCCGTCGTAGGCTACTTCGACATTACGCCGCACCAGCTCGGCTCGCTCGGGGGAATCTTCATCGAGGATCGGGTTGGTGTTGTTGATGTGGATAAGCACTTTGCGCTGCTCGGGCAACTGTTCCAGCACTTCGAGCATGCCGCCAGGGCCATTTTGCGCCAGGTGGCCCATTTCGCGGCCGGTGCGGGTACCGACGCCACGGCGCTGCATTTCGTCGTCGTCCCACATCGTGCCGTCCACCAGCAGGCAGTCGCTGCCGGCCATGATGTCCAGCAGCGGCGCGTCGACCTTGCCCAGGCCTGGGGCGTAGAACAGTTTGCCACCGGTGCGCAGGTCTTCGACGATCAGGCCGATGTTGTCGCCTGGGTGCGGGTCGAAGCGGTGCGGAGAATACGGCGGGGCGGCGCTGCGCAGCGGCAGTGGCGTGAAGCGCAGGTTGGGGCAGGCCGGGATGGTGAAATTGGCGTCCAGCTCAATACGGTTCCAGGCCAGGCCGCCGTTCCAGTGAGTAAGCATGGTGAACAGCGGGAAACCGGTGCTCAGGTCTTCATGGACCATGTCGGTGCACCACACCTGGTGCGGGCAACCCTCGCGCAGGCTCAGCAGGCCGGTGGTGTGGTCGATCTGACTGTCCATCAGGATGATCGCGCTGATGCCGGTGTCACGCAGGGCGCGGCCCGGTTGCATCGGCGCAAACCCTTGCAGTTGTGCGCGGATATCCGGTGATGCGTTGCACAGTACCCAATTCACACCATCATCGGAAATCGCGATGGACGACTGGGTCCGCGCCTGGGCCCGCAGGCTACCATCACGAAAACCTGCGCAATTCACGCAGTTGCAGTTCCACTGCGGGAAGCCGCCGCCGGCGGCGGAACCTAGAATCTGGACAAACATGATCGCTCCATCAAGCACAGCTCAAAACAAAAACGCCCCGGGCGAACCGAGGCGTTGTATTACCCAGCGGATTAACGGCTGGCGAAGTACATGGTGACTTCGAAACCGATGCGCAAATCAGTGTAAGCAGGTTTGGACCAGGTCATATTCATACTCCTATCAAGGGACGGGATGTTCACTACCAAGTAGTACATATAGTCCACCTCCCATGGGAGATGTTCAGATATTGCGTGGGAATATTACGCAATTCTTTTCAAGTTAGCGCTGTCCCGAAAGAAAAAGCCTGTTGCACGGTTGGCAATGATCACGCCGCTGGCTGCCAGCGCCCCCCGATGCACGGGCCGTTGGCGATGCAGCGCCAGCCGCCTGTGGCGTCGTTCAGTTGTTGCGCGGCGCGCCGCATATCGTCCCGCGAGCAGCTTTGTATCAATTCTTGTAATTGTTCCAGATAACCCGATGAGTGGCCCGCCAACTGCGCATGCCACAGCAAGTCGGCGGCTTGGGCCATCGGCAGGGATTGGGCAGTGAATTGCTGCGCCAAGGCTTCGTTGCCCATGTCTGTGCTGCGCTCGATCAACGACGGCAGTTGTGCCAGGAACGTCTGCACCTGTTCGACGATCTCACCGAGGGATGCGCTGGGAGACTGCACGCCGAACAGCAAGCCGGTCTGCCCATTGACCTGTCGGATGCCACTGAAAACGGCGTAGCCGATTTGTAGTTCGACCCGCAGGCGCTGGTAGAACGGCCCCTGAAGCAGATGACCGAGCAAGCGCCAGGCGGCTTCATCGGACAGGGCTTGAGTGGGTGTCGGGTAAAACAACAGCATCGCCGCTTCGCTGGACGCGGTGTTGATCTCGTGCCAGCGGCGCTGACCTTTGAGCGATTGAGGTTCGTATTGCAAAGGCGCAGGCTGCCCAGGCAAGCGGGCCGCTGCGGTCTTGATCGCCGCTTCACAGGCTGCCGGCAACCCTGAGCCCAGCCCTTGCCAGTGGGCGGTGGCCCACGAGGCTGGCGTCGCTTGGGGCGTCGGTTGAACGCCGACACAGCAGGCGGGCAATGCCTTGAGCAATTCGCGGATGGCAATCATCGGTGCCGGAGGTGGAGGCGCCAAGTGTTCAGCGCCAGTGCTCAAGCAGCGCGTCATTGCTTCAAGCACGGCTGGCATGGGCTCGTGGAAACCGAGCATTTTTACCTGCCAGTCATTGGCGATGGTTTCGAAAGCCAACTCGACGCCCGCTTGACCGGCACTGTCGCGCAGCGGTTGTAAAAGACTGTCCAGGCCAGCAGGCACGGCGCCCTCAAATCGCCAGCGCAGGTACAGGGCGCCTTCACCGGTGTCATTGGCCAATGCCTGGCTGAATGTCAGCGCCGATGTTTCCCGTCGGCCCCGCGAGCGGTCCTGGGCGAATGTGCGCAAGCCCCGGTGGGCGCTGGTCTGGCCGCGAATCAAGCCGGCACGTTCTTCTTGAGCAGCGGGACGAAGAAACGGGTTAGCCGGCGCAAGCTGCCATTCATGCCTGGCGGGCGGCAGATGCAGTGCGTCGAGCATGGCCTTGAGCGCTGCGAGACTTTGGTCCGATACGTCTTCAAGGTCGTTGCGTGCCAGCCCCAGGGCGCTTTGGACTTGTTGTTGGCGAGCAGTCAGCAAGACGAACTCTTCGCGTAGGGGCGTCCAGTCGCTGTGTGCGAAAAAACTCAGCCAGTCGTGCAGCAGCGCCTCGATCTGTGTAGTCGCATCGCCTTGGATGTCGATATCCAGCACAGCATGTCCGGCAAAGTGGTACAGCACCGAGGCGTGCAAGGCAGTCGCCAGGCGTCGCGCTTTGAGTTCAGCGAGCAAGCCACCCGGCGCCGGGCTGTTGAGCCAGGTACAGAGAAACGCCAGCGCTTCGCGCGGTGCGTCACAGGTGATGACCTGATGCAGATGATGATCGGCAACATGTTGATAGCCCCTGGCTTGCCCGGCCATCAACGCTGGCGGCGCGGCCTGGGGATGTAACGGGCCGCCGTTCAACTGCGCACTGAATTGCTGCGCCAGCGCTTCCAGGTCTTGCTGCGATTGTGGGCCGGCAAGGCTCAACGTCATCTGCCCGCTTTGATAGAAGCGCTGATGAAATTCGCGCAACGCCTGCTGAAAAGCCTCACATTCCACTGGCAGGCTGTCGCGATTGCCCGCATGGAAGCCGCGCAACGGGTGATCAGCGGCCAAGCCCTCCAGCAAGGCTACCTGTTGCTGCGCCTTGGCATCTTGCGACCAGGCAACGAACTCGGCGTGCAGCACTTCGCGCTCGCGCAGTTGGTCATCGAGGGCCAGGCGAGGGTGCGTCAGCATGTCGGCTAACCGCACGAGCCCATCGTCGAAGGTCGGAACCGGCAGCTCAAAAAAGAATTCGGTAGTGCGCTCGCGGGTGCTGGCATTCACTTGCCCGCCATGACGCTGCACGTAGGCCATCAACCCTTCGTCTGCCGGAAAACGCTCGGTTGCCAAAAACAACAAATGCTCAAGGAAATGCGCCAGCCCCGGCCATGCCAATGGCGCGTCATGGCTGCCGGCAGCCACGCGCAAAACGGCCGCGCAGCGCTTCAAACGCGGTGCATGGCGCAGGCAAATGCGCAGGCCATTAGCCAGAGTGAGGTGCAGGGGTTGAGCGTGAACCGACGCAGGCATGGGCACTTCCGAAGCGGGGGAAGCGCCTATGCTAGCAAACCCGGTGGATCAGGGCTTGTGCAGCGCGCCGTAAAGCTCGGGGCGACGGTCGTGCAAGTAATGATTGGCGGCGCGGGCGTTGAGGATCGATTGCCGGTCCAGCGTGCCGACGATCAACGCTTCATCCAGGCCCGCCTGGGCGATGCGGTGGCCATCGGGCCCGGCAATGCTGCTTTGGCCGCAATAGTGAATATCGCCTTCGTGCCCGCAGTAATTGGCATAGGCCACGAAACATTGGTTCTCGAACGCTCGGGCCCGCACGGTGACGTCGGCGACAAAGTCGAACGGCACCATATTGGCAGTGGGTACCAGAATCAGTTCGGCACCGGCCAGGGCCAGGCGCCGCGTGTTTTCCGGAAACTCCAGGTCGTAGCAAATCAGGAAACCCAGCTTCCAGCCGTTCACTTCCACCAGCGGGAAGTCATCCTCACCAGCACTGAACATCGCGTGGTCGAGGTCGCCAAACAGGTGAGTCTTGCGGTAGTTGCACAGGCGTTTGCCGTGGGCGTCGATCAACTGCACGGCGTTGTAGATCTGGCCGTCTTCGGCCCGCTCCGGGTAACCATACAGAATCGCCAGCCCGGCACTTTGCGCGATTTCAGCAATGGTGTGTGCCGACTCGCCATCCCGGGCCTCGGCCAAGGCGCCTGTGGCTTCGGCGCCAATGTTGTAGCCCGTCAGGAACATTTCCGGCAGCACCAGCACATCGGCACCCGACGCTTCATGCGCCAGTTGCTGCAGGCGCTTGAGATTACCGGCCACGTCCAGCGGCAGTGGCGGGCATTGGTACAGGGCGACACGCATGTCAGGCTCCTTATTCGGGCAGGGCGATTGGCCCTATCTCGTCAAACACATCGCCGGGCCCTGGGTTTTCCGGGTGGGTGCTGCCGCCGAAGTGAGTCATGATGCCCCACACCGCGTTCAGCGAGGTTTGTACCGCGCCCTCCACCCAGGCTGGGGTCCAGGAAACGTCGTCGCCGGCGATAAAAATCCCACGTTGTTCGGCGGGCATGTCTTTCTGCATGAAGTGCGCATACATGCGCTGGTTATACCGATAGTGGCCGGGCAATGCACCTTTGAAAGCCCCAAGGAAATGCGGGTCGGCTTCCCAGGACACGGTGATCGGGTCGCCGATGATGCGCGCCTTGATGTCGACTTTCGGGTAGATCTTCGTCAGCGCGTCGAGTGCCAGTTTGACCCGCTTATCGATGGGCTGGGGCAGCATTTTCAGCGCGTCGCTCATCCACGAGTAGGACAGGCAAATCACCCCAGGCTTGTCGTCGCCGTTGTCGAAAAGATAAGTGCCGCGCGTCAGGCGGTCGGTGAGGGTCATGCTCATCAGGTCGCGGCCGGTTTCCGGGTCTTTGTCTTTCCAGAACGGGCGGTCAACCATGACAAAGGTTTTCGATGACTGCATGTAGCGCGTGCGGTCCAGGGCCATCCACATCTTTTGCGAGAACAGGGTTTCGTCGCATTCGATCTGGGTGGTCAGCAGCCAGCTTTGGCAGGTGGTCAATACGGCGGCGTATTCGCGGGTGTCACCGTAGATGTCGGTAACGGCGAAACGGCCGTCGGCGGCGTGAGCAATGCGCTTCACGCCGGCCCGTGGCGCGCCTCGATGCAATGAGCTGAGGCTGGTGCCGGCAGGCCAGTGGGCGCATTGCTCCGGTACGTGACGCCAAATGCCCATGGGCACTTGTGCCACGCCGCCAACGACCAGGTGCTGATGGTCGTCGCAGTTGGTCATCACCACGCGGAAGATTTCCAGCATCGAGTTGGGGAAATCCGAGTCCCAGCCGCCGGTGCCGAAACCGACCTGGCCAAATACTTCGCGATGATGAAACGATAGCTTGGCAAAGGCTTTTGAGGTGGCGACGAAATCGTAGAAAGTGCGGTCGTCCCACAGCGGCACCAGTTTATTCCACAGCGCTTTGAGGCGCGGCACGTCGCGGTCACGGATCGCCTGTTGAATATCGCCGAACTGCGAACCGGCTTCCAGCGCGTCGGCCCAAGCGTCGGCGACCTCCTGGAACAGCACCGGCAGGTCGGAGAGTTTTTGCGCGTAGTGCGTCTGGCCTTCCAGATCGATAACGGTACTGCCAGACGCTGGCGTCAGCGGGTTGGGAAAGGGTTTGGTTTCCAGGCCCAGCTTGTCCACATAGTGATAGAAGGCCGTGGACGACACCGGAAAGCGCATCCCACCCAGCTCGGCGATAATGCCTTCGGCGCCTTCAAACGCCTGGGAGCGCAGGCGACCGCCCATCTTCGAAGCTTCGTATACCACCGGCTTCAAGCCCAGCTTCATCAGTTCGTAGGCCGCCACCAGGCCCGCGATTCCCGCGCCGACAATCGCCACTTCAGCACCATGGTTGGCGGCGGGAATACTGCCCAGGCCGGCCGGGTGCTCGATCCAGTCATCAAAGGCAAACGGAAAATCCGGGCCGAAGATGGTGATGGGCTTTTTACCATTGGCGGGGTGTCGGTTGGTCTTGCTGATGGTGCTGGACGGAATGCTCATGGCTGACCTTACTGACGACTCGGCGGGACAGGGCCCGTTGAGTATAGGAAAAGATGGCAGCCAGTTTAGGGAGCGTTGCGCTCGTTAATAAGACGCAATGTGTCGTCGGATTGTACTGGTTTTAGTCAATCTGACGAAGTTACTGGTCAGATAGGTTGTCCACGGTCTAATTTGTTACTGAGAATGATTGAAGTAGTGGTTTTTTCCACACCCTCGACACTGCCGATCTGATCCAGCAATTGATCAAGCTGCTCCGGCGACTCGGTCCGCAGCCACGCCACGTAATCAAATTCACCGCTCACAGCGCACAACTGCTGCACCTGAGCCATCGCGCTCAGCCGGCGCAGCACTTCCTTGCCCGAACGCGGTTGCACGGTAATGCCCACATACGCCTGCAGCCCGCCATCCGCCACGCGCTGGCCCAGGCGCACGCCATAACCGGTAATCACCTGAGTCTTCTCAAGGCGCGCCAGGCGCGAAGTCACCGTGGTGCGCGCAATCCCCAACTGCCGGGCAAGCATGGCCACGCTTTCGCGGGCGTTGAGCTGCAAGGCGGCGATCAGTTGACGGTCGATTTCGTCTAGGGCGGGCAAGGGTGGAGCTCCAGTGCGGGGGCAGTGGGTGTGCATGTTACAGGCTTGGTCGGGCTTACAGAACTGCGGTGCCAGACATGCAAAGCGGTAAGCTCAGCGGCAGCATTCGAACTTAACCATAAGGTATGAGTAGTTAAGTTTGATGCTATCAGTGGACCAGTGAATTGCCAGTAATACTCAAATCAGGTTTATGTACTGTCAGTGTGCCTGCCAAAGGAGTGGTATAGGATGTATCTTTATGAAGGTTTCTTGCGCGTTGTGATACGGTCAAGAGGGTGATAAGAATAAATTTCTGGTGGAGATTATTATGGTTGAATGGCTATTTTCTGGTATCGGGGCGACGCTTGTATCCGATTGGTTGAAAAAGCGTGAAAGCCGAAAGCAAAACCTATTTTTCCCGCAAAGCATCCAGCCGCTTGTATTGACGGACTCACCGTATGCATTGTCGCTTGGAGCAAGAGTAAAATTTATCCGCACAGAAATTTTAAACCTGAGCTTAAGACAGTTAAGTGAAATATTAGAGATCGAAAAAGTTTCCAGTCTCGAACGTTTTGAGTTAGGTGTTGAAGAATTCCCCCTTCAAGTATTGAAAAAATTCGAAGCGTATTTTTCTATAAGGCCAGAGTATCTGGACGGGGTCAGTAAAGGGATTTTTTTGAATTTTCATTTGTGTTCGTCTGAGGTCGAGCATTACCTTTCGCAGGGTTACACACCGCTTATACTATGCTGTCCTAGCGAGCGGAGTGAGCTGTTTTGTAGAGTCGTTTTTAAGAAGCATGATGGCGCATTTTTAAAGGTTGTAGTGGGTGATTTGTTGTGCTCGTTCGCATCAAGTGGAGGAGGGCAACTCAATATTCAGATACTGATTCAAGCTTTATTGCAGCGAAACGCTTCTTATACCGATGTAAGAGTTTTAAAGGTTGCAAGCCGTGCCTGGGAATTAATGAGGCAGGGAAGTTATTACAATCAGGATGAATTCCATCGTTCGGCGGATTGGGATTGCCAGGATGTCTTCGTTAAGTGGTTTAAGGACTGCGAAGAGTCTAATAAGCGTTGGAATAAAGTTTGTTAGCAGCAATGAGTTGCAGTAGGTCTTGCCTACAGATGCCGGGTGAGCTGGACGTGTGCTTAGGTGCTCTTATCAGCTTACCTATGGGCATGCCTTAAGCAGGATGCGCCGATAAAAGCCTATAAGGGCTTACCTGCGCGCTGGCGTTAGGATGAAGTCGAGCTTCGTAATGTATTCGTTTTCAGGTTTGGAGTTGCTTGAGATCGCGGATGAGATCGATCGGGACCGGCTGTAGGTTACCGTTAAAAAACGAACCGGGAGTGGCGGCGTGGATATTCCGTAATGCACGTGCCGTTGAACCTATGATGCTTGAATGTGGACATTTTTTGGACACTTTTGCTTTTCATGAGCATTTTTTGCCCAGCATTTCGGAGTGTAGAAACGGCAAAAGCCGCGCAGTGCGCGGCTTTGAGTATGGTGGGCCCAGTAGGACTCGAACCTACGACCAAGGGATTATGAGTCCCCTGCTCTAACCAACTGAGCTATAGGCCCTCAGTAGGTCGCGGATTATAACGATGGTTTGTTCACTGTGCCATCCGAAAAATCCTTCTGCCTCGTGCGAAGGAAGGTTGCGGCAAATTGCTCCGGTGGCAGGGGCAGGCTGACGATGTAGCCTTGCATCTGTTCACAGCCTTCTGCGGCGAGGAAGGCTTGCTGGGCGGGGTTCTCCACGCCTTCGGCGATGATGGTGAATTGCATGCTGTGGCCGAGGGCGATGATGGCGCGGACGATGGCGGCGTCGTGAGGGTCGTCGGGCAGGCCGCGGACGAAGGATTGGTCAATCTTGAGGAAGTCCAGCGGCAGGCGTTTGAGGTAGCTGAGGGAAGAATAGCCGGTACCGAAATCATCGATTGCCAGTTGCACGCCCAGGCCTTTGAGTTGGTGCAGCACCTCCAGCGCTTCTTCGGCTTGGCTCATGATGAAGTTTTCGGTGATCTCCAGTTGCAGGCAGCCGGGCTCCAGGCGGTAGTCGCGCAGCAGTTGTTCGATGCGTGACAGCAGGTTGGGGTGACGCAGTTGCGCGCCGGCGAGGTTGACGGACAGTGGCCCGAAATCATCGAAAGCGTCTTGCCAGGCGTGCATCTGTCGGCAGGCCTGTTCCAGTACCCAGTCGCCAATTTGCAGAATCGTGCCGTTCTCTTCGGCCAGGGCGATGAAGTGTTCGGGTGGTACGTCGCCAAAGGTCGGGTGATGCCAGCGTATCAAGGCTTCGGCGCCGATCAGTTGCTGGGTGAGCAGGCTGCGTTTGGGTTGGTAATACAGGCTCATCTCTTCACGTTCGATGGCGCGGCGCAGTTCATGCTCCAGTGCCACGCGTTCATTGGCCTGGGCCGTCAGGTCGCGGGTGTAGCTTTCAACGCGGTTGCGGCCCTTGGCTTTGGAACGGTACATCGCGGCGTCGGCATTTTTGACCAGGGTGGCGACATCGGTGCCGTCCTGCGGGTACAAACTTGTGCCGATACTCGCGCTGATAAAGAATTCGTGCTCGCCGGCCTGGAAGGGCGGTGTGAAGCAATCGAGCAGTTTGTTCGCCAGATATTGCGCATCGCTGGCCTGGTGCAGGCCGGGCAGCAGGATGATGAATTCATCGCCGCCCAGGCGGGCGACGGTGTCGATATCGCGCAGCTGGTCCTTGAGGCGTACGGCGATGTCTTTGAGCAGCAGGTCGCCGACCGGGTGGCCCAGGCTGTCGTTGATGTGTTTGAAGCGGTCCAGGTCAAGAAACAACACCGCGCCTTGACTGCCGCTTTCCTGCTGGCCGTTGAGTGCCGCCTGCAGTCGGCTTTCAAACAGCGTGCGGTTGGGCAGGCCGGTCAATGGGTCGTGATGGGCCTGATAATCGAGGCGCGCCTGGGCGAGCTTGAGGCTGGAGATGTCGGCAAATACGGCGACAAAATGCGTGACCACCTGCTCGCGATTGCGCACGGCGCTGATGGTCAGCCAGCTCGGGTACAGCTCACCGTTCTTGCGCCGGTTGGAAATTTCGCCCTGCCAATGACCCTGGGTCGACAGTTGGTACCACATTGCGGCATAGAAAGCGCTGTCGTGCATGCCAGAGGCGAGCAGGCGCGGGGTATGGCCCAGCGCTTCGGCCTCGCTGTAGCCGGTGATTTCGCTGAAGGCGCGGTTTACCGCACTGATGTTCTGCCGCGTGTCGGTGATCAACACGCCTTCGGCGGTGCTTTCGAACACCGTGGCGGCTTGTTGCAGTTTTTCCTGCATCAGCTGGCGTTCGGTGATGTCGCGGGCGATGGTCAGCATGCAGTCTTCGTCGCCGATGGGCAGCGGGCGGCTGGAGAGTTCGCAGAGGCGAATCTGGCCGTCAACGCGGCGGATATGGCAGATGAAGTCGCGGACAAAGCCGTCGCGCTGCATCAACTCCAGCATGTGCTTGCGCTCATTAAGGTCGACCCATATGCCAAGGTCCAAAGCCGACTGGTCGAGCGACGTGGCGCTGGTGTAGCCGGTCAGGTGGCTGAAGCCTTCGTTCACTTCGATCAGCAGACCATCGCTTTGCCGGCTCAGCAACAAACCATCGGGGGAGGCATGAAACGCCTTGGCAAACTTCTCTTCGGAAGTTTGCAGCTGCTGTTGGGTTTCCTTGAGCTGGGTGATATCTCGCACCACGACCACCAGGGCCTCGGTGGTATCGAGTTGGAACGGCTCGGTCGAAATAAGCCCGGTAAACGCTTGGCCATTGCTGCGCCAGAAAATCATCTCCAGGTTGCGGATGCTGGTGGTCTGCACGCGTTGCAGCAAATCCGGGCCGACGCCTTCAACACCCCAGATATTCAGCTCGGTGGCGGTTTTGCCCACCACCTCCTGGGCGCTCAGGCCAATCTGGTCTTCAAAGGCCTTGTTGACTTCAAGCAGGCATCCGTCGGACAGGCGGGCGATCACCAGGATGTCCGGGCATTGCTGGAACACTGAGGCAAACTTCTGCTCGGACAGCTGCAGTGCCTCTTCCGTACGCTTGGCTTCGCTGATGTCGATCATCAAGCCGCGCAGCACCGGTTCATGGCCGTACTCGATCAGGCTGACAATGTCGCGTACCCACAGGCAGCGGCCATCGGCGGTGATAACGCGATAGTCGATGCTGTGATCATGGTTGGCGCGGGTTTCACGGTAGCAATACGTTTCGGCGCGGGTCAGGTCGGCGGGGTGAATGATGTTGCGCCAGAAACCGGGGATCAGCCAATGTGCGCGGGGGTAGCCGAGCAATTCTTCAGCATGGGGCGACACGTAGCTGTAGGTGAAGTCGCTGATGTTGGCTTCCCAGGCGATAGCGGACAGGCTCTCCACCAGGCCGCGATAGTGGTACTCGCTGCTGCGCAGTTCTTGCTCAAGGGCGACCCGGCGGGAAATTTCCGAGCTGAGCCGACGATTGATTCGAATCACAACGGCCAGCACGGTGCTCAGCAGCAATACCGCAGGCAGACCGTACATCAGCAAATCCGCCCAGAGCGTGCGGTGATCGCTGAAGCTGCCGACCCAGCGCTGCTGGATCGCATCGGTTTCGGCTGGGCTGAGATCGGCGAGGACCTTGTCCAGAATGCCCACCAGTATTTTCTCATCCTGTGGCACGCCCATTGCCAACTGATAGCGGTAGGGCGTTTCGCCGCTCACGTATAAACCATCGAGTTTCAGTTGGCGCAGGCTCCACACGCTGGAAGCCAGGTCGCTGACGACCGCATCGACTTCATCGGTGGCCAGGGCCTGCAGCATAGAGCTTACGTTCGGCATCGCGACGAGATTGAGGTCGGGGTGGTGGGTGCGCAGTAATTCATGAGGCGCATAGTTTTCCACCACGGCGATTTTCAGTCCGTACAAGTCGTTGAGATTGCGCGGCTTGGCGCCGCCTTCATGGGCCAGTATCACGATGGGAAAGTCGAGATAGGGGCGCGTGAAGGCCAGGAAGCTCTGGCGTTCCGGGGTAGACATGACGCCAGGTAGCAGGTCGAGCTGACTGTTGCGTGCTTGCTCAAGCACAGCGGTCCAGTTTGCCGGCTCGATCAGCTTGACCCGGATGCCCAGGCGATCCTGGATCAGGCGCACATAATCGGCGGACAGGCCCTGGTAGCGGCTCTCTTCATCGCGGTATTCAAAGGGCGGCCAGGACGCATCCACCCCAAGGCGCAGCTCCTGATGGTCCGTCAGCCAGCTACGCTCATCATCCGTGAGAGTCAACGCGCCAGCCGTTGCGGTCCAGGTCAGCAGCGACAGCAGTATCACGGTCGGCAATCTGGGCATAACGGTCTCGTTATGGCACGGGGAATTTCTCGAGTGTAGACGGGCATTGCGGGGGAGGGGAGGGGCAGGGCAGTTATCTGTGGAAAGTAATTGTTAGAAAGCAAAACCCCCGGCCTGGGCCGGGGGTTCTGGTATCACTCGTCGAGGAAGGAGCGCAGATGCTCGCTTCGCGTCGGGTGGCGCAACTTGCGCAGCGCCTTGGCCTCGATCTGACGGATCCGCTCACGGGTCACGTCAAACTGCTTACCGACTTCCTCAAGGGTGTGGTCGGTATTCATGTCGATGCCGAAACGCATGCGCAGTACCTTGGCTTCACGGGCAGTGAGGCCGGAGAGTACGTCGCGAGTCGCTTCCTTGAGGCTCTCAACGGTGGCGACATCGATTGGCGACTGCATGGTCGAGTCTTCGATGAAGTCACCCAGATGGGAGTCTTCGTCATCACCGATCGGGGTTTCCATGGAGATCGGCTCTTTAGCGATCTTCAATACCTTGCGGATTTTATCCTCAGGCATTTCCATGCGTTCGCCCAGCTCTTCCGGGGTCGGTTCGCGACCCATTTCCTGCAACATCTGCCGGGAAATACGGTTGAGCTTGTTGATGGTCTCGATCATGTGCACCGGAATACGGATGGTGCGGGCCTGGTCGGCGATCGAGCGAGTGATCGCCTGACGGATCCACCAGGTGGCATAAGTCGAGAACTTGTAGCCGCGACGGTATTCGAACTTGTCCACCGCTTTCATCAAGCCGATGTTGCCTTCCTGGATCAGGTCGAGGAATTGCAGGCCACGGTTGGTGTACTTCTTGGCGATGGAGATCACCAGACGCAAGTTGGCTTCAACCATCTCTTTCTTCGCGCGGCGGGCCTTGGCCTCACCGATCGACATGCGACGGTTGATGTCCTTGATCTCGGCAATCGTCAGGCCGGTTTCAGCCTCCAGTGCGCTCAGTTTCTGCTGGCAACGGAGGATGTCCGGCTGCAGGCGGCCAATGGCTTCGGCGTATTTCGCCTTGCCTTTGGCCAGGGCGTCGCTCCAGTTTTCGTCAACTTCGTGGCCGGGGAACTGGCGCAGGAAGTCGGTACGCGGCATGCGCGCATCACGGACACAGAGCTGCATGATCGCACGCTCTTGTGCACGCAGACGCTCAAGAGCGCTACGAACCCGTTCAACCAGGCCTTCGAATTGCTTCGGTACCAGCTTGATCGGCATGAACAGCTCAGCCAGGGCCAGCAGCTCGGCAATGGCCTGCTTGTTGGCACGACCATGCTTCTTCAGGGCCTTGCGGGTGATTTCCATTTGATCGGAAACCGCACCGAAACGCTGGGCAGCGATGACTGGGTCTGGACCGCTTTCGACTTCTTCTTCGTCGTCGGTGCTGGCTTCAGCCTCGTCTTCGTCGGCGTCGTCGTCCGCTTTCGGCGCCTTCGGATCGACAGGCGGCGGTATTTCGGCGGCAGGCGGCGCAATGCCGTCGTCCGGGTCGATATAACCGCTGAGGACGTCAGACAGGCGGCCACCTTCGGTGGTGACGCGAGTGTACTCGGAGAGAATGTGGTCAACCGTGCCAGGGAAGTGCGCGATTGCGCCCATCACTTCACGGATGCCCTCTTCGATACGCTTGGCGATTTCGATTTCGCCTTCGCGTGTCAGCAACTCGACGGTACCCATTTCACGCATATACATGCGCACAGGGTCAGTCGTGCGACCGATGTCGGTCTCCACCGCGGCCAACGCGGCAGCGGCTTCTTCAGCGGCTGCCTCGTCGGTATCGGCGTCGGCCAACATAAGGGCGTCCGCATCCGGAGCACTCTCGTGTACGGGGATCCCCATGTCATTAATCATGCGGATGATGTCTTCCACCTGCTCTGGATCTGAAATATCCTCAGGCAGGTGGTCGTTGACCTCTGCGTAAGTCAGATACTTCTGCTCACGACCAAGGGTGATCAACTCTTTGATACGAGACTGCTGTTGCGCTTTTCCGGACATAACACCCTATCCACTGAAGGTCTTGGCGGGCAAAAAACAAGCCGAGGATTATACCCGAGCTATGACCTCACACGCCAGCTGAGGTCGGGTTTGATGTGCAAACGTTCTGTTTTAAGAGGTCGCGCATCTGTTTTGCTATCTGAATCTGCTCTTCAGCCGACAATCCCGGCTGTCTTGCTCTCTTGATGAGCTCATCGAGGGTCTGTGTATGTTGACCCGCGGATAACCTGTTAATGGTGTCTAAAAACTGTTGTTCAAGGTTATCGCCGTCAATTAGCCACTCCTTTTCCGCGAGTGCCTTCAATAGGCGGCCCTGTTCCGTGCCATGCCAGCGAGCCATCAGCTGAATTGAGTTTAGCTTAGGATTTTTCTGCACGGCCTCGATCAGGGCGATAAGCACCTGAGCGTAGGTGTTGCTCTCGTTGGCAAAATGATCGGCGCTTTCTACCTTGCCCGCCAATTGCGGGTGGTGGATAAGCGTGCGCAACGCAATCAGTGTCGGCGCTTCTACGGCAACCGGCGTGCGCGGGGCATAAGCCTCATCGCGATCGCCGCGCTTGCCATTCTTGCTCCAGGGCTTCTTGTCCCACTTCTTGCCGCCGGCCCCGGGCTTCTTCGGCGTCCACTCCTGCTGGGGCGTAAACGCCTCCTGCGGTTGGTGGAAGTCGGCATAGTCCGGCATGGCGTCGTAATCCATGCCTGGGTCGTAGGCGGGCGGCGCATGCTGAGGAGCGCTGTGCACCAGCTGGCTCACGGCCTCGCCGCTCAATCCGGTGATTTCCAGCAGGCGCTGGCGCATCAGGGTGCGCAAGTTGGCACCTGGGACTTTGTCGATCAACGGCGCTGCGAGGGTGGCCATATGGGCCTTGCCTTCAAGCGAGCGCGGGTCGGCCTCTTCGGTCAACTGCTGGAAAAAATAGTCCGCCAGCGGTTGTGCATGTTGATTGATACGCGCCCGGAACGCGTCGGTGCCTTCGGAGCGCACCAGGGTGTCCGGGTCTTCGCCTTCGGGCAGGAACAAAAAGCGTGCACGGCGCCCGTCCTGCAGGCTCGACAGCGTGGCCTCAAGCGCGCGCCAGGCGGCATTGCGGCCGGCCTGGTCGCCGTCGAAACAGAACAGCACGCTGGGCACCACGCGGAACAGGCGCTTCATGTGTTCTTCGCTGGTGGCTGTGCCGAGGGTCGCCACCGCATTGCGCAGGCCCTGCTGGGCCAGGGCGATGACGTCCATATAGCCTTCAACCACGATGATCTCGTCGAGGTTGCGGTTGTTCTTGCGCGCTTCGAACAGGCCGTAGAGTTCCTGGCCTTTATGGAAAACCGGGGTTTCCGGGGAGTTCAAGTACTTGGGCTTGTCGTCCCCCAGCACTCGGCCACCGAACGCGATGATGCGGCCGCGGCTGTCGCGGATCGGAAACATCACGCGGTCACGGAAGCGGTCATAGCGTTTGCCGGTCTCGGCGTTTTCAATCAGCAGGCCAGCGTCAATCATGGCTTTTTGCTGGAGCGTATCGCTGCTCAGGTGCTTGTACAGGTTGTCCCAGCCGGGCGGGGCAAAACCGAGGCCGAAGTCCCGGGCGATTTCACCGGTGAGGCCCCGGCCCTTGAGGTAATCGACAGCGGCTTTGCGCTGCGGATGGCTTTTAAGCGCCTGCCGATAGAAATCGGCAGCGGCGGTCAGCAGCGGATACAGCGGCGAGTCGGTGGGTTGGCGCGGTTTGTGCGCGCGGCCGCTTTCTTCGCGGGGGATTTCCATGCCGGCGGCTTTCGCTAGGTCCTCGACGGCCTGGGGGAAATCCAGGTTGTCGTGGTCCATCAGGAAGCCGAGGGCGTTGCCGCCGGCGCCGCAACCGAAGCAGTAATAGAACTGCTTGTCCGGGCTGACACTGAACGACGGGGTTTTTTCCTTATGGAACGGGCAGCAGGCGGTGTAGTTCTTGCCGGCTTTTTTCAGTTGCACGCGTGAGCTGACAACATCGACGATGTCGGTGCGGTTCAGAAGGTCGTCAATAAAGCTCTGGGGAATCAGCCCGGCCATGGCGTTCTCGTCATCACTGCGTGTAAATGAGGGCCCGTGAAATGTTCAAGCGCACGTTGGGCGCTCGAGCATTATCGTCTGCATGGGGTGTCAGGGAGTGTATCTGCCGAACATTCGCTGACGTTAGTCTCTATCAGTGTCCGACGAATAAAAGTTGCCCGTGAGTCCGGTCTTGACCTGTGAGCGGTCTCGGAAGCTCATTGATGGGCACAGTCGACACAGTTGATCGCCTGCTTGAAGAATAGGTGTGCTCGTCAGTAGCCTTGTTAGGCTCGTCAGAAGAGACGTGCACCGCTGGCAAAAGAGCCAGTCCTGACGTGTGAAGCAGTGTCTCGGTCGCGTGTGCGGCGTCGACGATGAAGCACCAAGCGATATCCGCAAATGCCAACAGCCCGGCTGAGGGCCGGGCTTGGCAGAAGCTTGCTACGAACGTCTGTGTATTAGTACAGACGAACGGCGCGGCGCTGTTCGCGCTGAACTTTCTTGGCGTGACGCTTAACAGCGGCTGCTGCCTTACGCTTACGCTCAGAAGTTGGCTTCTCATAAAATTCGCGGCTACGAACTTCAGCCAGAACACCGGCTTTTTCGCAGGAGCGCTTGAAACGACGCAGAGCTACGTCGAAGGGTTCGTTCTCTTTTACTTTGACGGCTGGCATCCAGAGCTACCTTCTTTCATTACCGGGATCAACGTTCTCGTCGCAAACAATTCGCGGCTGAGGTCGTCGGTTTTTAAGGGTTGCGGATGTTAACCCCTCATTGGCAGGAATGCAAAGCCTCTGATCGAAAACCGCTAGTCGGGAGGGGGAGTGACGACTATTATGCGCGCCTTCGAATTCAGCCTCTACAAGGCGCAAACCCATGCTAGTACTGGGACTTGAAACCTCCTGCGACGAAACCGGTGTCGCACTTTACGACAGTGAACGCGGGCTTTTGGCCGATGCGCTGTTC
Source organism: Pseudomonas sp. R2-7-07 (assembly GCF_003852355.1). NCBI lineage: Bacteria > Pseudomonadati > Pseudomonadota > Gammaproteobacteria > Pseudomonadales > Pseudomonadaceae > Pseudomonas > Pseudomonas sp. R2-7-07. The sequence goes on along the minus strand of NZ_CP027759.1, from coordinate 5,230,633 downwards.
AGTCAGATCGACCTGCACCGTGCCTATGGCGGCGTGGTGCCGGAGCTTGCCAGCCGTGATCACGTCAAACGCATGCTGCCGTTGATTCGCCAGGTGTTGGATGAGGCTGGCTGCGTGCCGACCGAGATCGACGCGATTGCCTATACCGCAGGCCCGGGATTGGTCGGAGCCCTGCTGGTTGGGGCTTCCTGTGCCCAGGCGCTGGCGTTTGCCTGGGGGATTCCGGCCCTCGGTGTGCACCACATGGAAGGGCATTTGCTGGCACCGATGCTGGAAAAAACACCGCCAGCGTTCCCGTTCGTCGCTTTGTTGGTTTCGGGGGGGCATACGCAGCTGGTTCAGGTCGACGGCATCGGCCAATACACGTTGTTGGGCGAGTCGCTGGACGATGCCGCAGGCGAAGCATTCGACAAGACCGCGAAGATGATGGGGCTCAATTACCCCGGTGGTCCGGAAATCGCCCGTCTTGCCGAAAAAGGCGTAGCCGGCCGTTATACGTTCCCACGGCCGATGTGCGATCGCCCGGGGCTGATGTTCAGCTTCAGCGGCTTGAAAACTTCAGCGTTGAATACCTGGCAGCAGAGCGTCAGCGCCGGAGACGATGGCGAGCAAGCCCGTTGCGACATTGCGCTGGCGTTCCAGCAGGCCGTGGTGGAGACTTTGACCATCAAGTGCAAGCGCGCCCTGAAGCAGGCAGGCATGAAGCGCCTGGTGATTGCTGGCGGCGTCAGTGCCAACAAGGCTTTGCGCAGCGCGTTGGAGAAAATGCTCGGTGAGATGAACGGCGACGTGTTCTACGCGCGCCCTGAGTTCTGCACCGACAATGGCGCGATGATCGCCTACGCTGGTTGTCAACGCCTGCAAGCCGGGCAGCATGAGAGCCTGGCGATCAGCGTGCAGGCGCGTTGGCCGATGGAGCAGTTGTCGCCGCTGTAAGGGTTAGCCTGGACGGCCCTTAGAAATGCCGTTCGCGCCCGGCAAACAGGTCGCGTAGATTGCCGCGGTGGCGCCAGACGATCAGCAGTGTCAGCACGCTCATCGGCAGCAGCGCCGCCGGTGCTTGCCAGGCCAGTAATGGCAGGGTGAGCGGTGTGGCGATCAGCGCAGCCAACGAGCTGGTGCGGGTCAGGTAGAACGTCAGCAGCCAGGCGAGCACCGCCAGCAACGCTGCCGGCGGGTAGATCCCCAGCAGCATGCCGGCCGCCGTGGCGACGCCTTTGCCGCCGCGAAAGCGGAAGTACAGGGGGAACAGATGGCCCAGGACGGCGCATACGCCCACCCAGGCCTGCTGTTGCAGGGTAAGGCCGACGAGGCTGGCGAGCAGTACGGGCAGCAGGCCCTTGCAGATGTCGCCCAGCAGCGTCAGCACGGCGAGTTTCTTGCCGGCCAGGCGCAACATATTGGTGGCACCGGCATTGCCTGAGCCACTCATTCGCGGATCGGGATTTCCCGTCAGGCGGCTGAGCAAAATGGCAAAGGACAGCGAGCCGAGCAGGTAGGCGAGAATCGCCAGTGACCAAAACATGCTAACTATTCCGGGCGAGGACGCCCTGATTCTAACGGGGCATCGCGCCCTTGTCGTGCTGCGGAGAAGAGTGCTTGGACAGAGTGTTTATCGAAGGCCTGGAAGTCGACACCGTGATCGGAGCCTACGACTGGGAGCGCGGAATCCGTCAATGCCTGCGCCTGGACCTGAGCTTTGCCTGGGATAACCGTCCGGCCGCCGCTGGCGACGACCTGACCTTGGCATTGGATTATGCCAGCGTGTCCGCGCGTATCCAGGCCTTTGCCGAGCAGTCCCAGTACCAGCTGGTGGAAACCTTCGCCGAACGCCTGGCCGAAGTGTTGATGAGTGAATTCCAGATTCCCTGGCTGCACCTCAAATTGACCAAGCCAGGTGCCGTCCCGGCGGCCAAAGGCGTGGGCGTGGAGATCGAGCGCGGATGTCGCTGACTCAGGTTTACCTTGGCCTGGGCAGTAATATCGAGCGCGAGCTCAATTTACGTGCGGGACTCGATGCGCTGGCGAGCTTTTTGACGGGCATGCGCTGTTCGGCGGTGTTCGAAAGCCAGCCGGTGGGTATCAAGAGCGGGCCGTTCTTCAATCTGGTGGTGTCGGCGTGGACCGACCTGTCGTTGATGGAGCTGGACCGTCGGTTGAAATCCATCGAGGCCGACAACGGCCGCTATGCGCCAGATCGTAAGGGGCTGCCCCTGGATATCGATGTGCTGCTGTATAGCGATCTAGTGGGTAATTTCGACGGTTTGATCCTGCCGCGGGCTGAGATCCTGAAAAACGCTTTCGTATTGTGGCCGCTGTCGATGATGGCACCGGATCGGGTGCATCCTGAAGCGGGCAAGACCATGGCTGCGCTGTGGCGCGATGCGCAGATCGATCAGGTGCTCGCGCCTGTGGCGTTTGAGTGGCAGGGCCGGCAACTCACGGCAGACGTGCTTCTGTAGGAGCCGAGCTTGCTCGCGAAAAACCAGAGGGCGCTGCGTTATCGCTGATGTCCTTCGCGAGCAAGCTCGCTCCTACAGAGGCTTGTGTTGTTCTTTGTAGGCTTTTAGTGCGTTAAGCCGTTCACGCTTGAGCGCCTCGCCCAGCTCCGGGCCTTTGAAGCCTTTTTCCAGCAAGGGCGCCACTGCCACCTCGCGCGCAGCCTTCGCCGCGCCCCGCAAATAATCTGCCTGTGGATAACTGCGCTGTTCAAGACCCTTGCGGCCCCGCGCATCCATCTCGCAGGCGACCACGAATTCCTCGAAGCGTTGCGGTCGACGGTAGACGTCAAAACTTTGCAGCAACTCCAATAGCGTCGATGCCTTCAGCTCCAGGGCGCGATGCCCGTGGGTGTGATATTGGCCCACCAGCAACGCCAATTCCTGGCAATCCTTTGGCACTTTGAAACGTTCATTAACTGCCTTGATCAGCTTCAAGCCCCGGTGTTCGTGGGCAATGTGCTGCGGCAACTTATCCACAGGCGTCAGACCTTTGCCCAGGTCGTGCAGCAGGCAGGCCCAGCGTACGCTCAGCGGTTGTTTGTGCACTGCAGCCTGTTCCAGCACGCTCAGGGTGTGCACGCCGGTGTCGATCTCGGGATGATGGGCTTCGGGCTGCGGTACGCCGAACAGCGCATCCACTTCCGGCATCAGGGTTTTCAGCGCATGGCTGTCGCGCAGCACCTGAATAAACACCTGGGGCTGGTCTTCCATCAATGCCCGGGAAATCTCCTTCCAACTGCGCTCCGGCGTCAACGCTTCCAGTTCGCCGGATTCGCTGAGCTGACGCATCAGTGCCAGGGTTTCGGGAGCCACGCTGAATCCGAGGTGCGCATAACGCGCGGCAAACCGCGCAACCCGCAGCACTCGCAGGGGATCTTCGGCGAACGCGGGCGAAACGTGACGTAAAACGCGTGCTTCCAGGTCGCGTTGGCCGTGGTAGGGGTCAGTCAGATTGCCCTCATCATCTTCGGCCATGGCATTGATGGTCAGGTCGCGACGAACCAGGTCTTCTTCCAGCGTGACGTCGGGGCTGGCGTGAAACACGAAGCCGCCGTAGCCCCTGCCACTTTTGCGCTCGGTGCGGGCGAGGGCGTATTCATCGCCGTTTTTCGGGTCCAGGAACACAGGGAAGTCAGCGCCGACCGGCTTGAAGCCTTTGGCCTGCATCTCTTCGACGGTGGCGCCAACGACGACGCGATCGATATCGATGACCTCGATGCCCAGCAGGCGATCACGCACGGCACCGCCGACTTTGTAGATTTTCATGAAAAAGCCTCCATTAGCGGCACAGGATACCGTCTGCGCCGGGCCAATGGAGGCTTTGCCGTTTCAGAGATGCACGACGGCCAGGTCCAGACGGCCGTAGTCGGTGTCGTTATGATCGCTGCGCGGGGGAACATGGTGGGTTTTCACCACTTGGTCGCCCTGCAGGGTTTCCAGGTGGATATCGAAGCCCCACAGCCGGTGCAAGTGCTTGAGCACCTCCTCGGTGGATTCGCCCAAGGGTTTGCGGTCGTGCTGCTGGTGACGCAAGGTCAGCGAGCGGTCACCCCGCACGTCGATGCTGTAGATCTGTACGTTGGGCTCGCGGTTGCCCAAGTTGTATTGCGCCGCCAAGGTCTCGCGGATAGTCCGGTAGCCGGGTTCGTCATGAATGGCCGGCACTACCAGGTCGTCCTTGAGGTCGTCATCCATGATGCTGAACAGCTTGAGGTCGCGAATCACCTGGGGAGACAGGTACTGCAGGATGAAGCTCTCATCCTTGAAGCTGCTCATGGCGAACTTGATGGTGGAGAGCCAGTCGCTGCCAGCGATTTCCGGGAACCAGCGACGGTCCTCCTCGGTGGGGTGTTCGCACATGCGCCGGATATCCCGATACATCGCAAAGCCCAGCGCATAGGGATTGATGCCGTTGTAGTACGGGCTATCGAAACCGGGCTGGAACACCACACTGGTATGGGAGGTGAGGAATTCCATCATGAACCCGTCGGTGACCAGGCCCTCGTCGTACAGGTCGTTCATCAGCGTGTAGTGCCAGAACGTCGCCCAGCCCTCATTCATCACCTGGGTCTGGCGCTGGGGATAAAAGTACTGGGCGATCTTGCGCACGATGCGCACGATTTCGCGTTGCCATGGCTCCAGCAGTGGCGCATGTTTTTCCAGAAAATACAGGATGTTTTCCTGAGGTTCGGCGGGGAAGCGTGCATTGTCCTTGTCGCTGTTCTTGCCGGCGCGCTTTGGAATGGTGCGCCACAGATCGTTGATCTGTTTCTGCAAGTGCTCCTCACGTTCCTTCTGACGCAGACGTTCTTCTTCGGCCGAAATCGGATAGGGGCGTTTGTAACGGTCAACGCCGTAGTTCATCAACGCGTGGCAGGAGTCGAGCAGGTCTTCCACCGCGTCGATGCCGTGGCGCTCCTCGCATTGCATGATGTACTGCTTGGCGAACACCAGGTAATCGATGATCGAACTGGCATCGGTCCAGGTGCGGAACAGGTAGTTGCCCTTGAAAAAGCTGTTATGCCCGTAGCACGCGTGGGCCACCACCAACGCCTGCATGCAGATGGTGTTTTCTTCCATCAGGTAAGCGATGCACGGGTCGGAGTTGATCACGATCTCGTAGGCCAGGCCCATCTGGCCGCGGGTATAGGACTTTTCGGTGCTGAGAAAGTGTTTGCCGTAGGACCAATGGTGATAACCCAGCGGCATACCGACGGAGGCGTAGGCGTCCATCATCTGTTCGGCGGTGATCACTTCGATCTGATTGGGGTAAGTGTCCAGGGCATAACCCGCCGCGATGCGGCTGATTTCCCGGTCATAGGCCTGGATCAGTTCAAAGGTCCACTCGGACCCGGTGGAAATAGGTTGGCGCTTATGCTCTTTTTTGGCGGTCATGACACTAACCTGCGCTGGAAGAGTTCACGGAAGACCGGATAGATATCGCCGGCCGAGACCAGTTGCTGTTGGGCGAACGTATCGGCAAAGGCTTCGCCGATGCGCTCGTATTCGAACCATAGCGCCTGGTGCTCACGGGGGGTAATTTCGACGTAGGTGTAGTACTGCACGAAAGGCATGATCTGGTTGATCAGGATGTCGCGGCAGATCGGCGAGTCATCGTTCCAGTTGTCCCCGTCGGACGCCTGGGCCGCGTAGATATTCCACTCATTGACCGGGTAGCGCTCGGCCATGATTTCCTGCATCAGCTTCAGGGCGCTGGAGACGATAGTGCCGCCGGTTTCGCGGGAATAGAAGAATTCTTCTTCGTCCACTTCCCGGGCGCTGGTGTGATGGCGGATGAACACCACCTCGATCTTGTCGTAGTTCCGCTTCAGGAACAGGTACAGCAAGATAAAGAAGCGCTTGGCAATGTCCTTGGTGGCCTGGGTCATGGAGCCGGACACGTCCATCAGGCAGAACATCACGGCCTTGGAACTCGGGTTGGGCTGCTTGACCAGCAGGTTGTATTTCAAGTCAAAGGTATCGAGGAACGGCACGCGATGAATGCGCGCGCTGAGCTTCTCGATCTCTGCCTCTATTTCCTGGATATCGCCGAAGTTGTCCGGTTCTTCGCGCCTCAGGCGCTCCAACTCTTCCTTGGCCTGCTTCAATTTTGCACGGCTGCTTCCTGACAGGGCGATACGCCGGGCGTGGGCTGAGCGCAGGGTGCGGATGATGTTGATACGCGACGGGTTGCCCTCGTTGCTGATACCCGCACGCACGGTTTTGAACGTGTCGGTGCCAGTCAGGTTGCGTTTGACCAGGTTGGGCAGTTCCAAGTCCTCGAACATGAATTCGAGAAATTCTTCCTGGGTGATCTGGAACACGAACTCGTCCATGCCCTCGCCGGAGTTACCGGCCTTGCCCGCGCCCTTGCCCCCACCGCCACCTTGCGGGCGCTGAATGTGGTCACCCGTGGTGAACTCCTTGTTGCCCGGATGCACCACGGTTTGCTTACCGCCCCGGCCGTGGTGCAGCACGGGTTCGTCGATGTCCCGTCCGGGAATGCTGATTTGTTCGCCATGTTCCATGTCGGTAATGGAGCGGCGGCTGACGGCCTCTTCAACGGCCTTTTTGATATGGTCACGGTAACGCCGCAGGAACCGCTGGCGGTTTACCGTGCTCTTGTTCTTGCCATTGAGGCGTCGGTCGATCACATAGCTCATGGGGAGCCCTCCGGGCAGCTTCACGTTACAAGCTTCAAGCCGCGAACTGGAAGCTTAGGGACAAGCGGTCGACTGCCAGGCCGGATGCCTGGCAGTGGCCGCCTGTCGCTGCCTTACTGCGATTTGCGCACCCGCAGGTACCACTCGGAGAGCAGTCGTACCTGTTTGTCGGTGTAGCCGCGCTCGACCATTCGTGTGACGAAGTCGTTGTGTTTTTGCTGATCCTCCTTGCTCGCCTTGGCGTTGAAGCTGATAACCGGCAGCAGATCCTCGGTGTTGGAGAACATTTTCTTCTCGATCACCACCCGCAGCTTCTCGTAGCTGAGCCAAGTTGGGTTCTTGCCGTTGTTGTTGGCGCGGGCGCGCAGCACGAAGTTGACGATTTCGTTGCGGAAATCCTTCGGATTACTGATGCCGGCGGGTTTCTCGATTTTCTCCAGCTCCTCGTTGAGTGCCACGCGGTTGAGGATTTCGCCGGTTTCCGGGTCGCGGTATTCCTGGTCCTGAATCCAGAAGTCGGCATACAGCACGTAGCGGTCGAAAATGTTCTGGCCGTACTCGCTGTAGGACTCTAGGTAGGCGGTCTGGATTTCCTTGCCGATGAATTCGATGTAGCGCGGCGCCAGGTATTCCTTGAGGAAGCGCAGATAGCGCTCGCGGGTTTCGGCCTGGAATTGTTCCTGTTCGATCTGCTGCTCCAGCACGTACAGCAAATGCACCGGGTTGGCGGCGATCTCGTGAGGGTCGAAGTTGAACACCTTGGACAGGATCTTGAACGCGAAACGCGTCGACAGGCCGTTCATGCCTTCATCGACGCCCGCCGTGTCGCGGTATTCCTGGATCGATTTGGCCTTGGGATCGGTGTCCTTGAGATTTTCCCCGTCGTACACGCGCATTTTCGAGTAGATATTCGAGTTCTCCGGCTCCTTGAGGCGCGACAGCACGGTGAACTGGGCGAGCATCTTCAGGGTGTCGGGTGCGCAATGCGCCTTGGCCAGGGAGCTGTTGAACAGCAGTTTGTCGTAGATCTTGATTTCATCGCTGACCCGTAGGCAGTACGGCACCTTGACGATGTAGATACGGTCGATGAAGGCTTCGTTGTTCTTGTTGTTGCGGAAGGTGTGCCACTCCGATTCGTTGGAGTGAGCCAGCAGGATCCCAGTGAATGGAATCGCGCCCAGGCCTTCGGTACTGTTGTAGTTACCTTCTTGCGTGGCCGTGAGCAGTGGGTGCAGCACCTTGATCGGCGCCTTGAACATCTCCACGAATTCCATCAGGCCCTGGTTGGCCCGGCACAGCGCGCCCGAGTAGCTGTAGGCATCGGCGTCGTTCTGTGGGAATTCTTCCAGTTTGCGGATATCGACCTTGCCCACCAGTGCGGAGATGTCCTGGTTGTTCTCGTCGCCCGGTTCAGTCTTGGCGACGCCGATCTGGTTGAGGATCGACGGGTAGAGCTTGACCACGCGGAACTGGCTGATATCGCCACCGAATTCGGACAGGCGCTTGGTGGCCCAGGGCGACATGATGGTATTGAGATAGCGCCGAGGGATGCCAAAGTCTTCTTCGAGGATGGCGCCGTCTTCGGTGGCGTTGAACAGGCCCAGGGGCGACTCGAACACCGGCGAGCCCTTGATCGCGTAGAAGGGCACCTTTTCGATCAGTTGCTTGAGTTTTTCGGCCAGGGACGACTTGCCACCGCCGACGGGGCCGAGCAGGTAGAGGATCTGTTTCTTTTCCTCCAGGCCTTGGGCAGCATGGCGGAAGTAGGAGACGATCTGGTCGATGCATTCTTCCATGCCGTGGAAGTCTTCAAAGGCCGGATAGCGGCGGATCACCTTGTTGGAGAATATTCGCGACAGCCGCGAGTTGTTGGCGGTTTCCACCAACTGCGGCTCGCCGATTGCCAGCAGCAGGCGTTCGGCGGCAGACGCATAGGTACTGCGATCCTGTTTGCACAGTTCGAGGTACTCTTGAAGCGTGAGTTCCTCCTCCTGTGTGGACGCGAAACGTTGTTGGAAGTGGCTAAAGATACTCATGACGTCGTCACCTCGCTCGATACGTGGAGCCGACGCCGGATCAATCAGTCGATGCTGGCAGTCATTGACGTTCGCCAATAGCTGTTTTCCCCCCAGAACACCCTGAAACGCTACCGATGACCCGCACGCCGGTGTACCGGCTCTCCCCTGATTTGGATGGCCTGCGCTTAAGGATAGTTCGGAATCGGGGAGGTCAAGGCGCGATGCGTAATTAGTTTGGCCGCGCCGTTCGTCAGAAACGGCGCAAGCCCAAGCGTCACGCGGGGTAGCGGGGTGTGAAAAAAATTATTGCGAATCGCCTGAAGATATTTCCGCAGGATAGGTCGCACGCCACAGCTCAAAGCCGCCGTCCAGGCTGTAGACGTCGGAGAAACCCTGGCTGACAAGATAAGCCGCTGCGCTCTGGCTGGAGTTGCCGTGGTAGCACGCAACGATCAGCGGCGCGTCGAGGTCGGCGGCGCGGATAAAGTCGGCGATGTTGACGTTGTCCAGATGCCGGGCGCCGGCAATGTGCGCAGCGGCATACGTAGGCTGGTCACGGATATCGACGACCACAGCGCCTTGTTCGCGCAGGGCCTGGGCTTGTTCGGGGGGAATACGTTTGAATTCTGTCATGGCGGGCTCCTAGGGCTTGGCGGCGGCCGTCTGTGTATTGGATACGGGGGATTCACACTGGCAACTGATGCGCTCGCCGGTGTCGATGTTCATCAGGGTCATGGCACCACCCCACACGCAGCCGGTGTCGAGGGCGAACACGCCGGGTTCTTCGCATTTGCCTTCTAGGGCGGCCCAATGACCGAAGATGATTTTCGTGTCACGGGTTTTGCGTTCCTTGTGCGCAAACCAGGGTTTATAGCCAGGCAGCGCGGTATCGGCGCCTTCCTTGCTCTTGAGGTCCAGTCGGCCCTCGGCCGTGCAAAAGCGCATGCGCGTGAAGTAGTTGGTGATCACCCTCAAGCGGGCAACGCCGCTGAGGTCGCTGTCCCACTTCATCGGCTCGTTGCCATACATGCCGTCGAGGTAGGCGGTGTAGAGGTTGTCATCGGCCAGGGCGCTTTCGACTTCGGCTGCGCACTTGAGGGCTTTTTTCAACGTCCATTGCGGTGGGATGCCAGCATGGACCATGGCGATGTTGCGGGCCTCGTCGTAATGCATGAGCTTTTGTCGGCGCGCCCACTCCAGCAACTCGGCCCGGTCCGGCGCTTCGAGGATTTCCCGCAGCGTATCGCCTTTTTTCAGACGCTCGATGTTGTGGCCGGCCGCGAGCAGGTGCAGGTCATGGTTGCCCAGCACGCAGACCAGCGAATCACGCAGCTTATAGAGGTAGCGCAAGGTTTCCAGGGACTGCGGACCACGGTTGACCAGATCGCCGACCAACCAAAGGCGATCGGTTGCCGGGTCGAACGTGACGCGTTCGAGCAGGCACTTGAGGGGCTCCAGGCAGCCTTGCAGGTCACCGACCGCATACGTTGCCATCAGTGCAGGGCTCCGGGTACGGCGAGGCGGAATGGCTTGATGATCGCGTCGAACAGCTTGCCGTCGGTCGCTTTCATTTGATAGGTGCCTTGCATGGTGCCGACTTTGGAGGTCATCACCGTGCCGCTGCTGTAGGTATGGCTGGCGCCGATGTCGATCAACGGTTGCTGGCCGACAACACCCGCGCCGCGTACTTCTTCGACCTGACCATCACCGTCGGTGATCACCCAATGGCGCGACAGCAGCTTGGCCGGCACCAGCCCGTTGTTTTTCACCGTGATGGTGTAGGCAAAGGCAAAGCGGTTGTGTTCAGGTTGGGATTGGTCCGCCAGGAAGCGGGTAACGACGCTGACGTCGATCTGGTAGCGAGGATCGGACATGCAAGAGGCCTTAAAAGCAGATGCGCAGGACAGCTGATGCGGGCCAGTCTAGGCCAAGAGGTGGCCACTAGGCCAGATATGTGATCCAAATGTGGGAGGGGGCTTGCTCCCGATAGCGGTGTGTCAGTTGAAATTTATCCACTGATACTCCCCTATCGGGAGCAAGCCCCCTCCCACATTGGATCGCGTTGAACCTTACCCTTCTGTCGGGGCAGGCTGAATCGCCAGCTGGTCGGCCAGGCGCACGAACGCGGCTAGGTCCAGTTGCTCGGGGCGCAGGCTGCCGTCGACGCCGGCCGCTTCGATTTCGGCGTTGCTCAACAGCGCCTTGAGCGTGTTGCGCAGGGTCTTGCGGCGTTGGTTGAACGCTTCACGCACGACGCGCTCAAGCAATTTGTGGTCCTTGGCCGGGTGCGGCAGCACGGCATGGGGCACCAGGCGCACGATGGCCGAGTCGACCTTCGGCGGCGGGTTGAATGCGCCCGGGCCAACGTTGAACAGATGCTCGACGCGGCAATGGTACTGGACCATGATCGACAGCCGGCCCCAATCACCACCACCCGGCCCGGCGGCCAGGCGCTCCACCACTTCTTTTTGCAGCATGAAGTGCATGTCGCGGATGATCCCGGCGTTGTTCAGCAGGTGGAAAATCAGCGGGGTGGAGATGTTGTATGGCAGGTTACCGACCACACGCAGGCTGCTGGGCGCAGCATTGAGCGTATTGAAGTCGAACTTCAGCGCATCGCCCTGATGCAGATTAAAGTTGGGCTTGTCGGCAAACTGCTGGTTGAGAATCGGGATCAGGTCCTTGTCCAGCTCAACCACGTCCAGTTGGCCGCCACTGGCCAGCAGGCCCTGGGTCAATGCGCCCTGGCCTGGGCCGATTTCCAGCAGGCGGTCGCAAGATTTGGCGTGGATGGAGCGCAGGATGCGGTCAATTACGCCAGCGTCGTGCAGGAAGTTTTGCCCGAAGCGCTTGCGCGCCCGGTGTTGGTAATGCTCAGTCATATACGGGTCTCGGCCATCTGATAGGCGGTTTCCAGGGCCATGTGCAGGCTGCCGGTATCGATCTTGCCGCTGCCTGCCAGGTCCAGGGCAGTGCCATGGTCGACGGAGGTGCGGATGATCGGCAGGCCCAGTGTCACGTTGACTGCGGCGCCGAAGCCTTTGTATTTCAGCACGGGCAGCCCCTGGTCATGGTACATCGCCAGCACTGCGTCGCAGTGCTCCAGATATTTGGGGGTAAACAGAGTGTCGGCAGGCAATGGGCCGCGCAGGTCCATGCCTTCTTGGCGCAGACGCTCTAATGTCGGTTCAATGATGTCGATTTCTTCACGGCCCAAATGCCCGCCTTCACCGGCGTGGGGGTTGAGCCCACAGACCAGGATACGCGGTTGGGCAATGCCGAATTTGTGTTGCAGGTCGGCGTGCAGGATGCGTGTGACGCGTTCTATGCGCTCGGCGGTGATGGCGTCGGCGATGTCGCGCAGCGGCAGGTGCGTGGTGACCAGCGCGACGCGAAGGCCCCGGGTGGCCAGCATCATCACGACTTGTTCGGTGTGTGTGAGTTCGGCCAGGAATTCGGTATGGCCGGAAAAGGCGATACCGGATTCGTTGATCACGCCTTTATGGACGGGCGCGGTGATCATGCCGGCGAAGTCGCCGTCGATGCAGCCTTGGCCGGCGCGGGTCAGGGTTTCCAGTACGAAGGCCGCATTGGCCTTGTCCAGTTGCCCGGCGATGACCTTGGCTTGCAGGGGCGTGTCCCACACATACAGGCTGCCCGCCGGCGCCGGCAGGTCGGGCCAGTTGCCCGGTGCGACGCTCAGCAGGTTGACAGCCACACCCAGTTGCGCGGCCCGCTCAAGGAGCAGGTCGCAGCTGGTGATGGCAATCAGGGGGTGTGGCTGGGGTTGCGAGGCGAGCAGCAGGCACAGGTCTGGACCAATGCCGGCCGGCTCGCCGGGTGTTACCGCGAAACGCTGGGGTTTCACTGGGTTGCCTGGTCGGTGCCTGTTTGCTCGGCGCCTGGCAGCTTGTTTTCTACGTAGGCTTCGTCACGGATCTGACGCAACCAGGTTTGCAGCTCTTCGTCGTACTTGCGGTTACGCAGTACGGTCAGGGCTTGCTGTTCGCGGGCCTGGTTGGTGTTGTCGGTGGCGCGACGGCCAAGGACTTCCAGCACGTGCCAGCCGTATTGGGTCTTGAACGGCTTGGACAGTACGCCTTGCGGAGTATCGGCCATCACCTGCTGGAACTCGGGCACCAGGGCTTTCGGGTCGATCCAGTTCAGGTCGCCGCCGTTGAGGGCAGAACCTGGGTCTTCCGAAAAGCTCTTGGCCAGGGTGGCGAAGTCTTCACCGCTTTCGATGCGGTCATAGATCTTCTGGGCCAGTTCCTTGGTTTGTGCCTCGGTACGGATTTCGCTTGGTTTGACCAGAATGTGACGAACGTGTACTTCGTCTTTCAGCGAGGTCTCGCCGCCGCGCTTGGCCAGCAGCTTGAGGATGATGAAACCGCCCGGAGTACGTGCCGGTTGGGTAATGTCACCCACGTTCATCGCACTCAGCTCGCGGTCGAACGGCGGCGGCAGTTGAGCGGCTTTACGCCAGCCCATGTCACCACCGTCGAGCGCGTTGTCGCTGCCGGACTGGGCAATCGCCATCTGGGCGAAATCAGCGCCGGCCTTGAGGCGATCATAGATAGCCTGGGTTTTGGCTGCGGCCGCATTGAGCTGCTCGGCGTTGGCGCTGTCGGGCGTTGGGATCAGGATATTGGCCAGGTGCAGCTCTTCGGAAAGCTGCATCTTGCCCAGGTCCGAGGCCAGGAAGTTCTTCACTTCCTGCTCCGACACCTGCACCCGTTCGGCTACGCGACGCTGGCGTACACGGCTGATGATCATTTCACGCTTGATCTGGTCACGCGCGTCCTCATAGGACAGGCCATCGTGCGCCAGAGCTGCGCGGAACTGGTCGATGCTCATATTGTTGCGTTGAGCGATGGTGCCGACGGCCTGGTTCAGCTCTTCGTCAGAAATACGGATGCCGGAGCGTTCGCCGATCTGCAGTTGCAGGTTTTCCACGATCAGGCGTTCCAGCACCTGGGGTTCCAGGACGCTGGTCGGCGGCACACCACCGCCACGCTTGGCGATGGTTTGCTGAACTTCCTTGACCCGTTGGTCCAGTTGGCTCTGCATGATCACGTCGTTATCGACGATGGCTGCGACTTTATCCAGCTGTTGCACCGCGGCATGCGCCGAGGCGGCACCCAGGAACAGCGCGCCCAGCACGAGCGGGCGCAAGCACTCAGAAAGCTTTGTCTTCACGTTCACGATAACCTTCAATGCCTTTGTCGAGGAAGCTCTCTACCTTGGCGCCGGTCAGGCCGCCGAGTCCTTTGAGGACAATTTGGAAGAAGAGCCCGTGGTCACCCTTTTCGTTGAGAGGGGCGATCTGGCTGTATTCGTCGTTGGAAACCCAGTAGCGGTTGATGACGCGCAGTTTCCAGCAGCAGTTGTCGTACTCGAAACCGCCGAAGGCTTCCAAGGTACGGTTGCGGGCGTAGTCATACTGCCAGCGGGTGATCAGGTTCCACTGCGGAATGATCGGCCACATCATCGAGAAGTCGTGTTGCTGGATTTTGTAGTAGTCCTTGATGAAGTTCGGGTTGCCTTCGCTGCCATAGTCACCACCAAATTGCCATTTGCCGGTCAACTGGTTGTAGACGACCTGGTCATTACGGTAGCGATAGCCGACGTTGATTACCTTATTCGGGTTGTCTTCCGGCTGGTAGTGGAACATCGCGCTGCCGGAGCGTGGGCTGTGGCTGGTAGGGTCCCAGTTGTAGTCGGCCGTCGCACGCCAATCTCGGTTGAAGCGGAAAGAGTAATCCAAGGCGATCGGCGACACGTCTTCATGTGCATCATCACGGGTTGTCGCGTCTACACCTGGCAATTGTACTTCGCGGTCTTTGAAGTACACAGCCTGGCCGATACTGATACGTTGACGCTCAAGGCCGTCGTCTTGAATCCAGCGGCTGGTCAGGCCCAGCGACAGTTTGTTTTCGTCGCCGATACGGTCGCCGCCGGTGAAGCGGTTGTCACGGAACAACGAGTCGAAACTGAATGGAGTTTCGCTAGTGTCAAACACCGGGATATTTTTCTGATCTTTCTCTGGTACATAGAGATAGAACAAACGTGGTTCCAGGGTTTGCTGGTAATTACGACCAAACCATTGGGTATTACGGTCAAAGAAGAGGCCGCTATCGATACTGGCAATGGGGACGGAGCGATTTTGAGAACTATTGAACGTCTCGCCCAGAGCCGACGCGCCTAGTCTATTGACTACCAGGTCATTCTTGCCGGTGTTATCCAGGTCAAGGTCGTATTTGGTATAGACATACTTGAGCTTCGGTGTAATGAAACCGTAGGTCCAATTCAGCGGCAGGGAGACGCTCGGTGCTGCACTCAGGCGAGTACCGTTGGCACGGCTCAACCCGAGGACGTTGTTGTCCAGACGAGAGGAAATTGCTCCGTCCTTGTCAGTGTAAGAGCCGTTCTGAAGATCTCGGTCGAACCGCACCGCTTCTGTTTCGTAAGCGAGGTCCAGCCCGCCAGGATGGTAAGGCAGCGCACCGTTGAAAGTGATCTGTGGCAAGCGGTCGTATGGGGTGAACTCCGATACCGTCGCCAGTTGGTACGCCTGAACGTTCAAGCGAGCCTGGTACGTATCACCGCGGTAAGTCAGGGAACCCTGCTGGTTGACGAAGTCGCGACTCTCTACGCCTTCTTCGTAGGACTTCAGGTCCTGGAAGTAGTAAGGATCGCTGATTTTGGTGTAATCAACCAGTGACGTCAGCCGCGAATCCAAGCCACCTTTATGCTGCCAATTGAGCATATAGCGGGTTTTTTCGGAGTCGGTCTGGTTCTTGCGCTCATCGTTGTCGTCGTTGAGGTACGCCCCACCAAACTGCCCTTCGCTGGACTTGGTGAGGTAGCGGAATTCGCCTTCCATCAACATGCCGCGCTTGGTCATGTATTGCGGGTACAACGTGGCGTCGTAGTTCGGTGCCAGGTTGAAGTAGTACGGCGTTACCAGCGTAAAGCCAGTTTCACTGCCGGTGCTGAAGCTCGGCGGCAGGAAGCCGGATTGACGACGGTCGTCAATCGGGAAATAGATGTAAGGGGTGTACAGGATCGGGATGTTCTTGACCCGCAACGTCGCGTTGGTGGCCGTACCGAAACCGGTGGCCGGGTTCAACGTGATGTTGTTGCCCTTGAGCTGCCAGGCGTTGCTGTCCGGCTCGCAGGTGGTGTACGTACCGTCCTTGAGACGGATGATCGCGTTCTCGGCACGCTTGGCGTAGAGCGCGTTACCGCGGATACGCGACTTGTGCATCACGTATTCGGCGTTGTCGATCTGGGCGGCGCCGGTATCGAGCTGGACCTGGGCATGGTCGCCCACGATCAGCGCGCCGTTGTCGCGCAGACGCACGTTGCCGTTCAGCTCGCCACGGTTCTCGGCCTGATACAGGCTGGCTTCCTCGGATTCCAGCTGCATGCTGCCCTGGCGCATGACGACGTCACCGGCCAGTGTCGCGACCTGCTGTTCCTGCTCGTAACGAGAGGCTTTGGCACCGATGAAGGTCGGCGCATCGCCCTTGTCCGTCTTGTCGTTCATGCCAGGACGAGTCGGCTCGATGTAGGCACCGCCGCAGTAAGGGCCGGTTTCGGCCAGCTGCGCTGCGGTCAGCTTCTCGCGAGGCACCCAGTCCAAGTGGCTGTAGTCTTTGCTGCGCGAACGCAGCCCACGGCCCTTGGCTTCGGTGACCAGCATGGTCTTGGGCTCGGCGTCGGCGCTGCCGCCAGCCTCGCCTTGCGGCGTGCTGTTGGCCGAGCTGACGGCAGAGCCGTCATGCACCGGCCGCGGTGGCAACGGGGCGGCGGCGGTTTTCGGCGCGCAATCCCAGGCACCCGAAGCAGAGACTGAGCAGTCATACTGTTCCGCGGCGACCACGAATGAGGTGGCGAAGGGTTGCAAGGCCAGCAGACTGCCGGTTACCAGCAACGGAAATTTTCTACGAAACGCGGGGGATTTCAATGCCATCTTATTAGTCCGGGCTTCCTGCGTGCCATCTGCCCGCGGTTTGGGCCGCACGCCTCTCGATGGTCTGAAAAAGATGCGTGATAATAAAGCATGCCCCGCTTGACGGCTAGCGCCGTCGGAGACCCTTGTAATGCCCGAGCACGATCTACGTTTACAACAGCTGGAAGTCTGGCTGGATGAGCAGTTGCCGATCCTCTTCAACGCCCAGGACTGGGGTGCCGTACCCCCGGCCACATTGACTGCGGCCAGCAGCGACGCGAGTTTCAGGCGTTACTTCCGCTGGGAGGGTGGGGCGCATACATTCGTCGTGATGGATGCGCCACCGCCCCAGGAAAACTGCAAACCTTTCGTCGATATCGCGCATTTGCTCGCGAAATCGGGAATTAATGTGCCAAAAATTTATGCGGAAGATTTGCCGCGTGGCTTTCTTTTGCTCAATGACCTGGGCCGAAACACCTACCTGGACGTGATTGACGAACAAAACGCCGATCAATTGTTTGCCGACGCCATCGACGCGTTGCTGGCATTCCAGCAGTTGCCGATGGACGCGCCGTTGCCCAGCTATGACGTGGCGTTGCTGCGCCGCGAGCTTGAATTGTTTCCTGAATGGTACGTACGCCGCCACTTGGGTATCGAGCTCGATACCCAGCAGCAAGCCCTCTGGCAGAGTGCCAGCGAGCTGCTGGTCGACAGCGCCCTGGCGCAGCCCAAAGTGCTGGTGCACCGCGACTATATGCCGCGCAACCTGATGATCAGCGAGCCCAGCCCCGGCGTGCTGGATTTCCAGGACGCGGTCTACGGCCCGGTGACCTACGACATTACCTGTCTGTTCAAGGATGCCTTCCTCAGCTGGCCCCAGGCTCGCGTGCGGGAGTGGCAGCGCGGCTATTGGGAACGCGCCGGGCAGTTGGGGATCCCCGTGCAGGCTGAGTTTGAAGAGTTCCTGCGCGCCAGCGACCTGATGGGCGTGCAGCGTCACCTCAAGGTCATCGGTATCTTCGCGCGGATTTATCACCGCGACGGCAAGCCACGCTACCTGGCGGATGTGCCGCGTTTCTTTGCCTATATAGAAGCGGTGCTCGCCGACCGTCCGGAGTTGAGTGACCTGGGCGAGCTGCTCGCCAGCCTGCGCCAACCGGCCGAGGCCTGCGTATGAAAGCGATGATCCTGGCGGCCGGCAAGGGCGAACGCATGCGCCCGCTGACGCTGCACACGCCCAAGCCGCTGGTGCAGGCGGGCGGCAAGCGGTTGATCGAGTATCACCTTGAGGCGCTGGCCAAGGCCGGCTTTACCGAGATCGTGATCAACCATGCCTGGCTCGGCGAACAGATCGAAAGCTACCTGGGCGACGGTGCCCAGTTCGGCTTGCGCATCCGCTATTCGGCCGAAGGCGAGCCGCTGGAAACCGGCGGCGGGATTTTCAAGGCCTTGCCGTTGCTGGGGGATGCGCCGTTTCTGGTGGTCAACGGTGATATCTGGACCGACTACGACTTCAGCCAGTTGAAGCGACCGCTCCAGGGCCTGGCCCACCTGGTGATGGTCGACAACCCGGCGCATCACCCGTCTGGTGGCGACTTCTACTTGAACGACGGGTTGCTTCATGATGCGGCGCCGGGTGCCGATAACCTGACCTTCAGTGGCATTTCCGTGCTCGACCCCCAGTTGTTCGCGGGCTGCAGTGCGGGTGCCTTCAAGCTGGCGCCGCTGTTGCGGGCGGCGATGGACAAAGGTCTGGTAACGGGTGAACACATGAAGGGACGCTGGGTTGATGTCGGAACGCTTGAGCGTCTGGCGCAGGTCGAAACCTTGCTGACAGCGGGGCCGTAGGGATGTTGTGGCCAGGGACGCTGATCGGCGCCGGGGCTGGCTTTGCGATTGCCAGTATTCCGGGGGCTTTGTTGGGTGCATTGTTGGGACAGGCGCTGGACCGGCGCCTGCAGTTGCACAGCTGGGCGCAGTTGCGCGAACGCCTTGGCGGGCGCCCCGCGTTGCGCAACGACGAATTGTTGTTCGTGCTGTTGGGGCGCCTGGCCAAAAGTAACGGCCGGATCGTGGACGGGCATATCCAGCAGGCGCGCCAGGAAATGCGCACACTGGAGATGACCGAGTCGGCCCAGCGCCGAGCCATCCTGGCGTTTAACCGTGGCAAATCCGGCAGCGATCGAGTACGCAGCTATCTGCGCGTGCTCAAGGCGCAACCCCATGCCGCCGAGGGCGTTTTACGTGCCTGCTGGCGCATGGCCTGGGCGGACGGCCGGGCGGATGATGCCGAGCGCGACTTGATCGAGCTGTGGGGTAAATGGCTGGGCTGGACGCCGCAACAGGTCCGGGCCCTGGCGTCCGATTACGCGCCGGCGCGCAAGCCATTGGTCAATCGTAACGGGACCTATCAGGACGCGTTGCGGCTTCTGGGGGTGACGGCCACCGCCGAGCCTTCGGTGATCAAACGGGCCTATCGCCGCCTGCTCAGCCGCCACCACCCGGACAAGATCGCCGGCAGTGGCGCCAGCCCCGCGCAGGTGCGCGAGGCGACCGAGCGAACCCGTGAGCTGCATAACGCCTATGCGTTGATTCGCGAGCGGCGGGACTTTCGCTGAGGCGATTGCCCTAATGTGGGAGTCCCCCCTACGCCTCCGGCGTAGCGCTGTCGCGCATCAAACTGGTTCATCGTAAAGTTGAAGAACGCGGGCGGGGCAAAGGCCGTAGCCAGCACTGGTGTGTCACCACCCGAGTGGGAGAGTGGCCTGCACGGTATCGGCGTGGAGTCATTGTCGGCACAGCAAGCTGTGACCACATATAAGAGAGTGAATCCGCTCGCCACCGTGTACCCCGCCCGCGTCGTTCAATCCTGCGAGGAATTGTCATGACGCGCAAGAACCAAAAACGTTTTGAAGTTATCCATCCGGACTGCGCTGCCGTTGATGTAGGCGGCCGAGAGCATTTAGCCGCTGTTGATCCGTCGAAATACAGTGACCCGGTTAAGCGGTTTTCAACCTTCACCGATGATTTGCATGCCATGGCCGATTGGTTTGAATCCATGGGCGTCAAGGTGGTGGCGATGGAGGCGACCGGCGTTTATTGGATCCCGCTCTTCGAAATATTGGATAGACGAGGTTTTGAGGTCTATCTCGTTAATTCCCGTGCGACTCGGCAAATAACCGGTCGCAAGTCCGACGTACTGGATTGTCAGTGGATCCTTCTACTCATGACGCACGGCCTGTTGAGGGGCGCTTTTCGGCCTTCGGACAACGTGTGCTCACTGCGCTCCCTGGTCCGTCAGCGTGGCAATAAAGTCCGCGACCAAGCCAAAGCCCTCAACCGGATGCAAAAGGCTTTGGTGCAGATGAACATCCAATTGGCGCAAGTCATCAGCAACATTGCCGGGGTGACAGGCATGAGCATTTTGCGGGCGATTGTTGACGGAGAGCGCGACCCCGAAGTACTTGCCATGCTCAGAGACAAGCGTGTCAAAGCCGATCAGGCAACCGTTGCGCGTAGCTTGAGGGGCAATTGGCGAGCCGAGCATTTGCATGCGCTGAGCCAGGAACTGGCGGCTTATGACTTCCTGGAAAAACAGATCGGTGAATGCGATCAAGCTATTGCTTTTGCGCTTGAGCGGTTGCCGGTTCTTCAGGAGCAAGTTATCCCTCCCAGCAAAACACTGCGTAACCCGCACCGCTCCAATGAGCAGCAATCAGTTCTGCATCGTGCACTGAACCAAGTAATGGGGGTGGATTTGACCGCCATCCCTACCATCGGAATCGATACGGCGCTGGTTTTGGCCAGCGAATTAGGACCGGACTTATCACGATTCCCTACCTCCCAGCACTTCTGCTCTTGGCTAGGGCTTGCCCCGCCCACGAGGATTTCTGGAGGTAAGCCCCTTGCGGGCAAAGGCGTAAAAGTGATTAACCGTGCCGCACAGGCATTGAAGCAGGCGGCTTCTATTGCACGCAATGACAAGAGTTTTATCGGTGCCAGCCATCGTGCACGTTTGACCCGAATGGACACCTGCTGTGCGATTAAAGCGACAGCGCATCAGTTGGCACGGTTGATTTACGCCATGCTGACTAAAGGCCAGCCTTACGTTGAAAAAGGGATAGAGGAATTTGAAGAAAGAAGCCGTGACCGGCAAATGCGCGCCTTGGAACGCAAGGCGCGCAAGCTGGGATTAGAGTTGGTTAAAGCGGCTTAAATTTTAAGAGCAAAAACAATGGGTTATTTTATGTTTGATAAGAGGGGGCTTGCTCCCGATAGCGGTGGGTCAGTTTGAATTACTGAGACTGACACACTGCTATCGAGAGCAAGCCCCCTCCCACATTGGTTTTGTGGCATTGGCGAGCACTGTGTTCAGCCTTTGTCGGCCTGCGGGCTCAGCCAGCCGCGAACGCGCCGGTACAACTGTTCTTGCTCGGCGGCGTCGTTGCCGGGCAAGGCCTTGAGCTGCACCTGCTTGTACCCCTCATTTTTGCCGCGTTTGGCCGCCTGGCTACGGGCCAATGCGTTTTTGCCGTCCTGGGCGCCGTCTTGATAGAACACATCCGCCGTAGGCAGTTTCAACGCTGGCGCCAATTGCTGCAGGTCCGGTTGACGCGCGGCGGGTGTCTTTCCAGCCACCATCACCAGTTTCTGTACCTGGGCAGGCTGTTTCTCGCTCAGATAACGCGCAGCCCACCATGCGCCGGTGCCATGACCGAGCAATACCACACTGCGGGCACCCTGGGTCTGGGCGAACGCGACGGCGGCGTCGATGCGGTCGAAGATGCGTTTGGCATCGGTTTTGTCCTGTTCATCCGCGCCCGGTACCACCGCCGGGTCAGTGCCTTCGGCTTCTGCGCTGGCGGCCTGTTCGACCGGCTTGGCGACCGTGCTGCCGTCTTTGCTGCTGGTGTCGACCGCCGCTTTGGGCGGTTCGATGACGCGTGGCGGCAGGGTGTCCAGATTGACGTCCGGCAATGACAGGCTGAGGGTGCCCCAGGCAGCGTTCGGCAACTTACTGCGCAGCGGGCCGATTGCCTGCGGCCAGTCAGCATTTTCGCCGGCGCCTGGCACGATAATCACCACGCCCTGGGGTTCGGCGCTGTTGGCGGGCTTCCACAGGGCCAGGAACGTATCGCTGCCGGCCTGCAATTGTTGTTGTTCCTGTTGCGCGACCTGGCGTTCGAGGGCGCTGGCTTCTGCCTGGCTGCGCTCGACCAAGGGCT
The DNA here is from genome assembly GCF_003852355.1 of Pseudomonas sp. R2-7-07. Lineage (NCBI taxonomy): Bacteria > Pseudomonadati > Pseudomonadota > Gammaproteobacteria > Pseudomonadales > Pseudomonadaceae > Pseudomonas > Pseudomonas sp. R2-7-07. The sequence continues at coordinate 5,208,769 of NZ_CP027759.1, read as the reverse complement.
GGCGCTCGACGGGTGTTTCGGCGGCGGGCGCTGGCGCGTCGGCGGCCTGGACAGAAAAGGCGCTGGTAAATAGCAGCGACAGGCACAATGCTGGCAGTGCCGAACGGTTTCGAGGTGGCATCGTTAAATCCCGGCCAGAAATGATTCCAGCAGCCTAATGGGTTGATCAGTATTTGTCAGTGATGTGAGACGTGGATCATGGGTTTTCGCTTCCTGCTGGTTATCGGCTGTCTGTGGGTTGCCTTGATGGCGAACGCCGCGCCGGCACCCGCTACACCCCAGGCGCAACTGAATGCGCAGCAGCGCGCATGGCTGGCGCTGCACCAGCAATTGCGCGTGGGCTTGGTACTGCAGGCGCCTTACGCACAATACGACCGACGGCTGCAGCGCTTGTCCGGGGCCAATGTCGAGTTGATGCAGTGGCTGGCCAAGGCGCTGGGCATCGAGCTGACCTGGCGTAACTTTCCTGATCTGGAGCAGTTGGAAGCTGCCGTGCGTGACGGCGAGGTGGATATCGCACCCGGCCTGCAGCAAACCCCGGCCGGCTTGCGCCTGTGGTTGTTCAGCGACCCTTATATGCGTGTGCCTCAGCATATCGTCGGCATTCGCGACGGCGGCGGCGCGGTGGAGTTGGAAAAACTCGACGCACACACGCGCATCGCCGTGCGCATGCCCAGCGCGGTGGCCGACTACCTGCGCAGTACGTATCCCAATCTCAACCTGCAAGGCGTGCCCATGGAACGCCAGGCCCTGCAGTTACTGGTGAGCCAGCAGGCGCGCTATGCGGTGGTGGATGAGGCGCAACTGAGCCGGTTGGCCGGCGAGGCGGAGTTTGCCGGGCTGGCGGTGGTCGGCGATATCGGCTTGCCGCAATTGCTGCGGGTGGCCACGCGGCATGAATGGCCGGAACTGGCGGGCATCATGCAAAGTGCCTTGCGGGCGATACCCGCCCGCGACCTCGACCAGTTGCACAACCGCTGGCTGCAACCCCAGTACCCGCGTTTTTCCGAATCAATGGGCTTGTGGAAAAACCTCAGCGTGTTGCTGGGCCTGTTGCTGCTCGCCAGCCTCGCGGCAGTGCTCTGGCAGCGCCGCCAGCAGCGCAGTCTGGAGCACGCCCTGCTGGCGGCGCGGGAGGAAAGCGCAGCGCGTGCCGCCGGTGCCGAAGCCTTGCGGCTGACGCAGTTTTCCATCGATCAAAGTACGGTCGGCATCCTGTGGGTCAATTGGGACAGCCATGTGCGGTACGCCAACCGCGCCGCCGAAAGCATGCTCGGCTATGGCCCTGGCGCGTTGATCGAACGGCCGCTGATCGATCTTGACCCGGCCTTGAGCATGGACCGCTGGCTCAACCTGTGGAAGCGCGCGCGTGCCAGCGAGGACGGCGCCCAGACCTTCGCCACCGATTGCCTGCGTGCTGACGGCAGCATCCTGCCCGCCGATGTGTCCTTGAGCTTTCTGCGCTTTGCCGACGGCGAGTACCTGGTGGTGTACCTGACGGACGTCACCGAGCGCCGCCGCTATGTGGCCGCCTTGCTGCAAAGCGAGGCGCAGTTGCGTGAATTGTCAGCCCACCTGGAAACGGTGCGCGAAGAAGAAAAGGCGCGTATCGCCCGCGAGGTTCACGACGAACTCGGGCAAATGCTCACCGTGCTCAAGCTGGAAACCTCGATGTGCGAATTGGCCTATGCGCAGCTCGACCCGGGCCTCAACGAGCGCTTGAACAGCATGAAGCGCCTGATCGCCCAACTCTTCCAACTGGTGCGGGATGTGGCAACCGCGCTGCGCCCGCCGATTCTCGACGCCGGCATTGCTTCGGCCATCGAATGGCAGGCGCGACGTTTCGAAGCGCGCACGCTGATTCCCTGCCTGGTCAAAGTCCCGGAAAACGTGCCGGTGCTGAGCGATGCCAAGGCCATCGGCCTGTTTCGCATTCTGCAGGAGGCCCTGACCAATGTGATGCGCCATGCCCGGGCGCATACTGTAGAACTCACGCTGGAGGTGGACGGCCCGGACCTGCGGCTGACCATCAGCGATGACGGTATCGGCTTCGTGCAGGCCCAAGGGCGGCCGGTATCGTTCGGCCTGGTCGGCATGCGCGAGCGGGTGCTGATCATGGGCGGGCAGTTGTCCCTGGTCAGTGAGCTGGGGGAGGGCACCACCCTGAGTGTCACGGTGCCGTTGAATGCATGACACTAAAAGGAAATTCCCGTGATCCGCGTACTGGTAGCCGAAGACCACACCATTGTTCGTGAAGGCATCAAGCAATTGATCGGCCTGGCCAAAGACCTGCTGGTCGTGGGCGAAGCGAGCAATGGCGAGCAGTTGCTGGAGACTTTGCGACATGTGCCCTGCGAAGTGGTGTTGCTGGATATCTCCATGCCCGGTGTGAATGGCCTGGAAGCCATCGCGCGCATTCGTGCGCTGAATAACCCGCCGGCAATCCTGGTGCTGTCCATGCACGATGAAGCGCAAATGGCCGCCCGTGCTCTCAAGGTTGGCGCGGCCGGTTATGCCACCAAGGACAGCGACCCGGCGCTGTTGCTGATGGCGATTCGCAAGGTCGCGGCGGGCGGGCGTTATATCGACCCGGACCTGGCCGACCGCATGGTTTTCGAAGTCGGCCTGACGGACTCACGCCCCTTGCACTCGTTGCTGTCGGAGCGCGAGTTCTCGGTGTTCGAACGCCTGGCCCAGGGCGCCAACGTGAACGACATCGCCGTGCAACTGGCCCTGAGCAGCAAAACCATCAGCACCCACAAGGCGCGCTTGATGCAAAAGCTCCATATCAGCTCCCTGGCCGAGCTGGTGAAATACGCCATGGAACACAAGCTGCTGTAGCGGCGTATCCATTAACGACACCGCGCAAGCGCCGCCCAGCGAAGGCTTGTCGCTGCACTGTCCCATGCCCGCCATGTGTGTAGGGCGATCCCTACCCCGAACCTTCCATCCGGCTGATGCGATTCTCTCCTGGCCCCCGATTTCCGGGGCCTCGCGCCTGGACTACGCTTGTGTCACAGCAGTCCAAAACACAAAGGTGCGGGTATGAGCGAGGTGGATTCAAATGATGTGCTGGTCAGCTTTCGTGGCGTGCAGAAAAGCTACGATGGCGAAAACCTGATCGTCAAAGACCTCAACCTGGAGATTCGCAAGGGCGAGTTCCTCACCTTGCTCGGGCCGTCCGGTTCGGGCAAGACCACCAGCCTGATGATGCTGGCCGGTTTTGAAACGCCCACCGCTGGCGAAATCCAGCTGGCTGGCCGCTCGATCAATAACGTGCCGCCGCACAAGCGCGATATCGGCATGGTGTTCCAGAACTACGCCTTGTTCCCGCACATGACCGTGGCCGAGAACCTTGCATTTCCCTTATCCGTACGTGGCTTGAGCAAGACTGACATCAGCGAGCGGGTCAAGCGCGTGCTGAGCATGGTCCAGCTCGACGCCTTTGCCCAGCGCTACCCGGCGCAACTGTCCGGGGGCCAGCAACAGCGGGTGGCCCTCGCCCGCGCATTGGTGTTCGAGCCGCAACTGGTGCTGATGGACGAACCCCTCGGCGCCCTCGACAAGCAGCTGCGCGAACACATGCAGATGGAAATCAAGCACCTGCACCAGCGCCTCGGCGTCACCGTGGTGTATGTGACCCACGACCAGGGCGAAGCCTTGACCATGTCCGACCGCGTGGCGGTGTTCCACCAGGGCGAAATCCAGCAGATCGCCGCGCCGCGCACCCTCTACGAAGAACCGAAAAACACCTTTGTGGCCAATTTCATCGGCGAAAACAACCGCCTCAATGGCCGTCTGCACAGCCACACCGGCGAGCGCTGCGTGGTGGAACTGGCGCGCGGCGAGAAGGTGGAGGCGCTGGCGGTGAATGTCGGCCAGATCGGCGGCCCGGTGACCCTGTCGGTGCGCCCGGAGCGCGTCAGCCTCAATGGGGCCAGTGACAATTGCATCAACCGTTTTTCCGGGCGGGTGGCGGAGTTCATCTACCTGGGCGACCACGTGCGTTTGCGCCTGGAAGTCTGCGGCAAGACCGATTTTTTCGTGAAACAACCGATCGCCGAGCTGGACCCGGCCCTGGCGGTCGGCGACGTAGTACCGATTGGCTGGCAAGTCGAGCACGTTCGCGCACTCGACCCACTTCTAGAGGCGAACTGATCGCCCCCTGGCTTCACCAACCCTGCACGTGGAGAGCACAACAATGTTGAGATCCCTTAAGTTTTCCGTCCTGGCTATCGGCCTGATGGGCGCGACACAGGCCATGGCAGGCCCGGACCTGACCGTCGTATCGTTTGGCGGCGCCAACAAGGCGGCCCAGGTCAAGGCCTTCTATGCACCGTGGGAAAGCGCGGGCAACGGCAAGATCATCGCCGGTGAATACAACGGTGAGATGGCCAAGGTCAAAGCCATGGTCGACACCAAGAGCGTGTCCTGGGACCTGGTGGAAGTGGAGTCGCCTGAGCTTTCCCGTGGGTGCGACGAAGACATGTTCGAGCCCCTGGACCCGAAACTGTTCGGCAACACGGCGGACTACGTCAAAGGCGCGATCCAGCCTTGCGGCGTAGGTTTCTTCGTATGGTCGACGGTGCTGGCCTATAACGCCGATAAACTGGCGTCCGCACCCGCCGGCTGGGTGGATTTCTGGGACACCAAGAAATTCCCGGGCAAGCGTGGCCTGCGCAAAGGCGCCAAGTACACCCTGGAATTCGCCTTGATGGCCGACGGCGTCGCGCCTAAGGACGTCTACAAAGTGCTGGCCGGCAAAGATGGCCAGGACCGTGCGTTCAAGAAACTCGACGAACTCAAAGCCTCGATCCAATGGTGGGAGGCCGGTGCGCAACCGCCGCAGTACCTCGCTTCGGGCGACGTGGTGATGAGCTCGGCCTATAACGGCCGCATCGCCGCCGTGCAGAAAGAAAGCAACCTGAAAGTGGTGTGGAACGGCGGCATCTATGACTTCGACGCCTGGGCCATTCCAAAGGGCCTGGACAAGGACCGCGCTGAAGCTGCGAAGAAATTCATCGCCTTCTCGGTGCAGCCGCAGCAGCAGAAGACCTACTCCGAAAACATCGCCTACGGCCCGGCCAACACCCAGGCCGTCCCGTTGCTGGCCAAGGACGTGCTCAAGGACATGCCGACCACCCCGGAAAACATCGCCAACCAGGTGCAGATCGATGTGAGCTTCTGGGCCGATAACGGCGAGCAGCTCGAGCAGCGCTTCAATTCCTGGGCAGCTAAATAACACCGCCTAACTCTTGTGGGAGGGGGCTTGCTCCCGATAGCGGAGTGTCAGTCAGCCAATCTATAGCTGATCTGCCGCCATCGGGAGCAAGCCCCCTCCCACAAGGGATCTGCATTTATTTTCAAGATCCGGAGTTCAGCCATGGCCCTCGCCATTCCCACCCTCAAGCAGCGCCTGGCCCGTGCCGAGCGGCTCAATCGCTGGAAAGCCCAGGCCTTGATTGCGCCATTAGTGCTGTTTTTGCTGCTGGTGTTCCTGGTGCCCATCGTTGCGTTGCTCTACAAGAGCGTCGGCAACCCGGAAGTGGTGGGCGGCTTGCCGCGTACGGTGGTGGCGGTCACGGCTTGGGATGGCCGTGGCTTGCCCGGCGAGCCGGTGTACCAGGCGCTCAGTGAAGACCTGGCGCAAGCGCGCAAAAACCAGACCCTTGGCGATCTGTCCAAACGCTTGAACATGGAACTGGCCGGCTATCGCAGCCTGCTCACCAAAACCGCGCGGGCGCTGCCGTTTACCGAAGCGCCGGCCTCTTATAAAGCCGCGCTGGAAACCCTCGACGAACGTTGGGGCGACCCGGCGTACTGGCAGGCGATCCGGCGCAATACCAGCAGCCTGACGCCTTACTATCTGCTGGCGGCCGTCGATCACCGTATTGACGACTTGGGCGAAATCGCTCCGGCCACCCCCGACCAGGCCATCTACCTGGATATCTTCGCCCGAACGTTCTGGATGGGCCTGGTGATCACGGTCATCTGCCTGCTGCTGGCCTATCCCCTGGCTTACCTGTTGGCCAACCTGCCGGCGCGCAAAAGCAACCTGCTGATGATCCTGGTACTGCTGCCATTCTGGACCTCGATCCTGGTGCGGGTGGCGGCGTGGATCGTACTGCTGCAATCCGGCGGCCTGATCAACAGCGCCCTGATGGGCCTGGGCCTGATCGATGCGCCGCTGGAATTGGTGTTCAACCGTACCGGCGTGTACATCTCCATGGTGCATATCCTGCTGCCGTTCATGATTCTGCCGATCTACAGCGTGATGAAAGGTATCTCGCCGACGTACATGCGTGCGGCGATTTCCCTGGGCTGCCACCCGTTCGCCAGCTTCTGGCGCGTGTACTTCCCGCAAACCTACGCCGGCGTCGGCGCCGGTTGCCTGTTGGTGTTCATCCTGGCGATTGGTTACTACATCACCCCGGCCTTGCTGGGCAGCCCGAACGACCAGATGGTCAGCTACTTCGTGGCCTTCTACACCAACACCAGCATCAACTGGGGCATGGCCACGGCGTTGGGCGGCTTGCTGCTGCTGGCGACGGTGTTGCTGTACCTGATCTACAACCGGCTGGTGGGCGCCAGTCGCCTGCGCCTGAGCTGAGGAGACCTTGCGATGCTGAGCCCTTATATGTCACCGGTGGAGCGGCTGTGGTTCTACAGCCTGCGAATTTTGTGTGGCCTGATCCTGCTGTTCCTGATCCTGCCGGTGCTGGTGATCATCCCGCTGTCGTTCAACAGCGGCAGTTTCCTGGTGTACCCGTTGCAGGGCTTCTCGCTGCAGTGGTACCAGGACTTCTTCGCGTCGGCCGAGTGGATGCGCGCCCTGAAGAACAGCATCATCGTCGCCCCGGCAGCCACGGTGCTGGCGATGGTGTTCGGAACGCTGGCGGCGATTGGCCTGACCCGTGGCAACTTCCCCGGCAAGGCCTTGGTGATGGCCCTGGTGATTTCGCCGATGGTGGTGCCGGTGGTGATTATTGGCGTGGCCAGTTACCTGTTCTTCGCCCCGCTGGGCCTGGGCAACAGCTTCTTCTCGCTGATTGTGGTGCATGCGGTGCTGGGCGTGCCGTTTGTGATCATCACCGTGTCGGCGACCTTGCAGGGTTTCAACCACAATCTGGTACGGGCGGCGGCCAGTCTGGGCGCATCACCGTTGACCGCGTTTCGCCGGGTGACCTTGCCGCTGATCGCGCCGGGGGTGATTTCCGGGGCGTTGTTCGCCTTCGCCACTTCGTTCGATGAGGTGGTGGTGACGCTGTTCCTCGCCGGGCCGGAGCAAGCCACATTGCCCAGGCAGATGTTCAGCGGCATCCGTGAAAACCTCAGCCCCACCATTGCCGCAGCGGCGACGCTGCTGATCGGCTTCTCGGTGGTGCTGTTGCTGACCCTGGAATGGCTGCGTGGCCGTAGCGAAAAGCTGCGCACCGCCCAGGTCTAAAGCCCGGTACAGATTAAAATGTGGGAGGGGGCTTGCCCCCGATGGCAGTGTGACAGTCAGCAACTCTGATACTGATACACCCTATCGGGGGCAAGCCCCCTCCCACACTGCTTCTTTGTCATTCAGATAACCATTCAGCTCTTGAATGGCAGACAACCCAGTTGTCTCAGCTATTCTTGTGCCAGCCCATCACCGACAAGAGGCCGCGCACATGAGTACTTCCTCATTCAAGATCGCCCACAAACTGCTGACCGGCGCTGGCGCCATTGAGCAACTCGGCGCCGAGTTGACGCGCCTGGATGTGGATAACCCGCTGATTGTCACCGATGCCGCGCTGGTCAAGTCCGGCACCGTCGCGCTGGCACTCGAACATCTGGGCGGGCGGACTTATGAAATTTTCGACCGCGTGCTGCCCGACCCGGAAATCGCCATTGTCGAAGATTGCATGCAGGCCTACCGCGACGGCGGGCACGACGGCCTGATCGGCGTGGGCGGCGGCAGTGCCATCGACATCGCCAAGAGCGTGGCCGCATACGCCGGTTACCACGGCGCCCTGGCGGATTTGTTCGGCGTCGACCAGGTGCCGCGCAAGGGCCCGCCGCTGATCGCGATTCCCACTACCGCCGGCACCGGCTCCGAGGTGACCAATGTGGCGATCCTCTCCGACAAGGTCGCCCAGCTGAAAAAAGGCATCGTCAGCGACTACCTGCTGCCGGATGTCGCGCTGATCAGCCCGCAAATGACCCTGACCTGCCCACGCAGCGTCACTGCCGCCAGTGGCGTCGACGCGCTGGTGCATGCCATTGAATCCTACCTGTCGCTGAACGCCTCGCCGATCACCGATGCCCTGGCGATCGGCGCCATCAAGCTGATTGCTGGCGCCTTGCCCAAGGTTTATGCCAACCCGGCCAACCTGCAGGCCCGTGACGATATGGCCACCGCCAGCCTGATGGCCGGCATGGCCTTTGGCAACGCGGGCGTCGGCGCGGTGCATGCGCTGGCGTATCCGTTGGGCGGCCGGTTCAACATCGCCCACGGCGTGAGCAACGCATTGTTGCTGCCCTATGTGATGCACTGGAACAAGCTGGCCTGTGTCGAGCGGATGCGCGACATCGCCCAGGCCATGGGGGTAAATGTCAGCGGGTTGAGCGTGAATGATGCCGCCGACCAGGCCGTCGAGGCGATGACGCGACTGTGCGCCGCCGTCGAGATTCCGTCGGGCCTGCGCAGTTTCGGCGTGCCGGAGGAGGCTATCCCGGCGATGGCCACTGAAGCGGCGGGTATTGAACGCCTGATGCGCAACAATCCGCGCCAGCTCAGTGCCGCCGATATCGAGAAAATCTACCGGGCTGCGTACTAGCCGTTGAGTTAGGTCACGGTGCGCAGGGCAAAGCATGAGGTATACAATGCGCGCCATCGTGATTTAGCTCAAAAAAGGTGCGTCATGCAGCCCTTCGTCATTGCTCCATCGATTCTCTCCGCCGACTTCGCCCGCCTGGGCGAAGAAGTGGACAAGGTATTGGCCGCGGGTGCCGACTTCGTGCACTTTGACGTCATGGACAACCACTACGTGCCCAACCTGACCATCGGCCCGATGGTGTGCGCTGCGCTGCGCAAATACGGGATTACCGCGCCGATCGACGCGCACCTGATGGTCAGCCCGGTGGACCGCATCGTCGGTGACTTCATCGACGCCGGCGCGACCTACATCACCTTCCACCCGGAAGCCACGCTGCACGTCGACCGCACCCTGCAGTTGATCCGCGAAGGCGGCTGCAAGGCGGGCCTGGTGTTCAACCCGGCCACGCCGCTGAGTGTGCTGGAGTACGTGATGGACAAGGTCGACATGGTCCTGCTGATGAGCGTCAACCCAGGCTTTGGCGGGCAGAAGTTCATCCCCGGCACCCTGAACAAACTGCGCGAAGCGCGGGCGCTGATCGATGCGTCGGGCCGGGATATCCGTCTGGAAATCGACGGCGGGGTCAATGTGAACAATATCCGTGAAATCGCGGCGGCGGGCGCCGACACCTTTGTGGCCGGCTCGGCGATCTTCAATGCGCCGGATTACCAGGAAGTGATCGCCAAGATGCATGCCGAACTGGCGCTGGCGCGCCCATGAGCGGCTTTGAGCAGCTGTTCCCCGGCAAATTGCCACGGCTGGTGATGTTCGATCTGGACGGTACCTTGATCGACTCGGTGCCTGACCTTGCGGCGGCGGTGGACCAGATGCTGCTCAAGCTGGGGCGCAAGCCTGTGGGGATTGAGGCGGTGCGTGAATGGGTCGGCAACGGCGCGCCGATGCTGGTGCGACGGGCGCTGGCAGGCCATATCGACGCCACCGGTGTGGACGAGATGGAAGCCGAACAGGCCCTGCAATTGTTCAACACCGCCTATGAAAGCAGCCACGAACGGACGGTGGTGTATCCCGGCGTGCGTGACACCCTCAAGTGGTTGAGCAAGCAGGGCGTGGAAATGGCCCTGATCACCAACAAGCCGGAGCGCTTCGTCGCTCCGCTGTTGGACCAGATGAAGATCGGCCGGTATTTTCGCTGGATCATCGGCGGCGATACCTTGCCACAAAAAAAGCCCGACCCGGCGGCGCTGTTCTTTGTGATGAAAATGGCGAATATTCCGGCGTCCCAATCGTTGTTCGTCGGCGACTCGCGCAGTGATGTCTTGGCGGCAAAAGCGGCGGGAGTGCAGTGCGTGGCCCTGAGTTACGGCTACAACCATGGCCGGCCGATTGCGGAAGAATCGCCAGCGCTGGTCATCGATGACCTGCGCTTGTTAATCCCCGGTTGCTTGGGCGCGGGCGCTGAGATAACGTTGCCCGACATCGACCCGTCCCCTACTGGAAATGCCATCGTGGTGGTCACTCGCAAACTCTGGATGAAAGTCATCAAGGCCCTGGCCCGCTGGCGTTGGCGCGCCTGACTGATCCCCGCCGCGCTGCGGCCCGTTTGCCTACCTGACCGATTGACCCTCACACCACGAGGCACCTGATGATCCGCGAAGAATTCCTGCGTTTGGCCGCTGCCGGCTATAACCGTATCCCCATGGCCCGTGAAACCCTGGCCGACTTCGACACGCCGCTGTCGATCTACCTGAAACTGGCCGACGAGCCGAACTCTTATCTGCTGGAGTCGGTACAGGGCGGTGAGAAGTGGGGCCGTTATTCGATCATCGGCCTGCCGTGCCGCACGGTACTGCGAGTGCATGACCATCATGTGAGCATCACCCATGATGGCCTTGAGATCGAAAGCCATGACGTAGAAGACCCGCTGGCCTTCGTCGAAGCCTTCAAGGCGCGCTACAACGTGCCGACCATTCCTGGCCTGCCGCGTTTCAACGGCGGTTTGGTGGGGTATTTCGGTTATGACTGCGTGCGCTACGTGGAGCAGCGTTTGGGTAAATGCCCGAACCCGGACCCGCTCGGCGTGCCGGACATCTTGCTGATGGTCTCCGACGCGGTGGTGGTGTTCGACAACCTTGCCGGCAAGATGCACGCGATAGTGCTGGCCGACCCTGCCCAGGCGGATGCCTTCGAGCAAGGCCAGGCCAGCCTCGAAGCGCTGCTGGAAAAACTGCGCCAGCCAATCACCCCGCGCCGTGGCCTGGACCTCAGCCGTCCACCCGCCGCCGACCCGGTATTTCGCTCCAGCTTTACCCAGGCGGACTACGAGCGGGCAGTCGATACCATCAAGGAATACATCCTCGCCGGTGACTGCATGCAGGTGGTGCCCTCGCAACGGATGTCCATCGACTTCAAGGCCGCGCCGATCGACCTGTATCGAGCGCTGCGTTGCTTCAACCCGACGCCGTATATGTACTTCTTCAATTTCGGTGACTTCCACGTAGTGGGCAGTTCGCCGGAAGTGCTGGTGCGCGTCGAAGACAACCTGATCACCGTGCGCCCGATCGCCGGCACGCGCCCGCGTGGCGCCACCGAAGAAGCGGATCTGGCGCTGGAAGAAGACCTGTTGAGCGACGACAAGGAAATCGCCGAGCACCTGATGCTGATCGACCTGGGGCGTAATGACACCGGGCGGGTCTCGGAAATCGGCTCGGTGAAGTTGACCGAGAAGATGGTCATCGAGCGGTATTCCAATGTGATGCATATCGTGTCCAACGTCACCGGTGAGCTGAAGGCCGGCCTGACTGCGATGGACGCACTGCGTGCGATTCTGCCGGCCGGTACCTTGTCGGGCGCGCCAAAGATTCGCGCGATGGAAATCATCGACGAACTGGAGCCGGTCAAGCGTGGCGTCTACGGCGGCGCCGTGGGGTATTTCGCCTGGAACGGCAACATGGACACGGCGATTGCGATCCGCACGGCAGTGATCAAGGACGGCGAGCTGCATGTGCAGGCCGGTGGCGGCATCGTGGCTGACTCGGTGCCGGCCCTTGAATGGGAAGAAACCCTGAACAAGCGCCGGGCGATGTTCCGTGCGGTGGCGTTGGCTGAGCAAACGCCGCAAAGCTGAAGCCAAATGTAGATCAAAATGTGGGAGGGGGCTTGCCCCCGATAGCAGTGTGTCAGCCAGCACATCATGGACTGACAGACCGCTATCGGGGGCAAGCCCCCTCCCACATTAAGCCTTCATTGTCCTGCTGTTAGAAATCCAGACTCACCCCGACACTGACCCCTTGCTGGGTCAAACTGTCATCCTTCCTCACGTTGTACGCCGCCCGTAACGCCAGGTCCTGCGTGAGCTTGTGGCTGACCCCCAGGCTCAAGCGATCCGAATTGCTGCGCGGCGTATATCCGTCCAATTTGAAGTCGAGCCCTTGCACGCTGTTGAGCGAAATATTCACCTTCTGGGTGTCATTTTCGAACTCGTGCTCGTGGGCCACTTCGCCAAACACCTGGGTGTGCGGGGTGATGCGGTAGCTGCCCTGCAGCCCGACGCCCAGGCGCTTGGAGTCGCGCTGCTGGTCATCGAAGGTCAGGGCGGTGGAGCGGCTGTCTTTTTCCGAGTAGCCGTTCACTTCGACCCGCGCGTAATCGGCGCTGATAAAGGGCGACAGGTGCCAGTCACTGCCCGGCGCGGCGATGTCATAACCCACGCGACCGCTCAGGGCCCACAGCCAGCCATCGGTGTCACCCTTTTCCGACCCCTCGCTGACGCCCAGGGCGAACTTGCGCTTGAGGCTGTCGAAGTCCAGCTTGCCGCCGGTCAAGGCGGCGTCGGCCCACCAGTGATTCTGCTGATACTGGGCGAACGCCGTGCCCATGTAGCTGTTGAGCTTGTAGTCCGAATCGCTGGCGCCAGCTTCCAGTGTCTGGCGGTACAGGCCTGCGGCTACGCCCATGCGCCAGGCCTCGTTGAGTCGGTAGCTGCCACCGATGTTGAGGTTATAGCCACTGCCATCGCCGCTGGCCGAGCTGCTCTGGTCATCGAAATCCAGACGCTGGCCACCGCCCGCCACGATCGCTCGCCATTGGCCAACGGCTTGCCAGTGGCCGGTATCTGCCTGCCATTGATTGCGCAACTCATCTTGATGGGCGCGCAATGTGCCTTGGGCCATTTCCGGCAGCAGGGTCAGCTCCCAGGGCGCCGCGAGGAGGGAATAGGCGTAGTCGGCAATCAGCTGTTGCCCCGCCACCGTGGGGTGGACCGAGTCGTTGTAGATCAGCTTGGTCGGGTCCGGATTGGTGCCGCCGATGCCGTAGACCGGGTTGGCGGTGCAACTGTTTCCACTGAAACAGGTACCGGTCAAGTTTTGCCCGGTGGCGAGGCCGAAGCGGGCCGGATCGGCGAAGGCTTCGTTCAACAACAACGGAATGTTCAGCGGGATCACCTGCGCATCGATCTGCGACAGGCGCTGTACCAGGGACTGGTTGAAAATAGTGCTCAGGGCCGACGTTGCTGCCTGCTGCGGGGTGCCATTGATGGCCGGCGTCAGTCCGAGGTCGGGCAGCATCCATACCATGATGTAACGCGCGCCGGCTTGTTGCAGGGCCTGGGCACTATCCGCCAGGCGCCCGCCAGCGGCGACCGCCTGGGCGGGGCTGAGTACGCGACCCTGGAGAAAGTCATTGCCGCCACCGGACAGAAAGTACAGCGCATTCGGATCGGCCAGCCCGCCGTTGGCCGGCAGGTAACCCTGTCGACTGCGCAGCACCGTGCCGCCCCCTGCATTGCCGGGGGGGATCGCAGCGTTGGAAACCGAAGTAATGGAGTCGAGGATATTGTCGGTACGGTAGCCGCCGACCGCCCAGTTGTTGCCGTCCGGCAAGCCCTGGGCCGCGCGCACCGGTGAGGTGGAGGCGTTCAGGTCGTTTGGTGCCACACCCAGCTTTGCGCCGAGCAAGGTCGAAGAAACGAGACCGTAATCGGCTTGGAACGTCGGCCCGGTGCGGTTGGTAAAGCGCAACGTCGATCCGGCGCTGCCGTCGGGGAACTGACCGGCATCAGCCAGGCTGTCGCCGAACACCACCATGGTTGAGTAAGGTGACGGTGCCGCATAGGCCTGCGCGCAAGCCAGGGATAGCAGGCCGGCAGCCAGGGGCGCGAAGAACGGAGCTCTGGGCATGGAAAATTCCATTGAGTTATTTTTATGTCGGAATCGAAACACTAGCAAAGTATTGAGCGTTTTCTATAGCGCAAAACCGAATTTTCCTACGCGCATCCCAACGAGCATAAGCCCGTATTTGCTGCTCCATATTGCACCGCTGGCGAGGCTACGTTACTGTGCCTGAACGTATGAATGAGACCCTCCCCGTGTTGATCATCAGCAAACTCTTGATGCGAGTAGTCAAGGCACACGCCCGTTGGCGTTGGCGCGCCTGACATTTTTCCCTGCCGGCCTGGCCGGATCTGTACCGATTTGCCTTCTTTTACTTTTGTCTGACGCCCCTTGCCGTTCACCCCGGCAACCGGAACGTGCGTCTGGCAGCGGGCCACACGCTTGGAAGGCGGTCATTTGAAATCAGTGAATTCAAGAGGTTTGAACCCACATGTTGCTGATGATTGATAACTACGATTCCTTTACCTACAACGTTGTGCAGTACCTGGGCGAGCTGGGTGCCGAGGTCAAGGTGGTGCGCAACGACGAACTGACCGTCGCCGAGATCGCCGCACTGAATCCGGAACGTATCGTGGTTTCGCCTGGCCCGTGCACGCCGAACGAAGCGGGCATCTCCCTGGAAGCCATTCAGTATTTTGCCGGCAAGCTGCCAATTCTTGGCGTGTGCCTGGGCCATCAGTCCATTGGCCAGGCGTTTGGCGGCGACGTGGTGCGCGCGCGCCAGGTGATGCACGGCAAGACCAGCCCGGTATTCCACAAGGATCTGGGCGTGTTCCACGGCTTGAACCTGCCCGTGACCGTGACCCGTTATCACTCGTTGGTGGTCAAGCGCGACACCCTGCCCGAGTGCCTGGAACTGACGGCCTGGACCCAGCTGGAAGACGGCTCGGTCGACGAGATCATGGGCCTGCGCCACAAGACACTGAATATCGAAGGGGTGCAGTTTCACCCTGAATCGATCCTGACCGAGCAGGGCTACGAGCTGTTCGCCAATTTTCTCAAGCAGAGCGGCGGCACGCGCTAAGGACTTTCCATGGATATCAAGACTGCCCTGGGCCGTATCGTCGGCCACCTGGACCTGAGCACCGCTGAAATGAGCGATGTGATGCGCGAGATCATGACCGGCCAATGCTCCGACGCACAGATCGGCGCCTTTATGATGGCCATGCGCATGAAGAGCGAAAGCATCGACGAAATCGTCGGCGCCGTATCGGTGATGCGTGAACTGGCGGACAAGGTCGAACTCAAGACCCTCGACGGCGTGGTCGATGTGGTCGGCACCGGCGGCGACGGTGCGAACATCTTCAACGTATCGACGGCGTCCTCGTTCGTGGTCGCGGCAGCGGGTTGCACCGTGGCCAAGCACGGCAACCGCGCGGTGTCCGGCAAAAGTGGCAGCGCGGACCTGCTGGAAGCGGCCGGCATCTACCTGAACCTGACGCCGGTACAGGTGGCACGCTGTATCGACAGCGTCGGCATCGGCTTCATGTTCGCCCAGTCTCACCACGGCGCGATGAAACACGCGGCCGGCCCGCGCAAGGACCTCGGCCTGCGTACCCTGTTCAATATGCTCGGCCCGCTTACGAATCCGGCCGGTGTGAAGCATCAAGTCGTCGGTGTCTTCAGCCAGGCGTTGTGCCGGCCATTGGCCGAAGTGCTGCAGCGCCTGGGCAGCAAGCATGTGCTGGTGGTGCATTCCAAAGATGGCCTGGACGAATTCAGCCTGGCGGCGCCAACCTTCGTGGCGGAGTTGAAGAACGACCAGGTTACAGAATATTGGGTCGAGCCTGAGGATCTGGGCATGAAGAGCCAGAGCCTGCATGGCCTGGCGGTGGAAAGTCCGGCGGCGTCGCTTGAATTGATTCGTGATGCCTTGGGGCGACGCAAGACCGAAAACGGTCAAAAAGCCGCGGAAATGATTGTGCTCAATGCTGGCGCGGCACTTTACGCAGCCGACCATGCCTATAGTCTTAAGGAAGGTGTCGCCTTGGCCCACGATGCGCTGCACACCGGTCTGGCTCGCGAGAAACTTGAAGAACTCGGAGCATTCACAGCCGTATTCAAGATGGAGAATGAAGCATGAGTGTTCCGACCGTTCTGGAAAAAATCCTGGCGCGCAAGGCTGAAGAAGTCGCCGAGCGCCGTGCCCGTGTGAGCCTGGCCGAGCTGGAAGCCCTGGCAAAAGCTGCTGATGCACCACGAGGGTTTGCCAGGGCCTTGCTCGAACAGGCCAAGAAGAAGCAGCCGGCGGTGATCGCCGAGATCAAGAAGGCCTCACCGAGCAAAGGTGTGATCCGCGAGCACTTCGTGCCACAGGAAATCGCCGTCAGCTATGAAAAGGGTGGGGCGACGTGCCTGTCCGTACTGACCGATGTTGATTTCTTCCAGGGATCTGATCTGTTCCTGCAGCAGGCGCGCGCCGCGTGCACATTGCCGGTGATCCGCAAGGACTTCATGGTTGATCCCTACCAGATCGTCGAAGCTCGCGCCCTGGGCGCCGACTGTGTGCTGCTGATCGTTTCCGCACTGGATGACGTGAAGATGGCCGAGCTGGCCGCTGTAGCCAAGAGCGTGGGCCTGGATGTACTGGTCGAAGTGCACGACGGCGACGAGTTGGAGCGTGCACTGAAGACCCTCGACACACCGCTGGTGGGGGTCAACAACCGTAACCTGCACACCTTCGATGTCAGCCTGGAAACCACCCTCGACCTGCTGCCGCGTATTCCGCGTGACCGCTTGGTGATCACCGAGAGCGGCATCGTCAACCGCGCCGATGTGGAGCTGATGGAGATCAGCGAGGTGTATTCGTTCCTGGTCGGCGAGACGTTCATGCGCGCCGAGAACCCAGGGGCGGAACTGCAGCGTCTGTTCTTCCCGGAGCGGGGTGTGGTGGTCAGCGGTTCCACGCTCGATTGAATCGATTTGAAACGCGATCAAAATGTGGGAGGGGGCTTGCTCCCGATAGCGGTGGTTCAGTTGACTGATTCACAACTGATACCCCGCCATCGGGAGCAAGCCCCCTCCCACATTGGTCTTGTGCTTATTCAGGTAGGTCAATGTAGATGACTAAGCTGGTTTCGATGACTGTGCAAGCAGGCCTTGCCGCCGAGCAGGACTTGCTGGCCGCCGTCTGCGCAGGTGAGCGGGAATACGGGCTGTTGTTCTGGCAACCCAACGATCAAGCCTTGGTCATGCCGCGCCGTTTGAGTCGATTGCCGGCTTTTGAAGCGGCCAGCCGAGTCTCGGCAGAGGCCGGTTGGCCGGTGCTGTTGCGCGAAACCGGCGGTGAGCCGGTGCCGCAGTCGGCCGCCACGGTCAATATCGCCTTGGTCTATGCGCCGCCGCGCAGTGAGGGGGATCAAGGGCGCATCGAAACCGGCTACCAGCGCCTGTGCCAGCCGATCTGCGATGTGCTGCTTGAATTGGGCGGCGAGGCGTCTATTGGCGAAATTGACGGCGCGTTCTGCGACGGTCGTTACAACGTCAATCTCAACGGCCGGAAAATGGTCGGCACGGCCCAACGCTGGCGGCAGAGCGCTGGTCGCCCAGTGGGGTTGGTACACGGTGCTTTATTGCTGGATAACGATCGCGATGAGTTGATTGCGGCGGTCAATCGGTTCAATCAAGCCTGTGGCCTGGAACAGCGGGTGCGTGCCGAGAGCCATATCGCGCTGCACGAAGTGTTTCCGGTGCCGGACGTGCTCAGCCGGCTCGACACCTTATACCGTCAGATGTTGGCAGGTTTGCTGCCAGGCTAACGGGTTCCGAACACCACCATTGTCTTGCCTTTGACGTGCACCAGGTTGCGCTCTTCCAGGTCCTTGAGCACACGCCCCACCATTTCCCGCGAACAGCCCACGATGCGCCCGATTTCCTGGCGCGTGACCTTGATCTGCATCCCGTCGGGATGGGTCATGGCGTCTGGCTGCTTGCACAGCTCCAGCAGGCAGCGAGCGACACGCCCGGTCACGTCGAAGAACGCCAGGTCGCCGACCTTGCGCGTGGTATCCCGCAGACGTTGGGCGATCTGCCCACTCAGGGCATACAGAATGTCGGGATCATGTTGGGCCAGTTCGCGAAATTTCGTATAGCTGATCTCGGCCACTTCGCACTCCACCTTGGTGCGCACCCAAGCGCTGCGCTGTTGCTCCTTGCCGGCCTGCTCGAACAGCCCCAGCTCGCCGAAGAAATCCCCGGTGTTGAGGTAGGCGATGATCATTTCGCGACCGTCTTCGTCCTCGATCAGGATGGTGACCGAGCCCTTGATAATGAAGAACAGCGTTTCGGAGCGCTCGCCCGCGCAGATGATGTTGTGCTTGGCCGGATGACGCCGGCGTTGGCAATGCATCAGCAGCTTGTCGAGGTTCTTGATCTTGGGTGTGGGAGTAAGAGCAACCATGGTTGTATCCCGAAAAACTGCACGATGTGGTTGGATTTGTTTTTATCAGCGCGACCGGCATTGATACACGCTGTACAAACGATGGCAATGCGCCATTGATTTGGCGCCAGCTTACCAGACACATTCTGACTCGATTAGCGTATTTCACCGGCAAACGCTGTTATTGATCGTTTTCCTGCAGGGCGCTGCCGCTGCGAAGCCCTGTGCTAAGCTGGCGACCCTTTTTTTAGCAGTGGAGTCTGGGCGATGAAGGCACGCATCCAATGGGCGGGCGAAGCCATGTTCCTCGGAGAATCGGGCAGTGGCCACGTGGTGGTCATGGACGGCCCGCCGGAAGCCGGTGGCCGCAACCTGGGTGTACGCCCGATGGAAATGTTGCTGCTGGGTGTCGGCGGTTGCAGCAATTTCGACGTGGTCAGTATCCTGAAAAAATCCCGTCAGGCCGTGGAAAGCTGCGAAGCCTTTCTGGAAGCCGAACGCGCAACCGAAGATCCCAAGGTGTTTACCAAGATCCATATGCATTTTGTGGTCAAGGGGCGCGCGCTGAAGGAAGCGCAGGTCAAGCGTGCCATCGAGCTGTCGGCAGAGAAGTACTGCTCGGCGTCGATCATGCTGGGCGCGGCCGGTGTGGCCATTACCCATGACTACGAAATCGTCGAGTTGGGTTGATCGTTCCCGCGCTCTGCGTGGGAATGCATCTCGTGACGCTCCGCGTCACCCTTGCGCAGGTGCCGGATTTTGCGCTGAAAGCGGGACGCGGGGCGTCCTGGGTGGCATTCCCACGCGGAGCGTGGGAATGATCTTCATGCTTCAGATTCTGTAGGTGCTTTTAGTCATGACCTTGGCCAGCATGCTCATGCCGAATCTCACCGGCGCAGGAAAGCGGAAGCCGCCGGCGTCCAGTGCGCTTTCAGCGTGATGTTCTTCATCGATGCGCATCTGCTCGAGAATGGCCCGGGACTTTTCGTCCTCGGCCGGCAATTGTTCAAGGTGTTCGTCCAAGTGCTTGCAGACCTGGCGTTCGGTAGCTGCGACAAAACCGAGGCTGACCTTGTCACTGATCAGGCCGGCAGCGGCGCCGATACCGAACGACAAACCATAGAACAGCGGGTTCAGCACACTGGGATGACTGCCCAGCTGGCGAATGCGTTGTTCGCACCACGCCAGGTGGTCGATCTCTTCCTCGGCCGCGTGCTCCATCGCTGCACGTACCTGCGGTAACTTGGCGGTCAGGGCCTGGCCCTGGTACAACGCCTGGGCACAGACTTCACCGGTGTGGTTGATGCGCATCAGGCCAGCTACATGGCGGGTCTCGGTCTCGCTCATCTGTGCGTCCGGCTGCACGATGGCGGGTGACGGGCGGTACGGTTGGCCGCTGAACGGCAGCAGCGTACGCATGGCCGTGTCGGCTTGCAGCAACAGACGGTCAATCGGCGAGTAGTGACGTTGGGTAGTCATGCTGACCTCCGGGAAGAATCTCGGCGGCCAGTTTACCGCAAGAGAGGACGGCGCGTTTGCGCTGAGTCAATTTGCCCTGCGCACTCAGCCCGGTGGCCAGTTCATCTGGCGCTGACCCAGCACATGCATATGAATGTGGTAAACGGTCTGCCCGCCGTCTTCGTTGCAGTTCATCACCACGCGGAAGCCTTTTTCGCAGCCTAGTTCCACCGCCAGGCGCTGGGCGGTGAACAGGATATGGCCAGCCAGGGCTTTGTCGTCTTCGGTCAGGTCATTGAGGGTGCGAATGGGCTTTTTCGGGATGACCAGAAAATGGACCGGCGCCTGTGGGGCGATGTCGTGGAAAGCCAGGACATGGTCATCTTCATAGATGATGTTCGCGGGTATTTCCCGGTTGATGATCTTGGTGAACAGAGTATCCACAGCTGTTTCTCCAGGGTGAAAGTGAAGGTGAGTGTACTCAAGCGGTCAACGCGGGCAATAGGCCTTGTTGATGGCGCCGGCAATTTTGCGGGTCAGCCAGCGCGGGCTCAGACGTGGGCTGAATGCCAGCCAGCGGTTGCGCCGTCCGGGGATGATAATGGCCTTGTTCTTTTCCAGCGCACGCACGGTATAGAGCGCGACTTCTTCGGGACTCATCAACTGTTGGCTGCGGTCGAGCTTTGCGGTGTCCATTTGCGCGGTACCGAAGAAGGCGGTGCGCGTGGGGCCTGGGCACAGCACCGAGACCTTGATGCCACAGGTCTTCAGTTCCTCGCGCAAGCCTTCGGAAAAATGCAGCACATAGGCTTTGCTTGCGTAGTAGCTGCTCATCCACGGGCCTGGCTGGAAGGCGGCGACCGAGGCCACGTTGAGAATTTGCCCGCCGCCGTGCAATGCCATGGCGTTGCCCAACGCATGGCACATGCGGGTCAGGGCGAGGATGTTGACTTCGATCAGGTCCTGCTCGGTCATCCAGTCCTGGGCCAGGAACGGCCCGCTGGTGCCGATACCGGCGCAGTTGACCAGCAGGTCGATCTGCCGCTCACCTTCTTCGAGTTCCAGCAAAAAACCCGACAACCGCAGCGGCTCGCCAAGGTCACAGGCGCGAAACAGCACCTCGACGCCGAAACGCTGAGTCAATTCGATCGCAATGCTTTCCAACTGATCACGCTGGCGGGCCACCAGAATCAAGCTGCGGCCACGTCGGGCCAGGGCTTCGGCCAAAGCCAGGCCGATACCGCTGGAGGCACCGGTGATCAGAGCGTAACGGGTCATGCCTTTCTCCATCGCAACGCCGCCGGCCTGTGACAGAGGCATCACAGGCGGCGGGCGTTTCTTCACTGTTCTGGAGAGTCTACAGGTTCGGCCGCGTCGTCAGCACTTTGCGCGGCGTCTTCATCACCGATGACGCTTTGGTCGGCATCTTCATCGGTGCTCAGGGAGCTGCTTTCATAGCTGCTGCCCATGTTGGCTTCGAGTTGGTCCAGATAGCCGTTCATGCCCAGGGTGACCACGACGATGAGCATCAACGGGATAAACGCCAGCCACAACGAAGCCAGGATTTTAACCGCTGTGGAGTTGCGGGGTGGGGGCGCACCGTACTGGTTGGCGCCAGTGTTACCCGGCAGTACCAGCAGCAGCAGAGGGAAAACGCTGTTCACCAGCGGCACCAGGTTCAGCAAGTACAGCCAGCCAGACCAACCCAGGTCGTGCAGGCGCTGCACGCCGATTTGCACGCTTACCACGACGAGCGCAACGAACAGTGCAAAGCCCAGCAGCGAGCCGAGAATGATCGCGATCGTTGGCGAGGCAGTGGCCACCGCGAAACCCACGGTGCTGATGATGCCTGCAGCCACAAGCATCGCGACGGTCAGTGCCAGCGTCCAGGCGAGATAGCGCAGGCGACCGATACGCCCGTGGATAGTGAAGACCTTGAGCGTGGCGTACTCGGGCAAGTTATCACCGACCGCAGCGCGTGGCGGTGCGTAAGGCGATGCGGCGGTATGCGAGAAGTCCGAGGCCGATGCGCCTGTTTCGTGGGTTTCGGCAAGGCTGAAAGCCACGGGTTGTTCGGCTTCGATACGTGCCTCGACCCCGGCGTTTTGCAAGGCGGTGAGGTAGGTGTCGGCATCGGCGCGGGACAGATCGCGCTTGAGCGCGACCGGGCGGCCGGTGAAAAGCTTTTCGATCGCTTCGACATCGCTCTTGAACAGCTCGGCGAGGTTCAGTTTGGCGGTGGTGCTTTCGACACCCGGGCGCAAGGCTCCGTCGAACACAATCTTGAAACGGCTGTCGCTCATGCGGGCATCCTTGTCACTTGATCAGGGGAGGGTATGCAGGCTGCCCAATCGGCAGGCCTGGTATTTGGTTCAACGTGGCCAGCGTAATTGTGCCGAGTTTTCGCGTGCCTGGCGGTATTGCGCATCCAGTCGCGCGACGAGTTCATCCACGCTCGGCAAATCATTGATCTCACCGACGCCTTGGCCGGCAGACCATACAGTCTTCCATGCTTTGGCCTCATCGCTCAACGGTTTGAGCTTGGAACCGAGGTTGACCTCGCCTTTGCCTTGAAGGGCAGCGAGATCAAAACCGGCGTTTTCCAGGCTCTGGCGCATAAAGCTTGCAGGTACGCCGGAAACAGCCGGAGTGTGCACGATGTCGGCGGCGCGCGCTGTGAGCAGCATCTCTTTATACGCATCCGGGGCATGGCTTTCGGTGGTACCGATAAAGCGCGTGCCGAGATACGCCAGGTCTGCGCCGAGCACCTGGGCGGCGAGAATCTCCCGACCATGGTTGAGACAGCCGGCCAGCAACAAGGTTTTGTCGAAGAACTGGCGTATCTCGGCAACCAGCGCAAACGGGCTCCAGGTGCCGGCGTGCCCCCCTGCGCCGGCGGCGACCGCGATCAAGCCGTCGACGCCCGCTTCAGCGGCTTTTTCGGCATGGCGACGAGTAGTTACGTCATGAAACACCAGGCCGCCGTAGCTGTGCACGGCATCGACCAGTTCCTTCACCGCACCGAGGCTGGTGATAACGATGGGTACTTTGTGCTCGACGCAGATCGCCAGGTCGGCCGCCAGTCGTGGGTTACTGTTGTGCACGATCAGGTTGACGGCATAGGGCGCCGGGTTATCCAACAGCGCCAGGCCGGCTTCGATTTCCTCCAGCCAGGCCCTGAAGCCGCTGCTTTCGCGTTGATTGAGTGCCGGGAAACTGCCGACGACCCCGTTGCGGCAGCAGGCCAGCACCAGTTGCGGGTTGGAAATCAGGAACATCGGCGCAGCCACCACAGGCAGGCGCAGACGTTGTTCAAGCAGGGCGGGCAGCGACATTGGAGATTCCCCGGGTAATGACGTTAAAACGGTTTGACCACGACCAGAATTACGACCGCCAGCAATATCAGAACGGGCACTTCATTGAACCAGCGATAAAAGACATGGCTGCGGGTGTTTTCGCCACGGGCGAAGCGTTTTACCTGCGCGCCACACATGTGGTGGTAGCCGATCAGCAGGACGACCAGGGTGAGTTTGGCGTGGATCCACGCGCCCGATTGGAAGATACCGGGGTTGAGCACCAGCAACCAGATGCCGAAGACCAGCGTGGCAACCATCGCCGGGCCCATGATGCCCCGGTACAGCTTGCGCTCCATGACGCTGAAGCGCTCCTTGCTGACGGTGTCTTCACTTTGGGCGTGGTAGACAAACAGGCGTGGCAGGTAGAACAGCCCGGCAAACCAGCAGACGATGCTGACGATATGGAAGGCTTTGACCCATAGATAGAGCATTTTTAGTAATTCCCAGGTTCACGGTAGCGAAGATAGTAGTAGCTCATGCGCCCGTACGTCACGTTGGCGGTTGTCGCAGGGCGATACGGCCCCTATTATCGACGGCTTTCCAGTGGGTTCGTTGAGGGCAGGTTTATGGTCAAGGTCGGTATCGTCGGCGGCACGGGTTACACCGGTGTCGAATTGCTGCGTCTGTTGGCTCAGCATCCGCAGGCTGAGGTGGTGGTCATCACTTCACGCTCCGAGGCTGGCCTGGCCGTGGCCGATATGTACCCGAACCTGCGAGGCCACTACGACGGCCTGGCCTTCAGCGTGCCGGACATCAAGACGTTGGGCGCCTGCGATGTGGTGTTCTTCGCCACGCCTCACGGTGTTGCGCACGCGCTGGCCGGCGAGCTGTTGGCGGCGGGCACCAAGGTTATCGATCTGTCGGCGGACTTCCGCCTGCAAGATGCCGATGAGTGGGCCAAGTGGTACGGCCAGCCCCACGGCGCGCCAGAGTTACTGGAGGAGGCGGTGTACGGCTTGCCGGAAGTCAATCGTGAGCAGATCAAGCAAGCCCGCCTGATCGCGGTGCCGGGTTGCTATCCGACTGCGACCCAGCTGGGTTTCCTGCCGCTGCTGGAGGCCGGCTTGGCGGATGCTTCGCGTCTGATCGCGGACTGCAAGTCGGGCGTCAGCGGTGCTGGTCGTGGGGCCGCAGTGGGCTCGCTGTACTCCGAGACGTCGGAAAGCATGAAAGCCTATGCGGTAAAAGGGCATCGTCACCTGCCTGAAATTCGCCAGGGGTTGCGCCGTGCTGCGGGTAAGGACGTGGGCCTGACCTTCGTACCGCACCTGACGCCGATGATCCGTGGGATCCACTCCACGTTGTACGCGACCGTTGTCGATCGCTCGGTAGACCTGCAGGCATTGTTCGAAAAGCGTTATGCCAACGAACCGTTCGTCGATGTGATGCCGGCGGGCAGCCATCCGGAAACCCGTAGCGTGCGGGGCGCCAACGTGTGCCGGATTGCGGTGCATCGTCCGCAGGATGGCGACCTGGTGGTGGTGTTGTCGGTGATCGATAACCTGGTCAAGGGCGCATCGGGCCAGGCGGTGCAGAACATGAACATCCTGTTTGGTCTGGATGAGAAGTTGGGCTTGTCCCATGCGGGCATGTTGCCTTAAGGCGTTCGCCCTGATGCGCAAAAGGCCCGTAAGTCGGGCCTTTTGTATTTTTACGGGGTGCAACGCAGATTGATATACCGTAACAATAGTTGACCGCTTTTCTAGGAGAAGCGGATAATACCGGCCATTACGCATATGGCGGCGCTACGCCGGGAGATTATCAGCATGAGCGTTGAATCCTTCACCCCCACGGCTTTGCAATTCACCCACGGTGCTGCGCACAAGGTGAAGAGCCTGGTCGATGAAGAGGGTAATGATCGCTTGAAGCTGCGCGTATTCGTTACGGGCGGCGGTTGTTCAGGGTTTCAGTACGGTTTTACCTTCGATGAAGATGTGGCCGATGACGACACCATCGTTGAGCGCGAGGGCGTGAGCCTGGTCGTTGATCCGATGAGCTTCCAGTACCTGGCGGGTGCTGAAGTGGATTACCAGGAAGGGCTCGAGGGGTCGCGTTTCGTGATCAAGAACCCTAACGCTACGACGACCTGTGGTTGTGGGTCGTCGTTCTCGATCTGATCGGAAGGCTAATCTGCACGCATAAAAAACGCCGCTTGGCTTTGATAGGCCAAGCGGCGTTTTGCTGCCTGGAGATCAGGCCGGGTAGATCGCGCCCAGCACGCGCAGCCCGCGAGCACCTGTGACGCTAGGGCGGTTCGCGGCGATGCCTTCCAGGCAGCAGTGGGCCAGCCAGGCGAAGGCCATGGCTTCCACCCAGTCCGGGTCTACGCCATAGAGCGCGGTGCTACTGACCTGTGTGGACGGTAGCAGCGCGGCCAATCGATTCATCAGCGTCCCGTTGTGGGCGCCGCCGCCGCATATCAACAGGGTTTCTGTCTGAGGTTGGGCGCTTTGCAGGGATTCGACGATGGTCAGGCTGGTCAGCTCCAGCAATGTGGCTTGCACGTCCTCGGGAAGAAACGCTGGCAGCCCGTCGAGATGTTGCTGCAGCCAACGCAGATTGAAAACTTCCCGGCCGGTACTTTTCGGGCCTTTGGTCGCGAAAAAAGGGTCGCTGAGCAGCGTGTTGAGTAACTGCGGCTGAACCTTGCCGCTGGCTGCCCATTGCCCGTCACGATCAAAGTGTTCGCCACGTTGATGATGAATCCACGCGTCCAGCAAGACATTACCCGGGCCGCAGTCGAAGCCCGATACCGGCCTGCCGGTTTCTATCAGGCTCAGGTTGCTGAAACCGCCGACATTCAACACCGCACGCTTGCCGGTACTTTCACCGAACAGCGCCTCGTGGAAGGCAGGTACCAAGGGTGCGCCCTGACCGCCTGCGGCTACGTCGCGGCTGCGGAAGTCACTGACCACCGTGATGCCAGTCAGCTCGGTGAGCAACGCAGGATTGCCGATCTGTACCGTAAAACCTCGGGCAGGTTCATGGCGGATGGTCTGCCCATGGCTGCCAATCGCGCGGATGTCCTGGGGTGTGAGGTTTTGCTGGTCCAGCAAAGCGCGGATGCCTTGAGCGGCGAGTGTCACCCAGGATTGCTGGGCGATTGCCGAACGGGCGATCTCATCCGGGCCGCTGGCGCACAGGCTTAGCAGCTCGGCGCGCAGAGGGGCAGGCATGGGGATGTAATGGGTGGCGATCAGACTGATCGCCGAATCTTGTTCGATAAGGGCGATATCCAGGCCATCGAGACTGGTCCCGGACATCACACCGATATAACGCGGCATGCCTTAACGCTTCGCCGAAGCCAGCAGGGTGGAGCGCTCCTGATCCATACGGGCCATCAGTGGCTGGCTTTGTTGCATGAAGCGCGCGCGTTCTGCTTTGGCGATCGGGTCGGCCATCGGGAGTTTCTGGCCCAATGGATCAACGTGTACTCCGTTGACCTGGAATTCATAATGCAAGTGCGGCCCGGTGGACAGGCCGGTCGTGCCGATGTAACCGATCACTTGCCCCTGCTTCACGTTGCCACCGGTTTTGACGCCCTTGGCAAACCCTTGCATGTGGCCATACAGCGTACGGTAGGTGTTGCCGTGCTGAATGATCACTGTGTTGCCGTAACCACCGCGACGCCCGGCCAACAGAACCTTACCGTCGCCAGCTGCCTTGATTGGCGTGCCACGGGGAGCGGCATAGTCGACACCTTTGTGAGCGCGGATTTTGTTCAGAATTGGATGCTTGCGACCCATGGAGAAACGCGAGCTAATACGAGCGAAGTCCACCGGTGTACGGATGAACGCCTTGCGCATGCTATTGCCATCTGCGGTGTAGTAACTGCTGTTGCCCTGTTTGTTGGTATAGCGCACTGCGGTGTAGGTTTTGCCGCGGTTGGTAAAGCGCGCAGACAGGATGTTGCCGGTGCCGACCACTTTGCCGTTGGCAACTTTCTGCTCGTAGATCACATCGAATTCGTCACCCTGGCGAATGTCCTGGGCGAAGTCGATGTCGTAGCCAAACACGCTGGCCATATCCATGGTCATGCTGTGGGACAGGCCGGCGCGGGCGGCGGATTGCGACAGCGAGCTATTGATCACGCCGTGTACGTAGGCTGAGCGCATGACCGGTTTGGTGGTGATGCGATTGAAGGCAAAACCCTTTGCGCCTTTGCTCAGGCTGATGCTTTCCAGGTCATTGATATTGGTGTGCAGGTTGTTCAACTGGCCATCGGGCGTCAGTTCGAACTCAAGCTTCTGCCCATGTTTGAGCTGGGTGAATTGCTTGGCTTGCTTATCGGTGGCCAGGACGTCATTGACGGTGGCGGCAGGCAATCCAACCTTTTCGAACAGCGTTGACAGCGTGTCACCTTTACTCACGATCACTTCGCGGTGCTGAGGACTCTTGGCTGCAACTGCTGCGGGCTTTTCCTGGGCGGCTTCCTGAGTCTCTTCAGGCGTGTTTTCAATCTGTGCGAACGGAGACTCAGCAGGGGTATTTGTGGCTTGTTGAGCGTCGGAAGCGTCTTGATCTTGTGTCAGTTGCTCAACAGGGCTTTCCAGGTCGAGGCTTAGGGATGTTCGTTTGGCTTCTACGTCACTGGAAGGGAATACCAGGAGTGCCAGGCTGAGAAGGGCGGCGATACCACTTGCGGCGAGCAGGTGGGTCTTCGGGTAAAGCGGCGGCGCTTTAGACGGTTCAGTGGTCATAGGTATTTTGACTTTGAAGATGAAATGGAAAAGATGAATGACATGATGAAGATGAAATAACTGTATAAAATATAACCAAATCATCTGTGGCGCAAGCTCGCGAACGCTGGGCTTGTGCAATGGTGTCCGTGCGCAGGGCAAAACTTGTAATTAGTCCCTGATCTTGTATGGTTGGTTCCCTTTTGAATCTGAGCCTTGCGGGTCTGTTATGAAGTCGGTTGAAGAGCAGCTAGCGCTGATAAAACGTGGTGCGGAAGAACTGTTGGTCGAAGCTGAGCTGGTCGAAAAGCTCAAGCGTGGCCAACCCCTGCGTATTAAGGCCGGCTTTGACCCAACCGCGCCGGATCTGCATCTTGGCCATACCGTGCTTATTAATAAGCTGCGTCAGTTCCAGGAGCTGGGTCATCAAGTCATCTTCCTTATCGGTGACTTCACCGGGATGATCGGCGACCCGAGCGGCAAGAGCGCAACGCGCCCGCCGCTCACTCGCGAGCAAGTGCTCGACAATGCCGAGACCTACAAGACCCAGGTATTCAAAATCCTTGATCCGGCCAAAACCGAGGTGGCATTCAACTCCACCTGGATGGACCAGATGGGGCCGGCGGACTTCATCCGCCTGACGTCGCAATACACCGTCGCGCGCATGCTCGAGCGCGATGACTTCGACAAGCGCTATTCCACCAATCAGCCGATCGCTATCCATGAGTTTCTTTACCCGTTGGTCCAGGGGTATGACTCGGTAGCTTTGCGCGCGGATGTCGAGCTGGGCGGGACGGATCAGAAGTTCAACCTGTTGATGGGGCGTGAGCTGCAGCGTGCCTATGGGCAGGAAGCTCAGTGCATTTTGACCATGCCGTTGCTGGAGGGGTTGGACGGCGTCAAGAAGATGTCCAAGTCGCTGGGCAACTATGTCGGCATCCAGGAAGCGCCGGGCGTGATGTACGGCAAGCTGGTTTCCATTCCGGATTCGTTGATGTGGCGTTACTTCGAGTTGCTGAGCTTCCGCTCGATGGATGAGATCAATGCGTTGCGTGCTGATGTGGAGGCAGGTGCAAACCCGCGTGATGTGAAGATCAAGCTGGCCGAAGAGATCGTGGCGCGTTTCCATGGTGAAGAGGCTGCGGCCAACGCTCACCGTGCGGCGGGTAATCGTATGAAGGATGGCGAGTTGCCGGACGACCTGCCGGAGATCGAGTTGACGGCGGCAGAGGCAATGCCGATCGCGGCTGTCCTTAATAAGGCGGGCCTGGTGAAGAACTCAGCGGTTGCCCGTGACCTTCTCGGTTCGGGCGGTGTGCGTATAGATGGTGAGGTGGTTGATCGCACCTTTATATACGAGCTGGGCGCGACTCATGTTTGCCAGGCGGGAAAGAAGGCATTTGCGCGTATCACGCTCAAATCCGAATAAGTCGTTAATAAGGGCTTGACGGCGAATTATATCGCTCTATAATTCGCCCCACTTCCGGCGCAGTCGAAACGGAAAACTCCTTGGTAAACAATGAGTTAAGTAGGTTTCGGCAGCAAGTTGCTTCAGTCCATCGAAGCCAAAAGGAAGTTGAAAAAGAGGTGTTGACAGCAGCGTGTAACGCTGTAGAATTCGCCTCCCGCTTACGAGAGATCGCAAGCGCAAGTGGTTGAAGTTGTTGAAGAAATCTTCGAAAACTTCTGAAAATAACCGCTTGACAGCAAATGAGGCTGCTGTAGAATGCGCGCCTCGGTTGAGACGAATAGCTCTTAACCAACCGCTCTTTAACAACTGAATCAAGCAATTCGTGTGGGTGCTTGTGGGGTCAGACTGATGGTCAACAAGATTATCAGCATCACAAGTTACTCCGCGAGAAATCAAAGATGTAACCAACGATTGCTGAGCCAAGTTTAGGGTTTCTTAAAAACCCAAAGATGTTTGAACTGAAGAGTTTGATCATGGCTCAGATTGAACGCTGGCGGCAGGCCTAACACATGCAAGTCGAGCGGTAGAGAGAAGCTTGCTTCTCTTGAGAGCGGCGGACGGGTGAGTAATGCCTAGGAATCTGCCTGGTAGTGGGGGATAACGTTCGGAAACGGACGCTAATACCGCATACGTCCTACGGGAGAAAGCAGGGGACCTTCGGGCCTTGCGCTATCAGATGAGCCTAGGTCGGATTAGCTAGTTGGTGAGGTAATGGCTCACCAAGGCGACGATCCGTAACTGGTCTGAGAGGATGATCAGTCACACTGGAACTGAGACACGGTCCAGACTCCTACGGGAGGCAGCAGTGGGGAATATTGGACAATGGGCGAAAGCCTGATCCAGCCATGCCGCGTGTGTGAAGAAGGTCTTCGGATTGTAAAGCACTTTAAGTTGGGAGGAAGGGCAGTTACCTAATACGTGATTGTTTTGACGTTACCGACAGAATAAGCACCGGCTAACTCTGTGCCAGCAGCCGCGGTAATACAGAGGGTGCAAGCGTTAATCGGAATTACTGGGCGTAAAGCGCGCGTAGGTGGTTTGTTAAGTTGGATGTGAAATCCCCGGGCTCAACCTGGGAACTGCATTCAAAACTGACTGACTAGAGTGTGGTAGAGGGTGGTGGAATTTCCTGTGTAGCGGTGAAATGCGTAGATATAGGAAGGAACACCAGTGGCGAAGGCGACCACCTGGACCAACACTGACACTGAGGTGCGAAAGCGTGGGGAGCAAACAGGATTAGATACCCTGGTAGTCCACGCCGTAAACGATGTCAACTAGCCGTTGGGAGCCTTGAGCTCTTAGTGGCGCAGCTAACGCATTAAGTTGACCGCCTGGGGAGTACGGCCGCAAGGTTAAAACTCAAATGAATTGACGGGGGCCCGCACAAGCGGTGGAGCATGTGGTTTAATTCGAAGCAACGCGAAGAACCTTACCAGGCCTTGACATCCAATGAACTTTCCAGAGATGGATTGGTGCCTTCGGGAGCATTGAGACAGGTGCTGCATGGCTGTCGTCAGCTCGTGTCGTGAGATGTTGGGTTAAGTCCCGTAACGAGCGCAACCCTTGTCCTTAGTTACCAGCACGTTATGGTGGGCACTCTAAGGAGACTGCCGGTGACAAACCGGAGGAAGGTGGGGATGACGTCAAGTCATCATGGCCCTTACGGCCTGGGCTACACACGTGCTACAATGGTCGGTACAGAGGGTTGCCAAGCCGCGAGGTGGAGCTAATCCCAGAAAACCGATCGTAGTCCGGATCGCAGTCTGCAACTCGACTGCGTGAAGTCGGAATCGCTAGTAATCGCGAATCAGAATGTCGCGGTGAATACGTTCCCGGGCCTTGTACACACCGCCCGTCACACCATGGGAGTGGGTTGCACCAGAAGTAGCTAGTCTAACCTTCGGGAGGACGGTTACCACGGTGTGATTCATGACTGGGGTGAAGTCGTAACAAGGTAGCCGTAGGGGAACCTGCGGCTGGATCACCTCCTTAATCGACGACATCAGCTGCTCCATAAGTTCCCACACGAATTGCTTGATTCATTGAAGAAGACGAAAAGAAGCAGCCCGAAATTGGGTCTGTAGCTCAGTTGGTTAGAGCGCACCCCTGATAAGGGTGAGGTCGGCAGTTCGAATCTGCCCAGACCCACCAATTTTGTGTGGGAAACGCCTGTAGAAATACGGGGCCATAGCTCAGCTGGGAGAGCGCCTGCCTTGCACGCAGGAGGTCAACGGTTCGATCCCGTTTGGCTCCACCACTACTGCTTCTGTTTGTAGAAAGCTTAGAAATGAGCATTCCATCGTTGTGATGGTGAATGTTGATTTCTAGTCTTTGACTAGTTCGTTCTTTAAAAATTTGGGTATGTGATAGAAAGATAGACTGACCGTTACTTTCACTGGTAACGGCTCAGGCTAAGGTAAAATTTGTGAGTCGCTCTTAATTGAGTATGATCGAATTTTCGGCGAATGTTGTCTTCACAGTATAACCAGATTGCTTGGGGTTATATGGTCAAGTGAAGAAGCGCATACGGTGGATGCCTTGGCAGTCAGAGGCGATGAAAGACGTGGTAGCCTGCGAAAAGCTTCGGGGAGTCGGCAAACAGACTTTGATCCGGAGATGTCTGAATGGGGGAACCCAGCCATCATAAGATGGTTACCTTACACTGAATACATAGGTGTATGGAGCGAACCAGGGGAACTGAAACATCTAAGTACCCTGAGGAAAAGAAATCAACCGAGATTCCCTTAGTAGTGGCGAGCGAACGGGGACTAGCCCTTAAGTGGCTTTGAGATTAGCGGAACGCTCTGGAAAGTGCGGCCATAGTGGGTGATAGCCCTGTACGCGAAAATCTCTTAGTCATGAAATCGAGTAGGACGGAGCACGAGAAACTTTGTCTGAATATGGGGGGACCATCCTCCAAGGCTAAATACTACTGACTGACCGATAGTGAACTAGTACCGTGAGGGAAAGGCGAAAAGAACCCCGGAGAGGGGAGTGAAATAGATCCTGAAACCGTATGCGTACAAGCAGTGGGAGCCCACTTTGTTGGGTGACTGCGTACCTTTTGTATAATGGGTCAGCGACTTATTTTCAGTGGCGAGCTTAACCGAATAGGGGAGGCGTAGCGAAAGCGAGTCTTAATAGGGCGTCTAGTCGCTGGGAATAGACCCGAAACCGGGCGATCTATCCATGGGCAGGTTGAAGGTTGGGTAACACTAACTGGAGGACCGAACCGACTACCGTTGAAAAGTTAGCGGATGACCTGTGGATCGGAGTGAAAGGCTAATCAAGCTCGGAGATAGCTGGTTCTCCTCGAAAGCTATTTAGGTAGCGCCTCATGTATCACTGTAGGGGGTAGAGCACTGTTTCGGCTAGGGGGTCATCCCGACTTACCAAACCGATGCAAACTCCGAATACCTACAAGTGCCGAGCATGGGAGACACACGGCGGGTGCTAACGTCCGTCGTGAAAAGGGAAACAACCCAGACCGTCAGCTAAGGTCCCAAAGTTATGGTTAAGTGGGAAACGATGTGGGAAGGCTTAGACAGCTAGGAGGTTGGCTTAGAAGCAGCCACCCTTTAAAGAAAGCGTAATAGCTCACTAGTCGAGTCGGCCTGCGCGGAAGATGTAACGGGGCTCAAACCATACACCGAAGCTACGGGTATCACGTAAGTGATGCGGTAGAGGAGCGTTCTGTAAGCCTGTGAAGGTGAGTTGAGAAGCTTGCTGGAGGTATCAGAAGTGCGAATGCTGACATGAGTAACGACAATGGGTGTGAAAAACACCCACGCCGAAAGACCAAGGTTTCCTGCGCAACGTTAATCGACGCAGGGTTAGTCGGTCCCTAAGGCGAGGCTGAAAAGCGTAGTCGATGGAAAACAGGTTAATATTCCTGTACTTCTGGTTATTGCGATGGAGGGACGGAGAAGGCTAGGCCAGCTTGGCGTTGGTTGTCCAAGTTTAAGGTGGTAGGCTGGAATCTTAGGTAAATCCGGGATTCTAAGGCCGAGAGCTGATGACGAGTTGTCTTTTAGACGACGAAGTGGTTGATGCCATGCTTCCAAGAAAAGCTTCTAAGCTTCAGGTAACCAGGAACCGTACCCCAAACCGACACAGGTGGTTGGGTAGAGAATACCAAGGCGCTTGAGAGAACTCGGGTGAAGGAACTAGGCAAAATGGCACCGTAACTTCGGGAGAAGGTGCGCCGGTGAGGGTGAAGGACTTGCTCCGTAAGCTCATGCCGGTCGAAGATACCAGGCCGCTGCGACTGTTTATTAAAAACACAGCACTCTGCAAACACGAAAGTGGACGTATAGGGTGTGACGCCTGCCCGGTGCCGGAAGGTTAATTGATGGGGTTAGCTAACGCGAAGCTCTTGATCGAAGCCCCGGTAAACGGCGGCCGTAACTATAACGGTCCTAAGGTAGCGAAATTCCTTGTCGGGTAAGTTCCGACCTGCACGAATGGCGTAACGATGGCGGCGCTGTCTCCACCCGAGACTCAGTGAAATTGAAATCGCTGTGAAGATGCAGTGTATCCGCGGCTAGACGGAAAGACCCCGTGAACCTTTACTATAGCTTTGCACTGGACTTTGAATTTGCTTGTGTAGGATAGGTGGGAGGCTTTGAAGCGTGGACGCCAGTTCGCGTGGAGCCAACCTTGAAATACCACCCTGGCAACTTTGAGGTTCTAACTCAGGTCCGTTATCCGGATCGAGGACAGTGTATGGTGGGTAGTTTGACTGGGGCGGTCTCCTCCTAAAGAGTAACGGAGGAGTACGAAGGTGCGCTCAGACCGGTCGGAAATCGGTCGTAGAGTATAAAGGCAAAAGCGCGCTTGACTGCGAGACAGACACGTCGAGCAGGTACGAAAGTAGGTCTTAGTGATCCGGTGGTTCTGTATGGAAGGGCCATCGCTCAACGGATAAAAGGTACTCCGGGGATAACAGGCTGATACCGCCCAAGAGTTCATATCGACGGCGGTGTTTGGCACCTCGATGTCGGCTCATCACATCCTGGGGCTGAAGCCGGTCCCAAGGGTATGGCTGTTCGCCATTTAAAGTGGTACGCGAGCTGGGTTTAGAACGTCGTGAGACAGTTCGGTCCCTATCTGCCGTGGACGTTTGAGATTTGAGAGGGGCTGCTCCTAGTACGAGAGGACCGGAGTGGACGAACCTCTGGTGTTCCGGTTGTCACGCCAGTGGCATTGCCGGGTAGCTATGTTCGGAATAGATAACCGCTGAAAGCATCTAAGCGGGAAACTAGCCTCAAGATGAGATCTCACTGGGACCTTGAGTCCCCTGAAGGGCCGTCGAAGACTACGACGTTGATAGGTTGGGTGTGTAAGCGCTGTGAGGCGTTGAGCTAACCAATACTAATTGCCCGTGAGGCTTGACCATATAACACCCAAGCAATTTGTTGCTCCTAGTTGAAAGACGAAAGAGGCCAGATTGCGGTGTGTGAAGACGCAATGAACCGAAAGTTCGATGCTCACGAAACACCGAATTCTATCCCATACCCAATTTGCTGAAGCGAGGCCATCTGGTCACGACTCAGTACCCGAATTTCTTGACGACCATAGAGCATTGGAACCACCTGATCCCATCCCGAACTCAGTAGTGAAACGATGCATCGCCGATGGTAGTGTGGGGTTTCCCCATGTGAGAGTAGGTCATCGTCAAGATTAAATTCCGAAACCCCATTTGCGAAAGCAGGTGGGGTTTTGTTTTGGGCGGTCGAAAAGTGCCAGGGGTATATATCTCCGGCTGGGGATGTGCGGCCTTTCTATGCAATGCCTCTTCGCATGGCTATTATGCGTGCCTCATTGTGAGGCGATACCTGCATGCTTACGCTGTTAGAACTTCTGAAAGATGGCCGATTCCATTCCGGAGAGGCGCTGGGTGCCGCCCTGGGCGTTAGCCGCAGTGCCGTGTGGAAGCAGCTTCAGCTTCTTGAGGCTGAATTGAATCTGCCTATTCATAAGGTGCGTGGTAAGGGATACCAGCTAGCATCGCCGCTGGTATTTTTGAATGCAGAAGAAATTACGCGAAGTGTGCCTTCGTTGCCGTGGCCTATCCACATTCATGACTCGATTGATTCCACCAACGCTGAGGCGTTGCGCTTGGTGGGTGCCGCGCAAGCCGCGCCGGTTCTGGTATTGGCTGAGCAGCAAACAGCCGGCCGGGGCAGGCGTGGCCGAAAGTGGGTCAGTCCATTCGCCCAAAACATCTATTACAGTCTCGTGCTGCGTATTGAGGATGGCCTCGGGCAATTGGAGGGCTTGAGTCTTGTGGTGGGTTTGGCGGTCATCCAGGCTTTGCGAGAGTCGGGTGTGCAGGGCGCAGTCTTGAAATGGCCAAACGACGTACTGGTCGGGCAGAAGAAGATTGCTGGAATATTGCTGGAGTTGGTGGGGGATCCGGCAGACATCTGTCACGTGGTTGTCGGCATCGGCATCAACGTGAATATGCAGAAGGCCGAGGTTGACCAGCAATGGACGTCGGTACAGCTTGAGACGGGTTCTGCTGCTGATCGTAATGCCTTGGTGGCCCAAGTCAGCTTGCAGCTCCAGCGCTACCTGGATCGGCACAGGGAGTCTGGCTTTTCAGCTCTCCAGGAGGAGTGGGAGAGCAATCATGCATGGCAAGGGCGAGCGGTATCGCTTATCGCCGGTGTGAGTCGTATTGATGGAGTGGTACTCGGTGTTGACCGTCAAGGTGCGTTGCGCTTGAGCGTTGACGGTGTTGAGAAAACTTACAGCGGCGGTGAGCTAAGCCTGAGGTTGCGTGATGATTCTTGAGCTCGACTGTGGGAATAGCTTTATCAAATGGCGAGTGCTGGGTGTCGACAGGGTGGCCGCCGTGGCGGAGGGCGTTGTCGGTTCGAATCTCGCATTGATTGAAAGCCTGAATGCGGTGCCGGATATGTCGCTCACCCGTTGCCGGCTGGTGAGCGTTCGTGCGCTGGAGGAAACAAACAAGCTGGTCGAGACATTGGTCGAGGCTTTTGGCATCACTGTTGCCTGCGCGACATCAGCTGCGCAGATGGCGGGCGTTCGCAATGGCTATGACGATTTCGAGCGGCTTGGTCTGGATCGTTGGCTGGCGATCCTTGGTGGGTACAAGTTGGCGTCAGGCGCTTGCCTGGTGCTGGATTTTGGCACTGCGGCGACTGCCGATTTTATCGATGCCGATGGCGAACACTTGGGAGGTTTCATTTGCCCAGGCCTGCCTCTCATGCGCAACCAGCTGCGCACGCATACCCGCAAGATACGCTACGACGATGCTGCTGCTGAGCGTGCTCTGGAACGTCTATCGCCTGGACGTACAACCGCCGAGGCGGTCGAGCGTGGCTGTACACTGATGCTAAGGGGGTTTGTGTTGACACAGATCGAGCTTGCCAGAGGTTATTGGGGAGACGACTTCACGGTGTTCCTGACTGGTGGAGATGCTGACCTGGTGTTCGACGCTGTGCCGCAGGCGCGGCTTGTTCCTGATCTGGTATTTATTGGTCTGGCAATGGCGTGTCCGTTGTTATGAGGTGTTTATGCGTTGGCTGTTCCTGCTTCTACTGATCCTCAACGTCTTTTATTACATATGGCATCAGCAAGAGGCGCCATTGCGCGCCAAGGACGTCACCCCGCTGAGCCTTTATCGTGGCTCCCAGCAGGACATACGATTGCTTAGTGAATCTTCCGAAACGATGGCTCGCAGGGATCGTGCAAAAACGCCCGACACGCAAAATTCCTGCCTGTACATCGGAGGATTTACCGATCAGCGTCAAGCGCAAGCTGTCGAGCAGCGCCTCACCAGCCTGGATATAAAGGTCAAGGTTCAATTGCTGAACATGCCTGAGGCCAGCGGTTACTGGCTTCGAGTGGCCCCTGAAAGCAGGCGCTTGGCGGATGATCTGCCCTTTGAAAACCTTGCTAAGGAATTCAATGAGTTAAAACACAAAATAATGCTGTGCGAAGGCATTGCAACTCTCGAATAGTTTGCATAGAATGGCGCCCGCTTCGCAGTGAAGACCTTCAGAGGCTTTGGTGGGAAGTGACGTCAATGCAGCTAACCTCATAATTTAAATGAGAAAATGCTTGACAGAAGGTCGGCGTGATGTAAAATGCCGGCTCGCTTAGGAGGGGTTCCCGAGCGGCCAAAGGGATCAGACTGTAAATCTGACGTCTACGACTTCGAAGGTTCGAATCCTTCCCCCTCCACCATTTTAGCGTGAGCTGCAAGCTCCGCGGGTATAGTTTAGTGGTAGAACCTCAGCCTTCCAAGCTGATGATGCGGGTTCGATTCCCGCTACCCGCTCCAAGTTTGCAGGTTGTGCACGGTGTTTTGCTCTTGTAGCTCAGTTGGTAGAGCACACCCTTGGTAAGGGTGAGGTCAGCGGTTCAAATCCGCTCAAGAGCTCCATATAACAAGGCAGATATGAAAATATCTGCCTTTGTTTTAACGGCTGCCTCGGCTTGTGTCATGTTGTTTCTGGCGTTGGTTGTCAGTTGATTTCAAGTCTGTTGGGGTTGGTTGTTGTAAAGTCTTTTTCGGGCCTGCATAATGGTCGGCCTGATTTTGTTTTAGGTCAGTAGCTCAATTGGCAGAGCGACGGTCTCCAAAACCGTAGGTTGGGGGTTCGATTCCCTCCTGACCTGCCAGATTCACGTGGTGTGTCTGGCTTTCTTTTCACAGGATCTTCATAGATGACTCCTAAGGCTGAAGCTCAAAGCTCTCGTTTCGATCTGTTCAAGTGGCTCGCCGTAGTCGCCTTGGTGGTCGTAGGCGTTGTTGGCAATCAGTACTATTCTGCTTCGCCGATCCTGTACCGCGTTCTCGCTTTGCTTGCCCTTGCTGCTGTAGCTGCCTTTGTAGGTCTGCAGACCGCTAAAGGCAAGTCTTTCGCGGTCCTGGTAAAGGAAGCTCGCACCGAAATTCGTAAAGTCGTTTGGCCGACTCGCCAAGAAACCACACAGACCACATTGATTGTCGTGGCTGTCGTTCTGGTTATGGCGTTGCTGTTGTGGGGGCTTGATTCCCTGCTCGGCTGGCTTGTTTCCTTGATTGTTGGCTAAGGGTGTCCCGTGGCTAAGCGTTGGTACGTTGTGCATGCTTACTCGGGTTACGAGAAGCATGTTATGCGCTCTTTGCTGGAGCGCGTAAAGCTGGCAGGCATGGAAGATGGCTTCGGCGAAATTCTGGTTCCCACTGAAGAAGTGGTTGAAATGCGGAATGGTCAGAAGCGCAAGAGTGAACGCAAGTTCTTCCCTGGCTACGTGCTGGTACAGATGGACATGAACGAAGGTACTTGGCACTTGGTCAAGGACACTCCTCGTGTCATGGGTTTCATTGGCGGTACCGCTGATAAGCCTGCGCCGATCACTGACAAAGAGGCGGAAGCAATTCTGCGTCGTGTTGCTGATGGTAGCGACAAGCCTAAGCCGAAGACGTTGTTCGAGCCGGGTGAGGTTGTTCGTGTTACAGACGGTCCGTTCGCTGATTTCAACGGCACTGTCGAAGAAGTTAACTACGAAAAGAGCCGGATCCAAGTGGCAGTGCTCATTTTCGGTCGCTCTACTCCGGTAGAGTTGGAGTTCAGTCAGGTCGAGAAGGTCTAGCTGAGCAAGCATCCCAACCCCGCAGCCTAGGCTGTGGGGTTTTGTCGTCACTGGGATAAACGCGCAAGTAACCGGGGAGCCTTTCGAGGCGTTCGAACCCGTAATTGGAGTGCCTCATGGCCAAGAAGATTACCGCTTACATCAAGCTGCAAGTGAAGGCCGCTCAGGCCAACCCTAGCCCACCCGTCGGTCCAGCTCTGGGTCAGCACGGCGTGAACATCATGGAATTCTGCAAGGCTTTCAACGCCCGTACTCAGGGTCTTGAGCCAGGTCTGCCGACTCCAGTGATCATCACTGTATACAGCGACCGTAGCTTCACTTTCGAAACCAAGTCGACTCCGGCTTCGGTTCTTCTGAAGAAAGCTGCTGGTCTGACTAGCGGTTCCGCTCGTCCGAACACCGTTAAGGTTGGCACCGTAACTCGTGCTCAGCTGGAAGAAATCGCGAAAACCAAAAACGCGGATCTGACTGCAGCTGATATGGATGCAGCCGTGCGTACCATCGCCGGTTCTGCTCGTAGCATGGGCCTTAACGTGGAGGGTGTGTAATGGCTAAGCTGACCAAGCGCCAAAAGGCTATCGCTGGCAAAATCGAAGCGGGCAAGGCCTACAATTTTGTAGACGCTGCTGCTCTGCTGACCGAGCTGTCGACTGTCAAGTTCAGCGAGTCCGTTGACGTTGCTGTGAACCTGGGTGTTGACCCACGTAAATCCGACCAGGTCGTTCGTAGCGCTACTGTGCTGCCACACGGTACTGGCAAGACCGTACGTGTTGCCGTTTTCACCCAAGGCCCGGCTGCTGAAGCTGCTCTGGCCGCCGGCGCCGATCGCGTTGGCATGGACGACCTGGCTGCCGAAATGAAAGGCGGCGACCTGAACTATGACGTCGTTATTGCCTCCCCGGATGCAATGCGCGTTGTAGGTCAGTTGGGTCAGATCCTGGGTCCACGTGGCCTGATGCCTAACCCTAAAGTCGGTACCGTAACGCCAGACGTAGCTACCGCGGTTAAAAACGCCAAGGCTGGTCAGGTTCGTTATCGCACCGACAAAAACGGCATCATTCACACCTCCGTTGGCAAAGTCGGCTTCGATGCCGTCAAGCTGAAGGAAAACGTTGAAGCCCTGATCGCTGATCTGAAGCGTATCAAGCCTGCTTCCTCGAAAGGTATCTACGTCAAGCGCGTTACCCTGAGCACCACTATGGGCCCAGGTCTGGTCATCGACCAAGGCTCGCTGGACGTATAAGACACAGGTTGGCGCAAGTGATTGCGCCAATTGAAAGATTGGGGTCCCTGCCTGGCGGGGGCTATCCAAGACCGTAGGCGACGTAAGTCTTAAACCAACAAGCCTACGCAGATGGTGCTCCCGGTTCCTTACCGAATCAGACACCAAAACGACATCAGGCCTAGGCCGGATGAAACGGTAACAAGCAGGAGTTAAACCCGTGGCAATTAATCTCGAAGACAAGAAGGCCATCGTCGCTGAAGTCAACGAGGCTGCCAAAGCTGCTCTGTCCGCTGTCGTGGCTGATGCCCGTGGTGTGACAGTAGGCGCTATGACCGGACTCCGTAAAGAGGCTCGTGAAGCTGGCGTGTACGTACGTGTTGTACGTAACACCTTGCTCAAGCGCGCCGTTGCTGACACTGAATACAGTGTGCTCAACGACGTGTTCACCGGCCCGACTCTGATCGCGTTCTCCAAAGATCATCCAGGCGCTGCTGCCCGTTTGTTCAAGGAATTCGCCAAGAGTCAGGACAAGTTCGAGATCAAGGCAGCTGCGTTCGAGGGCAAGTTCCTCGCAGCTAACCAAATCGACGTACTGGCAACACTGCCGACCCGCGACGAAGCCATTTCGCAGCTGATGAGCGTGATTCAAGGCGCTACCAGCAAGCTGGCTCGTACTCTGGCTGCAGTTCGCGAGCAAAAAGAAGCTGCCGCAGCCTAAGGCTGAGCAACTTCTCTCGCGTATTTTTGTTTATTTCGATGGCCGCGTAGGCCGTCCCCCAATTCAGGAAATACAGCAATGTCTATCTCCCAAGACGATATCCTCAACGCCGTAGCTGAAATGTCGGTTCTGCAGGTTGTTGAGCTGATCAAAGCTTTCGAAGAAAAATTCGGCGTTTCCGCTGCCGCTGCTTCCGCTGGCCCAGCTGTTGCTGCTGTCGCTGCTGAAGAGCAAACCGAATTCAACGTCATGCTGCTGGAAGCTGGCGAGAAGAAAGTAAACGTGATCAAGGCAGTACGTGAACTGACCGGTCTGGGCCTGAAAGAAGCCAAGGCTGTAGTTGACGGCGCTCCTGCCCAGGTTCTGGAAGCTGTGTCGAAAGACGCTGCTGACAAAGCCAAAGCTACTCTGGAAGAAGCAGGCGCTAAAGTCGAGCTGAAGTAAGCATCGACCTTGCGTCTCCAGCCCACGCTTTAAGCTGAAGGCTGATGGCTGGTGGCTCTTGCCACCGGCCTTTTTCCGTTCTTGGCTGACGACTCGGTCGCCGCCATTAACGCGCTGTAGCCACCCGATGCGGTGGTGCAAACCATGGGGTTTGCAAGATTTTCTGGCTGCTCCCGTCGGGAGGGCCAAACAAGCAGGTGACCAAGCTGGGGAACGCTGATGGCTTACTCATATACTGAGAAAAAACGTATCCGCAAGGACTTTAGCAAGTTGCCGGACGTCATGGATGTCCCGTACCTTCTGGCTATCCAGCTGGATTCGTATCGTGAATTCTTGCAGGCGGGAGCGACCAAAGATCAGTTCCGCGACGTGGGCCTGCATGCGGCCTTCAAATCCGTTTTCCCGATCATCAGCTACTCCGGCAATGCTGCGCTGGAGTACGTCGGTTATCGCCTGGGCGAACCGGCATTTGATGTCAAAGAATGCGTGTTGCGCGGTGTTACGTACGCCGTACCTTTGCGGGTAAAAGTCCGTCTGATCATTTTCGACAAAGAATCGTCGAACAAAGCGATCAAGGACATCAAAGAGCAAGAAGTCTACATGGGCGAAATCCCACTGATGACTGAAAACGGTACCTTCGTTATCAACGGTACCGAGCGCGTAATCGTTTCCCAGCTGCACCGTTCCCCGGGCGTGTTCTTCGACCACGACCGCGGCAAGACGCACAGCTCCGGTAAGCTCCTGTACTCCGCGCGGATCATTCCGTACCGCGGTTCGTGGTTGGACTTCGAGTTCGACCCGAAAGACTGCGTGTTCGTGCGTATCGACCGTCGTCGCAAGCTGCCGGCCTCGGTACTGCTGCGCGCGCTCGGCTATACCACTGAGCAAGTGCTGGACGCCTTCTACACCACCAACGTATTCAGCCTGAAGGATGAAACCCTCAAGCTGGAGCTGATCGCTTCTCGTCTGCGTGGTGAAATTGCCGTCCTGGACATCCAGGATGAAAAGGGCAAGGTCATTGTTGAAGCTGGCCGTCGTATTACCGCGCGCCACATCAACCAGATCGAAAAAGCCGGCCTCAAAGAGTTGGAAGTGCCGCTGGACTACGTCCTGGGCCGCACTACCGCCAAGGTCATCGTTCACCCGGCTACAGGCGAAATCCTGGCTGAGTGCAACACCGAGCTGAACACCGAGATCCTGGCCAAAATTGCCAAGGCCCAAGTCGTTCGCATCGAGACCCTGTACACCAACGACATCGACTGCGGTCCGTTCATCTCCGACACGCTGAAGATCGACTCCACCAGCAACCAATTGGAAGCGCTGGTCGAGATCTATCGCATGATGCGTCCTGGTGAGCCGCCAACCAAAGACGCTGCCGAGACCCTGTTCAACAACCTGTTCTTCAGCCCTGAGCGCTATGACCTGTCTGCGGTCGGCCGGATGAAGTTCAACCGTCGTATCGGTCGTACCGAAATCGAAGGTTCGGGCGTGCTGTGCAAGGAAGACATCGTCGCGGTATTGAAGACCCTGGTCGACATCCGTAACGGCAAAGGCATTGTCGATGACATCGACCACCTGGGTAACCGTCGTGTTCGCTGCGTAGGCGAAATGGCCGAGAACCAATTCCGCGTCGGCCTGGTACGTGTTGAGCGTGCGGTCAAAGAGCGTCTGTCGATGGCTGAAAGCGAAGGCCTGATGCCGCAAGACCTGATCAACGCCAAGCCAGTGGCTGCAGCGGTGAAAGAGTTCTTCGGTTCCAGCCAGCTCTCGCAGTTCATGGACCAGAACAACCCGCTCTCCGAGATCACCCACAAGCGCCGTGTCTCCGCGCTGGGCCCGGGCGGTCTGACCCGTGAGCGCGCTGGCTTTGAAGTCCGTGACGTACACCCGACGCACTACGGTCGTGTATGCCCGATCGAAACGCCGGAAGGTCCGAACATCGGCCTGATCAACTCCCTGGCCGCTTATGCGCGCACCAACCAGTACGGCTTCCTCGAGAGCCCGTACCGTGTGGTGAAGGAAGGTCTGGTTACCGACGAGATCGTGTTCCTGTCCGCCATCGAAGAAGCTGATCACGTGATCGCTCAGGCTTCGGCCACGATGAACGACAAGAAAGTCCTGATCGACGAGCTGGTAGCCGTTCGTCACTTGAACGAGTTCACCGTCAAGGCGCCGGAAGACGTCACCTTGATGGACGTATCGCCCAAGCAGGTAGTTTCGGTTGCAGCGTCGCTGATCCCGTTCCTGGAACACGATGACGCCAACCGTGCGTTGATGGGTTCCAACATGCAGCGTCAAGCTGTACCGACCCTGCGCGCCGACAAGCCGCTGGTAGGTACCGGCATGGAACGTAACGTAGCCCGTGACTCCGGCGTTTGCGTCGTGGCTCGTCGTGGCGGCGTGATCGACTCCGTTGATGCCAGCCGTATCGTGGTTCGTGTTGCAGATGACGAAGTTGAAACCGGTGAAGCCGGCGTCGACATCTACAACCTGACCAAATACACCCGTTCGAACCAGAACACCTGCATTAACCAGCGTCCGCTGGTGC
This sequence comes from Pseudomonas sp. R2-7-07, assembly GCF_003852355.1. Lineage (NCBI taxonomy): Bacteria > Pseudomonadati > Pseudomonadota > Gammaproteobacteria > Pseudomonadales > Pseudomonadaceae > Pseudomonas > Pseudomonas sp. R2-7-07. The sequence continues at coordinate 5,164,902 of NZ_CP027759.1, read as the reverse complement.
GTAAGGGTGATCGCGTTCAGCGTAGCGACATCATGGCCGATGGCCCGTCCACCGACATGGGTGAGCTGGCACTGGGTCAGAACATGCGCATCGCGTTCATGGCCTGGAACGGTTACAACTTCGAAGACTCCATCTGCCTGTCGGAACGAGTTGTTCAAGAAGATCGCTTTACCACGATCCACATCCAGGAACTGACCTGTGTGGCGCGTGACACCAAGCTTGGGCCAGAGGAAATCACTGCAGACATCCCGAACGTGGGTGAAGCTGCACTGAACAAGCTGGACGAAGCCGGTATCGTTTATGTAGGTGCTGAAGTTGGCGCTGGCGACATCCTGGTCGGTAAGGTCACCCCGAAAGGCGAGACCCAGCTGACTCCGGAAGAGAAGCTGCTGCGTGCCATCTTCGGTGAAAAAGCCAGCGACGTTAAAGACACTTCCCTGCGTGTACCTACCGGTACCAAGGGTACTGTCATCGACGTACAGGTCTTCACCCGCGACGGCGTTGAGCGTGATGCTCGTGCACTGTCCATCGAGAAGACTCAACTCGACGAGATCCGCAAGGACCTGAACGAAGAGTTCCGTATCGTTGAAGGCGCGACCTTCGAACGTCTGCGTTCCGCTCTGGTAGGCCACAAGGCTGAAGGCGGCGCAGGTCTGAAGAAAGGTCAGGACATCACCGACGAAATCCTCGACGGTCTTGAGCACGGCCAGTGGTTCAAACTGCGCATGGCTGAAGATGCTCTGAACGAGCAGCTCGAGAAGGCTCAGGCCTACATCGTTGATCGCCGCCGTCTGCTGGACGACAAGTTCGAAGACAAGAAGCGCAAACTGCAGCAGGGCGACGACCTGGCTCCAGGCGTGCTGAAAATCGTCAAGGTTTACCTGGCAATCCGTCGTCGCATCCAGCCGGGCGACAAGATGGCCGGTCGTCACGGTAACAAGGGTGTGGTCTCCGTGATCATGCCGGTTGAAGACATGCCGCACGATGCCAATGGCACCCCGGTCGACGTCGTCCTCAACCCGTTGGGCGTACCTTCGCGTATGAACGTCGGTCAGATCCTCGAAACCCACCTGGGCCTCGCGGCCAAGGGTCTGGGCGAGAAGATCAACCGTATGATCGAAGAGCAGCGCAAGGTCGCAGACCTGCGCAAGTTCCTGCACGAGATCTACAACGAGATCGGCGGTCGCAACGAAGAGCTGGACACCTTCACCGACCAGGAAATCCTGGATCTGGCGAAGAACCTGCGCGGCGGCGTTCCAATGGCTACCCCGGTGTTCGACGGTGCCAAGGAAAGCGAAATCAAGGCCATGCTGAAACTGGCAGACCTGCCGGAAAGCGGCCAGATGCAGCTGTTCGACGGCCGTACCGGCAACAAGTTCGAGCGCCCGGTTACTGTTGGCTACATGTACATGCTGAAGCTGAACCACTTGGTAGACGACAAGATGCACGCTCGTTCTACCGGTTCGTACAGCCTGGTTACCCAGCAGCCGCTGGGTGGTAAGGCTCAGTTCGGTGGTCAGCGTTTCGGGGAGATGGAGGTCTGGGCACTGGAAGCATACGGTGCTGCATACACTCTGCAAGAAATGCTCACAGTGAAGTCGGACGATGTGAACGGTCGTACCAAGATGTACAAAAACATCGTGGACGGCGATCACCGTATGGAGCCGGGCATGCCCGAGTCTTTCAACGTGTTGATCAAAGAAATTCGTTCCCTCGGCATCGATATCGATCTGGAAACCGAATAACACGTGACGCGAATCGAGAGCGGGGCAGTGATGCCCGCTCTCTGCTCCGCCAGGAGGAAAGGCCTTGAAAGACCTACTGAATTTGCTGAAAAACCAGGGTCAAGTCGAAGAGTTCGACGCCATCCGTATTGGACTGGCATCGCCTGAGATGATCCGTTCGTGGTCGTTCGGTGAAGTTAAAAAGCCGGAAACCATCAACTACCGTACGTTCAAACCTGAGCGTGACGGCCTGTTCTGCGCCAAGATCTTTGGCCCGGTAAAGGATTACGAGTGCCTGTGCGGTAAGTACAAGCGCTTGAAGCACCGTGGTGTGATCTGCGAGAAGTGCGGCGTTGAAGTTGCGCTGGCCAAGGTTCGTCGTGAGCGCATGGCGCACATCGAACTGGCTTCGCCGGTTGCCCACATCTGGTTCCTGAAATCGCTGCCGTCCCGTATCGGCTTGCTGATGGACATGACCCTGCGTGATATCGAACGCGTTCTCTACTTCGAGAGCTATGTCGTTATCGACCCAGGCATGACCACCCTTGAAAAAGGTCAGCTGCTGAACGACGAGCAGTACTTCGAAGCGCTGGAAGAGTTCGGTGATGATTTCGATGCCCGCATGGGTGCCGAAGCTGTCCGCGAACTGCTGCACGCTATCGACCTGGAACACGAGATTGGCCGTCTGCGCGAAGAAATTCCGCAAACCAACTCCGAAACCAAGATCAAGAAACTGTCCAAGCGTCTGAAGTTGATGGAAGCCTTCCAGGGTTCCGGCAACTTGCCAGAGTGGATGGTGCTGACCGTTCTGCCGGTTCTGCCGCCAGATCTGCGTCCGCTGGTACCGTTGGACGGTGGTCGTTTCGCGACGTCCGACCTCAACGACCTGTACCGCCGCGTGATCAACCGTAACAACCGCTTGAAGCGCCTGCTCGATCTGTCCGCTCCGGACATCATCGTGCGCAACGAAAAGCGTATGTTGCAAGAAGCGGTCGACGCCTTGCTCGACAACGGTCGTCGTGGCCGCGCTATCACCGGTTCCAACAAGCGTCCTCTGAAATCCCTGGCTGACATGATCAAGGGTAAGCAAGGTCGTTTCCGTCAGAACTTGCTCGGTAAGCGTGTTGACTACTCCGGTCGTTCGGTAATTACCGTAGGCCCGACCCTGCGTCTGCACCAGTGCGGTCTGCCTAAGAAGATGGCGCTCGAGCTGTTCAAGCCGTTCATCTTCGGCAAGCTGGAAATGCGCGGTCTTGCGACCACCATCAAAGCGGCCAAGAAAATGGTCGAGCGCGAGCTGCCAGAGGTTTGGGACGTTCTCGCTGAAGTGATTCGCGAACACCCGGTTCTCCTCAACCGTGCACCGACCCTTCACCGTCTGGGTATCCAGGCGTTTGAACCGGTACTGATCGAAGGCAAGGCTATCCAGCTGCACCCTCTGGTCTGTGCTGCGTACAACGCCGACTTCGACGGCGACCAAATGGCCGTGCACGTTCCGCTGACACTGGAAGCCCAGTTGGAAGCGCGTGCGTTGATGATGTCGACCAACAACATCCTGTCGCCAGCCAACGGTGAGCCAATCATCGTTCCGTCGCAGGACGTTGTATTGGGTCTGTACTACATGACCCGTGAAGCGATCAACGCCAAGGGTGAAGGTCGTGTGTTCGCTGACCTGCAGGAAGTTGACCGTGTGTTCCGTGCCGGCGAAGCCGCACTGCACGCCAAGGTCAAAGTGCGGATTCACGAAACCGTCAACGACCGTGACGGCGGCAGCGTGAGCAATGTTCGTATCGTCGACACGACTGTCGGCCGTGCGCTGTTGTATCAGGTTGTACCAAAAGGTTTGTCGTACGACGTCGTCAACCTGCCAATGAAGAAAAAGGCGATCTCCAGGCTGATCAACCAGTGCTACCGCGTGGTTGGTTTGAAAGAGACCGTGATCTTCGCTGACCAGTTGATGTACACCGGTTTTGCTTATTCGACCATTTCCGGCGTTTCCATCGGTGTTAACGACTTTGTTATCCCAGATGAAAAAGCTCGCATCATCGCGGCTGCAACCGATGAAGTGAAAGAGATCGAGAGCCAGTACGCCTCCGGCCTGGTAACCCAGGGCGAGAAGTACAACAAGGTGATCGACCTTTGGTCCAAGGCCAACGACGAAGTTTCCAAGGCGATGATGGCCAACCTCTCGAAAGAGAAAGTCATCGACCGTCACGGCGACGAAGTTGACCAGGAATCCTTCAACTCGATGTACATGATGGCCGACTCGGGCGCACGGGGTTCTGCTGCGCAGATCCGTCAGCTCGCCGGTATGCGTGGCCTGATGGCCAAGCCGGACGGTTCCATCATCGAAACGCCGATTACAGCGAACTTCCGTGAAGGGTTGAGCGTACTCCAGTACTTCATCTCTACTCACGGTGCTCGTAAAGGTCTGGCGGATACCGCGTTGAAAACCGCTAACTCCGGTTACCTGACACGTCGTCTGGTAGACGTTGCCCAGGATCTGGTTGTAACCGAGATCGATTGCGGCACCGAGCATGGCCTGGTGATGACTCCGCACATTGAAGGCGGTGACGTTGTAGAGCCGCTGGGTGAGCGCGTATTGGGTCGTGTTATTGCCCGTGACGTCTTCAAACCGGGTACCGAGGAAGTTATCGTTCCTGCCGGCACTCTGGTAGACGAGAAATGGGTCGAGTTCATCGAACTCAACAGCATCGACGAAGTGATCGTTCGTTCGCCGATCAGCTGCGAAACCCGCTATGGCATCTGCGCCAAGTGCTACGGTCGTGACCTGGCTCGTGGTCACCAGGTGAACATCGGTGAAGCGGTCGGCGTTATCGCTGCCCAGTCCATCGGTGAGCCGGGTACCCAGCTGACCATGCGTACGTTCCACATCGGTGGTGCGGCAAGCCGGACCTCCGCAGCCGACAGCGTTCAGGTGAAGAATGGCGGTACTGTCCGTCTGCACAACCTGAAACACGTTGAGCGAGTGGATGGCCACCTGGTTGCTGTGTCCCGTTCCGGTGAGCTGGCAATCGCTGATGACTACGGTCGTGAGCGTGAGCGTTACAAGCTGCCGTACGGTGCTGTGATTTCGGTTAAAGAAGGTGACAAGGTCGACGCTGGCGCAATCGTGGCCAAGTGGGATCCGCACACTCACCCAATCGTTACCGAAATGAAAGGTACCGTGACCTACGTGGGCATGGAAGAAGGCATCACGATCAAGCGTCAGACTGACGAATTGACCGGTATGACCAACATTGAAGTACTCGACGCGAAAGATCGTCCAGCTGCCGGTAAAGACATCCGTCCTGCCGTGAAGATGGTCGATGACAACGGCAAGGACTTGTTGCTGCCAGGCACTGACGTAATCGCTCAGTACTTCCTGCCAGCCAACGCCCTGGTCGGTGTAGCGGATGGTGCGAAGATCGCGATCGGTGATGTTATCGCGCGTATCCCGCAAGAAACTTCGAAGACTCGAGACATCACCGGTGGTCTGCCGCGTGTTGCCGACTTGTTCGAAGCTCGTCGTCCGAAAGAAGCGTCGATTCTGGCTGAAGTCAGCGGCACCATCGCGTTCGGTAAAGAGACCAAGGGCAAGCGTCGTCTGGTCATTACCCCGAACGACGGTAGCGATCCGTACGAAGAGCTGATTCCGAAGTGGCGTCACCTGAACGTCTTCGAAGGCGAACAGGTAAACCGCGGCGAAGTTATCTCCGACGGCCCGAGCGACCCACACGATATCCTGCGTCTGCTGGGTGTGAGTGCGCTGGCCAAGTACATCGTTAACGAGATCCAGGACGTTTATCGTCTGCAAGGCGTGAAGATCAACGACAAGCACATCGAGACCATCCTGCGTCAGATGTTGCGTAAAGTTGAAATCGCTGAATCCGGCGATTCCAGTTTCATCAAGGGCGACCAGATGGAATTGACTCACGTACTCGTAGAGAACGAGCGTCTGGCTGGCGACGAGAAATTCGTTTCCAAGTTCACTCGCGTCCTGCTGGGTATCACCAAGGCGTCGTTGTCCACTGAGTCGTTCATCTCGGCGGCCTCCTTCCAGGAGACCACTCGCGTACTGACCGAAGCAGCGGTAACCGGCAAGCGCGATTACCTGCGCGGCCTGAAAGAAAACGTGGTCGTGGGTCGTCTGATCCCGGCTGGTACCGGTTTGGCTTACCACAGCGAGCGCAAGCGCCGCCGTGACGCTGACAAGCCGTTGCGCGTAAGCGCCAGTGAAGTGGAAGCTGCACTGACCGAAGCGCTGAACTCAAGCGGTAACTGAGTTCTGCGATAAATAAGTCTGGGCCCTGGCAGCCCCATTCGTCGGATCGAGGCATTTTTGCCCCGGTTCGACGGGCGGGGAGGTCGGGGCCTTGCCTTGACTGGGGGCAAGATCCTCTTTAGACTCTTGTACCCCTAAATTTGGCGGGAATTCGTTCCTGCCATTTTGCTTTTCTTGCAAGACAATAGCGTCGCAAGACAACAGTGGAGCTAGTAGATGGCAACTATCAACCAGCTGGTACGTCAGCCGCGTAAGCGTATCGTCGAGAAATCCGACGTGCCTGCGCTGCAGAACTGCCCGCAACGTCGTGGCGTATGCACCCGTGTGTATACCACCACGCCGAAAAAACCTAACTCGGCACTGCGTAAAGTATGCCGTGTGCGCCTGACCAACGGTTTCGAGGTTTCCTCGTACATCGGCGGTGAAGGCCACAACCTGCAAGAGCACAGCGTGGTACTGATCCGCGGCGGTCGTGTAAAAGACTTGCCAGGTGTTCGTTATCACACCGTACGCGGCTCCTTGGATACTTCCGGCGTTAAAGGTCGTAACCAGGGTCGTTCGAAGTACGGTACCAAGAAGCCTAAGTAGTAACGGCTTTTTGTAAACCTGAATCATCTTATTTTCTGAGTCGATAAGAGTAAGGTCGGAGGCGTCCCGAAAGGGCACCGATTCCGAGCGAACCTGAAGACCGTTTGAGGGCTTATCCATGCCAAGAAGACGCGTAGCAGCCAAGCGCGAAGTGCTTGACGATCCAAAATACGGAAGCCAAATTCTGGCCAAGTTCATGAACCACGTTATGGAAAGCGGCAAGAAAGCCGTTGCCGAGCGTATCGTTTATGGCGCGCTGGAAAAGGTTAAAGAACGCAAGAACAGCGACCCCCTGGAAATCTTCGAGAAAGCTCTCGACGCCATCGCTCCGCTGGTCGAAGTGAAGTCGCGCCGTGTAGGCGGTGCTACTTACCAGGTTCCGGTTGAAGTTCGTCCGTCCCGTCGTAACGCTCTGGCAATGCGCTGGTTGGTAGACTTCGCCCGTAAGCGCGGCGAGAAGTCTATGGCCCTGCGTTTGGCCGGCGAACTGTTGGACGCTGCTGAAGGTAAAGGTGCTGCTGTTAAGAAGCGTGAAGACGTGCACCGTATGGCTGAAGCTAACAAAGCTTTCTCGCACTACCGCTTCTAATTTTAGCTTCACTAATTTTGCGAGGGCTTTATGGCTCGTACTACTCCGATTAGCCGCTACCGTAATATCGGTATCGTCGCTCACGTGGATGCTGGTAAAACCACCACCACCGAGCGCGTACTGTTTTACACCGGCAAAAGTCACAAGATGGGCGAGGTGCATGACGGCGCCGCGACCACAGACTGGATGGTTCAGGAGCAGGAGCGTGGTATTACCATTACTTCTGCTGCTATTACCGCCTTCTGGAAAGGTTCCGAGAAGCAGTACAAAGACGAGCACCGCTTCAACGTAATCGATACCCCGGGCCACGTAGACTTCACCATTGAAGTTGAACGTTCCCTGCGCGTACTCGACGGCGCTGTCGTTGTGTTCTGCGGTACCTCGGGTGTTGAGCCACAGTCGGAAACCGTATGGCGTCAAGCCAACAAATACGGCGTTCCACGTCTTGTTTACGTAAACAAGATGGACCGTGCTGGTGCCAACTTCCTGCGCGTGATCGGTCAGATCAAGCAACGTCTGGGTCACACTCCGGTGCCGATCCAGTTGGCTATCGGTTCCGAAGATAATTTCCAAGGCCAGATCGATCTGCTGACCATGGAAGCTGTCTACTGGAACGATGCCGACAAAGGTATGGTTCCTGTTCGCAAGCCTATCCCTGCTGAACTGCAGGAACTGGCTGACGAATGGCGCAACAACATGGTTGAAGCTGCGGCCGAAGCCAACGAAGAGCTGATGAACAAGTACCTCGAAGGTGAAGAACTCACCAACGTGGAAATCAAGGCTGCTCTGCGTCAGCGTACTATCGCTGGTGAGATCGTCCTGGCTGTTTGTGGCTCCTCGTTCAAGAACAAGGGCGTTCCCCTGGTTCTCGATGCTGTGATCGACTACCTGCCGGCACCGGTTGATATTCCTGCCATCAAGGGTACCGACCCGGATGACGAGACTATCGAGTTGGAGCGTCATGCAGACGACGCAGAACCGTTTTCCGCTCTGGCATTTAAAATTGCCACTGACCCATTCGTGGGTACCTTGACCTTCGTCCGCGTTTACTCGGGCGTGTTGAACTCCGGCGACGGCGTAATCAACTCGGTTAAAGGCAAGAAAGAGCGCGTGGGTCGTATGGTGCAAATGCACGCAAACGCCCGCGAAGAGATCAAGGAAGTACGCGCTGGTGACATCGCGGCCTTGATCGGCATGAAGGATGTCACCACTGGTGAAACCTTGTGCAACGCTGACAAGCCAATCATCCTGGTTCGCATGGACTTCCCGGAGCCGGTTATTTCGGTTGCTGTTGAGCCTAAGACCAAGGATGACCAGGAAAAAATGGGTATCGCTCTGGGCAAGCTTGCTCAGGAAGATCCATCTTTCCGCGTCAAGACTGATGAAGAGACTGGTCAAACGATCATCTCGGGCATGGGCGAGCTTCACCTGGACATCCTGGTTGACCGGATGCGCCGTGAGTTCAACGTCGAAGCCAACATCGGTAAGCCTCAGGTTTCCTATCGTGAGCGCATCACGAAGAGCTGTGAAATCGAAGGCAAGTTCGTTCGTCAGTCCGGCGGTCGTGGTCAGTTCGGTCACTGCTGGATCCGTTTTGCTCCTGCTGACGAAGGTCAGGAAGGTCTGCAATTCGTGAACGAAGTAGTAGGTGGTGTTGTTCCTAAGGAATACATCCCTGCTATCCAGAAGGGTATCGAAGAGCAGATGAAGAACGGTGTTGTTGCCGGCTATCCGCTGATCGGCCTGAAAGCAACCGTTTTTGACGGTTCTTACCACGACGTCGACTCCAACGAGATGGCGTTTAAGGTGGCTGCCTCCATGGCAACCAAGCAGCTGGCCCAGAAGGGCGGTGGTGAGTTGCTTGAGCCAATCATGGCGGTAGAAGTTGTTACACCTGAAGACTATATGGGTGATGTCATGGGCGACCTTAACCGTCGTCGCGGCATGATCTTGGGTATGGAAGACACGGTTTCCGGCAAAGTGATTCGCGCCGAGGTTCCGTTGGGTGAGATGTTCGGTTATGCGACCGACGTTCGCTCCATGTCTCAGGGTCGCGCAAGCTACTCTATGGAATTCAAAAAATACAACACAGCTCCGGCGCACATCGCTGAAACTGTATCCAAAAAACAAGGCTGATTCAGTCCTTTAGGCAAGGAGTTAATTGTCGTGGCTAAAGAAAAATTTGATCGTTCCCTACCGCACGTCAACGTTGGCACTATCGGTCACGTTGACCACGGTAAAACCACTCTGACTGCTGCTCTGACTCGCGTTTGCTCCGAAGTATTCGGTTCCGCAATCGTTGATTTCGATAAAATCGACAGCGCACCAGAAGAAAAAGCTCGTGGTATCACCATCAACACCGCGCACGTTGAATACAACTCGCTGATCCGTCACTACGCTCACGTTGACTGCCCAGGTCACGCTGACTATGTGAAGAACATGATCACCGGTGCTGCCCAGATGGACGGCGCGATCCTGGTTTGCTCGGCCGCTGATGGTCCGATGCCACAAACCCGTGAGCACATCCTGCTGTCCCGTCAGGTTGGCGTTCCGTACATCGTGGTTTACCTGAACAAGGCTGACCTGGTAGACGACGCTGAGCTGCTGGAACTGGTTGAGATGGAAGTGCGCGACCTGCTGAGCACTTACGACTTCCCAGGTGACGACACTCCGATCATCATCGGTTCTGCTCGTATGGCTCTGGAAGGCAAAGACGACAACGAAATGGGCACCACGTCCGTTCGTAAACTGGTTGAGACTCTGGACAGCTACATTCCAGATCCAGTCCGTGTTATCGACAAGCCGTTCCTGATGCCAATCGAAGACGTATTCTCGATCTCCGGTCGCGGTACTGTTGTAACTGGTCGTATCGAGCGCGGTATCGTTAAGGTTCAAGATCCACTGGAAATCGTTGGTCTGCGTGACACTACCGTCACCACCTGTACCGGTGTTGAAATGTTCCGTAAACTGCTCGACGAAGGTCGTGCTGGCGAGAACTGCGGCGTTCTGCTGCGTGGTACTAAGCGTGACGACGTTGAGCGTGGCCAGGTTCTGGTCAAGCCAGGTTCGGTTAAGCCGCACACCAAGTTCGAAGCTGAAGTGTACGTGCTGAGCAAAGAAGAAGGCGGTCGTCACACTCCGTTCTTCAAAGGCTACCGTCCACAGTTCTACTTCCGTACTACTGACGTGACTGGTAACTGCGAACTGCCGGAAGGCGTAGAAATGGTAATGCCAGGCGACAACATCAAAATGGTTGTCACCCTGATCAAAACCATCGCTATGGAAGACGGTCTGCGTTTCGCAATCCGTGAAGGCGGCCGTACCGTTGGTGCTGGCGTTGTAGCTAAAATCATCGAGTAATTATCTCTTCTGAGATAGTTCTGATGTTTTGAAAAGGCCCCCGCTCAGCGGGGGCCTTTTTTATTGGGTTGACACCTATCAGGGCCGTCTATAGAATTGCGCCTCCTTTTAACGGGCGTATTGCGCTCGCTGGGAATAGCAGCCGGAGTCTGAAATCCAATGCAAAATCAGCAAATCCGTATCAGGTTGAAGGCTTTTGACCATCGCCTGATCGACCAATCCACCCAGGAAATCGTGGAAACCGCGAAACGTACTGGTGCACAAGTGCGTGGTCCAATTCCACTGCCTACCCGTAAAGAGCGGTTCACCGTTCTGGTCTCTCCGCACGTCAACAAAGACGCGCGTGACCAGTACGAGATCCGCACTCATAAGCGCGTACTGGACATCGTCCAGCCAACGGATAAAACCGTTGACGCACTTATGAAGCTTGATCTGGCGGCCGGTGTGGAAGTACAGATCAGCCTCGGCTAAGACTTGGGTCTTAGTCGTGTAACGCTCTGAAATGGGCGGCCATAGCGGGTGAAAGCCCCGTACACTCATGAGGTTTACAACATGACTATTGGTGTAGTCGGTCGTAAATGCGGTATGACCCGTATTTTCACCGAAGAAGGTGTCTCCATTCCGGTCACGGTCATTGAGATCGAGCCGAATCGCGTCACCCAGTTCAAAACTGAAGAAACCGATGGCTATCGTGCAGTGCAAGTCACTGTCGGCGAGCGTCGTGCTTCGCGCGTGACTGCTGCTCAAGCAGGTCACTTCGCTAAAGCAAACGTTGCAGCTGGTCGCACCGTCATGGAGTTCCGTCTTGAAGACGGCGACTACAAGGCTGGCGATCTGATCAACGCTGAAATCTTCGCCGCTGGTCAACTGGTTGATGTAACCGGTCAGTCCAAGGGTAAAGGCTTCCAGGGTACGATCAAGCGTTGGAATTTCCGTGGTCAAGACAACACTCACGGTAACTCCGTTTCCCACCGCGTCCCGGGCTCTATTGGCCAGTGCCAGACTCCTGGTCGTGTATTCAAGGGCAAAAAAATGTCCGGTCATATGGGCGCTGAGCGCGTGACCGTGCAGTCCCTCGAAGTAGTGCGCGTCGACGCTGAACGCAATCTGTTGTTGGTCAAGGGTGCTGTTCCTGGCGCTACTGGCGGCAACCTGGTTGTACGTCCAGCGGCCAAGGCTCGCGGTTAAGGGGAAGCTGACATGCAATTAAATGTAAATGACGCTCAAGCGATCGAAGTTTCCGAACTGACATTTGGCGGCGAATTCAACGAGACGCTGGTTCACCAAGCAGTCGTGGCCTACATGGCCGGCGGCCGTCAAGGTAGCAAGCAGCAAAAGACCCGTTCCGACGTACGTGGTGGCGGTAAGCGCCCTTGGCGTCAGAAAGGCACTGGCCGTGCTCGTGCCGGTACTATCCGTAGCCCAATCTGGCGTGGCGGTGGTACCACTTTCGCAGCTCGTCCACAGGATCACTCTCAGAAGCTCAACAAGAAGATGTACCGCGCAGCACTGCGCTCCATCCTTGCTGAACTCGTGCGTACTGATCGTCTGGTCGTGGTTCAGGACTTCGCTGTTGAAAGTCCAAAAACCAAAGAACTGCTGGGCAAACTGACCAACATGAGCCTGACCGACGTTTTGATCGTGTCTGAAGCTGTTGATCAGAACCTGTACCTGGCTGCTCGCAACCTGCCACACGTTGATGTACGTGACGTGCAAGGTTCCGATCCAGTTAGTCTGATCGCATACGACAAGGTGTTGATCACCGTGTCGGCCGTGAAGAAATTCGAGGAGCTGCTGGGATGAACCAGGAACGCGTATTTAAAGTTCTGCTTGGCCCGCACGTTTCCGAAAAGGCTACGGTTCTGGCTGACAAGAAAGGCCAGTTCGTTTTCAAGGTTGCAACTGACGCAACCAAGCTGGAAATCAAGAAGGCCGTCGAAAGCCTGTTCAGCGTGAAAGTAGAGCGTGTTACTACCCTGAATGTTCTGGGTAAGAGCAAGCGCACTGCTCGCGGTCTGGGCAAGCGTAATGACTGGAAGAAGGCGGTTATCTCCCTTCAACCAGGCCAAGATCTCGATTTCAGCAGCAGTGCTGAGTAAGGAAGGGGTGCATCATGGCAATCGTTAAATGCAAACCGACTTCCCCTGGCCGCCGTTTTGTGGTCAAGGTGGTCAACCAGGAGCTGCATAAAGGCGCTCCTCACGCACCGCTGCTCGAGAAGAAATCGAAGACTGGTGGTCGTAACAACAATGGTCGTATTACCACTCGTCACATCGGTGGTGGCCATAAGCAGCATTATCGTCTGGTCGATTTCCGTCGCAACGACAAAGATGGCATCTCCGCCACTGTCGAGCGTATTGAATACGATCCAAACCGTACTGCTCACATCGCTCTGCTGCTGTACGCAGATGGCGAGCGTCGCTACATCATCGCCCCTAAAGGCGTGAGTGCTGGTGACCAGCTGATCGCAGGTGCCTTGGCACCGATCAAGCCGGGCAACGCTCTGCAACTGCGCAACATTCCAGTTGGTAGCACCGTACACGGCATCGAATTGAAGCCAGGTAAAGGCGCGCAAATCGCTCGTTCCGCTGGTGCTTCGGCTCAGCTGATCGCTCGTGAAGGTGTCTACGTGACCCTGCGTCTGCGTTCTGGTGAGATGCGTAAAGTACTGGCTGAATGCCGTGCGACCCTGGGCGAAGTCTCGAACTCCGAGCACAGCCTGCGTTCGCTGGGTAAAGCTGGTGCCAAACGCTGGCGTGGCGTTCGCCCAACCGTTCGTGGTGTTGCCATGAACCCGGTTGACCACCCACACGGTGGTGGTGAAGGTCGTACCTCTGGTGGTCGTCATCCGGTATCGCCATGGGGCTTCCCGACTAAGGGCGCGAAGACTCGTGGTAATAAGCGTACCGACAAAATGATCGTCCGTCGTCGCAAGTAAATAGAGGGATACGACAGTGCCACGTTCTCTGAAAAAAGGTCCTTTTATTGATCTTCACCTACTGAAGAAGATCGAAGTGGCGGCGGAAAAGAACGATCGCAAACCAGTTAAAACCTGGTCGCGTCGTTCGATGATCCTGCCACAAATGGTCGGTTTGACCATCGCAGTACACAACGGTCGTCAACACGTCCCAGTTCTCGTTAACGAAGACATGGTCGGCCACAAACTGGGCGAGTTTGCCGGTACCCGCACTTATCGTGGGCACGTGGCAGACAAGAAAGCCAAGCGTTAAGGGGTTAGGAAATGGAAGTAGCCGCTAAGTTGTCGGGCGCTCGAATCTCCGCCCAGAAAGCCCGCTTGGTCGCCGACCAGATCCGCGGGAAGAAGGTGGGCGAAGCGCTCAACCTGTTGGCTTTCAGCAGTAAGAAAGCCGCCGAGATCATGAAGAAAGTGCTGGAGTCGGCCGTAGCCAACGCCGAGCATAACGAAGGCGCAGACGTTGATGACCTGAAGGTCAGCACCGTTTTCGTCAACGAAGGGCGTTCGCTGAAGCGCATCATGCCACGTGCCAAAGGCCGTGCTGATCGCATCGTCAAGCGGTCTTGCCATATCACTGTCAAGGTTGCTGACAAGTAACGGAGTCGAAGAGATGGGTCAGAAAGTACATCCCATTGGCATTCGCCTGGGAATCGTCAAGGAACACACCTCCGTCTGGTATGCAGACGGCCGGACTTATGCGGACTATTTGTTCGCTGATCTGAAGGTGCGTGAGTATCTCCAAGACAAACTAAAAAGCGCGTCCGTAAGCCGTATCGATATCCATCGCCCGGCGCAAACCGCACGTATCACCATCCACACCGCTCGTCCAGGTATCGTTATCGGGAAGAAAGGTGAAGATGTTGAGAAACTGCGTCAGGACCTGACCAAGCAAATGGGTGTGCCTGTGCACATCAATATCGAAGAGATCCGCAAGCCGGAGCTCGACGGTATGCTGGTTGCGCAGAGCGTAGCTCAGCAGCTGGAGCGTCGTGTCATGTTCCGTCGCGCTATGAAGCGCGCTGTACAGAACGCCATGCGCATTGGTGCCAAAGGCATCAAAATCCAAGTGAGCGGTCGTCTCGGCGGTGCTGAAATCGCACGTACTGAATGGTATCGCGAAGGTCGTGTGCCATTGCACACCCTGCGTGCCGACATCGACTATGCCAACTACGAAGCTCACACCACTTACGGTGTGATCGGTGTAAAGGTTTGGATCTTCAAAGGCGAAGTAATTGGTGGTCGCCAAGAAGAACTGAAACCACAAGCACCAGCGCCTCGTAAAAAAGCTGCTAAGTAAGGGGTACGCCAAATGTTGCAACCAAAGCGTACGAAGTTCCGCAAGCAGATGACAGGCCACAACCGTGGTCTGGCTCAGCGCGGTAGCAAAGTCAGCTTCGGCGAGTTCGCGCTGAAGTCTGTAGCTCGTGGTCGTCTCACCGCTCGTCAGATCGAGTCAGCGCGTCGTGCTCTGACCCGTCACGTAAAACGTGGCGGCAAGATCTGGATCCGTGTATTCCCGGACAAGCCGATCTCCAAAAAACCTCTTGAGGTTCGGATGGGTAAAGGTAAGGGTAACGTGGAATACTGGGTAGCCCAGATTCAGCCAGGCAAAGTCCTGTATGAAATCGAGGGTGTAACTGAAGAGCTGGCGCGTGAGGCTTTTGCCCTGGCTGCTGCAAAGCTGCCGCTCGCCACCGCCTTTGTTAAACGGACGGTGATGTGATGAAAGCGAATGAACTTCGTGAAAAATCCGCACAGCAGCTGAACGAGCAACTGCTCGGCCTGCTGCGCGACCAGTTCAATCTGCGTATGCAGAAAGCAACTGGCCAGTTGGGGCAGTCTCATCTGCTCTCGCAAGTTAAGCGCGACATCGCTCGCGTGAAGACTGTGCTCAACCAGCAGGCAGGTAAGTGATCATGGCTGAAGCCGAAAAGACTGTCCGTACGCTGACTGGCCGTGTTGTCAGCGACAAGATGGACAAAACCATCACCGTTTTGATCGAGCGTCGCGTTAAGCACCCGATCTACGGTAAATATGTTAAGCGTTCGACTAAGCTGCACGCGCACGACGAAACCAATCAGTGCCACATCGGCGACAAAGTCACTATTCGTGAAACTCGTCCGCTGGCCAAGACCAAGTCTTGGGCATTGGTTGATGTTCTCGAACGCGCTGTGGAAGTCTAAGGACTAGGGGTCGGAGAAATTATATGATTCAGACTCAATCCATGCTCGATGTGGCCGATAACAGCGGCGCTCGCCGCGTTATGTGCATCAAGGTGCTGGGTGGCTCCCATCGTCGTTACGCTGGTATCGGTGACATCATCAAGGTTACCGTCAAGGAAGCAATTCCTCGCGGTAAAGTGAAAAAAGGCCAAGTGATGACTGCTGTTGTAGTCCGCACTCGTCACGGCGTACGTCGTGCTGATGGCTCCATTATCCGCTTTGATGGCAACGCTGCTGTTCTTCTGAACAACAAGCAAGAGCCTATCGGCACCCGTATCTTTGGGCCAGTGACCCGTGAACTTCGTACTGAGAAGTTCATGAAGATCGTCTCGCTCGCCCCAGAAGTGCTGTAAGGAGATCCGACATGCAAAAGATTCGTCGTGACGACGAGATCATCGTGATCGCCGGCAAAGACAAAGGTAAGCGCGGTAAGGTGCTTAAGGTTCTCGCTAATAACCGTCTGGTTATCGGCGGTCTGAACCTGGTCAAGCGTCATACCAAGCCTAACCCGATGTCGGGCGTGCAGGGCGGTATCGTCGAAAAAGAAGCTCCGCTGGACGCTTCTAACGTCGCCATTTTCAACGGCGAAACCAACAAGGCTGACCGCGTTGGTTTCAAAGTAGAAGATGGCAAGAAAATTCGTGTCTTCAAGTCGACCCAAAAAGCGGTTGATGCTTGAACACTGCTAGGTAGAAGACCATGGCACGACTAAAAGAGATTTACTGGAAAGAAATCGCACCGAAACTTAAGGAAGAACTTAAGCTTTCGAACGTGATGGAAGTTCCACGCGTTACCAAAATCACCCTGAACATGGGTTTGGGCGAAGCGGTCGGTGACAAAAAAGTCATCGAGCACGCTGTTGCTGACCTGGAAAAGATCACCGGTCAAAAAGTCGTTGTGACTTACGCTCGGAAATCCATCGCTGGCTTTAAAGTCCGCGAAGGCTGGCCGATCGGCGTCAAAGTGACTCTGCGCCGTGAGCGTATGTACGAATTCCTGGATCGTCTGCTGTCGATCTCCCTGCCTCGGGTTCGCGACTTCCGCGGCCTGAATGCCAAGTCCTTCGATGGTCGTGGTAACTACAGCATGGGCGTGAAAGAGCAGATCATCTTCCCGGAAATCGACTACGACAAGATCGATGCTCTCCGCGGTCTGGACATCACCCTGACCACCACTGCCAAGAACGATGATGAAGGTCGCGCCCTGTTGCGTGCTTTCAAATTCCCGTTCCGCAACTGATTGGAGTAGGACCATGGCCAAGATGAGCATGAAAAACCGCGA
Source organism: Pseudomonas sp. R2-7-07 (assembly GCF_003852355.1). Classification (NCBI taxonomy): domain Bacteria; kingdom Pseudomonadati; phylum Pseudomonadota; class Gammaproteobacteria; order Pseudomonadales; family Pseudomonadaceae; genus Pseudomonas; species Pseudomonas sp. R2-7-07. Next base: position 5,147,876 of record NZ_CP027759.1, on the reverse strand, counting down.
GCTGAAACGTCAGCTCACGGTTGCCAAGTACGCCAAGAAGCGTGCAGCACTGAAAGCAATCATCGTTGATCTGAACGCAAGTCCAGAAGCGCGTTGGGAGGCTACAGTTGCTCTGCAGAAGCAGCCACGTGACGCAAGCGCCTCGCGCATGCGTAACCGCTGCCGCCTGACCGGTCGTCCACACGGCGTTTACCGCAAGTTCGGCCTCGGCCGTAACAAACTGCGTGAAGCGGCAATGCGTGGTGACGTACCAGGTCTGGTTAAAGCCAGCTGGTAAGTACTTTCAGCGTCAAGGTGGTTGGTATCGCAAGATACTGACCGCCGGTGACCTTGAATCTGGAACAAGCCCCTTTTGGGGCTTGTTTCATTTCCGGACTGTGTCTAAAATACGCGGCTCGCCTGAGCCCGTGTTTTTTACGCTCGGAGATTCTCGGCGACATATGTAGCCGCAAGGCTAATTTTTTGTGTATTAGGAGCGTCTAGCCCATGAGTATGCAGGACCCGTTAGCGGACATGCTAACTCGTATCCGTAATGCCCAGATGGCTGAAAAGTCCGTCGTAAGCATGCCATCTTCCAAGTTGAAGGTAGCTGTTGCCAAAGTCCTGAAAGACGAAGGTTACATTGCGGGTTATCAGATCAGCAGCGAAATCAAGCCGTTGCTGTCCATCGAGCTGAAGTACTTCGAAGGCCGTTCGGTCATCGAGGAAGTGAAGCGCGTTAGCCGTCCAGGCCTGCGTCAGTACAAGTCCGCTGAAGATCTGCCGAAAGTTCGTGGCGGTCTGGGCGTGTCTATCGTCTCCACCAACAAAGGTGTGATGACGGATCGTGCTGCGCGCGCTGCCGGTGTCGGCGGCGAAGTTCTTTGCACTGTGTTCTAAGGGGGGATAAGCATGTCTCGCGTCGCTAAGAACCCCGTTAAGCTGCCAGCCGGTGTCGAAGTCAAATTCGCAGGCCAACAGCTTTCGGTGAAGGGTGCCAAGGGCACTCTTGAACTGAACATCCATTCGTCCGTTGAGATCGTTGAAGAAGCTGGTGAGCTGCGTTTCGCTGCTCGCAATGGCGATCAACAAACTCGCGCAATGGCCGGTACCACGCGTGCGTTGGTAAACAATATGGTCCAAGGCGTAAGCCAAGGCTTCGAGCGTAAGCTCCAGCTGGTCGGTGTTGGTTACAAAGCGCAAGCAAAAGGCACGGTTCTGAACCTTGCCCTTGGCTTCTCGCACCCAGTGGATTACGAACTGCCGGAAGGCATCACCGCTGAGACCCCTAGCCAAACCGATATCCTGATCAAGGGCATCGATAAGCAGCTGGTAGGTCAGGTGGCCGCTGAGATCCGCGACTTCCGTCCACCAGAGCCGTACAAAGGCAAAGGTGTGCGCTACGCGGACGAAGTCGTCCGTCGTAAAGAAGCCAAGAAGAAGTAGGGCATAGCAAATGACCGACAAAAAAGTTACTCGACTGCGTCGCGCTCGCAAAGCACGCCTGAAAATGCACGAACTCGAAGTCGTGCGTCTCTGCGTGTACCGCTCGTCGCAGCATATCTACGCCCAGGTCATCTCGGCCGACGGCAACAAAGTCCTGGCAAGCGCCTCGACTTTGGATAAAGAACTGCGTGATGGTGCCACCGGCAACATCGACGCGGCCACAAAGGTTGGCCAGCTGGTCGCTACACGTGCTAAGGCCGTGGGCGTCTCGCAAGTGGCTTTCGACCGCTCTGGCTTCAAGTACCACGGCCGCGTTAAAGCGCTGGCTGATGCTGCTCGTGAAGCTGGGCTGGAGTTCTAAGTTATGTCAAATAACGACCAAAAGCGCGACGAAGGCTACATTGAGAAGCTGGTTCAAGTTAACCGCGTAGCCAAAACCGTTAAGGGCGGCCGTATCTTCACTTTCACCGCGTTGACCGTGGTTGGTGATGGTAAAGGGCGTGTTGGCTTCGGCCGTGGCAAGTCACGTGAAGTGCCTGCCGCGATCCAGAAGGCAATGGAAGCTGCTCGTCGCAACATGATCCAAGTTGATCTGAACGGCACCACTCTGCAGTACGCAATGAAGTCCGCCCATGGCGCTTCGAAGGTGTACATGCAGCCTGCTTCTGAAGGTACCGGTATCATCGCTGGCGGCGCTATGCGTGCTGTCCTCGAAGTTGCTGGCGTTCAGAACGTTCTGGCCAAGTGCTACGGCTCGACTAACCCGGTAAACGTGGTTCACGCCACTTTCAAAGGTTTGAAAGCTATGCAATCTCCTGAGTCCATTGCTGCCAAGCGCGGCTTGACTGTCAAGGAGATCTTCTGATCATGGCTACCGTTAAAGTAACGCTGATCAAAAGCATGACCGGCCGCATCCCTAACCACAAATTGTGCGTTAAAGGTCTGGGTCTGCGTCGCATCGGTCACACTGTAGAAGTCCAGGATACTCCCGAGAATCGCGGGATGATCAACAAGGCTTACTACATGCTGCGTGTAGAGGGTTAATCGATGAAACTCAATGATCTGAGTCCAGCGCCGGGTTCCCGTCGCGAAAAGCATCGTCCGGGCCGTGGTATCGGTAGCGGTTTGGGTAAGACTGGTGGCCGTGGCCACAAAGGTCAAACCTCCCGCTCCGGTGGCACCATTGCTCCAGGCTTTGAAGGCGGTCAACAGCCGCTGCATCGTCGCCTGCCTAAGTTCGGTTTCGTATCCCTGAAAGCCATGGACCGCGCAGAAGTGCGTCTGTCCGAGCTGGCTAAAGTGGAAGGCGACATCGTTACTGTGCAGACCCTGAAAGATGCCAACGTGATCAACGTCAACGTACAGCGTGTGAAAATCATGCTGTCCGGTGAAGTGACTCGCGCTGTCACTATCGGCAAGGGAATCGGCGCCACCAAAGGTGCGCGTTCGGCTATCGAAGCAGCTGGCGGCAAGTTCGAGGAATAAATGGCTAAGCAAGGTGCTCTCTCAGCGCTCGGCAAAGGCGGTATGTCTGAACTTTGGGCTCGTCTGCGTTTTCTGTTCCTGGCGATTATCGTCTACCGAATAGGCGCACACATCCCGGTTCCAGGTATCAACCCGGACCGACTCGCAGACCTGTTTCGACAGAATGAGGGGACCATTCTTAGCTTGTTCAACATGTTTTCCGGCGGCGCGCTGGAACGGATGAGCATCTTTGCACTGGGGATCATGCCGTACATTTCGGCATCGATCATCATGCAACTGATGACCGCCGTCAGCCCGCAGTTGGAGCAGTTGAAGAAGGAAGGTGAAGCTGGCCGTCGCAAGATTAGCCAGTACACCCGCTACGGCACTGTCGTCCTCGCCCTGGTTCAAGCTATCGGCATGTCCGTTGGCCTGGCTGGGCAGGGCGTTGCGTTCACTGGTGACTTTGGCTTCCATTTCGTCGCGGTATCCACTTTTGTGGCTGGTGCGATGTTCATGATGTGGCTGGGTGAGCAGATTACTGAGCGTGGTGTTGGCAACGGTATCTCGATGTTGATTTTCGCAGGTATCGTCGCCGGTCTTCCGAGAGCAATCGGGCAGTCTTTCGAGTCTGCGCGTCAGGGCGATATCAATATCTTCGCCTTGGTTGCCATCGGTTTGCTGGCAGTAGCGATTATCGGTTTTGTGGTGTTCATTGAGCGTGGCCAGCGTCGTATTGCTGTTCACTACGCCAAGCGTCAGCAGGGCCGTAAGGTCTTTGCTGCGCAGACTAGCCACTTGCCGCTGAAGGTGAATATGGCCGGCGTTATTCCGGCAATTTTCGCGAGCAGCATCTTGCTGTTTCCGGCTTCGTTGGGTACCTGGTTTGGTCAGTCCGAAAATATGGGCTGGCTGCAGGACCTCTCTCAGTCGATCGCTCCTGGTCAGCCGTTGAATATTCTGCTGTTTAGTGCAGGGATTATTTTCTTCTGCTTCTTCTATACGGCGTTGATGTTCAATCCGAAAGACGTAGCGGAAAACCTGAAGAAGTCCGGTGCCTTTATTCCGGGTATTCGTCCAGGTGAGCAGTCTGCGCGCTACATTGATGGCGTTCTGACTCGTTTGACCCTGTTCGGTGCTCTATATATGACGGCCGTGTGTCTGCTTCCCCAGTTCCTGGTGGTTGCAGCAAACGTTCCGTTCTACCTTGGCGGGACCTCGTTGCTGATCGTGGTCGTGGTTGTGATGGACTTCATGTCCCAAGTACAATCGCACCTCGTTTCGCACCAGTACGAATCCCTGATGAAGAAAGCCAACCTGAAGGGCTACGGCAGCGGCATGTTGCGCTGAGTACCCCATAAGGTTCGAGGAGTTGGTGATGAAAGTTCGTGCATCGGTGAAAAAGCTGTGCCGTAACTGCAAGATTATTCGCCGCGAAGGTGTTGTTCGAGTAATTTGCAGCGCGGAACCGCGTCACAAACAGCGCCAAGGCTGAGTGTGATCCGCTTGAAGCCCGGCAGCTAGTGCGCTGCCGGGTTGATTATTTGTTATTACAGCGATATTATCTCGCGCCCTATTTCTTGGCTTCCGGGGCGTAGGTAGCTGTCAATTGGAGTCCCACTGAATGGCCCGTATTGCAGGCGTTAACATTCCAGATAACAAGCACACTGTTATCTCGCTGACCTACATCTATGGTGTTGGTCGCACTACTGCGCAGAAAATTTGCGCAGATACTGGGGTAAACCCAGCCGCAAAGATCAAAGATCTGAGCGACGAGCAGATTGAGCTGTTGCGTGGCGAAGTGGCGAAGTTCACCACTGAAGGTGACCTGCGTCGCGAAATCAACATGAAAATCAAGCGTTTGATGGACCTCGGTTGCTACCGTGGTCTGCGTCATCGTCGTGGTCTTCCAGTGCGCGGTCAGCGTACCAAGACTAACGCGCGTACCCGTAAAGGTCCGCGTAAGCCGATCCGCAAGTAATCGCCCACGCGAATCGACAGGAAAATTATCATGGCAAAACCTGCTGCTCGTCCTCGTAAAAAAGTTAAAAAGACAGTGGTTGATGGCATCGCCCACATCCATGCATCTTTTAACAACACAATCGTGACCATCACCGACCGTCAAGGTAACGCGCTTTCTTGGGCTACCTCCGGTGGTTCGGGTTTCCGCGGTTCCCGCAAGTCCACCCCGTTCGCTGCTCAAGTAGCTGCTGAACGTGCTGGCCAAGCTGCGCTGGAATACGGCCTGAAAAACCTCGACGTTAACGTCAAAGGTCCAGGTCCAGGTCGTGAGTCTGCTGTCCGTGCTTTGAACGGCTGTGGCTATAAGATCGCCAGCATCACCGACGTGACGCCAATCCCGCACAACGGGTGCCGTCCGCCGAAGAAGCGCCGCGTGTAATCCAGGAGATTGTAAAGAATGGCTCGTTACATTGGTCCAAAATGCAAACTCGCTCGTCGCGAAGGCACCGATCTCTTCTTGAAGAGCGGCGTGCGCGCGATCGAATCGAAGTGCAACATTGAAGCAGCACCTGGTATCCACGGCCAACGCCGCGGTCGCCAGTCCGATTACGGCACCCAACTGCGTGAAAAGCAGAAGGTCCGTCGTATTTACGGCGTTCTCGAGCGTCAGTTCAGCGGCTACTACAAAGAAGCTGCTGGCAAAAAAGGTGCAACCGGTGAAAACCTGCTGCAACTGCTCGAATGCCGTCTGGACAACGTTGTATACCGTATGGGCTTTGGTTCGACTCGTGCCGAATCCCGTCAGCTGGTATCGCACAAGTCGATCAGCGTTAACGGTCAGACCGTAAACGTTCCGTCCTACCAGGTTCGTGCTGGTGACGTGGTCGCAGTTCGCGAGAAAGCAAAAAACCAACTTCGCATTGTCCAAGCTCTCGATCTGTGTGCCCAACGTGGCCGCGTAGAATGGGTAGAAGTAGACACTGAGAAGAAGTCGGGCGTTTTCAAGAACGTTCCTGCTCGCAGTGATCTGTCCGCCGACATCAACGAAAGCCTGATTGTCGAGCTCTACTCCAAGTAAGGGCTAGAAAATAGGTGCATCCATGCAGATTTCGGTAAATGAGTTCCTGACACCCCGCCACATTGATGTGCAGGTTGTCAGTCCAACCCGCGCTAAAATTACGCTCGAGCCTCTCGAGCGTGGTTTTGGCCACACCCTGGGCAACGCGCTGCGCCGCATCCTGTTGTCCTCAATGCCCGGCTGTGCAGTAGTCGAGGCCGAGATTGACGGTGTGCTCCACGAGTACAGCGCCATCGAAGGTGTACAGGAAGACGTAATTGAAATCCTGTTGAACCTTAAAGGTCTGGCTATCAAGCTGCACGGCCGTGACGAAGTTACGCTGACCTTGTCGAAGAAGGGTTCGGGGGTGGTTACCGCTGCCGATATTCAGCTGGATCATGATGTCGAGATCGTTAACCCCGATCACGTAATCGCTAACCTGGCGTCTAACGGCGCCCTGAACATGAAGCTCACCGTAGCTCGTGGTCGTGGTTATGAACCGGCCGACTCGCGTCAGAGCGATGAAGACGAAAGCCGCAGCATTGGTCGCTTGCAGCTTGACTCTTCGTTCAGCCCGGTTCGCCGTATCGCATACGTGGTGGAAAACGCCCGTGTCGAACAGCGTACTAACCTGGACAAGCTGGTTATTGATCTGGAAACCAACGGTACCCTGGATCCTGAAGAGGCTATCCGCCGCGCTGCAACCATTCTGCAACAGCAGTTGGCTGCGTTCGTCGACCTCAAAGGTGACAGCGAACCAGTGGTAATCGAGCAGGAAGACGAGATCGATCCGATCCTGCTTCGCCCGGTTGACGATCTGGAACTGACTGTACGTTCGGCTAACTGCCTTAAGGCGGAAAACATTTACTACATCGGTGATCTGATTCAGCGTACCGAAGTAGAACTGTTGAAGACTCCGAACCTGGGCAAGAAATCCTTGACTGAAATCAAGGACGTTCTGGCCTCCCGCGGTCTGTCCCTCGGCATGCGCCTCGACAACTGGCCGCCTGCAAGTCTTAAGAAGGACGACAAGGCGACTGCCTGATCGTCGTAATCACCGAACGTGAGTTTGGTAAGGAATGAACCATGCGTCATCGTAAAAGTGGTCGTCACCTGAGCCGTACCAGCTCGCACCGCAAGGCCATGTTCCAAAACATGGCGGTGTCGCTGTTCGAGCACGAGCTGATCAAAACTACACTGCCGAAAGCTAAAGAACTGCGTCGCGTTGCTGAGCCGCTGATCACTTTGGCCAAGACAGACAGCCTGGCTAACCGCCGTCTGGCTTTCGACCGTACTCGTTCGAAAGCTATCGTTGGTAAGCTCTTCAACGACCTGGGCAAGCGTTACGCTACCCGTGAGGGTGGCTACCTGCGCATCCTCAAGTGCGGTTTCCGCACTGGCGACAACGCGCCTATGGCGTACGTCGAGTTGGTTGATCGTGCTACTGCCGGCGAAGCTGTAAGCGCCGAGTAAGACGAGTCTGTAACGAAGAACCGGGCCTAGCGCCCGGTTTTTTGTGCGCGTAACAAAAGCGCGATATGTACAAGTTTCCCTATGGAGCAAGGGGCACTATGCGTATTGCCTTGGTTGGTAGTAATTTTCTATTGAAGTCCGCAATTTAATAAATTTGTGGGTGTCATGCCGTTGATCAATACTCCCTCCAAGCCGATTAGCCGGCAGTTTCAATTCCGACCTGAGGAAGATTGCGCATGAGCCAGAATAAAATCCTTACCACCGCCAGCGGCGCTCCCGTTGCGGATAATCAGAACTCCCGTTCCGCCGGCCCCCGTGGCCCACTGCTGCTCGACGACTTTCACCTGATCGAGAAGCTCGCTCACTTCAACCGTGAAAATATTCCGGAGCGCCGTGTACACGCCAAAGGTTCGGGCGCCTATGGTACGTTCACCGTTACCCAAGACATCACTCAATACACTAGCGCCAAGCTGTTCGAGTCAGTAGGTAAGCAAACGCCGACCTTCCTGCGGTTCTCCACTGTGGGTGGCGAGCGCGGTTCGGCTGACACTGAGCGCGACCCACGCGGTTTCGCCTTGAAGTTTTACACCGAGGAAGGCAACTGGGACATCGTTGGCAACAACACGCCGGTGTTCTTCATCCGCGACCCGCTGAAATTCCCCGATTTCATCCATACCCAAAAGCGCTTGCCGCAAAGCAACCTGAAAAGCGCGCAGATGATGTGGGATTTCTGGTCGCACTCCCCAGAGGCGCTGCACCAGGTCACCATCTTGTTTTCGGACCGTGGCATCCCGGACGGCTACCGCCACATGCACGGCTTCGGCAGTCACACCTACAGCCTGATTAACGCCAAGGGCGAGCGCCACTGGGTGAAATGGCACTACAAGACCAAGCAAGGCATCAAGAACCTGGCACCGGCTGAAGCTGCGCGCCTGGCGGGTACCGACCCAGACTACGCCCAGCGCGATCTGTTCGGCGCAATCGAGCGCGGTGACTTCCCGAAATGGCGCGTCTGCATCCAGGTCATGACCGAGGCCCAGGCCAATGCTCATTACGAAAACCCTTTCGATGTAACCAAGACCTGGTCGCAGAAGGAGTTCCCCCTGATCGAGGTGGGTGAGCTGGAACTCAACCGCAACCCGCAGAACTATTTCGCTGAAGTGGAACAAGCCGCGTTCGGCCCAAGCAATATGGTTCCGGGCGTTGGCCTGTCGCCAGACCGTATGCTGCAAGGACGCGTCTTTGCCTACGCAGATGCTCATCGGTACCGCGTTGGCACCAATCACCAGCAGCTGCCGGTGAACGCCCCACGTAACCCCGTCAATAGCTATCAGCGTGACGGTTCGATGGCCTTTGGCAGCAACGGTGGCGCAGCGCCCAACTACGAGCCAAACAGCTACGCCGATGCGCCTAAGCAGGCGCCACACTACGCGGAGCCCGCATTGGCCTTGAGCGGCGCTGCAGATCGTTACGATCATCGCGAAGATACCGATTACTACAGCCACGCCGGCGCGCTGTTCCGCTTGATGAGCGACGAGCAGAAAGCGCTGCTTACCAGCAACATCGCCGGTGCGATGAGCGGCGTTTCCAATGATGTGGTCCAGCGCCAACTGCAGCATTTCTATAAGGCGGACCCCGCTTATGGAGAAGCAATCGCAAAGGCACTGGGTGTATCGCTTAACTGACTCTAAACGATAAGCAGAACCGCCCTCATTTGGGCGGTTTTTGCGTTATTTCAGCTACTTTTCTCCGGAAATCTTCGCTTTTCTGCCGTTGATCCCGTGACCTTCAAGTCATCATGGTTCAAACTACAGACTTTCAAGCAGGGAGATGTAGGGCGATGCAAGGTCACCCCGACGTAATCGATTACCTCAACACGTTGCTGACGGGCGAACTGGCAGCTCGTGACCAATATTTCATCCATTCGCGCATGTACGAAGACTGGGGCTTTACCGAGCTCTACGAACGTATCAATCATGAGATGGAAGAAGAGGCGCAGCACGCTGACGCACTGATGCGCCGTATCCTCATGCTCGAAGGTACGCCACGTATGCGCCCCGACGACTTGGATGTGGGCACCACGGTGCCGGATATGCTCGCTGCTGACCTTCGCCTGGAATACAAGGTCAGGGCCGCGCTCTGCAAGGGCATTGAGCTGTGCGAGCAGCACAACGACTATGTCACTCGTGAAATCCTGCGAGTGCAGTTGAATGACACCGAAGAAGATCACACCTACTGGCTGGAAAAGCAGTTGGGTCTGATCAAGCTGATCGGCCTGGAAAATTACCTGCAATCGCAGTTCTGATTCCGGCTGCAAAAAAGCCCCTGCCACCGATGAGGTGACAGGGGCTTTTTATTGGGCCCGATAAATCAGGCCCGGTCACGCTCCATCAGCGGCTTCAGGTAGTAGCCAGTATGGGACTGTGACATTTCGGCGACTTGCTCCGGTGTACCGACCGCAATGATCTGGCCGCCCTTGGAACCGCCCTCCGGTCCGAGGTCTACCAGCCAGTCGGCCGTCTTGATCACGTCCAGGTTGTGCTCGATAACTACCACTGTGTTGCCGTGATCTCGCAAGCGGTGCAGCACGTCCAGCAGTTGCTGGATATCGGCAAAGTGCAGGCCCGTGGTGGGTTCATCAAGGATGTACAGGGTTTTGCCCGTATCTCGTTTGGACAACTCACGGGACAACTTCACCCGCTGCGCTTCACCACCCGATAGCGTGGTCGCCGACTGCCCCAGCTTGATATAAGACAGGCCAACATCCATCAACGTCTGCAGCTTGCGCGCCAGCGCCGGAACCGCATCGAAGAACACCCGGGCTTCCTCGATGGTCATCTCCAGGGTTTCGTGGATGTTCTTGCCCTTGTATTTGATTTCCAGGGTTTCGCGGTTATAGCGTTTGCTCTTGCACACGTCGCACGGCACGTAGATATCCGGCAGGAAGTGCATCTCTACCTTGATCAAGCCGTCGCCTTGGCAGGCTTCACAGCGACCGCCCTTGACGTTGAACGAGAAGCGGCCCGGCCCATAACCCCGCGAGCGGGATTCCGGAACGCCGGCAAACAGCTCGCGAATCGGCGTGAACAGCCCGGTATACGTCGCTGGGTTGGAACGCGGCGTACGGCCAATCGGGCTCTGGTCGATATCGACCACCTTGTCTAGGTGTTCCAGGCCCTTGATGCTGTCGTGGGCCGCCGCTTCCTGGGTAGTGGCACCGTTCAGGGCGGTGGCACTCAATGGGAACAGCGTGTTGTTGATCAGCGTCGACTTGCCCGAACCGGAAACACCGGTCACACAGGTCAGCAGGCCCAGGGGAATTTCCAGGTCCACATTGCGCAAGTTGTTGCCACGGGCACCCTTGAGGTGCAAGGCCATCTTCTTGTTGCGCGGAGTACGTTTGGCCGGCACTTGAATTTTGACCCGGCCAGACAGGTATTTACCGGTCAGGGAGTCCGGATGAGCCATTACTTCGGCAGGTGTGCCTTCGGCGACAATATGCCCGCCATGTATGCCAGCCCCCGGGCCGATATCAACGACGTAATCCGCCAGGCGAATAGCGTCTTCATCGTGCTCGACCACAATTACCGTGTTGCCGATATCCCGCAGGTGTTTCAGCGTACCCAGCAGGCGATCATTGTCACGTTGGTGCAGGCCAATCGACGGCTCGTCGAGGATGTACAACACGCCCACCAGCCCTGCGCCGATCTGGCTGGCCAGGCGAATCCGCTGGGCCTCGCCACCCGACAAGGTATCAGCACTGCGATCCAGCGATAGATAGTCCAGGCCGACGTTGACCAGGAACTGCAGACGTTCGCGAATTTCCTTGAGGATCTTGTCGGCAATCTCCCCGCGGCGGCCGGTCAGCTTGAGCACGCCAAAGTATTCACAGGCATCGCCGATTGGCAGGTTGGTCACCGCCGGCAACGTCTTCTCGCCAACCCACACATGCCGCGCTTCACGGCGCAGGCGAGTGCCGCGACAATCAGGGCAAGGTTGGGTGCTGAGGAATTTCGCCAGTTCTTCACGTACGCTCGCCGACTCGGTCTCGCGATAGCGACGTTCCAGGTTTGGCACGATGCCTTCGAACGGGTGCGAACGTTTGACGATATCGCCCCGGTCGTTCAGGTATTTGAAGTCGACATTCTGCGAACCACTGCCATTGAGGATGACCTTCTGCTGGTCAGCCGGCAATTGGTTGAACGGCACCTCCAGGCTGAACTTATAGTGGGACGCCAACGACCCCAGCATCTGGAAGTAATAGACGTTGCGCCTGTCCCAGCCGCGTATCGCCCCCTCGGCCAAGGTCAGTTCGCCATTGACCAGGCGCTTGATGTCGAAGAACTGCTTAACGCCCAGACCATCGCAGGTCGGGCAGGCGCCGGCCGGGTTGTTGAAGGAAAACAGCTTGGGTTCCAGTTCGCTGATAGCGTGGCCGCAGATCGGGCAGGCAAAGCGCGCAGAGAAAATGACCTCTTCGCCCGGCTCATCGTCCATCGGCGCCACCAGGGCAATACCGTCTGCCAGCTTCAGCGCGGTCTCGAACGACTCCGCCAGGCGCTGCTGCAGATCGGCACGCACCTTGAAGCGGTCGACTACTACATCGATGGAGTGCTTCTTCTGCTTGTCGAGCTTCGGCGCTTCATCCAGCTCATAGAGCTTGCCGTTGATGCGGGCGCGCACGAAACCTTGCGCCCGCAGCTCTTCAAAGACCGACAGGTGCTCACCCTTGCGCTCGCGGATGACGGGCGCCAGCAGCATCAGCTTGGCACCTTCCGGCTGGGTCAGGACCAGGTCGACCATCTGGCTGACGGTCTGGGCTTCCAGCGGAATATCGTGGTCCGGGCAGCGGGGAATACCCACCCGTGCATACAGCAGACGCAGGTAATCGTAAATTTCGGTAATGGTGCCCACGGTGGAGCGCGGGTTATGGGACGTCGACTTCTGCTCTATGGAAATGGCCGGCGACAAACCTTCGATGGTGTCGACGTCGGGCTTTTCCATCATTGACAGGAACTGCCGGGCATAGGCCGACAGCGATTCCACATAGCGCCGCTGGCCTTCGGCGTACAGCGTGTCGAACGCCAGGGACGATTTGCCCGAGCCGGACAGGCCGGTGATAACGATCAATTTGTCCCGGGGCAGGGTCAGGTCGATGTTCTTCAGGTTGTGGGTTCTAGCCCCACGAATCAGGATCTTGTCCAAGATGGCCTCGCACGGCGGGCGTAAATAATGCCGGAGTATACGGCTAAAGACTGGATGAATATACACTGTCAAAAGGCCGCTTGCAGCCTTACATGAAAGCTGCGCGGCAAAGCGCCGCATATACCCCCTCAATCGATGGGACTGGTAGAATCGCCGCCGGTTCACACGAGGTTTTTCCATGCACGATCCCCATAGCGAACGCATGAGTAGCGGCGAGACCCGAGCGGCAAGCGGTCTGGCCCTGGTGTTCGCCTTCCGTATGCTGGGCATGTTCATGGTGTTGCCGGTGCTGGCGACCTATGGGATGGATCTCGCCGGCGCGACCCCCGCATTGATCGGCCTGGCGATTGGCGCCTATGGCCTGACCCAGGCGATCTTCCAGATTCCGTTCGGCATCATTTCCGACCGTATCGGCCGGCGCCCGGTGATTTACCTGGGGCTGATCGTGTTCGCCCTCGGCAGTGTGCTCGCGGCGCAGTCTGATTCGATCTGGGGCGTGATCGCCGGACGTATCCTGCAGGGCGCCGGGGCGATTTCGGCCGCGGTAATGGCGCTGCTGTCGGACCTGACCCGCGAACAGCATCGCACCAAGGCCATGGCCATGATCGGCATGACCATCGGTTTGTCGTTTGCCGTGGCAATGGTGGTCGGCCCGCTGCTGACGCGCGCGTTCGGCCTGCATGGGTTGTTTCTTGCCACCGGCGGCATGGCGTTGTTCGGTATCGTGATCGTGGCCTTTATGGTGCCGCGCTCTACCGGCACGCTGCAGCACCGTGAATCCGGCGTCGCGCGCCAGGCGCTGTTGCCGACCCTCAAGCATCCGGACCTGTTGCGCCTGGATTTAGGTATCTTCGTGTTGCACGCAATGCTGATGTGCAGCTTCGTCGCCTTGCCCCTGGCCCTGGTGCAAAAAGCCGGGTTGCCCAAGGAGCAGCACTGGTGGGTCTACCTGACCGCGCTGTTGGTTTCGTTCTTCGCCATGATCCCGTTCATCATCTACGGCGAGAAGAAACGCAAAATGAAACGAGTTTTACTCGGCGCCGTCGCGACATTGATGCTCACTGAACTATTCTTCTGGCAGTTCGGCGACAGCCTGCGGGCGCTGGTGATCGGTACGGTGGTGTTCTTCACCGCGTTCAACCTGCTGGAGGCGTCATTGCCTTCGCTGATCAGCAAGGTTTCACCGGCCGGTGGCAAGGGCACGGCGATGGGCGTGTATTCCACCAGCCAGTTCCTCGGTTCGGCGCTGGGTGGGATCATGGGCGGCTGGATGTTCCAGCATGGCGGTTTGTCGGTTGTGTTCCTCGGATGCGCCGGGCTGGCTGCACTTTGGCTGGCCTTTGCTGTTACCATGCGCGAACCTCCGTATGTGACGAGCCTGCGCCTGCCGTTATCGCCTGAAGCGATGCGCGAAGCTGGCCTGGCCGAGCGCCTCAAGGCCGTCGTTGGAGTAACGGATGCAGTAGTGATCGCGGAAGAAGCTGCGATTTACATCAAATTGGACACCGAATTATTGGATCGCGCGACGCTCGAGCAACTGGTCAACCCAGTGCCGACAGCGCGCCCAGCCTAGGAGAACGTTATGGCCCGTGGGGTTAACAAAGTCATATTGGTCGGTACATGCGGCCAGGATCCCGAAGTTCGCTACCTGCCGAACGGTAACGCCGTGACCAACCTGAGTCTGGCGACCAGCGAACAGTGGACCGACAAGCAGACTGGCCAGAAGGTCGAGAAAACCGAATGGCACCGTGTGTCGATGTTCGGCAAGGTTGCCGAGATCGCCGGTGAGTATCTGCGCAAAGGTTCGCAGGTGTACATCGAAGGCAAATTGCAGACCCGCGAGTGGGAAAAAGACGGCATCAAGCGTTACACCACCGAAATCGTGGTCGATATGCAAGGCACCATGCAACTGCTGGGCGGCCGTCCACAGGGCGATCAACAGGGCCAGGGCGGCATGTCCAACTCGGCACCGCGTCCACAGCAGTCGCGTCCGCAGCCAAGCCAGCAGCCTCAGCGTGAGTCGCGCCCAGCGCCACAACAGGCCGCGCCGCAGCCAGCTCCGGATTTCGACAGCTTTGATGACGATATCCCGTTCTGAGGCCTAAACCTCCAGACACAACAAAACCCCCGATAGCCTGGCGTCGGGGGTTTTTTATGGGCGATGCTTAACCACCAAGAGAGGAGAATCCTATGACCTGGTCCGCCAAGCAATACACGATGTTCGAGCAGCAACGCACGCGCCCCGTCCGCGACCTGGTGGCGGCGATTCCCAATACCGACGTGGGCACAGCCGTCGATTTGGGCTGTGGCCCCGGCAATTCCACCCAGGTGCTGACCGAGCGCTTTCCCCATGCGCACATCACCGGCATGGACAGCTCCGACGACATGTTGATCGACGCGCGCAAACGCTTGCCGACGCTCAGCTTCGAATTGGCGGATATCGGCGCCTGGACCCCGGCGCAGCAGTTCGACGTGATTCTCGCCAATGCTTCCCTGCAGTGGCTGCCTGACCACGCCACGCTCTATCCGCATCTGGTCCATCAACTGACCCCCGGCGGCACGCTGGCGATACAGACGCCGGACAACCTCGACGAGCCTGCCCACCGGCTCGCCCGCGAAGTCGCGGCGCAGGGACCATGGGCTGCAAAGATCGGCGCGGTCAAGCATAACGAGCGACATTCGGCGAGCTATTACTACGAGCTGCTGAGTCGGTACTGCACTACCGTCGACGTATGGCGCACCACCTACCAACATCCGCTGGCAGACCACGCGGCCGTGGTGGAGTGGTTCAAGGCTTCAGGGCTGCGACCCTTCCTGGCCCCCCTGAATGATGGCGAACAAGCTGCGTTCCTGCAGGAGTACCAGGCGCGGATTAGCAACGCTTACCCAGCCCTGAGCGACGGCACCGTGTTGCTGCCATTCCCGCGCCTGTTCATCATCGCCACGCGCTGAGGTTACTCAGCGGCGGTCAAGCCACCGCCGCTTGGGCCTTCAGATAGTCATTTGTCGACACCACGCCCGCATACCCGAAGGCCAGCGACGCCATGTATGCGCCATGCACTTGCGCGGCGGGAATCACCTGCCCATTGAATTCCTGGTCGCGGGTCGCGCACGCATCGTGGATCACCGTGACCTTGTAGCCCAAGTCCGCTGCTGCCCGCACCACCGCATCGATGCACATATGGCTCATACTGCCGACCACAACCACGTCGGTGATGCTGCGCTGTTCCAGCAACTCGCGCAGGTTGGTCTGGCGAAAAGCATTCACAAAATGCTTGAGCACCACCGGCTCATTGCCCTGGTTCAGCACTTTGGCATGCAGATGAGCACCTTCTGAGCCCGGCGTGAAGAACGGCGCGTCATCGCCTTCGAACTCGTGACGAACGTGAATCACGGCATCCCCGGCCTGACGAAAGGCCTGCAGCACTCGCGCAGCGTTGTCCGCGGCGGCCTCCACACCATCAAGCGGCCACTTGCCCTGGGGGAAGTAGTCGTTCTGGACATCGATCAGGATGAGTGCTTGCTTGGCCATGTGAATTGCCTCGTGATGGGTTGATAGGCCCAGTATCTTAGCTGGCGCCGTCGCCGGATATGGGGTGCGATTCATGTGAATCGTGCAGAACGCCGCATACCCGCAGCAGCGTCGTGCAGAATGACGCAGGCTAACTGCTATTGCGTTTGCTCCAACTGTTTGATTTTCAAACGATCCTCCTCAACCAGATATTGGCCTGATCCCTGCTACGCTTCCCCCACATACATGGCCGAATGCCAAGGGGGACGCATGACCCCAATTTCACCGAAAAAATGGGTAGTCGCTCACTCGACACGCGCTGGCGCACCCCAGCATGAAGTCGACACCAATCGCGCCCTGGCGCGCTGGCTGGCGCAGATACTGGGGCTCAAGTTCGGCGGCAGCTACGATCCACAGAAGCATGCTGGCCGCGATCTGTACCTGCTTCCCACACAAACCCTGGTGGGGGCGGCCCAAGCCCGCGCGCTCAATATCAAGGGCCCGCAAGACCTGTGGGGCGGTTATGTCGATCACGGGTTCATCTGCACCAAAGCCATCAGTCATGGCCTGCTGGGCCCAGAAGCCAAGGCGCCGGAAGGCTGGTCGCCGTTGTTCAGTGAGCGGGTGCGCGACGTGGTACTCGATGGCTTGAGTGTCTTCGCTGTGGAGGATGCACGGCCGGCCGCCACGCGCTTGCTCTACAGCGGGCCGATTCGCTTGAAACCCGTGAACGCCTGCGCTGGGCGCGGCCAGCAAGTCATTCGCAGCCTCGACGAATTCGACGCCCTATTAGCGCGTCCCGAAGCGGCGGGGATGTTCGACGATGGCGTGGTGCTGGAACAAGACCTGCACGACGTGGTCACTCACAGTGTAGGCCAGAGCTTTATTGGCGATCAGGTGCTGAGCTACTGCGGCGAGCAATACCTGACCCGGGACGGGCAGGGGGAGGACGTTTATGGCGGCTCTCAACTGCTGGTGGTGCCCGGTGGCTACGACGACCTGCTCACGCTGGACCTGCCCGATGATGTGCGTGAAGCCGTCAGGCAAGCACAGGTCTTCGACAGTGCTGCCGACGAAGCCTACCCGGGCTTCTACGCCTCGCGGCGCAACTACGACATCGCCCAGGGCCTGGACAGCGACGGCCAGCGCCGCAGTGGCGTGCTCGAGCAATCCTGGCGCATGGGCGGGGCCAGCAGCGCGGAAGTCGCGGCGCTGCAGAGCTTTATCAACAACCCGAGCCTTACGGCGATCCGTGTGGCCTCGGTGGAAACCTACGTGGACCAGGCGCTGCCGGCGGATGCCATCGAGGTGTACCGAGGCCCGGCTGAAAACAGCGATTTTTTACTCAAATACGTGACGGTTGAGGCTTATGACGGCTAGAAGCGAGAGCATTGCGATCGATATAGACGACGAACAGATGAGCGGGACCTTCCTGAGCCCCAAATCCAAAGTGCCGGGCGTGCTGTTCGTGCATGGCTGGGGCGGGAGCCAGGAGCGCGACCTGGAACGGGCCAAAGGCATCGCGGGGCTCGGTTGCGTGTGTCTGACCTTCGACCTGCGCGGCCACGCCGGCACCGGGATCCCGCTGTCCCGCGTGACCCGTGAAGATAACCTGCGCGACCTGCTGGCCGCCTATGACCGCCTGCTGTCCCACCCGGCGATCGACACCTCGGCGGTGGCGGTGGTGGGCACCAGCTACGGCGGCTACCTGGCGGCCATCCTCACCTCATTGCGCCCGGTGCGCTGGCTGGCGTTGCGTGTGCCGGCGCTGTACCGCGACCAGGAATGGCTCAAGCCCAAGCGTGACCTGGATAAAGCCGACCTGATGGACTACCGCAGCACCCTGGTGCGTGCCGAAACCAACCGCGCCTTGCATGCCTGCGCGCAATTTACCGGCGATGTACTGATCGTCGAATCGGAAACCGACGACCACGTGCCCCACGCCACCATCATGAGCTACCGCGCGGCGTGCCAGCAGACCCATTCCCTGACCCATCGCATCATCGACGGCGCCGACCATTCATTGAGCGATCCGGTGTCGCAGCAGGCCTACACCTCGATCCTGGTGGACTGGATCACCGAGATGGTAGTGGGCGAGCGGTTGAGCATCATTCAGTCGCAATAAGCCAGTGACGTAGATCGTTCCCATGCTCTGCGTGGGAATGCCTCCCGGGACGCTCCGCGTCCAGCCAAGCTAATGCGCACGGGTGACGCAGAGCGTCCCGGGCTGCATGGCCACGCGGAGCGTGGGGACGATCAGTCTGTCTGTTTCAACTTCGTATCAGGCTGTCTTCTTGACCCGCAACGCCTTGGCCTTCGCTTCCACACCCAAATACATCACCAGTGCGATCAGCAGCGGGCAAATAAAATAGATCGCCCGATAAGCAATCAACCCGGCCAGCAAACTCCCGCGTGACGCCTCATGCTGCAACAGCCCAATGAATACCGCTTCGAGCACGCCAAGCCCCGCCGGAATATGCGTGAGCACCCCGGCAATCGCGCTGATCAGCAGCACTCCCAGCACCAGCGGATAGTCCAGTTTCGACGGCAACAGTGTGAAAATCACCGCCGCCATCAGCGCCCAATTCAACGCGCCCAGCATCAATTGCAAACACGCCATGCGCAGCGACGGCAGGTTGATTTCCATGCCGCGAATCGTCCACGCGCGCTTTTTCGAAAACCGGCAGGCGGCCAGGTAGCCCAGGCTGGCCAGTACCAGCAGCGCGCCGATGCCTTGCAGTGCCGTGGTGCTGACCTTCCAGCCCGGCGGCATGGTGACCAGGCCGCTGCTGAAAATCACCCCCGAGATAGCCATATAGCCGAACCAGTTGGTCGCCAGGCTCAGTCCCAGGATCTTGGCGATGTTGCTGGTGCTCACCCCCAGGCGCGAGTACAGGCGATAACGCATCGCGATGCCGCCCACCCACGCGCTCAGGTTGAGGTTGAACGCGTAGCTGATGATCCCCACCGGCAGGATCTGCTTCCAGCGCAACGGCTGACGAATGTAGGTGCGGCCGATCAAGTCAAAGCAGGCGTAGACGATAAAGCTGCACACGGTGAGCGCGCTGGCGATCAGCAAGGTGCGCACTTTGAATTCGCTCAGGGTCTGCAGCACTTCGCTCCAGTCGATGCGCCGGGCAAGCAGGGTGAACAGCACGATCAGCAGCAGGAAGAACGCAATGGTCAGGGGTTTCTTCCAGCGCTGGAACCGTGAGCCGTGTTTTTCAGACGTCATGGGCCGGACTCTCAATGGGTTTCAAACGCGGTTTGTGCGCTGGCAGCCAGCCGGTCAGGACCGGGAAATGACGCATTACATGAAACACCAGGAAACCCACGGTCAGGCGCCACAACCACAGGCGGGGTTTGCGCTTCTCCGGCATGGTCTGGCAGTGGTTTCTGGCCAGCGCTTCGAGGCTTTCGTACAACTGCTGATTGAACGCCCGATCCCGAATCAGCACATTGGCTTCCAGGTTCAATGCCAGGCTCAACGGGTCCAGATTACTTGAGCCCACCGTACTCCAGTCATCGTCCACCAAGGCGACCTTGCCGTGCAGCGGGCGCTGGCAGTATTCATGAATCACCACGCCATCCTTGAGCAGATAGTCATAGAGCATGCGCGCCGCCAGCTTGGCGAGCAGCACATCCGGCTGGCCTTGCATGATCAACTGGACGTGCACGCCACGGCGGGCGGCGTTGCGGATTTCGCGCAGCAGGCGGTAGCCGGGGAAGAAATACGCGTTGGCGATCACGGCGCGTGTACGGGCTTTGCTCAGGGCGTGGATATAGGCTTCTTCGATGTCATCGCGATGCTGCACGTTGTCGCGATAAATCAGGCGCACCAAGCCGTCTTCCTCAGACGTGGCCCACGGCGCAGGGCGTTGCGGGCGCCGCCGCCAGCCACGCCGAGTGCGCACCTGACGACCACTTTGCGCCAGGGCGAAGTGGTGCAGGTCGGCTACTGCCGGGCCGACGATTTGCACCGCATAATCCTGCTTGGCTTCAGGGCCGAAGTCGCCCAGGTGGTCGGCGGAAAAGTTGATGCCGCCGATGAAGGCCACAGCGGCATCCACCACCACTATTTTGCGGTGCAGGCGGCGAAACCAGTTGGTGCGGATGCCCAGCGTTTTCGAGGCCGGATCGAACATCTGCACCGCCACCCCGGCCTCGGCCAGCTCGCGCAAAAACGAAACACTCAATTCGCCGCAACCAAAGCCATCAAGGCTGGCAACCACCTTTACCCCGCGCTGCGCCGCCTCGATCAAGATGTCTTTGAGCTCAAAGCCGACCTTGTCTTCGAAGAGGATAAACGTCTCCAGCAGAATCTCGCGCTGTGCCGCGCGCATGGCCTCGAACACCTTGGGGAAGTAGGCCTCGCCATTCTCCAGCAGTTCGATTTGATTGCCACTCTGCCAGCCGTAATCCAGGTCACGCGCCTTGGCGTCATCCGGCGGTTGATCGGTGGCGATATGTTCTACAGCAACGTTCATAGCTCAATCTCCACCGACAGCGGCACATGGTCCGAGAGGTGCGACCAGGGCCGCGTGGTCAGCACGCGGGGGTTATGCACCTTCAAATTGCGCACGTAAATGCGGTCCAGCGGCAACAGCGGCAGGCGCGCCGGAAACGTGCGCGCAGGTTTGCCCAGGGTGTCGGCGAAGACCTCCTTGAGGCCGCTTTGGCTGAGGTCGGCGCGCTGGCGCCAGTCGTTGAAATCGCCGGCGACCACCAGCGGCGCGTCAGCCGGAATCTCGCTGATGCGCTGCTCCAGCAAGCGCAATTGCTGCTGGCGATGCACCTCACGCAAGCCCAGGTGGATGCAGATCGCATGCACCTGCTGCCCGCTGCCCGGCAGGCGCAGGACGCAATGCAGCAGGCCACGGTTTTCATGGCCGCTTTGGGAGATGTCGAGGTTGTCGTGACGGATGATCTGGAATTTCGACAGCAACGCGTTGCCGTGGTCGCCGTGGGGGTAGACCGCGTTGCGCCCGTAGGCGAACTGCGGCCAGATGCTGTCGGCGAGGAACTCGTACTGCGGCATCTTCGGCCAGTCGCTGTAGCGCTGGGGATGGCGCTCGTGGGTGCCGTGGATTTCCTGGAGGAACACCATGTCGGCGCCGACGCTGCGCACCGCTTCGCGCAGTTCGGGCAGGATGAAGCGTCGATTCAAGGCGGTGAAGCCCTTGTGGATATTGACCGTCAGCACGGTAAAGCGCGTGATGGCGGTGGTGGGCGTGGGCGGGATCAACTCCGGCTGGGTCATGCCAGCACCCCCGGCTCGGGCAGTCGTCCGGGCTCCGTCAGCAGGTTGGTATCCAGCCCGAAGCGCTGCAGCAATTGGCGGGCATCGTAAGGTGCGCGCACCTTGATGTCGTTGTCGAAAAAGCAGAATACGTCGCGCTGTTTGCGGGCGCGTGGCTTGTGTTTCGGATCAATCAGGTGCGCATCCGTGGGCTGTTTGCCGTGACGCCAACGCTCGATGCGGTCGCCCCAGCGCTTGAGGGCTTCGTCGGTATAGCCGCTGGCGTACAACTGTTTGTCGCCATGCAAACGCAGGTACATGAAGTTGGCGGTAACGTCTTCGGCATACGGCCACTTGCCAGCGGTGTCCGCCACCACCAGGGCCACGCCGTACTTATCCAACAGCTGCACGAACTCAGGCACCGCAAAACTTGCGTGACGAATTTCCACGGCATGGCGCATGGGTCGCTTGCCGTAGGCCTTCATGCTCGCCTTGCCATTCAGGCGCGGCTCATGCTGATGGGCGAGGGCGGCCGCCTGCTGGGTGTCGGTGGGCAGTTCGGCGAGGAAGGCTTCGAACAGGGGCGGGTCGAACTTGAAGCTGGGCGGGAACTGCCAAAGGATCGGCCCAAGCTTTTCTTTCAACTCCAGTACCCCGGAGGCGAAGAAATTCGCCATGGGCTTGTGCACCTCCCGCAGGCGCAGGATGTGCGTGATATAGCGTGGGGCCTTGACGCTGAACAGGAAGCCTTCAGGCGTGTCGGCATACCACTCGGCGTAGCGCTTGGGCGTTTGCAGCGCATAGAACGAACCGTTGATTTCAATGCCGTTGACGGCGCGTGACGCAAACTGCAACTCGCGTTTCTGGGTCAAGCCTTCGGGGTAGAAATCGCCCCGCCAGGGCGTGTAGCGCCAGCCGGAAATGCCGATATGAATCGCCGCCATGCTTACTCCCATTGATGTAGGGTCGATTGCCCTGCGTTTTGGGATGACTGTGAATTTTGACCGAAAGTTTCCACATTCCTACAAACGGTCGAGCGTCCGAAGGTAGGAAGCAGGTGGTTGAATCAGGGGAACGATCACGGCTCAAACCCGTCAGTTCCTAACAGACCCTCTGAAGGAGCCCGGTGTTTTGCTGAATTTCAAGACTGCATTACTGCTCGGCGCGCTGCTGTTCTGCGGCAATGGCGCACTGTATGCCGCAGCCACCGCGCCTGAGCCCGAAGCCCCGGCCAAGCCGGAATTGCTGGTGGAGGGCGGCCTGCTGGGGGCCATCAGCTCCAGCATCGACGATGTGCAGCAGAAGCTGGACCTCAACCAGAATTTCATCGACGAATGGCGCCTGCGCGCCGACCGCGCCGCCAACGAAGTAGGGCGGCTGGTCAACCAGACGGCCGCGCGCTCGCCGTGGAGCGTGGTCGGGGATTTTCTGTTGCTCTCGGCGGTGTGGATCGGCGCCTTTGCGCTGTTGACCCTGCTAGGGCGCCTGATCGTCCGGCGCTTGAGCCAGCGGGTGTTTTTCCAGCGCCGGGCGCGCCTGCTGGCGGTGCTGGGGTACGTGGTGCCTTACACCATCCCGGCGGTTATCTGCCTGCCGTTGACGCTGTCTGTCAGCCACTTTCTAGTCAACTCCGTGGGCCGGGCGCTGGCGCTGTGTTTTGCCTACGCCACCAGTAGCGGCATCTTTTCCACCTCAATGCTGCTGTGCGTCATTGTCATGTTCAACCTCGGCCACAAGCGCCCGGCGGTGCAGATCATTCGCGACTACTGCCCCAAACCGCTGTTTCTGATCGGCTTCCTCGCGGCCCTCAGCGATGCACTGACCAGCCCGCAGATCGCCCGCCAGTTCGGCGGCAATATCACCAGCAGCATCGCCGTGTTTACCGGCCTGTTCGCCACGCTGATCTTCGGCGTGCTGGTGGTGCGCCTGCGGCGTCCGGTGGCACATTTGATTCGTAATCGGCCGCTGGCCCAGCGCCTCAAACACCCGGCGTTGCAACAGTCATTGCGAGTATTTTCCGGGCTCTGGTATTGGCCGATTCTGCTGATGGTGCTGGTCTCGGCGATCAACCTGATCGGTGCCGGCGACGACAACCAAAAGGCCCTACGCTGTGCCTTGTTCACCACGATCCTGCTGATCGGCACCGTGTTCCTCAGTACCGTGCTGCAACACCTGTTCAAGTCGCGCAGCCAAGTGGCGATCCAGCGCAGCAGCGCGTACAAGGAGCGCTTCCTCAGCCTGTTGCACGCGATATTGCGCATCGTCATGGCCATCGCCTTTATTGAAATCCTCGGGCGGATCTGGGGCGTGTCGTTGTTCGAGTTTGCCCAGCGCAACTCGGTGGGCCGGGCGATCAGCGATTCCCTCAGCAGCATCGGCCTGATCCTGCTGATGACCTGGCTGTTCTGGGTGGTGCTTGATACGGCGATTCAGGAAGCGCTCAAACCCCCGGTGAACAAGCGCTCCAGCCGCCAGCCCAGCACCCGCGTGAAAACCATCCTGCCGCTGCTGCGTAACGCGGTGAAGATTATCCTCGTGGTGATTTGTGCGATCACCACCATGGCCAACCTGGGCATCAACGTCGCGCCGCTGCTGGCGGGTGCCGGTGTGGTCGGCCTGGCCATCGGTTTCGGTTCGCAGCAGTTGGTGCAGGACGTGATCACCGGCCTGTTCATCATCATCGAAGACACCTTGTCGATCGGCGACTGGGTGGTGCTCGACTCCGGCCATGCCGGCACCGTCGAGGGCCTGACCATCCGCACCCTGCGCCTGCGCGACGGCAAGGGCTTCGTGCATTCGGTGCCGTTCGGGCAGATCAAAGCCGTCACCAACCAGTCGCGGCAGTTCGCTTATGCGTTCTTCTCGGTGCAGTTCACCTACGACACCGATGTGGACAAAGCCGTGGAGCTGATCCGCGAGGCCGGGCAGTCGATCCGCGACGATGTGTTCCTCAAGTACAACCTGCAAGGGCCGCTGGAGGTGTTTGGGGTCGACAAGATGGACCTCAACGGCGTGGTGCTGACGGCGCAGTTCCGTACCGTGTCGGGTGGGCAATATGCGGTGAGCCGTGCGTTTAACCAGCGTCTGAAAAAGCTTGTGGATAACTGCGATGAGGTGCATTTCGCGCAGACTTATCCACAGCAGGTGTTGTTGCCCAAGCGCACTGCCCAAGTGGATGAGCCGGAGGCGGTGATGCTGACCGAGCAGCCTCGCTCGCAATAATTGTGTTGCTTTAGCTGAAGCCATCGGGGGCAAGCCCCCTCCCACATTTTGATCTGTGAACGCAATCAACTGTGGGAGGGGGCTTGCTCCCGATGAGGCCCTCAAACTCAATGCCGGATCAACTTCTCCTGCACCGCCTGCCGATCCACCTCCGACAAAATCTGCTGCTTACCGCCCACCATCACCGCCGCCGGCACCCCATCCCGATACACAATCCGATTGCCACTCACCGCCGGCACCTTGTTGCCTGGTAACAGCGTACCTACCAGATTCAACGGATCCGCCCCGCACACGGCAATCAAGCTGCCGTCGTGAGGGCGCCGCCTTACTTCGCGCAGCAACGGGATAGCCTCCGGCAATGCAAACTGCTCACCCGCCAACCCGCTGACAAACCGTCCGCCGCGAATTTCGCCCCGGGCCTCCAGCCGATGGAAAGTGCGCAGCAATTCGCGCCAGCTCGGCAGCCAGTCCGCCTCGCGCTCCAGCAAGCGCCAGAACACCACGCCATAGCGGCGCAGCAGGGTCATCGCCACATGTTCCAGCGTCTCGGCCGAATGCGCACCGGCGTCGCTCGGCGCGCGGCGGATCAAGGCCCAGCGCCCGGCGTCGTCCATGCCGCCGATAAACGCGCCGCGCCCACGCCGGCTGCTGCGCGCCTGGCGTTTGCTGGCGGGTGTGGTCAGGGCGCGCAGCCCGGCGAAGCTGTCGGCATTGACCAAGCCCGCGCCGACCAACTCCTGCAACGCGGTTTCCAGCTCGCTGCGCAGCAGATGGGCTTCATGCACCAGCTCATCGAAAAACAACGCGCCCTGTTCGCGCAGGGCTAAATGGACCTTTTGCGCCTTGGGCGACAGCGTTGTGCTGTCCGTCTGTTCGGTCAGCCCGCTCCACAGCGGCACCTGGCTGCGCGGCAACAGTACGATCGGCGTGCTGCGCAAGGCCATGGCGCTGGCCTTGTGGCTCAGGCGTGTCCACACCAGCTTGCCGCTGCGGCACAAGTCGTCGAGCCAGGTCGACGAGTAGTCCTTGATCCGCGCGCTGAGCAGGTCACTGTCCCAGGCCGAAGTAGCAGCGGCATAGCCTTCGAACTGACCGACGATTTGCGGCAACACCGCGCTGCCTTGGCCGCGCGTGTGGTCGGACAGGTGCTGCCAGTCGAACAGAAAACGCATGAAGTCCTGCAGCGCCACCGGTTCGATTTCCCGGCGCAGGCGCTTGACCGTGTAGCGATGAATACGCGCCAGCAGGTGCCGTTCGCACCATTGCTCCTCAACGGCGCCGGGGCTGAAGTGCCCGCGCAGCACATAGCCTTCCTGCTCCAGCCGCGCCAGAGCCTGGGCCACGGTGGCGGCGGGCAACGCCAGCGGCGCGGCAATCTCGGGCAGCGTCAACGGGCCGAAACCGCCCAGGCGTGCGCGCAGCACTTCTACCAACGCCTCATCGAATGTCCACGGCTCATCGAAACCGGGCAGCAGCGGCAGAGTGTGCGGGTAAATCGCCTGCAAACAGCTCAAGCGTTCCACGGCCACCCATAGGCCGTTGGGCAGCGGGTAAGCGCGTCCGGCCTCGGTCAATGCTTGCAGCCACTCGGCCCATTGCGGCGTGACTTCCTGGCCTGCAATGCAGGCAAGGCTCATCAGCGCTTCGTGCATTTCATCCGGCCCCTGGGGCGCCGGCCAGGCCTCTTCGCGTACGCCGGCGATGGCCTCGGCATCCAGTGCGCCGAGGTCGTCGGTACTTTGCGGGTCGCTCCAGCGGCGGTTGAGCACGGCCTGGGTGCGGCGTTCTTCCAGCGGCGCGTCATCGAGGAAGGTGTAGGGGCGCGCGCTGAGAATCTCGGCGGCCATCGGCGAAGGCGCGGGCAGGTCGCGGCTGACCATGCGAATGTCGCCCGCTTCCATGCGCCGCAGCAGGGCCAGCCAGCCATCGCTGTCCATGGCTTCGTGCAGGCAGTCGTCGAGGGTTTGTTCCACCAGCGGATGGTCGGGCACTTCGCGTTCGCCGGCGAGGTTTTCCAGGCAGGCAATCTGGTCGGGAAACACACTGGCGATCAGGTCTTCGCTTTTCATGCGCTGGATCTGCGGCGCCACCTTGCGCCCGCCGGTATAGCGCGGCAACGCCAGCGCCACGCCGGCGTTCCAGCGCCAGCGCACACCGAACAGCGGTGCATCCAGCACCGCCTGGATCAGCAGGTGCTCAGCGCTATTGCTGTTGAGGTAACGCCACACTTTATCGAGGGCGAAGCTGTGACTGGTGGACAGCGACAGCACGATCGCATTTTCGCTGGCCGCCGCTTGCAGCTCGAAGTTGAAAGTGCGGCAAAATCGCTTGCGCAGGGCCAGGCCCCAGGCGCGGTTGATGCGGCTGCCAAAGGGCGTGTGGATGATCAACTGGGTGCCGCCGGACTCGTCGAAAAACCGCTCCATGATCAACGTGTCCTGGGACGGCAACGCGCTGAGGGCCAGGCGTGCGCGGGCCAGGTAATCCAGTATTTGTTCGGCGCTGGCGCGGTTCAAACCCAGCGTATCAGTGAGCCAGCCCTGCGCCGGGAGCAGGTCGCCGGGGCTGGCGCTGAGCAGCTGATCCAGCTGCCCCTGCAAACGGGCCACCGCCGCCGACAACTCATTGCTGCGCCCCGGCGCTTCACCCAGCCAGAACGGAATGGTCGGCGGCTGGCCGTGGGCGTCCTCGACCCGCACCTTGCCGGCTTCTACCCGCAGGATGCGGTACGACGTATTGCCCAACTGGAAAATATCGCCCGCGATGCTTTCCACCGCGAAGTCTTCGTTGACGCTGCCGATGTTCAGGCTCTGGGGCTCCAGCAGCACGCTGTAGTCGGCGTTGTCGGGGATGGTGCCGCCGCTGGTCACCGCCGTGAGCCGGGCGCCACGGCGGCCGCGCAGGGTATGGGTCACGGCGTCACGGTGCAGATAAGCGCTGCGGATACCCTGGCGCCCGTTGTAGCCCTCGGCAAGCATGTGCAGCAGCGCCTGGTAGTGGCGCTGATCCAGCTCGGCATACGGCGCGGCGCGGCGGATCAGCGTCAGCAGGAGCGCTTCCGACCATTCGCGGGCGCTGACCTCGGCGATGATCTGCTGGGCCAGCACGTCCAGCGGCGCCACGGGGATGTGCAAGGTGTCGAGTTCGCCACGGCGTACGCAATCGAGGAGGGCGGCGCATTCGATCAGGTCGTCGCGGGTAGTGGCAAACAGGCGGCCCTTGGGCGTGCCGCCGACCTGATGCCCGGAGCGGCCGACCCGTTGCAGAAAGCCGTTGATCGAGCCGGGCGAGCCGATCTGGCAGACCAGGTCCACATCGCCGATATCAATCCCCAGCTCCAGGGACGCGGTAGCGATCAGCACTTGCAGCTCACCGGCCTTGAGGCGTTGCTCGGCGTCCAGGCGCATTTCCTTGGCCAGGCTGCCATGGTGGGCGGCCACCGCCGTTTTGCCCAGGCGCTCGCTCAGGTGCCGCGCCAGGCGTTCGGCCAGGCGTCGCGTGTTGACGAATATCAGGGTGGTGCGGTGTTCACGGGCCAGTTCGGCGAGGCGGTTATAGACCAGTTCCCACACATCATTGGCCATCACTGCCGAGAGCGGCACCGGTGGCACTTCTATATCCAGGTCGCGCGGGCGGGCGTGGCCGATGTCGACGATGGTGCATTCGCGCCCGGTGCCGACCAGAAACCGCGAGACCGCTTCGATGGGCTTTTGCGTGGCCGACAGGCCGATGCGCGTCAGCGGCTCGGCGCACAGCGCTTGCAGGCGCTCCAGGCTCAGCGCCAGGTGACTGCCACGCTTGCCGGCGGCAATCGCATGGATTTCATCGACGATCACCGTGCGCGTGCTGGCGAGCATCTGCCTGCCCGAGTCCGAACCGAGCAGCACATACAGCGATTCCGGGGTGGTGACCAGGATATGCGGCGCGCGCTTGCGCATCTGGGCGCGATCTTTTTGCGGGGTGTCGCCGGTGCGCACTGCGGTGCGGATCACCAACGGCGGCAGGCCTTGTTTCTCGAGGTGCTCGGTGATGCCTGCCAGTGGGTTTTGCAGATTGATCTGAATATCGTTGGAGAGTGCCTTGAGCGGCGAAACGTAGACCACCAGGGTTTCATCGGGCAATTGGCCGCCGTTGGCCAGACCCTGGTGGACCAGGTCGTCCAGCACCGCGAGAAAGGCGGTCAGGGTCTTGCCCGAACCGGTCGGCGCGGCGATCAGCGTCGAGCGGCGCTGCCGGATCAGCGGCCACGCCTGGGCCTGCGCGCCGGTCACCGAGGGGAAGGTACTGCGGAACCAGGTACTGACGGCGGGGTGGAAGCCGTCCAAAGCACTGTCCGTTGATTCGGGAAAGTTCATGTAGTGATTGATGCCACCTGCTCCAACAAGTTGCAAACACCTACTTTGTCCGTGACGGTTGCGCTACAAACCCGCAAAATGCAACGATTCTGGAATAAACCTACGGCAAGGCTCACGCGCCTGCCGACACAACCATCGTTCCAAACAGACCGGGCCTGCTCAATCTATGCGAATGCGCCTTATGTTACTGGGCGGCGGGAATGCCCTCGGGCAGGCGCTGATTCGCCTCGGTGCAGAGGAAGACATCGGTTTCCTCGCCCCCAAACCGCCCCAAGACGGCTGGGATGCCGCAAGCCTCACCCAGTTGCTCGACGACACCCGTCCCGATGCGTTGATCAACCTCGCCTACTATTTCGACTGGTTCCAGGCCGAAGCGGTCAGCGAAACCCGCCTGGCGTCCCAGGAATTCGCCATCGAACGCCTCGCCGAGTTGTGCCAGCACCACAGCATTACCCTGCTGCAACCGTCCAGCTACCGCGTGTTCGACGGTTCCCGCGCCACCGCTTACAGCGAAAAAGACGAGCCGGTGCCCCTGGGCCTGCGTGGCCAGGCGTTGTGGCGTATCGAGCAGAGCGTACGCGCCACCTGCCCGCAACATGTGCTGTTGCGCTTTGGCTGGCTGCTCGATGACAGCGTCGACGGCACCCTCGGACGCTTCCTTGCCCGGGCCGAACAGCCGGATGAATTGCTGATGGCGGACGACCGTCGCGGCAACCCGACGCCGGTTGACGATGCGGCGCGGGTGATCATTTCCGTGCTCAAGCAACTCGATTGCGCGGCGCCGCTATGGGGCACCTACCATTATGCCGGCCACGAGGCGACCACACCGCTGGCGCTGGGCCAGGCGATCCTCACCGAAGCGCGCAACTTCCACCCGCTGGCCATCGAGTCACCGACCGCCCAGGCCCACGCGGCGCGGCCGGATGCGGCAGAAGAACCGCAACACGCGGTGCTGGCCTGCAAGAAAATCCTGCATACGTTCGGCATCAAGCCACGGGCGTGGCGTGCGGGCTTACCGGCGCTGCTTGACCGCTTCTACCGCCACACCTGACACACTACAAAACCAAATGTGGGAGGGGGCTTGCCCCCGATAGCAGAGTGTCAGTCAACAGATTCATTGACTGATCCACCGCCATCGGGGGCAAGCCCCCTCCCACATTTTGGTTATGCCTATTGCTTAGAATTTGTAGCCGATACCCACCATGTAGACCATCGGGTCGACGTCCACGTTGACCTTGGCCCGAGTGCCCTGGCCCAACGCATTGTTATCCACCGTCGCCTTGGTGCTGATATCGATATAGCGCGCCTGGGCGTTGATCATCCATTTGTCGTTGATCATGTAATCGGCGCCGATCTGCGCGGCCCAGCCCCAGGAATTCTCGGCCTTGAAGTTGCTGAAGCCGGCCTGCTCGGCACGGCTGCCGACGTGCTCGTCGTAGATCCAGGTGTAATTGATACCGGCGCCCACATACGGTTGAAACGCCGACTGGTGATCCAGCGGATAGTACACAACGCTCAAGGTCGGCGGCAGATGTTTCAGCGTGCCGAGCTTGCCGTTGGCGGCGCCGAGGGCGGTGTTCTTGATTTTTACGTCATGCTCGAATGGCGTGGCGGCCAGCAGTTCGATACCGACGTGATCGGTGAGCATGTAGGCGAAGTTCAAGCCCAGTTGGGTGTCGCTGCTCATGGTCGCCTTGCCGCCCAGGTTGGTGCCCGCCAATGGGCCCTGGTCAACCTTGACGCTGCTGCTGTCGGCCTTCGGATTCACCGTGATTGCACCGGCGCGAATCAGGATGTCGCCCGCCTGGTGAGCGTGAGCGACAGGGGCGACGAGGGCGAGCGCGAACAGGGACGCGCCGAGCAGGGACTTGTTCATGGGAGCTCCAAAAGGACGTTAAAAGTTGTACGTCCAATGGTAAAGATCGTTCCGCTCGATCTGTTGACTCAGCTCAATGAAAGGGCAACCACGCGGTAAAAACTGTGGGAGGGGGCTTGCTCCCGATGCGGTGGGTCAGCCAATAACTCTGTTGACTGGCACTCTGCTATCGGGAGCAAGCCCCCTCCCACATTTTGATCTGCGGTGTGTTTGCAGTTAAGGGTTATTCCTCCAGCTCGTACATATAAATCTTCTCGGCATCCATCTGGTAACCGGCGTCAGCCAACTCACTGGACGACGGCTTGACCTGCATCGCACCTTCGATCCAGTACGGCTGGTACAGCTCATCGAGTTTCACGCCGACTTCGCTTTTCACATGCACGATCTGGTTCGACGGCGGCGGCGGAACGTGGATGCACGCGCCGAAATACGGCACCAGCAGGAACTCGGTGGTGCGGCCTTCTTCGCTCACCTCGAGCGGCACGATGTACCCCGGCAGGCGAATGTGCTGGCCGTCCAGGCTCTGTACCACCGGCGCGTTGGGCAGGTCCTGCCTCGCAGCCGGCGCGGCTTCGACGGACAAGGCATCGGCCATGTTCGAGAGGTCATGCAGCGGTTTCATATTGGGCACTTCCGGTGGCGCATCCGGCGGGATCATTTCCTGCCACGACAGATCCCTGGGCTGCTCCTCGGCCCAGGCAGGCACGGCCACCAGCAATAGCAGGGCAAACAGGGCACGACGCATCGACAGCTTCCTCATAAACGGATGGACAGGCCATCGGCCAACGACTGGCGATAGGCACGCCATGCGGGCACGCTGCCCATCAATAACGCCGCCGCCAGGATACCGGCGAGCAACGTCCATTCATATTCGCTCGGCCACGCCATCGGCAGGTCCAGGCCGTAATTGGCCTGCAAATAACCGCGCGATGCGGCAATGCACAGGTACAACAAACCCAGACCTGCCACCACGCCGGCCAGGGCCAGGGCGAAGGCCTCGAAGATCAGCAGCGTTGCGATATGCCACGGCCGTGCGCCCACCGAGCGCAGGATCGCCATTTCGCGGCGGCGTTCGTTGAGGCTGGTGAGGATCGCCGTGAGCATGCCGATCAAGCCGGTCAGCACCACGAACAGCGAAATCACGAACAAGGCTTTTTCGGCCGTGCCCATCATGCTCCACAGCTCTTGCAGCGCCACGCCCGGCAGAATCGCCAGCATCGGCTCGCCACGGAATTCATTGATTTCCCGTTGCAGAGCGAAGGTGGAAATCTTGTTGTTCAAGCCGAGCATGAAGGCGGTGATGGCTTGCGGCGTGAGGTCCATATTGCGCGCCTGATCGGCGCTGATACGGCCTTTGCCCTGGGCCGGCACGCCGTTGTGCCAGTCGATGTGGATCGCCTCCATGCCGCCGAGGCTGATATGCAGCGTGCGGTCCACCGGCGTGCCGGTGCGCTTGAGGATGCCGACCACGGTGAACGGCTTGTCATCGTGCTTGACCAGGCTGACCACCGCCACGCCATGGGCCAGCACCAGCTTGTCGCCAAGTTTGTAGTGCAGTGCATCGGCCACTTCGGCACCGAGCACCACCTCGAACGGGTCGGTGGCAAAGGCGCGGCCGCTGGCCAGCTCAAGGTTTTGTTTGCGCCCGTACTGGTAATGCTCAAAGTACGATTCGTTGGTGCCCATCACCCGGTAACCGCGATGAGAGTCGCCGAGGGAAATCGGGATCGCCCATTTCACCTGAGGGTTGGCGGCGAAGTGCTCATAGCTGTCCCAGCGGATGTTATTGGTGGCGTTGCCGATGCGGAACACCGAGTACAGCAGCAGGTTCACCGAGCCCGAGCGGGCACCGACGATCAGGTCGGTGCCGCTGATGGTGCTGGCGAAGCTGTTGCGCGCTTCCACGCGCACGCGTTCCACCGCGAGCAACAAGCAAACGGAAAGCGCGATGGCGAAGGCGGTGAGGATCGCGGTAAAGCGGCGGTTAGCCAGGCTGGCCATGGCTAGACGAAACAGATACATCTCAAACCTCTGCGGGCGCGGCGGCGCGATTGAGTTCGGCCAGCGACAGGTTGCGGTCGAACAGCGGCGCCAGGCTTTGGTCGTGGCTGACAAACAACAGGCTGGCCCCGGCGTCGCGGCATTCGGCGAACAGCAACTGAATGAATGCCTCGCGCGCGTCGTAGTCAAGGGCCGAGGTGGGTTCGTCGGCGATCACCAGTTCCGGTTGGCCGATCAGCGCACGGGCGGCGGCCACCCGTTGTTGCTGGCCGATGGACAGCGAGTCGGCGCGGCGCTCGAGCAGGTCCGGGTCCTTCAAGCCCAGGTGTGCCAGCAAGGTCGCCGCGGCCTGGTCGACACTGCCGTGGCGCTGGATCGCTCGCTGCGCACGCAGTTTGGAGAAGTGGCACGGCAACTCGACATTTTCGCGCACCGACAAAAACGGCAGCAGGTTGAACTGCTGGAAGATGTAGCCGGTGTGGTCCACCCGGAACCGGTCACGGGCGCCGGCCGAGAGTTCGGTCAGCTCCTGGCCAAGCAGGCGGATACTGCCCCGGCTGGGCGTCTGCACACCGCCGAGCAGTCCGAGCAAGGTGGTTTTGCCACTGCCGCTGGGGCCCTTGAGGAACAGGGTTTCCCCCGGCTCCAGGCGGAACGCGGGGATGTCCAGCAACTGCGGGTGGCCGGGCCAGTTGAAGCCCAGGTCGGACAGTTGGATCAATGCATGGGTCATGTGAACTCAGAACTTCAGGGTGGCTGCAGTGGCTGTCGCGTCAACGCCTTGCTGGCCGCTCGGGCCGATCAGTTGTACCTGAATCTTCTGGGTGGCGGGAAAGGTCTTGAACACTTGGCTCAGGTCCAGGTTGCTCAGCGCCGTCGGCGTGGCGCAGGTGAACTGGTAATGGGCGTGGATTTCGCTGTGGTCGTGATGGTGTTCGTGGGCGGCGACGCCTTTGCCGTCGGTGGCGTGGTCATTGTCATCGCCATCGTCGTCATCGTGATCGGCTTCCGGTTTATCGCCGAACAGCGGGCTGTTGAGTTCCTGGGAGCTGACGACGCAACCGGCGGCCTTGGGCAGGTTGAACAACACCAGCGGGCTTTCCAGCTGTTTGCGCGCAGCGGCGACTTTGGCCTTGTCGGCGGCACTGGTCGCGACGTGTTCGAAACCCACCAGGTTCATGGCCGGGCTGTCCAGTTCAAGCTCCAGGGACTGGCCGTCGAGCACCGCATTGAGACGGCCCACGCCATGTTCATGGGCACCGAGGCTGGCGTGCTCATGGTCGTGATCTTCATGAGCATGAGCGACCGCCAGTGGCAGCAGGGCAAACGGCAAAGCGAGCAGCAGACGGCGCATGACAGGACTCCAAAGATGAAGGTTTTGTTATGTGATCTTATAACACTGGTGCCGAGAGTTTGACCGGCCGCTTGGCGTTGCGCAAGCTGCATGGGAGCATGCCCGTCAGAAAAAATGCAGGAGTAAGGACGATGTTGCGAATTCGTGGAACCGTCGGCGACCTGCCGGTGGACTTGACCCTGGAGTTGGACGACGGCGATTGGGCGCGGTTGGGCGCACAACTGCAGGCCGCCCCGGTGCCTACCGAGTCGACTGCGGTACCGCTCAGGCAAAGTGAGGATCTATGGCAGAACGCCCAGGATCTGTTGCGCAACGCCGGGCAGCTCAGCGGCTTGGAGTTACTGGATCAACTGGAAGGCCTGGCCGGCGATGCGGCGGCAGGCAAGCGCCTGTTGGTGCGCCTGCGCCACAGCGCCAAGGTGAAGGTGACCAGCGGCGGGGATACGCCGCTGTACAGCTGGATGGGCGATTAATACAACGCGGCAAACAATTTGCGGCGGTACGCCGTGACCAGCGGGTGATCGTTGCCCAGCAGCTCGAACACCTGCAGCAAGGTCTTGTGCGGCAGGCCTTCGCTGTAGCTGCGATTGCGGATAAACAGTTTGAGCAGGCCTTCCAGCGCGGCGTCGTATTGCTGGCGCGCCAGTTGGTGAATGCTCAACTGATAGGCCGCTTCGTCATCCTGCGGGTTCTGCGCCAGGCGGCTTTTCAGGTCGGCGGCGTCCGGCAGGTCGGCCGCCTGGCGCAGGAAGGTGATTTGCGCCTTGGCCCCGGCGAGGGCAGCTTTGTGGTCATCGCCTTTTACGGCGTCCAGCACGGTTTGTGCTTCATCCAGTTCGCCGCGCTCGGCCAGGCAACGCGCGTACAGGATCAGCGCGGCGGCGTTGGTATTGTCTTCGCCCAGCAGCGCCACCAGCACGGCTTCGGCATCGCTGATGCGGCCTTCGGCGAACAACGCTTGTGCCTGCTCCAACGGATCGGCCGCAGCCGGTGGTGGCATCTGCACATGGGGCTCGAGCATCGCCCGCACCGCCGACTCCGGCTGCGCCCCGGCAAACCCATCCACCGGTTGACCGTCCTTGAACAGCACCACGGTCGGCAGGCTCTGAATACCGAAACGCGCAACGATGTCCTGCTCGGCCTCGCAATCGACCTTGGCCAACAGCAATTCGCCGCGATAACTCTCGGCAATCTGCGCCAGCATCGGCATCAGCGCCTTGCACGGCGCGCACCACTCGGCCCAGAAATCCACCAACACAGGTTTTTCAAAAGAGTTCTGAATCACCGCCTGGTCGAAGTTGGCGGTGGTGACGTCGAAGATGTACGGCGTGGGCTCACTCATGAGGCGTCTCGAATAAAGCGGGAATGGGGGCAACTATAAGGGCTGGCGTGGGCTATCGGAAGTCGTATGGGAGTCAGCGCTCGGACGCGTGCCAAAACGGGTCGAGGTACCAGTCTTGAGCATAGGTATCTACACAACTTTGTAGCAGCCTACGCTAACCACGATGCGAAGCGAGCCGCTCTTGATCTTGCTCTTGATCTAGGCGCCCCGTTAAACCACGCTGGCCGGAATTCGATATTGATTTGGGGGGTAAACCGGCAGGGATGCCGGTTTAGCCGCCCCGCGCCATGGATGGCGCGTGGCGGCGGCCCCCCAAATCACTGTCGGATTACGGGCACACCGAGCCTAAGCGAGGTGCCGAGTGGTGGGGCATGAGCGTTTTGCTTACTTTTGCGCTTTTCAAAAGTGAGACGCCGTAAGGGCGGAACCCTAAGCCGTCGTTACCGCAGCAACGGATATGTACTCGCCTTGATCCAACATCCTGGTCGGCTGTCAGGCCGCCATCGGGGGCAAGTCGAATCGTCGCACCGCCCCTCCCACATTTGGATCGCGCGGCATCAGTCAGATAGCTATAGGCCGCCAGGTCGCCACGGGCGCAAGCTCCCTCGCCACAGGTTCAGGGCTACGCCAAAGTTGTGTAGATACCTATGAGGGAAACCCATTGTTTTGATACTGACCTCGGCAAACTCGCTGATAAGCAAATGCAGGCTGCGGCGCCAGCGAATGCGTGGACTAACTTGGCGCAAATTATCAGTCCGCGCAGCTTGAGCAGTTCCAGTTGAGCTGGAACATCGATGGCAGGTTTGCTGAATGACCTCATGCTCCGAAAATACCGGGCATAAAAAACCCGCACAATTTGTGCTTGGTTACCGAAGCAACCAGAGGCATGGCGGGTGTATTAGCGCAAAGGTTAGGCAGATGCCCTGCATTTGACAAGTCCTTTGCTTCTTTGGTTATCAGAGAATTTGTGTGCGAAGACATTGCAGTCGACTGTCAGAGCTGCGAGCGAGGAATGGCATTTTCCACGCCGTGCTTTTTCTTGTCTCAACCAATTTATTGCTGGAAATTTGTAACGCTGGCGATCATCGCCGCGAATGGTACAAGCTCACCTTGCGAAACTCCCAGGGCTCGGCCAGGTCCGGCAGGGTCAATGCGTCCAGCACCTCCAGGCGCTGATAACTCGCGTGCTGGAAGTCGCGCACCCGCGAATCGGCCACCAGGGCTTCGCGGCCACGGGTCAGGAACTGGTCCAGCAGCGGCAGGTTGGCGCGGTCGTAAAGCACGTCGGCCACCAGGATCAGGTCGAAGCGATCGGCTTCGGTGAAGAAGTCCGCCGAATAACTCAGTTTCACCCCGTTGAGTTCGGCATTCGCCCGGCAAGCGGCCAGCGCCAGCGGGTCCAGGTCACAGGCCACCACTTCCAGTGCCCCGGCTTTGACCGCTGCAATCGCGGCCACGCCGGAACCGGCGCCGAAATCCAGCACGCGCTTGCCCGCGACCCACTCGGGATGCGCCGCCAGATAGCGCGCCAGCGCCAGCCCGCTGGCCCAGCAGAAGCTCCAGTAGGGCGGCTCATGCAGGATGCGCCGGGTTTCTTCCTGGCTGAAGGCGCGGTCCATGTTGTCGGCGTCGAGCAGCCACAACGACAGTTCGGTGCCCGGCAGCGCGCAGGGCACCAGCTGTGCGTCGCCGATCAACTCGCTCAGGGCGTGTTGCAGGTGCAGCGGTGGCGTCATGGTGCCTTGACGAGCTGCAGGGGGCCGGTGGTCTGGGTGATCGCCTGGGTGATGCGCACTGCGGGCAGGTGCAGGATCAACTGGCCGGACTGGCTGGCGCGAGCACGCAATTCCACCCGCGCACCGGCCGGGAACGCTTCGGGGTTGAAGCGCAGGCGAAAGGCCAGGGGCTTGCCGTTGCCGGTCAACACGCTGCTGGCAAGCAGTTGTTGCGGGCGCGAGCGGTCGTCGATCACCAGCAGCGCCATTTCGACTTCGGCGCCGGCCGGCACGTTGGTCAGGTTGCCGCTGATTTCACGCTGGTAGGCGGGCAGGGGGCCGAGGTCTTCAATGCCGGGGACTTTTTTCTCTTGTGCAGGGGTTGGCTGCGGCGCGGCAGGCTTGGGGGCTTCGCTGCTGCAGGCGACCAGAAAACTGAACAGGGTGATCAAAACAAGTGGTCGTAACTGCATGTACGGCTCCAGAAAGGACAAAATCCGTGGCTTAAAAATATGAAACATATAAGCCTGCCTATATACCGTAAAGGCTATGGCTTGTCTTGCTACGGGGATGCGCTACCATGGCCCTCCCATTTTTTGTTGCCTGCCAACCATGCACTGTCCCTTCTGCGGTGCCAACGACACCAAGGTCATCGACTCGCGTCTGGTCGCCGAGGGCGACCAAGTGCGTCGCCGGCGCGAATGCCTGGCCTGCGGTGAGCGTTTCACCACCTTCGAAACCGCCGAACTGGTATTGCCACGTCTGATCAAGTCCGACGGCAGCCGCCAGCCTTTTGACGAAGAAAAACTGCGCGCCGGTATGCAGCGCGCCCTGGAAAAACGCCCGGTGAGTGTCGAGCGGCTGGAAGCGGCGCTGGCGCATATCAAGCACAAGTTGCGTGCGACCGGCGAGCGCGAGGTCAAGAGCCTGGTGGTGGGCGAGCTGGTGATGGGCGAGCTGCAAAAGCTCGATGAAGTCGCCTATATCCGTTTCGCCTCGGTGTATCGACGCTTTCAGGACCTCAATGAGTTCCGCGAAGAAATCGACCGCCTGGCCCGTGAGCCTTCCAAACAATGACCGCTGAACAGGCTGTGCTCGACGCCCATTACATGGCCCGCGCCCTCGAATTGGCGCGCAAGGGCCTGTACACCACCCATCCCAACCCACGGGTGGGCTGCGTGATCGTGCGCGATGGGCAGATTGTCGGCGAAGGCTGGCATGAGCGCACCGGCGAGCCCCACGCCGAACCTAATGCCTTGCGCGCCGCCGGTGACAAGGCGCGTGGCGCTACGGTGTACGTGACCCTCGAGCCGTGCAGCCACCACGGCCGCACGCCGCCCTGCGCCGATGCGCTGGTGAGCGCCGGTGTGGCGCGGGTAGTGGCCGGCATGCAGGACCCCAACCCGGAAGTGGCGGGGCGCGGCATGCAGCGCTTGGCCCAGTCCGGGATCGAGATTCGTAGCGGCGTGCTGGAATCTGAAGCGCGCGCGCTGAACCCTGGCTTTCTCAAGCGCATGGAACAGGGCCTGCCGTTTGTGCGGGTCAAACTGGCGATGAGCCTGGACGGGCGCACCGCGATGGCCAGCGGCGAAAGCCAATGGATCACCGGCCCCGCCGCCCGCGCCGCCGTCCAGCGCCTGCGTGCCGAAGCGAGTGTGGTGCTGACCGGCGCCGATACGGTGCTGGCCGATGGCGCGCGCCTGACCGTGCGCGCCGCCGAGCTGGGCCTGGATGCACACACCACCGCCCTGGCCATGTCGCGCCCGCCGCTGCGCGTATTGATCGACGGTCGCCTGCGCGTGCCGCTCAATGCACCTTTCTTCAAGGCGGGCCCGGCGTTGGTGATCACGTGCGTGACCGCGGAAAACCAGTTCCCCCGTGGCCCCGAGTGCTTGGTGGTGCCGGGTGTCGAGGGCCAGGTCGACTTGCGTTCAGCGTTGGTGGCACTGGCCGCCCGTGGCGTCAACGACGTGCTGGTGGAAGCGGGCCCAAGCCTGGCGGGCGCGTTTGCCCAGCAGGGCCTGGTCGACGAATACGTGATTTTCGTCGCCGGCAAGTTCCTTGGCTCCGCAGCCCGGCCCTTGCTGGACTGGCCGCTTGAGAAACTCGTCGACGCCCCCCACCTCAAGATCACT
The DNA here is from genome assembly GCF_003852355.1 of Pseudomonas sp. R2-7-07. Taxonomy (NCBI): domain Bacteria; kingdom Pseudomonadati; phylum Pseudomonadota; class Gammaproteobacteria; order Pseudomonadales; family Pseudomonadaceae; genus Pseudomonas; species Pseudomonas sp. R2-7-07. The sequence continues at coordinate 5,108,540 of NZ_CP027759.1, read as the reverse complement.
GACATGCGCGCGGTTGGCGACGACTGGCGAATCACCGCCGTCCCGCTGCCGGCCGCGAGCGTATAATTCCCGGCCTGCGCGCAAGCGTCAGCCCCCCGTTTTCAGGAGCACGACATGTTCACCGGCATTATCGAAGCCATCGGCAGCATCCGCGCCATGACCCCCAAGGGCGGCGACATCCGCCTGCTGGTTGAAACCGGCAAGCTCGATCTGGGCGACGTCAAGCTGGGCGACAGCATCGCCGTCAGCGGTGTGTGCCTGACCGTCGTCGATCTGCCGGGCAATGGCTTTGCCGCCGATGTCAGCCGCGAGACCCTGGACTGCACCGCGATGAGCGATCTTGCGGCCGGCAGCCCGGTCAACCTGGAAAAAGCCCTGACGCCGACCACGCGCCTGGGCGGCCACCTGGTCAGCGGCCATGTCGATGGCGTCGGCGAAGTCGTGGCGCGCAGCGAAAACGCGCGCGCCGTGGAATTTCGTATTCGCGCGCCGAAGGAGCTGGCCAAGTACATCGCCCACAAAGGCTCGATCACCGTCGACGGCACCAGCCTGACCGTGAACGCCGTCAATGGCGCCGAATTCGAACTGACCATCATTCCCCACACCCTCAGCGAAACCATCATGGCCGCCTACCAGCCAGGTCGCCGGGTGAACCTGGAAGTGGACTTGCTTGCCCGTTACCTGGAGCGCCTGTTGCTCGGCGAAAAGGCCGCAGAGCCTGCATCGGGTAACATCACCGAAAGTTTTCTGGCCGCTAACGGCTACCTGAAATCCTGACCAAGGGGGTGCCGCGTGGCGCTCAATAGCATCGAAGAACTGGTTGAAGACATCCGCCAAGGCAAGATGGTCATCCTGATGGATGACGAAGATCGCGAGAATGAAGGCGACATCATCATGGCCGCCGAGGCCTGCCTGCCTGAGCACATCAACTTCATGGCCAAGCACGCCCGTGGGTTGATCTGCATGCCCATGAGCCGCGAACGCTGTGAACTGCTCAAGCTGCCGTTGATGGCGCCGCGCAATGGCTCGGGTTTCGGCACCAAGTTCACCGTATCGATTGAAGCCACTACCGGCGTCACCACCGGCATCTCCGCCGCTGACCGCGCTCGCACCGTGCAGGCCGCCGCCGCCAAGGATGCCAAGGCCGAAGACATCGTCAGCCCGGGCCACATCTTCCCGCTGATGGCCCAACCGGGCGGTACCCTGGCACGCGCCGGCCATACCGAAGCGGCCTGCGACCTGGCGCGCATGGCCGGGTTTGAGCCGAGCGGCGTCATCTGTGAAGTGATGAACGACGACGGCACCATGGCCCGTCGCAGCGAACTCGAAGCGTTCGCCGCCGAACACAACCTCAAGATCGGCACCATCGCCGACCTGATCCACTACCGCATGATCCACGAACGTACCGTTCAGCGGATTGCCGAGCAGCCGCTGGACAGCGAACTGGGCCAATTCAATTTGGTGACCTACCGTGATTCAGTGGAAGGCGACGTGCACATGGCCCTGACCCTGGGCAACATCTGCGCCGACGAGCCAACCTTGGTGCGCGTGCACAACATGGACCCGCTGCGCGACTTGCTGATGGTCAAGCAGCCCGGCCGCTGGAGCCTGCGCGCCGCCATGGCCGCGGTTTCCCAGGCGGGCAGTGGCGTGGTGCTGTTGCTTGGTCACCCGCTGGATGGCGACGTGTTGCTGGCGCATATCCGCGAAACGGCGGAGCACGCGCCGGTGAAAAAACCGACCACCTACAGCATCGTCGGTGCCGGTTCGCAGATCCTGCGCGACCTCGGTGTGCGCAAAATGCGCCTGATGAGCGCACCGATGAAATTTAATGCGATATCCGGTTTCGATCTGGAAGTTGTAGAATACGTGCCCTCCGAATAAAGGCTGGCGATTTTTTGCCCCTTGTTCGCGGTTAAATCATCACTGAGGGACGCACTTTTCGCGTCCCGGCTCTTTAAGAGATTTGTCGAATGACCCTGAAGACCATCGAAGGTACCTTCATCGCCCCCCAAGGCCGCTATGCCCTGGTGGTTGGCCGCTTCAACAGCTTCGTGGTTGAAAGCCTGGTAAGCGGTGCCGTTGACGCCCTGGTTCGCCACGGTGTGAGCGAGAGCGACATCACCATTATCCGTGCCCCTGGCGCCTTCGAAATTCCACTGGTTGCGCAAAAGGTTGCCCAGCAGGGTGAATACGCGGCGATCATTGCCCTGGGCGCGGTCATTCGTGGCGGTACCCCGCACTTCGAATACGTGGCGGGCGAATGCACCAAGGGCCTGGCCCAGGTGTCCATGGAGTTCGGCGTGCCGGTCGCATTCGGCGTGCTGACCGTGGATTCCATCGAGCAAGCCATCGAGCGTTCCGGCACCAAGGCCGGTAACAAAGGCGCTGAAGCTGCCCTGTCCGCCCTGGAAATGGTCAGCCTGCTGTCGCAGTTGGAGGCCAAGTGATTTCCGACGAGAGCGATCGTTTCAACCCTCGCGACGAGCGTCCAGCCGACGCCGGCAAACCGTCGAAAAGCGAAAAGCGTCGCGCGGCCCGCCAGCTCGCGACCCAGGCCCTGTACCAGCGCCACATGGCCGGTACGTCGCTGAACGAAATCGAAGCGCAATTTCGCGTCGACAACGATTTCACCTTCGCCGACCAGAGCTACTTCCACGACATCCTGCACGGTGTTCCGGCCAACCTGACCGAGATCGACGCCGCGCTGTCGCCATGCCTGGACCTGACCCTCGAAGAGCTGGACCCGGTTGAACTGGCCGTATTGCGCCTGTCCACCTGGGAACTGCTCAAGCGCGTCGACGTACCGTACCGCGTGGTGATCAACGAAGGCATCGAACTGGCGAAAGTCTACGGTTCGACCGACGGCCACAAGTTCGTCAACGGCGTGCTCGACAAGCTGGCTCCGCGCCTGCGTGAAGCCGAAGTGAAGGAACACAAGCGCTGATTTGCGCTTGAGTCCCGTGGGCGAGTTCGAGCTGATCCGCAACTACTTCGCCGCCGCGCCCTGTGCGCAAGGCGGCGAAGGCATTGCCCTGGGGATCGGCGACGACTGCGCCTTGCTCGCGCTCCCTGCCGGGGAGCAGCTGGCAGTTTCTACAGACACCTTAGTGGCCGGCGTGCACTTTGCCGACCCGTGTGACCCGTTCCTGCTCGGCCAGCGCTCGCTGGCCGTGGCGGTGAGCGATTTGGCCGCCATGGGCGCCCACCCCCTCGCGTTTACTCTTGCCCTGACCACGCCGACCGTCGATGCCGACTGGTTGCAACGCTATGCCCAGGGTTTGAACGCCATGGCGCAACGCTGCGACGTGGGCCTGGTGGGCGGCGATACCACGCGCGGGCCGCTGAGCCTGACCTTGACCGTGTTTGGCCGCGTGCCGGCCGGGCTTGCCTTGACGCGCAGTGGTGCGCGGCCGGGGGATTTGCTGTGCGTCGGTGGGGAGTTGGGCAATGCGGCCGGGGCCTTGCCGCTGGTATTGGGTCAGCGCAGCGCGGCAGCCGCCATCGCCGAACCGCTGCTCGCCCACTATTGGTCGCCGCAGCCGCAACTGGCGTTGGGCCTGGCCCTGCGCGGTAAAGCAACCTCGGCCATGGATATCTCCGACGGGTTATTGGCCGATTGCGGGCATATCGCCAGGGCATCGGCTGTCAGCCTGTTGATCGAGCGCGACACATTGCCGTTGTCGGCGGCATTGCTGGCGTTTGTTGGCAGCGACGAGGCCCGTGTGGCCGCGTTGAGTGGGGGCGACGACTATGTGCTGGTGTTCACGCTACCCCAGGCCGAACTGGCACCGTTACGGGCCAATGGCTGGCCGATCCATGTGATCGGACGGGCCGAAGCGGGGCAGGGCGTGACGCTGCTCGACAGCCACGGCCAGGACATTACCCCGGCAGTGCACGGCTATCAGCATTTCCGCGAGCTGCCGTAGCCGGCGCGCTGGGCTACCCTTCATATGAATATCTCCACGTAGGAAGCCGTCACTATGAGTGTGCGCCGCTGGTTGCTGATCATGCTGTGCGCCTTTACCGCTGTGCTCCAGGCGGATGAAGCCCCGGCGCCTGGCAAGATCATGCTGGCCAGCGAGGAATGGGACGACTACACCAATAAAGATGGCAGCGGCCTGGCCTGGGACGTGCTGCGCCGGGTGTTTGAACCGGCAGGCGTCACCCTGCAAATCCACAGCGCGCCCTATACCCGCTCGATTGGCCTGGCCCAGCGTGGCGAGGTGGATGGCTGCGTCGGTTCCTATCGCGACGAAGCTGACCAGGTGCTGTACCCGCACTGGCCTTTCGATTCCGACCCTATCTATGCCCTCGGGCTGGCCACGTTGCCCACGCCCAACCTGGCGACGCTCGGTGATTACCGCCTGGCTTGGGTGCGTGGCTATAAATACGAGAAATATTTGCCGAATGTGCGCCGGTTCAACCAGATTCAGCGCCGCAGCGGCATTTTAGCGATGCTGCAATACGGCCATGCAGACTTCTACATTGAGGCCCTCACCGAAGCCAAGTACGTGCTCAGTCAGGCCGACGACCCGTCCCGGTTCACCCTCACGCACATCATGGAACTGCCGCTCTATATAGCCTTTGCCGATAACGAACGCGGGCGAGCATTGATGAAAGTCTACGACCAGCGCATGACTGTCTTGGTGAAAAGCGGCGAGTTGAAGCCGATTTTCGAACGCTGGAAACAGCCCTATCCGTTCTGACCTGCATAGAACCAAGCCGAAGGCCAATCGAACCTATTGATCTTTATCAGCGATCATTCAGCTTAAGCGTCTGTAGGAACAGGCTGTTACAATGCCCGCCTCTGTGAAATCTGAAATCAGGAGCACACGGTGCCCGTCGTTTTCGTCGCCGCTTCCAAGCTGCCTACCCCCTTTGCCACGTTCACCATGCATGGCTTTCTCGAAGAAGCCACCGGGCGCGAGCACGTTGTGCTCAGCCTGGGCGATATCGCTGATGGTGCGCCGGTGCTGGGCCGCGTGCATTCCGAATGCCTGACCGGCGACGCGCTGTTCAGCCAGCGCTGTGACTGCGGTTCGCAATTGGAAGCCGCGTTGCAGGCCATCGCCCGTGAAGGGCGTGGCGTGCTGCTGTATTTGCGACAGGAGGGCCGTGGCATCGGCCTGCTGAACAAGATCCGCGCCTATGAATTGCAAGATGGCGGCGCCGACACCGTGGAAGCCAATGAGCGCCTGGGCTTTGCCGCCGACCAGCGTGACTACGCCATCTGCCTGCCGATGCTCGAGCACTTGGGCGTGAAATCCCTGCGCCTGATGACCAACAACCCGCGCAAGGTCAAAGCCTTGACCGAAATGGGCATCACCGTGGCCGAGCGCGTCCCGCTGCACACCGGGCACAACCCGCACAACAAACTCTACTTGGCCACCAAAGCCAGCAAGCTCGACCACATGATGGGCAATGAGCATCAAGGCGAGGTCGACCGCGCGTGACCCGCGGCCAGGTGAAACGGCGACTGTCCTTCAACTGGTGGCAGTACCTGGCCCTGGCATTGCTGCCATTGTTTGTGATCAACCTGGTGTTCGGCCGCGCCGAGTCCCTGCTTCCCGTACTGGCCATGCCGTTGTTTATCGCCGGCGTAGCCTCGATGTTTCTCAGCCTGCGTTATTTTCACGCCTATAAACACGCGCTGATCGCCACCTCCAAAGCCCTCGACACCCCGGAAGAACCCGCCGCCTGGATCGCCCTCGCGGCGCGTCGACGCACGGCCTTGCTGGTGGCGGCATTGCCAGCCTGGATCGGTGCGCTGGCGGTGTTCGTCGGCCTGGAAGCGGTGCCGCTGTTCTTGCTGGCGCTGTCGACGATGGTGCTGTTTTACCTCTATCGCATACCGCGTCAGTTGGGATGAAGCGCTACGGGCTGGCGTTGCTGCTGGTATTCAGCGCCCAGGTGGTGGCGGTTGATCGGGTGGTGAGCCTGGCGCCGTCGCTTTCCGAAATCGTGGTCGAGTTGGGTGCCGCTGACTTATTGGTCGGCGTGCTCGATGGCGGCGATCGTCCGGCGCAATTGGCAAGCGTGCCATCGGTCGGCCGCTACGGCCAGTTGGACATGGAACGCCTGCTCAGCCTCAAGCCCGATCTGATCCTGCTCTGGCCCGGCAGCATCGGCGCGGCCCAGCGCGAGCAGTTGCAGCGCCTGAACCTGCCGGTGTACATCGCCGAGCCCCATAACCTTGAACAACTGACCGCTCAGGTCCAAGCCATTGCCGAGCAATTGGGGCGCGGGGAGGCCGGCCGAGTACTTGCCGACAAACTGCGCCAACGCCTCGCCTACCTGCGCCAGCGCTATCAGCGCGCCGAGCCGGTGCGGGTGTTTTACCAGGTATGGAACCAGCCGCTGTACACCGTGGGCGGTGGGCAGATCATCAGTGATGCGTTGACGGTGTGCGGGGCGCGTAACGTGTTCAACGACCTCACGCTGCCGGCGCCTCAGGTCAGTGTCGAATCAGTGTTGCAGCGTGATCCCGAGCTGATCCTGGTGGGCGATCAGGCGCAACTGGACGCTTGGAAGGTGTGGCCAACGATGACGGCGCGCGTGCGCTTGGTGCCGGACAAGGGCCTGGAACGGCCCAGCGCACAGATGCTGGAAGCGCTGGCGCGGTTGTGTCAGGTGATTGCGCCGAACCTGTGAGGCCGCTATCGGGGGCAAGCCCCCTCCCACATTTTGTGGCGCCTCACATCTGCGGCGTCCACGTTACGCCGAACATCCAGACCCGGCCTTCTTCCCGGTAATCCTGATTGTTCAGGAACGCCGGATCGTTATAGCTGTAGCGCGCACGGGAATAGGTTTTGTCCAACAGGTTGTCGACCTTCAACGACAGCGACACCGCGTGGCTCAACGCCCAACTGCTGCGCAGGCCCAGCAAGGAGTAACCGCCCAGGCGATTACGGTTGGCTTCGTCATCGTAGCTGCTGCTGATGGCCTGCCAGCTTGCACCTACGCCGAACTTATCGAACTGCCGGTCCAGATCCAGGTTCATCGTGCGCCGTGCACGACGAGCCAAAGTATGGCCACTGTCGCGATCACGCGGGTCGATCAGCGACACGCCCAGGTTGCCCTGCCAGCCAAACAGCTCCTGCTTGAGCGCCGCCTCAAAACCATTGATCCGCGCCGACGCCACGTTCTGCGGCTTGCCGCCGTCGAGGATGATCGCGTCACTCAGGTCGGTGCGGTACAGCGAGGCCTCGAGGCGGGTGCTGTCTGTTAACTGACTGCGCCATTGCAGCTCGTAACTCTTTGAGCGTTCAGGTTGCAGGTTGGGGTTGCTGTATTGCGTGTCGGGGTAATACAGGTCGTTGAAGGTGGGCGCACGCAAGCCTTCGCTGTAGCTGAGCAACACATCGTTGTCCGGATTGATCGGCACCGTCAGCGTGCCACTCCAGCTGTTCTGGCCGCCGAACTGCTGGTTCTGGTCGCGGCGCAGGCCCAGTTCGGTGGAAAACCACTCACCCTGGAAACGGTGCTGCACAAAGGCGGCGCGGTTCCAGCGGCTGTCTTCGGTAAAGGTGGTGGAGCCGTGGAAGCGGTCTTCGTACCAGTCGCCACCGACGATCAAGCTGTTGCGGTCGTTCAGCGTCAGGTCGTTCTGCCAGTTGACCGAGTCGCGGTAGGTATTGAACACGCTGAAATCCTCGCTGAGGGTATCGCGCTTGGTGTCGCGGTTTTCGCTGTGGCCCAGTTCCAGGCGCGACTGCCAGCCTTCGCTGAGAGTGGCGTCGACATAACCGCTGGCACTGCTGACGGTGTAGTCGGTGTAGGGTTTCTGACCGAGGCTTTGCCCGGTGGCGAAGTCATAGCGCCCGAAGCTGTTGTCGTACTCCGACTTGCCACGGTTATCCAATAGGTTGAAACCCACCTCCAACTCGTCGCTGAACGAATGGCTGAGGTTCAGGCTCAGGGACCGGTTGCGGTAGGCATCATGGTCGCCATCGCTGGGAAACGACTGATGGGTAGAATTGATGCCGGCGGTTTCATCCAGGCTAGCGCCCAGGTTGAAGCGCGTCTGTTCATCGCCGCCCGACAGGCCGAGGCTGTGCTGCCATGTCTGGTTGCTGCCAAAACCCAGCTTCAGGCGCGGTTGCAGGCCTTGCGCGGCGTTGCGCCGGGTAAACACCTGGATCACTCCGCCGATCGCATCGCTGCCGTAGATCACCGAACGTGAACCGCGCAGCACTTCCACGCGCTCGATCTGGTCGACGTTCAGGTATTGCAGGCCGCTGTCGCCGGACGTGGTGTTGGCAATGCGCTGGCCGTCCACCAGCACCAGGCTTTGCGCAGACTTCGTGCCGCGAATGTAAATGCCCGGCAAGCTGCCCCGGCCGCCGGTGGGCGCAACTTGCACGCCGGGCACGCGGCTGAGCAGATCGGTCAGGCTGGAAGGTTGCAGGCGGTCGATATTGGCGCGGGTGAACACGGTGTTGGCAGCGCTGCTGTCATTGCGCGCCTGCACCTGGCGGTTGGTGCTGATGACCACGTCGGAGAGCTTCAGGGCCTGGTCCCGGGTATCGGCGAGCAGGTGCGAGGCTGGCAGAAGCAGCAATGCGAGGTACAGGCGTTTCATGGGCCGTCCATAGCGTTTGAAGGTTGCACACATCAAAAAATGTGGGAGGGGGCTTGCCCCCGATTGCAGTGCTTCAGTCAATAGCTACAACTGATACACCGCTATCGGGAGCAAGCCCCCTCCCACATTTGGATCCGGTTACGGATTCAAGAGCGCCAAGCGCTCGCGCACCGAGGCTTCGATACCGGCTTCATCCAACCCGCATTCAGCCAGCATCTGCGCCGGTTTTGCGTGTTCGACGTACATATCCGGCAGGCCCAGGTGCAGCACCGACTTGAGGATATTCGCCCGCGCCAGGAACTCGCTGACCGCCGCGCCGGCACCGCCCATGATGGCGTTTTCTTCGATCGTCACCAGCAACTCATGGCTACCGGCAATCTCGCGCACCAACGCTTCATCCAGCGGTTTGACGAACCGCATGTCGACCACTGTGGCGTCGATCTTCTCGGCGACTTTCAAGGCTTCGGCCAGTTGCACACCGAACACCAGGAAGGCCGTCTTGCTGCCCTGGCGGCGCACGATGCCCTTGCCGATCTCGATAGGTTCCAGGTCTTTCTCGATGAGCGCATTCGGGCCATTCCCGCGCGGATAGCGCACGGCCGCCGGGCCGTTGTACAGGTGGCCGGTGCTGAGCATCTTGCGCAGTTCGTTCTCGTCGCTCGGCGTCATCACCAGCATGCCGGGGATGCAGCGCAGGTAGGACAGGTCGAAACTGCCGGCGTGGGTCGGGCCGTCCTCGCCCACCAGGCCGGCGCGGTCGATGGCGAACAAGACGTCGAGATTCTGCACCGCCACGTCATGCACTAACTGGTCATAACCGCGTTGCAGGAAGGTGGAGTAAATCGCCACCACCGGCTTGGCGCCTTCGCAGGCCATGCCGGCGGCGAAAGTCACCGCGTGCTGCTCGGCAATCGCCACATCGAAGTAACGCAGCGGGAAACGCTCGCTGAACGCCACCAGGTCGGAGCCTTCCTTCATCGCCGGGGTAATCCCCACCAGGCGCGGGTCGGCGGCGGCCATGTCGCACAGCCATTCGCCAAAGACACCGGAATACTTCGGCCCGCTGGCCTTTTTCGGCGCAGCGGCGGGAGCGTCCAGCGGTTCCAGCTTGGTAATCGCGTGGTAACCAATCGGGTCGACTTCCGCCGGCGCGAAGCCTTTGCCTTTTTTGGTGACGATATGCAGGAACTGCGGGCCCTTGAGGTCACGCATATTGCGCAGCGTGGCGACCAGGGTCGGCAGGTCATGGCCGTCGATAGGGCCGATGTAGTTCCAGCCCAATTCTTCGAACAGCGTGCCGGGCACCAGCATGCCCTTGGCATATTCTTCCGTGCGACGGGCAATTTCCCACGCGCCGGGCAGGCGCGACAGCACTTTCTTGCTGCCTTCACGCATGCTGGCATAGGTACGGCTGGAGAGGATTTTCGCCAGGTAATTGGACAGGCCGCCGACGTTTCGCGAAATCGACATGTCGTTGTCGTTGAGGATCACCAGCATGTTGGCGTCCACTTCCGGCGCATGGTTCAACGCTTCGAAGGCCATGCCCGCAGTCAGCGCGCCATCACCGATCACCGCAATCGCCTTGCGATCGCTGTTTTGCAGGCGAGCGGCAATCGCCATGCCCAGCGCTGCGCTGATCGAGGTGCTGGAGTGGCCGACGCCAAAGGTGTCGTACTCGCTCTCGGAGCGACGCGGGAAGGCGGCGATACCGTCCTTCTGGCGCAGGCTGGCCATACGCTCGCGACGCCCGGTGAGGATTTTATGCGGATACGCCTGATGGCCCACGTCCCACACCAGCCGGTCGTCCGGGGTGTCGAATACGTAGTGCAAGGCGATGGTCAGCTCGATCACGCCCAGCCCGGCGCCGAAGTGCCCACCGGTCTGGCCGACCGTGTAGAGCAATTCCAGGCGCAGTTCATCGGCCAGGGTTTCCAGCTCGGCTTCACCCAGTCGACGCAGGCCGTCCGGCGTGGCAGCGCGGTCGAGCAGGGGCGTGGACGGGCGCTTGCGGGGAATCTCTTGGAACGTCGTGGGCATCAGGCGAATCGTTATAGGTATAGAAGAGGCGGCAGTTTACCTCAAGCGTTGCAAACTGCCCACGCAGGGGCGCCAACTTGGCCGATATGCGGCGCTGATCGCCACGGTTATCAGTGGCGACGTTCGACGATATACCGCGCCAAGTCACGCAACGGCTCAGCCGCCGCGTCGAAAGGTCGCAGGGCGTCCAGGGCCTGGTCGCGCAGTTCCAGGGCATACGCCTTGGCGGCTTGCAGCCCGAGCAGCGCAGGATAGGTCGGTTTGTCCCGAGCGATATCGGCGCCCTGGCGTTTGCCGAGGGTCGCGGTGTCACTTTCCACGTCGAGAATGTCGTCCTGCACCTGGAACGCCAGGCCAACAGCCCGTGAATAGGTGTGCAGCGCCGCCAATTGCGCGACTTGGGCCCGACCACTGGCCAGGGCACCGAGCTGCACCGCAGCCTCGATCAACGCGCCAGTCTTGTGGCGATGCATGTGTTCCAGGGCCGTTTGATCCAGCTTGCGGCTGACCGAACCCATGTCGATCGCCTGCCCGCCGACCATGCCGGCCGGACCTGCCGCCAGTGCCAGGGCGGTGACCATGCGCAGGCGGATCTCGGCATTCACGCGGCTCAAACGCGGGTCGAGCAACGCGCTGAACGCCAGGCTCTGCAGGCCATCACCGGCCAGGATCGCATAGGCTTCATCGAAGGCTTTATGGGTGGTCGGCTGGCCGCGACGCAAATCGTCGTCGTCCATCGCCGGCAGATCGTCGTGTACCAGGGAGTAGGCGTGAATCAGTTCTACCGCACAGGCCGCGCCATTCGCGTCCTCGGCTGGCGCACCCAGCGCTTCACACGCCGCATACGCCAGCAACGGGCGCACGCGCTTGCCGCCATTCATCACGCTATAGCGCATGGCGTCGTAAAGGCGCTTCATTTCCGGGCTTGGCGCAACAAACAAGGGCTCCAGCGCCGCATTCACCCGGGCTTGGCTACTGGCCTGATACGCATCGATCATTCGGGTTGTTCCGCATCGAAAGGTTCTTCGGCCAACTCCCCATCACGCTCAAGCAATACCTGCACTTTCTGCTCAGCCTGCGCCAACGCGCTCTGGCAGTCACGGGTCAGGCCGATGCCTTGCTCAAACGCCGTCAACGAGTCTTCCAGCGACAACTCGCCGTTCTCCAGACGCTCGACCAGGGTTTGCAGGTCGGCGAGGGATTGTTCGAAATCGAGTGCAACTTTTTTGCGGGCCATGGCGGCAATTCCGGTAGACGGTAAACCGGCGCGACACTAGCAGACATGGGGGATTGGGGCAAATGAGTGGGGGGTGTCATTCTCCTTGGGTATTGACCTGGTAACGCGTGCTGCGACCGCTTCCGGGGAGACGGATCAGGCAGTTTTTTTCCAGCAAATCAGACAGATGGCGGGTGGCTGTCGCCTTGGACACTTTGGCGACTGCCTGGTACTGCGCGGCGCTGATCCCATGCTCAAAGCCTTTATCACCACCGTCGAGCAGACGATTGAGTACTTTGACCTGCTCGGCAGATAACGCAGCGCCGCGGTGTTGGTCCCAGAACCTGGTCTTGCTCAGCAAACGGTCAATTCGTGCCATCGCTTGTTGCAGGCTGCGCAACAATGTTCTCAGGAACCACTCCAGCCAATCAGTGATATCGAGCGTGGCCTTTTGGCTGGACTCCAATGCGTTGTAATAGCCCATGGGGTCGTCAAGGATACTGGCTGACATCGCATAAAAGCGTATCGCGTGATGGTCGCCCTGGGCCAAGGCCAAGTCAGTGATGGCGCGTGTCAGGCGACCATTACCGTCATCGAGCGGGTGAAGTGTGACAAACCAGAAATGCGCAATGCCAGCGCGTATGAACGGGTCCAGTTCTGGTTGATGGCGGCTCAGTTCGAACCATTCAAGGAAGTCATCCAGCGCCTGCTCCAGCCCCTGGCGTGGCGGCGCCTCAAAGTGCACGGTCGGCCGGTCAAGACGCCCCGATACCACCTGCATAGGCTCATCCCCTCGCAACCCCCCGACCTTTATGCTTCGCGCGGTAAGGCCCGCTTCTGGAATCGGAAACAGCAGATGATGCCAGTGCATGAGACGCGAGTACGTGAACGGCTCGGCAAATTGCTCAGTGGCATCTATCATCAGGTCAGCGAGGCGTTCGCTACGGCGGCTGACCTGACCGTCTTTCGTCGTTTCCAAGCCTAACCGTCGCGCCAGGGAGGACCGCACCGAGCCGACATTCAGTTGCTCACCTTCAATAGCGGAGGAGGCCAGGATGTTTTGCAGCAGCGCGTCCAGTTCGTTCTGCGCGCTGGCTGCCTGACCAGCGGAGCCGAGCATGCCTAGGAGTTTGCCTTGGGAGTGACCGCAGTCGCGCAGCAAGGCAGCCAAGCGTCCGGGCTGCCAGTGGAAATGGGGCCAGTCGATGTGTTGCCAGATCCAGCGTGGTTGATTCATAGGGGGAAGCCTAGGCGTGTGAGTCGAATAAAGGGGGTATTCGGCTCATTTGGTGAGCCGATTGTGCTTGGTATTTGGCTCGTCGTCTAGGCTGCATCGGGCCACCGAGTGCGTTTCCGGAGTGGGCATTTGATATCAACAGAAGCTGACGTCGATTCTGTCGACTTTTAGTTTTATGAAGCGCTCGTTACATTCAGGATGGTCGTAATGAATGTCCTCATCATTTAATGAGACGAAGCTGTGAAATTGTGTGTCGTGTAGGTTCCCGTAGAGTAGGTAGGCGTAGCCGGGACTTATCTTTTCAATCAATGGTGTTCTCGGTTCAACCCTCTCAATCTCGTAATCATCAGATAGATTCATTGTCAGCTCGACGTCATAGATTTTTCCGACTTCTATGTCATGTGGCGAATAGCTGACGAAGCAATTTATGATGGTTCCCTCAATGAGCAGAGTTATGTCTTCCTCTATATGCTCGTTGAGCGCTAACACCTGTGCCTTTATATAGCTATTTTTTGTGTGGTCTAATGGTTTTATCAGAGGGGTCGCCATTTATCATCCTCCAGAAGTCTTTTCCGCTTTTCGTATGCAAAGTCGTAATATGGCCGCTTGTATTTGTTCCTGCAAACGCGAATTTCGCTTGCCCTGTCCTATTTGTTCCCATTAGTAAAACATATCCAGTTGTTGGAGCGTTTCTGTACGAATATTGAACCTGCGTGCCTTCATTTATTACATGTCGGGCGGTGAGTAAGTATTCGTGACTAGAGTCGGCGCCGAATTCAGAACCGTGCTTCTCGTAATGCTCATTGAGTTTTTGCTTGCTGGCAAATGCTGACGGACGTTGTGTTGCAGATGGACTATTAGGTTCGCCTGCATCGACCTGGGCATCACTCGCGGGCTCCTTAGGCTCTTTTTTAGCGTTACATCCTTTTTCCTCCGGGCAATTGCTCAAGCCTAACGGGTCTACCCATCCCGTCGGATTGGGCACGTACTGGTACGCGTTGATCCCACCGGCCAGCTTCACCGGATCAGGTGTCAGGTAACGACCAATATCTGGATTGTAGTAGCGATGGCGGTTGTAGTGCAGGCCGCTTTCCTGGTCGAAGTATTGGCCTTGGAAACGTAGCGGGTTGTCGATTTTGCCTACGTCGAGACGGCTGATTTCGCCGTAGGCGCGGTAGTGGGCGGACCAGACGATTTCGCCTTCGGGCGTGGTGAGTTCTTGCGGTGTGCCGAGGTGGTCGAGTTGGTAGTGGTAGGGCTTGGTTTCTTCTGGGCCGAAGCCTTCCAGCAGTGCTAATGGGCGGAAGCTGTCGGGTTCGTAGAGGTAGCTGCGGTGACATTCCGCATGATGTTCGGCGATCAGCTTGTCGCCTTGCCAGAAGAACTCGGTGGTTTTCCCGTCCACAGTTTTGCTGATGCGCCGACCGAACGGGTCATAACGATAACTGGCGCTTTGGCCGTTTGGCTTGGTAATGCCGATTAGCCGATGCTGGCAGTCGTAGCGGTACTCGGTAACGAGTGAATGACCCTTGCCGCGTCGTTCGCATATCAGGTTGCCGAAGGCGTCATAGTCGTAATGATGATCGCCTTGGATCATCAATCGATTACCCGCGACGATGTCCGGGCCTGGCCTGTCTTGCATGAGCAGGTTGCCCGCCGGGTTGTGGCCGAAGCGTTCCTGGGCGTCTTGCGAGTGATCGGCGCGGGTCAGGCGGTGGAGCGGGTCGTAGCGGTAAAGATGTTCGCCTTTGCGGGTGTCGTGCAGGCGGGTGAGGTTGCCGGTTTTGTCGTAATCGTAGTGGCGTTGGTAGAGGTGGTTTTGCTGTTGCGTGACGGCGTGGGTATGTAGCCGGTTTTGGTCGTCGTAGTGGTAGTGGCTGAGCAGTTGGCCTTGTTGGCGTTGGTGTTCGCGACCGGCTTTGAACAGGTGTGAGGTCAGCAGCGAACCGTTCAGTTCGACGGTGACGAGGTGGCCGCCTTTGTCGTGGTTGAAAGTGAGGCGGTTGTTGTCCGGTAGGCGTAAATGCTGAAGTTGGCCGCAGGCGTCGTAGCCGTAGCGCAGCGTGCCCCAGCCTTGGTGTTCGGCGGATAGGCGGTTTTGGCGGTCGTATTCGTAGGCCAGGAACCAGTGGCCGTCGTCGACGCTGAGGAGGTTGCCTTGGCGGTCGTAGGTGTATTCAACCGTATTGCCGTCGGGCAGGGTTTTTCTTACGAGGCGACCGGCATAGTCGCGCTGGTATTGAGTGACGAGCTGACTGCCGTCGTCGCCGTATTCGGTTTTCTCCAGCAGATTGCCGTTGAGGTCGTAGGCATACGCAGTGCGTTGGCCGTCGAAGCCGGTTTCCTGTTGGATCAGGCCGTTGGGGTGGTAGTCGAGCTGGTAGGTTTCGCCGACTTCGTTTTCGATGGCAGTCAGCAGTAAGCGGGCGTTGTCGTAGCGGTAGTTGACCTGGGTGCCGTCGGCATTGATGCGGCGGCTGATCAGGTGCAGGCCGTCGGCGTATTCGTAGCGGGTGACGTGGCCCAGCTCGTCGCGCTCGGCGATGATTTTTCCGTAGGGGTTGTAGCTGAATTCTCGTGTGGCACCGTCCTGCAATACCAAGCGAGTTAACCGACCCACGGCGTCCCATTGATACTGAGTCAGCGCGCCCTGTTCATCCTCACGCGCAACCTGCCGGCCCAGGTCGTCATAGCGATAGCGCTTGATCCCGCCATTCGGTAGCTGTTCTTCAACAAGCTGTCCGCGTTCGTTCCACACCAACCGATGACAACTGTGATCCGGATACCAAACCCCGGTCAGTTGCCCTTGCTTGTCGTAGCTGTAGTCAGTCGCGTTGCCATCCGGGTCAATCTGGCGAATGACATCGCCCTGTTCATTACGCTCATATTTCCAGACCGCCTCACCACGTCTTACAACCCGTACGAAACCGTTGTCATGCTCGTAGGACGTCGGCTCATCATCCCCAGGAAACAGCGCGACCAAGCGTCCGGCGTCGTCGTATTGATACGCCGTCACCGCACCCAGCGGGTCCTGCTCGGCCGTCAGGCGGCCCTTGTCGTCGTAGGATTTGAAATGTTGAGCGCCGTCGGGATCGATGCGCTGTACCAGCCGCGCTCGCTGGTCATGTACGTAAACTTCCTGGCTGCCGTCGGCGTTGTGCACGGTGACGCGACCGTCGTCACCCCAGGCATACCGCGTGTCCATCTGCGAAAAGCTGGCCCAATGCCTGACACAGCGCGCTGCCTTGCCAGCGCGTTCCCATTCCCAGAAGAAACTCGCCCCACCGGCCAGTTGCCGTTCAAGAATGACGTGCTGCTCGTCGTACCGATAAACCTCGCGTTCACCGACAGCATTGGTCGCTGACACCAGTCGTCCAGCGCCGTCATAGGCGTAGGAAACGACGTTCTGCTCGGTCACCCAAACGAACGGTTCATGCCCCGTGGCGCGATGAACCTGGTAATCCACCGCCACGATGCGGTCGAACTCATAACGCAACAGAAGCGAACGGCCCACGCCGTTGTCCAGCCGCTCAAGCCGTCCCAACCGATCCCGGACAACCAACAACCGGTTGTCATACGCATCGCTGATCGCCGTCAGCACACCGTCGCAAAAGTGGTAGAACCGCGACCCCTGGGCCAGCACCAGTTCATCCGGCAACGACCCCAAGTAAATCGCGGCTTCGGCCAGGCTGTTGGTAATCGCCGGTCGAGCAACCGTCGGCAAGGGCAGGGTGGTCGAGCGATTCTCATGGTCTGTCCACACCACCGAATCGCCTGACACCACAAGCCGCTGTGCCAGCGCATGACTCCAGCCAAACCCCAACCCACAATCCACTTCCACCGCACTGGTGCGATACAAGCGCGTCCACTCAAACGGCAAGATGCCATCCAGCGCGCCATCGGTGAGCGTCAGCAGTTCCTCGCCGGTGACCATCGACACCGGGCAACCGTTCGTAACGGTTTTATCCGCAGAGGCCGCCGCATCACCCTTCGGGTTCGAAGCCACGGCAGGCACATCATCCACATGCTCTTTGTGCCTCAGCACCGCGTTCTGCCGAGCCTTCCAGCGCATCTGCAGGGTGCCCTGTTTCAGCCCACCGACCACCCCTCGAACCGCCACCGCTTTATAGCGATCCACCGCCTGCATAAACTTGGTCAGAATCGCCAACATACTCTGTACGAAGCCAACCGCGGCCTCAACAATCCGAGCGCCATACTTGACCAGCCGCAAGCTTAAATACGCCACACCCGCCGCCGGTAAGGCGATGGTCAGCACCGCGCCAATCACCAGATCAATCAGCAGCGATACTATTAACCCTGCAGCCATTTCCGCGACCTGGCTCGGCGGCAACGCGTCCAGCCATATCATCGCCGTACGTATCAGCAGGTACAGTGCAGCCTCATCGCTGGCGAGCAACATCGCCTGTTCCATGATCTTGGGGGCATCGGTGGCGATTTGCGCCAACTTGGCTGCCTGGGCTCCCAGTTGTTCTACATATTGCAACGGATCTTCAAGGATCGACTGCACCAGCTTTATGCTGTCCCACACATCACGGATCGCCGCCCAACTGCCCGCCAGTACGCCGCTGCCAATTGCACTGGCCGTGGATTGCTGCCAATGCGGCTTGAAGTCTTTCCACTGATCGCGCAGCCATTGCTCCAGGTCTGCTGTCAGCCCGGCATAAGAGTCAAACAAGGCATCCACTTGCTGCGCTGAAACTCCGCCTTGAACCCGAACTTGATAGCGCCCGCCAGCGGCGCAGTAGTGCGAACCCTCGCCGTGTTCATCGAGCATGATCACTGCTGAGCTACCGTCATCCAGGCGGGTCACCTCAACGGGGATGTCGCCAATTGGCACGTCATACAGTGACTCGAACCTGCTCTGGATCTTAAGCACGCCACCCGCAGGGCAAAGAGCCACGGTAGAGGAATCCGCGTCGGTAAGGCTCACCGACTGCTGCGAATCCCCGGCCCGTAACACCCGGTCCATTCCCAGCAACGACGGCATATCCGTGGCATGGCTCACCGAATCCAGTGCCCGGGAATACCAGGCACCCATTTGCTGGCGATAAATCATCAGGCTCTGATGGAAAGTATCCAGCTCATATTCGATCGAGGTGATGTGGGCAGCGTGGGTCATCCATGACGTCTCGGCAGAAGGCAAGGCGTCGGAGTCTGCCCCAGCGAAAGGCAGCTGGATGAGTGGTTTGAAAAATCAGATTGCGCTTACAAAGGGCGGGCAATAGTCGATGGCGACTGATGCCCACGGAGCACTTCAGATTGCGATGCTGCTGATTGACGAATAGTGCCCAATGAGCGCCTTTCAGCAGGACTCAAATGCATTCAACCAGACCCCCATCCGTTGCGATTCGAAACTTTGCGCCGTATAGACGCGATGACCGCCCTGGCGCTGGGGCTCGGGCATCAACCTGATGACCTCATAATGACGAAACGCCTTGATGGTCGTGCCGGACACCTGCGCGGCTTTGCCGATATGCATGAAAAGTTCTTTTTCAGATAGTGCGTCGGCCTATTTCAGCCGGTTGGCCCTCTGCGTCAGTGAAGAGCCCCGCGCGGGCCCGAACAGGAGGACCGTTCCGTAAGGTAAGCAGGACCCTTCCTAGACTATTTAAGAGCTCTTGTGACGGCCCGGCGGCTTGACTAGCCTGCCGAAAACACAAGAGTGAAAAAGTATGAACGAGGCCTCTATCGGTTTAAACGCGCCGCCTGATGGCTACACCGATTGGCTGACAGGCCTCAAGAGCCGTATCCATAACGCACAGCAGCGCGCGTCAATCGCGGTCAATCGTGAATTGGTGATGCTCTACTGGCAGATTGGACGCGAAATTTTGGCCCGTCAGAGCGATCAAGGCTGGGGGAGCAAAGTGATCGACCGCCTTGCGCAGGATCTGCGTGCAGCGTTTCCCGACATTAAGGGTTTTTCGCCGCGCAACCTCAAGTACATGCGTGCTTTTGCCGAGGCGTGGCCGGATTCGGAATTTGTGCAACAGGCTGCTGCACAATTGCCCTGGGGTCACAACATGGTGTTGCTCGAAAAGCTTCCCGGCCCGGAAACACGTCGCTGGTACATCACTCAGGCAGTTAAACACAGCTGGTCGCGGAACACGCTGTTACTGCACATCGAAAATTGCTTGCTGGAGCGCAGTGGCAAGGCAGTCAGCAACTTCGAAAGCCATTTGCCCAAGGCACAATCCGATCTGGCACGAGAATCTCTCAAGGACCCTTATCGCTTTGACTTCCTAAGCCTGGGCCTGGATGCGAAAGAGCGTGATATCGAAAATGCTTTGATCAAACATGTCACTGAGTTCTTATTAGAGTTGGGCGCGGGCTTTGCCTACGTTGGCCGGCAAGTACTGCTGAATGTTGGCGGTGATGAGTTCTTCGTTGACCTGTTGTTTTACCACTTGAAACTGCGCTGCTACGTAGTGATCGAACTCAAGGCGGGTAAATTCAAGCCCGAGCATCTGGGCAAGTTGAGCTTCTATCTCGCGGCTGTAGATGCCGAACTGAAGCACCCACAGGATGGCCCGACCATTGGCCTGTTGCTGTGCAAGGGTAAAAATGAGGTGGTGGCTGAATATGCTCTGCGCGATAACAACCGGCCTATCGGTGTGGCGGAATATCAGTGGGTAGAGTCTTTGTCGGCAGAACTGCAGACCAGTTTGCCCAGCATTGAGCAGATAGAGAGAGAGCTGGCGGGGTAAGCCGGTTCAAACACCGAAAGCCTGCCTTTTCAGGGCAGGCTTATCGTCACACTGGGCTGACTTATTTCTGCTGAGCCGTCAGCGCCGCATACCCATTCATCAAATTGCGATAGTTAGGAATCCGCTGCGACAACAGATTCCCCAGCCCTTCGATATCGTTGCGCCAGTCACGGTGCAACTCACACGCCACCGAAAACCAGTTCATCAATTGCGCACCGGCCTGGGTCATCCGGCTCCATGCCGCCTGCTGCACCGTGGTATTGAACGTGCCCGACGCATCCGTTACCACAAACACCTCAAACCCTTCCGCCAGCGCCGACAAGGTCGGGAACGCCACGCACACATCCGTCACCACGCCGGCGATGATGATCTGCTTGCGCCCGGTGGCCTTGATCGCCTTGACGAAGTCTTCGTTGTCCCAGGCGTTGATCTGGCCTGGGCGAGCGATATACGGCGCGTCCGGGAACATTTCCTTCAACTCCGGCACCAGCGGGCCGTTGGGGCCTTGCTCGAAACTGGTGGTGAGGATGGTCGGTAGGTTGAAGAACTTGGCCAGGTCGGCCAGGGCCAGAACGTTGTTCTTGAACTCGTTGGGGGAGAAGTCCTGCACCAGGGAGATCAGGCCGGTCTGGTGGTCGACCAGCAGGACAATGGCGTCGTCTTTGTTGAGGCGGTTGTAGGTTGGAGTGCTCATGGTTGAATCCTTTTTTGTTTAGGTTGGTTGGGCGTTGTGTTCAACATGGGCACAGATTAATGGTTGGTCTGGGAGTGATAAATCGGCTGTCGCGTGTCTTACCGTCAACAAGAAGGAGACAATCAAAAGGTGGAAAAGAATGACTCCACGTAGCGCTACCATGGTTTAATATTCATTATATAAAGACCCTTATAGGGTGATATTTTAAATGAAAATAAACTATCTTCTAGCAAATTGGCCATCGGGCGTCATCGCCACCCAAGCGTGGCTGCGCGAACAGGGTGTTGGCCCGAATCTTATTCAGAAATATCAGCAAACAGGCTGGGTCGAACGCGTGGGTCACGGTGCCTGGAAACGCAGCGGCGAGAGCATCGACTGGCACGGCGGTGTATTCGCGTTGCAACAGGGCGCAACAGTGCAGGTTTGGCCGGGCGGCGCGACGGCCTTGAGCTTGGCCGGTTACAGCCATTACCTGACGTTTGGAAAAGAGTCTGTAGATCTATTCGGCCTATCAGGGGCCGTTCTTCCCGGTTGGTTTCGCAAGCATGCATGGGAAGCGCAGGTGAACTTCTATCCGGGCGTGCTCTTTACGGAATTGGAAGATATGGCGTTACAAGTTTTCCAAATACCTTACCGCCAATTCGCGCTAAAAATCTCCACCCCGGAACGTGCGGTGCTCGAGCTTATTCACCAAAGCGCCGACGAGATGCTGTTCAGCGGCGTGGCCGATATCCTCAACGGGCTTGCCACACTGAGCCCAAAGCGCCTGCAGACGCTGCTTGAAGCGTGCAACTCCATCCGCGTCAAACGTGTGTTCTTTGTGCTGGCGCGTAATACAGGCCATGCCTGGTACGCGCGAATAGATCGTTCCAGCATCGATCTAGGCAAGGGCAAGCGGCAAATCATCCGGGGCGGTCG
The DNA here is from genome assembly GCF_003852355.1 of Pseudomonas sp. R2-7-07. NCBI lineage: Bacteria > Pseudomonadati > Pseudomonadota > Gammaproteobacteria > Pseudomonadales > Pseudomonadaceae > Pseudomonas > Pseudomonas sp. R2-7-07. The sequence goes on along the minus strand of NZ_CP027759.1, from coordinate 5,087,129 downwards.
ACTCGATAACGAGTTCCTTATTACCGTTCCGGAGAGCTTTGCCGATGTCCCTTGATCCACGTTATGCCGCTCAGGTTCGTCTGTTGGTGCAGGTCATTCCTTACGTAGCGGCGCAACGATGTTTTGCACTGAAGGGCGGAACGTTCAGGACCAAATCAAGATTGAAGTTTCGCCGGTGCTACGCGGCACCGTGCATCCACCGACGACGCAAGACGTAGTGCCACGGGTCGAGGATGAATTCGGATTCGCCTCCATGGCAGTGGTGTCCTTGCCCGACCTATACGGCGGCAAAATCTGCGCTGCGCTGGATCGGCAACATCCCCCCGAGACCCGACGTGATGTTGATGCTTCGAGAGGAAGGGCAGGCGCGTGAAATCTTCGTGGGCTTTCTGGTGTAGCTGATCAGCCACAGCCGTCCCATGGCTGAGTTGCTTGCGCCCCGCTGGAAGCCATTGGCGGGCGCGTTTCAGGCTGAATTCGCCGGCATGACGCGAGAGCCCGTCACACTTGGCCAGTTAGAAGCGACCAGAGAGTCGTTGTTGACTGCGATCCGCCAACAACTCAATGAGCAGGATGCTGCCTTCCTGATCTCGATCAAACAGGGAGAGTCTGACTGGAAGACGCTGAACCTGCCGGGAATAGATCGTTTGCCTGCCGTGCAATGGAAACTGCACAACGTCAGGCAGATACCTGCTGCAAAACGGATGGAGGCAGCGGCAAAGCTGGAGACGGTGGTTGAGCGGTTGTTGGCAGGTAGGCATGACGTGAAAAAGCCTGCTTTTTATAGCAGGCTTGTCTTAACGCTGGGTTTGCTTACCTCTGCTGCGCCGTCAGCGCCGCATATCCATTCATCAAATTTCGATAGTTAAGAATGCGCTGGGACAACAGACTCCCCAGGCCTTCGATATCGTTGCGCCAGTCGCGGTGCAACTTACACGCCACCGAGAACCAGTTCATCAACTGCGCACCGGCCTGGGTCATTTTATTTTTATAGGGTTCTAGTTAAGCATCAGAATCTTTCGTACAGGCTATTTACAGCCTGTACTCAAGATCCTCATATATGACAGGAAGCCATTTGATGGCTGAAGCTGCTGGAAGTGAGCCGTTTAAGCGCAATATCAAGTGCTTGATCGTCAAACAGCTTGTTTTTGCGAGCGGCTGCAGCGACACCGCCATCCCATTGTTTCAGTGCCTCACGTAAAGCCGGAACCGTTGGGGCTACATCTTCCTGGGTCAGCAGCCAGTCGACTGTTGCCAATAGCTCCATGCCGAAGGGTGACTCAAAGCCATCAATCAACTCCGCGGTAAGCTCCAAGGCCTGGGAATATTCCTTGGCCTCTGTTCTGAGATAGGTTTGTAGAAAGGCTCTGCGGTCTTGGTCAAACCAGATCACATCACTGTTTTCCGCATCGCTGATTCGCTTATCGCAATGCAGATAACTACCGTCCAGATTGTTAAGCAGGTGTTCCAGCCGGTTGGCATACGGCCCGTACTTATGAGCAACAAATTTAAGATCCAGTGGGTTTTTGAGGCCTGGCCGCTTCTCAATTGCGCGTTCCAGGAACCAAGCCAGTTTCTGAATCTCAAGCAGGCTGCATTCCATGCCTAACACCCAGTAGCGTCGAACCAGTTCCGCAATGAGCGCTCGCGCAGGCGTAAGCTTTTCTACACCGTTGCGTTTGGCGACATTCAGATACTGATTGGATGGCTCAAAAACCAACACATCGACATCCAGATCGCTCAAGACATCCTCAATCTGTTCGCGAACGTCCGGCCATTTCAGACCACCGTTACCGGCCCCTAACGGAGGAACCGCCACCGACTTCACATGGTTTTCAATCAGAAAACGACGGAGGTCGTGCAGGCCTTCGATTATCCATGCCATCTGCGATGGTGATCGCCAGTGACGTTTGGTCGGGAAGTTAACGATCCAGCGAGGACCGTCCAGTTCGTTGACCGCAGTTACGTGCACTTCTCCGGTCTTTACTTCGCCAGCTTTACAGGCAGCAGCGTACAAGCGATAGTTTTCTGCAAAACGCTCCTTGAACATCAGCGCGATGCCCTTGCCCATCACGCCCACGGTATTCACCGTGTTGACGAGGACTTCGGTGTTGGCTTCCAGAAGGTTACCCTGAGTGAATCTGATCATGGAAAATACCATCCCGGACGAGCATGTACAGGCAACGTCAGGCCTCTTGCGGCGACGTCCTGCTCTATGCGTTCTTTCATCGCATCGGTGTAACACATGATGCCAAGGAGTCCTGTAATCGGTAAGTGGTGGTGAATCAGCGCTTCAGCCTGATAACGCTCCATTTTGCGAGGGTCATCGGGGTCACGTTTGAAGTCACGCCGTTGAAGGATAGACCAATCGATCTCGTGGAGATTCTCCAGGTCGCTGTAATAGTCTGTCCAATCCGGGTACGCATGTGCATTTGTGAAGACGAACGGTAGGCCAAGCTCGGCGACGCGGTGGAGGCTGGAGACCAGAATCACGATCTCGTCATTGCTGCGTTGCTGAACGCTCCAGCCGGAATGAATATTTTTCATCATCACAGAGAAGGGTGTGAAATAGAAGGGAACGTAGTCTGACAAAAAGCCTGAAGGAGCAATGGGGACACAGCGCGTGCGGCGTTTATCGATTAAATCAACATTGCCTATGTTCACATATTGCGCAGCCTGCACCTCTGAGCTGGCGCAGTGCAGGCCGTTGTCCAGAATCCAGGGCAGATTGTCGCGATGAACGATTCGCCAGATCAGAGCTTTTTCAGGATTCAGGTTGTTATAAATCATCTAAGAAACATTCCCCGATTCACTCCGATTTGTACATTAACGCCGGCCTCGCGCATTTTAGACCCACAGAGGGTTTCTACTTCAGCATTAGAAACAAAAACCTTGAAGAAATCGTTAGGGGAAACTACGTCGGGCGAAAGGCACTCAGCCATACAGATGCTTTTGCATTGGGGATCGTGGTAGTCCCTGGCATTCATAACCTCCCAATTGATTGTCTCGAAGCCATCGGCATAATCCAGCAACTGAATGGCATCGTTAGCCAATGGGTGGCGGGGAATGACCTTCCATTGCTTTCTAATTGCCACGTTTCGATGCACCGTAATCACAACAAATTGGGTGTCAGGCCTTCTGCGTTGAACGCTTCCATCGAATGGATTTGCGGCAAACCAGTGGAAAGGTACGTACTGATCTAGTGCGAGACCTTGTCGTTTTTTCAGAATGTCGGCATCAGCCACGTCTTCGAATGCCCTGAGCTGAGCTCGCGGTTTTAGCCCGTGCTGAAAAATACCGCTCAGGTTTTCTAGAGAAGTTAGGTGATAGAGAAGTTTTTGTTCCTTGATATCTGGCATATCGGTCTCCTTGACCTACGTATGAGCTGAAGTTGTTCCATCCTGCTCGCCCATCCGTTGGCGGGATGGGGTAGGTGATTCTATTGTGATATCAGTTTGGCTAGCAATGGCCGGGCTTTTTAGGAGGATTGCTAAAAATTATATGAGTCAGCAATTTTCTGACGTTCTCATATTCGTCGCGCCGGCCGGTCCGATCCCTTTCATTTGCAGGACGTTTCCTAGAGAATCCCAACCGCTTGCGCCAGCGAAATTGGGTGACTAGGCTGTCGACCGTCACTGCAATTCAGTGACCGGGTTTAGTCGCCCGGACTTCGCTAGGCGCATGCGCCATCTCAAAGACAGGTGTCTTCTCACCTGCACTTAATGGTGGCTGTGCGCAGGGCACCTTCGGGTGCACCGGTGCCTAGCGACCGGTCGACTAACCTGCGTACAGCCGCCCACCTCTGCTCGTTTAGTCGCGAAAGGACGGTGGTATTTACTTACTGCTAGGAGTTTTGCTATGGATAACGTTTGTTCGCATTCACGTCATCAGAAGTGACCAACCCTTTTACCGTCAATGAAGAACTGAGCTTCGAGGACGCCTGGGTGAAGGTGGCTGAGCTGCTGCATTGTGCGGTGGCCACGTCGCAGGTGCTCGGCGAGCCAATGGCTGCGTCGCAGAGGGCGGTGTTGCATTTGGTGGAGATGGCGAAGATGGTCGCGGATCGGGCGGTGGAGTGTTTGCAGCCGAGGTAATTTGACATTTGCAGTGGGGCAGCAATGTGCTAACTCACTGCCTTACAGGCCCGCCTGCTCTTACAGCGTTCATGTCGCCATCTGGCGTTTTGGCGACATATCAAACCATCCCTTTGTCATTTGGGCAGCGGTCTGCTGCTCATTTTAGCTTGTCGCCAACACGGCGCGCGAGGGTGTTAGAGTCGCTAAAAACCACCTCATCAAGGATGTAGTAATTGCCTATAAAAACGGATGTTTGGACCGTCGGTGTTGCACCGAGCAAGCTCCCTTTGAGCCAATTGGTCAGTGAGCAGTTGCTTGAAAATATGATCCTCAACTCGCCAGGCATTCTCTCCGATGAATGGATGCTGATAGGCAAGCAAGAAAAAACCAGCTCAGGTGGGCGCATTGACCTGCTGGCGATCGATCCCGATGGATACTTGGTCCTGGTTGAACTCAAGCGCGACCGTACCCCTCGGGACGTAGTCGCCCAGACCCTCGATTACGCCGCTTGGGTTCAGGGTTTACAGCCAAATGAGATTGGCGCCATCTATGAGCGGTTCAAGCCTGGGAATACCCTCTATGCTGACTTTTTAGCGCGTTTTGGACGAGTCTTGAACGATGATGAGCTGAACCAAAGCCATCAACTGGTCATTGTCGCAACGGAATTGGACGCGAGCAGTGAGCGGATTGTTGAATACCTCAGCAAACGAGATATTCCGATCAACGTGCTGTGTTTTCAGATTTTCCAAATGGGTGATCAGCAACTACTGAGTCGGTCTTGGTTGCTCGATCCCGTTCAGACCCAAGTGAATGCGGTGTCAGCGAGCGAGGGGCATACCGAGCCCTGGAATGGCGAGTTCTATTGCTCGTTCGGCGACTCGACTTCACGCTCATGGGAAGATGCAAGGGAGTTTGGTTTTATCTCGGGCGGTGGTGGCGCCTGGTATAGCAGGACTCTGCAACTGCTTTCACCGGGGGATCGTGTTTGGGTCAACATTCCGCAACAGGGGTACGTTGGTGTCGGAAGAGTGCGCGGGAAATCCACACCCGCGAACGAATTTACCGTCACTGTAAACGGCGAGGAGCGCCCTGTGCTTGAGGTTGCTAAGCGGGCAAATTATCACGCTGAATTTGTAGATGACCCAGAGCGGTGTGATTACTTTGTGTCGATTGAATGGCTGGATACCGTGCCGGTGAGCCAGGGTGTGCGGGAGACGGGGATGTTTGGGAATCAGAATACGATTTGTCGGCCCAGAACGCAGAAATGGCGGTGGACGATTGAACAGTTGAAGGAGAAGTTTGTTGGTTTTGATAAGGTGGTTGCGAGTATGTTGTAGCGATCCCTGACGGATTGATATTGCGCGTTCAGCAGATATTAAAAAGCCGGCTTGTGGCCGGCTTCTCGGGGACTGCCTCAGCTTGTTTTTGACAAACCTCACCAGCCTTCAAATCGCTCAGCCCACATTGCGTCGGGCTGAATAGTAGGGGTATCCGCGGGAACTCCTCCGCATCGCCTGGCAGGGTAAATAGCTTAAAGCCACCCCTGCCAAATGTGCGGCGCATGATACCCACATTCACCTCAGTTGCCCACCTCCGATTCAGAGCCTTCCCAGCCCAGCAGGTGTTCGTCCAGCGGTACCGGGGGGCGGCGGTTGTTGAGGGTGGACCACCAGAATACCCAGCCGACTATCTGGAAGTTCTGCTCGAAGCGTTCGTCGTAGGTGAGGTATTCGTCCGGGTGTTCGCTGGCGTTGTGGCTGCGCATGCGCAAGCCACCGCCAGGTCGGTTGTAGAGGTATTTGATGCGCAGCATGCCGTCGTGTTCGACGGCGTAGATTTCGCCGTCGATGATTTGGGTGCGGCCTTTATCGATGGCGAGAGTGGCGCCTTGTTGGATGATGTCGATCATGCTGTTGTCGACCATGTAGGCGCCTACCGCGCGGTCGGGGTTTACGTTGAGGGTTTCGAGGGTGTGCTGGGTGACGCGGATGCGTTCGGTTGAGGTGAATGTGGGGTGGAGGGGGATCTCCACGTCGGTATTATTCGGGCGGCAGGCAGGGCCTGTGAGGTATTTGCCGATGTCTTCGCGGGTCGGTGCAATCCTTGCGGTGGGGCCGTCCAACAGGTAGTTGACCGGTGGGTGTTTGGGGCCGCGACCGTCGCTTAACCAGCGACTGGAGACGCACAGCAGTTCTGCGAACTCGTTGAGTCGGCCCATGGGGACGCCGCGTTTGAACCAGTTGTTCACGTGCTGAGGCGTGACGCCGCGATTCTTGGCGAAGTCGGAGGCGGAAAGATGAACTTCCCGTAATAGCGCTTTTAAACGATCACCTGATGTATTCATAAACGCAGAGTTTACCGGCCAGGAAAACTATTCAAATAAACTATGCGTTGAGTTGCGTGTGTAGGCTTTTCCTTAGTTGTAGCTTGATTCTTCATTCGTTCGTGTTAGTTAAACATGGAAAATCAAACGTTGAACTCGTTGTTTAATGTTCATAAAAAAAGCCCCGAATAATCGGGGCTTTTTAATTGCCGTGGCAATGAGGCGCAAGTATCAGCCTTTGTAGGCGGCTACCGACTTCATGATCTCGGCGCGGGCAGCGTCTGCGTTGCCCCAACCATCGATCTTCACCCATTTGCCTTTTTCGAGGTCTTTGTAGTTCTCGAAGAAGTGCTTGATCTGTTCCAGCAGCAGTGGCGGCAGGTCGGTGTATTCCTTCACGTCGACGTACAGCTGGGACAGCTTGTCGTGTGGCACTGCGATAACTTTGGCATCGCCGCCGCCGTCGTCGGTCATGTTCAGGATGCCGACCGGGCGTGCGCGAATGACCGAGCCTGGGGTGACCGGGTAAGGGGTCACGACCAGCACGTCGAGGGGGTCACCGTCGTCAGCCAGGGTGTTGGGAATGAAACCGTAGTTGGCCGGGTAGAACATCGGGGTGGCCATGAAACGGTCAACGAACAGGCAGTCGCTGTCTTTGTCGATTTCGTATTTGATCGGCGCGTGGTTGGCCGGAATTTCGATGGCGACGTAGATGTCGTTCGGCAGGTCTTTGCCAGCCGGAATCTTGCTGTAGCTCATTGGGCGTTGCCCCCGTAGTTGGCCATATGACATGGCCGGATTGGCCTAAAAGTGGCGGCGATTATAGGCATATTCTGACGCCGATGCCATGCGCCAAGCGTCGTACGGTCATTCGACCTGCGGCTGGTAGCGCGGGTCGTGGGCTTGCAGTTGGGTCAGGCGGGCCAGCGGGTCCTGGCGGTAAAAGCGGCTGAGTTGGGCGTACACCTGTGGGTAATGGCTGACCAGTAAATCCGGGGCGCTGAAAAAATACTCGCTGGTGACGGCAAAGAATTCCGCCGGGTTTTCCGCTGCGTACGGGTCGATCTCGGTGTCGGCGTCCGGGTTGGCGTCGAGTTGGCGATTGAGGTCGTCGAAGGCGCTTTGCATCACGCTGGCCCATTCCTGCACGCGCATGTCGTTATGCAGCGGGGGCAGGCCGTTGGCGTCGCCGTTGAGCATGTCCAGTTTGTGCGCCAGCTCGTGGATGACCAGGTTGTAGCCTTCCCATTGGCCGCTGGCCAGCACGCCGGGCCAGGCGAGGATCACCGGGCCTTGTTGCCAGGCTTCGCCGCTGTGCTCGCCGTCCCACTCATGTTCCACGCCGCTGGCATCGCGATGACGTTGCGGGCTGAGAAAGTCGTCAGGGTACAGCACGATTTCATGAAAGCCCTGATACCAGTCGAGGTCACCCAGGTTCATCAGCGGCAGTTGCGCCTGGGCGGCGAGTAGCAGGCGTTGTTCCTGATGCAGTTCGACGCCGGGCAGGGCGGTGAGGTGTTTTTCGGCGAGGAACAGCACACAGGCTTCGCGCAGCCACTGGTCTTGCTCGGCGGTGATGCCGTCGAGGAAGGTCAGGTGGTGACGCACCCGTTGCCAGGTGTCATCGGCAATCGGGTGCTTGGCCAGCAGGCGCCGGCGACGCCAGGCGCTGAGGGACCACATGGGCGATCAGTGCGGATTGGCTTCGGAGGAGGTGCGGCCAAAGCGGCTGCGCACCACGCCGATGATCATCGGCACAAGGGATAGCAAGATGATGAACACCACCAGCAACGACAGGTTCTTCTTGATAAATGGCACATTGCCGAAGAAGTAACCCAGGGTCACCAGGCCGCCGACCCAAAGGATGGTGCCCAGCACGCTGAAACCGAAGAAACGCGGGTAGGGCATCTTGGCAATGCCGGCGACGAACGGCGCGAAGGTGCGCAGGATCGGCAGGAAGCGCGCCAGGGTTACAGTCTTGCCGCCGTGCTTGTCGTAGAAGTCGTGGGTTTTTTGCAGGTAGTCGCGGCGGAAAATTTTCGAGTTCGGGTTGCTGAACAAGCGCTCGCCCACGGTTCGTCCTATTACATAGTTGGTGCTGTCGCCGAGGATGGCTGCCAGCATCAGCAGGCCGGCCAGCAACACCGGGTCCATGCCGCCACCTGCGGCGACAGCGCCGGCGATGAACAGCAACGAATCACCCGGCAGGAACGGCATGACCACCAGGCCGGTCTCGCAAAAAATCACCAGGAACAGAATGGCGTAGATCCACGGACCATAGTTGGTTACCAGCATGTCGAGGTAAACGTCGAGATGCAGGATAAGGTCAAGCGGGTTGAAATCCATGGATGGCACCTGTGTGAATGGCCCGGCTCAGCAGGCCAGTGCGGGGACGACGGGGAATAAGGCTACACGTGTATGTCGAGATTCTTACAACCCTGAAAGGTCGGCATTATACGGATTGAATGGTGAAAAGCGTGTGGCTTTTGTAGCGGGGAGTGTCGTGAAAGTGTGAAGCGGTTGGGTGCCGGTTTAATGTGGGAGGGGGCTTGCTCCCGATGGCGGTGGGTCAGTGACACGAGTATTGGCTGACACACCGCTATCGGGAGCAAGCCCCCTCCCAGCAGGGAACTGTGGTGTTTGGGGGCTAGTCCTCGTTGATCGGCAGTACATAGTTTTTGAATTCGGTATCTTCGCGAAACCCTATCGACTCATAGGTCTTCTGCGCCACGTCATTGTCGCTGCTGGTAGACACCCGCAACCGCACCGCGTGGGTTTCCTTGGCCATCTTCTTCGCCGTGCGCATCAGATTGTCGGCGACCAATTGTCGACGTGCGTCCTCGGCCACGTAGATGTCATTGAGGATCCACACGCGTTTGAGCGACAGCGAGGAAAAGCTCGGATACAGCTGGCAGAACCCCAGCAGTCGCTTGTCATCATCATCGGCCAGCGCCAGGTAGATCACCGATTCCTTGCGCCGCAGGCGCTTTTCCAGAAAGGCCCGCGACGAGTCCGGGAACGGCAGGGCACCATAGAACTCGCGGTATTTGACGAACAACGGGGTCAGCAGGTCCAGGTGTTCCAGGGTCGCTTGAGTAATCCGCATGCCAGGCCTCAACATCCAAATGGGTATGACCACGCGCGCGGTGGTGGCTCGATGCTGCCTAATGCCGCGAAAAAGCGCAATCGTGTCGCGATCAATCCACAGGTGGGCTTAGCAGGAAATTGCCTTTCATCAGGTCCGGGTCATCTGATTCGATCGTCTGCAGTTGCGCTTCATCCTTGAGATGGACCCCGGACACTTGCCGGCGACAGGCCTCGCGCATCAGGTACAGCAGGCGATGGGCCGCCATGCCGTAGCTCAGACCTTCCAGGCGCACATTGGAGATGCAGTTGCGATAGGCATCGGTGAGGCCGACCTTGGGGTTGTAGGTGAAATACAGGCCCAGGCTGTCCGGCGAACTCAGCCCCGGCCGTTCGCCGATCAGGATCACCGTCATTTTGGCGCCGAGTAGCTGCCCGATCTCATCGGCCACGGCGACGCGGCCTTGTTCCACCAGGATCACCGGTGACAGGGACCAACCTTCGGCGTGGGTCTGTTCTTCCAGGCGTGCAAGAAAAGGCGCGGTGTGTTTATGCACGGCCAGCGCCGACAGCCCATCGGCGACCACGATCGCCAGGTCCACGCCATCGGGATGCGCCGCCGCGTAATCACGCAGGGTCTGCGCCGAGTCATCGCTGAGGCGGCGTCCCAGATCCGGCCGTTGCAGGTACATATGCCGGTCGGTGGCGGCGCTGTGCAGCAACAGGCTGTCGCGGCCGCGTTCGGCGAATTGGCGGCTCAGCGCTTGATGGTCGAAGGGCAGGTGCACCGCATCCCGCGCCTGGGCGTGGGCCAACTGGAAATCCAGCTGTGCGTCGGTGGGAATGCTGGTGCCAGTGCGGCCCAAGGCAATGCGCGCCGGGGTCAGGCGGCGCAATTGCAGCCATGGATTGTCAGGCAGGTCGAGTTGCACAGGCGGCTCCTTCATCCCAGTTGCGCCAACGCGCGGCGGAACGCCGGTGGCAGGCTGTTGCCGAAGCGTACCTTGCCGTCGGCTTGCGTAAATATGCCCATTTTCGCCAGCCATTGCTCGAACTCCGGCGCCGGTTTCAACCCCAGGGTCTGGCGGGCGTACAGCGCATCGTGGAACGAGGTGGTCTGGTAATTGAGCATGATGTCGTCGGAGCCGGGGATGCCCATGATGAAATTGATCCCGGCCACGCCGAGCAGGGTCAGCAGGGTGTCCATGTCGTCCTGGTCGGCTTCGGCGTGGTTGGTGTAGCAGATGTCGCAACCCATCGGCACGCCGAGCAGCTTGCCGCAGAAGTGGTCTTCGAGCCCGGCGCGGATGATCTGTTTGCCGTTGTACAGGTATTCGGGGCCGATAAAGCCGACCACGGTGTTCACCAGAAACGGTTTGAAGTGCCGAGCCACCGCATAGGCGCGGGTTTCACAGGTTTGCTGGTCGACGCCGAAGTGCGCGTTGGCCGACAAGGCGCTGCCCTGGCCGGTTTCGAAATACATCAGGTTCTGCCCCAGGGTGCCGCGGTTGAGGCTCAAGCCCGCGTCATAGCCTTCCTGCAGCAGGCTCAGGCTGATGCCGAAGCTGGCGTTGGCTGCTTCGGTGCCGGCGATCGACTGGAACACCAGGTCCAGGGGCACGCCACGGTTGATCGCTTCGATGGAGGTGGTGACGTGGGTCAGCACGCATGCCTGGGTGGGGATGTCGTAGCGCTGGATGATTGCGTCGAGCATCTCCAGCATGGCGCAGATCGAGGCGATGCTGTCGGTGGCCGGGTTGATGCCGATCATCGCGTCGCCGTTGCCGTAGAGCAGGCCGTCGAGAATGCTGGCGGCGATGCCGGCCGGTTCGTCGGTGGGATGGTTGGGTTGCAGGCGTGTGGACAGGCGCCCGCGCAGGCCCATGGTGCCGCGAAATTGGGTGACCACGCGGATCTTCTGTGCCACCAGTACCAGGTCCTGCACGCGCATGATCTTGGACACGGCGGCAGCCATTTCCGGTGTCAGCCCCGGCGCCAGTGCGCGTAGGGATTGTTCATCGGCGGCGTCGCTGAGCAGCCAGTCGCGCAGGCCGCCGACGGTCAGGTGGCTGACCGTGGCGAAGGCCAGTTTGTCGTGGGTGTCGACGATCAGCCGGGTGACTTCGTCGGTTTCATAGGGAATCAACACTTCTTCCAGGAAGTGCTTGAGCGGGGTGTTCGCCAGCGCCATTTGGGCCGCGACCCGTTCGCCATCATTGTGCGCCGCCACGCCCGCCAGGAAGTCGCCGGAACGCGCCGGGCTGGCCTTGGCCATCAGGTCCTTGAGGCTGTCGAAGCGGTAGGTCTGTGCACCTACCGCGTGGGAAAAGCTTGCCATACAGTGTCTCCTTGACGACGCGGGCAAGGCGCCCGCGTCGAGGTTTACGGCAGTTAGTGCAAGGCGGCCTCTGCGGCCTGGATCGCCGCGAATTCTTCTTCCGGCGTGCCCGCTACCAAGTGATGCCGGCTGTAGAAAGCAAAGTAAGCAATTAATACTCCATAGATGATCGCGGCGCCAATGACCACGCGCGGATCCACCAGAAAGCCCGCCACCACGGCCACGCAGGCCAGTACCAGCGCCACGCCCGAGGTGAAGATGCCGCCCGGCGTGCGGTAGGGGCGCTCCATTTTGGGGCGACGGATGCGCAGGGTGATGTGGGCGGCCATCATCAGCACATAGGAGATGGTGGCGCCGAACACGGCCACCAGAATCAGCAAATCACCCTGGCCGGTCAACGACAGGCCGAAACCGATAATGCCGGGGATCACCAGCGCCAATACCGGTGCCTTGCTCTTGTTAGTCTCGGACAGTTTGCGCGGCAGGTAGCCGGCGCGGGACAAGGCAAAGATCTGTCGCGAATAGGCGTAGATGATCGAGAAAAAACTGGCGATCAAGCCGGCCAGGCCCACCAGGTTGACGAAGCTGCCCATCCAGGTCGAGCCGCCGTAGGACAATGCCAACGCTTCCACCAGTGGGTTGCCGGATTTGATCAAGGCGTAAGTGCCCGCGCCGCCCGGTGCGATCACCAGGATCAACAGGGCAAAGCTGGTCAGCACCACAATCGCGCCGATCAGCCCGCGTGGCAGGTCGCGTTTGGGGTTCTTGGTTTCTTCAGCGGCCAGGGGCACGCCTTCTACCGCGAGGAAAAACCAGATCGCATAGGGGATCGCCGCCCACACGCCGACGTAGCCGAACGGCAGGAAAGGGCTGGCACCCTTGGCTTCGGTCACCGGGATATCCAGCAGGTTGGCGACATTGAAGTGCGGCACCATCGCTACCAGAAACACGCCCAGGGCGATGGCTGCGATGGCGGTAATCACGAACATCAACTTCAGCGCTTCACCCACCCCAAAAATGTGGATGCCGATAAAGATGATGTAGAACGCTAAATAGATCATCCAGCCGCCAATGCCGAACAGCGACTCGCAATATGCGCCGATAAACACCGCGATGGCGGCGGGCGCGATGGCGTATTCGATCAGGATCGCCGTGCCTGTGAGAAACCCGCCCCAAGGGCCAAACGCGCTGCGGGCAAAGCCGTAGCCGCCGCCTGCGGTGGGAATCATGGAAGACAGTTCGGCCAGTGAAAAACACATGCACAGGTACATGGTGGCCATCAGCAGTGTGGCGAGAAACATGCCGCCCCAACCGCCTTGGGCCAGGCCGAAGTTCCAGCCGGCGTAATCGCCGGAGATGACGTAGGCGACACCGAGGCCAACTAATAACACCCAGCCGGCGGCGCCTTTTTTGAGTTCGCGTTGTTGGAAGTAATCGGTGCCGACTTTTTCGAAGTCGACGGAAGAACTTGTGGGTTCGCTGGGCATGGGAAGTACCTTCCATTCTTATTGTTTTAACTCGGCCTCTGTGTGCCGAATGCAGTTCGCAAGTACTTGTGAAGTTTTAAGTGTGGGAAGGGGCTTGCCCCCGATGGCGGTGTGTCAGCTACTGAGTTGTTGGCTGATCCACCGCTATCGGGAGCAAGCCCCCTCCCACCTTTGATTGCATTGCAAGGGTGGGAGGGTGTTGTGGGTTAGAAGAAGCCCAATGGATTAATGTCGTAGCTCACCAGCAAGTTCTTGGTCTGCTGGTAATGGTCCAGCATCATCTTGTGCGTCTCGCGGCCCACACCGGACTTCTTGTAACCGCCGAACGCGGCATGTGCCGGGTACAGGTGGTAGCAGTTGGTCCACACGCGGCCGGCCTTGATCGCCCGGCCCATGCGGTAGGCGCGGTTGATGTCGCGGGTCCACAGGCCGGCGCCCAGGCCGAACTCGGTGTCGTTGGCAATGGCCAGGGCTTCGGCTTCGTCCTTGAAGGTGGTGATGCTTACCACTGGGCCGAAGATTTCTTCCTGGAACACGCGCATTTCGTTGGTGCCCTTGAGCAGGGTCGGCTGGATGTAATAGCCGGTGGCCAGGTCGCCGCTGAGCTTCTCGACCTTGCCGCCGATGAGCAGCTGCGCCCCTTCGCCCTTGGCGATTTCCAGGTAGGACAGGATCTTGTCGAACTGCTGCTCCGACGCTTGGGCGCCGACCATAGTGTCGGTGTCCAGCGGATCGCCGCGCTTGATCGACTCGACCTTTTTCATCACCACTTTCATGAAGTCTTCATAGATCGACTCTTCCACCAGCGCGCGCGATGGGCAGGTGCACACTTCGCCCTGGTTGAAGAACGCCAGCACCAGGCCTTCGGCGGCCTTTTCGATGAATTGCGGTTCGGCTTTCATGATGTCGGCGAAGAAGATGTTCGGCGACTTGCCACCCAGTTCGACGGTGGACGGAATGATGTTCTCGGCCGCCGCATGCATGATGTGCGAGCCCACCGGAGTGGAGCCGGTGAAGGCGATCTTGGCGATGCGCTTGCTGGTGGCCAGGGCTTCGCCGGCTTCTTTACCGAAACCGTGCACCACGTTGAGTACGCCGGGCGGCAGCAGGTCGCCGATCAGCTCCATCAGCACGTTGATGCCCAGCGGCGTTTGCTCGGCGGGCTTGAGTACCACGCAGTTACCGGCGGCCAGGGCCGGGGCGAGCTTCCAGGCGGCCATCAGCAGGGGGAAGTTCCACGGGATGATCTGGCCGACCACGCCCAGCGGCTCATGGAAATGATAGGCGGCGGTGAGTTCGTTGATTTCGGCGCTGCTGCCTTCCTGAGCGCGGATGCAGCCGGCGAAGTAGCGGAAGTGGTCGGCGGCCAGCGGGATGTCGGCGTTGAGGGTTTCGCGCACGGCCTTGCCGTTGTCCCAGGTTTCGGTGACGGCCAGCAGTTCGAGGTTCTGTTCGATACGGTCGGCGATTTTCAGCAAGACCAGCGAGCGGTCCTGGGCCGAAGTCTTGCCCCAGGCGTCAGCGGCGGCGTGGGCGGCGTCCAGGGCTTTGTCGATGTCTTTGGCAGTAGAGCGGGGGAATTCGGCGATGGGCTTGCCGTTGACCGGCGAGGTATTGGTGAAGTAATTGCCATCGACCGGAGCAACGAATTCTCCACCGATGTAGTTGCCGTACTTGGCCTTGAACGAAACGATAGCGCCTTCAGTACCGGGGTGTGCATAACGCATGGTGGGCATCTCCTGCTTTTATGTTTATTGGAGTACAGCGCGGCAAGCGCGTGATAAAGCGTAGAGCAAAGGTTGGGCCACTGCGTTGCAGGCCAGGTAAATCAAGGGGTTAATAATTTTACCGGGCGTTGCTGTCACCCATTCGATACAGGCGCGGTGACAGTGTGTGCCATAAACGATACAGCCCGTGACCGGCGGGTCGGGTCGGGATTGCAATGGCTGGGTGCCTGGAGGATGCTGGGCGTTCTCACGCAGGGAGAATAATAAGAACATGCACAACGATCAGTTCAGTCGCCACGCCCGGCAAGTCTTGACCGTCACACGCGGGCATGAATGCTCCCAAGGCCCCGGCAGCGATCCATCGATTGCCCGCTCCTGGCTGCGCTGCCTGGAGGACTACCACCTCGATCCCGCGCAAACTATCGCCCCTACCGTGCTCGAACAGGGGCGCCTGCTGGAAAGTCGCGAACGCCTGCAGCAGGTGCTGCACATCGCCGGCAACGAGATGAACAGCCTGCATCAACAGCTCTCCGGCGTTGGCCACGCGGTGCTGCTCACTGACGCGCGCGGCGTGATCCTCAACTGCGTCACCGCGCCGTCCGAGCGCAAGATTTTCGAGCGCGCCGGGTTATGGCTGGGCGCCGATTGGAGTGAGGCCCGCGAGGGCACCAATGGCATCGGGACGTGCCTGGTTGAGCGCCAGTCCGTAACGATTCATCGCGACGAACACTTTCGCGGCCGGCACACGGGGTTGACCTGTTCGGCGAGCCCGGTGTTCGATCCTCATGGCGAACTGCTGGCGGTGCTGGACGTGTCGTCGGCTCGGGAAGCGGTGTCGCGCCAGAGCCAATTCCACACCATGGCGCTGGTCAATTTGTCGGCCAAGATGATTGAAAGCTGCTATTTCCTGCGCCACTTTGAACACCACTGGCTGCTGCGCTTTCACCTGCAGGCCGAGTCGGTGGGCCTGTTCAGCGAGGGCCTGCTGGCGTTCGACGGGGAGGGGCGCATTTGCGCGGCCAACCAGAGCGCGCTGAACCTGCTCGCATGCACGCGTAGCGGTTTGCTGGGGCAGCCGGTGGAGGCATTTTTCGATTGTTCGCTGGATCAACTGCTGAGCCGCGCCAGCGCCAGTGCGACCGCCAGTTGGCCATTGCGTACCCGTGAGGGGCGCAGCCTGTTTGCGGCATTGAGAGGCCAGCCGCGCCGTGTGCCCACGCCGGTTACCCGACCAGCATCGCCACGGCTATCAGGAATTTGCCTGGGCGACCCGGCGCTGCAAGACGAAATGCGCAAGGCGCTGCGGGTGTTCGAGCGCGATGTGCCACTGCTGATCAACGGTGAAACCGGGTGCGGGAAAGAAGCGTTCGCCAAGGCCGTGCACCAGGCCAGCCAGCGTTCCGATAAGGCCTTCGTCGCGCTCAACTGTGCGGCCATCCCGGAAAACCTGATCGAAAGCGAGCTGTTTGGCTATCGCGGTGGCAGTTTCACCGGAGCGCTGAAGGAAGGCATGCGCGGCAAGCTGCAACAAGCCGATGGCGGTACGCTGTTTCTGGATGAAATCGGCGATATGCCTGTGGCGCTGCAAACCCGTTTGTTAAGAGTGCTGGAGGACCGCCTGGTGGTACCTATCGGCGGTGAGCCCCAGGCGGTGAACGTGCGAATTATCAGCGCCACCCACCGAAATCTGCTTGAACGTGTGCAGGACGGCAGCTTTCGCGAAGATTTGTATTACCGCTTGAACGGCCTGGAAGTCGCCCTTCCGGCGTTGCGTGAGCGCAGTGACAAGTCGCAACTGCTGGACTTCCTGCTGGCGCAGGAGGCGGGTAAGCAGGCTGTTGGCCTGGCGCCTGCAGCGCGTGAAGCTCTGTTGGCGTACGCGTGGCCGGGCAATATCCGACAGCTGCGTACGGTGTTGCGCACGCTGGTCGCGCTGTGCGACACAAGCCTGATCGGGCTTGAGGATTTACCTGCAAACATCCGTCAGGCTCGCGCGCAATCGAGTGAACAGAGCCCTGCACGTTCGCCCCTGGACGATGCCGAGCGGTCGGCTTTGCTGGCAACGCTGGAGCAGCAACGCTGGCACATGAGCCATACGGCGCAGCAGTTAGGGGTGAGCCGTAATACGCTTTACCGAAAGTTGCGAAAGTATGAAATTTCACGCAGTTTGGTCGTTTAGTCGTGAAAAATGCAGTTCACCTCAAGCCATGGGTGGCTCCACTGGCCTGCCTACTGCCGGCGCACTTGGCAGAGTGACCTAAAGAGTGCCATTTCCTACTCCCTGCGCTAACCTGCCTCGATGATTTACGAGGTCAACTATGCACATTCATATTCTGGGTATCTGCGGCACGTTCATGGGCTCGATGGCGGTACTTGCCAAAGAGCTGGGCCATCACGTTACCGGCTCCGATGCCAATGTTTATCCGCCCATGAGCACTCAGCTACAAGCTCAGGGCATTGAGCTGACTCAAGGCTACGACCCGGCGCAGTTCGACCCGGTCCCCGATCTGGTGGTGATCGGCAACGCCATGTCCCGGGGTAACCCTGCGGTCGAGTATGTCCTTAATAAAGGCTTGCCGTATGTCTCCGGCCCCCAGTGGCTGGCCGACCATGTGCTGCAAGGGCGCTGGGTGCTCGCGGTTGCCGGTACCCACGGCAAAACCACCACCAGCAGTATGTTGGCCTGGGTGCTGGAGCATGCGGGCATGAGCCCGGGTTTTCTGATCGGCGGTGTGCCACAGAACTTCTCGGTGTCGGCGCGCCTGGGGGAGACGCCGTTCTTCGTGATCGAGGCCGACGAGTACGACAGTGCGTTCTTCGACAAGCGCTCCAAGTTCGTCCACTACCGTCCGCGCACGGCGATCCTGAACAACCTTGAATTCGATCATGCCGACATCTTCCCGGATCTGCCGGCCATCGAGCGGCAGTTCCACCACCTGGTGCGTACCATTCCAAGTGAAGGGCTGGTGATTCACCCGACCACCGAACCGGCGTTGCAGCGCGTGATCGAGATGGGCTGCTGGACTCCGGTGCAAACCACCGGCGCGGGCGGGCAGTGGCAGGTCAAATTGCTCAGTGACGACGGTTCCAGGTTTGAAGTGCTGTTCGAAGGCCAACCCCAAGGCACGGTCGAGTGGGACATGACCGGCCAGCATAACGTCGCCAACGCCTTGGTCACCCTGGCGGCTGCGCGGCATGTGGGGGTGGTGCCTTCCATGGGTATCGCGGCATTGAGCGCATTCAAGAGCGTGAAGCGGCGCATGGAAAAGGTCGCCGATGTGAATGGGATTACCATCTACGATGACTTTGCCCACCACCCCACGGCGATTGCTACGACGTTGGACGGCCTGCGCAAACGCGTCTGTGATGCGCAGATCATTGCTGTCGTCGAGCCGCGCTCCAACTCCATGAAGCTGGGGGCGCACCGTGATGGCCTGCCGGAAAGCGTCAATGACGCCGACCAGGCGGTCTGGTATGCACCGGCCAACCTGGGCTGGGACCTGCCGGCGATCGCCGCGCGGTGCAGTGTGCCTTCGACCGTCTGTGATTCGTTGGAGGGTATCATCGAGCACGTCAAGCACCTGGCCAAGCCAGGCACCCATGTGGTGATCATGAGCAACGGCGGCTTCGGCGGGTTGCACGGCAAGCTGGCCGAGGCGCTCAAGTGAGCGGCCCGGAACGCGTCACCCTGGCGATGACCGGCGCCTCCGGTGCGCCTTATGGCCTGCGTTTGCTTGATTGCCTGGTGCGTGAAGACCGTGAGGTGCATTTTCTGGTCTCCAAGGCGGCGCAGTTGGTGATGGCGACTGAAACCGATGTCGCATTACCGGCCAAGGTGCAGATGATGCAGGCGTTCCTCACCGAATACACCGGCGCGGCGGCGGGGCAGATCAAGGTCTATGGCAAAGAGGACTGGATGTCGCCGGTCGCTTCCGGCTCCGGGGCGCCGGCGGCGATGGTGGTGGTGCCCTGTTCCACCGGCACGCTGTCGGCGATTGCCACGGGCGCCTGTAATAATTTGATCGAGCGCGCGGCGGACGTGACCTTGAAGGAACGTCGTCAGTTGATCCTGGTGCCGCGTGAAGCGCCCTATTCGAGCATCCATCTGGAGCACATGCTCAAGTTGTCGAACATGGGCGTGACCATATTGCCCGCATCGCCCGGCTTCTATCACCAGCCGCAGACCATCGACGACCTGGTGGATTTTGTGGTGGCGCGCATTCTCAACCTGCTGAATATTCCCCAGGACATGCTGCCACGCTGGGGCGAGCATCACTTGAGCGGCGATGAATAAGGCGCTGCTGGTCGTGCTGGCGCTGCTATTGGCGGGCTGCGCCACCGCTCGCACGCTGGATGCCGCCCAACCTGGCGCGCCGGTGGTGTATGCCGGCACGCGGTTGGACCTGTATGCGATCAATGGAGGCTGTTGTGCCAAGGACAGATTCGGCGCTGAGGCGCCGAGTTATCCGCATATCGACCTGCCGGCCAGTGCGCTGCTCGACACCCTGCTGTTGCCACTGTCGGCGTTGACGGTGCTGGGTGTGGGCTTCAACGCCACGGGCGGCCTATAACGCAAACCTCAACAACACCAAAAAACCCATGTGGGAGGGGGCTTGCCCCCGATTGCCATAGGTATCTACACAACTGTGTAGCAGCAGCCTACCCTAACCACGATGCGAAGCGAGCCGCTCTTGATCTTGCTTTTGATCTTAAGCGCCCCGTTAAACCACGCTGGCCGGAATTCGATAGTGATTTGGGGGGTAAACCGGCAGGGATGCCGGTTTAGCCGCCCCGCGCCATGGATGGCGCGTGGCGGCGGCCCCCCAAATTACTGTCGGATTACGGGCACACCGAGCCTAGGCGAGGTGCCGAGTGGTGGGGCAAGAGCGTTTTGCTTACTTTTGCGCTTTTCAAAAGTGAGCCGCCGTCAGGGCGGAACCCTAAGCCGCCGTTACCGCAGCAACGGATATGTACTCGCTCTGATCCAACATCCTGGTCGGCTGTCAGGCCGCCATCGGGAGCAAGCCCCCTCCCACATTTAGGTCGCGGGGTATCAGTTAGAGAGGCTTCGGCTGCTGAGCCGTCACAGGTTCAGGGCCGTGCCAAAGTTGTGTAGATACCTATGCCCCGATTGCGGTAGCCCAGTCAACTCATCAGTGACTGATATACCGTAATCGGGGGCAAGCCCCCTCCCACATTGGGTTCAGTGTTTGCCTTTAGTTATTTACCGAGCTTGCGCAGCTCATCCGACTCCACCACACGCACCCCGTCCTGTTCTTCCAGCGCCAGGCGCCACATGGCGCGGGCCAGTTCGCAGACTTCAATGCCGTGGTACTTGCCCGGAATCAGGCGTGACAGCGGCCCGGCCAGTTGTTCGGCCAGACGCGGCTCGAGTCTTTCGCCCAACAGCAACGATGGCCGCACGATCGTTAGTTGCGGCCAATCCTGTGCTCTCAACGCCTGCTCCATGTCCCCTTTGACCCGGTTGTAGAACACCGAGGATTTCGGGTCGGCGCCAATCGCACTGATCACGATCAGGTGCCGCGCGCCCATTTCCCGTGCGCGCTTGGCGAAGGTCACCACCAGATCCAGGTCGACCGCACGGAACGCCGCTTCCGAACCTGCTTTCTTGATCGTAGTGCCCAGGCAGCAGAAAGCGATATCCACTTGGCCGCTCAGGTGTGGCAGGACCACTGCCGGGTCGCCCACCGGGTTTTCCAGGCGCGGGTGTTCAGCCAATGGTTTGCGGCTGGGTGCCAGTACGCGGGTCACGGTGGGTTCGTTGAGCAGGCGGTCCAGCAAGTGTTCGCCGGTAAGGCCAGAGGCGCCGGCCAGCAGGATATGCTGCGGTGTCAGGTACATGGTGTTTCCCCCTTGTTACACGTTACAGCTTAGTTGCCTTTGGCTTCCTTGCTATTCATTGAGACGCTTTCGAGCGCCTTTCGTGCCTGCTGTTTGCGTAATAATTGCCAATGGGCGATCACGCCCTTGGGGGCCCAGATCTGCGGTTCGGAGGCTTCGAAATTGTCCGCCTGTTCGCGTTCGGCCATGTGCAGTTGTGCCAGTTTGAACGCCTGTTGCAAATCGTCCGTTTGGCTGAAAGCTTGTGCGAAAAGGGCATCACCAAAGTAGGTGAAGTCTGCTTCTTCTGAACAACCGAACGACACGCGATCCGCGCGCGAGGCGGTCATGATCAGCGTGCGTTCATCCTTCAATGCCGGGATGAATCCGCCGGAGTAACAGGCGGAAATCACGATGATCTTGTCACGGTTTTTCAGCGGCGCGAGCACGGCGGCCAGCTCGTCGGCCGGCAGGTCGGCCAGCTCCATGCGCGGCTGGTCCAGCACCAGTTCGTGTTCATGAGTGCCGTGGCTGGTCATATAGATGAACACCAGGTCTTCCGGCCCGCTGCGTTCGGCCAGGGTTTGCACGGCACGGCGCAGATTTTCGCGGGTGGCCATGGGGCGGTCGGCGATATGGTCGCGGTGGTTGACCAGGCGAATCTGCCCATGTGCACCGAAGCGGGTGGCGAGCATATTGCTGACGTAATCGGCTTCGCGCAGGAATACGCTTTGCTTGCCGTCACCGGCCAGTGCCAGGGTATACAGCTCGATGGCAGGCGTAGACGCAGGCACGGCGGCGAGGGCGTCAGCCAGTAAGCGGCCCTGGGCCAGTACGCCGATTTCCAGTGGGTCGGGCAGCAGCTTGCCCTCGGCATCGCGCACGCGCATGCCGTTGACCCAGGTGCCGGCCTGAACCGTGCCATCGGTGAGCACCAGCGTGCCGCGGCCCTGGTAGCTGTCGCTGTCGAAGCCGCCGATATAGAAGCTGCCATCGGTAAGGTTCAGGCGACCTTCGCCGCTGAAGCGCCAATCGATGAACTGGCCGACGTAGTGGCTGCCATCGACGCCGATCAGTTCGCCCTTGCCGCTGAGCGCGCCTTCCTTGAACTGGCCGATCCACACGTCGCCGTCGGCATTTTCATAGCGACCCTTGCCGTTGAGCTGGTTCTGTTTGAACTGGCCGACGTAGATATCGCCATCCGCGCTGTTGAACGTGCCGTTGCCTTCCAGCTGACCATCGACGAAGTGGCCGCTGAACTGATTGCCGCTGTCGTCGTTGCGCTGGCCTTCGCCATTGGGCTTGCCGTGAGCGAATTGGCCCTGGTATTGGCTGCCGTCGGCCAGCTCCAGGCGTCCGAGGCCGGAGTACTGGTCGTCCTTGAATTCGCCGCGATAGGTCATCTGCCCCTCTTTGAGGGTGCCTTCGCCGTTGCGTCGACCGTTCTTGAAGCCACCGACGTAGCTGCTGCCCGCCGTGGTCAGGCGGCCCTGGCCGTCAAACAGGCCCTGCTTGAATTGGCCCTGATAGACTTCGCCGTTACTGCCATGCCATTCGCCCTGGCCATGCCACTGGCCCTTATCGAACTCGCCGGCGTACCAACTGCCGTTGGGGTAGTCGACACGGCCCTGGCCTTGCAGCAAGCCGTTGACCACATCACCACGGTAGCGGCCGCCATCGGGCAGGCGCGCGTCGGGCGGCAACAGCGATTCGCCGTCTCCGCACGCGGTGAGCAACAGGGCAAGGGCAAGGGGAGCGAGTGGGCGCATAGCGGGATCCGGATAATTGAGCGCCGAGTATGCCGCAGCCGAGAGGTTCATACATAAATTTACATACACTATGGCAAGGTTTGTTGCCTCACCACAGGCAGCGTCCTACACGAAGCAGAGTGACAGCGACTCGGCGATGTAGGCAGGTTTCTCCTGGCCTTCGATTTCCAGGGTGGCGGTGGCCTTGAACAGCCATTGGCCGGGTTTTTTCTCGTGGACATCGGTGAGCGTGACGTTCAGGCGCACCTTGGAGTCGACCTTTACCGGCTGGATAAAGCGCACGCTGTCGAGGCCGTAATTGACCGCCATCTTCAGGCCTTCGGGCATGATCAGGATGTCTTCCATCAGCTTGGGCATCAGCGACAGCGACAGGAACCCATGGGCGATGGTGCTGCCGAACGGGGTGTGCGCCGCCTTGACCGGGTCGACGTGGATGAATTGATGATCGCCGGTGGCCTCCGCGAACAGGTTGATGCGCGCCTGGTCGATGGTGAGCCACTCGGAACGTCCGAGTTCCTTGCCGACATACTCTTTGAGCTGCGCTACGGGTACCTGGGGCATTGCATCTCTCCTGGTTTCATCGTTTTTATCCCCCGCTGATGAGGGTTTTTTTATGGGATACAGAGAACCAATGTAGATCATCATGGGCAATCGGCCCGGTCAACGACATGCTTTTGGCGAATGCCGGAGCATAGGGCGGGCGTGCTTATAATGCGCGCGGGCTTTAAGGGGGAGAAAGCGGATGCTGTTACGTGGCCTGACCTGGCTGGTGTTGTTTCAACTGATCGGCACAGCGATCAATCATCTGCTGTTGCCGGTATTGCCGGGACCGATCATCGGCCTGCTGCTGATGCTTGGCTTTCTGATCTGGCGCGGCGAAGTCAGCGAGCCGCTGAGCCTGGCGGCCGGCAGCCTGCTGCGGTATCTGCCGTTGCTGCTGGTGCCGCCGGCCGTGGGCGTGATGGTGTATGCCAAGGACATCGTTGCAGACTTCTGGGCCATTGTCGGCGCGCTGGTGCTGTCGCTGGTCATCGCCATGGGCGTCGTCGGCGTGCTGATGCAACAGATGGTCAAGCGCAAGGAGAAGGGCCAATGATGTTCGATTGGCAGGGCGCCTGGACGGCCGTCATTCATCACCCGCTGTTCGGGATCGGCATCACCCTGGGCGCTTATCAACTGGTACTGGCGGCTTTCGAGAAAACCCGCTGGATCTTCCTGCAGCCGGTGCTGGTCTCCATGTTGCTGGTGATTGGTGTGTTGCTCACTTGCGGCCTGAGCTACGTCGAATACCGCGAAAGCACCGAGATCATGGGCATTCTGCTGGGGCCGGCGACGGTAGCCCTGGCGGTGCCGCTGTATCTGAACCTGCGCCGGATTCGCCAATTGTTCTGGCCGATTTTTACTACGCTGGTGATAGGTGGGGTGTTGGCCACCGGCCTGTGCGTGGTGTTGGGCTGGTGGTTCGGCGCTGAACACAGGGTGCTGATGACCATGGCGCCCAAGTCGGTGACGTCGCCGATTGCCATGCTGGTGGCCGAGCAGATCGGTGGCGTGGCGGCATTGGCTGCTGTGTTCGTGTTGATCACCGGAGTGGTCGGCGCGATGATCGGCCCGGCGCTCCTGTCGCGCCTGGGCGTACACAGCCCCGAAGCACGCGGCATGGCCCTGGGTATGACGGCCCATGCCGTCGGCACCTCGGTGGCCCTGCAGGAAAGTGAAGAATGCGGCGCCTTCGCGGCGCTGGCGATGAGTCTGATGGGCGTGGCCACGGCGGTGTTCCTGCCGCTGGCCGTGTCGGTGATCGTTTGAACCGGGTTTAAGGAAACCTTTATGAGTCTGGCGCTGTTTCCGCTCAACACTGTGCTGTTCCCTGGCTGCACCCTCGATTTGCAACTGTTCGAGGCGCGCTACCTGGACATGATCAGCCGCTGCATGAAAAAGGGCGAAAGCTTCGGCGTGGTGTGCATCCTTGACGGCAAGGAAGTCGGCCTGGCCCCGGACGGCTATGCGCTGATTGGCTGTGAGGCGCTGATTCGCGACTTCAAGCAACAGGACAACGGCCTGCTGGGCATTCGTGTCGAAGGCGGGCGGCGTTTCCGCGTACGTGACGCCCATGTGCACAAGGACCAGTTGCTGGTGGCCGAGGTGCAGTGGCTCGAAGAGCTGCCGGAGCAGCCGCTGGAAGACGAGGATGCCGACCTGCTGGCGCTGCTGCAGGCATTGGCGGAGCACCCGATGGTCGCTTCGCTGGATATGGACGCCCGTGCCGAGGGCCAGCAGGCCCTGGCTAATCAGCTGGCGTATCTGCTGCCGTTCACCGAGGCCGACAAGCTCGACCTGCTGCAACTCGACGATCCGCAGCAGCGGCTGGATGCGATCCAGATGCTGCTGGATGAGTTGCAAGGTGAATTATTCACCTAAGATTCGGATTTCCCTGACGTGGTTTTCAGACTTTGTTTGGTTGCTTCCAGCAGCGCGGCTTGCACTATTTTCCGATCACACCCTAATGATCGGAGATGACCATGATTCGGCTGACACCCTCGGAACAAGAAGCCTGGGACGCGTACCTTGTCAGCGTGACCACGCAATTACTCCAGCAGGATGCCACGCGGGGCCCGGAATACATCGCCGAACGCGCCGCTGAAATCGCTGATGAAATGCTGCTGGAACGACGCGAGCGTTACGTTGAGCGCCGCTCGGCATCGGTAGAGTGGATCGGCCCGGCCAAGGATCAGTAAGCGTACCTGAGCAAAGCATGGGACGTGCCGGTAAAAGCAATAAACCCGAGCACGGCCACCACGGCGGGCAACACCAGCCACCAGGCTTTTTGCGTCATCGCGGGCAAGGGGCTGCGGTACTGACTGAAGCTGAGGCTGAACGCGCAGACGGTCATCGCCAGCAGCGTGCCGGCCAGGATGTCCGTGGGCCAGTGAGCACCCAGGTACACCCGCGACAATGCAATGAACGCGGCGGGTATGCAGCCCAGTAGCAGCCAGGTCAGGCGTAACCGCGTGGGTTGGCCCCGGCCTGCCAGTACCGCCAGGGCCAGGAAGAACGCAAACGCGCCGGAGGCATGGCCGCTGGGCATGCTGAAGCTGGTGAGCGGGTCGGTAAGGATTTCCGGGCGGCCACGGGCGAAGAAGAGCTTGGTGCCGGTGTTGATCACGGCGGCTCCCGCCAGTGTGACGCCAACGAATAGGGCATGACGCCACTGTCGCGCCAGTAGCAGCAGGCCGGTGAAGACCGCGCTGGCCACGAACATTTTCTTGAATTCGCCCAACTGGGTAATGCGCACCATCACTTCGTCAAGCCACGGGCTGCGATGTTCCTGCACAAGGGCGCTCAGGCCCTGGTCGAAATGGTTGAGGTGCGGGTAGCCGATGAACAGCGCGACCAGCAAGATCAGGCTGGCACAACCAATCCACAGGGTAGCGCGGCGATGACCGCGCAGGCTGCTGTTCAAGCTCAGCCCCAGCAGCACCGCCAGGCAGGCCGCGACAATGGCCGCTTCCGGCCAGAAACCTTCGGGCAATGGCAGGCGGAACGCAGCGCCGGCGGCCCATCCCGGCAGCAGATAAGCCACCGACCACCCCGCTGCCGCGATAACGCTCACGGCCGCGAAGCGCGGAAACGGCATGTCGCACATGCCGGCCACCATCGGCAGCATGGGGCGCAGCGGGCCGATGAAGCGCCCGACCAACAGGCTGGCGATGCCGTACTTATGGAAGTAGGTTTCAGCGCCATTCATCCATTCGGGGTGCTGACGAAGGCCGGGCAGGCGTCGGATGTTCTGGTGGAAATGCCGGCCCAGGTAGTAGGAAACCCCATCGCCCAATAAGCCGCCGAGGAATCCCAGCAGCAGGGTTTCGCTCAACGACAGCGCGCCGCTGCCGGCCAGTGCGGCAATCGCGAACAGCAGCACCGTACCTGGCACGATCAGTCCGGCGATGGCCAGGCATTCCACGCACGCAACGATAAACACCGCCGCCGCCAGCCATTGTGGGTTCAGGGTCAGCCAGCCGGTAATGCTATCGAGCCAATGGCCCATACACTCCACTCCATATGTAATCTGAAACGCTGATGATCAAACTGTGGGAGGGGCTTGCTCCCGATGGCGGTGGGTCAGTGTCAGATGGTCTGACTGACACACCGTTATCGGGAGCAAGCCCCCTCCCACATGGAGCATCAAATCAAAAAATAATCGCGGCCTTCGACCTGTCCCCGCCGCAGCGGGTTCCGTGTGCAATAAGGCGCATAGCCAGCATCGACGAAACGGTACATCAAATGCTCATCGCGCCCACTGGGGATGCCCAGTCGTGTGGTCTGGATGATCTGCGTGGGCACCTGGCCTACGTCTTCCACATACAACAGTTCCTGATCGAAGCGCTTGGCATCCCACATCGGCACCTTCAGGCCCAGCGCCTTGCACAGCAGCGTCTGGCCCGCACAGAGTTTCTGCGCGGCGCGCGGGCTGCCATCGGGGTTCGGGTTGTTCAACAGCATTTGCGCCAGGCTCGCCGGGCCGGAAATTTCATCGACCCAGGGATACGCCGATTTGATCAGCACGGCATTGCCCGGGCCATGGGCGCTGAAATTCAGCGAATCACCGCCACGGGCGTAATACATGTAGATATGCCCGCCATCCAGAAACAAAGCCTTACGCTTTTCTGTGTAGCCGAGTGAGGAGTGGCTGCCTTTTTCGGCCACGTAATAGGCTTCGGTTTCAATAATTCGGGCTGAAAGCCAAATTCCGCCGACACGATGACGGATGACTTTTCCGAGCAGTTCTTGCGCGAGCAACTGTGCATCGCGGTCGAAGAAGCTGTCGGGGAGGGCGCTGGCAGGGAGTTCGGGCGTCATTCTGGACATAACGTTCAAGGTGATTACGGCTAAATGTGACGGAATCATAACAACTCCCACCTTAATTACCGCTGAACCCCAGGTTTTTACAGTTCATTTCGACCATCCGCCCCTCACCGCTGTCAGTCGGGCGGCGTCACAGCTATAATCTGCCGCTTTCCTCTTTGCCAAGACTACCTGACCCATGACTGAGTCCGTTCTTGACTACATGACCCGCCTGGGTCGCGCTGCCCGTCAGGCCTCGCGGTTGATCGCCCGTGCGAGCACTGCGCAGAAGAATCGCGCGTTGTTGGCCGCCGCCGACGCTCTGGATGCTTCGCGCCCAGCGCTTACCGCCGCCAACGAACAGGACCTGGCCAACGGCCGCGCCAATGGCCTGGAACCGGCCCTGCTGGATCGCCTGGCGCTGACCCCGGCGCGTATCGACGACATGATCGAAGGTCTGCGTCAGGTAGCCAAGCTGCCTGACCCCATCGGTGAGATCCGCGATATGCGTTACCTGCCGTCCGGCATCCAGGTCGGCAAGATGCGCGTGCCCCTGGGCGTGATCGGCATCATCTATGAGTCGCGCCCGAACGTGACCATCGACGCCGCGAGCCTGTGCCTCAAGTCGGGCAATGCCACCATCCTGCGCGGCGGTTCCGAGGCCATCAACTCCAACCGTGCCATCGCTGCCTGCATTCAGCAGGGCCTGACCGTGGCCGAGTTGCCCGCCGAGGTGGTGCAAGTGGTGGAAACCACCGACCGCGCGGCGGTTGGCGCATTGATCACCATGCCGGAATTCGTCGACGTGATCGTGCCGCGCGGTGGCAAGAGCCTGATCGAGCGCGTCAGCCGCGACGCCAAGGTGCCGGTAATCAAGCACCTGGACGGCGTGTGCCACGTCTACATCGACATCGCCGCCGACCTCGACAAGGCCATCCGCATCGCCGACAACGCCAAGACCCACCGCTACGCGCCGTGCAATACCATGGAAACCCTGTTGGTGCACGCCGGCATCGCCGAGCGCGTGCTGCCGCCGCTGGCTGCCATTTATCGCGACAAGGGCGTGGAGCTGCGTGGTTGCGAGCGTACCCGTGCGTTGCTGGGCGCGGACGTGATCGAGGCGACCGAGCAGGACTGGTACACCGAGTACACGGCGCCGATCCTGTCGATCCGCATTGTCGACGACCTGGACCAGGCCATCGAGCACATCAATAAATACGGTTCCAAGCACACCGACGCCATTGTCTCCGAGCATTTCAGCGATGCCCGGCGTTTCCTCAATGAAGTGGACTCCGCTTCGGTGATGGTCAACGCCTCGACGCGCTTTGCCGATGGCTTCGAGTACGGTCTGGGGGCGGAAATCGGCATCTCCACCGATAAGCTCCATGCCCGTGGCCCGGTTGGCCTGGAAGGCCTGACCAGCGAGAAGTACGTGGTATTCGGCGACGGTCACGTGCGCACTTGATGGCTAAACGCATCGGGCTGCTCGGCGGTACTTTCGACCCCGTGCACATCGGCCATTTACGCAGTGCCCTGGAAGTCGCGGATGCCCTGGCCCTGGATGAATTGCGCCTGATGCCTAATTTCCGGCCGCCCCATCGCGATACGCCGCAGGTGTCAGCGCAGCAGCGCCTGGAAATGGTGCGCGTTGCCGTGGAGGGTATATCGCCGCTGGTGGTGGACGATCGCGAGCTCAAGCGCGATAAACCGTCCTACACTGTCGACACCCTGGAACTGATGCGCGCCGAGTTGGCCGCCGATGACCAGTTGTTTCTGCTTTTGGGCTGGGACGCATTTTGCGGCCTGCCCTCTTGGCACCGCTGGGAGGAACTCCTCCAGCATTGCCACATCCTGGTTCTGCAACGCCCGGATGCCGACAGCGAACCGCCGGATGCCTTGCGCAACCTGCTGGCTGCGCGGTCGGTAAGTGACCCCTTGGCCCTGACCGGGCCGAACGGGAATATTGCATTCGTCTGGCAGACCCCGCTTGCGGTGTCCGCCACCCAGATCCGTCAACTGCTGGCCAGCGGTAAGTCGGTACGTTTCCTGGTGCCTGACGCGGTCCTGGCCTACATCGATGCGCACGGACTTTACCGTGCGTCGAACTGAAAAGGCGCGCTTGTCGCTACGCACCGTCGTGCAGCGAGCGCCCGAACATACGAGCAAAACGAGTTTTATATGACGAACAAAGACGTAAGCAAAGTTAAGCGCAAAGGCACCTTCAAGAGCGCGCCGCTGCCGGTAGAAGCCCACGTTGGCCCGGAACTGGCTGGCGAAGAGCTGGTAAAAGTTGCCGTGGCTGCCCTGGAAGACGTGAAAGCCCAGGACATCCAGGTGCTCGACGTGCGCGACAAGCAGAGCATCACCGACTTCATGATCATCGCCACCGGTACCTCCAACCGCCAGATCGGCGCGATGCTGGACAAGGTTCGCGAAGCGGTCAAAGCCCAGGGCGTGAAGCCGCTGGGTGAAGAAGGCAAGGGCGACAGCGACTGGGTGCTGCTGGACATGGACGACGTGATCGTTCACATGATGACCTCCAACGCCCGCCAGTTCTATGATCTGGAGCGTCTGTGGAAAGGCGCCGAGCAGAGCCGTGCCGCCGATGGCAAGCACCACAGCCCGGAAGTGGGCCACGCGCACTTCGACAAGCTCAACAAAGACCAGGAATAAGGAACGGCTGTGCGCCTGCGTCTGATCGCTGTCGGTTCACGCATGCCCAAGTGGGTGGAAGAGGGCTGGCACGAGTACGCCAAGCGTCTGCCTGCCGAGCTGTCGCTGGAGCTGGTGGAAATACCGCTCAATACCCGGGGCAAGAATGCCGACGTGGCGCGCTTTATCCGTCAGGAAGGCGAAGCCATGTTGGCCAAGGTCGGGCCCAACGAGCGCATCGTTACGCTCGAAGTGCACGG
Organism: Pseudomonas sp. R2-7-07; assembly: GCF_003852355.1. NCBI lineage: Bacteria > Pseudomonadati > Pseudomonadota > Gammaproteobacteria > Pseudomonadales > Pseudomonadaceae > Pseudomonas > Pseudomonas sp. R2-7-07. The sequence continues at coordinate 5,056,727 of NZ_CP027759.1, read as the reverse complement.
CAAGCCCTGGAGCACCGAGCAGTTGGCGGTGGAGCTGGATCGCTGGCGCCTGGATTCGCGTACCGTCAACTTCATGGTCGGCGGCCCCGAAGGGCTGGCGCCGGAAGTCTGTGCGCGGGCCGATCAGCGCTGGTCGCTGTCGGCGCTCACGCTGCCGCACCCGTTGGTAAGGATTCTGATCGGTGAACAGCTGTATCGCGCCTGGACAGTTCTGTCCGGGCATCCTTATCACAAATAATCTGCGCCATTCCCGATGACCCAGCCGATCCGCATCAAGGACCACGAGAAAGACGCACGTCTGGTACGTGCGCGCGTGGTATTTGGCGCGATCATGGTGGTGGCGCTGATCGGGGTGCTGATCGCGCGCCTGTATTACCTGCAGGTCATCCAGTACGAATATCACTCCACCTTGTCGGAAAACAATCGGGTGCATGTGCAGCCGATCCCGCCGACCCGTGGGCTGATTTTCGACCGCAATGGCGTGGTGGTCGCGGATAACCGGCCCAGCTTCAGCCTGAGCATGACCCGCGAGCGTTCCGGCGACTGGCAACAGGTGCTCGATGTGATCGTCGAGGTGCTGCAGCTGACGCCGGAAGACCGAGTCATCTTCGAGAAGCGCATGAAGCAGGGGCGCCGGCCTTTCGAGCCGGTGCCGATTCTGTTCGAGCTGAACGAAGAGCAGATCGCACGGATCGCGGTGAACCAGTTCCGCTTGCCGGGCGTGGAGGTGGTGGCGCAGTTGGTGCGGCATTACCCTCAGGGGCCGCACTTTGCGCACTCGGTCGGTTATATGGGGCGCATCAACGAGAAAGAGCTGAAAACCCTCGACCCGGTCAATTACAGCGGCACCCATCACATTGGCAAAACCGGCATCGAGCGTTTCTACGAGCCCGAACTGCACGGCCAGGTGGGTTACGAAGAGGTCGAGACCAACGCCCGCGGCCGCGTGTTGCGCGTGCTCAAGCGCACTGATCCGTTGCCGGGCAAAGACATCGTGCTGAGCCTGGACATCAAGTTGCAGGAAGCCGCCGAAATGGCGCTGGGTGGCCGTCGCGGTGCGGTGGTGGCGCTGGACCCGAAGACCGGCGAAGTGCTGGCCATGGTCAGCCAGCCGAGTTTCGACCCCAACCTGTTCGTGACCGGCATCAGCTTCAGGGCCTATGCCGAGCTGCGCGATTCCATCGACCGGCCGCTGTTCAACCGCGTGTTGCGCGGCCTGTACCCGCCGGGTTCGACCATCAAGCCGGCGGTGGCGATTGCCGGCCTGGATTCGGGTGTGGTCACGGCGTCGAGTCGGGTCTATGACCCCGGCTACTACATGCTGCCCAACTACGATCACAAATACCGTAACTGGAACCGCACCGGTGACGGTTATGTCGACCTGGATACCGCGATCATGCGCTCCAACGACACCTATTTTTATGACCTGGCCCACAAGCTGGGTATTGATCGCCTGTCGGCCTACATGGGCAAGTTCGGCCTCGGTCAGAAAGTCTCCCTGGACATGTTCGAAGAGTCGCCAGGCCTGATGCCGTCGCGGGAGTGGAAGCGGGCGACGCGCCGCCAGGCGTGGTTCCCCGGCGAAACCCTGATCCTCGGCATTGGCCAGGGTTATATGCAGGCCACCCCGCTGCAACTGGCCCAGGCGACGGCGCTGGTGGCGAACAAGGGCATCTGGAATCGTCCGCACCTGGCTAGGACCATTGAGGGCGAGAAACCGCTGGATGAGAATCCGATCCCCGACATCGTGCTGCGCGACCCTTCCGACTGGAACAAGGTCAATCACGGTATGCAGCAGGTCATGCACGGCGCCCGTGGCACCGCACGCAAGGCGGCGATCGGTGCGCAGTACCGCATCGCCGGCAAGAGTGGTACCGCCCAGGTGGTCGCGATCAAGCAGGGTGAAAAGTACGACCGCTCCAAGGTTCAGGAACGCCACCGCGACCACGCCTTGTTTGTCGGTTTCGCCCCGGCAGATGACCCGAAAATCGTGGTGGCGGTGATGGTGGAGAATGGCGAGTCCGGCTCCGGCGTCGCGGCCCCGGTGGTGCGTCAAGTGATGGACGCCTGGCTGCTGACCGCCGACGGCAAGCTCAAGCCCGAATATGGCGGCCCCCCTTCAAGCCCCGAGGTTACGGCCCGTGAAGAGTAATTTTGACCGCATCCTCTCCAGTGAGGATGTGATGCGTCGCCGTGCGACGTTGCTGCAACGCATGCACATCGATGGCCCGCTGCTGGTGCTGCTGCTGATCTTGGCGGCGGGCAGCCTGTTCGTGCTGTATTCGGCCAGCGGCAAGAACTGGGACCTGCTGATCAAGCAAGCGTCTTCGTTCGGCCTGGGCCTGTTGTCGATGGTGGTGATCGCCCAGCTCGAGCCGCGCTTCATGGCGCGCTGGGTGCCGCTCGGTTATGTCGCCGGGGTTTTGCTGCTGGTGGTGGTGGACGTGATGGGCCACAACGCCATGGGTGCGACCCGCTGGATCAACATCCCAGGGGTGATTCGCTTCCAGCCGTCGGAATTCATGAAGATCCTCATGCCGGCCACCATTGCCTGGTACCTGTCCAAGCGCACGTTGCCGCCACAGCTCAAACATGTGGGGATCAGCCTGGTGCTGATCGGCGTGCCGTTCATTCTTATCGTGCGCCAGCCGGACCTCGGCACCTCGTTGCTGATCCTGGCGGGCGGCGCGTTCGTGCTGTTCATGGGTGGCTTGCGCTGGCGCTGGATTCTCAGCGTGCTGGCCGCCGCCGTGCCCGTGGCCGTGGCCATGTGGTTCTTCTTTATGCACGACTACCAGAAGCAACGGATCCTGACGTTCCTCGACCCGGAGAGCGACCCGCTGGGTACCGGCTGGAACATCATCCAGTCCAAGGCAGCGATCGGTTCCGGCGGCGTGTTCGGCAAGGGTTGGTTGCTGGGTACCCAGTCGCACCTGGACTTTTTGCCTGAAAGCCACACCGACTTCATTATTGCGGTGATGGGCGAAGAGTTCGGCCTGGTCGGCATTTGCGCGCTGCTGCTGATCTATTTGCTGTTGATCGGTCGCGGGCTGGTGATTACCGCGCAGGCGCAGACGCTGTTCGGCAAGTTGCTGGCCGGCAGCCTGACCATGACTTTTTTTGTTTATGTTTTCGTCAACATCGGTATGGTCAGTGGCCTGCTGCCGGTGGTAGGTGTGCCGTTGCCATTCATTAGCTACGGCGGAACTTCGCTGGTGACATTGCTGTCAGCGTTTGGGGTTTTGATGTCGATTCATACGCATCGCAAATGGATCGCACAGGTTTGAATAAGGTGAAGATGTCAATGCAAGTAATGCGCGGCTGGGCAACTCGGCATGCGTCCTGGATGGGCCTGATTGGGCTGCTGGGCGCAACGCAAGAGGTGCAGGCCGGTGACTACGATGGCTCACCTCAGGTCGCCGAATTTGTCGGTGAGATGACCCGCGACTACGGTTTCGCCGGTGAACAACTGATGGGCGTGTTTCGCGAGGCCCAGAAAAAGCAGGCGATCCTCGACGCCATCTCGCGCCCCGCCGAACGCGTGAAGCAGTGGAAGGAATATCGCCCGATGTTCCTCACCGACGCCCGTGTGGCGCGGGGCGTGGACTTCTGGCGCCAGCATGAGGCGATATTGGCCCGCGCCGAGCAGGAATACGGTGTGCCGGCCCAGGTCATCGTCGCGATCATCGGCATTGAAACCTTCTACGGGCGCAATACCGGCAGTTACCGGGTGATCGACGCGTTGTCGACCCTGGGCTTCGATTACCCGCCCCGCGCCGAGTTCTTCCGCAAGGAGCTGCGCGAATTCCTGCTGCTGGCCCGCGAAGAACAGGTCGACCCAATGACTCTCAAGGGCTCGTACGCCGGGGCGATGGGCTTGCCGCAGTTCATGCCGAGCAGCTTTCGCGCCTACGCGGTGGACTTTGACGGCGACGGGCATATCAATATCTGGAGCAACCCCGACGATGCCATCGGTAGCGTGGCCAGCTATTTCAAGCGTCACGGCTGGGTCGGCGGTGAACCGGTGGTCGTCCGCGCCGATGTGACGGGTGAACGCGCCGACGAAGGCCTGACCCAGGGTATCGACCCGGTGAAGACCGTCGGGGAGTTGCGAGCGCTGGGCTGGTCGAGTCAGAATGCGCCACGCGATGACATGCCGGTGACGGCGTTCCGCCTTGAAGGTGAAAATGGCCCGGAATACTGGATGGGCCTGAAGAATTTCTACGCAATCACGCGTTATAACCGCAGTGTGATGTACGCCATGGCCGTGCATCAGCTGTCAGACGAGCTGGTTCAAGCACGGGGCAACAAGTAATGCGGGTATCGCCGTTCAAAAAACCGCTCAAGCTGGTGGCGTTCGCCGCGTTGTCCCTGCTGATCGCCAGTTGCTCCACGACGCCGAGCCGAGCGCCGGCCAAGAAGGCCGGCGGCGCGGTGGTTCGCGCCCAGCCGGGCCTGGATATCAACCGTGCGCACAAAGATGGCGCGCCGTGGTGGGATGTGGATGTGTCGAAGATCCCCGATGCCACGCCCACCTTGCACTCCGGCCCTTACAAGGCCAACCCCTATACCGTGCTGGGCAAGAATTACTTCCCGCTGCAGGACTCCAAGACCTACGTGCAGTCCGGCACGGCGTCCTGGTACGGCACCAAGTTCCATGGCCAGAACACCGCCAACGGCGAAGTGTATGACCTGTACGGCATGAGCGCGGCCCACAAGACCCTGCCGCTGCCCAGCTACGTGCGCGTGACCAACCTGGACAACAACCGCACGGTGATCCTGCGGGTCAATGACCGTGGGCCGTTCTATTCGGACCGGATCATCGACTTGTCCTACGCCGCCGCAAAGAAACTCGGTTACGCCGAAATCGGTACCGCACGGGTCAAGGTCGAAGGCATCGACCCGGCGCAGTACTGGGCCCAGCGTGGCAAGCCGGCGCCGTTGATGCTCAACGAACCGCAAACCCCACAACCGCAAGTAACGGCGTCGACCGGCAAGATCGAACAATGGACGCCGCCGCCCGCGCAGCATGCGCCGGATACGGTCGTCGTACCCCGTGCCGCGCCCGGTGCCTCCACCGTGGGTGGGCAGTACCTGCAAGTGGGCGCTTTCGCCAACCCGGATGCGGCAGAACTGTTAAGGTCCAAGCTCAGCGGCATGGTCAGCGCGCCAGTGTTCATCAGCTCCATCGTGCGTAACCAGCAAACCCTGCACCGTGTGCGCATGGGGCCGATCGGCTCGCCGAGCGAGGTGGCGCAAGTGCAGAACAGCGTACGCCTGGCGAACCTGGGGCAACCCAGCGTAGTGACCGCAGAATAAGGCAATAAAGGACTGCAGGTTCAGGCGGGTGCCTGGGCCCTGGTTGTTGGCTCGTTGAACAATAAAAACCCAGGGGCAAGGGGTGAGCGGGCAACCGAACACGTGACAGTCTGGAAGCGGGCTGTCTGAATAGTTTTGCCCGCGAGGGCAAGTTTCCATAAGCAATTTCGAGAGACGGATGAACATCACCACCTTAGCCAAACGTACGTGCCTGCTTATCTCGCTGATCATTACCCCGGCCGCCTGGGCGGTTGAGATGGTGCCGGCTTCCCCGCAACTGGCCGCAAAGTCCTGGGTCCTCATGGATGCCGCCAGTGGCAACGTGCTGGTCGAAAACGGCGGTGACGTGCGCCTGCCTCCAGCCAGCCTGACCAAGCTGATGACCGCCTACATCGCGACCCTGGAAATCCGTCGCGGCCAGATCGGCGAAAACGACCCGGTGACCGTCAGCGAAAACGCCTGGCGTACCGGTGGTTCGCGGATGTTCATCAAGGTCGGCTCGCAAGTCACCGTCAGCGACCTGCTGCACGGCATCATCATCCAGTCCGGTAACGACGCCAGCGTCGCCTTGGCCGAGCACATCGCCGGCAGCGAAGACGCGTTCGCCGACATGATGAACAAGACGGCCGGCGACCTGGGCATGACCAACAGCCACTTCATGAACCCGACCGGCCTGCCGAATCCAGAGCATTATTCGTCGGCTCACGACATGGCGATCCTGGCCCGTGCGATCATCCGTGTTGACCCGGTGCACTACGCCATCTACTCCCAGAAAGAGTTCTTCTGGAACAACATCAAGCAGCCTAACCGCAACCTGTTGCTGTGGCGCGACAAGACCGTCGATGGCCTGAAAACCGGCCACACCGACGAAGCCGGCTACTGCATGGTGTCGTCCGCCGTACGTGATGGCCAGCGCCTGATCGCCGTGGTATTCGGCACCAACAGCGAGCAGGCCCGTGCGGCCGAGACGCAAAAGCTGCTGACTTACGGCTTCCGCTTCTTCGAAACCCAGACCTTCTACCAGAAGGGTACGGAGCTGGCGACCGCGCCGGTATGGAAGGGCGCAACCTCCCAGGTCAAGGCCGGCCTGGCTGATGACCTGACCCTGACCATGCCTAAAGGCCAGCTGAAAAAGCTCGCTGCCAGCATGACCATGAACCCGCAATTGGTTGCCCCAATCGCCAAGGGCGACGTGATCGGTAAAGTCGAAGTCAAACTGGACGACAAGGTGGTGCACAGCGCCGACCTGATCGCACTGGATGCCGTCGACGAAGGTGGTATCTTCCGCCGCGTGTGGGATAGCATCCGTCTATTCTTCTACGGCTTGTTCAACTGATTGTGTGCACCTGCAAAGCCCCGCGTTGATCCGACGCGGGGCTTTGCCGTCGCCACGGCTTACCGCTTACGAGGCCGTTACGCCATGACCGATACCGAAGTAAAGGCGCCAAAGATAGAATTTCCGGTGGTGGACTACCCCATCAAGATAATCAGCGATACCGGCGTAGGCCGCAAAGACTTGATCCTCGAGATTGTGCGCAAGCACGCGACGATCAATGATCAGCGTGTGGACGAGCGATCCAGCTCCACAGGCAAATACACCACGATCCAATTGCACATCGTTGCAATCGGTCAAGACCAGCTCTACGACATCAACAGCGAACTGCGGGCCACCGGCTTCGTGCACATGGTGTTGTGATGCCACAGGTCCTGGGCTTTCGCGAGCTCGGCCGGATGGCCTACGAGCCGGTCTGGCACGCCATGCAACGCTTCACCAATGAGCGCGGCAGCTCGGCAGCGGATGAAATCTGGCTGGTCGAACACCCACCGGTGTTCACCCAGGGCCAGGCCGGCAAGGCTGAGCACCTGCTGCTTCCGGGGGATATTCCGGTGGTGCAGGTCGACCGAGGGGGTCAAGTGACTTACCATGGGCCTGGCCAACTGGTCGCTTATCTGTTGCTGGATGTGCGCAAGCTGGGGTTTGGCGTGCGTGACCTGGTAAGCCGCATGGAAGCTTGCCTGATCGAGCTGTTGGCCAGTTACGGCGTGACCGCTGCGGCCAAGCCTGATGCACCGGGTGTGTATGTGGATGGCGCGAAAATCGCTTCCCTGGGTTTGCGCATTCGTCACGGGTGTTCCTTTCATGGCCTGGCCCTGAATGTGGACATGGACCTGGCCCCGTTCCGGCGCATCAACCCGTGCGGCTACGCTGGGCTTGCGATGACCCAGTTGAGCGACCATGCAACACCCATAGAATTTGCCGAGGTAAGTGCCCGGCTGCGCGCGCAGCTCGTCAAACACCTCGACTATGCTGAGCAGACGACCCTGACGGGCGGAATCGATTGATATGACTACTGATGTTGTGCAAACCATGATCCCGACGCTGGACGTTACCGAGCGTCCAGTCCCGGCCCCGCGTGCCAAGGTGGAAGCCGGCGTCAAGCTGCGCGGCGCCGAGAAGGTTGCACGCATCCCGGTCAAGATCATCCCGACCACCGAACTGCCGAAAAAGCCTGACTGGATTCGCGTGCGCATCCCGGTCTCGCCGGAAGTCGACCGTATCAAGGCCCTGCTGCGCAAACACAAGTTGCACAGCGTGTGCGAAGAGGCCTCTTGCCCAAACCTGGGCGAATGCTTCTCCGGCGGCACCGCCACCTTCATGATCATGGGTGACATCTGCACCCGTCGTTGCCCGTTCTGCGACGTGGGCCACGGCCGTCCGAAGCCCCTGGACGTCAACGAGCCGGAAAGCCTGGCTATCGCCATCGCCGACCTGAAACTCAAATATGTGGTGATCACCTCGGTCGACCGTGACGACTTGCGAGACGGCGGTGCTCAGCACTTTGCCGATTGCATCCGCGAAATCCGCAAACTGTCGCCGAACGTCATGCTTGAAACCCTGGTGCCCGACTACCGTGGCCGCATGGATGTAGCGCTGCAGATCACCGCCGCTGAGCCACCGGATGTGTTCAACCACAACCTGGAAACCGTTCCGCGCCTGTACAAGGCCGCGCGTCCGGGTTCGGATTACCAGTGGTCGCTCACCCTGCTGCAGAAGTTCAAGCAGATGATGCCGCACATTCCGACCAAATCCGGCTTGATGCTGGGCCTGGGCGAAACCGACGAAGAAGTCATCGAAGTCATGAAGCGCATGCGCGAGCACGACATCGATATGCTGACCCTGGGCCAGTACCTGCAACCGTCCCGTAGCCACCTGCCGGTGCAGCGTTTCGTGCACCCGGATACCTTCGCCTGGTTCGCCGAGGAAGGGTACAAGATGGGCTTCAAGAACGTAGCCTCCGGCCCGTTGGTGCGCTCTTCGTACCATGCTGACGAGCAGGCCAAGCTGGTCAAGGCGAGCCTGGTTTCCTAACAAAGAGTTTGGTAATGGAGATCTGCCCGCCACCGCAGATCCAATGTGGGAGGGGGCTTGCCCCCGATTGCGGTGTGACAGTCAATACACGAGTGACTGATACATCGCCATCGGGAGCAAGCCCCCTCCCACATTTCGTTATGCGTCATATTAAGGAGAATTGTGCATGACTAGCGCCGTACCTGCATTGCGCCTCGAAGGCACCATCGGCCTGATCGCTCCCGCCGGCCCTGCCGCGCTGGACGTTGAAAAAGCTGGGCAATGGATGCGCGCCCGTGGCTACGAACTGCGCATTTTCCCGGGTGTGTATGAGCGCGACGGCTACCTGGCCGGCAGTGATCAAGTGCGTCTCAACGACCTGCATGCTGCCTTCGCCGACCCCGAAATCGACGCCATTTTCTGCCTACGCGGCGGCTACGGCACGCCACGCTTGCTCGATGCGCTGGACTTCGACCTGTTGCGCGCGCACCCGAAGCCTTTCGTCGGCTACAGCGACATCACCGCCTTGCACCTGGCGATCAACCGCTACGCGGGCTTCGTCACCTTCCACGGGCCAATGCTCAATGCCGACTTGCTCGGTGGCAAGCAACCCCCCACCGAGTCATCGCTGTTCAGCCTGCTGCGTGGCCAGCTTGGCGCCGGCAGCCTGCTGACGCACCCGGTGGCCTACCCCTTGACCACCATTGAGCCTGGCATCGCCTGCGGGCGTTTGTTGGGCGGCAACCTCTCGATGATCGCGGCGGTGATGGGTACCGCCTACGACATTGACGCTGAAGGCATCATTCTGTTTATCGAGGACATCAACGAGCCGCTCTATCGCATCGACCGTCTGCTGACGCACCTGCGCCTGGCGGGCAAACTCGACCAGGTGGCGGGGGTATTGGTGGGGGATGTGGCCGGTGTGGATCAGGTGGGGCTGGAAAGACTGTTGAAACAGACCTTCGAACCGCTGTGCATTCCGGTGCTGTCCGGCTGGCGCAGCGGGCATTGTGATCCGAATCTGACGTTACCGATGGGGGCTTTGGTGCGTTTGGATGCGGGGGAGCAGCGGGTGGTGTTGGAGCAGGATGTAGTCTGTAAATGATCGTCGGTTCCTAAACCGCAATCGGGGGCAAGCCCCCTCCCACATTTTGAAATGCATTCCAAGTGTGGGAGGGGGCTTGCCCCCGATGGCGGTAGTTGCCTTGAGCACATCTATCGGCCCTGCAGTGACTCCAGCAGCTTCACCGTCGGATACCCATCCGCCGGCCAGCCCAGCGCTTGCTGCGCCGTTCGAATCGCCTTGCGTGTGTTGGCGCCGATGATCCCGTCGGCATTGCCTGCGTCGTAGCCCTTGGCGCTGAGCGCCGTCTGCAGGTCGATGCGTTGCGAGCGGCTCAGCGGTAGCTCATCCTTCGGCCAGCTCCCGCGAATCACACCACCGCCACCAAATCGCTCCGACAGCAGGCCAACGGCCAGTGCATAGGACGACGAGTTGTTGTACTTCAGGATCGCACGGAAGTTATCCAGAACCAGAAACGCCGGGCCACGGTAGCCGGCCGGCAACAGCAGGGCGGCGGACAGTTGGTCGACATTGGCTGGCAGGCTTGCGCCAAGCGGCAGCTGGATGCCCAGTTGCAGCCATTCGGCGACGGTCTTGCGGATGCCACCATCGGCCAGGGAGTAGTCGAAGCCCGTTGGCAGTGGCTGCACCTCAACGCCCCACGGCTGGCCTTTCTGCCAGCCGGAGCTTTGCAGGTAATGGGCAGTGGACGCGAGGGCGTCACCGGGGCTGTTCCAGATATCGCGGCGGCCGTCGCCGTCGAAATCCACGGCATGGGTGTTGTAGGTGGTGGGGATGAATTGGGTCTGGCCCATTGCGCCGGCCCAGGAACCTTTCATCTGGTCGGCCGCAATATCGCCGTGCTGGATGATCTGCAGCGCCGCCAGCAGTTGCGCCTGTGCGAACGCCGGGCGACGGCCCTCATAAGCCAGGGTCGCGAGGGAGCGAATCACCGAGTTATTGCCCTGGAACTGGCCGAAGTTGCTTTCCATGCCCCACACCGAGACCAGTGCCTGGCGATCGACGCCATACCGCTCTTCGATGCGCTGTAGGATATCGGCGTACTTGACCAGTAACGCCTGGCCATTACGCACGCGCAGCGGCGACAGCGCGCCGTCGAGGTATTCCCACACCGGCCGGGAAAACTCCGGCTGGCTGCGGTCGGCGCGAATCACCGCCATGTCCGGGCTGACGCCGGCGAAGGCATTATCGAAGACGTCGGCGGTGATTCCGGCTTGCAGGGCCTGCGCACGGAAACCGGCCTGCCATTCGGCGAAGGTCTGGGTCGGTTGGATGTTCAGGTTGTCTACCGCCAGCGGCGCAACGACGGCAGGCGCCACGGCCGGTACGGTCTTGAGCGTGGGCAGGGGTTGAGCGTCCGCGGCGGTGGGTTTTTCCGCGCAGGCGACAAGCAGAATGAGGCTGGAGGCAGCGATCAATTGGCGAAGGTGCCAACGACGGGAAAGACTAGAGGGCATGCACAGGTCCAGGGGGTTACAAATCCAGTGCAGACCTTATCATGCCAGAGGGGCGCTTGCCTTCAGGCAGCCAGAAAGTAAGAAGCCTCCCAGCTATTAGACTGGAAGGCTTCGCGGCGGTAGCTGCCTTTGCCCTTGCCGGCGCGTTCTTGACGGCTGCGGAACAGGGGCTGGGCGATGATGGATTTGGCCTTGTTCGGGCCATGCTTGGATGGCTTTTTGCTCATGATCTTTCTCTCGTTCGGGTGGGTGGAGCGGCGAAAATAATCTGCCTATATTGCGGCGCTGTAAAGCCTGAAAATTGTAAACACAAACAAAATGTGGGAGGGGGCTTGCTCCCGATGACGGAGTGTCAGTCACTGGATTTTTTGACTGTTACACCGCTATCGGGAGCAAGCCCCCTCCCACATTGGGTTTTTGGTGTTCTTGCGGGGGTTATTCGGCAGGCAATGCCAGGCGCTGGCCGGCCATCAGCAGTGACAAACGGCTCAGGCTCATCCACGGCGAACCGGCCGCCTGGCCTTTGATCTGTGCATCAATGCGCTGCGCTTCCAGCAACAGTTGCGCCCAGCGTTGCGCCGAGTGCCGTTGCAGGGCCTTGCTCATCAGGGGTTTGCGCTTGTCCCACACCGACGGTCGGGCTTGGCTGAAGCATTTGTCCAGGGGGGTGCCCTGGCTGTATTGCAAAGCGATGTTAGCCAGCACCCGCAGTTCCCGGGCCAGGGCCCAGAGAATCACCGGCGGTTCCACACCTTCGCCGCGCAGCCCTTCTAGCATGCGCAGGGCGTGGGCCGGTTCACCGTTGAGGATCGCGTCCACCAGCCCGAAGACATCGAACCGCGCACTGTCAGCCACCGCGCCCTGCACGGTTTCGACGGTAATCTGCCCATCTTCCGCCATCAGCTTGAGCTTTTCGATCTCTTGGGCGGCGGCCAGCAGGTTGCCCTCGACCCTGGCGGCGATCAGCTCGACGGCGTCTTGCGTGGCCGACAGCCCGGACTGTGACAGGCGCTGGCGAATCCATTGCGGCAGCTGGCTGCTGTCCACCGGCCAGATCTGGATGAACTGGGTCTGTGGGCCTTCCACCAGCGCCTTGCCCCATTTGGTTTTCTGCGCACTGCCGTCGAGCTTGGGCAGGCTGACCAGCAGCACCGTGTCTTCAGCAGGGCGCGCGCAATATTCCATCAACGCCGCCGCGCCCTTATCGCCCGGCTTGCCCGAGGGCAGGCGCAGCTCAAGCAGGCGTTTTTCAGCAAACAGCGACATGCTCGCGCCTGCCTGCAGCAGCGTGCCCCAGTCGAAACTGGCATCGGCACTGAACACCTGGCGTTCATCGAAACCTTGCTGGCGCGCCGCCGTGCGAATGGCGTCGGCCGCTTCCTGGCACAGCAACGGGTCATCGCCGCTGACAATATAGACAGGCGCGAGGCCACCTTGCAGGTGTTTGGCGAGTTGGGCGGGGGCGAGTTTCATAGGCAGGGCGAACGGGGCGCCAGGAGCGCCCCGTTTGGCTTACTCGACAGGGACTTCAACAGGCGACTGTTTCGGCGTGTTGTCTTCATACTCTTGCGCGGCTTTCAGCGCATCGGCGTCAGCCTTGGCCTTGTTGTCGGCGATTTGCTGCAGCTCCGCGAGTTTTTCCGGGGTCAGCAGTTGCAGGCGAGTCATCATGCGCTGGACCAGCTCACGACGCATTTCCTTGCGCACCTGAAGGGTCTCGGAGTCCGAACCCACCAGGTTGTTGCCGTCGTGGCTCACGACTTTCTGCACCTGGATCTTGTCACCCATCAGTGGCAAGTGATCGCGGCCTTGTACTTCGAAGTTGACGGTGGTGGTCAACTCGACATCCGACGCGCGGCCCGCACTGGCGTAGCTGATGTTGCGCTGGGTTTCGCGCTCATCAACCAGGTCCAGTTTGTAGGTGGCCCCGGTATAGACGCGCACACCGCTGTTTTCCAGGGCCTGGCGCAGCTGAATCACGGTCTCGCCGTAGGCATTGCGTGCGCTGACGTCGAGTTCCTTGAGCGACAATTCGTTGGTGCCGGTGCCGCGCAGCTGGAAGCCGCACGCGCTCAACAGAACGGCCAGGCCCATTACCAGCAGATTGCGTTTGATCATGTTTGTTGCTCCCCTTGAAACCAGGCGGGCCGTATCGAGGCCCTGAAGGTTTAGTTCGGCGCAGGGCTCAAGCCCTGCGCCCGATCCGATTTAGCTGGCGACGATATTGACCAGTTTTCCGGGCACTACGATCACTTTGCGGATCGTCAGGCCTTCGGTAAAGCGCAGCACGTTCTCGTTGCAGCGTGCAGCCGCTTCGACTTCTTCACGACTGGCGCTGGCCGGCATGTCGATCTGGCCGCGCAGTTTGCCGTTGACCTGAATCACCAGTTGCAGCGTGTCCTGTACCAGCGCGCTGTCATCCTGCACCGGCCAGCGGGCGTCGATGACGGCACCGCTGTGGCCCAGGCGGTTCCACAATTCGTGGCTGATGTGCGGCGTGATCGGCGCGAGCAGCAGGGTAACCGTTTCCAGGCCCTCGTGGATCAATGCGCGATCCTGTTCCGTGGCCTGCGGGGCTTTTTCCAGCACGTTCATCAGCGTCATCACCTGGGCGATGGCGGTGTTGAACTTGTGGTTCTGCCCTACGTCCTGGCTGGCCTGGCGGATAGCCAGGTGGGTGCTGCGGCGAATGGCCTTCTGCTCATCGTTCAGGGCGGCGACGTCCAGCTTGCCCGGCAAGCCCTGGCTGACGTGGGCATGGGCCAGGCGCCAGACGCGCTTGAGGAAGCGGTGCGAGCCTTCTACGCCGGAGTCGGACCATTCGGCGCTCATGTCGGGCGGCGAGGCGAACATCATGAACAGGCGGCAGGTGTCGGCGCCGAACTGATCGATCATCGATTGTGGGTCGACGCCGTTGTTCTTCGACTTGGCCATCTTCTCGGTGCCGCCGATTTCCACCGGCAGGCCGTCGGATTTGAGCTTGGCGCTGATGACCTTGGCTTTGCTGTCACGCTCGAGTTCGACGTCCGCCGGGTTGAACCAGGTGTAGGCGCCATTGGCTTCGCGGCGATAGTAGGTCTCGGCGATTACCATGCCCTGGGTCAGCAGGTTCTTGAACGGCTCGTCGGAGCTGACCAGGCCTTCGTCACGCATCAGCTTGTGGAAGAAGCGCGCGTACAGCAGGTGCAGGATGGCGTGTTCGATGCCACCGATGTACTGGTCCACCGGCAGCCAATGATCGGCTGCGGATTTCTCGACCAGGCCACCTTCATAGTGCGGCGAGGCGTACCGGGCGTAATACCACGAGGACTCGACGAAGGTGTCCATAGTGTCGGTTTCACGCTTGGCCGGCGCGCCGCATTTAGGGCAGCTGCATTCGTAGAACTCGGGCATGCGCGCCAGAGGCGAGCCGGCGCCGTCCGGCACCACGTCTTCGGGCAGGACCACCGGCAACTGGTCTTCCGGGACCGGCACGTCACCGCAGCTTTCGCAGTGGATGATCGGGATCGGGCAGCCCCAGTAGCGCTGGCGGCTGATGCCCCAGTCGCGCAGGCGGAACTGGGTGCGCGAGGCGCCGAGGTTTTTCTTGATCAGCGCGACTTCGATCGCGTCGAATGCGCCCTGGAAGTCCAGGCCGTCAAATTCGCCGGAATTGATCAGGGTACCGTGCTCGCCGTAGGCGTCTTGCCACGGGGCCGGGTTGGTCTCGCCCGCGCTGGTGCGCACCACGGACTTGATCGGCAGGTTGTATTTGGTGGCGAATTCGAAATCGCGCTCGTCGTGAGCCGGCACCGCCATGACCGCGCCGTCGCCGTAGTGCATCAGCACATAGTTGGCTACCCAGACCGGCAGCTTCTCGCCAGTCAGCGGGTGCTCGACGAACAGCCCGGTCGGCAGGCCTTTTTTCTCCTGGGTCGCGACATCGGCTTCAGCCACGCTGCCACCTTTGCATTCGGCGATGAACGCCTGCAGCTCAGGGTTGTTCTGTGCGGCCTGGGTGGCCAGCGGGTGTTCAGCGGCCACGGCGACGTAAGTTGCGCCCATCAGGGTGTCGGGGCGGGTGGTGAATACCTTGAGTGCGCCGGCTTCGCCGATCGAGTCGACGTTGTACGGGAACTGCACTTCCATGCCCTTGGATTTGCCGATCCAGTTGCGCTGCATGGTCTTGACCTGTTCGGGCCAGCCCGGCAAGTCGTCGAGGCTCGACAGGAGTTCATCCGCGTAGGCGGTGATCTTGAAGTAGTACATCGGGATTTCGCGCTTTTCGATCAGCGCGCCGGAACGCCAGCCGCGGCCGTCGATCACCTGTTCGTTAGCCAGCACGGTCTGGTCGACCGGGTCCCAGTTCACGGTGCCGCTCTTTTTGTAGATCACGCCTTTTTCGAACAGGCGCGTGAACAGCCATTGTTCCCAGCGATAGTAATCCGGCTTGCAGGTGGTCACTTCGCGGGACCAGTCCACCGCCAGGCCCAGGCTGCGCAGCTGGGTCTTCATGTAGGCGATGTTTTCGTAGGTCCACTTGGCGGGGGCTACGTTGTTTTTCATCGCGGCGTTTTCCGCCGGCATGCCGAAAGCATCCCAACCCATGGGTTGCAGGACGTTCTTGCCGAGCATGCGCTGGTAGCGGGAAATCACGTCGCCGATGGTGTAGTTACGCACGTGCCCCATGTGTAGCTTGCCGCTGGGGTAAGGGAACATCGATAGGCAATAGAAAGTCTCCTTGCCTGGCTGTTCGCTGACTTCAAAGGACTTTTGCTCGTCCCAGAAGGTTTGTGCGGCATTTTCTATTTCACGGGGCTGATATTGTTCGTGCATGGCTACTTTTGAACTGAATAAGGGTGGCCTATTCCTCTTCGGTGCAGTGTCCGGGTTGTTCGACACCAGAAAGCGGCGCGTCCGTGCCCAAACCCTGCGGGAAGTGGAGTTACAGGAAGCGCCGTAGCATACATGACCCCACTCTATCGAGGGAAACCCTGATTGCGCAGGCAGGGCCGTCTGTCGCGGCATCGGGCAGGCGCAGCCACGGGGGCTACGCTGTTTATTGGGGAGCATGTATTTCTTCAATGAGGTGAGGGGATGGCTGAATCGCAGCGAACTTTAACGAAACCGCAATTATATGAAGGATTGATCGACCGTTTGGGTCGGGCATTGGATGCCGCAAGAACCGCAGGCCGATTGCGTGGTGAACGGCCTCTGGAGCTGGAGTTGCAAGGCTTGAGCCAGGCAGAGCTTGACTTGATCAAGAACTATCTGGCGTTGCACCACCAACGCGCCTCTGATGGGCAGGCCTCCCCGCCAGTCCAGGCGCCTTCCCGTTCGGCCAAGGTGATTTGGCTGAAGGACCTGCCGGCCGGCCGCGGCCCGGAACGTTTCCGATCCGTACGGTGTAAGTAACCCGCGTTATCCGCCACTTTGCAAAATGTGCTGGTAAGGATTGTTGCCGAACCCCGTTGCATCTAGGCTTCGGGCATCTTTGGAGATGCCCGATGCCTTTTCGTTATTTCATCAAACAATTGTTACTGCCGCCCGGTATTTTCTTGCTGTTGCTGGCGCTTGCCTGGTGGTTTCGCCGCAGTCGACCGCGCCTGGCGGGGTGTTGCTTTGCCTTGGGATTGGGCGGGATGTGGCTGATCAGCCTGCCGGTAATGGTGCAGTGGGGCGCGCACGCCTTGGAGACAGCGCCGCCTTTGGCCCGCGAAGACTGGGCAAGCCTGGCCCAGCGCGCCGATGCGATTGTGGTGCTGGGTTCCGGGCGCGAGCGCGGCGACATTGCCTGGGGCACCGACCAACCCACCGGCATCGGCCTGGAGCGTGAGCGTTATGCGGCGCGGCTGGCCAAGGCGTCCGGGTTGCCGGTGCTGACCACCGGTGGCCTGCATTACGGCACGCCGCCCAGCGAGGCGCAGTTGATGGCGGTGTCGATGGAGGATGACTTCGGCGTGACGGTGCGTTGGAAAGAAGAGCGTAGCCGCACCACCTGGGAAAACGCCCTGATGAGCGCCGAGATTCTCTTGCCTCAAGGCATCAAGCGCGTGGTGGTGGTGACTCAAGCCTGGCACATGCCGCGTTCGGTGTGGAGTTTTGAAAAGGCCGGCTTTACCGTGGTGCCGGCGCCGGTGGGGTTCCTGGGCGTGGATAACGCGCGTCCACTGGGCGGCTGGATGCCGGAGGTCAAGGCGGTATGGCAGAGCGGGCAGTTGATCAATGAGGCGGTGGGGCAGGTGGGGTACCGGTTGTTCTACAAGTAGCACCGCAGGCCAAGTGTGGGAGGGGGCTTGCTCCCGATTGCGGTGTGTCAGTCAGTACATCTGGCACTGATACACCGCCATCGGGGGCAAGCCCCCTCCCACATTGGTTTTGTGTTTGATCTGTTAGACCGTCTTGGCCATTCGACCCGCCAGCAGCGCCCAACCGAACAACAGCACGCACACAATGATCAGCGGCCACGACCGCCATTGCAGGTAAGGCGTGAGGTTGTGCATCGGCACCACGTCGCCATAGAGAATGCCGCGCTCGAATTGCGGGATCTGTGCGGTGATCTGCCCAAACGGGTTGATCAGGCCGGTCACGCCGTTGTTGGTGGCGCGGATCATCCAGCGGCCGGCTTCCAGCGCGCGCATCTGCGCCATCTGCAGGTGCTGCAGCGGGCCGATGGAGCGGCCGAACCAGGTGTCATTGCTGATGGTCAGCAGCAGGTCGCTCTGGGCCGACAGGCCAGCGGCGAACTCCGGGTACACCACTTCATAGCAAATGAACGGTGCGATCTGATAACCCTTGGCCTGGAGCATCGCCTGGTCGGCGGGGCCGCGGGCGAAGTCCGACATGGGCAGGTCGAAGAAGGCGATCAACCCGCGCAACATATCCTGCAACGGCACGTACTCACCAAAGGGCACCAGCTTTTGCTTGAGGTAGGTGCCATCACCTTCGCCGACCACGGTGATGCCATTGAAGTAGCGCTTCTCATGGCGTACTTCCTGGCGAATCGGTACCCCGGTGATCAGCGCGGTATTACGCTCGGCGGCGAACTTGCCCATCATGCCCAAGTAGCCTTCGACCGACTCCTTGAGCACCGGAACGGCGGTTTCCGGCCATACCAGCAGGTCGACGCGCCTGGAGCTCAAACTCATGTCGCGGTACAGCGCCAGCTGCGCATTGAGCTGCTCGGGGTCCCACTTCATGCTTTGTTCGACGTTGCCCTGGATGGCGGCCACGCTCAAGGGCGGGCCGGAGGGCGAGGTCCAGGCATGGTGCTTGAGCGCCAGGCCAATGGCCCAGGGTGCAACGAGCAGCACCAGGCCGGCGGCGATGAAACTGTTGCGCTTGCTCGCCAACAGGCGCGGCAGGTTGCACAAAAGGGCTGCCGTCAGCGCCAGGGCGAACGAAATCAGCCACATCCCGCCCAAGGGCGCAAGGCCGGTCAGCGGGCCGTCGAGTTGACTGTAGCCGGAGTACAACCACGGAAAACCGGTGAGGAACCAGCCACGAAAGGCTTCCTGGCCGACCCACAACGCCGCGAAGGTCAGCGCATCGGCCAGGGGCGCTTCATTGCGGCGCAGCCAGCGCGCCCACAGCCAGGCGGGCAGGGCGAAGAACCAGGCGATGGCGGCGGTGAACAGCAGCATCAGGAAACCCGCCAGCAGCACCGAAGCGCCGCCGAAGTGGTGGATGCTGTAGTAGATCCAACTGGTGCCGGCGCCAAACAGGCCGAAACCGAAACACCAGCCGCGCCCCAGGGCCTGGCGAGGTGTCAGCTCGCGCAGGCCGATATAGAACACACCGACCGCCACCAGCGCCAGCGGCCAGATATCGAACGGCGCCAGCGCCAGGGTGGTGATGGCGCCGGCCACCACGGCCAGCAGATTACCGGGCCAGCCGGGTGCGATCAGACGGCGCATTTCAGTCCTTAACGGGCAATAGGAGTCAAACGGATCAAGTGGATGCGGCGGCTGTCGGCATTCAGGATGCGGAAGCGATAGGCGCCGATCTCGGTGGTTTCGTTACGCTTGGGCAGGTGCCCGAACGCACTCATCACCAGGCCGCCGACGGTGTCGAACTCGTCGTCGGAGAATTCGCTGTCGAAGAACTCGTTGAAGTTCTCGATGGGCGTCAATGCCTTGATCAGGAAGTCACCGCTGGGCAGTGGCTTGATGTAGCTGTCTTCTTCAACGTCGTGCTCGTCTTCGATGTCGCCGACGATCTGCTCCAGCACGTCCTCGATGGTCACAAGGCCCGCCACGCCACCGTATTCGTCGATCACGATCGCCATGTGATTGTGGTTGGCGCGAAATTCGCGCAGCAGCACATTCAGGCGCTTGGACTCAGGCACGAAGGTGGCCGGGCGCAGCAGGTCCTTGATGTTGAAGTTGTCGCCGTTCTCTTTGAGGATCAGCGGCAACAGGTCCTTGGCCAACAGGACGCCCATGACGTCGTCATGGCTTTCACCGATCACCGGGTAGCGCGAGTGCGCCGAGTCGATCACGGCCGGGAGGAATTCGCGCGGGGTCTGGGTCGCCCTGATACTGATCATCTGCGAGCGCGGCACCATGATGTCGCGTACTTGCAGGTCAGCCACCTGGATGGCGCCTTCGACGATGGCCAGCGCTTCGCTGTCCAGCAACTTGTTCTGGTGGGCCTCGCGCAGCAGCTCCAGCAGCTCCTGGCGGTTTTTCGGCTCGTGGGCAAAAGCCTGGGTCAGTTTACCCAGCCATGACTTTTGCCCGTTGCTCGATCGGTCTTCGCTCATAGCGATTACTCTAAATCCTTGATTGTTTCAGTTGAGTGTCGATTGGTTTTCGTCGTCGGCATACGGGTCGCGATGACCCAGTTCTGCAAGCAACGTTCGTTCCAGCGCTTCCATTTCCAGGGCTTCGTCATCGTCTATATGGTCGTAACCCAAGAGATGCAGGCAGCCGTGGATGACTAGATGGGCCCAGTGGGCCTCAAGTTCCTTTTCTTGCTCCCGCGCCTCGCGCTCGACCACCGCGACACAAATCACCAGGTCGCCCAGCAGCGGGATATCCAGAAACTCGTCGGGCACGTCGGCGGGGAAAGACAGCACGTTGGTCGCGTAGTCTTTCTGGCGCCAGGTGTGATTCAGCTCACGGCCTTCGGGCTCGTCCACCAGACGAATGGTCAGCTCCGAATCGGCGGTGCGCTGGCGCAGGGCCAGCTCGCACCACTGACGGAACTGTGCTTCGCTGGGCGCGGCCGCTTCGGTGGCCAGTTGCAGGTCAAGCTCAAGCATCGCGGCGCACGTCCTTGGACAGGCCGTCGTCGCGGTGTTCGAAGCGCTCGTAGGCCTCGACAATGCGCTGCACCAGCGGGTGGCGCACCACGTCCTTGGGCATGAAATGCGTAAAGCTGATACCCGGCACATCCTTGAGCACTTCGATCACCTGGCCCAGGCCCGACTTGGTGCCCTTGGGCAGGTCGACCTGGGTGATATCACCGGTGATCACGGCCGTGGAGCCAAAACCGATACGGGTGAGGAACATCTTCATCTGCTCGACCGTGGTGTTCTGGCTCTCGTCGAGAATGATGAAGCTGTTGTTCAAGGTGCGACCGCGCATGTAGGCCAGCGGCGCGATTTCGATCACCTGACGCTCGATCAGCTTGGCCACGTATTCAAAGCCAAGCATTTCGTAGAGCGCGTCGTAGAGCGGGCGCAGGTACGGGTCGATCTTCTGGGCCAGGTCGCCGGGCAGGAAGCCGAGCTTTTCGCCCGCCTCGACGGCCGGGCGCACCAACAGGATGCGGCGAACCTGTTCGCGCTCCAGGGCATCCACCGCACAGGCCACGGCCAGGTAGGTCTTGCCGGTACCGGCCGGGCCGATGCCGAAGTTGATATCGTTACCGAGGATTTCCTTGACGTACTTCTGCTGATTCAAGCCGCGTGGGCGAATCATGCCTTTTTTGGTACGCAGGGCCACGCTGGCTTCGGCCACCGGATTGTTGGCCAGGTCTTCCACGGCGGATTCCTGCAGGTACAGGTGCACCGTTTCCGGCGACAGCTCACTGCCCTTGGTTTCGCGGTAGAGACGGCGCAGCAGGTTTTCCGCAGACGTGGTGTGTTGAGGTTCACCAATGAGCTCGAATTGATTGCCGCGGTTGCGGATCTCGATGCTCAGGCGTTGTTCGATCAGCCGCAGGTGCTCGTCGAACTGTCCGCACAGGTTGGCGAAACGGCGAGCCTCAAACGGCTCGAGGAGAAAACGATGGGGTTCTACTGTAGGTGCGTTCAAGGTCGCTTTTAGCCGCCCTTTGGCTGTTGAGGTGAAAGAGAGAATAACGCCACGCGCCGGTGTGCGAAAGCACTTACGTCATCGGAATGTTGCACGGTCTCAGTGTGGGAGGGGGCTTGCTCCCGATGGCGGTGTGTCAGTCGCCGCATGTGCTGGCTGACACTCCGCCATCGGGAGCAAGCCCCCTCCCACATTGGATATGTGTTGACCTGGGAATTACTGGATCAACGAGCCACGCAACGAGTGCGGTTGCGCCGCATCGATGTGCACATCGGCAAACTGGCCGATCAGGGTCGGGTTGTCGCAGCGGAAGTTGACGATGCGATTGTTCTCGGTGCGGCCCTGCAATTCGCCGGGGTCTTTCTTCGAGTAATCGGTTACCAGGATGCGCTGGATCGAACCGACCATTTGTCGGCTGATCTCGAAACCCTGCTGATTCAGGCGATGTTGCAGCGCATTCAAGCGTTCCTTTTTCAACGCTTCCGGGGTTTCGTCCAGCAGGTCGGCCGCTGGGGTGCCGGGGCGCTGGCTGTAGACGAACGAGTAGGAGAAGTCGAAGCCCACGTCCTCGATCAGCTTCATGGTTTGCTGGAAGTCTTTCTCGGTCTCGCCAGGGAAGCCGACGATAAAGTCCGAACTGATGCAGATGCCCGGCACGGCGGCGCGCAGTTTGCGCAGCTTGGACTTGTACTCCAGGGCTGTGTGGTTGCGCTTCATTGCCGACAGGATGCGGTCTGAGCCCGATTGCACCGGCAAATGCAGGTGTTTGACCAGCTCCGGCACGTCGGCGTGGGCCTGGATCAGGCTGTCGGAGAACTCCAGCGGGTGCGAGGTGGTGTAGCGGATGCGCTCGATGCCATCGACGGCGGCGACTACGCGAATCAGCTCCGCCAGGTCGGCCAGGCGTCCGTCGTGGGTCTGGCCGCGGTAGCCGTTGACGTTCTGGCCCAGCAGGGTCACTTCGCGCACGCCGTTTTCGGCCAGGTGGATGATTTCCGCCAGCACGTCGTCAAACGGCCGGCTGACTTCTTCGCCACGGGTGTAGGGCACTACACAGAAGGTGCAGTACTTGCTGCAGCCTTCCATCACCGATACATAGGCGCTTGGCCCGTCGATGCGCGGCTCGGGCAGATGGTCGAATTTTTCGATTTCGGGGAACGACACGTCCACTTGCGGCAGCTTGGTGGCGCGTGCGGCATCGATCATTTCCGGCAGGCGGTGCAGGGTCTGCGGGCCGAAGACCACATCGACATAGGGCGCGCGGTCACGAATGGCCGCACCTTCCTGGCTGGCCACGCAACCGCCGACGGCGATCACCATGTCCGGGTTGGCCAGTTTCAATTCGCGCCAGCGACCCAGCTGCGAGTAGACCCGGTCTTGGGCCCGTTCGCGGATCGAGCAGGTATTGAGCAGGATCACGTCGGCATCTTCGGCGCGAGCCGTGACTTCCAGGGCCTGATGCTCACCCAGCAGATCGACCATGCGCGAGCTGTCGTACTCGTTCATCTGGCAACCGTGGGTTTCAATGTAAAGCTTCTTGGCCATGGGAATCGTCAACTGGTGGTAAAGAACCGCGCATTATAGGGGGCATGTCCATTGGTTCCTAGCACTGTGCATCGGGTGCCATGCTATAGTTCGCGCCCTCATTTATATCCGCCGATGTGCTGCCCGCCCCCCATGACCAAACGTGAAGCTCCAATCTACAAGGTGATTTTCCTTAACCAGGGCCAGGTGTTCGAAATGTACGCCAAGCAGATCTATCAAAGTGATCTGTGGGGCTTCCTGGAAGTGGAAGAGTTCGTCTTTGGCGAGCGCACGCAGCTGGTCGTCGATCCAGGCGAGGAAAAGCTCAAGGCCCAGTTCGAAGGCGTGGTGCGCAGTTTTGTGCCGATGCATTCGATTGTGCGCATCGACGAAGTCGAGCGCCTGGGCACGCCGAAGATCAGCGAGGCGCGGGGCACCAGCAATGTGATGCCGTTTCCGATGCCAATGCCTGAGAAGTAAGGCAACGCTGAATCAGGGAAGGGGTGAAAAGGGCGAACGCCCATCGGCGCTCTGCAATTCCTGCAGGTAATTGCGGAAAATCTGCCCCAGCACCTGGGTCGCTACTTCCAGTTCATCACGCTGCATGTGCTCGGCCACTTCGTCGGCGGTGTCCAGCGCGTCTTCGGCGCCGTTGACCGCCGCCATTTTCAGCACGATGTAGGCCTGGACGTTATTGGCCGGTACACCTTCGCCACGGAAAAACATGTTGCCCAGCTGGAATTGCGCCTGGGCGTGGCCCTGTAGCGAAGCCTTCTCGAAATAGCTCAAGGCTTTGTTGAGGTCGACGGCCGGGTTCTTGCTGTCGTGGAAGTACTCGCCCAACTCGTATTGCGCTTGCGCATCCCCTTCATCAGCCTGTTTCTGGCACGCGCTCAGGGCTTCGGCCTGGGTGTCGGGCTGGGTATTGAGGGTGCAACGACCCATCGCTGGGATTAACAACGAGTTGCCGCCTGCTTGTGCATGTGCCAGCAGCGGCTGAAGGAGCAACAGGCAGCCCAGAACCAGGGTGCGGCCGGTGCGTTTCATGGGAATCGACTTACCTCTGACGGGGCGCGCGGACCCTCGCGGGGTCCAATAAGCGCGCATTATGAAATAAGCAGGCCTCTGCTTACAAAGTCTTTACTCGTTTTTCTGCTGCTTGGGCAAGTTATCTGCCGGATTGCAGGGCAATTCTCGAAAAAAGCGAGAAATGTCTGTAAGCAAGGTAGCAAATCTGACGTTGGCACGGGCAAACGTCAGAGGATGCCGTCACTTATTTCAGGGCCGCAAAGGCGCGCTCGGCAGCGTCCAGGGTCAGCTTCAACTCGGCATCGCCGTGGGCGATCGAGGTGAAGCCGGCTTCAAACGCACTGGGCGCCAGGTACACACCGCCTTCGAGCATCAGGTGGAAGAAGCGCTTGAACAAGTCGGCGTCGCTGCCCATCACGTCATCGAAGGTGACGATGTCGTCGGCGCCGCTGAAGTACAGGCCAAACATGCCGCCGGCCTGGGTGGTGACAAACGGGATGCCGGCAGCGTCGGCCCGCACTTGCAGGCCGTCCAGCAGGCGGGTGGTGTAGTCGGTCAGCTCGGCGTGGAAGCCAGGGCGGCTGATCAGGCGCAGGGTGGTCAGGCCGGCGGCCATCGCCAGCGGGTTACCGGACAGCGTGCCGGCCTGGTAGACCGGGCCCAGTGGGGCGATGTGCTGCATGATCTCGCGCTTGCCGCCGAAGCAGCCCACTGGCATGCCGCCACCGATGATCTTGCCGAAGGTGCTCAGGTCCGGTGTAACGCCGTAATGGGCCTGGGCGCCACCGAGGGCGACACGGAAGCCGGTCATCACTTCGTCAAAAATCAGCACCACGCCGTGTTTGTCGCACTGTTCGCGCAGGCCTTCGAGGAAGCCTGGGGCCGGTGGTACGCAGTTCATGTTGCCGGCGACCGGCTCGACGATGATGCACGCCACGTCCTGGCCGACTTCACCGAGCATCTGCTCGACCGCGGCGATGTCGTTGAATGGCAGGGTCAGGGTGTGTTTGGCGAACGCCGCCGGTACGCCGGCCGAACTCGGTACGCCCTGGGTCAGCGCGCCGGAACCGGCTTTTACCAGCAGGCTGTCGGAATGGCCGTGGTAGCAACCTTCGAATTTGATGATGCTGTCGCGACCGGTGAAACCACGGGCCAGGCGGATTGCGCTCATGGTGGCTTCGGTGCCGGAGCTGACCATGCGCACCATTTCCATCGACGGCACGATCGAGCAGACCAGGTCGGCCATCTCGGTTTCCATCGCGGTTGGAGCACCGTAGGACAAACCATGCTGCAACTGCTGGCGTACGGCGTCCAGCACGTCCGGGTGGCTGTGACCGAGGATCATCGGGCCCCAGGAGCCGACGTAATCGACGTAGCGCTTGTCATCTTCGTCGGTGACATAGGCGCCTTCGGCATGCTTGAAGAACAACGGCGTGCCGCCCACGCTCTTGAACGCCCGCACGGGGGAGTTCACACCGCCGGGGATGTGTTTCTGGGCATTGGCAAACAGGGTTTCGGAACGGGACATGATCGGGCTCTCTACACTGAAGATTTAAGAAGATCGTTGAACGCACGGGCGCGGCGCGTGACTTCCTGGGTGCTGTCGGCGCCGAACAGGCCGTGCACCACGGCGAGCAGGTCGGCGCCGTGGGCTACCAGTGGCTCGGCATTTTCCAGGGTGACGCCGCCGATCACGCAGATCGGCAGGTGCAGGCGTTGGCGCGCCTCGGCCAGCATTTCAAGGCTGGCGGCCGGTGCGCCGGGCTTGGTGGTGGAATTGAAGAAGCGGCCAAAGGCGACATAACTGGCGCCCTCCCGGGCGGCCTGTTCGGCCAGCTCAATCTGGCTGTGGCACGTTGCGCCAATGATCGCCTTGGAGCCGAGCAGCGCCCGCGCCGGGGTCAGCGGGCCGTCGGTCTGGCCCAGGTGCACGCCCACGCCCAGGCGCGCGGCCAGTTCGGCGTCATCGTTGATGATCAGGTGGGTCTTGTAGCGCGAGCACAGCTCCCGCAGTTTCTCGGCTTCACGCAGGCGGCGCGCTTCGTCGCTGCTTTTGTCGCGGTACTGCAGCAATGTCACGCCGCCGTCCAACGCCGCTTCGACGTAGGCGAGGAATTTGCCGGCCAACAGTTGGCTGTCGGTAATGGCGTAAAGGCCACGTAGTTTCATCGGGCAAGCCCCTTGCTGTGACGAGCGGTAAGTGGTGATGAAAGGTGAACTACGAGCAGAAATCCAGTGGCAACCGACGCGGTACGAACTGGCCCTGGCCGAGTCGTTCGGCATCGCGCAGGGTGCGCCAGGTGTAGTTGAGCGCCGACTGCACGGCGCTGACCAGGCCTTCGCCCTGGGCGAGCCGCCCCGTAAGCGCACTGGCCAGCGTGCACCCCGAGCCGTGATAACTGCCGGGTAAACGCTGGCACGTGTAGGTATGGCGGCTGCCATCGCGGCTGTACAGGCGATTGTGCACTTCGTGCTCGTCGCCGTGGCCGCCTGTGATCAGCAGATGCTTGATGTAGGGCAACAGCTTCTCGGCGCATTCGTCGGCGCTGCCGTCAGGCAATTCGGCCAGGATGCGGGCTTCGGGCAGGTTGGGTGTGGCGATCAGCGCCAGGGGCAGCAGCCGCTCGCGCATCGCATAACCGACTTCATCCTTGCCCAGGCTGCCACCGCCTCCGGCGCGCAGCACCGGGTCGCACACCACCGGCAGGTGCGGGTGCGCCTGCAGTAGTTCGACCACCGTGTCGACCATCGCGGTAGAACCGAGCATGCCCAGCTTGACCGCCGCGACTTCGGAATCGCTGAGCACCGCATTGGCCTGGGCCAGCACCCACTCGCGGTCGAGCACGCGAAAGTCACTGACGTTGACAGTGTTTTGCACGGTCAGCGCGGTGACGGCCGCAGCGGCGTGGCAGCCCTGGGCGAGCAGGGCTTCGATATCGGCCTGCAGGCCGGCGCCACCACTGGGATCATGGCCGGAGAGACAGAGAACAACGGGGCGAGAGCTGTAGATATTCATGGTGCGCGAGCTTACCACCAAACGCTTTTTGCGTGGCCGTCCGGCGATGAGGGAATGTTGCCCTGGGATGAGCCTTTTGTGGTGGCTGAACATCTTCTGCAAATACGCTGAAAGCCTCGTCCTAGGGCCATCTGAAAAATAGTTACCATGGTGTCCAATGGCCTTTACCGGCTATGCTAAAGTGGATCCAAACAACTTACTGTATCGCCGGTGTACGTCTTCTCAAAAGGAACGGGGGAGCTTTTTGCCATAACCGGACAGGCCACGCTGGGGCTCTATGCGCTATTTGCTGATTTTATTATTGTGCGGGCTGCCGCTGCTGGCCGGCGCCGCCGAGTTCAATCAGAGCACCCGAAGCCTGCCACTGGGCCGGGTCATGCAAGTGCTCGAAGACCCGACCGGCACCCTCACCATCGCCGACGTCAGTTCCCCTGCCTACGCCGCTCAATTCAAACCCCATGACACACCCACCCTCAATGCCGGTTATTCGCATTCGGTGTTCTGGTTGAAGGTCAACCTGCATTACACCGCTGTTGACCCCCGCTCCCCGCGGACCTGGTTTGTGGAGCTGGCTTACCCGCCACTCAATCGCCTCGAGCTGTACCAGAACGACGGCACCGGCACCTATCGACTCACCACTCGCACCGGCAGCGCGTTACCGTTTTCCAGCCGTGAAGTGCGCCAGGCCAACTACCTGTTCAAGCTCAATTTCCTGCCCGGCCAGCAGCAGACGATCTACCTGCGCCTGCAGAGCCAAGGCTCGATCCAGGCGCCGTTGACCCTCTGGGCAGGCACGGCCTATATGGAAGAACAGCCGCTGCGCTTGTATGTGCTGGGCGCCATCTACGGCGTGTTGCTGGGTATGCTGGTATACAACCTGTTCATTTATTTGAGCGTCCGCGACACCAGCTACCTCTATTACATCCTCTACATAGCCTCGTTCGGCCTGTACCAGCTGTCGGTCAATGGCGTGGCCGTGGAGTACTTCTGGCCGAACAACCCGTGGTGGGCGAACGCGGCGGTGCCGTTTCTGATCGGCTCGGCCGCCTTGTTCGGCAGCCTGTTCGCGCGCAGCTTCCTGCACACCGCGCAACACAGCCGCTGGCTCGACCGTATCCTGCTGGGGCTGGCGGCCTGTGGCGGGGTGGTCATGGCGCTGGCGCTGTTGACCAGCTACGCGGTGGCCCTACGCCTGGCCACCGGCCTGGCACTGGTGTTTACCGTGACCATCTTCGTGGCTGCGATCAAGGCCTGGTATTGCGGCCAGCGCATGGCGCGCTATTTCATCATTGCCTGGTCGGCGTTTTTACTCGGCGGGGTAGTCAATACGCTGATGGTGCTGGGCTACTTGCCCAACGTATTCCTCACGATGTATGCCAGCCAGATCGGCTCGGCCATTGAAGTCGCGCTGCTGTCCCTGGCCCTGGCCGACCGCATCAACGGCATGCGCGAGCAGCAGGCGCAGATCCTGTTCGACGCCAGCCAGAAACTCGAAGTGCTCAACCAGCAATTGGCCCGCAGCAATCGGCTCAAGGATGAATTCCTTGCCACCTTGACCCATGAATTACGCACGCCGATGAACGGCGTGATCGGCTCCTTGGAACTGATGCAAACCGTGTCCCTGGACGATGACCTGGCGCAGTACCAGCAAACCGCCGCCGGTTCGGCGCGGGACATGATGCGCATGGTCAACGGCATTCTCACCCTGACCGAGTTGCAGGCTGGCCGCCTGGCTGCCCGCCCGCAGGTGTTCGGCCTGCGCGGCGTGCTGGAAACCGTGCGTCAACAGTTCGCGGCCAGCGCCCAGGCCAAGGGCCTGGCGTTTTCCATTGACGTCGCCGATGCCGTGCCGGACCGCGTGATCGGTGACGCCGACAAACTGATCCAGTGCCTGGATTGCCTGCTGGACAACGCATTCAAATTCACCCACGACGGTGCGGTGCGCATACGCGTGGTGGGCGTCCCCCAGGCGGATGGCGGATTGCGCCTGAGCTTTATCGTGACCGATACCGGTATCGGCTTCGCCTTTCTCGACGAGGCCACGCTGTACCAGCGCTTCTTCCAGCTCGATGGTTCGATGACCCGCGAATACGGCGGCCTGGGTATTGGCCTGGCGATTTGCCGGCAGCTGATCGAGCTGATGGGCGGCCGCCTCACCCATCATTCAGAGCCGCGCAGGGGCAGTCGCTTCCAGCTGGAAATGGACGTCAAGCCGGTGCCGCCCGAGCCCAAGCCCACCGCACAGTTGCGGCCTGCACAACGAGCGCCGCAGGATTGCACGGTGTTGTTGGTGGACGACAACAGCGTGGCGCAATTGGCGGTGCGCGGCATGCTGCTCAAGCTGGGTTATCGGGTCAAGGCCGTGGATGGCGGCCCGGCGGCATTGGCGGCGTTGCAGGAGCACAGGTTCGACGCAGTAGTGCTGGATGTGCCTGAGGGCGGCTTCTCATTGTGCTGTCAGATCCGTGCCTTACCGGGATGCGGTGAGTTACCGGTGATCGGCCTGAGCAGCGCGCTCAATGTTGCGGACCGTGAGCGCTGCCATGGCATCGGCATGAGCGATCACTTGGCCAAGCCAGTACGTTTCGAGGCTTTGCAGGCGACGCTGGAGCGGCTCGTGCTGTGTCCACCAGAGGGCGAAAGCGCCGAACATTCGGCGCGTATGCCACTTTTTTAAGGCCTGGGACGGTGCTTAACTGAAATCAAGGCCTCGATGTCACGTGGCCTGTTTCCAAGAGGCCCGTCATGAACCTGCACCGGTTTGCCGAAACCCACGACGTCACCAACCAGCCACCGTCTTTGGACGGTACCAACCTGTACCGCATCGACCTGCCCCTGCAAGAGTGGGCGCGTCGCTTTGGCGCCGGCTGGGCCGAGTCGCGCATCGATGCCTATGGTGCCCTGGCCGGCGGGCCGTTGATGGAGGCCGGGTTCCTGGCCAACCAGCACAAGCCGGTGTTCAGCAGCCATGACCGTTATGGTCATCGAATTGACTTGGTGGAGTTTCACCCCGCCTACCACGAACTGATGCGCACCGCCGTCGAGCACGGCCTGCCGTCGCTGCCGTGGGCCCATCCGCAATCCGGCGCCCACGTCGCACGTGCGGCGATGACTTACCTGCACAGCCAGGCCGAAGCGGGCACCGGTTGCCCGCTGACCATGACCTTCGCCTGCGTCCCGGCCCTGCGCTTGCAACCGGAACTGGCGGACCTCTGGCTGCCGAAGATCCTCAGTACCCAATACGACCCGCGCAACGTCGGCATCGTCCACAAGGCCGGTGCGACAATCGGCATGGCCATGACCGAAAAACAGGGTGGCACCGACGTGCGCGCCAACACCACCCGCGCCTACGCGGTGGGCGCGGGTGGGCCGGGCCAGGCCTACGAACTGGTCGGGCACAAATGGTTCTGCTCCGCGCCGATGTGCGACGCCTTCCTCACCCTGGCCCAGACCGACAAGGGCCTGACCTGTTTCCTGCTGCCCCGGCATCGCCCGGATGACACGCGCAATGAGTTCTACATCCAGCGGTTGAAGAACAAACTCGGCAACTGCTCCAACGCCTCCAGCGAGGTGGAGTTCCGTGGCGCCCTGGCCTGGATGATCGGTGAAGAGGGGCGCGGCGTGCCGACCATCATTGAGATGGTCGCCATGACCCGCTTCGATTGCATGGTCGGTTCCAGCGCGCTGATGCGCCAGGCCTTGACCCAGGCAAGCCACCACTGCGCCCATCGCTCGGTCGGCGGTCGCGTGCTGAGCGAACAACCGCTGATGCAGAACGTGATCGCCGACCTGGCCCTGGAAAGCGAAGCGGCCTTGGCCTTGAGCCTGCGCATGGGCCGGGCGCTGGATCACCTGGGGGATGAACAGGAAGCCAAATTCGCCCGGCTGGTCACGGCGGTGGGCAAGTATTGGATCTGCAAACGGGCGCCGGCCATGATCAACGAAGCCGCCGAATGCATGGGCGGCGCCGGGTATGTCGAGGACAGCATCCTGCCGCGTCTGTACCGTGAGGCGCCGGTGAATTCAACGTGGGAAGGTTCCGGCAACGTGCAATGCCTGGACGTGCTGCGGGCATTGTCCAAGGAACCGGGTGTGCTGGAGGCGTTGTTTGTCGAACTGGGCGATGGGCATGGCGACCCCCGGCTGGCGCGGCATATCGAGGGGTTGAAGTCAGCGTTCATGGACACCCAGGATATCCAATACCGCGCCCGTCAACTGACCGAGGACATTGCCCTGGCGTTGCAGGCCAAGTTGTTGCTGGAGGCGGGGAATGCGGCGGTCAGCGATGGGTTTGTGGCCAGTCGGTTGGGTGAGTCGTCGGGGCGGACGTACGGCGCCTTGCCGCGCGGGGTGGATGTGCAGGCCCTTGTCGCCCGTTCAACCCCGCTATCTCCTTGAATAAATGCGGTCAAGTGTGGGAGGGGGCTTGCTCCCGATAGCGGTATGTCAGCCAAGAATCCAGTGACTGTCACACCGCTATCGGGAGCAAGCCCCCTCCCACATTTTAAAGGGCATTCCAACTCTGGTGTTTCAGTGAGGCAGGGATACAGGCAAGATAAAGGCCTGCAAGTCCAGAACACAGGATGCTTACCGTGACCGAAGCTTTTGTTGTCGTTCAAACCGCTGAAGAGGCCGTGGATCGGCTGGCGGCCCTGCATGAGCGTGCGACTGGCGCGCTCAACCAAGCCCTCAAGCAATACCTCAAGGACCGCGTCGAACCCGACGCCGCACAACGTGCGCTGTTTCGCTATCCGGAGCTGCGCCTGACTTACCACTGCCACGGCGAAGTCCCACAGACCACCCGGGCGTATGCCAAGGTGCAGCTGCCGGGAACCTACAGCGTCACCGTCACCCATCCGGCGGCCTTCCGTAAGTACCTGCTGGAGCAGCTGGTGCCACTGATGCACGACTTCACCGTGACGGTGGAAGTGGGCGTCAGCCAGCAGAACATTCCGTACCCGTACGTGGTGGAGCAGGGCGATGAGCTGGCCGGTTCCGGCGTGACCGCCGCGACCCTGGCCCGCGTGTTCCCCAGCACCGACTTGTCCGCCGCCACCGATGGCATCGCCGACGGCCTCTATGACTGGGAAAACACCGACCCGCTGCCCCTGGCCCTGTTCGACGCGGCCCGTGTGGACTTTTCCCTGCGCCGCCTGGTGCACTACACCGGCAGCGACTGGCGCCATGTGCAGCCGTGGATTCTGCTGACCAACTACCATCGCTACGTTGACCAGTTCATCGTGCATGGCCTGGAGCAACTGCGCAGCGACCCGCGTTTTATCCGTATGGTGCTGCCGGGCAACGTGGTGATCGACAAGAGCATGGACCACGGCGAAGCGTCGGCGATTGCCGCAGGCGTGGTGTGGCACCGCTACCAGATGCCGGCCTATCACCTGCAGGCCACTGACGGCCACGGCGTGACCCTGGTGAATATCGGCGTGGGCCCGTCCAACGCCAAGAACATCACCGACCACCTGGCCGTGCTGCGCCCGCATTGCTGGCTGATGATCGGGCACTGCGGCGGCCTGCGCCAATCCCAGACCATCGGCGACTATGTATTGGCCCACGCCTATATGCGTCGCGACGGGATTCTCGACCGTGTGGTCCCGCCGAACATCCCGATCCCGGCCCTGGCCGAGGTGCAGCTGGCGCTTCAGCAAGCGGCGGCCAACGTCACCGGCGAAAAAGGCGAAGAGCTGAAAAAACGCCTGCGCACCGGCACCGTGTTGACCTACGACGACCGCAACTGGGAGCTGCGCTGGGCCCAGGAGCGACCGCTGATCAACCTGTCTCGCGCGGTGGCGGTGGACATGGAAAGCGGCACCATTGCCGCCCAGGGTTACCGTTTGCGTGTGCCGTACGGCACGTTGTTGTGTGTGTCGGACAAACCGCTGCACAGTGAGATCAAATTGCCGGGTTCGGCCAACGCGTTCTATGAGCGGGCCGTAAGCCAGCACTTGAAGATCGGCATCGAAGCTGTCGACCTGCTGCGCACCGAACTCAATGCGCTGCACTCGCGCAAACTGCGCAGTTTCGACGAGCCGCCGTTCCGCTAAGCGGTGGGGATGGTCATTTAGCGGTCAGGCCACTAGCATTGTCGGTCCTGACCGTTAGATGTTCCTTCGCCATGTCCCGTCCTACCCGTCCCGATTCGCGCCGCCCTGGTGTGAAACCCCCGCATGCGGGCTCGCGCCGTATCGCCAAGGCGCCGCCGGCCGAGCCGAAGTTGATCCTGTTCAACAAGCCGTTCGATGTGCTGACCCAGTTCAGTGACGAAGGCGGGCGCGCGACCCTCAAGGACTTTATCGATATTCCCGGCATCTACCCGGCAGGCCGCCTGGACCGTGACAGCGAAGGCCTGTTGCTGCTGACCAACGACGGCCAGCTACAAGCGCGCATTGCCGACCCCCGGCACAAGCTGGCGAAAACCTACTGGGTGCAGGTCGAAGGCGAACCCACCGAAGCACAGCTGCAATGTCTGCGCGACGGCGTGGAGCTTAATGACGGCATGACCCTGCCCGCCGAGGCCCGCCGGTTGGAGGAGCCTGATCTATGGCCACGCAACCCGCCCGTGCGCTTTCGCAAAAGCGTACCCACCCATTGGCTGGAGCTGGTGATTCGTGAAGGGCGTAACCGCCAGGTACGGCGCATGACCGCCGCGGTGGGCTTGCCAACGTTGCGCCTGGTGCGTGTGCGCATTGGCGACTGGTCTATCGAAGGCCTCGATCAGGGCCAGTGGAAGGCGGTACCGCCACGTTTATAAGGCACCGGACTCGATCAGGCCGATCACTACGCTCTTGATGATGAACGCGGCCACGCCCAGGCCCAGCACGAAAAACAGAATGAACGAGCCAAAGCGCCCGGCCTTGGATTTTTTCGCCAGGTCCCAGACGATAAAGCCCATGAAGATAATCAGGATCGTGACCAGACCGGTCATCATCCATTCTTCGAACAGGGCGGGGTCGATGTTGTTCATGGGGCTTCCTACTAAGGCAGGCGGCAAGTATAAGGCAGCATCACAGGCACAACATTGACCTGGATCGAAGTGCAATCAAACTGTGGGAGGGGGCTTGCTCCCGATAGCAGAGTGTCAGTCAGTATATTTATCAACTGATCCACCGCTATCGGGAGCAAGCCCCCTCCCACATTTGGATCTCAGTGTTCTCAGGTGCGCAGGTGGGTCAGGGGCAGTTCGGTGCTATTCAAGACTTGGTTCAGCACAAAGCTGGAACGCACACTGGTCACGCCTTCAATCCGGGTCAGATGCCCCAGCAGCAGTTTCTGATAGTGATCCATATCCGGCACCACCACTTTCAGCTGATAGTCGGCGTCCATCCCGGTCACCAGGCTGCATTCCAGCACTTGGGGCAAGGTGCGGATGGCCGCTTCGAAATTTTCGAAACGTTCCGGGGTATGCCGGTCCATGCCGATCAACACGTAGGCGGTCAGGCTCAGGCCGAGCATCTTGCGATCGAGCAACGCGACCTGACGGGCGATGTAGCCGTCGTCTTCCAATTGCTTGACCCGGCGCGAGCAGGGCGAAGGCGACAGGCCGATGCGCTCGGCCAACTCCTGGTTGGAGATCCGTGCGTCACGCTGCAATTCCGCCAAAATACTCAGGTCGTATCGGTCAAGCTTGCTCATTGGGTTGGCCTTTGTCGTAACTATTGCGGTGAATTATCCATGAAGGGTTAAAAATTGCGCAAGCACTGTTTATTGACGCAATCTTCGCAATCATCCACCGGGCACGCGCCTGTATCTTTATCAACAGAATCACCGCCTGGACAACAGTCCACTCACAGCGAGCCCAATCAGGCCCGCTGCGGCCGCCACCCGAGCAGGGTTGAGCCGGCCTCCAGGCTGCACACTGTCCACAAGACGGCGTGAGGTGAGCCAACGTCAAAAGCGTTGAGCCAGGACGAAATTCTCAAGGGGTGGCCGACGGGTCACCCCTTTTCTTTGCGTTCAAGAAAATAGTTCTCGTGACTGATAACCTGTCTCAGAACCGGCCGAGGCTTTTCCAGTCTCATGATCGAGCCCTAATCCGCAGTGAGGAAAAGCATGAAGCGCATCTGGCGTATGGCAGGTGTTGGTTTGCTGGTGGCCAGCGTTGGCGCCCAGGCGGTGGCCGACGAACGCGATAACTCACCGGGCCAGGGGCAGCGCCCACAGGGCGGCGGCGGTCAGCATGAGCGCGGGCCGGAAGGCGGCGGGCGCCCGGAGAACAACCAGCCACGCCCGCAGAATCCGCATATTGATCGCGGCGGCCAGAATGGCGGCGGTCAATGGCAGGGGCGCCCGCAGGCGAATGAACAGGGGCGGCCGCAACCGCAGCCGCAGCCACAGCCGTCGAACAACCTGCCGATCCAGGGGCGGCCCGATACCGTGCGCCAGACCCAGGAGCCGCGCCAGGGCTATTACCGCGATATCCCACGGCGTAACGACGACAACCGACATTGGGAGGCGGGCGGTCCAGGTTCGCGGCCTGGAGACCATAGCCGTCCCGGCGACAACCGCTGGCCGGGACGTCCCGATGGGCACGGCAACGGTTGGGGGGCGGGCCCGCAATATCGTCCAGGCTATATCGTCGACCGGTTCCCCGACCGCAATTACCGCGTGCCGTACCGTGGCCAGGACTACTTCTACTCCGGCGGCTACTGGTATCGCCCGCAAGGCCCGCGCTATGTGGTGGTGAGGCCACCGTATGGCATCCGGGTGCAGTATCTGCCGGACTACGCGCGTGAAGTGTGGGTGGGCGGTTCGCTATTGTTCCTGGCGGCCGGTGCCTATTACACCTACGAAAGCAGCACTCAACAGTATGTGGTGGTGCAACCGCCGACGGCCGTGCCTGCACCGCAACCGGCGCCTCAGGGCAACGGTTACGACGTGGTGGCGTACCCCGCCAACGGCCAGTCACCGGCCCAGGTGCAACAGGACGGTTATGACTGCTATCGCTGGGCCGTGCAGCAGAGTGGTTTCGATCCCCGGACCGCCACCTACGCCCCTGACCCGGCGGTGGTGCAAACCTACCGCCAGGCCCAGGGCAACTGCCTGAGCAGTCGCGGCTATCAGGTCCAGTATTAAGCGCTGGCGCCGGTGACCACTTCCTGCGGGTCGGCGTGCACCAGCACCTCGGCCTTCGGGTAGGCCTGATGAATGGCATCGGCGGCTTGGTCGCTGATGCCGTGGGCCACCGACAGCGTCAGTTCTCCCGGCAATTCCAGATGCAACTGCACGAACCAGTGGTTGCCGGAAACCCGCGTGCGCAAGTCATGGGCGCCCAGCACGCCCGGTACGCTACGGGCCAGGTCGAGCATGTGCTGGCTGATATCCGCCGGCAGTTCTTCGTCCATCAATACGGCAAAGCTTTCCCGGGCGATCTGGATGGAGCTCCACAAGATGTAGGCGGCGATGCCCAGGCCGAACCAGGCGTCCACCTGATGGAAACCGAAACCCGGGAGCACCAGCGCCACCAGGATGCTGCCGTTGAGCATCAGGTCGGAGCGGTAATGCAGCGAATCGGCGCGCACCGCGTTGGAGCCGGTTTCGCGGATCACCCGGTGTTGCAGCATCAACAACGCCACGGTCAGCGCCAGTGAAAACACGATTACGCCTATGCTCAACCAGGGCGCGCCTACAGGCTCCGGGTGTTGCAAGCGTTGATAGGCCTGGAAGGCGATCAACGCTGCGCTGCCGCCGATAAACAGCGCCTGGGCCATGCCCGACAGCGACTCCGCCTTGCCGTGACCGTAACGGTGATCGTCATCGGCGGGGCGCAGGGCGTAGTGCACCGCCAGCAGATTGAGCAGCGAGGTCACGCCGTCGAGCAGCGAGTCGGTCAACCCGGCGAGCATGGCCACCGAGCCACTGAACCACCAGGCGATGGCCTTGGTGATGATCAACGCACTGGCCACGCCCACCGAGGCGCGGGTAGCCAGGCGCAGGAGCCTGGCGTGTTCGGGACTGCTGGTCATGGCGCTGTCCTTATGCAGCAGGCTGCAGGCCCAGGGACGCCAGTTGTTGCACGCTGCCCTTGAATTGGATCAGGCGTGGATCGTCCAGCGGCAGGGTGTGCCCGGTTTCCTTCTGGATGATGCCTTGCAGCTTGGCGTTGTCGACCGTGCCGTCGGCGCCGATGGCTTCGTGCAGTTTTTCCGGCGCGACCTGGGCGGTCTTGCCCGGTTCGAAGTAGATCGCCCCCGTGGCGAAGTCGACGCCGAACGCGATCAGGCCGGGGATCACATAGAACAGCAAGCCGACCGCATCGAGCACGGCAATCGCCGGGTCGATCTTGCCGTCGATCTGGCCACGGCGATCCGGGTAGAAAATCGAACCGCAGGCGGTGAGTTGGCTCAGCAGGGTGACGGCCAAGACGCCGCCAATGACACGGGAAGCGATACGCATAAAACTCTCCTGAACACTATTGATAAATGACTATATCGCACTGCCTGATCGTTCCCACGCTCTGCGTGGGAATGCATGCCGTGACGCTTTGCGTCAACTTGCGCAGGTATTGGAACGCGGAGCGTTCCGGGCGGTATTCCCACGCAGAGCGTGGGAACGATCTCAGTATGGGAGCGATGTTATTCAGACCCGCGCAAGCATCCGGCAGTTCGCCGTTATACTCGCCGCTCTGCTTTGGAGCCAGTATGAATTCGCTGCCGATTGATGATGTTTTACCCGCCCTGCGTGACGCCTTGGCGATTCGCCATGAAGCCGTGCTGGAAGCGCCCCCCGGCGCCGGTAAAACCACCCGCGTGCCCCTGGCCTTGTTGAATGAGCCGTGGCTCGCCGGGCAAACCATCCTGATGCTCGAACCCCGGCGCCTCGCCGCGCGGGCCGCTGCCGAGCGCCTGGCCAGCGAGTTGGGCGAGAAGGTCGGTGAAACGGTCGGCTACCGCATTCGCCTCGACAGCAAGGTCGGCCCCACTACCCGCATAGAAGTGGTCACCGAAGGCATCCTCACCCGGCGCCTGCAGGACGACCCGGCGCTGGACGGCGTGGGCCTGCTGATCTTTGACGAATTCCACGAGCGCAGCCTCGACGCCGACCTGGCGCTGGCCCTGAGCCTCAACGGCCGCGAGCTGTTTCGCGACGACCAACCGCTGAAAATCCTGCTGATGTCCGCCACCCTTGAAGGCGAGCGCCTGGCCGAGCTGCTGGATAATGCGCCGATCCTGCGCAGCGAAGGGCGCATGTTCCCGGTGCAGATGCGCTGGGGGCGGCCGTATCAGGCCGGGGAATTTATCGAGCCGCGCGTGGTGCAGACAATCCTTGAGGCCCTGCATGACGAGACCGGCAGCGTGCTGGTGTTTCTGCCGGGGCAGGCGGAGATTCGCCGGGTGCATCAACAACTGGCCGACGCCTTGGGGGATCACCCCACCGTTTTGCTGTGCCCGCTGCACGGCGAGCTCGACCTCAACGCCCAGCGCGCCGCCATCGACCCGGCGCCGGCCGATCAACGCAAAGTGGTACTGGCCACTAACATTGCCGAGACCAGCCTGACCATCAACGGCGTGCGCGTGGTCATCGACGCCGGGCTGGCGCGGGTGCCACGCTTCGACCCCGGCAGCGGCATGACGCGCCTCGACACCCAGCGCATCTCCCGCGCCAGCGCCACCCAGCGTGCCGGCCGGGCAGGGCGGTTGGAACCGGGGGTGTGTTATCGCCTGTGGTCCGAGGACCAGCATGAAGGGCTGGCCGCCTATGGCAGCGCGGAAATTCTCGCCGCCGACCTCGCCGGCCTGGCCTTGCAACTGGCGCGCTGGGGCGTCACGCCCGCGCAGTTAGTGTGGCTGGACCGGCCACCGACCGCCGCCTACGCCCAGGCCCAGGATTTACTCGTGCGCCTCGGCGCCTTGAATGACGAAACACTCACCGCCCATGGCCAGAAAATGGCCGAGTTGCCGGCCCATCCGCGTATCGCCCACTTGCTGCTGCGCGGACAGAACCTGGGCCTCGCCGCGATGGCCTGTGATGTCGCGGCGTTGTTGGGTGAGCGCGATATCCTGCGCGGCGCCGGTGCCGACTTGCACAGCCGCCTGGCGCTGTTGTCCGGCGAAGAGCGCGCCCGTGGTACCCAGGGTGGTGTGCAACGGGCCAAGCAGTTGGCCCGCCAATATCGCGGCTATTTAAGAGGCAAGGCCAACCAACCGGTGGCCGATCCTGATCATCCGCGTTGGCTTGGCGCCTTGCTGGCGTTGGCTTACCCGGACCGCGTCGCCCAACAGCGTCGCCCCGGTGGCGCCGAATACCGTTTGGCCAATGGGCGCGCCGCACTGTTTGCCGAAGCCGACAGTTTGATGAAACACGCCTGGCTGGTGATCGCCGACCTGGGCAGCCGCCAGGGCCAGCGTGAAGAACGCATCTACCTGGCGACGGCCTTCGACCCGGCGCTGTTCGACACGGTGCTGGCCGAGCAAGTGCGCAACGTCGACCAGCTCGACTGGGACGAGCGCGAAGGCGTATTGCGCGCCGAACGCCAGCGCAAGGTCGGTGAGCTGGTCCTCAGTCGTGAAGCGCTCACCGGCCTCGACGAGGCCACACGCAGCCAGGCCCTGGTTGATCTGGTCCGGCGCAAGGGCCTGGAGCTGTTGCCCTGGACACCGGAGCTGCGCCAATGGCAGGCACGCGTCCTGCTGCTGCGCCAGCTCGATGCCGGCAAAACCAGCGAATGGCCCGACGTCAGCGACAGCGCTTTGCTCGCGGGCCTGGAACACTGGCTGATGCCCTACCTGGGCAAAGTCTCGCGCTTGAGCCATTTCGCCCACCTGGATATTTCCAGCTACCTGCACAACCTGCTGCCCTGGCCACTGCCCCAGCGCCTCGACGAACTGGCGCCGCAGCATGTGAAAGTGCCCTCAGGCTCATCAGTACGCCTGGACTACAGCGAACACCCGCCGATCCTGGCGGTACGCCTGCAGGAGCTGTTCGGGCTGGCGGATACGCCACGGATTGCCGGCGGGCGCCAGGTGGTGAAATTGCACCTGTTGTCGCCTGCGCGGCGGCCGGTGCAGGTGACGCAGGACCTGGCGAACTTCTGGCGCAGTACCTATGCCGAGGTGAAGAAGGATTTGAAGGGGCGATACCCCAAGCATTACTGGCCGGATGATCCGTTGGTGGCCGAAGCGACGGCGCGGATCAAACCTAGAAAGCCTTGAGTGTAAGTAACTCCCCAGTCTTTTTGATGACTGGGGTGTTTACCTGAAAGTGTGGAATCACAGCAGGGGGGCTTGAAGGACTTAAAGCTCTTCAGGCGTGCTATCAAATTCCTTATGCGCGTTTAGCAACGACTTGCTCGATAGGGCGTGGATGCCGCAGGTGTACTCGATAAAAGAATGCTCGGCGGTTTCAGACTGAGCAATATTGTAGTTCTCAAAGGGCTGCATGGCCCTGCGCACTGGGGACTGATCCAGGATATTTTTGAATGTGGTGCTTGCGTCATCAGCGATCCACAGCCTTCTTGTTTTTCTCTGCTGGTTGCCATCGATGAATTTATGCCGGGCATGCAGGACCCGCAGGTTATCCATTACCAGAATGTCCCATCGGTATGCGGGAAAAAATCGCTCGACAGTTCGCCGTGATAATCATCCTTGAAACGTTGCCAGTCCTTGTTGATTGGCTCTCCACCGCCCACCACACCATGTTTATCGGACTTGGTATGAAACTGAATCAGCCCGAACTTGCCGGCGGTCTCCCTAAAGGCTTCCAGAGAGTGGTCTTGAGGCTTGATGACGCAATATCCATGCTCTTTCAGAAACGTACCATCCCTGTGCGATTCGATACGGATCCGTGTCCGAGCGGCGCGCATGATTGCCTATTGTTGTAATGAAATACAATATGCGGTGAAAAAATTAACTGTTTGGTGATTTTTTGTATTCTGTTTTGAGAGGAAACAATTGTGTTAGGCTGCTTGGCCCGTTATTGGACGAGGTAATGGCGAAGCTACGGCACTGATGGGCAGTCAATGATGCTCTAGATTTGGCTATCTTCTGGCATGACGCGCTGATCAGTCTTGAGTCGGCCGACTTGATCCAGGTGGCGCCAGAGAAACTGTGCGGCTTCTTCACGCCGGTCAGACTCGATGAGGTCGAGCAAATGGATGTGTTCCTGGCATTGCGCCTTCAGACGCGTGCGATCGATATTGGCTTTGTAGCCCATAAAGCGCCTGAGCTGATTCTGGTGGCGTATGGCGTCGATGAAAAACACATTGCCGGAACACTGCACGATCATTTCGTGAAACTGGGCGCCCACCTGGAACAATTGCGCGCGGGACAAAGTCTGGATCTCGCCGTCGATCAGGGCTTGTTGCTGTTGCCTGGCCTGGGCAAACGCGGCGTGATTGATCTGGTAACCGGGCTCAAGCAGCGCCGCCGGTTCGATGGCCATTCGGAAACGGTAGCTTTGAATGTGCGCCTGCGTGTTATGCACGAAGTCCTTGAGGCCCCACCCTTGGCCCGGCTTACGCTCCACCATGGCTTCGCTGGCCAGCCTGTTCAGCACCTTGAGCAACTGCCCCCGGGGCACCTCGTAACGCCGCAACAACTGCGCTTCGAAAAAGTGCGCAGGTATTTCCCCGCTCAGGATGTCGTCGACCACACGCAGGTAAAAGTCCTCGAAAGGATCGCTGGCGCAAGGGACTGCGGCTTCCTGAATCTGCCCGGCACCTTGTTTGAGGAAGTAGCCACGATTAGGCTCCTGAATGGCAAGGTCCCATTCGGCGAGCAAGGCAAACACCCGCCGGATAGGCGAGCGCGATACCCCGAGCGCTTGCGCAAATGTCTGCTCGCGCAAGGGCTCACCGGCTTTCATCGAACGGGCGCGAACCATGTCGATGACGCGTGGGGCCAATTGCAGGGCGAGGTCTTTCTTGATCACAGGTTTTATTCCGAATGGTTAGCTTCAGTCCGTTCCCGTCGGGGCAGATGCCCCCACCGCACTGGAGTGGGAAAATACCATACGAAGAGCATGAGTATTTGCACTGACCACTTTCGATAGCGTGGCGCTGGAGCCGCGAAGGAGGCTCCAGGCTGATGATTTGTTTATTCCCAGGATGGATATTTACCCATGCTCAAATTCAATGCTCACCTCGGTTTTCAATTTAACGAATTGCCTTTTCTGCAACGCATCGAAGCCGCTGCCGCTGCCGGTTTCAGTGCGGTGGAGTTCCCGTCACCCTATGAATTCGACGCAAGCCTGCTCGCCGACCACCTGGCCCAATACAACCTGCCGTTGATTCAGTTCGCGGCACCGGCTGGTGTTACCAAGGGCATCGCAGCCTTGCAGGGCAAGGAGCAGGAATTTCGCGATGGGCTGCGCGAGGCGGCCCGCTATGCGAAGGCGCTGAACTGCCCGGATGTGCACATCATGTCTGGCGTGACCACGCCCCAGGATGAGAGCGCGCCTGCCTATGCAAGTAACTTGGAATACGCGGTCAAGTACCTCGAAGATCAGGGTTTGCGAACGCTGATTGAAGTGATCAGCCCGCAGGCGATGCCAGGCTATTACATGTCCGACTTCAGCAAGGCCCAACAGGTGCTGGAAACCTTTACGAGTGTCGGACTGATTCTGGATCTTTACCATGCCCAGCTGTTGACCGGCGACGCAGCCGGGGTGCTGGCGCAGTTTTACGACAGGACCGTCCATGTACAAATCGCCGACAACCCGGGGCGTCATGAGCCGGGCACCGGGACCATGGACTTTGCCGCCTTGTTCGCGGCGCTGGAGCAGCGTGGCTACCCAGGGTGGATTGGCTGTGAATACCGTCCATCCGGCACCACGGTTACCAGCCTTGAGTGGCTTAAGCCGCTGCGTGCCTAAGTGTTGAAAGGCTAGGGGTCATTGCGCGGCAGGCAGCAGGAACCGGCCAATCACCGGCAAATGGTTGGAAATACGCAACGTGTCTTCCTGCCTTACCTTGGCCGCCACCCGCTTGATCCGCGAGCTGTAGAACAGGTAATCCAGCGTACGATCAGGCCCGTCGAGGCTTGGGTCATTGGGGAAGTGCGTCAGCCATTTCTCTCGGTCGATCCCGCTGGATTCACTGTTGCTCGGGATCATCGGGTATTTGTCCCACAGCAGGTGCAGCTCACTGTCCGGCGAATACTGGCCGCGTTTTTGCGCATCCAGGCGCAGGAATTGGCCCAGCGGCAGCGCATTGAAATCCCCGCCAATCACCCAGGGCGTGCCACGGCCTTCCAGTTTGTCCAGCAGCTTTACGGTCGCCTGTACTTGCTCCTGCACGGCACTGCGTCCAGGCATGCCGCCGTCCAGCCGCGTGTTGAGCACCGCCAGTTGGCCACCGTCGCTCAGGGGCAGGTAAGTCAACAGCAGGGCAGGCTTGGGCTGGAACTGGCGGCTGATGAACTTGGCCTGCGGGGTCGGCAATTGCAGGCGCTCGGCGTGTTCGATCTGGTAGCGGCTCAGGGTCGCCAATTTGCGGCCGACGCTGCCGAAGATATGCAGGTCGGGCACAAAGTCAGCTTTCCAGTCGAAGGCCTGGGCGCTGCAGGGGTAGAGGTCGACCAGGCGCTCCTGCAACAGGGCCAGCTGGTCTTGATAATGGGAGGGCTTGGCGCCTTCGTCGATTTCCTGCAACAGCAGGATGTCGGGCTGTTCGTCGCGGATCACCCGTGCCACTTCGTCAAGGCTGAAGGCCATGTCTTCAACCGTGGGGCGCTCGTCCGGGCCGCTGCCGTCGGCGGTGTCGTACCAGAACACGTAGTTCTTGCCGGCCAGGTATTGCACGTTCCAGGTCATCACCTTGAGTGCCTGCCCCGGCAGCAGGGTCGGCGCACGCGGCGCGACGCAGCTGACGGGCAGGGTTTCCTTGGCGACGGGGCGCCAGGTCAGGCTGTAGACCAGGGCCGTCAGCAGGCCCGCAATCAGCAGCAGGCTCAACAGGGTGATGCGCAATAAACGGGTCATCGGCTCGGCTTATGTGCGTTTCAGGATGGGCACGGAGCATATCACCGCACGTCGGCGTCGCCACCGATCAACATGAATAAACGGAACAGCACCACACTGGTGAACAGCTGCAGGAAACTGTGGGCGCTGTCCATCAACAGCCCCAGCAATGGCGCGGGTTCGGGATAGGCCGCCACGCTCGCGCCCTTGAGCAGCCACAGCGGGGTCATCACGCACAGCAGGCACACCAGGATGCGCCAGAAGTGCCCACGGGTCAGGCGCAGGCTTTCCTTCATCGCTTCAAGCGCCGACATGCCGCGCAAAACCAGCAGGTACTCGGCAAACGCCAGCACCACCATCAGCCACAGGCCCGGCAGTAAATACAGCGACAGCCCGAGCAGAATCAGCAGCGTGCTCATGGCGGTCAGCAGGGCGAAGCGCGGCCACATCGCCAATGCCATGGCCCATACGTCCTTGGTGCGTGGCGACTCGCCACGGGTGCGCGCGTCGAGAAACAGGATCAGCGCGCCGGTGTACAACGGGTACACCAGCAGCCCCACCACCACGCTGTAACCGCTGAAGGCATCCGGGCCCAGCGTGTGGTCGAGCACTTGTTGCAGCAGGGCTTCGAGGA
The DNA here is from genome assembly GCF_003852355.1 of Pseudomonas sp. R2-7-07. Taxonomy (NCBI): domain Bacteria; kingdom Pseudomonadati; phylum Pseudomonadota; class Gammaproteobacteria; order Pseudomonadales; family Pseudomonadaceae; genus Pseudomonas; species Pseudomonas sp. R2-7-07. The sequence continues at coordinate 5,012,169 of NZ_CP027759.1, read as the reverse complement.
TTACCAGCGGCAGGCACAGCTGGACGATGGCGCCCAGGTTGCGTTGGGTGAAGCGGAAGGAGTCGCGCAGCACGTCTAGCGGATTCATCAGAGTCATCACAGGCCGAAAAAGCAGGGGCACACTTTAACCGATAGCGGGCCTGGGCAAGCAAACGTAAACCTTGCGTAAAGACCATTGAAACAATTGGTAACAGCCCCATAACTAGGGCGTACCTTGCCTGACGCCAGGCGGGACCCTGATTTTTACCGGCAATCTAACGAGGTCGCCATGAACAGCGAAGAACAAACCCTGATCGACGGACTGTTTTCACGGTTGCAGCAAGCCGAAACGGACTCAGCCCCCCGCGACGCCCAGGCCGAAGCGCGGATCAAGGAACACATGACTCGCCAACCGGCCGCCGGCTACTACATGACCCAGTCGCTGCTGGTGCAGGAACACGCGCTGCAGAGCCTCGATGCGCAAAACAAGCAGCAGGCCCAGCAGATCCAGCAATTGCAGGAAGAGCTGCAGCGCGCCAAGTCCGCGCCAGCGGCCCCGGCGAGCGGCGGCGGGTTTCTCTCGAGCATCTTTGGCGGCGGCGGCTCGCGCGATGCGCAGCCTGCGCCGAGCAACGCGGGCGGCGGTTGGCGTGAACCGGCGCGGCCAGCCTTCAACCAGCCGGCACCGCAACAGAATTATCAACAGCCGCAACCAGCGGCCGCCGCCGCGCCTGCGGGCAGCGGTTTCCTCGGTGGCGCGATGAAAACCGCCGCCGGCGTGGCCGGTGGTGTATTGCTCGCCGAAGGCATCAGCAGCCTGTTCCACCACAACCAGCAGCCGCAGGTGGTGGAAGAGATCATCGAGCAACCGGCGCCTGCCAGTGACCAGGGTGGCTGGGGCAATGATGACCAGAAGTTCGCGGGTAATGACAGCTGGGGCAGCAACAACGCGGACAGCTTCGCCGACAGCGATTATTCCGACGATTCCTCCTCCTTTGGCGATGACGATTCCTTCGTCTGACACACCCGGCCGGGGCGCTGCGGCGCTCCGGTCTGATTTTTTCCCGGAAACCTTCCCTTGGCTGGCATACTGGCAGCCTTTCCGGGCGCTGGCGCCTGGCTGTCATTGAGGAAGTGCGGTGAAGAAAATTGCAGTGTTCGCCGATGTGCAAAACCTCTATTACACCGTTCGCCAGGCCTATGGCTGCCACTTCAACTACGCGGCGCTGTGGGCGGATATCAGTGCCCATGGGCAGATCGTGGAGGCGTACGCCTACGCCATCGACCGTGGCGACAGCAAACAGCAGCAGTTCCAGCAGATCCTGCGCAACCTCGGCTTTACCGTGAAGCTCAAGCCTTATATCCAGCGCAGTGACGGCTCGGCCAAGGGCGACTGGGACGTCGGCATCACCATCGACATCATGGACGCCGCCGCGAACGTCGACGAAGTGGTGCTGGCCTCCGGCGATGGCGATTTCGACATGCTGCTCGACCGCATCATCCACAAGCATGGCGTGCAGGCCGTGGCCTACGGCGTGCCGGGGCTGACGGCCAACTCACTGATACGCGCCGCCAGCCGCTACGTGCCGATCGAAGGCGCGTTGCTGCTTAAATAAGCGCTGTGGCTCACTCAATTGTCAGACGGAGTTGGAACAGGTTTGGAACGTATAGCGGTCATCGACTTTGAAACCACCGGCATCACCCCGAGCAACCACTGCCGGGCCACGGAAATTGGCGTGGTCATCCTTGAGCGCGGGCAAATCGTCGACCGCTACCAGAGCCTGATGAATGCCGGCGTACGCGTGCCGGGCTTTATCGAACAACTCACCGGCATCAGCAACGCCATGCTGCGCAGCGCACCGCCGGCCGAGCGGGTGATGAACGAGGTCAACGAGTTCGTCGGCACCACGCCGTTGATGGCGCACAACGCCGCGTTCGACCAGAAGTTCTGGGACTTTGAGCTGAGCCTGATCCGCCGCACCCGCCTGCAGAAATTCGCCTGTTCTTTATTGCTGGCTCGTCGGTTGATGCCTTCGGCGCCGAATCACAAGCTCGGCACCCTCAACACCTACGCCCAACTGCCCCACACCGGCAAGGCTCACCGGGCGCTGGCGGATGCAGAAATGGCCGCCAACCTCACCGCGCACCTGGCCCAAGAACTGCGCCAGACCCATGGCCTGCGTGAGCTGTCACACGATTTGCTGTGCACCTTGCAGAAAGTCCCGGCGGCGAAGATCAATGAGCACCTGAAGAAACATCGCGGGTTCTAAAAACACTGCAGTTCCCAATGTGGGAGGGGGCTTGCCCCCGATAGCTAAGTGTCAGTCGCCAGATGTACTGGCTGACCCACTGCCATCGGGAGCAAGCCCCCTCCCACATTAGTTATGTGTTGTTCATCGAGGCTGTGTGCACGCTAACGCCTGGTCCACCACCCCCTTCGCCATCTCCACCAAATGCATCACCGCCCGCTGCGGCGCCTTCATCACCTCTCCCGAGGCATGTGCCGTCTCCACCGCGCAATGCAACAGATCCGCCGCATGGGCCAGGGCATCTTCGAAGCTCAGGTTGTCATTCAGGATAAAAGTGGGCGCATCCGGGGCGGACGCTTTGAGGTAGTAGTCGATGGCGCGACGGTGGAGCAGGGCGTCTTCGCTGAGGAAGTCGGCTTTGGACCTGGGTGGATCGGGGGTGACTTTGATCATGGTGAAACTTCTCCGTCAGGTAAGAAGCTGCACCCGTTCGCTTGCACACGAATTAGGGTGGCAGCAGTACGCAGGTGTGCAAGACCGAGACGGAGTCCGGTAGATCCGAAGATCTCCCGCGTACAGCTGCCATGACACTTAGCGCCTGAGATAAACCCAGGCGTAGAGAGTAAAGGCTATGCGTATTACCGTCGTCGGACTTGCACGTCCGGTCACCGAACATTCGATGACAGGGCGAGACTAGCTACCGAATCCGACGGAAACAAGGCCGTGGGATTCTCTCGGAAACGTCCCGCAAATGAAAGGGATGGGTCTTGCTGGCCACTGAAATACCGGTGTTTTCAGCTCGTTCCCACGCTCTGCGTGGGAATGCATCTTGCGACGCTCCGCGTTGCGATCAGCTCAACGACCAAGTGTACGGGCGGTTTAAACGGGTTTTGTAACTTATGTTTATCCCTCTGCCTTTCTAGAATAAGCCTCCCATCTCCTGCCATAGAGCCGCCCAATGCCTGGCCCACGTCGCTTTCCCTTACCGTTGATCGCCGCCTTTTTTGCGTTGTATGTGATCTGGGGTTCCACTTACCTGGTGATTCGCATCGGCGTTGAGTACTGGCCGCCGTTGTTGCTGGCGGGGATTCGGTTTTGCACGGCGGGCGCGTTGATGTATGGCTACCTCAGGTGGCGTGGCGCGCCCGCGCCGACGTGGGCGCAGTGGAAGGCTGCCGGGATGATCGGCATTTTGCTGCTCACCGTGGGCAATGGCGGCGTCAGCGTGGCCGAACATATGGGCGTGTCGTCCGGCGTGGCCGCGTTGGCGGTGGCGACGGTGCCGTTGTTTACCTTGTTGTTCGGTTTTTTCTGGGGCGCGCGTAATACGCGGCTGGAATGGGCCGGGGTGATTCTGGGGATTATCGGCATCGCCATGCTCAATATGGGCAGCACTCTGCAATCGAGCCCGATGGGCGCGGTGTTGCTGTTGATGGCGGCGGCTTCCTGGGCGTTCGGTTCGGTGTGGAGCCGCCACTTGCCGCTGCCCCAGGGCGCGATGGCGAGCGCTGCGGAGATGCTGGTGGCTGGCGTGGCGTTGCTGATTGTCAGCGCGGCGTCAGGTGAGCAGTTGCAGGCGATGCCGCCATTGGAGGGCTGGCTGGCCCTGGCCTATCTGACGGTGTTCGGCTCGATCATCGCCTTCAACGCCTACATGTACCTGCTCAAGCATGTGCGCCCGGCGGCGGCCACCAGCTATGCCTATGTGAACCCCGCCGTGGCGGTGTTGCTGGGGATTGTTTTCGTCGGCGAGTCCATCGGCCTGGAAGAAGCCTTGGCGATGTTGGTGATCATCAGCGCCGTATTGCTGATCAGCCTGCCGCAGTGGCGCAAGCCAAAGGCGGAAATAAGGTAAACTGCCGCGCATTACGCCCTTGCGCTGAATTTTTCCTACGGTAAACACATGACTTTCGCCTCCCTTGGCCTGATCGAACCCTTGCTGCGCGCCCTTGAGACGCTTGGCTACCAGACCCCGACGCCGGTGCAGGCGCAAGCCATTCCGGCGGTGCTGGCCGGTCGTGACCTGATGGCTGCGGCCCAGACCGGCACCGGCAAGACCGCCGGCTTTGCCTTGCCGCTGCTGCAGCTGCTGACAATGGAAGGGCCGAAAGTCGCCGCCAATTCGGCGCGTGCGCTGATCCTGTGTCCCACCCGCGAACTGGCCGAGCAGGTTCACGCCAGCGTTGCCGAGTACGCCCAACACCTGCCATTGACCACTTACGCGGTATATGGCGGCGTGAGCATCAACCCGCAGATGATGAAGCTGCGCAAGGGCGTGGACATCCTGGTTGCCACGCCCGGTCGCCTGATCGACCTGTTCCGCCAGAACGCGCTGAAACTCAATCAGCTGCAAACCCTGGTGCTGGACGAAGCCGACCGCATGCTCGACCTGGGCTTCTCCGAAGAGCTTGCCAACATTTATCGCATGCTGCCGAAAAAGCGCCAGACCCTGCTGTTCTCCGCGACCTTCTCCGATGACATCCGCCTGCTGGCCGGGCAGATGCTCAATGACCCGCTGAGCATCGAAGTCAGCCCGCGCAACGTCGCCGCCAACACCGTGAAACAGTGGGTGGTGCCGGTGGATAAAAAGCGCAAGGCGGAGTTGTTCGTGCACCTGATGCGCAAGGGCCGCTGGAAGCAGGTGCTGGTGTTTGCCAAAACCCGCAACGGCGTGGATGCGCTGGTGGATAAGTTGCAGGGGCTGGGCATCAACGCCGACGGCATCCATGGCGACAAACCCCAAGCCACCCGCCAGCGTGCGCTGGACCGCTTCAAGGCCAGCGACGTGCAGATCCTGGTCGCCACCGACGTGGCGGCCCGTGGCCTGGACATCGAAGACTTGCCGCTGGTGGTCAATTTCGACCTGCCAATCGTCGCGGAAGACTACATCCACCGCATCGGCCGCACCGGTCGCGCGGGCAACACCGGCGAGGCGATTTCGCTGGTATGTGCCGATGAAGTGAACATGCTCTCGGCGATCGAGATGCTGACCCGCCAGACCCTGACCCGCAACATGGAACCGGACTTCGAGCCGGAACACCGCGTGCCGGATACCGACGCCAGCGGGCAGGTGGTAAAGAAGCCGAAAAAGCCGAAGAAGCCCAAGACGTCGGGTGGCGGTGGTAAGCGCAATTTGGGCAAGTGGGTGGACAGCGGCGACGTGGCGCCGGCGGAGCCTTCGATCAAGCCGGTGCGCAAAGTGCCGGTTTTCAACACCGGGCCGCGTAAGAAGAAGTGATTTTGCGGTGTGGCTGATGGCCTCATCGGGGGCAAGCCCCCTCCCACACTTGACTGTATTCACAAATCAAAATGTGGGAGGGGGCTTGCCCCCGATGGCGGCTTTGATTCCACCACACAGCTCAGCTATTAAGCCATTCCAACAGCCCAAGCCCAGCCGCCCGGCCACTGGCAAAACACCCCGTCAGCAAATACCCCCCGGTCGGCGCCTCCCAGTCCAGCATCTCTCCGGCACAAAACACGCCCGGCATTTGCTTGAGCATCAGCCGCTCATCCAACGCTTCGAACGGCACACCGCCGGCCGTGCTGATGGCTTCATCCAGTGGCCGAGTCTTGACCAATGTCAGCGGCAACGCCTTGATATCCACCGCCAACTGCGTCGGGTCATTGAAGTGCTCAGCAGGAGCCAGCTCACGCAACAGCGCCGCCTTGACCCCATCCAGGCCCAGTTGACTGTGCAAATGCTTGCTCATCGACCGCGACCCGCGCGGCTTTGCCAGTGCCGCCTGCACCTTGTGCAACGGCTTGCTCGGCAGCAGATCGATATGCACGGTGGCGGCGCCGTCGCGGTTGATCGTTTCCCGAATCGGCGCCGACAGCGCATAGATCAGGCTGCCTTCGATACCGGTGGCGGTCACTACGCATTCGCCCAGGCGAGGTTTAGCATCCCCCAGCCCAATGGCGACGTTTTTCAACGGCGCCCCGGCGAATTTGCTGACCATCAAGTCGCTCCACGCCGACACCTCGAAACCGCAGTTGCTCGGCTGCAGGCGCACATAAGGCACGCCACGCTCTTCGAATAAATTGAGCCAGGCGCCATCGGAGCCCAGGCGCGACCAGCTGCCGCCGCCCAAGGCCAGGAGCACCGCAGCGCTGCGCACGGTTTTCTCGCCCTCCGGGCTGTGGATAAGTAAGTCACCTTCGGCATTCCACCCCAGCCAACGATGCCGGGTGTGGATAACCACACCTTGTTCACGCAGGCGCTTGAGCCAGGCACGCAGCAGCGGCGCGGCTTTCATGTCCGTAGGAAATACGCGGCCGGAGGTGCCGATAAAGGTTTCGATGCCCAGGCTGTGAATCCACTCGCACAATGCTTCGGCACCGAAGCTGCGCAGCAACGGCGCCATGTGCGGCGCGCGTTCGGCATAGCGCGAGAGGAACGCCGGGTAGGCTTCGGAATGGGTGATATTCATGCCGCCCACGCCGGCCAGCAGGAACTTGCGCCCCACTGAAGGCATGCCGTCGTACAGTTCCACGCGCACGCCCGCCCGGCTCAGGACTTCTGCAGCCATCAGCCCGGCAGGGCCGCCGCCGATGATGGAGACAGGGTGAGGAGAAGTCTGAGGCATGGGCAGGGCTACGGTGCGGTGAATAGGCCGAGCATTCTACCCGACGAAGGCGTAGCTGCCTGATCAAAAAACGTACACTTTCCTACAAGCCATACGGCTAACCGCTTTCAGACCGTTACGCTCAAGTTATCCACAGCTGGTTCCACAGGCATTGTGGGTAACGTCCACAGTTCAATGACAACCTGATGACGTCCACACGCGCTGCGCGCTGTGGTGCAGGATGCCGTGGCGGCGGGCCAGGGCAGGGCGGTCCTTGCTGTAGCCGCCACCGATCACGCCCATCAGCGGAATGTCGCGGCCTAGGCAGTGACGCATCACGCTTTCATCACGGGCGGCGACGCCGGCATCGGTCAGCTTGAGGTAACCGAGTGCGTCGTCCTTATGCACGTCCACGCCGGCGTCGTACAGCACCAGGTCCGGCTGATAGAGCGGCAGCAGGTAGTTGAGCGCGTCATCGACCACCTTGAGGTAGTCGGCATCGCCCATGCCCATCGGCAACGGAATGTCCCAGTCGCTCTGCGCCTTGCGCGCCGGAAAGTTTTTTTCGCAGTGCAGCGATACAGTGATGGCGTCCGGCGTGTCATGCAGGATGCGCGCGGTGCCGTCGCCCTGGTGTACGTCGCAGTCGAAGATCAGCACACGGTTGACCCGGCCGCTGGCCAGCAGGTAATGGCTGATCACGGCCAGGTCATTGAAGATGCAAAAGCCCGCCGGGTAATCGTAGTGGGCGTGATGGGTGCCCCCGGCGAGGTGACAGGCCAGGCCGTGTTCCAGCGCCTGTTCAGCCGCGAGGATCGAGCCGCCCACCGCACGCACGGTGCGTCGCGCCAGGGCTTCGCTCCACGGCAGGCCGAGGCGCCGTTGGTCCTCGCGAGACAACTCGCCGCTCATATAGCGTTCGATATACCCAGGTTCATGGGCCAGGCCCAGAATTTCTGCCGGGCACAGCTGCGGTCGCAGCAAACGGCTGTCCTCGGTCAGGCCGCTGTCCACCAGGTGATCGCGCAACAGGCGAAACTTGTCCATGGGGAAGCGGTGGTCCGCCGGGAACTCGGGGCTGTAGTCATCGTGGTAGATCAATGGCAAGGGCATGGGATTTTCTGACTGGAATCTGCGTCGGATCTTACCAGCGCTGTACACTCACGCACATGGCAAGGGAGGGGACCCATGGAGCCGATACTGGAATTGGAAAGCGCACGCCTGATCATGCGCCAATGGCGTGACAGCGACCTGCAGGCCTTTGCGCAGATGTGCGCCGACCCGCAGGTGATGCGTTATTTCCCGGCTAAATTGAGCCACCTGGAAAGCGCTGCACTGATTGGCCGGATCCGCGGCCACTTCGCCGAATATGGTTTTGGCTTTTGGGCTTTGCAGCGTAAGGACACCGGTGAATTCATCGGCCTCACCGGGCTGCAGAACGTCAGTTTTGAAGCGAATTTTACCCCGGCGGTGGAAATCGGCTGGCGTCTGGCCCGCGAGCACTGGGGCCTGGGTTACGCCAGCGAGGCGGCCTGGACCGCATTGCGTTGTGGTTTCGATCGCTTGAGCCTGGATGAGGTCGTCGCCTTCACCACCGAAGCCAATCTGCCATCACAAAAAGTCATGCAGGCCATCGGTATGCATTACGATCCGCAGGCAGATTTCGAACACCCCAAAGTCGCAGCCGATGACCCGCTGCGTCCGCATGTTTTATACCGCATCACCCGCGCCCAATGGTTGGACACGCTGCACGGATAAGCAGCCCGGAATGCCCTATCGAGTTTAGGAGTTGCTCTATGAGCCAAGTATTGGAAGATCTGGTGGACTTGCTGACCCTGGAGCCGATCGAGGAAAACCTCTTTCGCGGCCGCAGCCAGGACCTGGGTTTTCGCCAATTGTTCGGTGGCCAGGTGCTTGGCCAGTCACTGTCGGCGGCCAGCCAGACCGTCGAAGAGGCGCGCCACGTACATTCGCTGCACGGTTATTTCCTGCGTCCAGGGGACGCGGCATTGCCGGTGGTGTATTCGGTGGACCGCGTGCGCGACGGCGGCAGTTTCAGCACGCGCCGCGTCACGGCGATCCAGAAGGGCCACCCGATTTTCACCTGCACCACTTCGTTCCAGTACGACGAAGCAGGTTTCGAACACCAGACCACCATGCCCGTGGTGGTCGGCCCGGAGAACCTGCCGTCGGAGCTGGAACTGACTCAGCAGCGTGCGCACCTGATCCCGGAGCACATGCGCGACAAGCTGCTGTGCCCCAAGCCCATCGAAGTGCGGCCTGTTACCGAAAAAGACCCGTTCAACCCGCAGCCGTCCGACCCGGTCAAGTACGTGTGGTTTCGTGCCGACGGCGCCCTGGCCGATGCGCCGGCGTTGCATAAATACCTATTGGCCTACGCCTCGGACTTCGGCCTGTTGACCACCTCGCTGCTGCCCCATGGCAAGACCGTGTGGCACAAAGATATGCAGGTCGCCAGCCTCGACCACGCGCTGTGGTTCCACGCTGATCTGCGCGCCGATGATTGGTTGCTGTATGCCATGGACAGCCCATGGGCTGGCAATTCCAGGGGCTTTTCCCGGGGCAGCGTGTACAACCGCGCCGGGCAACTGGTGGCGTCGGTGACCCAGGAAGGCTTGATTCGCCATCGCAAGGACTGGGCATGAGCCTGGCCGACGTCCGGCATTGGGTGTTTGATATGGACGGCACCCTCACGGTGGCCGTGCATGATTTTGCGGCCATCCGGGTTGCGCTGGAGATTCCTGCTGAAGACGATATTCTCACGCACCTTGCCGCATTGCCGGCGGATATCGCGGCGGCCAAGCATGCCTGGTTGCTGGAACACGAGCGCGAACTGGCGCTGGGTTCGGTCGCCGCCGAGGGCGCGGTGGAACTGGTGCGCGAGCTGGCCGCACGCGGTTATCGCCTGGGCATTTTGACGCGCAATGCGCAGGAACTGGCGCATGTCACCCTGCAAGCGATTGGCCTGGCGGACTGTTTTGCCGCCGAGGACGTGCTGGGGCGGGAGGACGCACCGCCCAAGCCGGATCCGGGCGGCTTGTTGAAGCTGGCGGCGGCCTGGGATGTCACACCGAGCGAGATGGTGATGGTTGGCGATTACCGCTTCGACCTGGATTGCGGCCGGGCGGCCGGGACGCGGACGGTGCTGGTTAATTTGCCGCAGAACCCGTGGCCGGAGTTGGCGGATTGGCATGCCGAGGATTGTGCGGTATTGCGCCAGATGATCCAGTCCAGCCAATAGAGATCAAATGTGGGAGGGGGCTTGCCCCCGATGGCGGTCTGTCACTTAAAGGATTGCTGACAGTTACACCGCTATCGGGGGCAAGCCCCCTCCCACATTTTTATCCGGCTTCGTCAGTTATTGCGCGAACAGGGCTCTCTGGCCCTCGGGCGAGGTAAACATTTTATCCCCGTCATGCCCCACTCCCGGTACTTCTACCAGCCTGTGACCCAACTGCGGATGCCGCTGCTTGAGGGCGTCAAAATAGTTGTGCCCGCGAATCAGCCGATACGCACCCTGGGTTTCGGCTTCGCAGCTTTTGTCCAGCGCCGGGTGGTTGGGGTCGGTGTCTTGTTGGCCCAGCAGGTACGTGACATCGCGTGAAACATAAGCCTGCTCCAGTTGCTCGGCGCCCTGGCCCTTGGCGTAGTCCGGTACACCTTGCATGCCGTACTTCCAGTCGTTGAAATCAGGGCAACCGGCCGTTTCGAACTTCACCGGGCGTTGTGGGCTGAAGTAGGCGTAGGACGATGGGTTGGCCACCACATACCGCAGGCGGATGCCTTCGGTCTGCAGCATTGGGTGAGCGTGGCCGGTGACCGCGAAGCGCTGTACCACCTGGCCGCCACCGGAATGCCCGGCGACGACGATTTCTTTCAGATGCGGGAACAGTGCGCGGTTGCCCAGGTGTTGGATGATCTGGTCGAGGGCGCCAAAAGAGCTGACCGGGCCCGGACCGATGGACGGCGCGCCGGCCATCCAGTCATTGCCCTTCCAGCGCAGCACCTGGTCATCCAGGTGGTGACGTTCAACGTCCGACTGGTTGAGAAACTGCGGCGCAATCACCAGCACGGTACCGCCAGCCCCGGCATGGGCCGCGGCATCGATCCCGCTTTTCAGATAGGTCTGCGCATTGCGCAGGCGGCCGTGCACGATAATCAGCGCGCGGGTGACCTCCGGCAGCGGCTGGCGCCAATCCTGGCTCAAGCCCAGGCTGAGCTCGCCCGCATCCACATGAAAACGCTCAGGGCTGACCAGGTTGACGCCGTGTTCGGCAGCCAACGCTGAACAGGACATCAACCACGCCAGCAGCCAGCCCACGCGTTTATGCATTTAAAGACTCTTGGCCGTAAAGGTGTCGCATTGGGAGATTTGGCCCTGAGCGAAGCCGGTCTTGAACCAGCGCACGCGCTGAGCCGACGTGCCGTGGGTAAACGAGTCCGGCACCACGCGCCCTTGGCCCTGTTGCTGCAGGCGGTCGTCGCCAATGGCGTTGGCGGCATTCAGTGCTTCTTCGATATCGCCAGGTTCCAGCCAGTTCAGGCGTTTTTGCGCGCGGTTGGCCCAGACGCCGGCAAAGCAGTCGGCTTGCAACTCCTGGCGCACCAGCAGGCCACCGTCGCCTTGCATCGGCCGGCCCTGTTGGCGTGCGGCCTGGATCTTGGACGAGATGCCTAGCAGGGTTTGTACGTGGTGCCCGACTTCGTGGGCGATCACATACGCCTGGGCGAAATCGCCGGCGGCCTGGAAGCGTTGCGACATTTCACGGAAGAAATCCAGGTCCAGGTACACCTGCTGGTCAGCAGGGCAATAGAACGGGCCGCTGGCCGAGGTGGCGCCACCGCAGGCGGAGTTCACCCGGCCACGGAACAGGATCAGTTTCGGGTTCTTATAAGCCAGGCCGTTCTCCTGGAACACCTGGCCCCAGGTGTCTTCGGTATCGCCTAGCACCGCGCGCACGAAGTCGGCCTGCTCGTCGTTGGCCGGCGGAGCCTGACGCGATTGCGTGCTGACCGACGGCGCCTGCTCCATCTGGCCGGTCAATTGGCCGAGGATCTGCATCGGGTCCTGGCCGGTGAGCCAGCCGATGCCGACGATCAGCACGATAGCGGTCAGGCTCAGGCCCTTGCCGCCACCGAAGCGCATCCCGCCACCGCCGCCACCGCCGCTGTCATCGCGGGCATCCACCACGTTGTCGCTGCGTCGGCCTTTTTTCCATAGCATGGGGCAATCCTCTCGTTAACGGTCCGGCAAAAATATGGATGGAGTATGGTCGTAGTTAGCGGCAATAGCCTTCGCCGCTGGCGACAATCAGGCAGTCTTTTTTATCGGCCAGCCATTTCAAGCCAGTGGCTGCGCCATCCCCGGCGCGCAGCACCTGCGGGCCGTCCGGGCGGGTGAAGGCGATGCCATCATCGGTTGCCTGGCCCTTGAACGTGCCGGATGCATCGGCATCCAGGCCATATTGCATGGTCAGGATGTAATGACCGCGGCCGATGCTGTCGTCCTTGGCGATGCTCAGGTTCAAGCCTTCGACGCCGATCCACTTGCCCACCCATTTATCGGTGGGTGGCGTTTCGGGTACCAGGGTCGCCTGCACGGACGCGGGGGCGGGCTTGGGGGCTTCTTTCGGCGTTTTATCGCAGGCAGAGAGCAGGGCGAGGGCAGACAGGGCAAACAGGATTTTTTTCATAGCGGCAGGGCCTTGATTAAAAAGTGTGCAACGCCGGGGCGCGCGTGCTGGGTTGGACTCAAATCCACTGATTTAGTGCGCTGTTCGCCCGGTGTTTGGTTATGCTCTTGGGGCAGACGCATGCCCGGCTGCTAGATTACTTCGGTTGAGTGCCACCGTGTTCAGCTCGCCACACAAGAGAATTCAATGACTGTCAGTACCCCGCTTTCCGGCGTCAACCATCCCTTCAAAGGCATCCTGCTGATTGTGCTGGCGACGTTCCTGTTCTCCAGCCACGACGCCCTGTCCAAATACCTGGCCGGGTTCTACCCGATCGTGATGGTGGTGTGGGCGCGGTACATGGTGCACACGCTGCTGATGGCCGGGATCTTCCTGCCGCAATCGGGCCTGCGCGTGCTGCGCAGCAAACGGCCGGGGATGCAGGTGGTGCGGGCGTTGTGCTTGTTGGGCACCAGCCTGTTTTTCACCACGGCGCTGCATTACATCCCGTTGGCGGAAGCCACGGCGGTGAACTTCCTTGCGCCGATCCTGGTGACGGCGCTCTCGGTGCCCCTGCTCGGCGAGCACGTCACGCGTGGCCAATGGCTGGCGGTGATCTGCGGGTTTGTCGGCGTGGTGATCATTATCCATCCGGGCGGTGAGCTGTTCACCCCGGCGGTGCTGTTGCCACTGTGCTCGGCGCTGTTCTTCTGCTTCTACCAACTGCTCACGCGCATCCTCAGCCAATACGACAGCCCCACCACCAGCAACTTCTTCGCCGGCCTGTGCAACACCCTGGTGATGAGTGCGATGGTGCCGTTCTTCTGGCAGGTACCGACCCTGTGGCATGGGGTGATGATGCTGGCGCTGGGCACCTGCGGGATGACTGCGCACTTGATGCTCACCCAGGCGTTCCGCTTCGCGGCGCCGGCCTTGCTGGCGCCGTTCGGCTATTGCCAGATCGTGTTTGCGGGGTTGTTGGGTTGGCTGGTGTTCAGTCATACCCCCGACATGACCACGGTGGTCGGTATCGGGGTGATCTGCATGAGCGGCTTGGCCGCTGCCTGGCAGCAGCGGCGGCGTTGATTACACCTCTACCGTAGGAATCTTGCGCGGCGCCATGAAGTACATCCACACCAGTGCGATGAAATACATCGCCGGAATCAGGGTGAACAACAGCGTGTAGTTGTTGTTGGTCACGGTCAGGATATGGCCGACGATCTGGGTCATGAACATGCCGCCGATGGCCGCGCACATGCCGCCGAAGCCGAACACCGTGCTCATCATGTGCTTGGGCGTGTAGTCCATCACCAGGCTCCAGATGTTGGCGGTCCAGGCCTGGTGCGCGCCGATGGCCAGGGAGATGGCGAACACCGCGACCCACAATTGGCTGGAGCCGGCCGCCATGATCACGCCGACGATGCAGCAGGCGAACAAGAGCATCGACAGCAGCCGCGCCTTGATCGAGTTCATCCCGCGACCGATCAGGAACGAGGACAGAATGCCGCCGCCCACGCTGCCGAAGTCGGCGGTGAGGTAGATGATGATCAGCGGGATGCCCATCTGCGTCACGTTGATGCCCAGGTTGTATTGCTGGTTCAGGAATGGCGGCAGCCAGTACAGGTAGAACCAGAACACCGGGGCGGTCAGCGAGTACGCCAGGGCGAAGGCCCAGGTGCCGCGCATGCGCAGGATGCGGCTGAACGGTACGCGGGGTTGTTCCGGCTCGACTTCCTGTTGCACGTAGTCCAATTCGGATTGTTTAACGGTGGGATGCTCTTCCGGGTTGTAGTACTTCAAGCCCCACAACACCAGCCAGATACCACCTAGCGCCGACATGCACAGGAACGCCGCCTGCCAGCCCCACACGTGCAGGATCAACGGCAGCAGCATGGGCGTCATCATCGCGCCGACGTTGGTGCCGGCGTTGAAGATACCGGTCGCCACCGCGCGCTCGCCGGCCGGGAACCACAGGCGCGTGGTTTTCACGCACGCCGGGTAGTTGGCGGCCTCGGTCAGCCCGAGGATAAACCGGCAGACCATGAAGCCGACTGCCGAGGTAGCCAGGCCGTGGGCGCCGGTGGCCAGGCTCCACAGCAGCACCGCGCAGAAAAACACGCGCTTGACGCCTACCCGGTCGATCAAGCGGCCCTGCAGCACAAAGCCGATGGCGTAGCCGACCTGGAACCAGAAGTTGATGTTGGCGTAGTCCATCGCCGTCCAGCTCATCTCCTTGGCCAGAATCGGTTGCATCACGCCCAGGGCGGCGCGATCAATGTAGTTGAGGGTGGTGGCGAAGAACACCAGGGCCAGCATGCCCCAGCGGGTTTTACCCACGGCCAGGGCGCCGCGGATCTTGTCGCCGATGCCGGCGTGCGGGGTGCCGGGGCGCGCGGCCAGGGCGGAGTTTTGCAGAGGCATGAGGTCGTACCCGTTTTTGAAATTTTTATGGTGTGTTCTGGGTCTTGATGCAGGTTCGATGGTGCGCAGTGGTTAAAAAGTCGTCAATTCGCCAAAGGGGCATAGTGTTCGATAATCGCACCAAAAACTAACCGGTTCGTACATTTTAATTGCCGCGTGTAGGCTGTGGGCGAATAATTTGCCATAAACAACAATTGCCGGGAGTGACCCATGCAACGTTCCATCGCTACCGTGTCGTTGAGCGGCACCCTGCCGGAAAAGCTCGAAGCCATTGCCGCCGCCGGGTTTGATGGCGTTGAGATTTTTGAAAACGACCTGCTGTACTACGACGGCAGCCCCCGTGAAGTCAGGCAGATGTGCGCCGACTTGGGCATTGCCATCACCCTGTTCCAGCCATTTCGAGACTTCGAGGGCTGCCGCCGTGATCGTCTGGCGCGCAACCTTGAGCGCGCCGAGCGCAAATTCGATCTGATGCAGGAGCTGGGCACCGACTTGGTGCTGGTATGCAGTAATGCCTCGGCCGATTGCGTGGGCGATGAGCGCATCCTGCTGGACGACCTCAGCCTGCTGGCCGAACACGCGGGCCGTCGTGGCTTGCGAATTGGCTATGAAGCGCTGGCCTGGGGCAAGCATGTGAACACCTGGCAGCAGGTATGGAACCTGGTGCGCCAGGTGGATCATCCCAGCCTGGGTGTGCTGCTCGACAGCTTCCACACCTTGTCGCTCAAGGGCGACCCGAGCGCCATCGCCGAAATCCCCGGCGACAAAATCTTCTTCGTGCAAATGGCCGACGCGCCGATCCTGGCCATGGATGTGCTGGAGTGGAGCCGGCATTTTCGCTGCTTCCCCGGCCAGGGTGAGTTCGACCTGGCTGGGTTTCTCGCGCCGATCATCAAGAGTGGCTACACCGGGCCGTTGTCCCTGGAGATTTTCAACGACGGCTTTCGCGCCGCACCGACCCGGGCCAACGCGGCGGATGGTTTGCGCTCGTTGCTGTATCTGGAAGAGAAAACCCGCCAGCGCCTGGCGGCGGAACAACCCGCCGCGCCCGTGGATATCCTGTTCGAGACCCCGGCGGCCAGCGAGTACGACGGCATCGAATTCCTCGAATTTGCGGTGGATGAAAGCCTCGGCGCCAAGCTGACCCATTGGTTGGAACGCCTGGGCTTCGCCAAGGCCGGCCAGCATCGTTCCAAGAACGTGAGCCTGTTGCGCCAGGGCGATATCAACCTGATCCTCAATTGCGAACCTTATTCCTTTGCCCACAACTTTTTCGAGGCCCATGGCCCGTCGCTGTGCGCCACGGCGATGCGGGTCAAGGACAGCGCCAAGGCGTTGGAACGGGCAGTGGCCTACAAGGGCCAGCCCTATCGCGGCCTGGTCGGGCCCAACGAACTGGAGTTGGCGGCCGTACGGGCGCCGGATGGCAGCTTGATTTACCTGGTGGATCAAAGCGAAGGCGGGCTATACGACACCGATTTCAACCTGCAACCCGTCACCGCCAGCGGCGGCTTGCTGCGCATCGACCATATGGCCATGGCCCTGCCGGCCGACAGCCTCGACAGCTGGGTGCTGTTCTACAAAAGCTTGCTGGATTTTGAAGCCGATGACGAAGTGGTGCTGCCCGACCCTTACGGGCTGGTCAAAAGCCGCGCACTGCGCAGCCGCTGCAGTTCGATTCGCCTGCCGCTGAATATTTCCGAGAACCGCAATACGGCGATTTCCCACGCGCTTTCGAGCTATCGCGGCTCGGGCGTGCACCACATTGCCTTCGATTGCGCGGATATTTTCGCCGAGGTGCGCCGGGCCAAGGAGGCTGGGGTGCCGCTGTTGGATATCCCGCTCAACTACTACGATGACTTGGCTGCACGCTTTGATTTCGACGATGAGTTCCTCAGCGAACTGGCGTACTACAACGTGCTGTACGACCGTGACGCCCAGGGCGGTGAGCTGTTTCATGTCTACACCGAAGCCTTCGAGGGCCGGTTTTTCTTCGAGATCATCCAGCGCAAGAACGGCTATGCCGGTTATGGCGCGGCCAATGTGGCGGTGCGTTTGGCGGCAATGGCCAAGTCGCGCAGCGGTGCGGTGCGTCAGGCGCGTTTATAACGGTGGGGAGGTGCTTCCTTCGGGGAGCGCCTCGGCCCATAATCGGGCCTGCATAAAAACGCCGTGAGCGCACCATGACCCTGACTCCCGACCTCCCTGCCGTGTCAGACGCACCGCGCAAGAGTCGCAAGAACAATCCGGAAAAGACCCGCGAGAATATTCTCCAGGAAGCCATTGTCGAGTTCGTTCAGCAGGGCCTGTCCGGCGCCCGCGTGGACGCCATCGCCGAACGCATCCACACCTCCAAGCGCATGATCTATTACTACTTCGGCAGCAAGGAGCAGCTCTACGTCGAGGTGCTGGAGAAGCTCTACGGCGATATTCGCAACACCGAAACGCGCATGAACCTCACGGCCCTGGAACCGCGCGAAGCGATCCGCCGGCTGGTGGAGTTCACCTTCGACCACCATGACCAGAACGTGGATTTCGTGCGCATTGTCAGCATCGAAAATATCCACAACGCCGAGTACGTAAAGCGCACCAGTACGATCAAGGACATGAACAGCAAAATTCTCGAGGGGCTCGGTGAGACCCTGCGTCGCGGCGCTGAAATGGGGCTGTTTCGCGAAGGGTTGGAGCCGCTGGATGTGCATCTGTTGATCAACTCATTCAGTTTTTACCGTGTCTCCAACCGGCATACCTTCAGTGAGATCTTTCAGATTGAACTGTCGGATGAGGCGATCAAGCAGCGGCATCGGGAGATGATCTGCGAGTCGGTGTTGCGTTATCTGCAAGCTTGAGAACTGGCTGTACGCGGTCAATGTGGGAGGGGGCTTGCTCCCGATAGCGGTGTGTCAGCCACCCCATGTTGCGCTGACAGACCGCTATCGGGAGCAAGCCCCCTCCCACATTTTCGGCCCGGTTTCTACTGCTGGCTGTTCATGCTCTGAAAGTGCGCCAACATCCTGCCAGCATCCGCCGCCTCACCACTGAACAACTCAAACGCCTTCACCGCCTGAAACACCGCCATATTGCCGCCATCCAACGTGCGGCAACCCAAGGCGCGTGCGTCGCGCAGCAACTCGGTTTCCAATGGGAAATACACGATTTCCGCCACCCATAACCCTGCATGTAATAACGCGGCGGGCACCGGTGTGCCGGGCAGCTTGGCCATGCCCATTGGTGTGGTGTTGACCAGGCCGTCCGCCTGCGCCATGGCGTTGGTCAAGTCGCTGCCGACCTGGGCGCGACCGGTGCCAAAACGCCGGGCGAGGTTATCCACAAGCTCGCGGGCGCGGAGGCTGTCCAAGTCAAAAATGCTCAGCTGTTCAACGCCCTCGGCCAGCAGCGCGTGCGCCACCGCCGCGCCTGCACCGCCGGCGCCCATCTGCACCACGCGCTGGCGTGGCACATCATTCAAGTTGCGTCGGAAACCCTCGGCGAACCCCAGGCAATCGGTGTTATGGCCGATGCGCTTGCCGTCCTTGAATACCACGGTGTTGACCGCGCCAATGCCCTTTGCCTCGTCGGACAATTCATCGAGCAACGGCAGGATCGCTTGCTTGCACGGGTAGGTAATGTTCAAACCGGTGAAGTGCATCTGCTCGGCGGCACGCAGCAGTTCGGGAAGGGCGTGGCTGTTCAGGCGCAGCGCTTCCAGGTCGATCAGGCGATACAGGTAGCGCAGGCCCTGGGCGTCACCTTCCTGTTCATGCAGGGCGGGCGTGCGGGAAGCCTGGATGCCGGCGCCGATCAGGCCGGCGAGAACGCGGGGTTTCATCAGGCGCATCCTTTCAACGAGTGGCTGAAATGTTCCAGGGCCAAGTGGTAGCCATGGCTGCCAAACCCGGCCAGCACCGCCTTGGCGATGGGCGAGACAAAGGAGTGATGACGAAACGCCTCACGGGCGTGCACGTTGGACAAATGCACCTCGATCACCGGCACTTCGCTGGCCACCAGCGCATCACGAATCGCCACCGAGGTATGAGTCCAGGCCGCCGGGTTAATCACGATCCCGGCGCAACGGGCGCGGGCGGCGTGGATCCAGTCGAGCAGTTCGCCCTCGTGGTTGGTCTGGCGAAACTCGATGGTCAGCCCGAGTTTTTCCGCGCTGCGCCCGCACAGGGCGGCAATGTCGGCCAAGGTTTCGTGGCCATAGGTGGCAGGCTCGCGGGTACCGAGCAGGTTGAGATTGGGGCCATTGAGCACCAGCACGATGGGTGGCATAGAAGGTCTCCGCAGTTCTTCTTGGTTATGCGGATAAAATGTACTGGTTGGTTAATTTGGTCAATGAACGACGGCGGTTGTGTTCGATTATCGAACTTTTAATTCATTGCGCAGGGAGGATCGCGTGTGGGAGGCGGCGAGAGCCGCCCCACACCGGTAACAGCGCGCGGCAGATTATCGACGGGTCAGCAACACACCCGATTCCATATGGTGCGTCCACGGGAACTGGTCAAACATCGCGCATTGAGTAATGCGGTGCGTGTCGTGCAGCTGTGCGATGTTCGCCGCCAACGTCTCCGGGTTGCAGGAGATGTACAGGATGTTGTCGAAGCGCCGGGTCAGTTCGCAGGTGTCCGGGTCCATGCCGGCGCGGGGCGGGTCGACGAAGACGCTGCCGAATTCGTAGCTTTTCAGGTCGATGCCATGCAGACGGCGGAACGGGCGCACTTCATTCAGGGCCGCGGTGAGTTCTTCGGCGGAGAGGCGCACCAGGGTGACGTTATCCACGGCATTTTCATCGAGGTTGCTCAGGGCCGCATTCACCGAGGTCTTGCTGATTTCGGTGGCCAGCACGTTACGCACGCGGGTCGCCAGCGGCAGGGTGAAATTGCCGTTGCCGCAGTACAGCTCCAGCAAGTCGTCCGGGCGATCACCCAGGGCGTCGTAAGCCCAGTTGAGCATCTTCTGGTTCACCGTGCCGTTGGGCTGGGTGAAGGCGCCTTCGGGTTGGCGGTAGCTGAAGGTGCGGCCACCGACCTCGAGTTTTTCCACCACGTAGTCGCGGCCGATCACATCGCGCTTGCCCTTGGAGCGGCCAATGATGCTCACGTTCAGCTCAGCCGCCAGCTTGTTCGCTGCGGTGTGCCAGTGTTCATCCAGCGGGCGGTGATAGCACAGGGTGATCATCGCGTCGCCGGCCAGGGTGGTGAGGAATTCCACCTGGAACAGTTTGTGGCTCAGGGCGGCGCTGGCTTGCCAGGCGGCCTTGAGCTGCGGCATCAACTGGTTGATGCGCTGGCTGGCGATGGGAAACGCTTCGATCAGGATCGGCGTGCGCTTGTCGTCCTGGGCGAACATCGCGTAGTGGCGCTCGCCGCCTTCGCGCCACAGGCGAAACTCCGCGCGCAGGCGGAAGTGCTGCAGCGGCGAGTCGAAGACCTGCGGCTCGGGGGCGTCGAACGGTGCCAGCAGGTCACGCAGGCGCGTGACCTTGTCTTGCAGTTGAGCGGTGTAGTGTGCGGCGTCGAAAGTCATGCGTTGAACCAGCCCAGCTTGATCACGAACAGAATCGACAGAATCACCAGGGCCGGGTTCAGCTCACGGTAGCGGCCCGAAAGCAGCTTGATGGCGGTCCAGGCGATGAAACCGAAGGCGATGCCGTTGGCGATGGAGTAAGTGAAGGGCATCGCCAGGGCGGTGATTACCACCGGCGCGGCCACAGTAATGTCATCCCAGTCGATTTCGGCCAGGCCGGACGTCATCAAGACGGCCACGAACAGCAGCGCCGGCGCGGTGGCGAAGGCCGGTACGCTGGCCGCCAGCGGTGAGAAGAACAGCGCCAGCAGGAACAGGATCGCGACCACGATGGCGGTCAAGCCGGTACGGCCACCGGCGCTCACGCCAGCGGCAGATTCGATGTAGCTGGTGGTGGTCGAAGTACCCAGCAGCGAGCCGGCCATGGCCGCCGTACTGTCGGCGATCAGCGCACGGCCCATTTTCGGCATGTGGCCGTCCTTGCCCATCAGGCCGGCGCGCTTGGCGACGCCGATCAGGGTGCCGGAGTTGTCGAACAGGTCGACGAACAGGAACGCGAAGATCACGCTGACCAGGCCGATGTCCAGCGCGCCCTTGATATCCAGTTGCAGGAAGGTCGGGGCCAGGGACGGTGGCATCGAGGTCACGCCGCCGAACGGGGTGAAGCCCATCACAATGGACACGATGGTCACCGCCAGGATGCCGATCAGAACCGCACCACGCACGGCCAGGGCTTCCAGGGCCACGATCAGCACAAAACCGAGGGTGGCCAGGATCGGCGCCGGTTGTTTCAGGTCGCCCAGGCCCACCAGCGTGGCCGGATTGGCGACCACGATACCGGCGTTGTGCAAGGCGATCAGCGCCAGGAACAGGCCGATACCGGCGGCAATCGCCGAGCGCAGGGGCAGGGGAATGCTGTTGATGATCCACTCACGGATACGGAAGATCGACAGCAGGAAGAACAGCACCGCCGAAATGAACACCGCGCCCAATGCCACCTGCCAAGTGTGGCCCATGTGCAGGACCACGGTGTAGGTGAAGAAGGCATTGAGGCCCATGCCCGGCGCGAGGGCGATCGGGTAGTTGGCGATCAGGCCCATCACGGTCGAACCGATGGCCGCCGCCAGGCAGGTCGCGACAAACACCGCGCCCTTGTCCATGCCGGTTTCGCCGAGGATGCTCGGGTTCACGAACAGGATGTAGGCCATGGCCAGGAATGTCGTGATACCCGCGAGAATCTCGGTGCGCACGTTGGTGTTGTGGGCTTTGAGTTGAAACAGCTTTTCCAGCATGCCGGCTCCCTGTGACGCTATCTTGCGTCGTGATTTGTTGACCTCTAAGTCAAAGCACAAACTGCGCCAAGCGCTTGTGGCTTCAGAGAGGATCGGAAAAAGCGGCGCATCATACCAGCAGCCGAGGCTGTGTGGCGCATGGCCTTGAGGCATACTGCGCCGACGTTCAACAGCAGGTCATCGACAGCATGAAAAAAGCCAACGCGTGGAGTCTAGCTCTGATCCCTTGTCTGAGCCTGTGGCTCGGCGCGGCACCGGTGTGGGGCGCGGCTGCACCGGCCTTGAGCGAGGTGCGGGTGTTCAAGGTCGAATCGGCGAAGTGCAGCGAGACCATTCCGGACCGTGTGCAGACCACCCAGATGTGCGAGCACCGTGGGCCGACGAAGGTCTCGGTAATGGAAGTCGGCCTGGGCAACAGCCCGATGGGCCGCTTCAATGGCGCCGAGTTGAACGGGCAGCGCACGGCGGTGTGCCAGGTGGGCAACATCAGTGAGGCCTGTAACGGCGTGGGCACGCTGATGGGCTACATCTATGTGTTTGACCTCAACGTGCAAGCCCAGGGTTGGTTCGAATTCACCAACACCTCGATCAATCCTCCGCAAAACACCCTGAAAGCCCAGCTCAATATCCGCTGATCAATTGGCTTGAACGCTCAAAACCCTGGGAAGTCGTACCCCTGAGACGGCGATTTCCCTGAACGCCGCGGATGTACATCAACCCGTGAGGTGTTTATGAGCGCGACCCCCAATGGCGCGGCGGCCCAGCCGTTCGTCGCCCACCCGATACGCTTGACCTTGAATGGCCAGGATCGCCAATTGAGTGTGTTGC
Organism: Pseudomonas sp. R2-7-07; assembly: GCF_003852355.1. Classification (NCBI taxonomy): domain Bacteria; kingdom Pseudomonadati; phylum Pseudomonadota; class Gammaproteobacteria; order Pseudomonadales; family Pseudomonadaceae; genus Pseudomonas; species Pseudomonas sp. R2-7-07. The sequence continues at coordinate 4,989,613 of NZ_CP027759.1, read as the reverse complement.
CCTGGACCACCTTGCTGGACCTGCTGCGCGAACAATTGGACCTGATCGGCAGCAAAAAAGGCTGCGACCACGGCCAGTGCGGCGCGTGCACCGTCTTGCGTGACGGCAAGCGCGTAAACGCCTGCCTGACCCTGGCCGTGATGTGCGACGGCGCCGAGCTGACCACTATCGAAGGCCTGGCCGACGGCGATCAGTTGCACCCGATGCAGCAAGCCTTCATCAAGCACGATGCCTTCCAATGCGGCTACTGCACCCCCGGCCAGATTTGCTCGGCGGTCGGCCTGGCCAACGAAGGCCGCGCCCACGACAGTGCCCAGGTGCAGGAATTGATGAGCGGCAATCTGTGCCGCTGCGGTGCCTACAGCAATATCCGCGCGGCCATCGAAGAGGCGCTGCCGGCGTGCGGCAACCGGGGAGGTGAGCAATGAACCCCTTCCATTACAGCAAACCGGCCGACGTGCACGAGGCGGTGCACCTGAGCAGCGCGGCATCGCGCTTCATTGCCGGGGGCACCAACCTGCTGGACCTGATGAAAGAGAACATCAGCCGCCCCGAACACTTGATCGATATCACCGGGCTGCCGCTCAATGCCATCGAAGAAACCGCCGACGGCGGCCTGCGCATCGGCGCGCTGGTCAGTAATGCCGATCTGGCCTGGCACCCGCTGATTGAGCAGCGTTACCCATTGCTGTCCCAAGCCATTCTTGCCGGGGCCTCGCCGCAACTGCGCAACATGGCCAGTACCGGTGGCAACCTGCTGCAGCGCACCCGTTGCTACTATTTCTATGACGCCACGGTGCCGTGCAACAAGCGTGAGCCCGGCAGCGGCTGCCCGGCGCGCACCGGCTTGAACCGCATCCATGCGATCCTCGGCGCCAGCGAGCAGTGCGTCGCCACCCACCCTTCGGACATGTGCGTGGCCCTGGCGGCGCTGGAGGCGCGGGTGCATGTCGAAGGGCGCGGCGGGGCGCGGGTCATCGAGTTCGCCGACTTCCACCGCCTGCCCGGCGATGCACCGCAACGCGACAACCAATTGGCCGACGATGAACTGATCACCGCCATTGAATTGCCTGCCGATAACCTGGCCCGCCACAGCCACTACCTGAAAATCCGCGACCGTGCGTCCTACGCGTTCGCGCTGGTGTCGGTTGCCGCCGCGTTGGAATTGAACGGCGACGAGATCATCGACGCCCGCCTGGCCCTTGGCGGTGTGGCGCACAAACCCTGGCGCGACCGCGCGGTAGAGGCGTCGCTGATAGGCCGCCGCGTCAGCCGCGAAACCTTCAGTAACGCTGCCGATGCCCTGCTGCAGGATGCCGAGCCGCTGCAACACAACGGCTTCAAGATCAAGCTGGCGCGCCGCGCAATCATTCGTGCACTGAGCGACGCTGCGGTCGCAGGAGAACAGCCATGAGCGCCATCGGCAAACCCCTGGACCGTGTCGACGGTCTGCTCAAGGTCACCGGCAAAGCGCGTTATGCCGGTGAATTTCCCGAGGACGGCCTGCTGCATGGCAGCGTGGTGTCGAGCACGATCGCCAAAGGCCGTGTCCTGCGCATCGATGCCTCAAGGGCCCTGGCACTGCCGGGTGTGGCGGAGGTCATCCATCACCTCAATCGCCCGAAAATTGCCAGCTACGACGATGCGTTCGCCGATGCAGATGCCGCCGATGGCTCGCCATTTCGCCCGCTGTATAACGACCGCGTGCTCTACAGCGGCCAGCCCCTGGCCCTGGTGATCGCCGATAACCTGGAGCTGGCGCGGCATGCCGGCTCGCTGGTCGACATCGAATACGCGGCGGAAGATTTCGAAACCGACCTGATCGCTCAGCAGCAATCGGCTCACCCTTCGCCCCAGACACCGCCCGGGCCGCGTGGCAACTTCCAGGCCGAATGGGCGGGTGCCGCCATCAGCCTCGATCTGCACTACAGCACGCCCATCGAACACCATAACCCCATGGAACCCCACGCCAGCACCGTGCTGTACCAGCCCGACGGCACCCTGCATATCCACGACAAAACCCAGGGCCCGCAGAACTGCCAGGCGTATGTGCAAAAAGTCTTTGGCCTGGATAAGAGCCAGGTACGCATCTTCGCCGCGTTCGTCGGTGGCGCCTTTGGTTCGGGCCTGCGCCCGCAGTACCAATTGCCGCTGGCGGTGATGGCATCGCTGGCGCTCAAGCGCTCGGTGCGCGTGACCCTGACCCGTCAACAGATGTTCACCTTCGGCTACCGCCCGCGCACCTTGCAGCGCTTGCAGATGGGCGCCGCCGCCAACGGGCGCTTGCTGGCCCTGGGGCATACCGCGATTGGGCAGACTTCGCGCTTCGAGGATTTCAGCGAACACGTGGTGGAATGGAGCGGCATGCTCTACCACTGCGATAACGTGCAATTGACCTACAAGCTGGTGCCGCTGGACGTCTTCACCCCACTGGACATGCGCGCTCCCGGTGCCGCCCTGGGCGTGATCGGCCTGGAATGCGCCATGGACGAACTGGCCTGCGCCCTGGCCATCGACCCGGTGCAACTGCGCCTGATCAACTACGCCGAACGTAACCAAAATGAAGACAAGCCCTGGTCGAGCAAGGCCCTGCGCGAGTGTTACAGCGAAGGTGCCGAGCGTTTTGGCTGGAGCCAGCGCAACCCCGAACCGCGCAGCATGCGCGACGGCCGCCAGTTGATCGGCTGGGGCATGGCCGGTGGTGTATGGGAAGCCATGCAGATGAAAGCCAGCGCCAAGGCGCGCCTCGATACGAGCGGCAAACTCACCGTCAGCAGCGCCACCACCGATATCGGCACGGGCACCTACACCGTGATGACCCAGATCGCGGCGCAGGCCAGCGGTGTGGCGGTGGAGGACGTGGTGTTTTTGCTCGGTGATTCCTCACTGCCTACCGCGCCGCTGCAAGGTGGTTCGTTTACCGTGTCGTCCGTCGGCACCGCCGTGCAGCAAGCCTGCGAGGCCTTGACCGCCAAACTGCTGGCCGTTGCCCGGCAGACTTACCCGGTGTTCCAGGATGCCGAGTCCGTGCGCTTTGAAGACGGCCAACTGCACACCGGCGACGTGAGTGTGTCGTTGGCCCAACTGGTCAAGGACAGCGGCGAGGACGCGCTTGAGGTGCAGGTCGACAGCGAGCCCGACAAGAAGCGCGAGGGCTATGCCACGGCCACCCATTCGGCGGTGTTCGTCGAAGTACGGGTAGATGAAGACTTGGGCACCATCAAGGTCAGCCGCGTAGTCAGCGCGATTGCGGCCGGGCGCGTGGTCAATCCGAAAATGGCGCGCAGCCAGATCCTCGGCGGGGTGGTGTGGGGCATCGGCATGGCGCTGCACGAAGAGACTCAGGTCGACCATCAGCTGGGTCGCTACATGAACCACAGCCTGGCCGAGTACCACATCCCGGTGAATGCCGATATCGGTGAGATTGACGTGGTGTTTGTCGAAGAGCACGACCAGATCGTCAATGCGCTCGGGTCCAAGGGCGTGGGCGAAATCGGCATTGTCGGGGTGGCGGCGGCGGTGGCGAATGCGATCTATCACGCCACTGGCAAGCGGGTCCGGGAGTTTCCGATCACCCTGGACAAAGTGCTCTAAAACACACCGCGTAACTCATGTGGGAGGGGGCTTGCTCCCGATGACGGAGTATCAGTCGAGGATGATGTGACTGATCTACCGCTATCGGGGGCAAGCCCCCTCCCACATTTATCTTGTTCAAGGCTCAGGTTATGCGGTGGGCTTCAGCCCGGGCTCTTCCACCGGCACATGCATCCGGTCCCGATTGGCCAGGGTCGGGAACAGCTTGATCCACACCCCGGTCACTACCAGCGTACCAATCCCGCCCATGACGACGGCGGGCACGGTGCCGAACCAATGGGCGGTGATCCCTGATTCGAACTCACCCAATTGATTGGATGCACCGATAAACAGGCCGTTGACTGCGCTCACCCGGCCGCGCATCTCATCCGGCGTTTCCAACTGCACGAACGAAGCCCGGATCACCATGCTGATCATATCCGCCGCGCCCAGCACCACCAGCACCCCCAGGGAAAACCAGAACGAGGTCGACAGCCCGAACGCGATGGTTGCCACGCCGAACACCCCGACTGCGGTGAACATCACGCGGCCGACCTTGCGGTCCACCGAGAAACGCGCCAGCCACAACGACATCAACAGCGCCCCCACCGCCGGTGCCGAGCGCAACAGGCCCAGGCCCCAGGGGCCTGTCAGCAGGATGTCCTTGGCGAACACCGGCAACAACGCGGTGGCGCCGCCCAGCAGCACGGCAAACAGGTCCAGGGAAATGGCGCCGAGGATGTCCGGGCGGCTGCGGATAAAGCGAATCCCGGCCAGCAGCGAATCCAGGGTGGCCTTGCCTTTGTTCAGCGGCGTCTGGCGCGCAGGCAGGTTCAGGGTCAAGCCGCAGGCGATCAGGTACAGCACCACCGTCGGGCCGTACACCCAAACGCTGCCGAACGCATAGAGCAAACCACCGAGGGCCGGGGCGACGATCGTCGCCAATTGCTGGGCCGATTGCGACGAGGCCACGGCCCGGGGGAACAGCGCGCTGGGCACGATACTCGGCAGCAGCGCCTGGGTGGTGGGCATTTCGAATGAACGCGCGGCGCCCAGCAGGAAAGCGAGGATGAAGATCATCTCGCGGGTCACGTTGCCGGTCAGGCCGCCGATGGCCAGGGACAGGGCAATCAGCGCCTGTACGGTCTGGCAGATGGCGGCGACTTTGCGTCGCTCATAGCGATCGGCCACATGCCCGGTGTGCAGCATGAACAGCACGCGCGGCACGAACTCCACCAGGCCGACCAGCCCCAGGTCCAGCACATTGCCAGTCAGTTGGTAGAGGTTCCAGCCGATCGCCACGGTCAGCATCTGGAAGCCGCTGGCGGTAAAGATCCGCGCCAGCCAGAACGCGATGAAGGGGCGGTGGTGACGTAACAGCAACGCAGGTTCACTAGGCATTGGGAGTACAGGTCGAGACCGAAAGGAATGGCGAGATTAGCATTGTGTTGTAACAAATAGTTGCAATAACCCTGGTGAGGCAAGCTGTCACGCGGCAAAAGACCACACAACCGGGCAGCGCAAATGGGACTACTCTTTCAACGATGCTTGATCCAGATCAACACCCGCACCGGGATTGTTCTGGCGGCCGAAAGGCCAGATTCCCTACGTGACGGGTAAAAAAAGAAACGAATTGAAATTCGTCACACTCCATATCCGTGGGGGCAGTGGGTGCAGGCTCCGAGCCCGCAGCCGGTATTACCTGACAGAGGAAGACTTATGTTCGGTTTGGAGGCGCTAGATCTCGCCCGAATTCAATTTGCGTTCACCATCTCGTTTCACATCCTGTTCCCGGCGATCACCATCGGCCTGGCCAGTTACCTTGCGGTGCTGGAGGGTTTGTGGCTCAAGACCCGTAACGACACCTACCGCGACCTCTACCATTTCTGGTCGAAGATCTTTGCCGTCAACTTCGGCATGGGCGTGGTCTCCGGCCTGGTCATGGCGTATCAGTTCGGCACCAACTGGAGCCGCTTCTCCGACTTCGCCGGCGCCGTCACCGGGCCGCTGCTGACGTACGAAGTGCTCACCGCCTTCTTCCTCGAGGCGGGTTTCCTCGGCGTGATGCTGTTCGGCTGGAACAAGGTGGGGCGCAACCTGCACTTCTTCTCCACCGTGATGGTGGCTATCGGTACGCTGATCTCGACCTTCTGGATCCTCTCATCCAACAGCTGGATGCAGACGCCCCAAGGCTTTGAAATCGTTGATGGCCGCGTGATCCCCACCGATTGGTTCGCCGTGGTCTTCAACCCATCGTTCCCCTATCGCCTGGCGCACATGGCTACTGCGGCCTTCGTGGCCACGGCGTTCTTCGTCGGCTCGTCGGCGGCCTGGCACCTGCTGCGCGGCAAGGACAACCCGGCGATCCGCAAGATGCTCTCGATGGCGATGTGGATGGCCCTGATCGTTGCGCCTATCCAGGCGGTGATCGGCGACTTCCACGGCCTCAACACCTTGAAGCACCAGCCGGCAAAAATTGCCGCAATTGAAGGCCACTGGGAAAACATCGGCAATGAACCCACGCCGCTGATCCTGTTCGGCTGGCCGGACATGAAGGCCGAAAAAACCAAATACGCGGTGGAAATTCCCTACCTGGGCAGCCTGATCCTGACCCACTCGTTGGATAAGCAGGTGCCGGCACTCAAGGAATTCCCGCCTGAAGACCGTCCTAATTCGACCGTGGTGTTTTGGTCGTTCCGGGTCATGGTCGGCCTGGGTTTCCTGATGATCTTCACCGGCTTGTTCAGCTTGTGGCTGCGCCGGGGCGACAAGATGTATACGTCCAAGCCGTTCCTGTACCTGGCCTTGTGGATGGGCCCGTCCGGCCTGATCGCGATTCTCGCCGGCTGGTTCACCACCGAAATCGGTCGCCAACCGTGGGTGGTCTACGGGCTGATGCGCACGGCGGATGCGTCCTCCGGGCATAGCCTGGCGCAGATGACCATCACCCTGGTGCTGTTCGTGGTGGTGTACTTCGCGCTGTTCGGCGCGGGCCTGGGTTACATGATGCGTCTGGTGCGCAAAGGGCCTGTGATTCAAGAAGAAGTCACCGAGCCGACCCATGGTGGTCCTGGCCAGAAACGTACACCGGCCCGTCCGCTGTCCGCTGCCGATGATGGCACCGACAACGACCACGACGACATCCAGCACAAGGGGAATTGAGATGGGCATTGATCTGCCGCTGATCTGGGCTGTGATCATCATTTTCGGGATCATGATGTACGTGGTCATGGACGGTTTCGACCTGGGGATCGGCATCCTGTTTCCGTTCGTACCGGGCAAGACCGACCGCGACGTCATGATGAACACCGTGGCACCGGTATGGGATGGCAATGAAACCTGGCTGGTATTGGGCGGCGCGGGACTGTTTGGTGCGTTCCCGCTGGCCTATTCGGTGGTGTTGTCGGCGTTGTACCTGCCGCTGATCCTGATGCTGATCGGGCTGATCTTTCGTGGCGTGGCCTTTGAGTTCCGCTTCAAGGCCAAGGACCACAAGCGTCACCTGTGGGACAAGGCGTTTATCGGCGGTTCGCTGACGGCCACGTTCTTCCAGGGCGTGGCGCTGGGGGCGTTTATCGATGGGATTCCGGTGGTCAACCGCCAGTTCGCCGGAGGCTCGCTGGACTGGCTCACGCCGTTCACGATGTTCTGTGGCGTGGCATTGATCGTGGCGTATGCGCTGCTCGGCTGCACCTGGCTGATCATGAAGACCGAAGGCAAGTTGCAGGAACAGATGCACAACCTGGCGCGGCCGCTGGCCTTCGTGGTGCTGGCCGTGATCGGTATCGTCAGTATCTGGACACCGCTGACCCACCCGGAAATCGCCTCGCGCTGGTTCACCCTGCCGAACCTGTTCTGGTTCCTGCCGGTACCGGTGCTGGTACTGGTGACCATGTACGGGCTGATCCGCGCCGTAGCACGCAATGCGCACTACACGCCGTTCCTGCTGACGCTGGTATTGATTTTCCTGGGTTATAGCGGCCTGGGGATCAGCCTGTGGCCGAACATCATCCCACCGTCGGTATCGATCTGGGACGCCGCCGCACCGCCGCAAAGCCAGGGCTTCATGCTGGTAGGCACCCTGTTCATTATCCCGTTCATCCTGGGCTACACCTTCTGGAGCTACTACGTGTTCCGGGGCAAGGTCACCCACGAAGACGGTTATCACTAGGAGGGTCGCGACATGGCGGGCAAACCCTCGTTGCACGACATCGAACAGGCCGAGAAACAGCCGCTGTGGCGGCGCCTTGGGTGGTTGGCGATGATCTGGACCGGCAGTGTGCTGGCCCTGTTCATCGTCGCCAGCCTGATGCGCATGTTTATGAATGCAGCGGGCCTTACCACGCACTGACATCCCGATCCGGGCCGTGCGGCCCGGCTCTTTCGGCCCTGTTCTTCTATAGAAGGCAGGGCTTTTTTTATTTGCGCGCCTTGAGAATGACGAACTTGGGCGTGGCCGCCACCTGTTCGACGCCGCGGAACAGGCGCGCCAGCTTGCTGTGATAACCCAGGTGACGGTTACCCACGATATACAACGCGCCGCCCACCACCAGGGCTTCCCGCGCCTGCTGGAACATGCGCCAGGCGAGGAAATCGCCCACCACCTGCTGCTGGTGGAACGGCGGGTTGCACAGCACCACGTCCAACGACTGCGCTTGCTGGCCGGCCAGGCCGTCGTCGGCACGCACGATCACGTTGCGTTCACCCAGGGCGGCCTGCCAATTTTCGGTGGCGGACTGCACCGCCATGAACGACTCATCCACCAAGGTGTAGTGCGCGTCGGGGTTGTGCAGCGCGCTGGCAATCGCCAATACGCCGTTGCCGCAGCCCAGGTCCGCCACGCGGGCGCTGCCCAGGTTGTTCGGCAGGTGCGGCAGAAAAGCGCGCGTGCCGATGTCCAGACCTTCGCGGCAGAACACGTTGGCGTGGTTGAGCAGTTCGATGGCCGGCGTATCCAGCGTGTAGCGGGTAGGGTAGGGCGATACTGCCGCAGGGCGATCGGCAACCGTGGCGATCAGCAGCCGTGCCTTTTTGACCGCAAGCGTGGCGTGCATCGGCCCGATATAACGTTCCAACAACTCACCGGCGGCGCGTGGCAGGTGTTTGAGCATAGCCCCGGCGATCACTTCGGCGCCCGGCGCCAACTGCCCCTGCAGCCGAATCAACTGTTCTTCCAGCAGCGCCAGGGTTTTTGGCACACGCAGCAGCACCCGATCAAAAGGCCCGACTGGTACCTGGCTGGACGGCACGAACGCCACTGCATCAAACGCTTTGCCGTTGCGCACCAGGTTTTTCTCAAGGCCCTGGGCGGCGAGAAACGAGTCCCCGCTGGAGGTCACCTGCACCCGGCCTTCAAGGCTGGCCGCAAGCGCGCCGAAGCTGTCATTGAGCACCAGCACACGGGTCGCCGCGTTGGGTTGCTGGCTGGCGAGGTGGCTGAGCAGGTACTCATCGGCGGCATCGAAGGCTTGCAGCGGGTCATTGGATTGCTCGGGCTGACGAATCAAATCGAGTTGAGCGAAGGGGCTGTCAAGCAGGGGCATGGCGGGGGAGGCTCTGGGTAATCGACGGAACCGTCTGAGTGAACAGCGAAGCAACCTCTGAAAGGGCAGCATCAACACTCAGAATTGGCCGTAAATGTTACTTTTTTTTGACCGCGATGACATGCGGTGTTTCTGGTCAGGGCTAAAACAGTCCTGCTTTAGAGGCGCTGAGCACGGCCTGGATCTTATTGTGAACCCCTAACTTCTTGAAAGTGCTGCTGATATGAAAGCCCACCGTGCGCTCGGACAGGCAGAGAATCGCGGCGATCTCGGAAGCGGTCTTGCCCATGGCGGACCACTTGAGCACTTCCGTTTCGCGTGCGGTTAACTTGCTGGGCGCGTTGACATGGGTTTCGTCGGCGTATTTTTTTGCCACGACCGCATGCATTGCATGGCAGAGCCACAACACCCGCCCGGCTTTTTCGTAAAGCTCTTCAGGGCTGACCTCGTCTTTGCCACGCGCCAGGGTCAGCATGCTGAACACGCCCTGAAAGTCATGGACCGCTTGGGTCCAGCCTAAGTGAACGCCAAACGACTGAGCCAATTCCCACAACTGAGGCGCCTGACTGAAGGTCTTTTCGTTCCAGACAAGGGGCAGCACACTATTTTTACAATGGGATACAACGGGATCGATATCGAAGAAGTGCGCTTGTTGGTAAAGACTCCTCCATTCATTTGGATGATTACTAAGATGAATGGGCTCTGTTTGATTGCTTTGGGCCTGGGTACTCATCGTAAATGAGCAATATTCAAATCCCAGTTCGTAGGTGTGATTGACGACCATTTCAAACACGCTGGTGATTTCGCTCTCGCCTTCCAGCTTGGGCAGCCGTGTATTGCGCCATCTGACCATCGGTAACTCTCCACAGGTTTCCATGTGCCTTGGGTACGTCCAGATCCCAGTGCTGCTCGAAACCAAGTGTAGGAGAGGTCCCACAAATGAGCCTTAAAATATTTTTATTTGTTGGCTTGTTTTAGGCCTTCAACGCTGAACACGGAGTCAGCTTTTGTAGGCTTCAGTGGGGGAGGGCTTGTTTTTTCAAGAGCTTGTAAATGCTATCAAAATGGCATCTCTTGCAGGCTCGGCTTCAACTTTTGGTGTACTGCAAGTGCGTTAATAGCAAAATGTTTAGTTCGTTGTAGGGCGCTGCAGATCTGCCACTTTTTCATAATGCTGAAACAGCGTCGCCGTTGGGATGGCGGTAATGCCAGTACAAATCAACGGTGTTTGCGCGGCCTGCTTTGAGGGACACTAAGGCCCTGTGCAAAACGGAGCCTCCCATGACGGCCAGTGCTGAGAAATTTACCCGCCAGACCTTGCTCGACGTGCAATCGCTGACCCCCAGCCTCTTCACCCTGCGTACCACGCGCGACGCCGGTTTTCGGTTTGCCGCCGGCCAGTTCGTGCGCCTGGGCGTCACCAAGGCGGATGGCAGTACCGTATGGCGCGCTTACTCCATCGTGTCTTCGCCGTTTGACGAACACCTCGATTTTTTTTCCATTGTCGTTCCGGGGGGCGAGTTCACCAGTGAGTTAAGCCGCCTTAAGGTGGGCGATACCTTGCTGGTGGAGCGCCAGGCCACCGGCTTCCTGACCTTGAACCGCTTTGTAGACGGGCGTGATCTGTGGCTGTTAGGCACCGGTACCGGTGTGGCGCCGTTCCTGTCGATCCTGCAGGATTTCGAGGTATGGGAGAAATTCGAGCGTATCGTCCTGGTGTACAGCGCTCGGGAGGCCAAGGAGCTGGCGTACCAATCGCTGATCACTGAACTGGGCGCGCGTGACTACCTGGCCGACTATGCCCACAAGCTCATCTACATCCCTATCGTCACCCGTGAACGGCATCCGGGCGCGTTGAATGGGCGCATCACCACGTTGATCGAGAACGGCGAACTGGAGCGCGCGGCCGGCGTCGCGCTGACCCCGGAACACTCCCGCGTGCTGATTTGCGGCAACCCGCAGATGGTCGATGACACTCGCCAGTTGCTCAAGCAGCGCGACATGCAACTGAGTCTGAGCCGACGCCCGGGCCAGGTGGCGGTGGAAAACTACTGGTAAAAAAAAGGCGCCTCACGAGGCGCCTTTTACGTTGAACCGCAGCTCAGAGCGGTTTGTCATGCTGTGCCTTGAGCAGATCGCGGATCTCGCCCAGCAGCACTTCTTCCTTGGTCGGCGTCGGCGGCAAGCTCGGGGCTACGGCCTCTTCGCGCTTGAGGCGGTTGATGGCCTTTACACCCATGAAGATGGCGAAGGCGACGATCAAAAAGTCGACCACGCTCTGGATGAATTTGCCGTACGCCAGCACCACGGCGGGTACATCGCCTTGCGCGGCTTTAAGCGTGATTGCCAGGTCGCCGAAGTCCACGCCACCGATCAACAGGCCGAGCGGCGGCATCACCACGTCCCCTACAAATGAGGAAACAATTTTGCCGAACGCGGCGCCGATGATGATACCGACGGCCATGTCGACCACATTACCTTTGACCGCAAAGGCCTTGAACTCACTGATCACGCCCATAAGTTATTCCTTGTTACAGATGAGAAGGGTGGAGGTCAGTGTAAGTCAGTCGTAGCGGGCTCGCGCGACACAACCGTTAACACTGTTGGTTTTTATCGACACATTAAATCGCAATTAGTTTGCAAAGTGCCACTAATCGCGCGCGAAATACGCCGTATTTCAGCGGGTTACCATATTTTTTTCTCAATCGGCCCTGTGGTGTTTTTCTATTTATCTTCTGACCCGCAGGTCACTAGCCTCTGGCAAGCACAACTGAATGTGCACTAAAAAAACCAGAGGAAACCTTGATGAACATTTCAATCAACCGCAGGCCCGTATCCGCGCGCCATGCGCTGGCGTTGGTGACCGCCAGCCTGCTGACCCTCTCCGTACAAGCCGCCAACCTGACCCGCGATAACGGCGCCAACGTTGGGGATAACCAGAATTCGCAGACCGCCGGCGCCAATGGCCCTGTGCTGCTGCAGGATGTCCAACTGATTCAGAAGCTGCAGCGCTTCGACCGCGAACGCATCCCCGAGCGCGTGGTTCACGCTCGTGGTACGGGCGCCCATGGCACGTTCACCGTCACCGACAACCTCAGCGACCTGACCAAGGCCAAGGTGTTCGCCGCCGGTGAAGCCACGCCGGTATTCGTGCGCTTCTCGGCCGTGGTCCACGGTAACCATTCCCCCGAAACCCTGCGCGACCCACGGGGCTTCGCGACCAAGTTCTACACGGCAGAAGGCAACTGGGACCTGGTCGGCAATAACTTCCCGACCTTCTTCATTCGCGATGCCATCAAGTTCCCGGACATGGTCCACGCATTCAAACCGGACCCGCGCACTAACCTGGACGACGACTCGCGTCGTTTCGACTTCTTCTCCCATGTTCCAGAATCCACTCGTACACTGACCGAGCTGTACTCGGACTCCGGCACACCGGCCAGTTATCGGGAAATGGACGGCAATGGCGTACATGCCTACAAGTTGATCAACGCCAAGGGCGAAGTGCACTACGTCAAGTTCCACTGGAAGAGCCTGCAAGGCATCAAGAATCTTGATCCCAAGCAAGTCACCGAAGTGCAAGGGCGTGACTACAGCCACATGACCAATGACCTGGTCACCCACATCAACAAGGGCGACTTCCCCAAGTGGGACTTGTATGTGCAGGTGTTGAAACCTGAAGACTTGGCCAAGTTCGATTTCGACCCGCTGGACGCCACCAAGATCTGGCCGAATGTGCCGGAGCGCAAAGTCGGGCAAATGGTGCTCAACCGCAACCCGGCCAATGTGTTCCAGGAGACCGAACAAGTGGCGATGGCCCCGGCCAACCTGGTGCCGGGTATCGAACCGTCGGAAGACCGCCTGTTGCAAGGGCGGGTGTTCTCCTACGCCGACACGCAAATGTACCGCCTGGGCGCCAACGCCCTGCAACTGCCGATCAACGCGCCACGAGTGACCGTCAACAACGGTAACCAGGACGGCGCGCTGAATTTCGGCAAGACCACCACCGGCGTGAACTACCAGCCAAGCCGCCTGCTGCCACGGGAAGAGCCGCAGACTGCGCGCTACAGCCAGTCGCCGCTGTCGGGCAGCACCCAGCAGGCGAAGATCCAGCGTGAGCAGAACTTCAAACAGGCCGGTGACTTGTATCGCTCCTACAGCAAGAAAGAGCGTCAGGACCTGATCGACAACTTCGGCGGCTCGCTGGCGACCACGGACGATGAGAGCAAGCACATCATTCTCTCGTTCCTCTACAAGGCCGATCCGGAATACGGCACCGGCGTGGCCAAGGTGGCCAAGGGCGACCTGGCTCGTGTGAAAGCACTGGCTGAAAAACTGAGCGACTAACCGCGCCCTCCTGTAGGAGCGAGCTTGCTCGCGAAGAACTCAAAGGCAACGCATTTATCCAAGATGCACGCGTTATCGTTGACGTTTTTCGCGAGCAAGCTCGCTCCTACAAGGGGATATTTCTCAAGGATCTTGATCATGCGTACGTTCATATGGGCACTGCTGGCCTGCTGTTCGTTCAGTGTGCTGGCCGAACAACCCCCATCCAATGACCCTGGTGCGCTCAAGGCGCAGCTTCAGGACTACTATTTCGACGCCGCCCGTCGTGGCGATCTCGACATGCTCAACACTTTCATTGAATCGGGCTACGCCCTGAATACTCAGGACGACAGGGGCTACACTGCCCTGATCCTGGCCGCCTATCACGGCGAAGGTGCCTACGTGGAGCGTTTGCTCGCCGCCGGCGCCGACGCGTGCGTGCAGGACAAACGCGGCAACACTGCGCTCATGGGAGCCATCTTCAAAGGCGAGCTGAGCATCGCCCAGCGCTTGCTGGCAACCGACTGTAACCCTGACCAACGCAATGGCGCGGGGCAGACCGCCGCCATGTACGCCGGGCTGTTCAAGCGGGTCGAATTGCTGGGCGAATTGAAGGCCAAAGGCGCCGATCTCAACGCCGAAGACCCCATCGGTAACACGGCTTCACGCTTGGCCAACGGCGAAATCCGGACCCCGGCGCCGCGCTGAGCTATCATCGCGGTTTTTCGGTTGGAGGTTCTCGAATGGCCAAGGCCAAGCGCATGTACGGCTGCACGGAGTGCGGCGCGACCTTTCCCAAATGGGCGGGCCAGTGCGGCGAGTGCGGTGCGTGGAACACCCTGACTGAAACCATGATTGAAAGCGGCGGCGCTGCGGCCCCTGCCGGGCGCACCGGCTGGACCGGGCAACAAGCGCAGATCAAGACCTTGGCCGAAGTCAGCGTCGAAGAGGTGCCGCGCTTCTCCACGGCCTCCGGTGAGCTGGACCGGGTATTGGGCGGTGGCCTGGTGGACGGCTCCGTCGTGTTGATCGGCGGCGACCCGGGCATCGGTAAATCCACAATCCTGCTGCAAACGCTGTGCAGCATCGCCAGCCGCATGCCGGCGCTGTACGTCACCGGCGAGGAATCCCAGCAACAAGTGGCGATGCGCGCCCGTCGCCTGGGCTTGCCCCAGGACCAACTGCGGGTCATGACCGAAACCTGCATCGAAACCATCATCGCCACGGCGCGGATCGAGAAGCCAAAGGTCATGGTGATCGACTCGATCCAGACGATTTTCACCGAGCAACTGCAATCTGCCCCTGGCGGCGTCTCCCAGGTGCGTGAAAGTGCGGCGCTGTTGGTGCGCTACGCCAAGCAGAGCGGTACGGCGATCTTCCTGGTTGGCCACGTGACCAAGGAAGGCGCGCTGGCCGGGCCGCGCGTGCTGGAACACATGGTGGATACCGTGCTGTATTTCGAAGGTGAATCCGATGGCCGCCTACGGTTGCTGCGGGCGGTGAAAAACCGCTTTGGCGCGGTGAACGAGTTGGGTGTGTTCGCCATGACTGACCGGGGGCTGAAAGAAGTCTCCAATCCGTCGGCGATTTTTCTTACCCGCGCCCAGGAAGAAGTCCCCGGCAGCGTGGTGATGGCGACGTGGGAAGGCACCCGGCCGATGCTGGTGGAGGTCCAGGCGCTGGTGGATGACAGCCATCTGGCCAACCCGCGCCGGGTCACCCTTGGGCTGGATCAAAACCGCCTGGCGATGCTGCTGGCAGTGTTGCACCGCCATGGGGGTATTCCGACCCACGACCAGGACGTGTTCCTTAACGTGGTCGGCGGGGTCAAGGTGTTGGAGACCGCGTCTGATCTGGCGTTGATGGCGGCAGTGATGTCCAGCCTGCGTAACCGGCCCTTGCCCCATGATTTGCTGGTGTTTGGTGAAGTGGGCCTGTCGGGCGAAGTGCGCCCGGTGCCCAGCGGCCAGGAGCGCTTGAAGGAAGCGGCCAAGCACGGCTTCAAACGCGCGATCGTGCCCAAGGGCAATGCACCAAAGGAGATGCCGCCGGGGTTGCAGGTGATTGGGGTCACGCGCCTGGAGCAAGCCTTGGATGCCTTGTTCGAATAACTCAGCAACACTGCAAAACCAATGTGGGAGGGGTTGGCTTCTAGCTTTCCAGCAATGCCGAATAGGCAAATTGTAGCCCTACGCCATCATTCGGCGTTTATTTCTGCTTTTTTTGCGCCGGCAAGGCTCTAGACCAACGTAGGGGGGTGGCCTTTAAGGCCAACAGCGCTAAACTCGGGCTGGCTGTCCTTTCTGTCCACCCTGGCTGGAATATAAAAATGAAAAATAATAATAGCCTGCTACGCCATCTACCCTGGCTGGTGCTGGCAATCGTAGGAGCGTGCGCCCTTGGCGTAGTGGCCTTGCGCCGCGGCGAGGCGATCAACGCCTTGTGGATTGTGGTCGCTGCAGTGGCCATCTACCTGGTTGCGTACCGTTACTACAGTCTGTTCATCGCCAATAACGTGATGCAACTGGACCCACGGCGGGCCACCCCCGCAGTGATCAACAACGATGGTCTGGACTATGTGCCGACCAACAAACACATCCTTTTCGGTCACCACTTTGCGGCGATTGCCGGCGCAGGCCCTCTGGTCGGCCCGGTATTGGCAGCGCAAATGGGTTACCTGCCCGGCACCCTGTGGCTGATCGCCGGCGTGGTGCTGGCCGGTGCGGTGCAGGATTTCATGATCCTGTTCCTGTCCACCCGGCGTAACGGCCGTTCCCTGGGCGACATGGTCCGCGAAGAAATGGGCCGCGTGCCGGGGACCATTGCGCTGTTTGGCTGCTTCCTGATCATGATCATCATCCTCGCGGTGCTGGCGCTGATCGTGGTCAAGGCCCTGGCCGAGAGCCCGTGGGGCATCTTCACGGTGATGGCGACCATCCCGATCGCGATGTTCATGGGCATCTACATGCGCTACATCCGCCCTGGTCGCATCGGTGAAATCTCGATCATCGGCGTGCTGTTGCTGCTCGGTTCGATCTGGCTGGGCGGGCAGATTGCCGCTGACCCGGTCTGGGCCAAGGCCTTCACCTTCACCGGGATCCAGATCACCTGGATGCTGATCGGCTATGGTTTCGTCGCGGCAGTGTTGCCGGTGTGGCTGATCCTGGCACCGCGTGACTACCTGTCGACCTTCCTGAAGATCGGCACCATCATCGCCCTGGCGATTGGCATCCTGGTCACCATGCCCGACCTGAAAATGCCGGCGCTCACTCAGTTCATCGACGGCACGGGACCGGTGTGGAAGGGCGGCCTGTTCCCGTTCCTGTTTATCACCATCGCCTGTGGCGCGGTCTCCGGCTTCCATGCGCTGATCTCCTCGGGCACCACGCCCAAGCTGCTGGCCAATGAAGGCCACGCCCGTTACATCGGTTACGGCGGCATGCTGATGGAGTCATTCGTGGCCATCATGGCGATGGTTGCCGCGTCGGTGATCGAGCCTGGCGTGTACTTCGCCATGAACAGCCCGGCGGCAATCGTCGGCAGCGACGTCGTTACCGTGGCACAGACCGTCAGCAGCTGGGGCTTTGCAATTACCCCCGAGGCGCTGTCGGCCGTTGCCCACGACATCGGTGAAACCACCATCCTGGCGCGTGCCGGCGGTGCGCCGACGCTGGCGGTCGGTATCGCGCAGATCCTGCACAGTGTGCTGCCGGGTGAAAACACCATGGCGTTCTGGTACCACTTTGCGATCCTGTTCGAAGCGCTGTTCATCCTGACGGCGGTCGATGCCGGTACCCGTGCCGGTCGCTTCATGCTGCAGGACCTGCTCGGCTCCTTTGTGCCGTCGCTCAAACGCACCGAATCCTGGACCGCCAACCTGATCGCCACCGCCGGTTGTGTGGCGATGTGGGGTTACCTGCTGTATCAGGGCGTGATCGACCCACTGGGTGGCATCAACACCTTGTGGCCGCTGTTCGGTATCTCCAACCAGATGCTGGCGGGTATCGCGTTGATGCTGGCCACGGTTGTGCTGATCAAAATGAAGCGCCAGCGCTACATTTGGGTGACCTTGCTGCCGGCGGTCTGGCTGCTGATCTGCACCACCACCGCAGGCTTCATCAAGCTGTTCGACGCCAACCCGGCGATCGGCTTCCTGTCGCTGGCGAAGAAATACAGCGATGCCCTGGCCAACGGCCAGATCCTGGCCCCGGCCAAGAGCATCGATCAGATGCAGCATGTGATCTATAACGCCTATACCAACGCAACGCTGACGGCGCTGTTCCTGTTCGTGGTGTTCAGCATCCTGTTCTATGCGCTCAAGGTCGGCATTGCCGCCTGGGGTAACAAAGAGCGTACGGATAAAGAAGCCCCGTTCCAGGCTGTACCGGACGCATAATCGAGGATTGCACCCATGTTCAATGACATCAGTCGCCTCGGTAAATACCTCGGTCAGGCTGCGCGCCTGATGGTCGGCATGCCCGACTACGACACTTACGTCGAGCATATGCAAACCAAACACCCGGACAAGCCGATGATGGACTACAAGGCGTTCTTCCGGGAACGCCAGGAAGCCCGTTACGGCGGCAAGGGTGGGCCCAAGTGCTGCTGAATTAAAGTAGCACCCCTTGTGGGAGGGGGCTTGCTCCCGATAGCGGTGTATCAGTGCCACATAAGTGCCTGACACACTGCTATCGGGAGCAAGCCCCCTCCCACATTTGTTTCTGTGTTTCTTCAAGGAGAATTTCTTTTGTCCTCTCCCATTCCCGTCACCGTTCTCAGTGGCTTCCTCGGCGCCGGCAAGACTACCTTGCTGCGCCACCTGCTCAAGGCCGAACACGGCTTGAAGATCGCCGTGATCGAAAACGAATTCAGTGACGCCGGCATCGATACCCAACTGCTGGGCGCCGAGCCGGTGCAAGTCATGACCCTGTCCAACGGCTGCGTGTGCTGCACCATCCACACCGACCTGACCAAAGCCCTCTACCTGCTGCTTGAGCGCCTGGACAGCGGCGAGATCGCCTTCGACCGCCTGGTGATCGAATGCACCGGCCTGGCGGACCCCGCGCCTGTGGCGCAGACGTTCTTCATCGACGAGGAACTGCGCGACCGCTACATCCTCGACGGCATCATTACGCTGGTGGACGCCGCCCACGCCGAGCAACACCTGGCCCAGACCATCGCCCAGGCACAGATCGGCTTTGCCGACCGCCTGCTGGTGAGCAAGCGCGACCTGGTAGACGATGCCACCTTCGACGCCCTCAGCGAACGCCTGACCCGCATCAACCGCCGCGCACCGATCCGGGTGGTGGACCATGGCGCCATCGACCTGGCCGAACTGCTCGACGTGCGAGGCTTCAACCTCAACGCCGGCATGAGCCTGCGCCCCGTCAGCGCAGCGCTGTCCATCGACCGCATCTCCAGCCTGGTGCTGCGCACCGACCAGCCGCTGGATATCGACCGCCTCAGTGAGTTCATGAACGAATTGCTGGAAGACCACGGCAAGCAATTGCTGCGTTACAAGGGCGTGCTGAACATTGCCGGGGAAGAGCGGCGCATGGTGTTTCAGGGCGTGCTGAAGCTCTATGGCTTCGACTGGGACACCGAATGGGCCGAAGGCGAGGCACGGGAGAGCGTGATTGTGTTTATTGCCGATGAATTGCCGGAGGACAAAATTCGCGAAGGCTTCGAGCGCGTCTACCAATCCTGACTTGACCTGAAATACAGTCAAAATGTGGGAGGGGGCTCGCCCCGGTGCAGGGTGTCAGGCGCTTATATGCCTCTGATACGCTGCTGTTGGGGCAAGCCGACTCCATAAGTATGGCGTTTGGCGATTACGGGACAGGCCTGAACGCTTCCAATAAAAGGTGGAAAGCACTTCGAAGGGCGTGACGGCGCCCCACTTGCTCAACAGCCATTAGGGTTGATCGCACGCAGACATTTTTAAAACCAAGTGTGCAAAGACGGGCTCGATATAACCAAATGCGAATGGTTTATTCTTTCATTTGTAACAAATCATGCATTTATGCATAGATTCCATTGACTTAGAGTGCTGTGCGTTTATACAGTTGTTGCGCGTAGGGCTTACGGCATTCGCCCTATGAGCAACGGGAATTGATCCGAAAAAACCAAGATACTCTAAGGAATGGAGAACATTTTATGCCAAAAATTGGAGATACAATCTATCTTCCCCCTATCGAAATTAATGCGGTCAATGATTTCAAACCCCCGGAATTTGGCGGTGATGGAAGTATTGGTAACAGTCGCCTAGGGGCTTTAATTAGCGCGGCAACTCGTACGCATATCCTCAACACTTTTCCGGCCAGAATTCAACAGGATGTTAAGAGTCAAGAGAACATGTTACTGGCTAAGATTAAAGCAATGCCGGAAACTCTCGATGCAAGCGTTTCATCTATGTTGACGCAGAACCCTGGTGGCCCAGATGCAGATGATGCCGCTCAGATCGAAAGCTATATTGCCATGAGCAATATTCTTGTTGCACAGAAAGCGCAAGCTTACAATCAGCAAAAAACTATCGCCGACAAATATTATTATGGGCGAGACTTTTTCAGCTATCACCCCAATCAGCTCATTACAAATGCTATCAGCAATGGCATGGTTAATATGAGCCCTGATGTGCATTATAAAAAATGGTTTGACTCTCTTGAGGGGGCTTATTCGGCAAAATACATCAATAGTGAAATAGACTATTTAAACAAGCAAAACGTTTGGCTAAAAAGTGAAGTCGATGCCTACAAAGATGCGACTGCTTTCCTATCCTCTGTCAACGCAGATGTTCTTAAAAAGTATGGAGCGCACGTGGACCAAGTTTCTCGAGATATCCAATCAGGTATCTCTGGGAAAAGGGTTCGTAGCTATGCGCAGGCATTGGCGACTTTCGAGAAGGTAAATGCTAGTCCTGGGTTGAAACTGAATACCCAAGACAGGCAAGCAGTGGTCAATGCTCTGAATGCGTTGGACAAGGCGACTCTTGCCGATAATATTAAGCGCTTGGGGAGGGCGTTTGGTGTCACTGGTACGATTGTACAAGTCGATACTGTTCGAGAGAAAGCGATTTCAGGCTATCAAACGGGGGACTGGAAACCACTTATGCTGGAGCTTGAAGCAATGGCTGTTGGCAAGCTAGCAGCAGTAGCGGCCGGTGCGGTACTCGCTTCAATTTTAGCGCTGGTGAGTGCGCCCGCGACGTTCGCAGTACCGGCGGTGGCTGTGCTGATAGCCATTGTCTCAGCTCTTGTTGACGCAGATGCCGCAGATAAGTTAAATAATTTGTTTGCTAGTTGATATTTATAGCTTTTGATTTAAGGGTGTGTATGACGCCCTTAAATTGACTGGAGAATCAAATGAGTCGACAAGGCTTAAAATTTAGAAAAATGGTAGTGCCGTATTTTTTTATGATTGCTACTTGGATTCCGCTATTTTTAATTGCTTTCGCGGTGCCCGACCACGTAGATAAATTTTTATTGTCGGAGGTTGAGGGATTTATAGATGCTTATCTTTTTTCTGATGTGGGATCATGGTCTCCTCATTTTCCTGTTGTTTCAAAGTTAACTATTAATTACATATGTCTATTCTCTCCGTTTTTTTCAATTATTTTTTGTTATTTGACTTTAAGAAAATCGGTTATGGAAAAGAGATCGTTTGACGATTTATCCCAGTTGAAAGCTTTTTTTTATTTTCTTGGGACCACCCTTGTGGTCGCTATCTTTCTATACGTTACCTACTTCGATTCTACCAATCTCGCAAATGCTCGAAAGCTCGCAATTTTAGCGCAATACAAAATACTGTATGCGTTCTACGCGGTCGCACAGATGTTCCTGTACTACGTTATTGTTCTGGTAGGTTACTTGATTTACCGGTATGTACCCCGCGCTCTAATAAAGAGTGAATGACGCAGCCGTAAACTTGGCAGCCAAGGACGCGCATGGAACGCCGTGAGCGAGTTGATAGGGGCATGAAAAAGCGTGTTCAGGTCGCTGAAACGGCCGAGTCGGAATGACCTGAGCCTGTAGCCCCGCCCATACATTGAATGCATTTCAAATTGAAATTGGTATAAAAAAGCCCGGCTCAGGAGCCGGGCTTCTTATTCAAACCACTGCTATCAAGCGCCGTACACCGGCAGCTTCTTGCAGATAGCCTTGACCTTCTCACGTACCGCGTCGATCACGGCTTCGTTGTTCAGGTCCGCCAGGATGTCGCAGATCCAGCCGGCCAGTTCCTTGCACTCTGCTTCCTTGAAGCCGCGAGTGGTCACAGCCGGGGTGCCGAAGCGCAGGCCGGAGGTGACGAATGGCGAGCGTGGGTCGTTCGGCACGGAGTTCTTGTTCACGGTGATGAAGGCTTTGCCCAGGGCAGCGTCAGCATCTTTACCGGAAATGTCCTGCTTGATCAGCGACAGCAGGAACAGATGGTTTTCAGTACCGCCGGACACCACGTCATAACCGCGTTCGATGAACACGCCGGCCATGGCCTTGGCGTTCTTGACCACTTGTTCCTGGTAAGCCTTGAACTCAGGCTGCAGCGCTTCCTTGAAGCAGATCGCCTTAGCGGCGATCACGTGCTCCAGCGGGCCACCCTGGGCGCCCGGGAATACCGCAGAGTTCAGCTTCTTCTCGATCTCGGCGTTGGCGCGCGCCAGGATCAGGCCGCCACGTGGGCCGCGCAGGGTCTTGTGGGTCGTGGTGGTGACCACGTCAGCGTAAGGCACCGGGTTCGGGTAGACGCCGGCAGCAACCAGACCGGCCACGTGGGCCATGTCGACGAACAGGTAGGCGCCGACCTTGTCCGCGATTTCACGGAAACGTGGGAAATCCAGGATCTGCGAGTAGGCAGAGAAACCGGCCACGATCATTTTTGGCTTGTGCTCGACTGCCAGGCGCTCGACTTCGTCGTAGTCGATCAGGCCGTTGGCATCGATGCCGTATTGAACGGCGTTGTACAACTTGCCCGAGGAAGAAACGCTGGCGCCGTGGGTCAGGTGACCGCCGTGGGCCAGGCTCATGCCCAGGATGGTGTCGCCACCTTGCAGCAGGGCCAGGTACACCGCGCTGTTGGCTTGGGAACCGGCGTGCGGCTGGACGTTGGCGTAATCGGCGCCGAACAGCTCTTTTGCACGGTCAATGGCCAGTTGCTCAACCACGTCGACGTACTCGCAACCACCGTAGTAGCGCTTGCCTGGGTAGCCTTCGGCGTACTTGTTGGTTAGAACCGAACCTTGAGCCTCCATCACCGCAGGGCTGGTGTAGTTTTCCGAAGCGATCAGCTCAATGTGCTCTTCCTGGCGCACGGCTTCTTGCTCCATGGCGGCGAAGAGATCGGCGTCGTACTTGGCAATAGTCAAATCACGGCTGAACATGGCGGTCCTCAAGGATCGGGGCAGAAAAGGAGGGCATTCTAACCCAATGGGTTTTAGATGGCATATGAAAGGACATCATGTCGCGGACAAGCGGGGCTCATCTGGAATCGTGAGTGAATGTGCCACCGCAATCGGGAGCAAGCCCCCTCCCACATTTGGAATGCATTTCAATGTGGGAGGGGGCTTGCCCCCGATGAGGCCATCAGCCCCACACAAAATCTCAGTCGAACATGAAGAGCGCATCATTGCTGAACTGCGCCTCGAACCGGTTCGCCGGCATCGGCCGGCCGAACAGGTAACCCTGCACCTCATCGCAGCCATGCTCGCGCAGGAAGTCCAACTGCTCGTGGGTCTCCACGCCCTCGGCGATGACCGCCAGGTTCAGGCTGTGGGCCATGGCGATGATGGCGCGGGCGATCTGCGCATCCTGCTCGCCGGAGGGCAGGCCATCGACGAACGTGCGGTCGATCTTCAGCACGTCGATAGGGAATTGCTTGAGGTAGTTGAGCGACGAATAACCGGTGCCGAAGTCATCGACTGCAATGCTCAGCCCCAGGTTTTTCAGGCTGGCGAGGATCTGCAGGGCTTCGTTGACTTCGCGCATCAGGATACTTTCGGTCAGCTCCAGCTCCAGGCACGCCGGCGGCAGGCCGGTGTCCTTGAGGATGGTGGCGATGCGCGTGCCCAGTTGCCCGTCGGAGAACTGCCGCGCCGAGATGTTGACCGAGACTTTCGGCACCCGCACTTTGTTCTGGTGCCAGGTCTTGAGCTGGCGACAGGCTTCGCTGATCACCCAGTCGCCCACGTCCACCACCAGCCCCAGCTCTTCCAGCACCGGAATGAAATCCCCCGGCGGTACCAGGCCCCGGCGCGGGTGGCGCCAGCGCAGCAGGGCTTCGGCGCCGGTCAGGCGTTTGCCGTCGCCGCTGAACTGCGGTTGGTAATAGAGCACGAATTCGTTCTGTTCCAGGGCATGGCGCAGGTCGCTTTCCAGCTCCAGGCGCTCCAGGGCGCTGGCGTTCATGTCGGCCTGGTAGAACTGGAAGTTGTTCTTGCCGCGCTCCTTGGCGTGATACATCGCCGTATCGGCGTTTTTCATCAACTGGCTCAGCTCGTTGCCGTCCTGGGGGCTGAGGGCGATGCCAATGCTGGCGGTCACAAAGAACTCGCGGCCCTCCAGCACGAACGGCTTCACCAGGCTGGCCAGAATTTGCTCGGCCACCGTGATCGCGCGGTTCAGCGCCAGTTCACGGCTGACGCGCGGTTGCAACAGCAAGGTGAACTCGTCGCCACCCATACGCGCCACGGTGTCGTCTTCGGCCACGCAACCAAGCAGGCGCGTGGCCATTTCCTTGAGCATACGGTCGCCGGCGGCGTGGCCCAGGGAGTCGTTGATCGGCTTGAAACGGTCGAGGTCGAGGAACATCAACACCACCCACGACTTTTGCCGCTCCGCCGACTGCAACGCGGTGTGCAGGCGGTCCTGGAACAAGGTGCGGTTGGGCAGGTGGGTCAGGGCGTCGTAATAGGCCAGGCGGTGGATGCGCTGTTCACTGGCCTTGCGCTCGCTGATATCGCTGAAGAAACACACGTAGCTGGCCAGGTCGCCTTCATCGTCGAACACTGCCGTGATGCCGACCCAGGCCGGGTAGTGCTCGCCATTGCGGCGCTTGAGCCACACTTCGCCTTCCCAGGTACTGTGCTGGTGCAGTTGCTTGAGCACGTAGCGCAGGTGGGCTTCTTGCTGTTCGTCGACGGTGAGCATGTTCGGCAGTTGGTCGAGTACATCGCTCACGGCGTAACCGCTGACCCGGCTGAAGGCCTCGTTGGCCTGCACGATGTAGCCGGCCGGGTCGGTGATCAGGATGGCCGAGGTGGAGTGTTCGAACACCGTGGCCGCCATGCGCAGGTCTTTTTCGGCGCGGCGCTGTTGGCTGATATCCCGGCCTACGCCGAGGATGCCTTCAAACGCGCCATGTTCGTCCCACACCAGCACCACGCGCAGCTCGATTGGCACTTTACGCCCATCGGCGCGCAGGCAGTCGAACAGGAACAGTTGGGTCTGCACCTCGTCGCGCAGGCTGTTCAGCGCTTCGGGATTGCCCACCGCGCGGCTGACCTGTTCCATCAGCCCATAAATACCGCTGAGCTGTTGCGGGTTGGCGATGATCGACTGCCAGCCATTCTTGAACACCCAGTCCACGTCATACCCCAGTACGGCGTTGACCGAGGGGCTGACGTAGTTGAGGGCCAGTTGGCTGTCGGTGGAACAGATCACGTCACTGATGCTTTCGGCCAGCATGCGGTAGCGCTGTTCGCTGTCGCGCAGGGATTCGCTGGCCTCGATCTGGTCGGTGATGTCCTTGGCCACGCCGATGATCCGTGTGACCACCGCCGACGTGTCCCTGGCCAGGGCCTGTTCGCGGATGTCGAAGCGCCGCCACTGGTTATTGCGGTGACGAAAGCGCAGCTGGCAGTGCAGTTGGGTGGTGTAGGCCACCTGGCGTTGCTGTTGACGCAAGTCGTGGTAATGCTCGGCGTCTTCGGGATGCAGCAGGATTTCCCAGAAGTACTCGCCCATTTTCTGCAGTTCGGCCTTGTCGTAGCCGAGGGTGTGGCCCAGGTGATGGTTGCTGAAAATCATGCGCTGGCTGATCACGTCCTGCACATACAGGTGGTCGGGCACGGTGCGTACCACATCCGACCAGAAACTCTCGCGCTCGACCAGCGACAGCTCGATCAGCTTGCGACTGGTGATATCGCTGATGCTGAGGATCACCGCCTTGACGTCATCCTGCTGTTCCGGCAAACGCATCACGAGCCACAGGTACTGGTCATTGCCCGCAATGTCGTTGAGCTGGATTTCCAGCTCCAGCTGTTTTTGCCGGGTCAGTACGGCTTCCAGCACTTGGTGGCCGATAGACGTGGCATTGCTCGGGCAATCGTCAATCAGGCGCTCCCAGGCTTGCTCGCAGGAGGCCACGTTCAACAGGCGCACCGCCATCTGGTTGACCTCGGTCACACGCAGCTCTTTGAGCAGTTTGCGCCGCTCAGCGGGGTTGGCCCGCAGCCAGGCGTGCAATTGTTCGCGGCCCTGCACCTGGGTCTTGTCGCAGAACGCCTTCAACCCCGAAAGGTCGAGTACGCACAGGGCCACGCCGGTGCCTTCGAAAATATCCTGATAACGCCGCCGGCCTTCGTGCACCTGGCGCTGACGGCGGCGCATGTTCAGCAGCACGATCACCGGGACCAGCGAAAAAGCCAGCCCCAGCAGGCATTTGCCGATAAACGCCGGCAGCAATTGTTCGAGCACCGCGCTGCGGTCGAACAGCCCGCGCAGTTGCCAGTCGCTCTTGCTCAACGGCGTGACCAGCACGCTTTTATTCAATTCGTCCGGGGTCAACGCACCGGCCCACGGCGCCGGCATGCCGTTGTCACGGCTGACCACGCGCTGGTTCAGGCGGTTCTCGATCGCCCACATCGGGCGCTGGCCCTGGGCATCCTGGCGAGTCAGGTTGGCCAGGTAGGTGGGCGCCAGGCGCAGCGCCCAGTACATCTTCGAGCCGCCGCTGGGCTGGTGCAGCAACAGATAAATGACGTTGCCGTCGTTGTCGTTGCTCAGGTAATAGGATTGGGCGTGGCTGCGCTTGACCAGTTCCTGGAGCAGGGCGCTGTCCTGGCTGTCGTTGGCGGTGTCGCTGATCAGGGCACCGCTGGGGGCGAGCAGGGCGACGCTGCGCAGTTCGGGCAATGAGCGCTGTAACGTGAGGATCAGGGCCTGGTGTTGTTCGGCGTTGCGCGGCGGCTCGACGATCGGCAGCAGATTCAGGGCAATCTGTGCGCTCAAGGCCATGTTCTGGCTGATCTGCTCGGCCAGGTCGGCGCTGTAGTCGATGGTGTATTGCTGCTGGTTTTTCTGGTTTTGCTGCAATTGATCAAGCAGTTGCCAGAACAATAACGCGAGCAACATCAGCACAAGCGTCGCCAATGCGCCTTTGAGGGTGCCATGCAGGGGCGCTCCCGGCGCTATATGAGCAGCGCGCAAGGGCGTGGGCGGCGTGACTTTGGACAAGCTGTGATCCTGCGGTTTGGCTGGATTGGCGCGCGACGTGCACTATAAGCCGGACGCCCGAAGGGCGGCTAGCATGCCTTGAGTTGTGGCAAAGTGCCAGTCCCGCCTGGCGGGACTAAAGTACAGCGTTGGCGTGGAACACGCTGTCCGCCAGCCGGGTCAGGATTGCAAGGGTGAACAGGCTGATAACCACAGAAGCCGTGCGGTTGATGATATGCGATGTCAACCAGGCGTACCCGCCCCGTTTGATGCGGGCGCCGAACAGCACCCACGTGCATCCCACCGGTATCACCACCAGTGTGAACTGAGCGACGAACTGCACGTACAAGGACAAATCAACAAACGTCTGGATCGGCACGATGAACGAAACGATCAGCAAACCCTTGGGGTTGATCAGCGTCAGCATAAAGAAATGCAGTTTGGACACACGTGCTTCAGGCGCGGATTTGAGTGTTTCGTCGGGATGGCGCCACAGCAGGTATGAAGTCCTGATCAAATAACAGACCGAGGCGAACTGCACCACTTTCAGCCCCCACGGCGCACTGTCGCCGATATGGCTGAACAGGTAGCCCCAAAAGGAGATTTGCGCCAAGTAGGCCAGGCATTCCAGCAGGCTCAGCGGCCAGGCACGCCTGAACCCCGTGAGTATCCCCGAGCGCAACAGCAATGTGTTGGTGGGCCCCGGCATTAATAGCAGCAATCCCAGTGCGGATATGGCACCAAGCATGGACGTGGTCTCCTGGAACCTGGTGGGCATGGCCGGCTAATCTAACAGATAGATTTCGATACGCTCGGTCAGTTAGGTTAACCTTGAGGATTACGAATGCTATGTACAGCGCCATGACGCTACGTAGGCCTGTTCTCACATTTCCACGAGGTCCACATTTTGGCTCAATACGTCTTCACCATGCATCGGCTGGGAAAAGTTGTTCCGCCGAAGCGGGAAATCCTGAAAAACATTTCACTGTCCTTTTTTCCGGGCGCCAAGATCGGCGTGCTCGGCCTTAACGGTTCGGGTAAATCCACGCTGCTGAAAATCATGGCCGGCGTCGACACCGAGTTCGAAGGCGAAGCCCGCCCGATGCCCGAACTGAACATCGGTTACCTGCCCCAGGAGCCGATCCTGGACCCGACCAAGACCGTACGTGAAGTGGTCGAGGAAGCGGTTGCCGTGATCAAGAACGCCCAGGCCCGCCTGGACGAGGTCTACGCCGCATACGCCGAGGAAGATGCCGACTTCGACAAGCTGGCTGCTGAACAGGCCAAGCTCGAGGCGATCCTGCAGGCCAGCGACGGTCACAACCTGGAGCGCCAGCTGGAAGTCGCCGCCGACGCGCTGCGCCTGCCGGCGTGGGACGCCAAGGTCGAATTCCTGTCCGGCGGTGAAAAACGCCGTGTGGCCCTGTGCCGCCTGCTGCTGTCGGCTCCCGACATGTTGCTGCTCGACGAACCGACCAACCACTTGGACGCCGATTCTGTCGCCTGGCTGGAACATTTCCTTCACGACTTCCCAGGCACCGTGGTTGCGATCACGCACGACCGCTACTTCCTGGACAACGTCGCCGGCTGGATCCTCGAGCTCGACCGTGGCGCCGGTATCCCTTACGAGGGTAACTACTCCGGTTGGCTGGAAGCCAAGTCCGACCGTCTGGCCGCCGAATCCAAGCAGCAGTCGGCCCATGAGAAAGCCATGAAGGAAGAACTGGAATGGGTGCGCAAAGGCGCCAAGGCCCGCCAGTCCAAATCCAAGGCCCGTCTGCAGCGCTTTGAAGAAATGCAGTCGCAGGAATTCCAGAAGCGCAGCGAAACCAACGAGATCTACATCCCCGCCGGCCCGCGCCTGGGTGACAAGGTCATCGAATTCAAGAACGTGAGCAAAGGCTACGGCGACCGTGTGTTGATCGACAATCTGTCGTTCTCCATGCCAAAAGGCGCAATCGTCGGCGTTATCGGCGGTAACGGTGCGGGTAAATCCACGCTGTTCCGCATGCTGATGGGCAAGGAAACCCCGGACTCCGGCAGCATCGAGATCGGCGAAACCGTGCAACTGGCCTGTGTGGACCAGAGCCGCGACGACCTCGACGGCAGCAAGACGGTGTTCCAGCAGATTTCCGACGGTTCCGACCAGATCCGTATCGGCAACTACGAAATCCCGTCGCGCACCTATGTCGGCCGCTTCAACTTCAAGGGCGGCGACCAGCAGAAGTTCGTCAAGGACCTGTCCGGTGGTGAGCGTGGTCGCTTGCACCTGGCGCTGACCTTGAAAGAAGGCGGCAACGTCTTGCTGCTCGACGAACCGTCCAACGACCTCGACGTTGAAACCCTGCGCTCCCTGGAAGAAGCCCTGCTGGACTTCCCGGGCGCCGCCATTGTGATCTCTCACGATCGGTGGTTCCTTGACCGCGTTGCCACCCATATCCTGGCTTACGAGGATGATTCGCAAGCGGTGTTCTTCGAAGGCAACTACACCGAGTATGAAGCCGACCGCAAGAAGCGTTTGGGCGACGCGGCGGCCCAGCCGCACCGCGTACGCCACAAGAAACTGGCCTGATTCGGCAACAGGCGCCGCCTCGGCAGCGCCTGTACGGAGCAGCCTGTAGAAAAATACCCCTCGCGCAGGGGTATTTTTTTGCCCGGATTATGCCAGCGGCGCCAGCGCCGGCCGGCCTTGCAGCAATTCACCGACCACCCCCATGAACGCCTCGACCAACAGCGAGCGTGACTGTGAGCGCGTGAGGATCAGCAGGTGAACCCAGGCTTCGGGGTCTGCCAACGGTCGGTAGACCACGCCTTGCCTGGCCAGGGTGCGAGTGCACTGGGGCACCAGCGAGACACCCTGGCCTGCCGCCACCAGGGCGATGATCGAGGTGATCTGGCGCCCCGCAGGGCCCGGGCGCAGCGCCAGGCCGTGGCGTTGATACAGGTGCTCGATGGAGCCGTTGAGGCCTGAACCGTAATCGCTGGGGAACAGAATCAACGGGAACTCGCTGAGCTGGGCGAGGGTGACTTCGGCCTGGCCAGCCAATGGGTTGTCGCTGCAAAGCGCCGCCACCAGGGGCTCTTGCCCCAACGACAACACCTCGACGTCGGTTTGCCCGGGCTCCGGCAGCAGGCGGCTCATGCCGATGTCGATGCGGCCGTCCAGCACATGCGCGTGCAGGCTGCCGGAAGCGCTTTCCACCAGGGTCAGTTGCACCTCGGGAAAACGCTGGGCGAAGGCTTGCAGGGTTTGGCTGAACAGCTCCGACAGCGCGATCGAGCTGGCAAACCCCACGACCAGTTGGCCGGTCGAGCCGGCGGCCAGCTTGGCGGCGATGTCCTGCGCAAGCCGGGCGTGCTCCAGCGCCGCGCGGGCATAGGGTAGAAAGTGCCGGCCCTGGGCGGTCAGCGTGACGGTGCGGCTGGTGCGGTCAAACAGGCGAAAGCCAAGCTCGGTTTCCAGGGCCGAGATCTGCCGGGTCAGGGGCGGCTGGGCAAGGTGCAGGCGCTGGGCCGCGCGACCGAAGTGCAGCTCTTCGGCGACCGTCAGGAAGTAACGTAACTTGCGTAGATCAAGCATTCTGTTTCCTGGGTATTGATCGGTCCGAATTCGGTATTGGTTTCGCCACGCTGCGCATTCTATAAAGATCCTCGACAATAAGACGAGAGGTCCCATGAACCCGCGCCTGCATCACGCCCGCTTTGCCGTGTTTCTGTGTGGCTGTGCGGCGTTTCTCAATCTCTACGCGACCCAGAGCATCCTGCCTGTGTTTGCCGAAAGCTTCCAGGTGAGCGCCCGGCAGGCCGGGTGGAGCATTACGGTGACCACCCTGGCAGTGGCTTTGGCTGCGCCTTTTGTCGGGCGCCTGACCGGACGTTTCGAGCAACGCAACGTGATTGTCGTGGCCGCGTTGCTGTTGGCGCTGCCGGCGCTGCTGACGGCCTATGTGGACAGTTTTGCCGAGCTGCTGGTGTGGCGGTTTATCGAGGGTATGTTGATCCCGGTGGTATTCGCCACCAGCGTGGCCTATATCGGCGACCGCTGGCGCGCAGCGACCGTCACCGAGATCACCAGTCTCTACGTCGCGGGTACGGTACTCGGCGGGTTTGCCGGGCGCTTTGTCTCGGGGGTCATGACCCAGTATGTCGGTTGGCGGGAAGCCTTCGAGCTGCTGGCGGTGATCAGCCTGGCGGTCGGCCTGCTGATCCTGTTGCTGCTGCCGGCCAATCCAGTGGCGCGTCCCGGCGTCGGGGGCGTGGGCGCGCGCGGGGTACGCTGGCTGCTGCGCAAGCCCTTGCTGGCGGCCTATGGCGTCGGTTTCTGCGTGCTGTTCTCACAAGTCGCGACCTTTACCTATGCCGGGCTGTATCTCAGCCAGGCACCGTTCAACCTGGGCGCAGCAGCCTTGGGGACACTGTATGCCGTGTTCCTGCTGGCGCTGGTGGTCATTCCCATTGCGGGTCGCTTGAGCAAATCGCGACCGCAATCGCAGCTACTGAGCGGCGCCGTGGCGCTCGGCCTCTGCGGTTCGGCCCTGACCTTGTTGCCGTCCCTGTGGCTGATCGTGCTGGGCCTGGCCCTGAGCTCGACCGGCGTATTCCTGGCCCAGGCCTGCGCCAATGCGTACATCGCCACCACGGCCGGGCAGGACAAGTCCGGCGCCGTGGGCCTGTACCTGACCGGCTATTACCTGGGCGGCAGCGCCGGTGCAGTGGCCCCGGCGCTGCTCTGGGAGCAGTGGGGCTGGCCGGGCTGCGTGGCATTGATCGCAGGCTTTCAACTGTTGTCGCTGGCAATCGCCCTGCTGGGCTGGAAACCGGTAGGCACCCAGGCGCTGATCGCCGGCCAACGCGGCAAACCGGCCTGATGTTCATCGACTATGAGAGGTGAACATGACTGACACCGTGATCAAGCGCAGTCAGTTGCTGAAGATACGTTTTGCCTGAGAGCCACTGACCCGGATGAACACCCTGAAGCAAACCGCAGTCCCGTCGTTGTCACCGCCTGACCAGGCAACTGTGCGCCGCCGCTCCCTGGTGGCCGGTTGTGGCGCGCATGCCGTGCACGACGGCCTGACCGATGTGATCTATGTGCTGTTGCCGATCTGGCAGGCGCAGTTCGGCCTCAGCTACGCCCAGGTCGGCCTGTTGCGCGGTGCCTATGCGGGCATGATGGCCGGCTTCCAGTTACTGGCCAGTCGCGCTGCGGCACGCTGGGGGCGCCAGCGCTTGCTGGTGGGCGGCACTGCGCTGGCGGGCTTGGCCTATCTGCTGGCGGGCCAGGCCGGTGGGCTGGCGGTGCTGCTGGTGGCGCTGCTGCTGGGCGGGCTGGGCGCAAGTACGCAGCACCCGCTGGCCTCGTCGTTGATCACCGATGCCTACGAGGCGGGCGGGGAGGCGGGCGGGGGCGTCAAGCAAGCGCTGTCGCAGTACAACTTCAGTGGAGATATCGGCAAAACCCTGATCCCCGGGTTGATCGGCCTGTTGCTGGCGGTCATCAGTTGGCGCGCCAGTGTCACCCTGCTGGGTGTACTCGGGCTGCTGGCGGCAGGCTTGTTGTGGTGGCTGATTCCGGCGCGCACCGAGGGTTTGGCGGCGCCGCCCAAAGCCACCCGTGCGGGCGGCGGCACCGGCTCCGTGAGCGGGCTGCGTGCGCTGATCCTGACCGGCACGCTGGACAGCGCGGTGCGCATGGGATTTCTCACGTTCCTGCCGTTTTTGCTCAAGGCCAAGGGGGCCGGGCCTGCGGGGATCGGTCTGGCGCTGACGATGCTGTTCGTGGGAGGCGCCTTCGGCAAACTGTTGTGCGGTTACCTCGGTGCGCGCATCGGCATGATGAAGACGGTGTGGGTCACTGAGTTCACCACGGCGCTGCTGATCGTCATGGCGGTATACCTGCCCTACGCCGGTTTGATGGTGATGTTGCCGCTGCTGGGGCTGGTGCTCAATGGCACGTCGTCGGTGCTCTACGGCGCGGTGCCGGACCTGGCGGGGCCGGGCAGGCGCGACCAGGCTTTTGCAGTGTTCTACACCGGCACCATCGGCGGCGGCGCATTGGCGCCGGTGCTGTTCGGCAGCCTGGGGGATGCCACCGGCGTGCCCCTGGCCGTTTTGCTGCTGGCCGCCACCTTGTTGCTCACCCTGCCGCTGTCCTGGCGGGTTCAACGAGGGCTGGAGGCTCAGGCCCGGTAGGGCGAACGAATTTTTCAGCGTGTTCTGGCAGGTATAACCATGAACAACAGTGAACCGTCTGCCGTGTCATTGCCGCTGTCCCGGCGTGCGCAACGTCTGCGCGCACCGGGCACGTCCAGCATGCGCAGCAAAGCCAATGCCTTGAAAGAAGCCAGCGTCAACGTGATCAATTTTGCCGCTGGGGAATTGTCCTTCGATGCCTGCCCGGCCATGAAAGCCGCCGTGAGCGATGCGCTGGCCAATGCACGCAACCGCTATACGCCGCCCATCGGCCTGCCCCAACTGCGCCAGGCGCTGGCGCAGCAGGTCACTCAGCGCTGCGGGGTGAATTACGCCGCCGATGAAGTGGCGGTGACTGCCGGTGCCAAGCAGGCGCTGTATAACGCCGCGATGGTGCTGCTCGATCCGGGGGATGAAGTCATCGTTGCGGTGCCGTACTGGGAAACCTTCCCCACCCAGATCCAGCTGGCCGGTAGCGTCCCGGTCTATGTCGATACCGCTGCGAATGACTACCGCCTCACCTGCGCGGGGCTGTCGTCCAGTCTTTCACTCATTGGTGCATATTTCGGGTTGGAATCCATGTTTCAGGGCGAAATACGCCAGTTATTTATAGAAATGCACCATTTAAATTCATAAAAGCGACATTTTGCCCTGTTACGGTGCGAAATGAATTGATAAAGTCCGGCTCAATCTCTGTTTAACAACAATCATTTTGCCGAGACTTTTCATGCACGAATCCGTCGAATCCTTCCTTGCCCACCTCAAGAAACGCGACCCCGACCAACCGGAATTCCACCAGGCCGTAGAAGAAGTCCTGCGCAGTCTGTGGCCGTTTCTTGAAACCAACCCCCACTATCTGACCTCGGGCATTCTGGAGCGCATCTGCGAGCCGGAACGTGCGATTAGCTTTCGGGTTTCGTGGGTGGACGATCAGGGCAAGGTCCAGGTCAATCGTGGTTTCCGTATCCAGATGAACAGTGCCATTGGCCCTTACAAGGGCGGTTTGCGCTTTCACCCTTCGGTGAACCTGGGCGTGCTGAAATTCCTCGCCTTCGAGCAAACCTTCAAGAACTCTCTTACCTCGCTGCCCATGGGCGGTGGTAAAGGCGGCTCGGACTTCGACCCCAAGGGCAAGAGCGACGCCGAAGTGATGCGTTTCTGCCAGGCGTTCATGAGCGAACTGTACCGCCATATCGGTGCCGACGTGGACGTACCAGCCGGTGATATCGGCGTGGGCGCCCGTGAAATCGGCTTCCTGTTCGGCCAGTACAAACGCCTGAGCAACCAGTTCACCTCGGTATTGACCGGCAAGGGCATGACCTACGGCGGCAGCCTGATCCGCCCGGAAGCCACGGGTTTTGGCTGTGTGTACTTCGCTGAAGAAATGCTCAAGCGCGACGGCCTGCGGGTCGAAGGCAAGCGCGTGGCCATCTCCGGTTCGGGCAACGTGGCGCAATACGCGGCGCGCAAAGTGATGGACCTGGGAGGCAAGGTGATTTCCCTGTCGGACTCCGAAGGCACGCTGTACGCCGAGAGCGGGTTGACCGAGGAGCAATGGTCAGCCCTGCTGGCGCTGAAAAACGTGCAACGCGGCCGCATCAGCGAACTGGCCGAGCGTTTCGGCCTGGAATTTCGCCAAGGCCAAAGCCCCTGGGCGCTGGCGTGCGATATCGCGCTGCCCTGCGCCACCCAGAACGAACTCGACGCCGACGCTGCCCGTGCCCTGTTGCGCAATGGCTGCATCTGCGTCGCCGAAGGCGCCAACATGCCGACTACCCTTGAAGCTGTGGATATCTTTATCGAGGCAGGCATTCTGTTCGCGCCGGGCAAGGCGTCGAATGCCGGCGGCGTGGCCGTGAGTGGCCTGGAGATGTCGCAGAATGCCATGCGCCTGCTGTGGACCGCCGGCGAGGTGGACAGCAAACTGCACAGCATCATGCAGTCGATCCACCACGCCTGTGTGCATTACGGCGAAGAAAATGGCCGGGTCAATTATGTGAAGGGCGCGAACATCGCAGGCTTCGTCAAAGTCGCCGATGCGATGCTGGCCCAGGGCATCGTCTAGACCTCGGGTTCGATACGCAACACTTCGATCAACTGATCGCCGACGGGGCGCTGCCACAGCACCTCGTCTCCCACCTGGGCGCCGAGCAACGCGCGCCCGAGGGGCGAACCCCAGTTGATCAAGCCTGCGTTGGCATCGGCCTGATCTTCGCCGACCAACTGGATGCGCTGCTGCTCGTCCTGCTCGTTGGCGAAGGTCACCCAGCTGCCGATCTGTACTTTATCGGTAGAAGTGGCCGGCGCCACAATCTGGGCGCTCTGTACCCGCTGGTTGAAGTAGCGCAAATCCCGCTCAAGGTCGGCCTGGCGTTGCTTGTCCGCCTTTTCGCCCTTGGCGGATTCGGTGCTGTATTCCTGCTGCAATTGCGCAACCTTGGCCTGCAACTGCGCCAACCCTTGCGCGGTCAAGCGATTGGGTTGCTCGCTGACTTGACGCTCCACCGGCTGATCAGCCTGGGCGGCGGCGTTATCTTCATTTACAAAAGCTCGGCTCATGACGTTCTCCCTCAATGGAGCTTGGGCCATGTTCACCGCGCGATCGTTCCCACGCTCTGCGTCCGCTTCTAACGCGACGCGCTATTGCGAGCGATAAGCCTTGGCCGCGTCGCGATCTTTCTCCTGCTGCCATTCGTGCTCGCGGTCATCCCTGCGGTTGTCCTGGTAGTCCCGCAGCTCCTCGTTCTCGCGCATGGCCTTGCACTGGCGGAAACCGTCTTCCCAGCCTTCGGCGTACTGCCGGTCTTTCAGATAGCGCGGCACGTTCTTGCGAAACTCCCCGGTAATCACCCCAGCGGCCTGGCGACCACTGCTGCAACCGTCGTCGAAGCCATCGGCAAAGGCCGGGGGATAACCCTTGGCCAGCAAATCCTGATGGGTTGTCTGGCAACCCGATAACCACACCACCGCACACAGCATTACCGCAGACCGCCACATGGCGTACTCCCTGCCGATTTACGGCTGATAGGGGGAAGTCTAGTCAGGGATTTGTCAGATGTGTGTGAAAGAGAAGTCGGCGGGATGTGGGCTGTGCAAAATGATCGTTCCCACGCTCTGCGTGGGAATGCCTCCTGGGTCGCTCCGCGTCCCGCCAAGCGCTGCACGTTTGGATTACTGCGCACAGGTGACGCGGAGCGTCACGGGCTGCATTCCCACGCGGGAGCGTGGGAACGATCTAACAGTCAGCTGATTTCTAGCTGACCCACCGCTATCGGGAGCAAGCCCCCTCCCACATTTTGATTTTTATTCGGCTTGAGTCAGTAGTGGTACCACTTCACTTCGAGCATCACTTCATTCACCGGTGTCGACAAGTGGCTGTACTCGCGCTGGGCGCTCAGGCGCAGGCCCAGGTTGCGCGACAATTCCCACTGTTGGTTGAGGCTGATGCTGCGGCGTACTTCGCCATTGGTGAAGAAATCCCCTTTGGCTTCCAGGCTCAGGTTGCCCAGCGGGTTCTTCCACAATAGGCCGGTGTTGAAGCCAGCGGCGGGGGAGATGGCTTCGCTGAAGTCATTGTTGTGTTCCACGCGCACCGTGCCGAGGGCGAAGCCGAGCATGTCGTCGTTCAACTGCCAGGTGCCGCCCGCGCCGCCGTTGACGTGGGCGACCAGGGTTTCATCGTCGTGTTTACCCGGTACGCGCTCCAGGCCACCGGTGACTTGCCATGACCAGGGTTGCAGCAAGGCGTTGCGTGGGGTCAGGGAGCGGATGGTGGCCAGGTCCAGTTGCTGCAACTGCCAGTGATTGCCTTCGTACTGGCGCAGTTTCATCTGCAGGATTTCGATTTGTGCGCCCAAGGGGAAGCCTTCGGCGTTGTCGTTGAGGTCGTGATAGGCCATACGCAGGCCGTATTCGCCGAAGGCTTTGTCGCCACGGGTGCCGATGCCGGCCTGCCAGGTGCGCGATTCGTGGCCGTTTTCGGGCAGGCCGGGCGGGGTGATCTTCAGGTCGGGCGCAGGGTTCTGGTTGATCGCACGCAGCAGTTCGAAGCTGCGCTGAGAGCGTGCGGTGTCGCGCTCCAGGCCGTTGGCGCGGTAGCGGCCGAGGCGATAGGCGGCATCGATGATCAGCGCCTGGCGCTCGCGGGGCAGGGCTTTGAAGGCCGGCGCCTGCAATTGCTGCTGGTCATCGCTGATGGTGAGTGCCCATTGTTGCTCATCGCCGTCCAGCGGTTTGGCACGTTCCAGCAGTTCGCGTTCACGGGAGGGGCGATAGTCGATCTTTTCCACCAGGCCCGCTTCCTTGACCGCCTTGACGGTGTCGGTGGGGATCGCCGTCAGCGGGAACTGCTCGGTCAGGCGCAGGCCTGGGCGCGCCACTTGCAGCAATTCCAGCAGGCGATAGGAGCAGTTTTCATCGAAGAAGAAGTAGTCGAACTGGATCTGCTTGAGTTCCCACACATGCTCGACCATGCGCTTGGTCTCGACTTCGGTGAGGTTCAGGCGGTATTCCCACAGGTCACGGTTTTCCAGGCTGCGGTATTCGGAGAGTTTTTCCTGGTAGGGCACCAGGGCGAACAGGCCGGGGTAGCCGCCCATCAGGCCTTTCCAGGCATACAGAATGCTGTTGTCCGAGCCTTCGATATAGGCGCCGAAGTTGATCGCGTAGCTGAGCAGGGCGGTGTTGTTGCTCTGCACGTCAGCCTGGTCGATGCGCAGCAGCGTATGGCCGAACATCGACGACGGGCTGTTGAGGTACGCCGCCGGGAAAATCATCACCGCGCTGTGGGGCGCGACGTCCGTGAACCATTGTTTGAATTCCTTGCAGTCCACGGCGGGCAGGTCGGTCAGTTGCAACTGGTCCTTGAGCCAGCGGGTGCGTGCGGGATAAACGCATTGGGCGTGTTTTTCACCCAGACTGGCCGGTGCATACAACGCCTCCACGGTGGCCTTGAGTTCGGCGTCCGGATGATGCGCCCCGTCGGCGGCGAGAAAGAATTTCTTGTCGCTGACATAGCTGCGCCAGCCATTGATCTTGCCGGCTTCGTAATGGCCCAGCGACAGCCAGAACGGGTCATTGGCCAGTTGCTGCAAACGTTGATCGTCGAGGTGCGGTGCCGCATGCAGCGGGGCGCAGGCGAAGAGAGCCAGGCAAGCGAGGCGTTTGAGCATGGGGGCTACTTAAGTCGGACTGAAAAAAAGACCCAAGGGGGGCAGGTCGAAAAAACAAAACCCGCGCCTCGAAAGGCGCGGGTGGGTCGAGCTTAAGCCTGGGTAGCGTATTTCGCCAGACGGGCATCACTTTTCAGTACGGCAATGGTGTTGTTGTGCACGTCGTCAGCGGTCACGTCAGCCTTGCTGAAGATCTGCTGGAAGTGCTCGTGGGTCACGGCCGCGAAGTGCTCGCGATCTTCCGGCGCCACGCCCAGTACCACGGCGTAGGTAGTCAGCGCTTCGCCGTTACCCTTGGCCATGTCTTCGGACAGCTCGTTCATCATGCCATTCATGGCAATCCAGGACTTGCCGCCGTAGGTCAGGGAACTATTGGTGCTGCAACCGTTGGTGCCCGAGGTCATGCCGAAGGTGGCGTTACCTGAAGTGCCGTTGGTGGTGGAGGCCAGGAAGTGGGCCGGAGTACCGCGCTGGCCTTCGAACAACATGTTGCCCCAACCGCAGTTCGGGCCACCTGGTGCTTCTGCCATTGCATTGAGGGAGACGACGGTGAAGAGAGTACCAAGAAGGATCCGTTTCATAGCTTTGTTCTCTTTGTGTGCAAACCAATGGACAAGGGTTCAGGCGCTTCGCAGCACCCTAGGGGCCAGTTATTAGTCCAACCCGCGCAGTTTGGAGTTTAGGCACGTTCCAGGGGTTCCGTGATTTTTTATAAAACATTCAGTCTCGAACGTTTTTTTTCCACGCCGCGCGGGCTGTCTATGCTTTCCCAAAAGCGCGCCTTGCCAGAGCGCGCAACCGAGAGCCAGAATGCCCCCATCTGCCCCGCCTGATGTAAGGAAGCCCGATGCCTGATCCTGTTGCTGCCAGCTTGCGTCTAGCGCCCGAAGCGCTGACTCGCCCTTTTTCCGCTGAACAGTTCAGCTTCTCGACCACCAATGATCTGGAGCCCTTTCGCGGTGTGCTTGGCCAGGAACGTGCAGTTGAAGCATTGCAGTTCGGCGTGGCAATGCCACGTCCCGGTTACAACGTGTTTGTCATGGGCGAACCGGGTACCGGTCGCTTTTCATTCGTCAAACGTTACCTGAGGGCCGAAGGCAAGCGTCTGCAAACCCCGTCGGACTGGGTGTATGTAAATAATTTCGATGAGCCGCGCGAACCGCGTGCCCTGGAATTGCCAGGTGGCGCTGCGGCGGCGTTCATCGCCGATATCAACGGGTTGGTCGACAACCTGGTGGCGACCTTCCCGGCCGTCTTCGAACACCCGACGTATCAACAGCGCAAAAGCGCCATCGACCGGGCATTCAACCAGCGTTACGACAAGGCCCTGGACGTGATCGAACGCCTGGCCCTGGAAAAAGACGTGGCGCTGTACCGCGACAGCTCCAACATTGCCTTTACCCCGATGCTCGATGGCAAGGCCCTGGACGAGGCCGAGTTCTCGCAACTGCCGGAAATCGACCGCGAGCGTTTCCACACGGATATTTCCGAGCTGGAAGAGCGCCTCAACGAAGAGTTGGCGAGCCTGCCGCAATGGAAGCGTGAGTCGAACAATCAACTGCGCCAGTTCAACGAAGAA
Organism: Pseudomonas sp. R2-7-07; assembly: GCF_003852355.1. Taxonomy (NCBI): domain Bacteria; kingdom Pseudomonadati; phylum Pseudomonadota; class Gammaproteobacteria; order Pseudomonadales; family Pseudomonadaceae; genus Pseudomonas; species Pseudomonas sp. R2-7-07. Next base: position 4,949,805 of record NZ_CP027759.1, on the reverse strand, counting down.
ACCATCACCCTGGCCCTGCAGCCTTTGCTCGCACCGCTGTCGGAAAAGTACGCGGAAAACGCCGCCGTCTGCGGTTATCTGCAGGCCATGCAGGTGTATCTGCTCAAAACCGTGGTCGAGCAATTGGTCGACGACGCCAAGACCGACGCCCTGGCCCGCAAGCTGCTGGAAGAGCAGTACTGCCCAAGCCTGGTGGTGGGCCATCCGGTCAACGGCGGCGCGCCGGTGGTCTTCGAGCCGCACCCGACCTACGACAACCTGTTCGGCCGTATCGAATACAGCACCGACCAGGGCGCGCTTTACACCACTTATCGCCAACTGCGCCCAGGCGCGTTGCACCGTGCCAACGGTGGCTTCCTGATCCTGGAAGCGGAAAAAATGCTCAGCGAGCCGTTTGTGTGGGATGCGCTCAAGCGTTCCTTGCAATCGCGCAAATTGAAGATGGAGTCGCCGCTTGGCGAACTCGGGCGCCTGGCCACCGTCACGCTCAACCCGCAAATGATCCCGTTGCAGGTCAAGGTGATTATCATCGGCTCGCGCCAGCTGTACTACGCGTTGCAGGATGCCGATCCGGACTTCCAGGAAATGTTCCGGGTGCTGGTGGACTTCGACGAAGACATCCCGATGGTCGACGAAAGCCTGGAGCAGTTCGCCCAGTTGCTCAAAACCCGCACTTCGGAAGAAGGCATGGCGCCGCTGACGTCGGATGCGGTGGCGCGGCTGGCGACCTACAGCGCACGCCTGGCGGAGCATCAGGGCCGTTTGTCGGCGCGTATCGGCGATTTGTTCCAGTTGGTCAGCGAGGCGGACTTCATTCGCCACCTGGCAGGCGACGAAATGACCGATGCCGGGCATATCGAGCGCGCGCTCAAGGCCAAGGCCACGCGCACCGGGCGCGTGTCGGCGCGGATTCTCGACGACATGCTCGCCGGGGTGATCCTGATCGACACCGCCGGCGCCGCCGTGGGCAAGTGCAACGGGCTGACGGTGCTGGAAGTCGGTGATTCGGCGTTTGGCGTACCGGCGCGGATTTCCGCCACGGTGTACCCCGGCGGCAGTGGTATCGTCGACATCGAACGTGAGGTCAACCTCGGCCAGCCGATTCACTCCAAGGGCGTGATGATCCTCACCGGTTACCTGGGCAGCCGTTATGCGCAGGAATTCCCGCTGGCAATCTCGGCGAGTATCGCGCTGGAACAGTCCTACGGTTACGTGGATGGCGACAGCGCATCCCTGGGCGAAGCCTGCACCCTGATCTCGGCCTTGTCGAAAACGCCGCTCAAGCAGTGCTTTGCCATCACCGGCTCGATCAACCAGTTTGGTGAAGTGCAGGCCGTGGGTGGGGTTAACGAGAAGATCGAAGGCTTCTTCCGCCTGTGCGAAGCGCGCGGATTGACCGGTGAACAGGGCGCGATCATTCCCAAGGCCAACGTGGCCACGCTGATGCTCGACGAAAAGGTCTTGCAGGCCGTGCGCGACGGGCAATTCCATATTTATGCGGTACGCCAAGCAGATGAAGCGTTGAGCCTGCTGGTGGGCGAGGATGCCGGTGAACCGGACGCCGAGGGGCAGTTCCCGGAAGGTACGGTCAATGCCCGCGTGGTGGAACGTTTGCGCGCAATTGCGGAGATGATCAGCGAGGAAGACCTCAAGGAGGCGGAAAAGGAGCTGGCGCAGCAGGCGTTGGCAGAAGCCAAACCTACCTGATCCCTGAAGCTTGATGGGATCAAAAATGTGGGAGGGGGCTTGCTCCCGATAGCAGTGTGTCAGTCTCAGTATCTTTACGATCATTCCCACGCTCCCGCGTGGGAATGTACCCCGTGACGCTCTGCGTCACTTGTGCGCAATTACCGAAACTTGCAGCGGTGGCGGGACGCGGAGCGTCCCAAGAGGCATTTCCACGCAGAGCGTGGGAACGATCAAATTCTGAGGCTGACACACTGCCATCGGGGGCAAGCCCCCTCCCACATTTAGTTTTGTGGATGCCATTAAATTGACGAACCTCCGCAATCCAATGCCGTTGGTCCCTACCACCTTGGTCTGTCGCGTTTTTATTCTATTCTGAGGATTAGGGATATCCACAGGAGTCGCAGGATAGAAACAGCCTCGCCTTTGCGCTGGGGCTGAACGCCGATCTACCGAGGGTCGCCGCCATGCCGCGCAACCTTTGCCTTACCCGCCAGTGCCTGGGCCTGCAAACCCGTATCGAATGCTCTATTCGCCCCCTCGCCGGGGAAAACGGGTTGTGGACATTATTGTTCGCCGCCGGCATGTCGGGCGAACAGCCTTCCACGGTCAAGTCCCAAGGCCCGTTTCACGGGTCATTCGTGGCAGAAACCATGTTGGGCTCCATCGTCGACAACCTGACCCTGCATGGCTACGAGCAATTGGACGAGCCGCAGATCTGGTGCCTGCACCTGCAGGCCCATCTGCGCCAACTCAACGGCGGCCACGAGCAATTGGCCCTGTAATCGGGCTATTTGCTTTCCGGTTTGTCCAGCTTGACCTCGAAACCATATTGCACAGTGTCGAGGTCGGTGCGCTGGTAGCTTTCCAGGGTGGTCGGCTGGCCGTAGAAATAATGTACGTCAAACAGCGCCGTGCCGTACTCCTCGGCGCGGTGGCTCACGCCGAGAATTTCCTTGAGGTAGTTGCCGCTGCCGTCCTTGGCGTAGAAGCGCCAGCTGTCGGCGGGAAACGCGCGCTGGTCGACGATCAATGCGTTGTCCTTGAGCACCAGGCCTTTGGGCAGTTCGCTGGTGTCAATCGAGGCCTTCTCGATGGTGGCGAGGAACAAGGGCACCGAGCCGACCACAAACGCCGGGGTTTCCGGGAACAGGTTGAGGTCGTAGGTCAGCGTGCCACTTGCCGCATTCATCTCGAACGCCTCGGTGGGCAACTCGATGGGTTCGCCGCGCTCGCCTTTATCGTCGGCCGTGAAAAACGTGATCGGCGCGTCGCTGTTGTTGCGCTCGGCGCCGACCAGGTCGTCATTGAAGGTGAAAGGGTGGTCGAACACGATTTTCGCGGCACTGGCGTCGTCGGTGGACTGGCTGATGGTGACGCTGCTTTTCAATTGTTCTTCCGTCAGCGAGGCGTCTTTGAGCCAGCTGGCCGCAGCGTCGTCATACACCGTGACCGGCATCGGCAAGGGTTGCACGGTGTGTTGCAGGCTGTTTTTGTCGAAGCGCATCACGGGCAGGTCCAGCTCCTTGCGGGTTACCGTGGTCTTGGAAAAATCCAGCACATTGACCTGCAGGGTGTCGATCAATCCGTTGAAGTACACCTTGGCGTAATGGCTCTTCTGCGTGTGTTTGAAGGCTTTTTGCGCGTCGGTGAGTTGCTTTTCGAACGCCTCGGACCAGACCTTCTGCTTTTGCATCTCGGCCAGCTGCTTTTCGTAGAAGGCCACTTGCGCGGCATTTTCGTTGATCGAGCCTGAGCGGGTGAGAAATTGGCCGGTGCCGTCCCGGGCTTGTACCAGCAGCGGGTTTGGCGAGTCGTCGCCCAACTCGGCGGCCAGAGGCGCGCTGTTGGTCAGTTCGAGTTCGGCGTAATTCTTCTCAAGCGAGAGCAGGTTGAGGGTGATATTGCCCTCGGTGCGCGGGTGGCCGAGGTCTTTTTTCGACAGGTCGAAGGTCAGCACCTTGCCTGGCGCGGCAACCTCAATCGCACCTTTGAGGCTGACAGGCTGCGGCTGGCTCTTGTTTTCCGTCTCGATGCCCTCGATGAACGGGTAGGTCACCGTCAGGTCGTCGGGGTTGGTCAGGTTGGAGCTGCTCGGGCTGAGCTGGATGCCGGGGTCGGTTTCCGACCATTCCGGCTGGAAGGGAATGACTTTGTTGTTGCTCAAGGTCACCGACTGCCATTCCAGGCCATGGGGGAAGGGGAATTGGTCAGGGGCGTTGAAGGTGAACGGGAAGACCGGCTGCAAATCCGTCAGGTAGTCGGAATGGGACGCTCGGCGCAGTACGAACAGGCCGTTGATATAGGTGTCCACCAGGGCCTGGGGCGTGGGGTAATGCTTGAGCAGGGCCAATGTGTCTTCGCCGTATTCGGCTTCGATGGGCTTGGCGGCGAGCTTGAGGCGCGCGCGCTCCAGCAACAGCAGCGAGCCGCCGAGGTCGGCGATGGCGTCGCGCAGCTTGGGGTCCTGGATGCTGTCCAGGGACTGTTCGAACTGGCTGGTTTTCTCTTCGAGGGTGGCCTGCTTCTGCTCTTCCTTGGGGGAGCAGCCGCTGGTCATCAGCAACGCCGCGCACAGGCCGAGCGTGGCCAAAGGGGATCGCACATCCATCATCAGAGTCTTCCTGTCCGACATCATCGAGCCGAGTTGAGGGTCTCGACACTAGCAGAAAAACGCTCTTACAGATGCCACTTCAAGTCAGTTTTCTCGCGGTGACAGGTGCCCGGTAGCGGCTGGTATACTCGGCACCATTTTTAGCCAAGCTGTGTGAGATTCAATGGAACGTTTTATCGAAAATGCTATGTACGCCTCGCGCTGGTTGCTGGCGCCCATCTATTTCGGCTTGTCCCTGGGGTTGCTGGCGCTGGCGCTGAAATTCTTCCAGGAAGTGATTCACCTGCTGCCGAGCGTGTTCTCGATGGCCGAGTCCGAGCTGATCCTGGTGCTGCTGTCGTTGATCGACATGGCGCTGGTCGGCGGCTTGCTGGTGATGGTGATGATTTCCGGCTACGAGAACTTCGTCTCGCAGCTCGATATCGATGAAAGCAAGGAAAAGCTCAACTGGCTGGGCACCATGGATTCTTCGTCGCTGAAGATGAAAGTGGCGGCGTCCATCGTGGCGATTTCCTCCATCCACCTGCTGCGCATCTTCATGGACGCCAAGAACGTCGATCCGCAGCACCTGATGTGGTACGTGATCATCCACATGACCTTCGTGATCTCGGCGTTTGCCATGGGTTACCTGGACAAGGTCACCAAGCACTGATGACCCACGCTGGCCTTACTGCTCGACGAAGTAGTAGGGCTGGCGATTGATCACCATTTTCTTGGTCACGGTCACTTTCTCATTCAGCCGGTCCGTATGGTCCAGCAGCGCCACGTTGCCGGGTTTGGCGGCGAGAAATGCACGCAATTGGCGCTCGGTCTGCAAAATCGGCAGATAGGCCTGCAGATAGAACACGCTGGCGCCGGCGATCCGCTCATTGGGTTGGAACAGCGCCACCTCCCTGCCTTCGTCTTGCAGTGCCTGGACCTGACTGATCACGGGCACGAATGACTGACGCACATCGGCTTTGGGCGCGAACCAGAAGGCTGCGCTGAGGTAGCAGGCGATGGCCAGGGTGAACACTGCACCGATGATGCGTCGGTGGTAGCGGTAAAGCGCCGGCTTATGCGCTTTCACCCATTCCAGCAGTACCCGCGCATATTCGGCAGCCAGTACGGCGGCAGCCGGAGTCAGCGCCATCAAATAGACCGTGCGTTTGCTCGAGGCCAGTGTCAGCAGGGTGAACTGCGCCACCAGCCATACGCTGAAAAACAGGCGGTAGCGGTTGCGCGCCAGGCTTTTACGAAAGTGCCAGAGGCCCAGGTACACCAGGATGTTCCACGGCAGGAAGGCCTCGGGCAGTTTGGCCAGGTAGTAGTAGAACGGCTCGTAATGCCCGGCCTCGACAAATGAGCCGCTGAAGCGTCCGACGCTGTTGGTCCACAGCACCTCACCGACGGCCTGCATGCCGCCGCGCTGAAACAGAAACCCCAGCCAAATTAACAACGGCACCAAGGCCAGCAGCGTGAATAGCGCGGGCTTGAGCCAGTCGCCAAGGCGCAGGCGTTTATCCATCAGGCTGGTGCAGGCCAGGTAAACGAATATCACACTCCCCGGCATCGCCAGACCCAGCACGCCCTTGCTCAACGTCGCGATGACCATCCCTGCCGTAAACAATGACCATGCCCAGGCAGCGGAGCCCTGGCGTTCGGACGCGGGGCGCATCGCCTGGTAGAACCCCAACAAAGCTGCGGTCACGCCCAGGCTGAGCAACGAATCCTCACCCACCCCGCGCACATTGCCCCAATAGCTGGCCATGGTCGCCAGGATCAACGCAGCGCTGAACGCCAGCGTGGTTGGCCGCCCGAACCGGCGCAGCATCCCGTAGAGCAGCATCACACTGAACAATCCAGCAAAGGCTGACGCCAGGCGCACAGCCCCAGTGCTCGCGCCAAACAAGCGAATCGCCCCGGCATCCAGCCACAGACTCAACGGCGGTTTTTCCAGGAAAGGCTCGCGAAACAGACGCGGCACCACCCAGTCATTATCCAGGTGCATGGCCATGGCGATCCCGGAGACGCGGGCTTCGGTGGAACCTTGCAGTTCATGGTTATCCAGGGCGAAGAAGAACAGCAGCGCAACGAGCAGGAGCAGCAGGGGAACGGGACGCGTCATTAGGGTGGCTACCGGGCAGGAGACCGCTCGGAAGAGCGACCGTGGCTGCCCGCCAGTATAGGGATGGGTTTCTTAACGATTCGTGAACGAGTGTGGGGTTTTGTGCGGTTGGATGAGGCTTACAGTTTGATCTGATCGAATTTTCCCGGAGCAGAGAAACGCCAGGGAACACTGAAAGCCGCCCCTCCACATATCAGCTCCGCTTGTTTCAAGATGGCTGGCCACCAGCGCACGAGATTGTGCGCTTTACTCCAGTAGCTTTCACCACTCCAATGTTTTGCCAGACAGAAAATAGGCAGTGCGCAATCTCGAAAGGCTTTCTTCTCCGCATGCCCTTTCATAAATCGATCCTGAGAGATCACTACCCAGCCTCCCTCTTCACGCAGCGCTGATATCCACGCAATGTCGCTGGTATTTTGGGGGAATTTATCCCGGAGCGGGAACACGCCATGTTCATGAACTTTTGATAGTTCGTTCAAGGCGCGTGCCAGCGCGGGAGGAAGGTTATGATCCAGGAGAAAGTTCAAGCAGCATGCCTTTGCTCGAACTCGACAGCTGCTTTTACTGCAGCCGCTGGAACCTCGTAGAGCATGGCTACGCGCCTGGCGTCACGTCCTTCTGCTTCATACGCATTAAAAATGGCGGCGGTATCAATGCCGGCCCCGCTCAGCACGGGCTTACCAAAATTTCTGGCAGGGTCCAGCACTACCGCTTTGCTACGTTTGACCGGGTACCAGCGTTGCGCCGACCCCTTGCCGGTGTAATCGATCCCTTCATACAACGAGGGCTTGATGACTTGTTTGAACGCATATTGTTTTTTGATCAGGTCCAGCAGTGTCTCGTCACCCGTCTCATCCAGAACAGTGGCAAAAATACTACGGCCATCTGTTTGGAACCGCTTGCAGGTGAACGGATAGGGCTGGCCGAACAGTTCACTAGCCTGGCGTGAAGCGTTGCGTATGGCCTGCAAGCTCAGCCCATGCTGGCGAAATGCGTGCACGAAGCGAATTTCGAGCAGGTCATGGAAACCTAGAATGCAATCATTGATGCCTGTCAGTTCCGACTGCCAGAGTCCGGCATGCTGAACGCCATTGGCACTGTAGCCGAATAGCCAACGGCGTATGTCTGCGGCGGGGATGCCGGTATATAACGATGCCTCGCCAGGGGTATAGAGACCCACCCCGACAAGAGGGCTGGGCGAAGTCGTTTGCATGGATGGCCTCCTTGTCGTTGAGTCGGGCGATGAAGTCTGGTGGCTTATGTGATCTCGTTCAACCTTGGGGAGACGAGCTGTAGTCCAAAGCGTATCCGTACAATTCATTCCACGCCAGTTCACCTGATGCACGCCAACTTGTAGGAGCTTTCCGGTGATTTACTTAAAGGTATATCGCCTTATTGGGTACTGTGCTCCGACACGTTAAACCGCGTCTTTGGCAGCAAACAATCTCTTAGCCTCAGCAAAACACTTCTCAGCAATCGCCGAGCGCGGTTCGGTTTTGCGCATCACCATGCCCAGTGGCGCGAGCACGCTGGCGTCTGGCAGGTTGATAAACGCGAGGTTTTCGATCGGGCTTTCCAGGGCGCTGTCCAGCGGCATAATTGCGCAGCAAAAGCCTTCGTGGATTGCCTGGAACAGCTGATAGGTTGAATCGCTTTCGAGCATGGGCTGGGGGGCGAGGCCGCGGCTGCGGAAGCTCAGGTCAATGGACTTTCGATAGTGCATGCCCGTGCTGATCATCCCCAGGGGCAATTGGGCGGCGTCTTCCCAGCTCATTTCGGTGCCTTCGAAGTGGAAGTGGCGTGTGTCGTACAGCAGGCCGACGCGGGTTTCGCCCAGTTCGAAAAAATCCAGGTAGCTGGAGTTTACGTGGTCCAGGTAACACACCCCTAGGTCCAGCTGATTGGTGCCCAGCGCTTCGATGATCTTGTCCGAACTCATGGAGGTCAGGCTGAACTTGAGTTCCGGGAAGGTGTGGGACAGGCCCTGGATGTAGCTGATCGGGTTGAAACCGCTGAGCGGCACCAGGCCCAGGCGCAAGTTACCCACCAACTGGCCGCGACACGCCGCTGCTTCGGCGAACAGCCCATCATGGGCGGCGAGCAGGGTTCTGGCCCAGGCCAGCACACGCTCACCGGCCTCGGTGAACCCTTCGAAACGCTGGCCCCGGGTGACCAACTCCAGGCCCAGCTCATCCTCCAGATTGCGCAGGCGCATCGACAGCGTCGGCTGGGTGATATGGCAGCGCGCAGCCGCCTGGCCGAAATGACGGGTCTGCTCCAGCGCGATCAGGAATTTGAGTTGCTTTATGTCCATCAACACACCTGCCAGTCAGCCGTAACGATTAGGCAGCCATTGTTTAGGCGCTTGAGCCTCATGGCAATCGATTGATGGCGGCCTGCTGGAGAAAGACATGAGCGTAACGTCGGATGCGTTCTGTGTACTGCCTCAATTCAGTACACAGTCGACGGGTTCAAGGACAGGCGGCAGCTCTGTCGCACCGTTGGCGTGCAGCACTTCGCGTTCGATGGTGCGCACGATGGCATTGGTCGGCAGGTCATTTTCGTCGTAGCCGAAGGGGTCTTCCAACTCGTCGCCAATCGCGTCCAGGCCGAAGAACGTGTAGCTCACGATGGCAGTGAATACCGGCGTCAGCCAACCCAAGGGTTCGGCCATGGCGAAGGGCAGCAAGATGCAGAACATGTAGCTGGTGCGGTGCAACAGGAGCGTGTAGGGGAAGGGCAGCGGGGTGCTTTTGATGCGCTCGCAAATGGTCTGCGTGCGGGTCAGGCTGCTCAAGTGGCCAGCCATCAGCTGATAACGCCATTCGCTGAGGCTCCCGGATTCGACCAGCGCCGAACATTGTTGGGTGACGCGACCGACGATGCTTTCCGGGATATTCGGCGTATTGGCCGGCGGCGGCGTGTCGAGCCAGGGGGCTGCCGCGCCGGGCTCGTCTTCATGGCGCAGCCGGGCGTTCAAGGCATGGGCGAACCCGCACAGGTTGCGCAGGATGTCGCTGCGCTGGCGAGCGTCCTGGATCACCTGGGTTTCCCGGATCATGGCGCGCACATCCATCAGCATGGCGCCGAGCGCTTTGCGCCCCTCGTACCAGCGGTCATAGCAGGCGTTGTTGCGAAAACTCATGAAGATCGAAAGTGACAAGCCCAGCAGCGTGAACGGCGTGGCGTTGACCTTGGAGAAGTAGGCTGGATGAAGGGTTTCCACCAGCACAATCACCGAGGCCAGCAGTGTCACCAGCAGGCTGCGCAGTGCGATGCGCCGGGCCACGGAGCCCTTGAGCGACGTCAATACACCGATCAGGTTGGGTTTGGCTCTGACGATCATGGAAATAGCCTAGTGCAATGGGTTGAAACCGGGTCGGTCAGCCGCCCGTCATGTTCATGAAGCGCACCACCTGCACCTCATCGTCGAGGGAGAAGTTGTGCCGATAGGGCTTGAGTTTCATCGACTCCAAAATCGCGCGCTCCAAACGTTGCGGTTCGCCCGGATAGCGCCGCAGTACCGCCTTGAGGTCGACCGAATGCTCGTTGCCCAGGCACAGCAACAGCCGGCCTTCGACCGTCAACCGCACACGGTTGCAGGTGCCGCAAAAGTTGTGGCTGTGGGGTGAAATAAAGCCCAGGCGAATATGCGGCGCTTCGGCCAGGCGCCAATAGCGCGAAGGCCCCTGGGTGGATTCTGCAGAGTCGATCAGCGTGTAGCGTTCGGCGATACGCTCGCGTACCTGCGCACTGGAATAAAACGCCTCGGCACGGCTGTGCTCGCTGATCACGCCCAATGGCATTTCTTCGATAAACGAAATATCCAGGCCGCGATCGATGGCGAAGGCCACGAGGTCGTTGATCTCGTGATCGTTGCGACCTTTCATCACCACGCAATTAAGCTTGGTGCGCTGAAAACCCGCGGCATTCGCTGCATCGATACCCTCGATCACCTTGACCAAGTCACCGGTGCGCGTCAGTTCACGAAAGCGCTCGGGGTCAAGGCTGTCGAGGCTGATGTTCAAGCGCTTGAGCCCGGCATCGAACAACGGCGCGGCGAGTTTGCCCAGTTGCGAACCGTTGGTGGTCATGCACAACTCGCGCAGACCGGGGAGCGCGGCGATGCGCTTGCACAACTCCACCACGCCCTGCCGAACCAAGGGCTCACCGCCGGTCAGACGGATCTTGCGCGTGCCCAGCGCAACGAAACTCTGCGCCAATTGGTACAGCTCCTCCAGCGACAGAATCTGCTGGCGCGGCAGGAACTCCATGTCTTCGGCCATGCAATACACACAACGGAAATCGCAACGGTCGGTCACCGACATCCTGAGGTAGTCGACCCGGCGCGAAAAACTATCCATCAGGATTTGATCGGTCACTAAAAACCTCGGCGGCGACGTTGGGTATATACCCTGGCGCTTATATAGGCGGGTGATTCAGGCGAGGCTAACGGTGTTTTTTGCGGGCGTCTAATCACTCTTAGCGACTGGTTGATCGATGGGGTCTATGAGCGGTTGGTTGAAGCGGCACAGGAGGCGGCGAAGTGGTGGGGTTCAATAGCGTACCTGTGGCGAGGGAGCTTGCTCGCCATAGGTACGGGTTGGTCGTTCAACTGACGGGTATGTTTTATGGATTTTCGCCAAGTGGTTGCATGGTGAATAACTGAGCGTCCAGCATTCGCTCCAGCAGCAACTCACCCAGCACGATCAGTTGCTGAGCCCCCAGCAACTTTTGGCGGTGCGAGCCTTCCAGTTCAAAGGCCAGATCGGTGGTCATGGCGTTCAGCGAGGCGAGGGTTTCACTGGCTTGGACCAACAGGGTTTCGGCGGGGATGTCTGGGGCGAGGGTGAAGAGGGTTGTTGGGGGATTGGGGGTGATCTTTTTCATGATGAAGCTCCCACACTGTTCAAGGAGCTACCGCCCCCTGCTGTCAAACAGGATTGGGTGGCAGCTGTACGCGGGTTGACAGACCGGAAGTGTAGGAACCCGGCGCACCCGAAGATGCCCCACGCACAGCCACCATGAACGAGGCGGAATGCGTAGAGCATGCCGTCTTACCAAGGGGTGTGAAAGGTTACACTTTTTGGCCTGTCAAAGCCGGTCGCTGATGAGCAGCGACGTGGGAAAGGTAGCGTGATGGAGGGAGTTGTGCCAGTTCATCGAGGGCGTTGCATGTTGAAGGAAAATTCTGAAGGTCTGTCCGCCGGGCTTTTAAGCCCCAGAACAAAAAAACGCACTAGGCGGGTTTTGCCGATGCTTCGAATTGGTGGGCCGGGGTAATCTGAATCTATCCACTATCTTATTGATATGTTGGATTAATCTTAGTTTCTTTTTTTCCGTGGAATACCAAATGGAATACCTCATGAAATCACTCTCTACTTCGCCCTCGTTTATACTCGATGGGGCACTGAACCGATCAAAACTGACCTTGGCAGCGATACGCTCCAGCCAGTGACGACAGGCAGCAAGCGACGATTAGGCTGTCATTGGCGACTCAACTTCGTGGTGCCACACCCGACGACAAGTCGAAAGTTAAATGTATTGTGCGAATGCCGGCGTTAGTGATAACGAAGGCCTCTAAACTATCAGTTTCTTTTGGAAGTTAAATAACCGCAGCGTATAGAATATGGCCGATGCCGTTACCTTCGCGGACAAGTTCAGCCCACTGTGGTTTTCTTAACGAGCATCGTTTGTTAAAAATGAAAAATGGTTACGAAAACCTTACATTGAGAGCGGCGTTTCCGAATAGTGCTGTACTCCCTATTTAAAACAAACAGGAGAAAGGTCTTAAACCCTTCTCCGCTTGTTTTCTAGCATAGCCTTTTACTTTGCGGGAAAGTCTACCAAAAACGGAACTATTGCGAATATCAGTCCGGCTAACCCTACAGTGCTAAAAGACACTCTAAAACATCGGCCATACGTCCACGTGGAAAGAAATCCGTACGGTATTTTACGCTGCTCTAAGCTATCATCTACGAATAACGTCGCGTGCTTAATGCAGGATGCTTTTTCGAGCGCTGATAACGCTATTTCTGATCGTTTAATCATTGCCGAAACACGTTGATCTAACTTCCAAAAAATGAAAGAGATTGATGAGAGAAATACACCGAGTATAGAGGCCACAAAAACAAATTTACCACCTTGCTGTAGGCACACCCCACCCCCAGCAGCCACTGCTCCAGAAATAGCTAGATAAAAATTGAACACCGACATACGCTGCTGAGCATGAAGCTCAAAGTAACGCCATGCGTGATCCATCGACTGCTGAACATTAGCGCCCATTCGCATCTCCTAAACACCGAGTACCATATTCTTCAAAAAGTTTCTGGAGCACACGAGCGCTCGCAAAGGCAGCATAGCTTTGAGCTTTATCCACTTTGTCAGGATCCGCGTAATCACAGACACCTTTTAATGCAAAGAATTTAGGCTGAGGACTAGACGCCATTGCTGCAGCGTATAATCCATAAATTTCCATCTCAACACCGATTAACTCACGTTGCTGTTTTTTAATCTCTTTTATAGTGTCACCGTCTGCCAAAACTGCAGACCCTGAAGCTACCGGACCAATTTTAATCTTGGTGCGAAACTCGCAGTTTTTTTCAAAAATCTCCGGAAGACTTTGTAAGAAGTCTTGATTGGATCTAAGTTGTTCTATATGTGTGCGGACTGTATAATTTGCCGGAAGTTGGTGTGGTGCAAACGAGAATGTAACACTATCACTATCCTTTACCCGCTTTCCACTTTGAAAATCCCAAGCCGGATCTGCGAATAACACATCGCCTATTGATACCTGTTCCTTAACTCCGGCACATATACCGGTCATTGCGATTATTTTAGGGTTGAGTTTTGTAATAACAGCGAAGCTTTTTAGAGCTGTAGAAACCATGCCCATTTTTGATGAAAAGGCCGCTACAACCGTTATTTTTTTACCTTTCGACAACAGCCAACCGTCTCTCACAAAAACTAAATCATCAATTGGGCGAGCGGCATCCCAATTCCAAGGTAAATCCATAACTGCGTCAAACTCTGGACTCTCCAATGCGCAAATTATCGCCAAATCAACAAGTGAGGTGGCTGAAGTGCTGGCCGGTGTTGAATCGATTTTTTGCTTAATGTACTTTACACAGTTTACGGTTTTTCGAATCCATTCATTTTCAATTTGCGAGTAATTAATAATCGACCACGTACTTTCGGAAAAAACTTCACTTGCTGCTCCTGCCGCCTTGATGTCCGAGGTTATGCCCACAACTTTTCCAGGTTTGATAATTGTTAGGTCGTTATTAATTCGGTGTAGTATCGCGAGGGAGTTTTCATGCGAGACATCATCATCATAGTTGAATAGAGGTAACAAGATATCAAGAATGAGCAAATCAAAAAACTCGTGCTCTAACTTGGTTTGTGCATCATCGGAACTAATGGCATACACTATATTGGTTTTATCTATGCCGATTGCCTCAAGCTCCAAAACTAATGGTTTGTAGCGTATGGGATGATCGTCAGCGATTAGAATCCGCACAATTAAGAGTTCCCTTTCTCAGATTTGAATTTTTCAAACGCAGCTCTTAATTCGTTCTTCCAGATCTCATATGTAGAATTATAATGTAAAATTTTTTGTACAATTCTTGGAAATTCGATTTCAAGTTCTAATCCAAGTTGGGAAATGTCTAAGTCACCTCCTTCGCGCGGAAATGCTTCATAGCCGGTAACAACTATAGTAGGACAGCTTATCTCTGATAAGACCATGTATCGGAGAACCTCGATCCCCCCAAAGCCTTGAGGCCTCCCTCCACTTTCCCCGGCGCAGATATCCACATCAATAGTTGGTAAAGACATATCGAGTAACATTAGATCAGGTATTTCCTCATCTAGTAGATCTAGAGCTGAGTTAACGGACTTCGCATATCGTATATCCATCGGAATACAAAGCCCCCTAAGAAAGAGTTCAATCTGGGTGATTTTCGGAGTTTCATCCTCGACCAGTAGAATTTTGAGATTGGTTTCCATCAAGACGCCTCCTCTGCTTGTCTAGCTTGAACCAGAAAGTGATAGGTGACGGCGATTTCAAAATCACCAGAGGAGTTGAATCCAAATTCGATTGCTCCCATGGCAGACTGTTTTACCACTGCAGCAATTTTATATAGACCACTACCTCCTTCAGTCTTCGTTTTGGTGTCATATTCTCCACGTTCAATTTTTTCCCTGATCTCTGAAAGTTTCTTTTCCGCTCCGATACGAACACTCGGTTTAGCTTGGCATTGTGTGCGAATTACGAACTTTTCACCTTCGATGTCAGGTTCAACTTCTATTCGAACCTTCGGCATTTTAAGACCAGAGTGCACGCGAGCATTATCCAGCGATACAAATAGAACATCATGTAAGAATACAAGAGTACTAGGCATAACATCAATATCGGTAGAGATTGGTTCGATACTTATCACAGGCTCAAAGCTTCTTAAGCATTTTTTTGCGGCTTCGATGGATATAGATACAGCTTGGCTCGCATTGAATGTTCGGCGAAACGCATCAACATCATTGTTCTTTGAAAACCAGCTGCTTGCATCATCGAGCGCAATCTGAACTTGCACAGAGCTGTCCCCAATGGCACGTCCCAACTCATAATACTCTGCTCTCCCCTCAACTAGATTTTTAAGTTGAGCTCGAAACTCGTCAAACACAATTGTTAGGTTGGGTTTAAGTTCGCCGCCGATGTACTCCCGCACATCTCTAAGCGACTTGTCCAACAGTGCCCACATAAGTCCGACAGAGGTTTTGACGAAGCCAGGCATGTCACCATCTTGAAAAAGTATGCGGGCAACGGGGATAATTTGCGGGGTTATTTCAAATGTAACTAGTCCTTGCGGGTGTTCCTTTGATTTTATTTGAATTATTTTATCTTTAGTTTCAATCAAGGCTTCATCAAATGACGAAGAAAATTTATTGAATATTTTTTCTAATGCCGCGACTGTATCACGTCCACAGCTATTGAATTTATCTAACCATGCGTCATTTCTATTGTATCCAGAACTTCCAGTTTCTTTTGTTGTGATAATGTTCTGCAGTTCAAGCGGTCCACGAATCAAACCAACAAATGATTGATGTCTGATTCTTTTACTTAAATAGTAATCTAATCCAAAAAGCGAGTTATTGAGAAACTCAGAGGCCAGCTTAACTAACATAGAGTAAAGCACCGCATCTGCTTCATCGAAGTCGGAAAACTGTATAGGTATCTGATTTTCAAGTAGTATATCTCGCATTACCTCATCAAATTCCATTGCGGTGACTACTTTTGCCAGATCGCTGTACCGGTAAAAATCTTCTGAAAGCTCTCGAGTAGCCCAGCGAGTGAGCGCAGATACATCCACGTGAATTCTAGTCCGATCTACAATCCATTGCCCTGCGGTCATTATCTGGCGATTAGTTATTTCAAAAATTTCATCCTCATAATCACCTGCTCGGTCCGGGTCTAGCTCTCGGAGCACGCTGCAGGTATCCTGCCTTTGCTGAAGTATTTCTGTAGTTGTTTTAACAATTCTCGCTTGGTCTACGATATTTGGTACGCAAACTTCCCTGAGAAAATAAACAAGGATATGTAGATCCAGTGTTTCTTTGAATTCGTATAATGCTGCTGGAGCCTGGACATCTTTACGGCGGATTACTTGAGCAGTTTTAAATCGAAGGCTGGACCCAACTGTATCTTTTTCAGTCTTCTCCCAAAGCATATGTAGCGCAATAGGCGCAATTAAAAAATTGGTTATTCTGTTGTAATCTTGAACATAATAGTCGCCTATGGTGTTTTCAATTGGTATCAATTCAAGTCTGCTACTGTTTCGGGAACCTTCGTTAGCTATTAACTCTATGACATGCTGTCGCATATCTGCTGAATAATACGAATTTAGCAATAGTGGAATAGTTAGCGCTGGAAGGGCGTTTGGGAACAGAGTGCGATAACTAGTTAATGTGGTAATGGCGGGGTCATAATCACCTGCGCCAATTAGGCCGCACGCTTGAAATAAGGCGAGAGTACTGCTGCTGCGGTTAATAGGCGAGGTGCTTGGGTTGAATAATTGCGCCCAACAATCGGATAGATTTGGCGCATTGTATATGCGTGTTGGAGTTACATTGTCCTCAATCCCTATGGTCGGTGTATTCATGGATATTAAATCAAATCGCCACTTTTCATTCGGGCGTATTCTGTAAATTGTCGCTAGAAACGTTCGGATTGCGGCATAGCTTGGCAAACCGGCTAAATTCGTTGCTAACTTTAACAAATTAGCATAGGCGGTTGACGACTGCCCGTCTTGCCTTAACAGTTGCGCGATTAATAATGGAGTATTATTAATGGTTGTGCTTCTTGGGGCGGACTTGCCGAAACTAAAGGCCACTCCCGAGTAAATATAATTCCACGCATCTAATTTGTTACTTTTATTTCTCAAACAAAAACGAGATAATTTCGCCGCCAGCAAAATATCTCCTGAACAAAGAGCTTCAGGTAGTCTGCTGTCTCTGCATTCTAATGATTTACAACTCGAAGGTAATCCATACAATAAGCGAGCTTTTTCGAGTCTAAAATCTTCTATATTTTTTACTTGGAGTAAGGCGCTTTTCATTAGCGCTTTTACGCTAATGCTTACATCGTCGCGCAGCGAGTACTGCAATAAACTAATAAATGTCTCATAAACATCAATCAATGAGTGACTTTGCTCAACACGAAGCACGTCGGCGATTTTGTCGCTATCCGATGACCAATCACCTATTATTCGATGATGCATGTAGGTTTTTACAGAATCATCGTACTTGCTGTGATTGTCGATTCTCTGCTTAATATCCAATGAGTATTTCTGAATGCTTACTCGATCCTCATTTCTTACGCTAGTATTGTAAGCTATGAAATTTAATAGTCCGCTTCGATATATGGATCTAACTTCTGAAGTATATTTCTTTTGCCCTTCAAGTCCTCCAGCTATATTTTCTAGAGCAATTCTGAGCTGAACGGACCAAAAGCTCGCTCCGAGCATCAGTTCCAGCTGCTTTAAAAACTCTATGCCACCTAAGGCATCATCTTCGAGAATATATTGTTCGACATGCGTAGCTATCTTTCTGAATGTATTAATTACTGCACAGTCTTCATTTATTCTGGCGACTATCCAATAAACTTCCTGGTCAACTGAAACTATAGGTGCCTTTCTCGCTAAACCCTCTAGTTCATCATAGCCTGTCGGATAGCGGGATAATTCTGGGAGTTGATGCTTTACATGAAATGACGCCCATTGCAGATACTCAGAGTACATTGAGTAGTGCAAGGTTGATCTAGCTTCCAGCATTAATTCACGATAACCACTCCTAAATAGAAAGGAATGATCGAATCTTTTTTCTTTTACAAATTTCGTAGACTTAAAAGCTGAAACCAAACCCCTGAACTTATGCTGGCATTTCAAGAATGCTTTGGTGTAATCCCCTGTAATTTGCATATATTATCCTTAACTTTAAACCAATAGATCACACGCCTAACGTAAGTTTTCCAGTGACAGCTCAAAACTTAGCTTTCAGGTGTTTTTTGCTTCGCTTGAACTGGTACGGCTCAAGGTCTGACCATTCCGAAAGATAACGACACTCTCGTCATATCCTCGCGATCCCTAATCAGTCCTACGTGGATGCACAATGCCACTACTTTCAGTCAAAAATCAGGTTTCTTCAACGAAATTGTGTTTGTGGCGGTCAAGACGCTTGCCCAGTTCTGGTGGGACTCTGGAAGCAACGGAGCAGGCCGCGGTCAAGAATTAGCTAGAGAGCGGAGATCGTTTGCGATGGGAACTTTGATACTCATCCGCCATAGAGCAAGCCGTTGCACGATTCCCGTAGGCGTGCAGGTGAACACTGGCTACCTCTCTCTCCTTGCGTATGGGGCTCTACAGACGGGCTGTGAGGCTTGCGTCACATTTAGGGAGCTATCCAATATCATCGAAGCTTGAGTCCTGATCGGTCAGATATTCGTAGAGATAAGAGCGCGGCTTTGGGATAAGTTATCGTCTAAATTTACCTCTCGTGACGCTGCATACGGTGGTATCCCGAGCTAGACCTCACCCCTTTGGGCTCAAGCGCTAAGCACGACTCTCGCTCTGGGTGACGTGCTTTACCCAAGGTACCACCCATGGAGCAACTCAGTTTTTGCGAGTGAAATGCAAAGGCTTACTGAAATTTATTAGCCATATTCGGCTATGGCTGAATGAGAGCCTTGGCAAACGCAGGATTTGAGTTGGGCGGCAACGGTTAGCTTCCAACGTCACTATCGGGGGCAGGCTTTTTCCTGCTACGCCCCTTCCAGGGCGCCCCCGACCTCGATTTCTGATTATCGAGCGGTTCTATCAACCTAAGCATGACCACGAAGTTCGATTCCTGTCCGCTCTTCGTCTTGCGGATAACATCCGCGATGCTTTCGTTCTCCGTAGGGATTGAGTATCGTCTATGGTCGAGTCAGGGAAAATGGCTGGCACTTTAGTTCGATATACTACAGCTCTGGCGCATCTCGTTGATGCGGCAAAGGCAAAGCAAGGAAAAATATATGGTCCCGTCGGAGTTAGTCACTCGTATATTTGATCATGTCGAAAATGGTGATGTTGATAAGGCGGTACGCGCCAGTCTGCGGCTGTCTAGACATCTAAATGACCATATGAGTACGGCTCTTTTTTTGAGAGATCTCGTTGAAGATCGGGTGGAGGTGTCGCGCGTTCTATACGAGGACGTGTCGCATTTGAAAGAGGAGGCGTTCAGCTATTTGATGTCTCAGTCAGCAGAGAGATGGCTAGATTCCAGAACCTTGCCTTTTGGTCCAAATGGGGCAACGGCGGTAGGGGATGATACCAAGAGAGTGCTAATTGTTTCTGTTGGAGACTTTCCAGCTGAGCTTGACCAATGTGAAAAATCTATCAATGATTTAGCTCTCCCGGCTTCAATGGGAGAGTATGATAGCGCTGCCTTTACAGATAGGTATCAGTCCATAAAAAGTGAGTTTCGGCTGCGTATAAAATCGATAAATATAATTAAAACTCGTGTTCTGAACAAGTGCTTGAACTTCGCCATTCAGATGGAACGTCAACTGGCTATTCAGTCTACGACAAAAAGCTATCTGGAAAAAATGCAAAATGACGTGCTTAACTATTTTCGATCTAAATCAGGGGACGTTTATCAAAAAATCCACAAGGCGAATCAGCTAATAAGCTCTGATTCATCAGAGGATCTTTCATTGCTACTAACGCAAGTTCGGAGAGCGCTAAAATCTGTCGCGGATTACTTCTATCCAGCAAGTGAAAGCGTTGTTAGATGTAATGATGGTATTGAACGTAAGATGGGGGATGAACAGTATTTGAATCGGCTGCATGAGTTTGTTCATGTACAATTCAAGCGATCAACATCAACAGATCTCCTTCGTGCTGAATTAGATCACCTATTAACATTTGCAAAAAAGCTTAACGATATTGCGTCAAAAGGAGTTCACGCGGATGTGACGCTTGCTGAAGCTCAACAAGGATATTTAGGTCTTTACATGTTTTTGTTCAATGTAATACAGCGGCTTGATACCAAAGCTCTCGAACGTGCATAGCGTTTTCCTTCCGTACGCTAATCGTATTGATGGCGCTCCGTTTGCAATTTGGATCACCTGGATTACCTGCATCGCGCTCGGTGTGCTGAGACCTGCCTCGAAGGCTCATCACTACCGCTAAGGTGGGCGTTGTCGCAGAATCGAAAACGTCATCGTCCAGGGGACTTTCAGGAGGCATTCGAGGCCGGTTTTCTGCTGCGTTTGCAGCAGACTCTGCTCAACCTTCGTGAAGCTGCTGCATCCCGACCAACGAGTTTCAATGCTTGAGACGCTAATTAACGTTTGAGACTTTATTTTTCCCGCTAAACCCTCCGATCCAGCGATCTTTGATCGCGCCGATCGGAGGGTTCTCTCGCTCATTCTTGAAGCCACCTCGTTCCACCATTCCAATTTCAAATTTGATTAGCATCGCCGTCGTTTACCCGCCAATAACTACTGACGATCTTATCGAGCGCGGCGCAGTGCCTGTGTCAGAAAGCATCTTCTCGTGGGGCCGTGGCTATCTGAGGGGAATACGTACTCTCTGTTGCCGCTGAGTTGCTTGAGCGTCTCCAGTAACGAAAATGCCTGATCGGTAAGGGGGATTGTGTGCGGCCGACGCTTTTTCATGCGCTCTGGCGGAATGGTCCAAATGCGCTTGTCGAAGTCGATATCTGCCCATCGTGTGGTGGCTGCTTCGGCAGGGCGGGTCATCGTGTGCAACTGCCATTCGATCAGGCAGCGGGTCGTGCGCTTGATGCTGGCGTTCGCGATTTCCATCATGAGCTCGGGAAGCTCCTCAGGTGGTAGCGCAGCCATGTTCTCTTTCTTGGGTTTCTTGAACACCGCCCGAATTCCATTGAGAGGGTTCGCAAATATCAGCCCGGAGTTGACCCCGTAGGTCATGATCTCGTTGAATCGCTGGCTCAATCGTTTCACGGTTTCGAGGCTCCCTTTGGCCTCGATTGGGCGAAGGATCTTGATAACCATTGGAGCAGTGATTTGAGAGAGGGGCGTTGTTTTCATGCTTGGGAAAACATGCAGCGTCAGCGATCTCCAAATGTCTTCGGCGTAGGCTTTGGTTACGGAGTCTTTCTTCAGCTCGAGCCAGGCGGTGGCCACCTTCTCGAAAGTGTGTTCAGTCTCAGCAAGTTTGGCTTGCCTTGCCTCATCACGCTGGGTTTTGGGATCAGTACCCAAAGCGAGCAGTTCACGTGCCTCCGCAGCTTTCTTCCGGGCGTTGGCTAGCGAGAGGTCAGGGTATGGACCAAGCGTCATGTTGATACGGCTTCTGGTCAACGGCTCGCGGTAATTGAAATTCCACATCATCGAGCCGCTGGCGCGTACTCGAAGCTGCAAGCCATCGCCGTCGCTGAGGATGAAGTCTTTACCAGTTGCCTTGACCGCCTTGAGCTGGCGATCGGAGAGGCGGGTTGCGTTAGTAGGCATGGGGGCTACCTCCAGCACCGTTTTGGTATCCTGAAAATGACATTTGGTAGTCCGGGATACCAAAGCGCCTGGAACTCAGAAATTCTCCCAAGACCCCGAAGGCGCCGAAACCCCTGTATTCATTGGATTTCAGGCACAAAAAAAGACGTCCATGGACGTCTTTTTTCGTTGAAGTGGTGGAGCCGGGGGGATTTGAACCCCCGTCCGCCAGTACTCCGCTGTCGGTACTACATGCGTAGCCGTTTCTATTAAGTTAACCCTCAGCGACCCGAAGGGCAGGGTGCTTTGGGCGAGTTGTGTAAGTTTTAGCCGCTTCGTCCACAACGTACTGCACGGCGATTCTGTTCTATATGACAATCACTTTGGGTTTACAGACATCCCCTGGTGATTGCTGGACCCGAAGGTACCAGAAGCTCAGGGCTAAGGCTGCTTACGCAGCGAGAGCGAATTCCTGGCCGTAGTTTTCGTCATTGGCAACTATAAGAAGTTGCAACAGTGGATTTACGAGTTCTGTTACCAACTCGGCATGCACCTAAAGTTTCGCGACCGGCGTCGAATCCTAAACGGCCCCGTGCTTGTAACTCGTTGTTTCTAGTGAGTGACAAGCTTGTGTAGTGTACGCCAAACCTTCACGAAAGGCCAACCCGAAGGTCGGCCCTATCGCTTACTGACCGCCTTTGTCGCTGTTCTGCAGGTCTTGCAGGGCCTTGGAGGTGATTTCGATGCACTTCTTGTGATCGCCGGCGGCAGTGGCTGCTTTCGCTTGGGAGACGGCGGTGTCGATTTCGCCGCTTTTGCCACTGGTGTCGGTGGCGAGCAGCGCTTTACCGTTGTTGATTTTGTCCAGGTTGATCTGGCACAGGTCTTTATCACCGGCCGCAAAAGCAGGGGATGCCAGCATCGCAGCGGTAATGAACAAGCCAGCAAGAGCGGAACGCTTCATAGGGTATCTCCTTGCACAATTGGGCTCGACGCTGCCGGCGTTGGGGCCTGCCAGCGACATCACGGATGAGCCTCGTTTGCCGAGGCCTATGCAGATGACTACGCCGGCGCGCAGAGGTTCTGTTTTTTGCAGGCTTAATGGGCGCGGGCCTGGGTTACGCGGTCTACGAGGTACACCAGCCCGTGATAATCGATGCCGCCGTGCTGGCTCAGGCCGATCTCGCAGGTGCGGCTGGTGGAGATGCCTTCGCTGCACTGTTGCACCGCGTCCTTGAGGGTGCGCAGTGCGTGGGCGTTGAGTTCTGGGGTGGTAAAGCCTTTGTCGCCGGCAAAGCCGCAGCAGTGGATGCCTTCGGGAATGACCACGGTTTTGGCGCAGCGTCGGGCGAGGTCGATCAGCGCTTGGCTTTCACCCAGGTGCTGGGTGCTGCAGGTCACATGGACGGCAATCGGCGCTTCCTGCGGGGTGAAGTCGAGGCGGTCCATCAGGTGGGTGCGGATAAAGCGTACCGGGTCGTAGAGGTCCAGGCGTGTGTCGCCCAAGTCTTGCATCAGGCGCAGGGTGCACGGGCTGGTGTCGCAATAGATCGGGTCGAGGCCGCCACGGCTGGCGTGGAGCAGGGCGCCGAGCAGTTCCTGGCGCTTGTGTTCGGCCTGTTCGGCATAGCCTTTGGAGGCGAAGGGCTGGCCGCAGCAGAGGTTGTCTTGATTGTCGGGAAAGACCACCTGGTAACCGGCTTTTTCCAGCAGGCCACGGGTTTTGTCGTACAGCGACATTTGCTCTTTATCCCCCGCCGCCGGGCCCATGGCGCGTGAGACACAGGCCGCCAGGTAGACCACCCGCGGTCGTTCGTCGGTGACGGCCGGGCTGAAGCGAATGGCTTTTTCCGGTTGCGGCATGGCGTTGGTCCATTGTGGGATCTGGCCCTTGGACAGCCGGGTAACGGTGGCCGATAACTTCGCCAGGCGCGGCGCTCCCAGCAGCATGCGCGCGCCGTTGGCCACATGCAGGGTAAAGCGCGCACCTTGCAGCGCAGTGGCGAAATGGGTGGCGAGCCATTCGGCGGTTTTCGTACGGTCGGCGTCGCGGCTGCGCAGTTTTTTCACCAGGTCGCCGGTATTGATGCCCACAGGGCAGCGTTGGGCGCACAGCCCGGTGGCGGCGCAGGTGTCGATGCCTTGGTAGTGGTAGGCCGCTTCCAATTCGGTGGTGTCGACGCCGGCGCGTTGTTTGGCCTGGATATCGCGCCAGACCACAATGCGCTGACGCGGGCTCAAGGTCAGGCCTTTGGACGGGCACACCGGCTCGCAAAAGCCGCATTCGATGCACTTATCCACAAGCTCGTCGGCGGCGGGCAGGGGCTTGAGGTGCTTGAGATGAATCTGCGGGTCATCGCTGAGCACCACATCCGGGTTAAGGATGCCGTTGGGGTCGAGCAGGCGCTTGAGCTGCCACATCAGTTGATAGGCATCGCTGCCCCATTCCAGCTCGACAAACGGCGCCATGTTGCGACCAGTGCCGTGTTCGGCTTTCAGCGAGCCGCCGAATTCAACCGCCACCAGCTGTGCGACGTCGTCCATGAACGCCTGATAGCGTGCGATTTCTTCCGCGCTGTTGAAGCCTTGAGTGAAGACGAAATGCAGATTGCCTTCCAGCGCGTGTCCGAAAAGGATGGCTTCGTCGTAGTGATGCTTGTCGAACAGTTCGATCAAACGGTTAACGCCAATCGCCAGTTGTTCAACCGGGAAGGTGACGTCTTCGATGATGACGGTCGTGCCGGTTTTGCGTACGGCGCCCACGGCGGGAAAAGTGTCTTTGCGGATCGCCCAGAGCCGGGCGTTTTCCAGCGGGTCCTCGGTGAAGTCGACCTGTTTCTCCACTGGAAAGGCTGCCAGGGAGGCCATGATCAGCGCCATGTGTTCATGCAGTAATGAAGGAGAGGCGGCGCGGGATTCGATCAGCAGCGCGCAGGCATTGTCCGAGAGGTGCTGTACGAACGCCGGCATACCCGGTTTGTCCTGTACCGAGCGCAGGCTGCGCCGGTCCAGCAGCTCAACCGCCGAGACCGGTTGGGTTTTCAGCACGGTTACCGCGTTGCAGCAGGTCTCGACATCCGGGAACACGATCAGCGCCGAGGCTTTGTTCGGGTGATCGATCACCGTGTTGTAGGTCACCGCGCTGATAAACCCTAGCGTGCCCTCGGAGCCCACCAGCAGATGGCTGAGGATGTCCAACGGGTCATCGAAATCCACCAGGGCATTGAGCGACAGGCCAGTGGTATTTTTCAGACGGTATTTGTGGCGGATCTTTGCGGCCAGTTCGGCATTTGCCCGCGTTTCGCGGCCCAGTGTTGCCAGGCGTTCGAGCAGCGCGCCGTGGGTCTGGCGAAAGGTTTGGACGCTGGCAGAGTCTTCGGTGTCCAGGCGGCTGCCGTCGGCCAGCACCAGACGGATGCCGGCCAGGGTGTGGTAGGTGTTTTGTGCCGTACCGCAGCACATGCCACTGGCGTTGTTAGCGACGATGCCGCCAATTTTGCAGGCATTGATCGACGCCGGGTCCGGGCCGATCTTGCGCCCGAATGGCGCAAGCCAGGCGTTGGCCTGGGCGCCGATGACGCCCGGTTGCAGGCGGATCTGCGTGCCTTGCCCGCGTATTTCGCGGCCATTCCACTGATCCCCCAGCACGATCAGCACCGAGTCGCTGATGGCCTGGCCGGACAAGCTGGTGCCCGCCGCGCGGAAGGTTACGGGGACGCGGTCGCGCTGGGCCAGTTGTAGCAGCGTGACGACTTCGTCTTCCGACTCAACCCGAATCACCAGCTGTGGGATCAATCGGTAAAAGCTCGCATCGGTGCCGAAGGCGAGCGTGGAAAGTGGATCGTCGAAACGCCGATCCTTCGGAATCAGCTGTGCGACGTCGCTCAGGAATGCTGCAGGCAGGCTCATCGGTCCTCCAGAAATAGCTGACGCCGGAACCGGTGTCCGGCGTCGGTTTTTACCCTATTGCATGCAGGTCTCAGTGCACCAGCATACCGGTGAACCAATACGCCTGCGCCAAGGTGATCAACCCGACGAGGGTGGCAAAAAACAGGCTGTGCTTGAGGGTGAAGCGAAACAGATCGGATTCCTTGCCCACCAGGCCGGTCGCCGCACAGGCCACGGCGATCGATTGCGGCGAAATCATTTTGCCGGTCACGCCACCACTGGTATTGGCCGCTACCAGCAAGGTGTCGTTAACGCCGATCTGGTGCGCGGTGGTCGCTTGCAACGAGCTGAACAGTGCGTTGGACGAGGTGTCCGAGCCTGTCAGGAAAACCCCAAGCCAGCCGAGGAAAGGTGAGAAGAAGGGGAAGGCAGCGCCGGTGCCGGCCAGGACCAAGGCCATGGTGGAGGACATGCCCGAGTAGTTGGTGACAAAGGCGAAGGCCAGCACCATACCGATGGACAGAATTGGCCAGCGCAGTTCGTAGAAGGTTTCTTTTAAAGTGGTAAGACCAGTTTTGAAGTCTATTTTCAGGACTGCCATCGAGATCAGCGCCGAAAAGAAAATCGCGGTACCGGTTGCTGAGATCGGGTCCAGCTTGAATATGGCCGGGATGGCGGTGGGGTTCGTTACGATCGGTGCGACTTTGATCACCAGTTGGTCCAGGTGCGGGATCGCAACGTTGAAGACCCAGCCGTACATCGAGCCGCCTGCGGCGAACATCGCTTTGAACGGCTTGAGTGTCCAGATGGTGACCAGCACGGTGAGGATCAGGAACGGCGACCATGCCTTGAAAATCTGCCCCAGGCTGTACGGCGAAACAACGGTGTTGCGCGGCAAGCCGAAGCCGCCAGCGCTGGCGGTAACCGCTGTACTCGAGGTGGCGCCGGCGATCTGCGCGCCGGCGCTGCGCTTGGGCTGCCAGACTTTCAGGAATAGGGTCAGGGCGATCAGGCTGGCCAGTGCCGAGGTGATGTCCGGCAGTTCCGGGCCGATGAAGTTGGATGTGAAATATTGGGTGACGGCGAAGCTCAGGCCCGCCACCAGGGCTGCGGGCCAGGTTTCGCGAACGCCGCGCAGGCCGTCCATCATGAACACCAGCCAGAAGGGCACGAACAACGAGAGCAGCGGCAGTTGGCGGCCGGTCATGGCACCGATCTTGAACGCGTCGATGCCGGTGACTTGGCCTGCAACGATGATCGGGATGCCCAGCGCGCCAAAGGCGACTGGGGCGGTGTTGGCAATCAGGCACAGGCCGGCGGCGTAGAGCGGGTTGAAACCCAGGCCGACCAGTAATGCGGCGGTGATTGCCACGGGCGCACCGAAACCGGCCGCACCTTCGAGGAACGCGCCGAAGCAGAAACCGATCAGCAGTACCTGCAAACGTTGATCGTCGGTAATCGACAGGACCGAGCTGCGGATCACTTCGAACTGACCGCTCTTGACCGTCAACTTGTAGAGAAATACCGCCGCCACAATGATCCACGCAATCGGCCACAAACCATAGGCAAAGCCGTAACCGGCGGCGGCCAGGGCCATGTCGACCGGCATCTGGAAGGCAAAGATGGCGACCAGGATCGACAGCGCGAGGGTGATGCTGCCGGCCACGTGCCCTTTGAGACGGAATACGGCCAGGGCCAGGAAGAAAAACACGATGGGGATAAGGGCGGCCAGTGCGGATACACCGAGGCTGCCGAGAGGGCTGTAGAGCTGTTGCCAGGTTTGCATATGGGGTGGCCCCTGATTGTTGTTGTTTGTATGGCTTGGGTAATTGGTAATACCAATTTACAGTCGCTGTGGGCTAGATTAAGAGGCTTGTTGGGGGTGTGTCAATTTGCCGCCCGCGAAACTTTGGTCGTACAGCCGGGCGTGGCTGTTCTGATGGGGTGAATCGAAGGCGTTCTGATAGGTGCCGCGAGCGCGGCGATAGGCCAGAATAGAAGCCCCGGCGAGTGGTCGGGATGGCGGAGAGTGGGTTATGGGGTTTGATCAGGTGCGTCAGCGCCGTTTGTCGGACGATATCGTCGAGCAACTTGAGGGCATGATCCTTGAGGGCACGTTGAAGTCGGGCGAGCGCTTGCCGGCCGAACGTGCTTTGGCTGAGCAATTTGGCGTGTCACGGCCATCGCTGCGAGAAGCGATCCAGAAGCTGGCGGCCAAAGGGTTGTTGGTCAGCCGTCAGGGCGGTGGCAACTATGTCGTGGAATCCCTGGGGTCGACCTTTAGCGATCCTCTGTTGAATCTGTTGGAAAACAACCCTGAAGCTCAACGGGACCTGTTGGAGTTCCGCCAGACACTGGAAGCTTCCTGTGCGTATTACGCGGCATTACGAGCAACGGAAGTTGACCGTGAGCGGCTGACGGCGGCTTTCGAAGCGTTGCAGGATTGTTATGCCCGGGCCGATGAGGTGAGTCGAGTGGAGGAGGGCGCCGCAGATGCGCGGTTTCATCTGGCCATTGCCGAGGCCAGTCATAACGCCGTATTGCTGCATACCATTCGCGGGCTGTTCGATCTGCTCAAGCGTAACGTGGTGACCAACATTGGCGGCATGTATCAGCAGCGCACCGAGACCCGCGACATGCTGATCAGTCAGCATCGCGATCTGTATTTGGCAATTATCGAAGGGCGGGCCGAGCAGGCGCGCGAAATTTCAACACGTCACCTGCTATATGTGCAGGAAGTGCTGGAGGAGGTGCGTCAGGAAGTTCAGCGCGTGGCCCGGGCAGAGCGACGTAAAGGCATGTAGCCTCGGGCGAGTTGCCCGAGGCTACAGGGTCACAAGGTTATTCTTCCTTGCCCTTGTTGCGCACCGCGCGATGCAATTCGCGATTGGAGTCGCGCTCGCGTTCGGTATCGCGTTTGTCGTATTCCTTCTTGCCCTTGCCCAGCGCAATCTCGCACTTGACCAGGTGCTTGCTCCAGTACCAGGACAAGCAGATGCAGGCGTAGCCTTTCTGTTGCACTGCCGCAGCGAGTTTTTCCAGCTCGCGGGCGTTGAGCAACAGCTTGCGCGTGCGCACCGGGTCGGCAATCACGTGGGTGCTCGCGGTGGTCAGCGGGGTGATATGACTGCCAAGCAGCCATGCCTCGCCATCCTTGAGCAGCACATAGCTGTCGACCAGCTGCAGCTTGCTGGCACGCAGACTCTTTACTTCCCAGCCGGCCAGGACCAGACCAGCCTCGAACCGATGTTCGATGAAGTAATCGTGTCGCGCTTTTTTATTTTGCGCGATGGTCCCTGTGGGGTGTTTCTTTTGTTTAGCCATAGGGGCGGCATTATAGGGAGTTGCGAGCGAGTCGGCTACGGTCAACCTGCGTGCTTGAGCGTGTTCGATGAATCCCGGACAATGCCGGCAGTTCTTTGGTTTTTTTCTCTCGCGGATCTGGCTGTTCTTTCGCGATGTTTGCCCGCTCAGCTGTGGAAATAACGCTCACATGACGACGCATATTCAACGTTCGGCCCTGCTGCCCTATCCCGCGCAGGCGCTCTATGACCTGGTCAACGACGTGGCGCGTTACCCGGAATTCCTGCCGTGGTGTTCGACTGCCGAGGTGTTGGAGGGCGGTGATGAGTACATGGTGGCCAGCGTCGGCGTAGCCAAGGGTGGGCTTAGTCAGCATTTTGTTACACGCAATGTGCTGGTACCTGGAAAATCCATCGAGATGAATCTGCAGGAGGGGCCGTTCACCCAGTTGCATGGGGTATGGGTATTCAAGGCGCTGACGGACAAGGCCTGCAAGATCAGCCTGGATCTGTCGTTCGATTACGCCGGGCCTATTGTTCGGGCGACACTGGGACCCTTGTTCAATCAGGCGGCGAATACGCTGGTGGATGCGTTCTGCCAACGAGCCAAGCAGCTGCATGGTTGACATTGAAGTGGTGCATGCCGCCATTGAGCGCCAAGTGTTACTGGCGGTTGCGGTACCGGAGGGCACAAGCCTGAGGGCGGCGGTGCAAATGTCGGGGATTGCTGAGCAATTTCCGCAGCTGGTGCTAACTGAATGCCCGTTGGGAATCTTCGGTAAGGTGGTTGCCGACGCTGATACGCGTGCCGTGCAGCCAGGTGATCGAATTGAAATCTACCGGCCGTTGCTGGCAGATCCCAAGGAAGTGCGCAGGCAGCGTGCGGCCAAAGCGGCGAAGGCCAAACAGCAAGGCTCATAAATCAGCAAGCAACAAAAAGCCCGGCATGCCGGGCTTTTTGTTGAGTGTCGCCTTGTTACTGCGGGCTGGTGTCCAGAGGCTGTGGCGTCGGGACTGGCACGGTTTCCACGCCATCGACGTCTTTCTGGATCTGGTCCAATAAGGAGCCTGGTTTGGCCGGCACCTCGGATTTCGGCTTCTCGGCTTCCTGTGCAGGGGCGGTCACGCTGGTGCCGCTGTCCTTGCCCATCAGCGCTTCATCGCGGCTTACACCGGGCATGAAGTCACCGGACAGGCTGACAAGCTGGTCATTGCCATTAAAAATGACACTGACACGCTCCTGCTGGCGCTCACCGCCGCCAGGCTGGATGCTGTAGAGATAATCCCAGCGATCGGCATGGAAAGTGTCGGTCAGCAGGGGATTGCCCATGATAAACCGTACTTGCCGTCGGGTCATTCCGGGGCGTAACTGGTCTATCATGTCCTGCGTGACGACATTGCCCTGCTGGATGTCGATTTTGTAAACCCCGGGGAATGAACAACCGGCGAGTGCGAGCAGTCCCACAAAGGTGAAACTGGTTAGCAAGAGCTTGGTGTTTTGCATCGGTGGGCGACTTCCACTATCTTGGCTGGGACAACGTAAACGCCGATCATACCCGTATTAAGAGAAGCTGCGAAGCAGCATCCGCGAGAAAGCTAACCATGGTTGAAAATAGCGAACTACGCAAAGCCGGTCTCAAAGTGACTCTGCCCCGAGTCAAGATTCTACAAATGCTCGATTCTGCTGAGCAGCGCCACATGAGTGCCGAGGACGTTTACAAGGCGCTGATGGAGTCTAATGAAGACGTCGGCCTGGCCACGGTTTACCGTGTCCTGACCCAGTTTGAAGCCGCAGGGCTGGTGGTTCGTCATAATTTCGACGGCGGTCATGCAGTGTTTGAATTGGCCGACGGCGGGCATCACGACCATATGGTTGACCTGGATACCAATGAGGTAATCGAGTTCACCAGCCCTGAGATCGAAGCGCTGCAGCATAAGATCGCTGAGGAGCATGGCTTCGATTTGGTCGACCATAATCTGGTGCTGTACATCCGTAAGAAAAAGTAAAAATCGACGCAGAGTTGCTCTGCGAAACGATTGAAGGCGACCCTAGGGTCGCCTTCGTGCTTTATATAAGAAGCAAAATGCTCGCCTCAAGCCTTCGCGGCGACGACCATTTTCTTCGCGTGCGCCAGAGACTCCTTGGTCAAATCAATACCGCCAAGCATTCGCGCCACTTCTTCCACGCGCTCCGACTTGTTCAGCTTGGACACGGCCGTGCGCGTCGCGTCGCTGCCTCGCACCTTGTGCACGAACAAATGTTGATGCCCTTGGGCTGCCACTTGCGGTAAGTGCGTCACCGTAAGCACCTGGCCTCGATCCCCCAGGCGTCGCAACAACTGGCCAACAATCTCTGCAGTTGGCCCGCCAATACCTACGTCCACTTCGTCAAACACCAGTGTCGGTACGCGCGAGGTTTGCGCGGTGATGACCTGGATGGCCAGGCTGATCCGTGAAAGCTCGCCGCCGGAGGCAACCTTTGCCAGGGCTTTGAGCGGTTGCCCCGGGTTGGCACTGACCAGCAGCTCCACCTGTTCCAGGCCATGGGGTTGCAGCTCATGGCTGGTGTTGGCGTTCAACTGGATGGTGAAGCGACCACCGGGCATGCCCAGGCGCTGGATTTCCTGTTCTACGGCGCCGGCCAGGCGGGTGGCGGCCTGCTGGCGAAGCTCGCTCAGCTCGCGAGCCTTTTCCTGATAATGCCGAGCGAA
Organism: Pseudomonas sp. R2-7-07; assembly: GCF_003852355.1. Taxonomy (NCBI): domain Bacteria; kingdom Pseudomonadati; phylum Pseudomonadota; class Gammaproteobacteria; order Pseudomonadales; family Pseudomonadaceae; genus Pseudomonas; species Pseudomonas sp. R2-7-07. The sequence goes on along the minus strand of NZ_CP027759.1, from coordinate 4,918,490 downwards.
GGAGGCGAGTTCTTCGCCGAGGCGTTCAATGGACTCGTCGTTCGCGTTCAGGGTTTCGATTTCATCCAGCAGTTTTTGCTGCATCGCCGCCACTTCGGTTGGCTGGATTCGATGCTTGCGCGCCAGGGTGTAGATGGTGTCCAGGCGCTCTTCTATTTCCTGCAGGCGCGCCGGGTCGGCGTCGAAATGATCCAGAAAGCGATTCAGCTCGCCGACCGCTTCCTCCACCTGGATCTGCGCACTGGTCAGCAACGTGGTGGCTTCACTCAGTGAGCCGGACGCGTTATTCACGCTGGACAGCCGATTGAGGCTCGCCGTCAGTGCGTTAAGCACATTGCCGGAATCGCTTTCGCTGCATTGCTCGACCACCTGGCGACAGATGCCCAACAGTGTTTCGGCGTTGGTCAGGTTCTTGTGTTCCTGCTCAAGCTGCTCCAGTTCGGTCTCGCCCAGGCCCAGGCTTTCCAGCTCTTCGAGTTGATAGCTGAGCAATTGGTGGCGAGCGCGTTGCTCGTCGCCGGAATTGGAAAGGCGTTCCAGTTCCTGGCGCGTCTGCCGCCAGCGTTGAGCGGCCAGGTGAACCTGACGGGCAAGTTCGGTGGCGCCGGCGTACTCGTCGAGTAAGCGGCGATGGGTGTCGGTTTTAAGCAGGGATTGGTGTTCATGCTGGCTGTGAATATCGATCAGCAATTCGCCCAAGGCTTTGAGGTCGCCAAGGGGGCAGGGCGTACCATTGATGTAGCCGCGTGAGCGTCCTTCGGCGGTGATCACCCGGCGCAGAATGCACGGCCCTTCATGGTTGAGGTCGCGCTCGGCCAGCCAGGCCTCGGCTTCGGGAATGTCGACCAGGTCGAAGGTGGCCAAGATATCGGCCTTATCGGCGCCGGGGCGCACCACGCCGCTATCGGCGCGGTCGCCGAGTGTCAGGCCCAGGGCGTCGAGCATGATCGACTTGCCGGCGCCGGTCTCGCCTGTGATTACGCTCATGCCGCGATCCAGTTCGAGATCCAGATGTTCAACGATGGCGTAGTTATGTACGGACAGGTGCACGAGCATGAAGGTCGCTCCCAGGCTTTAGGTCTGGTTATTTATACAGTGTTTTGTTCTGGGCTGACAATCCTGACGCTTAGCTCGATTTGCTTGATAGATGTGTTTTTTTAGCGCGATTAGGAATGTAGAGGCAGGAAATGATCCAAGGCATGCGAAAGACTTTTGGTAACGCCTGCGCCCTTGAACCTGAAAATTGTGGCCCCATATACCGGAACAGAAGCGCGAGTTGAGTTCGCGCATGATTTTGAAAGGAGAAATCTATGGCTGACGAACAGACGCAGGATACGCAAACGCCAGACGCCAATTCGGCTGCCGGTGATGAACTGGCAACTCGTGTGCAAGTGCTCGAAGAGCAGCTGGCCGCAGCGCAGGATCAGTCGTTGCGTGTTGCCGCCGATCTGCAGAACGTCCGCCGTCGTGCCGAGCAGGACGTAGAAAAGGCTCACAAATTCGCGTTGGAAAAATTCGCCAACGACCTGCTGCCTATTATTGACAGCCTGGAGCGTGGCCTTGAATTGTCCAACCCGGACGACGAAAACATCCGCCCTATGCGCGAAGGGATCGAACTGACCCTGAAAATGTTCCAGGACACCCTGAAGCGTTATCAGTTGGAAGCCATCGATCCGCAAGGCGGTGAGCCGTTCAACGCGGAGCACCACCAGGCAATGGCGATGCAGGAAAGTCATGACCTCGAGCCCAACAGCGTATTGAAAGTGTTCCAGAAGGGCTACCTGCTCAATGGTCGCTTGTTGCGCCCGGCGATGGTCGTGGTGAGCAAGGCGCCTGCACCCGTTTCGCCTTCTATTGATGAGCAGGCTTGAAATCCGCCGCAAGGCCCCCATTTATAAGTCAAGCGTTTAAGTGCTACCGCAGTTAGCCACAACTGCTGCGGCATCCAAATTCAAGTTTCGGGAGAGTGAATCATGGGCAAAATTATCGGTATCGACCTGGGGACCACCAACTCGTGCGTCTCGGTCATGGAAAACGGCAAAGCCAAGGTTATCGAAAACGCTGAAGGCGCGCGTACCACGCCGTCGATCATCGCTTACGCCAACGACGGCGAGATCTTGGTCGGTCAGTCGGCCAAGCGTCAGGCTGTTACCAACCCGCACAACACCCTGTACGCGGTAAAACGTCTGATCGGTCGTAAGTTCGACGAAGAAGTCGTACAGAAAGATATCAAGATGGTGCCTTACAAAATCGCCAAGGCTGACAACGGTGACGCCTGGGTTGAAGTAAATGGCAACAAGATGTCTGCGCCGCAGATTTCGGCAGAAGTCTTGAAAAAGATGAAAAAAACTGCCGAAGACTACCTCGGTGAGACCGTGACCGAAGCGGTAATCACCGTTCCGGCCTACTTCAACGACAGCCAGCGCCAGGCGACCAAAGACGCCGGCCGCATCGCGGGCCTGGACGTAAAACGTATCATCAACGAGCCTACCGCAGCTGCCCTGGCTTACGGTATGGACAAGGCCAAAGGCGACCACACTGTGATCGTTTATGACCTGGGTGGCGGTACGTTCGACGTTTCGGTTATCGAAATCGCTGAAGTTGACGGCGAGCACCAGTTCGAGGTGTTGGCCACCAACGGCGACACCTTCCTGGGTGGTGAAGACTTCGATATCCGTCTGATCGACTACCTCGTTGACGAATTCAAGAAAGAAAGCGGCATGAACCTCAAGGGTGACCCGCTGGCGATGCAGCGCCTGAAAGAAGCTGCTGAGAAGGCCAAGATCGAACTGTCGTCGAGCATGTCCACCGACGTGAACCTGCCGTACATCACTGCAGACGCTACCGGCCCTAAACACTTGAACGTGAAGATCTCTCGCGCCAAGTTGGAAGCACTGGTTGAAGACCTGGTTCAGCGCACCATCGAACCATGCCGCATTGCGCTGAAAGACGCCGGTATCGACGTTGGCTCCATCAACGACGTGATCCTGGTCGGTGGTCAGACGCGTATGCCGCTGGTACAGCAGAAAGTAACCGAGTTCTTCGGTAAAGAAGCACGTAAAGACGTGAACCCGGACGAAGCGGTTGCCATGGGTGCTGCCATCCAGGGCGCGGTATTGGCCGGTGACGTGAAAGACGTGCTGCTGCTGGACGTCAGCCCGCTGACCCTGGGTATCGAAACCATGGGTGGCGTAATGACTGCGCTGATCGAGAAAAACACCACGATTCCTACCAAGAAATCCCAAGTGTTCTCGACTGCCGATGACAACCAGGGCGCCGTGACCATTCACGTGCTGCAAGGCGAGCGTAAGCAAGCTGCCCAGAACAAATCCCTGGGTAAATTCGATCTGGCCGAGATTCCACCAGCTCCACGTGGTGTGCCGCAGATCGAAGTAACCTTCGACATCGACGCCAACGGTATCCTGCACGTTGGTGCGAAAGACAAGGCTACCGGCAAAGAGCAGAAGATCACCATCAAGGCCAACTCGGGCCTGTCTGATGAAGAAATTCAACAGATGATTCGTGATGCTGAAGCCAACGCTGATGCGGATGCCAAGTTTGCCGAGCTGGCTGGCGCCCGTAACCAGGGTGATGCGCTGGTTCACTCGACGCGCAAAATGGTCGCTGACGCTGGCGACAAAGTGACTGCCGAAGAGAAAACTGCAATCGAAGCTGCCGTGGTTGCTCTGGAAGCCGCTATCAAAGGCGACGACAAGGCTGCTATCGAAGCCAAGGTTGAAGAGCTGTCGAAGGTGTCCGCGCCAGTGGCTCAGAAAATGTACGCCGAGCAAGGCCAGCCGGCCGAAGGTGCTGCACAACAAGCAGAGCCTGAAGCCAAGCACGACGATGTGGTCGATGCCGAGTTCGAAGAAGTCAAAGACCAGAAGTAACTTGGTCGCCCGGTTGACCGCTCACAAGCGGTGACTGGTAGGATGTCGCCGCGCGGGAGCTTGCTCCCGCGTTGGCGTGTCTGGGGTATGCGAATTTTTACAGTATGCGACAGCGTTCGGATGCTGGCGGTGTGATCGGGAATGCTCCTGCTTTCCGAGCAGTAAATGCCGCGTTTTTAGTCGGGTGGCCGGCTAAAGAGTAGTAATGACCAGGATCGTTGAATTGACGTGAGTTGGGTCCGGGCCTGCATTGGGGCTCAACGAGTTTGGCGAGGCTCAGGAGGGTCTGGCTGAACGTCCTTAAGAGTGCAAAGACTTATGGCAAAGCGTGACTATTACGAAGTATTGGGTGTGGAGCGTGGCTGCGCCGACGCGGACCTGAAAAAGGCTTACCGCCGTCTGGCAATGAAGCACCACCCGGACCGTAATCCGGATAGCAAAGAATCCGAAGAAATGTTCAAAGAGGCCAATGAGGCCTACGAATGTCTGTCTGATCCGAACAAGCGTGCAGCCTACGACCAGTATGGGCATGCCGGTGTCGACCCAAGCATGGGCGGCGGCGGTGCCGGTTTTGGTGGGCAGAACTTCTCCGATATTTTCGGTGATGTGTTCAGTGACTTCTTTGGTGGTGGCCGTGGCGGCCAGCGTGGCGGTGCCCAGCGTGGCAGCGACTTGCGCTACACCTTGGAGCTGAACCTGGAAGAAGCCGTGCGCGGCACCAACGTCAATATCCGTGTACCGACGCTGGTCAACTGCAAGCCGTGCGACGGTTCGGGTGCAAAGAAAGGCTCTTCGCCTATCACATGCCCGACCTGCGGCGGCATCGGTCAGGTTCGTATGCAGCAGGGCTTCTTCTCGGTGCAGCAAACCTGCCCGCGCTGCCATGGCCAGGGCAAGATCATCTCCGATCCGTGCGACTCCTGCCATGGCGAAGGCCGTGTCGAAGAGTACAAGACGCTGTCGGTGAAAGTGCCGGCGGGCGTGGATACCGGCGACCGCATTCGTCTGTCGGGCGAGGGGGAGGCGGGTGCTCAGGGTGGGCCCACGGGCGACCTGTACGTGGTCATCAATGTGCGCGAGCACTCGATCTTCCAGCGCGATGGCAAGCATCTGTTCTGTGAAGTGCCGATCAGCTTTGTCGATGCGGCCCTGGGTGGCGAGCTGGAAATTCCGACCCTTGACGGGCGGGTCAAGCTCAAGATCCCTGAGGGCACGCAGACCGGCAAGCAGTTCCGCATCCGTGGCAAAGGCGTTGCGCCAGTGCGCGGTGGTGGGGCGGGCGACTTGATGTGTCGTGTGGCGGTAGAAACGCCCGTCAATTTGAATCGCCGTCAGCGCGAGCTGCTTGAAGAGTTCCGCAGTTCGTTAGCGGGTGATGACTCCCACTCGCCAAAAACCACGGGCTTTTTCGATGGCGTGAAGCGCTTCTTCGGCGACCTGTAAGGAATTGAGTATGCGACGTATAGCCGTAATGGGCGCTGCCGGGCGCATGGGCAAGACGCTGGTCGAAGCGGTGCAGCAGCGCTCGCCGGCGTCCGGGCTGACCGCGGCGATCGTTCGCCCGGGCAGCACGTTGATCGGTGCGGATGCCGGTGAGTTGGCCTCGCTGGGCCGTATCGGCGTTTCGTTGTCCGGCAACCTGGAGCAGGTGGCTGACGAGTTCGACGTATTGATCGATTTCACGCTGCCGGAGGTGATGCTGAAAAACCTGGCGTTCTGTCGTAAGGCAGGCAAGGCGATGGTGATCGGTACCACCGGTTTGACGGCTGAGCAGAAGCACTTGTTGGTAGAGGCGGGCAAGGATATCCCGGTGGTCTTCGCTGCGAACTTCAGCGTGGGCGTGAACCTTTCTCTCAAGTTGCTGGACATGGCCGCTCGCGTATTGGGTGATGAGGCGGATATCGAGATTATCGAAACCCATCATCGTCACAAGATTGATGCACCGTCCGGAACTGCTTTGCGCATGGGCGAGGCTATCGCCGATGCATTGGGGCGTGACCTGTCGAAAGTGGCGGTGTATGGCCGCGAGGGGCATACCGGTGCCCGCGCGCGCGACACCATTGGGTTTGCGACAGTGCGCGGTGGTGATGTGGTGGGTGATCACACCGTGCTGTTCGCCACTGAAGGCGAGCGCCTTGAGATCACGCACAAGGCTTCCAGCCGCATGACGTTCGCCAAGGGTGCGGTACGTGCTGCGCTTTGGCTGGAGGGGCGCGAGCCTGGGCTGTACGACATGCGCGACGTGCTCGACCTGCACTAATCAGTAGCTTAAACAGGGCCTCAAGCTTATGCTTAGGCCCCGTTTTTACCCGCTAGGCGACGCCCTGTCGCATTCTCCTGCCTTTAAGGCTCATTAGCGGTGGACCCAAAAAGCCTTTTTCTGTAAGCTACAGCTTTAGTGTGTCCACTAAAAGCGCGCAGAATTATTCGGTGAAGAAGCGGGGTGACGTGTCCATACGTCACTCCGCTTTTTTACAACCTGCGATCGCCCTTTCAGGCTTTATTTACGGGAGGTCTTCTTGACTAAGCCAGCCATACTCGCCCTTGCTGATGGCAGCATTTTTCGCGGCGAAGCCATTGGAGCCGACGGTCAAACCGTTGGAGAGGTGGTGTTTAACACTGCCATGACCGGCTATCAGGAAATCCTTACCGATCCTTCCTACGCCCAACAGATCGTCACCCTGACCTATCCGCACATCGGCAACACCGGTACTACACCGGAAGACGTCGAGTCTGATCGTGTCTGGTCGGCCGGTCTGGTAATTCGTGACCTGCCTCTGGTTGCGAGCAACTGGCGTAACACGATGTCGCTGTCCGATTACCTGAAAGCCAACAACGTGGTGGCGATCGCGGGTATCGATACGCGCCGCCTCACGCGCATTCTGCGTGAAAAAGGCTCGCAGAATGGCTGCATCATGGTCGGTGACAATATCTCCGAAGAGGCGGCGATTGCCGCGGCGCAAGGGTTCCCTGGCCTGAAGGGCATGGACCTGGCGAAAGTCGTCAGCGTCAAAGAGCAGTACGAATGGCGCTCCACTGTCTGGGACCTGAAGACCGACAGTCACGCGACCATCGACGCGGCCGAGCTTCCATACCATGTGGTTGCCTACGACTACGGCGTCAAATACAACATCCTGCGCATGCTGGTTGCGCGGGGCTGCCGCGTCACCGTAGTGCCTGCACAAACCCCGGCCAGCGACGTGCTTGCCCTGCAGCCGGACGGTGTGTTCCTGTCCAACGGCCCAGGCGACCCTGAGCCATGCGACTACGCCATCCAGGCGATCAAGGAAGTGCTGGAAACCGAGATCCCGGTATTCGGCATCTGCCTGGGCCACCAGTTGCTGGCCCTGGCTTCCGGCGCCAAGACCCTGAAAATGGGGCACGGCCACCACGGCGCCAACCATCCTGTGCAGGATCTGGATACTGGCGTTGTAATGATCACCAGCCAGAACCACGGTTTTGCGGTGGATGAAGCGACCTTGCCGGCTAACGTGCGCGCCATTCACAAGTCGCTGTTCGACGGCTCCCTGCAAGGCATCGAGCGCACCGACAAGAGCGCGTTCAGCTTCCAGGGCCACCCTGAAGCCAGCCCGGGCCCGAACGACGTAGCGCCGCTGTTCGACCGTTTCATCAATGAGATGGCCAAGCGACGCTGACTGAGCGGCGTGCGGGCGGCCCCTGACTTCGGTGGCCCCCGCGGGCTCTTCAAGGATTGTTCAAGACGGCTTGCCGACTGACCTGCGGATTTGAGTGACAAACCCATGCCAAAACGTACAGACATAAAAAGCATCCTGATTCTCGGCGCTGGCCCGATCGTGATCGGCCAGGCCTGCGAATTCGACTACTCCGGCGCCCAGGCCTGTAAAGCCCTGCGCGAGGAGGGCTACCGCGTCATCCTGGTGAACTCCAACCCGGCCACCATCATGACCGACCCGGCCATGGCCGACGCCACCTACATCGAACCGATCAAATGGCAGACCGTTGCCAAGATCATCGAGAAAGAGCGTCCGGACGCGCTGCTGCCGACCATGGGTGGCCAGACCGCACTGAACTGCGCCCTGGACCTGGAGCGCGAAGGCGTCCTGGAAAAGTTCGGCGTAGAGATGATCGGTGCCAACGCCGACACCATCGACAAGGCTGAAGACCGTTCGCGTTTCGACAAGGCGATGAAGTCCATCGGCCTTGATTGCCCGCGCTCCGGTATCGCCCACAGCATGGAAGAGGCCAACGCCGTTCTCGAAAAGCTCGGCTTCCCGTGCATTATCCGTCCGTCCTTCACCATGGGCGGCACCGGTGGCGGCATTGCCTACAACCGTGAAGAGTTCGAAGAAATCTGTGCCCGTGGCCTGGACCTGTCGCCGACCAAAGAGCTGCTGATCGACGAATCCCTGATCGGCTGGAAAGAATACGAGATGGAGGTTGTCCGCGATAAGAAGGACAACTGCATCATCGTCTGCTCCATCGAAAACTTCGACCCAATGGGCGTGCACACCGGTGACTCGATCACCGTGGCTCCAGCGCAGACCCTGACGGACAAGGAATACCAGATCATGCGTAACGCCTCGTTGGCGGTATTGCGTGAGATCGGCGTTGAAACCGGTGGCTCCAACGTCCAGTTCGGCATCTGCCCGGACACAGGCCGCATGGTCGTGATCGAGATGAACCCGCGTGTATCGCGTTCTTCGGCGCTGGCCTCGAAAGCCACCGGTTTCCCGATTGCGCGTATCGCTGCCAAGCTGGCGATCGGTTACACCCTGGATGAGCTGCAAAACGAAATCACGGGCGGCGCCATGCCTGCCTCTTTCGAGCCGTCTATCGACTACGTTGTGACCAAGCTGCCGCGCTTTGCCTTCGAAAAATTCCCCAAGGCTGATGCGCGCCTGACCACCCAGATGAAGTCTGTCGGTGAAGTCATGGCAATCGGCCGCACGTTCCAGGAATCCCTGCAGAAAGCCCTGCGCGGCCTGGAAGTGGGTGTTTGCGGCCTGGACGAAAAGCTCGACCTGAGCAACCCGGAAAGCATGAGCATCCTCAAGCGCGAGCTGACCGTGCCGGGCGCCGAGCGTATCTGGTACGTGGCGGACGCCTTCCGCGCCGGCCTGAGCGTCGAAGATATCTTCGGCATGAACATGATCGACCCGTGGTTCCTGGTGCAGATCGAAGACCTGATCAAGGAAGAAGAGAAGGTCAAGACCCTCGGTCTTTCGTCGATCGACCGCGACCTGATGTTCCGCCTCAAGCGCAAGGGCTTCTCCGACCAACGCCTGGCCAAGCTGCTGGGTGTAACCGAGAAGAACCTGCGTACCCATCGCCACAAGCTGGATATCTTCCCGGTCTACAAGCGCGTTGACACCTGCGCAGCCGAGTTCGCCACCGACACCGCGTACATGTACTCCACCTACGAGGAAGAGTGCGAAGCCGCACCGTCGGACCGCGACAAGATCATCATCCTGGGCGGTGGTCCGAACCGTATCGGCCAGGGCATCGAGTTCGACTACTGCTGCGTACACGCCGCCCTTGCACTGCGCGAAGACGGCTACGAGACCATCATGGTCAACTGCAACCCGGAAACGGTTTCCACTGACTACGACACTTCCGACCGCCTGTATTTCGAGCCGGTAACGCTGGAAGACGTATTGGAAATCTGCCGCGTCGAGAAGCCAAAAGGCGTAATCGTCCAGTACGGCGGGCAAACCCCGTTGAAACTGGCGCGTGCCCTGGAAGCGGCTGGCGTGCCGATCATCGGTACCAGCCCGGACGCCATCGACCGCGCTGAAGACCGCGAGCGCTTCCAGCAAATGGTTGAGCGCCTGAACCTGCGCCAGCCGCCGAACGCCACCGTGCGCAGCGAAGACGAAGCCATCCGCGCAGCCAGCAAGATCGGCTACCCGCTGGTGGTGCGTCCGTCCTACGTACTGGGCGGCCGTGCGATGGAGATCGTCTACGAAGAAGACGAACTCAAGCGCTACCTGCGTGACGCGGTGAAAGTGTCCAACGACAGCCCTGTGCTGCTCGACCACTTCCTCAACTGCGCCATCGAAATGGACGTGGACGCGGTTTGTGACGGCACTGATGTGGTGATCGGCGCGATCATGCAGCACATTGAACAGGCTGGCGTTCACTCCGGTGACTCCGCCTGCTCGCTGCCGCCTTACTCGTTGCCTGCGCATATCCAGGACGAGATGCGCGAACAGGTCAAGAAAATGGCCCTGGAGCTGGGTGTGGTCGGCTTGATGAACGTACAGTTGGCGCTGCAAGGCGAAGACATCTACGTCATCGAAGTCAACCCGCGCGCTTCGCGTACCGTGCCGTTCGTGTCCAAGTGCATCGGTGTGTCCCTGGCCATGATCGCTGCGCGCGTGATGGCCGGTAAGACATTGAAGGAAATCGGCTTCACCAAGGAAATCATTCCGAACTTCTACAGCGTGAAAGAGGCGGTGTTCCCATTCGCCAAGTTCCCTGGCGTGGACCCGATCCTCGGCCCAGAGATGAAGTCCACCGGTGAAGTGATGGGCGTGGGTGACACCTTCGGCGAAGCATTCGCCAAGGCTCAGATGGGCGCCAGCGAAGTGCTGCCGACCGGCGGTACTGCGTTTATCAGCGTGCGTGATGACGACAAGCCACTGGTTGCGGGTGTGGCCCGTGATCTGATCAACTTGGGCTTTGATGTCGTGGCTACCGCCGGGACCGCCAAGCTGATCGAAGCTGCCGGCCTGAAAGTGCGCCGCGTGAACAAGGTGACCGAAGGTCGTCCGCACGTGGTCGACATGATCAAGAACGACGAAGTCACGCTGATCATCAACACCACCGAAGGTCGCCAGTCGATCGCGGACTCCTACTCGATTCGCCGTAATGCCTTGCAGCACAAGATCTACTGCACCACCACCATTGCTGCAGGCGAAGCCATCTGCGAAGCGCTCAAGTTCGGTCCGGAAAAGACCGTGCGTCGCTTGCAGGATCTACACGCAGGATTGAAGGCATGATCAAATATCCAATGACCGTCCAGGGCGCCAAGGCCCTGGAAGAGGAGCACGCCCATCTGACCAAGGTCGTACGTCCAAAGCTGAGCCAGGACATCGGTACGGCCCGCGAGCTGGGTGACTTGAAGGAAAACGCCGAATACCACGCTGCTCGCGAGCAGCAGGGTATGGTCGAGGCGCGGATCCGTGACATCGAAGGCCGTATGCAGAATGCGGTGATCATCGACGTCACGACCATCCCGCACACCGGCAAGGTGATTTTCGGCACCACGGTGGAAATCGCCAACGTGGAGACGGATGAGCGCGTTGTCTACCAAATCGTGGGCGAAGACGAGGCTGACTTCAAACTCGGCAAGATCTCTGTTGGTTCGCCGCTGGCCCGCGCCCTGATTGCCAAGGAAGAAGGCGACGTGGTTGCCGTGAAAACGCCGAGTGGCGTGATCGAGTACGAGATTGTCGAAGTTCGTCACATCTGAAAGACGGCGCCCGCTTCGTGCGGGCGCCATGCTGTGGCAACTTTCCCAGATGCTTTGGGTGGGTGGCCTATGGTTGTTGCATATTGGCGTGTTGCCGGCGCTGGGTTTAATAGGCCTGGCACCCTTGCTGATCGATGAGATCGATGGCTTGCTGACTACGTTGCTGGTGAGTTTTGCCGCAGCATGCGTGACGCTCCAGGCGTTGGTGCTGGTCAAGGCTGAAGGCTTGGGGAGTTTGTGGCGGGATATTCGCGGCCAACTGCTGTTGATGGCACTGTATGCGTGCGCAATGTATTGCATTGTGCATGTGTGGCTGCCGCAAGCGTTGCGCTGGCAGTTGTTCAGCTATCTTGTGCTAGGGTTTTCTGGCTTGGTGCTGGCGATACAGCCTGCGCCGGGATGGAGCGGCGGGGCGCGCGAAGCACGCCCTTGACCCTTGTCATCATTTGAAGCGATGAACGTTCGACAGTTGCTTGTTGACGTTGAAGTTCTTGCGATGCAGCAGCGCCATCTTGCCGATAACCTGAACCAGGTCCGCTTTGCCAACCTTGCACAGTTCTGCAATGGCGGCCAGGCGCGCTTCGCGATCAAGGATGTTGACCTTGATCTTGATCAGTTCATGATCATTGAGTGCACGTTCGAACTCGGCTAACACACCTTCAGTCAAACCGTTGTCTGCCACAATCAGAACTGGTTTCAAATGGTGGCCAATGGATTTGTACTGTTTCTTCTGCTCTTGAGTGAGCGGCATAATCTGACCCCTGCGTCTGATCTTGTAAAAAGCGGCGGCCAGTTTACCCGAGCGAGTCCGGGACCGCCCAGTTAATCACGACCCGTTTTATTTTCGAGGTGGCCCGTGGCCCGTTCCAAAACCAGCCTTAAGTGGCTACAAGAACATTTCAACGATCCTTACGTCAAAAAGGCGCAGAAGGACGGCTACCGTTCCCGGGCCAGTTACAAGCTGCTGGAGATCCAGGACAAGGACAAACTGATCCGGCCTGGCATGAGCGTTATCGACCTGGGCGCTGCTCCCGGAGGCTGGTCCCAGGTGACCAGTCGTCTGATTGGTGGGCAGGGCCGGTTGATCGCTTCCGACATCCTGGAAATGGACAGCATCCCCGATGTGACCTTTGTTCACGGGGACTTCACTCAGGACGCCGTGCTCGCGCAGATCCTCGAGGCCGTCGGAAATTCGCAGGTAGACCTTGTGATTTCCGACATGGCCCCCAATATGAGTGGATTACCGGCTGTTGATATGCCGCGCGCCATGTTCCTGTGCGAATTGGCACTGGATCTGGCTGGACGGGTGTTGCGTCCGGGTGGTGATTTTCTGGTCAAGGTCTTCCAGGGCGAAGGGTTTGACGAGTACCACAAGAACATCCGCAAGCTGTTTGACAAGGTTCAAACGCGTAAACCTGACTCTTCCCGGGACAGGTCCCGTGAGCAATACCTGCTCTGCCGCGGCTTTCGCGGTGTGGAAGGCGCGGCGAGCGAAGAGCGTTTTTGAGGAGTTGGAGGAGGGCGATAGGTTTTTTTATATCGCTTTCGTCACGAAGCTTTACGAATATTGTGTAGTTAAAGTTTCACAAAGGGTTACAGACGGCGCCTGCCAGTGGTGTAGGTAATGTAGTAAGTTAGGCCGGTGAATATCATGCGAAGCGCGCGCCAGTAGCGGAGCTTGCTTCAGAGGGTAGTTAATTGAACGATATGGCAAAGAATCTGATCCTGTGGTTGATCATCGCGGCTGTCCTGGTGACGGTGATGAACAACTTCTCCAGCCCTAACGAGCCGCAGACCCTCAACTATTCCGACTTCATCCAGCAAGTTAAGGATGGCAAGGTCGAGCGCGTAGCGGTTGATGGCTATGTGATTACCGGCAAACGTGTCGATGGCGACAGCTTCAAGACCATTCGTCCGGCCATTCAGGACAACGGTCTGATCGGCGACCTGGTAGACAACAAGGTCGTCGTGGAAGGCAAGCAGCCTGAGCAGCAGAGCATCTGGACCCAGCTCCTGGTAGCCAGCTTCCCGATCCTGGTAATTATCGCCGTGTTCATGTTCTTCATGCGCCAGATGCAAGGTGGTGCGGGAGGCAAGGGCGGGCCGATGAGCTTCGGCAAGAGCAAGGCACGCCTGCTCTCGGAGGACCAGGTGAAAACCACCCTGGCGGATGTCGCCGGTTGCGACGAAGCCAAGGAAGAAGTGGGTGAACTGGTCGAGTTCCTGCGCGATCCGGGCAAGTTCCAGCGCCTGGGCGGGCGTATTCCTCGCGGCGTGCTGATGGTCGGCCCGCCGGGTACCGGTAAAACCTTGCTGGCCAAGGCGATTGCCGGCGAAGCCAAGGTGCCGTTCTTCACCATTTCCGGTTCTGACTTTGTCGAGATGTTTGTCGGCGTCGGTGCCAGCCGTGTTCGCGATATGTTCGAACAGGCCAAGAAGCACGCGCCATGCATCATCTTCATTGACGAAATCGACGCTGTTGGTCGCCACCGTGGCGCCGGCATGGGCGGCGGTCATGACGAGCGTGAGCAGACCCTCAACCAGTTGCTGGTGGAGATGGATGGTTTCGAGATGAATGACGGCATTATCGTCATTGCCGCAACCAACCGTCCGGACGTATTGGACCCTGCGCTGCTGCGTCCAGGCCGTTTCGACCGTCAGGTGGTCGTGGGCTTGCCGGACATCCGTGGTCGCGAGCAGATCCTTAAAGTCCACATGCGCAAAGTGCCGATGGGCGACGACGTGGCTCCGGGCGTGATTGCCCGTGGTACGCCAGGCTTCTCCGGTGCCGACCTTGCCAACCTGGTGAACGAGGCTTCGTTGTTCGCGGCCCGTACCGGCAAGCGCATCGTTGAAATGAAAGAGTTCGAGTTGGCCAAGGACAAGATCATGATGGGCGCTGAGCGCAAATCCATGGTCATGTCCGAGAAAGAAAAACAGAACACCGCCTATCACGAGGCCGGTCACGCCATTGTTGGCCGCGTTGTGCCTGAGCATGACCCGGTCTACAAGGTGTCGATCATTCCACGCGGTCGTGCGTTGGGTGTGACGATGTTCCTGCCGGAAGAGGATCGCTACAGCCTCTCCAAGCGTGCGCTGATCAGCCAGATCTGCTCGCTGTACGGCGGTCGAATCGCAGAAGAAATGACCCTGGGCTTCGACGGGGTGACTACCGGCGCTTCCAACGACATCATGCGTGCCAGCCAGATCGCACGAAATATGGTGACCAAGTGGGGCTTGTCGGAAAAACTCGGTCCATTGATGTATGCCGAGGAAGAAGGCGAGGTATTCCTGGGCCGTGGCGGTGGCGGTCAAAGCGCCAGTTTCTCGGGTGAAACAGCCAAGCTGATCGATTCCGAGGTGCGCAGCATCATTGACCAGTGCTACGGCACGGCCAGGCAGATCCTTACCGACAACCGCGACAAGCTGGACGCGATGGCAGATGCGCTGATGAAGTACGAGACCATTGATGCCGATCAGATCGACGACATCATGGCCGGTCGTACACCTCGGGAGCCGCGCGATTGGGAAGGTGGTTCGGGCACCTCGGGCACTCCGCCAGTGGTGCAGAATGAGCGTCCTGAAGCCCCGATCGGCGGCCCGGCAGCTGACCACTAAGGTTTGAAATGATTTTCGCGTCGTACTCCACCCGGTTGCCTTGCGGCAACCGGGTTCTTGATTTGGCCCATGCACATGTCATGGGCATTCTTAATGTCACTCCAGACTCGTTTTCCGATGGTGGCCGCTTCAGCCAGCAGGATGCCGCGTTGCGTCATGCAGAGGCGATGGTGGCTGCCGGTGCAACGCTGATCGATGTCGGCGGCGAGTCGACTCGGCCTGGGGCTCGCGCCGTTTCTCCTGTGGAGGAACTGGAGCGGGTGGCGCCGATTGTCGAGCGCATTGCCCGGGAGCTGGATGTGATCATCTCCGTGGATACATCAACGCCGGCAGTGATGCGTGAGACTGCGCGCCTGGGGGCGGGGCTCATCAATGATGTGCGTGCGTTGCGGCGTGACGGTGCTCTCGACGCTGCTGCGGCGACTGGCCTGCCGGTATGTCTGATGCATATGCTGGGCGAACCCGGCAATATGCAGGATAATCCGCACTACGACGATCTGGTGGGCGAAGTCTGTGGTTTTCTTGCCGACAGGGTCGCTCAGTGCGCCAGCGTGGGCATTGGTCCTGAAAAGATCATCCTTGATCCGGGGTTTGGCTTCGCCAAGACCCTGCAACATAATTTAAGCCTGTTCAAACATATGGAAGCCCTGCATGCACTCGGTCGGCCCCTGTTGGTCGGCGTTTCGCGCAAGAGCATGATAGGGCAGGCCTTGAATCGCCCGGTGGGTGAGCGCTTGTTTGGCGGCCTCGCGCTGGCTGCGCTTGCCGTGACCAAGGGCGCTCGTATTTTGCGTGTGCATGACGTCGCCGAGACGATGGACGTGGTGCGCATGATTGCCGCTGTAGAATCAGCCGAATAAGAATGATGGAGCACTCATGACTAAAAAATATTTTGGCACCGACGGTATCCGTGGTCGGGTCGGTGAATACCCGATTACGCCGGATTTCATGCTCAAGCTGGGTTGGGCGGCAGGTATGGCGTTCCGCAGCATGGGCGCGTGCCGCATCCTGGTTGGCAAGGACACGCGTATTTCGGGCTACATGTTTGAATCCGCGCTGGAGGCCGGGTTGTCCGCTGCCGGCGCCGATGTAATGCTGCTAGGCCCCATGCCGACGCCGGCGATCGCCTACCTGACGCGTACCTTTCACGCTGAAGCCGGTATCGTGATCAGTGCTTCGCACAATCCCCATGACGACAATGGCATCAAGTTTTTCTCGGGGCAGGGCACCAAACTGCCGGACGAGATCGAGCTGATGATCGAAGAGCTGCTGGATGCGCCGATGACGGTGGTGGAGTCCAGCAAGCTGGGCAAGGTGTCGCGCATCAATGATGCCTCCGGCCGCTACATCGAGTTTTGTAAGAGCAGCGTTCCGAGCAGCACCAGTTTTGCCGGGCTGAAGATCGTCGTCGATTGCGCCCATGGTGCGACCTACAAAGTGGCGCCGAGCGTATTCAAGGAGCTCGGTGCGCAGGTCACCGTGCTGTCGGCCCAGCCTAACGGGTTGAACATCAACGACAACTGCGGCTCCACGCACATGGAGCAGTTGCAGGCGGCCGTTCTGGCTGAGCACGCGGACCTGGGCATCGCATTCGATGGCGATGGCGACCGCGTACTCATGGTGGATCACACCGGCATGATCGTGGATGGCGATGATCTGCTGTTCATCATTGCCCGAGACTTGCATGAGCGTAACAAGCTGCAGGGCGGCGTCGTTGGCACCCTGATGAGTAATCTCGGGCTTGAGTTGGCGTTGGCGGAGCTGGGCATTCCGTTTATTCGGGCCAATGTCGGCGATCGTTATGTGATCGCCGAGCTGCTGGAGCGCAACTGGCTGGTGGGCGGTGAGAATTCGGGGCACGTGGTGTGCTTCCAGCACACCACTACGGGCGACGCTATCATCGCTGCGCTGCAGGTGCTTCTGGCCTTGCGTCGCCGTCAGGAAAGCCTGGCCCAAGCGCGACAGGCGCTGCGCAAGTGTCCGCAGGTACTGCTCAACGTGCGTTTCGCCGGTGGCGCAAACCCGATCGAGCACCCTTCTGTCAAAGAAGCGTGCGAGCGCGTGACCCAGGCGATGGCTGGGCGTGGGCGTGTGTTATTGCGCAAGTCCGGCACAGAGCCTCTGGTGCGGGTGATGGTCGAGGGCGAGGACGAAACACAGGTTCGCGGCCATGCCGAAGACCTGGCAAAACTGGTAACTGAAGTTTGCGCCTGAATTCGGCTTGCCAGTGGTGATGTGGTTGGGTAACATCTGCGCCCACTTTGACCGACGGGGTACAGCATGCGTCGCACTATGGTAGCTGGTAACTGGAAGATGCACGGTACCCGCGCCAGTGTCGCTGAGCTGATCAATGGCCTTCGTCACTTGGCCTTGCCTAGCGGTGTTGATGTCGCGGTGTTCCCGCCTTGCTTGCATATCAACCAAGTGGTTGATGGCTTGAAGGGTAAGTCGATTCAGGTCGGCGCGCAGAACTCTGCGGTGGAGCCCATGCAAGGTGCGTTGACCGGTGAGATTTCGCCGAGTCAGCTGGTTGATGCGGGCTGTTCCTATGTGCTTGTCGGGCACTCCGAGCGTCGTCAGATGATGGGCGAGCGTGATGGAACCCTCAACCGCAAGTTCGCAGCGGCACAGGCTTGTGGCTTGATTCCAGTGTTGTGCATTGGGGAAACCCTTGAGCAGCGTGAGTCGGGCAAGACACTTGAAGTTGTCTCGCGTCAGCTGGGCAGCATCATCGAAGAGCTGGGTGTCGGTGCATTTGCAAAAGCGGTCATTGCTTACGAGCCGGTCTGGGCCATTGGCACCGGGCTGACTGCTACACCGCAACAGGCGCAGGATGTGCACGCAGCCATCCGCGCGCAGTTGGCGGCAGAGAATTCTGAAGTCGCACAAGGTGTGCGTCTTCTATACGGCGGCAGCGTGAAGGCGGCCAATGCGGTCGAACTGTTCGGCATGCCGGATATCGATGGGGGGCTCATTGGTGGAGCTTCCCTGAATGCAGATGAGTTCGGTGCGATCTGTCGCGCCGCGGGAAACTGAAAAAATGCTGGAAACAGTCGTAGTCGTTTTTCATCTGTTGGCTGCCCTGGGCGTAGTTGCCCTGGTTTTGTTGCAACAGGGCAAAGGTGCGGATGCTGGTGCGTCTTTCGGTGCAGGTGCTTCAAATACTGTATTCGGAAGCCAAGGTTCCTCTACCTTTCTTAGTAAGTTTACTGCTATACTTGCCGCCGGTTTCTTCATAACCAGCTTAGGGTTAGGTTACTTTGCTAAAGAGAAAGCTCATGTGCTGACTCAAGTAGGTTTGCCAAACCCAGCAGTGTTGGAAGTACCAAAAGCAAAACCGGCTTCTGATGATGTCCCGGTGCTTCAAGAGCAAAAGTCGGCTACTCCAGCGACTGACGTGCCTCCAGCTCAAGAGCAGAAGTAAGAAGGTTGTAAACGCTGTATTGCCGAGGTGGTGGAATTGGTAGACACGCAACCTTGAGGTGGTTGTGCCCATAGGGTGTAGGGGTTCGAGTCCCCTTCTCGGTACCAATTATCAGGAGAGCCCGCTGTTGCGGGCTTTCTTGTAGGTGGAAGGTTACATTGACCCTGTAAGGGATCGGTCGTATACTTCCGCCCCAGCTTTGTCGCGGGGTGGAGCAGTCTGGTAGCTCGTCGGGCTCATAACCCGAAGGTCGTCGGTTCAAATCCGGCCCCCGCAACCAGTTTTAGCGGAGCCCCTTTTAAGGGGCTTTTTGTTAGCTGGACACTTTCAACGCCGCTGTTCGACGGCGTTTCAAGGATGGGCGTTTCGCCCATTTTTTTATTTTGCACAGCATGCACATACATGCACGAGGGGGTTCAGGTGTCGAGCAAGCTAGAAGAGTTGCAGGCCTTGCTGGCCCCGGTGGTCGTGGCCCTAGGCTATGAATGCTGGGGTATTGAGTTTTCGGCTCAAGGTCGCCACTCAATGTTGCGCGTTTATATCGATAAAGAGGGCGGCGTGCTGGTGGACGATTGTGCCATTGTCAGCCGTCAGATCAGCGGTGTCCTGGATGTTGAAGATCCAATCGCCGTTGAATACACCCTTGAAGTTTCCTCGCCAGGCATGGAACGCCCACTGTTCACTATTGAGCAGTTTGCAAAATTTGCCGGTGAACAAGTGAAGATCAAGCTGCGCTCCCCCTTCGAGGGGCGACGCAACTTTCAGGGCCTTCTGCGCGGTGTAGAAGAGCAGGATGTCGTGGTGCAGGTAGAAGACCATGAGTTCCTGTTGCCGATCGATATGATCGACAAGGCCAACATTATTCCCAGTTTTGGCTGAGACGCGGATCCCGCGGATCCAATGGCTTGCGAAAGGCGAGGCGTACGATGAGCAAAGAAGTACTGCTGGTTGTTGAGTCGGTATCCAATGAAAAGGGCGTACCGGCAAACGTGATTTTTGAAGCGCTGGAGCTGGCCCTGGCCACTGCGACCAAAAAGCGTTTCGAAGATGAAGTTGATCTGCGTGTGGAAATCAACCGCCACACCGGTGCCTATGAGACTTTCCGTCGCTGGACGGTCGTCGAAGAAGCCGATCTTGATGATCCGGCGATTGAAACCTGGCCGAGCAAGGTTGCGCAAACGCACCCTGGCGCCAACGTCGGTGATGTCGTCGAAGAGAAGATCGAATCGATCGAGTTCGGCCGTATCGCTGCACAGACCGCCAAGCAGGTCATCGTGCAGAAGGTTCGCGAAGCCGAGCGTGCTCAAGTCGTCGACGCCTATCGCGAGCGCCTGGGTGAAATCATCTCCGGCACCGTGAAAAAAGTCACCCGCGACAACGTGATCGTCGACCTGGGCAACAACGCTGAAGCGTTGCTGGCCCGTGAAGACATCATTTCTCGCGAAACCTTCCGTGTCGGCGTGCGCTTGCGTGCGCTGCTCAAGGAAATCCGCACCGAGAACCGCGGCCCTCAGTTGATCCTGTCGCGTACCGCGCCGGAAATGCTGATCGAGCTGTTCCGTATCGAAGTGCCGGAAATTGCCGAAGGCCTGATCGAAGTCATGGCTGCGTCCCGCGACCCGGGTTCGCGCGCCAAGATCGCGGTCCGCTCCAAGGACAAACGCATCGACCCGCAGGGCGCTTGCATTGGTATGCGCGGTTCGCGCGTCCAGGCAGTGTCGGGTGAGTTGGGCGGTGAGCGTGTGGACATCGTCCTGTGGGACGATAACCCGGCGCAGTTCGTGATCAACGCCATGTCGCCAGCTGAAGTGGCGGCAATTATCGTTGACGAAGATGCCCATGCAATGGACATCGCCGTTGGCGCAGACAATCTGGCTCAGGCCATTGGTCGTGGTGGTCAGAACGTGCGTCTGGCCAGCCAACTGACCGGTTGGACCCTGAACGTGATGACCGAATCGGACATCCAGGCTAAGCAGCAAGCTGAAACCGGCGACATCCTGCGCAACTTTATCGAAGAGTTGGAAGTCGATGAAGACCTGGCTCAGGTGCTGGTAGATGAGGGCTTCACCAGCCTGGAAGAGATTGCCTACGTACCGTTGGAAGAAATGCTCAACATCGACGGCTTTGACGAAGACACCGTCAACGAGCTTCGCGCTCGGGCCAAGGATCGTTTGTTGACTAAAGCCATCGCTACTGAGGAAAAGCTGGCAGACGCCCATCCGGCCGAAGACCTGCTCTCGCTTGAGGGTATGGACAAGGATTTGGCGATGGAACTGGCGGTGCGCGGCGTAATTACCCGCGAAGACCTGGCCGAGCAGTCTATTGACGATCTGCTCGACATCGACGGCATTGACGAAGATCGTGCCGGCAAGTTGATCATGGCCGCCCGAGCCCATTGGTTCGAGTAATTAGGCGCGGCCTGAGGAGAGAAGTGCATGACGCAAGTCACGGTGAAACAACTGGCCGATGAGGTCAAAACACCGGTAGAGCGCCTGTTGCAGCAGATGCGTGAGGCAGGTCTGCCGCACACCGCCGCCGATGAAGGTGTGAGCGATAGTGAGAAGCAGTCTTTGCTGACTCACTTGAAGAGCAGCCACAAGGCGAAAGTGGAAGAACCGCGCAAGATTACATTGCAGCGCAAAACCACCAGCACCCTGCGTGTAGCGGGTAGCAAGAGCATCAGCGTTGAAGTACGCAAGAAGAAAGTCTTCGTACAGCGCAGCCCGGAAGAAATCGAAGCCGAGCGCAAACGCGAACTTGAAGAGCGTCGCGCAGTAGAAAATGCTGCTCGTCAGAAGGCTGAAGAAGAAGCCAAGCGTCGCGCCGAAGAAGAAGCGCGTCGCCAGCCTACTGCTGCGCAACCTGCTAACACTGACGCGGTTGCCGCTCCTGTTGAAGCTGTGCGTGAGGCCGCTCCGGTGGCTGCCGCACCTGCTCCTGCAGCAGATGCCCGCAAGCGCGACGAACCTCGTCGTCCGGACAAACCACGTGCCGACGATAACAATCGTCGCGGTGGTGGTGGCGATGGCGAGCGTAAAAACGCTCCACATCGTGCCTCGGTCAAAGAGAAAGCGCCTGCTCCACGCGTTGCCCCACGTACTACTGACGAAGAGAGCGATAGCTTCCGTCGCGGTGGTCGCGGCAAGGCCAAGCTGAAAAAACGCAACGCCCACGGTTTCCAGAGCCCAACCGGCCCTGTCGTGCGTGATGTGCAGATCGGCGAGACCATCACCGTTGGCGATCTCGCCAATCAGATGTCGGTCAAGGCTGCTGAAATCATCAAGTTCATGTTCAAACTGGGTACTCCAGCGACCATCAACCAGGTGCTTGATCAGGAAACTGCTCAGCTGGTAGCCGAAGAACTGGGCCATAAAGTGACCCTGGTCAGCGACACCGCCCTGGAAGATTCCCTGGCCGAGTCCCTGAAGTTTGAAGGTGAGACGTTCTCCCGTGCGCCAGTTGTGACCGTAATGGGCCACGTTGACCACGGTAAGACATCCCTGCTCGACTACATCCGTCGTGCCAAGGTAGCTGCTGGCGAAGCCGGTGGTATCACCCAGCACATCGGTGCGTACCACGTTGAAACCGAGCGCGGCATGGTCACCTTCCTCGACACCCCAGGACACGCCGCGTTTACCGCGATGCGTGCCCGTGGTGCCAAGGCGACTGACATCGTGATCCTGGTCGTTGCAGCGGACGACGGCGTGATGCCGCAGACCATTGAAGCTGTCCAGCATGCCAAGGCCGCTGGTGTTCCACTGGTTGTTGCAGTGAACAAAATCGACAAGCCGGGCGCCGATCTCGATCGCATCCGTAGCGAACTGTCGGTTCACGGCGTGACATCCGAAGAGTGGGGCGGTGATACGCCGTTCGTTTCGGTCTCGGCCAAGGTCGGTACTGGCGTGGACGAACTGCTCGAAGCAGTCCTGCTGCAGGCTGAAGTACTCGAACTGAAAGCAACTCCATCGGCTCCAGGTCGTGGTGTTGTGGTTGAATCGCGTCTCGACAAAGGTCGCGGCCCGGTTGCAACCGTCTTGGTTCAAGACGGTACCCTGCGCCAAGGCGACATGGTGCTGGTCGGTTCGAACTATGGCCGCGTGCGTGCCATGCTCGACGAGAACGGCAAGCCAATCAAGGAAGCCGGTCCTTCCATCCCTGTCGAGATCCTCGGCCTGGACGGTACCCCGGACGCTGGCGACGAGATGAGCGTGGTTGCCGACGAGAAGAAAGCCCGTGAAGTGGCTCTGTTCCGTCAAGGCAAGTTCCGCGAAGTCAAACTGGCTCGTGCTCACGCCGGCAAGCTGGAAAACATCTTCGAGAACATGGGCCAGGCAGAGAAGAAGACACTTAACATCGTCCTCAAATCTGACGTACGCGGTTCCCTCGAAGCGTTGAACGGCGCCTTGAACGGCCTGGGTAACGACGAAGTGCAAGTGCGCGTTGTCGGTGGCGGTGTCGGTGGTATCACCGAGTCCGACGCCAACCTGGCACTGGCTTCCAACGCTGTACTGTTCGGCTTCAACGTGCGTGCCGATGCTGGCGCTCGCAAGATCGTCGAGCAGGAAGGCCTGGACATGCGTTACTACAACGTCATCTACGACATCATCGAAGACGTCAAGAAAGCCCTTACCGGCATGCTTGGCAGCGACGTTCGGGAGAATATCCTGGGTGTTGCCGAGGTGCGTGACGTGTTCCGCTCGCCGAAATTCGGCGCGATCGCCGGTTGCATGGTTATTGAAGGTGTTGTGCACCGTAACCGTCCAATCCGTGTACTGCGTGAAGACATCGTTATCTTCGAAGGCGAGCTGGAATCCCTGCGCCGCTTCAAGGATGACGCTTCCGAAGTACGTGCCGGCATGGAATGCGGTATCGGCGTCAAGAGCTACAACGACGTCAAGCCTGGCGACAAGATCGAAGTCTACGAGAAGGTCCAGGTTGCTCGCAGCCTCTAACTCGCGCACTTCCGGAGCCACGCGGCGTGTGGGCATGCAAATGCCCCGCGTAGCGTACGGACTCTAAACGCAACGCCCGGTCTGGCTTTTGTCAGGCCGGGCGTTTGCCGCTTTCAGACCCCACGGGTTTCACCGTGTGGCAGCAACAGGTAACAAGACATGGCAAAAGAATACAGCCGTACCCAACGTATCGGCGATCAGATGCAGCGCGAGCTGGCCCAACTGATCCGTCGCGAAGTCAAAGACCCGCGCGTTGGCCTGGTCACCATCACCGCCGTTGAAGTGAGCCGTGACGTGGGTCACGCCAAAATCTTCATCACCGTGATGGGCCAGGACAACAGCGAAGAAATCGCGCAAAGCATCAAGGTGCTGAACTCGGCCGCAGGTTTCCTGCGCATGCAGTTGGCCCGTGAAATGAAGTTGCGCAGCGTTCCGCAGTTGCACTTCCACTACGACGAAAGCGTCGTACGTGGCGCACATTTGTCGGCACTGATCGAGCGCGCCGTGGCTGAAGACAGTCAGCATCCGTCCACACCTGAAGACGCCAAGGAGTAAGCGGTGGCTCAGGTCAAACGTATCCGCCGTAACGTCAGTGGCATCATTCTGCTCGACAAGCCCATTGGCTTTACCTCCAATGCCGCGTTGCAGAAAGTTCGCTGGCTGCTCAACGCCGAAAAGGCCGGGCACACCGGTAGCCTCGACCCGCTGGCTACCGGCGTGCTGCCGTTGTGCTTTGGCGAGGCGACCAAGTTCTCGCAATACCTGCTCGATTCCGACAAGGGTTATGAAACCCTGATGCAACTGGGCAAGACCACCACCACGGCCGACGCCGAAGGTGATGTGTTGCAGGTTCGCGATGTGACCGTTGGTCGTGCCGATATTGAAGCCGCCTTACCCGCTTTCCGTGGGCAAATCAGCCAGATACCGCCGATGTACTCGGCTCTCAAGCGTGACGGGCAACCTCTTTACAAGCTGGCACGTGCGGGTGAAGTGGTGGAGCGTGAACCGCGTTCTGTTACTATTGCCCGGCTGGAATTGCTCGCCTGTGAAGGTGACACCGCCCGATTGGCCGTGGACTGCAGCAAAGGCACCTATATCCGTACCCTGGTGGAAGATATTGGTGAGCAACTGGGCTGTGGCGCATACGTTGCCGAACTGCGACGTACACAGGCCGGCCCTTTCACCCTGGCCCAGACGGTCACGCTGGAAGAGCTCGAAGCGGTACACGCCGAAGGCGGCAACGAAGCGGTAGATCGCTTCCTGATGCCATCGGACAGCGGTTTGCTGGATTGGCCATTGCTGCACTTCTCGGAACACAGCGCGTTCTACTGGCTCAACGGCCAACCGGTACGCGCCCCGGATGCTCCGAAGTTCGGCATGGTGCGAGTACAGGATCATAACGGTCGCTTTATCGGTATCGGTGAAGTGAGCGAAGACGGGCGCATCGCGCCGCGTCGACTGATTCGGTCAGAATGACCGAACGAGTGTGGCTGTTAACAGGCATGGTCAACACTCATTTTTAGATACAGGGATTTGTCCCTGGCCTGTTGAAACTACCCCTGGGTGGTTTCCTGAAAAAAGGATTGCCTCATGGCTCTCGACGTTCAAGAAAAAGCACAAATCGTAGCTGACTATCAGCAAGCTGTTGGTGACACTGGTTCGCCAGAAGTGCAAGTTGCACTGCTGACCCACAACATCAACAAACTGCAAGGTCACTTCAAGGCCAACGGTAAAGATCACCACTCCCGTCGTGGTCTGATCCGCATGGTAAACCAGCGCCGTAAGCTGCTGGACTACCTGAAAGGCAAGGATCTGGGTCGTTATCAGGCTCTGATCGGTCGCCTGGGTCTGCGTCGCTAATCAGCGATTGCGCTAGAGGTTGGTTGTCTGCCGTGTGTCAGTGGGATTCCCGCTGGCCCATGGCAGGCTCCCAGCCTCAAGTTTTATCTGGATACACGTTTTACCCTGGACAAGGGTTGGGCCGATTCCCGACATTGCCCAAGAATTTCGCAAGAAAACAAGTTCCCCAAGAGCCACAAAGAAGGTAGGACACCGTGAACCCGGTTATCAAAAAATTCCAGTTCGGTCAGTCGACCGTTACCCTCGAGACAGGCCGTATCGCCCGTCAAGCCTCCGGCGCAGTGCTGGTTACCGTTGACGACGACGTTACCGTACTGGTGACCGTGGTTGGCGCCAAGACCGCTGACCCGAGCAAAGGCTTTTTCCCTCTGTCCGTTCACTACCAGGAAAAGACTTACGCTGCCGGTAAGATCCCTGGCGGTTTCTTCAAGCGCGAAGGCCGTCCTTCCGAGAAAGAAACCCTGACTTCCCGACTGATCGACCGTCCGATCCGTCCGCTGTTCCCAGAAGGCTTCATGAACGAAGTGCAGGTTGTCTGCACCGTCGTTTCCACCAGCAAGAAAACCGATCCGGACATCGCTGCGATGATCGGTACCTCGGCTGCACTGGCCATCTCCGGCATTCCTTTCGATGGTCCGATCGGCGCAGCTCGCGTGGCGTTCCACGAAAGCACCGGCTACCTGCTGAACCCGACTTACGAGCAACAGAAAGCCTCGAGCCTGGACATGGTCGTTGCCGGTACCTCGGAAGCGGTATTGATGGTTGAATCGGAAGCCAAAGAGCTGACCGAAGACCAGATGCTGGGCGCCGTATTGTTTGCTCACGACGAGTTCCAGGTTGTGATCAACGCCGTTAAAGAACTGGCTGCTGAAGCCGCCAAGCCAACCTGGGCCTGGGCTCCACAGCCTGAAGCCACCGCACTGCTGGGCGCTATCCGCGCAGAGTTCGGTGCTGCTATCTCCGATGCCTACACCATCACCGTCAAGGCCGACCGTTACGCTCGCCTGGGCGAGTTGAAGGACCAGGTCGTGGCCAAGCTGTCCGGTGAAGAAGGCCAGCCTTCTGCCAGCGAAGTCAAAGCAGCCTTCGGCGAAATCGAATACCGCACCGTTCGCGAAAACATCGTAAACGGCAAGCCACGTATCGACGGCCGTGACACCCGCACCGTGCGCCCGCTGAACATTGAAGTCGGCGTTTTGCCGAAGACTCACGGTTCGGCGCTGTTCACCCGTGGTGAAACCCAGGCCCTGGTAGTCGCGACGCTGGGCACCGCCCGTGACGCGCAGCTGCTGGACACCCTGGAAGGCGAGAAAAAAGACCCGTTCATGCTGCACTACAACTTCCCTCCGTTCTCGGTGGGCGAGTGTGGTCGCATGGGTGGCGCTGGTCGTCGCGAAATCGGCCACGGCCGTCTGGCCCGTCGTTCGGTCCAGGCCATGCTGCCGGCTGCTGACGTGTTCCCGTACACCATTCGTGTTGTATCGGAAATCACCGAGTCCAACGGTTCCAGCTCCATGGCTTCCGTTTGCGGTGCTTCGCTGGCATTGATGGACGCTGGTGTGCCGATGAAGGCGCCGGTTGCCGGTATCGCCATGGGCCTGGTTAAAGAAGGCGAGAAGTTCGCCATCCTGACCGACATCCTGGGCGACGAAGACCACCTGGGCGACATGGACTTCAAGGTAGCCGGTACCGCCAAAGGCGTGACCGCGCTGCAGATGGACATCAAGATCAAAGGCATCACCGAAGAGATCATGGAAATCGCTCTGGGCCAAGCCCTGGAAGCGCGCCTGAACATCCTCGGCCAGATGAACCAGATCATTGGTCAGTCGCGTACCGAGCTGTCGGAAAATGCTCCGACCATGATCGCGATGAAAATCGACACCGACAAAATCCGTGATGTCATCGGTAAAGGCGGCGCGACGATCCGTGCGATCTGTGAAGAGACCAAGGCCTCGATCGATATCGAAGACGACGGTTCGATCAAGATCTTCGGCGAAACCAAGGAAGCGGCTGAAGCTGCACGTCAGCGCGTCCTGGGCATCACCGCTGAAGCCGAAATCGGCAAGATCTACGTCGGTAAGGTTGAGCGCATCGTCGACTTCGGTGCCTTCGTCAACATCCTGCCGGGCAAAGACGGTCTGGTTCACATCTCCATGCTGAGCGACGCTCGCGTTGAGAAAGTGACCGACATTCTCAAAGAAGGCCAGGAAGTGGAAGTGTTGGTACTGGACGTGGACAACCGCGGCCGTATCAAACTGTCCATCAAGGACGTAGCAGCAGCCAAGGCTTCGGGCGTTTAATTACGCGCAAGCTTTACGCTGAAAAAAAGGACTCTACGGAGTCCTTTTTTTATGCGCGCGAGAAAGTGAAGCGGAATCAGCTGTTTAGCCTCTCCCAAAAGCCGCAACTTGCATGCAGGCACGATGACCTTCATGCAAGTTGCACGATTCCGAAAATCAGGTGTTTTTTTAACTCTTTGTTTTATAAGAGTTTTTAACTGTACGGCGACTTGGCACACTGCCTGCACTATCTCTGGTAGCGCTGCAGCACCGAGATTTATGTGCTGCAGTCTTTTAATAAAACAGGAGTTACTCGTATGAAGAAGTTCGCTCTCGCTACTGCTACCGCTCTGACTCTGGCCATGGGTGCTAACGTAGCCTTTGCTCAGACTTCCCAAGCCCCTATGACTCTGGCGGCTGGTGAAGCGACCCAGGCTAAGGAAAGCGTTTCGGATACTTGGATCACCACCAAAGTCAAAGCTGACCTGCTGACTGAAAAAGGCATCCCAGGTTCGGACATCAAGGTTGAAACCAACAAAGGTGTGGTTTCCCTGTCTTCCGATGTAGCTATCTCGGACTCGCAGAAAGCGACCGCTGTAGCGATCACCAAGAAAATCAAAGGCGTGACTGCTGTTTCGGCAGACGGCCTGCTGGCTGGCGGCGCTACCAAGGCTGACGGTATCGACAAAACCAAAGGCGCAGCCCATAACGCTGGAGAGGCGACTAGCGACACTTGGATCACCACCAAAGTGAAGGCTGATCTGGTTACCGAGAAAGGTATTCCTGGCACCGACATCAAGGTTGAAACCAACAAAGGCGTTGTGTCCCTGTCGTCCCCTACCGCTGTAACCGCTTCGCAGAAAGAAACGGCTGTTGCGATCGCCAAGAAAATCAAAGGCGTTAAAGCTGTATCGGCCGATGGCCTGAAAGCAGAGTAACGCTGCAGGTTTCGTCTGAACTGAATGGCGGCGGCGTGGGGTGAGTTAGTTATCCATCCCATGCACCTCTGGAGTTCATGCGACCGACCATACGGATGTGGTCATTACAGGCCCCGGCACTCTGTGTCGGGGCCTGTTCTATGTGGCGCGCAATAATTTGCTGGCCAGGCGAGGCTAGAAATGTGGGAGGGGGCTTGCCCCCGATAGCGGTGTAGCAGTCGACGTATCATTGACTGAACTACCGCCATCGGGGGCAAGCCCCCTCCCACATTGGTTACTCAGCATCCAGATGCATCGGCGTCACGACCCGACCATCCTTCTCGGCCTGCCCCAACTGCGCATCAATGAAGTACACGCGGTCGTCTTCCAGCTGCGCCTTATCCACCAGATAGTCCTTGATGGTACTGGCGCGGTCCTGGCCCAGCTGGCGCAGCAGCACGTCACTGCCACTCCAGAACTTGATCACGCCGTCCTTGAGCCGGGCTGTGCGCTCGTCAGTGCCAAGGTCTTTCCATTCGGCCGGGGGTTGCTGTTTCAGACGGGTACGGTAGATGCCCTCCAGCAAAGGCGGCTTTTCCTTCTCCGGCACCACAAGCAATGACGCCTGGGCCGGGACTTTATCGCCGCGACGCTGCAGGATTTTGTAGTAGTTGTATTGGTACTCACGCTCCAGCCGTTGTGCGGCCAGCAACGGGCCGTCACTGCTGGCCGCTGCGGTCCCTTCGATTTCCAGGCGCAGGGCAGGGCGTTCCTTGAGTGCCTTGGCCAGCGTGTTGAGGGCGCCTTCGGCGTCTTTATTCAATTCACTGGAGCCTGCGGCGAACGACACATTACCCAGGTCTTCCGAGCCCCCGCCGGTAACCAGCCCGCCAATGAACTTGAAGGGTGCCGTCGCTGCGCGCACCACGAGGTTACGCAGGGTTTGCCACACAATCGGCATCACGCTGAATTGTGGATTGTTCAAGTCACCGGTGACCGGCAGTTCGATGGAGATCTTGCCGTCGCTGTCCTTGAGCAGGGCAATCGCCAGGCGAATCGGCAAGTCCACGGCATCGGCGCTGTCGACCTTCTCACCCAGTTGCAGCTGCTCGACCACCACCTTGTTCTCGGCCTTCAACTGGCCTTTGGTGATCATGTAATGCAAGTCCAGGTTCAGGCGACCCTTGCGGATTCGAAAACCCGCGAATTTGCCCGAGTATGGCGTCAGGGTCGTCAACTCGACACGTTTGAAGCTGGTCGCGATGTCCAGCGCTGCCATGGGGTCAAACGGGTTTACGCTGCCCTTGATGGTCACTGGCGCATAACGATCTACCTTGCCCTTGATGTCGACGCTGGCCGGCTTGGCCTGGCGACTGTCAATGGTGCCGATCTGGCCGTTGAGTTGTTGAATCGCGGTGGCGAAGTTGGGCGTGAGGCTGAAGTCGGCGAAATTGGCCGAGCCGTCGTTGATCGCAATCTGGCCGATGCGGATGCCCAGCGGCTTGTCTTTGCTTGATGCCGACTTGGCCGCCGGCTTGGTAGCGCTGTCGGCCGGCTGTGGAATCAGCAGGTCGTCAATGTTGGTGGTGCGGTCATCGTTGATCATGAAGCGCGCATAGGGCTGCAGCAGGTTGACCTTGTCGATCGTCAGGCTGTCGCCATGCTGGTAATTGACGCCTTCCAGCACCAGCCGCTGCCATTTGAGGAAGTCGCGGGACTTGAGGGTGTCGAGGGTGTGCAGCTGATCTATCTGCGCCCGGCCGGTGACCTGGAGGGCCAGCGGCTCGGTGCTTTTCAGGTTCACATCCAGGTTGCTGCCGAGCATGCCGCTGCGCAGCTCCAGGCGGATGAATGGGCTGATATAGGCTTGGGCGATGCGCAGGTCGATGTCCTGGGTGTTCACCTTCAGCTTGGCGCTGACCGGGTTCAGGTTGACCTCGCCGGTTGCCTGAATCTTGCCTTGCTTGCCCAGGCCGGTGTCGACTTTCAGGGTAAAAGGGCTCTGGTTGAGGCTGTCGAAGTTCTGCATGTCGACGTTCAACGGGCCCAGCTCCAGTGCTACCGCAGGGTTGGCCTGACGGTCAGCCAAGTGCACCTGGTAATTGCGCAGTTGCACATCCTTGAGCAGCACTTGCCAGGGTTTGTTCGGCGCCGCCGGTGGCGCTTCTGGCGAATCGGCCGTGGCTGGCGCGGAGGCGGGCTCAGGGGGCTTGGCCGGTTTGCCGGGTTGGCTGGCGAACAGCTTTTGCCAATCCAGTTGGCCGTCGGCTTCGCGGGCAGCCCAGGTTTCCAGCTTGTTGCTGCGGATCTTGCCGATCACCACCTTCTGTTTGGCCAGGTCCACCGTGGTCTCGCTGACGTCCAGGCGTTCCAGGCGTGCCAAGGGCCGGCCATCCGGCGCCTTGATCGCAAAGGGCGCGATGCTGGCGGCGGTGTTGGTCAGGTTCAGTTCGGTCTCTTTGGCCAGGCTGAATTTATAGTCGGTGCTGAAATTGAGCACACCGTCCTCGAGCACCAGCGGCAACGCATCGCGCACATACGGCCACCAGGCTTTCATTTTGCCGTCGGTGACTTTCAGCGAGCCTTCGGAGGTGATCGGTACCAGGCTGAAGTTGCCTTTCCAGTCGATCTGCCCACCCTCGGGGCCGGCGGCCACCAGGGTCATGTCGGCGTTATCTTCCGGCAAGGTGCTGAGGTTTTTCAGCTCGAAGTCGAGTGTGTCGTAGAGAAATTCGATGGGTTCGCTGGGGCGCAGATCCTGGAAGTGCACATAACCGCGCGCCAGCTTGATGCTGTCGATACGCAGCGGGAAAGGCTTGGCATCGGGGTCTGCGGGGGTTGGTTCGCTCGGCGGCAACTTGAACAACTGCGCCAGGTTCAGTTGGCCGGACTTGTCGAAGAGCAGTTCGGTCTTGGGCTGATCGAGTTGCACATCGGCCAGGTGCAGGGCGCGGGTCCAGAGACTGTCGATCTGCAGGTTGGCGTAGAGGCGCTCGAAACCCAACTGTTCCTTGCCCGGTTCACCAATCTTCAGGCCCCATAGCGTCAGCTCCAGGCTGAACGGGTTGAGCTCGATACGCTCGATACGCGCCGGTACCGTCGCGTAATCGGCCAACTGTTGGTTGGCAATGCGAAGGGCAATGCCGGGCAGAATCAGAAAGCCCAGCAAGCTGTACAACGCAAGGGCGGTCAACAAGGCGCCTAGGGCGCGGATCAATCCTTTGGGCATGGGTGACGCCATCTATGTCGAACGAGAGTGCCTTGGAGTATGGCACGGGATTTCGGTTCCGAAGAACCGCGGGGCTTGGGAAACTTCCTACAATTGCAGGATCAGGGTCTTCAGCGGAGGTTGCTGATCTTTCGACGGAAAGTCGGCTCCCGGCGCCATGGCCTGCCAATCGCGTACAGGGCGGCCGGCTTTTTCCGCGCAACGCAGCACCTGTTCGCGCCAGTCCTCCATGCTCACTTTCGCCAGGTTGTTGCAGCAAATGAGCACACCATTATCGGCGGTGGCCAACAATGCTGGCTTGAGCAGGCTTTGGTAGTCGCGCAACAGGTCGACGGTGCCGAACGCGCTTTTGGCCCAGGCGGGGGGATCGAGCAGCACCAAGTCATATTGACGCTGTTCCAGGCGCGGATAGCTCGGCAGTTTCTGGCCACGACGCTGGGTGATCGCAAGGCCGGCCAGCTGGCGAATGGCAGGGAAATAATCGGACTGCACGAATTCCATCGTCGGCACGTGCGGATTAAGCAGGCCGTTCTCGCGCCCTACGGCCAGGTTGCCCTCGGCAAAGTCCAGGTTGCAGACCTCGCGCGCGCCACCGGCAGCGGCGCTCAAGCCGACGCCGCAGGTGTAGGCGAACAGATTGAGCACGCTTTTACCGGCGCTGTGGTCCTTGACCCAGCCACGGGTGTTGCGCAGGTCGAGAAACAGCAGCGGGTCCTGCCCGGCATGCCGTCCACGCACACGGTAGTTAAGGCCCCATTCGTGACCGACCAAGTCTTCCAGTGCGGCAGGTTCGGCGCGGTATACCGTGTCTTCACGGTCGATACGCGAATTGCCACGGGAGCGGTCGTTGTATACCAGCAGCAACTCCAGGCCCATGTAGTGGTTGATTAGTTGGTGCAGGTCCAACAGCTCAGCGCTTTGCAGGGATTGGTGGAAGCTTTGCACCAACAATTGCGGACCGTAGCGGTCGATTGTCAGGCCGCC
Organism: Pseudomonas sp. R2-7-07; assembly: GCF_003852355.1. Taxonomy (NCBI): domain Bacteria; kingdom Pseudomonadati; phylum Pseudomonadota; class Gammaproteobacteria; order Pseudomonadales; family Pseudomonadaceae; genus Pseudomonas; species Pseudomonas sp. R2-7-07. The sequence goes on along the minus strand of NZ_CP027759.1, from coordinate 4,885,881 downwards.
GGCGCCTTCCTGGCTGCCGTGGAACAAACGGTAGCAATCGGTACCTTGGGCATGCAGTTCACTGATCAGGTCTTGGCGATGATCTAGAGCGGCGCGCAGCGCCTGGTTCAAGGGAGTCATGGAGCGCGCCTTGCTTGCGGGTAAATGAGTACAAAGGGGGCGCGCAGTTTAACAGCCCCGGCCTGAACAGGCCGGGGGTTATTTCGAGGCTATCGGTTCAGGTGTTGCTATCCGTTCAAGCGTTGCTATCGGTTCAGGCGTGCGTCGATCAGGCCATCCACCACGCTCGGGTCGGCCAGCGTCGAGGTATCGCCCAGGCTGTCCAGCTCGTTGCAGGCAATCTTGCGCAAAATCCTGCGCATGATCTTGCCGGAGCGGGTTTTCGGCAGGGCGGGCGCCCATTGGATCAATTCCGGCTTGGCGAAGCTGCCGATTTCCTTGCTGACCAACTCCAGCAGGTGCTTTTTCAGCGCATCGCTGGGTTCGACACCGTTCATAGGCGTGACGAACGCATAAATGCCCTGGCCTTTGACGTCGTGGGGGTAGCCGACCACCGCGGCCTCGGCGACCAGGTCATGCAGCACCAGGGCGCTTTCGACTTCGGCAGTCCCGATGCGATGGCCTGATACGTTGATAACATCGTCGATTCTCCCGGTGATCCAGTAATCGCCCTGCTCATCGCGCCGCGCGCCGTCGCCGGTGAAGTAGTAACCGGGGTAGGGTTTGAAGTAGGTGTCGAGCATGCGCTGCGGATCGCCATAGACGCTGCGAATCTGCCCCGGCCAGCTGGCTTTGATTGCGAGCACGCCGCTGCCGGCACCGCTGATTTCCTTGCCTTGCTCATCCAGCAACACCGGCTGTACGCCGAACATCGGCTGGGTGGCACACCCTGGCTTGATAAGCTGGGCGCTGGCCAGAGGGCTGAGCATGATGCCGCCGGTTTCGGTCTGCCACCAGGTATCGACAATCGGGCAGCGCTGTTCGCCGACGGCGTTGAAGTACCAGTCCCAGGCTTCCGGGTTGATCGGCTCACCGACGCTGCCCAGCAGGCGCAAGCTGGCGCGGGAAGTGCTTTGCAACGGGCCGTGACCTTCACGCATCAGGGCGCGCAATGCGGTCGGCGCGGTGTAGAAAATATTCACCTGGTGTTTGTCGATGACCTGCCAGAAGCGCGAGCTGTCCGGGTAGCTTGGCACACCTTCGAACATCAACGACGTAGCGCCATTGGCCAAAGGGCCATAGACGATGTAGCTGTGGCCGGTAACCCAGCCCACGTCGGCGGTGCACCAGAACACTTCGCCCTCGCGGTAGTCCAGTACGTACTTGAAGGTCATCGCCACGTGCAGCAGATAGCCGCCGGTGCTGTGCAAGACGCCCTTGGGTTTGCCTGTGCTGCCGGAGGTATAAAGAATGAACAGCGGGGCCTCGGCGTCCATTGGCTCGGGTGGGCAATCGTCGCTCGCGGCCTCCACGGCGTGTTGGTATTTGAGGTCGCGGCCTTCGTTCCAGTTCACGCTTGCGCCGGTGCGCTGGACAACCAGGACGGTGCTGACGTTTGGGCAACTGGCCAGCGCTTTATCCACGTTATGTTTCAGCGCGACCGGTTTGCCGCCGCGTACGCCTTCATCGGCGGTGATGACCGTGCGACAGTCGGCATCCAGTATGCGGTCGCGCAGGGCGTCCGGTGAGAACCCGCCAAATACCACCGAGTGCACCGCGCCAATGCGTGTGCAGGCCAACATGGCGTAGGCCGCTTCCGGGATCATTGGCATATAAATGCACACCCGGTCACCTTTGCTTACGCCACGGCTCTTCAGCACGTTGGCCAGGCGGCTGACATTTTGATGAAGTTGGCGGTAAGTGATGGTGGAGGATTGTGTCGGATCATCGCCTTCCCAGATGAAGGCCGGCTGATCGGCATGCTGGGGCAAATGACGGTCAATGCAGTTGTAGCTGACGTTCAGTTGGCCGCCGGCAAACCATTGCGCAGCACCGGTGTTGATGTTGGCGCTATGGACGGTGTGCCATGGCGTTATCCAATCGAGAAAGCTCTTGGCCTGGTCGGCCCAGAAGGCGTCCGGCTGTTCGATGGATTGGCGATAGAGGCGCTGATAGTCCTCTTGACTGAGTTGTGCAGCCCGGCGGACGGCATCGGCGCGGGGGAATTGGCTGATATCGAACATGAGCGCTCCTTATTCTTGTTTTGCGACAAGTAATAAAGATGCACCCTGAGGAGAGAGGGTTCAAGGCCAACGTCCAAACGGACATTGGCCTTGAGGTTGCCGGATCAGCCGCGGTGACGGCCGCGGAAGTAGTTGATCAGGCCCTGGGTCGAAGCATCCTCGGCCGAGGTTTCTTCGGCGCCGGTCAAGCGGTTGTAGACACCCTTGCCCAGCTCTTTACCCAGCTCGACACCCCATTGGTCGAAGGCGTTGATGCCCCAGATCACGCTCTGGACGAACACCTTGTGCTCGTACATGGCAACCAACGCGCCGAGGCGACGGGGGCTGATGCGTTCGACCACGATGGTGTTGCTCGGGCGGTTGCCCGGGATCACCTTGTGCGGCGCGAGTTTCTGCACGTCGGCTTCGGGGATGCCTTTTTCGCGCAGCTCGGCTTCGGCTTCGGTGCGGGTCTTGCCGAGCATCAGTGCCTGGCTCTGGGACAGGCAGTTGGCGTACAGCCACTGGTGGTGATCGGAGACCGGGTTGAAACTCACGATCGGCACGATGAAGTCGGCCGGGATCATTTGCGTGCCTTGGTGCAGCAACTGGTGATAAGCATGTTGCCCGTTGCAGCCCACGCCGCCCCAGATGACCGGGCCAGTATCGGTGGCGACCGGCGTGCCGTCCTGGCGCACGCTCTTGCCGTTGGATTCCATGTCCAACTGCTGCAAATGCTTGGTGATGTTACGCAGGTAGTGGTCGTACGGCAGGATCGCATGGCTCTGCGAACCCCAGAAATTGCCGTACCACACGCCCAGCAAGCCCAGCAGCACCGGCATGTTGTCTTCGAACGGCGCGTTCTGGAAATGCTGGTCCATGGTGTAGGCACCGGACAGCAGTTCCTTGAAGTTGGACATGCCGATTGCCAAGGCAATAGGCAAGCCGATTGCGGACCACAGCGAGTAACGACCACCGACCCAGTCCCACATCGGGAAGATGTTTTCTTCGCGGATACCGAACGCCACGGCCGCTGCGTTGTTGCTCGACACGGCGATGAAGTGGCGGTACAGCTCGGCTTCCGAGCCGCCCTGCGCCAAGTACCAGGCGCGGGCGGCCTGGGCATTCTTCAGGGTTTCGAGGGTGTTGAAGGATTTGGACGAGACGATAAACAGCGTGGTCTCGGCGCGCAGCTTCATGGTCAGCTCGTGAAACTCGCTGCCGTCGATGTTCGCCAGGTAATGACAGCGCACGCCTTTATGGGCGTAGGACAGCAGTGCTTCGGAGACCAGCTCCGGGCCGAGGAACGAACCACCGATGCCTATATTCACCACGTCCGTGATCGGCTTCTCGGTATAGCCACGCCACAGGCCGTCGTGGATGCGGCCGACCAGGTCAGTGATCTGGTTCAGCACTTTGTGCACGTCCGGCATGATGTTCACGCCGTTGACCGACAACTTGTCGCCTACCGGGCGGCGCAGGGCTGTATGCAACGCCGGGCGGCCTTCGGAGGAGTTGACCGGCTCGCCGGCATACAGCGAGTCGATCGCGTCTTTAAGGCCGACTTCGTTGGCCAAGCCCACCAGCAGGTCGCGGGTTTCGCGGGTGATCAGGTTTTTCGAGTAATCGAGGAAAAGCCCGCAGCTGCTCAGGGTGAATTCTGAAAAACGCTGGGGGTCGGCATTGAAGGCCTCGCGCATGCTGAAATCCTGCATGGCTTGGCGATGTTGATTGAGCGCTTGCCAGGCGGGCAGCGCGGTAACGTCATGAGGGGTGCGGTAGTACGCCATCGCTGCGGGTTTCCTTTTTATTACAGGGACTGCCTTTTAGGACACTTCAAAATCCGGAACATCCAGTCTTTTAACTGGCCACGGGTTCCGGACAGCGCTAACCATACGCGCAGGGCGATTACATTAAACCTAGCGTGTCGATATGTCTTGGCTTTGTCTGCGCTGTAGCCGGTACTTTTTTATACCGGCACAGCGATCAGGGCAATCGGCGGGCTGTTGGCTGGGGTCAGTCGAGGGTCAGATGCAGGTTGTCGATCAGGCGAGTCGCGCCCAGATAGGCCGCCACCAGAATCACAATGTCTCGATCCTCAGGCGTGGCTGGCCTCAGGTGTACGCCTTGGCGCACTTCCAGGTAGTCCATGCGCAAACCAGCGGCTTCGATCTGCTGGATGTGCTCGGCGCGCAGCCTGGCGAAATCACGCTCACCGCTTTTGATGGCGGCGGCAATCTGGCTGAGACTGCGGTACAGCACCGGTGCAATCGCGCGTTGCTCTTCGGTGAGGTAGCCATTGCGCGATGACAGCGCCAGGCCATCGGCTGCGCGGACGGTTGGCTCGCCGATGATCTGGATCGGCATGTTCAGGTCATGCACCATGGCGCGAATCACCGCCAGTTGCTGATAGTCCTTCTGGCCAAATACGGCCATGTCCGGCTGGACCATGTTGAACAGCTTGCTGACCACCGTGGCGACACCTTCGAAATGGCCTGGACGGCTGGCGCCGCACAGGCCTTCGGACAGCAGCGGGACGCTGACGCGGGTCTGGCCGGTCATGCCGCCGGGGTACATTTCCTCCACCGTTGGCGCGAACAGCAGGTTGCAACCGGCTTGCAGCAGCCGTTCCTGATCGGCGGCGAGGGTGCGCGGGTATTTGTCCAGGTCTTCGCCGGCGCCGAATTGCAGCGGGTTGACGAAAATGCTCGTCACCACGAAATCCGATTGCTGCGCAGCCTTGCTCACCAGGGTCGCGTGGCCACTGTGCAGGTTGCCCATGGTCGGCACGAAGCCGATGCGCTTGCCGGCGTTGCGCGCGTGGGTCACGGCGGCGCGCAGTTCGCGCAGGGTTTTAACGGTGTTCATGCAGAGAATCCGTGTTCGGCGCCAGGGAAGGTCACGGCTTTGACTTCGCTGACATAAGCGCTCAGTGCGGCGTGAATGCTGGGCTGGCCGGCCATGAAGTTTTTTACGAACTTGGGCACGTGGCCGCTGATCGACAGGCCGAGCATGTCGTGCAGCACCAGCACCTGGCCATCAGTGGCGGAGCCGGCACCGATGCCGATCACCGGTACTTTGACAGCCTGGGTGATTTCGGCGGCCAGTTCACTGGGTACGCACTCCAGCAGAATCATCGCGACGCCGGCTTGTTCCAGGGCGATGGCATCGGCGCGCATCTGGCGTGCCTGGGCTTCATTGCGGCCCTGGACCTTGTAGCCGCCGAGGAGATTGACCGACTGCGGCGTCAGGCCCATGTGCGCGCAGACCGGTACGCCGCGCTCAGCCAGCAGCCGGATCGACTCGGCGAGCCATACGGCACCTTCGACCTTGATCATGTGCGCACCCGCCTGCATCAGTTTGCCGGCGTTCTGGAAGGTCTGTTCGAGCGTGGCATACCCCATGAATGGCAGGTCGGCGATGATGAACGCACCGTCATTGCCACGCTTGACGCTGGCGGTGTGGTACGCGAGTTCATCGGTGGTGACGGGGAGCGTGCTGTCATTCCCTTGCAGAACCATGCCCAGGGAGTCGCCTACCAGCAACACCTCGACCCCGGCCTGGCAACAGGCGTGGGCGAAGGTCGCGTCGTAGCAGGTCAGCATGGTGATTTTTTCACCCCTGAGCTTGAGGCTCTGCAAGGTGGTCAGGGTAATGTCTGGCATGAAAAGGGTCCTCGTTCAGGCGCTTGGAAACAGCGAGTAACGCGCGTGAGTCTTCGTTTATACAGGCGCACCGTCTTGATAGCAGTGCTTATATGGCCTGGATTGCGCCCTTCAGCGCCGGGTTGGCGGCGGCGGGACGCCTATAGTCGTGAGGAGGACACGGGAAGTCAATTGGATGTGTTACCGCCTTGTTACGATGGCGGTGTTACCGCTGTTACGGACGCAATTGTAGGAGCGAGCTTGCTCGCGAAGAATCCAAGGGCACCGCGTTCAATCAGGCTGAGCGCGTGATCGTTGACGATTTTCGCGAGCAAGCTCGCTCCTACAGAGGCAAGCGCTCCAAGCCGACGAATGGGCAAGCTGTCAGCAGTTCACCCAGCGTTTGGCCCTCGGGCAACTGAAAGTCGGCAGGCACCAGCTCAGCCAATGGATAAAGCACGAACGCCCGCAGGTGCATCTGGTAATGCGGCACCTTGAGGCGCGGCTCATCAATCAGGCGATCACCGAATAACAGGATATCCAGGTCCAGCGTGCGTGGGCCCCAACGCTCAGTGCGCTCGCGGCCCTGGTCGTTTTCGATGGTGTGCAGCGCGTCGAGCAGATCCAGCGGCGTGAGGTTGCTGTCCACGGCCGCCACCGCGTTGGTGTAGCGCGGTTGGCCTGGCAGCAGGGAGTCGCTTTGATAGAAGGCGGATACATCGACGAGGGCCGTGTCGGGCAATTGCGTCAGGGCTTCGATAGCGTCGCGCAGTTGCTGCTGCGGGGCAGCCAGGTTGCTGCCCATGCCGATGTAGATACGTTCCACGTTTATTCGCCCGTTGCGCCCGAGGCATCGGCGGCGCTGCGTTTGCGCTTGCTGGAGCTGCGGCGGCGCTTTTTCGGCCCTTCGCCGACGCTGTCGCCTTTGCTGCCAAGCTCACGAATCATCTCGCGCCGCTGGCTGTCATTGGCATCCTGATAGTCGGTCCACCATTCGCCCAGGCCGTCGGTCTGCTCGCCGGCGCTTTCGCGCAGCAACAGGAAGTCGTAGCCGGCGCGGAAGCGCGGGTTGTCCAGCAACAGGTCGGCGCGTTTGCCACTGCGGCGCGGCAGGCGCTCCTGCATGTCCCAGATTTCGCGGATCGGCAGGGTGAAGCGTTTCGGAATGGCGATGCGCTGGCACTGCTCGGTGATCAATTCGTGGGCAGCTTCCTGCATGGCAGGAATCGGCGGCATGCCACGGTCCTGCAAGCGCAGAACGCGTTTGGGCAGGGCCGGCCATAACAGGGCGGCAAACAGGAACGCCGGGGTCACCGGCTTGTTCTGCTTGATGCGCAGGTCAGTGTTGATCAACGCTTCGCTGATCAGTGTGTGGGTGTACGTCGGGTTGTGTTCCAACGCCTCGGCGCTGGCCGGGAACAGTGGATCGAACAACTGCAGGTCGACGAGCATTTCAAAGGTGTCGGCGGCATAGCCCGAAAGGAACAGCTTGAGCACTTCTTCAAACAGGCGTGCCGACGGGATTTCCCGCAGCATCGGTGCCAGTTCGCGAATCGGTGCGGCCGTGTGTTTCTCGATACCGAAGTTGAGCTTGGCGGCGAACCGCACGGCGCGCAGCATGCGCACCGGGTCTTCCTGGTAGCGCTGCGTCGGGTCGCCGATCAGTCGGATCAGGTTGTTGCGGATATCGTGTACGCCATTGGCGTAATCGAGGATCCGCTCGCTCACCGGATCGTAATACAGGGCATTGATGGTGAAGTCGCGGCGTTGCGCGTCTTCTTCCAGGGTGCCGTAGACGTTGTCGCGCAGGATGCGCCCGCTCTCGTTGCGGGAAGACTGATTGGTGTCTTCCTCTTCATCGTTTTGCGGGTGGCCGGCGCGGAACGTCGCGACCTCGATGATTTCGCGACCGAAGTGGATATGCACCAGCTTGAAGCGGCGCCCGATGATCCGCGCATTGCGGAATTCGGCACGCACCTGTTCAGGCGTGGCGCTGGTGGCGACGTCGAAATCTTTCGGCGTGATATTGAGCAGCATGTCACGTACGCAGCCGCCCACCAGGTAGGCCTGGTAACCGGCGTTCTGCAAACGTTCGACGATGTTCACCGCATAACGGCTGAATTGAGCGCGCTGCAATGAATGCTGATTGCTGTTAAGCACTTCAGGCGTGCTGCGAATGTGTTGCGTACGACGCAAGGGAGAACGGAATGACTGGAACAACTTCTTCAGCATGGGATGCACTGTTTGAAGGAATGTTCGGCCATAACGAAGAATGACCGCATGATGGGCCGGGATTCTAGCATTTAGTCAGGGGATGGTGTAGGAACAAGCTGCAGGCGTTGCGCCATAAGCGTTTAAAAGGCAAATTCAGGGGCTAACTGTCGGAAACTACAAGGGGAGCCGAAGCTCCCCCAGAAGTAGTTGCGTACTCTATTTTTATTATGGTGTCGGGCTTCTTGTTTTTGTTGATCGCCCTCGCCATGAAGCTTCACCTTCATGGCACTCCCAATCGGGAGCCAAGAGCAAACGGATTGCTTTGGTCGCTGTGTTGCTGATCTACGATCCAACCAGTTCAGGCTCTGCCTTAGGGCAGTTTTTGTTGTTCTCGGCCTGGTTGCGGGGCAAGCCCCAATGCAACGCCTCTCCAAAAGAATCAGTTAGCTGCGCCTCCGCCGTGTTGTTTTTGTTATGCGTGAGTCGATTCGTCTTATTTTTATTGTCTGGTACAAAGCTTGTTATTGTTTTTGTACTAAGCATATAGCAGGGTGCGTGCCAACTTTCGCGCCGCCCAGCAAAAGCAGGGGGTTGAGGCGGTTTTCGGGTTTTGACGGGCGAAAAAAAGCCGGGGCTTCGTTACCGTAAGCCCCGGCTTTTGTTACGCGACATATCTGCGGTAACAGTTTTTTCACATTAGCCGGTGTTACCTCAGCTCTCGCTGGGAACACCGGTCTTGCGCCGTGGAATGCCCAGGCGTTGGCGACGTTCCCACAGGCACTTGCGGCTTACCCCGAGCTTGCGGGCCAGTTCGGTCTCGGTCATGTGGTCCTGGTGCTCGAGGACGAAATGCTGGAAGTAGTCTTCCAGGGACAAATCTTCCGTCGGCTCATGGCTGGTCGCGCTACCTGCGCCCTGTTGTGGCGCCAGGCCGATGAAGTCGTCGTCGTCCAGATCGCTGAGCTCGATATCGATGCCCAACAGCTCGGCGGATATTTCCGGGCTTTCCGACAGGATGACCGCGCGCTCGACGGCGTTCTCCAGTTCGCGCACGTTGCCCGGCCATGCGTAATGCCGGATCGCCTGCTCTGCGTCCGGCGCAAACTTCAGATCGGTACGGTTGATGCGCGCGCTCTGGCGCAGCAGGAACGCGCTGGCGATCTCGTTGACATCGGCGCCACGCTCGCGCAGTGGCGGCAGCTTGAGCGCAATCACATGCAGTCGGTAATACAGGTCTTCACGGAACTGGCCGATCTTGGCCAGGCTCTTGAGGTCACGGTGCGTCGCTGCGATCAGGCGTACATCGACCTTTTGCGATTGCACCGAACCGACCCGGCGAATTTCGCCTTCCTGCAGCACCCGCAACAAGCGCGCCTGGGCTTCCAGGGGCAACTCGCCGATTTCGTCGAGGAACAGCGTACCGCCGTCGGCGGCTTCGACCAGGCCCGCACGCCCGGCGCTGGCACCGGTGAACGCGCCTTTTTCGTGGCCAAACAATTCCGACTCGATCAGGGATTCGGGGATCGCCGCGCAGTTCACCGAGATCATTGGGGCCTTGGCGCGCCTGGACAGGTTATGCAGCGCGCGGGCCACCAGTTCCTTGCCGGTGCCCGACTCACCCTGGATCAACACATTGGAGTCGGTCGGCGCCACTTTGCGGATCTTGCTGTACAGGTCCTGCATCGGCGGGCAGGAGCCAATGATGCCGATTTCGCCGTTACTGTTATCGACGCCCGGTTTGTCGGCTGCTTTTCCGGCCGGACGGGGTTCGGCTGGCGCGCTGCTGGCCGACTGGCGGTCACGCAGGATGCGCGCCACAGCCTGCAGCATCTCGTCATGGTCGAAAGGCTTGGCGATGTAGTCCACCGCGCCCATCTTCATCGAGTCCACCGCCGAGCGCAGGCTGGCGTAGCTGGTCATGATCAGCACCGGAGTGCCCTGGCCCAGCTTGATCAATTCGGTACCCGGAGCGCCCGGCAAGCGCAGGTCGCTGACGATCAGGTCGAACGTGGGAATGCTGAACCGCTCCTGGGCTTCCTGCACCGAGCCGGCTTCGCTGACCTGGTACTGATTACGTTCAAGCAGGCGACGCAAGGCAGAGCGGATAATGGTTTCGTCTTCGACGATCAAAATGTGCGGCATTGATTCAATTCTCTCGACGGTCTCAGTTCACAGCGGACGTCGCTTCGACATGACGCGGCAAGGTCACCCGGATACGGGTGCCGCGTTGGCTTTCGGTGTCAGCCGGGCTGTCGATGGTGATTTGTCCATAATGCTCTTCAACGATGGAATAGACCAGTGCAAGGCCCAGACCGGTACCTTCACCCGGGTCCTTGGTGGTGAAGAAGGGTTCGAACAGTCGGTCCATGATGTTCTGTGGAATGCCGCTGCCTTCGTCTTCGACGATCAGATCGACCGTATGTTCGAAAGCCTCGGTCTTGACGCGTACCGCGCCGCCGCCGGGCGTTGCATCGCGGGCGTTGGACAGCAAGTTGATCAGGACCTGGGCCAGGCGTTGTGAGTCGCCATCGACCCAGTGGTCCGGATCGCACAGGTTAAAGAACTGTACTTCGAAATTGCGCCGGTTCAAGGCCAGCAGCCCAATGGCATCCTGCGCCACTTTGGCCAGGCACACCGCTTCGTCTTGATTCTGATGGGCGCCGGAGTGGGCGAAGCTCATCAGCGACTGCACGATGCGCGACACGCGCTTGGTCTGCTCCAGGATCTGCCCGCTGATCTCGGTGATTTCACCGTCTTCCTCGCGCTCTTCCCGCAGGTTCTGCGCCAGGCAGGCGATACCGGTGATCGGGTTGCCGATCTCATGCGCCACGCCGGCGGCCAGGCGACCAATACTGGCCAGGCGCTCGGAGTGCACCAGCTTGTCTTCGAGCATCTGGGTGTCGGTGAGGTCTTCCACCAGCAACACCAGGCCGCTGTTGCCCGGGGCCAGGGGCTCGTCAATGGCGGCCTTGTGCAGGTTGAGCCAACGGGTCTGGCCGTCGAGGGCCAAGTGCTGCTTGTGCAAATGCTCATCGGGCAGGTTGATAAAACCTTGCAACAATTCTTTCCAGGGGTCGCCGAGGGTATTGAGGCGAGAGCCGACCACGCGTTGCGCGGCGATGCCGGTAAGCTCTTCCATGGCCTTGTTCCACATCAGGATTTCCTGGTCCTTGGCCAGGGAACACACGCCCATCGGCAGTTCCTGCAGCGTCTGGCGGTGATAACGGCGCAGGGCATCGAGCTCGGCGGCGAGGCCGGTGAGGCGTGAGTGATAGTCCTCCAACCGGCTTTCGATGAAATGGATGTCTTCGGTCACGTAGTTTTCGCCGCCAGCCTTGTAGGGCAGGAAGGTTTCCACCATGTCCTGGGACACGCTGGGACCCATCAGCCCGGACAGGTTGGCTTCGATACGGTCACGCAGGCGCCGTAGCGCATAGGGACGGCGCTCGTCGAACGGCAGGTACAGATCGCGCAAGGCCTGTTCGACTTCCTTTTGCGCGGCCTTGGCGCCGAGCGGCTTGGCCAGTTGCGTGGCGAATTCCTGGGGCGAGGCCGCATGCAGTTCGCGGCGTTGCGGGCGACGCACGTTGTCTACCGCGCAGGCCTCGGCGGCGCTGGTTTCTTCGGGGCTGGCGTTGGTGAACAGCGAAATCAGGGTGAACATCAGGACGTTGGCGGCCAGCGACGCGATTGCTGCCATGTGCCAGCTGGTGTCATCCAGCACGTAAATCATGTTCAGCAACGGTATGTAGAAACCCTGCAGGTTGCCGACCAGCGGTAGCAGCATGGTCACCAGCCACACCAGGATGCCCGCCAGCAACCCGGCGATAAAGCCACGGCGATTGGCGGTCGGCCAGTACAGCACCGAGAGTACGCCCGGCAGGAACTGCAAGGTGGCGACAAAGGCCACGATGCCGAGGTTGGCCAGGTCCTGCCCGGCGCCCAGCAGCAGATAAAAGGCATAGCCGGCCATGATGATCGCGACGATCAGCGCGCGGCGCGTCCATTTCAACCAGCGGTAGATGTTGCCTTCGGCCGGTGGTTGGTACAGCGGCAGCACCAGGTGGTTGAGGGCCATCCCGGAAAGTGCCAGCGTGGTGACAATGATCAAGCCACTGGCCGCCGACAAACCGCCGACATACGCCAACAGCGCCAGGGCCGGGCTGTTGGCGGCGATGCCGATGCCGAGGGTGAAATACTCAGGGTTGGTGGTGGCCCCCAGTTTCAGGCCGGCCCACAGAATCAGCGGCACCGCCAGGCTCATCAGCAGCAGGAACAGTGGCAAACCCCAACTGGCGCTGACCAATGAGCGTGGGTTGAGGTTTTCGGTGAAGGTCATGTGGTACATGTGCGGCATCACGATCGCCGAGGCGAAGAACACCAGCAGTAGCGTGCGCCAGGGGCCTTCCTGCAGGGGCGTGTGCAAGGCGGCGAGGGCGGTCTGGTTTTGCAGCAGCCACAATTCCAGCTGTTGCGGGCCGTCGAACACGCCGTAGAGCGCATAAAGGCCGACACCGCCGATGGCGACCAGCTTGATGACCGACTCAAAGGCAATCGCAAACACCAGGCCCTGGTGTTTTTCGCGGGTGGCGATATGGCGTGAGCCAAAGAAAATGGTGAACAGGCTGATCAATGCGCAGAAGGCCAGGGCAACGCGATGTTGCACCGGCTCGCGGGTGAGGATGCTGATCGAGTCGGCCACTGCCTGGATCTGCAGGGCCAGCAACGGCAGCACGCCGATCAGCATGAAAATCGTGGTGAGTGCGCCGGCCCAGGTGCTGCGAAAACGAAAGGCAAACAGGTCCGCCAGGGAGGACAACTGATAGGTGCGGGTGATTTTCAAAATCGGGTACAGCAGCACCGGCGCCAGCAGGAACGCACCGGACACCCCCAGGTAGCTGGAGAGGAAACCGTAGCCATATTGATAGGCCAGGCCCACCGTACCGTAGAACGCCCAGGCGCTGGCGTATACGCCCAGGGACAAGGTGTAGGTCAAGGGATGGCGAATGATCGCCCGCGGAATCATTCCACGCTCACTGATCCAGGCGACGCCGAACAACGCCGCCAGGTAGGCGGCGCTGATCAGCAGCATCTGGGTGAGGCTAAAGCTCATCGGCATCTTTTTGGCTCTGCAGGATGAAGGTCACGACGATCAGGATCAGCCAGAGCAGATAAGGACGGTACCAGGCGCCCGTGGCATCGATCCACCAGTCCATGATGGCGGGGGAAAACAGGTAGATCCCGACGACCAGCAGCAGGACCAATCGATAGATGTACATGTTGGCCTCTGATTGAAGAATTGCGGCGATGGTAACGGATGGCTGGCAAGCTGCAAGCGCCTTCAGTTCAATTGCGCTTCGGCCAGGGTGAGTGTGCGCGGGATCCGCGTGGCATCCCACTGCCGAATGCCCCAATCCAGCAGTTCCCTGGGGCTGGCGTAAAGCAGCTCGTCACCGGCCGGCTGGCCAAGGGCGCGTAGCGCTCTGAGTAACAATGGCGTGGCCTGGTCTGCGGTCAGCGGTGGCGAACGGTACGACTTGCCCAGTTTGTGACCGTCCGGCTGGACGATCAGGGGCACATGCAGATAACGCGGCTGGCGCAGGCCAAGCAATTCCTGCAGGTAAAGCTGGCGTGGCGTGGAATCGAGCAGGTCGGCGCCGCGCACGATGTCGGTAACGCCTTGCCAGGCGTCATCCAGGACCACGGCCAATTGATAGGCGTACAGGCCGTCGCGGCGGCGGATGATGAAGTCGCCTGCATCGCGCCCCAAGTGCTGTCGGAACTCGCCCTGTACGCGGTCGGTAAAATGGTATTCAAGCTCGGGCACGCGCAAGCGGATAGCGGCGTCTTGCTGGTCGTGGCCGGCATTGCGACAAAGCCCGGGGTAAATCCCGTTGTAGGGCTCCAGCTGTTTGCGCGAGCAGGTGCAGGCGTAGGCCAGGCCGTGGTTGAACAAGTCGTTCAATACCTTGGCGTAGGCGTCGTGCCGCTCGCTCTGGCGGACCAGTTCGCCGTCCCATTCAAAACCGTAGCTTTCCAGGGCATGCAGGATTGCCGTCTGGGCGCCGGGTTCTTCACGGGGTGGGTCGAGGTCTTCCATGCGCATCAGCCAGCGGCCTTGATTGGCGCGGGCATCGAGGTAGGAGGCGAGGGCGGCGACCAGGGAGCCGAAGTGCAGATGGCCGCTGGGCGTGGGGGCGAAGCGCCCGATATAGGTAGAGGCAGTCATGGGCCGGATACTACTGGAAAATCGGTAAACGCCAGCAACAAAAATGGGGCGTTCGCACGCCCCATTCGTTCAGCTCGACAAGCATTACTTGCCGACCTGTTTTTCCTTGATTTCGGCCAAGGTCTTGCAGTCTACACAGAGGTCCGCGGTCGGGCGGGCTTCCAGGCGACGAATACCGATCTCGACGCCGCAGGATTCGCACCAGCCGTATTCTTCGTCTTTGATCAGTTGCAGGGTCTTGTCGATCTTCTTGATCAACTTGCGCTCGCGATCACGGGCGCGCAGTTCGAGGGCGAACTCCTCTTCCTGGCTGGCACGGTCGGCCGGGTCAGGGAAGTTGGCTGCTTCGTCCTTCATATGGTCAACCGTGCGGTCGACTTCCTGCATCAAATCCTGTTTCCACTTGTTCAGGATTTTGGTGAAGTGCTCGCGCATGGGCTCGCCCATGTACTCCTCGCCCTTTTTTTCCACATAGGGTTCGAAGCCGCCGAGGCCTTGAGTCTGCTGTTGCTTTGCTTGGGTGGACATGAATAGACCGCCTCTCACTCTTCTAATCCATTGCGCAGGATTGCAACGTCACCGACACCTGCCGGCCCTGCGGCTGCAAGCGGGCGAACTTACCAGATAGATTCGGGGTGCGCCACTCCCGGTTGTCGAGCCTGTCGCGTCGGGGGTTGCAAACTGCAGCGGCCCGTCGTGGCTGGGTATGTCCCGTCTCGAATGTTGATTTTAGTCGTTTTGCCGGCGCTTGCCTGGCCGTGAAGTCGGCCGGGCAGGCAATAGAACATGTTTTATCGCGAGGGTTCGGTAGAATCCTGATTTTGTCCTCACCGTCTAGGAAGGCTAATGGCTCAGCCCTACAGTGCGCGCAGTCGCGCCATCGAACCTTTTCATGTCATGGCATTGCTGGCGCGCGCCAATGAGCTGCAGTCAGCCGGCCACGACGTGATCCATCTGGAAATCGGTGAGCCGGATTTCACCACCGCCGAACCGATTATCCAGGCAGGCCAGGCCGCGTTGGCCAATGGCAAGACCCGTTACACCGCCGCCCGTGGGCTGCCCGAATTGCGCGAGGCGATCAGCGGTTTCTACCAGCAGCGCTACGGGTTGAACATCGATCCGCAGCGCATTCTGATCACGCCCGGCGGCTCCGGTGCGTTGTTATTGGCCACCAGCCTGCTGGTGGATCCGGGCAAGCACTGGCTGCTGGCGGATCCGGGCTACCCCTGCAACCGGCATTTCCTGCGCTTGATCGAGGGCGCGGCGCAGCTGGTGCCGGTCGGCCCGCAAGTACGCTACCAATTGACCGCCGACCTGGTGGCGCAACACTGGAACCAGGACAGCGTCGGCGCGCTGGTTGCCTCCCCGGCCAACCCGACCGGGACGCTTCTGACGCGGGACGAACTGGCCGACCTGTCCAACGCCATCAAGGCGCGCGACGGCCATCTGGTGGTGGATGAGATCTATCACGGGCTCACCTACGGCACCGACGCCGCGAGCGTGCTGGAAGTCGACGACGATGCCTTCGTCCTGAATAGTTTTTCCAAGTATTTCGGCATGACCGGCTGGCGCCTGGGCTGGCTGGTGGCGCCACCTGCAGCCGTCGGTGAGTTGGAGAAGTTGGCGCAAAACCTCTACATCAGCGCGCCGAGCATGGCCCAACATGCCGCCATGGCCTGTTTCACCCCACAAACCCTGGGCATTCTGGAGGAGCGCCGCGCCGAATTTGGCCGGCGCCGTGATTTCCTGCTGCCGGCCCTGCGTGAGTTGGGATTCGGTATCGCCGTAGAGCCCGAAGGCGCGTTCTATCTCTATGCCGATATCAGCGCGTTTGGTGGAGATGCCTTCGCGTTCTGTCGCCATTTCCTGGAAACCGAACATGTAGCCTTTACCCCCGGGCTGGATTTCGGTCGCTATCAGGCGGGTCATCATGTGCGTTTTGCCTACACGCAAAACCTTGATCGGCTACAAGAGGCGGTGGAGCGGATTGCCCGTGGCCTGCGGAGTTGGCAAGGCTGATGCGTTTTCATCCTCCCCTCGAAGAAGGGCGGCTGATCCGCCGCTACAAGCGTTTTCTCACCGATATCGAAACCGTTACCGGCGAGTTGCTCACCATTCACTGCCCGAACACCGGTTCGATGCTCAACTGCATGGTCGAAGGCGGCCAAGTCTGGTTCAGCCGTTCCGCCGACCCCAAGCGCAAATTGCCCGGTACCTGGGAAATCGCCGAAACGCCCCAGGGCCGGCTGGCCTGCGTCAATACGGCACGCGCCAATCAGTTGGTCGAAGAGGCACTGCGCGCGGGGCTGATCACTGAACTCAACGGCTTTACCGCGTTGAAACGCGAAGTGCCTTACGGTCAGGAACGAAGCCGGATCGATTTTCGCCTGGAATACCCGCACGGGGCGGCGTTTGTCGAAGTCAAAAGTGTCACCTTGGGCTTTGATGGCTCCTCCGTGGCGGCTTTCCCTGATGCGGTGACCCAGCGCGGTGCCAAGCACTTGCGGGAGCTGGCCCACCTGGCGCGTGAAGGTGTGCGGGCGGTGCAGTTGTACTGCGTTAATTTGTCGGGGATCGATGCGGTGCGCCCAGCCGTGGAAATTGACGCGGGTTATGCCGCCGCGTTGCGTGAGGCCAAGGCAGCGGGTGTGGAGGTGCTGGCGTACGGCGTGCGGGTCACACCTGAAGAAATCTGTATCGAACGGCCGTTGAAGGTGCTGTTGGGCAACTAGAGTTGCACCCACAGGCCTTGTGCGTCTTCGCGGCCGGGCAGGGCGGTGAGGCTTTGGCCTGCGCACGGGCCGGCAATGCATTCGCCGCTTTCGATCAGGAACAGCGCGCCATGGGTGGCGCATTGAATCAGGCTGGCGCTTGAGTCGAGGAAGCTGTCCGGTTGCCATTCCAGTGGGACGCCGCGATGAGGGCAGCGGTTGACATAGAAGTAGGCAACGCCAGCGCGCCGCACGGCCAACAGTTTGCAACCGTCGATATCAAAACCGAGGCTGCTGTCGGGCGCCAAGGCCTCGGAGGGGCAGAGAAACTTCATTTCAATCCTTAAGTGCCTTGACGTTCAAATGCAAACAATTATCAAATGCCCGCTTCGCCCGTCAGCTGATCGGGTGCTCACTACGATGCCGGGTAGGGTTTATCTGTCACATCAATGAGTGCTTGAGCGGCCCCGCCTTGGAAGGAAACCCTGTTATGCGCCTGAGTGCCAGCGTTATTGCGCTAGTTGCCGGACTGCTGGTCAGCCACGCGGCCCAAGCCTTGGACCTGCCGCAACGCTGGGTCAGCGCCGGTGGCGCGTTATCGGAATGGGTGACGGCATTGGGAGGTGAGCCGAAGCTGGTCGGCGTGGACACCACCAGCCAGCATCCGGCGTCGCTCAAGGCATTGCCCAGTATTGGTTATCAGCGCCAATTGTCGGCTGAGGGCATTCTCAGCCTGCGCCCGCAGGTGCTGGTGGGGACCGAAGAGATGGGGCCACCACCGGTGCTGGCGCAGATCCGCAATGCGGGGGTGCAGGTAGAGATGTTCTCGGCGCAGCCGGACTTACCCAGCCTGAAAGCCAACCTGTCGCACCTGGGCACGCTGCTGGGCAGCGAGGCCAAGGCCAACGAATTGTTTGCCGCATATGAGCAGGCGCTGGATCAACAGAAAGCCTGGGTGACCAAGGCCCGCTTGACGCAAAAAACGCCAGGCGTGTTGCTGTTGCTCGGGCATGCCGGCGGCAAACCGTTGATCGCCGGTAAGGGCACCGCCGCTGACTGGATGTTGCAGCAGGCCGGGGGCCATAACCTGGCGACTCACAGCGGTTACAAGCCGTTCTCGGCGGAGTCGCTGGCCGGGTTGAGCCCGGATGTGCTGGTAGTTGCTGATCGGGCGCTCAGTGGTGAAGCGGCTCGGGTGGCGTTGTTCAAGGAAAACCCCATCCTCGCTTCCACGCCAGCGGCCAGGAACGGCCGGGTGATGGAATTGGACCCGACGCTGTTGGTGGGCGGGCTCGGGCCGCGCTTGCCGCAAAGCCTGGTGCAATTGTCCGCTGGGTTTTACCCGTCCCAGGCTGAACCCGCCCCATGACCCGGTTGGTCAAACCGAAAACGCTGTTTATCGGGCTGGCGCTGTTATGTCTGCTGGCGATCTGGCTTTCATTGGCCCTGGGACCGGTCAGCCTGCCGTTGTTCGACACGCTCAGGGCGGCGTTGCGAATGATCGGAGTGCCGATTGAGGCCCAGGGGCTCGAACAGGCAGAGTTGATCCTGGGGCAGATTCGCTTGCCGCGCACGTTACTGGGCCTGGCCGTGGGCGGTGTGCTCGCCTTGTCGGGCGTGGCGATGCAGGGCTTGTTTCGCAACCCGCTGGCCGATCCTGGCTTGGTGGGTGTGTCCAGTGGCGCGGCGCTGGGGGCTGCGGTGGCCATTGTTGGCGGCTCGTTGTTTGGCGGGCTGCCGGAGGCGCTCGGGCCGTATCTTTTGTCGATTTGCGCGTTTCTGGGCGGCCTGGGCGTGACGGCGCTGGTGTATCGACTGGGCCGACGCAATGGCCAGACCAACGTCGCGACGATGTTGCTTGCCGGCATCGCGCTGACAGCCCTGGCCGGTTCCGCGGTGGGGCTGTTTACCTACCTGGCGGACGACGCCACCTTGCGCACCCTGACATTCTGGAACCTGGGCAGCCTCAATGGTGCCAGCTATTCACGTTTATGGCCGTTGCTGCTGGTGAGCGCGGGCGTGGCGCTGTGGTTGCCGCGCCGGGCGAAAGCCTTGAATGCGCTGTTGCTGGGTGAGTCCGAAGCCAGTCACCTGGGCATTGATGTTGAAAAGCTCAAGCGTGAGCTGGTGTTCTGTACGGCGCTGGGTGTTGGTGCGGCGGTGGCTGCGGCGGGCATGATCGGCTTTGTCGGGTTGGTGGTGCCGCATCTGGTGCGGTTGCTGGCCGGACCGGACCACCGCGTATTGTTGCCGGCTTCGGTACTGGCGGGCGCGAGTTTGTTGCTGTTGGCGGACCTGGTGGCGCGTTTGGCATTGGCGCCGGCGGAACTGCCGATCGGTATTGTCACCGCGTTTATTGGCGCGCCACTTTTCCTCTATTTATTACTGCGAGGGCGCGCCTGATGCTGCGGGTGGAAGCGTTGCAGGTCCGCCGCGGGCGCAAGACCGTATTGGCGGATATCACCCTGGAGCTGCTGCCCGGCGAAGTGCTCGGCGTATTGGGCCCCAATGGTGCAGGCAAAAGTACCTTGCTCAGTGCGCTGTGCGGCGAGTTGACCCCTGACCAGGGCAAGGTCTGGCTGGATCAGCAAGAGTTAAAGCAATGGAGCGGCGCGCAACGAGCCCAGCGCTTGGCGGTACTGCCCCAGAGCTCGACCCTGGACTTCGCGTTCCGTGTCGAAGAGGTGGTAGGACTGGGGCGTTTGCCGCATCAGACCGGGCGAGTACGTGATGAGGAAATCATCAGCGCGGCACTGCACGCGGCGGATGTGGGGCACTTGAGTGGTCGCAGTTACCTGGCGTTGTCGGGCGGGGAGCGTCAACGGGTGCACCTGGCCCGTGTATTGGCGCAATTGTGGCCGGGCGAGGCGGGCCAGACCCTATTGCTGGATGAGCCGACATCGATGCTCGATCCGTTGCATCAGCACACGACCTTGCAGGCGATCCGGCGTTTTGCCGATCGTGGCGCAGCGGTGTTGGTGATCCTGCATGACCTGAACCTGGCCGCGCGTTACTGTGATCGCATCCTGTTGCTGGAAAACGGATGCCCGCGTGCGCTCGACACGCCCGCACAGGTGCTGCGCCCCGAGCTGCTCAAGGCGGTATTTGGTCTGGATGTGCTGGTGCAGTTGCACCCGGAGCGTGGTCATCCGTTGATCATCGCGCGTTGAGTCCGGCGTCTTGCAGGCAAAAAAAGACCCGGCAAGAGCCGGGTCAAATAACCGTGATTAGCCTGATGAGGAGATAATCTGAGAGTCCGAACCAATGGTCTTTCAGTTATCGGCTGATCTCGCGACCAGCTGTGATAATCATAACGATTCTCATTTGAGAGTCAACAACATTCCCCTACTTTTCTCAAAAATCCTGAAAATACTACTGGATTGATCGGCGAATCTACGTCTTCTGGCGCGTTGAGAGCGCCTCCAACTGTAGGTTCAACGCCTCTTTGCGCTCCGTGGGAATGTCATTCCAATGCACGTCCATCAATGCGCCTTCAATCGCATACAGCAACACTTTTGATGCCCGGAACCCGCGAGTTCGCACGGCTCGGTAAGCATCGACCGCGCCCAGGCGGCGCAGGTCGGACGCGCTGTGGATGCCCGCTGCATGCAGCCACTGCGCCGACGTCTTGCCAAGATTCTTCAGGTGTTGCAGCTCATCGTTCATCGAGCCTCCTTGCGACGGCCGAATGGTGCGGTGGGTATCGTGACCAGGCAAGCCTGAAAATGAGTGTAGCGCTCAGTAGGAAAAGCGTGATTCTTTGCTCGAGAACGGCTGAAAAGCTTATAAGAATGACGCTGCATGCCAGGCACGGGAAAACGCCCGGCGAGCTTGAAAGCAGCCGGGAGCCGGAGTCTTGAGGTTATTTGGTGCGGTAACGCAGGCGGGTACCGAAATTCACCGACATCAGAATCTCGTCAGCCGTCAGGTCGGGTGAGAAGTAAGTACCGGAAATCTGCGCATGGGCCAGGCTGGCGCCTTCCAGTGAACACTCGCGCAAATCCAGCCCGCGCAGGTCGGCGGAGCGGAAATAGGCGTCGGTAAAGTCGATCCCCGCAGCGTTCAGCTCGCGCAGGTCCAACCCTCGGAAGTCGCCGCCGCGCATGTCGATAACGCCGCTTTCGGGGCGCTCCTGATTGAAGCCCCGGATGTCGTCCTTGTGCAGGAGCGCGTAGAGCGGGGTATCAAGAAGCTTGGGCTGACTCATGACGGCGACTCCTGTTGGTATTATGGCGCCATTATAGTGCCACTATTGCAGGGTCGTGCGCCAAAGTAGACGACACGACCAAGAAATATTTCTTACAGGCCGGGCAAGCGTTGACGAATATGCCCGACCAATGCATCGAGCGTCCCGCTTTCATTGGTCTCGACGCGTTTACTCAACAGCAGCTCTTGAGCGGTCAGCGGGTCACGACTGGCGTTTTGTTCTTCAATAACCAGCAACGTTGCGTCGGACGGATCGTTTTTATCTGCCTGACGTTGTGCCAGCCAACTGGCGATGACGGCCTGAGGGGCATTGCAATCCAGAATCAGGAACGGGGCGCCGGTGGCTTCGGCAACCCGGGCCGCCGCGTCACGTTGTGCGCGTTTGAGGAAGGTGGCATCCAGCACCACCGGGAAACCGGCGCGCAGCACGGTGTCGGCCATTTCATTCAGGCGTGTGTACGTCGCAGCGCTGGCGTCCTCGCTGTAGATGCCGGCTTGCGGGGTGTTTTCGACCTGCTGCTCGCCAAACAGGCGCTTGCGTTCCACGTCCGAGCGTAGGCGAACAGCGCCTAAGGCCTCGACCAGGCGCATGGCTACATGGCTTTTGCCCACGGCCGAAACCCCATGGGTGATGGCCAGGAAGCGCGACGGAATCGTGCTGTAGCTTTCCGCCAGATTGGCATAATTACGGTACTGGCGCAGGGTGGTGGCACGTTGCACCGGGTCGGCTTCGCTCGGCATGCTGAACAGCGCAACTTTCGCCCGCACCAGTGCGCGATAAGCCTTGTAGAAATTCAGCAACTCCAGCCCCTGGTAATCGCCGGTCAGTTCCAGGTACTGGCTGATAAACCGGCGTGCCAGGCATTTGAGGCCACGGTCTTCCAGGTCCATCGCCAGGAATGCGGTGTCGGCGTACACGTCGGTAAAGCGGAACGGCTCGTTGAATTCGATGCAGTCGAAGATTACTACATGACCATCGATCAGCGTGGCATTACCCAGGTGGATATCACCATGGCATTCACGGGTAAAACCGTTGAGCTTGCGCTGCTCCAGCAATGGCTTGAGGCGTTCGAAGCTGCTTTGCGCCCAGGCTTGCAGGGCTTCCAGTTGAATGAGGTCGGCCTTGTCACTCAGGAACGGGCGGATCTGTTCGAAGTTCTGGCGGACCGGTGCCATCACTTCTTCCGGAGTGCCCGCCGGGTGCTCTTGCGCGACTTTGGGCGCGTTGAGGTGGAAGTGCGCAATCTGCCTGGCCATTTCGTCTATGTGCGCGCTGGTGAGTTCACCGTTGGCTTGCAAGGTGCTCAGCATCTGGCTTTGCGGGAACTGACGCATTTTCAGCGCGTACTCGATCACCGGGCCGTCGCCCGCCAATTGCGGTGCGTCGGCGGTGCCGGTAATTGGCAACACTTCAAGATACAAATCTTCGGTCAGGCGCTGGTTGAGGCGCAGTTCTTCGTTGCAGAAATGGCCGCGCTTTTCCAGGTCGGTGAAATCGAGGAAGCCGAAGTTCATCGGTTTCTTCAGTTTATAAGCATAGGGACCGGTCAGGATCACCCAGGAAATATGGGTTTCAATGACTTGAAACGCTTCCACCGGATGCGGGTACAAAGCCGGGTTTTGCAGGGCGGCAATCAGGGACTGGCTCACGGGCGATCCTTCAAAGTCTGGGAGAAATCATGGCAAGCATTATGGCCGCTACGGGCGGTCGTGCAAACCGCTGTCCGGCTCATGTTGATCGTTAATAAAGTGCGTATAATCCGCCGCCATGACTCGAACCCGATCTCCCCGTTCCCGTAAAAA
Organism: Pseudomonas sp. R2-7-07; assembly: GCF_003852355.1. Taxonomy (NCBI): domain Bacteria; kingdom Pseudomonadati; phylum Pseudomonadota; class Gammaproteobacteria; order Pseudomonadales; family Pseudomonadaceae; genus Pseudomonas; species Pseudomonas sp. R2-7-07. The sequence continues at coordinate 4,862,912 of NZ_CP027759.1, read as the reverse complement.
ACCTCCTTCGCGCAGCCTGCGCCCGTGGCTGGGCTGGGCGCTCAAGCTCGGCCTGGTTGGCCTTGTGGCGCTCGCCGGCGTGGCGGTGTATCTCGACGCCGTGGTCCAGGAGAAGTTCTCCGGCAAGCGCTGGACCATCCCGGCCAAGGTGTACGCACGCCCGCTGGAATTGTTCGCCGGCCAGAAGTTGAGCAAGGAGGACTTCCTCACCGAACTCGATGCGCTGGGCTATCGCCGCGAACCTGTGAGCAACGGCCCGGGCGCGGCGGCCGTCAGCGGCAATACTGTCGACCTGAACACCCGCGGCTTCCAGTTCTACGAAGGCCTGGAAAAAGCCCAGCCGGTACGCGTGCGTTTTTCCGGCGATTACGTGGCTGAGTTGTCGTCGCTCAACGGCGCCAAGCTGCCAGTGGTACGCCTTGAGCCGCTGATGATCGGTGGTATCTACCCGAAGAATCTTGAAGACCGGATCCTGATCAAGCTCGATCAGGCGCCGCCGTATCTGCTGGAAACCCTGGTAGCAGTAGAAGACCGCGACTTCTACAGCCACTGGGGCGTCTCGCCCAAATCGATTGCCCGCGCGGTGTGGGTCAATACTTCCGGCGGCAAGATGACCCAGGGCGGCAGCACGCTCACCCAGCAATTGGTGAAGAACTTCTACCTGACCAATGAGCGCAGCCTCACCCGCAAGCTCACCGAAGCCATGATGGCGATGCTGCTGGAGTTGCATTACAGCAAGCAGGAAATCCTCGAGGCGTACCTCAACGAAGTCTTCGTCGGCCAGGATGGTCAGCGCGCGGTGCACGGTTTCGGCCTGGCCAGCCAGTTCTTCTTCGGGCAGCCGTTGTCCGAATTGAAGCTGCACCAGGTCGCGTTGCTGGTCGGGATGGTCAAGGGCCCGTCCTATTACAACCCGCGTCGCAACCCTGAGCGTGCGCTCGAGCGCCGCAACCTGGTACTCGATGTATTGGAACAGCAGGGCGTCGCCACGGCCGAGCAGGTCGCGGCCGCGAAGAAAATGCCGCTGGGTGTCACCACCCGCGGCAAGCTGGCAGATAGCTCATTCCCCGGCTTTATCGACCTGGTCAAACGCCAACTGCGCGAGGACTATCGCGACGAAGACTTGACCGAGGAAGGCCTGCGAATCTTCACCAGCTTCGACCCCATCCTGCAGATGAAAGCCGAAGCGTCGGTCAATGACACCTTCAAGCGCCTGACAGGCCGCAAAGGCTCCGATGAAGTAGAAGCCGCGATGGTGGTGACCAACCCGGAAACCGGCGAGGTCCAGGCCATGATCGGTAGCCGTCAGGCCAGCTTCGCCGGGTTCAACCGCGCGCTGGATGCCGTGCGCCCGATCGGCTCGCTGGTCAAGCCGGCGGTTTACCTGACCGCCCTGGAAAAACCGAGCAAGTACACGCTGACCAGTTGGCTGTCGGATGACCCGCTGTCGATCAAAGGCGCCGATGGCCAGGTGTGGACGCCGAAGAACTTCGACCGCCGCTCCCACGGCACCGTGTTCCTGTATCAGGGGCTGGCGCATTCCTACAACATCTCGACATCGCGCCTAGGGCTGGAAGTCGGTGTGCCGAATGTGCTGAAAACCCTGGCGCGACTGGGTATCGAGCGCGAGTTCCCGGCGTTCCCCTCGATGTTGCTGGGTGCGGCGGCCATGAGCCCGATGGAAGTGGCCACCATGTACCAGACCTTGGCCAACGGTGGCTTTAATACGCCGATGCGCGGTATTCGCAGCGTGTTGACCGCCGAGGGCGAACCGCTCAAGCGCTACCCGTTCCAGATCCAGCAACGCTTCGACGCGGGCTCCATCTACCTGATCCAGAACGCCATGCAGCGCGTGATGCGTGAAGGTACCGGGCGCTCGGTCTACAGCGTGCTGCCGTCGAACCTGACGCTGGCGGGCAAGACCGGCACCAGTAACGATTCGCGCGACAGTTGGTTCGCAGGTTTTGGCCAGGACGTATTGGCCGTGGTGTGGCTGGGCCGTGACGACAATGGCAAGACGCCATTCACCGGAGCGACCGGTGCGCTGCAGGTCTGGACCAGCTTCATGCGCAAGGCAGACCCGTTGCCACTCAACATGCCGCAGCCGGACAATATCGTGCAGGCCTGGATTGATCCGCACACGGGCCAGGGTTCGGATGCCAACTGCCCGGGAGCGGTGCAGATGCCGTATATTCGCGGCAGCGAGCCACCAGCCGGTGCCGCATGCGGGGGCAGCGCCCCTGCTGACGCGGACTCGGTGATGGATTGGGTCAAGGGCTGGATGAATTAAGCAAAGAGGGTTTCAAGTGAACAAGTTGTGGATTCCAGCGATTACCGTTCTGGCTTTGCTCGGCGGTTGCTCCAGCGTGCAACGCGGCTCGATTCCGGTGGTGGATTCGAGTACCAACGTCTCCAATAATGACCGGATTTCGGCCAATGGCGGGTTTCGTCAAACCGTGACCAACCGCCCGGCACAGGCCAAGCCTCAGGCAATGCCACAGGATTCGGGCGTGGTGGTGATGGTGCCTGGCAGTGGCGCTGCAACCGCGGCCCCGATCAGCGCCGAACCCTGGACACCAGGCCCAGGCACTTCGGCGCCGATCGATTCCACGCCGATCCAGACGGCGCCGGTCAACCAGGGCGCTTACACCATGCCATCGACGCCGAGCGGTATTCCTTCGTCGTCCAGTGCCGGCGGCCTGTCGGCTGACGAACAACTGGATGGCCCGGTACTGGCGCTGCTCACCACCGCCCAGCAACAGCAGGCCGGTGGTGATCTCAATGGCGCGTCGTCGAGCCTCGAGCGTGCTCAACGCGTTGCTCCTCGCGAACCACAAGTGTTGTATCGCCTGGCCCAGGTGCGCCTGGCCCAGGGTGATGCGCCGCAAGCCGAGCAGTTCGCTCGCCGTGGTTTGACCCTGGCCAACGGTCGCCCCGACCTGCAAGCCAGCCTGTGGGGGTTGATCGGTGACGCGCGTGCCGCCCAGGGCGACGCTGCCGGCGCTGCCCAGGCTCGGGCAAAAGCCAAGGTCAGCCTCTGATGGATGGGCGGTTCCCGGCGATTGCCGAGCAGTTGTTATTGATCGAGCGAGAGTTGCGCGTGCAGGGCTGGTGGGACGCAGTGCCCCCCAGCGCCGAGGCGCTTAGCAGCGTCGAGCCTTTTTCGGTCGACACATTGGATTTTCACCAATGGCTGCAATGGATATTCCTGGTACGCATGAAGCAGATCCTCGAACAGGATCTGCCTTTGCCCAATGCTTCCGGCATTCTGGAAATGGCCGAAATGGTCTACGCCGACCGTCCGCGAGAGAGCCTTGGCTTGCGTAATGCGCTGAAAAAGTTCGACCAACTGATCGCTGACGCTGGTTAATTGCCTGACTGTCGGTTTTTCCGGCAGTCTTGCGCATATTTCTACCGCTTGACGACATTCAGGCGAGTTTTATCCCTCCTCACAGGCCTTTCTTCTACGTTCTCATGCGCTTAGTCGGAAAAAAGCGCAATTATTGCTTGACTTGAAGGGCCTGAAACAGAAGAATCCAAAGTCCGCTGTATCGGGACTGCCAGAAGCAGTCCCGCTCGGCAGATCATGAGGCGCACACCCGCGCCGACCTGTAACACCCGCAACGCGTTACCTCGCGCTGGGTGGGAAAAGCCCGCAACACTTGGGACGATCCCAATACTTGCTCAGTCAGTGCTGACGTAGTCGGCGACCACCGTCGCTCATGCTCTGTTGAGAAGTAAACCTATTAAGACCCGTCGGTTTTTAACGGACGGTATTCTGGCGTTTTAGAGGTGAACAACGTGGAGCTTTTATCTGGCGGTGAGATGCTCGTCCGCTTTTTGCGTGACGAAGGCGTCGACTATATCTACGGGTACCCAGGTGGTGCTCTGCTGCATGTCTACGACGCACTGTTCAAGGAACCGGCTGTTACCCACATCCTGGTTCGCCACGAACAGGCCGCAACCCATATGGCTGACGGTTATGCCCGTGCCACCGGTAAAGCCGGCGTGGTACTGGTAACGTCCGGCCCAGGCGCAACCAATGCCATCACTGGCATCGCGACTGCTTATATGGACTCCATTCCCATGGTGATCATTTCCGGCCAGGTCGCCAGCACCATGGTCGGTACCGACGCGTTCCAGGAAACCGACATGATCGGTATCTCCCGCCCGATCGTGAAACACAGCTTCATGATCAAGCACGCGTCGGAAATTCCGGAAATCATGAAAAAGGCGTTCTACCTCGCACAATCCGGTCGCCCGGGCCCTGTCGTGGTGGATATTCCCAAGGACATGACCAACCCGGCCGAGAAATTCGAATACATTTTCCCGAAGAAAGCCAAGCTGCGCTCCTACAGCCCGGCCGTGCGTGGGCACTCGGGACAAATCCGCAAGGCGGCGGAAATGCTTCTCGCGGCCAAGCGCCCGGTGCTGTACTCCGGCGGCGGCGTGATTCTGGGGGGCGGCTCCGCACCGCTCACAGAATTGGCCAAGCTGCTCAACCTGCCGGTCACCAATACCTTGATGGGTCTTGGCGCATTCCCGGGCTCGGACCGTCAGTTCGTCGGCATGCTCGGCATGCACGGCAGCTACACCGCCAACCTCGCCATGCACCACGCCGATGTGATTCTGGCGGTCGGCGCACGGTTCGATGACCGCGTGATCAACGGCGCGAGCAAGTTCTGCCCGAATGCCAAGATCATCCATATCGACATCGATCCGGCGTCCATCTCCAAGACCATCAAGGCCGACGTGCCGATCGTGGGTCCGGTGGAAAGTGTGTTGACCGAAATGGTCGCCGCGCTCAAGGACATCGGCGAAACGCCGAACAAGGAATCCGTTGCCAGCTGGTGGAAGCAGATCGACGAATGGCGCGGTGATCGCGGGCTGTTCCCGTACGACAAGGGCGACGGCAGCATCATCAAGCCACAAACCGTGATCGAAACCCTGTGCGAAGTGACCAAGGGCGATGCCTTTGTGACCTCCGACGTGGGCCAGCACCAGATGTTCGCCGCGCAGTACTACAAGTTCGACAAGCCTAACCGCTGGATCAACTCCGGTGGCCTGGGCACGATGGGCTTTGGTTTTCCGGCGGCCATGGGCGTAAAGCTGAGCTTTCCGGATGCCGACGTTGCCTGCGTGACTGGTGAAGGCAGCATCCAGATGAACATCCAGGAACTGTCAACGTGCCTGCAATACGGCCTTCCGGTGAAGATCGTCTGCCTGAACAACGGCGTGCTGGGCATGGTTCGCCAGTGGCAGGACATGAGCTACGGTAGCCGTCACTCCCACTCCTACATGGAATCGTTGCCGGATTTCGTCAAATTGGTTGAAGCCTATGGCCACGTCGGCATGCGCATCACCGATCTGAAAGATCTGAAGCCGAAAATGGAAGAGGCGTTCGCCATGAAGGACCGCCTGGTGTTCATCGATATTCAGGTGGATACCAGCGAGCACGTCTACCCGATGCAGATCAAAGACGGCTCTATGCGCGACATGTGGCTGAACAAGACGGAGCGTACTTAATCATGCGGCACATTATCTCCCTGCTTCTGGAGAACGAACCCGGCGCTCTGTCTCGTGTTGTCGGCCTGTTTTCGCAACGCAACTACAACATCGAAAGCCTGACCGTGGCCCCGACCGAAGACCCGACCCTGTCGCGCCTGACGTTGACCACCGTGGGCCACGATGAGGTGATCGAGCAGATCACCAAGAACCTCAACAAGCTGATCGAAGTGGTCAAGCTGGTCGACCTGTCGGAAAGTGCCCACATCGAGCGTGAGCTGATGCTGGTCAAGGTCAAGGCCACGGGTGCCCAGCGTGCCGAGATCAAGCGCACTACCGATATTTATCGCGGGCAGATCGTCGATGTGAGCGCCAGCGTTTATACCGTTCAACTGACCGGTACGAGCGACAAGCTGGACAGCTTCATCCAGTCGATCGGGACGGCCTCGATTCTGGAAACCGTACGCAGTGGTGTCACCGGGATTGCCCGTGGCGACAAAGTACTCAGCATCTAACCCAATTAGCGAATGGCCTTACGGCCTGGATATATAGAGGAACCTCATGAAAGTTTATTACGATAAAGATTGTGACCTGTCGATCATCCAGGGCAAGAAAGTCGCCATCATCGGTTACGGCTCCCAGGGCCACGCTCAAGCGTGCAACCTGAAAGATTCCGGCGTTGACGTCACCGTTGGCCTGCGCAAAGGCTCGGCGACCGTTGCCAAGGCTGAAGCCCACGGCCTGAAAGTGACTGACGTGGCTTCCGCTGTGGCGGCTGCCGATCTGGTCATGATCCTGACCCCGGACGAATTCCAATCCGCGCTGTACAAAAACGAAATCGAGCCGAACATCAAGAAGGGCGCCACCCTGGCCTTCTCCCACGGCTTCGCGATCCACTACAACCAGGTTGTGCCGCGCGCTGACCTCGACGTGATCATGATTGCGCCGAAGGCTCCGGGCCACACCGTACGTTCCGAGTTCGTCAAGGGCGGCGGTATCCCTGACCTGATCGCGATCTACCAGGACGCTTCGGGCAACGCCAAGAACGTTGCACTGTCCTACGCTGCCGGTGTCGGCGGTGGTCGTACCGGCATCATCGAAACCACCTTCAAGGACGAGACTGAAACCGACCTGTTCGGCGAACAAGCCGTCCTGTGCGGTGGTACCGTTGAGCTGGTGAAAGCCGGTTTCGAAACCCTGGTTGAAGCTGGCTACGCGCCGGAAATGGCCTACTTCGAATGCCTGCACGAACTGAAGCTGATCGTTGACCTCATGTACGAAGGCGGTATTGCCAACATGAACTACTCGATCTCCAACAACGCCGAATACGGCGAGTACGTGACCGGCCCGGAAGTGATCAACGCCGAGTCCCGTCAGGCGATGCGCAACGCCCTGAAACGTATTCAGGACGGCGAATACGCCAAGATGTTCATCAGCGAAGGCGCGACCGGCTACCCTTCGATGACCGCCAAGCGTCGTAACAACGCCGCCCACGGTATCGAAGTCATCGGCGAGCAACTGCGTTCCATGATGCCGTGGATCGGTGCCAACAAGATCGTCGACAAAGCCAAGAACTAAGTCGCACGTATCAAGGGAAAACGCGGCTTCGGCCGCGTTTTTTCGTTTGGGTAAGCGGGTTCTGGTATAAAGCTGCATCGTTTGCGGGCGAACACTCGCCGCAAGTATCTGTCGAATTTTTTTCACACCGTTGCAAGGTAAAGTCCATGAGCGAACGTCCCGAAGAGCCAAGCCAGGCTTCTGACGCCGAAAGCCTGCTGCCAATCGATGAACATGTCGAAGAAGGGCATGACGCGGAAGGCCGCAAGGTCCGGCATCGTGGCATCTATCTGCTGCCCAACCTGTTCACCACGGCGAACCTGTTTGCCGGCTTCTATTCCATCATCAACTCGATGAGTGCCCAGAGCGCATTGGCGGCGGGTGATGCCGTAAGTGCCAGCAAGTACTTCGGTTTTGCTGCCATCGCCATCTTCGTCGCCATGGTGCTTGATGGCCTGGATGGTCGTGTCGCGCGCATGACCAATACTCAAAGCGCCTTCGGTGCCGAGTACGACTCGTTGTCGGACATGGTTGCCTTTGGTGTCGCCCCGGCGTTGCTGGCGTTTGCCTGGGCTCTGGGTGACATGGGTAAGGTCGGCTGGATGGTGGCCTTCATCTATGTGGCGGGTGCGGCGTTGCGTCTGGCGCGCTTCAACACTCAGGTCGGTACTGCCGACAAGCGCTACTTTATTGGCCTGGCCAGCCCAGCTGCGGCGGGCGTGGTGGCGGGTATCGTCTGGGCGTTCAGTGACTACGGCATCCAGGGTTCGAAGATGTCGTTCCTGGTCGCCTTGATGGTTGCGGCGGCCGGCATGCTGATGGTCAGCAACATCAAGTACAACAGCTTCAAGGAGTTCGACCTCAAGGGGCGTGTGCCTTTCGTGGCGATTCTAGTGGTGGTGCTGGTGTTTGCGGTGGTGTTCAGCGACCCGCCGAGAATTCTATTGTTAGCTTTCTTGGCCTACGCCGCTTCCGGGCCGGTGCAGTACCTGCTGCATCTTCGCCGGGACAAAACATTGTCTTAATGTAATTTCCCCCATACTCCGCAGTCTATTGGTGCACCTGTCCTCCAATGCTGCGGAGTTGCCATGTTAATCAAGATCCCCAAAGCGTCCGATTGCCACGAATCGGATGTCACGCCTGAATCGTTCTACCTCTCTCGCCGCAGCTTGCTCGGTGGTGCGCTTGCCGGTATCGCCGCGAGCAGCTTGCCACGTTGGGCCAGTGCCGAAGAGGCGGCACGTTATGCCGATGTCGAGCCGGGCAGGGCGCCTGACTGGTTTACGCAAAAGCTTCCAGGCACCAAGTGGCAGGCTGTGACGGTCAAGGGCGAGGCCATCACGCCGTTCAAGGATGCAACCCACTACAACAACTTCTACGAGTTCGGCACAGACAAGGGCGATCCGGCGGCAAATGCGGGTTCGCTCAAGACTGAGCCCTGGAGTGTTGTGATTGATGGTGAAGTTGCGAAGCCGGGGCGCTACGCCTTGGAAGACTTCATGAAACCTTACGAATTGGAAGAGCGCATCTACCGGCTGCGCTGCGTCGAAGCGTGGTCGATGGTGATTCCCTGGATCGGCTTTCCTGTTTCCGCCTTGCTCAAGCAGGTTGAACCTACTTCAAAGGCGAAATTCATCCGCTTCGAAACGCTACAGGACCCGAAGAGCATGCCGGGTCAGCGTTCCAGTTTCGGCTTGATCGACTGGCCTTATATAGAAGGGCTGCGTCTGGACGAGGCGATGAATCCGTTGGCGATCCTTGCCGTGGGTATGTACGGGCGGGAGCTGCCTAACCAGAACGGGGCGCCCCTGCGTTTGGTCGTGCCTTGGAAGTATGGCTTCAAGAGCGTGAAGTCGATTGTGCGGATCAGTCTTGTCAGCGAGCAACCTAAAACGACCTGGCAGAGTATTGCTGCCGATGAGTATGGGTTTTATGCGAATGTGAACCCTACGGTTGACCATCCGCGCTGGACCCAGGCACGGGAGCGTCGTCTACCGAGCGGCCTTTTCAGCCCGAACGTGCGTGAGACGCAGATGTTCAATGGCTACGCGGATGAGGTCGCGGCTCTCTATACAGGTCTCGACCTGAAGAAGAATTACTGATGCGCTATCCGATCTGGCGCATCGGCGTCTTTATAGCCGTCGCTGTCTGGCCGTTGTTCTGGCTCTATGAGGCCTGGAGTTTTGCCCTGGGGCCCGACCCGGGCAAGGTGCTGGTGGATCGCCTGGGGCTGGGCACCTTGATCCTGTTGCTGATCACGCTCGCGATGACACCGCTGCAGAAGCTCAGCGGTTTGGCGGGGTGGATCGCAGTGCGCCGGCAGCTGGGTTTGTGGTGCTTTGCCTATGTGGTGCTGCATCTGGCGGCTTATTGCGTATTTGTCCTCGGGCTTGACTGGTCGCAGCTGGGCGTGGAGTTGCGTAAGCGTCCGTACATAATTGTCGGCGCCTTGGGGTTTTTGTCTCTACTGGTTTTGGCTGTGACCTCCAATCGTTACAGTCAGCGCCAGCTGGGCAGTCGCTGGAAGAAATTGCATCGCCTGGTGTACGTGATTCTAGGGCTCGGTTTGCTGCATATGCTGTGGATAGTGCGGGCTAACCTCAAGGAGTGGGCTATCTATGCTTCCATAGGTGCACTGCTTCTGTTGCTGCGCGTACCGCCAGTGATGCGTCGGATCCCGCGTCTTATTACTAAAAAAGCACCGGCAGCAACAAAAGCGTAATTAACCCTTGACGGCAGATTCTGTGCGCCTATAATTCGCCCCACTTCCGGCGCAGTCGAAACGGAAAACTCCTTGGTAAACAATGAGTTAAGTAGTTTTCGGCGGCAGGTTGCTTCAGTCCATCGAAGCCAAAAGGAAGTTGAAAAAGAGGTGTTGACAGCAGCGTGTAACGCTGTAGAATTCGCCTCCCGCTTACGAGAGATCGCAAGCGCAAGTGGTTGAAGTTGTTGAAGAATTCTTCGAAAACTTCTGAAAATAACCGCTTGACAGCAAATGAGGCTGCTGTAGAATGCGCGCCTCGGTTGAGACGAATAGCTCTTAACCAACCGCTCTTTAACAATTGAATCAAGCAATTCGTGTGGGTGCTTGTGGAGTCAGACTGATAGTCAACAAGATTGTCAGCATCACAAGTTACTCCGCGAGAAATCAAAGATGTAACCAACGATTGCTGAGCCAAGTTTAGGGTTTCTTAAAAACCCAAAGATGTTTGAACTGAAGAGTTTGATCATGGCTCAGATTGAACGCTGGCGGCAGGCCTAACACATGCAAGTCGAGCGGTAGAGAGAAGCTTGCTTCTCTTGAGAGCGGCGGACGGGTGAGTAATGCCTAGGAATCTGCCTGGTAGTGGGGGATAACGTTCGGAAACGGACGCTAATACCGCATACGTCCTACGGGAGAAAGCAGGGGACCTTCGGGCCTTGCGCTATCAGATGAGCCTAGGTCGGATTAGCTAGTTGGTGAGGTAATGGCTCACCAAGGCGACGATCCGTAACTGGTCTGAGAGGATGATCAGTCACACTGGAACTGAGACACGGTCCAGACTCCTACGGGAGGCAGCAGTGGGGAATATTGGACAATGGGCGAAAGCCTGATCCAGCCATGCCGCGTGTGTGAAGAAGGTCTTCGGATTGTAAAGCACTTTAAGTTGGGAGGAAGGGCAGTTACCTAATACGTGATTGTTTTGACGTTACCGACAGAATAAGCACCGGCTAACTCTGTGCCAGCAGCCGCGGTAATACAGAGGGTGCAAGCGTTAATCGGAATTACTGGGCGTAAAGCGCGCGTAGGTGGTTTGTTAAGTTGGATGTGAAATCCCCGGGCTCAACCTGGGAACTGCATTCAAAACTGACTGACTAGAGTGTGGTAGAGGGTGGTGGAATTTCCTGTGTAGCGGTGAAATGCGTAGATATAGGAAGGAACACCAGTGGCGAAGGCGACCACCTGGACCAACACTGACACTGAGGTGCGAAAGCGTGGGGAGCAAACAGGATTAGATACCCTGGTAGTCCACGCCGTAAACGATGTCAACTAGCCGTTGGGAGCCTTGAGCTCTTAGTGGCGCAGCTAACGCATTAAGTTGACCGCCTGGGGAGTACGGCCGCAAGGTTAAAACTCAAATGAATTGACGGGGGCCCGCACAAGCGGTGGAGCATGTGGTTTAATTCGAAGCAACGCGAAGAACCTTACCAGGCCTTGACATCCAATGAACTTTCCAGAGATGGATTGGTGCCTTCGGGAGCATTGAGACAGGTGCTGCATGGCTGTCGTCAGCTCGTGTCGTGAGATGTTGGGTTAAGTCCCGTAACGAGCGCAACCCTTGTCCTTAGTTACCAGCACGTTATGGTGGGCACTCTAAGGAGACTGCCGGTGACAAACCGGAGGAAGGTGGGGATGACGTCAAGTCATCATGGCCCTTACGGCCTGGGCTACACACGTGCTACAATGGTCGGTACAGAGGGTTGCCAAGCCGCGAGGTGGAGCTAATCCCAGAAAACCGATCGTAGTCCGGATCGCAGTCTGCAACTCGACTGCGTGAAGTCGGAATCGCTAGTAATCGCGAATCAGAATGTCGCGGTGAATACGTTCCCGGGCCTTGTACACACCGCCCGTCACACCATGGGAGTGGGTTGCACCAGAAGTAGCTAGTCTAACCTTCGGGAGGACGGTTACCACGGTGTGATTCATGACTGGGGTGAAGTCGTAACAAGGTAGCCGTAGGGGAACCTGCGGCTGGATCACCTCCTTAATCGACGACATCAGCTGCTCCATAAGTTCCCACACGAATTGCTTGATTCATTGAAGAAGACGAAAAGAAGCAGCCCGAAATTGGGTCTGTAGCTCAGTTGGTTAGAGCGCACCCCTGATAAGGGTGAGGTCGGCAGTTCGAATCTGCCCAGACCCACCAATTTTGTGTGGGAAACGCCTGTAGAAATACGGGGCCATAGCTCAGCTGGGAGAGCGCCTGCCTTGCACGCAGGAGGTCAACGGTTCGATCCCGTTTGGCTCCACCACTACTGCTTCTGTTTGTAGAAAGCTTAGAAATGAGCATTCCATCGTTGTGATGGTGAATGTTGATTTCTAGTCTTTGACTAGTTCGTTCTTTAAAAATTTGGGTATGTGATAGAAAGATAGACTGACCGTTACTTTCACTGGTAACGGCTCAGGCTAAGGTAAAATTTGTGAGTCGCTCTTAATTGAGTATGATCGAATTTTCGGCGAATGTTGTCTTCACAGTATAACCAGATTGCTTGGGGTTATATGGTCAAGTGAAGAAGCGCATACGGTGGATGCCTTGGCAGTCAGAGGCGATGAAAGACGTGGTAGCCTGCGAAAAGCTTCGGGGAGTCGGCAAACAGACTTTGATCCGGAGATGTCTGAATGGGGGAACCCAGCCATCATAAGATGGTTACCTTACACTGAATACATAGGTGTATGGAGCGAACCAGGGGAACTGAAACATCTAAGTACCCTGAGGAAAAGAAATCAACCGAGATTCCCTTAGTAGTGGCGAGCGAACGGGGACTAGCCCTTAAGTGGCTTTGAGATTAGCGGAACGCTCTGGAAAGTGCGGCCATAGTGGGTGATAGCCCTGTACGCGAAAATCTCTTAGTCATGAAATCGAGTAGGACGGAGCACGAGAAACTTTGTCTGAATATGGGGGGACCATCCTCCAAGGCTAAATACTACTGACTGACCGATAGTGAACTAGTACCGTGAGGGAAAGGCGAAAAGAACCCCGGAGAGGGGAGTGAAATAGATCCTGAAACCGTATGCGTACAAGCAGTGGGAGCCCACTTTGTTGGGTGACTGCGTACCTTTTGTATAATGGGTCAGCGACTTATTTTCAGTGGCGAGCTTAACCGAATAGGGGAGGCGTAGCGAAAGCGAGTCTTAATAGGGCGTCTAGTCGCTGGGAATAGACCCGAAACCGGGCGATCTATCCATGGGCAGGTTGAAGGTTGGGTAACACTAACTGGAGGACCGAACCGACTACCGTTGAAAAGTTAGCGGATGACCTGTGGATCGGAGTGAAAGGCTAATCAAGCTCGGAGATAGCTGGTTCTCCTCGAAAGCTATTTAGGTAGCGCCTCATGTATCACTGTAGGGGGTAGAGCACTGTTTCGGCTAGGGGGTCATCCCGACTTACCAAACCGATGCAAACTCCGAATACCTACAAGTGCCGAGCATGGGAGACACACGGCGGGTGCTAACGTCCGTCGTGAAAAGGGAAACAACCCAGACCGTCAGCTAAGGTCCCAAAGTTATGGTTAAGTGGGAAACGATGTGGGAAGGCTTAGACAGCTAGGAGGTTGGCTTAGAAGCAGCCACCCTTTAAAGAAAGCGTAATAGCTCACTAGTCGAGTCGGCCTGCGCGGAAGATGTAACGGGGCTCAAACCATACACCGAAGCTACGGGTATCACGTAAGTGATGCGGTAGAGGAGCGTTCTGTAAGCCTGTGAAGGTGAGTTGAGAAGCTTGCTGGAGGTATCAGAAGTGCGAATGCTGACATGAGTAACGACAATGGGTGTGAAAAACACCCACGCCGAAAGACCAAGGTTTCCTGCGCAACGTTAATCGACGCAGGGTTAGTCGGTCCCTAAGGCGAGGCTGAAAAGCGTAGTCGATGGAAAACAGGTTAATATTCCTGTACTTCTGGTTATTGCGATGGAGGGACGGAGAAGGCTAGGCCAGCTTGGCGTTGGTTGTCCAAGTTTAAGGTGGTAGGCTGGAATCTTAGGTAAATCCGGGATTCTAAGGCCGAGAGCTGATGACGAGTTGTCTTTTAGACGACGAAGTGGTTGATGCCATGCTTCCAAGAAAAGCTTCTAAGCTTCAGGTAACCAGGAACCGTACCCCAAACCGACACAGGTGGTTGGGTAGAGAATACCAAGGCGCTTGAGAGAACTCGGGTGAAGGAACTAGGCAAAATGGCACCGTAACTTCGGGAGAAGGTGCGCCGGTGAGGGTGAAGGACTTGCTCCGTAAGCTCATGCCGGTCGAAGATACCAGGCCGCTGCGACTGTTTATTAAAAACACAGCACTCTGCAAACACGAAAGTGGACGTATAGGGTGTGACGCCTGCCCGGTGCCGGAAGGTTAATTGATGGGGTTAGCTAACGCGAAGCTCTTGATCGAAGCCCCGGTAAACGGCGGCCGTAACTATAACGGTCCTAAGGTAGCGAAATTCCTTGTCGGGTAAGTTCCGACCTGCACGAATGGCGTAACGATGGCGGCGCTGTCTCCACCCGAGACTCAGTGAAATTGAAATCGCTGTGAAGATGCAGTGTATCCGCGGCTAGACGGAAAGACCCCGTGAACCTTTACTATAGCTTTGCACTGGACTTTGAATTTGCTTGTGTAGGATAGGTGGGAGGCTTTGAAGCGTGGACGCCAGTTCGCGTGGAGCCAACCTTGAAATACCACCCTGGCAACTTTGAGGTTCTAACTCAGGTCCGTTATCCGGATCGAGGACAGTGTATGGTGGGTAGTTTGACTGGGGCGGTCTCCTCCTAAAGAGTAACGGAGGAGTACGAAGGTGCGCTCAGACCGGTCGGAAATCGGTCGTAGAGTATAAAGGCAAAAGCGCGCTTGACTGCGAGACAGACACGTCGAGCAGGTACGAAAGTAGGTCTTAGTGATCCGGTGGTTCTGTATGGAAGGGCCATCGCTCAACGGATAAAAGGTACTCCGGGGATAACAGGCTGATACCGCCCAAGAGTTCATATCGACGGCGGTGTTTGGCACCTCGATGTCGGCTCATCACATCCTGGGGCTGAAGCCGGTCCCAAGGGTATGGCTGTTCGCCATTTAAAGTGGTACGCGAGCTGGGTTTAGAACGTCGTGAGACAGTTCGGTCCCTATCTGCCGTGGACGTTTGAGATTTGAGAGGGGCTGCTCCTAGTACGAGAGGACCGGAGTGGACGAACCTCTGGTGTTCCGGTTGTCACGCCAGTGGCATTGCCGGGTAGCTATGTTCGGAATAGATAACCGCTGAAAGCATCTAAGCGGGAAACTAGCCTCAAGATGAGATCTCACTGGGACCTTGAGTCCCCTGAAGGGCCGTCGAAGACTACGACGTTGATAGGTTGGGTGTGTAAGCGCTGTGAGGCGTTGAGCTAACCAATACTAATTGCCCGTGAGGCTTGACCATATAACACCCAAGCAATTTGCGTCGGCTCTTTAATCCAGAGCAACCAGATTGCGGTGTGTGAAGACGCAATGAACCGAAAGTTCGATGCTCACGAAACACCGAATTCTATCCCATACCCAATTTGCTGAAGCGAGGCCATCTGGTCACGACTCAGTACCCGAATTTCTTGACGACCATAGAGCATTGGAACCACCTGATCCCATCCCGAACTCAGTAGTGAAACGATGCATCGCCGATGGTAGTGTGGGGTTTCCCCATGTGAGAGTAGGTCATCGTCAAGATTAAATTCCGAAACCCCATTTGCGAAAGCAGATGGGGTTTTGTTTTGGGCGGTCGAAAAGTGCCAAGACGCTCATTGCAGTGGCCTTCAGTGCTAAAGTCCACGCCTCGATTCTTGCTTTCCCAAGGAAACCGTTATGCCGGGTGCGACGTCCCTCAGCGCTGGATTCATGGTGGTCCACGGTAACCGCCTGGACGAGTTGCGCAGCCTGGTAGTCAGTTGGATGCGTCGTTATCCCCTGGCGCCTTTGGAAAACGAAATCGCTCTGGTCCAAAGCAACGGCATCGCCCAATGGCTCAAGCTTGCCCTGGCCGAAGATCCGCAGGAAGACGATATGGGCGGCTGTGGCATTGCAGCGGCAATCGATGTGCAACTGCCCGGCAGCTTTATGTGGCAGCTCTATCGCATGGTCCTGGGTCGTGACGAAATCCCCCCTAAGTCTTTGCTTGATAAGGCCCCGCTGACGTGGCGACTCATGCGCCTGCTCCCGCAGCTTATCGACCAGCCCCATTTCGAGCCGCTGCAACGCTTCCTGACTCACGACACCGACCTGCGCAAGCGCTACCAGCTCGCCGAGCGCCTGGCCGACCTCTTCGACCAATATCAGGTGTATCGCGCCGATTGGCTGGAAGACTGGGCCGCAGGGCGCCATCAGTTACGCAATGGACGCGGCGAATCCAAACCCCTTAATACTGCGAACTGTTGGCAAGCCGAGTTATGGCGCGCGTTGCTGCTCGACGTAGGCGCGCAGGGCATGGCCGAGAGTCGTGCCGGCGTTCACCAGCGTTTTATCGAGCGCATCAACACGCTCGAGCAAGCGCCTCCTGGCCTGCCTTCCCGCGTGATCGTTTTCGGCATTTCATCACTGCCCGCCCAAGCGCTTGAAGCCTTGGCGGGCCTGGCCCGTTTCAGCCAAGTGCTGCTGTGCGTGCACAACCCTTGCCGCCATCATTGGTCAGACATCGTGGCCGACAAGGACCTGCTGCGTAACGAATACAAGCGCCAAGCGCGCAAAGCGGGCATGCCAGTCACCATCGATCCACAAACCCTGCACCAACATGCCCATCCGCTGCTCGCCGCCTGGGGCAAGCAGGGCCGTGACTACATCAGCCTGTTGGACAGTTACGACGACCCCAACAGCTACCGCGCCGCCTTCCGTGATGGGCGTATCGACCTGTTCAGCGACAGCCAACCCACCACGCTGCTCAACCAGCTGCAGGACGATATCCTCGAACTGCGCCCACTCGACGAAACCCGTGAACGCTGGCCAGCAGTCGACCTGAAACGCGACGCATCCATCCGCTTTCACATCGCCCACAGCGCCCAGCGCGAAGTAGAAATTCTCCACGACCAATTGCTTCAACGCTTCAGCACCGATCCCACCTTGCGCCCTCGGGACATCATCGTCATGGTCCCCGATGTCGACAGCTATGCGCCGCACATTCGCGCGGTTTTCGGCCAACTGGAAAGAAACGACCTACGCTTCATTCCGTTCACCCTGACAGACCAAGGCCAACGCGGTCGTGACCCGCTGCTGATTGCCGTCGAGCACCTGCTCAAGCTCCCCGACAGCCGCTTCCCCGTCAGCGAGATTCTCGACCTGTTGGATGTTCCCGCCCTGCGCGAACGTTTCGCCATCAATGAACGCGACCTGCCGACGCTGCACCGCTGGATTGAAGGCGCGGGTATCCGCTGGGGTCTCAACGCCGAGCAGCGTGCCGGCCTGGGGCTGCCCGAGGCGCTGGAGCAGAACAGTTGGCGATTCGGCCTGCGGCGGATGCTGCTGGGTTACGCCGTTGGCACCGGTGTCGCGTGCGATGGCATCGAGCCCTACGACGAGATCGGTGGGCTCGATGCGGCGCTGATCGGCCCACTGGTTGCCTTGCTCGACGCATTAAACGACGCCCATCAAGCGCTGTCACAACCAGCACCTCCGCACGAATGGGGCGGGCGTCTGCAACGCTTGATGCAGCAGTTTTTTCTGCCCAGCAGCGAGCACGATGACTACCTGTTGGGCCAACTCGAACAATTGAGAGAAACTTGGCTGGAAACCTGCGAATCCGTCGGCCTGCAGGACGAATTACCGCTCACTGTAGTCCGCGAGGCGTGGTTAGCCGGGCTTGACCAAGGCCGCCTGTCCCAGCGCTTTCTCGCGGGTGCGGTCAATTTTTGTACCCTGATGCCCATGCGCGCAATCCCGTTCAAGCTGGTCTGCCTGCTCGGCATGAACGACGGCGACTACCCGCGTGCCCAGCCCCCGCTGGACTTTGACCTGATGGGCAGCGACTACCGGCCCGGCGATCGGTCCCGCCGCGAGGACGACCGCTACCTGCTGCTCGAAGCCCTGCTTTCCGCTCGCGACCAGCTCTATATCAGCTGGGTCGGCCGCAGCATCCGCGACAACAGTGAGCGCCCAGCCTCGGTGCTGATCGGCCAACTGCGTGACCATCTCGCCAGCGGCTGGCATAACGCCGATAGCCAAGAACCCCTGATCGAAGCGATGACCCAGGAGCACCCGCTCCAACCGTTCAGCGCCCGCTACTTCCATGAAGGCGACCCGCTGTTCAGTTACGCCCGCGAATGGCAGCTGCTGCACGAAGCGCCGGCCGCAATGGCCCACGACCACGCGCTGGCACCGCATCATCAGGAAGAGCCCCTGAGCCTCGGCCAGTTGCAGGATTTCCTGCGCAATCCGGTAAAGCATTTCTTCAGTCAGCGCCTGAAAGTGTTCTTCGAGGCTGCCGAAGTACCGCTGGCCGACGAAGAGCCCTTCGTCCTCGACGCACTGCAACGCTACAGCCTCAGCGACAGTCTGCTGAACGCCGCACTGGCCCGGCCCGACCAGCTTGATCAGGCCCTCAACGCCCAAGCTTTACGCCTGCAAGGCAGTGGCCTGCTGCCTATGGTCGGTTTCGGCGAATGCCTGCGCAATGAGCTGATCGAGCCGTTGCCGGACCTGTTGCAGCGCTACCAACAACTCCTGGCGCTCTGGCCAACCCCGCATATAGGTGCAGAACCGATCAATTTTGACTATCAAGGGATCCAGCTCGAAGGCTGGATCAGCGGCCTGCATCGACGCAGTGATGGCGGATTGTTAAGCGTGACCACCATTCCCAACAGCATCGGTTCGATCAAGACGCGCAAGTGGCACCGGCTGATTCGCCCCTGGGTCAATCACGTGGTCGCCTGTGCGTGTGGCGTGCCGTTGAGCACCGGGCTGGTGGCCAGTGACGACACCTTGCTCCTGGCCCCACTGGACACCGCCACCGCGCAGCACATCCTCGCCGACCTGCTGCTCGCCTGGCACACCGGCATGAGCAAACCGCTGCCCGTCGCGGTAAAAACCGCCTTTGCCTGGCTCGGCCAGACCGACCCCGCCAAGGCCCACGCTGCTGCGAGCAAAGCCTACGAGGGCGACGGCATCACCACCGACGGTGAGCGCCGTGAAACGCCCGCGCTCACTCGTCAGTTCCCCGACTACGCCACGCTGGTCGCCAGCGAAGAATTCGAAGGTTGGTGTGAAACCCTGTATCGCCCCCTGATCAGCGCCCCCTGGCGTTCACTGTCCAGCGCGGAGGCCGGCGCATGAGTAACAAGCCCTTGGCCCTGGCCTTCCCGCTCAAAGGCAGCCAACTGATCGAAGCCAGCGCCGGCACCGGCAAAACCTTCACGATTTCGGCCCTGTACCTGCGCCTGGTCCTCGGCAACGGTGGTGATGAGTCCGGCTTCGGCCGCGAACTGCTGCCGCCGCAGATTCTGGTGGTGACCTTCACCGACGCCGCCACCAAGGAGTTGCGTGAACGTATCCGTATCCGCCTGGCCGAAGCGGCGCGGTTCTTCCGTGGCGAAATCGAGCCGCCTGACGCCTTGATCGCCGACCTGCGTAATCAATACCCCGAGGAGCAGTGGCCCGCCTGCGCCAATCGCTTGGACATCGCTGCGCAATGGATGGACGAAGCGGCCGTCTCGACGATCCACAGTTGGTGCCAGCGTATGCTGCGCGAGCACGCCTTCGACAGCGGCAGTCTGTTTACCCAGACCCTGGAGACCGATCACAGCGACCTGCTCGGTGAAGTGCTGCGCGACTACTGGCGCTTGTTCTGCTACCCGATGCACGACGACGCACTCAACTGGGTGCGCAACAACTGGGGTGGCCCGGCCGCGTTGATGCCACGGGTACGCGCGCTGTTCGGCAGTGAGCGGCCCGCCGAGGACAGCCGCGAGCCGGCCGACATGATCACCGCCTGCCTGCAGGAGCGCCGCGAGGCGTTGACCAGTATCAAGGCGCCTTGGCCGCAATGGGCCGCCGAGCTGCGCGAGCTCTGCCTGCAAGCCGTTTCTGCCAAGGCGGTCGATGGGCGCAAAATGCAGGCGCGTTACTTTGAGCCCTGGTTCGAAAAAATCAGCGCCTGGGCCGCCGACGAAACCCTGGAGCAACTGGATATCGGCACCGGCTTTACCCGGCTGACCCCCGACGGCATGGCCGAAGCCTGGAAAGGCGAGCCGCCACGGCATCCCGGCATCGACGCCATGGCCGGCCTTAAAGCCGCCCTTGACGCACTGCCAACCCCGGACGCCGCTGTGTTGCAACACGCCGCGTCCTGGGTGGGCAAGCGCTTCGAAGAAGAGAAGCGGCGCCGCGCCGAAATGGGCTTCGACGACATGCTGATCCGCCTCAACGCCGCGCTCCAGGCCGACGGTGGCGAGCGCCTCGCCAGTTTGATCCGCGAGCAATTCCCGGTGGCCTTGATCGATGAATTCCAAGACACCGACCCCGTGCAATACAGCATCTTCGACAGCATTTACCGCATCGAAGAAAACCACCTGGACAGCGGCCTGTTCCTGATCGGCGACCCCAAACAGGCGATCTACGCCTTCCGCGGCGCGGATATTTACACCTACCTGCGTGCCCGGCAGTCCACCACCGGGCGCCACCACACCCTGGGCACCAACTTCCGCTCCAGCCATGCGATGGTCGAGGCGGTGAACCATGTGTTCCAGCGTGCAGAAACCGGCCGGGGCGCCTTCCTGTTTCGTGAGCCCGACGGCCATAATCCGGTGCCGTTTCACCCGGTGCTGTCCCAGGGCCGCAAGGAACAGCTGCAGGTCGACGGCCAAACGCTGCCGGCAATGAACCTTTGGCACCTGCCCACCGACCAGCCGATTTCCAATGTGCTGTATCGCCAGCAACTGGCCGCCGCCTGCGCCACGCACATCGTCGCGTTGCTCAATGGCGGCCAGCAAGGCAGCGCGGGTTTTGTCAAAGACAACACCTTCAACGGCGTGCTGCCGTCAGACATCGCCATCCTCGTGCGAGACGGCAAGGAAGCCCAGGCCGTGCGCGCCGAATTGGCGGCGCGGGGCGTGCGCAGTGTGTACCTGTCGGATAAAGACTCGGTCTTCGCCGCCCAGGAAGCCCACGACCTGCTGGCCTGGCTCAAGGCCTGCGCCGAACCGGACGTCGAACGCCCGCTGCGCGCGGCCCTGGCCTGTGTCACCTTGAACTTGTCATTGGCGGAGCTGGAGCGTCTGAACCAGGACGAACTGGCGTGGGAAAGCCGCGTGATGCAGTTCCGTGGCTATCGCACGATCTGGCGCACCCAAGGCGTGCTGCCGATGCTGCGCCGCCTGCTGCATGACTTCAAGCTGCCGCAAACCCTGATCGCCCGCAGCGATGGCGAGCGAGTGCTGACCAACCTGTTGCACCTCAGCGAACTGCTGCAACAGGCGGCGTCGGAACTGGACGGCGAGCAGGCGTTGATTCGCCATCTTGCCGAGCACCTGGCGCTGTCGGGTCAGGCCGGTGAAGAGCAGATCCTGCGCCTGGAAAGCGATGAGCAACTGGTCAAGGTGGTGACGATCCATAAATCCAAGGGCCTCGAATACGACCTGGTGTTCCTGCCCTTCATCTGTTCGGCCAAGCCGGTGGACGGCACGCGGTTGCCGCTGCATTACCACGACGAGCAGGGCAAATCCCACGTCAGCCTGCGGCCCACCGCAGAGCTGATCGCCCAGGCTGACGATGAGCGCCTGGCCGAAGACCTGCGCTTGTTGTATGTCGCCCTGACCCGCGCCAAACACGCCTGCTGGCTGGGCATCGCCGATCTCAAGCGCGGCAACAGCAGCAGCTCCGTGCTGCACCTTTCGGCGCTGGGCTATTTGCTCGGCGCCGGTGCACCGCTGGGGGAGTCCGCCGGCCTGGCGCGCTGGTTGATGGCGCTGCAGGAAGGCTGCCCGACCATCAGCTATGCCCATGTGCCGCAAGCGCAAGACGCTGTGTTTCATCCACCGCGCAACGAAGCCACCTTACTGGCCCCGCTGCTGCCTAAACGCAAGGCCGCAGAAAACTGGTGGATTGCCTCCTACAGTGCCTTGCGCATTGGAGACAGCATGAGCGCCGCGAATCTCGAAGCGCCTGAAAGCCCACAGGCCCAGAAACTGTTCGATGACGAACGTCTTGACCCCGATGCGCCACGGGAAGTGGCGGCGTCCGGCGGCGATATTCATCGTTTCCCACGCGGTCCCAATCCAGGCACCTTCCTTCACGGCTTGTTGGAATGGGCCGGTGAAGAAGGCTTCAATCTGAGCCCCGAGGCCATCGAAAGGGCCGTCGGCGCCCGCTGTAACCGCCGCCATTGGGAAGGCTGGATCATCACCCTCAGCGCCTGGCTTGGCCACTTGTTGCAAACACCGCTGCCTGTGTACGACGCCCGCGTCAGCCTCAGTGCCCTGCAGCAGTACCAGATCGAAATGGAGTTCTGGTTCGCCAGCCATAAAGTCGACGTGCTCGCCCTCGACAAGCTGGTGTGCCAGTACACCCACCACGGCGTCTCCCGCGTGGCGGCCGAACCGGTGTTGCTCAACGGTATGTTCAAGGGCTTTATCGACCTGACCTTCGAGCACGACGGTCGTTATTACGTGGCTGACTACAAATCCAACTGGCTCGGCCCTGACGATTCGGCCTACACCCTGGAAGCCATGGAACAGTCGATCCTCGAGCATCGGTACGACCTGCAATACGTACTTTACCTGCTGGCCCTGCATCGCCAACTCAAGGCGCGCCTGCCCGATTACGACTACGAACGCCACATCGGTGGCGCCCTGTACCTGTTCCTGCGCGGTACGCAATCGGTGAGCCAGGGCGCGTATTTCACCCGGCCACCGCGAGAACTGATCGAAGGGCTGGACCTGTTGTTCCAAGGCAAGTCTATCCCGCCCAAAGCCGAGCCCGCCTGGGAACAAGGAGTGCTGCTATGAGCCTGTCGCCGTTACTGCCGCAAGAGCTGACACCTCTCAGCCGCGCCGCCGACCTGGTGCAATTACTCGAGCGTTGGGTCGAGCGTGGTTGGCTACGGGCCCTGGACAAAGCCTTCGTCGGCTTCCTGCATGAGCTTGACCCAGAAGCCGATCCCTTGGTGTTGCTGGCGGCGGCGTTGACCAGCCACCAATTGGGTCACGGCCATGTGTGCCTCGACCTGTTCGAAACGCTCAAGGCGCCGGACTTTGCCTTGTCGCTGCCGCCTGAAGGCGACCTGCAAACCGGCGCGATGCTGTTGCCGTCGCAATTGCTCGAGGGTTTGGACGGCGCCCACTGGTGTCATGCCCTGGCTGCCAGCCCCTTGGTCGCGCTGGCCGTCGATGGCAGTGAGTCGGCCCGAAGCCGTCCGTTGGTGCTGTCCGGAAAGCGCCTCTATCTGCGCCGCTATTGGGCGTATGAACGGCGCATCGACAGCGCCTTGCGCCTGCGGCTGGCCAGCCACGAAAGCGTCGCCACCGATTTGCCGCAGCGGCTCAATGGTTTGTTCGATCAACCGGCGCCCGATGGCGTGATCGACTGGCAAAAACTGGCCTGTGCCCTGGCCACCCGTGGCGCGTTCAGCATCGTCACGGGCGGCCCCGGCACCGGCAAGACCACCACCGTGGTGCGCCTGCTCGCGCTGTTGCAAGCGCCGGCCGTGGAAAGCGGCAATCCCTTGCGTATCCGCCTGGCCGCGCCCACCGGTAAAGCCGCTGCCCGTCTCACCGAGTCCATCAGCCAGCAAGTGCTGTCGCTGAAAGTGCCCGACACTGTGCGTGAAAAAATCCCGACCCAGGTCACCACGGTTCACCGCTTGCTGGGCAGTCGCCCGGGTACTCGGCATTTTCGTCATCACGTCGGCAATCCATTACCGCTGGATGTGCTGGTGGTGGACGAAGCGTCGATGATCGACCTGGAAATGATGGCCAACCTGCTCGACGCCTTGCCCCCCCATGCTCGCCTGGTGCTGCTGGGTGACAAAGACCAGCTCGCTTCGGTAGAGGCGGGCGCGGTGCTCGGCGATTTGTGCCGCGATGCGGAGGCCGGTTGGTACAGCCCGGCCACGCGCCAATGGCTGCAAGCGGTCAGCGCTGAAAATCTCGCCGACAGCGGTTTGCAGGAGGACCTCGACGGCACTCATCCCCTGGCGCAGCAGGTGGTGATGCTGCGCTACTCGCGGCGTTTCGGCGAGGGCAGCGGCATCGGCCAACTGGCGCGCTGGGTGAACCAGCAGAACGCTGAGCAAGCGCGCAAGCTGTTGGCCGCGCGCAGTCATGACGACCTGTTCTGCCTCAGCCTCAAGGGCGAGCATGATCATGCCCTTGAGCGCGTGGTACTGGACGGGCAGGGCGCCGGCGCCCAGGGCTATCGCTATTACCTGAATCTACTGCACTCGGCGCGGCCTGCACTGGACACCCCGCGTGACGATCACACCTGGACCCACTGGGCGCAACAACTGCTGCAAGCCTTCGACGCATTCCAGCTGCTCTGCGCGGTGCGCAAAGGCCCGTGGGGCGTCGAAGGCCTGAACCTGCGCATCACCGCCGCCTTGCGCAAGGTACGGCTGATCGAAGGCGACGAGCAGTGGTATGAAGGCCGTCCGGTGTTGATGACCCGTAACGACTACGGCCTGGGCCTGATGAACGGAGATATTGGCATCGCCTTGAAGTTGCCCGAAAGCGACGGCGGGCCCCAGGTGCTGCGCGTGGCTTTCCCGCGTAATGACGGCCAGGGGGGCGTGCGCTTCGTGCTGCCCAGCCGACTCAACGACGTGGAAACCGTGTATGCCATGACCGTGCACAAATCCCAGGGGTCAGAGTTCACTCACACCGCGCTGATCCTGCCGGACGCGCTGAACCCGGTGCTGACCAAAGAACTCATCTACACCGGTATCACGCGTGCCAAGCGCTGGTTCAGCCTGATCGAGCCCCGTGCCGGAGTCTTTGAGGAAGCCGTACGGCGCAGGGTCAAACGCTTGAGCGGGCTGATGCTGGAGTTGGACGTCACCCCCGCAGAAGCTGACTGAGTGGTCATGTAAGATTTCTGATTCAGATGACTGATTTTTCTGAATAAATAGTCAGCCCCGCGAACCCCCTGCGTCGTGGGATTTTCCGCCGCTGTGCTATCGTTGCGGCATCACCTTGAAATTTCTTGAGAGAATTGCTGCATGAACGTGGCTGTCTCGCTCACCGAGCGTAGTTTGAGCTGGAGACGCCTGCTGCGGGTGGCGGTGCTATGCCTGCTCGCCCCGCAGGCATGGGCCCAAACATCCAGCCTGGCTGAACAGCGCGCCCAGGCGGTGACCCAGGTCGTGCTCGGTATCCTCAGTTACGCCCGCTGGCCGGTGGAGCCTGCGCAACTGCGCTTGTGCATCGTCGGGCCCACCCAATACACCGACGACCTGATCAAAGGCACCACCCAGGCGACCGGCCGTCCGGTGACGGTGCGCCGCCTGCTGGCGAGCAATACCGATATCGTCAGTGCCTGCGACGCCGTTTACATCGGCAAACTCAGCACTGACGAACGCAGCGCATTGTTTACCTCATTGATAGGCCATCCGGTGCTCAGCATCAGCGAAGGCGGTGACCAATGCACCGTGGGCAGCCTGTTCTGCCTGCGGGTGAGTGATGCGCAAGTGTCGTTCGAGGTGAACCTGGACTCCGTCGCCCGCAGCGGCGTACGCATTCATCCCAGCGTGCTGCAACTGTCGCGCCGTCGAGCGCCGGCGCCATGAGGCCCGCCAAGGCGCGGCCGACCCTGGGTTCGGTCATCGGCCGGGGGCACCTGATTCTGGCGTTAGTGGCGGTGACCCTGGCCAGTGTGTCCCTGACCCTGCTCGGCGTGCTGGCGCTACGGGTGTACGCCGAACATAACCTGCACTTGATCGCGCGCTCGATCAATTACACCGTGGAAGCGGCAGTGGTGTTCGACGACAGTGCCGCAGCCACCGAAGCCCTCAGCCTGATTGCCTCAACCGAGGAAGTAGCCCAGGCCGAGGTTTTCGATGCAGGTGGCAAACTACTGGCGCAATGGGTACGGCCAAACACTGGCATGTTGTCACGGGTTGAGCTTGAACTGGCGCATGCCTTGCTCGAGCAGCCCATCAGCCAGCCGATCCTCCATCAAGGGCAAACGGTCGGCAGCATCCACCTGACCGGGCATGGCGGCAGCCTGTTGCGCTTTCTGCTCAGCGGCCTGGCGGGCATTGTGATCTGCACCGCGCTCAGCGCCTGGGTCGCGTTGCACCTGGCGCGGCGCCTGCTGATCGGTATCACCGGGCCGCTGCAAAGCCTCGCCGCCGTGGCCCACGCTGCGCGCAGCGAACGTGACTTCGACCGCCGCGTGCCGCCGGCGCAGATCGCTGAACTCGACAGTCTGGGCAGCGACTTCAACGCCCTGCTTGGCGAGATGGAAGCCTGGCAGAACCACCTGCAAAGCGAAAACGAAACCCTTGCCCACCAGGCCAGCCACGACAGCCTCACCGGCCTGCCCAACCGTGCGTTCTTCGAAGGCCGGTTGATTCGTGCCTTGCGCAGCGCCGCCAAGACCAATGAGCGGGTGGCGGTGCTGTTTCTCGACAGCGATCGTTTCAAAGACATCAACGATAACTTCGGCCACGCCGCCGGCGATGCGGTGCTGATGGCCGTTGCCGAGCGCGTGCGTGCACAACTGCGCGAAGACGACTTGGTGGCCCGGCTGGGCGGCGATGAGTTCGCCGTGCTGCTCGCGCCGCTGCACAAAGCCGAAGATGCACAGCGCATCGCCGACAAGATCATTGCCAGCATGGACGCGCCGATCCCACTGCCCGGCAACACTCAGGTAGTGACCTCCCTCAGTATCGGCGTCGCCATTTATCCCGAGCATGGTGCCACGCCCGGCACCCTGCTCAATGCAGCCGATGCGGCAATGTACCAGGCCAAGCGGCTGTCGTCGGGCGGCCAGCAAACGGCGGAATCGGAGCATTCCGTCGTCAATGTCCAACACAGGAGCTAATCCCTTGTTCTCTAACCCACGCGTTCTATTCATCACCTTACTCGTCGCCTGTCTGGCCCTCGGCGGCTGCCAGACCCCACCGCCCAAAGGCCTGACCCCGGCGCAAGTCAGCGTGCTCAAACAGCAGGGTTTCGAGCTGACTGACGAAGGCTGGGCCTTCGGCTTGTCTGGCAAGGTGCTGTTTGGCAGCGACGTCGAAAGCCTCAACAAGCCCAGCACCGACATCGTCGAGCGCATCGGCAAGGCCCTGGTGGGCGCAGGCATCGAACGCGTACGCGTCGAAGGTCACACCGACGCGTCGGGCAAAGAAACCTACAACCAGACCTTGTCCCTGCGCCGCGCCAAAAGCGTGAGCGAGGTGCTGACCCGGGTGGGCATGAAAGAACAAAACATCCAACTACGCGGCCTGGGCAGCAGCGAGCCGGTGGCGGCAAATACAACCACGGCGGGGCGCACCGAGAATCGTCGCGTGTCGATCGTAGTCATCGCGGACTAAAGCATTTCCCCCATCTCAACCTGAAATGCACTCCAAATGTGGGAGGGGGCTTGCTCCCGATTGCGGCATGTCAGCCACTACATCTGATAACTGACACTCCGCCATCGGGAGCAAGCCCCCTCCCACATTTGCGCTTGTGCGCTGCTATCAATCGGCAAACCGCATCTGCCGCGTTTCCCCCATCAACAACCCCCGATTCTGCTCCGTCACTTCGCGGATGTAATCCCACAACAACGTAATCCGTTTCAACTTCCTCAAATCCTCCCGGCAATACATCCAGAACTGCCGCGTAATCGCGATCTGCTCCCCCAGCACCGGCAGCAAGCGCGGGTCCTGCGCTGCCAGAAAGCACGGCAATATCGCCATCGATCGTCCCTGCTGCGCCGCTACGTACTGGGCAATCACACTGGTGCTGCGCAGGCTGGCACTTGCCCCGGGCACCACGTTCGCCAGGTACAGCAGCTCCGAGCTGAACGCCAAATCATCCACATAGCTGATAAACGGATGCTCGGCCAGATCCGCCGGGCGTTGAATCGGCGGGTGTTGGTCGAGGTAGTCCTGGGTCGCGTATAGCTGCAGTGTGTAGTCGCACAGTTTGCAGCACACATAGGGCCCGTGTTCCGGGCGCTCCAGGGCGATGACGATGTCGGCTTCGCGCTTGGACAGGCTGATGAAGTGCGGCAGCGGCAGGATGTCGACCGAGATCGCCGGGTAGGTATCGACGAAATGACTCAACTGCGGGGTGATGAAAAAACTGCCGAAGCCCTCGGTGCAGCCCATGCGCACATGCCCGGACAGCGCCACGCCGGAGCCGGAGACTTGCTCGCAGGCCATGTGCAAGGTGCTTTCGATGGATTCGGCGTAGCCCAGCAAGCGCTGGCCTTCGGCGGTGAGCACAAAACCATTGGTCCGGGATTTTTCGAACAGCAGGGTGCCGAGTGACACTTCCAATGAACTGATGCGCCGCGACACGGTGGTGTAGTCCACCGCCAGGCGCTTGGCGGCCACGCTGGCCTTGCGGGTGCGGGCCACTTCGAGGAAAAACTTCAGGTCATCCCAGTTCAGGGAGCCCAACGATGTGATGTTTTTTTGCATATTGGACCGGCTTTTATGTGCGTTCTTATTAGAGATTTGCACATCTATACTCCAAAAACAGTCCGAACGCCTCCTTCTTCAAGGCGATTCACTCTCTGCATAACAACAAGATTCCGGAGACCCTCATGAACGCATCTGCCGATATTTCCGTACAACAGGTCAAGTTGCTGATCAATGGCGAGTGGGTCGAGTCCAGGACCACCGAGTGGCAAGACATCGTCAACCCGGCCACCCAGCAAGTGCTGGCCAAAGTGCCGTTTGCCACCGCCGATGAAGTCAATGCCGCCATCGACGCCGCCCATCGAGCGTTCCAGACCTGGAAGCTGACCCCGATCGGCGCGCGCATGCGCATCATGCTCAAGCTGCAAGCCTTGATCCGCGAACACTCCAAGCGCATCGCCGGGGTGCTCAGCGCCGAGCAGGGCAAGACCATTGCCGACGCCGAGGGCGATATTTTCCGTGGGCTTGAAGTGGTGGAGCACGCCTGTTCCATCGGCACCCTGCAAATGGGTGAGTTCGCCGAAAACGTCGCCGGCGGCGTCGACACCTACACCCTGCGCCAGCCCATCGGCGTCTGCGCCGGCATCACGCCGTTCAACTTCCCGGCGATGATTCCGCTGTGGATGTTCCCGATGGCCATCGCCTGCGGTAACACCTTCGTGCTCAAGCCGTCCGAGCAGGACCCGTTGTCGACCATGCTGCTGGTGGAGCTGGCGCTGGAAGCCGGTGTGCCGGCCGGCGTGCTTAATGTGGTACACGGCGGCAAGGACGTGGTGGATGCGCTGTGCACCCACAAGGACATCAAGGCCGTGTCCTTCGTTGGCTCCACCGCCGTGGGCACGCATGTCTATGACCTGGCCGGTAAACACGGCAAGCGTGTGCAGTCGATGATGGGCGCCAAGAACCATGCGGTGGTACTGCCGGATGCCAATCGCGAGCACACCCTCAATGCCCTGGTCGGCGCCGGTTTCGGCGCTGCGGGCCAGCGTTGCATGGCCACCTCGGTGGTGGTGCTGGTGGGCGCGGCCAGGCAATGGTTGCCGGATCTCAAGGCGCTGGCGCAGAAACTCAAGGTCAACGCGGGCAGCGAAGCGGGCACCGATGTGGGCCCGGTGATTTCCAAGCGGGCCAAGGCGCGCATCCTGGAGCTGATCGAAAGTGGTGTGAAAGAAGGCGCGAAGCTGGAGCTGGACGGCCGTGACATCAAGGTGCCAGGTTTCGAGCACGGCAATTTTGTCGGC
This sequence comes from Pseudomonas sp. R2-7-07, assembly GCF_003852355.1. NCBI lineage: Bacteria > Pseudomonadati > Pseudomonadota > Gammaproteobacteria > Pseudomonadales > Pseudomonadaceae > Pseudomonas > Pseudomonas sp. R2-7-07. The sequence goes on along the minus strand of NZ_CP027759.1, from coordinate 4,833,294 downwards.
CCGACGCTGTTCTCGGGCGTGACTACCGACATGCGCATCTACACCGAGGAAATCTTCGGCCCGGTGCTGGTGGTGCTGGAAGTCGATACCCTCGATGAGGCCATTGCGCTGGTCAACGCCAACCCGTTCGGCAACGGCACCGGCCTGTTCACCCAGAGCGGCGCGGCGGCGCGTAAGTTCCAGAGCGAAATCGATGTGGGCCAGGTGGGCATCAACATTCCGATCCCGGTGCCGGTGCCGTTCTTCAGCTTCACCGGTTCCCGCGGTTCCAAGCTCGGTGACCTCGGCCCGTACGGCAAGCAAGTGGTGCAGTTCTACACCCAGACCAAAACCGTCACCAGCCGCTGGTTCGACGACGATACGGTCAACGACGGCGTCAACACCACCATCAACCTGCGCTGACTCCGGGAGACGACCATGAACATTGCATTTATCGGCCTGGGCAACATGGGCGCGCCCATGGCCCGCAACCTGATCAAGGCCGGGCACGCGCTGAATCTGTTCGACCTGAACCAGACTGTGCTCAAGGAGCTGGCCGAATTGGGCGGCCGCATCAGCGACTCACCGCGTGACGCGGCCCAGGGCGCTGAACTGGTGATCACCATGCTGCCGGCCGCCGCGCATGTACGCAGCGTGTGGCTGAATGAGGACGGTGTGCTCGCCGGCATCGGCGAAGGCGTTCCCGCGGTGGACTGCAGCACCATCGACCCGCAAACCGCCCGCGATGTGGCTGCCGCCGCCGCCAGGCAAGGTGTGGTGATGGCCGACGCCCCGGTCTCCGGCGGCACCGGCGGGGCGCAAGCCGGCACGCTGACCTTCATGGTCGGCGCCACCCCCGACCTGTTCGCCACCCTGCAACCGGTGCTGGCGCAAATGGGCCGCAACATCGTGCACTGCGGCGAAGTCGGCACCGGGCAAATCGCCAAGATCTGCAACAACCTGCTGCTGGGCATCAGCATGATCGGCGTCAGTGAAGCCATGGCCCTGGGCGATGCGCTCGGCATCGATACCCAGGTGCTGGCCGGCATCATCAACAGCTCCACCGGGCGCTGCTGGAGTTCGGACACCTACAACCCGTGGCCGGGCGTGATTGAAACGGCGCCCTCGTCGCGCGGTTATACCGGCGGTTTTGGCGCCGACCTGATGCTCAAGGACCTGGGCCTGGCCACTGAAGCAGCGCGGCAGGCCAAGCAACCCGTGATCCTGGGAGCCGTGGCCCAGCAGTTGTACCAGTCGATGAGCCAGCGTGGGGAAGGGGGCAAGGACTTCTCGGCGATTATCAACAGCTATCGCAAACCGCAATAGAGCGTTCTCCGGGGGCCTGCTACGCGTGGGCTCCCGGTTTTTGCGGCTCAGCGAGCCTTCTGGCCTGTTGTCGGCGAATCGCTCAGGACCATTGGGACAGCCCTGTCGCCATGAGATCTAGTCAGGTTCCCAATACGCGTTCATACACGGTAAGTCACCATTGCAGCCGATAATGGGTGGGGTCCACGACAATATCCATTACTCCCGTTCGTCGATTCCTACACGCTTTTGGGTATGACTGAGACAAGTCTTATGTGATGGCCGTCTCCACCTGAATACTATTGCACCCCCAACCAACTTACCTCTATCTTTCGGTGCATAAAGTGTCAAAGTTTACATTAATGATTGTGTTCAGTTATTTGTTTTCGGATTATTTATTTGCTTCTACAAAACAAAACTCTTCCAGTAAGTCGACAGGCGCGAGCCAGGGTCAAAATGTTAATCCTGAATCGTCAGGCTATATGGAGAATCTTATAAATCGTGCTCACGAGTTGATTGGCGTCCCTTACCTGTGGGGCGGTAATTCGGTGAGTAAAGGCTTTGACTGCAGCGGGTTGCTTGTTTATCTTTTTCGCAGTGAGGGCGGGATAAATATTCCCCGAACGACGTCCTCGATGCTCAGTTCAAAGGCTAAAACGGTTTATCGTGATGAACTGAAGTCCGGAGACGCTGTTTTCTTCAAACACAACAGCGGCAGCCGCATGAATCATGTGGGGGTTTATATTGGCGATAATCAATTTATTCATGCGCCCAGAACAGGAAAAAGCATTCGTATCGACTCGCTGAACAATAGCTACTGGAATAAAAGTTATTTCACCGCGAAGCGCTTTCATTGATTGCTATCAAATAGTTGCCTGTTCAGGCAAGACCGTCGGCCGGCATTATCCTGGCATCGAATAACCGGTCATGACTCCCCAAAAGTCCGTTCGCGGACTTTTTTTATAGCGGTATTTTTCTATACCCACGGCGCTGTTACCCGATTGCGGGTGGATAAAGCCAGCCAAAACCCGGGCGATGATCTGCGCGTTTTCTTCGATGACCTCAAGCTGCCTGGAAAGCTGAGCGGCCGTCGTTGTGGCGCCCGCATTATTGATCCACCTACCAAGGTCTTCAGTGGTGCTCTCCAGCGCTATGGCGTTCATATTCAGATGCTGAATCAGGGTGTGCAATAAATCGGTTTGCATTGCGTCTGTCTCTGTCGATTGATCAACCGCTCAGGTTTGCGCGTGGCTATCGCCTGTTCTGCAAGCGCAATCTTGTGCATGGCCAACTGCGACAGTCGGCTTACTTCAGGTGAGTCAATATCGGTGTTGGATAACAGGTCGGCCTTGATCAGCACGGCAAATGCTTCTCTGACTTCGCTGACGACTAATGTGAATGACTCAGGCTTGTTCTGAAGTTGTGTAAAAAGCTCACGGGCCTCTATGAGGTCAGGATGTGGCGTCGATTGAGCACATCCCGCCAGGCTCAAGACACAGGCGGTAAAGATGGGCAGGCAGATAGCATGACTCATTGGTCTGTAACGCCTGGGCGAGGCCCTTTGGCCCACGGCAGATGTTTGAGGCAAGCAAAGGGGGAGGGCGGATCGATCTCCGCCATGAAGTGCTCGATGAGTTCAAGAGTCGGCGGGGAATGCGAGCGGTCATACAGCAGCGTAGGGGGGACCTTGTCGGTACTTTGTTGGGCCAGCCGTGGGAAAGGGGGGTTAATGTTCGAAGCCAGGGCTTTGTTGGCAATCAATACGTCAAAATAGTCGATGAGACTGTGGTTCACGACGAGAAGGTCTTCGCTGCTTTGCAAGGCGAGAATCCGGTAGTAACCCAGCGTGTTCAGGCATTTCTCAATTTGGATCAACCGAGGCAGGCTGGTGTCCGCGATGAGTATTTTCAATTCCTTATCAGGCACGACGCCCCCTTTGTTCTGTGCTGTAGGTCACGCTTGCTTCCGTAGCCGCTGCCGACTCGGCAGCGGCTACGGAAGTAGAGGCGTTCGGGCTATGTATCGATGTCCAGGGGCATTGCTACCCAGGACTCAGTCGGTCAAGTCAGCAGCCAGCAACTGAACGCGAGCAAGGTCGCCGTTGACGATCTTGGCCACGCCAGTGCCGTATTCGGGATCAGCCTTGTACAAGAAGGACAGGATGTGGTGCTTGCTCTGGTCGTCCGCGCTGGCGAGTGAACCGCCGAAACTTTCGATCAGGTTCTGACGTTCTTTTTTGCTGAATGAGCGGTACAGATCGCCCGCCTGCTTGAAGTTCTGCTCACGCTGGATCTTGACCTGCTGAGTGTTGCCCGACAGCGGTAGCATGCTGTAGCGAGCGCTGGTCGGTTCTTCTCGCATAAGCGAGCGGCTTGGCTGGTAGTTGATGCCGGTGGTGGTGCTGGCGGCGTTCATTGCACCGTCCTGGTTGCCGTTGTTGACGGCTTTTTTCGGCGCGTTGATCGGCAACATCTGCGCATTGGCGCCCAAGCGATACATCTGGGTATCGGAATAGGAAAACAAACGTCCCTGCAACAGGCGATCTTCCGAAGGCTCGATGCCCGGGATCAGGTTGGATGGGGCCATCGCTACTTGCTCGGTTTCCTGGAAGACGTTGGTCGGGTTACGGTTCAGGACCATTTGCCCGACTTTGCGCAGCGGTACGTCCGGCCAGACTTTGGTGGCGTCCAGCGGATCAAACTCGAAGTTACCCAGCTCCTGCGGCCTGATTACCTGGATATACAGATCCCACTTTGGAAAGTTGCCCTTGTTGATATGGCTGACCAGGTCCTGGGTCATATGGCTGTAATCGGCCCCCTGTACCTGGGCGACTTCTTTAGGCAATAAATTGCGCGTGCCTTGCAGGCTCTTCCAGTGGAACTTGACGTAGTTCACCTCGTCCTTGTCATTGACGAACTTGTAGGCATGTACGCCGTTGCCGTCCATTTCCCGGTAACTGGCCGGGATACCCGCATTGGAATACAGCTCGGTCAATGTGCGGGTCGCTTCCGGTACATGAGAGAAGAAATCGAAGCGGCGCGAGTCATCGTCAAGGTTGGTGCGGGGGTCGGGTTTGAACGCATGGACCATGTCCGGGAACTTGATGGCATCGCGGATGAAAAAGGTCGGGAAGTTATTGCCCACCAGGTCCCAGTTGCCATCGGCGGTGTAGAACTTGGTGGCGAAACCGCGCGGGTCACGCAGGGTTTCCGGGGAGTGCGTGCCGTGTACCACAGACGAGAAGCGGACGAATACCGGCGTGACCGTGCCGGAGGTAAACAGCTTGGCCTTGGTCAACACGCCAAGGCTGTCGGTGGCGGTAAAGGAACCATGGGCACCGGTACCACGGGCATGCACCACACGCTCGGGAATGCGCTCGCGGTCGAAGCGCTGAAGCTTCTGGATCAATTGCACGTCCTGCAGCAGCACCGGGCCGTAGGCACCGGCGGTTTGCGAGTTCTGGTTATCACCGACGGTGGCGCCATTGTCACGAGTCAGGTCCGCGCCCTGGGCCGAGAAAGGCAGGGCGCTGGTGGCGAGTACGCACGCCAACCGCAGCGGGGTGAATACATTGAGGAGAAAGGGAGCCTTCATTCGGGATTCCTGGCTATTGATGAGAAAGCGACCCTCCAACCGACAGTGTGTTGCTGGGACAAGGGCTAGGCCGCGATACGTGGTAGAGCATTACCTTTTTAGGCTCACTCAGAACGCATCACCGTCAATGTAGGACTTGTCTCAATTTCCGATAATTGAGTGTTCATTTATTCCGCGGACAAAGGTGTGTACGTGAACTAAGACGTCCATCGTCGAGTTTGAAAAGTTGCCATGTGTAAGTCAGTAGTTGCCGTATTGCTCGTAGGATTATTCCGGGTTTTGGGACATGTCTCATATCGACAGCGTTCGCCGGTCGTCAACATTCGTCCTATTCCTGGGTGCCGCTTTCGAATGGGTGTGCATGGAAAATTCAGACGTGCCGAATTACCGGCACGGAGACTAACCTGACGAATGAAGGCATCACTTTGAACACAAACGCAGTGAACGTCGCCGTGGTGGACGGCAAAACAATTACCGAGTCGGTGGAGCTTCGCACCACCCAACAGGGCGCCCCTGTGCGCATCAAAGCAGTAAAGGATGGCAAGTACATTCTCGCCGAGGGCGGTGAAAAACCGGTTGCCCCCGAAAACCTGACCATCAAGCGCGTCGGCAACGACCTGCATGTGGCCACTGAAGGTACCGACCCCGACCATCCGCAACTGATCATCGAAGGCTTCTACGAGCACCCTGGCCAACTGGTCGGTGTGGCGGAAGACGGTGCCTACTACGAGTACATTTCGTCTGACGCTGAAAGCGATCACGCTGCAGCCTTCCTCGCCGATGGCGTTTCCTCCCCGCAAGTGCTGGGTTCCGAGGAGCTGGTTGGTTTTGGCGAAGGCCTGATTGCTGGTACTGGCCTCGGCTGGTTCTGGCCCGCTCTGCTGGGCCTGGGCGCGTTAGGTCTGCTGGGTGCGGCTTACAAGCTGGCCCGCGACGATGACGACAACAAGCATCACGAAGAAGGCGGCAAGCCTGGCTTGGACACCCCTGTCATTGGCGGCGCCACTGACAACGTTGGCGCAGATCAAGGCCCGATCAAAAACGGCGGCGCCACCGACGACACCACGCCGACCTTCGGCGGCACCGGTACGCCGGGCAATATCATCATCATTGAAGACAACGGCAAGCCGATCGGCGAAGTCGTGGTCGGCGACGACGGCAAATGGGAATACACCCCCACCACGCCATTGCCTGAAGGCGAGCACTCGATCATCGTTGTCGAAAAGGACAAAGACGGTAACGTCAGCGGGCCATCCGACGAATTCGATTTCATTGTCGACATCACCGCGCCGGGCAAATCCGCCATTGACGCGATCACCGATGACTTCGGCGACCAGACCGGTGTCATCGCCAATAACGGTCTGACCGACGACAACACCCCGACCCTGAGCGGTACTGCCGAAGCCGGCGCCAAGCTGGAAGTGTTCGCCAACGGCGAAAAAATCGGCGAGACCGTGGTTGAAGAAGACGGCACCTGGTCATTCACCCCATCGCCAGTCTTGGCGGACGGTGAATACAGCTTTACCACCGTGGCCACGGATGCAGCCGGTAACGCTGGCCTGCCCTCCGACCCGTACATCGTAATCATCGATACCATCGCCCCGGTCAAGCCAGGCATCGGTACCGGTGGCATCGAAGAAGCCATCGACAACGTCGGCCCGATCACCGGCGACATCGGCAACGGCGGCGTGACCGACGACGGTACCCCGACCTTTGGCGGCGGTGGCCTGACTCCAGGCGATACCGTGACCATCATCGACGATGGTGTGGAAATCGGCGAAGTCATTGTTGGCGACGACGGTCGTTGGGAGTTCACTCCGGACCCGGCACTGATTGAAGGCCCGCACCCGATCACCGTGATCGTGACTGACCCGGCCGGCAACAAAAGTGAGCCGTCGGATCCGTACATCGTGATCATCGACACTACCGCACCCGTCAAACCAGGCGTGGGTACCGGTGGCATCGAAGAAGCCATCGACAACGTAGGCCCGATCACCGGCGACGTCGGCAACGGCGGCACCACCGACGACGGCACTCCGACTTTTGGCGGCGGCGGCCTGCAACCTGGCGACATCGTCACCATCATCGACGCAGGTGTGGAAATCGGCGAAGCCATCGTTGGCGAAGACGGTCGTTGGGAGTTCACTCCGGACCCAGCACTGATTGAAGGCCCACACCCGATCACTGTTATCGTGACCGACCCTGCCGGTAACGTCAGCGAGCCATCCGATCCGTACATCGTCATCGTTGACACCACTGCCCCGGTCAAGCCAGGCGCAGGTACCGGTGGCATCGAAGAAGCCATCGACAACGTAGGCCCGATCACCGGCGACGTCGGCAACGGCGGCACCACCGACGACGGCACCCCGACCTTTGGCGGCGGCGGCCTGCAACCTGGCGACACCGTTACCATCATCGACAACGGCGTAGAAATCGGCCAGGCCGAGGTTGACGAAGACGGCAAATGGGAATTCACCCCGGACCCAGCGCTGGCAGACGGTCCGCACCCGATCACCGTGATCGTCACCGACCCGGCTGGCAACGCCAGCGAGCCGTCGGACCCATACATCATCATCGTAGACACCACGGCCCCCGTGGCCCCAACCATCGACAGCGTGTTCGATGACCAGGGCACTTCCACCGGCAATATCCTGCCGGGCGACATCACCGACGATGCCCAGCCAGACATCAGCGGTCAGGCCGAGCCGAACACCACCGTCATCATCTATGACAATGGCGTGGAAATTGGTCGCGCGCCGGTCGGTACCGATGGTCGCTGGACGTTCACTCCGACTCCGCCGTTGCTCAACGGTCCGCATGACCTGAGCGCAAAGGCCGAGGACGCCGCTGGCAACATCAGCGATCCGTCCAACAGCGTTGACTTTGAATTGCTCACAGGTGGCGCACCACCCGCGCCAAGCATCACCGGCGTATTCGATGACATCGCTGATAACGTCGGCAATATCATGCCCGGCGAAAGCACCAACGACACCGAGCCACAGGTCAGCGGTACCGCTCAACCGAACGCAACCGTGACCCTGTTCGCCAATGGCGTGGCAGTGGGCAGCGTTCAGGCGGACTCACTGGGTAACTGGACCATCACCCCGTCTCCAGCGCTGACCCCAGGCCTGAACAACCTGACCGCCACCGCCAGCAACTCGGCCGGCAATACCAGCCCGCCGACCGGCAACTACCCGATCACCGTGGACACCACCGCACCGATAGCGGCGGATGCCAGCCAACTGGAAGATAACGTCGGCGCCATCGTCGGCCCGATCGCCAGCGGTAGCACCACCGATGACAGCACGCCGACCTACAGCGGTACTGCCGAGCCGAACACCACCCTGATCATTTACGACAACGGTTTGGAAATCGGCCGTGTACCGGTCGATGGCGCAGGTAACTGGACCTACACCCCGGCCCCTGCCCTGGCTGACGGTCCGCACAGCTTCAGCACTGTGGTCGTGGACGCTGCGGGTAACCGTAGCCCGGAAAGCACGCCGATCGACTTCACCGTCGATACCTCGGCCGTGGCTATCAGCATCGAGCAAGCGACGGATAACGTCGGCCCGGTCCAGGATCCACTGGCCAGCGGCAGTGTCACCGATGACACCACACCGACATTGAATGGCCAGGCCACCCCAGGTTCGACCGTCAATATCTACCTGGACGGTAATCTGCTGGCAACCGGTGTACCGGTCAACGGCGCAGGTCGTTGGGAATACACCGTTGCACCCGCTCTGCCAGAAGGCAGCTATGCCTTTACCGCTACCGTTGTGACCGCAGCCGGTGGCGAAAGCGCACCGACTGCTGATTTCAACCTGGACATCGACCTGACGCCTTCAGCGGCGCCGACCATCGAAGACGTGCGTGATGACGTCGGTTCGGTCCAGGGTTCGTTGCTCGATGGCGCCACCACCGATGACACCACGCCGACCCTGTCGGGCCGCGGTGAAGCGGGCGACACCATCATTGTGCGCAACAACGGCGTTGAAATTGATCGCGTCACCGTTCAACCGGATGGCACCTGGAGCTTCACGCCGAACCCGCCGCTCAACAATGGCTCGACCAACGAGTTTGATGTGATTGCGCAGGATCCGGCCGGTAACCAGAGCGCGCCGTCCGATTCGTGGACGGTGATCATCGACACCGTGGCCCCCGTGGCCCCGACCATCGACAGCGTGTTCGATGACCAGGGCACTTCCACCGGCAATATCCTGCCGGGCGACATCACCGACGATGCCCAGCCGGACATCAGCGGTCAGGCCGAGCCGAACACCACCGTCGTCATCTATGACAATGGCCTCGAAATCGGTCGCGCGCCGGTCGGTACCGATGGTCGCTGGACGTTCACTCCGACTCCGCCGTTGCTCAACGGTCCGCATGACCTGAGCGCAAGGGCCGAAGACGCCGCTGGCAACATCAGCGATCCGTCCAACAGCGTCGATTTCGAGCTTATTGCAGGCGGTACGCCACCCGCGCCAAGCATCACCGGCGTGTTCGATGACGTCGCCGATGTGGTTGGCAACATCATGCCCGGTCAAAGCACCAATGATACCGAGCCACAAGTCAGCGGTACGGCTGAGCCGTTCTCCACCGTGACCCTGTTCGCCAATGGCGTGGCAGTCGGTAGCATTGACGCCGATGCGATGGGCAACTGGACCATCACCCCGGTACCAGCACTGACCCCAGGCCTTAACAACCTGACCGCCACCGCCAGCAACTCGGCCGGCAATACCAGCCCGCCGACCGGCAACTACCCGATCACCGTGGACACCACCGCACCGATAGCGGCAGATGCCAGCCAACTGGAAGATAACGTCGGCGCCATCGTCGGCCCGATCGCCAGCGGTAGCACCACCGATGACAGCACCCCGACCTACAGCGGTACTGCCGAGCCGAACACCACCCTGATCATTTACGACAACGGTGTGGAAATCGGCCGTGTACCGGTCGATGGCGCAGGTGACTGGACCTACACCCCGGCCCCTGCCCTGGCTGACGGTCCGCACAGCTTCAGCACTGTGGTCGTGGACGCTGCGGGTAACCGTAGCCCGCAAAGCACGCCGATCGACTTCACCGTCGATACCTCGGCCGTGGCTATCAGCATCGAGCAAGCGACGGATAACGTCGGCCCGGTCCAGGATCCACTGGCCAGCGGCAGCGTCACCGATGACACCACACCGACATTGAATGGCCAGGCCACCCCAGGTTCGACCGTCAATATCTACCTGGACGGTAATCTGCTGGCAACCGGTGTGCCGGTCAACGGCGCAGGTCGTTGGGAATACACCGTTGCACCCGCTCTGCCTGAAGGCAGCTATGCCTTTACCGCTACCGTTGTCACCGCAGCCGGTGGCGAAAGCGCACCGACTGCTGATTTCAACCTGGACATCGACCTGACGCCTTCGGCGCCGCCGACTATTGATGATGTGACGGATGATGTGGGCACCATCCAGGGGTCGTTGCCTGATGGTTCCACCACCGATGACACCACGCCGACGCTGTCGGGCCGTGGTGAAGCGGGCGACACCATCATTGTGCGCAACAACGGCGTTGAAATTGATCGCGTCACTGTTCAACCGGATGGTTCCTGGAGCTACACGCCTAACCCACCGCTGAACAATGGCTCGACCAACGAGTTCGATGTGATTGCGCAGGATCAGGCCGGTAACCAGAGCGCGCCGTCTGATTCGTGGACGGTGATTATTGATACCGAAGCGCCTACTACCTCGGCGATTGTCGAGAGCATGAGCAAGGACAGCGGTGCCGACAGTGGCGATTTCGTCACTAACGACGGCAGCGCTGGGCGTTTGATTCAGGGTTCGTTGACTGCGGCTTTGGTTGCGGGTGAGACGGTGCAGATCTCCACCGACGGTGGGGCTACCTGGCTTGATGTGTTGATGAATGCTGATGGTAGCTGGAGCTTCCTTGATCAGAACAGCCACACCGGGGACTGGACCATCCATACTCGGGTTTTGGATGCAGCAGGCAATGCCAATACCGTCGCTCAGGCTGTGACATTGGATACTTCGATTGTGACTCTTGACTTGATCGAATGGGATGGTGCGGATATCACTGTAAGCTTTGACGGAAGTACTCTGGCGGTAGGAGATAGTATTCACCTTATAGTCGACGGGCGAATCGTTCAGCATGAACTGACCCAGCCGGAAATTGATGGAGGGAGCGCGATTATTACTGGACCGGTAGGTACAAGTGGCAATCCGACCTCTATTCAAGGTGCATTGGTCGATGCTGCCGGAAACGTGTCGGAGTATCGAAGTGCTTCCAAGAGCGTGACCTACGATATTGCACAAGACTTCAACGGCGTACCGGCACAAGCGCTGCCAACTGGTACAAGGGTCAGTCTTAATGGGTTCGATGTGGTTTCTGTTGCTGTTGGGACGGGCTTTTCTCAGCAAATAGGTATAACAACCGATTCTGTTTCTGATCGTCCTACCACTAATGCGCTTGAAATCACCGGAACGGTACGATTGGAGCTGACCGGTCAACCAGCAAACGTTGTTTCCTTCAATGTCGGTGATTTGACCAACAATGCTATGTTTACCGCCATATTCCACAATGCAGCTGGTGATGAGGTTTACCGTGCGCATTTGACAGTCGCGGGAGGGACTCGTGGAACTGTTACCACTGAATTGCCTTATGGCGAGGAGTTCTCCTCCGTCACACTGACAATAGGCGGGGCGGATCAGTACATATGGGTGGACGATATCAACTTTGGTCGATTCGACTACACAGATTCTGGTGGTGTATCGGGTCCAGAAACTAATCAAAGCATCATCGAAGCTGCAGGGTACTTCGGTGGCAACGCGGACAACATCTTTTCAATTGCTGATGTCGGGTTACTTAACAATGTTGACAGCATCATCAATGGCGGCGGCTCCGTCGATACATTGCGAATTACCGGTGCCGGCCAACTTCTTGATCTCAACTCTATTGCGGGAAAACTTGAATCGATCGAAATCATCGACCTCACCGGCACCGGCAACAACACCCTGAACCTCAACCTGGGCGATGTTCTGGAATTGGGCGAATCTTCGCTCTTCACCGAAGACGAGTCCGTCCAGATGATGATCAAAGGCAACGCCGGCGACGTCGTCAACCTCGACGACCTGTTGGCCGACGGTACCGACCCGGGTGATTGGGCAGGTCAAGGCCAGGTGATTGTGGAAGGCGTGACGTACAACGTGTTCCAACACTCCTCACTCGATGCCCAGTTGCTGGTGCAGGACGGGGTAACCACCAACCTGGTGTAAACGCGAACACCGTGCGCAGGCCTGGCCTGCGTACGGCTTGCGTTGCCAAACGGTTGGCCTGGCCAGCCTCAACTCATTCAATAGCTGCGGGCGCCTGCGGGTGCCCACGGTGGAGTCATGATCATGTTTAAACGTATAAACATCTTTAACGTCGCAGTACTGAGTGTGGCCCTGGCCAGTGCCCAGTTCGCCACGGCCGAGGAGTTCAAGCCCGGCGTTGTGTCGAGCAAGGTCTTCGGCACTCAATACACCCCCGTGGCACCGGTTTCCGAGCGTCAGGTGCAAGTGGTGTATTACCGCGCCAATGGCATGGGCACCCAGCAGGGCGCCGCCCATGTGTATGTGGACCGCGAGTTTCACGCCGGCCTGTTGCCGGGTGGCTTCAGCAGCTTTTGCGTCGCGCCGGGCAATCACAGCCTGGGCGCCTACGTAAAAGACGCGCCGCAGTACAAAGGCAAGAGCACCGACGTGTTCTCGGCCAACCTGGAAGGCGGCAAGACCTACTTCCTGCAAGTACGCGAAGACGGCTACGGCGCGCCGCAAGCCGTGACTCGCGTAGAAGCCGAACGTGCGCTGATGGGGATGCGCAAGCAGGTCCAGGCGCTGTCCCGCGCTTCGACCGTGCAGGCCTGTGACTACCTGCCGATGCCGGTGCAAGCGCAGTACAAGGACTACGCCTTGTCCGGTGACGTGCTGTTTGCCTTCGGCAAATCCGGTACCCAGGACATTACGTTCAAGGGCCGCGAAGCCATTCGCCAACTGGTCACCCAGCTGAAGCAGGAAAACACCAACCTGGACCGTGTTGAAGTGGTCGGCCATACCGATGCTATCGGCTCTACTGCCTCCAACTACACCCTGGGCCTCAAGCGTGCACAGACCGTGCGCAGCCTGTTGCTCGACGGCGGCTTGCGCGCCTCGTCGGTCACCGCCAGCAGTGCCGGTTCCGATCAGCCAGTGAGCAACGCGTGCAACGGCTCGCGTTCCGAGCAGATCGCCTGCTACGCCGTTGACCGTCGTGTGGTGGTGCGGGTCGATACGCGCAACTGATACACACACCTGATACTCCCAGGCAGATTCCCCTCTCCTGGTTTTAACCCGATGCACGGATGGCGTCGGGTTTTTTTTGCCTGCTCAAAGGCCGCTGTTGAAAATCCCTCCTACAGGGACGGGGTAATCATCTGGCCTGTTTGGGCGTTTCTGAGACGTGTCTTATAGCTGCACAAGGTGCGCCGTCGGATAATTCCGACTCAAACGGTTGGTCCTCAACACCAGCCCCATTCTGTTTTTTTTCCCAGGGCCCGATGTTGGCGTTGGCGATGGAACCACGATGACACTCATGCGAAACACAACACTGGCGGGCCTGCTGACAGGCGCCACCTTACTGGCAAGCTATCCCGCATTGGCGCAGGAGCCCAAGGCCGGTCAAGTGGCGGGGCGGGTGTTCTATGCCGCTTATATACCGCCGCCGCCGGTGGCGGTGGACCAGACGCAGGTGGTGTATTACCGCAGCAAGGACGGCGTGCAACGCGCCGGTGCCGCCCATGTGTATATCGACCGGGAGTTCCACACCGGCCTGCTGCCCGGCGGCTTCACCAGCTTCTGCCTGGCCCCCGGCAGCCATACGCTGGGTGCTTACCTGAACGATGCGCCGACCTACAAAGGAAAAACCACGGACCTGTACCTGGCCAACCTGGAAGGCGGGCGCACCTACTACCTGAAAGTGCGTGAAGACGGCGGTACCTTCCCGATGCCGTTGAACCGCGAAGAGGCCGAGCGCGAGCTGAAGGCCACGCGTTCACAGATGCATGCGTTGTCGCGTGCCACCAACGTCGAGGCCTGTCGCTATTACGAGTACTTGAAGGACGATGAGCGCTTCAAGCACTACACCTTGGCCAGCGATGTGCTGTTTGCCCATGGCAAGTCCGACTACCGCGATATCAGCGCGGCGGGGCGCACTGCCATCGAGCGTTTGCTGGGTGAGTTGCAGCGCGATGAAGCGCAGATCAAACAGGTCCGGGTGACGGGCCATACCGACCCGTTCGGCACCGCCAGCGACAACCAACTGCTGGGCGAGCGACGGGCCCATACCGTGCGCCAGATGCTGGTGGACGGTGGCATGGCCGAGTCGATCCTCAGCACCGACAGCGCCGGCAGCCGCGAACCGGTGGTACATACCTGCTACGGACCACGGCTGGAACAGATCAATTGCTATGCCCCGAACCGCCGCGTGGCGATTCGCGTGGAGCTTGACCGCGCCGAGCCATGAGTCAGCCCCCGCAGGGGCTTCATCGCGCTTGTTGGCGTGGCTTGTTTGGCGGATTGGCATCCGCTACGAACCCGCTCTCAAGAAGCATCGCTTCTTGATTTACCGTCGTACTTGAACCCCAGGTACGACGGTTTTTTTTACTTTGAATTTACCCCTGACTCAATGCCGGGCTGAATCAAAAGCGCCTGAAGACCGCACGCTGATGTCTGTAGCCTCCGGGGGCCGCTACGTCGGAATGCCGCCCAGCCCCATCTCGGCCTCCTGCCTCGCCAGAGGCTACAAGACGCAGGTCAAAGACTGGCCAGCAATTGTTCTTCCAGTACCTGCATGGCGCTCAAGATCCGCTTGACCTGTTGATCGCAGGCCGGCGCATCACACAGAGTTGCCGATGCCTCCAGCGCCACGCAGGCATCAACCATCTCCACGGCATGGGCCATTTGCGCACCACCTTTGATTTTGTGGGCCAGGCTGACCATTTTTTCGAATTCGTTATCGAGCCCGAGCTGTTCAAGTCGAGCGCCATCGGCCCTGTTGGTGGTGATGAACTCGTTGACCAGGGACGCATAGGCCTCGGGCGCCAGGGCTTTGAGCTTCTGCAGCTCGCTGCCCTTGACGCGGGAGGCACTCTCCCGGCGTTCGACCTGGGCTGAGACGTTGCCGATATGCTGGGTCAGGGCTTCGATGCCCAGGGGTTTGAACAGACATTGGGTCATGCCTGCGTCCAGGCAGTCCTGGATGATGTGCGACTGGGCGTGGGCGGTAAGGCCGAAGACTGGATGGGCGCCGAGCGCGCGGGACTGTTCGCTCTCGCGCATCTGCCGGGTCAGTTCATAGCCGTCCATATGAGGCATGTTGCAGTCGGTGATGGTCAGGTCGAAGGGCGGCTGGGCCTGTTTCCACTCGGCCAACGCGGTCTCGCCGTTGTCACAGGCCACGGCGCGATGGCCCAGGTATTCGATTTGCTGGCAAAGCAACAGGCGATTGGGCGCATGGTCTTCCACCACCAGGATCTTCAGGCTGCGACCCGTTTGGGTCGGGGCCGCAATGGTGGCGAGGGCGGGCGCCAGAGCTGATCGCTCAGCCGTGAAGCGAAGCTGGAAGCACGAACCCTTACCGGGCTGGCTGTCAACGCTCAGCCGGGCATCGATCAGTGTCGCCACGCGGGTGCAGATGCTCAAGCCCAAGCCGGTACTGCGCCCACTGATAGTAGCGGCGGGCGCCACTTGAACGAAGGGTTCGAAGATCGCCTTTTTCTGCTGCTCGTTCAACCCACATCCTGAGTCACGCACTTCGATCAGGTAGCTGCCAAAACCTGTAGCGGCATCGTCCGGCAGCTGTTTCAAGGACAGCTCGACAAAGCCTTGTTGGGTGAACTTGATGGCGTTGCTGATCAGGTTCGCGACAATCTGGTCCAGCATCAGCGTGTCGATGATCACCTGCTGATCACGGGCCTCCAGCAGCAGGTCGAAGCGCAGCCCTTTATTGTGCGCGTTGACCTGGAACAGCTTGTGAATGGAGCGCAGCTGTTCGCCGAGTTGGGTCGGGCGCGGGGACGGCTGCATGGCGCCGGCCTCGATTTTCGACAGGTCCAGAATGTCGCCGATCAAGGACAGCAACGACTGCGCCGATTGATGCGCCACGGTGAGGTTTTCATCGATCTGTTGCGGGGTGCCACCGCGCACGCGAAGCATCTCGATCAACCCGATCAGCGCGCTGATGGGCGTGCGAATTTCATGGCTCATGCTTGCCAGGAAAATCGATTTGGAATCGTTGGCCTCATCAGCGGCCTCTAGAGCCTGCTGCAACTGTTCCATC
The DNA here is from genome assembly GCF_003852355.1 of Pseudomonas sp. R2-7-07. Classification (NCBI taxonomy): domain Bacteria; kingdom Pseudomonadati; phylum Pseudomonadota; class Gammaproteobacteria; order Pseudomonadales; family Pseudomonadaceae; genus Pseudomonas; species Pseudomonas sp. R2-7-07. The sequence continues at coordinate 4,817,058 of NZ_CP027759.1, read as the reverse complement.
AATTGCTCACGTTCGCTGATGTCCAGCCAGCCGCCGATCACCCCCGAAAATTCTCCCGCGCTGCTCTGGTAGGGCAGGGTCCAGTGATAGATCCGGTGTTGGCGGCCTTTGACGTCGATTTCCAGGTCCGCGAATGTCGGTTCACCGTGGTGTTGGGTGTCCTGATAGATTTTTTGGTACTGGCGACTCAACTGCGGTGAGATGACGCCGGCGTCGAGCAGGGTCTTGCCAATCACCTCTTCCGGCGTTGTTTGTAAAAACTCCAGATAGGCGCGATTGCAGTGAGCCAGCCGTCCGGCCTTGTCTCGCACATACAGGGCGATGGGGGAACCGTCGATCAGGGTTTTGCTGAAGGCCAACTGGTCACTGAGGGCCAATTCGGCACTCCGCCGTTTCTTGATCTGGATCTGCAGGTAGTAGTTCCACACCAGAAACGCGAGGACGAAGGCGATGGCCACACCGACGACTTTATAAACGTCGTCCTTATAGGTATTCCATGAACTGGAGACCGCTGGGGCCGCATGATTGCGCCAGCGGTCGCTCAAGGTCTTGAGCTCCTCGGGAGGAATGCCCAGCAGCACCTTGTTGATGATGCTTTTCAGAGGGAGGTCTTCGGCACTGACTGCCATCGAAACCCGCGCCGGAGTGGGGCCGATCACGGCAGCAATCTTAAGGTCCTGCTGGAAATGGTGCTTGATAAAGTAGTCGGCACCGAAGCGGGTATGCACGCTGGCATCGACGTCACCGTCAGACAGCAGTTCGATGCCGCGCACCGCCGTGGGGACCGGAATCTGGATGATTTCAGGGTGGTACCGAGCCAGCCATTGCGACAGTGGGTTGCCGGTAGCCACGGCCAGGCGTTTGCCCTTGAGGTCTTCAAGGCCTTTAATCTGCCCCCCTGAGCGGCTTACTGCGACAAAGGGGCTTATCAGATAGGGCCGTGTGTATTGCTCGGGGGAAAGTCGTAAATCGCCAATGCTCACGGCGGCGATAAGCTCCGCCTGGCCTTCCTCCAGTTGCTTGATCATGTTGGGGAGGCTGTTGCCGCCAATAATTTCAAACTCCAGCCCGGTACGCTGGCTGACGATTTTCAACAAATCCGCCCCCAGGCCCTGGAGTCGGTCCTGATCATCGAAAAACGTCAGGGGCGCGTAGGAGCCGGCCACCAGCACCTTGACCTTGCGATGGGCTGCGAGCCAGGCCGTTTGCTCGGCATCCAGGTTCAGCGGCGGTTGCTCGACCACGAAGTTATTGCTCAGCCCCCAGCGCGTGGTGATCCGCATCATGTCGGCGGGGGAGATGGCGTCCAGTGCGCTGTTGATGGCGGCCAGTAGCTGGGGTTGGCGGTCGCTGACGGCGAAGTTGATATCGGCGGAGGTGGAGAGGGCGTCGCCGGAAATATACACATCATTGCTGTAGAGCAACCTGATCAGGAATTCGGCCGTGATGGCGTCGGTCCAGAACGCATCGGCCTGGTCATAGACCAGCGAGGCAAGGCTGTTGAGATGGTTGGAATACTGGATCAGGGTCGCGTTCGGGTACTGCTTGTGTAAAAGCGCCCCGACCGTATCGTCGCCCACGTAAGCCAGGCGCTGTCCACTCAGGTCCGCCGAGGGCAGCTGGGTTTCGCCAATACGCCGGACAATCACCTTGCGGTTCAACAAGTAAGGCCTGGACTGGGTAATTGCGCCGTTCTGGCCTTCACTGACGTCATGCAGCGCCACCATGTCGACCTGGCCTTGCTCAAGCGCCTCCCTGGCCTTGGCCCGGGTCGCGTAACGCCAGATTTTCATGCGCAGCCCGGTGACCTCCTGCACCACGTTCAGGTAGTCGGCCGTGACGCCTTCGAATTGATCTTGCTCGAACCCCATGTGCAAGGGGGGTAACGCGCCGCTCCAGATCGCCACATTGATCAGGGGGTCGGTAGCCAGCCAGGCTTTGGTGTGTGGATCAAATTCCACATGAGGGGCAGTGAGCGGGGCGTTGACCAATAACTCCACGAGCGCGGGAGGCCGCGCCTGTGCATTCACCGAAAACAATAAAACCAGGAGCACCGACCAGCAGGCGACGGAAAAATCAGGCATTTTCAAAGCATCTGTTCCCTTGAGGCATTGATAGCCAAGCCCGCAGAGGGTGCGCGTCACCCTCAGGCATGGATCTGGCACATTCCATGCCGGCTGTTATTTGTTTGACTGATGCCGTCGTGACACGAAGATCAACTCCCGGTGCGCAACCATCGGGCCAATGTACCAGCTCCCGCATATTGACGCAGAATGGACTGGTAGCCGTCAAAGCGATTGGTGATCTCGCTGACCTGATTGCTGTAGTGCTCGTTTTCGGCGCTGAGCACATCGAGCAAGGTGCGCTTGCCCAGGTGGTGCCACTGCTGGAAAAAGTCTTCGCGAATCCGCCCCGACTCGTTTGTCAGTTCACGGTACAGCTCCGAGCGTTCAAGCATGGTGCGTGCATCGTGGTCGGCGGTGCGGATACGGAACTCCAGGTCACGGCGTTGTTGATCGACTTCATAGCGACTGGCATCGGCGCGTTGCAACGCGGCGCGTTCGGCGGCGCGGGTCGAGCCACCGCGGAAGGCGCCCCAGGTCACCGACAAGTTGGTTTGCCAGGGTTGTTCGCGGCCCAAGGTGTCTTCGGCGGTGCTTTTGCTGATGACCCAGTTCAACTGCGGCAACCCGCCGGCACGCACGGCTTTGGCTTGCAATTCGGCGGACTCCGTTTCGGCGGTGGCCTTGCGGATGGTCGGATGTTCCTTGGCGTCGTTCAGCAGCAAGTCGAGGTTGGCCAGGCGAATGTTCCATTCCGTCGTGCGCGGGATGGCTACCGGGCGGTCGCCCACCAGTTTGCGCAGGGTGATTTCGGCATCCTTGGCCTTTGCATTGGCCGAGTCGCGCAAGGCTTGTGCCTGCAGCATACGGGCCTTCGCCTGGGTCAACTCGCTGGAGCGGCCTCTGTCGACGGCGACAATACCGGCGAGCATTTTGACCAACTCATTCATGCGGTCGGCAAATTGCTGGCTGAGGTCGACAATGATCCGCTGTTTGCCCAGCTCGATCATGGTGGTGACCACTTCATAGCCCAGGGTTTCCTTTTCCGACTCCAGGCTTTCATCGGCGGCGTGGGACAAGCGTTTTCGGCTGTCGATCGAGTGCCGAATGCGCCCCCAGTCGTACACGGGTGTGGTGACGGCCAGGTTGATGCCGCCACTGCCGGTCTCGGCATCGGAGCCTTTGCCGAAATTGACTGGTGAGGTCTGGGTGCCAATGTCGACTTGTGGCCAGCGTTGGCCTTCGGCTTCGGCGATATCTTCTTCAGCGGCCTGTTGTTCGGCCTTGGCACGGAAAATCGTCGGCGCACGCTCGATGGCGGCTTCCACGGCGCGATTGAATACGGCACGAAGCTCGGCTTCGGAAGGGCCGGAAATGTAAGTGCCCTCGCCACGCCGGGCGGCCAGGCGTGGTGGCAATGCGGCCAATGAGAGGGCCGAGACACTGTGGACTTGCTGTTCGGCCTCACGTATTGCCCTCGACGCCGGGGGGGCGGCGTTTACGGCAGGTTTGCCCGCATAGGCAGGCGCGACCGGCGCGGAAGTGGACGCCGGGCGTGGGAGCGCAATCGTGCGGTCGGCGGTGGCTGCGGAAGCGGGCTCGAAGGTGAGCACGTCGTTGGCCTTTCGCCCAGCGGGTGCCGCTGCGGCAGGTCGTGCCGGTTTGGCGTCGGCCGTCATCGGCTTGAACTCAAGCGTCCCCCGTGCGGCCGGCGTAGACACGGGGGCCGGCGCTGGATTGAACGAGGCGAGCTCGCTGTCGCGGCGATTGACGGTAGCGCTGCGTTGCGGTGCCGTCACGGGCGCCGCTGCGGGTTTTTTTTCTAACGGCGCCGCCGGCTTCTGCGGTGCGACCGGCATAAACGTCAGCAACTCTTCGGCTATGGCTTGTTGAGCGATCACGCCACCGAACAGGCAGCACGACACTAACCAGGCGGCCGGGGTCAATCGAAAACGGCGTTGCTTGGAAACAGTCGTGCTTATCGCTCCCGGAAGGCTTCACGTGCCTTGAGCACGGGTTTGAGCAGGTAGTCGAGAATGGTCTTTTCACCGGTGCGTACTTCCACCGAAGCAACCATCCCTGGAATGATCGGCAAGGAGCGGCCACCGGCTTCCAGGTTGCTGCTTTCGGTCAGGACCAGGACGCGGTAATAGGTGTCATCGGGCCGGCCGGCTGCGGCTTTCTGATCATCTTTCAGGGTGTCGGGGCTGATATGTTCAACGTGGCCCTTGAGGCCGCCATAAATGGCGTAGTCATAGGCGGTGATCTTCACCGTTGCGGGTAGACCGGGCCGCAGGAACGCGACATCGGCGGGGCGAATCTTGCCTTCCACCAGCAACTGGTCTTCCAGCGGGACGATTTCCAGGATCGGCTCACCGGGCTGGATAACCCCGCCGCGCGTGTTCACTCGTACGTTCTTCACGGTGCCGCGCACCGGCGCATTGATGGTGGTGCGCTCGACCACGTCTGCTCGCCCCACCAGGTTCTCGGTGGTCTGGGACAGTTCCAGCTCGAACTTGGCCAGTTCGGAGTTGGCCTCGGCCTGGTAGCGGTTAATGCGCTCGACGATTTGCGACTTGATCTCGTTGGCCGAGCGTCGCATACGCAGGATCTCGACTTCGGACATCAAGCCTTTGGCCGCCAAAGGTTCAGCCAGCTGGATCTCCCGGGCCGACAACGAATAGCTGCGTTGCAGGGCGGCGAGGCTTTCGTCCAGGGCGTTTTTGCGCGCCCGGTAGGCTTGTTGCTCCTGTAGGACGACGGCCGGGTCGGTCATCACTTGTTCGTCGAACTCCAGGGGTTGTTGATACGCCTCGGCCCGCAGACGGGTGATGCTTGCCTTCAGGCCGATGACCTTGGACAGGGTCTCGCGATAGCTGGCCTGGGCTCGGGTCGGGTCGATCTTGAGCAGGATCTGGTCCTTCTCCACGATGTCGCCTTCACGCACATTCATCTCGGCCAGAATCCCGCCTTCCAGGCTTTGAATCACCTGTTCACGGCTTTTTGAAATAATCTTCGCCTCGCCCAGGGTGATTTCCTCGACACGGGCGAAATACGCCCAGACCAGACCACCGACCAACACGGCTGCGATGAGCTGAAGAATCAGGCGCGAGCCCGGTGTGGTTTGTGCCAGCAGTGATTCCTGAACGTCATTCATGAACGCGGCATCGCCAGGCATCAGTGCCGAGGCGGGTTCACCCCGGCCAAATAGTTTCTTGATCATTGTTCTGTCACCGCAGGTTGTTCCGGGGTTAGGGCAGGCGTTGCCTGGGCGTCGTTGTTACGGATGGCGTCCGGAGTCGTAACCCGTTGAGGTACGACAGGGCGTGCCGGGCCGATGTTGGCGTGGGTACGCGGCTTGGCCGGCGCAGCGGCGGCCGGTTTTGCCGCAGCCTTGGCCGTGTTGCCATTGAGGGCCTCGAGGATGGTGTCCTTGGGGCCGTCAGCGGTGACCTTGCCGTCATCGACAATAATGATTCGCTCCACCAGCGAGAGCAGGGACGGGCGGTGAGTGACCACCACCAACGTCTGGCCTTCGGTGGCGCGCTTGAGGTGTGCGAGAAACTGCACTTCGGTCTGGCCGTCCATCGCGCTGGTGGGTTCATCCAGCAATAGCAGGCTGGGCCGCGCCAGCAAGCTTCGCGCCAGGGACACCAACTGACGCTGGCCGCCTGACAGGCCTTCACCCATCTCGCCGATCGGCAGGTTGATACCTTTGGGATGGCGCCCTGCGACATGGTCCAGCCCGGTCAGGCGGATCACCCGCAGGAACTCCTCGGCCGTCGCTTCGGGCCGGCCGATCATCACGTTTTCGCGCAGGGTGCCGTAGAACAGGCGCGCATCCTGGCCGACATAACCAACGGCTCTGCGCCAGTCCGCCGGGTCGATCTGGTTGACATCCAGGCCATCGGCAAACATTTGCCCACTGACCGGCAGATACAAGCGCGCCATGACCCGCAGCAGGGTGGATTTACCGCTGCCGATGCGCCCCAGAATCGCCACGCGTTCGCCGGGCTTGATGACCAGGTTGATGCTTTGCAGCACGGCCGGGTTGGGTTGCATCGGTGGCGCCGGGTACGAAAAACCGATGTTCTTGAGGCTGATCTGACCCGTGATATCGGGCTTGGGCAGGTACTCGCGGGAAACATCGCGGTCCACCGGCATGGCCATCAGGCCGTTGAGCGAGCTCATCGCCGCCTTGGCCTGCTGGAAACGCAAGGCCAGACCGACCACCTGGCTCAGTGGCGCGGTGGCCCGGCCGGCAAGCATCACGGTGGCAATCAGCGCACCCATGGTCAGGTCGCCGGCATCGATCAGGTAAACACCGATGACGATCAGCGCCACGGTCTGGATCTGCTGGAAGAAGGCCACGCTGCCGGACGCCATGCTGGACAGTTCGCGCGATTTCATCGAGGTGTTGGCGGCCAGCGCGCTGAAGGTTTCCCAGCGGCGCTGCATATAGGCTTCGCCACCGATGGCTTTGAGGGTTTCCAGGCCTTCCACGGATTCGATCAACACCCCTTGCTTGAGGGACGCTTCACGCAGGTTTTCTTTCATGGTGCGGGCCAGCGGCCATTGGATGCCCACGCTGATGATCAGGATCAGTGGGATCAACAGCAGCGGCACCCAGCCCAATGGGCCGCCTACGGCAAAAATCACCGCGACGAACAACAGCACGAAGGGCAGGTCGGAAATGGTCGCCAGGGTGGCCGACGTGGCGAAGTCGCGAACCGATTCGAATTCGCGCAGCTGGTTGGCAAATGAGCCGGAGGAGGCGGGTTTGTGCTCCATCTGGATCGACAGCGCCTGGCGAAACAGCATCGTGCCGAGCACCAGGTCGGCTTTTTTTCCCGCGAGGTCCAGCAAGTGTGCCCGCACATATCGCGCGATGGCCTCGAAGACCATGGCCACCACCACGCCGATGGCCAACGACCACAGCGTGATAAACGCCTGGTTGGGCACGACGCGGTCGTAGACGTTCATGGTAAAGAAGATGCTGGCCAGGGCTAGCACGTTGACCAACACCGCCCCGATGGCCGCGCTGCGGTAATAGCGACGATAACGCCACAGTGTGGAGAACAGCCAGTGACCGGCGGCTTGGGGTGTTTCATCGCCGGCGCGCACGTCGATCTTGGCTTTTGGCTTCATGAGAATGGCGAAGCCGGTGTACAGCTCATCCATGGCCGTCTGATCGACTTCGACCGGCTCACTGCTGATCTCTGGCAGGACAACCTGGTAACGACAGGCGCGTTTGTCTTCGGCTTCGGTGTCGAGGTGGTAGCCCAGCAAAATACAGCCGCCGCGATCCTTGCGCAGCAGAATGATCGGCATCAGTTGTTTGGGCAGCACCCGCACAGGCCGCTCCACCATCCCGGCAGTCAGCCCGGCATTGGCCAGGCTGCGCATCGCCAGGGAAGGCGTCAGCAGGCCGACTTTAGGTAAACCGGCCGTCAGCGCCTGAGGCGACTTGCCCAGGTTGTAGTGATCACACATCCAGGACACGCTCTGTAACAGCGTGTCCTGGATCTGTGTTTGAGGCGCAGGCATCGCCTGGGCGTCCACGTCTTTTTCAACGGGCGCGCTATGAGTAGCCATCAGATTCGGTCCTGGGCTGGGCCCGCCTGGTGGCGAGCTTATCGGCGTGTGTATGCAGGGGGACGCCTGGATGAAACGGCGTTTTGATGAGGTGTAAAACGTCTCCCGACCATTGAGATAATTCTGATCGCTGAGTGGGCATGTGTGAACGAGACTTGTCCCAAAAGCGCTGGGACCCAGTGCGCTGGGTATGCATTCGAAACTGTCGGCGGGGTAACTTTTGAATGTCTTTTGGCGGGCACGAGGGGGGGCGGTTTATCTTCGTAACGTTATGAAAAATCAGGACCTACACTGGGCATGATGACGCGTCGAAACCTTTTTTATAATCGGGGTGATAGGCAAAACTATTGGAAGTTATCTTTCATTCCACATTTAGGATAACGTGCTACTGGCAACGTGAATTTGTAGGAAAGTTCCGAACCCATTGCCAGACTTGTGGAGTCCTGAAAATGAAGTGGTCGGTTGTTTCACCCCTGCGGATTGTTCTGCTCGATGATCACGCTCTAATCAGAGAGGGCCTTAACGTTCGGCTTTCCGCGGAGTCGGATCTGAAGGTAGTGGGGGTTTATTCGGGCAGTGCCGGATTGCTGGAAGCATTGCGCACCGAGCCCGCCGATCTGTTGATCCTCGACTACCAGCTCAGTGATGGCGAACTGGACGGCTTACGGTTGATTCAGTTGTTGCGCAGTCATTATCCCGAGTTGCGTATCCTGATTTTTTCTTCCGTGGAACGGCCTGCCACGGTCAATATGGCGATTCGTGCGGGGGCCAACGGCTTTTTCGGAAAGTCGCAGGAAACTGAGGAATTGGTGTTTGCTGTCAGGACGGTCGCGTTGGATCGTTTGTACCTTTCCCCGTCTATGGCCGCTGAACTGGATTCGACACCCAAGATGCCAGCCCCTGCGCTTTCTGGCGCGCAAGAGGTAGACGTCGATGGCCGCGACCCGCTGATCGATTATCCAGCACTGTCGCCCAAGGAACGTGAGGTGTTGCGTTGCTGCTTGGGAGGAATGTCAGTCTCTCAGATCGCTATCAAGTTTCTGCGCAGCCGCAAGACCATCAGCGGGCAGAAACAGGCGGCCCTGCGCAAGTTGAACGTGCGTACGGACACTGAACTGTTCAAGTTGCACCTGGACCTTAAAGACATCTGAAGGCCGCGCGCGGGTGTCACGATTTGGCGAGGTTGTTACGTTTTGCCAAGTCGTAGAGGTCCAGCAGCGTATTGGCATTGAGTTTGGTCAAAATGCGGGTTTTATAGGTGCTTATAGTTTTGCCGCTCAGTGACATGCGTTCGGCAATCTGCTTATTGCTCAGCCCTTGCGTCAAATACTGTAAAACGCCAAGTTCCCGCACAGACAGACTTCTGAGCAGCTCTTCTTCCTGATCCGTACCCGCTTCACGACGGGTGAGGCAAAATGCCGAATCAGGGAAATAGGTATGCCCGTTCTTTACCGCCCGCATTGCGTTGATCAACTCGCACAGATCATCGTGTTTGGCGACGAACCCATGAGCCCCGGCTCCCATGCAGCGCATCGCAATGTGGTTTGAAATCTGTGCGGTCAACACAATGATCTTGACCGGCTGACGCAGGCCAATCAGGCGGCTGATCACGGTCAGTCCGTCAACTTTGGGCAGCCCTATATCGAGTATCACGGTCCCTGGCTGAAGTTCGCGGATGAGGTCCACGGCATCCGCGCCATTTCCTGCTTCCCCGACGACTTTGTAACCTTCACCCTCCAACAGGATGCGCAGCGTCATACGAACAACGGGGTGGTCGTCGACAATTATTACGTGATTGTTCATGGGAACGTCGCTTTAGAAAGTAATTTGAAAGGTTTATGACTGAAAGCCTGTTGGGTGGCAATTACAGACGGTATTTTTGAGACAAGTCTTGAACCCCATGACGACCATGGTGGTGTACTTATATAGAAGTTGCAGGCGTGGCGTGCGACAACGTGAATGGCTGCTTTATATCGGTAATGAGTACGGTCGGTATTTTCGATTCTAATGGTGTACATAAAAAATATGCTCGCCAATCGTTGCGGTCTTCTTCAACGAAGTGCGCCAGATGGGTCGCACTGTCCGTGCATGAAAATGCGTTGCACCGTGGGTAATATCTTCATGATGGCCCGCGACAACCCGGTTCGCGACACGCTTGGCGTTCGCCCATGCGGCGGATTCGCTTGGCAATGAGGGGTTGGCACGGCGGGTCCAGGAGAACTGATTTCTTTCATACACCACTTGGCAAACGCTGGAGGCCTGCCAGTCGGCGCGGTTCATCGTCACCATGGCAACCGCGATCTGCCCATCAAGCGGTTCGCCGCGGGCTTCATGATAAATATTGAGTGCAAGGCACATCAAAGCGTTTTGCAAAGTCATTTAGAAGTTCTCTGACGCTGATCGCAGCACTGGGCTTCAACGGGCTTTAGAGGGAATATGCAGGCGCCGATTGTGTAGACGCGAGCATAGGCAGGCTATAAGAACTGTCTCAAACCTCTGGCGAGGCGCAATACCGATAACTAAGTAAAAAGAGAGTTGAATGTTCGCAGGGGCCAATTGAGTTCGGCGCTAAGTGTGTGCTGACTGTATTTAGAGCGGGTTCAAATACATGTTGTTATAAGTAATTAGCCGGACCCGGTAGCGCCCTGGGGCCGGCTTAGGGGATTTAGCAGCGGAGTCTCACCCCGCATTGCCGCTCACGCTCTCCAGGGCATCGGTGTCCTAAAGAGTGGTAGCATCCGGCCCTGGAGTGGCTCGTAGCGGCAAAAGTCTATTACGTAGCCATCTACCGAAAGCTTCTGAAATATTGCGCCCGTCCACGTCTGGGCTGGCTCCTTTGAGACGCGTCCCAATGCCTGCAAGCCCTCATGCAGGGTTCCCAACTCTACTGGCGACCGTCAAAATGAAATCACAGTTTCATCCCGCCAGGGTTGTCGCCCTGGTTTTTTTGGTCACGGTACTGGTAGGCACTGCCCTTCTGATGCTTCCGATATCCCGCACTGAAGGTGTGGGGGCACCGTGGGTGACGGCATTGTTTACGGCCGTATCGGCTGTATGCGTTACAGGGCTGGTGGTGGTGGATACCGGCACATATTGGTCGACTTTTGGTCAGTCGCTCATTCTGCTGCTATTTCAGCTTGGTGGCTTTGGCATGATGACCATCGCGACCCTACTCGGTCTGATGGTCAATCACTCCTTTCGCCTGCGGACTAAAATGGCCGCTCAGGTTGAGTCGCGCTCGCTGGGAATGGGCGATATTGCCAGCGTGGCCAAGCTGGTTCTGGTGGTAACTTTCGGCCTGGAGCTCATCATCACCGTGATGCTGACCCTCAGGTTACATCTGAGCTATGGGCTGTCGTGGACCGAGGCAGTATGGAGCGGACTATTTCATGCCGTGTCGGCCTTCAATAACGCAGGTTTTTCCATTCACTCCGACAGCCTGATGCGCTATGCCACTGATGCGTTGATCCTGCTACCGGTGATGATGGCGATTGTGATTGGTGGGATCGGCTTTCCAGTCCTGCATGACATGCGTAGTAAATTCAAGGATTCGCGGCATTGGTCACTGCATACCAAACTCACCGTTGTTGGCACGCTTATATTGCTGCTGGTGGGTTTTTTCACGCTGTTGGTGTTTGAGTGGTCTAACTCAGCCACACTCAAGCCCATGCCTGTGGCCGATAAAATTCTCTCGGCTGCATTTGCGTCTGTTTCTGCGCGTACTGCCGGGTTCAACTCGATTGATATCGGTGCGTTGACTCAAGAAAGTTGGGCGTTGCACTACTTCTTGATGTTTATCGGAGGAGGCAGCGCGGGTACTGCAGGTGGCGTCAAAGTGGGGACTGTGGCTATCTTGGCATTGATGGTAATCGCTGAAATTCGTGGCCGTAATGACAGCCAAGCATTTGGCCGCAGAGTCGGTACTTCGGCGCAGCGCCAGGCCATCACGATACTGGTACTGAGCAGTACCATGGTTGTACTGGGAACCCTGGTTATCCTGCGCGACACCGGTCTACCAATCGGCCAGGTCATATTCGAAGTCATCTCGGCGTTTGGCACCGTCGGTCTGTCCACCGGTATCACTGCGGACCTTCCCGAATCGAGCCAGTTGATGCTGACTCTGCTGATGTATGTCGGGCGTGTTGGAACGATTACTTTTGCAGCGTCACTGGCCCTGGGCGAACATCGCATGCCCTACCGCTACCCTGAGGAACATCCCATTGTTGGCTAAATTTCTGTTTACGGATCAGTTTGCTTTTTCCAAAGGCGATAGCGTTGTGGTGATTGGCCTGGGCCGATTCGGAAGTTCCGTGGCCCAATCACTGATGCGGTTGGGTCACGATGTGATGGGCATCGACAGGGACGCTGATCCGGTCCATGACTGCGCTGATATCCTGAGTCATGCAGTCCAGGCTGACTCCACCAACCTCGCGGTCTTACGCCAACTGGGCGTTGCTGACTTTGCCCACGCTATCGTGGGCATTGGTACCGATATGGCTGCCAGCCTCATGACCATCATGGCGTTGACTGAATTGGGTATCCGGGATATCTGGGTCAAGGCACGAACGGCCGAGCATGGGCAGATAGCTCAGCGTATAGGTGCTCACCATGTCGTCTACCCAGAGGCGGATATGGGGGAGCGCGTCGCGCACCTCATTACGGGGCGGATGATCGATTTCATCGAGTTTGATGACGGCTTTGCAATCGCAAAAATTCACGCCCCACTGCCGAGTCACAACAGCACACTTATTGACTCCAATATTCGTGAGAAATATGGCATCACAGTCGTCGGATTGAAGCGCGCCAATGAAGACTTCCAGCATGCCACTCCCAGTACCCTGATCCTGCCGGGAGATGTACTCATCGTGTCTGGTTTGACCCATCTCATCCAGAAATTTGCGGGGCACTCAAAGTAACTTGGGCTGCCTCCTTCACTGCCCCATTCAGTACACACAAACACCTGATTTTTATAGAGACGGTCGAGGGAGCTGTGGTTTCTGGCGTCTGAGAAACGGCAGCCCGGTCGCGACACTGGTGGAATTGATAGTGAACAATCCGAGTCTCAGGATGGGAACAAATGGTCATGCAAAAACAAAATACTTCCGTACTGTCTCTACCACTTCCCAAGTTCCTTTCATGCCAGGTTCAACTATAAAAATATCCCCCGCTCTAAGGTGGATAGGGTCTTTTCCATCGGGAGTGATTATGCAATATCCTTCCCTAAAATCGCAGTATTCCCATTTCAGATAATCAATTCGCCATTTTCCTGGGGTGCAGATCCAGGTACCCATGATCTTGCTGCCGTCTTCGCTGGTGTAGGCGTTGAGGTTGACGGTATGCGGGTCGCCTTCGAGTTTTTCCCATTTGCAGGCATCCAGGACCGGCAGGGGATGGGTGTCGCGCAGAACAGTGATCGGCTGGGGCATGATGACTCCGAGGCAAGGAAACAGAAGTTGAACCCTATAGCGCCGAGCTGTTTGCCAGTGGTCTGAACTCGACATCGGGATGCCCAGAACCGCAGCAGTCAACTGTGGGAGGGGGCAAGCCCCCTCCCACAGGGTCATCGCGTGAAACTTCCGAGCGTGAATACGCTATTTCTTCGCAGTAAGTGCGAAAGATTTCCCGCTTTGCGCCAGAATTCGCAAGAAAATTCACAGCTGGCCCTCGTATCATTCACCTCAGTGACAGCCGAGAGCCTTGAAATGAACCCAATAAAAACGTGGTGGGATATCAGCCCGCCCTTGAGCGCGGCGACCCCGACCTGGCCGGGCGATACGCCGTTCCAGGAAGAGCGCGTGTGGCAGTTCGGTCCGGAGTGTCCGGTGAATGTGGGGCGCGTGACCTTCTCGCCGCACACCGGCGCCCACGTGGATGCGCCGCTGCACTACAGCGCCGACGGCGCGCCGATTGGCGAGGTGTCGCTGGATATGTACATGGGCCCGTGCCGGGTATTGCACTGCCTGGGTAGCGGTGCTCTGGTGCAGCCCCATCAACTGCAAGGGCGTGTGGATAACCTGCCTGAACGGGTCTTGCTGCGCACTTATCCACAAGCGCCAGTGACGCGATGGGATTCAAATTTCACCGCCATCGCCCCGCAGACCATCGAGCTGCTCGCCAGCCTTGGCGTGCGCCTGATCGGTATCGACACCCCGTCCCTGGACCCGCAACAGTCCAAGACCATGGATTCGCACAACGCCGTGGCGCGTCATGGCATGGCGATCCTCGAAGGCATCGTGCTCGATGATGTGCCGGAAGGCGACTATGAACTGATCGCGCTGCCGCTGCGCTTTGCCCATCTGGATGCCAGCCCGGTCCGCGCAATCCTGCGCCCGCTTTTGGAGCCCACGCGATGAGCCAATGTCCCTTCTCGCCAGAATATAAGCCTGCCGACGACCAACCCCCGCAGGATTGGCACAACGCTGAGCTGAATTTTTCCGAGTCCATGAGCTACGGCGACTACCTGGACCTGGGCAAAGTCCTCAGCGCCCAGCACCCGCTGTCGCCGGATCACAACGAAATGCTGTTCATCATCCAGCACCAGACCTCGGAGCTATGGATGAAGCTGATGCTGCACGAACTCAAAGCGGCCCGCGAACATGTGCGCCTGGGCGAGCTGCCGCCGGCGTTCAAGATGCTGGCGCGGGTCTCGCGGATCTTCGACCAACTGGTGCACGCCTGGGCGGTGCTGGCGACTATGACTCCGTCGGAATACAAGGCGATCCGCCCGTTCCTCGGGCAGTCGTCGGGGTTCCAGTCGTTCCAGTACCGTGAGATCGAATTCATCCTCGGCAACAAAAGCCCGGCGCTGTTGCGGCCCCATGCCCATCGCCCGGAGTTATTGCTGCAATTGCAGGTGGCGATCGCCACGCCGTCGCTGTATGACGAGGCGATCAACCTGATGCTCAAGGCGGGCCTGGCGATTGACCCCAAGCGCGCCGAACGCGACCCGACGGCCGCTACCGTGCACGATGACTCCGTGGAAGCCGCGTGGCGTGAGGTGTACCGCGACCCGAGTCGGTACTGGGATTTGTATCAATTGGCCGAGAAGTTCATCGACCTGGAGGATTCGTTCCGCCAGTGGCGCTTCCGGCACGTGACCACGGTGGAACGGATTATCGGCTTCCAGCCCGGAACTGGCGGCACCGAAGGTGTGGGGTATTTGCGCAAGATGCTCGATACGGTGCTGTTTCCCGAGTTGTGGCGAGTGCGCTCTACGCTCTAAACAAAAATCTTCATATGCAATGCAATCCAATGTGGGAGGGGGCTTGCCCCCGATAGCGGTGGGTCAGTAAACATATCAATGACTGACACACCGCCATCGGGAGCAAGCCCCCTCCCACATGGGTTACTGCGCTGTCACAAGTTTCGTGTTTCGGACCCGCAAGCGGTAGGCCACATAGATAATCGCTACCCACACCGGCATCGCATACACCGACTCACGTATCCCCGGAATGGCCAGCATCACGCTGATGATCATCAGCATGAACGCCAGGCACAGGTAATTGCTGAACGGGAACCAGAAGGTCTTGAACGACGGCGTCACGCCTTGTTCGCCCATGGCCTTGCGGAACTTGATGTGGGTGATGCTGATCAGCGCCCAGTTGATCATCAGCGAGGCAACCACCAGAGCGAACAGCAGCTCCAGGGCACTCTGCGGCGCGACGTAGTTGACCACCACGCACAGCAGGGTCACCGCCGCCGAAATTGCCAGCGCGCGCAACGGCACGCCTTGCTTGTTGAGCTTCATCAGCGCCTTGGGCGCGTCGCCTTGCTCGGCCAGGCCGAACAGCATGCGGCTGTTGCAATACACGCCGCTGTTGTACACCGACAGCGCCGCGGTCAGCACCACGAAGTTGAGGATGTGCGCCGCGGTGTCATTGCCGATCAGCGAGAAGATCTGCACGAACGGGCTGCCGCTGTAGGCATCGCCCGAGGCGCCGAGGGTTTGCAGCAGTTGGTCCCACGGGTACAGCGACAGCAGCACGGTGAGGGCGCCGACGTAGAAAATCAGGATCCGATACACCACCTGGTTGATCGCCTTCGGGATCACCTTGCGTGGCTCGCTGGCCTCGGCGGCGGTGATGCCCACCAGCTCCAGGCCACCGAACGAGAACATGATGAACGCCATGGACATCAACAGCCCCATGCCGCCGTTCGGGAAGAAACCGCCGTGGCTCCACAGATTGCTGACCGACGCCTGCGGGCCGCCGGTACCGCTGAACAGCAGGTAGCAGCCGAGCACGATCATGCCGACAATCGCCACCACCTTGATGATCGCGAACCAGAACTCGGCTTCACCGAAGAACTTCACGTTCAGGGTGTTGATCAGGTTCACCGCGACGAAGAACACCAGCGCGCTGACCCAGGTCGGGATTTCCGGCCACCAGAACTGGATGTATTTGCCCACGGCCGTCAGTTCGGCCATGCCCACCAGCACGTAGAGCACCCAGTAGTTCCAGCCCGCCAGAAAGCCCGCGTAGCCGCCCCAGTATTTATGCGCAAAGTGGCTGAAGGAACCGGCCACCGGCTCCTCGACGATCATCTCGCCGAGCTGGCGCATGATCAGGAAGGCGATAAAACCGGCGATCGCGTAACCCAGGATCATCGACGGCCCCGCCGACTTGAGCACCCCGGCCGAGCCGAGGAACAACCCCGTGCCGATCGCCCCTCCCAAGGCGATCAGTTGAATGTGCCGGTTTTTCAGGCCGCGCTTGAGGCCCACCGGGTTAACCATGTCATCCGCCATTAACGTTCCCTTCTACTTGTTTTTCTTAAGGGTGAGCGCAGGCCGCATCAGCCCCTCAGAAGTGCTGAGGGTCAGATATTACTCTGCGTAAACTTTTCGTAATACAGCTGAACGCCATCAAGTGCCTGATCCGCCAGCCATTGTTGGATCGATTCGACCATTGGCGGCGGGCCACACACATACATATCCGCCGATCTGTCCCGTAATTCGGCCAGGTCGAAATGTTCGGTGAGGTAGCCGCGCTTGCCGGTCCACTGGGTCGAGGCGTCGCTGAGCACTTCGGTGTAGCGAAAATTCGCGATCTTCGACGCATAGCCATTGATGCGCGCGGCTTCGCACAGGTCCTGCTCAGTGCGCACGCCATAGTAAAGGTGCACCGGTTGATCGCAGCCGCGCGCCACCAGCTCATCGAGCATACCCAGCAACGCCGACAACCCGGTGCCGCCAGCGACCAGCACCAGCGGTTGAGTGACGTGCCGCAGGTAGAACGCCCCCAGCGGCGCTTCCATCAACAGCTCATCGCCCACCTGGCAACGCTCGCGCACGTAGTTGCTCATCACCCCATCGGGCAACAGGCGCACCAGGAACTGCAATTGATTACCCGGCAGGTTGGCGAAGGAATAGGAGCGCCAGCTGTCGGTACCGGGCACCGCCAGCCGCGCATATTGGCCCGGTAGAAAATCCAGCGCAGCGTCCACCTGCAGGCGCAGAATTGCCGTACCGGCCGACACCAACTGCACCTCGCTTACCGTGCCGCGCACGTGCACCGGCCCCGGCGCGTTGCACAGGCTCGAATCGAAGTCGAAGTAAAAGGTAGCGTCGGACTGCACCCGCGTCTGGCAACTAAGCATTTTGCGCTGTTGCACGTCGAGGCTCGACAGCGCTTCTTCGTCGACATAATCCTGGGTGTAAGCGCCGGATTCGCAGCGCCCCTGACAGGTGCCGCACACGCCTTCGCGGCAGTCCAGCGGGATGTTGATGCCGTTGCGCAAGGCCGCGTCCAGCAGGAGTTCATGAGCGCCCATCGGGAAGAACAAGGTCTTGCCGTCGGCGAAACTGAAGGCCACTTTGTGATTCATTCGCGAAACTCCACGCGTGTATGGCTAGCACATGATCTGTGGCGAGGGAGCTTGCTCCCGCTGGAGTGCGCAGCGCTCCCAAGCTTTTTGGGGCCGCTGCGCAGCCCAGCGGGAGCAAGCTCCCTCGCCACAGGTGGGATGTGCTTCAAAGGTGATAGAAATCCAGCACCGAGTTGATGGTGTCGTTCAGCAATAACGCGTGCTTGCGGGTGATCAGCCAGCTGTCGCCGTGTGGCTTGAGGCGGTAAGTGGCCTGCCCGTAGAACTGCTCCGAGGTCGCCAACCGGTAGAACAGCGTGTGCCAATTCAACTTCACGTCCAGCCCGCCGCCCGCCAACTCGGCAATGCGCACGTTGTTGATCAGGTGCAAGGTGCGCGGCATCGGCGTGGCCGAGGCGGCCTTGCCGGTTCGCAGGCGGAATACCCGGTCCTCCAGCCCTGAGCGGTTGGCGTAATAGATCAACGACATCTCGCGCTTGGGGTCCTGGGTGTAGACATGCTCTGAGTCCCATTGCGGCAAGTGGAATTCGCTCTGTGGGTCGAACAGCTGCACATAGGCATCCCAGTCCTGGGCGTCGCACAGTGCGGATTTGCGGTAGAAGAATTGCTCGATCTGGTACTGCAACTGCGCGTTCATCACTTCACCTCTCGCAGTTTCAGCGCTTGCTGGTCCAGGCCGTTGAGCAGGAATTGCTGCCAGTTGCGGTGCTGGTTGACGTACAGGCCTTCGTGGGTGAATTCGGTGCCGGTCATGGCCGGCTGGATACCAATGGCTTCGCTGTTGGGTGTCGGCCCGGTCTGCCAGCGGTGGCTGCCGCGCGAGATATCGCTCCAGCGCTCCAGGCGGCCCTGGAAACCGCGCTGGGCTTCGCGAAACTCCACCAGGTCATCCGGCGTGCCCATGCCCGACACATTGAAAAAGTCCTCGAACTGGCGAATACGGTTTTCGCGGTCGGCGTCGGACTCGTGCTTCACCCCCAGGCACTGGCTGATGATCTCGGTCTTGTTCCACGCCAGCGGGCGGATGATGCGCAGTTGGGAGCTGATCTGGTCGAGAAAGAATAGGCTCGGGTAGATATTCAGGTTGCGCAGGCGGTGCATCATCCATTCGGCCTTCTGCTGGCCGTGTTCGGCCACCAGGCGCGGCATGATGGTGGCGTAGCCGGAGCGCACGCTGGGGTTGGGCATGTCGCTGAACAGCAGGCTGTGGCCGTTATTGAACGCAAACCAGCCGTCGTCGGTATTGGCGTCGCCGGCGCCGAGCTTGCTGTAGTCCAGGGTGGTGCCGGCACTGGCGCCGTTTTCGCTGTTCACCTGCTGGCGATGCTGCACCGTGGCCACGTAGTTATAGTGCACGGTGCTGACGTGATAACCGTCCAGGCCGTTTTCGTTCTGCAGCTTCCAGTTGCCGTCGTAGGTGTAGGCGGACTTGCCCGGCAGCACCTCCAACTCACCGGTGGAGGACTGCGCCACCATCATGTCGAAGAACGCTTTGGCATCGCCAAGGAAGTCTTCCAGGCTGTCGGTTCCAGTCACATCGAGGCTGATAAACACAAAGCCCTTGTAGCTGTCGATGCGCGCCTTTTTCAGGCCACGGGTGGCTTTGTCGAAACCTTCCGGGTATTCCCCCGGCGCCTTGACCTTCACCAAGCGGCCATCGCTTTTGTAGCACCAGGCGTGGAACGGGCAGGTGAACGTAGACTGGTTACCCTTGCCCACGCGGGTGAGGGTGGTGCCGCGATGCTGGCAGGCATTGATCAGCGCATTGAGCCGACCTTCGCCGTCGCGGGTGATGATCATCGGCTGGCGCCCGGCGCGCATTGTCACGAAATCGTGGTTATTGGCCAGTTCGCTTTCGTGGCAAGCGTAGATCCAGTTCTTCTCGAAGATCAGTTCCATTTCCAGGTCGAACAGTTCGGGCTCGGTGAACATGTCGCGGGCGATGCGGAACACTTCATCGGCCGGGCGAAAGTCCAGGCAACTTTCGATAAAGGTTTTCCACTGCTCGACGTTTCTTGCACCACTCATGGGAGGCACCTTGTTTGATCGGGGCTAATCGGTGATTCATTAGAGGCAGCGGTGCAGGGTGCGGGCTATCCGCTTAATCGGGGAAGATGGGCCGCAAAGTTGGGCGGCAAATACCCAACCCGGTGCGCTGCGGTGACGTGATGCGCTACTGTCAGTGCGGGTAAGGGCCGAAAACCGCCGGGCGTTATCCACTTAGTCGACCTTTGCTATCCACCCAGTGAGCACTGCGCTGGCGTGGCGTGGAACTTGCTGTCGAACCCTGACGACGCGCCGCCAGAGCGCGCAAACGCCTGACCGCCGTGGGTGCACCTGATGAATAGCCAGACACGCGATATCCGTATTCAACGCTTCGACCTTGAAGGCGCCTGCAGCTGGATGTGCGGCATCTGCGGGCCCCATCGTTTGGCGACGGCCACGCCGGAACGCCTGCGCTTTCACCACAGCGCCAATGTGTTCAAGTCCCGTGCCACCACCCTGGGCGTGATCGAATACGGCACCGACGTGACCATCGACATCGAAGACGCCGAGCACTTCAGCAGCTACAGCCTGAGCCTGCCGTTGATCGGCGAACAGGAGCTGAGCAAGAACGGTGAGCGCCTGAGTTCGAACCGCGACCAGGGGGTGATCATTGCGCCCAACGAGCATCAGGTGCTGGCGATTTCCGGTGACTGCCGCAAGCTGCAGGTAGTGATCACGCGTGCGGCCATGAGCGAGTCGCTGGAAGGTTTGCTGCAACGGCCGATCGAGGCGCCGCTGCGCTTCGAACCGGTGATGGACGCGGTGGACGGCGCCCCGGCCTCGTGGTGGCGTATGGCACGCTACTTCATTGCCGAGTTTGAGCACCGTAGCGAGTTGTACGAGCAAGCGGCGTTTACCCGCGACCTGGAAAGCTCGCTGATCAAGGGCTTGATCCTGGCCCAGCCGAACAACTACTCCGAAGAACTGCGCGACGTGTTGGGCGTGAAGTTGCCGCACTACCTGATCCGGGCGCGCCAGTACCTGCACGACAATGCGCGCGAGGCAGTGCACCTGGAAGACCTGGAGGCGGTGGCCGGCGTGTCGCGCTTCAAGCTGTTCGATGCGTTTCGCAAATACTTCGCGCTGTCGCCCATGGCGTATTTGAAGAAGCACCGGCTGGTGGCGGTGCGTCAGGACATCCTCGAGCAGGGTGACACGCGTACCATCTCCGAAATCGCCCTGGGCTGGGGCTTTACCCACTTGGGACGGTTCTCGGCGGAGTACCGCAAACTGTTCGATGAGACCCCCAGCCAAACCTTGCAACGCAAGCGCCTGCGCAGTCTCTAAAAACCATGAAGATCCAATGTGGGAGGGGGCTTGCCCCCGATTGCGGTGTTTCAGTGACAGATGTACTGACTGACACTGCGCTATCGGGGGCAAGCCCCCTCCCACATTTGAATTGCAGCGACTGGGATAACTCAGAGCAGCTCTTCAACCAGTTGCAGGCAATGCCGCAGCCCCGGCGATTGATCATTCACCCGTCGGCTGAGAATGATCGGCGAGGTCGCGGTCGCTTCCACAATCGGCGTGTAGCCGATATCCGCCCGGTGCAGCGCCTGCACCGACGCCGGTACCAGCGTCACACCCATGCCGGCGCCCACCAGGCCGATAGCGGTCTGCAGCTCGTTGGTCCACTGCGCCACGTTAAGGCTCAGGCCATGGGCGTCGAACAGCGCGATCACGTGGTCGGCGTAGCTGGGTCGCGGGTTGCCGGGGTACAGCACAAAGGGTTCGGCGGCCAGTTGCGCAAGGCTCGCGGGCGCGCCGAGCAACGGGTGACCACTGGGCAACACCGCCACCAGTCGGTCTTGCACCAGTACACGCTGGACGATGGCCGGGTCGTCGATGCGGATCCGCCCGAAGCCCACATCGATGCGCCCGGCCTTGAGCGCTTCGACCTGCTGCACGGTGGTCATCTCCGACAAGCCCAGTTCCAACGCCAGCGACTCATGGGTGCGCAGCCGCCGAATCAGTTCCGGCAGCACGCCGTACAAGGTCGACGGCGCAAAGCCGATGCCCAGCCAGGTCTTCTCGCCCAGGCCGATGCGCCGGGTGTTGTCGCACACCGTGCCCAATTGCTCGAGCAGCACATTGGCGTGCTCATAGAAAAACCGCCCGGCCTCGGTCAGCCGCAGCGGTCGACCGCGTTCGAGCAGCACCACGCCCAATTCGTCTTCCAATTGCTGGATCTGCCGACTCAACGGCGGCTGGGCGATGTGCAGGCGTTCGGCCGCACGGGTGAAGTTGAGGGTCTGCCCCAGTATCTGGAAATAGCGCAGGTGACGCAGTTCCATGTTGGCTCCTTTAATACCTTCAAGGTATTGAACCAGACCAATTCTATATTGGAACCCTCTAACCACGCAGCACAGAATCGACGCAAACCTATAAAGAACCCAACGGGTATTGCCATGCCGATTTGCCCCATCGAGTCGATCGAAACGATCATCGTCGATCTGCCCACTATCCGCCCGCACACGCTGGCGATGCACACCATGCAAAACCAGACTCTGGTGATCATCCGCCTGCGTTGCGCCGATGGCATCGAGGGTATCGGTGAGTCCACCACCATCGGCGGCCTGAGCTATGGCAACGAGAGCCCTGAGAGCATCAAGGTCAACATCGACCGGCACTTCGCGCCGCTGCTGATCGGCCAGGACGCGAGCAATATCAACGCCGCCATGTTGCGCCTGGAGCGCAGCATTCGCGGCAACACCTTCGCCAAGTCGGGGATCGAAAGCGCGTTGCTCGATGCCCTCGGCAAGCGCCTGAACCTGCCGGTCAGCGCACTGCTCGGCGGGCGTGTGCGCGATGCCTTGCCGGTGGCCTGGACCCTGGCCAGCGGCAACACCGCCCAAGACATTGCCGAGGCCGAGAAGATGCTCGACTTGCGCCGCCATCGCGTCTTCAAATTGAAGATCGGTGCCGGTGCAGTCGAACGTGACCTGGCCCATGTACTCGCGATCAAGCGCGCGCTGGGTGAGCGTGCCAGCGTGCGCGTCGATGTCAATCAGGCCTGGGACGAGGCCGTGGCCCTGCGCGCCTGCAAGGTGCTGGGAGACAGTGGTATCGACCTGATCGAACAGCCGATCTCGCGCAACAACCGAGGCGGCATGGCGCGGCTGAACCTGTCGAGCCCGGCGCCGATCATGGCCGATGAATCCATTGAATGTGTCGAGGATGCCTTCAACCTGGCCCGCGAAGGCGCGGCCTCGGTGTTCGCCCTCAAGATCGCCAAGAACGGCGGTCCGCGTGCGGTATTGCGCGCGGCGGCGATTGCCGAAGCGGCGGGCATCGGCCTCTACGGCGGCACCATGCTCGAAGGCGGCATCGGCACGCTGGCCTCGGCACACGCGTTCCTCACGCTGAACAAGCTGGCGTGGGGCACCGAACTGTTCGGCCCGTTGCTGCTCACCGAAGACATCCTCACCGAACCGCTGCTGTATCGCGACTTTGAGCTGCATGTCTCCACCGCGCCGGGCCTGGGCCTGGCGATCGATGAAGAGCGCCTGGCGTTCTTCCGTCGGGATAAACACTAAGAGGCGCCTGCCATGTTGTTCCACGTAAAAATGACCGTGAACCTGCCGCTCGACATGCCCCCCGAGCGCGCCGCCAACCTCAAGGCCGAAGAAAAAGCCCTGGCCCAGCACCTGCAACAAGAGGGCAAATGGCGCCACCTGTGGCGCATCGCCGGGCACTACGCCAACTACAGCGTGTTCGATGTGGAGAGCGTGCAAGACCTGCATGACACGCTGATGCAACTGCCGTTGTTCCCCTATATGGCTATAGAAGTGAATGCGCTGTGTCGGCACCCGTCGTCGATCCATGACGACGACCGCTGAGCCTTTTTTGCACCCGATAATTACAAGATGAGGATTGCACCATGTCCATCCGACTGTCCCAGACGGCCCACGCCCAGCAGTTTCTCGAACAAGCCAGCGGCAATCTCAATGATGGCGGCAACCCGCGCACCAAGGCGCTGATCTACCGGATCCTGCGCGACACCGTGAACATCATCGAAGACCTGGAAGTGACCCCGCAAGAGTTCTGGAAGGCGGTCAACTACCTCAACGAACTGGGCAAACACCAGGAAGCCGGCTTGCTCGCCGCCGGGCTGGGCCTGGAGCATTACTTGGACCTGTTGATGGACGCCGCCGACATCGAAGCCGGCAAATCCGGTGGCACGCCACGCACCATCGAAGGCCCGCTGTACGTGGCCGGTGCGCCGTTGTCCAAGTACGAAGCGCGCCTGGATGATGGCACGGACGATGCCGTACCGCTGTTCATGCGCGGGCAGGTGCGCGACACCGACGGCAAGCCGTTGGCGGGGGCGATTGTCGATGTGTGGCAGGCCAATACCGGCGGCACGTATTCGTGGTTCGACCCGACGCAATCGGAGTTCAACCTGCGCCGACGCATCGAGACCGACGCCCAGGGCAACTACCGTTTTCGCAGCATCGTGCCGTCCGGCTACGGCTGCCCGCCGACCGGGCCGACCCAGCAGCTGCTCGACCAATTGGGGCGTCACGGGCAGCGTCCGGCGCACATTCACTTCTTCATTTCGGCGCCGGGGCATCGGCACCTGACCACCCAGATCAACCTGTCGGACGACCCGTACCTGCATGATGACTTTGCCTACGCCACGCGCGATGAATTGATCGCCGAGATTCGCTTCAGTGACGACCAGCAACTGGCGCGGGAGTTTGGCGTGGAGGGTCGGTTTGCGCAGATTGATTTTGACTTTGAATTGCAGCCAGCCGCGGCGCCGATAGAGCAGCAGCGCATGCAGCGAGTCCGAGCCCTCGAGGACTGAACGCGGTCAAAAAAATGTGGGAGGGGGCTTGCTCCCGATAGCGATGTGTCAGTCAGTAAATATGTCACTGACCCACAGCTATCGGGGGCAAGCCCCCTCCCACATTTGAACAGTGGTGTTGCTGGTTATTTGCGCACCACCAGATCCAGCACCTCATCCCGATCCTTGATCTTCTGCAACACAATCTCCGAACGGATATCCATCACCCCCGCCGTGCGGTTCAGGTGGTTCACGATAAAGTCCGAAAAATGCTTGAGGTTGCGCGCCTGTACCCGGAGCACATAATTGCTGGCGCCGGTGATCACATAGGCACTGGCCACTTCCGGCCAGCCCTGCACTTTCTGGATGAACGTCTCATGCCAGTCCTCCACATCCTGGCGCAACGACAGGTGCACGATGGCCTCAAGCTCAATGCCCAACTGCTCGGCATTGAGCACCGCGCGATAGCCGCTGATCACGCCTTCGCTCTCCAGCAGGCGCAAACGGCGCAGGCAGGCGGAAGGCGACAGCGCGACTTTTTCCGCCAGTTCCTGGTTGCTGATGCGGCCATCCTGTTGCAGGAAATGCAGGAGGCGCAGGTCGGTGGCGTCAAGAATCATGGTTGGCATAAATCCGCGTGTTTGCA
Organism: Pseudomonas sp. R2-7-07; assembly: GCF_003852355.1. NCBI lineage: Bacteria > Pseudomonadati > Pseudomonadota > Gammaproteobacteria > Pseudomonadales > Pseudomonadaceae > Pseudomonas > Pseudomonas sp. R2-7-07. Next base: position 4,792,094 of record NZ_CP027759.1, on the reverse strand, counting down.
GGTTAAATTCGAATTTCCTACAGCTTAAATAGCTCTTCGCCCACCACTTTGCACGAAAATTCTCTAAAAGTTCGTTCATTATTTGCTGCATATTCCCGATAAAAACCAGGACCACCCATGACCACCCGAAGCCATTGCCAAGCCCTCGACGCCCAGGACCCGCTGGCGCCATTGCGCCGCGAATTTGCCTTGCCCGAGGGCGTGATCTACCTCGACGGCAACTCCTTGGGCGCGCGCCCGGTGGCGGCGTTGGCGCGGGCGCAACAGGTGATCGCGCAGGAGTGGGGCGATGGCTTGATTCGCAGCTGGAACAGCGCGGGCTGGGCGGATTTGTCCCAGCGCCTGGGCAATCGCCTGGCGCCGCTGATCGGTGCGCGGGAGGGCGAAGTGGTGATCACCGATACCACTTCCATCAACCTGTTCAAAGTCCTCAGCGCCGCGCTGACCGTGCAGCGCCAGCGCCAGCCGGCGCGCAAGGTGATCGTCAGTGAAGCGAGCAACTTTCCCACCGATCTGTACATCGCCGAGGGGCTCGCCGAGTTGCTGCAACAGGGTTACTCGTTGCGCCTGGTCAACAGCCCGGACGAACTGCCCCAGGCCATCGATGAGGACGTGGCGGTGGTGATGCTTACCCACGTCAACTACAAGACCGGTTACATGTACGACATGCGTGCGCTCACTGCCTTGAGCCATGAATGCAGCGCGCTGAGCATCTGGGACCTGGCCCATTCGGCGGGCGCGGTGCCCATCGACCTGCACGCGGCCGGCGCCGATTATGCGATTGGCTGCACCTACAAATACCTCAATGGCGGCCCCGGCTCCCAGGCGTTCGTGTGGGTCAACCCGGCGTTGGTGGACCTGGTGCGCCAGCCGCTGTCGGGCTGGTTCGGGCATACCCGCCATTTCGCGATGGAATCCAACTATGCGCCGAGCGCCGGCATCGCCCGCTACCTGTGCGGCACCCAGCCGATCACCTCGCTGGCCATGGTCGAGTGCGGCCTGGAGATTTTCGAGCGCACCGATATGAGCAGCCTGCGCAGCAAATCCCTGGCCCTGACCGACCTGTTTATCGCCCTGGTCGAAGCACGCTGTGCGGCCCATCACCTGGTGCTGATCACACCCCGTGAACATGCCCGGCGCGGCAGCCATGTCAGCTTCGAACACCCGCAAGGCTATGCAGTGATCCAGGCCCTGATCGCCCGCGGTGTGATCGGCGACTACCGCGAGCCGCGCATCATGCGCTTCGGTTTTACCCCGCTGTACACACGCTTTACCGACGTGTGGGACGCCGTGGAAATCCTCGCTGACATTCTCGACAACGTCACCTGGGACCAGCCGCAATTCAAGGTTCGTAACAGCGTTACTTAAGAGCACCACAAAACCAATGTGGGAGGGGGCTTGCTCCCGATAGCAGTGTGTCAGTAGGCATATCAGTGACTGACACACCGCTATCGGGAGCAAGCCCCCTCCCACAGGGGATCTGTGGCAACAGCAGCAATCACAATAATAAAAGAGGCACATCACGTGACCACGCCAGACAACGGCTTTGCAGACATTACCCACCGCGAACTGGGCCTGAGGCGCCAGCTCACTTCGGGCCAGATGAGCATGATCGCCATCGGTGGCGCTATCGGTACCGGGCTGTTCATGGGCAGCGCCTACGCCATCGGCTATGCCGGGCCCAGCGTGTTGCTGAGCTATGCCATCGGGGCGTTGATTACCTTGATATTGATGGGCTGCCTGGCGGAGATGACGGTGGCCCATTCCACCTCCGGCTCCTTTGGTGCCTACGCCGAGTTCTACATCAGCCCCTTGGCCGGGTTCCTGGTGCGTTACGCCTACTGGGCGGCAATTGTGTTGGCGGTGGGGGCCGAGGTCACGGCGGTGGCGATGTACATGAAGTACTGGTTCGCCAACGTGCCGGAGTGGGTGTGGATCGTGTCGTTTTCCAGCGTGCTGATCCTGCTCAATGCGATCAGCGTGAAGACCTTCGGCACCTTCGAATACTGGTTTTCCACCATCAAGATCAGCGCCATTGTCGGCTTCATCATCTTGGCGGTGTACGTGGTGTTCGGCTCCGGCAATCCGGATTACGGCGTGCAGAACTACACGGCCCACGGCGGGTTTTTCCCCCATGGGTTAAGCGGTATGTGGGTGGCGGTAATCGTGTCGATCTTCAGCTATTTGAGCGTGGAAATGATCGCGGTGGCGGCCGGTGAAGCGGCCGACCCGGAGCGGGCGGTGAAGAAAGCCTTTCGCGCGACCATCGTGCGCCTGGTGGTGTTCTACCTGCTGACCCTGGCGCTGATGCTCGCCATCGTGCCGTGGAACCAGGCCGGCCAAGCCCAGAGCCCGTTCGTCACGGTGATGCAGACCATCGGCATTCCCGGCGCCACCGGGGTGATGAATTTCGTGATCCTGATCGCGGCGTTGTCGGCGATGAACAGCCAGCTCTACATCACCACACGCATGATGTTCAGCCTGTCCCGCGCGGGTTTTGCGCCCAAGTCCATGGGCGCGTTGAGCAAGAGCGGCATCCCGCTGAATGCCTTGCTGCTGTCCAGCTCCGGTATCGCCTTGGCGACCTTGCTCAACCTGGTGTACCCGGAAAGCTCGTTCACGCTGATGATGGCGATCTCGATGTTCGGCGCGATCTTCACCTGGTTCATGATCTTTCTCACGCACCTGTTTTTTCGGCGCTACCGCAAGCGCCACGGCGGGGCGAAGTTGTCTTTCGAGATGCGCCTGTTTCCCTACAGCACCCTGCTGGGGCTGTTGCTGATGGGCGCGGTGATGATCACCACGTATTTTACCGAGGCGTTCAAGATGACCCTGGTGTTTGGCGTGCCGTTCCTGCTGATCCTGAGCGCGGTGTACTACGGGTTTTTCCGCAAGGGCAGGGCCAAGGCATCGAACAAGGCCCTGGCATAACCCGGCAGCTGTTCGAACGAGCGTGCGCAGAGCAGCAAGTGGCGACAGGCCCAGTCCTCCTTGAGTGGCTGGGCCTTGATGCGAGCGTCCGGCGGCCAGCGGTCCAGGGCGGCCTTGGGCACGATGCCCAGGCCCGCGCCCCGGGCGACCATGCGAATCACCCCATCGAAACCCTCGGCGCGGATCCGCGTTTGCAGGCGAAACCCCGCATGCAGCGCCTGTTCCTCCAGGTACACCGCCAACGCACTGCTGGCGGCGAGGCCGACGTAGTCGTGTTGCAGGCTGTCGATGAAACTCACCGTGCCGGCTGCCAGCGGATGCTCCACGGGCATGATCAGCACCAGCGGATCGTCGTGAAAGGGCAGGGTTTGCAGGCCGGAGGTGTCCACCGCATCGGAAATGATCCCCAGGTCGGCCGTGCCTTGGCGCAGGGCTTGGGTGATGCGCAGGCTGGGCAGCTCCTGCAGGTCGATATCGAGATTGGGATGCGCGCACAGAAAGTCCGCCAATCGCTCCGGCAGGTATTCGCTCAGGGCCGTGGTATTGCACAGCAGGCGCACCTGGCCTTTGACGCCGTTGGCGTATTCAGCCAGGTCTTGTTGCAGATGCTCGGCCTGTTGCAGCAGCAGGCGGGCGTGGCGGCCCAGGGCTTTGCCGGCGGGTGTCGGGGTGACACCACGGCGGCCACGCTCCAGGCATTCGACGCCCAGTGAAGCCTCCATCGCCCGAATGCGGGCGCTGGCGGCAGCCAGGGATAAATGGCTGCGGGCGGCGCCGGCGGTGATGTTGCCGGCGTCCAGTATGTGCAGGTAGAGGCGCAGGTCGATCAGGTCAAAGTGCATGGCTCAAGATTTCCTCTGCCTCATCCAAAACAAGAGGCTGCCTCAGTATATGGCGAATTTCCAACGGTTCATCCACACCGCACACTTACGTCATGACGACTTTATTGGCTTTCTACCAAACCCTCGGCCCGGCCCTGACGGTGCTGGTAATCGGCACTTTCCTGCTGGCTGGCACGGTGAAGGGCGTGATCGGCCTTGGCCTACCCACCGTGGCCATGGGCATGCTCGGCCTGGCTATGTTGCCGGCACAGGCTGCGGCGTTACTGATCATCCCTTCGACGGTCACCAACCTCTGGCAACTGGCGCTGGGCGGTCACCTGGGCACCTTGCTCAAGCGCCTGTGGCCGATGCTGTTGCTGATTTTCCTCGGTGCCGGGCTGGGCACGCTGTGGCTGGGCATGGACGCCGGGGCGTGGATGGTGCGCGCGTTGGGCGGGGCGTTGTTGCTGTATGCGGTGAGTGGATTATGCCTGCCCACTTTCCAGGTCGGGCCGCGAACCGAGCGCTGGTTGGGCCCGTTGTGTGGGCTGATCACGGGCTTCATTACCTCAGTCACCGGCGTGTTTGTGATTCCTGCGGTGCCGTATCTGCAAGCATTAGGTTTGGGCCGTGATCAGCTGGTGCAGGCGCTGGGGCTGTCGTTCAGCGTGTCGACCCTGGCGTTGGCCGCCGGGCTGGCCTGGCGCGGTGCGCTCGGTGGTGGTGAAGTCGGTGCGTCGTTGTTGGCGCTGGTGCCGGCCTTGCTGGGAATGTGGCTGGGCCAGGCGCTACGCCAGCGCATCAGTGCGCTATGGTTCAAGCGGGTTTTTTTCACCGGCATGGCGCTGTTGGGAGGCCATTTGTTGCTGAGTGGTCAATAATGAGCCCGAGCCCATAACCAGGACCGCCCGTGAAAGCCCGATCCGATGAACTGCAGATATTTGTCAGCGTGATTGAATGCGGCTCGATTTCCGCCGCCGCCGAGCAGGTCGGGCAGACGCCATCGGCGGTCAGTCGCACCTTGTCGCGCCTGGAAGCCAAGCTCGATACCACCCTGATCAACCGCACCACGCGGCGCATGGACCTGACCGAGGAGGGCCGGTATTTCTTCGAGCAGGCCAAGGTGATCCTGGCGCAGATGCAGGCGCTGGAAGAACGCCTGTCGTCACGCCAGAAAAAACCGGCTGGGCGGCTGCGCATCAATGCGGCGGTGCCGTTCATGCTGCATGGGATCCTGCCGTACGTCGGCGAGTTTCGTGATCTGTACCCAGACATCCAGTTGGAGCTCAACAGCGACGACGTGATCATCGACCTGCTGGAGCAAAGCACCGACATCGCCATTCGTATCGGCACCCTGGCCGACTCGACCCTGCATGCCCGCGCGCTGGGCAACACGCCGCTGCACATCCTGGCCAGCGCCGACTACCTCAAGCAACACGGCACACCGAGCACCGTCGCCGACTTGGCCGAGCATACCTTGCTGGGCTTCACCCAGACCGACACCCTCAACCATTGGCCGCTGCGCCATGGCGAGGGCGACCGCTGGCTGATCCAGCCGGGCATTGCCGCGTCCAGCGGTGAAACCGTGCGCCACCTGGCTTTGCAGGGGCAGGGCATTTGTTGCCTGTCCAACTTCATGACCCACGAAGACATCGAGGCCGGGCGCCTGGTACCGCTGCTGGAAGCATTCAATAGTGGCTATCGCCAGCCGATCCATGCGGTGTATTACCGCAATTCGCAACTGGCGTTGCGTATCCAGTGTTTCCTGGATTTCATCCAGGCCAAGCTGGCACGTTATGCGGTGTGATTCGTGACTGGCGCGCAAGAGTGAATTGGCCTGTACGGGGTTATTCGACGCCAGGGCGTGCTTGATACTGGGGTCATCACTTACCCAGTCAGGAGCACTCTCCATGAATGTATTCGTTACCGGCGCAGCCGGTTTTATCGGCGGCTCCATCGCCACCGGCCTGGTCAAGGCCGGCCACGCCGTCACCGGCCTGGTGCGTAGCGCCGAGCAAGCCGCGCAAATGACGGCACTGGGCATCACTCCAATGATCGGCACCCTGGATGACGCCGCTGTATTGACCGAGCAGGCGCAGCACGCCGATGCGGTGATCAATGCCGCCAGCAGCGACCACCGTGCGGCTGTCGAAACCCTGCTGGGTGCCTTGAAAGGCTCCAACAAGGTGTTCCTGCACACCAGCGGTTCGAGCATCGTTGGCGATGCGTCGGGCGGCAAGGCCAGTGAGGTCATTTACGTTGAGGACAACCTGCCGGAGCCGACCGTCGACAAGGCCGCTCGCGTGGCGATCGATAACCTGATCCTGGCCGCTGCCCAGGAAGGTGTGAATTCGGCGGTGATCTGTAACACCCTGATCTATGGTCACAGCCTGGGCGTGAAGCGTGACAGCGTGCAATTGCCACGCTTGCTCAAGCAGGCCCGCAAGAGTGGAATCGTGCGCCACGTGGGACCGGGGCAGAACATCTGGTCCAACGTGCATATCGAAGACGTGGTCGCGCTGTACCTGCTGGCGCTGACGAAAAATGTGCCGGGCACGTTCTACTTCGTGGAAAGCGGCGAAGCCTCGTTTATCGACATGACCACGGCCATCGCGCAAGCGCTTGAACTGGGCGAACCGCAGGACTGGCCGCTGGCCGAGGCTGAGGCCGAGTGGGGTTATGAAATGGCCAACTACGGCCTGGGCTCCAACAGCCGGGTGCGCGGCAAGCATGCCCGTGAGCTGCTGGGCTGGGCGCCGAAGCGTACCTCGGTGGTGGAGTGGATTCGCCACGAGATGGTGTGATGTTCGCTTGATATTGAGGTGAGGCTATCGGGGGCAAGCCCTAATGCCGGTCAGTTAAGAAGTAGCAGGAGCGAGAACTAACTTGTGGCGAGGGAGCTTGCTCCCGCTGGGGCGCGAAGCGGCCCCAAACAATGGGACTGCTGCGCAGTCCAGCGGGAGCAAGCTCCCTCGCCACAGGTTCGGTGTCGCCTTAACTGACTGGCATTAGGGCAAGCCCCCTCCCACACTAGACCGCGTCGCACCGGCTGTGCTCGGTCAAATGTGGGAGGGGGCTTGCTCCCGATTGGCCGCGCCTCGGTCCCGAAGGCTAGCCCCGCGCCGCTCAATTCCGTACCATTCCTCGCCTCTTCCCCCGCAACTCCCTGGTATTCCATGAAGCTCACCCGTCTGCGCGCCGATGCCCTGGCCGGCCTCACCACGTCATTTGCCTTGCTGCCCGAATGCATCGCCTTTGCCTTGGTGGCCCATCTCAACCCGTTGATGGGGCTTTACGGCGCTTTCATCATTTGCACCCTCACCGCATTGTTCGGTGGTCGCCCCGGTATGGTGTCGGGGGCAGCCGGTTCGATGGCGGTGGTGATCGTGGCGCTGGTGGTGCAACACGGCGTGGAATATTTGCTGGCGACGGTGCTGCTGGGCGGGTTGATCATGGTCGCTTTCGGCCTGTTGCGCCTGGGCAAGCTGGTGCGCATGGTGCCGCACCCGGTGATGCTGGGGTTCGTCAACGGCCTGGCGATTATCATTGCGCTGGCGCAGTTGGAGCACTTCAAGAACGGTGAAACCTGGCTCAGCGGTACGCCGTTGTACATGATGGCCGGGCTGGTCGTGGTGACCATGGCCATCGTCTACCTGCTGCCACGCCTGACCCGCGCCGTACCACCGGCCCTGGTGGCGATCCTCGGCGTGGGCCTGGCGGTGTACCTGCTCGGCCTGCCCACCCGCACCCTGGGCGATATGGCGCACATCGCGGGTGGCCTGCCGACCTTCGCCCTACCGCAGATTCCCTTGACCTTGGAAACCCTCGGCATCATCGCGCCGTATGCGTTCCTGATGGCCATGGTCGGTCTGCTGGAAACCCTGCTGACGCTCAACCTCACCGACGAGATCACCGAAACCCGTGGCTACCCCGACCGCGAAAGCGTGGCCCTGGGCGCGGCGAATATGGTCTCGGGCCTGTTCGGCGGCATGGGCGGATGCGCGATGATCGGGCAAACCGTGATCAACCTCAGTTCCGGCGGGCGTGGACGTTTCTCCGGGGTGTTCGCCGGGGTGATGATCCTGCTGTTCATTCTGTTTCTGTCGCCGCTGATCGAGCGGATTCCGCTGGCGGCCCTGGTGGGGGTGATGTTCGTGGTGTCCCAGCAGACCTTTGCCTGGGCGTCGTTGCGGGTGATCAACAAGGTGCCGCTCAATGACGTGCTGGTGATCATGGCGGTGACGGTCATCACCGTGTTCACTGACCTGGCGACCGCAGTGCTGTGCGGCATCGTGATCGCGGCGCTGAACTTCGCCTGGCAACAGGCCCGTGAGCTGTATGCCGATGAACACCTGGAAGCTGACGGCAGCAAACTTTACCGTCTGCACGGCACGTTGTTCTTTGCCTCGACCACTCCGTTCCTGAATCAGTTCGACCCAGCCAACGACCCGGCCCAGGTGACGCTAGATTGCCGGCACCTGAGCTTCGTCGATTATTCAGCGATTGCCGCGCTGATGACCTTGCGCGAGCGCTACCGCAAGGCGGGCAAGCATGTGCGCGTGCTGCATTTGTCGGAGCGCTGCAAGAAGCTGCTCAAGCGGGCGAAGGTTCATCACGACTAGGGTTACGGGCCGACCAGGTCTTCCAGTTCCTGGGCGCGGGTCTGGGTCATGTCCAGCACGCAGCCGGAGCCGTTGACTTGGTCGATGGTGCCGCCGGTGGCACTGCCGGCAAAGGCGCAATTGGCGTCACGGTATTTGATCCACAGGCGCTGCAGGTCCTGCAACTGGTCCTTGCGGTTGCCTTCCTGAGCGGCCAGCGCGGTCTTGTAAGCCTTGTTCAGCCGGGCATCCTGCACCTTGGCCTCCTTGACGTTGCAACCGACCATCTCGGCGGTGGTGTTGGCGCCGTCCATGCATTTTTTCAGCGCCGGGTTATCGGCGGCGGCGGCGCTGCCGCACAGGGTAATCAGCAGGGCGGCTAGTGTGATACGCATCATGTTCAGTTCCTGGCAGCAGTGGATGTGCATTCTATGACTCAACCGCGTGGGTTGAGTTTCCAGCCTTTTCTGATCCTCATGTAAGAACACTCCTCGAATTTTCATACGACAGTGTCGGGCATATCCCACCGCGACAGCGCTTATCCCTAGGCGAAAATTACTTTCATATAATTTGAAAATCCTCCTCGGTAATGATTTATGAGTTTCACAACCTATTCGACGTGACCCTTTCCGAGGAGTACCGCATGGCCGCATCACCGGGCTTCGGGCTATTGGCATACGCTGCCATCGCCATCATTGCTTTGATCGTGCTGATTGCACGTTACCGACTCAACCCGTTTATCGTTATCACGCTGGTGTCCATTGGCCTGGCGCTGATGGCCGGGATGCCGGCGGACACCATCATGGGCTCGTACGAAGCGGGGGTCGGCAAGACCCTGGGGCATATCGCTTTGGTGGTGGCGCTGGGCACCATGCTCGGCAAGATGATGGCCGAGTCCGGTGGCGCCGAGCAGGTGGCGCGCACGTTGATCAACCGTTTCGGCGAACGCAATGCCCACTGGGCCATGGTCTGCATCGCGTTTCTGGTGGGGCTGCCGCTGTTTTTCGAGGTGGGCTTCGTGTTGCTGGTGCCGATCGCCTTTACCGTGGCGCGGCGCGTGGGCGTGTCGATCCTGATGGTCGGCCTGCCGATGGTCGCCGGCCTGTCGGTGGTGCATGCGCTGGTGCCGCCGCACCCGGCGGCGATGATGGCGGTGCTGGCGTATAACGCCTCGGTCGGGCAGACCGTGCTGTATGCGATTCTGGTCGGTGTTCCTACGGCGATCATCGCCGGTCCGGTGTATGCCAAGTTCATCGTGCCGCGCATTCACCTGCCGGCGGAAAACCCGCTGGAACGCCAGTTTATCGAGCGTGAACCGCGTACCCGTCTGCCGAGCTTCGCGCTGACCATGGGCACTATCCTGTTGCCGGTGGTGCTGATGATGATTGGCGGCTGGGCCAATGTGATTTCCACGCCGGGCACCGGCTTCAACCAGTTCCTTTTATTCATCGGCAACTCGGTGATCGCGCTGCTCGTGGCGACCCTGGTGAGTTTCTGGACCCTGGGGCTGGCCCAGGGCTTCAACCGTGAGTCGATCCTCAAGTTCACCAATGAATGCCTGGCGCCGACGGCGAGCATCACCCTACTGGTGGGCGCGGGCGGTGGCTTGAATCGCATCCTGGTGGACGCCGGTGTCACCCACGAAATCCTTGGCCTGGCCAATGCGTTCCAGCTGTCGCCGCTGGTGATGGGCTGGTTGTTCGCCGCGCTGATGCGGATCGCCACGGGCTCGGCCACGGTGGCGATGACCACGGCGTCCGGCGTGGTCGCGCCGGTTGCCTTGGGCCTGGGTTATCCACACCCGGAATTGCTGGTACTGGCGACCGGTGCGGGTTCGGTGATTTTTTCCCACGTCAACGACGGCGGCTTCTGGCTGATCAAGGAATACTTCAATATGACGGTGATCCAGACCTTCAAGACCTGGACCGTGCTGGAGACGTTGATTTCGGTGGTTGCCTTCGCTCTCACCTACGGCCTGTCTCTGGTTTTATGAGCCGCATCCTGTCACTCGGAGCCCCATGGACATCCTCTACCAGATCCGCGCCCGCCAGGCTTCCTTCAGCGCCGGCGAAGGGCGTATCGCCAGGCTGCTGCTCGATGACGTGGGCTTTGCCGCGTCGGCCAGCCTGGAAGCGTTGTCGCAACGGGCCGAGGTCAGTACGGCCACCTTGTCGCGCTTTGCCCGCAGTGTCGGTTGCCGCGACTTGCGTGACCTGCGCCTGCAACTGGCCCAGGCCAGCGGCGTGGGCAGCCGCTTTCTCGACCCGGCGGGGTTGCCGGAACAGTCGGCGTTTCATCGGCAGATTCTGGGTGATATCGAAGCGACGCTGCGCCAGCACCTGTCGGGGTTCAATCAAGACAGCTTTGTCAATGCGGTGAGCCTGTTGGGTAAGGCGCGGATGATCCACGCGTTTGGCATGGGCGGCCCGTCGAGCCTGTGCAGCGATGAGTTACAGGTGCGCCTGGTACGCCTGGGCTATCCGATTGCAGCCTGCCATGACCCGGTGATGATGCGCGTGACCGCCGCGACCCTGGGGCCGGAACACGCGTTGATTGTGTGCTCGCTGACCGGCCTTACGCCCGAGCTGTTGGATGTGGTGACGCTGGCGCGCAACTACGACGCGCGCATTGTCGCCATCACCCTGGCTGATTCCCCGCTGGCCGAGTTGGCGGATGTGCTGTTGCCACTGCAACCGGCTGAAACCAGTTTTATCTACAAACCCACGGCTGCGCGCTACGGCATGCTGCTGGCTATCGACCTGCTTGCCACCGAACTGGCGCTGGCCATGCCTGACGCCAACCAGGAGCGCCTGCGCCGGATCAAGCTGGCCCTGGATGACTATCGCGGCGGCCCCGACAGCCTGCCGCTTGGAGACTGATATGAAGTACGACACGCTGATTCGCCAGGCGCAGATCATTGATGGCAGCAACAGTGCAGGTTATGTCGCTGACGTGGGCGTACGTGATGGGCGCATCGAGGCGATCGGCGACTTGTCGACAGCGATGGCCGAGCAAGAAATCGACGCGACAGGCCGCGTATTGGCGCCGGGGTTTATCGACGTACACACCCACGATGACACGGTGGTTATCCGCCATCCGCAGATGCTGCCCAAACTCAGCCAGGGCGTGACCACGGTGATTGTCGGTAATTGCGGCATCAGCGCCTCACCGGTCAGCCTGCGCGGCAATCCGCCCGACCCGATGAACCTGCTGGGCAACGCCGACGCTTTTGCCTACCCGCGCTTTGTCGACTATCGCGCCGCCGTGGAACGCGCCCACCCTGCGGTCAACGTCGCCGCCCTGATCGGCCACACGGCACTGCGCAGCAATCATATGGACGACCTGCACCGCACGGCCACGGCCCCTGAAATCACAGGCATGCGCATGCAGTTGCAGGCGAGTCTGGAGGCCGGAGCCCTGGGTTTATCCACTGGCCTTGCCTACGCCAGCGCATTCAATGCAGACACCGACGAGGTGCTGCAACTGAGTGAAGAGCTGACGGCTTATGGCGCGGTGTACACCACTCACTTACGCAGTGAATTCGAGCCGGTACTGGAGGCAATGGACGAAGCGTTCCTGATCGGCCGGCACGCCAGGGCCCCGGTGATTATTTCCCACCTCAAGTGTGCTGGTGCGGGAAACTGGGGACGTAGCCCGCAACTGCTGGCGGCACTTGAAGCGGCGGCGAAAACCCATCCGGTAGGGTGTGATTGTTATCCCTATGCGGCCAGCTCTTCGACTCTGGACGTCAAGCAAGTCACCGATGCGTTCCGTATCACCATCACCTGGTCTACACCGCATCCTGAAATGGGCGGGCGTGACCTGCAGGACATTGCCGCCGACTGGGATATTTCGTTGATGGACGCAGCCCGCCGCCTGCAACCGGCGGGTGCGGTGTACTACGGGATGGATGAGGCGGATGTGCGGCGCATTTTGGCGCACCCCTTGTCGATGGTCGGGTCGGATGGGTTGCCTGAAGACCCGTTTCCCCATCCGCGCTTGTGGGGCGCGTTTCCCCGGGTGCTGGGGCATTTCAGCCGGGATGTCGGATTGTTCCCGTTGCACACCGCTGTGCACAAAATGACCGGGCTGTCGGCGGCGCGTTTTGGCCTGGCTGAGCGAGGCGAAATTCGTGAAGGGCACTGGGCTGACCTGGTGTTGTTCGACCCGTTACGCGTGCGGGATGTAGCGGACTTCAAAGAACCACAGCGGGCAGCCGAGGGCATTGATGGCGTGTGGGTCAACGGTGTGTTGAGCTACCGCGAAGGGCAGGCGACGGGGCAGCGCTCGGGTCGATTCCTGGCGCGCAACGGGGATTTGCGTCGGGGTTTTTCGCCTCTATAGTGGGGGCTTTCAAACAGGGAGCCATCGCGATGCACTTAGGAAAAGTCACCCCCATCCTGCGGATTTTCGACGAGGCCAAGGCGCTGGAATTCTATGTCGACTTTCTCGGGTTCAAGGTCGATTGGCAGCATCGTTTCGAGGCGGATTTTCCGTTGTACCTGCAGGTGTCGCTGGGCGAGTGCGTGCTGCATTTGTCCGAGCATCATGGCGATGCGTCGCCGGGCGCAGCGGTGCGTATCCAGGCGCAGGGGATAGACGCGTACCAGCAGCAATTGCAGGCCAAGGGCTACCGCTATGCCAAGCCTGGCGTGGAGGAAACACCTTGGGGCTCGCGGGAGATGAGTATCAAGGATCCGTTTGGGAATCGTGTGGTGTTTGTTGAGGAGGGTGAGAGCTGAGAGGTAAATCGCAGACAATAAAAAACCGCCTTAGTAGGGCGGTTTTTTTGCAATCCAGTGAGTGGCTGGATCGCGACCTCAAAGATGCATTGACCTGCAGGCGGATATTAACCTTGGTCTTATCATCACGCAAGATTGAACGGTGGCCAGTGCTCCTCGATTATCAAACTTCTCTCTCAGTCGAAAAATTCTGCAATAGATCCCACGAACAATACTGGATATTTGGCCACTGCTTGTCACACCTTCACGTGGAGTTTTGGGTAGTCTCTCCTTCGTTCTGCGTTTGTCGCTTTTGGGTGTGCCGGGTATGCGCGCGATTTTTTGGACCGACCGCCACGGGCTAGTAATCCGTGCCGGATTCAAGCGGAAGGCCCATCAACCCGGCCGCCTCAAAGATGCATTGACCTGCATCCAAAGGCCCACATGTTCCGGTAAGTGCGCTGGAGGTAAGGCCCAACTCACGGAGGGCCGAGTATGTCTAAGTTTGCACGACGTACATGGAACCTCGTAGTGAACTGCCTGCGTGCTTATCACGTATGGAAGTTTCTGCGGGACAGCTTCGATGACCGTTAAGGTTTGAGAAGTGAAGCCGCCTCGGTTAATCCCGAGGCGGTTTTTTTGATTTCTTACACCCGGAAATGACTGACCATCTGCTGCAACTGGCTACCCAAACGCGCCAATTCCACGCTCGACTTGGCCGTCTCGTCGCTCGCCGTTGCGGTCTGCTCCGACACGTCGCGCACGTTCACAATGCTGCGGCTGATCTCTTCGGCCACGGCGCTCTGCTCTTCGGCGGCGGCGGCGATCTGCTGGTTCATCGACTGGATATTCGACACGGTACGGGTGATGTTTTCCAGCGATACGCCAGCCTTGCGCGTCAGCTCGACGCTGCTGTCGGTGAGGCTGCGGCTGTTGTTCATCACGTTGGCCACTTGTTGGGTACCGTTCTGCAAGCCGGCCACCAGGCCTTCGATTTCCTCGGTGGATTTTTGCGTGCGCTGGGCCAGGCCACGTACTTCGTCGGCGACCACGGCGAACCCACGACCGGCTTCACCGGCGCGCGCAGCTTCAATCGCCGCGTTGAGTGCCAGCAGGTTGGTCTGTTCGGCCACGGCCTTGATCACATCCATCACGCTGCCGATCTTGTTGCTCTCTTGTTGCAGATGGGCCATGGCGTCGGTGGAGCGCGCCACTTCAGCCGCCAGGCGTTCGATCTGGGCGATGGCCTCGGCCACAACTTTATCGCCCGCGCGCGCTTGGCCGTCGGCATCGGCGGCGGCCAGTGAGGCCTGTTCGGCGTTGCGTGCCACTTCCTGCACGGTGGCGGTCATTTCATGCATCGCCGTAGCGACCTGGTCGGTCTCGATCTTCTGGCTGTTGACGCCGGCGCTGGTCTGCTCGGTCACCGCCGACAGTTCCTCAGCGGCGCTGGCGATCTGGGTCACGCCATCACGAATCCCGCTGATCAATTCGCGCAAGGTGGTGCCCATGCGCTGGATGCCTTGTTGCAGCACGCCCAGTTCGTCACGGCGAGTCACCTGGATGTTGTGGCTCAAGTCGCCCGAGGCGATGCGTTCGACCACCGCCAGGGTGTCTTGCAGCGGACGGGTGATCTGGCGAGTGATCACTAGCGCCGCGATGATGCCCACCAGCAGGGCGAGCAAGGTGCTGATCAATTGCAGGCTACGGGCCTGGGCACTTTCGGCGTCGCGACGTTCCAGCTGGATGTCGTACAGCTTGTCGCTGATCGTGACGATATCGGTGCCTTGGGTGGTCATCTCGGCACGGGCAGTGACGATGTTGGCGTTGGCGGCCTTGTAGCTCTGCACGGCACTGCGATAAGCACCGAGTGCGGTGTCCAGCGAAGCCAGCGCGGTTTGCTGGCTGCTGCCGAAGACGGCGTTGAGGCTTTTCAAACTCGCGATGGCTTTGTCGATTTGTGCAGCGGCGCGGGCTTCGTTTTCTGCGTTGACGGTGTTGGTGTAACCCCGCACTTCGTAGCGCGCCAGCATGAACTCTTCCTTGGCGTCGGTCACGGCCTGGAACTGTGCGAAACGCTCCGGGCTGTCGGGCATCTGCTGCACGCTGGTGTCCAGGGCGTTGATTTGTGCGTTGGCGATGTCGGCTTTGTCGCCCATGACCTGGCGCGCAGCGTTGCCGTTGCGATAGGCCTCGCGCATTTTGTTCAAGGACTGCTGATAGGCCGTGATGACGGCTTTCTGTTCATTGAGCAGCTTGAGGTTTTCCGGGCTCTTGAAGCTGTCCAGCAGTTTCTGTTGCTGGGCGGCGAAGGCGTCGAGGCTGGTCTGCACGTTCTGCGCCACGGCTTCGTCACCGTTGGCCAGCATGTATTGCAGGCGCACGATGCGCAGCTTGGTCAGCGAGGCATTGAGCTGGGTGATGTCGCTCATCCAGTTGCTGCGGTCGATCAAACCGCCCAGGCTGGTCCAGCCGGTGAGTGCCAGGATCGAGGTGAGGACCAGTACCAGGCCAAAGCCCAGGCCGAGTTTGAGGTTGACGCTGATGTTACCGAACCAGCTGTTCATCGAAAGCTCCTTGAGAGTGATGTCTGTCTGCTGGACGGGGTGTTGTTGTTTGAGCCAGCCAAGATGTGTAGGGCTGTATCGGCGGCAAAGGGCAATTCTGAAATACTTTTGTTGAGGGGCGACGAAGGGGCGCTATTACCGCGCAGCAATGGCGACCCTCCGGGCTCAGGACACAGTGGTAGGCACCACAGTTAGCCTCATGCACGAAGCGGCGGTGTGGTTCAGGTGCACGCTATTGTGGGCAACCCGAGGCCGGCTGGCCTGACCTGAAGGTTCGCCGCTGTTGGGGTTGACGTCAAAGCGCGGGAAATTGCTGCTGGCGATATCCAGGCGCAGCCGATGGCCGCGCTTGAACAGGTTGCAGGTAGCGAAGGGTTCGATCAGCACCTTGACCCGTTCGCCTGGCGTCAGGAGAGTGGGCTGCTCCCACGACGCTCGGTAACGGCAGCGGCGGATGCCGTCGGTGATATTCATGGCAAATCCATCGGGATAATCGACGCTGGGTGGATACACGTCCACCAGCTTGGCGGTGAAGTCGGTGTCGGGTGCATCGCTCTCGATCCACAGTTCGATTTGCACCTCACCGGCGACGATCAGGTCTTCGTCGAGTGGCTCGGTCTGGAAGCTCAAGACGTCATCACGCTGGGCCAGGGGGCGGTTATCACCTTGGGTGCCGAAAAAGTCGGGACGCTCCCGTTGATCGAAGGCTCCACCGACGAAGACGGGGGCGCCAGAGGTCAGCGCGCCGCCGATGGTCGGGACCGGGTGAGCCGGGTCGGCGCGATAACTCAAGCGGGCGTCTATCTCCACAGGTGCGGTGCGGCTCAACTGTCTGCATGCATTCAGGTAGAGGGTCAGTGTCTGGCTGCCGGGCAGTGGCCATTGCGTAGTGTGCAACCAGCGGCCGCCATGGTGCAGCCGCCCGTTTTCGTCGCGACGACCGCTGCCGCCCCCCATCAGAAACACCTGCACGCTGGCCGTCGTGGTGCGGGGCGACGGCTTCAGGGTTTGCTCGAACCAGGCCAGGCGACAACTGAGCCAGTCCTGATCGACCTGCCCATCGAAAGCGGCTTGCGGGCCGAACTCCACATCGCCGCTGTGGCTGATATTACGGTCGCCATGCAGCCACGGGCCCATCACCAGCCGTTGGCGGGCGGTACCGTTTTGTGTGAAGGCGCGGTAGTTGGCGAGGGTCGAGCTGACATAGGCGTCATACCAGCTGGACATGAACAGCACCGGAATATCGGGCAGTTGACCATAGTGGCCTTCAGCATAGATGCCGGACTTCTGCCAATACTCATCGAAGCGGCCCCGCGCCCACTGCTCCAGCACATAGGCTTCATATTCCGGGACATGGCGCAGTGGCGATTTCCCGGCTTGCCACGGCATGCGAGTGAACCACTGATAAATATCCTCCTGCTCCAGCGCTTCACGAATCAGCGGATCGGCCAGCGCCGCCGGGCTTTCCTTGGCCTGGCGAAAAGCCCAGGTTGCCTGCTTGAGTTCGAAGGCGCCGCCCTGGCGAATTCCGCACTGGTAGGCATTGGCGAAGCCGCCGCTGTCCAGCACCATGCTGCTCAGGCCAGGAGGGTGCAGGCAGGCCATCGCCAGTTGGGTGTGGGCAGCGTAGGACAAGCCCATGCTGCCGATCTCGCCGTTGCACCAGGGCTGTTGGACGATCCAGGCCAGGCTGTCGAAACCGTCGTTGCCCTCGGCGGTGTATTTGGTGAACGTGCCTTCGGAGGCGTAGCGCCCACGGCAGTCCTGGAAGATCGCGACGAAGCCTTGCTCGATAAACCGTCCGGCCATCTGCTCGCGGGAGATGTGCTGGCCGTCGAGCTGTTTTTCCGAGCGCGAGGGCTTGCTCTTGTCGTAGGGCGTGCGTTCGATCACCACCGGAAAAGGTCCATCACCTTCCTTCGGCAGATAAATATCGGTGGCCAGGTGGACGCCGTCACGCATCGCAATCATTTGGTTGCGCAGGACTTGCATGGCGATAACACTCATCGATTCAGTACCCGCTCGTCACCGCAATGGCCAGCAACACCATCGCCAGCACGGCGTAGATCAAGAATAAAGGCAGGATGAAACGCGCCCACTGGCCCCAGCCGACATTGGCGGTAGCCAACAGCACCAGCAAGCCGCTGGAAGTGGGGGTGATCATGTTGGTCAGGCCATTGCCCAGCAAAAATGCGAACACCGTGGTCTGTGGGCTGACCCCGGACAGTTGGCCCAAGGGGCCGAAAATCGGCATGGTCACGGCGGCCTGGCCCGAGGTGGACGGGATCAGCACATCCAGCCCCAGTTGTGCGAAGAACATTCCGTAAGCCGACACAATCGGGCCGTGATCGCCCACCAAGTTGGCCAGGCTGTTGACGATGGTGTCCAGTACCTGGCCGGTACTGAGGATAATTTCCACGGCGGTGGCCAGGCCGATCAGTACGCCGGCGATCAGCACCTTCTTCATCCCATCGACAAAGGCGCTGGCGGCAACGCTTGCACCGAGCCCGGCGATCACACTGAAGGCCACCGTCAGCAGTAAGTAGAACGCCGACAGCTCGTGGTATTTCCAGGCCCAGCGGTTGGAGGCGTAGACCAAAAAAGCGATGCCCGTCAGCAGCACGATCAGGTTGCCCAAGTGCCGCATGGGCAGCGGTGTGCTTTGGAATGTGATCTGCGCTGTGGCATCGAAACCGTGCTTGCGAATGCTCCACAGTACGAAGGCAATTCCCACCAGCAGGAACGTGCAGTAGGCCAACACGCGCATGCTCAGGCCGCTGAAGATCGGCAAGCCAACCATCGGCTGGGCGACGGACAGCGCCACAGGATTGGAGATTGAGGCCAGGTAGCCGATCTTCACCGAGATCGTGACAATGGCCAGGCCGATCAGGTTCGACAGCCCCAGCCGGTTAGCCATGGCAACCATCAAGGGCACGATCAGGATGAATTCCTTGGCCAGGCCCATGAAGGTACTCCCGGCGGAAAACACCAGCATCAGGCACGGCACCAATACGTAGATATTGCCCCGGGTCAGCCCCAGCATGCGTTCCAGCCCGGCATCGATCACCCCGGCCTTGTTCAGCACACCGAACATGCCGCCGATGAACAGCACCATGAAAATCAGCGCCGCACGTTTCTCGATGCCCTGGGGAATGGCCATGAAGCCTTCCGCCAGAGACACCGGACGTGCCACGGTGTCGAAGACTTTGCGTGGCTCCAGGGCGAACAGTTGGCTCAGGGAATCGTGTTTTTCCAGTACCTGATACGAGCCCGGCACCACCAGGCCATTCTGGCGCTGGAACGTGCCCGAATTCACGGCGTAGGTAAACGCCACCGCGAGCAGGACAATACTCAGCAAGATGATGGCGGGATTGATCTGTTTGCGTTGCGTGGTTTTCCCTACCGCTGCTTGGGTGGGGGTGCTCTGCGATTCACTCATGCTGGTGGCCCCGGCGTGCGCCGTTATTGTTATAGGGGTGACACGTGTGGGGCGGACACTAGGGCAAACTTTTCGCGGCGACAACGTTATGCGTAGGGTGGGTTGGGCTATGCGTTTTGTTCGGCAAGACGCTGCTTGAGATGCTCGGCAAACGCGTTCACCAGTTGCGAGCGCGGTTCATTGGCGCGAAACGCCAGGCCGAATGCGTAGGGCAGCGCCGGGCGGAAGGGGCGCGTGACGATGGGCAAATGCAGGAAGTGACTGGCCAGCAGACCGTTGACGATCGACACCCCCAGCCCCTCGGCAACGAAGCTGCACGCCGCCCCTACCGAGTGCACCTCGACCCGTACCTGCGGCGTGAGGTTGGCCGCGCGGAACACCTGGTTCAGTTCGGCTCGCAGTGCCCGTTGCCGGCCGAGCATCACCAGCGGCACGTTGCGCAGGTGCTGCACTTCGATGCAAGCGTGACGGGTCAGCGGATGCTCGGCCGGCATCACGCAGACGCCTTCGGTTTGCAGCACCGGCTCGACGTCGAAGTCGGGGATTTCCGTGGGCAGGCGCACAAAACCCAGGTCGGCGGAACGGTCCAGCACCGCACGCTCGATCATGTCGTAGGAACCGGTCAGCAACTCGACGACGATGTCGTCATGGCCCTTGAGAAACTCGGTCACGATGCGTGGCAACAGTCCCTGGGCCATGCTGGTGGGCACCCCGACCTTGAGCAGGCTTTTGCGTAAGCGTCCTGCACGCATCTCGTCGGCCAGGCGCTGGATCCGCTGCATGCCATCCACCAGCCCGGCGACTTCGGCAAGCAATTCCTCGGCTTCCGGCGTGGCCATCAGGCGGCCCTTCTTACGCAGGAACAAGACAAAACCCAAGTGCTCTTCCAACTGGCTCAGCAGGCGGCTGACCGCCGACTGCGAGAGGCCCATGCGCGTCGCTGCGCCGATGGTCGAGCCGGTGGACATGATCGCCTTGAAGGCTTCGAGTTGCTTGAGATTCACCGTGGTTTTCCTATCGGTTGGGAAGGGCGGCCGGTGCTTCACGCATAGCCTGATGCGCTTCTCGCATAACGTTGTGAGGCGGCGGGCGAGTCGTTAGTGTCCGCTCCAACGCGACACGCCGTCCAGCTGCCGCGCCGTGCAATCGCCCATAAAAAACACAACATGGCATTGAGGAAAGGTTTATGCGTGAGCTTTTCACGAAGCGGGAAATAGTTTCGGCGGGACTGCTGGCGAGCCTGTCACCGGCATTGATGGCCCAGGGGTTCTGGGAGGATTCCTACGGCCGATTGACCTTGCGCAACTTCTACTTCAACGACGGCTACCGCGACGGTGGTGAAGACCGCAAGGAGTGGGCCCAAGGCTTTCTGCTCAATCTTCAATCGGGTTATACCGAGGGTACCGTAGGCTTTGGCCTGGATGCTCTGGGGCTGGCGGGACTGCGCCTGGACTCCAGCCCAACCCACGCCGGCACAGGTTTGTTGCCCGTGCATGATGATGGTCATGCGGCCAGCGAGTTCTCCAGCCTGGGCGTCACAGCCAAGATACGCTGGGGCAACACCGTACTAAAAAACGGTACCTTGCTGCCGAAGATTCCGGTGCTGGTGCACAACGATGGTCGCCTGTTGCCGCAGACGTTCCAGGGCACCCAAGTGGAATACAGCGGCATTCGTGACCTGTACCTGCATGTCGGACACCTGGATAAATTCAAGCTGCGCAACTCCACCGACAGCGTGGCTATCTATCCCCAGGGCTACAGTGGCAAAAAAGGCAGTGACTTCAATTTTGCCGGCGCCACCTATGCCTTTACGCCCAAGCTCAGCGGTAGCTGGTACTACGGTGAAATGCGTGAATTCTATCGGCAGCAGTTCTTCGGCCTGGTGCACAAGCAGCCGGTGGGCAGCGGCACGCTGACCAGCGACTTGCGCTACTTCATCAGCACCCAAGCGGGTGAAGCTCGCAACGGTCAGGTCGACAGTGACATGTTCAGCGGCTTGTTTACTTACCGCCTGGGCGCGCAGGCGCTGGGTGTGGGCTATCAGAAGGTCAGTGGCGAGACCGCCGTGCCGTATGCCAGTGTGTCGACGGTGTATTCCTTCAGTAACGCGGGTGTGGGCAAGTTCATCCAGGCGGGTGAGCAAACCTGGATGCTGCGCTACGACTATGACTTCGCAGCGCTACTGCCGGGTTTGAGCTTCATGACCCGTTACTACAAAGGACAAAACGGTGACGTCAGGGGGCGCGAGGCGCGGGAGTGGGAATCCGACACTAACTTGCGCTATGTGATCCAGAACAGCACCCTCAAAGGCTTGGGAGTGGAGTTGCGCAAGGCCACTTATCGTTCGACCTATGCCAGTGACCGTGACAATTTCCGGTTGTACCTGACTTACGACCTGGCGCTCTGGTAGTCGGGGGAGGGGGCTGATCATGGGCCGGTCTTGTGTGCTAGTCTGCGGGCCCTTTTAGTTCTGGATGGCACGGGAAACCGTGTTGTCCTACAGCGGAGCCTCTTCATGTCCGAAGTTAATCTGTCCACCGACGAAACCCGCGTCAGCTACGGTATCGGCCGTCAGTTGGGCGACCAACTGCGCGACAACCCGCCACCAGGCGTCAACCTCGATGCAATCCTGGCCGGCCTGACCGACGCGTTCGGTGGCAAGCCAAGCCGTGTTGACCAAGAGCAAATGGCGGCCAGCTTCAAGGTGATCCGCGAAATCATGCAAGCTGAAGCCGCGGCCAAAGCTGAAGCCGCTGCAGGCGCCGGCCTGGCATTCCTGGCTGAAAACGCCAAGCGTGACGGCATTACCACCCTGGCTTCGGGCCTGCAATTTGAAGTGCTGACTGCCGGTGATGGCGCCAAGCCGACCCGTGAAGACCAGGTGCGCACTCACTACCACGGCACGCTGATCGACGGCACTGTATTCGACAGCTCCTACGAGCGTGGCCAGCCTGCAGAATTCCCGGTGGGCGGCGTGATTGCCGGCTGGACCGAAGCCCTGCAGTTGATGAATGCCGGCAGCAAATGGCGCCTGTACGTGCCGAGCGAACTGGCTTACGGCGCTCAAGGCGTTGGCAGCATCCCGCCGCACAGCGTTCTGGTGTTCGACGTCGAGCTGCTCGACGTTCTGTAAGACCTGCTGTTGATCACCTGTAGGAGCGAGCTTGCTCGCGAAAAACGTCAACGATGACGCGGGCATTCTGGATGAGCGCGTTGTTTATGCGGTCTTCGCGAGCAAGCTCGCTCCTACAGCGTTTTGCAGGGTGGTTCATGGGTGGAACTTGCCATTGAGCTCCGTCGCCGGGCGCAACGCTCGGGCATAGCAGAATAAAAACAGGTTCCTCACCACTTCCTTCAGCACCCCAGGCTCACTGGAGCTCAGGCCATTCACGTCCAGGTCGCCCTGGTCCTGCAGTTCATTCAGCGCTTCTTCTTCCAGCACGGCACAGACTTCGCCGGTTTCCCGATGCAGGATCCGCAGGTAGGGGTGAGGGCGGTCCAGCCAGGCGTCTATCAAATAAGTCATGGTCGTTCTCCTTGATGGGTTTCAATGAGAATAATTCTTATTCGTAGAATAGCAAGTGCCTATTGGCGGTTTGCGCTTTTTTCTGTGTGGAGATTGAGGCGGGTCAAGCAAGAGGGCGAAACGCCATCCCACGGCGGGCGTGGGATGGTTGCAGCACGATCAGACTTTACGCACGAACTCGGACTTGAGTTTCATCGGGCCGATGCCGTCAATCTTGCAATCGATATCGTGGTCGCCGTCGCACAGGCGGATGTTCTTGACCTTGGTGCCGACTTTCACCACCAGAGAAGTGCCCTTGACCTTGAGGTCCTTGATCACGGTGATGGTGTCGCCGTCCTGCAGGACATTGCCCACAGAGTCCTTCTTGACGGTTTCATCGCCGGCTGCTTCGGCCTCGCCATTGGCGGACCACTCATGGGCGCATTCCGGGCAGATCAGCTGGGCGCCGTCTTCGTAGGTGTATTCGGAATTGCATTTCGGGCAGGGTGGCAACGTGCTCACTAAAGCTCCTTGAGAGTCAGGATGGCTAAAAGTCGCACATTATATAGGGGATTGTGGTCTTACAGGTTGTATGAAATCCAAATGTGGGAGGGGGCTTGCTCCCGATGGCGGTGTAACAGCCAACTTATCCATTGGCTGACACTCCGCTATCGGGGGCAAGCCCCCTCCCACATTGGCCCGGGTGTATTTTAGTGCGTACGCGCCACCGCAAATTCGCTCAGCTCAACCAAGGCATCCCGGTATTCGCTGGCGGGCAGGGCTTGCAGGCACTGGATCGCACGGGCCACGTAGTCACGCGCCAGTTGTGCGGTGTACTCCAGCGAGCCGGACGCTTCGACGGCGGCACGGATGGCTTCCAGGTCTTCGATCCCGCCTTTCTGGATCGCCTTGCGCACCAGGGCGGCCTGTTCCGGCGTGCCTTCGCGCATGGTGTAGATCAGCGGCAGGGTCGGTTTGCCTTCGGCCAGGTCGTCACCGACGTTCTTGCCCAGGGTCTCGGCGTCGCCACGGTAGTCGAGCAGGTCGTCCACCAGTTGGAACGCCACGCCCAGGTGATCGCCAAAGGTGCGCAGCGCTTCGGCCTGTTCGGCGCTCGCGCCACACAGCGCGGCGGCGCTGTGGGTGGAGGCTTCGAAGAGCATCGCGGTCTTGCCGCGAATCACTTCCATGTAGGTTTCTTCGGTGGTGCTGGCGTCGCGTACCTTCGACAGTTGCAACACTTCGCCTTCGGCGATGATGCGCGTGGCCTGTGAAAGAATTTTCATCACTGGCATCGAGCCCAGTTCGACCATCATTTCGAACGAGCGCGAGTACAGGAAGTCGCCCACCAGCACGCTCGGGGCGTTGCCCCACATGGCGTTGGCGGTCTCGCGACCACGGCGCATACCGGACATGTCGACCACGTCGTCGTGCAGCAGGGTGGCGGTGTGCAGGAATTCGATGGTGGCCGCCAGCAGGCGCAGGTCATCGCCTTCGCGGCCCAGGGCCTTGCCGCACAGCAACACTAATAAAGGACGCAGGCGCTTACCGCCCGCCGACGTAATGTAGTCGCCAATTTTGGCGACCAGCGGCACTTTAGACGTCAGCTGCTGCTTGATGATGCCGTCGACGGCGCTAAAATCGTCCGCGACCGCGCGGTAGAAAGCTTGGGGTTGCATCAGCGACAGTCGCTCCAGAAGGGTTGCGCGGCATGCTAGGACCCATGCCCCTGGGTGTCAAGGCGCGATGGACGGCCTCTTGCAACGCGTCTATTGCTTGCGTACAATCGCGCACCCTGAACTTCCTGGGCAGCACCTGCCTTACGCAATTGCATTCGGGACGTCCATCCCATGCAGCCATGCCAGCCAATACCTCTTCTTATAAAGCGCTGGGTGAGCAGGATTATCGGAGAAATACCATGTCGTACGCAGTAATTGTTACTGGTGGCAAGCAATACAAGGTCGCCCCAGGTGAATACCTGAAGATCGAAAAACTGGAAATCGCTACTGGCGAATCCGTGACTTTTGATCGCGTTCTGTTGGTCGCCAATGGCGATGACGTGAACATCGGCGCTCCAGTTGTTGCTGGCGCTACCGTTGTGGCTGAAGTGATCTCCCAAGGTCGTCACGATAAAGTCCGCATCATCAAGTTCCGTCGTCGTAAGCACCACATGAAGCGTATGGGCCACCGCCAGTGGTACACCGAGATCAAAATCACCGGTATTCAGGCTTAATTTCAGCCTAATTCCTCACTAGGAGAATTGACTCATGGCACACAAAAAAGCTGGTGGTAGTACCCGTAACGGTCGCGACTCAGAAGCCAAACGCCTTGGCGTGAAGATGTATGGCGGCCAGAAGATCATTCCGGGCAACATCATCGTGCGTCAGCGCGGCACCCAATTCCACGCCGGTTACGGTGTTGGCATGGGTAAAGATCACACCCTCTTCGCGAAAATCGAAGGCGTGATCAAGTTCGAAGTAAAGGGCGCGTTCAACCGCCGTTACGTGAGCGTTGTCGCAGCTTAATTGCGAGATCGCTGGAAAAGCCCTGTCTTGCGACGGGGCTTTTTCGTTTGTGGAGTGAGTCTCTTGCAAAGCTGTTTGTAATGGCGAGGGCAGCAGGTTTTGCAGTCGTTGCTTGAGGTCGCTGCGCTCATTTTTGCAAGAGTCTTATGTCTTGGTTTCTTAAGCTCGTCCGTGCGGCGAGAGGCGTTTTGTTATGAAGTTCGTTGATGAAGTTTCCATCCGAGTAAAAGCAGGCGACGGCGGTAACGGTTGCATGAGTTTCCGTCGCGAAAAGTTCATTGAAAACGGTGGCCCAAACGGCGGTGACGGCGGCGACGGCGGTTCCATCTACATGATGGCCGACGAAAACCTCAACACCCTGGTCGACTACCGTTACACCCGGCACTTCGATGCCGAGCGTGGCTCCAACGGCGGCAGCACCGACTGCACCGGTAAAAAAGGTGAAGACCTGGTACTGCGCGTACCGGTCGGCACCACGATCATCGACTCGGCCACCCAGGAAGTGATCGGCGACCTGACCAAGGCCGGCCAGAAGTTGATGGTTGTGCAGGGCGGCTGGCACGGGCTGGGTAACACCCGGTTCAAGTCAAGTACCAACCGTGCACCGCGCCAGACCACGCCGGGCAAACCGGGCGAGCAGCGCGACCTCAAGCTGGAAATGAAAGTACTCGCTGACGTAGGCCTGCTGGGCCTGCCGAACGCCGGCAAAAGTACCTTCATCCGCTCGGTGTCGGCCGCCAAGCCGAAAGTCGCCGACTACCCGTTCACCACCCTGGTGCCAAACCTGGGCGTGGTCAGCGTCGACCGTTGGAAGAGCTTCGTGGTCGCCGACATTCCTGGCCTGATCGAAGGCGCTTCCGATGGCGCAGGCCTGGGGATTCGCTTCCTCAAGCACTTGTCGCGCACCCGTTTGCTGCTGCACCTCGTCGACATGGCGCCGCTGGACGAAACCAATGCTGCCGATGCCGCCGAAGTGATCGTCAGCGAACTGACCAAGTTCAGCCCGGCCCTGGCCGAGCGTGATCGTTGGCTGGTGCTGAACAAGTGCGACCAGATCCTTGAAGAAGAGCACGAAGAGCGCGTCAAGGAAATCGTCGACCGCCTGGAGTGGGAAGGTCCGGTCTACGTGATCTCGGCCATCGCCAAAGAAGGCACCGAGCGCCTTTGCCGCGACATCATGCGTTATCTGGAAGACCGCGCCGACCGCCTGGCGGCCGACCCGGTCTTCAAGGCCGAACTCGCCGAGCTCGACCAGCAGATCGAAGACGAAGCCCGTGCCCAGCTGCAAGCGCTGGACGACCAGCGTGCCCTGCGCCGCAGCGGCGTGAAGTCGGTGCATGACATCGGCGACGATGATTGGGACGAGGAAGACGTGGATGATGAAGACGGTCCGGAAATCATTTACGTGCGCGACTGATTCGTTGCGATAAACTTGAACGCCGCTCCTCTGGAGCGGCGTTTTGGTATCCGGGTATAACGTTATGGGCGGCGCTGGGTCGCGCGGCCCTCACTCTAAGGTTGAAGATGATGCGGAGCAAAGTGACAGGTGCGCAGCGCTGGGTCGTAAAGATCGGCAGCGCGTTGCTGACGGCCGATGGCAAGGGACTCGATCGCGCAGCCATGAGCGTCTGGGTCGAGCAGATGGTGGCCTTGCATGAGGCCGGTGTCGAGTTAGTGCTGGTCTCGTCCGGGGCAGTTGCCGCCGGGATGAGCCGCCTCGGCTGGACCGCGCGACCCAGCGCGATGCACGAACTGCAAGCCGCCGCCGCCATCGGCCAGATGGGCCTGGTGCAAGCCTGGGAATCGAGCTTTGCCGAGCACGGCCGCCACACGGCGCAGATCCTGCTGACCCACGACGACCTGTCCGACCGCAAGCGCTACCTCAACGCCCGTAGCACCTTGCGTGCGCTGGTGGAGCTCAAGGTCATCCCGGTGATCAACGAGAACGACACGGTGGTCACCGACGAAATCCGCTTCGGCGACAACGACACCCTGGCTGCCCTGGTGGCCAACCTGGTGGAAGCCGACCTGCTGGTGATTCTCACCGACCGCGACGGCATGTTCGACGCCGACCCGCGCAACAACCCTGATGCCCAGCTTATCCATGAAGCGCGCGCTGATGACCCGGCGCTGGACGCCGTTGCCGGCAGTGTCGGCGGGGCCTTGGGCCGTGGCGGCATGCAGACCAAGCTGCGTGCCGCCCGCCTGGCCGCGCGCTCCGGTGCCCACACCATCATCGTCGGCGGGCGCCTGGAGCGCGTGCTCGACCGTCTCAAGGCCGGGGAGCGCATCGGTACGCTGCTGTCGCCCGAGCGCGGCATGCTGGCGGCGCGCAAGCAGTGGCTGGCCGGGCACCTGCAAACCCGTGGCACCCTGGTGCTCGACGCGGGGGCGGTGTCGGCATTGTCCCAAGGCAACAAGAGCCTGCTGCCGGTGGGCGTCAAGTTGGTGCAAGGCAGCTTCCGCCGAGGCGAGATGGTGGTGTGCGTGGCGCCGGATGGTCGTGAGATCGCCCGCGGCCTGGCCAACTACAGTGCCCTGGAGGCGCAGAAGATTATTGGACAATCGTCTGAAGCGATTGTCGGACTCTTGGGCTACATGGCGGAACCGGAACTGGTGCACCGCGATAACCTCATTCTGGTTTAAACGAAGGAATACCCGATGCGCGTAATGAAGGGATTGCTTGGCCTGTTGCTCGCCATGCCACTGCTGGCCTCGGCCGAAGAGATTGCCCAGGTGTCGACGGTGTTCAAGTTTGTCGGCCCCAACGACCGGATTGTGGTCGAAGCGTTTGACGACCCCAAGGTCGATGGTGTGACTTGCTATCTGTCCCGTGCCAAGACCGGTGGCGTCAAAGGCGGCCTGGGCCTGGCCGAAGACCGCGCCGAAGCCTCGATTGCCTGCCGCCAGGTCGGCCCGATCCACTTCAAGGGTGAACTCAAGGACGGTGACGAAGTGTTCAAGGAGCGCACCTCGCTGGTGTTCAAGACCATGCAGGTGGTGCGTTTCCTCGACAAGAAGCGCAACACGTTGGTGTACCTGGTCTACAGCGACCGCCTGATCGAAGGCAGCCCGCAGAACGCGGTGACGGCGATCCCGATCCTGCCGTGGCCGACCGCTCAGTAACCTGCAGGCGGGTTTTGTTACGGGCGTCTATAATTGCGGGCTTGCGGGTTGTAAGCTCAAGGCGTCGCGAGGCGTAGAAAAATAGGATATCTGGAGTTCGTCATGAGTGCTTTCCACGACCTGAAACTCAAAGCGTTGGATGGGCAAGAGCTGCCGCTGGCGCCTTACAAGGGGCAAGTTGTGCTGGTGGTCAACGTGGCCTCCAAATGCGGCCTGACCCCGCAATATGCGGCGTTGGAAAACCTCTATCAGCAGTACAAGGATCGGGGTTTCACCGTGCTCGGCCTGCCGTGCAACCAGTTTGCGGGCCAGGAACCGGGCACCGAGGAAGAGATCCGGCAATTCTGCAGCCTCAACTATGGGGTGACCTTTCCCCTGGGCAGCAAACTCGAGGTGAACGGGCCGGAGCGTCACCAGCTCTACCGCCTGCTGGCGGGCGAGGGCGCTGAATTTCCTGGGGATATCACCTGGAACTTCGAGAAATTCCTGCTCGGCAAAGATGGCCGCGTGCTGGCGCGTTTTTCACCACGTACGCCACCGGAAGATCCATCGATCGTCCAGACCATCGAAAAAGCCCTAGGCTAAACCGCCTTCACTGTAGGAGCGAGCTTGCTCGCGAAAATCGCCAACGATAACGCGTGTGCTCTGGATGTACGCGGCGTCCTCAGGCGCTTCGCGAGCAAGCTCGCTCCTACAGGTATTCGGTTGCTTTTATCGCCTTAATCACCCAGATCAATAGTGCTATCCAGCAAGTTGCGGCGCCCATATTATCCACATCATAAATCCGTCTTATGTGGAGTGCTCCATGCCCGTCCAAGCCTTGTTCAAACCCTTCCAGCTCGGTGCACTGCAACTGTCGACCCGCGTGGTCATGGCGCCAATGACCCGCTCATTCTCCCCGGGTGGCGTGCCCAATGCTCAAGTGATCGAGTACTACCGCCGTCGCGCCGCCGCCGGCGTTGGGCTGATCATCACCGAAGGCACCGTGGTCGGCCATCAAGCCTCCAACGGTTACCCCAACGTTCCGCACTTTTACGGCGAAGCGGCGTTGGCCGGCTGGAAGAAAGTGGTCGATGCGGTCCACGCCGAAGGCGGCAAGATTGTTCCGCAGTTGTGGCATGTGGGCGCCGTGCGCCGTATCGGTACCGAACCTGACGCCAGCGTGCCAGCCTACGGCCCGATGGAAAAACTCAAGGATGGCAAGGTAGTCGTCCATGGCATGACCACCCAGGACATCAAGGACGTGATCGAGGCGTTCGCCCAGGCGGCCAAAGATGCTCAACGCATCGGCATGGACGGAGTGGAAATCCATGGCGCCCACGGCTACCTGGTCGACCAGTTCTTCTGGGAAGGTAGCAACCAGCGTACCGATGAGTACGGCGGCAGCCTGGCCAACCGTTCACGTTTCGCTATCGAATTGATCCAGGCCATCCGTGCTGCGGTCGGCCCGGATTTTCCGATCATCCTGCGTTTTTCCCAGTGGAAGCAGCAGGACTACACCGCGCGCCTGGTGCAAACCCCCGAGGCGTTGGGCGAATTCCTCAAGCCGTTGTCCGACGCTGGCGTGGATATTTTCCACTGTTCCACGCGCCGGTTCTGGGAGCCTGAATTCGAAGGTTCCGACCTCAACCTGGCCGGCTGGACCCGCCAGCTGACGGGGAAACCGACGATCACCGTGGGCAGCGTTGGTCTGGATGGTGAGTTCCTGCAGTTCATGGTCAACACCGACAAGGTCGCGCAGCCGGCCAGCCTGGAGAACCTGCTGGAGCGTTTGAATAACGACGAATTCGATCTGGTCGCCGTGGGTCGTGCGCTGCTGGTGGATCCGGATTGGGCCGTGAAGGTGCGCGAAGGTCGCGAGGCCGACATTCTGCCGTTCAGTCGTGAGGCGTTGACGAGCCTGGTGTAAGCGACGCCAGGGCGGGCACCGGAGGCCCGTCCTTGCATACATCGCGCAGCTGACGCTCGAATTGCTCGATGATCGCCGGCCATCCTTGGCGACTGGCGTGTTGCCGGGCATTGAGCCGCGCTCGGCGCAGCGTCTCGCGCTCTTCCAGCAGCCACACGGCCGCATCGCAAAACGCGTTCTCATCCCCCGGCATCGCCAGCACACCGTTGTAGCCGTGGCGAATATGCTGGGTCGCGGCTGCCTGGTCGTAGGCCACCACACCCAGCCCGGACGCCATGGCTTCCAGCACCACATTGCCGAATGTTTCGGTCAGGCTGGGAAACAGGAACAGATCGCCCGAAGCATAATGCCGCGCCAGTGCTTCACCGCGCTGGGCGCCGCAGAACACCGCGTCGGGCAAATCGCGTTGCAACAGGCTGCGCTGCGGGCCATCGCCGACAATCACCAGCTTGAGCCGCCGCGATGGATAGGTGGTCTGCAACGTGTCGAAACAGCGTTTGAGCAGCCCGAGGTTTTTCTCTTGGGCCAGGCGTCCTACGTGCAGCACCACAATGTCGTCGTTCTCCAAACCCCAGCTCGCGCGCAAAGCGTCGTCGCGTTTGGCCGGATGGAACAGTTGGCTGTCGACCCCCCGCGACAGCATGCCAAGACGCTCGAAGTGCCGGCGCTCCAGCTCCAGGCGCTGACTCGCGCTGGGAACCAGGGTCAACGTCGACCGGTTATGAAACCAGCGCAGGTAATGGGTGACCAGGCGACTCAACAGGCTCAAGCCGTACTGGTTCGAATACTGTTGAAAGTTGGTGTGAAAGCCGCTGACCACGCTGATGCCCAAGCGCCGCGCCGCGCGTAACGCCGACAAGCCCAACGGCCCCTCGGTGGCGATGTACAACACATCCGGACGCTGGCGGGTCCAGCGGCGCAGGAGTTTGTGCATCGACGATTGGCCCCACTGCAGCCCTGGATACCCCGGTAACGGCCAGCCGCGGCACAGCAGCAACTCATCGTCACTCGGCCGGCTCTGGTCGACGCCTTGGCGGGGGCGTACCAGTTCGATTTGATGGCCGCGCGCGCGCAAACCGTCGCACAGGCGGCCAAGGGTATTGGCCACCCCGTTGATTTCCGGCGGGAAGGTTTCGGTGATCAGGGTGATGTGGAGCGAAGCTATCGTCATGACCCACAGTGTCGCTGCGGGCCATGTCTTCATTGTGTCACTGGGATGATGGATTTATGACCGGGCCACCTGTTGCCCGGCCATCGCTTCGGCACCTTGCTCGCGCACCCAGAACAACGTAGCCCCGGCTACTGCTGCCGGCATCATCAGCAAGTTGACCACCGGCACCAGCAGCACCAGGTAGACGATCCCGCCAAAACTCATGCTCTGCCAGCGCTTCTGGCGCAGCCAGGCGAGCATTTCGTTCCAGCCCAGCTTGTGGTTGTCGGCCGGGTAGTCGATGTATTGGATCGCCATCATCCACACGCCGAACAACAGCCACAATGGCGCGGCGATCAGGTTGACCACGGGAATGAACGACAGGATGAACAGGCCGATGGCCCGTGGCAGGAAGTAGCCCAGCTTGCGCATTTCCCGGGCCAGGGTGCGCGGAATCATCGCGATCAGCTCGCCCCAGCTGAACGGTGGGAAGTCGTCGGTGCCACGCACCACGATCTCGACTTTCTCCGCGAGAAAACCATTGAACGGCGCCGCGATGATATTGGCGAGCATGGTAAAGGTGAAAAACACCATCAACACCACCAGCACCACGAACAGCGGCCACAGCAGGTAATTCAAAAAGCTCAGCCAGCCGGGCAGCGTGGGCATCAGGTGGTCGACCCACAGGCTGAATTGGTGGCCTGCAAAGTAGATCAGGCCGACGAACAGCACCAGGTTGATCGCCAGCGGCAGCAGTACGAACAGGCGCAGGCCGGGGCTCAACACCAGTTTGAGGCCTTCGCGCAGGTATTGCGGGCCGGAAAGAGCGGGGGCAGGCATGGAAGACTCCGAGCAGAAGGGCGAACGCGCCGACCTTACCGGCTTTGCCGTGGCGGTGAAAGTGGCGACATCAGCGGTTACACCTGAGTGGACAATAAGGTCGATCAAACCGGTCGACTGCATAGAGACCACCTATGAGCTGGATTGTTATTCCGTATTTCCTTAATCTTGCCCCCCTCTATACGCTGCACCCATTATTTTCAGGATCTGCGAGTTCAAGCCTTCCCCAAGTGCTTCGCGGTCCTTTTTTATTCCAGCCGTCTTGTTGTCCGGACGGTCGATAGGAGTGAGTCATGTCTGATACCCGTCATTCGCGAGTGATTATTCTCGGTTCCGGCCCTGCCGGTTACAGCGCTGCGGTCTACGCTGCCCGCGCCAACCTCAAGCCGCTGCTGATCACCGGCATGCAGGCGGGCGGTCAGTTGACCACCACCACCGAAGTCGACAACTGGCCGGGCGACGTCCACGGCCTGACCGGCCCGGTGCTGATGGAGCGTATGAAAGAACACGCCGAGCGCTTTGAAACCGAGATCGTGTTCGACCACATCAACAAGGTCGACTTTTCCAAGAAGCCTTACAGCCTGACAGGCGACAGCGGCGTGTACACCTGTGACGCGTTGATCATCGCCACCGGCGCCAGCGCCCGTTACCTGGGCCTGCCATCGGAAGAAGCGTTCATGGGCAAGGGTGTTTCCGCCTGCGCGACCTGCGACGGTTTCTTCTATCGCAACAAGCCAGTGGCTGTGGTCGGTGGCGGCAACACCGCAGTGGAAGAGGCGCTGTACCTGGCCAACATCGCCAGCACCGTGACCCTGGTGCACCGCCGCGAAACCTTCCGCGCCGAGAAGATCCTGATCGACAAGCTGCACGCCCGTGTCGCTGAAGGCAAGATCATCCTCAAGCTCAACGCCACGCTGGACGAAGTCCTGGGTGACAACATGGGCGTGACCGGTGCGCGCCTGAAGAACAATGACGGCAGCTTCGACGAGCTGAAAGTCGACGGCGTATTCATCGCCATCGGCCACACCCCGAACACCTCGTTGTTCGAAGGTGTGCTGGAAGCCAAAGACGGTTACCTGGTGGTGCAGGGCGGCCGTGAAGGCAATGCCACCGCCACCAACATCGACGGCATCTTCGCGGCCGGCGACGTGGCTGACCACGTCTACCGCCAAGCCATCACCTCGGCCGGCGCCGGTTGCATGGCGGCCCTGGATGCCGAACGTTACCTTGACGGTCTGAAAGACGCCTCGTTCTAAGCAACGCTGCAAAACAAATGTGGGAGGGGGCTTGCTCCCGTTAGCGGTGTTTCAGTCAGCACATTTGCTACTGAACCACCGCAATCGGGGGCAAGCCCCCTCCCACATTTTGATCTTTATTTGGCTCAGGATTTGCGGGTCAGGGGTTGTGCTGCAAATTTCACTCCGGCCAGGCCGTATTTGATCAACGCACGGATATTGCCATGGTCACTGCCTTCCGGCGTAGCCACCACTGAACGGTAATGCTCGCCAAACGCCAGCAACGCTTCCTGATCGCTCAACCCTTCCAGCAACGCCAATCCAAGTGTCTTGCACGAACCTTCGTTCTGGCCGGCGGCATTTTCCACCTCGCCGTTGGTGAAGGCTTGCGGCTGGTAGTCGTAACCTGCGGCAACAAAGGCCAGGGTGTCGGCAAACGCGTGTTTGCCGCTGTTAAGGCTGGCGCGCAGGGTGTTCAGGTCAGTCATGGGCTTTTCCTTTGGCAAACGCCGCGTGTTGGTCGGCGCTGGCTTCTTTCTGGTATTGGGCTTTCCACTCGGCGTACGGCATGCCGTACACCACTTCACGGGCGTCATCGAGGCTCAGTTCGATCTGGCGCTCATCGGCCTCGGCCTTGTACCACTTGGACAGGCAGTTACGGCAGAAGCCGGCCAGGTTCATCAGGTCGATGTTCTGTACATCCTTGCGGCTGTCCAGGTGTGACACCAGCCGGCGAAAGGCGGCGGCTTCGAGTTCGAGGCGTTGTTGGTCGTTCATAGGGCTCACTTGACTATCAGCGGCTGGCCGCCAGAGTGATCGAAACCGACTCGGCAAAGCGCAGCGCATGGGGTTTGTCGACTTCGACTTCGGCGTACAGCACCGACTCGTTGCTCATCACCAGGTCGAGCAGCTCCTGGGTCAGGCGTTCGAGCAAGGCGAAGCGGTTGCTTTCGACGTGGGCAATGATGGCCTTGGTGATGGTGCGGTAGTTCAGCGCGTGGTCGATGTCATTATCGCGCACGGCTTCCTGGGCGGCATACAGGATGGTCAGGTTGATCAGCACATCCTGCTTGTTGAGGATTTCGTCCTCGTTGATGCCGATAAAGGTGCGCAGGCACAGGTCCTTGACCCGGATGCGCGCCATGCCTGGTTGAAGTTGTGGCATTGCTACTTGCTCCGTCCAATCAGTTGCAGGAACTCCATGCGCGTGGTGTTCGACTCGCGGAACGCGCCGAGCATCACCGAGGTGTTCATGGTTGAATTCTGTTTTTCCACGCCGCGCATCATCATGCACATGTGCCTGGCTTCGATCACCACCGCCACGCCGGCGGCCTGGGTCACGTCCTGGATGGCGTCGGCAATTTGCCGCGTGAGGTTTTCCTGGATCTGCAGGCGCCTGGCGTACATGTCGACGATGCGCGCCAGTTTCGACAGGCCCAGCACCTTGCCGGTCGGAATGTAGGCCACATGGGCCTTGCCGATAAAGGGCAACAGGTGGTGCTCACACAGCGAGTACAGCTCGATGTCCTGGAGGATCACCATCTCGTCGTTATCGGAGGCGAAGAGCGCGCCGTTGACGATTTCTTCCAGGTTCTGCTCGTAGCCATGACACAGGTATTGCATCGCCTTGGCGGCGCGCTTGGGGGTGTCGAGCAAACCTTCGCGTTCCGGGTCTTCGCCCAGGCCTTTGAGGATTTCGCGGTAATGGTGGGGCAGGGACAAGGTCATACAACATCCTCAAAACGGCTTACTTGATATGCCGCCCGCCGTTGACGGTCAGGGTGGTCCCGGTGACATAGGGGTTGTCCAGCAGGTAACGCACGCTCTGGTAGATCACCTCAGGCCCGGGCTCGATGCCCAGCGCCGACTTGGCCAGGACCTTGGCACGGTAGGCCGCGTCGTCGCCTTCATTGAACATCACCATGGCCGGCGCGATGCCGTTGACCTTGATCAGCGGCGCGAACTCTGCGGCGAACGACAAGGTAAGGCTGTCGAGCCCGGCCTTGGTGGCGCAATACGCGATGTGCTGACGGCTGCCCTTGCGTACCACGTCATCGCTGATATGCACGATATCGGCCGGTGTCGAACGTTGCAGCAGGGGTGAACAATGCCGGTTGATCAGGTACGGCGCAAGCATGTGCACGCTGAACATGTCGGTAAAGGCGTGGCTTTCGTCGTCATGCGTTTCCGCGATCCAGGCCGAGGCGTTGTGGATGATCGCGCGCAGCGAGTCGGTATGTGCCTTCAACTCAGTGATGAACGCCACAATCCCCGCTTCGCTGGAAAAATCGGCAAACAGGCCGAACGCACCGCGTTCGCGCAGCAGCTGCACCCCTGGGCGTTCGCTGCGGTAGCTGAAGATGACCGATTGCCCTGCGTCCAACAGACGCTCGGCGCAATACAGGCCGACGCGCTGGCCGGCACCGGTGATCAGGATCGGGGCGTTGGTTGCAGTCATGGGAGGCTCTAGTCGCTGGCAGGTGGAAACTATACCAGCGACCCGTCTCCCCTGTACTCAGGCAGCGGCTTCGCTGGCCTTGCGTGGTGGCGTGGGATGCAGCCAGTTCGCCAGCAGGTGCGTCGACAACGGAATAAAGAAGTACACCATCAGCGGTGTGAGCGCCAAGGTGCTGACCAGCACCCGGCTGAACAGGTCCAGTTCGCCGAGCAAGGGGGCCAGGCCAAAATTGAACAGCAGCGACACCGGGAAAAACGCCAGCCAGATCGCCACCGCCTGTTTCCAACGGGGTGGGCGGGCTCCCACGGCGCCAAACCAGCCATCGATGCCGCTCACGCGGTGTTCGGACGGGTCGGCAAACAGCTCGCTGCCACGGCTCAGCCAGGCACTGCGCGAAGCGGAAAACTCCCAGGCATGCAGGGTTTTTTCGTCGGCGAAACGGAAGATGATCTGGAATTCATCGTCATTGGGCGGCGGGGCCAGCACGCCGGAACCCAGGTAACCGGGGAAGTCGGTGGCCAGTTGTTCGCCTTCGCGCAGCCAGGCCATCAGCTCTTCATAGCGTCCTTTGGCCACGCGGCGCGCGACCATCAAGGTGACGGGTGAGGTAGACATGGTATATCTCCAAATGTACGGGTGCGCT
Source organism: Pseudomonas sp. R2-7-07 (assembly GCF_003852355.1). Lineage (NCBI taxonomy): Bacteria > Pseudomonadati > Pseudomonadota > Gammaproteobacteria > Pseudomonadales > Pseudomonadaceae > Pseudomonas > Pseudomonas sp. R2-7-07. The sequence continues at coordinate 4,755,623 of NZ_CP027759.1, read as the reverse complement.
GAACCGGGTAGGTGGCGCACAAAGAGGCGGCCGGGTGAGGCCGCTCTCTTAAAAAACAGGCAAGGATTATTCCTCTTTTGCCGAAATACACCAGAGACATTGGTCCGATAAGTGCGGCCTTGAAAAAGACAGGTCGATAAGCGTTAAATACCCTTCAGCCAGCATTGCCACATTTGGTCACCAATGCCCTTGATTACTGCTCCGATTGATAGCATTTCGCGTCTGATTTCGACAGATTCAGATCAGCTGTTTCCCATTCGGGAAGTCTCGAGATTGACAGGCGTAAACCCGGTCACCCTGCGAGCGTGGGAGCGGCGCTACGGGCTGATCCAGCCCATGCGCACCGAAAGCGGGCACCGTCTCTACTCCACGGCCGATATTGAGACGGTCCAGCGTATCCTTGATTGGACTGAACGCGGCGTGGCGGTGAGCAAGGTTGGCAAGATTCTGGCGCGTGACGATCAACAGATCGAAGCGATTCGTGCCGAGCGCGACGCGGCCGAAGACAGCGAATGGCCGCAGTGGCGAGCCCGGCTGATGCATGCCATCAGCGCGTTCGACGAGCGTCAGTTGGAGAGCGTGTATGGCCAGGTGTTCTCGACCTATCCACTGAACGTTGCGTTTCAGGACATTCTGATGCCGTTGTGGCGCGACTTGCTGCGCCACCAGGGCCGTTTCGGCCAGGCCAGTGAATGGCTATTTTTCGACTCTTTTCTGTGTATGCAGACTTTGCTGCGCTTGCAGGTGGCAAGCGCATCGCCCGCCCCCCAGGTATTACTGAGCGCCCTGCCGGGCGATTGCCGCAAATTGGAGCTACTGGTGGCGGCGCTGTTGATGAGCTGGGAGGATTTGTCCGTGAAGGTGCTGGGCTTGGACCAGCCGGTCGATGAGTTGACCCTGGTCTGTGAAAAGATCCGCCCCCAGGCGCTGGTCATGTTCTCCAATCACTCGCATAAGCATGACCTGGCTGCGCGTCTGAACCGCTTGGCGTTGACCCTGGACTGCCCGCTGTTTCTCGCAGGCGCTGCATCGGACCTGTTGCAGGCCGATCTGGCCGGCACGTCCATCGGCTGCCTCGGCAGCGAAGGGCGCCAGATGCAGCGCCGTTTGCAGCAGTTTCTCAGTGGCGGTCTGGATACCTGATCTCAGGCATGTACATGGGGATGCACCAGACGATGCTGGTGCAGGATGAATTGGCGCAGGCGCTCGATTTCACCTGCGTCACTCTGATTCAGGCGGTAGGCAAACAGGCCCCGGGCGGTTTCCCGCTCCAGCGTGCCACGCAGCGCAATACGTTCGTAACCGGACGGACTGAACCACAAAGAAAAGGTTTTCGGCGGTTTGGCTCGGCCACGCCCTTCCACCAGCACACCCTTGAATGACACTTCGTGCACCCACAGCGCACTGGCGTAGCCCTTGATGTTCTCCAGGGCCACCGGTGTTTCAAGGGCCAGGCGCCACGGGCGGATCATCGGCCCGTCTTCAAAGATACTCGGCACGCCCAGGCGCAGATGCACCGCATGAAACTCATCTTCCACCAGATGCAGGGGAAAGGTCAGTTGCTGGTTATCGAACTGCGCCTGGATGGTGACTTGGTCGTGAGCGGCCAACCGCGTGAGCAAATCGCGAATCTGCGCACCGCCATTCACCGTCAGGCTCGACCATGCATCCCGCAGGTTGAGCTGCGGGTTGTGCTGCATGTCCTGGATAAACGCCAGTTCGTCCTGGGTCAAAAGAGCATCGCGGTGCATGGATATAGCTCAAAGTTGGGCGTTAAAAGGCCATTATCGCTCTAAAGACCGCCATTTTTACAGCTTGTTAATTTCACTCGTCGCCTTGAGCGCCGCCAGCTCGGCTTTAAGCTCGGCTACCTGGGCTTCCAGCTGGGCGGCGCGTTGCTGCGCTTTTACCTGGACGGTGACGTCTTTTTGCACGCCGACGAAATACGTCTGCTGGTCGGCCGCGTTGTACACCGTTGACAGTGATAACTCGTTCCAGAAATGTGTGCCGTCCTTGCGGTAGTTGCGCAGGATTTCCCGGCACGCGCCACCGCTGTCGAGCGCCTCGCGGATCGCCATCAGGCCTGGCTGGTCACGGTCGCCCGCCTGCAGGAAACGGCAATCCTGATAAAGGATGTCGTCCAGAGTGTAGCCGGTCAGGCGTTCGAAGGCCGGGTTGACGTAGATCAGTGGCTTGTCTTCGCCTTCTCGTTCGGCGACGACAATCCCGTCGTTGGAGGCGTTGATGACCATTTGCATCAGCTTGGCGTTGATCATTGAGCGGTCCATGGCTTGTTGTTGAGGTCTGAAGTTTATGACACGTCTTGAATGTTGCACGGCGCGCGCTGAGAAAACTGCGCCAGCTGCTAATATCCTACGCTTTCGCTCAATTACAGGATCAGATTGATGAAAGTCGCCATCCTTTCCGGCTCGGTCTACGGCACAGCTGAAGAAGTCGCTCGCCACGCCGAAAAAATCCTCAAAGCAGCGGGTTTTGAAGCCTGGCACAACCCGCGTGCCACGCTGGCCGACGTGCAGGCCTTCGCGCCCGAGGCGTTCCTGGCGGTCACATCGACCACCGGCATGGGCGAGCTGCCCGACAATCTGCAACCGCTGTACTCAAGCATTCGCGACCAGTTGCCCGCCGCCTGGCGCGGCCTGCCCGGTGCGGTCATTGGCCTGGGCGACGCCAGCTACGGCGATACCTTCTGCGGCGGCGGCGAGCAAATGCGCGAAGTATTCAGTGAGTTGGGCCTGCGCGAAGTGCTGCCGATGCTGCGCCTGGACGCCAGCGAAAGCGTGACCCCGGAGACCGACGCCGAGCCGTGGCTGGCCGAGTTGATTACTGCACTGCAGCGCTGACCGACCCCGTGAGGCGCTGTCCGCGTGTTTTTATTGACGGCGCTTCTCTGACACCGTTTGTACTATTCTCCAGGCTGACTCGCTCAGTCATCAAGCTGGCTGCGAAGGCAACTCCGCAAGCCAGGGCGTCTGACTAGACTGGCTCATCACTTAAAAAATAATAATAAATGCGCCAAGGAGGTCATTATTGTGAGCCTAGCCCCCGTTCTATCGTCACAGAATGTCAAAGATCAGGTCAGCGCGGCCGAATGGCAAGCCCGTGTCGACCTGGCGGCCTGCTATCGCCTGGTGGCGATGCACGGTTGGGATGATCTGATCTTCACGCATATTTCCGCCAAGGTGCCGGGCACCGATGATTTCCTGATCAACCCCTATGGGCTGATGTTCCACGAAATCACCGCCTCAAGCCTGGTCAAGGTGGACCAGGCCGGCAACAAGCGCATGGACAGCCCCTATGAGATCAACCCCGCGGGCTACACCATCCACAGCGCCATCCACGAAGTGCGCCACGACGTGACCTGCGTGCTGCACACCCATACTGCCGCCGGTGTCGCCGTGTCTGCGCAAAAGCAGGGCGTGCTGCCGATCAGCCAGCAGTCGCTGTTTGTGCTGTCGAGCCTGGCCTATCACGCCTATGAAGGCGTCGCACTGAATCACGATGAAAAGGCGCGCTTGCAGGCGGACCTGGGCGAACACAACTTTCTGATGCTGCACAACCATGGCCTGCTGACGTGCGGCGCGACCATCGCTGACACCTTTCTGATGATGTTCACGTTCCAGCGTGCCTGTGACATCCAGGTACTGGCGCAGAACGGCGCTGCCGAGTTGATTGCCATCGAGCCGCAGATTCTGGCCGGTGCCAAGGCGATGGTGGCGGCTGTCACAAAAAGCGCCCAAGGTATGGGCGGTGCGCTGGCCTGGCCGGCGCTGCTGCGCAAATTGGATAACCAGGACCCCGGGTATAAAAGCTGATGCCACTTGCCGAGATACCCCTCAGCGCCTGGCGCAAACGCGGCCAGGATTTCGTCTTTCGCGGCCGCTCCATTCGTTATTGGGTGGCCGGGCAGGGCGAGCCGCTGCTGCTGATCCATGGCTTTCCCACGGCCAGTTGGGACTGGCATTACCTGTGGCAGCCCCTGGCCCAGCGCAATCTGGTGATCGCCTGCGACATGCTCGGCTTCGGCGAATCGGCCAAACCGCTGGATCACGAGTACTGCCTGCTGGAGCAAGCCGACCTGCAACAGGCGTTGCTTGAACACCTGGGGGTGGCAGAGCCGGTGCACATATTGGCCCATGACTATGGCGACAGCGTTGCCCAGGAACTCCTGGCCCGGCATTACGAAGGGCGGTTCCAGATGGCCAGTTGTGCGTTTCTCAACGGTGGGCTGTTCCCCGAAACCCATCGCGCAACCTTGGTGCAGAAGTTATTGCTCAGCCCCTTGGGCTGGATGATCGGCCGAGCCTCTGGGCGAAGTAGCCTGGCCAACAGTTTTAACCAGATTTTTGGTCCCCGGACGCTACCCAGCGAAAGCGCCCTGGATGATTTCTGGAGCCTGATTGAACACAACGACGGCCCGCGCATCCTGCACAAGCTGATCAACTACATTCCCCAGCGCCGTCGCCTGCGTGACCGCTGGGTGGCGGCAATGCAGCGCGGCGACGTGCCGTTGCGGGTCATCGACGGTGAGGTCGACCCCATTTCCGGCGCGCATATGGTGGAGCGCTATCACCAACTAGTGCCGAATGCCGATGCCATCTTGCTGGCCGATATCGGCCATTACCCACAGATCGAGGCGCCGGTCCAGGTGCTCAGGCATTACCAGGCGTTTCGCGAGCGTATTGGCCTGCGGTCAGCGCGTCCGGCCTATTCCTGAGCCTTGCGCCCCCAGGCGGCATCATCCCGCTGCCTTATCGAGCACCATTCAGCGTCGGCCGTATTTATTGTGACCCAAGGCCCGGTGCCGGACACTCTGCCCATTGCCATTGTCGCCCAAGGAGTTCGGTATGAGTCAGTCAGTGCAGTTGCAGGATAAGGTCGTGATCGTCACCGGTGCTGGCGGCGGTTTGGGCCGCGCCCATGCGCTGCTGTTCGCTCGGCACGGGGCCAAGGTGCTGGTCAATGACCTCGGTGGCTCGACCCAGGGCGAAGGCGCCAATGCCTCGGCGGCCGACCGCGTGGTGGCCGAAATCCGCGCAGCGGGTGGCATTGCGCACGCCAACCATGATTCCGTCACCGACGGCGATAAAATCGTACAGAACGCGCTGGATGCCTTCGGCCGTATCGATGTGGTGGTGAACAACGCCGGTATCCTGCGCGACAAGACCTTCCACAAGATGGACGACAGCGACTGGGACCTGGTTTACCGGGTGCATGTCGAAGGCGCCTACAAAGTCACCCGCGCCGCCTGGCCGCATCTGCGCGAGCAGGGCTATGGCCGGGTGATCTTCACCGCGTCCACCTCGGGCATCTACGGCAACTTTGGCCAGTCCAACTACGGCATGGCCAAGCTTGGCCTGTATGGCTTGACCCGAACCCTGGCGCTGGAAGGGCGCAAGAACAACATCCTGGTCAACGCGATTGCGCCCACCGGCGCCACACGCATGACCGAGGGGCTGATTCCGCCGCAGGTGTTCGAGCGTCTCAAGCCGGAGCTGGTCAGTCCGCTGGTGGTGTACCTGGGCAGCGAAGCCTGCCAGGAAACCTCAGGCTTGTTCGAAGTGGGCGGCGGCTGGATCGGCAAGACCCGCTGGGAGCGCAGCCTGGGCGTGGGTTTTGACCCCGAAGCGGGCTTTTCGCCGGATGACGTGGCGGCGCACTGGCAGCAGATCTGCGACTTCGAAGGGGCGGCGCACCCCAAAGACACGATCGAGGCATTGAAGGAGATGATGGCCAACTTGCAGAAGTTCAGCCTCTGATCGTTGCGTAAAAATACTGAATCCCACGGGGCGTCAATGGCGCCCCGTTTTTATTCCAGGCATAAAAAAGGCCGCTGCACAGGCAGCGGCCGAAGTAAGACGTTGGATCAAGGAGCGATAAATCAACGTCAGTGAACACTGGTAACAGATTGAATGTCTTGGCAATCCGTCGAATTCAAGCTTTTCTCCAGAACCTCGGAGCGGGCTGTTTGCCCTGAAAGCGAAGTAAGCATAGTCGGTTGTAACAGAATGAGTAATAGCGGTTCAGGACAAGGACTGTTACCAAAACGACAATAATTCGGCGCATGCCATCGATGCTTCTGATAGGCCACCATCCATCCAATCCATGACGCACGCCGCACCCATGGCCCGCGCGGCCCGTCATCCTTTCGAGCTACAACACGAATACCTCCTTGGTGCGCTTATCGCTCCTCCTGGGCAGCAGTAGGGTGGGGCCTTCTGTCACTCACCGGGGAAGACGCATGACAAAAACAACAATGCGCGCCATCTTCACGCCACAGGCGCTGGCCGCTGCGGTTGCCTTGGGTTGCTGTGCCCAGGCCCACGCTGTTTCGTTCAACATCGGCGAGATCGAAGGGCAATTCGATTCCTCGCTATCGGTCGGTGCGAGTTGGGGCACGCGGGATGCCGACAAAAGCCTGGTCGGCACCGTCAACGGCGGCACGGGCCAGGCGTCCACCGGGGATGACGGGCGCCTGAACTTCAAGAAGGGCGAGACCTTCTCGAAAATCTTCAAGGGTCTGCATGATCTTGAACTGAAATACGGCGACACCGGTGTGTTCGTGCGCGGCAAGTACTGGTACGACTTCGAGCTCAAGGACGAAGATCGTGAGTTCAAGCAGATCAGCGACCACAACCGCAAGGAGGGCGCCAAATCCAGCGGTGCGCAGATTCTCGATGCCTTCGTCTACCACAACTATTCCCTGGGCGACCTGCCCGGCACCGTGCGCGCCGGCAAGCAAGTGGTCAGTTGGGGCGAAAGTACCTTCATCGGTAACTCCATCAACAGCATCAACCCGATCGACGTGTCGGCGTTCCGTCGTCCGGGGGCCGAGATCAAGGAAGGCTTGATCCCGGTGAACATGCTGTTCGCCTCCCAGAGCCTGACCAATCAGCTCACCGTAGAAGGTTTCTACCAACTGGAATGGGACCAGACTGTGCTGGACAACTGCGGCACCTTCTTCGGCGGTGACGTAGCGGCGGATGGCTGCACCGGTAACTACACGGTGGGCAGCCCGGGGATTGCACCGCTGCAACCGATTGCAGCGGCACGCGGCCAAGGCTTCGTGGTCACCCGCGAGGGTGTGGTGGTGCAGCGCGCTGCGGACCGTGATGCGCGTGACTCCGGCCAGTTCGGCGCCGCCTTGCGCTGGCTGGGTGACGACACCGAATACGGTCTGTACTTCATGAACTACCACAGCCGCACCCCGACCGTGGGCACGATTACCGCCAATACCAACCTGGCAACCATCGGCGCCATTGGTGCCGCCGCCCCGCCGGGCTTTGGTGGGGCCCTGGCCCAGAGCACCATGCTCGGGCGTGGCCAGTACTACCTGGATTACCCGGAGGATATCCGTCTGTTCGGTGCCAGCTTCTCCACCACCTTGCCCACCGGCACGGCGTGGACCGGCGAAATCAGCTATCGGCCCAATGCGCCCGTGCAACTCAACACCACCGACCTGACCCTGGCGCTGGTCAACCCGATTGCCGGCAACACCGCGTCGCCGATCCGCAGTTCGTTTGGCGCCGACAACAAAGGCTACCGTCGCAAGGAAATCACCCAGATCCAGAGCACCATGACCCAGTTCTTCGACCAGGTGCTGGGCGCCGAGCGCCTGACCCTGGTGGGCGAAGCGGCCGTTGTGCACGTCGCCGGCCTGGAAGACAAAACCCGACTGCGTTATGGCCGTGACTCGGTGTACGGCGCCTATGGGTTCCAGGGTGACACCGACGGTTTCGTCACCTCCACCTCCTGGGGCTACCGCGCGCGGGCGATCCTTGACTACAACAACGCGATTGCCGGGGTGAACCTCAAGCCCAACCTGTCCTGGTCCCATGACGTGGCCGGCTACGGCCCCAACGGCTTGTTCAACAAAGGCGCCAAGGCGATCAGCGTCGGTGTGGATGCGGATTACCGCAGCACCTACACCGCCAGCCTCAGCTACACCGACTTTTTTGGCGGCGACTACAACACCCTGACCGACCGTGACTTCCTCGCCCTCAGCTTCGGCGTGAACTTCTGATCTGGCTTAAAGAAGGACAAGAACTATGCGTAAGACAATTGCAGCGTTGGCCCTGAGTCTGCTGGCCGCCCACGTGATGGCCGCGGTATCGCCTGAAGAAGCCGCCAAGCTCGGCACCAGCCTGACCCCGGTCGGCGCCGAAAAAGCCGGCAACGCCGATGGCTCGATCCCGGCCTGGACCGGCGGCATTCCGAAAAACGCCGGCGCGGTGGACAGCAAGGGCTTTCTCGCCGACCCGTTTGCCAGTGAAAAACCGCTGTTCGTGATCACCGCAGCCACCGTCGACAAGTACAAAGACAAGCTCTCCGACGGCCAGGTGGCGATGTTCAAGCGCTACCCCGAGACCTACAAGATCCCGGTGTACCCGAGCCACCGTACGGTCAACCTGCCGGCGGATATCTACGAGTCGATCAAGCGCAGCGCACTGAACGTCAAGGCGATCAACGACGGCAACGGCCTGGAGAATTTCACCGGTAACCGTTACTACGCGTTCCCGATTCCCAAAAACGGCGTGGAGGTGTTGTGGAATCACATCACCCGTTACCACGGCGGCAACTTGCGCCGCATCATCACCCAGGCCACGCCACAGACCAACGGCAGCTACACGCCGATTCGCTTCGAAGAGGAAGTGGCGGTGCCGCAGGCCATCCCCGATATCGACCAGGCCAAGGCGGCCAACGTGCTGAGCTATTTCAAGCAATCGGTCACGGCGCCGGCGCGGCTGGCCGGCAACGTGTTGCTGGTGCACGAAACCCTCGACCAGGTGAAGGAGCCACGCCTGGCCTGGATCTACAACGCCGGCCAGCGCCGGGTGCGGCGGGCGCCGCAGGTCTCGTATGACGGGCCGGGCACCGCCTCCGACGGCCTGCGCACCACCGACAACTTCGACATGTTCTCCGGCGCGCCCGACCGCTATGACTGGAAGCTGGTGGGCAAGAAGGAGCTGTACATCCCTTACAACAGCTACAAGCTCGATTCGCCGACCCTCAAATACGACGACATCATCAAGGCCGGGCATATCAACCAGGACCTGACCCGCTATGAACTGCATCGCGTCTGGGAAGTGGTCGGCACCGTCAAGCCGAGCGAACGCCACATCTACGCCAAGCGCCACATGTACATTGACGAAGACAGCTGGCAAGTCGCCCTGGTGGACCACTACGACGGTCGCGGCCAACTGTGGCGCGTCGCCGAAGGCCATGCGCAGTTCTATTACGACCACCAGGTACCGGCCTACACCGTGGAAACCCTGTACGACCTGATCGCCGGGCGTTATCTCGCGTTGGGCATGAAGAACGAAGAGAAAAGCAGCTTCGTCTTCGGCTTCGCGGCCAAGGCAGCGGATTACACCCCAGCCGCGCTCAGGTCCGAAGGCGTGCGCTAAAGATCATTCCCACGCTCCCGCGTGGGAATGCAGCCCGTGACGCTCTGCGTCACCTGTGCGCGGCGGTTGGCGGGACGCGGAGCGTCCCAGGAGGCATTCCCACGCAGAGCGTGGGAATGATCATTCGGGGGCCCCCTCCCACATTGGGTTTTGCGCATATCTTTCAATCACCCCGCTGAATACTTCTTCAACAACCGCCCACCACAGGACTAGGGTTGCATCACAATAAAAAAGCAGGATGCAGCAATGACCGCCATGACACGCTGCCTGGACCGTCCTGGATTCATGCCCCGGCTGTCCGCTCACCATCTGCTGCGCCCGCGCCTGGCCGCGCCTTTGCTCGCGGCACCGGCGCGGGTGAAGCTGCTGTGCGCGCCGGGCGGCAGTGGCAAAAGCGCGTTGCTTGCCGAGTGCGCGTTGCAGGCGCCGCCCGGGTGCCAGGTTCACTGGTTGGCGCTCAATGGCGTGGTTGCATGCCCCGTGGACTTCTCCCGGCGCCTGGCCCACAGCCTTGGGCTGTCTTACACCGATGAAGCGACGTTATTGCTGGACCTGGGGCGCTGGCAACACACGGCGTGGCTATTCCTCGACGATTTTTGCCGGCTGCCCGCGCCTGCACTGGACGCCTTGCTGGACCGGTTGCTCACCGCCAGCAGCCCGGCGCTGACCTGGTGGCTGGGCGCGCGGCGGCGGCCGGCGTGCAATTGGCCGCGCCTGTTGCTCGATGACGAATTGTTGGAGTGCGGCAGTACCGAACTTTCGTTCAGCGCGACGGAAATCCAGGCGTTGCTCGGCCCAGGGCAGAGCGTCGACCACATCATGCAATTCAGCGCCGGATGGTGCGCCGGGGTGCGTATTGCGCTGCTCGGTGACGGCCATCCCGATAAAACCCTGCTCGATTATCTGCAACACGAAGTGTTCAGCAGCTTGCCGGCGGAATTGGCCGAAGCCTGGCGGGTGCTGGCCAACCTGCCGCGCTTCAATACCGGCCTGTGTGAACACCTGTTCGGCTCGGGTGACGGCGCTCAGTACCTGCGCGAGCTTCAAGCGCTCGGTGCGTTTATCCAACCCTGGGAAGGCACCACCGATTGGCTGCACATTTTTGCGCCCCTGGCGCGTTTGCTGCGCGAAGAACCCTGGCCGGCCAAGCGCGCCTGGCACCGGCGCGCGTGCCAGTGGTTCAGCGCCGAGCAGGACTGGCAGGCGGCCTTCGAACAGGCGCTGCTGGCGCAGGAATATGAGGGCGCAGTGAGCCTGTTGCAGCACTTCAGTTTCGAAGACTTGTTCCGCGGGAAAAATGCTGTGCTGCTGTTGCGCCTGCATGAGCAGCATGGCGATGAACTGATGCTCGGCTCGGCACCGCTGGTGGGCCTGGTCACGGCGGCACTGCTGTTTGCCGGGCGGTTCGAGCAGGCGGCGGTGTGCATCGACCAGTTGGCTCGATTCTCGCCGCGACCGACGGCGGCGGCGCAGCGGCATCTGGTGGCGCGCTGGCAGGCGCAAGTCGGCTGGTTACTGCACCTGAGCGGCGATGCCGAGGGTTCCCGCGAGCATTTCCTCGAGGCCCTGCAAGCCTTGCCCGAGAGTGCCTGGACGTCACGCCTGATGTGCCTGTCGGGCCTGACCCAGCAGGCCATGCTGCGCGGTGAGCTGGACGTGGCCCAAGCGCTGAATCGCGAAGCGCTGTGCCTGGCCCGCGCACACGGTTCGCTGGTGCTGGAAGCCTTGCTTGAGTTGGATCACGCCCAATTGCTGGAACAACGCGGCGCGCCTTACCGGGCGCAGAGTTTGTTGGAAAGCGTGCAGGCGATGCTGGTCGAGCAACGCTTGCAGGCTGGGCCGCTGATGGGGCGTATCGCCCTGCGACGTGGGCATCTCGCCTTGCGCCAAGGGCAGGACGCCTTGGCGCATGAGTGTTTCGAGGCTGGTTTGAACATCTGCCTGCACAGCCAGGACAAGCGGGTGCTCTACGGGTTTCTCGGGCTGGCGCTGCTGGCGGCGAATCGCGGTGATTACGCCCAGGCGTTTATACAGTTGCGCGATGCCGAGCGGCTGATGCAGCAGCGTCACGTCCCCGACCTGGTGTACCGCGCGGTGCTGTTGTTGGTCAGCGCGCATTTCTGGTTGCAGCAAGGGCGCGCGGAGTTGACGGTGCAAGCGATGCGCCGCGTGTTGCGTCACTTCCATGGGCCCTGCGCCAAGCAGGCGCCGCCGGCCACGCTGGAATTGATCCCGCGTCTTGAGTACCTGTTGGTGCTGGCCGAGGTCAGGCTGGGCTGCGCCGAACACCCGCTCGAGCGGCTTGGCGCTTTGCTCGACAGCACCCGCCAACGCGGCATGCTCTGCCTGGAAACCGAACTGCAGTTGGTGCTGGGGGAGGTGGCCTGGCGGCTGGGCGAGCCGGCGCGGGCGCGACTGGCCCTGCAAGCGGGCCTGGAATTGGCGGCGCGTTGCCAGGTGCAGCAGGCGGTGCGCGAGTTGCGTTTGCGTGCGCCGGGGTTGCTCAGTGAGTTGGGGCTGGAACCGCAAGCCGCGCCAGTCGGCGCCACGCAAAATCCGCTGAGCCTGCGCGAGCTGGAAGTGCTGCAGTTGATCGCCCTGGGCAACTCCAATCTGGAAATTGCCGAGCGCCTGTATATCTCCCTGCACACCGTCAAGACCCATGCGCGGCGTATCCACAGCAAACTCGGGGTAGAGCGGCGCACCCAGGCAGTGGCCAAGGCCAAGACGCTGGGTTTGATGGGCTAGGTGCGAAAGGCCTGGCGATAGTCCCCAGGTGCCGCCCCTATGGCTTGGCGGAAGCGCTGGTTGAAATGGCTGGCACTGGAGAACCCGCACCGCCAGGCAATCTCACCCACGGCCAGGGCGCTGTCGCGCAACAGCGCCCTGGCACGGGCCAGCCGGCGCGCCAGCAGGTATTGGTGGGGTGGCAGACCGAAGCTTTGCCTGAACATGCGGGCGAAATGGTATTCCGACAGCGCGCACAGGCCGGCCAGTTGGCCGAGGCTGATGGCGTCCTGCAGGTGATGGTCGATGTACTCCACCAAGCGCCGTCGCTGGTGCGCGGCCAGCCCACCTTTGACCCGCAGGCCTTCGCGGGCACCGACCTGGCTGAGCAGGGTGTGACTGAGCATTTCATGGGCCAGGCTACTGGTCAGCAGGCGCTCACCGGGCTCCTGCCAGTTGAGGGCGATCAACTGGTGAAAGCGTGCGGCCAGGCTGGCGTCCTCGAGGAAGGTGCTTTCGCGCAGTTGCAGTTCACGGGGTTCGCGGTCGAGCAGGGTGACGCAGCCGAGGGCGAATTGTTCGGGGCTGAAATAGACATGGGCCAGGCGAATCTCGCCATTGATCACCCAGGCCGATTGATGCTCCGCCGGCAGGATGCACAGTTTGTCGGGGCCGCCCTTGGTGCCCGGTTGGTCACGGCGAAAAGTGCCGGTACCGCCGCCGACGTAGCATGACAAGGTGTGATGGCTGGGCGCCTGGTAATCCTGAGCATCGTGGTGGTTGCTCCACAACGCCGCAGACAAACCGTCACCGAGCTCGGCGCAGGCTTCCAGGCGTGCGTTGGGCGAGCGGTTAAGGGCTTGAAAGACGTGCAGCGATTGCAGCTCTGGCATGGTGTGTTCTCCGACGTTTTGCATCCTACTCCGCCGTCATGGCGCTGTGATCCCCGCCCCCTGAAAAAGCGCAAGAATGTGCAAGAGCGTCGCACACGGAAAACGCGACACTGTGGCTCACTCACCGGAGCCCGCTATGAACCTTTTCCTGTATGTACTCACTGTACTGATCTGGGGCACGACCTGGATCGCGCTCAAATGGCAGTTGGGCGTGGTGGCGATTCCCGTGTCGATCGTTTACCGCTTCGCCTTGGCGGCCCTGGTGCTGTTCGTGCTGTTGCTGCTCAGCCGCCGGCTGCAGGTGATGAACCGGCGCGGGCACCTGATTTGCCTGGCCCAGGGCCTGTGCCTGTTCTGCGTCAACTTCATGTGTTTTCTGACCGCCAGCCAGTGGATTCCCAGCGGCCTGGTGGCGGTGGTGTTTTCCACGGCGACCTTGTGGAACGCGCTGAATGCCCGGGTGTTTTTCGGCCAGCGGGTCGCGCGGAATGTGTTGATGGGCGGCGGCCTTGGCTTGCTCGGCCTGGGCTGTTTGTTCTGGCCCGAATTGGCAGGGCACGCCGCCAGCCCACAGACCCTGCTCGGCCTGGGCCTGGCCTTGCTGGGCACGCTGTGTTTTTCGGCGGGCAATATGCTCTCGAGCCTGCAACAGAAAGCCGGGCTGCGGCCCTTGACCACCAACGCCTGGGGCATGGCCTATGGTGCGGCGATGCTGGCGGCGTATTGTGCGGTGCGCGGTATTCCGTTCGAGATGGACTGGAGCACGCGTTACATCGGCGCCTTGTGGTACCTGGTGATTCCAGGCTCGGTGATTGGCTTTACCGCCTACCTGACACTGGTCGGCCGCATGGGGCCGGAGCGGGCGGCGTATTGCACCGTGTTGTTCCCAGTGGTGGCGCTGAATGTATCGGCCTTTGCCGAGGGTTATCAGTGGACGGCACCGGCCCTGGCGGGGTTGGTGCTGGTGATGTTGGGTAATGTGTTGGTGTTTCGCAAGCCGAAGGGTGTGAGCCCGGTCTTCAAGGCAAAGGCAGTCTAAATGTGGGAGGGGGCTTGCTCCCGATAGCGGTGGGTCAGCTGTAAATGTGCTGGCTGACACACTGCCATCGGGAGCAAGCCCCCTCCCACATTGACCGGGTTGACCCTGGTTATTTTATGCCAAGGCGCTTGGCCATGCGGCCAAGGTTGGCGCGGTCCAGGCCCAGTTCTCGGGCGGCGCCGGCCCAGTTGTGTTGATGGCGTTCGAGGCAGGCGTTGATGATCTGGCGCTGGTAATGCTCGGTGGCCTGGCGCAGGTCGCCGGTGACGTCGCGGGCGACAGCGGCCGGTGCTTCGATGGCGGCTGCGCTGACATCAGGCAGGTCCAGATCCGCCGCGCTCAGGCTGAGAATCTTCGGACGTTCGCGGCAATGCCCCAGGGCTTTGAGCGCACTGCGTCCGATCAAATGTTCCAGCTCGCGCACATTGCCCGGCCAGTCGTAGGCCAGCAGCGCCGTCTGGGCATCGCTGGTCAGGCGCAGGCTGCCCAGGCCCATGCGTGAGCGGTTGTGTTCCAGAAAAAAACCGGCCAGCAGCAACACGTCGCGCCCGCGTTCACGCAACGCAGGCACTTGCAGTGGGTAGACGCTCAAGCGGTGGTAGAAGTCGGCGCGGTAGCGGCCATGGCGCACTTCTTCGGCCAGGTCGCGGTTGGTGGCGGCAATCAGGCGCACATCCACCTGATGCTCTTTGTCCGACCCCAGGCGCTGCAACTGGCCGCTTTGCAACACCCGCAGCAGCTTGGCCTGCACGCTCAGCGACAGCTCGCCGACTTCATCCAGAAACAGCGTGCCGCCATTGGCCAGTTCGAATTTGCCCCGGCGCTCATTCAGTGCGCCGGTGAAGGCGCCGCGTACATGGCCGAACAGCTCGCTTTCCACCAGGGTTTCGGGCAGCGCGGCGCAGTTGAGGCTGATCAGCGGTTTGTCGGCACGCGACGACGCGGCGTGGATCGCCTGGGCGACCAGCTCCTTGCCGACCCCGGTTTCACCGGTTATCAGCACGGTCAGGTCACTGCCGCCCACCAGGTTGATTTCCTCGACCAGGCGCTTGTGCGCCTTGCTCTGGCCGATCATTTCCTTGTGCTGCTGGCCGCTGGCCTGGCGGTAGATCTCGGCGCGCTGATGTTCGTCTTCGGCGCGCAATGCCAGGCGCTCAATGCGCTCGGCGACGTTGACCGTGGCGGCGGCGAGGCTGGCGAAGGCTTGCAGGGCGTCGAGTTCGACCCGTTCGAAGCGCTCGGTGTCGAGGGCGTCCAGGGTCAGCAGACCCCACGGCTGGTCGTCGATAAACAACGGGCAGCCCATGCAGTCGTGGACTTCCAGGTGCCCGTGCAGACCCTCCACCAGGCCGTCGTAGGGGTCGGGCAATTCGCTGTCGCTGTCAAAGCGGGTAGGGCCGGGGCTGCTCAGCAGCAGCGCAAAGCGTGGATGTTCGCTGATCTTGAAGCGCCGACCCAAGGTATCGGCGCTCAAGCCATCCACGGCCAGCGGCACCAGCCATTCGCCCTCCAGGCGCAGCAAGGCGGCGGCATCACATGGCAGCAGGGCGCGCATGGCATGCAGCAAGCGTCGATAGCGCTCGCCTTCGGGCAAGTCCCGTGACAGGTCGGCTACGAGGGGCAGCAGGGTGGTGAGCAGCGAGTGTGCAGTCATAATGACTCCTTGTAGTCCTTATGACTATAAGCTGTAGGAAGTCATTCTGACTACGCTGTATTTAAGTTACTGAAAAACATGGGTTTATTAGTTGGCACGATTACTGAGTACCTGAGGGCAACGAATGAAAAGACCCAGGAGTCTCCCATGCTGAGCGCCCAAGACCGTGCCATCGTCAAATCCACTGTGCCCCTGCTGGAAAGCGGTGGCGAAGCGTTGATCACCCATTTCTACCGCATGATGCTGTCCGAATACCCCGAAGTTCGCCCTCTGTTCAACCAGGCCCACCAGGCCAGCGGCGACCAGCCGCGCGCCTTGGCCAATGGCGTGCTGATGTACGCGCGGCATATCGACCAGTTGGACCAGTTGGGTGAC
Organism: Pseudomonas sp. R2-7-07; assembly: GCF_003852355.1. Taxonomy (NCBI): domain Bacteria; kingdom Pseudomonadati; phylum Pseudomonadota; class Gammaproteobacteria; order Pseudomonadales; family Pseudomonadaceae; genus Pseudomonas; species Pseudomonas sp. R2-7-07. Next base: position 4,739,510 of record NZ_CP027759.1, on the reverse strand, counting down.
CTGGTCGCCAAAATCATCAACAAGCACGTGGCCTTGCAGATCCTGCCGGAACACTACCCGATCGTGGGGGCCTGCCTGCTGCGGGCGATCTCCGAAGTGCTGGGCAGCGAGATTGCCACGCCTGAGGTGATGAGCGCCTGGGGCGCGGCGTATGGGCAGTTGGCGGATATCCTGATCGGTGCCGAAGCGGCTATCTACGACGAAAAAGCCCAGGCGCCCGGCGGCTGGCGCGGTGCGCGGCCGTTCCGGTTGGTCAAACGCGTGGAGGAGAGCAACGAGATCACCTCATTCTACTTCGCCCCGGTGGACAACGGCCCGATCCTCAGCGCTGCTCCCGGCCAATACATCGGCATGAAGCTGGTGCTCGACGGCGAGGAAGTCCGTCGCAACTATTCCCTGTCGGCCCTGAGCAATGATGGCCTGTACCGCATCAGCGTCAAGCGCGAAGCCGGTGGGCGAGTGTCCAACTATTTGCATGACCAGTTACACGTCGGCGCGACCCTTGACCTGTTCCCGCCCTCGGGCGAGTTCACCCTGGCCGCCAGCGACAAGCCGCTGGTGCTGATCAGCGGCGGGGTAGGCATTACCCCGACCCTGGCGATGCTCGAGGCGGCCCTGGCGACCGAGCGCCCGGTGCACTTTATCCACTGCGCGCGCAACGGTGCGGTGCATGCGTTCCGGGACTGGGTAGACGCGCTGGCGGCGAGGCACCCGCAGCTCAAGCGCTTCTACTGCTATGCCGAGGATGACGGCGTAAGCCCGGCGGCGGACAAGGTCGGCCTGCTGAGCCAGGATCAACTGGCGGCGTGGCTGCCCGAGGCGCGCGACATCGATGCGTACTTCCTGGGGCCCAAGGGGTTCATGGCAGTGATCAAGCGCCATCTCAAGGCCCTTGGCGTACCCGAGAAACAAAGCCGCTACGAATTCTTCGGCCCGGCTGCGTCGCTGGAGTAGGTTCTTCGCAGCAACAGTGAACCAGTGTGGGAGGGGGCTTGCTCCCGATGGCGGTGGGTCAGCTACACATAAGCTGGCTGATCCACTGCTATCGGGAGCAAGCCCCCTCCCACATTTAGCTGTTCATTTTTCCTGATTAATCCGTTGTTAACTCCTCTCTGTTTTAACGGGTGCCTGTGTGTAAACTTGTTGCCATTGGCACAAACAAAGGAAAACGGGGATGAGTGACGAATTGCGTTTGGGCAGGGAGCGGCGCTTTCTGGTGTTGCTGGGCATCATCTGCCTGGCGCTGATCGGCGGAGCGCTGTACATGCAAGTGGTGCTGGGCGAAGCGCCGTGCCCGCTGTGCATCCTGCAACGCTATGCCTTGCTGTTGATCGCGATCTTCGCGTTCCTCGGCGCTGCCATGCGCAGCAAGGGGGCGGTCACGTTCTTTGAAGGGCTGGTGGTCCTCAGCGCCCTGGGCGGTGTGGCCGCTGCCGGTCATCATGTGTACACCCAGTTCTTCCCTCAGGTCAGCTGCGGCATCGATGTGCTGCAGCCGATCGTCGATGACCTGCCCCTGGCCAAAGTGTTTCCCCTGGGCTTTCAGGTCGATGGTTTCTGCAGCACGCCCTATCCGCCGATCCTCGGCCTGTCCCTGGCGCAATGGGCGTTGGTCGCGTTCGTGCTGACGGCAATCCTGGTGCCCCTGTGCATCTATCGTAATCGTCACCCCAAAGCCTGAACCCGTTCACTAAAACGCCCCGGTCTCCTTGAGTGAAGGCCGGGGCGTTTTTGTGTGTAGGGATTTGTGAAAGAGCCGTGACGAGCGGCAATGAATAGTGCGCGCAGCGTGCGACATGTTGTCACACGGAGGCTGTCGCAGGGCATTTCTGAATGGCCGAACCGGCTGCCGAATTTGCATCCGGGGCACAAAACGTGCTGTCAATTCGTGGTTTGAAAGACACCGCAGGGCGCGTGAGGTTTGAGCCCATGAGCGCTCTGCAAATGCCTTGTTTTATGGGGACTTTGCCACGTTTGCCATGCCCTTACACAGCGTAAGGGGAGTGGCAATCTGCCCAATAACAGCGCAATTTTTGTGGTTTTTGTTGAGAATTGAACGCGATAACATCGCGAACCCTTGCAGGAATGGTGAAGTATTATTGCTGTAATCGATAAAAATTATTTCTTTATCAGACATGGTTTATACATCGCTAGCTAACTACAATCGCCCGCACTGAATGTCCGGTGCTGTTCAATATTTGAGCATTGGAGCGGTCGAGGAGCAGATGGAAGGCTCTGTGCGATCCCAGGTTCCGGCAGCCTTTCAACTTTCCGCACCAAATGGAATTGGTCTGTAACAAGGCCTTTAGCCACGAAATCGAATAAGAACTCACCGCAGGTCCGTGCGACGTACAGCTATGACGTAACGGGCAGGCTCTTATTCAATCGAAGAGAAATGCCAACCCTTGGCAGGGTGAAGTGTTGGCGATCAAAACCCAACTGCATTGCGCAAGCTGCTTTAGAGGTCGTGAGATGAGTAAAAACAGGTACCCCCGATTACTAGGCTTTTTGCCGCTGCTTGGCATGATGTTAATGCTGGGAGGCTGCAAGTGGACCTTGCTCGACCCAAAAGGACAGGTCGGTCTGGATGAACGAAACCTGATCATCACCGCCACCCTGCTGATGCTGCTGGTCGTGATCCCTGTGATCATCATGACCTTCGCCTTCGCCTGGAAATACCGCGCGTCCAACACCAGCGCTACCTACGCGCCGAAGTGGTCGCACTCCACCAAGATCGAAATCGCGGTGTGGCTGGTCCCGATCCTCATCATCATTGCCCTGGGTTATGTGACCTACAAGTCCACCCATGCACTGGACCCGTACCGTCCGCTGGAATCGGACGTCAAGCCGATCAACATCGAAGTGGTCGCGCTGGACTGGAAGTGGCTGTTCATCTACCCGGACCTGGGTATCGCCACTGTGAACCAGATCCGGTTCCCGGAGCACACTCCGCTTAACTTCAAGATCACCTCCGACGCCGTGATGAACTCGTTCTTCATCCCAGCCCTGGGCGGCCAGATCTATGCGATGGCAGGCATGCAGACCAAGCTGCATCTGATCGCCAACCAGAAAGCTGAAATGGAAGGCATCTCCGCCAATTACAGCGGCGCTGGCTTCACCGGCATGAAATTCAAAGCGATCTCGACGAGCCAGGAAGAATTTGACGCCTGGGTAGCCGAAGTCAAGGCCGCACCTAAACAGCTTGATCAAGCTGAATACGACGCCCTGACCAAACCAAGCCAGAACAACCCTGTCGCCCTGTACTCCGCGTTTGAGCCGAACCTGTTTCAGAAAATCGTCGACAAGTACGAAGGTATGAAGCCAGGCAAGCCGGTCAAGCACGAGAAGAAAGAAGTGGCCGTGGTTGAAGGTTCTGACACAGGCGCGCATTCAACTGCTGGGGCAGAGGAGTAAACGATGTTTGGTAAATTAAGTTGGGACGCGGTCCCTTTCCACGAGCCGATTGTGATGATTACCATCGCCATGATCGCGCTGGGTGGTCTGGCACTGTTTGCGGGTATCACCTACTTCAAGAAGTGGACCTACCTGTGGACCGAGTGGCTGACTTCGGTCGACCACAAGAAAATCGGCGTCATGTACGTCATCGTTGCCATGGTCATGCTGCTGCGTGGTTTTGCCGACGCCATCATGATGCGTACCCAGTTGGCCATGGCCACCGAGGGTTCGCCTGGCTACCTGCCGCCTGAACACTATGACCAGATCTTCACCGCCCACGGTGTGATCATGATCATCTTCATGGCGATGCCATTCTTCACCGGCTTGATGAACCTGGCCTTGCCGCTGCAGATCGGTGCGCGTGACGTTGCCTACCCGTTCCTGAACTCCCTGAGCTTCTGGCTGCTGGTATCCGGCGTGGTACTGATCAACGTGTCCCTGGGCGTCGGCGAATTCGCCAAGACCGGTTGGGTTGCGTATCCGCCATTGTCGGGCCTGCAATACAGTCCGGGCGTGGGTGTGGACTACTACATCTGGGCGCTACAGTTATCAGGACTCGGGACGACATTGACGGGGGTCAACTTCCTGGCCACCGTGCTGAAAATGCGCGCCCCTGGCATGAAACTGATGGACATGCCGATCTTCACCTGGACCTGCACCTGGGCAAACGTGCTGATCGTGGCTTCGTTCCCGATCCTGGCCGCTACCATGGCGCTGCTGTCGCTTGACCGTTACCTGGATTTCCACATTTTCACCAATGAACTTGGTGGCAATCCAATGATGTACGTGAACCTGTTCTGGGCATGGGGTCACCCTGAGGTGTACATCCTGATCCTGCCAGCGTTCGGTATCTTCTCCGAAGTGATCTCGACCTTTACCGGCAAGCGTCTGTTCGGTCACCACTCGATGGTTTATGCATCGGGCGCGATCTCGGTACTGGGCTTCATGGTGTGGCTGCACCACTTCTTCACCATGGGTTCGGGGGCCAGCGTCAACGCCTTCTTCGGCCTGGCGACGATGCTGATTTCCATCCCGACGGGGGTGAAGCTATTCAACTGGCTGTTCACCATCTACCACGGTCGTCTGCGCATGACCAGCCAGGTCCTGTGGACCCTGGGCTTCATGGTGACCTTCGCCATCGGCGGCATGACCGGCGTACTGCTGGCCATCCCGGGTGCTGACTTCGTACTGCACAACAGCCTGTTCGTGATCGCTCACTTCCACAACGTGATCATCGGTGGTGCGGTATTCGGCTACATCGCTGGTTTCAGCTTCTACTTCCCGAAAGCGTTCGGCTTCAAGCTGCACGAAGGTTGGGGCAAGGCTGCATTCTGGTTCTGGATTTCTGGCTTCTTCGTCGCGTTCATGCCGCTCTATGCACTGGGCTTCATGGGCATGACCCGTCGTCTGAACGCCACCACCAACCCTGAGTGGGTGCCGTACCTGTACGTCGCCATGTTCGGTGCGGTGATGATCGCTGTGGGCATCGCCTGCCAGCTGATCCAGCTGTACGTCAGCGTGCGTGATCGCAAGCAGAACCTGTGCGAATCGGGCGACCCGTGGAATGGCCACACCCTGGAATGGTCGACCTCGTCGCCACCGCCGTTCTACAACTTCGCCGTGATTCCTACCGCGAACACCATCGATGCGTTCACCGAAGCCAAGGAAGACGGTACTGCGTACCAGCAACCCAAGCACTACGAGCCGATCCACATGCCAAACAACACCGCCACTGGCGTGGTGATGGGTGCGCTGTTGACCGTGTTCGGTTTCGCGATGATCTGGCACATCTGGTGGCTGGCAATTGCGAGCCTGGTGGGCACTATCGGTTACTTCATCATTCACGCTGCCCGTGATGATCAAGGCTACATGGTGCCGGTCGAAACGATCGAACGCATCGAAGCCGAGCAGCACGCTCGCCTGGTAGCCGAGAAGAAGATCCCGGCCAACCGTGTAGAAACCTCGTTGGAACAGGCTTAAACCATGTCGAACTTAGTGACCAATGCTGGACACGCCCATGTCGATGACCATGGGCACGATGACCATCACCACGACTCGGGGCCAATAACCGTCTTCGGTTTCTGGCTCTACCTGATGACCGACTGCATCTTGTTTGCGTCGATCTTCGCGGTGTACGCGGTACTGGTAAACAACGTAGCGGGTGGCCCGTCGGGCCACGACATCTTCGAACTGCCTTACGTGCTCGGCGAAACCGCCTTGCTGTTGTTCAGTTCGATCACCTACGGCTTCGCCATGTTGGCCTTCTACAAAGGCAACAAGAAAGGCGTGCTGAGCTGGTTGGCACTGACCTTCCTGTTCGGCCTGGGCTTCATCGGCATGGAGATCAACGAGTTCCACCTGCTGATCTCCGAAGGCTACGGCCCGCACCGTTCCGGTTTCCTGTCGGCGTTCTTCACGCTGGTCGGTACCCACGGTCTGCACGTATCCGCCGGCCTGCTGTGGATGGCGGTGATGATGTATCAGGTCAATAAACACGGCCTGACCAACACCAACAAGACCCGCCTGAGCTGCCTGAGCCTGTTCTGGCACTTCCTGGACGTGGTCTGGATCTGCGTATTCACCGTCGTTTACTTGATGGGGACTCTGTAATGGCTAATGCACACTCCCATGACAGCCACGATTCAAGCCACGGCAGCGTAAAGTCTTACGCCATCGGCTTTATCCTGTCGGTCATCCTGACCCTGATCCCGTTCGGCCTGGTGATGTACCCAACCCTGCCGAAGTCGATCACCTTGATGATCGTGTTGGCGTTCGCGGTGATTCAGGTCCTGGTTCACCTGGTGTACTTCCTGCACCTGGATCGTTCCAAAGAGCAGCGCGAGAACGTGATTGCGTTCGTGTTCGCAGGCCTGGTGATTGTTCTGCTGGTTGGTCTGTCGCTGTGGATCATGTTCAGCATCCACACCTACATGATGGCGAAGTGAGGTAAGACCCGATGTCGCTTAAGCACTTTATCCAAATCACCAAACCGGGGATCATTTTCGGTAACGTGCTTTCTGTGGCGGGCGGTTTCTTCCTGGCCTCCAAGGGACATGTCGATCTGGCCATCTTCCTGGCTGCAATGATCGGCACGTCCCTGGTGGTAGCTTCCGGATGCGTGTTCAACAACTGCATCGACCGTGACATCGACGTCAAGATGGAGCGCACCAAGAATCGCGTGCTGGTCCAGGGCCTTATCTCCCTGAAGCTGGCACTGATTTTCGCGACCGTCCTAGGTGTTGCGGGCGTGGTGTTGTTGTACAAAGTGGCCAACCCGTTGGCGGCGCTGTTTGCCGTAATCGGTTTTGTCATCTACGTCGGCCTCTACAGTCTCTACCTCAAGCGCAAGTCGGTACACGGCACGCTGGTGGGCAGTCTGTCGGGGGCGATGCCGCCGGTGATTGGTTATGTGGCTGTAACCAATAGCTTCGACATGGCCGCGCTGGTGCTGCTGGTGATGTTCAGCCTGTGGCAGATGCCGCATTCCTACGCCATCGCGATTTTCCGCTTCAATGACTACCTGGCTGCGTCGATTCCGGTTCTGCCGGTCAAGCGTGGCATCCAGGTGGCCAAGAAACACATTCTGCTCTACATCCTGGCCTTCCTCGTGGCGACCCTGATGTTGACCTTCAGTGGCTACGCCGGCATGAGCTACCTCGCCGTAGCCGCGGCCATGGGCATGTACTGGTTGTACATGGCCTGGACCGGCTACAAGGCGGTGGATGACACCGTCTGGGCGCGCAAGCTGTTCGTGTTCTCGATCTTCACCATCACTGCGCTCAGCGTGATGATGTCCCTGGATTTCCAAGTGCCGAAAGAGCTGTTGCTGACGTACGCGCCCTGAGTGGTCTGGCAGTGAAAAACCCCGCCTTCGAAAGAGCGCGGGGTTTTTTATTGAGTGGCCTTTAAACTATTCCCCATTCTTCGAAGGCAGGAAGCAAAGCAATGAGTAAAAAAGCCGTGATGGTGTTCAGTGGCGGGCAGGATTCGACCACCTGCCTGATCCAGGCGCTGAAGCTGTATGACGAAGTGCACTGCATCACCTTCGATTATGGTCAGCGCCATGTGGCGGAAATCGAAGTGGCCCAGAAGTTGGCCAAGCAATTGGGCGCCACCGTGCACAAAGTGATGGACGTGTCGCTGCTCAATGAACTGGCGATCAGCAGCCTCACCCGTGACAACATTCCGGTACCGACCGTGAACAGCTCAGGCGAAAGCCTGCCGAGCACCTTCGTGCCGGGGCGCAATATCCTGTTCCTGACCCTGGCCGCGATCTACGCCTATCAAGTGAAGGCTGAGACCGTCACCACTGGCGTGTGCGAAACCGACTTCTCGGGATATCCGGATTGCCGTGACGAGTTCGTCAAGGCACTGAACCAGGCGCTCAAGCTGGGCATGGAATACGACGTACGTCTCGACACCCCGTTGATGTGGCTGAACAAGGCCGAGACCTGGGCCCTGGCCGATTACCACGGGCAACTGGAGCTGGTGCGCGAGCAGACGCTGACCTGCTACAACGGCGTCATTGGCACCGGCTGTGGCGAGTGTGACGCGTGCAACCTGCGCGCCCGGGGCTTGAATGAATATCTGCAAAACAAGGCGGATGTGATGCAGAGCCTGAAGCACAAGTTGCAGTTGAAGTAATTCGATCCAGAGCCAAGTGAGGTCTACCTGATAGAGGACGATCAAAGTGTGGGAGGGGGCAAGCCCCGATGAGGCAGTGTCAGTGAATGCCTGTGTAACTGACACACCGCCATCGGGAGCAAGTCGAATCGTCGCACCGCCCCTCCCACATAAGTTTCGCGGTAGGGCCCTGAACCTGTGGCGGCTCAGGAGTCGAAGCCTCGCTGACTGACACCCCGCGTTCCAAATGTGGGAGGGGGCTTGCTCCCGATGGCGGCCTGACAGCCGACCAGGATGCTGAATCAGAGCGAGTACATATCCGTTGCTGCGGTAACGGCGGCTAATCCGGTGGTGCTAAATCGGGCGACATTCTCCTCGTCATACTCTTCTGTATGACCCGTACGAATCCCCCGTCCGCCTACAAGGAGTAGTCACCATGGTCAGCGTCAGTCGTCGATCCCTTCTCGCCCTGGGCGCGGCCTTGCCTGTGCTCGGGCATCTCGATTGGGCAGTCGCAAGCCCTGCGCCGGCGGCCTCTGACGATGTATTGCTCAACTACAACGAAAGCCCATATGGGCCGTCGAAAGCGGCGCTTGAGGCGATGCAGCGTGGTATTGCGGCAGCCGGGCGTTATCCCTACCCGCACATGTACGCGCTGGCTGCGCTGTTTGCCCAACAGCAAGGCATTAGCGAAGACAACGTGGCGGTGTTCGCTGGCTCCATGGCCGCGTTGCGCTATGCCGTATTGGCATTCACCCACCCAACCCGTGGCCTGGTGATGGCCACGCCGTCCTATGAAGTTCCGCGCCAGTCGGCCGAATCGAACAAGGCGCCGGTACACGAAGTCAGCCTCGATGCCCAGCATGCCCATGATGTACCGGCGATGCTCGCGGCTGATCCCCAGGCCGGCATGCTGTACCTGTGCAACCCCAATAACCCGACCGGCACCCTGACGCCGACCGAGGCTATCCGCCAGGCGCTGGTGAACAAACCCAAAGGCAGCGTGCTGGTGGTGGACGAAGCCTATATCGACTTCTGCGACGCCCCCAGTTGCGTGAGTTGGATCAAGGACCACGACGATCTGCTGGTACTGCGCACCTTCTCGAAAATTTACGGCATGGCCGGTGCGCGCCTCGGTTTGGCGATCGGCCATCCCTCGCTGTTGGAGCGCCTCGCGGTGTTTGGCGGCGACAATGTGCCGGCCGGTGCCAGCCTGCTGGGTGCCCATGCCAGCCTGGAAGACGTCAAGCTGCTGGGCCAGCGCAAGGCGCTCAATGCCGGCGAGCGTGACGAGACCATCGCTTGGCTGAAGGGCCGGGGCTATAGCTGCACGGCTTCCCAGAGCAATTGCTTCATGATCGACGTCAAGCAGCCGGCAGAGCAGGTGGTTGCGCGTCTGGCAGCACAGAATGTGCTGGTAGGACGTGTCTGGAAGGATTGGCCGCAGTGGGTGCGGGTGACGGTAGGCAATAAGCAGCAAATGCAGCGGTTTCGCGAGGTGTTTGCGACACAGATAGCCTGACCAGACACTGCTGCGCCTGCTCGCGGTCGGTTCAGCGCTGGAAGCACTGGACAAGGTTGGTAGGCATGTTTCATTCTTTCCCTGGTATAGAGGAATTTTCCTACGGTGTAGGTCGATTTTGATCGGAAGCTTACGGATTGAAGCACTCCGGTCAGGTCGCTAACCTCACCCGTTGTCACTCATCAGGGACGATAGTCATGCGAAGCGATGGTCAAGCCAATAACAATACGCTCATGCAGCCCACCGATGTGCGCCAATTGCTCGATGTTGAGCTGAGCCGACGCGGCCTCGGGCATTTCGAGGTCTATCAATGTGGGCCGACGCTGGATGAAGCGGAAATCATCACTAACTACCCCGACGCGCTGGACCGTGGTGACGCTGCAGATGACTTTTACCAACGCGGTCAATTGCTGTCCTTGTCCAAACGCCGCATAAAGCCGTTTTTCTGGAGCGATGAAAACATCCTCGCGCCCGCTGCAGACGCGGTCCCGGTGCCAGGGCCCTGTGCCCCCGTCGGCGAGGGCGCCAGTTTTATCGTGCATGGTAATCGGGGCTTCTATTCCATCCTCAACCTGTGCAGCTTTGGCGAACATCAACAGTTTCGCGAGCGAGTGCTGGCCAACAAAAGTGAACTGCAGATGCTGCTGGTCTCGGTTTACGACGAGGCGTTGGAAAGCAGTACCACCATGCCCCCTCCGGTTGTACCGGAAACCGTGCTGACACCCCGGGAAACGCAGGTGTTGTCCTGGACCAGTCAGGGCAAGACCTATAACGAAATAGCACTCCTGGTCTCAATGAGCCCGCGTACGGTCAAGTTCCATATGAAGAATATCTTCAGCAAGCTGAATGTGCCCAACGGCAAGTCCGCCATTCGCAAAGCCTTGCAGCTGGGCTATATCCGCGAACAGGCCTGATTCGCCGGTACTTCTTTTTCCATTGCCACGCCCGCCGATGATTTATTACCGGCGGGCGTGCGCGTGCGCGTGTGATTTGGCGCTACCTGTCTAAAAGGGCAGCTTGTTCACTTTCAAGCGGTGCTTTAGTTTTTTTGCAGCCAATGAGTTTAGCTCAGGCAAAAAAAACAAGAGCCGCAACATCCCAAAAAATCATCGTCGCTCTAGGCGATAGGCGTGTTGCAGCGTGCCGCTTAATTATGGAGTGATTATGCTGGTCGATAAAAACAAAGAGCCAGGTGGCCAAAACGCTGCGGGTATTTCCCGTGAAACCTTCGGGATGCTCAAGCACCTGTGCAAGAAAGATAACTACCATTGGGCCATCGCACTGGGTAAGGATTATTCAATCATCGCCTTTGCCATTTATCTGTCCGTAGGCGTCAGCTATTGGTTTTATCCCGTTTCGCTGTTTCTCATCGGCACCACTCAACGTGCCCTGGCGAACGTGTTGCACGAGTCAAGTCACAAACTGTTGGCGAAAAACCGGGCGATCAACTGGTTTGCCGGTACCTTTCTCTCGGGGTACCTGATCTTCCATCTTTACCAGTCCTACAGCACCTCGCACGTCAAAAACCACCATGTGCACCTGGGGCACCCGGAAAAAGACCCGGACTACAATTTCCATCTCAAGTGCGGCCTGTACGACCTCCAGCAAAGCGAGCGCGAGTTCTTCCTGAAGAACGTGGTGATGGCGTTATCGGGTTACCGCACCCTTCAATACATCAAGTACATCGTCAAGGACCGGCTCCAGGGCCAGGACGCACGCATCCGCAAGGAACGCGTGCTGATGTGGGCCTACTGGGCAGTGATTTTTGCAGTGGTTGCCTGGTTTGGCCTTGCGGTTGAACTGGTGCTGTTCTGGTTCGTGCCGCTGTTCACCACCGCCGTGGCCGTGGGCTGGATCATCGAGCTGGCCGAGCACTATCCGTTGCCCGCCGTTGAAAGCGAAAAGCTGCTGCTGACCCGTAACCGTAAAGGCAACGCGCTGGAAAACTTCTTTTTTGGCCGCCACGACGATAACTACCACCTTGTGCACCACCTGCACCCGTCGATTCCTCATTGGAACATGCGCAAGGCCCATAAGCTGCTGATGTCGCACCCCGAGTACGCACGCTGGGACAACCTGTGGGCGGGGATTTTTACCCGTGACCGGCATAGCCGCCACAAGGAAACCCTGCTCAGTTACGCGGCCAAATTCCGCGCCCACAAGATCGCCAACCACACCGACGATTCGAGTTTCGCACGTCGCATGCTCAACCAGTCCTACGGGGTTTAATGCCATGAACACGACAGATAACAGCCTGCTGGCAACCCTGGCCCTGAAGAAACTGGCGGCGAACAAGACCTATCGCGACTTGTTCCTGGAGAGCGAGACGCTGCGTGATTTCCTGCGACCTGCGGCGCTTCGCTACATCATTTCCGAAGATCGCCTGGAGATGCTCGACAAGCTGGGAGCCCTGTTGGCCAAAGGCTATCGCACCGGTGTCGAGTTCGTCGGCGAGGAAGCGACGACGCTGGCCGAGGTGACCACGGCAACCGATGAATACCTGCAGCTGATCGACTTGATCGCCCAGCATCCCAAGCTCGGTGAACCTCCTCAGTTGGGGTTCGATTTGTCGAACGTCGGTACCATCATTTCCCGCGAGCTGGCAGTCGAGAACTGCTCGAAGATCCTGGCCCATGCAGCCGATAAGGATGTCGGCGTGATCATCAGCATGGAGCGCTCCCAATGGACGGATTCGATCCTCGAGATCTTCCTGCACCTGAGCGGGCGTTTTCCCAACGTGGGCATCACCCTCCAGGCGCAGTTGAACCGAACCCCGGATGACCTGGGAGCGGTGCTGGAAACCGGCTGCAAGGTGCGCCTGGTCAAAGGCGTCTATGCTGAGCCTGCCGCCATTGCCTTGCCCCGTGGCGAGGCGCTCAACGAGCGTTACCTGGGGCTGCTGGACCGGATCAATGGTGGCCGCGGGCAGTTTGCTTTCGCCACCCAGGACCCGCTGCTGGTTGAAGAAATCCTCACCAGCCGCATCGCCGACCGAGGTGAGCTGGAGATGCTCCACGGCGTGCGCCCTGAGCTGATCAAGGCGGTAAAAGACCAGGGCAAGGTCAAGGCCCGGGTGTCGGCGGTTTACGGCACCAACTGGTACTTGCACCTGTTGCACCGTGTGGCTGAGTTTCCGCAGAACATTTTCCTGGCGCTCGATGACGTGGCGTCGCCACGGGCCTCTGAAACCGCCACTCATTACTGAAAAGGACATTCTTATGAAGCAGTACGTCGCATTGGTGGATGTCTACTCGAGCGGTAATTTCCTGCCGCAGTATTTCCGGGATGCCGGTTTCAGCCTGATCCATGTACAGAGTACACCCGAGCTGATGCCAAGCATGCTCGGGCCGAACCTGTCTGAGTTCGAGCACAACCTGGCACTCAACGACAACGCCGAGGATATAGTGCGACGCTTGCGTGAGTTCAACGTAGTCGCCGTCATTGCCGGCCAGGAGCCGGGCGTGCCATTCGCCGATTACTTGAGTGAACAGTTGCAACTGTCCACCTCCAACGGCAGTGCAGGCTCACGCGCTCGCCGCGACAAGTTTGAAATGATCAACAAAGTCGCCGCCGCAGGCCTGTTGACCGCACGCCAGATCAAATCCTCGGACCCCGCCGAGCTGCTGGCCTGGGTCGAGGCCGGTCAGGTGTTTCCCTGCGTAATCAAACCGCTGAGTTCGGCATCCACCGACGGGGTTTCGATCTGCCACAACCTCGAGGACGTCAAGCGCGCCTGTGAAGAGGTGGTGTCCAACCCGGATATCTTCGGCCTGCCCAACACGGAAATTCTTTGCCAGTCCTACCTCAAGGGCCCGGAGTACATCGTCGATACCGTCAGCCGTGATGGGCAGACTTACGTGTGCGGGATCTGGCGCTATGTGAAGCGTGAAATCAGCGGCGGCAAGAACATCTACGACCGCGACGTGCTGATTGCCCCGGACAGCGCCGAGGCCAACGTGCTGGTGGACTACATCGTGAAGGCGCTCAAGGCGCTGGGTATCGATAACGGCCCGGCCCATTCGGAAGTGATCCTCACCGAAGCCGGCCCCGCGCTGGTGGAAGTCGGTGCTCGCCTGAACGGCAACATGGAACCAAGGTTCCATGACATCAGCCTGGGCGGCAACCAGGCGCAGCTCACCTACCTGGCGTACTGCGACGGTGAGGCGTTCAAGGCCAACTACGCCGGCAAGCGCTACCACAAGCTCAAGGAAGCCTGTGTCATCAACACCGACACCACGCTGCAAGGCGAGGTCACCGGCTTCAATGAATCGGCCATCCACCGGATCGAGGCGTTGCCTTCGGTGCACAAGCTGAGCGTCAAATACAAGGCCGGCAAGCTGATGAAAAAGACCGTGGACCTGCTCAGCAGCCCGCTGCGGGTGTTTCTGGTATCGGATAGCCAGGGCACTATCGACCAGGATTACGAGCAGATCCGCCAGTACAAAGACAACGTCTATGTGATCCGCTGATGATAGGCACTTATCGCGCGTTGCGCGGGCTCAACGCTCGCTTGCAGTTGCTGTTCCTGATCACCCTGGTCTTCCGCATGGGCACCATGGCGTTCCCTTTCTATGCGGCTTACCTGATTCATCAGCACGCCGTGTCGGCGGCAATCGCAGGGTTGCTGGTGGGCGTTTATGGCGCGGGCGCATTGTTTGTGGACTTGATCATCGGCGGGGTGATCAAGCGGTTTTCCGCCAATCGGGTGATCCTCGGTTCGTTGCTGCTTAACGCGGTGCTGCTGCTGATCATTCCGTCGGTGGATAACACGGCGCTGCTGTTTGTGCTGTCGTTTCTGTGGGGTGCCTGTTACGAGGCATTCACGCCGGCGACATTCTCCGAAACAGTCACCCACAGCAGCAGTGAATCGCGCAAAGTGGCGTTCTCTTGCAACCGTTTGGCGATCAACATCGGCATGGCGATCGGGCCGCTGTTGGGCAGCCTGATTTTCTTGAGTAACGCCGACGCGGTGTTCTACCTCAACGCGGCGTTGTCCCTGGTGGCCTTCGTTGCCTGCCTGCGGTTCGGGCGTGCGGTGCCGGTGGCCCAAGGGGCTGCCGTCGTCAGCAAGGGCAACGGCTTGCCGGAGAGCGCAGTGCACGAGCGCTCGCGCTTGCTGGTGATTTTGCTGGCGGCATTGCCGGTGCACGTGGCCTATGCGCTGCCGCCGACGTTTCTGTCGGCCTACATCATCAATTACACCGAGTTGCCGGCGTACTACGTCGGGATCATCTTTTTCATCAATGCACTGCTGGTGATTCTGTTCGAAGTGCCGATCAACCAACGTATGTCGCACCTGTCGAGCAGCCGCTCGCTGGTGGCCGGGTTTCTCGTAGCCGGCGTGGGGTTTTTCCTGATGGGCTTCAGCCAGGTCGGCGCGCTGTTGCTGGTGGCCACCGTGCTCTGGAGCCTGGGCGAGATGATCGTCTTTCCCGGCATCACCCATTACGTCAGCAGTATCTCCAGCCGTCACACCGTGGACCGCAACCTCGGCTATTACTCGGCGGGGGTAAACATCGGCGTGATGATCACGCCTTCGCTGGCGTTCATGCTGGTGTCACAGCCCTCGCTGCCTTCGCCGTGGCTGCTGGCGGGCACGATATTGCTGCTGTTCGCGGTGGCGGTAGGCGTGATGAAAGGCTCGGCTGTCTTGTGGAACAAGGAAGCATGAAATGAACAGGATTCATTTGAACACTGCCGGTGCGGGCCTGATGTCACCGGCCACGCTGAATGCGATCCAGGGTTTTACCACCACTGAAGCGCAAATGGGCAGCTATGAAACCGAGCTGGCCTACGAGGCGTTGCTCAACGACGACCTGTACCGCCTGGTGGCCAAGCTGTTGAATGCAGAGCCTGCGCAGATTGGCTTTTTCAGCAGCGCCACCGAGGCCTGGACCAGCATTCTCGGCAAGTTGCAATTTCCCCGAGGTAAGCGGGTGTGGGTGTCGACCTCGGAATACGCCGCGAACCTGATCTTTTTCAACTACCTCAAGCAATCGCGCGAGATTCGCGTTGAAGTGATCCCAACCACGGCCACCAGCCCGCTGGACCTGGATTGGGTGCGGCGTCATCTGGACGACGATGTGTTTCTCGTCAGCGTGTCGCACCTGCCGTCCTGCTGCGGGGTGATCAATCCGGTGGAAGCGCTGGGTGCGCTGCTCAAGGGTTCGAACGCACTGTATGTGGTGGATGCGTGCCAATCGCTGGGGCAGTTGCCGCTGGATGTGCGGGATATGCACTGTGATTTATTGACAGGCGCGGGGCGCAAGTTTCTCTGCGGGCCCCGTGGCAGCGGGATTGCTTATGTGTCGCCACGCCTGCTGGGCCAATTGCAGCTGAATTTTGCAGACCTGCACGCCGCCAGCACCGATGGCCAGGTCAACCAGGTGGATGCGTCCGGCGCTCGGGTGCTGGAGATCGCAGAAAAGAGCCTTTCGGCCCTGGTGGGTTTGCACACGGCGGTGCAGGAATACCTGCAAGTAGGCGGCGGGCAGGTGAGCACGGAGCCCTATGCGTTGCTGGCGCAGGCGTTGCGGCGCCTGCCGCAGTTAACGCTGATGTGTGACCAGTTCGAACAGACCGGGATTGTCTCGTTCGTGCCACACAACGTGCCGGCCAAGGCATTTGTTGACCAGGCCCGCGCGCTGGGGCTCAACCTCTGGGCAGGCGCTGCCGCCCATACCCCGTTGCTGCTCAAGGACCTGGGCGTCAGCCACTTCGTGCGTGCCTCGGTGGGCCGGCATATCACCCTCGCCCAGGTCGAGCAGGCGCTGGTCATCCTGCGCAGCTTATAGCTTCGGCGCTTACTGGGCGGCGATGGAGTAACCGTCAAAAGCGCTTTGCTGTTGCAGTGCGGTCACGATGCTCTTGCGCGTGACCGGCTGCTCCACGCCGCTGTTGTCAACGAAGGTGTCACTTTCCAGCTCCGCCTCGCTGCCTTCACCTACAAAGGTAAGGCCCAGGAACTCCAGCGCTTCGCGGTCCACATTGAGCTTGGAGCGCGGCGTGCGCAGCGGCAGGGTGACGCTGATGCCATCCTTGCTGATTACGAACACCTCGGCTTCCTTCTTGGCGCGTGCGGCCTTGCCCTTGCCGGCGCTCGGGTTGCTGATGGCCTGGTGCGACTGGTTCAGCACCTTGAGGGCCAGGCCGTAGACCAGCTCCTGGAATTCGGGGTCGTCCTTGAAGCTGGACAGCAGGCGGCTGATGGAGAACTTGCTGCTCAGGTCTTCCAGGGCAGCGTTGTCGGCGGCTTCGGCGTCCTTCAATTGCTTGAGCTGGCCCATGAGGTCGTAGGCTTTGTCATCGTCGAAGGCGTCATGGGCCTGACGAATGGCCACGCGCAACTCGCGGATCTGGTCGCTTTCCTTGGAAGTGTGAAACGCGTCCAGCACCATTTCGCTGATGATCTTGGCCGCTGGCACATGCTGTGAAAGATTGATGGCGTTTTCATACTCGGCTTTGGCGTGCGAGACGACGACGGAGGCTTCGGCGGATTCAGCGGTGTACGAATCGGACATTGAAATTTCACTACTTCAGTAAACGGGGAGAGACAAAAAAGCGTCGGGCATTTTCAGGGGGCCGGGGAGTCAGGTCAAGGCGCCCGCGTCAGACGGCTCAGCGAACGTATGCATCAGTCCAGTTGCTTGAGGCACGCTTCGAGCTTATCCAGGCCTTCCTCCAGCACGGCCGGCTCGATGGTCAGCGGTGCCAGCAAGCGGATGATATGCCGTGACTTGCCGCTGGGCATCAGCAGCAGGCCGGCAGCCCGCGCCAGGCTCAGCAGTTGGGTCAGTTGCTTGGCGGCGGGCGTGCCGTCGGCATGCGCCAGTTCAATGCCGCGCATCGCGCCGACACCGGTGAGGCGGCCCAGATAAGGCGACAGGTGCTGTGCGCGCCATGCTTGGTAACGTCGCACGATCGCCTCTTCCTGCCGGGAACCCCATACCTGCAGGTGTTCATCGGTCATCACATCGAGGGTTGCCAGCGCGGCGGCGCAGGCGATGGGATTGCCGGAGTAGGTGCCTCCCAGACCGCCCTTGGGCAGGTTGTCCATCAGTGCCTTGCGCCCCACCACCGCCCCCAGCGGCACACCGCCGGCGATGCTTTTGCCGAGCAGGATCAGGTCAGGTTCAATGCCCAGGCGCGAGAAGGCGAATCGCTGCCCGGTGCGACCGAAACCGGACTGGATTTCGTCGGCGATCAACAGGATGTTGTTCTCGTCACAAAAACGCCGCAGGGCCCGGGCGAATTCGGTATCCAGGGCGAGGAAACCGCCTTCGCCCTGTACCGGTTCAATGATGAAACAGGCTACGTCGTTGACGTCGATTTCCACACTGAACAGGCGGTCCATGGCCTTCAGCGCTTCGGCACAGGTCACGCCGTTGTCGGCGCTGGGGTAGGGCAGGTGATACACCGGGCCGGGCAGTACGCCGACTTTTTGCTTGTAAGGCGCGACCTTGCCATTGAGGTTGAGGGTGGCCAGGGTGCGCCCATGAAACGCTCCGTCAAACGCAATCACCGCCGTGCGGCCAGTGGCGCCGCGCACAATCTTCAAGGCATTTTCCGCGGCCTCAGCGCCGCTGTTGGTGAGCATGCCGCTGACCGGATAGCTCACCGGAATAAACGCGGTCAGGCGCTCCATCAAATCGATATAGGGCATGTGCGGCGCGGCGTTGAACGCGTAGTGGGTGAGTCTGGTCGCCTGCTCGCGAATCGCGTCCACCACGGCCGGGTGACAATGGCCGAGGTTGAGTACGCCGATACCGCCGATAAAATCGATATAGCGCTTACCTGCGGTGTCCCAGACCTCAGCGTTTTTTCCATGGCTGAGGTTGATGGGATGGACGATGGAAATCGATTGGCTGATCGTTTCGCGGCTCATGAATCGTTGACTCGGCAGTAATGGGCTCGGTTTATCTAAGCTGCGTGAGCGCCTCTGCCGCAAACGAAATAAAGTCGCCGGGTCATTATTAAAAGTCGGGATCATTCATTCCGAGACTCCATTCTTCCCCGCCGCCTTGGATCGATATAACGCCTGATCGGCGCGCGCCATCAGGGCTGCCGGTGACTTCCCGACCCGCCGTTCCACCACGCCCAGGCTCAGGGTTATCTTGGGATCAGCGACGGCGAACAGGTTCTGGATTGTGTGGCGCACACGTTCGGCCTGTTCCTTCGCCGTCTGCAGAGTGCTGTTAGGCAAGACCAGCATAAATTCATCGCCGCCCCAGC
Source organism: Pseudomonas sp. R2-7-07 (assembly GCF_003852355.1). NCBI lineage: Bacteria > Pseudomonadati > Pseudomonadota > Gammaproteobacteria > Pseudomonadales > Pseudomonadaceae > Pseudomonas > Pseudomonas sp. R2-7-07. The sequence goes on along the minus strand of NZ_CP027759.1, from coordinate 4,720,678 downwards.
GGGCCAGCACATCACCGGCACGTACGCAGGTTTCCAGGCCTTCCACTACCTGGACCAGCGTCTGGTCGCCTACGCCATGGCCATATCGGTCATTGATCGGCTTGAAGTCATCGATATCCATAGCCACCAGCGCCAATGGCAAGCGAAAGCGCTCGGAGCGGTCGCATTCCTGGAGCATCACTTTTTCCAGGCGATAACGGTTGGCGATGCGCGTCAGGGCATCCCGTTCGGCCAGGGAGCGGTTTTCGACCAGTTGCAATTGCAACTGCTGATTGACGCGCGACAATTCAAGGGTGCGCTCGAGCACCAAGGTCTCAAGGGAGCGGTTACGCTTTTGAAGACGTTCAATCGAGCATTTGCGTGCATGGATATCGCGGTGTGCGCCCACCATGCGCGCTACCGAAGTGTCGGGATTGCGCGTAATGATGTAGCCACGGTCCTCGATCCAGAGGTACGTGCCGTCGTATTTTCGACAGCGGTATTCGGCTCGGTACAGGGGCGCGCGTTGGCAGACATAGTCATCAAATCCGGCCATCACATGGGGATAATCCTCGGGATGGATCACGCTTTCCCAGGTGAATACGCTGTTTTCCAGGGAGTGGCGCGGGTAGCCAAGCATTTCGTACCAGCCGGGATTGCGGTAGACGAACCCGGTATTGGCATTCCAATCCCATATCCCGTCGCTGACCAGTTCCATGATGGCATGCAACATGTCGGTGCTGATATTGGCAAGGTCATTACGCAGCGGTTCGGTGCCGGGTGTATCGTCCATTACACGCTTCCTGCATGAGCGGGCTTTCAAGGCCAGCTTTCGTTGACGCCGATACTCCGTGGCTGACGCTACTGTACAACGTGGTTGGCGGCCTTTGAATAGGGCAGGCAGACTGTTTCAGGAGCGCGGCGCAATCATTTTCGTCCGAGACTTGCCATCCGCGTTGTGCTGGTAAATCGCCTCAGGCTGGCCCTGCCCGTTGAAAAACACTTGGCCGATCCCGGCTGAATTCCATAACCGCTCGCCGGCTTCGGCATGTTCCGGAATGTGCGGTACCACCTGCATGGTGCGGCGCCGGGTAAACCAGTTCAGCGGCGAGCGTGGGGAGTAGAGCCAGCGGTTGAGACGGTCGAACCATTCGAGCAGGCGTGGTGGGAATTCGTTCTTGATGCCGCTGCTGGTGATTTGCCAGATCCTGGGGCCACCGTTTCGGTGGCGGATCAACACTTCGTAGACGAACGAATAATGCACGTCGCCCGACAGAATCACGTAGTTACCCGGTGTGCGGGAATGGCGGAAGATGTTGAGAATCACCTGGGCGGCGCCGCGATGGGCCATCCAGTTTTCAGCGTCTACCAGCAGCGGGTAACCGCACCAGCTGAATACTTTTTGCACGGTCTCGATCAGCTTCACGCCGAAAACCGGTGCAGGCGAGACGATGATGGCCGAAGGGTGGTCGAGCAGCTCCTGCTGCAGTTCGCTCAGGGCTTCCCAATCCAGCAGGCCGGAAGGTTGCTTGAGGGTGAACTCGCTGCGCCAGCGTCGGGTGCGGGTGTCGAGCACCACCAACGCGGGGGTGGTCGGCAGTACGTAGTGCCAGTGCTGGAATTTACGCAGCGCCTCGAGTAATTCGTCCTGCGCGGCTGCGTCCAGGTGGTTGGCCTGGGCCTGGGTGGTCAACGCTTGGGTCTGGCTCACCAGTTCGACAAACGCATCCGGCTGGTTGCCCCAGCCCTGGCATAACAGGTAGGCCAGCAGGGCGTTGCCGATGATGCGCCTGGAGAAGGGGTGGCCGTAGGCGGTTTCTTCCCATTGGGCGCTGAGGTTCCAGTCGTCGGTGATGTCATGGTCGTCAAAGATCATCAAGGTCGACAGGTGGGCAAATACCCGCGCGACACCGGGCAGGCTGTCGCGGAATCGCTCGATCTGGACCTCTTCGCGGGCGTAGCGCTGCTGTCGTTCCAGGCTCAGTGGCGGGCCCTGAAGCGTGGTCAGCGTCCAGGGCGTGGGCGACCACACCAGCAGGTACATCGCGATGACTTCGGCAAAGGTCACCAGGTGGTTGTCGGCGGTGCTGCTGGTGAAAATCGGCTTTTTCACGCCGCCAAAGAAGCGCTCGCGCAAGGTCTCGTTGCTGTCCAAGGCCGGCAGCAAATCGGCACGGTGATAATAACTGGCCGGATGCCCATAGAGGCTGGCGCTGTCATCGACCACAGCGCCTTCGAGGTATTCATCGAACAGGCCCAGTCGTGCTATCAACCCATGAATCGCCCGTAGCATCGGCCCGGCGACATCGTCGGCATAGACCTGATCGCCGCTCATCATCAACAAGGCCGGACGTTCGGCCGGCGTTTTGGCCTCGGCCAGCAGACGGTCGACGCACAGCAATCCTTCGTCGGCACTGTGATGGGGTTTGCGGCATGAGCCGTGCACCAACTGATGGATACGGCTATGCAACACGAAACTGGGGTATTGAGCATTCGCGTACAGCAGGTGCGGTGCCCAGTCGGCGATGCCGGTGTCGTCAAACAGCAGGTCGTAGCTGATCGCCACGTCCAAAGGCAGCGCTTCGTCCAGCGCCACATCGATCAAATGAATAAACGCCTGGCGCCCCACGGGTACCACCTGGCATTGGTCCAGGGGAATTTCCAGTGTTTGCGCCGGCAGGTGCAGCTTCAGCGTCAGTGCCAGTGCTCGACTGCCTACCAGCCACAACACCAGGCGCCGAGCTTCTAGACGTCGTAGCAGTGGGCCGGCTAATACGGCGGGCAGTGTGTCGGAGTGCGGCATGCAGACAGTGGCCCCAGGCTGGATTGAACCGGCGAGTTTAAGCGAGTGAATGTGATGGTTTTGTTAAGGAGGGATGTACGAAGGGCCGTGCACTGCCCTTCGTACGCGGCTAGTTAAAGAAGGTTGCCTTGACCCAGGCTGTCGAGCCCACCCCCTGTGTTTTTGCGTCGGTCATTGGTCGCCATGCCATCAGGCTCGGCGGCGTTGAGCTGCATGTGGGTGGTGTCGATGCTGCGTTTCTTACGCTGGGGCTCTGCATCATCCTGTTGCAGAGGTGGGTATTGAAAGCTGCCCAGTGAGGGGTTGATTCCGCTGACCATGGATGTTTCCTTCTATGAGGAGAGGATGCTTCGCCCGTCGGGACGAAGTAAGGCCAACCTTAATAGCGGCAGAAACGAGGCTGCTATAAACGCACTGCTGCAAGATATGACTGTGGCTGACGAGCCTCTTCAGAAATCATCCGCAGGGCGGTCAGCGCAGTTGTCCATTCCCGCAGAAGTCGCGCCTTCCTCGCCTTCCTGCACAAAAGCCGCGCGATGTTCCGCCACCACATTACGCAACGCGCTGTAGTAGTCCGGGAGTTTTTGCAGGCTGTCGGTGAGCGGCAACAGCGATGCGCGGGTGTCGACAGTACCGCCGACCAGGCTGATGGTACCCAGGGTCTGCACCGTATCGCTGTCGCCCAATGGCGAAACCAGGAAGCTCAAGACTTTGCCCGCCGCATCCCGGCTGTTGTGGGTGCCCAGCAGTGGCAGTTCGACAATGGGGCCATTGCCCACGCCCCATACGCCGAATGTCTGGCCGAAGTCGGCTGTATGGCGTGGGATGCCCAGCCGATCCGACACATCGAACAGCCCCACCACGCCCACCGTGGTGTTCACGGCGAAGCGCCCCAGGGTGTTGACCGAGCGCCGAGGGTTGCCTTGCAGCAGGTCGTTGATAAACACCTGCGGCTCACTGAAGTTGCTCGCGAAGTTATGCACACCCGCCTGGAAAAATTCCGGCAGGTAACGGTAACCGCGCGCCACAGGTGCCAGGGCGTAGTTATCCACAGCACGGTTGAACGCAAATACCCCGCGGTTGACCGGTTCGGCAGGGTCATACACCGGATTGTTCACCTGCGCGCAGCGGGTGGTGGGTGTCAAGGGTGGAGGGCTCACACAGCCCGCCAGGTAAGACACAGTCAGTAACAGCACGGCGTGGCGGGCCAGATGCCGTGAGTTGGTCAACGCGTGCATGGGCACAGTCTCCGCAAAAGGGAGGCCGATGCTGGCATTGCCGCCTTGCGCAAAGATGTCTGCTTTATTGCGTTGCTGACGCTTTATTGCACGATTGAAATATATGACGGAGCGCGTCGAATAGTTTTAGATGGCGCCTTGACCCAGTCCAGTGAAGCCTGCCGGTGAGCAACCTGTTAATCGTCGACGATGACCTTGAAGTCCTCGCCCTGCTGAAGAAATTTTTCCTGCGCCATGGCTATTCGGTAGAGACCGCGGCCAGTGGCGCTGAGCTGTGGGCGGCCATGGAGCGCCAGCCCGCCGACCTGATTATCCTCGACCTGATGCTCCCCGGCGACAACGGCCTGCTGCTGTGCCAGCGCCTGCGCCAGCAATACGCTACGCCGGTGATCATGCTCACGGCCATGGGTGAACTCAGCGACCGCGTGGTGGGCCTGGAAATGGGCGCCGACGATTACCTGAGCAAACCCTTCGATGCCCGCGAACTGCTCGCCAGGGTGCGTGCGGTATTGCGCCGGGCGGGTGAAAGCCGGCCACCGATGGGGGAGGCCGCACGCCCGCTGATCCGTTTTGCCGGCTGGCAACTGGACCTCACGCGTCGCGAGCTGCGCTCGCCCGACCAGGTGATGATTCCGCTGTCGTCCGGCGAGTTCGATCTGCTGCTGGTGTTTCTCGAACATCCGCAACGCGTGCTCACCCGCGAACAGTTGTTGAACCTGGCGCGCGGCCATAGCCATGATGCCTTCGACCGCAGCATCGACGTGCAGGTGAGCCGCCTGCGCCGCAAGCTGGAATTCGATACCAAGCGCCCGGCGATGATCCGCACCGTGCGCAATGGTGGCTATCAATTCACCGCCAGCGTGACCCGTTCATGATCCAGCGTCCGCGCGACACGGTGGCGCGCTGGATCGCGCTGACCGTGCTGGTCGCAATGATCACCGCGCTGGGATTCAACGCTTTGTTCGTGCAACTGGCGGGGGTATGGGCCAGGCCGCCGTTGGCTGAAACCGGCCTGCTGGAAAAAGTTGCGGTGGTGGTTCGTGTGATCGAGGCGTCCGAACCGGCGCAGCGAGCGCATCTTGCCCAGGTGATAGGGGACGGGTCCTTCAGGGTGACGTGGGCGGCGCAGCGGGCGGCGTTTAATCTGCCGGTGCTGGCTGACCCGGATTTCAACACCGGCGAGCAGGTGTTCAAGCACCTGCTTGAAGGCCCGACGCGCCCCATGGAGGCCTATGAACCTGCCGACTGGCCCGACGGCAACGGCCAGTACGTGCTGTTGATGCAACTGGCCGATCGATCCTGGCTGATGTTCAGCACCGGTACTCGCAGCTGGGGATTGGACGATGGCGTGCGCAGCCTGATTGTGGCGCTGCTGGTGCTGGTCTCCACCGCCTTGGTCACCTTGGTCGCGACCCGACGCCTGGCCCACCCGCTGCAACACTTCGCCCGAGGTGCGCGGCGTTTTGGCAGCGACTTTCGCGCGCCGCCGATCGAGCCGGTGGGGCCTCACGAAATCCGCCAGGCGATTCTTGCCTTCAACAGCATGCAGGCGCAGTTGCGCCATTTCATCCAGGACCGTACCCAAATGCTTGCCGCCATCTCCCACGACCTGCGCGCGCCGTTGACCCGCCTGCGCCTGCGCGGTGAGTTCATCGAGGATAGCGACCAGCAACAGCGACTGTTCCGCGACGTGGATGAAATGCAGGCCATGATCAACACCGCCCTGGAATTTTTCCGCGATGACGCGCGCCTGGAACAGGCCACCCAATTGGACCTGGCGGAGTTGCTGCAGACCCTGATCGACGATTATCGCGACCAGGCCATCGACTTCACGTTTAACGGGCCGCCACGTCTGGTGTATTTCGGCCGGCCCCTGGGCCTCAAACGCGTGATGACCAACCTGATGGACAATGCCATCCACTACGGTGCGGCGCCGCAAATCGAGTTGCAGCACAAGCAGGATACGGTGGTGATTCGCGTGCTGGACCGTGGCCCGGGCATTCCCGCAGCGCATCGGGAGGATGTATTCCTGCCGTTCTATCGCTTGGAGGGGTCACGCAACAAAAGCACCGGCGGCGTAGGGCTTGGGCTCTCTACCGCACGAGCGATCGTGTTGGAACATGGCGGCACCCTGACCCTGGCCGAGCGCCAGGGGGGTGGGTTGGAGGCGATGGTGATCTTGCCGATATGAGATTTACCAGGCAACGCTTCAGATAGGCGAGCCTTCAATCACCCTGGGCACCGTGAACCGGAATTCACTGCCCCTGCCCACCTCACTTTTGGCAGAAATTTCGCCGCCATGGGCCTGGACGATGCCTTGGGTGATGTACAGCCCCAAACCGCTGCCGGTGGGGTTGTTTTCGGTTTGTGTCCAGTAGCGCTCGAACACGTGAGGCAACTGCTCCGGTGCAATGCCTTCACCGGAGTCGCGCACCGAGAACACGATTTCTGCACCGTTGCTCATGGCGCTGACGCCGATATTGCCCAGGCGCGGGGTGAATTTGATGGCGTTGCCAATCAGGTTCGACAACACCTGGAACAAGCGCTCCGGGTCGGCATTGATCAGCAGACCGGGCTCGGCGTTGAACGACAGGTCGATGCCTTTTTCCAGCGCCAACGGTGCGAGCAACGAATAAGCCTCATCGAACATATGACTCACATCCAGCGCCACGGGTTTGACGACATAGCGCCCGGCCTCGATTTTCGAGGTGTCGAGCAGATCCTCCAGCAGTGTGTTCATGCGCCCGGCCGCCTGTTGCATGGTGTCGATAGCCGAGGAGATGCGTCGCGAAGTGTGCGGGCCCTCGGAGCTGAACGCTTTTCGCATCATGCCGCAGAGCATGGAGATGACGGTCATCGGGTTACGCAAGTCGTGAGATACCACGGCCACCAGGTCATCACGCGCCCGCACGGCCTGCTGCTCACGCTTTACCTGGCGTGCCAGGTCGTTTTCCAGGGCCGAGCGGCGCAGGTCGTTGGCGGCGAACAGGTCGCCATGGCTCCACTTGGTGGAAATGCCCGCCATGACCACTTTCCACACTTCAAACGAGGTGCGTGGGCGAAGGTGCAGGCCCGCGTGGGAGTTTTCCAGGTCCAGCGGCTTTTGCGGGTCACCGCTCCAGTGGATGTTTTCCTTCACCTCCGGGCGGAACCACAGCACACCGTTATCCACAGGCTTGGGCAGATGCATGGCCAGGACGCCGCTGGCCAACTGCTGGAACTCGGCGGCCGGCGGGTATACCGAGACCAGGTTGTGGCTGGCGAATACTGGTTCGTCGCGCTCTTGCAGCCACTTGTGCAGTGCGCGGATCTGCGCCGGTTCCGGGCAGTGACCGTAGCAGTGCAATTGCTTGTCCTCGATGATCGCCACGCCGCCTGCCTCTGTCAGGTCCATCAGCAACTGGCTTTGTTGGGCCAGGCCGTCGAACACACTGTCCGGCGAGGCCTTCAGCGCTTGATCGAGAAGTGCCAGCGCCTGAACTTTTTCCTCGCGTTGACGGCTCAGTTCCAGGGTCTCCATGGCGCTGATCTGCAACGACAGCACTTGGCCGACGGTCTGGCAGGCGGTGCGCAACTCGTTCGGCACCAGCAGCGGCTCGCGGTTGCCGCAGCTGATCAGGCCCCATAGCTTGTCGCCCTTCATCAACGAGATGCTCATGGACGACAGTACGCCCATGTTCTTCATGTATTGGCAGTGAATCGGCGACACGCTGCGCAGGGTGGCGAAGCTCAAATCCAGCGGCTCGCCGGTGTCTGGGCGCAGCTTGGGCAGCAACGGTACCGGCTCGTAGGCCGCGTTGGGGATAATGCGCAGCCAGTTGGTGCGATACAGCTCGCGGGCCTGCTCCGGAATGTCGGAGGCGGGGAAAAACAACCCGTTGAACAGCTCCATGGACGGCGCTGACGCTTCGGCAATCACCTGGCCGTGGCCTTCGTCCTCGAAGCGGTAAATGAGCACGCGGTCGTAACCGGTCATGGCCTGGATTTCATTCACGCTGATTTCGTACAGCGCTTGCAGGGTTTTCGCCGCCTGCAAGCGTTGCAGCATCTTGCCCAGGTTACTGGTGCGACCGTTCAGCGCGCGTGGGCGGAAATCCTTGATTCGCGGTTCGAACTCCAGCACCAGCACGTTCTGGTGGCGGTGCAGCAAGCCTTCGAAGTCCGCGCCATTGAGCGTGACATGCAACGGTGGCATGTCGAAGAACGTGTCGGTTTGTGCCATAACCTGCACCGCCTGGGCGTGCTCTGCGCCGATCAAACTGTGCAGCGGCTGGCCGAGCAGCGCTTCGGGCGCCTGGCCGAACAAGCTGCCGACGTTGGCGCTGACCTGGATGATCTCCAGGCCGGGTTCCGACAATGTCAGCAGCACACCGTGAGGCTGGATCGCTCCGGGAAAGCGGATGGGCTCGTCGGCGCAGTTGGCAAGCAGCTCTTTAAAATCGTCGGGTTTCATAACAGTATCTCCTGGCTGTCGAGCCATTGCTCAAAGCCGCTGAATGTGGAGCGGGCAGCCATGACTGCGCGCGCCCTGGCTGTTGTGTCCAGCGGCAGGCGACCCAGGTAGTCGAGAAAGTCTTTCCAGTGTCGGCCGGTCTCGGCGCCATAAATATCGAGAAACGCACCGCCGTTGTCGGCATCGATCCCCAGGCGCAGGGCCATTTCGCGGCGCAACACTTGCCCACCGAGGGTCGCGCCTTCCAGCACATACAAGGCGCCAAGGCAGGCAGCGGGTGTGTCCAGAGGCGGGAGTCGGGTGCAACGGGGCAGGGTGCTGATGGTGTGCTCATTCAGGCCGAGGGCGCGGAGGTCACTGACCAGAGTCGGCGTTTTCGTACGCAATACGGCGTCATATCCATGGGGAATCAAGCCGCCGTCATACAGCGCCGCTTCCATCGGCTGATAGAAACCGTAGTAGGCCTGGAGCAAGCGCCGGTACCAGTCTGTATCCAGGCGCTCGGAAAAGAACGGCAGGCGCTTTTCCAGCGCGACATGCAACAGCCCGGTGCCTGTGCGCAACGTTTCCAACAAGGATGGCGCACCAACGTCATGGGCTTCTGAGTGCATTAATGAGCTCGAACTGTGGGCCTCTCGGCCATGAAGGACGCATGAAAATGGGCGACGATTCTACACAATTCATTGTCGTCAGCTTACGCAACAAGCGAAAAGGCTGACCGGTAGATCAGAAAAGTCACTCCTTGTAGATAAAATGACCGCAGGCCTTGCCACGAAGTTCGGGTTGAATGATGTCGCCGCGCTATTAATGCATGGGCAGACGTTGCTGGGTCAATGCTTTTTGCACGCAGTCAAGCAAGTGGTCGGTACTCCAGGGTTTGGGCAAAAACCGCACCGAGCCGCCCAGTTGCGACGCTATCGTGGTGTTGCCGGACGTCAGCACCACCTGAACCTCAGGCCAACGATGAGCCACCACTCGGCTCAAGTCATAACCGTTGAGCAAGCCGGGCATCTGAATATCACTGACAATCAAGTCCACGGGGTCATCGCCCCGCTCCAGATAAATCATCCCTTCATCCGCCGAAGAGAACGACTTTACCAATGCGCCGAAGTCCTCCAGCACATCCACCATCAACGCCCGAATGATCTCGTCGTCTTCCAATATTAAAATCGATGGCTGAGCCATGATCCTTACTCCACCATCAGGGTTCAGTAGGGTGGAGTGGAGGCGGGGCATATAGGTTCGATTGGATGTTTTTTAAACGATGGGTGGTCGTTTGGTGGTCTGCAGGAACGTGGCTGGGGGGCGCCAGTTCATAGCACTGGCCCGCACGGTTATCGTAAAGCGGCTGGGGAAACGGCCATTTAAACGGGCATAATTGTCGGCAACACTCGATGCGGAGCCCTCTGATGAAGTACGCCTGGTTGACCCTTGCCCTGATCTTCAACACATACGGGGCCTTTGCTGCCGGCGATGCCGAGGCGGGCGGCAAGCTCTTCACCAAGACTTGCGGTGGCTGCCACAGTGTGGGCGAAGGCGCACGCGGCGGGTTCGGACCGCAGCTCAACGGCATCATCGGCCGGCCTGCGGGCACTACTACGGATTACCAGTATTCCGACGCGATGAAAAACTCAGGCGTGGTCTGGACCCGCGACAAACTTGCCGCCTACATCGAAGCGCCGAAAAAAGTGGTGAGCGGCACGCGGATGATTTTTTGGGGGATCAGTGATCAGGAGAAAATTGAGAATATATTGGCGTATTTGGAGACGTTTCAGTCCAAATAAGCGTTGAGGCACGGCGGAACACCTTTGGAAACTGTCGTGCCCGACTGCCTACCGTTCGCGTGGTAAAGCCTGTGCGAACACCACGCCGTTGAACGTTTGGGTGCAGCAGTCGCAGAAGGGTTTCATGTGCTCGGGCGTCAGCTGTGGGTTGACCTTTTGCAACAGGCCTGCCTCGTCCACCCACAATCCGCTGTAGCAGCTATTCTCGCCCGTACTCACGTATTCCTGCTTGTCGCTTTCATGCAGCGCAACCATCCAGAACACCGGCTCCGGACGGTCCAGGCGGGCGTTGGCTTCGCTGAAAACCTTGCTCCAGGGGTGGCCGACTTTGGACAGGAGAAAACGGAATAGAGGCGTGTAATCGTACCCGTGTCTTTGATGACTGTGCATTGAGCCACGGGTTGATAGCGCTCGCTTTTCGCTTTTGCTGTGTCGTTCATATCTGTAAGCACAGCAACTCCCATGGCGTACGCCATGGGTTCGGGTGTTGACTGAGCGATAGAGGAGAGGCTTTTGCAGTGTAGGTCTCATTGCATCAAGACCTCTTCTTAGGTTGATTCGGAGGCGGTGGCCACGCGCCTTGGTAACGGAAGGAAATCTGGTAGTCGAGGTGGTCGGGTTCGATCATGTGCTGGAAATATGGCTGAATAATCGTTATCCAGTTAGGCAGCATATTGAATACATCGGCATATATCGCGGTTTCCTCGCCTAAACCCAACGCGTTGAGAATACTGTCTGAGTCCTCGATATCTGCTGAATACTCATCCGCCTTCAAGTTATTACTGTGTTTTTCGTACCACCGCAGTCTGATTTTCATGACCATTTTCCACGTTCCTCTTTATCGGTAAATTCGGCGTTTTGGGTCAGCCGCGCCCGCGCCCGCCCAACAGACTTAAACGGGCGAACTCTTTGAACAACTTCAGCGGCAAATAACCAGTGGGGTCAGCGAAACGGGTGAAGCCGTCCGGCAGTTGGCACGGCTTAATGAAGACGCAGCCGGGAGGTTTGGTTGGCGTGGGAGTTGGGGCAGGAGATGGCTCAAATGGAATAATCGCCGGCGAATAGGGCACGCGTGACGGTTGCGGGGTCAGGATTCGTTGCCTGCGTAGCTGTTCTTCAGTCGGTGGATAAAAACGTTCTGACATGACCGGCTCACTTCCTTGTGCGAGGGAGTGAGCCTACGGGGGGGATCAGGGGGCTGGAATTGGCAGTATTCGACGGTGGGCGTGGGAAAAGTAGACAGAAATAACACTGGGTTTCGAATATTGCGATTTTCGTTTGTTTCGTTTAGGTTGAGCCCATTGAGTTAAGTTACGACGGAGTAGCACCATGATCACCAATCACCTTCCCAAAACAATTCCTCCGCTGGAGAGGGAAGTCGAAGCCGCTGTGCAAGGCCAACGCGAGCTGGCTTCGTTGCTATCGACCAAATTCGAAACCCAGCGCATCGACATCTTCGACAAAGAAGACAAGCCTCACACCCTTGTACTCCCCACATCCGCGCTGCGCCTGCTGGTTGATATTTTGGGTGAGCTGGCGCTGGGTAATGCCGTCAAAGTTGTACCCGTCCATGCTGAATTGACCTCTCAGGAAGCTGCCGACCTGCTTAACGTTTCACGCCCGCATCTGGTCAAGATGCTGGAAGAAGGCGCCATTCCCTTTACGAAAACCGGTCGTCATCGGCGTATTCGATTTTCCGATTTGATGGCGTTCAAACAGCGCCGCGATGAAGAAAGTCAAGAGGCGATGGAGGAACTGGTACGGCAGACCCGGGAGTTGGGATTGGGGTATGACGAATGAGGTGTTCGCCTTTCACTGCGGTTTACGACGCCTGTGTTCTGTACCCGGCGGCTCTCAGGGATTTGTTGATGTGGCTTGGTTTATCCGGGTTGTACCGGGCGCGATGGACCCGACAGATTCATGAAGAGTGGAAGCGTAACGTCCTCAAGAACCGACCTGATCTCACTCCCGACCAAGTAGATAAAATTTCGGCATTGATGGACAAGGCCATACCGGACGCGTTGGTAACAGGGTACGAAGACTTGTGTTCAAGTTTGGATTTGCCTGATCCAGATGATCGTCACGTATTGGCCGCGGCGATTCGGAGTAAGGCGGAAGTTATCGTGACCTTTAACTTGAAAGATTTTCCAGTGCGGGTACTCGCGGCTTATGACATAGAACCGATGCATCCCGACGACTTTATCTCGGACCTTTGGGACTTGGATCAAGCGGCCGTGTTGGCGGCAGTGCAGAAGCAGAGGCGTGCACTAGTTAGGCCGCCGATGAATGGGGAAGGGTATCTCGAGATGTTGATGCGGCAGGGGCTAGTGCAGACCAGTAAGCTGCTTGGGCCTTATGAGGTAATGTTGTAGTTTTAGACTACGATTGCTGTACTTAACCAGCTCCCCATTTTGATCGGAATACATCGTTTAATCCGTGTGCAGGCAGTAAAAAAGACCTTGGGACGCCAGGGTCTTTTTTGCCCGCTGATCAAATAAGCAAGTGCTTGGAAATCAACCGTGAAATTTCCACAATCGACGTCTTGCCGGTGAACTCGAACTTCACCTTCCCCAGCGACGAAAAGTAAATCTCCAACTCCGAATCCAGATCAAACGTCCCCGACGTTTCCACCGAATACGCCACGATGTTCTTATAGGGCAGCGACGTGAAATCCTTCTTGCTGCCGGTAATCCCCTGCACGTTCACCGCGATGATGCGCTTGGTGGTGAACACCACGCCGTCGCGCATGGCCTTGTACGCATCCACTACCTCTTCGCCATCCAGCAGCAATGAAGCCACGCGTTCGGCGTACTCGTTGTTTTGTTTGAGCTTGAAGAAACCTTTGTCATTGAAGTCAATCATGTGCCTGCCCCTGGGTGAATGGTGTGGACGGTGTATGACGTTTTGATCACGTATCTGTATCTAACGCGCGCATTTTGAACGCCCTACCATGGCGTCCAACCCTACAACGTTGACCAAATATTTCGGGAGCCCGACCATGCCTGAACTGTCCAGCTGGCTTGCCTATGCGCTGATATCACTCGGCATGGTGCTGACGCCCGGTCCGAACATGATTTACCTCATTTCGCGCTCGATTTGCCAGGGGCGCACCGCCGGGTTTATTTCCCTGGGCGGCGTTGCGTTGGGCTTTTTGGTTTATATGCTGTGCGCGGCCTTGGGTATTACGGCGCTGGTGATGGCGGTGCCCTTTGCGTACGACGCCCTGCGCTTTGGCGGGGCGCTGTACCTGGCTTATCTGGCCTGGCAGGCGATCAAACCGGGTGCCCGCTCGCCGTTCCAGGTGCAGCGCCTGCCCCAGGACAGCCCGCGCAAACTATTCACCATGGGCCTGCTGACCAACCTGCTGAACCCCAAAGTGGCGGTGATGTACCTGTCGTTGCTGCCGCAGTTCATCGACCCGGACGGCCACGGCAGCGTGCTGACGCAATCCCTGGTGCTGGGCTTCACGCAGATTCTCATCAGCGTGAGCGTGAATGCGGTGATTGCCACGCTGGCGGGGTCTATCGCAGTGTTTTTCGTCACCCGGCCGGGGTGGCAGGTGGTGCAGCGCTGGTTGATGGGGTCGGCGTTGATGGGGTTGGCGGTGCGGATGGCGGTAGAGGGGCGTCGATAGCCCCAGTTCACAGGATGGCTTTCAGATAATCCTTGAGTGCGTCGAGCGGGGCATTGAGGGTTTCCAGTGTTGGCGCTTGGCGCACCTGCAGCGCAAGCCGTTGCAGCTCGAACCCCATCACGGTCGTTGCGCCGCCCAGCGACTCGAGCGCTAACGTCAGGCACTCATCCAGCTTCCACTGAATCCCAGACAAATCCCCCTGCCGCACCAACAACCCAAACACCTCGCGGTCGTACGCTTGCATCACCGGATCATCCCGCAAAACCGGACTGCCGCCGTCTGTCTCGTGCACGAGCTTCAGTGCAAAGAGCGCAACCGCTTCCAGCGTCAATTCCATGGTCTCTGTTCCTGGGGCTTTAGGGGAGGGCGATGATTACTGTTCTGCGCGTGAAAAAAAAGACCCCATGTTGTGAAGCGTTTGGCAGTTGTTAGAGGCTTATGGGATACGTGGAGTAAGTGTTGCCCACATTGCTCGCCAGCTTTTGATGAGGTATTACAGCGGTCAATTATTTGAAAGGAGGCAAACAATGCGTTGTTTAATTGGCTTTATGGTCTTGTTGTCATCAGCGGCCGCCCTCGGCACAGAAGCGCAGCTGAAGCAGTGGGAAAAAATGGATCGCTGCTCAAGTGCCGCCTTTATCGCGGTATCTATCGTTGAAGAGAGTGCCGACACCTACAAACAGGCGCTCGCACTGCATGGTGCAATTGGCGGGCTCAAGAACAATACAAAACTGGGGGAGGCGACTCCGAGTGAAAGCGAAGTCACGGGTGCCCACAGAATGGCACTTCGGGTCTCTGCCGGGATGCCACGGCCCTTCGCCAAACGTGATCATGATTGGCTGATCGCCCAGGCCGCAACATCGTGCACATTGTGGGTGCCTGACGCCAAGCCTGAGTGAGGGCGCTGGGTTCATAGCTTCGGCGACCTGCGCTTCGCTCAGCGACTATTTTCCAGCCGTCTAATTTTTAAGAAAGAACCACTAGGACTTTATGGCGTGGTGTAAGCCTGCCGCACTTTGCCGGCGAGCCAAGATAGCGTTATCGCCGGAATTGAGAGAACAGCCGCATACAGGATACCGACAGCCAGCAACGGGGAAGCACCAGAAGTAACTAAAATCACCGGGATCTGAGCAAGCATTACCACGGCGCCTGCGGACCACTGGGCGCTTTTTAGCACGGCTCCAAGAATCGCTGACAGAGCAAGCGCGGCGGGATAGATGATGGCCAATAACTAGCCAGGTCCCAAGGCTCCTTGGTTCCTGTGATTGCTGAAACAACAGTCCAAAAAAACAGGGACACAACGCAGGTAGCTGTGAATGCCATGATTTCCTATGTTACTTCGTCGAAAGACCGGTAGACGCAATCGGAAACCCGAAAAGGGGATGGGTTTAATTTTCCTGGAAACAACCCCGTCCTCTTTTAATGGCCGGTGCAACAGAATGCAGGTAATCAAAACCTTATTGGAAAAGCGGGTCAACATGAAAACAACACGGGCGGCAATTCTTCTGGTACTAACCGCCGCCGCAGGCCTGAACGGTTGCTATGACTACCGCAGTGGCAAGCATTGGAACCTCACAGACGACCGCGATTGGAAACCGGTGTCCCACCTGGAGTGGATCAATCAGTCCTGTAACCCACCCGTCACGGTCTCAACGGTAAGGGCCGGGGAAAGCTACGCTCATTCTCTGTTCTTTATTCCGCTGGGGTTTGGGGGTGGTGCTGGTAACCCGTCAACCACCTCTTTTATTGTCACGGGGGAGGGTTTGGCTGGCCACTGTGACAGCACTGCGTTGGCCGTATCTGTGAATGGGCGCACGCGAAATGACACGACAATTTCAGCCTGTTCAAAAACCCCGGACTGCTGCGCAATATCCGTCCCTGTCAGCCGCGACGACATGGAGTCGGTGCAAGTCGCTATCAACAAAACCGGTGCGTCTTGCAGCTATGCCCCGCTGGTGCTCAATAGCTGGCGGCATGTTTGCTTGCGGGAGACCCGATTTGGTGGGTCGGACGGATGTTACTACTGAATAGCCCGAAAAGGGGACAGTGATCGTTCCCTCGCTCCGCGTGGGAATGCATCCCGTGACGCTCCGCGTCCCCATTGCGCAAGTGCCGGATTTTGCGCTGAAAGCAGGACGCGGAGCGTCAGGGGGGGTCGCAAGCTGTACCACGAGCCCTAACTGGCCGCCGCAATCAATCCGCGTCGTTCCAAAGCCACTTGCGCCTCCTCTGGATTCATCCGCACCAGGTTCACTGGGATGGATTTCGCCGCCGGTGTGTTACTGCGGCTATCCCGATTCGCCAGTGGCAGCAAGCCGTTGGTTTCTGGGTAATACGCGGCGCAACAGCCTTGCGGTACGTCGAAGGGGATAACTTTGAAGCCGGGCGCACGACGCGGCGTTGTCATGTCGAGGGCGGTCTGGAATTCGACATAATCCCCCGCCTTGAGCCCCAGGCGCTCGATGTCTTGCGGATTGAGCATCACGACCATGCGGTCGCCGTAGATGCCCCGGTAACGGTCGTCGTTGGAATACACCGTGGTGTTGAACTGATCATGGCTGCGGATCGTCATCAACTGCAGATGATCAGCGCCCGGTGGCGTGTCGTCCTCGTCAAAAACCCCTTCAGGAAAGAGGAAGTTGGCCTTGCCTGACTCGGTGTTCCACTTGCGCTCGCTGGCGCCGTTGGGCAGGCGGAAACCGCCGGGCTCCTTGATGCGCTGGTTGAAGTCATAAAACTGCTCGGGCAGCACGGCTTCGATCTTGTCGCGAATGCGCGCGTAATCGTTCACGTAGCTGTCCCAATCCACGTTGGGGTTGGGCGCAAGTGTCGCCTTGGCGATACCGGCGATGATCGCCACTTCGGAGATCAGGTGTTTCGATGCAGGTTCCAGCATGCCGGTCGAGCCGTGCACCATCGACATCGAGTCTTCGACCGTAACGGTTTGCGCCACACCGTTTTGCATGTCCAGCTCCGAGCGGGCGATGCACGGCAGCAAAAACGCTTTCTGGCCATGTACCGTTGCACTGCGGTTGAGTTTGGTATTGACCAGCACGGTCATTTTCAAGCGCTTGACGGTCGGGCACACCACGTCGATATCCGGGATGGCCCGGAAGAAATTGCCGCCCATTGAAATAAACGCTTCGATCTCGCCGCGCAGCAGCGCTTCACAGGCTTCGGCCACATCATGCCCACCTTTGCGGGACGCTTCGAAACCGAACACCTTGCTCATACTGGCCAGGAACGGCTCGCCGGCTTTTTCGTAGATGCCCATGGTGCGGTCGCCCTGCACATTGGAGTGGCCGCGAATAGGGCAGGCACCCGCGCCCAGCTTGCCGATGTTGCCGCGCAGCAGCAGCAAATTAATGATTTGCTGCATCGCGTCGCCACCGCGCTTGTGTTGAGTGATGCCCATGCCCCAGCAACAGATGACCCGCTCCGAACGCATGTACACCGCCGCCACCTCTTCCAACGCCTGACGAGTCAGGCCCGAATGACGCTCGATGATCTCCCACGGCAACTGTCGGCAGTAATCGGCGAATTGCTCAAGGCCGTGGGTGTGTTCTTCGATGAAGGCTACATCCAGCACACGGGGCAGCCCTTCACGCTGAGCCGCATCGTCCGCTTCAATGACCACCTTACAGATGCCCTGCAGGGCAATCATGTCGCCGCCGATCCTGACCTGATGGTACTGGGAACTGATCTTGACGCCGCTGCGACTGAGCATGTCGCGCGGGTCCTGGGGGGATGCAAAACGCACCAAGGCCTTTTCGCGCAACGGGTTGAACGAGATGATGCTCGCGCCACGGCGTGCGGCGGCATGCAGCTCGGACATCATGCGCGGGCTGTTGGTCCCGGGGTTCTGACCGAAGATGAAAATGGCGTCGGCGTTCTCGAAGTCTTCCAGCGTCGTGGTGCCTTTGCCTACGCCGATCGACTCGGGAAGGGCCACGCTGGTGGTTTCGTGGCACATGTTCGAGCAGTCAGGAAAGTTAGCCATGCCATACAGGCGGCCAAACAACTGATACAGAAACGCCGCCTCGTTTGAGGTACGCCCCGAGGTGTACAACTCCAGTTTCCACGGGTCGCTCAGTTGGCGCAGCTCTTGCCCGATCTCGGCGAACGCCTCGTCCCAACTGACGGGCAAGTATTTGTCGCTGCCAGCGTCATAGCGCATCGGTTCGGTGATACGGCCCTGATCCTCCAGGTCGTGATCGCTCCAGGTGGCCAGCTCACTCACCGTATGTTGAGCGAAGAACTCGGGCGTGACGCGTTTTTTGGTCGACTCCCAAGCCAGTGCCTTGGCACCGTTCTCACAGTATTCAAAGGTGTGCGGCTTCTTGGGGTCTGGCCAGGCGCAGCTGGGGCAGTCGAAACCGTCCGGTTTGTTCATGGATAGCAGGGTTCGGTTGCCCTTGAGCAAGACGTGCTGGTGTAGCAGGTGCTTGTTGACGGCATTTAGGGCAGGCCAGCCGCCGGCGGCGGAGCCGTTGGACTGGGAGCCTTGGAGTGGGGGCTGGGGATTTTTGGGTTCAGACATGACGGAGGTTCTCCCTGTTGACATCCGTGAAGGCGTGGTGCGTATGGTTGTGATGCATACGCATGGGGAGAATTCGGCTTGATCGACGAGCGTTAGCGACCAGATGGATCGGTGGGAGGTTCAGTCAGAATGGCGGCGGGTGTGGTCGGATTGATCATGGCTGGGCGATTGTATGCAGCGCTTCCATCCGCCTGATCCAGGCATCGAATCGAGCGCATTGTTGCCGAATGATCGGCAGTCCGATCTCAATGGCAGCAAGTGAACCGTGCAACGGTTTTTCATAGCCGGCGTACAGCTTCTGCAATCTTTTGCTCGGCGCGGTCATCGGGCTGTTGTTAATCGCTTCCGGCGTTTCAAACTCATTTCGTATGTGCAAAAAACGGTCTTCGAGGGCCGGCTGGTTGATCCCGACAGCTAACCCTGTTGGGCAACTGAATAGCAGACCCTCGAATTCATACATTTGCACGTAGGGAATGAATCGACGCATGGCTTCATCACCCAGTTTGTTCGCCAACTTCTCCACCATCGCTTCAAGCAGGCACTCAGCTTTTTCATCCATGGTGTTCCTGCCACCGGCATTCGCCTTGCCAGGGAATTCTTCGGGTAGGCCATAAAAGTCAAAAAACGTGGTGCAATATGCCTGACGGTCACCTAGCAGGCGCTTTTCAACATCGCTGAGCAGACGTTCGAAACGAAAGTTGCCGCCCTTGTGGCCGGGCTTCCCGATCAGCGCGGGCATCAGGTAAATATCCAAGTGCTGGAAGGCTAGAGCCAGCACCTCGTTGATGAACATCTCTTCTGTCTGGCCCTCGCAGATCACGTGGACTCGAATCATTTACGCGGCCTCCCGCCCAGGATGTTTTTCTCCCACAACTCACCTACCGAATAATCGTCCAGCCATGTTTCGAAGGCTTTTTCGTCGAGACGCTTGAAGACGGTTGCGCCTTTTTCCCGCTCGACGATGATCAGGTCGTCGATTGAAAACTCGTTCACCAGAGGCACTGACTGCGTTGAGACAATCACCTGCATTCGGGTGGAGGCTGATCGCAGCAGTGAACCCAGTAGGGTGATGGCGTAGGGATGCAGGCCGAGTTCCGGCTCATCAACGATGATGGTCGATGGCGGGTCGGGCTGGAGCAGGGCGGTTACCAGGCATATGAAACGGATCGAACCGTCCGACAGTTGGCTCGGCCAGAAGGTGTAGTCGCTGTCCTTCTGACGCCATTGCAGGTTGATCAGTTCTTCCTGGCTGTCCAGTCGCACAGGCTTGAGCACAAAGTCGTCGAAGAATGGAATCGCCAGTTGGATCGCTTTTCGGATCTGCTCATACACCTCAGGCGTTTCGGTGGCTAAACGATGCAGATAGGCCGCCAGGTTCGACGCGTCTGGACGCAGATAGTCGTCGATATGGGCCGGTCCGTAGCGTTTGACACTCGCGGTTTCGCTGGTGTCGTGGAAGTGGAAAACCTTCCAGCTGGAAATTGATTCGTAGCAGTCCGCTGCGACTTTGTTTTCGTAGGGTGCTTGGAATAATTTGATTTCGAACGCTTTTTTGAGATTGGCCTCCTGATGCCCGGAGCCCAGCGGAATCCACTTGGGCCCATCGATGGAGTCGTCAAAAAAAAGCCGTTCGTTGGAAAAAACAAAGTTACCTTCAACGGTCGGTTCCAACTCGAACTCATAGCCGTTCAAGCCAAAACGGACATAGGAACTGATCCGCTGGGTTTCCTTGACGCCTAAGCTGACGACGCGGTCCGCCGAGCCTTGTTGGGTCGTCCACTTTTTAAGGCGCAGCTCCATCATTTCGCTGAGCATGCGAAAGTAGGAAACGAAGCTGCTCTTGCCCGCACCGTTGGCACCCAGCAGCACGTTCAGGCTGCCCAGGTGCAAGTCTTCAAGATTCTTGATGGACTTGAAGCCTTTGATGGTGAGCCGGCTGATCGGGTTCTTTGTGCTCATTGCTGCTTGATTCCTTTCGCGGCGCTGCTTGTTGAGTGCAAAGCCGCTGTCGTTGATAGCTGTGGCGGATTTTGCCATTGATTTTGGACGCTGGCTTCCCGCTTGATGACGCCATCCTAACGTTAATTTTTACTAGCTAATACCGGTGCTTTGGCTCGTGGGCATGCAGTCACGGCAACGTCGCATTTCGATATGGATCAAGTGGCTGTCGCGTAGGTCGCAGTGTGGAGGCTGAATTGGGAGAAAGCTGCGTAGCTATAAAGACTGCTTCTCTTAGTCAAGGGCGGCTATCGGCCGATGGTGTTGAAAAAGTCGGTTTTCCCAAAGTACTCGAATATTGATGCATGAAAACACCTCTGTTGCACGCTGCTACGTGAAATCCGAGTCCTGAACCTTCTGCCAAAAATTCAGATTTCAATCTCAGGCGCGTACTTTTCTGGCGTGGAATTCAAAGCCGACTTTTTCAATACAATCGGCCAGAAGCGGACATTCCGTCTATTACAAACCAAGACCAGAACGCTTAGGGCTTGCGCTGGTTCGAACCTTTCTTGGAGGGTTCAGTGGCAGTATTTGCGCGATGGCAAATCCGACTTCGAAACAGGTGAAGCCAAGGATCAAAAAACTGGCTCCGTGGGCTACCGCGAATAGTTGCCAGATAGTGAACAGTATTCTCGCCAGTGCGTCATATAAACCAATGCTGCGGCTCGGCTCTCGTAGCCGCCAGAGCGACCAGACCACCACCACGCTGCCCAGCAGGTTGGCGAATAACATGGCGGTAACGTCCAGTGTCGGTACTGGTCGGTCCAATGCAAGCATGCCGGAGAGCACGGCGAAGCCTTTAAAAACCAATCCTGCGGTCCAGGGCGTCATAAAGCCCGCGGTAACTACCAAGTCATAGAAAGCGCTGACCCGGACAATTTGTAGATTTCTATTTACGCTGATCATAATGGCCCCTTACAGTTCGAGCCCGCAGGCTAAAGCCTGGTGTTAGGTCCAGAGTCAACGCGAGATTGAAATTTTATGAAGATCGGAGAAGTGGCAGCCCACATGGGGGTGTCAGTCGACGCCCTAAGATTTTATGAAGAGAAAGGCTTGATCAAGCCGCTTCGTGCTGCCAACGGCTATCGGTTTTATCCCGAGCAGACGCTGCAACTGGTGGGGTATATCAAGCTGGCGCAGCAGCTTGGATTTTCGCTAAGAGAGATTGGCGAAAATTTGCCATTGCTGTGGGAGAGCGAAGGTGCCTCCGACGACCTGTTGACTCAGTTATTTGAAGAGAAAATCGCTTTACTGGATGAGCGTATCGGACAAATGCAAACGCTGCGCAATCTCCTTGCCGAGCAAGCAGTGCAGATATGTCCGTTAATGGGCACCCGTCCAGCTGCCTCTGCCTGAATGACCGATCCCCTTGCGGGAAACCTTTCGCCACAGATCCGACCTTCCAGCCCCAGCCGTTCCCGCGCTACCTTCCACCGTCGCTTCCAATCCAGCGACCGGACCTGATAATCCGAAAACAATAGGCTCACTTACTTAGGAGCTTATCAATGAGCGTTTCTGATCAGTCGTACCCTCGCAATCCCGCAACTCACGCTCCCATCCACCTGGGAGGTGCCCAATGATCAACCCACCCCTCAACAAAACCCTCGGCGTCATCACCTTTTCCACCTGCGGCAAACAGCCCAACCTCCACCGTCTATTCCGCGTCAATTCCGGCGTGCCCATCCGCGATGCCTTGGAGCACGCCTCCGAGCTTCTCCACTGTTCAAAAATGCTGGCATTGGATGCAGCGATGGATACAGGCGCGGATCGTTTTGCTTGGGCAGCGCATTATTTGGGGGAGATGGCGAAGGCAGTGGTGGATGATTTGGCGAATGGGATGTTGCCAAATGGGGTGACGGAGGAGGGTGATTCGGTTGGGGTGTAGGCAGGTGGTTTGAGGGTGTCTGAGCCGGCGAATCGCAGGCAAGCCAGCTCCCACATTTGGACTGTGTTTCAGGCTCGGAGTGGGCGGTGAGCGATGAATCAGCTGGCCACCCACTTTTCTACAGGCGAAAAAAAAGACCTTGAATTTCAAGGTCTTTTTTTAAGATGGTGCCCCGAGGGAGACTCGAACTCCCACTCCTTTCGAAAACGGATTTTGAATCCGCCGCGTCTACCAATTCCGCCATCAGGGCTCAATGGCGGCGAAGTATAGAGATGAGATTACCGTTGGTCAATCACGTTTCATGGTCAATTTTCACTATTTCCGCTAGACTTCCCGGCCCTGCTAGACGAACCCCATCATGCGCGTTGCTGACTTTACTTTTGAGCTCCCTGATTCGCTGATCGCTCGCCACCCGTTGGCCGAGCGTCGCGCCAGTCGACTGCTGACCCTGGACGGGCCGAGCGGTGCCCTCGCACACCGTCAATTCACTGATTTGCTTGAGCATTTGCGCCCGGGCGATTTGATGGTGTTCAACAATACCCGGGTGATTCCGGCGCGGCTGTTTGGCCAGAAAGCCTCCGGCGGCAAGCTGGAAATTCTGGTGGAGCGGGTGCTGGACAGCCATCGCGTGCTGGCCCATGTGCGCTCCAGCAAGTCGCCGAAACCGGGGTCGAGTATCTTGATCAATGGCGGTGGCGAGGCCGAGATGGTCGCGCGTCATGACGCCTTGTTCGAGCTCAAGTTTGCCGAAGAGGTGTTGCCGATGCTGGAACGCGTCGGCCATATGCCGTTGCCTCCTTATATAGACCGTCCCGATGAAGACTCGGATCGCGAGCGCTATCAGACGGTGTACTCCCAGCGCCTCGGTGCGGTGGCGGCGCCGACGGCCGGGTTGCACTTCGACCAGCCGCTGCTGGATGCCATCGCCGCCAAGGGCGTCGAAAGCGCTTATGTGACCCTGCACGTGGGGGCCGGGACGTTTCAGCCGGTGCGTGTGGAGAACATTGAAGACCACCATATGCACAGCGAGTGGCTGGAAGTCAGCCAGGACGTTGTGGATGCGGTCAATGCGTGCAAGGCGCGCGGTGGGCGTGTGGTGGCCGTGGGCACCACCAGCGTGCGCTCGCTGGAGAGTGCGGCGCGCGATGGTGTGCTCAAGCCGTTCAGCGGCGACACCGATATCTTCATTTATCCGGGCCGGCCGTTCCATGTGGTCGACTGCCTGGTGACCAACTTCCATTTGCCGGAATCCACGCTGTTGATGCTGGTGTCGGCCTTTGCCGGTTACCCGGAAACCATGGCCGCTTATCAAGCGGCCATCGTCAACGAGTACCGCTTTTTCAGCTACGGTGATGCGATGTTTATCACCCGCAACCCGGCGCCGCGCGGCCCTGAGGACAACTTATGAGTCGTATGTCGTTTGAATTATTGGCCACCGACGGTAAAGCTCGTCGTGGTCGCGTGACTTTCCCGCGCGGCACCGTGGAGACCCCGGCGTTCATGCCGGTCGGCACCTATGGCACCGTCAAGGGCATGCTGCCGCGTGACATCGTTGCCACTGGCGCCGAGATCATCCTCGGCAACACCTTTCACCTGTGGCTGCGCCCCGGCACGGAAGTGATCAAGAAGCATGGCGACCTGCATGACTTCATGAAGTGGCAGGGCCCGATCCTCACCGACTCCGGTGGTTTCCAGGTGTTCAGCCTGGGCGCCATGCGCAAGATCAAGGAAGAGGGCGTGACCTTCGCCTCGCCGGTGGACGGTTCCAAGGTGTTCATGGGCCCGGAAGAGTCGATGCAGGTGCAGCGCGACCTGGGCTCCGACATCGTGATGATTTTTGACGAGTGCACGCCGTACCCGGCTGACGAAGACGTCGCGCGCATTTCCATGGAGTTGTCGTTGCGCTGGGCGCAGCGTTCGAAGAATGCCCACGGCGATAATACGGCCGCGTTGTTCGGTATCGTCCAGGGCGGCATGCACGAAAGCCTGCGCAAGCGCTCGCTGGAAGGCCTCGACAAGATCGGCTTTGACGGCCTGGCCATCGGCGGTTTGTCGGTGGGCGAGCCCAAGCACGAAATGATCAAGGTGCTGGATTACCTGCCGGGCCTGATGCCGGCTGACAAACCTCGTTACCTTATGGGCGTTGGCAAACCGGAAGATCTCGTAGAGGGTGTGCGCCGCGGTGTGGACATGTTCGATTGCGTGATGCCAACCCGTAATGCCCGCAATGGGCATCTGTTCATCGATACAGGCGTGCTGAAGATCCGTAACGCGTTCCATCGCCATGATGATTCGCCGCTGGATCCCACCTGTGACTGCTACACCTGCCAGAACTTCTCCCGTGCTTATCTGCACCATCTGGACAAGTGCGGGGAAATGCTGGGTAGCATGTTGAATACCATCCACAATTTGCGTCATTACCAAGTCCTGATGGCTGGTTTGCGCGAGGCTATTCAACAGGGTACATTGGCCGCCTTCGTCGATGCCTTCTATGCCAAGCGCGGGCTCCCTGTGCCGCCCTTGGACTGAGTTTCCCGACCCTAAGATTCACTATTTGCAACTGGAGTGCTAAATGAGCTTTTTTATCTCTAACGCCATGGCTGACGCCGCTGCGCCTGCCGCTGCCGGCCCGATGGGCGGTGGTTTCGAGTGGATTTTCCTGGTCGGCTTTCTGGTCATCTTCTACCTGATGATCTGGCGCCCACAGGCCAAGCGCGCCAAAGAGCAGAAAAACCTGCTGGGCAGCCTGCAGAAAGGCGACGAAGTCGTGACCACTGGCGGTATCGCCGGCAAGATCACCAAGGTTTCCGATGCTTTCGTGGTACTGGAAGTCTCCGACACCGTGGAAATGAAGTTCCAGAAGGGCGCCATCGCCGCCACGCTGCCTAAAGGCACGCTCAAAGCGATCTAAGTAACAACCTTTACCAATCGACGGGGCGCGCAAGGCGCCCCGCGTTATAAGCGGGCGGCGTGATGCTGAACAAATACCCTCTGTGGAAATACGTACTGATCCTGGCGGTGCTGGCGGTCGGTTTTATTTATTCCGCTCCCAATCTCTATCCTGATGACCCGGCGATCCAGATCTCTGGCGCCAGCACTTCGCTGCAGGTCAACCAGGCTGATCTGGAACGCGCGAGCAAAGCGCTCAACGACGCGGGCATCCAGGTTAAAGCGGCAACATTGGCGGCTGGTGCGAAGGGCGGCTTGTTGCGCCTTACCAAGCAAGAAGACCAATTGCCGGCCAAAGACGTCGTGCGCAAGGTCATGGGTGATGACTATGTTGTCGCACTCAACCTGGCACAGACCACGCCACAATGGTTGCGCAGCATTGGCGCGCACCCGATGAAGCTGGGTCTGGACTTGTCCGGTGGTGTGCACTTCCTGCTGGAAGTCGACATGGACAAAGCCCTCGACGCACGCCTGAAAGTCTATGAAGGCGACGTGAAGAGCCTGCTGCGCAAAGAGAAGCTGCGTTATCGCAGCCTGCCGCAGCTCAATGGCGCCATTCAGTTGGGCTTTGCTGACGAAGCATCCCGCGAACAGGCCCGTGCGCTGATCCGCAAGAACTTCAACGATTTCGACATCGTGCCAGCCGACTTGAATGGTCAGGCTGTGCTGCGTCTGGCGATGAGCCCGGCCAAGATCGCGGAAATCCGCGAATACTCCATCAAGCAGAACTTGACCACGGTGCGTAACCGCGTCAACGAGCTGGGTGTGGCCGAGCCGATCGTGCAGCGCCAGGGCGCCAACCGCATCGTGGTTGAATTGCCGGGCGTGCAGGACACCGCTGAAGCCAAGCGTATCCTGGGTAAAACCGCCAACCTTGAATTCCGCCTCGCGGCTGAGCCGGGTGCTTCGCGCGCCACTTCCGAAGAATTCGAATTCCGTGAAGGTAACCGTCCTCCGGCGCTGATCGAGCGTGGCTTGATCATCACCGGTGACCAGGTCACTGACGCCAAGGCTGGTTTCGATTCGCAGCACGGCACCCCTGAAGTGAACATCCGCCTGGATGGTCACGGCGGCGAACTGATGAGCCGCGCCACGCGCAGCAACGTCGGTCGCAGCATGGCGGTGATCTTCATCGAGCAGCGCCCTGTTACCACCTACACCAAGCAGATGGTCAACGGCGTCGAGAAAGACGTGCCGGTGCAGACCTTCAAGGAAGAGAAGAAGATCATCAGCCTGGCGACCATCCAGTCGCCGCTGGGTGCGCAATTCCGCATCACTGGCCTGAACGGCCAGGGCGAGTCCTCCGAGCTGGCGCTGCTGCTGCGTGCAGGTGGCCTGGCCGCGCCGATGTACTTCGCTGAAGAGCGCACCATCGGCCCGAGCCTGGGTGCCGACAACATCACCAAGGGTGTCGACGCGGCACTGTGGGGCATGCTGTTCGTGTCCTTGTTCATCATCGCCATCTATCGCTTCTTCGGCATCATTGCCACCGTGGCCCTGGCGGGCAACATGGTGATGCTGCTGGCGCTGATGTCGCTGCTGGGCGCTACGCTGACCCTGCCGGGTATCGCCGGTATCGTGCTGACCATGGGTATGGCGGTGGACGCCAACGTGCTGATCTTCTCGCGGATCCGTGAAGAGATCGCGGCGGGCATGACCGTACAGCGTGCAATCAACGAAGGCTTCGGCCGGGCATTTACCGCGATTCTCGACTCCAACCTGACCACTTTGCTGGTCGGCGGGATTCTCTTTGCCATGGGCACAGGCCCAGTCAAAGGTTTTGCGGTGACCATGTCCCTCGGTATCTTTACCTCGATGTTCACGGCCATCATGGTGACCCGCGCAATGGTCAACCTGATCTTTGGCGGACGTGACTTCAAGAAGTTGTGGATTTAAGGGGCTGCCATGTTACGTACAATCAACTTCATGGGCGTTCGCAACATTGCGTTCGGCGCCACCGTGCTCCTTACCGTTCTGGCCTTGTTCAGCTGGTTCCATAAGGGCCTGAACTACGGCCTGGACTTCACCGGCGGTACGCTCATCGAGCTGACCTACGAGAAGCCGGCCGACGTCACCCTGGTGCGCAACGAGCTGGTCAAGGCCGGCTATCACGAGGCGGTGGTGCAGAGCTTCGGCGCCACTACCGACCTGCTGGTGCGCATGCCTGGCGAAGACCCGCAACTGGGTCACCAGGTAGCCGAGGCCTTGCAGAAGGTCGGTGGCGACAACCCGGCATCGGTCAAGCGCGTCGAGTTCGTCGGCCCGCAAGTGGGCGAAGAGCTGCGCGACCAGGGCGGCCTCGGCATGCTGATGGCGCTGGTCGGCATCATGATCTACCTGGCGTTCCGCTTTCAGTGGAAGTTCGGTGTCGGCGCCATTGTGTCGCTGATCCACGACGTGATCGTGACCGTGGGCATCCTGGCCTACTTCCAGATCACGTTCGACCTGACGGTGTTGGCGGCGGTGCTGGCGATCATTGGTTACTCGCTCAACGACACCATCGTGGTATTCGACCGGGTTCGCGAGAACTTTCGCGTACTGCGCAAGGCAACGTTGATCGAGAACATCAACATCTCCACCACCCAGACGCTGCTGCGGACCATGGCCACGTCGATCTCCACCTTGCTGGCGATCGCGGCACTGATGATCTTCGGTGGCGACAACCTGTGGGGCTTCTCCCTGGCACTGTTCATCGGCGTGCTGGCGGGTACCTACTCGTCGATCTACATCGCCAACGTGGTGCTGATCTGGCTGAACCTGAACAGCGAAGACCTGATCCCTCCGGCCAGCACTGGCAAGGAGGTCGACGACCGTCCTTGATGGGCGTTTGTTGATCAGCGGTTACAAGAAAGGCGCGAGATTGAACTCGCGCCTTTTTTTTGGCTCCAAGGCTGGGTATAGCGCGGATCTTTCGATCCGTTTGTGATGGTCAGGAGGTTCAACGTGAACAAGTCGTTGCTGGTTGGTGCGGTATTGGGTGCTGTCGGTGTGACTGCCGGGGGTGCTGTTGCCACCTACAGCCTGGTAAAAAGCGGCCCTGAGTATGCGCAAGTGCTGGCGGTGCAGCCGGTAAAAACCCAGATTAAAACCCCGCGTGAGGTCTGCAAGGACGTCACAGTGACCCGGCAGCGTCCGGTGCAGGATCAGCATCAAATCGCTGGTACCGTCGTAGGCGCGTTGGCAGGCGGTCTGCTGGGTAACCAGATCGGTGGCGGTAACGGCAAGAAACTCGCCACCGTAGCGGGTGCGGTCGGTGGTGGTTATGCCGGTAACAAGGTTCAGGAAGGTATGCAGAACCGCGATACCTATACGACTACCCAGACGCGTTGCAACACCGTGAACGACATCAGTGACAAGGTGGTTGGCTACGACGTGCGTTACAACCTGGACGGCAAGGAAGGCACGGTGCGTATGGAGCGTGATCCAGGTGGTCAGATTCCAGTGGACAAAGAAGGTCGCCTGATCCTCGGTCAGAATCAGCAGTAATCTGAGTCTGGCGCAGGCCTCAAAGCTTGTGAGCTTCATAATGTGGGAGGGGGCTTGCCCCCGATAGCGGTGGATCAGTACCAGATATTCTGACTGACATACTGCAATCGGGGGCAACCCCCCCTCCCACACTTGTTAAGTGTTGCTGCTGATGCATGGACCTGGCTCAAATCCCAAGCATAAAAAAGCACCCCGAGGGGTGCTTTTTTATGCTCGCTCGCTTAGCGCTTCAGCGAAGCCGGCAGGTGCGGCTGGATCGCCGTCAGCACTGCTTTGAAGCATTTGGTGTTGCCGGCAACCACATGGCCTTTCTCAAGGAAGTCATGACCACCGGTGAAGTCGCTCACCAAGCCGCCCGCTTCCTGGATCAACAGGGCGCCTGCAGCCATGTCCCACTCCGACAGGCCCGACTCCCAGAACGCATCAAAACGACCAGCGGCAACGTAAGCCAGGTCCAGGCTCGCTGCGCCAGCGCGACGGATACCCGCGGTCTGGCCAACCAGGGCGCGGAACATGCCCAGGTAGTTTTCCAGGTTGTCCATTTGATCGTCACGGAACGGGAAGCCAGTGCCCAGCAGGGCGCCATCCAGGCTGGTGCGCCCGCTCACGCGCAGGCGACGGCCATTGAGCTGGGCGCCACGGCCACGGCTGGCGGTGAATTCTTCCTGGCGAACCGGGTCGAGAACGACGGCGTGTTCCAGGCGGCCACGGTATTTGCAGGCAATGCTCACAGCAAAGTGCGGGATGCCGCGCAGGAAGTTGGTGGTGCCATCCAGTGGGTCGATGATCCACAGGTAGTCTTCGCCTTCACCGCTGCCTTTGTGCAGGCCGGTCTCTTCACCGAGGATGCCGTGGGTAGGGTAGGCCTTGCGCAGGGCGTCGATGATTTTCTGTTCGGCGGCGCGGTCCACCTCGGATACATAATCCTTGGCGTCTTTTTCGTCGACCTTGATGGTATCCAGGCGCTCGATAGAGCGGAAGATCAATTCACTGGCGCTGCGGGCGGCGCGCAGCGCGATATTCAGCATGGGCTGCATGGATGTGTCACCTAAGGTTGTTAAAGAAAGCCGGGCATTCTAGCAGAAACTTTCTGCAGGTGAAGGACGACGTTAGCTTTCATGGCATAACCTTGGGCGGTTCTGTAAGATTTGCTCCCCTTTCCCGTGTCCGAGAGCGCCTCCCTTGCTGCAAAACATTCGTGTCGTCCTGGTCAATACCAGTCATCCCGGCAACATCGGCGGGGTGGCGCGAGCCATGAAAAACATGGGGCTGACGCGCCTGGTGCTGGTCGAGCCACGTGTGTTTCCGCACCACGAGGCCGATGCCCGCGCATCCGGTGCCAATGACATCCTGGAAAACGCCCAGGTTGTCGCCACCCTGGAAGATGCCCTGGTCGGCTGCAACCTGGTGCTCGGCACCAGCGCTCGTGATCGTCGCATTCCCTGGCCGCTGCTGGACCCGCGTGAGTGCGGTACCAAAGTGGTAGAAGAGGCGGCGGGCGGTGCAGAAATCGCGTTGGTATTTGGCCGTGAAGACTCCGGCCTGACCAATGAAGAGCTGCAGCGATGTCATTACCACGTGCACATTCCATCAGACCCTGAGTTCAGTTCGCTGAACCTCGGCGCGGCGGTGCAGGTGCTGACTTATGAAGTGCGCATGGCCTGGCTGGCGGCTGCCGGTCAGCCAAGCAAGATGGAGAAGGATGAGGTTGCATCGACCAAAAGTGGCGAGCTCGCCACCATGGACGAGCTGGAACGCTTCTATGAGCACCTGGAGCAAACCCTGGTGGCCATCGAGTTCCTCGATCCTGAAAAACCACGGCACTTGATGGCGCGCCTGCGTCGCCTTTACGGGCGCAGCTCGGTCAGCCGGGCGGAAATGAATATATTGCGTGGCATCCTCACGGAGACCCAGAAAGCGGCCCGTGGTGAGCTCCTTAAGCGGAAGGATTAAAAATGTTCGAGCGTTTGCGAGAAGATATCCAGAGTGTTTTCCACCGTGACCCGGCGGCGCGCAACGCCTTTGAAGTGCTGACCTGCTACCCGGGCATGCACGCGATCTGGATTCATCGCCTGTCCGGCGCCTTGTGGGGCATGGGCTGGAAATGGTTGGCGCGGTTGGTGTCGAACTTCGGGCGCTGGTTGACCGGGATCGAGATTCATCCGGGCGCCAAGGTCGGGCGTCGCTTCTTTATCGACCATGGCATGGGCATCGTGATTGGCGAGACGGCTGAGATTGGCGATGACGTGACCCTCTATCAGGGTGTCACCCTGGGCGGTACCACCTGGAATAAAGGCAAGCGCCACCCGACGCTGGGCGACGGCGTGGTGGTAGGTGCGGGCGCCAAGGTACTCGGCCCGTTCACCGTAGGCGCCGGTGCCAAGGTGGGCTCCAATGCGGTGGTGACCAAGGCAGTGCCGCCCGGTGCCACGGTTGTGGGCATTCCTGGACGGATCATCGTCAAGCCGGAAGTGGGCGACGAGCAGGAGGCCAAGCGTAAGGCCATGGCCGAAAAAATCGGCTTCGATGCCTACGGCGTCAGTGAAGACATGCCCGACCCGGTGGCGCGCGCCATCGGCCAGTTGCTTGACCACCTGCAAGCGGTGGACGGCAAGCTGGACGGGATGTGCGGCGCGCTGAAGGAATTGGGCAGCAGCTACTGCGCAAAAGACCTGCCTGAGCTGCGCGAAGAAGACTTCGCCGAGATCAAGAGCGAAGCGGCCACCAAGGCCAGCTGAGGTCTAAGACCCGCCGCAATAACCCTGTGGGAGGGGGCTTGCTCCCGATAGCAGAGTGTCAGCCACCAGAGTTTTGGCTGATCCACTGCTATCGGGAGCAAGCCCCCTCCCACATTTTGATCTGCATTGGTCTGGGAATTTCTGCCAAACCCTGTTCCTGCTGTTCGCTTCCACCCCATCCTGCTATGATTCGCGCGCCCTTTTTACGGGTAATCCTGACTAAAGTACTAGGTCTTATAGTTGACTTAAATACTCGGGAATCGCATACTTGCTCCCATTCTGAAACACCTTGGTACTTGTCCATGAGACTGACTACAAAAGGCCGATACGCGGTGACTGCCATGCTTGACTTGGCTTTGCACGCGCAAACTGGGCCGGTGTCCCTGGCCGATATCTCCGAGCGCCAAGGCATTTCCCTGTCTTACCTCGAGCAGCTGTTCGCCAAATTGCGTCGTAGCAACCTGGTTTCCAGCGTGCGGGGGCCAGGTGGTGGCTATCAGTTGTCCCGCGACATGCAGGGCATTCAGGTGGCCCAGGTGATCGATGCGGTCAACGAATCCGTCGACGCCACCAAATGCCAGGGCTTGGGTGACTGCCACGCCGGCGACACCTGCCTCACACACCACTTGTGGTGTGACTTGAGCCTGCAGATCCATGAGTTTTTGAGTGGTATCAGCTTGGCTGATCTTGTGACTCGCCGTGAGGTGCAAGAAGTAGCCCAGCGTCAGGACCAGCGCCGTTGCAACACCAAGGCGCCGCGTCTGGACAAGATCGAAGCGTCCGCCGTCGAGTGACAGCCGCAGAGCTAACGGCACGCCAGCCAGCCTGATTTAGGAGAAAGTCCATGAAATTGCCGATTTACCTTGATTACTCAGCGACCACCCCGGTTGATCCGCGTGTCGCGCAAAAAATGAGCGAATGCCTGCTGGTTGACGGAAACTTCGGCAACCCGGCCTCCCGTTCCCACGTGTTCGGCTGGAAAGCCGAGGAAGCGGTCGAGAACGCTCGGCGCCAGGTCGCCGACCTGGTTGGCGCAGACCCGCGCGAAATCGTCTGGACCTCCGGTGCCACCGAGTCCGACAATCTGGCAATCAAGGGCGCGGCGCATTTCTATGCGACCAAGGGCAAGCACCTGATCACCACCAAGATTGAGCACAAGGCTGTCCTCGACACCATGCGCCAACTGGAGCGTGAAGGTTTTGAGGTCACCTACCTCGAGCCGACCACCGACGGTATCGTCACCCCGGCCATGATCGAAGCCGCGTTGCGTGAAGACACCATCCTGGTTTCGGTGATTCACGTGAACAACGAAATCGGCACCATCAACGACATCGAAGCGATTGGCGAACTGACCCGCTCCAAGGGCATTCTGCTGCACGTCGACGCCGCTCAGTCCACCGGCAAGGTCGACATCGACCTGTCCAAGCTGAAAGTCGACCTGATGTCGTTCTCGGCCCACAAGACCTACGGCCCTAAAGGCATCGGCGCGCTGTACGTGAGCCGCAAGCCTCGGGTGCGTATCGAAGCGACCATGCATGGCGGCGGTCACGAGCGCGGCATGCGTTCCGGCACCCTGGCGACCCACCAGATCGTCGGCATGGGCGAAGCCTTCCGCGTCGCCAAGGAAGACATGGCGGCCGAAAACGTGCGCATCAAGGCGCTGAGCGATCGCTTCTACAAGCAGGTCGAGAACCTTGAAGAGCTGTACATCAACGGCAGCATGACCGCCCGCGTACCGCACAACCTGAATTTGAGCTTCAACTACGTCGAAGGCGAGTCGCTGATCATGGCGCTCAAGGACCTGGCGGTATCGTCCGGTTCGGCCTGCACCTCGGCGTCCCTTGAGCCTTCGTATGTATTGCGCGCCCTGGGCCGCAACGACGAACTGGCACACAGCTCGATCCGCTTTACCTTCGGCCGCTTCACCACTGAAGAGCAAGTCGACTACGCCGCGCAGAAAGTCTGCGAAGCCGTCAACAAGCTGCGCGTTCTGTCGCCGCTGTGGGACATGTACAAAGACGGTGTCGACATTTCCAAGATCGAGTGGGCGGCACACTAAATATAGAAGCCGCCACCCAAGCTCTGTAGGAACGTGGCGGAAAACGCAGGCGTTTCTACAGGGTTCCAGAGCGGCCCTGATGAGTGAGGATTCAGTACCATGGCTTACAGCGAAAAGGTCATCGACCACTACGAAAACCCGCGCAACGTCGGCAAGATGAACGCGGAAGATCCTGATGTCGGCACTGGCATGGTTGGCGCTCCGGCGTGCGGCGATGTGATGCGCCTGCAGATCAAGGTCAACGACGCTGGCGTTATCGAAGACGCCAAGTTCAAGACCTACGGCTGCGGTTCGGCCATCGCCTCCAGCTCCCTGGCGACCGAATGGATGAAAGGCAAGACCCTGGATGAGGCTGTCACCATCAGCAACACCCAGCTGGCCGAAGAACTGGCCCTGCCGCCGGTGAAAATTCACTGCTCGGTACTCGCCGAAGACGCCATCAAGGCGGCCGTTCGCGACTACAAGCAGAAGAAAGGCTTGATCTAAGTATTTGGCGACGAGTAAGGAGTCAACGATGGCTATCAGCATGACAGAAGCGGCTGCGCAGCACATTCGCCGCTCCCTGAATGGGCGCGGTAAAGGTGAGGGGATTCGTCTGGGTGTTCGCACCACGGGCTGTTCCGGCCTTGCCTACGTGCTGGAGTTTGTCGACGAGGTGGTTGAAGAGGATCAGGTGTTCGAAAGTCACGGCGAGAAAGTGATCATCGACCCAAAGAGCCTGACCTACCTGGACGGTACCGAGCTCGATTTCGTCAAGGAAGGGTTGAACGAAGGCTTCAAGTTCAACAACCCCAACGTACGCGGTGAATGTGGCTGCGGCGAAAGCTTCAACATCTGAGGCTTCTTGTGGGTACTCCTTGTCATTTCGCTTTATTCGAGTTGCAACCGAGCTTTCGGCTGGACCTCGAGCAGCTTGCCACGCGCTATCGAGAATTGGCGCGTGGCGTGCATCCGGACCGTTTCGCTGACGCTTCCGAGCGTGAGCAGCGCTTGGCGCTGGAGCAATCGGCCAGCCTCAACGAAGCCTATCAGACGCTGAAAAGCCCCCCCAAGCGCGCGCGTTATTTGCTTGCGATGAAGGGCGGTGAGTTGCCGATGGAAGTCACCGTGCATGACCCGGACTTCCTGATGCAGCAGATGCAGTGGCGCGAAGAACTTGAAGAGTTGCAGGACGAAGCCGATGTGGCTGGCGTCGCGGTCTTCAAACGGCGTCTGAAAACCGCCCAGGATGAGCTCAACGAAAGCTTCGCAGCCTGTTGGGATGATGCGGCGCAACGTGAGCAGGCCGAGCGCCTGATGCGGCGCATGCAGTTTCTCGACAAGCTCACCTACGAAGTGCGCCAGCTAGAAGAGCGCCTCGACGATTAACCCAGTGCTGCCCGTGATGCACGCCTGATAGACAGATAAGACCTGATTACCATGGCTCTACTGCAAATCGCCGAACCCGGCCAAAGCCCTCAACCACACCAGCGTCGCCTGGCGGTCGGGATTGACCTGGGCACCACCAATTCCCTGGTCGCCGCCTTGCGCAGCGGCCTGTCCGAGCCACTGCCCGATGCCGATGGCCAGGTGATCCTGCCATCCGCCGTGCGTTATCACGCCGACCGCATCGAAGTGGGCGAGTCGGCCAAGCTGGCAGCGTCTACCGACCCCTTGAACACCGTGTTGTCGGTCAAGCGCTTGATGGGTCGTGGGTTGTCCGACGTCAAGCAATTGGGCGACCAGCTGCCGTACCGCTTTGTCGGCGGCGAATCCCATATGCCGTTCATCGACACCGTCCAAGGCCCGAAAAGCCCGGTGGAAGTGTCAGCCGATATCCTCAAGGTGCTGCGCCAACGTGCGGAAACCACCTTGGGCGGCGAACTGGTTGGTGCGGTGATCACCGTTCCGGCGTATTTCGATGACGCGCAGCGCCAAGCCACCAAGGACGCGGCCAAACTCGCCGGTCTGAACGTGCTGCGCCTGCTCAACGAGCCGACCGCGGCTGCCGTGGCTTACGGCCTGGATCAGCATGCTGAAGGCCTGGTCGCGATTTATGACCTGGGAGGCGGCACCTTTGATATTTCAATCCTGCGCCTGACCGGCGGCGTCTTTGAAGTGCTGGCGACCGGCGGCGACAGCGCCCTCGGCGGTGACGATTTTGATCACGCCATCGCGAGCTGGATCATCAGCAGTGCGGGCTTGTCTGCCGACCTGGACCCGGGTGCACAGCGCAGCCTGCTGCAAACCGCCTGCGCCGCCAAGGAAGCGCTGACGGATGCTGCAACTGTTGAAGTTTCCTACGGCACCTGGTCAGCCCAACTGACGCGCGAAGCCTTCGATGCGTTGATCGAACCCATGGTCGCCCGCAGCCTGAAAGCCTGCCGCCGGGCGGTGCGAGATTCCGGTATCGAACTGGAAGACGTCGGTGCCGTGGTCATGGTGGGCGGTTCCACCCGTGTTCCGCGCGTGCGTGAAGCCGTCGCCCAAGCCTTTGGCCGCCAGCCGCTGACCGAAATCGATCCGGACCAAGTCGTCGCCATTGGCGCCGCGATCCAGGCCGATACCCTGGCCGGCAACAAGCGCGATGGTGGCGAATTGCTGCTGCTTGATGTGATTCCGTTGTCCCTGGGCCTGGAAACCATGGGCGGCCTGATGGAAAAGGTGATTCCACGCAACACCACCATTCCCGTCGCCCGTGCTCAGGACTTCACCACGTACAAAGATGGCCAGGCGGCCATGATGATCCATGTGCTGCAAGGCGAGCGCGAGCTGATCAGCGACTGCCGCTCCCTGGCGCGCTTTGAATTGCGCGGTATCCCGGCCATGGTGGCGGGCGCGGCGAAGATTCGCGTGACCTTCCAGGTGGACGCCGACGGCCTGCTCAGCGTGGCTGCGCGCGAGTTGGCCTCAGGCGTTGAAGCCAGCATTCAGGTCAAGCCGTCCTACGGGCTGACTGACGGCGAAATCGCCAAGATGCTCAAGGACTCGTTCCAATATGCCAGCGACGACAAGGTCGCCCGCGTGTTGCGTGAGCAGCAAGTCGACGCCCAGCGCCTGCTCGAAGCGGTGCAGGGCGCCCTTGAGGCTGACGGCGAGCGCCTGTTGGATGCCGAAGAGCGCATGGTCATTGACCTGCAGATGCAGGAACTGGCCGAACTCATGAAAGGCACCGATGGTTACGCCATCGAGCAGCAGACCAAGCGTCTGTCGCAAGTGACCGATGCCTTTGCCGCCCGTCGTATGGACCAGTCGGTAAAAGCCGCCCTGGCGGGCCGCAACCTGAATGAACTTGAGGATTAACTGATGCCGCAGATCATTTTTCTGCCACACGCCGAGCATTGCCCGGATGGTATGGTCGTGGAGGCTGAGACCGGCAAGTCCATCCTTGAAGTCGCCCACGATAACCACATCGAGATCGAAAGCGCCTGCGGCGGTGTGTGTGCCTGCACCACCTGCCACTGCATCATCCGCGAAGGCTTCAACAGCCTGGAAGAGGCCGATGAGCTGGAAGAGGACTTCCTTGACCGCGCCTGGGGCCTGGAAGCGACTTCTCGTCTGAGCTGTCAGGCCAAGGTCGGCACTGAAGACATCACTGTCGAAATCCCGAAATATTCGCTCAACCATGCGGCCGAAGCGCCGCATTGATTCAAGGAAATGTCATGAGCCTGAAATGGGTTGATGTACAAGAAATCGCTATACAGCTTGCTGAAGCTCATCCCGAGGTCAATCCTCTTACGGTGAACTTCGTCAAGCTGCGCAACCTCGTAATGGAGCTGCCGGACTTCGACGACATCCCCGACCGGGGTGGCGAGAAGGTTCTGGAGGCGATTCAGGGCCTGTGGATCGAAGAAGCAGACTGAGCCGCCTTTACGCAGTTAGGCAATACCCAATAACCCGCGTATAATTCGCGGGTTTAATTTTTCGTAAATTACCGTTTCTGGAGTTACACCATGGCTGTTCAACGTACTTTCTCCATCATCAAGCCTGACGCTGTTGCAAAAAACGTCATCGGCGAGATCACCACTCGTTTCGAAAAAGCCGGCCTGAAGGTTGTAGCTTCGAAACTCAAGCAACTGTCCAAGGCTGAAGCAGAAGGCTTCTACGCTGAGCACAGCGCTCGTGGCTTCTTCGGCGACCTGGTTGCCTTCATGATCTCCGGTCCTGTTGTTGTTCAGGTTCTGGAAGGCGAAAACGCTATCGCTCTGAACCGTGAGCTGATGGGCGCTACCAACCCTAAAGAAGCTGCTGCCGGCACCATCCGTGCTGACTTCGCTGAATCCATCGACGCCAACGCTGTACACGGTTCGGACTCCGAAGCCGCTGCTGCTCGCGAAATCTCGTACTTCTTCGCAGCTACCGAAGTAACCGCTCGCTAAGCATCGGCTTAAAGAGTGAGGGTGAATCCATGACAACATCGACTGTTAAAACCAACCTGCTGGGTCTGACTCAGCCGGAAATGGAGAAATTCTTCGACTCAATCGGGGAGAAGCGTTTCCGTGCCGGTCAGGTAATGAAGTGGATTCACCACTTTGGCGTCGACGATTTCGACGCCATGACGAACGTCAGCAAGGCCTTGCGCGACAAGCTCAAGGCCATTGCTGAGGTGCGTGGTCCCGAAGTAGTCAGCGAAGACATCTCCACCGACGGCACCCGTAAGTGGGTGGTGCGCGTGGCGTCCGGCAGCTGCGTCGAGACCGTATACATTCCCCAGGGCAAGCGCGGCACCTTATGCGTTTCGTCCCAGGCAGGCTGTGCCCTGGACTGCAGTTTCTGCTCCACCGGCAAGCAAGGCTTCAATAGCAACCTCACCGCCGCCGAAGTCATCGGCCAGGTGTGGATTGCCAACAAATCCTTTGGCAGCGTCCCGGCGACCGTCGACCGTGCCATCACCAACGTGGTGATGATGGGCATGGGTGAGCCGCTGCTGAACTTCGACAACGTGATTGCGGCCATGCACCTGATGATGGACGACCTGGGCTACGGCATTTCCAAGCGCCGTGTGACCCTGTCGACCTCCGGCGTGGTACCGATGATCGATGAGCTGGCGAAGCACATCGACGTTTCCCTGGCGTTGTCGCTGCACGCACCGAATGACGCATTGCGTAACCAATTGGTGCCGATCAACAAGAAGTATCCGCTTAAGATGCTGCTCGAATCTTGCCAGCGCTACATGGCGACTTTGGGCGAGAAGCGTGTGCTGACCATTGAGTACACCATGCTCAAGGACATCAACGACAAGGTCGAGCACGCGGTCGAGATGATCGAGCTGCTCAAGAACACCCCGTGCAAGATCAACCTGATTCCGTTCAACCCGTTTCCCCATTCTGGCTACGAGCGGCCGAGTAACAACGCCATCCGCCGTTTCCAGGATCAACTGCACCAGGCCGGCTACAACGTCACCGTCCGCACGACCCGCGGTGAAGACATCGACGCCGCCTGTGGCCAATTGGTAGGGCAGGTGCTGGATCGCACCCGTCGCAGTGAGCGTTACATCGCCGTGCGTGAGTTGAGCGCCGCCGACGATGCACCGCAAAGCGCTGCAAATCGAAACTGAGAGAGGACCTCTATGCCCTTGCGCCTTGCGCTGCTGTTGCTTGTTACCGGTCTCGCGACCGGTTGTGTTTCATCGGGCCATGACAGCCCTTTGCAAACCGGCAAGGGCCGTGACGCGGCGCGAGCGGCCTATGTGCAACTGGGCTTGGGCTATCTGCAACAAGGCATGAACGAGCAGGCCAAGGTGCCCTTGAAAAAGGCCCTCGAGCTGGATGCCGACGATGCTGATGCCAATGCCGCGCTGGCGCTAGTGTTCAAGGCGCAGGCCGAGCCCGAGTTGGCCGATCAGTATTTCACCAAGGCGCTGGCTTCCCGTCCTGGCGACGCCCGGTTGCTGAACAACTACGGCAGCTTCCTGTTCGAGCAGAAGCGTTATGAGCAGGCTGCCGTTTATTTCCGGCAGGCCAGTAGCGATACCCTTTATCCTGAGCGTTCGCGTGTGTTCGAGAACCTTGGGGTGACGTCGGTACACCTCGGCCAGCGCGAGCTGGCGCGTCAGCAACTGGAAAAAGCCCTGCTCCTGAACGCTCGCCAACCACGCGCTTTGCTTGAAATGGCTGAGTTGTCTTACGAAGACAGGCATTATGTGCCGGCACGCGACTATTACGAGCGTTTCAGCCGGCTCAGCGGGCACAATGCACGTAGTCTGTTGCTCGGTGTGCGCCTGGCGACGGTTCATGAAGAACGCGACACGGCCGCACGTTTTGGCCAGCAACTCGAACGACTCTATCCCGGTACGCCGGAATATCAGCAATACCTGTCGGAGCAATGATGAAAGCCGCGCACCCGGAAGTTGTAGCAGCTAATCGCGTCAACCCAGGCGAGACCTTGCGTCAGGCCCGCGAAAGCAATGGTTGGTCGCTGGCGGAAGTGGCCCTCAAGCTCAATTTGACCAGCACCTCCCTGGCCAACCTGGAGGCTGGCGCGTTCGACAAACTGCCTGGGCACACGTTTGCCCGCGGCTATATCCGTGCCTATGCCAAATTGCTGGGCATCGACCAGACCGCGTTGGTCCAGGCGTTCGACCAGTACACCGGCACCGACTCCCAGGGCAGTAACGTCCATGGCCTTGGGCGTATCGAAGAGCCCACTCGGGTTTCCCACACGATTTTGCGCATTGTCAGCCTGTTGCTATTGATTGCGGTGATCGGCGGTGGCTTCGTCTGGTGGCAAGACCAGGCCTCCCAGCGCAATAAAGACCTGACCAGCAACGCGCTGGAACACGTCGAAGTCGAAAGCGCCGATGGCACCACCCAGATTCATCCGCTGGATGAGCCGGAAGACCAGGCGGTTGCCGAATCACAAGCCGCGCCAGAAGCGCCTGCCCCCGTCGAACAGCCGGCTCCAGACGCCGCCAGCGCACCTGCTGCGACTGCGACCGTACCCGCTCCGGCTCCAGCAGCGCCTGTCGCCCAAGCCCCTGCACCAGCCGCTCCGGCACAGGCGCCTGCACCGGCTGCGCCCGCCATTTCGCCGCCCACCACGCCTGCGTTGATCGCCGGTGACGGGCGCGTACAGATCACCTTCGTTGCCGACTGCTGGACGCAAGTCACCGATGGCAACGGCAAAGTGCTGTTCAGCGGCCTCAAGCGTAAGGGAGATACGCTTGACCAGGGCGGCAAGCCTCCTTTGACGCTGCGTCTGGGCTTCGCCCGTGGCGCGCAAGTGGCCTACAACGGCCAGCCTGTGGACGTGGCGCCGTTCACCAGTGGCGAGACAGCTCGCCTCAAGTTGGGACAATAGTCATGCACGGCGAATCTCCAATCAAACGTCGCGTATCGCGCAAGATCTGGGTCGGCTCGGTGCCGGTGGGCGGCGATGCCCCCATCGCGGTGCAGAGCATGACCAACAGCGACACCAATGACGTGGCCGCCACCGTCGCCCAGATCAATCGTCTGGAAGCGGCCGGCGTGGACATCGTGCGGGTTTCCGTACCGGACATGGACGCTGCTGAAGCGTTCGGCCGTATCAAGCAATTGGTCAAGGTGCCACTGGTTGCCGACATTCACTTCGATTACAGGATCGCATTGCGCGTAGCCGAATTGGGTGTGGACTGCCTGCGCATCAACCCGGGCAACATCGGTCGTGAAGACCGTGTGCGCGCTGTGGTCGATGCGGCCCGTGATCGCGGCATCCCCATCCGCATCGGCGTTAACGCCGGGTCGCTGGAAAAAGACCTGCAAAAGAAATACGGCGAGCCGACCCCGGCGGCGCTGGTCGAGTCGGCCCTGCGCCATGTTGAACACCTCGAACGCCTGAATTTCCAGGACTTCAAGGTCAGCGTAAAGGCTTCCGACGTGTTCATGGCCGTAGAAGCCTACCGCCTGCTGGCCAAGGAAATCGTGCAGCCATTGCACCTGGGCATCACTGAAGCGGGCGGTTTACGTTCAGGCACAGTGAAATCTGCGGTGGGTCTCGGTATGCTGCTTGCCGAAGGGATTGGCGATACTATCCGCATCTCCCTGGCGGCAGACCCCGTAGAGGAAGTGAAGGTCGGTTACGACATTCTCAAATCCCTGCGTTTGCGTTCCCGTGGCATCAACTTCATTGCCTGTCCGAGCTGCTCGCGACAGAACTTCGACGTGGTGAAAACCATGAACGACCTGGAGTTGCGTCTCGAAGACCTGCTGGTGCCGCTGGATGTGGCGGTGATCGGTTGCGTGGTCAACGGACCGGGCGAGGCCAAAGAGGCGCATGTGGGCTTGACCGGCGGTACGCCGAACCTGATTTATATCGACGGCAAGCCGTCGCAGAAATTGACGAATGACAATCTGGTGGATGAGCTGGAAAAGCTGATCCGCCAGAAAGCGGCCGAAAAGGTCGCCGCTGATGCAGCGCTGATCGCTCGCGGCTGATTGAACGAATTTAAGGATTTGATGTGAGCAAGTCTCTGCAAGCCATTCGTGGCATGAACGACATCCTGCCGGAGCAGACGCCACTGTGGCGCTATTTCGAGAGCACGGTCGCGCGCCTGCTGGATAACTACGGTTACAAGCAGATTCGTATGCCGATCGTTGAATTCACCGAGCTGTTCAAGCGCTCCATCGGTGAAGTGACCGACATCGTCGAAAAAGAGATGTACACCTTTGAAGACCGTAACGGCGACTCCCTGACCCTGCGTCCGGAAGGCACCGCCGCGTGCGTTCGCGCTGTGCTGGAGCATGGCATCACCGGTGGCGGCCAGACCCAGAAACTGTGGTACATCGGCCCGATGTTCCGCCACGAACGTCCGCAGAAAGGCCGTTATCGCCAGTTCCACCAGATCGGTTGCGAAGTCTTCAACCTGGACGGCCCGGACATTGACGCCGAACTGATCGTTCTGACCTGGCGCCTGTGGGGCCAGTTGGGCATCCGCGACGCGGTCAAGCTCGAGCTCAACAGCCTGGGCACCAGTGAATCCCGGGGCCGCTACCGGGTCGCCCTGGTGGAGTACCTGTCTGCCCACCTGGATAAATTGGACGAAGACAGCCAGCGCCGCCTGAAGACCAACCCGTTGCGCGTGCTTGATACCAAGAACGCCGACACCCAGGCCGTGCTGCTCGATGCGCCGAAAATGGCCGATTACCTGGACGAAGAATCCCGCACGCACTTCGAGGGCCTCAAGGCTCGCCTGGATGCGGCGGGTATCCCGTATGTGATCAACCCGAAGCTGGTGCGCGGCCTCGATTACTACAGCAAGACCGTGTTCGAATGGGTCACCGACAAACTCGGCGCCCAAGGCACCGTGTGTGCCGGTGGTCGTTACGACGG
This sequence comes from Pseudomonas sp. R2-7-07, assembly GCF_003852355.1. Lineage (NCBI taxonomy): Bacteria > Pseudomonadati > Pseudomonadota > Gammaproteobacteria > Pseudomonadales > Pseudomonadaceae > Pseudomonas > Pseudomonas sp. R2-7-07. The sequence continues at coordinate 4,677,847 of NZ_CP027759.1, read as the reverse complement.
CCTGGTCGAGCAGATGGGCGGCAAGCCCACCGCAGGCGTGGGTTTCGCCATGGGCATCGAGCGGCTGATCCTGCTGCTGGAGACCCTGGAGCAAGTGCCCGAAGAGATTTCCCGTCAGGTGGACGTGTATCTTTGTGCTTTTGGCGAGGCCGCCGAACTGGCTGCGTTGGCCCTGAGCGAAAAAGTGCGTGACCAGCTGCCGAACCTGCGTCTGCAGATCAATGCCGGTGCGGGCAGCTTCAAGAGCCAGTTCAAGAAGGCCGACAAGAGCGGCGCGTTGTATGCGCTGATCCTCGGCGATGACGAATTGGCCCAGCAAGTGATAGGTTTCAAACCCCTGCGTGGTCAGGGCGAACAACAGAACATTGCCTTTGATGCGCTCGCTGCGCACCTGGCCACCTGCGTCGTGCAGGGTTGAAGCTGTCGAACAGCCGAATTTAGCGATTAAGGAGTATTGGGGTGTCGAGTACTGATGATGAGCAACTGGCCGAGTTCAAGGACTGGTGGCAGCGTAACGGCAAGCCCCTGGTTACTGGCGGTCTGCTGGCTTTAGTGGTGGTGTTCGGCTGGCAGGCCTGGACCAAGTATCAGGCCAACCAGTCCCAGGGCGCCTCGATCGTTTATCAGCAGTTGCTGGAAACTACCCTGACGCCGGACGGCAAGCCCGACCCTGCCCAAGTGGCAGACCTGGCCGGCAAGCTGAAGAACGAATTTGGCGGTACTGCCTACGCGCAGTACGGCAGCCTGTTCGTCGCGAAAGTCGCGGTCGACACCGGCAAGCTCGATGATGCAGCCACTGAACTCAAGGCCATCGCCGACAAACCGACCAACCCGACCCTGGGTGAAATCGCACGTCAGCGCCTGGCACAGGTGTTGGCTGCACAGAACAAGGCTGACGAAGCACTCAAACTGCTCGACGGCGATGCTGACAAGGCATTTGTAGCCACTCGCGAAGAGCTCAAGGGCGACCTGTTGGTCCAATTGGGTCGTACCGACGAAGCCAATGCTGCGTACCAAAAAGCCAAGGCGGCGCTGTCTGATGAAGCGGCGGTCGGTGGCTTACAAATCAAGCTGGACGACTTGGCCAAAGGGGATGCGTGACGTGATCCGTTGGAAACATGCAGCATTGCTGGCTCTGGCCGTTCTGGCCGCGGGTTGCAGCAGCAACAGTAAAAAAGAACTGCCGCCTGCGGAGCTGACCAGCTTCAAGGAAGAAGTGGTCCTGCAAAAGCAGTGGAGCCGCTCTATCGGTGACGGTCAGGGTGAAACCTACAACATGCTGGTACCGGCAATTGACGGTGACAACATTGTGGCCGCTGACGTCACTGGCATCGTGACCTCCATGGACCGCATGACCGGCGACGTGAAGTGGAAGAAAGACCTTGAGTTGCCTGTTTCCGGCGCCGTAGGCGTGGGTTACGGCATGGTCATGCTCGGCACGCTCAAGGGTGAGGTCGTGGCCCTGGATTCCAGCACCGGTGAAGAGAAATGGCGCGCTCGCGTGACCAGTGAAGTCCTCGCACCGCCTGCCACCAACGGCGATGTCGTCGTGGTGCAAACCCAGGATGACCGCGTGATCGGTCTGGACGCGACTACCGGCAACCAGCGCTGGTTGTACGACAGCACCCCGGCGGTGTTGACCTTGCGCGGTACCAGCGGTCCGATTGTGACCAACAATCTGGCCGTTGCGGGCCTGTCGACCGGTAAAGTGGTCGCCCTGAATACCCAGAATGGCGTGCCGGCCTGGGAAACCCGCGTGGCTATCCCGCAAGGTCGTTCCGAGTTGGATCGTGTGGTGGATATCGACGGCGGCCTGTTACTGTCCGGCGAGACCCTCTACGTCGCCACTTATCAGGGCCGTGTCGCGGCACTGGACCTGCAGAGCGGGCGGGTCAACTGGCAGCGTGATGCTTCCAGCTACGCCGGTGTCGCCCAAGGGTTTGGCAGCGTCTATGTGAGCCTGGCGTCCGGCACCGTTGAAAGTGTCGACGAGCGTTCCACCACGGCACTGTGGAGCAACGACTCCCTGGCTCGCCGTCAACTGTCGGCCCCGGAAGTCTTTTCCAGCTACGTGGCGGTCGGTGACTTCGAAGGCTACCTGCACCTGCTGAGCCAGGTGGACGGTCGCTTTGTAGGTCGCGAGCGTATCGACAGCGACGGCTTGCGTGCGCGTCCGCTGGTGGTGGGTAACATGCTTTATGTGTATGGCAACAGCGGCAAGCTGGAAGCCCTGACCATCAAGTAAGAACTATGCTTGGGGCTTAGCCCCTGGCAGCTTCACCTGTAGGAGCGAGCGTCATGTGGCGAGGGAGCTTGCTCCCGCTGGAGTGCGAAGCGCTCCCAAACTGGTCAAACAGGTGCATCTGATGCATCTCGGTCGAATGGTTTTGGGGCTGCTACGCAGCCCAGCGGGAGCAAGCTCCCTCGCCACGACAAGCTCGCTCCTACAGTCGAGCACCAGCCGCTGCCCTGCAGCGGCTTTTGTATTTTCTGAAATAACGAAGTGGAGAGCCGCATGGTTCCCGTAATTGCCCTGGTGGGCCGACCTAACGTCGGCAAGTCCACCTTGTTCAACCGCCTGACCAGGACTCGCGACGCCATCGTCGGCGACTTGTCCGGTCTTACCCGTGATCGCCAATACGGTGAGGCAAAGTGGCAAGGGCGCTCCTACATTATTGTCGACACCGGTGGTATCTCCGGTGACGAACATGGCATGGACGAAAAAATGGCCGAGCAGTCGCTGCTGGCCATTGAAGAAGCCGATGTCGTGTTGTTCCTGGTGGACGCCCGTGCGGGCTACACCGCTGCCGACCAGATGATTGGCGAGCACCTGCGCAAGCGCAACAAGCGTTCCTACCTGGTCGCGAACAAGATCGATAACATCGATCCTGAGGCGGCCCGTGCCGAATTCAGCCCGATGGGCCTGGGCGATGCGATCCCGGTTGCCGGTGCCCACGGTCGCGGCATCACGCAGATGCTGGAAATTGCCCTCAGCACCTTTCCCAAGGATGACGATGAGGAAGAAGAGGGTGAGGAGGAGATCGTCGCCGAAGGCGAGGAAGCCAAGCGCATTCCTGGCCCGAGCGAAAAAGACGGTATCAAGATCGCCATCATCGGCCGCCCTAACGTCGGCAAGTCGACCCTGGTCAACCGTATGCTCGGTGAAGACCGGGTAATCGTCTATGACGAACCCGGCACCACCCGTGACAGCATCTACATCCCGTTCGAGCGTAACGACGAGAAGTACACGCTGATCGACACCGCTGGTGTGCGCAAGCGCGGCAAGATCCACGAGGAAGTTGAAAAATTCTCCGTGGTCAAAACCCTGCAGGCTATCAAAGACGCCAACGTGGTGATCTTCGTGATGGACGCCCGCGAAGGCGTGGTGGACCACGACCTGAACCTGCTGGGCTTCGCCCTGGAAGCCGGTCGTGCGCTGGTGATCGCGATCAACAAGTGGGACGGCATGACGCCGAGCGAGCGCGATTTCGTCAAGATCGAGCTGCAGCGTCGCCTGTTCTTCGTTGAGTTCGCCGATATCCACTTCATCTCGGCACTGCACGGCACTGGCGTGGGCAACCTCTACGCCTCCGTACAGAACTCGTTCAAGTCAGCGGTCACCCGCTGGCCGACCAACCGCCTCACCCAGATCCTGGAAGACGCGGTGGGCGAGCACGCGCCGCCGATGGTCAACAACCGCCGCATCAAACTGCGTTACGCCCACTTGGGTGGTGCCAACCCGCCGATTATCGTGATCCACGGTAACCAGATCGAGAAGGTGCCCAAGTCCTATGTGCGTTACCTGGAAAACACCTACCGCCGTGTCTTGAAACTGGTCGGTACGCCGATCCGTATCGAGTTCAAGGGCGGCGAGAACCCATACGAAGGCAACAAGAACAGCCTTACCGACCGCCAGGTCAACAAGAAGCGTCGGATGATGACGCATCACAAGAAAGCCGATAAAAAGCGCCGCGACAAGCGCTGATATCGACGTGTCAAAAAAGGGCTCATTGCGAGCCCTTTTTTGTGCGTGACGGTTTGTGCCTTGACCCGATGCGGCAGGCAGCTTAAAACTTGGGGCTCACCTGCAGGGGCCTTTCATGATCACCAGCAAGCTGCCGAATGTCGGCACGACCATTTTCACCAGCATGTCGCAGTTGGCGGCCGAAACCGGCGCAATCAACCTGTCCCAGGGTTTTCCCGACTTCAATGGCCCTCAAGACTTGCTCGACGCCGTGGGGCGGCACGTCGCCAACGGGCATAACCAATACGCACCGATGAGCGGCTTGCCCGCGCTGCGCCAACAGGTGGTGGCGAAGATTGCCCGCAGCTACGGTGTCAGCGTCGATGCCGACCGTGAAGTAACCATTACGCCGGGCGCGACTCAGGGCATTTTCTGCGCTATCCAGGCGGTTATTCGCAACGGTGACGAAGTGATCATCTTCGACCCTTGCTACGACAGCTACGCGCCCTCGGTAGAGCTGGCCGGCGGGCGCTGCGTGCATGTGCAACTGGGCCTGCAGGATTTCAGCCTGGACTTCGAGCGCATCAAGGCCGCGCTGTCGCCGCGCACGCGCATGATTGTGCTCAATACCCCGCACAATCCCAGCGGCGCCCTGGTCAGCCGTAAGGAACTGGACCAACTGGCCGAGCTGATTCGCGGCCGCGATATCTATCTGCTCAGCGATGAAGTGTATGAGCACCTGGTGTTCGACGACGTGCCCCACGTCAGCGTGCTCGCCCACGAGGAGCTGTACCCGCGTGCGTTTGTGGTCAGCTCGTTCGGCAAGACCTATCACGTCACGGGCTGGAAAACCGGCTATGTGGTTGCACCGCCGGCCCTGACTGCCGAGCTGCGCAAGGTGCATCAATACGTCAGTTTCTGTGGCGTGACGCCGTTGCAGTACGCGCTGGCCGACTTTATGGCCGAGCACCCGGAGCACGTGGCTGCGCTGCCGGCGTTCTACCAAGCCAAGCGCGACCTGTTCTGCCGGTTGCTGGCGCCGTCGCAGTTCAGCTTCAGCCCATCGGCGGGGACTTACTTTCAACTGGTAGATTATTCCCGGATTCGCCCGGACCTGGATGATGTCGCCATGTCCGAATGGATGACGCGCGAACACGGCGTGGCGTCGATTCCTATCTCTGTGTTCTACCGCAACCCACCCCAAGGCCAGCGCCTGGTGCGCCTGTGCTTTGCCAAACGCGAGGAAACGCTGCAACAGGCGGCGGAAAAACTATGCGTGATTTGAGCGCCTTGCCAGACCTGAACATTGCCCTGATCCAGACCACCCTGGCGTGGCACGACCGCCAGGCCAATCTTGAGCATTTCGAGCTGTTGCTGGAGCAGGCCAGCGGCGTCGACCTGATTGTATTGCCGGAAATGTTCACCACCGGTTTCTCCATGGAGTCGGCTTCCCTGGCCGAACCGGAAAACGGCCCGACGCACCGTTGGCTCCAGGCCCAGGCCGCAAAATACAACGCCGTGATCACGGGCAGTGTGATCATTCAGGCGGCGGATGGCAGCCACCGTAACCGCCTGCTCTGGGCGCGGCCTGACGGTGAGGTGCTGCATTACGACAAGCGCCACCTGTTCCGCATGGCCGGCGAGCACGATCACTACACCCCCGGCGAACGTCAGGTGCAGTTCGAATTGAACGGTTGGCGTATTCGGCCGTTGATTTGCTACGACCTGCGCTTCCCGGTGTGGAGTCGTGATGCCCAGGACACCGACTTGTTGCTTTACACCGCCAATTGGCCGGGGGCGCGGCGTCAGCATTGGAATCGACTGTTGCCGGCGCGGGCCATCGAGAACCTGTGCTACGTCGCCGCTGTGAACCGCGTGGGCACGGATGGGAAGGGCTTTGCCTACACCGGCGATAGCCAGGTGCTGGATTTCCAAGGTGAGACATTGCTGAGCGCGGGGGAAGCAGATGGAGTGTTTCAGGTGAAGCTGGATGCGGCTGAGTTGGCGGCGTATCGCACGCGCTTTCCGGCGAACCTGGATGCCGATAGCTTTCAGTTTGTCTGACGGACCGCCATCGGGGGCAAGCCCCCTCCCACATTTGGAATGCATTCCCCTGTGGGAGGGGGCTTGCTCCCGATGAGGCCAGACCGATCAGCACACCTTTCAAATAAAAAGGCCCCTGGATTCTCACCCAGGGGCCTTTTGCATTGCGCCGATAGCTTACGCCGCTTTCGCTTCCTGCTGGCTCAGCGAGCGGTTCAGCGCACTGAACAGCGCCTTGAAGCTCGCGGTGGTGATGTTTTCATCAATCCCCACGCCATGCACCGGACGCTCGCCATTTACGCGCAGTTCGATGTACGCCGCCGCTTTGGCGTTGGTACCCGCACCAATCGCGTGCTCGTTGTAGTCCATGATCTCCACACCAATCGGCAAGCCCGCCACCAGCGCTTCCAACGCGCCGTTGCCTTTGCCTTTCCAGTGCAGGTTGGTCTCGCCTTGGCCCTTGCCGGAGACTTCCACTTCGACGTAGCTGTTGCCGTTTTCTTCCTGCAGGCGATGGCTGACCAGCGCGTACGGGGTGTTGGCCTGCAAGTATTCGCGTTGCAGCAAGGCGTAGATCTGCGGTGCGGTCATTTCAAGGCCGACGCGGTCGGTTTCAGCCTGTACCACCTGGCTGAATTCAATCTGCATGCGGCGTGGCAGGCTGATGTCGTATTCCTGCTCCAGCAGGTAGGCGATACCGCCCTTGCCCGACTGGCTGTTCACACGGATTACCGCTTCGTAGCTGCGGCCGATGTCTGCCGGGTCGATCGGCAAGTACGGCACCTCCCACAACGCGTCGTCTTTCTGCTGAGCGAAGCCCTTGCGGATTGCATCCTGATGGGAGCCGGAGAACGCGGTGTGCACCAGGTCGCCGACATACGGGTGACGTGGGTGCACCTGGATCTGGTTGCACTCCTCGACGACTTTGCGCACGCCGTCGATATCGGAGAAATCCAGCTGCGGGTCGAGGCCCTGGGTGTACATGTTCAGCGCCACGGTAACCAGGTCGACGTTGCCAGTGCGCTCGCCGTTGCCGAACAGGCAGCCTTCGACACGATCGGCCCCGGCCATCAGGCCCAGCTCGGTGGCGGCGACGCCCGTGCCACGGTCGTTGTGGGTGTGCAGGCTGATGATCACGCTGTCACGGCGGTTGATATGGCGACCGAACCACTCGATCTGGTCGGCATAGATATTCGGCGTGGCGCATTCCACGGTGGCCGGCAGGTTGAGGATCATCTTGTGCTCGGGCGTCGGGTTCCACACCTCGATCACCGCGTCACAGACTTCCTTGGCGAACTCCAGCTCAGTGGCGCTGAAGGTCTCCGGGGAGTATTCGAAGGTCCACTGGGTTTGCGGCTGTTGCGCGGCGTACTTGACGAACAGCTTGGCGGCGTTGACTGCAATGGCCTTGACGCCGTCCTTGTCCTGGTTGAACACGATGCGGCGGAACGACGGCGAAGTGGCGTTGTACAAGTGCACGATGGCTTTCTTGGCCCCGCGCAGGGATTCGAAGGTCCGTGCGATCAAGTCTTCACGGCCCTGGGTCAGCACCTGGATGGTGGTGTCCTCGGGGATGTGGTTGTCTTCGATCAGGGTGCGTACGAAATCGAAATCGGTTTGCGACGCGGCGGGGAAGGACGCTTCGATTTCCTTCACGCCGACGGCCACGAGGGTCTTCCAGAAGCGCAGCTTTTTCGCGGCGTCCATCGGTTCGATCAGCGACTGGTTGCCATCACGCAAGTCCGAGCTGCACCAGATCGGCGCAGTGGTGATGGTTTTGGACGGCCAGGTGCGGTCCGGGATATCGATGATCGGAAACGCACGGTATTTCGAAGACGGGTCTTTGAGCATGCTCATCGGGAAATCCTTTGTTGTAGGGGCCGAGAAAAGGCGGCCTGCCGTAGAACTGTTATTGGGGATAAAGCTTAAAGACGAGGCAGATCGATTCAGCCTGGCAGTCGTGCGCTGACCAGGCACAGGCTGCGGTGCTGACGAAGCTGAATGAGGGTGTGAGAGGTTTTCATAAGCCCAACCCTAACCGGCGGGGTGAAAGATGGCAAGCAGTCGCGAAAAATTGAGATAAGTTCTGCTATTCGCGTGGGAATAGAGATTTTATGGCTGAAAACTCGGCGGTGACTGACTTTAATTGCGCAGCCTTTATTGGCTGCGCAATCGGGCCATTCAGGGCTGGAAAGCGCCGATGAAGATCGCCGGGTCGACTCGTGCGTCGTTAAGGCTGACGTTCCAATGCATATGCGGCCCGGTTGCCCGACCCGTCGAGCCGACCTTGCCCACCACCGCGCCACGCGTCAGTTGATCGCCGACTTTCACATCGATCTTCGACATGTGGCAGAACATGCTGATAAAGCCCTGCCCATGGTCGACGAACACGGTGTTGCCGTTGAAGAAGTAGTTGCCGGTCAGGATCACCTTGCCAGCCGCCGGGGTCTTGATCGGCGTACCTGCGCCAACGGCAAAATCCAGACCCGAATGCGGATTGCGCTCCTCGCCATTAAAGAAACGTCTTACCCCGAACTTGCTCGACAGCGGCCCGTTGACCGGTTTGTCCAGCAGCAGGTTGCTCGGCGTATTCGGGCTGAAACTGCGATAGGCCTTGAGCTGCACGGCCAGTTCGGCCTCGATGCGTTTGAGTTGCGCCGGTTCCGGGTTGACCTGGCTTTTGTTCTTCAAGGTGATGCGCTGCTCGGGGTATTTCTTGAAACCCACCACGAACGGCAGTTGCTGCCCGCCGTGGACGATGCGTTCGGTACCCGGCTTGACCGTCAGTGGGATCCCTACAATCGCCAGCCAGTTGTTTTGCTCCTTTACCACCAGCACCGGTCTGTTCAGGTAGGTGGCCTTGGGCGCCGTTGCCGCAGGCCCCAGGTCCACTACCGCTACGCCACCGGGCACCGGCTTGTTCAGCAGGCGCGTGATGTAGCTGTCGGCGTGGACATTGAAGGTCAGGCAAACGAGCATCAACAAGCTGAGGAAACGTGGCATCGGTCAATCCAGTAACGAAAGGGTGACGGGTGTCAGGTGGTTGTCTTCCACCCGCACTTGCAGTTGGCCCTCACCGAGACGCGCGGTCAGGCGCTGGCCAGTGTGGGTTTGCGCGGCGTTGCGGATCGCCTGGCCGCGCTCGTCGAGCAGGATGCTGTAGCCACGGCCGAGGGTCGCCAGCGGGCTGACCACCTGCAGTGTCTGCACCTGGCTTTGCAGCTGCAGGCGCCGCGCCTTGAGGCCCTCGCGCATGGCCCGGGGCAGGCGTTCGGCGAGGCTGTCCAGACGCTGGCGCAGCAGGGCCAGCTGGCGGCCTGGGTGCTGCCCGGCGAGGCGGGTTTCCAGGCGAATCAAGCGTTCGCGACGGGTATTGAGGCTGCGCTCGAAGGCGCGGCGCAGGCGCATGTCCAAGTCGTCCAGGCGCTGGGCCTGCTGGCGTAGACGTTCGCCCGGGTGACGCAAGCGGCGGGCCATGCCTTCCAGGCGCAGGCGGCTGTGGCTCAGGCGGTTGCGCATCAACATCACCAGGCGGCGATGCAGGTTCTCCACCTGGCGCACCAGGTGGCTGGCGTCCGGTGCCAGCAATTCAGCGGCGGCGGACGGGGTAGGCGCGCGCACGTCTGCCACGAAGTCGCTGATTGACACATCGGTTTCATGCCCGACGGCACTCACGATGGGCGTGACGCAGGCGTCTATCGCACGGGCCACGGCTTCTTCGTTGAAGCACCAGAGGTCTTCCAGCGAGCCGCCGCCACGGGCCAGGATCAGCGCGTCGAAGCCGCGGGCGTCGGCCAGTTTCAACGCGCGCGCAATCTGCGCGATCGCCTCGCGGCCTTGTACGGCGGTCGGAATCAATGTCAGTTCAATGTTCGGCGCGCGCCGGCGGAATACGCTGATGATGTCGCGAATCACCGCGCCGGTCGGCGAACTGATAATGCCGATGCGCCGAGGGTGCGCCGGCAATGGCACCTTGCGCTCGGCACTGAACAGGCCTTCGGCGCTGAGCTTTTCCTTCAGGGCATCGAAGGCCAGGCGCAGCGCGCCGTCGCCCGCCGGCTCCACAGTGTCGAGGATCAACTGGTAGTCGCCGCGCCCCTCGAACAACGAGACCTTGCCGCGCACCTTTACCGCCAGGCCATCCTTCAGCGCCTGGCGCACCCGCGCCGCGTTGTTTCGAAACAGCGCGCAACGTACCTGGGCGCCGCTGTCCTTGAGGGTGAAATACACATGGCCGGACGCCGGGCGGGCGAGGTTGGAGATCTCGCCTTCAACCCAGATATTGGTGAACACGTCTTCCAGCAACACCCGCGCGCGGCCGTTGAGCTGGCTGACAGTCAGGACTTCGCGGTCCAGGCCCAGTCGGGCAAAAGGATCTTTAATCATGGGCCGCAGTTTATAGGCATTCGCGCAAGGTTTGGCAGAATTGCTCCACCAGCGCGCCCCTTCGTACTGGCGCAATGCTCACGGATGACTAAAGTGTCGGCATTCTCTTTCAAGGAATTGCCCATGAATGTGGTTGAGCTGATGAGCCAGTGGTCGTTCGGCGCGGTTGAGTGGCTGGTGATCGGCCTCGGTATCGTCGTGGCCTATATCGTTTTCGGTATCGCCGGATTTGGTACGGCGCTGGTGGCAGGGCCTGTGCTGATTCTGTTCATGCCGTTGTCGAAGATCATCCCACTGTTGGTCTTGTTGGATTTTGTCGCAGCCTTTGGTGGCCTGCTGCAAACACGTCGGGACGTGAGCAAACCGGAATTGCTGCGACTGCTGCCGTGTATGGCGATTGGTTGCACACTGGGTGTGGTGTTTCTGCTCAACCTGCATTCGGACCTGTTGCTGTTGTTGATGGGCCTGTTTATCAGCGCGTACGCGGTCTACAGCCTGGCGGTGAAGGCGCGGCCCACGCAGTTGGCGGCGGGCTGGTCGATTCCCATGGGGACGGTCGGCGGCTTGTTTGGGGCGTTGTTCGGCAGCGGCGGCTTTTTATATGCGATCTACCTGAACAGCCGTTTGCCCAAGGACGCGGCGCGGGCCACGCAAAGCGCGCTGATCAGTTGCAGCACGGTGGTGCGCCTGAGCCTGTTCCTGATCGCCGGCGTGTATGCCGATTTGCCTTTGTTGATGCTGGCGGTGTGCCTGTTGCCGGCGATGGCCCTGGGGCTGTGGTGCGGGCGCCGGTTGACGATGCGCATGTCCCGTGAGGCGTTTGTGCGGTTGGTGACGTGGTTGGTGCTGGCCAGTGGGATTGCCTTGATTGGGCGGTATTTGAGTACTTGACCTGGGTGGAGCAGGGATTAAGCTGCCAGCCTTCAGGGCGCCATTGGGGGCAAGCCCCCTCCCACAGTTCACTGTGTTCACAATTCAGATGTGGGAGGGGGGGCTTGCCCCCGATAGCGTCAGCAGCCACACCGCAGGACTCCCATGAATTCCCAAAGCATCCTTGTCCCGAAAATCTCCACCTTGCCCGTCCACGAGCCCCGCGCGCGGGCAATCGTGCGCTGGCTGGTGCGCAAGAACATCATCAAGGAAGAACTGACCACCTGCGGCCGTACCGGCAATCGCATGGCCTACGCCCTCGCCGATGGCGCCCGCGCGGTGGTGCTGCACCCGCAGGCGCTGCCGTTCAACGAACCGGTCAATGGCCTGGAAATCATCTACAAACGCTGCATCTATACGCCGGCCAAGGGCTTTCTTGAAGAAGCCGGCTGCCCGGAGTGCCGCAAGGAAGTCGGTGAAGCCCTGTTCGACAGCCTGGAAGACTGGATGCCCGGCCACACCGACAACTTCACCTGCCCGCTGTGTGGGCACGAAGACGACATCAACGGCTTCCTGTTCCTGCAGGAATGCGGGTTTTCCAACCTGGGATTCATCTTCAACAATTGGGCAGAGGCGGGGTTCAAGCAAAGCTTTATCGACGAATTTGCCGATTGGCTGGACCAGAAGATCGCTTGGGTCAAGGTCGAGCTGTAGGTGATCGTTCCCACGCTCCGCGTGGAAATGCATCCTGTGACGCTCCGCGTCACCTCAACGGCCGGACGCAGAGCGTCCAAGGCGGCATTCCCACGCAGAGCGCGGGAACGATCAGGCGAAGCCAGATTTCTCCATCTATCACTATTCCCAAATATGTCAGAGTTTTACGTTGAGACCTGAGGGGTGTCTGAGTATAATGGCGCGCTTCCATTTTCCCGCTCGGGAGCCCCCGCGATGCTGCGTATCAGCCAAGAAGCTCTGACATTCGACGACATTCTCCTAGTGCCCGGTTATTCCGAGGTGCTTCCTAACGAAGTCAGTCTCAAGACCCGCCTAACCCGTGGCATCGAGCTGAATATTCCCCTGGTTTCCGCTGCCATGGACACCGTCACCGAAGCCCGTCTGGCCATCGCCATGGCTCAGGAAGGCGGCATCGGCATCATCCACAAGAACATGACCATCGAGCAGCAAGCTGCCGAAGTGCGCAAGGTCAAGCGTTACGAAGCCGGTGTGGTGAAAGACCCCATCACCATCGAAGCCGACGCCACCGTGCGTGATCTGTTCGAACTGACCCGCCTGCACAACATCTCCGGCGTTCCGGTACTGCACGATGGCGACCTGGTCGGCATCGTTACGTCCCGTGACGTGCGTTTCGAGAACCGTCTTGAAGTCACCGTCCGCGAAGTGATGACGCCTAAAGAGCGTCTGGTCACGGTCAAGGAAGGCGCCGACAAGAACGACGTGCGTGAACTGCTGCACAAGCACCGCATCGAGCGCGTGCTGATCGTCGACGACAAATTCGCCCTCAAGGGCATGATGACCGTCAACGATATCGAAAAAGCCAAGGCTTACCCGCTGGCCAGCAAGGATGACCAAGGTCGTCTGCGCGTCGGCGCCGCCGTTGGTACCGGTAAAGACACCGGCGATCGCGTGTCGGCCCTGGTCGCCGCCGGCGTTGACGTGGTGGTGGTCGACACGGCTCACGGTCACTCCAAAGGCGTGATCGACCGCGTGCGCTGGGTCAAGCAGAACTTCCCTGACGTGCAGGTGATCGGCGGCAACATCGCCACCGGCGCTGCCGCCAAGGCGCTGGCCGAAGCGGGTGCTGACGCGGTCAAGGTCGGTATCGGCCCTGGCTCGATCTGCACCACGCGTATCGTCGCTGGTGTCGGCGTGCCGCAAATCAGCGCCATCGCCAACGTCGCCGCGGCCCTTGAAGGCACCGGCGTGCCGTTGATCGCCGACGGCGGCATCCGATTCTCCGGTGACCTGTCCAAGGCCATCGTTGCCGGTGCTTCCTGCGTGATGATGGGCTCGATGTTCGCCGGTACCGAAGAAGCGCCGGGCGAAATCGAACTGTTCCAGGGTCGTTCGTACAAGGCTTACCGTGGCATGGGTTCTCTGGGAGCCATGTCCCAGGCGCAAGGTTCGTCCGACCGCTACTTCCAGGATTCCTCGGCAGGCGCCGAGAAGCTCGTCCCGGAAGGTATCGAAGGCCGTGTGCCGTACAAAGGCACCCTGAGCGCGATCATCCATCAACTGATGGGCGGCCTGCGTTCCTCGATGGGCTACACCGGCAGCGCCGACATCGAAGAAATGCGCACCAAGCCAGAGTTCGTGCGGATCACCGGCGCCGGCATGGCTGAATCCCATGTCCACGACGTGCAGATCACCAAGGAAGCGCCAAACTACCGCGTAGGTTGAGGCTTCCAGCAAAACGTTAAGTAACCGGGGCTGTTCTTTCAGCCCCGAGTTGTTTCTGATTCATTAGACGAGACTGACTTCATGGCCCTCGACATTCACGCCCACCGCATCCTGATCCTCGACTTCGGTTCCCAGTACACCCAACTGATCGCCCGCCGCGTGCGTGAAATCGGCGTGTACTGCGAACTGCACCCGTTCGACATGGATGACGCAGCGATTCGCGAATTCGCACCCAAAGGCGTCATCCTCGCCGGTGGCCCCGAGTCCGTGCACGAAGCCAACAGCCCGCGCTGCCCGCAGGCGGTGTTCGACCTGGGCGTACCGGTCTTCGGCATTTGCTACGGCATGCAGACCATGGCCGAACAACTGGGCGGCAAGGTTGAAGGCTCCGAGCTGCGTGAATTCGGTTATGCGCGGGTTGACGTGGTCGGCAAGAGCCGCCTGTTGGACGGTATCGAAGACCACATCGACGCCGACGGCCTGTTCGGCCTCGACGTGTGGATGAGCCACGGTGACAAGGTCACCAAGATGCCGGAAGACTTCCACATCCTGGCCAGCACCCCGAGCTGCCCGATCGCCGGCATGTTCAGCGATGAGCGTCGCTACTACGGCGTGCAGTTCCACCCTGAAGTGACCCACACCAAGCAAGGCGGGCGCATCCTGTCGCGCTTCATCCTCGACATCTGTGAGTGTGAAGCCCTGTGGACGCCGTCGAAAATCGCTGAAGACGCCATCGCCCAGGTGCGTGCCCAGGTCGGTACCGACAACGTGCTGCTCGGCCTGTCCGGCGGTGTTGACTCCTCCGTGGTTGCTGCGCTGCTGCACAAAGCCATCGGCGACCAACTGACCTGCGTGTTCGTCGACAACGGCCTGTTGCGCTTGCACGAAGGCGAGCAAGTGATGGCCATGTTCGCCGAGAACATGGGCGTCAAGGTGATCCGTGCCAACGCCGAGGAGCAGTTCCTCAACAACCTGGCCGGCGAGTCCGACCCGGAGAAGAAGCGCAAGATCATCGGTCGTACCTTCATCGACGTCTTCGATGCCCAGGCCAAGCACCTGGACAACATCAAATACCTCGCCCAGGGCACCATCTACCCCGACGTGATCGAGTCGGCCGGCGCCAAGAGCGGCAAGGCCCACGTGATCAAGTCCCACCACAACGTCGGTGGCCTGCCTGAGGAAATGAACCTCAAGCTGGTAGAACCGCTGCGCGAACTGTTCAAGGACGAAGTCCGCCGTCTGGGCCTGGAACTGGGCCTGCCGTACGACATGGTCTACCGCCACCCATTCCCAGGCCCGGGCCTGGGCGTGCGCATCCTCGGTGAGGTGAAGAAGGAATACGCCGACCTGCTGCGTCGCGCCGACCACATCTTCATCGAAGAACTGCGCAAGGCCGACTGGTACCACAAGGTCAGCCAGGCGTTCGTGGTGTTCCAGCCGGTCAAATCCGTAGGCGTTGTAGGCGATGGCCGTCGTTACGCATGGGTCGTGGCCCTGCGTGCGGTGGAAACCATCGACTTCATGACCGCCCGTTGGGCACACCTGCCGTACGAACTGCTGGAAACCGTCAGCGGCCGTATCATCAATGAAATCGAAGGCATTTCACGCGTGACGTACGACGTGTCGAGCAAGCCGCCGGCGACGATTGAGTGGGAATAAACATTGGCCGACATGGCCAGCGTTGAGTCACTGAAAAACCTGGCCGAGGCCAGGTTTTTTATTGTCTGTCAGATGGGCAGCCGGCTTTGCAGGCTCATGCCCATGTTAGTGAGCGCACTGGACAGCTTTTCCAGCGTTGGGAAGTGCACGTTATGGACGGCAGCCCAGGCCGGCCGGTCGATGTAGACGCTGCCATCGGCCAGCCGATTGATGGGTGTGCTGACGATGCCCCTGTCTCTGCTGTGGTGTAGCAGGGTGTAGTTGCCCTGGCTTTCATCTATCAGGTACATGCCCTTGCGAAACAACAGCCGATGGTTTTGCTGCACAGTGCGCCGCACCAGAGGCGCCTCTACTTGTACTCGCAGGTCGGCATGGAAAGTGTCGAAGCTATCGCCGGTGCTTTCAGGCAGGGGCGCATTGTCGCGATCCATGGCGACGCCGGGATCCAGGCGTACATCGTGACCTTGCCCAGGCAGCACCTCTTCGATACGCAGCCCGATGCCGCCTTCCAGCTCACTGAGGCCGGCGAATCCATTGAAGGTGTTGATGTTTCTCGCGCCCGTCAGTACCAGCCACTTACCGCCACCGTTCAGGGCTCTATCGGTTTGGATAAGGGTGTGGGCGAGGTAATTGCTCGTGACTTGTTCTGACAGGTCGGCGACAGGGTTGGGGTATTTGTAATGGGCTGCGCAGTCGATTGCCTGCACGCGTATGCCGTTGTCCCTGGCTGCCTTGACCAGTTCCAGTTCGTTGAATTGCCCGGACGGGTCAGTGCCCAATTGGCTCAGATGATTTTCCAGGTCCTCGGACATAACCCCGGTGCGGAAGTAGAGGTTCAAATCATCCTGGGCGAAGTCATTGAGCAGGCGGCGCATGTACAGGGTTTTGACGCCCTTGCGTGCAAAGAGTGGCATTTTTTCGATGACCAGGCGGGTGCTGGCGACACGATCGAGGGTTTCGCCGATGACGTATCCGGGTATCTCGTCGGGCAGGCGCTCGAGGGCTTCATCAAGGGTGGCGGTGGGTTCAAAGGCAGGAATATTCGGGCGAGCCGGTAACCGGGTCCAGGGCAGTTCGTTGTAGAAGTCTTGCGCCAATTGCAGCAGTTTGCGGTGGGTTGCGCCGTAATAGTGAGTGAAACGGTCGATGCGGCCGAAACGGCTTTGAACGTGAGTTTCATTGAGCCCCATTGCCCAGCGTTTTACTTCCGGGCGGGTCGATGGCGGGGTATCGAATGGCGTGGTGACCCTGTGCACGTCGCTGGGTGACTGAGCCACAGGTTGCGAAGGTGGTGGGGTAGGCGAGGGGGGCGTTTTCTTTGCGGCTTTGCTGGAGTTGCCGCCACCGCCTTTCAGGCCTTTGGCGCCGGGTACCCGCTCCCATTCGTTGAACTCATTCAGGCGCACCGCCAGCGTGCCGGAAAAGCCATGGGGGTTGTTCGGGTCGACGATGGCCCAGTAACCACGGCCATTGGGATCGCCTTCATAACGTACGTAATAGGCCTGATCGTCCAGCAGGATGGCGTGCTGGGGCATGCCTTCTGTGGACCTGAGGGAATAAATCTGCTGAAACTTTCCGGGGGCGGTATTCAGGGTTTCGCCTTCCAGTATCAGGTTGGTCTGGTAGGCGGCGGGTACCGTAGGTTCGGGTATCGGCGGTGGCGCAGGGCGTTCTGTGGGAAGCGTGGTTTCAGCCGCCAGGGTTTCGGTCGCTTCGGCGATATCCGGCATGACCCCGTCGGCTTTCAGCAGCGCCAGGTTGAATAGGGTGTCGATGGCGCTGAGTATCGCGCCCAGCGCCCCGGCGCGGCGTTCGGCGAGGGTTTTACCGTTGATGGCCTGGTCGATATTCAGGCCGAGATTCGCCACGCTGGCCCCCACGACCACCAAGGCCACCGGCCAGCCCGCCACCGCCATCGGGCCGAAGGTTTTGCCAAAGGCATTCAGGTAACCGATCCACAGTTTCTTGCGCAGGTCGCCATTGCTGCGCAGCGAGAAGTCCGCATCGTTGTGCATGCGTGCCTGGCTCGATTGTGCCAGCCAGGTAAACGCATCGCCTTCAATCGTCTGGTCGGTCTGGTTGATCAGATGGTGATTCCAGGTGCCCCAGTCGATAAACAGCTGGTCGAGTTGGTGGTACAGGCCCTTGTCCACCCAGTCCGGCGGCAGGGTACCCGTCAGAGCCTGGGCGGTGCGATAGATCAATACGGGGGTGAGCAGCATCTGCTTCCACGTCACGGCGTCGGTGTCGTCCTGCTGGACTTGGGCTGACAGCGGGAAGTGGGCCATGAACCGGGCGCGGTTGTCCGGATGATTGGTCTGGTTCAGCAGCCAGAAATGCAGGTCGGCGGGTGTCTCGCAACAATGGAAAGCCTGGGCGTCGCCGGGGACGTAGAGGATTTGCCGGCCGTCGTGGTCGACGATACGCAGGATGTCCGTGGCGATATGCCCACCGATATCCAGCGCCGCCACACGCAGCCCATCCATCGTAGGTGACTCGGCGTGCAGATTGGACAGGGTCGGGGGCCAGGGCAAGTTGCTGGCCAAGGCCTGGAGGACCGTTTGCAGCTGGGGCTCGGTGAGGTGCCCGGCCTGGCGGGCTTGCAGCGCCTGGGCCAGGCAGTTGACCTTGGCCAGGGTACGGAAGTCGTCGAAGTGGGCGCTCCAGAAGTCCTCCATGCGGGTGGTGTAGCGATCACAGAAGTTGATCGCCCAGAAATCGTCGAGCACTGTTCGGGCCGATAGCCGCACTTCGTTGTGGTGATCGAACAGCCGCGCCTCGGGCCCGTCGAGATAGAAGCCACCGTCGCCGTCGAGCAGGTCGGCATTGTCCTGGTCATGCACATTGAAGCGGTGAATGACCAACTGCGTCAGCGTCATCGACTCCTGCTGTTTTTCGTTATGGCTCCAACCGGTATAAGTCGCCGGGTCACTGTAGCCGCCGCTGAAGCGGTGCCAGTACACATGATCGGGGTCCAGCTCCGCCAGGCCATGTTTGGCGAGAATCTCACGGGCGGTTTCGATGGCCATCGTCTGCATATTCGGGTAGGCATCCAGCACCACGGGAGCCAGGGCCTTGAGTTGTTGCTGGGCGGCGGGGGATGTGTCGGTAAGCGGCATGCTGCTCTCCTTGAGGGGGGAGAGCCGAGCATGCCAAGCGCTTCAGAAGGGCGGCGGGTAGATAATTATCGCCTGGCGATATCGCAGAAGTAGAACTTATCCAGGGTGTGTCGTGATTCGGTGTACTCGAACTGCCGGCCATCCTGCAAAAACGTCTGGTTACTCACCACGATCACATGGCTTTGGCCATCGAGGTCTAAATGTGCCTGGTCGTCCTTGCTGCGAGGCACGGCTTCGATGGCCGTTGGCGTCGTGGCTCTGTAGGAGCGAGCTTGCTCGCGAAAAAACTGAGAGCGCCGCGTTAAACCAGTATTGCTGCGTAATCGTTAACGCGAGCAAGCTCGCTTCTACAGAAAGCCAAACCAATATTTTTATTGATCATTCTCACACGCTGCCTGGGAACGATCATCAGAGCTGCGGGGTGTCTTCCGGCGGCTTGGTTTTATCTACGCCCGGCACATGCAGGTTGCCTTCCACCACCTGATTCCCCTCCAACTGCGGCTGGGTCACCCAGGTCAGGATGTCGTAGTAGCGCCGGATGTTCGCCACAAAATGCACCGGTTCGCCGCCCCTGGCATAACCGTAGCGCGTCTTGCTGTACCACTGCTTCTGCGACAGGCGCGGCAGCATTTTCTTCACGTCCAGCCACTTGTTCGGGTTCAGGCCTTCCTTTTTCGCCAGCAGTCGCGCGTCGTCCAGGTGGCCGGTGCCGACGTTGTAGGCGGCGAGGGCAAACCAGGTGCGGTCGGGCTCGGCGATCTTGTCGTCCAGTTCGTCCTTGATCTTGGCCAGGTACTTGGCGCCGCCCATGATGCTTTGCCTGGCATCCAGGCGGTTGGACACGCCCATCGCCTGGGCGGTGTTCTGGGTCAGCATCATCAAGCCGCGCACGCCGGTCTTGGAGGTGACCGCCGGTTGCCACAGCGATTCCTGATAGCCGATGGCCGCCAATAGTCGCCAGTCGACCTTTTCTTCCTTGGCGTAGGCGCGAAAGTGCTTCTCGTACTTGGGCAGGCGCTGCTGCAGATGCTGGGCGAAGGTATAGGCGCCGACGTAGCCAAGTACATCGACGTGCCCGTAATAGCGATCTTTCAGACGCTGGAGGGTGCCGTTCTTCTCGACCTTGTCCAAGTAACTATTGATTTCGTTGAGCAGGCTGTTGTCTTCACCGGCGGCCACGGCCCAGCTCTGGTTGCTGGCGTTGCCCAGGTCGAACGCCACCCGCACGTTGGGGAAGTACACCTGGTTCATGGCGACTTCGTTGGAGTCCACCAGGGTCAGGTCGATTTGCCCTTCGTCGACCATGCGCAGCAGGTCGACCACCTCGACGGCGTCGGACTCTTCGTATTCGATGGCAGGGTTCTGCTTTTTCAGCGCCGCCAACTGCTCGGCGTGGGTGCTGCCCTTGAGCACCATGATCTTCTTGCCGACCAGGTCCGCCGCATTGGTGGGCCGCGATTGGCCGTTGCGGTAGATGATCTGCGGCGTGACTTCGAGGTACGGGTGAGAGAAGCGCACCTGTTGCTGGCGCTGTTCGCTGCTGACCAGGCCGGCGGCGGCCAGCACCGGGCCGTTGGGCTTGCCCAGCTGACCGAACAGGTCATCGAGATTGTCGGCGGTTTCGATTTTAAGCGTAACGCCCAGGTCATCGGCAAAGCGCTTGACCAGCTCGTATTCGAAACCGGTTTCACCGTTGCGGTCCTGGAAATACGTCGCCGGGCTGTTCCGGGTAACCACCCGCAATACGCCATCCTCCTTGATTCGCTCGAGCGTGCTGGGTTTATCAACACAGGCGCTGAGCATCAGGAAGAGTCCGGTGGCGATGAGCCATTTGGCGCATCGCGGGCGCAAAACAGTTGGGGAGAACATCTGCGCAGTATACGCAAACGGCCCACGGCGCCATATCTCGACAGCGGTGGACTTGTCTGCTAGCGCCGCCAAAACTGTGCTGCACCCCGCAGAAACGTGGCTTGGCGCCCGATTGTGACGGTTAAAATATCTGCGCCCGATGCCGGGGAACACCCCAGGGCCCCGTGCAAACCGTGCCAACTGACGTTCGGCAGCGGCCAACGGTAGCGTTTCGGGTGCCGTTGGCGAAGGTTTACGCTAGAATGCACGGCCTCAAAGCACACCCCTTCCCGAGGCTGTCCCGAAGATGTTGATCCTGCGCGGCGCTCCTGCCCTTTCTGCCTTTCGCCACAGCAAACTCCTCAAGCAACTGAGCCAGAAGGTTCCAGCTGTTACAGGCTTGTATGCTGAATTTGCTCACTTCGCCGACGTAGCCGGCGTCTTGACCGCCGACGAACAGCAAGTGCTCGCACGCCTTCTGAAGTACGGCCCCAGCGTTCCGGTTCAAGAGCCGACCGGCCGCTTGTTCCTGGTTCTGCCAAGGTTCGGCACCATCTCGCCCTGGTCGAGCAAGGCCAGCGACATCGCCCGTAACTGCGGCCTTTCGAGCATCCAGCGCCTGGAGCGTGGTATCGCGTTCTACGTTGCCGGGCAGTTCAGCGATGCCGAGGCCGAGCTGATCGCCAGCAGCCTGCACGACCGCATGACCCAGATCATCGTCAGCCAGCTGGAACAGGCTGCCGGCCTGTTCAGCCACGCCGAACCCAAGCCGCTGACCGCGATTGACGTACTGGGCGGTGGCCGCGCCGCCCTCGAGAAGGCCAACACCGAATTGGGCCTGGCCCTGGCCGAAGACGAGATCGACTACCTGGTCAACGCTTTCATCGGCTTGAAGCGCAACCCGCACGACATCGAGCTGATGATGTTTGCGCAGGCCAACTCCGAGCATTGCCGTCACAAGATCTTCAACGCCAGTTGGGACATTGATGGCGAAAGCCAGGAAAAAAGCCTGTTCGGCATGATCAAGAACACCTACGTGATGCACAGCGAAGGGGTTCTGTCGGCTTATAAGGACAACGCCTCGGTGATCGTCGGCTCCGTCGCCGGCCGCTTCTTCCCGGACCCTGAAACCCGCCAGTACGGCGCGGTGCAGGAACCGGTGCACATCCTGATGAAGGTCGAGACCCACAACCACCCGACCGCGATTGCCCCGTTCCCCGGCGCAGCCACCGGTTCCGGCGGCGAGATCCGCGACGAAGGCGCTACCGGCCGTGGCGCCAAGCCCAAGGCGGGCCTCACCGGTTTCACCGTGTCCAACCTGCAGATCCCAGGCTTCGAACAGCCGTGGGAAGTGCCGTACGGCAAGCCCGAGCGCATCGTCACCGCGCTGGACATCATGATCGAAGGCCCGCTCGGCGGCGCCGCGTTCAACAACGAATTCGGGCGTCCGGCACTGACCGGCTATTTCCGTACCTTCGAGCAGTCCATCACCACCCCGCGTGGCGACGAAGTGCGCGGCTACCACAAGCCGATCATGTTGGCCGGCGGCATGGGCAACATCCGTGAAGAACACGTCAAGAAAGGCGAAATCCTGGTCGGCTCCAAGCTGATCGTGCTCGGCGGCCCGGCGATGCTGATCGGCCTGGGCGGCGGCGCGGCTTCCTCCATGGCCACCGGCACCAGCTCGGCCGACCTCGACTTCGCCTCGGTACAGCGCGAAAACCCGGAGATGGAGCGTCGCTGCCAGGAAGTCATCGACCGTTGCTGGCAATTGGGTGACAAGAACCCGATCAGCTTCATCCACGACGTCGGTGCCGGTGGCTTGTCCAACGCGTTCCCGGAACTGGTCAACGATGGCGAGCGCGGTGGCCGTTTCGAACTGCGCAACATTCCAAACGACGAGCCGGGCATGGCCCCGCACGAAATCTGGAGCAACGAATCCCAGGAACGTTACGTGCTGGCGGTCGGCCCTGAAGACTTTGCGCGCTTCCAGGCCATCTGCGAGCGCGAGCGCTGCCCGTTTGCCGTGGTCGGCGAAGCCACTGCCGAGCCACAACTGACGGTGACCGACAGCCACTTCGGCAACAGCCCGGTGGACATGCCGCTGGAAGTGCTGCTGGGCAAAGCCCCGCGCATGCACCGTTCGGCGGTACGTGAAGCCGAGCTGGGCGATGATTTCGACCCAAGCACCCTGGAACTGGCCGACAGCATCGAACGCGTGCTGCACCACCCGGCCGTGGCGAGCAAAAGCTTCCTGATCACCATCGGCGACCGCACCATCACCGGCCTGGTGGCCCGTGACCAAATGGTCGGCCCGTGGCAGGTACCGGTGGCCGACGTTGCCGTCACCGCCACCAGCTTCGACGTCTACACCGGTGAAGCCATGGCCATGGGCGAACGCACGCCGCTGGCCCTGCTGGACGCGCCGGCGTCGGGCCGCATGGCCATCGGCGAAACCCTCACCAACATTGCGGCCTCGCGCATCGGCAAGCTGTCCGACATCAAGCTGTCGGCCAACTGGATGTCCGCAGCCGGCCACCCCGGTGAAGACGCGCGTCTGTACGACACCGTCAAGGCCGTCGGCATGGAGCTGTGCCCTGAGCTGGGGATCACCATTCCGGTGGGCAAGGACTCCATGTCCATGGCCACTCGCTGGAATGAAGACGGCACCGACAAGAGCGTCACCTCGCCGCTGTCGCTGATCGTTACCGGGTTCGCACCGGTCACCGATATTCGCCAGACCCTGACCCCGCAACTGCGCATGGACAAGGGCACCACCGACCTGATCCTGATCGACCTGGGCCGTGGCCAGAACCGCATGGGCGCCTCGATCCTGGCGCAGACCCACGGCAAGCTCGGCAAGCACGCGCCGGACGTCGACGACGCTGAAGACCTGAAAGCCTTCTTCGCCGTGATCCAGGGCCTCAATGCCGACGGCCACCTGCTGGCTTACCACGACCGTTCCGACGGCGGCTTGCTGACCAGCGTGGTCGAGATGGCGTTTGCCGGTCACTGCGGCCTGAACATCGTGCTCGACAGCGTTGCCGAGGATGCTGCCGAAATCAACGGCATCCTGTTCAACGAAGAGCTGGGTGCGGTGATCCAGGTGCGTCAGGACGCGACTCCAGACGTTCTGGCACAGTTCAGCGCCGCTGGCTTGGCTGAGTGCGTGGCGGTGATCGGTCAGCCGATCAACAACGGCGAAGTGAATATCTCGTTCAACGGTGACACGGTCTTTACCGGCCAGCGCCGCCTGCTGCAACGCCAGTGGTCCGAGACCAGCTACCAGATCCAGCGCCTGCGCGACAACGCCGACTGCGCCGAGCAGGAATTCGACGTGATCCTGGAAGAAGACAACCCGGGCCTGAGCACCATGCTCAGCTTCGACGTCAACCAGGACATCTCCGCGCCCTACATCAAGAAAGGCATTCGCCCACAGGTTGCCGTGCTGCGTGAGCAGGGCGTCAACGGCCAGGTGGAAATGGCGGCGGCGTTCGACCGTGCCGGCTTCAATGCGATCGACGTGCACATGAGCGACATCCTCGCCGGCCGCGTTGACCTCAATGAGTTCAAAGGTCTGGTGGCCTGCGGTGGTTTCTCCTACGGCGACGTGTTGGGTGCCGGTGAAGGCTGGGCCAAGTCGGCCCTGTTCAACAGCCGTGCCCGCGATGCGTTCCAGGGCTTCTTCGAGCGCAACGACAGCTTCACCCTGGGTGTGTGCAACGGTTGCCAGATGATGTCCAACCTCAGCGAACTGATCCCGGGCAGCGAGTTCTGGCCGCACTTTGTGCGTAACCGTTCCGAGCAGTTCGAAGCCCGTGTCGCTATGGTGCAGGTGCAGGAATCCAACTCGATCTTCCTGCAAGGCATGGCCGGTTCGCGCATGCCGATCGCCATCGCCCACGGTGAAGGCCATGCCGAGTTCGCCAGCGAAGAAGCCCTGCTCGAAGCCGACCTGTCCGGCACCGTGGCCCTGCGTTTCGTCGACAACCACGGCAAGGTCACCGAGAACTACCCGGCCAACCCGAACGGCTCGCCGCGCGGGATCACCGGCCTCACCAGCCGCGACGGCCGCGTGACCATCATGATGCCGCACCCGGAGCGCGTATTCCGCGCCGTGCAGAACTCGTGGCGCCCGGAAGAGTGGAACGAAGACGGCGCCTGGATGCGCATGTTCCGCAACGCCCGCGTTTGGGTGAACTAAGGCGGTGTACAAGCTTGCCTTCTTTGTTCCCGACAGCCACGTGGAGACGGTGAAAACCGCCGTCTTCGCCGCCGGCGGCGGGCGCATCGGCACCTACGACAGCTGCGCCTGGCAGGTGCTGGGCCGCGGCCAGTTCCGGCCAATGGACGGCAGCCAGCCGTTTATCGGTCAGGTCGGGCAGGTTGAAGTGGTCCAGGAATGGAAAGTTGAATTGGTAGTGGCGGATGAGTTGATCGTGGCGGTAGTGGCCGCGTTGAAGCTCAACCATCCCTATGAAACACCCGCGTATGAGGTGTGGCAGTTGGCGGATTTTTGATCCGGTAGCTGTAAAAACAAAAAACCACTGGCCTGATTGGCCAGTGGTTTTTTATTAGGCGTCATTTACCAATAGTCCTTCCTCCCGTGGCGCTTGATTGAACGAGTGACGCTCAGAAACAGCGGTTCGGCCAGCCTGGGGCTGATACGGCTGTAGTAGATTGGGAGAATATTCTCCTTCGGTTGTACGGCCAGGCTAGCAAAGCTCAGGTAGCGCTGTTCCGGCAATTTCAGATGGGCGGCGTTGAACTGAGGGTTGGCGGTATCAGCCGCTGAATAGTGGAAGTGAGCATAGGCCAGCACCTGTCGGTTTTTTTTATGAATCACATACTCTTGCAGGTAGTCGTTTTCTGACTTGAGTTTGACCCGTCCTTCTATAAGGGAAATGTCGATTTCCCCTTGAGCCTTCAAGTATTCAATCCCCGCTTCGTTGGGTAGATTGCGCTCGATGATGGCAACTCGAAGCAATCGACCTTGCTCCCGCAGGCCGGTGGCATCCTGGGTCAGCTTATCGACCAGCTGTTCGTCGGCCGCTTTTTTTCTTGCTGGATCTTGCGCCCAGATGTCACGAATTTTCCCTGCCACCTCATCCATTGCATCGGCCAGGCGAGCCAGGTGTGCCTCGGTACTGTTCGGTGTTTTGGATTTCAGTGATTCTTTTTGCTCTCGACTTATCGTGGAGGGGCCCTTGGACAGCAAATCTCTTGCGTCAGCCAGCAGTTTTTTCAGCGACCGAGCGGGTCTGAAGGACGGTTTTTTGGGCTCGATATTCTCCTCCCACTCCTCCGTCGTAGCGTTCTTGCGAAAACTGATCACCGGCTGGTTATCGACAGGTCCGATAACATCCATGATTTCTACGTCCAACTCCGGGGTGCGCTCGCGCTCCTGGCCGACCCAGACCCGCTGTTTACGGTCACGTATCACTCGCTTGCCTGGGCTCAGGCTCGGAGTTGGTGTCGGTTGCCGTTCAGGGATGTGCGATTGCTCACTGATGGCTAAGGCCAGATCCTGTTCCGCCATCTGCCTTACTTTGTCGATCTGGCGCCAGAGCCCCATTAAATGCCCAGGGTCTATCAGTCCCGATTGGGCCTGCTTATAGTAAATCAGCCAGGACTGGGTATCCGTGTACTCATGAATGAGTTTTTCAAGCCCGCTAATCCGTAGCTCAGGCGAGACGAGGCCAGGGGCTTGCACGTACTTTTGCGACGCGGTGGCCAGCATCACGCTGTCGCATAACTGCTTGAGGTGCACAAAATCATCAAACTCTTCGGGCAGCGGTGGTCGCCTCAAAATCAGGCTCTTGTACACGTCCAATTGTGCGAACATCCAGTCAAGCGGTGCTGCCTGTACTGGATCCTGTGCCAACGTGCTGCGTGACAGATCAAAACCGGGGACGGACATCAGCTGCTGCAGGTTGTTTTTTTCCAGCGTGCTCAACTCAATCAGTCGGTCGTTAAAACCCGCAACCTTGCCCAGGTAGTCCTGTATGTTTTTATGAGCCGCCTGGGCGGTGCCCTCGTCGGTCTCATCGAGTTGTTCCAGCCACTGATTCTGAACCGCTTTCGACGGAGCAGCGTCGTGGCGCTCCTGAATGACTACAGCCATTTGATGCCGCAGGTTGTCTACCAGGGCTTCCTGTTGCTGTATCAGTTCCTGCTCGAACCCGGGGAGGGGCTGGTTGTGGTTTTTTGCGTACAGCAGATCCAACTTCTCGAATTGAAAACGCATCTGTTCCTCGAGCTTGCTGACGAGGCTCGCCCTGATTGCCGGCCGTTGCTGTATGGAAAGCGCGGGGTTTTCATCGAGTGTGGAGGCTATCTGCACGGCCCGTTCAGCCGTCATCAACCGGGCTGTCACATCGTGGTATCTGTTTTGCAGCTCTTGATTGTAGTGCTGGATTTGCGCTCGCCGGGCCGCCACTGTTTTTTTCGGCCCAGCGCCGCGCAAGCGCATCTGCAAATCAATGGTCCACACCCCCCTGTTATTGCGCCTGATCCAAGGGCCCCAGCGTCCCGGTTGTTTGAGGTCGACCACTCGTAAATGCCCCTCGAACTTCTTGACGGCGTACAGTGCCCCTTGAAGGACTGCGAGATGATGCGGTTCTGCTCCGGTAACGGGTCTGCTGACCAGACCTCTCAGTGGCCCGGTTCTTTCAACGTTTTTGAGAATGTCCGGTGACTGTTCACCCGCAGCCGGTCGCCACTTGAAGGTTTCCAATGCTGTTTTCAGCCTCCCCGTCGGTTGACCGGATGGATCGGACCAGGACAAATTCATCTCTGTTATGTCTGCATGCAGACGCTGCCACGCAAATGCCGATGGAGTTTTTTTCTGATGCACGGGCGGACTGAAGTCGCTTTCTATAAGTCTGGGCCTGATGGGCATTTTTGCGGGATTCACCGCCAGGCGCTCGTCCAGCGTCAGTGCATGATTCAGCAGCAACGCCGACATACTGGAGAGCAGCTCTGCCAGTGCATCGGCCCGGGCTGTTGGATCAGCCTCTTGCGGTAATCTCACGTACGTGTGCAGGCTGCTCAGCAATGTGTACAGCCATCCAGCCGTCGCCACCGGGCCCCTTATCAGCGGTAAAAAGGCGCCGAACACCTGCCATAGATCATTCTTGAAGAGTGTCCAGCGCAACGCTTCATTGGAGGTCGACTGTTTTTCCGCGCGCTGCCACAGGCTCCTGGCGTTTTCATCAAATACGCTGGCCAGGAAATCCCCCGACACGGGTGTATCACTGAGCAATACCGGGCTGGGGGTAAATAGCGGCTCATGTTCATCGCCTTGCAGAAAGCGCTGGGTGTGGGGCTGCATAAACCCGCCGTTACGGAACAACGCTCGATCTTGCTCGGAGAAGCTCTCCAATACCGCCCCTTGTAAAGTGCTATCGCCTTGAGCAATTGCCTGGAGCAGTGCTTCCCGGCTGGGAAATTGGCGCAGGGCTTCAGTGTGGCCAGGGCGATAGAGAATATGCGGCAGCGTGCTGTTGTCACGGGGGCCAATCACAAACATATTGCCGGCCCTGTGTGCAGCACTTCCCTCGTAGGTCAGGAATGCCAGGGGGCGCGCGACGATGGCTTCGCCGTCGACCTGACGCTGTGCCGGTTCATCCGCCAGCAGCGCCCGGACTACCTGAAAGCCGGAAAACGTGACGCCTTGCCGCTTGCTGAGGCAATACTCCAGCGCCTGCAAGGGCAACTGGACGGTCATTTGGTCGATAAACAACCGCCGGCGCCGACCGGACTCGACCGCGTTCATAATCAAGCGGTCCTTGAGGAGTGCCGGATAGTGCCGGCCTACATTGACGGTTTCGATCAGTTTCTTGAGGTAGGTCGGCTTGAGCCACCAATCGGGCACGTAACCGGGTTCTGCCTGATTACTGATCTCTACACGGGCATAGGGCGTAGCGAAAGGGTTTTCCAGCGCAGATTGCGTCAGGGTCAGAACAGTTTGCTGCGTCCAGCCCACCGTCCCACCCTGGGTTCGGGTAAAGGTCAGCCGGTAGTCGCCCGGGTTAATGAGTACTTCCTGTGGATAATCCAGCGCCATCTGGCGTTGCAGGGCCTTGCGGGCATACACATCAATCGGGTCAAGCCCATCCATGAATCCGGCCCCGGCTGTGCGTTGTTGCACCTGAGTCAGTCGGGAAAGCAACTGACCATAGGTGAGGCGATCAGCGATCGAGGCGGTCTGCAACCAGAGAGGTAGTTGCTCCTCATTGATCAACGGGGTGTTGCGGTCGGGATCGAACCAGGCCAGTGGGTCGGTGAGGTCCTTGAACAGTTGCTCATAGTCGGCGATTTCGGCGTATTGCGACCAGTCAATGCGGGCCAAGTCCCTGAGTTGCTTTTCCAGCAGGCTTTGCGCCAGGTAATCGAAGGGGTTGCTATCAATCTCCTTGAGGACCCACTGGATCGACAGCCCCGGGGTGTACTCGCTCATATAGCGGGGTAACAAGGCGCCCACATCCGCCAACTGATCGAGTTTCAACAGCTGAATGGGCGGAATGTAGACGAGGACAACCTCCTGCTGGTTTACCTGTCGGCGCAGTACCAGCAGGGGAGGCCACTGGCCGGGTTGCCCTTCACTGGCGGCA
Source organism: Pseudomonas sp. R2-7-07 (assembly GCF_003852355.1). NCBI lineage: Bacteria > Pseudomonadati > Pseudomonadota > Gammaproteobacteria > Pseudomonadales > Pseudomonadaceae > Pseudomonas > Pseudomonas sp. R2-7-07. Next base: position 4,648,925 of record NZ_CP027759.1, on the reverse strand, counting down.
TACACCTGATAGAACCGCAGCCCGTTACTGTCCCACGTAGTTCCTGTGCGGTTTGCCTGACGTGTGACGTACGCCTCGTCCCCCAACAGCATCTCCCGCTCCAACGCGTTTAACGGCGGATTCTGCCGTGCCCGCTGTAAACCCAAGTGCAGATGATTGCTTACGGCCCGCCAGCGTGTCAGTGAGGCATTCGCGGGCACTGCAGCGTTCCAATACGCTACCAAATGGGAAGTAAACGCCTTTCCCAACTCGGGTGCCAAGGTGTTGAGCATGAGTTCGATGTCATCAATCGACACGGCTTCGGTCCCCGTCGTTGACACCGGTCGCGAGGTTGTCGAACTGGCTAGCAAACGATGGTGCCCAGGCGTGTAATTCAACGGCTCTCGACTCATGCAGCGCCGAATCAGGGCATCACTCAAGGTTTGAAGTTGACTGAAGCCTGGTCCCGCGCCCTCCCGTTGCACCCCCACCCACAGGTCGCTCGCTTGTAACGAGTTGCCCATCGCCCAGTCCTTGATCCACTCCTGGAGCAATGACTGAGCCACCGCCGTCAGCCGCGGTCGGGCGGCAAATAATGGTGATAGATAGTCGCGTGATGCGTGGGCCTGTTGAATCGCTGGAGAGAGTTCTAACGTAGTGCGCATGCCAATCTTCCCTGTTGGTTGATGCGTCTAACGTAGACGGGCGGATAGCGCATCGAGCGGTAGATAGATGCTCGGCAAAGGCGCAGATGGCGGATATTTGTAGGGTCGATGTTGCCGACGATTGCTCTCCAAACAGCGGAGAGCAATCGAAAAAGCAAGTTACGGTGCTGGTGCGGGTCTTAGACCTGGATATATTTGGAGTGACTTGATCAGGGCGTCCTCGGAGTCGAAGCGTCGCTGCTCCATATTCCATCGAGTAATAAAATACTTCCCTGCATCGTCTTTCTGAATGGCTGTAACCATAACGCCATCGTTACGGGAGAGGTGTATCAAATTAGCCTCGGTTTCCGATGGCCGTTCGATCACGTAGTGCCCGGTTTTTTTCAACCATGTCCTTTTTGCAGGTACAACAGGCGCCGGCGTCAGTTGCAGGTCCCTTGTCACTTTGTAGATCAGGTCTTTCTGGTATTTGAAGCGCTCATGGGCCATACCCTCCAGATCAATGAAGAACAGACCGGTATCGTCTATCTGAATAGGCGTAGAGATGATGCCCTCGGCGGCGGAGTAGCGCAGCAGATTGGTCTCAGGGTCCGATAGGCGTTCGATCAGGTAGTGGCGCGGGTCTTTCAAGGTTGACCTGTCGACGGGAACATCGGGGATACGTGCTGGCTGTCCGACAATGACCTCCTCCAGTTTGAAGTCGTTACGCAATGCGCTCCGGCCCTTTATGCTATCCAGTGTTTCCCAGTGACCGAGGTGAATTTTTTTGCCCAGGCCAGGCGCAACATCACGGACGTTCAGGCTGACCGTCGTCAGTAACTCTGCCAGCCCAGGTACCCCTGCGTAGTAATTGGCATGTGAGTTGCCGACGAAAGCGATCCATTTATGCGGCCCATGCGCCGCCTGGTCAGCGTGTATGACCCGTGAGGCAAAATAATTGAACATCTTGGTCCGGGCGTCGTCGGGCATTCCCTTGAGGTTATAGCTGGCGACGCAGTCCAGGGCTCTGATACGGATGCCGTATTTGCTGGCGGCTTGGTAGACCTCCGTGTAGGTGTGAGGGCCGGCATGACGGAAGTGCATGTGGTCTATGTCCTGTTGTTTCAGGTATCTCTTGAGGTTGTCAGGAAGCTGTTGGGTTTTAAGAAACACCTCCAGTTCGGCCTGATGAAGGTCGGTATACAGATGTTCGACATAGAGTGTCTTGAAACCCAACTTCTTGATGGTTTCCATCTGTGTTATCAGCAGTTTTTTGCTCGACTCCATGCCGTGGGGTTCACCCAGCACAAGCCCTGGCAAGGAACTGTCGCTGATCTGTTTCAGAAAAGATTCAGGTGTGGTGTTGTCCGTTATGGTGGGCAACGTCGGTCGAGAGGGGGGAGTGTAGTCGGTAAAGAACTCTTCAGCCTTGACGTGCAGCCGGGTTCGCGCCTCGATAAAAGTGTCGAAAGCAGCCCCCTTTACCCCGCCACGAGGACGGTAAACGGGATCCAGGCCACGGCGGCTGCTGTAATCCAGGCGAATAATTTCATCTCTCATGGAGACAGGGATGTCAAACTCGTTGGCATTGAGCACCGAGGATGATGTGCCGGCCACCGGGTCGACTTGTCCTGCGCTGACGCCGCCAGCCTTCGGCTCGATAGGGGCGGGCGCTTTGTAGGATGTTTGCAGTGTCATTCGATAGTCTCCCCTGGCTGAAGGGTCACCCGGTATCGATCCGGGGGTGTCTGCCCAGATACCCACGGGCTGGTTCGGGCCGATGTCCTCAACCCGCAGGGCGACGGCATTTTGCAGGTCCGCCAGGCCAGGTGTCTCATTGAACGTACGCAGGCGGGATGAATCCACGAGTGCGACCCAACGCTCGTCGGGCTCGGTGAGGGCATCCGCTTCGATGGCGCGGTGGGAGTAGAAGTTTCTGATGGCGTTGTCCCGCGGCGTGGTCGGGGAGGTATCGCCCATTTGCAGGGCATCCTCCAGGTGGTAGGAGGTCGAGGCGTCCAGCGCCTTGATCTTGATGCCCTTCTCGCGCGCCTTGCGTACCAGGGCCAGGTAGGAGTATTCGGCGTTCTCGGCGAAGCCCACGGTTTTGTCGAGGTTCTTCAAGTGCCGCTCAATATGCTTCCATGATTTGCCGCGATTAAGCTTCTCCAGCTTGGGTCGAAACACATCGCCGGGCAGGTATTCCACATAGAGACGCTTGAAACCGTTTTCGATCAACGCATCCATCTGCTCAATCAGCAATTGCTTGCTGGCGATAGAGCCGGGGACCGCGCCGATGACCAGGTTCTGGTTTGCGGCAAAAGCATCGCTGGCAATCAATTGTGGGAACTGAGTGTTGGCCTCGACAGCAAGGGCGTCGGCTCGTGGCGCGAGAGGGTCGAGGTATTTGAAGAAATTCTGGGCGTCCTTCGTCAGACGTTCGACTTGTTGTTTATAAATGTTGAGCGCAGGTGCCAGCTGTGCTGCGGCGACACTGGGGAGCAGGCCAGGATCGCTGAACCACTCGTCTGCGCGTTGCCGCATGGCGGCACCGATGTCCGGGTCCAGTACGCGCTCAACATCGCGCCAGTGTTTGGCTGGCATCTCATAGTTTTTCAGCGTGTCAGGTGCTTCAGGCAGTTTTTCATACTTGGGTGCTCCGCCAGTGACGCCGGTACGTGTCCAGACCCCTTGTGCGTTTGGCGCTGCCACACGGGTGGTAGAGACCAGTTGCCCGCTGATCGGGTCGAGGCGATACAACAAGTAGCGACCGATCTCATCCGGCGTCTTTTTGGCCCAAAGGAATTCACTGTCAAACAGCACTCTTTGCATGTCAGCGGTTGGGAGTGGCGCAGGTTCCAATTGCTGGATCAGCTTCATGACCGGGTTCTGTGGGGCTCTTCTCGCGACCTGGCGCAAAGCCGGTTTGCTTAGCTGCTCCAGTGACGCGAGGGCCGGGCGCAGATCGGTGAAGGCTGCGCCGGCACTGTTGAGCAGATAGCCTATCAAGTGTTTCAGGGCACCTGCGTCATCGCCCTGATGGTAAGCGTGCAAGGCCAGCATGCCGTCCTTGAAAGCCAGCAGCATCCCCAAACTCAGGCTCAGCGCCGGAAACGGGGCCGTGGCAACGGCGCTCACCCACTCCACGCAGGTCCACAGGATGCCGGCGATCATTTGGGTACGATTGACGGTGGTTGCTTGCACGTCATCGATTTTGCGCTGCAGCTTCATGTCATACAGCAGCCGGCGCAGGTCAAGTACTGGAGGTATGGCGCGGGTCGAGTCGTAACGCGCTGGGCTGGCGGTGGTTTTATCCAGGTTTTCAGGCAGCTGTTTTTGCGCTTCCTCCAGGAATGTGCGCACGCGTGTCCGGGACGGCACACCGACGCGGCTGGTGAGGTAGGTGATCATGCCGGGTAGCTTTTTCAGCAGGTAGTTGAACTGCCGGGCCTCGCGAAAGCTGATGCCATCTGGCGCTTGCGGTGTGTAGAGCAGCACGGGGTTATCGCCGTGGCTGAACAGGTAGGTATCGATGATCCATTCGCCGTCGATCAGAAGTCGGTGGATCGCATAATTGCCGCGTGTCTGTGTCGAAGTCTCGCCCATGCTGGCGATACTTTGGTTCAGCCATATCAGGTCAACGTCGGCAATATCTCCTTGCAGGCGGCTTTCAAGGGCGGCGGTTTGCAACTGCAATTGGGTGATGGCCAGTGTCGCGTTACGCCGAAAGCTGTAGCCCGCACTGGCCCTGTCGAGCAATTTCGCTTTGAGTTCGTTGATGTAGCGCGCGCCGATCCACACGCCAGTGACCGAGCGTGCGACCTTTTCGGCGGTCAGTGGGCTGATATCAATGCCTTGCGGGCCTTTGAAGCGGGCTGATCGAGAGAATTTCTGGTCGAGAAAACCCACGCCTTCGCTGTAGCCGTCGCGATAAAGTTCAGTGTAAGTCAGGGGGGGTGGGGTCAACTTGCCCAGCACTGCCGCAGGTGAGTAGGCCCACACCGTATCGGGATCAACATCGTTTTGCCTGCGCCCCAGCAGCTCGTTCAGCTTCTTTTTCGCCTGTTCATGCAGGTAGTCGGAAAAGCTTGGGTAGCGCGCTTCGGACAACGGCAAATCGTTGTAGATGCGCAAGGCGTGGCGGGAATCTTCGGCCAGTTGCAACAGTTTCCGGCGGTTGTCGGTGCTGGTGGAGCGAAACCAGTTCGGTGTGCCGAGTGCGTAGTCGTCGATACGGGTTGCCAAGACGTGGGCTGACATTGCCTTGAGGCAATCGGCATGACTGCCGATATTGTTGAAAGCCACCTCGTTGTATTCCTGGGCGTGGGGCTTGAAGCTCAGGCCGCTCAAGACACGTTTCATGGCCGGGCGAAAACGCAGGGGGACCCTTTTGATCAGATAGTCGGTCAACGTGCCTGGCGGTTCTCTGTGGCCGTTGTCCAGGCTCCAGCCGAGGATATGGTTCTGGCAGGCGATTTCGCTGTCAAATGCTTGGAATTGCTGCTCTTGAGGCGCCTCGGGAGTACACAGCAACAGGCGCTTGACCACGCCGCTGGCATCGCTCTGACGCAATACCCACAAGTCTTGAAGTTGTGCCTCATGAAGTGAAAGTGTCGCGGCGCTCAGTTGGCTATCGCTGTCCTGGCGCAGGCTTTGAACCAGTTGGAAGTCGTCCTCGCGCAGGTGGCCCTGGAGCACTGCGGTATAGGCCAGTGCGTTGATCCGCTGATCGAGCATCTGTTCGATGGCGTGTCTGAGTTCGGGCTTCTTGTGCAGTTGTATTTGTATATCGCCAAACGCGATGCGCGGTTGCAGTGTGCTCAGCTGCTGCGCCAGCCAGGCCGGTGTCAGGTCGTCGTAGTCTTCGGGCAGGGGCGCGCCATTATAGAGAAGAGTGGTTTTTTCCAGGAAGTCGGAACCGGGCAACTCATCACCGGTGCGCAGGCCGCGCAGGGCCAGGTCGATCAGATTGCGGTCGTGTTCATACTCGCCGATAGGGGCGACATGGCGACGGGTGATGACCTGCAGGTGTTCCGGGTTCAGGTGGTGAATATCCAGGTCATCGCTCAGGCGTTCGAGCAGTTGATAACGAGCCAGGGTTTCAGGCGTGGCGACAGGGTTGAGCAGGTCGAGCATGTCCTGACGCGCTTCGTTATAGCGGGCCAGATGCTCGGCCAGGGTGGCTCGCCGGGTTTCGCTGGCGCTGCGATACCAGTCCGGGGCGCTGTTGCGCAGGTGGCGCTCCAGCAAGCGCTGAGCGCGCCACTCCAGACGGGCGTTGAGGTCGGGTAGGGCGCAGGTGATGGCGAGATCAAGGGCATCGATCAACTGCGCCGCGTCCTGTGTCGGGTTATCGATCAGGCTCAAGGCTCGGTCGATGTCCTGGGTGCGTTTGTCGAGCAGAGCGTTGTACGTGTGTTCGAACAGCGGTTCATCGGTTATGGGCGACAGTTCCAGCGGCCAGATCCCAGCGGGTGTCAGGGCGTGATAGCGCATAGGCAGCAGACTCATGAAGTCGCGATGCTGAGCCGTGTCATCCATGCCTTGCAGCAAATGGTTGTTGAGTTTATCCAGCGAGTCGAATGATTCGATTCCATGCGCAGGGGTGAACAGCATCACTGCGCCGACTGCCTGGCCTGGCGACAGGTCGGTCGCCAGCGGGCTGGATTTTTCGGTGAGTACAAAGGCACCGGCCAGTTCGACGACCTGTTCCTGGTAGCGGAAAGTCAGTGCGTAAACGCCGGGACGTAGCGCTGGTCCCCGCGACACCTTTGCGAGGATTTTCTGTTCCTGCGGGTGTAACAGGCGATCCTGGACACCGAGGGCGGCTTCATGCTCAAGCGCGGTGAAGCCTGCGTTATAGGTCATGAAGGATTTGCGTGACTTACCGCCGATCTGCTCGGAGAGATCGAGGTCTTGTAGATGAGCGTTCAGCGTCGTCTTGAGCAGCGCAAGTTTTTGCGGTAAATCATGCGGCTCCAGTGCTTGATAAAACGCTCGGCTCTTGGTCAGAAACTGCTGCCGATAGCTTTTCAGGACGCCGTTCAGTGTTTCCAGATAAGCCAGTTCGGTTGAAGCTTTTTGCTCTGGCAGAAGCGGTCTTTCGATCTTGAGCAGGTGATTGCCAATCTGGTTGAGATTGCCTTTGATGCCTTCAACGGCCTGGGTGGTGGTGCTCACAGGAACGCTCTCCATGTTGGGACAAGAGTCCAGCATGGAGAGTCGTGCCCGTGGTCGGGCGGTAGATAGGTAGCGGTGTCAGACGCTGGAGCCTACCGAGCTGCGGCTGGAAAGCGCTTTGAGAGCGGCGCTTAAACCCTGGGCCGAATCACCCACCAACAGGTGCCAGATACCACCGTCGAGCTGACTCACACCCTGGCAACCCAGAGCCTTGAGCTGCTGCTCCGACAGCGCCTGATCATCGGCCAGTTGCAAGCGAATACGGGTCATGGCCACGCAGTCCAGTTGCAGCACATTGTCGCTGCCACCCAAGGCGTTCAGCCATTGCTCGGCCTGAGCGGTTGCGACGGTCGAGGTTTGAGGTTGCGTAGCCACGACCGGGGCCGGCGTATTGCCGGAGGTCGGCATCGCCAGGCGGATCTCGTCGGCAATGCTGTCAGCCATCGGCCCCACTACCACCTGCAAGCTGCCGCCGTTACCGGGGCGAACCACCGCCATCGCACCCAGGGCCTTGAGCTCGGCGTCCACGGCCTTGTTACGGTCCACCATGTCCAGGCGCAGGCGCGTGGTGCAAGCACCGACACTGAGCAGGTTGGCGGCACCGCCCAGGGCGCGAATGTAGGCACCGGCGCGCTGGTTGTCGGTCATAGCTTCGGTCTGCACCACCTGAATGTCTTCACGGCCAGGCGTTTTCAGGTTGAAGCGGCGGATACAGAAATCAAACACGGTGTAGTAGACCACCGCATAGGCCAGGCCCACCGGTATCACCAGCCAGCCATTGGTGGACTTGCCCCAGCCGAGGACCATGTCGATGAAGCCACCGGAGAAGGTAAAGCCCAGGTGAATGTTCAGCAGGTTGGTAATGGCCATCGACAGGCCGGTCAGCAGCGCATGCAGCAGATACAGGAACGGTGCGAGGAACATGAAGGCGAATTCGATCGGCTCGGTCACCCCCGTAAGGAACGAGGTCAGGGCCATCGACAGGAAGATCCCGCCCATCACCTTGCGGCGCTCCGGCAGGGCGTTGCGGTACATCGCCAGGCACGCGGCGGGCAAGCCGAACAGCATCACCGGGAACATGCCGGTCATGAACTGGCCGCCCTTCGGATCGCCGGCAAAATATCGAGTCAGATCGCCCGTCACCACCGCGCCCGTCACCGGGTCGGTAAAGCTGCCGAACACAAACCAGGCCATGTTGTTGAGGATGTGGTGCAGGCCGGTGACGATCAGCAGGCGGTTGAACACGCCAAACACGAACGCGCCGAGGCTGCCGCTTTCCATCAGCAACACGCCGAAGCTGTTGATGCCGTGTTGGATCGGCGGCCATATCAGCCCGAAGATCACCCCCAATCCCACTGCCGAAAACCCGGTGACAATCGGTACAAACCGTCGCCCGCCGAAGAACGCCAAGTACTCCGGCAGCTTGATGTCCTTGAAACGGTTATACAGCCCACCGGCCATCAGGCCACTGGCGATACCGGCGAGCATGCCCATGTTGATGGAGGTGTCCATCACCTTGAGCGTGGAGATCATCACCAGATAACCAATCGCCCCGGCCAGGCCGGCCGTGCCGTTATTGTCGCGGGCAAAGCCGACGGCGATGCCGATGGCGAAGATCAGCGCCAGGTTGGCGAAGATGGCCTGCCCGGCGTCGTGCATCACCGCGATGTTGAGCAAGTCGGTGTCGCCCAGTCGCAGCAAGAGGCCGGCGATCGGCAGGATCGCAATCGGCAGCATCAGTGCGCGGCCCAGGCGTTGCAGGCCTTCGATGAAATGTTGATACATGGCGTGTCTCCCTATTCTTGTTGTTGTCAGCTCAGCGGCCAGTGGTGTTGACAGGCGTGGCGAACGGCTTTGGCGCTGCTCAGGTCGAGCAACCCTTGGCTCAATTGCCGGCATTGCGCCGCGTCCAGGTGGCGGACGCGGTCCTTGATTTCGCCGATCTGCGGTGGGCTCACCGACAGCTCGCTGACGCCCAGGCCGACCAGCACCGGCGTGGCCAATGGGTCGGAGGCGAGTGCGCCACATACGCCGACCCAGCGCCCATGTTTCGCCGCACCGGCGCAGGTCTGGGCGATCAGCCGCAGCAAAGCCGGGTGCAGCGCATCGACGCGGGCGGCGAGGCCCGCGTGGTCGCGATCCATGGCCAGGGTGTACTGGGACAGGTCATTGGTGCCGATGGACAAGAAGTCCGCATGCTCGGCCAGTTGCTCAGCCATCAGCGCAGCGGCGGGCACTTCGATCATAACGCCCAGTTCGGGGCGCTGGGTCAGTGCCAGCTCCTCGCACAATTGATCCAGGCGCTGGCGGATATGCAGCAGCTCATCCACTTCGCTGACCATCGGCAGCAGTATGCGGCAACGCTGCAGCGGGCTGACTTGCAGCAACGCGCGCAGTTGCTGGTCGAGCAGTTCCGGGCGCACCTGGGCCAGGCGAATACCGCGCAGGCCCAGCACCGGGTTGGCTTCGACAGGCAGCGGCAGGTAATCGAGTTGCTTGTCGCCGCCCACGTCGATGGTGCGGATGATCACCGACTTGTCGCCCATGGCATCCAGCACGGCTTGATAAGCCTGGCGCTGCTCCTGTTCATCCGGCGCAGTGCGGCGGTCGACGAAGAGGAATTCGGTGCGCAGCAGGCCGACGCCGTCGGCGCCGTTTTCAAACGCCAGTTGAGCCTCGGCGCTGGAGGCGACGTTGGCGGCGATTTCAATGCTCACGCCATCGAGGGTGCGCGCCGGCAATCGGGCCTGGGCCTGTTGCTGCTGGCGGCGGACTTTCTGCGCATCGCGAATCTGATGGACTTCAGCATGGCGAGCATCGCTGGGCGCCAGTTCCAGGCGGCCATTGGCGGCGTCCAGCACCACGCGCTGGCCCTGGGGCACCTCGAGCAGCTCGGCACCCAGCGCCACCACGCAAGGCAAGCCTTTGCCCCGCGCCAGAATCGCGACGTGGGACGTGGCGCCGCCCTCGGCCATGCAGATTCCCACGGCTTGCTGCTTGCTCAGTTGCAGCAGGTCCGAGGGGGTGAGTTCATGGGCGCCGACAATCGATCCGGCGGGCAATTCGAAGTGCCAGGCTTCACCCAGCAATGCGCGCAATATGCGTTGTTGCAGGTCGCGCAGGTCGTTGGCGCGTTCGGCGAACAAGGGCTTGCCCAGTGCCAGCAATACCGCGCACTGGGCCTGGATCGCATCGCGCCAGGCATGGGTGGCGGCGCTGCCCTGGGCAATGGCGTCGGCAGCGGCTTGCAGCAATGCCGGGTCTTCCAGCAGCGCGAGGTGGGCGGCGAAGATCTCTTCTTCGTCGACGTTCTTGCGTTGGCGGGCGTGGTCCAGGGTGCTGCGGATTTCGCCGCGCACCTGCTCCAGTGCCGTGTCGAGACGCTGCTTTTGTTCGTCGGCCGAATGGTTACCGGTGTCTTCCGGCAGCTCGATGCCGGTCAGGCGAAACAGCGGGCCGCACACCAGGCCGGGGGCTGCGCACACGCCTTGCAACACATCGGTTTCCACACTGACGCGACGTGGTACGGCCGCCACTGCAGGAGCGTGGTGATCTTCGCGGATCGCCACGGACAACGCCGCGATCAACCCTTGCAGCGCCGCATCGGCATCGTTGCCACGGCAGGTCACGCGTACTTCGTCACCTTCGCCAATGCCCAAGCCCATCAAGCCAATCAGGCTGTCGCACGACGCCGACTTGTCAGCGAAGTGCAGGTGCGCCTGGCTGCTGAAACCCTGGGCGGTCTTGCGGATCAGCGCAGCAGGGCGCGCATGCAAACCGCCGCGATGGGTGACGCGAACGCTGGCGCTGGCTTCGGCGCTGGAGTTATCCACAGCCGCTTGAACGGGGGCGCCCGAACGCAGCGTCACCTGCATCAACGGCTCCCCGACCTTGACCGTGCTGAGCGGGCAGGGCGTCAGTTCGAAGCGGTCGCTGTTGGTCAGGATGATCAAGCTCACCAGGCTCTTGCACTGGCGCGCAATGCGGTCCAGGTCAAATTGCACCAGCGCCTGGCCCTGGCTCACCCGCGCGCCTTCCTTCACCAGCAAGGCAAAACCTTCGCCATTGAGTTCCACGGTGTCGATGCCGACATGCATCAGCACTTCGGCACCGTTGTCGGCGCGCAGGGTCAGCGCGTGCCCGGTGCGGGCGACGTGGATAATCACCCCGTCACACGGCGCGTGCAGGCAGTCATTCAACGGATCGATGGCAATACCGTCGCCCATGGCGCCGCTGGCGAACACTTCGTCGGGGACGCTGCCCAGGGCCAGCACCGGCCCACTCAAGGGGGCGCTAAGGGTCAGTCGGTTATTGTTGTTGGACATGGGCACGGTACTCATCAGGAAAACACGGCAATCGACTCAGTGAGTGCGAGTGACTTTGCTCAGGTGACGGGGCTGGTCGGGGTTCATGCCCCGGGCCTGCGCCAGGCCTGCCGCCATCACGTAAAAACTCTGGATGGCCAGGATCGGGTCCAGGCTCGGGTGTTCTGCGCGGCTCAGGGTCAGGTCGCGTTCGGCAACATCGTCCGGCGCGGCCAGCAACACACGGGCGCCGCGCTGGCGCATATCGGCGGCCAGGGTCAGCAGGCCGGCCTGCTCGGCGCCGCGTGGGGCGAACACCAGCAAGTGGTAGTCTGCGTCGATCAAGGCCATCGGCCCGTGGCGCACTTCGGCGCTGCTGAAGGCTTCGGCCTGGATCGCCGAGGTTTCCTTGAGCTTGAGCGCGGCTTCCTGGGCGACGGCAAAACCGGCGCCACGGCCGATCACCATCAAGCGCTGGCTGCCTTTGAGCGCCTCGATGGCTGCGCGCCAATCCTGTTTGGCCGCGTCACGCAGGCCGTCGGGCAGTGCGTTGCAGGCTTGCAGCAGGTCGGCTTCCTGGTTCCAGTGGCCGACCAGCATCGCGCTGGCGCTGAGCGTGGCGATAAAGCTCTTGGTGGCGGCCACGCTGAGTTCCGGCCCGGCACACAGCGGCACATGGAATTCACAGGCGGCTTGCAGCGGCGAGTCTTCGGCGTTGACCATCGAGATGCTCAAGGCCCCACGTTTGCGCAACAGGCGCAGGCTGTTGACCAGGTCCGGGCTTTGCCCCGATTGCGAGAAACCAAACGCCACCTGGCCACTGACTTTCATCGGCGCCTGCAACAAGGTCACCACCGACATCGGCAACGACGCCACCGGAATCCCCACATGCTGCATGGCCAGGTAGGCGAAGTAGCTGGCGGCATGGTCCGAGCTGCCCCGCGCAACGGTCATTGCCACTTGCGGCGGCTGGCGGCGCAGGCGACCGGCGACGTCTTCGAGTATCGGCTCCAGGCGTTGCAGTTGCGCCGCGACGGCGTCACAGGAGGCCAGCGCCTCTTCAAGCATTTTTGAAGTCAATGGCTTCTCCTTCGACCATTACGTCGGTGAGTGTCAGGGAGCGGTCCAGGCGCACGCAGTCGGCAAAGCTGCCGGGTTGCAGGCGGCCGCGTTCTTCCAGGCCCAGGTAGTCCGCAGGAAATTGCGACAGGCGTTGTGAGGCTTCGCTGATCGGCAGGCCGATCTTCACCAGGTTGCGCAGCGCCTGGTCCATGGTCAGAGTGCTGCCGGCCAGGGTGCCGTCCGCCAGGCGCACGCCGCCCAGGCACTTGGTCACGGTGTGGCTGCCCAGCTTGTATTCGCCATCGGGCATGCCGGCGGCGGCGGTGGAGTCGGTGACGCAATACAGGCACGGGATCGAGCGCAACGCCACGCGCATGGCACCGGGGTGTACGTGCAGCAGGTCGGGAATCAACTCGGCGTAGGTGGCGTGGGCCAGCGCGGCGCCGACGATGCCCGGCTCGCGGTGATGCAGCGGGCTCATGGCGTTGTACAAATGGGTAAAGCTGGTGGCGCCGGCGGCGAGGGCGGCCACGCCTTCTTCATAACTGCCCAGGGTGTGGCCGATCTGCATGCGCACGCCGCGTTGGCTGAGGGCGCGGATCAGAGCGTCGTGGCCGGCGATTTCCGGCGCGATGGTAATCACCCGGATCGGCGCCAGGCGCAGGTAGGCTTCAACTTCGGCCATCAAGGCGGTGTGGGCGAAGTTGGGTTGGGCGCCGAGTTTTCCCGGATTGATGTAGGGGCCTTCCAGATGTACCCCGAGCACGCGAGCGCTGCCGGTAGGACGCTGCGCGCAGAAGGTGCCGAGCTGGCCGAGTACGCGGGAGATTTCGTCGACCGGCGCGGTCATGGTAGTGGCCAGCAGCGAGGTGGTACCAAATCGCACATGGGTGCGGGTGATGGTCTCGAAGGCCTCGACGCCTTCCATGATGTCTTTGCCGCCGCCGCCGTGCACATGCAGGTCGATAAAGCCGGGCAGCAGGTAGGGCAGGTCGTTGTCGGCCGGATTGCAAGGCGTGCCTTCGATGGCGACGACCTTGCCGTGCTCGTGCACCAGGCGGCCGCGGATCCAGCCGCTGGGCGTAAGGATGTTGTCTTCGGACATGGGCAGTTCTCTAAAGCCGCGACGCGGCGGCAAGTCTTACCTACGCAGCTCTGCGACAAAGTCGTAGTAGTCGTTGCGGCAATAGGTGTCGGTGATTTCTATGGGGGTGTTATCCAGCGTGTAGCCGACCCGGGTCATCAGCAGCATGGCGGTGCCGGGGGCGATGCCCACCAGCTTGGCGAATTCATCCGATGCGTTGATCGCCTGTACATGCTGGAGGGCGCGGACGATGGGCTTGCCGATACTGTCGAAGTATTCGTACAGCGAGCTGCCCAAGGCCTGCGGCTGTGGCAGCACCGAAGCGGGAACAGCGGTCATTTCAATGGCCATGACCGTGTCGTCGGCTTTGCGCAGGCGCTTGAGACGCGCCACTTTGTCATTGGTCGACAGGCACAGGCGGATCAGTTCTTCATGGGTCGGCGGGGTGATGTCGCGTTCAAGCCATTGGGAGCCGGGCACAAAGCCCTTGAGGCGCAGCATCTCGCTGAACCCCGACAGACGCGACAGCGGCTGTTCCAGGCGTGGCGTGATAAAGGTGCCGGAGCCCTGGCTGCGGCGGATCAGGCCCTGCTCAAACAGCACTTCCAGCGCTTTGCGGGCGGTGACTCGAGAAATGCTCAACTGCTCGCTGAGCGCACGCTCCGACGGCAGGGCTTGCTCGGATGTCCACTGGCCGGCATGGATCGCCGCTTCGAGCTTGCGCGCCAATTGCAGGTACAGCGGCGTGGATTGTTTGTCGTCGGGGCGCAGGGCCAGAATGGGATTCATCTGTCAGGTTTCCGATGCGGTTATTGGAGTGTTGTCGCCCGGTATGGGTCGAAAATTAATACCACTTAAATACCATGTCAATGCAGCCACAACGGTGCATTCAATGGATTAAGGCACCGCAACGGTGCCTGGCACAAAGTGGTATTAGAAAGGTCTTCATAGCGCGCACGACGGCGCAGCCCGCACGGTGAACTGGTATTCACCGGCAGGTGCTGCTCGGGGCAGGAAATATTTTCGAATTATTTTACGAGTGGTCGCAGATCAGGGCCGAATCTCGATCAGGGTGCCGTCCTTGACCAGGCTCCAGACCTCACGCATATCCACATTGCGCATGCCGATGCAGCCGTCGGTCCAGTCCAGGGTGTGGAACCACTGTTCCGGGTAATCCTCGGTGTCCGGGGTGCCGTGGATCATGATCATGCTGCCCGGTTTGACCCCTTCGCGGCGGGCGCGGGCGGCGTCGCTGATATTGGGGTAGGAGATGTGCATGGCCAGATTGAAGCGCTCGCTGGTCTTGCGCCAGTCGATCCAGTAGAGGCCTTCGGGCGTGCGGCGGTCGCCCTCGAACAGCTTGTGGCCCTTGGGGTTTTTACCCAGGGAAATGCGATAGGTCTTGAGGGGCTTGCCGTCGTTGATCAACTGCAGTTGGTGGGCGGATTTGAGCACCAGGACTTTTTCGACGGTTTTGCCGCCGAGCGTTTCCACCGTGGAGGCCGAAGACAGGGTGGCGAACGACAGGCAGAGAAGAGCAAGCAACCAACGCATTGAAACGGTTTCCCTTTGGCGATGAGTGGCCGGCTTGTTATTGGGCGGGCTTGGACAGGGGTGGCACCGACTCGCTGCGTACCGGGAACAGCTGTTGCCGACGGTCAGCGAAGAAGCATTCTAAGGTACGCCCGACCGTGCGGAAAGCCAGCTCGGACCAAGGGATATCGGCTTCGGCGAACAGCTTCACTTCCAGGCTTTCCTGGCCCGCGGCGAAGTCCAGGTCGACCAGCTCGGCGCGATAGAAAATATGCACCTGGCTGATGTGCGGCACGTCAATCAGCGTATAGAGGCTCAGGTTGCGCACGCGGGCGCAGGCTTCTTCCAGGGTCTCGCGCATGGCGGCCTGGGCCACGGTTTCGCCGTTTTCCATAAAGCCTGCGGGCAGGGTCCAGTAACCCAGGCGCGGCTCTATGGCGCGGCGGCACAGCAGCACTTGGTCGCCCCATACCGGCAGGGTACCGGCGACGATATTGGGGTTCTGGTAGTGAATGGTCGCGCAGTGATCGCAGACATAGCGCAGGCGTGCGTCGCCTTCGGGGATGCGTTGGGTAACCGGTTTACCGCACTGGCTGCAGAAGTTCATGCTGGGGTTCCTGGAGAGTGGGCCTATCTTGGCTTGGCAGGCAGGGCGCTGCAAGTTGTCGTTTAGCGACATGCCGCTGGTTTTGGGGTTGGGCGCCCGCCCGCTTTGGTGCATGATGCAAGGTAGCCAACAGACCGAGATGACTCATGCTGGACGAGCTACTTCGCCGGGTAAGCAATCACACTCCCCACACCCTGGAGACTGACGGGCGTTTCCCCGAGGCCGCGGTGCTGGTACCCATTACCCGCAGTGACGAACCCGAGCTGATCCTGACCCTGCGCGCCAGCGGCCTGTCGACCCACGGTGGCGAAGTGGCCTTTCCCGGCGGGCGCCGCGACCCCGAAGACCCGGACCTGATTTTTACCGCCCTGCGCGAAGCCGAAGAAGAGATCGGCCTGCCGCCGGGGCTGGTCGAAGTCATCGGGCCGTTGAGCCCGTTGATCTCCCTGCACGGCATCCGCGTAACGCCGTACGTGGGCGTCATCCCCGACTACGTCGAATACCTGGCCAACGACGCCGAGATCGCAGCGGTATTCAGCGTGCCGCTGGATTTTTTCCGCCAGGACCCGCGCGAGCACACCCACCGCATCGACTACCAGGGCCGCAGTTGGTATGTGCCGAGCTATCGGTTCGGCGAATACAAAATCTGGGGCCTGACGGCAATCATGATCGTCGAGCTGATCAACCTGCTCTATGACGATGCCAAGATCAGCCTGCACCAGCCACCCAAGAGCTTCATCAATATCTAAGCCGTCGTTTGAATGGCAAGCCGTGAGGGAAAACCATGAAATACCGCCTGGGCGATGCCTGCGTCGAGACCCATCCACAGAGCTGGGTGGCGCCCAATGCCACGCTGGTGGGCAAGGTCAGGCTGGAGGAGGGCGCCAACGTGTGGTTCAACGCGGTATTGCGTGGCGACAACGAACTGATCCTGATCGGCAAGAACAGCAACGTGCAGGACGGCAGCGTGATGCACACCGACATGGGCTACCCACTGACCCTCGGCACCGGCGTGACCATCGGGCATAACGCCATGCTGCACGGCTGCACGGTGGGCGATTACAGCCTGATCGGTATTAACGCGGTGATCCTCAACGGCGCAAAGGTCGGCAAATATTGCATCATCGGCGCCAATTCGCTGATCGGCGAAGGCAAGGAAATCCCTGATGGCTCGCTGGTGATGGGCTCGCCGGGCAAGGTGGTGCGTGAGCTGACCGAGGCGCAGAAGCGCATGCTTGAAGCCAGTGCCGCGCACTATGTGCATAACGCGCAGCGGTATGCGCGTGACCTGGTTGAGCAGGCAGAATGAGTGCGGTTGAACGCCCGGTCGCCTCGCCGTGCGTGAGCATTTGCGCGCTGGATGATGACGATATTTGCATCGGCTGCCAGCGCAACGTGGATGAGATTACGCGCTGGAGCCGCATGGACAATGCCGAGCGCCGGGCGGTGCTGGGGTTGTGTCATGAGCGGGCGGTGGCGAGTGGTGTGGTGTGGATGATGCCCAAGCGCTCGGGTGGCTGATCGATTGCTATCGGGGGCAAGTCCCCTCCCACACTTGAATGTATTCACAGATCAAAATGTGGGAGGGGGCTTGCCCCCGATGAGGCCTTCCCAAACAACACATTTCCAAATCTTATCCACAGGTCCATCCCCCATGCTCTTCCTGGTCGCCTACATCAGCAGCGTCGTGCTGATCAACTTCGCCTTTTCCACCGCGCCGCACCTGGACGTCATCTGGTCCGCCTGGGGCGGCCTGGTGTTTATCCTGCGTGACATGGTGCAAACCCGCTTCGGCCACGGCGCGATCATCGCCATGCTGGCGGCGCTGGTGCTGTCGTATATCACCTCCGACCCGTCCATCGCCCTGGCCAGCGCCACGGCCTTTGCGGTGTCCGAATGCATCGACTGGCTGGTGTTCAGCATCACCCGGCGCCCGCTGCACGACCGCCTGTGGATAAGTTCGGCGCTGAGCATTCCCCTCGATACGTTTATCTTCTTCGGCTTGATCGGTGCGCTCACGCCGGCCGTGGCGGGCACGGCGCTGGTGTCGAAATTCGCCGGTGTCACCGTGGTGTGGCTGATCATGGCCTGGCGCATCCGCCGGCGCGCCGTCGCCAATTGAGGCCAACCTGTGCAGTTCATGTAAAATGCCGGCCTTTCTCCCCCTGATCCGCTCCCCTGAGGACCTGAGATGACCCGAATCGGAACTCCATTGTCGCCAACCGCGACCCGCGTTTTGCTGTGTGGCTGCGGTGAGCTGGGCAAGGAAGTGGTAATCGAACTGCAACGCCTGGGCGTTGAAGTGATTGCCGTGGATCGCTACGCCAATGCGCCGGCCATGCAGGTTGCGCACCGTAGCCATGTGATCAACATGCTCGATGGCGCCGCATTGCGCGCCGTGATCGAGGCGGAGAAGCCGCACTTTATCGTGCCGGAAATCGAAGCCATCGCCACCGCTACCCTGGTCGAGCTGGAAGCCGAAGGCTTCACCGTGATCCCGACCGCGCGTGCCACATCGCTGACAATGAACCGCGAAGGCATCCGTCGCCTGGCCGCCGAAGAGCTGGATCTGCCGACCTCGCCGTACCACTTCGCCGACACCTTCGAGGACTACAGCAAGGCCGTGCAAGACCTGGGCTTTCCCTGCGTGGTCAAGCCGGTGATGAGTTCCTCGGGCAAGGGCCAGAGCCTGCTGCGCAGCGCGGACGATGTGCGCAAAGCCTGGGATTACGCCCAGGAAGGCGGCCGTGCGGGTAAAGGCCGAGTGATCATCGAAGGCTTTATCGACTTCGACTACGAAATCACCCTGCTGACCGTGCGCCACATCGGTGGCACCACTTTCTGTGCGCCCGTCGGCCACCGGCAGGAGAAGGGCGACTACCAGGAATCCTGGCAGCCCCAAGCCATGAGCCCGATTGCCCTGGCCGAATCCGAGCGGGTTGCCAAAGCGGTGACCGAGGCCCTGGGTGGTCGTGGTCTGTTTGGCGTGGAACTGTTCATCAAGGGTGATCAGGTGTGGTTCAGCGAAGTGTCGCCGCGCCCGCATGACACCGGCCTTGTGACCCTGATATCGCAGGACCTGTCGCAGTTTGCGCTGCACGCTCGCGCCATCCTGGGGCTGCCGATCCCATTGATCCGTCAGTTCGGGCCTTCGGCGTCGGCGGTGATCCTGGTGGAAGGGCAGTCGACGCAGACGGCATTCGCCAACCTCGGCGCGGCCTTGAGCGAGCCGGATACGGCGTTGCGTCTGTTTGGCAAGCCTGAGGTCAATGGTCAGCGCCGCATGGGCGTGGCGTTGGCGCGGGATGAGTCGATTGAAGCGGCTCGAGCCAAGGCGACCCGGGCTTCCAAGGCGGTTGTAGTAGAGCTGTAACCTCAGCTTGATCGTTCCCACGCTCCGCGTGGGAATGCCTCTTGTGACGCTTTGCGTCATGCTTTGGGACGCAGAGCGTCCTGGGCTGCATTCCCACTCAGAGCGTGGGAACGATCAGTCAGGCCACCCTGTTCAAATCATTATCCCGCGTCTCTTTCAGGCACAGCACCGCAATCAGACTGAGCAACGCTGCCGCCGACACATACCCACCGACATAACTCAGCCCGCCCATCGCCACTAGCTTGGTCGCGAAGAACGGTGCCGCCGACGCCCCCACGATCCCACCCAGGTTATACGCCGCCGACGCGCCGGTATAACGCACGCGGGTCGGGAACAGTTCCGGCAGCAGCGCGCCCATCGGCGCGAAAGTCACGCCCATCAGGAACAGCTCCAGCGCCAGGAACAGCGCCACGGCCCAGGTTGAACCGTGGGTCAGCAGCGGCTCCATGGTAAAGCCGGACAGGATTGCCAGCACCGCGCCGACAATCAGCACCGGCTTGCGCCCGTAGCGGTCGCTGGCCAGCGCTGCCAGCGGCGTCGCCAGGCCCATGAACAGCACTGCGAAGCACAACAGGCCGAGGAAGGTTTCACGGCTGTAGCCGAGGGTCGACACCCCATAGCTCAGGGAAAACGCCGTGGTGATATAGAACAGCGCATAGCACACCACCATCGACGCAGCGCCCAGCAGCACCGGCAGCCAATGCTGGCTGAACAGTTCCACCAGCGGCACTTTCACCGGTTTTTCCTTGGCCACGGCATTGGCGAACACCGGCGTCTCGTGCAGCTTGAGCCGTGCGTACAGGCCCACCATCACCAACGCCGCGCTGAGGATGAACGGAATGCGCCAGCCCCAGCTGCGGAACTGCTCGTCGTTCAGGCTCATGGCCAGGATCAGGAACAAGCCATTGGCCGCCAGGAACCCGATCGACGGGCCCAGTTGCGGGAACATGCCGAACCAGGCGCGCTTGCCCTTGGGGGCATTCTCGGTGGCCAGCAATGCCGCGCCGCCCCATTCCCCGCCCAAGCCCAGGCCTTGGCCGAAGCGCAATACACACAACAGAATCGGTGCCCAGGCGCCAATGCTGTCGTAGCCCGGCAGCAAGCCGATCAGGGTGGTGCACACGCCCATCAACAGCAGGGAGGCCACCAACGTCGACTTGCGGCCGATACGGTCGCCAAAGTGGCCGAACAGCGCCGAACCCAGTGGGCGCGCTATGAACGCGATACCGAATGTCAGGAACGACGCGAGCATCTGTGCGGTGCCGGACGTTTGCGGGAAGAACACCGGGCCGATGACCAGTGCCGCAGCCGTGGCGTAGATATAGAAGTCGTAGAACTCAATGGCGGTGCCGACGATGCTCGCGGTGGCCACACGGGCCGTCGAGTTGGTCGGGGCGGCGGTTGCGGCCTCGTTATACGTGGTGCTCATGGCAGTATCCCGGATTGGTCATTGCGCGTTTGGACGCGGATTATTATTGGTCGAACACCCATGGATCAGGGTTGTGCGCGGGGTGGCTCGGGATGGGAGCAAACACCGCTCGGACAGGGTGAAGCGCTGCCTGGACGCGCTGAGTGCGGGTAGCACGCGGTCGGGCGGGGGCTTGGGTAAGCCGCAGGGATTATAGGAAGGGGTTTGGAATTACAACAAGTGGTTGGAGCGCCACAATTCAAATGTGGGAGGGTTATGCGGCTATTGGCACGTGGCTGGTATGCCAGATCAGCACCTTGCTCACCCGGTTGTCCTCGGTCTCGAGGATTTCCAGGCGGTAGCGGCCGATTTTCAGGCATACCGCGCAGTCCGGAATAGTCTCCAGCGCTTCGGTCACCAGGCCGTTGAGGGTCTTGGGGCCGTCGCTGGGCAGGTGCCAGCCCAGGCTTTTGTTCAGTTCGCGGATCGAGGCAGCGCCGTCGATGATGTAGCGGCCATCGGGTTGGGCTTCGACATGGGGGTTATCCACCGCCTGGTCGCTTTCGAATTCGCCGACGATTTCTTCGAGGATATCTTCCAGGGTCACGATGCCCAGCACTTCGCCGTACTCGTCCACCACCATGCCCAGGCGCCGCTGCTGCTTGTGGAAATTCAGCAGTTGCAGCTGCAGAGGCGTGCTCTCCGGTACGAAGTAGGGTTCGTGACAGGCGGCGAGCAGCGCTTCCTTGGTCAGGCTGGCATCGGGCAGCAGATGCTGGACCTGCCGGGTGTTGAGCACCGCTTCGACCTGGTTGATATCGCTGTGGAACACCGGCAGCCGCGTGCGCTGGGAGGTGCGCAGTTGCTCGATGATGTCTTCGATCGTGTCATCCAGGTTGATGCCGTCCACGTCGCTGCGTGGCACCAGGATGTCGTTGACGGTGATGTTGTCCAGTGCATGGATGCCCGGCATGCTGGGCATGCGCTCTTGGTCGGCGTCGTGCTGCGGCTCGTCGTCGTGGTCGGACGAAGGTTCGTCGCTCTTTTTCACTATGCCCGGCTTGCGCGCGAACGGGCGCAGCAACAGCAGGCTGATGCCATTGAGCAACCAGGCGGCGGGATAGAGGATTTTCAGCGGCACGCCCAGCAAGGCGTTACCGAAGCCCAGTATGGCCTGCGGATAACGGGTAGCCAGGGCGCGGGGCAGGTAGTCGGCGAGGATCAGCAGCAACGCGCACGAGATCAGCCAGCCGAGCCACGGCCCGTTCTGGGCCCAGGCATAGATCGCCAGCAGCGTGCAGAGAATCACGACGGCTGCGCGACACAGGCTGTTGCACAGGATCAGGCTGTGGCGCGGGAAGCTCAGGCGCGTGGCGGCCTTGTCGCCCTGGCGTGTGCCGGGGCGCAGGGCCAGCAGGTGTTGTTGCGCGGCTTCGATGGCGGTAAACAGTGCCGCCCATAAAATCAGCAGGGCAATTACGGCGAGCATCGGCCCAAGGGGCAAGTTGTCCATGATCGCCGCCCGTCAGATATGCAGGATGTATTCGCGAACCAGCTTGCTGCCGAAATAGGCCAGCATCAGCAGGCAGAAACCGGCCAGGGTCCAGCGGATGGCCTTGTGCCCGCGCCAGCCGAGGCGGTTGCGGCCCCACAGCAATACGCTGAACACCACCCAGGCCAGGCAGGCCAGCAAGGTTTTGTGCACCAGATGCTGGGCGAACAGGTTTTCGACGAACAGCCAGCCGGAAATCAGCGATAGCGACAACAAGGTCCAGCCGGCCCACAGAAAACCGAACAGCAGGCTTTCCATGGTTTGCAGCGGCGGGAAGTTCTTGATCAGCCCCGACGGGTGCTTGTGCTTGAGCTGGTGGTCTTGCAACAGCACCAGCAGCGACTGGAACACCGCGATGGTGAACATGCCGTAGGCCAGGATCGACAGCAGGATATGCGCGAGGATGCCCGGCTCTTCATCGATCACCTGGACGGTGCCGGTGGGCGCGAACTGCGCCAGCAGCACCGTGAGCATGCCCAGCGGGAATAAAAGAACGAGCAGGTTTTCGACCGGAATCCGGTAGCACGCCAGCAGCGTCAGTGCGATCACGGCGGCGGCGATCAGGCTGGCGGCGCTGAAAAAATCCAGGCCCAGGCCAACCGGGGTCAGCAGGTGGGTGAACAGACTGGCCGCATGGGCCAGCAGGGCCAGCACGCCAAGGCCGACCAGCAGACGTTTGTCCGCTTTAGTGCCTTGGGCCAGACGAGAGCCCTGATAGAGAGTCGCAGCGGCATACACGATGGCGGCGGCGAGGCTGGGTAGCAAACTGGGTGACAAGGGGAGCATAAATCCTGATAGGCAAGCCCGAAAGGCGCTGAGTTTGGCACACACCTGCGCTGCACGAAAGACTCCTGGGCCAGACAGCGGGTGTGCATGGACGCAGTCTTCGCTATAATCCGCGACCTGCCCACGCCGCAGGCTCGCCGAGCGCTGTTTTTAATAGCGATTTACCACAGCCTGGGCCGCCATTACCTCGGTCTACCAATGCATTTCGATGAATAGGGCCTGAAAGGATCGCGCATGTTTGAAAACTTGACTGACCGTCTCTCGCAGACGCTGCGCCACGTAACCGGCAAGGCCAAGCTGACCGAGGACAATATTAAAGACACCCTGCGTGAAGTGCGCATGGCGTTGCTGGAGGCCGACGTGGCCTTGCCGGTGGTGAAGGACTTCGTCAACTCGGTCAAGGAGCGTGCGGTCGGCACTGAAGTGTCGCGCAGCCTGACCCCGGGCCAGGCGTTCGTGAAGATCGTCCAGGCCGAACTCGAAAGCCTGATGGGCGCGGCCAACGAAGATTTGAACCTCAGCGCCGTGCCACCGGCCGTCGTGCTGATGGCTGGCCTGCAAGGTGCGGGTAAGACCACCACCGCCGGCAAGCTGGCGCGCTTCCTTAAAGAGCGCAAGAAGAAGTCGGTGATGGTGGTATCGGCCGACGTCTACCGTCCGGCCGCGATCAAGCAGCTGGAAATGCTCGCGGGCGAAGTGGGCGTGACCTTCTTCCCGTCGGACCTGAGCCAGAAGCCGGTTGATATCGCCACTGCGGCTATTAAAGAAGCCAAGCTGAAATTCATCGACGTGGTCATCGTCGATACCGCCGGTCGCCTGCACATCGATGAAGAGATGATGGGCGAGATCAAGGCGCTGCATGCCGCGATCAACCCGGTCGAGACGCTATTCGTGGTCGACGCCATGACCGGCCAGGATGCCGCCAACACCGCCAAGGCCTTCGGTGACGCACTGCCGCTGACCGGCGTGATCCTGACCAAGGTCGACGGCGACGCCCGTGGCGGTGCCGCGCTGTCGGTACGCGCCATTACCGGCAAGCCGATCAAGTTCATCGGTATGGGCGAGAAGAGCGAAGCGCTCGAACCGTTCCACCCGGAGCGTATCGCCTCGCGTATCCTCGGCATGGGCGACGTGCTCAGCCTGATCGAACAGGCTGAAGCCACGCTCGATAAAGGCAAGGCCGACAAACTGGCCAAAAAGCTGAAGAAGGGCAAGGGCTTCGACCTCGAAGACTTCCGCGACCAGCTGCAGCAAATGAAGAACATGGGCGGCCTCGGCGGCCTGATGGACAAGCTGCCGAACATCGGCGGCGTGAACCTGGCGCAAATGGGCAACGCCCAGGGTGCGGCAGAGAAGCAATTCAAGCAGATGGAAGCCATCATCAACTCCATGACCCCGGCCGAGCGCCGCGACCCTGAGCTGATCAGCGGTTCGCGCAAGCGTCGGATCGCTATGGGATCCGGCACCCAGGTGCAGGACATCGGCCGCTTGATCAAGCAGCACAAGCAGATGCAGAAGATGATGAAGAAGTTCTCCGCCAAGGGCGGCATGGCCAAGATGATGCGCGGCATGGGCGGTATGTTGCCCGGCGGCGGTATGCCGAAAATGTAAAGTATTCGAGCACAAGCCTTGGCTTGCGCTCCGACCCACAGGGATGTGGGATCTCCAGCAAACCCGCCGTTGGCGGGCGCTGACTTGCCGTTTTAACCGACGGCTCTATAGCAGATCTGAATGGCACGCTGATAGGCGCCGGAAAAAGACATTTGCAAAAGTCCGGATATTCCTTAGAATATGCGGCCTTTCGGGCACCTATGCCCGCTGTGCATTTAGATTTGCAGCACCGACTACAGGAACGATGTTCACATGCTAACAATCCGTCTTGCCCTTGGCGGCTCCAAAAAGCGCCCGTTTTACCACTTGACCGTAACCGACAGCCGCAACCCGCGCGACGGTTCGCACAAGGAACAGGTTGGTTTCTTCAACCCTGTTGCTCGTGGTCAAGAAGTTCGTCTGTCCGTGAACCAAGAGCGCGTAGCCTACTGGCTGAGCGTTGGTGCACAGCCATCCGAGCGCGTTGCAAAGTTGTTGAAGGACTCGGCTAAGGCCGCAGCCTGAGCAATATGAACGCGACGCCAGCTGTTGCTGATGATTTGATCGTTATCGGCAAGATTTACTCTGTTCATGGCGTTCGCGGCGAAGTGAAGGTGTATTCCTTTACTGATCCGACTGAAAACCTGTTGCAGTACAAAACCTGGACGCTCAAGCGCGAAGGTAGTGTGAAACAGGTCGAGCTGGTCAGTGGACGCGGGAACGACAAGTTCCTGGTCGCAAAGCTCAAGGGTCTTGATGATCGTGAAGAAGCACGTCTTCTGGCCGGTTATGAGATCTGCGTGCCGCGCAACCTGTTCCCTGAATTGACCGACGGCGAGTACTACTGGTACCAGCTGGAAGGTCTGAAGGTTATTGATCAACTCGGGCAATTGCTGGGGAAAATCGATCATCTTCTGGAAACCGGCGCCAATGATGTAATGGTGGTCAAGCCTTGCGCTGGCAGCCTGGATGATCGCGAACGCCTGTTGCCCTATACCGGGCAGTGCGTGTTGGCCGTCGACCTGGCAGCGGGCGAGATGAAGGTGGAATGGGACGCGGACTTCTAAGCGTGGCTACTTTGCGCATTGAAGTGATCAGTTTGTTTCCCGAGATGTTTTCCGCCATCAGCGAGTACGGCATCACCAGTCGGGCGGTGAAGCAGGGGCTGTTGCAGCTTACCTGTTGGAACCCGCGAGACTACACGACGGATCGGCATCACACTGTGGACGATCGCCCATTTGGCGGTGGTCCGGGCATGGTGATGAAGATCAAGCCCCTGGAAGACGCGTTGGTTGAGGCCAAGGCCGCCGCCGGGGAGAAGGCGAAGGTAATTTACCTGTCCCCTCAAGGCCGTCAGCTGAAACAGGCTGCGGTACGCGAACTGGCAAATGAGGAAGCACTGATCCTGATTGCCGGCCGCTATGAAGGCATTGACGAGCGGTTTATTGAAGCTCATGTCGATGAAGAGTGGTCGATTGGGGACTATGTCCTGTCTGGCGGTGAGCTGCCGGCGATGGTCCTGATAGATGCGGTTACACGACTGCTGCCTGGAGCTTTAGGGCATGCGGACTCTGCGGAGGAAGATTCCTTCACGGATGGTTTGCTGGATTGCCCGCACTACACCCGTCCGGAGGTGTATGCGGATCAGCGTGTTCCCGACGTATTGCTAAGTGGCAATCACGCACACATCCGGCGTTGGCGTTTACAGCAGTCCCTTGGTCGGACCTATGAACGACGCGCCGATCTTCTGGAAAGCCGCTCGCTTTCTGGAGAAGAGAAGAAGCTGCTCGAGGAATACATCCTCGCGCGGGACGATAGTTAACAACGTATCGATGGTAGGTCCATTGACTTACCTTAGGAGCACAGCATGACTAACAAAATCATCCTTGCACTCGAAGCAGAGCAGATGACCAAAGAGATCCCTACCTTTGCCCCGGGCGACACCATTGTCGTTCAGGTGAAAGTGAAGGAAGGCGACCGTTCGCGTCTGCAAGCGTTCGAAGGCGTGGTAATCGCCAAGCGTAACCGTGGTGTGAACAGTGCTTTCACTGTTCGTAAAATCTCCAACGGTGTTGGCGTAGAGCGTACTTTCCAGACCTACAGCCCGCAGATCGACAGCATGGCTGTGAAACGTCGCGGTGACGTACGCAAAGCCAAGCTGTACTACCTGCGTGACCTGTCCGGTAAAGCAGCTCGCATCAAGGAAAAACTGGCTTAAGTCCAGCTTCCCGATGCAGAAAGAAGCAGCCTACGGGCTGCTTTTTTGTGCCTGCGATTTGTGCAGTGCGCCCTGCTAGGCCTGACCAGGCTGAATGACTGCCAGTAATGTCCATCCCGCCAGCGGTTTCATATCGCTCTCTGGCGTGACCACATGCACCCAGCCGCTGCTATCGCGGGCAAACAGCAGTGTCGCCCGTTCCCCGTGCAGTGCCTGATAATCGCTCCAGCCAAACCCATCGGTCAGGTGGGTGGTATACAGTTCGGCGCCTTGCCCCAACAGGCTGGCAAGCTTGGTGTAGCTCAGCGGCTGGCTGCCCAGCAAGTGCCCGCGATGCTCGCCGCTGGCCCGGTGCTTGTCGGTGCGACGGCTTTCCTGGCTGTTGGCCAAGGCGAACAGGCGATGCCCGAAGTCATGACGAAAGCGCATGGTGGCCAACGTATTCAACTCGCCGGAAGGGGAAAGCGCGAGCAAATGCCCGAGACCGACCAGGTCCAGATGCGACTCGGCATGCTGTGATGCCGGGTTGCCGAAGTAGGTCGGCAGCCCTTCCATGCGGCTGGCCCGAATGTTTTCCCAGCTCGAATCGGTCAGCAGCACTCGGCTGCCAAGCTGTTGCAGGGCTTTGCCGAGGATGCGTGCCGGGCCGTTCGCACCGACGATCAGAAAGCCGCTTGGCGCGGGCTCGGCTACTTTCAGCAAGCGGGCCAGAGGACGCGCAGTCGCGCTTTGCAGCACCACCGTGCCGATAATCACCGCAAATGTCAGCGGCACCAGCAACAACGCACCTTCGTGGCCGGCCTCATCCAGGCGAATCGCAAAAATGGCCGACACCGCCGCGGCCACAATCCCGCGCGGGGCGATCCAGGCCAGCAGTGCGCGCTCGCGCCAGTTCAGTTTCGAGCCGACGGTGGATACTGCAACGTTCAGCGGGCGCGCAATGAACTGAATGATCAGCAGCAGAATCAGTACGAACGGCCCTAGGGCGATCAATGCGTTCAGGTCCAGGCGCGCTGCCAACAGAATAAACAAGCCGGAAATCAACAGTACGCTGAGGTTCTCCTTGAAGTGCAGGATGTGACGCACGTCCACCCCCTTCATGTTGGCCATCCACATGCCCATCAGGGTCACCGCCAGCAGGCCGGACTCATGCATGACCTGATTGGAGGCGATGAACACCCCCAGCACCGCCGCCAGGGTGGCCAGATTATGCAGGTATTCCGGCAACCACTGGCGGCGCATGACCAGGCCCAGCACCCAGCCCCCGACAATCCCGAACAGGCTGCCGCAGAGGATGACGCCGCCAAAGGTCAGCAGGCTGTGACTCAGGCCATCGCCCGAAGCACTGGCGATGATGAAGCTGTAGACCACCACGGCCAGTAGCGCACCGATGGGGTCGATGACGATGCCTTCCCAGCGCAGGATGTTGGCAATGGACGCCTTGGGGCGTACCACGCGCAGCATCGGCACGATGACGGTCGGGCCTGTGACCAGCGTCAGGGTGCCGAACAGCAGCGCCAGCAGCCAGTCGAAACCCAACAGCCAGTGGGTTGCCAGGGTGATCACCGCCCAGGTCGTCAGCGCGCCGAGGGTCACCAGTCGGTGCACCACGCTGCCGATTTCCTTCCATTCCGACAGATGCAGCGTCAGGCTGCCCTCAAACAGGATCAATGCGACGGCCAGCGACACTAATGGCATCAGCAATGGGCCGAACATTTCCTGCGGGTCGAGCCAGCCGAGTACCGGCCCCGCCAGAATTCCGCTCAATAACAGAAACAGAATCGCCGGCAACTTCAGGCGCCAGGCCAGCCATTGGCAGCCGAGCGCGGCCACACCGATACCGCCGAAAGCCAACAAGATCTGTTGTTCGTTCATTAAAGCTTCCTGTTCCTAGAAGTAGCGGGCTATGAAAGACTGGTGGCCCTTGCCACAGTTCACTAAATAAAATGGCGCCAAGCCCCTTGCCGCGTCGCCTGAGTAACCATGCCTGCCATTGACCACCCGCTGATCGACCGCTTCCTTGACGCCCTTTGGTTGGAAAAAGGCCTGTCGGACAACACTCGCCAGGCTTACCGCAGCGACCTGGCCCTGTTCAATGGTTGGTTGCAGGAGAAAAACCTGGAGTTGATCAATGCCGGGCGAGAGCTGATCCTCGATCACTTGGCCTGGCGCCTCGAGCAACATTACAAGCCGCGATCCACCGCGAGATTTCTCTCCGGTGTGCGCGGCTTTTATCGCTATCTGTTGCGTGAAAAACTCATCGCGATCGATCCAACTCTACAAGTCGATATGCCGCAATTAGGTAGGCCTCTTCCTAAATCTTTGTCGGAAACTGATGTGGAGGCTCTGTTGGCCGCGCCGGATCTCAGTGAAGCCATCGGCCAGCGCGATCGCGCCATGCTCGAAGTGCTCTACGCCTGCGGGCTGCGGGTGACCGAGTTGATCAGCCTGACCCTGGAGCAGGTCAACTTGCGCCAGGGTGTGTTGCGGGTGATGGGCAAGGGCAGCAAGGAGCGCCTGGTGCCGATGGGTGAGGAAGCGATTGTGTGGGTCGAGCGTTACATGCGCGATGCGCGCAACGAATTGCTCGGCGGCCGCCCCAGTGATGTGCTGTTTCCCAGCCTGCGCGGCGAGCAGATGACCCGCCAGACCTTCTGGCACCGCATCAAGCATCAGGCCAAGGTAGCCGGGATCGGCAAGACGCTGTCGCCGCACACTCTGCGCCATGCATTCGCCACGCACTTGCTCAACCATGGCGCGGATTTGCGTGTCGTGCAGATGCTGCTCGGGCACAGTGACCTGTCCACCACGCAGATTTACACCCATGTCGCGCGGGCGCGCTTGCAGGATATGCACGCCAAGCACCATCCGCGCGGCTGAAAAATCCCAATTTACCCTGCCACGGGCTGCCCTGCGGCCCAACTGTGGTAGGCTTTGTCGGTTCGCCAAGGCGACGGTCACACCCCCATTTTCCAATCGGCGTACCTGCACCGTCCCTGCATCTGCCTTCAGGAGTTCCCATGCGCTTGACCCAGATTATTGCCGCCGCAGCCATTGCGTTGGTTTCCACCTTTGCCGTCGCTGATGACGCAGCCGAGCAGGCCATTCGCAAGAGTCTGGTCAACCTGCAGCTCGACACCCCCATCGAAAGCATCAGCGCCAGCCCGATGGCCGGCCTGTATGAAGTCAAGCTCAAGGGCAGCCGCGTGCTGTACGCCAGTGCTGACGGCCAGTACATCGTTCAGGGCTACCTGTTCCAGCTCAAGGACGGCAAGCCGGTCAACCTGACCGAGAAAGCCGAGCGCCTTGGCGTGTCCAAGCTGATCAACGGTATTCCCGTGGCTGAAACCGTGGTGTACCCGGCAATCGGTGAAACCAAGACCCACATCACGGTGTTCACCGACACCACCTGCCCGTACTGCCACAAGCTGCACGCCGAAGTGCCTGCGCTGAACAAGCTGGGGGTGGAAGTGCGCTACGTCGCGTTCCCGCGCCAGGGCCTGGGCTCGCCGGGTGATGAGCAGTTGCAAGCGGTCTGGTGCTCGGCCGACAAGAAGGCGGCCATGGACAAGATGGTCGACGGCAAGGAAATCAAGGCGGCCAAATGCGCCAACCCGGTTTCCAAGCAGTTCGCCCTGGGCCAGTCCATCGGCGTGAACGGCACACCGGCCATCGTTTTGGCCGACGGCCAGGTGATTCCGGGCTACCAGCCGGCACCACAAGTTGCCAAACTGGCACTGGGTGCCAAGTAAGCATTTATCGTCGAGCCTTTGACGAGCATGGCCCGCCGAACCGTCGGCGGGTCATTAATTGAGAGCCGCAGTTGTGCGGCTGTGTTCCACGGCCGGCCTTGAGTCGGCCGTTTCATGGGGAGTTCTTCAGTGAAACCGGTCAAAGTAGGCATCTGTGGGTTAGGGACCGTCGGTGGCGGCACCTTCAACGTACTTCAGCGTAACGCTGAAGAAATTTCCCGCCGTGCAGGGCGCGAGATTGAAGTGGCGCAGATTGCCACGCGTTCGCCAAAGCCTCAGTTCGAAACGACCGGTATTGCGATTACCCACGATGTGTTCGCCGTGGCCACCAACCCTGAAATCGATATCGTCATCGAGCTGGTGGGCGGCTACACCGTGGCCCGCGAGCTGGTGCTAATGGCCATCGACAACGGCAAGCACGTGGTCACCGCCAACAAGGCGCTGATCGCCGTGCACGGCAACGAGATCTTCGCCAGGGCGCGTGAGAAGGGCGTGATCGTGGCATTCGAAGCGGCGGTGGCCGGTGGCATCCCTGTGATCAAGGCGATCCGTGAAGGCCTCTCTGCCAACCGCATCAACTGGGTGGCCGGCATCATCAACGGCACCGGTAACTTCATTCTCACCGAAATGCGCGAGAAGGGCCGTACCTTCGAAGACGTGTTGGCCGAAGCCCAGGCCCTGGGTTACGCCGAAGCCGACCCGACCTTTGACGTGGAAGGCATCGATGCGGCCCACAAGCTGACCATCCTGGCGTCCATTGCCTTTGGTATCCCGCTGCAGTTCGACAAGGCTTACACCGAAGGCATCACCAAGCTGACCACCGCCGACGTGAACTACGCCGAAGCCCTGGGCTATCGCATCAAGCACCTCGGTGTGGCGCGCAGCACCCCGGCCGGTATCGAATTGCGTGTGCACCCGACACTGATCCCGGCCGACCGCCTGATCGCCAACGTCAATGGCGTGATGAACGCGGTGATGGTCAACGGTGACGCCGCCGGTTCCACGCTGTTCTACGGCGCCGGCGCCGGCATGGAGCCGACCGCTTCATCGGTGATCGCCGACCTGGTGGACGTGGTTCGCGCCATGACCAGCGACCCGGAAAACCGCGTGCCGCACCTGGCCTTCCAGCCGGACTCGCTGTCGGCCCACCCGATCCTGCCGATCGAAGCCTGCGAAAGTGCCTACTACCTGCGCATCCAGGCCCAGGATCATCCGGGCGTGTTGGCCCAGGTGGCCAGCATCCTGTCGGAGCGCGGAATCAACATCGAATCGATCATGCAGAAGGAAGTCGAGGAGCAGAACGGCCAGGTGCCGATGATCCTGCTGACCCACCGCGTGCTCGAGCAGCATATCAACGATGCCATCGCTGCACTGGAAGCCTTGCAAGGTGTAGTGGGCCCGGTCGTTCGTATCCGCGTCGAGCACTTGAACTAACCGATTGTTCCAGGGGCCCCGAGCGTTCGGCGGCCCCTGTTCGAGAATGTTTTAGAGGAGCCAGTCATGCGTTACATCAGCACCCGCGGCCAGGCACCGGCCCTGAATTTCGAAGACGTTCTGCTGGCAGGCCTTGCCACCGACGGCGGCTTGTACGTGCCGGAAAACCTGCCGCGCTTCACCCAGGAAGAAATCGCTTCCTGGGCCGGCCTGCCGTACCACGAACTGGCGTTCCGGGTGATGCGCCCGTTCGTCACCGGCAGCATTCCGGATGCGGACTTCAAGAAGATCCTGGAAGAAACCTACGGCGTATTTTCCCACAGCGCCATCGCGCCCCTGCGCCAGCTGAACGGCAACGAATGGGTGCTTGAGCTGTTCCACGGCCCCACCTTGGCGTTCAAGGACTTTGCCCTGCAATTGCTCGGTCGCCTGCTGGACTACGTGCTGGAGAAACGCGGCGAGCGCGTGGTGATCATCGGCGCCACCTCCGGCGACACCGGCTCGGCGGCCATCGAAGGGTGCAAGCACTGCGAAAACGTCGACATATTCATCCTGCACCCACACAAGCGTGTGTCGGAAGTGCAGCGTCGCCAGATGACCACCCTGTTTGGTGAAAACATCCACAACATCGCCATCGACGGCAACTTCGATGACTGCCAGGAAATGGTCAAGAACAGCTTCGCCGACCAGAGCTTCCTCAAAGGCACCCGCCTGGTGGCGGTGAATTCGATCAACTGGGCGCGGATCATGGCCCAGATCGTCTACTACTTCCACGCTTCCCTGCAGCTGGGCGGGCCGGCGCGTTCGGTGTCGTTCTCGGTGCCGACCGGCAACTTCGGCGATATCTTCGCCGGCTACCTGGCACGCAACATGGGCCTGCCGATCAATCAGTTGATCGTCGCGACCAACCGCAACGACATCCTGCACCGCTTCATGAGCGGCAACCAGTACGTCAAGGAAACCCTGCACGCCACCCTGTCGCCGTCGATGGACATCATGGTCTCGTCGAACTTCGAACGCCTGCTGTTCGACATGCACGGTCGCAATGGCGCGGCGCTGGCCGAGCTGATGAACAGCTTCAAGCAAGGTGGCGGTTTCAGCGTCGAGCAAGAGCGCTGGACCGAAACCCGCAAGCTGTTCGACTCCTTGGCAGTGGACGACGCGCAGACGTGCGAAACCATCGCTGAAGTCTACGCCCAGACCGGCGAGCTGCTCGACCCGCACACCGCCATCGGTGTGAAGGCCGCCCGCGAGTGCCGTCGCAGCCTGGATATCCCGATGGTGATCCTGGGCACCGCGCACCCGGTCAAATTCCCGGAAGCGGTGGAGCAGGCCGGTGTCGGCAAGGCCTTGGAGCTGCCCAAGCACCTGACTGATCTGTTCGAACGGGAAGAGCGTTACACGGTGTTGGCCAACGACCTGAAGGCGGTGCAGGCGTTTGTCAGCCAGCATGGCAATCGGGGTAAGCCGCTGTAAGGCGCACCGCATAGACAAAAACGCCGCTTTCCCTTCCCAGGGTCAGCGGCGTTTTTTTGTTTCTGGCAGGCCCGCCAGTAATATCATCTACGTGAGTAGCTTATGGGCCAGCGCCATTACCGTGCCAACAGCCGTAAAGAAGCCTATTGCGATGCCCACGGGGTACCAGAAGATCTCACGGGTTATCTTGTGGACTTCAGCATTGAACTTGCGTTGTTCGGCATAGATGCGTGATATGTCCGCGTGAATTTTCTCGATCGACGCTTGTTGTTCATTGTGTTCCAGCATCCTCTTCATCCTTTGTGATAAGGGGCTCATGACATGCACTCTGCCCGCACGGCAGGGTGATCAGCGCTCACCGAGTATAGGATTCACTCCTGGCCTGCGCGCTCGGCGTACCCCAGAACCGCAACCCATTGCGTAAGCAGTTATGTGCTGCCGTTTTTTACCTGTCATGTTGCAAGCGCATGCTGGACACGTCATCCCCGCACAACCCTTGAAAGACGAAAAAGCGAACTTTCCTACGTTACGACCAGTCACTTAGGAGAGACGCAGCACCCGTTGAAACGATTGTTCCCGAACTATTGAGTGGTGATCGAGATGGAAAGTATCAGCCTGTTGCTCGAAGAAGCACTGAGCCCTTATCTGGTTACGCTGACCACCTCTGGTGTGCAGGGCGAATGCCTGGTGACCGTGAAGAACCCCGGTGGCGCCATCATGGTCGAGCGCGAAGTCAACCGCGCTCAGCTGACCGACAAGCGCGCGCTGGTGGATGTGGTGGATTGTCTGCTGCGCGATTTGAAAATCGCTGAAGGTCGACTCGAGCCCTCGGTTATCGCAGCCTTGCGAAATGCCGCCATGACGCGAACCCCGGTCTGCGCATGAAGAATTATTTATCCTTCGAAACTTCCTACAACACGGCCGGTCAGAGTTTGTAACAGCAAGAGCAAACATTGTGCTCCGGTGTTTGTGGCTTGTTGTACTGGTCTTTGTAGATCACGTTTAACCCCGAGTTGTCTCCCCACTCCTCGGGGTTTCTTTTTGTCTGGGATTTGGCACAGCGCGCCCTGCGAACGCAAACGGGTCATGGCTGGCGCGCAGTATTCGTTGAATGCCCTCGCCATCGGTTAGACTGGTCGCCTTTCCTTGTCCTAGAAGCCCGTTCATGGCCCAGCCGTCCACGACCTACAAATTCGAACTCAATCTCACCGACCTCGACCGTTCGGTGTACGAGAGCGTCAAACAGACCATCGCCCGTCACCCTTCGGAAACCGAAGAGCGCATGACCGTGCGCCTGCTGGCCTACGCCCTCTGGTACAACGAGCAATTGGCGTTCGGCCGTGGCTTGTCGGACGTCGACGAGCCGGCCCTGTGGGAAAAGAGCCTGGATGACCGGGTGTTG
This sequence comes from Pseudomonas sp. R2-7-07, assembly GCF_003852355.1. Classification (NCBI taxonomy): domain Bacteria; kingdom Pseudomonadati; phylum Pseudomonadota; class Gammaproteobacteria; order Pseudomonadales; family Pseudomonadaceae; genus Pseudomonas; species Pseudomonas sp. R2-7-07. The sequence continues at coordinate 4,614,541 of NZ_CP027759.1, read as the reverse complement.
CACTGGATCGAAGTCGGCCAGCCGGATGCCGACCGCCTGACCTGGTGCTCGCGCCGTACCGAACGTACCAGCTTGCTCGCGTATGGCAGCCTGCGCGTGTGGGAAGGCAAGGTCGTGCCGGTGGCGAAAAATCTGAAAAACGTGCACATCGCCGCAGTGCCCCAGGAAATCCTCGAGGTTCTGGCCAAGGACATGCCGCGCGTGATCAAGTGGGATGTGATGATCAGCGAAGGCACGATCTTCGTCACCGATGACCGTGGCCAGCATGAAGTGCAGCTGGAATGGCTGGTTGGCGGACGTGATTGAACATGTGGGAGGGGGCTTGCTCCCGATAGCGGCGGATCAGTCACAACATCATTGACTGACACTCAGCTATCGGGAGCAAGCCCCCTCCCACATTTAATCTTTATAGCGTTTGAACTGTCGTTTTAACCCTTGTATCAGTAGAGAAGTTATCCCCACCGTATGCGTATCGAACCCCGTCCCTTGCCCGCCGTCCTGCCTTTCCTCGGTGAATTGCCACCGCTGCTGACCCGTCTCTACGCCGCGCGCGGGGTGCAATCGGAAGCCGAGCTGGACAAGAGCCTGGCGCGGTTGATTCCCTATCAGCAGCTCAAGGGCATCGATGCCGCTGTCGACCTGCTGGTCACGGCGCTGGAGCAGCGCCAGCGCATCCTGATCGTCGGTGACTTCGACGCCGACGGCGCTACCGCCAGCACCGTCGGCACACTGGGCCTGCGTTTACTCGGTGCGGCCCACGTCGATTACCTGGTGCCCAACCGCTTCGAATATGGCTACGGCCTGACGCCGGAGATCGTGGCGGTGGCGCTGCAGCGCGAGCCGCAATTGCTGATCACCGTGGATAACGGCATCTCCAGCGTCGAAGGCGTGGCGGCGGCGAAGGCGGCGGGGTTGAAGGTGCTGGTGACGGATCACCACTTGCCGGGCGATGAACTGCCGGCGGCGGACGCAATCGTCAATCCGAACCAGCCGGGCTGTACCTTCCCCAGCAAGGCGCTGGCCGGTGTCGGCGTGATCTTCTACGTGTTGATGGCCCTGCGCGCGCGCTTGCGCAGCCTGGGCTGGTACGACAACAGCCCGCAGCCGAACATCGGTGAACTGCTCGACCTGGTGGCCCTGGGCAGCGTTGCCGACGTGGTGCCGCTGGACGCGAACAACCGCATCCTCGTCCATCAGGGCCTGGAACGTATTCGGGCCGGTCGAGCGCGGCCGGGGATCAAGGCGATCCTTGAAGTGGCCAAGCGCGACCATGCCCGTATCACCTCCACCGACCTCGGTTTTATCCTTGGCCCGCGCCTGAATGCGGCCGGGCGCCTGGATGACATGAGCCTGGGCATCGAATGCCTGCTCACCACGGACATTGCCGCCGCACGGGAAATGGCCGCGCAACTGGACGGCATGAACCAGGACCGCAAATCCATCGAGCAAGGCATGCAGCGCGAAGCCCTGGCCCAGCTCAAGGATTTGCCGGTCGAATCGATGCCTTATGGCTTGTGCCTGTTCGACCCGGAGTGGCACCAAGGGGTGATCGGGATCCTGGCGTCGCGCATGAAAGAGCGCTATTTCCGTCCCACCATCGCGTTTGCCGATGCCGGTGACGGCCTGCTCAAGGGCTCCGGGCGTTCAGTACAGGGCTTTCATATCCGTGACGCGCTGGCGGTGGTTGCCAGCCAGCATCCCAACCTGATCGCCAAGTACGGTGGTCACGCGATGGCGGCTGGCCTGACCCTGCCCGAAGTGAATTTTCCGTTATTTGCCCAAGCTTTCGATGCCGAAGTGCGTCGGCAACTGCGCGAAGAAGACCTCACCGGTCGGCTGCTCTCCGACGGCACCCTGGCGGTGGAAGAGTTTCACCTGGAACTGGCCCGCGCACTGCGCCATGCCGGCCCGTGGGGGCAGCACTTTCCCGAGCCATTGTTTCACGGCGTGTTCCAGTTGGTGGAGCAGCGGGTGGTCGGCGAGCGGCACTTGAAGGTGGTGCTCAAGAGCGAATGTGGCTCGGTGAAGCTCGATGGCATTGCGTTTGGGGTCGACCGTGAAGTCTGGCCGAACCCGACGGTGCGTTGGGTGGAGCTGGCCTACAAGCTGGACGTGAACGAGTATCGCGGGAATGAAACGGTGCAGTTGATGATTGCGCATATCGAACCGCGTTAGAACCAACTGACACCGGGATACAAATGTGGGAGGGGGCTTGCTCCCGATAGCGGTGGATCAGTCACAGCATCATTGACTGACAGTCAGCTATCGGGAGCAAGCCCCCTCCCACATTTGGTTTTGTGTACTGCTTATTCGGCTTTGGCCTGATGCTTGACGATGATATCCACCAACCGCTTGGCCAGCGCCGGATAGTTCTCATCGAAGTGATGCCCGCCGGGCAGCTTCATGGCTTCGCCCACGGCGGTCTTGTCGGTGCAGCCGCTCTCGTCGACTTCCTCGGCGCCGTAGATGCACACCACTTTGTCTGCTGGCAGCTTGGCCATTTCCGGGCCGGTAGCGGCTTCTTTGCCGGCGTTGCCCAGCCAGCCTTCCACTTCAATCTCAAAGCTGCCGGTGCGGGCGAAGGCCAGCAGGATGATTGCGTCGACCCGTTGCTGTTCGTTTGCCGGCATGCGGTTATAGATGGCCGGCAGGACGTCGGCGCCAAACGAATAACCGGTCAGGACGAAGCGCTTGGTGCCCCATTTCTGCCGGTAGTGCTGCATCAGCTCGGAAAGGTCCTTGGCGCTTTGTTCCGGGGTCTTGTGCTGCCAGTAGTAGCGCAGGGTGTCGATGCCGACCACGGGGTAGCCGATCTTCGCCATCTCGCCGGCCACGTCGCGGTCCAGGTCACGCCAGCCGCCGTCACCGGAGAGGAACAGGGTCACGGTGTCCTTGGCCTGGCCTGCGGGCACTTCCACCACCGGAATCGCCAGGCCGCCGTTGTCCGAACCTACCAGTTGCTTGCGCAACTCGTTGTTCAGCACTTGCGGGTAATGAATGTCGTAGTCGCTGATGCTGGTAGTGGCACGCGGTGTGTCGCGTACGAAACTGGCGCTTTCATCGTCAGGGTTGTCGTTCCATGCCACCAGCCAGTTGCCATGGGCGGCGGTTTTCGGCAGCGGGTCGTTGCAGCCTTCCTGTTTCAGGGCGAAGCCGACGGAGATGGCGTTGGCCTTGTCGTCGGTCTGTGTGGCCAGCCAGCGCCAGGCGAGCGCCGCGCCAGGGCCGATGCCGCTGACCAGGGTCGCCGGGCCTTTAAGCTGGGCCAGGGCGCTTTGCAGCGCTTGCTCCTGCAGAGTGCAGTCATCTTTAGGCAGCACCACTTGCACGATCTGCGCCGAGCCGCCCTGGCTCAGGGCGACCAATTGGCTGTCGGTGAGGGTTTCGTCGGCCATCACGGCTACCGCCACGCGGGCTTTGGCGGCGCTGGCCGGAGTCACGCGGGTCATCATCGAACCGTCGGCCTGGGGCAATTGCTCCAGTGTCGGCTGTGGGGCAGGGCGGTTCCAGTACCAATAGCCGCCGCCCAGGATCAGCGCGAGCAGCACAACAAAGGCCAATACATACCGCCAGGAGCGTCGAATCATCAGCGTTTCACCAATCCAGTCAAGCCGCCCGCGATCAGGGCGGCGGTATCGGCCAGTGCCACCAGCGGATCAAGTCCTGCGGGCACGGCCATGTAACGGGGTTCCCAGTCAGGCTGGAACTTGTCTTTGAAACGGCGCAAACCTTGAAAGTTATACAGTTGCTCGCCACGGCGGAACACCATCGAGCCCAAGCGTTGGGTCAGTGGCGCGCCACGCCGTGGTTGCAGGCCCGACAACGGCACCATGCCGAGGCTGAAGCGGGCGTAGCCGTGGTTCTTATAATGTTGAATCAGGCCGACCATCATGAATTCCATGGTCAGCTTCGGCGCGTCCGGGTGGGCGCGCATCAGGTCGAGACTGGCCAAGTCATGGTTGTACGTCTCGAGCAGGTTGGCGAAGGCCACCGGGCGCCCTTCGAAGCGAATGATCGCGATCCGAAAGTGCTTGAGGTAGTCGTCGCTGAAGCGGCCCAGGGAGAAGCCTTTTTCACGCACATTCTTACCGGTTAGCCAGGCGTCCGAGATAACTTTTAATTCATCCATCGGCGCCGTGCCCGGCTCGCAGATCTCCAGGGACAAGCCGTCCCGGGTGCCACGGTTCCAGGTGTAGCGCAAATCCTTCATCTCTTTGCCCTTGGCTTCCAGGTCAAAGCGTTTCAGGTCGACCCGGGCTTCTTCGCCCAGCTTGATCGCAGTGAGGCCAATATCCATGTAGTACGGCAGGTTCTCGGCGCGCACCTGATAGAACACTGGCCGTGCGTGGTGAATGTCGCACAGGTCGCGGAACTGCCAGATCATCTCGGCGCGCGGTTGAGTCGGGCCGATCGGATCATACAGCGCCACCAGGCTGCGCCCGCGACGGGCGTACATCAGGAAGGCTTCATCGTTGGGGTGGAACAGCAACGCCTTGTCACCGGTCAGCGCCAGGCCGCCGTCGGGTTGGGAGGAGGCCATCAGGATCTTGCTGGCGCGTTCCAGCTCATCCGGGGTCGGCAGGTGGATCACCGGGCGCGCGGTACGCAGCAGCCAGGTCAGCGACACGATCACCAGCAATACGGCGGCACCCAGCAAGGAACGCAAGCCGCGCGGGGCGTTGGCATCGAGGGTGAACTGCCACCAGAGTTGATGGCTGTAAGGCACGTCCTGATAGGCAAACAGCAACAGCCAGATCGACGCGCCCAATACGCAGACGCTGGCCACCAGGTACAGCGGCGAGAAGGGCAGTTCGGTCAGGCGGCTGGCGCGGTAGAACGAGCGCCGGAAGATCGCCAGCAGCACGGCGGTCATGGTCATCAGGCTGGCTTCTTCCCAGTCGAAGCCCTTGAGCAGTGAGAGCAGGGCGCCGACCAGCAGCAGCACCATGGTCAGCATCCAGGCGGCTGACAAACGTCGACGCAGGCCTTGGGCCAGCAATAGGCACAGCACGCCGATCAGGCTGGCACCGAAGTGCGACGCGTCAATCAGGCGGTGGGGAATCAGGAAGCCGATGTTTTCCAGGCGTGAATCGATCTCCGGCGTGGCGCCGGAAAACAGCAGGACCACGCCGGACAAAAAAACCAGTACGGCCAGCACCGGTGCCGCAAGGCCGGATGCGACGCGCAGGCTCTGCTGAGTCTGGAACAGGCGCTGGGCCTCGTTGATCAGCAGGAAGATACAGGCGATCAACAGCGGCAACACCACGTAGATCATCCGGTATAAGAGCAGGGCAGCAGCCAGTGGCGCAGCGCCGAGGGTGTCGGCGAAGGCCGCCAGCAGGATCGCTTCGAAAACCCCCACGCCTCCCGGTACATGGCTGAGCACGCCGGCGGCCAGGGCCAACAGGTACACCAACAGGAATGGACCGAAAGGCGGTGCTTCGGGCAGCAGCATATAAAGGACAGCGGCGGCGGCGGCGACGTCCAGCGCGGTGATGACCAGTTGCAGGAACGTCAGGCGACGGCCAGGCAGGCGCAGGGTGCGGCGCCCGGCCTTGACCAGCAGGTTATCCGGGTAAGGTTGTTCCGGCAGGCGACGGCGATAGATACCGATGCACAGCATTGCCGACAACAGCAGCACCGCACCGGCGACACCGCCCAGCAGGCTCTGCGGTAAATGCAGGTAGGTCGATGCCGCCGGCAGGTTGCTCAGCGTAGCCAGCGCGGCCAGTGGCGGCAGCGCGCAGCCCAGCGCCAGGCTGGCGAACACGGTCATGTGGGCGACTTCCGACGCACCAATGCCGTGGCGTGCATATAAACGATAGCGCACCGAGCCGCCCGAGAGCATCGACAGGCCGATAGCGTTGCCGATGGCAAAGGCAGTGAAGCCGCCCAGGGCCAGGGTCTTGGCCGGCAGTTTCACACCGGCGTAACGTGCGCCGGAGAATTCATAGCCCAACAGAATGATGAAGCCGGCCACCGCTGCCGCGAACGCGCCGAGCAAGGCCGGTTTAGGCACCTCCAGGATCGAGTCGTGGAGCGCGTAGAGGTCGAGTTCCAACAACAGGTGTCGGCAGGCGATCAGGGCAATTGCAAACAGCAGCAACGTAACGGCCAGGCCGATGGGCTGACGGTATTTGCTCAACAGATCCAGCCAACGCAAACGGGTGGGTGCGATCGGTTGTTCCGCTGTGACAGTGTCATGTGGTTCAGACGAGTTGGCGCGCATCAATCACCTCGTGGATTGTGCGCGACAGGATGGAGGTATCCAGCCAAGTTACCAATCCCTATGGACAAAATAATTACAAATATTAACGCGGATCACCGAGTGGGGCGACTGCGGCCATTGGTCGTAGAAGGTAGCGCTTGAGCATCGAGCATAGCGTGCAATGGGATGGACTCTACAAACCGTCTACGGTTTCATGAAAGATGCCATGCCATTGTTTCAGAAGAACTTTTTCACCGGATACAAAAAAGGCCACTCTTTCGAGTAGCCTTTTTTGATGTTTGGTTGCGGGAGCCGGATTTGAACCGACGACCTTCGGGTTATGAGCCCGACGAGCTACCAGACTGCTCCATCCCGCGTCTGTGGGCGGCATTCTACAGTCCAGCGACGAGGTGTCAACCGTTAATGAGTCGATGGCTCAAATTAACGCTGATTTATTCAAAATCAAGGCCTTCGCTTTCATTGTAGGAGCGAGCTTGCTCACGAAAGGTGTCAACGATAACGCAGCGCTTCAGGTAGCCAGCGGTGTGTTGAAGTTTTTCGCGAGCAAGCTCGCTCCTACAGGGAGGGAGGTAAAACAGGCGCGCACAAAAAAGGCCACTCTTTCGAGTAGCCTTTTTTGATGTTTGGTTGCGGGAGCCGGATTTGAACCGACGACCTTCGGGTTATGAGCCCGACGAGCTACCAGACTGCTCCATCCCGCGTCTGTGTGTCGGCATTCTACAGAGGAACGCGAGCGTGTCAACCCGAAAATGGATGAAAAGCGCTTGTGGTTCAATCGGTTAGCTCTCCAAGGCGAGCGTGGTAGGGGCGCGGAGCCAGTCGGGCCGAGGCTTTCAGCTCTATTGGCGGGCCGAATTCGATTGAGAAAACAAATTCATCTGCGATATTTCGTACCGCTCAGGCAGAAGATTCAAACTACTGGTGCTATATACAGGGGTGAATGCGATACTGGCCACCCGTTGGTCCACACCCCGTTTATATGACGCAGCGCAAAATCATCCACGTCGACTGTGATTGCTTCTACGCCGCCATCGAGATGCGCGATGACCCGAGCCTGGCGCAAAAACCCTTGGCTGTCGGTGGCTCGGCAGACCGGCGGGGGGTGATCGCTACGTGCAATTATGAAGCGCGGGCGTACGGGGTGCGCTCGGCGATGTCATCCCGTCACGCGTTGAAGTTGTGCCCGGACCTGACGATCGTCAAGCCGCGCATGGATGCCTATAAAGAAGCGTCGAAGGAAATCCAGACGATCTTTCGCGACTACACCGACTTGATCGAGCCGTTGTCGCTGGATGAAGCCTACCTCGACGTGTCCGACAGCCCGCACTTTGGCGGCAGTGCCACGCGCATCGCCCAGGACATTCGCCGGCGTGTCTCCAATCAATTGCACATCACCGTGTCTGCGGGCGTGGCGCCCAACAAGTTTCTGGCCAAGATCGCCAGCGACTGGAAAAAACCCAACGGCCTGTTTGTGATTACCCCGGATCAGGTCGAAGATTTCGTCTCCCAGTTGCGGGTGAGTAAGTTGCATGGGGTCGGCAAGGTCACTGCCGACAAGCTGGCGCGCCTGGGCATTGAAGATTGCCTGCAATTGCGGGAGTGGAACAAGCTGGCGCTGGTGCGCGAATTCGGCAGTTTTGGTGAGCGCCTCTGGAGCCTCGCCCGTGGGATCGATGACCGCGTGGTGCAGAATGACAGCCGGCGGCAATCGATCAGCGTGGAAAATACCTACGATGTGGACTTGCCGGATCTTTCAAGCTGCCTGGCAAAGCTGCCCGAACTCATGGACACCCTGGCCGGGCGCATGGCGCGTATCGACAGCAGCTACCGGGCGGGCAAGCCGTTCGTGAAGGTCAAGTTTCATGACTTTACCCAGACCACTTTGGAGCAGGCCGGGGCAGGGCGGGACCTGGAGAGTTATCAACAGCTGATGACCCAGGCGTTCAACCGGGGTGGGAAGCCGGTGCGGTTGTTGGGGATTGGCGTGCGCTTGCTGGATTTGAGCAGCGGTAACGAACAGCTCGAGTTTTCCTGGTAGACACCGGAGCAAATGTGGGAGGGGGCTTGCTCCCGATTGCAGTGTGTCAGTCAGTACATCTGACACTGACACACCGCTATCGGGGGCAAGCCCCCTCCCACATTTGATCTCCAGCAGGCTTCAGATTTCAGCGTGCGCCAGGGTCTGCGACTAACCGCCCGGCATCCTTGGCCAGCGCCTGCAAAAACTCCTGCTGCAACTCCGGGTCATTGCGCGTCAGTTCAATCAGGCTTTGCTCCAGTTCGCTGGCTTCTTCTTCCAGGCCCAGCTCCGAGAGGCGCTTGACCCGGTGTACCCACTGGTTGACTTCGTCGTCTTCCAAATCGTCGTAGATCAGGCCATGGGCTTCCAGCAATTTTCCGCGCAGGGTGCTGCTGATCGCCAGGGTCGAATCCGTGTGCACGTCGTCCTGGCCGTCTTCCACGCTGATCTTCAAGGTGGTGATGCGGTTCAGGTCCTGTTCGGCAAACGGACTGTCCAGCAGGTTCAGGCGCAGGACGCCGTCGCGGTCGGTGGTCAGTTCATGGGTCTGCTTGCCGGCGGTGACCTGTACCGGGCGTTCGCTCCAGGGCAGGCTCGAATACTCCAGGCGCTTGTCACGCTGGACTTCATCGATGCCCGCGAGGTTCTGCTGCGCACGGCCGTGGGATTGCACGTTCATGAACGGGTTAATGCCGTCCACGCCGTAGCTCAGCCAATCGCGGGTCATGCTGGCGGGCAGGTTGCCGAGGGCGAAGATGTTCACCACATTGGCCCCCGCACCAGCCACCAGCGCCACGGCACCCAGGGGCATCTCGTAGAGTTTGCGCCAGGGCTGATAGGGCGTGTAGCGGTCGTAACGCCGAGTGACTTCGAATTCGGTGACTTCAAAGGTCTTTTGCTCGTGAATCCGAACCCGACGTTGCGGCAGCTCCAGCACTTTGGGCTCACCTACATCGATCTGCAGGCTGTGGTCGAGCAACTTACGCTCGACCCGCTCCTCGTGCTCACTGCGTTGCGACATCTGGTTGGCGCAGCCGCTGACCAGCAGGGCGCCGCACAAGGCGGCGCCCCCCAAGGCTCTGGTGTTTCGCTTGAACATGACTTCTCTTGATCTGGTTTTCAGCGACGAATACGCGCCTGAAGGAAAGACAGCACGTCAGCCACCGGCAACGGTTGGGCCTCGGCTTCGGTCCGGCTCTTGTATTCCAGATTGCCATCGGCCAGGCCGCGGTCACTGACCACGATCCGGTGGGGGATGCCAATCAGTTCCATGTCGGCGAACTTGATGCCCGGGCTGGTTTTCTTGTCCCGGTCATCGAGCAGCACTTCAAAACCGGCGGCCGTCAGTTCGGCATACAGTTTGTCGGTGGCTTCGCGCACTTGCTCGGTTTCATAGCGCAACGGCACCAGCGCAACCTGGAACGGCGCCAGGGCGTCGCTCCAGATGATGCCTTTCTCGTCGTTGTTCTGCTCAATGGCAGCGGCGACCACACGGGACACACCAATGCCGTAGCAGCCCATGTCCAGGGTGATCGGCTTGCCGTTCTCGCCCAGCACTTCGCACTTCATCGCCTTGCTGTACTTGTTGCCCAACTGGAAGATGTGCCCGACTTCGATGCCGCGCTTGATCTCCAGGGTGCCCTTGCCATCCGGGCTTGGGTCGCCGGCCACCACATTGCGCAGGTCGGCTACGGTCGGAACCGGCAGGTCACGCTCCCAGTTCACGCCGAAGTAGTGCTTGTCGTCGATGTTCGCACCGATAGCGAAGTCGCTCATCAGCTCGACCGAACGGTCGATGATGATCGGCAGCGGCAGGTTCAGCGGGCCGAGAGAACCGGCGCCGGCGCCAATGGCGTCGCGCAGTTCGGCATCGGTGGCCATGACCAGCGGGCTGGCCACGCCAGGTTGCTGGGCCGCCTTGATTTCGTTGAGCTCGTGGTCGCCACGGATCACCAGGGCGATCAGCTTGCCTTCTTCTTCGGCGCGCACGATCAGGGTCTTGATGGTCTTTTCAATCGGCAGATCGAATTTTTCCACCAGGGCCGCGATGGTCTTGGTGTCCGGGGTATCGACCAGGCGCAGTTCTTCGGCTGGCGCTGGGCGCGAGGTTTCCCGTGGGATGGCTTCGGCTTTCTCGATGTTTGCCGCGTAGTCGGAACCGTTGCTGAACGCGATGTCGTCTTCGCCGGATTCGGCCAACACGTGGAATTCGTGGGAGCCGGCGCCGCCGATGGAGCCGTTGTCCGCTTCAACCGGGCGGAACTTGAGGCCCAGGCGCGTGAAGATGTTGCAGTAGGCCTGGTGCATGCGGTCGTAGGTCGCCTGCAGGGACGCCTGGTCGGCATGGAACGAATAGGCGTCCTTCATGATGAATTCACGGCCGCGCATCAAGCCGAAGCGTGGGCGGATTTCATCACGGAATTTGGTCTGGATCTGATACAGGTTCAGAGGCAGCTGTTTATAGCTGCTCAACTCGTTGCGCATCAGGTCGGTGATGACTTCTTCATGGGTCGGGCCGGCGCAGAAATCGCGGCCATGACGGTCCTTGAAGCGCAGCAGCTCGGGGCCGTACTCTTCCCAGCGTCCGGATTCCTGCCACAGTTCAGCCGGTTGGGTGCTCGGCATCAACACTTCCAGAGAGCCGGCGGCGTTCATTTCTTCACGAACGATGGCTTCGACCTTGCGCATCACCTTCAAGCCCATGGGCAGCCAGGTGTACAGGCCGGAGGCCAGTTTGCGGATCATGCCGGCGCGCAGCATCAGCTGATGGCTGATCACAACCGCATCGGAAGGCGTTTCTTTCTGTGTGGCGAGCAAATATTGACTGGTACGCATGGTAGGCCGTTGTCGGTTGCTTGGACTTGAAATGACTTGGGATTGTACGGGCGGTTGCTGCTGGAGTACAGGCGTGACATTGCGGGGGATCTGACTGACTGTAGGAGATCCAAATGTGGGAGGGGGCTTGCTCCCGATAGCGGTGTGTCAGTGTCAGATGTACTGACTGACACGCTGCCATCGGGAGCAAGCCCCCTCCCACATTGACCGAGCCGTGTCAGTCTTCTTGCGGGGGATTCAACTGGGCGCGCCGATTCTCCTGGAACCAGTGCAGGGCAATCAGGAACAACGTCGGCACCCCCAGCAGGCAGGTGATCATGAAGAAGCTGTGATAGCCGAACTTCTCCACCATCACCCCCGAGTACCCGCCGATCAGGCGCGGCAGCAACAGCATGATCGAGCTGAGCAGCGCGTATTGGGTGGCGGAGAACTTGAGGTTGGTCAGGCTCGACAGGTAGGCGACAAACGCAGAGGTGGCCAGGCCGGAGCTGAAGTTATCCAGGGAAATAGTGACGATCAGCATCTGCAGGTCGGGGCCCATGTCGGCGAGCATCACGAACAACAGGTTGGTGCCGGCCGAGGCCACGCCACCGATGAACAGGATCGGCAGAATCCCGAACCGCACGATCAACAGGCCGCCCATGCCGGCGCCGAGCAGAGTCATGATCAGGCCGAAGATCTTGCTGACCCCGGCAATCTGGTCCTTGGTAAAACCCTGGTCGATATAGAAAACGTTGGCCATCACGCCCATGACGGTGTCGGACATGCGATAGGTGGCGATCAACCCGAGCAGCAGTAACGCCTGCCAGCGGTAGCGCAGGATAAAGTCGTTAACCGGCGTCAGCACCGGCGCCAGGCCACGGCGGCCCATGGCCGAGAGGCACAGGGCGGTGAGCAGGATATAAAGGATGGCCCGCAGAAAGGCACGGTCTTCCATCAGCAGTTCCCACAGGCTCACGCCCTGGAACAGCACGCTGGCGAAATCCGTGTTGTACAGCTGGGTAAACATGGCAGGCACCGACACCAGCAACACGATCAGTACGAACACTGACGCCAACTGATGCACGAAGCTATAGCGCCCGGCCTGCAACTGGGTGCGCAGCGGCACGTTGGGTTCGCGCATCAACAGGGTGGTGAGCAGGGCCGGAACCATCAACACGCCGAACAGCACATAGGTGCCGGTCCAGGCCGAGTGCTTATAGTTGAAACCGGTGGAGCCGAAGCCTTCGGCAAAGAACAGCGCGCCGGCCGTGGCCAGCAGGGCAGCGATGCGATAACCGGACATATAGCTGGCGGCCAGGGCGGCCTGGCGGCTGTCGTCGGCGATTTCCAGGCGGTAGGCATCGACGGCGATGTCCTGGGTGGCCGAGGCGAAGGCCACGACGACGGCAATGGCAATCAACCAGGACAAGTGTTTTTGTGGGTCACAAAAGCCCATGCCGATCAATCCGAGGATCACCAGCGACTGGGAAAGCACCAGCCAGGAACGCCGGCGCCCGAGTTTCCCGAGCAATGGCAGGCGCCATTGGTCGAGCAGCGGCGACCAGACCCATTTGAAGGCGTAGGCCAACCCGATCAGGCTTGCATAACCGATGGTCTCACGGGCAACACCCGCTTCACGCAGCCACACGGAAAGCGTCGAGAACACCAACATATAAGGCATGCCGGCAGCGAAACCGAGCAACAACAGCACTAACGTCGAGGGGCTGGCATAGGCGGCGAGCGCGGCGCGCCAGGTTTTACGGGGCATGGGCTGGAGTCTGCCTCAGATTTGCGGAAACAAAGCGCGCACTCTAACCGCTGTGCTCTACCGGGCGCCAGCCATGGCGCTGAATATCAACGCGATTGTTCAGGATGCTGACACCTTCGCTGCGTAAACGCGCACGTTGCTCGTCACCTGAGGCGCTGCCCACCGGCAGACTTATCCGACCACCGGCACCCAGCACCCGATGCCAGGGCAGTCGGGTGTCTGCGGGAAGCTGGCTCAGGGTACGCCCGACCCAGCGTGCGGCGCGCCCCAACCCGGCCAGGTGCGCCAACTCGCCGTAGCTTACGACGCAACCTGCGGGCACTTGCGCCAAGGTCAGGTACAGCGCGGTGCGGCGCATGTCGGCGGGGCTTTGCGGGGTGTCGGCAGGTTCATTCACTGTGGGGCTATCCGTTGAGAACGTCGGTGTTTTTGTAAGAAACGTCTGTAAACTTGGTGTCGCGTATTGAACTCAATATAAATAGTTGAGTCAGTTCAGGCTATCTCACACGATAGCGTCTTCCTTTCGCCAACCCCGAGCCCCGTATCTGCTTATGTTGTCCAGAACCCTGCTGTGCCTCGCTGTCCTCAGTGCTTCCACGCCCTTGCTCGCCGATACCGTCTGGTTGAAGAACGGTGACCGCCTGACCGGCAAGATCAAAGTCTTCGACGGCGGCAAGTTGCTGATCCAAACCAGCTACGGGGGCGCCATCCCGGTGGATTGGAAGCAGGTGAAAACCCTGGAGAGCGACCAGGAGTTGCTGGTCAAGCAGGACGCCTATGCCGGTGAAAAGGCCAAGTCCCTCAAGCCGGCGGAGGATGGCAAAGTCGTGCTGGCCAATGGCGAAGCGCCCAAGACCGTGGACCTGGCCAGTATCCAGCAGATCCTCAAGCCCAAGCCTGTGATCGAAGACCTGGTGTGGAAGGGCAACATCGACCTGGCGCTGGACTACAAGCGCGCCGACAAAGACACCAACGACTACGACGTCGACTTCAAGACCTCGGCCCGTCACGGCCAGTGGCGCCATACCGGCAAGGGCGAATACAACCGCGAATTCCAGGACGACGTCACCACCACCGATAACTGGGCCCTGGAATACGATCTGGACCGCTTCATCACCGAGCACTGGTTCTGGCAGGGCCGCCTGACCTACAAGCGCGACAAGGTTGAAGACCTGGCGCGCCAACGCACCGTCGGTACCGGCCCGGGCTATCAGTTCTGGGACGATGAACTGGGCGCGTTCTCCCTCGGCTCGCTGATCAACCGCACCGATTACGAATACGCCGATGGCGGCAAGGACAACTTCTATTCCCTGGCCATGAAGTGGAACTACAACCGCTACCTGGTAGGCAAGACCGTGGAATTCTTCACCAACGGCGAGCTGGGCAAGCCGATTGACGGTCCGGCCGAGTATGCCCTGGATGCCGAGATGGGCCTGCGCTACAAGGTCACCGAATGGGCCTCGCTCAATCTCAAGGCCGAGCGCGACGTCATCAGCGGCGACTCCGACAGCAGCTTGAGCAAGACCCGCTACACCGCAGGGTTTGGCGTGGCCTGGTAACGCGGCATCGAGCACCCTGGCAACCTGCGCGGATATTGATTACCTTGTGTTGAGATCCATTCCCATATGCCATGGGCGGCGAAACAACCCAGGAGTCATACATTGAGCGCGCACGTTGCCAGGAACGCCCGAGAGCTGTTGCTCAAGGAATACCGTGGGGCCTTGGCCACACAATCCAAAGCCATGCCCGGTTTTCCCTTCGGTTCGGTCGTGCCGTACTGCCTCGACGAGCAGGGCCGCCCGCTGATCCTGATCAGTCGCATCGCCCAGCACACCCACAACCTGCAGAACGACCCCAAGTGTTCGTTGCTGGTGGGTGAGCGCGAAGCTGACGATGTGCAGGCCGTCGGGCGCCTGACCTACCTGGCGCAAGCCGAAAAACTCGACGACGCCGCTGCGATCGAAGCCGCCGCCGAGCGCTATTACCGTTACTTCCCCGAGTCGGCCAACTACCACAAGGCCCACGATTTCGATTTCTGGGTGCTCCAGCCGGTGCGCCACCGGTATATCGGCGGGTTCGGCGCGATCCACTGGGTCGACCACCTGACCTTGGCCAATCCGTTCGCGGGCAACGCCGAACGCAGCATGATCGAACACATGGACAGCGATCACGCCAAGGCCATCGCCCATTACGTCAACCTTGCCGGTTTACCGACGACCGAGCCTGCGCAACTGGCCGGCATCGACAGCGAAGGCATGCACCTGCGTATCGGCCAAGCCCTGCACTGGCTGCCGTTTGGCGAACCTTGCAACACGCCGACACAAGTACGCGAAGCCTTGGTTTCATTGGCTCACGCCGGATCCTGGCCGAAAAAATCAGACGTTAGTGCTTGAATTCACGAAAAGGCGACGTCATCTAAGGTGAACTAGCAAGGCATTCTTGCGTTGAGGAACCATTTGATGCGCCCTTTTTTGTTGCTTTTTCTATTGTTTCCGGTGCTGGAGCTGTTCGTATTCGTTCAAGTCAGCGGTGCGATCGGATTTTTCCCGGCACTGCTGCTGATCATTCTCGGCTCGATGCTCGGCGTGCTGGTGCTGCGCGTCGCCGGGCTGGCGACGGCACTGCGTGCCCGTGAAAGCCTGAACCGCGGCGAGCTGCCCGCCCAGACCATGCTCGAAGGCCTGATGATGGCCCTGGCCGGTGGCCTGTTGATCCTGCCGGGTTTCATCAGCGACGTGGTGGGCCTGGTCATGCTGCTGCCGGTCACACGCAAATTGCTGGCCGGCAAGATGCGCCAGCGTGCCGAAGAAGCGGCCCTGCGCCAGCGTGCTTTTGCCGACGACCTGCAACCCCGTGGCGGCCCGGCCCCGCGCCAGCCCCTGGGGCGTGAAGGCGATGTGATCGAAGGCGAATTCGAACACCGCGACAACAAATAACCGCTTCACCGGCACGGCACCTTCGGGTGCCGTGTTGCATTTCATCCTTGGGCAAACACAAAAAATTTACTGCGCTGGCCCTTGTAATAAGCCTGGGCGCCCTTATGTAACGGTCACCGCAAGGTTTCTGGTGGTGACACTAGACAGACTTCCGCGGTTCGCCCAGCGAGCCGCGACCGGCACCGCCGGAATTTAACCCGCCGGAATTGATACCGGCCGATGAAAAACACAATTAGGAGAGATCGACAATGAAGCTTCGTCCTCTGCATGACCGCGTCGTCATCCGTCGCAGTGAAGAAGAAAAGAAAACCGCCGGCGGGATCGTTCTGCCAGGTTCGGCTGCTGAAAAAGCCAACCACGGTGTGATTCTTGCTGCGGGTCCAGGCAAGGCTCTGGAAAACGGTGAAGTACGTGCGCTGGCCGTGAAAGTGGGTGACAAGGTTGTTTTCGGCCCTTACTCCGGCAGCAACACTGTGAAAATCGACGGCGAAGACTTGCTGGTAATGGCTGAGAACGAAATTCTCGCCGTACTGGAAGACTGATTTCCCCGCTCATTTTCCCGTTTACTCCAAAGTATTTAAGGAATATCGATCATGGCTGCTAAAGAAGTTAAATTCGGCGACTCCGCCCGCAAAAAAATGCTCACCGGTGTCAACGTCCTGGCTGACGCAGTAAAAGCGACCCTGGGCCCGAAAGGCCGTAACGTGATCATCGAGAAGAGCTTCGGCGCTCCGACCATCACCAAGGACGGCGTTTCCGTCGCCAAAGAAATCGAACTGGAAGACCGTTTCGAAAACATGGGCGCGCAGCTGGTCAAAGACGTTGCCTCCCGTGCCAACGATGACGCCGGTGACGGCACCACCACCGCGACCGTACTGGCTCAGGCCATCGTCAACGAAGGCTACAAGGCCGTTGCTGCCGGCATGAACCCGATGGACCTCAAGCGCGGTATCGACAAGGCGACCATCGCCATCGTTGCCGAGCTGAAAAACCTGTCCAAGCCATGCGCTGACACCAAGGCTATCGCTCAGGTAGGTACCATCTCCGCCAACTCCGACAGCTCCATCGGCGACATCATTGCCGAAGCCATGGAAAAAGTCGGCAAAGAAGGCGTGATCACCGTTGAAGAAGGCTCGGGCCTGGAAAACGAACTGTCGGTTGTAGAAGGCATGCAGTTCGACCGTGGCTACCTGTCCCCGTACTTCGTCAACAAGCCAGACACCATGGTTGCCGAGCTGGACAGCCCGCTGATCCTGCTGGTCGACAAAAAGATCTCCAACATCCGCGAAATGCTGCCAGTGCTGGAAGCCGTTGCCAAAGCCGGCCGCCCATTGCTGATCGTTTCCGAAGACGTTGAAGGCGAAGCCCTGGCGACCCTGGTTGTGAACAACATGCGTGGCATCGTCAAGGTTGCAGCCGTCAAGGCTCCAGGCTTCGGCGACCGTCGCAAGGCCATGCTGCAGGACATCGCCGTATTGACCGGCGGTACCGTTATCTCCGAAGAGATCGGCCTGAGCCTGGAAAGCGCCACCCTGGAAAACCTGGGTAGCGCCAAGCGCGTGACCATCTCCAAGGAAAACACCATCATCGTTGACGGTGCTGGCGTTGAAGGTGACATCGAGTCGCGTATCGCTCAGATCCGCGCTCAGGTAGCCGAAACTTCCTCGGACTACGACCGTGAAAAACTGCAAGAGCGTCTGGCCAAGCTGTCCGGTGGCGTTGCAGTGATCAAGGTTGGCGCCGGTTCCGAAGTCGAAATGAAAGAGAAGAAGGCCCGCGTTGAAGACGCCCTGCATGCAACCCGTGCAGCCGTTGAAGAAGGCGTGGTACCTGGCGGTGGCGTTGCGCTGATCCGTGCTCTGGAAGCCCTGACCAACCTGACCGGCGACAACGCTGACCAGAACGTCGGTATCGCTGTACTGCGTCGTGCCGTTGAAGCACCGCTGCGCCAGATCGCTGCCAACTCCGGCGATGAGCCAAGCGTTGTGGTCAACGAAGTCAAGAACGGCAAAGGTAACTACGGTTACAACGCTGCGACTGGCGTCTACGGCGACATGATCGAAATGGGCATCCTGGACCCAACCAAGGTGACGCGTTCCGCGCTGCAAGCGGCAGCCTCCATCGGCGGTCTGATTCTGACCACCGAAGCTGCAATCGCCGACAAGCCTAAGGCTGAAGGCGCTGGCGGCGGTATGCCAGACATGGGCGGCATGGGTGGTATGGGCGGCATGATGTAAGCCAGCCTTACCCGGCTAGTTAAAAAACCCCGCCTGCAGCGATGCAGGCGGGGTTTTTTTATGGGTGTTGCGCAAGCCGTCAACGGGACGTGGCGGGCTTCGATGGCCGGTACAACAGTAGGCAATACATGCCCAGGCAGATCAGCCAGCAGAAAATCGCCGTCCACACGTTGTGGGAAAAAAAGTGCGCCCCTTGCAGCATGCGGCTCACTGAAAACACGCTGCCCAAGCCCAGCGCAAAGATAAACGCGTTGCGCGCCATGCGTGGCCGGCGATCGCGCAGGGCAAAAAACCAGGCGAACAAGGCAAACCCGGTTGCCGCATGTCCGCCGGGCCAGCAGCGACCGGGTTTATCGGTCGGCGGGCGAGGGCTAAGCAGTTCGCTGTAAATTTCCTGGCCACCGAATTCCTTGAGGCTCCAGGGGCATTGCACGGCGGTGATGGTCTTCAACGGCGCCACGAAAGCCGTCGCCATTGCCAGGGACAGCACCAGGCAGACCAGTTCGCGGCGGTAGGGCTTGAGTCGCTGCAGGATGAAGCTGCCGACCAGCCCGAGAATCGCCAGTACCGAAAACAGGATCACCAGTTGCTTGGCGCGATCATGCAGGATGTCTTCGAGAAAGAAGCTATAGCGGCCGATGAAGCCGCCTTGCTCGGCATCGTAGAAGCGTTTGGCCAGGTCCATGTCCAGCGAGGTCAGCTGCAGAAGCAGCAAGACCAATGCGGCGCCGACGGGGAGGCCCAGACACAGCCAAAAATTAAGCGGTTTAGAAACGGGTAGGGAGGCGGGGGGCTTCATGACGGACCTTGGTAAAAAACGTCCCGTACTCACCCGCACGGGACGTTTTGATTAGCGTGTGCTCAGGGCTGGGGCCTCTTCCTTGGGGGCTCTCCAACTCAGCAGTTGTTGCTTGTAGTCGTAGCTGGCGGCTTGGTAATAGGTGATCGCCCGCTGGATTAACGGGTCGTCGCTGCCGACGCGCAGTTCCTGGCTGTCCCCCAGCGCCTGGTCATGCCGACGCAGGCCTTTGCGCGGGCTGAGAATCGCCAGGTTCGTGCCGTCAAACAGGCCCAGGTGCTGGTAGTTGCCGACCACCACGCGCGGTGGCAGCGGGTTGTCTTGCAACAGGTTGCGGCCGAAGAACGTCGATTCGTAGCTCAGGTTGATCAAGCCCAGCAGCGTGGGCGCCAGGTCGATCTGGCTGGCCAGTTGCGCGGTTTCCCGGGCGTCGATCAGCTTCGGTGCATAGATGAACAGGGGGATCTGGTAGTTGGTGATGGGCAAGTCTTCCTTGCCTGCACTGCCGGCGGTGTGGTCGGCGACGAACACGAAGATCGTGTTATCGAACCAGGGCTTCTGACGCGCGGCGTCGAGGAACTGGCCGATGGCGTAGTCGGTGTATTTCACCGCGCCGTCACGGCCCTTGCCGGATTTGATATCGATACGCCCGTCCGGATAGGTGTAGGGACGGTGGTTGGAGGTGGTCATCAACTGCAGCAAAAACGGCTGCTGCTTGGCGTAGTCGGCATCGGCCAGATTCAGGGTTTGTTTGTACAGGTCCTCGTCGGCCATGCCCCAGGCGTTTTTAAACGAGATTTGCGCTTCGGGCACACTGCTCTGGTCGACGACGCGATAGCCATTGCCGCTGAAAAACGCATTCATGTTGTCGAAGTAACCGCGCCCGCCGTAGACGAACACGCTGTCGTAGCCAATGGCGGAAAGCTGCTGCCCCAGGCTGGCGAAACCGCTTTCGCGGCCGATGCGCTTGACGATAGAGCGCCCAGGCGTAGGAGGAACTGCCAGGGTGATGGCTTCCAGGCCACGGTCGGTACGCGTACCGGTGGCATAGAAGTTATTGAAGTACAGGCTCTGTTGGCGCAGCGCATCGAGGTTGGGCGTGAGGTGGCGCTCGTCGCCGTTGCTGCCCATGTATTTGGCGCTGAAACTTTCGATGGTGACCAGCACGATATTGGGCTTGCGCAGCGTGCCTGGGTTGGTGATGGCGCGGCGGATATCCAGGGGGTCCTGGTCGATGAAACGGGCGTTGGGCTCACTGAGTTCGGCGCGCAATTGCTTGGCGACGACATCGGTTGGCAGGCTTTTGTAGAACTGCGTGTAGTCCAGTTCGTTGTTACGGAACGCGGCAAAGAACTGATAGGGGCCATTGCTGGCCAGTTCGTTGTTGTAGGCGTTGCCACCTTGGGTGCGCGGGCTGTCCTGGCTGATCAATTGCAGGCTGAGGCCGGCGACCACCAGCAAGGCCACGGCATTCACCAACCGGCCACGCAGCGCCGGCAGGGGCGCGGCCATCGCGGCGTTGAAGGGCTTGCGCAGGGCCACGCTGAGGATCAGCGCGAGCATCGCCAGCAGGCTGAGCAGCTTGCCGATCGGGTAGGACTCCAGCAGGTTGTTCAACACCTCGTCGGAATACACCAGGTAATCAACGGCGATGAAGTTGAAGCGCACGCCGAATTCATCCCAGAACAGCCATTCGGCCACCGACGTGAACAGCATCGCGAACAGGCTCACCGTGAGCAGCGCTTGCAGGAACCAGCGATGACCGCGACGGCGCCACAGCGCCGGCGGGCACAGCAACAGGTACAGCCCCAGCGGCAACGCCGCATAGGCCAGGAAGCCGAGGTCGTAGAGCAGACCCACGCCGAACACCGGCAGCAGGTTACCGCCGACTTCATCCAGGTGAGTGATGAGCAGCACGCTACGGGTGAGCAGGAAAACAACCAGCCAGGCGCCGGTTATCAACAGCAAATAGCGCACAGGCGCGGTTTTGGGGAGCCCCATGTCAAATTTCCTTTTATCAATGGCGGCGATCTTCACGCTGACACTGTAGTCAGTTTGTGAAGCTATAGTGAAAAACTCGTTTGGCTGCCCAATCAGTTGAAAACCTTTATCGACGGGCCTCGCCGCTCTATCCCTGAGCCGCACTTGGCCTTAAGCTGCGCGAGCCAACACGGCCGTTACCGCGTACGGAGACACTGCCCATGCGAATTTTATTGGTTGAAGACAACCGCGATATTCTGGCCAACCTGGCCGATTACCTGGGGCTCAAAGGCTACACAGTGGACTGTGCGCAGGACGGTTTGTCGGGCCTGCACCTGGCCGCCACCGAGCATTACGACTTGATCGTGCTCGACATCATGCTGCCCGGCATCGATGGCTACACCCTGTGCAAACGCCTGCGTGAAGATGCACGCCGCGACACCCCGGTGATCATGCTCACCGCCCGCGACCAGTTGGATGACCGGCTGCAGGGCTTCAAGTCCGGGGCCGATGACTACCTGCTCAAGCCGTTCGCCTTGTCCGAACTGGCCGCGCGCATCGAAGCGGTGCTGCGCCGGGCCCAGGGTGGCGGGCGGCGTGTGTTGCAAGTGGGCGACCTGCATTACGACCTCGACACCCTGGAGGTCACGCGCGAAGGGCGCATGCTCAAGCTCAACCCGGTCGGCCTGAAGCTGCTGGCAGTATTGATGCAGAAAAGCCCGCACGTATTGCGTCGGGAAATTCTCGAAGAAGCCTTGTGGGGCGATGATTGCCCGGACAGCGACAGCTTGCGCAGCCACGTCCACCAATTGCGCCAAGTGATCGACAAACCTTTCGCCAAGCCGCTGCTGCAAACGGTGCACGGTGTGGGTTATCGCCTCGCCGAGGGCCGTGATGGAGTTTAAGCAAAGCCTTGCCCAGCGGATCATCATCGCCTTTGCCTTGATGAGCGCGTTGGTGGCGGGGGCTTTCGCCATGGGCATCGTCGCGACGGTGCACCTGGTGGAAGAGAAGTTGATTTCGGCGGGCCTGGGCGGCGATCTGCAACGGCTGCTGTTGATGGACAGCATGGAAGACTGGCGACACCGGCCGGAGCCTGACCAGTTGTTTTATTTCAGCGGCGGCCCCGGCGATTTCGAGCTGCCCAAGGACCTGCGGCATCTGGACCCAGGCTTTCATGAAGTGTTTCGCGAGTCGCTGTCATACCACGCCATGGTCGAGGTGATCGATGGCCGGCGTTATGTGCTGCTGCAGGACCAGAGCGATTTCGAAGAGCGCGAGCGCGTCCTGTTTGCCGTGGTGCTGGTGGGCTTCGTGCTCAGCCTGGCGTTGGCGGTGTTTCTCGGCTGGGTGCTGGCGCGCAAGGTGATGGCGCCGGTGGTACGGCTGGCGCGCCAGGTGCGCCATCGCGACCAGTTGCTCGGGCTTGCGCCGCCACTGGCACCGGATTATGCGGCCGACGAAGTGGGCGAGTTGGCGGTGGCGTTCGATGCCACCCTGGGTCGCTTGCGCCAGGCGCTGTCTCGCGAGCAGTTGTTTACCAGCGATGTGAGCCATGAATTGCGCACACCCTTGATGGTGCTGGCCAGTTCCTGCGAGCTGCTGCTGGAGAACCCGGCAATCGATCAACGGGGGCGCAACCAGGTCCAGCGAATCGCCCGGGCCTGTGAAGAAATGCGCGAGTTGGTGCAGACCTTCCTGATGCTGGCCCGTGCCCAGCATGACGATGCCGCCATGTCGGCCCAGGTCAACCTGACACAGGTGGCTGAGGACCTGCTCGGGATCTGGCGCGGGCCCATCGAGCAAAAGGGCCTTGAACTGATCTACTGCCCAGGCAATCCGCTGGATACCCGCTACAACACCACCTTCCTGCATGCGGTGATGGGCAATCTGTTGCGCAATGCACTGCATTACACCGAGCAAGGGTTTATCCGCCTCACCCTGGAGCCCAGCGGTTTTGTGGTGGAGGATTCCGGCGTGGGCATTCCTGAAGACAAGCGTGAGGCGATGTTCGAGCCGTTTGTGCGGGGCAGCGAGAAGCGCGGCGAGGGGCTGGGCTTGGGCTTGTCGCTGGTGCAGCGCATCTGTGAGAACCAGGGCTGGAGCGTGACCCTGAGCACCATGGAGCCCAATGGTTGCCGTTTTCATGTCGAATTGGATCAAGTCAAAACCTGACCGCTTAGTCTGACAATTTGCTGCTGCACGACGCCGGTTTTTCAGCGAAGATGGCCCGATGCTACTGAATGTTTCTGTAAAGTCTTGAAATGTATGCAATTGGACAGGACAAGTTTTTCACAACGAGTTGACTTGTTGATCACAGTTCGCTGCTTAGGGTTGTAGGCATCAGTAATTGGAGATGTAAGATGCCTTCGCCGATCAAGTTAGAGTTTTCTGAAAAGTACGACGATAACCACGCTCACCGCTATTTGCTCAAGCATCAGGACAATCTGGCCCGCCGGTGGTCCCACAAACGCGACGAGCAGCTGGCGCGCGCGGCGCTGGCCATGGCCGGTGAGCCAAGCCTGGTGTTAGACCTGCCGTGTGGTGCTGGCCGGTTTTGGCCGTTGCTGGCCGAGAAACCCAACCGCGTGATTATCGGGGCCGACAATTCGGCGTCGATGTTGAAGGTCGCCACGGTGGCCCAACCCCCGGAAGTGGTGAAACGGGTACGTCCTTTGCAGACATCTGCCTTTGATATCGATTTGCCAGATAATTCGGTCGACAGTATTTTCTGCATGCGCTTGATGCACCACATCGGTGACCCAGCGCACAGGATGACAATACTGCGGGAGTTTCAACGTGTTACCCGTGACAGCGTGATTATCTCGCTGTGGGTGGATGGCAATTTCAAGGCTTGGAAGCGTAAGCGCGCCGAAGTGCGTCGTCGTAAGAAAGGTGAGCAGGAAGGTTACCAAAACCGGTTTGTGTTACCGGCTGCTACTGTCGAGGCAGAATTCGAGCAGGCCGGTTTCCGGGTTCAGGAATCCCTGGACTTCATGCCGCTCTACGCCATGTGGCGAGTCTATGTATTGCGTAAGAGGTAACAGGATGGCAGTTGAGTGCGTAGTCGGCAGTCATGTAGCTCCCGAAGAACGATTTGATTTTTTCTGGCGCCAGCAGGGCGAATGGGTAGAAGAGCCCAATCGTCGGCGTGGCGGTGAAAGTGGCGTACAGCGGGTGGTCAGTTCCAATGGCCGTTTGCTCTACTGCAAGCGCCAGACCGGCCACATCTACCGCAGTTGGCTGCATCCGTTTGGACGTCCGACCGTGTTGCGTGAACGTGATGCCCTCAGGGGCCTGCGCTTGCTCGATGTACGGGTGCCGGAGATGGTGTTCTGCGAGGCGCGACGCGACCCCGAACATCAATGGAAAGCCTTACTGGTGACCGCTTCGCTGGACGGTTTCGACGAGATCGAAAACTGGTACGCCGCCGGTGGTCGCGAGCAATACGGCGAGGAGGTGCATGAACGCCTGCTCAAGGAGCTGGCCGGGACCCTGGCGCGCATGCACAAAGGGCGCTGGCAGCATGGTTGCCTGTATATCAAGCACATCTTCGTACGGGTCACCGGCGAGGGCGATGCGGTGACCGTGGAAGTGGCGTTGCTGGACTTTGAAAAATGTCGCCAGCGTCTGACCGCTTATCGGGCCGCCTCCCACGACATGCTGCAATTGCGCCGCCATTCGTCGTGGAACGACACCGACTGGAAAAAACTCAGCTACTTTTATGAGACGGCGTTTGGCAGCGCTATCAAGGGTTTAACCAAATGAAGCTAGAAATAGCACGAGGTGTGTTCCTGGTCGGGGCGTTGGGCATTGCAGCCCTCGCCCTGGCTGCGTGGGAACAGCCTCGCACACAGGTACTCAGTGCGGCGCAAGGCGGTGGGCTATGCCTGCAGCCACGTGTCGCCAAGGTCAGTGTGGCGGCCAAGCCCGATCATGAATTGCTGTTATTCATGTTCGGGATGTCTCAAGCGATGAGGCCGCAGAGTTGAAACGATTGAACCCCCCAGGAAGGGCTTCGCGATGCGAGGCCCTTTTTTTTGGGACTCAGCGGGGGCAATCGGGTGAGCGCAAGTCACTGCAGTGAACTGAAGGCGCACTCACCGATCACGCTATTGAAGGGGCACGTTGTCAGCTTTGGTCAGCGCCGTGTACACCGTCGGCAGGACGAACAGGGTGAATAGGGTACCAATCGACATGCCGGTGGCGATCACCATGCCGATATCGAACCGACTGACCGCACCCGCACCGCTGGAAAAAATCAGCGGGACGACGCCCATTACCGTTGCCAGCGTCGTCATCAGAATCGGCCGCAGGCGGATCGCAGCCGCTTGTTCGACCGCAGCGCGCGCACACAGGCCTTTTTCCTTGCGCAGTTGATTGGCGAACTCGACGATCAGGATGCCGTGCTTGCTGATCAAGCCGATTAACGTGACCAGCCCGATTTGCGTGTAGATATTCAGGGTGGACCAACCCAGAAACAGTGCGATCAATGCACCGCATACCGACAGCGGTACCGTCACCAGTATCACCAGGGCATCGCGCAGGCTTTCAAACTGCGCCGCCAATACCAGGCCGATGAATGCCAACGCCAGGCCAAACGTGCCCCATAGCGCATTTCCCTCCTGCACGAACTGACGTGTCGCGTTGCGGTAATCGAAGGTTTAGCCCGCTGGCGCCTCCTCCTGGGCGATGGTTTGCAGGGTCTGCAGTGCGTTGCTCATACCCACAATCGGAAAGGCCGACACCGTGACTGAATTGAGCTGTTGAAACTGATTCAACTGCCGTGGCCGAACCTGTGGGCTGGAGACTGTGGTCAGCGTCGACAAGGGCAGTAATTGACCCTTGGCGTTTTTGACTGCGTACTGGCTCAGCCAGGCTGGGTTGTCCCGATAGCTGCGCTCCACTTGAGCAATCACTTTGTAGAGATGACCGTCAATACTGAATCGGTTGATTTCCGCTTCAGCCAGCAGGGTGCTCAAGGTCAGGTCCAGATCCTCCATGGACACGCCCATCTGGGCGGCCTTGGTCCGGTCAATTTCGACCGTTACTTCAGGTCGGTCGAAGGCCAGGTCGATATCCACGTAGGCAAACTTTCCTGAGTCGATCGCGCGTTGTTTGATGCGCTCGGCCACGCCGATCATCGAGTTGTGGTCCTGCTGGGAGCTGATGACAAAGCCAAAGGGCAGCCCTTCACCTGTGCCTGGCAAGGAAGGCAGGTTGAACGCGAAGACTTGCAGGCCGGGGTTGTTGTCGAGTTTTTCACGCAAGGTTGTCAGGACGCTCATCTGTGTACGTTCACGTTCCTCCCAGGGTTTGAGCAGGAAGCCGCCAACGCCTGAATGTACGCCGTCCAGGCCGTTGATCTGGAAGGATGCCTGGTATTCGGGAAAGGTTTTGAACGGTTCGATAAAGTCCTGGGTGTAGCGGTTCAGGTACGCCAGGTTGGTCGGTTGGGGCGCATTGGACAGGATAAAAATCAGGCCCTTGTCCTCGTCGGGCGCCAACTCCGAGAGGGTGAATGTGAGCATGACTGGGATCAGGCAGAGTACGAGCGCGGCGAATACCACTACTACGGACTGCGCTTGCATGATCTGGTGCAGACGGCGCTGATAGCGCGTTTTCAACGCGTTGAAGAATCGGTCCAGCACCCGCGTCAGGCCCTGTGGCTGTGTTTCAGGGCGAAGCAAAATGGCACACATCATCGGTGACAGCGTCAACGCCACGATCCCGGAAATCACCACAGCGCCGGCCAGGGTCAGGGCAAACTCTTTGAACAGCGCCCCGGTCAGGCCCTGCATGAAACCGATGGGTGTATAGACTGCGGCCAGCGTGATGGTCATCGACACCACCGGGATGCAAACCTCTCTTGCCCCCTTGATCGCGGCCTCAAGTGGGGATTTACCCTGTTCGATGTGGCGGTGAATGTTTTCCATCATCACGATGGCGTCATCGACCACCAGGCCGATCGCCAGGACCATGGCCAGCAGCGTCAGGACGTTGATGGAATAGCCCATCAGCTGCATGAGGAACAAGGTGCCAATCAGCGACAGCGGAATGGTGATGACGGGAATGATCACCGAGCGCAAGGAGCCCAGGAACAAAAACACCACCAACACTACAATCAGTACGGCTTCTACCAGGCTGGACAGCACTTGGTCGATCGAGGCATTGATGTAAAGCGTCGAATCGTAAGCGATATCCGAATGCAAGTCGGGCGGGAGCTGCGATTGCAGGTGTGGGATCAGTTCGCGGACACGCTTGCCTAACTCCAGGGGGTTGGCGTCGGGTGTGGCTTGAATACTGATATAAACCGCAGGGGTGCCATTGAAGGTGCTGAAACTGTCGTAATTTTGCGAGCCCAGCTCCACGCGTGCGACGTCTCCCAGGCGCACCTGATTGTCGCCGTCGGTTTTCACGGGAATCGCACTGAACCCCTCGGCCGATTGCAGTTCAGTGTTGGTGGTCGCACTGGTGACGACATATTCGCCGGTAAGGTCCCCCGCGACAGATTGTACGTTGTAGCGTCTGATTGCCTGGGTCACGTCAGCGGCGCTCAGACCAAACCCTGCGAGTTTTATCGGGTCGAGCCACAGGCGCATGGCGAAGCTCTGGCTGCCGATGATCTGCGCTTGCGCCATGCCCGGCAGTGTCACCAGTCGCGGCTGGACCACGCGCTGCAGGTAGTCCGTGATCTGAGCATTGCTCATGGTTTTGCTGGAAAAACTCAGGTACATCAGCGCGGTGCTGTCCACTGCAACTTTGCTCAGCACCGGATCCTCAATCCCGCTGGGCAACTGGTTCCTGACTTCATTGGACTTGGCCAGCAGCTCGGTGAACAAGCGGTCACTGTCGGCGTCGAGCCGACTATAGATAGAGATAATCGAGATATTCTGGCGACTGGAAGACGTCATATAGTCGATGCCTTGTGCGCTGGCCAGGCTTTGTTGCAAGGGTTGTGTGATGTAACTCTGGATAGTGTGCGCACTCAGACCCGGGGCGACGGTGGTGACAGTGATCAGCGCGTTCTGCATCTGCGGAAACTGGCGCAGCTGCAGTTTTTCGTAGGCCTGCCAGCCCAGCAGCACGATCAACAGACTGACCACCACGGCCAGTACCGGGCGACGGATGAACCGGTCGGTGAAGGTCATTGTGCGCCCTCCTGATGTGGCATCGGTCGCCCATCCGGCTGGCTTCGGTCAATACTGATACGCACGGGGGTGCCGTGTTTCAGTTTGAGCTGGCCGGCGGTGACCACCTGTTCGCCCTTGTTCAACCCCTTGGAAACCACCACCAGGCCATTGCGACGCTCGCCCGTTTCGATCAAGCGCTGCTCGGCTATCAGTTGCGGTGTATCGCCGGTATCGGGGGCCTGCGGCTCGCCGTTGTTGCCTCGGGTTATCACGTAAACGTACTGACCATAAGGGTTGAAGGCGATCGCACTTTCCTGGATCACGGTTTGCGCAGTCGGTTCGTCCAGCAGCACCCGTAAATGGGCGAACATTCCCGGGAGCAGGTCGTCGCGTGGGTTGGGCAGCGTCGCGCGCACCAGCACATTTCGCGTGCTGTCATCGACGATCGGGTTGATGGCGCTCACCTCGGCGACGCTGAAGGTGCCTGGGCGTGCCGAGACCTCAACCTGAACCGGCTGCCCGATCCTGATCAGTTGAACGGCTTGCTCGGGCACATAAAAGTCCACGTAAAGGCGGCGTGTGTCCTGCAGGCTGGCGATAACCTGGGTACTTTGCAGGTAATCACCCACGTTGACCTGGCGGATGCCGATGGTGCCGGTGAAAGGGGCGGTGATGTGTTTCTTTTCCAGCGCTGCGGTGCGCTGTGCAACGAGGGCAGTGTTGCGGTTGAGTTCAGCACCGAGCCGATCGAATTCGCCTTTGGAGATGGCGCTGATGTCCACCAGTTTTCGACCGCGCTCAAAGTTCTGACGGGCCAGGCGCTGGTCGGCCTTTGCCACGTCCAACTCTGCCTGTTGGGTTTGGTGCTCGAGCTGCAGCAGGGTCTGTCCAGCCTCGACCCTTTGCCCTGACTCAAAGTGCAACTGTGTGACGACACCGGGCACCTCAGTGCTCAGGTTGATACCTTGCAACGCCTTGAGCGTGCCCGCGGCAGGCATTTGGCGCTGCCAGGGGATTTCAAAGGCATTGGACGTCGCCACACTGACGGGTGGCGTTGGCCCATGCAAAAGCTGCAGTTGCTGATAAACCCAGTACGTCTTGTAGCCGGCGAGCATCAGCACGACTGACAGAACGAGGCTGAGCATGATAATCATCCGGCGGCCCGGCATGGTCATAATGGAGTCCTTGTGAAGACGTGTGCAGGGTTAACGAAGCGCGAGCACGCACGACCAGGCGGCACTGCGCTGAGCGCCGCAGTCTTCGTCAGAACAAGGAAGGGGATAAGGGGTAGCTTCGCAAGTTGTTGTGGGACAAGTCTCTCGGATGAGAAGCAATTCCACAGACTGCGTAGGCGATGTGCCAGGCGTTGGTGGTTGTCGGCGGCTAGGCTCCTTGGCGTCGGCGCAGGAGCCTTGAGATCGAGGCGGGGGGTTACGTCATAAGGTGCAGGTGGTTATCCCATAACCCTGCAGGCAAGGTCAGCGGCGTCGCTACCGGCTGTTTCTGACGGCAATCGTATAGGCGGCAGCGCCCCTGGCCCGAGGTCACGACAAAGCCGTCCGCCACCGCGCCGACCCCGGCGCAATCGGGCAGCGGGCCGTCCAGGCGCAACTCGCCACTGTCCATGTCCCAGATAAAAAACCGATTACCACGCGGCGCCGTCAACGCCACCAGCCGCAGCTCACTGTGCACCGCGACGCTGGCGGTGTAGTGCCCCATCGCCTGCAACTGCGCATCGGCCACTGCAAAGGCCACGAATGGCTGGCCCGGACGCTTGATCGCGAGCAGCTCGGAGCGCTCCTGGGACGGCCCCATGAACTGCTGCCCGGTGAGGATGGTGCCATCGCTGGCGATTCCCATATGGCGCACGCTGTTCATCTGCTGGCCCAGGGTTTCCTTGCTGATCAGGCTGCCGTCGCGGTGCATCAGCACCAGGCTCGGCTCCATGGCATTGAGGTTCATCTCCACGCGGCTTTCGGCTTCGGTACGAATGCCGCCGTTGGCCACCACCAGGGTTTCGCCATCGGGCATCCAGGAGACCTGGTGCGGGCCGATGCCATGGGTGGAGATTTCCCCGCTGTGCACCAGCCGCTCGCCTTCGAACCGGTACACCCCGAGCAAGCCACGGCCGGGATCGGACGTGTCGTTCTCGGTGGCGTACAGCCAGTCACCGCTCTTGTGGATCACCGCGTGCCCATAGAAGTGGCGATTGGGGTTCGAGGTGATGGTCTGCAGGAGCGCGCCGTCACGCAGGTCTACCAGGTAACTCTCGGTGCCCGGGCGGCGGGCGACGAACAGCGCGATCGGCAGCGTCGGGTGGTTGACGATGTCGTGGCAGCGCTGGCCGACCTGGGTGGCGAACACCTGCGTGCCGTCCAGGCGATAACCGACGGCGTAGTGCTTGCCGTCGGCGTCATCGCGCGCCGACAGCAGCAGGGGGCTCTTGTCTTTCTGCTTGAACAGCGTCCAGCCGCCCAACGTCAATGCACTGAGCAGCACGCTGCCTACCGCCAAAGCCTGTCGCCTGAGCATCATCAGTCACCGTCGTTGGCGTTGAAGCCCAGTTGGATGCCCAGCGCCTTGGCCAACTCGCCTTCATGCAGGCGATGGACCACGTTGAGGCTGTCGTAGAGATCATTGAGCTGCTGGCGCCCGGCGTCATCGTTCAACAGTTCGTTGAGGGAGCGCTGGTTGCTGGCGAACAGTTTCAATGACGCGGCATACGCGGCGTCGATCTTGTCGGCCAGGGCTTTCTGATCGGCCGGCAACAGGCCGCGCAGGCCTTTGTTGTCGACGCCTACCCATACGGTCTGGGCCGCCGCGAGGCTGGCTTCCAGGCTCTGCAGGGACGACTGGCTGCGCCACGCATCGGCCTGGAACGGTTGCGGGATGCCCTTGGTCTGGCGGCCCATCGGCGTGCCGAGTTTTTTCTTCAGGGTATCCAGGGCGGTCACTTGCACGCGCAGCAGGTCGGCAATCGCTTCGTGGGAATCGGCGTAGCGCTGGTTCGGAAACTTGCTCATCTGCGCCAGCATGCCGTCGGTGCTGTTCCAACTGGCCAGGATCTCTTCGGCCAGGGCTTTCTGGCGTTCGCCGATGGCCATCAGCAGCGGGCAGTAACGGGCTTTCTGGGCTTCGTCGGCGACGTCAGGCTTGGCGTCGTAGAGGATATATTCGTAGGCCG
The DNA here is from genome assembly GCF_003852355.1 of Pseudomonas sp. R2-7-07. Taxonomy (NCBI): domain Bacteria; kingdom Pseudomonadati; phylum Pseudomonadota; class Gammaproteobacteria; order Pseudomonadales; family Pseudomonadaceae; genus Pseudomonas; species Pseudomonas sp. R2-7-07. The sequence goes on along the minus strand of NZ_CP027759.1, from coordinate 4,583,438 downwards.
ACAGGCCTTGCACCACCACGCTGGATTTAGCGAGGGCGGCGCCGTCGATCTGTGGCTGGCTGGCGACCAACTGTTCGACCTGGCGACCCACCAGATTTTTCTTGTCCGGCCAGAACTGCACTTGCCATGCGCGGTTGCCTTCAGCCAGCGGGCCGATCAGCAGCGGTTGCAGCTCGGCCCAGGCTTTTTGCGCGTGGAGGAAGTCGGCACGGGCGGTGTCCAGGCTTTCCTTGCCCTGGCAGTAGGCCAGGGCGCTGACGGCCAGTTGGCGGTCGGCTTCAACCCAGCGGCTGTAAGTGGGCAGGATGACTTGCTTGGCGATGGCCGCCGAAGTCACCGCTTGCGGGTCCTGGGGCGAGCAGGCGCCGAGGGCGAGGGCGGCCAGGCTGGTGAACAACAACTTGGGACGGAACATGTCGAGCTCCCTTCTGTAATTGGGGCAAAGCTTATAGAGAATTCAGAAATGCCAGCAACGCGGCGCGCTGCTCGGCGTTGAACGACAACACATGCTGCTGCGCCGCTTGCGCTTGCCCGCCATGCCAGAGCACGGCTTCGAGCAGGTTGCGGGCGCGGCCGTCATGCAGGAACTGGGTGTGACCACTCACGGTTTGCGTCAGGCCGATGCCCCACAACGGCGGGGTACGCCAGTCGCGGCCACCGGCCTTGAATTCGGTACGGTTGTCGGCAAGCCCTTCGCCCATGTCGTGCAGCAGCAAGTCGCTGTAGGGGCGGATCACTTGATTGGCCAGCTCAGGTTCGGCGGCGTTGGCGGCCGTGGTGAACGTCGGCTTATGACAGCCCTGGCAGCCGGCCTGGTAAAACAGGTTTTTGCCGGCCAGCACCTGCGGCGCATCGACGTCGCGGCGCACCGGCACGGCGAGGTTACGCGTATAGAACAGCACCAGGCGCAGGATGTTGTCGCTGACTTCCGGCTCGCCTTCGGGGCCGTTGCCGTTTGGTGCCTGTTTGCAGGCGACTTGGGCGTCGGTGCAGTCATCGAAGGGTCTCAGGGAGGTGGTGAGGCCCATATCACCAGAAAACGCGTGAACATTTTGTTGATTGAGGTTGGGTTGCCCGGCTTTCCAGCCAAATCGCCCCAGCACGGTTTTTTGCGCGGCGTCATCCCACACCCGATTCGCCCGGCCGACGATGGCCTCACGGTCAGCGGTTTTCGGGCCGGTGTTGCGCAGAATATCGGCGTCGCTGATGGCTTCGAGCAGCCCCAGGCCGATCATCGGCGGGGCGATGCGTGCAGAGAAACGTGTGTCGGGGTGCATCGGGCCGTAGCCGAGCTGGGTGATCTGCAGGTCGGGCTTGCGTAACTCGACCACCGTGCCGTCCTTGAACTGGACGTTGACCGGTGTGTAATCGACCCGCACCTTGCCTTCCGGCGCCACGCCGGGCACGGCCATGTCCTGCAGTTGCCCGCCGTAGACCGGCTCGGGCACTACGCCGAGCTGTTCGATGAGTTTGGCGTAAGGTGCAGCATCAGGGATAGATAAGCGGACCAGCATCGACACGGCATTGGGCGCATCGGCCAGCGGCGGGTGGCCCCGGCCGTCCTTGATATGGCAGTTCTGGCACGCGTTGGTATTGAACAGCGGGCCCAAGCCGTCACGTGCGGTGGTGGTCGAGGGCGCGATCACCCAGGGGCTGCGAAAGAAACTGTTGCCGACGCTGAAGTCCAGGCGGCGGGTGGGCGCCAGGTTGGCCGAGGGCAGGGAGAAAGCGTTCTGGTCGCGCTTGTTCACCGTGGTAGCACCGCCAGCGCGCGCTTCACCCGGCTCGGCCTGGGTAAACTGCGGGGCGTCGTCGCAGGCGGTCAGGCCCAGGGCCATCAACGCTGCGCACAGGTGAAGTAGCGAACGGAACATCGAGTTTCCTGAACGAAGGCGGAAAATGTGGGGGCAAAGTCTAACAGGGCGGGGCAGTTTGAATAAGAGCAATTATCGTTTGGTGGCATCCCGATTCATTCCGCTAGAATGAGCGCACATTTTTTTCTGGAGGTGGCCAATGCAGGCTCTCGACGCTTTGCTCAACCGTGTTTCCGTGCCGCGTTTGCTGGAACCGGCACCGACCCAGGAGCAGCGCGACGTGCTGTTCGCCGCCGCCATGCGTGCGCCCGACCACGGCCAACTGCGCCCGTGGCGCTTCCTCACCGTGGAAGGCACGGCCCGTGAGCAGATGGGCACGCTGCTCGCCGAAGCCGCCCGCCTGCAAGACGCTGATGCCCCGCAAGCCGCCATCGACAAAGCCCAGAACGGCCCGTTGCGCGCGCCGCTGGTAGTGGTGGTGATTGCCCGTCTGCAGGAGCACTTCAAGGTGCCCAAATCCGAACAACTGCTGGCAGCCGCCTGCGCGGCCCACGGCATTCTGCTGGCGGCCTACGCCCAGGGGATTGGCGCGGTGTGGCGCACGGGTGAGTTGTCCTACTCGGCCCACGTCGCCAAAGGCCTGGGGCTGGTACCCGGCGAGGAAGTGATTGGCTTCCTCTACCTGGGCACCCCCCAGAACCCGCCGCGCACCGCGCCGAAGGAAGACCTGACTCCATTCGTCCAAGCCTGGACCGGTCTCTAAGGTTTTTGTAGGAGCGAGCTTGCTCGCGAAGAACTCAGGCCCACTCGTTTATCCAGAATGAACGCGTTGTCTGGGCGTTTTTCGCGAGCAAGCTCGCTCCTACAAGTAGTAGGATTGGCTCCCGATAGCGCGGGTACATACCAGGCAGCTCTTGGTGAGTCCGAGTTTCACTAGGGCTGCGCGATTGTCGCGTTCTGCCTGCCAGGAACAGCGTCAGACGTTGGCTTCAAGGCGCGAGTCAACTGATAAGCAATTGCCAGCCACACGAACCATCCCGGCATGACCATCAGGGCGATACGGGTATCAGGTCGCAACGCCAGCAAGCAGAGCACAAAGCCCAGGAACGCCAGGGAAAACCAGGCCATCGGCACCCCGCCAGGCATCTTGTAAGCCGACTTTTCATGCAGGTCAGGGCGTTTTTTGCGATAGGCAATATAAGACGCAAGGATCGTCGACCAAGTGAAAATTACCAGGATCGCCGACACGGTAGAGACGATAGTAAATGCTGTCATGACTTCCGGAACGACGAACAGCACCAATACACCCACCAGCATCAGCAACGTCGTGAACGCCAGGCTTAACAGCGGCACGCTGTTACTCGATAGCCGTCGGAATACTCGTGGTGCGTTATCTTGGTTGGCCAACCCGAACAGCATACGGCTCGATGAAAATACGCCGCTGTTTGCCGATGATGCCGCAGAAGTCAGTACCACAAAGTTGACGATACCGGCTGCTGCGGGGAACCCTGCTACAAGAAACAGCTCGACAAAGGGGCTCTTGATTGCAGACACCTGCTGCCAGGACGTCACAGCAATGATGCAGATCAGGGCCAGCACGTAGAACAAGATGATCCGTAGCGGAATCGAGTTGATTGCCTTGGGCAGGGTTTTCTCCGGAGATCGAGTTTCGGCGGCGGCTGTGCCGATCAACTCGGTGCCAGCGAAGGAGAAAATCGCCATTTGAAAGCCGGCGAAGAAGCCGAACAATCCGTTAGGGAACGCCGCCTGTTTATCCACCAGGTGACTCAGGGACGCGGTGACGCCACTGGGGGAAACGAAGGAGTTGGCAATCAGCACGCTGCTGACGCCGATCAGGGTCACCACCGCAATAATCTTGATGATTGCGAACCAGAACTCCACCTCACCGAACAACCTGACCGTCAACACGTTGAGCGCGAAAAGGGTCGCCAGCATCCCGACGGCGGGTATCCATGCCGGTACGTCGGGAAACCAATACTGGAAAAATCCGCCGACCACGACGGCATCGCCAATCACCGCCACGCTCCAGCTCAGCCAGTACGACCAGCCGAGGAAGAATGCCGCGCGCGGGCCGAGGTAGGCACCGGCGAAGTCGGCGAAAGTTTTGAAGTTGAGGTTGGACAGGAGCATTTCGCCCATGGCACGCATGACGAAAAACACGAACAGTCCGATGATCATGTAGATGAGGATGATCGACGTCCCGGAGAGGGCGATGATCTTCCCGGAGCCCATGAACAGGCCGGTACCGATGGCACCGCCCATGGCCATCAACTGGATGTGACGATTGCTCAGCGTGCGCTGCAGCGCGGGCTGTTCAAGCAGCCCGGAGGGATTCGATTTCATTGCAAAACCTCTTGATTTTATGTTTTTGAGTTTTGGCAGAAAGTAGGTATCGGGCGTTCTTGTTAGAAAGGCAGCGGCCAATCACAGACATGCCTGGAGGGTGAATGGCCCCCTCGCCAAGTGGCTGGGGGCGGTCATTACCGATCAGTTGACGGTGCGCAGACGCGAGGCTTTGGCCGGTTGCGGATCCAGCAGTTGAAAGAGATTTTTGATGTTGGCCGGCGTCGGTACCAGGTGGATGCGTTGACCGATTTGCTGTGCCTGAGCCAGATCATTGAGGTAGCGCAGTGACGAAAAGTCTTCCAAGGCAAAGCCCACCGAATCGAAGACAGTCACCTGCATATCGTTTTCGCGTCCGGCCACTTCGCCCTGCGCAATCCGGAAAAATTCGATCACGGGGGAATCGGCTTCCAGTTGCTGAATGTCGCCCTCAATGCGTGTTTGCGGCTCGAATTCGACGATGACCCGAGCTTTGCGCAGGATATCGGCATGCAGTTCGGTTTTACCTGGGCAGTCACCGCCGACCGCATTGATGTGCATGCCGGGCTCGATCATGTCGGGGGTCAGAATCGTTGCATAGGCTTTGTCGGCGGTGACCGTGGTGACGATATCTGCGCCTTTGACCGCTTCCTTCACGGAGCTGGCCAGAATGACTTCAATGTCCGGGAACATCGCGAGGTTGTGCTTCAACTTGAGGGACGCGTCGTGATCGATATCGAAGATGCGGATTTCGCTGATGCCCAACATTTCATGGAAAGCGAGCGCCTGAAATTCACTCTGGGCACCGTTACCGATGAGAGCCATCGAGGTCGCATTCGAGCGAGCCAGCGATTGCGCCACCAGCGCGGACGTTGCGGCGGTACGCACGGCGGTGGTCAAGGTCAGTTCGCTGAGCAGGGTGGGATAGCCACTCTGCACCTCGGCCAGAACACCGAAGGCCATGACCGTCAGCAGGCTCTGCTGGCCGTTGTGCGGGTGGCCGTTCACGTATTTGAATGAATACTGCTGGCCATCGTCGGTGGGCATCAGTTCGATGACACCTGCTGCCGAGTGGTTGGCGGTGCGTGGCGATTTATCAAATTGCGACCAGCGTGCGTAATCGGCGTTGATGTAGGTCGCCATGTCACGGATAGCGCGTCGGATGCCTACTTGTGTGAACAGGCGTGCAGCATCATCGACATCTATAAACAGCGTCATGTTTTTATTCTCCGTTGCAGAATTGAAGGCCGTTTAGCGAGGGATGGCTCAGTTGCGTTTGCTCTCGAATCCGTGCAGCACGTTGACGGCGTTGATGCCGATTTCATCGACCATGTAACCCCCTTCCATCACGAACAGGGTGGGGCAGCCAACGCTGGCAATAAGCTCTCCGATCCCGATGAAATCCTCGCTTTCCAGCAGGAAGTGGCTGATGGGATCGTCCTTGAATGTGTCGACTCCCAGTGAAATCACCAGCACCTCTGGCGCAAAGTGCTGGAGCTTCTTGCAGGCATGGAGCAGGGCGTTGCAGTAGCTTTCCCAGGTGGTGCCTTTGGGCAAGGGGTAGTTGTGGTTGAACCCCTCGCCGAGGCCGGCGCCGACTTCGGTGCTGAAGCCTGAGTAGTAGGGATAGGAAACGGCCGGCTCGCCATGCAGCGAGACGAACATCACGTCACTGCGGTCGTAGAAAATGTTCTGAGTACCATTGCCATGATGAAAATCGACATCCAATACCGCGACACGTTTGGCGCCTTGGGTAATGGCTTGCTGTGCGGCAATGGCCGCGTTATTGAGGTAGCAGTAGCCACCCATGTATTCGCGCGCTGCGTGATGTCCCGGCGGGCGACACAGTGCGAAAGCGCTGTCGTGGCCTTCATCGATCAGGGCAAGGCCGGTGAGGGCGATATCGGCACTGGTTTTTACGGCTTGCCAGGTGGTTGCAGTAATCGGGGAGCCGGCATCCATGGCGTAGAAACCCAGCTTGCCGTCGATGAAGGTCGGTACTTGATCATTGGCCAGGTCGCGCACGGGCCATACCAGCGGCAAAGCATCGTGAGTACGTCCGGTTGCGCACCATTGTGTCCACGCGCTTTCCAGAAAACTGACATAGCGCTCGCTGTGCGCGTTGACGTAGCACGATCGGTCAAATGCGCGCGGTTCGATGATCTGGCCAAGGCCGACCTGCTTGACGCGGTCATGGACGGTATCGGCTCGACTGGGCTGTTCGAACGACGGTTTGAGTACGCCGTCTTTTAATTCTGTGCCGTGGTGCAAACGGTGGGAATCACTAAAAACTGTAAACATTCTGCGCATCCGTTAATGTGAGCCAGTGCAAATATTCTGTTCTGGCCAGGAGGCGATTTCTTTGCTTTGTTTTCGATGATTAGTAGATTTATCGGGTGTTTTTACTCAGGAATGGCGTTATGCAGAAAAAAATTTCCAAACGCATCAGCCTCGACCAAACCGACCTCGCTATCCTTGAGCTGCTGCAGGAGGATGCGAGTATTTCCAACGCCGAGCTCAGTGAACGACTGTCGTCAAGCCTGACGCCTTGTTGGCGAAGGCGTAAGAGAATGGAGGAGGCGGGCGTCATAACGAGCTATCAAGCCAACCTTGATCGACGCATGCTGGGGTTGGATATCATGGCGTTTGTGCATATCCGTTTTTCGACCCACGCCGACCATGCGCCCGACGCCTTTGAGGCAGTGATTGCGCAATTACCGCAGGTGTTGGCCTGTCACAAGATCACTGGCGATGCCGATTATGTGTTGCAGGTGTTGGCGAAGGATCTTGATAGCTACAGCGACTTCGTCGAGCAGGTGCTCAGGCGTCAGGTGGGGATTGCGTCCATCCAGTCCAGCCTGGCTTTGCGTGAAGTCAAGTCCAGTAGCCGCATTGCGATACCAACACTGGGAAAGGATTGAGCGAGGGCCAGCCCCCTCCCACAGTGAGGTGTGGTGTTATTTAGACCTTGAACTGATCCATCAACTTCATTTGCTGGCTGGCCAAAGCATTGAGCTGGCTGCTGATGGCTGCCGATTCGGTGGCTTGGCCGGTGAGGGTTTCGGTGACGGTTCGGATCGCGGAGACGTTGCGATTGACCTCTTCTGCCACCGCGCTTTGCTGTTCGGCGGCGCTGGCGATTTGCAGGTTCATGTCGCTGATCACCGTCACCGCGTCGCTGATTTTGCCCAGGGCCTGCACGGCCTGGTGGATCTGCCCGGCATTGCTTTGGGCCTGGTGCTGGCTCGAATGCATGGTCGCCACCACGCCACGGGTGCCGCTCTGGATACGTTCGATCACCAGGCGAATTTCCTCGACCGAATCCTGGGTGCGCTTGGCCAGGTTACGCACCTCATCGGCCACCACCGCAAAACCACGTCCGCTTTCCCCGGCGCGCGCCGCTTCGATCGCCGCGTTCAACGCCAGCAGGTTGGTCTGTTCGGCGATGCTGCGGATCACTTCCAGGACTGAACCGATCTGTTCGCTGTTGACGGCCAACGCTTCGACTTCGCCGACGGCCTTGCTGACTTCTTCAGCAAGCGTGGTGATATCACGAGTACTTTGTTCGATGATCGACATGCCTTCGCGGGCCGACTGATCCGCACCGCGTGCCGCGCTGGCGGCGTTGGAGGCGCTGTTGGCGACGTCATGGGCGGTGGCGCTCATCTCGTTGGACGCGGTGGCCACCTGGTCGATTTCGCGAAATTGCACCTGCATGCCTTCGCTGGTCTGGCGCGCAATGGCCGAGGATTGGTCGGCAGTGCCGCGCGCTTCGGTGATGCTTTGTTTGATCTGCGCGATGGTCGGTTGCAGCTTGTCGAGGAAGCGGTTGAACCAGTTCACCAGCTCGCCCAGTTCGTCTTTTTTGCTGTAGGCCAGGCGCTGGGTGAGGTCGCCGTCGCCGCTGGCGATGTCTTTGAGCATGGCCGCCACGCTGTTGATCGGGCGGGTCACGCCGGTGGCCGTCAGCCAGATCAGCAGCAGGCCTACCAGGGCGGCGGCAGCCGCTACCAGCAAGGCCTTGAGGGTGCCTGTGGCCTGTGCGTCATCAAGCACAGCTTGCAGCTTCACGTTATCGGCCAGCATCACCGCTTTGGGCAGTTTGATCACCACGCCCCAGGATTTGGCGTCGGGTATCGGCTTGACGGGGTACACGGCGCGAATAGTCTCGTCCTGTTCGCGGATCATGGGGCGGTCGTTGGCGAGCAGTTGTACGATCTCCTTGCCTTCGGCGCCGAGCGTGTCGATCAGGTTCTTGCCCACTCTGGCCGGTTCACCGCTGTAGGCCGCGATCAGGCCGGTGCTGGACAGCACCTCCAAGTGCGCCGCGCCGTTGAACAAGTCTTTCTGCGCCGCGTCGGTGACCGCTTGCAGGGCGTTGAGGGCGATATCGACACCGACGACGCCGATAACCTTGCCATCCACGATCAAGGGCAGGGAGATGGTGGTCATCAGCACGGGTTTGCCGGCCACCGTGTCTTCGTACGGGTCCAACAGGCACGTAGTCCGAGTGTCCCGTGGGCAGGTGTACCAAATGTTGTAGGGCGTGCCGCTGAGGTTGAGGCTGGTTTTCGTCAGGTCATCTTCAACCATGATCGTGTTCAGGCTGTCGCCGCCGGCCCGGCTCCAGTAGCTGGAGAAGCGGCCTTTTTCGTTGGAAACGCGCGCTTTGTCGTCGATGAACTCGCTGTCCTTGCCATCCAGTCCGTTGGGTTCGAACGACAGCCAGATGCCCAGCACCTTGGTGTTACGCTCAAAAGCGGTTTTTACGCTCTGGTTGATGTCTTCGCGCAGGGCACCCGCGTCCAGCGAACGCTTGGCCCCCAGGTTACGTAGGTCTTTGACTTGATCGGCGAGGGCGGTGACCACCAGCAGGTTTTCGTTGAAGGTTTTCTGCAACTGCACGGCCTGTTCGGCCGCCTTGGCTTGCAGCAGTTGTTCTACGCTGGCAGTCAGCATTCGTGAGCTTGAGTCACTGACCAACTGATCGTTCTGGTTGGTGTTGTAGATATTGATGCCAACCACCAGTGCGATCACCCCTAACAGGCAGAGGCCGGACAGCAGCACGATTTTCAAGCGGATGGAGAGGGTGTCGAACATAGGTTCACTCACAAATGGACTTGTTGAGATGCGCAGAGCCAAGTCCATTCGGCGCCATGTCTGAAACATCGGCGTAACAAATCAATTCATGAGTGACAGGCGATAAGCGGTAGGAAAACCCCTACACGCAGCGTTATACGGGCCGTGCAAGCCGTTCGGGGCGCGACCAGATCCACAGGTTGCCCAGGCTCATGCCGGCGATTGCCAGGTAGATCGGCCAGCCGTGATCAAGCATTACCAGCATCAGGACGGCGCACAGCAACATGCTGACGGTGGCGCTGACTTTGGCCCGGCGCGCGATGATCTTGCCATTGCGCCAGTTGAACAGGATCGGCCCGAACAGGCGGTGGTTTTCCAGCCAGGCGCTGAGGCGTGGCGAGCTTTTGGTCGCGGCCCAGGCGGCAAGCAGGATGAATTCGGTGGTGGGCAAACCCGGTATGACAATCGCCACCAAGCCGATCCCCAGGCTGACGTAGGCCAGCAGGCCGTAGAGGATCTGCGCGATTTTCGAGGTGGATTGGGTTTTGCCGGTCATGGTGTGTGCAATCAGGAGGTCACAAGAAATCAGCTTGAAATAGGGTCGAAGTGTGGGAGGGGGCTTGCTCCCGATGAGGGCGTGTCAGTCACTGAATGCGTCGACTGATACGCCGCCATCGGGACAAGCCCCCTCCCACAGTTGATTGCATTTCAATTCAAGATCAGGCCAGTTCAGGGGCGCTAGCGTACGCCTGTTCCAGCAAGACGGTGAAGCGCACAAACGCATCGATGGCGCCTTTATCCATGGCGGCTTCTTCCTCGACGCTCAATTGCATTGCATCGAGGGTGCGAGTGAAGCTTTTCCAGCCTTCGGCGCGGCCGCCCGCCGGCTCGCCCAAGTGACGCGCGCCGAAGGTTTCGCTGAGGCCCAGGCCCACGGCCCGTTTGATCAGGAAGGCAGCACCCAGTTTGGAGCCTTCGGAGACGAACAGCCAGCCCAGGGATCGGGCCACACTCGGGTTGTTCACCGCCCCGGCAACCGGGGCCGGCACCTCGGTGTCGAGGTCGCCCAGGTCGAGTCTGGCGGCATCTGCGCGGCAGCGTTCGGCCAGGTTGGGAATGATCCGGTTCAGTTCGGCATCGTTGTACAGCGCCACCAACTCCGATTGGAACAGGTACTGCGCCACCACGAAGCGGGCAAAGTTGGCCTGGGTTGCAAACGGCGCGTGGGCCTTTACCAACGCGTCGAGCCTGGTGTGTGGCGCGTGGGTGATCTGGTTCAGGCGCTGGGAGCGCAGGCTTGGACGTTCTGCGGTAGGAGAAGCGGTCATGAAAAAGTCCTTGAGAGGGGGAGCGCCTTTCTGGCTCTGAAGAGAGCGGTTATCAACTAGACGAACAGGAAGACGCGGCACAGTAAAAATTCCGCACCTCGCCGCTCGATCATCGCGGCGAGATGCAGCAGGTGGCGTCAGATGTCCCAGATCACATTGATCGCGAAGTTGCGACCCGGCTGGGTCAGGCGGTCAAGGTTGGCCGGGCCGGTCACCGCGGCTTCGCCGACGCTGTCGTAGCTGCGCACGTCGTCCCAGTTCCAGTACTTCTTGTCGGTGAGGTTGTAGACGCCGCCGTTGATGGTCACGTCGTGGGAGACCTTGTAGTAAGCGCTCAGGTCGAGAATGCCGAACCCCGGCGTCTTGAACGGGCCGCTGGTGTCGCCGTCCGGGGCGTGGAAGGTGCTGCTGTCGACGCGATTCTGTTTCTTCACCAGGGTCCAGCTCAGCAGGCCGCCGTAGCTGTCCTGATCGTAGCCCAGGCCGAAGACGCCCTTGAGCGGGTTGACGCTGTTGAGCGGCTGGCCGTTGTCGTCGTTGCGGCCATGGGCGTAGGACACCGCTCCCTGGGTATACAGGCCTTGCGGTGCACCGAAGGCATCCAGGTTCAGGCGGCCCTTGGCTTCGGCGCCCTTGATGGTGGCGCGTTTGATATTCACCGCCTGGAACTGCTCGACGGTGCCGCCGACCACCGCGTTGTCTTCGTCGATGAAGTCGCGGTATTTGTTATAGAACACCGCGATTTCAAACGAGCCCTCGTCGAACTTGCCGCGAAGCCCGGTTTCGATGCCCTTGCTGGTTTCCGGCTTGAGGTCGGGGTTGGGCTCCACGGTGTAGCCCAGGTTGAGGTTTTCGAAGCGGCCGTACAGCGCTTTGGCGGACGGTGTGCGGAAACCTTCGGCGTATTGGCCGAACCAGGTGTATTGATCGGTCAGGGCGTAGGTCAGGCCGAACTTGGGCGTGACGCGGTGCCAGGTTTTGTCCTTGCCGTCGACCGCATATTCACCGGTGGGGTTCACGGTGCTGAGGAATTCCTCGGTCAGCTTGGGCTTGAGCCGGGTGTAGTCGTAGCGTACGGCGGGCAGGAAGGTCCATTTATTCCAGCTGATCTGGTCCTGGGCGAACAGCGAATAGGTGTTGATGGTCGGGTCGGGGAAATCGCTGGATTTCTTCACGCTGTCGCCGGCCGACGGGCTGGGCGCGCCGATGGCGGTGCAGCCGCTGCCGACCGCCAGGCAAGTGGCGCTGCCTTCACGCGAACCGGTGACTTTCTGCTGCTTGAGGGTGGTGCCGTAGGTCACCTGGTGCTCGGTGTCGCCAAGGCTGAAGGCCTTGTCCAGCTGTGCATCGAAGACCCACTGCTTTTCTTCGTACAGGGTGTCGCGGGTGCGCAGTACGCGACGGCCCGACTGATAGATTTCAGCGGTGGTCTGGTCGGTCTTGGCGATCTGGTAATTGAGGCTGGTCTTGATGCGGTCGGCGACCGGCGACTCAAGGGCGAAGCTGTTTTCCAGGCCGAAACGTTCACGGGTAATGGTGTCGTTGCCGCGACGGTCACGGTAAAGGTTGAAGCCGCGCCCACCAATGAACGGGCCGCCCACCGCGTTCTTCAGGTTGATGTCGCGATCATCCTTGTACTTCTCGTACGTCAGGCCCAGGCGGTTATCGTCGCCATAATTCCAACCCAGTTTGGCCAGCACGTTGGTAGTGCGCGCGTCTTCGGGGTTGGCGCCGGTGCGGGCCAGGCCGGTGGCGTTGTTGCCATCATAGGACTCGGTTTCGTGACCGTTGCGCTGGCTCAGGTGCAGCAAACCGTCGACGTCCTGCACACGGCCGGCTACGGTGGCGGACGTCAGCCAGCTTTCGTCGGCGGAGCTGTAGCCGGTCTTCAGGCGGGCGCCGACGTCCTGCCCGGGCTGGATGATGTCATCCGGGTCGAGGGTGAAATAGCTCACCGCGCCGCCAATGGCGCTGCTGCCGTACAGGGCCGAGGCCGGCCCGCGCAGGATCTCCACGCGCTTGACGATTTCCGGGTCGACGTAGTTGCGCCGGGTCTTGGCGTAGGGGCCGTTGAAGAAGTTGTCGGGCACCTCCACGCCGTCGACCTGGGTAAGAATGCGGTCGCCGTCGATACCGCGAATGTTGTAGCCGGCATTGCCCGAGCGCGTGCCGGCGCCGCCCACCGACACGCCCGGTTCGTAGCGCACCAGCTCACGGGTAGTGTTGACGTTCTGGCGGTCCAGTTCCTGGCGGTCGTGCACGCTGACCATGCTCGGTACGCTGTCCACATCCTGCTCGGTACGGGTGGCGCTGATGGTCACCTGCTGCAGGTTGAGGGCGTCTCCGGCGGCACGTTTCTCCAGGACGATGTTGTTGTTGCCCAGCTTGCGATAGCTCAGGTTGGTCCCCACCAACAGCCGTTCCAGCGCCTTCTCGGGCGACAACGCACCGCGCACCCCAGGGGACGACACACCCTGGCCCAACTCAGCCGGCAGGCCGACTTGCCAGCCGGTCACGCCGGTGAAAGCGTTCAGCGCCGACACCAAGGGCTGCTGTTCGATGCTGAAGGTGTAATTGCCTTGGCTGCGCGGCGCCGGTTCTGCGGCAGTGGCGGCCATTGCCGGCGCGCCGGCCATCAGCACGGCGGCGGTCAGCAGGGACAGGACGGGCGAACAAGACCGGCGGTTGAAACGAGAGGACATCGAGAGCGCTCCGGAGATACGAATCTTATAGTTGCGAACTGAACCAAATAGGAATCAGTTGCATTGGCTATAACGAGACGTATCGCCGGTCAGCATCGAGTAAAAATAATTCTCATTTAGTTCAAGATCACCAGCGCTGGGTATTCCGACAGCTTGGCCGAGGTGATGTGGGCCAGGGAACGCACCACGTCCAGCGGTTGGTCGAGTCGATAGTTACCGGTGACGGCGACACTGGCGAGCCTGTCGTTGGTGTTGACGATCCAGCCTGGGTAATAGCGACGCAGCTCCGCCAGCACTTCGCCCATCGGGCAGTTTTCGAACACCAGTCGGCCCTGGACCCAGGCCAGGTCCTTGCCGGCGTCCAGCTTGGCCGGCTGACCAAAGCCTTTGGGACCGATGCGGATACTTTCACCGGCACTCAGGCGCACCCGGGCGTCGTCGACGGTGTTGCTCAGGTCGACATCGCCGCGCTGCACCTGCACCTGGGCTTCGCCGTCGAGATAGCGCACGGCAAACGCGGTGTCGCGCACGCTGGCGCGCACCGGGCCGGCGTCGATTTCCAGCGGCAGGCCACGGCTGGGGGCGATGTCGAAAAACGCTTCGCCCTGGTAGAGGCGGGCGATGCGTTGGTGGTCCTTGATGCGGCTGGAAAACGCCGAATTGGTGTTCAGCAGTACATTGGCGCCCTCGTCCAGTTGCAGGCGCTGGCGTTCACCGACCACGGTGAGGTGGTCGGCCTGCAGGCGTACCGGCAGGTTGCTGAAGCTGAACAGGCCGAGCAGCAGCACGGCGGCGGTGGCCAGGGGTTTCCAATGCGGTTTGATCCGGCGCCAGGCGCTCGGTTTGCGTGGTGCGGCCAGAGCCACGGCGGCGCTGTGTACGGGCGCGGCACCCCAGGCGGCCTGGGCTTTGCTGAAGGCGTGGGCGTGCGCGGGGTCCTCGGCCAGCCAGGCTTGGAACGCAGCTTGCTGGCCGGGTTGCGCGCACTGCAAGGCGATCAGCCAATCGAGGGCTTGGTCCATGGCCGTGTCTTGCAGCACCTCGTGAGCCAGCTCGTGGGGGCGCAGTTTATTCGGGTCCGTCACGGTGTTCCTCGGGTCTTCGCCACGTTCTATTCATTTTTCCTACAGCCTGGATCGACACTTCTGTCGGCGTGAAGCTTAAGGCTGATCCAGCCGTTCGGCCACACCTACACAGATGGCCATGATCAACTTCAGTTCCTTTTGTACGGTGCTCAAGGACACCTGCAGCTGATCGGCGATTTCCTGGTAGCTGCAACCGTGCAGGCGGCTGAGGATGAAGATCCGCTGCTGGCGAGCACTCAACTGGCCCAGGCTGACGCTCAGGTGCTCGAGCAACTGCTCGGCCTGAGTCGCGTCTTCGGGTGTGCTGATCGGGGCGGCAACGCTTTGCAGGATATCCAGCGGGACATCTTCCTGCAGGGTGCGGGCCTGGATCCTGCGCGAACGCAAATGATCCAGCGCCAGGTTGCGCGCGGTCTGGTAGACGAAGGGTTCAAGGTGGTCGATCGGCCGCTCGCTCAGGGCCCGGGTCACGCGCAGGTAGGTTTCCTGCAACAGGTCCTCGGCGGTGCTGTGGTTATTCACCATGCGTTGCAGCGTGCGCAGCAGAATCACCCGTTGGGTGAGAAAGACGTGGTTGAAGCGAGATTGGCTCACAGTGATACCAGACCGATTTGCAGTTAATGATAATGCTTATCATCAACTGAAATGGCAAGTGGCTATTTCTGCAGCCTTGCACCGCTCAAATGTGGGAGGGGGCTTGCCCCCGATAGCGGTGTATCAGTCATGAACAGGCTGACTGACACACCGCCATCGGGAGCAAGCCCCCTCCCACACGAGCCCCATTCCAAATGGGATTACTCGGCGTTACACAGCGCCAGGCAGTTATCCAGCATCCGGTTCGAGAAGCCCCACTCGTTGTCATACCAGGCCAGCACTTTAAGCAACTTGCCGCTCACCTTGGTGTGATTGGCATCGAAGATCGATGACAGCGGGTTATGGTTGAAGTCACTGGAAACCAGCGGCAGGGTGTTGTAGCCGAGGATCTTCGAGTGCTGGCTGGCGTGCTTCAACAGCGCGTTGACTTCATCGGCCGTGGCTTCTTTTTTCAGCTGCACGGTAAGGTCCACCAGCGACACGTTGATCACCGGCACGCGCACCGCCATGCCGGTCAGCTTGCCCGCCAGTTCCGGCAATACCAGGCCGACGGCTTCAGCGGCGCCGGTCTTGCTCGGGATCATGTTCTGGGTGGCCGAACGCGCACGGTACGGGTCGGTGTGGTAGACGTCGGTGAGGTTCTGGTCGTTGGTGTAGGCGTGAATCGTGGTCATCAGGCCGCTTTCGATGCCCAGTTCGCGGTGCAGCACCTGGGCCACCGGCGCCAGGCAGTTGGTGGTGCACGACGCGTTGGAGATGATCTGGTGCGATTGACGCAAAATGTCATGGTTTACGCCGTAGACCACGGTCGCATCCGCGCCCTTGGCCGGGGCAGAGATGATCACCTTGCGCGCACCGGCGCTAATATGGGCGGCGGCCTTGTCACGATCGGTGAACAGGCCGGTGCATTCGAACACCACGTCAATCTTGTGCGCGGCCCACGGCAGGTCGGCCGGGTTGCGAATGGCACTCACGGCGATCCGGTCGCCATTGACGGTCAGGCTTTCCTGATCGTGGGCGACCTCTGCTTCGAATGTGCCATGCACGGTGTCATATTTGAGCAGGTGGGCATTGATCGAGCTGTCGCCCAGATCATTGATGGCGACGATCTGCAAATCCTGGCGGTAGCCTTGGGTATACAGTGCGCGCAGAACATTACGGCCGATACGGCCAAAACCGTTGATTGCGATACGTAGAGTCATTGGAAAGTGCCTATCGTCGATTTGTTGTAAGAATTACAAGATTATTCGCATAAAAATAGAAAACAAGCCTTTTTAGTGGCAATATTTTGTTCAATCTACAACGAGTGACCTGAATCAACTGGTCCGATGATCCAAACGACTGCCTGCCATCCATGCGCTGCGGGCGTTTGATCAGCATAGACACTCAGGTCGCCACATCCGTTAGCCTGGAGTTCTATACATGCATCCCCGCGTCCTTGAGGTCACCGAACGGCTTATCGCCCGCAGCCGCGCCACCCGCGAGGCTTACCTTGCGCTCATTCGCGGCGCAGCCAGCGACGGTCCGATGCGCGGCAAGCTGCAGTGCGCCAACTTCGCCCACGGCGTGGCCGGTTGCGGCACCGAAGACAAAAACAGCCTGCGCATGATGAATGCCGCCAACGTGGCAATTGTTTCTTCGTATAACGACATGCTCTCGGCGCATCAGCCGTACGAACATTTCCCTGAACAAATCAAGAAAGCCCTGCGCGAAGTCGGCTCGGTCGGCCAGTTCGCCGGCGGCACGCCCGCCATGTGCGATGGCGTGACCCAAGGCGAGCCGGGCATGGAGCTGAGCCTGCTCAGCCGTGAAGTGATCGCCATGTCCACGGCGGTCGCGCTGTCCCATAACATGTTCGACGCTGCGTTAATGCTGGGCATCTGCGACAAGATCGTCCCCGGGCTGATGATGGGCGCGCTGCGCTACGGCCACCTGCCGATGATCTTCGTGCCCGGCGGGCCAATGCCGTCGGGCATCTCCAACAAGCAGAAAGCCGATGTGCGCCAGCGCTACGCCGAAGGCAAGGCCACCCGCGAAGAGCTGCTGGAATCGGAAATGAAGTCCTACCACAGCCCTGGCACCTGCACCTTCTACGGCACCGCCAATACCAACCAACTGTTGATGGAAGTGATGGGCCTGCACCTGCCGGGCGCTTCGTTCGTCAACCCGTATACGCCGCTGCGCGATGCACTCACCCGCGAGGCCGCGCACCAGGTCACACGCCTGACCAAGGCCAACGGTAATTTCACGCCGATCGGCGAGATCGTCGACGAGAAGTCACTCGTCAATTCCATCGTCGCCCTCAACGCCACGGGCGGGTCCACCAACCACACCCTGCACATGCCGGCCATCGCCATGTCGGCGGGCATCATCCTGACCTGGCAGGACATGGCCGACCTCTCCGAAGTGGTGCCGACCCTGTCGCACGTGTACCCGAACGGCAAGGCTGACATCAACCACTTCCAGGCGGCGGGCGGCATGTCGTTCCTGATCCGCGAACTGCTCGAAGCCGGCCTGCTGCACGAGGACGTCAACACCGTGGCGGGCAAGGGCTTGAGCCGTTACACCCAGGAGCCGTTCCTGGTCGACGGCGAACTGATCTGGCGCGACGGCCCCATCGAAAGCCTCGATGAAACCATCCTGCGCCCCGTGGCCCGTGCGTTTTCGCCGGAAGGCGGCCTGCGGGTGATGGAAGGCAACCTCGGCCGTGGCGTGATGAAAGTCTCGGCAGTAGCGCCCGAGCACCAAGTGGTCGAAGCGCCGGCGGTGGTGTTCCAGGATCAACAGGACCTGGCCGATGCCTTCAAGGCAGGCCAGCTGGAAAAAGACTTTGTCGCGGTGATGCGCTTCCAGGGCCCGCGCTCCAACGGCATGCCCGAATTGCACAAAATGACGCCGTTCCTTGGCGTGTTGCAGGACCGTGGGTTCAAAGTCGCCCTGGTGACAGACGGGCGTATGTCCGGCGCCTCGGGTAAGATTCCCGCCGCGATCCACGTCAACCCCGAAGCCCAGAGCGGCGGGCCGCTGGCGCGGGTCCAGGATGGCGATATCATTCGCGTCGATGGCGTTACCGGCACCCTGGAGCTTAAGGTGGACGCCGAAGAATTTGCCGCGCGCACGCCGGCCACGGGCCTGCTGGGCAATAACGTGGGCGCCGGTCGCGAGTTGTTTGCATTCATGCGCTTGGCCGCAAGCTCCGCAGAGCAAGGCGCCAGCGCCTTTACCTGTGCCTTGGAGACGCTTAAGTGAAGTTAGCGCTGGTCGGTGACATCGGGGGTACCAACGCCCGTTTTGCGTTGTGGCGGGATCAGGCACTGCATTCGATCCGCGTGCAGGCCACGGTGGATCACGCAAGCCCTGAGGAGGCCATCAAGGTCTATCTCAGGGAGGTAGGCCTGGCGCTGGGTGACATTGGCGCGGTGTGCCTGTCGGTGGCCGGCCCGGTGAGCGGCGATGAATTCAAGTTCACCAACAATCACTGGCGCTTGAGCAAGACGGCTTTCTGCCAGGCGTTGCAGGTAGACGAACTGCTGCTGGTCAATGACTTCTCGGCCATGGCCCTGGGCATGACCCGCTTGCAGCCCGATGAATTTCGCGTGGTGTGCGAAGGTATCCCGGAGCCGTTGCGCCCGGCCGTGGTGATCGGCCCGGGCACCGGCCTGGGCGTCGGTACCTTGCTGGACCTCGGCGCAGGCCGTTGGGCGGCGTTGCCGGGGGAGGGCGGCCATGTCGACCTGCCCCTGAGCAGCCCGCGTGAAACGCAGTTGTGGCAACACATCTACAGCGAGATCGGCCACGTCAGCGCTGAAACCGCGTTGAGCGGTGGCGGTTTGCCGCGCCTGTACCGGGCGATCTGTGCGGTGGACGGGCACACCCCGGTGCTGCACACGCCCGAGGCCATCACGGCGGCGGGCCTGGCGGGCGATCCGGTGGCGCTGGAAGTGCTCGACCAGTTCTGCATCTGGCTGGGCCGAGTGGCCGGCAACAATGTGCTGACCACGGGCGGGCGTGGCGGTGTGTATATCGTGGGCGGGGTGATACCGAGGTTTGCCGACTTCTTTATCCGCAGCGGTTTCGCCAGGAGTTTTGCCGACAAAGGCTGCATGAGTGACTACTTCAAAGGCATCCCGGTGTGGCTGGTGACCGCGCCGTATTCCGGCTTGACCGGTGCGGGTGTGGCGCTTGAGCAGGCATTTGCTTAGGCTGTGACGGCCTCATAACAACAAGGAGGACCCCGTGAGCGTAATCAGTAAATCGATTCTCCTCGTCGACGACGACCAGGAAATCCGCGAATTGCTGCAAACCTACCTCAGTCGCGCCGGCTTCCAGGTCCGTGGCGTGGCTGATGGCGCGGGGTTCCGCCAGGCGATGAACGAGGCGCCGTGCGACCTGGTCATCCTGGATGTGATGTTGCCCGATGAAGACGGTTTCAGTCTTTGCCGCTGGATCCGCCAGCACCCGCGCCAGGCGCAGGTGCCGATCATCATGCTCACCGCCAGTTCCGACGAAGCCGACCGCGTGATCGGCCTGGAACTGGGCGCCGATGACTATATCGGCAAGCCGTTCAGCCCCCGCGAACTGCAGGCGCGGATCAAGGCGCTGCTGCGGCGCTGCCAGTTCGGCCAGGAGCGCAGCAATGGCGGCGAGGTGTTGGCGTTCGATGAATGGCGCCTGGATATGATCAGCCATCGCCTGTTTCACGTGGACGGCGAAGAGGTGATCCTCTCCGGCGCCGACTTTGCCTTGCTCAAGTTGTTTCTCGACCACCCGCAACAGATCCTCGACCGCGACACCATCGGCAACGCCACCCGGGGCCGCGACCTGATGCCGCTGGACCGCATTGTCGACATGGCCGTCAGCCGCCTGCGCCAACGTCTGCGCGATACCGAAAAACCACCCCGTCTGATCCGCACCGTGCGCGGCAGCGGCTATCAACTGGCAGCCAGCGTGGTTGCCGGCAATGCCCACTGAACGTCTGCGTGAACTACGCCGGCGGATCCCGGTACCGCGTTCGCTGCTGGGGCGGATGTTACTGCTGACCCTGTTGGCGGTGCTGTTTGCCCAGGCGTTATCCAGCGTGATTTGGGTGTCGCAACTGCGCGCTACCCAGCTTGAAGGCCTGGTGACGGCTGCCCGTAGCCTGGCGCATTCGATGACCGCCAGCGTGAGTTACTTCCGTTCATTACCAGTGGCCTATCGCCCGCTGGTGCTCGACCAGTTGCGCAGCATGGGCGGCACGCGTTTTGTGGTGACCCTCAACGATCGCCCGCTGGATATGCAGGTATTGCCCGAAACCCCGCGCAAGCAGGCGGTGCTGGTGGCCGTGGACGACGTGCTGCGCCAGACCCTCGGCGCCGATGTGCATATCTCGGTGGAATTCGTCAGCGCCGAAGACCTGCGCATTTTCAATGCCGGGCTTAAGCTCGACGAACTGCCGCGCTCCTGGGCTCACTACGCGCTGACCCTCGAGCCGGTCAACCCGCCGGTGCTGGTCACCCAGATCCAGCTCGCTCCCGGTGAATGGTTGTACATCGCCTCGTTGTTGCCCGAACCCTATACCAGCCTTGAAGAGCAAGGCCTGCCAGCCCAGCAGGTGTGGTTTATCGTGTTGACCAGCGGTTTCCTGCTGCTGTTCATCGGCTTGCTGGTGCATTGGCAGAGCCGCCCGCTCAAGCGCCTGGCGCGGGCGGCGCGGGACATGTCCCTGGGGGCGGATGTTGAGCCGGTGGCCGAAGGCGGCGGCAGTGAAGTGGTGGAAGTCGGCCGTGCGTTCAACGCAATGCGTGAGCGCATCAGCCGTTACCTCACCGAGCGCAGCCAGCTGTTCAGCGCGATTTCCCACGACCTGCGCACACCCATCACACGCCTGCGCCTGCGCGTGGAATTGCTCGAAGACGAAAACCTGCAAGCCAAATTCGGCCGCGACCTGGATGAGCTGGAATTGCTGGTCAAGGGCGCGTTGCAATGCGTGAAAGACACCGATATCCACGAGAACATCCAGCCGGTGGACCTCAACCACGTGCTCGAATGCCTGGTGGAACCCTACCTTGCGCCCAACGGCAATGGGCGGGTGACCCAGCATGGGCAGGCCCTGACCACCTATCCGGGCAAGCCGCTGGCGCTCAAGCGCTGCATCGGCAACCTGATCGACAACGCACTGAAATACGGGCAGAACGCGCATTTGCACATCGAGGACGATGGCGCCGAGTTCATCCTGCATGTGGACGACGAAGGCCCCGGCGTGCCGGAACAGCGGTTGGAGCAGGTGTTCGAACCGCACTTTCGCCTGGCCGGGCAGCAGCAGGGCTATGGGCTGGGGTTGGGGATTGCACGCAATATCGCCCATAGCCATGGTGGTGAGGTGAGTTTGCAGAATTTGCGCGAGGGTGGGTTGCGGGTGACCCTGCAGCTGCCCCGCGGCCTCGACTGAACATACGCAGGACCCAATGTGGGAGGGGGCTTGCTCCCGATAGCAGTGTGTCAGTCAGCTGATGTGTAGCTGATACACCGCCATCGGGAGCAAGCCCCCTCCCACATTTTGATCTTCATTGCATCAGATGCTTTGGCGTAACCGGGCCAAGTCGCGCAAAGGCGGCGCGCCAAACAACCGGCTGTACTCCCGGCTGAACTGCGACGGGCTTTCATATCCCACCCGATACCCCGCCGCCGAGGCCTCCAGCCCTTCGGCAATCATCAGCCGCCGAGCTTCCTGCAAGCGCAGTTGTTTCTGGTATTGCAGCGGACTCATGGCGGTGATCGCCTTGAAACGGTGGTGCAGGGTCGAGACGCTCAGGTTCACTTCCCGCGCCAAGTCATCGATTCGCAGCGGCTGTTCGTAGTTGCCGTTCAACCACTTGATCGCCTGGCTCACCCGGTGGCTCTGGCTGTTGGCCACGGCAATTTCATACAGGCGATAGCCTTGGGGCCCGCGCAACAAGCGGTAGAGAATTTCGCGGTTGATCAGCGGGGCGAGCATCGCGATATCTTTGGGCGTATCCAGCAGGCGGGTCAGGCGTAGCACGGCATCAAGCAATTGATGGTCGATGCGGTCGACGTACATGCCTCGGGATGTCGGACGTGACGGCACGCCCATCGGGCCGGCTTCGGCAATCAGTGCAGTGAGCTGGGCCGGGTCGATATTGATGCGAACCGACAGGTTGGGGTCTTCGGGGGTGGCGTCGATAATTCGCCCGGCCACCGGCATGGCCACCGAGAACACCAGATAATTGAGGGGGTCGTAGGCAAAGATTTCGTCGGCCAGGCGCACTTCCTTGCTGCCACTGGCGAGGATGCACAGTGCCGGCTCCACCAGCACCGGCATGAAGTCACGCGGCGTGTTGTGGCGGTTCAGGTACAGCGAAGTGATCGCCGTGCCGTAGGAGCCATCTTCCCAGGTATGGCGGTGCACGATGCTGGCCAGTTCGGCACGCTGCTTTTCCATCTCGGCATCGAGGGGCATGGACTTGAGGTCGGGCGACGACATGGGGCGTCCTCTACACACTGGTTGAATGGTGCTCAGCTTAGTGGTGGGTATTCAAAAAGTGTTACGTCGATTCTGCACAATCCTTGCCTGATCCTGCGGCTTAGCGTGAATCAGGCAAGCAAGGCGGCTGTCATCTCCCTGAAATATGCCGTTCGGGGCTGGAATAAATCCAGCGCTGGAACGTCCTGCCTACGCTTCTCGCAGGATTGTGCAATAAGCCTGCAGGAATTGACTAACCGTGCCCACACCGGCGCCGCTATCTTTGATCCTGTGGCAACACGCCCTCACAGTGCTTGCCGAGCATCACTTCTCAACGGGAGAGTCGAACATGTCCACCCCCATTCCCGCGAGCCATATGGCCTTTGTCCGTGCCCGTACCGGGTACAGCACCGAACTCGGTGCACGCTTGAGCAGTTTGATCGAACCGGGCCGACAGGCCCAGGGTTGCCTGCAATTTACCGTGCAGCATTCCCAGACCGACCCCGATGTATGGCTGATCTCGGGCTTCTGGAGCAGCGAGCAGGCGATGAGCGCCTACTTCAATTCCCCGGCCCTGATGATCTTCACCGAGTTGCTGAACGACATGGTCGTGCGCAGCATGGACTTCCAGACCTTCACCGATGCATCCGCCGTCAAAGCCTACGGCGAGTACCTGCAACTGGCCGGCTAGAACGTTAGAATGGCCGACTTTTCATTGGCCAGGACGTTCAAACATGGCACGTAAACAATTCGCCCGCCACGAAGCCGTTTCCGCCGTAGTACCGGGAGAGGGCGGCTACAGCGCCGCCGTCGCCGTCAAGGCACTGGACGGCATGGGCGCACCGCGTTTTCACAAGATTCTCGATGGGCAGACGTTCAAGACGGCTTCCGACGCCGATGATGCGGCGGCGGTGCAGCTTGAATGCCTGGTCGATGTGGACGCAGACGGTCAACTTGCCTGGGCAACTGCCTCCAACTAAAGACCACCGACGATCCAAATGTGGGAGGGGGCTTGCTCCCGATAGCGGTGTATCAGCTACACATTAGTTGACTGACACACCGCTATCGGGAGCAAGCCCCCTCCCACATGTTTATTGCATTTCAGTCAGGGCTTTGTGGCGCCTGGGCGGTACATCTTGAACAGCGCCTCCGGCCCCAGCTGGAAATAATCCGCCGGGCCGCCACCGCGCAAAATCGGCTCGGCGGCGGCGGTGTCGTAGATCCCGTCCTTGAGCAGCCATTTGGCGATGTGCACCGCGACCACTTCGCCCAGCACCAGCCAGCTGGGTACCAACTGCTGGTCGGCGCGTTGCAGCTGGATAATCTGCGTCACCTTGCATTCGAACGACACCGGGCTCTCGCCTACTCGCGGTACGCCGACGACTTTCGACGCCACCGGCGTCAGGCCGGACAACTCGAATTCATTCACGTCCGGCGAAACGGCCGCGCAACTCTGGTTCATCTGCTCGGCCAGTGGGCGGGTCGCCAGGTTCCACACGAACTCGCCAGTCTGCTCGATATTGTTCAGGCTGTCTTTGCGCCCCACGCTGGAAAATCCAATGATCGGGGGAATGTAGTTGAACGCATTGAAGAAACTGTAGGGCGCCAGGTTCAGGCGGCCTTCGCGGTCGTGGGATGAGATCCAGCCGATCGGGCGTGGGCCGACGATGGCATTGAACGGGTCATGGGGCAGGCCGTGGCCGTTGGCGGGTTCGTAGAAGTGGATATCGTCGGACATGGGCCAGTTCTGCTCTCGGTTTCGGGGCAAACATCATACCCAATGTGGGAGGGGGCTTGCTCCCGATAGCAGGGTGTCAGTCAGTAATATATTGATTGACCCACCGCTATCGGGAGCAAGCCCCCTCCCACAGGTTTTATCTCATCATCCAGTTAGTCGGTGGTGATGCGCGAGTGTTTGCGTGTGTCCTTCATGGTCACATAGACCACCAACGACACCGCGATACACGCGGTCACGTACCAGTAATAGCCGGTTTCCATGCCGATGCTCTTGAACCACAGCGCGATGTATTCAGCGGTGCCGCCGAAGATCGACACGGTCAGGGCATACGGCAGGCCTACGCCCAAGGCGCGGATTTCGGTCGGGAACAGCTCGGCTTTCACCACTGCGTTGATCGAGGTATAGCCGCTGACGATGATCAGCGCCGCCATGATCAGGAAGAACGCGCCCCACCAGCTCTGGATGGTGTGCAGGGTGGTGAGGATCGGCACCGTGAACAGGGTACCGAGGATGCCGAAGGCGATCAGGATCGGTCGACGGCCAATCTTGTCCGACAGGCCGCCCACCAGGGGTTGCAGGCACATGAACAGGAACAGCGTCGCCGCTGAGATGGTGGTGGAGTCGGAGATGCTCATGCCGACGGTGTTCACCAGGTATTTCTGCATGTAGGTGGTGTAGGTGTAGAACGCCAGGGTGCCGCCCATAGTCAGGCCGACCACGGTGAGCAGTTCCTTGGGGTGGCGCATCAAGGTGCGCATCGCGCTTTCCTTGGCTTTTTCCTTCTTGGTGAACGACTCGGTTTCTTCCATGCCGCGCCGCAGGTACAGCGCAACCACTGCGCACAGCGCGCCGATGGCGAACGGGATGCGCCAGCCCCAGGCATACAGTTGCTCGGTGGTCAGCACTTGCTGCAGCACGATCAGCACCGCCAGGGCGATGAGCTGGCCCGAGATCAGGGTGACGTACTGGAAGCTGGAATAGAAACCACGGCGCTCCTTGGTCGCCATCTCGCTGAGGTAAGTGGCGGAGGTGCCGTATTCGCCACCGACCGACAGCCCCTGCAGCAGGCGGGCAAACACCAGCAGGATGGGCGCACCGATACCGATGATTTCATAGCCTGGGCTCAGGGCAATCAACAGTGAGCCGAAGCACATCAGGTAGACCGAGGCCATCAGGGCTTTCTTGCGCCCGACCTTGTCGGCGTACAGGCCCATCAGCCAGCCGCCGATCGGGCGCATCAAAAAGCCCACGGCGAAGATCGCGGCGGTATTGAGCAATTGGGCGGTGGTGTCGCCTTTGGGAAAGAAGGCTTTGGCGAAGTACAACGAGAAAGCGGCGTAGACGTACCAGTCGTACCACTCGACCATGTTGCCGACGGAGCCGCTGAAGATCGATCTGATCCGGCTGGAGGTTGTGCGTTCTTTTGCCGGCGCAGCCGCCGACCCCAGAGGCAAGGTGTTGGAGTTATCCATTGAAGGATCCTTCATCTAGTTGTTTTTATGGAGCGTGCCTGAGCACTGCCTGGCTTGGGCTGTAGCAGAAGCTGTGCCAGGTGGAGGAAGGCCCGGAATAGAAGGGTTTCAAGGTTTTTTTGAGCGGAAAGTTGCTGATGGTTTTGGAGTGATGAGCGGAAATCCGCTTATGGCAGCTTGCCCCCGATGGCGATCGGAAGACCGCTAGAGAAACATCTCCCTTACCAACCCATGCCGCTGCATCTTTTCATTGAGAGTCCGGCGCGGCAGTTGCAGTTCGGCCAGCACCGCCTTGATATCGCCTTTATGCCGGGTCAGCGCAGCTTTCAGGCAATGCGCCTCGAAGGCTTCCTGCTGCGCCGCCAAGGATTGCCCGGCCTCGATGCCCTCCGGTTCCGGCTCGCCAAGCCCCAGCACCTGGCGTTCGGCCGCGTTGGCCAGCTCGCGTACGTTGCCTGGCCAGTCATGACTGAGCAGGCGTCCCAGCGCGGGGCCGCTCAGCGGCTCGGCGCTGCGTCCCAGGCGCTGGGCAGCGTCCTGGGCAAAATGTTCATACAGCAGCGGAATGTCTTCGCGCCGCTCGCGCAGCGGCGGCAGGCGCAGTTGCGCGACGTTGAGCCGATACGCCAGGTCTTCGCGAAAGCGCCCGGCGCGGGCCTCTTCCAACAAGTCCGGCTTGGTGGCGGCGATGATGCGTAAATCCACATGAATGCTCTGATTGGAACCCAGGCGCTCCAGCTTCTGTTCTTGCAACACGCGCAGCAGTTTTACCTGCTGGGCCAAGGGCATGCTTTCGATTTCATCGAGGAACAGCGTGCCGCCGTGGGCGTATTCCAGTTTGCCGATCCGCTTGCCCTGAGCGCCGGTGAACGCGCCGCTTTCATGGCCGAACAGCTCGGCTTCGAACAGCTGCTCGGGGATCGCTGCGCAGTTGAGCGCGACAAACGGCTTTTTCGCCCGTGGGCCGAAATCATGCAGGCAGCGCGCAACCAGCTCCTTGCCGCTGCCGGTCTCACCGCGGATCAACACATTGACCGGCAGCGTCGCCAGGTCCAGCACCTGGCGTCGCAGGGTTTGCAGGCTCTTGGATACCCCGAGCAGACTGGATTCCAGCTGGGCGCGATGATCGGCTTGGCGATGCAGGCGGCGGTTTTCCAGGATCAGCCCGCGTTTATCCAACGCGCGGCGCAGGCTATTGAGCAGCGCATCCGGGCTGAAGGGTTTTTCCAGGAAGTCGTAGGCGCCGTCGCGCATGGCTTCGACGGCCATCGGCACGTCGCCGTGGCCAGTGAGCAGGATGACCGGCAAGTCGGCATCGCGCCGCTGCACTTCGGCCAGCAGCTCCAGGCCGCTGAGGCCGGGCATGCGCACGTCGCTGAGGATCACGCCGGGAAAGTCCCTGGGCAACTGCGCCAGGCATTCCTCGGCACGGCTGAACAACTGCACCGCAAACCCGGACAGGCTCAACCATTGTTCGACGGCCGTACGAATGCTGGCTTCGTCATCCACCACAATCACCGCGTTCAACATAGGTCGGGCGTCTCCAGCGCGACAGGCAAGGTCAGGGTAAATATCGCGCCGTCGCCCCGGTTGCCGGCGATCAGGCGTCCGCCCAGTTCATGCACGATAGCGTAGGACACCGCCAGCCCCAAGCCGAGCCCGTCACCCACCGGCTTGGTGGTGAAGAAGGGGTCGAAGACATTGTTCAAGTGTTCTTCGGCAATCCCGCCGCCGCTGTCGCTGACGCTCAACTGCCAGAGCTGCTGGTCGGCGTGCAGGCGGATTTCCAGGCGTTTGCGCGGCTTGTCGGCCATGGCATCCAGGGCATTGCGCAGCAGGTTGATCAGCACTTGTTCCAGGCGGATCGCGTCGCCGCGTACCCACGCGGGGCGGGTCAGGTCCAGCACCACGCCGATGGCTTCATCGCGCAAGCGTGCGTCGAGCAGGTGCAGGGATTGATCGACCACGGTGGCCAGGTCCAGGCGTTCGCGCAGGCCGCTGGGGCTTTTACGCGCGAAGGTCTTGAGATGGCCCGTCAGCGCGGCCATGCGGGTGAGCATGTCATCCAGCGGTGTGAGTGCCTTGTAGGCATCGTCCACGCGGCCGTGGTCGAGCAACAGCCGCAGGGTCGCCAATTGCATGCGCTGGGCGGTCAGCGGTTGGTTGATTTCATGGGCGAGGGCAGCGGACATCTGCCCCAGTGCCGCCAGCTTCGCCGACTGCACCAGGCCATCCTGGGCGGTGCGCAGGGCCCGGGTGCGTTCCTCGACCAATTGCTCGAGCTCTTCACGGCTGCGTTGACGCAGACGCGCCAGGCGCCAGCGTTGGCTCAAAAACAGCACGAGGAACACCAATGCCAGCCAGGATCCGGCGGCGGCCAGGCCGGCGTTGCGTTGGTCTTCAAACGGGAACTGAGGTTTGCGCAGCAGGTGCAGGGTCCAGCCTTCGGCTTTGAGCGGCAGCGATTCCCAGATGTAGTTGGCGTTGCCGTCGGGGCCGTTGACGCGCATCAGGTGACTGTTGTCGCCGAAGCGCTGCAAGGTGCTGGTCTCCAGCGGCTGCAGGTGTTTCTTGTCGTATTGGCGGGTGGCCTTGAGTTCGGCCAGGTCGCTGGCCGACAGCGCACGCAGGTTGCGGTAGCGCCAGCCCGGCTGGTTGGCGATGAACACGATCCCGCGCGCGTCGCTGACCAGCAACAGGTCGTTACCCTGGGCCCATTCACGCTCAAGCTCAGGGAATTCGAGCTTGACCACCATGGCGCCGAGGAACTGCTCGTGTTCGTCGACCACGGCGCTGGAAAGAAAGTAACCCGGTATGCCGGTGGTCACCCCCACCGCGTAAAAGCGCCCGGTGCCCTGGCTCAGGGTCTGGCTGAAATACGGTCGAAACGCATAGTTGTGCCCCACATAACTGCTGGGCAGGTTCCAGTTGCTGGCGGCCACGGCCAGGCCGGTGCGGTCCATCAATTCGAGGGTGGAAGACTGGGCGGCGCCATTGATGCGTTCCAGCTTGCGGTTGAGCAGGTCCTGGGTGGCGGCATCCAGCGGGCCTTTCAAGGCGTTGATCATCTCCGAGTCCAGCGCCAGCACGGCGGGCAGGGCACGGTAGCGTTCGATCAGGGTGTGCAGCGAGTTGGCATACAGCGCCAGCTGTTGATTGGCACGGGCGGCGTCGTCCACCAAGGCCTGGCGTTCGGCATGGCGCGTGGCCAGAGCCGCAGCCAGCACCGCACCGGCGACGATCAGCAGGGAATAGAAGGTCAGGCGCAGGGGGCGAGGGATTGCGATCATACGAGGATGAACAGGCGCAGTGGGGGCGAGCACCATAGCATGGGCTGCCCGAAACTTGTGTGGGAGGGAGCAAGGCCCCCCTCCCACCCTTACTTACTGAACTTCCACCGCCAGGCTTTCACTGATCTTCTTCTGCCAGATCGCAGGACCGGTGATGTGTACGGATTCGCCCTTGCTGTCCACCGCAACGGTGACCGGCATGTCTTTCACGTCGAACTCGTAGATCGCTTCCATGCCCAGTTCGGCGAAAGCGACGACGCGCGATTTCTTGATGGCCTGCGCCACCAGGTAAGCGGCGCCGCCCACGGCCATCAGGTACACGGCCTTGTGGTCCTTGATCGCTTCGATGGCGGTCGGACCGCGCTCGGATTTGCCGATCATGCCCAGCAGGCCGGTTTGCTCGAGGATCTGACGGGTGAACTTGTCCATCCGCGTCGCAGTGGTCGGGCCCGCCGGGCCAACCACTTCTTCGCGCACCGGATCAACCGGGCCGACGTAGTAGATGAAACGGCCCTTGAGGTCCACCGGCAGGGTTTCGCCCTTGTTCAGCATCTCGACCATGCGCTTGTGCGCCGCGTCGCGACCCGTGAGCATCTTGCCGTTGAGCAACACCGTTTCGCCCGGCTTCCAGCTCTGCACTTCTTCGGGTGTCAGGGTATCGAGGTTGACGCGACGGGCCGATGGGCCGGCTTCCCAGACGATTTCCGGGTAGGCGTCCAGCGGTGGCGCTTCCAGCGATGCAGGGCCCGAACCGTCGAGCACGAAGTGCGCGTGGCGGGTGGCGGCGCAGTTGGGGATCATGCACACCGGCAGGGACGCGGCGTGGGTCGGGTAGTCCATGATCTTCACGTCGAGCACGGTGGTCAGGCCACCCAGGCCCTGGGCGCCGATGCCCAGTTGGTTGACCTTTTCGAACAGCTCCAGGCGCATCTCTTCGATGCGGTTCTGCGGGCCGCGCTTTTTCAGCTCGTGGATGTCGATGGATTCCATCAACACTTCCTTGGCCATCACCGCGGCTTTCTCGGCGGTGCCGCCAATGCCGATGCCGAGCATGCCCGGTGGGCACCAGCCGGCGCCCATGGTCGGAACGGTCTTGAGCACCCAGTCGACGATCGAGTCGGACGGGTTGAGCATGGCCATTTTCGACTTGTTCTCGGAACCACCGCCCTTGGCGGCCACGTCCACTTCCACGGTGTTACCCGGGACGATGGAGTAGTGGATCACCGCCGGGGTGTTGTCCTTGGTGTTCTTGCGCGCGCCCGCCGGGTCAGCAAGGATGGAAGCGCGCAGGACGTTTTCCGGCAGGTTGTAGGCGCGACGCACGCCTTCGTTGATCATGTCGTCCAGGCCCATGGTGGCGCCATCCCAACGTACATCCATGCCCACGCGCACGAACACGGTCACGATACCGGTGTCCTGGCAGATCGGGCGATGGCCGGTGGCGCACATGCGCGAGTTGATCAGGATCTGGGCGATGGAGTCACGGGCGGCCGGCGATTCTTCGCGCAGGTAGGCCTCGTGCATCGCCTGGATGAAATCAACGGGGTGGTAGTAGGAAATGAATTGCAGGGCGTCGGCAACGCTCTGAATCAGGTCGTCTTGCTTGATCACGGTCATGAGTCGCGCTCCTCTATAAGGGAACATTCAATAAGGTGGCTTCAGTGAGGGTGCATCGGTCGGCTGAAACCACCTTTCCAAGGCACGCCACTGGTGCAGGCGCGACGCTAAAAAGGCGCGGCAGTATAACCCGGCACGGTGGCTGATACACCCGACTATGGTCAAACTGTCGCAGGCATGATTCCCTGTGCGCGCCCCTTGTGATTGAGTCCTTGTATGCCTGAACTGTACGTCGGCGAACGCCATTGGCCGGTGACTACCGGCAGCAACCTGCTGGACGCCTTGAACCAGGCGGGGGTGGCCGTGCCCTTCAGTTGCCGCGCCGGAAGTTGCCATGCCTGCCTGGTGCGTTGCCAGGGCGAGGTTGAAGACAAGCAACCTCAGGCGTTGAGCCCGGCGCAACGCCAGGACGGCTGGCGCCTGGCGTGCCAGTGTCGGGTGGTCGGCGACCTTCGGGTCGAAGCCTTTGACCCGCTGCGCGACGGCATGGCGGCACAGGTGGTGGGTGCGGATTGGCTGAGTCCGACGGTGCTGCGCCTGCGCCTTCAACCCGAGCGTGGCCTGAGGTACCGCGCCGGGCAGCATCTGGTGTTGTGGGCAGGGCAGGTGGCACGTCCCTATTCCCTGGCGAGCTTGCCCCAGCAGGACCCGTACCTGGAGTTTCATATCGATTGCCGTCAACCCGGGGCATTCAGTGATGCCGCTCGCCACTTCAAGATCGGTGATGCTTTAAACCTGGGTGAGTTACGGGGCGGGGCGCTGCAGTATGATCCCGACTGGCAAGCCCGGCCGCTGTGGCTGCTGGCCTCCGGCACTGGGCTGGGTCCGTTGTGGGGGGTGTTGCGTGAAGCGTTGCGCCAGGATCACCAAGGTGCGATCCGCGTCATTCACCTGGCTCATGATGCCCAGGCTCACTACCTGGCCGAACCCCTGACGGCGCTGGCCGCGCAGCATCAGAACCTTAAGGTGGAGTTGTGGACCGCAGATGAGTTGGCCCAGGCATTGGGGCAACTACGGCTTATTTCGCGGCAAACGCTGGCCTTAGTCTGCGGGCATCCTGACAGCGTCGAAGCCCTTTCCAAGCGCTTGTTTCTGGCAGGACTGCCGCGCAATCAACTGCTGGCCGATGTGTTCCTGCCTCGTGGTTGAACGACTGACAGTCGAGCACATGCTTTGCGGGTGTACGCGATTACCTGTGGGAGGGGGCTTGCCCCCGATGAGCATAGATATCTACACAACTTTGGCGTAGCCCTGAACCTGTGGCGAGGGAGCTTGCTCCCGTGGCGACCTGGCGGCCTATAGCTATCTGACTGATGCCGCGCGATCCAAATGTGGGAGGGGCGGTGCGACGATTCGACTTGCTCCCGATGGCGGCCTGACAGCCGACCAGGATGCTGGATCAGGGCGAGTACATATCCGTTGCTGCGGTAACGGCTGCTATGGGTTCCGCCCTTACGGCGTCTCACTTGTGCGCCCGGCATGGGCGCCATCTTGGAGGTGAAAGTCCTCTCGTAAGCTGGCCACAGCGAACGAAGCGAAGCGCAACTGCAGAAGGGTGACCGACTGTGGGGAGGAAGCGTGGAGCATAAACCTCGAGCCGAGGTACACGAATCGCATCTGAGGCGGATTCGGTCAGGGCGAGCAGCCAAGTGCCTGCGAAGCTCTTGTGGCCTAAAGGCCGGATACGTAAATGCGGCGGTTGTGAGGTGAAGGATGGCGTTCTTACCCGGGGAGATCTCGCCTCATGCCTGAAAGGGCGACGGTGTGAGCCGGAGCGAGAAGTCAGCAGAGGTCGTAGTAGCTGCTTGGCAGTGAAGGACCAAACGAGAAGAAAAGCGGTTTGACATGACGATACAGCAGGCCATGCAACAGATGCCCGGGCAACCGGGGCGGGAAGCGACGGCGAAGGGTGAATCTCCAAGCTGCGCGTCCAGCGTTGAAGCTGGCTGTCCGCGACATGATCCAAACCCCACAGGAGAGGGGCTGCTACAAGCAGCCCTTAGCAAAGAAAACTTACTGCTTGCCCTCAAACGGGTGCGTTCTAACAAAGGTGTTGCGGGTGTGGACGGTCTGACGATCGACGAAACCGTGCAACACCTGAAAACGGCATGGCCGGGAATACGCAGCCAGTTACTGGCAGGTGAATACCGGCCTGCTCCCGTGCGCAGGGTCCTGATCCCGAAACCGGATGGTGGCGAGCGCAAGCTTGGCATCCCGACGGTCACGGACAGACTCATTCAGCAGGCACTATTGCAGGTTCTCCAGCCGTTGCTGGATCCTGGTTTCAGTGAACACAGCTACGGCTTTCGTCCGGGGCGCAGCGCTCACCAGGCCGTTCTGGCGGCGCAGCAATATATCCATTCGGGGCGTCAGGTTGTGGTGGATGTCGATATCGAGCAGTTTTTCGATTGCGTCAACCATGACCTGCTGATCGCCCGACTGAGCAGGAGGGTGACTGATCGGGGCGTACTGTGCCTGATCCGGGCCTACCTGAACTGCGGGACGTTGATCGGAAAAGACGTAGTGATCAACAGGCAGGGGACGCCGCAAGGCGGCCCGCTTTCACCGCTGTTGGCGAATGTGGTGCTGGATGAAGTGGACAAGGAACTGGAACGAAGAGGTCATTGCTTCGTCAGGTATGCGGACGATGCCAATGTTTATGTACGCAGCCCCAAAGCCGGCCTGCGGGTGATGGCAGTGCTCCAACGCCTCTACGGTCGCCTTGGGTTGCGCATGAACGAAGGCAAGAGCGCAGTTGCCAGTGTGTTCGGTCGAAAATTCCTTGGGTACGGCTTCTGGCTGACACCCGACGGAAAGATCAGGCGCTGGGCAACAAACAAGGCACTCCAGGCTTTCAAACAACGCATCCGGGAATTGACTTCGCGTAACGGCGGTCGAAGCCTGGAGCAGGTCATTGGAAGATTGAGGCCGTACCTACTGGGCTGGAAGGCGTATTTCTGCCTGTCGCAAACCATAGCGATGTGGAAACGGCTGGATGGATGGATACGTCGAAGACTCAGGGCAATCCAGCTCAAGCAGTGGAAGACCGGCAGGACGACCTATCGTGAGCTGTGCAGGATGGGGGCGACCCCGGATCTAGCTGCGCAAATAGCGGTGGATAGCCACAGGATCTGGCACAACAGCGCCGGGCTGATTCATAGCGTTCTGACGGTCGCGTGGTTTGATCGGCTGGGGCTTCCCCGCCTCAGTTAACCTGAACTTCTCGAACCGCCCGGTGCGGACCCGCATGCCGGGTGGTGTGGCAGGGGAGCGGCCAGATGGCCGCCCCCTATGCCGATTTGAAAAGCGCAAAAGTAAGCAAAACGCTCTTGCCCCACCACTCGGCACCTCGCTTAGGCTCGGTGTGCCCGTAATCCGACAGCGATTTGGGGGGCCGCCGCCACGCGCCATCCATGGCGCGGGGCGGCTAAACCGGCATCCCTGCCGGTTTACCCCCCAAATCACTGTCGAATTCCGGCCAGCGTGGTTTAACGGGGCGCTTAAGATCAAGAGCAAGATCAAGAGCGGCTCGCTTCGCATCGTGGTTACTGTTGGCTGCTACAAAGTTGTGTAGATACCTATGCCCCGATGAGGCCTGATGGTTCAACACCTCAACCGGCATTTGAAATGCAAAAAAGCCCCGCCATTCTCATGGCAGGGCTTTTGTTTTTTCAGCGTGTCACTCAGAACTGCGGGTCGCCCACGTGCAGGATCTTCATGCCATTGGTGCCGCCGGTGGTGTGATAGCTGTCGCCCTTGGTCAGGATGACCCAATCACCTTTCTCGACGACGCCGCGTTTGACCAACTCGTCGATAGCTTTCTGGCTGACTTCGTTCGGGGCCAGCGAAGCCGGATCGAACGGAATGGTATAGACGCCACGGAACAGCGCCGCACGGGCCTGGGCTTCGCGGTGGGGGGTGAACGCGTAGATCGGCACCGACGAGCGGATGCGCGACATGATCAACGGCGTATAGCCACTTTCGGTCAAGGCGATGATCGCTTTAACGCCTGGGAAGTGGTTGGCGGTGTACATGGCGGCCAACGCGATGCTCTGGTCGCAGCTCTCGAATACCTTGCCGATGCGGTGGCTGGAGGTCTTGCTGGTGGGGTGCTTTTCAGCACCGACGCAGATACGCGCCATGGCCTGGACGGCCTCCAGCGGGTACGGGCCAGCGGCACTTTCAGCCGAGAGCATCACGGCGTCGGTGTAGTCGAGCACGGCGTTGGCCACGTCGGACACTTCGGCGCGGGTCGGCATCGGGTTCTGGATCATCGACTCCATCATCTGGGTCGCAACGATCACCGCTTTGTTGTGGCGGCGTGCGTGCAGGATGATCTTCTTCTGGATACCGATCAGCTCGGCATCGCCGATTTCCACGCCCAGGTCGCCACGGGCAACCATGACGGCGTCGGAAGCCTTGATCAGGCCGTCAAGGGTTTCGTCATCAGCCACGGCTTCGGCACGTTCGATCTTGGCCACCAGCCAGGCGGTACCACCGGCTTCGTCGCGCAGTTTACGCGCGTATTCCATGTCGGCGGCGTCGCGCGGGAAGGACACGGCGAGGTAGTCGACTTCCATTTCGGCGGCGAGCTTGATGTCGGCCTTGTCTTTTTCAGTCAGGGCCGGTGCCGTCAGGCCACCGCCGCGACGGTTGATGCCTTTGTGGTCGGACAGCGGGCCGCCGATGATCACGGTGCAATGCAGTTCGGTCGGGGTAGCGGTGTCGACGCGCATTACCACGCGACCGTCGTCCAGCAGCAGTTCGTCGCCGACGCCGCAGTCCTTGACCAGATCCGGGTAGTCGATGCCTACGACGTCCTGGGTGCCTTCGGTCAACGGATGGCTGGTGGAGAAGGTGAATTTGTCACCGATCTTCAGCTCGATCCGCTTGTTGGCGAATTTGGCGATACGGATCTTCGGGCCTTGCAGGTCACCCAGCAGCGCCACGAAGCGGCCGTGTTTGGCGGCCAGGTCCCGCACCAGCTTGGCGCGAGCCTTGTGCTCGTCCGGGGTGCCGTGGGAGAAGTTCAGACGGGCAACGTCCAAACCAGCCAGAATCAGCTGTTCGAGGACTTCCGGCGAGTTGCTGGCCGGGCCAAGGGTGGCGACGATTTTGGTACGACGGACGGACATGCACAGACTCCTGAGTTCAAGCGCTGGGGAAGGCTACTATGCTCTTTCGTTGTAGTCATTGTTCGTTTGCACTACTTATCGACGATCGGCTTGTTTTTGCTGCAGTGGAAAGGTGAACGCCCTTGAAGATTTTGGACGATAGGTCGATACACTGCACAAGACAGGAGAACCCCATGCGAATTTTGCTCGTTGCTGCCCTGGCCGTCAGTGTTGTCGGCTGCACCCGCTGGTCGATGGACCATCATTTGAACAACGCTTACCGCGCCTATGGGGTGGGTGACTGCGCACGGGTCACCCTGGAATTGTCCCAGGTAGACCGTGAAAGCCGCACCCGCCGCTATGTGCAGCCCGAGGTTTCGATGTTGCGCGGGCAGTGCCTGGAGCGCCAGAAACTGTTCGTCGATGCTGCGCAAACCTACCAATTCATCATCAGCCAATACCCATCAAGCGAGTACGCTTACCGAGCCCAAGCCCGGCTCGATACCCTGCGCCAGCTGGGGCATTTCTCTGGCGTGACCGCGGCGCAACCACGGCCGGCGTCTTTATGATGGCATTCGTCGCTTCATAACTGGCCTCTTTCCAGTCTTGGGTTATTCTTTGAATAGATGTTTGTACAACTTTCTGTTCAAAAGAATGTAATGCCCGGATTCGGCAGCTGTCTCGTGGCAACGATTTCTTGTCACACCGATATCCAGGGAGAGCGAGCGATGGGCTTGTTCCGAATCACTGGCTTTATTGGATGGCGACCTCACCATGTTTATCGAACGACGGATCGAACGGCATCAGCTACCTTATTTCCTGCAGGTGTTCAATCGGCTTACGGACAAGCCAATCGGCTATCTGGGCGACGTTTCTGAAGAAGGGCTGATGCTGATCAGTCAGTTGCCAATGATGATCGGCGCAGATTTTGAGCTGCGCCTGAAGATTCCAGGGCCGGACGGCGAGTTCCAGGCTGTTGACCTTACCGCGACCTGTTTGTGGAGCCGTGAAGATGTCAACCCGCAGCATTACGACTCGGGGTTCCGCGTGCGTCAGGCGTGCGAAGAATACGCGCAACTGATCAGCGCCTTGTTGCATTACTTCAGTTTCGATCCTTTACAGGCCCCCGTTTGACTATCATCTGCAGTCGGCCATGGGGGACCTGTGTCTACCGTGGCCGTGCGCTTGCCGTCAGAACACCCCGGCTTTTTTCCAGTGCAGGTAACGTGTCACCAACGCGGCGCCCAACTCTGACGGCAGGCTATCCAACACCGACAACCCATGAGCGCCCAGGCGATCATGCAGTTGGTTGCGCATGTTGAGGTAGTCAATCGCGCCGCTGTAAGCCAGTGCTTCGGGTAGGGTTTGTACCGGGGCCTGGCGCAGTTGGTCGAGTACTTCCTCTCGCAGACTGGCGACCAGTACCCGATGGTGTCGACCGATCCGCTTGATGGCACTCATCAGTGCTTCATCGTCTTCATCGCGCAGGTTGGTCACCACGATCACCAAGGCGCGGCGCTTTTGCCGAGCAAGCAATTGGCTGGCGGCGGCTTCATAGTCAGCGGTCTGGCGTGTGCTTTCCAGGTCATAGACGGCATTGAGCAAGACGTTCAATTGGCCGCTGCCCTTGACCGGCGCCAAGTAACGCGGCTGGTCGCTGGCAAAGGTACAGAGCCCGACTGCATCGCCTTGGCGCAAGGCGACATAACTCAGCAACAGGCAGGCGTCCAACGCGTGGTCGAAGTGGGACAACTCGTCGTCCTGGCTGCGCATGCGTCGGCCGCAATCGAGCATGAATACAATCTGCTGGTCGCGCTCATCCTCATACTCGCGGGCAATCGGCGTGCGCTGGCGTGCCGTGGCTTTCCAGTCGATCTG
The DNA here is from genome assembly GCF_003852355.1 of Pseudomonas sp. R2-7-07. Taxonomy (NCBI): domain Bacteria; kingdom Pseudomonadati; phylum Pseudomonadota; class Gammaproteobacteria; order Pseudomonadales; family Pseudomonadaceae; genus Pseudomonas; species Pseudomonas sp. R2-7-07. Next base: position 4,545,922 of record NZ_CP027759.1, on the reverse strand, counting down.
ACGCAGGCTGTCACCGTCGCGAAATTCGCGTAATTGATGAAACTCCAGGCCTGGTCCGCGCCGCTGGTGCTGACGTACGCCCAGTTGACTCAGCCAGTTATCCACACCCTGCAACCGGGCACCGGATAAACGCGCGAAGTCCGGATACACGCGAGTGGCATCCGAGGCTTCGATCCAGCGTCGCGCCGACCACAGCCCCAAGGGGCTGGGCAAGTGGATTTCGCAGCGGCTGAAATTGAAATGCCCACGTCGCAGGGGGCGCACGCGATAGCCCAACTCGCCGCGCTCACCGGGGCGCAGTGAGATGGATTGCGGCAGGTTATCCACTACCAGTCCTTCGGGCACGTGATCGAACACCAGCACGGTCAGCGGCTGTGGATAATCGTGTTCCAGTGACAGGCGCACTTCTCCCCAGCGCCCCAGCGCCAGGCTACCGGGCAACATCCGCTGTACACGTGCCGAAGGGCGGCGGCGCAAGCGCATGGCATCCAGCATCGCCAGCAACAGCAGGGCCAACAGCAGGCCCCAGGCGATTGCGTGCAACGTATCAGGCACCTTGAACTGCAACGCCGCCGACGCGCCCAGCAGGATATCGAGGGCCATCAGAACACCCAGCCAGGTCAGGAGCAGACGGGTCGGTTTCATGCCGGCGTTACTGCCTGGGGGCCGCGATCTGGTCGAGCAACTGCTTGATCACCTGGTCCACCTCCAAACCATCGATATCCAGCTCCGGCGAAAGACGCACTCGGTGACGCAGTACCGCCAGGGCGCAACCCTTGACGTCATCCGGGATCACGAATTCGCCGCCGCGCAACAGCGCCCGCGCACGGGCGCCGCGAACCAGGGCGATAGACGCTCGTGGACCGGCACCGATGGTCAGGCCCGGCCAACTGCGCGTCGCCCGCGCCAGGCGCACGGCATAGTCGAGGACCTGTTCATCCAGAGGCATGCCGCTGGCAATCTGCTGCATCTGCACCACGTCTTCGGCTTGCAGCACGGTGCGCAAAGGCTGCACATCGAGCATGTCGGCCCTGGACGAGCGGGTCACTTCGCGCACCATATCCACTTCCTGTTGCGCCTCGGGATAGTCCATGCGCACCTTGAGCATGAAGCGGTCCAGCTCGGCTTCGGGCAATGGGTAGGTGCCTTCCTGCTCGATGGGGTTCTGGGTGGCCAGCACCATGAACGGCTCGCCGATGGGCAATGCCTCGCCCTCCAGGGTGACCTGGCGCTCCTGCATGGCTTCGAGCAGTGCCGCCTGGGTTTTGGCCGGGGCGCGGTTGATTTCGTCGGCGAGCAGCAGGTGAGTGAATAACGGCCCCTTGCGCAGCTTGAACTGTTCGGTCTGCAGGTCGTACACCGCGTGGCCGGTGACATCGCTGGGCATCAGGTCCGGGGTGAACTGGATGCGGGCGAAATCACCGTCAAAACAACGGGCCAGCGCACGCACCAGCAACGTTTTGCCAAGGCCGGGTACGCCCTCGAGCAACACATGGCCACCGGCAATCAATGCGGTGAGTACGTCATCGATCACCGCGTCCTGGCCAATGACTGCCTTGCGCAATTCAACGCGCAGGGCCTGGGCCTGTTGGCTGGCGTATTGAACGTTTTTTTCGGCGTTCAGGGCTGTGGCCATTGGAGAGTCGCTCATAGGGCATTCCTGAGGGTTTGCAGGCACGCCACCTGTCGGCTGAAGTCGGCGCTGGACAGCCGTTTCAGCGCAGGTGCGCCGAGTGCCTGGCTGATGATAGGGGAAGGTTGTCGCGTCAGAAGTGCCAGCACCTGGCATTGTTCTGCCGTGTCGAGGTGTTCAAAGCCGGGGTGGCGTCGTCGGGCGGTGCGCAGGAGGTCGTGCTGCAAGGCCTGCAGTAATGCACCCTGGCCGTTGCGGCGTAGCAGGAAGTCGGCGCTGGCGCGCAAATGCTCTTGCAGCTGTCGACGCGCCTTGGGCACGGGTGCCCGAATCGGGCCCTGGCGCATGCCGGCTTGCCAGAGGGCCAGGGCAATCAGTGCAACAAGCGCGACAAGGGCCTGGGGGAAGTAACGGATCAGCAGGGTAAACAGGTTGTCCACGTCGCTGTTGAACAGCAGCGTGACGTCGGTACCCTGGTTCAGGTACCACAGCAGCCAGGCGTTGTCGTGTTTGCCGATGCTCGGGGTTTTCCACAGGTCGCTGTCGGTGATCACCGTGACGCGGCCCAGCCCCAGGTCCAGTTGCATCAGGTGGCTGGACTTGGCGCTGTTGGCTGAAAACTGCGCAAGGTGCCGGGGGTCGATAAGGTTGAAGTCGGTATCGAAACTGAAATAGGCCGGCTTGGTTTCATTGTCGACATACAGTTTGGTGAGGTCTGGCGCGCTCTTTTTGCGCGGTGGCGCCGGCTCGTCGAAGTCATCACTCAAGGCCTGGCGAAGCTCGAGACGATCAAGCAGCAGGTCGCCGCTTTTGCCGGTTTCTTCATCCCATAACGCTTCGGCCACCAGTAGCAGGTGGCCCCCGGCTTTGGCCCAGGCCAGCAACTGTTCGACCTGGCGTGGGGTCATGTTGCCGCGTTCTCCCAGCAACAGCAGGCTATGGCCTGGGGCAGGCAGGTCGGCAAGCCGCTCAAGGCCGTTGGCATGCGCTACCGTCAAACCTTGCTGGCCCAGGAAATGCTCGGCCGCGAGGTAAGGATTAGCCAGCGCGTCCGGCGCCGGGCCGTGATCCACAACCTCCTCATAGGGAATTGCCTTGTGCCAGGCATACAGACCGCCCACTCCCAACAGGCAAGCCAGCAGCAGGGCCATCCACAGTAAGGGTCGCTTCATTGGCTGGCCCCCCCACTGAAGAGTGCGCGCCAGTCGCTGCAGAGCTTTTGCTGGGCTGCGCCGGGAGGCAGCCGGTGGCCATAGGCGAGGTTTTGCCAGTGCCGGGTCAACTCGTGACTGAATGCCAGCAACTGCGGTTGCTGCAACTGATGGACGCGCTCCAGTACCTGGCCCTCGGTGTCGGCACTTTTGAGCGGCAGGTTGAACTCATGCAGCAGCCGGCTGAGCAGGCCGCGATACAGCAGGCCAAGGGCTTCCCTCGGTTGGGTGGGCCACAGTTGTTCGGCGGTGCTGGCGATGTCGTCGGGCAACGTCTCGACCCCCAGCTCCAACCCGAATAACTGGGCAGGCGCAGGTTTTGCGGCGTTGGGGCGAGGTTGCCGCCTGCGGCTGACAAACGTGCGCAGCCATTCACGGTAGCGCCACACCACCCAGGCCAGCCCGCCGATCAGCAAGCCCCATAGCAGTATCTCCAGGCCTTGGGCCACGTGCTTGAAGGTGTTGCTGTTGAGGTTGTCGAGCAAGTGCTGGAGCCAGCCAGGTAGCTTACCGTCGCCGCCCTGGGCTTTGGGGGCAGTGGCGGGTTTTTCTTCGCCAAAACGATAGCGGGTGACGGTTTGCGGATTCTTGAACGGCGGTTTTTCCAGTAATGCCTTGATCGATTGGCTGGCCGCCTGGGTGCTGAGCGGCTTTGGATCAGCCGGTTCATCCGCCATCGCCATTGGGCTCAGTTGCGCCAGCGTCAGCCCGACGACCAGCAGCAACAGCGGCGCGACACTGCTCAGGCGTTGGCGCAATCGGCGAAACACCAGCTCCAGGTCCCAAGCCTCCAGGACGGTGCGACGGTTGAGATACAGGCTGAAACCGCAGGCGACGTAGATGGGTTCCCAGAACACCAGGATCAGCGCATAGAAGGCATTACTCAGGTGCTCCAGCCATAGACCCTGCGGGCCGGTCGCCAATGCCAGCCGCTGCCAGTCCCAATCCAGTTCGACCTGCTCCGGGATGAATAGATAGAACAGCGCCATGCAACCGAACCACAGGCCGATTTCCAGGTGCACCCCGATGATCGTCAGCCAGCGCGCGCCACCCGCGTTGCGCTGTTGCAGTACGCCCAGGCGCTGTTGACGCGCTTGACCCTCCAGGCCTTCAAGCTGGCTCACGGGCATCACGAAGCTGCGGCTCAGGCTCAGCCGGCGCCAGGTGAGGCTGGCGAGCAGTTGCCCCTTGAGCAGGCGCGGCCATTGGCGAACAGCTTGTTTCAGGCTTGGCGTTTCACCAAACAGCGCCTTGGAAAGAATGTACAGCGGCAAGCGCTCGAAGGCCGGCTTCAGCCACCAGAACAAGAAGATAGCGTAGGACGGGTACTGCCACAGCAGCGCAGTGAGCAGCACGAACACCGGCAGGCTGACCAGCGCCCAGCTGCTCATCAGCAATAGACGATGTTCCCGGGCCATCAGTACGCCGAGGTCCATGGCTTCCCAGGAGGTGCGGGGGCGGATGACCACGCTGGAGTCAGTCAGGCGCATGGCGAGTCCTGCCGGCGAAGATCAGATAGGCGGCCACGAACAGCCAAAGTGCGCTGCCCACGAGGTATTTGATCCAGGGCGCAATGCTCGTGGTGGATGACCAGTAGGCTTCGATGAATGCTGCGATCAGCAGCAATAACATGACCCCGCATAGCATCTGCACACTTTTGCGGGCCGCCAGGCGCAGGGATTCGCTACGTGCCAGGGGCCCGGGCGCGATCAGCGACCAACCCAGTTGCAGGCCTGCTGCACCGGCCAGTGCGATGGCGCTGAGTTCGAAGGCGCCATGACCGATCACGAACGACCAGAACGTCTGGCCGTAGCCGATTTCACTGAGATGCCCGGAAACCGCGCCGATGATCAAGCCGTTGAATACCAGGAAGAACACGCTGCCCAGGCCGAACAGCAAGCCGGCGGCAAAGGTCTGGAAGGCGATGCCGATGTTGTGCATCACGTAATAGCCAAACATCATCCAGTCTTCACTGGAAGCCCGTTCGGCCGCGCGCCCCAGGCGGCTGGCGGCGGGGTCGTACATGCTTTGCATCTCGGCCACTTGTTGCGGGCTGACGATGCTGTAGATCAGCTCGGGGAACAGGTACACCAGTAACCCGATGCCCAGCAGGCTACCGAAGAACAACAGGCTGGCAATCAGTACGAAGCGCCATTGTTCGCGTACCAGGCGCGGAAAACCGGCGAGGATGAACGCCAGTATATTGGCTGTCGTTTGACTGCGATGGCGATACAGTTGTTGGTGACCACGCAGCGCCAGTTGTTGCAGGTGGTCCACTAGGTAACTGCTATAGCCGCGCGCCTGGGCCAGGGCCAGGTGCTGGCACAGGCGTCGATATTGATAAGGGAAGTCGGTTGCCTCGCAGGCTTTGCCTTGCTCTACCTGTTTGAGCAGTTCGGCGAAGGTTTGCCATTGCTGCTGGTGGCGGCTTTCAAAAAGGCTCTGCTTCATGTCGGCCCCAACAAACCGTGGGCCACACCGTTGAGTTGCTCCACGGCGCGAGCCGGAGACACCTGCAAGGGCGCGGCGAGGATGGCAGCCAGTTCATGGACCCGCTCGGCAGACAATTCAGCCTGGCGTTCGGCGAAACCGAGTATGGCCCGCTGTTCGCTCAGCTCCAGTGCGAAGGGCAGGCGCAGGGCGGCTGCCTGAGGGATGCGCGGGCGGGCCGACGCCTGATCGCGGTAGACCACCAGCGTACCCGCTGCCAGGTCGCCGAGGCGCTTGAAGTGTGGATGTTGCAGACAACTGATGGCGCCGAAGAAGTAGCCGAAGGGCAGCATGTCGACAAAGCGCAGCAGGTTGCGGATCAGCGACGCCGACCAGCCAATGGGGGTGCCGTCGTCCTGTACCACCCGCAGGCCCATGACCTGCTTGCCGGGAGAGCAGCCCTGATTGAACACTTCGAACAGCACCATGTACCACCAGCTGACCAGGAACAGCAGCAGGGAGCCCAAGCCGAGCCCGAGGTTGCCAAGCAGCGCCAGGGGCACCAGCAGGACGCTCATGATCACGCCGCGCACGAGCAGGTCGAAGGCAAAGGCCACGGCCCTTGGCAGCAGGCCGGCAGGGCGCAAGGGCAGGTCGATACCCTCGGGGGTCTCGATCTGGTAGCAGGTATCCAGAGGAGCTGTTGGCATTGCGATCCTTGGCAGTGCAAAGCGACTGAGAGAGACGGATGCTAGCAGTGTCGAGGCTGGAAGCAACCCTTCAAGCTTTTGCTGGATGTTTGTCCAGTAAGGTATCGCTGGCCCCTGACACCTTGCAGCGCCTAGACTTTGCCGGTCTTCAGCACAGGAACAGCCCGTGACCTCTATTTTCTGGTACGACTACGAAACCACCGGGATCAACCCACGCAGCGATCGCCCGCTGCAGGTGGCCGGCATTCGTACCGACCTCGAGCTCAACGAGGTCGGTCCGCCGATCAATCTTTATTGCCAGCCAGGCGACGATATCCTGCCCCACCCGGCGGCGTGTGCGATCACCGGTATCACGCCGCAGGTCCTGGCGCAGAAGGGCCTTGCCGAAGCGGATTTCATGACGCGGGTGCATGCCGAACTGTCTGCCCCCGGTACGTGCGGCGCGGGTTATAACACCCTGCGATTTGACGATGAAATGACGCGCTACAGCCTGTACCGCAACTTTTTCGACCCTTACGCGCGCGAATGGCAAGGCGGTAACAGCCGCTGGGATCTGATCGATGTGATGCGTACCGCCTATGCCCTGCGCCCGGAAGGGCTTGTGTGGCCCGAGCAGGACGGGCGCGTGACGCTCAAGCTCGAGCGCTTGACCCAAGCCAATGGCATCGACCACGGCCAGGCCCACGATGCATTGTCTGATGTGCGTGCAACTATTGCCCTGGCGCGATTGGTGCGGGAGAAACAACCCAGACTGTATGAATGGCTGTTCCAGCTGCGCAGCAAGCAACGGGTGATGGACGAGGTGCGATTGCTGCAGCCGCTGGTGCACATTTCCGGACGCTTCAGCGCCGAGCGCCATTACCTCGGTGTAGTGTTGCCTCTGGCTTGGCACCCGCGCAATCGCAATGCATTGATTGTCTGTGACCTGGGGCTCGACCCGCAGGGCCTGCTCGAACTGGATGCCGACACGTTGCGCAAGCGCCTCTATACGCGGCGTGATGAACTGGCGGAAGGTGAGCTGCCGGTGCCCCTGAAGTTGCTGCACATCAACCGCTGCCCGGTCGTCGCGCCCTTGAAGGTGCTTCGCGCGCAAGATCGCGAGCGCCTGCAATTGGATATGGACGTTTATCAGGCGCGGGCGCTGCGACTAACTGACGCACAGGAAGTTTGGCGTGACAAGTTGGCGAGCGTTTACGCCGAGGAGGAATTTGCGCCGAATGCCGATCCGGAGCAGCAGCTCTACGAGGGTTTTATCGGCGACCGTGACCGACGCTTATGTGAACAAGTTCGCCTGGCAGAGCCGCTGCAACTAGGGCGTCAGCAATGGCCTTTCGATGATCATCGGTTGCCGGAATTATTATTTCGCTACCGCGCGCGTAACTTTCCTGAAACCTTGAACAATGAGGAACAACAGCGCTGGAGACTTTTCTGTCAGCAACGTTTGTCAGACCCGGTGTGGGGCGCACCCAATACCCTGTCGGCATTTAAGGCGGCGCGCCAGGAGTTGCAAAACAATGCGACAGCGTTTCAGTGCCAGGTACTGGGTGAATGGCAAGACTATGCCGACTCTTTAGCGGCTCGCCTGAGTCTGTAGCTGCATAACTGCAAAACATCCAGACAATAAAAAACGCCAGCAAGCTGGCGTTTTTAATGTATCGCGTATCGGGTGTGACGCCGACCAGGCTTAGCCCAGCAGGGTCGCCCAACCTTCAACCACGTCACCGCCCCACTTGGCTTTCCACTCTTTCAGCGTCTTGTGGTTGCCACCTTTGGTTTCAATCACTTCACCGTTGTGCGGGTTTTTGTATTGCTTGACCTTGCGAGCACGTTTGGTGCCGGTAGTTTTCACAGCGCCGCGAGGTGCTTTAACTTTCGATTCCGGATCCAGCAGTGCGATGATGTCACGCAGGGATTTGGAGTATTCGCCCATCAGGGTGCGCAGTTTGCCTTCGAATTCCAGCTCGGTTTTCAGCTTGTCGTCTTGCGACAGGTTCTTCAAACGGGCTTGCAGCTCTTTGATAGCTTCTTCGGTGGCGCGGTATTCGTTGATCAGGGACATGTGGACTACCTTATGTAGAACGCTGATTGACAGGGTGAGTGGCCTAATAATAGTCAGGCAATTTCACCAAGTAAACATTTAAGCAGCTATTTATGTGAATTACATTGAATGTTTGTGGCAATGCGCTGCAGTCGAGTTAATTATCAGGTGAGTGGCTGAGAATAATCAGCTTAATGCGGCTAAGTGCTGAGCTTAGCCGTGCACGTACATATAGCGGTGGTAAAACCTTACGCTATTAAGGGCTGTTGCCACGGCCGGGGCTCAGAATAAGCCGCAAGGAGTACTGCAGTTTTTCTGCGCAATCGCTAGAATGGCGGCCTTTGCGAAGTTCTGGAGTTTCCCCCTAATGCGCACTTTTCGGCTGGTGATTGCTTGCCCGGACCGGGTAGGCATCGTTGCCAAGGTCAGTAACTTTCTGGCTTCTCATAACGGTTGGATCACCGAGGCGAGCCATCACTCGGATGATCTCAGCGGTTGGTTCTTCATGCGTCACGAAATTCGTGCCGATACATTGCCTTTTGGTCTGGAAGCCTTTCGTGAGGCGTTTGCGCCGATCGCCGAAGAGTTTTCGATGACCTGGCACATCACCGACACGGAGCAGAAAAAACGTGTCGTCCTGATGGCCAGCCGTGAATCCCACTGCCTGGCGGACCTTCTGCACCGCTGGCACAGCGATGAGCTCGATTGCGAGATCGCCTGTGTGATCTCCAACCATGATGACCTGCGCAGCATGGTCGAATGGCACGGCATCCCGTATTACCACGTGCCGGTCAACCCGCAGGACAAGGAGCCCGCGTTCGCCGAGGTGTCGCGCCTGGTCAAGCAGCACAACGCCGATGTGGTGGTGCTGGCGCGCTACATGCAGATCCTGCCGCCGGAACTGTGCCGCGAATATGCCGGGAAGGTGATCAACATTCACCACAGCTTCCTGCCTTCGTTCGTGGGGGCCAAGCCTTATCACCAGGCGTCCCTGCGCGGCGTGAAACTGATCGGAGCGACCTGCCACTACGTCACCGAGGAACTGGACGCCGGTCCGATCATCGAGCAGGACGTGGTACGCGTCAGCCACAGCGACAGCATCGAAGACATGGTGCGTTTCGGGCGTGACGTCGAGAAGATGGTGCTGGCGCGCGGCCTGCGTTATCACCTGGAAGATCGCGTGTTGGTGCACGGCAACAAGACCGTGGTGTTCTGATCGACGCGTGTTGATTGAATAAGCGGGGGCCCGGGAGTAAAACTCTTCGGGCCCTTTTTTATTTCAGGACGCGACCATGACCGACCCACTCGATAAGGCGACTTCCAGGCCACCGGCTACCCTGGGCGAGGGGTGTCTGAGTCGCTACGACCCGGACGCGCTGGGTGCCGATGATGGTACTGACTTTCCTGGCGCTGCCCAGTTGTGGGAGCAGTTACAGGCACCTGAGAAGGCGCCTCCTGCCCCTGAAAAAGACGTTTGAGCAGCGGTTTGCCCACCATCAGCAAAAACACTGGCGCACCGGCCAGCAGATAGAAGTAGTAGGTCACTGCCCGCCAGATCAGAATTGCCGCCGCCGCCGTGGATTTGCCCACCATCGGCGCCAGCAATGCCGCCGACGTCAACTCCGCCGCCCCGGCCCCGCCTGGCAACAGGCTGAATTGCCCTGCGGTCAACGACAGCATCTGGATCAGGAAACTCCAGGCCCACTGCACATCACCCCCCAGGCCGCGCAGCGCCAGGTACAACACGCTATAGCGTAATAGCCAATGCAGGCTGGTCAGCGCAAACACCCCGAGCAGCGTGTGCCAGGGCAATTTCAGGGTTTGGGTGAATGCCGCCAGGAAGCGCAGCAACCGGCGAGCCCAGCGCCGACGGGTGCTGACACGCACGTGCAAGGCTTTGAGTGCCAACCCGGCCAGGCGAATCAGCCGACGATGAAAGCGCACCACCAGCAGGCCAACGACGACGCCACCCACCATCGACACGGCACTGAGCCCCAGCAGCCATTCCAGGCGCGGGCTGAGACTGTGGAACAGCGCATACAGCACGATGCCCACCAGTGCGCAGAGAAAAAACAGCAAGTCGCTCAGTTGGTCCATGGCGAACACCGCGCTGCCGTGGGCGGGTCGTATGCCATTGCGTGCCAGCAGGCCCATCAACGTCAGTGGCCCGCCGCTGCCCCCAGGCGTCGCACACATCGCGAACTCGGTCGATATCACCACGCCCAGGCTTTTACGCCATCCCAACCGGCCGCGCTGTTCGCCAAGCAACAAGCGCAGGCGCAGGCTGTTGATCAACCAGCAGCCGATGATCATGGCAAACATCGCCAGTAACTGGGGCAGGGGGAACTGCCGCAGGCGCGCAACGGTTTCGCCGCCCCCGAGCCACACGGGAATCACCAGCGCGACTATCAGCGCCAGCACCAGCCAGATCAGTCGGCGCATGGCAGCGTCGACAGCCAGGCGGCCTTGGTCCGTGGCGTGCGTCCGTCGTCGAGCAGGCGCTGCAGGGTTTGCAGCCAATAATGACGGGAAAACCCGTGGCGCATGTCCACGGGGTGCAAGCCGAGCCGAATCACCGGGGCCGTCTGCCAGCGCTGTTCGCGGCGGTCGCTGAGCACTTTGGACAGGCCACGGCGCCACGCACTGCGCGCGCTCCACACCAGGCCCGGGGCATGGATGCGTGTGAAGTCAGGCAGCCGATACAAATGCTGCGGGTCGCTGGTATAGCCGAGCGGCAACTGGCGCAACGCCAGCCGGGTGCCTTCGCTCATCAGCCAGGCGGGTGCGACAAACCCTTTCAGCGGCCACTCATTGCGCTGGAATACCTCAATGCCGTCAGTCAGGCGCTGCAACGCCTCGGCCTCGGACAACTGGTAGAACTCGCCCTCATGGGTATAGATGCGTCGCATGAACCATTCTTTTGGCGTGCGCGGCCGGGGTTGTTCGTCGCAGTGGTAGTAACCGTGCAAGGTCAGTTCATCGCCTCTGGCTACGCGACTATCAAGCAAGCGCCGGAAGTCACCGTGGGCGCCCAGGGCGTTATGGTGATGGAAGTCCGGGACGACCAGCCAAGTGATAGGGATATTGCCGATGGCATCGACGGCCTCGACAAAAGGCCGGTAATCGGCCCAGGTGTTCGGCGCCACATCGTGCAGCACCAGCATGACCGAACGTTCAGCCATGGGCGAGCATCGGTTTGTGCGTGCCCAGCACGGCGTGGTAGTGCCCTAAAAGGCTGTCCACCACCGCATCCCACGCGTACTGCTGTTCGACATGGCGCCGAGCCTGTTCCCCGAGGCGGCGACTGTCGGCGCCGAACAGTTCGCGTACCGCATCGGCCATCGCCTTGGGGTTGTTGGGCGCGCAGAGCAGGCCACAGCGCTCGTCGACGATCTCAGTGAAGGCGCCCGCCGCAACGGCGATCACGGGGATACCACAGGCCATGGCTTCCAGAATCACCAGGCCGAAGGTTTCCTGGTCGCCAGCGTGCAACAACGCGTCGGCGCTGGCCATCAAGCGGGCAACATGATTGGCCGGTACGAAGCCATCGACTACGGTGACGTTGTCCGGCACGCTGGCCGGCATGCCGGAGCCCACCAGCAACAAGTGGTAACCCTCACCCAGGCGTTTCATGCAATTGAGCAGCACCGGCAGGTTTTTCTCCTTGGAACCACGCCCGGCGAAAATCAGCAGCCGGGTGTCTTCAGCAATCCCCAGTTCGGCGCGCAGGCCGGGGTCGCGCACGGCGGGGGTGAAGGTTTGCAGGTCGACGCCCAGGGGTTGTACGAAGACGTTTTTCACCCCAAGCCCGGTGAGTTTGTCGGCCATCACCTGGCTGGGGGCCAGTACTCGGTCAAAATTCCCATAGAGTTTGCTGACATAGGCTTCGACGTTGGGGGTAAACCAGGCGCCCATGCGGTTACGCACCAGCAGCGGTAGATCGGAGTGGTAAAAACCGATGACTGGCACATCCAGCTGGCGCCGTGCGTCGAGGGCGGCCCAGGCGGTCAGGTACGGATCGCCGACTTCGATCAGATCAGGCTGTAAATCGTGCAGGACGTTTCGCCAAGGCGCCAGGCGCAGGGGGAAGCGATAACCTTTGCCGAAGGGCAGCGGTGGTGCCGGCACCTCGAAAATCCCGTCCCGCTCGCTCAAATGGGCGCCAGGCACCAACAGGCTGTGGCGAATCCCGGGCTTGAGCGCCAGGCGCCGGTGCTTGGCGTCCAGATAAGTGCGTACGCCACCGCTGGCCGGGGCGTAGAACATGGTTATGTCAGCGATATGCACGATGAACATCCCTCCGATCCATTGCTCTCTTAACGTGGACCTGAGCTAAGGATAGATGTTCGATCGGGATTGGCTGTGGGAGGGCGCAAGCCCCCTCCCACCATCGCCTCAGATGCGGAAGCTGCCCACCATTTGCTTCAAGCGTGCGGCTTGCCGTTCGAGGTCCGAGCAGGCGCGCAAGGTCGATTGCAGGTTTTCCACGCCTTCCTGGTTGAGGGTGTTGATTTCGGTGATGTCCATATTGATCGACTCCACCACCGAGGTCTGCTCCTCGGTGGCGGTGGCCACGGACTGGTTCATGCCGTCGATCTCGCCAATGCGCTGAGTCACACTGTTCAAGCGCTCGCCGGCCAGGTTGGCGATCTCCAGGCTGTCCTGGCTGTGGCGCTGGCTTTCACTCATGGTGCTCACCGAATCCCGGGCGCCGACTTGCAACTCCTCGATCATCTTCTGCACCTGTTGCGCCGATTCCTGGGTGCGATGCGCCAGGTTGCGCACTTCATCGGCCACCACCGCGAAGCCGCGGCCGGCCTCACCGGCACGCGCGGCTTCGATGGCAGCGTTGAGCGCGAGCAAGTTGGTTTGCTGGGAAATACTGGTGATCACTTCAAGAATCTGGCCGATATTCACCGTCTTGCTGTTCAGCGCCTCGATATTGGTGCTGGAGGCGCTGATCATGGTCGACAGCTGGGTCATTGCCTTGATATTGCGCTCTACCACCTGCTGGCCGTCTTCGGCCAAATGCCGCGCATCACTGGCCTGATTGGAGGCTTGCGCGGCGTTGCGGGCGATTTCCTGGGCAGCGGCGCCCAGTTGGTTGATGGCAGCGGCGACGCTGTTGGTGCGGTTGGCCTGTTCGTCTGAATTGACCATCGACGAGTTGGACGCGCTGACCACCCGCAGTGCCACTTCATTGACTTGCTCGGTAGCCGACGACACTTCGCGGATCGAGGTATGAATGCGCTCCACGAAACGGTTGAACGCAGTACCCAAGGTGCCGAACTCGTCGTTGTTCTGGATGGTCAGGCGTCGGGTCAGGTCGCCTTCGCCGTCGGCGATGTCCTGCATGGCTCGGGTCATCACGTGCAGCGGTTGCAGCAACACACGGATCAACATGCCCAGCAAGGCGATGATGATCACCACGGCGATGATGGTAGCGATGACCGCCGAGGTGCGAAATTCACTGAGCATGGCGAACGACTTGGCCTTATCCACCGAAATACCCAGGTACCAGTTCACCGAAGGCAGGCCCTTGATCGGGGTGAACGTGACGATATTGGTCTTGCCATTGGCCTGCACTTCGCTGAAGGCAGCGCTGATCTTCGGTGTGTCTTTCGGGTACACGTCAGCCAGAGTCTTCATCACCAGGGCCTTGTCCGGGTGCACCAGTACTTTGCCGTCGGCGCTGACCAGAAATGCGTAACCCATGCCGCCGAAATCCAGCGCGCCAATGTTGTCCACCAGGGTTTGCAGGCTCAGATCGCCGCCCACCACGCCGATGCTCTGGCCGGCCTTGGCACTCGGAGTGGCGATGGAAATAATCAGTTGCCCCGTTGCCGCGTCGATATAGGGTTCGGTCAAGGTCGAGCCGTTGCTGGTCTGGGCGCCTTTGTACCAGGGGCGAACGCGCGGGTCGAAACCGTCGGGCATCTTGGTGTCAGGGCGGATGGTGAAGGTGCCCTGGCTGTCGCCGACGTAGGTTGCCATGAACGACGATGTCAGCGCTTTCTGTTCCAGCAGGCTGGCAACCACCGATGGTTCGGGGTTGAGGGCAATATTCTGCGCGGCATTTTCTACCAGGGCGATGCGCCCGGTGAGCCAGGTCTGAATACTGCCGGCGGTGACGTCGCCCATTTCATGCAGGTAATTATCGAGGTCGTCACGGATCGCGTTGCGTTGGAGGTAGTCGTTATAGAGGGTAAATAACGCGAAGGCGGCGATGACGATAAGGGAGGCTGCAAGCAAAATTTTATGGCTGAAGCGCAGGTTTTTATTCATGGCTTGTAGGGTCCGCTAAGGTCTTGATATCCGAGGCGCGTCTTTAGGGGATGCGCAAAAATGGCAGCGTCAAAAAAAGGTGTGATACTTCTGGTGCTGGCGCCAGGGGGCTCTGTGGGAAATATCTGTCCTGTTTTTAGATTTTGTGGGTCTCACAGTGTCTGTATCGACCTGGCTGCATTAAAGATTAACCAAAGGTGACGAAATGCCTGACTCCACACAACTGCTTATCGGTGCCGGCCCAGACGGCCAGCCCATCGCCCAGCCCATGCGCCTGGCCAACCGGCATGGGTTGATCGCCGGCGCCACGGGCACCGGCAAGACCGTCACCTTGCAGCGCCTGGCGGAAGCCTTCAGTGATGCCGGCGTGGCGGTATTCGCCGCCGACATCAAGGGTGACCTGTGCGGCCTGGGCGCAGCGGCCAATCCCCAGGGCAAAGTCGCCGAACGCATTGCCGGGATGCCCTTCCTTAATTACGCACCGAAGGCTTATCCGGTTACGTTGTGGGATATCCACGGGCAGTCCGGTCATCCATTGCGCACGACCATCAGCGAAATGGGCCCGTTGTTGCTCGGCAGCCTGCTGGAACTCACCGACAGCCAACAATCGGCGCTGTACGCGACCTTCAAGGTGGCCGACCGTGAAGGCCTGTTGCTGCTGGACCTGAAAGACCTCAAGGCACTGCTCAACCACCTGCGTTATCACCCTGAACTGCTGGGCGACGATGCGGCGTTGATGACCACCGGTTCCAGTCAGGCGTTGTTGCGGCGCCTGGCGGTGCTGGAGCAGCAGGGTGCCGAAGCCCTGTTTGGCGAGCCGGCCCTGCAGCTCGAGCACATCCTGCAGCCCGCCAGCGACGGGCGCGGCCGTATCCACCTGCTGGACGCCAGCCGCCTGGTGCATGACGCGCCGAAGGTCTATGCCACGTTCCTGCTGTGGCTGTTGGCGGAGCTGTTCGAGCAGTTGCCGGAGCGCGGTGATGCCGAAAAGCCGCTGCTGGCGCTGTTTTTCGACGAGGCGCACCTGTTGTTCGCCGATACGCCCAAGGCGTTGCAGGACCGTCTGGAGCAGGTGGTGCGGTTGATTCGCTCCAAAGGGGTGGGGGTGTACTTCGTCACTCAGTCTCCGGGAGATTTGCCTGACACGGTGCTGGCGCAGCTGGGGCTGCGTATCCAGCATGGCCTGCGCGCATTCACCACCAAAGAGCAAAAATCCCTGCGGGCGGTGGCGGACGGTTTCCGCCCCAACCCGACATTCGATGCCTTGGCGGTGCTGACCGAGTTGGGCACCGGTGAGGCGCTGGTGGGTACCTTGCAGGAAAAAGGCACGCCGGAGGTGGTCCAGCGCGTATTGGTCGCACCGCCACAGTCGCGGATCGGGCCGCTCACCGAGGCCGAACGTGCGGCATTGGTCGCCAGTTCGCCGTTGCAGGGCCGCTATGACAAGCCGATTGACCGCGAGTCAGCCTACGAAGTGCTGATGGCGCGTAAAGACTTGGGGCCGACCGAGGAGGCCAAGCCGGCGACCGAAGAACCCAGCTTCACCGACAAAGCCGGTGCTTTCCTGGGCACCACGGCAGGCAAGGCGCTGAAATCCGCCATGCAGCAAGCCGCCAATCAGATGGGGCGGCAGTTGGTGCGCGGCTTGTTGGGCTCGTTGCTGGGCGGCAGCAAGCGCAAGTAAGGCTCAGGGTTTGGGCCTGGCATGGGCGGCCAGCCGCTCCAGTGCCGCGCGCAAACCCGGATCGCTGATCCCTTCGGCGGTGGCCTGGAGGGTTTCGGCTGCCTGTTCCGACAGGTCCAGCGTATGCCCGGCCGGGCTTCGCAGCACGGTAGGCGGCTGCACTTTGAACTGGATGCGCGTCAGACCGGCAAACTCATCAAACACCATCAATTGGCGCTGCAAGCGTTTTTGCTGATAACGCAAACGGGTGGCCCAATGCCCGTCAGTGACAATTAATAGCAAGTTGCCTTCGCGCCAGGACGCCACATGACAATGTTCGCGTGCGGCCGGTTGCAGCTGGCTTTCGAGCAGGCGTTGCAAATGCGCCAGGCGTTGCGCGTGGCCAAAGATGGCTTTCAGCGGCTTGGCTTCGCGAAGCAACACGCCGGGAGCGCGGGCTGTAAGAGGGCGAAATGCCATGTCTAGACACCTAAAGTAACAGAGCCGTCATCTTAGCAGAAAGCGCCGGTGAGCCCCGAGACCCTGCAAGGGCAGGGCTTTTCTCATGAAATCAATAAGTAACTTCTGCCTTTCATGGGTTGAAGTTCCGCCAAAAGCCCTTATTTTAAACAAGCCCTCTCACAGCGCCGTGCCCGCATCGGGGAACAACGCCACTTTCCTCACCCACGATTCCGGGTAGAATGCGCGTTCGCATGCGGCCGTGAGGGCTGCTCGGGCCACTCACGGTGCGCCCTCCATCCCTATGTGTGGAAGAACCTGCCGATATGTTTGCGCCTTTGTTAAAGAAACTTTTTGGAAGCAAGAATGAGCGCGAAGTCAAACGCATGCTCAAGACGGTGCAGCTGGTCAATGCCTTCGAAGAGCAGATGGTTGCCCTGTCGGATGAGCAATTGCGCGCCAAGACCGAAGAGTTCAAGGCCCGCATAGCCAAAGGTGAAACCCTCGACAAGCTGCTCCCCGAAGCCTTTGCGGTCGCCCGTGAAGCCGGTAAGCGCGTCATGGGCATGCGCCACTTCGACGTCCAGTTGATCGGCGGCATGACCTTGCACGAAGGCATGATTGCCGAAATGCGTACCGGTGAAGGCAAGACCCTGGTGGCAACCCTGGGTGTTTACCTCAACGCACTGTCCGGCAAGGGCGTGCACGTTGTGACGGTGAACGACTACCTGGCTCGCCGGGATGCCAACTGGATGCGCCCGCTGTATGAATTCCTCGGCCTGACCGTCGGCGTAGTGACGCCGTTCCAGCCGCCCGAAGAAAAGCGCGCCGCCTACGCTTGCGACATTACCTACGGTACCAACAACGAATTCGGTTTCGACTACCTGCGCGACAACATGGCGTTCAGCATGGATGAAAAATTCCAGCGCGAACTCAACTTTGCCGTGATCGACGAAGTCGACTCCATCCTCATCGACGAAGCCCGTACCCCGCTGATCATCTCCGGCCAGGCCGAGGACAGCTCGCGCCTGTACACCGAGATCAACAAGTTGATCCCGCGCCTTGAGCAGCACATCGAGGAAGTCGAAGGCGTGGTGACCAAAGAAGGTCACTTCACCATCGACGAGAAGACCCGCCAGGTCGAACTCAACGAGGCCGGCCACCAGTTCGTTGAAGAAATGCTGACCCAGATCGGTGAGCTGGCCGAAGGAGAAAGCCTGTACTCGGCTCACAACCTGGGCCTGCTGACCCACGTATATGCCGGCCTGCGCGCCCACAAGCTGTTCCACCGCAACGTCGAATACATTGTCCAGGACGGCCAGGTCGTCCTGGTCGACGAACACACCGGCCGTACCATGCCCGGTCGTCGCTTGTCCGAAGGCCTGCACCAGGCCATCGAAGCCAAGGAAATGCTCAACATCCAGGCCGAAAGCCAGACGTTGGCGTCCACCACGTTCCAGAACTACTTCCGTCTGTACAACAAACTGTCCGGCATGACCGGTACGGCCGACACCGAAGCGTTCGAATTCCATCAGATCTATGGCCTGTCGGTGGTGGTCATCCCGCCGAACAAGCCACTGGCGCGTAAAGACTATAACGACTTGGTGTTCCTGACCGCCGAAGAGAAATACGCGGCGATCATCAATGACATCAAGGACGGCCTGGCCAAGGGCCGTCCGATCCTGGTGGGTACCGCGACCATCGAGACGTCCGAGCACGTGTCCAACCTGCTCAACAAGGAAGGCATCGAGCACAAGGTGCTCAACGCCAAGTTCCACGAAAAAGAAGCCGAGATCATCGCCCAGGCCGGTCGCCCCGGCGCGCTGACCATCGCCACCAACATGGCCGGTCGTGGTACCGACATCCTGTTGGGCGGCAACTGGGAAGTGGAAGTGGCCTCGCTCGACAATCCGACCCCTGAACAGATCGCCCAGATCAAGGCCGACTGGCAGAAACGCCACCAAGCCGTGCTGGAATCCGGCGGTTTGCAGGTGATCGCGTCCGAGCGTCACGAATCGCGCCGTATCGACAACCAGTTGCGCGGTCGTGCCGGTCGCCAGGGTGATGCCGGTTCCAGCCGTTTCTACCTGTCCCTGGAAGACAGCCTGATGCGTATCTTCGCCTCGGATCGAGTGAAGAACTTCATGAAGGCCCTGGGCATGCAGTCCGGTGAAGCGATCGAGCACCGCATGGTGACCAACGCCATCGAGAAGGCCCAGCGCAAGGTAGAAGGGCGTAACTTCGACATTCGTAAACAACTGCTCGAGTTCGATGACGTCAACAACGAACAGCGTAAAGTGATCTATCACATGCGTAACACGTTGCTGGCCGCCGACAACATTGGCGAGACCATCGCTGACTTCCGTCAGGACGTGCTCAATGCCACCGTGAGCGCACATATCCCGCCACAGTCGCTGCCTGAGCAGTGGGATGTGGCCGGTCTGGAAGCCGCGTTGAAGAGCGATTTTGGCGTCGACTTGCCGGTTCAGCAGTGGCTGGACGAAGACGATCACCTGTACGAAGAAACCCTGCGCGAAAAACTGATGGCCGAATTGCTGGCCGCGTACAACGAGAAAGAAGAGCAGGCGAGTGCCGAAGCCCTGCGCACCTTCGAGAAGCAAATCGTGCTGCGCGTGCTGGACGACTTGTGGAAAGACCACCTGTCGACCATGGACCACCTGCGCCACGGTATCCATTTGCGTGGCTACGCCCAGAAAAACCCGAAGCAGGAGTACAAGCGCGAGTCGTTCACGTTGTTCTCCGAGCTGCTGGATTCGATCAAGCGCGATTCGATCCGCGTGCTGTCCCACGTTCAGGTGCGTCGCGAAGACCCGATCGAGGAAGAAGCGCGCCTGCGCCAGGAAGCCGAGGCACTGGCTGCACGCATGCAGTTCCAGCACGACGAAGCGCCGGGCCTGGATGCGCCTGAGGTGTTGGGTGAAGAGGTCGATGTGGCCCTGGCTCAAACCCCGGTACGCAATGATCAGAAGCTGGGCCGCAACGAGCTGTGCTACTGCGGTTCGGGCAAGAAATTCAAACACTGCCACGGCCAGATCGAATAAGATTTTCGCCTGACGCTGCAACACCCCACGCCGCGACCGGCATCAGCCGTCGCGGCGTTTTGCCATTAATCCTCCCGTCGACAGCGACGGCACACACATCATCTCTTCAAGGAGCGCATACATGGCTGTTGGTCTTGGTCCTTTGCCCACATTGCACCCGGTCGCCGGTTTTGAACTCGGTATCGCTTCGGCCGGCATCAAGCGTGCGGGGCGCAAGGATGTGGTGGTGATGCGCTGCGCCGAAGGCTCGACAGTCGCCGGTGTGTTCACCCTCAACGCTTTTTGCGCCGCGCCGGTGATCCTGGCCAAGCAACGTGTGGCCGGGTCGATTCGTTACCTGCTGACCAACACCGGCAACGCCAACGCCGGTACCGGCGAGCCTGGCCTGGTGGCTGCTGCGCGCACGTGCGCCAAGCTGGCCCAACTGACCGGCGTGGACGCGAGCCAGGTGCTGCCGTATTCCACCGGCGTGATCGGTGAGCCGCTGCCGGTGGAGAAAATCGAAGGCGCCCTGCAAGCCGCGCTGGATGACCTGTCTGTGGATAACTGGGCGGCTGCAGCCACCGGCATCATGACTACCGACACCTTGCCCAAAGGCGCAAGCCGGCAGTTCGTGCACGATGGCGTGACCGTCACCGTGACCGGTATCAGCAAGGGCGCAGGCATGATCCGTCCGAACATGGCCACCATGCTCGGCTATATCGCCACCGACGCCAAAGTCTCCCGTGATGTATTGCAACGCCTGATGCTGGACGGCGCCAACAAGTCGTTCAACCGCATCACCATCGACGGTGACACTTCCACCAACGACTGCTGCATGCTGATCGCCACCGGCCAGGCCAACCTGCCGGAGATCACCTCCACCGAAGGCCCGCTGTTCGCCGCATTGAAGCAGGCGGTTTTCGAGGTGTGCATGGACGTGGCCCAGGCCATCGTGCGTGACGGCGAGGGCGCGACCAAGTTTGTCACCGTTGAAGTCAACGGCGGCGCCAATCACCAGGAGTGCCTGGACGTGGGTTATACCGTGGCGCACTCGCCGCTGATCAAGACCGCCTTGTTCGCTTCCGACCCGAACTGGGGCCGTATCCTCGCAGCCGTTGGTCGTGCCGGCGTGCCTGACCTGGATGTGAGCAAGATCGACGTCTTCCTCGGCGACGTGTGCATTGCCAGCCGTGGCGCCCGCGCCGACACCTACACCGAAGCCCAGGGTTCGGCGGTGATGCAGCAGGAAGAAATCACCATCCGCATCGAGTTGGGGCGCGGCGACTGCAGCGAAACCATCTGGACCACGGACCTGTCCCACGAATACGTGAAGATCAACGCGGAATATCGCACCTGAAGGTAGGAGCAAGCTTGCTCGCGAAAAACTCAATGCCACCGCGTTTATCCAGGATGTACGCGTTATCGTTGACGTTCTTCGCGAGCAAGCTCGCTCCTACAAGGGCAATAACGGGAGGAAGCAGTGGCGGTGAAACGAGTGCATGTAGCAGCAGCGGTGATTCGCGGTGTGGATGGCAGGATCCTGCTGGCACGCCGCGCCGATACCCAGCATCAAGGCGGCCTCTGGGAGTTTCCCGGCGGCAAGGTGGAGGCTGACGAGTCAGTCGCCACGGCCTTGTCCCGTGAGTTGCAGGAAGAGCTGGGCATCCAGGTCACCACGGCGCGGCCGTTGATCCAGGTGCAGCATGACTACCCGGACAAGCAGGTGTTGCTGGATGTCTGGGAAGTCTCGGCCTTTACCGGCGAGCCCCACGGCGTCGAAGGGCAGCCTCTGGAGTGGGTGGCCCCGCGAGACCTGGTCAACTATGAGTTTCCAGCGGCTAACGCGCCCATTGTCGCGGCAGCGCGTCTGCCTGCCGACTACCTGATCACGCCCGGTGAGCTGGAAACCGCGCCCTTGTTGCGTGGCCTTCAAACAGCCATTGCCGGTGGCATCAAGCTGGTTCAACTGCGCGCACCCAACGGTTACGACCCTAAATACCGAGACCTTGCCGTAGACGCCGTGGGATTGTGTGCGGGCAAGGCGCAGTTGATGCTCAAGGGGCCGTTCGAATGGCTGGGGGATTTTCCAGCGGCCGGCTGGCACATGACCTCGGCGCAATTGCGTAAATACGCGAGCAAGGGCCGACCGCTGCCGAAGGACCGTTGGTTGGCGGCCTCGTGTCACAACGCTGAAGAACTGGCGCTGGCGCAGTTGATGGATGTGGACTTCGTCACGCTGTCGCCGGTTCAGCTGACCGAAACTCATCCCGAAGCCCAGCCGTTGGGTTGGGAACAGGCAGCCGAGCTGATCCGTGGGTTCAGCAAGCCGGTGTTTCTATTGGGCGGGGTTGGGCCTGAGCAGCGGGAGCAGGCTTGGGCGGTGGGTGCTCAGGGTGTTGCAGGGATCAGGGCGTTCTGGCCGCAGGTTTGAGGTTGCTCTGGCGGGCCTCATCGGGGGCAAGCCCCCTCCCACACTAGACGGTATTCACAAATCAAAATGTGGGAGGGGGCTTGCCCCCGATGGGGCCCTGCCAGGCACCCAGTAATCCTCAGTGAGGCTTCGCCGCCGCCTGCCACAACACCTCGGCAACCCCCTGACGCCTGGCAATCACCCGGGCCGCGACAAACAGCAAGTCCGACAACCGATTGATATACGCCAACCCCACCCCTTCCAACGGCTCCACCGCATTCAATTGCTGACAGCGGCGTTCGGCACTGCGCGCCAGGCTGCGGCACACATGGGCCTGGGCGATCAGCGCTGAGCCGCCGGGCAGGATGAAATTTTCCAGTGGCCCCACCTCTTCATTCCAACGATCGATCGCCGCTTCCAGCCGATCCACTTCCGCTGCATTCAACGCCTTGTACACCGGCATGGCCAGCTCGCCGCCCAGATCGAACAAGCGATGCTGGCAGGGCGTGAGCACCTCCACCACATCGTTCAGTTCGGGGTGCTTGCCGCTCTGCTCCTCCAGGTTGGCCAATAACAACCCCAACTGGCTGTTCAGCGTATCCACCTCGCCAATGGCCTCCACCCGTGGGTGGTCCTTGGGCACGCGGCGACCGTCGCCAAGGCCGGTTTCGCCCTGGTCACCGGTGCGGGTGTAGATCTTCGACAGGCGAAAGCCCATGGTCATTGCTCCAGTTGGGTGAGTTCTGCGGGGGACAATTGGCTGCCGGCCAGTGGCAGGCGCAAAGTGAAACAGGTGCCTTGGCCCAGGGTGGAGTGCACTTCCATCTGGCCCTTGTGGTTATTGGTGATGATGAAATACGACACCGACAGCCCAAGCCCGGTGCCCTGGCCGATCTCCTTGGTGGTGAAGAACGGCTCGAAGGTGCGTTTGCGCACGTTTTCGCTCATGCCGATGCCATTGTCTTCCACCTGGATCTCGGCCCAGGGCGGGTTGAGGCGGGTGCGCAGGATGATGCGCCCCGGTTCGCTGCCGTCTTCACGCAGGTGAATCGCCTGGGCGGCGTTTTTCAGCAGGTTGAGCAGCACCTGTTCCAGTTCGTTGGCCGTGCCGGGTACCGGCCCCAGTTGCGGATCGAACTGGCGGATGATCGCCTGGCCCTTGAAATCGAAACCGATGGCCAGGTCGAAATCGTTACCGGCGATCTCCACGGCCTGGTCGATCAGGGCTGGCAAGTCGCAGGGGGCCATTTGCCGGTTGCTGCGCCGGCTGAAGCTGAGCATGTGCGTGACGATTTTCGCGGCACGCGCGCCGGCCTGTTGAATCCCATCCAGCAACTGCGGGACTTCGCGCGCTTGCAGGTATTGATTGACCAGCGCCAGCTCGATGCCCGCCTGTTCGGCATGTTCCAGGTTCTTGGGCAGCTCGGGTGACAGGCGGCGCCGGATGTTCTGCACGTTGTGCAGGATCGCCCCCAGCGGGTTGTTGATTTCGTGGGCCATGCCGGCAGCCAGGCCGCCGACCGAGAGCATTTTCTCCGATTGCACCATCATTTCTTCCAGGGACAGGCGCTGGGTGATGTCATCGATACGGATCACCACGCCGCGCCCGGCACCGCCCATCAACGGGTAGAACGTCAGGGCGTAATGCTTTGGCTCGTCGTCCTTGACCCAGGTGACCCGCTCGATCCGCTCAACTGTGTGCTGCTCCACCGTGGCCTTGATTTGCGGCAGGTAGGGCTTGAGCGGTTGGAACGCGAGGAAGATCGGCTGGTTGAGGGCTTCATCCAGGCGTGTGCCCGAAAGCGCGGTGGCTTCCTGGTTCCACTGGGTGACGTAGAGCTGTTCATCCAGGGCGATCAGTGCCGAGGGCATCGAGTCGATAATGCTGTTGAGGTAGTTCTGAAAGCCGGTGAGCTTTTTCTCGATCTTGCTGCGCACCTGCACTTCCAGTTCCAGCTTGCGGTTAGTGTGGCGGGTTTCTTCGGCCAGGCCCTGGGCCTGGTCGTAGGCGGCCTGGGAATCATCCCGCGCGCGCTTGAGCTGCTGCTCACGGGCCTCGATGCGCGACAGCATGGTGTTGAACGCTTCCGCCAGGCTGCCGATTTCATCGTGGTTGCCGGGGCCTGCGCGCAGGGCGTAGTTCTCTTCGCGAGTCACCTGGCGCGACAGTTCCTCGAGTTCATGGATCGGCCGGGTGATCAGGCGTTTGATCTGCCGGGCGATGACCAGCCACAGCAACACACTGAAAATCAGGATGCCCAGGCTTGCGGTGAGGGTGCCGGTATAGAACGCCACCGGCAGCTCGCTGCTGGCCACCAGCAGCAAATGCCCCGAAGGCTGGTCGGTGCGGGGCAGGGTGATGACCTGGTTGCTGCGAAACTCGGTGAGGCGCCAGGCCTCGATATGCCGGTAGTTGTCGGGCAGGTGCAGGCGGTCGCCGTGTTGCATCTGCGCCAGGCGATTGCCTTCGCCGTCGTACAGGGCGGCGGCGCGCAGCGGTGAATAGCTGGTCAGCTCATTGAGCAGTGCATTGGCCTTGGCCGGGGATTGCAGGGCTTCGGCCGCGAGTGCCGGGTTGGACACCAGCCGACCGATGGCCTGCAAGGCCTGGGGCGCCATGCTTTCTTGGGAGATCCAGTAGGCGGCGCTGATAAAGGTCAGGTTGGCCACCAGCAACACGGTGGTCAGCAGTACCAGCAGGGCGGCCAGCAGTTTCTGCCCTACCGGTAGGTTTTCAAGACGCTGGCGCAGTGGCATCAGGTTTTTCGCAGGCAATAGACATACGGCAGGGTAGCGCGTGCCTCAGTCGCTGGGCAATCCGCGTGCAACCAACTGCTCGACCAAGCGCGTTTGCAGCTGCTGCAGATGCGGCAGTACCCGTTGATGGCGGGCGGCCGCTTGGCAGGCGTAGCCCAGCAGGTAGCTGATTTCGGTACGCCGTGCGTTGGCCACGTCCTGGTACATAGAGGAATAGTTGGCCGCAGTGGCCTGGATCACCCGTTGCACTTCACTGTGCAAATCCTGCGCGGCCGCAGGCTGGCCGCAGCATTCCAGTAATTCGCTCAATTCAGCGCACAGGGTGGCGACTTCACATTGATGGGCCTGCAGGCCGCCGTTGCGGCACTGGTAGAGCACGGTCAACGGGTTGATCGCGCAATTGAGCGCCAGCTTGCGCCACAGCCGCGTGAGGATATCGGTGCTCCATTGATGGGGGATGGCGGCGGCCCGCAAGTCATCCAGCCACAGCGGCGCGGTAGGGTGAGCCGCATCCCCCAGCCAGGTGTAGCCATGGCCGGCAAACACCACGCGCCATTCGCCCTCGCGAAACGCGCCTTCGGTGCTGGAGGCAAAGATGCAACGCGCCTGTGGCAACTGGGCGGCCACCGCATCCTGGCTGCCGAGGCCGTTTTGCAGCAGGATCAGTTCCGCGTCCGGCGCCAGGCGATGCTGTAACTGTGCGACGGCACTTTGGGCATCGTAGGCTTTGCACGCCACTAACAGGCGCTGGATCGGCTCCGGGCTGTCGGATGTTTCGCCTATCACCGGGTAGGTGTGCGCAATACCTTGCTCAACCAGGGTCAGGCCGTTGCCCGACGCATAGCTGGCCAGGCGCGCCTGATCGCGCAGGATCAGCCGCACCGGCACGCCCGCGCGCGCCAGCCGCGTGGCCCAGAGGGTGCCCAGGCTACCGGCGCCGAGAATATGCCAGGTGGTCGACATCAGTGTGTGCTCCGTAAGGTCGCCAGCGGTGAACGCGGCGAAAGAACCGCTATAATGCCCCGGCATTTTAGCTCGGGCGCGCTCCATCTCTACTGAGCCCGCCCCTTATATTGGAGAAATGACATGCCTTCGTTCGACGTGGTATCCGAACTGGACAAACACGAAGTCACCAACGCCGTCGAGAACGCCGTCAAGGAACTGGACCGTCGCTATGACTTGAAAGGCAAGGGCAGCTTCGAATTCAAGGAAAAGGAACTGACCGTCAACCTGACCGCTGAAGCCGATTTCCAGCTGGAAGCGATGATCGAGATCCTCAAGCTGGCCCTGGTCAAGCGCAAGATCGACGTGCAGTGCCTTGAAGTCAAGGACGCCTACGCTTCCGGCAAACTGATGAAGCAGGAAGCCGTGCTCAAGGAAGGCATCGACAAGGAACTGGCGAAGAAGATCGTCGCGCACATCAAGGATGCCAAGCTGAAAGTCCAGGCGGCCATCCAGGGTGAACAGGTGCGTGTTACCGGCAAGAAGCGTGATGACCTGCAAGAGGCCATCGCGGCCCTGCGCGCCAAGACCTTCGACATGCCGCTGCAGTTCAACAACTTCCGCGACTGATGGCACCTCGCGGAACCTGTGGCCGTTTTCGACGTCCCACGCCGCAGCAACAATGCCTACAATTGAGCCCTACGGGGCTCATTTGCGTTTTCAGGCAGTCAATGAAGCCGCATTTCCGCACAACAGGAGAAGATAGATGGATTTGAACGCTGAAGTGGATCACTTGATCAAGACCTCGCAGTCCTGGATCCCGATGATCATGGAATACGGCAGCCGGGTACTGCTGGCCGTTATCACCCTGGCCATCGGTTGGTGGCTGATCAACGTCTTTACCCACCGAGTAGGGCGCTTGCTGGCCCTGCGTAACGCCGACCTGGCGCTGCAGCACTTCATCACCAGCCTTGCGAACATTGCGCTGAAAGTCATGTTGATCGTCAGCGTGGCCTCGATGATCGGCGTGGCAACCACCTCGTTCGTCGCCGCCATCGGTGCCGCTACTCTGGCGATCGGCCTGGCCTTGCAAGGCAGCCTGGCCAATTTCGCCGGCGGCGTGCTGATCCTGTTGTTCCGTCCGTTTCGCATCGGTGACTGGATCGAAGCCCAGGGCACCTCGGGTACCGTCGACAGTATCCAGATTTTCCACACGGTGCTGCGTACCGGCGACAACAAGACGGTGATCGTACCGAACGGCATCCTGTCCAACGGCATCATCACCAATACCAACCGCCAGCCGACCCGCAAGGTGGTGTTTGATGTGGGCGTGGATTACGAGGCGGACCTGCAGAAAGCCCGTGAAGTATTGCTGGAACTGGCCAAGGACCCGCGCGTGCTGGCCGACCCGGCGCCCGTCGCAGTGGTATCGACCCTGGGCGACAGCTCCATCACCGTGTCCCTGCGTTGCTGGACCAATACAGCGGATTATTGGGATGTGGTGTTCATGCTCAATGAACTGGCGCGCGACCGTTTGAAAGGGGCGGGGATTGATATTCCGTTCCCGCAGCGGGTTATTCGCGTGATGCAGGAAGCTCCGGCGAAGGCATGAAACAGTGTCGCGTTTAAGTTGGCCGAAAGGTCAGGTTAAATGCGACAGTTGTATATAGTTACTTAGCTTACTAGTTATATTGCTTTTGAAATGTAACTGAAATAAAAAAAGCCGCTCCCTTGCAAACAGGGGAGCGGCTTTTTATTCAAGGTCGAAACCTTAACTCATCGTTGTAATTACTCGCGTGATTACAAGATGTTCAGCGGGTAGTTCGCGATCAGACGCAGTTCGTCGATCGAAGGCGAACCGTAGTAAACGCCATCACCGGAACGATAAGTCGCTTGACGCAGACGCAGGCTGAGGTTTTTAGCCGGGCCGCTCTGAACCACGTACTTGGCTTCGATGTCGCGTTCCCACTCTTTACCGTTGCTGGTGGTGCCCGTGTTGGCGCCGCTACCGGTCACGTAACGCGTCATGAAGCTCAGACCAGGAACGCCGAAGGTCGCCATGTTGATGTCGTAACGCGCCTGGTACGACTTCTCGCCTTCGGCGTTGAAGTCGGAACGGGCGATGGAGTTGGCCAGGAATACAGTGCCGCCGCCATCTACGCCGTAGCCGTAGTCGCCGTCACCGGTAACCTTTTGGGCAGCCAGGGTGAAGGTGTGAGCGCCGACGGTGTACGCGCCCTGCAAGCTGAATGCGCGGTTGTCGAGCTTGGTCACGCCATCTTTCTCAGCGCGCTGCAGGCCGGCGCCTTCGCTCTTGGTGTCGTAGATGTTGAAGTCCAGCGCGAAGGACTGGTCATCGCTCAGGGCGTGGGTCCAGTTCAGGTTGCTGTAGTACTTGCGGAAGTAGTCTTCGGTTTTCGCGTAGTACAGGCTGCCGGTGACTTCCGGGGTGAAGGCATAGACGCCGCCGACGAAGTCGGTCTTCGTCAGGCCCAGGCTGTCGTGGTAGGTCTGGTTCTGCGCGACGCTGGAAGTGAAGTGGCCGCCTTCGAGCTTCAGGCCCTTGATCTCGTTGCTGGTGATCGAGATACCTTGTGGCAGTTCTGGGAGCAAACGGCTGTCATCGGAGGCGAATACAGGCGCTGTGGTGTATTGGTCACCGACTTTCAGCACGGTATTGGAAATGCGGAACTTAACCGCGCCGCCGCCTTTTGAGTACTCGTCTTGCGAACGACCGTCGGAACCGGTAGGGAACAGACCGGTGCCGGCACGGCCCTTGCCGCTGTCGAGCTTGAGGCCCATCAGGCCGATCACGTCAACGCCGACACCGATGGTGCCTTGGGTGAAGCCCGACTCGTACAAGGCGTTGAAGCCCAGGCCGCTTTCTTCCGCACGGCTCTTGGAGCCCGGGCCCGACGGGTTGTTGCGGAAGTCGCGGCTGAAGTACAAAGCGCGAGTGTTGATGCTGAAAGTGCTGTCTTCAACAAAGCCCTTGGAATCGTCTTGGGCGGACGCCATTGCGAACTGCGAGGTGCCTGCTGAAACAGCCAGGGCGATCATGCTCCACTTCATCACGCGCATCGTGATTTGCTCCTTTGGTTTTAGAAGAGTACTGCCGTCCCACCTGTATTTTTATCTGGGCGGCTCTTTCTTTATGTGTGTCGGCGCAAAGTTATCTCACACCGGCGCTGTTGACGATACTTGCCAAACTATCCTTTCAGCTTCTTTACGAGGCTGTCGTAAATTGCTAGCTCCGTGTCGCAAATCACAGCCCGACGGTAACCAGGCTGACAACTTCAATGTTCTTTTCAAACGCCTTCAAAGTTCGAAATCGTCCCTGGCACACATTGAAACGCTATTGTTTCTTATCGCGAAACCCTGGCATCCATCCAGGTGTCGTTGCCGACGATAGCGAGGTGAATGCAACAAGCGTGCACAAAGCGCCAGCCGAATGTCATTTTTTCGTGAAAAACGTTACGGCAGTGTAAAAACCGCATAAACACGGGCCTCTCGGGCAGTTTGGTTCAGGCTCGACATTCAGGTGTTACCGTCGTGCGGTGGTGCGCAAAACCTGCGCTTGAGCAAAACGTTACCGATTGACCCTCAAAAGTGGGTAGCGGCCGACTCCCTTTGAAGCACAAGTGGGTCATTTTGGTGCATCCCTTCGAAGCCCGAGTTAGCGTGGTTCACACATCCGACTGCCTCTAAAGGGTGCATCCATGGAATGGGTTTGCCTCAGGCTGCTCGCGCATTCGCCGTGAAGCCTCGCGCATTCGGCGGTATGCTGGGCGCCTGTAATTGACCTGCCGAACGGAGTGCCCACGTGTTCGCTTTAGATCAACGCCTGCAACAAGACACATTGGCCATTGGGGACTTCCCGCTCTGTCGCCTGCTGCTGTCCAATGATTCGAATTATCCCTGGTTCATCTTGGTACCGCGCATTGACGGTATCAGCGAAGTGTTTCAACTGGATGTCGCCGAGCAACAGACGTTGTGGCAGGAAACGACCGCCCTCGCACAGCTGCTGAACGAAGGCCTGGCCGCCGATAAGATGAACATCGGCGCGCTGGGTAACGTGGTCAGCCAGTTGCATGTGCATGTCATCGTGCGCAAGCGCGATGACGTGGCATGGCCGGCGCCGGTGTGGGGCAAGCATCCGGCCCGTCCATACAGCGCAGAGCAGGTGGCGGCGATTCGCAGCCGATTGCGTGAATTACTGCCTGCCGACTTCATTTTTACCCAGGACTGAACCATGGACCTGCAAGATCGCGTCACCGACCTGGAAAGCCGCCTGGCGTTCCAGGACGACACCATCGAAACCCTCAATGACATTCTGGTCGCCCAGCAGCAAGCGGTGGAGCGCCTGCAATTGCAGATGATCGCCTTGCTCAAGCGTCAGGAAGAGATGGGCGGCCAGTTCGAAACCTCGGAAGAAGAAGCCCCGCCGCCGCACTATTAAATGAGCGTGCAATAAAAAACCGCGATCCAGCCTACGCCGGATCGCGGTTTTTTTTGCAGCGCAGGCTGGAATCAGCGACGCGGCAGGGCAGCGATGACATCTTCAGCTTGCAGGCCTTTGTCGCGGTTCATCACCGAGAACTCCACGCGCTGGCCTTCGACCAGGACGCGGTGGCCTTCACCGCGGATAGCTCGGAAGTGGACGAAGATATCGTCACCCGAGTCGCGCGAAATAAAGCCGAAGCCTTTGGAGGTGTTGAACCACTTGACGGTCCCGGTATCCCGGTTGGTCATGTCGTAGTTTTGCGACGCGGCCGCTGGGGACGAACGGTAGAAGCTGATGGCCAGGTGAAGAACGATGGCGACCACAGCGATTACCAGGCTGAGCAGGATGGCCGGGTGGCCGCCCACTTCAGGCATGGGTGCCAGCAGGGTAAGGGTTTGAACGACGACGGTCAGTACCAGCAGCGCGCTGACCAGGTTTTGCAGTTGATGACGCGTGCCTTTGTTCCAGTAGGGAATTACCGGTGCCAGGGTCAGGTTGAGAAGGCCGAACAAGGCCAGATATAGAGCGTCGTGTTGTTGCAGGTAGGGCAGGCTTTCAGGCTGCAGGCTCGGGATAAAGGACAGCAGCAAAGCTGCAACGCCCGTTAGCAGGTGGACGATTTTCAACATTTTGATTAACTCACGTTAAGACGGATCACAAGGAAGAGCTGACTGGCACGGTTCGCTTCTGAACAATGGGAGGCGTTGGGCACGTGCGCGGGTAGCAGCCTATGTGACGTGCCGCAGAAATGAACGGCAGCCACACGCCGCCTATTTAACAGCAAAGGCTGTGCCTACTCAAATCAAGCATTTCGGGGTGTTGCAATCGAGGTGGCATTTTTGCGTCGAAGGCTTGTCCTAGACAGGTGCAGGTAATTTGAGCGGCCTTTCGAGCGTTTTTCTTACAGGATGACCGGCTCTTCGGCCGCTGCCCTCGCAAGCGGTGCAGGGCAATTTGCCGCACATTGCCTGGGTGCATCGGGCTGCACGCGGCCATCACTCTTGCTAGAGTGATCCTGCACCTGATCAATGAATGCTCGTCAATTGAAGGGGAAAAACATGGCAATCGATATTGGTATCAGTGAAGAAGATCGTAAATCCATCGTCGACGGACTTTCACGGCTGCTGTCCGATACCTATGTGCTGTACCTGAAGACCCACAACTTCCACTGGAACGTCACGGGCCCCATGTTTCGTACGCTGCACTTGATGTTCGAAGAGCAGTACAACGAGCTGGCGCTGGCGGTGGATTCCATCGCCGAGCGTATCCGTGCCCTCGGCTTCCCGGCACCGGGTGCCTATTCGATCTACGCCCGCCTGTCTTCGATCAAGGAAGAAGAGGGTGTGCCGAGCGCCGAAGAGATGATCAAGCAACTGGTAGCGGGCCAGGAGGCTGTCACCCGTACCGCGCGTGGCATTTTCCCGTTGCTCGACAAGGTCAGCGATGAGCCGACAGCGGACCTGTTGACCCAACGGATGCAAGTTCACGAAAAAACCGCGTGGATGCTGCGTTCGCTGCTCGAAAACCAATAACCGTCGAACCCGCGCGGCGTCTTCGGGACGCCGCTCACTGGTTTCTCTGCGCTTGCTGGCGTTGTCCTACGACGCCCAGCGCCCGCGTCTTCTGGCTGCTCGTCGCTTCCTGCGGTTTTATAGGCTGACCGTCCAATGGGAGAAACCCATGGACTGCTGTTTTGGCAAGGGAGTGTCAGGTGTATGTCATGTGGTAAGGGCGTGGAAACCGGTGGTTTTCACAAGATAAAGGTCGATCCCTTCGCGAAAGGGTTCGACATGGGGCTCGCCAAGCCATTATCGCGGTCGGTGCGGCTCAACGGGTTTTCCACCTGCCTGCGGCTGGAGCAGATCTATTGGAATATCCTCACGGAAATGGCCAGGATCAATACCTGCTCGGTCAGTGCGTTGTTGTCCTATGTCGATCGGGAAGTGCATTTGCGCTATGGCGGTGTGAAGAACTTCAGCGGGCTGGTGCGGGTGGTGTGTGTCGTTCACCTGTTGAAAGACCGCCTTAGCGCCTCTGGCCCCTTCTGATGGAGGCTGCAGGGCGCGGCCCTTCCTTCCGGCGGGCCGCGCCTCGGGCAGAAAGCCGGCTGCGCTGCCTCGATTTACCAGATATAATCCCGCGCTTTGCTGCGCATGCCGGGCTTTATGCACATCGGCAGGGCGTAGCGCAGTAACGATCTGATCGCCGAGACAACTCCATGCCCATGTACGACTATCAATGTGCTTCCTGTGGTCATCAGTTGGAAGCCATTCAGAAGATCAGCGCCGCGCCGCTGGTCGATTGCCCAGCCTGCCAGGCACCTGAGTTGAAAAAGATGTTGTCCATGCCGGGCTTCCGCCTGAGCGGCAGCGGCTGGTACGAGACCGATTTCAAGACCGGCGCCAAGAAGAACCTGGCGGGCGGCGACAAAGCAGACTGAGTTGAACTCTACGCGCAGGCTCCTGCATTATCCGTCCCCTGCTTTAATGTACGGTGACGAGGCACGCCTGCCACCGAATTTCGAATTACGAGAAGTGAAACCACGACCATGATGCGCAGCCACTATTGCGGCCAACTGAACGAGACCCTGGAAGGTCAGGAAATCACCCTTTGCGGATGGGTTCACCGTCGCCGCGACCACGGCGGGGTGATCTTCCTCGATATCCGTGATCGTGATGGTCTGGCCCAGGTAGTGTTCGACCCGGATCGCGCCGAGAGCTTCGCCGCCGCCGACCGCGTGCGCAGCGAATACGTCGTGAAGATCACCGGCAAGGTGCGCCTGCGCCCGGCCGGTGCCGTGAACAAGAACATGGCGTCCGGCGGCATTGAAGTGCTGGGCTATGAGCTGGAAGTGCTGAACGAGTCGGAAACCCCGCCGTTCCCACTGAACGAATATTCCGACGTTGGCGAGGAAACTCGCCTGCGCTATCGCTTCCTGGACCTGCGTCGTCCGGAAATGGCCGAGAAGCTGCGTCTGCGTTCGCGCATGACCACCAGCATCCGCCGCTTCCTCGACGAGAACGGCTTCCTCGACGTGGAAACGCCGATTCTCACCCGCGCCACGCCGGAAGGCGCACGCGACTACCTGGTACCGAGCCGTACCCACCCGGGTAGCTTCTTCGCCTTGCCGCAATCGCCGCAGCTGTTCAAGCAGCTGCTGATGGTGGCCGGCTTCGACCGTTACTACCAGATCGCCAAGTGCTTCCGCGACGAAGACCTGCGCGCCGACCGCCAGCCGGAATTCACCCAGATCGACATCGAGACCAGCTTCCTCGATGAAAAAGAGATCATGGGTCTCACCGAACAAATGATCCGCAACCTGTTCAAGGAAGTGCTGGACCTGGAGTTCGGCGAATTCCCGCACATGACCTTCGAAGAGGCCATGCGTCGCTACGGTTCCGACAAGCCAGACCTGCGTAACCCGCTGGAACTGGTCGACGTGGCCGACCAGCTCAAGGACGTCGACTTCAAGGTGTTCAGCGGCCCGGCCAACGACCCGAAATGCCGCATCGCCGCCCTGCGCGTGCCTGGCGGCGCGAGCATGCCGCGCAAGCAGATCGACGACTACACCAAGTTCGTCGGCATCTACGGTGCCAAGGGCCTGGCGTACATCAAGGTCAACGAGCGCGCCAATGGCGTTGACGGCCTGCAGTCGCCGATCGTGAAGAACATCCCCGAAGCCAACCTGAACACGATCCTTGATCGCGTTGGTGCGGTCGATGGCGATATCGTGTTCTTCGGTGCCGACAAGGCCAAGATCGTCAGCGAAGCCCTGGGCGCACTGCGTATCAAGCTGGGTCACGACCTGAACCTGCTGACCTGCGAGTGGGCGCCGATGTGGGTGGTCGACTTCCCGATGTTCGAAGAGAACGACGACGGCAGCTTCAGCGCCTTGCACCACCCGTTCACCGCGCCGAAGTGCTCCCCGGCCGAGCTGGAAGCCAACCCGGCCGGCGCGTTGTCCCGTGCCTACGACATGGTGCTCAACGGCACTGAGTTGGGTGGCGGTTCGATCCGTATTCACCGCAAAGAGATGCAGCAAGCGGTGTTCCGTCTGCTGGGCATCAACGAAGCGGAACAGGAAGAGAAGTTCGGCTTCCTGCTCGACGCGCTCAAGTACGGTGCGCCGCCGCACGGTGGCCTGGCCTTCGGCCTGGACCGTCTGGTGATGCTGATGACCGGCGCCCAGTCGATCCGTGAAGTGATTGCGTTCCCGAAAACCCAGAGTGCTGCGGACGTCATGACCCAGGCGCCGGGCGTCGTGGATGCCAAGGCGCTGCGCGAATTGCACATCCGTCTGCGCGAGACGCCGAAGGCTGAGTAAGGCTGCTGCGTGAAAGCGCACTGAGGTTTACGCAGTCTTAAAGGCGCATCTTCGGATGCGCCTTTGCGTTACAAAGGCCGCACTTAAAAAGAGAAGTCCGCCCGGAGCGGGATAGATAAGGTTTCTATAGAATTTCGGAGTTGTGTTATGGCTGGCCATTCCAAGTGGGCGAACATCAAGCACCGCAAAGAGCGTCAGGATGCCAAGAAAGGCAAGATATTCACCAAGTGGATCCGCGAGCTGACCGTCGCCGCCCGCCAGGGTGGCGGTGACCCGGGCTCCAACCCGCGCCTGCGCCTGGCGCTGGACAAGGCGCTCGGCGCCAACATGAGCCGTGACATCATCGACCGCGCCGTGGCCCGTGGCGCCGGCGCCGCCGACACCGACGACATGGTCGAGCTGACCTACGAAGGCTATGGGCCAGGCGGCGTGGCGGTGATGGTCGAATGCATGACCGATAACCGTAACCGTACTGCAGCTGCGGTGCGTCATGCGTTCAGCAAGTGCGGCGGCAACCTGGGTACCGACGGTTCGGTGGCCTACCTGTTCGAGCGCAAGGGGCAGATTACCTTTGCGGCCGGTACGGATGAAGATGCGCTGATGGAAGCCGCGATGGAGGCGGATGCCGACGACGTGGTCACAAACGAAGATGGCTCCATCGACGTGTTCACCTCGTTCGCCAGCTTCTACGCGGTGCGCAACGCCCTGGAGGCCGCGGGTTTCAAAGGTACCGACGCGGAAATCGTGATGTTGCCGACCACCAGTGCGGAACTGGACCTGGACGGTGCGCAGAAGGTGTTGAAGCTGCTGGATATGCTTGAAGACCTGGATGATGTGCAAAACGTGTATTCGAATGCCGACATTCCGGAATCCGTGGCCGAACAGCTAAGCTGAAGAACTACATAGATCCAAATGTGGGAGGGGGCTTGCCCCCGATAGCGGTGGGTCAGCCAAAAATATTCTGACTGATCCACTGCCATCGGGGGTATACACAGCTTTGGCACGGCCCTGAACCTGTGGCGGCTCAGGAGCCGAAGCCTCTCTAACTGATGCCCCGCGACCAAAATGTGGGAGGGGGCTTGCCCCCGATGGCGGCCTGACAGCCGACCAGGATGTGGATCAGAGCGAGTACATATCCGTTGCTGCGGTAACGGCGGCTGGTGGTTCCGCTCTTACAGCGGGTCACTTTTGGAAGGACCCAAAAGTAACCAAAAGGTCCTCGCCCCACCACTCGGCACCTCGCTTAGGCTCGGTGTGCCCGAACGCAGGTTTGAATTCGTGGGCCGCCGCCATGCGCCATCCATGGCGCAGGGCGGCTAACCCGGCGTCCTGCCGGGTTACCCACGGATTCAAACCTGCGTTCGGCCAGCGTGGTTAACGGGGCGACTGAGATCAAGATCAAAAGCAAGAGCGGCTCGCTTCGCATCGTGGTTACCGTTGGCTGCTACAAAGTTGTGTAGATATCCATGGCCATCGGGGGCAAGCCCCCTCCCACATTTGAACTTCGGCGTATCACAAAATGTGTTTATTTAACCTGCAGGCGTTATGACTTTAATCCTAGGTATCGACCCCGGTTCGCGCATTACCGGTTTTGGCGTGGTGCAACACACGCCGCGTGGCTGCGTTTATGTGGCCTCGGGCTGTATTCGCACCGGCGCGGGAGAACTGGCCGAGCGCCTGCAGATCGTCTATCGCGGCGTGCGTGAAGTCATCCAGACCTACGGCCCGGTGACCATGGGCATCGAAAAAGTCTTCATGGCCAAGAATGCTGACTCGGCGTTGAAGCTCGGCCAGGCCCGTGGTGCGGCCATTGTGGCGGGGGCCGAGGAGGGCATGGAAATCGCCGAATACACCGCGACCCAGGTCAAGCAGGCGGTCGTCGGTACGGGTGGGGCGAATAAGGAGCAGGTGCAAATGATGGTCATGCACATGCTCAAACTCACCTCTAAACCACAAATCGACGCCTCCGACGCCCTGGCCATTGCCATTTGCCACGCCCACACCCGCTCCAGCCTGCTGCCTCATGGCCTGGGCGCGGCACGCAGTCGTGGCGGACGCCTGCGTCTCTGATAGCATCAGCGCAATCGTTATTTCCGGTCAGGCCTGTTCTGACCCCCAAGCTTTAAGGATCTGAACCGTGATTGGACGCTTGCGCGGCACCCTGGCTGAGAAACAGCCGCCGCACCTGATTCTGGATGTGAATGGATTGGGGTATGAGCTTGAAGTGCCCATGACCACCTTGTACCGCTTGCCGTCGGTCGGCGAGCCGATAACTTTGCACACGCATTTAGTCGTGCGAGAGGACGCGCAACTGCTCTATGGTTTCATTGGCAAGCGCGACCGTGACTTCTTTCGCGAGCTGATTCGCCTCAACGGCGTAGGGCCCAAGCTGGCCCTGGCGTTGATGTCGAGCCTGGAAGTGGATGAGCTGGTGCGTGCCGTTTCGGCCCAGGACACCTCGGCGCTGACCAAGGTGCCCGGTGTCGGCAAGAAAACCGCCGAGCGCCTGCTGGTGGAACTCAAGGACCGCTTCAAGGCCTGGGAAGTGGTGCCGAGCATGTTCGCCCTGGTGCCCAATCAACCGGATATGCCGGCGACTCAGGTTGCCAGTGCCGAAAGCGATGCTGTGAGTGCGTTGATCTCCCTGGGCTACAAGCCGCAGGAGGCCAGCAAAGCGGTGTCGGCCATTAAAGACAAGAACCTGAGCAGCGAAGACATGATCCGCCGAGCCCTGAAGGGAATGATTTAAGTGATTGAAGCTGATCGTCTGATCGCGGCCACCGGCCCGCGCGACCGTGAAGAAGTCCAGGACCGCGCCATCCGCCCCTTGAGCCTGGCCGACTACATCGGCCAGCCCACCGTGCGCGAGCAGATGGAACTGTTCATCCAGGCCGCGCGCGGGCGCAGCGAGTCGCTGGATCACACACTGATCTTCGGCCCGCCGGGCCTGGGTAAAACCACCCTGGCCAATATCATCGCCCAGGAAATGGGCGTGTCGATCAAGTCCACGTCCGGCCCGGTGCTGGAGCGCCCCGGCGACCTGGCCGCGCTGCTGACCAATCTCGAGCCTCACGACGTGCTGTTTATCGACGAGATCCACCGGCTGTCGCCCATCGTCGAGGAAGTGCTGTACCCGGCGATGGAGGACTTCCAGCTCGACATCATGATCGGCGAAGGCCCGGCGGCCCGTTCGATCAAACTCGACCTGCCACCGTTCACCCTGGTCGGCGCGACCACCCGTGCCGGCATGCTGACCAACCCGCTGCGAGACCGTTTCGGTATCGTTCAACGTCTTGAGTTCTATAGCACCGCCGACCTTGCGACTATCGTCAGCCGTTCGGCGAGTATCCTCGGCTTGCCGCTGGACCCTGAAGGCGCATTCGAAATCGCCCGACGCGCGCGGGGTACGCCACGGATCGCCAACCGTTTGCTGCGCCGCGTACGCGATTTTGCCGAGGTACGGGCCAAGGGGCATATCACCAAGGCGGTCGCGGACCTGGCGTTGAACCTGCTGGATGTGGATGAGCATGGCTTCGATCATCAGGATCGACGCCTGCTGCTGACCATGATCGAGAAATTCGACGGTGGCCCGGTGGGCGTGGACAGCCTGGCCGCCGCCATCAGTGAAGAGCGGCATACCATCGAGGATGTGCTGGAGCCCTACCTGATCCAGCAGGGCTACATCATGCGCACGCCACGGGGCAGGGTGGTAACGCGCCACGCCTATCTGCACTTCGGGCTAAACATTCCGTCACGATTGGGAGAGATGCCCGTGGTAGACGAATTTCTCGATGCAGTGGACGATTAAAAAATTGCAGGAGCGAGCTTGCTCGCGAAAAACCTCGGCGATGACGCAGTGTGTCTGGTTGTACGCGGCGCGCTCAGGGGCTTTGCAAGCAAGCTCGCTCCTGCAGGGTATTTGTCATGTGGGGTGATTTATCTGAAGTTTGTGCTGTCCCAGTGTCTGGCGTCGTCATTCAGGCAATGGAAATGTGTTCAGGTATTGAAAAAACAGTTGTCCAGCCGGATTGGCAACCTGAGGAGTAAGCACTAGAGTATGCGCGCGCAAAACGGGGATCAGTCGTTCGCACATCGCTGTCGCGTTTATTACGAGGACACTGATGCCGGCGGCATCGTTTATTACGTCAATTACCTGAAATTCATGGAGCGGGCTCGAACCGAGCGGCTACGGGAGCTGGGCTTTGCCCAATCCTTGCTGGCAGGGGAGGACCTGTTATTCGTCGTGCATTCCAGCGAGGCGCGTTACCACGCACCGGCGCGACTGGACGATGAACTGCTGGTCAGCGCTGAAGTCATCGAATTGAACCGTGCCAGCCTGCGCTTCAAACAGCAGGTCAGGCGGGCTACGGATGCAACGCTGCTCTGTGAGGGGCAGTTCCTGGTGGCGTGTGTACGCACCAACAGTTTGAAACCTCGGGCCATTCCCGAAACTCTACGTGCGGCCTTTGCCGCCGTGAGCGGCGCGGGTAAACAATCAAAGCAGGAGATTTAGCGTGGAACCTACCGTCGTCGACCATTCCTCCATGTGGAGCCTGGTCAGCAATGCCAGTGTCGTGGTGCAACTGGTCATGCTGACCCTGGTAGCCGCATCGGTTACCTCATGGGTCATGATTTTTCAGCGCAGCAACCTGCTGCGTGCCGGTCGACGTGCCCTGGAGAGCTTCGAAGAGCGCTTCTGGTCGGGTATCGACCTGTCCAAACTATATCGCCAGGCTGGCAGCAATCCGGACCCGGATTCGGGCGTCGAGCAAATCTTCCGCGCCGGCTTCAAGGAGTTCTCGCGCCTGCGCCAGCAACCGGGCGTTGACCCGGAAGCGGTGATGGAAGGTGTGGCCCGGGCCATGCGCGTCGCCATCTCCCGCGAAGAAGAGAAACTGGAGCAGAGCCTGCCGTTCCTGGCGACTGTGGGGTCCGTCAGCCCGTACATCGGCCTGTTCGGTACCGTATGGGGCATCATGAACTCCTTCCGTGGTCTGGCCCAGGCCCAGCAAGCGACCCTGGCCACCGTGGCCCCGGGCATCGCCGAAGCCCTGATCGCCACCGCGATCGGCCTGTTCGCCGCTATCCCCGCAGTAATCGCCTACAACCGTTTTGCCGCCACCAGCGAAACGTTGATCAGCCGTTACTACACCTTCGCCGATGAATTCCAGGCGATCCTGCACCGTAAAGTGCACACCAGCGAAGAATAAGCAGGTAATTCCCAATGGCTTTAATCGCTCGAGCTCGCAAAAAGCGCAAGCCGGTCGCCGAGATGAACGTAGTGCCCTACATCGACGTGATGCTGGTGCTGCTGGTGATCTTCATGGTGACCGCGCCGATGCTCAACCAGGGCGTGAAGGTTGATCTGCCCAAGGTTTCCAGTGAAGCCCTGCCGCAAGACAACAACACTCAGGTCCTGACCATTTCGATCAAGGCTGACAAGACCTACTACTGGAACCTTGGCAGCGAAGTCGACACGCAGAAGCAGCAGGACAAGGCCCTGACCTTGCCGGCGATGACTGACGCAGTGACCAAGATCATTCGCTCCGGCAACGAAGGCGGCAAGCACACCCAGGTGTTCATTCGCGGTGACAAGTCGGTCGACTATGGCTCCGTCATGGGCGCCATGGGCGGGCTGCAGAAGGCCGGCGTCGGTAACGTTGGCTTGATTACCGAGGCGCCCTGATGCAGCAACAGCGAGAGCCGTCCGCCTCGGAAAGCTACTTCTGGCCTGGCGTGTGGGCAATTGCCCTGCACATCCTGGTGTTCGGCATGCTGTTCGTCAGCTTTGCCATGACCCCGGACCTGCCGCCAGCCAAGCCGATCGTGCAGGCGACCCTGTATCAGCTGAAATCGAAAAGTCAGGCCACCACCCAGACCAATCAGAAGATTGCGGGTGAGGCCCAGAAGTCGGCTGCGCGCCAGACCGAAGTCGAGCAGATGGAACAGAAGAAGGTCGAGCAGGAAGCGGTGAAGGCTGCTGCGGAACAAAAGAAAGAAGAGGCGGCTCAAAAGGCCGAGGAATCGAAAAAGGCTGACGAAGCCAAGAAAGCTGACGAGGCGAAAAAGGCTGATGAAGCCAAGAAGTCCGAGAAAGCTGCCGAAGCCAAAAAGGCCGAAGAGAAACAATTGGCTGATATAGCCAAGAAGAAATCCGAAGAAGAAGCCAAGAAAGCTGCCGAGGAAGAGGCCAAGAAAAAGGCCGCTGAAGAAGCCAAGAAAAAGATCGTCGAAGACGCGAAGAAGAAAGCCGCCGAAGACGCCAAGAAAAAAGCTGAAGCAGACGAGGCGAAAAAGAAAGTCGCCGACGAAGCGAAGAAGAAAGCTGCCGCCGACGCCTCCAAGAAAAAGGCCCAGGAAGCAGCCCGTAAATCCGCCGAAGAGAAAAAGGCCCAGGCCCTGGCAGATTTGCTTTCCGACACGCCGCAGCGTCAGCAAGCCTTGGCCGATGAGCGTGGCGATGAAGTCGCGGGCAGTTTCGACGACCTGATCCGGGCCCGGGCAGCGGAAGGCTGGACACGTCCACCTTCGGCACGTAAAGGCATGACAGTAGTGCTGCAGATCGGCATGTTGCCGGACGGCACGGTGACTTCGGTCAGCGTGGCCAAGTCCAGTGGTGACGGTTCGTTCGACAGTTCGGCGGTTGCCGCAGTCAAGAATATTGGCCGGTTGACCGAGATGCAGGGAATGAAACCAAGCGACTTCGCTCCCTATCGTTCATTCAAGATGACATTCACACCTGAGGATCTAGCCTTGTGAGAAACCTTCTTCGAGGAATGCTTGTCGTTATTTGCTGCATGGCAGGGATAGCGGCGGCGGATGAAAAGAACATCCTGGTTACCAGCGGCAGCGACCGGGCCACCCCGATCGCGGTAGTGCCGTTCGGCTGGCAGGGCGGCAGCGTGCTGCCGGACGACATGGCCCAGATCGTCAGCGACGACCTGCGCAACTCCGGCTACTACGCACCGATTCCGAAAGGCAACATGATCAGCCAGCCGACCCAGGCCAGCGAAGTCATCTTCCGCGACTGGAAGGCCGTGGGCGCGCAGTACCTGATGGTCGGCAGCATC
The DNA here is from genome assembly GCF_003852355.1 of Pseudomonas sp. R2-7-07. Classification (NCBI taxonomy): domain Bacteria; kingdom Pseudomonadati; phylum Pseudomonadota; class Gammaproteobacteria; order Pseudomonadales; family Pseudomonadaceae; genus Pseudomonas; species Pseudomonas sp. R2-7-07. The sequence continues at coordinate 4,504,442 of NZ_CP027759.1, read as the reverse complement.
ACACCGGCCGGCGGTCGCCTGCAGATCCAGTACACGTTGTTCAACGTGGCCACCGAACAGCAGGTCCTGACCGGCAACGTTTCGGGCACCGCCGAGCAACTGCGTGACATGGCCCACTACATTTCGGACCAGTCGTTTGAAAAGCTCACCGGTATCAAGGGTGCGTTCTCGACACGCATGCTGTACGTCACCGCCGAGCGTTTCTCCGTAGACAACACGCGTTACACCCTGCAGCGCTCCGACTATGACGGCGCACGCGCCGTGACCCTGCTGCAATCGCGCGAGCCAATCCTGTCGCCGCGTTTTGCGCCGGACGGCAAGCGTATTGCCTATGTGTCGTTCGAACAGAAGCGTCCGCGTATCTTCGTCCAGCATATCGACACTGGGCGTCGTGAGCAGATCACCAACTTCGAAGGCCTCAATGGTGCGCCAGCCTGGTCGCCGGATGGTTCGCGCCTGGCATTCGTGCTGTCCAAGGACGGTAACCCGGACATCTACGTGATGAACATGGCTTCGCGCCAGCTCACTCGCGTGACCAGCGGCCCTGGCATCAATACCGAACCGTTCTGGGGTAAGGATGGCTCGACCATCTACTTCACCTCCGACCGTGGCGGCAAGCCTCAAATCTATAAAGCCAGCGTGGGTGGTGGTGGCGCGGAACGTGTAACCTTTATCGGTAACTACAACGCCAACCCTAAGCTTTCGGCCGATGAAAAGACGTTGGTAATGATTCACCGTCAGGATGGTTTCACTAATTTCCGGGTTGCGGCCCAGGATTTGCAGCGCGGAACCGTAAAAATCCTTACAGATACCAACCTTGATGAGTCAGCCACTGTTGCGCCCAACGGCACCATGGTAATCTACGCCACCCGCCAGCAGGGCCGGGGAGTCTTGATGCTCGTGTCCATTAATGGACGCGTAAGGCTCCCGCTTCCTACCGCACAAGGCGAAGTCAGAGAACCATCCTGGTCCCCTTACCTGAACTGACGCGGCGCTACAAAAAGAAGTACTTAACACACTGGGGTTCATTAGGAGTTTCACGATGGAAATGCTGAAGTTTGGTAAGTTTGCTGCTCTGGCTCTGGCTCTGTCCGTAGCCGTTGGTTGCTCCTCTAAAGGCGGCGACAATGCCGGTGAAGGCGCAGCTGTTGATCCAAACGCTGGTTACGGCGCTAACACTGGTGCAGTCGACGGCTCCCTGAGCGAAGAAGCTGCTCTGCGCGCGATCACCACTTTCTACTTCGAATACGACAGTTCGGACCTGAAGCCAGAAGCCATGCGCGCTCTGGACGTTCACGCCAAGGACCTGAAAGCTAACGGCGCTCGCGTTGTTCTGGAAGGTAACACTGACGCCCGTGGTACTCGTGAGTACAACATGGCACTGGGCGAGCGTCGTGCGAAAGCCGTTCAGCGCTACCTGGTACTGCAAGGTGTTGCTCCAGGCCAACTGGAACTGGTTTCCTACGGTAAAGAGCGTCCAGTTGCAACTGGCAACGACGAACAGTCGTGGGCTCAGAACCGTCGCGTCGAACTGCGTAAGTAATTCGTCATGCGAACGTGCCGTCGTGCTCTAACTGTATTGGCTTTCAGCCTCACACCGCTTGCGGTGTGGGCTGCGGTTCCTGTAACGGATAGCAACTCTGGCTATAACAATAGTGGCAGCAGTTATCCGCCAGCGGGTTATGGCACGAACGGCGCCTATGCTGGGGGGGCGGCTACGGCCGCGCCTTCGGCACAGGGCGAACTGTTCAACCAGCTGCAACGCATGCAGGATCAATTGGCCCAGCAACAAGGCGCCATCGAAGTTCTGCAGAATCAAGTGAACCAGCTGAAGCAAGAAGGCCTGGAACGTTACCAGGATCTTGATCGACGTATTGGAGCCGGTGTTGCACCTGCCGCTACTCCTGATAATTCTTCTGCCGGTGGCACGCCCAGTGCTGCCGCCGGTGGCGCAGCAGCGGGGGCCGCGGCAGCCAGCCAGGCCCCGGCCGCCAGCAGTGAACCGGGTGATCCGGCGAAGGAAAAACTGTATTACGATGCAGCCTTCGACCTGATCAAGGCCAAGGACTTCGATAAGGCCAGCCAGGCGTTTACCGCATTTCTGCGCAAGTACCCCAACAGCCAATACGCGGGCAATGCCCAGTACTGGTTGGGTGAGGTCAACCTGGCAAAGGGTGATTTGCAGGGGGCAGGCCAGGCGTTTGCCAAGGTCAGCCAGCTGTACCCCAAGCACGCCAAGGTACCGGACTCGCTGTACAAACTCGCTGACGTGGAACGCCGTCTTGGCCATGCCGACAAGGTCAAAGGCATTCTGCAGCAGGTCGTCGCCCAGTATCCGGGGACTTCCGCTGCGCAGTTGGCTCAACGGGATCTGCAGCGCTTGTAAGCAATGCAGCCCGTTTAGAAGAAACCCGCGCCTGGCGCGGGTTTTTTCGTTAGAATCCACGCCCTTTTATGACACACGCTTCCTGGGGTCGACGCGTTGGCGCGATCCCTTGAAGTGCCTGACGGAGGCGGACAGCCTGTTTAGCTGTTACGCCCGTGGCGACTATGCAAGACACATTACGTATTACCGAAGTTTTTTACTCATTACAGGGTGAAACGCGCACTGCAGGGCTGCCTACCGTATTCGTACGGCTCACCGGCTGCCCCTTGCGTTGCCAATACTGTGACAGCGCTTATGCCTTCAGCGGCGGCACTGTGCGCACCCTGGACGACATCCTGGAGCAGGTTGCCGGCTACCGACCGCGCTACGTCTGTGTAACAGGCGGCGAGCCATTGGCGCAACCCAATGCCATCCCCTTGCTCAAGCAGCTATGTGACGCCGGATACGAGGTTTCGCTGGAAACCAGCGGCGCCTTGGACATCGCCGCGGTAGACCCGCGTGTGAGCCGAGTGGTCGACCTCAAGACCCCCGACTCCAAGGAAGCTCACCGCAACCGCTACGAGAACATCGACTTGCTGACGGCCAACGATCAGGTCAAGTTCGTCATCTGTTCTCGAGACGATTATGACTGGGCGACGTCCAAGCTGATCCAGTATGGCCTCGAGCGTCGTGCAGGCGAGGTGCTGTTCTCCCCAAGCCATCACGACCTGAACGCCCGTGAGCTGGCGGATTGGGTGGTCGCGGACAACCTGCCGGTGCGCCTGCAATTGCAGTTGCACAAATACCTGTGGAACGACGAGCCGGGGCGTTGATACGCCTGATCAAGCGGTGATGCGCGGCGTTCAACCGGCCGAATTATGGCCCCTGCGTATAATTTTGAATTATTTTCAAATAAGGTGTTGAATAATCCTTAGAAATCAGTATTATACGCGCCACCACACAGCGGGTCGTTAGCTCAGTTGGTAGAGCAGTTGGCTTTTAACCAATTGGTCGTAGGTTCGAATCCCACACGACCCACCATTTTTGGCGGTTTAGAAAATCCGGAAGGCCCACGCAAGTGAGGATTTCCGGGTTTTTTTTTGCCTGAAATTTGCTGAACAGACGCTCTATGCGCTACGAACATCAGTCGCGACATCTTTAGCGAGCGGCTCGATCGCCATTACCTATTCTCCTTAAGTAGCTTTTTTGCCATTTTCCGCGCCCCGTCGCGCTCAATTTAGATCATCGTCTAAACCCTGCTCTTAAAGGGTTTATTGCCCTATAAATTCGTATATTGAAAGAAATCACCACTATTTTTTCAATTTCTGATTTTTTATGTAATTTCTTTCACGTTGTCGCGCCAAATACGCAATTCATGTCAAGCTCTCTATGTTTAGTATTGGATCCAATGTCGAATGCGTACAGCAAGGCTGTCTGCGCTACCGACGATCAGTTCTAAAAAGGAGAAGCGACATGATGCTCAAGGACCCTTCCAGCAAATACCGCCATTTCACTACCGTGGACCTCCCGGACCGCCAATGGCCAAGTGTCGTGCAGGCTGCAGCGCCAACCTGGTGCAGTGTCGACATGCGTGACGGCAACCAGGCATTGATCGAACCCATGAATGCCGAGCGCAAGCGCCGTTTCTTCGAGCTGCTGGTCAAGGTGGGGTTCAAGGAGATCGAGGTAGGCTTTCCTGCCGCTTCCCAGACCGATTTCGATTACGTGCGTGAATTGATCGACAGTGGCGCGATTCCCGACGATGTGACTATCCAAGTGATGACGCAGGCGCGCAGCCATTTGATCGAGCGCACGTTTGAAGCCTTGAAAGGCGCTCCGCGCGCGATCGTGCATGTGTACAACGCCACCGCGCCGGTGTTCCGGGAGGTGGTGTTCGGCGTGGACCGGGCCGGTTGCATCGACATTGCCACCCAGGCAACGCGTGAGATCAAGCGCCACATGGACAACAATCCAGATACGCAGTGGACGTTCCAGTATTCCCCTGAAACCTTCTGCTTCACCGAACTGGACTTTGCGTTGGAGGTCTGCGAAGCGGTGACCGATGCTTTCGGCCCGACCCCGTCGAACAAAATGATCCTGAATCTGCCCACCACGGTGGAGGTCTCCACGGCCAATGTCTTCGCCGATCAGATCGAGTGGTTCTGCCGCCATTTCAGCCGGCGCGACAGCGTAGTCATCAGTGTCCACCCGCATAATGATCGCGGTACCGGGGTCGCTACCGCCGAACAGGCTTGCCTGGCCGGAGCCGAGCGGGTCGAGGGCACGTTGTTCGGCAACGGTGAGCGAACCGGCAATGTGGATATCCTGACGCTGGCAATGAACCTCTACACCAGCGGCATCGACCCGCAACTGGATTTCTCGGACATCATCCACGTGCAGCGTGAAGTCGAGTTCTGCAACCAACTGCCCACGCACCCGCGCCATCCCTACGCCGGGGAGCTGGTGTTCACGGCGTTTTCGGGCTCGCACCAGGATGCGATCAAAAAAGGCTTCGCGGCCCGCCAGGCCAATCCCGATGGGCTGTGGGAAGTGCCCTACTTGCCGATCGATCCCGCCGACATGGGGCGCAGCTATGAAGCGGTGATTCGCGTCAACAGCCAGTCGGGCAAAGGTGGCGTGGCGTATCTGCTGGAACAACATGGCATCGTGATGCCGCGGCGCCTGCAGATGGAATTCAGCAGCCTGGTGCAGCAGGAAGCCGATGCCTCCGGTCAGGAAGTCAGTGGCGAGATGATCCTGGCCTGCTTTACCCGGCACTACCTTGACCAAGGCAAGCCTTACACCTTGTTGCAGCCAAAACTGGTCAGCGAGGGCAACGTGACTTATCTGGAAGGCACGCTGATCGGCGGCGCGAGCCCCCTTGAACTGAGCGGTGAAGGTAACGGCCCGCTGGCGGCGCTGGTCGACGCATTCGCGCAACGTGGCATCCACTTCGACATCGCCGATTACCACGAACATGCCACCCGTGACGGTGCCCAGGCTGAAGCACTGGCTTATGTGGAGATCCGCGTGAACAACCAGTTGCTGTTCGGTGCCGCCCGCGATGGCAGCATCTTGCTGGCGTCCCTCAAGGCGGTGACGAGTGCCGTCAATCGCGCATCGCGTCTGGGCCTGCTCAGCGTGGCGAGTGCTGCGGTGCCTTCCTGAGATGAATGCCCATACCGCATTGGCGGCGCTTACCGGTAACTATGGTCACGGCGATATCGTTGCCTCGCATCGACACGACGAAGGCCAGTTGGTCTACGCCATCAACGGCGTCATGCTGGTATCGGTCGTCGGCACCACTTGGGTGGTGCCTTCCGGGCACGCGCTGTGGGTCCCCTCCGGGCAGGAGCACCAGATCCGCATGACGGGCGAGGTGCGCATGCGCACGTTGCTGATCAGCCCCGGCGCCCACCGCGCCTTGACGGAGGAGTGCCACGTCATCCGTGTGTCGCCACTGCTGCGTGAGTTGATCATCGCCGCCGCCGAAACACCTGACAGCGAGCCGGCGGTGGTGCGTCACAGGCAGATTGTCGACCTGATCTTCTCTGAACTCGACAGGGCACAGAAAGTATTGGCGCATGTGCCGATTCCAGACGAGCCGCGGCTCAAGTCGCTGTGTGCCGACTTTATCGACAACCCGTCCCAGGAATCGAAACTGGAGAGCTGGGCGGTGCAACTCAATATGAGTTCGCGCACCCTGGCTCGGCTGTTCCAGAAAGAGTTGGGCATGAGTTATGGCGAGTGGCGCAAGCGCACGCGACTGCTGCTGAGCATGCAGCGCCTGGCCTGCGGCGTGTCCATTCTGGAAGTGGCGCTTGAGCATGGCTACCAAAGCCCCAGCGCTTTCACGGCAATGTTCAAACGCACTATGGGCTACACACCCAGCAACTGCCGTTTGGTCTGATCGACCCCGCGCTACCCCCACCCACTGGACATGGCCCGCTTCTGCGCAGGGCCATGCGTGCGTGCGCCTGGACGGCGGGCGCTCTGGATCCGGCTGCGCAGCCAAGTTGTCCCAATCGAAACGATGGTTGTCTGGAACTCGGGAGATGCGCAGCACGGTGCTCTCTTAACCTGCGTCTCTACTCAGCACTCTGGATTTCTGCGATGGGTTCGCCTTCATTTTCCACGCGGCACTGCCGTCTTTCGCTGCTGGGCGTGGCTGTCGTCTGGTTGGCAGGATGTTCTTCCTGGGTCACCCATGTGCCGGCGCAACCGCACCCTTCGCGCATCGATGCCTTGAGCCGCCTGCCGCAGGGTGTGTCGGCCCAGGCCTTGCCCGACCGTTGGTGGCAGTTGTACAACGACCCCAAGCTCGACGCGCTGGTGCAGCAAGCGCTGGAACACAACCGCGACCTGGCGGCGGCGCAGGCCCATGTGCAGTCGATGCTGGCCGGCATCATGCAGGCCGACGCCGAGCGTTGGCCGTCCACTCAGGCGTCACTGGGCGCCGTCTACGGCAAGACTGCCGACGATCAGACCCTGGCCAAGGCCACCGACAGCCACGCACCGTCGCAGTGGGCCTTCAACCCTGGTTTCGAATTGGCTTACCAAGTGGATGTGTGGGGCCAGGTCCAGCGCAGCATCGAACGGGCGCAGGTTCAGGCGGCGGCGGCTCAGGATGCCGAAGACTTGCTGCGCATCACCGTCGCCGCGCAAACCACCCGCGCCTACGTGAATGCCTGCGCCCTGGGCGCGCGCGCCAAAGTGCAGCGCCATTCACTGGAAGTGGTCGGGCGCAGCCTGGCGCTGACCGATCGCCAGCGTCAGGCCGGCGTGGTGACAGACCTTGAATACAGCCGCATGCAGGCCCTGCAGGGCGAAACCCTGGCCCTGTTGCCGATGCTGGAGGCGCGCCGCGAGTCGGCGTTGTATGAACTGGCGATGCTGACCGGCGTGGCTGACCTGGAGCAGGATTCAGGCGCGGCGACGTGCGAAGTGGTACCGCAACTCAGTGCCGCGCTGCCGGTGGGCGATGGCTGGCAATTACTGGCGCGCCGCCCTGATATCCGTCAGGCCGAGCGAGCATTGCGAGCCGCCACCTTGCAAGTGGATATCGTCCAGGCCGACCTGTATCCGAAGGTGACTTTTGGCGCCTCCGTGTCTTCCTCGGCCAGCAAACCCCATGAACTGGGGGACAGCAGCGCGGTGATGTTTGGCATCGGTCCGCTGATTACCTGGCAGTTCCCCAACTGGCGTGCCAACCGTGCGCGGGTCAACCAGGCGCGCGCGCTCGAGCAGGTGGAAGTCGCGCAATTCGAAAACAGCGTGCTCAGGGCCCTCAAGGACGTACGCCAGGCCCTGGCGCTGTACGACGGCGAGCGCCAGCGCCATGCCGCCTTGAGTCAGGCACTGGATAGCAGTCGGCATGCCTACAAGCTGGCGCAGTTCAACTACAACGCCGGCTCCATCGACTTTCTCGATGTGCTCGACAGCGAGCGTGAGCTGATCCGCCTGCAAGCCACGCGCGCCGATGCCGATGGCCAATTGCTGCAGCGCCAGATCAGCCTGTTTCGCGCCCTGGGGGGCGGTTGGCAATCCGCTTCCGCCCAGGCTCCGGCCGCTGCACTCACCCACGCTTCCGCCCATTTTTCCGGTACCCAGCCATGAATATCGCTGTTGATGAAAAAACCGCTGTGCAGGATGAGCAGGAGCATGTGCTCGAGCAGCTCATGCACGCCCGCAAGCAACGCCGCAAACGCAACCTGATCCTGCTCGGTGCTGCTGCGTTGTTGATCGCAGCAGTGGCGTTCGGCGTGTATTGGATGACCGTCGGGCGTTACCTGGAACAGACTGACGACGCCTACGTGCGTGCCGACTGGATTCCCATCAGCCCAAGGGTGTCCGGGTACGTAGCCCAGGTGTTGGTGGAGGATGACCAGCCCGTCAAGGCCGGGGATGTGCTGGTGCGCATCGAGGACCGTGACTACCAGGCGCGTTTGGCCCAAGCCCGTGCGGAGTTGGCGCAAGCACAAGCCTCGATTGCCGCCGAGCAGGCCAACCTGCACGTTACCGACAGCCTGATCGCACAGCAAAAGGCCGGCGTCGCCCAGGCCGAGGCGCATACCCGCAGCGTGGGGGCGGAGTTGCGCCGCGCCAGTCTGGATCAACATCGCTATGAAGGCCTGGTCCGCGAGCATGCCGCCAGCGCCCAGCGCCTGGAGAGCGCCGCGGCCAGTTACACCCAGGCCAGCGCCGCGGTGGACATTGCCCGGGCGATGCAGCGCCAACAGGAAACCCGGCTGAATGTCGCCACTACCCGCCGCCAATTGGCCGATGCCTCGCTGCAGCAACAGATAGCCCGGCGCGACCAGGCCGAGGCCCAGTTGAAACTGGCGACCCATGCGCTCGAAGACACCTTGATCCGCTCGCCGATCGACGGGGTAGTGGGGCAGCGCAAGGTGCGCACCCGCCAATATGTCGCGCCGGGCCTGCCGCTGCTGGCCGTGGTGCCCTTGCAGCAGGCCTACGTGGTGGCCAACTACAAGGAAACCCAATTGCGTGACATGCGCGCCGGGCAAACGGTGGATATCAGCGTCGACAGCTATTCAGGGCGCAAGCTCCAGGGCCATGTGGTGAGTTTTTCGCCCGGTTCGGGTGCGGTATTTGCGCTGCTGCCGTCGGACAACGCCACCGGCAACTTCACCAAGATCGTGCAGCGTTTTCCGGTGAAGATTGTGATCGATCAGCACGATGACGGCGGCCCCATCCTGCCGGGCATGTCGGTGATCACGACGGTGGATACCCGTCCTATTGCCCAGGGCGCCGCGCATGACTGAGATTGGCGAGAAAACCGTCTCCTTTCGCGCCTGGGTGGCCGTGATCGGCGGGCTGTTCGGCTGTTTCATGGCCGGCATGAACGTGCACGTGACCAGCGCCGCGCTGCCGGAAATCGAAGGCTCGCTGGGGGCGACCTTTGAAGAAGGCTCGTGGATTTCCACGGCGTATCTGGTTGCGGAAATCGTCATGATCCCGCTGACCGCCTGGCTGGTGCAGGTGTTCTCCCTGCGCCGGGTGATGCTGGTGGGCTCGTTTGTATTTCTAGTGGCTTCCATTGCCTGCTCCTGGGCACCCAACCTGGAAGTGATGATCATCATTCGGGTGATCCAGGGCGCCGCCGGCGCGGTGCTGATCCCGTTGTCATTCCAACTGATCATCACGGAACTGCCGCCCAGCAAGATCGCCATGGGCATGGCCCTGTTCGCCCTGTCCAACAGCGTGGCCCAGGCCGCCGGTCCGTCCATCGGCGGCTGGCTGACCGATGCGTATTCCTGGCGCTGGATTTTCTACCTGCAACTGGCCCCCGGCATTCTCCTGCTGCTGGCGGTGGCGTGGTCCATTGATGCCAAACCCATGCAGTTGAGCCTGCTCAAGCGCGGCGACTGGGGCGGCATCCTGGCCATGATTGTCGGCCTCGGCGGGTTGCAGATCGTGCTTGAAGAAGGCGGGCGCAAGGACTGGTTCGGCTCCGATTTCATCGTATGGATGTCGCTCACCGCCGGCGTCGCCCTGGTGTATTTCGTGCTGTCACAGCTCTACGGCAGCCGCTCATTCATCAACCTGCGCCTGCTCAAGAGCTACAACTTCGGCGTGGCGAGCGCAGCGATGTTCATTTTTGGCGGGGCCACGTTCGGCCTGGTCTTTCTGGTGCCCAATTACCTGTCCCAACTGCAGGGCTACAACGCCCGGGAAATCGGGATCAGCCTGATTGCCTACGGCATGGTGCAACTGGTACTGGCGCCGTTCATGCCGCGCCTGATGAAGTGGCTCAACCCGAAACTGATGGTTGCCAGCGGCTTTTTCATCATGGCCCTGGGCTGCTATCTCGGCGCGCATCTGGACATGGACAGCGCCGCCAACGTGATCATCCCGTCCACTGTGGTACGGGGCATCGGGCAACCGTTGATCATGGTGGCGCTTTCGGTGCTGGCCGTGTCCGGGTTGGCCAAGGATGAAGCCGGTTCTGCCTCTGCCCTGTTTTCCATGCTGCGCAACCTGGGCGGCGCCGTGGGCACTGCCGGGTTGACGCAGATTGTCGCCATGCGCGAGCGCTTTCATTCAGAGCGAGTCGGCGAGTCGATCACCTTGTTTTCCCCGTCATTCCAGGAGCGCCTGCGCGCCGGCATGGCAGACAGCGAAGCCTTCGTCTTCAACCAACTGCTGCCCGCCCAGCAGCAAGTCCTCGAGGGCTTGATGCGCACCGTGCGCCGCGAGGCCTACCTGATGGCCTACAGCGATGCGTTCTACGTGTCCTGTATCGCCTTGATCCTGTGTGGTGTGGCGGCATTGGCATTACGTCAGCAAGCGAAGAATTGAATGCACATAGCCGGCAAATGATGCGCGGCGCTTCTCAACAAACAAGAGGGAACTTGAATGGAAAAAAGGCGACAGGCCTGTTGACGGTTTAGTGGATTGCTAACTTAGCAATGACATGCAGTTTGCTAATGCTCGCGAAAAGCGAGTAGGTAAACTATCGCCCGACAAAGTTGATATTTAAAACTTTGCTCGGGCTTCTGTTGTTGTGTGTTTTGTGGTTTGGAAATATTTAGTATTATTTTTCCAGAAAACACTTGCCGATCATTATGAACTTCCTCTAAGTTTCGTCTTGCTTCGGCGGGTGACCGCTCGGTCTGCCGAAGATTCACCGTGTAACTTAATTAACATATATACCGTGCTGGCCGGTAATGGCGAGATAAGCCTGCTCATGCCTGAAAAAAGGCAGGTCGGTATATGTCGCGTGGCCTGAACGCAACTAAGCCTGATAAGGAAAGCACCATGGAAGATAAAAAGTCGCTATTGAACGCAAAGAAAACGGAACTGGGCAATCATCGGATTTTTGCTGAAATCAATTCATTGCCTGTCCTGCGCGCCTTTATGGAAACCCATGTCTTTGCCGTGTGGGATTTCATGTCCCTGGCCAAGCGCCTGCAACAGGATCTGACGTGTACTCGCCTGCCTTGGCTCCCACCACTGGACCCGGCGGCAGCTCACCTGATCAACGAAATCATCCTCGGCGAAGAGTCCGACCAGAACCTGCAGGGCGGTCACTACAGCCACTTCGAACTCTACCTGCATGCCATGCGTGAAGTTGGCGCCAGCACCGACAAGATCGAATTCTTCGTCAAGCTGATGCGTGAAGGCGTCGATCTGCAGACCGCGTTGGACCGTTGTGGAGCAGGCCTGGCGGCTTCCGCGTTTGTGACCGATACCATCGAAACCGCAATCAATGCGTCGACGCACAGTGTCGCCGCCGCTTTCCTGCATGGTCGCGAGAGCGTGATTCCCGAGATGTTCCAGCGCATTCTCGATGACTGGGACATCACTACCGACGATGCCCCGACGTTCCGCTACTACCTGCAACGCCATATTGAAGTCGACTCCGAAGATCACGGCCCGGCGGCGGAAAGCCTGCTCGCGCGCCTGGTCAACGGTGATGCGCAACGCCAGGAAGAAGTGTATGAGTCGGCCATCGCTGCCGTGCAAAGTCGTCTGGCCTTGTGGGACAACTTGCGTGTCGCCATGCGTGAAAATGTCAGTGAGTGCGTGGCATGAACGTAGCAGTTATCGAAGCTGACCAGGCCAAATGGGTCGAGGTGACGTCCGAGCGCGGTATTACCCTGACGGTATTCAAGGACACCTTGGACCCTATCAATAAAACCGGTATTCGCACGCGATTGGTGCGTTTTCATCCGGGCGGTGGCACCCGTGAGATTTATACGCACGATTATCACGAAGAAGTGTATTTGATTGAAGGCGACCAGACAGAGTCAGCCAGTAAAGATCGCCCCGAGAAAACCTATCGCGATGGCGGTTACTTCTTCAGGGCGGCGCACACCGAACACGGGCCGTTCCATTCCGAAGACGGCTGTTTGTTGTTTGAAGTGCACTACTACTGATCATCATGAACAAAGGGAACGCTTCATGAGAGCTGAAGAATATCAATCATTTTCCGAGGCGTGGGAGGAGCGGGCGACGATTCGCACGCGACCGAGGCGTCGTTTGGAAGATGATGAAAAGTTAATATTCCCGATCAGTCGCCAACCGCTGGTAATGGGGGCAACGTTTATTCGCGAGTGTGCTCACTTGCAGCACTTCGTGCTCGTTCAAAGCTTGTACAAGTTCATTAACGATGTAGTGATTTTCGAAACGGAAATTGTCGACAGAACGGCCAGAAGCATTGCGAAAGATAACTTCGCCATCCGCTTTCCGTTTGCGTGTCGGTATGACGCGATGACGGTGGTAGTCGATGAGGACTACCACGCATTGGTGGCGATGGACTACATGCAACAAACCATCGAACTGACCGGGATCGAGCCCATTACCTTGCCTGCGGAAATCGAACTCAGCCGGTCGATTCCCAAAGCCCTGGCAATGGCGCCCGAGCACCTCAAGGCAGCGGTTGAGCTGATCTGCGTTGCGGTTGCCGAAAATACCCTGACCAATGATGTCGCGGCATTTGCCCGGGACGATTCGGTCAAGGCATCGGTCAAGGGGCTGATGGCAGACCATCTGGCGGACGAGGGGCGGCACTCCGGCTTCTGGGCCAAGTTGACGCGCATTTACTGGAGCACAGCGAGCGAGGAGGACAAGCGCGCGCTGGCCGCGATCATGCCGGTGTTCCTCGCTGAGTACCTGACCAACGACATCCAGCAGGGGTTCGATTTCGCCTTGATCGAGCAGTTGCCGGTGAGCCCTACGGTCAAGGCGGCGTTGCGTGAGGAGGTCGAAGGCATGAGTTTTCCGATCACCCCGACGCATCCGCTGGTGGGCAACATCGTCCGATTCTTCAAACACAGCGCCATGCTCGACGCTCCCTGCATGCAGGAAGCGCTCGCCGATTATCTGCGCTAGAGGAGAACTGCCATGAGACACCTTGATATCGTTCTGTGCGGGCGCAGCCATGCGCTCGCCCGCCTTACGCAAGAGCTGGAGCAGATGGGCCATACGACGCATCTGCTGCCCACTGATAATGCTAATGAGCACTGCCGGTTACCGTCGCCGGACTTGCTGATCGATGATGCCAGCACGACAGGGGTCCCTCACTATCCGGCGTGTCACCGTCTATCGTTACGGATGCAGTCTGACGATGCCGGCGATGTGTCCGCGCCGTTGCACCTCGAATGCCTGTGGCGTGCGGGGGAGGGCGATTGGATGACGCTGGGGCGCCGTGAAGTCGGCGCCGATACGGCCGGCAACGGTGCTGACCAGGCGCACGAAGCCATCGTGCAAATGGTGGAAATGGCCAGCGTGCACATTGGCCGCTACTCGCGCAGTGCCGACTACCTCGAGGCGCCGCGCGAACCAGTGAAGGCGCTCGACCGCTTGCTGAGCCTGACCCGGCTTGATCAATTGGCCTGGCAGCATCGCCACAATGCCACTGCCGCCATCGGGGTGCTGCAGGAAGCCCGGCAACCCTTCGTACAGCGCCTGGCCGACAGTCTGCTGGCCAATGCCGAGCGCACTGCCTTGAAAGTCGATGGGCAAGGCATGTCGTATGCGCAACTGCACGCCTACAGCGTGGCCATCCAGGAGCGCCTGCAGCCTTTGCTTCAATCCCAGGCCGGGGAGTTGACCGTGATCGGCATCTCCTTACCCAAAGGAACGGCGCTGTATGCCGCGATTCTCGCAGTGATTGGCTGTGGGGCCGTGTACCTGCCGCTGGACCCGAACCATCCCGAAGAGCGCCGCGGGGCGATCCTCAAGCATGCCAAAGCCAGCTTGCTGATCCAGGACACCGACGCTGGCAACCCGCTCCCGGGCCTGGCGATCCTGGACATCAGCCACCTGGATTTCTTCCACCATGGCGCCAAAGGTTACAGCCGCGTGGCCCTGGCTCCGCATCAAAGCCTGCTGCGAGTGCCGCTGGCAGGGGCGGCGCCTTGTGTGGCGATCTACACCTCAGGCACCACCGGGCAACCCAAGGGCGTATTACTGACGGTCGACAACCTGAGCCACTTTTGCGCATGGTATGCCCGTTATGTGGAACTGGATCGCCACAGCCGCGCCTTGCAGTTTTCCACGATCAATTTCGATGCCTCGTTGCTGGACATCTTCCCGACGCTGATCCAGGGCGCGGAGTTGATCGTACCCACCGAGGATCAGCGCCGTGATCCTGTAGCGCTGGCCGAATTGATTCAGCAGGAGCACGTGACGCATGCCTTCCTGCCACCGGCCTTGCTCAGCATCCTTGCGCTCGAATCGCTGTACGGCGTGCAGCATCTGGTGACGGGCGGCGATGTGTGCGAGCCCCATGTCATCGAGCAACTGGCGGGGCAGTGCCAATTGCATAACATCTACGGGCCCACCGAGACGACCGTGCTTGCCACATGCCGCACTTTCCTGCCCGGCGACAACAATCGCAACCTTGGCGTGCCGATCGCCAATACCGCGATTTACCTGCTCGATGAGCAGGGCCAGCCGGTAGGGCAAAGTGGCAGCGGCGAGATCCACATCGCCGGGCCAGGGGTGGGCCTGGGTTATCTGGACGCCGTGCAAATGACTGCCGAGCGTTACCGCCTGCACGAATTGCCCGATGGTCAGCTGTTGCGTTTGTACCGCACCGGCGACCTGGCGCGCTGGACGTCAGACGGCATCCAGATCATCGGGCGCCTGGATAACCAGGTGAAGATTCGCGGTTTTCGTGTCGAGCCGGAAGAAATCGAACACTTGCTGCAATCGAGCCAGTTGTTTCGCCAATTGGCGGTGGTGATCGATCAGCAGCGGCGCATCCTGGCGTTTTTCTCCCAGCCCCACGGCGGTGACGGACACGCGGCCAGCGAACAGTTGCAGGCTTACGCACTCAAGCACTTGCCCGATTACATGCGCCCCAGCGCCTACTGCCTGCTGGACCGCCTGCCGGCCACGGCCAACGGCAAAGTCGACCGCAAGGCCTTGAAGAATCTTCCCGTCAATTACAAAACCCAGGGGCCACGCCAAGCGCCGCAGAACCTTACCCAGGAAACGTTGCTCGGGTTGTGGGCCACACTGCTCGACATGCCCGGTGCCGACATCTCGGTGGATGACAGCTTCTTCAACCTCGGCGGCCACTCGATCCTGTTGTCGCAAATGCTCATGGGCATTCGCGAGACGTTCGGCAAGGGCGTTTCGATCAACCGTTTTATCGAACAGCCGACCCTGATCAACCTCGCCAAGCTCATCGACCAGGACGTGGAGGCCACGGCCACGGTCAGCCCTCAGGCCTTGCGTGACGCGATGCTGCGACCTGAGCTGGACGTGTTGCCGATCAGCCGCCTGGGCAACCTGCACAAGGTCATCGTCACCGGCTCCAATGGGTTTCTGGGGGTGCACATCGTCGAAGCGCTGCTGGAGCTGGGCAGCACCGAAGTGGCGTGCCTGGTGCGCGAATCAGCAGGAATGAGCGCCCAGCAGCGTTTCGAGCAGGCCTTGATTCAGAACCGTCTGGAGCACCTGGACTTGAGCCGCGTAAGGGTGCTGGCGGCGGATATCAGCCAGCCTCGACTGGGGCTGTCGCAGGCTGATTATGAGTGGCTGGACCGTGAATACGGCGTGTTGATCTATAACGCGGCCAACGTCAACCATGTGCTCGACTATGAGTCGCTGGTCAAGGACAACGTCACCCCCGTGCTGGAATGCCTGCAGCTGTGTGAAGGGCGCAGCAAGAAGGTGTTCAATTTCATTTCCACCTTGTCGGCTTCCAGCACGGTGGATGCGCAGGGGCGCGTGTTGGAAGAACCGCCGGCGTTCACGCCGCCGATCTACATTCGCAATGGCTACAACCTTTCCAAGTGGGTGGCTGAGCGCATCTTGTGGAACGCCAGTGAGTCGGGGGTGTGGGTCAACCTCTATCGTCCGGGCAACATTGCCTTCAATACGCGGACCGGTGTGTGCCAGCCCCATCAGAACCGGTTGATGCTGATGCTCAAAGGCTCATTGCAGCTTAAGGAAGTGCCTGAGCTGGCGCTGAACTTCGACCTGATGCCAGTGGACTTTCTCGCTCGGTTCATTGCGTTTCATGCCAGCCGGCACAACCGCTCCAAGGCGGTCTTCAACTTGCACAACCCGTTGCCCCTGAGCTGGGCGCACTACCTGGAGGCGTTTCGCGCCGCTGGTCACGATTTCCAGATGGTCCCGGTGACACAATGGCAGCAGCGCCTGTCGGCGATCGACAGTGACAACGCGTTATTCGGTGTAGTCGGCTTTTACCTCAATGGGTTTGAGGAAGACATCGGCGATATCTCGATGATCGAATACCGCAATGCGCTCTCAGGCATCCGTAGCATGGGTGAAGACTACCCGGCCAAGAACAGTGCGCTGCTGCAAAAAGGCTGCGACTACCTCAAGCAAATCGATTTCATCTAAAGCAAAAACAAGGAGCTGTCTCATGCAACATTTTGAACCCGATACCCTGGTGCGCAACCCCGTGGGCAACCCTGTGGTCGCCAGCGTCAGCGTCAATGGCGACGCGCGCAGCGTGTGGAATATCGTCGGTGACTTTTCCGGTTTCGCAAAATTCATTCCGGCGCTGTCCCACATTGAAATGACCGGGGAGGGCGTGCGCTCGGTACGCAAGAAGCTGTTCAAGGACGGCAACGTGGTGATCGAGCAACTCAACAGTCATGACGACGACGGCATGACCATGACCTGGTCGCTGATTTACACCTCACTGAATATCGGCAACCTGTGGGCCGTCATGGAAGTGGTGCCCCAAGGCCCGAATCAAAGCCTGGCGACCTGGACCATCCTCGGTGAGCCCTACACCGGTGGCCCGGAGGACGTGCCGGCGTTCGAAGCGTTCCTGCAAGGGTTCGCCGATGATGCGATGAGCAATGTCCAGAAGCTGTTTGCCTGACCACTTGCACCACCCCGCGAATACCTGTGTATTCGCGGGGCACCAATCCCGCCGTCATCCCCCCCGCAAAATGCCCCGTGCAAGGCCAGATTAGGCTTTTGAATCCATTCGATATTCTGTAGCCTTGCGCAGCTTCAGCTTTACCCGTGCTTGATGACTACACACTTCGTCCGGCGGCGCCCGAAGGGCTCCTGAGCCGGTGGTACACTCGACTTTCGCGCTACTGCGCCTGCAGGTCTTGCGAACATGACGCACATTTCCGAACGCCTACTGGTTCAAGCCCACCTCGACGCCAAGCAGCCCAAGGCCCTCAGCGCCGATGAAGAGGCGAGCCTGCGGGCCGCCATCGCCGCCGAGCTTAAAGCGCAGGACGCGGTGCTGGTCGCCCACTTCTACTGTGACCCGGTGATTCAGGCCTTGGCCGAACAAACCGGTGGCTGCGTTTCCGACTCCCTGGAAATGGCGCGCTTCGGCGCTGCTCACCCGGCCAAGACCGTGCTGGTGGCGGGGGTGCGGTTCATGGGCGAAACCGCGAAAATTCTGACCCCTGAAAAACGTATCCTGATGCCGACCCTGGAAGCCACCTGCTCCCTGGACCTTGGGTGCCCGGTGGAGGAGTTTTCCGCCTTCTGCGATCAACACCCCGAGCGCACGGTGGTGGTCTACGCCAACACCTCGGCGGCGGTCAAAGCCCGCGCCGATTGGGTGGTGACCTCCAGTTGCGCGCTGGAGATCGTCGAAAGCCTGATGGATAACGGCGAGACGATTATCTGGGGCCCGGACAAACACCTGGGCACCTACATCCAGCGCCAGACCGGTGCCGACATGCTGCTGTGGGACGGTGCGTGCATCGTCCACGAAGAGTTCAAGTCCAAGCAGCTGGAAGACATGAAGGCGCTGTACCCGGATGCCGCGATCCTGGTGCACCCGGAGTCGCCGACAGCGGTTATCGAATTGGCGGACGCCGTCGGTTCCACCAGCCAGCTGATTGCCGCGGCACAACGGTTGCCGAACAAGACGTTCATCGTCGCCACTGACCGCGGCATCTTCTACAAGATGCAGCAGCTGTGCCCGGACAAGGTCTTCATCGAAGCGCCTACCGCCGGTAACGGCGCCGCATGCCGCAGTTGCGCGCACTGCCCGTGGATGGCGATGAATACCCTGGAACGCACGCTGCAATGTCTGCGCGAGGGCAGTAACGAGATATTCGTCGAGCCGTCAGTGATTCCCCATGCCGTGAGGCCGCTCAAGCGCATGCTCGATTTCACCCAGGCTGCGCGCCTGAGGCTGGCCGGTAACGCCTGATCTGAGACTGGCTCGGTCAAAAATGTGGGAGGGGGCTTGCCCCCGATGGCGGTATATCAGTGACATATAAAGTCCTGACACACTGCTATCGGGAGCAAGCCCCCTCCCACATTTGATTTGCACCAGGCAGGGAGTTATTTCTTCTGCTTCGGGATACGCACCAGCTGCGTGTCCGAATAGATGTCATGCCAGCTGCGCTTGTGCTTATCGAATAGCGACCAGATAAATCCCAGCCCTACGCACAGCCACGAGGCGATCGACACCACAAAGCGCAACAGCGCCTGCCACAGACTGATGCGCGAGCCATCGGCGTTCTGCACGCGCACGCCCCACACCTGCATGCCCAGGGTCTGCCCCGAATGGGTCCAGAATTTGGCGAAGAAACCGAACAATACAAACAACAGAAGGGTCGATAGCAGCGGGTCACCGTCCAGGGCGCCGGATTCGGTAAGGGTGCGCATCTTCGTTTCGCCGACGAAGGCGATCCATACCAGCTTGTAGATAAACGCGGTGACGATCAGCAGCGCGGTGCATAAAAGAAAATCATAGAACATCGCTGCCAGGCGACGGCCCAGGCCAACTGCGGGGAACTCGCCTTGGGGGCTCAACAGGGCTTTGGGCATGGCAGGGCTCTCTGGGAAAACTGCAGTTTACGCAATGGCGCCCATAAAAAAGCCCCTGATGTCATATCAGGGGCTTTTTGTCGCAGGAAGGATCAGCCTTCTGCTTGTACTTCGTCAGCTTGCATGCCTTTCTGGCCTTGCACGGCCTTGAAGGTGACCTTCTGGCCTTCTTTCAGGCTCTTGAAGCCGTTGCCCTGAATAGCGCGGAAATGCACGAACAGATCCGGACCGCTTTCTGGGGTGATAAAACCAAACCCTTTTTCGTCGTTAAACCACTTGACGATACCGCTCTGACGATCAGACATTTTCTTCTTTCCTTTGACGCTAAAAATTAATGACAGCCCCTTTCACATGAAAGAGTACTGGGCTGGGTTGCAGGAAAGTAAGAGACGTCGAACGGGTTGTAGCACTACTACTTCAGCTACTGCCCAGGTCCAGGTTCCAAGCGACCCATGCAAACACAGTGGAGAAACTCTACGCCAACTAATATGAAAAAAACAAGCCCTGCCAAACAGCCCGGGATTGCTCGGGCTGATGACAGTTTTGTTGAAGTTGCACAGCTGTCTTATTCGATAGATTCGATCACTTGTTATAGGGAAAAACCCCTAGCAATTACTATCACGCGTGCACTGTTATATGGCGCTTGCGTTACAGTTTAGTGCACGGCATGCAAGCGCGTTACTTATTGAAACAAACATTCAGCCGCGGAAGTAACGCTGCGGCACGAATGGCATTTTACTTACACGCAATGGCACCTTTTTCCCACGCACCAACGCAGAGACTTCGGTATCCAGTGTGACAAATGCACTGTCCAGGTACCCCATCGCCAGCGGGCTGCCCAAGCTTGGGCCAAAGCCTCCGCTGCACACGCTGCCGATCACCGTGCCCTGTTCATCAACGATTTGTGCACCTTCACGCACCGGGGTGCGCTCCTGGGGCAGCAAGCCTACGCGTTTGCGGCCTACGCCCGTTTGCTGCTGGGTGAAGATCCGGTCTGCGCCCGGGAAGCCGCCGGCACGCGCGCCATCGGCACGGCGGGCCTTGGAGATGGCCCACAACAGGCTGGCTTCAATCGGGGTGGTGTCGGTGTTCATGTCATGGCCGTACAGGCACAAGCCCGCTTCCAGGCGCAGGGAGTCACGAGCGCCCAGGCCGATCGCCTGTACTTCGGCCTCGGCCAGCAGGCTGCGGGCCAGGCTTTCGGCGTTTTCAGCCGGTACGGAGATTTCAAAACCGTCTTCCCCGGTGTAGCCCGAACGGCTGACGTAGCAGTCCACGCCCAGCAGCCGCAGGGAGGCGAACTGCATGAATGTCATCTTGGTGACTTGCGGTGCCAGGCGCGCCAGCACCTTCACCGCCGCCGGGCCTTGCAGGGCCAGCAGCGCGCGTTCTTCGAACAGCGGTTCGATGCTGCACTGGTCGCCGATGTGCGCGCGCAGGTGTGCCAGGTCCTGATCCTTGCAGGCGGCGTTGACCACCAGGAACAGTTCGTCGTTGCCCAGGTTGGCCACCATCAGGTCGTCGAGAATGCCGCCCTGGTCATTGGTGAACATCGCGTAGCGCTGCATGCCCACCGGCAGGTCGATGATGTCGACCGGTACCAGGGTTTCCAGGGCCTTGGCGGCGTTGGCGCCGGTCAGGCGGATCTGGCCCATGTGCGACACATCGAACAACCCGGCCTGTTCACGGGTGTGCAAGTGTTCCTTCATTACGCCCAACGGGTATTGCACCGGCATGTCGTAGCCGGCGAAGGGCACCATGCGCGCGCCCAGCTCGATGTGCAGGGCGTGCAACGGGGTTTTCAACAAGGTTTCGGTGGACATGTTCAGCTCCTGAAAAACGTGCCGGCGCGGTCAGGCGTCAGCACTCGATAATGTTAACCGCCAAACCGCCACGGGCGGTTTCCTTGTATTTACTCTTCATGTCGGCGCCGGTCTGGCGCATGGTGCGGATCACTTTGTCGAGGGACACAAAGTGTTGCCCATCGCCGCGCAAGGCCATGCGCACGGCGTTGATCGCCTTGACCGAGCCCATGGCATTGCGCTCGATGCAGGGCACCTGCACCAGCCCGCCAATCGGGTCGCAGGTCAGGCCGAGGTTGTGTTCCATGCCGATCTCGGCGGCGTTTTCCACCTGTGACACGCTGCCGCCCAGCACTTCGCAGAGTGCGCCGGCGGCCATGGAACAGGCCACGCCGACCTCGCCCTGGCAACCGACTTCGGCGCCGGAGATCGAGGCGCTTTCGGTAGTCAGCATCACCTGGCTGATGGACAGCCCGTAGGTGGCGCAATGGTCGAGCAAGTCCTTGGCATGTTTGAAAGGGAAGGTCAGTGGGGTGGCATCCTCGACAATTCGGTCGGCGCCGGCCGCGTCTTCATCCACCACGAAACCGCCGCCGACCGAGTAGTACTCGCGGCTGCGCACCTGGATGCCGGCGGCATCGAAGGCGCGAAAAATCATGCCGTTGGGATGGTAGGCGAGGGGTTTGCGAATCATCGCCAGGTGGGCCTTCTCGTTGAACGCAATGCTGTGTTCGCCGAGCAGGTTGAGGCGCCCGTCACCACGCATCTGCGCCAGGCGTGCGGCCACGGTTTCGGTATTCACGGTGTCCGGGTGCTCGCCTTCCAGGCCGAGCAGCACGGCTTTGTCGCTGCCGTGGCCTTTGCCGGTGGCGCCGAGCGAGCCATAGAGTTCCACCTTGATGCTGTGGGTGGCGCTCAGCAGGTTGTCACGCTTGAGCCCTTCGACGAAACGAGCGGCGGCGCGCATCGGGCCGACGGTGTGGGAACTGGAAGGGCCGATGCCAATCTTGAACAGGTCGAACACGCTTAAAGACATGAGTTGTTCTCCGGTTTCTTATTATGTATCGGGTGTACTCGGTCAGTGTGGGAGGGGGCTTGCTCCCGATGGCGGTTGTACATTCAACCTATCTGTTGACTGACACTCCGTCATCGGGAGCAAGCCCCCTCCCACCTTTTAAGCGAGTACACCCCCGAAGTTACGCGTAGCTTTCAATCGATGGACATGCGCAAACGAGGTTGCGATCGCCGAACACGTTGTCGACCCGGCCCACCGGCGGCCAGTACTTGCCTTCGATCAGCGACGCAACCGGGTACACCGCCTGCTCGCGGCTGTACGGGTGGCTCCACTCGCCCACCAGTTCCGCCGCAGTGTGCGGAGCGTTCTTGAGTGGGTTGTCGTCCTTGTCCAGCGTGCCGTTTTCCACCGCGCGGATTTCTTCGCGGATGGCAATCATGGCATCGCAGAAGCGGTCCAGTTCTTCCTTGGATTCACTTTCGGTCGGCTCGATCATCAAGGTGCCGGCCACCGGGAACGACATGGTCGGCGCATGGAAGCCGAAGTCGATCAGGCGCTTGGCCACGTCATCCACGCTGATGCCGCTGCTGTCTTTCAATGGGCGCAGGTCGAGGATGCATTCATGCGCCACCAGGCCATTGCTGCCGGTGTACAGCACGGGATAGTGCTCTTCCAGGCGACGGGAAATGTAGTTGGCATTCAGGATCGCCAACTGCGAGGCGCGCTTGAGGCCGGCGCCGCCCATCATGCTGATGTACATCCAGGTGATCGGCAGGATGCTTGCGCTGCCGAAAGGCGCTGCGCACACGGCGCCTTCCTTGCGTTCCATGGCCGCGTGACCGGGCAGGAACGGCGTGAGGTGCGACTTGACGCCAATCGGGCCAACGCCCGGGCCGCCACCGCCGTGGGGGATGCAGAAGGTTTTGTGCAGGTTCAGGTGGGACACATCGCCGCCGAACTTGCCCGGCGCGCAGAGGCCGACCATCGCGTTCATGTTGGCGCCGTCGATATACACCTGGCCGCCGTTGTCGTGAATGATCGCGCAGATGTCGCGGATGCCTTCTTCGAACACGCCGTGGGTGGACGGGTAGGTGATCATCAGCGCGGCGAGGTGCTCGCGGTGTTCGATGGCCTTGGCGCGCAGGTCCTCGATGTCCACGTTGCCACGCGCGTCGCAGGCGGTGACCACCACGCGCATGCCAGCCATGTTGGCGGTCGCCGGGTTGGTGCCGTGGGCCGACGAGGGGATCAGGCAGATGTCGCGACGCGCTTCGCCACGGCTCTGGTGATAGGCGCGGATGGCCAGCAGGCCGGCGTATTCACCCTGGGAGCCGGCGTTCGGCTGCAGGGAAATCGCGTCGTAGCCGGTGGCCGCGCAGAGCATGGCTTCCAGGTCCGAGGTCAGTTGCAGGTAGCCGGCGCTTTGTTCGGTCGGGGCGAACGGGTGCAGGGCGCCGAATTCGGCCCAGGTCACCGGGATCATTTCGCTGGCGGCGTTGAGCTTCATGGTGCACGAGCCCAGCGGGATCATGGTGCGGTCCAGCGCCAGGTCCTTGTCGGCCAGCTTGCGCAGGTAGCGCATCAGCTCGGTTTCCGAATGGTAGCGGTTGAACACCGGGTGGCTGAGGATCGGCGACTGGCGCAGCAAGGCGCTCGGCAGGGTGCTTTCGGTGGCGGCGAAGGTGGGCAGCGCCTTGCCGTCGGCGAAGATCGCCCACAAGGCTTGGATATCCGCCTGGGTCGTGGTTTCGTCGACCGACAGGCCGACACGCTCGGTGTCCACCACGCGCAGGTTGATGCGCTGGGCACGGGCCTTGTCGTGCAGGGCGGCGGTGTTGGCGCCGGTATTGAGGGTGAGCGTGTCGAAGAAGTGTTGCTGCTCGACCTTCAAGCCCAGGGCGGTCAGGCCCTTGGCCAGGATCGCGGTCAGCTGGTGAATGCGCTGGGCGATCTGGGTCAGGCCCTTGGGGCCGTGGTACACGGCGTACATGCTGGCGATGTTGGCCAGCAGCACTTGGGCGGTGCAGATGTTGCTGGTGGCTTTCTCGCGACGGATGTGTTGTTCGCGGGTCTGCATGGCCAGGCGCAGGGCCGGCTTGCCGAAGCGGTCTACCGAGACACCGACCAGACGGCCCGGCATGTCGCGCTTGAACGCGTCCTTGGTGGAGAAGTACGCCGCATGCGGGCCGCCAAAGCCCAGCGGCACACCGAAGCGTTGCGCGCTGCCGATGGCCACATCGGCGCCGAACTCGCCCGGCGGGGTCAGCAGGGTCAGGGCCAGCAAGTCGGCGGCCACGGCGACCAGCGCATTGGCGGCGTGGAAACGCTCGGTCAGTTCGCGGTAATCAAACACGTCACCATTGCTGGCCGGGTATTGCAGCAGGGCACCGAAGAACGGGCTGACGTCGCTCAGTTCGCGCTCATCGCCCACTACTACGTCGATGCCCAACGGCTCGGCACGGGTGCGCAGCACGTCGAGGGTTTGCGGGTGGCTGTGGATCGAGGCGAAGAAGGCGTTGCTGCCCTTGTTCTTGCTCAGGCGCTTGCAGAAGGTCATGGCTTCGGCGGCGGCGGTGGCTTCGTCGAGCAGGGAAGCGTTGGCGATCGGCAGGCCGGTGAGGTCGCTGATCAGGGTCTGGAAATTCAACAGCGCTTCCAGGCGGCCCTGGGAAATCTCTGGCTGGTACGGGGTGTAGGCGGTGTACCAGGCCGGGTTTTCCAGCAGGTTGCGCAGGATCGGCGACGGCGTATGGCAGTTGTAGTAGCCCTGGCCGATGTAGGTCTTGAACAGTTGGTTCTGGCTGGCGATGGCTTTGATTTTGGCCAGGGCCTCGGCTTCGCTCAGGCCGTCTTCCAGGCCGAGCACGCTGGTGCCCTTGATGCTTTCCGGGATCACGCTGGCGCTCAGGGCTTCCAGGGAATCGAAGCCCAGGCTCGCGAGCATCTGCTGCTCATCTTCCTGGCGCGGGCCGATGTGACGGGCGATGAATTCGTTGGCGGTGCTCAAGTTGATCGTCATGGCGCGCTCCTCAGGCTTCGGCGTTGGCTTTGATCAGGCGGTCGTACGCATCCTGATCCAGCAGTTTAGCGACCGCTGCGGCATCGGCCGGTTTAAAACGGAAGAACCAACCTTCGCCCATCGGGTCTTCGTTGACCAGTTCCGGGCTGCCATCGAGTTTGTCGTTCACTTCGAGGACTTCACCGTCCAAGGGCATGTACACACCGCTGGCGGCTTTTACCGACTCCACGGTGGAGGCTTCAGCGCCCTTGGCGTAGGCCTGCAACTCCGGCAGTTGCACGAAAACCACATCACCCAGCGCGTTCTGCGCGAAAGCGGTGATACCCACGGTGACGCTGCCATCGGCTTCGGCGCGCAGCCATTCGTGATCTTCAGTGAAACGCAACTCGCTCATGGAAACTCCTCAGGGCCAGATTCGTCTGGTGGGTGGGATTGGAATAATGAGGAGTTGCTTAGCAATATTGCGGCCAATGTCATTAAGTCATTACAAAACAGGCATTTAGTGAAATTGGTTCTGAGCTTATGCGCTGAGGCTGTAGCGATTTCGCTACAGTCGAGGCTGCGAAAAAAAGCCTTTGCGGATCAAAGCCTTGCATGGCGCCTAAAAAACAGGGTTGTATCGATATCGTTCCACTGTAGCGCTTTCAGTACACTGGATGTCGTTCCCAGACCAAAATCTGAAATGCATTCCAAATGTGGGAGGGGGCTTGCTCCCGATGGCGGAGTGTCAGTTGATAGATCTGGTAGCTGACACACCGCTATCGGGAGCAAGCCCCCTCCCACAGGGGTTTTGTATTCCAACTTGAATCAGGGTTTGTTGGGGATGCCGTACTTGCGCAATCGGTGTGCGATAGCCGTGTGCGAGGTTTGCAAACGGTTGGCCAGTTGGCGCGTCGAGGGATAACTGGTGTAGAGCGTTTCCAGCAGGCCGCGCTCGAAGTCTTCCACCGCCTGTTCCAGGCTGTCGACTTCGCCATCGCTCTGGCGAGCGACGGAGGTGCCGGCAATGTCCAGGTCGCCGATATCCACCAGGCTGCTTTCGCAGATGGCGGCGGCACGGAAGATCACGTTCTGCAATTGGCGCACGTTGCCTGGCCAGCGGTTGCCCAACAGCGCCGGGTAGGTCCCCGGCGCCAGGCGGCACACCGGGCGCTGGATCTGTGCGCACGCTTGCTGCATGAAATAGCGGGCTAGCAGCAGGATGTCCTGGCCGCGCTCGCGCAACGGCGGCACTTCAACGTTGAGTACGTTGAGGCGGTAGAACAGGTCTTCGCGAAAGGTGCCTTCGCTGACCATCTTTTCCAGGTCGCGGTGGGTGGCGCTGAGGATGCGCACATTGACCTTCACTTCGCGGTCGCCGCCCACCCGGCGAAAGCTGCCGTCATTCAAAAAGCGCAGCAACTTGGCCTGCAGGTACGGCGACATTTCGCCGATCTCGTCGAGAAATACCGTGCCTTGGTTGGCCAGCTCCATCAGCCCCGGCTTGCCCCCGCGTTGAGCGCCGGTAAAAGCACCGGGGGCGTAACCGAACAATTCACTTTCGGCGAGATTTTCCGGCAGCGCGGCACAGTTCAAGGCCAGAAAGGGTGCACTGTGACGCGCGCTGATCGCATGACAGGCGCGTGCCACCAACTCTTTGCCGGTGCCCGTTTCACCCTGGATCAACAGCGGCGCATCCAGTGCGGCCACCCGTTGCGCACGCGCCTTGAGGGTGCGGATCGCCGGTGATTCGCCTAACAGCGCATCAAAACCTTCGGCATGGTCGTGGTGCAGCGCCGAGAGTTGTTCACCGATGCGGTTCGGCTGGTAAAGCGTGAGCAGGGCGCCGGCATCGGTGATCGGCGTAGCGTCCAGCAACAGGGTCTGGCCGTTCACGCTGATCTCGCGCAATGGCAGGCGAAAGCCATGCTCCAGCAAGGTGTCGAGCAGCCCGGGGTCGTTGAACAGCTCGGCGATGCTTTCCCCGGCCGGTTCGCGCCCGTAAAGCGCGATCAGCGCCGGGTTGGCCAGCAGAATCTTGCCCGCGCTGTCCAGGGCCAGCACCGGGTCGGTCATGGCCGCCAACAGCGCGTCGAGTTGCAGGTGGCGGCGTTGGCCGGGGAGGATGTCGACCACGGTCACCGCCTGCACGCCCTGCACGCTGAACAACGCATCGCGCAGTTCCTCGAGCACCTCGGCGCTCAAGGTCGGCGCGTCGATATAGACGTTGGGCGGCACCATCTCCACCGCATCCAGGTTGAGATTGCGCCCACCGAGCAAGGCCAGGACTTCCTGGGTGATGCCGACGCGGTCGATGAAGCTGACGTGGATACGCATGGGGCGGATCTTGATTCTGGAGTGCGGAGGGGGGCCAGTATGCCTTGGAGCTGGAGTAGATCAAAATGTGGGAGGGGGCTTGCCCCCGATAGCGGTGTGTCAGCCAAAAATTTATCAACTGATCCACCGCTATCGGGAGCAAGCCCCCTCCCACATTTTTGAACAGTGTTGTGTCAGTGCGACCTGACTATGCCAGGTGTTCAGGCTTTATCGGGTCGCCCGATTTCACATCCAGCTGGTGCCGCACATCTTCGAACATCAAGTCGTACTGCTTGTGCATCGAGCCATTCAACACGGCCACTTTCGGCATGCCGTATTTCTGCGCGATATTCATCGCATGCCGCGCAAAGTCGAAGGCCTGGTCCTTGGGCAGGAAAAACTCCTCCTTGAGGTCCTTGCCCTGCACCGAACCGTGCAGTTTGAACAGCATGCCCTTGCCTTCCTTGGGGTCCTGGCTGACTTCATAGTCGATGCACAGGTTGTAGCTGTAGTCGTCTTTGTTCAGCGCGTGACGTTCGACGTGCAAGTGTCCCGGTTCAAAGGTAGCCATAGGCAAATCTCCTCTACTTCACAGATAGCTGATGCCAGGGGTTGCCGTGCTGATGCGGGTGCCGGCGCTGCCCTGGACGATGGCTTCGATGTCCGAGAGTGAACCGATCACCGCGGTTTTGCCAGTCTGGCGGGCGAACTCGCAGGCCGCTTGCACCTTGGGGCCCATGGAACCGGCGGCGAAGCCGAGTTGTTCCATGGCGTCGGGGTGAGCCTGGCCGATGGCCTTCTGGGTGGGCTTGCCGAAGTCAATGAACGCCGCGTTGACGTCGGTGGCAATCACCAGCAAATCGGCGTCCAGTTGCGCGGCCAGCAGCGATGAGCAGAGGTCTTTGTCGATCACCGCTTCAATGCCTTTGAGCTTGCCGTCTTCGCCATACATCGTGGGAATACCACCGCCGCCGGCGCAGATCACAATGGCTTTCTTCTCCAGCAGCCATTTGATCGGGCGGATTTCGAAGATGCGTTTCGGGCGCGGACTGGCGACCACGCGGCGGTATTTGTCGCCGTCGGGGGCGATGGCCCAGCCTTTTTCGGCGGCAAGTTTTTCCGCTTCGGCCTTGGCGTACACCGGGCCGATTGGCTTGGTCGGGTTCTGGAACGCGGGGTCGTTGGCGTCGACTTCCACTTGCGTGAGCAGGGTGGCGAAGGGCACTTCGAAGTCCAGCAGATTGCCCAGTTCCTGTTCGATGATGTAGCCGATCATGCCTTCGGTCTCGGCCCCGAGTACGTCCAGCGGGTACGGCGAAACGCTGGTGTAGGCCGCGGCCTGCAACGACAGCAGGCCGACCTGCGGGCCGTTGCCGTGGGCGATCACCAGCTCGTTGCCGGGGTGGATCTTGGCGATCTGTTCGGTGGCGATGCGGATATTGGCGCGTTGGTTGTCTGCGGTCATGGGTTCACCACGGCGCAGAAGGGCGTTGCCGCCCAGGGCTACGACGATGCGCATAATGCAAATCCTTCTAGATGTGTGAACACCGGCCCAATGTGGGAGGGGGCTTGCTCCCGATGGCAGTGTGTCAGTCAACTGATCTGTAACTGAGCCACCGCTATCGGGAGCAAGCCCCCTCCCACATTGACTGTGTTCCAGCCTTAAAAAGTTAGATATCCGCCAACGCCGACACCAGGATCGCCTTGATGGTATGCATGCGGTTCTCCGCCTGCTCGAAGGCAATGTTGGCCGGCGATTCAAAGACTTCCTCGGTGACTTCCACGCCACCGGCCAGGTGCGGGTAGCGCGCGGCGATGTCTTTGCCGACCTTGGTTTCGCTATTGTGGAACGCCGGCAGGCAGTGCATGAACTTCACGCGCGGGTTGCCCGAGGCTTTCATCATCTTGCTGTTGACCTGGTACGGCAGCAGTTGCTCGATGCGCTCGTCCCACGCTTCTACCGGTTCGCCCATGGACACCCAGATATCGGTGTGGATGAAGTCCACGCCCTTGACCGCCTCGGCTGGGTCTTCGGTGATGGTGATGCGTGCGCCGCTTTCTTCGGCAAAAGCCTGGCACTGCTTGATGAAATCGTCGTGGGGCCACAGGGCTTTCGGCGCGCCGATGCGCACGTCCATGCCGAGCTTGGCGCCGATCATCAGCAGCGAGTTGCCCATGTTGTAGCGCGCATCGCCCAGGTAGGCGTAGCTGATGTCATGCAGCGGCTTGTCGCTGTGTTCGCGCATGGTCAGGGTGTCGGCGATCATTTGCGTGGGGTGAAATTCGGCGGTGAGGCCGTTGAACACCGGCACGCCGGCGAACTTGGCCAGCTCTTCGACGATTTCCTGCTCAAAGCCCCGGTACTCGATGGCGTCGAACATGCGCCCAAGCACGCGGGCGGTGTCTTTCATGCTTTCCTTGTGGCCGATCTGCGACGACACCGGGTCGATGTAGGTGACGTGCGCGCCCTGGTCGTGGGCCGCCACTTCGAACGCGCAGCGGGTGCGGGTCGAGGTCTTTTCGAAGATCAGCGCAATGTTCTTGCCTTTGAGGTGCGGACGCTCGGTGCCGGTGTATTTGGCGCGCTTGAGGTCGCGGGACAGGTCCAGCAGATAGTGCAGCTCGCGGGTGGTGTGGTGCATCAGCGACAGCAGGCTGCGGTTGCGCATATTGAAAGCCATGATGGAGTCTCCTTAATAGTCGATAGGGTCGCGGATGATCGGGCAGGTCATGCAGTGGCCGCCGCCACGGCCCCGGCCGAGTTCACCGGCGCTGATGGTGATGACTTCCACCCCGGCCTTGCGCAGCAGGGTGTTGGTGTAGGTGTTGCGGTCGTAGCCGATCACCACGCCCGGCTCCACGGCCACCACGTTGTTGCCGTCATCCCATTGCTCGCGCTCGGCGGCGAAGCTGTTGCCGCCGGTCTCGACCACGCGCAGCGCCTTGAGGTTGAGCGCTGCGGCGACGGTGTCGAGGAAGTTGGTGGTCTCCCGTTGGATATTGATACCGTGGGGTTTGCTGTCGTCAGGGCGCAGGGTGAAGGGCACGATCTGGTTGACCACTTCAGGGAAGATGGTGACCAAGTCGCGGTCGCAGAAACTGAACACCGTGTCCAGGTGCATCGCCGCGCGGGACTTGGGCAGGCCGGCTACGATCACGCGTTCCACGGCGTTGTTCTTGAACAGGTTGCGCGCCAGCTGGCCGATGGCCTGGTGCGACGAACGCTCGCCCATGCCGATCAAGACCACGCCGTTGCCAATCGGCATCACGTCGCCACCTTCCAGCGTGGCGGCGCCATGGTCCTGGTCGGGGTCGCCGTACCAGATCTGGAATTCAGCGTTGGTGAATTCGGGGTGGAATTTGTAGATGGCGCTGGTCAGCAGGGTTTCCTGGCGTCGCGCCGGCCAGTACATCGGGTTGAGCGTCACGCCGCCGTAGATCCAGCAGGTGGTGTCGCGGGTGAACTGGGTATTGGGCAACGGCGGCAGGATGAAACTGGCGTGGCCGAGAAAGTCGCGGAACATCTCGATGGTCCGGCCGCCGAAGCTGCTCGGCAAGTCATCGGCCGACACGCCGCCGATCAGGAACTCGGTGATCTTGCGCGGCTCCAGGCTGCGCAGCCAGGAACCGACTTCGTCAACCAGGCCCAGGCCGACGGTATTGGCGGTGATCTTGCGCTGCAGAATCCAGTCCAGCGCTTCGGGGATAGCGACGATGTCGGTCAGCAGGTTGTGCATTTCCAGCACATCAATGTCCCGCTCGCGCATCTTGGTCACGAAGTCGAAATGGTCGCGCTTGGCCTGGGCGACCCACAGCACGTCATCGAACAGCAGTTCGTCGCAGTTGTTGGGGGTCAGCCGCTGGTGGGCCAAGCCTGGGGAGCACACCATGACTTTGCGCAGTTTGCCGGCTTCGGAATGAACGCCGTACTTCACTTTTTCCGTGGTCATTTCAGATCCTCCAGTGGACATGCAATTACAGCGTCAGGAAGCCGTCGTAGAGGCCATAGGCAGCCACCAGGGCGCCAACGATCACTGCGGCGAAAATCAGCTTCTCGACGTTGGTGAATATCGGTTTGCCCAGTTCACGCTTGGCCTTGGCGAACAGGATCGCGCCGGGGGCGTAGAGCAGGGCGGAGAGCAGCAGGTATTTGGTGCCGCCGGCGTAGAGCAGCCAGATCGCGTAGATCAGGGCGACGGCGCCGATGAACAGGTCTTTCTTGCGCTCTTTGAGGGCGTTTTCGTAAGTCTCGCCACGCACCGCCAGCAACAGCGCATACGCCGCCGACCATAGGTACGGCACCAGAATCATCGAGGTGGCGAGGTAGATCAGCGACAGGTAGGTGCTGGCGGAAAACAGCGTGATCACCAGGAACACTTGCACCATTGCGTTGGTCAGCCACAGGGCGTTGACCGGCACGTGGTTGGCGTTTTCCTTGCGCAGGAAGGCCGGCATGGTGTGGTCCTTGGCGGCGGCGAACATGATCTCCGCGCACAGCAACACCCACGACAGCAGTGCCCCCAGCAGCGAAATGATCAAGCCGACACTGATCAGCACCGCGCCCCAGTGGCCCACCACATGCTCCAGCACCGCGGCCATCGACGGGTTCTGCAGCTTGGCCAGTTCCGGCTGGGTCATGATCCCCAGGGACAGCACGTTCACCAGCATCAAAAACAGCAGCACGGTAATAAAGCCAATCACCGTGGCCTTGCCCACATCCGAGCGTTTCTCCGCCCGGGACGAGAAGATGCTCGCGCCTTCGATACCGATGAACACCCACACGGTGACCAGCATCATGTTGCGCACCTGGTTCATCACGCTGCCCAGGTCCGGGTTTTTCACGCCCCAGATGTCAGCGGTGAAGATGTCCAGCTTGAACGCGAACAGCGCGATCAATACGAACAGCACCAGTGGCACCACTTTGGCGACGGTGGTCACTAGGTTGATGAACGCCGCTTCCTTGATCCCGCGCAGCACCAGAAAATGCACGGCCCACAGCAACACCGAGGCGCCAATCACTGCGGCCGGGGTGTTGCCCTCGCCAAAGACCGGGAAAAAATAGCCGAGGGTGCTGAACAGCAGCACGAAATAACCGACGTTGCCCAGCCAGGCACTGATCCAGTATCCCCAGGCCGACGAGAAACCCATGTAGTCACCGAAACCGGCCTTGGCGTAGGCGTAGACACCGCCGTCGAGGTCCGGCTTGCGGTTGGCGAGGGTCTGGAACACGAACGCGAGGGTCAGCATGCCGACAGCGGTAATCACCCAGCCAATCAACACCGCGCCCACGTCGGCACTGGCGGCCATGTTTTGTGGCAGGGAGAAGATGCCACCGCCAATCATTGAGCCTACGACCAGCGCAACCAACGCGCCAAGCCTAAGTTTTCCGGGTGAATCAGACATTGTGTGACTCCAATGCAGGAGAGAGAGATCACAGAATAATTCCGTGGGCTAATCAAACAGCTGACTTAGATCACATCATCTGCACATTTCATTATGAATTAATGACTTGAGGGTGAAGGTTCGCAGGCGATGAGAAGCCCGAGGAGGCGCTTTGCAGAGCGCTTCCTCCCTCCTGATTAATCATTTGGTGGTGCATGGATGTATGACGCTAGTTGGTATTTACCAATGTGCAAACTTTTTGAATAAGGTTTGACGAATGGTTTATGCTGCACTTATTTAAATTCTAAATACGCCTAAACTTCCTGTTATTACATGCCCTTATGTTATGAAGGCTATGTTCATTAAACTGAATTAGTTGAGTGCGCAGCTGTCAGCTGAAAAATTTAATTCGAGGAATCGTCATGTCCCACCCCGCACAGAAACTTCGGCTCAGTGCCCTGATCGCCCTGGTGGTGGGTTCGATGATTGGCGGTGGGATTTTTTCCCTGCCCCAGAACATGGCTGCACGCGCTGGCGCGGGCGCGGTGCTGATCGGCTGGGGAATCACGGCGGTCGGCATGCTGACCCTGGCCTTCGTGTTCCAGACCCTGGCCAACCGCAAGCCCGAGCTGGACTCCGGCGTGTATGCCTACGCCAAGGCCGGGTTTGGCGACTACATGGGGTTCTCCTCCGCCTGGGGTTACTGGATCAGTGCGTGGATGGGCAACGTCGGTTACTTCGTGCTGCTGTTCAGCACTCTCGGCTACTTTTTTCCGGCGTTCGGCGAGGGCAATACGCCGCTGGCCATTGGTTGTGCGTCGCTGTTGCTGTGGGCTGTGCATTTTCTGGTGATGCGCGGGATCAAGGAAGCGGCGTTCATCAACTTGGTGACCACCGTGGCGAAGATCGTGCCGCTGCTGATGTTTATCGTGATTGCCGCCGTGGCGTTCAAGGCGGATATCTTCAGCCGCGATATCTGGGGCCTGGGCAACCCGCAAATGGGCAGTGTGGCGGACCAGGTGCGCCACATGATGCTGGTCACGGTGTTTGTATTTATCGGCATCGAGGGTGCCAGCGTTTACTCGGCGCGGGCCGAGAAGCGTGCGGACGTGGGCCGGGCCACCGTGATCGGTTTTCTCGGCGTGCTCGCGCTGCTGGTGCTGGTGAATGTGCTGTCCCTGGGGATCATGAGCCAGCCGGAACTGGCGCAATTGCAAAACCCGTCCCTGGCCGGGGTAATGGAACATATCGTCGGGCGCTGGGGCGCGATATTGATCAGCCTCGGCCTGGCGGTGTCGCTGCTGGGGGCGCTGTTGTCCTGGGCCTTGCTGTGTGCGGAAATCCTTTACGCGACCGCCCAGGACAAAACCATGCCGGCATTCCTGAAGAAGGAAAACGCCAACCAGGTGCCGGCCAACGCCCTGTGGCTGACCAACCTGATGATCCAGGCGTTCCTAGTGATCACGCTGTTTTCCGCCAGCACCTACACCACGCTGATTTACCTGGCGTCATCGATGATTCTGGTGCCCTACCTGTGGTCGGCGGCCTATGCGGTGCTGTTGAGTGGGCGTGGCGAAACCTACGAAGGCGCCCCGCGTCGGCGCCTGAAGGACTTGCTGGTGGGCCTGATTGCCCTGGTTTACGCCGTATGGCTGCTGTATGCGGGCGGCCTGAAATACCTGCTGCTGTCGGCGCTGTTATACGCACCTGGGGTGATCCTGTTCGCCCAGGCCAAGCGCGAACAGGGCCAGCCGTTGTTCACCGTTGTGGAAAAAGGCATTTTCGGCTGCGTGGTTGCAGGGGCCGGCCTGGCGGCCTATGGGCTGTATAGCGGGGTGTTGTCGTTGTGAGGGCAGTCTGTGCGGGCCTTATCGGGGGCAAGCCCCCTCCCACACTTTGAATTGTGAATACCGTCAAATGTGGGAGGGGGCTTGCCCCCGATGGCGCTCTTCCAGTCACCACTGAGGCCGATGCGCCCCCAGCTCTCCGGCGGGCAAATCCCACTGCAGTGGCGCGCCGCTGATACTCAGCGGCGCCAACAAGCGATGCGCCTGGCCCCAGGCAGTCTGCTCAACCACC
This sequence comes from Pseudomonas sp. R2-7-07, assembly GCF_003852355.1. NCBI lineage: Bacteria > Pseudomonadati > Pseudomonadota > Gammaproteobacteria > Pseudomonadales > Pseudomonadaceae > Pseudomonas > Pseudomonas sp. R2-7-07. The sequence continues at coordinate 4,469,721 of NZ_CP027759.1, read as the reverse complement.
AGGCCTTGATCACGCGTATCTTCGGCCCGCAGCGGCGGTTGCTCCGGCACTTGCCCTGCCTCTACCAGCAATTTCGCCGTGCGTGCCAACGACAGGCGTGCCGACCCACCCCGGCCGCAGGCCAGGCGCTCGGTCAAGGCCCGGATCGCACTGGCGGCCATCAGGTACCCGGTGGCGTGATCCAGCGCCTGCACCGGCAACGGCAGCGGTTTATCCGCCTGCTTCCAGGCCATGCCCGCATCGGCAATGCCGCTGCTCATCTGCACCAGGCTGTCGAAGCCGCGACGGTTACGCCACGGGCCACTCCAGCCATAGGCGTTGAGGCTGACGTCGATAAGGCCCGGCGCGATGTGTTGCAGGGCGTCGACCGAATAGCCCAACTGCTCTAACGCATCGGCGCGGTAACCGTGGAACACCATATCGGCGTCCTTGAGCAACGCTTCGAATACCTGCCGGCCTTCGGGGCTTTTCAGATCCAGCCGCGCGCAGCGCTTGCCCAGGGTCATTTCCGGCACCACGCCGGGCTCGTCCCAGGTGGGTGAGTCGATGCGCAGTACATCGGCACCCAAACCCGCGAGAAAACGACTGGCGACGGGGCCGGCCAATACGCGGGTCAAATCCAGCACCTTGATACCGGCCAGTGGGCGGGCCGCTGTGCCGAGCCAAGGTGTGTCACGGGTGGTTTCGCAGGCCTGACGCTGTACCAGCCGCTCGGCATTCACCGCTAAGCCTTGAGGGTGGCTCTGCCAGGCGTGCCACGAACGCATCTGCGCCGCGCAACCGCCCGCGTCGACAATCGCCTGTTCCAGTTCAGCGGCGTTCCATTTGGCGACGTGACGCGCCATTTGCGCACGCTCAGTGACCCTGCCCAGCACCCGTTCGGCCGCCGCGCGGTGATGGGGCGCATTGGTGTGCAAGCGAATCCAGCCGTCGGCGCTGGCGTAGTCACCGGCTATCGGGTCCCACAGCGGGGGCACCTGCCAACCCAGCGGGCGAATCGATGAGGCAAACCAGAATGAGGCGAGGCGACGGTCCACGCTGACGCTGGGCAAGCGCGCGGTCTGCTGCCGGATAAGCTCGGCGACAGCCTGGCCGGCGGCGCCGATGCTGGCAGCGGCCAGGTCAGTTACGGCGAAGGCCGAGGGCAGGGCGCCGGGTTCGCTCAGGGGCAGCGGGGTGTGCGGTAGATCGAGTGCCGCTTGGATGGGTGTCAGCAGGTCAGTCATCTAAGGCCCTCCGTGAGAGAAGGGCCACTATAGAAGATCGTCAGGCCGGTGTGACAACCCCCGGCACCAACGGCAACTCGATACTGGCGACAAAGCCGCCGTCGGCATGATTGGACAGGATCAGGTTGCCGCCATGGCGTTCGGCGGCGCGACGGGCGATCGCCAGGCCCAGGCCGTGACCTTGCGCTGTCTGGCCGGGAGCGCGGTAGAACGGCTCACCCAGTTGGCTCAGGTGCTCGGCTTCAACGCCGGGGCCATGGTCGCGCACGCTGATCAAAATACGCTCGCCGCGCTGCTGTGCCTGCAGCTCGATGGGTCGGCCGGCCGGGTTGAAACGCTGGGCATTGCGCAGCAGGTTATCCACGGCGCGTTCGATCATGGTCGGCCAGCCTTTGAGGCGCAGGTCGGGTTCAGTGGTCAGTTGCACGGCTTGCTCGGGCGCGCTGAGCTGGGCGTCCTTTTGCAGCGTCTGGAGCAACAGGTTGAGGTCGACCTCTTCGGCGCTGGCGTTGTCGGCATCCACCCGGGCCAGTACCAGGATCTCACTGATCAGGGCTTCCAGACGGTCGCATTCGCGGGTCAGGCGCGGCCACAGTTTTTCCCGTTCTTCGGGGCTGGCGCGCTCGGCCAGGGCCAGGGCGATACGCAAGCGGGCCAGGGGCGAACGCAGTTCGTGGGAAACGTCGCGCAGCAGTTGGCGCTGGCTGGCGATCAGGCTTTGCAGGCGTGCGCCCATGCGGTTGAAATCGGTGGCCAGCACGCCGAATTCATCGCGGCGGTTGGCCAATTGCGCCAGGCTGTTCTGCTGGTACGTGGCTTGGCCCAGGTCATGCACCGCGCCGCGCAGTCGGCTCAGCGGGCGGGTGATGGACAATGTCACCAACAGGCTGAACAGGGTCAGCACCACCAGGGCAATGGCCAGGGCGCTGAACGGCCACAGCAGGCTGCTGCGGTGCCAGGCATCGAGTTCCGGGTGCGGAATGCGGTAAATCAGCAGGTAAGTGTCGCCGGTTTTTTCGCTGGTGTACTCGGCGGTCAGGCGCCGCCAGGGCAGGTGGCCGTCCTGGCTGTCATTCTGTCGGGCTTCGAAGGCCGCGGCGCGACGCGGGAAGGTGCCGCGTACCACCGGCTCGCCGCCTTCGTTCAGCACTTGCACGTCAATGTGATACTGGCGCTTGCGTTGCTGCAGCAACTCCTGGGCGGCGTCTTCGCCCTGGGCTTCGTAGAGTTGCGTCCACTCTTGCGCCAGGTTGTTGAGACCGGGGTGACGGCTGAGAATCCAGGCGTCCTGGTTCAGCATATGCCCAAGCAGGATCGACAATCCGGCAACCAGGGCGATGGCCAGCCAGAAACTCGCCAGGATGCGCCAGAACAATGAACGCACGGGAAACCCTCAAATAGGAAAAGCCCAGTGGCGGGGCCACTGGGCTGGGAGCATTAACGCGAGGGCATTATTGCGCTTTTTGCGGTTGTTGCGCTTTCCAGGCCTGGAATTCTTTCCATTCGGCACGACGCTGCTCTTGCTGCTTGACGATCTCGTCGAACTTCTTCTGCTGGTCGGGTTTGAGCACGGCGCGGATGTCGGCCTGGGTTTTCTGCTTGCCGGCGGCGATCTCGTCCTGCATGGCTTTCTGGTCAGCGGCTGGCAGTTTGGCCAAGTACTTTTGGGTCAGGTCTTTGCGAGCGTGCCATTGGTCACCCATCAGCTTGCGGATCTGCTCGCGTTGTTCCTTGCTCAAATCCAACTGGCTGAACGGGCCACCTTTACCACGCGGGCCATGTTCACCGTGGCCTGGGCCACCCATCATATGGCCTTCCGGGCCGCCCATCGGGCCTGGACCTTCGGGCATGGCGGCCATGGCGACGGTAGGCAGTGCGGCGGCGAACATCAAAGCGATAAGGGTCTTGCGCATGGGGATTCTCCTGTCTCTATTCCGGTGAGTCCGGATGTGAGTAGATTACCCAGGACAAGGTCAGCGGCCGTCAGGGGAGGGTAAAGGTTTGGTAAGGGTGAGGCGGCGGCCCCGATCGTTCCCACGCTCTGCGTGGGAATGCATCCCGTGACGCTCCGCGTCACCCAAGCGCAAGGCGGGACGCAGAGCGTCCGGGCGGCGTTCCCACGCGGAGCATGGGAACGATTATTCAAGGGGCGTAGTAGTAACCACGGCTGCGCAGCGCCACGATCCGCGGACGGCCGTCCGGGTGTGGGCCGATTTTCTTGCGCAGGTTGCTGACGTGCATGTCCAGGCTGCGATCGTACAGGGTCAACTTGCGGCCCAGGGCGATTTGCGCCAGCTCCTGTTTATCCAGCGGTTCGCCGGGCTGGCGCAGCAAGGCTTCGAGCAGGCGGCTTTCGGAGACGGTCAGGGTAAATTCCTGTGCGTCGATGCTGACCACGCCGCGCACCGGGCTGAAGCACAAGTCGCCCAGTTCGAGTTGGGTCGACACGGCTGCCGGATGACTGCGGCGCAGCACGGCACGCAAGCGAGCGGTGAGTTCGCGCGGATCGCAGGGTTTGGCCAGGTAATCGTCGGCGCCCAGCTCCAGGCCGAGGATGCGGTCCAGGGGTTCGCCCCGGGCCGAGAGCATCAGCACCGGCAACTCCGGGTGGTCGTTGCGCAGTTGCTTGAGCAACTCCAGGCCGCTGCCGTCGGGCAGCATCACGTCGAGCACCACCGCCGCCGGGGCGGTTTCGGCCAGGGCCTTGCGGGCACTGGAGCCGTCATGGCAGGCGCGCACCTGGAAACCTTCCTGGCTCAGCCAACTGGTCAGCAGCTCACAGAGCTCCTGGTCATCATCTATCAGTAACAGCTCGCTCATGACTCACTCAATTTAGCCATTGTCGACGACGACGGTGCCCACCGCTGGCAAAGATGCCGCACAGCAAGGCGATCAGGGCGACGCCCGCGCCGGTGACAAACCATTGCTGCTGCTCGGTCAGCCATCGGGTCAAGGCACCGCCTTGTGTCTCTTTGAGTTGCTGGGCCAGGCGTTGGTTCTCCTGGCGCAAACGACTCAGTTGCGCGCTTTCACGGGTAGCCTGCGTGCTTTGCAGTTGCTTGCTCAGCGCTTCGCGTAGCCCTTCGCTTTCTTTCAAGCGTTGCTGCAATTCGGTGATCTGGCTGCCGGCACTCAAGGACAGAGGCGTGGAACTGCCGCTGCTCGAGGACTCTTCAGCGTGGGCCGTCGCCCCGATCGTAAACACTGCCAACAGACACAACTGACGTAAGCGCATCGGAACTCCTGATTCCACACGGATATTCAGAACGTTGTCGGCAGGTTACCGGGAATGATGAGCCAGCGGGTTGGCGCCGAACCGTTTGGGTTCGGCGCCACCGGGGTCACGGCAGGACTTGCTTGAACGGCTTGATCACGACATCAGCGTAGACGCCCGCCGCCACATAAGGATCAGCCTTGGCCCACGCCTGGGCATCGGCCAGGGAAGCGAACTCGGCAACGATCAGGCTGCCAGTGAAACCCGCTTCGCCCGGCTCGTTGCTGTCGGTGGCCGGGTGCGGGCCGGCCAGTACGATGCGGCCTTCGGTTTGCAGCTGCTTGAGGCGCTCGACGTGGGCCGGGCGCACGCTCAGGCGTTTTTCCAGCGAGTTGGCAACATCGGTGGCAATGATGGCGTAGAGCATGTCAGTCCTCGGTTTTCGGCGTGGTGGCGGCAGTGTCATGCAGGTGGCGCGACAGGTAGATACCTTGGCCGACCAGGAACAGCAGGGTCATGGCCAGGCTGCCGAACACCTTGAAGTCGACCCAGTATTCCTGAAAGGTAAAGGCCACGAACAGGTTGGCGGCACCGCAAAAGATGAAAAACACGATCCAGGCCACGTTCAGGCGCACCCAGATCGGGTCCGGCAGGGTCAGCGCGTGGCCCATGATCCGCTTGATCAGCAGGCGATCACCAATGAAGTGGCTGCCGATGAACACCAGGGCGAACAGCCAGTTGACCACCGGGGCTTTCCATTTGAGGAAGGTTTCGCTGTGGAAGGCCAGGGTCAGGCCGCCAAACACCAGGCAGGCGATGAGGGTCAGCCATTGGCTTTTTTCCAGCTTGCGCTGGGAGATGAAGATGGCGCCGTACACCACGATGGAGCTGATGATCAGCACGGCGGTGGCGCTGTAGATGCCGCCGAACGAGAGTTCGTGACCGGCGATGTCGATGACCCTGGGGTCGAGTTTGGTAACGATGAAAAACAGCAACAGCGGGATGAAGTCGATGAATTGTTTCACAGTAAGAGCCAGAAGCTGGATGTGGCGGCATAATAACAAACATCCTTGGTTGCGATAGCGCCAGCTGACTTGAGGTTACACACCCCCGTGAATGTTGATTTGCACTGCCACAGCACGGCCTCCGACGGCGCCCTGGCGCCTGCGGTACTGGTTGCGCGTGCGTTTGAAAAAGGCGTGCGAGTCCTCGCGTTGACCGACCACGACACCCTCGAAGGCCTCGATGAGGCCCGCGCGGCGGCCCAGGCCTTGGGCATGCAGCTGGTCAACGGCGTGGAATTGTCCTGCACCTGGGGCGGCGCCACCATTCATGTGCTCGGCTACGGTTTCGAGCAAAACGCCCCGGCCCTGGTGGCGGCCATCGCCCGATTGCACGATGGCCGCTGGCTGCGGTCCGAAGAAATAAGCCGCAAGCTCAGCCTCAAAGGCATGCCTGGCGCCCTCGACGGCGCTCGGGCTATCCAGCAGGCGTTGGGCGACAGCGGTAATGCACCGGCCCGTCCGCACTTCGCCGACTGGATGGTGCAAGCAGGTTTCGTCAAGGACCGCGCCGAAGCCTTCCGTAAATGGTTGGGCGCGGGCAAGTTGGGCGATGTGAAGCAACATTGGCCGACCCTGGAGGACACCGTGCAGACCCTGCGGGCCGCCGGGGCCTGGGTCAGCCTGGCGCATCCCTGGCATTACGATTTCACCCGCAGCAAGCGCCGCAAGCTGATCAGTGACTATATTGGAGCGGGCGGCCACGCGATCGAAGTGGTCAACGGGCATCAACCCGCCGAGCAGGTCGGCAGCCTGGCGATCCTTGCCCGCGAATTTGGTCTGCTGGTCAGTGCCGGCAGTGATTTTCATGGCCCAGGCGGCTGGTCCGAGATCGGCGAGTATCGCCAGGTTCCGCAAGACCTGCCGCTGTTGTGGGGGCGATTCAAGCATGACCCCATTATTGCCACCGTCTGAACAGGTAGAGCTCGTGAGTCAATTCTTCCAGATTCATCCGGAAAACCCCCAGGCGCGCCTGATCAAACAGGCCGTGGAAATCATTCGCGCCGGCGGCGTGGTGATCTATCCAACTGATTCGTCCTACGCCATCGGTTGCCAGATCGGCGACAAGGGTGCGGTCGAGCGCGTAAGACGTCTGCGCCAACTGGATGACAAGCACAACTTTGCGCTGATCTGCAGCGACTTGTCCCAGCTCGGGCTGTTCGCCAAGGTCGACACCGGCACCTTCCGCTTGCTCAAGGCCCATACGCCAGGGCCGTACACCTTCATTCTCAACGCCACCCGCGAAGTGCCGCGCCTGTTGCTGCACCCGAAAAAACGCACCATCGGCCTGCGTGTGCCGGAACACCCGATCGCCCTGGCACTGCTGGCCGAGCTGGGCGAGCCTTTGATGAGCGTGTCGCTGATTTTGCCCGGCGAAACCGAGCCGCTGTATGACCCTTACGAAATGCGCCGGCTGTTGGAGAAACATGTCGACTTGATCATCGACGGTGGCTACGGCGGCAACAAAGCCTCCACCGTGATCAACCTGGCCGATGGCGAGCCGCAAGTAGTGCGTGTAGGGTGCGGCGACCCGACGCCGTTCATGGTCGAGGCCTGAATGTCGGTCGTGGAAACCGTCGATTCCCAGGCGGGGGCCCAGCAGGAACTGCCCTTCGCGATGGTCTATGGCCAGGCGGTCCTGGAAATGCCCCTGGACCTGTACATCCCGCCGGACGCCCTGGAAGTCTTCCTTGAAGCCTTCGAAGGCCCGCTGGACCTGCTGCTGTACCTGATCCGCAAACAGAACATCAACATCCTCGATATTCCCGTGGCGGAAATCACCCGGCAGTACATGGGCTATGTCGAATTGATGCAGTCGGTGCGCCTGGAGCTGGCCGCCGAATACCTGGTGATGGCCGCCATGCTCGCCGAGATCAAGTCGCGCATGCTGCTGCCGCGCGCGGAGACGGTCGAGGCCGAAGAAGATGACCCGCGCGCCGAACTGATCCGCCGCCTGCAGGAATACGAGCGCTTCAAGGCGGCCGCCGAAGGTATCGACGGTTTGAGCCGCGTAGGCCGCGATGTGGTGGTGCCCAAGCTGGATGCCCCGGAAGCCCGCGCGCGCAAACTGTTGCCCGACGTGAGCCTGGAAGAATTGCTGATGTCCATGGCCGAGGTGCTGCGCCGTGGCGATATGTTCGAAAGCCACCAGGTCAGCCGCGAAGCCCTGTCCACCCGCGAGCGCATGAGCGATGTGCTGGAGCGTCTCAAGGGCGGCGGGTTTGTGCCGTTTGTCGAGCTGTTCACCGCAGAGGAAGGGCGCCTGGGCGTGGTGGTGACCTTCATGGCGATCCTGGAGCTGGTCAAGGAGTCCTTGGTCGAGCTGGTCCAGAATGAGCCGTTTGCGGCTATCCATGTGCGGGCGCGAGCCGAATAACGAGCTGAATCGATGAATCTGACTGAACCCCGCGAACTGGCACCCTTGCTGGAAGCCTTTCTCCTGGCCTCGGGCAAGCCGCAATCTTTGGAGCGCCTGTTCGAACTCTTTGAAGAGGCCGAACGTCCCGAACCGCCGGTGTTCAAGAAGGCGTTGGAGATCCTGCGCAAATCTTGTGACGGTCGCGCCTTTGAATTGCGTGAAGTGGCGTCGGGTTATCGGCTGCAGATCCGCGAGAAATTTTCCCCTTGGGTGGGGCGCTTGTGGGAAGAACGCCCGCAGCGTTATTCACGGGCGATGCTGGAGACCATGGCGTTGATCGCCTATCGCCAGCCGATCACTCGGGGCGAGATCGAAGATGTGCGGGGCGTGGCGGTCAACAGCCATATCGTCAAGACGTTGCTGGAGCGCGAGTGGATCCGCATCGTCGGCTACCGTGACGTGCCGGGCAAACCGGCGATGTTCGCCACCACCAAGGTGTTCCTCGACCACTTCAACCTGAAGAACCTCGACGACCTGCCACCGCTGGCCGAACTGCGCGAGATGGAAGCCGAACCGGTGCTCGACTTCGACGACGCGCCGGTGCCGGCCAGCTTGCAGGAACTGGCCGACGCCAGCGCCGAGCCGGAAGAGCCGAAAGACGAAACCAGTTTCCATACATTGCTGTTGGAACTGGACGACATGGAGCAGGGCATCAAGACCGATTTTGATGATGTGCTGCGCGATGGCGCCGTCGAGCCTGAAACCCAGGTGAACGTTGAGCCCGAGCCTGACGTCGAAGAAGACATCCTCGGTGTTGCCGATGCCCGGGAAAAACTGCTGGCCGCCGTCGCCGCCCTCGAACAGCCGCCGTTGAGCGACGAGGAAGATGAAGCCCGGGCGCTGGCCGAAGCCATCGAAAACGAACGCCGCCAGTTGGAAGACTGACGGGGATCAAATGTGGGAGGGGGCTTGCCCCCGATAGCCATAGGTATCTACACAACTTTTGGCGTGGCCTGAACCTGTGACGGCTCGGGAGCCGAAGCCTCTCTAACTGATGCTCCGCGACCTAAATGTGGGAGGGGGCTTGCTCCCGATGGCGGCCTGACAGCCGACTAGGATGTTGGATCAAGGCGAGTACATATCCGTTGCTGCGGTAACGGCGGCTTAGGGTTCCGCCCTTACGGCGTCTCACTTTTGAAAAGCGCAAAAGTAAGCAAAACGCTCTTGCCCCACCACTCGGCACCTCGCCTAGGCTCGGTGTGCCCGTAATCCGACATTGATTTGGGGGGCCGCCGCCACGCGCCATCCATGGCGCGGGGCGGCTAAACCGGCATCCCTGCCGGTTTACCCCCCAAATCACTGTCGAATTCCGGCCAGCGTGGTTTAACGGGGCGCCTAAGATCAAAAGCAAGATCAAGAGCGGCTCGCTTCGCATCGTGGTTACTTAGGCTGCTACAGAGTTGTGTAGATACCTATGCCCCGATAGCGGTGTGTCAGCCAGCCTATGCATCAACTGACCCACTGCCATCGGGGGCAAGCCCCCTCCCACATTGGATTTGCATCGCTTGGGAGAAAGCATGAGCTCAACCAAAGACCCCTGCATCAGCATCTGCAAGTTCAGCGATGACATCTGCGTCGGCTGTGGCCGCAGCAAGCGCGAAATCCGTGCCTGGAAGAAACTCGACAAAGTCGACAAGCGCACGGTGCTGGCCGAAGCCGAGCTGCGCCTGCTGGCCCTGGGGGCCACCGGCCGGCGGAAAAGCAAATGATTGTGCCAGGATCGGCTAGTCTCTGATGCGCAACGCGCGGCATGCGCGTATGATTCGCGACCCTTTGCCGAGCTATTCGGCCAAAGCCCCGCTTTCAACACTCTTCAGGCCACGCCTGAATCGACCCACCGGGAGGTGCTTAAGATGAACGACAAAGACCAGAACGACAGCCAGGAAATCGGCCCAGCAGGCGAAAAACTGCAAAAGGTGCTGGCGCGTATCGGCGTGGGCTCGCGCCGCGACGTCGAAGCCTGGATCACCCAGAAGCGCATCAAGGTCAACGGCGTCGAGGCTACCCTTGGCCAGCGCGTCGACCTGCACGATGCAATCACCATCGATGGCAAAGTCATCAAGCGTGAAGAGGCGGCCGAATCGGTACGCCGCGTGATCATGTACAACAAGCCCGATGGCGAGATCTGCACCCGTGACGACCCGGAAGGCCGTCCGACCGTGTTCGACAAGATGCCCAAGCCCAAAGAGGGCCGCTGGATCAACATCGGTCGCCTCGACATCAACACCACGGGCTTGCTGATGTTCACCACCGACGGTGAGTTGGCCAACCGCCTGATGCACCCGTCCTACGAGATGGACCGTGAATACGCCGTGCGTGTACGCGGTGAAGTCGATGACGAGATGATCGAACGCCTCAAGGCCGGCGTAGTGCTGGAAGACGGCCCGGCCAAGTTCACCGACATCAAGCAGGCGCCAGGTGGCGAAGGGTTCAACCACTGGTACCACTGCGTGGTGATGGAAGGCCGTAACCGCGAAGTGCGCCGGCTGTGGGAATCCCAGGGTCTGGTGGTCAGCCGCCTCAAGCGCGTGCGTTTCGGCCCAGTGTTCCTGAACTCCGACCTGCCGATGGGCCGCTGGCGCGAAATGAGCCAGTACGAAGTCGACATTCTCAGTGCCGAAGTTGGCCTGACGCCAGTGGCCATGCCGCAGATGAACGCCAAGAGCAAAGACAAGCTTGAGCGTATGCAGCGTAAGTCGTCGCGCCCGGTGGCCCGTACCGAACGCGTTGCGCGCACCGTGCGCCCGGCGTTGAACGCTCCGGCCACTGGTGGTCGCATCTCGCGTGAGCCGCAGATCGAAGGTGAGCGTCGTCCAACCGCGCCATCGCGTCAGGAAGGTGACCGCGCGCCACGTACGCCGCGCCCAGCCCCAACCGGTGGTCGCAGCAACCGTGGTGAAGCGGAGCGCCCCGCTGACAACGCCAGCACCAAGCGTCCAGCCAAGCCAGCGGCTAACAAGCGCCCTGGGCCGAAACTGGTAGCGGACGAGCCGTCGGGCAAGCGCCGTGGCGCGCCGGCCGGTTCCGGTCAGCGTCCTGGTTTTGGTCGCAAGAAGCCGCAGTGATGTTTTAAGCGCTGCACAAAAAACGCCAACCTTCGGGTTGGCGTTTTTTTTGATTTAAATTTGAAATACAGTCAACTGTGGGAGGGGGCTTGCTCCCGATAGCGGTGTATCAGCTTGCATAAGTATCGGCTGAACCACCGCAATCGGGAGCAAGCCCCTCCCACATTTGGGTCTCCAGTGTTTTCGAGACCGGTGTTCAGAACGCAAACGTCCCATCAAACACCGGCTTGTCATCCAGCGCCAACACCCCGCTGGCAAAGATCAAGTCCAGGTGATGGCTGCCTTTCTGCCCGCCACCCAACCCCAGGTGCAAGCCGCAATGGCGCTCTTCAAAGCCTGCGTTGCGCGCATACAAATCCTTCACGCCTTCATTGGTGCCAATCCCCAACTCCTCCACACGGCGGTTGGACGGGTTGGCATTCAGGTACTTGTTGAAGTCATCCGCCAGCCCCGGCACGTCGCTGGCCACGCTGCAGATGGTGGAGTTCTCGATCCACAGTTCCAGGGGTGACTCCAGCACGCCGTATTTGCGCGCAAAGGGGATGGTGCTGAGAAACGTGCCGACAAACCGCACTTGCCCGTTGATGGCTTCGCTGTGGGTAGCGATCTCGCCAGGGGCCAGGTCGTGGTTGCCGACGCCGTTGATATTGGTCCACTTTTTGATGCTGCTCATCGGTGCTTCAAGGCGTGAGCCGTGCTTGTCGGTGAAGCTCAGCACGCTGGCCTCGGACATGCGCCGGATCAACGTGGCGTTGAGGTCGGCGATACGCTGCGGTTCGACGCTGAAGGTATCGTAGAAGTAGTCGCCGTAGTCCTTGAACAGCAGCGACTTTTTCCAATGTTCGGCCATGACGCCGTGCAACGCTCGGATGAAGTCCGGGCCTTCGGCACGCGGGTTGGGCAGGGTCGAGGAATCGTAGAGAAACAGGTACAGGTCGCAGGCTTCGATGGCCTGGGCCAGGGTTTCGCTGGCGCTCAGGTCCAGGCGCTGCACCTGGAAATTGAAACGGGCGGCGCTGCCTTGGGTGATTGCCTGGGCGATGGCGTCGTAGCGTTCGGTATGGCCCAGCAGCACGGTAGGGCGGTTCACGCCCTGAAGGGCCGGGTGGTGAGCGAGGTAGTAGAGAAAATGTTCGACAGCGCGGGCCTTGTCCATGACGAGTGTCCTTCTGTGCCTTGGGTAAGGGGGCAGGTGCCGTGCACGGCACCTGCCGGATGCCTGCCGGGTATTAGAAAGGCCACATCGCGGTGCCAAATGGCACAACGGCATCAGCTTGCATCATTTCAACGGCGGCCTCATGGGTCGGCGCTTCAAACCAATCGTCAAGTTGCAGTTCAGTTTCCAGGTCTTTTTCCAGTGCTTGCATGGTGTATCTCCTAGAGGACGTTGTTTGAGAACGGCTTGCCAGCGGCTCGCAGGCAAGTGAAGAGAACCTAGGAGAGAGTGTTTCAAAATGCAAAATATTTATTGACACGGTTTCATTTGGATTTTTTCTTCGGTTTTTTTGACGCTATTTTTTATTCAGGTAAAACAGCGGATTGGCTGAACCGATTCTTCAGACGAGTCTGACTGACAATTTTCCGTAAACCGTCATTTGAGCCTGACCGTAAAGCCAATTTTCCGCTGCGTAACGTTAAGTTTACGTGGTCGGCCTTCGCGCTTTGGGTGCAAATCCCCTGTAAGGAATACCTGACAGATTGTCGGGTGCACGTTCGTGGTGCGTGCCGAAGCTGTCGAGCGGTGTACAATGCGCCGCGTTTTACTGTGACCCCCTCTTGCGTATCCACGCAAAGGCCAAGACCCAGGGTGTATCCGCCCTGATCACTCCGTCCGGCCACGAGCCAGACGGGTTCGATTTCGTCACAGATAAAAACAAACAGGTGACGCATGACCGCTAGAAAGACGCTGTACTCCTGGTGCCTGCGCTGGGGTTTGAGCGGCGCTGCTTGAGTCGGTAATTCAAGGCAGCAACCTGCATTCAACCTCTTCAAACCTTGCGTGAGACCTTTTTCATGAGTGGACCCCATTCCTCTTCAGGCGAGCTGAAACGCGGCCTGAAAAATCGGCATATCCAGTTGATCGCCCTCGGTGGCGCCATCGGCACCGGCCTGTTCCTCGGCTCGGCCGGGGTACTCAAGTCTGCCGGCCCATCGATGATCCTGGGCTATGCCATCTGCGGCTTTATCGCCTTCATGATCATGCGCCAGCTCGGCGAAATGATCGTCGAAGAGCCGGTCGCCGGTTCCTTCAGCCATTTTGCCCACAAGTATTGGGGCGGTTTCGCCGGTTTCCTGTCGGGCTGGAACTGCTGGATCCTGTACATCCTGGTGGGGATGTCGGAGCTGACCGCAGTCGGCAAATACGTGCACTACTGGTGGCCGGAGATTCCGACCTGGGTCTCGGCGGCGGCGTTCTTCGTGCTGATCAACCTGATCAACCTGGCCAACGTCAAAGTCTTCGGTGAAGCCGAGTTCTGGTTCGCGATCATCAAGGTAGTGGCCATCGTCGGCATGATTGCCCTGGGCAGCTACCTGCTGGTCAGTGGCAGCGGTGGTCCGCAAGCTTCGGTGAGCAACCTGTGGGACCACGGCGGCTTCTTCCCCCATGGCGTGGGCGGGTTGGTGATGGCCATGGCGATCATCATGTTTTCCTTCGGTGGCCTGGAAATGCTCGGGTTTACCGCCGCCGAAGCGGACCAGCCACGCACCGTGATCCCCAAGGCGATCAATCAGGTGATCTACCGCATCCTGATTTTCTACATCGGCGCGTTGGTGGTGCTGTTGTCGCTGACGCCGTGGGACAGCCTGCTGGCCACCCTTAATGCGTCGGGCGATGCCTACAGCGGCAGCCCTTTCGTGCAAGTGTTCTCAATGCTGGGCAGCAACACCGCCGCGCATATTCTCAACTTCGTGGTATTGACGGCGGCGCTGTCGGTTTACAACAGCGGCACCTACTGCAACAGCCGCATGCTGTTGGGCATGGCCGAGCAGGGTGACGCGCCGAAAGCGCTGGCCAAGATCGACAAGCGTGGGGTGCCGGTGCGTTCGATCCTGGCGTCGGCGGCCGTTACGCTGGTAGCGGTGTTGATGAACTACTTCATCCCGCAACACGCGCTGGAGTTGCTGATGTCGCTGGTAGTGGCCACGTTGGTGATCAACTGGGCGATGATCAGCTTCTCCCACATCAAATTCCGTCAGCACATGGACCGCACTGGCCAGGTGCCGCTGTTCAAGGCGCTGTGGTACCCATATGGCAACTGCGTCTGCCTGGCGTTCGTGGTGTTTATCCTGGTGATCATGCTGATGATTCCGGGTATCCAGGTGTCGGTGTATGCGATCCCGGTGTGGGTGGCGTTTATGGCTCTGTGCTATTGGTTGAAAAACAAGCGTAAGGCGCACGCTGCCCACGCTGCCTTGGCTACGCCGCAGACGGTACTGGAGTAGGCCCATTGCCTTGAATAAAGAACCCGGCTTATCGCCGGGTTTTTTGGTGTCCGGTAAACCGGATGAATTAACGCTTGTTACAGACAAAGGCAAACAGTTGCATAAAGAATTATTGGCGCCGAGCAACGATCCCAGCAATGTCCTGCTGGCGGGCCAGTGCCAGACGCGCATCTGGCACCCCCTTGCCTGAGTCTTGCGTTCGATCGTGATGGGGCAGGGGCGTGCTTAGCGTCTTCCTTGGAGTCCAAACATTCCTGCGGGAACGATTACTCAGATAGCACTCACTCAGCGTTGAGATTCATCTGTTCGCGACGGGGAGTTCACCATGTTCGATATGTCACGTTTTACCCCACAGGTCATAAACCCAACCGTGTCTTTGCCGCTGGCCCACCAGAGCCATACCCTCACCGAAAACGCTCAGGTGGAAGCCAATTTAGGGCGGTTCGCGAGTGAGAGCACAGCCGCTCACAAAACGATTGATAGGTTACTGGCCAGCCTCATCAGGCTATTTACTTTGGTTGAGGGCAGTGAGCTGAAGGCCACTGCCAAAATGTTCAGCAGCTACTCCTCTGACGTCCCAAACTTTGGAGTGATCGGCCAGTTGGCGGCGGGTGGTTTCAACCGTATCCTCGATGAGGCACGTCAGGGTAGCCCTCGCATGCACTGTGCGGATGAAGAACCGCTGACATTGCGAGAAAAGGCTACCGCGTTTTTTAACCTGAGCAATTCAGCGTATTTCAGGGAAACCTTGGAGCGCATCCACGGCTCAAGTGAACTGAAAAGTCAGGTTGCCGATATTATCGATGTGCCTTATCTGGAGTCCAAGGCGTTCGGACCGGCTCGTGGTAGTACCCAGGAGCATCCGCTACCCGAACAGCTGATGCTTTATACCTTCAGCAATGAAAACACTGAGGATGCGTCACGCAATCCGCACCTTTATGAATCCATCAAGGAAGTAAACGGTCGCACGGTCGTGAGTAACCCGGCAAAAGCCGGTGGCAGCTTGACCAAAGTGCAGAACGACTTCCGTGAAGCGGCGCCGCTGGCGAATAAAGTCTGGGCGACAGCCGCCGACCTTAAAGCCGACAACCGCCTGAGCTCGCGTGAACTTGATTTTGCCCGTCTGAACCCGCGCAACCGCGTAGACCGAGATGACGGGCAATTTGGTTACCAGGGGCCAGTTAAAAGCCAGGCGACCCTGCCGTTGGCGCACCTTGTCGTTCCTCGGGGCAACGGCTTCGCGGTCTGGCGGGTCAAGCAAGACAGCGGCTTTGCCAAAGACGCGGCTTTGCAGGACAAACCGATCGTGGCGGGGCCCTCCGGAACCACCGACCGTTTCATGACCGCCGCTCGCTTGCTGGGCAATGGGCTGCTCAATGGACTGGGGCTCAACCAGCCGAAGGCCGGCGAGTCCAGTGAACAGACCGAGGTGAGAGCGCAACGGGAAATGAAGGAGTTGGTGCGGTGGATGGCCACCGGGTATCTGGTGGATGACAACCATCACTCCATGATTGAGGTCAATCTTGGGGCAGCGAACCACGGTTTACCGGTGCAATGGGGTCCGTCGCTGTATCGCGAGCCTTTCAGCGCCCCGATCCAGACCCCTCAGTTCAGTATTTCCAGCTCGCAGGTCATCAGCGGCCTCAGCAGGCGGCCGCAAGTGAACGTTCACTATGAAAGATATCGCCATGATTTGCAGGGTAGTCAGCGAGCTAAGGTAACGCCGGATGGACGGGTGATTTGAGTTCAGCGATGCGCAGACTGATAGTTGCTTTAGAGGCTGATCGCCTGACAAACGCTGTTTACAACGAGGGGCGGGTATTGATCGAGTATGCTGGTCGATCTGAACCAAGGACCTGTTCCAATGCTGGTAATTTCCAACAACGTGCACCTGCCCGACGCCGAAATCGAGCTGACCGCCATTCGCGCCCAGGGCGCCGGGGGGCAGAACGTCAACAAGGTTTCCAGCGCGGTGCACCTGCGTTTTGATATTCCCGCATCGTCGCTGCCGGAATTCTACAAGGAGCGGCTGTTGGCATTACGCGACAGCCGTATCACCAGTGATGGCGTGCTGGTGCTCAAGGCCCAGCAATATCGCACCCAGGAACAGAATCGCGCCGATGCGCTGGAGCGCCTGGTGGAGTTGATCCTCAGCGCAACCAAAGTCGAGAAGAAACGCCGCCCGACCAAGCCGACCCTGGGCTCGAAAAAGCGTCGCCTCGAATCCAAGACCAAGCGCGGCAGCATCAAGGCCGGGCGCGGCAAGGTCGACTTCTAGGCCTCGCGTGCTTCGCGGGCCTTGGGCGCCTGGCGGTACAGGTACACACTCAGCAGCAAGCCACCCAGGGCGGCGAGGGCGGCGAACAGGAAGATCGATGCAAAGCCGAAGCCTGCCGCCACAGCCCCGGCCAATGGCCCGGTGATACCCAGCGATAAGTCGATGAACAACGAATAAGCCCCCACCGCCGAACCGCGACTTGAGGCGGGCACCAGGTTGACCGCTTCCACCCCCAGCGCCGGAAATACCAGGGAAAAGCCAAACCCGCTCAACGCCGCGCCCGCCAGGGCCAGGTTGGCGTCCGGCGCCAGCCACAGCAACAACAGCCCAAGGATCTCCACCGACAGGCAGGCAATCGCCACGCGAAACCCGCCGATACGGTTGATCAGGTTGCCGAACAGCAGGCGCGCACCGATAAAGCTGGCGCCAAACAAGCTCAAGGCCCACACCGCGTTATCCCAATGCTGGGTGGTGTAATACAAGGTGATAAAGGTCGCGATGGTGCCAAAGCCGATGGAGCCCAACGCCAGCGCGCAGCCGTGCGGTAACACCCGCCCTAGCACGTTCATGAACGGCAGACGCACGCCGGTTACGATGGGCGCGGCGACCTTGTTCCAGGCCAGCAACAGGCCGATTGCCGCCAGCAGGAGGATGCTGACGCCCATGCTCCACAGTCCGAAATTTCTTACCAGTAATACGCCCAACGGCGCACCGACCGCCAAGGCGCCATAACTGGCGATGCCATTCCAGGAGATGACCTTGGCGGTGTTCGCCGCACCGACCCGGCCGATGCCCCACCCGATGGCGCCCGAGCCCACCAGGCTTTCAGCACTGCCCAACACCAGGCGACCGATCAGCAGGCTGGCGAGGCTCAAGGCCGGCAGGCTTGAACACCACGCCGCGAGCAGCATGAACACACCGCTCAAGCCACACCCCGCCAGGCCGATCAACACCGCGCGCTTGCTGCCCAGGTTGTCGATGATTTTGCCCGCGTACGGGCGGCTCAGCAGGGTGGCCAGGTACTGCACGCTGATCACCAGGCCGGCAATCACCGCGCCATAGCCCAGTTCGCTATGCACATAGCCCGGCAAAACGGCCAGGGGGATGCCGATATTCAGGTAACCGATAAAGGTGAACAGCACGATGGAAACGACTTGCAGCGTGACCGCCATGGGGCGCTGGGTATCTGGCATGGGAGAGGTCCACTGTCGCAGCAGGTAAAGATAGGCTGCTAATGATACCGGTGGTTTGGCTCGCGTAGGGCGTTAAAGCGCAAAAACCTCAGATCGGGAAGACCTCAGGTTTGCGCAGGGGCCAGCAGTTGGGTGGTGACCAGGGCGGCCAAGGCGTTTTCCTGGGTACCGAAGCGCTTGAGCAACGTGGCTTGTTTGTCCGCGCTGAGGCGGTTCCACACCTCGACCATTTGCAAGGCGGCGTCGAGGACGGCGGTGTCCGGGGAATCGGGAAGGGTGTCGGTCATGGCGGGTATCCCAGGGTTCAGGCAGTGTGGAAAACGCTTGAAGTGGCGCTTTCCACACGGTCTGGTACGGCGTCAGTCCTGGCGTTTGCTGTCGACTGGTTTGGCTTGTTTGGCCTCAGGCTGCTTTGGGCTGGCCTGCTGCGGTGTTGGCTGCTCTGTTGGGTGCAGGCTTGGGAAGGGGAGATTAGGTATCTCGTGCATCGTCGTCGCTCCTCGCAAGGTCTGTTTTAAATCGCGGGTGATTGCGCGCTCTCAAAAAGCCTTGGCAGGATACAGCACTGTAAATGACAAATAGACTTTTATATCCACGAAAACTAGAACGGCACCTTGCCCAGAATCATGTCGCGGTACATCACAAAATCACCCAGCAGGCTGTAAAACGGGTGCTGAAAGGTCGCCGGGCGGTTTTTTTCAAAGAAGAAGTGGCCGATCCAGGCAAAGCTGTAGCCGGCAATCGGCACGGCCAGCAGCAGGCCCAGCGAGCCTCGACCCACGGCATACGCCAGAATGCCGATCACGAGGGTGGTGCCGATAAAGTGCAGGCGTCGGCAGGTGCTGTTGCCATGCTCTGCCAGGTAATACGGGTAAAACTCGGCGAAGCTGTTGAATCGCTTGAGATTTTCCACTGTGGCCGGCCCTTTGATTGTTATGCCGCCCAACAGATGTTCGGCGGGGAGCTTATTGGAGTCTAGAGTGATCGATGGTTACAGCCAGTGACAATAGATGCCACTTTAGTATCCTTGCCTTCCTGGCCTGCCATTCAGGCCCGCTTTATTCAAGAAGACGCCATGAGCGAACGAACAACTTCTGCAAGCTGGGCGATGGGGATAGTCAAGGCCTTGGAAATGGACGGCCTGGATTGCCGGGCCCTGTTCCAACAACTGGGGCTGGACTACGCCGCCCTCAGTGATCCCGACGCACGGTTTGCGCAAGACGCCATGACCCGTTTGTGGCAGCGCGCGGTGGAGGTGTCGGGCAACCCGGCAATTGGCCTGAACATGGGGAAAGTGGTGCGCCCGGCATCGTTTCATGTGGCCGGTTATGCCTTGATGTCCAGCAACACCCTGGCCGAAGGCTTCGGACGCCTGGTGCGTTACCAGCGCATCATCGCCGAAAGCGCCGACTTGAGCTTCCGCTTGTTACCCGAGGGGTATGCGCTGATTCTGACAGTGCACGGCGACCATCTGCCGCCCACCCGGCAAAGCGCCGAAGCCTCGCTGGCCAGCGCGTTGGCGCTGTGCGGCTGGCTCACCGGGCGCACCCTGCAACCGCGTAAAGTACTGTTGCAAGGCGCTCAGCCGGTCGACCTGGCGCCCTATAAACAGGTGTTCCATGCGCCGCTGGAATTCAATGCGCCCTATGACGCGCTGATTTTCGAACAGGCTGACATGGATGCCCCGCTGCCCACGGCCAACGAGGCCATGGCGCTGCTGCATGATCGTTTTGCCGGAGAATACCTGGCGCGCTTTTCCGAAAGCCGCGTGACCCACAAGGCACGGCAAGTGCTGTGCCGCCTGCTGCCCCAGGGCGAACCCAAGCGCGAAGTGGTGGCGCAGACGTTGCACCTGTCCCAGCGTACCTTGCAGCGGCGTTTGCAGGAGGAGGGCACCAGCTTCCAGACGCTGCTCGATGACACCCGCCGCGAGCTGGCCGAGCAATACCTGGCGCAGCCGAGCATGACCTTGCTGGAAATTGCCTACCTGTTGGGGTTCGCCGACCCGAGCAACTTCTTTCGCGCGTTTCGCCGCTGGTTCGACGCCACGCCCGGCGAATACCGGGCGCGGTTGCTGCAAGCGTCGAGCGTCAGTGACGCCAGAACGCCGGAATACAAAGCACAAACACCGTAATAATTTCCAGCCGCCCCAGCAGCATGCCCAGCGACAGAATCCACTTGGCCGCATCCGGCAGGCTGGCGAAGTTGCCGGCCGGGCCGATGGTTTCACCCAGGCCGGGGCCGACGCCGGATACGGTGCTGGCCGCGCCGGTCAACGCGGTCATCCAGTCCAGCCCCAGCAGTGACAGGGCCAGCGCGATGGCGCAGATGGTGATGGCGAAGAAAAACGAAAAGGTCAGGATCGAGCGTACGATTTCTTCGTCGAGACGATGGCCGTTGTACTTCTGTTTGATCACCGCGCGTGGGTGAATCAGCTGGTTAAGGTTGGCCTTGAGCAGGATATAGGCAACCTGGAAGCGGAAGATCTTGATCCCGCCGGCGGTAGAGCCCGAACAGCCGCCGATAAAGCCCAGGTAAAAGAACAGCATCAGTGAGAAATTGCCCCAGAGGCTGTAGTCCCCCAGCGCGAAACCGGTGGTGGTCACCACCGAGGTGACGTTCAACGCCACATGGCGCAGGGCGTCCAGCCAGTGCAGGTTGGTGGTCCACCAATACCAGGTGCCAAGCACCAGCCAGGTCACCAGCAGCAGGCCGAGCAAACCCTGCACCTGCTGGTCTTTGATCAGCGCCTGGCGGTTGCCGCGCAATGTCGCCACATACAGGGTGAACGGCAAGCTGCCGAGGATCATCACCACTACCGCCACCCAGTGCACCGCCGGTTGCTTCCAGTGCGCCAGGGATTCATCGGAGGTGGAAAACCCACCGGTGGAAATCGCCGACATGGCGTGGTTGATCGCATCGAACAACCCCATCCCGGCCCACCAGAACGCCAGGCTGCCAAGGATGGTGATGCCCACATACGCCGCAACGATCAGCCGCGCCACCATATGGGAGCGCGGCATGACCTTTTCCGAACGGTCCGAAGATTCGGTCTGGAACAGGCGCATGCCGCCGATGCGCAGCAGGGGCAGGATCGCCACCGCCATGCCGATAAAGCCGATGCCGCCGAGCCAGTGCAACAGCGAGCGCCACATCAGGATGCCCGGCGACATGCTGTCCAGTCCACTCAACACCGTGGACCCGGTGGCCGTGATGCCGGACATGCTTTCAAAAAACGAGTCGGTGTAGCTGATGTGCTGGGTCAGCAAAAACGGCAGCGCCGCGAACACGCACACCACCACCCAGCTTGTCACCGTCAGCAGGTACATGTCCCGCGGGCGCAGGTGCACATGCTCGGGGCGACCGGGAATGACCAGGGCCAGGCCGGCGATAAAGGTGATCATGCTGGCCCACAGGAAAGACGGCAGGTCGCCGGTGCGTTCGAAGATCACCAGGGTGGCCATGGGCACGACCATGGCGATCGCAAGCGTGATCAGGAAGATGCCGATGATGAAACCGATGATGCGCAGGGTCGGCAACGCCATGAAGTTCGCTCTGAAGATTGGGCAGAGGCGCCATTCTACCTGCGGTGCCGGTCTTGTAAACCGAGGGTTTGGAAGCGACATAGAGCAAATTGTGGGAGGGGGCTTGCTCCCGATGGCGGCGGGTCAGCAAATACATTTGTCACTGACACACCGCTATCGGGAGCAAGCCCCCTCCCACATAGGTTTTGTGGTGAAGATGGCGCAAAAAAGGCGACCCAAAGGTCGCCTCATTCAACTGCGCCTCGATCAGAACTCGTGATCAGCGCTGTCCGGGTTCAGGTCGCTGATGCCCAGTTTGCCCGCAGCGGCTTCGATTGAACCGGTCTGCTTGACCAGCGCAGCGATTGCGTCACGCACGATCTGGTTACCCGCATCGTTACCGGCTGCGATCAACTGGTCGTAGTGCTCGCCCTTGGCGGCGTGGTCAACCATCACTTGGATCTTCGCTTCGGTCGCCGCCAGGTCAGCCTTGAGGGCTGCATCGGCCGCCGGGTCGGCTTTCGCGACCAGGGACGACAGGCTCGGGCCGGTCAGCTTGTTGCCGTCGACGCGGGTGTACTCGCCCAGGTAGACGTTGCGGATGCCCTTGGCGTCATAGAAGTGCGAGTTATGCGTGTTGTCGCTGAAGCAGTCCTGCTCGTCTTCCGGCGAGTTGGCCTCCAGGGACACCTTCATGCGTTCGCCAGCCAGCTCGCCGAGGGACAGGCTGCCCATGCCGAACAACATTTTGCGCAGGCCGTCGGTAGCCGGTTCCGACTCCAGGGTGGCGCGGTAGTTGTCTTCGACGTTGGGCTTCCAGTTGCCGACCATTTCCTGCAGGTCGCTGACCAGCAGTTGGGTCACGGCGCGCAGGTAGGTACGACGACGCTCGTTGTGGCCGCCGGTGGCACCGTCACCGGTCATGTAGTCCGAGGCCGGACGGTTGCCGGCGCCTGGACCGGTACCGTTGAGGTCCTGGCCCCAGAGCAGGAATTCGATGGCGTGATAGCCGGTGGCGACGTTGGCTTCGGAACCGCCCAGCTCATTGAGGCTGGCGAGTTTTTCCGGGGTGATCTCCTTGACGTCGACCTTGTCTTCGCCGACCTGGACCTCGGTGTTGGCGATGATGTTGGCGTTGGCGCCTGGGTTGCCCAGTGCGTGTTCGTAGGATTTGTCGACATAGTCGATCAGCCCCTCGTCCAGGGGCCAGGCGTTCACCTGGCCTTCCCAGTCGTCGATGATGGTGTTGCCGAAGCGGAACACTTCACTCTGCAGGTAAGGTACGCGCGCAGCGATCCAGGCGGTACGGGCCGCTTTGAGCGTGTCGTCGTTCGGGTTGGCCAGGAAGGTGTCGATGGCGGTCTGCAGGGTTTTCGCGGTGGACTCGGCGTCGCTGTACACCGCAAATACCATGTCTGCGTAATGCGCGACCACGGCCTTGGCGGCAGCCTCGTCGACCTGGCCTGCAGGCGCGGCTGGCGCTGGGGCGGTAGTGCTGGCAGCGGCAGGCGCCTGAGGCGCGGCGGCCTTGTCTTTACCTTCGCCGCAACCGGCGAGAGAAATAGCGATAGCCAGCAGACTGGCGGTGGCCAGGGGCATACGAATCATGGCGAACATCCTGCTTCGGTTGTTGATAGGGCGCGCGCGCGGGCGCAAAAGCTGCGACATAATGCGAAAGATTTGCATTTTGTGTAAAGGCTTATACGCGTGAAATATTTGGAATCGTTCGCCCCGCTCAAAGAATCGCCGCGTTATTGCGTTCCGATTGCTTCAAGTAAGCCGCCAACTCCCGGGCCGGCAGCGGTTTGCTGTAGTAGTAACCCTGGCCTTCATGGCAGCCCTCGGAAATGATGTAGGCCTCCTGTTCGGCGGTCTCCACACCTTCGGCAATCACCTGCATGCCCAGGCTTTTGCCCAGTTGGATAATCGCCCGCACGATGGTCGCATCGTCGTCTACGTCCAGCAGGTCCTGGACGAAGCTCTTGTCGATCTTGATCTTGTCCAGCGGCAGGCTTTTGAGGTAACTGAGGGATGAATAACCGGTGCCGAAGTCATCGATGGCGATCAGCGCCCCCGAACGACGCAGGCTCAGCAGGTGTTGGGCGGCGGTGCTGATGTCTTCCATCAGGCCCGTTTCGGTGACTTCCAGCTCCAGGCTGCGCGGCGGCAGGCGATAAATCTGCATCAGGTTGTTGACCACCCGCGGCAACTCGGTGTGGTGCAACTGCACGGTGGACAGGTTGACCGCCATGCGCAGCTCGGTGAAGCCCTGGTCATGCCATTCGCGCAGTTGGCGGCACGCCTGGTCAAGCACCCATTCGCCGATGGGAATGATGGTGCCATTCTGTTCCGCCAGCGGGATGAACAGGTCCGGCGGAACCAGGCCGTGTTCCGGGTGCTGCCAGCGAATCAACGCCTCTACACCGACCACGCGCAGGTCGCGATAGCTGATCTGCGGTTGGTACACCAAGTGGAACTGGTCGCGGCTCAAGGCATCGCGCAGGTCTTTTTCCAGCTCACGGCGCCGACGCATTTCGCTGTCGACGCTGGCGATATAGAACTGATAACGGTTGCGCGAGCGGCTTTTGGCCAGGGTCATGGTCTGTTCGGCTTTCTGCAGCAATTTCTCCGTGCTGTCGCCGTCTTCCGGGAACAAGGTGATGCCGATGGTGGCGCGCAAACGAATCTGGTCCTGGTCGAGGGCGAATTCCGCTTCCAGGTCATCCAGGATGCTTTGCGCCAGCTCGGCGGCTTCGTAGGGCTGGTCGATATCGGCTTGCACCAGGGCGAACTGGTCGCCCCCCAGGCGTGCGAGCGCGCCGAGGCGACCGCTATGGGCGCGCAAACGATCGGCCAGCGCCAGCAGCAGTTTGTCGCCGTTCTGGTAGGTGAATTGTTCGTTGACGCTCTTGAAGTCATCCAGCCCCACACACAATACCGCCACCCGGCGCTGACGACGGCCGGCATCGGTCAGGATCCTGTCCAGTTGCTCCTGCAGCTTCTGGCGGTTCGGCAGGCCGGTGAGAAAGTCATACTGGGCCATGCGCAACAGGCTGGACTCGGCCGCGTGGCGCAGGTGGGTGTTGCGTTCGATGGATTCGAGCAACTGGTTGGCGGTGTTTATCCACAGGCCCAGCTCGTTGCGCTCATGCCCCTTGAGCTGCGGGATCTTGTGCTCGCTGGGCCGGTCCGGGTTGATCGACGTCAGGTGTTCGATAATCCGCGACAGCGGTTTGGTCAGCAGCCAGTGATACACCAGGTACAGCACCAGGCCCATGGCCAGGGCGCGCAGCACGCCGGAAATAAAGATGATCACTGAGCTGACAATAAAGCCTTCGCCGTAGGTGGCGGTGTCGAGGGTGATGCTCAGGTCGCCGTAATACTCGCTGTAGGGGCCCTTGCCGACCAGTGCGGTGGTAAAAGTGCGCTCCTGCCCGAGAATCAGGTCGGTCAACCAGCGGCTGGAAGAATGCTGCAAGGCACGGCTTTTTTCCGCGAGCATGGTTTCGTTGGGGTGACCGATGGACGCGACACGCACGGCGTCATCCTGAAACAGCCCTTCGATCACCTGCATGCCCATTTCGCGGTCCAGGCTATACACGGCCTGGGTCGAGGGGTCGCGAAACATGTCGAGAATACGTTGGGCATCACCGGCCACGGCCTGGCGCGTCTTGTAGGCATCGAACACGATCTGCGCCACGCTCAGCGCTACGCCCACGATCAATGCCGAGAGCAAGACAACCCGTAGCAACTTCACCGACAAGCTGTTTTTGAGTTCCAGCTTCAAAGGGGCATTCCTTGTCTCATGCGGGTGGCCTTCAATATGCCATGAGTATTGGCAATCGGGCGATGGCAGTCAAAGGAACATTGGCGCGCAAGGCGACTTCACACCTGACAGAAAGGAAAAAACCAGAAAAACGGCGGATTCGTTCCGCCGTCTGACTGTTTGACTAACGCGCTGCATGCCAACGGTAGCTTGGCATTTCAACCGCATTGATTAACTGACTGAAAAATCAATCTTCGGCGGTGGCGGTGGCATGTTGTCCTCACCGGGACGCTCTGGTGCTTTCGCGCCACCTTCATCGCCGCCGCCACCTGCACCACCGGCAAGGCCTTTCATCAGGCCGCTGATGAGTTGCATCGCCATCTGCCCGCCTGCTTTTCCGATTTCTTCCATCTTTTTTCTCCAGAAGAGCGCGAGAGGGTTATTCCTCTCACTCAGTGCGTGGCAAATTCCCTTCGGCGAGTTCCACGATTCCAACCAACTCGCTACTTTCCAGCGCCCATGAAAAAGCCCGGCAATCGCCGGGCTCTGTCTACTGCAAGCGTTGCTTAGGCAGTGAAGGTCTTGCCTTCGAACTGCTCGGCCACGAACTTCCAGTTGACCAGGTTCCAGAACGCTTCTACATACTTCGGACGCACGTTGCGGTAGTCGATGTAGTAGGCGTGTTCCCAGACATCGCAGGTCAGCAGCGGGGTGTCGCCGTTGGTCAGCGGGTTGCCTGCGCCGATGGTGCTGGCCAGGGCCAGGGAACCGTCAGCCTTCTTCACCAGCCAGCCCCAACCGGAACCGAAGGTGCCGATGGACGTCTTGCTGAACTCTTCCTTGAACTTGTCGAACGAACCGAACGCAGCGTTGATGGCTTCAGCCAGTGCGCCGGTAGGTTGGCCGCCGGCGTTTGGCGCCAGGCAGTTCCAGTAGAACGTGTGGTTCCAGACCTGAGCGGCGTTGTTGAAGATACCGCCCGAGGAAGACTTGACGATTTCTTCCAGGGTCTTGCCTTCGAACTCGGTGCCTGGCACCAGGTTGTTCAGGTTCACGACATAGGTGTTGTGGTGCTTGTCGTGGTGATACTCCAGGGTTTCCTTGGAGATGTGCGGCTGCAGGGCATCGTGTGCGTAGGGCAGCGGCGGCAATTCGAAAGCCATGATGATTCTCCTAATCAGGTCAGTTGCGGTGAGCGCAAGGCCGATCACGGGCGGCCAAACAAGCGCCGGCGAGTCTGTACTCTTTGCGGCGCAAGTTCGGGATCATAGCACCGGGGGTGCGGCAAAACCACGCAACAACTGTGTGGGATAGAGGTTCCAGAGCCTTTTGGAATAAGTTCATGGCGCACTGATTAATTGGTAGGTCACGCTGAACATCATCACGGCCACCAGCAGGTCCAGCAGGCGCCAGGTGGCCGGGCGTGCCAGCCAGGGCGCCAACCACGCCGCGCCGAGGGCCAGCGTTGCGAACCACAGCAACGAAGCGCTGGCGGCGCCTGCTACATACGCGCCCGGTTCGGTTTGTTGCGCGCCCAGTGAGCCGATCAACAGCACGGTGTCCAGGTAAACATGGGGGTTGAGCAGGGTCACCGCCAGGGCGCTGAGCAACACCGCGCGCAATGAGCGCATCTTGAGGTGTGCGCCTTGCTCCAGGCTCTGTTTCGAAAACGCTCGACGCAACGCCAGGGTGCCGTACCACAGCAGGAACGCCGCGCCGCCCCAACGGGCAATGCCCAGCAGCAGCGGGCTTTGCGCCAGTACCGTCGCCAGGCCGAATACGCCGGCTGCCACCAGCAATGCATCGCACACCACGCACAACGCGGCCACCGGCAGGTGATGTTCACGGCGCAGGCTTTGCGCCAAGACAAAGGCGTTTTGGCTGCCGATCGCCATGATCAGACCGAGGGACACCAACAGCCCATTCAGATAGCTTTGCCACATAAGGTTTACTCCGCGTCCGCCGCCAACTGGTGCAACACCTGCATGGCGCGCTCGGCATCCGTGCGACCGACAAACAGGTGGTCGTGGTAATAACCGGCGATCACGTTGCAACTGATACCTGCCTTTCCCAGCGCGCCGGCGAACGCGGCGGTCAGGCCCACCGCTTCGAGGGCTGAATGCACATTCAAGGTGATCCATGCCGCCACATAGTCGAAGGCCAGGCCGGCCTGCTCGGCGTGCCGGCGCTCCAGGATCAGCGTCAGGCCTTCCTGCTCGCGAAAGCTGCCGATCACCTCGCAACTGGCTGGGATACGGTGATCGGGCAGGGTGCAGAACACGTAGTCACCGTCATTGAGCTGAGGGCTCATGCTGCGCAACAGGGTTGCCAGGGCAGTTTCGCCAACCATGGGAGTTCCTTATAAAGAGAGAAGCGATGCTGGCTATTCTCTGGGTACAGGCTGTATAAGAAAAATCAATATTGCTGATCGCTCATTAGAGAAACTGATGTTCGACTATAAATTGCTTTCCGCGTTGGCGGCCGTAGTGGAACAGGCGGGCTTCGAGCGCGGCGCGCAGGTGCTGGGGCTGTCGCAGTCGGCCGTGTCCCAGCGCATCAAGCTGCTGGAAGCGCGCGTCGGCCAACCGGTACTGGTACGGGCAACGCCGCCGACCCCCACCGATATCGGCCGGCGCTTGCTCAACCATGTGCAACAGGTGCGGCTGCTGGAGCGCGACCTGCAAAGCCAGGTGCCTGCGTTGGACGAAGAAGGCATGCCCGAGCGCTTGCGCATCGCGCTGAACGCCGACAGCCTCGCCACCTGGTGGGCGCTGGCGGTGAGTGATTTCTGCGCCGAACAGCACTTGCTGCTGGACCTGGTGGTAGAGGACCAGACTGTCGGCCTCAAGCGCATGCGCGCCGGTGAAGTGGCGGCCTGCATCTGCGCCAGCGAGCGCCCGGTGGCCGGCGCCCGCAGCCTGGCGCTTGGCGCCATGCGTTATCGCGCATTGGCCAGCCCCGCGTTTATCGCGCGACACTTCCCCGCTGGCGTGCAGGCCGACCAACTGGCCAGTACTCCGGCCCTGGTGTTCGGACCGGATGATTTCCTGCAACACCGTTACCTGGCTTCGCTCGGGGTGAACGGTGGTTTCGAGCACCATTTATGCCCGTCGTCCGAAGGCTTTATCCGCCTGACGGAAGCCGGCCTGGGCTGGGGCCTGGTACCCGAACTGCAGGTACGCGACCAACTGCAAAACGGCCTGTTGGTCGAATTGCTGCCAGATAAGCCCATCGACGTGCCGCTGTACTGGCATCATTGGCGCAGCGGCGGGCAACTGTTGGGCCTGTTGACCGAGCATCTGGCACAGGTCTGTGGGCAATGGTTGGTGCCGTTGAAGTGATGGCGGGCGTCAAGGCAACAGCGATGAAAAACGAAAGAACATGGGGTAATGCATGAAGATTCTGGTCACCGGCGCAAGCGGCTTCATCGGCGGGCGCTTTGCGCGTTTCGCCCTGGAGCAGGGCTTGGACGTGCGGGTCAACGGGCGACGTGCCGAGGGTGTGGAACATCTGGTGCGGCGCGGGGCCGAGTTTATCCAGGGTGATCTGAACGATGCCGACCTGGTGCGCGCGCTGTGCCGTGACGTCGAGGCCGTGGTGCATTGCGCCGGTGCCGTCGGGCTGTGGGGCAAGTATCAGGATTTCCATCAGGGCAATGTGCTGGTCACCGAGAACGTCGTCGAAGCATGCCTCAAGCAGCGGGTCGGGCGGTTGGTGCATCTGTCCTCGCCCTCAATCTATTTCGATGGGCGCGACCACTTGGGGCTGACCGAAGAGCAAGTGCCCAAGCGCTTCAAGCATCCTTATGCGGCGACCAAATACCTGGCGGAGCAGAAGGTCTTCGGGGCCCAGGAATTCGGTCTGGAAGTGCTGGCCCTACGCCCGCGTTTCGTCACCGGTGCCGGTGACATGAGCCTATTCCCGCGTCTGTTGAAGATGCAGCGCAAGAACCGCCTGGCCATCGTCGGTGACGGCCTCAACAAGGTCGATTTCACCAGCGTGCACAACCTTAACGAGGCGCTGCTCAGCAGTTTGCTGGCGCCTGGTTCGGCGTTGGGCAAGGCCTACAACATCAGCAATGGCACGCCGGTGCCGGTGTGGGATGTGGTCAACTACGTGATGCGACAAATGGACCTGCCGCAGGTCACCCGCTATCGCTCCTATGGTTTGTCCTACAGCATGGCGGCTTTGAATGAGGCGTTCTGCGCAATGTGGCCGGGGCGGCCGGAGCCGTCGTTGTCGCGCCTGGGCATGCAGGTCATGAACAAAGATTTCACCCTCGACATCAGCCGGGCGCGGCATTATCTCGACTATGAGCCCAAGGTCAGCCTGTGGAGCGCCCTCGACGAGTTCTGTACCTGGTGGAAGGCCCAGGCCCCGGGCCACGCTTAAGCTCACAACAACATCGGGAACCGTATTGAGGGTTGCGTGTCGACCCATGCGCCGAGCGTAGGGTTTATACTCGCGCCGCTCGGCTTTCCAGCCGGCCATCTCATTGATTCAGGATAGATTCATGCGTAACGATGCTAAAGACGACTTCGACAACGTTCCCAGCCTGCGGGCTGATCTCGGGGACGATGATGATTTCGTGCCGACTGCCGCCACCTCGGTGCGCTCGCGGACGACGCCTGTGGTCAAGGTTAAACGGGCGAACACCGGCCCGTTGTGGGCGTTGGTCGGCGCATTGCTGATCGCCTTTGCCGGCCTTGCCTGGTGGAGCTTCCAGCAGATTTCCCTGATGGGCCAGCAACTGGTCGCCACCCAGGAAAGCTTTGCGCGTATCAGCGAAGAAGCGGCGGGGCGCCTGCAGGATATTTCCGGCAAGGTCGTGGCCAGCGAAGCCAATGTGAACAACGGCAGCGAAGCCCTGAAATTGCAGATCAAACAGTTGGAAGCCCAGTTGCTCGAGCAGGGCAAGCAACAAGTGGGCGTGGCCGGCCAAGCCACCGCGCTGGACCAGCGCCTGGCACAGATGAGCGCCAGCACCACTGAGCTTGCGAATGCGAATGCCAAATTGCAGGGCCAGGTGCAGGCCCTGACCGATGCGGTCGCCAGCCTCAAGGCGGCACAGGTTGAGACCAAGGACCTGGCTAACGACGTGGCGGCCTTGAAGAAGCAAGGCAATCCGACGGCGGCCATCGCCCGTCTTGAGCAGGACGTGCTGGTCCTCAAGAGCGCGCAGGAGAATCAGCCCGTCACCACTGATGCGCCGACCAACAAGGAATTCGACGTGTTCCGCATCCAGACCACGCGCAATATCACGACCTTGCAAAGCCAGGTGCAGAACCTGAATCAACGTCTCAATGCGCCGGCGGCGGTCACGCCGCTAGGTCAATGACTCGTTCTGTGGACTGTGAATGAGGCCAAACTGTGGGAGGGGGCTTGCCCCCTCCCACATTTGAATCTGTATTAGTTAAGTAAATCTCTGTCGTGCTCAAATTTGTCACCGTTCGGTGACATTTATCTTCGCCTTCGTTACTTGCCGCTTTCATGCCCTTGTTTAGACTCCGGTCACCCATAAAAAATAACAAGGGCTACCCATGACCATGCAACCACTGCCTGCCAGCAGTTGGCTGAACGCACCTGCCCATCACGCCTGGCTCGCGGCCGAAGGCCAGCGCCTGCTGTCATTTGCCAAGGCTTCGCGCCTGCCGCACGGCTTTGGCAACCTCGACGAGCGAGGCCAGCTGCCGGCCGATGCCCATGCCGAAACCATGAACACTGCCCGTATGACCCACAGCTTCGCCATGGCCCACGCCATGGGGCTGCCCGGTTACGCCGAGCTGGTAGCCCACGGCGTCGCGGCCCTCAGCGGCCCGTTGCACGATAGCGAACACGGTGGCTGGTTCGCCGCGCCCGATGCCATCGATGGCAATACCGGCAAGGCCGCTTACCTGCATGCGTTCGTCGCCCTGGCCGCCAGCTCTGCGGTGGTGGCCGGTGCACCCGGTGCACACACCCTGTTTAACGATGCGGTCCATATCATCGACCAGTTCTTCTGGAGCGAAGAGGAGGGCGTGATGCTCGAATCTTTCGCCCGCGATTGGAGCGGCGTCGAAGCCTATCGCGGCGCCAACAGCAACATGCACGCCACCGAAGCGTTCCTCGCCCTGGCCGATGTCACCGGTGACACGCGCTGGCTGGACCGCGCATTACGTATCGTCGAGCGCGTCATCCATACCCATGCCGCCGGTAGCCACTTTATGGTGATCGAGCACTTCGACGCCCAGTGGAAGCCTTTGCCCGCTTACAACGAAGACAACCCCGCCGACGGTTTCCGTCCCTATGGCATCACCCCCGGCCATGGCTTCGAATGGGCGCGGCTGGTACTGCATCTGGAAGCCGCGCGCCTGCAAGCCGGGCTGCCCACGCCGGACTGGTTGGTGAGCGATGCCCAAGGGCTGTTTGCCAGCGCCTGCGACTATGCCTGGGCCGTGGATGGTGCGCCGGGCATTGTCTACACCCTGGACTGGAACAACCGCCCGGTCGTTCGCGAACGCCTGCACTGGACCCATGCCGAAGCCAGCGCCGCGGCCCAGGCGCTGCTCAAGCGTACCGGTGAGTTGCATTATGAAATCTGGTACCGGCGGTTCTGGGAGTTTTGCGAAACCCATTTCATCGACCGGCTCCATGGCAGCTGGCACCACGAACTCAGCCCGCACAACCAGCCCAGCAGCAAAATCTGGGCGGGCAAACCGGACCTGTACCATGCCTGGCAAGCCGTCGTGTTGCCGGCGCTACCCTTGGCACCCAGCCTGGCCAGTGCATTGGGCAGTGGACGCTATGTCACCAAGTGGTGACATTTGTACGTCCCTTTGTTACCTGCGCCCGGAAAATCCCTGTTTAAACTCCGTGCAGCGCAAGCTCTAGACTTGCATGCATAACAACAAGAAAAGGTATTCAGATGAACGCGATTAATCGCCTCGCCGTAGCTATTTCCGTTGCCTCGTTGTTTCCCCTCAGTGCATTTGCCGCCGACTCGAAAGGGACGGTTGAAGTGGTGCATTGGTGGACCTCGGGCGGTGAAAAAGCGGCTGTCGATGTCTTGAAGGCCCAAGTCGAGAAAGACGGCTTCACCTGGAAAGACGGCGCTGTTGCAGGTGGCGGCGGTGCCACTGCAATGACTGTGCTGAAAAGCCGTGCGGTCGCCGGCAACCCACCTGGCGTCGCCCAGATCAAAGGCCCCGACATCCAGGAATGGGCGTCCACCGGCCTGCTCGACACCGACGTGCTCAAAGACGTCGCCAAAGAAGAAAAATGGGACTCCCTGCTCGACAAGAAAGTCTCCGATACCGTGAAGTACGACGGTGACTACGTCGCCGTACCGGTCAACATCCACCGCGTGAACTGGCTGTGGATCAACCCGGAAGTCTTCAAGAAAGCCGGCATCACCAAGAACCCCACCACCCTCGAAGAATTCTATGCCGCCGGCGACAAACTGAAAGCGGCGGGCTTCATTGCGCTCGCTCACGGCGGCCAGCCTTGGCAGGACAGCACCGTGTTCGAGGCGGTGGTGCTCTCGGTGATGGGTGCCGATGGCTACAAGAAAGCCCTGGTCGACCTGGATAACGGCGCACTGACCGGCCCGGAAATGGTCAAGTCGCTGACCGAGCTGAAGAAAGTCGCGACCTATATGGACGTTGACGGCAAAGGCCAGGACTGGAACCTCGAAGCCGGTAAAGTCATCAACGGCAAGGCCGGCATGCAGATCATGGGTGACTGGGCCAAGTCCGAATGGACCGCCGCCAAGAAAGTCGCCGGCAAAGACTACGAGTGCGTAGCGTTCCCGGGCACCGACAAAGCCTTCACCTACAACATCGACTCCCTGGCGGTGTTCAAGCAGAAAGACAAAGGCACTGCCGCTGGCCAGCAGGACATCGCCAAAGTCGTGCTGGGTGAAAACTTCCAGAAAGTGTTCAGCATCAACAAGGGTTCGATCCCTGTGCGCAACGACATGCTGAACAAAATGGATTCGTACGGTTTCGACTCCTGCGCCCAGACGGCGGCCAAGGACTTCCTGACCGATGCCAAGACCGGTGGCCTGCAGCCAAGCATGGCGCACAACATGGCCACCACCCTGGCGGTACAAGGTGCGTTCTTTGACGTGGTCACCAACTACATCAACGATCCGAAAGCCGACCCGGCCGACACCGCCAAGAAATTGGGCGCTGCGATCAAGTCTGCGAAGTAGGTTTTAAGCTGCAAGTTTCAAGCTACAAGCTACAAGCTGGTGCGTTGTTGTCTTGACGCTTGCAGCTTGTAGCTTGCAGCCATCTTTACCTTTTTCTTGGATTTTCCCATGAGTTCTGTTGCTGTGTTCAGCAAGGCCTCGCCGTTCGATGCACTGCAGCGCTGGCTCCCTAAACTGGTGCTGGCGCCGAGCATGTTCATCGTGCTGGTGGGCTTTTATGGCTACATCCTGTGGACGTTCGTGCTGTCGTTCACCACCTCCACCTTCCTGCCCAGCTACAAGTGGGCTGGCCTGGCGCAATACGAGCGGTTGTTCGACAACGATCGTTGGTGGGTAGCGAGCAAAAACCTCGCCGTGTTCGGCGGGATGTTCATCGGTATCACCCTGGTGATCGGCGTGCTGCTGGCGATTTTCCTCGACCAGAAAATCCGTCGCGAAGGTTTCATTCGCACCATTTACCTGTACCCGATGGCGCTCTCGATGATCGTCACCGGTACCGCCTGGAAATGGCTGCTCAACCCGGGCATGGGCCTGGACAAATTATTGCGCGATTGGGGTTGGGAAGGCTTCCGTCTCGACTGGCTGATCGACCCCGACCGCGTGGTCTACTGCCTGGTGATCGCCGCCGTGTGGCAAGCCTCGGGCTTCATCATGGCGATGTTCCTGGCGGGCCTGCGGGGCGTCGATCAGTCGATCATCCGCGCCGCGCAGATCGACGGCGCGAGCCTGCCACGCATCTACTGGAGCGTGGTGCTGCCAAGCCTGCGTCCGGTGTTCTTCAGTGCGGTGATGATCCTGGCGCACATTGCGATCAAGAGCTTCGACCTGGTGGCGGCGATGACCGCTGGCGGCCCGGGCTATTCCTCCGACCTGCCGGCCATGTTCATGTACTCGTTCACCTTCAGTCGCGGCCAGATGGGCATGGGCTCGGCCAGTGCAATCCTGATGCTCGGTGCGATCCTCGCGATCATCGTGCCGTACCTGTATTCCGAGCTGAGGACCAAGCGCAATGACTAGTCTCGCCGCTAAACCTGCCATCAGCCTGAGTCGCATCGCGATCTACGCGGTGCTGATCCTTGCGGTGCTGCTGTACCTGGTGCCGCTGGTGGTGATGCTGCTCACCAGTTTCAAGACGCCTGAAGACATCAGCACCGGCAACCTGCTGAGCTGGCCGACCGTGGTCAGCGGCATTGGCTGGGTCAAGGCCTGGGCCACCGTGGACGGCTACTTCTGGAACTCGATCAAGATCACCGTGCCCGCTGTGCTGATCTCCACGGCCATCGGTGCGTTGAACGGCTACGTGCTGTCGTTCTGGCGCTTTCGCGGTTCGCAGCTGTTCTTCGGCCTGTTGCTGTTCGGCTGCTTCCTGCCGTTCCAGACCGTGCTGCTGCCGGCGTCGTTCACCCTCGGCAAGATGGGCCTGGCCAGCACCACCACCGGCCTGGTGTTCGTGCATGTGGTCTACGGCCTGGCGTTCACCACGCTGTTCTTCCGTAACTACTACGTGAGCATTCCGGATGCGTTGATCAAGGCGGCCCGCCTGGACGGTGCCGGTTTCTTCACCATCTTCCGTCAGATCATTCTGCCGATGTCGACGCCGATCATCATGGTCTGCCTGATCTGGCAGTTCACCCAGATCTGGAACGACTTCCTGTTCGGTGTGGTGTTCTCCAGCGGCGACTCGCAGCCCATCACGGTGGCGCTGAACAACCTGGTCAACACCAGCACCGGGGCCAAGGAATATAACGTGGATATGGCGGCGGCGATGATTGCCGGGCTGCCGACCCTGCTGGTCTATGTGATCGCAGGCAAGTATTTCGTGCGCGGCCTGACGGCCGGCGCGGTCAAGGGGTAATCATGGCTACGCTTGAACTTCGCAATGTAAACAAGACCTATGGCGCCGGCCTGCCCGACACCTTGAAGAACATCGAACTGTCGATCAAGGAAGGTGAGTTCCTGATCCTGGTCGGCCCTTCGGGGTGCGGTAAGTCCACGTTGATGAACTGCATCGCCGGCCTTGAGACCATCTCCGGCGGCGCGATCATGATCGGTGATCAGGACGTGAGCGGCATGAGCCCCAAGGACCGTGACATCGCCATGGTGTTCCAGTCCTACGCGCTGTACCCGACCATGAGCGTGCGCGAGAACATCGAATTCGGCCTGAAGATCCGCAAGATGCCCCAGGCCGACATCGACGCCGAAGTCGCGCGCGTGGCCAAGCTGCTGCAGATCGAACACCTGCTCAACCGCAAGCCGGGCCAACTGTCCGGTGGCCAGCAACAGCGCGTGGCGATGGGCCGGGCCTTGGCGCGTCGGCCGAAGATCTACCTGTTCGACGAACCGTTGTCGAACCTTGACGCCAAGCTGCGCGTCGAGATGCGCACCGAAATGAAGCTGATGCACCAGCGGCTGAAGACCACCACCGTCTACGTGACCCACGACCAGATCGAAGCAATGACCCTGGGCGACAAAGTGGCGGTGATGAAGGACGGCATCATCCAACAATTTGGTACGCCGAAAGAAATTTACAACGACCCGGCCAACTTGTTTGTGGCAAGCTTTATCGGTTCACCTCCCATGAACTTCGTACCTTTGCGTCTGCAACGCAAGGACGGTCGCCTGGTGGCGCTGCTCGACAGCGGCCAGGCCCGTTGCGAGCTGCCGCTGAGTATGAATGACGCTGGGTTGGAAGACCGCGATGTGATCCTGGGCCTGCGCCCGGAGCAGATCGTGCTGGCGGCGGGCGAGGGCAATGGTTCTTCGAGCATTCGTGCCGAAGTCCAGGTAACCGAGCCTACCGGCCCGGACACTCTGGTGTTCGTGCAGCTCAATGACACCAAGGTCTGCTGCCGTCTGGCGCCGGACGTGGCACCGCAGGTCGGCGAGACCCTGACCCTGCAGTTCGACCCGGCCAAGGTATTGCTGTTCGATGCCGCGACCGGTGAGCGATTGGGCACCGTTGCTGCATTGCCGGCACAGGGGCATGCCGACAATGTGACTCAGTTCAAAGGTCGTTAATCGAGATAACTGGTTGTTTTAATTAAAAAATGTAACCCGCGTTAGATAAAAACAGTTTAATAACAATAAAGACGAGGATGTAGGGATGAAAAAGCAACACAACAACACTCGGCTGTTCTGCCAACTGTCAGCAGCAGCAGCCCTTGTATTGTCCGCCAATGCGATGGCGGCCGATGCGTTCAGCGCCGATTCCAAGTGGATGACCGGCGATTGGGGCGGCGAGCGTACCAAGCTGATCGAGCAAGGTATCGACATCAAGGCCGACTACGTAGGTGAGATGGGCTACAACGCCCACGGTGGCTACAACAACGACAAGACCGGTCGTTACGCTGACCAGTTCGGTCTGGGCGTGGCGCTGGACCTGCAAAAACTGTGGGGCTGGGATAACACCCAGGCCAAGATCCAGTTCACCAACCGTAATGGCCAGAACATCTCCAATGACCGTATTGGCGACCCGCGCGCCGGCACCTTGAGTTCGTCTCAGGAAGTGTATGGCCGTGGCCACATGGTGCGTCTGACCCAGTTCTGGGTTCAGCACCAGATGTTCGACAACAAGCTGGACGTGAAGCTCGGCTACTTCGGTGAAGGCGAAGACTTCAACACCTTCCCGTGCGACTTCCAGAACCTGTCGTTCTGCGGCTCCCAGGTCGGTAACTACGTAAACACCTGGTACAACTGGCCGGTCGCCCAGGCCGCTATCCGCGTGAAGTACAACATCACGCCTGAGCTGTATGCGCAGATTGGTGCCTACAACCAGAACCCGTCGCAACTGGAGCACGGCAACGGCTTCAAACTCAGCGGCAGCGGTACCAAAGGCACCGTGATTCCGGTGGAGTTGGTCTGGTCGCCGAAGGTCAACAACCTGCCTGGCGAATACCGTGTGGGTTACTACAAAAGCGCTGCCGATGCGTCTGACGTACGCGAAGACGTCAACGGCAACGATGCCGCCACTACTGGCGCCGCCTACCGTACCCACAGCAGCAAGAAAGGCTACTGGTTCGTTGCGCAACAGCAACTTACCACGCATAACGGCGACGCTACCCGTGGCCTGAACATCGCCGCCAACGCGACCTTCCATGACAAGGAAACCAACCTGGTCGACAACTACCAGTCGTTGATGCTGGTGTACAAAGGCCCCTTCGACGCGCGTCCAAAAGATGACGTCGGCATTGGCGTCGCTCGCCTGCATGTCAACGATGACGTGAAGAAGAACTCTCAACTGCTTAACGCCGCCAATGGTGTGAGCGACTATGACAATCCGTTCTACACGCCGATTCGTGAGACTGAGTACAACGTCGAACTCAACTACGGTTTCCACGTCACCAACTGGCTGACCGTGCGTCCGAACCTGCAATACGTTGTCCAGCCTGGTGGCGTGGACAAAGTCGACAACGCGTTGGTAGCGGGCCTGAAAATCCAGTCTACGTTCTAACGCTGTTGCGATAAGCTCCTTCTCTCTGTGCGCATTTTGCGGATAGCCATGGCTATCCGCTTTTTTTTGGGTTGCACTGTGATATTCGGGACCGTGGCACATGCATGAGCAACCGCTGCAACGTTTTTTCAAATCCTTGCGCGAGCGTCCGGTGTTCGCCTGGGAGCGCTTCCAGATGCGTGACGTGTTGGTGATCGACCATCCGCTGTGCCAGGCGGTGTTCAGTCGCCAGGGCGCGCAATTGCTGCACTTTCAGCCCACCGGCCAGAAACCCTGGCTGTGGTGCGCCGCCAAGTGGCCGCAAGTCGGTGCCATCCGGGGTGGCGTGCCGGTGTGTTGGCCTTGGTATGGCCGCCACCCCAGCGAAAACGCGTGGCCTTCCCACGGTTGGGCGCGCTTGATCGATTGGAAACTGCTCGACAGCAGCACCGAAGATGATGGCGTGCGTCTGCACTGGCAGCTGCAGCTGTGCGACTGGCAGGTGGACCTGCACGCGCATTTGGGTGAAACCCTGGAATTGCGCCTGAGCACCGAGCATCAGGATGAGCTGCCGTGCCAGTTGAGCCATGCTTTGCACGCCTACTGGCGTATCGGTCACGTTGACGAGGTAGCGCTGTCTGGGCTCGACGGGGCGCAAGGTTACGACCAGCTCAACCGCCAGGCTTGCCAGCAGGAAGGCGAACTGCGGGTGGATGGCGGCTGCCAGCGAGTGTTCCAGCATGAGGGTGAGTTGCACCTCAAGGACCATGCGTGGCAGCGGGAACTGTGTATCGACACCGGCGACAGCGCTGACACCGTGGTGTGGCATCCCGGCAGCCGGCCGTTGCTGGGTGTGAGCTTCAACGAGGCGTCGGGGTTTGTGTGCGTGGAGTCGGCGATGGCCGGGGCCAGCCTGGCGCCGGGGGAGAGGGCGCATCTGAGTTTGCAGGCTCGGGCTGGGATTTAGTGGTGCTGCTGTGATCGTTCCCACGCTGCGCGTGGGAAAGCAGCCCTTGACGCTCCGCGTCTGCTCTTGATGCCGTGACGCGGAGCGTCACAAGAGGCATTCCCACGCGGAGCGTGGGAACGATCAGGCTCAGTTGAACTCATCCCCCACCGGATACCGGCTGTCATTCAAGCTCTCTTTGATCTTGCGCAAATGCGGCTGGAAATCCACTCCGCGGCGTAATGTCATCCCGGTCGCCAGCACATCCAGCACCGTCAGCTGAATGATCCGCGAGGTCATCGGCATGTAGATATCGGTGTCTTCCGGCAGCGGAATGTTCAGGCTCACCGTGCTGGCCTTGGCCAACGGTGAGTTCTCGGCCGTTACGCCCAGCACCGACGCGCCGTTTTCCCGTGCGATACGCGCCACTTCCACCAGCTCACGGGTACGCCCGGTGTAGGAAATGATCACGAACAACTCACCGGTATGCGCCACTGAGGCGATCATGCGTTGCATCAGCACGTCGGCGTGGGCGGTCACCGCCAGGTTGAAACGGAAGAACTTGTGCAACGCGTCCATGGCCACCGGGGCCGAGGCGCCCAGGCCGAAGAAGTGAATCTGCCGCGCCTGGATCAACAGATCCACGGCCTTGCTGATCAGGGCCGGGTCGAGGGCCTGGCAGGCACTGTCCAGGGACGCGATGGCGCTGCCGAAGATCTTCTGGGTGTAGGCCTCCGGGTTATCATCGGCTTCCACGGCGCGGCTGACATACGCCGCGCCACTGGCCAGGCTTTGCGCCAACTGCAATTTAAGTTCAGGGTAACCACTGACGCCGAACGAACGGCAAAAGCGGTTGACCGTCGGTTCACTGACCGAAGCGGCTTGGGCGAGGGCAGCGATCGAGAAGCGGGTGGCCTGCTGCGGGTTGAGCAGGATGACCTCGGCGACTTTTTTCTCGGCCTTGTTCAATTCTTCGAGGCGGTTCCGGATCTGTTCCAGAAGATTTCGCACGCGGTCCATTCAGTCTTTCCTTCGGGCGACGATGCAAATAAAAAGGCGGTAACCAATCGATGAGTGGCTTTTCGCGGTGGCCTATCCTACTGAGGGTAGCCGAACACCACCACTCGCAATGCGTATTTGCGGAAAATGTTGTGGTTATTACTACATTTTTCCTTGAGTGATGCCTTGAAAAAAGGTATTTGTAGCTTAACTTGATAAAAGAACAAACATCATGCCTTTGATAACCGTAGAACCCTGCACCTTTGCCCTGTTTGGCGCCTTGGGTGATCTGGCGCTGCGCAAGTTATTTCCTGCCCTCTATCAACTCGATGGCGCCGGCTTGCTGCACGATGACACGCGCATCCTGGCCCTGGCCCGCGAAGCCGGTTCCGAGCAGCAGCACCTGGCCCATATCGAAACAGAACTGCGCAAATACGTCGGCAAGGAGCTGGACGAAGCCGTGGCCCAGCGTTTCCTGGCGCGCCTGGCGTATGTGCATGTCGACTTCATGAAGGCCGACGACTACGTCGCCCTTGCCGAAAAGGTCGGTAGCGAACAGCGCCTGATCGCTTACTTCGCCACCCCGGCCGCCGTGTATGGCGCGATCTGCGAAAACCTGTCCAAGGCCGGCCTGGCGGAAAATACCCGCGTCGTGCTGGAAAAGCCGATTGGTTCGGACCTGGAATCCTCGCGCAAGGTCAACGACGCCGTCGCGCAGTTTTTCCCGGAAAACCGCACCTACCGTATCGACCACTACCTGGGCAAAGAAACCGTCCAGAACCTGATCGCCTTGCGTTTCGCCAACAGCCTGTTCGAAACCCAATGGAACCAGAACTACATTTCCCACGTGGAAATCACCGTGGCCGAGCAGGTTGGCATCGAGGGCCGTTGGGGCTACTTCGACAAGGCTGGCCAACTGCGCGACATGATCCAGAACCACCTGTTGCAGCTGCTGTGCCTGATCGCCATGGACCCGCCGGCCGATCTGTCCGCCGACAGCATTCGCGACGAGAAGGTCAAGGTGCTCAAGGCCCTGGCGCCGATCAGCCCGGAAGGCCTGACCACCCAGGTGGTGCGCGGCCAGTACATTGCCGGCTACAGCGCCGGTAAAGCCGTGCCGGGATACCTGGAAGAAGAGAATTCCAACACCCAGAGCGACACCGAGACCTTCGTCGCCCTGCGGGCCGATATTCGTAACTGGCGTTGGGCCGGGGTGCCGTTCTACCTGCGTACCGGCAAGCGCATGCCGCAAAAGCTGTCGCAGATCGTCATCCACTTCAAGGAACCGTCCCACTATATCTTCGCCCCCGAGCAGCGCTTGCAGATCAGCAACAAGTTGATCATCCGCCTGCAGCCGGACGAAGGTATTTCCTTGCGCGTGATGACCAAGGAGCAGGGCCTGGACAAGGGCATGCAACTGCGCAGCGGGCCGCTGCAACTGAATTTT
This sequence comes from Pseudomonas sp. R2-7-07, assembly GCF_003852355.1. Classification (NCBI taxonomy): domain Bacteria; kingdom Pseudomonadati; phylum Pseudomonadota; class Gammaproteobacteria; order Pseudomonadales; family Pseudomonadaceae; genus Pseudomonas; species Pseudomonas sp. R2-7-07. The sequence continues at coordinate 4,428,519 of NZ_CP027759.1, read as the reverse complement.
TCCGACACTTATCGCAGCGCACGGATTCCCGATGCCTACGAGCGGTTGTTGCTGGAAGTGATGCGCGGCAATCAGAACCTGTTTGTTCGCAAAGATGAAATTGAAGCCGCGTGGAAGTGGTGTGACCAGTTGATCGCCGGGTGGAAAAAATCCGGTGATGCGCCCAAGCCGTACGCGGCGGGGTCCTGGGGGCCGATGAGCTCGATTGCACTGATCACGCGGGATGGGAGGTCGTGGTATGGCGATATCTGAATTGAAACTGCCTCAGGGCGTCACTGCCCATGAGTACCGTACGCCCGTGCTGTTGGCGGACGGCCTGGCCAATGACGTGGCCGAACAATTGCGCGTGGCCATCAGCGCCCGTGGCGCGGCCACCCTGGTGGTGTCCGGTGGCCGCAGCCCGGTGGCGTTCTTCCAGAACCTGGCCAGGCAAGCCCTGGACTGGTCCAAGGTCACGGTCACCCTGGCCGACGAGCGTTGGGTGCCGGTGGAACATGCCGACAGCAATGCCGGCTTGTTAAAGCAGCACCTGCTGCAGGGCCCGGCGGCCAAGGCGAAATTCTTGAGCCTGTACAGCGCTGCCGCCAACCTTGAAGAGGCGGCCGAGCAGGCTGATCGCCTGCTGGCCGAACTGCCGGCGATCGATGTGCTGGTGCTGGGCATGGGCGATGACGGCCACACCGCATCGCTGTTTCCCAACAGCCCGAACCTCGCCCAGGCGTTGCAGGCCGACGGCACCCGCCGTTGCTGGCCAATGCTGGCGCCGACCGTGCCGCACCAGCGCCTGACCATGAGTCGTGCATTGCTGGCCACGGCCCACTACACCGTGCTGTCGATTTCCGGCAGTTCGAAGTTGACTACCTTGAGCGCCGCGCTGGCCGGTGACGATGTCGCCGCCATGCCGATTCGCGCGTTTTTGCAACCTACTTTAGAGATTTACTGGTGCCCATGAGCCAAGGATCAGCCGCTATGAAAAGCCCTCAACCGACCGTGTCCATGGCGGATAAAGTTGCCCTGATCGACAGCCTCTGCGCCAAGGCGCGGATCCTGCCGGTGATCACCATCGCCCGCGAGCAGGACATCCTGCCCCTGGCCGATGCCCTGGCTGCCGGTGGCCTGACCGCCCTGGAAGTGACCCTGCGTTCCGAGTTCGGCCTCAAGGCCATCCAGGTGTTGCGCGAACAGCGCCCTGAGCTGTGCACCGGTGCCGGCACTGTGCTGGACCGTCATATGCTCGAAGCGGCAGAAGTGGCCGGCTCGCAGTTCATTGTCACCCCCGGCATCACCCGCGACCTGCTGGAAGCCTCGGTGCACAGCCCGATCCCGCTGCTGCCTGGCATCAGCAATGCCTCCGGCATCATGGAAGGCTATGGCCTGGGCTACCGCCGCTTCAAGCTGTTCCCGGCCGAAGTCAGCGGCGGCGTGGCGGCGATCAAGGCCTTGGGTGGCCCGTTCGGCGAAGTGAAATTCTGCCCGACCGGCGGCGTCGGCCCGGCCAACATCAAAAGCTACATGGCGTTGAAAAACGTGATGTGCGTGGGCGGTAGCTGGATGCTTGATCCTGAATGGGTAAAGAACGGCGATTGGGCGCGTATCCAGGAAGTCACCGCCGAGGCGCTGGCGCTGCTGGATTGATCTGATTTATCGAATCGTTGTTGCTGTGCTTAACGGCATTTTTGCGGTGCACTTGGTCGGTGTACCGCTTTTTTTTGCCTGTAGAAAACCTGGAGAACGCCACAAAACCAATGTGGGAGGGGGCTTGCTCCCGATAGCAGTGGTTCAGTCAATACATGTAGTGACTGATTCACCGCTATCGGGAGCAAGCCCCCTCCCACATTTAATCTTCGCTCAGCTCGGTAATGGCGTTGACCAGCGTGCCGATGTCTTGTGCTGACGTCACCAATCCCGGTGTCACCCGAATACACGTGCCAAACGCCGAACCCGTGCGGGTGGTGGTGAACAGCCCGTAATCGTTGAGCAACCGATCCACCATCACTTGCTGATCGCGCCCAACGAACTTGAACGCGGTAATCCCGCAATACAGCCTCGGATCATCCGGCGTCAGCACTTCGATTCCCGGCACAGTCCGCACCTGGTTCACCCAACGATTGCGCAGGTAATTGACCCGTGCGCCCTTGGCCGCCGCGCCGCCCAATTGCCGGTGTTCTTCAAACACCAACGGCATGCTCATCAGTGCCGGAAAGTTAGGCGTGCTGTAGGACGTACGCGCGCGTACATCCGTGGCGGGGTAGTGGAATTCACCCATGTCCGGGTCGATATCCGCCAAGCGCTCGGGGGCGATGTAGAGAAAGCCCAGGGTCAGCGGGGCGCCGATCCATTTGTGCAAGTTGAAGCCGGCGAACTGAATGCCCAACTCGGCCAGGTTGAAATCGATCTGGCCCAGAGCGTGGGCGCCGTCGAGGATTACATCAATATCCTGCTCACGCGCAGCCTTGGCAATCGCCGCCACCGGCATCACCAGGCCGGTGCGGTGCGTGACATGGGTCAGCGCCATCAGCTTCAAGCGCGGGTACTGAATGAAGGTATCGCGATAGATCTGCACGAGGCTGTCGAAACTGGCCGGGTGAGCGTGGGAAATCTCGATCACTTCGACACCGCGCACGCCGGCCAGCCAGCGCATCGCGCCTTTGACCGTGTCGTACTCCAGGTCACTGATCAGCACTTGGTCGCCGGGTTGCAGGCGGTTGTAGTTGCGGATCAGCGACTGCAAGGCTTCAGTGGCGTTGCGGGTGAAGGCCACCGAGTCCGGGTCTGCATCGATCAAAGCGGCCAGTTGGCGACGAATCTCGAGATTTTCCCCTTGCTCGAAGCGCTGACGCACGTACACCGAGTTGCTGCGATTGATGAAGGCAACGTGTTCCAGGTACTGGGCCTGGACTGCACGGCTCATGCGCCCGAAGTAGCCGTTTTCCAGATTGATCGGGCCCGGCTCCAGCTCATAGCGCTGGGCGATGGCCTGCCAGTGACTTTCGTTGTTTGCATTCCTTGGCATGGCGAGGCTCTTAATTAATGGCGAGGGGCGGGTTTACCGTGTTTAACGCGCAGCGGTTCAAGCAATTCGGCCAAACCGTTGTGGTCGATTTCCTGCATCAGTGCCAGCAAGCCACCCAGTTCCCCGTGGGGAAAACCTTCACGGGCGAACCAGTTCAGGTAGGGGCCGGGCAAGTCGGCGATGATCCGCCCTTTGTATTTGCCGAAGGGCATTTCGCGGGTGATCAGCAATTCGAGTTTTTCGGGGTTCATGGGCTTCAGCGTTTGATTCGATAGCGGGGAAAATACAGGCATTCTGCATGAAGGCCAAATGACAGATCATGCAAATAACGTCGATACAGATGGTTCAATAATTCGTAAGTCATTGAAATACAACAAATAAGTAATTTTTCAAAACCTGGCACGAGCGCTGCAATCATTAAGACAACTTTCTCAACCCACATAAGGAATTGAAAAATGACTGACATCAATAAAGAATCCATCTCCGTACTGAACGACCTGATCGAAACCAGCATCGACGGCCAAAAGGGTTTCCAGGAGTGCGCTGAAGACATTAAGCACCCTGAACTCAAAGCCCTGTTCGTCAAGCGCTCCGCCGATTGCGCCACTGCTGCCACCGAGCTGAAAACTGCCGTGCGTGCCCTGGGTGGCGAGCCGAAAGAATCCGGCAGCGTGGCCGGTGCTATGCATCGCGGTTGGGTTGACGTGAAATCGATGGTGACCGGTAAGGACGAAGAGTCCGTGCTGAACGAAGCCGAGCGCGGTGAAGACCACGCACTGAAGGCTTACAAGGAAGCGATCGAGAAGATCAACAAGCACAACCTGCTGGGTATTCGTGATCTGGTTGAACGTCAGTACCACGGCGTGCAGCGCAACCACGACCAGGTTAAAGCTCTGCGTAACCAGGCTCGCGCTCAGTCGTAAGCCCTGGGTTGTAGATGCTGTAAAAAGTGTGGGAGGGGGCTTGCTCCCGATAGCGGTGGATCAGTCGATAGGTTTATTGACTGAATCACCGCCATCGGGGGCAAGCCCCCTCCCACATTTGTATTGCGTCATTTTCAGCCAATGCTGATCGGCGGCAGCTCGGTCAACGTCACTACCTGCTGTTTGCGCGGGGCAAGAATCTCCGCTTCGCCATCCACTACCAACTCATCGCGCTGGTTGAACACTCGCGTGGCAATGCGTACACGGAACTTGGGCAGCTTCTCCAGGATTTCCAGGCGCACGGTGAGGGTGTCGCCGATCTTGACCGGCTTTTGAAAGCTCATCTGCTGGCCGATATAAATCGTGCCCGGGCCGGGCAGTTCACAGGCTACCGCCGCGCTGATCAACGCACCACTGAACATGCCATGGGCGATGCGTTCTTTGAACATGGTCGCCTTGGCATACTCGGCATCCAGGTGCACCGGGTTGTGATCGCCAGACATGGCGGCGAACAACTGGATATCGCGCTCTTCGACGGTCTTGCTGAAGCTGGCGGTCTGGCCGACTTCAAGGGCCTCGTAGGGGGTGTTGGTTACCTGGGTCATCTAAAGGTGCATCCTGTGGCTAATCGATAATTTAATTGGCTGATTTTAAACGAAAAATTATTCGCAGCGGGTAGGCCTGCGCACTGTCAGGGCGTGCTCGAGCCACGTCAGCACATCCGCGGTGACGTCGTCGCGGTTGGTTTCATTGAACACTTCATGACGTGCCTGCGGGTAGAGCGTCAATTGCAGGTGCTGGCAGCCCGCATCGCGCAGGGCATGGGCCAGGCTTTTGAGACGCTTGCCTTCACTCACCGGATCACATTCGCCGCCGATTATCAGAATTGGCAGGCCCGGATCTATCTGCGCGAGATTGGACGCTTTGCTGATTTGCTGCAAGCCGCCGAGCAGGTCGACCCACAGCTGGTTGGTGCAGCGGAAACCGCAAAGCGGGTCATGGATGTATTGGTCGACTTCAACCGGGTCGCGGCTGAGCCAGTCGAAGGCGGTGCGATTGGGTTTGAACGCTTTGTTGAAGGAGCCGAACGACAGAAAGTCAATCAATGCACTGCGCCCGCGCATACCCTGGCGCGCGCGCTCGATACGGGCAATCGCCCGCGCCGCGCGATACAACGCCACCGGCTGGAAATTCGAACCGCTGAGTATCGCCCCATGCAGGCTGGCGCTGTGATGCAGCAGATAGGCCTGGGCGATATAGCTGCCCATGCTGTGGCCGAGCAAAATAATCGGCAGCCCCGGTTGCTGCTGGCCGATGTGCTGGTTAAGGCTGGCCAGGTCGCCCACCACTTTGTTCCAGCCATCCTCTTCGGCGTACAGCCCCAAGGTGCCTTCGTCGGCGGTACGGCCATGCCCACGTTGGTCCAGCGCATACACACCATAGCCGGCGCCGCACAACGCCTGCGCCAGGCGCCCATAGCGGCCGCTGTGCTCGGCCATGCCATGGGACAGCATCACCAGGGCCCTGGGAGGCTCGGCGGGCATCCATTGATTGACGTACAGGCGGCTGTGGTCGTTCGCGGTCAGCCAGAAAGTGCTGTGGTTCATGGCGGTTCCTTTGCGCAGGGTCGTTGCAGTGTATAGCTCATCGGGTGGGGGGCGGGGTATCTGCCTGCGCCTCAGCGACAAGATTCATACAATCAATGACACAGTTGAGTGTATTGCCTGTTTGGCCATTACTGCTAACGTCCTCAAAGCTCCGCTCTTTGTAGCTGCATAGAAAAGCGGCCGGACACACTCAGGTAAAGAGGACAAGAATAATGCAACCTGATTTTTGGAATGACAAACGCGCGGCGGGTGTGCCTAACACCATCGACCTGACTGCCTATCAATCAGTGATCGAAGTCTTCGAGCGTTCCTGCAAGACCTTTGCCGACCGTCCGGCGTTCAGCAACATGGGCATTACCCTGACCTACGCCGAGCTTGAGCGCCAGAGTGCGGCGTTCGCCGGTTACCTGCAGCAGCACACCGACCTCAAGCCCGGCGAGCGCATCGCAGTCCAGATGCCCAACGTGTTGCATTACCCGATTGCGGTTTTTGGCGCACTGCGCGCCGGGCTGATCGTGGTGAATACCAACCCGTTGTACACCCCGCGTGAAATGCGCCACCAGTTCAAGGACGCCGGCGTGCGTGCGCTGGTCTACCTCAACCTGTTCGGTTCGCGGGTACAGGAGGTGTGTACCGACACCGAGATCGACTACCTGATCGAAGCCAAAATGGGCGATTTCATGCCCGCCGCCAAAGGCTGGCTGGTCAACACCGTGGTCGACAAAGTCAAGAAGATGGTCCCGGCCTACCACCTGCCGCGTGCGGTGTCGTTCAAGCGCGCCTTGCGCATGGGCGCGGGCCTGGGCGTGACGCGACATCCGGTGAGCCTCGAGGACATCGCCGTGCTGCAATACACCGGTGGCACCACCGGCCAGGCCAAGGGCGCGATGCTCACCCACGGCAATCTGGTAGCGAATATGCAGCAGGCGCGGGCGTGCATGTCGCAACTGGGGGATGACGGCCATCCGCTGATCAAGGAAGGGCAGGAGGTGATGATTGCGCCGCTGCCGCTGTACCACATCTATGCATTCACCGCGAATTGCATGTGCATGATGGTGTCCGGCAACCACAACGTGCTGATCACCAACCCCCGCGACATCGGCGGGTTCATCAAGGAACTGAAAAAGTGGCACTTCACCGGGCTGCTGGGGCTCAACACGTTGTTTGTGGCGCTGATGGAGCATCCGGACTTCAAGAGCCTGGACTTCTCTCATCTCAAGTTGACCAATTCCGGCGGCACGGCGCTTATCAAGGCCACCGCCGAGCGTTGGCAGCAGATCACCGGGTGTGCAATCGGCGAGGGCTACGGCCTGACCGAAACTTCACCAGTAGCCAGCACCAACCCCTATGGCAATCAATCGCGACTGGGCACGGTAGGCATTCCGGTGCCGGCCACGGCCATGAAGGTGGTCGATGACGACGGCGCTGAGTTGCCGTTGGGCGAACGCGGCGAACTGTGCATCAAGGGCCCGCAGGTGATGAAGGGCTATTGGCAGCAACCGGCGGCCACGGCCGAGGCACTGGATGCCGAGGGATGGCTCAAGACCGGCGATATCGCCGTGATCGATACCGACGGCTTTATACGCATCGTTGACCGCAAGAAAGACCTGATCATCGTCTCGGGCTTCAACGTCTACCCCAATGAGATCGAAGACGTGGTGATGGCCCACCCGGCCGTGGCCAACTGCGCGGTGATCGGCGTGCCGGATGAGCGCACGGGGGAAGCGGTGAAGCTGTTTGTGGTCGCGCGTGCCGAAGGTGTGAGCCTTGAGGAGTTGAAGGCGTATTGCAAGACCAACTTCACCGGGTACAAAGTGCCCAAGCACATCGTGCTCAGGGATTCGCTGCCTATGACGCCGGTGGGGAAAATCCTGCGGCGGGAGCTGCGCGACATCGCCTGAAGTGAATAGCTAAAAATGTGGGAGGGGGCTTGCCCCCGATGAGGTTGGAACAGTCACCGCTGCATCGACTGATCCGCCGCCATCGGGAGCAAGCCCCCTCCCACATTGTTTTGTATTGCCCGCTAAGCCCTGTTCCAGAGCCTTTCAGTGGGTTATTTTGCCTGCGTTAAAAGTGTGACCAATTATTGTAGGACAGTCGTGTTAGTGACCGTAGGGCCCTCTTTTGGCTCTAGTCGGCCCTTGGCAAAGCTGCTACTCTCGGCGCGCTTTGTGACGTCTAGGCCTGCTTGAAGCGCCAGATTCACCTTAAAAAAACATACACCAATAATAATCGCATCAAATGCGATGATGAATTCGCGTCGCTGAGGAGTGGGCTTCCATGAACGAAGACTTTTGGAAGGATAAGTACCCCGCCGGGATTGCTGCACAAATCAATCCAGACGAGTATCCGAATATTCAGGCGGTACTGAAGCAGTCCTGCCAGCGCTTCGCCAACAAACCGGCTTTCAGCAACCTGGGCAAGACCATCACCTACGGTGAACTGTACGAATTGTCCGGCGCGTTCGCCGCCTACCTGCAACAGCACACCGACTTGAAGCCTGGCGACCGAATCGCCGTGCAACTGCCCAATGTCCTGCAATACCCGGTCGCCGTATTCGGCGCCATCCGTGCCGGGCTGATCGTGGTCAACACCAACCCGCTGTACACCGCGCGGGAAATGGAACACCAATTCAATGACTCCGGGGCCAAGGCCCTGGTTTGCCTGGCCAACATGGCGCACCTGGCTGAAAAAGTCGTGCCCAAGACCGCCGTCAAACACGTGATCGTGACCGAAGTCGCCGACCTGCTGTCGCCGTTCAAGCGCCTGTTGATCAACAGCGTGATCAAGTACGTGAAGAAAATGGTCCCGGCCTATCATTTGCCGCAAGCGATCAAGTTCAATGACGTGCTGGCCAAGGGGCAGGGCCAGGCGGTCAGCGATGCCAACCCGGCCAGCGGTGATGTGGCGGTGCTGCAATACACCGGCGGCACCACCGGCGTGGCCAAGGGCGCGATGCTCACCCATCGCAACCTGGTCGCCAACATGCTGCAATGCAAGGCGCTGATGGGCTCCAACCTCAATGAAGGCTGCGAGATCCTGATCACGCCGCTGCCGCTGTACCACATCTATGCGTTTACCTTTCATTGCATGGCGATGATGCTGATCGGCAACCACAATATCCTGATCAGCAACCCGCGCGACCTGCCGGCGATGGTCAAGGAGCTCTCGAAGTGGAAGTTCAGCGGCTTTGTCGGCCTCAATACCCTGTTCGTGGCGCTGTGCAACAACGAAGGTTTCCGCAAGCTGGATTTCTCCGCGCTGAAGGTCACCCTTTCAGGCGGCATGGCGCTGCAGCTGGCGGCCGCCGAACGCTGGAAAGCCGTAACCGGTTGTGGCATCTGCGAAGGCTACGGCATGACCGAGACCAGCCCGGTGGCCACGGTGAACCCGATCCAGCATATCCAGATCGGCACCATTGGCATCCCGGTGCCATCCACCGTGTGTAAAGTGATCGCCGACGACGGCACCGAGCTGCCGCTGGGCGAAACCGGCGAGCTGTGCGTGAAGGGCCCCCAGGTCATGAAGGGCTACTGGCAGCGCCAGGACGCAACCGACGAGATGCTCGACAGCGAAGGCTGGCTGAAGACCGGCGACATCGCGATCATCCAGCCCGACGGCTACATGCGTATTGTCGACCGCAAGAAAGACATGATCCTGGTCTCGGGTTTCAACGTGTATCCCAACGAACTGGAAGACGTGCTGGCAGGCCTGCCGGGCGTGTTGCAGTGCGCAGCCATCGGCGTGCCGGATGAAAAGTCCGGGGAGCACATCAAGCTGTTCATCGTGGTCAAGCCAGGGGCGACCCTGACCAAGGAACAGGTGATGGAACACATGCGCGCCAACGTCACCGGCTACAAGGTGCCCAAGGCCGTTGAATTTCGCGATGCGCTGCCGACCACCAATGTGGGCAAGATTCTGCGGCGTGAATTGCGCGATGAAGAACTCAAGAAGCTCGGTCTCAAAAAGTAACGCACTTCAAATGTGGGAGGGGGCTTGCTCCCGATAGCGGTGGGCCAGTCACAGATAATGTGACTGACACTTAGCTATCGGGAGCAAGCCCCCTCCCACATTTATGACTGCGTTATTACAGGGAGAACTGCGCAAAGCTGATCCCCGCACCGGCAGGGCGCACGTCCTTGAGGAACGAGTCCTTGTCGGCGCTCAGTTCCAGGGTGATTTCCGGCTTGCGCTTGCCGGCATTGCGCACCACCAACCCTTCGAGGTTCTCACGCAGGAACGCCGTTGGCACTTTCAGGTGCAGCAGTTGGTCAGTCTCGGCGTTGTGCATCAACAGATGGATCCACTCGTACTGGCCCACGCCAATCCGCGCCACTGGCAAGTCGAACCACCAGATATTGCGTTTGGGGTCCAGGTCGGTGAAATGGCAGTTGTTGACGCCGAGTACGGCACCGCCCAGTTCCTGGTTTCTGCGGGCGATGGCCTGTGCTTTATTGAGTTTCATAACCTTCCTACGGGATCTGTTATTCAGCGTTCGAGCCTGAATCTGCCGGGCATTCTCGTGGGTTGGCCGCAAAACATAAAGGCAAACCTGCCCCTTTCGATGAAATGCGCACTGAAAAATAATTGAAACTCTGTCGCTTGGCTTCGAGTCAACCGCTACGTAGTGACCTAAAACCATTTGATAGTTATCAGGAGTAATACCATGGGCAGCACTTCCGATAAGGTAAAAGGCGTAGCTAATGAAGCCGTCGGTAACGTCAAGCAAGGTGTCGGCAAGGCGACGGACAACGACAAAATGCGTGCTGAAGGCGTGATCCAGGAAAAGAAAGGCGAAGCTCAGCAGGCAGTGGGCAAGACCAAGGACGCAGTGAAAAAAGCGACCGAGTAAGACGGTCCCGCTGGCTCATCCCAGCAGCCCGACGGCCATCTACGGATGGCCGTTTTTGTATCCAAGGCTGCAACTAAAGTTTAGAAATTGTTTCAAAGTCGCCAAATGGGCTACTTTGATGTAGAAAACGGCCCCTGAGTCGCCCGCGACCTCACCCTCTTTGCGGCGAAAGGAGACGCTATGATTTTTCCGGTACTCGATGGTCTCAAGCTGCACAAGGTGCTGGTGCGCACCGTTAGGGAATTCGTCGACGACGAGATGCCCACCTACGCCTCGGCTCTGGCCTACCAGATGCTGTTCTCGTTGTTTCCTTTCCTGTTGTTCCTGATTGCCCTGATCGGTTTCCTGCATCTGCCAGATTTCTTCACTTGGCTGCGCCTGCAGTCGGAGCTGGTATTGCCGCCCCAGGCACTGGAGCAGGTCAACCCGGTGATCGACCAGTTGCAGCAATCCAAGGGCGGGCTGCTTTCGGTGGGTATCGTGATCGCCCTGTGGACCGCCTCCGCTGGCGTGCGCCTGATGATGAGCGCGATGAACGCGGCCTATGACGTGGTGGAGGGGCGGCCGATCTGGAAGCGTTTCCCGCTGTCGATTTTCTACACCATCGGCATCGCCGGCATGCTGCTCGCCGCCGCCGCGCTGATGGTGCTCGGCCCGCAGGTGATGGAATGGCTGGCGGGGCAGATCGGTATGCAGGAGTTCGTCGTCACGCTGTGGACCCTCGTGCGCTGGCCGCTGATCGTGATCCTGCTGATGTTTGCCGTGGCGCTCATGTACTACGTGATGCCGGATGTCGAACAGGAGTTTCGCTTTATCACCCCCGGTTCCGTATTGGCGGTGGTGGTCTGGATCGTCGCTTCCCTCGGCTTTGGCTACTACGTCAAAACCTTCGCCGACTACAACGCCATGTACGGCAGTATCGGCGCGATCATTGTGTTGCTCTTGTACTTCTATATTTCCGCCGCTGTGCTGTTGCTCGGCGCGGAAATGAACGCCGTGATCGAACACATGTCCGCCGAAGGCAAGGACCCCGGCGAAAAAGAAATCGACGAACCGGGCCATGCCGGTGAAAAACAACATGTCTCAGGCCTGGGCCGGGACCATTCCAAGCCTCTTACCGTTGAGCCTGATCAATGATCCGTGAAATCCTGAAAATGGGCGATGAACGTCTGCTGCGCATCGCCCCGCCAGTGCCGCCGGAAATGTTCGACAGCCCCGAGCTGTGGCAACTGATCGACGACATGTTCCAGACCATGGAGCACGTCGGCGGCGTCGGCCTGGCTGCGCCGCAGATCGGTGTGGACCTGCAATTGGTGATCTTTGGTTTCGAGGCCAGCGAACGCTACCCGGAGGCCCCACCGGTACCGCAGACCATCCTGATCAACCCGTTGATCACACCGCTCAGCCCGGTGCTGGAAGAGGGGTATGAGGGCTGCCTGTCCGTGCCCGGCCTGCGCGGCGCCGTGGACCGCTATCAGCAGATCCGCTACGAAGGCTTCGACCCCAAGGGCGAGCCGATCGTACGCTTCGCCGACGGCTTCCATGCACGGGTGGTGCAGCATGAGTGCGATCACCTGATCGGGCGGTTGTACCCGTCGCGGATTACTGACTTCAGCAAGTTCGGGTTTATCGAAGTGCTGTTCCCGGAAATGGACCCAACCGCCGACGAATGACCGGCAAACTGCAACAGGTCTAAATGTGGGAGGGGGCTTGCTCCCGATAGCAGTAGATCAGTCAATATTTTTCATTGGCTGACACACCGCTATCGGGAGCAAGCCCCCTCCCACATGGGTTGTGTGTCATCAAGTTATTTGAAGGCCCATCGCGATCATCGGCTTGTTGCGCTTGTAGCGAACCAGTCGTTCACTGAGCGATTGCGGCAGCACGGTGTCCTGTGAAAAACCCATACGCTGATACATCCCTTCAAGGTCCGGGTGGCAAAACAGCCATACGTTATCGTCCACTTCAGCCACTGCCAGGTGGATCAACCGCGCCGCCAGCCCCTGGCCGCGATAAGCCGGGTCAACGAACACGCCGGTCAGCCATTGCCCACCGACCACGGGGGTCAGGCATAACCCGGCAACGATCTGCGTGTCCCTCGCCACCCACAACTGCCCGTCCTTTAGCGCCTTCATCGACGAGTTGTGGCTACGGTAAAACTTGTTCAGCAGCGGCCATAGCGGCGCTGCCAAGCGTTCGATGTGCATGTTCAAACCAATGAAAGGACAAGCGGGCATTGTAGCCGTTGCCGGCAGGGCGCAAACATCGGCCTGCGAGTCCGCATATAAAGTTATAAATAGATGACTTTTTAATATTATTAATGAATAAGAGAGCTTGCTAGGATCGCTGCTTCGAAGCACCCGACATACCGGGCCCAACCGCACCCGCCGTCAAGGTCAAGGAAGCGCTCTTATGCTGAAAATAATTGCTGCCGCCGTTTTTTCGCTGGTCGCCGCCAAGGCACTGGCCGCCGATCCAGCCACGTTGCGCATTGGCTATCAGAAAAGCTCGGTGAGCATGGTCCTCGCCCGTGAACACAAGCTGTTCGAAGCCGCGCTGCCCGGCACCCAGGTGCAGTGGACCGAGTTTCTCGGTGGCCCGCCGCTGATCGAGGCGCTGAACGCCGGCAGCCTGGACATCGGCAATATCGGCGACATCCCACCCATTTTCGCCCAGGCCGCCGGTATCGAGTTGCAGTACATCGCCGTCGAGCCCAATGAGGGCAAAACCGAAGCCGTTCTCGTGCCTGCAACCAGCCCCATTCAGAGTGTGGCCGAACTCAAGGGCAAGCGCGTGGCGCTGCTCAAGGGTTCCAGTGCGCACAACCTGTTCCTCAAGAGCCTGCTGCGCGCCGGTTTGCAGTGGAAAGATGTGAACGTGGTGTACCTGTCGCCTTCCGACGGACGCGCCGCGTTCGAGCAAGGCAAGGTGGACGCCTGGGTGGTGTGGGACCCTTACTACTCGGCCGCCGTGGTTGACGGTGCCGCCCGCGTGTTGGGCACCGGCGAGGGCCTCAATCCGGCCGGCAGCTTCTTCGTGACCAGCAGCGCGTTTGCCCGGCAAAATCCCCAGGCCATTGCCACCATCCTGCAAACCCTCGGCAAGGCGCAGCGTCTGTCCCTGGACCAACCCGAAGACAGCATCGCGCTGATGGCCAAGACCCTGGGCCTGCAACCGGCGGTGGTCAAACGCTACTTCGAACACCGCTCGCCCGAGCCGATCCGGCCGCTGCAGGCGGTCGACATCGCCAATCAGCAACGCACCGCCGATTTGTTTTTCGCCAATGGCTTGATCCCGAAAAAGGTCGATGTGCAGCAGGTTGTGTTCAAAGGTCCATAAGCCCTGGGGCGAGGGAGCGGCTCCCTCGCTACCGAGTACCTCCGACGTATTCAGCTCATGGGTTTCAGCTGCCAGGGCCGCAATGACAGTGGGCCGCTCACCCACCCGTTGCTGAAACGCCGCCAACACCGACCAGTCATTCAGCTCAACCCAGGACCCGAGCGCAACCCCACGCTACTGGGGCAGGACACTTGGCTGGCGCGCTGCTGGCAATGCTGGCTGATAACTGAAAACGCCGCTGACCTGATGTGAAAGAGATTCGAAATGTGGGAGGGGGCTTGCTCCCGATGGCGGTGGATCAGTCAATGAATCGGTGGCTGATACGCTGCTATCGGGGGCAAGCCCCAATGCCAGTCAGTTAAGAAGTAGAAAGGGTAAAAAGTAACCTGTGGCGAGGGAGCTTGCTCCCGCTGGACTGCGCAGCAGTCCCATTTCTGGGGCCGCTTCGCGGCCCAGCGGGAGCAAGCTCCCTCGCCACAGGTACAGTGTTCGCCCTTAACTGACTGGCATTGGGGCAAGCCCCCTCCCACATTTTTTGTTCAGCTGTGTGGCTTAGATTGCTGCCAGGGTGTCTTTCACTGCCTGGGCCTGTGGAGCAGCCGCCTTCGCCGCTACCTGCTGCTGTTGCTGCTCCTTTAAACGCTCCGCCACTTGCCTGGCAATGGCGTCCTGTTGTTGCTGCGGCAGGGCCTGCACTTGCTCTTCTGTCATCCCCTGATCCTTGAGCAACTGCTCGCGGATACGCTCGGCCGGCGATTTGCTCATGTACTCGCTGAGTTCAGCCCGCGCCCCGGAGGTCGTCGCTGTGGCTTGCAACTGCACGCGGGTCTTGGCGAAGGCCTCGTCGATGCGATCGCTCGCCTTGTCCAGGTCCTTCTGGGCGGCCGGCACCGTCACGCTTTGCTGCGCCGTTTGCAGGGCGCCGCTGTACAGCGCGCTGGCAGCGGCGTTGGCCGGGTCCATGTCGGAGCGCTTGAGCTGTTGGACGGTCGACGCGGCTTGGGTGTCGTTGTTAACCAGCATGATCGGTCACCTGGGGGAATGTTCGGTGTGACAGCTGGAGCAATTAGCATGCCGGGCACGACGTGCCCGTTTTTATTGGGCGCCAAGCCGCCGTCGCGGCAAACACTGGCCCGTCGACGGCCAACTCTTGCCGTCAGTGGGCGATATTCTCCAGTGCCAGGTTACGCGTTCGCGGCCCGAACCAACTGATGGTAATCATCACAATCAACATGCTGCTTGCGATAAACGCCAGCACGCCCGGTGTGCCCAAGTGTTCGAGGATAAAACCGATCAGCAGGCTGCTGAACACCGTGGACAAGCGGCTGAACGAGTAGCAGAACCCTACCGCCCGCGCACGGATATTAGTGGGGAACAATTCGCTCTGATACGAGTGATAGCTGAAGCTCAGCCAGGCGTTGCAGAAGGTGATCATCACCCCACAGAAGATCAGCCCCGCCGCCGTGGTTTGCAAGGCGAACAGGCTGCCGAAGATCACCGCGCCCAAGGCCGAGCCGACAATCTGCCACTTGTTCTCAAAACGGTTGGCGACCTTCACGAACAGCAGCGGGCCCAGCGGATAGGCGAGCGTGATGATAAACGCGTAGAGCAGACTGTGGGTTACGCTGACGCCCTGGCCCGACAGCAAGGCGGGCAACCAGTTGCCAAAGCCGAAGAAACCGATGGCCTGGAACACATGGAACACGATCAGCATCAAGGCGCGACGGCGGTAGGGCGGTTGCCAGATATCGGCGAAACGGCCGCTGCCCTGCACGCTGACAGCCTCGGGTTCCGGCGCATCCAGAGGCTTGCCGTGATCCTTCAGGCAGCGCGCTTCAAGGGTGTCCATGATCGTGCCGGCTTCCTCGAAACGACCTTTCTGCGCCAGCCAGCGCGGTGATTCCGGCAGGCGCTTGCGCAGTTGCCAGATAAACAACGCAAAGACTGCACTGCTGAGCACCACCCAGCGCCAACCGGAGATCCCGAACGGCGCCTGGGGCACCAGCCACCATGACATCAGCGCCACCGCAGGCACCGACAGGAACTGGATGAAAAACGCAAAGGCAAACGCCGAACTGCGCATGCGCTTGGGCACCAGTTCCGACAGATAGGCGTCGATCGTCACCAGTTCAATACCCAGTCCGATCCCCACCAGAAAGCGCATGCAGATAATGCCCAGGGCGGACGTCTGGATGCCCATCAGCACCGTGGCGACGGTGTACCAGATCAGCGCAAAGGTGAAGATCGCCCGGCGCCCGAAACGATCGGCGATGGGGCTCAGCAGGCTGGCGCCGAGGAACAGGCCGAGGAAGGTGGCCGAGGCGAACGCGGCCTGGTCGGAGAAGCCAAATACGCCCTCGTTGCCCGTGTGGAAAATCCCGTCGCTGATCAGGCCTGGGCTGATATAGGCCGTCTGGAACAGGTCATACAGCTCGAAAAAACCGCCGATCGACAGCAATGCCACCAGGCGCCAGATGCTGGCGACGGCGGGCAGGCGGTCGATACGTGCGCTGATGTGGGCGGCGCGGGTCGGGTCGATGCCGTCAGTGGTAGAGCGTGCAGGCATGGGTCAGAACACTCAGTAAGTGATGGGGATTTCAAAGACCTGGAACGCATCATCCACCGGTTGGTAACCCAACACACGTGTGGTTTCGCTCAGGTCCAGGCGCTTGAAGCGATTATTGGAAATGCCATGGGCGACCAGGTGTTTCACATCGCGGGTGTCCACCGCGCACTGCAGCAGTTGCACCGCATCGCGCGGGCTGAGCCACGCGCTGAGGTCGCGGGCGTTGTTCAGGTCCGCGTGCTGGGGAAACTCAAACGCGCCAATGCGCACGGCGATGGTGGAGAGCGGGGTTTTGGCCGCGTAATAGCCACACAGCGCCTCACCGTAGCATTTGGTCACGCCATACAGGTTGGCCGGCATCACTTGCATGTCGGGGGTGATCTCACGGTCTACCGGATAACCTTCGACAGCTTGCGCGCTGCTGGCATATACCAGGCGCTGCACGCCGGCGGCCACGGCGGCCTCGAACAGGTAGGTGGTGGCGAGGATATTATTGGGCAGCAGCTCCTCGAACGACGCATCGGGGTCCGGGATACCCGAGAGGTGTACAACCACCTCGATGTTTTCGAGCAGGCTGGCGAGGACGGATTTGTCGCTCAGGTCAGCGTGCACGAAGCGGTGTTCGCCGAGCGCGAAGTCCGGCTCGACACGGTCGGTCAAGGTGAAGCGGTAGCGGTCTTTCGACGCCTCGAAAAAGGTCTTGCCGATTTTGCCGCAGGCGCCGGTCAGCAGTACGTTGAGTCCGTTCATGGTGTGTCCTTGTTTAATTATGGCCGTCGAGCGCGAAGGTCTTGAAGCCTGCATGCTGTCCGCCGAGTCGTTGATAATACGCCGCGATGGCGGGGTAGGGCGGACGCTCCATGGGCGTCACCTGCCAGCGGTGCACCGAGAGGCCGATCAGGATATCGGCGAGGGTGAATTCATCGCCGGCTACGTAAGCGCCAGTCTTGGCCAACTGTTGTTCCAGAATGCCCATCACGCTGTTCCAGCGTTGCACGGCGGCGGCAATCTGTGTTGCGTCCAGGCCGTCGGGATTGTTACGCACCAGCGCGGTGAACGCATCGCCCCAGGCACGGTTGAGTTCGACCGCTTGCCAGTCGATCCATTGTTCGACGCGGGCCCGTGGCGCGGGCTCGACGGGCAGCAGGTCAGTGCGTTGATAGAGGCCGACCAGGTAGCGGCAGATGGTATTGGATTCCCACAGCACGCCATGGTCGTCGATCAGCACCGGCACCTGGGCATTGGGGTTCAAGGCGAGAAATTCGGGGGATTGGGTGGGCTTGAAGCCGATGCCCCAGTCTTCACGCACGTAGTCGATACCCAGTTCCTGGCAGGTCCACAGTACTTTTCGTACGTTAATGGAGGAGGCGCGGCCCAAGATTTTCAGTGAATGTCCCATGGTGCTTCCTTGGCGATGACAAGGAGTTCAATTTAGCAGAGGCATGGGGTGGGGGGGCGAGGTTCTTGTCAGGCGTTGGCGTTAAGAGCTCTCTGGCGAGCGAAGGGCCCTTAGCGCGTCAAATGAATAAAAAATACTTCTTCAATGTGAAGGGCCAGTCAGATTAACAACACCGTTCGTTATCTTCATTTCCGGTTCACCTTTTTCCATGCCTGGCGCGTTGAAGTTAAACGTCCCCTCCAATAGCGAGTTGGCGAAATCAACACGGGATAGCGTGAAGGTTCCACTATCCGCATAGTAGTTCCATCCAAATTCCGTGTAACTATGATAATAATAGGCAAACACTTTCTTGCCTTGCCCAATGTCGAAAGTTCCACAGGAGATATCTTTATCCAGGTAGATGTATACAGCTCGACCCCTTGATCTGTCGTGGCCAACGATTAAGAATCGGGTAGCGCCCGCGTCTTGAAGAGTCACTGACTCTGAGGTGAATGGGTGGGGGGGAATCGATATATTGCAGCCGATCACACCTTTGACGAATAGCGTTTTATTGGAGGTGGGCGAGTACATGGCAAGATCCTTTTCAGTGAGAATCAAGTGTCAGGAGATATCCTTGACGATGTACTTATAAGGCGCCCACCGGCGCTTGCCTACTGTCAAAGTTGACAGGTAGGGGGCGGAAAAACAGCCATGTTTAGCATGGGGGGGCAGCCCCCTCCCACATTTGACCGAGTAGGGACTTAAGCGCGTGGTGTGTGTTGGTCCATGGCCTTGCCCACCAGCAAGACGCTCAGCTCGCTCAATTGGTGGATGGCCAGGGCTACGTGAGTCAGCCGCTTCCTACAGCCTTCCTACGTGCCCGTGATCGTTCCTACGCCTTGCTTGGTACAGATCATGTGAACGCTTTACGAACAACGACATCCGGGCGTAGAAAATCAATGTGATAGCCATTAGTACGATCTAGGTTTGTAGGTGATATTTGTAGGTAGAGTCTGAAAACATAGTTTTTCAAGTTCTAGCTGTTGCTCTAGTAAAATTCCAAGGCGTAGTTTTTGTACTTCTGGCTTTTACGGTGCAGGAGATGCAGATATGTATCCAAGCAGAAAAGTTATAAGTGCCGCCGAACTGAAACGAGCCCTGACATTAGAGGATCTAACCGACCTCAACCTCGAGCCGCACGCAGTGCGACTATTGCTTGATCAAATTCTCCAAGGCCTGACCTCACGTCATTGGCCTGACCCTCAGTGGCTGGAAGGGCCGCGTGTGGTTTCGGCCCACGATAACTACGGCCTGCTCGGCTACGACACCCGCGAAATTACCCTGGGCAGTGCCCACACCCGGTGGGTTGATGACATCAGCCTGCTGCGAACTCAAACCACCAGTTTGATTCCGGCAGCGTTACAGCGGGCCAGTGAAAACCGCCAGCCTGGGCAGATGAGGCTGTTGGCGGCGCCCGGCATGACATTTCGACGTGATAGCCGTGATCGCTGGCATTGCGCGGAACCGCATCAGATGGACCTGTGGGTATTGGGCGAGCCGCAGCTTGCTGAGCGGGACCAGCTACTGCGCCTGGTGGGAGACATCCTGGACATTGCGGTGCCCGCCATGGAATGGGTGTTCTCGGACAGCCCCCACCATTACACCGAAGGTGGTATCGAGGTGAACTTGATCCTTGATGGAGAACCGATCGAGGTGTTGGAGTGCGGGTGCATCGCCCGGTCGTTACTTGAACGCTTGAATATCGATCCGCACCACCACGGCGGCCTGGCTTTGGGGATGGGCCTGGATCGTTTGACCATGCTGCGCAAGGGCATTCCGGATATTCGACTCCTGCGTGATACCCATCCCCGCGTCAGGGCGCAAATGTTCGACTTGAAGCCGTGGCAGCCGATTTCTCGATTGCCTTCGATTACCCGAGACATTTCTCTTGCGGTGACGCCGGGGCAAAGCGAAGAAGTTATCACTGAGAAGATGCTGCTCGCCGCAGGTGAGGACGCAGCGTGGGTGGAAGAAATGCAGATCAAGGGGCGCTGGTCTCGAGATGAGTTGCCAGCGCAAGCAATCGCTCGCCTGGGGTTGTTGCCTGGGCAAGAGAACATCCTGCTTCGTATCGTGTTACGCGATTGCTCGCGATCCATCGGTTCGCGGGAGGCCAACGCGCTATACGAGCGTATCCAGGCAGCGTTGCACGAAGGCGCAGAGGGCGGCGGCTACAGGCTCCCTCCGTCCGACTAAGCGCGAGCCTTCACGTACTCTCCCGCACCTGCAATTCAAACCCCATATCCACCACCGGCTTGGCGATCCTGTTACCCGCCATGATCGTCAGCAAGTGCTCCGCCGCGCGCCGGCCGATGGCTTCGCGGGGCGTGCTGATGCTGCTCAGGCGCGGCACCATGAAGGAAGAGGCGGGCAAGTCGTTAAAGCCCAGCACCGCTACACGCTGCGGTACGTTGATGCCATGGCGCATGGCTTCGAGCAGGGCGCCCTGGGCCAGGTCGTCGTTGCCGAAGAAGATCGCATCCACATCCGGATGGGCTGCGAGCAGCTGTAAAAACAGTTCGCCACCCAGGCCGACCGACGAAGGGCGCGGGGTCAGCAATTCCAGCGCCGGGTCGTACAGGCCGGCGTTTTGCAGTGCTCGGCGGAACCCCTCACCCCGCAGCAACGTGCGTTGATCCAGTTGCGCGCCGATGTAAGCCAAGCGTTTGTACCCACGGGACAGCAGGTGCGCCGCCGCCGTCTCACCCGCCGCCAACTGCGAGAAACCCACGCAGTTCACGCCGGCATTCGGGTCCAGGTCCATCATATATACGCAGGGCACGTTGCTGGCCTCGACCATCCGTCGCGCGCTTTCGGTGCGGTCGAACCCGGTCAGCAGCAAACCTCGAGGCTGGTAGGCCATGTAGTTGCGCAGCAGGTTTTCTTCTTCGTCACGGGAATAGTGGAAGTTACCGATCAGTACTTCAAAACCCTTGGGCCGCAGCACCTGGTGAATGGCTTCCAATGTTTCGATAAACAGCAGGTTGGACAAAGACGGCACCAGCACCACTACCGAATGGCTCTGGGCCGACGCCAGCGCACGGGCAGCGGGGTTGACCACGTAGTTGAGTTCGGCGGCGGCTTGCTGGACTTTTTCCACCAGTTCGGCGGCGACGGTGCTGATACCGCGCAGGGCGCGGGAGGCGGTGATCGGGCTGACGCCGGCCAGACGGGCAACTTCATTCAATGTGGGGCGACCGGTGGTACGGGTATTTTTATCGTTCTTAGAGGTCATCAGGCGGCTTGCCAAACAAAAATCGAGGCACTAAGGTAGCGCTGTCTCCAAACGGCTGCAAATGCTTGAACGTTGGGTTGCCTGATCCCGTTCAAATGATTGGAGCGGATGCACGCGTCACTCCATAAAAAAAGACAAGACGGCGCGGGAAAAGCCTGTTTTTGCACTAGCCTTACGCTGTGCAAAGGTAGCGCTATCTGCGTCCTGAGGTGTTTATGAGTCAACCTGTTACTGCCCTGGTCATCATGGGTGTTGCCGGCTGTGGCAAAACCAGCGTCAGCGAGGCCCTGTGCCGTCTGAACGGCGCCACCGCCATTGAAGGCGACAGCTTTCACCCCGCCGCGAACATCGAAAAGATGAGCGCCGGCCACCCCCTCAACGACGACGACCGCGCCGGCTGGCTCGACATCCTCTGCGATGAACTGCGCCGTTCGCTCAAGGCCGGGGAGCATCCGGTGCTCACCTGTTCGGCCCTGAAAAAGAAATACCGCGATCACCTGCGCGAAGCCGCGCCGGGGCTGGGCTTTGTATTCCTGGAGCTGACCCGTGAAGTGGCTGCCGACCGCGTGTCCCATCGCCCGGGCCATTTCATGCCGGCCAGCCTGATCGACAGCCAGTTCGCCACCCTTGAATCACCCAAGGGCGAGCCGCTGACCCTGGCTCTCAACGCCAGCGAAGACAGCGTCGAGGAGCTGGCCGAGCAGACCAACACTTGGTGGCTCAAGCACGGCTTTGAACCTAATCACTAATTTTTTGCCGGAAAGATAGCGCTATCCCCGGCAGGAAGTTCAACACCCGCTTTAATAACAACAACAAACAGGAGAGACCCCCCATGTTTGGCATGTCCCACGAGTCATACCTGCTGCTAGACGCAGTAGTCACTATCATCGGGTTGATCATTCTGATCACCAAGTTCAAGGTGCACCCGTTCATTGCACTGATCATCGCGGCCGGTTTCCTCGGCCTGACCTCGGGCATGCCCGTGGACAAGATCATCAAGGCGTTCCAGGACGGTTTCGGCGGGGTGCTCGGCTTTGTCGGCATCATCCTCGCGCTGGGTACCATGCTCGGCAAGATGATGGCCGAGTCCGGCGGCGCCGATCAGATCGCCCAGACGTTGATCCGCGCCTTCGGCAAGGACAAGGTCCAGTGGGCCATGATGTTCGCCGCGTTCCTGGTGGGCATCCCGCTGTTCTTCGAGATTGGCTTTGTGCTGCTGATCCCGCTGGTGTTTATCGTTGCGCGGCGTACCGGTGTGTCGCTGATCAAGATCGGTATTCCGCTGCTCGCCGGCCTCTCGGCAGTGCACGGCCTGGTGCCGCCGCACCCGGGCCCGCTGCTGGCCATCGGCGTGTTTGGCGCGGATATCGGCAAGACCATCCTGTATGGCCTGATCGTCGCACTGCCAACCGCCATCATTGCCGGCCCGATCTTCGGTACGTTCATCGCCAAGTACATTCCGGGCAACCCGTCTCAGGAACTGGTGGATCAACTGGCCCGCGAGACCGATAACAAATCGCTGCCAAGCTTCGGCATCACCCTGGTCACCGTGCTGCTGCCGGTGTTTTTGATGCTGCTCAAAACCTTCGCCGACATCGCGTTCGCCGAAGGCAACGTGGTGCGCAACTGGATGGACATGATCGGTCACCCGATCACCGCGCTGTTGCTGGCGTTGCTGCTGTCGTTGTACACCTTCGGCCATCGCCAGGGCATCCATTCCAAGCAGATCCTCAAACTGCTCGACGCCAGCCTTGCACCTACCGCCGCGATCATCCTGATCATTGGTGCCGGTGGCGGCTTCAAGCAGATGCTGGTGACCAGCGGCGTGGGCGACGTGATTGGCCACATGGCGGTGAATGCGCAGATCAACCCGATCCTGCTGGCGTGGCTGGTGGCCGCGGTGATTCGTGTGGCCACAGGCTCCGCAACCGTGGCAACCATTACCGGCGCGGGCATCGTGGTGCCGGTGGTGGGCATGATCCCAGGGGTTAACCGCGAGCTGCTGGTGCTGGCGACGGGGGCGGGTTCGTTGATCCTGTCGCACGTCAACGACGCGGGGTTCTGGTTGGTGAAGCAGTACTTCAACATGACCGTGGCCGAGACATTCAAGACCTGGACGGCGATGGAAACCATTCTGTCGGTGGTGGCGCTGATCTTCATCATGCTGCTGTCGTTGGTGGTGTAAGCCACACCACTCAACCAATGTGGGAGGGGGCTTGCCCCCGATAGCAGGGTGTCAGCCACTGCATGTGGTGGCTGAGTCACCGCCATCGGGAGCAAGCCCCCTCCCACAATTTTGACCGAGTCGGGCGCTGATCTTTGTCATGCTGCTGTCGTTGGCGGTCTAAGCCACACCCCGCAACAAAAGCTGGAAACCCAATCCATTGTGGGAGGTGGCTTGCTCCCGATAGCAGAGTGTCAGCCACTGCATGTGGTGGCTGATTCACCGCTATCGGGAGCAAGCCCCCTCCCACTTTTTGACCGAGTCAGACCCCGGGTTTTGCTACCAGCCCGTCCGCCCGGAACATCCCGCGAATTCCCCGCACCGCCTGGCGAATCCGGTCCTGGTTCTCGATCAGCGCGAAGCGCACGTGATCGTCACCATACTCACCAAAGCCAATCCCCGGCGATACACATACCTTCGCCTCCAGCAGCAGTTTCTTGGCAAACTCCAGCGAGCCCATGGCGGCATACTGCTCGGGAATCTTGGCCCAGACATACATCGACGCCTTCGGATTTTCCACCATCCAGCCCAGCTCATGCAGACCCTTTACCAGCACGTTACGGCGCTGACGATACTGCTCGGCAATGTCTTTCACACACTGCTGGTCACCTTCCAGCGCCGCAATCGCCGCCACTTGCAGCGGCGTGAAGGTACCGTAGTCGTGGTAACTCTTGATCCGCGCCAGGGCGTTGACCAGTTCCGGGTTGCCCACCATGAAGCCGATACGCCAGCCGGCCATGTTGTAGCTCTTGGACAGGGTGAAAAACTCCACCGCAATGTCCTTGGCGCCGGGCACTTGCATGATCGACGGGGCTTTCCAGCCGTCGTAGACGATGTCGGCGTAGGCCAAATCATGCACCACCAGCACGTCGTATTGCTTGGCCAGGGCGATCACGCGCTCGAAGAAATCCAGCTCCACGCACTGCGCGGTGGGGTTGGACGGGAAGCCGAGGATCATCATTTTCGGCTTGGGGATCGAGCCGCGAATCGCCCGCTCAAGCTCAGCGAAGAAGTCCACGCCGGGCACCAGCGGCACCGAGCGCACTTGGGCGCCGGCAATCACGGCGCCGTAGATGTGAATCGGGTAGCTGGGGTTGGGCACCAGCACGGTGTCGCCCTGGTCCAGGGTGGCCAGCATCAAGTGCGCCAGGCCTTCTTTGGAACCGATGGTGACGATGGCTTCCGACTCGGGGTCGATGTCCACCTCATAACGATCTTTGTACCAACGCGAAATCGCCCGGCGCAGGCGCGGAATGCCTTTGGACGTGGAGTAGCCGTGGGTGTCTTCACGCTGGGCGACGGTGACCATTTTCTCCACGATGTGCGGGGGCGTGGCGCCGTCGGGGTTACCCATGCTCAAGTCGATGATGTCTTCGCCGCGCCGACGCGCAGCCATCTTCAGCTCGGCAGTGATATTGAACACGTAGGGGGGGAGTCGATCTATGCGCGCAAAGCGGCGCGGCGAACCTTGGTCTGCCATTGTTGCCTCGAGGTACGTAAGCGCCCGGAACCGTCCGAGCGACGTCGGCCACTGCGGTGGCATGCGGGCAGACAATACGGTCGATGATGGCCAGTTGTCCAGATGCGTAGGAAAAATTTCCACATGGAGCGCGACTCGGATATGCCCCTATACTCGATGCGGGTTTGTTCCCTCATAAGAAGGAGACTGTTCGTATGGATCAGCAGACAAAACAACCGCTGGAGCCACGCATGGAAGCCGGCAAGGCCATGGTGATCGCCGGCGTTCAAGGGCGCTATTCGAAGGCTACCGTAGGCGATATCCCCAATCTGTGGGAGTTGTTCGACACGTGCATCAAGGACATCAAAAAGCGCGTCGGCGGCGTGACGTATGGTGTTTGCCATAACCCCAAGCACGGCGAATTCGACTACATGGCCGGTGTTGAAGTCCCGACCAAGGGCGATGTGCCGAGCAATTTCCAGTTCATCGAAATTGCGCCGCTCAATTACGCCGTGTTCACGCATTACGGGCCTGTGCGGGCGCTCGAACAGACGTACGAGCGCATCATGTTCGAATGGCTGCCGCATTCGGGCTACAAGGTGATGGGCGCGGATTTCGAGCGCTACAGTGCGGACTTTGACGGGAAAAAGGGCACCGGGACGGTGGAAATCTGGCTACCGGTTGGACAGAAAGCCTGAGAGCCAAAACCGGGGGCGACTCAGCCCCCGAAGCTATTTTGATAACCTTGAGCGGATTGACGTATGGCGCTCGCCACCTCAGGTGCCAACCGGCAGTAGTCATCTTCGCGCTTGAGCACCATTTCAAGGGTCTGCAGCAGCGCCTGGATACGCTCCTCGGGATGTTCGACTTCGCAGGTCCTGGCAAATTCGAGGATGCCCAGGCGCGAGGCGAATAACGATTTATTTCCGCCCAGGTCCAATGCCAGTGAGTCTTCCGGGATGTAAGCGGTGGTGTTCACGATGTCGTAGGCCGGTGCCAACCGCGTATCTGATTTCACCGGATTGCTATAGAGCACGCCGAAATTCTTCAGATGGGCATCGCCATTACCCACGATGCAACTCAGCGCTACGCTATCGAACAATTGGTCCAGCGAACTGCGTTGATGCGCCGGGGCGCAGAACACGCGTACAGCCTTGGCTATGGCGGCGTAACTCTTGGTGTACTTTTGCTCGGCGGACAGGCCCATCAGCGCGGTCATGTCTTCGAAGCCCAGTGGGTTGAGCTGTGCGTCCCGATCGAAGCGCCGCATGATAAACAGCTTATGGTTGCGGGACAGATAAAACGGCGGTACGGGCAGGCCCGCGTCTCGGGCAATGGACATGCACAGGTATTCATTGATGGCCAACCCCGGAAACTCGTCGCGCCCGCTTTTAATGATCAGATCGTCGGTTTTCGAGGTGAATTTCTGTTCGGGCGTTTGTGGTTTTTCCGGCACCAATACTTTGGGTTGCACACCGGAAATACCTGCTCGCAGGATGTAGCGATCCACCAGCTCGACGAACAGATCTTCCGCGCCGTCCCACGCAAGAATTTCGTCGAGGTTTTCTCCGGTTGTGTGGGGGCTGTTACGATGGATCAGCTCGTTCACCTGTTCAGAAGATACGAAAACCCGACCGATTGGCGCGCTGCTTCCCGAGAGCGCCAACAGCAACATCGGGTCGACCTTCACCGTTTTGGCGAGGCGATTACGCAGTTGCTCCAGCACGTAGCCTTCGGGCAAATTCATCTGAAAGATAGGGTGCAGGTCCCGGCGACGGTATTCTTCCGCGCGGACGGGCATCGACAGGCTGATTGCGCTGTCGGCTTTTGCGTTATCGCTATACCGGAACAAATAGTCTTGAGCACCGACCAGCACGCTGCCGCTGTCCCCTTGAGGCGTATGAACGCGTAGCGTGGGGCTATTCATTGAACAAGTCCTCCAGTTCCTCCAGGGTCGGCAAGGTCACAGGCACCAATTTGAATTCGCTGCCCAAGGCGGCAACCACCCGAGCATAGGCATTCATCGAGACCGAGAGGCTGCCTTTTTCGATTTCGATCAGCTTTTGCCGGGTAATTCCGGCCAACTTCGCCAGATCCACCTGCTTATATCCGCGATTCAAGCGCATGGTGCGCAGCTGGACGCCGAGTCGTTGAGTAATTACAGAAGTGTCCATGTCGCGTATACATTACTTTGCTGTTATTAAGTTATGTATACGTTACATTTTGGCGTTGTCAACACCGGGCTGACTAAACACCCATCTCAACCTGCGCTCATACCCAATCCTTCCCCTGTAAGCCTCACCGCTATCCACCCAACCGGCTGCCAGATACAACCCCATCGCCGCTTCATTGTCCGCATCCACCGACAATTCCAGTGCCCTGATCTGCGGCCACGCCTGTAGCGCCACCTCGGGCAGCGCCTGCAAACAGGCTTTGCCAAACCCACGACCCTGCTGATGCCGATCGACCTGCAACGCATGCAGCGTCGCACTGTGTTCGTCGGCCCAATGGGGCAGGCAAGGTGGGCGTTTGAGGAGCAGGAAGGCTACCGGCCGCTCGTCGGCGAGCAGGGCGAAGCCTTTGATAGCGTCGGGGTTGGGGTTGACCAGCAGGCTGTTCAGCGCGCAATAGATATCACCGGAATATGCCAGTTGTTCTGGATTGACTTCCAGGCCGTCGAGCTGCTGTTTTTGTACAGCATTCAGCGCCTGATAGGGGACGAGGCGGGTGTCCATGTGCGGCATATCCGAAATCCTACAAAGAGGGGCGGATTCTAGCGTTTTTGCCGGAGGCGACATTATTTTTGTGCGGACTGTCGATTTGCCTGCAGCGCGTTCGACTAAGGGTGTCTTCCGTATTTTCCAACCCCAAGGAGTCATCGCCATGAGCACTGCCATCAACAGCCTGATCGAGCAATGGAAGCACGCCGTCGTCAGCCGTGATGTCGATAAGATTGTCAGCTTTTACGCCGACGATATCGTCTCGTTCGACGCCGTGACCGCACTGCAATTCAAGGGCAAGGCGGCCTACCGCGCGCACTGGGAGGCGTGCATGGAGCATTGCCCCGGCCCGGGTATTTTCGAGTTTCATGAGTTGCACATCGTGGAGGCGCAAGAGACCGCGTTTGCCCATTGGCTCGCCCACTGTGGCGGCGCCGGGCCGGATGGCGAGGTGAAGGCCTGCTGGATGCGCGTCACTGCCGGCTATCAGCGTATCGACGGTCAGTGGAAGGTGGTGCATGAACACTGGTCGGCACCTTTCGATATGCAAAGCGGCGCTGCGCTGTTCGACCTCAAGCCTTGAGCGTTGCGGACTATAGTCAGTCATCCGAACACGGAGAACGCCATGAAATACCTGTGCCTGATCTACAGCAACGAACAGGTGTTGCACACCTCGCCCGACAGCCCGGCTGACACCGAGTGTTTCGCTTACGCCGAGGCGATACAAAAAAGCGGCCGAATGCTCGCCGCCGAGCCGCTGGAGTCGGTCAGCACCGCCACCACCGTGCGCATGCGCAATGGCAAGCTTTCGATCACCGACGGCCCCTTTGCCGAAACCAAGGAACAGCTCGCCGGGTTCTACCTGATCGAGGCCAAGGATTTGAATGAAGCCATCCAGGTGGCGGGTGGCATTCCGGCAGCGCGGGTCGGCAGTGTGGAAGTGCGTCCCGTGCGTGAATTGAACCTGGCGTGATGACGCATAACCTGCAGGTCGAGCGTATTTACCGCAGCGAATCACGCCGCGTACTCGCGACGCTGATTCGCCTGCTCGGTGATTTCGACCTGGCCGAGGAGGCCTTGCACGAGGCATTTTTCGTCGCCGTGCAACGCTGGCCCCACGACGGCATACCGGATAATCCACGGGCCTGGCTGGTGTCGACCGGACGCTTCAAGGCCATTGACCGCTTGCGTCGCCAGGCGCGGTTTACCCCGTTGTTGCAGGAGCAGGCGGATGCGCTGGAGGCGGCTGACTGGAGTGCTGAAGACGTGGAAGACGACCGCTTGCGCCTGATCTTCACCTGTTGCCACCCGGCCCTGGCGGCCGACGCCCAGGCGGCGCTGACCTTGCGCGAAATCTGCGACCTGAGCACCGAAGAAATCGCCCGCGCGTTTCTCGCCACGCCGGTCACCATCGCGCAACGCATCGTGCGGGCAAAGCACAAGATCCGTGACGCGAAAATTCCCTATCAAGTGCCGTCCCTGGCCGAGTTGCCAGAGCGCCTCGACAGCGTGCTGCGCGTGATTTACCTGGTGTTCAACGAGGGCTATTCGGCCTCCACCGGCGCCGACCTCACGCGCGAAGACTTGACCCGCGAAGCCATTCGCCTCGGCCGTTTGCTGATGGAGCTGTTGCCGGAGCCCGAAGTCATGGGCCTGCTGGCGTTGATGCTGCTGCATGAATCGCGTCGGCCGGCGCGCACTTCGGCGAGCGGTGAACTGGTGTTGCTGAATGAACAGGACCGCTCGCTGTGGGACGCGTCCTTGATTGCTGAAGGTTGCGCATTGGTGGAACACGCGCTGACGACACCGCGCTTCGGGCCGTATTGCCTGCAGGCGGCGATTGCCGCCGTACATGCTGAGGCGCCGAATGCAAAGGCAACCGACTGGCCACAGATAGTCGGGCTCTACGATGTCTTGCTTCGGGCCGTGCCGTCGCCGGTGATCGAGCTGAACCGGGCAGTGGCAGTGGCGATGGGGCAGGGGCCGTTAGCGGGCCTGGCGCTGGTAGATGGCATTCTGCAGCGCGGTGAGTTACAGGATTACCACTTGGCGCATTCGGCGCGGGGTGAATTCTGCCGACAGTTGGGGCGGGTTGATGAAGCGCGCGCCGCCTATGCGCGGGCGCTGACGTTGACCCGGCAAACCCCTGAGCAGCGCTTCCTCGAACAGCGGCTGGCCGAACTCCAAGCCCATCAACAGTGACTCACTCGAGCATCTTGCCCAGCAACCAACTGCCCGCCGGCCCCGGTGGGTTCTGTCGCGACCACACCGCATCCACCGCCACCGAGCGGGGCCAACTGCGCACCTTGAGTTCGACCAATTGCCCACCGCCAAAACGCTCCACCAGCCAGCGCGGAATCGGGGCCCAGCCGAAGCCCAGTTGCGCCATCTCCATCAACATCAGGTAACTGGGGGCCGACCATACGCGCTGGGTGCCGCGGTTTTCATTGGGATTGATGATGCTCGCCAAGCGCAACTCCCGGTGCAGCTGCAGCGTCTGCGGGTGAACCTTGGCCAGGCTTGCCAACGGGTGTTTACGCGCGACGAACAGCGCGATTTCGGTACGTTCTTCAACGGGGGCAAACGTCAGGTCCGGCGGGTAAACCTCCTGCTGTTCGATAAATGCGATGTGTGTGCGGCCACTTTGCACCAAGGCGATCAAGTCTTCGCATTCAGCGATCAGGCATTCCAACTCAAGGTCCGGGTAGCGTTGTTCAAAGGCGCTGAGGGCAACCTCGAAGTGGTCGGACTGGTAGGTATCGGACATGGCGATACTCAGCTTCGGCTCCAGCCCCTGGGCCAGTTGGCTCGCCGCCAACTCCAGCCGGCTGCTGGCCTCCAGCACCTGCTCCGCGCGCTGCAACAACACCTGGCCGGCCGGGGTCAGCGTCGGTTTGCGGCTGCTGCGATCGAACAGCACCACGTCCAGATCAATCTCCAGGCTCGCCACCGCCGCGCTGATGGTGGATTGGCTCTTGCCCAGCTTGCGTGCCGCCGCAGAAAACGAGCCTTGGGTCGCCGCCTGGACAAACGCCTGGAGCACTTCATGGGACGCCATGCGTATCGCCTTGATCGATGGTTATTCGTTATGAAGTATCGGCTCAAGGGGTAATCATGGCAACCATCGTCCTTCACGGAGCCGGGTCATGAACCCTACCAAATCGATGACTGAACGCGTTCTGCAAGCCCTGGGTTTTGAGGGTTTGGCTTTGTTGATCTGTACGCCCTTGCTGGTCTGGGTGACCGGCCGGCCGGCCCTGGAAATGGGCGCGGTGACCCTGGGCATCAGCTTGCTGGCGCTGAGCTGGAACGTCATTTTCAACAGCGTCTTCGACCGCCTTAAAGTGCGCCTGCAACTGCCCGGCGGCGGCTGGACGCGGGTGCTGCACGCGCTGCTGTTCGAAGGTGGCCTGATCCTGCTGGCGGTGCCCTTGATTGCCGCCTTGATGAAGATCAGCCTGTTGGACGCCTTCATCCTCGACATCGGGGTGCTGCTGTTCTTCCTGCCGTACACCTACGTCTATCACTGGGGCTATGACGTGATACGCGAAAGGATTGCCAGCAAGACCCCGATTTCCCTGTGAGCGCCAGGCGCCTACAGGAACATGCCGCCGGAAGCCTCAATGCGCTGGCCGGTGATCCAATGACTGCCATCGGCCAGCAGCAGCGCGATGGCGCCGCCAATGTCGTCGGGTAAACCGGCGCGGCCCAGGGCGGTGTTGTTGGCGACCATGGCATTGATGTCAGCGTTGTCGCGCACCGCACCACCGCCGAAGTCGGTTTCAATCGCGCCGGGGGCTAGGATATTGACGCTGATGCCACGCGCGCCCAGTTCCTTGGCCTGGTAGCGGGTCAGCACTTCCATCGCGCCTTTCATGGCCGCGTAGGCGGCGTAGCCCGGCAGGCTGAAACGCGCCAGGCCGCTGGACACATTGAGAATGCGCCCACCGTCGCGAATCAACGGCAACAGCTTCTGTGTGAGAAAAAACGGTCCCTTGAAATGAATCGCCACCAGTTGGTCGAACTGGGCTTCGGTGGTTTCGGCAAAGCTTGCATGCAGGCCGATACCGGCATTGTTGATCAGAAAATCAAAGCGGTCCTGTGCGAAAACATCCTTGAGCGCGCCGGTAACTTCAGTGACGAAACCTGCGAACGTCGCGCTCTGGCTCACGTCCAGTTGCAACATGGCGGCGCGGCCGCCCAGTTGTTCGATCTGCGCCACTAACGCCTGGGCCTCGTCGGCCTTGCTGTGGTAGGTGCCGATGATATCGACGCCCTGGGCGGCCAGGTGCAGTGCAGCGCTTTTGCCCAAGCCGCGGCTGGCGCCGGTGATCAGTGCGATTTTACGTGTGGTCATGCTGCAGTCCTCTGAAGTGATGGTGGGACTGAGTGTATTTGTCCGGTCATGACGTGATAAACAGAGCGATACCGGAATCACTGGCCGGATAAGGCGAACAATCCCATGAATAAACTGGAGCTGCTGCGCACGTTCGTGCGTGTCACCGAACTGTCGAGTTTCACCCAGGCTGGCGAGAGCCTTGGCTTGCCGCGCTCCACCGTGTCCGAGCAGGTGCGGGCCCTGGAGGAACTGCTCGGTGCGCGCCTGTTGCAACGCACCACGCGCAGGGTGCAGGCCACCCAGGACGGCCGGGTGTTGTATGAGCGCAGCAAGGATTTGCTGGCGCATATGGAGGAACTGGAAGGGCTGTTCCGACAGGACGAAACCCAATTGGCTGGCAGCATCCGGGTGGACATGCCCAACGCGATGGCGCGCACCTTGATCGTGCCCAACTTGCCCCCGTTCATGGAGCGGCATCCGCTGATCGACATGCAGATCAGCAGCTCGGACCGCCAGGTGGACCTGATCGCCGAAGGCTTCGACTGTGTCGTGCGCGTGGGCGCCCAGCCCGATCAAAGCGTGGTGGCGCGGCGGGTGTGCAGCCTGCCCATGGTCAACTGTGTGAGCGCGGCGTATGTGCAGCGCTACGGCAGGCCCGAAACCCTGGCTGACCTTGAGCACCATCAACTGGTGCATTACGTACGCCCGCTGGGCGCACGCTCGGCGGGGTTCGAATACGTGGAGGGCGGTAAGGTGCAGCGGCTGCCGATGGCCGGGCGCGTGACCGTCAACAGCACCGATGCGTATCAAGCGGCGTGCCTGGGGGGCTTTGGCATCATTCAAGTGCCACGCCTGGGCATCTGCGAATTGTTGGGCAGCGGCGAGCTGGTGGCGGTGCTGCCGGATTACCCCGCGCCGCCGCTGGACGTGTCATTGCTCTACGCCGGCCAGCGGCATTTGCCCTTGCGCGTGCGGGTGTTCATGGAGTGGCTGGCGGCCACGCTGCACGCGCATCTCTAGAGGCGAACGTGGCTCAGAACAGTTGCGTGAACAGCCAGTAAAGGCTGCCCGACAACACAATCGCCGCCGGCAACGTCAGCACCCAGGCCATCAACAAATTGCGGATGGTGCGCATCTGCAAGCCGCCGCCGTTAGCTACCATGGTTCCCGCCACACCCGATGACAATACGTGGGTGGTCGACACCGGCAGACCGAACATGTCGGCCGCGCCGATGGTCAGCATCGCCACGGTTTCGGCCGAGGCGCCTTGGGCGTAGGTCAGATGGGTCTTGCCGATCTTCTCGCCCACCGTCACCACGATGCGCTTCCAGCCAACCATGGTGCCAAGCCCCAGGGCAATGGCCACCGCGATCTTGACCCACAGCGGGATGAAGCGCGTGGCGCTGTCGATCTGTTGCTTGAACAGCTGCAGCTTGTCTTGGGTGTCGGCGTCGAAACCGCCGACCTTGCCCTTGTCCATCAAGCGAATGGTTTCGCTGGTCAGGTACATGTCGTTACGCACGTTGCCCACCGCTTCAGCCGGTACTGCGGCCAGGGAGCCATAGCCTTTGACCTCGGCACCGATATGGCCGGTGATGGCGGCGAGGGCGGGCACCAGTTCCGGTGTGGCTTCCTTGGTACGTACATAGGTCGACAAGGTTGCGCGGGAGTCGGCGGGTGCCGGCTGCGGTACCGCCTTCACCAATGCGGCCTGGGTTACCTCGGCGACCGCCGCGAATTGCAGCGACTGATCGGCGGGCATGGTGCGGTTCAGCGCGTAAGCCATCGGCAGGGTGCCCACCAGGATCAGCATGATCAGGCCCATGCCTTTTTGCCCATCGTTGGAGCCGTGGGCGAACGACACACCGGTGCAGGTCACGATCAGCATGCCGCGAATCCACCATGGCGGCGGCGTATCGCCTTGGGGCGCTTTATACAGCGAGCGGTTTTTCACGAAGGCGCGCAGGGCCAGCAACAGCAAGGCGGCAAATGCGAAGCCGATCAGCGGCGACAACAGCAAGGCGTAGCCGATTTTGGTGGCCTGGCTCCAGTCGACACCGCTGGTGCCGTCGCGGCCATGCATCAAGGCATTCGCCACGCCCACGCCAATGATCGAACCGATCAGGGTGTGGGACGACGACGCCGGTAAACCCAGCCACCAGGTGCCGAGGTTCCACAGGATCGCGGCGATCAGCAGGGCGAAGATCATGGCGAAGCCGGCCGATGAACCCACCTGCAGGATCAGCTCGACCGGCAGCAGCGCGATGATGCCGAACGCCACCGCACCGCTGGAAAGCAGCACGCCGAGAAAGTTGAAAAAGCCCGACCACACCACCGCGAAATGCGGCGGCAGCGAGTTGGTGTAGATCACCGTCGCCACCGCGTTGGCGGTGTCGTGAAAGCCGTTGACGAATTCGAAGCCCAGGGCGATCAACAGCGCCACGCCGAGCAGCAGGAACGGTGTCCAGGTGGTAACCACCGTGCCCAGTTCGTGCATGTCATGCATCAGGCTATAGGCGGTGAACAACAGGCCCATGGCGAGTACGGCGAAGAACATGATCACCGTCACCAGGCCGGGTTTGGTGTCCAGGCGGGGTGCGGAGGCGGTGGGTGAGGCGTGGGGCGAGGCAGTCAGGGAAGGGGTGGCCATGCCGGAGCATCCAGTGTAGTGAGGATGTCGCCTATGATCATTGCAGAATGTTACAAAGATGCTGCGGCAGGTCAGTGTTTAAGGGATATGCGGGTGCCGCTGGTCTATGATCGTTCCCACGCTTTGCGTGGGAATGCCTCCTGGGACGCTCCGCGTCACGACGCAGAGCGTCACGGGCTGAATTCCCACGCGGGAGCGTGGGAACGATCGTCATTCAGTAATCCTTGCGCTTCCTGAATGCCCAGCGCCCGGCGATCAAGGTAAAGGTCGCCACCAACGCTACCAGGATCCAGAAGCCCTCCGGGTCGGTGGACAGCGGTACCCCACCCACATTCATGCCAAAAAAACCGGCGATGATATTGATCGGCAGCGCCAGCACCGTCACCACCGTGAGGGTGAACAGGGTGCGGTTGCTCTGTTCGTTGAGGTTGGCGGCGATCTCTTCCTGCAACAATTTGATGCGCTCGCCCAGGGCCGTCAGGTCGTTGATGATCAGCGCGAACTCTTCGGTGGATTTGCGCAACTCCTTCACGTCTTCCTTTTGCAGCCATTGCGGCGGCCGGTTGAGCAGGCGCAACAGCGAGCCCGGTTCCAGCGCCAGCAGGCGTTGCAAACGCACCAGCACGCGGCGTGCGGCACCGAGTTCGGCGCGGTTGGTGGACAGGCGCGAGGACAGCAACTGGTCTTCGATCTGGTCGACGCTGAGGCTGGTCTTGCGCACGATTTGCGTCAGCACTTCGCCCTGGTCGCGCAGCAGGTGCACCAGCAATTCCAGCGGCGAGCGGAAGCGCTCGCCGGCCTTCACCGACGAGCGCAATTTATCCACCGAATGCAGCGGTTGCAGGCGCGCACTGATCAGCAGGCGACTGCGCGCGCACACCCATAACGTGGAAATATCCGACGACACCATGCTGCTGAAGTTGAATACCACGTCGTTGACCACCGCCAACAGGGCGGAATCGACGTGCTCGATGCGCGTGGAGCGCGAGCCTTCGTGCAATGCTTCGAAAAACTCTTCGGGCAATTCCAGATGGGCCTGCATCCAGCGCTCACAGGCGGCGTGGGCCAGGTTCAGGTGCAGCCAGAGAAATGCTTGCGGATCGCCGGGTTGTTGCAAGTACGCAAGCGCGGTGGCCGAGTCAATCTGCTCGCCCTTTTCGCCGGGCAGAAAGCGGAAACCGTAAAGCAGGCCAAACAGATCGGGATCCTGATGGGCGTGATCGATGCTGTGGTTCATGGAGGCTCGCAGACAAAGCGCCTGTAGGACGTTTCACAGGTTCGCATGCGCGAATCATTGCAAGGCGCGATGACGGTTATGTGACGGTTTGGCGAGCGCCCATAAAAAAACGCGCCACCTGCAGGTGGCGCGTTTTTTGAGTTTTAACTCAGGTGTCTTGCTTGTCTTCCAGTACGGCGCCTGTTTTGGCGTCGAGCTTCACGTCCCACTTCTTGCCGGTGGTGTCGGTCAGGTCCACTTCGTAGACCAGCTTGCCGGCTTCGTGATCCAGTTCGGTGTCGTTGATGGTGGCGCCGGCATGCTTGGCGACGGCGGCAGCGTTGAGTTTTTCAAACGCCATCACGTCACCGGATTTGAGCAGGCCTGGAATCTGGTCCGGGCGAACATCAGCCTGTGCCAAACCCGCAGTCAGAGTCAGGGCAGTGGCGGCGAACAAAGTGGTCAAGGTTTTCATGGTGTGTGTCCTTCTGGTTGAACTGTTTAAGTGGCGCCAGATTAACCGGCGCAACTTAACTCATGCTTAATGGCTGACTGCCACAAACGCCTCAATACTTATGGTCGTTCAGCAGGTCCTGCACGCTGGACGACGGCCAGCGCTTGTAGAACTTCAGCAGTTCGGCAGCGCGGTTGGTAAAGATGCCATCGACGCCGGCCTTCATCACCTTGTCGAAATCAACCGGTTCATCCACGGTGTACACATGCACCAGCAGGCCCTTGTCGTGGGTCAGCTGGTTCATTTCAGGCTTGACCAGGTCGGTGTAGCTTTGGTCGCCGTGGTCGGTCAGCTCCGCCGAAGGGCCAGTGCCGATGGCGCCCAGGCTCTTGGCCTGGTCGACCCATTTTTCGAACTCGGCCGCATCCTTTGGTTCCTGCTTGGCGTAATAGGCGGCTTTGGTCGGCTCGCCGGACTCGGCAAAGGGCACTTTGGACTTCGGTTCGATGCTGCCTTCACCGACCCACAACAGCAGGATCTTCGGCGTGTTGGGCATTTCTTTCTGCAGTTCTTTCAGGCTGGCCACCTCGAAGGTTTGCAGCACCACGCGGCCCTTGCCTTGGCCGACACCGGTGTTGCTCTTGCCCAGCTTGGAGCCGGCGGAACTCAACCAGCCCTTGTCCAGCAGCTTGTTTTTCAGGTCGGCCTCGATGCCCGGAAATTGCTTGGGCTCCTTGGTCTCGATGTACAGGCCGGGTTTGTGTTGCGGATTACCTTCGGCGATTTTGATGATGTCATCCAGGCTCTGGATTTTCAGGCCGACGAAACCAGGGCGTGCGCGGTCCGGGTAGGCGGCGTTGAACCAGCTGCCGGCGTCGAGGGTTTGCAGCTCTTTCCAGGTGAATTCGTTGGCCGGCGCGTCTTTGCGCTCGGGGAACTTGGTCGCCACGTCGGTGGTGCGTTGCAGGTTGTTGTCGTGCAGGGCGAACAATACGCCGTCCTTGCTGCGCTGCAGGTCCAGCTCCAGGTAGTCGGCGCCCAGGTCGCGCGCGACCTTGTAAGCGGCGGCGGTGGACTCGGGGGCGTCATAGGAAGCGCCACGGTGGGCGATCACGGCAGGGTAGGGAATGCCTTCGTTTGTCGCCAATTCAGCCGGGCTGATGGGGTCGGCAGCCTGTGCAGGGCCAAGGCCGAGCATCAGCGCCAGCAGCAAGGTACTCCCTAGCGTGGCGTGCACCGGGCCTTTGGTTAACGTGACAGGCATAAGCGAAGTCCTTTCGTGTAGGTGACTTTGAGAAGGTGTCCTTTTTAGCAATTGATTGCGAAAGGCGCTATCACCAAACCGACATTAACGTGCGCGCGGGCCAATTTTGTGAATTTTTTTGTGACGCATTGCAGTACCCTTAGCCGAAGCTGCCCCGTTAGAGGACGGTATTTTCTGCCACGCGTGTAAACCATCTTTCCAGTCCCAGTAGGACTTTTCAGTGAGGTTTACCATGCGCATCACTTCCGAACTTATCTGCCAGGCCGCCGACCAACTCCACGGTTTTGTCGGTCTGAACCGCAAGACGGGCCAGTACATCGTGCGTTTCAGCGAAGATGCCTTCGGCATGGACGTGGCCGATGACGGCATCATCCCCACAGCCGAGTTCGTCTGGGAACCGGCTGCCGACCACAGCATGATCCTGTCCCGCGCGCGCATTCAGTTGCTGCTCGCACAAAACATTGACGATCGCATCAACATCAGCGAACCGCTGCGGGTGTATATGCGCCGGGTTGAAATCCCGCAGATCAGTGCGTTGCGTAGTTTGGTCAGTTAAGCGCAGGCCATTTGCAGCGTAGGTATCTACACAACTTTGGCGTAGTCCTGAACCTGTGGCGGCTCGGGAGTCGACGCTTCTCTAACTGAGGCCCCGCGTTCCAAATGTGGGAGGGGGCTTGCTCCCGATGGCGGCCTGACAGCCGACCAGGATGCTGGATCAGGGCGAGTACATATCCGTTGCTGCGGTAACGGCTGCTATGGGTTCCGCCCTTACGGCGTCTCACTTTTGAAAAGCGCAAAAGTAAGCAAAACGCTCTTGCCCCACCACTCGGCACCTCGCTTAGGCTCGGTGTGCCCGTAATCCGACATTGATTTGGGGGGCCGCCGCCACGCGCCATCCATGGCGCGGGGCGGCTAAACCGGCATCCCTGCCGGTTTACCCCCCAAATCACTGTCGAATTCCGGCCAGCGTGGTTTAACGGGGCGCTTAAGATCAAGAGCAAGAGCAAGAGCAAGAGCAAGAGCAAGAGCGGCTCGCTTCGCATCGTGGTTACCGGAGGCTGCTACACACTTGTGTAGATACCTATGCATTTTGCAGACGCGCGATCATTCAGCGTGGAAGCTATAGGCCCGCTCCACCTTGCATACGCGGGTATGAAACGCGGTGTACCAGAGGGAGCGCCCTTGCTCGCGCACCTGCTGATGTTCGGCCTGCTGTTTCCAGGCCAGGATCGCCGCTTCGCTGCTCCAATAAGACACGGTAATCCCCAGGCCTTCTTCCCGCGCCGATTCCACGCCCAGAAATCCCGGCTGTTCATGCGCCAGTTCCAGCATGCGCGCGGCGGCCTGACCGTAGCCCTGGTCGCCAGCGGTGCGCAGTGAGCTGAAGATTACCGCGTAGTAGGGCGCCGCCGGTGTCTTGGCGATCATGCCGAGGCCTCCTGGCACGCCGTGAGCAGGGCAATCGCCAGCGGCGGCGTGATGCCTTTGAGGGCGGTGCGTTCGGGTTGGAACAGGGTGGCGACGAAAAAGGGGTGGTTCAGCAGCTCCACCGCTCGAAGGTCGTTTGCAGCGTCGTGACCGCTGGCAATCATTGCTCCTTCAAGCAGTGCATGAGCGAACTCGGGGTTGATGCCGTAGCGGCACCGATAACCTTCGTGGATGTCCAGGCTGCCATAGGCTTGCGCGATACGGGTGTAGGGCTCCAGGCGCACGGTGTCGTCGGCCTCCACCAGCGCACAACTCAACGGCGTGATGACGGCACGTTTAGCGCCCGGTACCAACTCGCCGTGTTCGGCGTCCGCCCAGCCCAGCACGTTGCGGGCATATTCCAGCACCGCATGCTGAAAACCACCGCAAGTGCCGAGGAAAGGTCGCCGCTGTTCGCGGGCGAACCGGATGGCTCGCAGTGCGCCTTCGGTGTCGCGGTACGGGCTGGCGGGCACGCACCAGAAACCGTCGAACCCATGCAGCGAGGCCGTGGCGGTGATGGTGTCGGTGTCGAGCCATTGCACCTTTACGCTCAGCTTCAAGACTTGGGCTGCTTGTTGCAGCGCCACGGGAATGGCCTGGTGCGCAATCACGTCAGGGTTGTAATCGCCGATCAGAGCGAGGTGCAGCGGGGCGTCTTTCATCGTGTGATCCCATGGCTTGTGGTGTCCTGAGGGGCACTATAGATTGGCGCTCACGCAATCAATATTGGCATTTGCCCACATGCTCAATGCAGCCGTGCACTATCAAGTCGACTATAACGATCTGTCGCTGGTCCTCGCCCTGGTTCGTGGCGGCACCCTGGCGCGGGCCGCCGGGCTGCTGCGGGTGGATGTGTCCACCGTGTTCCGGGCGGTGCGGCGCCTGGAAGCTGCTCTTGGCCAGACGTTGTTTGAAAAAAACCGTGCTGGTTATCTGCCCACCGAGTTGGCCACCCACTTGGCGCAACAGGCCGAGCGCGCAGAACTTGCCCTGGAGGCCGCGCGCATCGGTGTGGAGCAGGGCGGGGAAGTGATCAGCGGCACGGTGCGCCTGACCTGCACCGACGCTGTGCTGCAAGGTCTGCTGCTGCCGGCCCTGGCCAGGTTTATGGCGAATTATCCGGCGTTGATCCTGGAGCTGAGCACCTCCAATGATTTCGCCAACCTCAGCCGCCGCGATGCCGATATCGCGCTGCGCCTGACCAGCAAGCCGCCGGAGCATCTTGTCGGACGTTGCCTGGGGACGGTGACGTATCAGGTGTGCGCCAGCGCCGACTATGCGCGTCGGCATGCAGGCCAGGAGCTGGCTGACCTGGCCTGGATCACGCCGGACGACTTTTTACCTGACCATCCCACGGTGGCCTGGCGCCGTGAGTATCTGCCGGGCGTGCGTCCCGGTTATCGTTGCAACAGCATGCAGTCGGTGACCGAGTTGGTGCGCGCCGGGCTGGGGGTGGCGGCGCTGCCGGATTTTCTGATAGGCGATGGCTTGCAACCACTGGGCCCCGCACTGGCAGGGCATGACACTGCACTATGGCTGTTGACGCGCCCTGATTGCCGGGCGTTGCGTTCAGTGGTGACCCTGTTTGATGAGCTGGGGCGACATGTAAGCGGGTTGCGCAATTAGGTTTTGCGCACAAATTGCTCATGTATTTCGCACGTCAGGGTTTCGATACGTTCGGTCAGCTGTTTAGTCATTTCCGTCAGCCGCGTGTTCTGTTCCAGTAGTTCCAGCAACTGTTTGGTGGTTTGTGCGGCCTGGGCCTGGCGGGCGGTGTTGGCGGTGGCCAGGGCTTCGCGGTGTTGTGCGTCGGCGTCGGACTGGGCTTTGTCGCGTGCAGCCTGGCGCGTCTGGGCCAGCAGGATCAACGGCGCGGCGTAAGCGGATTGCAGGCTGAAGGCCAGGTTGAGCAGGATGAATGGGTATACATCGAAGTGGGTGATGCCGGTCGCGTTCAGCACCACCCACAGCACCACAATGGCGGTTTGCGCGCCGAGGAAGGTCGGTGTGCCAAAGAACCGCGCAAAGGCTTCGGCCTTGAGGGCAAAGGTATCGTTGCCGAAGGTTGGCGCCAGATGGGCGTGGTGTCGGTGGAAGCGCAAGGGGTCGACAGGGGTAGGGTCAGGTTTATCGGTCATGGCGGGCTCGAGTCGGTGGCGTGAGGCATCACGCACTATAGACCCAGCCCTCGGCCCGCACATGAAGAAGCCGTCAGCGGTTGCCCCGCTCGTTGGCAAACGCGCTCACCGCCTGTACCGCCTCGCTGGTGCCTTCACGGATCTGCAGGATTACCGTACCGGCCTGGTTGGCCAGTTCCACGCCCTGGGCCGCACGGTCGCGGGTGGCGTCCATGCTGTCGATAGCCTGGCGGGTTTCGTCCTGGATCATGGCGATCATGCCGGAAATTTCCGCCGTGGAGCCGCTGGTACGCGCCGCCAATTGGCGTACTTCATCGGCCACCACGGCAAAGCCGCGGCCTTGCTCGCCCGCGCGGGCCGCTTCGATGGCGGCGTTGAGGGCCAGCAGGTTGGTCTGGTCGGCGATGCCGCGAATGGTGTTGACGATGGTGGTGATCTGTTGCGACCGCTCGCCCAGCTTGGCGATCAGTTGCGAAGAGGCGTCGATATCAACGGCGATGTCGCGCATGCCGGTGGCGGTTTTCTGAATCACCTCGGCGCCTTTTTCGGCCATGTCCTGGGTGTTCAGCGACAGGTGATAAGCCTGCGCAGCGCTTTGCGCGTCGGCCGCATGCTGTTGCACACGGGCCGTAACGTCCGAAGCGAACTTCACCACTTTGCACAGGCGCCCGCTGGCGTCGTACACCGGGTTGTAGTTGGCCTCCAGCCACAGCGTATTGCCGTGCTTGTCCACCCGCTCGAACTGGCCGCTGAACAGTTCACCCTGGTTCAGGCGCTTCCAGAACTCGCTATAGGCTGGACTGCTGGCCAGCGCCGGGGCGCAGAACAGGCGGTGATGCTTGCCCTGGATCTGCGCCAGGCTGTAACCCATGCGCTGCAGAAAGTTGGCATTGGCGGTGATGATGGTGCCATCGAGGTTGAATTCGATCATCGCCATGGCGCGGTCGATGGCTTGCAGCTTGGCATTGGCTTCACTTTCGGCTTGCAGGCGGGGGGTGACGTCCATGGCGTACTTCACCACTTTGACCACGCGACCGGCTTCATCGCGTACCGGGTTGTAGCTGGCTTCCAGCCACACCGATGCGCCGTTGGCGCCTACCCGTTCAAAGGTGCCGGACTGGAATTGGCCGTTGCGCAGATGTGTCCACAGCTGGTTGTAGTCGGCGCTGCGCGCAAACGCCGGTGTGCAGAACATCCGGTGGGGCTGGCCCAGGATCTGGTCGGCGCGGTAGCCCAGGGTCTTGAAGAAATTGTCATTGGCGCGCAGCACGGTGCCCTGCACATCGAATTCGATAACCGCCATCGAGCGCTCGATGGCGTCCAGCAGGCTGGCCTGTTGCGCAGTGGTGTGTTGCAAGGCGGAGATGGTTTTTTTGTGAGCGTTGAATAGCATGATCGGAAGCTCGAGCAGGCATGCGTATGAGGGATCCATGTAAATGCGCCTGACCCCGTAGGGCACCTGGGCCTCACGGTTGACTTGCTCATTGCCAGCTCCTTGTGCTGACAGAGGGGGGTGGAACAACGGGTTCAGAGTGATCGGCCTGCCAGGAAGTTCGCCTTCGGGGCGGCACATTTCTAGCGAGGCGACCAATGGCGGCATTGTGCTACTGCGGCGGACTGACCTCATAGCCTGCAAGGAACAGATCAATCGCCGATTCGATCACATGAGCCTGGGACGTTGCGTCGAGGGTAGGCTGGCCAAGGGTGATCTGCGGCCAGAACGCAAAGGCTTTGAGCAGGCTTTGTATCTGGTGAGCCGCGAACGCCGGGTCTTTGCAACTCAGGCGGCCATCTTCCTGGGCGGCGCGAACCCACTGGGTAAAGCCTTCTTCGCGCTCGCTCAAGCGGTTGACCATGTCTTGGGCCCGTTCAGGCGAATGAATAGTGGCCGCGATGGCCACGCGTGCCAGGTCGAGGAAGTTGGCATCCGCCATCATCTTCATTTTCGCTTCCAGCAACCCGCGCAGTTGATTGCGCAGTGGTTGGTCGCGGCTGTACGCCACATCCAGTTGCGCGGCGCTGCTGGCCCACAATTGGTGGAGTATTTCGGCGAACAGCTCTTCTTTACTGGGGAAGTGGTTGTAGACCGTGCGCTTGGAAACCCCGGCCGTGGCGGCGATCCTGTCCATGCTGGTGACCTCGAAGCCATTCTCGCGAAATTCGGCGATGGCCGCCGCCACGATGGCTTCGCGTTTACGGTCGGTGAGGCGTTGGGAGGCAGTCATGGAAGGCGTTCGGCTCAAAAATGAAATTACACTCGGCAGTTTACTTGCTTAGGGTTTTGTTGCAATGTAGAAACTACACTGTGCAGTGTAATTTATGAGCGGACGCAGGAGTCACTCTGTAATGGCTACGATTTCAACCCGTGTTGGCCCGACATCCACTGCGCCCAGGCCTGCCGAGCGCGACCAGGGGCATTTCACCAACGACGCGCCGGTGCCCCACGGTGGCTTTGGCAAGACCTTGCGTATTTTTTGGAACATGTTGTTTAACAAGCCGCGCACCACAAGGCCTGTGGGCAACATCCCGGTACAACCCCTGACCCGCGAGCACTTGGTGGCAGCCCCTGATCACAGCGTGTTCCGCCTGGGCCATTCAACCGTGTTGTTGAAAATGCGCGGTAAATTCTGGATCACCGACCCCGTGTTCGCCGAACGCGCCTCACCGTTCAGTTGGGCCGGCCCCAAGCGCTTTCACCAACCCCCGATCAGCCTGGAGGAGTTGCCGCCGTTGGAAGCGGTGATCCTTTCCCACAATCACTACGACCACCTCGACCGCACGGCTGTGATCCAATTGGCCGCCAAGACGCGGTACTTTCTTGCGCCCTTAGGCGTGGGAGACACCCTGGTCAAATGGGGGGTGGACGCCGCCAAGGTGCGGCAACTGGATTGGTGGCAGGGCACCGAGGTCGATGGCATTCGTTTTGTTGCCACGCCGGCGCAGCATTTTTCCGGGCGTGGCCTGTTTGACGGCAACCAGACCCTGTGGTGTTCCTGGGTGATGATCGATGACGCGCGGCGGATCTTTTTCAGCGGCGACACGGGTTATTTCGACGGCTTCAAGCGGATCGGCGAGCAATACGGACCGTTTGACCTGACCCTGATGGAAACCGGCGCCTATAACGTCGACTGGCCTCATGTGCATATGCAACCGGAGCAAACATTGCAGGCGCATATCGACCTCAGGGGCCGCTGGTTGCTACCGATTCACAACGGTACGTTCGACTTGGCGTTTCACGCCTGGCACGAGCCGTTCGACCGCATCATGGCGCTGGCCTGGGAGCGCAACGTGTCGATTACTACGCCGGCGATGGGGCAAGCGTTCCGGCTCAACCAGCCCGAACGAGGGCATGCGTGGTGGTTGGAGGTAGAGACTCAGGACGTGAAAGAACAGGCTGCGGGTTAGCTAAAGAGCCTGTGAAAAAGGTGTTTTTCAGGGTGTTTCGACTCTGCGACAAACGTCAGAAGAGAGTGCGATGATCCGTCGGAAAGTTAATTTCGAGGGGCGTTGCAATGAACGAGGACTGCAAGAAACTCTGGCGATTGGGCATGCCGTGCCTCTCGGCATCG
Organism: Pseudomonas sp. R2-7-07; assembly: GCF_003852355.1. Taxonomy (NCBI): domain Bacteria; kingdom Pseudomonadati; phylum Pseudomonadota; class Gammaproteobacteria; order Pseudomonadales; family Pseudomonadaceae; genus Pseudomonas; species Pseudomonas sp. R2-7-07. The sequence goes on along the minus strand of NZ_CP027759.1, from coordinate 4,384,043 downwards.
TCGCTCGCCGTATCAGGCGAGCATGCCGATCCTGGTTCTTCAACCGTCACCCAGGCGCGAACCGATAACGCCAGCCCCGGTGCTATCGTTTTCGGTGCAGGACGCGCTGAGGGGACGGTACTCATACCCGGCTATAACGCCTTGCCTCCAATGATCAAGCCCACGCGAGACCCCGCGTTATCACTGGTTGCCCTCAGTGGTGTCGACCCCACTGGGCCGGTGATGGTTGAAGTGCCCCTGGTGCAAAACAACAGCGCTTTTACTGCCTCCCCTGTGCTGGCGGGGTGGCGCATCGGCTATGCCATCCGCTATGTACGCGGTGGGCATTTTGAACCCACGGACCAGCATGCAACCTTGCACCGTGCCTTCGTTATCCTCGGTCAAGCGGGTGTGCAATTAGTCGCAGTGGACGCGCCGCGTACGGACGACCCTCTCGAATCCGGTACGGCCATCGATGCGCTCGTGGCCAGCCATCGTTTGGATGCCCTGGTGTCAGACGCTCAGAGTGCGGCGTTTCATGCGGCGCGCAGAAGTGGATACCCCAGCGCCTGTCAGGCGCTGGAGGATGGCACCCAACTCTGGTTTTACGGGGCCCGCTGGGCGGCTGATCGCGTGCAGGTCCTGCTGCAAACTTACCGCCAGCTGCTATCAACTGTCGCGCCTACGACGGGTACGGAATGATCATACCGGGCAGCAGGATTCGCCTGGATAGCGACGCCGGAACAGCCTCTTAGACTCGTGTTGGGTTATCGGCCGATAGCTCTCTTTCAGTCAATTAGGGGGATTTCCATGATCGGACCAGTTTCGGCAGGTGGGTGGGCGACAGGCCTGTTGCAAGCGCTTTCAAATCCGCCGCAGGGCTTCAAGGGCGCCTGTCAAATGGCTGTGGAGATGTCCAGCCGCGGCGGGGTCACCTCAGAATCGCTGGTGAAAGACACGTTCCGACAAATTGCCAATATTGATCATGGGCTGCAGGGCGGTAACGCGTTCATAGAAACCAACCCGGACGCGCTCCAGCAAGCCAGGGCGCTGGACCTTGAACGTGAAAAAGGCCAGGTGCGCGGGTATTTGCACGGCGTTCCGATCGCGCTCAAGGATGTATTCGAAACCAAGGACCGGATGCAGACAAGCGCCGGTTCCAAGGCTCTGGTGGGCAAGGCCGCCACTCAAAATGCCAAGGTCGTGGACAACTTGCTGAAAGCCGGCGTGGTGGTTGTAGGTAAAACCAACATGAGCGAGCTGTCGAACTTCCGCTCTGAATTACCGGTAGATGGTTGGAGTTCCCGAGGCGGCCAGACGCTGAACCCGCATCGCCTGGGCGGGACGGTAGCGGGTTCGAGCTCAGGTTCTGCCGTAGCGGTTGCCCAAGGGCATGTACCGCTGGCGTTAGGGGTGGAAACCAACGGATCGATCACTACTCCCGCGGCCTACAACGGCGTTTTTGGCTTGAAAACCTCCGTGGGCTTGCTGAGTACCGAGGGTGTCATGACCAGTTCACGCATGGATACGATTGGCACGTTCACGCGCAATGTCTGCGATGCGGCAGAAGCGCTCAACGCCATGACCGAGACCACGCTTTACACCGAGGGACTGCGCTCCGATGCCTTGAAAGGCAAGCGAATTGGCTACACACCTGTGCCTGAATTGTCCGTAGAGGAGGCCAAAGACCCCGCGAAGCGGGCGGACCGTAAGCATTACGCGGATGCGCTTGAGGTGTTGAAGTCTCAAGGTGCGATCCTGGTGCCCGTGGGAACGCTGGAGGATGGCGTCGCTGAGCAAACCTACGCCGATTACAACGAAGCATTATTTTCAGACGTCAAGCACCAACTGGAAGAGTATCTCGCCGGGCGCGAGGGTTTGCCTGTCAAATCGCTTTCGGAGCTGATTGCTTTCAATAAGCGTCACCAGCAGCCCGGTGAGCCCGACCAGAAAGTGTTGGAGCTTATCAATGGCCTGGTGAGCACTCAGGACCAGCGCGATAAGCTGTGGGCGGCCGTCATTCCGGTTTTCCAGAAAACCATCGATGATCCGATGAAAAAGCACAGGCTCGATGCGATGGTGTCGAACTTCCTCTCAAACAACTATTTTTTCAGCGCTGCGGCAGGTTACCCGGGAATGTCCATTCCGTCCGGCCTTGATGATGAGGGGATGCCAACGGCGCTTTACCTTTACGGGTCGGCTAACAACGATGCCACAGTGCTGTCGGCGGCCTATGTTTATGAGCAAGCCACACGGGCGATTAAACAGCCGGCATTCCGCCCTGGCACTCCCTTTACGCCAGCACCCGTAATGGCAGATAACGCGGTTGAGGGGCCTGCAGGCAACGTCTGAATGTGATTCAGCCTCTGCGTGAAAGCAGCATGAAAGCGGGTTAATCCATCGCGTTGCCGCTGATCAGACTGGACTCTACGCACCATTCGGTTGGGGAGTGGGGGACTCATTTGATGCAGCGGGTGAGCCCAGCAATCGAGAGAGGAGGCCTGGCGCCGCCGGTTCGGCCGATATGCTGTCGAACCGGCGTTTACTCATCCCCCACCCCGGTGCGAACCCCGGGAAAAACACCAGCCCTTGCGCTTCCAGGCAAAATGCCAGGGCTAATCGAGTGTCATCATCCACGTCGCCGTGGCTTTCCAATTGTTGAATGGCTTGCACCGCCACGCCGGCCTCGCGGGCCAGCTCTTCGCGGCTCCAGCCCAATATGATGCGCGCCTGGGCGCAGTGTTTGGCGGTGAATTGATGAAGGACGATCTGCTGTTCTACGTAAGAGCTCATTGCCAGAGAGGACATGGGGATTTCTCCAGGTTCGACAGGGGAGGCACAACTATACTGTGTTTTTATACAGTTGTTTGTACCGCTCATCAACTCAGGGCAATGGGTGGTGTTTTCAGTGTGCGTTTACTCCATCCCCGGCGCCTCCCGGATGATCAGATGATCCAGGTTTTCAATATTCGCGCTGAATACCCCAAACGTCTGCTCGGGGTTCTTCTGGCTCGGTACCTGCTTGAGCTGCGGCGTCACGCCATAGAAAAAGCAATACAACGGTCGTTCGCTGCCCGCCGCAGCCTTGATCTGCGCCAGGAATGCCGTGCGCTTGCGGTAGCTATCGAGCAGTTTCTTGCTCAGGTAGACGTTGACGGAGTAGGGCTTCTTGTCGAGCCATACCTTCTTTTCGAAATCGATGCGAACACTGTTGGTGTAGTCCTTGATGGCTTTGATCTTGCCCCAATAGATCAGGCCTTGGTTGTCTTGCAGGTATTCGATTTTCTTGAAAAACGTCCAGTACGTCGCCGTGTGCTCGCCGATTTTCAACGGCATTGATTTGAGCTTGTCCTTGTCGTCGATATTCGACACGTAGCATTCCACCGGGTGGGCGAATACGCTGGTTTTATCCGGGGTGGTGTCGTTATTGGCGTGGGGTGTGGAGACACGATTCGCGGGGGCTTTCACCGGGTCTTGCAGGGCGACGTTCTCGGCGCCTGTCAGAAGGCTCCTACGTGTGTATTGACGTCGTGTGAGCACAAACTCTGATGGGAAATTTTCCTCGCGCTCGTCATCGCTTTCACCGGTTGCGCTCTTATGGGTGCTGGCGTAGCGGCAACCGTCGATATGCCGGGTGCTGGTCTTGTTCTTGAAATGGGGCGTACGCTGGTAGTTGACGTTTTTCGCGTTGAAGGTGCTCAGCGTATTGCCCGTATCAAATGCCGCACGGCACACATCGTTGGGGCAGAGAAAGCGCTCCCTGTCAGAATCGAAATCGGCGGTTTCGTCGAAATTCAGGTCTCGTACGTCATAGATTGACAGTTTGTCATCGAGACTCAGGCTGTAGGCCGTGTCGAATTTCATCGGGCTCGGGTCCGTGAGAGGTTTAGCTATTAATAGCGAGAACCTGCGCAAATATCAGCAAGAACCTGCAACCCGTCGCCCACTCAGGAAGCACAGTGTTCCCCCGGCTGCGGTCAATGCCGCCAGCACATAAAACATGCTGGCCGGCGGCGCATTGATCAGCAGGTACCCGCAAATCACCGGGCTCATCGCCCCGCCAAATGCCGCTAGGTTCTGCGCCCCGTAGTAACTGCCGCGCAATGCATCGGGGGCGATGGTATCGATAAACAGGAACTCCGCAGGGTAGATGATCATCTCGCCCAAGGTGAACACGAACATCGCCAGGCACCAGCCGGCCAGACTGTCCGCCAGGCTGAACCCCGTCAGCCCGAGGATAAACAGCACAGTACCCAGCACGATCCAGTGGCGTAACTGCTCTCGCTTGAGAAAGCGGCCGATCTGGTACTGCAGCACAATCACGGTGATGGCATTGCAGGCCAGCACTGCGGAGAGGATTTTCAATGCGGCTGCGGGCTTGTAGGCCACCAGCAAGAACTGCGACAGATACAGGGTGTAGCGCCCGTGGACAATGGTGCTCAACAAGCTGCCGCTGGTGAACAGGATCAGCGTGCGGTCGCCGCGCAGGGTCTGCAACGTGCTGAAAAAACTTTGCGGTTTATGGCTGGCGTCCCGTGCGGTCGGCGCAATGCCGATCATCAGGAACAGGCTGCCAAAGGCAATGGCACTGGCGATCAAAAACGGTGCCCAGGGCAGTTGCCCGGCGATCACCACGCCAAGCATGGGGCCGGTGGCGTAGCCGACATTGGTCAGCGTGTAGCGCAGGGAAAACACTTTGGCGCGCTCGCTCACCGGCAGATTTTCGCTGATGATCGCCTTGGAACCGATCAAGAACAGCGCCGAGGCTGCTTCAGTGATCACCAGGGTCAGGGTGGTGAGGTAGAGGTTGCTGGCAAACGTCAGTAACAGAAAACCTATGGAGCTGGAAAGCATGGCCAGGATCAGCAGCTTGCGCTTTTCCAGGCGGTCGATGATGTAGCCAGAAAGAGCCCACGCCTACTGCGCCGTAGGACACCCGCTTTTCGCCATGAGCGACATCACGCCCGAGGTGCTGCGCCAATACGAAGTGGTCAACCATCGCTACGCGATCCACCGCGACAAGCCCAACTTCGTCCACTACGACAGCCAGTCCGCGTCGGCTTCCCAAGTCGAAGCCGTCGCCATCCTGATCCTCACCGGCCGCTTCTTAGGCTTCCTGCCGGAGCACTACGCCGCGCCATTGGTAAGGGAAGGGCGCCTGCGCACGTTGTGCCCGGAGCAGGTTCACCTGAACGCCGCGTTCAACCTGATCCTGCGCCACAATGCGCCAAGAAGCCCGATGGTAAAGGCCTTCGCTACTGCGCTGGGCGTAGACCTGAAAGCCCCAATCTAAGCCCACCACCATTCAAATGTGAGAGCTGTCGAGCTTCGGCAAGGCTGCGAAGGGGTCGACTCGGTTTCCGGCTGCGTGCTTATATCTGCATCGATGGGTTATTCAGACCGCAATCTCATATGAAGTTACGGGCGGGCTTGTAAAGCCGCATGAGGTATATAGGCAAGAATGAAATAACAAACACAGACAGTGATAGTGCAGGGATCACCCACCCCATTGATTCACCATCTATGATAGGCCCGTAGACCAAGCTAAATCTATTCATTACAAATATGTGCACGCAGTAGATGCCCAGCGTGCAGCCGGAAAGCATGGAAATAGGCTTCGCGTATTTGTTTAAGTGTGAGCCAGCGGCCACTAATATATTGAAGGCTGAAAAAGCTGAGATGAACACAAGCGGCGATAGATAAGAGTAAAACAGTTGGTTTGGCGTTCCTTCTGAAAGGCTCAGCACATAGGTCAATATGGCTGTTGCAATACTGCTTGCTAAAAACGCGGCACAATTCACAGGTATAGAAATATTGACATCCTGGCGTAACACCCGCTCGAACGCATAAGCGCCAACGAATACGTAGCCAATCAACCCTGAGAACCATTGCAACGTGTAAACCGAATCCAAACCGGAGAGCTCAGGTATGAAGTACGACAGCAGGGGCATCAGACCTGCAATCAACAGCCATATCAATATATATGATTTCTTCTCGGTATCAGAACATTTAGCATATATCTTGGCAATAAAAGGAATCGCTACGTATATACCAACGATTGCATAAAGATACCAAAGGTGGAAATAAACGGGACCTTTCAGGGCGGCAATTATAGAATCAATCACGCTACCGTAACCAATGCCCATGTGGCCTTTCCAAGCAGCGTAGAATACACTCCAGAACAGCAGTGGCGGAAATATTCTGATAAATCTTTTTTTATAGAATTCCAGGGCAGGCTGTTCTTTTCTAACAAGAAGCGCACCTGAAATCATTAGAAATAGTGGAACGCAGGATCTAACTAAAGAATCGAACGCGTTAGAGTATTTCCAGTTGTCGTCAAAAACCATGATACTAGTGGCAGAAACATGGAGAACGACAACCATGAAGCAAGCCACTATTCTTGTAAAATCAAGCCCGACGCTCGAATCCTTCAGCAACATAGTCAACTTCCTGGTTACGAATCTTCTTATAGTTGTATGAGCGCCCGCTTCAGGCAGGCGTTCTACCACACCTTAGTCTCTCAGGGCTGGACAGCTTTGTAGAGACGGAACAGTCTTGCAGCGTACATCGCGTGCCCCAAATCATTAGGGTGCCAGCGAACCCCGTCAGACCCTCCCCATCCATGTGCCTCGGGAATCTGCGCTAGATCCCGGACGGAGAGATATTCAAGCGATTCCTGAATCGCGACGTTGTACATCTCTCGGTCTACAGCTGCAGCGCCGGGGTCAGAATACTCACCCTTTTCATTCAAAGGAACGAGAGCCCAAGGGCCAACGGCGATCACCTTTGGCTTGGTACTCATGGCTCGCGCAGTTCTGATAAGGGTTGCGTACTGTCGGTGGAAAAGTAACGGGTTGGCCAGCGCGTCGTCATGTTCGCCAAGCTGAACCACTACAAGATCTGGCTTGGTATCGGCAACCTGATCCATAGCCGCCATACGACTTGGCACAGAACCGCCGCTACCATAGGTGTGAAAGCAAGCAACTACTTTCTGCTTTCGCTCTTTTGATATTTTTGAGACCAGAAGACTTACAAAATCAGTCTTGGGTGAGGATGCAGCCATTCCAGAAACATGCGTCCAGTTCAAATCTTTTATCGTTCCAGGATTCACCGCGTGACGGGTAATACTGTCGCCAATAAACAAAATGCGATAGGTGTCCTTAACTGCCTTTGGACAATAGACAGATTCGTCCAACTGACTTTTATCGGCAAGCGCCGATGAGGACATTAACAAGGCCAGTACTAAAAATAATCCGCGCATTAAACTCTCCATTTTCAATGCGCGAATTGTACACCCCTAGCCCAGATGACCTCCATCACTTAGGTGACACCTGCACTGGCGTAACCGAAGAAGATCACAAGGCCCTGCTGGGGCACAAAAACGGCAGCATCACCAACCATTACTCGGGCGCTGAGCTCGGGCATCTGATCGAAGCTGCCAACATGGCCCAATGACCCACATCACCGCTGCAACCGAGCCCGCCTTTTCTTCTTCGCATGAAAATGCCGAAAATGCGCGTCCTGCGCCGCCGCCAGCAACTCCCGATCCCCGCGCGTATCACCCCAGGCCCTAAGCCGATACTCCCCCAGGTCCCCATACACCGCCTCAAGTCGCAGCACCTTGTTCTCACAGCGGCAGTTATTCCCGGTGAGCTTGCCGGTCAACACCCCGTCTACCACCTCAAGCTCAGTCCCGATCAAGCGGATCCCCAGGCGATCGGCAAACGGCTGCAACACCAGCGCCGGCGACGCCGAACACAACGTCACCACCGCCCCCGAGCCCAACTCCTGCTCCACCGACAACACGCCCGCCGGGCGCATCAACCGCGCCCAATTGCGCTGGCAATACTCCTCGGCCTTCTGCTGCACCCACACCTTCTCCACCCCGGTCATAAAGGTGCGAATCAACTGCGCCTTCAACTCATCCCGGCTGATCTGCCGCACCAAAAAACGCAGCCCCGGCACCGCCAGCTTCACCATCCGGCCGTAAAACGCGCCAGTGCCAAAGGCAAACTTGAGGAAGGGCACGAAACTGTCGTGGTGGGTGAGGGTGCCGTCGAAGTCAAAGACGGAAAGTACTTTGGCGTCAGCGGGGCCGGCTTCGAGCATGTCTGGATTCACGGATTGGCCTCGGTCCTATCTAGTATTTTTTGAATGTGCATCAGGTGTGACAGCAGGAGTCTACTCCCGTGCCAATCTACCGATGTTGGCGTAAAGCCTTTCGGTGAACGCCTCCCGGTCACTCGACCGGTGACAACGCTGATGGCAATTGGGGCACAAGGCTACAGCATTGGTGATGCGATCCGAACCCTTCTGGGCGAGGTGCTTGACGTGATGTACTTCAAGAAATGGCTGGCCGGCGACCTCGAAGCTTCCTTCACAACCCATTAGGCATAAAAAAGCCCCGAACAAGTCAGGGCTCTTGGGTGTCGCTTGGCTTATGAATCAATCCCAGCTCAACGCCCCACCCGTCTGATACTCGATCACACGCGTCTCAAAGAAATTCTTCTCTTTCTTCAAGTCCATGATCTCGCTCATCCACGGGAACGGATTCGTCGTCCCTGGGTACTCTTCCTTCAAGCCAATCTGCGACAGGCGACGGTTAGCGATGAACTTGAGGTAGTCCTCCATCATCGCCGCGTTCATGCCGAGAACACCACGAGGCATGGTGTCGCGAGCGTACTCGATCTCCAGCTGCGTCCCCTGCAGAATCATCTGGGTCGCTTCTTCCTTCATCTCGGCATCCCACAAATGCGGGTTTTCGATTTTGATCTGGTTGATCACATCGATACCGAAGTTCAGGTGCATCGACTCGTCGCGCAGGATGTACTGGAACTGCTCGGCCACGCCGGTCATTTTGTTGCGGCGGCCCATGGAGAGGATCTGGGTGAAGCCGCAATAGAAGAAGATGCCTTCCAGCACGCAGTAGTAGGCGACCAGGTTGCGCAGCAGTTCCTTGTCGGTGTCGACGGTGCCGGTTTCGAACTTCGGATCGGAGATCGAGCGGGTGTATTTCAGGCCCCAAGCCGCTTTCTTCGCCACCGATGGAATCTCGTGGTACATGTTGAAGATCTCGCCTTCATCCATGGCCAGGGATTCGATGCAGTACTGGTAAGCGTGGGTGTGGATCGCTTCTTCGAAGGCCTGGCGCAGGATGTACTGGCGGCACTCCGGGTTGGTGATCAGGCGGTATACGGCCAGCACCAGGTTGTTCGCAACCAGGGAGTCGGCGGTGGAGAAGAAGCCGAGGTTACGCATGACGATGCGGCGCTCGTCGTCGGTCAGGCCTTCGGGGTCTTTCCACAGGGCGATGTCGGCGGTCATGTTGACCTCTTGCGGCATCCAGTGGTTGGCGCAGCCGTCGAGGTACTTCTGCCAGGCCCAGTCGTACTTGAAGGGCACGAGTTGGTTGAGGTCGGCGCGGCAGTTGATCATGCGTTTTTCGTCAACGGCGACGCGGGCGGAGGCGCCTTCGAGTTCGGCGAGGCCTTCGGCGACGTCGAGTTTGTCCAGGGCGGCCTTGGCGCGCACGATGGCGGCGGAGTCATTGGCGGTGACGGCGCGGGCTTCGATGGCGGCAGCAGCGCCGGCACCGTCGAGGCGGTCCATGTTGGCTTCGGTGGCGTGGCCGGCGTTGGCGCCTTTGGTGGCTACTTCGCCTTCTTCTTCTTTGTCGAATTCGTCCCAGCTCAGCATGACGTGTCGTCTCCTGCGTGAGGGCTCAAAGGTGCCCGTGTGAAACCGGATGGTTGGGTGTTCACACGGCCCCAGGGCCGCGGTGGATCTTAAGGAATCGTTTGTTGCAGCAGCTAGCGCAGGCATTAAACGCAATTGGGTTACGGGTTCTGCATGAGGCTTGAGGTGCGGAGCGGCGGGGCTTGCTCCAGCGGAGGCCTCAGGTCTGGCTCTTCGTCCCTGTGTAAAGGGATATTGCAGGCCCGATTTACCCGCGCATTATAGGGAAAAATTCGGGTTTGTGTTGTGGCGGATTGTCCCGGTGAGCGGACAAAAAGGCTGCTATTTGGGCCAGGGCGAGGGTTTGCAGGGGGTTGGCGGGGTAGGAAGTTTTTGACGGGCGGTGGGATGTTTTTTTGTGGAGGGGAGTGCGGTGAATTAAGGACCGGCTCTTTGCCGCAAGAACGATTTCTTGCGGCGAACAAGAATCCACTAACCAATAATCAGCCGTTAGAGCAACCATTACCCATTACATGATAATTAAGAATATGACGCTGACCTTGGGAATCTTCATATTCCATCTTCGCCGGTACAACTTCGCATACTTCCGGGATGTTGCTCATGGAGACTACTTTAGCGACGTCCAAGTGGGTGCTGTAGGTATAGTCCTCAACAATCGGGGCGTTCTGGCCAGCCAGCTCGGTCGGGGCTTCGTCGGCCAGGGCGGCGGTGGCGCACAGGCTGCTGAGGGCTAAAACTAATAACGCTTTCATTTCTCTGTTTACCTTCTTCAGGGCGAAAGGGGTCACGGGGCCCTTGTGAGGCCGCGTGTGTAACTTGAGAGTTGGGAAGTTCGGATTAACGTTGCCTTCGCGGGGGCTGTTGCGGTGTTAATCTCGGTGTCGTGTTGACGGGGTTGATTCTAGGCCTGCGGCTTATATTCATATACCCGTGGTTTTGATAAACACTTTTGGCAGTTTTTGTAACAATCCCCTGATGAAGGTTTTTTCAGAAACCCGCGAAGCGCCACGGGGCGCGGGCCAGAGCGGCAGCCGGGCATAGCTGGGTAATTTGTAGGGTCTTGTTACTACCATCGTCGAATGGTTCTATAGGCCCACCCCGGCTACAACAGGGGCCATACAACAACAACTATGTCACCGAGGTAAGAAAGATGAGTGCGGCTTCCCTGTACCCCGTCCGGCCCGAAGTAGCAGCCAACACGCTGACCGACGAGGCGACCTACAAGGCGATGTACCAGCAATCGGTGGTCAATCCCGATGGTTTCTGGCGCGAGCAAGCCAAGCGTCTTGACTGGATCAAGCCTTTCACCACGGTGAAGCAGACGTCGTTCGACGATCACCATGTCGACATCAAGTGGTTCGCCGATGGCACCCTGAACGTTTCCTACAACTGCCTGGACCGTCACCTCGCCGAGCGTGGCGACCAGATCGCGATCATCTGGGAGGGCGATGACCCGGCCGAGAGCCGCAACATCACGTACCGCGAGCTGCATGAACAAGTCTGCAAGTTCGCCAACGCCCTGCGCGGCCAGGATGTGCATCGCGGCGACGTAGTGACTATCTATATGCCGATGATCCCCGAAGCCGTGGTCGCCATGCTGGCCTGTACCCGCATCGGTGCGATTCATTCCGTGGTGTTCGGCGGTTTCTCGCCGGAAGCCCTGGCCGGTCGCATCATCGACTGTAAGTCGAAGGTGGTGATCACTGCCGACGAAGGCATTCGCGCCGGTAAGAAGATTCCGCTGAAGGCCAACGTCGATGACGCACTGACCAATCCGGAAACCAGCAGCATCCAGAAGGTCATCGTGTGCAAGCGCACCAATGGCACGATCAAGTGGAACCAGCATCGTGACATCTGGTACGAAGACCTGATGAAAGTGGCGGGCACCGTGTGTGCGCCCAAAGAGATGGGCGCCGAAGAAGCGCTGTTCATCCTCTATACCTCCGGGTCCACCGGCAAGCCCAAGGGCGTGCAACACACCACCGGCGGTTACCTGCTGTATGCAGCCCTGACCCATGAGCGGGTGTTCGACTACCGCCCGGGCGAAATCTACTGGTGCACCGCCGACGTGGGCTGGGTCACCGGCCACACTTATATCGTCTACGGCCCGCTGGCGAATGGCGCGACCACCTTGTTGTTTGAAGGTGTGCCGAACTATCCGGACATCACCCGGGTGGCGAAGATCGTCGACAAGCACAAGGTCAATATCCTCTACACCGCACCCACCGCGATCCGCGCCATGATGGCATCGGGCACCGCCGCCGTTGAAGGCGCCGATGGCAGCAGCCTGCGCCTGTTGGGCTCGGTAGGCGAGCCGATCAACCCGGAAGCCTGGGACTGGTACTACAAGAATGTCGGCCAATCCCGTTGCCCGATTGTCGACACCTGGTGGCAGACCGAAACCGGCGGCAACATGATGAGCCCGCTGCCGGGCGCCCATGCGCTCAAGCCGGGTTCGGCGGCGCGGCCGTTCTTCGGTGTGGTGCCGGCGCTGGTGGACAACCTCGGTAACCTGATCGAAGGCGCGGCCGAAGGCAATCTGGTGATCCTCGATTCGTGGCCGGGCCAGGCGCGTACGCTGTTTGGCGACCATGACCGTTTTGTGGACACCTACTTCAAGACCTTCCGCGGCATGTACTTCACCGGCGACGGTGCGCGGCGCGATGAGGACGGCTACTACTGGATCACCGGGCGTGTGGATGACGTGTTGAACGTGTCCGGCCACCGCATGGGCACGGCCGAGATCGAAAGCGCCATGGTGGCACACCCGAAAGTCGCGGAAGCGGCGGTGGTCGGCGTGCCGCATGACATCAAGGGGCAGGGCATTTATGTCTATGTCACTTTGATCGGTGGCGAAGAGCCGACCGAACAATTGCGCCTGGAGCTGAAAAACTGGGTGCGCAAGGAAATCGGCCCGATTGCCTCACCGGACGTGATCCAGTGGGCGCCAGGCTTGCCGAAGACGCGTTCGGGGAAAATCATGCGGCGGATTCTGCGCAAGATTGCCACGGCTGAGTATGACGGGTTGGGCGACATCTCCACCCTGGCCGACCCAGGGGTGGTGGCGCATTTGATCGAGACGCACAAGACCATGAACGTCGCGTAAGGCGGAGTGGGTGGGAAAGAGCCCCATTCGGCGTAGGCCGGGTGGGGCTTTTTAATACGCTCTCGAGACCACTGAAGCTCTATTGTGGGAGGGGGCTTGCTCCCGATAGCGTTGGGTCAGTTGATACAGCTGTCACTGACCTGCCGCTATCGGGAGCAAGCCCCCTCCCACATTTGGATTGCATTTCAAGGCCTGTACAGCTGCTGCCTGCATAGCCAGCTGACAAATAAATATCGGTTTTCACAGTAGGACGTTTCTGAATGTTACCGGTTAACGCAAATGTGTAACCCCGCGCCCAGGCATGAGGCAAACGGCTACGCTCGCGCCCAGGAAAACCGCGTTTTAGACACCCTTTGAAATAAGATTAAACGCCACACTTGCCGTGCTAGAAGGGTTTGCGAATAATAGGCCCGCAATTTGCAGCATCAGCTGGTTTAATATCTTTTGTCTCTGCATAAAATTCAGAGGCTGTCAATGAGTTGGAACCGCTTTCTCGGTGCTTCTGTAAATTGTTGTCGCATTGAGGAAATATCGGCTTCCAGCCTGTCGTTAGAATGCCGATCACTCGCTCGTCGTCGCTGGCACGCACTGGCGCAGGACGCTGCACCGCTTTCGGTTTCACCTTCGCCGCATCGTGGGCCATGGCTCATACTGCTGTTTTGCCCTATACCGATGGAGTCCCAAGATGAAGAAACTCGTGCTGTTGGGCGCCCTGGCGCTGTCCGTGCTGTCCATGCAGGCTTTCGCTGAAGGCAAACCGCTGAAAATTGGTATCGAAGCCGCTTACCCTCCGTTTGCCTCGAAGGCGCCGGATGGCAGCATCGTCGGTTTTGACTACGACATCGGCAACGCCCTGTGCAAGCAGATGGACGTGAAGTGCACGTGGGTTGAGCAGGAATTCGACGGTCTGATCCCTGCGCTGAAAGTGCGCAAGATCGACGCGATCCTGTCATCCATGTCCATTACTGAAGACCGCAAGAAGTCCGTGGACTTCACCACCCGCTACTACCTGACCCCAGCTCGCCTGGTGATGAAGGAAGGCACTGCCGTGAGCGACAGCCTGGATGAATTGAAAGGCAAGAAGATCGGCGTGCAGCGCGGTTCGATCCATGACCGTTTCGCCAAGGAAGTCCTGGCACCGAAGGGCGCCACCATCGTTCCTTACGGCACCCAGAACGAAATCTACCTGGACGTGCAAGCCGGTCGCCTCGACGGCACCGTGGCCGACGCCACCCTGCTGCAGGACGGTTTCCTGAAAACCGACGCCGGCAAAGGCTACGCGTTCACAGGTCCCGCGTTCACCGACGCCAAATACTTCGGCGACGGCATAGGCATCGCGGTTCGCAAAGGCGACAAGGAAAACCTGGAGCGCATCAACGCCGCTATTGCCGCGATCCGCGCCAACGGCGAATACAAGAAGATCCAGGACAAGTACTTCGACTTCGATATTTACGGCGCTGATACCAAGTAAATAGTCGCAGCTGTCTGTCCGAAATGGCGCAAGCAACAGAACACTCTGAAGTTTGCGCCATTTTTTCATCCCCCTTTTCGAGGACCTGAATCATGTTGAAAGGCTACGGGGCCGTCATCCTCGATGGCGCATGGTTGACGCTTCAGCTCGCCTTGTCGTCCATGGCCCTGGCCATTGTTCTGGGTCTGATCGGGGTCGCGTTGCGCCTGTCGCCGGTGCGCTGGCTGGCGTGGCTGGGCGACCTGTACTCCACGGTGATCCGCGGGATCCCCGACCTGGTGCTGATCCTGCTGATTTTCTACGGTGGCCAGGACTTGCTTAACCGCGTCGCGCCGATGCTCGGCTTTGACGACTATATTGACCTGAACCCCCTGGCCGCCGGTATCGGCACCCTGGGTTTCATCTTTGGCGCCTACCTGTCGGAAACCTTCCGCGGCGCCTTCATGGCCATTCCCAAGGGCCAGGCCGAGGCCGGCCTGGCGTATGGCATGAGCAGCTTCCAGGTGTTTTTCCGGGTGATGGTGCCGCAGATGATTCGGCTGGCAATCCCCGGGTTTACCAACAACTGGCTGGTACTCACCAAGGCCACCGCGCTGATTTCAGTGGTGGGCCTGCAAGACATGATGTTCAAGGCCAAGCAGGCGGCCGACGCCACCCGCGAGCCTTTTACCTTCTTCCTCGCAGTGGCGGCGATGTACCTGGTGATCACCAGCGTGTCGTTGCTGGCCCTGCGCTATCTTGAGAAGCGCTACTCGGTAGGCGTAAGGGCGGCTGATCTATGATCTTCGACTACAACGTCATCTGGGAGGCCATGCCGCTGTACCTTGGCGGCTTGCTGACCACCCTGAAACTGCTCGCCATTTCGCTGTTCTTCGGCTTGCTCGCCGCCTTGCCCCTGGGCTTGATGCGCGTGTCCAAGCAGCCGATCGTCAACGGCGTGGCATGGCTCTACACCTATGTGATCCGCGGCACACCGATGCTGGTGCAGCTGTTCCTGATCTACTACGGCCTGGCCCAGTTCGAGGCCGTGCGCGAAAGCTTCCTGTGGCCGTTGCTGTCCAGCGCCACGTTTTGCGCGTGCCTGGCGTTCGCGATCAACACCAGCGCCTACACCGCCGAGATCATCGCCGGCAGCCTCAAGGCCACGCCCAATGGCGAGATCGAAGCGGCCAAGGCCATGGGCATGTCGCGCTACAAGCTGTACCGTCGCATCCTGCTGCCCTCGGCCCTGCGCCGCGCGCTGCCGCAGTACAGCAACGAAGTGATCATGATGCTGCAGACCACCAGCCTGGCCTCCATCGTCACCTTGATCGACATCACCGGTGCCGCGCGCACGGTGAATGCCCAGTACTACCTGCCGTTTGAAGCCTATATCACCGCTGGCGCGTTCTACCTGTGCCTGACGTTCATCCTGGTGCGCCTGTTCAAGTTGGCCGAGCGCCGCTGGCTGAGCTACCTGGCGCCACGGAAGCATTGATATGGAACGTATCGATCACCTGTTGCCCTGGGGCCACCTGGGTTGTGAGCGCCAGCTGAGTGTGTTCCGTTTCGGCAGTGGCGAGCGCAAGGCCTATATCCAGGCCAGCCTGCACGCCGATGAGTTACCCGGCATGCGCGCCGCCTGGGAGTTGAAAAAACGCCTTACCGACCTGGAACGCCAAGGGGCGCTCAATGGCGTGATCGAGCTGGTGCCCGTGGCCAATCCGATGGGCCTGGGCCAGCTGCTGCAAGGCAGCCACCAGGGGCGTTTCGAGGTCGGCAGCGGCAAGAATTTCAACCGCGATTTCGTCGAGTTGAGCGCGCCCGTCGCCGAGCGTCTGCACGGCAAGCTGGGCGATGACCCCCACGCCAATGTGCGCCTGATCCGCCAGGCCATGAGCGATGTGCTCAACGCCTTGCCGCCGCCGACCAGCCAGTTGCAAGGCATGCAGCGCATTCTGCTGGGCCATGCCTGCACCGCCGACATCGTCCTCGACCTGCATTGCGACGCCGAAGCCGCGCTGCACATGTATGCGCTGCCCCAGCACTGGCCGCAGTGGCGTTCGCTGTCGGCGCATTTGAATGTGAAGGTCGGCCTGCTGGCGGAAGATTCCGGCGGCAGTTCGTTTGACGAAGCGTGTTCGTTGCCATGGTTGCGTTTGTCCCGGGCATTCCCCGAGGCACAGATTGCGCTGGCCTGTCTGGCGACAACCCTGGAGTTGGGCGGCCAGGCCGACACCGGCCGCGACGAGGCGATCTTCCACGCCGAGGGCATCCTGGCGTTCCTCGCCGAGCAAGGCTTGATCAAGGGCGAATGGCCCGCACCGCAGCACGAGGCGTGTGAAGGCATGCCCTTCGAAGGCACCGAGCTGCTGTTCGCCCCCCACGCCGGGGTGATCAGTTACCTGCGTAAAGCCGGTGACTGGGTTGAAACCGGCGAACCGATTTTTGAAGTGATTGATCCTCTGACCGACCGCGTCAGCATCGTCTGCGCGGGCACGTCCGGGGTGTTGTTCGCCGTTGAACGGCTGCGTTATGCCCAAGCGGGTTTCTGGCTGGCCAAGGTGGCGGGGCGCGAAGCGCTGCGTCACGGGCGCTTGCTCAACGACTGACCACCTGTTTTTGTGAGAACCGACCGCATGTACAAACTTGAAGTCCAAGACCTGCATAAACGCTATGGCAGTCATGAAGTGCTCAAAGGCGTGTCCCTGGCCGCCGCTGCCGGTGATGTGATCAGCATCATCGGCTCCAGTGGTTCGGGCAAAAGTACCTTTTTGCGCTGCATCAACCTGCTCGAGCAACCTCACGCCGGCAAGATTCTGCTCAATAACGAAGAGCTGAAACTGGTCGCGAACAAAGATGGCGCCATGAAGGCCGCCGACCCTAAACAACTGCAACGCATGCGTTCGCGCCTGTCCATGGTGTTCCAGCATTTCAACCTGTGGTCGCACATGACCGCGCTGGAAAACGTGATGGAAGCGCCGGTGCACGTGCTTGGCATGTCGAAAAAAGACGCCCGTGAGAAGGCCGAGCATTATCTGGCCAAGGTCGGCGTGGGCCATCGCAAGGATGCGTTCCCCGGCCACATGTCCGGCGGCGAGCAGCAGCGCGTGGCGATCGCCCGTGCCCTGGCGATGGAGCCGGAGGTGATGCTGTTCGACGAGCCCACCTCGGCCCTCGACCCGGAGCTGGTCGGCGAAGTGCTCAAGGTGATGCAGGATTTGGCTCTGGAAGGCCGCACCATGGTGGTGGTGACCCACGAAATGGGCTTTGCCCGTGAGGTGTCGAACCAGTTGGTGTTTTTGCACAAAGGTATCGTCGAAGAGCGCGGCAATCCGCGTGAAGTGCTGGTGAATCCGCAGTCTGTGCGCCTTCAGCAGTTCCTCTCCGGCAGCTTGAAATAACCCACTTCACTGGAGACGCTGCACCCTGTGGGAGGGGGCTTGCCCCCGATAGCGGTACATCAGATACACATTTGCTGACTGATCCGCCGCTATCGGGAGCAAGCCCCCTCCCACATTGGGATCTTCATCGTTTTGAGATTTCTATTCACTTACGGGCTAGCATTGGCCTTTGTCTTCATTACCGTTACTCGCTTCGGATAGCCTTCCATGACCGCCCATAAAATTGGTTTCCTGATTTGGCCCAGCACAAAAGCCCTCACGCTTGCGCTGGCTGAGGAGGCCTTGCGCGTTGCTCAGCGGGTGCATCCGGACGTGGTCTACGAGCTGTCGTTTTTGCTCGCAGAGCCGGCCACCGAAGGCGCGTGGCAACTGCCGGGCGAACCGTGGGCCGGTAAGCTGGAAGGCTTCCAGAAACTGTTCCTGCTGGCCGACGAGCCGCCCACCGTTATCGCTTCGCAACTGAGCTCCGCCCTCAAGCAACTGGTGCGCGCCGGTTGTGTGATCGGTGGCCTGTCGGCCGGTGTGTACCCGTTGGCCCAGCTCGGCCTGCTCGACGGCTACCGCGCCGCCGTGCACTGGCGTTGGCAGGATGATTTTGCCGAGCGTTTCCCCAAGGTCATCGCCACCAGCCATCTGTTCGACTGGGATCGCGACCGCCTGACCGCCTGCGGTGGCATGTCGGTACTCGACCTGCTGCTGGCGGTATTGGCCCGTGATCACGGCGCCGAACTGGCCGGTGCGGTCTCCGAAGAACTGGTGGTCGAGCGCATCCGCGAAGGCGGCGAGCGCCAGCGCATTCCGCTGCAAAACCGCCTGGGCTCCAGCCATCCGAAGCTGACCCAGGCGGTGTTGCTGATGGAAGCCAATATCGAGGAGCCGCTGACCACCGATGAAATCGCCCAGCACGTGTGTGTGTCGCGACGACAACTGGAGCGGATCTTCAAGCAGTACCTCAATCGCGTCCCCAGCCAGTACTACCTGGAGCTGCGCCTGAACAAGGCGCGCCAGATGCTCATGCAGACCAGCAAGTCGATCATCCAGATCGGCCTGTCGTGCGGCTTCTCCTCGGGGCCGCATTTTTCCAGCGCCTACCGCAACTTCTTCGGCGCCACCCCGCGTGAAGACCGCAACCAGCGGCGCAGCAGCAGCCCGTTCGAACTGTCGTCGGTGCCGTCCGAGCGCGGTTGAGTCGCGCCGTTATTCCTCCATCGGCTGGGGCGTGCCGGGCGCCGACAGGGGAACGCCGGCGCCGTCGAACATCGCGTCTTCCACGCCTAATTCGTAGCCCGTCTGGCGGTAGTAACTGCGCAGCAGTTCCAGGCTTTGCGCAGACAACGGATTGCCGCTCAAATCAGAGTCGTCATCCAGCGGCATGGGCATTTCCAGCAGGTCGCTGGGCAGCTCCATGATCTGGTTGTCGCTCAGGTCCACGACCCGCAGGCGGCGCAGGCTGAAGATCCCTTCCGGTACGTTTGTCAGCTCACAGCTGTGCAGGTAAACCGATACCAATCGCCCGAAATGACGCAGGTCAGGCGTCAGGGTCAGGGGGTTGTTGCTCAGGTCCAGGTATTCCAGCTGGACCAGGCCCGACAGCAGCTCATTGCTGGCGGGCGTCAAGCGGATGTGGTTTTGCGCCAGCTTCAGGTAGCGCAGGCGTCCCAGGTGCACCAACGAGGCGGGCAGGTCGCCCAGCGTGTGGCTCTCGATGGTCAGGTTGATCAGGTTGGGAAAACACCTGAGCAACCCGTCGACCTGTTGATTGGTGCCGTCGCCGATGATTTCCAGCAGGGTGACGTGGTCGAAGCGCGCCGTCAGCGTCGGCATGTCCCCCAACAGTTGCCCGTCGAACACCAGCTTGAAGCTGCGTCGGATAAACACGCCGGAGTCGTCCAGTTCGCCCTCCCGGCGCCAGCAACGTTCGAGCAGGCTTTTGAAGGCCAGTCGGCGCAGTTGTTCACGTGCGCGGGTGTCTTCGTCCAGCACCGTGTCGAGCAGCGGATCCCGTTGCGGGATGTCCGCGGCCCAGGCCAGCAACTGACGTTCCAATTGGCGGTATTCGACGCCCCGGCGCGTGATTTCAGGCGCGGCGGCGTCCAGGTCGCCGGGCAACTGAAAATACAGGCGATTGATTTCGCGGGCGCCCAGGCTTGGGTACAGTGCCTGGAGCTGCTGCACGTGCACCGGGGGCGCCTCGACGTTCCAGTGTTCGCCGCTGGCCTGGCAGTAAGTCTTGATACGCGCCAATGTTTGCCGCGACAACGGGTTGCCCGCCAGGTCGAACGACGCGCCGAAGACGGCGGGCAATGCAAACCCCTGATCGGAAATGTCCTCGATGACGTTGTGGCTCAGGTCGACCCGTGTTCGATAAACACTGCCGGAGAGCAGCGCCGGCGGAATTTCGCGCAGGCCTGTGTTACTGAGCGACAGGCTGGCGAGGTTGCTCAGGCGGTTGAAGTCCGGCAGCCAGCTCAGGCGGTTGTTCGCCAGGTCCAGGTGTTTGAGGTGAACCATGCCGGACAGCACCTGGGTACTGACGGGGTTGAGAGTGAGGCCGCAGTCGTCCAGGCGCAGGTGGGTCAATCGCAGCAAGTGCGGCAAGGTCTTGGGAAAGTGATTGAGGGCATAGTGCTCAACGGACAGCCGTTCCAGGTTGGGAAAACTGCGCAGGAACGCCCCCAACAGCAGGTCGGAACCATCGCCGCTCAGCAGCAGGGATGAGACCTGCTTGAGTGGCCGGCTCAGGGCGGGAAGCTCGCCGCTGACGGGGTGCGTCAGCCTGAGTGTGAAGCATGGCTGATCGCCCTGGGCCTGTTCATCCTGCTCGGCTTCCCGGCGCCAGACAGCCTCGAGGGTGTCCACCAACCGTGCGCGGGCGGCGCGCGCCTGGACCGAGGCCAGCGGGTCTTCGGCCCAGGGACTCAGGTCCTGGCGAATGCTGCGGTAATCGGCGCCAAGCTGCTCCAGCTCGGCCTGGGTGGCGTCGAGGTCACCTGGAAAATCAAAAATGAGCTGATTGATGTCATCGTCGCTCAGGGTCGGGAACAGGCGTTTGGCCTGCTCGATGTCCGCACTGGGCGCATCGATATCCCAGCGGCCTGTGGTCCTTTGGTAGTAAGCCTTGACGCGCTGCAGGGTCGCCCGCGAAAGCGGGTTGGCGCTGAGGTCGAACTTACGGCTGGTGGCCACCGGCAAATCGAAGAGCGCTGCCGGTAGCTCGCTGATCTGGTTGTTCGACAGCACCGCCAGTCCCAGCTCCGGGCGGTCGAGCATGCCCGGCGGCAGCTCGCGAATGCCGGTATAGCTTAAATCCAGGTGCTGCAGCCGGGGCATATTGGCGACGCTGGGGGTCAGGCCCAGCGGGTTGTTGTATAGGTCCAGGGTCACCAGGCGGGTCATGCCGCCGAAGGCTGCGCGGCTTTCTTCGCTCAAGATAATGTTGCAGTCGCTCAGGATCAGGGTGTTGAGGTCGGGCAGTCGGGCGATGCTCGGCGCAAGGCGGCCGAGGGAAAATTTGCTGATGTTCAAGTGACGCAGGCGTTGAAACATTTGCACAAACCTGTCCACCTCCAGCGGGGTGTGCGCACCGCTCAACTCCAGCAGGGTGATGTGCTCGAAACGAGCGGTGAGCACCGGCAGTTCGCCGTAGATGGGCATCGTCAATTGCAGCTTATGGCCGTTGAGAGCCGGCTGTTCGTGAACCTCATCAATCTCGGTTTCCTGACGCCAGCTACGCCTGATTTCTTCGGCCCACAGCCCGCGATCGCGGCGGGCGTATTGATACTCCTGGGTCGTCAGTGGTGCCTCGGTAATGGGGTGGAACGGCGGCGTCGCGTGCTCCCACACGGCAAGGTCGGTGTCCATTTTGTCGTACTCGGCCTGCAGCGTGATCAGGCTGGGCAGGGCGCCGCCCGGTCGGTCTTCCAGGGTTTGCACCAGTTCGCTGATCTGCTCGCGGTTGAGCCGAGGCAACAGGTGGTGGGCGCGCTGCTCGAGGGAGAGCTGCGCCTGTGACGGTCCGGCGGCCTGGTAGCCTTCCATGCCGCCACGCAGGCGCATCACTTCGGGATCATACGTGGGTTCGCGATAGGTGTCCTTGCCGAGCAGGGCGCGCAATTGCTCGCGGTCCAGTACATGTTCGGCAACCGCCTGGCGCAGGCGTTCGCCCTGGCCGATATGGATGTCCAGGGCGTCGCGCTGGCTGTCCGGGATAGCCTGGAGGATGGCGGTGTAGAAATCGGTGTCGGCGAACACCGGCCCCGTTTCATCGACCGGGGTGTAGTGGCCCGTTTCGGTGCGTACCAGGGTCCTCTTGAGTGTGGCGCCTTCGGCGCCGATGGCTTGCAGCAGTGGGCCGTTGGCGTGGTACTCGCGCAGTTCCAGGCGCAGGTCGGTCGACCATCCGGGCAGGCGCTCCAGGGACTGCAGGACCAGCAGATAGGTGTCCGGGTTGTCGACGGCGTCCAGGTACAACCCTTCGTAGGCACGGGTGGTGCGCACCTCCAACTGGGCCGAGGCGGCCTGCTCGACGATACGGGCGGGCACCTTGCCGAGGTCAATGGCCCGCCACTCCGCGCCGCTGGCACTGGCCAGCAGTTCCTCGGCCACGCTGGTGGGCAGCCCGCGTTCCGGGGCGGCATCAATGATTTTTTGCAGCGAGGCAATGGGGCTGCGTTCTTCGCTGCGGTAGCGGGAGTCGAACAGGTTGAAGCGTTTGTCGTGGGCAAGCCGGGCGATTTTTTTGCGCAGGGCGCCGGCGCGCAGGTGAGTGTGCGCGGCGGGCAGGTCGGCGGGTTCCTCCAGCAGCAGCTTGCGCTCGGGTTCATCCAGGCTGTCGATCAGGATGCGCAGCAATTCACCGTTTTTCAGCTGGCTTTCGCGCACCTGCACCACGTGCGCACCGGATTGCCCGGCGAACTCCCACTGGGTATTGCCGCTGGAGTCGACAAGACGCAGTGTCCTGGATACCGGCCATAGGCCGTTGCTGGTCAGTACCTGCAACTGAGTCTGGATATCGGCCTGCCGGTAAATTGCGGGGTCATCGCTGTTCATTTGCGTGATGAAGTCTTGCAGCGCCTGGTCAATCTTGAAGCGCTTGAGGGTGTCGGCCAGCAGCGGGGGGAGCGTTTGCTGGCGCATGTGCATCTTGCGCAAGGCATTGTCGTGGGTGCCGCTGACGCTATGTGCCTGGCGCAGGCGGGCGTCGCTGAGCCCGTCCGCCCGGTAGCCGAGGCGACGCATCAGGGTGGCATTGTCCCAGTTCAGCGGGCGCTCCATTTCGGTGATCCAGGCGCCCTGGCCGTTGTTCAGTAACCGTGGAGCGTAGGCGGCTGGGCGGCTGGGATGGCGTAGGGAATAGCGCAGGCTGGCGGGGTCTTGTTGCAGGCTGTAGTAATCGCCATCCAAGGGCAGCAGGATGTTGCCATTATAGCGGTACAGGCCTTGTGGGTCGGGGCGTACTGTCTTGGGCGGTGTGAACTTGACACGATAGGGCGCAAGGTCGGGTTTCCATAGGCGCTGACCGCCCTCGGCTGTGGTCACGGGTGTCAGGCCGTTGAGAAAACCCAGGCACTCGCCGGGCAGTACCTTGCGCAACAGGCCTTGGGCGATAGGGATTCCGGTGGCAAACAAGCCCAGTTGCACCAGTTGCTCGACAAACCCCATGGTGTGCCCGAACGCTTCCCGCGTCAGGCCTTCAGCCCAGTCGATAACGCCCTCGAAGGCCTCGTCCAGCAGTTGGTAGGCGGTGTAGCCCAGCATCAGCAGCCCAAGCGGTGGAACAAAAGGGCTGGCAATCAGGGCTGCCACTTGCAGCAGCGCCGAGCCGATTTTCTGCAGCAGATCCCAGCGCTCCCAACGGGCCTTGCGGTTGACGGCGGCGGTGGACACCGCCTGGCTGCTCGCGTCATCGCGCAACTTGCTCAACTTCATCTGGTACAGGTGCTGGAACAGGGGTTGCTTGATGGGCAGGCCACGAAACTCCAGCTTCGGCCGGTCCACCTCGGTCTCGCGCCAGCTCGGCAGCGGGTCGCCCGGCGTATGGGGGTGCCAGGTCACTTCGCTCAGGCGGCGGTTGAGGTCGGCGAAGAAGCTGCCGATATCGGCATGGCTGACAAAACGGCTGAAAAAGTGTTGAAAGTCCGTCGAACGCAGCCGTGCCGCGAGCGCCTGCATAAACGCCTGCGCGCTGGGGTATTGCTTGATCGGGTGCTGCGGGTCGTCGGGGATATAGGCGATGACCGGCGCCACCGCGCGGCTTGAGTCCAGGTGCGGCGAAAACACCACAATCCCGACCAGGCGACTGGACATGATGACCAGCTCATGGGCGATCAATGCCGGGCGCCGGCTGCTGTGGCTGATCAGGCTGTGCACCGCGTCATACCCGGCCTGCGGGATGTCGCCCTTGAGCAGCGCCATGTACAGCGACAGCTTGAGCGCGCTGGCCTGGCTTTGCTCGACGCGGGCCTGAAGCACCGCTTCGGCCACGGGGTTGCCCAGCCCCAGGTAATCCTCGAGATAACGCTGGTAGCGCCCGCCGATATCGAGTTCGCGGCACAGGGTGGCGAATTGCGCGACGCTGATGCGCGCTGCAATCGCCGGCAAGCTCTGGAAGTGTCCGGCGGCATTGGGTTGGGTGCTGAAGCCGGAGTTCTGCTCGTAGGCATCGGGCTCGGCTTCAGCCGGCTCGAAGTTGTGCAGGGCGGCCTTCAGCAGCGATACGCTCCAGGTGCGCGAAGCCCCGGCCCTGACGCGAACCCCGGCGAGGGTCAAGGGCACGTAGAGTTGCAGCCAGGTGCTGCGCACATCCAGGTCCAGTGCATATTGGCGCTTGAGCGCCGCTTGCAGCAACTCGGCGCCAAACGTCTCCGGGCTCTTGAGCTCGGCCAGGGCTTTGTCCACTTGGTTCTGCCGGGTCCAGGCTTCGCCGTTCAGGCGCTTGAGTTCTGCGTGTTGGGCGTCGCAGGCGTGCTTGTACCAGTCGGGAATACTCGGCGCGTGTTCGCCAAGGGCCGAACGCCTGGCGGGCGCGGCATCCCCCAGCCAGTGGGGGATGGCCTGCGTGAGGATTGCGTGGTGGGTGTCGGGTGCGACGGGGACGGGGCGTTGGCGCATTGGATCGGTCCTTGAGGCTACAGGTGTTAATCCAGCAGACCAGTCCACGCCCGATCGACGGCGGTAAATACGTGGGGCGCCACGCCCGCGCCGATTTGCGAAGATCCCCTGCGCACGGAGCGGGCGCACGGTTTAAACTGCGCCATTGCGACGCTATTTGTCGCATTGGCGTAAACCCGCGTAAAACGCGGGTTGGCGCTATAAGAAGTTGTCGCTTGGCGGCAAGGCCGCACTGAAAACTGTCCTTACAATCCCTGCATCGCCCGCCAGTTCCAGGCAGGCGTTCCTCTTCAGGAGACTCCGATGTCCGTTGAGCAAGCCCCGGTGCAACGTGCCGATTTCGACCAGGTCATGGTGCCCAACTACGCACCTGCCGCCTTCATTCCCGTGCGTGGCGCAGGTTCGCGCGTGTGGGACCAGGCGGGTCGCGAGCTGATCGACTTTGCCGGCGGTATCGCGGTCAACGTATTGGGCCACGCCCACCCGGCGCTGATCGGCGCACTGACCGAGCAGGCCAACAAGCTGTGGCATGTCTCCAACGTGTTCACCAATGAGCCGGCGCTGCGCCTGGCGCACAAGCTGATCGACGCCACGTTTGCCGAGCGTGTGTTCTTCTGCAACTCCGGCGCCGAAGCCAACGAGGCCGCCTTCAAGCTGGCCCGTCGCGTGGCGTTCGACCGTTTCGGCAGCGAGAAGTACGAGATCATCGCCGCGCTGAACAGCTTCCACGGCCGGACCCTGTTCACCGTCAACGTCGGTGGTCAGTCGAAGTACTCCGATGGTTTCGGGCCTAAAATCACCGGCATCACCCACGTTCCTTATAACGACCTGGACGCTTTGAAAGCCGCCGTGTCGGACAAGACCTGCGCCGTGGTGCTGGAGCCGATTCAGGGCGAAGGCGGCGTACTGCCGGCCGAGCTGGCTTATTTGCAAGGCGCCCGCGAACTGTGCGACGCGAACAACGCGCTGCTGGTGTTCGACGAAGTGCAAACCGGCATGGGCCGCAGCGGCCACCTGTTTGCTTACCAACACTACGGCGTGGTGCCGGACATCCTCACCAGCGCCAAGAGCCTGGGTGGCGGTTTCCCGATTGCCGCGATGCTCACCCGCGAAGACTTGGCCAAGCACCTGGTGGTCGGCACCCACGGCACCACCTACGGCGGTAACCCGCTGGCGTGCGCAGTGGCTGAAGCGGTGATCGACGTGGTCAACACTCCCGAGGTGCTGGCCGGCGTGAATGCCAAGCACGACCTGTTCAAGGCGCGCCTGGAGCAGATCGGCGAGCAGTACGGCATCTTCACCCAAGTGCGTGGCATGGGCCTGCTGATCGGTTGCGTATTGAGCGATGCGTTCAAGGGCAAGGCCAAGGACGTGTTCAACGCCGCCGAGAAAGAAAACCTGATGATCCTGCAAGCCGGCCCGGACGTGGTGCGTTTCGCGCCGAGCCTGGTGGTGGAAGAGGCGGACATCAACGAAGGTCTGGATCGCTTCGAACGTGCCGTAAAAACGCTGACCCAAGCCTGATACACATCTTTCTGCCGGACCGGATCAAATGTGGGAGGGGGCTTGCTCCCGATAGCGGACGGTCAGTTGATGCAACTGGTACTGAACCACCGCCATCGGGAGCAAGCCCCCTCCCACATTGGATATGGGTTGTGCCTGACGTGTCCGGTATTTTTTCCCTATGATTTTTTCGAGTTAAGGAGTGACACCATGCTGGTGATGCGCCCCGCGCAAATGGCTGATCTGGGCGAGGTACAGCGTCTGGCTGCGGACAGCCCGATTGGTGTCACCTCCTTGCCGGATGATGTGGAACGCCTGAGCGACAAGATCGCGGCCAGCGAAGCGTCCTTCGCGGCCGAGGTGAGTTTCAACGGTGAAGAAAGCTATTTCTTCGTGCTCGAAGACACCGAGACGGGCAAGCTCGCGGGCTGCTCGGCCATCGTCGCGTCGGCCGGCTACTCGGAACCCTTCTACAGTTTCCGTAACGAAACCTTCGTGCACGCCTCCCGCGAGCTGAAGATCCACAACAAGATCCATGTGTTGTCCCAGTGTCACGACCTCACCGGTAACAGCCTGCTCACCAGTTTCTACGTGGTGCCTGAGCTGGTCGGTTCGCCGTGGTCGGAGCTCAACTCCCGTGGCCGCCTGTTGTTCGTCGCCAGCCACCCCGAGCGCTTTGCCGATTCAGTGGTGACCGAGATCGTCGGCTACAGCGACGAGAACGGTGATTCGCCGTTCTGGGACGCCATCGGTCGCAACTTCTTCGACCTCAATTACGCCGCCGCCGAGCGCCTGTGCGGGCTGAAAAGCCGTACGTTCCTCGCCGAGCTGATGCCGCATTACCCGATCTACGTGCCGCTGCTGCCGGACGAAGCCCAGGAAGCCATGGGCCAGGTGCACCCGCGTGCGCAGATCACCTTCGATATCCTCATGCGCGAGGGCTTCGAAACCGACCATTACATCGACATCTTCGACGGCGGCCCGACGCTGCACGCGCGGGTTTCGGGTATCCGCTCGATCGCCCAGAGCCGCGTGGTGCCAGTGAAGATCGGCGAGATGCTCAAGGGTGTCGGCCGCCAATACCTGGTGAGCAACGCGCAGTTGCAGGATTACCGTGCGGTGATGCTGGAGCTGGACTACGCGCCCGGCAAACCGGTGACCCTGGACCTCGCCGCCGCCGAAGCCCTGGGCGTTGGCGAAGGCGCGAGCGTGCGTCTTGTTGCAGTGTGAGAGCCGGTATAAAACAGAGTTTCGCGGGTGGCTGCAAAGCGGCCCGTTCGAGGAGATAGCATGATCGTTCGTCCCGTACGCAGCAGCGATTTACCGGCCCTGATTGATCTGGCGCGCAGCACCGGCACCGGCCTCACCACCTTGCCGGCCAACGAAGAGCGCCTGACCCACCGCGTGGGCTGGGCCGAGAAAACCTTTCGCGGCGAAGCCGGGCGCGGCGATGCCGACTACCTCTTCGTGCTGGAGAACGACGAAGGCCGCGTGGTGGGCATTTCGGCCATCGCCGGCGCCGTCGGCCTGCGCGAGCCGTGGTACAACTTCCGGGTCGGCCTGACGGTCAGCGCCTCCCAGGAATTGAACATCTACCGCGAAATTCCGACGCTGTTCCTGGCCAACGACCTCACCGGCAACTCCGAGCTGTGTTCGTTGTTCCTGCACGCCGATTACCGCAACGGCCTCAACGGCCGCATGCTGGCCAAGGCGCGCATGCTGTTCATTGCCGAATTCCCGCAACTGTTCGGCAACAAGATCATCGCCGAGATGCGCGGCGTGTCCAACGAAGCGGGGCGCTCGCCGTTCTGGGAAAGCCTGGGCCGGCACTTCTTCAAAATGGAATTCAGCCAGGCCGACTACCTCACCGGTGTCGGCAACAAAGCGTTTATCGCTGAGTTGATGCCCAAGTTTCCGCTGTACAGCTGCTTTCTTTCCGAAGACGCGCGCAACGTGATCGGCAAGGTCCATCCGGATACCGAGCCGGCGCTGAGCATGCTCAAGAGCGAAGGCTTCAGCTACCAGGGCTATGTGGATATTTTCGACGCCGGCCCGGCGGTGGAGTGTGAAACCAGCAAGATCCGTGCGGTGCGCGACAGCCAGGCGCTGGTGCTGGCCATCGGCACGCCGGGGGACGACGCCACGCCGTTCCTGATCCATAACCGCAAACGCGAAGACTGCCGCATCACTGCTGCCCCGGCTCGCTTGGCGGCGGGCACGTTGGTGGTCGATCCGTTGACCGCCAAGCGTCTGCAGCTTGTGGTCGGTGATCAAGTGCGTGCCGTACCGTTGTCCGCAGCCCGGGAGGCGAAATAATGAATTCGTTGTATATCGCAGGTAGCTGGCTGGCCGGCCAGGGTGAACTGTTTGAATCGCGTAACCCGGTGACCCAGCAGGTGCTGTGGAGCGGCAACGGTGCGACGGCCGAGCAGGTCGAGTCCGCCGTGCAGGCCGCACGCCAGGCATTTCCAGGCTGGGCCCGGCGTTCGTTGGAAGAGCGCATCAGTGTGCTCGAAACCTTCGCCAGTACCCTGAAAAGCCGCGCCGATGAAATCGCCCGCTGCATCGGTGAGGAAACTGGTAAGCCGCTGTGGGAATCGGCCACCGAAGTCACCAGCATGGCCAACAAGATCGCGATCTCGGTGCAAAGTTATCGCGAGCGTACCGGCGAGAAGAGCGGCCCCCTGGGCGACGCCACCGCTGTGCTGCGTCACAAGCCCCACGGCGTGGTGGCGGTGTTCGGCCCTTACAACTTTCCTGGCCACTTGCCGAACGGGCATATCGTCCCGGCGCTGCTGGCGGGCAATACCGTACTGTTCAAGCCGAGCGAGCTCACGCCGAAAGTTGCCGAGTTGACCGTGCAGTGCTGGGTCGAAGCGGGTTTACCGGCGGGCGTGTTGAACCTGCTGCAAGGTGCGCGGGAAACCGGCATCGCGTTGGCCGCCAACCCAGGCATCGACGGGTTGTTCTTCACCGGTTCCAGCCGCACCGGCAACCATCTGCACGAGCAGTTTTCCGGGCGCCCGGACAAGATCCTGGCCCTGGAGATGGGCGGCAACAACCCGCTGGTAGTGGACGAAGTGGCCGACATGGATGCGGCGGTGTACACCATCATCCAGTCGGCGTTTATCTCCGCCGGCCAACGCTGCACCTGCGCCCGTCGCTTGCTGGTGCCGCAAGGCGCCTGGGGTGATGTGTTGCTGGCGCGTCTGGTGGCGGTCAGCGCGGCCATTGAAGTGGGCGCGTTCGACCAGCAACCGGCGCCGTTCATGGGCTCGGTGATTTCCCTGGCGGCCGCCAAAGCCTTGATGGACGCCCAGGAACTGATGTTGGCCAATGGCGCCGTGGCCCTGCTGGAAATGACCCAACCGCGAGATCAGGCCGCCTTGCTGACCCCAGGTATCATCGACGTGACGGCGGTGGCCGAGCGCGAAGACGAAGAACTGTTCGGCCCGCTGTTGCAAGTGATTCGCTACGCGGATTTTGCTGCGGCAATCGCTGAGGCCAATAACACCCAGTACGGCTTGGCCGCTGGTTTGCTCTCGGATTCCGAGGAGCGTTACCAGCAGTTCTGGCTGGAAAGCCGTGCCGGCATCGTCAACTGGAACAAACAGCTGACCGGCGCCGCCAGCACCGCACCGTTCGGCGGGGTAGGGGCTTCGGGCAACCACCGCGCCAGTGCGTATTACGCGGCGGATTATTGCGCGTATCCGGTGGCGTCGCTGGAAACCCCGAGCCTGGTGGTTCCAGCCACTCTGACCCCGGGCATAACACTGGTCTAAATGTGGGAAGGGGCTTCCCCCCGATAGCGGTGTGTCAGTCACCTGATTTATCAACAGACAGACTGCTATCGGGAGCAAGCCCCCTCCCACACTGAATCTGTGATGTGTTGAAGATTGCTTATAAAAACAGATGTTCGTGGAGCCTCGCCGATGAAATCCTATGAAGTCAATTTTGACGGTCTAGTGGGGCCGACCCATAACTACGGCGGTTTGTCCTTCGGCAACGTCGCGTCCCAGAGCAACAGCCAGCAACACTCCAACCCCAAGGAAGCGGCGTTGCAGGGGCTGCAGAAAATGAAAGCGCTGATGGACATGGGCTTTGTGCAAGGCGTGCTTGCACCCCAGGAACGTCCGGACGTGGCCGCCTTGCGCAGCCTCGGTTTCAGCGGCACCGACGCGCAGGTCATTCAGCAGGCGGCCAAGCAGGCCATGCCATTGCTGGTGGCGAGTTGCTCGGCGTCGAGCATGTGGGTGGCCAACGCGGCCACGGTCAGCCCCAGCGCCGATACGGCGGACGGCCGCGTGCACTTCACCGCTGCCAACCTCAACTGCAAATACCATCGCAGCATCGAACACCCGACCACCAGCCGCGTGCTGGGGGCGATGTTTGCCGATCAGCAGCACTTCGCGCACCACGCCGCGTTGCCGGCGGTGGCGCAGTTCGGTGATGAAGGCGCGGCGAACCACACGCGTTTCTGCCGTGACTATGGCGAGGCGGGCGTAGAGTTCTTTGTATTCGGCCGCAGTGCGTTCGACGCTCGTTATCCAGCGCCGCAGAAATACCCGGCACGCCAGACGCTCGAGGCGTCCCAGGCGGTTGCGCGTTTGCACGGCCTGAAGGATGAAGGCGTGGTCTACGCCCAGCAGAACCCGGGGGTGATCGATGCCGGTGTGTTCCACAACGACGTGATCGCGGTAGGCAACGGCGAAGTGCTGTTCTACCACGAGGACGCGTTCCTCCATACCGAACAGATGCTCGCTGAGTTGCAGGGCAAACTGGGCAAGTTGGGCGGCACTTTCCAGTCGGTCTGCGTGCCGCGTGCCCAGGTCAGTGTGGAGGACGCGGTGCGCTCCTACCTGTTCAACAGCCAGTTGCTGACCCGTCCTGACGGCTCGATGCTGCTGATCGTGCCGGAAGAATGCCGCGCCAACGAGCGCGTCTGGCAGTACCTGCAACAGCTCACGGCCTCCGGCGGCTTGATCCGCGAAGTGAACGTATTCGACCTCAAGCAAAGCATGCAGAACGGCGGCGGCCCGGCATGCCTGCGGTTGCGTGTGGCGCTGAACGAAACCGAACTGGCGGCGGTGAATCCAGGCGTTATCATGACCGCGCCGCTGTACGACACGCTGACCCAGTGGGTCAACAAGCACTACCGCGACAGCCTGCGCGAAACCGACCTGGCTGACCCGCAACTGCTGCTTGAGTGCCGGACGGCACTGGATGAACTGACGCAAATCCTTAAACTGGGCTCGGTTTATCCTTTCCAGACCCATTAACGCCCTACGGCTGAGATATTTTATTTATGACCGACACCCTTAAGCTGATCCTTGAAGACACTGACGGCACCCAGCTGGAAACCTCCTGCACCCGCGTTGCCGTGGTCTGGCAGGGCAAGGAGATCTGGATTCAGCACGACGGCCGTGGCCAACTGCTGATCGGTGTGGATGTGGAGGAGGGTGACGCCGAGTACGCCAACCTGCTGATGCGCCCATTGGCGACCAACCTGATGAGCCTGCAACTGGAAATGGAACCGGCCGAGGTTGAAGGCGACGACGATCACGTCCATGGCCCTGGCTGCAACCACTAAGGAAGCTGCTTATGCTCGCCCTCGGCAAACTGCTTGAACTGACCCTCGCCGGTCGCGAACCGGCGCAAAAAATTCAACTGACTGTCGACGGCGTGCAGATGCGCTGGCTCAGTGAGGGCGCGCTTGAAGTGCGTCCTCCTGAGGCACGGGACAATGGCAGCGACCTGCTGTTGTCGTCCGGCATCCATGGCAACGAAACCGCGCCGATCGAGTTGCTCGACCGTCTGTTGCATGGCATCGCCCGGGGGGAAATCAAACCCCGCACCCGTATTCTGTTCCTGTTCGGCAACCCCGAGGCCATGCGTCGCGGCGAGCGTTACCTTGAACTGGACGTCAACCGGCTGTTCAAAGGCCGGCATGAAAGCAACATCGGCCCCGAAGCCATGCGCGCCGCCGAACTGGAACAGCTGGCCCGCAGCTTTTTCAGCCAGCCTGGCCGTTCGCGCCTGCATTACGACCTGCACACCGCGATTCGTGGCTCGAAGATCGAGCAGTTTGCGTTGTACCCGTGGAAGGAAGGGCGCCAGCATTCACGCCACGAACTGGCCCGCCTTTGCGCTGCCGGCATGCAGGCCGTGCTGCTCCAAAACAAAACTTCGATCACCTTCACTGCGTTCACCTACGAGCAACTGGGCGCCGAAGCCTTCACCCTGGAATTGGGCAAGGCGCGGCCGTTCGGGCATAACGAGGGCGTGGATGTTTCACGCCTGGAGCTGCGCCTCAAGCAGATCATCGAAGGCACCGAGCCTGCTACGGACAGCCTCGACGGTATGCAGCTGTTCGCCGTTGCGCGTGAAGTGATCAAGCACAGTGACGCCTTCCTGCTGCACCTGCCGGCGGATGTGGAAAACTTTTCGGAGTTGGAAAAAGGCTACCTGCTGGCCGAAGACGTAGCCAAGACCCGCTGGGTGATCGAGGAAGAGGGCGCACGCATCATCTTCCCCAACCCTAAGGTGAAGAATGGTTTGCGCGCTGGGATATTGATCGTGCCGACCACGGACGCGGACCTGGTGTAGTTTTCAAGGCCTGACCCTATGCAAATGTGGGAGGGGGCTTGCTCCCGATAGCGGTGTATCAGCCAGCTCATCTGTAGCTGACCCACCGCCATCGGGAGCAAGCCCCCTCCCACATTGTTTTTGCGGTGTTGCTTATACCGCTACGGCACGAGGCTCACTACGACGGATCGCCCGTACTTTGTGCAGGGTATCGGCGCAGGTGCGTGCCGCTTCCTGACCCTTGTGCACGAAGTGCTCGTAGAAGAACGTGGTGTGTTCGCTGCCGCCGTGGAAGTGGTGTGGGGTCAGCGACACCGAAAATACCGGCACTTCGGTTTCGAGCTGCACCTGCATCAGGCCGCTGACCACTGATTGGGCGACGAATTCGTGACGGTAGATGCCGCCATCCACCACCAGCGCGGCGGCGACGATACCGGCGTAACGGCCGGTCTTGGCCAGCAGCTTGGCGTGCAGAGGCATTTCAAAGGCGCCGCCGACTTCGAAGAAGTCGATATCCGATTCCTGGTAGCCCTGGGCGATCATTTCGGCGAGGAAACCTTTACGCGACTGATCGACAATATCCTTGTGCCAGCAGGTCTGGATAAATGCGACGCGCTCGCCGTGGTGGTTTTTGCTTTTGCTGTCGATTGCGGTGGGTTGCATGTTCTGACTCCTGTTTAAGAAAAAAACAGGGCGTTATGAATCGAATGGGATTTAAGGGTATGCACCGCTGTTTTCATGCAGGCATGAATTCAACGCGCGGCCCTTAGGTGCCAATCCCGTTCTCTCTTCATCCGGACTATGACCGTCGGCCCCGGGATCACACCGGGTCTGCTGACCTTGTCGCCGTCCTGCCTGAGCAGTTTGAGGCGCCAAGCGCTCGCGGGCTATGCACATTGCGCGCAATTACCGCCGGTGGGGAGTTGCACCCCGCCCTGAGAACGTTGCCACCAGAACGCTGGCGGCGGAGAGTTTTTAACATGCTTTTTCAAAAACTGCACGGTTGCCGTATCGATAAGCTATATCGGTTTGTTTGGTGGGTATTCGATTGAATGCAGCGGGGACTTGATATTGCGTGGCTTTGCCCGCAGTAATCACTCACAAAAGGACTTATCCATTCCGTTAGAGGGCCCCTTCATGACCGTGATCGACCTGCGCAGCGACACCGTGACCCAACCCACCCCCGGTATGCTCGATGCGATGGCCAGCGCCGTCAGCGGTGATGACGTTTACGGCGAAGACCCCAGCGTCAACCGACTGGAGGCTGAGTTGGCCAGGCGCCTGGGCTTCCCGGCCGCGCTGTTCGTGCCCACTGGCACCATGAGTAATCTGCTGGCGTTGATGGCCCACTGTGAGCGCGGCGAGGAATACATCGTCGGGCAACAGGCCCACACCTACAAATACGAAGGGGGCGGGGCGGCCGTGCTGGGTTCGATCCAGCCGCAGCCGCTGGAGGTGCAGCCAGACGGCTCCCTGGACCTCGACCAGGTGCTGGCGGCGATCAAACCCGATGATTTCCACTTCGCCCGCACACGCTTGCTGGCGCTTGAAAACACCATGCAAGGCAAAGTGCTGCCATTGGCATACCTGGCCAGGGCGCGGTCGTTTACCCGCGAACACGGCCTGGCGTTGCATCTGGACGGCGCGCGGCTCTACAACGCAGCGGTCAAGCTGGGCGTGGACGCGCGTGAAATTGCCGGGCATTTCGATTCGGTGTCGGTGTGCCTGTCCAAGGGGCTCGGTGCGCCGGTCGGCTCGGTGCTGTGCGGTTCCACGGCATTGATCGCCAAGGCGCGGCGTCTACGCAAGATGGTCGGCGGTGGCATGCGTCAGGCCGGTTCACTGGCGGCGGCAGGCCTGTATGCGCTGGATCACCAGGTGCAGCGTTTGGCCGATGACCACGCCAATGCGCAGTGGCTGGGGGATGAGTTGCGCCAGGCGGGTTATACGGTGGAGCCGGTACAGACCAACATGGTCTATGTGCAGATCGGTGACCGGGCCCAGGCGTTGAAAGCGTTTGCCGCCGAGCGCGGGATCAAGTTGAGCGCCGCTCCGCGCCTGCGCATGGTGACGCACCTGGACGTCAGCCGGGCGCAGATTGAGCAAGTCGTGCAGACATTCGTCGCATTTTCGCAGAAATGACAGTGCAGGCCGTCTAATTGACTGCTTCTATCACATAAACACGCTGTACCACCGGCAAAGGGCCGATATAATGCGGCCCTTTGCCGTCGCTTCGTCTGATGATGTTGCGCACTGGCCTTTGGCCGCAGCCTCCGTGGAAGAACCTAATGAAAAGCGCAGAAATCCGTGAAGCCTTCCTTCGCTTCTTCGAAGAGCAAGGCCACACCCGTGTAGCCTCAAGCTCCTTGATCCCAGGCAATGACCCCACCCTGCTGTTCACTAACGCGGGGATGAACCAGTTCAAGGACTGTTTCCTGGGCCAGGAAAAACGCGCCTACACCCGCGCCACCAGCAGTCAGAAGTGCGTACGCGCCGGCGGCAAGAACAGTGACTTGGAAAACGTGGGTTACACCGCGCGCCACCACACCTTCTTCGAAATGCTGGGTAATTTCAGTTTCGGCGATTATTTCAAGAAAGATGCGATCACCTTCGCCTGGACCTTCCTGACCGGCGTGCTGAAACTGCCCAAGGAAAAGCTCTGGGTAACCGTCTATGCCACGGATGACGAAGCGTATGACATCTGGACCCAGCAAATCGGCGTGCCCGCCGAGCGCATGATCCGCATCGGCGACAACAAAGGCGCGCCGTACGCCTCCGATAACTTCTGGACCATGGGCGACACCGGCCCTTGCGGCCCCTGCACCGAGATTTTCTACGATCACGGCGCCGACATCTGGGGTGGCCCGCCGGGTTCGCCGGATGAAGACGGCGACCGCTACATCGAAATCTGGAACAACGTGTTCATGCAGTTCAACCGCACCGCTGATGGCGTGTTGCATCCGTTGCCGGCACCGTCGGTGGACACCGGCATGGGGCTGGAACGGATCAGTGCGGTCATGCAGCACGTTCATTCCAACTATGAAATCGACCTGTTCACCAATCTGTTGAGCGCATCGGCTGCGGCCATTGGCTGCGCCAATGAAGGCCAGTCTTCGCTCAAGGTCGTATCGGACCACATTCGCTCCTGCGGCTTCCTGATTGCCGACGGGGTGCTACCGTCCAACGAAGGCCGTGGCTATGTGCTGCGCCGCATCATCCGTCGCGCCTGCCGTCACGGTAACAAACTGGGCGCTACCGGCAGCTTCTTCTACAAGATCGTGGCTGCCCTGGTGGCCGAGATGGGCGATGCCTTCCCGGAACTGAAGCAGCAACAAGCCAATATCGAGCGGGTGCTCAAGGCTGAGGAAGAGCAGTTCTCCAAGACCCTGGAGCACGGCCTGAAAATTCTCGAGCAGGACCTGGCTGAACTCAAAGGCACCGTGGTGCCGGGCGATGTGGTGTTCAAGCTCTACGACACCTATGGCTTCCCGATGGACCTGACCGCCGACATCGCCCGTGAGCGTGAGCTGACCGTCGATGAGGCCGGTTTCGAGCGTGAGATGGAAGCCCAGCGTGTGCGTGCGCGTTCCGCCAGCTCGTTTGGCCTGGACTACAACACCCTGGTCAAGGTTGATGTGCCTACCGAGTTCATCGGCTACAAGGCTACCGCCGGCGCGGCCAAAATCGTTGCCATTTATAAAGACGGCAAGTCAGTCGATGTGCTGAACGAGGGCGATGAAGCGGTGGTGGTCCTGGATCAGACGCCTTTCTACGCGGAGTCGGGCGGGCAAATCGGTGACTGTGGTTTCCTCAGTTCGACGTCCGGTCGTTTCGACGTGCGCGACACTACCAAGACCGGTGGCGCGTTCCTGCACCATGGTGTGTTGGTGCTGGGCAACCTGGTCGTCGGCGCGCCAGTCGACACGCAAGTTGATGCCGACGTAAGGCATGCAACAGCGCTGAATCACTCGGCCACTCACTTGCTGCACGCTGCGTTGCGTCAGGTGCTGGGCGAGCATGTGCAGCAGAAGGGCTCGTTGGTCGACAGCCAGCGCCTGCGTTTCGACTTCAGCCACTTCGAAGCGATCAAGCCTGATCAGATCAAGGCGCTGGAAGATATCGTCAACGCCGAAATCCGTAAGAACACCCCGGTTGAAACCGAGGAAACGGATATCGAAACCGCCAGGAACAAGGGCGCCATGGCGCTGTTTGGCGAGAAGTATGGCGATGAAGTGCGCGTACTGAGCATGGGCGGCAGTTTCTCGGTGGAGCTGTGTGGCGGTATCCACGCCAACCGCACCGGTGACATCGGCCTGTTGAAAATCATCAGCGAAGGCGGTGTGGCCTCCGGTGTGCGTCGTATCGAGGCCGTCACCGGTGCCGCGGCGCTGGCCTACCTCAATGCAGCCGAAGAACAACTCAAGGAAGCGGCCGGCCTGGTCAAGGGTAGCCGCGACAATCTGATCGACAAGCTGTCCGCCGTGCTTGAGCGCAACCGTGCGCTGGAGAAACAGCTGGAGCAGTTGCAAGCCAAGGCGGCCAGTGCTGCGGGCGACGATCTGTCGGCCTCGGCGGTTGACGTCAAGGACGTAAAAGTCCTGGCGGCGCGCCTGGACGGTCAGGACGGCAAGGCGTTACTGGCCTTGGTCGATCAGTTGAAGAACAAGCTCGGCCGCGCAGTGATCCTGCTCGGCAGTGTCCATGAGGATAAGGTCGTGCTGGTTGCCGGTGTAACCAAGGACCTGACTGGCCAACTCAAAGCCGGTGATTTGATGAAGCAAGCCGCTGCGGCAGTGGGCGGCAAGGGCGGTGGTCGTCCGGACATGGCGCAAGGTGGCGGTGTAGATGCCGGCGCCCTGGACGCGGCCCTGGCCTTGACCGTGCCGTTTGTCGAGGCAGGTATTTAAGGCGCTGTTAATGAGCCCATGGTCTAGTCGTGGGCTCGCTCGGTTGCTGGAAGATTCGTTTATTGGGCGCCCCTTTACGGGCTGAGGCGGCTTAGAAATGGCTTTGATCGTACAGAAATTCGGAGGCACCTCGGTCGGTTCTGTCGAAAGAATCGAGCAGGTGGCCGACAAGGTTAAGAAGTTCCGTGATGCCGGCGACGACCTGGTGGTGGTGCTGTCGGCCATGAGCGGCGAGACCAATCGCCTGATCGACCTGGCCAAGGCCATCAGCGGTGATCAACAACCGCTCCCGCGTGAGCTGGACGTGATTGTGTCCACTGGTGAGCAGGTAACCATTGCGCTGCTGGCCATGGCCCTGAACAAGCGTGGTGTTCCAGCGGTGTCCTACACTGGGAGTCAGGTGCGCATTCTTACCGACAGCGCACATACCAAGGCGCGCATCCTGCAGATCGACGATCAGAAGATTCGAGCTGATCTGAAGGAGGGGCGCGTGGTTGTGGTAGCGGGTTTCCAGGGTGTTGACGAGCAGGGCAATATCACCACGCTTGGGCGTGGCGGCTCGGACACCACGGGCGTGGCGCTGGCAGCAGCTCTCAAGGCTGACGAGTGCCAGATCTATACCGATGTGGATGGCGTCTACACCACCGACCCGCGCGTCGTGTCCGTGGCCCAGCGCCTGGACAAGATCACCTTTGAAGAGATGCTGGAAATGGCCAGCCTCGGTTCCAAGGTGCTGCAGATTCGTGCGGTGGAATTCGCCGGCAAGTACAACGTTCCGCTGCGCGTATTGCACAGCTTCAAAGAGGGTCCGGGCACCCTCATTACTATTGATGAAGAGGAATCCATGGAACAGCCGATCATTTCCGGCATCGCTTTCAACCGCGATGAAGCCAAGCTGACGATCCGTGGCGTGCCAGACACCCCGGGTGTGGCCTTCAAGATCCTCGGTCCTATCAGCGGCGCGAATATCGAAGTCGACATGATCGTGCAGAACGTTTCGCACGATAACACCACCGATTTCACCTTCACCGTGCACCGCAACGAGTACGATGCGGCCGAGCGTATCCTGCAGAACACTGCAAGCGAGATCGGCGCCCGTGAAGTGATCGGCGATACCAAGATTGCCAAGGTGTCGATCGTGGGTGTGGGCATGCGCTCCCATGCCGGTGTTGCCAGTCGTATGTTCGAAGCGCTGGCCAAGGAAAGCATCAACATCCAGATGATCTCCACGTCGGAAATCAAAGTCTCGGTAGTGATTGAAGAAAAATACCTGGAACTGGCCGTGCGCGCGCTGCATACCGCTTTTGAGCTGGACGCTCCGGCCCGACAGGGCGAGTGATGCGATGCCAGGAAGGCGCGGCTTACCGCGCCTTTCATTTTTTTGTAGGGCGCATGTTCTTTTGCGTGGGCTCGACAATACTTAGGCGGTAGGGCTACGGCCTTTTGGTTGTAGGTCGAATGCCTTTTTTTTGCAGACTGTTGTTCCTGAAATGAATTGCGTGAGGTGAAAGGTATGTTGATTCTGACTCGTCGTTGCGCAGAAAGCCTGATTATCGGTGATGGCGAAATCACCGTGACCGTGCTCGGCGTCAAAGGCAATCAAGTGCGTATCGGGGTTAACGCTCCGAAAGAGGTAGCGGTCCATCGCGAGGAAATCTACCTGCGGATCAAGAAAGAGAAGGACGAAGAACCAAGCCTTTAATTTTTATCGTTTTTTATGTTTGCAAACGGGGAGGAACGTGGTTAATATACGCCCCGTGTTGCGGAGAGCTGGCCGAGTGGCCGAAGGCGCTCCCCTGCTAAGGGAGTACACCTCAAAAGGGTGTCGGGGGTTCGAATCCCCCGTTCTCCGCCATTATTTGCTTAGTACGTTGCAATCTGGTTTTTTCGGTAAGTTGTTGAAATTGATCGAAAAAATAGCTTTACATAGAGATTGAACGGCCTATAATGCGCGGCAACAAATGCACTCGTAGCTCAGCTGGATAGAGTACTCGGCTACGAACCGAGCGGTCACAGGTTCGAATCCTGTCGAGTGCACCATTTAAGAGTCAGTTGCAGCAATGCAGATGGCTTGGTTTCAACCAGTTGTGATCTGGTCTAAAAAACACACTCTGCA
Source organism: Pseudomonas sp. R2-7-07 (assembly GCF_003852355.1). Lineage (NCBI taxonomy): Bacteria > Pseudomonadati > Pseudomonadota > Gammaproteobacteria > Pseudomonadales > Pseudomonadaceae > Pseudomonas > Pseudomonas sp. R2-7-07. Next base: position 4,344,187 of record NZ_CP027759.1, on the reverse strand, counting down.
CTCGTAGCTCAGCTGGATAGAGTACTCGGCTACGAACCGAGCGGTCACAGGTTCGAATCCTGTCGAGTGCACCATACAAACAAAAAGCCCGCCTAGTGCGGGCTTTTTGCCGTCTGGGGTTTGTGTAGGTTTTATCCTGGCGTACGTCTTTTTCTGTTTCCTGTGTGTTTTCCCTTCCCGCTGCGTCGTCGCAGTTCATAGATGTAGCCAACACTCAGCTTTGGCTTGCAAGCGCTTGTTCTTTCCAGTTTTTTTTGACGTTAAAAGCGGCCGAGCGGTGTATCATGCGCCGGTCAGCCCCGCCGGGGCTTGTGGAATGCCTCCATGGACTTACCCAGTAGTTACTCAGTATCCCGCTTTACCAATCATGAATTGACTGATTGATCCTTCCGGCGCGCTCCGCTGCTGGGAGTGGAGTTCGCCTATGACCGAAGTAGAAGTAAAGAAAACACAAGAAAGCCTGCAGGATCGCCTGGCTCAAGTTATCGAGCTGCTGCAGCGCCAGCGCGTGGTCGAAGACCTCACGCACCGCCAGGAAGGTCCGCACCACGACCGCGTCGAAAACCTGGTTCACCGGCAAAATCTCGTCGAGCTGCAACGCAAGCTCGATGACCTGCACTCCGCCGACGTTGCTTATATTCTCGAAGCCTTGCCGCTGGATGATCGCCTGACGCTCTGGCAGTTGGTCAAGGCTGATCGCGACGGCGACATTCTCCTCGAAGTATCTGATTCGGTCCGTGAAACCCTGATCGCCGACATGGACGATCATGAGCTCCTGGCTGCGGCCAAGGAGATGGATGCGGACGAGCTGGCCGACCTGGCGCCTGAATTGCCGCGCGATGTTGTTCATGAGCTGATGGAGGCGTTGGACACCCAGCAGCGTGAGCGTGTGCGTTCCGCACTGTCTTATGATGAAGACCAGGTCGGCGCGCTGATGGACTTCGAGATGGTCACCATCCGCGAAGATGTCAGCCTGGAAGTGGTGCTGCGCTACCTGCGTCGTCTCAAAGAGCTGCCGGGGCATACCGACAAGCTGTTTGTGGTCGACTATGAAGGCATTCTCAAGGGCGTATTGCCCATCAAGCGCCTGCTGGTAAATGATCCGGAGAAGAGAGTTGCTGACCTGATGGCCAGCGATACCGTGAGCTTTCACCCGGATGAAGATGCCTACGACGCAGCCCAGGCTTTTGAGCGTTACGACTTGATCTCTGCCCCGGTGGTGGACAAGAACGGCAAGCTGATCGGCCGCCTGACGATTGACGAAATCGTCGACCTTATTCGCGAAGAGAGTGAAACCGAAGTTCTCAACATGGCGGGTTTGCGTGAAGAGGAAGATATTTTTGCGTCAGTCTGGCGTTCGCTGCACAACCGTTGGGCTTGGTTGGCCGTTAACCTGATTACTGCATTTATCGCCTCCCGCGTGATCGGGCTGTTCGAGGGCTCCATCGAAAAGTTGGTGGCCCTGGCGGCGTTGATGCCGATTGTGGCCGGCATCGGCGGTAACTCCGGTAACCAGACCATCACCATGATCGTACGCGCCATGGCGCTGGATCAGGTCAGTACCGCCAACTCTTCGCGCCTGCTGCGCAAGGAGCTGGCTGTGGGTCTCATCAATGGCCTGGTGTGGGGAGGCGTAATCGGCGTGGTGGCTTACTTGCTATATGGCAGTTGGTCGCTGGGTGTGGTGATGACCGCTGCAATGACCCTCAATTTGCTTCTGGCTGCCCTGATGGGGGTTTTGATTCCTATGACCCTGGCGCGTCTGGGGCGCGATCCTGCCATGGGGGCCAGCGTGATGATCACGGCCATGACTGACAGTGGTGGCTTTTTCATCTTCCTGGGCTTGGCTACGATCTTCCTGCTCTGACCTTTCCTGCGGGGGCAAATCTGCCCTCGCATTGCTTTCTTGCTCAAATCCCACGCAAAAAAAAGCCAGCACATGGCTGGCTTCGGCTTTCAGCTGCAGATCAATTGGCTTCTGCGGCCGCCTCTACGTCATGTGCGATCAGAGAGACGAGAGCATTTTGCTGGCGGTGGGAAAGCTGACGAAAACGCTGCAGCAGTTCGCGTTCGTGCAGTGACAGCTCTGGACTGTCCAGGCGCATGCTCAACTCTTCACCCAAGGCACCTTCCTGAATAAGGCTCTGTTCCAGGCGAGCGATGATTTCGGAGTTCATGCTGCGATGATGATTGCGAGCCACCTCGGCAATGCGTTCCCGCATTCCGTCTGGCAGACGTACGACGAACTTGTCAGCCGTACGGCTGGAATAAATTGCCTGTTTCAATGGGCGCATATATTTAACCGGTTAGTTCAGGGGAGCGGTTTTTGGAATTGGCCGCAAGATGAGTGTTAAGACAAGGCTCACGACCAAAGTTCAACCCGAATTGCAAAGAGGCCGCATCATGCCTCAGATTTGACATTTCCTTGGCGTCAATTCTGTGACAAATATTGAACCGCCTAAAGGCTTTATGCCAGCACTGATTTGCATTTTTGCGGACTGGTTGGAAAAGTTTTCGCGTTGGATCGGGTATTCCTGATCTTCGCGCAAGCCTTATCCGAAGTCGGGGTGAAGAGCGCACGCCTTAAGCAATATGGCCTTTTGCCCTCATCTGTAAGGGTAGTGGCAGTTTGCTGATTTGCTAGCGCTAAGCGACATAAGGTCGGGCTGGAGGGGGATTAGCGCAGTATGGGGTCGAATTTTATCCGCCGCCCAAGGACGAGGGTCACGACCAGGAGGCATCCAAAAACAGCACTGGCGATGAACGCCAGCGTGCGAGTGTCTTGCATAGCATTACTTAAGCCCAGTAAGGCGGTTGCGAGCGTCAGGCACAAAAAAAGCCATGCAGGTTTGGACATGAGAAGCGCTCTCAGAAAACCCAGTGTTCGGATGTTGGGGTGGCTTGGGTGCCTTGGGTTAAACGAACAGGGGATTGAGGGTCGGCTGTCATCACCGCCAGCTGTGGCCGTTGCTGCAGGTGGTGCGGTACGGCCTGGGTGATTTGGGCTGGGTCTTGCAATTTGGCTGGGAAGAAGTGAAAAGTTACCAGCGCAGCCAGTGCCATTGTATTGAGGGCGAGTAGTAGGGCGCTGTTCATAGTCTTCTTCTCCGTATGCCTTGGCCAAATGGGGTTGTGGGAGAAGTATTGCAGGTCGCGTGCCAACTGATTTATTCAATATAATCAATGATTTATCTTGTTTTAGGGGGTGTCGTGTAGTGCAATTTGCAATGATGGCACTTTGGGGGAGTGCATTTTGCACGACGGCCTCGGCCGCCCGGATTGTATTGGGCTGCGCTACCGCATGCTTGCAAGCATTGGCTTACGATCAAAAAGCCAAGGGATGACATGACAAAAACTACCTTGCCCGTTAACATGCACGCCGTCCGTCGTTGAGCCTTTGGCTTGTCGATTGCGATTTGTCCCAGTAGCTCAATTGGATAGAGCATCCCCCTCCTAAGGGGAAGGTTGGCCGTTCGAACCGGCCCTGGGACACCATATATTCCGGGCCTCTCCAGCCATACTCCTGACAGTTAAGTTTTTCTGTGACAGCAGGGTGGCAGCAGCAGGAAAAAGTAAGCCCCGCCGGGCAATGCTCAGGCGGGGCTTTTTTATGTCAAACGCTTGTGGGCGAAAATTACCCCTCAACCAGCATGATGGAGGCCGTGGTTACATCACGTGATCAAGAGAGCGCATCTCTTGGCCGAGGCTCGTCTAGCCTGGAGAGGGGGGGTCACGCTTTTCGATATAGCGCCAGAAACCCTGCCAACGACACCATTGCGGCTCCACAACATTTGTTCAGCCGTCGCATTCCCGTCTCAGTGAGAATTTTTGCCGCTTGCACTCCGCCTGCAGCATACAAAGCCATCACTGCTACATCGACTCCGGCCGAAATAAGCGCCAGTACAGCGTACTGCGGGAGAGTGGGCTCACTGGGATCAACAAACTGCGGCAAAAATGCAGTGAAGAACAGCAGTACTTTAGGGTTCGTCATCGCCACCGAAAAACTGCGCCAGAACACTTCGCCCGTACCGGCACTGGTATCTGCCTTCGACGCACAGAGCCCTTTCGGATTGCTGCGCCAGAGTTGAACACCCAGCCACGCCAAGTAACAGACGCCTATCCATTTCAGAGCCAAAAATAGGTCTTGCGAGGCCAGCAGCATCGCGCCTAGCCCAAGTCCGACGGCCGCAATAACCAATACGTCCGATAGGGCTGCACCAGCCATTCCGACCGCGACCTTGCGCGTGCTTCGAGAAGAACCATTAGCCATTGCTAACAGAGAGGTAGGGCCAGGAATAAGCGCGCCAATAAAGCAGCTTGATGTGTAGAGGAGAAGCGTTGCGGAGTTCATTCGGGAGCTCTCGGGTGTAGTTGGCGTAATGCTGGAAGTGGTGATATTGCCTAGTTACCGGATTTTTATAAAGCCACCGTCGGCAGTACGTGCTTTCAGGCGGTGGCCAGGTCCCTGATCCTCAGCACGGTGGTAGTGGAGCAGTTGGCGTGCCGGGCCGTCGCGCGAATCCCCAGGCCGGCGCCGAGCAACTCGGTCACGCGCTTGTGCAGATCGGCGTCCACCGGGCGCCCCTGGTACTTGCCGGCGGCCTTGGCCTTCTCGATGCCCTGGGCCTGCCGGTCGCGGCGCTGCTCGTAATCCTTGCGCGCGATCGCGGCCATCATTTCCACCAGCATTGAGTTGATGGCGCCCAGCATCCGCCCGGTGAACTCGTCGCCCTTGGTGTCCTGCATTCCCTGGTGGCTGGTCGGAAGGTCGAGCGCGACGATGCGCAGGCCCTTGGAGTCGATCGCGGCCTTGAGCTTTTGCCGGTCCTCCACCGGCAGGCGGGAGAGACGGTCTATCGATTCCACCAGCAGCACGTCACCCTTGCGCGCATCTTTCAGCAGGCGCAGCAGCTCGGGCCGGTCGGCGGTGGCGCCGCTGGCGTTCTCCAGGTACACGCTGGCGATGACCTTATTATGGTCGCTGGCGAACTGCTCAAGCGAGGCGCGGGCGCGGCCGGCGTCTTGCTCTTCGGTGGATGCTCGGAGGTATGCGCGGATGAACATGATGGGGGCCTGTATCAGTTAGGGCGTTCTACTAATACTGTTGCACTTTGGGTGTTACTTATCAAGCGAAAAGCCCGAGAAAGGCAAAATAAGCCTGTATCTGGATAGGCATATTCGGGTGTAACACCTGAGGTCCTGTAACACCCACTTCTAAATCAGGGTAGAGAACGTGTAACGAATAAAAAACCTTTATATTCAATTGGTTATGTTTTTTGTAACGCGCGTGACATCAGTAACACGACTTGTAAGTCCCGTCCCCTTGCCCCTCTTACAGAGGTTCCTGCAGCGAGAGTGACTTCCCTCGTGATGCAGCATTGAATACCTGGCTGTGTTGGCCGGATCCGATTAGGCACCGATGTTGCTATCGGCCTGTACGACGCTTTGTCGCTAAGCGTCTGGGCATGTTTGATGTGCTGCTCTCAGGGATTGGGCAGGCGTGATGCGCTGAGTCCATGTCACACGTGGTCCGTAGTGCGACGTTTCAAATGGTGCGTTGAAAAGTCGCCGGGGACCCTGACGACATCCTAGCGACACGGGGCATGAAACCCGCGGGATCGTGGTAGAGGCAGCCGCACCAGCTTACTGAAATTTCAACGTTGAAATTGAAAGGATCTTGAAGAGAAAAGGGCATCCTTACCGGATCTGTAACGGTCATGGGTTTCGTTCAGGATAGTGAACGATTGGCCCGGTCAACTCGGTCAACCAGTCAACTAACTTTGGAGCCCAGCCACTAACGAGCTCCGGCGGGTTCTATGCCCCGTACCTTTAAGAATGCTCCAGGGTCCCCACAATCGAACCAAAGCCAAGAGCCTGACCCGCCTCGCTTCGCTGGAGGAGCAATACTAAATGGGGCTAGGGGAATACCCTGATAAAATCGTGTTACGGGTGTTACGCGTGTTACTTAATTAGGTAAGTATATGATTTTAAATGATTTGTATGGCGTTACACAGCTGTGACTGGTTTGACGATATGCGTGTTACATGGCAAATAGGTGTTACATCAATGAATGCTCTGGGAGGAGCGGTTTGTGATGATTAAGGCGGATCTTATCAAATTAGGGGCTTTCGCTTAGAGGGCCGCTACCGCCGCTACCGCCGCTACCGCCGCTGCCCGTCGGCACCAGGGAATAAAGAGATTGATCATGTGGCTCAAAAATGTAGCATTTGCGCTGTTGATTTGCCCCCACGTCACCGCTAGCTTTAGCAAACCATTCCAGCCCCCCACGGCCGATGCCGACTTGTGGGAGAAACCCGGCGCCAGTCATCAGGATGTGGTTGCGTCCATGTTGGCGTGTGGTGAGAAGAATGGCTCCGGCGTTGATCCCAAGGCTAGCTTCCAAGAGATGGCCCAGCGATTTGTATGTATGAAGCGTGCGGGCTATACCCGGCGTGACGGTTTCGACATCTGTGCATTGCACCCCAAGGAGCCGTTGAAGGCCTGTGAGTCGGCGCAATGAAGCCATAAAGGCATCGCACGGTATTAAAACTCGTTAGGGCGAGTTGCCCCAGGTATCTATAGGTACATCCAGCTGACTGATTCCGGCCAGAAGCGGCCATTCTCCTCGAAATCGGCGGCATCTCGATCTACGCTAAACAAGGCAGTAATGCCGTCGTATCTATTAAGTCGCGATCGGCAACAATTCATTTTTTTGCGCCAGCGAACTTGATAAGCGCTCTAACCATCGATGTTATTTAGTGCCTGGACTAACTAAAAATCATGCTTTTCATCAAATAGCTTGCTCATAAAGCTTTCAGGGTTAGCAAAGTAACTTTTCATAATTAGGTAGTTTTCAGTTTCTGAATATTCCTTCTCTTCCAATCCACTATTGGTAAACTCCCAAATTCTGGCGCCCGGGTAAGCAATTAAAATTGGTGAGTGAGTTGCAATTATGAACTGCGAATTTTGTTTTGCGAGTTCCGCTATACGTACCAGCAGAGATAATTGGCGTTGGGGAGATAGCGCAGATTCAGGCTCGTCTAGTAAATACAATCCGTTTCCTCCGAACCGATGTAAAATCAGATCCATAAAAGCCTCCCCATGAGACCTCGTATGAAGATCGTTCCCCCCGTATGAGTCCTTAATAGCTGGCCCGCCAGGTCCGCAATCCAACTTATTCATCTCTGTAATTACATTATAAAAACTTTCTGCGCGATAAAAATAGCCATCTCGAGGTCGCTTTGCGGTGCGTGACAAGCGCAATGCCTTGGACAGTAGGGATTTTTCATCGCTGGAAGAAAACTTGAAATTCTTACTGCCTCCCTCATGATTAAAGCCACATGAAACTGCAATAGCCTCTAAGAGGGTTGACTTACCGCTACCGTTTTCTCCAACGAAAAAATTTATCACGGGGTGAAGCTCGATTTTGCTAATTGATTGAATTGAAGGCAAATAGAAGGGGAAATTATTCTCTTCTCTATAGTTCTCTAAGATTTCAATTCTCTTAATGTAAGGCATTAACTTCCTAGCTGTAGTTATCTTATTTAATGGTTATAGTTATATGTATGATAGTTAAGGTAATTATAAATGGTCTTTCTGTGGTTTGACTCTTTTTTATAAGCACTAGATATGTCTGACATAAAAGTAAACCATTCTTGGCTCGCGCCGCAGTTGCGCCGCTGTTTCGGTCAAACTCCTAATCTCCAATTTATCGTCTATTGACTGCGTTTGCTCAACGGTCTCCGTATATTTTATTCAATTTCAGATTGTGGTTCTTATTGCAGAGTTCGGCTTTAGCGATCCAATGATTGATGCTCCAGTTTTACGCTGCGTTCGGGGAAATTATCGAGTCAGGTGGGCACCAATCCGTTCGGCTAGCATGATAGTAGTAAGATTTGTCGCCACCGATGGGATATCCGGGATGATAGAGGCATCCACAACACGCAGTGCCGCTATACCTCGCACCGCGCCCCAATTGTTGACTACGGCGGCCTTGTCACCGTCCGCGCCCATCGGCACGCTCGACGTGGGGTGCTGATAGCCGGCGACATTGTTTACGATGTTTTGTCGCAAAGCCTTGCCTTCAAGTACGCTGCTACCCGGTGTCATTTCATGGTCAACCAAGTCAGCAAACGGTGCACTGCGGCCAATCTTGCGAGACAGTTCTACAGCTTCGACCATGCGATCCAAGTCATTTTCCTGTTCAAAAAAGTTGTACCGGATGTTCGGCGCAACTCGGGGGTCACGGCTGGTCAAGCGTACGCTACCGTTGGATTTAGGTAATGTGACGGCGCATGCCAGCACTATCGCACCGCCGGTAGGGCTTGCCTTTGGGTCGATCAGGTGTGTACCGGAGATATGTAAGTCCAGATCGTCCGGTGCGGCGTGTTGCGAACGAGTCCAGGCGATGGCGCCGCCGGCTGGGGTCATAGCAATTGCGGAGGTCTTCAGCGCGTAGACGTTGAAGAAAAACGGATGTTCTTGCAACCGTTCACCTACCGGTAGATCAGCGACGGTGGCGATTCCCATCTCGCGAAGATGGCCTTGTGGGCCGATACCGGAGCGTAGCAGGATAGCGGGGCTGCCTATGGCACCGGCCGACAAGATCACTTCGCCGGCTGGAACTATCTCGCCGTCTACTAGCAATACACCTATGGCGCGTTCTCGTTCTATCAGGACGCGGTCGGCTTCAGCGTGGCCGCGGATAGTGAGGTTGGCGCGAGCCCGCACGTCTGCACTTAGGTAAGCCATGCCGGTATTGATTCGGGTGCCGTTGATGACATTCAACGGGTAGGGACCTACGCCGTGCTGGCGCGCGCCGTTGAAGTCATCCACGAGCGGCAGTCCAACTGACTCGGCAGCCGCCACGAAAGCACGCATTGAGATAGTATTCTGCGCAGCAGTGCGCTGACGCACTGGAAATGGGCCGGTACGTCCATGCCATGCATCTTCGCCAGTGGGCGTGTTTTCCATCGCTCGGTAGGCGGACAGCACTTCCGGCCAAGCCCAACCTTCGATTCCGCGTCCGGCCCAGCGCGCAAAGTCGGCAGGACGCGCACGCATCGCCACAGCAGCATTGACCGCGGAGCTACCACCGATCACTCGGCCGCGTGGGATGGCTATGTCGTGACCTATCCGAGCTGAGTCGTCACTATGGTAATGCCAGTCGTATTCGGGAGAGGCGGCAACTAGGTCGGCGTTCGTCAGCACTGCTGGATACCGATCGGGCGCAAAGTCGGGACCTGCGTCGAGCAGCAGCACACTGCGCAGCGGGTCGGCACTGAGACGTGCTGCAAGGACGGCACCTGCAGATCCACCACCGACGATCACCACGTCAAACTGCTTGCCAGTCCGAGTGGTCTCTTTAGTTTTACTGGAGCTGCGCGTTGCACCAGAGGCAAACGTAGCAGCGCCTGCCGTCATTGCAACCAGCACTGCCTGTGCTCCCAAAGCTATCGCGCCGCGTCGTGTGATTGTCAAAGTCATAGATTCCAGATCAGGTATCGTTTGTGCCGTCGAGGATGAGAGGCAAGAAACCATGGTAGGAATGCGTACCTGACCCAGCAAGACGGGGTTTCTGGAATCTGTGTCCGGTGGTATGGACGTCGAGAACTCCCCCTATCTTCGGCGCCTACCCGCTCGGTAGTGCCGCCGTAGTTGCTGTATTCGGTAAAAAAATGTGCTGTATTCATGGAGAAGCCGCTGCAACGATTTGCCCAGCGTATTAAGGATGGCTTTACAGCTAGAGGATCTTGGGAAACTCCGAAGCCAAGTGATCCAAGAAAACACGTACTGACGGCAGCAATCCTTTGCGGGAAGGTACCAGTGCAGTGATCCTGGCATCGCCAGCTATCCATTCGGGCAGAACTCGATGAAGCTCACCACGCGCAACGGCCGCCCGCGCGATGTAACTCGGCAGGGCCACAATCCCAAGCCCGCTGATAGCTGCATGTTGCAGGCTGAGCATGTCTTCGCTTTGCAGCCGCGGCATGATGGGCACAGCAATTTCTTCGATCGATAGAGTGACATGGCGCAACCGCCAGTTCATGGGGGCATTAGCTCGCGCAAAGAAAATCGAGGCGTGGCTGCTTAGCTCCGCTGGCGTGGCCGGTGCGCCATGTTCGGCCAGATAGCTTGATCCGGCGAACAGAAACCAGGGAGCGACCCCGAGCATGCGCTGGACAAGATCGGAGTCCGGCAATGGAGCCTCATGCGCCCGGATGGCGACGTCGTAATTTTCGCCAACAATATCGATGGTTCGATCGGCCGCATGAGCGACCATATTGATCTTGGGATAGACACGAAGGAAGTCAGCGATCATGCCCGCCATGGCGAAATTCATGGTCGCGACTCCAGCGGTACACCGGATGGTCCCGACGGGTTCCAACAACCGCTGACGCACTGACATTTCTGCCATCTCCGCTTCTCGCAGCGCGGCCAGCGCGTGCTGGTAGAACTCTTCTCCTGCCTCGGTCATACCGAAGCGACGCGACGTTCGGCTGAGCAAACGCACACCTAATTCGCCCTCCAATTGTTGCATGCGGTGGCTAAGCGTTGACTTGGGCATACCGGTACTTGCAACTGCGGCAGTAAACCCACCGCGATCGACCACATTGACAAAAATAAACAGATCGTTCAGGTCCAGCCGATTCACGTATGGCCCAATCATAGGAAGGCAATTTTTAATCTTGAAGATTTCCAAGGGTACCGTCTAGAACTATGTGGTTATTTGGCAATGTTTCGCTGGGAAGGAGCGTCCAATGAGCGGGAAGTTGAATCTGGACAAACCGGCTTGTCGGGGGGAGGCCCAATACCTAACATCCGGTGAATAGCCAAACCCCGGAGCAGAGAATGAAATCAATAAATGGCAAAGTCGTCCTCGTTACTGGTGCCTCATCGGGATTGGGGCGCGAGTTAGTGCATCAACTGCTGGAAAAAGGTGCGCTAGTCGCAGCCACCTTTCGCAAGCAAGAAGAAGTGGATTTCTATAACGGTAAACATGCTGCGCAGGGCATGGGCGTTTTGGTAGACGTGACAGACGATGTGGCGGTCAAAACGGGTGTGGCCCAGGTGCTGGATCACTTTGGCCGTATCGACATTGTCGCCAACTGTGCGGGTGCTGGCACAGTGGGTGCAGTTGAAGAAATGACGGATCGAGAAGCGCGGCGTGTATTCGATCTGAATTTCTTTGGCGGCCTGAACATCATTCGCGCTGTAACCCCTGCGATGCGCAAGCAGCGCAGCGGGCACATCGTTCAATTCTCTGCAATCGGTGGCTTCATTGGCTACCCGGGCATGGGCGTGTACTCGGCCGCGAAGGGCGCTACTGACATCCTGGGGGAAGCACTGGCAGGTGAACTTGCACCCTTTAACATCGCCACGACTGTGTTGACCATCGGTGTATTCGAGACCCAATTTGCGGGTCGCTCACTGGCTTACGTCGAGCAAAAAATCGATGACTATGAAGGCACACCCGTCGGTAAGTTCCGTGTAGCTATAGGTGGTCTGCAAGGTAAGCAGCCGAATGTTCCAGGAAAAGGGGCGTTGGCGATTATCAACCTGATGGAGTCGGATCATCCACCCGTACACGCGGCCTTGGGTGCCGATGCGATGGGCGGAATGCGTGCAAAAATGGCCAAAGTCGAGCAGGAACTTGTCCAGTGGCAGGGCAACGCAACCTCTACAGAACGCAGCATCAACGGAATCTGATCATGCGAATGACCAACAAAGTTGTACTGATTACCGGCGCATCGCGCGGGCTCGGATTATCACTGGCACGTCGTTTTGCCAGAGAGGGGGCTTCCGTTGCGTTGACGTACAACACTGACGCTGCCGCAGCCGACCGAAATGTCGAGGCGCTCGTTGCTGAGGGCGCTCAAGCAATGGCCATCGGGGGAGACATCAGCGACCCGGACGCTGTCAAAGCCATATTCGCAGCAGTGCTGGCTCGATTTGGGCGCATCGATATTGTCGTGGCCAATGCTGGGCGGGAGCTTATCGACACACCGATTACGGAAATCGATAACGCGATGTTCGAGGCTGTCACCAAAACCAATGTGTTTGGCACCTTCTATACGCTTCGCGAAAGTGCGCGCCATGTTACCGATGGTGGACGCATCATCGTGATTTCGTCCACTACGACGATCGTACCGAACGCAGGCTTCACCGCGTATGCCGGAAGCAAAGCCGCCGGCCGGCTTTACGTTGAATGTCTCGCGCAGGAAATGGGCAAGCGTAACGTCACGGTGAACGGTGTGGTACCGGGGCCGCTACGTGACGCCGGTGTCATCGCTAACCTTCAGGAAAATGACTATCAGGCATTGGCACAGTTGTCGCCATTTGCGCGCTTGGGCTCTGTCTCCGATGTCGAAGGCGCCGTGCTTTTCCTGGCAAGTGACGATGCAGCTTGGATTTCCGGTCATCACCTGGTTGTCAACGGCGCCGCCAAAGTATAGGGCAGACCCGCATGACCAGGCGGTGGGGCAGTCCTCATCGTTCGGCCACCGTTCGACGTCCGTTTTTTTGTTCTTTTCAAATTGATTACCCCCTTTAAAGCCACTTAAATCAAGGTCCCATCATGTCGCCTAAAAAGATTGCCGTCATTGTCGGCAGCCTGCGCAAAGAGTCGTTGAACCGCCTATTTGCTCAAGAAGTAATCGCGCTTGCGCCACCGAGCCTTTTATTAGAAATAGTCGAGATCAATGAACTGAATCTGTTTAACCAAGACTTGGAAGAAAACGGTAAGAGTGCCCCTGAAGCCTGGACTCGTTTTCGCCAAAATATGGCGTCGAAAGATGGAGTACTGTTTTTCACTCCCGAATACAACAGGTCAGTTCCTGGTGTATTGAAGAACGCCATTGATATTGGTTCTCGCCCTTACGGCGAGTCTGTGTGGGCAGGCAAACCTGCAGCTATCGTAAGCGTATCGCCCGGTGCCAGCGGCGGCTTCGGTGCTAACCATCATTTACGTCAGTCTATGGTATTTCTGGACATGCCACTTTTGCAGCAGCCGGAAGCGTATATCGGTGGGGCGACAAGGCTACTGGGGCCAGGCGGAAATTTGAATGACGACGGAACTACTCAGTTCTTGAAAAAATTCATTGACGCCTTTGCTGCATGGGTCGAAATCAATACCGCCAAGTCAACGGGTTTAATCTAGGGCGCTAGAAACTCTCTGCTTTGGCTGATCTAAGGCGTTGTATGAGTCGTCTCAGGTTTCACGTACGGCCTTAGTGTCCGCTAATGGCCGAAAGCGGTCCTAAGTTCACAGCCGCCAAAGATCAGAAGCCGAAAAATCTAGAGGCTTTTTTCGTAATGGGAGGATCTAGAGAAGCGGAGGCTGTTTAGGCTTCCGCCTCTTCTTTATCCGGCCTTTCTTTTGAGCTGAAGGTCAATGAAGTGGAGCTCCGCCTTGATTGCATCAATCGTGAGCGTCTCAACTTTAGTTTCTTTGATTCCTATTGCGTTGAGCTTTTTCATTCTGGTTATGCCGACAATTATCCCGTCCAAATGCAGCTTTCGGGACTTTAGGTAATCCGGCATCTGAGCACTGTTCTGTAGTGTTTTGTTCATGGTTATACCGATGGTAGGCCCGAATCAACCGGCCCTCGCCGGTTGCTTCGGGGGGGTTAGGTTAGGCCGCCAACAGGTCAAGCAGATTGTGTTGGTGTGAGCGTTCTGCAAGCTCTCGGAAGGTCCAGCTTCCTAAGTTTTCACCTTGCTCAGGGATGTCTAGATTCAGCAGAGCAACCGGATCACGATTAATCAGTTTGCGAGCAGCCCACAACTTGCCGCCGGTCTCTAACAGTGCTTTGGCGGCCTCATTCCATTGTTCTTCCAGAACAGTATTCGCCAGGTGAGCCGCTTTGTTCTCGATCTTGGTGCGTTCTTTTTGTGCCTCCGTGATGTGCAGGTCAATCGTCACCAACTCCTGCTCCAGAGCCGTGATGAGCAGCTGTTGGCGGCGGTGATGCTCAACCGCAGCAGTAAGGTTTTTTGCTGCTTTTTGAGCTTCAGCGTTTGCCGCTTTCTCGCCCTCCACATCGCCCCAGGCCACAGCCTGCGCATAAGCGGTAGCGGCGTCCGTTTCGGCTTGTCGCGCCTTTGCCATGTCTTCCTGATCGCTCTGGCGGACCTGTTGCAACCGGGTCTCGATGCTGTTGCGCTTTTCGTTGAGCTCCATCTCGTCGGCCTTCCAAGTCGCCATCGCGCTGATGTAGCCCGCAGCCAAGCTCTCACGGTTAGCAAGTGCCTCGAGGCGATCGATCTTTTGATTCAGGCGGTGGATCTCAAAGCTTCGCGAGTCGATGCGTCTTTTGTGATCGTTGATTTCATCCTGCACGGCTCGTTGACGGCCCTGCTGGATAACCTCCGGGCTTTCCAGCGTCTCTTCGAAGGGAGCCAGGTCACCCTGAATGCTCTCCACTTCGAGGGTCAGTTGGTCGCGACGGTCTTTCAATTCTTGGATAGTGTTCATCTGTATTGTCTCTGGGTACTGCGGTTAATAGGGATGGTTGTCGAATGGCTGGCAAGGCCGGGAATAAGCCGGCGCTACCTCGATCAGCAGGCTCGCCGTCAGGCGGCCTTGGCCTCGCCTTCGTCCGTTCCTGGAACGGTCTTCACCACGTAGCAGCGTTGGGGCCCTAACCCGGGCAGACGGATCAAGCTGTAGGCCTTGCCGTCACTACCCGGCTCAAGCACGCCGCGTTGCAGCAACTCCTTGTTCACCGCGCTGATGTTCATGCCTTTGAAGATCTCGGTCCTCCAGGCTTCAGGCAGTACGTAATAGGTGTTGGTGGTGTGCAGGGCGTCGCCCATGCCGTGTTCCAGCGTCTTGCGAAAGCCCAACCGATCAATCGTGCGCGGCCCGTGCTCATCGAGCTTGGCGGCGGCGGATTCCCAGCGGGTAAAGCGGCTTTCTCCAAACCGCTCGATGACCTGGCGCAGCCGCGCCAAGATCGCATCGCCCTCGAAGTTTCCGGCGCCGCCGCGTTCGGCCAGCCACGCATGCAGGCAAACCCGTGCAGCAGTCGTGGCCGTACCATCAGGCCAACCGGTGACGCCAAAGGCGGTAGCCAACTCTCCGGCGGCGGCGGCGAGGCCGAAGCGAAGGGCGGCACGCTGCGCCTGACCACTGGCCGAGGGTGGTAGGTTCTGGGTGATGAACTGTTCCACCGTGCGGCGCACGATCACTGTCCATCTGAGCATTTCCCCAGGCGCGCACAGTGCGTACAGGAAAGCGGTGAGGGGCGTGCCGTAATATTTGGCTACTCGGGCCTTGAGCGCATCGGAGAGGGCGGCAGCGTCCTCAAAACCATTCAGCACATCGAACATGCCGAGGCCTTTGCTGGCATCCGCTGGCACGGCGAGCATGCGCACCTCCATACCGGCTTTCAGCTCCTTGTTTGCATCCGCCATGTGCTGCGCCAACGTCTTCTCGCCGGTCGAGAGAAACAGCAAGCGCCACTCCTGCACCTGTCGGCCCGCTTGTCCTCGATCATTCGCCCGGGCTTTGCCGGTGCCATTGCCGAGCATGTACACCGTTTCCCCAATGATTCGTGGGTCACACATGCCGATTTCATCCAGCACCAGGAGACCGTCTGAGTGGGCGGCGGCGATGGACTCCAAGGCGTTATCCGTGGAACGCCACGAACGCACCAGGCGCGGCCCGCCATAAACCGAGGCAGCGACTTGCAGGTGAGTGGTCTTGCCGCCGGAGCTGTCGCCGTACAAGTGGAAGCCGCCCGACTCATGTCCCAGCAGGTTGAGCAACGGTCCTGCAAAGGCCACAGAGACGACAAACGCCAAGCGATGGTTGCCGACGCAGAGCGCGCCGATTTGCTGCTGCCATTGCTCCAGAGAGCCCGCCTCGCTGATCGGTGGCAACTGTGCACCTGCCTCATAAAAATGCAGGTGTTCGGCGTGCGAGCCAATTTGTTGTTCGGGCAAAAGGAACGCGTTGTCATGCCAACCCAGGCGCGTTACCAAGCGTGCGCGCTGGGCGCTATCGAAGCCGCCGAGATAGCTCTGCAGATCATTGCGTGCGTTACGCCCGGATCGACTTCCTGCAAGACGCAAACCCATATCTACCAGTGGACCGAGTACGTCCTTGCCGAAGTCACCGGTCATGGTTCGGGCTGGAATGTTCCAGCGCTTTTTGGCGCCGTCTGGGTCATCGAACTCGACCAACAAACCCCAGTTGTGGCCCTTCTCGTCGCGAGTGCGAGCGATGATTTCAAGAGGCGAACACACGGGGCGTGCCTCACCATCATCGCCGGAATAGAAAACCCCTTCAGGCGTTAGGCGAAAGCCGCCCGGCAACAGATCATTTTTCGATTTCGCGGGGCGTTTGGCGGGCGCCTTGGCGCTCAGTTGTTGAGGTTCAGTTGGCTTAGCGGCACTACCGAAAAACTCACCGCTGCGCACCAGCTCGGCGACGTGGGCAGCGTTCCAGCCTTTGGCTAACGCATCCGCTGCATCGTCGCCGTCTGCCCATTTTCCACCTTTGACGAATGTCGGTTTGCCGCCTTTGCTGCTGGGCTTGAGCTTGAACACGTCGAGCGAGATTCGTTGCACTGAAGCTGCGCCCAGCTCAATCACCTTGGGCTCGATGGCGTCCATGCAGGCCTTGCCGCTGGCATCGTTATCCGGCCACAGCACAACGCTTCGCCCTTTGAGTGGCGTCAGATCGGCCTTGTGCCAGGAGTTGGAGCCGTTCGGCCAGCAGGTGGCTACGTGGTCGGGCATGAGTTCAGCAGCGGCGTCAGCGGCCTTTTCGCCTTCACACAACACCACAGGCGCGTCGGTGCGCTGTGCCAGTTCATCCAGGCGTAGCAGAGGCCGAGGCTCGGGCAATCCTTGCCAGCGCCATTGTGTGGTTTGTCCATCGGAGCGCTTGCACCAGGTCAACGGCGCAAAGACCTTTCGTGGTTTGCCGTCTTCATCGGGGCCCAAGTCGAAGCGATACAACGCCATGACCGGTTGGCCCTGCGCATCGCGATAGATCCACACCTTGGACGGGGCGCCGTGTTGCCGGTGTTTGGCCGGGCACTTGTTCATGGCCTCGGCCGGGATCGGTTGAATCGCGATCCACTCTGGTGTTGCGCACTTGGCCGGTGCGGTTTTGGCGGTCGCGGAGCCAGCGGAAACACTGAGCAGATCCGCCAGCTTTTTGCAGGCATCAACGTCCGTGCCGCCGTCGATGTAGCGCACCAAATCGATCAGGTCACCGCCCTTATCGCCGGTGGCAAAATCCGCCCAGGTGCCTTTGCTCAAATTGACCTTGAGTGAGCCTGCTCGTTTGTCTGTGCGCGTCGGGTTCGGTGCGGTGTATTCCTTGCCGCCGTCTACGCGTTTGCCGTTCGGCAGCCAGTGAGTAAGGACGCGGTCGATGTTCTTCAGGGCAGCGCTTTTTACGTCAGCGAAGCTTGGGCGTTTTGAGGTGTTGCCTGTGCGCTGAGTCATGGTGCGCTCCTCGATTCAAGCAACGCCTCGTTCACGTCGTCGATCAGTGCCTTAGCCATCTCGCCGAGGTAGAACGCAGGCCAACTAAAACGCTCGCCTGCATCGCTGATGGCGGCGTCGAGGATCAGTTGATTGGCGTGGTGCAGAATCTGAGAGACTGCTTCAAGTGCGTCCTCTAGCGGGATACCGGCATTCACCCGAAACAGGTTTTGGCCGTTACCGTTGGCGGGGGAAAACTCGGAGCGTCCAAGCGTGCTGGAGTGGGTCACAGCGCACCGCCTTTCTGGTCCATCGGCACAGAGGAGGCGTCACCGTACATGGTGAGTGTTTTGATCAAACCCAAGGTGCCGCGCACGTCCCAAATAACAGACGACAGCACGCGGTTGGAAAGCAACGGTTTATCGCCGTCTAAGTGATCTTCCAACAGCATGAGAACTGAATCGGCACGGTCGAGCGCACAGGTGATGGCGTCGATAGGCAGACCGGCTTCGGCGTCGTGGCTAACGCAGAGTAAGTCCTCGGGTAGTGCAAAGCCTGGGAGCATGCTCATTGGGCACCTCCTGAGGTTCCCAAGTCTTCATGTTTTTTTTGGGGCGCGTAGGTGTGCGTCCATTCAAAGGAGTAACTATCTGGCTTATTGCGAATGGTGCGTGGCACTTGAACTCTACAGGCGCCATGAGTACGAAGAGTTTCAAGATCAACCACACGTGTTGTGTTCAACATATTGCACTGGCCAAGAATTACGCCCATGCGGTCTACCAAATGGATGGTGATATGCTTAAGGGGTTGCATTGCGGTCTGCTCAGATTTGCTTTGTGACAGTCGGGTCAGTGGTACGAACACTGACTCGACACCTCTTCCTGCTGAGGCCGGTTCTAGGACCAGTCTTCTAGGGGACATTCCAGCAAAATTTCCCCCCTCGACTGTTACCGCGTTCACCGGGAGCCTTCCTTTGCCGCGCGTTCAATCCAAGCCTTGAGTTCAGCCATCAAAATCAGACGGCGCCGCCCGAGTTTGAAAGCCTTAAGGTCACCAGAAGCTATGAGTTCATAAACTCCTGATCTTGAGTAGCCAACCACGCGTGCTGCGTCCTCCACGCTAACTGCAAGAGGTGCGATGTGTTCGGGGTTGTTCATTAGCTTGTCCTTGATCGATGGGGCGGACTGTACGATACTGGTCCGGACGTAAACATCCTATTTGTAAGTAACATGATCTGAAAGCAAAACATTTGTAGACATCTAGAGGCGTGTAAATGGCAAATCGTTCGAAGAAGGTTGTTTTATCGGCTAGGGTCGACCCCTACCTTAAAGCTGCGCTTGAATTGCTGGCGGCATCACGCAACGAGAAAATCGTGAAGATCCTGGAGTCATGCCTTGAGAATGGGATGAATGACAGGACCATTACTAACCCGTTTAACGCTCCGCGTAAGGATTTGGGAACAATCAGTTTTATGGTCGCGTTCACTTCGATCTGGTCGGAGAATGAAACTCTCTACAAGCTGCGCGCCGGAACGCTTGGGCCCGATTTCGCCGGGGAGGAGTTATCGATGGTCGCTATGGTTATCAATGACGATAAATATTTCGATGGGGAGTTCGATGTTTTCGGGGATTTGAACGGTTCGACAGAGAAGTTTGGGTTCACACCGAGAATGCAGCCTCGGGTGGACCTTGCATTGGTAGAGAAGGAGTGGCCAATTGTTGAGGAATATGTGAGGTTTCTGGCAAACAACAAGCCGCTTCAGCCGGGCTATGCCGATTACAAAAATATGCGAGCTCAATCTCTAGCTAAATGAGTTCAACCGCAGCGGCTTTTGTACCCGGAGCCAAGTGGGCATACCGGAGTGTCATCTTGATATCGGCGTGCCCTAGCAGATCCCGTACCGTGTTGAGCGGTACGCCGGCCATTACCAGGCGTGAAGCGAAGTCGTGCCGCATATCGTGCCAGCGGAATCCGTCGATCTGCGCCCGCTCAAGCAACTTGAGCCAGGCGCTTTTGACGTCCTCAAAGCGACCGCCGCCCTGACCTGGGAACACATACGGCGACTTGCTTACCTGCTTCTTCCAGGCTTGCAGTACACCAATAGTCTCCTTGTTCATTGGTATGTGGCGCGTATCGCTTGTCTTGGTTGTGGCCCCGGCGACTGTGATTGTCTTCGTGTCGAAGTTCACCGCTGACCATTTCAGGTCGAACAGCTCTCCGCGCCTCATGCCGGTATTCAACGATACCAATACCATTGGCTTCAGGTGATCGGTGAAGGGCAGTTGCAGCAGGCTTGGCATCGGCTCTTTGTGGCGGTCGGTCCGCCAAGTGTTCGCACTCTCACGCTCGACCCTCATTTCATCCTGTCGAGCGTCCAAGGCCTCGCGTAGGCGCTTGGTCTCGTCGGCAGCCAGGTAGCGAATTACCCCCTTTGAGTCGACTTTGAGCTGTTTCAGCTTGGCCAGAGGATGCTCGTCGAGGTAACTCGACCGCCCGGCTGAATACTCCGCTGATAGAGCCCATTTTGCGGTTGACCGTGGAGGGCTTGTTGCCGGCATGCATCCATCCAGTGCGGATCTGCTCCAGGTCTCGCCCGGTGATCGCGTCCAGGCGCTGGGGCAGAATTGGGTCGAAGTTATTGCTGAGGGTGTGCTGAGTCTTCTCATGGCCTTTGTGATGAGCCTTGAACCACGGCATATACGTGTCGTCGATAAAATCGCGCAGCGAGGGCAGGGCTGACCCCTTGCGGCCCTGGGCGATGGCTAGGGGCTCGCCGTGGGCGTGCGCATCGGCTAGGTACTGAGCGGCCTCGGTTCGGGCTTGGTCAAGAGTAATCACGCCGACACGCCCAAGGGTGGCGTTCTTGTTTCGGCCCCAAGTGACCATGTAGGACTTGTGACCGCTGGGCAGTACGCGAATGAAAAAACCGGGTTGCACGGTGTCATGCACGCGGTATGCTTTCGCCTCGGCGGCTAGGCTGCCAATTAGCTTCTGAGTGATTTTGGATTTCAAGGGTTCGTCCGTGACAGCAGGGTGGCAGCAAAACGCACTATACCGCTCGATGTTCACGGACTCAATGGGACTAAAAGGCCCAGTAATACTGGGCTTGTGGCTGTATCTGCTGGGTCTAAATTAACCCTCCTAAGGGGAAGGTTGGCCGTTCGAACCGGCCCTGGGACACCATCCCTCAGTTGTTGTCTTGTTGCGTTCGTCAATATCAAATCAATCGCTTAGCTTCCTGACTGTAGCCGTGAGAAGTGCGGCGGTATTCAGTTGCTGGTCGGTGGGCAATCGAATCGCTATGGTCCCTGGGTCGTCCTTTTGTTTCCTCTATATAGAAGGGCGGTGGGATGGAAAAGAATTCCCGGGTTTTCGATTTAACTGCTTGACGCCCCTGCGTAAAGCTGTAGAATTCGCCTCCCGCTTACGAGAGATCGCAAGCGCAAGTGGTTGAAGTTGTTGAAGAAATCTTCGAAAACTTCTGAAAATAACCGCTTGACAGCAAATGAGGCTGCTGTAGAATGCGCGCCTCGGTTGAGACGAATAGCTCTTAACCAACCGCTCTTTAACAACTGAATCAAGCAATTCGTGTGGGTGCTTGTGGAGTCAGACTGATAGTCAACAAGATTATCAGCATCACAAGTTACTCCGCGAGAAATCAAAGATGTAACCAACGATTGCTGAGCCAAGTTTAGGGTTTCTTAAAAACCCAAAGATGTTTGAACTGAAGAGTTTGATCATGGCTCAGATTGAACGCTGGCGGCAGGCCTAACACATGCAAGTCGAGCGGTAGAGAGAAGCTTGCTTCTCTTGAGAGCGGCGGACGGGTGAGTAATGCCTAGGAATCTGCCTGGTAGTGGGGGATAACGTTCGGAAACGGACGCTAATACCGCATACGTCCTACGGGAGAAAGCAGGGGACCTTCGGGCCTTGCGCTATCAGATGAGCCTAGGTCGGATTAGCTAGTTGGTGAGGTAATGGCTCACCAAGGCGACGATCCGTAACTGGTCTGAGAGGATGATCAGTCACACTGGAACTGAGACACGGTCCAGACTCCTACGGGAGGCAGCAGTGGGGAATATTGGACAATGGGCGAAAGCCTGATCCAGCCATGCCGCGTGTGTGAAGAAGGTCTTCGGATTGTAAAGCACTTTAAGTTGGGAGGAAGGGCAGTTACCTAATACGTGATTGTTTTGACGTTACCGACAGAATAAGCACCGGCTAACTCTGTGCCAGCAGCCGCGGTAATACAGAGGGTGCAAGCGTTAATCGGAATTACTGGGCGTAAAGCGCGCGTAGGTGGTTTGTTAAGTTGGATGTGAAATCCCCGGGCTCAACCTGGGAACTGCATTCAAAACTGACTGACTAGAGTGTGGTAGAGGGTGGTGGAATTTCCTGTGTAGCGGTGAAATGCGTAGATATAGGAAGGAACACCAGTGGCGAAGGCGACCACCTGGACCAACACTGACACTGAGGTGCGAAAGCGTGGGGAGCAAACAGGATTAGATACCCTGGTAGTCCACGCCGTAAACGATGTCAACTAGCCGTTGGGAGCCTTGAGCTCTTAGTGGCGCAGCTAACGCATTAAGTTGACCGCCTGGGGAGTACGGCCGCAAGGTTAAAACTCAAATGAATTGACGGGGGCCCGCACAAGCGGTGGAGCATGTGGTTTAATTCGAAGCAACGCGAAGAACCTTACCAGGCCTTGACATCCAATGAACTTTCCAGAGATGGATTGGTGCCTTCGGGAACATTGAGACAGGTGCTGCATGGCTGTCGTCAGCTCGTGTCGTGAGATGTTGGGTTAAGTCCCGTAACGAGCGCAACCCTTGTCCTTAGTTACCAGCACGTTATGGTGGGCACTCTAAGGAGACTGCCGGTGACAAACCGGAGGAAGGTGGGGATGACGTCAAGTCATCATGGCCCTTACGGCCTGGGCTACACACGTGCTACAATGGTCGGTACAGAGGGTTGCCAAGCCGCGAGGTGGAGCTAATCCCAGAAAACCGATCGTAGTCCGGATCGCAGTCTGCAACTCGACTGCGTGAAGTCGGAATCGCTAGTAATCGCGAATCAGAATGTCGCGGTGAATACGTTCCCGGGCCTTGTACACACCGCCCGTCACACCATGGGAGTGGGTTGCACCAGAAGTAGCTAGTCTAACCTTCGGGAGGACGGTTACCACGGTGTGATTCATGACTGGGGTGAAGTCGTAACAAGGTAGCCGTAGGGGAACCTGCGGCTGGATCACCTCCTTAATCGACGACATCAGCTGCTCCATAAGTTCCCACACGAATTGCTTGATTCATTGAAGAAGACGATAGAAGCAGCTTTAAGCTCCAAGCTGATAGCTCTTAGCTAATCAGTTGCGCTCGAAATTGGGTCTGTAGCTCAGTTGGTTAGAGCGCACCCCTGATAAGGGTGAGGTCGGCAGTTCGAATCTGCCCAGACCCACCAATTTTGTTATGGGGCCATAGCTCAGCTGGGAGAGCGCCTGCCTTGCACGCAGGAGGTCAACGGTTCGATCCCGTTTGGCTCCACCATTAACTGTTTCTGCTGTTAGAGTTTAGAAATGAGTATTCCGCTGTGAATATTGATTTCTAGTCTTTGATTAGATCGTTCTTTAAAAATTTGGGTATGTGATAGAAAGATAGACTGGACGTTACTTTCACTGGTAACGGCTCAGGCTAAGGTAAAATTTGTGAGTCGCTCTTAATTGAGTATGATCGAATTTTCGGCGAATGTTGTCTTCACAGTATAACCAGATTGCTTGGGGTTATATGGTCAAGTGAAGAAGCGCATACGGTGGATGCCTTGGCAGTCAGAGGCGATGAAAGACGTGGTAGCCTGCGAAAAGCTTCGGGGAGTCGGCAAACAGACTTTGATCCGGAGATGTCTGAATGGGGGAACCCAGCCATCATAAGATGGTTACCTTACACTGAATACATAGGTGTATGGAGCGAACCAGGGGAACTGAAACATCTAAGTACCCTGAGGAAAAGAAATCAACCGAGATTCCCTTAGTAGTGGCGAGCGAACGGGGACTAGCCCTTAAGTGGCTTTGAGATTAGCGGAACGCTCTGGAAAGTGCGGCCATAGTGGGTGATAGCCCTGTACGCGAAAATCTCTTAGTCATGAAATCGAGTAGGACGGAGCACGAGAAACTTTGTCTGAATATGGGGGGACCATCCTCCAAGGCTAAATACTACTGACTGACCGATAGTGAACTAGTACCGTGAGGGAAAGGCGAAAAGAACCCCGGAGAGGGGAGTGAAATAGATCCTGAAACCGTATGCGTACAAGCAGTGGGAGCCTACTTTGTTAGGTGACTGCGTACCTTTTGTATAATGGGTCAGCGACTTATTTTCAGTGGCGAGCTTAACCGAATAGGGGAGGCGTAGCGAAAGCGAGTCTTAATAGGGCGTCTAGTCGCTGGGAATAGACCCGAAACCGGGCGATCTATCCATGGGCAGGTTGAAGGTTGGGTAACACTAACTGGAGGACCGAACCGACTACCGTTGAAAAGTTAGCGGATGACCTGTGGATCGGAGTGAAAGGCTAATCAAGCTCGGAGATAGCTGGTTCTCCTCGAAAGCTATTTAGGTAGCGCCTCATGTATCACTGTAGGGGGTAGAGCACTGTTTCGGCTAGGGGGTCATCCCGACTTACCAAACCGATGCAAACTCCGAATACCTACAAGTGCCGAGCATGGGAGACACACGGCGGGTGCTAACGTCCGTCGTGAAAAGGGAAACAACCCAGACCGTCAGCTAAGGTCCCAAAGTTATGGTTAAGTGGGAAACGATGTGGGAAGGCTTAGACAGCTAGGAGGTTGGCTTAGAAGCAGCCACCCTTTAAAGAAAGCGTAATAGCTCACTAGTCGAGTCGGCCTGCGCGGAAGATGTAACGGGGCTCAAACCATACACCGAAGCTACGGGTATCACGTAAGTGATGCGGTAGAGGAGCGTTCTGTAAGCCTGTGAAGGTGAGTTGAGAAGCTTGCTGGAGGTATCAGAAGTGCGAATGCTGACATGAGTAACGACAATGGGTGTGAAAAACACCCACGCCGAAAGACCAAGGTTTCCTGCGCAACGTTAATCGACGCAGGGTTAGTCGGTCCCTAAGGCGAGGCTGAAAAGCGTAGTCGATGGAAAACAGGTTAATATTCCTGTACTTCTGGTTATTGCGATGGAGGGACGGAGAAGGCTAGGCCAGCTTGGCGTTGGTTGTCCAAGTTTAAGGTGGTAGGCTGAGATCTTAGGTAAATCCGGGATCTTAAGGCCGAGAGCTGATGACGAGTTGTCTTTTAGACGACGAAGTGGTTGATGCCATGCTTCCAAGAAAAGCTTCTAAGCTTCAGGTAACCAGGAACCGTACCCCAAACCGACACAGGTGGTTGGGTAGAGAATACCAAGGCGCTTGAGAGAACTCGGGTGAAGGAACTAGGCAAAATGGCACCGTAACTTCGGGAGAAGGTGCGCCGGTGAGGGTGAAGGACTTGCTCCGTAAGCTCATGCCGGTCGAAGATACCAGGCCGCTGCGACTGTTTATTAAAAACACAGCACTCTGCAAACACGAAAGTGGACGTATAGGGTGTGACGCCTGCCCGGTGCCGGAAGGTTAATTGATGGGGTTAGCTAACGCGAAGCTCTTGATCGAAGCCCCGGTAAACGGCGGCCGTAACTATAACGGTCCTAAGGTAGCGAAATTCCTTGTCGGGTAAGTTCCGACCTGCACGAATGGCGTAACGATGGCGGCGCTGTCTCCACCCGAGACTCAGTGAAATTGAAATCGCTGTGAAGATGCAGTGTATCCGCGGCTAGACGGAAAGACCCCGTGAACCTTTACTATAGCTTTGCACTGGACTTTGAATTTGCTTGTGTAGGATAGGTGGGAGGCTTTGAAGCGTGGACGCCAGTTCGCGTGGAGCCAACCTTGAAATACCACCCTGGCAACTTTGAGGTTCTAACTCAGGTCCGTTATCCGGATCGAGGACAGTGTATGGTGGGTAGTTTGACTGGGGCGGTCTCCTCCTAAAGAGTAACGGAGGAGTACGAAGGTGCGCTCAGACCGGTCGGAAATCGGTCGTAGAGTATAAAGGCAAAAGCGCGCTTGACTGCGAGACAGACACGTCGAGCAGGTACGAAAGTAGGTCTTAGTGATCCGGTGGTTCTGTATGGAAGGGCCATCGCTCAACGGATAAAAGGTACTCCGGGGATAACAGGCTGATACCGCCCAAGAGTTCATATCGACGGCGGTGTTTGGCACCTCGATGTCGGCTCATCACATCCTGGGGCTGAAGCCGGTCCCAAGGGTATGGCTGTTCGCCATTTAAAGTGGTACGCGAGCTGGGTTTAGAACGTCGTGAGACAGTTCGGTCCCTATCTGCCGTGGACGTTTGAGATTTGAGAGGGGCTGCTCCTAGTACGAGAGGACCGGAGTGGACGAACCTCTGGTGTTCCGGTTGTCACGCCAGTGGCATTGCCGGGTAGCTATGTTCGGAATAGATAACCGCTGAAAGCATCTAAGCGGGAAACTAGCCTCAAGATGAGATCTCACTGGGACCTTGAGTCCCCTGAAGGGCCGTCGAAGACTACGACGTTGATAGGTTGGGTGTGTAAGCGCTGTGAGGCGTTGAGCTAACCAATACTAATTGCCCGTGAGGCTTGACCATATAACACCCAAGCAATTTGCGTCGGCTCTTTAATCCAGAGCAACCAGATTGCGGTGTGTGAAGACGCAATGAACCGAAAGTTCGATACTCACAAAACACCGACTTCTATCCCATACCCAATTTGCTGAAGCGAGGCCACATGGCCACGACTCAGTACCCGAATTTCTTGACGACCATAGAGCATTGGAACCACCTGATCCCATCCCGAACTCAGTAGTGAAACGATGCATCGCCGATGGTAGTGTGGGGTTTCCCCATGTGAGAGTAGGTCATCGTCAAGATTAAATTCCGAAACCCCATTTGCGAAAGCAGATGGGGTTTTGTTTTGGGCGGTCGAAACCCTCACACCTCTTGCAAACGCAAGCCTGCTCGCGAGATCGCCGACGCCAATGCGAACGTGCCGGTAAGGCTCTATATCCTATAGAACGCTCTATTCTGGCCTTTTATGGCAGATACCCAAAGACCAGTCGAACCTTGGCTATGATCAAGGTTCACAGATGGTGCGTTGTATATTTATCTCCACTTCATGTACCTCGCAGACGCGCATACAGCGTCTGAACGGTTAAGCAAAATAATCCCGGAAACGGCTCATGCCGTCTGTCCCGACCCGACCACTGCGGACTATCATGCCGATAGCCCTGTCCCCTCACTGCAAGGAGCCGCTCGGAACGCCGATGCGCCAAATCTGGAAATCTTTTCGAGCCCTCTATTTCGCTTCCCTGATGATGCTGATCGGCTCCGGTCTGCTCAGTACTTATCTGGCCTTGCGTTTGGCGGCGGATAACGCCGATAGCCTGTGGGTCGGTGCGCTGATGGCGGCCAACTACTTTGGCCTGGTGCTGGGCGGCAAGATCGGGCACCGTTTGATTGCGCGTGTCGGGCATATACGCGCCTACGCGACCTGCGCCGGTATCGTCGGTGCGGCCGTGCTGGGTCATGGCTTGATCGATTGGCTACCGGCGTGGATCGTACTGCGGGTGATTGTGGGCCTGGGAATGATGTGCCAGTACATGGTCATCGAAAGCTGGCTCAACGAGCAGGCCGATGCCAAGCAGCGCGGCGTAGTGTTCAGCGGCTACATGATCGCCTCCTACCTCGGTCTGGTGCTGGGCCAGCTGATCCTGGTCATGCATCCCCACCTGGGTCTTGAACTGCTGATGCTGGTGGCGCTGTGCTTCGCCCTCTGTCTGGTGCCGGTGGCCATGACCCGCCGCATTCACCCGGCGCCGTTGCACCCGGCGCCGATGGAGCCGCGTTTCTTTATCAAGCGTGTGCCCCAGTCGCTCAGCACAGTGCTGGGCGCAGGGCTGATCGTCGGCTCGTTCTACGGCTTGGCACCACTCTATGCCTCGCAGCAGGGGTTGACGACCGAACAGGTCGGTTTGTTCATGGGCTCCTGTATTTTCGCGGGACTGCTCGTGCAGTGGCCGCTGGGCTGGTTGTCGGACCGCTATGACCGCGCACTGCTGATTCGCTGCTTTGCCTTGTGTTTGGCAGTGGCGGCTTTGCCTCTGGCGATCATGACCCAGGTCCCTCTGGAAATGCTGTTCGTGGCGGGCTTCCTATGTTCACTCGTGCAGTTTTGTCTTTACCCGTTGGCAGTGGCGTTTTCCAACGACCATGTGGAAGGTGATCGCAGGGTGTCGCTGACCGCTATGTTGCTGGTGACTTACGGCATTGGGGCCAGTATCGGGCCGCTTCTGGCGGGCGTGCTGATGAAGCTGTTCGGCAGCCAGATGCTGTACGCCTTCTTCAGTTTGTGTGCGTTGATCCTGGTATGGCGTATTCGGCCGAAGGCGGTGACTAACCTGCACCAGGTAGACGATGCGCCGCTGCATCACGTGGCGATGCCTGACAGCATGTCCAGTTCGCCGTTGGTGGCCGCCCTTGATCCACGGGTAGATGAGCAGGTGGTACAGGAGCAGATGCAGGCCACTGTTCCTGAGCCAGAGCCCGAACCCACGGTGGACGAGCCGGCTGCGCAGACGCCGCCGGAGTCAACGGACCCGGACGATCATCCCCATGATTTGAGCAGGGCACGCCCCTGAACGAAAAAACGGGCAGATCCCATCAGGATCTGCCCGTTTTTTTACAGCTGCGTCCAAGGCTTAAAAATCGTCATCCTTGTCGAAGCGTCGAGCTTCGCGCTGCAGTTGATACACAAAACGCTCCACCTGGCGCTGCACCAGGCCGCTCATGTTATGGAAGCGCACACCCGCGAAGGTGGTGTTGATCTTGTCTTCGAAATGCAGGTAACGCAGCTCGACAGCGGTGGTCATGTTGCCGAACGGCAGCGCGGCGACAAAGCGGTCATAGACTTGGCCCAGCTGTAAGCGGTCGGAAATGTCGCCTTCAAAGCGCAATTTGCATCCGGTGGCCGAGATATCCAGCAGCTTGCCATTGAACGGTGCCTTGAGCTTCTCGCCGCCCAGTTCGATGTTCACCAATTGCGCCAGCTTCAATGCAGCGCGGAACGCGTTACGACGTTGATGGTAGACCACCTCGCCGGGCATGCTGCCAGTGTAGATACGGTGGCCATCTTTTTCGCTGATGCTCAGCGTGCCGTTACTTTCCCAGGCGACCCGCACGCCATCATGGAAACCCTCGATGCGGAAGGGCTCGCCATTTTCCAGGTAACGTTCACCATCGCGCGGGATCATTTCGTCCAGTGCCAGCGTCTTGTTATCCCGATCGATATCCACCAGATAGCTTTGGAAGCGTTGGCTGCGTTCGTGGAAAGTGATGATCAATGGATCATGGCTTTCCTGGAGCATTCGCAAAGTGCTGGCGATTTCCAGAGGCGTGGTGAGGACCTTCGGTGGCTGCGGTGCATCTTCCGCATTAAGGGCGTTGAACACAGTTGTTCCATCTCCAGGCAAAATACGACTACACGCAAGAACCGGCATTTTGCCAGTATGTAGCGCACCTTGGATAGCTCGCGCTGTAAACCGGCGTCAGGCTTGGCTGCGGGTGCTTGGCTTGACCAGGCGTGAAGTGGAACCTTGGGCGTTATACAGGGCCGGTGGCTCGCCGCCGTGAAGGATGCGTAACTGGTTGGCGGTGGTGGCTTGCTGGAGCTGGATCGACTGGCCGTTGAGCAGATTGGCTTCCTGGCACTGGGCGAGCAACTGATTGAGTTCTTTGCTTTGCGCCAGCAATTGATCGCCGACCGAAGAATGACTCGCCAGCTGTGCCAGGCCGTCGTGATCGGCGGGCAGGCCCAGGCTGGTGAGGATTTCGCTGCGCTTCTTGCCGTGCTGTTCGAGCAGCACAATCAGCGACTGTTTGCGCGCCAGTATTTCTTCGAGCAAAGGCATATCCCGGCCATACAGGGCCAGGGATTCCTCTTTGAGCAGCTCGAGCAATTGCTGCGTCGGCGCCAGATCATCAATGATCAGTTGAAGCAAATGTTCGTCGTGGTGCATGGCTGGCCTTGGGTTTTAAGCGTCCAGAAGCCCAGCGCAGGCCTTTGCCTAGCGCTCGGCTTCGAAGTTAAGCAGCTTGCTGGCTACACGGTTGCTGTCGACCGTATAAGTGCCATCGGCGATTGCCTGTTTCAACTCGGCCACACGGGCTTTATTGACAATCGGTTGATCGCGCAGCGAGTCAGTGACCTTCTGCAACTGTTGAGCCTCATTGCTCAGGTGTACCGATTCCCCACTCTGGCTCGCGCTTGCTTGCTCTGCCTTGGCGGGCAAGGGCTGGGACTTGGCTTCTACGCTGTCCTTGGTACCGTTGGTGCGCGTGTTGCCTGGTAAGGGCTGAGTGCTGTTCAAACGATTGAAATCAATGACCATGATAAAAAAACCTCTGGGTAGTGGACGCTTGCCATGTTTTCGGCCATACCCAAACAAACTTTAGGCTTTAGTGACAATAAACCTGTACGGCGCGGCATCCAACCCACAGTGTAGGAAAAGCGGGCAATTGATTCCAGTCTCTATAGCGCCACCTCGACTTGGCCGGGGGCCGTCACCCGTGCCTTGATCACACGGTTGGAGTTGAGGTTCTTGACCCGGATCTGTTCGCTCATACCACCATTGGACAGCGCTTCCCCCGGCATTCTTACGTTCAACCCGCCGCTGCTGGCGGAAATCACCACTTGGTCACCCTTGCGAATCACTTCCGCCTGCTCCAGATGCACCAGCGTGATCACCTGATCGGTGACCATTGGTCGGGTGAGTCGCTGCCCGATAGCCTGGTCCAGGGAGGTCAAGTAACCCTGGTTGATCAGGCTGATATCCCGCTCACGCAGCACAACATCGTCATAGCCAATAATGCCGGTGCGCTTCAACGGGCGCGCTACCACCACCACGTCGCGGAACAATTTGACCTGGGCCGGCACAAACACCGTCCAGGGGGAGGCGCTCTCACAGCGGACTTTAACGGTTACCCGACCGATAGGCTGGGCGGGGCTTTCCAGGGTGGCTGTCAATTCCTTGTCACACATTGGCAGGCGCAGACGCGGGTCCAATGGGTTGACCTGGATTTCATAGCGCCCCGGAGTCTGGGTGGTCGCCAGATAATCTTCTACAGTGAATTCAAGAAAGCCCTGGGTGACGCCGATAAGTAGATCAGGCAGGGTGACGTTGTCGGCACGAGCCGTAACGCCCACGCCCCAGACAAGCAGCGCCATCGCGGCGCAGAGCAGTCTGCGGTACTTTGGGCGGCTTGGACGTCGGGAAACTGTCATTTTAATATCCATAGCCAAGCAAATTGCAAAGCTCGTGCCGTTTAGTGTTGGGTACGCATCGTACCTCTGGGATTTAGGAGTCTGGGCATGGCAGGAGTAATGGATTCAGTAAACCAGCGCACACAGCTGGTAGGGCAGAATCGCCTGGAGTTGTTGCTATTTCGCCTGGACGGCAAGCAGCTGTACGGCATTAACGTGTTCAAAGTGCGGGAAGTGTTGCAGTGTCCCAAGCTGACGATCATGCCTAAATCCAGTCCGGTGGTATGCGGCGTAGCCAATATCCGTGGCGCAACCATTCCGATTCTTGATTTGGCAATGGCTACCGGCTCCGCTGGTTTGCAGGACCGTCAGAGCCCGTTCGTCATCATTACCGAATACAACACCAAGACCCAGGGGTTCCTGGTGCGCTCGGTGGAACGTATCGTCAATATGAACTGGGAAGAGATCCATCCGCCGCCCAAGGGCACCGGGCGCGATCATTACCTGACGGCCGTGACGCGGGTTGATAACCAGTTGGTGGAAATCATCGACGTAGAGAAAATTCTCGCCGAAGTGGCGCCCACGTCGGAGACCATCTCGGTCGGTGTGGTGGATGCCGAGACAGCGCACAAGGCGGTGTCCCTGCGCGTGTTGACCGTGGACGACTCCTCTGTCGCCCGCAAGCAGGTCACGCGTTGCCTGCAAACCATCGGCGTCGATGTGGTGGCCCTCAATGACGGGCGCCAAGCCTTGGATTACCTGCGCAAGTTGGTCGATGAGGGCAAGAAGCCGGAAGAAGAATTTCTGATGATGATCTCCGACATTGAAATGCCGGAAATGGACGGCTATACCCTTACAGCTGAAATACGCAACGATCCACGCATGCAAAAATTACATATCATCCTGCATACTTCGTTGTCGGGGGTATTCAATCAGGCAATGGTCAAGAAGGTCGGCGCAGATGACTTCCTGGCTAAATTCCGGCCTGATGACCTCGCATCCCGGGTAGTCGACCGGATCAAGGCAGCAGATCACGGCTAGGGGATTTCCCCTGGCGGTCACACGATTTAAGAGGCGGTATCATTGTCTACGGGTAATTTGGATTTCGAACAGTTCCGGGTCTTCCTGGAAAAAGCCTGTGGCATATTGCTCGGTGAAAACAAGCAATACCTGGTATCCAGCCGTCTCAACAAACTGATGGAACAGCAGGGCATCAAGTCCCTGGGTGAGTTGGTCCAGCGGATCCAGGGGCAGCCGCGCAGCGGGCTCAAGGAGATGGTGGTCGATGCCATGACCACTAACGAAACCCTGTGGTTTCGCGATACCTACCCGTTTGAGGTGCTCAAGAACAAAGTGCTGCCGGCGGCCATCAAGGCCAGCCCGGGCCAGCGCCTGCGTATCTGGTCGGCGGCGTGCTCTTCCGGACAGGAACCGTATTCGATCTCAATGTCCATCGACGAGTTCGAACGGACCAACATGGGCCAGTTGAAGGCCGGCGCGCAAATCGTCGCGACCGACTTGTCCGGCACCATGCTCACCAACTGCAAGACGGGTGAATACGATAGCCTGGCCCTGGGCCGGGGTTTGTCCCCGGAGCGTCTGCAGCGCTACTTTGATCCGAAAGGGGCAGGGCGCTGGGCGATCAAGGCGCCGATCAAGAATCGCGTGGAGTTCCGCTCGTTCAACCTGCTCGACAGCTACGCCAGCCTGGGCAAGTTCGACATGGTGTTCTGCCGCAACGTGCTGATTTATTTCTCGGCCGAAGTGAAGAAAGACATCCTGTTGCGCATCCATGGCACGCTCAAGCGTGGCGGGTATCTGTTCCTCGGCGCTTCGGAAGCCTTGAACGGATTGCCGGATCACTACCAGATGGTGCAGTGCAGCCCGGGAATCATCTACCAGGCCAAATAAGCAGTACGCAGTCAAAATGTGGGAGGGGGCTTGCCCCCGATAGCGGTGGTTCAGTTGATATCTTTATCACTGATACACCGCCATCGGGAGCAAGCCCCCTCCCACATTTGTTTTGCCACCATCCCACCGGAAGCGGCAAGTCGTATTGCCGCTTTACTGACGCCACGCGGAAAGTACTTGCCGCTTTTCTGGCATTGCCACCGGCAACCTCCCCGCCAGCCCTTGATATATGGGCCCCCCGCAGATTGGCATGCACCTTGCTATAGCCCTGTTAACGAATAGCAGGTCAGCCTAAAGGTTTCCGCCATGAGCATCAGCTTCGATAAAGCGCTCGGTATCCACGAACAAGCCCTGGGCTTCCGCGCCCAGCGTGCCGAAGTCCTGGCCAACAACATTGCCAACGCCGATACCCCGAACTACAAGGCTCGGGATCTGGACTTCTCCGCCGTGCTCGCCGCGCAGCAGGACAAGACCAAGAACGGCACCTTCGCCTTGAACATGACCAACAGCCGTCATATCGAAGCGCAAGGCCTGAGCAGTGGTGACGAGTCGCTGCTGTATCGCACGCCAATGCAGCCATCGATCGACCAGAACACCGTCGATGCCCAGCTGGAACAATCGAACTACGCCGAAAACTCGGTGAATTTCCAGGCCAGCTTTACCCTGCTCAACAGCAAATTCAAAGGGCTGATGTCAGCCCTGCGTGGAGAATAAGCCATGTCCCTGTCCAGTGTTTTCAATATTGCCGGCAGTGGCATGAGCGCGCAGACCACGCGTTTGAACACCGTCGCCAGTAACATCGCCAACGCCGAGACCGTGTCTTCGAGCATCGACCAGACTTACCGTGCCCGGCATCCAGTGTTCGCCACCATGTTCCAGGGCGGCCAGAGCGGCGGCAGTGATTCGCTGTTCCAGAACCAGGATGCCGCCGGTCAAGGCGTGCAGGTGCTGGGTGTGGTCGAAGACCAGAGCAACCTCGAAGCGCGTTACGAGCCCAACCATCCGGCGGCGAACGAAAAGGGTTACGTCTATTACCCCAACGTCAACGTGGTCGAGGAAATGGCCGACATGATTTCCGCCAGTCGCTCGTTCCAGACCAACGCGGAAATGATGAACACCGCCAAAACCATGATGCAGAAGGTCCTGACCCTGGGTCAGTGATAAGGGGCGCCAAATAATGGCCATCGTTGATACGTCGAACAATACGGCAGTCCAGGACCTCTTCAATTCCAAGGTCAAGGACGCTTCAAACAATGTAGCGAATGTTTCCAAGGCCGCCACAGGCGACCAGGCCCTGGGCAAGGATGCATTCCTGCAACTGCTGGTGACCCAGCTGAAAAACCAGAACCCCTTGTCGCCACAGGATAACGGTGCGTTCGTGGCTCAGCTGGCGCAGTTCAGCAGCCTGGAAGGCATCAACACCCTGAATGACTCGGTGAATAACATCTCGAGCAACTTCAGCTCATCCCAGGCGCTGCAGGCTTCGTCGCTGGTCGGACGTTCGATCATCACCCAGACCGACAAGGCGCTGGTCGATACCAGCAAGAGCATGACCGGTTCGGTGGCGGTGACAGCGGCGACGGGCAACGTCTCGGTCAAGATCACCGATAAAGACGGCAACGTGGTGCGCACCCTCGATCTGGGCGCTCAGAGCGCAGGGGTTTCGGACTTTATCTGGGATGGCAAGAACGAAGCGGGTGAGGTGGCCCCAGCCGGTACTTACACCTTCGCGGCCTCGACCAAGAATGACAAGGGCGACGCGGTTGCCCTGGCCACTTCGCTGCCGGCAACTGTCACCAGCGTGACGCTGAGCAAGACCGGCGGCGAGATGCTGCTGAACCTGGCAGGCGGCATGGGCAGCGTCAAGCTGTCGCAAATTCAGACTATCGGTACATAGAGCCGGCTAAATACGGCAGAGGGAGAGAAACATGTCTTTTAATATCGGCCTTAGCGGCCTCTATGCGGCCAACAAACAACTGGACGTGACCGGCAACAACATCGCCAACGTCGCGACCACGGGTTTCAAGTCGTCTCGTGCAGAGTTCGCGGATATCTACGCGGCGTCCAAACTGGGCACCGGCCAGAACAGCATCGGCAATGGTGTGAACCTGGCGGCGGTATCCCAGCAATTCACCCAGGGTGACGTTAACGGCAGCGGCGGTATCCTGGACATGGCGATCCAGGGCGGTGGCTTCTTCGTACAGAAGGGCAGCGACGGTTCGCTGGAGTACACCCGCAGCGGTGCCTTCCGTGCCGACAAAGACGGCTTCATCACCAACAACACGGGTACCTCGCGCCTGCAGGGTTACGCGGCGGATGATGACGGCAAGATCATCAAGGGCGGGCTCACCGACCTGCAACTGAACCTGACTAACCTGCCGCCCAAGGCGTCCACCAAGGTGGACTCCACCAGTAACCTGAACTCCTCGGAGCCGGTAATCGACCAAACGGCCAAGCCGTTCGACCCGACCAAGACCGATACCTTCACCACTCAATACAGCACCACTTTGTACGACTCCCAGGGCAACGCGCACCCAATGGTGCAGTACCTGGTGAAAACCGACGGCAACAAGTGGAATGCCTATACCCTGATCGACGGTCGCAATCCTGATGGTTCGGCACCGACGGGCACCCCGTCGACCCCGCCTGTAGCGTCGACATTGACCTTCGATGGCGCGGGCAAACTCACCAGCGTGGTGACCGGTGGTGTGTCCGATAAGACGCTCACCGTTGCAGGCTGGGTGCCGGGCACAGTGACTAATGGTGTGTGGAAGGCTAACGGCGCGAACGCCAACCCGGGCGGGATTGCCGTCAACATGGCCAACATTACCCAATACAATTCGGCCACCTACCGTAACCCTCCGGTCACCGATGGCTATGCCACCGGCCAGATCACCGGCCTGAAGATCGACGGCAACGGCGTAATGTTCGCCACCTTCAGCAATCAGCAGAGCAAGGCCATCGGCCAGATCTCGCTGGCCAGCTTCAATAACGAACAAGGCCTGCAACCCGGCGGCAGCACCACCTGGAAAGAGACCTTCGCTTCGGGCCAGCCTGGGTACGACACTCCGCAAGCCGGCACACTGGGTTCGATCGTGGCCAACTCTCTGGAGAACTCCAACGTCAACCTGACCAACGAGCTGGTGGACCTGATCAAGGCCCAGAGCAACTACCAGGCGAACGCCAAGACCATCTCCACCCAGAGCACCATCATGCAGACCATCATTCAGATGACCTGATGCGGTAGCGCTCGACAAGAAGCCCCTCTTAGGAGGGGCTTTTTTGTGGGCGTAAGAAAATAGCCTGCGGCACATCGGGTAACGCCCGGAAATGCTTGAGAAGGAACGCTTCAATCCTGGCGCACCACTGATCGGGCAACGGCCCTGAGGGGCTCAAGAATCAGTGAGGAGGGCTTGGAATGTGGAGCTCAGGAATATCTGCGCCAGGTGCTGGGCGCATAAATCATGTACCGGTCATTGCGCGTAGGGAGTCAGCTTTCCCCGAACCTGCTGGTGAAGTGTCCGCGGTCAAGACATTACTCAACCAGTTGTTCGATGCCGAACAAGGCTCCAAGACCCAGACGGCTCAGGATTTGCGCGACAAGTTGAATGAGCTGCGCCAGAAACTGGGTGATGAGAAATTCAAGGAAGTGCTTAACAAGCTGATCCAGGAAGCGGATGACAAATTCCTTGAGTTCCTCAAACGGATGCTGGAGGAATGGTTTCCCAATGATGATGTAGCACCGCCTGCCCCGCCGCCGCCGGGAGGTCGCGGTGGTGGAGGAGGTGGCGGCGGTAGAGTGAGCCCGGAGGGATTTGGTCCTGTCGAGTCCATGAGCAACAAGCCGATTACCGAAGGCTCAAAGCATTTCAATTACAAGCCTGATAACAGTAATCCGGGGAAAAAGCCGGACAATATCTGGAGTGGCTTCAGCCAGGGGCCTGATGGCAATTGCGTTACCGTTTCTGCAATAAAGGCCGCCATGATGCATTTCGGCCAGAAACCGACAGACATCTACAAAAGTGTGAAAGAGACCGCCAATGGTTACGAGGTGGTCATGAGGGACAGCGACAAGGTCTACAAGTTAACCAAGGACGAATTGCAACAAGCGGCAACCTATGCACGATTTAAGGGTGATGATCCACAAATGATGACGGATGCCAACTTCATGTTTGCGATGAGTGCCAAGCGGGCACAAATGGAGAACAACGATGGCACGGCTGGGAAGGGTTTTATTGAAGCGATGAAAAGTGTGAATGATGGTGAGTACTCTCGTGAAGGGTTAGACCGTTTGGGGCTCAGGAATCATTACAGGCAGGCTACGGATGCCGACTTGCGAAGCAGCAAGGTGGGTACAGTCGCGTACGGGGGGCATTCCATGGCGGTGATCAACGGGCGGATTGAGTTGTGGGGCCGTCGAGGCGGTGTGCCTCAGGCGGGTATCGCAACCGTATTGTTTTAGCCGCGCACGAACGTTTCACCAGGCAAAAGAAAGCCCCCGATACACCAGAGGCCTATCGGGGGCTTTTCAGCCTTGGGGTCAAACCCAGGGCGTGCTCAGCTTATTGGCAAGCCTCACAATCCGGCTCGTCAATCGCACAAGCCTTCGGCACCGGTGCCGGGCCGGCTGGCGCAGCGAGTACCGAATCGTCACCGTGGTTGCCGCTGGAAACAGCGTTCAGCTTACCGGTGTTGATGGTCGACTTCTCGGTGCTGGTCGCGGCCAGGGCACGGAGGTAGTAAGTGGTTTTCAAGCCACGGTACCAGGCCATGCGGTAGGTCACGTCGAGTTTCTTGCCCGAAGCACCGGCAATGTAGAGGTTCAGGGACTGCGCCTGGTCGATCCACTTCTGACGACGGCTGGCGGCGTCAACGATCCACTTGGTGTCCACTTCGAACGCAGTGGCGTAGAGCTCTTTGAGTTCTTGCGGGATGCGCTCGATCTGCTGCACCGAACCGTCGTAGTACTTCAGGTCGTTGATCATCACCGAGTCCCACAGGCCGCGGGCTTTCAGGTCGCGAACCAGATACGGGTTGATCACGGTGAATTCGCCCGACAGGTTCGATTTCACATACAGGTTCTGGTAGGTCGGTTCGATCGACTGCGAAACGCCAGTGATGTTGGCGATGGTCGCGGTCGGTGCGATGGCCATGATGTTGGAGTTACGAATACCTTTCTGCACACGGGCACGTACTGGCGCCCAGTCCAGGGATTCTTCCAGGTCAACATCGATGTACTTCTGGCCACGTTGCTCGATCAGGATCTGTTGCGAATCCAGCGGCAGGATGCCCTTGGACCACAGCGAACCCTGGAACGTCTCGTAGGCGCCGCGCTCGTCGGCCAGGTCGCAGGACGCCTGGATCGCGTAGTAGCTGACCGCTTCCATGGACTTGTCGGCGAACTCGACGGCGGCATCGGAACCGTAAGGAATGTGCTGCAGGTACAAGGCGTCCTGGAAGCCCATGATGCCCAGGCCGACCGGACGGTGTTTGAAGTTGGAGTTCTGCGCCTGTGGCACCGAGTAGTAGTTGATGTCGATCACGTTATCGAGCATGCGTACGGCGGTGTTGACGGTGCGTTCCAGCTTGGCGGTGTCCAGCTTGCCGTTGACGATGTGGTTCGGCAGGTTGATCGAGCCCAGGTTGCAAACGGCGATCTCGTCCTTGTTGGTGTTCAAGGTGATCTCGGTGCACAGGTTCGAGCTGTGCACCACGCCGACGTGCTGCTGCGGGCTGCGCAGGTTGCACGGGTCTTTGAAGGTCAGCCATGGGTGGCCGGTTTCGAACAGCATGGACAGCATTTTGCGCCACAGGTCTTTGGCCTGGATGGTCTTGAACAGCTTGACCTTGCCTGGGTACTCGGTGAGGGCTTCGTAGTACTCGTAGCGCTCTTCGAAGGCCTTGCCGGTCAGGTCGTGCAGGTCCGGAACTTCGGATGGCGAGAACAGGGTCCACTTGCCGTCATCGAAGACACGCTTCATGAACAGGTCAGGGATCCAGTTGGCGGTGTTCATGTCGTGGGTACGACGACGATCATCACCGGTGTTCTTGCGCAGCTCGATGAACTCTTCAATGTCCATGTGCCAGGTTTCCAGGTAGGCACACACAGCGCCTTTGCGCTTGCCGCCCTGGTTTACGGCTACGGCGGTATCGTTCACTACTTTGAGGAACGGCACGACGCCCTGGGATTTACCATTGGTGCCCTTGATGTACGAACCCAGTGCACGAACCGGCGTCCAGTCGTTACCCAGGCCACCGGCGAATTTGGACAGCATGGCGTTGTCGTGGATCGCGTGGTAGATGCCCGACAGATCATCCGGCACGGTGGTCAGGTAGCAGCTCGACAGCTGTGGACGCAGGGTACCGGCGTTGAACAGGGTCGGCGTGGACGACATGTAGTCGAAGGACGACAACAGGTTGTAGAACTCGATCGCACGGTCTTCTTTGTGCTTCTCTTCGATCGCCAGGCCCATGGCCACGCGCATGAAGAACACTTGCGGCAGTTCGAAACGGATACCGTCCTTGTGGATGAAGTAACGGTCGTACAGGGTTTGCAGGCCCAGGTAGGTGAACTGCTGGTCGCGCTCGTGGTTGATCGCCTTGCCGAGTTTTTCCAGGTCGAAGGTGGCCAGGATCGGGTTCAGCAATTCGAATTCGATACCCTTGGCGATGTAGGCGGGCAGCGCCTTGGCGTACAGGTCAGCCATCTCGTGGTGGGTGGCGCTGTCGGCCACGCCCAGGAAACCCAGGCCTTCGGCGCGCAGGGTGTCCATCAGCAGGCGCGCGGTGACGAACGAGTAGTTCGGCTCACGCTCGACCAGGGTACGGGCAGTCATCACCAGGGCGGTGTTGACGTCGGTCAGGGCCACGCCGTCGTACAGGTTCTTCAGGGTTTCGCGCTGGATCAGGTCACCATCGACTTCTTCCAGGCCTTCGCAGGCCTCGGTGATGATGGTGTTGAGGCGGCCCAGGTCCAGCGGCGCAAAGCTGCCATCGGCCAGGGTGATGCGGATCGAAGGATGCGCCTGGACGGATTCGGCGGCCGGCGCGTGCACGGCGCGTTCCTTGGCGCGGGAATCACGGTAGATCACGTAGTCACGGGCAACTTTCTGCTCGCCGGCACGCATCAGGGCCAGTTCGACCTGGTCCTGGATTTCTTCGATGTGGATAGTGCCGCCCGATGGCATGCGGCGCTTGAAGGTCGCGGTCACTTGTTCGGTCAGGCGTGCAACAGTGTCGTGGATGCGCGACGAGGCGGCAGCGGTGCCGCCTTCAACTGCAAGAAACGCTTTGGTGATGGCGACGGTGATTTTGTCATCGGTGTAAGGAACGACAGTGCCGTTACGCTTGATCACGCGCAATTGGCCAGGTGCAGTG
Source organism: Pseudomonas sp. R2-7-07 (assembly GCF_003852355.1). Classification (NCBI taxonomy): domain Bacteria; kingdom Pseudomonadati; phylum Pseudomonadota; class Gammaproteobacteria; order Pseudomonadales; family Pseudomonadaceae; genus Pseudomonas; species Pseudomonas sp. R2-7-07. The sequence continues at coordinate 4,304,114 of NZ_CP027759.1, read as the reverse complement.
GCGGCCAGATCCATATTCGAATCAGCGGCCTGCGGCACGGAGCCCTGCGGGTTCTCGCGAGTTGTGTCGGTTTGCATGGGGGGTTGTCTCCACGTTCTATATTTGATTGCGAGTGTCAGGCTTTCCTGCAACACCCGTACCGTTTTCCATGACTTGGATGAAAAACAGCTGCCATCCGCGTGAGCGGTTTGGTCTACTGATAATCGGTTGGTTCCACGCTGTGCCAGCAATAAAACGCTTGAATTTCGAGCTGCTTATGTGGTTGGGCGCTTATTTCCAAAACCCTACATGTAGGGTCTCTGGAAGTGCCGAGGTACAAGATAATGCGTTTTGGGGGGCTTAGCAACGCACTACCTGTGGATAACGCTGTGGGTAAAATGTGTATGAATCATGGAACGCCCGTGTAGGCCGCAGTACTGCTGGATTACGCCGCCTGTCACCGAATATTTCCAGGCAAAAACTGTCGGTTGGATTTTTGAGGGCGCGAACCCTATCACAAAAAAACGCCATGACCGAATGGATTTCCAGGCTTGTGTTCAGGGGTTGGCCCGTGGCTACAATCGACCCTCGTTATGCCCTCAATACATGACAACCAGGGTATGCCTCGACCGTGTCGACCATCAGCATTTCTTATAACAATGAGGACACCGCGTGGAGCAAGAACCCTGGCAGATATTGATTGTCGAGGACGATGAGCGGCTGGCCGAGCTGACCCGCGAATACCTGGAGAGCAACGGCCTGCGGGTGTCGGTGGAGAACGACGGCGCCCAGGCCGCGGCGCGCATCATCGCCGAACAACCGGACCTGGTGATCCTCGACCTGATGCTGCCGGGCGAAGACGGCCTGAGCATCTGCCGCAAGGTGCGCGAGCGCTATGACGGCGTGATCCTGATGCTGACGGCGCGTACCGATGAGATGGACCAGGTGCTCGGCCTGGACCTGGGCGCCGACGACTACGTGTGCAAACCTGTGCGCCCGCGCTTGTTGCTGGCACGCATCCAGGCCCTGCTGCGGCGCAGCGAGCCGGCGTTACCGGTTGTGGCGGAAAACCAGCGCCGCCTGCAATTCGGCCCGCTGGTGGTGGACAACGCCTTGCGCGAGGCCTGGTTGCACGAAAAGGGTATCGAATTGACCAGTGCCGAGTTCGACCTGCTGTGGCTGTTGGTGGCGAATGCCGGGCGCATTCTCTCGCGCGAAGAAATCTTCATTGCCCTGCGTGGCGTTGGCTACGACGGCCAGGATCGCTCGATTGATGTGCGCATCTCACGTATTCGCCCGAAGATCGGCGATGACCCGATCCACCCGCGCCTGATCAAGACCATCCGCAGCAAAGGCTACCTGTTCGTGCCTGAAGCCGCCGCCGATATGCCCCTGTGAACTCGATCTTCCTGCGCATCTACGGCGGCATGTGCGCCGCGCTGATCCTGGTTGCGCTGCTGGGCGTGCTGGCGCTGCACTTGCTCAACGATGTGCGCAGCGACCAATACCGCGAGCGCCTGGCACACGGCACCTTTGCGCTGATGGGCGACGACCTGCAGCCCATGAGCGCCCTCGAGCGCCAGCGTGCATTGGCGGTGTGGGAACGATTGCTGGGAATTCCGCTGCAGTTGCGCACCTTCGCTGATGCACAGCTGGACCTGAGCCAGCGCAAGCGTCTGCAACGTGGCCAGGTCTTGGTGGAACAGACCGGGCCTCATGCCGCGCGCGTAGTGCGCCTGGTCAGCGAACCGGAGCAATTGGTGCTCACCGGCGAAGTGCAGCAGATCAGCGAGCAATTGGCCCGCGCCACGATCTACCTGCTGGCCGACGAACTGGTGCGGTTCCCGGTGGCCGAGCAGCCGCAACGTTTGGCTGACCTCAAGCAGGCCAAGGGCTTTGGTTTCGAGATGCATCTGATGGCCCTCGACCAGGCCGATATGGACGACGACCAGCGCCGTCGTGTGGCGGAAGGCGATACGGTGATGGCCCTGGGCAAGGGCGGTGATTCGATCCGCGTGTTCGCCGGCATGGTCGGCACGCCGTGGGTGCTGGAGATCGGCCCGCTGTATCAAATGAATCCGTACCCCGCGCAATGGCTGATCCTGATCGCCCTGATCGGCCTGACCCTGATCGGTTTGATCGTCTACCTGTTGGTGCGTCAGCTCGAGCGCCGGCTCAAGGGGCTGGAGGCAGCGGCCACGCGGATCGCCAAGGGCAATCTGGAAGTTCGCGTACCGGCCCGTGGCGCCGATTCGGTGGGGCGGCTCGCGTCCGCGTTCAATGGCATGGCCGAGCACCTGCAACAATTGCTGGCGATTCAGCGTGAACTGGTGCGTGCGGTGTCCCACGAGCTGCGCACGCCGGTAGCGCGCCTGCGCTTCGGCTTGGAGATGCTTGGCGATGCCACCACGGCCGAGGCGCGGCGCAAATACCTGGAGGGCATGGACGGGGATATCCAGGACCTCGATGGCCTGGTGGATGAAATGCTCACTTATGCGCGCCTGGAGCAGGGCGCGCCGGCGTTGAACTTCCAGCGCGTCGACCTCGATGCATTGCTCGATCAGGTGATCGGCGAATTGTCGCCACTGCGCCCGCAGGTCAGCGTCAGCCGGGGTACCTGCCTGTCATCGGCGCATTGGCAGGATGCCTGGGTCGATGCCGAACCCCGCTACCTGCATCGCGCGCTGCAGAACCTGGTGAGTAACGCCATGCGCCACGCCAAGGGCCAGGTGCTGATCAGTTATCAAGTAGGGCAGGTGCGTTGCCGTATCGACGTGGAAGACGATGGCCCCGGCGTGCCGGAAAGCGCCTGGGAACGCATCTTCACACCCTTCCTGCGCCTGGACGACAGCCGCACCCGCGCCTCGGGCGGGCATGGCCTGGGCCTGTCGATTGTGCGGCGGATTATCCATTGGCATGGCGGGCGGGCGCTGATCAGCAAGAGCAATAACCTGGGCGGCGCGTGTTTCAGCCTGAGCTGGCCCAGGGATCAGGAGAAACGCTGATATTGCCATCGGGGGCAAGCCCCCTCCCACATTTGGAATGCATTCCCCTGTGGGAGGGGGCTTGCCCCCGATGACTGTCTATCAAGCGCCGACAGCCACCAGGCTCAACAACTGCTCCCCCTCCACCGCAAACTGCCCAACCAGCTCCTTGCCATGGCACCACTCACTGGACAGGTCCGTCAGCAACCGCAGCCGCACCTGCCCCGCCAGTGACCACTCCACCACCTCGGCATGCTCAAAATAGAAGCGCTTCTGCACGATCGGGTAGAGCGCCTTGAACAGACTCTCCTTGGCCGAAAACGTGAGTGTCACCAGCAAGGCGATTTGCTCACGGGGCAGGGCCGCCATGCGCTGCAGTTCATCCACGGTGAGAATTTCGCCCGCCAGGCGTTCCGCCCGTTCCAGCGCCAGCATGTTCTCCAGGTCCATCCCCAGCCCGCGCCACTGCGCCTTATGCCCGACAATTGCTGCGGCGTGCCCGGTGCTGTGGGTAATGGAGCCGCTGATATGCCCTGGCCAGATCGGCGCGCGGTCTTCACCGATGGCCGGGATGCAATCGAGATTATCCAGTCGTTGCAACGCTTCACGGGCGCACAGGCGGCCGGCGAGGAATTCCGCCTGGCGCTTGGCCACCGAGCGCTGGATGCTCGCCGGTGGCGGCACGGCGCTGCGCTGAAAATCCTCAGGGTTCAATAAGGCCGGGTCGAAACGCGTGCTCAAAAACACAGTGCCCGGCAAGGGAGCAGGCAGCGGCCAATGGGCATCGAGTGGGGTACAACAGGCGGGTAGGGGCATCATGCGCGACATTTTGCCGAGTTGGCGCGCCAGTGCATAGCCCGTTGCGGTCAAGGCCAGGTTCAAAGCCTGTTCAGGGGGAGTTCAGGGGCGCTTGCGTAGTCTGGACGTCACAGCCTAAACGCGTACGAGGTAACGACCATGACTGCGATCAAGAAGCTGATGTTGGCGTTGACCATGCTCAGTGCCACCGCCGGCGTGCAAGCCAGCGATAGCAGCTTTGCCGGCTTTGGCCGCGAGAAGAGCAGGAAATCCAGCAACCTGATCCAGCGTGTCAGCTTCGAAGAGGTGAGCATTCAGGCCGCCCCGTGGGGCCAGTCGCTGAGCGCTGGCGCCCCAAAACCGGGCTACCGCACCGGCTACGCGCTTGAGTCGGGCCACTACAATGGCATTAAACTGCGCCCGCAAGACGTACAGGGCCGCTATGATATCCCTCGGTCGGACTGTTGAATTGCCTTGGAGAGCCTTATGAAATTGCTGGTGGTGGAAGATGAGGCGCTGTTGCGTCATCACCTGTTTACCCGCCTGACCGACAGCGGTCACGTCGTCGAGGCTGTGGCCAATGCCGAGGAAGCCCTATACCAGACCGGCCAATTCAACCATGACCTGGCGATCATCGACCTGGGCCTGCCCGGCATGGGCGGCCTGGACCTGATCCGGCAACTGCGCACCCAGGCCAAGACCTTTCCGATCCTCATTCTTACCGCCCGTGGCAACTGGCAGGACAAAGTCGAAGGCCTGGCTGCCGGTGCCGACGACTACGTGCTCAAACCGTTCCAGTTCGAAGAGCTGGAGGCGCGGATGAACGCCTTGCTGCGCCGCTCCAGCGGCTTTACCCAATCCACCATCGTTGCCGGCCCGCTGCTGCTGGACCTCAATCGCAAGCAAGCCTCGCTGGATGAGCAGCCGCTGGCGCTGACCGCCTATGAGTACCGGATCCTCGAGTACCTGATGCGCCATCATCAACAGGTGGTGGCCAAGGACCGCTTGATGGAGCAGCTGTATCCCGATGACGACGAGCGCGACCCGAACGTCATCGAAGTGCTGGTCGGTCGCCTGCGCCGCAAGCTGGAAGGGCCGGCCGGGTTCAAGCCGATCGACACCGTGCGGGGCCTGGGCTACCTGTTCAATGAGCGCTGCCGTTGATTCGCTCGCTACGCGTGCGCCTGATGCTGGCCGCCGCCACCCTGGCGGTGCTGTTCATGCTGGGCTTGTTGCCCGCCATGCAAGGCGCGTTCAGCCTGGCGTTGCAGGATTCCATCGAGCAACGCCTGGCGTCAGATGTAACCACCCTGATCTCTGCGGCACGCGTGGAAAATAACCGGCTGCTGATGCCGGCGCAGTTGCCCGATGAGCGCTTCAACCTGACCGACAGCCGCCTGCTCGGCTATATCTACGACCGTGAAGGCCACCTGGTGTGGCGTTCGCGGGCGACCCAGGAAGAAAACATCAACTACAAGCCGCGCTACGATGGGCGCGGCAACGAATTTGCGCGCATTCGCGAGGCCAACGGCCAGGAATTTTTTGTCTACGACGTCGAGGTCCGGTTGCTGGGCGGCAAAAGTGCGGCCTTCAGCATCGTCGCCCTGCAACCGGTGCGCGAGTACCAATTGACCCTCGAAGGCCTGCGCGAGAATCTCTACCTGGGGTTCGGCGCGGCGTTGCTGGTGCTGCTGACGTTGCTGTGGCTTGGCCTGACCTGGGGCCTGCAGGCCTTGCGGCGGCTGAGCCAGGAACTGGACCAGATCGAAGGCGGCACCCGCGAAAGCCTCAGCGAAGAACATCCCCGGGAACTGCTGCGCCTCACCGGTTCCCTCAACCGTTTGCTGCACAGCGAACGCGAGCAGCGTGCGCGCTATCGCGACTCTCTGGATGACCTGGCCCACAGCCTGAAAACCCCGCTGGCGGTATTGCAGGGGGTGAGTGAAGACATGGCCCAGCGCCCCGAAGAACGCAGCCAGGCCTGGGTGCTGCAATCGCAGATCGAGCGCATGAGCCAGCAGATCGGCTATCAATTGCAGCGCGCCAGCCTGCGCAAGAGCGGCCTGGTACGCCACCAGGTCCGCCTGGAACCGGTGCTGCAAAGCCTGTGCGACACGTTGGACAAGGTTTACCGGGACAAACGCGTCACCGTCTCCCTCGAGCTGCCCGACGAGTGCGACGTGCCCATCGAGAAAGGCGCCCTGCTCGAAATGCTCGGCAACCTGCTGGAAAACGCCTATCGCCTATGCCTGAGCGAAGTGCGCATCAGCCTGGTGGAAAACCTTGAAGGCATTGAGTTGTGCATCGAAGACGACGGCCCCGGCGTGCCACCGGATCAGCGCGCGCGGATTCTGCAGCGGGGCGAGCGGCTCGACCGTCAGCATCCAGGGCAGGGGATCGGGCTGGCGGTGGTCAAGGACATCATTGAAAGCTATCACGCACGACTGACCCTGGGTGATTCGGCGCTGGGTGGCGCGGCGTTCAGGATTCATTTTCCGGCCGTGTGATCGGTAATGACTGGGCTGGCGCTATCGGGGGCAAGCCCCCTCCCACAGTTTGAATGTATTCACAAATCAAACTGTGTGAACCCAGTCAAATGTGGGAGGGGGCTTGCCCCCGATGAGGCCCTCTGCCACAACACTCTTCTAACTCTCCTGCGCCCGATAAGCCCCCGGCGTCAGCCCCGTCCACTTTTTGAATGCCCGATGAAACGCCGACGGCTCGGAGAAGCCCAGTTGTTCGGCGATCTCTTTTAATGACAAATCCGCTCGCCCCAAATGGTAGATGGCGATGTCCCGCCGCAGCTCATCCTTGAGTGCCTGAAAACTGCTGCCTTCTTCGCGCAAATGCCGACGCAGGGTCTGTGGGCTGATATGCAAGTGCTGTGCAACGGCTTCCAGGTCTGGCCAGGGCGTGCGGTCGCGGCTCAACAGGCGGCGCAACTGGCTGCTCAAGCTGTCGCCTTCATCCGGGCGTGACAACAGGTCGGCGGGGGAGCGCTCGAGAAAGTGCTTGAGGGTGCGCTCGTCCTGCAACAGCGGCAGGCTCAAGTAGCGGGCGGGGAACACCAGGCTGCTGTTCGGTGCACCGAATACCAGGGGGCAGGGGAACAACAGGTCATATTCATTGGCGTGTGGCGGCATCGGGTAGCTGAACGTGGTCTGGTGCAACCGGATGCGCTGGCCGATCAGCCAACTGCCCAGGCGATGCCAGATCACCAGCAGGCATTCGCTGAGAAAGTGGTGCGGGTCCCAGAGTTGCGAGTCGTCCAGGCTCAAGCGGGCCATGTCGCCTTCCCGTGTCAGCTGCCAGCGCGGGCCGTGTGGGAATAGGCTATAAAACAATAAGCCGCGTTCCAGCGCCTTCTCCAGCGTGCGGCAATGAATCAGCGCATGGCACATCATGGCAAAGGTGCCGCGCTTGCTGGGCCCGTCGGCGAAACCCAGGTATTCGTCATCCAGCGCCAGCCAGAGCAGTTGCAGCAACCGGGTAAATTGCTCCGGAGCGATACGCGCACGGGGTTCGCTCAGCAGGTCGGGGGTGATGCCCGCCTGCTGCAACAGGCCCGAGTAGTCGTAACCGCCCCGACGCGCGCCCTCCAGGGCGGCGCGGGCGAAGTGACTGGCGATGGTGCGTTCACGCATGACAGGGCCTCGTCCATGGGAGTGGCGATGGTAGTCATCACCCGCCGAGGCGACAAGGCGGATATCCGCCAAATTGTAGGACGCGATTGGGCAGCTAGGCGGAAATCCGCCACCTGGTTCGTGTCCCGAGCAGGCCCCGGTAAACCTTCGGGCCTGATGCCTAAAGGCCTTCAGGGTGTTTAGCGCAAAGTGGCGCGCCGTTTGCAGTAAGGATGACAGCGCAGGCTTGTTCCTACAGGTCTCGCAAACAACAAATCCCTCCAGTGCAGGAGGGTTCGCAATTCAAGTGTCGTGGGCAATGGCGGATATTTGCCACACGGGACGATTGAGGAACTTTGCAATGACGACTCGTCAGCCAATCTACAAATCCCTGTATTTCCAGGTGATCGTTGCAATCGTTATCGGTATTTTGCTTGGTCACTTCTACCCGCAGACCGGCGTGGCCCTCAAGCCACTGGGTGACGGCTTCATCAAGCTGATCAAAATGGTCATCGCCCCGATCATTTTCTGCACCGTGGTCAGCGGCATCGCTGGCATGCAAAGCATGAAATCGGTCGGCAAGACCGGCGGCTATGCGTTGCTGTACTTCGAAGTGGTTTCCACCATCGCGTTGCTGATCGGTCTGATCGTGGTCAACGTCGTGCAACCGGGCGCCGGCATGCACATCGACGTGGCAACCCTGGACGCTTCCAAAGTCGCCGCCTACGTGACGGCCGGTAAAGACCAGAGCATCGTCGGCTTTATCCTCAATGTGATCCCTAACACCATCGTCGGCGCCTTCGCCAACGGCGACATCCTGCAAGTGCTGATGTTCTCGGTGATCTTCGGTTTCGCCCTGCACCGCCTGGGTGCCTACGGCAAGCCGGTACTGGACTTCATCGATCGCTTCGCCCACGTGATGTTCAACATCATCAACATGATCATGAAGCTCGCGCCAATCGGTGCCCTGGGCGCGATGGCATTCACCATCGGCGCCTACGGTGTGGGTTCCCTGGTGCAGTTGGGCCAGTTGATGATCTGCTTCTATATCACCTGCCTGCTGTTCGTGCTGGTGGTGCTCGGCGCTATCTGCCGCGCCCACGGTTTCAGCGTGATCAAGCTGATCCGCTACATCCGTGAAGAGCTGCTGATCGTGCTGGGCACTTCGTCCTCCGAATCCGCACTGCCACGCATGCTGATCAAGATGGAGCGTCTGGGCGCGAAGAAATCCGTGGTCGGCCTGGTGATCCCAACCGGTTACTCGTTCAACCTTGACGGTACCTCGATCTACCTGACCATGGCCGCCGTGTTCATCGCCCAGGCGACCGACACGCACATGGACATCACCCACCAGATCACCCTGCTGCTGGTGCTGCTGCTGTCCTCCAAGGGCGCTGCGGGCGTGACGGGCAGTGGTTTCATCGTACTGGCTGCCACCCTGTCGGCCGTAGGCCACTTGCCGGTTGCCGGCCTGGCGCTGATCCTGGGTATCGACCGCTTCATGTCCGAAGCCCGTGCGCTGACCAACCTGGTGGGTAACGCAGTGGCCACCCTCGTTGTGGCCAAGTGGGTCAAGGAACTGGACACCGACAAGCTGCAAAGCGAACTGGCGTCCGGCGGTACCGGTATCTCCGACACCCGCCAGGAAGACGACCTGGGCGTGGCCGAAGGCCCTGCACCTGTCATCAAGTAAGCCACTGATGGCGTAAACCTGCGCCGCTCGGTTATCCGCAAACGCCCCGACCCGTTCGGGGCGTTTGCGTTTGTGCGCGGTGACTTTCGAGCTTTTTGGTTTACATTACGTGGATGCTCCACCAAAGGCCCGGTGAAGACCTGTCTTCACAAGAGAGCCTCCTCAGCCTGAGCCAATCTGTGCGCACCGAACCGCGTGACCTCTTGCAACAGATTGCTCGCCCCTAACCATGCAATGAACAGGCGGGCGTGCCCATGATTACCCTGAAACTCAACGGCCAAGACCATCAACTGGACGTCACCGAAGATATGCCGCTGTTGTGGGCGATTCGGGACGTGGCGGGCTACAACGGCACCAAGTTCGGTTGCGGCATGGGCCTGTGCGGCGCCTGCACCATTCACATCGACGGTTCGCCCGCGCGCAGTTGCATCACCCCGATCGGCGCGGTCAAAGGCCAAGCCATCAGCACCATCGACAACCTGCACACCGATCCTGTCGGCCAGGTGGTGCAGCAAGCCTGGCTCGACACCGCCGTGGCCCAATGCGGCTATTGCCAGGGCGGGCAGATCATGTCGGCCACCGCGCTGCTGAAAACCAACCCCAACCCCAGTGATGAACAGATCGAAGAGGCCATGGTCGGCAACATCTGCCGCTGCGGCACCTACAACCGGATCAAGACCGCGATCCGTCAGGCGGCCACGCACCTGGGGTCCAAGGCATGAGCCGGTTACCCGCTGATTTCGTGCTGAATAACCTCAGTCGTCGCGGCTTTCTCAAAGGCGCGGGCGCCACCGGTGTGCTGGTGATCGCCGCCAGCTGGGGCCTGCCTGACGCTTTCGCAGCTGATGCGGTCAAGCAATATGGCGGCGATGCAATGCCCCATGGGCTGATCGACGACCCCAAGGTCTACGTCAGCATCGCCACCGACGGTACGGTGACCGTGGTCTGCAACCGTTCGGAGATGGGCCAGGGCGTGCGCACCAGCCTCAGCCTGGTGGTGGCCGACGAGCTGGAGGCCGATTGGGCCAAGGTGAAGGTCCAGCAAGCGCCGGGCGATGAGGTGCGTTATGGCAACCAGGACACCGACGGCTCGCGCAGCATGCGCCATTGGTACGAGCCGATGCGGCGTTGCGGCGCCAGTGTGCGGGCGATGCTGGAGCAGGCCGCTGCCGAGCAGTGGAAGGTACCGGTGAGCGAGTGCCGTGCGCAATTGCACAAGGTGATCCACCAACCGAGCGGTCGTGAGCTGGGCTATGGCGAGTTGGCCACTGCGGCCGGTGCGCTGGCCGTTCCCGCCCGCGACAGCCTGCGGCTCAAGCAGCCGACGGAATTTCGCTATATCGGCAAAGAAGGCGTCAAGGCCATTGATGGCGTCGACATCGTCAACGGCAGCGCCGTCTACGGTGCCGACGTGCATTTCGACGGCATGCTCTACGCCACCATCGCACGGCCGAAGGTATATGGCGGCAAGGTTAAATCCTTCGATGCCAGTGCCGCGATGAAAGTCCCTGGCGTGATCAAGGTGCTGGAAATCGAAAGCCGGCCGATCCCCTCCGAATTCCAGCCCCTCGGTGGCGTGGCCGTGGTGGCCAGCAATACCTGGGCGGCGATCAAGGGTCGTGACGCGCTGAACATCGTGTGGGACGACGGCGTCAACGCCGGCTACAACTCCGTCGATTACCGCAAGGAGCTGGAGGCCGCCGCCCGCCAGCCCGGCAAAGTGGTGCGCAACACCGGCACCCTCGACCAGGCCATGGGCGATGCCGACAGCACCTTGGAGGCCGCCTACTACCTGCCGCACCTGGCGCAGTCGCCGATGGAGCCGATGGTCGCCGTCGCCCGTTTCGACAAGGGCCAGTGCGAAGCCTGGGCGCCGAGCCAGGCACCGCAAGTCACTCGCGAGCGTATCGCTGAGCGCCTGGGCGTGCCCTTCGATAACGTCACGGTGCACGTGACCTTGCTGGGCGGTGGCTTCGGGCGCAAATCCAAGCCGGACTTCATCATCGAAGCCGCCGTGCTGGCCAAACAATTTCCGGGCAAAGCCGTGCGCGTACAGTGGACCCGTGAAGACGATATCCACAATTCCTACTTTCATACCGTGTCCGCCGAATACCTCAAAGCCGGCCTGAATAAAGACGGCCTGCCTGCCGCCTGGCTGCACCGCACGGTAGCGCCGAGCATTACCGCGCTGTTCGCGCCGGGCATGAACCACGAAGCGGCATTCGAACTGGGCATGGGCTTTACCAATATGGCCTACGCCATCCCCAACGTGCGCCTGGAAAACCCTGAAGCGGCGGCGCATACCCGTGTGGGTTGGTACCGTTCGGTGTCAAACATTCCCCACGGTTTTGCCATCCAGAGTTTTGTCGATGAGCTGGCGCACAAGGCCGGCCAGGACCCGTTGCAGTACCAGCTCAAGTTGCTCGGCCCGGACCGTCAGATCGATCCGAAAACCTTGAGCGACGAGTGGAACTACGGCGAATCCCCCGAGCGTTACCCGATCGACACCGCGCGCCTGCGTGGCGTACTGGAAACTGCCGCCAAAGCCGCCGGCTGGGGGCGCAAGCTACCCAAGGGGCGTGGGCTGGGGCTGGCGGTGCACTACAGTTTCGTCACCTATGTGGCAGCGGTGATCGAGGTGGAAGTCAAAGACGACGGTACGCTGATTGTGCACAAGGCCGATATCGCCGTGGACTGCGGCCCGCAGATCAACCCGGAACGCATCCGCTCGCAGTTCGAGGGCGCGTGTGTGATGGGCCTGGGCAACGCGGTGCTGGGCGAGATCAGCTTCAAGGACGGTAAGGTCCAGCAGGACAATTTTCATATGTACGAAGTGGCGCGCATGTCCCTGGCGCCCAAGCAGATCGCCGTGCACCTGGTGACTCCGACCGGCGAGGTGCCGTTGGGCGGTGTCGGCGAGCCCGGCGTACCACCGATTGCGCCGGCGTTGTGCAACGCGATCTTCGCGGCGACCGGCCAGCGCATCCGTAACCTGCCGGTACGCTATCAATTGCAGGGTTGGCAGGAGGCGAAGGCCTGATGGACAGTGTGGATCTGAATGTCTTGCGCAGCGTGCTGCAATGGCGCCGCGCCGGGCAACGCGTGGTGTTGTACAGCGTGGTGCAGACGTGGGGCAGCGCGCCGCGCCCACCGGGGGCGATGTTGGCCTTGCGCGGCGACGGGGTGGTGATCGGTTCGGTGTCCGGCGGCTGCATCGAGGACGACTTGATCGCGCGCTTGCAGGATGGCCGTTTGCCTGACGATGGCCCGCCTGTGCAGCTGGTGACCTACGGCGTTACTCGCGATGAAGCGGCACGTTTCGGCCTGCCCTGCGGCGGCACCCTGCGCCTGACCGAAGAACGGGTGGAAGAGTGGGCCTGGGTGGAGCAATTGCTGGCGCGCTGCGAGGATCATCAGATTGTCGCGCGGGAGCTGAACCTGGCCACCGGCAAAGTGACCCTCAGCCCTGCGAGCAAGACCGATGTGGTGACCTTTGACGGCCAGTGCCTGCGCGCCATCTATGGGCCGCGCTGGCGCCTGCTGCTGATCGGCGCTGGGCAACTGTCGCGCTACGTCGCGGAAATGGCGCGCCTGCTCGACTTCGAAGTGCTGATCTGCGACCCGCGCGAAGAGTTTGTCTATGGCTGGGAGGAACAACACGGCCGCTTCGTGCCGGGCATGCCCGATGAAGCGGTGTTGAATATCCAGACCGACGAACGCACGGCGATTGTCTGCCTGACCCACGATCCGCGCCTGGATGACATGGCGCTGCTCACGGCGTTGAATTCCAGCGCGTTCTACATTGGCGCCCTGGGCTCGCGGGTCAATACGCTGAAACGTCGGGAAAACCTGGCGGCGCTGGGCTTGTCGGCGGAGGCGATTGCGCGTTTGCATGGCCCCATCGGTTTGCACATCGGCAGCCATACGCCGGCGGAAATCGCACTGTCGCTCATGGCGGAAATCGTCGCGATCAAGAACGGCGTGGCGCCCCTGCAGAAAAAGCCGCTGCCGGTGGCTGCCCAGTGACAGTGACGGCAATAGTGCTGGCGGCGGGGCAGGGCAGTCGCTTCCGTGCTGAGGCCGGCGCCGACCGGGATAAATTGCTGGCCGATTGCGTCGGCCTGGACGGCGTGACACGAGCGGTTATCGAGCAGGTGTTGGTGAACCTTCCGGCGACGCTTGTTGAGCGTTGGGTGGTGACTTCACCGGAACGCCTTGAGGTGATTCAGTTGGCAGAGGCACATGGTTGTAAGGTCCTGCTGCTGGAATCAGCCGGTATGGGCGATAGCATTGCCGCCGCTGTCACGGCCAGTGCTTCGGCAGAGGGCTGGCTAGTGGTACTGGGGGATATGCCGTTTATTCGTTCCGCGACGATCGAGCGTGTACTGGCCGATCCGGGAAGCATCACTGTGCCGGTGCATGCCGGACAGTATGGGCATCCAGTCGCTTTCGGCCGTGTATTTGGGCCTGCATTGATGGCATTGGCCGGCGACCGTGGCGCGAAGGCTTTGTTTGCACTGGCACAGGTGCGAGGCGTGCCGGTGGATGATCCGGGCGTGCTATGGGATGTGGATGTGCCGCAACAGTTGAGTTTCAGCGCCGACTGACTGTGGGAGGGGGCTTGCTCCCGATAGCGGTATGTCAGCTCATGGAGGTATTGGCTGATCCACCGCTATCGGGAGCAAGCCCCCTCCCACCTTTGAACAGCCGTGTGTTCGATTTATTTGCAATAAAAAGCCCCGCCTGATTGCTCAGGCGGGGCTTTTTATTGGCTGATGGAATCAGACGAGGGGTTTAGGCTCGTGCTCTTCTTCCTGGGCGTTTTGCTCTAACGCGGCAGCAGCGGCGGCAGCCTCGGCTTCCTTGCGGCGACGACGCACTTCACGTGGGTCGTTCGGTGCACGGCCGTTTTCAGTCAGGGCGCTTGCCGGTGCAGCTTCAACCACCGGAGCAGCGACTTCGGCCACTACCGGCGCTTCAACCACGGGGGCATGCTCAACGACTGGGGCGGGCTCAACCACGGGGGCAGTTTCGACCTCTGGGGTCGGCTCGGCCACTACGACATCTGCAACCGGAGCGGGTGCCTCTTCTACCACGGGGGCAGGAGCGGGCGCTTCAACCGGAGCGGCAGATTCGGCAGTCCATTGGAAGGCGGTCTGTTCTTCGCGAACTTCACGCACCACTGGAGCAGCTTCTTCAGCAACCGGTGCTTGCTCGGGCGCTTGAACCACTGGCTCAGGCTCGACGACCGGGGCGACTTCAACGGCAACCACCTCGGTCACGGGTTGAGCGTCGCGAACCGGTGCTACTTCCACTTCCGGAACCACTGGGGTTTCGATTGGGGTAGTGGCTTCCACCACAGGTGCTTCAACCACTGGAGTCTCGGCAACAGGCGCTTCTACCGTAGCGGTCTCTTCGAAAGCAGCAGTCTCTTCGACAGCGGCGGTAGCGCGTTCAGCCTGCTCATGAGCCTGGGCTTCAGCCGGTGCGCTGATGACCGAGCTGGCCACGGCGGCAGTCACGGCCAGGCCGGCAGCCAGTTCGTCACCGGTCGGTTCGTGGTTGCCAGTTTCTGCGTGCTCGCCGGCTTCTTCCGGACCTTCGATCACGTTGCCGTTGGCATCACGTTGACGCTCACGACGGTTGCTGCGACGACGCTGACCACGGGAGCGGCGGCGTGGACGATCGCCTTCGGCGTTGTCCTGGCCCTCTTCCTGCAGTTGCTCTTCGCCGGTCAGCACTTCTTCTTCGCTGGCGGCAGCGGCTTGTTCGGCGCGCGGTTGACGCTCTTCACGCGGAGCACGTGGTTGACGTTCCTCACGTGGCGCGCGCTCTTCACGCGGCTGACGAGCCGGGCGTTCTTCGGTGGTTGCGGCTGCGGCGGCGGCAACGGCAGGTGCCGCGTCCAGAGGCTCGCGCAGTTCGCGCACACGTTCTTCACGCTCGCCACGCGGCTTGCGGTCTTCACGTGGAGCACGTGGAGTGCGCGGTGCGCGCTCTTCGCGAGGTGCGCGTTCTTCACGGGCTACGGTCGGGGTTTCTTCACGGGCTTCGCGAGGTGCACGCTCTTCACGGGGCGCGCGTTCTTCACGCGGAGCACGTTCTTCGCGCGGCTTGCGCTCTTCGTCGCGGCGACCGTTGCGGTTACGGCTCTGCTGACGACCGTTGCGACGTTCTTCGTTGCGCGCAGGGCGTTCGGCGGCGGTTTTTTCAACCACAACCGGCGCGGCGGGCTCTTCCTTGGTGGCGAACAGGCTGACCAGGGATTTCACCAGGCCTTTGAACAGGCTTGGCTCAGGCAGGGCGGCCGGTGCGGCAACCGGAGCGGCGGCTTCAACCGGAACCGGTGCGTTGGCACGGGCCGGTGCGGTCTTCACCGCAGCTTCCTGGCGAACCAGGGTGCGGGTCGCAGCGGCTGGCTGGACTTCTTCCACTTCGGCAGCGGCAGCGGCGATTTCGTAGCTGGACTGGCCGCTGTGGGCTTCCGGGCTGTCATCGCGCAGGCGCTGCACTTCGAAGTGCGGCGTCTCGAGGTGATCGTTCGGCAGGATGACGATACGGGCACGGGTGCGCAGTTCGATCTTGGTGATCGAGTTGCGTTTTTCGTTGAGCAGGAAGGCGGCAACCGGAATCGGCACTTGTGCGCGAACTTCGGCGGTGCGGTCTTTCAGGGCTTCTTCTTCGATCAGGCGCAGGATCGCGAGCGACAGCGATTCAACGTCACGGATGATGCCGGTGCCGTTGCAACGCGGGCAGACGATGCCGCTGCTTTCACCCAGGGACGGGCGCAGGCGCTGACGGGACATTTCCAGCAGGCCGAAGCGCGAGATGCGGCCGACCTGCACGCGGGCACGGTCAGCTTCCAGGCATTCGCGGACTTTCTCTTCCACGGCGCGCTGGTTCTTGGCCGGGGTCATGTCGATGAAGTCGATCACGATCAGGCCGCCGATATCACGCAGGCGCAGCTGGCGGGCGATTTCTTCAGCCGCTTCCAGGTTGGTCTGCAGGGCGGTTTCTTCGATGTCGCTACCCTTCGTGGCGCGCGCCGAGTTGATGTCGATGGACACCAGGGCTTCGGTCGGGTCGATCACGATGGAGCCACCGGAAGGCAGTTCGACTACGCGCTGGAAAGCGGTCTCGATCTGGCTTTCGATCTGGAAACGGTTGAACAGCGGAACGCTGTCTTCGTACAGCTTGATCTTGCTGGCGTACTGCGGCATCACCTGGCGGATGAAGGTCAGGGCTTCGTCCTGGGCTTCAACGCTGTCGATCAGCACTTCGCCGATGTCCTGGCGCAGGTAATCGCGGATGGCGCGGATGATCACGTTGCTTTCCTGGTAGATCAGGAAGGGCGCGGAGCGATCCAGGGAGGCTTCTTTGATGGCGGTCCAGAGTTGCAGCAGGTAGTCGAGGTCCCACTGCATTTCTTCGCTGCTGCGGCCCAGGCCTGCAGTGCGCACGATCAGGCCCATGTCGGCCGGAGCGATCAGGCCGTTGAGCGCTTCACGCAGTTCGTTGCGCTCTTCGCCTTCGATGCGACGGGAAATACCGCCGGCACGCGGGTTATTCGGCATCAGCACCAGGTAACGGCCAGCCAGGCTGATGAAGGTGGTCAGGGCGGCGCCCTTGTTGCCACGTTCTTCTTTCTCGACCTGAACGATGACTTCCTGGCCTTCGCTCAGGACGTCCTTGATGTTCACCCGGCCTTCGGGGGCCTTCTTGAAGTATTCGCGGGAGATTTCTTTGAGGGGCAGGAAGCCGTGGCGCTCGGAGCCGAAATCGACAAAGGCAGCCTCAAGGCTAGGTTCGATGCGAGTAATACGGCCTTTATAGATGTTGGCCTTCTTTTGCTCGCGGGCACCGGATTCGATATCCAGGTCGTAGAGGCGTTGGCCATCTACCAGTGCAACACGCAACTCTTCGGGTTGGGTTGCGTTAATCAGCATTCTTTTCATGTTGTACCGTCGGTTTCCGGGCTGCCGGAAACGGCGTTCGGCACACACGACTTCTCACGGTCGGTGTCAGGTGCGTCAAGAGTGGTTGGCCACTCCAGTGTCCAGCAAAACCTGCCAATTGGGCGGGTATCGCGACGGACGCGTCCTGCTTGTTAGCGGTGGTGACAAAGGCACCACTTCAACAAAAGCTAAGGTCAGGAGGAGGAATCAACCGGCGACTGTGGACGAGATGAAGCGTCTAAATATAAGCCTAGTGCTACACGGTCCGACGGTTGTGCATCTCCACCCTACACGTATCCCTGATAATTCGGGTGCTGCCGCGCGCAGAATCCGCAGCGGGTTGGCATTTACCGTGTTCTCCAATGGGGAGTCCACGCTCATGGCTAAACAAGACTAGGTGTGGGCGACTGCGCTCGCACTCAGCTCTTAACAGGCGTTGTTTCCGAAGCATTCGCCATGGTCTGGCCCGAGACTGACTGCACTTTGTGAACTGGCCGTAAATATCGGCGCGCAAGGCGAGTATTCACTCTGCTTTGCGCACTCGCTTCAGGCCTCATGTCACCTGCGCTTGTTACAATCTCAAGCCTTCCAAGGTGGCGAACGCCCCGTAGGACGGCCTCGCGTCCTGATGAATTGCGATGGTCAGGGCCGGCAGTTTGCCGCAAGTCCTCTGTCCAGGCCGCTTTTGGCGGCGTTCGCGACTATAGCAGCAATGATTAAGTGCTTCAATTCCATAAAAAATTGTTATCATCGCCGCCATGACGACTACCGCCCCCCAGACCCCCAGCGTCCAGCTGCTCGAGGTCTCGCCGGAATATGCCGGCCAACGCATCGATAATTTTCTCCTGGCCAGGCTCAAAGGCGTGCCCAAGACCTTGATTTACCGCATCTTGCGCAAAGGCGAGGTGCGCGTGAACAAAGGTCGGATCAAGCCCGAGTACAAGTTGCAGGCGGGCGATATCGTCCGGGTGCCGCCAGTGCGTGTGCCCGAGCGCGACGAGCCGGTGCCGCTGGCCCAGGGCCTGCTGCAGCGCCTGGAAGCCTCGATCGTGTTCGAAGATAACAAACTCATCGTGATCAACAAACCCTGCGGCATTGCCGTTCACGGCGGCAGCGGCCTGACGTTCGGCGTGATCGAAGCCTTTCGTCAGCTGCGCCCGGATGCCAAGGAGCTGGAGCTGGTCCACCGACTGGACCGCGACACCTCCGGCCTGTTGATGATCGCCAAGAAGCGTAGCATGTTGCGCCACCTGCACACCGCCCTGCGTGGCGATGGCGTGGACAAACGCTACATGGCGCTGGTGCGAGGCAACTGGGCCAGTTCGATCAAGAGCGTGCGAGCGCCGTTGCAGAAAAGCAACCTGCGCTCCGGTGAACGTATGGTGGAAGTGGACGAGGAGGGCAAAGAGGCCCTGACCCTGTTCAAGGTGCTGCGCCGCTTCGGCGACTTCGCCACCCTGGTCGAGGCCAAGCCGGTGACCGGGCGTACCCACCAGATTCGCGTGCACACCCTGCACGCTGGCCATTGCATTGCCGGTGATACCAAATACGGTGACGAGGATTTCTCCAGGGAAATTCGCGACCTCGGCGGCAAGCGCCTGTTCCTGCACGCCTATATGCTGACCGTGCCGCTGCCCGATGGCGGTGAGTTGAAGTTGCAGGCGCCAGTCGATGAAATGTGGGCCAAGACCGTGGAGCGTTTGAGTGTCGCGCCTTGATTACAAGCTGCTGATCTTCGACTGGGATGGAACGCTGGCCAACTCCATAGGGCGGATTGTCGAATCGATGCACATGGCCTCGACCCGTTCCGGCTTCGAGCCGTGCAGCGACCTGGCGGTCAAGGGCATCATTGGCCTGGGCCTGCCTGAGGCCATCCGCACGCTGTACCCGCAGATCGACGACTCGCAACTGATCGCGTTTCGACAGCACTACGCGGATCACTACATCGCTCTGGAAGCCGAGCCTTCACCGCTGTTCGACGGTGTGAGGCAGTCCCTGGAAGCGTTCCGTGCCCAGGGCTATTACCTCGCCGTGGCCACCGGCAAGGCCCGGCGCGGGCTCGACCGCGTGCTCAAGGCGCATGGCTGGGACGATTATTTCGACATCACCCGTGCCGCGGATGAAACCGCCAGCAAACCCCACCCTCTGATGCTGGAGCAGATCCTGGCTCACTGCGGTGTAGCGCCGCGCCAGGCACTGATGGTGGGGGATGCGTCCTTCGACCTGATGATGGCGCGCAATGCGGGCATGGACAGCGTGGCGGTCAGCTACGGCGCCCAGGCGGCCGAAGCCTTGCAGCAATATGAGCCCAGGCTGAAGATCGATCATTTTTCTGAACTGCAGGCCTGGCTCGGTCGGGCTCAATAAGTCTTTGCTGGGGTTAATGGCATGAGTGACGAGTGGAAAGCGCCTGAAAAGGCCGATAGCAGCGACGACAAAAGCTGGAAGTTGCTGGAAAAGACCTTGTTGGCCAGCGTGCAGGAGCAGCGTCGCTCGCGGCGTTGGGGGATTTTCTTCAAGCTGCTGACCTTCGTGTACCTGCTGGGCATGCTGGCGTTGTTCAGTCCGCTGATGGACATGGAAAAAAGCGCCACCCGGAGCAGCCACTACACCGCCTTGATCGAAGTGCGCGGGGTGATCGCCGACAAGGAGCCCGCCAGCGCCGACAATATCGTCAGCAGCCTGCGCGCCGCGTTCGAAGACCCCAAGGTCAAAGGCGTGGTCCTGCGCATCAATAGCCCCGGTGGCAGCCCGGTGCAGTCGGGTTATGTGTATGACGAGATCCGCCGTCTGCGCGCCCTGCATCCAGATACCAAGCTTTATGCGGTGATCTCGGACCTCGGGGCCTCGGGTGCCTATTACATCGCCAGCGCCGCCGACCAGATCTATGCGGACAAGGCCAGCCTGGTCGGCTCCATTGGCGTGACGGCAGCCGGCTACGGTTTTGTCGGCACCATGGAGAAGCTGGGCGTAGAGCGTCGCACCTACACGTCGGGGGAGCATAAGGCGTTCCTCGACCCGTTCCAGCCGCAAAAGGCCGACGAAACGCAGTTCTGGCAGGGCGTGCTCGATACCACCCATCGTCAGTTCATTGCCAGCGTCAAGCAAGGGCGTGGCGATCGGCTCAGGGACAAGGACCATCCAGAGCTGTTCTCCGGCCTCGTGTGGTCGGGTGAGCAAGCGCTGCCGCTGGGCTTGATCGACGGCCTGGGCAGTGCCAGTTCGGTGGCGCGGGATGTGATTGGCGAGAAGGAGTTGGTGGATTTCACGGTTGAGGAATCGCCGTTTGACCGCTTCTCCAAAAAGCTCGGTGCCAGTGTGGCTGAGAAGCTGGCCCTGTACATGGGCTTCCAGGGCCCGACCCTGCGCTGATCTCTCAAAGTAAATGCAGGACAAAATGTGGGAGGGGGCTTGCCCCCGATAGCGGATTATCAGTCAGTACATCTTTGACTGGACAATCGCCATCGGGGGCAAGCCCCCTCCCACATTTGAATCTGCAGTGCTCTCAGGGGATTTGCACACCTTCCGCCAGCAGCATATCTACCAGGCGAATCAGCGGCAGGCCCACAAGGCTGGTCGCATCCGGCCCTTCGGTGCTCTGGAACAGGCTCACGCCCAGGCCTTCGGCCTTGAAGCTGCCCGCGCAGTCATACGGCTGCTCGATCCGCAGGTAGCGTTCGATGCGTTCAACGCTCAGTTCGCGCATGTGCACGGTAAAAGGGATGCAGTCCACCTGGCAGTGCCCGGTATCGCTATTGAGCAGCGCCAATCCGGTGAGGAAGCTCACACGCTTGCCGCTGGCTGCCAGCAATTGTTCGCGGGCGTTTTCGAAGGTGTGCGGCTTGCCGATAATCCGTCCATCAAGCGCAGCCACCTGATCCGAGCCGATGATCAGGTGTGCTGGATGACTGGCGGCGAGGGCGCGCGCTTTCTCTTCGGCCAAGCGCTTGACCAGCTCAATAGCGGATTCATCCGGGCGATGGCTTTCATCGATATCCGGCGCGCCGCAGGTGAACGGCAAGTGCAGGCGGCTCAGTAATTCCCGGCGATAAACCGAGCTGGACGCAAGTAATAAAGGCAGCATGGACGTCTCCTCAAGGCAGCCGCAGATTCTAGCGGCGTGACCGGCTGACGCACAGGACTGAATTTCCTTTGACATGGCTGGGTGCATCCCTATAATGCTGCGCCTATGTTGAATGACCCGATTCCACCTCACGTTGACCCGCGCAAATTGGCTGATCGTGGCACTTCCCTTCAAGGTGAATTGCCGCTGGCCGATTTGGAGAGACTCTGCGACTCGCTTTCCGACACTGTCGGTGCGGTCCAGGCCAAATTCGTTTTTGAACGAGATGAACGTAAGTCTGTGGTAATCCACAGTTTTATCGACACCGAAGTCAAGATGGTTTGCCAGCGTTGTCTTGAGCTGGTCACCCTGCCGATCCACAGCGAATGCAGTTATGCCGTGGTGAAGGAGGGTGCGAATACCCAGTCGTTGCCGAAAGGTTATGACGTGCTGGAACTGGGCGAAGATCCTTTGGATCTGCATGCACTGATCGAGGAGGAGCTTTTGCTCGCCTTGCCCATTGTGCCTGCTCATCATCCGGAAGAATGCCAGCAGCCGGCGGGTCTCGATGACGAGCCCGAACCGAGCGAGGACGAGGTAACGCGGTCCAACCCGTTCAGTGTATTGGCGCAGTTAAAGCGTGACCCAAACGTTTAGGAGTTAATCAATTATGGCTGTTCAGCAGAACAAAAAATCCCGCTCTGCCCGTGACATGCGTCGTTCGCACGATGCCCTGACGGCAAGCACTCTGTCTGTAGAAAAAACCACCGGTGAAATTCACCTGCGTCACCACGTATCGCCAGAAGGCGTATACCGTGGCCGTAAAGTGATCGACAAGGGCGCTGACGAGTAATCACTTGTCTGCTCAAGTCATCGCGATTGACGCAATGGGCGGGGACTTCGGTCCCCGCAGCATTGTTCAGGCCTGCATTGCCAGCCTGTCTGCAACGCCCTCGCTGCACCTGACCCTTGTCGGTCAACCCTCCCTTCTTGAAGAACTGATTGCCAGCCATCCGGCGGTGGATCGTGCGCGCCTGACGGTTACAGCGGCCAGCGAAGCCATCACCATGGACGAAAAGCCGGCAGCGGCCCTGCGCGGCAAGCCCGACTCGTCCATGCGCGTGGCGTTGCAATTGCTGCGCGACGGCAAGGTGCAGGCCTGTGTCAGCGCCGGCAATACGGGCGCGCTGATGGCCTTGTCGCGGCATGTGCTCAAGACGCTGCCGGGCATCGACCGGCCGGCGATGGTGGCGGCGATTCCGACGCAGAAAGGTTATTGCCAGTTGCTGGACCTGGGGGCGAACGTCGACTGCAGTGCCGAGCACCTGTTCCAGTTCGCCGTGATGGGCTCGGTGGCGGCCGAAGCGCTGGGCGTGGTACGGCCACGCGTAGCCTTGCTGAACATCGGCACCGAAGACATCAAGGGCAACCAGCAGGTCAAGCTCGCCGCTGCATTGCTGCAGGGTGCGCGAGGCTTGAACTACATCGGTTTTGTCGAGGGTGACGGTTTGTACCGTGGTGAGGCGGATGTGGTGGTGTGCGACGGGTTCGTCGGCAATATCCTGCTCAAATCCAGCGAGGGCCTGGCGACCATGATCGCCACGCGCATCGAAGCACTGTTCAAACAGAACATGGTGTCGCGTGCTGTTGGCGCCCTGGCGCTGCCATTGATGCGCCGTCTGCAGGCCGACCTGGCCCCGGCCAGGCACAATGGCGCGAGTTTTCTGGGTTTGCAGGGCATTGTGGTGAAAAGCCACGGTTCGGCCGGTGTGGAAGGCTTTCAAAGTGCCATTGCGCGGGCCGTGATCGAGATTCAGGAAAACCTGCCGCAACGTTTGCACGGCCGTCTCGAGGATCTGTTGCCTTAGGCGAATTGGCCCGGGAGTGCTTAAATGTGACCGGCCAGTTCAATTGACCATCCAATCTGTCAGTTTCGTGCGCTCCCACCGTAGGGGCGCCTCTTTCCGACGACAAGATCATTAGGGGCTTGTTACATGTCTACATCCCTCGCATTCGTCTTTCCAGGGCAGGGTTCGCAGTCCCTCGGCATGTTGGCCGAGCTGGGCGCGCAATACCCGCTGATCCTGGACACCTTCAAGGAAGCTTCCGACGCACTGGGTTATGACCTGTGGGCGTTGACCCAGCAGGGGCCGGAAGAGCAACTCAATCAAACCGATAAAACCCAGCCGGCCATTTTGACCGCTTCGATCGCCCTGTGGCGTTTGTGGCTGGCCGAAGGCGGCGCGCGCCCGGCGTTCGTTGCCGGCCACAGCCTGGGCGAATACAGCGCGCTGGTCGCGGCGGGCAGCCTGACCCTCGCTGAAGCGGTCAAACTGGTCGAGCGTCGTGGCCAATTGATGCAGGAAGCCGTTCCGGCCGGACAGGGCGGCATGGCCGCTATCCTGGGCCTGGACGACGTCGTGGTGATCGAAGCCTGTGCCGAAGCGGCCCAGGGCGAAGTGGTCAGCGCGGTCAACTTCAACTCCCCTGGCCAAGTGGTTATCGCCGGTGCCAAGGCGGCGGTCGAACGCGCCATCGAAGGCTGCAAGGCCCGTGGCGCCAAGCGTGCGCTGCCGTTGCCGGTCAGCGTGCCGTCGCACTGCGAACTGATGCGCCCGGCCGCCGAGCGTTTTGCCGAGTCTATCGCTGCCATCAACTGGCAGGCGCCGCAGATCCCGCTGGTGCAGAACGTTAGCGCGGCGGTTGCCCCTGACCTCGACACCCTCAAGCGCGACCTGCTGGAGCAGCTCTACAAGCCAGTACGCTGGGTGGAATCGGTGCAGACCCTGGCCGCCAACGGCGCCACCGAGCTGGTCGAGTGCGGTCCGGGCAAAGTCCTGGCCGGCCTGAACAAGCGCTGCGCCGACGGTGTGTCGACTGCCAACCTCAATACCCCTGAAGCCTTCGCTGCCGCTCGCGGCACTGGCCTGAACGCTTAATCCCGATTTTGTACTTAGGAGAAGCCTGCATGAGTCTGCAAGGTAAAGTTGCACTGGTTACCGGCGCAAGCCGTGGCATCGGCCAGGCCATCGCCCTGGAGCTGGGCCGTCAGGGCGCCGTTGTGATCGGCACCGCCACTTCCGCTTCGGGCGCCGAGCGTATCGCCGCGACCCTCAAGGAAAACGGCGTGCAGGGCACGGGCCTCGAGCTGAATGTGACCAGTGATGCGTCCGTGGCGGCCGTGCTGGCTGAGATCACCGCTCAGTTCGGTGCGCCGGCGATTCTGGTGAACAATGCCGGTATCACCCGCGATAACCTGATGATGCGCATGAAAGACGACGAATGGTACGACGTGGTCGATACCAACCTGAACAGTCTGTTCCGCCTGTCCAAGGGCGTTTTGCGCGGCATGACCAAGGCGCGTTGGGGCCGAATTATCAATATTGGCTCCGTAGTGGGTGCCATGGGCAACGCCGGCCAAGTAAACTACGCCTCCGCCAAGGCCGGTCTGGAAGGTTTCAGCCGTGCACTGGCGCGTGAAGTCGGTTCGCGGTCGATTACGGTAAACTCGGTGGCCCCAGGGTTCATCGACACCGATATGACCCGCGAACTGCCGGAAGCACAGCGTGAAGCCTTGCTGACGCAGATTCCGCTGGGCCGTCTGGGCCAGGCTCAAGAGATCGCGAATGTGGTCACTTTCCTGGCATCCGACGGTGCGGCATACGTGACTGGGGCTACAATTCCAGTGAACGGCGGGATGTACATGAGTTAAATTGTGACGGATCGCTTCAAAAATATGTCATACGAGCTGTCTAAAATCCGTTATAAAGCTGCAACTTAATTTATAGGCAGGTGGCAGAGCGGGTACAGGGTGAAGCTTTCAGTTGAAAAGCTGAAATGGCTTTCTATACACTTACCCACTGGCCAGCTGCCTGAATTTGTCCATTAGGAGTTAAACAAGGTATGAGCACCATCGAAGAGCGCGTCAAGAAAATCGTTGCCGAGCAACTGGGCGTCAAAGAAGAAGAAGTGACCAACACTGCTTCCTTCGTAGAAGACCTGGGTGCCGATTCCCTTGACACCGTTGAGCTGGTGATGGCTCTGGAAGAGGAATTCGAGACCGAAATCCCGGACGAAGAAGCTGAAAAAATCACTACTGTTCAAGCTGCTATCGACTACGTTACTGCCCACCAGGCGTAATAGTTTGTAGTCGTCGCTTGCTGTCAGGGAAAAACCGCACTGCTGTAACGGCGTGCGGTTTTTTCTTTAAGCGGTGACGAAAAGTACGCTGCGAAGCAGAGTGTCGTCATTAGAAAAAGGAGAGTGCTGTGTCGCGTAGACGCGTCGTAGTCACCGGTATGGGTATGTTGTCGCCACTGGGCACGGATGTGCCAAGCAGTTGGCAGGGCATTCTGGCTGGCCACAGTGGTATCGGTCTGATCGAACACACGGACCTTTCTGCCTATTCCACCCGTTTTGGCGGCTCGGTAAAGGGTTTCAATGTCGAGGAATACCTCTCGATCAAGGAATCCCGCAAGCTCGACCTGTTCATTCAGTACGGCCTGGCAGCCGGTTTTCAGGCTGTGCGCAATGCCGGCCTGGAGGTCACCGACGCCAACCGTGAGCGCATCGGCGTGGCCATGGGTTCGGGTATTGGTGGCCTGACCAATATCGAAGAAACCAGCCGCACGCTGCACGATTCCGGCCCCCGTCGAATTTCACCGTTCTTCGTGCCGGGCTCGATCATCAATATGATTTCCGGTTTCCTGTCGATCCACCTGGGCGCACAGGGGCCTAACTATGCCATCGCAACGGCGTGCACCACGGGCACCCACTGCATCGGCATGGCGGCGCGCAATATCGCCTACGATGAAGCCGACGTGATGATCGCCGGCGGCGCCGAGATGGCCGCCTGCGGCCTGGGCATGGGCGGCTTCGGCGCGTCCCGTGCGCTGTCGACCCGCAACGACGAACCGACCCGTGCCAGCCGTCCGTGGGACAAAGGCCGCGACGGTTTCGTACTGTCCGACGGTGCCGGCGCCCTGGTGCTGGAGGAGTTGGAGCATGCCAAGGCGCGCGGTGCCACCATCTATGCCGAGCTGATCGGCTTTGGCATGAGCGGCGACGCCTATCACATGACCTCGCCACCGGCCGACGGTGCCGGTGCCGCGCGTTGCATCACCAACGCCTTGCGCGATGCGAAGGTCAACGCGGACCAGGTGCAGTACATCAATGCCCATGGCACTTCGACGCCGACCGGCGACCTGGCGGAAGCCGAGGCCATCAAGTCGGTGTTCGGCGAGCATGCCTATAAGCTGGCCGTCAGCTCCACCAAGTCCATGACCGGCCATCTGCTGGGCGCGGCGGGCGCGGTCGAGGCGATCTTCAGTGTCATGGCCATCAAGGACCAGGTCGCTCCGCCGACCATCAACCTCGATGAGCCGGACGAAGGTTGCGACCTGAACTTCGTGCCTCACGAAGCGCAACCGATGCCGATCGACGTGGTGATCTCCAACTCGTTCGGTTTTGGTGGCACTAACGGATCGCTGGTGTTCCGCCGGTTCGCCGAGTGATGCACAGCTGGGTCGACGGTCAGCCAGCGGACAGCGTGCCCCTGAAAGATCGCGGCCTGGCGTATGGCGATGGGGTGTTTGAAACCATCGCGGTCAAGGCCGGGCAGCCGGTGCTGCTTGACCGTCATCTGCAGCGCCTCCAGGAGGGCTGCAGGCGCCTTGGGTTAGCCGCAGATCACGGGCTGGTCCGTAGCGAGGTGCTGGCCTATGCCACAGCCCTTGGCGATGGCGTGCTCAAGTTGATCCTGACCCGTGGCGACAGCCAACGCGGTTATGGCATCGACCCCAAGGCCGCTGCGCGCCGTATCTTGCAGGGCAGTCCGCCTGCCGCTTATCCCGAAACCCATGGAACCGACGGCATTCGCCTGTTTGCGTGTGTCACCCGCTTGGCCGAACAACCGCTGCTGGCCGGGCTCAAACACCTCAACCGCCTTGAGCAGGTGATCGCCCGCGCCGAATGGCAGGATGCCGAGCATGCCGAAGGCTTGATGCTGGATACGTCCGGTCGTGTCATCGAAGGTGTGTTCAGCAACCTGTTCCTGGTGCGCAACGGCTTGTTACTAACCGCTGATCTGAAGCGTTGCGGCGTTGCTGGCGTGATGCGCGCCGAGATCCTGGCCCAGGCGCAAGTGCTGGGCGTCCCGGTGGCTGTGGCCGACATCAGCCTCGAACAGTTGCAGCAGGCCGACGAAGTCTTTGTGTGCAACAGCGTTTATGGCATCTGGCCGGTATGCGAGTGCGCTGGGATGAGCTGGTCGGTTGGCCCGCTCACCCGTAAACTGCAGGGCATTGTTCGCGCGCTATTGGATATTTGAGTGATACGAAAACTGGTTGTACTGCTGCTGATCGGTGTGTGCTCGGCGGCTTTGCTGGCGGGCTTTTGCGCCTGGAAATACAACGCTGCCTTGAAACAGCCGTTGCATTTGACCCAGGAGCAATTGCTCGATGTGCCGACAGGGGCGACGCCCACTGGCACCTTCAATCGTCTGGAAGCCGATGGCGTGCTCGACGGTGCCTTCTGGCTGCGTCTTTATTGGCGTTTCAACCTCGAGGGCCAGCCGCTGCACAGCGGCGAATACCGGATGACCCCAGGCATGACCGCCGAAGGCCTGATCGGCCTGTGGCAGCGTGGGGAAGTGGTGCAATACAGCCTGACCCTGGTGGAGGGGTGGAACTTTCGCCAGGTACGCTCGGCCCTGGCTAAGCATGACAAGATCGTGCAGAGCCTCTCGGGCCTGAGTGACAGCGAAGTGATGGACAAGCTCGGCCATCCTGGCGTGTTCCCTGAAGGCCGCTTCTTTCCCGACACCTACCGTTTCGTGCGCGGCATGACCGATGTCGAATTCCTGAAGAAGGCCTACAACCGCCTCGATGATGTACTGGCCCAGGAGTGGAGCAAGCGCGCGCCTGATGCGCCTTACACTGAGCCTTATCAAGCGCTGATCATGGCCTCTCTTGTAGAAAAGGAGACCGGTGTGCCCGAAGAGCGCGGGCAAATTGCCGGTGTGTTCGTGCGTCGCCTGAAGATGGGCATGATGTTGCAGACCGATCCCACGGTGATCTACGGCCTGGGTGAGCGCTACAACGGCAAGTTGACCCGCGCCCATCTCAAGGAAGCCAACCCCTACAACACCTACATGATCGCCGGCCTGCCGCCGACACCCATCGCCATGGTCGGCCGCGAGGCGATTCATGCCGCACTGAACCCGGTGCCGGGCAGCAGCCTGTATTTCGTCGCCCGTGGCGATGGCAGCCATATTTTCTCGGATGACCTGGATGCGCATAATGCCGCCGTGCGTGAATTTCAACTCAAGCGCCGCGCCGATTACCGTTCCAGCCCGGCACCGGCAGCCAAGCCGCTGGACGACGCGGTGCCACCGGTTGACGGACCGGCAGAGCCTGCGCCGGACACCAGCGCCCCGCAAAGCCCGCAATGACTCTGACTAAGGACTGCCTGTGACTGGCTTGTTTATAACCCTCGAAGGCCCGGAAGGCGCCGGCAAAAGCACCAACCGCGACTACCTCGCCGAGCGCCTGCGTGCTGCCGGCATCGAAGTGGTGTTGACCCGTGAGCCCGGCGGTACGCCGCTGGCCGAGCGCATCCGTGAAGTATTGCTGGCGCCGGGTGATGAGCCGATGAATCCGGACACCGAGCTGCTGCTGGTGTTCGCCGCCCGTGCCCAGCATTTGGCCGAGGTCATCCGACCGGCGCTGGCACGCGGCGCCGTGGTGATCTGCGACCGTTTCACTGACTCCACCTACGCCTACCAGGGCGGTGGTCGTGGGTTGTGCCTGGAGCGTATCGCTACCCTGGAAACCTTCGTGCAGGGCGCTCTGCGTCCAGACCTGACCCTGCTGTTCGACCTGCCGGTGGAAGTGGGGATGGCCCGCGCCAGTGCACGCGGCCGCCTGGATCGTTTCGAACTGGAAGGCCAGGGGTTTTTCGACGCTGTGCGCGCTGCGTTCCTCGCGCGTGCCAAGGCGGAGCCTGCGCGTTATCACCTGCTCGATGCGGCTCAGCCGCTGGCGCAGGTGCAGCACGCCATCGATGCGCTGTTGCCCACCCTGCTGGAGCGCGCTCGTGGCTGATGCCTATCCGTGGCAGGACGGCCTCTGGCAACAATTGGCCGGCCGTGCCCAGCACGCCCACGCCTATTTGCTGCACGGCCCGACAGGCATCGGCAAGCGCGCCCTTGCCGAACGCTTGATGGCCAGCCTGTTGTGCCAGCGCCCGGTCGGCCTGGAAGCCTGCGGCGCATGCAAATCCTGCCTGCTGCTGAAGGCGGGTAGCCACCCTGACAACTATGTGTTGGAACCTGAGGAAGCGGACAAAGCGATCAAGGTCGACCAGGTCCGTGACCTCGTCAGTTTCGTGGTGCAGACCGCGCAGATGGGCGGGCGCAAGGTGGTGCTGATCGAGCCGGTGGAGGCGATGAACATCAATGCCGCCAATGCCCTGCTCAAAAGTCTTGAAGAACCGTCCGGCGACACCGTGCTATTGCTGGTGAGCCATCAGTCCAGCCGCTTGTTGCCGACTATCCGCAGCCGTTGCGTGCAGCAGGCGTGCCCGTTGCCGAGCGAGGCCATGAGCCTGCAATGGCTGGCGCAGGCGCTGCCGGACTGCTCGGAGGAAGAACGCGTCGAATTGCTGACCCTGGCCGCAGGCTCCCCACTGGCTGCGGTGAAGCTGCAGGCCCAGGGCGTGCGCGAGCAGCGTGCACTGGTGGTGGACGGGGTGAAGAAGCTGATCAAGCAGGAACTGTCCGCCACGCAATTGGCCGAAACTGCGTGGAAGGACATTCCCCTGTTGCTGTTGTTCGACTGGTTCTGCGACTGGTCCAGCCTGATCCTGCGCTACCAGCTGACCCAGGACGAAAACGGCCTGGGCCTGCCGGACATGCGCAAGGTGGTGCAATACCTGGCGCAGAAAAGTGCCCAGGACAAGGTGTTGAGCATTCAGGACTGGATCCTCGCCCAGCGCCAGAAGGTGCTCGGCAAGGCCAACCTCAACCGCGTGCTCTTGCTCGAAGCGCTGCTGGTGCAGTGGGTCGGTCTGCTCGGCCGGCGTTAATTTCCGTGGCCAGCGGGTGTATCGTTGGCTAGACACGTTCCGTAACTCAAGTTGTAGAGACCCATGCTCGTAGATTCCCACTGTCACCTTGATCGACTCGACCTCGCTCAGCACGGCGGCTCCCTTGACGCCGCCCTTGAAGCTGCGCGCCAGCGCGGGGTAGGGCACTTCCTGTGCATCGGCGTCAGCGCCGAAAACGCCGCCGACGTCAAAGCCCTCGCCGATCGCTACGCCGACGTGGATTGTTCGGTGGGTATCCACCCGCTGGATCTCAAACCCGGCGAAGCACCGGCCCTGGACTGGCTGTTGGGCGAACTCAATCACCCGCGCGTCGTCGCCATTGGCGAAACCGGTCTGGATTACCACTACGAACCCGAAGCCGCCGACCTGCAGCAGGCCTCGTTCCGCCTGCACCTGCAGGCCGCGCAACAGACCGGCAAACCGGTGATCGTCCACACCCGTGGCGCTCGCGCCGATACCCTGGCGCTGTTGCGTGAAGCCGCGCTGCCCCAGGCGGGTGTATTGCATTGTTTTACCGAGGATTGGGAGATGGCCAAGGCCGCTCTGGACCTGGGCTTCTATATTTCCCTGTCGGGCATCGTTACCTTTCGCAATGCCGACGCGCTGCGTGATGTCGCCCGCCAGGTGCCTGCCGACCGGCTGCTGGTGGAAACCGACTCGCCGTACCTGGCGCCGATCCCCCATCGCGGCAAGCCGAACCTGCCCGAGTATGTGCGTGACGTGGCGGATTATCTGGCAATGCTGCGCGGTGAGTCCTACGAGCGCTTCGCCGAGCAGACCACTGAGAACTTCAGGCGTTTGTTTCCACTGGCCCATGTGGCTTGCTGATCGCGCTCAAATCGCGGGCAAAAAAAACCCGGGTTCTGGGGGGTGAATCCGGGCTAAGACCATTAGGAGTAAAACAAGGGCACACAGTCCGTCGGTACCCAGGTCGACGCGTCACTTGGGGGAGATGTCACGCCGACACTTGAAGTATTGATCACTATCCGATTCAGTCCAGTGTCGATTGGTCGTTTTTTAAACAGATTTGGAATACGCACTCTTCGCTTGAGTTCTCATTGCGCAGGATGCTCGGGTCGAGTGGTGCGTATTGTTTCTGACTGATATCGCCAAAATCGTTGGCGTATTGAAAGTTAAGTGCATAACGGGTTCACATAGGCGTTGCCCAACGACCGTTCAGTCGGGATAATCCCTCGCATCGGGTAAATCGTATCGCCACGTATCAATGGCGCGCGAAACCCTCCCTATTCCGACCTTTGCAGACCTCTTCCTCATGCATAAAGAACCCCGTAAGGTCCGTGAGTTTCGCCGCCGTGAGCAGGAAATTCTCGACACCGCACTCAAATTGTTCCTCGAACAAGGCGAAGACAGCGTCACCGTCGAGATGATCGCGGATGCCGTGGGTATCGGCAAAGGCACTATCTACAAGCACTTCAAGTCCAAGGCCGAGATTTACCTGCGCCTGATGCTCGACTACGAGCGCGACTTGAACGAGCTGCTGCATTCGGCCGATGTCGACAAGGACAAAGAAGCCTTGTCCCGAGCCTATTTCGAGTTCCGCATGCGCGACCCGCAGCGCTACCGCCTGTTTGACCGCCTGGAGGAAAAGGTCGTCAAGGGCCATCAAGTGCCGGAAATGGTCGAGGAACTGCACAAGATCCGCGCCTCGAACTTTGAACGCCTGACCTTGCTGATCAAGGGTCGTATCAGTGAAGGCAAGCTCGAAGACGTGCCGCCGTACTTCCACTACTGCGCCGCCTGGGCGCTGGTGCATGGCGCTGTCGCGCTGTACCACTCACCATTCTGGAGCAATGTGCTGGAAGACCAGGAAGGCTTCTTTCAGTTCCTGATGGACATCGGCGTGCGCATGGGCAACAAGCGCAAGCACAGCGCTGACTTGCCTGGCCCTGAAAAAGCTGGCGAAGCACCCACTGCCTGAGTCATTCATCACGCTGATGGCTCAATGATTTACTGCCAGGCGCAGTACCCTAGGAATATACTCAGGCAAGGATCTTGCTAAAAGCTGATTTATAAGTCAGCTTCTAGCACGCCCGAAATATCCTCTGCCGGAGTGGTTCATGATCGTTGATCGTCAAGGCAGGCGGTTTCGCAATTTGCGGATCAGCCTGACCTCAGCCTGCAATTACGCATGTACCTACTGCGTGCCCAACGGCAAGCGGCTGGTCGCTGCGCAGGACGAACTCTCGGCCCAGGCGATGGCGCGAGGCGTGGCTTATCTGATCGAAGCGGCGGGCATCGACCGCTTGCGCATTACCGGTGGTGAGCCGCTGGTAAGTCCCAAGCTGGAAGCCTTCATGGACGCCGTGGGGCAGATGGGGCTCAGCGATATCAGCCTGACCACCAACGGCCAGTTGCTGGCGCGCAAACTGCCGCTGCTGGTAGACGCGGGTATCCGGCGCATCAACGTTTCCCTCGACACCCTGGATGCCGACGCTTTCCGCAGTATCGCCCGCGGTGGCGACCTGGCCACGGTGCTCGACGGTATGGACCAGGCCCGCGCGGCCGGGATCAAGATCAAGGTCAATATGGTGCCCTTGCGTGGCCAGAACCTGGACCAGGTGATGCCCTTGCTCGATTACTGCCTGGAGCGGGGCTACGAGCTGCGCTTTATCGAGTTGATGCGCATGGGGCACTTGGCGAAGGACTCCAACGCGTTCCTGCAGCAATTCGTCAGCCTGCAACAATTGCTCAGCCTGATCGGCGAACACCACGAATACCTGCAAGCCAATGCGCCCGTCGACGCCACGGCCGTGCGCTATGAAGTGCCGGGCAAGGGCTTCTTTGGCGTGATTGCCAATGAAAGCGTGCCGTTCTGCCGTACCTGCTCGCGCTTGCGTCTGTCCTCCACGGGCTGGTTGCACGGCTGCCTGTCGTCGAGCAACCGTCACTACGTCGGCGACCTGCTGGACAAGCCGCGCCACCAGGCATTGCCGGCGTTGCAGGGGCTGTTGATGAAGGCCCTGGGCGACAAGCAGGAAGTAGCGTTCTCGGGCGGCGCGACGGTGATGAAGATCATCGGCGGCTGATTTGCTCGAATGCCAGTCAGTCAGCGCAGATCCCCCTCCCACATTTGATTCAAGCTGGCGCAGATTCTGCATCTCACGCCCATTCGCCGGTTTTCCGTCACCGGCTTCTGGAGGAATAGGATGCGTAGTCTGGTTTTGTTGCTGGCGTCGTTGGCGCTGAGTGGTTGCATGACCGTCAGCGATATGGCCGAAGGCACCCGCTATCAGATGAGCGACGCCGGCTTGCTCGACCACAGCGATACGCGCCGCACCGCCTCGGTCCGTGTGCAGCCGGATTCCTTTATCTTTATCGCCCAGGGCGCTTTCGTGCCGCCCGGTAGCGCGTATCCGCGACCGAACGTGGTAGCCGAAGAAGCCTTCAACGGCTTCGTCGAATATTTCCCCATGGTGCGTCGCGCCCGTCAGCCCGAAGGCCTTGAACAGGCCATGGCCGAAGCGCGCGCGGCCGGGGCTCATTACTTGCTGTATTGCCGTTTTGCGGCAGCCGACGACCGTATCGGCAACGCCGATGAGTGGACCGACCAGCAAGCCCTGGACCGCCTTGGCCTGGACAGCGGCGTGATCCAAATCATGTTGATCGAGACCAGTACCCAGTATTTGATTGATACTGCACGTATTCGCAGTCGTGGCGGTTTACTGACGTTCCACGACAACTCGCCACAAGATCTGATCGCCCGACCCCTGGCCCAGTACGCCCGGAACTTGCTGGGCATGAGTGATCAGTAAGCCTGAGGAGACCCCCATGACCGATACCGCCAAGGCCAACGACCTGTTGGCGCAACTGCCCAAAGGTAAAGGGCCGGCGCCGGTGCATCTGTGGAACCCGGATTTCTGCGGCCATATCGACATGCGCATCGCCCGTGATGGCACCTGGTTCTATCAGGGCACGCCTATCGGGCGCAAACCCATGGTCAAGTTGTTCTCCAACATCATCCGCCGCGATGGCGATGATTATTTCCTGGTGACGCCCGTGGAGAAGGTCGGCATCCGCGTCGATGACGCGCCCTTCGTCGCCGTCACGCTCGAGGTGCAAGGGCAGGGCGAGAGCCAGGTGCTTACGTTTACCACCAATGTCGACGAACAGATCGACGCCGGCCCTGAACACCCGCTGCGTGTGGTGATCGATCCGCTCACCGAGGAACCGGCGCCTTACCTGCGGGTGCGCAGCAACCTCGAGGCCCTGGTGCACCGCAACGCGTTCTACCAATTGGTCGAGCTGGCCGTGAGTCGCCCGATCAATGGTCAAAACTGGCTTGGCGTCTGGAGCAGCGGGGAGTTTTACCCGATTGGCCTGGAGCCGTGAGATCGGTATTCCGAGCGTCCTGTAATAATTCGCTTGCTGGGAACGCCGGCTTTCAGGTATCAATTTGTACATGATTAGACATGTTCGATTCGATAAGAAAAAACGCGTCGTCGACGAACTCATCCGCCGTATCGAGGGTGGGGTGATCGCTGACGGTTTCCTGTTACCTGGTGAGCATCAACTGGCCGAAGAGTTTGCGGTCAGTCGTGGCACGCTTCGCGAAGCGCTGGCTGAGCTCAAGCGCCGCAACTACATCGCCACCCAAAGCGGTGTCGGCTCCATCGTCACGTTTGACGGTATGGGGCTCGACCAACGCCACGGTTGGGCCCAGGCCCTGGCGGATACCGGCGCGCAGGTGAGCACCGAGGTGTTGCGCTTCGAAGCGGTGACGCGCCCTGACTTGGCCAGCCGTTTCGGCAGCGAACACTTCATTGCCCTCGACCGCCTGAGACGCACGGCCGACGGTACGGCGGTGTCCCTGGAACGCTCGCTGATGCCTGCCACCGGCGACCTGGAAAGCCTGCCCCGCATCGGCCTGATCGACAATTCCCTGACCATCACCCTGGCAGCCTATGGCTATGTAGGCGCCGCAGGCGACCAATGGCTCGGCGCCGAGGCCCTGAGCGATGACGACGCGCTGTTGCTCGGGCGCCCGGCCGGCACGGTATTTCTCAAGGCCTCGCGCACAACCTATGACCGTCGTGAGCGTTTCATGGAGCATGTTGAAAGCTTGCTCGACCCGCTGCACTTTCGTTTGCACCTGCAATTCGGGGCTTCCAAATGACTGCTGAAATTCGCGCGCTTGGCGCTTTCTATGGCCTGGCCCTGGGCGATGCGCTGGGCATGCCCACCCAATCCTTGAGCCGTGAGCAAGTCCGGCAGCGTTTCGGTGCGATCACCGCCCTGCAAGACG
Source organism: Pseudomonas sp. R2-7-07 (assembly GCF_003852355.1). Lineage (NCBI taxonomy): Bacteria > Pseudomonadati > Pseudomonadota > Gammaproteobacteria > Pseudomonadales > Pseudomonadaceae > Pseudomonas > Pseudomonas sp. R2-7-07. The sequence continues at coordinate 4,268,651 of NZ_CP027759.1, read as the reverse complement.
CTGGCCCCGATCAACCCATCGCACCGAACATGCCCGCCGGTTCCATCACCGATGACACCGAACAGGCGATCCTGGTCGGTGAGTTGTTAGTGGAAGGCCACGGCACCATCGAACCCAGTGTGCTCGCCCAACGCCTGATCGACTGGGAAGCGGCCATGCGCGCCAAGGGCTCCCAGGATTTGCTCGGGCCGTCCACCAAGCGTGCGATCGACATGATTCTCGCCGGGCACACTCCCGAAGAATCCGGGCGCTACGGCACCACCAATGGCGCGGCCATGCGCATCACGCCGGTCGGCATCGCCGCCGATGTCAGTGACCCGGCGCGGTTCATCCAGGCGGTGATCCAGGCCTGCCAGGTCACCCATAACACCAGCCTGGGCATTGCCAGCGCGGCAGCGGTCGCGGCGGTGGTCTCGGCCGGCATCAACGGCGTCGACCTGGGCGAAGCGCTCAACATCGGCACTCAGGCTGCGCAGCAGGCCGAACACCACGGCCACTGGATGGCCGGCGGACGCATCGCCACCCGCATCAGCTGGGCGCGCACCCTGAGCGTCGGCAGCGGCGACAACGCGCTGTTCGCCGACTTGCTCTATGAATTGATCGGCACCTCCGTCGCCTCCCAGGAATCGGTGGTGGTGTCATTCGCCCTCGCGCAGCAAGTGGCGTCGGGTGACATGAACGCCTTCGAGGCGCTGTGCCTGGCCGCGAGCCTGGGGGGCGACACCGACACCATCGCCGCAATCCTCGGCGCCATGCTCGGTGCCTGTCTGGGCATGCAGTGCTGGCCGCACGCGATGGTCGAGCAGGTCAAACGCGTGAATGGCCTGGACCTGCAACCGCTGGTGCAAAGTCTGCTCGCGTTGCGTTGAGTCATTGACGCGTTGCCACAACCACAACAATAAAGCATCAGGAGCCCCCACATGAGCAGCCCTTCTTCCGGTCAAGGCGCCGGGCAATTGGAAACGCGCGGCATCGAACCTGTCCCGGAAGGCGAGTGCAACGGGCATCCGCTGCAGCTGTTCTGGGTATGGTTCGCGGCCAATATCAGCATCCTCGGCTTGCCGCTCGGCGCCACGCTGGTGGCGTTTCGTGGCCTGGCCATCTGGCAGGCGATCATCGTCGCGGTCCTCGGCGCTGCCGGTTCTTTTGCAGTGGTGGGCATCATTTCCATCGCCGGTCGTCGTGGCCGTGCGCCCAGCCTGACCTTGTCCCGCGCCATCTTCGGCGTACGCGGCAATATCGGGCCGACCCTGGTGTCGCTGATGTCGCGCCTGGGCTGGGAAACGGTCAACACCACCACGGCCGCCTTTGTGTTGCTGTCGCTGTGCTCGATCCTGTTCGGTTCCCCGGTGGAAGCGAAAAGCGCGCCGTTGCTTACCCTGATCTTCATCGGCCTCTTCGTGCTGCTGACCCTGGCCGTTTCCGGCCTGGGCCATGCCACCTTACTGGTGATCCAGAAATGGGCGACCTACGTGTTCGGCGCCCTGAATATCCTGGTGGGCGGCTTCCTCTGCGCCACCATCGACTGGAGCGCGGTGTTCAACGCCACCCCGGCGCCGCTGAGCGCCATGATCATCGGCGTCGGCACCATGGCGGCCGGCACCGGTATCGGCTGGGCCAACGCCGGTGCCGACATGTCGCGTTACCAGCATCGCAGCGTCAAGGCGGTGCGCCTGGTGGCCTCCGCCGCGTTCGGCGCGGGCATTCCGCTGGTGTTACTGATCACCCTTGGTGGCCTGCTGTCGGTGGGTAACAACGACCTGGCGTCGGCCACGGACCCGATCATTGCGATCCGCGACATGCTGCCGACCTGGATGGCGGTGCCCTACCTGATCACCGCGTTCGGCGGGCTGCTGTTGTCGAACAACCTGTCGGTGTATTCCGCCGGCCTCACCACCCTGACCCTGGGCTTGAAGGTCAAGCGTGTGCATGCGGTGATCGTCGACATCGTGGCGATTTTTGCCGGCTCCATTTATTTCATGCTGATCGCCGACAGCTTCTACGGTCCGTTCATTACCTTCATCTCGTTGCTGGCGGTGCCGATCACCGCCTGGGTGGGGATTTTCGTGGTCGACCTGATTCACCGTCACTACTACAGCCCCACGGATTTGCTGGATGTCAGCTCGAGCAGCGCCTACTGGTATCGCGGCGGTGTGGAGTGGCGCGCGTTTGGCGCGTGGGCGTTGGCCATCGTGCTCGGGTTCAGCTTCACCACCATCGGCACCACCGCCGACAACATCTGGTTTGCCGGGCCGCTGTCCGACTCCTGGCTCGGCCATAACGGCCTCGGCTGGGTCGTCACCTTTCTGGTAGCCGGCGGGGTGTACGCAGTATTGGGCGGCGCGGCCGATCGGCGTGCGGCGTTAGTTGAGAGCCCTAATGTCTAGATTGCTGCACACCGGGCAGGTCATCGTCGACCTGGTCATGGCCCTGGATAGGTTACCGGCGAGCGGTGGCGACGTGCTGGCCAGTTCTGCCAGTTTCGAAGCCGGTGGCGGCTTTAACGTCATGGCTGCGGCGCGGCGCAATGGCCTGCCGGTGGTTTACCTGGGGCGGCACGGCAGCGGTCGGTTTGGTGACCTGGCCCGCGCTGCGATGCAGGCCGAAGGGATCGAGATGGCACTGCCGACGAGCGGCGGCAAGGACACTGGCCTGTGCGTGGCCCTGACCGAAGCCACCACGGAGCGCACGTTCATTTCCCATCTCGGTGCCGAGGGTGAACTCAGTGCCGAAGACCTAGCCGGCATCGTCCCGCGTGCCGACGATTACGTGTATGTCAGTGGTTACAGCCTGCTGCTTGAAGGCAAGGCGCAGCCACTGATCGACTGGTTGCTGGCGCTGCCGCGCAAGGTGATGGTGGTGTTCGATCCGGGCCCGCTGGTCAAGGCGCCGGACTCGGCTTTGATGCGCGCGTTGTTGCCGCGTATCGATATATGGACCAGCAACGGCCTCGAAGCCCTGGCATTCACCGGGGCCAGGGATATCGCCGCCGCGTTGCCCGAACTGAGTCGACACCTGCCGGCCGAGACGCTGTTGGTGGTGCGCGATGGGCCGAATGGGTGCTGGGTGGGGCAGGTGGGCGATATCAAGCATGTGCCGGGTTTCAAGGTGCAGGCGGTGGACAGCAATGGTGCGGGGGATGCGCATGCGGGGGTGTTCATTGCCGGGTTGGCAAAGGGCTTGAAACCGGTTGAGGCGGCGCGTCGAGCGAATGCGGCAGCGGCGTTGGCGGTGACGCGCTGGGGGCCGGCAACTTCCCCTGGCACCGCCGAAGTCGACGCATTAGTTTCTGAATAAACACACATCAAAATGTGGGAGGGGGCTTGCCCCCGATTGCAGTGGGTCAGCTATAGATGAACTGGCTGACACTCCGCTATCGGGGGCAAGCCCCCTCTCACATTTGAATCTGCGTTCAACCGGCTTTTTTCAGCGCTTCGATCAACTCATCCTTACGCATGGTCGAACGCCCAGGAATATCCTTGGCCCGCGCTTCTTTCATCAGGCTTTCCTTGGTTTGCGTGCCCAGCGACGCGCGACTGCTGCGAGGCTGCCCCTCACGGCTGGCTGCTGCGCGCTTCGCCGAATCCTGGCGATCCTGGGCCTTCTTCGCCGGTGCTTTGCGTTTGCCGGATCCAGCCTTTTCGCCGCCGCCAGACTGCTTGTTGACGGTGGCCCAGGCACGGGCTTCGGCTTCTTCCTTGGACAGTCCCTTGTGCTCATAACTGTCTTCAATATGAGCGGCCTTGCGTTTCTGTTCGGTGGTGTATTTGGCTTTGCTTCCACGAGGCATCGCTAAAACTCCTTCTGGCCCCAACCGCGGGGCCAGACCAGAAATGAATCACTGAACGGATGGTTCTTCGAACTTGCGCGCTTCTTCTACACCCGACGCGGTCAACTTGATCGGCAGGTTCAACGAATATTCACCGGCGTCGTCGGTGGTCACATGCCCATCCCTGATCAGCCCGCGGTCCTGCAAGTGCGCCAAGACACTGGCGACTTCTTTTTCGCCGCGGTAGTTGTCCAGCACCTCCTTGCCCAAGCCTTGCGGGTGGGCGTGCAGCAGGCGGGTGAGGACTTCTTTTTCAAGGTTTGTATCGACGTTCATGTGTACCTCTTCACTGGGAAATGATCGGGTGTCCGTCTTGCCGTGGATCTATCAAGGCGCTGGTTGCTTCGGTGCGCCCGGCAGATTCGAGTCGTCGCCTTTATTGATCTTCGGCTCGTTGACCGAAGGGCCCATTTTGCCGTTACCGACGGCGGCAGGTGCCTGACGCTGGGTATCGTGACCCTGGGTGCGAGGGTCGGCGCCGTTGGTGTTGTCGATGATCGCGCCGCCATTGGTGTCCAGGCCTGTGCCCATGGAATCCTGGGATTCCTGGGTGGCAGGGCTTGGTGGGGAGCCGACCGGGTCCGTCGTACCGGTGGACGAAGTCGCGGCAATGGCGCTCAGCGACGCTGCAGACAACAGGCCGGTGAGAGCGAGGGCAGCCAATTTGGAATTTTTCATGAGGGTGTCTCCATATGATTGATGTCCTTACCCTGTATTGGTCAGCCCCTATTTGCGGTTCGTGCCTTGATGGCGACGAACGGTCTTGCGTGACCTGTAAGATTTTGTGTGCCCACCACATGGAAAATGCGCTGCAATCGGTCATCAAAGCGTCTTAGTATGTGGGCTTTGAACTTGCCCAAGGCGCACCCATGACCATCGAGATTCGCCCCGCCGTACCCAGCGATGCTGCGCAGATCCTGACCTTCATCACGGAACTGGCCGAGTATGAAAAAGCCCGGCACGAAGTGATCGCCAGCGTGGTGGATATAGAGCGCAGCCTGTTCAGCGAGGGCGCCACCGCCCACGGCCTGATCTGTTTGCGCGACGGCTTGCCGATTGGCTTTGCGGTGTTCTTTTTCAGCTATTCCACTTGGCTGGGCAGCAACTGTCTGTACCTGGAAGACCTTTATATCAACCCGGAACAACGTGGCGGCGGGGCGGGCAAGAAGTTGCTGCGCCACCTCGCCAAGATCGCCTGCGACAACGGCTGTGGCCGCTTCGAATGGAGCGTGCTGGACTGGAACGAGCCGGCGATTGCCTTCTACAAATCCATTGGCGCGCAGCCCCAGGAAGAATGGGTGCGCTATCGCATGGAAGGCGATGCGCTGAGGGATTTCGCCCAAGGCTGACAGGTGCCCCGGAGCCGGCCATTCATGGCCGGTTTTTTAATGTGTTTACTCACATTGTGGGACGTAAATTTATATATTGAGATATTTCAAGGTCTGGGTTTATAGTCGCCTGCATCAGCACTCACTGCCAAAAATAAAACAGGTGAAGCGATGCAGGCACAACCGTTGTCCTTACCCGCCGTGCCCGAGCCGACTTACGGCGAGCGCCTCAAGCACAAGGTGGTGATCATCACCGGCGCCGCACAAGGCATTGGCGAGGCAATCGTCGCCTGCTTCCAGGCGCAGCAGGCGCGGTTGGTGATCGCGGATATCCAGGCGGACAAAGTCGAAAAAGTCGCGGCCCATTGGCGCGAGCGTGGCGCCGAGATTATCGCGCAGGCCGTCGATATCACCTCCAAAGAGCAATGGCAGACGCTGGTCAATGTGGCCATCGAGCGCTTCGGCCGTGTGGACGTGCTGGTCAACTGCGCCGGGGTCAATGTGTTTCGCGACCCGCTGGAAATGACCGACGAGGACTGGCGCCGCTGCTTCGCCATTGACCTTGACGGCGCCTGGTACGGTTGCCGCTCGGTGCTGCCGCACATGATCGAGCAGGGCATCGGCAACATCATCAATATCGCCTCCACCCATTCCAGCCACATCATTCCCGGCTGCTTTCCCTACCCTGTCGCCAAGCACGGCCTGCTCGGCCTTACCCGTGCCCTTGGCATCGAATACGCGCCCAAGGGTATTCGCGTGAATGCCATTGCGCCGGGCTATATCGAAACCCAGCTCAACGTCGACTACTGGAACGGGTTCCCTGACCCCTCTGCGGAGCGTCAGCGTGCGTTCGACCTGCACCCGCCCAAGCGCATCGGCCAGCCCATCGAGGTGGCGATGACCGCGCTGTTTCTGGCGACCGACGAGGCGCCCTTTATCAATGCCACCTGCCTGATGATCGATGGCGGGCGGTCGGTGATGTACCACGACTAAAGCGTTTTCCAATAACAACAATGAGGTGGTCCATGTTCAAGAAAACACTCGGCGCTGTGGCGCTTGCGATGGCGTTCAGTGGGTTCGTATCCGCTGAGGAAGTGAAGATCGGTTTTCTGGTCAAGCAGGCCGAAGAACCCTGGTTCCAGACTGAATGGGCCTTCGCCGAAAAAGCCGGCAAAGAGCACGGTTTTACCGTGATCAAGATCGCCGTGCCCGACGGTGAAAAAACCCTTTCGGCCATCGACAGCCTGGCCGCCAACGGCGCCAAAGGCTTTGTGATCTGCCCGCCGGACGTGTCCCTGGGCCCGGCCATCGTCGCCAAGGCCAAGGTCAACGGCTTGAAGGTGATGGCCGTGGACGACCGCTTCGTCGATGCCAAGGGCAACTTTATGGAGGACGTGCCGTACCTGGGCATGGCCGCCTTCGAAGTGGGCCAGAAGCAGGGCGCCGCCATGGCTGCCGAAGCGAAAAAACGCGGTTGGGACTGGAAGGACACCTACGCGGTGATCAACACCTATAACGAACTCGACACCGGCAAGAAACGCACCGACGGCTCGATCAAATCCCTGCAAGAAGCCGGCATTCCCAAGGACCATATCCTGACCGCCGCGCTGAAAACCCTCGACGTGCCAGGCAGCATGGACGCCACCAACTCGGCGCTGGTCAAGCTGCCCAGCGGCGCGAAAAACCTGATCATCGGCGGTATGAACGACAACACCGTGCTGGGCGGCGTACGTGCTACCGAAAGCGCCGGCTTCAAGGCCGCCAACGTGATCGGTATCGGCATCAATGGCACCGACGCCATCGGCGAATTGAAGAAAGCCGACAGCGGCTTCTTCGGCTCGATGCTGCCCAGCCCGCATATCGAGGGCTACAACACCGCGTTGGCGATGTACGAGTGGGTCACCACCGGCAAGGAGCCGGCGAAATACACGGCCATGGACGAAGTGACCTTGATCACCCGCGCCAACTTCCAGGAAGAACTGACCAAAATCGGCCTCTGGAAATGACCGGCGCGGCCTTGCGTTTCAACGGCATCGGCAAGGAGTTTCCCGGTGTGAAAGCCCTGGCGCAGATCAGCTTTGAAGCGCGGCCGCACTCGGTGCATGCGCTGATGGGCGAGAACGGCGCGGGCAAGTCGACGCTGCTAAAGATCCTCGGCGGCGCCTATATCCCCAGCAGTGGCACGCTGCAGATCGGCGAGCAGACCATGGCGTTCAAGAGCGCCGCCGACAGCATTGCCAGCGGCGTTGCGGTGATCCACCAGGAATTGCACCTGGTGCCGGAAATGACTGTGGCCGAGAACCTCTTCCTCGGGCATTTGCCGTCGCGCTTTGGTGTGGTCAACGGTGGTTTGCTGCGCCAGCAGGCGCTGGCGTGTCTCAAGGGCCTGGCCGATGAAATCGACCCCCAGGAGAAGCTGGGGCGCCTGTCCCTGGGCCAGCGCCAACTGGTGGAGATCGCCAAAGCGCTGTCCCGTGGCGCCCATGTGATCGCCTTCGACGAGCCGACCAGTAGTTTGTCTGCCCGCGAAATCGATCGGTTGATGGCGATCATCACGCGCCTGCGCGATGAAGGCAAAGTGGTGCTCTACGTGTCGCACCGCATGGAAGAAGTGTTCCGCATTTGCGACGCGGTAACGGTGTTCAAGGATGGCCGCTTTGTGCGCACCTTCGACGACATGGGCACATTGACCCACGACCAGTTGGTGACCTGCATGGTCGGCCGCGATATCCAGGACATCTACGACTACCGGCCACGGCAGCAGGGCGACGTCGCGCTCAAGGTCGACGGCCTGCTCGGGCCGGGCTTGCGTGAACCGGTGAGTTTCCAGGTGCACAAGGGCGAGATTCTCGGCCTGTTTGGCTTGGTCGGCGCAGGGCGTACCGAACTGCTGCGCCTGCTCAGCGGCCTTGAACGCAAGACGGCGGGGCAGCTGGAACTCTGCGGAGAAAACCTGCACCTGCGCTCCCCGCGCGATGCCATCGCCGGTGGTGTACTGCTGTGCCCTGAGGACCGCAAAAAGGAGGGCATTATTCCGCTGGCCAGCGTCGCCGAGAACATCAACATCAGTGCGCGTGGCGCCCACGCGGCATTTGGCTGGCTGTTGCGCGATCACTGGGAGAAGGGCAACGCCGACACGCAGATCAAGGCGCTCAGGGTGAAAACGCCGAACGCCGAGCAGAAAATCATGTACCTGTCCGGCGGCAACCAACAAAAGGCCATTCTCGGCCGCTGGTTGTCGATGCCGATGAAAGTGCTGCTGCTGGACGAGCCCACTCGCGGTATCGACATCGGCGCCAAGTCGGAGATCTATCAGATCATTCACAACCTCGCGGCGCAGGGCATTGCGGTGATCGTGGTGTCCAGCGACCTGATGGAAGTCATGGGCATCTCCGACCGCATCCTGGTGATGAGCGAAGGCACCCTCACCGGCGAGCTACCCCGCGAACAGGCGGATGAAGCACGGCTGTTGCAACTGGCACTCCCGCGTACGCGGGCTTGAAGAATACGAGGGTACGGGTATGTCTGAGGTAAAAACTGCAAAGGGCTTCTGGCCGGGTTTCAACCAGCGCAAATTCCTGGATGACTGGGTGATGCTATTGGCGGCGCTGGGCATTTTCGTGCTCAGCGCGCTGTTTATCGACAACTTCCTGTCGCCGCTGAACATGCGCGGGCTGGGCCTGGCGATTTCGACCGTGGGCATCGCCGCGTGCACCATGCTGTTCTGCCTGGCGTCGGGGCACTTCGACTTGTCGGTGGGCTCGGTAATCGCCTGCGCCGGGGTGGTGGCGGGGATCGTGATTCGAGATACCGACAGCGTAGTGCTCGGCGTGTCGGCGGCCTTGGCCATGGGCCTGCTGGTGGGGCTGATCAACGGCATTGTCATCGCCAAGCTGCGCATCAACGCGCTGATCACCACCCTGGCGACCATGCAGATTGTGCGCGGCCTGGCCTACATCTTCTCCAACGGCAAGGCGGTGGGGGTGATGGACGAGCGCTTTTTTGTGTTCGGCAACGGCCAACTGATGGGCGTGCCGGTGCCGATCATCATTACCGTGTTGTGCTTCGTGTTCTTTGGCTGGCTGCTCAACTACACCACCTATGGGCGCAACACCATGGCGATTGGCGGCAACCAGGAAGCGGCGCTGCTGGCTGGGGTCAACGTTGACCGTACCAAGATCATCATTTTTGCCGTGCACGGTCTGATCGGCGCACTGGCCGGGGTGATCCTGGCCTCTCGCATGACCTCGGGCCAGCCGATGATCGGCCAAGGCTTTGAGCTGACGGTGATATCGGCGTGCGTGCTGGGCGGAGTTTCGCTTAGCGGCGGTATCGGCATGATCCGCCATGTGATTGCCGGGGTGTTGATCCTGGCGATCATCGAGAATGCGATGAACCTGAAAAACATCGACACGTTTTACCAGTATGTGATTCGGGGTTCGATTTTGCTGCTGGCGGTGATCATCGACCGCATGAAGCAACGCTGATCAAAAGTCGGATGAGGACTAAATGTGGGAGGGGGCTTGCTCCCGATAGCGGTGTGCCATTCAGCACATTTGCTTCTGAAGCACCGCCATCGGGAGCAAGCCCCCTCCCACATTTTGATCTCCACTGTATTGAAGATCGGTATTTGCCATAATGTCCCCGCTTTCATACCTATAGGCCCGATATGCTGGAAAACCCCCACACCCCCGTCAAAGACACCGCCCCCACCGGCACCCAGACCCTGCTGCGCGGACTGGGCGTGGTGCAAGCGGTGGCGGCGGGCGCGCGGGATCTCAAGGAGATCGCCCGGCGCATCGGCACCACCCGCAGCACCACGCACCGCCTGGCCAGTTGCCTGGTGGAGGAGCGTTACCTGCGCGTGGTGCCGCAAGTCGGTTACCTGCTGGGGCCGAAGCTGATCGAGTTGGGCTTCCAGGCCCGCGAAGAACTGCCCTTGGTCAACCTGGCGGTGCCTTACCTCGACGAGTTGTCAGCCCTCACCGGCGACACCATCCACCTGGCGATTCGCGAATACGACGAGGTGCTCTACCTGCACAAGAACCCCGGTCGTAACGGACCGGAAATGCGCTCGCGGGTGGGCCATCGCATGCCACTGGCGCGCACCGGCATCGGCAAGGCGCTGATGTTGGATGACGGTGTGGAAGAGTGGCAGCGCCTGTACCAAGTCAGCCTGCCGGCGGGGGGCAAGAACCTGCAGTGGCCGAAGCACCCCGAGCAATCCTGGGCGCAGTTCGAGCAGCGCATGCATGAATACGTGGTGGGCGGTTATGCGTTCGATCTGGAAGACAACGAACCGTCGATCCGTTGCGTCGCGGCACCGGTGCGCGATGCCAGCCGGCGAATCGTCGCCGGCATCAGCATCGCCAGTACCGTGCCCTACATGCCGCTGGAGAAAATGGCCGAGCTGATCCCTGTGATCAAACAGGTCGCGGCTCGGCTCTCGGCGGAACTGGGCGCGAAGGCCTGATCAGGCCTTCAGGGTCGCCATGTCGATGACGAAGCGATACTTCACATCACCGGCGATCATCCGCGTGTAAGCCTCGTTGATCTGGCGGATGTCGAGCATCTCGATGTCGCAGGTGATCCCATGCTCGGCGCAGAAATCCAGGACTTCCTGGGTTTCGGCAATGCCGCCGATCAGCGAGCCGGCCAGCACTTTACGGCCCAATACCAGTTTGGCGGCATTGACGGGCGGGTCCACCGGCTCGATCAAGCCGACCAGGATATGCACGCCGTCAAAGCGCAGTACATCCAGGTAGGGGTTCAGGTCGTGCTGCACCGGGATGGTGTCGAGCAGGAAGTCGAAATGCCCGGCGGCGGCTTTCATCTGCTCGGCATCGGTGGACACGATCACATGGTCGGCGCCCTGGCGACGGCCTTCTTCGGCTTTGCTCGCCGAGCGTGTGAACAGTGTCACTTCGGCGCCCATGGCCTTGGCGAACTTGATGCCCATATGGCCCAGGCCGCCCATGCCGAGGATCCCGACCTTATCGCCGGCCTTCACGCCGTAGTGCTTGAGCGGCGAGTAAGTGGTGATGCCCGCGCAGAGAATCGGCGCAGCGCTGGCCAGGTCGAGCTTGGCCGGGATCTTCACCACGAAGTGCTCGCTGACCACGATGCTGTCGGAGTAACCGCCCATGGTGTTGCTGCCGTCCACGCGGTCCGGCGTGGCGTAGGTCATGGTCGGGCCTTCGAGGCAGTATTGCTCGAGGTCCGATTGGCAGGCTTCGCAGTGGCGGCATGAGTCGACCATGCAACCCACGCCGACCAGATCACCGACCTTGTGCGCGGTAACACTGGCGCCGACGGCGGTGACTTTGCCGACGATCTCGTGGCCGGGCATCAATGGGTAAACGGCAATGCCCCATTCGTTGCGCGCCTGGTGGATATCGGAGTGGCACACGCCGCAGTAGAGAATCTCGATAGCCACGTCATCGGCACGCGGGCTGCGGCGCTCGAACGACATGGGGGCGAGGGGAGTAGTGGCCGACTGGGCGGCGTAACCGATGGCGGTGTACATGGAGAAACCTCGCAAAAAGCAATGAACAGTGAGGCGGGCCATTCTCCCAGTCGACCGAATCAGCGGCCATGGCGATTGCTCCGAGTCTCATGCCTATTCGTCCGGGAGTGCCCAGTGTTTGGATGCATCCGCAGCCAGACCTGCGATGATGTTCTCATCCCTTTTTCGCGAAGTTTTTTGCCATGCTGCTGACCCGCCACGTCGACGCCAACGCCACGCTGGTTTCCTTGATTGAGGGGCTTGCGTCCCGCGACGGTTTTTCCCCAACCCATCTGCCTGGCGTGCAAGTGCTGCGCGCCAGTTGCGATGTGGCGCGCGGGCCGCAGATTTACGAGCCGAGCCTGATGTTCGTGGCCCAAGGCAGCAAGGTCGCCTACCTGGGCCCGCGTACCCTGGAATATGGCGCCGGGCATTACCTGATCCAGGCGATGCCCGTGCCGTTCGAATGCGAGACCTTCGCCATGGCGCCCGGTGCGCCGCTGTTGGGCGTCACAGTGGGTATCGATCGGGTGGTGTTGGGTGAGTTGGTGATGGCCATGGGCATGCAGTCCGGGCCACCGCCGGCTGCGCAGACGTTGGAGTCGATGAGTTCGGTGGTGCTCGATGACGCCATGCGCGGGTGCGTCGAACGGCTGTTGCAGTGCCTGCACGATCCGCTGGAGAGCCGGATCATGGGCCCGGCGCGGGTGCGCGAATTATTGTTCACGGCGTTGCGTGGGCCCCAGGCCGATGTGTTGCGTGCATTGGTGGAACAGCAGGGGCAGTTTTCGCGAATTGCCACGTCCTTGAACCACCTGCATGTCCATTACGCCGAGCCGTTGAACATTGAGACGTTGGCCGGTTATGCGCACATGAGCGCATCGACCTTTCACGAACACTTCAAGCGCTGCACGCTGTTGTCGCCGGTGCAGTATCTCAAGCGCCTGCGGCTGCTGAAGGCGCAGCAGTTGTTGTTGGTCGAGGGCATGGGCGTGGCGCAGGCGGCGCACAGCGTGGGTTATCAGAGCACCTCGCAGTTCAGTCGCGAGTACAAACGCTACTTCCTGCGCAACCCCGGCGAAGAGCGCGCTGCCTGATTCTCCCTGGCTCAACGGGATCCAAATGTGGGAGGGGGCTTGCCCCCGATAGCGGTGCATCAGTCAGCCAATTTGTGACTGACCCACCGCCATCGGGAGCAAGCCCCCTCCCACATTTTTAATTGATGTCGGCCATAAAAAAGGCTCCCACTTGGGGGAGCCTCGTTTTGGCTTACATATTCGGGTAAGTCGGCCCACCTGCACCTTCCGGTGTCACCCAGGTGATGTTCTGCGAAGGGTCCTTGATGTCACAGGTCTTGCAGTGCACGCAGTTCTGGGCGTTGATCTGAAAGCGTTTCTCGCCGTCTTCTTTAGTCACCACTTCATACACGCCGGCCGGGCAGTAGCGCTGCGCCGGTTCATCGTAGAGCGGCAGGTTGGTGCCGATCGGGATGCTCGGGTCCTTGAGCTTCAAGTGGCACGGCTGTTCTTCTTCGTGGTTGGTACCGGAGATGAACACCGAGCTCAGCTTGTCGAAGCTCAACTTGCCGTCGGGTTTGGGGTAGTCGATCTTCTGGCTGTCTTTGGCCAGCTTGAGGCAGGCGTAGTCCGGCTTGGTATCGTGCAGCGTGAACGGGATTTTGCCGCCAAAAATATTCTGGTCGAGCCAGTTGAACCCGCCGCCGACGATGGCGCCGAACTTGTGCACGGCCGGGCCGAAGTTGCGGCTGGCGAACAGTTCTTCGTACAGCCAGCTGGCTTTGAAGCTGTCGACATACCCGGTGAGTTCATCACCGCCTTCGGATTCGGCAAACAGGCGGTCGGCCACGGCGTCGGCGGCGAGCATGCCGGACTTCATCGCAGTGTGGCTGCCTTTGATCTTGGCGAAATTCAGGGTGCCGAGGTCGCAGCCAATCAGCGCGCCGCCCTTGAAGATCATCTTCGGCAGCGAATTCAGGCCGCCTTTGGCGATAGCGCGGGCGCCGTAGCTGACGCGCTTGCCGCCTTCCAGGTATTGGGCCAGCACCGGATGATGCTTGAGGCGCTGGAATTCATCGAACGGCGACAGGAAGGTGTTGCTGTAGGACAGGTCGACGATCAGGCCGACCACCACCTGGTTGTTTTCCAGGTGATAAAGGAACGAGCCACCGGTGTTCTCGTTGCCCATGATATCCAGCGGCCAACCGGCGGTGTGCACCACCAGGCCTGGCTGATGTTTGGCCGGGTCGATGTCCCAGATTTCCTTGAGACCGATGCCGTAATGCTGGGCGTCGGCGTCGCTGTCCAGGTTGAAACGCTGGATCAGTTGCTTGCCGATATGCCCGCGGCAGCCTTCGGCGAACAGCGTGTACTTGCCGCGCAATTCCATGCCCGGCGTGTAGAGGCCTTCCTTGGGCTTGCCTTCGCGGTCGACGCCGAGGTCGCCGGTGATGATGCCACGCACCACGCCGTTTTCATCGAACAGCGCTTCCTGGGCGGCAAAGCCCGGGTAGATTTCCACGCCGAGGTTCTCGGCCTGCTGGGCGAGCCAGCGGCACAGGTTGCCCAGGGAAATGATGTAGTTGCCTTCGTTGTGCATGGTCTTGGGCACAAAGAAGTCCGGAACCTTGGTGGAGGCCTCGCTGCTGCGCAATACATAGATGTCGTCACGCACTACAGGGGTGTTGAGCGGGGCGCCGAGGGCTTTCCAGTCCGGGAACAGTTCGTTCAGCGCGCGCGGTTCGAAGACCGCGCCAGAGAGGATGTGTGCGCCCACTTCGGAGCCTTTCTCGACCACGCAGACGCTGATTTCCTTACCGGCTTCGGCGGCCTTCTGCTTCAGTCGGCAGGCGGCGGACAGGCCAGCCGGGCCGGCGCCGACGATGACCACGTCGAATTCCATGTATTCGCGTTCCACAGGCTATCTCCTACTCAAGGCTCAACAGGCTTTTTTTCTAATGGGTGGAGGTTCGGTGACGCCCTGCTGCAACGGCAAGACCCACCTTTCTCTCTGGGTGGCGCATTATATCTACACCACTGGCAGCGTCCAATACAAACGTTTGTTTGAATTGCCCGCAGCCTAGGTAAATCAAAGCAACGCGGCTTATGACTGACCATTTTGCCGTATTGACCAGAATAGGCGTTCCGGTCAATATACGGTCGGTTTTGCGCTTACCGTAGGCAGAGTGCAGGTTTCAAGAGCACGTCCAAAAGCACCACAGGTGACGCGCGCCGTATGCTGGCGCGCAGTTTACACACTGCGATAAAGAATGACTTCTCAGTCACCCCTGACGAACGGTCATCATTTTCCCATCGCCGAGTCATCCGCTGACGTTTTTGGAGGTGCCCTTGTGTGCCGATGAGCATCAACCGCCAGGCTTGCCTAGGCGACTTTCTTTTCACCGGAGAGTAACGAGGAATCCATGAAGGTTCTTGTAGCTGTCAAACGCGTTGTCGATTACAACGTGAAAGTTCGCGTCAAGGCGGACAATTCCGGCGTCGACCTGGCTAACGTCAAGATGTCGATGAACCCATTCTGTGAAATCGCCGTGGAAGAAGCCGTACGCCTGAAAGAGAAAGGCGTGGCGACCGAGATCGTCGTGGTTTCCATCGGCCCGACCACTGCCCAGGAACAGTTGCGTACCGCCCTGGCACTGGGCGCCGACCGCGCCATCCTGGTCGAGTCCGCTGAAGAGCTGACCTCCCTGGCCGTGGCCAAGTTGCTCAAGGCCGTTGTCGACAAGGAACAGCCTCAGTTGGTGATCCTTGGCAAACAAGCTATCGACAGCGACAACAACCAGACCGGCCAGATGCTGGCTGCACTGACCGGTTACGGCCAGGGCACCTTCGCTTCCAAAGTGGAAGTGAGCGGCGACAAGGTTGCCGTGACCCGTGAAATCGACGGCGGCGCGCAGACAGTTTCCCTGAACCTGCCGGCCATCGTCACCACCGACCTGCGTTTGAACGAGCCGCGCTATGCGTCTCTGCCAAACATCATGAAAGCCAAGAAGAAGCCTCTTGAAGTGCTGACTCCAGACGCTTTGGGCGTTTCCACCGCCTCTACCAACAAGACCATCAAGGTTGAAGCACCGGCTGCACGCAGCGCGGGCATCAAGGTCAAGTCGGTGGCTGAACTGGTCGAGAAACTGAAAAACGAAGCGAAGGTAATCTAACCATGACTATCTTGGTAATCGCAGAACACGACAACAAAGTGCTGGCTCCGGCCACCCTGAACACCGTGGCCGCAGCCGTTAAAATCGGTGGCGACATCCACGTACTGGTAGCAGGTCAGGGCGCTGGCGCCGTGGCTGAAGCCGCTGCGAAAATCGCCGGTGTGAGCAAAGTCCTGAACGCTGACAACGCCGCCTACGCGCATCAGCTACCGGAAAACGTTGCCCCTCTGGTTGCAGAGCTGGGCGCTGGCTACAGCCACATCCTGGCCGCCGCCACGTCCAACGGCAAAAACATCCTGCCACGCGTTGCCGCGCAGCTGGACGTTGACCAGATCTCCGAGATCATCTCGGTTGAGAGCGCCGACACCTTCAAGCGCCCGATCTACGCCGGTAACGCCATCGCTACCGTACAGTCCAACGCTGCGATCAAAGTCATCACCGTACGTGCTACCGGTTTCGATCCGGTTGCCGCTGAAGGTGGTTCGGCATCGGTTGAAGCGGTTGCCGCAGCCCACGACGCTGGCACTTCCAGCTTTGTCGGCGAAGAGCTGGCCAAGTCGGATCGCCCAGAGTTGACGGCTGCCAAGATCGTCGTTTCCGGCGGTCGTGGCATGCAGAACGGTGATAACTTCAAGCACCTGTACGCCCTGGCCGACAAGCTGGGTGCAGCGGTCGGCGCCTCGCGTGCGGCCGTCGACGCAGGCTTCGTACCCAACGACATGCAGGTCGGCCAGACCGGCAAGATCGTGGCACCCCAGCTGTACATCGCCGTCGGTATCTCCGGCGCGATCCAGCATTTGGCTGGTATGAAAGACTCCAAGGTGATCGTTGCGATCAACAAGGACGAAGAAGCACCGATCTTCCAGGTGGCTGATTACGGCCTGGTGGCGGACTTGTTCGAAGCCATCCCCGAGTTGGAGAAGCTGGTCTAATCCAGTCGCTTCACTTATAAAGAGCCCGGTCTTGTGACCGGGTTTTTTTTTGACGTGTGGGAGCACCTCGCCATGCAATTGCGTCCTTTGATCCTGCTGGGCCTTGTGCTGCTGCCGACGTTGTCGCTGGCGGCGGGCAAATGCGAGCGCCTGGTGATCACCGGCAGCCCGGATGCACCGCCGTTGCTGTGGCGCGACCCGCAGGACCCGACCCACCTGATCGGCGCCACCGCCGATGTGCTGCAACAGGTGGCCACGGACCTCGGCCTGAAAATCGACCTGCTTTACGGCGGCAAGCGCTCCCTGGCTCTGGATGAAGTGCGCAGCGGACGCATGGATATGCTCGCCGATGCGCCGTTGAACCTCGGCGAGTTGCAAACCCTCGACTACATACACCCGGCCTTGATGCAGATCGATTACCTGGTCTGGACGCGCAAGGACTCGTCTTTGGTCTATAGCACCGCTGCCGACTTGCAGGGCCACAAAGGGGCCGTATCGGAGCGCGCACGCTTGAGTGCCGGGTTCGAAACCCTTGCCAGCCAGCAATTGACCCTGCAGCGTCTGCCTGGCCTGACGCCGGCGTTCCAGAAACTGTTGCTGGGGGAGGTGGACTACGTGCTCGCCAGCCGCTATTCCGGCATGGCCATGGCCCAGAGCCTGGGCATGAGCGATGACCTGGTGGCGCGCGACATACCGATCGATCAGCCCGGCCTGTACCTGGCGATTTCCCACAATTCCGCCTGCAATGATCCGTGGCTGCGCGGACAGCTGGCCAAAAAGATGACAGAATTGCCCGCGTCCGGTGTGGCGGAAACCGCGTTGCAGCGCAATCTCGCGCGCTGGAAGGCGCAATTGCAACAAGCCGTCGGCACCCCAACAAAGTAGGGATTTTCAGTGACTCTTCGACCTCTTTTCGCGGCCCTTGCCGTTGTCGCTCTGGCGGGATGCGCCACCGATCCTGCGCCGATCGAACAAATGCGCCTGACCCAGCAAGCCCTGGAGCAAGCCAGCGCAGTCGGCGCCAATGCCGATGAATCGACCGAGCTGAAACAAGCCGAAGACAAATTTGCCAGAGCCAGGGCCGACATGGCCGACCAGTCCTACAAACACGCGCGCATGCGGGCCGAGCAGGCTGAGCTGGATGCGCGCCTGGCCGAGGCCAAGGTGCTGACCGGCAAGAGCCAGGAGCAATTGAACGTGGTCAACACCCGCATCGCCCGCCTGCGCAAGCAGTTGCAGCTGGGAGAAGCCCAATGAGCCCGACGATGCGTGGTTTGAGCGCTGTATTGCTGCTGAGCAGCGTAGCGTTGGGCGGTTGCGCCAGCCAGCCCACTGGCGAGCAGGCACTGCAACAGGCCAGCAGTGACTTTCAGCGGGTCAAGGAAGACGCCAATGTATTGCGTTTCGCGCCCAAGGATGTAATCCGCGCCGGTGAGTCCCTGGCGCGTGCCGATCGCCTGTCCAGCTACTGGGGCAGCGGCGCCGACGTGGTGCATTACGCGTACTTGAGCCAGCGCTACAGTGCCATTGCCCGTGAACATACCGAGCAGGGACTTAACGCCGAGCGCCTGGCCAAACTCGAGTTGGAGCGCCAACGCCTGCAACTGGCCTTGCGTGAGAGCAAGCTGGCCAGCGTGCAGCAGCAGGGCAAGTGGGTCGAACAGCAAATCGCCAGCCTGACCACCCAGACCGACCGTGGCTTGGTGATGACCCTGGGCGACGTACTGTTCGATACCGGCGAAGCCGAGCTGCAGAACTCGGCCAACCGCACGGTGTTGAAGATCGTGCAGTTCCTGCAACTGAACCCCAGGCGCACGGTGCGCATCGAGGGCTACACCGACAACACTGGTGGCGAGCACGACAACCTGACCCTGTCCCATGACCGCGCGCAATCGGTGGCGGATGTGCTGATTGACCTGGGCATCGACGAAAAACGCATTCAGGTCGAAGGGTATGGCGACAAATACCCCGTGGAGGCCAATGCGTCCGAACGTGGCCGCGCGCAGAACCGTCGCGTGGAAATTGTGTTCTCCGACGAAAAAGGCCAACTGGGCGCCGCTCGCTGAAGTCCTGGCGCCGTTCAAAATGTGGGAGGGGGCTTGCCCCCGATAGCGGTGGTTCAGTCAACATTTTCGGTGACTGACACTCCGCCATCGGGGCATAGGTATCTACACAATTTTGTAGCAGCCTACTGTAACCACGATGCGAAGCGAGCCGCTCTTGATCTTGCTCTTGATCTTAAGCGCCCCGTTAAACCACGCTGGCCGGAATTCGATAGTGATTTGGGGGGTAAACCGGCAGGGATGCCGGTTTAGCCGCCCCGCGCCATGGATGGCGCGTGGCGGCGGCCCCCCAAATCGCTGTCGGATTACGGGCACACCGAGCCTGGGCGAGGTGCCGAGTGGTGGGGCAAGAGCGTTTTGCTTACTTTTGCGCTTTTCAAAAGTGAGACGCCGTAAGGGCGGAACCCTAAGCCGCCGTTACCGCAGCAACGGATATGTACTCGCTCTGATCCAACATCCTGGTCGGCTGTCAGGCCGCCATCGGGGGCAAGTCGAATCGTCGCACCGCCCCTCCCACATTTGGATCGCGCGGCATCAGTCAGATAGCTATAGGCCGCCAGGTCGCCACGGGAGCAAGCTCCCTCGCCACAGGTTCAGGGCTACGCCAAAGTTGTGTAGATACCTATGGCTATCGGGGGCAAGCCCCCTCCCACATTTTTCTGTATACACCTGAAAACTCTGTTCACAACCCTTACAGTTTTTTCTGTCACTCCCGCCCGCGCTCGACTATTGTGGCAACTGTCCCCGTACACTTCTAAACTGTGCCGGTATGTTTCACACAAAAATAAAATACCCGTGAAATCGAGTGCTGCGTCATGACCAATCTGTTGCTCTACCAACGTATCGCCCAGCAACTGGCTGAGGACATCCGGCGTGGTGTTTATCAGCCGGGGGAGCGTGTGCCTTCGGTGCGCAAGATGAGCTCTCAGCTCAACGTGAGCCATGCCACGGTGCTGCAGGCCTACGCCAATCTGGAAGACCAGGGGCTGATCCGGGCGCGGCCGCAGTCGGGCTATTACGTGCACCAGACGCCGGCACTCACGGCGCCAACCCCAGACATTGCGCGGGTTGAGCGCCCAGGGTTGGTCACCCGCAGCAGCATCATCCAGCAAGTGCTGGTCGAGTCGCGCCGTGAAGGTGTATTCCCTCTGGGGGCAGCGGTGCCGAGCGTGGATTACCTGCCGGTCCGGGCGTTGCATCAGCAGTTGGCCAAGGTCACGCGCTTCCAGAGCCCGCGCGCCTTCAGCTACATGTTCAGTCCCGGTTTCGAGCCGCTGCGCCGCCAGGTGGCGATTCGCATGCGCGATGCCGGCGTGGTGGTGGACCCGTCCGAAGTGGTGATTACCCACGGCTGCGTCGACGCGTTGCAGATGTCGCTGCGCGTACTGACGCGCCCCGGCGACCTGATCGCCGCTGAGTCACCGACCTACTACGGCTTGCTGCAACTGGCCGACCTGCTCGGCCTCAAGGTCATCGAGATTCCCAGCGACCCGGCCACCGGCATGAGCCTGGAGGCCTTGCAACTGGCCGCCAACCAGTGGTCGATCAAGGCGCTGGTATTGACCACGCGCCTGAGCAACCCCTTGGGCGGCACCATGCCCGAAGAGCGGCAGAAACAGTTGCTGCGCCTGGCCTCGGATTTCGATATTCAAATCGTCGAGGATGATATCTACGGCGAGCTGATGTTCGAACTGGGCCGCACCAAGGCTTTGAAAGCCTATGACCGTCTTGACCGGGTCATCTATTGCTCGAGTTTTTCCAAGACCTTATCCCCCGGCGTGCGCATCGGCTGGATGATCGCCGGTAAGTACCAGCAGGAAATCCAGCGTTTGCAGATGTTCAGTACCCACTCTGCGTGCAGCGTCACACAGATGGGCGTTGCGGCGTACCTGGAGAACGGTGGTTACGACCGGCACCTGCGTTACATTCGCCAGGAATACCGCAAAAACCTCAGCGCTTTCCAACTGGCGGTGCAGCAATATTTCCCCGAAGGCACTCAGATGACCCGTCCGACCGGCGGCTTCATTTTGTGGGTCAGTTTGCCGGGACGGGTCAATACCCAGGAACTGCATGTGCGTGCCCTGCAACAGGGCATCAGTATCGCGCCGGGGCTGATCTTCAGTAATACGGAACAGTTCAACCACTGTATCCGTCTCAATTGCGGCACCCCGTGGAACCGCGAGGCAGAGCGTGCGCTGATGACCCTGGGGATGCTTGCCAGCCAGTTATGCCAGGAGACGGCGGCGGGCCTTTGAGGGGCATAAAGGGGGACAAGATTGATCTCCGTGCTTGTCATGCCACGCACAACAAGCGAGCATATGGCCTTCTGCCGTTAATGCTGTTGGCGATATGACCTCTATTTTTCGCGCTGTGTGGATGGTTGGCTGGTTAAGTCTTTGCAACGTCGGCACTGCGCTGGCGGCTGCGCCTGTGACAGACACCAAGCCTGCTGCAAGCACCGAACAAAAGACCGCTGCGAAAAAGCCGGCAGCGCAGGCGAAGAAAAAAGCCGCCAAGGTAAAGAAGCGCGCACCGATTGCGAGCAAGTCCAAGTCTGCCCACGAAGTCGCCCAGACCAAGCTGCCACCGGCACAGTTGGACCTGTCCCTGCCCTCGGACATGGTCAGGCTGTTGCAACCCATCGGCACCATGCCCAAACCCAAGAGCGTGCCGTTATTGCCGCCGATGTTCAGTGAAAAACCGTCCGACAACAGCGCGTTCCAGATTAACGGCCGCTTGCTCAGCAACGAGATGAAGCTGCAGTTGCGCAACGAAGAACGACGTGACGTGGAAGGCGCCGCGCTGGATTTTGAATTCAAGCAATAAACCCACGATCATCCGTGAGCCGCTCCACTGACCACCGGTCGTAGACTGTTCGGTCACTTCTGTTTTGTACGAAAAACCCCTGTTGGACCATTTTAAAACGGCTGTTTAAGGGCGTACTCTAGCCCGGCCATCCCATTGAGTCGTCGAGGACCTGTTGGTCATGAAATGCCGTGAAGGCTGTGGCGCTTGCTGCATTGCCCCCTCCATCAGTTCGCCCCTACCGGGAATGCCCCATGGCAAGCCTGCGGGCGAACGCTGCCTGCACTTGTCGGTCGAACAGCTATGCCAACTGTTTGGCCAACCGGAGCGGCCAGCGGTGTGCCGTGATTTCAAGGCAGATATCGAGGTCTGCGGCAACGACCAGGCCGACGCGATCCGCCTGATCGGTTGGTGGGAGCAGATGACGGCGGCTTGATGGGCTTTACTATCGGAACTTCAACAACAAGGAATACAACGATGGGTTCGCTGAAACGAATGGCTGTGGTATGCGGTTTTACGATGATGTTCGCTGGCGCTGCCCAGGCTGAGGATTGGCAAGAAGCCAAGAACGAGGACGGCATCAAGGTGTCCCTGAGCGAAGTGGCCGGCTCCAAGTACAAGGCCTATCGCGGTGTGGCTCTGATCAAGGCGCCCGTGGCGAAGATCCAGGCCCTGCAGGAAGATGTCGCCGGCGCCTGCGCGTGGATCCATGAGTGCAAATCCCAGAAACTGGTCGACAAGAAAGGCGATGAGGCCTGGACCTACACCCAGTTCAAGGCACCGTTCCCTGTGACGGATCGCGACTCGTATATCCACGTCACCACCACCAAGGCCGCTGACGGTACCGTTACCCGCACGTTGCAAGGGGTACCGACGTACAAGCCGGAAGCAAAAGGCTATGTCCGGGTCGCCCAGGTGGAAGGTTTCTGGAAGCTGGTGCCCAAAGGCGCCAACGAGACCGAAGTGACCTACCAGGTGCACACCGAGCCCGGCGGCAGCGTGCCGTCGTGGTTGGCCAACAAGTTCGTGGTAGAAGCACCGTTCAACACGCTCAAAGCGCTGAAGGAACACGCCGAGAAGTAAACGCGCCTGATCCGGTGCCTCCTGCCTTGAGTGGAACGTTTGGTGAAGCCTCAAGGTCCAGATAGATGTGAGCCCACACATGGGTTTTATCGAGGAGGCACCGATGCCGAAGTGGAACATTTCTTTCATCAATGACCGTGGCGAACCGGTAGTCGAGCAGTTTGACTGCGATCATGAGCCGACGCTGGAAGAAGCTGCACAGCTGGTGCGCGTGCGTGTGTCGCCGGTATTGGAAAAGTTGGACCTCAACGATCTTGCCGATCGTGTCCCTGATCCCACGGTCAAGAGCTTGCACGATCAAAATGGTATCAAAGACCTCAAGGTCGAACCCTGCGCCTGAATATTCCCTGTAAGCGATCCATGCACCTCTGGTAGAGGTGATAGCTTCGCGTTACTCTGCAATCGAGATCAGCGAATGAATCGCTAAGGTCTGGTCTTGTCAGCTACATGCTTGTTTTCCTGCGGTGTCGTTATTGCCGTGGTGCCCGCGCCAGCAGCGCGCGGGTTTCAGGAAGCACGGAAAGTCTATCCATCAGTCTGAGGAGGACGTTTCATGAGCACAGCCTATCAAGAAGACATCAGCACCAACGTTCTGCGCCGCATGAAAGAAGGCGGCTTTGACTTTTCACGTTTTCACCCCATCGAGTTCTACGCGATTTTCCCGGATGAAGAACGGGCGCGCAGGGCTGCGGGTCGATTTCGCGGAGAATCCCTGAACGCCCAGGTCAGCGCCCGCGACGATGGAGCCTGGTACCTGGAGCTGAGCAAAATCATGTCTGCAACGTACGACGGCATAGGAGACTTCGAGCAGGACTTTGAGGCGGTGGTAGAGCCGTTGGGCGGAATTATCGAAGGCTGGGGCGTCAAGCAGGAGGTGCGTGGGTTACCCATGTAGCATTTATGAGCAACACAGCGTATCGGCTGACCTTTTGGGTCGGCCGATTTTGTTTGGGCTCGGTAAAAATGTCCGGAATTTGCACTTTCCTGCACGCAAAAAAAAACCACCCGAAAGGGTGGCTGAAGGGGAAGATCGAGGAGCCGATCACACGAGCCGGCACGTTACTGGTTGTGCAAAGGGTTTAGCTGTAGGACATGTCCTGTTCAGCTGATGAGCGCAATTATCCGCAGAAGTGCGCGGGCAATGAAATCAACGCTGACTATGCTGTTGATAGTCCAACGCCGCATTGCGATGAGGCGTGTGGCAGGGCTGCTGTCATTTCGCGCACCAGGACGGTGCGAGGGGAATTTGGGGTTTATCCAATCCTTTGATTTGAAAGTGTTTATGCCGCTGGCACGGGCCTTGCGAAGGGTCTGTCGTCCGGGTGACAAGGAGTACGGCATGATCCGCACTTATTACGATGAAATGTACGATGGGGCAGGGCAGGTTCGTCCCCATTACCGCGAGTTCGCCCGTTGGCTGGCTGACACCCCTGCCGAACTGCTGGCCCAGCGTCGACGCGAGGCCGATTTGCTGTTCCACCGTGCCGGGATCACCTTCACGCTGTATGGCGACGAGCAAGGGACTGAGCGCTTGATCCCCTTCGACACCAT
This sequence comes from Pseudomonas sp. R2-7-07, assembly GCF_003852355.1. Taxonomy (NCBI): domain Bacteria; kingdom Pseudomonadati; phylum Pseudomonadota; class Gammaproteobacteria; order Pseudomonadales; family Pseudomonadaceae; genus Pseudomonas; species Pseudomonas sp. R2-7-07. Next base: position 4,244,366 of record NZ_CP027759.1, on the reverse strand, counting down.
CCCCCGCAGCATCCCGGCGAGCGAGTGGCACATGGTCGAGCGCGGCTGCATCCAGCGGGTCAAGGCGTTGAACATGTTCCTCGCCGACCTTTACCACGAACAACGCATCATCAAGGCCGGGATCATCCCCGCCGAACAGGTACTGGCCAACGAGCAATACCAGTTGGCAATGCAGGGCCTGGACCTGCACCGTGACCTGTATTCCCACGTTTCCGGGGTAGACCTCGTACGCGATGGCGACGGCACTTACTACGTGCTGGAGGACAACTTGCGCACGCCGAGCGGCGTCAGCTACATGCTTGAAGACCGCAAGATGATGATGCGCCTGTTTCCCGAGCTGTTCGCGGCCCAGCGTATCGCGCCGATTGACCATTACCCCAACCTGTTGCTCGACACCTTGAAGAGTTCCAGCCCCCTGGATAACCCCAGCGTGGTAGTGCTGACCCCTGGGCGTTTCAATAGTGCGTTCTTTGAACATGCCTTCCTCGCCCGGGAAATGGGCGTGGAGTTGGTGGAAGGCGCCGATTTGTTTGTGCGTGATGACCGCGTGTTCATGCGCACCACCGACGGCCCCAAAGCGGTGGACGTGATTTATCGCCGTCTCGACGACGCGTTTCTCGACCCGCTGGCTTTCAATCCGGCGTCGATGCTCGGCGTACCGGGCCTGCTTGCCGCCTACCGCTCGGGCAACGTCGTGCTGGCCAATGCCATCGGCACCGGGGTGGCGGATGACAAGTCTGTGTACCCATTCGTTACCGAGATGATCCGTTTTTACCTGGATGAAGAACCGATCCTGCAGAACGTTCCGACGTTTCAATGCCGTAAGCCCGACGAATTGTCCCACGTACTGGCCAACCTGCCGGAGTTGGTGGTCAAGGAAACCCAAGGCTCCGGCGGCTACGGCATGCTAGTGGGCCCGGCGTCCACGGCGGCGGAAATCGAAGCCTTCCGCGCACGCATCAAGGCCAAGCCCCACGCCTACATCGCCCAGCCAACCCTGTGTTTGTCCACCTGCCCGACGTTCGTCGAAAACGGCATCGCCCCACGGCATATCGACCTGCGCCCGTTCGTGCTGTCCGGCAAGGAAACCCGCGTGGTGCCCGGTGGCCTGACCCGGGTGGCGCTGCGCGAAGGTTCGCTGGTGGTCAACTCGTCCCAGGGCGGCGGCACCAAAGACACCTGGGTGGTCGAGGATTGACAGATGTTGAGTAGAACTGCCTCGGATTTGTATTGGATGTCGCGCTACCTGGAGCGCGCGGAAAACCTCGCGCGCATGCTCGATGTCAGTTATTCGCTGTCGCTGATGCCTCAGGACGGGCGCGGCGACGGCCTGCACGAATTGGCCATGCCGCTGTTGATCACCGGCACCCTGGAGGACTACCACGAGCGCCACGGTGAACTGCATGCCGAACGCCTGCTGCACTTTTTCGCCCTGGACGCTGCCAACCCGGCCAGCATCTACAGCTGCCTTGGCGCCGCACGGGCCAGCGCCCATGCAGTACGTGGGCGAATTACCGCCGACATGTGGGAAAACATCAACGCTACCTGGCTGGATATTCGCGATATCGCCCAACAAGGCTTGAGCCGCTACGGCATGAGCCGGTTTTGCGAATGGGTCAAGGAGCGCTCGCACCTGTTCCGCGGCGCCACCTACGGCACCATCATGCGTAACGATGCGTTTCGCTTTATCCGCCTGGGCACCTTCATCGAGCGCGCCGACAACACCCTGCGCCTGCTGGACGCGCGTTATGAAATGGCCGGCGATCAGGCTGCAACGGTCAGCGATGGCACGGCCCACGCCTACTATCAATGGAGTGCGTTGCTGCGGGCATTGTCGTCGTTCGAGGCCTATACAGAGATCTATCGGGATGCGCCGGGCGCCCGACAAGTCGCCGAACTGTTGCTCCTGCGCGCTGATGTTCCGCGCTCGCTACGGGCTTGCAGCGAAGAGATCGACCAGATCCTCGCCAGCCTGCCGGGCCTCAACGGTCGCCCGGCCCAGCGCTTGGCTGCCGAGATGGACGCGCGCCTGCGCTTTACCGCCATCGATGAAATCCTCGAGGAAGGCCTGCACGCCTGGCTGACCGACTTTATCCCCTTGGTCCGCCAGTTGGGCGACGCCATCTACAGCTCCTACCTGGAGGCGGCATGAGACTCTCCATCAGCCACGAAACCACCTACCACTACGAAGACCAAGTGCGGGCCAGCATCCAATATCTGCGCCTGACGCCCCACGACAGCGAGCGTCAGCGTGTGTTGAGCTGGCAGCTTGACCTACCGCGCCCCGTGCGGGCGCAAGTGGACCCATTCGGCAACATCCTGCATGTGCTGACCCTGGACGAACCTCACGACGCCATCATCATCGGCGCCCGTGGCCAGGTGGATATCGATGAATTGAGTGAGGCTGAACACGAGAGCCAGTCGGCCTTTCCGTTCCTGCGCGGCACGCGCCTGACCGAGCCCGACGAAGCCCTGCGCGGTTTTGCCCAGCAACACTGCCACCAGCGTCGCGACCGCACGGCACTGATCGACCTGATGCAGGCGCTGAACCAATCGATGGCCTACACGCCGGGCGCCACGGACGTCGACACCTGCGCTGCCGAGGCCTTCGCCGGCCGCGCGGGCGTGTGCCAGGACCATACCCACGCGTTCCTGGCCTGTGCGCGCAGCCTGGGGATTCCGGCGCGATACGTCTCAGGGTATCTGTACACCGAAGACAGCACGCACCTGGCCAGCCACGCCTGGGCCGAAGCCTGGCTGGATAACGCCTGGTACAGTTTTGACGTGACCAACCAATTGGCCCGGCCGGAGCGGCACCTGAAACTCGCCGTGGGCCTGGACTACCTGGACGCCTGCCCGGTGCGGGGCATGCGCCGTGGGGGAGGGCATGAGCAGATGCATGCCAAGGTGTTTGTCGCGCCGACCCCGGTGGTTTCCGTACAGCAGCAATAATCTTAACTACAACTCACACCCAGTGTGGGAGGCAGGCTGTGTTGTTTCAGGAGGTTTTGCAATGCGGCATGGCCGTGCGCCGGGCCGACTAACTGTACTCAATCCAAAATGTGGGAGGGGGCTTGCTCCCGATGGCGGTGTGTCAGTTACCGATAAGCTGACTGACACACTGCTATCGGGAGCAAGCCCCCTCCCACTTCTGATCTGCGCGAGCCTCAGGGCTGCTGTTTGCGCCCCGCCATATGCTGCAAATACCCCACCAGCAAATCCAACTCATGGTCCGGCAAAACACTGGCCGAGAACGCCGGCATCTTCGCCTGCGGCCAACGTCGCAGGCTCTGCGGGTCACGAATGTAACGCTTGAGAAAATCACCACCGAAATACTCGGTAGGGCTGTACGGGATATTCAAGTCTGGCCCCATCTGCGCATCGCCCGCCCCGTTTAGGCGGTGGCAGGCCAGGCAATTTTTCTGGAACACCGCGAAGCCTTGGTTGATCGGGCTATTTGCGGCCAGTTTCGGATCAGGCAGCAGCGCCGGAAAGCGCTCGGCAACGGTCTGCAGCTGCTTGATGCTGGATATCTGAAACGGCCACTGTTCCGGACTGATATGCCCGGCCTGCGGGTGGGTCCACACCAGGTAGAACGGCCCCGCGCTCGGTTTGCCGTCTCCCAGCGCAGGCCATGGATGGGCCGGGTCTTCCACCGCCAGCCAGGCGCGAGCGCCGGTGTTTTCCAACAGTGGCGCGACGGCGAGTTCGGCGGCAAAACCGTCGAGGGCCACCGCTTGCACATGGCTCGCAGGTTTCAGGCCCGGTAGGAGACTCGCCAAGGGCACTGCGCGGTAGGTCATGGTGCGTTTGTAGGAAACGTCATCGACGATCTGCACCGTCCGCGCATCCGGGTGCTTGAGTAGCTCCGCCGTCTGCCAAGTCTTGCTGGCGTGGTCCAGTTCGATGGTCAGTTGCGCCGCCGAAGCGGGCAGGGTCAGCAACAGCGCGAGCAAGGCGAGGATCGATTTCAAAGGGCAGGCCGTTTCGAGGGGACGGGAGAACTACGATAGCGCAAATCCGCGCGCAAAAAGACAGCCCCTGCAACAGGACGGCTATACGCAATGCCCCGGCAGGTGCTGCCAAACGCTGTAATCCCGATGCTGTGTGCGCACGGAATAATTAGGTCGAGTCGTCACCCGATAACCTTGGTTAAATTGGGCAAGATCAGAATCAGTGTGGTGGCGAACAGAATAAGTCCCGCCTGACGTACTTTCGAATGTTTGAACATGGCTGACTGCCTTTTGTTGTTATTCCTGAACGTCAAATGCGTACCGGTTGATCCAGTATCGCGACCTGGCGTGAAACTTTTCTTACAACCGCTCCAGCAAAACCCGGCAGCAGCTTCTTACAGATTCAACCTTAGAGCCGTCGTTCTTCGGCGCATAGATCCATTTCATATCAGCTAAGCACTTTATCCGCTTAAAACGGCATGAGGCGTAGTGCCATCTTGGCGCCAACCCCGAAGCTAGACAGCTAAAACGATTAACCCAGGGTTTCCCGTAGCTGCCTACCGTTCGTCCGAGCGAGGGGGTCAAAGGCAATGAGCGCATCCGTCATTGAAACCGTGTCAATCGGGCTTAAGGTAGGGGCCTACACCACTGTGGTTCGAGGCCATCATGACCCAAGCTTTGATCTTTGATGCGATACGCACGCCCCGAGGCAAAGGCAAGGCCGACGGCGCCCTGTACAGCGTTAAGCCGGTCAATCTGGTCGCCGGTTTGCTCAGGGCGCTGGCGCAACGCAGCGACCTCGACACCCGTCAGGTGGATGACATCGTGCTCGGGTGCGTCACCCCAGTGGGCGACCAGGGCGCCGATATCGCCAAGACCGCCGCACTGGTAGCGGACTGGGACATCAGCGTTGCCGGCGTGCAGGTTAACCGCTTCTGCGCCTCGGGCCTGGAGGCCGTCAACCTCGGGGCGATGAAAGTGCGTTCCGGCTTTGAGGACCTGGTGGTGGTTGGCGGCGTCGAGTCCATGTCCCGCGTGCCAATGGGCAGCGACGGTGGCGCCTGGGTTCTCGACCCGCAAACCAACCTGCATAGCCACTTCACGCCGCAGGGCATTGGGGCCGACCTGATCGCTACCCTGGAAGGCTTCACCCGCCAGGACGTGGACACCTTTGCCCTACAGTCCCAGCAGAAAGCCGCCAGGGCACGAGCAGACGGATCCTTCAACAAGTCGCTGATCGCGGTGCAGGACCAGAACGGCATTGTGCTGCTCGACCATGACGAATTTATCCGTGGCGACTCCACCCTCGAAGGCCTCGGCAAGCTCAAGCCGAGTTTCGAAATGATCGGCCAGATGGGCTTCGACGCCACCGCGTTGCGGGTCTACAGCCAAGTGGAACGCATCCAGCATGTGCACACACCGGGCAACAGCTCCGGGATTGTCGACGGCGCTGCCTTGATGTTGATTGGCTCCGAGGCCAAAGGGCGCGAGCTCGGCTTGCAGCCGCGCGCGCGGATTGTCGCCACGGCGTTGACCAGCACCGATCCCACCATCATGCTCACCGGTCCTGCACCGGCCACGCGCAAGGCGTTGGCCAAGGCCGGCCTGCGCGTCGAGGACATCGACCTGTTCGAGGTCAATGAGGCGTTCGCTTCGGTCGTGCTCAAATTCATCAAGGACATGGGCATCGACGCCGCCCGGGTCAATGTCAATGGCGGCTCCATCGCTCTGGGCCACCCGCTGGGCGCCACCGGCTGCGCGATCCTCGGCACCTTGCTCGATGAGCTGGAAGTGCGTCAGCAGCGCTACGGCCTGGCCACCCTGTGTGTCGGCGGTGGCATGGGCATCGCCACTATCATCGAACGCCTCTGAGCCTTAGGGAAACTGTCATGACCGACGCCATTCGTTACGAAAAAGGCCAGGACCAGATCGTGGTGCTGACCCTCGACATGCCCGGCCAAAGCGCCAACACCATGAACGCCGCGTACCGTGCGGCCATGGCGGCCACCATTGCGCGCCTGGAGGCAGAAAAAGCCGACCTGGCCGGGGTGATCATTACCTCGGCCAAGAACACGTTTTTTGCCGGCGGTGACCTCAATGAGCTGATCCAGGTCGACACCGCCCACGCCAAGCAATTCTATGACGACGTCGGCGTGCTCAAGGCGCAACTGCGCAGCCTGGAAACCCTCGGCAAACCGGTGGTGGCCGCGATCAACGGTGCGGCCCTTGGCGGTGGCTGGGAGATTTGCCTGGCCTGCCATCACCGGGTCGCGCTGGACGACAAGTCGGTGCAGCTCGGCTTGCCGGAAGTCACCCTGGGCCTGTTGCCGGGCGGCGGCGGGGTGGTGCGCATGGTGCGCCTGTTGGGTCTGGAAAAAGCCCTGCCGTATCTGCTGGAAGGCAAGAAAGTGCGGCCGGCGCAGGCATTGCAGGCGGGCTTGATCGACGACGTGGCGGCAGACCGCGATGAGCTGCTGGCCAAATCCCGCGCCTGGATTCTCGCCCATCCCGAGGCCCGGCAGCCGTGGGACAACAAGGGCTATCAGATTCCTGGGGGCACGCCGTCGAACCCGAAAGTCGCGCAGATGCTCGCCATCTCACCGTCGATTCTGCGCAGCAAGACCCAGGGCTGTTTCCCGGCGCCGGAGAAAATCCTCTGCGCTGCCGTGGAAGGCGCCCAAGTGGATTTCGACACTGCGCACTTGATCGAAACCCGCTATTTCACCGAGCTGGTGACCGGGCAGGTGGCGAAAAACATGATCGGCACATTCTGGTTTCAGCTCAATGAAATCAACGCCGGCCGTTCGCGACCACAGGGTTTTGCACCTTTTGTGACGCGCAAGCTCGGTGTGCTCGGCGCCGGCATGATGGGGGCGGGCATTGCGTATGCCAGCGCCTGTGCAGGGATCGACGTGGTGCTCAAAGACGTCACCCTGGCGGCGGCCGAAAAGGGCAAGGCCCATTCAGCCGCGTTGCTCGAAAAGAACGTCAACCGTGGGCAATTGACCGCCGAGCAGCGCGAAGCCACCTTGGCACGGATTCGCCCTACACAGGATGACGCCGACCTGGCCGGCTGTGACCTGGTGATCGAAGCGGTGTTCGAAGACCGCGAACTCAAGGCCAGGGTAGCGTCCGCCGCGCAACGCGTAGTCGGGGCGGACGCCGTGATCGCTTCCAATACCTCGACCTTGCCCATCAGCGGTTTGGCGACTGCGGTGCCGGACCCGGGCAAATTCATCGGCCTGCATTTCTTCAGCCCGGTGGACAAGATGCCCCTGGTGGAGATCATCAAGGGCGCTCACACCAGCGACGAAACCCTGGCTCGAGGTTTTGACTTCGTACTGCAAATCAAGAAAACCCCGATTGTGGTCAACGACAGCCGCGGGTTCTTCACCTCGCGGGTGTTCGGCACGTTCACCAACGAAGGCATCGCCATGCTCGGGGAAGGTGTGGCCGCGCCGATGATCGAGACCGAAGCGCGCAAGGCCGGTATGCCGGTCGGGCCACTGGCGGTGTCGGATGAAGTATCCCTGAGCCTCATGAGCCATATCCGACAGCAAACCGCCAATGACCTGCAAGCCCAAGGCGAGGTGCCGAAGGCCCACCCTGCGACGGCGGTGATCGACCTGCTGGTCAACGAATACAAACGCACGGGCAAGGCCGCCGGTGGCGGTTTTTATGACTATCCAGCAGGCGCCCGGAAGCACCTGTGGCCAGAACTCAAGGCGCGGTTCGAACAGCCCGGTAAACAGATTTCGCCCCAGGACGTGCGCGACCGCTTGCTGTTTATCCAAGCCATCGAAACCGTGCGTTGCGTGGAGGAGGGCGTGTTGATGTCCACGGCCGACGCCAATATCGGCTCGGTCTTCGGCATTGGCTTTGCCGCCTGGAGTGGCGGTGCGTTGCAGTTTATCAACCAGTACGGCCTGAACGACTTCATCGCCCGGGCGCGCTACCTGGCCGACGCGTATGGCGAGCGGTTTGCGCCGCCGGCGCTGCTGCTGGAGAAAGCCGCACAGGGCGAAACGTTCCGCTGATCAGGCGGTGGAGGGCTTGCTTTGAACAGGTGTTTCAAGGCACGCTCTGGGGTGTTCAATATTCCCATCGCCGTGTCAGGTATTTTTTATGTCGCTACGCGTCTGCATCCTGGAAACCGATATCCTGCGTCCAGGCCTGATCGATCAGTACCAAGGTTACGGGCAGATGTTCAAGCGCCTGTTTGCCAAGCAGCCGATTGCCGCAGAGTTTGTGGTTTACAACGTGGTGCAGGGTGAATACCCGCCGGATGACGAAGCCTTTGACGCGTACCTGATCACCGGCAGCAAAGCCGACTCGTTCGGCACCGACCCGTGGATCCAGACCCTCAAGACCTACGTGCTCCAGCGCTACGAGCGCGGCGACAAGTTATTGGGTATCTGCTTCGGCCACCAGTTGCTGGCGTTGCTGCTCGGCGGCAAGACCGAACGCGCCAGCCAAGGCTGGGGCATGGGCATTCACGACTACACCATCGATGCCAAGGCACCCTGGATGAGCCCGCAAGTGCCGGAACTGACGCTATTGATCAGCCACCAGGACCAGGTCACGACCCTGCCGGAAAATGCCACGGTCATTGCCTCGAGCGAGTTTTGCCCCATCGCGGCGTATCACATCGGTGACCAGGTGTTGTGCTTCCAGGGCCATCCGGAATTTGTTCACGACTATTCCCGCGAACTGCTCGAGATTCTTCAGACAACCCTGGGCGAAAAGGTCTACACCAACGGCGTGGCCAGCCTGGAGCGGGACCACCACGGCGCGACCGTGGCGGAATGGATGATGCGCTTTGTAGCGCACAATGCTAAAGCCAACCCGACCGTTTGAAGCTCGCCCACAGGCTGGTGCAGCCCACCGCAATCAACCCGAGCACTGCAAAATAGCCGTAGTGCCATTGCAGCTCGGGCATGTTCTGGAAATTCATCCCATAAATCCCCGCGACCGCCGTGGGGAACGCGAGGATCGCCGCCCAAGCGGCGAACTTGCGCTGCACCACGCTCTGGCGCGAGGCCTCCAGCAATACGCCGATCTCGATGGTCTGGCTGGCGATATCGCGCAGGGTCGTCAGGTCTTCCATCTGCCGCGTGACGTGGATCTGCACGTCACGGAAATACGGGCGCATGTTCTTGTCGATAAACGGGAAGCTCAACTTCTGCAGTTCCTGGCTGATCTCCACCATCGGCGCCACATAGCGCTTGAGCCGCAACACGTCGCGGCGCAGGCCGTGAAGGTTCTGGATGTCGCGCTCGCTCAGGGAGCTGCACAGCACGTTGCGCTCCAGTTCATCGATCTCGGCGTGGATCGCCTCGCTGACTGGCTGGTAGTTTTCGGTGACGAAATCCAGCAAGGCATAGAGTACGAAATCTTCGCCATGCTCCAGCAACAGCGGACGCGCCTCACAGCGCTGGCGTACAAAACCGTAGGAAGCTGAGTGTCCATTACGGGCGGTGATGATGTAGCCATTGCCGGCGAAGATATGGGTTTCGATAAACTCCAGCTTGCCGTTCTCGCGCACCGGTGAATAGGTGACGATAAACAGCGCGTCGCCGAAGGTTTCCAGCTTCGGGCGGCTGTGCTTTTCCATGGCGTCTTCGATCGCCAGTTCGTGCAGGTTGAACTGGCGTTGCAGGTTGTTCAGCTCCTGGGCACTGGGCTCTTCCAGGCCGATCCACACAAAGTGGCCGGGTTTGGCGGCCCAGGCCGCGCCTTCGTCGAGGGTGATATCAGTGACTTTCTTTCCGGCGCTGTAGACGGCGGCCGCAACGACTCTACCCATGGTGCTGATCACTTCTTATCAAGAGGACAAATGTTGGGCAGCTTAGCCTGAATGGCGTTCCGTAGAGTGATCGTTCCCACGCTCTGCGTGGGAATGCCCCCCGTGACGCTCCGCGTCGCCCTGCGCGCTCCTCAGACCACGCTGCAGGCGTTCAAGCGCTTTGCAGCTCGCGATCCATCTGTGCAATGCACTCATCCATCTGCGCCTGACACGCTTGCATCAACGCCGGAACGTCATCCGCAGTCATTCCGGTAGTAGCAATCGGCGCCAACGAGCGTATGAGCACATCCCCACTGTTCCAGCGATTAAGTCGCATATGCGTGACGTAATGACTGACACAGACCTGCACGATCGGCACACCGGCCGCAATCGCCATATGGAACGCGCCTTTTTTGAACGGCAACAAACCTTTGCCCAGGTTGCGCGTGCCTTCTGGAAACACCCAGATAGACGTGTCTTCGTGTTGCAAGGTGCGGGTAACGGTGAGCATGGCCCGGCGCGCCTTGTGCGCATTGCCGCGGTCGATCAACACATTGCCGGCCAGCCAGAACAACTGGCCGAACAACGGCACCCATTTCAGGCTCTTCTTGGCGATGCATACCGTGCGGTGGGGCACCACGGTGCCGAGCACAAACAGATCGTAGTTGGACTGGTGGTTGGCGATCACCACGCAAGTGCCGGGCTTGTTACGCAGGGAGTCGACATCGGCTTTCACGTTCAGGCGCAGGATCCACATCGCTGGCAGCGCGTAAAGGCGTGCACACAGGCGGCTGTTGTCCGGATTGAACGGCCGGCAGATCCCCAACAGCACGCCCAGTACACCGGCGACTATAAAGTGCAGGCCCATCAACAACATACGTAACAGAAAAAGCATCGACGCGGCTCACCGGGACAAAAGGTGGCGCAGTGTACGGATGTGCACTGTATTCGGCAATTGCCCCAGCAGAGGTAGGAGATAGGCGATGTTTAAGCGCATGTTTCGACGTGCGCCGATAACGCTTGTCTAGAGCGGCCCGGGTTATTTCGGTTTGGATTGTAAGAAAAAGCCCGACTCAAGGTCGGGCTTCGGTACCGCAAGTGTGGGACGTTAAATCAGGTTATGGCCTTGGTCCTGGATGATTGCATCATCCAACGCATCCAGCAGTGCCTTGCGCACTTTCAACTTGGTGTGTTTGTGCGCGTTCATATTGATCTTCTTCAACTGCCGCGCCGCTTCCAGTGCCGCCGCGTGCAACTCTTCCGGCGCTACCACCTTGTCGAGGAAGCCCGCTTGCAGAGCGCCTTGCGGGTCAAACATCTCGGCGTTGATCACCGACCGATGAAACGCCGACTTGCGCAGACGATCCCGCGCCAGCTCGATACCGGCGTGGTGCATGGTCATGCCAATCGCCACTTCATTCAGGCCAATGCTGAACGGGCCTTCCACACCAATCCGGTAATCCGCCGACAGCAGCAGGAACGCACCCTTGGCCACCGCATGCCCAGGGCACGCCACAATCACCGGGAACGGATGCGCCAACAGCCGACGCGCCAGCGTCGAGCCCGACGTGACCAGGCCGATGGCCTCTTTAGGGCCGGCCGTCATCACCTTCAAATCATAACCCGCCGACAGAATCCCCGGCGTGCCCGTGATCACCACCACCGCCCGATCCTTCTCCGCCTGGTCCAGCGCCGCATTGAACGCACTGACCACTGCGGGAGAAATGGCATTTACCTTGCCGTTGCTCAGGGTCAGGGTCGCGATACCGTCTTCGAGGTGGTAGGCAATCAACTCACTCATGACGCGGTTCCTTGTAGGACTTGTTATAGAAGATGCAGCAGACGTTACCCACCACGCCCGCGCGGGTAAAGCGCCGTGACTGACTGCCCAGTCAGGCTTTCGCTCCACACCCGACAGCAGAGCGCCTGGGGCAGGGCACCACAGCCAGCGTAGACCATCCCGAGCCATGCCCGAGATTGGCACAATCACCACCGCGCACAGGCCGTGTTCCGGCATACCCGTCTAACCGCATGAAAATTCTGAAAAAAACCTTTGCCATCAGAAAGGCTTTCGACTACATTAGCGCGCCTCGACAGACTGAACTGGTTTGACGAGATACGGTGAAGTGTCCGAGTGGCTTAAGGAGCACGCCTGGAAAGTGTGTATACAAGAAATTGTATCGAGAGTTCGAATCTCTCCTTCACCGCCACATTCTTAAAACGCAAACCCCTGATTTTCCTAGAGAAAGTCGGGGGTTTGTGGTTTTTGGTACCCGAAAAATGGACCCATGGGACCGCCATGGGACTGGTGCGCTTTTTGGGTGCGTAAGTGGTGGCTGGTTGGCCTGCTACGAGGAGTGAAGTCTAATGTGGTCGGCGGCGCTGATAGGGCCGACGCTTGTCGAGTCCATTGACTCGGGATCTGATTGCTGTGGGTACGCTCCACCTAGATTCATGAGTTATGGAAAATTCACAGGAAGATTCAGCACTCCAAGCTAAGATGAGCTCAATGAAAACGATAACGCTCGTGTCCGGTCGATTAACACCTAAAGCCCTCTCTGTGGGCTTGATAGCGTTTATCTTCCTGGCCTGTGTCATGCTAGTGACCGCAATTGCTTGGCAGTTAAAACAATCGGCGGACGAACGACTGGCAAATGCGAAGATTGCTGCGCATAACATTGTTCGCGCTTCCGAGCAGCAAGCTCAAGACACAATACGTCAGGCTGAAAACATACTCGATAACCTTGTTGAGCGGTTTGAAAACGACAGGCTTGACGCCGAACACATGGCCCGCTTATCCAAAGTGATGGCCAGCAATGTTCAAGCAACCGACGGAATTCAAGGGTTGTTCATATACGACGAACATGGGGACTGGGTAGCGAATTCCTTTTCTTCAAAGCCGGTTGCCAAGAACAATAGTGATCGATCTTATTTTATCTACCACAAGAATCATCCTGGCACGGCCGTCCGTATAGGCGAGGTAATTTTGAGCCGAACCACGGGCGATATGATCATCCCTGTAAGCCGGCGCACCGAGCACAGTGATGGCAGCTTCAGTGGCGTCGTTTTGGCAACGTTGCCAGTTGCATATTTCCAGAGTTTCTTTAACCGGTTGGATGTCGACAAACGAGGAGTAATACTTCTCGCACTCAGTAATGGCGATTTGCTTGCGCGCCGACCAATGATTGACGCGTTAATGACAACTAATATCTCAAAGGGAGACCTGTTTAGTCGGTATTTGATACACAACGACGAGGGCACAGCGACCCTCACCTCTGTCGTGGACGGGGTTGAGCGAGTCTATGCCTACAGCCGTATACAAGGCCTACCCCTGGTCACTGCAGCCGGTTTATCGTTAGATTCAGTATTCGCCACCTGGTGGACGTACGTCTATCAAGCATCGGTTATGGTGGTGCTTATAATTTTTGTGCTGACTAGCCTGGGGTTCCTTTTTTACCGGCAAATTCAACGCGTGTTGGTGGCAGAGGAAGAACTGCGTCTTGCGCATTGCGATTTAGAACATATTGCTAAGACTGATAGCCTTACCGGTTTACCTAACCGTAGGTGCTTCGACTCTACACTCGAAAAAGAATGGTCAAGAGCATGTCGCACTGGGAATAGCGTAGCGCTCATACTTATCGATATTGATTGGTTCAAGCAGTACAACGACCATTATGGTCACGTTCTCGGTGACGAATGCCTGCGGCGAATTGCAGAGCTAATAGGTAAAAACATAAACCGTCCAGCCGACCTCGCTGCACGATATGGTGGGGAAGAATTTGTAATACTGCTTCCAGAAACAGAGCTTTCAGGAGCAGTCAAGATTGCTGAAGAAGTGCGTTCAGCTATAGAGGCTGAAAAAATTGCACATCAGGGGAGTCCGGTTGGCTTTGTCACCATCAGCGCAGGTGTAAGTTCCAACCATCAGCGTGGTGTGAATGCAGCGACTGATTTGCTAGAAAAGGCTGATGGTTTTCTTTATGGCGCGAAGAAAAGAGGGCGCAATCGGGTAGAGCACCAGTCACAGGACGTCTTGGAAACATGAGACATTGGGACGAGAGCTTGAGTGCACGCTGATACTTTAATCGACTGTCCATGTTGCGAGAGCGTTGCTCACTGACATAGCTGGCTCGATTCTCTCAAACGTTGAAGCCTCCAAGAAACCCATGCCGGTTCACTGGATTAATTTGATAGCAACAAACCGGAGGCTCCCATGGATTGCCTGCGGTATGTTGACAATCATGCAATCCACAAGGGAATGGCAATGGTCGATAGGGCATTGGAAACAAGGCTCGCTTGCGAAAACTGGAGTGAGCATCTGCATCGCGTAAACGCCAGCGGCTTTACCGTCATCGAGAACCTGCTCGACCCAGACGTCTGCCAGCGTCTTATCGATAGCTACTGCGAGCCGGACATCTTCAGGTCGTGTATCAATATGAGCAGGCACGGCTTCGGTTCAGGCCAATATAAATATTTTGCCTACCCGCTGCCGTCGATTATCGCCACATTGAGATCCTGTGTTTACCCGCAGATGGTCCCACTGGCCAACTATTGGAACACTAAACTTGGCCTCGAACCTCCCTATCCCGAACGCCACGAAGACTTTCTAAGCCAGTGCCACGACGCCCGGCAAGAGCGTCCCACCCCACTGCTGCTGCGCTACGGTGCAGGAGACTACAATTGCCTGCACCGCGACCTGTATGGAGACATTCTGTTTCCCGTGCAGATGGCTATCCTCCTGTCTGAGCCCAATGACGACTTTAGCGGCGGCGAATTCGTGCTTACCGAACAGCGGCCACGAATGCAGTCCAGGGTCAACGTAGTGCCGCTACGCAAGGGCGATGCAGTGATTTTTGCCGTCAACCGCAGGCCCGTGCAGGGGGCGCGAGGCTTCTACTCCGTATTTACGCGCCACGGCGTGAGCGAGGTCAGAGCGGGGGAGCGGTTTACCCTTGGCATAATATTCCATGATGCGCAGTGATGGAACGGCCAGACGTTCGAATATGAAAGCAAGACTCGGAGTTTTAACGCGGCTCAATAGCGATAGGCTTGTGCAAATTGCGAAGATGGGGGCATTGCCATGGAATGCGTTAAAGACCAAACCACCCAGCCCGTGCTGAGGGCCGAGGACGATCCGCGCTGGAATATTCTCGTCAGCCGCCAGGCTGATGCAAACCTCGATTTCGTCTACGGCGTGCTGACCACCGGGGTTTACTGCAAACCCTTCAGTCCGACCAAGCTGCCTCGGCCGGAAAATATCGTGTTTTTTGACACCGCAGCTGAAGCCGAAAGGGCGGGTTTTCGCCCCTCCAAGCGCGACAGCAGCAACCCAGCGGCCGTCGCCCAGAAGCATGCGGCAGCTGTTGCCGAAGCCTGCCGGCTTATCGACGCATCGGGCGTGGTTCCCAACCTGGGTGATCTGGCCGAACAGGTGGGCATGAGCAGCTTCCACTTCCATCGAGTCTTCAAGAAACTCACGGGCCTCACGCCTAAAGCCTACAGCGTCGCTTCGTTGCGTTCGCGCGTCAGAGACCAGCTTTCGCTCAGTGGCACTATCACCGACGCTCTTTATGAGGCGGGCTATAACTCCAATAGCCGATTCTATGAGGCGTCGCAAAATATCCTCGGCATGAAACCCACCGAGTACCGCGCAGGGGGGGCCAATGTGGATATCAAATTCGCACTGGGCGAAAGCGCGCTGGGCTCGATCCTGGTGGCCAGAAGCGCGCGCGGCATTTGCGCGATTTTATTGGGCGATGACCCCAATGTGCTGGTGGAGAGCTTTCAGGACCAGTTCCCCAACGCCAACCTGATTGGCGGCGACGCCGAGTTCGAGGCGCTGGTGGCCACCGTCGTCGGCTTTGTCGAATCGCCGGGCACCGGTTTTGCGCTGCCGTTGGACATCCGTGGCACCGTATTTCAGGAACGGGTTTGGCAGGCGCTGAGGGATATTCCTGCAGGAACGACCGAGACATACGCCCAGGTCGCCGCGCGGATAGGTATGCCCAGTGCCACCCGTGCAGTGGCTAACGCATGCGGGGCCAATAAACTCGCGGTGGCGATTCCATGCCATCGCGTGGTGCGCAGTGATGGATCTTTGTCTGGCTACCGTTGGGGAGTGGAGCGTAAGCGCAAGTTGATCGAGCGCGAGAAGAGCATGCACGCTGCACACGTTGTCGGATGACTGCACCGGACGGGGGAGGGTGCGTAATGAGGCGATGGAAAGTCTTGGATTCCCACGGCAAACCCGCGCTCAGTTCCAAGCCGGGTCAGTTTGGCGGGCATAAAGGAAGCAAGATCTACGGGCGCCTGGACTGCCCGGCTGCACTACGGGCATTGAGCAAAGGCGGGTATGTGAAGGATCGTGTGTTTTTTATCGATGAACAGACCGCACGATTGGCAGGCTATCGCCCCTGCTTTCGATGCATGCCCGCCAGTTACCGTGAGTGGAAGCTGACAATTGAAGGGCACATAAGGGGGCGTGTGATAACGGAAAATGTGAACCTTAGACTATCGGTGTATCCGCGTTTTCAACTTGATCAAACACGCAACTTAGCAGGCCAGTACTGTTAAGTAACAGGACAGCCACGATTACGTAAATACTACTGAGGTTCATGGGCCATCCCCTGAAGTCAGGCCCATGAAACGTCGCTTGCCAGGCTCTGCGCCCGGCAACTTACTTATTGCGCGGTTTTCAACTTGACCACATCACCGGAAATCTTGGTGGTGTAGCCGTTCAGTACCCAGGCCCAGAACCATTTTTCCTGCACTTGGGTGTTGATCATGGCGTCGCCGCCTTTGGCCTTGATGGCTGCATCCTGGGCGCGGACGAAGCGGCTGTTCTGGCCGATCGGGATAATACCCAGCAGCATGATGCCGGTGGCGCTGGCTTCGCTGTGGCCGAGCACGGTGTATTGGCTGGCGTCGTATTGCTGGGTTTTCATGGCGGTGCCGGTGCAACCTGCCAGGGTGAAACCAAGAACGGCTGCTGCAACTACTTTACTGATGTACTTCACGCGTAACTCCATGGGCTGAATATCGAGATTCAATTCTCGAGGCGCGACACTTTAATCGCTCAGAGGGCGGATTGAAATCAGCGCGCCAAGGTTTCATTTTATGTGGCGACAGTCAGGCCGCCTCCCACAGTTGCCCGCGCTCGGTCAGAGATGCAGCCAGGCCAGGCTACCCAGCACCACGGCCACACCGCCGGCCGAATACGCCATGCGCTTGAGCCATTCCTTGCGCGTGAGCAAGGTGATCGCCGCCAGTGAGATCGCGATCTGAATCGCCGTCATCGCCTGGGCCCAACGATGGTGCTGGTGCAGCGCTTCTTCGGATTTGCGGTCCCATTCCAGGGAGGTGGCTTCAAGCTTCTCGGCCTGTTTGCGCACCTCTTCCTTCTGGCTTTTATAGCGCTGGATTTCGTCGTTGTAGTGGCCGGCATCCACGCCGGGAATGTGCGTGGCCAGTTCCGCCAGATTCTGGCGGCTGGATTTGGCCTGATAGTAATTCCATTGGTTGGCGGCTTCGGTCTTGATGATGGCCGCGTTGTTCTTGTCCATCGCCGCCTCGCTTTCGCTGGAGCCGGCCTGGTAGCTGAGCATGGCGCCAACGGTGGCCATGATCGCGGTCATCACCGCGATGCGGCTGGCGAAGGTGTCGCCACGGCCGTGGGCATGTTCGGTGGTGTGTTCGAGGTGTTTTTCGTGGGGGCTGGGGACTTCGAAGGCTTCGGACATGGCGGCGTCTATGAAGGAGCAGAGGGAGCTTGATTCTTCACCAATGCGGCTGTCTCAAACCTGTCGATAACGTCGGATCAAGTGCACGTACACCGCGATATTGATCAACAGCACCAACGCGCCCAGGCCCAGCTGGATCTGCGGCGTGAGCCCGGCCGGATAGATCAGCCTGAGCAGGTAATGTTCGATGAAGCCTGCGCCATAACCGTCCTGCCCGGCCAGGTGGCGCAACAGGTTTTCCCAGCGCGTGAGCGGGCAGGGCAGGTGAAACACCTCGACGGCAACGCCCCAGGCGGCCGCCGGCAGATGCAGCCAGATGAGCGCACGCCATTTGAGTGCCAGCAGCCCGCCGAACAGTACGAACAGGATGAAGCACAGATGAAACAGCACCAGGCTGTCGGCGGCTATACGAAAGAGCATTGCAGGCACTTCTAAGGGAAAGCGGGCAGTGTAAGGGGTTGCCCGCAAGCAAGTAGGGCCGTTATTGTGCTGAATCCTTTTAGTCCTTCCTCCAGGGTTCTGTTGTGATGAATGCACCGCGTACCGCTGTCCCGATCAAGGCTGTGATTTTCGATATGGACGGGTTGTTGCTGGACACCGAAGGCATCTACACCGAAGTTACGCAGATCATCGCCGAACGCTATGGCCGCACCTATGACTGGAGCATCAAGCAGCACATTATTGGGCGCGGTGCCCAGGACTTGGCGGACTATGTGGTCAAGGCGCTGGACTTGCCGATTACGCCGGCTGAGTTTCTGCAGATTCGCGAACCGCTGATGAGCGAGCGTTTCCCCAAAGCCCTGGGTATGCCCGGCGCCGAGGCGTTGGTGCGGCATTTGAAGGCGCATAACATCCCGATTGCGGTGGGCACCAGTTCGTCGCGCAACTCGTTCGGCCACAAGACCACCTTGCACCGCGAGTGGTTTGGCCTGTTCGACACCATCGTGACCGCCGACGACCCGGAAGTCGGTGCCGCCAAGCCTGCGCCGGACATCTTTCTCACTGCCGCGCGCCGCCTGGGTGTGGCGCCCGAGGATTGCCTGGTGTTCGAGGACTCGCCGTTCGGCGTGACGGCAGCGAAAGCGGCGCACATGACCGCCATCGCCGTGCCCGATGAGGCCATGGCCGACAGCAAGTATCAGCATGCCGACCAGATCATCCGCAAACTTGCGGATTTCGACCTGGCTGCTTACGGCCTGCCGCCCATGACTTGATTCAACCCAGAAAAATGTGGGAGGGGGCTTGCCCCCGATAGCGGTGTATCAGCCGACTTATCACTTGCTGACCCACCTCAATCGGGGGCAAGCCCCCTCCCACATGGGTTGTGCCGTGTTGCTAAATCTCAAGCGCTGAAGCCTCCGTCGATGGTCAAGCTGGCGCCTGTGATGTACCCGGCTTCCGGCCCGGCAAGGTACGCCACGAAGCTGGCAATTTCCTCCACATGCCCATACCGACCCACCGCCATCAGCCCAATCAAGCTCTCGGCAAAATCACTGTTCGCCGGGTTCATGTCCGTATCCACCGGCCCTGGCTGCACGTTATTGATGGTGATACCTCGTGGCCCCAGGTCGCGCGCCAAGCCTTTGGTCAAACCGACCAACGCCGCCTTGCTCATCGCGTACGGACCACCACCGCCAAACGGCATGCGCTCGGCGTTGGTGCTGCCGATATTGATCACCCGGCCGCCTTCGCCCATGTGCTTGGCGGCCTCCTGAGTGGCGATAAAGACGCTGCGCACGTTGATTGCCAGGGTCTGATCGAAGTCTTCCAGCTTGAACGCTTCCAGCGGCGCGATGGCCAGCACTCCTGCATTGTTCACCAAAATATCCAGGCGCCCGAAGGTGTCGACTGTGACATTGACTGCGTTGCGAATCGCCGTGGCATCGGCGCTGTCGGCCTGAATCGCCAGGGCTTTGCCGCCTGCGCTGATCACGCTGTTCTGCAAGGCTTCAGCCTTGGCGGCCGAGTTGATGTAGGTAAAGGCAACGGCGGCGCCTTGCGCGGCGAGGCGCTTGACGATGGCTGCGCCGATGCCGCGGGAACCGCCTTGAACCAAGGCGACTTTGCCAGTGAGGGTAGATGGGGTCATGTCGATCTCCAAGTAGTTGATGAGCCGAGTATCGACCTCGCCCACCGATACCGGTAGAGCGTGATTGCTATAGTCTGTGTAAACCAAAAGTTTAGAGTGGGCGATATGGAAAGCTTTGGCAGTATCGAATGCTTTGTGCGCAGCGCCGAAGGCGGTAGCTTCGCGGAGGCTGCGCGGCACCTGAGCCTGACGCCGGCAGCGGTCGGCAAAAGCGTGGCCAAGCTGGAAGCGCGCCTGGGCGTCAGGCTGTTTCAGCGCAGTACCCGCCGCCTGACCTTGACCGAAGCCGGCAAGCTGTTCCTCGGCGAAGTCAGCGGCAGCCTCACCACGATTCAAAACGCCGTGGCTAACCTGGCCAGCGCCGAAGGGCGGCCGGTGGGCACGCTGAAGGTCAGCATGGGCACCGTATTTGGCAATCGGTATGTGGTGCCGTTGCTGGGTGAGTTCATGCGACGCTTCCCGGCTATCAGCCCGGATTGGCATTTCGATAACCGCCAGGTCGACTTGATCGGCCAGGGCTTTGACGCTGCGATTGGCGGTGGCTTTGAACTGCCCCAAGGCGTGGTGGCGCGCAAGTTGACGCCGGCGCACCGGGTGCTGGTGGCTTCACCGGCTTACCTGGCGCAACGCCCTGCGGTACATGCGCCCGAGGATTTATCGCGCTGCCATGGCATCCTGATCCGCTCACCGCAAACCGGCCGGGTGCGCTCATGGCAACTGACCCACCGCGAGCGTGAGCACAGCCCACTGGTGCTCAAACCCGCGATGACCATGAGCGATTCTGAAGCCGCCTGCTGCGCCAGCGCCCAAGGGCTGGGCATTGCGTTGGTCAGCATGCCGATGGCTGTGCCGTTCCTCGACAGCGGTGCGGTGGTGCGGGTGTTGCCGGACTGGTATGTGGACGACGGCAATATCTCCATCTACTACGCCGAGCACAAACTGCTGCCGGGCAAGACCCGGGCGTTTGTGGATTTTGTGATCGAGCAATTTGCCGAGCGACGGTTGGGGCAGCGATTCAGTGCGATCTAGCTGCCCTGCAGTGAACAAAATGTGGGAGGGGGCTTGCTCCCGATAGCGGTGGGTCAGCTATAGATAAGCTGGCTGATACACCGCAATCGGGAGCAAGCCCCCTCCCACAGTTGATCCTCAGTGCCCGAACTTGCCGGGCCAACCGATGACTTTCTTTGACCTGGGCGTTGCATAGGTCCTGATCTTCGACGTCGACAACCCCAACCGCACCAGCGACTCGGCGATGGTCACCGCTGCCGTCACCCCATCTACCACCGGCACCCCGGTGCGCTGGCGAATCTGCTCGTCCAGCCCGGCCATGCCGCCGCATCCCAGGCAGATCACTTCTGCCTTGTCGTCAAGGATGGCCAGTTCCGCCTGGCGCACGATGGCTTGCATGGCAGCCAGTGGGTCTGCTTCCAACTCCAGCACCGCCATGCCACTGGCGCGCACTGAGGCGCAGCGCTGGTACAGGCCGGCGAGTTTCAGCCGGTCTTCGATCAACGGCACTGTGCGGTCCAGGGTGGTCACCACCGAATAGGCGTGGCCCAGGAACATCGCCATGCTGGCCGCGGCCTCGGTGATATCCACCACCGGCACGTTGAGCAATTCCTGCAGGCCTTCGCGGCCATGCTCGCCGTAGCCGGCCTGGATCACCGCATCGAATGGCTGGTCGTAGGCCATTACGCGATCCATTACCGCGATGGCGGCCAGGTAGCTTTCAAAGTTGCCCTCCACCGATTCGGCGCCGAAGTAGGGGGTGAGCCCGACAATCTCGGTGCCCGGCGAAGCCACACTGCGCGCCTGCTGAGCGATGGTTTGTGTGATGGATTCAGTGGTGTTGACGTTGACCACGAGGATGCGCATGGAAGGTCCTTGTTTAATGACTGACATTATCGACTGCAATGCTTTCGCCGCTGACATCGGCGTAGAACGGCTGGCGCTTGGCGATCAGCAGGTACAGCAACCCTGCAATACCGGCGCCAAACAGCCAGGAGAACGGCGAGACGCTGGCAAACCCAGGCAACAATGCCAACAGGATGGCGATCACCGCTGCCGGAACGAACGCCGCCACCGCGCGCAGATTCACGCCGCGGCTGTAGTAATAAACGCCCTGCGCGTCTTCGCTATACAGCTGCGGCACATCCACCTGGCTTTTGCGGATCAGCCAGTAGTCAACCATGATCACCCCATACAACGGCCCCAGCAGTGCGCCCAGCCCGGAAAGGAAATACACGATCACCAGCGGGCTGTTGTAGAGGTTCCACGGCAGGATCAGCACCGCCACGGTGGCGCTGATCAGGCCCGCGCGGCGGAAGTTCAGGTACTTGGGCGCCAGGTTGCTCAGCACAAACGCCGGGGCGACGAAGTTGGCCATGATATTCACCGCCACGGTAACGATCAGGAAGGCCAGGCAACCGAGCACGAGGAAGAAGGTATTGGGAATGGCGGCGATGATTTCAGTCGGACTTTCGATCACCCGGCCATTGAGCTGGAACTGCCCGCCGCACAGCAGCACGGTGATGGCGGCGAACACCAGGATATTCACCGGCAGGCCCCAGAAATTACCCACCAGGATCGTCCTGCGGCAGGGCGAGGAGCGGGCGAAGTCGCAGAAGTTAAGGATCAGCGTGCCGTAGATCGCCAACCACAGCGCACCTCCGGCAAAGATATTGCGCCACATCTCGCCGCCGCTCAGCGGTTCGCGGATCGACCAGGCAATGTTGCCGCCTGCCTGGAAGTACATCCAGCCGGCCAACGAGGCCACGGTGAGCAGAATCACCGGTCCGGCAAACCCTTCATAGCGACGTACCATTTCCATGCCATAGGCCAGGATCACCAATTGCACCAGCCAGATCGCCACGAAACACGCCCAGCCGAGCGATGACAGGCCGAGGATCGCGTTGTGATCATAGTCGGCAAACCCTGGATGAACCGCCGTCAACAACACACGGAAAACCACCGAAGCCAGGTAGGTCTGGATACCGAACCAGGCAATCGCAATCACGGCGCGGATCAACGCCGGAATCTGTGCTCCATGAATACCGAAGCTGATACGGCTGATCACGGGAAACGGCACGCCGGTCTTCTGGCCCATGTACCCCGACAAATTCATGAAAAAGTACACCAGTGCCGCACCGATCCCCAGGGACAACAGGATCTGCCAGCCGCCCAGGCCCAATGCATACAAACCGATGGCAAATGAATAGTTGGCGATGTTGTGCACGTCATTGGTCCACAGCGCAAAGATGCTGTAGCGCCCCCAGCGACGGCCTTCGATCTTGGTCGGGGCGAGGTCCTTGTTGTGCAGGCGTGAGCTGAGTACCAGCGGGCCGGGGCTTGCCGCGTCGGGATTCAGGGCGGAGGAGGGCAGATCCAGTGCGATGTCATTCGAGAGGCTTGTACGCATTCCGGCAGGCTCCAGCGCATCCGCAGCAAAGCGGCAGATGGCAAAGTGTATGTAGGTTTTGTATTTATTGTATACAAAGCGTATCTCACCTTAAGCCACATGCGTGCCAGTTTTCGGACTATCAACACTCCGGTAAATCTTGTTTTTATCGATGATTGAAATAACTGTCTGAATTAAAAGCGATATAAATTGACCGTTCGAACAGCTATTTATTTTTATGAGGAAAGAGGCAGACTCAGGAGGGCAAAAATAGGCAGGAAAGAAGTGTTACGTTTTGGTGCGATTCATACTGGATTGCACACATAAATGGCACCGATGGTTACAACTATGTGTACATTTTCATAGCCAATACAGAACAAATGTGGGAGGGGGCTTGCCCCCGATAGCGCCGGGTCAGTCACCCCATACAGTGCCTGACACTATGCCATCGGGGGCAAGCCCCCTCCCACAGGTCAAGTGTGTCAGGCCTTCGTCTTGCTGATGATATTCCCCGCATGCAGCCCGCATTCCTTCTGCGTGGCTTCTTCCCACCACCAGCGGCCTTCACGCTCGTGCTGGTTCGGCAATACCGGTCGAGTGCAGGGCTCGCAGCCGATGCTGATAAAACCGCGTTCATGCAGGCTGTTATAGGGCAGCTCCAGCATGCGGATATAACCCCAGATCTCCTCGCTGGTCATTTGCGCCAGCGGATTGAATTTGTACAAGGTACGTTCCGGGGTAGAAAACGCCGTATCGATTTCCAGCGCGGCCACCTGGCTGCGGGTGCCCGGACTCTGGTCGCGGCGCTGGCCGGTGGCCCAGGCGCGCACGCCTGCGAGCTTGCGGCGCAGCGGTTCGATCTTGCGTATGCCACAGCACTCGCCATGACCGTCCTTATAGAAGCTGAACAGGCCCTTCTCTTTGACGAAGGGTTCCAGCTTGCTCTGGTCCGGCGAGATCAGTTCGATGTCGATCTTGTAGAACTCACGCACCTGTTCGATGAACCGGTAGGTTTCCGGGTGCAGGCGACCGGTGTCGAGGCTGAACACCTTGACGTTCTTGTTCAGCTTCCAGGCCATGTCCACCAGCACCACATCCTCGGCTCCGCTGAAGGAAATCCACAGGTCATCGCCGAACTGGCTGAACGCCAGCTTGAGGATGTCCTGGGCGGACTTGTTGGCATAGGTCGTGGCGAGTTCAACGACGTCGAAGGCTTGGTTCATCAGGACGGTTCCTACAGGTCAGTGGCGCTGAGCGCTCTATAGGGGGCGATGGTATCAAAATCTACCCTGCGTTGCGGCGGCG
Source organism: Pseudomonas sp. R2-7-07 (assembly GCF_003852355.1). Lineage (NCBI taxonomy): Bacteria > Pseudomonadati > Pseudomonadota > Gammaproteobacteria > Pseudomonadales > Pseudomonadaceae > Pseudomonas > Pseudomonas sp. R2-7-07. Next base: position 4,220,098 of record NZ_CP027759.1, on the reverse strand, counting down.
TGCTTGAGTCGCTAGAGTTCGGCAGTCCTTTTGCTCGCTCAACTTGAATAATACGAACGGAGTGTCCTGTGGAAATTGCCTGTCTCGACCTGGAAGGGGTACTGGTTCCGGAAATCTGGATCGCCTTCGCCGAAAAAACCGGTATCCAATCCCTGCGCGCCACCACCCGTGACATTCCCGACTACGACGTGTTGATGCAGCAGCGCCTGCGTATCCTCGATGAGCACGGGCTCAAGCTTGCCGATATCCAGGCAGTGATCGCCACCCTCAAGCCACTGGACGGCGCCATCGAGTTCGTCAACTGGCTGCGCGAGCGCTTCCAGGTGGTGATCCTCTCCGATACCTTTTACGAATTCTCCCAGCCGCTGATGCGCCAGCTGGGCTTTCCGACCTTGCTTTGCCATCGCCTGATCACGGATGAAAACGACCGGGTGGTCAGCTACCAACTGCGTCAGAAAGATCCCAAGCGCCAGTCGGTATTGGCGTTCAAGACGCTGTACTACCGAGTGATTGCGGCGGGGGATTCCTATAACGACACCACCATGCTGGGCGAGGCAGACCGAGGGATTCTATTCCACGCGCCGGAGAATGTGATTCGCGAGTTCCCGCAGTTTCCGGCGGTGCATACGTTCGAGGCATTGAAGAAGGCATTCATCGAGGCGTCGAATCGGCCGTTGAGCCTCTGACTCACACAGTGAAGAGGATGGCCTCCTTGCCGGCAGCCTGCGCCTAAATGCCCGCCAGCAACCGCTCATAAGGGATACACAATCCCTCATGCAGGCGTTTGATCATCGCCAGGCTCAGCTTGCGCTTGCCGTTCAACACTTCTGAAACTCGCCCGCTGGGGCCGATGAATGGCTCCAGATCGCGGGCAGTCAAGCCCATTTGTTCCATGCGGAATTTGATCGCTTCCACTGGGTCCGAAGGCGGCATCGGAAAGTGTTCCGCCTCGTACTTCTCAATCAGAACAGCGAGAATTTCCAGCTCGTCACCTTCGGCACTGCCGATGGCCGCTCCCCAAATCTGCTCGACGCGCGCGAGCGCAGCGGTCAGGTCTTCTTGAGAGTGAATAGGTTTGATGTTCATTACACGGTCTCCGCATTGATTGTGTCGTACTGCGCGTGGGTGCCGACAAAGCGGATGAAGCCAAGCTGTCGCTCATAATCGATCGACATGACCACCCGGTACTTGTTGCCACCCACGTTGAATACAACCCTGCCGCTTTTAAGGATGCTTGCAGTCCTGAGCTCGGCCTTGAGTGCCTGTGGTGTTGGGTAAAGGGTCTTTTCCATATGGCGATACCACTCGACCAAGGGCGTTTTTGCATCGGCAGAAGCCGGGTGGCTTTCCCAGAACCTTCGTAAGGTTGAGAGGGCGATTATTCGCATCGCTCTTTCCTCCCATATTGGGAGATAATAGGCCCGAGTGGGTGAGCATGCAATCCCTGAAACAAGCTCTGACGATTGAGTGGCATATGTGATCCTTCACAGACGGCGGTGGGCGGCGGAAGTCGGACGCTATCGCGCCGCTCACTGTTGGTCCATTACCGTTCTGATTCAGGTTTTTTCGTGCCGAAGTCGCTGCCCTCAGCGGCAGGAGTGGCTTAGGGCTAGAGGCCTTCCAACGTGTGTAACAACACCTGTACCTTGGTCAGCGACTCCTGATATTCCGCCTCCCACTGCGAGTCCGCCACGATCCCGCCGCCGCCCCAGCAGCACACCTGCGCGTCCTTGACCAGCAAACTGCGGATGGCGATAGAGCTGTCCATTTCGCCGCGCACGTCCAGGTACATCAGCGAACCGCAGTACAGGCCGCGTCGGGTCGGTTCCAGTTCGTCGATGATCTGCATCGCGCGGATCTTCGGCGCACCAGTGATAGAACCGCCTGGGAAGCTGCCGGCGATGAGGTCGAGGGCATCTTTATCGTCGGCCAATGTGCCGGTGACGCTGCTCACCAGGTGGTGCACGTTGGGGTAGCTTTCCAGGCTGAACAATTCGGGTACTTTTACCGAGCCGATACGGCAACTGCGGCCGAGGTCGTTGCGCAGCAGGTCGACGATCATCAGGTTTTCTGCGCGATCCTTGGGGCTGGCCAAGAGTTCGGCGGCGTGTGCCGCATCTTCTTGCGGCGTCGGGCCGCGGGGGCGGGTGCCTTTGATCGGGCGGGTTTCAACCTGGCGCTGGCTGACCTTGACGAAGCGTTCCGGTGACAGGCTGAGCACCGCGCCACCCTCCGGCAGGCTTTGGAACCCGGAAAACGGCGTCGGGCAGGCCTCGCGCAGCGCGCAATAAGCGGCCCATGGATCACCGATGCAGGGCGCGCGAAAGCGCTGGGCGAAGTTGACCTGGTAGCAATCGCCGGCCTCGATATAGTCCTGTATACGCACGATCGCCTGCCGATAGGCCTCGGCCGTCAGGTCCGGTGCCATGGGACCTTGCAACTTGAACGCCGCAGACGTGTCGACGACGGCGGCGCTGAACAGGCTGATCAGGCGTTGCCGTTCGCTGTCTGCAAGACTGGGGTGGAACACCAGTTGGCTGGACTGCGCAGCGTGATCGCTGATCAGCGCCCAGGCATACAGTCCGAAGCGTGCGTCCGGCAGGTGCAAGTCGTCTACCGCCAGGTGCGGCATCTGTTCCAGGTGTCGGCCGAAATCGTAACTCAGATAGCCGATTAAGCCTCCGGCAAACGGCAGCTCCAAGCCAGCGGGCAATGCCGCTTCGCCCAAGTGCGTCAGGCTTTTGCGCAAACGTTGCAGGAAATCGCCGCCGCTTTCTTCAGCCTCAACCGCCAAGGTCGCCTCAGGCCAGGCGCTGAGCAGGTCATAACGGCCACGCTCGGCCGCCGGACGGCCGCTGTCGAGCAGCACCGCGCCGGGCGCATGGCGAATCGCCGCAAAATACTCGGCGGGGTTGGCCCGATAGGGCAACGGGTAAACGGAACAGGTCGACATGCGGGGGTGGATCAGCCAGTGGCGCGGGGGAGGGGATTGTAGTCCCCTGTAGGATTTGCTCCTAGAGGGGATGTCGGGGATAGACAGTTCGAAGGCCGGATCAGCCTTCCACGGGCGGTATATGGCCAAACATCTCTTGCACGAACTTCACCCGTTCTTCCGGCGTTTCGCTCACGCCAGCGGCTTTCAGTTCTTCCAGTCGCGCCTCCACCGCATGGGTGCGCAGAGTCAGGCCGCAGTCGTTGGCGATCTGGATATTCAGCCCCGGCCGCGCGTTCAGCTCGAGGATCAGCGGGCCTTTTTCCTGGTCCAGCACCATGTCCACACCGATATAGCCCAGGCCGCACAGTTCATAGCAGCCGGCCGCCAGCTTCATGAAACCGTCCCAGTTGGGCAGTTGTACGCCGTCCACCGCATTGGTAGTATCGGGGTGCTTGGTGATGATGTTGTTCAGCCAGGTGCCACGCAAGGTCAGGCCGGTGGCGAGGTCTACACCCACGCCAATCGCGCCTTGGTGCAGGTTGGCCTTGCCACCGGACTGGCGCGTCGGCAAGCGCAGCATCGCCATCACCGGGTAGCCCATCAGCACGATGATGCGGATATCCGGCACGCCTTCGTAGCTGATGCTCTTGAAGATCTGGTCGGGTACCACGCGGTATTCGATCAAGGCGCGATCGCGGTGGCCGCCGAGGGAGTACAGGCCGGTGAGAATGCTGGAAATCTGGTGCTCGATTTCTTCATGGCTGATGATCTTGCCGGACACCGTGCGATAGCGCCCCTCAAAGCGGTCCGCCACCACCAGGATGCCGTCGCCGCCGGCGCCCTGGGCGGGCTTGATCACGAAGTCGCTGCGCCCACCGATGATTTCGTCGAGCTTGTCGATTTCCTTCTCGGTGGAGATGACTCCATACATTTCAGGTACGTGAATACCGGCCGCCATGGCCCGTTCCTTGGTGATGATCTTGTCATCCACGATCGGGTACAGGCTGCGCTTGTTGTACTTGAGCACGTAGTCGGCGTTCCGCCGGTTGATGCCCATGATCCCGCGCGCTTCCAGGGCCTTCCAGGTCTTCCAGAAGCCGAACATTAGGAGTCAGCCTTCAGGAATGCCTTGAAACGTACCAGTTCGGTCAGGCGGTAGCCGCGATAACGACCCATGGCCAGCATGAAACCCACCAGGATCAGCAGGATCGCCGGGAAGGTGAACACGAAGTAGATCAGCTCCGGCACGCTCATGATGATGTGCGCCAGGGATGCCGCGAACAGCGTGCCGATTGCCACTTTCAGCGCATGGTTGGCCCCGCGCTCTTCCCAGGTGATCGACAGGCGTTCGATGGTCATGGTCAGGATCACCATCGGGAACAGCGCCACCGACAGGCCCCGCTCCAGGCCCAGCTTGTGGCTGAACAGGCTGATGGCGGCAATCAGCACCACCACGAAGGTCAGCACCACCGACAGCCTCGGCAGCATCTGCAGCTTCAGGTGTTCCAGGTAGGACCTGAGCGACAGCCCCAGCGCGGTGATGATTGTAAACAGCACAATCCCGAAACCCAGTTGCGTCTCGCGGAAGGCCAGGGCGATCAGCACCGGGGTAAAGGTGCCGAGGGTCTGCAGGCCGATCAGGTTGCGCAGGATCAGGATCACCAGCACGCCAATCGGGATCATCACCATGATCATGAACGTCTGCTGGGTTTGCAGCGGCAGGCCGTACAGCGAGTATTCGAGGAAGTTGGCGTCGGTGTTTTCGTCGGTCAGCTTGGCCAGGCGAATCGCGTTCATTTCGCTGTTGTTCAGGCTGAAGGTCACCATGGCTTTCTTGCCGCCATCGACCGTGATCAGGTTTTCATCGCCGGTCCACCACAGCAGGCGGTCGGCAGGCAGGCCTTGCTCACCGGTTTCCGGGTTGAAGTACAGCCAGTCATTCCCGTTGAAACTGCGCAGCCACAGTTCCGGAGATTGCGGCTGGTCGGCGACGAGGCGAATGGTGTGGACTTTTTCCACCGGTACGTGGGCGATGGACAGCAGCAATTCAACGATCTTGGCCTTGTGCGACGTCGACGGGTCGCCCGCCAGCAGCAGTTTCACATTGTCGTCGTTGAGGTTGTTGGTGCGCTTGATGGCTTCGGTAATAAAGGTCTCGACGTCTGCCGAGTGCTGGCGAATCGGCGCGAGCAAGGCTTCGGCGGCGATTTTTTCCGGGCCTTCCACGGCGATGCTGTCGCGGAACGTCGGGCCCTTGATCTTGACCTTTTCACCGCTGTAGCGCTTGGTCAGCACCAGGCGGTAATACAGGGTCTGGTTGCCCTTGGCGCGGCGCGCCGACCAGGTGACCTTGCGGTTGCCGTCGGCGCGGTTGACGCTCACCCCGTAGTTGTTCGAAATAAAGCTCTCATTGAGGCTGACGAAGTCGCGGCTCAACGGCGGCACGAACATCGAAACCTTGACCGGGTCCTTGGGGTTGGCGACGAACTCGACCTTCGCGTCGATGTTCCACAAGTCATCGGTGGCGTCCTCGGTGACAGGGATGCCCAGCACGAAGATCTGGTAGGCGGTGACCGAAATACCCAGCACCACCAAAATGGTGATCAGGATTTTCAGGTGCAGGGTCAGAGAGCGCATTCGGTTTACTCGGCGGTATGAGCGTCGGCGGCGCAGGCAGGTTTGCCTGCTGCATATTTTAGGCTGGGGTCGATCAGCGCATCAAAGCGCTTGAGCGCTTCGGAGCCGATCAGCAGCGGGTATTGGAAGGTGCTGCGGTCAGTCAAGTTCACTTCGATGCTGCGTAAAGCGCTGCCCATGCAGATATCCAGGGCAATCACCGGACGAGCGGTGTACTGCTTATCCTCATCGGGGTCGTAATCATCGGCACGGCGCTTGATCTTGCTGACGCGGGCCAGTGGACGTTCGATGGGGTGGGAATGGGCGGCATCGATGGCCAGGTAGAAGCGTACCCAGGATTCCCCGTTGCGCTTGAAGCGTTTGATATCGCGCGCACTCAGCGAGGCGGTCTTGGCGCCCGTGTCGAGTTTGGCCGCGACTTCCAGGTCGATGCCCGCCAGCTTGGCGTATTCATTCAGGCCATACACGGTCTTCTCGGCGGCAACGCCAAGGCTCGGCAGGGACAGTAGGCATAACAGTAGGGGGAAGGGCTTGAGTCTCATAATTCCTGAGGCGATGCAGTGCGAAATTCAAGGCGACTGGCATTACTGCGCAAGCTCCCTCGTGCGCCATTTCATCTAGCGATGTCAGGCAAATGCGGCGGGCATTCTAACATGATGCTTTTTTGGCGCCAGCGCTGGCAGGCGGCCATGCTCTTGGATCCACGCCGGAGGTTATTAGACGATTGTCGACAATGTTGATTTATTCTTTGACTAAGTGGGGGTAATTGACTAGTTTTTGCAGCATTGCTTTTAAAGGTGTCGACAATATGCTGGATCAAACGGAATCTCCGCCGGCGCTGTCGGACGAATCCCAAACTATGTCGGAAAACGTCTTCCGGCGAATCCAGGCCGCCATCGTCAAGGGCGAGATCGCCCCGGGCTCCAAGATTTCCGAACCGGAGCTGGCGCGCACCTATGGCATCAGCCGTGGCCCGCTGCGCGAGGCGATTCACCGCCTGGAAGGCCAGCGCCTGCTGGTGCGGGTGCCCCACGTCGGCGCCCGCGTGGTGTCGTTGAGCCACGCCGAGCTGGTCGAGCTTTATGAAATCCGCGAATCATTGGAGGGCATGGCGTGCCGGCTGGCGGCCGAGCGCATGACCGACGCGGAAATCGAAGAGCTGCGCCAGGTATTGCACACCCATGAACGGGATGCTGCGTTTCAGGCCGGTGTCGGCTATTACCAGCAGGAAGGCGACTTCGATTTTCATTACCGGATCATCCAGGGCGCCGGCAACCGCACCCTGACCCAGATGCTCTGCGGCGAGCTATACCAATTGGTGCGCATGTACCGCATCCAGTTTTCCGCTACCCCCAATCGTCCACGCCAGGCCTTTGCCGAGCATCACCGCATTCTTGACGCGATAGCCGATCGCGACGGTGAACTGGCCGAACTGTTGATGCGCCGGCATATCGGCGCTTCCAAACGCAACATCGCCCGTCACTTTCCGGACGGCGCTCCCCAATAAATAGAGGTGAGTCATGAGTTCCACGAACAACAGCACCCCAGGCCAGCGTTTCCGTGACGCGGTCGCCAGTGAGCAGCCGTTGCAGGTGGTCGGCGCAATCAACGCCAACCACGCCTTGCTGGCCAAACGCGCCGGCTTCAAGGCGATTTACCTGTCCGGTGGCGGCGTGGCTGCAGGCTCCCTGGGTGTTCCGGACCTGGGCATCACCGGCCTGGATGACGTGCTGACCGACGTACGCCGCATCACTGACGTATGCGACCTGCCGCTCCTGGTGGACGTGGACACCGGTTTCGGTTCCTCGGCGTTCAACGTCGCGCGCACCGTCAAGTCGATGATCAAGTTCGGCGCGGCGGCCATCCACATCGAAGACCAGGTCGGCGCCAAGCGCTGCGGCCATCGGCCCAACAAGGAGATCGTGTCCCTGCAGGAAATGGTCGACCGTATCAAGGCCGCCGTGGACGCGCGCACCGATGACAGCTTCGTGATCATGGCCCGCACCGATGCCCTGGCCGTGGAAGGTTTGGAATCCGCCCTGGAGCGTGCCGCTGCGTGCATCGAGGCCGGTGCCGACATGGTGTTCCCGGAAGCCATCACTGAACTTGAGATGTACAAGCTGTTCGCCTCGCGGGTGAAAGCGCCGATCCTGGCCAACATCACCGAATTCGGCGCGACCCCGCTGTTCACCACCGAACAGTTGAAATCTGCCGATGTTTCCATCGTGCTGTACCCGCTCTCGGCCTTCCGCGCCATGAACAAGGCTGCCGAGAACGTCTACACCGCGATCCGCCGCGACGGTACGCAACAGAACGTGATCGACACCATGCAAACCCGCATGGAGCTTTACGATCGTATCGACTACCACACCTTCGAGCAGAAGCTCGACGCGCTGTTTGCCGCGAAGAAGTAGCAAGCGCGCCTCCTTGAATAACGACAAAATTGGAGAAGAACCATGGCTGAAGCAAAAGTATTGAGTGGTGCCGGCCTGCGTGGCCAGGTGGCCGGGCAGACCGCACTGTCGACCGTCGGCCAGGCCGGCGCCGGCTTGACCTATCGCGGCTATGACGTGCGTGAACTGGCCGCCGATGCGCAATTTGAAGAAGTCGCCTACCTGCTGCTGTACGGCGAACTGCCGACCAGCGCCGAACTGGCCGCCTACAGCGCCAGGCTGAGCCAGCTGCGCGACTTGCCGCAAGCGTTGAAGGAAGTGCTGGAACGCATCCCCGCCGACGCCCACCCGATGGACGTGATGCGCACCGGTTGCTCGTTCCTGGGCAATATCGAGCCGGAAAAAGACTTCAGCGTGCAGCGTGACGTCACCGACCGTCTGCTCGCGGCGTTCCCGGCGATCATGTGCTACTGGTACCGCTTCAGCCACGACGGCAAGCGCATCGACTGCGTCACCGACGAGCCAACCATCGGTGGGCACTTCCTGCACCTGCTGCATGGCAAGAAGCCGAGCGATCTGCACGTCAAAGTGATGAACGTGTCGTTGATCCTCTACGCCGAGCACGAATTCAACGCCTCGACCTTCACCGCCCGGGTGTGTGCGTCGACCTTGTCCGACCTGTATTCCTGCGTCACCGCCGCCATCGGTTCCCTGCGCGGCCCGCTGCACGGCGGTGCCAACGAAGCGGCGATGGAGATGATCGAGCGTTTCGGTTCGGCCGAAGAAGCCGTCGAAGGCACCCTCGGCATGCTGGCGCGCAAGGACAAGATCATGGGCTTTGGCCACGCCATCTACAAAGACAACGACCCACGCAATGAAGTGATCAAGGGCTGGTCGAAAAAACTCGCTGACGAAGTGGGCGACACGGTGCTGTTTGCGGTTTCCGAAGCCATCGACAAGACCATGTGGGAGCAGAAGAAGCTGTTCCCCAACGCCGATTTCTACCATGCCTCGGCGTACCACTTCATGGGCATTCCGACCAAGCTGTTCACGCCGATCTTCGTCTGTTCGCGGCTTACCGGCTGGGCGGCGCACGTGTTCGAGCAGCGCGCCAATAACCGCATCATCCGTCCAAGCGCCGAGTACACCGGCGTTGAGCAGCGCAAGTTCGTGCCAATCGAACGTCGCTGAAGACCGACGATCCTGAAGTGGTAACCCAATCAAATGTGGGAGGGGGCTTGCCCCCGATAGCAATCTGTCAGTTGGTACAGCCGGCACTGAACCACCGCTATCGGGGGCAAGCCCCCTCCCACAGGTTGATCGTATTTCATTCCGGATCCGCGCAGGTCTTCCTTTTGCAATCACCGTAACCGAGTCCTGACGATGAACACTGAATTTCGCAAACCGCTTCCCGGCAGCCGCCTGGATTACTTCGACGCCCGCGCGGCTGTCGAGGCAATCACTCCCGGCGCCTACGCCACCTTGCCGTATACCTCCCGCGTACTCGCGGAAAACCTGGTGCGTCGTTGCGACCCGGCCAGCCTCAATGCCTCCCTGAGCCAGTTGATCGAGCGCAAGCGTGACCTCGATTTCCCATGGTTCCCGGCCCGCGTGGTGTGCCATGACATCCTCGGCCAGACCGCCCTGGTAGACCTCGCCGGCCTGCGCGACGCCATCGCCCTGCAAGGCGGCGATCCGGCGCAGGTCAACCCGGTGGTGCCGACCCAGTTGATCGTCGACCACTCCCTGGCTGTTGAAGCCGGTGGCGCCGACCCGCAGGCGTTCGAAAAGAACCGCGCCATCGAAGACCGCCGCAACGAAGATCGCTTCCATTTTATCGAGTGGACCAAGAAGGCCTTCAAGAACGTCGACGTGATCCCGCCCGGCAACGGCATCATGCACCAGATCAACCTGGAGAAAATGTCACCGGTGATTCAGGTGCGCGACGGTGTGGCCTTCCCGGACACCTGCGTCGGCACTGACAGCCACACCCCGCATGTGGATGCCCTGGGCGTGATCGCCATCGGTGTCGGCGGCCTTGAAGCCGAAAGCGTGATGCTCGGGCGTGCCTCATGGATGCGCCTGCCGGAAATCGTCGGGGTGGAGCTGACCGGCAAGCTGCAGCCGGGCATCACCGCCACCGATATGGTGCTGGCGCTGACCGAGTTCCTGCGCCAACAGAAAGTCGTCGGTGCGTGGTTGGAGTTCTTCGGTGAAGGCGCTTCGGCCCTGACCTTGGGCGACCGCGCGACCATCTCCAACATGGCCCCGGAATACGGCGCCACCGCAGCGATGTTCTACATCGACCAGCAGACGATTGCCTACCTGAAGCTCACCGGTCGCGAAGAGGAACAGGTCGCCCTGGTGGAACAGTACGCACGCCACACCGGGCTGTGGGCTGACGAGCTGAAAGGCGCGCAATACGAGCGCGGCCTGAGGTTCGACCTGTCCAGCGTGGTGCGCAACATGGCGGGCCCGAGCAACCCGCACGCCCGTGTCGCCACGCGTGACCTGGCGGCCAAAGGCATCAGCGGCCAGTGGGACGACGTGCCGGGGCAAATGCCTGACGGCGCCGTGATCATTGCCGCCATCACCAGTTGCACCAACACCAGCAACCCGCGCAACGTGATTGCCGCCGGCCTGCTGGCGCGCAACGCCAACCGGCTCGGGCTGACGCGCAAGCCGTGGGTCAAGTCGTCCCTGGCGCCGGGCTCGAAAACCGTGGCCATGTACCTGGAGGAAGCCGGCCTGGGGCATGAGCTGGAAAAACTCGGTTTCGGCGTGGTGGCCTTCGCTTGCACGACCTGCAACGGCATGTCCGGCGCGCTCGACCCGGTGATCCAGCAGGAAATCATCGACCGCGACCTCTACGCCACCGCTGTGCTGTCCGGTAACCGCAACTTCGATGGGCGTATTCATCCGTACGCCAAGCAGGCCTTCCTCGCTTCGCCGCCGCTGGTAGTGGCCTATGCGATTGCCGGCACCATCCGTTTCGATATCGAGAAAGACGTGCTCGGGCTCGACGCCGACGGCAAGGAAATCCGCCTGCAGGACATCTGGCCGAGCGATGAAGAGATCGACGCAGTGGTCAAGGCCTCGGTCAAGCCGGAACAGTTTCGCGCCGTGTATATCCCGATGTTCGCGATTCACGAAGACACCGGCCCTAAAGTCACCCCGCTGTACGACTGGCGCCCGCAAAGCACCTATATTCGCCGCCCGCCGTATTGGGAAGGCGCCTTGGCCGGCGCCCGTCCGCTCAAGGGCATGCGCCCGCTGGCCGTGCTGCCGGACAACATCACCACCGACCACCTGTCGCCCTCCAACGCGATCATGCCGGGCAGCGCCGCCGGCGAGTACCTGGCGAAAATGGGCTTGCCGGAAGTTGACTTCAACTCCTACGCGACCCACAGGGGCGACCACCTGACCGCGCAGCGCGCCACCTTCGCCAACCCGAAACTGTTCAACGAAATGGTGCAGGAAAACGGCAAGGTCAAGCAGGGCTCCCTGGCGCGTATCGAACCGGAAGGCACGGTCACGCGCATGTGGGAAGCCATCGAAACCTACATGGAGCGCAAGCAGCCGCTGATCATTATCGCGGGCGCCGACTACGGCCAGGGTTCGTCCCGCGACTGGGCGGCCAAGGGCGTGCGCCTGGCCGGTGTGGAAGCGATCGCCGCCGAAGGTTTCGAGCGCATCCACCGCACCAACCTGGTCGGCATGGGCGTGTTGCCCCTGGAATTCTTGCCGGGCACCGACCGCCACACCCTCAAGATCGACGGCAGCGAAACCTATGACGTGGTCGGCGAACGCACGCCGCGCGCGCAATTGACCCTGGTGATCAACCGCAGGAATGGCGAGCGTGTCGAAGTGCCGGTGACCTGCCGCCTGGACACCGCTGAAGAAGTGTCGATCTACGAGGCGGGCGGCGTATTGCAACGGTTTGCCCAGGACTTTCTGGAATCGGCGGCGACGGCCTGAGGGGTTAACCATGGCACACGTAGCGCAAATCAAGATCCCCGCCACCTATATGCGGGGCGGCACCAGCAAGGGGGTTTTCTTCAGCCTCCAGGACCTGCCGCCCTCGGCGCAGGTACCGGGCGCTGCCCGCGACGCCTTGCTGTTGCGGGTGATCGGCAGCCCCGACCCCTATGACAAGCAAATCGATGGCATGGGCGGCGCCACATCCAGCACCAGCAAAACCGTGATCCTGGCCAAGAGCACGCGTGCCGGGCACGACGTGGATTACCTGTTCGGCCAGGTGTCCATCGACAAGCCGTTTGTCGATTGGAGTGGCAACTGCGGCAACCTCTCGGCGGCGGTTGGTTCTTTCGCGATCAGCGCCGGCCTGGTCGACCCGGGCCGCGTGCCCCACAACGGCGTGGCCGTGGTGCGCATATGGCAAGCCAATATCGGCAAGACCATCATCGCCCATGTGCCGATCACCGACGGCGCTGTGCAGGAAACCGGTGATTTTGAACTGGATGGCGTGACCTTTCCGGCCGCCGAAGTGCAGCTGGAATTCATCGACCCGGCGGCGGAAGAAGAGGGCGGTGGTGGCTCGATGTTCCCTACCGGCAACCTGATCGATGAGCTGGAAGTGCCTGGCGTCGGCACCTTCAAGGCCACCCTGATCAACGCCGGCATCCCGACGATTTTTATCAATGCTCAAGATTTAGGCTACACCGGCACTGAGTTGCAAGGCGCGATCAATGGCGACCCGAAAGCCCTGGCGATGTTCGAGACCGTGCGTGCCTATGGCGCGTTGCGCATGGGCCTGATCAAGCACCTGGACGAAGCAGCCCTGCGCCAGCACACGCCGAAGCTGGCGTTTGTGGCCAAGCCTGCGGATTACGTGGCGTCCAGTGGCAAGGCGATCAAGGCCGGCGATGTGGATTTGCTGGTGCGGGCGTTGTCCATGGGCAAATTGCACCACGCAATGATGGGCACGGCGGCGGTGGCGATCGGCACGGCGGCGGCGATTTCCGGCACCCTGGTCAACCGGGCGGCCGGTGGCGTGGAACGCAATGCCGTGCGCTTCGGGCATCCGTCGGGCACCTTGCGCGTGGGTGCCGAGGCGACGCAAGTGAACGGTGAATGGGTGGTGAAGAAAGCCATCATGAGCCGCAGTGCGCGGGTGTTGATGGAGGGGTTTGTGCGTATTCCCGGTGACTCATTCTAAAACTCGGCACTGAGCTTTATGTGGGAGGGGGCTTGCTCCCGATAGCGGTGTGCCAGTCGACACATTCATCAACTGACCCACCCCCATCGGGAGCAAGCCCCCTCCCACAAGGGATCTCTATTCCAAGGCAGGCATCCAAGATCTGTCTTCAATAACCGTAAGCCGAGGACTGACCCCAACCCCTTTTTGGAGAACTGCCATGAGCGCCAACGTCGACCAGAACAATCGCCCCGACTACGATCAGGTCCTGCAGGACATTGCCGACTATGTCCTCACCTACCGGATCGAGTCCGAGGCCGCACTGGACACCGCCCGCAACTGCCTGATGGACACCCTCGGTTGCGGCCTGCTGGCCTTGCGCTTCCCTGAGTGCACCAAGCACCTGGGGCCGCTCGTCGAGGGCACGGTGGTACCGTTCGGGGCACGGGTGCCGGGCACTTCGTTGCGGTTGGACCCGGTCAAGGCTGCCTGGGACATCGGCTGCATCGTGCGCTGGCTCGACTACAACGACACTTGGCTCGCGGCTGAATGGGGCCACCCTTCGGACAACCTGGGCGGCATCCTCGCCGTGGCCGATCACCTGTCGCAAAAACGCGTGGCCCATGGCGATGCACCGCTGAGCGTGCGCGCGGTGCTGGAAGCCATGATCATGGCCCACGAAATCCAGGGCGTGATTGCCCTGGAAAACGCCTTCAATCGCGTCGGCCTCGACCATGTGCTGCTGGTGAAAGTCGCCTCGACGGCAGTCACCGCCAAGCTGATGGGCGCCAACCGTGAGCAATTGCTCGCGGCGTTATCCCATGCGTTCGTCGATGGGCAGGCGTTGCGCACTTACCGCCATGCGCCGAACGCCGGTTCGCGCAAATCCTGGGCGGCGGGCGATGCGTCGAGTCGCGGGGTGCGCCTGGCCGACATCGCGCTGCGCGGCGAGATGGGCATCCCCGGTGTGTTGAGCGCGCCACAGTGGGGGTTCTACGACGTACTGTTCAGCCATACCAACAAGGATCTGGCCCTCAAACCTGAAGAGCAACGCAGGTTCAGCCTGTCCCAGCCCTACGGCACCTACGTGATGGAAAACGTGCTGTTCAAGATCAGCTTTCCCGCTGAATTCCATGCGCAGACGGCCTGCGAAGCGGCGGTGACCTTGCATCCATTGGTGAAGAACCGCCTGCATGCAATCGAGCGCATCGTGATCACCACCCACGAGTCGGCGATTCGCATCATTTCCAAAGTCGGCCCCTTGGCTAACGCGGCGGACCGCGACCATTGCCTGCAATACATGACCGCCGTGCCGTTGGCCTTCGGCGACTTGGTGGCCGAGCACTATGAGGATCAATTCCATGCCGCCCACCCGATCATCGATGAGCTGCGCGGGAAAATGGTGATCGTCGAAGACCCCCGTTACAGCCGCGAATATCTGCAGGCCGACAAGCGCTCCATCGCCAATGCGGTGCAGGTGTTCTTCACCGACGGCACCTGCACCGAGCAGGTGGCGGTGGAATATCCGATTGGCCATCGTCGTCGGCGGGAGGATGGAATCCCGCTGCTGGAAGACAAGTTCAAAGCCAACCTGGCGACGCGGTTTACCGCGCAGCGCAGTGCTGAAATCTTTGCGTTGTGCAAGGACCAGGCACGGCTGGAAGCGACCCCCGTCAACCGCTTCATGGACCTGTTCATGATCTGAAAAACACCACACAACCCAATGTGGGAGGGGGCTTGCTCCCGATAGCGGTGGATCAGCCAATGAACCTGTTGACTGACACTCTGCTATCGGGAGCAAGCCCCCTCCCACATTGTTTTTGCATTGTTGCAACTGTCGAGTCAGGCTCAGTTATGACTCGAACCTGAGGATCACCCGGCGGTTGTGCTTGCTCTTCTTCTCGATTTTCTCGCAGAACACCCGGCCGATTTCCTCGGTGTTGAGCACATGGGTGCCACCGCACGGCTGGATGTCGATGCCGGGAATTTCAATTACGCGTACCGAGCCTTGGATCACCGGCGGTGCTACCGCCTGGGTGCGGGTGATCTGCAGCAGAGTCGAGTACTCAGAGGCAGGCATCGACAGGGTTTTCACCGCGTGGGCCTGTTCGATCAAGGCGTTAAGGTCGCGGGTAATGGTGTCTTTATCCAGGGTCATTTCCGGCAGGTCGAAATCCAGGCGTCCCTTGTCCGCGCTGATGCTGCAGCCCGTTACGGGCGCGTCGATGATCGAGCACAGCAAGTGCAGGCAAGTATGCATCTTCATATGCTGGTAGCGCCGCTCCCAATCCAGGCCGGCGTCCACTTGGACGCCGGCGGTCAGGTGCGCGGGGCACTGTTCCACCTGATGCCAGATGATCGAGCGCAGCACCGGGTCGCGTACCGTGCCGGTGACCTCCACGCGGGTGCCATCGGCCAGGGTGAGGTGGCCAGTGTCACCCGGTTGCCCACCGCCGGTGGGGTAGAACAGCGTGTGCTCCAGGGCGACGCCATGCTCGCTGACCGCAATCACCCGGGCGCTGAAGGCGTTTTGATAAGGTGCGCTGTCGAACAGCGCCAGGGTTTCCATGGTATGCACGGACATGTTCAACCTCCGACGATCAGTGGGCTGGCTTGCAACAGGTGACGCACCATTGCACTCAAGCCAGGGGGTGAGAGCAGGGTGATTTCAAACGCCGGCCCGCAGACTTTCAGGTTCAGCGGCAGGCGCGGCAGTTGCTCGCCTGTATCGAGGCGGCGCAGGCGAAACTGCAGGTGATGACGCTCTTTCACCGTGGGTTCGAGCATCAGCCCTGGCAGCGGATGGAAGTCGGCGTCCAGCACCGTGACCTTATGGCCGGCATCCACCTCGCCGACGACATGCAGGCGCTCATCCAGGGCGAACGCGCCTAGGTAGCTGCTGTGATCCGATTCATCGTTTTTCTGCAGCTGGATCTGGTTGACCACCTTGACCTTGGTGCCCGCCGGCACGTCCTGGGTAATGACACAGGAGGGGCTGATAAATACGTTGTCGCCGATCTGCACATAGCCCAGCACCCGTGCCCCGGCGCCGACCTCGACATTGTTGCCCAGGCGTGGATGGCGCTTGCCGTCCGGGTTGTTGGCGATACCGCGCGCGCCCAGGGTCACGCCACACAGGATGTAGCAGTCGTTACCGATCTCGCAGGTTTCGCCGATGACCGTGCCGTAGCCATGGTCCAGCACAAAGCGGCGGCCAATGCGCGCGGCCGGGTGAATCTCGGCCCCGGAGAGGATTTTGCCCTGGTTGCTGAGCTTGAGGGCGATGCGGGTAAAGACGCCGTGGACGGGCTCCGGGAAATTCCACACCAGGTGCGCAAGCCGGTAGAACAACACCGCCTTGAACGAGGCGTAGGATTCCAGGATCAACTCGCCGCGCCCGCGCGAGGCCGGGTCGCGATAGGCGTAGGCGATCAAGTCCTCGGCCACCGCCTGGGCGGCGGTCTGGATCAGCGGCGCCAGGTGCGGTTCCAGTTGCTTCATCTGCGCAGGCGTCAGGGTTTGGATGAGGTGGGTCAGCAACTCATCGTGCAGCTGTTGCATGTCGATAAAGCCTCCCATGGAGGCACCCCCGCATTCTGGTTGGTTGGGTAACCGGTTATTCGAAACTGGGCAGGTAGCTGTCGGCATTGTCGTAGACCATGGTCAGCACCACCGTTTCGGGCGGCAGTTCCGGGGCGAGTTGGGCGATAGCGACCATGTTGGCGGCCGAAGACAGCCCCAGGCTGATGGCGTCGGTGCGCATGATGCGTTTGATCATCTCCAGGCACGCCGAGTGCGACACCTTGAGCATGCCGTCCAGTACGTCCAGGTTGAGAATGCTCGGGATCAGGCCAATCGACAGGCCCTGGATGGCGTGCGAGGCGTGCTGGTCCTTGAGCAGGTCGCATTCCTCCGGCTCCACGCCCATCACGCGGATCGCCGGCCAGGCGGCCTTGAGGGTTTCGCCGATACCGGTGATATGCCCACCGGTGCCGATGCCGCTGACGAAGTAGTCCACACGCCGCTCACCGAAGGCGCGGATGATTTCCGGCGCAGTGGTGTCACGGTGGGTTTGCGGGTTGGCACCGTTGCGTTGCTGGTTGAGCATCACGTAGTTGGGGTTTTCCAACTGCAGCTCCATGCACTTTTCGCCGTGGGAATTGTTACCGAGGCGGCTGTCCGACAGTACAACCCTGGCGCCGTACAGGCGCAGCAGCTTCTGTTTTTCGGGGCTGTAGTTGTCCGGAATCACCAGCACCACTTTGTAGCCAAGCACATTGCCCGCCATCACCAGGCCGATGCCGGTATTGCCACCGCTGGGTTCGATGATGGTCTGCCCTGAGTCGCGCATCAGCACGCCACGGCGTTCGGCGTCGAGGATCATGCCCAGGGCGATACGTGCCTTGTGGCTGCCGCCTGGGTTGAGGGATTCCAGCTTGGCGTAGACCTCGATGCCGAGGTCTTCGGAAAACTGCGCCAGACGTACGATCGGGGTGTGGCCGATCACCTCGAGAATGGAGTTATGCAGCATCAGTCGGCCCCCGATCAGTACAGCGGCATGTCGGGTTCGACGTCGCGCACCCAATGTTTCATGCCGCCCTGCAGCACCTTGGTATTGGCGAAGCCTGCGGCCAGCAAGGTACTGGCGGCCTGCTCGGCACGCGTCCCGGCATAGCAGATCAGGTAATGGGTGTTGTCGCGGCTCAGGCTGTCGAGCTGTTCATCCAGCTCTGCCAGGGGGATGTGCACCACCCCCGGCAATTTGCACACTTCCAGTTCGCTGGCGTCGCGCACGTCGAGCAACACGTCAGCGCTGCGGTGGTTGTCGATCACTTGCTTGAGCACGCGGGGCTTGATGTAGCGTTCCTCGGCGAGGGACGGTTGGCTCGGCACCGCATCCGCGCACAGCGTCGGTGCGACGGCTTCGCTGTGGCGCCGTTCCGAGCAGCAGGGGCAGTCGGCACGGCGCTTGAAGCGGATCTCGCTGAATTTCATCGCCAGCGCATCGAAGCGCATCAAGCGGCCGGACAAGGGTTCACCAATACCGATGAGCAATTTGATCGCCTCGGTCGCCTGGATCATCCCGACCACCCCCGGCAGGACGCCGATTACCCCACCGGCGTTGCAATTGGGCGCCAGTTCCGCAGGCGGTGCACTGGGAAACAGGCAGCGGTAGCAAGGCCCACCTTTATAGTTGAGTACGCTGATTTGCCCGTCGAAACGGTAGATGGCGCCGTACACCAAGGGTTTGCCCAACTGTACACAGGCGTCATTGACCAGGTAGCGGGTCTCGAAATTGTCCGTGCCGTCGATCACCAGGTCATAGGCGCCCACCAGCTCCAGGGCGTTGTCGGCAGTTAGCGCGGTGTTGTGCGCGTTGATCTGGATGTGGCGGTTGAGGTCTTGCAGGCGTTGCTTGGCGGATTCCACCTTGGGCAGGCCCAGGGTGCTGTTGCCATGCACGATCTGGCGTTGCAGGTTGCTGCTTTCCACCACGTCGAAGTCTACCAGCCCCAGGGTGCCGATGCCGGCCGCCGCCAGGTAAAGACTGATGGGCGAGCCCAGGCCACCGGTGCCGATGATCAGCACCTTGGCTTTTTTCAGGTTCAACTGACCTTCACGGCCGACGCCGGGCAGGGTGATATGGCGGACGTAGCGTTGCACTTCTTCATTGCTCAGGGTCTCGACGTCGATGCCGCCGGAGGTGGCGAGCAGCACTTCGATCCGGGCCTTTGCCGGCAAGCTTTCGTCAGCGTCGATCAGCTCCTCCTCGGCGGTGAACAGGAAGTGTTCCTTGAGCTGGTTGTTCTTCTCGTGAAACAGGTGCTGGCGCAACTGTGGGTGGCTGTCGCAGAGGTTTTCAATGACTTCGCGCAATGTCGATCCGGCGCCCTCGAGGGTCGATTCCGGCAGCTTGGCCACGCGAACCAGAATGTCAGGGAAAGAGACAGCGTTCATGGACAACTCCGTGTGCAGGTCGTTGAAAGGTTGAAGGGCGAAATGCTTGCCATCCCAGGCAAACAGCTTTGACCCCAGGGCCTGGCCTTGGCGAACATCCACCACCAGGTAACTGACGGGATAGATCGGCTCGCCGAGAAACAGCGCCTTGTCCTGGTCTTCCTCGCTGAAATAAGCACCGACATCCGGGTGCGAGTGGTAGATCACCACCACCGGGTTGTCGCTGCGAAACGCCTTGTTCATCAACAAGGTGTCGGCGACTGAAAAGGTGTAGCCGCTGGCCGCGCTGCGTGGGTACATCTGCGGATTCTTGCGGTGCAACTCGTTCTGGATATTGCTGCCCAGGTACACGCTGCCATCGGCGAAGATGAAGCCACAGCATTCCTCGGGATAGCTGCGGCTTGCGTGGGCGTAGATCTGTTCCAGGGCTTCGGGGCGCAGGACGTCCATGTTTCTCTCGCGTCGCTGGGTGGGGGGTGGGGTGCTCAATTTTTCTTGGCCAGCAGTTTTTCGATCGGCAACTTGGTGATCGCAAAACCGGCCAGCAGGATCGCCGAGTACAGCATCAGGTCACGGGAAATTTCCACGCCTTCGTACCAGGCGCCGATGATCACCGCGAACACCGGAAAAATGATGAACACGAAGGACAAGATGATCGGGCTCAGGCGCTTGAGCAGCATGAAATACACAATGAAGCCGCCCACCGACGCCACCAGCCCGAGGTAGAACAGCGCGCTCCAGGAGCGCAGGGTGATGTCGTCGAAGGTCGGGGTCTCGAACCACAGGCCGGCCACGAACAGCATCAGCCCGGCAATGCCGATGGGCAGGGTGTTGTAGGTGATGACACTGATGGCGCTGCCTTTTTGCTTGGTAATCACGTAGCACAACGCGTGCATGATCGCGGCGGTCAGAATCGCCAATACGCCGAAAAACTCGGCGTGGTCCAGGTGCAGGCCCTGGCTCTTGATGATCATGTAGAGGCTGGCGAACCCGATGCCGATGCCGACCACCTGGGAGAGGTAGATGCGCTCACGCAGGAACAGCGCGGAGAAGATCAGGATGAACACCGGCATGCAGCTGAACAGCAGGGCGGTCAGGCCGGACGAGACATGCATCTCGCCGTAGTTGAGCAGGTAATAGGGAATGCTGAAGTAGGACAGGGTCACGAACACGAAGAACCAGCGGCTTTCTCGCGGAAACAGAATCGGCTCGCGGCGCACCATGGCAAAACACAGGAACAACGGGAAGGCGATCAGGAAGCGCAGGCCCGCAGAGGTCAGTGGCGGCACGCTTTCCACTGCGATCTTGATGCCCAGCCAGGTGGTGCCCCAGCTCAGGCACACGATCAGGAACATGACGCTCGTGATCAGGCCGGCCAGCCACTGTTTCTGGGTTTTGGTTTTTGCGGTGTTTTCAAGAACGGCGGACATTGGCATCGTTTATTGCTTCCCTGAGCCGGAATTGAACTCTATATTGAACTTGTTATAAGTGATTCAATCCGGTGATTGAACCCGCAAAAGCACACTATTAGGGCGAATGATGACTGTCAAAACAAATATTGACATGGTGTCAATTATGCGTGAGGGGTTGTCCAACGGTCAGGGCGTGAAGTACAAGCGCCTGTCCGATGTCATGGAAAGGGGCATCCTTGAAGGCACGATTGAACCGGGAAGAAAACTGCCGCCCCATCGGGTGCTTTCCGACAATCTGGGTGTCACCATCGGCACCATCAGCCGGGCCTACGGTGAGCTGGAGCGGTTAGGGTTGGTGGTGGCGCGTGTGGGTGACGGCACATTCGTGCGCAAGCGTGGGATGGAGCGCCAGCGTGATGAGGGCTTTCGCAATTTCAGCGAGGAGCCACGCCAGTACTTCGATATGAGCCGCAACATGCACATTCCCGGGCAGGAAACGGTGTTTCTCGCCCAGAGCTTCCAGACCCTGTCGACCAACGGCAAATTCCTCCAGGACATCAGCGCCTACACCCCGGACGCAGGCCTGCCGCGCTACCGTGAGGCCGGTGCGCAATGGCTGGTGCAACGCGACTTCCATCCGATTCCCGAGCAGGTCATCTGCGTCAATGGCGGCCAGCACGGCCTGCTCTGCGCGATGATGGCGTTGCTGCGCGCCGGCGACACGGTGGTCACCGAGCAACTGACTTACCCAGGGCTGATCACTGCGGCGCGTATGCTGGGTGTGCGGCTGATCGGGCTGGAAATGGACGAAGAAGGTGTGTTGCCGGGCGCACTGGATGAAGTCTGTCGTAATCACCGGGTTTCGGCGCTGTACTGCACACCGACCATCCAGAATCCTACGACGGCGGTGTTATCGGTGGCGCGCCGGGAGGCCTTGGTCAAAGTCTGTCGCGAACACAATCTGCTGATTCTCGAGGACGAGGCCCATGGCGTTTTGGTGGAAGACCGCCCGCCACCGTTGAGCGCCTTTGCGCCCGAGCGGACGATTTTGATCAGCAGCCTGAGCAAAGCGGTGTCGGCCGGTCTGCGAGTCGGCTACGTGCATGCGCCACCGGCGCTGGTCAGTCGGGTTTCGGCGGCGTTGCGTTCGACCTGCTGGATGGCCACCCCGGTGACCCTGGAGTTGGCGACCCAGTGGATCGAAAACGGCACGGCCGAATACCTGCTGCGCCAGCAGATCAACGAGATCAGCCGGCGCAAGGCGTTGGTCGAAGGCTTATTGAATGGGCTGGCCTACCGCACTCACCTCAACAGCCCACACTTCTGGATCGAAGTGCCTGAACCCTGGCGCGCGTCGGAAATCGAGGCGGAGCTCAAACAGAACAATTACCTGATCGCGACCGCCGAGGCGTTTGCGGTGGGGCAGACCGCGGTGCCGCAGTTCATCCGCGCGAGTATCTGTAATACGTCGGGAGATGATCAGTTGTTGCGCGAGGGCTTTGATGCGCTGGCGACCGCGCTGGGCCAGGGTGGCGGCAGGTTCCACCTGTAGACCTGATGGATACCGGCCAAATGTGGGAGGGGGCTTGCCCCCGATGGCGCTGGATCAGCCGGTTAATTCGCCAACTGACACACCTCCGTCAGGAACAAACCTCCCAAAGGCTACTTGAACCGCCGCTCCACACCTTTCTCCACCAGAATCTTCGCGGAAATCTCTTCCACCGAAAAATGCGTGGAATTGATGTGCGCAATATTCTCGCGCCGGAACAGATTTTCCACTTCGCGCACTTCAAATTCGCATTGGGCGTAGCTGGAATAGCGGCTGTTGGGCTTGCGTTCGTTGCGGATGGCGGTCAGCCGGTCCGGGTCGATGGTCAGGCCGAACAGCTTGTGGGAATGCGCGCGCAGGGCGGCTGGCAGCGTCAGGTGTTCCATGTCGTCTTCGGTCAGCGGGTAGTTGGCCGCGCGGATACCGAATTGCATGGCCATGTACAGGCAGGTGGGTGTCTTGCCGCAGCGCGATACGCCGACCAGGATCAGGTCGGCCTTGTCGTAGTAATGCGTGCGGGCGCCGTCATCGTTGTCGAGGGCAAAGTTCACCGCCTCGATCCGCTCCATATAATTGGAGTTATGCCCAATGGAATGGGACTTTCCGACGGAGTAAGAGGAATGTTCGCTCAGCTCCTGTTCCAATGGCGCCAGGAACGTGGAGAAAATGTCGATCATGAAACCATTCGACGTTGCGAGAATCTCACGAATGTCTTGATTGACGATGGTGTCGAAAATGATCGGGCGAAAACCGTCTTTTTCAGCCGCCAGATTGATTTGTTGTACCATGGCCCGCGCTTTGTCCACGCTGTCTATATAAGGCCGTGTGAATTTGGCGAAGGTAATGTTTTCGAACTGCGCGAGCAGGCTCTGGCCCAGTGTTTCGGCCGTGATGCCGGTGCCATCGGAAATAAAGAAAGCAGATCGTTTCATTTGAGCCCTGGGCCTTAAGCTGATGGCGAATCTTGGATATGATAGGCGCGATTTTGCCGTCCCGCAGTTGGCCGCATTCTCACTTATTTTCCAGGTCCAGGCCACAAGCGCTGGCGTTCGCTCCTACTGAGCAAGCCGCGTCCTGAGCTTTTCCAACACAGAAAGTGGAGAGATCACCTTGGTAGAGTACGTAGTTTCCCTCGATAAGCTCGGCGTCCATGATGTAGAGCATGTGGGGGGCAAGAACGCATCCCTCGGCGAGATGATCAGTAATCTTGCAGGCGCCGGTGTCTCGGTGCCGGGTGGTTTTGCCACCACGGCCCAGGCTTACCGTGATTTCCTCGAGCTGAGCGGCCTCAACGCCCAGATCCACGCCGCGCTGGACGCCCTGGACGTCGATGACGTCAACGCCCTGGCCAAAACCGGCAGCCAGATCCGCCAATGGATCATGGACGCCGAGTTCCCCGAGAAGCTCAACGAAGAGATCCGCACCGCCTTCGCCACCTTGTCCGCCGGTAACCCGGATATGGCCGTCGCCGTGCGCTCCTCGGCCACCGCCGAAGACTTGCCGGACGCCTCGTTCGCCGGTCAGCAGGAGACCTTCCTCAACATCCGCGGCGTGGAGAACGTGATCCGCGCGGCCAAGGAAGTGTTTGCCTCGCTGTTCAACGACCGCGCCATTTCCTACCGCGTGCACCAGGGTTTCGACCACAAGCTGGTGGCCTTGTCTGCCGGTGTGCAGCGCATGGTGCGTTCCGAAACCGGTACCGCCGGCGTGATGTTCACCCTCGATACCGAATCGGGCTTCCGTGACGTGGTATTCATCACCGGCGCCTACGGCCTGGGCGAAACCGTCGTACAAGGCGCGGTGAACCCGGATGAATTCTACGTGCACAAGCACACCCTTGAGGCCGGCCGCCCGGCCATCCTGCGCCGCAACCTGGGCAGCAAGGCGATCAAGATGATCTACGGCGACGAGGCCAAGGCCGGTCGTTCCGTTAAAACCGTGGACGTCGACAAGGCCGAGCGCGCGCGTTTCTGCCTCTCCGACGCTGAAGTCAGCGAATTGGCCAAGCAAGCGATGATCATCGAGAAGCACTATAAGTGCCCGATGGACATCGAATGGGCCAAGGACGGTGACGACGGCAAGCTGTACATCGTGCAGGCCCGTCCCGAGACCGTTAAGAGCCGCACGTCGGCTAACGTCATGGAACGTTACCTGCTGAAAGAAACCGGCACCGTGCTGGTGGAAGGCCGCGCGATTGGCCAGCGAATCGGCGCCGGCAAGGTACGCATCATCAAGGACGTGTCCGAGATGGACAAAGTCCAGCCGGGTGACGTGCTGGTCTCCGACATGACCGACCCGGACTGGGAACCGGTAATGAAACGCGCCAGCGCCATCGTCACCAACCGTGGCGGGCGCACGTGCCACGCGGCGATCATCGCCCGTGAGCTGGGCATTCCTGCGGTCGTCGGTTGCGGCAACGCCACCCAGCTGTTGAAAGATGGCCAGGGTGTGACCGTGTCCTGCGCCGAAGGCGACACCGGTTTCATCTTCGAAGGCGAGCTGGGCTTCGACATCAAGCAGAACTCCATCGACGCCATGCCGGACCTGCCGTTCAAGATCATGATGAACGTCGGCAACCCGGACCGCGCCTTTGACTTCGCGCAGTTGCCGAACGCCGGTGTGGGCCTGGCCCGCCTGGAGTTCATCATCAACCGCATGATCGGCGTGCACCCAAAGGCCCTGTTGAACTACGACGGCCTGCCGCTGGACATCAAGGAAAGCGTCGACAAGCGCATCGCCGGCTACAACGACCCGGTGGGCTTCTATGTCGAGAAGCTGGTGGAAGGCATCAGCACCCTGGCGGCAGCGTTCTATCCGAAAAAGGTCATCGTGCGCCTGTCGGACTTCAAGTCCAACGAATACGCGAACCTGATCGGCGGCAAGCTCTACGAGCCAGAAGAAGAAAACCCGATGCTGGGCTTCCGTGGCGCGTCGCGTTATATCAGCGAAACGTTCCGTGACTGCTTCGAACTCGAATGCCGCGCCCTCAAGCGTGTGCGCAACGAAATGGGGCTGACCAACGTCGAAATCATGGTGCCGTTCGTGCGCACCCTGGGCGAGGCGAGCCAGGTGGTCGACCTGCTGGCTGAAAACGGTTTGACACGCGGCGAGAACGGCCTGCGGGTCATCATGATGTGCGAGCTGCCGTCCAACGCCATCCTGGCCGAGGAATTCCTGGAATTCTTCGACGGTTTCTCCATCGGCTCCAACGACCTGACCCAGCTGACCCTGGGCCTGGACCGCGACTCCGGGATCATCGCTCACCTGTTCGACGAGCGAAATCCTGCGGTCAAGAAGCTGCTGGCCAACGCCATCCAGGCGTGTAACAAGGCCGGCAAGTACATCGGTATCTGCGGCCAGGGCCCTTCCGATCACCCTGACCTGGCCAAGTGGCTGATGGAACAGGGCATCGAAAGCGTCTCGCTGAACCCCGACTCCGTGCTGGAAACCTGGTTCTTCCTCGCCGAAGGCCAAGCGCCCGCTTAACATCGCTACGTCAAAAGTGCCGGTCACCCGTTGAGGGTGACCGGCATTCTTATCTGTACAGGGCGGAACTCCTACCGGACGCCGCCCTTTTTTGTGCAAGAAGATTATGCAAAGCAGCAGCAACCTGTTTCCCGTCGCCTTGATCAGCGCTGAACGTCGTGGCGACCTGAGTGAAGATGTGTACCGCCTCAAACCCGGTAACAGTCCCGACGGTACCGTCGAGCTGGCGGTTACCCGTCTGGGCCTGGCCGATGTCCCGGAAAACCGGGGCACGCCGGTTATTTTCTTGCATGGCAGTTTTTCCAATCGGCGCTTCTGGTATTCGCCCAAGGGCATCGGCCTGGGAGCTCACCTGGCACGCCAGGGGTTTGATGTATGGATCCCGGAAATGCGCGGCCATGGCCTGTCCAAGCGCAACCACGACTACGCCCGCAACCGTGTCGCCGATTACGCGCGTTACGATTTGCCGGCCATTGGTGCGTTCGTGCACGAGCAAAGCGGGCAGGCTGCGCACTGGATCGGGCATTCCCTCGGCGCCACCACGTTGGTTGCCGCGCTGGGCGGGCAATACCTGAGCGCGCAGTGGGTGGCTTCGGTGGCGATCTTTGGCTGCCAGGTCAGCCGCACCCATTGGCCGTTGAAAATTCCCCCGGTGGAATGGGGCGGCCGATTTATCTTGAAGCGTCTTGCCCAGGTGTCCGGCCCGCGATTCAAGCGCGGGCCCGAGGACGAGCCGGCCGGCGTGATGATCGAAGCCATGCGATGGAATGGCCTGTTCGGCCGCTTTGGCGACGCCGAGCGTGACTGGTGGAAAGGCCTGGCAGAAGTCGACGTGCCGCTGTTGGCAGTCAGCGCGGCAGGCGACCGGCAAGATCCGGACTGGGCGTGTCGCAAGCTGTTCGAGCAAGTCGGCAGCGAGCATCGCCAATACCTGTGCCTGGGGCGTCGGCAGGGTTTCAGCGAGGATTTCGGGCATGTACAAATGCTGGTCAGCAAAGCCGCACAAGCCGAAGTGTGGCCGTTGGTGGAACGTTGGTTGAAAGACCCGTTGACACCTTTGTTCGGCTCCCGGCCCGAGGTGGCTGTTGCGGTTTAACGAAGCGCTCTACCGGGGGCGTTTCACTCTTGAGTGGTTGCGGCTAAGATATGACGCCTCAGGCGCTTCTGGTCATATTCAGTCGCGTAACAGCCATTGCGTTACGCGCAGGTGAGTCTGATCATGGCCGCCATTACCGGCCAAGCCCTTAAAGAATGCCTGTTGCAAGACGTTTTTCTGATGTACACCGTGGGATGTCCGACTTCATTTTTGACGACAGGAGTTTCTCGATGAACCATTACGTGACCCCCGACCTGTGCGACGCGTACCCGGAGCTGGTACAGGTGGTCGAGCCGATGTTCAGCAACTTCGGTGGCCGAGATTCCTTCGGCGGCGAAATTGTCACCATCAAGTGCTTCGAAGATAACTCCCTGGTCAAGGAACAGGCCGAGCAGCCGGGTACCGGCAAGGTATTGGTAGTCGATGGCGGTGGTTCGCTGCGGCGTGCGTTGCTGGGTGACCTGATCGCCGAGAAAGCCGCGAAAAACGGCTGGGAAGGCATGGTGATCTACGGGTGCATCCGCGACGTCGATGTGATTGCCCAGACCGATCTGGGCGTGCAGGCCCTGGCTTCCCATCCGATGAAAACCGACAAGCGCGGCCTTGGCGACCTGAACGTGGTGGTGACCTTTGCGGGCGTGACGTTCCGCCCAGGCGAATACGTGTATGCCGATAACAACGGTGTGATCGTCTCGCCCAGCCCACTGAAAATGCCTGAATAAACGCAGTAGCCGAAAGGGATGAGGATGTTCGAGGAAGAAAACGCGCAATGGGGGCTGGTGCATGCCCTGGTGCTGGACGGTAAAGGCGGTGCGCGTTCGATTGCCCGGACTGAGCTTGACGCGTTGCAACTGCAGCCTCAGGAAAGCCTGTGGCTGCATTGGGACCGCAGCCACCCTCAAACCCAGACCTGGCTGCGCAAATCCAGCGGTTTGAGCGAATTTGCGTGTGACCTCCTGCTGGAAGAAAACACCCGTCCGCGGCTGCTGCCGTTACCGGATGCCGAACTGCTGCTGTTTTTGCGTGGGATCAATCTCAACCCCGGCGCGGAACCGGAGGACATGGTTTCGGTACGTATCTTCGCAGCGGCCAGTCGTGTGATTTCCCTGCGTTTGCGCCCGCTACGCGCCACCGATGAGCTGCTGGTGCAACTGGCCGAGGGTAAGGGGCCAAGAACTGCGTCTGAACTCATCCTTTATATGGCGCAGTACCTGACCAACAAAGTGCAGGATCTGGTCACCGGGCTGTCCGAAATTGTCGATGCCGAGGAAGAAAAACTCGATGCCGACGAACGGTATACCCCGGAGCACGGCAGCGTCTTGCAGATCCGTCGGCGAGCGGCCGGGCTCAAGCGTTTTCTGGCGCCGCAACGGGATATTTTCGCGCAGCTGACGCGGATCAAACTGGCGTGGTTCTGTGAAGACGACGCCGACTATTGGAACGAATTGCACAACAGCCTGACCCGTTACCTGGAAGAGCTCGAATTGGCCAGGGAGCGCGTGGGGCTTGTGCTTGAGGCCGAAGACCGGCGCTTGAGCCTGCGCATGAACCGCACGATGTACCGTTTCGGAATCATCACCGGCATCTTCTTGCCGATGAGTTTTTTGACCGGCCTGCTGGGCATCAATGTGGGGGGGATACCGTTTTCCAGCAGCCCCTACGGATTCATGATTGCCTGCCTGCTGATGGTCTGCGTGGCCCTGGGGCAATGGTGGTTGTTTCGACGATTGCGCTGGGTTTGAGCTGAATATGAGCTGAACGTAGGAAAGGGCCGATGTGACCCGATGAATTTTACCCTCGTCTTTTAAATCACTTGCGAGAGGTCTCTATGCACGATCCGTTCGAACAGTCTTTGCGTGACATGCTCAATGCTTCGCCATCCAACCGTGATGACGACGCTTGCCTGGGTCGCGTACTGAAAACCGCCAACCGTCAGGTAGGGGCGGGTGACCTGTTCGGTCTGCTCGGGCGCTGGGTGCCGGCATTGATGATGGCCCTGAACAACGGTTCGGCCCATGTGTCACCGGTTTCCCGTAGTAAACCTCTTGCTCGCACTGCTGATAAGGCTGACTGAATATGGAACTTGATCTCTGGACCCAGAGCCTGGTCACCGCGATGACCGCATTGTGGACCAAGGTGGCGAATTTCATTCCCAACCTGTTTGGTGCCCTGGTCCTGGTATTGCTGGGCTTTGTCGTGGCCAAGTTGCTCGACACCCTGCTGTCCAAATTGCTCGCCAAACTCGGGCTGGATCGCCTGATGGCCGGCACCGGCCTGACCAAGCTGCTGGGCCGCGCCGGGCTGCAAGTGCCGATCTCTACGCTGATCGGCAAGATCGTTTATTGGTTCGTTCTACTGATTTTCCTGGTTTCTGCGGCTCAGTCCCTTGGACTTGAGCGAGTTTCAGCTACGCTCGACATGCTGGCACTGTATTTGCCGAAAGTTTTCGGCGGCGCGCTGGTGTTGCTGGTCGGTGTTTTGCTCGCGCAACTGGCCAATGGCCTGGTGCGCGGAGCCGCTGAAGGCGTCGGGCTGGACTACGCGGCAGGCCTGGGGCGAATTGCCCAGGGGCTGGTGATCATCATCAGCATTTCCGTCGCGATCAGCCAATTGGAGGTCAAGACTGACCTGCTGAACCACGTTATTGTGATCGTTTTGATTACCGTTGGTCTGGCCGTTGCGCTGGCCATGGGGTTGGGAAGCCGGGAAATTGCCGGTCAGATTCTTGCGGGAATCTATGTGCGTGAGCTATATCAAGTTGGGCAACAGGTGCGTGTGGGCGAGGTTGAAGGGCAAATCGAGGAGATCGGCACAGTCAAGACGACCGTGCTGACCGATGACGGAGAACTGGTGTCGCTGTCCAACCGGATTCTCCTGGAGCAGCAGGTCAGTAGCCGCTAAACCGGCAAACCCTGCTAATGTACGCCGCCGCAAACCCGGCTGACCGGGTTGCAGCGGACATTGACCTGACTGCCGGCACGACTTGTTTTGAATAAAGCCCAAACGCTGTCCACGCGCTATGACCCCCGTGAGCTCTCTGATGAGGAGTTGGTCGCGCGTTCGCACACGGAGCTGTTTCACGTTACACGCGCGTACGAAGAATTGATGCGCAGGTATCAACGCACTCTGTTCAACGTTTGTTCAAGGTATTTGGGGAACGATAGAGATGCCGATGATGTCTGTCAGGAAGTGATGCTCAAGGTGCTGTACGGCCTGAAGAACTTCGAGGGCAAATCGAAGTTCAAGACCTGGCTCTACAGCATCACCTACAACGAGTGCATCACGCAGTATCGGAAGGAACGGCGAAAGCGTCGCTTGATGGACGCTTTGAGTCTGGACCCCCTTGAGGAGGCGTCTGAAGAAAAGGCGCCGGCACCCGAGGAAAAGGGCGGACTTGATCGCTGGCTGGTGCATGTGAACCCGATTGACCGTGAAATTCTGGTGCTACGTTTCGTCGCAGAATTGGAATTTCAGGAAATCGCTGACATCATGCACATGGGTTTGAGTGCTACAAAAATGCGTTACAAACGTGCTCTTGATAAATTACGTGAGAAATTTGCGGGCGAGACTGAAACTTAGTGCGTAGCAAATATCTCTTACGTGTAGGCAAGTTCTGTTAGACTTGTCGCCGAGTTGTCCCCCGGTTTGTGGGACTGCTTTACAATCACCAGATGGGGATTTAACGGATGAAACTGAAAAACACCTTGGGCTTGGCCATTGGTTCTCTTATTGCCGCTACTTCTTTCGGCGTTCTGGCACAAGGCCAAGGCGCAGTTGAAGGCGAGCTGTTCTACAAGAAGCAGTACAACGATAGCGTCAAGCACATCGAAGACGGCTTCAATCCTGGCGCTCGCATCGGTTACTTCTTGACCGACGACCTGTCCTTGAACCTGTCCTACGACAAGACTAACCACACCCGTTCGAACGACGGTACTGGTAGCCAGAAGATCAAAGGTGATACCGGCAGCCTGGTTGCCCAATATCACTTCGGTCAAGCTGGCGTTGACAGCCTGCGTCCATACGTTGAAGGCGGTTTCGGCCACCAGAGCCGTGGCAACGTAAAAGCTGACGGCCACAGCGGTCGCGACCAGACCACTTTCGCTACCATCGGTACCGGCGTGAAGTACTACTTCACCAACAACCTGTACGCTCGTGCTGGTGTTGAAGCTGACTACGGTCTGGACAACGGCAAGTGGGACTACTCCGCACTGGTTGGCCTGGGCGTGAACTTCGGCGGTAACGCTGGCGCAGCAGCTCCAGCTCCTACCCCAGCACCAGCTCCAGAGCCAGTTCCAGAGCCAGAAGCTCCGGTTGCTCAGGTTGTTCGTGTTGAGCTGGACGTTAAGTTCGACTTCGACAAGTCGGTTGTTAAGCCTAACAGCTACGGCGACGTCAAAAACCTGGCCGACTTCATGGCTCAGTACCCAGACACCAACGTAGAAGTTGCTGGTCACACTGACTCCGTAGGTCCAGACGCTTACAACCAGAAGCTGTCCCAGCGTCGTGCTGACGCTGTTAAGCAAGTCCTGGTTAAAGATGGCGTAGCTCCTAGCCGCATCACCTCCGTAGGTTACGGCGAATCCCGCCCAGTTGCTGACAACGCAACTGAAGCTGGTCGCGCTGTAAACCGTCGCGTAGAAGCAGCGGTTGAAGCTCAAGCTAAGTAATTAGCCGAGTTTCACAAAAAGCCCGGCTTAGGCCGGGCTTTTTTTTGCCTGTGATTTGCCTCAGGCGCTGGCGGCTGCTGCGGCGCAAGCCATCTGGGCTGCGCTGGCAACACGGCCAATCACCAGGATCGCCGGGCTCTTCAGCGCAAACGCCTGCGCGTCTTCATGCATGGCGGCGAGGTCGCTACGGCATTCGCGCTGCTCGGGCAACGACGCATTTTCGATCATCGCCACCGGCATATCCGCAGCCATGCCACCTTCCAGCAACTGTTGCCGAATCTCTTCCAGCTTGGCGACGCCCATATACACCACCAGCGTCGTGCCCCCCTCGGCCAGTGCGCGCCAATTCAGGCTGCTGTCGTCCTGGGTATGCGCCGTGACCAGCGTCACGCCACGGCTTACACCGCGCAACGTCAACGGGATATCGCAATTCGTCGCTCCGGCCAGCCCTGAGGTGATGCCGTTGACTAACTCCACCTCGACTCCACGTTCGCGCAGCCAGGTTGCCTCTTCGCCACCCCGGCCGAAAATGCACGGGTCGCCACCTTTAAGCCGCACCACGCACTTACCCTGGCGCGCGTAACGCAGCATCAGGCGGTGAATAAAATCCTGCGGCGTGGAACGACAGCCGCCACGCTTGCCGACGGTGATCACGCGCGCATCGGCGCAGTGCTCCAGCACGGCCGCGTTGACCAGATCGTCGATCAACACCACGTCGGCTTCATGCAGGGCCCTTACCGCTTTGAGGGTGAGCAATTCCGGATCACCGGGCCCGGCGCCTACCAGCCAAACTTTTGCGCTCATGTTGTTACCTCACAGACTGATTGCGATTGGCTGCGGGCTGGCGGCCAAAAGACGTTTGATTTCCGGCACGCAGGAGCCGCACTGCGTGCCGCACCCCAGTTCTTGTTTGAGCCCATTCAGGTCCAGGCCACGGGCGATCCCGGCGCAAACTGTGTTTTCGCTGACATTTATGCAGTTGCACAGGACCTTGCTGCTGGCTGCGGCACCCCCCGGTGGCGCGCTTAACGGCGCCAATAGCCAGCGGCGTAATTGATCGTCGGCGCGGCCTTCCAGCCAGAGGCTCTGCAGCCAATGGCGGGCGAGGGTTTCGCCGGCCAGGCGCAACGCGGTAATGCGGCCTTTTTCGATTTTCACCCGTTTACCGATGGAACGGCGCGGGTCGTCATACGCCATCACCGGGCCGTCATTGAGCCCCAGTAACTGATCAATGCGGTTCAGCAACTGCAGGTCTGGCGCCTCGGTATGGGCTGCACGCACCAGCAACGCGGGACGCTCACGTCCGGACAGGCTCAGGCTGACGTAGGCAAAACCCTCACAGAGCGGGCGCAGGGCTTCGAAATGTCGCTGCACATCGCCCTCAATCAGCGCAAACAGCTGCCACGGCAGTTGCACCGCTTCCAGGCGCACACCGCTGTGTTTGAGTTCCGGCTGTTTCGACAACGGGTCGCACGCCGGCTGGGTCAGCACGTTGACGCCGCCTTTGAGAAAACGGTCGCCCCAATGCATGGGCAGGAACGCCTGGCCGGGGCGCACGCTGTCATCGCTGGTGACCGCGACGATGACATTGCCTCGACGGCTTTTCAGGCTGACCAGGTCGCCTTCTTTGAAGCGGTGACGGCGCAACTCGTCCGGGTGCAGGCTCAACAGCGCTTCGCTGACATGCCCGAACAACTGCGCTGCCGTGCCGGTACGGCTCATGCCGTGCCATTGGTCGCGCAGGCGGCCGGTGATCAGGGTCAAGGGGAAGCGTGCGTCACGCTGCTCCTTGGCGGCGCGGTAAGGGTCGGCGACAAACTGCGCACGGCCATTAGCGGTGGGGAAAATGCCATCCACGTAGAGGCGCGGCGTTCCGGCTTGTGCACCCCTGGGAAACGGCCACTGTTGCGGACCGAGCCGGTCAAGCAGGGCATGGCTGATGCCTGACAAATCCAGGTCGCGGTCCTGCGTCAGCAGCTTGAACTCGTCAAAAATCTGCGCCGGTTGCTCAAAGGCAAACAGGCTGCTCAGGCCCGGCCGCAGACGACGCTCCAGGCGTCGGGCGAAATCCACCGTAATCGCCCAATCCGGCCACGCTTCTCCCGGTGCGCTGATGGCGCGTCGCACGTGGGAAATACGCCGTTCGGAGTTGGTCACCGTGCCTTCTTTTTCACCCCAGCTGGCGGCGGGCAACAGCAGGTCGGCGTAGGCGGCGGTCTCGGTGGTTCGAAACGCTTCCTGCAATACCACAAACGGACATGTCGCCAAGGCTGCACGCACGGCATTCTGGTCCGGCAATGATTGGGCGGGGTTGGTGCAGGCGATCCACAACGCTTTGATCTTGCCCGCCTGCACCTGCTCGAACAGTTCGATGGCCGTGAGGCCGGTGCTAGCGGGCAGTTGATCGACGCCCCAATAAGCGGCGACTTCTGCGCGATGTTCGGGGTTGGCGGCGTCGCGATGCCCAGGCAGCAAATTCGACAAGCTGCCGGTCTCGCGCCCGCCCATGGCATTGGGTTGGCCGGTCAGGGAAAACGGCCCGCAGCCTGGCCGGCCAATCGTACCGGTGGCCAGGTGCAGGTTGATCAGCGCGCTGTTTTTTG
Source organism: Pseudomonas sp. R2-7-07 (assembly GCF_003852355.1). Taxonomy (NCBI): domain Bacteria; kingdom Pseudomonadati; phylum Pseudomonadota; class Gammaproteobacteria; order Pseudomonadales; family Pseudomonadaceae; genus Pseudomonas; species Pseudomonas sp. R2-7-07. The sequence continues at coordinate 4,186,204 of NZ_CP027759.1, read as the reverse complement.
CACTGCCCGCAGTGGATTGGTTCAACCCCATGCACCACAGCGACAAAAAGCTACTGGAGGTGCCCACCCACTGTGCGCACAGGCGCAACTGTTCGACGCTGATTCCGCACAGTTGCGTGACCATCTGCGGCGTGTAGTCATGCACCAGGCGTTTCAGCTCGACCAGGCCGTCGGTATGCGCCTGGATAAAATCGCGGTCGATCCAGTCTTCCCACAGCAGCAGATGCAAAATCCCATGGAACAGCGCGACGTCGGTCCCCGGCAGGATCGCCAGGTGCAGGTCAGCCAGTTCGCACGTGTCTGTGCGCCGTGGGTCGATCACCACGACTTTCATCTGTGGGCGGCGCGCCTTGGCTTCTTCCAAACGTCGGAACAACACTGGATGAGCGTAGGCCATGTTACTGCCGACGATCATCACGCAGTCGCTGGTGTCCAGGTCTTCATAGCTGCAGGGCGGGGCATCGGCGCCCAGGCTGCGCTTGTATCCAACGACGGCCGAGGACATGCACAGCCGCGAGTTGCTGTCGATATTGTTGGTGCCGACCAGGGCACGCGCCAGTTTGTTGAAGCTGTAGTAGTCCTCGGTCAGCAATTGCCCGGAGATGTAGAAGGCCACGCTGTCCGGACCGTGCGCGGCGATGGTCTCGGCAAATACCGTGGCCGCATGTTCCAGGGCGGTATCCCAATCGGTACGGGCGCGGGCCAGGTCTTTGCCCAAGCGCAACTCCGGGTACAAGGCGCGGGCGTCGAGGTCACCGGTCAGATGCAGGCTGGCGCCCTTGCTGCACAGCTTGCCGAAGTTGGCCGGGTGGTCCGGATCGCCTTGCACGCCGAGGATCCGGGTGCCGTCATGCTCAATCAGCACGCCGCAGCCCACCCCGCAATAACAGCAGGTGGACGCGGTGACCTGGCGGTTCATCACCCTGCATCCCGCAGGGCCAGCATCACTCGGCCGTTTTCCACGCGGGCGAGGTGATGATGGGCACAACCGATATCCGGCGCCTGGGCTTCGCCGGACGCCAGGTCGATCTGCCAATTGTGCAGCGGGCAGGCCACGCGCTTGCCATAGATCAAACCTTGGGACAGCGGCCCGCCTTTGTGCGGACAACGGTCATCGAGTGCGAAGACTTCATCGTCGCTGGTGCGAAAAATCGCAATGTCGCCCTTGGGCCCGTTGATGATGCGCGAGCCCAATGCGTTGATTTCTTCCAGAGCGCAGATATCCAGCCAGTTCATGCTGGCACCTCCAATTGCTTGACCGGGATGACGTCGAATTCCTTTTTCAGCAGCGGCTGTTCCAGGCGTTCTTTCCAGGGGTCTTGCTCGAATGACAGCGAAAACTGCAGGCGCTCGTTGAGGGTCTGACGCCGGGCCGGGTCTTCGAGCACGGCTTTCTTGATGTGCTCCATGCCCACCCGTTGCAGGTAATGCACGGTGCGCTCCAGGTAGAAGGCTTCTTCGCGGTACAACTGCAGGAATGCGCCGTTGTATTCGCGCACTTCTTCGGCGGTCTTGAGCTTGACGAAAAACTCCGCGACTTCGGTTTTGATCCCGCCGTTGCCGCCGATGTACATCTCCCAGCCCGAGTCCACACCGATGATTCCCACGTCCTTGATGCCTGCTTCCGAGCAATTGCGTGGGCAACCGGACACCGCCAGCTTGACCTTGTGCGGCGACCACATATTGAACAGGTCGTGCTCCAGCTCGATGCCCAGTTGCGTGGAGTTTTGCGTACCGAAGCGGCAGAACTCGCTGCCCACGCAGGTCTTCACGGTACGGATGGATTTGCCGTAGGCATGCCCGGACGGCATGTCGAGGTCTTTCCAGACGCCGGGCAAGTCCTGCTTCTTGATGCCAAGCAAGTCGATGCGCTGGCCGCCGGTCACCTTGACCATGGGCACGTTGTACTTGTCGGCCACATCGGCGATACGGCGCAGCTCCGACGGATTGGTCACGCCGCCCCACATGCGTGGGACGACGGAATAGGTGCCGTCTTTCTGGATGTTGGCGTGGGCGCGCTCGTTGATCAGGCGCGACTGCGGGTCGTCCTTGGCTTCGCCCGGCCAGGTGGAAATCAGGTAGTAGTTCAGCGCCGGGCGGCAGGTGGCGCAACCGTTGGGCGTGCGCCAGTTCAGGTAGCTCATGGTGCCGGCGATGGTCAGCAGGTGCTGGTCGCGAATGGCCTGGCGGATTTGCCCGTGGTTGAGGTCGCTGCAACCGCAGATGGCTTTTTCGCTCTTGGGTTTGACGTCGGCGGCGCCGCCCACGGTGTTGATCAGGATCTGCTCCACCAGCCCCGCGCAAGATCCGCACGAGCTGGCGGCCTTGGTGTGCTTTTTCACCTCATCGACGCTGAACAGCCCTTGTTCCTGGATCGCCTTGACGATGGTGCCCTTGCACACGCCATTGCAGCCGCAGACCTCGGCATTGTCGGCCATGCTCATGGCTTTGTCCTGGCCCTGATGGCCTACATCGCCCAGTGCATTTTCGCCAAACATCAGATGGTCGCGGATCTCACCAATCGCGTGGTTCTCACGGATCTGGCGGAAATACCAACCTCCATCGGCGGTATCGCCGTACAGGCAGGCGCCGACCAGGATGTCGTCCTTGATCACCAGTTTTTTGTACACGCCGCCGATGGGGTCGGAGAGGGTGATGGTTTCAGTGCCTTCGCCGCCCATGAAGTCTCCGGCGGAGAACAGGTCGATGCCGGTGACTTTCAGCTTGGTGGAGGTGACCGAACCTTTGTAGGTGGCGAAACCCAGCTGGGCGAGATGGTTGGCGCAGACCTTGGCCTGTTCGAACAGCGGCGCCACCAGGCCGTAGGCAATCCCACGGTGGCTGGCGCATTCGCCGATGGCATAGATGCGCGGGTCGTAGGTTTGCATCGTATCGTTGACCAGAATCCCACGGTTGCAGGGGATGCCGGACTTTTCCGCAAGTTCGGTGTTGGGGCGGATACCAGCGGCCATCACCACCAGGTCGGCGGGAATGATATCGCCATTTTTGAACTGCACCGAGCCGACCCGGCCGTTGCCGGCATCGTGCAAGGCCTGGGTCTGTTCGCACAGGCGGAACACCAGGCCGCGGCTTTCCAGCTCGGTTTGCAGCAGTTGGCCGCTGGTTTTGTCCAGCTGCCGTTCCAGCAGCCATTCACCGATGTGCACCACGGTCACCTGCATGCCGCGCAGCATCAAGCCGTTGGCGGCCTCAAGGCCCAGCAGCCCACCACCGATGACCACGGCGTGCTTGTGGGTCTTGGCGGTGTCGATCATGGCCTGGGTGTCGGCAATATCGCGGTAGCCGATCACGCCCTGCAAGGTATTACCGGGAATGGGCAGGATAAACGGGGTGGAACCGGTGGCGATCAGTAGGCGATCGTACTCGGCTTCGGTACCGTCTTCGGCGATGACCCGGCGCTTGATCCGGTCGATCTGCACCACCTTGCGGTTGAGCAGCAGCTTGACGTTGTTATCGAGGTACCAGTCCAGGTCGTTGAGCACGATCTCTTCGAAGGTCTGCTCGCCGGCCAGCACCGGCGACAGTAGGATGCGGTTGTAGTTGGTGTGGGGCTCGGCGCCGAACACGGTGATGTCATAGATGTCGCTGCTGAGCTTGAGCAGTTCTTCCAGGGTGCGAACCCCGGCCATGCCGTTGCCGATCATCACCAGTTTGAGTTTTTTCATGTCGCTCTCCGACCAATCACGCGCCAAACAAAAAAAGGCGTCCCCGCTAGTTACCTAGCGAGGACGCCTTTGTCCTGGTCCCGTTCTCTCGGGAAGCTCGGCCCTTCGACGTTGAAGGAGCGGCTATATGTGGGTTGTTGGGATAGCTAATGCAGCAGCTGTGCCAACTGCCGATGCCCCCAGTTTTATTGGGCATTTAGCGCGAATGCCGCAGGGTTTTGCCCGTTAGTGGTGCAAGAGCCAGTAGAGCAGCACCAGATTGATCAGCAGCGAAGCCATCGCCAGGGTTTGCCAGACCTTCAGCGGTTCACGCTCCAGCAGGGGGCGCGCGCGCACGCTCAGCTCACGGCGGTCGGCCTGTTCCAGCACCAGCAGCCATTCTTCGGCGGTTTCATAACGTTGCTGCGGTTGCGCGGCCACGGCCCGTTCGAGGCTCGCGGGCAACCAGTCGGGCAAGTCAGGACGGTAGCGGCTGGCGCTGACCGCCTGAGTGAAGCGCGGGCGTTGGAAAGCTTCGATTTCACCGTAGGGATAGTGGCCGGTCAGCAGGTAATAGAGCGTGACGCCGACACTGTACAAATCCTGTTGCGGCGTAGGCCGCTCGCCGCTGAACGACTCCGGCGCGATAAAGCTCGGGGTGCCGGGCAGCACATGCGCGCGGTCTTCGGACAGCCCTGGGCAGTAGGCCAGGCCGAAATCCAGCACGCGCAGTTCACCGTCATCCCCCAGCAACAGGTTTTCCGGCTTGATATCGCGGTGCAGAATCTGCCGCCGGTGCAGCAGGCCCACCGCGCGCAGCAAACGCTCGGCGATGGACTGCCATTGAGCCAGGGGCAATGGGCCCTGGCGCTTGAACAGTTCGGCCAGGGTTTGCCCCGGATATTCACGCATCACGTAGTACAAATGCTGACGCCCGCTGGCGGCATGCACTTCAGGGAATGCGCGGCCGGCGACCCGGCGCAGAAACCATTCTTCCGAGAGCAGGGCCTGGGCGGCGTCCGTATCGGCTTCGCGATTGAGCGGCAAGGTTTTCAGCAACCAGGGCCGCTGTTGATCATCCTGCACCCGATACAGCAATGACTGTCGGCTCTGCGCCAACAGGCTGTGCACCTGCCAACCTTCGAAACGTTGCCCGGCCTTGAGCAGCGGCGGCAGCGGCCACTGCTGCAACTGCACCAGCGCGTCGCCCAGCGTGGCGGCGCCGAGGGCATCGATGCGCACCAGCAAGGCGCTGGCATTGTCCTGGCTTCCCGCCAAGTGCGCGGCATTCACCAGGGTGTTGACCGCCAGGTCCAAGTCGCTTTGCTCGCGCAGAATCGCGCGGATGCTGTGGTCGCCCAACGTGGCCCAGACCCCGTCACTGAGCAGCAGGAAACACTCGCCGGCGCGCAGTTCTCCGTCGAGAAAATCCAGCACCAAATGTTGGTCCAGGCCGAGGGCACGCTTGAGCACATGCTGCATGCCCGGTTGCTCCCACACATGGTCTTCGCTGATGCGCTGCAGCTCGCCGTCCAGCCAGCGATAGGCGCGGCAATCGCCGACGTGGGCCAGGGTGAAACGCTGGCCGCGAAACACCAGGGCACTGAGGGTGGTCAGCAGCGGCTGGCCGCCGCCATTGGCTTGCAGCCAGCGATTCTGCGCGACCAGTAAACGCTCCAGCGCCTGGGCCACGCCCCAGGTCTGCGGCGTGGCGTAGTAGTCCAGGGCCAGCGCCTGCAAGGTCGAGCGTGCGGCCAGGCCGCCATCGGCGCATTGGCTGACACCGTCGGCCAATGCGCACAGGTAGCCTTTGCTCGCGGCCAGTTCCGCCATGGGCGTGACCACCCGCAGCGCGTCCTGGTTTTCTGCCCGTGGGCCGATCGCACTGGCCTGGGCGACGCTCAGTTGCAGGCTCATCAGACGCGCGCAGCGGTCACGGCAGCCGAGCCCCAGGTGGTTCTCCAGCGACGCTTGACGCCGTGCAGGCCAAACCAGGCCAGCACGCCGAGGCTGGCGAACAGCCACAGGGCCACCTGGTAACTGCCGGTACTCTGCTTGATCGCACCCATGCCGGCCGCCAGCACAAAGCCGCCAATGCCGCCGGCCATGCCGATCAAACCGGTCATCACGCCGATCTCACTGCGAAAACGCTGTGGCACCAGTTGGAATACCGCACCATTCCCGGCGCCAAGGCCGAGCATGGTGCAGACGAAAAGCGCCAACGCGGCGTAGGAACTGGGCAGATTGAAACCCACCGCCGCAATGCAGATCACCGCCACGCTGTACATGCCGAGCAGGGTCTTGATCCCGCCGAAACGGTCCGCCAGGGCACCGCCCAAGGGGCGCATCAGGCTGCCACCGAAGACACAGGCCGCGGTGTAGTAGCCAGCGGTCACCGGGCTCAGGCCGTACTGGTCGTTGAAGTAGCCGGGCAGGGCGCTGGCCAGGCCGATGAAGCCGCCAAAGGTCACGCTGTAGAAGAACATGAACCACCAACTGTCGCGATCACCCAGGGCTTTGAAGTAGTCGGCCATCGACTTGGCTTTCGGGCGTTGCGGGGCATTGCGGGCGAGCCAGGCGAACACGATCAGGGTGAGAATCAGCGGAATCAACGCGAAGCCGAACACATTGCTCCAGCCAAAGGCCGCCGCCAGTACCGGGGCCAGTAAGGCAGCAAACACGGTGCCGGAGTTGCCGGCGCCGGCGATGCCCATGGCTTTGCCTTGGTGCTCGGCCGGGTACCATTGCGAGGCCAGCGGCAGGGCGACGGCAAACGAGGCGCCGGCCATGCCGAGGAACAGGCCCAGCAGCAGGGCTTGCTCGTAGCTGTGAATGCCCAGCTTCCAGGCGCAGAACAACGCGACGATCACGATCACCTGGCCGATCAGCCCGGCGGTCTTGGGCGACAGCTTGTCGGCCAGCATGCCCATGAGAAAGCGCAACACCGCGCCCGCCAGAATCGGCGTGGCGACCACCAGGCCGCGCTGTTGAGTGGTCAGGTGCAGGTCGGCGGCAATCTGTACCGCCAGCGGGCCCAGCAGGTACCAGACCATGAAGCTCAGGTCGAAATACAGGAACGCGGCAAACAGGGTCGGGGTGTGCCCGGATTTCCAGAAGCTTGATTTCATCACGCACCTCAACGGTTGGGTCTAAAACGAAAAAACGCCGCCACCGGGTTCGCGAGGGCAAACCGGGTGTGCGACGTCTTTGTCGTGGATTGGGCAACCGCCGTTGGCTACCTGTAGAGGTTCTTTAGCAAGAGCCGCGCCAGATCACCCGAGCAATTCGCTCATGGCAATAATCTGTTCGGCGACCTGGATCAGTTTCTGCTGGCGGCTCATGGCCTGGCGGCGCATGAGGGTGTAGGCCTCTTCCTCATTGCAGTCCTTCATTTTCATCAGCAGACCTTTGGCCAGCTCGATGCGCTTGCGCTCCGCCAACTGTTGATCGCGGGCGTGAAGCTGGGCGCGCAGGGCCTGGTCGCTTTCGAAGCGTGCCATGGCCACATCAAGGATCGGTTGCAGGCGCTGGGCCTGGATGCCTTCGACGATGTAGGCACTGACCCCGGACTTGATCGCCTGGCGCATGACATTCGGGTCGTGCTCATCGGTAAACATCACGATAGGACGGGGTTGATCGCGGCTGACCAGCACCACCTGCTCCATCACATCGCGGCCGGGTGACTCGGTATCGATCAGGATCACGTCGGGGCGCACCGTTTCGACGCGCGCGGGCAAGTCGATGGTCAGGCCGGATTCATCGATCACCTCAAAACCGGCCTCGGTCAACGCGGCCTTGAGCCGGCCGACTTTGCGCGGGGTGTCGTTGATCAACAGGATTCGCAGCATGGTCGTGCTCCTGTCAGCGCAGCGCTTGGCGGCTGGTGTCGTCCGCCATGGCGTGCAGACGGAAGCTGCGGGCATAGCCGGCGGGGTCGGAGCCGTCCCAGACCTTGCCGTCGATCAACTGGCTGCTGCGCATGTCTTCGTCATGGGGCGGGACGCCGACGGCGCTGGCGGCTTGACGGTACACATCCAGTTGTTGCACCTGGCGGGCAACCTCAAGGTAATCCGGGTCTTCGCGCAACAGGCCCCAGCGGCGGAACTGGGTCATGAACCACATGCCGTCGCAGAGGTAGGGCAGGTTTACCGCACCATCGGCGAAAAAACGCAGCGCATACGGGTCCTGCCACTGGTTGCCCAGGCCATCTTCGTAATTGCCCAGCAGGCGCGGTTCGATACAGTCCAGCGGTGCGTCGAGGTACTCGCGGGCGCTGAGCAGCTGGGCGGTGGAGCGACGGTTTTGCGTGCTCGCTTCGATAAAGCGGCTGGCTTCAAGAATCGCCATCACCAGCACACGGGCGGTATTGGGGTATTGGTCGACGAAGGCCTGGGTACAGCCCAGGACTTTTTCCGGATGATTCGGCCAGATCGACTGGCTGGTCGCCAGGGTGAAGCCCTGGTTCTGCTTGACGGCGCTGGCGCACCAGGGTTCACCGACGCACAGGCCGTCGATACGACCGGCTTGCAGGTGCGCAACCATTTGCGGCGGGGGGACCACCACGCTGTCCACGTCCCGCAGCGGGTGGATGCCCTGGCTCGCCAGCCAGTAATACAGCCACATGGCGTGGGTGCCGGTGGGAAAAGTCTGGGCGAAGGTGAGTTTTGTACGGCTTTGGTGCACGTGACGCTCCAATGCCTCAGGAGTGACCACGCCTTGCTGCTGCAGCCCACGGGACAGGTTGATGCTCTGCCCGTTCTGGTTCAGCCCCATCAGCACCGCCATCGGGCTCGGAGCAACGCCGCCGATGCCCAGGTGCACGGCATAGATCAGCCCGTACAGGCTATGGGCGGCGTCCAGCTCACCGCTGACCAGTTTGTCGCGCAGGTTGGCCCAGGACGTTTGACGCTTGAGGTTGAGCGTGAGGCCGTAGGGTTGCGCAAACCCCTGGGTGGCGGCGACCACCAGCGAGGCGCAATCAGTCAAGGCCATGAACCCCAGGTCGAGACTGCTCTTTTCCGGCGCGTCACTGCCGTTTACCCAGGCCAGCGCCGGGGTCACCGGGCTGTTGCCGACCGAATCGTTCATCCACACCTACCTTTTCTCTCAAAAAAAAGCGTCGCTTCCTCGGATGGCGATACCAGCCATTACAGGGAAACGACGCCTTTGTCCGTAGGCCCGCTCCGTCGTTGGCGCGCGCCCTGATAGAGAGTGCATAGCAAGGCACATGCCACGGGGCAGCCGTCAGCTTTCCATCATGATTGAACCTCGCCTGCCTCTCAGTATGGCCGCTCTTTCGCGCTCTACCGCCCAGGACAACCAAGGTGCATGCTGATTCTCCCATTCCAACGAACCGCCACTGCCTCGGTAGCACGCTGCTGTGGGTGGTGCTGTTGCTGCTCAGCCGGGTTGCCTGGGGCGAGCCGTATCAGGCCAGCGATGAAAGCCTGGCCAGTTTTTTCGCTGCATTGTCAGTGCCCCTGGGCCTGCCTGTGGTGGTCAGTCGGGAAGCGGCGCCCAGGCGTGTCAGCGGGACCTTCGATTTCGAGGCGCCCCAACAGGTCCTCGAGGCGCTGGCCCGGCGTGAAGGCCTGATCTGGCACAGCGACGGGCAATCGGTGCACATCTACAACGCGACCGAAGCGAGAACCTCCGTGGTGGCGTTGCGGTACATCTCGGTCAACCGACTGCGCGGCATCCTGCGCCGAACGGGGCTGGATGAATCGCGCTATCCCTTGCGCGACAGCGGGGTACGTACCTTCTACGTGTCCGGGCCACCCAGCTATGTCAACCAGGTGCTGCGGCTGGCGCAATTGACGGACCGCCAACGCAGTGAACTGCGCGTGGGCACGCACGCCTTCGGGGTGGTGCAGGTGTTCAATACCCACGTCGAGGATCGGCAGTATGGCAGCGGCGCGAGCAAGGTCAGCGTGCCGGGGATGGCCTCCGTCATTCAAGGCCTGCTGGCCAGTGAGCAGAAGGGCCCGCTGGCGGACAAGAACCTGACGCTGATCGCCTATGCGGACACCAACAGCCTCTTGATCAAAGGCAAACCGGCCCAGGTAAGCCTGATCGAGAAGCTGGTAGATGAACTGGATGTACCCAGGCAACTGAATGAAGTCTCGTCATGGCGGGTGGATGTGGGCCGTGACGAATCGAAGCCTCCGGCCGGGCCGCCGCCGTTGACGGCTGCGCAATATGAACGTGTGCAACGTGCGTTCGTAAGGCCGGGCCGCGAGCGTTCCCCCTGAATAAAAGGCGTTTGTCCATGTACCTGGAAATACTGCTGCAGGAGCAATTGATCAGCCGTAAGCGTCTGGCTGCGTTTGCGCCGGGGAAAGTGTTGCCTTTGGCGCCTGAGGTCATCCACTGCGTGGAGGTGCGGGTCAACGGGCAGTTGATGGCTGTGGGTGAGTTGGTGCAGCTGGAGGACCGGTTAGGCGTTGAATTGCATGAGGTGTATCAGGAATGGCTACCTCGTTCGGGTTGAGTGGTGAACTGTCTTACAACGAGACGCTGAAAAACGCTGACTGAATAGGGTTTTTCCTAGCGTGATACGCGAGACAGGTTTTTATAGTCATGGCATCGGGCGAGTGAGCCGTCACAGCAAGAAGGATTTGAATGTCAGCAGTCGAATGTGCAGGACGCCTTATGGACATCGGGATTGAAGAATCGACAAATTCCCTGGTTTTCGCTCACTGGACCTTGCATGAAGATGGTCGGCTCACGGGTAGGGAAACCGATATTCAACTGCCGCCCAAAGAGGGGAGCGTGCTCCGACTGTTGCTGGTTTCCGGCGGTTCGTTGATGACCAAGGACCGCTTGTTGGCGCTTGCCTGGCCCCGGGGCGAGGTGGCTGATGAGTCATTGACACGTTGCATCTACGCCTTGCGCAGACACTTGAAGTCCGACAAAGGGTTTATCAAGACCGTGTATGGCAAGGGCTACCGTTTTACCTGCCCTGTGCAGGTCCGGAACGCCGAGCCCAAGCACGTCATGCACGTGTGTTCGGCGTGCGGGCAGATCAGCAGTGTTTAAAGTGTGGGGCAGGGGCCTGATGCTGGGCTTGCTGATGGGCAGCAACCAGGCCCTGGCCTACTGCTGGGATGAAGTGGCGCGTCGTTACGACTTCGAGCCGGAGTTGCTGCAGGCCATCGCAGCGGTAGAGTCGGGGTACCGCGCAGAAGCGATCAACTATGCCAACGCTAATGGCACGCATGATATCGGCTTGATGCAAATCAACAGCAGTCACCTGCCTCGCCTGCTCAAGCTGGGCATTACCGAAGAGCGGCTGTTGAGCGAGCCGTGTTTGTCGGTGGAGGTCGGTGCCTCGATTCTTGCCGGGTTCGTTCAGCGTTTCGGCTATAACTGGACGGCGGTGGGTTCCTACAATGTGGGAGCGGGCGCCGGGGCGGAGCGTGACGCGTTGCGCATGCGCTACGCCGAAAAAGTCTGGGCGCGTTATGCGGCACTGATGGCCCATCGTAATTGACGATTGGGCGGCACGCCTCGCATGCAGCGTGTGTCCCCGGCTATAATCGCGCCACCTTTCGCCGCCATCCGAGTCTAGCCCGCCCATGTATACCCTGGCCCGCCAGCTGTTGTTCAAACTCTCCCCGGAAACCTCCCACGATCTGTCCCTGGACCTGATCGGTGCCGGTGGCCGCCTGGGGCTCAATGGCCTGGTATGCAAGGCTGCGGCGAAAGTACCGGTGTCGGTGATGGGCCTTGAGTTCCCCAATCCGGTCGGGCTGGCGGCCGGCCTGGACAAGAACGGTGCGGCAATCGACGGGTTTGCGCAGTTGGGTTTCGGTTTCGTCGAAATCGGCACCGTGACGCCTCGGCCGCAACCGGGCAACCCCAAGCCCCGGATCTTCCGCCTGCCGGAAGCCGAGGCGATCATCAACCGCATGGGCTTCAACAATCTGGGTGTGGACCATTTGTTGTCACGGGTTCAGGCGGCAAAGTACAAGGGCATCCTCGGTATCAACATCGGCAAGAATTTCGACACGCCGGTAGAGCGTGCGGTGGACGATTACCTGATCTGCCTGGACAAGGTCTACGCCCACGCCAGCTACGTCACCGTCAACGTCAGCTCGCCCAACACCCCGGGCTTGCGCAGCCTGCAGTTCGGCGACTCCCTCAAGCAATTGCTCGAAGCATTGCGCCAGCGCCAGGAAGACCTGGCAGTGCGCCACGGCAAGCGAGTGCCATTGGCGATCAAGATCGCTCCCGATATGAGCGATGAAGAAACCGTGCTGGTGGCTCAGGCCCTGATGAACGCGGGCATGGATGCGGTGATCGCGACCAACACCACCCTCAGCCGTGTGGGCGTCGAAGGCCTCGCTCACGGTGACGAGGCGGGCGGTCTGTCCGGCGCGCCGGTACGGGACAAAAGCACCCATATCGTCAAGGTGCTGGCGGCCGAACTGGCGGGGCGCCTGCCGATCATCGCCGTGGGGGGGATCACCGAAGGCAAACACGCGGCTGAAAAGATCGCGGCGGGCGCAAGCCTGGTGCAGCTGTACTCCGGTTTCATCTACAAAGGCCCCGCGCTGATTCGCGAAGCGGTGGACGCGATCGCCGCCCTGCGCTGAAGGCGCTTGTGTGGACACAGGCAATAAAAAGGGCTCCATAAAGGAGCCCCTGGGCCGAAGCCCGCCGCCCGGATAGGACGTGCGTGGTTAAGTCGCTACATATTCAAGTTGATGTGTCGGAATTAAGTGCCCTGATTAGCCGACGGCGTGAAGTTCGTTGAGTCTGTGGATACCCGCAGTGCCAGTCATACCGTCCCAGTTGTCGCCTCGTCCTTCTCGCCAGCCATTGATCCAGGCTTGGCGCACCGACGGTAGAGTAAATGGGCAAAGCTCACGGGATTTTCCATGAACGCCATATTGATATCCGCGTAAAAATGCTCTTTCCAACGGATCACGCTTAAGTCTTCTCATAGGGTGTTTCCCTCACTTGTTGACTGTCTAGATATCCTTCGGCCTCGTGTGAGGCCGGGCAGAGTTTTTCTGCCGTTGGTGGGCTCGCTGCCGGCGTGGCGAGCCGATGTGTCGGCGTCGTTACGGCGCCAACCTGTGTTGAGTTCTAACCAATAGGTCACATGGATTCAATGATCGTTTTGTCATAAGCACGTAACGATAACGATGCTATAGCCATAAGCTGGGATGGCTTTTCGCCCCTTTTCCTAGGCAAAGCCAGCTATGATGTGCCCTGCGAAGAGAATGTGTTTAATCCTTTGGTGAGAATGCCCACCTGTTGCAGTCGGTTATTATTCGACGAAGGGTCGGAATATTTCTTTTTGTTGCTTCAAATTCTTCTTCTGCCCCGTCACTAAAGGCCCAAAGGCCCGTCAGACGAGGTGGAACGGCACATTCGTGCCACGCGAGCACTCTTCAAGAAAAGTGCTTGATTGAAAACCGAACCGGCGATGCGTCGCCCGTTCATTGATTGCTGAAAAGCCTGGAATGCCCCATGTCGGACCGTTTTGAACTCTTCCTCACCTGCCCCAAGGGCCTCGAAGGCCTGCTGATCGAGGAAGCCGTCGGGCTTGGCCTTGAGGACGCCCGCGAGCACACCTCGGCCGTGCGCGGCATGGCCGACATGGAAACCGCCTACCGCCTGTGCCTGTGGTCGCGTCTGGCCAACCGGGTGTTGCTGGTGCTCAAGCGCTTCCCGATGAAGGACGCCGAAGACCTCTACCACGGCGTGCTGGATATCGAATGGGCCGACCACATGGTCAGCGACGGTACGCTGGCGGTGGAGTTCAGCGGTCACGGCTCGGGCATCGACAACACCCACTTCGGCGCGCTGAAGGTCAAGGATGCAATCGTCGACAAGCTGCGCACCCCGACTGGCGAACGTCCGTCCATCGACAAGATCAACCCGGACCTGCGCATCCACCTGCGCCTGGACCGTGGCGAAGCCATCCTGTCCCTGGACCTGTCCGGCCACAGCCTGCACCAGCGCGGCTACCGCCTGCAGCAGGGTGCCGCGCCGTTGAAGGAAAACCTGGCGGCCGCGATCCTGATCCGCGCCGGCTGGCCGCGCATCGCTGCCGAAGGCGGCGCATTGACCGATCCGATGTGCGGCGTCGGCACCTTCCTGGTCGAAGGCGCAATGATCGCCGCCGACATGGCGCCCAACCTCAATCGCGAACTGTGGGGCTTCACCACGTGGCTCGGACACGTCCCGGCGTTGTGGAAGAAGCTGCACGCCGAGGCCACCGAACGTGCCGCTATCGGCATGAACAAAAACCCGCTGTGGGTGCGTGGCTATGAAGCCGATCCGCGCCTGATCCAGCCGGCCCGCAACAACATTGAGCGCGCCGGCCTGAGCCACTGGATCAAGGTGTACCAGGGCGAAGTCGGCACGTTCGAGCCGCGCCCGGACCAGAACCAGAAAGGCCTGGTGATCTGCAACCCGCCGTACGGCGAGCGTTTGGGTGACGAGGCCAGCCTGTTGTACCTTTACCAGAACCTTGGCGAGCGTCTGCGCCAGGCTTGCATGGGCTGGGAAGCCGCAGTGTTCACCGGCGCGCCGGACCTGGGCAAGCGCATGGGCATCCGCAGCCACAAACAGTATTCGTTCTGGAACGGCGCGTTGCCGTGCAAATTGTTGCTGATCAAGGTCAATCCGGATCAGTTCGTCACCGGCGAGCGTCGTACCCCCGAACAGCGCCAGGCTGAACGTGAGCAAGCGGTTTACGACCAGGCCCCGACCGAACCGGTTGAGCGTCAGTACAACAAGAACGGCAACCCGATCAAGCCAGCCCCGGCCCCGGTGGTCGAGCAGGCCCGCTTGAGCGAAGGCGGGCAGATGTTTGCCAACCGTCTGCAGAAGAACCTCAAGCTGCTGGGCAAGTGGGCCAAGCGTGAGGGCGTGGATTGTTACCGCGTGTACGACGCCGATATGCCGGAGTACTCCATGGCTATCGACCTGTATCACGATTGGGTGCATGTGCAGGAATACGCCGCGCCGAAGTCCATCGACCCGGAAAAAGCCTCGGCGCGCATGTTTGACGCGCTCGCGGCGATTCCCCAGGCACTGAACGTCGACAAAAGTCGCGTGGTGGTCAAGCGTCGCGAGCGTCAGAGCGGCACCAAGCAATACGAGCGTCAGAGCGCCCAGGGCAAGTTCACCGAGGTCAGCGAAGGTGGCGTGAAGCTGCTGGTCAACCTCACCGACTACCTGGACACCGGCCTGTTCCTCGACCACCGCCCGATGCGCCTGCGCATTCAGAAGGAAGCGGCGGGCAAGCGTTTCCTCAACCTGTATTGCTACACCGCCACCGCCAGCGTGCACGCGGCCAAGGGTGGCGCGCGCAGCACCACCAGTGTCGATTTGTCCAAGACCTACCTGGACTGGGCGCGTCGCAACTTCTCCCTCAACGGCTTTTCCGACAAGAACCGCCTGGAACAAGGCGATGTAATGGCGTGGCTGGAAGCCAGTCGCGATGAGTTCGACATGATTTTCATCGACCCGCCGACCTTCTCCAATTCCAAGCGCATGGAAGGCATTTTCGACGTGCAGCGTGACCACGTGCAATTGCTCGACCTGGCCATGGCGCGCCTGGCGCCGGGCGGCGTGCTGTACTTCTCGAACAACTTCCGCAAGTTCCAGCTGGAAGACAACCTCAGCCAACGCTATGCGGTCGAGGAGATCAGCGACAAGACCATCGACCCGGATTTCGCGCGTAACGCCAAGATCCACCGCGCCTGGAAAATTACCGCACGCTGATGCGTGTGGCGAGGGAGCAAGCTCCCTCGTCACAGCCGGTATTTACGCTGGTCAAACCCCCCACCGATGGCTATAACTTAACGTCCAGCCAAAAGTGACACCCCGCACGCTGGCGTTGTGAGTATCGCCTATGCCAATGCAAGCCGTACGCCCGAAGATCCTTGGTTTTATCAGTGAACAGGCATCGGCTTGGCTGGTGGCATTGGTGGTTTTGGCAATCGGTAGCGCGCTGACCCTGGTCATCGCGTGGGCCGCTGCCGACCTCAATCAACAGCAGGTGCGCCAGCGCTTCCAGTTGCTGGTCAATGAGCGCTACAGCCGGATTCAGGAGCGCTTCGAAGACCAGGAGCTGCGCCTGGATAGCCTGCGCCGCTTCTTCGTCAATTCCGGCGAGGTGTCTCGCAGCGAGTTTGACGGCTTCGCCCAGCCTTTGTTGTTGCATGCGCGTGCCTATGCCTGGGCGCCGCGTGTGCCTCGGGATCAGCGCAGCCGGTTTGAACAGGACATCTCGCGCCAGCGCGGCGTACCTTTCAACATCCGTGAACTGAATTCGGCAGGTGAGCTGGCGCCCGCTGCCGAGCGCGATGAATATGTACCGGTGTTATACAGCCAGACCCAAAGTCTGTTGGGCTCGCCGCTGGGTTTTGATCTGCTGGCCCAACCCCTGCGGCGCGCTGTGCTGGAGCGTGCGCAAAAAAGCGGCAAGGTGGCGGTGTCCCAGCCCATGCAATTGGTGGGCGTGGAACCGGCCTATGCCGCAGGGGTACTGTTGGTGGCGCCGGTCAGCAAGTCCGTCGATGCCCAGCCGTACGGTTACGTCATGGCGGTGATCAGCCTGCGCCAACTGGTGGCCGATGGGTTGCCCAAGGCAAACCGGGATAACCTGGCGATGCAGATCGTCGACACCTCCGACACTGAGCAGCGTGTGCTGTATGCGTCCAGCAATGCGCCGGGCGGCAGCGACCTTGTCGCCGCCCGACGTCTTACCCTCGGTGACCACGTCTACGCGCTGAGCCTGCGTGCCAGTGAGGTATTCGACAAGGCCAACCATTCCTCGACCAACACCATACTGATCATGGGCGTGCTGTTGAGTGTGCTGCTCAGTGCCTTGCTTTATGTGTTGGTCAGCCAACGCCAGCGGGCGTTGACCCTGGTGGAGCAGCGTACCGCTCAGTTGCGCATGCGTGAACAGGAGCTACGGGGCGCGCATGGTCAATTGCGCAGCGTGCTGAATGCGGCGACGCACGTCGCAATCATTGCCACGGACTTGCGCGGTGTCATCAACATGTTCAATGCCGGGGCCGAGCGGATGCTGGGGTTCAAGGGCGAGCACGTGGTGGGCCGCCTGACGTTGGAGCGCCTGCACCTGGCCGCCGAGCTCGAGACCCGCGCCATGCGTTTGAGTGTGGCGCTGGGCAAGCGTATCGCGCCGAGCCAGGCGATGCTGGTGGAAAGTCCCGACGGTCAACAGGATGCCCGCGAATGGACGCTGGTGCGCGAGGACGGCAGCTCGTTGACCGTAAACATGCTGGTCACGGTGTTGCTGGATGACCATGGCCTGTGGGTCGGGCATTTGGCGATTTACCTGGATGTCACTGAGCAGAAGCGCGCCTATGAAGCGTTGGCCGCGCGCGATCGCTTGCTGAAAAAGCTCAGTGCCCATGTGCCTGGCGGCATCTTCCAGTTCACCCTGGAGCCCCACAACAGCTGGCGCTTCATTTACGCCAGCGAAGGCATGCGCGATATCTATGAGATCGAGCTTGGCGTGTTGCAGCAGGATGCGGGCAAGCTCCTGGAACGCATTCACCCCCTGGACCTTGAGCGGGTACGCGCGTCGATACGCTTGTCGGCGCTGCAACTGAGCCATTGGCGCGAAGAGTATCGCGTGCAGTTGCCCCAGCGCGGCCTGCGCTGGATTCGTGGCGAGGCCACGCCGGAGGAATTACCCGGCGGCGGTACGTTGTGGCACGGTTATGTGTCGGATATTTCTGACCTCAAGCGCGTGGAAGAAGAGTTGCGCACGCTGTCCATCACTGACTCCCTGACGGGCATCCACAATCGCCGCTATTTCCAGGACCGCATGAAAGCCGAACTGCTGCGCCACACCCGTACGTCTGGGGCGCTGTCGGTGATCATGCTGGATGTCGACCACTTCAAGCGGGTCAACGACCAGTACGGGCACGGCGCCGGGGACGGTGTGTTGCAGGAGCTGTGCAGGCGAATCAGCCAACGCTTGCGCCGCACCGATGTGTTCTGTCGGTTGGGTGGGGAAGAATTCGTGGTGCTATGCCCGCACACCGATGGCGCCCAGGCTTACCACTTGGCGACGCAGTTGTGGCAGTCGTTGCGCAGCACGCCGATGGCGCCGGCGGGCATCGTCACCGCCAGCTTTGGGGTGGCCAGCTGGCGTGTCGATGAAGGCATTGACGGGTTGCTGTTGCGCGCGGACTCGGCGGTGTATACCGCCAAGCAGACGGGCAGGGACCGGGTGGAACTCTGTGGCAGCGGCGTTGAATAGTGCTAGAGCACTGGCGCGGCTGCAACCGCCTTCGGCTGGCGATACAGGTCCAGCAGCACTTGGTCCAGCACCGACGACGCGCCCCACGGCTTGGAGTCGTTAAGAATCGCCACCACCGCCCAGGTGTTGCCGTTGTTGTCACGGCTGAACCCGGCGATGGCGCGCACGGTGTTCAAGGTTCCGGTCTTCACATGGGCTTCGCCGCGCATGGCGGTGGTCTTCAGGCGTTTACGCATGGTGCCGTCGGTGCCGGCAATCGGCAGCGAGCTGATGTACTCGGCGGCGTAGGGGCTTTTCCAGGCCGCTTGCAGCATGGCCGCCATTTCGCGGGCGCTGATCCGTTCGGCGCGGGACAGGCCGGAACCGTTCTCCATCACCAGGTGTGGCGCGGTAATGCCTTTTTTCGCCAGCCACTGACGTACTACGCGTTGCGCGGCCTTGGCATCGTCGCCATCGGCATCGTTGCGAAACTGCGCGCCCAGGCTCAGGAACAGTTGCTGGGCCATGGTGTTGTTACTGTATTTATTGATGTCGCGGATGATTTCCGCCAGGTCCGGCGAGAATGCCCGGGCCAGGACCTTGGCATCCTTGGGCACTGGCGCCTGGATATCGCGGCCCTGGATGGTGCCGCCCAATTCCTTCCAGATCGCACGCACGGCGCCGGCGGTGTAGGTGGCATGGTCGAGCAGCGACAGGTAGGTCTGTGAACTGCAGCCGTCCGCCAACTGGCCACTGACGGTCACGGTCATACTGCCATCGGCGGCGGTCATCGGGCTGTAGCGCACGTCACCGGTGCACTGTTTGGCGTTGGAGACTTTCACCTGGTTGTCGATGCGAATGCTCGCAATCGGCGGCTCGACCGACACGATCACCCGCCCGGCATCGTTGCGTGTCACGAAGCGCAGGGCTTTGAGGTTGACCAGCAGCGCATCGGGCTTGACCAGGAACGGCTTGTTCTCGTCATTGCCGTCGTCATTGAACTCCGGCAATTGCGGCTGTTGGAAGAAGTTGCGGTCCAGCACCAGGTCGCCGGTGACCTGCTGTACGCCGTTGGCGCGCAGGTCGCGCATCAACAGCCAGAGTTTTTCCATATTCAGCTTGGGATCGCCGCCGCCCTTGAGGTACAGGTTGCCGCGCAACACGCCGCCGCTGAGTACGCCGTCGGTGTAGAACTCGGTTTTCCACTGATGGTTGGGGCCGAGCATCTCCAGGGCCGCGTAGGTCGTCACCAGTTTCATGGTGGAGGCCGGGTTCACCGACACGTCGGCATTGAATACGGTCGGCGTACCGGGGCCGTTCAAGGGCAGCATCACCAGGGACAACGCGGTATTTTGCAGTTTTGCCTTCTGGAGGGCCTGTGCGACGCTGGGGGGCAGGGTGGTATTGATGGGGGCGGCGGTGGCGCAAACGGCCAGTGGCAGGAGAACACCAGCGAGGAAAACAGAACGTAAAGATTTGATCATAGAAATAAAACCCTACTGCTGAGAAGGGTGGAAAAAGGCGAGGGGTGTGTAAGAAAATCCCTCATTGGTCATGAAAGTGTCGGCATTATGCCCCAAGCGGAGCTTACGTGTAGCTGAACGATAGCGGGGAATCGGGGTTTTTTTATCGCTTAAGCGCCGCCCGTCCCAGAGAGTCGGGCAATTGCCGCCTTAAACTGCTAAAGTGCCGCCCGTTATTACTTATGAGGATTGTTCCAATGGCGACTAACCGTTCCCAGCGTCTGCGCAAAAAACTGTGCGTTGATGAATTTCAAGAGCTGGGTTTCGAACTGAACCTGGACTTCAAAGAAGGCCTGAGTGAAGAAGCTATCGACGCTTTCCTCGAAGCATTCATCAAAGAAGCCATGGAAGCCAACGGTCTGGGCTATGTCGGCGGCGATGACTACGGTCTGGTTTGCCTGCAGAAGCGCGGCTCGGTCTCCGAAGAGCAGCGTGCTGCTGTCGAAGCCTGGCTGAAAACCCGTTCCGAGCTGACCAAGGCTGAAGTCAGCCCGTTGCTGGACGTGTGGTATCCGGAAAAGCCGATCAACGCGGCTAAGTGATACTGAAAAAAACGGCGACCTGAGGGTCGCCGTTTTTTTTATGCCTTGCGTCCGTTCAGGATCAGCAGCGTCAACACCCCCGCCACAATTCCCCAGAACGCCGAACCGATGGAAAACAGCGTCAAGCCTGACGCGGTGACCATGAAGGTAATCAGCGCCGCTTCCCGTTCCTTCGGCTCATTCATGGCGATGCTCAGGCCATTGATGATTGAGCCAAACAATGCCAGGGCCGCGATCGACAGCACCAGTTCCTTGGGCAACGCTGCGAACAATGCCGCCAAGGTGGCGCCGAACACCCCGGCAATCCCGTAGAACACCCCGCACCATACGGCGGCGGTGTAGCGCTTGTTGCGGTCTTCATGGGCGTGCGGCCCGGTGCAGATCGCCGCGCTGATCGCCGCCAGGTTGATGCCGTGGGAGCCAAAGGGCGCCAACACCAGTGAGGCGAGGCCGGTGGTGGTGATCAATGGCGAGGCCGGCACGCTGTAGCCGTCGGCGCGCAGCACGGCGATACCCGGCATGTTTTGCGAGGTCATCGCCACCACGAACAGCGGGATGCCGATACTGATGGTCGCCGCCAGTGAGAAGTGCGGCGTGGTCCACACCGGTGCCGCGACTTCCAGGTGAAAGCCACTGAAGTCCAGCAGCCCCATCAAGCCCGACAGCAGGGTGCCGATCACCAGTGCAGCCAGCACGGCATAACGCGGCGACAGGCGCTTGATGACCAGGTATGTGAAAAACATCCCCAGCACCAGGCCGGTGCGATGCTGCGCGGCGACGAAAATTTCGCTGCCGATCTTGAACAGAATCCCCGCCAGCAACGCCGCCGCCAGTGAGGCGGGGATGCGCTTGACCAGTTTTTCAAAGCTGCCGGTCAGCCCGCAGAGGGTCACCAGCACCGCGCAGGTGATGTAGGCGCCGATGGCCTCGCCGTAGGTGACCCCACCCAGGCTGGTGATCAGCAGCGCCGCGCCGGGTGTGGACCAGGCAATGGTGATTGGCGTGCGATAGCGCAGGGACAGGCCAATGCTGCACACCGCCATGCCGATGGAAAGCGCCCAGATCCACGACGAAATCTGCGCCGTGGTCAAACCGGCGGCCTGGCCGGCCTGGAACATCAGCACCAGCGAACTGGTGTAGCCGGTCATCATGGCGATGAAACCGGCGACGATGGCCGAAGGCGAAGTGTCGGCCAGCGGGCGCAAGGGCGCTTGGGTGGCGTCGGTCATGGAAAGATGATCCTTGTGCAAGAGAAGTTGCGGATTCAAGCCTAAACTCAAACGCAACGACTCATTGCAATACAGCCGACGCCGCAAACAGCCGTACAGTGTGTTGGCGCAGTGGGTTGTGTACAATGTGCCCTGTTTTCAGGTGATACTTGCCAGCGACCCGCTGTTGCCGTATTACCGTTAATTCGCCGCCGTTCTCCAAACCCGAGTGCCCATGAACGAACAGTTGCAACCTCTCAAGAAACAACCGCGAGCCGGCAAGGCCGGTCGCAGCGGAACCCAGGACGATATCGTCTATGCGCATATCTTCGAGGCGATCCTCGAACAACGCCTGGCACCCGGCACCAAATTGAGTGAAGAGGCACTGGGCGAAATCTTCGGCGTGAGCCGCACCATCATTCGCCGCGCGTTGTCGCGCCTGGCCCATGAAGGCGTGGTACTGCTGCGGCCCAACCGTGGCGCGGTCGTCGCCAGCCCGAGCGTCGACGAGGCCCGCCAAGTGTTCATGGCGCGGCGCCTGGTGGAGCGGGCGATCACCGAGCTGGCGGTGCAGCACGCTACCGCTGAGCAACTGGCCCAGTTGCGCCAGATGGTCAACGACGAACGCGACAGTTTCTCCCGTGGCGACCGTGGCGCCGGCATCCGCCTCTCCGGCGAATTCCACTTGAAGCTGGCTGAAGCGGCGAAGAATGCGCCGCTGATCAGCTTCCAGCGCAGCCTGGTGTCCCAGACCTCCTTGATCATCGCCCAGTACGAAAGCGGCAACCGCTCGCACTGTTCCTACGATGAACACACCCAACTGATCGACGCGATCGAAGCCCGGGATGCGGTACTGGCGGTGGATTTGATGATGCATCACATGGACCACATCGACAGCAAGCTCAACCTCGATGAGGAGAGCGCGTCGGATGATCTGCATGCGGTGTTCTCGCATTTGTTGCAGACCAAGAAGCCAGGGCGCTCGTCGGTAAAACTGTAACTTCCCTGACTCACCTGGGATAAAAATGTGGGAGGGGGCTTGCTCCCGATTGCGGTGTATCAGACAACATATTTGTTACTGACCGACCGCTATCGGGAGCAAGCCCCCTCCCACATTTGTTTTGTGTTGCGGCTGAAATTAGCGTTGGTGCACCAACTGCCCCGCTGCATACGTCCGCAACACCGTCCGGTCATCCCCCAGGGTCATCAACACAAACAACGTCTCGGCAATGTTATTCGCCTGCTTCAAGCGATAGCTCAGCAACGGCGTAGCGTTGTAGTCCAACACTAAAAAGTCCGCATCCGTCCCCTGTTGCAAGGTGCCGATCTTGTCTTCCAGGCGCAGCGCGCGCGCACCGCCCAGGGTCGCCAGGTACAGCGACTTGAATGGGCTCAACCGCGCGCCCTGCAACTGCATGACCTTGTAGGCTTCGTTCAAGGTTTGCAGGAGCGAGAAACTGGTGCCGCCGCCCACGTCGGTGCCCAGGCCTACATTCAGTTTGTGCTTCTCGGCCATCGGCAGGTTGAACAGGCCACTGCCGAGGAACAGGTTCGAGGTCGGGCAGAACGCCACGGCCGAGCCGGTTTCTGCCAGCCGTGCGCATTCGTCGTCGCACAGGTGCACGCCATGGGCAAACACCGAGCGTTCGCCGAGCAGTTTGTAGTGGTCGTACACGTCCAGATAGCCGTTGCGCTCTGGAAACAACGCCTTCACCCATTCGACTTCCTGCTTGTTCTCACTGATGTGGGTCTGCATATACAGGTCCGGATACTCCCCCAGCAGTTGCCCGGCCAATGCCAGTTGCTCCGGCGTGCTGGTGGGGGCGAAACGTGGCGTCACCGCATAATGCAGGCGGCCCTTGCCGTGCCAGCGCTCGATCAGTGCCTTGCTTTCCTGGTAGCCGGATTCCGGCGTGTCGGTCAGATAATCCGGCGCATTGCGATCCATCATCACCTTGCCGGCGATCATGCGCAGGTCGAGTTTTTCGGCGGCTTCAAAGAACGCGTTCACCGATTGCGGGTGCACGCTGCCGAACACCAGCGCGGTGGTGGTGCCGTTGCGCAGCAGTTCCCTGATGAAAATATCCGCCACTTCGTCAGCGTGCGCCTTGTCGGCGAACTGGCTTTCACACGGGAAGGTGTAGGTGTTGAGCCAGTCCAGCAACTGCTCGCCATAGGCGCCGACCATGCCGGTCTGCGGCAGGTGGATATGGGTGTCGATCAGGCCGGGGGTGATCAGCGCATCCTGATAGTGCGTGACGTCGATATCGGCGGGCAGGGTCGGCAGCAGGTCGCTGGCGTGGCCAAGCGCGCTGATCCGGCCGTTGTCGATCACCAGCAGGCCGTCTTCGAAATACTCATAGGACGCGTCGATGCCAACCTCGGCGGGGTCGGCGATGCTGTGCAGGATGGCGGCACGGTAGGCTTTGCGGGTCAAAGGCATGCTGATCTCAATTCTTGGCTTGGCTGCGGCGAGATACCGGCAGCAGTTTGGCAATGGGTTCGGCGCTGGCGGTGTGCTGGCCGAAATGGGCGTTGTAGGTGGCGATGATTTCGCCGGCGATGGAAATGGCGATCTCTACTGGCAATTTGCCTTTCACTTCGCTGAGGCCCATCGGGCAGCGCAGGCGTTGCAGGTGCGCGGTGTCGAAGCCGCGATCGCGCAGGCGATGTTCGAACTTGACCCGTTTGGTTTTGGAGCCGATCAGGCCGAAGTAGGCAAAGTCATTGCGCTTGAGCAGAGCGGCGGTCAGCTCCAGGTCCAGTGCATGGTTGTGGGTCATGACGATGCAGTAGCTGCCCGCCGGCAAGTCGGCGATTTCGTCGACCGGCTCTTCGCTGACGATTTTACGCACGCCCTGGGGGATGTGTGACGGAAACTCCTGCTCGCGCGAGTCGATCCAGCGCACCCGGCACGGCAGGCTCGCCAGCAACGGCACCAGCGCACGTCCCACATGGCCGGCGCCGAACACCGCAATTTGCGCCTGCACCTGGCCCATGGGTTCGAACAGCAGCACCGTCACGCCGCCGCAGCACTGTCCCAGGCTCGCGCCGAGGCTGAAACGCTCCAGATGGGTGTTCTGCTGGCCACGGGCAAGCATGTCGCGGGCGATGTGCGTCGCCTTGTATTCCAGGTGCCCGCCGCCGATGGTGTCGAAGGTGTGGGCGGCGCTGATCACCATCTTCGAGCCGGCGTTGCGCGGCGTGGAGCCAAGCTCTTCGATGATGGTGACGAGCACGCAGGGTTCGCCTTGGTTCTGCAGGTCGGCGAGGGCGCTGATCCAGTTGTTCATGGTCACCTCAGTTAGATCGTTCCCACGCTCCGCGTGGGCATGCATACCGTGACGCTCTGCGTCACAAGAGCGGACGCAGAGCGTCCAGGCCGACATTCCCACGCAGAGCGTGGGAACGATCAAGCCAGCTCGGTTGCAGCTTGAGTGGCGTTTGTTTGCAACTGCCGCATCTGCTCACACCCCCACAACACCCGCTCCGGCGTAGCCGGCGCATCGATCCTGGGTTGATGCCGATAGTCACCCAGGCTCGCCACCGCATCCTTGATCGCGCACCACGAGGCAATCCCGAGCATGAACGGCGGTTCACCCACGGCTTTGGAATGGAACACCGTGTCCTCCGGGTTCTTGCGGTTTTCCACCAGCTTGACCCGCAGGTCCAGCGGCATGTCCGCCACGGCCGGGATCTTGTAGCTGACCGGGCCGTTGGTGAGCAGCTTGCCCTTGTTGTTCCACACCAGCTCTTCCATGGTCAGCCAGCCCATGCCCTGGATAAACCCGCCTTCCACCTGGCCGATGTCGATGGCCGGGTTCAGCGAGGCGCCGACGTCGTGGAGGATGTCGGTGCGCAGCATCTTGTATTCGCCGGTCAGGGTGTCGACGATCACTTCACAGCACGCCGCGCCAAAGGCGAAGTAGTAGAACGGCCGCCCGCGTGACTGGCTGCGGTCGTAGAAGATCTTCGGGGTTTTGTAGAAGCCGGTGCTCGACAGCGAGACCTGAGCGAAATACGCCTGCTGGATCAGCGCCTCGAAGCTCAGGATCTGTTCACGCACGCGCACATGACCGTTGCGAAATTCCACGTCCGCCTCGCTGACGTCGTACTTGCGCGCGGCAAATTCCACCAGGCGCTGCTTGATGGTTTCGGCGGCATTCTGCGCGGCCTTGCCGTTCAGGTCGGCGCCGCTGGAGGCCGCCGTCGGCGAGGTGTTGGGCACCTTGTCGGTATTGGTGGCGGTGATCTGCACGCGGTCGATGTCGACCTGGAACACTTCGGCCACCACCTGGGCGACCTTGGTATTCAGGCCTTGGCCCATTTCGGTACCGCCATGGTTCAGGTGAATGCTGCCGTCGGTGTAGATGTGGATCAGCGCACCGGCCTGGTTGAGAAAGCTGGCGGTAAACGAGATGCCGAATTTGACCGGCGTCAGCGCCAGGCCTTTTTTCAGGATCGGGCTGTGGGCGTTGTACAGGCGGACCGCTTCGCGGCGCTCGGCATATTGGCTGCTGGCCTCAAGCTCGGCGGTCATCTCTTCGAGCATGTTGTGCTCGACGGTCTGGTAGTAGTGGGTGACGTTGCGTTCGGTCTTGCCATAGTAATTGGCCTTGCGCACCGCCAGCGGGTCCAGCGCCAGGTGGCGGGCGATGGCGTCCATTACTTCCTCAATGGCGACCATGCCTTGCGGGCCACCGAAGCCGCGATAGGCGGTGTTGGAGGCGGTGTTGGTCTTGCAGCGATGGCCGTTCACCGTCGCGTCGCCCAGGTAATAAGCGTTATCGGCATGGAACATCGCGCGGTCGACAATCGAGTTGGACAAGTCTGGCGAACAGCCGCAGTTGCCGGCCAGGTCCAGGTTGATGCCGTGCAAACGGCCGGCGGCGTCGAAGCCCACGTCGTATTCGATATAGAAGGGGTGGCGCTTGCCGGTCATCAGCATGTCTTCGACCCGCGGCAGGCGCATCTTGGTCGGCTGGCCGGTGAGGCGCGCCACCACCGCGCACAGGCAGGCGGGGCTGGCGGCCTGGGTTTCCTTGCCGCCGAAGCCACCGCCCATGCGGCGCATGTCAACGACGATCTTGTTCATCGACACGTCGAGCACTTCGGCGACAAGCTTCTGCACTTCGGTGGGGTTCTGCGTGGAGCAGTAGACGATCATCCCGCCGTCTTCGGTGGGCATCACCGAGGAAATCTGGGTCTCCAGGTAGAAATGTTCCTGGCCGCCGATGTGCAGCGTGCCCTGGATGCGGTGTTTCGCCGCTGCCAAAGCGCCGGCTGAATCACCGCGTTGATGGGTGTGGCTGTCGAGCACGAAGTGTTTGTTGCGAAACGCCTCGACCACGTCCAGTACCGGCTCCAGGTCTTGGTATTCGATCACCGCCGCCATGGCCGCTTTGCGGGCGGTCTCAAGATCACGGGCGGCCACGGCCAGTACCACCTGGCCGACGAACTGCACGGTGTCGATGGCCAGCAGCGGATCGCCGGGCATCAGCGGGCCGATGTCTTTCAGGCCCGGTACGTCTTCGTGAGTGATCACGATGCGCACGCCGTCGAAGGCGTAGCAGGGCGCGGTGTCGATGCTGAGGATTTTCGCGTGGGCGCGGTCGGACATGCGCGCATACAGGTGCAACTGGTTGGGAAACTCGAGGCGGTCGTCGATGTATTGCGCCTCACCGCTGACATGCTTGGCGGCGCTGTCATGCTTGACGCTGCGGCCGACCCCGGAGGTCAGGTCGCGGGCGAACAGTTCGGCCAGTTCGGCCTGGGTTTTTTCCACGGCGTGATGGTTAGACATAAGCGGTCACCCGAGTCTCGATGTGCGGCGTTTGCAGTTCGATGAAGTATTTGCGCAGCAGGTTCTGCGCACTGAGCAGGCGGTATTCCTTGCTGGCGCGGAAGTCCGAGAGCGGGGTGAAATCCTCGGCCAGGGCGGCGCAGGCTTTCTCCACGGTGGCGGCGTTCCAGGTGGCACCCGTCAGCTGCGTCTCGCAGTGCCTGGCGCGCTTGGGGATGGCGGCCATGCCGCCGAAGGCGACGCGGGCCTCGCTGACCACACCGTTGTCGAGCTTGAGGTTGAAGGCGGCGCACACGGCAGAAATATCATCGTCCAGGCGCTTGGAGACCTTGTACGCGCGAAACAGTGAGTGGCCCTTGGGTACGATGATTTTCTCGATGAATTCGCTGTCCTGGCGAGCGGTCACGCGGTAGTCGATGAAGTAGTCTTCCAGCGCCAGGGTGCGCCGGGTATTGCCCTTGCACAGCACAATCTGTGCTCCAAGAGCGATCAGCAACGGCGGCGAATCACCAATCGGCGAGGCGTTGCCGATATTGCCGCCGAGGGTGCCCTGGTTGCGGATCTGCAGCGAGGCGAAGCGATGCAGTAATTCGCCGAAGTCGGGGTATTCGTGGTGCAGCGCGGCGTAGCAGTCGGAGAGGGCGGTGGCGGCGCCGATTTCCAGGCGGTCGTCGAAGGATTCGATGCGCTTCATTTCTTCAATATTGCCGACGTAGATCATCACCGGCAGGGTGCGATGGAACTGGGTGACTTCCAGCGCCAGGTCGGTGCCGCCGGCCAGCAGGCGGGCTTGTGGATAGGCGTCGTAGAGGTCGGCCAGGTCGGCGACGGTCAGCGGCACCAGGCAGCGTTTGTCACCACTGTTGAGTTCACCGGTTTGCGTCGGCGCAATGGCCTTGAGCTGCGCGATGGTCTGGGCGGCGCGGCTGTCGAACTGGTCCTGAGGCTTGTTGCAGCAGGCCTGTGCGGCGGCGGCCAGAATCGGGCGATAGCCGGTGCAGCGGCACAGATTGCCGGCCAGGGCTTCGTGGGCTCTCTGGCTGTCGGGGGCGTCGCTGTTCTTTTGCAGGGCAAACAATGACATCACGAAACCCGGGGTGCAGAAGCCGCACTGTGAACCGTGGCACTCGACCATCGCCTGCTGCACGCTGTGCAGTTGGCCCTGGTGCTTGAGGTCTTCGACACTGATCAGTTGCTTGCCGTGCAGCGACGAGACAAAGGTCAGGCACGAATTGAGGCTGCGATAACGAATCTGCTCGACGCCTTGATCGTTGCGGTGCAACTCGCCGACCACCACGGTGCATGCACCACAGTCGCCGCTGGCGCAGCCTTCCTTGGTGCCGGATTTGCCCACATGCTCACGCAAATAGTTGAGCACGGTCAGGTTGGGGTCCAGGGCGTGCTCGCTACGGAGTTCCTGGTTAAGTAAAAACTGGATCACGGAAGGCCTCGCAGATTCATTATTGTTGTTAACCGCTTTGCGCCGAATCTAGTCATGTCTGACTTTTCGGTCAATGATTTTCTGACCTAAGGGTCAAGAAACTGCGGTCACAACCTATTCAATTATGGTTCAGTCTTCTGGAACCGGTGTTTTCAGGGGCTTGTGGCTTTCCAGGCTTGCGTGTTTCATGCCAAATTCGCCACCGTGGGCGTAGCGCCATCAGCGGGCCAATGCGCTACACTGCCGCGCTTGTACCGATAGCAGATTTTGAAGGGAAAACATGACGTTCAAGGCGCCGGACAGTCTCGCCGAGCAAATCGCTCACCACCTCGCCGAACGTATCATTCGCGGCGATCTCAAGCCTGGGGAGCGGATCCAGGAACAGAAAGTCACGCTGGCGCTGAATGTCAGCCGTGGTTCCGTGCGCGAAGCCCTGCTGATCCTCGAGCGTCGGCACCTGATCGCGATCCTGCCGCGCCGTGGCGCCCACGTCACCGAACTCAGCGCGCACAAGGTGCAGAGCCTGTGCACGTTGATGGGCGAGATGTACATCCTGCTCGGCAATGCGGTTGCCGAAGGCTGGCAGAGCCAGGCCGACATGGCGCCCTTCCTGCAAATCCAGCAGCGCCTGATGGCCAGCTATGAGCGCCAGGACATCCGCGCCTTCGTCGAAGAAAGCTTCAATGTGATGCGCGCCGCGTACCCCTTCGCCAACAACCCGTATCTGCAGGAAACCGTCGAGAACCTGCAGCCGGCAATGAACCGCGCCTATTATTTGGCCCTGGAGCAGCGCAAGGCGGAAATGAGCGAGTACCTGACGCTGTTCGAACAGTTGCTCGCTGCCGTGCTGGCCCGTGACCTGGCGCAGATCCGCCTGGTATTGTCGGCCTACTGCCAGCGCAGCAGCTCGCTGGTGATCGCAGCGTTGGCGGACGCCTAAGCGTGCGGCTCAAGTGCATCAAATTGGCGGGGTTCAAATCCTTCGTCGACCCGACCACGGTGAACTTCCCCAGTAATATGGCGGCGGTGGTCGGGCCCAATGGCTGCGGCAAGTCGAACATCATCGACGCCGTCCGTTGGGTGATGGGCGAGAGCTCGGCGAAAAACCTGCGCGGCGAGTCGATGACCGACGTCATCTTCAACGGCTCCACCAGCCGCAAACCGGTGAGCCAGGCCAGCATCGAACTGGTGTTCGACAACTCCGACGGTACCCTGGTCGGCGAGTACGCGGCCTACGCCGAAATCTCCATCCGCCGTAAAGTCACGCGCGACAGCCAGAACAGTTACTTCCTCAACGGCACCAAATGCCGTCGACGCGACATCACCGATATCTTCCTCGGCACAGGCCTGGGCCCGCGCAGCTACTCGATCATCGAGCAGGGCATGATCTCCAAGCTGATCGAAGCCAAGCCCGAAGACCTGCGCAATTTCATCGAGGAAGCGGCCGGCATCTCCAAATACAAGGAGCGCCGCCGCGAGACCGAAAACCGCATCCGCCGCACCCATGAAAACCTCGCCCGCCTGACCGACCTGCGCGAAGAACTGGAACGCCAGCTGGAGCGCCTGCATCGCCAGGCCCAGGCCGCCGAGAAATACCAGGAATACAAGGGCGAAGAGCGCCAGCTCAAGGCCCAACTGTCGGCCCTGCGCTGGCAGGCGTTGAACGATCAGGTCGGCCAGCGCGAGGCGATCATCGGCACCCAGGAAGTCAGCTTCGAAGCGCTGGTGGCCGAGCAGCGCAACGCCGACGCCAGTATCGAACGCCTGCGGGACGGGCACCATGAGCTGTCCGAACGCTTCAATCTGGTGCAGGGGCGTTTCTATTCGGTGGGCGGCGACATTGCCCGGGTCGAACAGAGCATCCAGCACGGCCAGCAGCGTCTGCGCCAGTTGCAGGACGATCTGAAGGAAGCCGAACGCGCACGCCTGGAGACCGAATCGCACCTGGGCCACGACCGTACCTTGCTGCTGACCCTGGGCGAAGAGCTGGACATGCTCACCCCCGAGCAGGAAATCACCAGCGCCGCCGCCGAAGAAGCAGCGGCGGCGCTGGAAGAGGCCGAAACCAGCATGCACGGCTGGCAGGAGCAGTGGGACACGTTCAATCTCAAATCCGCCGAACCGCGGCGCCAGGCCGAGGTGCAGCAGTCGCGTATCCAGCAACTGGAAACCAGCATGGAGCGTTTGGCCGAGCGTCAGCGCCGTCTGCAGGAAGAGCGCGTGTTGCTCGCCGCCGACCCGGAAGACGCGGCGATCCTGCAGTTGAGCGAGCAACTGGCCGAAAGCGAAATGACCCTGGAAGAGCTCGAGGCCAGCGAAGCGCAGCAAGTGGAACGCCTGGAGCAATTGCGCCAGCAACTGCACACCGCAACCCAGGCGCAGCAGCAGGCCCAGGGCGATTTGCAGCGGCTCAACGGGCGGCTGGCATCGCTCGAAGCCTTGCAGCAAGCCGCGCTGGACCCTGGCACCGGCACCGCCGAATGGCTGCGCGACCAGCACCTGGCCGAACGCCCGCGCCTGGCCGAGGGTTTGAAAGTAGAAGCCGGTTGGGAGCTGGCGGTGGAAACCGTGTTGGGCGCCGACCTGCAAGCGGTGCTGGTGGATGATTTTGGCGGCTTAGACCTGGCCGGTTTCGCCCAGGGTGACTTGCGCCTGCTCAGCCCAGCCGCCGATGGCACGCGCGTGCCGGGCAGCCTGCTGGACAAGGTCGAGGCGGCGATTGACCTGTCGCCGTGGCTGGGCCAGGTCAAACCTGTGGAAACCCTTGAGCAGGCTTTGGCCCAGCGCGGCCAGTTAGCGGCCGGCGAAAGCCTGATCAGCCGTGACGGTTACTGGGTCGGCCGGCACTTCCTGCGCGTGCGGCGTGCCAGCGAAGCTGAAAGCGGCGTATTGGCCCGTGGCCAGGAAATCGTCAACCTGAGCGCCGAACGTGAAGAGCGCGAAGCCACCTTGGAAAGCCTGGAAACCGAACTGCAAACCCTGCGCGCTACCCAGCGCCAGCAAGAGACCGGCCGCGAACACCTGCGCCGCCTGTTGCAGGACGAGGCGCGCCAGCAAGGCGAACTCAAAGCCCAGCTGTCGGCGAGCAAGGCCAAGGTCGAACAGCTGACCCTGCGCCGCACCCGCCTTGACGAAGAAGTCGCCGAGATGGGCGAACAGCGCGCCCTGGAGCATGAACAGGTCGGCGAAGCGCGCCTGCACCTGCAGGAAGCCCTCGACAGCATGGCCCTGGACACCGAGCAGCGCGAACTGCTGCTGGCCCAGCGTGACAGTTTGCGCGAGCGCCTCGACCGCGTGCGCCAGGAAGCCCGTCAGCACAAGGACCACGCCCACCAGTTGGCGGTGCGCCTGGGCTCGTTGCGTGCCCAACATGATTCCACGCGCCAGGCCCTCGAGCGCCTGGAGATGCAATCGGAACGTCTCACCGAAAAGCGCGAGCAACTGAGCCTCAACCTGGAGGAGGGCGAAGCGCCCCTTGAAGAGCTGCGCCTCAAGCTTGAAGAACTGCTCGACAAACGCATGAGCGTCGACGAAGAACTCAAGACCGCGCAGATCGCCCTGGAAGACGCCGACCGCGAACTGCGCGACGCCGAAAAGCGCCGCACCGTGGCCGAGCAGCAGTCCCAGTTGATTCGCGGCCAGCTCGAACAACAGCGCATGGAATGGCAAGCCCTGACCGTGCGCCGCAAGACCTTGCAGGATCAACTGCTCGAAGACGGTTATGACCTGCACGGCGTGCTCAACACACTGACCGCCCAGGCCAACGAAAAAGACGCCGAAGAAGAACTTGAGCGGATTGCCGCGCGTATCCAGCGACTCGGTGCGATCAACCTCGCGGCCATCGATGAGTACCAGCAGCAATCCGAGCGCAAGCGTTATCTGGATGCCCAGGACGCCGACCTGGTCGAAGCCCTCGACACCCTGGAAAATGTGATCCGCAAGATCGACAAGGAGACCCGCAACCGCTTCAAGGATACCTTTGATCAGATTAATGGCGGTTTACAGGCGTTATTCCCAAAAGTTTTCGGTGGTGGCAGCGCCTACTTGGAACTGACGGGCGAAGATCTACTCGATACAGGGGTAACGATCATGGCGCGGCCTCCGGGCAAGAAGAACAGCACCATCCATTTGTTGTCCGGCGGCGAAAAGGCCCTGACGGCGCTGGCGCTGGTATTTGCCATTTTCAAGCTGAACCCGGCACCGTTCTGCATGCTCGACGAAGTTGACGCACCGCTGGATGACGCTAACGTTGGACGCTACGCTCGGCTGGTCAAGGAGATGTCCCAGACCGTGCAGTTCATCTATATCACCCACAACAAGATCGCCATGGAAATGGCCGATCAGTTGATGGGCGTGACGATGCACGAGCCAGGCTGTTCGCGTTTGGTGGCGGTGGATGTAGAAGAAGCGATGAAGATGGTGGAATCCTGAGGTAAGGCAGGAAGGAATTTTTACGGCACGCCGTAGGGCGATTTACCGGTTTGGCAAAAGTGGCAAATGGACATATTTGTTCAAGGCATTTTGACAGACGGTGTAAAGTTATCTTTGGTCGTGCTAGTTTAATGTCAATTTTTCGTATGCGTGGGCAAAACGTCAGTCAGAACATAGAGTTGGCGCCACGTTTTAAAGCGGTTTGCACGGTGCTAAACCCCTTATTTTTCAGCATTTTTTATAGAGGCACGGGATTACATGGAAATCGGTCTGCGCGAGTGGCTGATCGTCATCGGCATCATTGTCATTGCCGGTATTCTTTTTGATGGCTGGCGCCGCATGCGCGGTGGCAAGGGCAAGCTTAAATTCCGCCTGGACCGAAACCTGTCCAACTTGCCGGACGACGACGGCAACGCCGAGTTGCTGGGGCCTCCCCGTGTGTTGGATACCCACAAGGAACCGCAACTGGACGAGCACGACCTGCCGTCGATGAGCGCGCCGGTGCGTGAGGCCCGTGAGCCGTCGTCCAAGCGCGGCAAGCGCGGCAGTGCTGGCGTGGCCGAGCCGCATCAGGGCGACTTGAACCTCGATGTCGACGAAGGCCCGAGCTTCAGCAGCCGCGACGATGACTTCCCGGATGAAAACGCCGGCAAGAACGCCCCGCGCCAGTCGGTCAACGATCAGCCGGCCGCCGAAGAAGTGCTGGTGATCAGTGTGATCTGCCGCGATGCCGGTGGCTTCAAAGGCCCGGCGCTGTTGCAGAATATCCTTGAAAGTGGCCTGCGCTTTGGCGAGATGGATATTTTCCACCGTCACGAAAGCATGGCGGGTAACGGCGAAGTGCTGTTCTCCATGGCCAACGCGGTCAAGCCGGGCACGTTCGACCTGGACGATATCGACCTGTTCAGCACCCCGGCGGTCAGTTTCTTCCTCGGCCTGCCAGGCCCGCGTCACCCGAAACAAGCGTTCGATGTGATGGTGGCTGCAGCGCGCAAGCTGTCCCAGGAACTGAACGGCGAGCTCAAGGACGACCAGCGCAGCGTGCTCACCGCCCAGACTATCGAGCATTACCGTCAGCGCATCGTCGAGTTCGAGCGTCGCGCCCTGACACAGAAACGCTGAGGATTGCGCTTCGGCGTTGTCAGTAGAATAAGCGCACTAACATATTGAGCAGCTTCGGCTGCTCTTTTGCTTTATGAGAGAACACCCATGACCGCCGCCCATACCCGCATCCTTGAACTGCGCGCTGAACTGGATCAGCACAACTACCGCTACCACGTCCTCGACGAACCGAGCATTCCGGACGTCGAGTACGACCGCTTGTTCCATGAGCTCAAGGCCCTGGAGGCCGAGCATCCGGAACTGGTGACGCGTGATTCGCCGACGCAGCGGGTCGGCAGTGCGGCGCTGTCGGCGTTCACCCAAGTCAGGCATGAAATCCCCATGCTCAGCCTGGGCAACGCCTTCGATGAAGCGACCATGCTCGAATTCGATCGGCGGGTGACCGAGGGGCTGGACCTGCCGGCCGGTGACCTGTTCGCCAGCGTCGAATACAGCTGCGAGCCGAAGCTGGACGGCCTGGCGGTCAGCCTGCTGTATCAGGACGGCGAGCTGGTACGCGGCGCGACCCGAGGCGATGGCACCACCGGCGAAGACATCAGCGTCAACGTGCGCACCGTGCGTAACATCCCGTTGAAGCTGCACGGCAGCGGCTGGCCGGCCACCTTGGAGGTGCGCGGTGAAGTGTTCATGTCCAAGGCCGGGTTCGAACGCCTGAACGCCTCGCAACTGGAGGTTGGCGGCAAAACCTTCGCCAACCCGCGCAATGCGGCCGCCGGCAGCCTGCGCCAACTGGATTCGAAGATCACCGCCAGCCGCCCGCTGGAATTCTGCTGCTATGGCATCGGCCAGGTGACGGCGGATATCAGTGACACCCATATCGGTAACCTCAAGCAGTTGCAGAAGTGGGGCATGCCGATCAGTCATGAGCTGAAACTGGCCAAGGGCATTCAGGAATGCCTGGACTACTACCGCGACATCGGCGCGCGGCGTAACAGCCTGTCGTATGAAATCGACGGCGTGGTGTTCAAGGTCAACAGCATCGCCTCCCAGCGTGAACTGGGCTTCCGCGCCCGCGAGCCGCGCTGGGCCATTGCGCATAAATTCCCGGCCATGGAAGAGCTTACCGAGTTGCTCGACGTGGAATTCCAGGTCGGCCGCACCGGCGCCGTCACGCCCGTGGCGCGTTTGAAGCCGGTCAAGGTCGCGGGCGTGACCGTGTCCAACGCCACCCTGCACAACATGGACGAAGTGGCGCGCCTGGGCCTGATGATCGGCGACACGGTGATCATCCGCCGCGCCGGGGATGTGATCCCGCAGGTGGTGTCGGTGGTGGCCGAGCGTCGCCCGGAGCACGCCCGCGCCGTGCAGATCCCCGAGCACTGCCCGGTATGCGGCTCCCATGTGGAGCGCACGCAGCTGGTCAAGCGCAGCAAGGGCAAGGAAACCGTCAGCGAGGGCGCGGTGTACCGCTGCGTCGGGCGCCTGGCCTGTGGCGCGCAGCTCAAGCAGGCGATCATTCATTTCGTCTCGCGCCGCGCCATGGACATCGACGGCCTGGGCGACAAGACCATCGAGCAACTGGTGGATGAAAAACTCATCGGCTCGCCCGCCGACCTCTACAAGCTCAAGTACGAGCAGATCATCGACCTGGAGGGTTTCGCCGATGTTTCCAGCAAGAAGCTGATCGCCGCCATCGAAAACAGCAAGACCCCGACCCTGGCGCGGTTTATCTACGCCCTGGGTATTCCCGATGTGGGCGAGGAGACCGCCAAGGTGCTGGCGCGCTCCCTGGCCTCCCTTGAGCGTGTGCAGAAGGCCTTGCCGGAGGTGCTGACATACTTGCCGGACGTGGGCCTGGAAGTGGCGCACGAGATCCATAGCTTCTTTGAAGACAGCCATAACCAGGACGTGATCGGCGCGCTGCTCTCGCCCGATGAATGCGCCCTGCAATTGCAGGAGCAGGGCGACCTGAGCGCCGAATTCGCCGCCAGCACCACCCTGGGCGGCCTGCTCGACAAGCTGCACGTGCCCTCCGTGGGGCCGGGCGCGGCGCAAAAGCTGGCGGACAAGTTCGGCAGCCTCGAAGGCGTGATCAAGGCCGACTGGCTGGACATGCGCCAGGCCCTGCCCGAGAAACAGGCCAAGGCCGTGCGTGAGTTCTTCGACAATCCGGACAACGCCCGCCATGCCCTGGCCATCGAGCAGCAGCTCAAAGACTTCGGCATGCACTGGCAGAGCGAGAAGAAGGTCGTCGAAGGCCTGCCGGAAGCCGGGCACACCTGGGTGCTCACCGGCTCCCTGGAGTTGATGAGCCGCGACGTGGCCAAGGACAAGCTGGAAAGCCTCGGCGCCAAGGTGGCCGGTTCCGTTTCGGCCAAGACCCATTGCGTGGTGGCCGGGCCCGGCGCTGGTTCCAAGTTGGCCAAAGCCAGCGAACTGGGGCTTAAAGTGCTGGACGAGGAGGCCTTCGTCGCGTTCCTGGCCAAACACAACATACCCGTATGACGATCGTTCCCACGCTCCGCGTGGGAATGCCACCCCGGACGCTCCGCGTCTGCTCTTCCAAGGCATGACGCAGAGCGTCACCGTATGCATTCCCACGCTGAGCGTGGGAACGATCCTGCCAGGGAAATGATCTAGTCTCAGTCAGCCCCCAGGGAAAGATCGCATGTTCCGCTACTTCGACCAGCTCAGCTCGCGCATCGCTGCACCGTTCATGGCCGGATCTTCGCGTAACAGCAAGGTATGGCAATGCCGCTGCGGCCAGTCGTTGTTCTTTCGCAACAGCCAGTGCCTGGCCTGCTCGGCTCTGCTGGGCTATCACCCCTGGCAAAGCCGCCTGTCCTCACTGCAGCCCGGCCCCGCCGTCGGCACCTGGCTGATGGACGACAACCTCGACGCCGGCGCCTTTCGCCGGTGCGCCAACCTCGAGACCCCGGCCGCCTGCAACTGGCTGATCCCGGCGCACAGCACCTTTCCCTTGTGCGTGGCCTGCAGCCTCAACCGCACCATTCCCGACTTGTCCGTGCCGGAAAACCCCGAGCGCTGGCGCAAGGTGGAAACCGCCAAGCGTCGACTGGTGGCGCAACTGATCAGCCTGGGCCTGCAGGTGGTGCCCAAGCGCGTCGACGAAGACACCGGCCTGGCGTTCGATTTCGTCGGCGTCGACCTGCAAGGCAATGCGCCCACTACCGGACACGCCAACGGCCTGATCACCCTCGATATCAAGGAAGCCGACGACGCCCATCGTGAAAAGATTCGCGTGCAGATGCGCGAGCCCTACCGAACGTTGCTCGGGCATTTTCGCCATGAGGTCGGCCACTATTACTGGGATCGCCTGATCGCAGGCAGCCACTGGCTTGAGCCGTTTCGCAGGCTGTTCGGCGACGAGCGCGCCAGTTACGCCGACGCGCTCGACCAGCACTACCAGAACGGGCCCCGCCAGGACTGGCAGCAAAACTGCGTCAGCGCCTACGCGACCATGCACCCTTGGGAAGATTGGGCCGAAACCTGGGCGCATTACCTGCACATGATGGACGCGGTCGACACCGCCTTGGGCTTCGGCATGAGCGCCCGCGAGATGGACCTGGATTACCAGCCGTTCCCCCTGACCACGCTGTACGACCCTGAGCACCCTGGCGGTGCGGCGTTCCTCTCCTTCGTCAACGCCTGGATCGAACTGGCCGGTATGCTCAACGAATTGTCGCGCAGCATGGGCCAGCCGGACTTTTACCCCTTCGTGCTGCCGCCAGCGGTGATCGCCAAGCTGCACTTCATCCACCTGGTGATCCAGGAAGAGGGCGGCCGGGCCGATGAGGTCCTACAGGCACAATGATAAAAAAATGTGGGAGGGGGCTTGCCCCCGATGACGGAGTGTCAGTCTACTCATCAGTGGCTGACCCACCGCCATCGGGAGCAAGCCCCCTCCCACATTGGATAGCGTCATTGTTGAAGGCCATGGCAAGTACTTGAAGCTTCTCATTTTTTACGGTTGTAACTTCCGATGAGATCGGTACAATGGCCCCGCTTGCCGAGAGGCGAGCGTCGTTATGGTGACCCCATCGGTCCCCCCGCAACGATTACCCGTGAACCTGGTCAGAGCCGGAAGGCAGCAGCCACAGCGGGAACATTGTGTGCCGGGGTGTGGCTGGTGGGGTTGCCTCCATAACGCTCCTTCCTGTAGTACCCTTCTCTGAATCCATATCCCCAGCCAATCATCTGTGACGCTTGTTGCACAGTTCATGACGGCTATTTCACCGCGAGTGGCATACTCCCAAGCGTTTCTCCCCTGGCTATGAGGCTGTATGCATTCGGAACATTTTGATCTATCCAGCCCTGTATTCCTGCCGATCACGGACGAAACCTGTGCGGGTTTGTTGGGCGCCGACGCTGCCAATGCGCTCGTAGCCCTGAGCGAGCCAGAGCTGGCAGCGGTGCTGGTGATCCAGAATCTTGCGCAAATGCCGGAAAACGAATTGAGCGCGGTGGGCGCTGAACGGGTGCTGGCCAAGCTCATTGGCTGGGCGGTGGATGCCAGGCATTCAGCTGCCGTGAGCTTGCTGTCGGAAGCGCAGCGGCTGTTTGACCCACGCAAGCTGTACTTCGGCCTGAATGTGGTCAAGAGCCTGAAGTTGCGTTTTCTGCTGGCCGATGAAGTCCTGGCGCGAACCTACCTGTTGCCCGACGGAAAATGGGACGTCGAATACAAAGTTCGTCACCTCAAGGCCAACAACCCGTTCCGCCAGCAGATGGTCACGCCCAGGCACCGCGAGCGCTGGTTGAGTGCCGAGCAGGACAAACTGGTCAGGACCTTTCGCGCCAACCTGAACGAAGACCTGCACGTCCAGGGGTACGCCGGCATTGGCAAGAGTCACCTGCTGGTGGCGCTGATGGAGCACTTGCGCCCCGAAAAGACCCTGCTGCTGGCACGTACGCCGGCCAAGCTCGAGACCCTGCGCGCACGCATGGTGGGCACGCGGGAGCGAAAGGCCGGGCACACCTTCCAGGCGTTCGCGCATGCCTTGTTGCATGGCCCCAGGCCGCAGCCGGTGAATACGCAAGTGCGCGTCCCGAGCAAACAGGCACTGGCCCAGCAATTGAACATCTTCGGTTTTCGTCGCCTGGAAGGGCAGGCGGTGCTGGATGTGTGCCTCAAGGTGCTTGAAAGCTACTGCCGCTCCTGGGATTACAGCCTGTCGGCCAAGCATCTGCCGCATTTCAAGCAACCGTTGTCCTCTGTCGATGCCCAGGCGTTGGTCGAATATTCCAGCCGGTTATGGGGCTACCTGGAGGCGAATGCGGCCTGGAGCAGCCACACCGGGTTCGAAGCCCTGTTGATGATCAAGCGCGCAAACCTGACGGGTAGTGTGGTGCCTGACCGCTATACCCATGTGCTGATTGACGAGAGCCAGGACATTCCGGCGCCCTTGCTGCAAATCATCGAACGCGGTCGCCAGGTGCTGATTACCCTGGGCGATGAGTATCAGCAGGCCAGCGGGGTGATGGTCAGGCGTGCCCGTGAGGTTCGCCACACGCAGGTGAGCTACTCCGTGCGTTCCGGGCGCAGTGTCGAGCGCCTGGTCAATCCGCTGATCAGCCAGCATTCGGAGAAAAGCAAGGTGCTCTTTGAGGGGGCGCGGGACGCTGACGTCGGTATCGAGCTGTATCCCCAGGGCTTCGTACCGCCACCCGGCTGCGTGGTGCTGACCGCGTCCCACTGGGACACCATGAAATGGCTCATCCAACTGAGCGAAGAGCGTTGTGCCTGTGCCTTTCCCAGCAATGAAGCGCAGCAGGACCTCAAGCACTTCATGGACACCGTCATCGCGCTGTTCAAGCCAGAGTTTTATGGCAGCGAGCACAGTGACCGCGGGCCCCATCCGTTTTTCAGCGATCTGGCCGACTGGCAGCAAGTGCGCGACGCGTGCCGGTTCGATGAGGCATTCCTGTGGGTCGAGGCCGAGCTGGAAAAAGGCTTCAACGTTGCCGACGTGACCCGCTTGAACAGGCTCAGCGGCCATCCGGGCGAGCGCTGTTTACTGATGCTGGCCCAGGACGCTGGCGGCATGGAATTCGATCAGGTGTTGCTCACGCCTGAGCTGTTGACCAATGTGAAATTCAAGGACGCCTATGCGTTCGATCAGCGCCTGTGCGCGGTGTATATCGCCATTTCCCGGGCCACAACGCAGCTTTATCTGCCCTATGACGTGGTCGAGTGGATTGACTACCACCAGTACCAGAAGACCCGTGACGTGCATGGCTACTGAGTGATTTATCCTGGCTGATTCACAACTTTCCAAACCCCCTCTGGACAACCCCAAACCACCTTGTTAGCGTGCGCCGGCTGCTTGTTTCGGCGTATGCCAACGGCGCGGATCGATATTGAAGTGCTCTCACTTCTTTAACTCACAAGGATGTCTGTCATGAAAAGCCTGCAAGGGTTGCCTCGTCTTATCAGTGCCTCGGTCGGCGCGCCCGGTAAAGCTCGCAACTTGCCTGCCGATGTTCAGTGCATCCAGTATTTATTCAACCTGATCATCCCCAAAATGGGTTTCCCCCTGCCCGAAAACGGCAAATGCGACGGCCAGTTGGTGCAGTGCATCAGCCAGTACCAGTTCCGTCATCTCAAATATGCCCACCCCGATGGCGTCATCGACCCCACCGGGCGCACGTTCAACAGCTTGATCGAAGAGGCGGTGAAGGTGCCGGTGCAGGCCTTCCCGACCACGCGTA
Organism: Pseudomonas sp. R2-7-07; assembly: GCF_003852355.1. Taxonomy (NCBI): domain Bacteria; kingdom Pseudomonadati; phylum Pseudomonadota; class Gammaproteobacteria; order Pseudomonadales; family Pseudomonadaceae; genus Pseudomonas; species Pseudomonas sp. R2-7-07. The sequence continues at coordinate 4,145,555 of NZ_CP027759.1, read as the reverse complement.
TTCCGAGCTTTCTCAACGCGTTCGGCAATAACAATGCCGATGCGGTGCAGGCCACGGTCAATGTCTACCTCAACCAGGTGCGCGCGGTGATCGAGGCCGAACGGCGTAACCGGCAGCTGATGATGCAGGCCACCTGCGACGGCGGCACGACGCTGAGCGAAACGGACTTCCAGAACGCTGCCAAGCAGCTGGGCAATGGGATCTCGGTGAATGTCATCAAGGCATTCGCCACCGTGGAGTCGGGCGGGAAGGTGGGCTTCGGGCCGGCCAAGTTGCCGATCATCGCCTTCGAAGGCCATCAATTTCGCAAATACACCAAGCACATCTACGACCAGGCGCATCCGCTGCTGTCGTACATCTACAAGAAAAAAGCCGGCCCGCAGTGGCAGGCCAACAACAAGGATCAGGTCAAAGCCTGGGAAACCATGGCCACTGCGTTTGCGCTGGACCAGGAAGCAGCGTTGATGTCGGCCTCGTGGGGCATGTTCCAGATCATGGGGTTCAATTTTGCGTCGTGCGGGTTCAAGACGGTATTTGAGTTCGTGGCGTCAATGAAAGTGAATGCCGGCAATCAGCTCAAGGCCTACCTGGCCCTTTGCGGTAAAAATACCGCATTGATGAGTGCGATGAAAAACAAGGACTTTACCGCCATGGCCCGTAACTATAACGGTGAGGACTATGGCAACTACGACGTGCTGATGAAGCAGGCCTACGACGTACTGGAAGGGAAGAAATAAGATGATTCGTTTTCTGGCGGTAGGTGTGTTGTCGCTGTGCGCCGTGGTGCCGGCCCTGGCAGGCTCGGCCGCGTTGCATTCAGGTAAGTACGAAGGGCTGATGCTGGCGGTGACGCCGCAGCAGCAGGTCGAAGGGTTTTACTCGGAAAGCCTGGGCGAGGGCGTGACGCGGGGCTGCAGGTTTTTTCTGCAGGGCACGCCCGAGGCGCTGACCACCTGGCTCGATGTGGCGTATCCCGGCAGCGTGGCGGCAGCGTCCGACGGCGTGCGCCTGACCGTTGAGCAAGGCCGCCAGCATCCTGGTTGCATCAATGTGTTGATGCCAGAGATTGCGACGGGCCTGGAGTTGAGCCAGACCGCCAGGAAAAAATGGATCGGCCTGGTGACGGTGTCGGCCGACAAGGCTTACCTGTTGAAAGCCCCGGGTGCCAAAGCCGCCAAGCGATCCTACATCGTCAAGAATGATGTGGTGGGCGTGCTGGCCTTCAAGGACGGCTGGGCGCAGGTCGAGTTCATCAATGCCGATGACCGTTCGTTCACGGGCTGGATCAGCCAGGAGCAGTACGCACGCTTGGTGGCGCCGAAGATTTAAACCGGCGGGAGGCGACTTTATGAGCGTGCCGGATGCAATTTCCCCCCTGCTCCGCTAGCATTACCGGCTTCCGCTTCCCAGTTGCGACGGTTTTCGATGAGTTATCAGGTTCTTGCACGTAAATGGCGCCCGCGCTCGTTCCGCGAAATGGTCGGCCAGACCCATGTGCTCAAGGCTCTGATCAATGCCTTGGACAGCCAGCGGCTGCACCACGCCTACCTGTTCACCGGTACCCGCGGGGTGGGCAAGACCACCATTGCGCGCATCATCGCCAAATGCCTGAATTGTGAAACCGGTATCACATCGACCCCTTGCGGCACCTGTTCGGTGTGCCGCGAGATCGACGAAGGGCGTTTCGTCGACCTGATCGAGATCGACGCCGCCAGCCGCACCAAGGTCGAAGACACCCGCGAGCTGCTCGACAACGTGCAGTACGCGCCGAGCCGTGGCCGCTTCAAGGTCTACCTGATCGACGAAGTGCACATGCTGTCCAGCCATTCCTTCAACGCGCTGTTGAAAACCCTGGAAGAGCCGCCGCCCTACGTCAAATTCATCCTGGCCACCACCGACCCGCAGAAACTTCCTGCGACGATTTTGTCGCGGTGCCTGCAGTTCTCCCTGAAGAACATGACCCCTGAGCGGGTGGTCGAGCATTTGACCCACGTGCTGGGCGTCGAGAACGTACCGTTCGAAGACGACGCGCTGTGGCTGCTTGGCCGCGCTGCCGATGGCTCGATGCGTGATGCCATGAGCCTCACCGACCAGGCCATCGCCTTCGGAGAAGGCAAGGTCCTGGCCGCCGATGTGCGCGCCATGCTCGGCACGCTGGACCACGGCCAGGTGTTCGACGTGCTGCACGCGCTGATCGAGGGCGACGCCAAGGCGTTGCTCGAAGCCGTGCGCCACTTGTCCGAGCAAGGCCCGGACTGGAACGGCGTGCTCTCGGAAATCCTCAATGTGCTGCACCGCGTCGCGATCGCCCAGGCATTGCCTGAGGGTGTCGACAACGGCCATGGCGACCGCGACCGCGTGTTGGCGCTGGCCCAGGCGCTGCCGGCCGAAGATGTGCAGTTCTATTACCAGATGGGCCTGATCGGCCGCCGGGACCTGCCCCTGGCGCCGGACCCGCGCGGTGGCTTCGAGATGGTGCTGCTGCGGATGCTGGCCTTCCGGCCCGCTGACTCGGCGGATGCGCCGAGACAGCCGCTAAAGCCAGTGGGGATCAGCCAGGCCACAGTTGATTCCGCCAAACCAGTGGCTGGCGCGGCGGTGGTTGCGCCAGTGGTGGCTGCGCCCGCAGCGCCTGTGGTTGCCGCCCCGGTGGCCGCGCCTGAAGCGGTTATCGAGCCAGAACCGGAGCCGGAGCCGCAAGTCGCCCCGGTGGTCGATCTGCCCTGGAATGCCCCGGTTGAAGCGCCCGTCGAGCCCGAGCAACAGCCCGCCGTGGAGCCGGTGCTGGACACCACTGGTGAGCAGCCGGAATTGACGCCTATGCCCACGCCGACCCCGGACAGCGTGGTGCCGGATGCGCCGGAGTGGGTATCCGCGCCTGTGCCCGAGCCGACTGTCGCCCAGGTTGAGGCGGCCACCCCCGGCATCGACCTCGACGACGAACCGCCGCTGGACGAAGACTACATCGAGCCGGACATGGATTCGGCCTATAGCTACCTGGACGAACTTGCCAGCGAACACACCGCCGAGCCGGCCCCCGAGCCGGAGGTGGAGCCTGCCGCCGCCCCGGCCACCGGCCTGGCCCTGCAATGGCTGGAATTGTTTCCAAAATTGCCGATCTCCGGCATGACTGCCAGTATCGCCGCCAACTGCACGTTGATTACCATCGACGGCGACCACTGGCTGCTGCACCTGGACCCGGCCCACAGTGCCTTGTTCAATGCCACTCAGCAGCGCCGGCTCAACGACGCGCTCAACCAGTACCATGGGCGCACGCTGACCATCGCCATCGAGTTGATCAAGCCCGAGCAGGAAACCCCGGCCCAGGCTGCGACGCGCCGGCGCTTGAACCGCCAGCGCGACGCCGAGGCGTCGATCCAGGCTGACCCGCTTATCCAACAAATGATGCAACAGTTCGGTGCGGTCGTCCGTCACGATACTATTGAACCTGTCGAAGCCCCGGCGCCCCAGGCGTCATGAACCGGGCGACTAATTTGATCCACGTACTTTTGAGGTGATTCCCATGATGAAAGGTGGCATGGCCGGCCTGATGAAGCAGGCGCAGCAGATGCAGGAAAAGATGGCCAAGGTGCAGGAAGAACTGGCCAACGCCGAAGTCACCGGTAAAGCCGGTGGCGATATGGTCAGCGTGGTGATGACCGGTCGTCACGACATCAAGCGCGTCAGCATCGACCCCAGCCTGCTCGAGGGCGTCAGCGATGACGACCGCGAAGTGCTGGAAGACTTGTTCGCCGCTGCCGTCAACGACGCCGTGCGCAAGATCGAAGCCAACAGCCAGGAAAAAATGGGCGGCGTGACCGCTGGCATGCAACTGCCACCGGGTATGAAGCTGCCGTTCTGATTGACCGGCTTTGCGCTGCACCCGAATGCCAGGCCTCGTGCCTAGCATTTTTTGTATGTGCCTATTGGATCTGAACCCTGGCGCAACAATCAGGGTCTGCACCCTATACGCATGCATTCGCTAAGGAGCCCCTGATGCCTCAAGAACCGACGCTCAACCAACGCATCGTCCTGGTTTCACGCCCTCAAGGCGCGCCAACCCCGGAAAATTTCCGCCTCGAACGGGTAACCCTGCCAGAGCTGGAGGACGGTCAGGTACTGCTCAAGACACTCTACCTGTCCCTGGACCCCTACATGCGCGGCCGCATGAGCGACGCGCCGTCCTACGCCGCGCCGGTGGAAATCGACGAGGTGATGACCGGTGGCGCTGTCAGCCGCATCGAGCAATCACGCCATCCGAAATTTGAAGTCGGCGACCTGGTCGTGGGCTCCACCGGCTGGCAAAGCCACAGCATCAGCGATGGTCGCAACCTGATGCCGGTGCCCAACGGCTTGGCGAGCCCGTCGATGGCCCTGGGTGTGCTGGGCATGCCAGGCATGACTGCCTACATGGGCCTGATGGACATCGGCCAGCCCAAGGCCGGTGAAACCCTGGTCGTGGCGGCTGCCTCCGGTGCGGTGGGCTCGGTGGTGGGCCAGGTCGCCAAGCTCAAGGGCCTGCGCGTGGTGGGGGTGGCGGGTGGTGCCGAGAAATGCCGCTACGTGGTGGATGAGCTGGGTTTCGATGCCTGTATCGACCACAAGGGCGCGGATTTCGCCAACGAGCTGGCGCAGGCCTGTTCCAACGGCGTGGACATTTACTATGAAAATGTCGGTGGCAAGGTGTTCGATGCCGTGCTGCCGCTGCTCAACCCCAAGGCGCGGATTCCGCTCTGCGGGCTGATCGCCGGGTATAACGCCCATGAAGCACCAAGCGGCCCGGATCGCCTGCCGGCGCTGCAGCGCACCTTGCTGACCAAGCGTGTGCGCATCCAGGGCTTTATCGTGTTTGACGACTACGGTGATCGCCAACCCGAGTTCCTGAGCGCCATGGCGCCCTGGGTGCGCGATGGCAAGATCAAGTTCCGCGAAGACGTGGTCGACGGCCTGGAGCAGGCACCTGAAGCCTTTATCGGTTTGCTCGAGGGACGCAACTTCGGCAAGTTGGTGGTGCGCGTCGCACAGGATTGAGCATTTGACGCTAATCCGAGGCGCGGGTATAAACCGCGTCTCGTTGTTTTGTCGGACCCTTCGCCCATGAGCTTCAGCCCCCTGATTCGCCAACTGATCGACGCCCTGCGTACCTTGCCGGGCGTCGGCCAGAAAACCGCCCAGCGCATGGCGCTGCAACTGCTGGAGCGCGATCGCAGCGGCGGCACCCGTTTGGCCCAGGCCTTGAGCCAGGCCATGGAAGGCGTAGGCCACTGTCGCCAATGCCGCACCCTGACCGAAGAAGAACTCTGCCCGCAATGCGCCGACCCACGTCGCGACGACACGCTGCTGTGCGTAGTGGAAGGGCCGATGGATGTGTACGCGGTGGAGCAAACCGGTTACCGCGGGCGCTATTTCGTGCTCAAAGGCCATTTGTCGCCGCTCGATGGCCTGGGGCCGGAAGCCATCGGCATCCCGCAACTGGTGGCGCGGATTGAAGAGCAGGGCACCTTCAGCGAAATCATCCTGGCGACCAACCCGACGGTGGAGGGCGAAGCCACGGCGCATTACATCGCCCAATTGCTGAGCAACAAAGGGTTGATCACCTCGCGTATCGCCCATGGTGTGCCCCTGGGTGGCGAACTTGAACTGGTCGACGGCGGCACCTTGGCGCACTCCTTCGCAGGTCGTAAGCCGATCGCGCTCTAACGACCACTGCAAATACCCAATGTGGGAGGGGGCTTGCTCCCGATAGCGGTGTATCAGCCAATGAATCTGTTGACTGACACATAGCCATCGGGAGCAAGCCCCCTCCCACAGTTTGGATTTGTGAACACAGTCAAAAGTGCGGGAGGGGGCTTGCCCTAATGCCAGTCAGTTAAGGCTTTTTGTAGGAGCGAGGCGGGCGGCTAGCCCTTGCTCGCGAAAAACTCACAGGCACCGCGTTTATTCAGGAAGCGGGCGTTATCGTTGACGTTTTTCGCGAGCAAGCTCGCTCCTACAGACGGTGGTGTACGCTTAACTGACTGGCATTAGGGCTTGCCCCCGATAGCCATAGGTATCTACACAACTTTGTAGCAGCCTACGGTAACCACGATGCGAAGCGAGCCGCTCTTGATCTTGCTTTTGATCTAGGCGCCCCGTTAAACCACGCTGGCCGGAATTCGATAGTGATTTGGGGGGTAAACCGGCAGGGATGCCGGTTTAGCCGCCCCGCGCCATGGATGGCGCGTGGCGGCGGCCCCCCAAATCAATGTCGGATTACGGGCACACCGAGCCTGGGCGAGGTGCCGAGTGGTGGGGCAAGAGCGTTTTGCTTACTTTTGCGCTTTTCAAAAGTGAGACGCCGTAAGGGCGGAACCCTAAGCCGCCGTTACCGCAGCAACGGATATGTACTCGCCCTGATCCAGCATCCTGGTCGGCTGTCAGGCCGCCATCGGGGGCAAGTCGAATCGTCGCACCGCCCCTCCCACATTTTGGTCGCGGGGCATCAGTTAGAGAGGCTTCGGCTCCTGGGCCGCCACAGGTTCAGGGCTACGCCAAAGTTGTGTAGATACCCATGCCCCGATGGGGCCAGTCAGGGCGCTGCTTATCGCTCGGTTAGGGCAAACTGCGTCAGGCAAAACGTCGGGATGCCCATGTCTTCCAAGCGCTGCGACCCACCCAGCTCCGGCAAATCGATGATCGCCGCCGCTTCAAAGATTTTTGCGCCCATGCGCCGCACCAGATTCGCCGCAGCAATCAGGGTGCCGCCCGTGGCGATCAAGTCATCGAACATCAGCACCGAGTCACCTTCGCACAGGCTGTCGGCGTGCACTTCAAGGAAGGCTTCGCCATATTCGGTCTGGTAACCCTCGGCCAGGACGTCGGCCGGCAGCTTGCCTTGCTTGCGGAACAGGATCAGTGGCTTGTTGAGCTGGTAGGCGATGATCGAGCCGATCAGGAAACCGCGCGCATCCATCGCGCCGATATGGCTGAAATCGGCTTCGACATAGCGTTGGGCAAAGCTGTCGGCGACCAGGCGCAGGGCACGGGGTGATTGGAACAATGGCGTGATGTCACGGAAGATTACCCCAGGCTTGGGGAAGTCGATGACGGGGCGGATCAGGGATTTGATGTCGAACGAATCGAAGGTCATCGTCGAAGAGTCCTGGGCGGAAAACGGACTCGAAGTATACCTGCGGCCTCGCGGGTTCGCTTGGCCGCAGACCCTGGATCACATTTCCAGGGAACCGCCGGCCAGTGCGCACAGCTGGATGGGGTCGAGGATATGCACTTCCTTGCCCTCGGCGGCAATCAGCGCATTTTGCTGGAAGCGGGTAAACACGCGGGACACGGTTTCCACCGCGAGGCCCAGGTAATTGCCGATTTCATTGCGCGACATGCTCAGGCGGAACTGGTTGGCGGAAAACCCACGGGCGCGGAAACGCGCCGACAGGTTGACCAGGAACGTCGCGATGCGCTCGTCGGCGGTTTTTTTCGACAACAGCAGCATCATCTGTTGATCGTCACGAATCTCGCGGCTCATCACGCGCATTAACTGACGGCGCAGTTGCGGCAGCTGCAAGGCCAATTCATCCAGGCGCTCGAAGGGGATTTCACACACCGACGTAGTCTCCAACGCCTGGGCCGACACCGGATGAATCTCGGTGTCCATCCCCGACAGCCCGACCAGTTCGCTGGGCAAGTGGAAACCGGTGATTTGCTCTTCGCCACCGTCGCTGAGGCTGAACGTCTTCAACGCCCCTGAGCGTACTGCGTAGACCGAGTCGAACTTGTCGCCCTGGCGAAACAGAAACTCGCCTTTTTTCAGTGGGCGGCCGCGTTTAACGATGTCGTCCAGCGCATCCATGTCTTCCAGATTCAATGAAAGTGGCAGGCAGAGGGGGGCCAGGCTGCAATCCTTGCAGTGGGCCTGGCCGTGAGCGCGCTGTTTGACTGGCTCGGACATTTCTTAAATCCTTGTGGGAAAACACACATAAGACGTAAGGGTAACGCACTGGAGGGCAACGAGGCCAGCGCCAACGAGAAACCGCCGGCGGTCTAAAGATTCTGCGCGTGAGGTCGATACAGGGGCACATCCATTAGACGGAACTCGGATCATGTCTGTTATCAGTGCCTACAACCCTGCTGTGCGCGTCCCGTTTGTGCCTGATGCAAAGGCGGCGAGCGAGGCCGACGAAAAGGTACCGGCGATTGAAGAAAAAACCACGCCAACCAAAGTGGTTGAAGGTGTGACCGTGACTATTTCCGCTGCTGCCTTCCAGGCTGCAGGCGCGGCCAAGAGCAGCAATTCGGACATCGATGACAGCGGCCTGGACGACAACGTCAAGCAGGTACTGAAAATGATCCGCCAGTTGAAGCAACAGATTGCCGAAAAACAAGCCGAGCTGGCGGCGGTAGCCGCCGCCAATAACCTTTCCCCTGAGGAGGCTCGCGCCCGTACCAGCGCGCTGCAGAGCGAGATCAGTTCGCTGCAGGCGGGCCTGATGTCCGCTCAGACATCGCTGGCCAAGTCGATGAAGGGCATGAGTGCCGAAGACTCGATGAAAGCCGCCTCGCTGTCGATGTAATCAGATCACCCGCGAGAACCGCTGCCGGTTCTGGTGCTCGAGGTATGCATCGAACACCATGCACACCGAGCGCACCAGCAGGCGCCCGGCCGGCAGCACGCGGATGCCCCGGGCATCCAGCTCGATCAAGCCGTCTGCGGCCATTATCTGTAACTGCGGCCACAGCTCAGCGAAATAGCCGCGAAAATCGATATTGAACCTCTGCTCGATGCCCGCGAATTCCAGGCTGAAATGGCAGATCAACTGCTGGATCACGTCCCGCCGCAGACGGTCGTCGGTGGTACAGATCAGGCCGCGACTGGTGGCCAGTTGCGCACCGGCCAAGGCGTTCTGGTACTGGTTGAGGTCGCTGCTGTTCTGGCAATACAGGTCGCCGATCTGGCTGATCGCTGAAACCCCCAGTCCAATCAAATCGCAATGCCCGTGGGTGGTGTAGCCCTGGAAATTGCGTTGCAGCGTGCCTTCTTCCTGGGCGATGGCCAGTTCGTCATCCGGCAGCGCAAAGTGATCCATGCCGATGTAGCGATAACCCGCCTGGGTCAACTGCTCGATGGTGGTTTGCAGCATCAGTAATTTTTCTGCCGGCGAGGGCAGGTCTTCGGTATGGATCCGCCGCTGCGGCATGAAGCGTTCCGGCAAATGCGCGTAGTTGAACACCGACAGACGATCCGGTTGCAGGCCGATGACTTCCTCCACGGTGCGCGCAAAATTGAGTGGCGACTGCTTGGGCAGGCCGTAGATCAGGTCGATATTGATCGAGCGAAATTGCAGGGTACGCGCCGCGTCGATCACCGCGCGGGTTTCTTCCAGGCTCTGCAGGCGATTGACCGCCCGTTGCACCTCGGGGTCGAGGTCTTGCAGGCCGACGCTGACGCGGTTGAAGCCCAGTTCACGGAGCAGGCCCATGGTTGCCCAATCGGCTTCGCGAGGGTCGATTTCGATGCCGTAGTCGCCCGAATCGTCCTCCAGCAGATTGAAGTGCTGGCGCAGGTGGGTCATCACCTGGCGCAGCTCGTCATGGCTGAGAAAGGTCGGCGTGCCGCCCCCCAGATGCAGTTGCTCCACCGGCTGTTTCGGGTCGAGGTGGCAGGCCACCTGCTGGATCTCTTGCATCAGGCGTTGCAGGTAGGCCTGGGCGCGACCACGGTCCTTGGTGATCACCTTGTTGCAGGCGCAGTAGTAGCAAATGTTGGCGCAGAACGGCACGTGCACATACAGCGATAACGGCCGTATGGCCTTGCGACTGTCGCGCAGCGCATGGAGCAGGTCGAAGGAGCCGACCTGGCTGTCGAATTGTACGGCGGTGGGGTAGGACGTGTAGCGCGGCCCCGCCAAGTCGTAGCGGTGAATCAGATCTGTGTCCCAACGAATGGCGTCGAGCATGCGCGCGGTCCCCCGGATTGGCTAGTCGGCCGAGTCTAGGGGCAGGGTGGGGAGGGCATGTTGATTTGCATCAACGGGGAGCGGCGCTATGCCACAGGCGTGTGTCAGTGCCCCATCAGCCAGTGCTGGTGTGGCCCAGGCAAGGTCCAGAGGCCGAACAACACCACCAGCACACCACCGGCCATGCGCACGCTGCGCTTGCGCAATAGCGCGGTGACACGTTCGGCGGCCAGCCCGGTCGCCAGCAACACCGGCCAGGTGCCCAGGCCGAACGCCAGCATCAGCAACGCGCTGTCCAGCGCATTCCCCTGGCTCGCGGCCCACAGCAGGGTGCTGTAGACCAACCCGCACGGCAACCAGCCCCACAGCGCGCCCAGCAGTAATGCGCGAGGCAGGCTTGAGACCGGCAGCAAGCGGTTGGCAACTGGCTGGATATGCCGCCACAGGCCGCGACCGAGGCGTTCGATGCGGGTCAGGCCGCTCCACCAGCCGGCCAGGTACAGGCCCATACTGATCAGCAGCAACCCTGCGAGCACGCGCAGGAACATTGCCCCCGGGCTGTTGGCCACGGCCCAGCCGGCAAGGCCGATCAGCAACCCCGCCGCGGCATAACTGAGGATGCGCCCCAGGTTGTACGCCAGCAGCAGGCGAAACCTTCGGCTGCGCTGCTCCGGGGGGATGGCCAGGGTCAGCGCGCCCATCAAGCCGCCGCACATGCCCAGGCAATGGCCTCCGCCGAGCAGGCCGAGGATCAGCGCAGAAACCAGCAAAGGCGCCAGCTCAAGCATGGGGCGGCTCTTTGGGCGGCTGCTCGGTGCGGTTGGCTTCGTCGACGGCGGCCAGGTGATTCGGGTCCTGGTCGTCGAACAGCACGCTGTGGGCCGGGCCGTCGAGGTCTTCGTACTGGCCGCTGTCCACCGCCCAGAAAAAGATGTAGATGGCCACGCCCACTAACAGCAGCGCCGCCGGAATCATCACGTATAGAGCTGGCATCTGCACTCCATGCCCGCGCGGCTCAAGCCGGCAGCGGGCGGTTTATCAAAGGGGCACTGGCGGCCGGCGCGCTGGGCAGGCGAGTCAGGCGCAGGGCATTGAGCACCACCGTCAATGAGCTGAGGGACATGCCGATGGCCGCCCAGATGGGGGTGATCCACCCCAGGGCCGCGAACGGCAGCATCAGGCCATTGTACAACCCGGCCCACAGCAGGTTTTCGATGATCACCCGGCGCGTGCGTCGCGCCAAGGTAAAAGCCTGCACCAACGCCTCCAGGCGGTTGGACAACAGCACCGCGTCGGCGCTGGTTTTGGCCAGGTCCGTGGCCGAGCCCATCGCCACGCTGATATCCGCAGCGGCCAGTACCGGCACATCGTTGACACCGTCGCCGAGCATCAGCACCTTGCGCCCTTCCCGGTGCAGGCGTTGCAGCACTTGCAGCTTGTCGTCGGGGCGCAGGCCGCCGTGGGCTTCATCGATGCCCAGCTCAGACGCGACACTGGCGACCATCGGCGAGCTGTCCCCCGACAGCAGCAACGTGCGCCAGCCGCGCGCCTTGCACGCGGCAAGCAGGGCTGGCGCATCGCTGCGCAGGCGGTCGTCGAGCACGAACCAGGCGAGCGCGCCGCGCTGATCCCCCAACAGCAGCCATTGTCCGGCTTCGTCTGGTGAGGTTGGGATGGGGGCGCCACTGAGTTCACAGACAAAAGCGGCTTGGCCGATGCGCATCAGGCGTTCGCCCACGCGGCCTTCCAGGCCCAGGCCGGGGCTGCTCAAGACCTCATCGGCAGCCAGGGGGGCACGGCCAAAGGCGCGGGCAATCGGGTGTTCGGAGCGGTTTTCCAGCGCGGCGGCGAGGCCCAGGCACTGCTCGCTGTCCAGTTCGCCCAGGGGCCGGATGGCTCTTAACGCGAGGCGCCCTTCGGTGAGCGTGCCGGTCTTGTCGAAAATCACCGTGTCGATCTGGTTGAGCCCTTCCAGCACATGGCCACGGGTCAGCAGCAAGCCAAGGGTGTGCAGCGTGCCGGTGGCGGCGGTGAGGGCGGTGGGGGTGGCCAGGGACAACGCGCACGGGCAGGTCGCGACCAGCATGGCCAATACAATCCAGAACGCCCTGGAGGCATCGAGCTCCCACCACACCAGGCCGATTACCGCAGCCGCCAGCAGGGAGCCCAGCAGAAACCACTGTGCGGCGCGGTCGGCGATTTGCGCCAGGTGCGGTTTTTCGGCCTGGGCACGCTCCAGCAGGCGCACGATGGCAGACAGGCGTGTGTCGTGGCCCAAGGCGCGCACCTGCACGGTCAGCGCGCCTTCGACGTTGAGCGTGCCGGCGGTAACGGCATCGCCGACCTGGCGGGGCTGCGGCAGGTATTCGCCGGTAAGCAGGGATTCGTCGACGCTGGATTGGCCTTCGAGAATCACGCCATCCGCTGGCAGCACCGCGCCAGGGTGGACCAGCACCCGATCGTCCAAGGTCAGTTCGCCGAGCAGGATGCGTTCGCTCTGCCCGTCTGCGGTCAGGCGCAGGCACGAGGCGGGCAGCAGGTTGACCAACTGCGCGGTGGCGGCAGCGGTGCGTTCGCGGGCACGTCGCTCCAGGTAGCGGCCGGCCAGCAGGAACAGCGCGAACATGCCGACCGCATCGAAGTACAACTCGCCCACACCGGTGATCGCGGTCCAGATGCCCGCCAGATAAGCCCCGCCAATGGCCAGGGACACCGACACGTCCATGGTCAGGTGGCGCGTGCGCAGGTCGCGCAGCGCCCCTTTGAAAAACGGCGCACAGCTGTAGAACACGATGGGGGTCGTCAGAAACATCGCGACCCAGCGCAGGATGACATGCAACTCGGGGCTGAGGTCGATATTGAATTCAGGCCAGGTGGCCATGGTCGCCATCATGGCCTGGAACCACAGTAACCCGGCAACGCCCAGTTGGCGCAGGGCCAGGCGATTCTCGCCGGCCAGTTGTTCGGCGGCACGGTCCGCTTGGTAGGGATGGGCGGCATAGCCGATATGGCGCAGCTCACTGAGCACCTGGCTCAACGGTAACTGCCCGTCGGCCCAGCGCACGTGCAGGCGGTGGTTGGACAGGTTCAGCCGCGCTTCGGCCACGGCGGGCAGGCTGCGAAGGTGTTTCTCGATCAACCAGCCACACGCCGCGCAGCTGATGCCTTCCATGAGCAGGGTGGCTTCGGCGAATTCGCCGGTGTGGCGTACGAAAGGCTTTTGCACATCGGCGCGATCGTACAGCGCCAGTTCATCGACCAGTTGCACCGGCAGCGCTTCGGGGTTGGCCGAGGCTTCGCTGCGGTGCCGGTAATAGCTTTCCAGCCCGCCTGCCACAATCGCCTCCGCCACCGCCTGGCAACCCGGGCAACAGAGCTCGCGGCGCTCGCCGAGGATTTGTGTGGTGAACCGGCTGCCGGAGGGGACGGGCAGGGCGCAGTGGTAGCAGGGGGTGATCATGGTTCGGGATCTCAGATCGTTCCCACGCTCTGCGTGGTAACGCCTCGCTGGACGCTCTGCGTCCGCTTTTATGGCGCTGAGCGCCACGGGCTGCATTCCCACGCGGAGCGTGGGAATGATCAGTTACTTTTTCAGGTCTTCGGCACCCTGCAACGGCTCATCGCCGAGCAACAAGTCTGTGTCGTGGCTGACCTCTTCTTCTTCGAACAGGCGCCAGGTCTTGTCGCCTTCCACACCGAGCAGTTCCACGAAGCGGCGCCCTTCGACCTTGTCGGTGACCTGGCCGATGTAGCGGCCCGGTTCGCTGGCGCTGCGGGTCAGGTTGATCTTGCGATCCTTCGCCGGCTGGGTCGGGGAGATCAGGTTCAGCTCCAGGGTGTTCGGGTTGCTGTAGCCGGTGAGGTGCAGATCGACTTCACCGGTCAGCGCGTCCAGGTGCAGCTTGCCGCGCAGTTGCAGGGTCTGGGCCAGGCGTTCGCGGTCCAGGGAGCGGTTGATGCCTTTGCCGGCCTCGTAATAGTTGTCGTTGACCAGGTTGTCCGGGTGGTTCACCGCGATGGTCACCATGGACAAGGTCAGGGTCACTGAGCAGGCGAGGATCGCGATGATGATCCAGGGCCAGAGGTGCTTGTACCAGGGGCTTGCGGCAGTGGTTACGGGCATTCTCGTGTTCCCTGTCTAACGAACTTGTGGGCCGATGAATCGGCTCTTGGCTTCAATGTGAACGCTGCGGTCGTCGGCGTCCTCGAGGATGAACGTCACCTCGTTGGTGCTGGACGGCAACTGCTCGGGCGCACTCGACAACTCTACCGGCATGCTGACGATATCGCCGGCGGCTACCTTGATTTCGCGTCGGCCTTGCAGTTTGAGGTCGGGCAGGCCGGCGGCGTCGAGCACGTAGGTGTGGTCGCGCTGGTCCTTGTTCATGATTTTCAGGCTGTAGACGTTCTCGATGCGCCCTTCGGCGTTTTCGCGGTACAGCACACGGTCCTTGCTCACGTCGAAGCCCACCAGCGAACGCATGAAGAACGCGGCCACCAGCAGGCTGATCATCGCCAGCAACACCAAGGCGTAACCGATCAGGCGCGGGCGCAACTTATGGGTTTTCTGTCCGGACAGATTGTGCTCGGTGGTGTAGCTGATCAGGCCGCGTGGGTACTCCATCTTGTCCATGATGTTGTCGCAGGCGTCGATGCAGGCAGCGCAGCCGATGCACTCGATCTGCAGGCCGTCGCGGATGTCGATGCCGGTGGGGCATACCTGCACGCACATCGTGCAGTCGATGCAATCGCCCAGGCCCTGAGCCTTGTAGTCGACCCCCTTTTTGCGCGGACCACGCACTTCGCCCCGGCGGGGGTCGTAGGAAACGATCAGCGTGTCCTTGTCGAACATCACGCTCTGGAACCGCGCATAGGGGCACATGTAGATGCACACCTGTTCGCGCAGCCAGCCGGCGTTGCCGTAGGTGGCGAGGGTGAAGAAACCTACCCAGAAATACGACCAGCCGTCGGCCTGGCCGGTGAAAAAGTCCAATACCAGTTCGCGGATCGGCGAGAAGTAGCCGACAAAGGTCAGGCCGGTGACAAAACCGATCAGCAGCCACAGCGTGTGCTTGCTGAATTTGCGCAGGAACTTGTTGGCGCCCATGGGCGCCTTGTCCAGCTTGATGCGCTGGTTGCGATCGCCTTCGGTAACCTTTTCGCACCACATGAAGATCCACGTCCACACGCTTTGCGGGCAGGTATAGCCGCACCAGACGCGACCGGCGTAGACCGTGATGAAGAACAGGCCAAACGCCGCAACGATGAGAATGCCCGACAGCAGGATGAAATCCTGAGGCCAGAAGGTTGCGCCAAAAATAAAGAATTTACGCTCCGGCAGGTTCCACCACACCGCCTGGTGACCGCCCCAGTTCAGCCACACCGTGCCGAAGTACAGCAGGAACAGGCCGGCACCGCCGAGCATGCGCAGATTGCGAAACAGCCCGGTGAAGGCGCGGGTGTAGATTTTCTCTCGTGACGCATAGAGATCGACGGTTTTGGCAGGCGGGGTAACGTCGTGTACCGGTATCTGGTTGCTCATCATTGCATCCCACGGCGGTGGACATTTGCCTCGGCCAGTACGTGCCAACCGGGGTCAAATTAAGGATGTTGCAGTGGCCTAATGATACGCCCCCGGTGGTACGTGAAGGGTGCGACCTTTGGTCGCGTTGGGGGAAATCAATTGATGGTGTACGTGATCTGGATCAATTGACTTGTGAAGTATGGATGGTTTTGTGGGTAGGCAGGTCATTCCTCCCATGGATTAATCAGCGCAACACCACTGGATTTGAAGTCGCTGACGTTGCGCGTGACGACGGTAAGCCCATGAACCAGAGCGGTTGCGGCGATCAACGAGTCACTCTCGTTGGCCCGGTCTGGAACATGCAAGTGCGCACAACGCAACGCGACCGCCGCATCAACGGGCAGGATTCGGGCATCAAAGGCGGGCATCACATGGCGCTTGAGCCAGGCCCTCAACACCTTCCCCTGAGTCGGGTCTCGCCGCTCAACGCGCAGCACTCCGGTTTCCAGTTCCTTGAGCGTGATCGCGGAAATGAACATGCGTGGCGCTATCACGCTTTTTGCCCAGGCAACGACGTTTGCATCAGCCTGAGGTTTACGAAGTTCGGAGATAACATTGGTGTCGAGTAGATACATCAGGGAAGGTCCACGGGTCGATGAATGATCACGGCGCGCTCGGTTTCGAAGTCGATATCCGCCGCTTCCGGCATCACCAGCAGGTCAACGATGTCGGCATTCAGACCTGTCAATTTCTGGTAGTCCTCAATGCTTAGCAGTACATGGGCGGGCTTGCCGCGATCAGTGATAAAAACAGGCCCTTGGCGTGCGGCTTTTTTGGCACCACTTGTGTCTTGGTTGAATTCGCGGCTGGAAATGGTGGTGATGGTCATGGGGCGGCCCCCCTTTGTCGGATGTGATGTAGTTACGTTACTACTTGTGGTTGTGTGCGGCAAGTCCGAGGCCGCGAGTGGTAGTCCATGCCTGTTTGACAGATTCTGAGCGCCAGAAACAAAAAGCCCCGCCAGTTTTTGCTGCGCGGGGCTTTGTTGTATTCGACGAATTACTGCTCCTCAGCCTTCTTATCCCCATGGGACAAGCTGTACACATACGCCGCCAACAAGTGCACCTTGTCATTGCCCTGCAGTTGTTCCTGCGCTGGCATCTGGCCCTGGCGGCCATAGCGAATGGTCTGCTGCAGTTGGGCGAAGCTCGAACCGTAGATGAACGCACCCGGATGAGTCAGGTCCGGTGCGCCCATGGCCGGGGTGCCTTTACCGGCCGGGCCGTGGCAGGCCACGCAGTTGGCGGCGAAGAGTTTCGCGCCGTTGGCGACGTCGGCCTTGGCGCCTTCCGGCAGCTTGCGGCCGTCGAGGTTGGTCACCACGAACGCCGCTACGTCGGCCACGCCTTGCTCGCCGATCACTTCGGCCCAGCCTGGCATCACCGCATGGCGGCCCTGCATGATGGTTTGCTTGATGGTCGCCGCGTCGCCGCCCCAGCGCCAGTCGGCGTCGGTCAGGTTGGGAAAACCGTAGGCGCCCTTGGCGTCGGAACCGTGGCACACCGAGCAGTTGGAGGCGAACAGACGGCCGCCCATCTTCAGAGCCTGTGGGTCCTTGGCCACTTCTTCAATCGGCATCGAGGCGAATTTGGCGAAGATCGGCCCGAATTTGGCCTCCGACCTGGCCATTTCCTTTTCCCATTCGTGCACGCCGGTCCAGCCGGTCTGGCCGTTGGCGAACGCGGTTTGCTTGTCGTTGTCGAGGTAGTTGTAACCCGGCAGCAGGCCTTTCCAGTTGCCCAGGCCAGGGTACAGCGCCAGGTAGCCAAGGGCGAAGATGATGGTTCCGACGAACAGCATGAACCACCATTTGGGCAGCGGGTTGTCGTATTCTTCGATGCCGTCGAACGAGTGGCCGACGGTCTCGTCCGTCTGTTCGGCGCGCTGGCCCTTGCGGGTCGACAGCAGCAGCCAGGTCAGGGCGAAGATGGTACCCAGACTGAGGACTGTGACGTACAGGCTCCAGAACGTAGTCATTCTTTGTTACTCCTAGACGCTTGCTCGACGTGCTTGATGGCTTCCGGGTCATCCGCAAAAGGCAGCATGGTCGCGTCGTCGAATTCCGATTTGCGCCGTGGGCTGAACACCCACAGCGCCAGGCCGATAAAGGCCACCATCACCACGACGGTGCCCAGGCCACGAATCATTCCGATATCCATGCCGGTCACCGTTTGCTTTTGATGAGGGTGCCAAGGCCCTGCAGGTAGGCCACCAATGCGTCCATTTCGGTCTTGCCTTTGACGGCGGCTGCCGCACCGGCGATGTCTTCGTCGGTGTAGGGCACGCCCAGGGTGCGCAGGACTTCCATTTTTTTCGCGGTGTCCTTGCCGTCGAGCTTGTTTTCCACCAGGAACGGGTATGCCGGCATTTTCGACTCCGGCACCACGTTGCGCGGGTTGTACAAGTGCGCACGGTGCCAGTCATCGGAGTAACGCCCGCCAACGCGCGCCAGGTCCGGGCCAGTGCGCTTGGAACCCCACAGGAACGGGTGGTCCCACACGCTTTCACCGGCGACCGAGTAGTGGCCATAGCGTTCGGTTTCGGCGCGGAACGGGCGGATCATCTGTGAGTGGCAGCCCACGCAACCGTTGGCGATATAGACGTCGCGGCCTTCCAGTTCGAGGGCGGTGCGCGGCTTCATGCCTTCGACCGGCTTGTTGGTCACGTCCTGGAAGAACAGCGGGACGATCTGGGTCAGGCCGCCGATGCTCACGGCGATGACCATGAAGAAGGCCAGCAGGCCGATATTCTTCTCGACTACTTCATGCTTCATCAGTGGGCTCCCACGACGGCGATCTTGGCGGCGGCTTCAGCTTGCTCAGGGTCGGAGGCACGCACGGTGCGCCAGACGTTGTAGGCCATGAACAGCATGCCGGTGGCGAAGAACGCACCGCCCAGGGCGCGCACGATATAGCCTGGGTGGCTGGCTTGCAGCGCTTCGACGAACGAGTAGGTGAGGGTGCCGTCGTCGTTGATCGCACGCCACATCAGGCCCTGGGTAATGCCGTTGACCCACATCGAGGCGATGTAGAGCACGGTGCCGATAGTGGCCAGCCAGAAGTGCGTGTTGATCAGCCCGACACTGTGCATCTGCGCACGCCCGAACAGCTTGGGGATCATGTGGTACAGCGCGCCGATGGAGATCATCGCCACCCAGCCCAGGGCACCGGCGTGGACGTGGCCGATGGTCCAGTCGGTGTAGTGGGAGAGCGAGTTGACGGTCTTGATCGCCATCATCGGGCCTTCGAAGGTCGACATGCCGTAGAACGCCAGCGAAACCACCAGAAAGCGCAGGATCGGGTCGGTGCGCAGCTTATGCCAGGCGCCCGAGAGCGTCATCATGCCGTTGATCATGCCGCCCCAGCTCGGCGCCAGCAGGATGATCGACATCGCCATGCCCAACGACTGCGCCCAGTCCGGCAGCGCGGTGTAGTGCAGGTGGTGCGGGCCGGCCCAGATGTACAGGGTGATCAGCGCCCAGAAGTGCACGATGGACAGGCGGTAGGAGTAGATGGGACGTTCGGCCTGCTTGGGCACGAAGTAGTACATCATCCCAAGGAAGCCGGTGGTGAGGAAAAAGCCCACGGCATTATGCCCGTACCACCACTGGATCATCGCATCCGTCGCGCCGGCATAGGCCGAGTAGGATTTGAACAGGCTGACCGGCAGGGACGCGTGGTTGACGATGTGCAGCATCGCCGTGACCAGGATGAAGGCCCCGTAGAACCAGTTGCCGACATAGATGTGCTTGGTCTTGCGCTTGACGATGGTGCCGAAGAACACCACGGCGTACGTCACCCACACAATGGCGAGCAAAATGGCGATCGGCCATTCCAGCTCGGCGTATTCCTTGGTGGTGGTGTAGCCCAGGGGCAGGCTGATGATGGCGCCGACGATGACCGCCTGCCAGCCCCAGAAGGTAAAGGCGGCAAGGCCATCGGAAATCAGTCGTGTCTGGCAGGTGCGTTGCACAACGTAGTAGGAGGTGGCGAACAGCGCACAGCCACCGAAGGCAAAGATCACCAGGTTGGTGTGCAGCGGGCGCAGGCGGCCGAAGGTCGTCCAGGGCAGGTCGAAATTCAATTGTGGCCAAACCAGTTGCGAGGCGATGAACACCCCGAGCCCCATGCCAAGGATCCCCCAGACCACCGTCATGATGGCGAACTGGCGAACGACCTTATAGTTATAAGCAGTCGGACTGATTGCTGTGCTCATTCTAAGGTTCCACGGTTTAGGTATTTTTATAGGTAAAATCGGCCGCAAGTATGTAGAAAGCGAGGGGCCATTGCAACGCAATGACTGACCTGTATCAATGCGTTCCACGCCAGATTCTGCGCCCTTTCCATGTTTGATGTAAGGATAAAATAGAAATAGAAAGCTGATCGAGTGGACAAGAAAATTTCGGAGCCTCGACAGCGGTTGTCGCGTACGCCGAAATCGCTTCGCTTGAAAGCAAGCGTAGACCCGAATCTGAGGTGGGGAAAGTTGGTCTTGGGAAGGGTGCGACACTTAGTCGCGCAAGCAGTGGCGAACCGTGGCGAGGGAGCAAGCTCCCTCGCCACAGCTAATGGTTACTGAGGTTGGCTTTCCGGCGTTGCACCGTCAGCGTTATGGGAAAGGCTATAAACATAAGCCGCCAGCAGATGCACCTTGTCATTGCCTTGCAGCACTTCCTGCGCAGGCATCTGGCCTTGGCGACCATGACGGATGGTCTGTTGCAGCTGCGCCAGGCTGGTGCCGTAGATAAACCCTGCAGGCTCGGTCAGGTTTGGCGCGCCCATGGCTTCCACACCGTGGCCCTGCGGCCCGTGGCAGGCAACACAGGTGGTGTTGAATGCGGCCTGGCCCGCCGCCAGGTCGGCCGTGCTGTCGGCCGGTAAGGGCAACTTGGCCAGGTCGTGGCGTACATACGCGGCAACATTCTTCACCCCATCGTCGCCCAGCACTTCACCCCAGGCCGGCATCGCCGCGTGGCGACCGCCCAGGATGGTGGCCTTGATCGCTGCGGCCGAACCGCCCCAGCGCCAGTGGCTGTCCGCCAGGTTGGGGAAGCCGTACGCGCCCTTGGCATCCGAGCCGTGGCACACCGCGCAGTTGGAGGCGAACAGGCGACCGCCCATCTTCAAGGCTTGCGGGTCCTTGGCCACTTCTTCCACCGGCATCGCTGCGAATTTGGCGTAGATCGGCCCGAACCTGGCGTCGGCCTTGGTCATCTCCTTGTCCCATTCCTTGGTCGATGTCCAGCCGTCTTCATAACCCGGCAACACGCCTTTCCAGTTACCCAGGCCCGGGTAGAGGACCAGGTAGCCGACGGCAAACACCAGCGTGCCGACGAACAGCATGAACCACCACTGGGGCAGCGGGTTGTCGTATTCCTCGATGCCGTCGAAGGCGTGGCCCATGGTCTGGTCGACGCTGCCGTGGGTTTCGCCCTTGCGGGTGCCGATCAACAGCCAGGTCAGGCCGATCAGGCTGCCGAGGGTCAGTACGCAGATCCATGTACTCCAGAAGGTAGTCATGGCCGAGTGCTCCTTGGTGCGGGCGCTTCTTGAGCGTCGGAGGGAGAAGGTTCATCGGCGAACGGCAGCAGGCGCGCCTGCTCGAAGTCCGCGTTGCGGCGGTTGTTGAACACCCACAGCGACAAGCCGATGAAAGCGATGGCGACCACCAGCGTGCCGAGGCCGCGGATAGTGCCCGCGTCGAATTCAAATCCCATGGCTCACCTCTTGCTCTTGATGGCAGTGCCGAGCACTTGCAGGTAGGAAACCAGCGCGTCCATTTCGGTCTTGCCCTTGAGGCTGGCGACCGCACCACGAATGTCGTCGTCGGTGTAAGGCACGCCCAGGGTGCGCATGACGTTCAGTTTGGTCTCGGTGTGGCTGCTGTCGACCGGGGCCGTCACCAGCCATGGGTAGGCCGGCATTTTCGACTCGGGCACCACGTTGCGCGGGTTGTACAGGTGCGCGCGGTGCCAGTCGTCCGAGTAGCGTGCGCCCACGCGGGCCAGGTCCGGCCCGGTGCGCTTGGAGCCCCACAGGAACGGGTGGTCCCACACGCTTTCGCCGGCCACCGAGTAATGGCCGTAGCGTTCGGTCTCGGCGCGGAACGGGCGGATCATCTGCGAGTGACACTGCACGCAGCCTTCACGGATGTAGATGTCGCGGCCCTCCAGCTGCAGCGCGGTGTAGGGTTTCATGCCTTCGACCGGCTTGTTGGTCACGTCCTGGAAGAACAGCGGGACGATCTGGGTCAGGCCGCCGATGCTCACGGCGAGCACCATCAGCAGCATCAGCAGGCCGACGTTTTTTTCAATGACTTCGTGTTTCATCACAACCTCCTCAGGCCAGTTGCGCGACAGGCATGGCGTCGGCGGGCTGCACCGCGCGCACGGTGCGCCATGTGTTGTAAGCCATCAGGAACATGCCGCTGAGGAACACCGCACCGCCCACCAGCCGCACGATGTAGCCCGGGTGGCTGGCCACCAGGGTTTCGACGAAGGAGTAGGTCAGGGTGCCGTCCTCATTGATCGCACGCCACATCAGGCCCTGGGCGATGCCGTTGACCCACATCGAAGCGATGTAGAGCACGGTGCCGATAGTGGCCAGCCAGAAGTGCGCGTTGATCAGGCCGAGGCTGTACATCTGCTCACGCCCGAAGACCTTGGGGATCATGTGGTACAGCGCGCCGATGGAAATCATCGCCACCCAACCGAGTGCGCCGGCGTGGACGTGGCCGATGGTCCAGTCGGTGTAGTGGGAGAGGGCGTTGACGGTCTTGATCGCCATCATCGGGCCCTCGAAAGTGGACATGCCGTAGAACGCCAGGGACACCACGAGGAAGCGCAGGATCGGGTCGCTACGCAACTTATGCCAGGCGCCCGAGAGCGTCATCATGCCGTTGATCATGCCGCCCCAGCTCGGTGCCAGCAGCACCAGCGACATCACCATGCCCAACGACTGTGCCCAATCCGGCAACGCGGTGTAGTGCAGGTGGTGGGGGCCGGCCCAGATATACAGGGTGATCAGCGCCCAGAAGTGCACGATGGACAAACGATACGAATACACCGGGCGTTCGGCCTGCTTGGGCACGAAGTAGTACATCATCCCGAGGAAGCCGGCAGTGAGGAAAAAGCCTACAGCGTTATGCCCGTACCACCACTGCACCATGGCATCCGTCGCACCGCCGTACAGCGAGTAGGACTTGGTCAGGCTGACCGGGATTTCCAGGTTGTTGACGATATGCAGGATCGCCACGGTGATGATGAATGCGCCGAAAAACCAGTTACCCACATAGATGTGCTTGGTGTTGCGCTTCATGATCGTGCCGAAGAACACGATGGCGTAGGCCACCCAGACGATGGTGATCAGGATGTCGATCGGCCATTCCAGCTCGGCGTATTCCTTGGAACTGGTGTAGCCCAGCGGCAGGCTGATCGCGGCCAACAGGATGACGAGCTGCCAGCCCCAGAAGCAGAACGCGGCGATTTTCGGTGCGAATAGCTGTGTCTGGCAGGTGCGCTGCACCGAATAGAAGGAGCTGGCGAACAGTGCGCAGCCACCGAAGGCAAAGATCACGGCGTTGGTGTGCAGCGGGCGCAGGCGACCGAAGCTGGTCCAGGGCAAATCGAAGTTGAGCGCAGGCCAAACCAATTGGGCCGCGAGAAAAACCCCGAGGCCCATGCCGACGATGCCCCACACCACCGTCATAATGGCGAATTGGCGGACCACCTTGTAGTTATAGGCGGTACTTAAAGTAGTGTTCATGGTTCCCCATCCACGGTTCAACCCAAGCCGGAGCGGCACTTGGGCTGGAGTTATAGGCAGACTAAATAGCGAGGCAAGCATGGGCAAAGAGCACAAGGCCAGTATTGACGGGGATCAATGGGCGCAGTGTGTGCGTGAACGCGGCTGGTTATGGGATGTCGCAGCGCAGGCGGTTTCAGGCGAGCCCGTCACCTTGATCCTGGCCCACGGCGCCGGTGCGCCGATGGACTCGGCGTTCATGAACGACATGGCTGCGCGCCTTGCCGGGCATGGCGTCAACGTCGTGCGCTTCGAGTTTCCCTACATGGCCCAGCGCCGATTGGAGGGCGGCAAGCGCCCACCGAACCCGGCGCCGAAACTGCTGGAGGCGTGGCGGGAGGTGTATGCCCTGGTGCGGCGTCATGTCGCGGGCAAGGTGGCGATAGGCGGCAAATCCATGGGCGGGCGGATGGCCAGTTTATTGGCCGATGAACTGGACGACGCTGGGTTGGTGTGCCTGGGCTATCCGTTCTATGCGGTGGGCAAGCCGGAAAAACCTCGGGTAGAGCATTTGGCTGCGCTTAAGACGCCGACGCTGATTGTGCAGGGCGAGCGTGATGCACTGGGTAATCGGGCGGCGGTGGAGGGGTATGAGCTGTCGCCGGGCATCGAGGTGATGTGGCTGGTGGCGGGGGATCATGATTTGAAGCCGTTGAAGGCTTCGGGGTTTAGTCATGAGCAGCATCTGGAGGCTGCGGCGGTGAAGGTGGCTGGGTTTCTTGGTGCCTGTTAGGGACCTATCGGGGGCAAGCCCCCTCCCACATTTGACCGAGTTCCAAATTTGGAATGTGGTCAAAATGTGGGAGGGGGCTTGCCCCCGATAGCGGTCTACCGGTTAAACCGCTCCACCAGCGAGTACTGGGTATTGGCGGTATGCGTCAACTCTTCACTCAATTGCGCCGAGCTCATCGCCTGCTCCGAGGTCTGGTCCGCCAGCAGCGCAATGGTGCTGATATTGCGGCTGATCTCCTCGGCCACCGAGCTCTGCTCCTCGGTCGCCGCAGCGATTTGGGCCGTCATGTCGGTAATATTCGCCACCGCCTCACTGATGCCGACCAGCGCCTGATCCGCTTCCATCACCCGTGCCACGCCCTCTTCAGCCTGGCGATGCCCGGCGTCCATGGTTTGCACGGCGGCGGCGGCCGTCTGCTGCAGCTTGGCGATCAGGGTATGGATCTGCCCGGTCGATTCGGCGGTGCGTTGCGCCAACTGGCGTACTTCATCCGCCACCACCGCAAACCCACGGCCCATCTCACCGGCGCGCGCCGCCTCGATAGCGGCGTTCAAGGCCAGCAGGTTGGTCTGGTCGGCAATGCCTTTGATCACATCCACCACGCCGCCGATTTCATCGCTGTCCTTGGCCAATTGCGTGACGGTGATACCGGTTTCGCCCACGGCCACCGACAAGCGCTGAATCGCCTCACGGGTTTCCCCTGCGATATCGCGGCCGCGACCGGTCAGGCGATTGGCTTCCTGGGTGGCATCTGCCGTGCGCTGCACGTGGCTGGCGACTTCCTGGGTGGTCGCCGCCATCTGGTTGACCGCAGTGGCCACCTGTTCCGTCTCCACGCGCTGGCGTTCCAGGCCGCTGGAGCTGTTGTGCGCCAGGGTGTTGGACTGCGCGGCTTGGTCGTTGAGGTGTTCGGCAGTGTCCTGCAGGCGGGTGAGGCAGGTCTTCAGACGTGCTTCCTGGCTGAGGATCGACATTTCCAGCCGCGCCTGGGCGCCGCGGCTGTCGGTGTACATCTGCGCGATCAACGGGTCGGAGGTGGTCTGCTCGGCCAGGCGCAGCAAACGCTTGAGGCCGCGCTGTTGCCAGCTCAGGCCCAACAGGCCCAACGGCACCGACAGCGCTGCCGCCAAGGCGAAACCCCACTGGGACGTGAGGGTGGCACCGATCATGAAGCTCAATTGGCTGACCAGGATAAACGGCAGCCAGTCTTGCAGCACCGGTAGCCACTTGTCCCGCTGGGGAACGGCCGACTTGCCCTGGTTGATGCGTTGATAGAGCGCTTCGGCCCGGCGGATCTGCTCGGCGGTGGGCTTGATGCGCACCGATTCGTAGCCGATCACCTGGTTGCCGTCGAAGACCGGTGTCACATAGGCGTTAACCCAGTAGTGGTCACCGGTCTTGCAGCGATTCTTGACAATGCCCATCCATGGCAAGCCTTGTTTGAGCGTCGACCACATGTGCGCGAACACCGCCGCCGGAACGTCCGGGTGACGCACCAGATTGTGCGGGGCACGGGTCAGTTCGTCGCGGGTGAACCCACTGATTTCGACAAAGGCGTCGTTGCAGTAGGTGATCACACCCTTGGCGTCTGTGGTGGAGATCAACCGTTGCTGAGCGGGGAAGGTACGTTCGCGCTGGGTAACGGGTTGGTTATTACGCATGATTGTTCAATCCGCAAGGCTTTCAGGGGTTATCGGCCATGCAGGGCATTTATTTAACTTATTTTTGCAACAATCCGCTGGCAATGTCGCGCGCAAACCGCCGAGCCCTCACTGTGAGGCTGACAGCGCATCCTCGACCCGAGCTTTTTGTGGCCGCAACACCAGCCACAACGCGCCGGCGATCAACACCCCGCCATATACGTGGGCCATCGACAGCGGCTCATCCAGCAGCAGCGCGCCCCACAGCACGCCGAACGGCGGGATCATGAAGGTCACGGTCATCGACTTGACCGGGCCGATGGAGGACAGCAGGCGAAAATACAGGATGTAGGCGAACGCCGTGCACACCAGCCCCAACCCCAGCAGCGACGCCCATACCTGCCAGCCTCCCCAACTCGCCGGCGGCTGACTGATGGCGCTGTAGGCAAACAACGGCAGCAAGAACAATGTAGCGCCCAGCATGCTGCCCAAGGCCGACAGGCGGCTGTCCAACCCGCCGCGCTGATCCAGCCAGCGCCGCGCCAGAAAACCGGCAAAGCCATAGCAGGTGGTCGCCAGCAGGCACGCCAGTGCGCCCATCAACAATTCCAGATCAAAGGCCACCGGTCCCGCACGCGTGAGCACGGCCACGCCAAACAGCCCCAGGGCTACACCCGCGATTTTCGACGGTGTCAGGCGTTCGCTGAAGAACAACCCGCCAATCAGTACGCCCATCAGCGGCGTGGTGGCATTGAAGATCGCCGAATAACCCGCGGGCAATACCTGCGCCGCCACCGAGTACATGGTCGCCGGGATCCCTGAGTTGATTACGCCCAGCAGCAGCACCGCCTTGAACTTACCCTGGAAATCCCAGCTCACGCGCATCAACGCCAGGATCACCAACAAGCCTGCGGCGGCAATCGATACGCGGAAAAACGCAGTCGGCACGCTGCCGATTTCCGGCGCGATGATGCGCATGAAAAGGAAGCTCGCGCCCCAGATGGCGGCTAGTCCCAGCAAGTACAGGGTGTCGACAGGTTTCACGGAAAACTCCTACACGATCAGGCCGGGGAGTGTTGCCCAGCGTTCCGGTCGACACAATCGCTAAGTACGGCGGCCGGTGAAAAATCCTCCTTCTCCTGCCGGGGTTCACTGGCTAAGCTCAGGGCTTCCCGATACCCGTTCGAGGTTTCCCGCATGTCGCAGCCCGCCCTCGCTATCGCCCGGATGATCCTCGACGGTTTCGACGACTACCGTGAGCACTTTCGCCAGATCACCGATGGCGCTCGCGAGCGTTTCGAAAAGGCCCAATGGCAGCAAGGGCAAGCGGCTTCGGCGGCGCGTATCAGCCTGTATGAAGATAAAGTGGGTGAGGTCACGGCGCGTCTGCGGGCTGCTTTCGAGGCGGGCGTGTTGCAGGACATCGAGCTGTGGCCCCAGGTGAAAAGCGCCTACATCGGCCTGATCGACCTGCGCTTTGACGATGAGCTGTCCGAAACTTGGTACAACTCGGTGTTTTGCAGCCTGTTCAGCCATGACCTGATCAGCGACGGCTGCATGTTTATCCACACCACGCGCCCCACACAGCGTCTGGCGCGGGCGGCGCAGACCCGCATCTACACGCCTGCAGGCAACATGGCGCAGATGCTTGCGCAGATTTTTGCGGACTACAGCTTCAGTGAACCCTACGCCGACTTGCCTGCCGACCTGCAACGCCTGGAAGCCCAACTGCGCGAAAACTTGCCGGACTGGGTGTGCAAAGACCCGGACCTGAACGTCGAGCTGTTTTCCTCGGTGCTCTACCGCAATAAAGGCGCCTACCTGGTGGGGCGTATTTACACCCGCGACGAACAATGGCCGCTGGTGATCCCATTGCTGCACCGCGAAGGGCGGGGTATTCAGATCGATGCGTTGATCACCGACGAAGCTGAGGTGTCGATCATCTTTTCCTTTACGCGCTCCTATTTCATGGTCGACGTGCCCGTGCCTGCCGAGTTCATCGACTTTCTCAAGCGCATCCTGCCCGGCAAGCATATCGCCGAGCTGTACACGTCCATTGGCTTCTATAAACACGGCAAGTCGGAGTTCTACCGCGCCCTGATCAATCACCTGGCCACCACCGATGACCAGTTCATCATGGCGCCGGGCGTGCGTGGCATGGTCATGAGCGTGTTTACCCTGCCGGGCTTCAACACCGTGTTCAAGATCATCAAGGACCGTTTCTCACCGTCGAAAAACGTCAACCGCGCCACGGTGATCGAGAAGTATCGCCTGGTCAAAAGTGTCGACCGCGTGGGGCGCATGGCCGATACCCAGGAGTTCGCCGACTTCCGCTTTCCCTTGAGCAAGTTCGAGCCCGACTGCCTCGCCGAGTTGTTGGAAGTGGCCGCCGGCACCGTCGAAGTGGAAGGTGACACCGTGCTGATCCGGCACTGCTGGACCGAACGGCGCATGACCCCGCTCAACCTCTACCTGGAAAACGCCAATCCCGCCCAGGTGCGCGAAGCCCTGGAAGACTACGGGCTGGCGATCAAGCAGTTGGCGGC
Source organism: Pseudomonas sp. R2-7-07 (assembly GCF_003852355.1). Classification (NCBI taxonomy): domain Bacteria; kingdom Pseudomonadati; phylum Pseudomonadota; class Gammaproteobacteria; order Pseudomonadales; family Pseudomonadaceae; genus Pseudomonas; species Pseudomonas sp. R2-7-07. The sequence goes on along the minus strand of NZ_CP027759.1, from coordinate 4,117,303 downwards.
GGCGAATATCTTTCCCGGTGACATGCTGCTGAAGAACTTCGGCGTCACCCGTCACGGCCGGGTGGTGTTCTACGACTACGATGAAATCTGCTTTCTCACCGAAGCCAACTTCCGCCACATCCCCGCGCCGCGTACCCCAGAGGATGAAATGGCCTCTGAACCGTGGTACTCCATTGGCCCGCTGGATGTGTTTCCTGAGGAATTCCCGCCTTTTCTGTTCGCCGACGCCGGCCAGCGCAAGCTGTTCGATGAGCTGCATGGTGAGCTGTATAACGCGGACTATTGGAAAGGGCTGCAGGAGGCCATTCGCGGGGGGAAGGTGATTGACGTGTTTCCGTATCGGCGCAAGGACCCGCGTGATGAAGAGGGGCTGGCGAGTTGAAGAGGTAAGCGTGGCCCAGTGGCCGACTGCGATGTGCAATCAGCCACTGGGCGCCTGTTTTTGAAGCGCGTGGTCGAGCTCTTTTGGCCGGGCTGGGTTGAAGCTGGTGTACGGTTGTTTAAATCGCTATGCGTTACGGTTGCGTAGCGGTCAAGCGATGAAGGGCCAGCGTGTTTGTCAGATCGGTGTAGATAGTGCGCAAATCGGTGTTCAGTTCAGCGACCAGCGCTCGCTGTTTATTGCGTTCTTTAAGTTGACTGATCGCCGCATGTTTGACGTGCATGTTGTTTGCGGAATCAATCACTGCCTTGAACTGCGCACGTTCCTCGGCAATGCCAGCCTGTTCCGTACGGGGCACTGTGTTCAGTTGTACAAAGGCCTTTTCGATGACGGCCAATTCCAGTTTGATTCGGCGGTTGTTTGGCGGGGTCAGCAGCAGCGCAGGGTTCATTCCCTCGAACGAGCTGCCATCAAGTTTGCCGTTGCTCCAGGCGTCGCGCAAATTCACCAAGACGTCCCGTGCGGCATTGACCGCCTGGGCCGAGAGTTTCTCCCCCAGGCCGTTGCGCTGCACGGTCTCGACTGTGCGTTCCAGTCGGTGGAGTGTCAGTTCCACCGGTGCCAGTTGCTTGTGCCTCTCCAGACTCTGCTCCAGGCGTTTACGCTCCGGGGCCAGGCCAACGGAGGATTTGAATTGGCTGCTGCCTTTCAAACGGCCCGTTGCCCATGCATTGCGAGACTCGGTCATGGCGTTGCGTTGCCTGAGAAAGATCTCTTCCTCGGCGTGAGACAGAGGCTGCGGCTCTTGCCTGATGTGGTTGTCCAGCAGGGCAATCTCCTTCTCCAGAGCGTTGATATGTTTGACCGCCTGTTCCAGAGTGTGCCCACTCAGCTGGTTGCTCTGGGGTGCAGGCGGCAGGACGGCAACCGTTATCGGGTCCAGCTCGCAGGACGGTGGCGCGATGGCGGCGGCCCACGCTGCGCGTCGACCCAGCAGGGCATCGCGGCGTTCCACGCGAGCGGTCAGTTGCTCGTAGCGTTGCTGGAGGGCGTGCAGGCTCGTTTTGTCATCCGGCTGCACGGCGAAGTGTTTGTGGCTTTCCTGGTCTAAGGCTGCAAGCGCTTCATCAATCCTTGAACTGTGCATCCAGGCCTGAAGCTGATGGCCTTTTTCCTGCGCGGCACGGTCGGGCATTCGACTGATAGGGCCAAACAATGCGTGTTCAAGGCGCCGGCATTTATCGAGCATGTGCCGCTGGCCTTGCCCTACCAGGCTTTCAACCACCGCTTCATGGATGGCGTAGGTTTGCTGGAACAGCCTGCCCACGGCGCCGCCGGGTTGGTAGGCGGGCAATGGTTTTGATCCGAACATAATGGTTTCTCCGATACGGTGGGCATGAGGTTTTTCCTTGGCGAGCCGCGTGGGGTGGGTGTGCGGGTGGGGGCGCGTGCCGCAGTAAATCGCGCCGGATCGTCACCAGGCCAGATGCGCGTTCTGATAGCCCTGCGTGAAAAGTCGAATGAGAGAGTAGGTGGCACGACCCCGTCGAGCTAAAAATAGCCGGCTCACGCGTATGAAGCGGCCGTGTTGCCGTGAAGAAAGGGCTTGGCTCGTTTACAAGGACAGAAATCTGCGACAATTGCCGTCTACGATCATGTCACCGCAGGCTTACCTGCCTCATTAAAAGACCTTTGCGTACCTGATGACCGACCAAGCGCCCACCATCGACCAACTGCTTAAAACCCTCGATCACGCCATGCTTGCCGACCGCAACCGCTTGCGGCGCCAGTTGCTTGAGCTGCGCAAGAAGCCCGATGAGCAGAAGCTGGCGCAGTGGGTATCGCGTATGCAGGCGTCCTGCGCCCAGGTCACGGCGCGGCGGGACAGCCTGCCGGTGATTCGTTACGACGACAGCCTGCCGATTGCCGCCAAGCGCGATGAAATCAAGGCTGCGCTGAACAAGCACCAGGTGCTGATCATCGCCGGTGAGACCGGTTCGGGTAAAACTACCCAGTTGCCGAAGATTTGCCTGGAGATTGGCCGCGGCCAGTTCGGCCTGATCGGCCACACCCAGCCACGCCGGATTGCCGCGCGCAGCGTTGCCAGCCGGGTTGCCGAAGAGCTGGCCACGCCGCTCGGCGCGCTGGTCGGCTATCAGGTGCGCTTCGAGGACCAGAGCGACTCCAACACCCTGATCAAACTGATGACCGACGGTATCCTGCTGGCGGAAACCCAGAACGATCGCTACCTGGAACGCTACGACACGATCATCGTCGACGAAGCCCATGAGCGCAGCCTGAACATCGACTTCCTGCTGGGCTACCTCAAGACCCTGCTGCCGCGTCGCCCGGACCTGAAAGTCATCATCACCTCCGCGACCATCGACCTGGAGCGTTTCTCCAAGCATTTCGACGATGCGCCCATCGTGGAGGTGTCAGGCCGTACCTTCCCGGTGGACACCTGGTACCGCCCGCTGACCCTGGAGCAGGACGAGGAGGGCAACCGCGTCGAGGATGACTTGACCGTCGACCAGGCAATCCTCGCCACCCTCGACGAAATCGCCGCCTACGAGCGCAGCGAACGCCGCAGCCCCGGTGATGTACTGGTGTTTCTGCCCGGCGAACGCGAAATTCGCGACGCCGCCGAGATACTGCGCAAGGCGCAGCTCAAGCACACTGAGATCCTGCCGCTGTATGCGCGCCTGTCACCGGCCGAGCAACAGCGCATTTTCCAATCACACCCAGGCCGGCGCGTGGTACTGGCGACCAACGTCGCGGAAACCTCGCTGACCGTGCCGGGCATTCGTTATGTGATCGACAGCGGCACCGCACGCATCAGCCGCTACAGCTACCGCGCCAAGGTGCAACGCCTGCCGATCGAGGCGATTTCCCAGGCCAGCGCCAACCAGCGCAAAGGCCGTTGCGGCCGGGTCGAGCCGGGCATCTGCATTCGCTTGTACAGCGAAGAGGACTTTATCGGGCGCCCGGAATTTACCGACCCTGAGATCCTGCGCACCAACCTTGCCGCCGTGATCCTGCAGATGCTGCACCTGCGCCTGGGTGAAATCACCGACTTTCCGTTTATCGAACCGCCGGATGGCAAGGCCATCAGCGACGGTTTCAACCTGCTGCAAGAGCTGTCGGCGGTAGACCGTAACAGCCAGCTCACACCATTGGGCCGCCAACTGGCGCGCCTGCCGGTGGACCCGCGCATGGGCCGCATGCTGCTCGAAGCCGCCAAGCTCGGCAGCTTGCAGGAAGTGCTGATCGTGGCCAGCGCCATGTCGATCCAGGACCCCCGCGAGCGCCCGCCGGAACGCCAGCAGGCCGCCGACCAGGCCCATGCGCAGTGGAAAGACCCGGATTCGGACTTCGCCGGGTTGGTCAACCTTTGGCGCGGCTTTGAAGAACAGCGCCAGGCACTGACCGCCAGCCCGCTGCGCAATTGGTGTCGCAAAAACTTCCTCAACTACCTGCGCCTGCGCGAGTGGCGCGATTCCCATCGCCAGTTGAGCCTGATCTGCCGCGACATGCAGCTGACGATCAACAAGGAACCGGCGGACTTCCCGAAATTGCACAAGGCGGTGCTGTCCGGCTTGCTCAGCCAGATCGGCCAGAAGACCGAGGACGGCGACTACCTCGGTGCCCGGCAGCGGCGTTTCTGGATTCATCCTTCCTCGGGCATTGGCAAGAAGCGCCCGCAATGGCTGATGACCGCCGAACTGGTGGAAACCACCAAGCTGTATGCGCGCATGGTGGCCAAGATCGACGCCGACTGGATCGAACCGCTGGCCGGCCACCTGATCAAGAAAAACCACTTCGAACCCCATTGGGAGAAAAAGCGCGGCCAGGTGGTGGCGTTTGAACAGATCACGCTGTTTGGGCTGATCGTCGTCGGACGCCGGCCGGTGCATTACGGGCCGATCGACCCGGTGGTGTCCCGCGAGCTGTTCATTCGCGAAGGCCTGGTGCGTGGAGAGATCCAGTCCCGAGCCAAGTGCCTCACGGCCAACCAGCAACTGCTGGAGCAACTCGACGAACTGGAAGCCAAGGCGCGCCGTCGCGACATCCTGGCCGACGAGGAAACCCTCTACGCCTTTTACGATGCGCGTTTGCCGGCAGAGATCCACCAGACGGCGACCTTCGACAGCTGGTACAAGGTCAACAGCCAGAAAGACCCGCAACTGCTGATCATGCGCGAGGAAGACGTGCTGGCCCGCGAAGCCAGTGAAGTCACCGCGGCGCATTACCCGGACACCTTGCACCTGGGCGACCTGGCCCTGGCCTTGAGTTACCACTTCGAACCCAACCACCCGCGCGACGGCGTGACCCTGCGCGTGCCGGCGCCGCTGTTGCCGGCGTTGCCCGCCGAGCGCCTGGAATGGCTGGTGCCGGGAGTGATCGAAGCCAAGTGCATCGCCCTGGTGCGTAACCTGCCCAAGGCGCTGCGCAAAAACTTCGTGCCGGTGCCGGATTTCGTCAAGGCGGCGCTGCAGCGCATCGAGTTTGGCCAGGGTTCACTGCCCCAGGCGTTGGGCCGCGAATTGCTGCGCATGACCGGTGCGCGGGTCAGCGATGAAGCCTGGGCGGAGGCCGCGCAGCAGGTGGAGAACCATCTGAAGATGAACCTGGAAGTGGTCGATGGCGAGGGCAAATTCCTCGGCGAAGGCCGTGACCTGGCACAGCTGACCGCGCGTTTCGCCGAAGCCAGCCAGGCCGCCCTGGCGGTGCCGCAAACCGCGAAGAGCCAGCAGCCGGTGCACGCCAAGGTGTTTGCACCGGTGGCCGAAAAAACCCAGCAAAACATCGCCGGCCTGTCGATGACGGTGTACCCCGCGCTGGTGGAAGAAAACGGCACGGTCAAGGAAGGGCGTTTCTCCACCGCCGCCGAGGCCGAGTTCCAGCATCGGCGTGCCTTGCAGCGCCTGCTGATGCAGCAACTGGCGGAACCGGCGAAATTTCTGCGCGGCAAATTGCCGGGCCTGACTGAATTGGGCCTGATGTACCGCGAACTGGGGCGTGTCGAGGCGCTGGTGGAAGATATCCTGCTGGCCAGCCTCGATACCTGCGTATTGGACGGCGAAGCCACATTGCCGCGCGATGGCGCTGGGCTGGCCGCGCTGGCCGAGCGCAAACGTGGCGGTTGGGCCGAACAGGCCGAGCGTCTGGCGCGCCTGACCCTGGACGTGCTGAAACTCTGGCACGGCCTGCAAAAACGCTTCAAAGGCAAGATCGACCTCGCCCAGGCGGTGGCCTTGAACGATATCAAGCAGCAGTTGAGCAACCTGGTGTACCCAGGGTTTGTGCGCGAGACCCCGGCCCAATGGTTCAAGGAGTTGCCGCGTTTCCTCAAGGCCATCGAGCTGCGCCTGGAAAAACTGCCGAGCCAGGTGCAGAAGGACCGTGTGTGGAGCGCCGAGTTGAGTGGCCTGTGGGCGCAATACCAGAATCGCCTGAATAAACACGCCCAGGAAGGCAAGCGTGATCCGCAGCTGGAGCTCTATCGCTGGTGGCTGGAAGAATACCGGGTGTCGTTGTTTGCCCAGCAACTGGGAACCAAGGTGCCGATTTCCGATAAGCGCTTGAGCAAACAATGGAGCCAGGTCGAGCCCTGAAGCATTCCCGGTTTCCTGAACTGAACAGGGTCAAATGTGGGAGGGGGGGCAAGCCCTAATGCCAGTCAGTCAAGGCTTTTTGTAGGAGCGAGGCGGGCGGCTAGCCCTTGCTCGCGAAAAACTCACAGGCACCGCGTTTATTCAGTAAACACGCGTTATCGTTGACGTTTTTCGCGAGCAAGCTCGCTCCTACAGACGGTGGTGTACGCTTAACTGACTGGCATTAGGGCTTGCCCCCGATAGCCATAGGTATCTACACAACTTTGTAGCAGCCAACAGTAACCACGATGCGAAGCGAGCCGCTCTTGATCTTGCTCTTGATCTTAAGCGCCCCGTTAAACCACGCTGGCCGGAATTCGGCAGTGATTTGGGGGGTAAACCGGCAGGGATGCCGGTTTAGCCGCCCCGCGCCATGGATGGCGCGTGGCGGCGACCCCCCAAATCGCTGTCGGATTACGGGCACACCGAGCCTAAGCGAGGTGCCGAGTGGTGGGGCAAGAGCGTTTTGCTTACTTTTGCGCTTTTCAAAAGTGAGACGCCGTAAGGGCGGAACCCATAGCAGCCGTTACCGCAGCAACGGATATGTACTCGCCCTGATCCAGCATCCTGGTCGGCTGCCAGGCCGCCATCGGGAGCAAGTCGAATCGTCGCACCGCCCCTCCCACATTTGGATCGCGCGGCATCAGTCAGATAGCTATAGGCCGCCAGGTCGCCACGGGAGCAAGCTCCCTCGCCACAGGTTCAGGGCTACGCCAAAGTTGTGTAGATATCTATGCCGCGATAGCGGTGTGTCAGCTACAGATCAGGGGCTGGTACCCCGCTATCGGGGGCAAGCCCCCTCCCACAATGAGATGTTTGTCTGGCATATGGCGCCAAATCACCGGCGTTGTGGCAAACTTCGCGGTTACAAGATGAATAAAGCGTTGCCAGTTTGATGCCCGCTGGACGGAATCGAACGACTTACAGTTTGGTACGACGGTACCAATATCTTCTGCCTGACAGATTTAGAGGAACGACCGTGCATAACGTCGTCATCAGCGGCACTGGCCTGTACACCCCGGCCAACAGCATCTCCAACGAAGAGCTGGTGCAGTCTTTCAATGCCTATGTGCAGCAGTTCAACCGCGAAAACGCCGCTGCCATCGAGCGCGGTGACGTGCAGGCGCTGACTGAGTCCAGTGCGGCGTTCATCGAAAAAGCCTCGGGCATCAAGAGCCGTTTCGTGATGGACAAGGACGGCATCCTCGACCCTCAGCGCATGGCCCCACGCCTGCCCGAGCGCAGTAACGACGAATGGTCGGTGCTCTGCCAGATGGCCGTCGGCGCCGCCGAACAGGCCCTGCAGCGCGCGGGCAAGACCGCCGCTGATATCGATGGAGTGATCGTCGCCTGTTCCAACCTGCAGCGCGCCTACCCGGCCATTGCCATCGAGGTGCAGGAAGCCTTGGGTATCCAGGGCTTCGGTTTCGATATGAACGTGGCGTGTTCCTCGGCCACGTTTGGTATCCAGAATGCCGCCAACAGCATCCAGCTGGGCCAGGCCCGGGCGATCCTGATGGTCAATCCGGAAGTCTGCACCGGCCACCTGAATTTCCGTGACCGCGACAGCCACTTCATCTTTGGTGATGCCGCCACGGCGGTGATCCTCGAGCGGGCTGACCTGGCGACGTCCGAGCATCAGTTCGATGTGGTGAGCACCAAGCTGCTGACCCAGTTCTCCAACAACATCCGCAATAACTTTGGCTTTCTCAACCGCACGGCGGAAGAGGGCATCGGCGCGCCGGACAAATTGTTCGTGCAGGAAGGCCGCAAGGTGTTCCGCGATGTGTGCCCGATGGTGGCCGAGCTGATCGCTACGCACCTGGCGGAAAACCAGCTGGGCGTCAACGATGTGAAGCGCTTCTGGCTGCACCAGGCCAACCTGAGCATGAACCACCTGATCGTGAAAAAACTGCTCGGCCGCGAGGCCTCGGTGGAAGAAGCACCGGTAATCCTCGACACCTACGCCAATACCAGCTCGGCGGGTTCGGTGATTGCGTTTCACACCTATCAGGACGACTTGCCCAAGGGCTCCGTGGCGGTGCTCAGCTCGTTCGGTGCGGGCTATTCCATCGGCAGTGTGATCCTGCGCAAACGCTGATGCGCGCGTTTACATCGAGGTGTTGAATGGCCGCAGCGGACGACGCGCACCTGCTTGAACGCCTGCTCAAGGGCGAACAGCGGGCCTACAAGGAACTGGTCACCACTTACCAGAGTGCGATGCGGGCGGTGGCCTATGCCATCGTCGGGCAGCGGCATGCCGACGAGGTGGTGCAGGATGCCTGGTTGTCGGTGGTTCGTAACCTCGCCCGGTTCGAAGGGCGTTCCAGTTTGAAGACCTGGCTGCTGACCATCACGGCGAACGCCGCCAAGGGCCGCTACAAGCAAAATCGTCGCGAGGTGTTACTCGACGACCTGCCTTCCCCCCATGGCACCATCGGTGATGAACGCTTCACCCCGGACGATGGCCACTGGGCTGTCGCCCCTTATGCCTGGCACCAGGACACGCCGGAAGCCTTGCTGACCGAGGAGGAATTGCGCCAATGCCTGGAGCATACGATTCTGAGCTTGTCCGAGTTGCAGGGCAGCGTGCTGGTGCTGCGCGAGCGCCAGGGCCTGGAGCTGGAAGAAATCTGTAATCTTCTGACGCTCTCACTCTCCAATGTGCGCGTGCTGTTGCATCGAGCACGGCTTAAAGTCTTCGCAAGCGTGGAGCATTTTGAGGAAACGGGCGAATGTTGACGTGTAAAGAGCAAGTGGCACGTTCCAGTGACTACCTCGATGGGCAGTTGACCTTTCGTGAGCGTCTGCTGGTGCGTCATCACTTGATGTTCTGCCCGAACTGCCGGCGTTTCATTCGTCAGATGCGCCTGATGCAGGCGACGTTGCGGATCATGCCGGACGAACCGGTGAAGGACGTGGATGCGCTGGCCGAACGGCTCGCGGCCGAACGACGTAAAGACGTGTAGGAGCGAGCAAGAACTAGGCGTCCCCCTCGCTCCTACAGGGGTGAGGTTAGAACTTGGCTTCAGCATCCAGCTGCAGCGTGTTGGTGTTGGCGTCACGCTGAGTACGGCTGGCGTAGTCAGCCTTGGTCAGGAAGTAGGTGGCGCCCAGGGCGAAGTTCTTGTCGATGTCGTAGCTGACCTTCATCTTGTGACCGCGCGAACCGGTGGTGCCGTTGGCGAAGTCCGAATCGGTGAAGGCGCCCACGACCGCGTCGCGTTGTGTATCGCGGTAGTTGTAGTCGAGGTTGAAACCGAACACCTTGGACTTGGCACCCACCAACCAGGCGGTGTCCTGATCGGTCACGGCATCGTTGTTTTTCACGTACTGGCCGTAGAAGGCCAACGGCACTGCCAGGCCGCCGATGTCCGCCTGGGCAAAACCTTCATACAGGCGGAATTCATTATTGGCCGAGTTGCCGTTGACCGCCAGTGCGCAAGGCGTGGTGGTGGTCGTGCAGCGGCTGTCCTTGTCGTTCTGGTAAGCGTAGACGCTGCCGCCCAGGGTCATTTTCAGGTTGTCGGTGAGTGAGAAGCGCGTGCCCAACTGGCCGGAGGTCAGGCGCAGGTCGTGGCGAAATTGCACGCCGTCGCCGTCGACGTTGTCCTTGAGGTTGTAGTTACCCAGGCTGCCGAACAGTTCGGCACTGGCGCCCAACGGGTATTTGTAGGTGACTGCCAGGCCTTCGGGGTTGATGTCGCTGTCCCAGATCACATCGCCCATGCTCACCCACGGTTGCAGCATCTTGCCGCCGATCACGTGCAGGTTCTTGATCTGGTCCGGGTGGTAGTCGATGTAGCCGAGGTCCAGCCAGATCGATTTTTTATCGAAGTAACCATCCTGGTCCTGGTTGGTGGAGCGCGCATCGTCACCGCCGCCCGTGGCGATACGGATACCGGTGTCCACTTGCGGGTTGATTTCAGTGTAGGCACCCAGACGAGCCCGGATACGTTGACGGTCCTTGTCACGCCCACCGTTGTTGGGCTCGCCATCGATCTTGATGGTTTCCTGGCGAAAGCGCACATCGCCCTTGAACTGAGTCTTGGCGGCCCAGGCCAGCTTCTGGTCGAAGCTGCTCAGCTCGTTGGTTTTTTTCGCGGTGGCCGCGATCTGTTCGTTGGTTTCTTGTTGAGCTTGCCGGGCGATCTGCTGTTCTTTCTGGTCTTTGGCCAACTCGTTTTGCAATTCGGTGTACTGCGAAGCGGTGATCTGGCCGTTGGCCTTGAGCATGTCGAGCAACTTAGCGTCGACTGCAGCGCTGGCCGGAACGCTGAGGGCCAGCATCAGGCCGCCACACAGGGCCGCCGCAGTTTTAGTGGAAGCAAGACGCATATCAATCTCCGAAAGTGAGGAGGGATACAACCCCTCCAGGACACAACCGACCGATGACGGACGGAAAAAAATGCCACCCGGCAACCCGGGTGCTCTGAAAACAGGCGTCAGTATCGCGGCGGTTTATGACGGAGTAGTGGCTAAGTGATTTCATCTGCATGACAAATTGTTTGCCGATGGAACTATCGGTTTAGAGCTGTGTCCGGCCATTTTTGGTGATGTGCATAGGGCTGTGATAGGCGATACTCGCCAGGCTTTCACGTCAGAAACAGAGAGGATGCCGATGCCGTTGCAACGCCTGCACAGCCTGTCCGAAATCACCCCGCAGGCCTGGGATGCCCTGGTGCCGCAGGCCCAACCGTTCGTGCGGCATGCCTTCCTGAGCGCGCTGGAAGACAGTGCCAGCCTGGGCCCCCAGTCGGGCTGGCAGCCGGAGCATTTGCTGCATTGGGAAGGTGACCGGCTGGTGGCGGCATTGCCCGGTTATCGCAAGTGGCATTCCTACGGCGAGTACGTGTTCGATCACGGTTGGGCCGACGCCTGCGCGCGCGCCGGCATCGACTACTACCCCAAGCTGCTCACGGCCGTACCGTTCAGTCCGGTCAGCGGCCCGCGGCTGTTGGCCGCCAATGCCGAAGATGGCTTCGAGCTGTTGAACAGCCTGCCCGGTTACCTGGAAATCGAAGGGCTCTCCAGCGCCCACATCAACTTCACCGACACGTTGGCCGACGACGCACTGGCCCGGCAACCCGGCTGGCTGCAGCGCCTGGGCTGCCAATTCCACTGGCAGAACCGTGGCTACCGCGACTTCCAGGACTTTCTCGACGCACTGAGTTCACGCAAGCGCAAACAGATGCGCAAAGAACGCGAGCAGGTGGCGGGGCAGGGCATTGAGTTCGAGTGGCTGCAGGGGCATGAGCTGAGCGAAGCCCAGTGGGATTTCGTCTACGCCTGCTACGCCAACACCTACGCGGTACGTCGCCAGTCGCCCTATCTGACCCGGGCGTTTTTCAGCCTGCTGGCCGAGCGCATGCCCGAGGCGATCCGCGTAGTACTGGCCAAACAGGGCTCACGCCCGGTGGCCATGGCGTTCAGCCTGATCGGTGGCGACAGTTTCTACGGCCGCTACTGGGGCTGCCTGGCCGAATTCGACCGGTTGCATTTCGAAACCTGTTTCTACCAGGGCATGGACTACGCCATCGCCCACGGCCTGCAACGCTTCGACGCGGGCGCCCAGGGTGAGCACAAATTGATTCGCGGGTTTGAACCGGTGATCACCCGCTCGTGGCATTACCTGCGCCATCCGGGGTTGAAAAACGCCGTGGAGGATTTCCTCGAGCGCGAGCGAGTGGGGGTTCTGGCGTATGCCGAAGAGGCGAGGGAGGCCCTGCCTTATCGGCAGGGCTGACTGCCCCTTGCCCTAATGCCAGTCAGTTAAGAAGTAGAAAGGGTAAAAAGTAACCTGTGGCGAGGGAGCTTGCTCCCGCTGGACTGCGCAGCAGTCCCATTTTTGGGGCCGCTTCGCGGCCCAGCGGGAGCAAGCTCCCTCGCCACAGGTACAGTGTTCGTCCTTAACTGACTGGCATTACCCCTTGCCCTGGGTTTCGATGCCTTCAATCGATCCCGACAAACCCACCCGTCTGATGCTGCCACAACCGCGCATACAGCCCGCCGTGTGCCAGCAACTGGGCATGGCTGCCGCTTTCGGCGATCTGGCCGTTCTCCAGCACCACCAGGCGGTCCATTCGCGCAATGGTCGACAGGCGGTGCGCAATCGCAATCACGGTCTTGCCCTGCATCAGGGTTTCCAGGCTCTCCTGGATCGCCGCTTCCACTTCCGAGTCCAGCGCTGAGGTAGCCTCGTCCATGATCAGGATCGGCGCGTCCTTGAGCAGCACACGGGCAATCGCGATTCGTTGGCGTTGCCCGCCGGAGAGTTTCACGCCGCGTTCGCCCACGTGGGCATCCAGGCCGGTGCGACCTTCGGCGTCCGACAGCAGCGGGATAAACTCGTCGGCGCGGGCCTTGTGCACGGCGGCCCAGAGTTCGTCGTCGGTTGCATCCGGTTTGCCATACAGCAGGTTGTCGCGGATCGAGCGGTGCAGCAGCGAAGTGTCCTGGGTAATCATGCCGATCTGCGCGCGCAGGCTTTCCTGGGCGACTTCGGCGATGTTCTGGTCGTCGATCAGGATGCGCCCGCCTTGCAGGTCGTAGAGGCGCAGCAGCAGGTTGACCAGGGTCGACTTGCCCGCGCCGGACGGGCCGATCAGGCCGATCTTTTCCCCTGCCTTGATTTCAAGGTTGAGGCCGCCAATGATCCCGCTCTGCTTGCCATAGTGAAAATCCACCTGCTCGAAGCGCACTTGACCATGGGGCACGCTCAGGCGCGGGGCGTTGTCGCGGTCTGTCACCGCCAGCGGCTGGGCGATGGTTTTCAGGCCATCCTGCACCATGCCGATATTTTCGAAAATGCCATTGACCACCCACATGATCCAGCCGGACATGTTGACGATACGAATCACCAGGCCGGTGGCCAGGGCAATCGCGCCCACGGAAATCAGCGACTGGGTCCACAACCACAGGGCCAAGCCGGTGGTGGTGACGATCAACAGGCCGTTCAGGAGGGTGATCACCGTGTCCATGCCGGTCAGCACGCGGGCGGCCAGCTGGGCTTTTTCGGTTTGCTCGATGATCGCTTCCTTGGCGTATTCCTGCTCATTCTGCGTATGGGCGAACAGCTTCAACGTGGTGATGTTGGTGTAGCCATCAACGATGCGGCCCATCAACTTGGAACGCGCCTCGGAGGAAATCACCGAGCGCTCTTTGACCCGTGGTACGAAGTAGCGCAGTGCCAGGCTGTAGCAGATGATCCAGGTGATCAGCGGCACCATCAGCCGCCAGTCTGCCTCGGCAAATAACACCAGGGAACTGATCGCATAGATCGACACGTGCCAGATGGCCTCCGCCGTCGCCACGGCCGAATCGCGCAGGGAGTTGCCGGTTTGCATGATGCGCTGGGCGATGCGCCCGGCGAAATCGTTCTGGAAGAAGTTCAGGCTCTGCTTGAGCACGTAGCTGTGGTTCTGCCAGCGAATCAGGCTGGTCATGCCGGGGTTGATGGTCTGGTGCACCAGCAAATCGTGCAGGCCGTTGAAGATCGGGCGCAACAGTAGCGCGACCACGGCCATCCAGATCAGCTCCGCGCTGTGGACCTGGAAGAAATCCGCCGGCGGCGTGCCCTGGGCCAGGTCGATGATGCGACTCAGGTAGCTGAACAGCGCGACTTCGATGAGCGCACCGACCAGTCCCACCACCAGCAATGCGGCGAAGCAGGGCCACACCTGGCGCAGGTAATAGAGATAGAAGGGCAGGACTTTTTCGGGAGGGGCCGCGCTGGGAGCATCGCGGAAGATGTCGATCAGTTGTTCAAAACGACGATAGAGCATTAGGCTTGACGCCCGCCGTGCGGGCTCTCCTTTCAAATGCGCACGCTGCCTTGTGGGCAACGTGCGGAGCTACTTGCAGGTCTACCCGCAGACCTCAGTCGATGCGCTTGGCCGACTTGATCAAGACGGGATCGATTGGCACGTTCTGCATGCCTTGCTTGGTGGTGGTCTGGGAATTGACGATGACATCGACCACGTCCATGCCCTTGACCACTTTGGCGAATACGGCGTAACCGGCATCGCGACCCGGGTCGAGGAAGGCATTGTCGGCCACGTTGATGAAGAATTGGCTGGTGGCCGAGTCGGGATTAGACGTACGAGCCATGGACAGCGTACCGCGAACGTTATGCAGGCCGTTGCTGGCTTCGTTCTTGATCGGTGCGTCGGTCGGCTTCTGCGACATCTGCTGGGTGAACCCGCCGCCCTGGACCATGAAGCCTGGGATCACACGGTGAAAAATCGTGTTGGTGTAGAAGCCTTTGTCGACATAGGCAAGAAAATTCTTGGTACTGATCGGCGCCTTGACCGGGTCCAGTTCGATTTCAATGTCGCCATTGGTGGTGGAGATCAAGACGTGGGGCGCCTTGGCTGGCTCGGCCGCCATCAGGTTGGCAGCGAACAGAACGGAACCGGCAAAGAAGGCGATTTTTTTCAGCATGGGTCAGTGATCCTGGGTAGTGGCATCGACGGAGTTTAGAAAGTCGAGCAGGGTAGCGTTAAAGACTTCGGGTTGGTCCAGGGGCGTGGCATGGCGGGAATCTTCAATCACCACCAATCGCGCGTTGGGCAGCAGTTTTACATAGATTTCTTTGTGCGCCACGGGCGTGTAGTCGTGGTCGGCGTTGATGACCTGGGTTGGACAGGTGATTCTGGAGCGTTGTTCCTGCCGCCACAGCGCACTATCGCGTCGAGCTTGCACAATTGAAAGCAGGCCATGGGTGAACTCCGTCTCAGGCTTGCCGAGGGGCCGCGAAGGGCGCGTCCAGCGGAGCGGTATCAAAGGTGCGCAACAATTCCACGAGGATCTGCGTCGCCGGGCCCAAGGGTTTGTCCTTGTTCGAATACAAATAGAACGTCGGATGGCGGCTGCCGCCCTGTTCCAGGGGCAGTTGCTTGAGCACGCCTTCGGCAAGTTCGCGCTCGATCATGTGCCGGGGCAACCAGGCAAAACCCAGGCCGCTGCCCACAAACGCGGCGGCGGTGGCCAGGCTGCCGACGGTCCAGCGCTGTTCGGCACCGAGCCACCCCACATCGCGCGGTTGCTGGCGGCCGGAGTCACGGATGACCACCTGCATCTGGCTTTCCAGGTCCTGGAAGCTCAACTCACGGTTCATGCGGTGCAACGCATGCTCGGGGTGGGCCACGGCGACGAATTCCACATCGCTCATTTCCGTGCCCAGGTAACCGGCGATGCTGAACCCGCAAATCGCCAGGTCGGCCACGCCTTCTATCAGCAGCTCTTCGACGCCGGAGAGCACCTCCTCACGCAAGCGCACCCGGCACCCTCGGCTCTGCGGCATGAATGCGGTCAGGGCGCGCACCAGGCGCGCATTGGGGTAGGCCGCATCCACGACCAGCCGCACCTCGGCTTCCCAGCCTTGTTCCATGTGATGGGCGAGGTCTTCCAGTTGACTGGCGTTTTTCACCAGTTGCCGCGAGCGGCGCAGCAGCACTTCACCGGCATCGGTGAGCACCGCCTTGCGCCCGTCGATGCGCAGCAGCGGCACGCCGAGCTGGTCCTGCATGCGCGCCACGGTGTAGCTCACTGAGGACTGCGAACGGTGCAGCGCTTCGGCCGCCTGGGCGAAGCCGCCATGGTCGACCACGGCTTGCAACGTGCGCCATTGATCGAGGGTAACGCGGGGCGCTTTCAAGATGAGCTCCTCTTGTCCTAAGCTGGCGGTCCTTATTGGAGACTGCCGAATGAGAAAATTCTGTTGTGTGTTGCTGGCGCTGCTGCCGATGAGCGCGTTTGCCTATCCCATCGACGTGACGAAAAAGATCGAGGGTGTAAGCATCGATTACACCGCGTCCGATGTGGACGGCGATATCAGTTCGATTCAGCTCAACAACTACGGCACGACAGCGGCTGTGTGTTCGGTGGTCTTCACCAATGGCCCTGAAGCGCCGCGGCGTCGTACCGTCACCGTACCGGCGGGCAAAAGCACCAACACCACGGTCAGGTTCAACCGCGCGATCATCAAGATGCGCATTGCCCTGAGCTGCGCGCCGAAATAAAGCAAAAGCGGAGCATGCCCAAGGGAATACTCCGCTTATAAACAAATTTCTAGATGGGTTATAGCAGTTTTTTGTGCTTTTTAATCGAACGGGCCCTGGTTAATCTTTTCTCCATCGACTTACAGCATTTACCGATGGAGCCTACATAGCCATGTCCAACGTTCTGATCATCGAAAGCAGCGCTCGCCAGCAGGATTCGATTTCCCGCCAACTGGCCCAGCAGTTCATCAACCAGTGGCAGGCGACTCATCCTGGCGATCGGATCACCGTGCGCGACGTGGCGCTCAACCCGGTGCCCCACCTCGATGCCAACCTGCTGGGCGGCTGGATGAAGCCCGCCGAACAGCGCAGCCCGATCGAGCAGGCATCCCTGGACCGCTCCAACGCATTGACCGACGAGCTGCTCGCCGCCGACGTTCTGGTGATGGCGGCGCCGATGTACAACTTCGCCATCCCCAGCACCCTCAAGGCCTGGCTGGACCATGTGCTGCGCGCCGGGGTGACCTTCAAGTACACCGCCACCGGGCCGCAAGGTTTGCTGACCGGCAAGCGCGCCATCGTGCTCACCGCCCGTGGCGGCATTCACACCGGCGCTGCATCGGACCATCAGGAACCGTACCTGCGCCAGGTCATGGCCTTTATCGGGATTCACGACGTCACCTTCATCCATGCCGAAGGCGTGAACCTGAGCGGTGACTTCCAGGAAAAAGGCCTCAACCATGCAAAGGCGCTGCTTGCCCAAGTGGCTTGATCCTTTAATCGCCAGATAATCCCCTGGTGTTTATCTAGGGCCACGCAATCCCTTCAAGTACGCGTACCGAACCTCCCTTTGCACTTGTGCTCCTGAGTGCTCCTGCCCGACTGCCGCTTTAGCGAGGTCGGGTTTTTTTTGCCTCGAGTTTCTTCAAACATCGAAAAGCTTTAATGTCGCGCCCATTCGAAACGAGGCGCACATGGGCTATCTACTGGTTGTTACCCTGATTCAGGCATTTTCCTTCAGTTTGATCGGCGAATACCTCGCCGGTCACGTCGACAGCTATTTCGCGGTACTGGTGCGCGTGGTCCTGGCCGGATTGATCTTCATACCGCTGACCCGCTGGCGCGCGGTGGAACCGGCGTTCATGCGCAGCATGCTGATCATTGGTGCGCTGCAATTCGGCGTGACCTACGTGTGCCTCTACCTGAGCTTTCGGGTACTCACGGTGCCGGAGGTGTTGCTGTTCACTGTCCTCACACCGTTGCACGTGACCCTGATCGAAGACGCGCTCAACCGGCGCTTCAATCCCTGGGCACTGGTCGCCGCGCTGGTGGCGGTGGCGGGCGCGGCAGTAATCCGCTTCGACCAGATCACCCCGCACTTCCTGATGGGCTTCCTGCTGCTGCAACTGGCCAACTTCACCTACGCCGCCGGGCAAGTCATGTACAAGCACCTGGTGGCGCGCTATCCAAGTGATCAGCCGCACTACCGGCGTTTCGGCTATTTCTACCTGGGCGCCTTGGTGGTGGTGTTACCTGCGTTCCTGCTGTTCGGCAAGGCGGACTTCCTGCCCCAGGCCCCGCTGCAATGGGGCGTGCTGGTGTTTCTCGGGCTGGTCAGCACCGCACTGGGCATGTACTGGTGGAACAAGGGGGCCTGCCTGGTCAATGGCGGCACCCTTGCAGTGGTGAACAACCTGCATGTGCCGGTGGGGCTGCTGCTGAACCTGCTGATCTGGAACCAGCATGAGCCGCTGGGACGACTGGCCCTCGGCGGCCTGGTGATTCTGGCGGCGGTGTGGGTCAGTCGGTTGGGGATCAAGCGGGCGTCGCTTACATAGCAGCGAGAGACTTGTGCCAGGCCGAATAGGGCGTGTTTTTCACCTGACATTGATTGAAGTCGGGTGAACCGTCATCCCACCAGACCGGCCCGCGCTCGCCCAGATCAACCTTGGCCTTTTGAACCTTCGCCCTCGCGCTTTTCAGCTGGCCCTCATCACCTGACGCTTTGGCGGTTTTTACTTCACGACGCGCATCCATAAGCTGGTTAACCAAACGCTGCCGAACGTCTGAGGATAGTAAAGGATTACTGCACCGCCAGAGTTTGCCATTGACTAGGAAATAGCGGCCATCGGGCGTTGTTGGATACATCAATGGGCGTCTCCTACTCTTATACTCAATGACCTTGTTCCGTTACCTGGGATTCAATTTATTAATAGGGGGTACGCTTACAGTTCTATCAGCTCATGCTCGGGTCTTTTTTGGTGTAACGTAACAACACATCTAGAAGAGGTTTCCAAAATGTCTAAACTCGCAGAATTCCGTCAGCTCGAAAAACACCTCGCCGAACAGCTTCAGGCCCTTGAAGCTTTGAAGGGTGATGCCGGCCTCAAGAAAGAAATTGAATTCGAAACGAAGCTGCGCGATTTACTCGCAAAATACAGCTACAGCCTGAAGGACGTTATCAACTTGCTTGATCCACAAGCAGGGCGTCGCGCTCCAGCCGTCGAATTCAAAGTCGGCAGCCGCAAGCCACGCCAGTTGAAAGTTTATAAAAACCCTCATACCGGTGAAGTCGTCGAAACCAAGGGCGGCAATCACAAAACGCTAAAGGCTTGGAAAGCAGAACATGGCTCCGCGACTGTTGAGTCCTGGCTGGCGAAGTGACGACCTAAGGTATCAAGCGCATATCGCGTAGTTTGTCGAACACGTCGAAAAATGCTTGATCGCTCGCCTGGTAGGCGGTAAAGCCCATGGCACGGCTTTTCGACATATCCGTGACAACTTCAATGGGGCGCCCAAGGTCTGCATCCGTGTGCCATGGGGAGACCAGGCGACCTATATCGGGTTCTTTCAGGCCGTGTTCCGCGACCATTTGCGCCCATACGGCTTGGTCGTCAGCCATCTGCTTTTCAAGGGGTGAGAGTGACGCGGGATAATCGGCCGCAGGCAAGGCGAAATAGTCGGCAATTCGGCCCCACATCCATTTCCAACGGAATACATCGCCATTGGTGACGTTGAGTGCCTGATTGGCCGCAGCCGGCGTGGTGGCCGCCCACAGTTGTTGTTTGGCCAACTGCCGTGCGTCCGTCATATCGGTGAGGCTGTCCCACTGCACTCTTGAGCCGGGAAACACAAAAGGGCGATGGGTTTGTTTGCAAATCGAAGCATAGACGGCGAGGGTGGTTGCCATATTCATCGCATTGCCTACCGCAACCCCGGTGACGGTATGCGGGCGATGAACGCTCCACGTGAAGCCGTCCTTTTCAGCGGCGGCGAATAGTTCGTCTTCTTGGGCGTAGTAGAAATTTTCGATATCCAGACGGCCCTGTTCTTCGCGAAACGGTGTTTGCGGAAGGCTGCCCTTACCATACGCTTCGAACGGGCCGAGGTAATGTTTCAGGCCAGTAACCAGGGCCACGTGCTCAACGCTCTTGGCTGGACGAATGGCGGTGAGCACATTGCGTACCATGGCGGCATTAACGCGAATGTTCTCGGCCTCCGTGGCTTGCCGTGACCAAGTAGTAATGAATACATGAGTGGGTTTCAAATCCGCCAGCGCATGTTGCAGCGAAGCTGGATCCTGAAGGTCTGCCGCGACAGGGATAACACCTTGCGCTTGCGACGGGTGCCTCGACAGCGCGGCGACCTGCCAATTGTTCTCGATTAGTAACTGAGTGATGGCGCTGCCGACGATTCCGCTGGCGCCCACGACTAAAGCTGTCTGGCTCATACGTTTCTCCTGGATTTAGGTTTGGGAGTGCGCCTGAGCAACAGAGGTTCAACCTGAACCTGAACCGGATCCGCATTGAGCGGCACAAGGTAGAACTGGCCCAACCATTCGCTGAGCCGGCACGGAACTACGGCCTCGGCACCCCCGGAACATCCATATTGATCTTGCGCCAGAAGGCTTCAGAGAAGCTGTAAGCCGAGAACGCAATCAGCCCCAAGGCCATCACCATCAATATCAGCCATCCAGCTGGAAGATTCTGCAGCGCGTTCAGGGCTTCTTTCATGCCCGGTGGATTCATGGCTTGATAAGTGGAACCGCTGATTGCCAGCAACAACGCGATCTCTATAAAAACTACTCCACGGGCAATCAGACCGAACCGCGACACTGGGCGGACGTACTGCATGACGTCTTCGTCGGCCTCAAAATATTTCTCGAACGAGGCTTTCCAGCCCTTGATGATATGAGCAATACCCACACCCAGCGGAACGAGTGCGATCAGGTACACCAACACATTCGAGTGATCCCATGACAAGAGATGCGCCAGCCAGTCTTTGGTCTGCCCGCTGGAGTTACCCGAGCTTTTAATGCCGCTAATAAGCAGGCCCAACGCAAAGAGCGCGAGAGCGCCGTTAACCATACCTCCCGCTAACAGACCCGCGCGAATCACCAAGCCTTTAAGTTCCTTGCCATGATGGTCGACATCACGCGTAGCTTGCAGAACGCGCCAAGCCGCAAATGCGAGTAGACCTGCCACCACAAGCCCAACTAAAAAATAGCCGAAGGGTTGGCTTAGCAATGCTTCCAGGCTCTTGTGGCTGTCTTTCGGCTTTGTCGAATCTTGTGCTGCCAGCAGTGCGAAGATGCCGATGATCAAATACAGCACGCCCCGAGCGGCGTAGCCTCCCCGAGCGAGTATTACCAGGCCTTGTTGTGCGGACATTCGATGTATTCCCGAGCTTTGATACAAGAGCAGACCCTTCTCGCTGGGTGGGGTTCTATTAACAACAAGCGTCCGTCAGACTCCGGGCTGAATTTCGGAGCCAAGACATGAACCTTGCCAAGCGTGACTTCACCAAACAACTTCTTATTGATGCTGGGATACGTGAGGGGATGCGTGTTCTGGATGTCGGCTGCGGAACGGGGGACGTTTCCTTCCTGCTAAGCACACTGGTCGGCAAGACGGGCGAAGTCGTCGGGGTTGATCACGATGATAATGCGCTTGCTACAGCGCGCAAACGCGAGGCGTCCGCTAAGTACCCTGCGCCCACTTTCATTCAAAGCGGGTTACTCGACCTGCCTGAATCTATCGGCATGTTCGACGCCATCGTGGGCAGACGAGTGCTCATGTACCAAGCAGATACCGTGGCCACCGTCAGCGCACTGGCCAAGCATCTTCATCCAGGCGGGGTAATGGTGTTCCAGGAGCATGATACGACGATGGCCCCAGCCAGCATTGATGCCTTCACCCTGCACAGAACGGCGCAAGGCTGGATACAGCAGATGATCGCGCGCGAAGGCGCCGACTTGCATATCGGCTTTAACCTGCACGGTATCTTCACCGCTGCCGGATTGCGTGTTGCGGATGTGCGTGCCGAATGCGTCGTACAAACCCCTGATACACCTTACGGCCTGGGCTACATCGTACGTGCCTGCTTGCCACGCATAGTCGCGCTGGGGGTTGCGACACCAGACGAGGTCAACATTGAAACGCTGGAACAACGTCTGATTGATGAGCGAAGCCAGTCAGGCGGAATATACGTCGGGGACGTAATGTTCGGGGCGTGGGCCTATAAGCCGGGGCAGTCTTGATCCCAGACACCTCGGTATGGAGAAAAATGCTGACAAAAAAACAGCTGATTAGCCCTGTTCGCGTAAAGAAACTCGGTTTGGACGCCCGAAACCGGTACCCTATGCAGCTGATATTTTGTATTTCTTCGAGGTAGCACCCGTGTTTTCCCAATTCGCCCTGCACGAACGCCTGCTCAAAGCCGTGGCCGAGCTTAAATTTGTCGAGCCTACGCCTGTGCAAGCAGCGGCCATCCCGCTCGCGCTCCAAGGGCGTGACCTGCGGGTGACGGCGCAAACCGGTAGCGGCAAGACCGCTGCGTTCGTCCTGCCGATTCTCAACCGCCTGATCGGCCCGGCCAAAGTTCGCGTCAGCATCAAGACCCTGATCCTGCTGCCGACCCGCGAGCTGGCCCAGCAGACCTTGAAGGAAGTGGAGCGCTTTTCGCAGTTCACCTTCATCAAGTCCGGCCTGATCACCGGCGGTGAAGACTTCAAGGTCCAGGCCGCCATGCTGCGCAAGGTGCCGGATATCCTGATCGGCACCCCAGGGCGCATGATCGAGCAACTCAATGCCGGCAATCTCGACCTCAAGGAAGTCGAAGTGCTGGTGCTTGACGAAGCCGACCGCATGCTCGACATGGGCTTTGCCGACGACGTGCAACGCCTGGTGGCCGAATGCGTCAACCGCCAGCAGACCATGTTGTTCTCCGCCACCACTGGCGGCTCGACCCTGCGCGAGATGGTCGCCAAGGTCCTGAACGATCCCGAGCACCTGCAGGTCAACAACGTCAGCGATCTGAACGCGACCACACGTCAGCAGATCGTCACCGCTGACCACAACGTGCACAAGGAACAGATCCTCAACTGGCTGCTGGCCAACGAGACCTACCAGAAGGCGATCGTGTTCACCAATACCCGGGCCGCTGCCGACCGCATCTACGGCCGCCTGGTGGCGCAGGAATACAAGGCGTTCGTGCTGCACGGCGAAAAGGACCAGAAGGATCGCAAGCTGGCCATCGACCGCCTCAAGGCCGGTGGCGTGAAGATCCTGGTCGCCACCGACGTCGCCGCGCGCGGCCTTGACGTGGATGGCCTGGACCTGGTGATCAACTTCGACATGCCGCGCAGTGGCGACGAATACGTTCACCGTATCGGCCGTACCGGGCGTGCTGGCAACGATGGCCTGGCCATCTCGCTGATCTGCCACGGCGACTGGAACCTGATGTCGAGCATCGAGCGCTATCTGAAGCAATCGTTCGAGCGCCGCACCATCAAGGAAGTCAAAGGCACCTACACCGGGCCGAAGAAGGTCAAGGCGTCGGGCAAGGCCGTCGGCGTGAAGAAGAAAAAGACTGACGCCAAGGGCGACAAGAAGAAAGCCGGCGCCAAGTCGCCGACCAAGCGCAAGATCGCCAACCGGCCGAAGACCGACAACCTGTCGCTCGTCAGCAAGGACGGCATGGCCCCGCTCAAGCGCCGCAAGCCGGAAGCACCCGCTGCCGAGTAAGGCCTGAGTTAGACGAAAAAAACCGGACATTGTCCGGTTTTTTTATGCGCTCAGTTTGATCGCTCCCATGCTCCGCGTGGGAGCGCAGCCAGTGGCGCTCCGCGCCGCTCTTCATTCATTCAGTCTTGGCAGCGGCTTCCTTCAACTCTTTGAGCCGGGCATCGATCAACTGGCATTTGTCGGGAAATTGCGCGCTTTCGGTGTCCAGATCCATCTTCTGCAACTGGTCATTCATCTCCTTGGCTTTGGCGGGGTTCTGCTCAGTGAGCCGGCTCACTTCCTTGGCCAGCGCCTCACGCTTGGCCGTGGCCTCTTCGGGCGTGCAGGCCCAGGCGGGCAGGGCGCCCAGCAGCGTGGCGGCAATGGCCAGGTTCATCAGGGTTTTCATGGTTCGGACCTCCTTGGCGATGATGTTCGGTTGAGGGGGCAAACGCCTGGAAAGTTCAGGGAAATGACGCCCCGTCCATCCAGCTGAACGGCCAGCGCGCGGGCGGGTCACTAGTTTTGACAGGCTAATTTTTCTACGCCTGCAGGAGGAATCAGGATGACGACTTACAACTGGGATCTGATCGAGCGGCTGTTGCATGAAGTGCAAAACGGCGAGGGCAGTTTTGCTCCCCGCAAATACGCTGAGCAGGAAGCCGCCGAGAAGGCCACGGCGGGTGAGCCCACCGGCAATCTGGATGCGTTGAAGAAGACCGCCGCCGATTATGAAGCGCTGTTGTTCAAGCGCGGGTTTATTGAGTCGCGTCCGGAGGAAGAGGGCGGCAATGGTGAGAATTTCATTCTGACTCCGCGAGGTGCAAGCCTGCTCTCGCTGATCGATAGCTCAATCCCGGGGGAGAATCACCCGCGTCATGTGTTGGACCAGCAGGACGACGCGCTGGATGAACAAACCTTTGATCGTGTCGCGTCCGAGGCGGCTATTGCCGGTGGTGCGATTTAGGGTTTACGCGCGAGTGGTAGCGGGTGTGCCCGCTTCCACGTTTATTGGGATGGAGTGGCCTTCAGGCACTTCAGCGCCTTGAAGTCGCTGCGCACGGCGTCGATTTTCTGGGTCAGCTTCAAGCGTTGCTGCGCGGTGCTTTCAGCCATCAGGTCAACGATCAGGCTGCGCGCCGCGGCTTCGGTCTGTGCGTAGGCGCTGCGGTACGCCGGGGTCCACAGGCTCTCACGGTCGACCAGCAGTTGCTGCATCCTGCGCGGGAAGTCGACGCTTTGACGCTGCTGCACGGCGTCGATGAATTGAGCCTGCCAGCGGGCGCGATTGCCGATCCATTCGGTGTTCTGATCGCCCAACGCGACGGACCATGCCATCACCCGGCTTTGCTGGCGTGTACTGAGCGGGCCGATCCAGGCGTCCAGGCGCTTGCTCATGCGTTCGGCACGTTCCTTGATCTGCTGGGGCAGTGGCGGCTTGAGGTATTCGTCCTGGCGTTTGCGCAGGTCTTTGGCCAAGGCGTCGTTCATCTCCTTGACCTGTTGGTCATCCAGACCTTGCAGCAATTGCACCGCAGTCGGGGTGATTTCACGCGCAATCTCGCCGATGGCCTGCTTGGCTTCCACGGTACGGGTTTGTAAGGCCGCGTCCGTGACCTGATTGCTGTCGACCATCGTTTGCAAGCGGTCCAGCCAATCCAGGTAACCCGGCAATTGCGTGGTGCAGTGCCATGCCAGGTGCTGCTTGAGGCTGTCATTGAACCAGCTCTTTTGCCCGGCGTTCATGTCCAGGTAGTCGTTGAGGGTCCAGGGGATGATCACATCGAGATTGCGGTAGGCCAGGCCTACGCGGTTGCAGCCGGCGAGCGCCAGGCTCAGGGTCAGCAATAACGCCAGAAATTTTAGCCGACGCAGCATGGGCGGATCCTTGCACGGATGGAGGTTAATGCATGTGAACCTGCGGCGGGGGCGACAGTTCAGCCCATCAATAAAACGATCGCACGGCCTTCAAGGTCAACAGCCCATCACATTGCGAATTGTGTCCGGAGTAGGCCGAACAGTCCCCACCACTGAGGCTGGAGTCGCTGTAGATCAAATCCAGGTCAACGCCTTTCCATTCTCGGGAGAACTGTACCGACCAGTCGCTGAACGTGCGGATGGAGCCATTTTCCACCGAAACCGGGGTGCCCAGCTGATGGGTGGTGTACTTCATGCTGACCCCGATACCGAAAGGCTGGGTACCGCCAAGGTCGGCAAACAGGGTGCTGTCCTGACGGTCGGGGTCGTTGCTGAAGGAGGCGCCGAAGCGGTTGCCCAACAGGTTCAGGCCACCGTAGAACTCCTGGCTGTCCAGAGGGCTGAGCTTGGGATAGCTATAGTGGATCAGGCCGACTTCGTAGCCCAGGGTCTGGTCGAAAGGGTGTTTGAAACCCATGTAGGAATCGATTTCGAGCGTGCTCTTGGAGGACAGGTCCATATTCGGCGAGAACTGCCCGAAATACACGCCGCTGTCGTGGCTCAAGTCCAGGCCGCCGTGGAACGAGTCGCTGCCGGGCGCGGTGGGCTTGACCAGACCCTGGGCCATGCTGCGGCTGGGCGTGGTGCCCAATTTAAGGTCAAAGTCGCCCAATTCGCGCTGGAAGATCTGCGCTTGGGCGAGCGGACTGGCAATTAACGCAACGATCAGAAACGTGCAGGGTTTGAACATGCTTCACTCCATGAAAAGCGAGGAGCAGTAACGAAAAATCAGGCGGATGCCCGTGCTAGACGTGTGCAAGGATACCGGCGAATGCGCGCAGATGAGGCCCGTTCGTCGTTTTTGCGCAATAAAGGGTGAAGCAGAGGGTGTTTCGGGGCTCTAGTCCTAGCGCCTTGAAGGCAAGACGCTTAGGGACCAGGTGCGTTGCGCAGGTGTTACTTCTTGCCCAGGCTGATCTGCTTGGACGGGCCGAAAGTCTGGCCGCTTACGCCCTTGGCAATTTGCTGGATTTCGCCACCGGACTTAAGAAACGCAGCAATCTGGCTGTTGATCGATTCGCTGGTTTCAACGGCGGGAGCTGGCTTTGCTTTGCTGTTGGATGCTTTTACACGCATGGCGGCCACTAACCTGTAGAAAATTAACTTGGCCAGGCATCGTACAGGAAATACTTGACAATTGCTTGGCAAATATCCCTCAGACATTACGTAGCGTCTGGAAACGTGCCGAACTTGATCGATAATTTAATCGGCTAACTTACTGTTTTAACTCAAAAGCTTGTAATGACGGGGCGTTGGCGACCGGTAAAATTTGTAGGAATGATCAGACGAGCGGGGCGGTGCCACTGTAGCGCCACGTCAGCCTGCGGATTTTTCAGGCGCGCGGGCGTGCCTGACACAAACCGGGTAGAATACCGCCCACGCAATGAGGGTATCTGGAAATGGCTTTAGTCGGGCGCTACAACAGCTTGCAAGTGGTTAAACACACTAACTTTGGTTTGTACCTGGATGGTGCGCAGGACGGTGAAATCCTCTTGCCTAATCGGTATATCCCCAAAGATATTCCCAGTGAAGATGAAGACTGGCTTAACGTTTTCATTTATCTGGACAGCGATGACAAACTTATCGCCACCACTGAAAAACCCAAGGTTCAAGTGGGCGAGTTTGCCAGTTTGAAAGTGGTGGAAGTCAACAGTATCGGCGTTTTCCTCGATTGGGGGCTGCCAAAAGACCTGTTGCTGCCCTACTCAGAAGAAAAGCGTCAGTTGAGCGCCGGTGAGTATTGCGTAGTGCATGTCTACCTCGACAAGCACACCAGGCGCATCACCGCTACCGCGCGCCTTGACCGCTACCTGGACAAAACGCCGGCCAATTACCAGGTGGGCCAGGAAGTCGACCTGTTGGTGGCCGAAGCCACGGACATGGGTTTCAAGGCGATCATCAACAACAAGCACTGG
Source organism: Pseudomonas sp. R2-7-07 (assembly GCF_003852355.1). Lineage (NCBI taxonomy): Bacteria > Pseudomonadati > Pseudomonadota > Gammaproteobacteria > Pseudomonadales > Pseudomonadaceae > Pseudomonas > Pseudomonas sp. R2-7-07. Next base: position 4,090,369 of record NZ_CP027759.1, on the reverse strand, counting down.
GGCCTGATCCACAAGAACGAGGTGTTCAAGTTCCTGCGCCCAGGCAAGGAAGAGAAAGGCTTTATCAAGGAGATCCGCGCCGATGGCAACATCAGCCTGAGCCTGCAGCCGGTTGGCCAGGAAGCGGCGTCCAGCCTCAACTCGAAGATTCTTGCCAAGTTGCGTGACAACAACGGCACCTTGCCGGTCAGTGATAAAAGCGATCCTGCTGTGATCAGCAACTTGTTTGGCGTGAGCAAAGGCAACTTTAAAAAGGCCATTGGTGCGCTCTACAAGCAGGGGCAGATTGTGATTCATGCGGACCGCATTGAACTAAGCTGAGTGCGGTTTGCTCTGCTGTAGGAGCAAACTCGCTCCTGCAGTGGACCGGTCAAATGTCGAAGAAAACGCTGTTTGCCTATCTTGGCACCCTGTTCGCCTTCCTGGTGCTCGACGGCCTTTGGCTCGGCGTCCTCATGGGGCCCACCTATAAAAGCCTGCTCGGCTCGCTGATGCTCGACCAGCCGCGTCTGTTGCCGGCGGTTGTATTTTATCTGCTCTACGTCCTCGGTTGCGTGGTGTTCGTGGTATTGCCCAGCGCCAGCTGGCAACGCGCTGCGCGTCTGGGCGCCTTGCTCGGGTTGGTCGCCTATGGCACTTACGACCTGAGCAATTGGGCCACGCTGCAAGGCTGGTCTGCGGGCCTGGCGGTGATGGACATGGCGTGGGGCACGGTTCTAACAGCGATCTGTTGCACCGTCGGCTACCTGTGTGCACAACGGGTGCGCCAGTGATTGTGTACAGGATTGTCGTGCACCGTTGCTGCGCATTTCCCCTGATAGCTAAAGCTTGATAATCCCTTTGGAGCGTCGTTCCACGGGGATTGTGTGCCATTGGCACGCATCCTGCTGAATGCCTCGTATACAACCCATGTAGCCGACCGTATGCATACCGCTACGCCAGCGCAGGGCGATATTTCGAGGAGTCCGGCGATGACTGAACAATTGCCCAAAGGCTACAGCCCACGGCTGTACAACCAGGACCTGGGCCCACTGCCGCAAAAGTGGACCTGGTACAACATCTTCGCCTTCTGGATGAGCGATGTGCACAGCGTCGGCGGCTATGTCTTCGCCGCCAGCCTGTTTGCCCTGGGGCTGGCGAGTTGGCAAGTATTGATCGCCTTGCTCGCGGGTATCTGCATTGTGCAACTGATCGCCAACCTGGTGGCCAAACCCAGTCAGCAAGCGGCGGTGCCTTACCCCGTGATCTGCCGGCTGGCATTTGGTGTGTTTGGCGCGAATATTCCTGCGGTGATCCGAGGCCTGATCGCGGTAGCGTGGTACGGGATTCAGACGTACCTGGCGTCGAGTGCCTTGATCATCGTGGTGCTGCGCTTCTTCCCGTCGATGGCCGTATATGCCGAGCCGCATTTTGCGGGTTTGTCCTACTTGGGCTGGTTCGGCTTTCTCAGCCTGTGGGTATTGCAGGCCGCGGTGTTCTGGGCTGGCATGGAGTCCATTCGCCGTTTTATCGACTGGGCCGGCCCGGTGGTGTACGCGGTGATGTTTGCCCTGGCCGGCTGGATTGTCTGGAAGGCCGGCTGGGCGAATATCAGCTTTACCCTGGCGGAAAAATCACTGTCGGGCTGGCAGGCGTTCGGCCAGGTAATCGTGGCGACGGCGCTGGTGGTGTCGTACTTCTCCGGGCCGACCTTGAATTTTGGTGATTTCAGCCGCTACTGCCGCAGCATGCAGGACGTGCGCCGTGGCAATTTCTGGGGGCTGCCGGTGAATTTCCTGGCGTTCTCTCTCATCACCGTGGTGATTGTCTCGGGCACCCTGCCGGTGTTTGGCGAAATGCTGCATGACCCGATTGCCACCGTGTCGCGTATCGACAACAGCATGGCCGTCCTGTTGGGCGCCTTTGCGTTTGTCACCGCCACCATCGGTATCAATATCGTCGCCAACTTTGTCTCGCCCGCGTTCGACTTCGCCAACATTGCCCCAAGCAAAATCAGTTGGCGCGCAGGGGGGATGATCGCGGCGGTAGCATCGATCTTTATCACCCCATGGAACCTGTTCAATAACCCGCTGATGATCCATTACACCCTGGATATCCTCGCCGCATTTATCGGACCGCTGTTTGGCATCCTGCTGGTGGATTTCTACCTGGTCAAAAAGCAGCGCATCGACGTGGATGCGCTGTTCGATGACACTCCGAGCGGGCGCTATTACTTCGATGGCGGTGTGAACTGGACGGCGGTCAAGGCCCTGGTGCCGGCGACGTTGATGGGCGTGGCGATCACCTTCACGCCGGCGTTGCAGGGCATGGCCAATTTCGCCTGGTTTACCGGATGCTTGCTGGGCGGGCTGTTTTTTCTGGTGCTGACGCGGCGCGAGCAGGTCCGCGTACCGACCCCTGTGGTCGCCGGCTGATCAATACGCTGCCCGCCACCAACAGGCCGCAACCGGCAATCACCAACGCCGGTTGCAGGCTGCCGCTCCAGTGGCTGCTCACGGAAGCCAGCAGCGGGCCGCTCAATTGGCCGATCGCAAAGCTGGCGGTCAACAGGCCGGTGTTGCGTTGATAGCCATTGGGCGCTACCTCGCGCAAGCGTGCCATGACCAACTGCATGCAGGCCAGAAACGGCGCTCCGCACAGTAACACCCCCAGCGCCAGCCCCCAGCCATTGCCCAGCAGGCAAGTGAACACGCCAGCGGCTTGCAGCCACAGCGTGGTCATCAGCCAGCGTCGGGTGGTGTTCGGGTCCTTGCGGCGCAGGCTGGCAATCACCACGCCCGTTGCGGCGGCCAGGCCGAAACAAGGCCAGAACAAGTCGGCCTGCCAGGCGCCTTTGAACTGCGCGCTGGCCATCTGCGACAGGAAGGTGGCCGGAATGATGTAGCCCAGGCCGTACAGGAAGTAGATCCAGCCTAAGTGCGCAATGCTGCTGTTATTGCCGGTGCTGGGGGCGGGTGCAACCGACGCGCTCGGCTTCGGCAAGAAGGGCAGGATGGCCAGTAGCATCACCAGTGCCACTGCCCCATACACCAACCACAGCGTCGCGGAGCTTTGCCCCAACAGGTTGGAGCCCAGCGCCAGCAAACCCGTCAGCAAAATACCCACCCCCGGCCCCGCAAATACCAGTGCTCCCAGGCGCGGCCTGCCAGCGGCAATCGCCAGTGGCTGGCTCAGGCTGGTGATCATCACCAGGGCCCAGGCGCTGGCGACGCCGGTGCCGAAACGCAGCAACAGGTGCGGCCAGAACCCGTGGGCCCAGTATGACGCCAGGGTCAGCAGCACGCAGAGCCACAGGCCACCATACAAGCGCCCCTTAATATGATGATGACTGCGAGCGAATATCGAGTCCACGGCACCCACGAAGTAACCCAGGTAATTGGCGGCCGCGATTAGCCCCGCGCCGGTCAGGTCGATCTGGCCTTCGCTGAGCAGATGCGGCATCTGCGGGGTGAGGGCAAAGCGGCCGATGCCCATGGCCATCATCAGGGCGACAAAGCTGGCGGTTAAGCGAATCAGCGGTGACATGTTCAGGTGTCCTGCAATAAAGCGAAGACCGTCAGGCTAAAGCGGATTGACTTTCTGTAAAAATGAATAATAGTGATGAACTTGTTCAGTTTTGGAGAAAGGTATGGAGTTCAGTCAACTGCGCATCTTCCGGGCGGTGGCGGAGGAGGGCTCCATTACCCGCGCCGCCGAGCGCCTGCACCGCGTGCCGTCGAACCTGTCGACCCGGCTCAAGCAGATGGAAGAACAGCTCGGCATCGAACTGTTTGTGCGTGAACGCCAGCGTTTGCAGCTGTCTCCTGCGGGTAAAGTGCTGTTGGACTACAGCATCCGCCTACTGGCGCTGCACGACGAAGCCCACGGCGCCGTGCAGGGCGGGCAACCGGCCGGTGATTTTGTACTCGGCAGCATGTACAGCACGGCAGCGATTCACTTGCCGAAACTGTTGGCGCGTTATCACAAGGCCTACCCGAGGGTGAACCTGCAGGTGCAATCTGCGCCGAGCGGCGAGCTGCTGGAAGGCTTGATCACCGGACGGCTGGATGCGGCGCTGGTGGATGGCCCGCTGGCCCTGGCCACGCTGGACGGCGTGCCGCTGTGCGAAGAGCGCCTGGTGATCATTTGCGAAGCCGACCACCCGCCAGTACGCGGGCCCCAAGACGTCGCCGGCCGCTCGGTATTCACGTTCCGCCGCAGCTGCGCCTATCGCGCCCGCCTGGAAAGCTGGTTTTCCCACGATCGCGTGGCCATGGGCCGGGCCATCGAGATCGAGTCTTACCAAGGTATGCTCGCGTGTGTCATCGCCGGTTCCGGCGTGGCGTTGATGTCCGAACCCATGCTCGACAGCTTGCCAGGCAAGGACAGCGTGTCCGTTCATCTGCTGACTGGGCCTTTTGCCACTGCCACCACCTGGTTGATGTGGCGAAAGGGTATGCTCGGCGCTAACCTCAATGCATGGATCGAGCTGCAGCAGTCGGACCGGGCAGAGTGCTTGCCAGACAGGCGTGAAATTGCTTGAACGATCCGACAGGATTCAGATCCATTCAGTAATAGTTCGTTGTGCTTTCGCACAAGCAATACGTAAGACTTAGCGCTACTATCAATGTAGGAAACGGCGACAGAACAGGCGCCTACTCGCATTACCCTCAAAGGGGGCAAATCATGAAAGAGAAAATTCAAACCTGGCTCCATGACCTTGGCGTTGCGCTGGGCTTGATCGAGCCTCCGCTGCAGCCGGTACCGATTCGTACCGATGATGAGCAACGCCGCCCTCGTCGGCGCTGATCCCAAGCCAACCCAGGATTCGTGTGGGAGCGGGCTTGCTCGCGATGCGGTGAGTCAGTCGATAGATAGTTGACTGGTTTACCGCATTCGCGAGCGAGTCCGCTCCCACATTTGTTTGTGTCAGGTATGAAAAGCGGTTACGCCACCTGGCTCCTTCACTTTCAACTGTCGGAATTGGACCACTCGTTCGTCAGAATTGACTGGCTTACTCATTTTTTAGGATGAGCGTAGGTTGAATTCCGTTACGGAGCCATGCTCATGGTTCATGGGCTGTTGCAACGCTTATGGAACGACCCATAAAGCTATCGGAATAGAAAAGCGGCTGCTTCCGTAACTCCAAACTTTAGAAAGCCTCTCTGCGAGGCGTGACTAAGTCAGAGTTATTGGAGACAACGCTATGACGCGCTCTTCCGTTCCGCCAGTCGCCGCATCCCTGATCGCCACACTTGAAAGCATTTTGCATATCGCGCCGGTGTCCAGAGCCTGGAAGGCTAACGCTCCCAGCAACATCGTGTTTCTCCCCCGACAATAAACAAACAGGCATTGCTCACACAGATCGGGCTTTTGCGTCCATCAACGATCGTTGCTGGGGACCAGGCCATGGATGCAGACGTCATAGACCTGTGGCGTACAGCCCACCCATTCGGAAACCTCCATCTGATACGCAGAGGTACGAGTCTGGATAAGGTGCAACTGGATCTGTGCGCATCCAGCGGCATTCAAGTGGTCAACACGCCTGGGGTCAACGCGCCGCACGTCGCGGCTTATATGGTGCGCTGGCTGACACTCGCCGACGGTTCGCTACCCCGTGACATCTGCGTACTGGGATATGGCAATGTCGGTCAGGAACTCGTCAAGTTACTGCTTGATCGAGATCCCGAAGTTCGAATCAAGGTATTGAGCCGATACCGTCTGGCGCCTGACAGGAACGCAGTACAAAGCAGTCGAGTGTCATTTGTGGTGGATTGGTTGGAGGCGATGAGAGGGGCCAGCGCAGTCGCCCTCTGCTTGTCTTTGACGAATGACTCTACTCATCGCATTGACCGCGCTCTTATTCACTGTATGCACCCGCAGGCCCGCCTGGTTTGCGTCGCCAAACCGCACGTCTTCAGCGATGACGCTTTGCAGGCCCTGGCGCAAGCCGAGGGCATCCAGCTTGTATTGGACTATGGGCCGGTAACACTGGACTCGTTTCGAGTGCGCACGCAAAAGCTCGGTTGCAGTGTCTCCACATGGCGCAACCCGGCGATGCTGACTGCGCAGGCGGCCACTACCGAAGGCTGCCAGTGCGATCTGGACTATGCGGTCTCCATTCAACTGAGCTTGACGGCCTTGCACGGCGTCGTCAGGCGCAGACTTGCGCAGCCATTGACGATCCCCTCTCAACAGATAGACCCCCAGGCGCCACGCGTATCGATCATCGGTAGAGGGATTAACGGCCTGTTCCAAGCCGTGATGTTTCGCCTGGCGAATTATCAGGTCGACGTATACGGCGGCAACCGGCAGAGCGACGGCGCCAGTCACAAGCAGGTGAACATGCGTCATCTGTCAGCGACGGAGACAACGGCAAAACCGCTGCATAACCCGTTCCTGCTGTCAGGAAACCAGCATTTGGCCGTTGAGTGCAATCGAGCAGGCATTGAACTGTTTGAAAAGCTTTTGGCCGATAACCCGTCGCTGGCACCCTGTGCACGCGCGCGGATTGTAAGAGCCTATAGGGACGATGCCACTGACGTAGAGGACGCGATCCGCGAGCAACGCGATATCCAAGCAAGGCCTTGGCCGAGCGGTAAACCGGGAGGTGAAGTCGCAGAGATCAGCCAACGGCAATTCCAGGCAAGTTATGGCGTCCCTGGCGTCGGTCGGGCCGTGGAAGTATCGGGTTATGAGGTAGGGTTTAATGATCTGACGCGGGAGTTAGAGCGGCTGTTGCAGCGTTCGGGGGTTCAATTTCGGCCCCAATATCTTAACCCGGTACAAATTGCCGAGCTGAGTAAAGATCACTTTGTCGTCACTGCCATGGGCGTAGAGGAACCCAATGTCATCGCGGTCATTGGCTGGTTTTTCAAACTGTGCGCCAAAGATAATGAAGGGGCCGAAATGTGCGGACTCAAGCTGCAGTACGATTTACCTATCGGGGTCATGAATTGCCGCCTGGACGGGGATCACATTCTGATCTCCGGCGGGCAGGTTGCGCCTGGGTCGACATTGGAGCACAAGGAACACGTACTCGAGGCGTGCCTTGCCGCGGTATCTCGGCACTTTCCACGGTCCTACCGCAATGCGGTCGAAAAGGACGACCTGCAAATAATCGAATGTGCCAGGCCGGGCACCTCAGATGGACTGTCGATAGTGCATTGGTCCGCCCACCATCAAATCGCGGCCGGGGGAACCTATGCAGGGGGCACCACACAGGGATTGGTGTGGGCCTCTTTGGTTCAGGAAACGATTCAGGCCAGAGCGCATGAACGGTGAATGATAAAAAACCGGTGCGACATCCGCTGTCGCACCCGCTGAGGGAGCCGCTATAAAGCTGTTTACCTCAAACCGCCCCCGCCGCCACCGCCCCCGGTTTACGCGACAACACACTCACCAGCACAAAACTCACCAACGCCACCGCGAGGCTGTAGTAAATCGGGGTGTTTGCGTCCAGCCCATCCTTGAACATGAATACCAACGCGGTCACGAAGCCCAGCGTCATCGAGGTGATCGCCCCGGAGGTGGTTGCACGCTTCCAGAAAATCGCGCCGATCAGCGGGATCAGCATGCCGCCTACCAACAGGTTGTAGGCCAGGGTCAGAGCGCTGATCACATCGTTCACCACCAGTGCGATACCCAGCACCGCTATTCCGGTCAGCAGGGTGAACAGGCGGTTAACGCCCAGGCTCGACTGTTTGCCACCGCGCAAGCGTGGCAGTAAGTCCTCGGTTAGTACGGTGGAGGCGGCGAGCAGCCCGGCGCTGGCGGTTGACATCATTGCCGCCAGGGCAGCGGCAATCACCAAGCCACGAATGCCGTCCGGCAGGGAGGCTTTGACGATGGCGGCGAACGCGTTGTTGACGTTATCCAGGTCCGGGATCAGCACATGCGCGGCCATGCCGATCAATGCGCACGCCAGGCCGTAAAGAATGCAGTAGAAGCCGGCGAACGTGCCTGCGTACTGGGCGACTTTTTCGTCACGGGCAGTGAATACGCGCTGCCAGATGTCCTGGCCGATCAGGATGCCGAAGAAGTAGATCATGAAGTAGGTGATGATCGTGTCCCAGCCGATCGCGGTGAAGCTGAAACTCGAGGCCGGCAGCCTGGCCACCAGTTCGTCCCAGCCGCCGACACGGTATAGGCAGATCGGCAGCAGGATGAACATCAGTCCGACGGTCTTGATCACGAACTGCACGATATCGGTCAGGGTCAGCGACCACATGCCGCCAATCGTCGAATACACCACGACCACGCCACCGCCCAGCAGCACCGAGATCCAGAACGGCAGGCCGAACAGCACCTGCAGGACGGTGCCGATGGCCAGGATCGAGGTCACCACGACCATCAGCGCGTAGGTCAGCATGATCACCGCGCTGGCTTGGCGCGCCATGGGGTTGTAGCGTTTTTCCAGGACCTGGGTGACGGTGAAGATTTTCAGTTTCAACAGCGGCTTGGCCAGGAACAGGTTCAGCGCAATGATCCCCGTGCCCAGCGCGGCGCACAGCCAAAAACCGGAAATGCCGTGCACATATCCCAGGCGCACGGTGCCAACGGTAGAGGCACCACCCAGCACCGTGGCGGCCATGGTGCCCATATAGAGAGACGGGCCGAGGTTGCGCCCGGCGACCAAGTAGTCTTCGTGGGTCTTGGCGCGGCGCATGCCGTAGTAGCCGAGCACGAGCATGCCGGCGGCGTAGATGAGTACGACGAATAAATCCAAGGCCATGACGGCGAGTCTCCGATTATTTTTTATTGTGCAGAAGGCGCTTGCTGTGGCGAGGGAGCTTGCTCCCGTTCGACAGCGAAGCTGAAGCCGGCTTTTTTAGGACCGCTTCGCAGTCCAGCGGGAGCAAGCTCCCTCGCCACAAACGTCGGTCCATAGACGGCAGCCGGTTCCGGAAACAGCCGCAGCAGGCTCAGGTACACCACCGAGGCCAGGCCCAGCGTTACCGGCAAGCTGATGTCGATGCCCTCGGCCAGGTTGCCCAGCGGCCCGACGAACTGCCCCGGCAGGTTGACGAAGCACAGGCCCACCAGCGCGCTCGGGATCCAGGCCCCCAGCCCGCGCCAGTTCCAGCCATGGCTGAACCAGTAGCGGCCGCCGGTTTCGCCACGGGTGAACACCTGCAGGTCATCCGGGCAATAAAAGCCTCGGCGTACGATCAGGCCGATGATCATCATCACCATCCATGGGGTGGTGCAGGTGATGATCAGCACGGCGAAGGTCGACACGCTCTGCACCAGGTTGGCGGCGAAACGTCCGATAAAGATGAAGGCAATCGACATTACCCCGATCAGCAGCGTGGCCTTGACCCGTGACAGCAGGCGTGGAAACACGCTGGACATGTCCAGCCCGGTGCCATACAGCGAGGTGGTGCCGGTGGACATGCCGCCGATCACCGCAATCAGGCACACCGGCAGGAAGAACCAGCTCGGTGCCACCGCGAGCAAGCCGCCCACATAGTTGTTGCTGGCGATATAGTCCGGTGCCTTGACCGCCACGATGGTCGCGGTAGCCAGGCCGAACAGGAACGGAATCAAAGTGGCAACCTGAGCCAGGACCACCGCCAGCATGATCCGGCGCTTCGGGGTGTGGCGCGGGATGTAGCGCGACCAGTCGCCGAGGAACGCGCCGAAGGAAATCGGGTTGCTCATCGCCACCAGCGCGGCGCCGATAAACGCCGCCCAGAAGCCGCTCTGACCGAGGGCGACGCTGCCGGCGAAGTGGCTGTCGAAGGCCGGCGCAAAGGCGAAGATACCCAGCAGGAACAAGACGCTCGCGGCCCACACCGCAATCCGGTTGACCCACAGCATGAAGCGAAACCCGTAGATGCACACCGTCAGCACCAGAAGGGCGAAGACGCCGTAGGCCAGGCCCAGGGTCAGGTCGGATTCCGGCAGGCCGATCAGACGTTTCGCACCACCCACCAGCGCATCGCCTGAACTCCACACCGAGAGTGATAAGAAGGCAATCGCCGTCAGCAACGACAGAAACGAGCCGACAATCCGCCCATGCACGCCGAAATGCGCGCCGGAAGACACAGCGTTGTTGGTACCGTTGATCGGCCCGAACAGGCCCATGGGCGCCAGGATCACTGCGCCCACCAGCACGCCCAGCACAATCGCCCAGACCCCGGCCTGGAACGACAGGCCGAACAGCACCGGGAACGCGCCCAGCACGGCGGTGGCAAAGGTATTTGCACCGCCGAAGATCAGCCGGAACAGATCCTTAGGGGCGGCGGTGCGTTCGTGGTCGGGGATCTGTTCGACCCCGTTGGTTTCTATGGTGCGAATACTGTTTTGGTTGTTTTTATTATTCATGATCAGCTCCGATCACATTGGCTAAGGGGGCGGCAGCCCTTCCGGCATAGCGGACAAATGTTCGTGACAGGCCAGCCACAGGCCTTGTTGTTGTTCTGTGCGCGACCCTTGCCGTGTGAAGACGATGGTCTCGCGTTCCTGGCTGAAGTGATGCTCCCCGTTCATGCGCAGCTCGGTGGCCACGTCATGCATGAAAATCGCCACGTCACCCTGCAGGCTGACAACGGCGTTGCTCGAGGTGCACGACAGCACCTCGAACCCCTCGTCCCGGCGCCAGCTGTCCCACAACGCCTGGTAGGCATCGCGGCTGAGCAGTGGCTGGGGGAGGGTATGGAACACAAAACTCGCATCGGCCGTGAACGCGCCGAAGTAAGCGGCGCGGTCGTTGCGAGCGAAGGCCGAGACCAGCGCGGCCGCCGCCTTGAGCACCGCTGGCACGCTCATCAGCGATGTGCCACGCCAGGCAGCACGCAGAGCATCTCGTACAGCAGGTTGGCGCCGAGCAGTGAGGTATTGCCGGTGGTGTCGTAGGGCGGCGAAACTTCCACCAGGTCACAACCAATCAAATCCAGGCCCTGGCAGCCACGGATGATCTCGATCGCCTGAATGGTGGTCAGCCCGCCGATTTCCGGGGTGCCGGTGCCAGGCGCCCAGGCCGGGTCGATGCCGTCGATGTCAAAGCTCAGGTACACCGGGCCGCCGCCGACTTTTTCGCGCACTTCGGCCATCAAGGGCGCGAGGGAGTGGTGCCAGCATTCTTCGGCCTGGACCACGCGAAAGCCCTGTTTGCGGCTCCAGTTGAAGTCTTCGGCGGTGTAGCCCTGGGCGCGCAGGCCGATCTGCACCACGCGGTCGCAATCGAGCAAACCCTCTTCCACGGCGCGGCGGAAGGTGGTGCCGTGGGCGATTTTTTCGCCGAACATATGGTCGTTGACGTCGGCGTGGGCATCGATGTGCACCAGCCCGACCTTGCCGTGTTTCTTGTGGATGGCCCGCAGGATCGGCAGGGTGATGGTGTGGTCGCCGCCCAGGGTCAGGGGGATGACGTCGTGTTCGAGGATTTCATCGTAAGCCTCTTCGATGATGCGCACGGCGTCGAGCAGGTTGAAGGTGTTGATCGCCACATCGCCGATATCGGCAACCGAGAGCGAATCGAACGGCGCCGCACCGGTGGCCATGTTGTACGGGCGGATCATCACCGATTCGGCGCGGATTTCACGCGGGCCGAAGCGGGTGCCAGCGCGCAGCGAGGTGCCGATGTCCAGGGGCACGCCGACAAACGCGGCGTCCAGGCCCTTGGCCGTTTGCAGGTGGGGCAGGCGCATCATGGTGGCGATGCCGGCGAAGCGCGGCATTTCGTTGCCGCCCAGTGGTTGGTGGAAAATCTTGTCCACGGGATTGCCTCATCGTTGTTGTGGTTATCTGGGGGGCGATTCTGCGAAATACATGGAAACGAAAGAATCGCCACGGGCAAATACTTAGTTCAGATTTTTCTAAACTAAAGCCTGGGGTAGACTGCGCTGCTTGAGCTGAATCCGGAGAACCCATGGCCAACGCCTTGCCCGACCTGAAACTCCTGCGCATCTTCGTCAGCGTCGTGCGCCACCAGGGGTTCGCCAATGCCCAGCACGAACTCAACCTGTCGACGTCAGCCATCAGCACCTATATGAGCCAGCTGGAATCGGCGCTGGGCCTGGTGCTGTGCCACCGCGGGCGGGGCGGCTTCAGCCTGACCAGCAAGGGCGAGCTGTTTCATCAGGAAACCTTGCGTTTATTGGCCGAGCTGGAAGGCTTCGAGCAATATGCCGCCGCGTTGAAGGGCGAGTTGCGCGGCACCCTCAAGCTCGGTGTGCTCGACTCCACCGTCAGCGATAAAGCCCTGCCGTTCGCCGAGGTGATTGGCGCCTACAGCCTCGAACATCCGGCGGTACATTTGCATCTGTCGGTGTTGAGCCCTTATGAACTGCAACTGGGGGTGCAGGACAATCGCCTGGACCTGGCCATCGGCGCATTCTCCAACCGCATGAGCGGGCTGATCTATATGCCGTTGTACCGCGAGCAGCACTGGCTGTATTGCAGCACCCGGCATCCGTTGTTCAACGAGCGGCGCATCCCCGAGCAGGTCATCACCCAGCAACGCATGGTCGGGCGCGGCTACTGGAGCCAGGCCGAACTGGCGCGCCATGGCTTCAAGCACAGTGCCGCGACGGTAGAAAGCATGGAGGCGCAGCTGATCCTGGTGCTGTCGGGCGCCTACATCGGCTATTTACCCGAGCACTACGCGCAAGCCTGGGCCGACAAGGGCGACCTGCGCGTGCTGCTGCCGGCGACCTTTGGCTACCAAGCGCCGTTTTCGATGATCATGCGTCGGGGGCGCAGCCGCGAGCCGCTGATCCAGACCTTCCGCGATTTACTCAAAGCCCAGCTCAACCAGGCCTGAAAACCATGTCCAGACCCCAGTGTTCCCGTTGCCTCAGACCACTCAGCCACTGTTTGTGTTCGCTGATCCCCAGCCTCGACAGTCGCACCCGCGTGCTGCTGTTGCAGCATCCGAGCGAGGTCAACCATGCGCTCAATACTGCGCGATTGGCGGCGTTGGGGCTGAACAATGCGCAGTTGGTGGTGGGGGAGGTGTTTAACGACCTGGCGACGTTGTTGAACCCGCCCGGCTATCAGGCGCGCCTGCTGTTCCCGGCCGATGATGCGCAGCCTTTGCAAGCCTATACGCCTGGTGATCAGCCGCTGCTGCTGGTGGTGCCCGATGGCACTTGGCGCAAGGCGCGCAAGTTGTTGCACCTCAACCCTTTGCTGGCAGCGTTGCCTCGGGTGACGCTGGCCAACGGCGGCGTTTCCCAGTATCGCTTGCGCAAGGCGCCAGGGCCTGGAGCCTTGTCGACGGTCGAAGCGATCGTGCAAGCGTTGCAGGTACTGGAAGCGCCGACATCCTTTGAGCCGCTGTTGAAACCCTTTGAAGCATTGATCGAGGGGCAGATTGCGGCGATGGGGGAAGAGGTTTTTCAGAGAAATCATGGCGGTGGGGATTAGAGCCCGGCTGGTTATCGAGGTGCGGCCATCGGGGGCAAGCCCCCTCCCACATTCGACCGCATTCTCATGTTGGAACGCGATCAACTGTGGGAGGGGGCTTGCCCCCGAGGGCGCCCTCATCGGCACCACACCTCTGCCTTATTCCTATAAGCCATAAGCACCGCACTTTGCGTGATATGGCGCGCCGACCTTTCCCGGTATGATGTGCGCCCCGCAGTCTGGATTGCGAATACGCCATGACCTTGCAGTACCCTACAATCGCCGATTGCGTCGGCAATACCCCTCTGGTCCGCTTGCAACGCATGGCGGGTGAAACCAGCAATACCTTGTTGCTCAAGCTTGAAGGCAACAACCCCGCCGGTTCCGTCAAGGACCGCCCGGCGTTGTCGATGATCACCCGCGCCGAACTGCGCGGGCAGATCAAGCCGGGCGACACGCTGATCGAAGCCACCTCGGGTAATACCGGGATCGCCCTGGCCATGGCCGCCGCGATCAAGGGTTACAAGATGGTGCTGATCATGCCCGACAACGGCAGCGCCGAGCGCAAGGCGGCGATGACCGCCTATGGCGCCGAACTGGTGCTGGTCACCCAGGAAGAAGGCATGGAAGGCGCCCGCGACCTCGCCGAACGCATGGCCGCCGAAGGCCGTGGCGTGGTGCTGGACCAGTTCGCCAACGGGGATAACCCCGAAGCGCACTACACCAGCACCGGCCCGGAAATCTGGCGCCAGACCCAGGGCACCATCACCCATTTCGTCAGTTCCATGGGCACCACCGGCACCATCATGGGCAATTCGCGCTACCTCAAGGAGCAGAACCCGGCGATTCAGATCGTCGGCCTGCAACCGATGGAAGGCGCGGCCATCCCCGGTATCCGGCGCTGGCCCGAAGAGTACTTGCCGAAGATCTACAACGCCGCGCGCGTGGACCGCATCATCGACATGGCCCAGCGCGAAGCCGAGGACACCACCCGGCGCCTGGCGCGTGAAGAAGGCATCTTCTGCGGCGTGTCGTCCGGCGGCGCCGTGGCCGGTATGTTGCGCTTGTCCAGGGAAGTCGAAAACGCGGTGATCGTCGCGATCATCTGTGACCGAGGCGACCGCTACCTGTCGACCGGCATCTTCGACGAACCCAACTGATGGCCAAGCACGAGAGAGGCCTGCGCTTCCAACCGACGGGCGGCAGCCGGGCCCCGCAAATCCCCGTGGGCAAGAAGCAGCGCCTGACCATCGAGCGCCTGGCCAACGACGGTCGCGGCATTGTGTTCTTCGAAGGCCGCACCTGGTTCGTCAACGGTGCGCTGGCCGGCGAAGAGGTGGAAGCGCGGGTGCTCGGCGCCCACGGCAAGGTGGTCGAGGCGCGCACCGAGCGGGTGTTCAAGGCCAGCGAACTGCGCCGCCCGGCTCCCTGCGCGCACTTTGGCCGCTGTGGCGGCTGCAGCGTGCAGCATTTGCCTCACGACGAACAACTTGCCCTGAAACAGCGCATGCTCGCCGAGCAATTGTCGCGCGTGGCCGGTGTCGAACCGCAAGAGTGGGCCGCGCCCCTGAGCGGGCCGGAATTCGGCTACCGCCGTCGTGCCCGCGTGGCCGTGCGCTGGGATGCCAAGGCCAAAAAGCTCGAGGTGGGTTTCCGCGCGGTGGCCAGCCAGGACATCGTCGCCATCGATGATTGCCCGGTACTGGTACAGGCCTTGCAACCGATCATGCAGCGTCTGCCGAACATGCTGCGCCGCTTGAGTAAACCGCAGGCTTTAGGGCATGTGGAGCTGTTCAGCGGCTCGTCCATCGCCGTGTTGCTTCGACATATGGCACCGCTGTCTGACGCGGACATGCAGGTACTGCAGGAATTTTGCACCTTCCATGACGCCCAGTTGTGGCTGCAGGGCGAGGGGCCGCCGCAACCGGTCGAGCCGGGCAGGGCGCTCGGTTTCCGCCTTGAGGCGTGGGATTTGGAGCTGGCTTACCGGCCGGGAGATTTTGTGCAGGTCAACGCCGGGGTCAACGAGGCGATGGTCGCCCAGGCCCTGCAATGGTTGGCGCCGCAACCCGATGAGCGGGTGCTGGACCTGTTTTGCGGGCTGGGCAATTTTGCCCTGCCACTGGCCCGGCAGGTACGCGAAGTCGTTGCGGTGGAAGGCGTTCAGGCTATGGTGGAGCGCGCTGCAGAGAATGCCATCAGCAATAATTTGCATAATGTGCAGTTTTTTCAGGCCGATTTGTCCCAGCCCCTGACCGACGCGGAATGGGCCAAACAGGGCTTTTCTGCGGTACTCTTGGACCCACCCCGCGATGGTGCCCAGGAGGTTGTGCGCAAACTGGCCGCCCTGGGAGCCAAGCGCCTGGTGTATGTGTCCTGCAACCCCGCCACGCTGGCGCGGGACACGGTTGAGTTGGTCAAGCAAGGTTACCGGCTAAAGCGTGCCGGGATCCTCGACATGTTTCCGCAGACAGCGCATGTCGAGGCCATGGCGTTATTTGAAGCGGGCTAGGATGCCCGTTTAATCCGACTGGCCTGCAGTCTCCAGGGCCGTGAACGGCCAGGGAGCCTGCAGCAAGGTCGGCGATGATTTTTGGCGCATCCAAGGTGCGTCGTAGGGAAGGTAAGCAAGATGGTACAGGTGAGAGCACACCAGCCGATCAACACCGACGGCAGTATCAATCTCGAGGCATGGCTGGATCATGCCGTCAGTGTCGACCCGGCACTGGACCGTGAAGCCTTGAAAGCAGCCTGCGAGTTCGCTCGTGAGTCTGAACAACAGGACAATGCGGCCAAGAACCTGTGGGCGGAAGGCACGTCGAGCTTTCGTACCGGGTTGGAAATCGCCGAGATCCTTGCCGATCTCAAGCTGGACCAGGATTCGCTGATCGCCGCCGTGCTCTATCGCGGTGTGCGTGAAGGGCATATCCCGTTGCCGACCGTCGGCCAGCGTTTCGGCGCCGTGGTGGCCAAGCTGATCGACGGCGTGCTGCGCATGGCGGCCATCAGTGCCAGCCTCAGCCCGCGCCAATCGATGGTGCTGGGCACCCAGGGCCAGGTGGAAAACCTGCGCAAAATGCTGGTAGCGATGGTCGACGACGTGCGCGTCGCGCTGATCAAGCTGGCCGAACGTACCTGCGCGATCCGTGCGGTGAAAACCGCCGATGACGAGAAGCGCAACCGCGTCGCCCGCGAGGTCTTCGACATCTACGCGCCGCTGGCGCACCGCCTGGGTATCGGTCATATCAAATGGGAGCTGGAGGACCTGTCCTTCCGCTACCTCGAACCCGATCAATACAAACAGATCGCCACGCTGCTGCACGAGCGGCGGCTCGACCGCGAGCGCTTTATCAGCGACGTGATGGGCCAGTTGCGCGCCGAGTTGCAGGCCACCGGCGTTGATGCCGACATCAGCGGCCGCGCCAAGCACATCTATTCGATCTGGCGCAAAATGCAGCGCAAGGGCCTGGCGTTCAGCCAGATCTACGACGTACGCGCCGTGCGTGTGCTGGTGCCGGAAATGCGCGATTGCTACACCGCGCTGGGTATCGTGCATACCCTGTGGCGGCATATTCCCAAAGAGTTCGACGACTACATCGCCAACCCCAAGGAAAACGGCTACCGCTCGCTGCACACGGCGGTGATCGGCCCTGAAGGCAAGGTGTTGGAAGTGCAGATCCGCACCCACGCCATGCACGAAGAGGCGGAGTTGGGCGTTTGCGCGCACTGGCGTTACAAGGGCACCGACGTCAAGGCCGGTTCCAACCAGTACGAAGAGAAAATCTCCTGGTTGCGCCAGGTGCTGGAATGGCACGAAGAGCTCGGCGACATCGGCGGTCTGGCCGAACAGTTGCGCGTGGATATCGAACCGGACCGGGTCTACATCTTCACCCCCGACGGCCACGCCATCGATTTGCCCAAGGGCGCCACGCCACTGGACTTCGCTTACCGCGTGCACACCGAAATCGGCCACAACTGCCGGGGCGCCAAGATCAACGGGCGCATCGTGCCGCTCAACTACAGCCTGCAAACCGGTGAGCAGGTCGAGATCATCACCAGCAAGCACGGCACGCCGAGCCGCGACTGGCTGAACCCGAACCTGGGTTACATCACCACCTCGCGGGCGCGGGCGAAGATCGTGCACTGGTTCAAACTGCAGGCCCGCGACCAGAACGTCGCCGCCGGCAAGACCTTGCTCGAACGCGAACTGGCGCGCCTGGGCCTGCCCCAGGTGGACTTCGACAAGCTGGCCGAAAAGGCCAACATGAAGATCGCCGAAGACATGTTCGCCGCCCTCGGTGCGGGCGATTTGCGCCTGGCCCAGCTGGTCAACCTGGCCCAGCAACTGGTGGAGCCGGAGCGCGGCAACGAACAGCTGGAACTGATCCCCCGCAAGGCCACCGGCTACAAGCCCGGCAAACGTGGCGATATTCAGATCCAGGGCGTGGGCAACCTGATGACGCAAATGGCCGGCTGCTGCCAGCCGTTGCCGGGCGATGCCATCGTCGGCTACATCACCCAGGGACGCGGGGTGAGCATTCACCGCCAGGACTGCGCCTCGGTGCTGCAGTTGGGCGGGCGCGAGCCGGAGCGGATCATCCAGGTCAGCTGGGGCCCGGTGCCGGTGCTCACGTACCCGGTGGACATCATCATCCGTGCCTACGACCGCTCCGGGTTGCTGCGCGACGTCTCGCAGGTGCTGCTCAATGAGCGGATCAACGTGCTGGCGGTCAACACCCGCTCGAATAAAGAGGACAACACCGCGTTGATGTCCCTGACCATCGAGATTCCGGGGCTGGACGCGCTGGGGCGGTTGCTGGGGCGGATATCGCAGTTGCCGAACATCATTGAGACGCGGCGTAATCGCACTCCATGAACGCGGTTTAAAATGTGGGAGGGGGCTTGCCCCCGATGAGGGAGGGTCAGCTGGCACCTTTATTGACTGACCCATTGCAATCGGGGGCAAGCCCCCTCCCACATTGGATCGGCGGTGTTCATACCTGATTGGAAATACGATGATGTATTCACTTGAAGACCTGCTGCACCTCATGAGCCGCCTGCGCGATCCGCAATACGGCTGCCCATGGGACATCAAGCAAACCTACGCCACTATCGTGCCGCATACCCTGGAAGAGGCCTACGAAGTGGCCGACGCCATCGAGCGTGGCGACTTCGATCATCTGCAAGGCGAGTTGGGCGATCTGTTGTTCCAGGTGGTGTATTACAGCCAGCTGGCGCGGGAAGAAGGGCGCTTCGAATTTGCCGGAGTGATCGACAGCATCACCCGCAAGCTGATCCGCCGTCACCCCCATGTGTTCCCGACCGGCGACCTGTATGCACCGCTGGATATTCCTCAACTGAGCGAAGAGCAGGTCAAGCAGCGCTGGGAGCAGATCAAGGCCGAGGAGCGCGCGGAAAAATCCGACGCACCCGAGCAATTGTCCCTGCTCGATGACGTGCCCACTGCCTTGCCGTCCCTGTCCCGTGCCGCCAAGCTGCAGAAGCGCGCCAGCCAGGTGGGTTTCGACTGGCCGTCGGCGTTGCCGGTGGTGGATAACGTGCGCGAAGAGCTGGATGAAGTGCTCGAAGCCATGGCCGATAACGACTCGGCAGCCATTGCCGATGAAGTCGGTGACCTGCTGTTTGCCGCGGTCAACCTGGCCCGTCACCTCAAGGTCGACCCGGAAACCGCGTTGCGTGGCGCCAATGCCAAGTTCGAGCGGCGTTTCCGATTTATCGAACAGGCATTGCGCGAGACGCATCAACCCATAGAAGATTGCACCCTCGAAACGTTGGACGCCCTGTGGGGCGAAGCCAAACGCCAGGAAAAGAATGTTTCCAGCTGCGGTTGAGCAGTTGCCTAAGTGAGTACGCACCATGAGCCTTTCCCTTCGCGACCAGTTGCTCAAAGCAGGTCTGGTCAACCAAAAGCAGGCCAAACAGGTCGGCAAAGAGAAGCAGAAACAACAGCGGCTGGTCCACAAGGGGCAGGCCGAGGTCGATGACACCCAGGCGCGCCTGGCGGCCGAGGCGCACGCCGAGAAGGTCAAGCGCGACCAGGAGCTGAACCGTCAGCAGCAGGAAAAAGCCGAGGCCAAGGCCCGCACGGCCCAGGTCAAGCAATTGATCGAAACCTCGCGCCTGCCCAAGCTGACCACCGAGGACTACTACAACTTCGTGGATGACAAGAAGGTCAAGCGCCTGTCGGTCAACACGCTGATGCGTAACAAGCTGAGCAACGGCTCCCTGGCCATCGTGCATCACGGCGGCGGCTACGAGGTGATCCCGCGCGAAGCCGCGCTGAAGATCCAGGAGCGCGCGCCGGAGCGTATCGTGCAGCTCAATATCCTGACGGAAAGCCAGGTGCCGGATGAGGATGATCCGTACGCCGCCTACCAGATCCCGGATGACCTGATGTGGTAAGCCGCTGAAAACAACAAACCCCGCCAAAAGGCGGGGTTTGTGTTTTTACCGTGCCGCGCCAGCCTGTTACCAATCCACCGCGTAGCTCAGGCTGAAGGTACGGCCTTCGGCATTCGGGTACGGCGCACGGGCGTTGGCCTGGGCGAACATGTTCTGGTAGTTGCGGTTGGTGAGGTTGTACACCGCACCTTCGAGGCGACCCACCGGCAGCCTTACCGAGCCCAGCAGGTCTACCAGCGTGTAGCCCTGGATATCGCGCCCGTTGTTGTCCTTGAACGCGGCGTCATAGTTGGCCAGGCGCATGCCCTGCAGGCGCAGGCTGTAGTCGCCACGGTCGTAGCCGACGAACGCGGTGGTCTTGGCCGGGGAGATACGGGTGGCGGGCAGGTCGATCCACTTGCCGTTCTGCTGGGTCTCGCCTTTGGAATAGGCGTACGTGCCGCCGACCGACCATTGGTCGGTGACGTTATACGTCAGGCTGGTTTCGATACCGCGCACGCGTTCTTTCTGGTTGATCAGACGCAGCACGCGATCATTGGCATCATAGAACTGCGTCACATCCGAGGTGTTTTCATACGCGGTGACATTGGCCAGCCACTTGTCCCAGTTGCCACGCCAGCCCAGTTCATAGCTGTTGACCTTCAACGCCTGGGCATTGAGGTCCTGAATGTTGTACGTGCTGTTGACGTCACGCAGGAAGCGCTGGATATCCGGCAGGGAAAAGCCCTGGCTGAAGTTGGCGAACACATCCTGGTTTTCACTCAGGTGGTACACCGCGCCGAGGTTGTAGAGGGTGTCGTCATACTTGAGGGTGCCGCCCGGCAGTGTCGCGCGGTTGCCGGTCTGAACGATTTCGCCATAGGCGATGCTGTCGTCGACCTTGCTCTCGATCCATTCACGGCGCACGCCACCGCGCAGGGTCCAGTCGCCGATGTCATAGGACAGTTGGCCGAAGATCGCCTTGGTGGTGGTCTGGATGTCCGGGCCCAGCTCGAAGGTGGTACCGGTCTTGGTGTAGGTCAGGCCGTTGACGCGGTACTGGTCGCCGCGTTGGCGCGAGGTTTCATGATCATAGTCGGCCCCCCAGACCAGGTTGCCGGTCGCCGGGCCGATGTCCGGCATTTGCGTGTCAATGGCGGCGCGCAGGCCATACACATCTTGCACGCTGTTGTTGTCCGACACCCCGGCTCGGCCCCGGGACAAGTCCGGGAAGAACAGCGCATCGGCGCGGCGCCAGTAACTTTCGACCTGCAAGCCCTGGCCGTAGAAGTCCTTGTCGGCGTAATTGAGGTTGACCGCCTGGTTGTGGGTGGACGGCTGGTCGTCCAGGTCCAGGCCTTTCACCGCGACGGCCTCGCTGGTGATGCGTGGGTTCTTGGTGTAGCGGGTGTCTTGTTCGTCTTTGTAGTCTTGCAGCGACAGGCTGAGCTTTTTGTCGTCATCCAGCTCGTAGCCGAAGCGACCTTGCAGGTCGTAGGTGTCGGTGTCCATGTTGCTGCCCTGGGACGTGTCCTGGGGAATGCGCTTGCCGTTGCCGTCGAACTGGTCGTTGCGTTGCACGGCGTTGCCCGACACATACCAGTCCAGCGGGCCCTGGCGGCCTGTCGCGCTCTGGAATGCCTGGTAGGAAAAGCCTTTGTGGCTGAGGTTGTCACCGGCGGTCATGCCGATCTTGCTGCTGAAGGCCAGGTCTTCACCTTTGTTGCGCTTGGTGATGATGTTGATGATGCCGCCCGATGCGCCGGCGCCGTAGACGCTGCTGGCGCCGGAAATCACTTCGATGCGCTCGATGCTTTCCGGTGCCACGCTGTTGAGCTGGCGGAAGTTGTCACGCGTGGCGTTCTGGGAAACCCCGTCGATCAGGATCAGCGTATTGCGCCCGCGAAGCGTCTGGCCGAAGTTGCTCATGCCGCCGCTGGAGGGCGCGATGCCGGGGACCAGTTGCCCGAGAATATCGGCAACCCGGCGTCCTGCCGAGGTCTGCTGGCGGATCTGTTCTTCATTGATGACCTGCACCGAGCCCGGGATCGCCGCAATGCTGGTCTCACTGCGCGTGGCCGAGACCACCGTGGCCTGTAGTTGCAGGCTGGTCGCCGGCGTTTCTTCAGTTTGATCGGCCCAGACGGGCGCACTGATCGACCCGAGCAGGGGCAGCAGAACGGCCCATTGTGATGTGTTCATGACCTTGCCTTTGAGTTATTAGAAGTAGTGACAGAAAAACCGGACGTCTCAGGTGTGCGGGTGAGCGAACGAATGGCGCGGATGCCCAGTGCAGCCAGGGCATACGTCAGCGCGACCAGCCAGAAGCTGTGCGCCAGGCCCACCATGGCCATGCCGATGCCACCCAGCAGCGCGCCGCACAACGCGCCGGCCTTGGCGGCGCTGTTGCCCAGGCCCAGGGCGAACCCCTGCTGGCTGGGTGCAACGGTGTTGGCGATCAGCGTGTAGGCCACCGGCAACAGCGCGCCTTGCCACACGCCCCACAGCAGCCGGCTGGCGAGGAAGCCAAACCATTCATTCGCCAATGCCGTGAAGGCCAGTGTGAAGGCGCAGGCCCAGGTGACCCACTCAATGATGCGCAGCGTGTGTGCAGGTTGGTGTCGATCAAACAGGCGGCCCCACAACGGCGCGGACAGTGCCAGGGTCAATGCGCTGGCGGCATAGCTGGCGCCGATCAGCCACGCGGGCGCATGCAGAACATCGGCAACATATAAGGCGTAGAACGGTTGCGGCATCATCTTGGCTGCTTGGATCAAGACGATGATCCCCAGCATCGCGCCGAGCCAGCCTTTGGGGAGTGCGGCGGGCGTCGAGGTGCGCGCGGGTCTCGATCGTGGTGAGTCGTTGGGTAAGAAGGCGCTGATTATTGCGCACAACAGGCAGACTGCGGTGGCGCTGTAGCACAGCAATGCGAAACCGGATATGTCCATCAGCCAGCCGCCCAACACCGGCCCGGCCAGGGAGCCCACGGCGGTGGCGGATTGCAGCCGCGCCAGGATATGCCCGCGACCGCCATCGCCGCAGTAGGCCAGCGCATAGGCCTGCGCGGCCGCAATAAAGCCGGCCAGCGCACCCTGCGCTACCCGGATCGCCACCAGCAGCCAGGGATCATAGGTGATGGCGGCCAGCGCCTGGCACACCGCCAGCGCCAGCAGCGCGCGGATGATCATCGGCTTGTGCCCGGTACGATCACCCAGGCGCCCCCACATGGGCGTGAGCACCATCGCCGCCATCATCGGCCCGGCATACACCAGCGCAGACAGCAGGCCGGTGTACTGGGCGTTGGCGGCGCCAAGCAATTTCTGGATTTGCAATGGCCAGAAAGGGCCACTCATTTCCATGGCGCCCATCGACACCAGCTGAATCACCACCAGCAAGCGCAGCGCCGTGCTGTTAGCCGACATTGGCGGCGCTACTCAGCGGGTTGGGCAGGCGCCCGACGATATCGGCATGGCTTTCCATCAGTCGCATGCGCATGAACGACTTGGCCGGCCAGTCCTGTTCCAGCAGCGCGGCACGTTCGGTCAGCCAGCGCTGAGGGTCGACCTCGCTGCGCACATCATCGAAGCACTGGCTGACCTGCGCTGACAGTTCATCCCACAACAGCGCCTGGGGAACCTCGAAGTGGCGCGCGCCGAGCAATACCAGCTCGCCCAAGTGGCACATGAACACTGTGTGCAGCAACTTGTCGCGCACGAAACCGGCATCGTCGTACAAGGTCATTTGCGGATCATGCAATTCGATATCCAGACCTTGGGCGTGCAAGGTTTTGCGGTCGATCCGGATATCGCCGAAATCGCGCAACAACAGGCGGCTGACTTGCCCGTCCGCGCCCATGACCATAAAGGAATTCTGCTGATGGGCCTCGAAGGCTACGCCATAGCGCAGGTACATGCCCAGCAGGGCCGGCACGGCAATGGATGCGTAGTCTTTGAAAAATGCACAGAGGGCCTGCGCATCGTCAGCGCCTTGGCTCAGGCGGACCCACTGCCTCAGCAACGGCTGCCCATGCTGGTCGGTGGCAAACAGGCTGCCCACCGGGACGGCCATTTCCCCGGTTTGGAGCAGGCTCTGCGGGTTGTCGCGATAAAGCACCGCCAGGTGGCGGGAGTGCTCGTCATTCACCGGCTGTGGCTTGAAATGCACGCCCAGGCTTTCGGGGACGATGCTGAGGATGTTCTGCAGCCCGGGCTCACGGGCCAGGATGGTCTGCAGTAGATGGCTGATCCGCGGCCCCATACGCGCCGAGCGTGGCGACACCGTGCGCTGCACGCTGGTCAGGCGCAGCGAAACCGGAAGCTTGACCATGGGCGCATCGCTGCGGCCCTCAGGCAAAACGGTGCGGAACGACATGGTCGGGTGGGCCGTGAATGCAACGATATCGGTGAGCACCAACAGCTGGTCGCCGATTTCATTGGCGAACAGCTGCGGTAGCTCCTGGCGAGCTTGCCAAGGGTGGGCAGGCAGCGGCAGATAATCGCGGGCCTCAAGGCCCTGTGCGGTCAGGTGCGCCGTCAATTGGCGGGCAGCTTGGGGGAAGTGCCCTTGCCACCACTGCCAGTAATCCGCCGTGCCGGCCAGGCTTTCGACATGGGCGTACTGGCGGTGCAGCGCACACAGCAATACCGGGAAACGCGCTTCGAACTCAGGCGAGAATTCGATCACCTGGTCTGTCGCCAAACCCAGCTTGGTCTTGTAGTTGGGGTGCCAGGGATGGCCGAGCGTGCCCCATTGCTCAAGCACTGACGTCGGGTTGCCAGCCTCTGGGTCGTGCTTGAGGTAGCTGAGCAGGTTGTGCTGATGCACGGGGTCCATCGAGGCGTGCAGCTCGAGCGTCCATTGCTCGTGGAAGGCCAGGCACAGGGTATCGTTGATGAAGCTGTCGTCGATCTCTGTGTTGAGGCGGTCCAGGACCTCTGGGGCGGCAGGCGATTCGAGGCGGGTATTCAGTAAGGTCAGCAACTGCGACGGGAACTGGATGGTCTGTTCAGGCTGCCCAACCCGCAGGACGCTGACCTTGCCTCGCAAATCCCAGCTGGCCATGCGGCCGGGGCGCAGGTGCTCAAAGCGCAGGCGGCTCTGGTCGGGCAGCACCAGCCAGCAGTGGTCGTGTTCGTCATAACTGAGGGTGTTGGGATCGAGCAGGCCTTCACGAAATAGGGCCTGGATCAGGCGTTGAAAACTTCGTTCGCAGGCGGGCGCCAAGGTGGCGACCAGTGTCTGAAGGGTGATGTGCCTGGCCTGGAATTGACGCGTGGCCAGCGCTTCACCCCAACGGCCAAGCAGCGATTGTTCCGGTGTGGTGAGGTGTCCATGCATGAGGTCAAACTCCGTTTTCGTGGGGCCGAGTGAAAAGCGGAGCGATACTATCGAGAATCATTACCAATTGTCTATTTGTTGTTACGTTTTTATACCGTCGTAAGGATGCAGAGGAAAACGGGCACTTTATAAAACGAAAAACCCCGCTCAAAAAGGCGGGGTTTCTGTGTGTAGGCGACCTGGCTGCGTGGGCCGGGCCGTCTACGCGATGTCAGGGTTTCAGGAGCCTTCTGCCTGGCGTCTCATTTCAAGCGATTCAAGTTCGTTTTTATAATTGTGGGCATCGCTCTCGTTGTGGAACATGCCGACCAGCAAATCTTGTTGATGTACGTCCCAGATGTGAATCCCGTGGCCTATCGCTTCATGGGACATATGTTCATCGTCGCGTTCAGTTACTTTTACAGTCATCTGCTTGCTCCAATCTCTGGTTGATCTGCGGCAAGTCGTCGCAGGCCTTTGTTATATGGTTTGTTAGCTTGCTAAGTAAACTGGTTTTGCGCGCAACAATTTATTGCGGGAAACGCAACATTCCTGCAGGCCGCGTAAACCGTGGCATTGGGTCGCAGTGGTGGGGGTTTTATGACAAAAGTTTCATGTTGTGGCAGGGCTTTGGAGGTTGTGTTGCCCCCGCCAATGCCATCGGGAGCAAGCCCCCTCCCACATTTTGAAATGCATTCCAAGTGTGGGAGGGGGCTTGCTCCCGATAGCGGTGGAGGCTTCAAAGCAGAACCTGCAGGCAAAAAAAAGCCCCGCATTCAGCGAGGCTCTTTTTAACTCATCAGGGCAATCAGCTCCCTTTGACAGCCTTACCGTCAACGGTGCCATCCTGCAGCATGATGTTGTATTCCTTGCCATCTGTCTCAACCTGGCGCAAGGCAACCAGAATGCCGCCCTGGTCCTTGGCAAACCACATCTGCGTGATGCGCTTGCTCTGGGATGGATCACGCACGCGTTCAACCTTGATCGCGTCGATGGAGCCTACCTTGGTCTGGACCTTTTCCGGGCCCATGACGCGGAAGTCATAGGTATCCACATCCGTACCTTCGGCCACTCGGTAGCTCATGCTTTTCTTGCCGGCAGCCACATCGCGCTGAAGGGCGAGTTGATAGGTGGACTTGTCGAGCATGCCGCTTTCGAGGGTGACGTTAACCGGGTCCTTGTTTTCAAAGCCGGTGATCTTCTTGGTCGCCTGGTCGAAATCCAGGTTGATCTTCTTCGCCTTGCCCAAACCGCCGCGCTCGAAGCTGTAGCTCTTGGGTTGCAGGGTGTCCTTGTCGAACAGGATCACGCTGGTTTCGGTCAGGCTGGCAATCATCATCGAGGCCTTGAAGTTCAAGGTCCAGGTGCCGTCGCCGTTCTTGGTCAGGCTGCGTTCAGCCGAACCACTCATGGGCAGTTGTTTCCAGTCGGCGGTGTAGCTGACGGAGAAGGGGTGTAGGTCCGCCGCTTGCACGGCAGGCAGAGCGAACAGCGCAAAAGCGAAGAGCAGGGCGCGACGCATAAAATCTCCTAGGTTCGAATCAAGTGGCCGCTGGCCGCGAGTAACTGACCATCCAATAATGCACCCTGTTCACCAAGAATCAACCGACCCTCGGCAAACCAGCGAACAGCCAACGGGTAAATCCTGTGTTCCTGGGTATGAACCCGTTGCGCAAGCGTCTGCGCCGAGTCATCCGACTCTACCGGAACCACTGCCTGTACGACCAGAGGCCCGCCATCGAGTTCCTCGGTGACAAAGTGCACGCTGCAGCCATGCTCGCGGTCGCCGGCATCGAGGGCGCGCTGATGGGTATGCAGGCCTTTGTACTTGGGCAGCAGGGAAGGGTGGATATTGAGCAGGCGCCCTTCGTAATGCCGCACGAAATCAGCGCTGAGGATGCGCATGAAGCCGGCAAGTACGACGAGCTTGGGGTTGAAGGCGTCGATCAGTTCGATCAAGGCGCGGTCGAAGGCCTCGCGACCGTCGAATGCCTTGTGATCCAGCGAGCGGGTCTCGATACCCGCGTCCCTGGCGCGTTGCAGGCCGTAGGCATCGCTGCGGTTGGAAATCACCGCAGCGATGCGCACCGGGCTGTCGCCGGTGTGCGTGCTGTCGATCAGGGCCTGCAAATTACTGCCGGTGCCGGAAAGCAGCACCACGACATCACAGGTGACAGGCATCAATGCGCCTTAAGGTTCTTCAGTTCAACCTGGGCCGCGCCTTCGGCAGCGCTGGCGATCTGGCCGATGACCCAAGGCTGCTCGCCGGCTTCACGCAGTACGTTCAGCGCGGTTTCAACGTGCTCCTGCGCCACGCAGATGACCATGCCCACGCCGCAGTTCAGCACGCGGTGCATCTCGGTTTCGTTGACGTTGCCTTTCTCTTGCAGCCAGTCGAAGACCGCAGGGCGCTGCCAGCTGGCCACGTCGACAATCGCCTGGGCGCCTTTTGGCAGCACGCGCGGGATGTTGTCCAGCAGGCCGCCGCCGGTGATGTGGGCCATGGCCTTGACGGCGCCGGTGTCCTTGATCAGCTTGAGCAGCGGCTTGACGTAGATGCGCGTCGGAGCCATCAGCAGGTCGGTCAGTGGCTTGCCGTCGAGCTGGATGTTCTCGATATCGGCGCCGGACACTTCGATGATCTTGCGGATCAGCGAGTAGCCGTTGGAGTGCGGGCCGGACGATGGCAAGGCGAGCAAGGCGTCGCCGGCAGCGACTTTGGAGCCGTCGATGATTTCGGATTTTTCCACCACGCCGACGCAGAAACCGGCCAGGTCGTAGTCTTCGCCTTCGTACATGCCTGGCATTTCAGCGGTTTCGCCGCCGACCAGGGAGCAACCCGACAGTTCGCAGCCGGCGCCGATACCGGTGACCACTTGGGTCGCGGTCTCGACATTGAGTTTGCCGGTGGCGTAGTAGTCGAGGAAGAACAACGGCTCGGCGCCGCACACCACCAGGTCGTTGACGCACATGGCAACCAGGTCGATGCCGATGCTGTCGTGCTTGTTCAGGTTCAGTGCCAGGCGCAGCTTGGTGCCTACGCCGTCGGTGCCGGAAACCAGTACAGGCTGCTTGTAGCCGGCCGGGATTTCGCAGAGGGCGCCAAAACCGCCCAGGCCACCCATGACTTCAGGGCGCGCAGTGCGCTTGGCGACGCTCTTGATGCGTTCGACCAATGCTTCACCGGCGTCGATGTCTACACCGGCGTCCTTGTAGCTCAGGGAGGGTTGCTTGCTCATGATCCAGGCCTTTAAGGGGGATTTCTGGGTAACGACCGAGCGGGCAGGCACTTTTGGCGAAGGCCCAGCCGTTGACGGTCTGCGAAGGCGCGCGATTTTATCAGGCTTGAGGGGCAGCGGCCATCCTCGGGCCGACGGGCAGGGCATATGAGTCTAAAAAAAACCGAATCGGCCCGGTAATGCACCGTATTAAGGTATAGCCTTGAATCCGCTATCGTTATGACAGTATGAAAACTTACCGAGACCCGTGAATGTTTTACCGGTCGCTGTGTCACAGCCTTGCCAAACCGAGATCACGCGGTCTGTTCCAGCCGCTAAATTTGTCGTTCGGGAATCTTCCATGCGTCTGTGTAAATTCTTTTTTGTAGGCTGTTTGTCGTTGGTCAGCCTGGCGAGTCATGCCGAAACCCTCAATGGCCTCTATCAAGTCCTCGAACCGGTCAGCAGCCAATCGCCCCAGGAGCGCGACCAGGCCACCCAACGCGCCGTGCAGACCCTGGTCATCCGCCTGACCGGCGATGCCAAGGCCGCCGAGGGTCCGGGCCTGGCGGCGGTCCGCAAAGACCCGCAACAAATCATCAGCCAATACGGCTACGACGCCGGCCCGCCGGAAAGCCTGCAAGTGGATTTCGACCCGGTCAGCACCGATCGCGCCCTGCGTGACGCCGGCTTGGCGATCTGGGGCAGCAATCGCCCCTCGATCCTCGGCTGGTGGCTGAACGACTCTACCGAAGGCAGCAGCCTGGTCGGCGACGGCCAGGCGGTGGCTCAAGCGCTGCGCCGGGCGGCCCAGCACCGAGGCTTGCCGTTGCGCCTGCCGCTGGGTGACCTGGACGAACAGGTGGTCGCCACCGCGCCGAACCTGGAAAGTGCCGACGCCACGCCGCTGCGCGCCGCCTCCGAGCGCTATGGCGCCGATGCGTTATTGGCGGTGCATGCGCGCCAGGAAGGCAACCAGTGGCAGGCCAAATGGCGCCTGTGGCTGGGCGACAAGACCGAGCAGGGCAGCGTCCAGGGCGCTGACACTGGCGCGGTCGCCGACGCCGTGTTGCTTGCGGTCAGCCAGAAGCTCGCGCCGCGTTTTGCGGTCAAGCCGGGGGTCAGCGCCGAACAGTTGCTGGAGGTGCAGGGCATGAACCTGGAGCGCTACGCCGTCCTGGGTCGTTTGCTCGAGCCCTTTGGTGGCCAGCCGCAGCGGGTGGACGGCAATCGTATTGTGTATCGCGTCAATGGCAGCGCCGATCAGTTGCGCACCCAGTTGAGCCTGGCCAAGTTGCAGGAAGTGCCGGCGGGTGAAGCCTCCGCCCCGCAACCGCCGGCCGATGGCGCACAACCGGCTGCCGCGCCTGAGCCCCAGGCGCAGTTACGTTTTCGTTGGTAAGTGGCCTGGCTTCTATATAGAAGCGGCAAGCAAATAACAGAGGAAGTGGTTCATGGCGGATACGCGTCGTTGGGTGTGGCTTGGCGGGATTGTCCTGCTGTGCGTTTTTGTGTTCTTGCTGCATTCGATCCTGACGCCATTTCTGGTGGCGTTGCTGCTCGCCTATCTGTTCGATCCGGTGGTGGATCGCCTGGAGAAGGCCGGCCTGTCGCGAACCTGGGGTGTGATCGCGGTGTTTGCCTTGTTTACCCTGATCATCACCGTTCTGGTGCTGGTGCTGGTGCCGATGCTGGCCAAGCAGCTGTATCGACTTTACGAACTGGCGCCGCAGATGCTCGACTGGTTGCAGCACACGGCGATGCCATGGGCCCAGGCCAAGCTTGGGCTGTCGGACGGGTTCTGGAAGTTCGACAAGGTCAAGGCCGCGATCAGTGAACACATGGACAAGACCACCGATATCGTCAGTATGGTGCTCAGCCAGGCCACCGCTTCCAGCCTTGCGCTGATCGGCTGGCTGACCAACCTGGTGCTGATCCCGGTGGTGGCGTTCTACTTGCTGCGGGACTGGGACATCATGATGGCCAAGATCCGCAGCCTGCTGCCGCGCGACCGCGAGGAGCGCATCGTGTCCCTGGCGGGCGAGTGTCATGAGGTACTGGGGGCGTTCGTGCGCGGGCAACTGCTGGTGATGCTGGCGCTGGGCATCATCTACGCCGCCGGCTTGATGGCGATCGGCCTTGAGCTGGGCCTGTTGATCGGCCTGATCGCCGGGCTGGCCGCAATCGTGCCCTACATGGGCTTCGTGATCGGCATCGGCGCGGCGCTGGTGGCGGGGCTGTTCCAGTTTGGCGGCGACCTGTACCCGATGCTGGGCATCGTCGCGGTGTTCATGGTCGGCCAGGCGCTGGAAGGCATGGTATTGACGCCGCTGCTGGTGGGGGACCGTATCGGCCTGCATCCCGTGGCGGTGATCTTTGCGATCCTGGCGGGCGGTGAGCTGTTCGGCTTTACCGGCATCCTGCTGGCGCTGCCGGTGGCGGCGGTGATCATGGTGCTGGTGCGGCATGTTCACGATGTGTACAAGGATTCGGATGTGTACACGGGCGTTGAAGATCCCGATCTGTAATCGCGCTATCACGAACCCGGCTCATGGCCGGGTTTGTTGTTTAATGTGGCGGGTGCGTCAAACAATTCGCGCAAAACCAACAGGTTAACGCAAACCTTTGATTTTGCTTGTGGTCTGCTGCATTGTGCGCCCGGCGCCACGCGTATAAACTTTGCAAACTTTACACAGAGGCCACTCACGGTTCGATGGGAGCCGTTCAGTCAGCATGAAACCGATTCAGCTGCCCCTAGGTGTGCGTCTGCGTGACGACGCTACCTTTATCAACTACTACCCAGGCGCCAATGCCGCTGCACTCGGCTATGTCGAGCGCCTCTGCGAAGCCGACGCCGGGTGGACTGAAAGCCTGATCTATCTGTGGGGCAAGCATGGCGTCGGGCGTACCCACTTGCTGCAGGCCGCGTGCCTGCGTTTCGAGCAGATGGGCGAGCCGGCGGTTTACCTGCCGTTGGCTGAGCTGATGGACCACGGTGTGGGGATCTTCGACAACCTCGAACAATACGAACTGGTGTGTCTGGACGATTTGCAGGCGATTGCGGGCAAGGCGGACTGGGAAGAGGCGCTGTTTCATCTGTTCAACCGCCTGCGCGACAGTGGCCGCCGCCTGTTGATCGCCGCGTCCACGTCGCCGCGTGAACTGCCGGTGAAGCTGGCCGACCTCAAGTCGCGGCTGACGCTGGCGTTGATCTTCCAGATGCGCCCCTTGTCCGACGAAGACAAACTCCGTGCCCTGCAACTGCGCGCCTCGCGGCGCGGGCTGCACCTGACCGACGAGGTCGGGCACTTCATCCTCACCCGTGGCACGCGCAGCATGAGCGCGCTGTTCGAGTTGCTCGAACAGCTCGATCAGGCCTCGTTGCAGGCCCAGCGCAAGCTCACCATTCCCTTCCTCAAGGAAACCCTAGGCTGGTAGCCGAGCCTTGTGTTTCCAGGCTTTCGGCAAATTCCAGGCGCCAGAAAACCTGCGTTTTGGCCGGTTTGGCCACGCACAGGGCCTGTATGTGGGATTAACGGCTTAGATGGCGTGGTCCAAACAGGAAGTCACAAAGAGTTCGATTGAATTTGCAAATCGATGTGATAGAAGGCATAGTCTCGGCTTCTTTACACATCAGCCACGGTCGTGCCCATGCTAAATCGCTTCGCACCCCTCGTGCCTCTCGCACTCGTTACCCTGTTGTTTGGTTGCGCTTCCCACCCTCAGCAGGTGGCAGAACAGCCCAAACCACAGGTTCAAAATCAGGCTAAATTCGTTGCTGCACAGTCTGCTTCTGTTTATGAAGAAGAGCTGGCAACTGAAAAAGAGCTGGCCGACTTCTCCGGCAGCAAGCCTTACCAGCTTCCCGTTCTGGCCGACAGCATTCTCGAACGCGGCATGTCCCTGATCGGTACCCGCTACCGTTTTGGCGGCACCTCTGAAGCCGGTTTCGATTGCAGCGGTTTTATCGGCTACCTGTTTCGTGAGGAAGCCGGCATGAACCTGCCGCGCTCCACCCGCGAAATGATCAACGTGAAAGCACCGTTGGTCGCACGCAACAACCTCAAGCCCGGTGATCTGCTTTTCTTTAGTACAGCCGGTCGCGGTCGTGTCAGCCACGCCGGTATCTACTTGGGCGATAACCAGTTTATCCACTCCAGCAGCCGTCGTAGCGGTGGGGTGCGGGTCGATAACCTGGGTGACAGCTACTGGAGCAAAACCTTCATCGAAGCCAAGCGTGCACTCGCCATGGCCCCGTCTACGGTTACCGCCAGTAAGTAAAGTTAAAGTGATACTTGAAGTTTGACGTGTAAGCGCTAGAATCCCTGGACATTGCTGTAATCCGTTCGCGCGAGCTTTGCTTGCGCGTTCTGGTTTTCAGCGTTCGGCAGCGAAAGCCGCATCCAGACCAGGATTGTTCTGCCCATGTCGACCTCGGCCCGCCTCTTTCTTCTCGTTTGCGCCGCGCTCCTCAGCGCCTGCGCAAGCCGTCCACCGCCGCCTGCTCCCGTAGCCGTCAAGCCTAAGCCGGTGTTCAACTATTCCACCCAGAATTTCTCGCCGGCCGCCGAAGACGTGCTCTTCCGCGCGCTGGGCCTGGTGGGCACGCCGTATCGCTGGGGCGGCAACACGCCGGACTCGGGCTTTGATTGCAGCGGCCTGATTGGCTTTGTCTACCGCGATGCGGCCGGTATCACCTTGCCGCGCACTACCCGCGAGTTGATCGTGATGCGTGCCCAGGACGTCAGCGAGCAGAACCTGCAAACCGGTGACCTGCTGTTTTTTGCCACCGGTGGTGGTTCGCGGGTGAGCCACGCCGGCATCTACGTGGGTGAGGGCCGTTTTGTGCACGCTCCGCAGACTGGCGGTACGGTGAAGCTGGATACGTTGTCGAAGGCGTATTGGCAGAATGCTTACCTGAGTGCCAAGCGCGTGTTGCCAGCAAACTTGGCGCGCAATCCCTGAGTCGAACACCGAACCAAATGTGGGAGGGGGCTTGCTCCCGATAGCAGTGGGTCAGGCGCAGATACTGTGACTGATACTCCGCTATCGGGGGCAAGCCCCCTCCCACATTGTTTTGTGGTGTGCTTGAGAGGGTCTACTTGACCGTAGACACCCGCCACACCCTATTCCCCACATCATCGGCCACCAGCAAATCCCCTTGCTGATCGATCACCACGCCCACCGGCCGGCCCATGGCGTTCTCATCTTTATCGAGGAACCCGGTCAGCACGTCCACCGGCTTGCCTTTCGGCTGCCCGCCCTCGAACGGCACGAAGATCACCTTATAGCCACTGTGCGGCTTGCGGTTCCAGGAACCATGCTGGCCGATGAACGCACCGTTGCTGAACTGCGCCGGGAGTGTGTTGCCCTGGGCGAATGTCAGCCCCAGCGAAGCGGTATGCGGGCCGACCGCATAGTCTGGCGCAATGGCTTTGGCGACCAGCTGCGGGTTCTGCGGGGTGACGCGCACATCCACATGCTGCCCGTAATAGCTGAACGGCCAGCCATAGAACGCGCCGTCCTTGACCGAGGTGATGTAATCCGGCACCAGGTCGCTGCCGATTTCATCGCGCTCGTTCACCGCCGTCCACAATTTGCCGCTCTGCGGCTCCCACGCCATGCCGTTGGGGTTGCGCAGGCCGGAGGCGAAAATACGATGCTGGCCCGTGGCGCGGTCCACTTCCCAGATCGCCGCCCGGCCTTCTTCGGCTTCCAGGCCATTCTCGCCGACGTTGCTGTTGGAGCCGACGCTGACATACAGCTTGCTGCCGTCCTGGCTGGCGATCACGTTTTTGGTCCAGTGATGGTTGAGGCTGCCACCCGGCAAATCGACGACTTTGGTGCCGGCCGCCTTGATCGCGGTCTCCCCAGGTTGATAGGGGAAACGCAGCAACTTATCCGAGTCCGCCACGTACAGGTCATTGCCGACCAGAGCCATGCCGAAGGGCGAGTTGAGGTTTTCCAGGAACACCGTGCGGGTTTCGGCGACGCCGTCGTGATCGGCGTCGCGCAGCAGGGTGATGCGGTTCGGGCTCGGCACGCCTGCGCCCGCGCGGCCCATGACTTTCTCCATGACCCAGCCGCGCACGCCTTTGGCGTCATCGGGCTTGGGCGGTGCATTGGTCTCGGCCACCAGGATGTCGCCGTTGGGCAGCACGTAGAGCCAGCGCGGATGCTCCAGGCCCTCGGCGAATGCAGCCACCTGGGTGCCAGCAGCGGCCGTTGGCTTGGCGCCGCCTGGCCAACCGACAGCCGGCGCGATGTTCACGGTGGGGATCAGCGTCTTGTTCGGTTCCGGCAACCTGGGCGAGGGCCCGGTGCCGTCGGCTACCTGCAGGGTAGAGCTTTCTCCGCAGGCGGCGAGGGTGCCGGCGAGCATGATCAGTAGGGCGAGTCTGGTTTTGTGCATGGTGTTCTCCTGAATACCTGTAAGGGTAGAGAAGCACATCACCTTGATGGTTCAAGTACAGGGCCAGCTTTAATTGACGCTCCACCCCCAACCCACTAACCTTCGCGGCTTGTTCCAGGTGCTCTGTGGCGCATGCGTCGACAGAGTGAAACAGGGAAGCCGGTGAGTGAGCGCACTTGTACACAGTGCCGCCGCAATTCCGGCGCTGCCCCCGCAACGGTAAATGAGTCAAGACGGCGCTATTGGCCACTGTATCGCAGGCGATATGGGAAGGCGCGCCGTTGGCATGTCCTGTCTTTTACAAAAGGCAGGGCGCCACTCATGAGCCCGGAGACCGGCCTGAAACATCCAACAGCATCACGGTGGGCGATGCTTGGCTGTCTGTTGTCTTTTTTCCTGCCCGCCGTTTTTGTCCAGCCCCAACGGAGAGCTGCCATGACCGATACCCCCGACCGCGACGAACGCCACCTGGCGCGCATGCTGCGCAAAAAAGCCGTGATCGATGAACGCATCGCCAACTCGCCCAATGAATGCGGTTTGCTGCTGGTGCTGACCGGCAACGGCAAGGGCAAAAGCAGTTCGGCCTTCGGCATGTTGGCCCGCGCCATGGGGCATGGCATGCAGTGCGGCGTGGTGCAGTTCATCAAGGGGCGCAACAGTACCGGCGAAGAGTTGTTTTTCCGCCGCTTCCCCGAGCAGGTCCGCTTTCACGTGATGGGCGAAGGCTTCACCTGGGAAACCCAGGATCGTCAGCGCGATATCGCCGCCGCCGAAGCGGCCTGGGCGGTGTCCCGGGCGATGCTCAATGACCCTTCCATCGGCCTGGTCGTGCTCGACGAACTGAACATCGCCCTCAAGCACGGCTACCTTGACCTCGACCAGGTGCTCAGCGACCTGCAGGCGCGCCCGCCGATGCAGCACGTGGTGGTCACCGGCCGTGGCGCCAAGCCTGAGCTGATCGAAATGGGCGATACCGTCACCGAAATGGGCATGCTCAAGCACGCGTTCCAGGCCGGTATCAAGGCACAGAAAGGCGTCGAACTTTGAATCAGCCCCGTCATTGCCCGGCCGTCTTGATCGCCGCACCGGCGTCCGGCCAGGGCAAAACCACCGTCACCGCCGCGTTGGCGCGTTTGCACCGCAACCTGGGGCGCAAGGTACGCGTATTCAAATGCGGGCCGGACTTCCTTGACCCGATGATTCACGAGCGCGCGAGCGGCGCGCCGGTGTATCAATTGGATATGTGGATGGTGGGCGAGCAGGAAAGTCGTCGTTTGTTGTGGGAAGCGGCCGGGGAGGCCGACCTGATCCTGATCGAAGGCGTGATGGGCCTGTTCGACGGTACCCCGTCCAGCGCCGACCTGGCGCGGCATTTCGGCGTGCCGGTGCTGGCAGTGATCGACGGCACGGCCATGGCGCAGACCTTTGGCGCCCTCGCGTTGGGCCTGGCGCGCTACCAGCCCGACCTGCCATTCGCCGGCGTGCTCGCCAACCGCGTCGGCACGCTGCGCCATGCGCAGTTGCTGGAAGGCAGCCTCACCGAAGGGTTGCGCTGGTACGGCGCGCTGTCGCGTGAAACCGGTATCGAATTGCCCAGCCGTCACCTGGGCCTGGTGCAAGCCAGCGAACTCAATGACCTCGACCTGCGTCTGGACGCCGCCGCCCAGGCGTTGGGCAGCAGTTGCGAAGTCGCCGTGCCGCCACCGGTGACATTTGCCGCGCCGCAGGTGATCACCGCCGAGCCGTTGCTCGCCGGGGTACGCATTGCGGTGGCCCGTGACGAAGCCTTCGCGTTTACCTACGGTGCCAGCCTCGACTTGTTGCGCGCGATGGGCGCCGAGTTGCGTTTCTTTTCGCCGATCCATGACGGCGCATTGCCTGAAGCCGACAGCCTCTATCTACCCGGCGGTTACCCGGAGCTGCATCACCGGGCCCTGTCGCAAAACACGCCGATGCTCGCCGCCATCCGCGCTCATCATGCAGCCGGCAAGCCCTTGCTCGCCGAATGCGGCGGCATGCTGTATCTGCTGGACTCGCTCACCGATGTCGACGGCAACCGCGCCGAACTGCTCGGCCTGTTGCAGGGCGACGCAGTGATGCAAAAGAAATTGGCGGCGCTGGCGCTGCAAAGCGTCGAACTGCCCGAAGGCACCTTGCGCGGGCACACCTATCATCATTCCCTGACCAGCACCGAATTGGAGCCGATCGCCCGTGGCCTGAGCCCCAATGGTGGGCGTGGGGCTGAGGCGGTGTATCGGCAGGGGCGGATGACAGCGTCCTATGTACACTTTTACTTTCCGTCGAACCCGGAGGCGGTGGCCGCACTTTTTGTGCCAGGCCCTGACACCGCTATCGGGAGCAAGCCCCCTCCCACAGGGGAGTGCATTCCACAGGTGGGAGGGGGCTTGCCCCCGATGACGCCATGAGCGACAACGCCTTCCCCGAGGCCGACCGCCAAGCCGTCTACCGCGCCATCGCCGAACGTCGCGACATGCGTCACTTCAGCGGTGGCAGCGTCGCGCCTGAGTTATTGCAGCGCCTGCTCCAGGCTGCTCACCAGGCACCCAGCGTCGGCCTGATGCAACCGTGGCGCTTTATCCGTATCAGCGACCGTCAATTAAGAGGGCGCATTCAGCAACTGGTCGAAGAAGAGCGCCTGCGCACCGCCGAGGCGTTGGGCGAGCGCTCCGATGACTTCATGAAGCTCAAGGTCGAAGGCATCCACGACTGCGCCGAAGTGCTGGTGGCAGCGCTGATGGACGATCGCGAGCGGCACATCTTCGGCCGTCGCACCTTGCCGGAAATGGACATGGCGTCGTTGTCCTGCGCCATCCAGAACCTGTGGCTGGCGGCCCGCGTCGAGGGGTTGGGCATGGGCTGGGTGTCGCTGTTCGAACCCCAGGCCCTGGCCGACCTGCTGGGTTTGCCGGCGGGCGCAAAACCCCTGGCGGTGCTGTGCCTGGGGCCGGTTGCCGAGTTCTATCCGGCACCGATGTTGCAGCTTGAAGGCTGGGCCGAGCCGCGGCCATTGGGTGACATGCTGTACGAAAACCTGTGGGGAGCGAGTCAATGAGTGTGGCCTTGCTGTGTGTGGCCGCAGTGGCGCTGGATGCGCTGCTGGGTGAGCCCAGGCGCTGGCATCCGCTGGTGGCGTTCGGCAATTTTGCCGGGCGCATCGAACAGCGTTTCAATTCAGGCGGTCGTGGCTGGCGCAGCCATGGGGTGACCGCGTGGTTTATCGCGGTGGTGCCGCTGACCCTGCTGGCCACCGCATTGTCCTGGGCGCCGTACATCGGTTGGGTGCTGGAAATCCTGGCGTTGTACTGCGCCCTGGGCATGCGCAGCCTGGGGGAGCACGTGATTCCGGTCGCCCAGGCCCTGCGCAGTAATGACTTGGAAGCAGCGCGCCAACGCGTGAGTTATCTGGTCAGCCGCCAGACCAGCGAGTTGGATCGCACCGAAGTCGCTCGCGCGGCCACCGAGTCGGTGCTGGAAAACGGCAGCGACGCCGTGTTCGCCGCGCTGTTCTGGTTCGTAGTCGCCGGCGTGCCGGGCGTGGTGCTCTATCGCCTGAGCAACACCCTCGATGCCATGTGGGGCTATCGCAACGAACGCTTCGAACGTTTTGGCTGGGCGGCGGCGAAGATCGACGATGGGCTCAACTATATTCCTGCACGCCTGGTAGCCTTGACCTACGCGTTGCTGGGCAAGACTCGCCTGGCGCTCAAATGCTGGCGCACCCAGGGGCCGACCTGGGACAGCCCCAACGCCGGTCCGGTGATGGCCGCTGGCGCCGGTGCGCTGGGCGTCGAACTGGGTGGCGCGGCGATTTATCACGGCGAGGTGCACCAGCGCCCGCCATTGGGCGAAGGCCCGCCGGCCGACGCTGACGCCATCGACCGAGGCTGGCAGCTGGTGCAGCGCGGCGTATGGTTGTGGCTGCTGGTCCTGTGCGCGGGGGCGCAATTTTATGCTTGAACACGGTGGTCGGCTGCGTAAGGCGGCAATTGAATACGGCATCGCGGAGGCGGATTGGCTCGATTTGTCCAGTGGCCTGGCGCCCTGGCCGTGGCCGATCCCCGAGATTCCCTTGCGCGCCTGGGCACGGCTACCGGAAGCCGATGACGGCCTGGAAAAAGCCGCCAGCGACTACTACGGCGCGGCTCACGTGCTGCCGGTGCCGGGCTCCCAGGCCGCGATCCAATTGCTGCCGCGCCTGCGCCGTTCCGGCAAGGTCGGCGTACTGTCGCCGTGCTACGCCGAACACGCCGAAGCCTGGCGTCGTGCCGGTTATGTGGTGCGCGAAGTGCAGGAGCAGGAAGTCGATTTCTTTCTCGACGGCCTCGACGTGCTGGTGGTGGTCAACCCGAATAACCCCACCGGCTTGAGCCTGGCCCCGGAGCGCCTGCTCGACTGGCATACGCGGCTGGCCCAGCGCGGCGGCTGGCTGGTGGTGGACGAAGCCTTCATGGACGTGACGCCGCACTTGAGCCTGGCCAGCCACACCCAGCAGGTCGGCTTGATCGTGTTGCGCTCATTCGGCAAGTTCTTCGGCCTGGCCGGCGTGCGCCTGGGCTTTGTGCTGGCCGAGCGCCGGTTGCTCAAATTGCTCGCCGAACAGGTCGGGCCCTGGGCGGTCAGCGGGCCGACACGGGTACTCGGCCAGGCATGCCTGCGCGACAGCGCCGGGCACGCCCGCCAGCGCACGCGTTGCATCGAGGCCGGCCAGCGCCTGTCCGAGCTGCTTGAGCGTCAGGGTTTTCAACCCCAGGGTGGCTGCGCCTTGTTCCAGTGGTTGATCACCCCGCACGCCGAACGCTTGCACGAATTCATGGCCCAGCGCGGCATTCTGCTGCGCCTGTTCGTTCACGACAGCAGCGTGCGTTTCGGCCTGCCCGACACCGAGGCCGATTGGCAGCGTCTCGAGACGGCACTGGCCGCCTACAAGGAAGCGACATGACTACGTTGATGGTGCAGGGCACCACCTCCGACGCCGGCAAAAGCACGCTGGTGACCGCACTGTGTCGCTGGCTGGTGCGCCAGGGGGTTGCAGTGGCGCCGTTCAAGCCACAGAACATGGCGCTCAACAGTGCGGTGACTGCTGAAGGCGGCGAGATCGGCCGCGCCCAGGCGGTCCAGGCGCAGGCCGCCAACCTGGCGCCCCACACCGACATGAACCCGGTGCTGCTCAAGCCCAACAGCGACACCGGTTCCCAAGTGATTATCCATGGCCGCGCCGTGACCAGCATGAACGCGGTTGCCTACCACGACTACAAAGCCGTCGCGATGCAGGCGGTGCTGGCCTCTCACACACGGTTGAGCCAGGCCTATCCGGTGGTGATGGTCGAAGGCGCGGGCTCGCCGGCCGAGATCAACCTGCGCGCCAATGACATCGCCAATATGGGCTTCGCCGAAGCCGTGGATTGCCCGGTGCTGTTGATCGCCGATATCAATCGCGGTGGGGTGTTCGCCCATCTGGTCGGCACGCTGGAATTGTTGTCCCCCAGCGAACAGGCGCGGGTCCGGGGTTTTATCATCAACCGGTTTCGCGGAGATATCGCGCTGCTGCAACCGGGGCTGGATTGGTTGGAGGCGCGTACCGGTAAGCCGGTGGTGGGCGTATTGCCCTACGTGATGGACCTGCACCTCGAGGCCGAAGATGGCATCGACCAGCGCCAGCCCGACAAGGCCGCCCAGGTGCTCAACGTGGTGGTGCCCGTGCTGCCGCGCATCAGCAACCACACGGATTTCGATCCGCTGCGCCTGCATCCCCAGGTGAACCTGCAATTCGTCGGGCCGGGTCAGCCGATCCCGGCTGCCGACCTGATCATCCTGCCGGGGTCGAAAAGTGTGCGCAGTGATTTGGCGTACTTGCGTGCCCATGGCTGGGATACCGCCGTGGCGCGGCATTTGCGCTATGGCGGCAAGGTGCTGGGGAT
This sequence comes from Pseudomonas sp. R2-7-07, assembly GCF_003852355.1. Lineage (NCBI taxonomy): Bacteria > Pseudomonadati > Pseudomonadota > Gammaproteobacteria > Pseudomonadales > Pseudomonadaceae > Pseudomonas > Pseudomonas sp. R2-7-07. The sequence goes on along the minus strand of NZ_CP027759.1, from coordinate 4,049,747 downwards.
TTGTGGTGGCCTGCAGATGCTCGGCGAGCAGGTGCATGACCCGCTCGGCCTGGAAGGGCCCGTCGGCTCCAGCGATGGCCTGGGGCTGCTGGCGTTCAGCACGACGCTTGAGCAAGAGAAGCAGTTGCGCAATGTGCGCGGGCGTTTGTTGCTGGAGGATGCGCAGGTAAGCGGGTATGAGATCCATGCGGGGGTGACGTCCGGCCCGGCGCTGGCGAATGCCGCCGTGCGGCTCGACGACGGGCGCAGTGATGGCGCGCAGAGTGCCGACGGGCAGATCCTCGGCACTTATCTGCACGGCCTGTTCGAGACACCGGCGGCGTGCAGCGCACTGCTGCGCTGGGCGGGGTTGCAGGACGTGCAGGACGTCGACTATCACGCCCTGCGTGAGCGGGATATCGAGCGCTTGGCGGATTTGGTGGAAAACCATCTGGACACTGAATTGTTGCGTCGATTGTGCGGAATCTGACGTCGGCTGACTGGAAAAGGATTGGCTCATGCATCAATTGATTCTCGGCGGCGCCCGTTCGGGCAAAAGCCGTCTGGCTGAAAAACTCGCCGGCGGCAGCGGTTTACCGGTGATGTATATCGCCACCAGCCAGCCGCTGGACGCTGAGATGAACCAGCGCGTTGCCCTGCACCGTGCGCGTCGCCCCGACCATTGGGGCCTGATCGAAGAGCCCATCGAGCTGGCGCGGGTGTTGCGCGACAACGCCGCTGCCGAGCGTTGCCTGCTGGTGGACTGCCTGACCCTGTGGCTGACCAATCTGCTGATGTTGGAAGACCCTGAGCGCCTTGCTTCGGAGCGCGACCAGTTGCTCGATACCCTGGCTGCACTGCCGGGGCAGATCATTTTTGTCAGCAACGAGACCGGACTGGGTGTCGTGCCGCTGGGTGAATTGACTCGCCGTTATGTGGATGAAGCCGGTTGGCTGCATCAAGCCTTGGCCGAGCGATGTCAGCGCGTAGTGCTGACGGTTGCCGGCCTGCCCCTGACTTTGAAAGGTACTGCGTTATGACGGATTTCTGGTGGCTCAACCCCTGCAAGGCCATCGACGCCGCTGCGCAAGCACAGGCGTTGGCGCGTCAGCAGCAGTTGACCAAGCCCGCCGGTTCGCTCGGCCAGCTGGAAGCGCTGGCGGTGCAGTTGGCCGGGTTGCAGGGCCGGGTCAAACCGTCGGTGGAGCAGCTGTGGATCGCGATTTTTGCCGGCGACCATGGCGTGGTTGCCGAGGGCGTGTCGGCGTTTCCCCAGGCTGTGACCGGGCAGATGCTGCACAATTTTGTCAGCGGTGGCGCGGCCATCAGCGTATTGGCTCGCCAGCTGGATGCGCAGTTGGAAGTGGTCGACCTCGGCACGGTCACGCCCTCCCTGGATCTACCCGGCGTGCGCCACCTGAATATCGGCGCGGGCACGGCCAACTTTGTCCACGGCCCGGCGATGACCCAGGTGCAGGGGCGCCAGGCCTTGCAGGCCGGCCGAGACAGCGCACGCCGCGCTTTGGAGCACGGCGCAGAGCTGTTTATCGGCGGTGAAATGGGCATTGGCAACACCACCGCCGCCAGCGCGTTGGCGTGTGCGCTGCTCGATTGCCCGGTGAGTGACCTGACCGGTCCGGGCACGGGGCTGAATGCCCAAGGCGTCAGCCACAAGGTGGCAGTCATCGAGCGCGCCCTGACGTTGCACGCGGCCCAGCGTGGCGACGCGTTGCAGACGCTGTTCAACCTGGGGGGCTTTGAAATTGCCGCGCTGGTTGGTGCCTACCTGGCCTGCGCCCAGGCAGGCATCGTGGTGCTGGTGGACGGGTTTATCTGCAGCGTCGCCGCGCTGGTGGCCACGCGCTTGAATCCGGCCTGCCGCGACTGGCTGGTGTTCGGCCATCGTGGCGCCGAGCCGGGCCATCGTCAGGTGCTGCACAGTCTTGACGCACAGCCGCTGCTGGACCTGGGCCTGCGCCTGGGCGAAGGCAGCGGTGCGGCGCTGGCGGTGCCGCTCCTGCGCCTGGCCTGTGCGTTGCACGGCCAGATGGCGACGTTCGCCGAAGCCGCCGTGGCGGATCGCCCTGCATGACCTTGCACCTGGACCTGCTGCGCCACGGTGAAACCGAGCTGGGCGGCGGCCTGCGCGGCAGCCTGGATGATGCCTTGACGGCCAGGGGCTGGGAGCAGATGCGCGCGGCTGTGCTGGGGCAGGGGCCTTGGGACCGGCTGATCAGTTCGCCGTTGCAACGCTGTGCGCGCTTTGCTGAGGAATTGGGCGGGCGTCTCAACCTTCCAGTCAGCCTGGAAGAAGACCTGCAAGAGCTGCACTTCGGCGCCTGGGAAGGGCAGAGCGCGGCGGCGTTGATGGAAACCGACGCCGAGGGCTTGGGCTTGTTCTGGGCGGATCCCTACCGCTTCACGCCGCCAGAAGGTGAGCCGGTGGAGGCGTTTTCCGAACGGGTGCTGGGCGCCGTCTTACGTCTACAGCAGGCCTATGCCGGTGAACGCGTGCTGTTGATCAGCCACGGCGGCGTCATGCGCCTGTTACTGGCGCGCGCGCGCGGCCTGCCGCGTGAACACTTGCTGAATGTCGAAGTCGGCCACGGTGGGCTGTTCAGCCTGCAGGTAGCGGCCGATGGCACGTTGAAGGAAGGAGTCTGAACATGCTGCCATTCTGGATCGCCCTGCAATTCCTCAGCAGCCTGCCGATTCGCCTGCCAGGCATGCCGCAACCTCAGGAACTGGGGCGTTCGTTGCTGTTTTACCCGGTGGTGGGTCTGCTGTTTGGCCTGCTGCTATGGGGCCTGAACAGCCTGTTGATGGGTGCGCCATTGTTGCTGCACGCCGCGCTGCTATTGACCGCCTGGGTGCTGCTCAGCGGCGGCCTGCACCTGGACGGCCTGGCGGACAGTGCCGACGCCTGGCTGGGTGGCTTCGGCGACCGCGAACGCACCCTCAGCATCATGAAGGACCCGCGCAGCGGGCCGATTGCCGTGGTCACCCTGGGCCTGGTGTTGCTGCTCAAATTCACCGCGCTGGTGGCCTTGATCGAGCAGCATAATGGCGCCGCGCTGATTCTCGCGCCATTGATCGGCCGGGCTTCGATGTTGGCGCTGTTTCTCACCACGCGCTATGTGCGTGCCGGTGGATTGGGCCAGGCGCTGTCGGATCATTTACCGAGGATTGTCGGCCAGCAGGTGCTGATCCTCAGTGGACTGGCCTGCATCCTGATCGGTGGTTTCAGCGGTGGGATAGCGGTACTGCTCGCGGCGGGCTGTTTTATCGGCTTGCGCCATTTAATAATCAGGCGCCTCGGTGGCACCACCGGCGATACCGCCGGCGCCCTGCTGGAACTGCTCGAAGCGGCCGTGCTGATCGGGCTGGCGCTGTAACACTTTCTTGCATTTGCTTAACTCCGGGTATATACACGCTCTATGCTTGCTTCCCAATGTTTGTGCACCAACCTGCGACGCGCCGCCCGTGGCGTCAGCCGGTATTACGACGGCGCCCTCGACGGCTTCGGGATCAACGTTGCCCAGTATTCTTTGCTGAGCAACCTGCAACGTCTCGATCAGCCGAGCATTTCCAGCCTGGCGGAAGCGATGGGCCTGGACCGCAGCACCTTGGGGCGCAATCTGCGCGTACTGGAAGGTGACGGCCTGGTCCGGTTGGTTGAGGGCGATGACCTGCGCAACCGCCTGGTGCAGCTGACCGAGGCCGGGCAGCAGCGGTTGGCCGCGGCCTTGCCGGCATGGGAAGCGGCGCAACAGAAACTGATCGATCAACTGGGCGCCGAAAAGCGCGAAACGTTGTTGGCCTTGCTGGATGAACTTGCCTGAACGGCGGTTTGTTCGACTATAAGCGGGTATATACCCGCGAGCGGAGAATAAGAAATGACCTCAATGTGGCGCACCAGTGGCTGGGTTCTTGTGGGGAGTGCGCTGATCCTGGCGTTGTCGTTGGGCGTGCGGCACGGCTTCGGCCTGTTCCTGGCACCGATGAGCAGCGAATTTGGCTGGGGACGTGAGACGTTCGCCTTTGCCATTGCCTTGCAGAACCTGATCTGGGGCCTGGCGCAGCCGTTCACCGGGGCCCTGGCTGACCGTTTCGGCGCGACCAAGGCGGTGTTCGTCGGTGGCGTGTTGTACGCCGTGGGCCTGGTGCTGATGGGCATGTCGGATTCGGCGTGGTCCTTGTCCCTGAGCGCGGGATTGCTGATCGGCATTGGCCTGTCCGGCACGTCGTTTTCAGTGATCCTCGGTGTGGTCGGCCGCGCCGTACCAGCGGAAAAACGCAGCATGGCCATGGGCATCGCCAGCGCCGCAGGCTCCTTTGGCCAGTTCGCCATGGTGCCAGGCACCCTCGGCTTGATCGGGTGGCTGGGCTGGTCTGCGGCGCTGCTGGCGTTAGGCTTGATGGTCGCGTTGATCCTGCCGCTGGTGGCCATGCTCAAGGACCGGCCGCTGCCGACCACGGTCGGTCAGCAAACCCTGCGCGAAGCGTTGAAGGAGGCGTGCTCTCATTCCGGGTTCTGGCTGCTGTCCTTCGGCTTTTTCGTCTGCGGTTTCCAGGTGGTATTCATCGGCGTGCATCTACCGGCATATCTGGTGGACCAGCATCTGCCGGCTACCGCGGGCACCACGGTGCTGGCGTTGATCGGCCTGTTCAATGTGTTCGGCACCTACACGGCCGGCTGGCTGGGTGGGCGCATGTCCAAGCCGCGCTTGCTCACTGGCTTGTACCTGTTGCGTGCGGTGGTGATCGTGTTGTTCCTGTGGGCGCCGGTCACCGAAGTCACGGCTTACCTGTTTGGCATGGCAATGGGGTTCCTGTGGCTGTCTACCGTGCCGCTGACCAACGGCACTGTTGCGACCTTGTTCGGTGTACGCAACCTCTCGATGTTGGGGGGGATCGTGTTCCTGTTCCATCAACTCGGCTCGTTCCTCGGTGGCTGGTTGGGCGGGGTGGTCTATGATCGAACCGGTAACTACGATTTGATCTGGCAAGTGGCGATTCTGCTCAGCCTGCTCGCGGCGGCCCTGAACTGGCCGGTGCGTGAACGGCCAGTGGCGCGCGTGCAGGCGCAAATGGAGGCGGCATGAGTGCAGCACTGCGGTGCACGGCCCTGGTGGCAGGGCTGATGTTGTTGCTGTTGGCCTGGTGGGGCTGGCAGCACGGCGGCCTGGCGTTGATGCAGTTGGGCATGGCGATCTGTTAAGTTCTATGTCTGAACCCATGCGAGGACTTTTCACATGTTGATGCGCTGGCTCGCTGTACCCGTCCTGATGGCTGCTGGCAGCGTGGCCCTGGCCGCCAGTTGCCCGCCGTTGCTCGAGGGCCAATTGCCCAAGCTGCGGGCCAAGGAATCCATTGACCTGTGCCAGCGTTTCGCGGGTAAGCCCCTGGTCATCGTCAACACGGCGAGCTTCTGCGGCTTCGCCCCGCAATTCAAAGGCCTCGAAGCGTTGTACCAGCGCTATAAGGGCCAGGGCCTGGAAGTGATTGGCGTGCCGTCCGACGACTTCAAGCAGGAAGCCAAGACTGGCGAAGAAACCGCCAAGGTCTGCTATGTGAACTACGGCGTGACCTTCACCATGACCGAGCCGCAGAAGGTCAAGGGGCCGGACGCGGTCAATTTGTTCAAGGTGCTGGCGCAACAGACCGACACGCCGCCCAAGTGGAATTTCTACAAGTACGTGGTGGATCGCCAGGGCAAAGTCATCGCCAATTTTTCCAGCCTGACCAAGCCCGACAGTCCGGAGTTGATCAAGGCGGTAGAAGAGGCGCTGGCGTCCAAACCCTGATCGCCGCCCATTGAAAAGCCCCGCCTCCTGTGCAGGAGAGCGGGGCTTTTTTATACCGCAACCAATCAGAAGCGGTAGGTCATGCCCAGGCCGAAACCGTTGGCACTGTTTTCATACTTGGCGTTGTAGCTGGCCAATTGGTTGGAGCGTGCAACCTTGACGTCCTCTTCCTTCAGGTAGGAGTAGGCCACGTCGATGGTCATGTTCGGCATGACCTCGTAGCCCAGGCCCAGACTGAAGATGGTGCGGTCGCCGGTAGGAATGCGCGGCGAGCGATCAGTGTTGTTGGTCGGCGACTGGTCGAACGTCAGGCCGGTACGCAGCACCACTTGCTTGGTCAACTGGTACGAAGTACCCAGGGCGTAAGCCCAGGTGTCGTGCCAGTTCTGGTCTTCCTTGATGGTGCTTACCAACGCTGGGGCCAGTGCGCCACCGGTTGCGCCGGTGACGCCGTCGTTCTTGACGGTGATGTCTTTCAGGCGGCTCCAGCGGGTCCAGGTTGCACCGGCATAGAGTTTCCATGCGTCGGTCAGGTCCTGGGTCACCGACAGGTCGTAGGACTCAGGCGTATCGATCTTCAGCGAAGCGTCGTAACGGTTGCTGCGCAGGAACGGAGAGGTCGCGGTCGGCGCGGTGACTTCGGTGTGGCCCTCCAGCTTGTAGCTGACCTTGGAGTGATAGGTCAGGCCGACGCGGGTGGTATCGGTGGCTTGTACCAGCACGCCGACGTTGAAACCCAGCGCGGTGTCGTCACCCTTGATCTTGATATTGGTGTCCGGCGCGGCAGGGTTCAGCGTGATGTCCGATTCCAGGGTACCGCCGATGCGGTTGATGGTCGGGCCGAAGCCGACGGAAACGCGATCGTTAAAGGCGTAGCTGACCGTTGGTTGCAAGGTGATGACTTTCACTTCGCTCTTGCTGCCAAAGCCACGGCCCTGGAAGCCGCTTTCGTAGTCGGTTATCAGGCCGAACGGCGCATACACGCCGAAACCGACGGCCCACTGGTCGTTGAGCTTATTGGTGTAGAAACCAAAAGGTACGGCGGTGAACGGCACCATGTCGCCTTTGTTACTGCCGCGAGAGCGACCGCTTGTGTCGCTGAGATCGGTAGAGGCATCGATGGCTGCGACACCGCCGGTGATTTGCTGGCCGTTCAGGCGAGCCATACCGGCAGGGTTACCGTAGACAGTGCTTGCGTCATCGGCAGAAGAAGAGCGACCTGCGAAGCCAGTACCCATTCCGCTGACGCTCTGTTCGTTCAGGGCGAAGCCGCTGGCGAACAGTTGGGAGGAGGCCATGGCAACGGCGAGGCTAAGTGTGGTCTTGAGCATTACTTTTTTCATTATTAGAACTCCGTGTGATCACCGCTGCGGAAAGTATCAATAAATTTAACATCGCGCTATAGGCTGTAATGCAGGAGATAGAGCGGTTTTGTAGGACAATCCGACCAGATTTCCGGTTTTTTGGCGAATCTTGCAATTTGCCCGGTCAACAGGCCACCTGTTTCATTGGGCTGACACAGCTTTGCCAGGCCTGGGAGAAATCTCGCAGGCGGCCTTGAGGGTGAAATATTTCTTTCCAGATACGTGCCATCGCCAATACATCGCCGGGCGCGGGCAGGGCAGGACGGTGTTGTTCCACCAGCAACCAGGCGATTGCCGTGGCGTAACGCAGGTTCACCGTCAATTCCAACTGAGGCGCGCTGAGAAACGCATGTTGGCTGGCCAGCCCGCGCACCAGGCTCGCACGCTCGGGATCGAGCGCCAGGTAGCTATCCCAGAGGGCGCGGTGACGCGGTTCGGTGATGCGGTAGAGGCCATGGCCGCGTCGATCATGCAAGGCCGAGCCCAGTTCCGACTGGCTGGCGGCAATGCCCAGCAGCAGGGCTTCGGCGGTCGGGTTATGGCAGCCGAGGTACATCAAGGTCGGCCTGATCACATAACGACACAATTCGCTGGCGGCAATACCCATACAAACCTCAGTCCGTGGGAATGAATGACGAGCCTGAGAAGGAGGAGCTTGGCAGCGGTGGATCGGATCTCAGGCCCGTCGCAAGCGGATCATGCCGCTTGAGTTGAAGTGTAGTGTCATATTCATCCTGTAAAGGACTGTTTTTAAAACATCTTCTTTATCCGGTTATAACGTTTATATCTATTCGTGCTTAGTAAAAAATCCCAGAACTAAATTCCAGGCAATAAAAAACCCTGTTTTTCAGACAGGGTTTTTGTGTTTCAGCGACTCGGGTCGATCAGGCAATCAGTGCCTGACGGGTACGCTCGATCACGGCCTGCAGCGGTTCTGCGCTGGAGTATTGATCGGGGTACAGGCGTTCGCTGTGACGTGCGATGCCGTGTTCGTTGACCAGGGTGAAGCTGAAGCAGCCTTTGCGAGCGGCCATGATCAGGCAGTTCATTGGGGCAAAAGCGTTGGTGAGGGTGCGGATGGCATCCTGAGTGTGGATTTGAGCGTTCATATTATTGGTGTTCCTACAAATGACACGGATAAGAACCGTGCAACGTTAAAACGTTCCAGAAACGCTGATCACCATTGATCAAACGAAAGAACCTAGTCTGGAACAAAGCAGCCAGTTTGAAGCGCTATTGGATTAGGCGCGCTTGGGCTGGCAGGTAGGTACTTAGGAGGGCAGGCAACACAACAGGGGCAAAGGTTCTGGGCCCAGGGTGAAGATCCTGATCAATTTGCAGGTTGGTTCGGTCAGAGTATGCAGACTTCGCGGCACCCTTTGCTTGTTCAAAGGCAGTGTCGTCGCAAGTGATACCTGGAAACCATCGAGGTGGTCGATCCCATGAAGTTCTAGGGATATGTCGACCAGAATTGACTTTCAGCTTGGTACTAACGCTGCGGATAGTAACGGATCGAAACAAGGAAAGGAAGTGGCTTGGCAAAAAAACCATCAGCCGTCCACCCTCCAGTTTCCTGGCAGTAACATTTCCTGAGCGTGTCGGATCAAAAAACGCCGGGGATATAACCGTTGGCTGGGTACTTGTGCACATTAGTCGCAGCGCCGGTAACTTCGCTGGTAACTGTCCTGAAGCCTGCCCATTTGCCTGCAATCAAAATTTAAGTCAATGAAAAATCTGGCTTTTTTTTATTGGTGAAAAAATCGTCAGTTTGACTGCGGCCCCCATTCCATGGGCCTTTGCGCGAGTTAAAGGCGGGTTGTCCACTGAGTTATCCACAGCTTCTGTGGATTGTCCCAAGCGCTTGCTCTAGAACGGGCGTGCCGGGTTTTTTCAGCTTTACCTGTACGAAAAAAAGAGTAGAGTGGCGCGCCTTCCGTTCTGTCCCACAGTGCTTTATGAAGTTTCGCTCAGTATCACCTTCTGTTACCGACACTCCCCAGACTGTTACCGCGCCCAAGCGTTTCTCTTTGAAAGTCGCCTTGTGGCTCCTCGACAGCCCGCGCCTGGGGCAGAGTACCAACGTCAAGCACCTGGCTGGCCGCCTGCTCAAGCAGCCTGCCCGCGAAGGCGTGGTGGCCGCGCAGAGCCGCCTGGGCCAATTGATGTGCCGTGAATGCGAAAATGCCCGCGACCGGCGCATCGGCCAGGATCTGTTGCGTTCGGCGGCCCGCGCCGGCGACCGTCGCGCTCAGCGCGAACTGGGCCAGGTCGAAGACTGAGCTGTCCTCCCGGGCATTGCTTGGTTAACCTTGCTCTTTTTTGGTGATGGCAGAAATGGCTATGGTTTTCGACTGGACCAGTGTCGCCCTCGGGCTTGCTGGCGCCGCGCTGCCGTTATTGGCGTTGTGCTGGCAGATTCAACGAAGGCTGACCGCGCGCACCACCGGCTGGGAATTGCTGGAGGAGCGCCTGGCGACCGCGCAATTGGCCCAGGAAGGGCTTGCCGCCCAACTGGACGCCAGCCGCGACGAAATCAGCGATCTGAGCCACGCCAATGCCGCCAAGCAGGCCGACCTGGCTGCGGTGCGCCGCGAAGTCGAGCTGTTGCAGATCGACCGCGATAACGCCCGCGACGCCGCCCACGCCTGGAACCTGGACCGCAGCGCCAAGGAAACCGAGCTGCGCCGGCTTGACGCCTTGGCCGCCGCCTTGCGCGCCGAGCTGCGTGAACAGCAGGACAGTCATCAACAACGCCTCGCCGACCTGCAGGGTTCACGGGACGAGCTGCGCGCGCAGTTCGCCGAACTGGCCGGGAAGATTTTCGATGAGCGTGAGCAACGCTTTGCCGAAACCAGCCAGGAGCGCCTGGGGCAACTGCTGGACCCGCTCAAGGAACGCATCCAATCCTTCGAAAAGCGCGTTGAAGAAAGCTACCAGAACGAAGCCCGCGAGCGGTTTTCCCTGGCCAAAGAGCTTGAGCGCCTGCAGCAATTGAACCTGCGCCTGTCGGACGAAGCCACCAACCTGACCCGCGCCCTCAAAGGCCAGAAAACCCAGGGTAACTGGGGCGAGCTGATCCTCGAGCGGGTGCTGGAGCATGCGGGCCTGGAGAAAGGCCGCGAATACCAGACCCAGGTCAGCCTCAAAGGCCCGGATGGCGAACGCTTCCAGCCCGACGTGCTGATCATGTTGCCGGGCGACAAGCAGGTGGTGGTGGACTCCAAGGTCAGCCTGACCGCCTATCAGCAGTACGTTGCAGCGGATGACGAAGTGATTGGCCAGGCGGCGTTGAAGCAGCATGTGCTGTCCTTGCGCAATCACGTCAAAGGCTTGGCCGGCAAGGATTACAAGCGCCTGGAAGGTTTGCACAGCCTGGATTTCGTGCTGCTGTTCGTGCCGATTGAGGCAGCGTTTTCCGCAGCGCTGCAAGCCGAGCCGAACCTGTTCCAGGAAGCTTTCGACCGTCATATCGTGATTGTCAGCCCCACCACCTTGCTCGCCACCCTGCGGGTGATCGACAGCCTGTGGAAGCAGGAGCGCCAGAGCCAGAACGCCCGGGAAATCGCCGAGCGCGCCGGTTGGCTGTACGACAAGTTCGTGCTGTTTATCCAGGATCTGGACGAAGTGGGTAACCGTTTGCAGCAGTTGGACAAGGCTTACAGCGCAGCACGTAACAAGCTGACCGATGGACGCGGGAATCTGGTCAGCCGCACCGAGCAACTGCGCCTGCTGGGCGCGCGTGCCAGCAAAAGCCTGCCGGCGGATTTGCTCGAGCGCGCGATGACCGATTCGGATGGCGTGGCGCATTCCCCTGAATAAAACATGATCAAAATGTGGGAGGGGGCTTGCCCCCGATTGCGGTGGGTCAGTCAACAAATTCACCGCTGATACACCGCCATCGGGGGCAAGCCCCCTCCCACATTTTTACCGAGTACATCCCGTCTACAGAGGCAGGTGTCTGCTTAACAGCGCCCGCAACGCCGCCGGCTTCACCGGCTTGGCCAGATAATCCAGCCCTGCTCCATGCACCTGCGCCACCATTTCCGGGCGCCCGTCTGCACTGATCACCACGCCGGGAATCGGCTCGGCCAATTGCGCCCGCAGCCAACTCATCAGTTCGGTGCCGGTTTCGCCGTGGTCCAGGTGATAATCCACCAGCGCCAGTTGCGGGCGCATGCCTTCGGCCAACAGGGCCGCGCACTCGGCCTGGCCGGTGGCGGTCCAGACTTCGCAGCCCCAGCGCGTCAGCAGGCTGCGCATGCCGATCAAGATACTTTCCTCGTTGTCCACACACAGCACCCGTGCGCCGCTCAAGGGCACGCCGTTTTCTACGGTGGCCTTTGGCTGCGGGCTGACCTGGCTGCGGGCCAGCGGCACACGCACGCTGAACACGCTGCCCTTGCCCGGCCATGAACGTACGCTCAGGCGGTGGCCCAGCACGCGGCACAAACCGTCGGCGATCGCCAGGCCCAGGCCCAGGCCCTTTTCGGCGCGGGTCTGGTGGCTGTCGAGGCGCTTGAACTCTTCGAAAATCACTTTCTGTTTATCCGGCGGGATGCCAGGGCCACGGTCCCAGACTTCCAGGCACAATTGGCCCTGGCGGCGACGCACGCCCAGCAGCACCGGGCCATCGGCATAGCGGAAGGCGTTGGTCAGGAAATTCTGCAGGATCCGTCGTAACAATTTGATGTCGCTGTCCACCCGCAGGCGACTGCCGCGCAAACGAAAGCGCAAGCCCTGCTCATGGGCCAGTGCCTTGAATTCGGCGCCCAGGGTGTCGAACAGCTCGTTGAGGGCAAACGGCTGGCGTTGCGGATTGATCTTGCCGTTTTCCAGGCGCGAGATATCCAGCAAGTCGCTGATCAGGTCCTCGGCCGAGCGCAGTGAACTGTCGAGGTGCTGCACCAGTTGCCGGGCCTCGCTCGAGAGGCCTTCGTGCTGGTGGGAGAGGGCGGCGGAGAACAGGCGCGCGGCGTTCAGCGGCTGCATCAAGTCATGGCTGACGGCCGCCAGAAAACGGGTCTTCGACTGGCTGGCGGATTCGGCCACACCCTTAGCCTCGGTCAGCGCGACATTGAGTTGCGACAGTTCATGGGTGCGCTCGGTCACCCGTTGTTCCAGGCCTTCATTGGCCTCGGTCAGCGCTTGTGCGGCTTCGCGGAACGCGGTGATGTCGGTGAAACTCATGACGAAACCGCCACCGGGCATCGGATTGCCGATCAGCTCGATCACGCGGCCGTTGGGGAACAAGCGCTCGGAGGTATGCGCCCGGCCCTGGCGCATCCAGTGCAGGCGTCGCGCCACATGCACTTGGGCTTCACCGGGGCCGCACAGGCCGCGCTCGGCGTTGTAGCGAATAATGTCGGCAATCGGCCGGCCGACACTGATCAAACCGTCGGGGTAGTTGAACAGCTCCAGGTAGCGCCGGTTCCAGGCCACCAGCTTGAGCGACTGGTCGACCACGCTGATGCCCTGGGTGATGTTCTCGATCGCGCCTTGCAGCAGGGCACGGTTGAACTGCAGCACCTCGGACGCCTCGTCGGCGATGCGTACTACGTCCTCCAGCTGCATTTCCCGCCCTTCAATCGCCGCTTTCACCACTGCTCGCGTCGAGGACGCACCGAGCACACCCGCCAGCAAGCGCTCGGTGTGGGCGATCCAGTCGTTGTCGGCATTCTGGTTGGGGTTGAAGCCTTTGCCCTGGCGATAGGCGAAACGGATAAAGCTCTGCTGCGCCCGTTCTTCGCCGACAAAGCGTGCGGACAGGCTGAGCAGGTCGCTGATCTGTACCGACAACATGGAGCGGGCGCTGGTGCGCTGGCTGGTTTCCTGGCCGATGAAGCGGCCGGCCTGCCAATGCTCGGACACCCGCGTACGCGACAGCATCGACACCCACACGAACAGCGTGAAATTACCCGCCAGCGAAAACACGGTGCCCAAGGTCAGTGAGGTCACGGAAAACCCGAACGGGTGCGAGTGCATCCAGGTCAGGCCGGGGAAAAGGCTTAGCGACCAGCCCAGGCTTTTCGCGGTCACCGGTAGGACCAGGGTGTAGAACCACAGGAAGGTCCCCGCCGCCAAGCCCGCAAAGACCCCGCGCCGGTTGGCCTGCTTCCAGTAGAGCGCGCCGAGCATCGCCGGTGCCAATTGGGTCACGGCGGCAAAGGCGATCTGGCCGATGGTCGCCAGGCTTGCGGTGGAGCCCAGCAGCCGGTAGCTCACATAGGCCAGCAACAGGATGATCACGATGCTGACCCGGCGCACCGACAGCATCCAATGGCGGAACACTTCAAAGGGTCGCTCGGCGCTGGAGCGGCGCAACAGCCAGGGCAGCAGCATGTCGTTGGAGACCATGGTCGACAAGGCGATGCTGGCCACGATCACCATGCCGGTGGCCGCCGATGCGCCGCCGATGAACGCAAGTACCGCGAGGGCCGGGTGGGCTTCGGCCATCGGCAGGCTGATCACGTAGGAGTCCGGCAGCACCGAACCGGGCAACAGCATCTTGCCGCCCAGGGCGATGGGCACCACGAACAACGCGGCAAGGATCAAATACGCCGGGAACACCCACTTGGCCAGGCGCAAGTCCTGCGGGTCGATATTCTCCACCACCGTCACATGGAACTGCCGGGGCAAGCAGATGATCGCCATCATCGCGACGCCGGTCTGCACCACCATCGACGGCCAGTTGATGGTCTCTTTCCAGTATTCCTCCAGGCGCGGTGCAAGCATCGCCTGGCTGAACAGATCGCCGAAACCGTCGTACAGCCCGTAGGTCACAAACGCACCGACCGCCAGAAACGCGAACAGCTTGACCAGGGATTCAAAGGCAATCGCCAGCACCATGCCCCGGTGGTGTTCGGTGGCGTCGAGGTTGCGCGTACCAAACACAATGGTGAACAGCGCCAGCACCAGCGACACGATCAGCGCGGTGTCCTGGGCCCGGGTGCCCGTGGTGTCGGGCCCGGAGCCGATCAACAGGTTCACGCCGAGCACGATGCCCTTGAGCTGCAGGGCGATATAGGGCAATACGCCAACCAGGCAGATCAACGCGACCACGACCGCCAGGGATTGGGATTTGCCGTAGCGCGCGGCGATAAAGTCGGCGATGGAGGTGATGTTTTCCTGCTTGCTGATCAGAATCATCTTCTGCAGCACCCACGGCGCCAGCACCAGCAGCAGCACCGGCCCCAGGTAGATCGGCAAGAACGCCCAAAGCTGTTCGGCAGCTTGGCCTACGGCGCCGAAGAAGGTCCAACTGGTGCAATACACGGCGAGCGACAGGCTATAGACCCACGCACGCACGCGCGGCGGCAGCGGCGCATGGCGACGGTCACCGTAAAAGGCGATGGCAAACATGATGGCCATATAGGCCAGGGCAACGGCGGCGATCAGCCCGCTGGACAGCGTCATGGTAACTCCGAGCATAGGAACACCGGGCATTCCGGGCCCGGTTGGACAGTCTCGCATGATGCCTGTGGTTAGTCAGTGTCGACCAAGGTCGTGTGAGGGCGAATGTCGCAGGTGTGTTCAGCGAGGGGGCAGGGTTTTCTGGCGCAGGATGTAAATCGTCACCAGCACCGCGCTGGTCAGCATGAAGCCGCGTGCCCACGGCAATGGCACCAGGTAGCAGGAAATGGCGATGCTCAGCCACATCAAGCCGATGGCGTAGACCTTGCCCTTGAGCGGGATGCCGTTACCGTCGAGGTAGTCACGAATCCAGGGGCCCAGGCGCGGGTGGTCGACCAGCCAGTGGTAGAAACGCGGGGAGCTTCGAGCGAAGCAGGCGGCAGCCAGCAGGAGAAAGGGCGTAGTCGGCAATACCGGCAGGAAAATGCCGATCACCCCAAGCGCTACGCTCAGCCAGCCGATGGCCAGCAGTGCGTAACGCAGGAGCGGCGAACGCTTGCCCATGGGGTCCACGGGCAAGCGACTCAGTGGTGACGTGGCTTGAGGATCGCCGGTTTTTCGTCAGGCGCATTGCACAGCAGGTACAGCGCGGTGAGGGCTTCGGGGATCTGCACGATCATATCGTCCATCAGGTTGGCGTCGGCGGCGATATCGGAAAACTCCGGCTGGTCGTCGAACAGGCCCGAACCGACCATGATCGGCAGCAGCATTTCGCTGACTTCTTCCTCGGCGGTTTCGAACCAGGCGGCTTCGCGCAGGAATACGCCTTCCATGAAACCGATGCACCAGCCACGCAGGTCGGAGTCGTCCGGGTCTTCACCCAGGTCCAGCTCGCAAGGCAGCTCGAATTCCTCATCGGAGGCCAGTTGGCGACCGATGTGGGCCTTGAGGGCCAGCAGGGTGGCTTCGATTTCTTCGCGCTGGGCGTCGTCGGCGTAGTGAGGTTCTTCGGCGAACAGCGCGTCGATCCATTCACGCTCGGGCACGTCTTCAGAGCAGATCGACAGGGCGGTCAGGTAGCCGTGGGCGGCCACGTAGTCCAGCGCCTCGTCATGCAGCTCATCGGCGTCGAGGAAGGCTTGCAGGCGGGTTAGTTGCTCAGCGAAGGACATTGAAGGGCTACCTTGGGAATAAACGATGCTGAATTCTAGGCTTTCTTGAGCGCCCAGGCCAGCCGCACGGCATTTTTGCCCGGTTTTAGACAGAGGCGGTCTATTCGTCAGTCGCGCCCTTTGCCGGTGAACGCTCGGGTATACTGCCGCGTTTTGTGATGCCCCTGCAGGCCACGCAGCAGTCCGGGAAAACTTCGCTTACGGATTATTTTCCATGAAAGCGGGTTTTTTCGGCCAGCCTGTAAAGAGGGATTTGCGCACCATTTTGGAGTTTTACATGCTCGAGCAGGCTCAACGCGTCCTCAAGGACATCTTCGGCTACGACAGTTTTCGTGGCCGCCAGGGTGCGATCATTGAGCGCGTGGCCAATGGCGGCGATGCCCTGGTCCTGATGCCGACCGGTGGCGGCAAATCGTTGTGCTTCCAGGTGCCGGCGTTGTTGCGCAATGGCCTGGCCGTGGTGGTGTCGCCGCTGATCGCATTGATGGACGATCAGGTCGCCACCCTGGAAGAACTCGGCGTCGCCGCCGCTGCCTTGAACTCCACCCTGAGTGCCGAGCAGCAGCGCGACCTGGCGGCGCGGATCAAGCGCGGCGAAGTGAAGATGCTCTACCTGGCACCGGAGCGGCTGGTGCAGCCGCGCATGCTGGCGTTTCTGCAGAGCCTGGAAATTGCCCTGTTCGCCATCGACGAAGCTCACTGCGTGTCGCAGTGGGGCCACGATTTCCGCCGCGAGTACCTGCAGCTGGGCCAACTGGCGGAGCTGTTTCCTGATGTGCCGCGTATCGCCCTGACCGCCACCGCCGACAAGCGTACCCGCGAAGAGATCGTCGAGCGCCTGCATTTGCAGAACGCCGAGCGCTTCCTGTCGAGCTTCGACCGGCCGAATATTTTCTACCGCATCGTGCCCAAGGAGCAGCCGCGCAAGCAGTTGCTGGCCTTCCTCTCGGAACGGCGCAGCGACGCGGGTATCGTCTATTGCCTGTCACGCAAGAAGGTCGATGAAGTCGCCGCGTTCCTCTGTGAACAAGGCTACCCGGCGCTGCCTTATCACGCCGGCCTGCCCAATGAAACGCGCTCGGCACACCAGAAGCGCTTCCTCAACGAGGAAGGGCTGATCATGGTGGCGACCATCGCCTTCGGCATGGGGATCGACAAGTCCAACGTGCGTTTCGTGGCGCACATGGACCTGCCCAAGTCCCTCGAGGCCTACTACCAGGAAACCGGCCGCGCCGGCCGTGACGGCCTGCCGGCGGATGCCTGGATGGTCTACGGCCTGCAAGATGTGGTGATGCTCAAGCAGATGCTGCAGAACTCCGAAGGCGATGAGCGCCACAAGCGCCTGGAGCAGCACAAACTCGACGCCATGCTCTCGCTGTGCGAAGAGACCCGCTGCCGCCGCCAGACGCTGCTGGCGTATTTCGACGAAGACATGCCGCAACCGTGCGGCCACTGTGACAACTGCATCGACGGTGTGCAGACCTGGGACGCCACCGAGCCGGCGCGCCAGGCATTATCGACGATCTACCGCACCGGCCAGCGCTATGGCGTGGGCCATCTGGTGGATGTGTTGCTGGGCAAGGACAACGAAAAAATCCGCAGCTTCGGCCACGAGAAACTCTCGGTCTACGGCGTCGGCAAGGCCCGCGCCGAAGGCGAATGGCGCTCGCTGTTCCGCCAGATGGTCGCGCGCGGGCTGGTCGACATCGATATCGAAGGCTACGGCGGCCTGCGCCTGAACGACAGTTGCCGGCCCTTGCTCAAGGGCGAAGTCAGCCTGGAGCTGCGCCGCGACCTCAAGCCGCAGACCACCGCCAAGAGCAGCACCAGCCAGGCCAGCCAGCTGGTGCGTGGCGAAGAGCGCGAACAGTGGGAAGCCTTGCGTACCCTGCGGCGCAAACTGGCGCAGGAACACAGCGTGCCGCCGTATGTCATCTTCCCCGACTCCACATTGCTGGAGATGCTTCGCGAGCAGCCCACCACCATGGCCGAGATGGCCAGGGTCAGCGGTGTGGGCGCGCGCAAGCTGGAGCGTTATGGCCAGGCGTTCCTCGAGGTACTCGGCGGCCAGGCCGAAGCACCGAAGGAAATCGCCGATATTCGCCACGAGCTGATCAGCCTGGCTCGCGCCGGCATGACCCCGATCCAGATCGCCGGCCAACTGCAATGCTCGGAAAAGAACGTGTATACGTTGCTGGCCGAAGCCATCGGCAAGCAGCAATTGTCGTTGGAGCAGGCTCTTGATTTGCCTGAAGATTTGCTCGGTGAAATCCAGGATGCATTTCTTGACGGGGAAGGCGAATTGCCACCTGTCGCGGAAATCGCGCCGCTGTTTACCGGGCGTGTTCCCGAGGGCGTTTTGTACTGCGTACGCGCCGCTTTGCAGTCTGAATTCGAAATTTAGTGTGCCAATTACGACAATGTAACGAATCAGTACATACGGGGCCTTGCCTACTGGCATGGCTCATGCTTAGCTGACTAATAATTAGCCACACTTTGTTTTCAGTCTAAAACATGAGTTTTTTATGCCGTTAACCGATCAACACCGATTTGGCATGCAGTTGGCGCAAATGTCCCGAGGTTGGCGCGCCGAGCTGGACCGCCGTCTCGCGGGGCTGGGCTTGTCCCAGGCGCGATGGCTGGTGCTGCTGCACCTGGCCCGTTTTACCGAAGCACCGACTCAGCGTGAACTGGCACAAAGTGTCGGGGTAGAAGGGCCGACCCTGGCGCGTCTGCTCGACAGCCTGGAAGGCCAAGGCCTGGTTCAACGCCAGGCGGTAGTGGAAGACCGTCGCGCCAAACGTATCCTGTTGTGTGATACCGCTCGGCCCCTCATCGACCAGATCGAGACCATTGCCACGGCGTTGCGCCATGAGCTGTTTGTTGGGGTGGACGAAGAGGATTTGCGCGTATGCATGCGCGTGCACGGGCACATCCTGGCGAATCTGGAAAAGTCCTGATTCCTGACACAACGACGATCAAAGTGTGGGAGGGGGCTTGCCCCCGATGGCGGTGTATCAGTGCCATGTCGGCGCCTGACACACCGCCATCGGGAGCAAGCCCCCTCCCACATTTACTCTGTGTTGTGTCAGAAAGTCTGGCCCAGGTTCAGATACACCGCTTTCTGATTGTCATCATTGAATCCATAGCTGAAATTCAACGGCCCCAGCGGTGTATCAAAGCCGAGGAAAACACTCGCCGCGTTGATATACCCGCTGTCGAACTGGTTGTCGTTGTTCCACGCCCGACCCCGTTCCACCGAGGCTCCCAGGTACAACGGGAAATCCAGCGGCAGGTACGAGCGCGGTGTCAGCCGGCGGTAGTACACCGCGCGCATCAGGCTGACGTTCTGGCCCGAGATCGCGTCCTCGCGAAAGCCTGACAATTGCCGTGCGCCACCCAGCAGGAAGCTGGAGACCACCACGTCGGATTTATCCAGGGTGCGTCCGTAGCGTCCGCCCAGGATCAGCGTGTCGGGGCCGTGACTCATGGCTTTGTCCAGCTTGAACTCCCATTGGCGGTAGCGCTGGTCGGAACCCAGCCCCGGCTCGAACTCACGGTAAGCCAGGGCGATGTCTTCGCCGGTGTGCGGGAAGTACACGTTATCGAAAGAGTCGAACGAGTATTTCAGCTCATAGAAGCCCTCACTGAAACTCACGCTCGGCAGGTCGCGGTCGCCGATACGCACGTCCGCCTTGCCCCAGGCTTCGCCCACGCCAAAGCGAATCTCGCCGCTGTTGCCGATCTGCCGCCCGACGTTCAAGCCGAAACCGTAGCGCTCCAGCCGATATTCCGAGATGGGGTCGTTGTCCATGATCAGCTCGACATTCTGCGCCTGGGCACGGATGTAGGGCGCGACGAAGTAGCGCGAGCCCGTGTCCATCGGTTGGTAGAACTCGCTGTACAGCTCCTGGCGATCACCGATTTGCACCCGCGTCAGCCATTCGGCGCCGAGGCGGTTGATACCGTTCATCCGGTAGCTGGCGCCAAGGTTGAAGGCGCTGTCGCCGCGCATGTCATCCGACAGGTTCAAACCCAGGCGCAGGTAGTCGGTGCCGCTGCGCTTGCCGCGTGCGCTGATGACCAGGGTGTTGTCCTTGGCTTTTTTCACCACGCGGTATTGCACCTGTTCGAAGTAGTCGAGGCCGTACAGCGTGCCCATGTCCGATTGCAGGCGGCCGAGGTTGAGCGGTTCGCCCAGCTCCTGGCGGATGTAATAGCGGATCACGTCGTCGCTGACTTTGGAGTCGTTTTCCACCTTGATCGCGGTAATGATCGGGGTGCGTTCGCCGGGCGTGCGCGCGGCGGTCAGTTGCGGGTCTACCGGTTCGGCGGGCCGCAGGTGCGCCAGGCGCAGGTCGAGGGCACGCGTGGCGCGGTAGCCGGCATCGATCATGTCCTTGGCGCGGCCGAAATCCGTCACGCCGTAGGCTGCCAGGGACGGTTGGATCAACACGTCCCTGGGGTGCAAGGCCTTGAGTTGTTCCTCGGAATTGCGCCGGGTCATCAAGGTGATGGACTGGTTGAGCACATCGACCACGGTCGCCAATTGCTTGCGTGAGCGTAGCGGTGTGCCGATGTCCACCACGATGGCGATGTCCACGCCCATTTCCCGCGCCACGTCCAGGGGAATGTTGTCGGTCATGCCGCCGTCCACCAGCAGGCGCCCGTCCAGCTCTACCGGAGCGAACACGGCGGGGA
This sequence comes from Pseudomonas sp. R2-7-07, assembly GCF_003852355.1. Lineage (NCBI taxonomy): Bacteria > Pseudomonadati > Pseudomonadota > Gammaproteobacteria > Pseudomonadales > Pseudomonadaceae > Pseudomonas > Pseudomonas sp. R2-7-07. The sequence continues at coordinate 4,029,374 of NZ_CP027759.1, read as the reverse complement.
TCGACATGCTGGCGCGTATCACCTGGGGCAGGTGGCCCTTGCTGAACACGACTTTTTCGCCGGTGGTGATGTCGGTGGCCACGGCCCGGAACGGAATCGGCAGCTTGTCGAAATTACGCGTGTTGCTGCTGTGGGCGAACATGCTTTCCAGCAGCAATGCCAGGTTCTGGCCCTGGATCACGCCCAGCGGCAGGCCGAGACTGCCGTCGTCGCGAAAGCTGAGTTTCTGTTTGACCAGGAAATCGCGGTCATCCTGCTTGCGCCTGAACGGCACGTCTTCCCGGGGCGGTGCATCGGACAGCGCCTGTTGCCAGTCGATATTCAGGGCGAGCTTTTCCAGCTCGTCGATCTTGTAGCCCGAGGCATACAGCCCGCCAATCACCGCGCCCATGCTGGTGCCGGCAATCGCGTCAACCTGGATGCCTTGTTCTTCCAGCGCCTTGAGCACACCAATATGGGCCAGGCCACGCGCGGCGCCGCCCGACAGCACCAGGCCGATTTTCGGGCGTGGGCTTTCAACGGCATCGGCAAGAAGGGGGAGCAGGCAGAGGAACAGGCAAGACAACAGGCGGCGCATCATGAATCTCGAGGCTGGGCGATAAAGGCCGGTATTATAGCCATGCGATCCACTGACGCCGTCACGCAGGAGCCTTTCACCTTATGTCCGCAAGCAAACCCGAGATCGTCATCACCTATTGCACCCAGTGTCAGTGGCTGTTGCGTGCCGCCTGGCTGGCCCAGGAATTGTTGAGTACGTTTGCCGAGGATTTAGCCAAGGTGTCCCTGGCGCCCTCAGCCGGCGGCGCGTTTCGCATCACGTGCGACAACGTACAGATCTGGGAGCGCAAGGCCGATGGAGGCTTCCCGGAGGCCAAGGTGCTCAAGCAGCGCGTGCGCGATCAGATCGACCCGCAGCGCGACCTTGGGCATAACGACCGTACGCCGTGAAGTCAGGTTGCGGCCGGCTGCTTGGCCTGGCTGGCGCTGCCCATCAGGCCGGAAAGCACGATTGCGACGATGATCAGCGCGCCGCCCAGCAGCATGCGCAAGGTGGGCGTCTCGGCGAACAACAGCCAGGCCACGGTGATGCCGTAGACCGGTTCCATGGCAAACACCACCGACGCGGTGCGCGCCTTGATCACCGCGAGGCTGGCGACAAACAGGCTATGGGCCAGGCCGGTACAGAACACGCCGAGCAGGCCGATCCACAGCCAGTCCAGTGCACGCACGTGCGCAAGCCCCGGTGCCGCCACGGGCAACAGGCACGCAGCAACCACCAGGTTCTGGCACAACGCGGCCTGTACCGCCGGAATGCGCCCGGAGCTGGCGCGGTTGTTCAGCGACAGCAACGAGAACAGCAGCCCGGAAGCGATTCCCCACAGCAGGCCGCCGGTGGCTTCGCTGGCCAGGTTGAAGTCCGGGGTGACCAGCACCAGCCCCACGGTGACCAATACCACCAGCAGCACTTCATTGGCGCGAATGCGCTCACGGAAAATCAACCCTTCGAGCATCACCGTAAACGCCGGGAAGGCGGTAAACCCCAACGTTGCGACCGCCACGCCGGCCACTTTTACCGCAATAAAGAACGTCACCCAATGCGCCGCCAGCAGTACACCGCTGACCAACAAGCGCTGCCAGTCACGCCACTCAAGCCTCTTCCAGGGCGCGTTGCTGGCAAAGCGGGCAAAGACCGCCAGGGCTATCACGGCGAACGCGGCACGCCCGAATACGATGATGGACGGTGAGGCGGCCGCCAGCTTGCCGAAGACACCGGTGAGGCCAAACATCAATGCGCCGATATGCAGGGCGCCGAGGGCTGAGCGGGGAGTCATTGCGATCCTTGGACCAAGGGGTAACAGGGGCGCAGTCTACAACGCCTGGTGGCGAATGCGCTGTCATCAGACTGAAGCACAGCTGTCATGGGCTATTCACTGCCAGGGCGCAAGCTCGCGAAAACAGCGTCGAGGGACACCCATGACCCGTGCCGAATTCGCCAAGCCCAGCCGCAAGCAACGGGTGCGTACCCTGTGGATTTCCGACGTGCATCTGGGCACCCGGGATTGCCAGGCCGAGCACTTGTCGCACTTTCTCAAGGGCTACCACGCCGACAAGGTGTATCTGGTCGGCGACATTATCGATGGCTGGAAAATGCGCGGCGGCATGTATTGGCCACAAGCCCACACCAACGTCATCCGCCGCCTGCTGACCATGGCCAAGCGCGGCACCGAGGTGGTCTACGTCACCGGCAACCATGACGAGTTTCTAAGGCGCTATTCCAAGCTGATCCTAGGCAATATCCAACTGGTGGACGAGGCGGTGCATGTCACGGCGGACGGTCGTCATCTGCTGGTGATTCATGGCGATCAGTTCGATGTGATCACCCGTTATCACCGCTGGCTCGCCTTCCTGGGTGACTCGGCCTACGAATTTACCCTTACCCTGAACCGCTGGCTCAATCACTGGCGAGCGCGCTATGGCTACGGGTATTGGTCGCTGTCGGCTTACCTGAAACACAAGGTGAAAACCGCCGTGAGTTTTATCAGCGATTTTGAAGAGGCCATCGCCCACGAAGTGACCAAGCGTGAGCTGCACGGGGTGGTGTGCGGGCATATTCACCATGCCGAAATCCGCAAGGTGGGGGAGGTGGATTACCTCAATTGCGGCGATTGGGTGGAGTCGTGCACGGCGTTGATTGAGCACTGGGATGGGCATATCGAGTTGTATCGGCTGGCGGATGCGCAGGCCAAAGAGGCGCTGCTCAAAGCCGAAATGGTTGCAGGCTAGAGGTCAACTCAATCCAAATGTGGGAGGGGGCAAGCCCTAATGCCATTCAGTCAAGCGTACACCGCCCTCTGTAGGAGCGAGCTTGCTCGCGAAAAACTCACAGGCACCGCGTTCATTCAGGAAGCACGCGTTATCGTTGACATTTTTCGCGAGCAAGCTCGCTCCTACAAAAAGCCTTAACCCCTCCTATTCAGTTGGAGACGTCGGCGATGGCTTTAGCCAGCAGCGTCAAGCGCGTGGCATCCACCCCCGCCACGTTGGCCCGTCCCGTACTGACCATATACACACTGTGCTTTTCACGCAGTTGCTGGACCTGTTCGGCACTCAACCCAGTATAGGAAAACATCCCACGCTGCGTCCCGATATGCGCATACCGCTCGGCCAAGCCGTGGGGCGCCAGCGCGTCCACCAGCCCGGCGCGCAACTGCGCGATGCGCGAACGCATGGCCTCGACTTCGTCGCTCCACTGCTGTTTCAGCTCGGCATCGCCGAGGATGGTCGCGACCACCGCGGCACCATGGTCCGGCGGTGTCGACCACAGATTACGCGCGATATTGGCCAGTTGACTGCGCACATCCGTAAGCTTTTGCGCATCGGCCGCACACACGATCAAGGCGCCAACGCGGTCGCGGTACAAGCCAAAGTTCTTCGAGCACGAACTGGTGATCAACACTTCCGGCAGTTCGGCGGCGAACAAGCGCACCGCCCAGGCGTCCTGCTCCAGGCCGTCGCCAAAGCCTTGGTAGGCAAAATCGATCAGCGGCAGCAATTGGCGCTCGCGCACAATCTGCAGCACCTGGCGCCAGTCATCCTGGGACAGGTCGAAGCCGGTCGGGTTGTGACAGCAGGCGTGCAGCAAGACCACATCGCCCTCGGGCACGCTGGACAGGGTGGCAAGCATCGCCGCCACATCCAGGCGATTGTCGCTGCCCACGTAAGGGTAGTGACTGACCTTCAGCCCGGCTTTGGCGAAAATGGTTTCATGGATCGGCCAGGTCGGGTCGCTCAGCCACACGCCACGGCCGGGCAGGTTGTGGGCGATAAAGTCGGCGCTCAGGCGCAGGGCCCCGGTGCCGCCTGGCGTCTGGGTGGCGCCGGCACGCTGTTCACGCAGCAGCGCCGAATCGGCGCCAAGCACCAGTTGGCTGATCAGTGCGCCGAACGCTGCATCGCCGTGACCGCCGATGTAGGTCTTGGTGGTTTGCCTATCGACTAGGCGTTGCTCGGCGAGTTTTACCGAGTGCGGAATCGGCGTCAGGCCCTGGTCATCCTTATAGACGCCCACGCCGAGGTCGAATTTGTTCGGGTTGGCATCCTGGGCATACAGGTCCATCAGCCCGAGGATCGGGTCGCCCGGCACGCGGCCAATCGCGTCGAAATGCATTACTTGCGGCCCTCGGCGCTGTTGGCCACTTCATCGGTGCGCGCGGCCATGATGAAGTCGTTGCGGTGAAGGCCCTTGATGGAGTGGCTCCACCAGGTCACGGTGACTTTGCCCCATTCGGTGAGCAGGCCAGGGTGATGGCCTTCGGCTTCGGAGATTTCACCCACGGCATTGGTGAAGGCCAGGGCGAACTTAAAGTTCTTGAACAGGAAAACCTTTTCCAATTGCATCACGCCGTCGCGCACTTCGATGTTCCAGTCCGGGATCTGTTTGATCAGTACCGGCAGTTCTTCATCGCTGACTTGTGGGGCGTCGGCGCGGCAGGCTTCGCAATGGGCTTGGTTCAAGGTGGTCATGAAGGTGTCCTGAATTCGAATGATTGAAGGTCAGTGGCGTCACCCTAAAGCAACGCGAGGCCAGGGAACAGACTCACCTGGCGTCAAAATGTAAGGTTTACGCAGCTTTGGGCTTTGGCGGAAATTTGGGGGCATGCAGGCCCAACTGCATACCGCGCTCGACCATGCCCATGATGTCTTCCTGCGCCACGTCGAACAGGCGCTTGAGCTCGGGCAGCACGAAGTACAGCGGCTGCAGGATGTCGATGCGATACGGCGTGCGCATCGCCTCCAGCGGGTCGAAGGCCTGGTGTTCAGGCTCGTCCGACAGGCAATACACGCTTTCCTTGGGTGATGACAGAATACCGCCACCGTAGATGCGCCGGCCTTCGGGGGTATCCACCAGGCCAAATTCGATGGTCATCCAATACAGGCGCGCCAGGTACACCCGTTGCTCCTTGGTGGCCGCCAGGCCGAGCTTGCCGTAGGTGTGGGTGAATTCGGCGAACCAGGGGTTGGTCAGCAGCGGGCAGTGACCAAAGATCTCGTGGAAAATATCCGGCTCTTGCAGGTAGTCCAGTTCCTCACGGGTACGAATGAAGGTCGCTACCGGAAACTGCTTGCTGGCGAGCAATTCGAAGAAGGTCTGGAAGGGGATCAGCGCCGGCACGCGGGCGACTTGCCAGCCGGTGGTGTCGGCCAGCACTTTGTTGATCTCGCCCAACTGTGGGATGCGATCCAGGGGCAGGCCAAGCTTGTCGATGCCGTCCAGGTATTCCTGGCAGGCACGGCCCTCGATCACTTTCAACTGGCGTGTGATCAGGGTGTTCCACACCGCGTGTTCTTCCGGCGGGTAGTGGATAAAACCTTGCGCATCGGGCTCGCGGGCCACGTAGTGCGTCTGCTTCATACGGCTCTCCTGCTAGGCATTCGTTCTTGTTATGTCCTGCTGTGTGTCTATTGATAACCCGCACAGCGCAGGTTTTCAGCGGCTTCAAAGGCCCTTGAGTAGGAAAAATTACCGAATTTTGTAAACTATTCGTTACGGATGCGGCGCTCGTCGTTGTCTTGGGCTGGGAAAAGCGCCCGAGCTGTCACATAATCTTGACGACTATCTGCGCCCAGCGGCAAAAAAGACGCGGCGCCTACCCACTTTTCGGGCCTTTTCATGCGTATCAAAGTGCATTGCCAGAACCGCATCGGCATCCTGCGGGACATCCTCAACTTGTTGGTGGAGTACGGCGTGAACGTCGCCAAGGGGGAGGTCGGCGGCGAGCATGGCAATGCCATCTACCTGTTCTGCCCAAACCTGGTGAACATGCAGTTCCAGGCGCTGCGCCCGCAGTTTGAGGCGATCGCCGGCGTATTCGGCGTGAAAAGGGTAGGGCTGATGCCCAGCGAGCGTCGGCACATGGAACTCAATGCGCTGCTGGGCGCCCTGGAGTTTCCGGTGCTGTCCATCGACATGGGCGGCTCCATCGTTGCGGCCAACCGTGCGGCGGCGCAGTTGCTCGGGGTGCGGGTGGATGAAGTGCCGGGCATTCCCCTGTCGCGCTACGCCGAAGACTTCGACTTGCCGGAGCTGGTGCGCGCCAGCAAGTCGCGGATCAACGGGCTGCGGGTCAAGGTCAAGGGCGATGTGTTCCTGGCGGATATCGCGCCGCTGCAATCCTCCGAACACGATGACAGCGAAGCCATGGCCGGCGCGGTGTTGACCCTGCACCGCGCCGACCGGGTGGGCGAGCGTATCTACAACGTGCGCAAGCAGGAACTGCGCGGCTTCGACAGCATCTTCCAGAGTTCCAAGGTGATGGCCGCCGTGGTGCGCGAAGCCCGGCGCATGGCGCCGCTGGATGCACCTCTATTAATAGAAGGCGAAACCGGAACCGGCAAGGAGCTGCTGGCCCGTGCCTGTCACCTCGCCAGCCCGCGCGGCCAGTCGCCATTGATGGCGCTCAACTGTGCGGGCTTGCCTGAGTCGATGGCCGAGACCGAGCTGTTTGGCTACGGCCCCGGCGCGTTCGAAGGCGCACGGGCCGAAGGCAAGCTCGGGCTGCTGGAACTGACCGCGGGCGGCACGTTGTTTCTCGATGGGGTGGGGGAAATGAGTGCACGCCTGCAGGTAAAACTGCTGCGCTTTCTGCAGGACGGGTGCTTTCGTCGCGTGGGCAGCGATGAAGAGGTGTACCTCGACGTGCGGGTGATCTGCGCGACTCAGGTCGACTTGTCCGAACTATGCGCCCGTGGCGAATTTCGCCAGGACCTGTATCACCGCTTGAACGTACTGTCGCTGCATATCCCGCCCTTGCGTGAATGCCTGGACGGCCTCGGGCCATTGGTCGAGCACTTCCTCGATCAAGCCAGTCGGCAGATCGGTTGCCCACTGCCCAAATTGGCGCCTGCCGCGATGGACAAACTCAGCCACTATCACTGGCCGGGCAATGTGCGGCAGTTGGAAAACGTGCTGTTCCAGGCGGTTTCGCTGTGCGAGGGCGGGACGGTCAAGCTTGAGCATATTCGCTTGCCGGATTACGGCGTGCGCCAGCCGCTTGGTGATTTCTCGCTGGAAGGCGGGTTGGACGCCATCGTCGGTCGGTTTGAAAAGGCCGTGCTCGAAGCGCTGTATGCCGAGCATCCGAGCAGCCGGCAGCTGGGCAAGCGCCTGGACGTGTCCCACACCACTATCGCCAACAAACTGCGCGATTACGAAATCCTCAAGGCCAGCAAATAACAACTGGTACAAATTGGTCCAAAAATGTGGGAGGGGGCTTGCCCTAATGCCAGTCAGTTAAGGCGACACCGAACCTGTGGCGAGGGAGCTTGCTCCCGCTGGACTGCGCAACAGTCCCATTGTTTGGGGCCGCTTCGCGCCCCAGCGGGAGCAAGCTCCCTCGCCACAAGTTAGTTCTCGCTCCTGCTACTTCTTAACTGACTCGCATTAGGGCTTGCCCCCGATAGCCATAGGTATCTACACAACTTTGTAGCAGCATAGGTAACCACGATGCGAAGCGAGCCGCTCTTGATCTTGCTCTTGATCTAGGCGCCCCGTTAAACCACGCTGGCCGGAATTCGACAGTGATTTGGGGGGTAAACCGGCAGGGATGCCGGTTTAGCCGCCCCGCGCCATGGATGGCGCGTGGCGGCGGCCCCCCAAATCACTGTCGGATTACGGGCACACCGAGCCTAAGCGAGGTGCCGAGTGGTGGGGCAAGAGCGTTTTGCTTACTTTTGCGCTTTTCAAAAGTGAGACGCCGTAAGGGCGGAACCCATAGCAGCCGTTACCGCAGCAACGGATATGTACTCGCTCTGATCCAACATCCCGGTCGTCTGTCAGGCCGCCATCGGGGGCAAGCCCCCTCCCACATTTGGAGCGCGGGGCGGCAGTTAGAGAGGCTTCGGCTGCTGAGCCGTCACAGGTTCAGGGCCACGCCAAAGTTGTGTAGATACCTATGCCCCGATAGCGGTGTGTCAGCCACAGATTGATGAACTGACCCACCGCCATCGGGAGCAAGCCCCTCCCACAGTTTGATTTGCGTCGCCTTCAAGACCGAGGCTTGCCGTTAGCGGCAGTAGTCCGCCGTTTTTTCGACTCTCACCCCACGCTCGGAATCTTGCGGTTCACCCGCAAACCCCGCCCTGCCTGCTCTTCAGCCAATTTTAAGAAGTTGGTTCGCAAATTGCTTAAGCCTCATCAGTACAGCGGTGGACGGCAAGCGTCCGTCAGAAAGAGGATAGAGCGTGGACAAGTACCTTTACGTGGCAATGACCGGCGCCAGCCAGAATGCTCTGGCGCAGAAGGCCCATGCCAACAATCTGGCGAACATTTCCACCAACGGTTTCCAGCGCGACCTGGAGCAGGCGCGGTCGATGCCGGTGTTCGGTGACAGCTTTCCGGCGCGGGCTTTCGCCCTGACCGAACGGCCGGCCACCGACTTCACGCCCGGGGCGATGATCGAAACCGGACGTGACCTGGACGTGGCCGTCAGCGGCGACGGCTGGATGGCCGTGCAAACCCCCGATGGCAGCGAAGCCTACGTGCGCAGCGCCAGCATGAACGTGGATGCGCTCGGTGTGCTGCGGGCCGGCAACGGTATGCCGATCATGGGCAACGGCGGCCCGATTGCCGTGCCGCCCCAGCAGAAAATCGAAGTGGGCGCCGACGGCACCATCAGCATCCGCGCCATGGGCGAAGGCCCGCGGGTGATGGCCGAAGTGGACCGTATCAAGCTGGTCCAGCCCGACCTCAAGAACATGAACAAAGGTTTGGACGGCACCATCCACACCAAGGATGGCCAGCCGGCCCAGGCCGACGCGAACGTCAAGCTGACCTCGGGCTTTCTGCAGGCGAGCAACGTCAATGCGGTTGAGGAAATGACCGCGGTACTTGCGCTTTCCAAGCAGTTCGAGCTGCACATCAAGATGATGAACACCGCCAAAGAAGATGACCAGGCCATGACCCGCGTCTTGCAGATGAGCTAACAGCCTTAATTGGCTTTTAAATAAACAGCGCAGCACGGCGCCAACAAACAGGCGCACGAAGGAGAACAGCATGCTTCCGGCTCTATGGGTTGCCAAGACAGGCCTGTCCGCCCAGGACACTAACCTGACCACCATTTCCAACAACCTGGCGAACGTGTCGACCACGGGTTTTAAACGTGATCGCGCCGAATTCCAGGACTTGCTCTATCAGATCAAGCGCCAGCCAGGCGCCCAGTCGACCCAGGACAGCGAACTGCCGTCGGGCCTGCAACTGGGTACCGGTGTGCAGATCGTCGGCACCCAGAAAAACTTCAGCGCCGGTAACCTGCAACAGACCGGCCAGCCGCTGGACATGGCGATCAACGGCCGTGGCTTCTTCCAGATCCTGCAACCGGATGGCACGACCTCCTACACCCGTGACGGTACCTTCCACTTAGACTCCAACGGCCAGATCGTGACCGCCAATGGTTTTGCCCTGGAGCCAGCCGTGGTGGTGCCGGCAGACGCCAAGACCTTCACCGTCGGCAACGACGGCACCGTGTCCATCACCGTGGCCGGCAACCCCGCGTCGCAAGTGATCGGCAACCTGCAAACCGCCGACTTCATCAACCCGGCCGGCCTGCAGGCCATGGGCAACAACCTGTTCCTCGAAACCGCCTCCAGCGGCGCGCCGCAAATCGGCACCCCTGGCCTGAACGGTTTCGGCACCACGCTGCAAAGCACCCTGGAAACCTCCAACGTCAGCACGGTTGAGGAGATGGTCAACATGATCACCACCCAGCGCGCCTACGAGATGAACTCCAAGGTGATTTCCACCGCCGACCAGATGCTTTCGTTCGTAACGCAGAATCTGTAATCAGTCTATGGGGCGCCCTTGAAAGCGCCTGCAACACCGTGAGGTTAGGGTCATGAATCGCATTGTTTCTGTTCTGGCATTGAGTGGGATCGCCGTGCTTGCGGGCTGTGTCGCCCCGTCGCCGAAACCCAATGACCCGTACTACGCGCCGGTGTTGCCGCGCACGCCATTGCCGGCGGCGGCCAACAATGGCTCGATCTATCAGGCCGGTTTCGAGCAGAACCTGTACAGCGACCGCAAGGCGTTCCGGGTCGGTGACATCATCACCATCACCCTGAACGAGAAGACCCAGGCGAGCAAGAACGCCAACTCGCAGATCGGCAAGACCAGCAAGACCGGTATCGGCCTGACGTCGCTGTTCGGCGGCGGCCTGACCACCAATAACCCGTTGGGTGACGGTGACCTGAGCCTCAGTGCCGGCTACAGCGGCGACCGCGCCACCAACGGCAAGAGCGCGGCGGGGCAGGGCAACAGCCTGACCGGCTCGATCACCGTTACCGTGGCCGATGTGTTGCCCAACGGCATCATCGCCGTGCGCGGTGAAAAGTGGATGACCCTCAATACCGGCGACGAGTTGGTGCGCATTGCCGGCATGGTGCGTGCCGATGATATTTCCACCGACAACACCGTGCCGTCGACGCGGATTGCCGATGCACGGATTACCTACTCGGGTACAGGTTCGTTTGCTGATGCAAGCCAGCCGGGCTGGTTCGACCGTTTCTTCCTTAGCCCGCTGTTCCCTTTCTAGGTGGCCATTTTGAACTTCAAGCAGTTGATGGCGGCGGTCGTGTTGCTGTGCCTGAGCGCCGTCGCCCAGGCCGAACGCCTGAAAGACATCGCCAGCATTTCCGGCGTGCGCAGTAACCAGTTGATCGGTTATGGCCTGGTGGTGGGGCTCAATGGCACGGGTGACCAGACCACCCAGACCCCGTTCACCCTGCAAACCTTCAACAACATGCTGTCGCAGTTCGGCATCAAGGTACCGCCAGGCTCGGGCAACGTGCAGTTGAAGAACGTCGCGGCGGTGTCGATCAGTGCCGACTTGCCGGCGTTCGCCAAGCCGGGGCAGGTGGTGGACATCACCGTGTCGTCCATGGGCAACTCCAAGAGCCTGCGGGGCGGTACGTTGCTGATGACGCCGCTCAAAGGTATCGACGGCAACGTCTACGCCATCGCCCAGGGCAACCTGGTGGTGGGCGGGTTCGACGCCGAGGGCCGTGACGGTTCGAAGATCACCGTCAACGTACCGTCGGCCGGGCGCATTCCCGGTGGCGCCACGGTTGAACGCACCGTGCCGAGTGGTTTCAATCAGGGCAACAGCCTGACCCTGAACCTCAACCGTTCCGACTTCACCACCGCCAAACGCGTGGTCGACAAGATCAACGACATGCTTGGCCCAGGCGTCGCCCAGGCCATCGATGGCGGTTCGGTGCGCGTGACCGCGCCCCTGGATCCCAGCCAGCGCGTGGACTACCTGTCGATCCTGGAAAACCTGGAGGTCGACCCCGGCCAGGCGGTGGCCAAAGTCATCATCAACTCGCGCACCGGCACCATCGTGATCGGCCAGAACGTCAAGGTCTCGCCGGCGGCGGTGACCCACGGCAGCCTGACTGTGACCATTACCGAAGACCCGATTGTCAGCCAGCCTGGGCCGCTGTCCAACGGCCAGACGGCGGTAGTCCCGCGTTCGCGGGTCAATGCCCAGCAGGAAGCCAAGCCGATGTTCAAGTTCGGTCCCGGTACCACCCTGGACGAGATCGTCCGCGCGGTGAACCAAGTGGGCGCGGCCCCTGGCGACTTGATGGCGATCCTCGAAGCCCTGAAACAGGCCGGCGCTTTGCAAGCCGACCTGATCGTGATCTGAGGCCATGGTCATGGATATGCGCAAGAGCGGGATCAGCAGCACGGCGGACTCGGGGTCTTACTCCGACCTGAACCGGCTTAACCAGCTCAAGGTCGGTGCCGACAAGAACAGCGACGGCAACATGCGCAAAGTCGCGCAGGAGTTCGAGTCGTTGTTCTTGAGCGAGATGCTCAAGTCCATGCGCTCGGCCACCGAGGCCCTGGGCAAGGACAACCCGATGAACACCCCGGCGGCCAAGCAGTACCAGGAAATGTACGACCAGCAATTGGCGGTGTCGATGTCCCGCGAAGGCGGTGGTATCGGCCTGGCCGACGTGCTGATGCGCCAGATGCAGAAGAACAAACCGGTGGACGCCCAGGCGGCCACCTTGCAGGGCCCGGCAGCCGATACCCCGGCGAAAAAAGCCGACGTGCCGACGGAAATCGCCGCCGGCACCCAGGCGCAAGGCCCGTTGGGTCGCTCCAACGGCCAGCGCCCGTTGTGGGCCTACCGCGTGGCGGTGCCCGAAGGCGCCAGTGCGCATGCCAACGATATGGAGCTGATGAACCAGCGCCGTATCGCCTTGCCAAGCAAGCTGACCGACCGCCTGCTCGCGGGCATTGTGCCGAGCACGCCGGTCGCTGCGCAAACCACCAGCGCGCCACTGCGCAACAGTGCTGCCGACGACAACGTGGTCAACAGCACCGCCCGCAGCGTTGCCGTGCCGAGCGGCAAGATGCAGGTCTACGGCCGCGCCATCGCCCAGCCACCGCTGGCACCGGCGAAAAAAGCCTTCAGCTCGCAGGATGAATTCGTCGCCACCATGCTGCCGATGGCCAAGGCCGCCGCCGCGCGTATCGGTATCGATCCGAAGTACCTGGTGGCCCAGGCCGCCCTGGAAACCGGTTGGGGTAAATCGGTGATGCGTGCCGAGGACGGCAGCAGCAGCCACAACCTGTTCGGCATCAAGGCCGGCCAGAGCTGGCAGGGCGGCCAGGCACGTGCGATCACCAGCGAGTTTCGCGACGGCGCGATGGTCAAGGAGACGGCGCAGTTCCGCTCCTACAGCTCCTATCAGGACAGCTTCCATGACCTCGTCACCCTGCTGCAAAGCAATGATCGCTATAAAGAAGTTGTGAAATCAGCCGATAACCCGGAACAGTTTGTACGCGAGTTGCAAAAGGCCGGTTATGCAACCGATCCGGCCTATGCCAGCAAGATTTCGCAGATCGCCAAAAACATGAACAGTTACCAGAACTACGCTGCCGCTGGCGCAACCACACATTTATAAGGTCTGAACCATGAGTTTGCTCAGTATCGGGATGTCAGGGCTCAATGCCGCTCAAGGATCGTTGTCGGTCTTGAGTAATAACATCGCCAACGCCAACACCTCGGGTTATTCGCGTCAGCAGACCACGCAGAATGCCAATGCCAACAACCCTTACGGCGGCGTGTACATCGGCAGCGGCACGACCCTGGCCGATGTGCGCCGGGTGTATAACGAATTCCTCGACGCGGCCTACCAGAACAGCACGGCGCTCAACAACGACGCCAAGGCCTATTCCAGCCAGGCCAGCGCCATCGACAAGACCCTGTCGGACAAGACCACCGGCATGTCTTCGGTACTCAGCGCGTTCTTCGCCGCTGTGCAGACTTCGGCGGCCAACCCCAGCGATGTGTCCGCCCGGCAAGTGCTGCTGACCAGCGCCCAGACCCTGAGCAACCGTTTCAACGCGATCTCCAGCCAATTGAATGAGCAGAAAGAGTCGATCAACGGGCAGTTGGTGACCATGAGCGATCAGGTCAACCAGTTGACCTCCTCGATTGCTTCCCTCAACAAGCAGATCACCCTGGCCCAAGGCTCCAGCAACAGCGCCCCGGCCAACCTGCTGGATGCGCGTAACGAGGCAGTGCGTTCGCTCAATGAACTGGTCGGCGTGACCACCAGCGAAAAGAACGGCGTGTTCAGCGTCAGCACCGGCACCGGCCAATCCCTGGTATTGGGCGATCAATCCAACACGATTTCGGCGGTATCGAGCAGCAACGATCCAAGCCAGTACACCATCCAGCTCAATGCCGGCGGCGGTACGGCGATCGACCTGGGCAACGTGCTCAGCGGCGGCAGCATCGGCGGTTTGTTGCGTTATCGCAGTGATGCCCTGATGCCGGCCATCAATGACCTGGGGCGCATCGCCCTGGCGACTGCCGATACCGTTAACAGCCAACTGGGCCAGGGCCTGGACCTGAACGGTGACTTCGGCGCGTCGCTGTTCAAGGACATCAACAGCGCGGCCGCGATTGCCCAGCGCAGTCAGGGCTCGATGGGCAACAGTACTGGCTCCGGCAACTTGAACGTGAGCATCAGCGACACCAGCAAGCTGTCGACCTACGACTATAAAGTCACCTTTACCAGCGGCAACAACTACACCGTGGTGCGTTCTGACGGCAAAGCCATGGGCGCGTTCGACACCACTACCACGCCGCCACCGGTGATCGACGGCTTCACGCTGGCCCTGGATGGCAAGGGACCGATTGCGGCGGGCGACAGTTTCAAAGTCAGTCCAACGGCCACGGGCGCGGCGACCATCGGCACCGCGTTGACCGACGCCAATAAAATCGCGTTCGCCGGGCCATTGCTGGGCGAGGGCAGCAAGACCAACCAGGGCACCGGCACCTTTACCCCGCCGACCCTGACCCTGCCGATCGATATTCATGGTGGTGCCGACACCGCGCAATTGCGTACCGGCATTGAACATTCGATGCCGGTAAAGATGGTGTTCGGCAAACCTGCGGCTGATGGCACCCAGGGCTATACGCTCAACGATGCCCAGGGTAACTCGATCGGCACCGGCACCATCGTGCCGGGCCAGGGTAACAAGATCACCGTCGACGTACCGATGCGCGATGCCAACGGCACGCTGCTGGTGCCGGCCAAGAGCTTCAAGTTCGACACCACCGTCGCAGGTGCGCCCGCTGCGGGCGACAGCACTACGTTTTCCTTCAACGCCTCGGGCAAATCGGATAACCGTAACGCCCAGGCCCTGCTCGACCTGCAGACCAAAACCACGATCGGCCTGTCCGATGGCACTGGCGGCGGCGTGAGCCTGGTGGCGGCCAACAGCCGCCTGGTCTCGACCGTGGGCGCCAAGGCCGCTTCGGCCAATACCGACACTACCGCCACCGGCGCCTTGCTCAAGGCCAACCAGGACGCGCGCAACTCGGTGTCCCAGGTCAACCTGGATGAAGAGGCGGGCGACATGATCAAGTTCCAGCAGTACTACACCGCGTCGTCGCAGATCATCAAGGCTGCGCAAGAAACCTTCAGCACGCTGATCAATAGTCTTTAAGGGAGCCTGGGACGATGCGTATTTCTACCGCTCAATATTTCGAAACCAGTTCCGCCAAGTATTCGGATAACTACTCCAGCGTGGTCAAGGCGCAGGATCAGGCCAGCTCTGGCGTGCGCGTGCAAACTGCCGCGGATGACCCGGTAGCCGCGGCGCGCTTGTTGTTGCTGCAACAGCAGAAAGACATGTTGGCGCAGTTCGACGGCAATATCACCAGCTTGAAGAACTCGCTGACCAACGAAGAAAGTGTGTTGGGCTCGATCAACGAAGCGCTGCAGGCTGCCAGTAGCCTGGCCCTGGAAGCGGGCGGTTCGCTGAGCGACGCTGATCGCAAGTCAATCGCCGGCCAGATCGGTGCGCTGGAGGACCAGGTGTTCGGCTTGCTCAATAGCAAGGACTCGTCGGGCAACTATCTATTTTCCGGTTCCAAGACGTCGACACCACCCTACAGCCGCAACAGCGACGGTACCTACAGCTATCAAGGCGACGAAACCCCGCTGAGTCTGCAGGTTTCCGACACGCTGAAAGTCAATGCGGGCGATACCGGTAAAAGCATCATGGGCGGGGCCGTCAACGCCGGCCGTACCCAGGCGACGTGGATTGCGCCTGCCATCGTGCCGCCGGCAACTGCGCCAGTGCCGAACGACAATAAAGTGTCGATCTCGGCCGGGCTGGTGGCTTCGGGCCCCGATTACACCAATAAATTCACCGACGGTCAGCCTTACAAGCTGACCTTCACCAGCAGCACCCAGTACAAAGTGTCCGATCGCAACGGCACCGATGTCACGTCGGAGATTCCGGGTAACGGCACCTTTGATTCCACCAAGGAAGGCGGCTCCACAGTCAGCCTGCGCGGCGTCAACTTTGATATCTCGGTGAACCTCAAGGACATCGCGACGGGGCCGGATGCCGATGCGCTGGTCAAGGACCGTTCGTTCAGCCTGGCCGCCAAGCCGGACACGTTCAGCGTTTCCCGTACGCCGAGCAATGCCTCGACTGCGCAGCTGACCAACGCCCAGGTAAGCAATCCGACCGCGTATGCGAGCACGTTCCCGGCGAACAGCGGGGCGGTGATCAAGTTCACCAGTGGTACTGCGTATGAAGTCTATGCCCAGCCCTACAGCGCCGACAGCAAAGCTATCGCTACCGGCGATACCGGTGGCGGCCCAACGGTGACCGCCGCAGGCGTGACCTTCGATGTCAGCGGCACGCCGCAAGCCGGGGATCAGTTTGCAGTCGCCGCCAGCACATCGAAGACCCAGAATGCGCTGGATACACTGAGCCAGCTGCGCCTGGCGCTGGAGCAGCCTGCCGACGGCAAGCCGGATGCGATGGTCAAGCTCAAGAATGCGCTGGACTCCGCCATCAGCAACTTCGCCAACTCCCGCGCCCAAGTCGACAACGTGCGCGGCTCCATCGGTGCGCGCCAAGCCGCGCTGGATATCCAGTCGGCTGAAAACATCAGTATCGGTGCGGCGAACAAGAGCACCATGAGCGATCTGGCCAACATCGACATGGGCGAGGCGGCGATCAATCTCACGCTGCAGCAGACCATGTTGCAGGCTTCGCAGCTGGCCTTCGTTAAAATTTCCCAGTTGAGCTTGTTCAATAAGATGTGATTTCAGGCGGTAGATCAGCGGCTCATCCCGGAAACGGGCTGGGCCGTTGTCATTTTTGCAGCCGACGTGTTTACAGATTTCGCACCGATGCATGGAAATTGAGTGACCTGTGAGTCATAAAGCGCATCTTCACTGTATTGTGTAAAAAGGATAAGTCGCCTTGCCGTCGTTCTGCGCGGCGCTCAGCGAAATTTTTATGGGGGCATCCCCCTTTATTGTCAGCACTTCGGGCGCAGACCCTGGGGTGTTCTCCAGCTATTTAGTATTGGGAAGCCACAATGATTGGCATAAAAAGCATCGCCAGTTACGTGCCGGCGGACGGTATCGATAACTACGCCCAGGGTGCCAAATTCGCCAAGGATGAAGAGTTCATCATTGGCAAGATCGGTTCGGCGTTCCTGCCGCGCAAGGAAGCCACGCAGGAAACCTCCGATCTGTGTGTCGAGGCGGTCAACGCTTTGTTTGCCAACAACCCGGAATTGAAGCGCGAGTCCATCGATGCCGTCATTGTGGTCACGCAGAACGGCGATGAAGAAGGGCTGCCCCACACCGCCGCCATCGTCCAGGACAAACTGGGCCTGCCAACCCACGTGGCCGCCTTCGATATTTCCCTGGGCTGTTCCGGTTACGTTTATGGCATCTACGCGATGAAGGGCTTCATGGAAGCCACCGGCCTGAAAAACGGCCTGCTGATCACCGCCGACCCGTATTCGAAGATCGTCGACCCGGAAGACCGCAACACCACCATGCTCTTCGGCGACGCCGCCACCGCCACCTGGATGGGCGAAGACGCGCCGTGGTTGCTGGGCAAATCCAAGTTCGGCACCGACGGTTCCGGCGCGCCGCACCTGAAGGTCAGCGATGGCGTGTTCTTCATGAACGGTCGCCAGGTGTTCAACTTCGCCCTGCTCAAGGTGCCGGCGCATCTGCACGAACTGCTGGATGAGTCGGACCTCAAGGCCGATGACATCGATGCGTTCTGCATTCACCAAGGCAGTGCGGCGATTGTCGACGCCGTGGCGCGACGCTTTGAAGATGCGCCAGTGGACAAGTTCATCAAAGACATGGTCGAGACCGGCAACACCGTGTCGTCGAGCATTCCGTTGCTGCTGGAAAAGCACGTGATGGACGCCACCTGGAAGCGCGTGGCGATCAGTGGTTTTGGCGTGGGCCTGTCCTGGGGCTCGGCGATTCTGTATCGCCCCTGACCCTTTAAGGGCGCATAACAAAACGCCGATGATCGAAAGATCATCGGCGTTTTTTATTTGGCGCCAGAAAACCCAATAAACCCTGGGTTTTCGGCAGTGCTAACCCCTTGAAATGCAAGGGCTGGCACAGGGCTAGTAAAAAAAATCAAAAAAACCCTCAAGCAACCGGCTACCACGACGATAACTATTACGTAGGTTCTCAGGCCACACCCGGCGGTTGCCAGGGCCGGAAGCCGCAGTATCCATCCATCGAGGATTTCGTCATGGCTTTAACAGTAAACACCAACATTGCTTCCATCACTACCCAGAACGGCCTTGGCAAAGCGGCCAACTCGCTGCAAACCTCCATGCAGCGTCTGTCCACTGGTCTGAGCATCAACA
The DNA here is from genome assembly GCF_003852355.1 of Pseudomonas sp. R2-7-07. NCBI lineage: Bacteria > Pseudomonadati > Pseudomonadota > Gammaproteobacteria > Pseudomonadales > Pseudomonadaceae > Pseudomonas > Pseudomonas sp. R2-7-07. The sequence continues at coordinate 4,011,138 of NZ_CP027759.1, read as the reverse complement.
GCGCTAAAGACAACGCCTCGGGCCTGCAGATCTCCAACCGTCTGACCAGCCAAATCAACGGCCTGGGCCAAGCTGTAAAGAACGCCAACGATGGTATCTCCATCGCGCAAACCGCTGAAGGCGCAATGCAGGCTTCGACCGACATTCTGCAAAAGATGCGTACCCTGGCTCTGTCCTCGGCTACCGGCTCCCTGAGCGACGCTGACCGTACTTCCAACCAGGAAGAATACCAGGCGCTGACTTCGGAACTGACCCGTATCTCGCAAACCACTACCTTCGGTGGCCAGAAACTGCTCGACGGTTCGTACGGCACCAAAGCCATCCAGGTTGGCGCCAATGCCAACGAAACCATCAACCTGTCCCTGGACAACGTTGCTGCTAACAACATCGGCTCGCAGCAGATCAAGAGCGTCGGCGTTGCACCTAGCACCACAGGTGTTGCCGGTGGCGATATCGGTATCACCGGTAACGGCCAGACCGCTACTGTTACCGTAGCAGCAGGCGCATCGGCGAAAACCATCGCCAGCCAACTGAACGGCGCTGTAGGTGGCCTGAGCGCTTCCGCCAGCACTGAAGCTCAATTCAGCGTGGGTGCTGCCGCCAAGACCGCGCCTGCTACCTTCACCATGACTGTTGGCGGCCAAGCCACCACTTTCACCGGTGTAACCGATACCGCCAGCCTGGCTGACCAACTGAAATCCAACTCTGCAAAACTGGGTATCAGCGTCAACTATGACGAATCCAAAGGCACTTTGTCGGTCAAGTCCGACTCCGGTGAGAACCTGAACTTCAGCGCCTCCACTGACGCCGGTTCGATCACTGTTGCTACCAAAGACGGTAAAGGTGCCTTCGGTACCGGCGTCGCTCTGGCCGACGGCCTGATCGCTACCGGTGCAGTGAACCTGGATTCGTCCAAAGGCTACGCGCTGAACGGTGCTGGTGTGACCGGTCTGTTCGCCGCAGCAGGTACTGCCGCAGCTTCGGCCAAGACCACTGTTGCACAGACCGACGTAAGCAGCGCTTTCAACGCACAGGCTGCTATCGCGGTACTGGACAAGGCTATCGGCGGCATCGATAGCACTCGTTCGGGCCTGGGTGCTGTTCAGAACCGTCTGACCACTACTGTAGACAACCTGACCAACATTCAGAAAAACTCCACCGCTGCACGCTCCACCGTTCAAGACACCGACTTCGCTGCTGAAACAGCTGAGTTGACCAAGCAACAAACCTTGCAGTCGGCTGCTACCGCGATCCTGTCGCAGGCCAACCAACTGCCATCCGCTGTACTGAAGCTGCTTCAGTAATAACGGCGCTTGGTAACTGACGGAAGGGCGCGTTTACGTGCCCTTTCGTCTTTTCGGTTGTAGAGGAGATTGGACATGGACATGAGTGTAAAGCTGGCCTCGTCTTATCCACCGGTAGCCCCTCAAGGCCCGGCCACCGCGGTGGTTGCGGACAAAGACAAAACCAAGGTCGAGGCGATCGTGCCGACCGCCGGTGAGCCGAAACGGGCTGACCTGGAAAAAGCAGTCACCGATATTCGAGAGTTCGTACAAGCGGCCCAGCGCAAACTGGATTTTTCCATTGATGATTCCACCCATCGGGTCGTGGTCAAGGTCATCGCCACTGAAAGTGGTGAAGTGATCCGCCAGATTCCGTCGGAAACGGCCTTGAAGCTGGCACAAAATCTGGCCACCGCCAGTCATGTGCTGTTCGATGAAAAGGTCTGAACTGGCATGAAACTTGTTGCGCTGTTTTCTTGAAGTGCGGTTCGTCAAGAAAACGCCAGCAGCCGTATTAGGAGAAAGACGATGGCGAGTACAACGGTAAACGGTGTGGGTTCTGGCATCGACATCCAGGGCATCGTAAAAGCTTTGGTCGACGCCGATCGGGCGCCGAAGCAGACCCAGATCAATACCCAGTCACAGAAAGCGACTACCCAGCTGTCGTCGATCGGCAAAATCCAGTCGGCGCTGGACGCTTTCCGTGGCGCCATCAAAAGCATGACCGACGACAACAGCTTCAGTGGCCTGACCGGCACTTCGTCAAATGAAAAGGTCGCGACCATGACCACCGCCCAGGGCGCTGCCAACGGCAGCTTCAACCTGGTGGTCAATAAACTCGCCCAGCCTTCCAAACTGTCCACGGTCACCCTGGCTGGCGGCGCTTCGACAGTGGTTAACAAGGGCGATACCGCAACCACCCTGACCATCTCCCAGTCGGGTAAAAAGTTTGATCTGAGCGTGCCGCCGGGCGCAACCCTGCAGCAGGTGCGTGACTCGATCAACACCCAGTTCGGCACCGTCGGGCTTAGTGCCAACATCGTTACCGACTCCACCGGCTCGCGCATGGTGTTGACTTCCACCACGGGTGGCGTCGGTTCGGACCTGACGTTGTCGGGCAACTCGGGTATTGATACCGGCTACAAAGTGATCGATACGCCGCAGAACGCCGAGTACACCATCGATAACGTGCCCTATACGTCCAAGACCAACAACATCACGGACGCGGTGAGCGGGGTCAGCATCAAGCTGCTGTCGGTTTCACCGCCCGTGGATACGAAGGACCCGGACGGGCCGAAGGCAACCACGACGATTTCCGTGAGTACCAGCACCGCGGCGCTCAAGTCCGGGGTCAAAGGCTTTGTCGACAGCTATAACGCTTTGCTCAAGGCGATGAATGCCGAAACCAAGGTGACCAAGGACGCGGCGGGTAACTCGGTATCGGCGACCTTGACCGGTGACGCCAACATGCGCTCGCTGCAAAGCTCCTTGCGCGCCGAGTTCAACGCCTTGTCCGGGAATGGCACCATCAAGTCCCTGGCACAATTCGGTATCAGTACCGACTCCGGTACCGGTCTGTTGACCATGGATGACAAAACCTTCGACAAGATTGCGCTGACCAACTCGGCAGATATCAGCAGTATGTTCAGCGGCAAGACCGGGTTGCTGGCACGCATGACCAATGCCACTGAAGGTTATGCCAAAGCGACCACCGGTATCTTCGCGACGCGCACGACCGCTCTATCCGATAGTCTCAAGACCTTGAGCAAGGACCAGGCGGAACTAGACGTGCATGTGGCGGATCTGCAAGCCAGCCTGACACGCAAATACGCGGCGATGGATTCGCTGGTCGCCCAGTTACGCCAGCAAAGTAACAACATCATGGGCACGCTCAACGCGCTGAACAACCAGAAAAACAATTGACTGAATGCATGAAAAAAGCCCGGGTCATCTGACCTGGGCTTTGTTTTTTACAGGACCATCGGGGTTAAAGTTTCTAGCAGCCCAGTCGACATAATGGTTACTGAAATCCTTTTCGCTGTCGCCTGTCACGAGGTAGAACCATGAATCCCATGCGAGCCCTTCGCCAATACCAGAAGGTTAATTCCCATGCCCAGATCTCCGAGGCGAGCCCGCATCGCCTGGTGCAGATGCTGATGGAAGGCGGTCTGGACCGCATGGCCCAGGCCAAAGGGGCGCTGGCGCGTGGCGACATCGCTGCCAAGGGCCTGATGCTCGGCAAGGCGATTGATATCGTGATCGGCCTGCGTGACGGCCTGGATGCAGAAAAGAGTGATAACCCGGCCTACGTTCAGCAGTTGGAAAGTTTGTATGCATATATGACTAACCGTTTGATGGAAGCGAACCTGCATAACGACGCCGACATGATCGACGAAGTGGCTCGTTTGCTGATCACCGTAAAAGAAGGCTGGGACGCCATTGCGGCGCAACAGGCAGTAGCAGAATAAGGCCTGAAGCCTTAAGGAGCACGTCATGAGCCACGCACTGCAACGCATTGATGAAACCCGTGAAGCCCTGGTCGACGCACTGGCTGCGCGCAACTGGGACGCCATTGGCGAGTTGGACCTGGGCTGTCGCAACGTGATCGATAACGTGCTCAGCGAAGCGCCGGTGGACGAGAATGCGTTGCGGGAGAAGCTGGAGGCACTGTTGGCGGTGTACCAGCAGTTACTTGAGGTGACGACCGGCGAGCGCCAGGCGATATTCGAAGAGATGTCGCAGATCAACCAAGCGAAAAATGCGTCAAAGGTTTACCATCTGTTCGGCTGATAGGGGCGCGGTTGGTCCGAACGGCGCGTCATATATTTGACTGTGCCAGCATTTTTGACTTAACTAGTGCTGTTTTCAGATTTCAGACGTCTAGTAGAAGATAAGTCTTACAGACGTCTTGATTGCCTTCATTCCGGGGCAGGAAGTTTTACTAGGGAAGTTGCTATTGCATGTGGCGTGAAACCAAAATTCTGCTGATCGATGACGATAGCGTCCGCCGCCGCGATTTAGCGGTGATTTTAAATTTTCTCGGTGAAGAAAATTTGCCCTGCGGTAGCCATGATTGGCAGCAGGCGGTCAGCTCGTTGGCGTCGAGCCGTGAAGTCATTTGTGTGCTGATCGGGACGGTAAACGCTCCTGGCGCTGTTTTGGGCTTGTTAAAGACACTGTCAACCTGGGATGAGTTCCTTCCCGTGTTGCTGATGGGCGATATTTCTTCCGTCGACCTGCCTGAAGACCAGCGTCGCCGGGTACTTTCCACCCTGGAAATGCCCCCCAGCTACAGCAAGTTGCTCGACTCCCTGCACCGCGCCCAGGTCTATCGCGAGATGTACGACCAGGCCCGCGAGCGCGGCCGTCACCGTGAACCCAACCTGTTTCGCAGTCTCGTCGGCACCAGCCGGGCGATCCAGCACGTGCGCCAGATGATGCAGCAAGTGGCCGACACCGACGCCAGCGTGCTGATCCTGGGCGAGTCGGGCACCGGCAAGGAAGTGGTCGCACGCAACCTGCATTACCATTCCAAGCGTCGCGACGGGCCGTTCGTGCCGGTCAACTGCGGGGCGATCCCGGCAGAGCTGCTGGAAAGCGAATTGTTCGGCCACGAGAAGGGCGCCTTTACCGGCGCGATCACCAGCCGTGCCGGGCGCTTCGAACTGGCCAATGGCGGCACGCTGTTTCTCGACGAAATCGGCGATATGCCGTTGCCAATGCAGGTCAAGCTGCTGCGCGTGTTGCAGGAGCGCACCTTCGAGCGCGTGGGCAGCAACAAGACCCAGAGCGTGGATGTGCGCATCATTGCCGCGACCCACAAGAACCTCGAAAGCATGATCGAGGTCGGCAGCTTCCGCGAAGACTTGTATTACCGCCTCAACGTATTCCCAATCGAGATGGCGCCGCTGCGTGAGCGTGTGGAAGACATCCCGTTGTTGATGAACGAACTGATCTCACGCATGGAGCACGAAAAACGCGGCTCCATCCGCTTCAACTCCGCCGCAATCATGTCGCTGTGCCGCCACGGCTGGCCGGGCAACGTCCGCGAGCTGGCCAACCTGGTGGAACGCATGGCGATCATGCACCCCTACGGTGTGATCGGCGTGGTCGAGTTGCCGAAGAAATTTCGCTACGTCGACGATGAAGACGAGCAACTGGTCGACAGCCTGCGCAGCGACATGGAAGAACGCGTGGCGATCAACGGCCACGCGCCGGACTTCGGCGCCACGGCCATGCTGCCGCCGGAAGGCCTCGACCTGAAGGACTACCTCGGCAACCTGGAACAAGGCCTGATCCAGCAGGCCCTGGACGACGCCAACGGCATCGTCGCGCGTGCCGCCGAGCGCCTGCGTATCCGTCGCACCACCCTGGTGGAAAAGATGCGCAAGTACGGTATGAGCCGCAAAGAGGGCGATGAACAGGCGGATGATTGACGCCTGTTTTTCAACCAGTTGATTCTTAGGTAGTTTTTTTTCGGCACGGGTATTGCTACAGCCCTCGCAACGTTCCGTTTAACTGACGGTCAGCCAAGCGAGAGAGCATGATGCCCCACGCCGCCCAACTATCTCCGGCCCCTGCCATCCAGGGGCTGGTTTCGCCTGTAGAGCCGCCGACCCGCCAGGGTCTTGAACAGGCGTTCTCGCAGTTCAACCAGATGTCGAGCCAGCTGACCGATTCCTACAGTCTGCTTGAAGCCCGGGTGTCCGAGCTTAAAGGCGAACTTGCGGTGGTCAGCGCCCAGCGCATGCAGGAACTGGCTGAAAAGGAGCGCCTGGCCAACCGCCTGCAGAATCTGCTTTCGCTGTTGCCCGGTGGCGTGATCGTCATCGATGACCAGGGCCGTGTGCGCGAAGCCAACCCGGCGGCCTGCGACTTGCTCGGCCTGCCGCTGGAAGGCGAGTTGTGGCGCCACGTCATCACCCGCTGCTTCGCGCCGCGTGAGGATGACGGCCACGAAGTGTCGCTTAAAGACGGGCGTCGCCTGTCCATCGCCACCCGCTCCCTGGATGCTGAACCGGGCCAGTTGGTGCTGCTCAACGATTTGACAGAAACCCGTCACCTGCAAGACCAACTGGCGCGGCATGAGCGGTTGTCGTCGTTGGGGCGGATGGTCGCGTCCCTCGCGCATCAGATCCGCACGCCGTTGTCGGCGGCGTTGATCTACGCCAGTCATTTGACTGATGAGCAGTTGCCGGCGGCCACCCACCAGCGCTTTGCCGGGCGTCTCAAGGAGCGCCTGCACGAGCTGGAACATCAGGTGCGCGACATGCTGGTGTTTGCCCGTGGCGAATTGCCGTTGACCGACCGCCTCACTCCGGCCGGTTTGATGCAGGCCCTGCAAGCGGCGGCGGCCACGCATATCCAGGGCGCCAGCCTGCGCTGGCAGTGCGACAGCCACCACGGCGAGTTGCTGTGCAACCGTGACACCCTGGTCGGCGCGCTGCTCAACCTGATCGAAAACGCCACCCAGGCCAGCGGCCCTGGTGCACGCCTCAAGGTGCACCTGTATCGCCGCGAGCAAACCCTGCGCCTGTGCATCAGCGACAGCGGCAGCGGTATCGCACCGGCCGTGCTGCAGCGCCTGGGCGAACCTTTTTTCACCACCAAGACCAACGGCACCGGCCTCGGCCTGACCGTGGTCAAGGCAGTGGCCCGTGCGCATCAGGGAGAATTGCAGTTGCGCTCCCGGTTGGGGCGCGGCACCTGTGCATTGATGACCTTGCCGCTGTTTTCCAGCGCGGCGAGCGCGGAGTAAAAGGATCATGGCTATCAAGGTTTTATTGGTTGAAGACGATCGCGCCCTGCGTGAAGCATTGGCTGACACGCTGCTGTTGGCGGGCCATGACTACCGCGCGGTCGGCTCTGCCGAGGAGGCCTTGGAGGCGGTGCAGCAGGAGGCGTTCAGCCTGGTGGTCAGCGATGTGAACATGCCCGGCATGGACGGCCACCAACTGCTCGGCCTGCTGCGCGCGCGCCAGCCGCAATTGCCGGTGCTGCTGATGACCGCCCATGGCGCCGTGGAGCGGGCCGTGGACGCCATGCGCCAGGGGGCGGCGGATTATCTGGTCAAACCGTTCGAACCCAAGGCGTTGATCGAACTGGTCGCCCGGCATGCCCTGGGCGTCATCTCGGCGGTGGCGGGTGAGGGCCCGATCGCCTTCGAACCGGCCAGTGCACAACTGTTGGAACTGGCGGCCCGTGTGGCGCGCAGCGACTCCACGGTGTTGATTTCCGGCGAGTCCGGCACCGGCAAGGAAGTGCTGGCGCGCTATATCCACCAACAATCCAGCCGTGCCCAGCAGCCGTTTATCGCGATCAACTGCGCGGCGATCCCGGACAACATGCTCGAAGCCACCCTGTTTGGCCATGAGAAGGGCTCGTTCACCGGGGCTATCGCGGCCCAGGCCGGCAAGTTCGAGCAGGCCGACGGCGGCACCATTCTGCTCGACGAAATCTCGGAAATGCCCCTGGGTCTGCAAGCCAAGTTGTTGCGCGTGTTGCAGGAGCGAGAAGTCGAGCGGGTGGGCGCACGCAAGCCGATCCAGCTGGATATCCGCGTGGTCGCTACCACCAACCGCGACTTGGCGGGCGAAGTGGCGGCGGGGCGCTTTCGCGAAGACTTGTTCTATCGCCTGTCGGTGTTCCCGCTGGCCTGGCGCCCGTTGCGCGAACGCCCGGCCGATATCATTCCTCTGGCCGAGCGCCTGCTGAACAACCACGTCAAAAAAATGAAACACGCCCAGGCGCGGCTGTCGGCCGAGGCCCAGGCCTGCCTGGTCGCTTACCCCTGGCCGGGTAATGTGCGCGAGCTGGACAATGCGATCCAGCGCGCGCTGATCCTGCAGCAGGGCGGCTTGATCCAGCCCCAGGATTTCTGCCTGGCCATGGGCAATGGCGTGGCGCCGTTGCCGAGCCTGGCGCCGGCACCGGTGCCTGCCGAAGCCGAATCGGCCGGCGCCCTGGGCGATGACCTGCGCCGGCGCGAATTCCAGATGATCATCGACACCCTGCGCGCCGAGCGCGGCCGCCGCAAAGAAGCGGCCGAGCGCCTCGGCATCAGCCCGCGCACCTTGCGCTACAAGCTGGCGCAGATGCGCGACGCGGGGATGGATGTGGAAGCGTATCTTTTCGCTACCTGAGCAAAGCCTAGGCTGACAAGCTTTGTCGGCTTTTCTTACGAGTCGCAACGAAGCTGGCACCCTTGTTGCACCTCCCCTGGTAACCGCTGCGTAGTGTCAAAAAATTGCGGGTCGTCGGAGAGAGAAGGTCATGAGCCAGGGTATTGAGTTCAATCGGTTGATGTTGGATATGCGCTCCATGCAAATGGATGCCATGGCTCAACCGAAATCTGTCGCGCCAGCGCCGGAATTGGGCCAAAGCAGTTTTGCCGACATGCTCGGTCAGGCAATCAATAAAGTCAGTGATACCCAGCAGGCGTCCAGCCAGTTGGCGACCGCGTTCGAGATCGGTAAAAGCGGCGTGGACCTCACCGATGTGATGGTCGCCTCGCAAAAGGCCAGTGTTTCCTTCCAGGCCTTGACCCAAGTGCGTAACAAGCTGGTTCAGGCTTACCAAGACATCATGCAGATGCCGGTTTAAGGGCGAGATTTAAGTCATGGCAGAAGCAGTCGTGGACAACGTACCCGCCAAGACAGACGGCAAGCCGCCGCTGTTTGGCCTGTCGTTCCTGGAAAACCTCTCGGAAATGACCATGTTGCGTCAGGTGGGCCTGATGGTCGGCCTGGCTGCCAGCGTGGCGATTGGTTTTGCCGTGGTGTTGTGGTCGCAGCAGCCTGATTACCGGCCGCTGTACGGCAGCCTGGCGGGCATGGATTCCAAGCAGATCATGGAAACCCTCGCCGCCGCCGACATCGCCTACACCGTGGAGCCCAACTCCGGTGCCTTGCTGGTCAAGGCCGACGATGTGGCGCGTGCGCGGATGAAACTGGCGGCCGCCGGCGTCACGCCGTCCGACAGCAATATCGGCTTTGAAATCCTCGACAAGGACCAGGGCCTGGGCACCAGCCAGTTCATGGAAGCCACCCGCTACCGTCGCGGCCTGGAAGGCGAACTGGCGCGGACCATTTCCAGCCTGAATAACGTCAAGGGTGCCCGCGTGCACCTGGCCATCCCGAAAAGCTCGGTGTTCGTGCGTGACGAACGCAAGCCGAGTGCCTCGGTATTGGTCGAACTGTTTTCCGGCCGCTCCCTGGAGCCTGGCCAGGTATTGGCGATCATCAACCTGGTGGCCACCAGCGTGCCGGAGTTGAGCAAGTCGCAGATCACCGTGGTCGACCAGAAGGGCAACCTGCTGTCCGACATGGCCGAAAATTCCGCGCTGACCCAGGCCGGCAAGCAGTTCGACTACAGCCGTCGCATGGAAAGCATGCTCACCCAGCGCGTGCATAACATCCTGCAGCCGGTGCTGGGCAACGACCGCTACAAGGCTGAAGTGTCCGCCGACGTGGACTTCAGCGCCGTCGAATCGACGTCCGAGCAATTCAATCCGGACCAGCCCGCCCTGCGCAGCGAGCAGTCCACCAGTGAACAACGCACCGCCAGCAACGGCCCGCAAGGCGTACCGGGGGCCCTGAGCAACCAGCCGCCGGCACCGGCTTCCGCCCCGCAAACCACCGGTGGCGCCGCTGCCACCGCTGGCGCGATTGCAGCCGGCCAACCGCTGCTGGACGCCAACGGCCAGCAGATCATGGACCCGGCCACCGGCCAGCCGATGCTCGCGCCGTACCCGGCGGACAAGCGTAACCAGTCCACCAAGAACTTCGAGCTCGACCGCTCCATCAGCCACACCAAGCAGCAGCAGGGCAAGGTCAATCGCCTGTCGGTGTCGGTGGTGGTCGATGACCAGGTCAAGGTCAACGCCGCTGACGGTGCCGTTACCCGCGCACCCTGGAGCGCCGACGAATTGGCGCGCTTTACCCGCCTGGTGCAGGACGCCGTCGGCTTCGACGCCAGCCGTGGCGACAGCGTCAGCGTAATCAACATGCCATTCTCCGCCGAGCGCGGCGAAGTGATCGCCGACCCGGCGTTCTACACCCAGCCGTGGTTCTGGGACATCGTCAAGCAAGTGCTGGGAGTGTTGTTCATCCTGGTGCTGGTATTTGGTGTGCTGCGGCCGGTACTCAACAACATCACCGGGCATGGCAAGAAACAACTGGCCTTGGCCGGTAGCGACGTCGAACTGGGCGGCATGGGTGGCCTGGACGGCGAGTTGGCCAACGACCGCGTCAGCCTGGGCGGCCCGCAAAGCATCCTGTTGCCAAGCCCGAGCGAAGGCTATGACGCTCAGTTGAACGCAATCAAGAGTCTGGTGGCAGAAGACCCGGGCCGTGTGGCCCAGGTCGTGAAAGAGTGGATTAACGCTGATGAATGATCGAGTCGCTGTTGCCAAGCTCTCCCGGGTCGACAAAGCCGCCGTGCTGCTGCTGTCGTTGGGCGAGACCGACGCCGCCCAAGTGCTGCGCCACATGGGCCCCAAAGAGGTCCAGCGCGTCGGCGTGGCCATGGCGCAGATGCGCAATGTGCACCGCGAGCAAGTCGAACAGGTGATGAGCGAGTTCGTCGAGATCGTCGGCGACCAGACCAGCCTGGGCGTCGGCTCCGACAGCTATATCCGCAAAATGCTCACCTCGGCCCTGGGCGAAGACAAGGCCAACGGCCTGATCGACCGCATCCTGCTGGGCGGCAACACCAGTGGCCTCGACAGCCTGAAGTGGATGGAGCCGCGCGCGGTCGCCGACGTGATTCGCTACGAACACCCCCAGATCCAGGCCATTGTCGTGGCCTACCTGGACCCGGACCAGGCCGGCGAAGTGCTCGGCCACTTCGACCATAAAGTGCGCCTGGACATCATCCTGCGCGTGTCGTCGCTGAACACCGTGCAGCCGGCGGCGCTGAAAGAACTCAACACGATTCTCGAGAAGCAGTTCTCGGGCAACTCGAACGCCTCGCGCACCACCCTGGGCGGGATCAAGCGTGCAGCCGACATCATGAACTTCCTCGACAGCTCGGTCGAAGGCCAGTTGATGGACTCGATCCGCGAGATCGACGACACCCTGTCCGGCCAGATCGAAGACCTGATGTTCGTGTTCAACAACCTCGCCGATGTCGACGACCGTGGCATCCAGGCGTTGCTGCGCGAAGTGTCGTCCGACGTGCTGGTGCTGGCCCTCAAGGGCTCGGACGAGGGCGTCAAGGAAAAGATCTTCAAGAACATGTCCAAGCGTGCTTCCGAACTGTTGCGCGACGACCTGGAAGCCAAGGGCCCGGTGCGCGTCAGCGACGTGGAAACCGCGCAGAAAGAAATCCTCACCATTGCCCGCCGTATGGCCGAAGCCGGAGAAATCGTTCTCGGCGGGAAGGGCGGCGAAGAAATGATTTAAGGCGCCCCGCATGTCGAACAAAGATGAGACGCCCAGCGACCTGATTCGCGCGCGGGATGTCGGCGGGTTCGACATCTGGTCGTTGCCCAGCTTCGACCCCCACGTGCCGGAGCCAGAACCTGAGCCGGTGGAGGAACCGCCGGCACAGATGGAAGAAGTGCCGCTGGAGGAAGTCCAGCCGCTGACCCTTGAAGAGTTGGAAGCCATCCGCCAGGAGGCTTACAACGAAGGCTTCGCGGCCGGTGAAAAAGACGGCTTTCGCAGCACTACTCTCAAGGTTCGCCAGGAAGCCGAAGAAGCCCTCAGTGGTCAATTGGCCAGCCTGGAGCGCTTGATGGGCAACCTGTTCGCCCCCATCGCCGAACAGGACGCGCAGCTGGAAAAATCCATGGTCGGCCTGGTGCAGCACATCACGCGCCAAGTGATCCAGCGTGAACTGGTGCTGGATTCCAGCCAGATCGAAAGCGTGATGCGCGAGGCCCTCAAGCTGCTGCCCCTGGGTGTCGGCAATGTGCGGCTGTATATCAACCCGCAGGATTTCGAGCAGGTCAAAGCCTTGCGCGAGCGCCATGAAGAAACCTGGCGCATCGTCGAGGACGCGGCGTTGCAGCCCGGTGGCTGCCGCGTCGAGACCGAGCACAGCCGCATCGATGCCACGGTGGAAACCCGCATCAGCCAGATCATGACCAAATTGCTCGACCAGTTGCATGAGCAGGTGCTGCACCCGGCCGAGCCTGATCTGAGCGTTGATCTGGACGCCACCGATGCGCCTTGACCGCACCAGCTTCGCCAAACGCCTGGGCAGCTACGCCGAGGCCACTGAGTTGCCCGGCCAGCCGATCCTTGAAGGGCGCCTGTTGCGCATGGTCGGCCTGACCCTTGAAGCCGAAGGCTTGCGTGCCGCCATGGGCAGCCGCTGCATGGTGATCAACGACGACAGCTACCACCCGGTGCAGGTCGAAGCCGAAGTGATGGGCTTTTCCGGCAATAAGATTTTCCTGATGCCGGTGGGCAGCCTCGCCGGTATCGCCCCCGGTGCCCGCGTAGTGCCGCTGGCCGACACCGGGCGCCTGCCGATGGGCATGAGCATGCTCGGCCGCGTACTCGACGGCGCCGGTCGCGCGCTGGATGGCAAGGGCGGCATGAAAGCCGAGGACTGGGTGCCGATGGACGGCCCCACCATCAACCCGCTCAACCGTAACCCCATCAGCGTGCCGCTGGACGTGGGCATACGCAGCATCAACGGTTTATTGACGGTCGGTCGCGGCCAGCGCCTGGGCCTGTTCGCCGGTACCGGTGTGGGTAAATCGGTGTTGCTGGGCATGATGACGCGCTTTACCGAGGCCGACATCATCGTGGTCGGGCTGATCGGCGAGCGTGGCCGTGAGGTCAAGGAATTCATCGAGCACAGCCTCGGTGAGGAAGGGCTCAAGCGTTCGGTGGTCGTCGCCTCTCCGGCGGATGACGCACCGCTGATGCGCCTGCGCGCCGCCATGTATTGCACGCGCATCGCCGAATATTTTCGCGACAAGGGCAAGAATGTCCTGTTGCTGATGGACTCGCTCACCCGTTTCGCCCAGGCCCAGCGCGAGATCGCCCTGGCCATCGGCGAGCCGCCGGCGACCAAGGGCTATCCGCCGTCAGTGTTCGCCAAGCTGCCCAAGCTGGTGGAGCGGGCCGGTAATGCCGAGGCCGGCGGGGGCTCGATCACCGCGTTCTACACCGTGTTGTCCGAAGGCGATGACCAGCAGGACCCGATTGCCGACTCGGCGCGGGGCGTGCTTGACGGGCACATCGTGCTGTCGCGGCGCCTGGCCGAAGAAGGGCACTACCCGGCCATTGATATCGAGGCGTCCATCAGCCGGGTAATGCCGGCGGTGGTGACGCCGGAACACATGGCCCGCGCGCAATACTTCAAGCAGCTGTGGTCGCGTTATCAGCAGAGCCGCGACCTGATCAGCGTTGGCGCCTACGTCGCCGGTGGCGATCGCGAGACCGACCTGGCCATTGCGCTGCAACCGCAGTTGGTGACCTACCTGCGCCAGGGGCTGAACGACAAGATCAGCATGGGCGAAAGCGAAGCGCATCTGCAGTCCATCTTCGCCCCCGCGCCAGGCGGCTAAGCCATGGCCAACAGTCGCGCCGCGCGCCTGGCCCCGGTGGTGGAAATGGCCGAAAAGGCCGAAAAGACCGCTGTGCAGCGCCTGGGCTATTTCCAGGGCCAGGTGCGCCTGGCGGAAAGCAAGCTGGGCGACCTCGAGCGCTTTCGCCTCGAGTATCAGCAACAGTGGATCGAGCGCGGCAGCAAGGGCGTGTCGGGCCAGTGGCTGATGGGGTACCAGGGCTTTCTCAACCAACTGGAAACCGCCGTCGGCCAACAGCGCCAGAGCCTGGCCTGGCACCAGAACAACCTCGATAAGGCGCGCGAAAGCTGGCAAGCGGCGTTCGCCCGCGTCGAAGGTTTGCGCAAATTGGTGCAGCGCTATCTCGACGAAGCGCGGGCCATTGAGGACAAGCGTGAACAAAAGTTGCTCGACGAGCTGTCCCAGCGCCTGCCCCGCCAGGAACAGTTCTAACCAGCGAAACAGGGCACATTTGAAATGCTGTGTTGCTCACATCCAGTTCAGCTGCTACACCTTGTGTCTAGTGCCAATGACAAGGAAGCAGTCACATGTCGATCGAGCCAGATGTATCCCTGGATGGGAAGAAGTTGACGATCACGATCAAGGGCCGATTCGATTTCGGCAGCCACCAGGCATTTCGTGATGCCTACGAGCGGTTCTATAAGGTGCCTGAGTCGTACGTCGTGGACCTGAAAGAAACCACGTATATGGACAGCTCGGCCCTGGGCATGCTTCTGCTGCTGCGGGACCATGCCGGTGGCGATAATTCAGACGTGCGCGTGACCAACAGCAACACGGACGTGCGCAAAATCCTCGCCATTTCAAATTTCGACAAGCTTTTCGATATCTCGTGAGAGTCCTGGCGCCCTTATCCGAGCCGCTGACCATCCTGATTGCCGAAGACAGTGCCGCCGACTTGCTGTTGTTGTCGACCATCGTGCGGCGTCAGGGTCACCATGTGCTCACCGCGACCAATGGCGAGCAAGCCGTTGAGGTGTTTGCGCGCGAGCGCCCGCAGTTGGTGTTGATGGACGCGATGATGCCGGTGATGGATGGTTTTCTCGCCGCGCGCTGGATCAAGCAATTGGCGGGCGAGCAGTTGGTCCCCATCATCTTCCTGACCTCGCTGCGCGAAAGCGCCGCACTGGCCGAGTGTCTGGACGCCGGCGGCGACGATTTCCTGCCCAAGCCCTATAACCAGTTGATTCTGGCCGCCAAGATCAACGCCATGGACCGCCTGCGGCGGCTACAAGCCACGGTGCTGCAGCAGCGTGACCAGATCGCCCGTCACAACGATTACTTGTTACATGAGCAGCGCACCGCCAAGGCCGTGTTCGACAAGGTCGCGCATTCGGGTTGCATCAACGCGGCGCCGAATATCCGCTACCTGCAATCGCCCTATGCACTGTTCAACGGGGACCTGTTGCTGGCGGCCTATACGCCGTCCGGCGACATGCACGTGTTGCTCGGCGATTTCACCGGCCACGGCCTGCCGGCGGCCATCGGTGCCATGCCCCTGGCCGAAGTGTTCTATGGCATGACCGCCAAGGGCTATGGGCTGACGCAGACCCTGCGCGAGATGAACGCCAAGCTCAAGCGCATCCTGCCGGTGGACATGTTCTGCTGCGCCACACTGTTGTGCCTGAGCACCGAGCGGCGCGTGGTGGAGGTGTGGAACGGCGGCATGCCCGAGGGCTATGTGCATGAGGTCGCTACCGGCAAGCGCACGCCGTTGATGTCGCGGCATCTGCCGTTGGGCGTGCTGTCGGCCCAGGCATTCGATGACAGCACCGAAGTCTGGCCCATGGCCCTGGGCGACCGGGTGTTCCTGCTCTCCGATGGGGTGCTGGACACCGCCGACGCCAATGACCAGTTGTTCGGCGCCGAGCGTTTGCAGCAGGTGTTTGCCGCCAACCGCGAGCCCGACCGCTTGTTCGAGGATATCGAGCAGGCGCTGGCGGCATTTCGCGGTGAGGCACGGGACGACGTCAGCATGGTTGAAATCACCTTGCTGTCCGGCCAACCGCTGCGCGTGGCGGAACCGATGTATTCCGACAGTGGCCAGTCGTGCCCGCTGAATTGGTCGGTGAGTTTTGAATTTCGCGCGCAGACCCTCAGGCGCTACAACCCATTGCCCTATCTGCTGCAATTACTGTTGGAGGTCCACGGCCTGCGTGAGCAGAGCGGTGCGCTCTACACGGTGATGGCCGAGTTGTATGCCAATGCCCTCGAACATGGGGTACTGGGGCTGGATTCACAGCTCAAGCAAGATGCCGAAGGGTTTGCGCAGTACTACCGCCTGCGCAACGAGCGGCTGGCGCAATTGAACAGCGGCCATATCCGCATACATGTGCAGGTGTCCCCGACTGCAAAGGGCGGCAAGATGACGTTGCGTGTCGAGGACAGCGGGCCTGGCTTCGATGTTGACGAGGTGCTGGCGCGGCCGCTGGATGCTGACCGTCTGTCTGGCCGCGGCTTGAGCCTGGTGCGTCAACTTTGCAGCGCGGTACGCTGGTCCGATGGCGGGCGCAGTGTCTGCGTGGAGTTTTGCTGGGAGGCTCTGGCATAATCCGCCGATTCTTGATCAAGGAGCGAGCAAGTGGCTGAGATTCATCTGGACCCTGACGTGCTGTCGGGCTTGCAGGAGGTGATGGAGGACGAGTACCCACGGTTGCTGGAGACCTTCCTTCATGACTCCGAAGAGCGCGTCACCGCCTTGCGCAAAGCGCGTGATGACGCCAAGGCGCTGGGGCGCATCGCCCATAGCTTCAAGGGTAGCAGCGGCAACCTTGGGGCGGTGCGACTGGCGCAGTTGTGTCAGCGCCTGGAAGTGGAGTCTGTTGGGACGACGGCGGACCTCGGGGCCCTGGTCGATCAGATCGATCATGAGTTTGCCTTGGTCCGGCCGCTGTATGAGTCGGAGCGGCAGCGCTTCAGTCTCTGAAGCACTTCAAACCGCGATTTAGCTGCCCAGGGCGACTTGGCCCGACTCTTGCTCTATCTCTGGATACTGCATCCCCGACCCCATGCAGTGGAGACCTTTACCTATGCCAGTCGCCCCTAATTCGCTTCTTCAGGCTGCCCCCGCGGCCAAGCCTCAAGCGCCTGCCGCCACCCCTGTGGCAGCGGCTGCGGACCCACGGGACAAGGGCCCTGGCTTCGCTCAAGTGTTCGCCAACCAAGGCGCCAAATCTGCCTTGAAAACCGCCGACGCCCCAGGCAAGTCGGCACCGACGGCAGCCGGCGATCAATCTGCCGCCAGCACGCCGGCGGTTGCCGATAGCGGCAATCCCTTGCCTGCCAAGCCGGCCAAGGCCGACGAGGACGCCGCCGACACAGCCGCCGACCCGTCCCTGGCGCAACAGCCGCCGGCCGATCCGCCGGTCGACCCCGCGCTGATCGCCACGATCACACCCGCTGCCGTGCCGGTGGAAACGCCAGCGCCTGTGGCGGTCGTGGAAGATGACAAGCCCCAGCCGGTCGCCGCCGCCCCCGTTGCCGTGAGCGACCAGGCCAAGTCACCGGCCTTCGACCCCGAAGCCGACCCCCTGGATGCGATGCCCGCCGTACGCTTGGCGATGGAGCAGGGCGGTCATGTATCGGCCAGCAGCCAGGCGCCACAGAAAACTGCGCCAGCCACGCCCCTGGATCAACCGACCGCCGCGCAGAACTTCGCGGCAGGCCTGGCCACTATGGTCGATCAACAAGCCACCAAGGACAGCACCGGCCAGGGCGGCGACAAAGCCTTCGGCGCGCTGATCGATGACGGCCTCAAGGACCTCAAGGACGCCAGCAGCGACACCCGCGTGGATGACTTTGCCAACCGCCTCGCCGCGCTGACCCAGGCCGCCACGCCGAAAACCGCCAACGCCTTGCCGCCGGTGACCAACGCCCCGCTGGCCATGCACCAGAGCGGCTGGACCGAAGAAGTGGTCAACCGCGTGATGTACCTCTCCAGCGCCAACCTCAAGTCGGCCGAAATCCAGCTGCAGCCGGCCGAACTGGGGCGCCTGGACATCAAGGTCAACATGACGCCCGACCAGCAGGCCCAAGTGAGCTTCATGAGCGGCCATGCGGTGGTCCGTGAAGCGCTGGAAAGCCAGTCCGGGCGCCTGCGCGAGATGTTCGCCCAGCAAGGCATGGGGCAGGTGGACGTGAATGTGTCCGACCAGTCTCGCGGGCAGGAGCAGCAGCAACAGCAGAGCCAGGCGCGGGGCGTGAGTAGCGGCCGCAGTAGCGCTGGCGATGCTGCCGACTCTGGCGAAGTGGCGGCCGCCGTCGCGCCGGTGGTGAGCAGTGTGATCGGCTCCAGCGCTGTCGACTACTACGCCTGACCCAAGCCGAACAGAGATCAAAATGTGGGAGGGGGCTTGCTCCCGATTGCGGTGTATCAGCAACAGATTTGTTGAATGACACACTGCTATCGGGAGCAAGCCCCCTCCCACATTTGATTGGTGTTGCCCTGGTGCCAGACAACTCTGGCATAACACTTGCTCCTGCCTTTCCGTAGATCTATGAATCCCAGAATAGTGACGGATTATTGGCATGGCGAAGAGCGACGACGCAGCAACTCCCCCCGCAGGCAAAGGCAAGCTCAAGCTGATCCTGCTGATTGTGCTGGGCCTGCTCCTGGCCATTGGCGCCTCGGTGGGTGGCACCTGGTACATCATGCACAGCAGTGCCAGCAAGCCGGCTCCCGCTGCCGACGCCGCCACTAACGTCAAGCAACCGGCAATCTTCGAGCCGATGCTGCCGGCGTTTGTCGCCAACTACAACCAGAACGGTCGCCAACGCTACTTGCAGGTGAGCATCACCTTGCTGGCGCGCAACCAGGCGGACCTGGACGCGCTCAAGGTGCACATGCCGGTGATCCGCAACAACCTGGTGATGCTGTTCTCCGGGCAGAGCTTCGACAGCCTGGCCACTGCGGTGGGCCAGGAAATGCTGCGCCAGAAGGTCACTGCCAGCGTGCAGGAAGTGGCCCAGAAAGAGCTCGGCAAAGTCGTGGTCGAGCAGGCGCTCTTCACTAACTTCGTATTGCAGTAGGACCACGACATGGCCGTGCAAGACCTGCTGTCCCAGGATGAAATCGACGCGCTGTTGCATGGCGTCGACGATGGTCTGGTACAGACCGAAATGGCTGCCGAACCCGGCAGCGTCAAAAGTTACGACCTGACCACCCAGGATCGCATCGTCCGTGGACGCATGCCGACCCTGGAAATGATCAACGAACGTTTCGCCCGTTACACCCGCATCAGCATGTTCAACATGCTGCGCCGTTCGGCGGACGTGGCGGTGGGCGGTGTGCAGGTGATGAAGTTCGGTGAATACGTGCACTCGCTGTACGTTCCCACCAGCCTCAACCTGGTCAAGATCAAGCCGTTGCGCGGCACCGCGCTGTTCATCCTCGACGCCAAGCTGGTGTTCAAGCTGGTGGACAACTTCTTCGGTGGCGACGGCCGTCACGCCAAGATCGAAGGCCGTGAATTCACGCCCACCGAACTGCGCGTGGTGCGCATGGTGCTGGAGCAGGCCTTCATTGACTTGAAGGAAGCCTGGCAGGCGATCATGGAAGTCAATTTCGAGTACATCAACTCGGAAGTGAACCCGGCCATGGCCAATATCGTCGGGCCGAGCGAAGCCATTGTGGTGTCGACGTTCCACATCGAACTCGATGGCGGTGGCGGCGACCTGCACGTGACCATGCCGTACTCGATGATCGAGCCGGTACGCGAAATGCTCGACGCCGGTTTCCAGTCCGACCTCGACGACCAGGACGAACGCTGGGTCAAGGCCCTGCGCGAAGACCTGCTCGACGTCGACGTACCCCTGAGCGCCACCGTGGCCCGCCGCCAGCTGCGCCTGCGCGACATTCTGCACATGCAGCCGGGTGACGTGATCCCCGTCGAACTGCCGGAAGAACTGATCATGCGCGCCAATGGTGTGCCGTCGTTCAAGGTCAAGCTCGGTTCCCACAAGGGCAACCTGGCGTTGCAGGTGATTGAACCGATCAATCGCCGCTGATGCACCCCCTATTCATGATTGTTTGCTGCGCCGAGGACATGTAATGGCTACCGAACACGAAAACACTTCCGCCGAAGACCAGGCCCTGGCTGACGAGTGGGCTGCGGCCCTGGAAGAAACCGGCGATGTCGGCCAGGACGATATCGACGCGCTGCTGGCCGCCGACGCTGCCTCCGCGCCGGCCGGCAAACGCCTGCCGATGGAAGAATTCGGCAGCGTGCCGAAAAACAACGAACCTGTGACCCTCGACGGCCCCAACCTGGACGTGATCCTGGACATTCCGGTGTCGATTTCCATGGAAGTGGGCAGCACCGAAATCAACATCCGTAACCTGCTGCAGCTCAACCAGGGCTCGGTGATCGAGCTTGACCGCCTGGCCGGCGAGCCGCTGGATGTGCTGGTCAACGGAACGCTGATCGCCCATGGCGAGGTGGTGGTGGTCAACGAGAAGTTCGGCATTCGCCTGACGGACGTGATCAGCCCGAGCGAACGCATCAAGAAGTTGCGCTGAAATGAAGTACAGCATGGCGGGACTGTTGCTGGCGCTGCCCTTGGGCGCCCTGGCGGCTGAGCCGATCGCGCAAGCGGCTGCGGCACCTGCGGTCGGCAGCGTCGGCGGGCAGTTGACGCAACTGATGCTCGGCCTGTTGCTGGTGGTCGGCCTGATTTTCGTGCTGGCCTGGCTGATGCGCCGCGTGCAGCGTATCGGCCCGGGCAACGCCCAGGTCATCGAGCTGATCGGCTCGCGTGCCCTCGGCCCGCGCGATCGCCTGGTGCTGGTGCAGGTCGGCGAGGAGCAGATCCTGCTCGGCCTCACCCCCGGCCGCATTACCCCGTTGCACGTACTCAAGACACCGGTGGACGCGGCCAAGACCGAGGCCGCCACGCCAGAATTCGCCCAGCGCCTGATGGAATTGCTGGGCAAGGATCAGAAGGATAAGAAGTAATGCGCGTGTTCCTGACGCTCATGCTGTTGCTGGCCGCGCCGATGGCCCTGGGCGCCGACCCGTTGTCGATCCCGGCGATCACCCTGGGCACCAATGCGGCCGGCGCGCAGGAATACTCGGTCAGCCTGCAGATCCTGCTGATCATGACCGCGCTGAGTTTTATCCCGGCGTTCGTCATGCTGATGACCAGCTTCACGCGGATCATCATCGTGTTCTCGATCCTGCGCCAGGCCCTGGGCCTGCAACAGACGCCGTCGAACCAGATCCTTACCGGCATGGCGTTGTTTCTGACGCTGTTCATCATGGCGCCGGTGTTCGACAAGGTGAACCAGCAAGCCCTGCAGCCCTACCTGGCGGAGAAAATGACTGCCCAGGACGCCATCGACAAGGCCCAGGGCCCGATCAAGGACTTCATGCTGTCGCAGACCCGCTCCAGCGACCTCGAGCTGTTCATGCGCCTGTCCAAGCGCACCGACATCGCCACGCCGGACCAGGCTCCGCTGACCATCCTGGTGCCGGCGTTCGTCACCTCGGAATTGAAGACCGCGTTCCAGATCGGCTTCATGATTTTCATCCCGTTCCTGATCATCGACCTGGTGGTGGCGAGCGTGCTGATGGCGATGGGGATGATGATGCTCTCGCCGCTGATCATCTCGTTGCCGTTCAAGATCATGCTGTTTGTGCTGGTGGACGGCTGGGCGCTGATTATCGGCACCCTGGCCGGCAGTTTCGGAGGGGTATAGCGCGATGACCCCAGAAGTTGCCGTCGACCTGTTTCGCGAAGCGCTGTGGCTGACCACCCTGATGGTCGCCGTGCTGGTGGTGCCGAGCCTGCTGGTCGGCCTGCTGGTGGCGATGTTCCAGGCCGCCACCCAGATCAACGAACAGACCCTGAGCTTCCTGCCGCGCCTGCTGGTGATGCTGATCACCCTGATCGTCGCCGGCCCGTGGCTGGTGCAAACCTTCATGGAATACATCCTGCAGCTGTACGGCAGTATTCCGCAGTTGATCGGCTGAGCCGATGCAATCGTTACTGGCCTTGACCGACACCCAGATCAGTACCTGGGTGGCCTCGTTCATCCTGCCGCTGTTTCGCGTCACGGCCATGTTGATGGCCATGCCGGTGTTCGGCACCACCCTGGTACCACGGCGTGTGCGCCTGTATTTCGCGGTCGCGATCACCGTGGTGATCGTGCCCGGCTTGCCGCCGATGCCGCCGGTCAACGCCCTCGACCTCAGCGCGTTGATGCTGATCGCCGAACAGGTCCTGATCGGCGCCATGCTGGGCTTTTCCCTGAGCCTGTTCTTCCAGGCGTTTGTGGTCGCCGGGCAAATCATCTCGGTGCAGATGGGCATGGGCTTCGCGTCCATGGTCGACCCCACCAACGGTGTGTCGGCGGCGGTGATCGGGCAATTCCTGACCATGCTTGTGACCTTGCTGTTCCTGGCCATGAACGGCCATCTGGTGGCGTTCGAGGTCATGACCGAAAGCTTCACCACCTTGCCGGTGGGCTCGGGGTTGGTGGTCAACCATTTCTGGGAACTGGTGGGGCGCCTCGGCTGGGTGCTGGGCGCGTCCTTGCTGCTGGTGTTGCCGGCGATCACGGCGTTGCTGGTGGTCAACATCGCGTTTGGCGTGATGACCCGCGCGGCGCCGCAGCTGAACATCTTCTCGATTGGTTTCCCCTTGACCCTGGTGTTGGGCATGGGGATTTTCTGGGTCGGCCTGGCTGACATTCTCAATCAGTATCAACCGCTGGCGACCGACGCCTTGCAGTTCTTACGTGACCTGGCACGGGCGCGCTGAGCCATGGCCGAGAGCGAGAGTGGTCAGGACAAGACAGAAGACCCCACGGAGAAACGTAAAAAGGACTCCAGGGAAAAGGGCGAGATCGCACGCTCCAAAGAGCTCAATACCGTTGCGACCATGATGGCCGGTGCCGGCGCCTTGCTGATCTACGGCGGTGGCCTGGCGCTGGACTTGCTGGAGCTGATGAAGCACAACTTCAGCTTGCCCCGCGAGGTACTGCTCAACCCGGATTCCATGGGGCTCTACCTGCTGCATTCGGGCAAGATCGCGCTGCTGGCGGTGCAACCGATCCTGATCACCTTGCTGCTCGCCGCGCTGATCGGCCCGGTCGCCCTCGGCGGCTGGCTGTTTGCCGCCAGCAGCATGGCGCCCAAGTTCAGCCGCATGAACCCGGCGGCCGGGCTCAAGCGCATGTTTTCCACCAAGGCCCTGGTGGAGCTGCTCAAGGCCTTGGCCAAATTCATCCTGATTCTGTTCGTGGCGTTGTCGGTGTTGTCGTCCGACATCGACGACTTGCTGCGCATCGCCCATGAACCGCTGGAGTCGGCGATCATCCACAGCCTGCAAGTGGTGGGCTGGAGCGCGCTGTGGATGTCTGCCGGGCTGATCATCATCGCGGCCGTGGACGCGCCGATCCAGCTGTGGGAAAGCCACAAGAAACTGCTGATGACCAAGCAGGAAGTGCGCGACGAACACAAGGACCAGGAAGGGCGCCCGGAGGTCAAGCAACGCATCCGCCAACTGCAGCGGGAAATGTCCCAGCGCAAGATGATGGCCTCGGTGCCCGACGCCGATGTGATCATCACTAACCCGACCCACTACGCCGTCGCCCTCAAGTACGACCCGGAGAAGGGTGGCGCGCCCATGTTGCTGGCCAAGGGCAGCGACTTTACCGCGCTCAAGATCCGTGAAATCGCCGTGGCCAACGACATTCTGCTGCTGGAATCACCGGCGCTGGCGCGGTCGATCTTCTATTCCACCGACCTCGATCAGGAAATCCCCGCCGGGCTGTACCTGGCCGTGGCGCAGGTATTGGCCTACGTCTACCAGATCCGCCAGTACCGGGCGGGCAAGGGCAAGCGGCCCGATCCGCTCAAGGACCTGCCGATCCCGCCGGATTTGCGTCGCGACTCCTGAAAACGCGCTTTTATGTCTGCCTCTGTGGGAGCGAGCTTGCTCGCGAAAAACTCCGAGTCGCCGCGTTCATCCTGATTTGCGCGTTATCGTTACCCACCTTCGCGAGCAAGCTCGCTCCTACAGGAGGGTGCCCATTACCTGTCAACTTTGACAGTAGCCAATGCGCCGCCTTCACTGTTTGATACAGCGATGAGTCGCGCAGCCATGCGCGGCTCGGGAGGCGGTGATGGATAGGACTACGGTCAAGTGGTTCGATGCGGTCAAGGGCATTGGTTTTATTGCCCGGGATCGTGATGGCAACGCGGTTGCCGTGCAGTCGACAGATGCCAAGTGCGGTGAAGTCCCGCCAGCCGCTCCCACCATGCGAAAACCCCGCAAGCGGAAAAAAACACCGAAAGCCCCTCGCTAGCACCCATGGTCGTTTGCGTCTACCTGTCAACTTTGACAGTAGCCAGCGCCAGCGTCTCGCGGTTCTATTGCACCAGGCACTGCGCGCAGGCTGTGAACGAGATGCAGGGAGAACGGTATTGAAAGTGACCACGGGTACAGTCAAACGTGAGCTGGCCAGGGGCAAGTGGCTGATTGCGCTGGATGACGGGCATGACTGCGTCTTTATCGATTGGAGCGATTGGCGGGGGGCTGCACTGTCGATTGGTAAGAAGTTAACGTTTCAAATGATCCATAAACCCCAGGGCGTTTATGCGCTCCCCGTCAGCGCGCGTAACGATACCGGGACGGGTCCATAAGTGTGTGGAGAACGGCAATGGCAACTGGCACTGTGAAATGGTTTAACGCGGAGAAGGGCTTTGGTTTTATTACACCGGATGATGGAAGCGCGGATGTTTTTGCTCATTACTCGGCAATTCAGACGGGAGGATATAAAAGCCTGCAAGAAAATCAAAAAGTTGAATATGACCTAGCACAAGGACCAAAGGGGCCTCAGGCCGAGAATATACGGCCTCTTTAAAAGACTACCCGGTTGCAAATGTGGGAGGGGGCTTGCCCCCGATAGCGGCGTATCAGCCACCTGTTCCGGGCCTGACACACCGCCATCGGGAGCAAGCCCCTCCCACATTCGACCTGAGCCACACCCGGTAGGCTGCGTCGCTTTGCCAGTGGCGAGCCTGGCGCTTCAGCGCGTGGATAAAACGGGCGTTGCACATTGAATTCGTTGAGCGAATCAAGGAGGGCAGTGATGGCTACGGGAGTGGTCAAGTGGTTCAACTATGAAATGGGATGTGGCGGGATAATGCCCGATGACGCAGGCGCAGAGGTATTTGTCCACTATGTCGATATTCCAGGCGGCCCGTTCAAGGTCCTTGTGCCAGGCCAGAAGGTCAGCTATGACGTGGTCCAAAGCGCCAAGGGCCCGAGAGCCATACATGTCGAATCGGCCTGTCAGCATACTGTGTTTGATGAGCATCGCTGGCGGTGGAGTTGAGCGGGAAAGCAGAGGCTTGGTACGGGGCGCAGCGTTTGCAGCGATGTGTACACACACATCCAAATGTGGGAGGGGGGCAAGCCCCCTCTTATCAAACTTAAAATAACTCGCTGATTTTAAAGGATTAATTTTTCAGTTAAAAACTGAAATTTCACATTCAAAGATCGTTCCCACGCTCCTGCGTGGGATTGCAGCCCGTGACGCTCCGCGTCACCTGTGCGCAATCGCCGAAACTTGCAGCGCTTGGCGGGACGCGGAGCGTCCCAGGAGGCATTCCCACGCAGAGCGCGGGAACGATCACCTCAGCGCCAAGAATATTTGTAGGCGCCCCCAGTTTGCTGCGCGACAGCGCTACGTCGAAGAGGTAGTGGGGCCTCCCACATTGAGTGCGTGTTATCAGTGGTTTTAGGCTGTCGTCAGCCCGATGCCACGCGATCAGCCAGTAACTGCGCCAGATTGATCAACTGCGCAATGCCGAGCAATTCCTCTCGTTTAGAGCCCTCCAGGTCAAAGGCCAGGTCGCAGCTCAAGGCATTGGCCGAGGCGAGGGTTTCGCTGAGGTTGACCAGCAGGTCTTCGGTGCTGATGCCGTCAGCTACGGTAAACAGCCGGATGGGGGGATTTGGGGTGGGTTTGATCATTGTGACTATCCTCGGTAAAGGTGGAACTGCCGCTGATCGCCGCGACGCGATGGAGGGTGGCAGCTGTGCGCAGGTTCGCGGACCGGTTACCAAGGAACCCGGCATACCCGAAGGTATCCCGCGCACAGCCACCATAAGGGCCGCACAGTAGACGACAAAAAATCGCTGACTGAAAGCGGACAATGGCGCTTCTGCGCATTGGTAAACCGGACCGCGACGCCCGTCCGCTGCGTTTGCAGCGGTGTACGGAGACTAGAGAGCGAGTTTCCTAGGGGCAACCCCAAATCCTTGTCAGAAATTTCCTCAGTAGCAACAGCTGTACATCAATTCAAATGTGGGGGGGGCTTGCTCCCACATTTGACCTGGATTTTCACTTCGATAAGCTCCGTTGACTGTCGAATCGTCACGGCTGCGCCACTCGTCGGCCCCATCAACTATCTGTCAACTCTAACAGTGGTTCTGCCTGTTTTTTTGCGATTAGATGAAATTGCGATGCCGCACGCTGGGTGCGGTGTGTTGAGTCAGGCAAGGAGAATCATCATGGCGACAGGCACGGTGTATTTTTTTAACACGGCTAAGGGTTTTGGATTTATCACTCCAGACGGCGGAGGGGCTGATGTATTTGTACATATCGAAGATGCTCTAGCCTCAGGTATTCAGTCTTTCACGAAGGGGCAAAGGGTATCGTACGAGCCCGGTACCGATAAAAAAACTCTAAAACCAAAGGCTACTGAGCTTAAGCTGATTTAAGCATTGATCGGCGATAGAAACTGCCCCTGGTATTTCCTCCAAGCAAAGTTGGAAGGCTTCTTGCAATACCGCCTGCAGGACGCCCCCCAGCGTCAAAACTTTGCTTCAAGGACACGAGGAAGACCGGTGGTAGATCGCTCTCAAATGCTCAGCACGGCCCGTGGCACCCTGACTGACCTGTCGCGGGGCAACCTGGGCGTGCCGTTGTTGTTGCTGGTGATGCTGGCAATGATGATGTTGCCGATGCCGCCGTTCCTGCTCGACGTGTTTTTCACCTTCAACATCGCCCTGTCGGTGGTGGTGCTGCTGGTGTGTGTGTACGCCCTGCGGCCATTGGATTTCGCGGTGTTCCCGACCATCCTGCTGGTGGCGACCCTGCTGCGCCTGGCGCTGAACGTGGCGTCCACCCGCGTGGTGATGCTCCACGGCCAGGACGGTCACGCCGCTGCCGGTAAGGTAATCCAGGCCTTCGGTGAAGTGGTGATCGGCGGTAACTACGTGGTCGGTATCGTGGTGTTCGCGATCCTGATGATCATCAACTTCGTGGTGGTCACCAAGGGCGCCGGGCGGATTTCCGAGGTGAGCGCGCGGTTTACCCTGGATGCGATGCCCGGTAAGCAGATGGCCATCGACGCCGACCTCAATGCTGGCCTTATCGACCAGAACCAAGCCAAGAGCCGTCGCCTGGAAGTGGCCCAGGAAGCCGAGTTCTACGGCTCCATGGACGGCGCCAGTAAGTTCGTGCGCGGTGACGCCATCGCCGGCCTGCTGATCCTGTTCATCAACCTGATCGGCGGCATGGCCGTGGGTATTTTCCAGCACGGCATGACCTTCGGCGATGCGGGCAAGGTCTACGCCTTGCTGACCATCGGTGACGGTTTAGTGGCGCAATTGCCATCACTGTTGTTATCCACAGCTGCTGCGATCATGGTAACCCGTGCTTCGGGCTCCGAAGACATGGGCAAGCAGATCAGCCGGCAGATGTTTGCTTCGCCCAAGGCGCTGGCCGTGGCCGCCGGTATCATGGCCGTCATGGGCATCGTGCCGGGCATGCCCCACGTTTCGTTCCTGAGCATGGCGGCCATGGCCGGCGGCGCGGCCTACCTGTTCTGGAAGAAACAGAATGCGGTCAAGGTTCAGGCCCTCCAGGAAGTCGCCCGCCAGCAGGAATTACTGCCATCCCCGGCCCGCGCCCAGGAAACCAAGGAACTGGGCTGGGACGACGTAACCCCGATCGACATGATCGGCCTGGAAGTCGGTTACCGCCTGATCCCGTTGGTGGACCGCAACCAGGGCGGCCAATTGCTGGCGCGGATCAAGGGTGTGCGCAAGAAGCTGTCCCAGGACCTGGGCTTTTTGATGCCCACCGTGCATATCCGCGACAACCTCGACCTGGCCCCCAGCGCCTACCGCCTGACCTTGATGGGCGTGATCCTGGCCGAAGCCGAGATCTACCCGGACCGGGAACTGGCGATCAACCCAGGGCAAGTGTTCGGTTCGCTCAACGGCATCACCGCCAAAGATCCGGCTTTCGGCCTGGAAGCGGTGTGGATCGAAGTCAGCCAGCGCAGCCAGGCGCAGTCCCTCGGTTATACCGTGGTGGACGCCAGTACCGTGGTCGCTACCCACCTCAACCAGATTCTCTACAAACACTCCCACGAGCTGATCGGCCACGAGGAAGTCCAGCAATTGATGGGTTTGCTGGCCAAAGCCTCGCCAAAACTGGCCGAAGAGCTGGTGCCGGGCGTGCTGTCGCTGTCGCAGTTGCTCAAGGTGTTGCAAGCCTTGCTCGCCGAACAGGTGCCCGTGCGCGATATTCGCAGCATCGCCGAGGCCATCGCCAACAATGCCGCCAAGAGTCAAGATACTGCCGCGCTGGTGGCGGCGGTGCGGGTCGGTTTGTCCCGCGCCATCGTGCAAAGCATTGTAGGCGTTGAGTCTGAGCTGCCTGTTATCACCTTGGAGCCAAGGTTGGAACAGATATTGCTCAATAGTATTCAGAAGGCAGGGCAAGGCCAGGAAGAGGGCGTCCTGCTGGAGCCAAGCATGGCTGAAAAGCTGCAGCGTTCGTTGATCGAAGCCGCGCAGCGCCAGGAAATGCAGGGCCAACCGGTGATTCTGCTGGTGGCCGGTCCGGTCCGCGCGATGTTGTCGCGCTTCGGGCGCCTGGCAGTACCGAATTTGCACGTGTTGGCTTACCAGGAAATTCCTGACAATAAGCAAGTGACTATCGTCGCGACAGTAGGGCCCAACGGCTGAGGGTAGTGGGTTATGCAAGTAAAGCGTTTTTTCGCCGCCGATATGCGTCAGGCCATGAAGTTGGTCCGCGATGAGCTGGGCGCCGATGCCGCGATTATCGGTAACCGTCGTATTGCCGGCGGTGTCGAGCTGACGGCTGCCCTGGATTACACGCCTCAGGCCCTGGCTCCGCGTGTGCCGAACATGGAGCTCGAAGACGAGCTGCGCAAGACCGCTTCGCGCATCGTCTCGGCCCAGGCCGAACTGAGCATGCGCGGTGACAGCGACGCCACCACCAACCGCCAATTGTTCGCCGGCCTGCCACTGACCGCCGCCGAGCCGCTGGTGGAACCTACGTTTGTCGAGCCGCCACGTCCTGCAGCGCCAGCCCCGGCCGCCGCAGTCGACCAGCGTGTGTTCGATTCGATGCGCTTTGAACTCAACGGCCTGCGCGAGCTGCTTGAAGTGCAGCTGGGCTCGCTGGCCTGGAGCCAACTGCAAGGCAGCAAGCCGCAACAAGCCAACCTGTGGCGCCGGCTGCAGCGCATCGGCCTGTCCGGGCCGTTGTCCCGCGACCTGCTGGCGCTGACCGCCGAAGTCGAAGAGCCGCGCCAAGCCTGGCGCATGCTGCTGGCGCACTTGGCGCGGATGATCGCCACCCCGGAAATCGAACCCCTGGAAGAAGGCGGTGTGATCGCCATGGTCGGCCCCGCCGGCATGGGCAAGACCACCACCCTGGCCAAGCTGGCCGCGCGTTATGTGCTCAAGTACGGCGCATCGAATATCGCGCTGGTGAGCATGGACAGCTACCGCATCGGCGCCCAGGAACAGCTCAAGACCCTGGGCCGTATCCTCAATGTGCCGGTGACCCACGTCGACCCGGGCCAGTCCCTGGCCAATGCCCTCGACCCGCTGCTGCGCAAGCGCGTGGTGTTGATCGATACCGCCGGCCTGCAAGCCAGCGACCCGGCCCTGCGCATGCAGCTCGAAAGCCTGGCCGGACGCGGCATCAAGTCGAAAAATTACCTGGTGCTTGCAACCACCAGCCAGAAACAGGTTCTTACCGCTGCCTATCACAGCTACAAACGCTGCGGCCTGGCCGGTTGCATCCTGACCAAACTGGATGAAACCGCCAGCCTCGGCGAAGTGCTGAGCCTGGCGATCAGTCATGAATTACCGGTCGCCTACCTGACCGACGGGCCGCGGATCCCGGATGATTTGCATCTGCCGCGCCGTCATCAGTTGGTCAGCCGTGCTGTCAGTGTGCAAATGCAAGACGAGCCTAGCGAGGAAGCGATGGCCGACATGTTCGCCGACCTTTATCACAACCCGGCAAAGCGGGTGGGATAAGGCAGGATGAACACCGTGAAATGTACCTACATCGATGGTCTGCAAGCGATACACGCGACCAAGCCATGTAGCCTGCGTCTAAGCAAGACAAGGTAAAGAAATAAAATGGGCAGCATGCATCCCGTACAGGTGATCGCGGTGACCGGCGGCAAAGGTGGCGTCGGCAAAACTAACGTGTCAGTGAATTTGTCCCTGGCCCTGGCAGAGCTTGGCCGTCGCGTCATGCTGCTGGATGCTGACCTGGGCCTGGCGAACGTGGACGTTCTGCTGGGGCTGACACCCAAACACACGCTCGCCGATGTGATCGAAGGCCGCTGTGAGCTACGCGATGTGCTGCTCCAGGGCCCCGGTGGTATCCGCATCGTGCCGGCCGCCTCGGGCACCCAGAGCATGGTGCACCTGAGCCCGGCGCAGCATGCCGGCCTGATCCAGGCTTTCAGCGATATCGGCGACAACCTCGACGTGCTGGTGATCGACACCGCCGCCGGGATCGGCGAGTCGGTGGTCAGCTTCGTACGCGCCGCGCAAGAAGTGCTGCTGGTGGTCTGCGACGAACCCACTTCGATCACCGACGCCTACGCTCTGATCAAACTGCTTAACCGTGACTACGGCATGAACCGCTTCCGCGTGCTGGCCAACATGGCCCAGAGTCCGCAGGAAGGGCGCAACCTGTTCGCCAAGTTGACCAAGGTCACGGATCGTTTCCTCGATGTCGCCTTACAATACGTCGGTGCAGTTCCCTATGACGAGTGTGTGCGCAAGGCCGTGCAAAAGCAGCGTGCGGTCTACGAAGCGTTCCCTCGTTCCAAGTGCGCACTGGCGTTCAAGGCGATAGCCCAGAAGGTCGATACCTGGCCGTTGCCTGCCAACCCTCGGGGGCATCTGGAGTTTTTTGTCGAGCGATTGGTGCATCAGACGAGCGCAGGGCCTGTGCTATGACATCCAGCGGCTACAACCTTTACAAAAAGTCGGCCCGTGACAGCCAGGGCGAGTTGATCGAGCGCTATGCGCCACTGGTCAAGCGCATTGCCTATCACCTGCTGGCGCGCCTGCCCGCCAGCGTGCAGGTGGAAGACCTGATCCAGGCCGGGATGATCGGCCTGCTCGAAGTGTCGACTAAATACGACGCGAGCAAAGGGGCGAGTTTCGAGACGTATGCGGGTATCCGTATCCGTGGCGCGATGCTCGATGAAGTGCGTAAAGGGGATTGGGCGCCGCGTTCGGTACACCGCAATACGCGCATGGTCAGTGACGCAATTCGTGCAATTGAAGCAAAAACCGGTCGTGACGCTAAAGATCATGAAGTTGCGGCCGAACTCCAATTGAGTCTCGACGATTATTACGGGATTTTGAACGATACCTTGGGCAGCCGCCTGTTCAGTTTCGACGACCTGTTGCAGGACGGCGAACACGAAGGGCTGCACGAGGACGGCGCGAGCGCGCATATGGAACCGTCGCGCGATCTGGAAGATGAACGTTTCCAGGGAGCGCTGGCGGAGGCCATTGCCAATTTGCCGGAGCGCGAGCGCCTGGTGTTGGCGCTGTACTACGACGAGGAGCTGAACCTCAAGGAAATCGGTGAGGTCCTGGGGGTCAGCGAATCGCGTGTCAGCCAGTTGCATAGCCAGTGCGCGGCCCGCTTGCGGGGGCGGTTGGGAGAGTGGCGCGCGCGCTGACAGGCAGTGTGGGGACACTGCAGACGCTACCGCGAAGGTTTCGGCCTTCGCGGGTTCGCTCCGTGGTGCCCTGGGCAGTCCTTTTTGTGTAACGCCTGTTGATTGAAGTGGCGCGTCCAGGTGCTGGGCGCGTTTAAGACTGCTTGGAGGTCGAATTGGACAAGAACATGAAAATCCTCATCGTTGATGACTTCTCAACGATGCGGCGGATCATAAAAAACCTGTTGCGTGACCTTGGGTTCACTAACACGGTCGAGGCGGACGACGGCATTACGGCGATTCCGATCCTCAACAGCGGGAGCATCGACTTTCTGGTAACCGACTGGAACATGCCCGGCATGACCGGCATCGACTTGCTGCGTCATGTGCGCGCCGATGAAAAACTGCGCAGCCTGCCGGTGTTGATGGTGACCGCCGAAGCCAAGCGTGAACAGATCATCGAAGCCGCCCAAGCCGGGGTAAACGGCTATGTGGTCAAGCCATTCACTGCCCTGGCCTTGAAAGAGAAGATCGAAAAAATCTTCGAACGCATCGGCCATTGATGCTGCCACGGGGGAGCTATGGACCATAACGAAACGTCACAGGGCGATTTTGAGTCGACCCTGAAAAAACATGCTCACCAGTTGGTCGAATGCCTTGAAAAGGGCCAGTTCGGCGATGCGGTGCAGTTGATCCATGAGCTTAACCAGACCCGTGACCGCGGCCTGTACCAGGAAGTGGGCAAGCTCACGCGTGAGCTGCACAGTGCGATCGTCAATTTCCAGATTGACCCGCGCATGCCCCAGGCCGAAGAAATTTCCCAGATCACCGATGCCACCGAACGCCTGTCCTATGTGGTCAGGCTGACCGAGGCGGCGGCCAACCGCACCATGGACCTGGTGGAAAACGCCACGCCTCTGGTCAATGGCATGGCCAATGAAGCCCAGGCCTTGAGCGTTGACTGGGGCCGCTTCATGCGCCGCGAAGTGGGGGCTGAAGAGTTCCGTGAACTGGCGCGTCGGGTCGACGGTTTTCTGTCGCGCAGCGAACAGGAAAACCGCACGGTGGCCGGCAACCTCAACGACATTCTGCTCGCCCAGGATTACCAGGACCTCACCGGTCAAGTGATCAAGCGTGTGACCCAACTGGTCACCGAAGTGGAAAGCAACCTGCTCAAACTGGTGCTGATGGCCGGCCAGGTCGACCGTTTTGCCGGCATCGAACATGACCGCGAAGCGATCCTCTCGGAAAAAGATCCACAAAAACACCTCGCCAAGGGTGAAGGTCCGCAGATTCATGCCGATAAACGTGAAGACGTCGTATCCGGTCAAGATGACGTAGACGATTTGCTGTCCAGTTTAGGCTTCTAAGGAGCACCCACATGAGCTTCGGCGCCGATGAAGAAATCCTTCAGGATTTCCTTGTAGAGGCCGGCGAAATTTTAGAGCAACTGTCCGAACAACTGGTCGAGCTGGAAAGCCGTCCGGATGATGCGAACCTGCTCAATGCAATTTTTCGCGGTTTTCACACTGTAAAAGGGGGCGCCGGCTTCCTCCAGCTCCATGAGCTGGTGGAGTGCTGTCACATCGCCGAGAACGTGTTCGACATCCTGCGCAAGGGTGAGCGTCAGGTTGACTCGGAATTAATGGACGTGATTCTCGAAGCACTGGATGCGGTCAACGCCATGTTCAGCCAGGTGCGTGAACGTGCACCGGTCACCGCCGCCACGCCGGAACTGCTGGCCGCCCTGGCGCGCCTGGCCGAACCGGCTGCGCAAGCACCGGCTGTGCAAGCCGTGCCTGAGCCAGTGGTGGAAGCCGAGGCGGATGTGACCGACAGCGAGTTCGAGCAACTGCTCGACTCGCTCAATGCGGTCAAGGCCGAGGCTGAAGCACCGGCTGCAACGGCGCCGGTTGCCACACCGACCAGCGAAGACATTACCGACGCAGAATTCGAATCCCTGCTCGATCAGTTGCATGGCAAGGGCCAGTTCGCGGCCGACGCCGTGGCACCGGCGGCTGCGCCAGCGGCACCGGCGGCCAACGCCAGTACCGATATTACCGACGACGAATTCGAGGCGCTGCTCGACCAACTGCATGGCAAAGGCACGTTCGTCGCCGAAGCCTTGCCGCAGGTCGCTGCCACTGCCGCCGTCGCTCCGGCGGCCAGTGCAGCACCTGCCGGTGACGGGTTGATTTCGGATAACGAGTTCGAGGCTTTGCTGGACGAGTTGCACGGCAAAGGCAAGTTCACCGAAGTGGCCCCGGCTCCGGCCGCCGCCGCAGCGGTCGCTACAGCCGCACCGGTTGCCGCCGCCAAAGCCGCAGCGCCGGTCGCCAAGCCAGCGCCTGCACCGGCTGCCGCGCCAGCTCCGGCGCGTCCTGCCGCTGCGCCGGTTGCCGATAAACCTGCCACTGAAGCCGAAACCACGGTGCGCGTAGACACTGCGCGCCTGGACGACATCATGAACATGGTCGGCGAGCTGGTGCTGGTGCGTAACCGCCTGGTGCGCCTGGGCCTGAACAGTGGCGATGAAGCCATGCAGAAGGCCGTGTCGAACCTCGATGTGGTCACCGCCGACCTGCAAACCGCCGTGATGAAAACGCGGATGCAGCCGATCAAGAAAGTCTTCGGCCGTTTCCCGCGCCTGGTGCGCGACCTGGCGCGCCAGCTCAAGAAAGAAATCAACCTGGAACTGGTGGGCGAAGAAACCGACCTCGACAAGAACCTCGTCGAGGCCCTGGCCGACCCGCTGGTCCACTTGGTACGCAACGCCGTCGACCACGGCGTGGAAACCCCGGAAGAACGCGAAGCCTCGGGCAAATCGCGGGGCGGCAAGGTGATCCTGGCGGCGGAACAAGAGGGCGACCATATCCTGCTGTCGATCACCGATGACGGCAAAGGCATGGACCCGGCGATTTTGCGCAATATCGCGGTCAAGCGCGGCGTGATGGACAAGGACGCCGCCGATCGCCTCACCGACACCGAGTGCTACAACCTGATCTTCGCCCCCGGCTTCTCGACCAAGACCGAGATCTCCGACGTGTCCGGCCGTGGCGTCGGCATGGACGTGGTGAAGACCAAGATCAGCCAGCTCAATGGCTCGATCAATATCTACTCGACCAAGGGCCAGGGCTCGAAAATCGTCATCAAGGTGCCGTTGACCCTGGCGATCATGCCAACCCTGATGGTGATGCTGGGCAACCAGGCCTTCGCCTTCCCGCTGGTCAACGTCAACGAGATCTTCCACCTCGACCTGTCGCGCACCAACGTGGTGGACGGCCAGGAAGTGGTGATCGTGCGTGACAAGGCCCTGCCGCTGTTCTACCTCAAACGTTGGCTGGTGGCATCGGCCAAGCATGAAGAGCAGCGCGAGGGCCATGTGGTGATTCTGTCGGTGGGCACCCAGCGCATCGGCTTTGTGGTCGACCAACTGGTGGGCCAGGAAGAAGTGGTCATCAAGCCGTTGGGCAAAATGCTGCAGGGGACCCCCGGCATGTCTGGCGCGACCATCACCGGTGACGGTCGCATCGCGTTGATTCTCGATGTTCCGAGCATGCTCAAGCGTTACGCCGCACGGCGTATTTGATTCTGGCGGGGCAGGGCGGTAGCGCCCGCCCCGTCTAACGGAGTGTTTATGGTAGTCAAGGTCCTGGTGGTGGACGATTCGGGTTTCTTCCGCCGCCGCGTCTCGGAGATTCTTTCCGCCGATCCAACGATCCAGGTAGTCGGCACGGCCACCAACGGCAAAGAGGCGATC
Source organism: Pseudomonas sp. R2-7-07 (assembly GCF_003852355.1). Taxonomy (NCBI): domain Bacteria; kingdom Pseudomonadati; phylum Pseudomonadota; class Gammaproteobacteria; order Pseudomonadales; family Pseudomonadaceae; genus Pseudomonas; species Pseudomonas sp. R2-7-07. Next base: position 3,975,576 of record NZ_CP027759.1, on the reverse strand, counting down.
GATCAAGCCATTGCGTTGAAGCCGGACGTGATCACCATGGACTACGAAATGCCGATGATGGATGGCATCACGGCCGTGCGTCACATCATGCAACGCTGCCCCACACCGGTATTGATGTTCTCCTCGCTGACGCATGAAGGCGCCCGGGTCACCCTGGATGCGCTGGATGCCGGCGCGGTGGATTTCCTGCCGAAGAATTTCGAAGACATCTCGCGTAACCCCGATAAGGTCAAGCAGATGCTGTGCGAGAAGGTGCACAGCATTTCGCGCAGTAACCGCCGCAGTCTGTTCAGCGCCCCCGCGCCGACTCCTGCGCCTGCACCTGCACCTGTGGCCGCGCCGACATCATCGTTCAGCCGCCCGGCGCCCGCACCCGTCGCTCGGCCCGCGCCGGCAGCGCCTACCCGCGCGGCTGCACCGAGCGCCCATTCGCCCGCGCCCAAGCGCAAGGCCTACAAACTCGTGGCGATCGGTACGTCCACCGGCGGGCCGGTGGCCTTGCAGCGTGTATTGACCCAACTGCCGGCCAACTTCCCGGCGCCGATCGTGTTGATCCAGCACATGCCTGCCGCGTTCACCAAGGCCTTTGCCGAGCGCCTGGACAAGCTGTGCCGCATCAGCGTCAAGGAAGCCGAGGATGGCGACATCCTGCGCCCTGGCCTGGCGCTGCTGGCCCCGGGTGGCAAGCAGATGATGGTGGATGGCCGTGGCGCGATCAAAATCCTGCCGGGCGACGAGCGCCTCAACTATAAGCCGTGCGTGGATATCACCTTCGGCTCGGCGGCCAAGTCCTACGGTGACAAAGTTCTGGCGGTGGTGCTCACCGGCATGGGCGCCGATGGCCGTGAGGGCGCGCGCCTGCTCAAGCAGGGCGGCAGTGCAATCTGGGCCCAGGACGAAGCCAGTTGCGTGATCTACGGCATGCCCATGGCGATCGTCAAGGCTGACCTGGCCGACGCGGTCTACAGCCTGGACGACATCGGCAAGCATCTGGTGGAGGCCTGCCTCTGATGGATGTCTTGAGCCTGATCGGCATCACCCTGGCGTTTGTCGCCATTATCGGCGGCAACTACCTCGAAGGCGGCCACCTCGGCGCCCTGGCCAACGGCCCGGCGGCGCTGATCGTGATCGGTGGCACCGTGGGCGCGGCGTTGTTGCAGGCGCCGGTGAGCTCGTTCAAGCGCGCCATGCAGATCCTGATATGGATCATTTTCCCGCCACGGGTCGACTTGCCAGGCGGCATCGACCGCGTGGTCAACTGGAGCCTCACCGCACGCAAGGAAGGCTTGCTGGGCCTGGAAAGCGTGGCCGATGCCGAGCCCGACAGCTACGCCCGCAAAGGCCTGCAACTGCTGGTGGATGGCGCCGAGCCGGAGGCGATCCGCAGCATTCTCGAGGTGGATTTCTACACCCAGGAAAGCCGCGACATCAACGCGGCCAAAGTCTTTGAAAGCATGGGCGGCTACGCGCCGACCATCGGCATCATCGGTGCGGTTATGGGCCTGATCCACGTGATGGGCAACCTGGCCGACCCTTCGCAACTGGGCAGCGGCATTGCCGTGGCATTTGTCGCCACCATCTACGGTGTGGCGAGCGCCAACCTGGTGTTGTTGCCGGTGGCGAGCAAGCTCAAGTCGATTGCCATGCGCCAGTCCCGTTACCGCGAAATGTTGCTCGAAGGCATCCTGTCGATCGCCGAGGGCGAGAACCCGCGCTCCATCGAATTGAAGCTCCAGGGCTTCATGGATTGATGCACATGGGCATGGGCATGTGGCGAGCGAGCTTGCTCGCGCTGGGCTGCGAAGCAGCCCCACTCCAGGCAACACGGTCTTTCAGACAGGTCGCAGCGTCTGGGTTCAGGGCCGCTTCGCGCCCCAGCGCGAGCAAGCTCGCTCGCCACAATGAAGTGTTCGCTGTTGGTCAGAGAGGGAAGTGCCTGTGAGCCGTCGCCGTCGCGAGCCTGAAGAGCACGTCAACCATGAACGCTGGCTGGTGTCCTACGCGGACTTCATCACCTTGCTGTTTGCGTTTTTCGTGGTGATGTACTCGATCTCGTCGGTGAACGAAGGCAAGTACAAGGTTATTTCCGAAGCGTTGATCGGCGTGTTTTCCGACTCTGATCGCGCGCTCAAGCCTATTCCTATAGGCGATGAACGACCCAAGACCGTGACCCCGGCCAAGCCGTTGGTCAACGACAGCGATGAAACCGCCGCCGGTGTCGGCGGCACCAGCGACCCGCTCAAGAGCATTGCCGACGATATCAGCGCCGCATTTGGCGACCTGATCAGCTCCAACCAGATGACCGTGCGCGGCAATGAGCTGTGGGTGGAGATCGAGCTGAACTCCAGCCTGTTGTTCGCCAGCGCCGATGCACTGCCCAGCGACCAAGCCTTCACCATCATCGACAAGGTGGCAGCGATTCTCAAGCCGTTTGAAAACCCGATCCACGTCGAAGGCTTTACCGACAACCTGCCGATCAGTACGGCGCAGTACCCGACCAACTGGGAATTGTCCTCGGCCCGGGCGGCAAGCATCGTGCGCATGCTCGCGATGCAGGGCGTGAACCCGCAGCGCCTGGCGTCGGTGGGCTACGGTGAATTCCAGCCGGTGGCCAATAACGCCACGCTTGAAGGCCGTGCGCGCAATCGGCGGGTGGTGCTGGTGGTGTCGCGCAACCTGGATGTACGCCGCAGCCTGACCGGCACCGGCACGGCGAATGCAACACCGGATGCGGCGTTGAGGCGCGCTGGCACACAAACTGCACCGGCCCCTGCAAAGCCGCTGGTGCGGGCCAGCTCCGTCAATTCTCCGTCACCGGCTCACTAACCTATGCAATGTCTCGGTCGCGCGTGTGCCCACCGGGAGGAATCAACCGAATGAGAGTCTGGGCAGTTGCCAATCAAAAGGGTGGAGTCGGCAAGACCACCACCTCCATCGCGTTAGCCGGTTTGCTGGCCGAGGCAGGCAAGCGCGTGGTCGTGGTCGACCTGGACCCCCACGGCTCCATGACCAGCTATTTCGGTTACGACCCGGATGCGCTGGAACACAGTTGCTACGACCTGTTCCTGCACAAAGGCAGCGTGCCCGGCGACTTGCCTGGGCAACTGCTGCTGCCCACCAGCAGCGACAGTATTTCGCTGTTGCCGTCCAGCACCGCCCTGGCCACCCTTGAGCGCCAGTCGCCGGGCCAGAGCGGCCTGGGCCTGGTGATCGCCAAGACCCTGGCGCAGCTGTGGCAGGACTTCGACTACGCGATCATCGACAGCCCGCCCTTGCTCGGCGTGCTGATGGTCAACGCCTTGGCGGCCAGCCAGCAGTTGGTGATCCCGGTACAGACCGAACACCTGGCCGTCAAAGGCCTGGAGCGCATGGTCAGCACCCTGGCGATGATCAATCGTTCGCGCAAGCAGGCGTTGCCGTACAGCATCGTGCCGACCTTGTTCGACCGGCGTACCCAAGCCTCCCTCGGCACCCTGCGCGTACTGCGCGATGCCTATCCGGACACCATCTGGAACGGCTACATCCCGGTAGACACGCGCCTGCGTGACGCCAGCCGCGCCGGGCTCACGCCGTCGCAATTCGACGGCAAGAGCCGTGGCGTGCTGGCTTATCGGGCGTTGCTCAAGCACCTGCTGTCCCAGCAGCTTGTGGCGCAGGTGGCCTGATGAACCGTCCCCTGGACTTCAAGACCCGGCCGCAACTGGCACTGGAATCCTACCTGGATGCCTTGCTGCAGGAGGCGACCGCCGAGGAACTGCCGGAACCGATCCTGGTGCTGGAGCCGGCCGTCGAGCCTGACGCTGCGCTGGATGAGTTCCAATTGGCGGTGCTTGAGGAGCAGGCCCGCGATGCACACGTCGAAGCGACGCCGCTGGTGGTGCCAATCACGCCTGAGGTGGTGGCGCCGGTGGTGGTCGAGCCGATCGTGGAAGTGCACCTGCCGCCGAGCATCACGCCGCCGCCGGTGACCGGCGATGGTCGCCCGTCGTGGGCCGCCGAGCCGTTCGAATGCCTGCTGTTCGACGTCGCCGGGTTGACCCTGGCGGTGCCGCTGGTGTGCCTGGGCTCGATCTATTCCCTGGAAGGCCAGGAGCTGACGCCGTTGTTCGGGCAACCGGAGTGGTTCCTCGGCATCCTGCCCAGCCAGGCCGGCAATCTCAAGGTGCTGGACACCGCGCGCTGGGTGATGCCCGACCGCTACCGCGACGATTTCCGCCAGGGCCTGCAGTATGTGATCTCCGTGCAGGGCTACGAGTGGGGGCTGGCGGTGCATCAAGTCAGCCGCTCGTTGCGCCTGGACCCGAACGAAATCAAATGGCGCAGCCACCGTGGCCAACGGCCGTGGCTGGCGGGCACCGTGATCGAACACATGTGCGCGTTGCTCGACGTCGCCGAACTGGCCGAGTTGATCGCCAGTGGTGCGGTCAAGGAAATGGCGCAGAACAAACGCAGTTGATTGAACAATAAAGGTCGTGCGGTTGCGCGGCCCATTAGCACACACGCCGTCGATAGCGGCATTTGAAGGGGTCAGAAGCATGAACAAGTCAGCGTCCACACAAGGTTTGGATGATCCGATCCTGCAATGGGTGACCTTCAAACTGGACAACGAGTCCTACGGCATTAACGTGATGCGCGTGCAGGAAGTGCTGCGCTACACCGAGATCGCTCCGGTCCCGGGTGCGCCGAGCTATGTGCTGGGCATCATCAACCTGCGCGGCAACGTGGTGACGGTGATCGACACGCGCCAACGCTTCGGCCTGGCGCCGACCGATGTCAACGACAACACGCGCATCGTCATCATCGAAGCCGACAAGCAAGTGGTCGGGATCATGGTCGACAGCGTGGCCGAAGTGGTCTACCTGCGCCAATCGGAAGTGGAAACCGCACCGAACGTGGGCAACGAAGAATCCGCCAAGTTTATCCAGGGCGTGTGCAACAAGAACAACGAGCTGTTGATTCTGGTTGAGCTGGACAAAATGATGAGCGAAGAAGAGTGGTCGGACCTGGAGAGCATCTGATTGTTTCTTGAGGCGGCGGTGATCGTCCTGGCCCTGTTGTGGGCCGGGACTTTGGCGTTTGTGCTGCGCTATGTGCGCCAGCAACGGGAGTTGGCCTTGCAACAGGCCGAGCGCGATGCGGTGCGTGACCGGCGCATTCTGGAGCTGGTCAAGCGTGTCGATCATTTCCAGCAGAGTGCGGTGCGGGTGGGGGATGAAGTGCATGAACTGCGCGCGATTCTCGGGCCGCTGCCGGACAAGTTGGTGCAGTTGGAGCAGCGCGATCCTGCGAACCTGTCGTTCGCCCAGGCGGCGAAGCTGGTGGGCATGGGCGCAACCGTGGATGAGCTGACGCAGTCGTGCGGCTTGACCCAGGCCGAGGCGCAGTTGATGAGCAAGTTGCACAAGAGCTGATTCGGGCCGGGCTTGCTGGATTCAATGTGGGAGGGGGCTTGCTCCCGATGGCGGTGTATCAGTCAGCTTAACTAGAGCTGACCCACCGCTATCGGGAGCAAGCCCCCTCCCACATTTTGATCTCCGTACATCTGCCAAATTTGTCCAGCCACAGACTTTTCCTCATCCCCAAGGGTCAACATCCTGCAAGCACCTTGACCCAGGAGAGTTCCCCAAATGACCACCGCCAAAGCCCTGTTGATCCTCCACGGCAAACAAGCCCTCAACGAGGACGTGCGCGCGGCTGTGCTGGCCCGGCGTGAGCAGGGTTGGGAGCTGGCAGTGCGGGTGACCTGGGAAGGCGGCGATGCCCAGCGCCTGGTCAATGAAGCCCTGGCCGACGGTTACACCCACATCATCGCCGGCGGTGGCGACGGCACCTTGCGTGATGTGGCCGAAGCCATGGCTCACGCCAATACCGATGCCAGCCTGGTGCTGATGCCGCTGGGCACCGCCAATGACTTCGCCAAGGCCGCCGGCGTGCCGTTGGAGCCGGCTGGCGCCCTGGCGTTGCTGGACGTTGAACCGAGGGCGATTGACCTGGGCCAGGTCGGCGGGCAGATATTCTTGAACATGGCCACCGGCGGTTTCGGCAGCCAGGTCACCGCCAACACCTCCGAAGACCTGAAGAAAATCCTCGGCGGTGCCGCCTACCTGTTCACCGGTTTGTCGCGTTTCAGTGAATTGAAGGCTGCCTACGGTGAGCTGGAAGGCCCGGATTTCCATTGGAAAGGCGAGCTGCTCGCGCTGGGGATCGGCAACGGGCGCCAGGCCGGGGGCGGGCATGTGCTGTGCCCGGGTGCGCTGGCCGATGATGGCCTGCTGGACATCAGCATCCTGCCGGCGCCCCAGGAGGTGGTCGGCACCTTGCGCGAATTGATGAGCAATGGCTGGGGCCTGGACACCATGTTCGTGCGGGCACGCCTGCCGTGGGTCAATATCAAGGTGGCGCAGGGCTTGTACATCAATCTCGATGGCGAGCCGCTGGAAGGCGATGATCTGCATTTCGAGGCCTTGCCCAAGGCCCTGCGCGTGCACCTGCCGCTGGGTTCGCCCCTAGTCGTCCAGGCTGATGATCTGCTCGCGCACCGCGAATAACACCAGGCCCGCCACGTCGAAAATCTGCAGGCGCTTCATGATCTGCGAGCGATGCGCTTCTACCGTCTTGATGCTCAGGCCCAGGCCGTGGGCGATTTCCCGGGTGGACTTGCCGCGCACGATCAGGCGCAGGATTTCCAACTGGCGCGCCGTCAAGTTGTGGCTATGGGGCGCGGGCGTCGCAGGGCCGTTGCTGCGGATCAGTGCTTGATTGATCACGGTGTGGGCGATGGCCGGGCTCAGGTAGCGCTCGTTGTTGCGCAAGGCATGCAGGGCGTGTTCCAGCTCGTTGGCGGTCATGTCCTTGAGCAGGTAGCCGTGGGCACCTGATTCCAGCGCGCGCATGATCAGGTCGGGGTCGGTGTGCATCGACAGGATCAGCACTTTGCTCAGGGGATAGGCGCCCTTGAGTTCCTGCAAGGCATCCAGGCCGCTGGTGTGTTTCATCGACAGGTCCAGCAGCACGATGTCCGGCTGCAGGGCGCGAAATTGCGCGAGCACTTGCGCGCCATCGCTGGCCTCACCGATCACGTCGTAGCCGGGCATGTCCAGGATCAGCGCACGCACGCCTGCGCGAATCAGTGCGTGGTCATCCACCAGGAGTAAATTGCAGGTCACTCGAAACCCTTAGGGGAACTGGCACGTTCGAGGGCGCGGGGCGCCCAGGGGAAAAGCGCGTCGATCCGCGTGCCTTGGCCTGGCTGACTGCTGACCGACAAGGTGCCGCCCAGTTGGTCTATCCGCTCGGCCATGCCGGCCATGCCGCGTTGGCCTGCAAGGCCTGGGTCGGTAGCCGGCGAAAAGCCCTGGCCGTCATCGCAGATCATCAGCGACAAGCCTTCGGGCAGGCGTCGCAGGCACACCCGCAGGTTGTGTGCCTGGGCGTGACGGAGCATGTTGGTCACGGCTTCCTGGGTGATGCGAAACGCCGCCACGGCCATTTCTTCAGGAATACCGGTCAGGCGTTGCTGGCATTCCAGGCTCCAGCACACCGAGGTGTTTTCCAGGGTCTTGAGCAGGTGCGCGCGCAAGCTGGCTTCCAGGCCCAGGCTGGCCAACTGGCGCGGGTTGAGAATGGCCGACACGTCGCGCACTTTGGCCAGGGTTTCGTCGAGGGTGTTGCACAGCACCGTGCAGTGCTCGCGCAGCTCTGGCGGCAGGCGACGCTGCAGCCATTCGCTTTGCAGCTTGGCGGCGGTCAGCAGTTGGCCGATGTCGTCGTGCAGTTCGCGGCTGAGGCGATGGCGTTCGTTTTCCTGGACCTGCAACAGTCGGTCGGCCAATTCCTGGGGTTGGAATTTGATGGATTTGCGCGAACGCCATTGGTGCAGGCCCACCACCGCCAGCGTGGCCAGGTTGACCAGCAGGATCAGCAGCGACCAGGGCGAAGCATGCGCGTAGGCCCACACGCTGACCGACAACGAACACAGGCACAGCGCAAGGACGATGCGGCGTGCGTTGCTGCGCGACACAGACCTTGAGAAAAGGGGCTTGAGGTTGGCGTACATAGCGGATGGAGCCACTGAGGGTTCGCTGCGGGGAGACCGGTTGGCCGGGCTCTGTTTGGAATACGCTGCCGAATCGTGTTTAACCATGATGAAGTTGAGTCACTTCGAGTGGGGGCATAGTACCACCCCTGTTACCGTTGGTCGCCTGATTGGTTTATGGCCCGCGCAAATACTCTGGGGGGTAATCCCAGAGTTGAAAAAGTTGTATTAGTAAAGTTGGTTTGTATAGTTATTGCGTAGATGGCTAAGTGATATTTCTGCCTTTCTCGCCGTTATCGGTCGTTTTTGGACAGGTCAGCTATCGTCGGTGACATGCTTGGGACTCAGGACGCATGATGCAACCGCTGCTGTGGTTTATGCCGGAAATCCTTTTGCGGAATCTGCAAGGTAACCGTCGCGATCAACGACGTTTGCTCGGTCTCGTCCAGGGCCAGTTCGCCGGTGCGCGTGTCGATCAGCTCCAGTTGCCAGGCCAGCAGCGTGAGGCAGTCATGTAACGCATCCAGTGCCTGGTCATGCAGTTGCATCGGGTTCTCGGCGTTGGCAATGAGGTCCTGCAGGTGCCGCGAGAACTCGCTGATCGCCTGCAGCGCCAGGCTATCGGCCTTTTCAGCCAGTTTGGCGAGGCTGGTTTTCATACAGTCGATGGCGTCGCTGTCGTTGCGGATCAAATGCAGGTGGCTCAAGCACTCTTGGGACTTGATCAGCAGCATTTCGGCCTCCAGCAGAAACTCGGGAAGTGCCGTTTGCCATTCTTTCGCGCTATTCATCATGCATGTCTCCGCAACTCAAGCTCGGGTGATGAGATGTCGCACCGGGTGAATAGCTTAAAACTAGCGCTGAAATATGATTTGAGCTTGTAGGTTGATTCCGATATTCCAGTAGGACATTTATTGAAATGCTCACGAAAGTCGTGCGTAGTCCCAGTTGAGCGGGATGACACGACTTCAGTTGCCGATACGTGAGTGCCTGGAAGGCCCATGGGCCTAGGGCGTGGGATGGCAAACAAAAGCCTGACTCCATTCATGCAATGAGAATGGCGTCACATTAATGGCTATTAGATATCGCGAATATCAGGTCGGGCCTGATTGCGCGTAGGGGAATCCCCTACGTCATGGAACCGCACGCCGATTGGAGTGTCGTGCAAGGCCCACGCAGCCCGAGGACAGGGCTGATGCAGTAAAGCATGATGTCAGTGTGACATCAATGTATTTACATGGCATTTTAGCGGGGTCAAGGTCTGGCGCTTGCCGCCGATAACTTGCCTATACGAACTGCACACCCTCTCAGCGCGCAACCCATGTGCACACCAGGAGCTCTTAATGGCCGGCATTCTCGACACCGTAGATCAACGCACGCAATTGGTGGGTGAGAATCGCCTGGAGATTCTCATGTTCCGCCTGTTCGGGCGGCAGCTGTTCGCGATCAACGTGTTCAAGGTGCAGGAAGTGCTGCAACTGCCCAAGTTGACCCTGATGCCCCAGCGCCATCCGTTTGTCTGCGGCGTGGTCAACCTGCGTGGCCAGACGTTGCCGGTGATCGACTTGTCCCAGGCGATCGGCATGCGCCCGCTGGTGCCAGGGCCCAACAGCACCATTATCGTCACCGAGTACAACCGTTCGGTGCAGGCGTTCCTGGTGGGCGGCGTCGACCGCATCGTCAACATGAATTGGGAAGCCATCCTGCCACCGCCGGCCAGCGCGGGGCGCCAGCACTATCTCACTGCCATCAGCAAGGTCGATGACCAGTTGGTGGAAATCATCGACGTGGAAAAAGTCCTGGCGGAAATCGTGCCTTATAACGCCAAGGTCTCCCGGGAAAAACTCGAGGACCCAGTGCTGGAACGCGCCCGTGGCCGTGAAGTGTTGCTGGTGGACGACTCCAACGTAGCGCTGTCGCAGTTGAAGGACACCCTGGGCCAGTTGGGCGTGAAGATGCACATCGCCAGCGACGGCCTCAAGGCGCTGAACATGCTCAAGGCCTGGGCCGACAGCGGCCAGGTGATGACCGACAAGCTGCTGATGATCTTCACCGACGCCGAAATGCCCGAGATGGACGGCTACCGCCTCACCACCGAAATTCGCAATGACCCGCGCCTGCGTGACCTCTACGTGGTGCTGCACACCTCGCTGTCGGGGAGCTTCAATGACTCGATGGTCAAGAAGGTCGGCTGCGACAATTTTCTCTCCAAATTCCAGCCGGACAAGCTGGTGGATGTGGTGCGTCAACGACTGATGCTGGACGAAGTGCCTGCATGACACTAGGGTATGCGACTTTGTTCCCCAGGAATGCAGGCTCATGCTCCGTCTCAGCGCGTTGTACCGTTACCCCTTGAAATCCGGCAAGGCCGAGGCCTTGCAGCAGAGTGGCCTGGATAAACTCGGGCTGGCAGGGGATCGACGCTGGATGCTGGTGGACGAAGCCAGCGGGCGCTTCCTTACGCAACGCGCCGTGGCGAAGATGAGCCAGTTGACGGCGCTGTGGAACGCGGCGGGCGGCCTGACCCTGAGCTCGCCTGGCTATGGGACGCTCGACGTAGCATTGCCCGGCGCCGATGCGTTGCGCGGTGTGATCATCTGGCACGACACCCTGCGCGTGCCGGACGCGGGCGATGCGGCAGCGGCCTGGGTCAGCGCCTTCATCGGCAAGCCCACGCGCCTGGTGCATATGCCCCTGGAGCGTGCACGCTCGACCCAGGCCGGTTTTGGCCGGGATGACGATCAAGTGGGGTTTGCCGATGGCTACCCCTTGCTGCTGATCGGCCAGGCTTCCCTGGACGATTTGTGCGCGCATATCGGCCGGCCGATGGAAATGCTGCGCTTTCGTCCCAATCTGGTGATCGAAGGCGGCGAGGCCTTTGCCGAGGATGGCTGGAAACGCTTGCGCATCGGCGATGTGGAGTTTCGCGTGGTCAAGCCCTGTTCACGCTGCATTCTCACGACCGTCGACCCCCAGACCGGCGAGCGCAGCCCGGACCGCGAGCCGTTCGCCACCCTGCAGGCCTATCGCAGCACCGAGAAGGGCCCGATGTTCGGTCAGAACCTGGTCAACGATGGGGTTGGCGAGTTGGAAGTCGGGATGCCGGTAACGGTGCTGGAATAAAAAATGCCCGTCTCGCAGGAGACGGGCATTTTTTTGCGCCGAGTCAGGCTCAGCTGCGGTATTCGCACAGGTAAGCGGTGTCTACGCCAACCTTCAACTGGAATTTGCTGTTGGCCGGGACGTTGAACTGGCTGCCGGCGGCGAAGGTTTCCCACTCGGCGTCAGGCAGTTTGACGATCAGCGCGCCGGAAACGACGTGCATGATTTCACGCTGGTCGGTGCCGAACTCGTATTCACCCGGGGCCATCACGCCGATGGTCGCTGGGCCTTCCGCGGTGCCGAAAGCGATCGACTTGACGGTGCCGTCGAAGTATTCATTGACTTTGAACATGAGTGAATCCTCGGAAAAAAGGGTCAGAACTTACGCCACCCGCTGTAGGAGCGAGCTTGCTCGCGAAAAACCTGAGAGCACCTCGTTAAACCAGATGCGCTACGTTATCGTTGGCGATCTTCGCGAGCAAGCTCGCTCCTACAGGTGGGCAGCATTAAGGCAAAAAGGTTGATCAGTATGCCCAAGCCTTTCAGAGCTGCCTAGACCGGCAAAATCAGCGGCAACAGGCGTGCGGTGTTGCGCGCATCCTCCAGCGCCCGATGCTGCTGGCCGTTGAACTGCATCCCCGCCAATTGCAGCGCGCCATTAAGCCCCAAGGGCTTGTCCAGCCGCCGGGCCTTGGCGAACCGTTGCTTGAGGTTGACATGGGGCGTCTGGCCGAGCGCGCTGGCCAGGCCATGGCGTTGCCATTCCAGCTCGAGTTGCACACGATCGTAGTCGCCCCAGCTGGCCCAGCCTTCCAGGCGTGCCTGATGCTGGCCCAGCCAGCGCTCGAACAGCGGCCACACCTCGGTGATCGGCGTTGCCGCGTCGATATTGGCCTGGGTGATATGGGTCAATTGGCGGCAAAAAGGCGTCAGCAGCGGCCGCCGCAGCGGTCGCACGAAGCGCTGGAAGTGATCCAGCTCGCGGCCCTGGCGGTTGACCAGGCTTGCGCCAATTTCGATGACTTCCATCTCCGTCACGGGCCAGCCGCCGTCATCCGTGGTGGCTTCAAGGTCAATAATCAGCCAATGAGGCATGCGCAGGTTCCCGTACTGTTCCTGTCCTGATGGGGATAGAGCGTAGCCGGGCCTTGTAGTTCCGCCCAGGGGGCTGATTCGCCTGGTTTGTAAACCCCGTACACAAGTTTTGCCCAAGCGCTTGCTTGGGTGGCGGTCACGGCCTAAATTGCCGCCCAAGACGATAGTAGACATGAGGGACAGCAGCATGGACGACCCCCAAGCCCTGCGGGTGATGCGCACCCTGGTCGACGCTGGACAATTGACCGACCCCGAGAGTGCCCGGGGCAAGTTGCTGCAAACCGCGGCGCACCTGTTTCGCAACAAGGGCTTCGAGCGCACCACCGTGCGTGACCTGGCCAGTGCGGTGGGCATTCAGTCCGGCAGCATCTTTCATCACTTCAAGAGCAAGGACGAGATCCTGCGCGCAGTGATGGAAGAAACCATCCTCTACAACACCGCGATGGTGCGGGCTGCGCTGGAAGCCGCGAGCACGGTGCGCGAGCGCGTGTTGGCGCTGATCCGCTGCGAATTGCAGTCGATCATGGGCGGCAGCGGTGAGGCGATGGCGGTGCTGGTGTATGAATGGCGCTCGTTGTCTGCCGACGGCCAGGCCCAGGTACTGGCCCTGCGGGATGTGTATGAGGACATCTGGCTGCAGGTACTGGGCGAAGCCAAGGCCGCCGGTTATATCAGGGGCGACGTGTTCATCACCCGACGCTTCCTGACCGGCGCGTTATCCTGGACCACCACATGGTTTCGCACCCAAGGCAGCCTGACCCTCGAAGAGCTGGCCGACGAAGCGCTGTTGATGGTGCTCAAGGCGGACTGAAGTGCGGCTATTAATTTGCGGGTGAACATTGTCTCCCCAGGGAAAAACGCCTAGCTTATCGCCATCATAGAATTCACGGTGTGTGCCTAGATGTTTTCGCCATGGCGGCTGGCTGCAGGACTGACATTTTGGGCATTGGGTACCGCAGGGTGGGCGCAGGCCAGCGCCGCGCAGTTGGTGAGGATCGGCGCGGCGCATTTTCCGCCGTATACCGTACGCCCTGAGCAAGGCGCCGATACCGGATTGCTGCCGCAATTGGTCGAAGCGCTGAACGCCGTGCAAAGCGACTATCAGTTTGTGCTGGTGCCCACTTCGATTCCCAGGCGTTTTCGCGATTTCGAGCAAGGCCGGGTCGACATGGCGATCTTTGAAAACCCGTCCTGGGGCTGGAAAGACGTGGCCCATACCAGCGTCGACATGGGCCTGGAAGACGCTGAAATCTTCGTCGCCGAGCGTGAACCCGGTCGCGACCAAAGCTATTTCAGCGATCTTGCCGGCAAACGCCTGGCGGTGTTCAGCGGCTATCACTACGCCTTCGCCAACTTCAACCCCGACCCCAAGTACCTGGCTGAGCACTTCAACGCAACGTTGACGTACTCCCATGACAGCAACTTGCTGATGGTCGCCCGCAGGCGTGCTGATATCGCCTTGGTCACCCGTTCGTACCTGAGTGACTTCATGGTGCGCAATACCGAGATGGCCGGGACATTCCTGGTGTCGGAGCGCATCGACCAGGTCTATCACCATTACGCGTTGCTACGGCCCAAAGCCCCGATCACCGGGCCCGCGTTTGCCGGGTTGCTCAAGCAGCTGCGGGATAATGGCCAGATGCTCAAGATCTTCGAGCCGTATCGCATCGATGTAATGCCAGTCCCCTGAGAGCGCTGGAAATCAAATGTGGGAGGGGGCTTGGCCCCTCCCACATGTGTTTTTCAGACCCTGCGCGCAAACGTATCGCTGTGGTTGCCCGACACCTTGCGGCAGTGCACCAGCGCATCGCGGATCATGAAGTTCACCAACGTCGGCGAAACCCCGAGTTCCTTGGCGATATCCTTCTGCGGTACGCCGTGCAGGCGGTACATCTCGAAGGCGTAGCGGGTGCGCTGCGGCAGCTCGGTCAGGGCGTCGGCGATGTTTTCCAGGGTGTTGAAATTGATATGGGAAGTTTCCGGTGAAGCGCCGTGGATCACCACATTCAAGCCTTCCTCTTCGGTCCCGGAATACTTGAGCTCCAGGGCCTGCTTGCGGTAGTGATCGATCGCCAGGTTGCGCACGATCTGGAACAGATAGCTCAGTTGGGCCTTGAACGAGGAGGTGATCGTCGGGGCCGACTGCAGCCGGAAATAAGCGTCCTGCACCACATCCTCGGCACGGGAACGACAGCCGGTAATACGTGCCGCGATCTTCACCAGGATCAGTCGATTGTCGACGAACGCCTGGAGAAGTGGTGAGTCGCACCTGCCTGTGGATACTGGTTCCGTCATGGAAATCACCTGGTTGCAAAAGAGGTTAGGGGAGGGCGTCCTTGCTGAGGCCTCCTACACATCGGGCAACAAATTATGCTGAATGATAATGATTGTCAAATGAGAAGGCGAACTAATCTTATGCCTTCCGGTAAGGTGTGAACCGCGTCTCGCTCGCCCCCGGCGACTAATTATTTGCCGGGGCCGTCCGTTCTTCTGGGTGACAGGCCTGTAAACAAACGGCCAAGGATCAGCACCCGCAGGAGGGCGAAATGGGTTTTTATCGTGCACACAGCGTGTTTCAGCTTGGAGTCCTCGGGTGATGAGTACGCCAACGCCGCTGCGCCTGTTCTGCCTGCCCCATTCCGGCGCGAGCGCCTCGGTCTACGCACGTTGGCGCCGCGTGCTGCCGGATTGGTTGCAGGTGTGCCCGCTGGAATTGCCAGGGCGTGGCATGCGCATGGGCGAGCCGCTGCAGCGCGATATCAAGGCCTTGGCTGCCCAGCTCGCGACTGAAATCAGCCGCGACCTCAATGGCCCCTATGCGTTGTTCGGCCACAGTCTCGGCGGCCTGTTGGCGTTCGAACTGGCCCATGCATTGAAAGCGCGCAATGTGCCGGCGCCGCTGGCGTTGTTCGCCTCCGGCACCGCCGGCCCGGCGCGGCGCGATGTCAGTGAATACGCCATCGAAAAGACCGACGCACAACTGATCGTCCGCTTGCGCGAACTGCAGGGCACCTGCGACGCCGCGTTGGCCAATGCTGAATTGATGGAGTTGATGCTGCCGATCCTGCGCGCCGATTTCCTGCTGTGCGGCAGCTTCACCTATGGCGAGCGCGAGCCGCTAGGCGTGCCGATCCATGTGTTCGGCGGCAAGCAGGACAGCGTGCGCGCCGACCAATTGCTCGACTGGCAGCTCGAGGCCGCCAGCGGCTTTTCCCTCGACATGTTCGACGGTCACCACTTCTTCCTCGTGCAGCACGAAAGCGCCGTGCTGCGCTGTGTGCGCCGCTATGCCGACGAGCACCTGACCCGCTGGCGCCTTGGCGCGGCGCGGCAACTGGCCGCCGGCTGAATCTCACCGACTTCCCGACTTTCCCGTAAGCCGATTTCAGGCAGGAACCCCATGATGGACGCCTTCGAACTTCCCCGCACCCTGGTCCAGTCCCTCCAACGCCGTGCCGCGCAGACGCCGGACCAGATAGCCCTGCGCTTTCTGGCCGAGTCCGCCGAGCACAGCGTGGTGCTCAGCTACCGTGACCTGGACCAGCGCGCCCGCACCATCGCCGCCGCCTTGCAAGCCGATGTCGCGATGGGCGAGCGCGCAGTGCTGTTGTTCCCCAGCGGCCCGGACTATGTCGCAGCGTTCTTCGGCTGCCTGTACGCCGGGGTAATCGCGGTGCCGGCCTATCCGCCGGAATCCACCAAGCGGCATCACCAGGAGCGTTTGCTGTCGATCATCAGCGACGCCGAGCCGCGCCTGCTGCTGACCATCGCCAGCCTCGGCGAAAGCCTGGCGCAGATTGACCACGCACCACCGGTCTTGAGCGTAGACACCCTCGACGCACAGCTGGCTGATCACTGGGTCGCCCCCGAGCTGCAACCCGACGACATCGCATTCCTGCAATACACCTCCGGCTCCACCGCCCTGCCCAAGGGCGTGCAAGTCAGCCACGGCAACCTGGTGGCTAACGAAGTGCTGATCCGTCGCGGCTTTGGCATCGACCTCAACCCGCACGACGTCATCGTCAGCTGGCTGCCGCTCTACCACGACATGGGCCTGATCGGCGGCCTGTTGCAGCCGATCTTCAGCGGTGTGCCCTGCGTGTTGATGTCGCCGGCCTACTTTCTGGCGCGGCCGTTGCGCTGGCTGGAAGCGATCAGCGACTACGGCGGCACCATCAGCGGTGGTCCGGATTTCGCCTACCGCCTGTGCAGCGAGCGGGTCAGCGAGTCGGCCCTGGAACGCCTGGACCTGAGCCAGTGGCGCGTAGCCTATTCCGGTTCCGAACCGATCCGCCTGGACACCCTGGAGCGCTTTGCCGACAAATTCGCCGCCTGCGGTTTCACCTCAAGCAATTTCTTTGCTTCCTACGGGCTGGCCGAGGCGACCCTGTTCGTCGCGGGCGGCACCCGTGGCCAAGGCATCCCTGCGCTGCACGTCGATGAGCACGCGCTGGCCGCCAACCGCGCCGCGCCGGGGCAGGGCAGGGCCGTCATGAGTTGCGGCACCCCGCAGCCGGACCACGGCGTGCTGATCGCCGATCCCCACGCGCTGAGCGCGTTGGCCGACAACTGTGTCGGCGAACTCTGGGCGAGCGGCCCGAGCATCGCCCAGGGTTACTGGCGCAACCCTGAAGCCACCGCCAAGACATTCGTCCAGCACGCCGGCCGGACCTGGCTGCGCACCGGCGACCTGGGGTTTATCCGTGACGGCGAGGTGTACATCACCGGGCGCTTGAAAGACCTGCTGATCGTGCGCGGGCACAATCTGTATCCACAGGACATCGAGCAAACCATCGAGCGTGAGGTCGAGGTGGTGCGCAAAGGCCGGGTGGCGGCCTTTGCGGTGAATGACCAGGGCCTGGAAGGCATCGGCATCGCTGCGGAAATCAGCCGCAGCGTGCAGAAAATCCTGCCGCCCGAAGCGCTGATCAAGGCGATTCGCCAAGCGGTGGCCGAGGCTTACCAAGAGGCGCCTAGCGTGGTGGTGCTGCTCAACCCTGGCGCGCTGCCGAAAACCTCCAGCGGCAAGGTGCAACGGGCGGCGTGTGCGCTGCGCCATGCCGATGGCAGCCTCGACCGCTATGCGCAGTTTCCCGAGGTGCAAGCGCCGGCGAGTGAGGTTGCGCTGGCGTCGGCCCTGCAACAGCAGATCGCGGCGATCTGGTGTGAGCAGCTGCAAGTGGCCACGGTTGCCGCCGATGATCATTTTTTCCTGCTCGGCGGCAACTCCATAAGCGCCACCCAGGTGGTCGCGCGCCTGCGTGAAACCCTGGGCCTGGAGCTGAACCTGCGCCTGCTGTTCGAGGCGCCCACCCTGCAAGGCTTCGCCACCAGCGTCGCGCAGGTGCAGCAGGCCGGCGGCGTTGCACAAGGCGCAATGGCTGCGCTGTCGCGCCAGCACGGGCTGCCGCAATCCCTGGCCCAGAACCGCTTGTGGATCACCTGGCAGCTGGACCCTCACAGCAGCGCCTACACCATCCCCGGCGCCCTGCGCCTGCGCGGCGCGTTGGATGAAGACGCGCTGCGCTCAAGCTTCCAGCACCTGGTCCAGCGCCACGAAGCCCTGCGCACGCGTTTCTATGAGCGTGACGGCGAAGGGTTCCAGCGCATCGAGTCCAGTGCGGTGTTCGACCTGCACACCATCGACCTCAGCGACCTGCCCGGCGCCGAGCGCGAAGCCCGTGCGCAGCAAATCCGTGAAGACCAGGCACGTACTTCGTTCGACCTGGAAAAAGGCCCGCTGCTGAGGGTGACCCTGGTGCGCCTGGATGAAGAAGACCACCAGTTGCTGGTCACCCTGCACCACATCATCGCCGATGGCTGGTCGCTGACTATTCTGATCGACGAGTTCTCCCGTCTCTACGCGGCCGCGTCCCAGGGCCAACCCCTGGAGCTGCCGCCACTGAGCCTGCAATACGCCGACTACGGCAGTTGGCAGCGCCAATGGCTGGCCGCAGGTGAAGGCCAGCGGCAACTAGCGTACTGGCAGGCAACGCTTGAGGGCGATCACCCAACGCTCGACCTGGCCACTGACCACCCGCGCTCGGCGCAGCGTCTGAACAGCGCCTCGCGCCATACCGTACGCCTGAGCGCCAAGCTCAGTGACGCGATTCGCCAGACCGCACAGGCCCATGAAGCCACCCCATTCATGCTGCTGCTGGCCGCGTTCCAGACGCTGTTGTATCGCTACAGCGGCCAGCGCGATATCCGCATCGGTGTGCCCAATGCCAATCGCTCACGCCAGGAAACCCAAGGGCTGGTCGGGTTCTTCATCAACACCCTGGTATTGCGTGCCGAGCTCGACGGGCTCCAGCCTTTCAACCAGCTGTTGGCCGCGACACGCCAGGCGGCAATGGACGCCCAGGCGCATCAGGACCTGCCGTTCGAACAACTCTTGGAGGCCTTCCCCCAGGCGCGGGAACAGGGCCTGTTCCAAGTCATGTTCAACCACCAGCAACGTGACCTCAGCGCCCTGCGCCGCCTGCCGGGCCTGCTCGCCGAGGAGCTGCCGTGGCACAGCCGCGAAGCCAAGTTCGACCTGCAACTGCACAGCGAAGAAGACCGCACCGGGCGCTTGAGCCTGGCCTTCGACTACGCCGATGAGCTGTTCGAGCCGGCAACCGTGCAGCGCCTGGCCGAGCATTACATCCACCTGCTGCAAGCGGTCTGCGAACAACCGCAGCAAGCCTTGGGCGAGCTGAAACTGACCGCAGAGGACGAGCAACAGGCGTGGAGCCAGGCACCCTGCGCGCCGGCCCGGCAGTGGTTGCCCGAGCTGCTCAACCAGCACACCTCGCACGCCCCCGCGCTGGTCTGGCAAGCGGGCAGCTTGAGCTTTGCCCAGTTGCATACCCAGGCCAACCGCTTGGCGCATTACCTGCGCGACAAGGGCGTCGGCCCGGACGTCTGCGTGGGCATCGCCGCCGAGCGTTCGCCGCAGTTGCTGATCGGTCTGCTGGCGATCCTCAAGGCCGGCGGCGCTTATGTGCCGCTGGACCCGGAGTACCCCACCGAGCGCCTGGCCTACATGCTTGAGGACAGCGGCGTGCACCTGCTGTTGACCCAAACCGCACTGCTGGAACAACTGCCGACGGTGGCAGGCGTGTGTGTGATCGCCATGGACAGCCTGCACCTGGACCGCTGGCCGACCCAGCCACCGGGCCTGCACCTGCATGCCGACAACCTTGCCTACGTGATCTACACCTCCGGCTCCACCGGCCAGCCCAAAGGCGTGGGCAATACCCATGCGGCGCTGGCCGAGCGGTTGCAGTGGATGCAAGCCACCTACACGTTGGACGCCGGCGACGTGCTGATGCAAAAGGCGCCGATCAGTTTCGACGTGTCGGTGTGGGAGTGTTTCTGGCCGCTGATCACAGGGTGCCGTCTGGTACTGGCCGGCCCTGGCGAGCACCGTGACCCTCATCGCATCGCGCAACTGGTGCAGGAACATGGCGTGACCACGCTGCACTTCGTGCCGCCGCTGTTGCAGTTGTTTATCGATGAACCCTTGGTGGCCGAATGCACCAGCCTGCGCCGCCTGTTCTCCGGCGGCGAAGCCTTGCCCGCGCAGTTGCGCAACCGCGTCCTGGCGCGCCTGCCGGCGGTGCAACTGCACAACCGTTATGGCCCGACCGAAACCGCGATCAACGTCACCCATTGGCACTGCGCCGTGGAGGATGGCGAGCGCTCGCCGATAGGCCGGCCACTGGGCAATGTGATCTGCCGGGTGCTCGACGACCAGCTCAATCCGTTGCCGGCCGGTGTGCCGGGTGAACTGTGCATCGGCGGCATCGGCCTGGCGCGCGGTTACCTCGGCCGTGCAGGGCTCACCGCCGAACGCTTTGTCGCCGACCCGCTGGGCGCAGCCGGGACGCGTCTGTATCGCACCGGTGACCGTGCGCGCTGGAGTGTCGATGGCGTGCTTGAATATCTGGGCCGTCTCGATCAGCAGGTCAAGCTGCGCGGCTTTCGGGTGGAACCGCAGGAAATCGAAGCCCGCCTGTTGGCGTTGGACGGCATCGCCCACGCCGTGGTGCAGGTGCGGGACGGCCAGTTGATCGGTTACTACACCGGCCCGGCCGAACTGGATGCACAGGCAGTGAAAGCCGCCCTGGCCGTTGACCTGCCCGAGTACATGGTGCCTGCCTACCTGATGCGCCTGGACGCGATGCCCCTGAGCCCCAGTGGCAAACTCGACCGCCGCGCACTGCCCGAACCGGTGTGGCAAACCCGCGAACACGTCGAACCGGAAACGCCGCTGCAGCAGCAAATTGCCGCGATCTGGCGAGAAGTGCTCGGCCTGCCACGGATCGGCCTGCGCGACGACTTTTTCGCCCTCGGCGGCCACTCGCTGCTGGCCACGCAAATCGTCTCCCGCACCCGCCAGGCCTGCGATGTCGAACTGCCGTTGCGCACCTTGTTCGACGCCAGCGAGCTGGGCGACTTCGCCGCGCAAGTGGGCCTGATCCAGGCCTCGGGCCAACGCAACCAACAGACTGCAATCGCCAAGGTCGACCGCAGCCAACCCGTGCCACTGTCCTATTCCCAGCAGCGCATGTGGTTCCTCTGGCAGATGGAACCGGACAGCCCGGCTTATAACGTCGGCGGCATGGCGCGCTTATGCGGGGTGCTGGATGTGGGGCGTTTCGAGGCGGCGTTGCAGGCCTTGATCATGCGTCACGAAACCCTGCGCACCACCTTCCCGAGCGTCGATGGCGTGGCCTGTCAGAAAGTCTCGCCACAGACCGGCCTGCGCATGGACTGGCAGGACGTCTCGGCACTGACTGAAACCGAGCGCCAGCAGCGCTTGCAGCAACTGGCGGATCAGGAAGCGCATACGCCGTTCAACCTGGAAACCGGGCCGTTGCTGCGCGCTTGCCTGGTCAAGGCAGGTGAGCAGGAGCATTACCTGGTGCTGACCCTGCACCATATCGTCACCGAAGGCTGGGCCATGGACATCTTTGCCCGTGAGCTCAGTGGGCTCTACGAAGCCTTCATCGACGAGCGCGACTCACCGCTGGCGCCACTGCCGGTGCAATACCTGGACTACAGCGTGTGGCAGCGCCAGTGGTTGGAAGCGGGCGAGCGCCAACGCCAGCTGGATTACTGGACCGCGCAACTGGGCAGCGAACATCCGCTGCTGGAACTGCCTGGCGACCGCCCGCGCCCGGCGGTGCAAAGTCACCGGGGCGAGCTGTATCGCTTCGACCTGAGCGACGCGCTGGCCGCCCGTGTTCGCGCGTTCAACGCCGAGCATGGCCTGACCCTGTTCATGACCATGACCGCCACCCTGGCCGTGTTGCTCTACCGCTACAGCGGCCAGACCGACCTGCGCATCGGCGCGCCGGTAGCCAATCGGATCCGTCCGGAAAGCGAAGGGCTGATCGGTGCGTTCCTCAACACCCAGGTAGTGCGTTGCCAACTCGATGGGCAGATGAATGTCGCGCAGCTGTTCGAGCAGGTGCGTCACACCGTGATCGAAGGCCAGTCCCATCAGGACCTGCCGTTCGACCATCTGGTGGAGGCGCTGCAACCGCCGCGCAGCGCCGCATATAACCCGCTGTTCCAGGTGATGTGCAACGTGCAGCGCTGGGAGTTCCAGCAACGCCGCCAACTGGCCGGCATGAGCGTCGAGTACCTGGCCAACGATGCCCGCGCCACCAAGTTCGACCTCAACCTGGAAGTCACTGACCTCGACTATCGCCTGGGCTGCTGCCTGACCTACAGCACCGATTTGTTCGACGAGCCGCGCATTGCCCGCATGGCCGCGCATTGGCGCAACCTGCTGGAAGCGCTGATCGACAATCCGAAGCAACGCCTCAGCGAATTGCCCATGCTCAGCGCAACCGAGCAGCACGCAGTGCAGGACAGCCTCGGGGTGGAGGCCGGTGAGCATCGGCTCGACCAGTGCATTCACCCACTGTTCAGTGAGCAGGCGCGCAAGCGTGCCGATGCGCCGGCGCTGACCTTTGCCGGGGTGACGCTCACTTACGCCGAACTTGACGCCCGCGCCAATCGCCTGGCCTGGATGCTGCGCGAGCGCGGCGTTGGCCCGCAGGTGCGCGTCGGCCTGGCGCTGCCGCGTTCGCTGGAAATGGTCATCGGCCTGCTGGCGATCCTCAAGGCCGGCGGCGCCTACGTGCCGCTGGACCCGGAATACCCGCTGGACCGCCTGCATTACATGATCGAAGACAGCGGCATCGGCCTGCTGCTCAGCGATGCGCCGATGTTCGATGCCCTTGGCCCGTTGCCCGCGAACGTCGCGACCTGGTGCCTGGAACACGACCTGCCGCTGCTGAGCAACTACCCGGCCGGCGAGCTGCCGATGATCAGCCTGGCGCAACACCCGGCGTACCTGATCTACACCTCCGGTTCCACCGGCAAGCCCAAAGGCGTGGTGGTGTGCCATGGTGAAATCGCCATGCATTGCCAGGCGGTGATCCAGCGTTTCGGCATGCGCCCGGACGACTGCGAACTGCACTTTTATTCGATCAACTTTGACGCCGCCACTGAGCGCTTGTTGGTGCCGTTGCTCAGCGGTGCCCAGGTGGTAGTGCGCGCCCAGGGCCAATGGGATGCCGAGGAAATCTGCGCGCTGATCCGCACGCACCGCATCAGCATCCTTGGGTTTACGCCCAGCTACGGCAGCCAGTTGGCGCAGTGGCTGGCCACGCAACAGCAGACCCTGCCGGTGCGCATGTGCATCACCGGCGGTGAAGCCTTGACCGGCGAACACCTGCAACGCATTCGCAGCGCGTTCCAGCCACAGATGTTCTTCAACGCCTATGGCCCGACCGAAACCGTGGTGATGCCACTGGCCTGCCTGGCGCCGGAGCAACTGGAAGAGGGCGCTGCCAGCGTGCCGATCGGCAGCATCATCGGCGCACGCGTGGCTTACATTCTCGATGCCGACCTGGCCCTGGTGCCGCCAGGCGCCAGCGGTGAGTTGTATGTCGGCGGAGCAGGCCTGGCCCAGGGGTATCACCAGCGTCCGGGGATGACAGCGGAGCGTTTTGTCGCTGACCCGTTTGCCGCAAATGGCGGGCGTCTGTACCGCACCGGTGACCTGGTGCGCCAACGTGCCGATGGGTTGGTGGAATACTTGGGGCGTATCGACCATCAAGTGAAGATTCGCGGGTTCCGCATTGAGTTGGGCGAGATCGAAACCCGCCTGTTGGAACATGACGCCGTGCGCGAAGCGGTGGTGCTGGCGCTGGATTCGCCGAGTGGCAAACAGCTGGTGGCGTATCTGGTCAGCGACGCTGAGCACGGCGCGTTGCGCGAGGCGGTGAAGGCCCGGCTCAAGGCGCAACTGCCGGACTACATGGTGCCCGCCCATGTGATGGTGCTCGACAGCATGCCGCTGACCGCCAACGGCAAGCTCGACCGGCGCGCCTTGCCCGAGCCGGACCCCGAGGCGAATCGACAACAGTATGTGGCGCCACGCAATGCGCTGGAGCACAGCCTGGCAGCGATCTGGTGCGCGGTGTTGAACCTGCAGCAAGTCGGCCTGGACGATAACTTCTTCGAGCTGGGTGGCGATTCAATCCTGTCGATCCAGGTGGTCAGCCGTGCGCGGCAGGCGGGCATTCATTTCAGCCCGCGTGACCTGTTCCAGCACCAGACCGTGCAAAGCCTGGCTGCCGTCGCTACACGCGCCGAGCAGGTCAGCGCCGAGCAAGGTGTGATTACCGGAGCCTCGGCCCTTACGCCGATCCAGCAGTGGTTCTTCGACACCGATATTCCGGCGCGTCAGCACTGGAACCAGGCGCTGCTGCTCAAGCCGCTGCAACTGCTCGACCCGCGCCGCCTGGAGCAAGCCCTGCTGGCGGTGCTGGAGCATCACGACGCGCTGCGCCTGAGCTTCACCCGGCGCGACGCCCAGTGGCACGCCGAACACCTGGCCGTGCCCGAAGGTGGCGTACTGATGCAGGCCCAAGTGCGCGACATGGCCGACTGCACCGCGCTGTACACCGACACCCAGCGCAGCCTCGACCTGCAACACGGCCCGCTGCTGCGTGCCTTGCTGGTGGACGGCCCCCAAGGCCAGCAGCGCCTGCTGATCGTAATCCATCACCTGGTGGTGGACGGCGTGTCATGGCGCGTGTTGCTCGAAGACCTGCAAACTGTTTATCGCCAACTGAGCGATGGCCAGTCCGTCAGCCTGCCGGCCAAGACCAGCGCGTTGCGCGAGTGGGCGGCGCGTTTGCAGGCGTATGCCCACAGCGAATCCCTGCGCGAAGAGCTGAGCCTGTGGCAAGCGCAGTTGGCTGGCCCGGCGCTGGCGTTGCCGGTGGCTCGCCCACAAGGTGCACGGCGCAACCGTGACGCGCAGACGGTCAGCGTGCGCCTGGATGCCGAACGCACCCGGCAATTGCTGCAACACGCACCAAGCGCCTATCGCACCCAGGTCAACGACCTGCTGCTGACCGCCCTGGCCCGCGTGCTGTGCCGCTGGAGCGGCCATGATTCGGCGTTGATTCAACTGGAGGGCCACGGCCGCGAAAGCCTGTTCGATGACATCGACCTGACCCGCAGCGTCGGCTGGTTCACCAGTGCTTATCCGCTGCGCCTGACCCCGCAGGCGCAACCGGGCGATTCGATCAAGGCCATCAAGGAGCAACTGCGCGGCGTGCCGCATAAAGGTCTGGGCTACGGCGTGCTGCGCTACCTGGCGGACGACCTGTGCAAACGCACCCTGGCGGCGCTGCCGGGCGCCGATATCACCTTCAATTACCTCGGCCAGTTCGACCAGAGCTTCGGCGCCGATGCGCTGTTCCATCCGCTGGATGAATCCGCCGGGCTCGCGCACGATCCGGACGCGCCGCTGCCCAACGAGCTGAGCGTCGACAGCCAGGTGTACGGCGGCGAACTGGCGCTGCGCTGGACCTTCAGCCGTGAACGCCACGATCAACACACTATCCGCGCACTGGCCGAGGCGTATCTGGCCGAGCTGCACAGCCTGATCGCCCATTGTCTCGAAGACGATGCTGGCGGCTTCACGCCGTCCGACTTCCCCCTGGCCCAACTGACCCAGGCGCAACTGGACAGCTTGCCAGTACCAGCCAACGCCATCGAAGACGTCTACCCGCTGACCCCGATGCAAGAGGGCCTGCTGCTGCACACCCTGCTGGAACCGGGCACCGGCCTGTATTACATGCAGGACCGCTACCGCATCGACAGCGCCCTGGACCCCGAGCGTTTCGCCGAGGCCTGGCAACGGGTGATCGCCCGCCACGAAGCCTTGCGCGCCTCGTTCTGCTGGAACGTCGGCGAAGACATGCTGCAAGTGATCCACAAGCCGGGCAGCACGCCGATCGAATACCTGGACTGGAGCGCCGATCCCGAGCACGAGCACGAACCGCGTCTGCAAGCCTTGCTCAAGGCCGAGCGCGAAGCCGGTTTCGATCTGCTCAACCAGGCGCCGTTCCACCTGCGCCTGATCCGCGTGGGCGAGGCGCGCTACTGGTTCATGATGAGCAATCACCACATCCTCATCGATGCCTGGTGCCGTTCGCTTTTGATGAATGATTTTTTCGAAATCTACAGGGCCCTGGGCGAAGGTCGCGATGCGCAACTGGCGACGCCGCCGCGTTACCGCGACTACATCGCCTGGCTGCAACGCCAGGACCTGGACGAAGCGCGCCAGTGGTGGCAGCACAACTTGCAAGGGTTCGAGCGCACCACGCCGATCCCGAGCGACCGGCCCTTCCTGCGCGAACACGCAGGCCACAGCGGCGGCATGGTGGTGGGCGATTGTTACACCCGTCTGGATGCCCGTGATGGCGCGCAATTGCGCGAGCTGGCCCAGGCCCACCAATTGACCGTCAACACCTTCGCCCAGGCGGCCTGGGCGTTGGTACTGCGGCGCTTGAGCGGCGAGCGTGACGTGCTGTTCGGCGTCACCGTGGCCGGGCGTCCGGTGCAGATGCCCGAGATGCAACGCACCGTCGGCTTGTTCATCAACAGCATCGCCCTGCGGGTAAAACTGCCGGCAGACGACCAGCGTTGCAGCGTGCGCGACTGGCTGAGCGGCCTGCTCGACAGCAATATGCAATTGCGCGAGTACGAATACCTGCCCCTGGTAACGATTCAGGAACTCAGCGAACTGCCCAAGGGCCAGCCGCTGTTCGACAGCCTGTTCGTGTTCGAAAACGCCCCGGTGGAAACCTCGGTGCTGAGCCAAGCGCAAAGCCTGAAAGCCACCTCGGACTCCGGCCGCACCCACACCAACTTCCCGCTGACCGCCGTGTGCTACCCCGGCGATGATCTTGGCCTGCACCTGTCCTACGACCAGCGCTACTTCGATGAAAGCACCGTGCAAGGCATGCTCGGCGAGTTCAAGCGCCTGCTGCTGGCGCTGGTGCAGGGCTTCCATGGCGACATGGCCGAGCTGGCGCTGATTGGCGAGCAGGAACGTGAATTCCTGGTGCACGGCTGCAACCAGAGCGAACACGACTATCCGCTGCAGCGCAGCTATATCGAGCTGTTCGAGGAACAGGTGGCGCAGCATCCACAGCGTATCGCCGCCAGTTGTCTCGACCGGCAATGGAGCTATGACGAGTTGAACCGGCGCAGTAACGGCCTGGGGCATGCGCTGATCGCGGCGGGTGTCGGCCCGGACCAGCCGGTGGCGTTGCTGGCCGAGCGTAATCTGGAGCTGCTGGGCATGATCATCGGCAGCTTCAAGGCCGGTGCCGGCTACTTGCCGCTGGACCCGGGGCTGCCGAGCCCGCGCCTGAGCCGCATCATCGACCTGAGCCGCACGCCGTTGCTGGTGTGCAGCGAAGCCTGCCGGGAACAGGCCATCGAACTGCTCGAAGGCTTCGACTGCCAGTTGCTGGTGTGGGAGGAAGTACCGGCGCGGGGTGAGAATCCAGGTGTCTATAGCGCTCCGGACAACCTCGCCTATGTGATCTATACCTCGGGTTCCACCGGCTTGCCCAAAGGCGTGATGGTCGAACAGCGCGGCATGCTCAATAACCAGTTGAGCAAGGTGCCCTACCTGCAACTGAGCGAGACGGATGTAATCGCGCAGACGGCTTCGCAAAGCTTCGATATTTCCGTGTGGCAATTCCTCGCTGCGCCGCTGTTCGGCGCGCGGGTAGACATCGTGCCCAACAGCCTTGCCCATGATCCCCAGGGCTTGCTGGCCCATGTCCAGGCACAGGGCATTACTGTGCTGGAAAGCGTGCCGTCACTGATCCAGGGCATGCTCGCCCAGGACGCTGTCCGCCTCGACGGCCTGCGCTGGATGCTGCCGACCGGGGAAGCGATGCCGCCGGAGCTGGCGCACCAGTGGCTGTTGCGCTACCCGCACATCGGCCTGGTCAACGCATACGGCCCGGCGGAATGCTCGGACGATGTGGCGTTCTACCGTGTCGACCTGGCCTCGACGCGGGGCACCTATTTGCCGATTGGCATGCCCACCGACAACAACCGCTTGTACCTGTTGGACGGCGCACTGGAATTGGTACCGCAAGGCGCTGTCGGCGAACTGTGCGTGGCCGGCACCGGGGTCGGTCGTGGTTACGTCAGCGACCCGTTGCGCACCGCACCGGTGTTCGTGCCGAACCCGTTCGGAGCACCAGGCGAGCGGCTGTACCGCACCGGCGACCTGGCACGGCGGCGCAGTGACGGCGTGTTGGAGTATGTCGGGCGGGTTGACCACCAGGTGAAGATTCGCGGCTACCGCATCGAACTGGGTGAAATCGAAGCGCGCCTGCACGAACAACGTGAAGTGCGTGATGTGGCGGTGGCTGTGCAAGAGGGCGTCAATGGCAAACACCTGGTTGGCTATCTGGTGGCTGCGGATGAGGCGTTGAACCCTGGCGAACGCCTGGACCGTATCAAGCAACGCCTGCGCGCCGAACTGCCGGAATACATGGTGCCGCTGCACTGGCTGTGGCTTGAGCGCCTGCCGCTCAACGCCAACGGCAAACTCGACCGCAAGGCCCTACCGGCCCTGGAGATCGGCCAGTTGCACAGCCAGGACTACCTGGCACCGCGCAATGAACTGGAAACCGCCCTGGCCGCGATCTGGGCCGAAGTGCTCAAGGTCGAACGGGTAGGGGTGCAGGACAACTTCTTCGAACTGGGCGGACACTCGCTGCTGGCGACACAGATCGCTTCACGGGTGCAGAAGACGCTGCAGCGGGATGTGCCGCTGCGGGCGATGTTCGAATGCAGCACGGTGGCGGAGCTGGCCGAGTATATCGAGGGGTTGGCGGGGAATGAGATCAGTGCCGAGAAGGTGGATCGGTTGAGTGATTTGATGGCGGAACTGGAGGGATTGTAAGGCGGCCGTTGGTCTGGAAGATCGGGTTTTTCCAGCAGAACTGTCAATTCTGACAGTAGGCAGGATTCCTGATCCACGTGTTAGATAACCGCAGTTTCCGGCCCATCCGGCCGGGCCCGACGGTGATCTAACGCTGGACAGGAGTCTTATCGTGGCGAGCAAAATACCTGCAAAAAAAAACGGTTCCGTTCAGACAGCTAATTCGCTGCCAGCCGTTGAAACGGAACTGCCCTATGCGATTATCGAGCACGCTGCGAACAACAGCGTGCTGTATCCCATTGATGCGATTGATGGCACGACGGCCACGCTGACGCTGCCGGCGAATGCCACCAACGTCATGTTCTATATGGCGGTCAAGGATCAGGACCAGCCAAGCTTCGAGCCGATCTCTGTGGAAAACGGCGTCAATGTCGTCGACATTCCGGCACGGTGGATCAGCTACTGCATCGGGCACACGGTATTGATCAAGTACACGGCCAATGCAGGGGGGCGGGCACTGGAATCCCTGACCCTGGAGTTGGAAATCCAACAGATCAGGGAGGAGCATCTCGTCGTCTCAAGGCCGGTGTTTACCCATGCCAAGGAGCAGTGGAGTACCTGGTACCTGCGTATGCAGGAGTTTACGGGGGATGAAATTGTCGCGATCAAGGCCTGGCCGATGATTCAACCCGGGCAGCGGTTGTTTGTCGTTGTTGCGGGTAACCAGCATGTCGCGCCTTATCGCTTCGCCTGGGTGGCCAGGGATCATGTGGTGCAGGAGCACGAAGCCCATCCAGACCATGTTTTCCGCTTTACGCTTTCGCGAGGCTGGCTGTCCAGGCTGGACGACTATTCGGCGATCACCGCCCATCTGGGCGTGATTTGGGACACCACCGCCCCGGTATACCCTGCGCCTGGCGATCCGCTTCTGGAGAATCCGCTCCCAGTGAACGCCGAGGATTTCCACCTGCGCACCACTTCGTTGTTGCTGGTCGACCCCGGACAGGAACTGAACCCACCGCACTTGAAGGAGTCGGTGGAGCTACGCCCAGGTCAATGGCAGGTCAACCCTACCAATACGGTCAACGGCGGGCATGCAATCGTCAGCTACGACGGCATGTTCGAGGGCGACCATGTCTGTGCCTATGCGTCGGGCCCGAATTACGCGCCGGTGGCCCTCGGCTGCCAGGACGTGAAGAAAGACGAGACGAGCCTGTCGTACGATGTTGCCCCCGATATCGTTGCAGCGCTGTTCGACAAGACGCTGACGCTCAACTACTGCCTCCAGTTCAACAGTTATCTACCCCAATCTTCCCCCGATCGCCACATCAAAGTGCTTGCTCCGCACCTGACCACACCGGATATCGAAGAAGCGACGATGGGGACCGTTAATCTCACTACGTTCAACAACGATGCCACGGGTGTGGTACCTCTTTTTGACTATGCCAAAGAGGGCCAATGTTGCTGGATGTGGCTGACGGGCGTGGATGAGGACGGCGCGGCCTTGCAGTTGGATGTGTTGCAGGACGTGCCACTGAAGCCGCACTGGCTAATCGATGGCGTGGATACGTCCATCGTCCGGAATGCTCTGAAAAAACTGGCGGATTGCAGCGACTTCAAGCTGCATTTTGCGGCGAGCTTCGATGGACAGTGCGATCGATCGACCGCCCACGAATTCCCGGCTCGATCTTTCGCCATCGTCCAGGAACAGCGAGTGCTCAAAGCGCCCACCGTGCATGAGGCTGTGGGCAACGAGCTGACCGTGTGGAATGGACGAAATGGCGTGCATGTCGAGGTGAGTTACCTCGGTAACCACCCCAGTCACACCCTCAGTCTGTGCTGGACGAAGCCAGACGGAGCGTGCTGGCCGCTGGACTCCCAGCCGGGCACCGCCAGCGGAACCACTACTTTTTTGGTACCTCGAGAGGCGGTGATCGAAAGCATCGGCAAAACGGTAAAGATCAACTACACCGTCACCAGTGCTTGCAAGGTGCAGACTTCAGATGATTTGAATTTGCACATCAGCGTACCGGTGCGCCTGCCGACGCCGGTGGTGGAACAGGCCACGCCACGCGCTACTCAATACGGCATTCTCGATCTGGCTACCTTCCCCGCAGATGCTCTAATCACAGTTGAAACCTGGTGGTTTGCACTGGCCGGGCAACGTGTCTGGCTCAAATGCACGGGTATCAAAAAAGATGGCACTGAGCATACTTTCTATGTGGTGAAGGGCCTGCCGCTTACCGCCGAGGAGGCCCAAGCGGGGCTCTCTCAAACGATGAGTCGATCAGATATTTTGCTGTTAAAACATGATTCTCCGCTGACCGTCACCTGCATTACAGCGCCAGATAGCAACGATCCAGAAAGGGATTCCATCACTTTTCCAGTGTTGAACCTGATTGTGAAGCGGCAACTGATCTGTCAGGAAGAGCGCTTTGAGGGATTGGCGCAGGGGACGTTTGCCGCAGGCGGCAGTATTCAGACGAAGTTGATGAAAATAACCTTTCAATCGGGGGCGGGTCTGGCGGGTATAACGACCTATGGTAACGACAACTATTACTCAGGTAACCACCTTGTCATGTGCCAACATTCCGATCATCAAATTCCACCACAGCTGCATCGATTTGATTTCAGTCGTGAGCTGGAATCTGTCAGGTTCAGTTGGTCCTGGAAACAACGTCCAGGGACAGTCACCTTTTATGGCCCCGCCGGTAATGTGGTCCGGCAAGAGACCTATACCGAGGATTGGCGAGGCGGTTTCTGGGTCGAGTTGGCAACGTCGCCTGGGACCTCGGTAGCGTGGATGACGGTACTTGTAGAGGACTACTCGTTTATCGATAACTTCAGCATGTGCTACCGCGAGTAAGCTGTGTTTGCTGATATACAGTTAGCGAACCCCATGAGTTGTTGTTCTAGGTGAGTGCCCGCCCAGTGCGGGTATTCTCCTGGCTGAGTTGGCGTTGCATGGATGGCGCATTGGCGGGGTTTTGAGACGGCCGCTGGTCTGAAACGCCTAGACTGTCCAGCAGAACTGTTAATTCTGACAGTAGGCAAGGTTCTTGATCCAAGGGTTAGATAACCGCAGTTTCTGGCCAGTCTGGCCAGTCCCGACGGTGATCTAACGCTGGACAGGAGTCTTATCGTGGCGAGCAAAATACCTGCAAAAAAAACCGGTTCCGTTCAGGCAGCTAATTCGCTGCCAGCTGTTGAAACGGAACTGCCCTATGCGATTATCGAGCACGCTGCGAACAACAGCGTGCTGTATCCCATTGATGCGATTGATGGCACGACGGCCACGCTGACGCTGCCAGCGAATGCCACCAACGTCATGTTCTATATGGCGGTCAAGGATCAGGACGAGCCGAGATTCGAGCCAGTTTCTGTCGAAAACGGCGTGAATGTCGTCGACATTCCGGCACCGTGGGTCAGCTACTGCATCGGGCACACGGTATTGATCAAGTACACGGCCAATGCAGGGGGGCGGGCATTGGAGTCCTTGACGCTGGAGCTGGAAATCCAACAGATCAGGGAGGAGCATCTCGTCGTCTCAAGGCCGGTGTTTACCCATGCCAAGGAGCAGTGGAGTACCTGGTACCTGCGCATGCAGGAGTTTACGGGGGATGAAATTGTCGCGATCAAGGCCTGGCCGATGATTCAACCCGGGCAGCGGTTGTTTGCCGTTGTTGCGGGTAACCAGCATGTCGCGCCCTATCGCTTCGCCTGGGTGGCCAGGGATCATGTGGTGCAGGAGCACGAAGCCCATCCAGACCATGTTTTCCGCTTTACGCTTTCGCGAGGCTGGCTGTCCAGGCTGGACGACCATTCGGCGATCACCGCCCACCTGGGGGTGATTTGGGACACCACCGCCCCGGTATACCCTGCGCCTGGCGATCCGCTTCTGGAGAATCCGCTCCCAGTGAACGCCGAGGATTTCCACCAGCGCACTACCTCATTGCTACGCGTCGACCCTGCGCTGGATCTGAAACCGCCGCACTTGCGCGAGTCTGCGCATTACAACGGTGAGTGGTGCCTCAATCCTGAAAACACCCAGGAGGGAGGGGAGATCGTCATCCAGGGGCTGGACACTTACAAAGGTGACGAGGTGCGGTTTTATGTAAGCGGGCCCGGTTATGCGAAAAAGCCGTTGGGGGATTACACGGTTGAACAGGACGGCGAGATGCCTCTCGTCAAACTGCCGGCCTGTGTGGTGGCATGTTTCTTCAACAAGCAGATGACGTTGAGCTATGACCTCGCCGTCAGTGGCAGGGTACAGCCGTCCCCAGTAAGGGTGATCAAGGTTTTAACCGCCGAATTTGAGCGCCCGTTGATTGAAGAAGCGAACCCGGATCGGTTGTTGTGCCTTGATAACTTTTCAGGGGATGCAAACGTGATAGCGCCCTTGGGGGCATATGGTCAGTGCGCGAGCCATTGCTGGATGTGGATCGATGCTAAACATGCAGACGGCAGCGCTTACCGCTTGGATATCCTGGACGGTGAAGTTGTCACGGACGCTTGGAAAAGCGACGCCGTCAGGGCTGATATTCCAAGGGTTGCATTGGAGAAGATCGGCGATTGCTCCAAGTTTGAACTGCGCGTCAAGGCCAGCTTTTGCGAGGCGAGCGAACTGAAGGACGTCCTCGAATTCCCACCCGCAACATTCACAATTTACCAGCAACCCCTGACGCCACGGGCACCCACAGTCAGGGAGGCACAGGGCGGTGTTTTGGTGGCGTGGAACGGTCGCGAAGGGGGGCATGTCGAGGCGGTTTACGATGGCTATCAGCCGAGCCACCAGCATACTGCCCAATGGTGCTTGAAAGGGGAGGACAGTTGCTGGTCACTGCCTTTGCAGCAGGGTACGTCCGACCCGGTCACTTTCCTTGCCTCCCGCGAACAAGTGATCAACAGCTTGCGCAAGACCGCACTGATTTCTTATACCGTGATCAATGCCTGCAAGCAGATGGTGTCCGAGACACTGGAGTTGCAGGTTGGTGAGCCCATCATGGCGCGGCGTCCTCGTCCCGTGGTGAGGCAGGCCACTGGCAACATCCTGGATCTGCGTACCTTCCCAGGGAAGGATGCAGAGGTCATCGTCAAGAGCTCCGATGTCGACGTCGATTTGGCGTGGTGGTTTTTCATGGAGGGGCATTTCGGGGTTATGACGCTTGAAGGAACTGCAAAAGATGGCTCTTCGACCACCGTACCGATCATGGCGAGGCGCCTCGAAAGCAGTGATAGGTACGAATTGTCGTGCTTGATCCCACGCTCGGATTTGGAGAAGTTAGCAAGTAATACGCAGATCACCATTAACTTTTCGCATTTCATAGGCCCAGATCCGGTTAAAAGCGTCGAGATCAAGTTTCAGCCGTTGACGTTGAACTTCATCAGAGCGCTTTACGACCTCACTGATTTTGACCCATCCGGCAAAGGCTGGAATGGTTGGCAGAGAGGCTTAGGCGCATTAGACCCCAACGATCTGGAGTTGAGAGATGATCCGTGGGGCGGCTGGATTGGTTACTGGTTGCGTGACTACAGTTATACAGATACATCCAACCCTGCTACTGAGAGCGAGAAAATGTTTAAGATTTTCACCGATCTGGAACCGGGGCGCTCATATCATTTCTCAGCCTTGGTCTGTAATAGTAGTGGTCAAGGCGCCTCCCCCCTCATGGCGTTAGCCGTTGATAGAAAAGATATAACCGCGGTGATACAACCTCCGACAACCTGGCAGACACTTGAGGGCGTATTCGTAGCTACTTCAAGGACCGCAAGACTTAGCGTTAATAATCACCAAATGGGTGCGGTCCGTGGTAACGATTTTGGAGTCACTATGCTCAAGCTCAACGAAGTCCAGCAATAGTTAACTGAGGTGGATCAAGCATAAGGCCTTCGATGTTCGGAGGCCTTATCCATAACGTATGCGCGTTGCTTATTTGGGCCCCAGTATCTTCACCAACTTCTCCGGCGACGGCGCCCCTTGCTGTTGCTGCAAGCCACCCTTGTCATCCAGATAGAAAATTGCCGGCGTCGCCGACAACTCCAGTTCCTCCATCAACTTCATATTGGCATCGAGCTTGGCCTCGATATCCGCCGGGATTTTGGCCAGTGCCTGCAACTTGCTGCCCTTGCCGGCGCCTTCGTGTTCTTCCAGGGCTTTTTGCGGGTCTTTGGCGGCTAACAGCGCTGCGGATTTGCCTGGGCTGTCTTCGCGGATGATGCCGACCATGATGTGGCGCAACTGCACCTTGCCGGCTTTTACCCAAGGGCGGGCTTGTTCCCAGAACATGTTGCAGTACGGGCAGTTGGGGTCGCTGAACAGGTAGACGGTGCGCGGTGCATTGACGTCGCCGTCCTGGATCCAGCTGCTCTTTTCCATCTTGGCCCAGACTTCCTTGGACATCGGTGCGTACACCAGTTTTTCCAGGGGCGCGCTGCTCAGGTCGTTGCCCTGGGCGTCGTACAGGTTGCCGGCGATCACGCTTTTGCCGTCGGCGGTCAGGTACAGCGCCATGCCGCGGTTCTGGTACTGCGCGGCGTAGCCGGTAAGGCCGCTGGGGGCGTCGAATTTGCCGAGGATTTTAGCGCCCTTGGCTTCGATCTGTTTGATCGGGGCCGGCCAGTCTTCGGCCTGGGCCAGGGTGGCGGCGAGCGTCAAAGGCAGCAGGGTCAGCAGGTGGCGGAGGCGAGGCATGTGGGTTTCCTTTGTGGGGCGGTGTCGAAGGGTTCCATGGCACGGGCCAGGCTGGCTTGGGACAGTTCGCCGAGGTGGCTGTTGATCAGGCGCCCGTCGGCTGTGTAGAACAGGGTGGTGGGCAGGGCCATGGAACCCACGGCCTGGCCGAGGCGACCGCTGGCGTCGAACAGCACGTTATCCAGGTTCAGGCCCTGAGTGGCCAGGTACGTGCTGACGCTTTGCATGCTCTCGGCCTGGTTGACGAACAGGAAGGTGACGTCCGGGCGTTGGTGCTGCGCGCGTTCCAGCACCGGCATTTCCCGACGGCACGGCGGGCACCAGGTGGCCCAGAGGTTGATCACCAGCGGGCCGCCTTTGTAATCGGCCAGTTGCACCACATTGCCGTTGGCATCGCGCAAGGTGATGTCCGGCAGTTGCGAGCCCTTGTCGTAAAGGTGCAGGGACAGGCTGGCCATGCCCCAGAACACCAGGCCGCTGATTACCCCGGCACTCAGTGGCTTGCGCAGGGCCGGGCGCCGCCAGCCGTAGGCCAGCGCTCCCAGCACCAAGGCGATAACGCCGGGCCAGGCGAGAAAGCCGCCGTCGCGCAGGTCGACCATCTGCAGCCAGTCGTTGCGGTAATCGCTCCAGTACATCAGTACAAAGCTGACGCGCGCGGTCAGCATGCCGAGCAGGAACAGGCTGAACAGCACCGATTCGGGGTTTTCACCGCCACGTTTGGCCACGCGCCAGCCCACCAGGGTGGCAAGAATCAGCGCGCTGATCAGCAGGATATGATTCAGGGCGATGGCGAAGGTGCCGATGGTGAGGGTCAGCATCAGCGCGCGTCTCGGGTTTGCGTCCAGCGTTGCAGGAAGGCGGCGGCATCCACTTCGCCGGTGATGCGCTGGGCACGACGTTCTTCACCGTCCGGGCCGATCCACACGAAGCTCGGTGGCCCAGGGACTTTGTAACGGCCAAGCAGTTCGCGGCTGGCGGCGTTGTCGGCGGTAACGTCCAGGCGCAGCAGGCGCACGTCTTTCAAGGCATCCATCACTTCAGGTCTACCGAACACCTGTTTTTCCATGATCTTGCACGACACGCACCAGTCGGCGTAGTAATCCACCAGCACCCATTGGCCCTGGGCCTTGGCGCTGTCGAGCTGGCTTTGCAGGGCGGCGGGGTCGTTGATGGTCACGAACGCATCGTGCGCGCTGGCGGTGACCGAGACCTGCGCGCCGCTGTAGACCTTCAGCGGTTGCCACAGCTCATCGCTGCCACCCGCCGCGCCCACTACCAATATCGCGCCCCACAGTCCCAGCAGCAGGGAACCGGCGCCACACACCTTGGCGGCCAGGCCGTATTCACGGGCCAGGGCCCAGCCACAATAGGCCATGACCAGCGCCAGTGCGCCCCACAGGCCGATCCACAGGCTTTCGTCGACCACCGGGCGGATCATCAGTACGGCGGTGCCGAGAAACAGGAAGCCGAAGATGCCCTTGAGCACGTTCATCCAGGTGCCCGGCTTGGGCAGGAACCGGTTGCCCACGGTGACCAGCAGCAACAGCGGGATGCCGATGCCGATGCCCATGGCAAACAGGATCAGGCCACCGTGCAGCGCATTGCCGCTCTGGGCGATATACAGCAAGGCGCCGGCCAGGGGGGCGGTCATGCACGGGCCCACCAGCAGGCCGGACAACGCGCCGAGAATGCCGGCACCGACCAGGCTGCCACCGCTTTGCTTGCGGCTGACATGGTCCAGGCGATCGCGCAGGAAGGCCGGCAGTTGCAGTTCAAAGAAGCCGAACATCGGCAGGGCAAGGAGCACGAACAACGCGGCGAAACTGCCGAGGATCCACGGGGTTTGCAGCAGTGCGGCAAGGTTGCCACCGAGCAACGCGGCCATCACGCCCAGCGCGGCATACACCAGGGCCATGCACACCACGTAGCTGCTGGCCAAGGCAAAGCCGCGACGCGGGCTGGCACCGCTGCCCACCACCAGCCCGGCGAGGATCGGCAGCATCGGCAGCGAGCAGGGCGCAAACGCCAACAACAGGCCCAGGCCGAAAAAGATCAACAGGCTCCAGCCCAGGCTGCGCTGTTGCAGGCCGCTGGCCAGGCTCTGGTCCTGGGCCTCGGCGGTGGCGGCGACTGCCGGGTTGCCGCCCAGGTCCACGGTGATCGATTGCGGCGGATAGCACAGGCCGGCATCGGCGCAGCCCTGCCAGCCCAGTTTGACCTGGCCGGTGGCGCCAGCCGGGATCTTCACTTCCAGGCCCTGGCGATACACTTGCTGTTCGCCGAAGAACTCGTCGCTATGGGCTTCGCCCTGGGGCAACACGGGCTTGTCGGCCAAGCCGTCGAACTTCATGCGCTGCTGGTACAGGTAGTAACCGTCGGCAATCTGCCAGTACAGCTGGGTCTCGCCGCTTTCAAGACGTTCGGAGGTAAAGGTGAACGCTTTGCCCACCGGCAGGAAATCAGGTTTGGTCTCGAAAGGGTTGCCCGGCGCGGCCTGGGCCAGCCCCGCGAACAACACCAGCAGAAAGGTCAATAGATGCCGCATGGTCCAGCCTTAGTTCGATACAAGTGAGACACACAGTGTGTGGCGTTGATTAACCGATGATTAACCGGGCGCTATTCTAGAGTGTAGAGATTCTATGGTGTTGCGAAGTTCGCGGCATAATGCGCGCTTAATCCGTGCCTTTTCTAATCACCCGCATCTTTCATGAAGGGTTCAGCATGCACGTACTGGTCTGTGAAGACGACGAACTGATCGCCAGCGGCATCGTGGCCGGCCTCACCGCCCAGGGTTTCACGGTCGAACGCGTGGGCACAGCGGCGGCGGCCAGGGCGATGCTCAGGGCGGCGACCTTCGACATCATGGTGCTCGACCTTGGCCTGCCCGACGAGGACGGCCTGAAACTGCTGCAACAACAGCGCAGCCAGGGCCTGGAAATTCCGGTGCTGATCCTCACCGCGCGTGACTCGGTGACCAACCGCGTCGACGGCCTGCAGGCGGGTGCCGATGACTACCTGCTCAAGCCCTTCGACCTGCGCGAGCTCGCCGCCCGCCTGCAAACCCTGCTGCGCCGCGTGGCGGGGCGCAGTGTCAACCTGATCGAACATGGCCGCCTGGCGTACGACCCCAGCAGTCGCGAGACTTTCCTGGGCGGCCAGCCGGTGGACCTGTCGCGTCGTGAACAAGCGCTGTTGCAGGCCCTGCTGCACAACAAGGGCCGTGTGCTCTCCAGCGAGCAGCTCAAGGACAGCGTCTACGGGTTCAACGACGAACTGGAAAGCAACGCGCTCAATGTGCATATCCACCACCTGCGGCGCAAATTGGGCAATGGCATCGTCGAGACCGTGCGCGGCCTCGGCTATCGCCTGGGCCCGGCCGATACAGGAGAGGATGCTTCGTGATGAGCCTGCGCCTGCGCCTGACGTTCAAGCTCGGCGCCGCGTTTGTGTTGATCTGGGCCCTGGCGGCGGCCTGGATGCTCAACGACCTGCGCAACCAGATGATGTTTTCCCTCGACCAGCGCCTGGTCGCCTCGGCGCGTATGGTGGCCGGGCTGACCGAACAGATGCCGGGCCTGGCCAGCGTCGGTGCCGGCACCCATTTGCGCACCGAACAACTCAATGTACCGGGGGGCATGGCCTGCCAGGTCAGTTCCCTGCATGGCGAAATCCTGGCGCGCAGCCATACCACGCCGGATGAGGGGCTGGAGTCGCGCAAGAGCGGTTTTCGCGACCAGATGATCGATGGCGTGGGCTGGCGCAGTTTCACCCTGTCCCGTGGCGACCTGCTGATCACCACGGCCGACCGTCAGGTGGAGCGTGAGGCGCTGAACCTGTCGATCCTGCTGGCGGCCTCAGTGCCGGTCGGCGTGGCCTTGCTGGGGTGCCTGTGCTTGCTGTGGCTGGGCATCGGCCAGAGTCTGGTGCCGCTCAATCGCATGCGGGACGCCTTGATGCGCCGCAGCGCCGACTCGCTCGAACCGCTGCAGATCCACCCGCTGCCCAGTGAACTCAAGCCGTTGCTCGACACCCAGAACCAACTGTTGCAACGCATCGCCAAGACCATCGAGCGCGAACGCCGCCTGACCGGCGACGCCGCCCATGAACTGCGCAGCCCGTTGACCGCGATCAAGACCCACCTGCAAGTGGCCCGCATGACCGAAGGCGCGGCGCGTGACCAGTCCCTGGCCCACGCCGAGGAAGGCGCCGACCGCTTGCATCGCACTCTGGAGCAACTGTTGCTGCTGGCGCGGGTAGAGGGCAGCTTGTCGTTCGATGACGGTTTGCAGTCCAGCGCCGAGGACGTTGCCAGGCTGGCGATCCAGGACGCCAACGCCGGGGACAATTCGCGCATCGACCTGGTCCTGGCGGACAGCCTTGCCGCCACCCCGGTGGACATGCCCGTTGGCCTGGCCGTCGCGGCCTTGCG
Organism: Pseudomonas sp. R2-7-07; assembly: GCF_003852355.1. Lineage (NCBI taxonomy): Bacteria > Pseudomonadati > Pseudomonadota > Gammaproteobacteria > Pseudomonadales > Pseudomonadaceae > Pseudomonas > Pseudomonas sp. R2-7-07. Next base: position 3,935,945 of record NZ_CP027759.1, on the reverse strand, counting down.
CAACTTGCTGGACAACGCTCTGCGCCATACTCCGGCCGATACCCGGGTGGAGCTGAAGGTGTCGTCCAGCGCTGACAAGGTGATATTCCGCGTGCGTGACCATGGCCCGCAGATATCCAGCGAAGACCTGCAATACCTCACCCAGCGCTTCTGGCGCAACGGCAGCAGCGAAGGCTGTGGCCTGGGCCTCGCGATTGTTCAAGCGATCGTCCAGCGCTGCGCTTGCTCGTTGACGTTCGACAGCCAGGCGGATGGCCTGCGGGTTGAATTGGGCATGCCGCTGCGACGCTGACTTTTCTGCAAGTGCCAAATAGTTACCGCCCGCTTGAAGCTCACGCCTTCAGGATGGCGGTAATTTTTTTGCGCTTGAAAGGGCCGAATGATTCGGCCCGTACTGAAAAGGACGGATCTTATGTTGGTCATCGATACCAGTTTCCCTGCCAGGGACTTCAACGAACGTAACGGCGAGCCGGTGGGGCAAGTACTCTTGCATTACACCGCGGCGCCCTTTGTCTCGTCCTTGCGCACCCTGACCCAGAACGGGGTCAGCGCTCACTATCTGCTGCCCGATCCTGACGAACCGGCCTACCGCGCCGCCGGCTATGACGAACTGCGCGTGTTTCGCCTGGTGCCCGAGGACAAGCGCGCCTGGCATGCCGGGGCGAGCCATTGGGATGGGCGGGATAACCTCAACAGTCGCGCGATTGGCATCGAAATCGTCAACCTGGCGCGCGATGACAAAGGCGTGTTCACCTTCCCGGCGTATCGCGAGCAACAGGTGGAGGTTTTGATTACGCTGGTGCGCGATATTCTGGAGCGTTATCCGCGGATCGGACCGGTGGATATTCTCGGGCATTCGGATGTGGCGTACTGGCGCAAAAGCGACCCGGGGCCCGAGCTGCCTTGGCGCTGCCTGTATGAGGCCGGAGTAGGCGCCTGGTTTGACGAGGCAACCCGAGCGATGTACCAACGCCGGTTTAGCCTGGGGTTACCGCCGGAGGTGGAGGTAGAGCGGGCCTTTCAGCGGTATGGCTACAAACCGGCGTGGAACCGCCAAACCTTTGAACAGCGGACACGGGCGTTTCAAATGCACTTTCGGGCGCGGGATTACGCAGGGCTTCTGGATGCCGAGACCTGCGCGATCCTGTATGCGCTCAACGACAAATACCGCGGGCTTTGAAACCAAACGCCATTCAAATGTGGGAGGGGGCTTGCTCCCGATAGCGGAGTGTCAGCTAACCATTGGCTGCCTGATACACCGCCATCGGGAGCAAGCCCCCTCCCACATTTGATTTGCACACGTCTGTAAATCTGACCAGGTCCCTAAATCCCCCCGCACCTGATGCGTCTTCAGAACATGAAGTCCGTGCGCATTCCCCGCCCCCCACGGATGACCACCATCACCCGCGTATTGAGGGATCGAGAGATGTCAGTCGCCACCAGCCCCATCGAAGCCGCGCCTGTGCACGTCAGCGAAACGCTCTACCAGTTCGACGACAGCCCGTTGCTGGCTCGCCAACGCCAGCAGGAGTCCAATGCCCGCAGCTACCCGCGGCGCATTCCCCTGGCGCTCAAGCGGGCCAAGGGTATCTATGTCGAAGATGTGGAAGGCCGCAGTTTCATTGACTGCCTCGCCGGCGCGGGCACCCTGGCGCTCGGCCATAACCACCCGGTGGTGATCCAGGCCATTCAACAAGTGTTGAGCGATGAGTTGCCGTTGCACACCCTGGACCTGACCACGCCGGTCAAGGATCAGTTCGTGCAGGATTTGTTCGGCCTGCTGCCGCCGGAACTGGCGCGCGAGGCGAAAATCCAGTTCTGCGGACCCACCGGCACCGATGCGGTGGAAGCGGCCTTGAAGCTGGTACGCACTGCCACCGGGCGCAGTACGGTGTTGTCGTTCCAGGGCGGTTATCACGGCATGAGCCAGGGCGCGTTGAGCCTGATGGGCAGCCTCGGGCCGAAGAAGCCGCTGGGCGCATTGCTTGGCAACGGCGTGCAATTTTTGCCATTCCCCTACGACTACCGCTGCCCGTTCGGCCTGGGTGGCGCGCAGGGCGTGCGGGTCAACCTGCATTACCTGGAAAACCTGCTCAACGATCCCGAAGCCGGCGTGTTGCCGCCGGCAGCGGTGATTGTCGAAGTGGTGCAGGGTGAGGGCGGCGTGGTCCCGGCCGATCTCGACTGGCTGCGCGGGCTGCGGCGTATCACCGAACAGGCGGGCGTCGCGCTGATCGTCGATGAAATCCAGAGTGGCTTTGGCCGCACCGGCAAAATGTTTGCCTTCGAACACGCGGGCATCATTCCCGACGTGGTGGTGATGTCCAAAGCCATTGGTGGCAGCCTGCCGCTGGCAGTGGTGGTGTACCGCGACTGGCTCGACACTTGGTTGCCGGGCGCCCATGCCGGGACCTTCCGTGGCAATCAGATGGCAATGGCGGCGGGTTCGGCAGTGATGCGCTACCTCAAGGAGCACGACCTGGCCGCCCATGCGGCGGCGATGGGCGAGCGCCTGAGTGAACATCTGCGTCTGCTGCAGCGCGACTTCCCGCACCTGGGAGATATTCGCGGGCGTGGGCTGATGCTCGGCGTGGAACTGGTTGACCCGGATGGCGTGCGCGATATCCAAGGCCACCCACCGGTGCATCGCCAGCTCGCGCCGTTGGTACAACGTGAATGCCTCAAGCGCGGCCTGATCCTGGAGCTGGGCGGGCGGCATGGCGGCGTGGTGCGTTTCCTTCCACCGCTGGTGATCACCGCCGCCGAGATCGACCGGGTCGCCGAGATCTTCGGGCGCGCCGTGGCGGCGGCGCTCGCCAGCCTCTAATTTTCCCGGCCCCTGAAACGTTTCTAGAGATATCAGCGCTGCGCATGGTGCGCGGCCAGCCTTTGAGCGACGGAGAACCGCAATGACCTCAGTATTTGACCGCGACGACATCCTGTTTCAGGTAGTGGTCAACCACGAAGAACAGTATTCGATCTGGCCCGACTACAAGGCCGTGCCGGAAGGCTGGCGAACCGTGGGCAAGAGCGGCATGAAGAAAGAGTGCCTGGCCTATATCGAAGAGAACTGGACGGATATGCGTCCGCTGAGCTTGCGCCAGAAGATGGATGGCGCTGCACTCGCGTAAGCGCCGCGCTTCAAATGTGGGAGGGGGCTTGCCCCCGATAGCGGTCTGTCAGTCAGCTTATTTTTCAGCTGACCCACTGCCATCGGGAGCAAGCCCCCTCCCACAGTTAATTTGTACCGTCCTGCGGTTTGTCTTTCTCCAATCCTCCCGTCACCACCTGCACACTCAAGCGCGGTGTCGCCAGGTCGAGCCCGGCTTCATCCAGATGCCGCTTGAGTGACAGGTTGAACGCCCGCGACACTTCCCACTGCTTGATCGGCGCCGTCTTGAACCGTGCGCGCAGGATCGCGCTGCCCGATTCAAAACTCTCCACGCCTTGAATCTCCAGCGGCGACCAGATATTGCGGCGTTGCAGTGGATCATTGCGCATGGCGTGGCCGACATCGCGCATCAGCTTGATCGCGTCGTCGATCTCCATGTTGTAGGGGATCGCCACACGGAAGATCGCGTAGCCGAATTCCCGCGAGTAGTTCTTGATGCTCTTGATCTCGCTGAAGGGAATGGTGTGCACGATGCCGTCGATATCGCGCAGGCGCACGGTGCGGATGGTCAGCCCTTCGACGGTGCCGAGGTGGCCGCCGACGTCCACGTAGTCATCGATGGCCAGGGAGTCTTCGATAATGATGAACAGGCCGGTGATCAGGTCGGCCACCAGCGACTGCGCACCGAAACCGATCGCCAGGCCGATTACACCGGCACCGGCCAGCAGTGGCGTGACGTTCATGCCCATGTTCGCCAGGGCGACGATGGCGGCGATGATAAAGATGGTCACGAACAGCACGTTGCGGATCAACGGCATCATGGTTTGCGCCCGCGCGTTGGCCAGGCCTTTGCGCGAGCGGGTCAGGGCGTGATGGATCGCGGTGTCGCTCAGAATCCAGATCAGCCAGGCAAACAGTAAAGTCCCGCCGAGGCTGAACAGCTTGACGCTGATTTCATGGCCGTCGCCTTCGGTAAAGCGAATCAGCGACAGGCCCCACACGCGCAGGCCCAGTTCGATAAACACCAGCCACACCGCCAGGTGCGCCAGGGTGTAGACGAAGCTTTTCAGGCGGTCGGAGTACAGCGCATGGCGCTTGTGCCCGCGTTGCGGCTTGAGGGCGTGGCGCCGCACCAGCCCGTTGATCACCATGCACAACACCAGCAACACGGTGCACAGCAGCGACTGGCGCAGGGCGGTGCTGGTGTCGCCGGCGGACAGGAAGGTGGCGAACAGCGAAATACCCACCAGCAACAATGCCGGCAAGTACCAGAAAGTGCCGATGATCGACAGGGTATCGGTGAGGGCGCGGCGCGTCAGGCGGCGCGACAGTGGCTGGTTACGGATCAGGTGAGCGATCGGCCGACGGAAGCGCAGGATAAACACGCCAGTGGACAGCGCCGCCATCACATTGGCCACGGTTGCAGCCGTATGAGCCAGGTGCTGGCCGAGCGCCGTGACCAGCCGCGGGTCGCTCAAGGCTTCACCAAAGGCGGCGAAACTGCCGATCCACCACAGCGGGCGAAAGGCCTGATGGCGCAGGATATACAGGGCGCGATGGCGGTGCGGGCCGTCCAGCAGGGAAAACGCAATCACGCAGATCGCCGAGAAACAGGTGCCGACGACCAGGGCGTAAGCCAGCACCATCGCCAGGGATTTGCCCAGGGACGAGGGCAGGGCGTAGCTCAGGTAAACCGTGATCACCAGGGCGATCAACCACGGGCCGAGTTTGCGCAGGGCGAAGCGCAGCATGTCCCAGGTGCGTGGGTGTTGCGGAAGCTCTTCAGGCAGGCCGAAGCGTTCGCGCACGCGGTGACTGAGCCAGATCAGCGCGGCGGCCAGCAGGCTCCATACCGCCAGGATCACCGCAAAACCAAAGATGATCGGCAGCCATTCAGTGGCCGGCAGCATCAGTGCGCTGAGTTCGTCCCTGGCCAGGTCGACTTCATTGGACCAGCGGCCCAGCGGGCTGTCGGCGCCGGAAAACTGCTGTTCAAAGCCCGACAGCGTGCTGCCGATCAGGCCGAGCACACCGAGTTCGGCCGCCGGCTGGGCTTTTTGCGTGGCGGCGCGCAGTTTCTTCAAGTCGCTCAGCAACTGGGTGCGCTGCTGATCGTTCTCCAGGGTCTTGATCACCTCGTCCAGCGACTGCCCCAAAGGCACCTCGGCCTGGGGCTGGGCTTTGTTGGAGCTGCCCAGCATTCCGGGCAAGCCCACGGCTTGGGCGCAGGTGATAGGCAGCAGCGTGAGCAGGGCGATGAGCAGGTAGCAGGGCAGGGCAAACAGACGGGAAAGCACGAGGCAGTCAACCTTGAAAACGACGAATTGGCCGAGTGTACGAGGCCGCTATGCCAGATGCGAGCGCATTTGTTATTCCGCCAGTTTGGCGAGGATCTTGTACACCACAGTGCCCAGGATCAGCAGCATGCCGACCCACATGCCGAACACGCCAAGGGGTTTGTCGCGAAAGTTGAAGCCGACGGCGAGCAGGAGCATGCCGATCATGATCGGGATAAGCATGGCGTGGAAAGAGGACATGGAGATCATCAGGCGACGGCCTTGTCGGAGTGGGAGTTCTGACAAGTCTAGGTCGGATCGGGGGAAATGCAGGTGATATGGATCAGGTGCACGCATAACCAATGTGGGAGGGGGCTTGCTCCCGATAGCGGTGGGTCAGTCAACAGATACTTTGACTGACACTCTGCCATCGGGGGCAAGCCCCCTCCCACATTTTTGACTGAGTCAGCCTGGCAAATCAGGGCAGGTCGCGGCTGGCGTAGAACGCGCCCAATACCTTCACCAGATGCGCCAAGTCATGGCTACCACACAGCTCGCGGATGGAATGCATGGCAAACGTCGGCAGGCCGATGTCCACGGTGCGCACACCCAGGTGGCTGGCGGTGATCGGCCCGATCGTCGAACCGCAGCCCATATCGCTGCGCACCACAAAGCTCTGCACCGGCACTTCCTGGGCCATGCACAGGTGGCGGAAGAACCCGGCGGTTTCGCTGTTGGTCGCGTAGCGCTGGTTGCTGTTGACCTTGATCACCGGGCCGGCGTTGAGCTTGGGACCGTGGTTGGCGTCGTGTTTTTCAGCGTAGTTCGGGTGCACGCCATGGGCGTTGTCTGCAGACACCAACAGGGATTTCTGAATGGTGCGTACGAATTCTTCACCTTCTGGCAGCAGGCGACGCAGGGTCTGTTCGAGCATCGGGCCATCGGCGCCGCAAGCCGAGCAGGAGCCGACTTCTTCATGGTCGTTGCACACCAGCACGCAGGTTTCATCGGTGTCGCTGGTGAGCAGGGCTTGCAACCCGGCGTAGCACGACAGCAGGTTGTCCAGGCGCGCACCGGCAATGAAGTCGCCATTGAGGCCAATCACCGCAGCGCCTTGAGTGTCGTAGAAGCTCAACTCGTAATCGAGTACCACGTCGGCGTTCAGCCCATGCTCGCGAGCCAATTGTTCGGTGAGCACGGCGCGAAAGTCCACGCGCTCGTCACCGGCAAACTGCGCGAGGATCGGCGGCAGTTCGGTCTGGGCATTGATCGCCCAGCCCTGGTTGGCCTCACGGTTCAGGTGGATGGCCAGGTTGGGAATGATGGCGATCGGCAGCTTGAAGTCGATCAGCTGGCTTTCGACCTTGCCATCGCGGCGGAACGTGACGCGGCCGGCCAGGGACAAGTCGCGGTCGAACCACGGGGCCAGCAAGGCGCCGCCGTAGACTTCCACGCCCAACTGCCAGAAACCCTGGCGTTGCAGCTCGGGCTGGGGCTTGACCCGCAGACACGGGCTGTCGGTGTGGGCGCCGACCATACGGATGCCGTCTTGCAGCGGCGAATGGCGGCCCAGTTTGAACGCGATGATCGAGGAATCGTTACGGGTCACGTAATAGCGACCGTTGGCTTCGGTGGCCCAGGTGTCACGCTCGTCGAGACGCTGGTAACCGGCCGCTTCCAGGCGCTGGGCGAGGGCGGCAGTGGCATGAAAAGGAGTAGGGGAGGCCTTGAGGAAGTCGATCAGGCCTTGATTCAACGCATCGCGCATAAATAGCTCCAGACAGCAATGCGCGGAGTTTACCGTCCGAGGGCAAGAAGTGCACAGAACAAATGTGGGAGGGGGCTTGCCCCCGATGGCAGTGGGTCAGTCAACAGATTCAGTGACTGACACTCCGCTATCGGGGGCAAGCCCCCTCCCACATTTGACCGTATTCACAATCTAAAAAGGCGCCGGGCACTCGAAGCGCAAGCGCTCGTGGCTTTGTGGGTGAGTGAAGCTCAGCATGCTCGCGTGCAGGCACAGGCGCGGCCAGGCGGCGAGGGCCTGTTCGTGGGCATACAGGCCATCGCCGAGCAGCGGATGGCCGATGGACAACATGTGCACGCGCAACTGGTGCGAGCGCCCGGTGATTGGTGTCAGTTCGACGCGGCACCAGTCGCCGCAACGTTCCAGCACCTTCCAGAAAGTCAGCGCGTGCTTGCCGAACTCATGGTCGACCACATGGCGCGGCTTGGTCGGCGGGTCATAGCGCAAGGGCAGGTCGATGCTGCCGCTGTCCAGTTCCGGCTGGCCCCAAGCCAAGGCGGTGTAGGCCTTTTCTGTTTCGCGGTCGTGAAACTGGCGTGACAGTTCGCGGTGGGTATCAGCGTCCCGCGCCAGCAGGATGATGCCCGAAGTTTCCCAGTCCAGGCGATGGACGATGCGGGCTTCGGGGTAGCCGTTTTCCTGCAGGCGGGTGATCAGGCAGTCCTTGTTGTCGTCGGCGCGGCCGGGCACCGAGAGCAGCAGGGTCGGCTTGTTCACCACCAGGACAGCGTCGTCCTGATGCAGAATATGGATGTTGGACAGCGGCATTAAACAGCCTCGTAACAAACGCCAACGGCGGCTCGCCCACCCGGTTCCCGAAAAGGGATCAAGGTGATCGAGCCGCCGTGGCGGCCGCCTGTTCGATCAACGATCAGGCAGGGTGATATTGAGTTCCAGAATCGAGCAGCTGCCGTCATTTTCCAGGGCGACATGCACGTCATCGTTGCCGATATTGACGTACTTGCGGATCACCTCGACCAGTTCCTTCTGCAAGGCTGGCAGGTAATCCGGGGTGCTGCGTTGGCCGCGTTCGTGCGCCACGATGATCTGTAGACGCTCTTTCGCGACCGACGCGGTACTTGGCTTTTTGTTGGCGCGAAAGAAGTCGAGAAATTTCATTGTTCAATTGCCTCCAAAGATACGCTCGAAGAATCCCTTCTTCTTGACATCGAGGAAGCGGTGTTCCACGGTCTTGCCCAGCAGGCGATCCACAGCATCGCTGTACGCCTGGCCGGCGTCGCTCTGGTCGTCGAGAATCACCGGCACGCCTTGGTTGGACGCTTTCAGCACGGCCTGGGATTCCGGGATCACACCGAGCAGGGTCACCGCGAGGATGTCCTTGACGTCTTCAACGCCGAGCATTTCGCCGTTGCTGACGCGCTCAGGGTTGTAGCGGGTCAGCAGCAGGTGTTCCTTGATCGGCTCTTCGCCTTTTTCGGCGCGCTGGGACTTGCTGGCCAGCAGGCCGAGCATACGGTCGGAGTCGCGTACCGAGGACACTTCCGGGTTGGTCACCACGATGGCTTCATCGGCGAAGTACATCGCCAGGTGAGCACCGGTTTCGATACCGGCCGGGGAGTCGCATACCACGTATTCGAAGGTTTCTTTCAGTTCGGCGAGGACTTTGCCTACGCCTTCCTTGGTCAGCGCATCTTTGTCACGGGTCTGGCTGGCGGCCAGCACATACAGGTTCTCAAGGCGCTTGTCCTTGATCAGGGCCTGTTGCAGGTTGGCTTCGCCGTTTACCACGTTGACGAAGTCGTATACCACGCGGCGTTCGCAGCCCATGATCAGGTCGAGGTTACGCAAACCCACGTCGAAGTCGACGATGACTGTCTTGTGGCCGCGCAGAGCGAGGCCGGTACCGATAGCGGCGCTGGTGGTGGTCTTACCCACACCACCCTTGCCGGATGTAACCACGAGAATCTTGGCCAAGGTGTTTCACCCCTAAGGAAAAAGGACTTTTGGTCCCTGAAAAACATCTCTTGAAACTCGCTGCAGGCGGACAGCCTTTGTAGGAAGAAGCCAGGATTTTTCCGGGGAAAACACCAACTTCATATAGTCCTACGCAAGTATTGCCGGTTTCGCTTTGCTATCAGAGCCTAGAGATGCTTGGAAAATGCGGCAGTATCCGTTAAAGACGAATGATGTTCAACACATCGCCCGACAGGTTGACCTGTACCGAAGCCCCCCACAGCGGATCGCGGCGCAAGTCTTCGGACACCTTGTACTGACCCGCGATGGAAACCAGCTCAGCGGTCAACTGCTGGCAGAAAATACGCGCCTTGGTATCACCCTTGATGCCGGCCAGGGCACGTCCGCGCATCGGGCCGTATACATGGATATTGCCATCGGCGAGAAGTTCCGCGCCGGGGCTGACCGAGGACACCACCACAAGGTCGCCGCCCTGGGCGTAAATCTGCTGCCCGCCGCGCACGGGCGAGGTGATGATCTTGGTCGGCCGGATCGTGGGTTCCGGTGGTTTTTCCGGTTTTTTCTTCTGTTCACCGACCAATGGTTCGAGCGGACGCTCGCGCGCGCCGGACGGCGGCAGTACTGGCAGTTCAATGGCGATGGCCGCGGCAATGTCTTCGATACGGCTGGCGCGAATCGCCAGGGTACGCAGGCCATGGGAGCGGCACACGCGCATCAGCCCGGGCAGGTCGATGACGCCCTGGCCGGCCGGCAGCTTGTCCAGGGCCAGCACCAGCGGGGCATTGTTGAAGAAATTCGGCGCCAGGGCGACCTTGGCGGCCAGTTGGCGGTCCAGGGCGTCGAGGTCATTGCGGGCCAGTTCCAGCACGGTAATGGCGAGCATGCTGCCTTTCAGCTGGAACACGGGATCTTGGTCTAGCGGTTCGGTTTGGCTCATGGTCGGCAAAGCGGCTTGTCACGAAAAGTGTCGAGACTTATAACGAGAACACTCACCCGCCGCAAGCCGAGTCGAACCGTTGTAGAATGCGCGGCCCTTGTCTTTACCGGAATCTGTAATGGATCGCCCGCGTTTTCGAGCTGTATTTCTTCACCCGCGTTTTTGGCCATTATGGCTGGGGCTGGGCCTGCTGTGGCTGGTCACCCAACTGCCGTACCGCGTGCTGCTGACCATTGGTCGCCTGCTGGGCGCGGGCATGTACCGCGTGGCCGGTGAGCGACGCCGCATCGCCGCGCGCAACCTGGAGTTGTGCTTCCCGGAAAAATCCGCCAAGGAGCGCAAACGCCTGCTCAAGGAAAATTTCGCCTCCACCGGTATCGCCTTCTTCGAGATGGCCATGAGTTGGTGGTGGCCCAAACCGCGCCTGGCGCGCCTGGCCCATGTGCAAGGGTTGGAGCATCTCAAGCAGGCGCAATTGGACGGCAAGGGTGTGATCCTGATGGCCTTGCACTTCACCACCCTGGAAATCGGCGCTGCCCTGCTCGGGCAAAAGCACACCATCGATGGCATGTACCGCGAGCACGGCAACCCGCTGTTCGACTTTATCCAGCGCCGTGGCCGGGAGCGCCACAACCTCGATTCCCTGGCGGTGGAGCGCGACGACGTACGCGGCATGCTCAAGCTGCTGCGCGCCGGCCGGGCGATCTGGTACGCGCCGGACCAGGACTACGGCGCCAAGCAAAGTATCTTCGTGCCGCTGTTCGGCATCCAGGCCGCCACTGTCACGGCCACCAGCAAGTTCGCGCGCCTGGGCAAAGCCCTGGTGGTGCCGTTCACCCAGGAACGCCTGGCCGATGGCAGCGGCTACCGACTGGTGATTCATGCACCCTTGACGGATTTCCCCGGCGAGACTGACGAAATCGACTGCCTGCGCATCAACCAGTGGGTCGAAGCCTCGGTGCGCGACTGCCCCGAGCAATACCTGTGGACCCACCGCCGCTTCAAGAGCCGGCCACCGGGTGAACCCAAGCTGTACGAAAAACGCCGTCGGTAAGACTTACCTTTCCCATATGGAGTGACGCAATGCGCCCAGCTGAACCGGTCACAGGCTTGATTCTTTCCGGCGGCGGGGCGCGAGCGGCGTATCAGGTTGGAGTGTTGGCGGCGATCGCCGAATTGCTGCCGCCGGGGGCGCCGAACCCGTTTCCGGTGATCGTCGGCACGTCGGCCGGGGCGATCAATGCGGTCACCCTGGCCAGTGGCGCGACGGACTTCACCGCCGCTGTCCAGCGCCTCACCGCATTCTGGCAAGGCTTTCGCAGCCACCTGGTGCTGCGCAGCGACTGGCCGGGCGTGGTCCGCCAGGCCAGTCGTTTCCTGATTCATAGCCTGTTGGGCCTGGGCAGGCAGCTCCCGGTGGCGTTGCTCGACAGCTCACCGCTGCGCGATCTGCTGCAGGACAAGCTGCACCTGGCGGGCATTGACGACGCCATCCGGCACCGGCATCTGCACGCCGTGGCGGTCACCGCGTTCGGCTATGAATCCGGGCAGGCGGTGACCTTCTATCAAGGCGGCGGCACCATCGAACCCTGGCTGCGCCATCGGCGCATTGGTGTGCCGACGCCACTCACGGTGGAACACTTGCTGGCCAGTTCGGCGATTCCCTTGCTGTTCGCCCCGGTGAAGCTCGACCAGGAATACTTCGGTGACGGCGCCGTTCGCCAGTCGGCCCCGATCAGCCCGGCCCTGCACCTGGGCGCGAGTCGCGTGCTGGTGGTGGGCGTCAGCGGTAACCCGCGCGGCAATGAACCCTCGATGCAACGCACCTACACCGGCCAGGAACCGACGCTGGCGCAGATCGGCGGGCACATGCTCAACAGCACGTTCATTGACAGCCTGGAAAGCGATATCGAATTGCTGGAACGCTTGAACCAATTCAGCCATGTCTCGCCGGGGGTGGCGGCCGTGGAGGTGCTGGTGATTGCGCCCAGCCAGCCGATCGACGAAATCGCGGCCCGGCATCGGCAGGAATTACCAGCGGCATTGCGCTTGTTTTTGCGCGGGCCAGGGGCGACCAAGACCAGTGGGGCAGGGGTGTTGAGTTACTTGCTGTTCGAGGCGGGGTATTGCAGTGAGTTGATCGAGTTGGGGCGCCAAGATGCGTTGGCCAAGCGCGAGGAGATCACCCGGTTCTTAGGCCTGCCACTTATCTAAATGTGGGAGGGGGCTTGCTCCCGATAGCGGTGGTTCAGTCACTGATAGGTTGACTGACACACTGCCATCGGGAGCAAGCCCCCTCCCACATTGGTTATGCGCCGTTCAATCAGAAGTGATACTTGACCAGGAAGCTTGCGGTGTCCTGAGTCGTCTTGAAGGCGCCGCTGTCCTCGATCCCGTACTTGTTCTTCCAGTAGTCGTATTCAAACCCCACATACAACTGTTTGTCGCCCCAATGCAGCGCCTTGCCCAGATCGTATTTGACCTGTGGGTTGAAGTGCAGGTTGGCGTGATAGGTGCCACGGGCGTTCTTGTCGTTATCCACCACCCAGTCCATGAAACCGTCGATCAGCACATCGGAGTTGCCCACAGGAAGGGTGTACGACCACACCGGCGTGATTTGCCACACGCCGTCGCCGGGGCGATTGCCTTCGGTCTGGCGCTGGTAGAAGTTCAACTGGAAGTAGTCGAACCCCGGAATATTAAAGTCAATCGCCGGGCCCAGCAGGTACGACTCGTTATCGCCTTCGCCGAACTCGTAAGTGAAGGCCAGCAATACATCTTTGATCGGGCCGAATGACAGGTCTTTATCCAGAATCTTGCCGAACGACAAACGTGGGCTGAACTCGCCGTAGTAAGTATTCGGACCGACGTTGCCGTCTTCCTTGCCGTTGTAAAAGATGCGGTCAAGGAAGAAGAAGTTGTCGCCGTACTTCCACGCGTCGGCATGTTCGAACGTGACGGTTTGCTGGATCTGCGGGTTGACGGTAAAGCTTTTGCCCCATAGATACGTCAGGCTGTTGTTCTGCCACTGCAGCAAATCACCGGCCACGGCTTGGCCATCGGCCAGCAGGGATCCCGCCAGCATCAGGCCTTTGAACATAGGTTTCATTCGGTGCTCCCGAGTTAAAGTTTTATGTTTTTTCTAATCTGGCGCTCTGGTGTGGCGCCTTTGGATCTGCTGAAGAACTCGTCTGATTGGTCAACTTTATGGCTATAGCAAAAGCCGCGCCAAGGCGGTGAAAAAACCGTCGATTCAAGCGGGCGCGGAGAATACTGGCTCCCACGTCCGGGCTCAAGTGCGCCGTTACAGCGCACACAGGGCGACGGTGGGGCGTGCGTCAGGGGCGGGCGTGCTCGACGGCGGGGCGTTCAGCACCGCCGAGAATGTTGAACAGTATGTTCAGCGACAACGCGCTCAGGGTGGCCATGGCGATGCCACTGTGGGTTATCGGACTCATCCACATTGGCAATTGCGCGAAGAACTCCGGACGCACCACCGGGATCAAGCCCATGCCGATGCTCACCGCCACCAGCAACTGGTTGCGCCGGTCGGCGATATCGGCTTCCTGCAGGATCTTGATGCCGGTCGCCGCGACCATGCCGAACATGGCGATCGCCGCGCCGCCCAGCACCGCCGGTGGAATCGACGCCACCAGGTAGGCGGCCTTGGGCAACAGGCTCAGCACAATCAGAAACGCCCCGGCCATGATCGTGACCGAGCGGCAACGCACGCCGGTCATCTGCACCAGGCCGATATTCTGCGCGAACGAGGAGTGGGTGAAGGTGTTGAAGAACCCGGCAAAGAATGACGCGCCGGCATCACACAGCAAACCGCGACGCAGCATCTTCGGCGTGACGTCCTGGCCGGTGATCTTGCCCAGGGCGAGGAACATGCCGGTGGATTCGACAAAGATGATCACCACCACCAGGCACATCGACAGGATCGGCGCCAACTCGAACTTGGGCATGCCGAAGTGCAGCGGCGTCACCACTTGCACCCAAGGCGCCTGGGCCAGGCCGCTGAGGTCGACCATGCCGAGCGTGCCGCACAAGGCGTAGCCCAGCGCCATGCCGATCAGGACCGAGATGTTCACCCAGAAACCGCGCATGAAACGGTTGATCAACAGAATGGTGGCCAGCACCAGGGCAGCGACCGCCAGGTACACCGGCGAGCCGAACGTCGCGGCAGCGCTGCCGCCACCGGCCCAGTTCACGGCCACGGGAAACAGCGAAAGGCCGATGGCGGTAATCACGGTACCGGTCACCAGCGGCGGGAAAAAACGTACGACCTTGGACATGAACGGCGCGATGAGCATGCCGAAGAACCCGGCGGCGATGGTCGCACCGAAGATCCCCTGCAAGCCGATACCGGGCATGCCGGCCATGGCGACCATGCTGCCGACGGCGGCGAAACTGGCGCCCATCATCACCGGCATGCGAATACCCACCGGGCCGATGCCGAACGACTGCACCATCGTGGCGATACCGGCGACCAACAGGTCGGCGTTGATCAGGAAGGCGATTTCTTCACGGCTCAAGCCTGCGGCCTGGCCAATGATCAGGGGCACGGCGACAGCACCGCCGTACATCAGCAAGACGTGTTGCAGGCCTACCAGAATCAGTTGCAAGAGGGGCAGCCGCACCATGGCGGGTGCGGCAGGGTTCTGCGTTTCTAACTGGGACATGCAACACCTCGGATCTTTTTATTTTTGTGTTGTGTGGAACGCGATCTTCAAAACACGGCAGTCCACCTGTGGGAGGGGGCTTGCTCCCGATAGCGGTGTGTCATTCAAAGTATCTGTGACTGAGCCACCGCCATCGGGAGCAAGCCCCCTCCCACATTGGAACTGTGTGAATCAATCAGTTGGTACGCGCCCCCTGGTTGATCCAGGTGCCAATCAAATCCCGCTCCTGCTGGGTCATCTGGGTGATGTTGCCCAGCGGCATGATCTGGCTCGCCACGGCCTGTGCTTGAATGCGCGCCGCCTGTTGCTGGATCTGCGCAGGCGTGTCGAACATCACCCCGGCCGGTGCGGTGCTGAACAGCGGGCTGGTGGGCTTGGCCGAATGGCAGACGGTGCAACGCTGCTCGATCACATGGTGCACCTGGCCAAAGTCGGTGCTGGCCTGGGCAGGTGCCGGTTCAGCTGCCGGGGCTGCAGGCGCAGCCGGTTTCACGCCGCCGCCCAGGGCGGTTTCCGGCAACGGCTGGTACTCGATCGCCGCCGGTGCCTTGGCCACTTCCGGCGCCGGCGAGGGCCCGGTCACGTACGCCAGGCTGATCATCGCCAGCGCACCCACCGGCAAGGTCCAGGCATACTTCTGGCTGTTATGCCGGGTGTTGAAGTAGTGCCGCACCAACACTGCCGCCACCGCGATCCCGGCCAGGATCAGCCAGTTGTAGTGGCTGCCATAGGTGCTCGGGAAGTGGTTGCTGATCATGATGAACAGCACCGGCAAGGTGAAGTAGTTGTTGTGCCGTGAGCGCAGCAAACCCTTGGCCGGCAGCGCCGGGTCGGGGGTGCGGTTCTCGGCGATGGCCGCTACCAATGCGCGCTGGGCGGGCATGATGATGCGGAACACGTTGCCGACCATGATCGTGCCGATCACCGCACCCACATGCAGGTAGGCGCCACGGCCGCTGAACACCTTGCTGAAGCCGTAGGCCGTCGCAATCAACAGCACGAACAGGATCAAGCCGAGCAGGGCAGGGCGCTTGCCCAGGGCCGAGTCGCAGAGGAAGGAGTAGACGAACCAGCCGACGAACAGTGAGCCGATGCCCAGCAAGACGCCTTCGGTGCCGCTCAGGCTGCTGCCGGGGGCGAGCAGGTACAAGGTCGGATTCCAGTAGAACACCACGCACAGCAGCGCAATGCCTGACATCCAGGTGAAATAGGCTTCCCATTTGAACCAGTGCAGGTTGTCCGGCATGGTCGGCGGGGCCAGTTTGTATTTTTCCAGGTGGTAGATGCCGCCACCGTGGATCGCCCACAAGTCGCCAGCCAGGCCGCTCTTGGGGTTGACGCGATTGAGGTTGTTTTCCAGCCAGACGAAGTAGAAAGAAGCGCCGATCCAGGCGACGCCAGTGATCATGTGAACCCAGCGCACGCTCAGGTTCAGCCATTCCATCAAATGTGCTTCCACAGTCTTTACCTCTCGCCTGTCGCCCTTGTTGTCGGGTGATCAGACCTTCTCTTATTGGTGGGGGGCGAGGATCAACCGCTCATCCTCTTTGAAAAAATGCTCATCGCAGTTATTGCCTGTGCCACTGCGATCAACCACCAGGAAGTCATCCCGCTTTTCGATCGTCAGCACCGGGTGGTGCCAGACGCCGCGATGGTAATTGATGCCCTGCCTGCCGTTGGTGACGAAGGCGCGGACCAAGCCTGATACAGGTGCATCGCCAAGTGGCGCGACCACGATCAGAAAGGGGTTGCCGAGCAGCGGAATGAAGGCCTGGCTGCCCAGCGGGTGTCGCTCCAGCATGCACACGGTCAGCGGCATGTCCTGCGCGTCGGCGCGGAAGATGCTGATGATGGCGTGGTCTTCAGGCTGTGCTGTTTCGACCGTCGCCAGTTTGTGAAAGCGCATGGTCGACCCGTTGTTGATCATGAAGTGATCGCTGCCATTGGTTTCGATAACGTCTCCGAAGGGGGCGAAGGCTTCTTTGGTCAGGGGCTCGATCGTCAGTGTGCGCATGGCTGTCTTCTTATCCGAATGCTGTGTTGGATCTGTTGTTGTGGCGAGGGAGCTTGCTCCCGCTGGGCTGCGTAGCGGCCCTGAAATCCTGGGAGCGCTTCGCACTCCAGCGGGAGCAAGCTCCCTCGCCACAGGGGTTACTGCTTATTTGGCTACCTTGCCCAACACCCGCAGGCGACTCACGCCCCCATCCGGGAACACATTCAGGCGAATGTGGGTAATCGGCCCCAGCGCCTTGATCTGCTCGGCGAAGGTGTGTTCGGCGTGCATTTCCAGTTTCTGTGCCGGCAGCAGTTCACGCCAGAACAGCGATTGGGTCTCGATCTGGCTGTCGGTGCCACCCTTGACGAACGCGCCCTGGATCGAACAGGTGTCCGGGTAGTTGCCCTTGAAGTGCAGGGTGTCGACGATGATTTTCTCGATTTCGCCAGGATGGCCCAGCGCGACGATCACCCAGTCATTGCCCGGCGTACGGCGACGTGCGGTTTCCCAGCCATCGCCCATGTTGATGCCACGGCCTGGGTTGAGGATGTTGCTCATGCGCCCGAAGTGTTCATCGGAGCAGGCCAGGGCACGCCCGCCATTGAGCGCGGCGGCCAGGTCGACCTGTTCGTTGTCGCCTACCGCAGACCAGTCGCGGAACGGCACACCGTACACGCGCAGACGGGCCACGCCGCCATCCGGGTAGATGTTGAACCGCAGGTGGCTGAACGCCTGCGCGTTATGGATCTCGTGGTAATGGTGGCTGTTGCCTTGCAGCTCGACGGCCGACAGCACTTCCACCCACTGGGTGTCGGCATCCGGCTCGCCCGAGGCGAGGAAGCAGGCTTCCAGGGAGGCCGACGGCGGGTAGTTGCCGGTAAAGAATGAGGTGTCGATGTCCACGCCCTTGATCGAGCCCGGTACGCCCAGGCGGATCACCGCGCTGTCGTAGCCTTCGAAGCGCTTGCGGCGTGACTCCCAGCCGTCCATCCACTTGCCGTTGTCATCGAAAACGCCCTCCTTCCACACGGCCGGGGTCGGCTGGAACAGGCGGTTGGCGTCGGCGAACCAGTCATCGGTGACTTCGATGATCTTGGTGCCCAGACGGGCGTCGGCGAGGTTGACGAACTTCTCGAAAGGTACGGGTTGCGCTTTCATTCTTCTTGTCTGCCTTGGATAGAGTGGCTGGGGATGGTCATTCAGAGGGTCAGTAATCGGAACAACGCGATCTTGTTGATCTCGGCCAGCGCGCAGTTGAACTCGGCTTCAACCGAGTTGTGAATGCGCGTTTCGAACGCGGCCAGGATCTGGTGCCGGTTGCTGCCTTTTACCGCCATGATGAAGGGAAACTTGAACTTGGCCTTGTAGGCCTCGTTCAGCTCGGTGAAGCGCGAGAACTCTTCGGCCGTGCATTGGTGTATACCGGCGCCAGCCTGTTCTCCAGTGCTGGCTGCGGTAAGCTGGCCCTGGACGGCCGCACGGCCGGCCAGGTCCGGGTGAGCGTTGATCAGGGCCAACTGGCTGGCGTGATCGGCGCTCAACAGGATATCGCTCATGCGCTGGTGCAGGGTTTCGATCTGGTCGATCGACGCATCCTGGCCCAGGTCTAAGGCCTTTTCGGCCACCCATGGCGAGTGTTCGTAGATATCGGCGAAGGCGGCGACAAATTCATCGCGGCTCAGGCTCGACGGTTTGAGGGTTTGGAATGCAGTCATTTCGCCGCTCCTGGGCAGGGGTGGGTGTGCTGCCAGTGCCGGGCGATGTCGACGCGGCGGGTGAACCACACCTGTTCATGGCTTTTGGCGTACTCGATAAAGCGCTTCAACGAAGCCAGGCGCGCCGGCCGGCCGATCAGGCGGCAGTGCAGGCCGATGGAAAGCATCTTCGGCGCCTCGGCCCCTTCGGCATAGAGCACGTCGAAGGCGTCCTTGAGGTATTCGAAAAAGTCGTCGCCCTTGTTGAAGCCCTGCACCTGGGTGAAGCGCATGTCGTTGGTGTCCAGGGTATAAGGGATCACCAGATGCGGCTTGCCGGTGGGCGTGTTGGGCTCCCAGTAGGGCAGGTCGTCGTCGTAGGTGTCGCAGTCATACAGGAAGCCGCCTTCCTCCATCACCAGGCGCCGCGTGTTGGGGCCGGTGCGGCCGGTGTACCAGCCCAGCGGGCGTTCACCGGTCAGCTCGGTGAGGATGCGGATCGCTTCGAGCATATGCTCGCGTTCCTGGGCCTCGTCCATGTACTGGTAGTCGATCCAGCGGTAGCCGTGGCTGCAGATCTCGTGGCCGGCGGCAACCATGGCGCGGATTACGTCCGGATGGCGCTGGGCGGCCATGGCCACGGCGAAGATGGTCAGCGGGATGTCGAATTCCTTGAACAGCTTGAGGATGCGCCACACCCCGGCACGGCTGCCGTATTCGTACAGCGACTCCATGCTCATGTTGCGCGCGCCCTGCAGCGGTTGCGCCGAGACCATTTCCGAGAGGAAGGCTTCGGACTCTTTATCGCCATGCAGAATATTGCGCTCGCCGCCTTCTTCGTAATTGAGTACGAACGACAGCGCGATGCGTGCATTGCCCGGCCAGTGGGGGTGAGGAGGGTTACTGCCGTAACCGATCAGGTCGCGTGGGTAGTCAGCGCTCACTGCAGTCTTCCTTCTTGTTCGTGGTAGCAAGTGTGTGTGGCGGCCGGGCAGCGGAAAGACTGGATGGCGTCACAGCGATGAGTGATTGTATACAACTTATTGCTCACTTTGTAAGCCTGCATTTCTGCATTTTTTCGCTGAGGGTGCTTAGAAAAGCTGTAGCAAGAAACTTGCCTGACTGGTCAGCAAATGGACAAAAGGTCGTTTGAAAGCAAGGATGATCAAGGAATTGATCCTTTGTGCAGCAATGGCGAAAGAATCCTCAGCTTTGTGATTTTTATTGTGTACAATTTTTTTGAAAAATGTCTTAATCAGCTCTCGCCGGCTTTTTCGATGCTCTGAAAGAGTGCGGGTTCTTTATGACTGACTTCGGGAGGCGCATAAACGCCATGGGACGTTTGACCACACACGTTTTGGACGCCGCGCACGGCTGCCCCGGCAGCACAATCAAGGTTGAGCTGTACCGCGTCGACGGCGCGCAACTAACGCTGGTCGCCGCCGCCGTGACTAACGACGACGGTCGCTGCGACGCACCGTTGCTGCAGGGCGACGACTACCGCAGCGGTGTCTATCAATTGCAGTTCAGCGCCGGCGACTATTACCGTGCCCGTGGCGTGCAGTTGCCGGAGCCGGCTTTCCTCGATGTGGTAGTGCTGCGGTTCGGCATCAGCGCCGAGCAGGATCACTACCACGTTCCGTTACTGATTTCGCCTTACAGCTATTCGACCTATCGCGGTAGCTGAGCGTCACCTCGCTTCATACCCCCAAGCTCTTCGTTGGTTTTTTGCCCGCCCACACTGCGGGCTTTTTTTCGGCTGCGCATTCAACCCAGTGGCGCTCGAGCCTTGATCAGCGAGGCCAGGCCAGCGCAGCCGAACAAGGCGGCGCTGATGCGGTTGAACCAGCTCTGGCCCGAGCCGCTACGCAAATACCGCGCGGCGCTCCGCGCACCCAGGCCGTAACCAAGCTTGCACAGCAGGTCGAGCACGGTCCAGGTGGCGATCATGGTCAACAGCTGCGGCAGGAATGCCTGATCCGCGCTGAGAAAATGCGGCAGGAAGGCGGCAAAGAACAGGATGTCCTTGGGGTTGCTGGCCCCCAGCACAAAGGCGCGACCGAACAGCACGCGAAAACGTGGGGTCGACGCCACCTGTGGCACATCAGCGCCCTCGGCCGGCCGACGTGATTGCTGCCAGCTCTGCCAGGCCAGGTAAAACAAGTACATCGCGCCGACGATTTTCAGCGCGCTGAACACTTGCTCGGACGCCAGCAACAACGCGCCCAGGCCCAAGGCCGAGGCGCTCAGCAGGCAGATCGAGGCAAATACCCCGCCCAGGAACGCCGGGTACGAACGGCGCAGGCCGTAGTTCAAGCTGTTGCTGATCATCAGCAGAGAAAGAGGGCCAGGGATCAGGATCACCACCAGCGCCGCGCCGCTGAACAGCAGCCAGGTTTCCAGGTTCATTGCAGTCCTCCAATCGTACAAAAGCCCCACCCGACGGGGTGAGGCGCGGTGCAGCCGTGGGGCCTTACAGGAAGGCGAACTTGGCGATAAAAATCACGCACAGCACCCACAGGCTGACGGAAATTTCCTTGTGCTTACCGGTGCCGGCCTTCAGCGCGACATAGGTGATAAAGCCCAGCGCGATGCCGTCGGCCACCGAGAAGGTCAGCGGCATCATGATTGCCGTGACGATGGCCGGAATGCTGTCGGTGGCCTCGTCCCAATTGATATGCGCCATGCTCGCCATCATCAGCATCGCCACGTAAATCAACGCGCCCGCCGTGGCATAGGCTGGAATCATGCCCGCCAGCGGAGCAAAAAACATCGCCGCCACGAACAAAATACCCACCGTCACCGCCGTCAGCCCGGTGCGCCCGCCAGCAGCCACCCCGGCGGCGCTTTCCACGTAGCTGGTCACGGGCGGCACGCCGACCATAGCCCCGAACACGCTGGAGGCGCTGTCGGCTTTCAACGCACGGGACAGGTTATCGATCTTGCCGTCGGCATTGACCAGCCCGGCCCGTTGCGCAACGCCCATCAGTGTACCGGCAGTGTCGAACATGTGTACAAAAAGAAAGGCAAATACCACGCTGATCATGCTGACATTGAACACACCCTTGACGTCCATGGCCATCCAGGTCGGCGCCAGGCTCGGCGGGGTGGAGAGAATGCCGTTGTAGTGCACCAAGCCCAGGCCCCAGCCAGCCAAGGTCACGGCGATGATGCTGATGAGGATCGCGCCGAACACGCGGTGGTAGCTGAGGATCGCAATCAGCAGGAAGCACACCGCCGCCAGCAGCGGCGCGGGCTCGTGCAGCGAGCCGAGCTTGATCAGCGTGGCGGGGCTGTCGACGATGATGCCGGCGGTCTTCAGGCCGATCACCCCGAGAAACAAGCCGACGCCCGCGCCCATGGCGTGGCGCAGGCTCACCGGAATGCTGTTGAGCAGCCATTCGCGCACGCGGGACAAGGTGAGGCCCATGAACAGCACGCCCGAGATAAACACCGCACCCAGCGCGGTTTCCCAGTGGTAGCCCATGGTGCCCACCACGGTGTAGGTGAAAAACGCGTTCAAGCCCATGCCCGGCGCCAGGCCCACCGGCCAGTTGGCGTACAGGCCCATCAACAGGCAACCCAGCGCGGCGGCGATGCAGGTGGCGACGAAGGCCGCGCCGTGATCGATGCCAGCGTCGGCCATGATGTTGGGGTTGACGAAGATGATGTAGGCCATGGTGATGAACGTCGTGAGGCCGGCGATCAACTCGGTCTTCACTGTGGTGCCATGCAAACGCAGTTTGAACAGGCGTTCCAGCCAGCCGCCTTGGGGCGCGGCGAGATCCAGCGTAGGGGCTTCGGTTTTGCGGCTATCCACAGCGAGTACTCCTCAATCGTTTTATTGTTATTTCCAGCGCCGGTCACATGAGTGGGCGACAGCGCTTTGAGGTACTGGCGGGTTTTGTTGACCATTAGGTCAGGAACTCGCACGAAGCGAATTATGCTTTTGTATACAAATAAAGCAAATAATGTTTTCGATTATCTTGGCGGAAAGGGATGAAAGGCTGCTTCCAGCGCAGTCGGCCAGATTTATTCTGCCGCACGCCTTGAAACAATCCCTCGATACCCGCACTTTGATGGCGCAAGCGTTCGCTCAGAGCGCGCGAAGCGGCAGAAGGGGAGCCCATGTATAAGGTTTATGGCGATTACAGATCGGGCAATTGCTACAAGGTCAAATTGATGCTCAGCCTGTTGGGCATCCCGTACCAATGGATCGATATCGATATTCTCAAGGGTGACACCCAAACCCCTGAATTTCTTGCCAAGAACCCCAACGGCAAGATCCCGGTGCTGGAACTGGAAGACGGTACCTGCCTGTGGGAGTCCAATGCGATCCTTAACTTCCTCGCCGATGGCAGCGAGTTTTTACCCAGTGAGCCGCGCTTGCGCACCCAGGTGTTGCAGTGGCAGTTCTTCGAGCAATACAGCCACGAGCCGTATATTGCGGTGGCGCGGTTCATTCAGTTTTATCTGAACATGCCGCAGGATCGCCTCGAAGAATACAAGACCAGCCACAAGGGCGGTTACAAAGCACTGAAGGTCATGGAGCGTCAGCTGCAAGCCACGCCGTACCTGGTGGGCGAGCAGTATTCGATTGCCGATATCGCGTTGTATGCCTATACCCATGTGGCCCATGAAGGGGGCTTTGACCTGGCGCCTTATCCGGCGGTGCAGGCATGGTTGCAGCGCGTGGCCAGTCATCCAAACCATGTGGCGATGCTGGGCTGAGCCACCTTCCGAAGGTGGGATGGGCTCACTGCAGGAGCGAGCTTGCTCGCGAAAAACGCCCGGGCAACGCGTTCATTCTGGATAAACGCGGTGGCCCTGAGTTCTTCGCGAGCAAGCTCGCTCCTACAAAAAGCCTTGCCCCCCTCCCACATTTAGTCCGGTGGTGTGTCAGATAACTCTGCGTTGAGCAGTTCAAAACAGCGTTGCGCCGCCGGGCTCAATGCCATCCCACTGCGACTGATCAAGCCGATCTCTCTGTTCACCCCAGGATGGTCGATGTTGATCCGCTTCAACCCCTCCAGGCTATCCGCCGCCGACTCCGGCAGTACGCTGATCCCCAACCCCTGGCGCACCAGCGCCAGCACCGTGGACATGTAGTTGGCCTCCATGCCCGCATTCAGCGTCAGCCGCGTTTCATCGAACAACGCATCCACCTGTTCGCGCACGCTGCTGTCGCGGCCGGTGAGGATGATCGGCTGGTCCGCCAGTTGTTCCAGGGTCAGCTGCCGATGGTGCGCGAGGGCGTGACCCAGCGGCACGAACGCGCAGAGCCGGTCATTGAGGACCGGCACGAAGTCCAGGCCGTGGCTCAGGCGCGCGCGCACGCCGATACCGAAGTCCACCTCGCCGGAACGCACCTGGGCCTGGATGCGGTGGGCCACCAGGTCATGCAGGCGCACTTCGATCCCGGCGAAACGTTCGCGAAACAGGCGCAATACCGGCGGCAGGCTGCCGGCGCACACCGAGGGCAGGGCGGCGATGGTCACGACGCCACGGCGCAGGGCTGCGAGATCGCGCGAGCCGGTGACGATGTTGTCCAGGTCCAGCAGCAGTTTTTCCATGGGGGCACGCGCGTCGTGGCCGGCGGCGGTGATAGCCACATGGCGTGGGCTGCGGTCGAGCAGGGCGACGCCCAGCCACTCTTCCAATTGTTGCACCTGCACGGTCAGCGCCGAGGGGGACAGGTTCAGCTCGCTGGCGGCCTTGGTAAAGCTGCCGGTGCGAGCAACGGCGAGGAACGCCTGGATGTGTTGGATGCTGTTTTTCATACGGGCGGCTTCATTTTGTTTTTTCGAACACTGGTGTCTGAATATTCCAATTTACAAAGCCTAACCTGATTCCAATACTCCAGGGAAAACAATAACCGGCCCATCAAGGCCGCTCTGGAGTAACCCATGCTCGCTACCCTGGGTGTCATTACCATTCTGTGTCTGCTTGCTGCCGTCATGAGCAAGCGCCTCTCGCCGCTGGTGGCGCTGATCGCCCTGCCGATCATTTCCGCGTTGCTCGGTGGCTTCGGTCTGCAAACCAGCGCCTTCATCATTACCGGCATCAAGAACGTCGCCCCCGTGGTGGGCATGTTTGTGTTCGCCATTCTGTTTTTCGGGATCATGACCGATGCCGGCATGCTCGACCCGATCATCGAGCGGATTCTGCGCACGGTAGGGACGCGTCCTACACGAATTGTCGTCGGTACTGCGACCCTGGCGCTGCTGGTGCACCTGGACGGGTCCGGCGCGGTGACCTTCCTGGTGACGGTGCCGGCAATGCTGCCGCTGTATACGCGGCTGGGCATCGACAAACGCATTCTGGCGTGTGTCTGTGCCATGGCGGCCGGGGTCAATTTCCTGCCGTGGACCGGCCCGGTGCTGCGCTCGTCGGCAGCCCTGCATGTGCCGGTGGCGGACCTGTTCCAACCGTTGATTCCAGTGCAGATCGTCGGGCTGATCTTTGTGTTCGCCTGCGCCTGGTGGCTGGGCCATCGTGAAGAAAAACGTCTGGGCCTGGGGGCCGGCTCCAGCGTGGACGCGGTGCCGCAACGGGTGCTCAGTGACGCCGATATCCAGCTGCGTCGGCCACGGTTGTTCTGGGTCAACCTGATCCTCACTGTGCTGGTGATGGTGGTTATGATCGCCGGCTGGGTCGACCCGGTGGTGATGTTCATGCTCGGCACCGTGGTGGCGCTGTGTATCAACTACCCCAACGTCGACGCCCAGCGCGCCCGTATCGACGCCCATGCGAAAACCGCCCTGACCATGGCCAGCATCCTGCTTGCCGCCGGCGTGTTCACCGGCATCATGCAAGGCACCGGCATGCTCAAGGCGATTGCCGAAGTGGCGGTGGCGCAGATTCCCGCGGGTCATGGCAAGTTGATCCCTGCGGTGGTGGGCTTCATTTCCATGCCGTTGAGCATGCTGTTCGACCCCGATTCCTACTATTTCGGCGTGATGCCGGTGATTGCCGAAGTTGGCAAGGCGCTGGGTGTCGACCCGCTGCAAGTGGCCCAGGCCTCGTTACTGGGCGTGCACACCACGGGCTTTCCGGTCAGCCCGTTGACCCCCGCGACTTTCTTGTTGGTGGGCCTGTGCAAGATCGAGCTGGCCGATCACCAGCGCTTCACCATTCCTTTTCTGTTCGCCGCGTCGGTGTTGATGACCCTGACCGCGCTGCTCCTGGGAGTTATCTGAGATGAAAACCTTGCGCATCGGCGCCGGTGCCGGCTACTCCGGTGACCGTATCGAACCCGCCGTGGAACTGGCCGAACAGGGCGACCTGGATTACCTGGTGTTCGAATGCCTGGCCGAACGCACCATCGCCCTGGCCCAACAGGCGCGCATCAGCGATCCGGCAGGCGGCTATGACCCCTTGTTGAGTGAGCGCATGCGCCGGGTGCTGCCCTTTGTCGGGCTGCATGAAGGCCGCCGCCGTTTGCGCGTGATCACTAATATGGGTGCGGCCAACCCGGTGTCGGCCGCCGTCGAAGTGCGGCGCATCGCCCATGAACTGGGGGCGAACCTCAAGGTGGTGGCCGTGGTCGGCGATGACGTGTTGGCCGCATTGCATCCCGAGCAGTTGCTGGACAACGGCCAGACCCTGGGCACGCTGGGTGAGCGGCTGATTTCGGCGAATGCCTACCTGGGCGTGGACGGCATCCTAGAAGCCCTGCGCGCCGACGCCGATGTGGTGATTACCGGGCGTGTGGCCGACCCGTCATTGTTTCTCGCGCCGCAAATGTTCGAATTCGGCTGGGCCGCCGACGATTGGCAGCGCCTGGGCAAGGGCACCCTGGTCGGGCATTTGCTCGAATGTGCCGGGCAGGTCAGCGGCGGTTATTTTGCGGAGCCAGGCTTCAAGGATGTGGATGACTTGGCACGCCTGGGCTTTCCGTTGGCCGAGATCGATGCCGACGGCACTGCCTTGATCACCAAGGTCGCGGGCTCCGGGGGGCAGGTCAGCCGCGCCACCTGCAGCGAACAACTGATTTACGAAGTGCACGATCCGCAAGCGTATTTGACCCCGGACGTCACGGCCGATTTTTCACAGGTAGGGTTTGTCGAGGAGGGCGTTGATCGGGTGCGTGCCCACGGCGCCACAGGGCGGGCGCGGCCCGAACAATTGAAAGTCAGCGTCGGTTACCTTGACGGTTGGATCGGAGAGGGGCAGATGTCCTACGGCGGCCCGGGCGCTGTCGCACGGGCGCAACTGGCGCGCGAGGTGGTGCTCAAGCGTCTGGAACTGACCGGTGTGAAAATGCAGGAAGTGCGCGCCGAGTTGATCGGCATGGATGCCTTGCATGGCCCGCGCAGCAATGCCGAGCCTTGGGAAGTGCGCCTGCGGGTCGCCGCCCGGTGTGAAGAACGCAGCGACGCCGTGCGCATCGGCAATGAAGTGGAAACCCTCTACACCAACGGCCCTGCTGGCGGTGGCGGGGCGAGCAAGAGCGTGCGCCAGGTGGTGGCGGTGGCGTCGTTGCTGCTGCCTCGTGACAGGGTCAAACCGAGGATAGAAGCATGAAGTTGCATTCACTGGCCCACTCCCGCACCGGGGATAAGGGCGATACGTCGAACATCTCGATCATTGCGTATCGCGCCGAGGATTACCCGCTGCTGTGTGAACAGCTTACTGCCGAGCGCGTCGCCGCGTTTTTCGCAGGCCTGCTGGAGCCCGGCGCGGCGCCGGTGCGACGTTATGAGTTGCCCAACGTACAGGCGCTGAACTTCGTGCTGCCGGGCATCCTGCGCGGCGGCGTCACGCGTTCACTGGCACTGGATGCCCACGGCAAGTGCCTGGGCTCGGCGTTGCTGGACCTGGATATGTCAGCACCAAACTAAATGTGGGAGGGGCTTGCCCCCTCCCACAGGGCATTCAGATCGCGGCGAAGCGCTTGTCCAGGTAGTCAATGATGACCTTGGAGTCATACATCCAGGTGGTCTGGCCGTTTTCTTCGATGCGCAGGCATGGCACTTTGATCTTGCCGCCTTGCTCCAGCAGGGTCTGGCGGTCGTGCTCGTTGTTCTTGGCGTCCTTGAGGGCGACCGGCACATTCAGGCGATGCAGGGTGCGGCGGGTTTTCACGCAGAAGGGGCAGGCGTGGAACTGATACAGGGTCAGGTCCTTGGCGGCTGCGTTGACC
The DNA here is from genome assembly GCF_003852355.1 of Pseudomonas sp. R2-7-07. Lineage (NCBI taxonomy): Bacteria > Pseudomonadati > Pseudomonadota > Gammaproteobacteria > Pseudomonadales > Pseudomonadaceae > Pseudomonas > Pseudomonas sp. R2-7-07. The sequence goes on along the minus strand of NZ_CP027759.1, from coordinate 3,908,358 downwards.
TTGGCCTGTTGTTCGGCCGGGCGCTGCTTTTTGCGCGGACGGGTCAGGAAGTCGCCGGCGATGATGATCTGGCCGAGGCCCACTCGAAGTGCTTTGACGAACATGGCTGAAAGCCTCTTGCCCATGAAGAAGGGGTCGCAGCTTACCTGAATTCTGCAGGCGAAAAAAAACCGGCGATGAACGCCGGCTTTTCCTACACAGCCACTTACTTGATCAGGCTGAGAAATTCGCTGCGGGTGGCCGCGTTTTCGCGGAACTCACCGAGCATCACCGACGTGATCATCGACGAGTTCTGTTTTTCCACACCGCGCATCATCATGCACATGTGCTTGGCTTCAATCACCACCGCCACGCCCAGGGCGCCGGTCACTTGCAGCACCGCGTCAGCGATCTGGCGGCTGAGGTTTTCCTGGATCTGCAGGCGACGCGCATACATGTCGACGATCCGCGCGACCTTCGACAGCCCCAGCACTTTGCCGCTCGGGATGTAGGCAACGTGAGCCTTGCCGATAAACGGCAGCAGGTGGTGTTCGCACAGCGAGTACAACTCGATGTCCTTGACCAGCACCATTTCGCTGTTGTCGGAGCTGAACAAGGCACCGTTGGTGACTTCTTCCAACGTCTGTTCGTAACCGCGGCAGAGGTACTGCATCGCCTTGGCGGCACGCTTTGGCGTGTCGAGCAGGCCCTCACGGGAGATGTCCTCGCCGAGTTGGCCGAGAATCTCTGTGTAATTCTGTTCCAGGGACATGAAACTACCTGTGGGATTTTCGCAAAGCGCAAGGTTACGGGGGCGGACACATCGCTGCAAGCCTGACGATGGCACTTGTTACTCGTCGCGGCCTTCCATCATGGTGCGCTTGAGCATCACATACACCGCGCCGGCGCCGCCGTGGCGAGCCTGGCACGAGGTAAAGCCAAGGACCTGGGCGTGCTGGCGCAGCCAGGTGTTGACGTGGCTCTTGATCATCGGCCGCTTGCCGTCCAGCCGCACGGCCTTGCCGTGGGTGACGCGCACGCAGCGGATTTCGAACTTGGTGGCTTCGGCAAGGAAGGCCCACAGTGTTTCGCGGGCTTTTTCCACGGTCATGCCATGCAGGTCGAGGCTGCCTTCGAACGGGATCTGGCCGGCCTTGAGCTTGCGCATCTGGCTTTCCTGTACCCCGTCACGTGCCCACATCAGCTCATCTTCGGGGCCTACGTCGATCACGAACTGGTCCGACAAGCCATCCACGGTGGTGGCATCGGTGCGCACGGTCGCGGCCTGGCGCAGCTTGGCAATCTGCGCCCGATCAGCCTTGGGTTTGCCGGTGTCGGCGCGGTCGTGCTTGATCGGCTTGACGCCGCGCAGCTCGTTCTTGAACAGGGAAAAATCGTCGTCTTGCATGTCAGCCTCCGCGAAGGGCGGGCAGTTTACCTAAATCGCGGCGGACAGGGCGCAGCAAATGCTATCCAAGCGCCATCAGTCGTGTTTTTTCATCAGGTGCGAAGCGATGTTCAACGAGAGCGGCTGGCGCATTCTGCGCCGGCTGCGGCGCCACAACCACACACCCAGCCACACCACCAGCAGGCCGATGCCCAACAGGATCGCCGAACCGCCAGGGCTGGCGTTCAGTTCGCCGAGTGCCGGCGAATGCCCAAACAGGCCGGCGCCACCCGCGCCCGCCAACGCCACACCTACAATCGCCAGCAGCGCGGCAATGCCCGCCACCAGGCGCAGACGCCAGTTGCTCGGGCCCTTGGGGCGCAAGCGACGAGCATCAAAACCATCGGATATCTTCATTCCGACCTTTCCTCCAGGGTATCGGCCCTTCGACCGGAAGATACACAGGTTGTTCCTGTGCCCGGGGTAAATGCGCGAAATGAACCCGCTTTGCGGATGAGCGGGGCAATCAACCGGGCGCACCGCTCATTACAGGGGCGATCAGATGAGGTCTTTGGTCAATGCCAGGGTGGCGAAGTTGTCAGCCATGATGGCCATTTCGGTTTGCTGCACATGCTCGGCGCTGAGCACGCCGCCTTTGTAGGGCAAGTCGCGGGTGGCGCAGGCATCTTCCACCAGGGTGCAGCGAAAGCCGAGGTTCTTGGCGGCGCGCACCGTGGTGCTGACGCTGGAGTGGCTCATGAAACCGCAGACGATCAGGTCCAGCGAACCCAGGTCCTGCAGGTGTTTTTCCAGGCCGGTGCCGTGGAAGGCGCTGGGCAGCAACTTGCCGATGATGGTTTCGTCGCCTTCAGGTTCCAGGCCGGGGATGAATTCGCCGCGCTCGCCTTGCGGATCGAACAGGCCGCCCACGGTACCCAGGTGACGCACATGCACGATCGGCCGCCCGGCGTTGCGCGCAGCGGCCACCAGTTGCTTGATGTTGCCGACCGCCGCGTCCATGCCCGAGAGGGCGAGTGGGCCGCTGAGGTACTCCTTCTGGGCGTCGATGATCACGAGCGTCGCATGGGCAAGGTTGGCAGCTGCGTAACCACGACCGCTGAGTTGAAACATCGTCTTTGGAACGGACATTCTGGGGCTCCTGTCAGGGGGGCGTTTGTGACATTGTCCACTGGCTGAGCGGTTCTGTGAATCGCTACCATCGTAAGGTACGCCGTTGTTGACGTGCAGCCCTGTCAAGTGGGTGAGTTGGTTAAGCCCATGGTGGCAATTTGGATGAAATCCGACGGATGGCGAAGGCGTTTCGTACATCGTCGATACAGGTGAACGCTGTTAGAATCGCCAGTCGTTTTTTCCAGGAGTCTGCCCCCGTGATCACTTCCCGCCTGCGCACCTTGCGCGACCATATCCGTTGGGCTGTCAGCCGTTTCCATGGGGAAGACCTGTTTTTTGGCCACGGCACCGACAATGCCTGGGACGAAGCCCGGCAACTGGTGCTCGGCGCCCTGCATCTGCCGTGGGAAATTGCCGACAGCTACCTGGACTGCAATCTGGAGGAAGAGGAGATCTCCCATGTGCAGCGTTTATTGCATCGTCGCATCCATGAGCGTATGCCCACCGCCTACTTGCTGAAAGAGGCCTGGTTCTGCGGCCTGTCGTTCATTGTCGATGAACGGGTGTTGATCCCGCGTTCGCCGATTGGCGAGCTGATCGAAAACCGCTTCGAACCCTGGCTTGCCCAGCCGCCGGCGCGCATTCTGGACCTGTGCACCGGCTCCGGTTGCATCGGCATTGCTTGTGCCTACGAGTTCCCGGACGCCGAGGTGGTGCTGGGCGACTTGTCCTTCGAAGCCCTGGAAGTGGCCAACCAGAACATCGAGCGGCATGGCGTCGATGAGCGCGTGTATACGGTGCAGGGCGACGGCTTCGAGGGCCTGCCGGGGCAACGCTTCGATTTGATCGTGTCGAACCCGCCTTACGTGGATGCCGAAGATTTCGCCGACATGCCGGATGAATACCAGCACGAACCCGAGCTGGGCCTGGCCTGCGGCGATGATGGCCTGAATCTGGTACGACGGATGCTGGCCGAAGCGGCGGACCACCTGACCGAGAAGGGTCTGCTGATTGTCGAAGTGGGCAACAGCCAGGTACACGTCGAGGCGCTGTACCCGGAAGTGGACTTTGCCTGGCTGGACTTCCAGCGCGGTGGGCATGGGGTGTTCATGCTCACGGCTGAGCAGTGCCGGGCGCATCAAGCAATCTTCACCGATAGGATCTAACTGAAGAAACACGGTCAATGTGGGAGGGGGCTTGCTCCCGATGAGGCAGTGTCAGTAAATGCATTGCCAGCTGACACACCGCTATCGGGAGCAAGCCCCCTCCCACAAGTGATCGCATTTCACCTGCTAGCGGTGCGTGGCGATCCAGATCAACAGTCCCGCCTGAAACACCGTAAACGCCACCAGACAAGTGATGGTAAAGCGCAACCCGCTGTCCTCGCGCTTGAACTTGGTGACCTTTTCCTCTTCCTTGCGCAGTCTCACTTCGTGCTCGGCCAGGTTGTGCTCGGCCTGTTGCAGCATCTGTGCGGCTTCGAGGATTTCGACGAATTGCACCTTCTCGGTGTTCCAACTGTCCAGCACCTCGCTGACTTTGCCCGGCTGCACGTTACCCTTGAGGTGCTGCACGTCGGCGTAGGCCACGTCAAAACCCTGGATGCGCAGGAAGTGATCGCGGCGCAGGCGCGTGGCTTCGTTGAGCGCGTCCTTGTTGGCCAGGTCCACGCCGTCGACGCGGTAGTGTGACCACTTCTTCTTGGCCCATGCAGCGGCCTGGGCGACCAGAAAACGGCCGAGACCGCGGTTGACCGGTTCGATTTCCAGGCTGTTACCCGGGCCGAAGTGCACGCGATGTTTATCGTGATCTACCCAGATATCCAGCTGGTTCTGCTCGCGGCGTACGCGCTGGCCAGGCAATTGGATGACCATGCGCAACAGGCTGTGATGCGAGTCATGGCGCTCGGCATAACCGAACTGCACAAAGCGCAATGGCCGCGCGCCGGTCGCACGGTCGGTGGCCAGCGGGGCGAGGCGCAGCATCTTGAAATGTTCGGCGTGCACGTCCGCCCAGGGCAGCGCCGCTGCTGCGGCGGCCTCGGTTTCTGCCGGGGTATCGGCGGTGGTTTCTGGGGTTGCTTCAGTGGTTGTCATGCGGCGCGATCCTGTCCAAGCCCTGCGAGCCGACCGTCTTTTTACGGTCGACTCTGGGCTTATCGGCCGCTTTCTTCAGGACTGGAGGCCAATTGCCGCTTAACCAGAGGTAAGTCCGTCGATAAAGCGCACTATCCGCTCGCCCAGTTCGGCGGCGAGGGGCAATTTCGGGTCGTTGTAGGACGCCAGTTGCTGCTTGACGTTGTTGGGCACGATGCGCATGACATGGTTCATGCCTTCGATCACGGTCAGTTGCGCGTCCGGCTTGGCCTTTTTCAGCTGCTGGGCATCGCCGACGCCGACCTGGATGTCGTTGGTGCCCTGAATGATCAGGGCGGGCATGGTCAGCCGTGCGAAGGCCGCCGACGGATCGGCGCGGAACAGGCTGATCAGATAAGGCTGCACGCTGGGTCGGAAAATACCTTCCAGCGGGCGCGGCACATCGGCGTCCACCTGGCCGGCCTTGAGGTGGTCGAGAATTTCGTTACTGCGCAGCAGCAGGGCCGGGGGCAGGTGATCGGCCAGTTGCTGGCGAATGACTTGATCGACCGGGCGGGCGCTGCCGGACAGGGAAATCACCCCGGCCGGACTCAATTGCGGCGCGGCGAGGGCTGCGACCAACGCGCCCTCACTGTGGCCCAGCACGATCAGCGGGCCCATGCGCTTGTCGGCCTTGAGCAACTTGCCCCAGGCCACGGCGTCGGACACGTAGGCGTCGAGGGTCAGGTTGCGCTCGTCAGGGGTCGCGGCAAGGCTGGCGGCCACGCCGCGTTTGTCATAGCGCACGCTGGCGATATTGTGCCGGGCCAGCACCCAGGCCAGGCGCTTGAGGCTGTCGTTGCGCGCGCCGTCGGCGCTGTTGCCGTTGCGGTCGGTGGGGCCTGAGCCGGCGATGATCAGCACCACCGGCACGGGTTGCTCGGACTGCGGCAGTAGTAGCGAGCCAAACAGCTCACCGCTGCCGGTGTCCAGGCTGATCGGCCGTTGCAGTACGACAGGGGAGGCGGCCTGGGCCGCGACGGTAAACAAGGTGAGGGTGAACAGCAAAACTCGCAGCATCATCGCGCCATCATTGGAGAGGTGCCGGTTGGACCAACGTCTACCGGTAAGGTTTCGAGGATGAACTAGTGGGTTAGCCTGCGTATACTGGCCGCCTTAAGTTATTACGGTTGACTTGTTTCAACTGACTTCACGGAGCGCCCTGCATGTCCGGCAATACCTTCGGCAAGCTGTTCACTATCACCACCGCGGGCGAAAGCCATGGCCCGGCGTTGGTCGCCATTGTCGACGGCTGCCCGCCCGGCCTCGAGCTGTCTCTGCAAGACCTGCAGCGTGACCTGGACCGTCGCAAGCCCGGCACCAGCCGTCACACTACCCAGCGCCAGGAACCCGATGAAGTCGAGATCCTCTCCGGTGTGTTCGAAGGCCGCACCACCGGCTGCGCCATCGGCCTGCTGATCCGCAATACCGACCAGAAGTCAAAGGACTACTCGGCGATCAAGGACCTGTTCCGCCCGGCCCACGCCGACTACACCTACCATCACAAATACGGCGAACGCGACTACCGTGGCGGCGGCCGCAGCTCGGCCCGCGAAACCGCGATGCGCGTGGCGGCCGGTGCCATCGCCAAGAAATACCTGGCGACCCAGGGCATCGTCATCCGTGGCTATATGAGCCAGCTCGGCCCGATTGAAATCCCGTTCAAGACCTGGGACAGCGTCGAAGACAACGCCTTCTTCTGCCCCGACCCGGACAAGGTGGCGGAACTGGAAGCCTACATGGACCAATTGCGCCGCGATCAGGATTCGGTCGGTGCCAAGATCACCGTGGTAGCCGAGGGCGTCAAGCCGGGCCTGGGCGAGCCGATCTTCGACCGTCTCGACGCCGAACTCGCCCATGCGCTGATGAGCATCAATGCGGTCAAGGGCGTGGAAATCGGCGCCGGTTTCGCCTGTGTGGCCCAACGCGGCACCGAGCATCGCGATGAGATGACCCCGCAAGGTTTCCTCAGCAACAACGCCGGCGGCATCCTCGGCGGTATCTCCTCGGGCCAGCCGATCGTGGCGCACCTGGCGCTCAAGGCCACGTCGAGCATCACCACGCCGGGCCGCTCGATCGATGTGCATGGCAACCCGGTGGACGTGATCACCAAAGGCCGCCACGACCCGTGCGTCGGCATCCGCGCCACGCCGATTGCCGAAGCCATGATGGCCATCGTGTTGATGGACCACCTGCTGCGCAACCGCGGGCAAAACGCTGATGTGCAGGTGAGTACGCCGGTACTGGGCCAGCTGTGAAGGGCTGAAGGTGACAGCCCTCCCTTATTGGCGCCTTTCCAGCTTTTACCTGTTCTACTTCGCCCTGCTCGGGGCGACGGCGCCATTCCTGGCGTTGTACTTCGATCACCTGGGCTTTTCCAGCGCGCGTATCGGCGAGCTGGTGGCCATTCCCATGCTGATGCGCTGCGTGGCGCCCAATCTTTGGGGCTGGCTGGGCGATTACACCGGGCGACGCCTGGCCATCGTGCGCTTTGGCGCGGTGTGCACGCTGTTGAGTTTTTCGCTGATTTTCGTCAGCAAGACCTACGCCTGGCTGGCCCTGGTCATGGCCTTGCACGCGTTCTTCTGGCACGCGGTACTGCCGCAGTTCGAAGTGATCACCCTCGCTCACCTGCAACAGCAAACCTCGCGCTATAGCCAGATACGCTTGTGGGGCTCCATCGGCTTTATCCTCACCGTCGTGATCATGGGCCGCCTGTTCGACTGGCTGAGCGTGGATATCTACCCGGTGGTGGTCGTGGTGATCATGGCCGGCATCATCGGCGCCAGCCTGTGGGTGCCGAATGCGCAGCCCACCAGCCACGGCAAGCGCCTGGCCGGTGACGGGTTTATCCGCCAATTGCGCAGCCCCGGCGTGCTGGCCTTCTATGCCTGCGTGGCGCTGATGCAGATGAGTCATGGCCCGTATTACACCTTCCTCACGCTGCACCTGGAACACCTGGGCTACAGCCGTGGCGTGATCGGCCTGCTGTGGGCGCTCGGGGTGGTGGCGGAGGTGTTGATGTTCCTGGGCATGAGTCGCATCCTGACGCGCTTTTCCGTGCGCCGGGTACTGCTGGCCAGTTTCCTGCTGGCAGCACTGCGCTGGTTGCTGCTCGGTGCGTTTGCCGAATTTTTCTGGGTGCTGCTGTTGGCGCAAGTGCTGCATGCCGCCACGTTCGGCAGTTTCCATGCGGCGGCCATCGCCTTCGTGCAGCGCAGTTTCGGCGATCGTCAGCAAGGCCAGGGCCAGGCGCTTTACGCCGCGCTGGCCGGCACCGGTGGTGCGCTGGGTGCGCTGTATGCCGGTTATAGCTGGAATCTGCTGGGGCCGTCCCTCACCTTCAATATCGCCAGCATCGCGGCCCTGGCTGCCGCCGTTATCATTGGCCTTCGATTGCAAGAGCCGAACCAAGGAGCCGTGCAATGAGCTACGTCGCTGTCTACCCCCTTACTACACCCGACACCCCGAACAAAGTGCTGACCCACTTCGACGACATTCAGTCGACCCTGGCCGAAAAAGGCGTGCGCTTTGAGCGCTGGCAGCCCGGCGCGCTGGAAAAGGGCGCCAGCGAGGCGCAGATGATTGCGGCGTATCAGTCGCAGATCGAGGCGCTTGGCTACGCCCGTTTCAAAGTGATCAGCGTGACCGGTGATCATCCCCATAAAGACGCGCTGCCGGCCGAGCGCCTGAGCGAGCACACCTGCCGTGAAGATCAAGCGCACGGCTTTATCGCTGGCCAGGGATTGTTCTCGTTGCGCATTGGCGATTATGTCTACGGCGTGCGGTGTGAAAAGAACGACCTGCTGATCGTGCCCGCCAACATGCCCCATTGGTTCGACATGGGCGAGAACCCGCACTTTGTCGCGCTGCATATGTTCAACACTGCAGAGGGTTCGGTGCCGACCTTGACCGGTAATGACATCGCCCGTGACTTTGCCAAGCTGGACGACTAATACAAGACATTTTAAATGTTCAATCCCGGCACGTTGGAATGTGCTGTGGGAAGAAGCCTAAATACATGTAGGGCTTGGCTGTTTATCCTCGGCCTTGCTCTCTCATTTCGCCAGTTATGTAACTCTCTCCTCATTCAATGTTTATGTCGCTGTCTATAGGAAGAATCCGAAGGGTGACAGCGCATCAGCATATAAAAAAGGAGAAAGTAATGAATCGCCCCGAGGAGTTATCTCAGCCGTTGGACGTTTTGCCGACGGTTATCAGAAGACGCTTGAGTTTGCTCGGCAAGCCCCTGACCAAGACGGAGCTGCAGATCCTGCGGTGGGCCTCCGAAGGTAAGACCATATGGGAGATGAGCAGGATTCGCTGCACCTCGGAGGCCACGGTCAAATTCCATCTGCGCAATATCTACGGCAAGCTCGATGTGAATAACCGCGTGCAGGCGATGAATGAGGCGGCGCGCCAGGGCCTGTGCTGACGGCATAAAAAAGGGCCGCGACGCTCAACGGCGTCGCAGCCCTCTGTAGCTGGGTGAAGCTTATGCCGAGTGGTAGGTCGGCAAGGCAAAGCGGTTCTGGCTTTGCAGCATCGAAATTTGCGGCAGTTCACTGGCTTGCTCGGCCAGGTCGCGGCGGATCGCGCTGATCACCCAAGTGAGTTGGTCGGCGGTGTGCAACTGCTGATACGAGATCGAGCGTTTCACCTGCTTGCCTTCGCTGTTGCGCAGGGTCAACAGGATGCCGCCGTCCGGACGTGGCTGGGTGGTGACGTCGTAGTTGGAAAATACCGAAGCGAATTTATCTTGGATCAGGCTCATGTCTATCAGCTCCATTGGCTCAAGTGGGCAAGCATGGAGTGAGAGGTGCAGTGATTGTGCCAGTATTGAGCATCTTAAAAAATCATTGTAAATCAATAACTTATAATTTTTCAGGATTTTCGTTTTCGTGCAATTTGCATGAAGGGCTATCGTGCATCCTGCATTTTGCGTTATCCAACCGGTTACTTTTCACGCGCAATGCATTTTCCCTACCGATTATGACCGTGGGTTTCGCGGATAAATTCCATTCAGGCCGCAGGCGCTCATCGGGAGACGGCACAGTTTGAGTCCCGCGTGTACAGCTAAAGATGGGTTGGCACCACGTTCGCTATTGATTGTGCCTATCGGCACTTTTGACAAAAAAGCCATGACAGCAGGGAACTCCATCGGGACACTGGGCGCCATATACAGCATCACACAGGAGCCCTACATGTCGACTCAGCCCAAACAGATGACCGAAGACGAAGCCGCCGAATTCGCCGAGCAAGTCTTCGACGTCGCCCGCAAAGGCGACGCCGCCATGCTCGCAGCGCTCTTGACCAAAGGCTTGCCGGCCAACTTTCGGAATCACAACGGTGACACGTTGCTGATGCTTGCGGCCTACCACGGCCATGCCGAGGCAGTAAAAGTGCTGCTGGAGTTCAAGGCCGATCCCCTGATTGCCAACGATAAGAACCAACTGCCGATTGCCGGTGCGGCCTTCAAGGGCAACCTGGCCGTGGTCAAGGCGCTGATCGAGGGCGGAACCCCGATTGAAGCGGCTTCTTCGGATGGGCGCACGGCATTGATGATGGCGGCCATGTTCAACCGCGTCGAAATGCTCGAATACCTGCTCGGCCAAGGGGCCAATCCCAAGGCTACCGACGCCCAGGGCGCGACGGCGCTGGCCGCGGCGCAGACCATGGGGGCGGTGGATACGGCGGCGTTGTTGCAAAAACTGGTGTAGGCTACGCGCCCTCGAAAACCCGCCCGTCACAGGACCACCCCATGAAAACCGCTCTCGTCGAACTCATCAGCAAAATCAGCGCCGGCGTCATGGCCGAGGACGAGGTGGTGCGTATCGCCGACGAAGCGGCTCAGGCCTACGCGGACCCTGCGGCTTTTCTGGCGGCCAATCCGGATATCAACTACGACGATACCTTCCCGATTCCGCTGGGGGAGTGGGTAGTAATTGGCAGCCTGCCGGACACCGTACTGTTCCAGGCCGACACCTACGCCGACCTGTTTGCCCAGATCGTCGCCTCGTTTGGTCCGGGCGTGGCGTTCAACCTCAAGCCCAAGCAACTGGCGAAGACCGAAGACCTGACGGCCCTCAACCGCATCCAGATCCAAATGAGCGCTCTGAGCCCGGAAGACGGCGGCTATGTGCTGCTCAACTTCAGCCAGTTGCTCGATGACGAAATCCAGGCCGTGCTGGTGTTCGGCAATGACCTGCCGCGCGTGCTGGAGCTGTGCGCCGAGGTCGGCATCCAGGCCGAACCGTCGCTGGAAGCCCTGAAGATTGCCGTACACGTCTGAAATAAAACGGAACCCCGGCCAGGGCTGACTATCCTACAAGGGCATGCCCTCACTTAGGAGCGACACCATGGGTTCCACTTTCAACGGCCTGATTGGCCTGATCATCCTCGCGCTGGATATCTGGGCGATCATCAACGTGTTCAAAAGCGGCGCGAGCACGGGCGCCAAGGTGCTGTGGATTTTGCTGATCCTGCTGCTGCCGGTACTGGGCCTGATCATCTGGGCGATCGCCGGGCCGCGCGGTAACGTGCGCATCTGATCGCTCGCTCACTTCAAATCCAGAGTGAGCACAATAATGTGGGAGGGGGCTTGCTCCCGATGGCGTAGTGACAGTCACTCTATCCAGTGCTGACCCACCGCCATCGGGGGCAAGCCCCCTCCCACATTTGCTTTCAGTGCGGCAGGGAGATTTGTGTGTCGAAATATTCGCTGCACGAAATTTTCACATCCCATCCAAGACAATTCGCCCGCATTGTTCCGCTGCCAAGGGTTCCGCTGGCAAGGCTCTATCCCCCGAGTGCCCATAAAGGCACGGCGGCGGCGCTTGTTCAGTAATTTATAGCGTTGATGCCGTTGATCGGGCACCATTTGCCCCACCGCGTTAACCGCCCACCCCGGCCAGCCTGGGCGAGGGACGGACGCCACTGCATTATTTCGCAACTTCAACTTCCAATGGGTCCTAAAACGACATGGCAAACCCGGACGCCCTGAATCAGCCGCGCGCTTCAAATCGCCTGCTGCAACCGACCGTCAAATCCCATCTGGCGTACACGCTGCTTTGCGCACTGGTCATGATGGTGATGTTCTCCCTGCTGCGCCTGGCGTTGCTGGTCTACAACCGCGAGATGATCCTCGATACACCGGCCTCGACCTTCCTGGAAGCGTTCGCCAACGGCCTGCGCCTGGATATCCGCCTGGTGATGTACCTGCTGATCCCGCTGCTGCTGGCGTTGTTCAGCGTACGGGCCATGGCGGCGCGTGGGTTCTTCCGCTTGTGGTTGACCGTCGCGTCCAGCATTGCGCTGTTCCTGGGCCTGATGGAGATGGACTTCTACCGTGAGTTCCACCAGCGCCTCAACGGCCTAGTCTTCCAGTATGTGAAAGAAGACCCGAAAACCGTGATGAGCATGCTCTGGTACGGGTTCCCGGTGGTGCGTTACCTGTTGGCCTGGGCCGTGGGCACGCTGATCCTGAGCATGGCCTTCAAGGGCGCCGACCGCGCAACGCGCCCGCGTGGCCCGTTCAGTGGCGGCAGCATCGGCACGCGCCCGGTGGCGCCGTGGTACAGCCGCATCGCGGTGTTCGTGGTGTGCCTGCTGGTCGCAGTGGTCGCCATCCGCGGCACCCTGCGCCAGGGTCCGCCGCTGCGTTGGGGGGATGTCTACACTACTGATTCGAACTTCGCCAACCAGCTTGGCCTCAATGGCACGCTGTCGCTGATCGCTGCGGCCAAGTCGCGCTTCTCCGAAGATCGCTCCAACATCTGGAAGGCCACCCTGGAGCAACCGCTGGCCACCCAGACCGTGCGGGACATGCTGGTGCTGCCGAGCGAAAAACTGGTGGATACCGACACCGCTGCCGTGCGCCGTGATTTCACGCCACCGGCCGAGAAGACCCTGCCGATCAAGAACGTGGTAGTGATCCTGATGGAAAGCTTCGCCGGTCACTCGGTGGGCGCCCTGGGCCGTCCAGGCAACATCACGCCGTACTTCGACAAGTTGTCCAAGGAAGGCCTGCTGTTCGATCGCTTCTTCTCCAACGGTACCCACACCCACCAGGGTATGTTCGCCACCATGGCCTGCTTCCCGAACCTGCCGGGCTTCGAATACCTGATGCAGACCCCCGAAGGCAGCCACAAGCTGTCGGGCCTGCCGCAGTTGCTCAGCGCGCGTGATTTCAATGATGTGTATGTCTACAACGGCGACTTTGCCTGGGACAACCAGTCAGGCTTCTTCAGCAACCAGGGCATGACCAACTTCATTGGCCGCAATGACTTCGTCAACCCGGTGTTTTCCGACCCGACCTGGGGCGTGTCCGACCAGGACATGTTCAACCGTGGCCTGGAAGAACTGAAGGCCCGCGAAGGCGGCAAGCCGTTCTACGCGCTGCTGCAAACCTTGTCCAACCACACCCCGTACGCCTTGCCGACGCCATTGCCGGTCGAGAAAGTCACTGACCGTGGCAGCCTCAACGAGCATTTGACCGCCATGCGTTACTCCGATTGGGCGCTGGGCCAGTTCTTCGAGAAGGCCCGCAAGGAGCCGTACTTCAAGGAAACCCTGTTCGTGGTGGTGGGTGACCACGGCTTCGGTAACGAGCAGCAGATCACCGAGATGGACCTGGGCCGTTTCAATGTACCGATGCTGATGATCGCGCCGGGCATGCAGGAAAAGTTCGGCGAGCGTGACCACACCGTGGGCACCCAGATCGATATCGTCCCGACCATTATGGGGCGCCTGGGCGGTGACACCCTGCACCAGTGCTGGGGCCGCGACCTGCTCAACCTGCCGGAAGGCGACAAAGGCTTCGGCGTGATCAAACCGTCGGGCAGCGACCAGACCGTCGCCCTGCTCACGGCTGATCGCGTGCTGGTCTTGCCCAAGGAAATGCCACCCAAGCTGTGGCAATACGAACTGGGCGCCAACCCGACCGGCAAAGTAATCGCCGAATCGCCCGACGAAGCGGCGCTGAAGCAGAAACTCGAGTCGTTCCTGCAAACCGCCACCAAGAGCCTGCTGGATAACACCGCAGGCGTGGTAGACGGTAAGCCGGATTAACGGATCGGCAATAAAAAAGAGGCCTCATTGAGGCCTCTTTTTTTGTGCGTTGAAACGGTGTTTATATTTTGCCGAGTAACAACAGCACCAGCAGAACGACCAGCACTACGCCCAGGATACCCGACGGGCCATAACCCCAGTTACGCGAGTGCGGGAACACTGGCAGGCCGCCGACCAACAGTAGAATCAGGATAATGATCAGGATCAGGCTCATGGTTTTATTCCTTATAGGCCTTGCGTAAAGACCGGTTATTCAGCGGGAGTCTCGTCCACTTGATTATGGACGGCTTAACAACTCCGACTCTGTCACTTCACAGAAAATTCCGTATTTTTTTAAAGCAATTTGGTTGCTCGCTTATTTCTTTTAACACCTGCGCAAATACATCAACTTAGTTGAAAAATATTGAACTTAGGCTATGCGCGCGCATCCGACCGAGCCCGCGGTTTGCCTGGGGCATTCATCACTCTGATGGTGCGTGGGCGCGGCAAAAACCTTCGCTACACTGCCGGTCACTCCTCTGGTGAACCACAAGGCTACTTCCTATGCAAAACCGCATGATGATCACTGGCGCCGGGTCCGGCCTGGGTCGTGAAATCGCTCTGCGCTGGGCCCGCGAGGGTTGGCAGCTGGCCTTGTCGGATGTCAGCGAAACTGGCTTGCAGGAAACCCTCAGGCTGGTGCGCGAAGCCGGTGGCGATGGTTTCACCCAGCGCTGCGATGTGCGTGACTACAGCCAGCTCACCGCGTTCGCCCAGGCCTGCGAGGTGAAGCTTGGCGGCATCGATATCATCGTCAATAACGCCGGCGTGGCGTCCGGTGGGTTCTTTGCCGAGTTATCTCTTGAAGACTGGGACTGGCAGATCGCAATCAACCTGATGGGCGTGGTCAAGGGCTGCAAGGCGTTCCTGCCGCTGCTTGAAAAGAGCAAGGGGCGCATCATCAACATCGCCTCGATGGCCGCGCTGATGCAGGGGCCGGCCATGAGCAACTACAACGTGGCCAAGGCCGGTGTGGTGGCGCTGTCGGAAAGTCTGCTGGTGGAACTCAAGCAGCAGGAAATCGGCGTGCATGTGGTATGCCCGTCGTTTTTCCAGACCAATCTGCTCGATTCATTCCGTGGGCCGACCCCGGCGATGAAGGCGCAGGTGGGCAAGTTGCTCGAGAGTTCACCGATCTCGGCGACGCAGATCGCCGACTACATTTATCAACGCGTGGCTGCCGGCGAGTTCATGATTCTGCCCCACGAGCAGGGGCGGATGGCGTGGACGCTCAAGCAGAAAAACCCGCAGTTGCTGTATGACGAGATGACGCTGATGGCCGATAAAATGCGCGCCAAGGCGCAGGCTACCAAAGCCTGATCTGGATGCGGTCTGTCAGGTAAATTACCTCTCCATGTAGGTGACGCCTGATTTGGCCGCGTGCCATTGCTGGTTACGCTTCAAGCGAGCAAGGTCGGGGGCCAGACACTCGAAAAGGACACCCGCCATGCTGGTCTTAAGCCGTGTTGTAGGCGAAACCATCGCCATCGGCGATGACATCGTCTTGCACATTCTCGAAATCAACGGGCGCCAGGTGAAATTTGGCATCGAAGCGCCCGTAGGGATCAGCGTGCATCGCGCTGAGGTCTACCGCAAAATCCTCGAACGCCAGGCCAGCGCCACTCATCCGGTGCCGGTACCTACCCCTTAGCCTCGTCGTCAGTCAAACAGGTGCTTGGGCACGTCGTGCTTGAGCATCAACTGGCATTGTTCGCTGTCCGGATCGAACACGATCAACGCCTGGCCCTTGGTCAGTGCCTGGCGTACGCGCAATACGCGGGTTTCCAGCGGTGTGTCGTCGCCATTGTCGGTGCCATCGCGGGTAACGAAATCCTCGATGAGGCGGGTCAGGGTGTCGACTTCAAGCGCGTCGTAGGGAATCAGCATACAAGCCTCAGGTGTCAGGTCCCGGCGATGCTACTGTGCCGGGACCTTGGTTGCCAGTATCAGCTGTTGTCGGCGTCGGACTTCTGGCCGACCAGGCTGTCCACCGACGGCACGCGGGTATCGCTCTCCATGTGCGTCTCATGCTCGATCTGATGGCTGAAGCGGTCCAGGGAGCCTTGGGCCGGTTGCGCATCGCTGGCAAAGACCGGTGGGCTGAGGATGTAGGCGCCGAGCAGCCGACTGAGGGCCGCCAGGCTGTCGATATGGGTGCGCTCGTAACCGTGGGTGGCATCGCAACCGAACGCCAGCAGCGCGGTGCGGATGTCATGCCCGGCGGTCACTGCCGAATGCGCATCGCTGAAGTAATAGCGGAACAGGTCACGGCGCACCGGCAGATCGTTATCCGCCGCCAGGCGCAGCAAGTGCCGTGACAGGTGATAGTCATACGGCCCACCGGAATCCTGCATCGCCACGCTCACCGCGTGTTCGCTGGAGTGTTGGCCGGGGGCGACCGGGGCGATATCGATACCGACGAACTCACTCACATCCCAGGGCAGGGCGGCGGCCGCGCCGCTGCCGGTTTCCTCGGTGATGGTGAACAGCGGGTGGCAATCGATGAGCAAGGGTTCGCCGCTGTCGATGATTGCCTTGAGCGCGGCGAGCAGGGCGGCGACGCCGGCTTTGTCGTCCAAGTGACGCGCGCTGATGTGACCGCTTTCAGTGAACTCCGGCAGTGGGTCGAACGCCACGTAGTCACCGATGCTGATCCCCAGGGAATCGCAGTCGGCGCGGGTCGCGCAATAGGCATCCAGGCGCAATTCGACGTGGTCCCAGCTCACCGGCATTTCATCCACGGCGGTGTTGAACGCATGCCCGGAGGCCATCAATGGCAACACGCTACCGCGAATCACCCCGTTGTCGGTGAACAGGCTGACGCGGCTGCCTTCGGCAAAACGGCTCGACCAGCAGCCGACCGGCGCCAGCGTCAGGCGGCCGTTGTCCTTGATCGCCCGTACGGCGGCGCCGATGGTGTCCAGATGCGCGGAGACGGCGCGGTCAGGGCTGTTCTTCTGGCCCTTGAGGGTGGCGCGAATCGTGCCGCGCCGGGTCATTTCAAACGGGATGCCGAGCTCTTCCAGGCGTTCGGCGACGTAGCGCACGATGGTGTCGGTAAACCCTGTGGGGCTGGGAATGGCGAGCATTTCCAGCAGGACTTTCTGCAGGTAGGCGAGATCCGGTTCGGGAATGGTTCGGGTCATGGAAACTCCTGATGGGTTGAGGGCGATCGTTCCCACGCTCTGCGTGGGAATGCAGCCCGTGACGCTGCGCGTCACAACAACGGACGCAGAGCGTCCCTTGAGGCATTCCCACGCGGAGCGTGGGAACGATCAGAGGTCAAGCGGCCGGCTGACTATGTGGAAACAACAAATCCACAAACTTCTCAGCGGTAGGTTGCGGTTCATGATTGGCCAATCCGGCCCGTTCATTGGCTTCAATGAACACGTAGTCGGGTTGATCCGCTGCAGGCACCAGCAGGTCCAGGCCGACCATGGGGATGTCCAGCGCACGGGCGGCGCGGACGGCGGCGTCCACCAGGGTCGGGTGCAGGGTCGCCGTGACGTCTTCCAGGCACCCGCCGGTGTGCAGGTTGGCGGTGCGACGCACGGCCAATTGCACGCCGCGTGGCAGGATGCTCTGGTAGTCATACCCGGCGGCTTTCAGGGTGCGCTCGGTTTCCGCGTCCAGCGGGATCTTGCTTTCGCCGTCGGTAGCGGCCTGGCGCCGCCGGCTCTGGGCTTCGATCAAGGCACGGATCGAATGCTGACCATCGCCTATCACTTCGGCCGGGCGACGAATCGCGGCGGCGACCACTTCAAAACCGATCACCAGGATGCGCAGGTCCAGGCCTTCATGGAAGCTTTCGAGCAGCACCCGGCTGTCGAACTGGCGCGCCGCGTCAATCGCCGCTTGTACTTCCTCGATAGTTCGCAAGTCCACCGCCACGCCCTGGCCCTGCTCGCCATCCAGTGGCTTGACCACGATGCGTTGGTGCTCGTCGAGAAATTCCAGGTTGTCATCGGCGCTGCCTGCCAACTGCTGCGAAGGCAGCTGCAAACCAGCGGCCTTGAGCACCTTGTGGGTCAGGCTCTTGTCCTGGCACAGGGTCATGCTGATGGCGCTGGTCAGGTCGCTCAACGACTCTCGGCAACGCACGCGGCGCCCGCCGTGGCTGAGGGTGAACAGCCCGGCATCGGCATCGTCCACGTGCACATCGATACCGCGTCGATGGGCTTCTTCGACGATGATGCGCGCATAAGGATTGAACCCCGCCTGTGGCCCAGGGCCGAGAAACAGCGGCTGGTTGATGCCATTCTTGTGCTTGATCGCAAAGGTGGTCAGTGCGCGGAAACCGAGCTTGGCATAGAGGCTCTTGGCCTGGCGGTTATCGTGCAGCACCGACAGGTCCAGGTAGCTCAAGCCACGACTCATGAAGTGTTCCACCAGGTGGCGCACCAGCACTTCACCCACACCGGGGCGCGTGCATTGCGGGTCTACCGCCAGGCACCACAGGCTGCAACCGTTTTCCGGGTCGTGAAAGGCCTTCTGGTGGTTCAGGCCCATCACGCTGCCGATGATCGCGCCGCTGTCTTCGTCTTCTGCCAGCCAGTACACCGGGCCACCTTGATGGCGCGGGGTCAGGCGTTCAGGGTCGATGGGCAACATGCCGCGTCCCTGGTACAGCAGGTTCACCGCCTGCCAGTCGGCCTCGCTTTGTACCCGACGGATACGAAAACCGCGAAACACCCGCGTGGCCGGGCGGTAATCGCTGAACCACAGGCGCAGGGTGTCGGAAGGGTCGAGGAACAGCTGCTGCGGATCGATCCCCAGGATCTGCTGGGGTGCGGCGACATACAGCGCGATGTCACGCTCGCCGGGCTGCTCGTTGAGCAGCTCCTGGGCGAGGCTGGCGGGGTCTGGGAAGGTATGCCCGATCAGCAAACGGCCCCAACCGCAGTGCACGGCAATCGGTTCGGGACCTTGGGCGCTGCCGTCTTCGGCAAGCCGGGCCTGCAGGCGCTCGTAGGTCGGCGCCTGGCCCTTGAGTAAGCGTTGGCTATATGCCGCAGCGTTAGGTTTCATCGATCAGATTCCTTGTTCGCTGAGCCACAGGTTCAGCGCCGCCAGTTGCCACAGCTTGGAGCCGCGCAACGGGGTCAATTGGCCCTGTGGGTCCGTCAGCAAGCGGTCAAGCATGGCGGGGTTGAACAGGCCACGGTCCTGGCTCGGGTCCAGCAACAGCTCGCGTACCCAGTTGAAGGTGTCGCCCTGTAAATGCTTGAGGCCTGGCACCGGGAAGTAGCCTTTCTTGCGGTCGATGACTTCGCTGGGGATCACGCGGCGCGCGGCTTCCTTGAGCACCTGCTTGCCGCCGTCGGGCAACTTGAACTTGCCCGGCACGCGGGCCGAGAGTTCCACCAGGCGGTAGTCGAGAAACGGCGTGCGCGCCTCCAGGCCCCAGGCCATGGTCATGTTGTCGACGCGTTTGACCGGGTCGTCCACCAGCATCACCGTGCTGTCCAGGCGCAGGGCCTTGTCTACCGCAGCGTCCGCGCCCGGCATCGCGAAATGTTCGCGCACGAAGTCCCCGGCGGCGTCGTTGGCGGTCAGCCATTTCGGCGCGACGGTGGCGGCATAGTCGTCGTAGCTGCGGTCGAAAAATGCCTCGCGGTACGCCGCATACGGGTCGCTGGCGCCGTCCACCTGCGGGTACCAGTGGTAGCCGGCGAACAATTCGTCGGCGCCCTGGCCGCTCTGTACCACCTTGCAATGCTTAGCCACTTCCCGCGAGAGCAGATAGAAGGCGATGCAGTCGTGGCTGACCATCGGCTCGCTCATGGCGCGGAAGGCCGCTGGCAGCTGCTCGATGATCTCGCTTTCGGCGATGCGCAATTGGTGGTGACGGGTGCCGTAGTGCTTGGCGATCAAGTCCGAATACTGGAACTCGTCGCCGCGCTCGCCGCCGGCGTCTTCAAAACCGATGGAGAAGGTCGACAAGTCTTCGACGCCCACTTCGCGCAGCAGGCCGACCAGCATGCTCGAGTCGACGCCACCGGAAAGCAGCACGCCGACGTCAACCGCCGCGCGTTGACGGATAGCCACGGCTTCGCGGGTGCTGTCGAGCACGCGGTCGGTCCAGTCTTCCAGGCTCAGGTTTTTTTCGTCATCACGGGGACCATAGGGCAGGGTCCACCAGGTTTGCTGTTCGGTCTTGCCGTTCGCCTCGATGCGCATCCAGCTCGCTGGCGGCAGCTTTTCAATGCCCGCCAGCAGCGTGCGCGGCGCAGGCACCACGGCGTGAAAATTGAGGTAATGGTTGAGTGCGACCGGATCGAGAATCGGGTTGATATCGCCGCCCTTGAGCAGCGCCGGCAACGCCGAGGCAAAGCGCAGGCGCTGGCCGGTGCGCGACAGGTACAGGGGCTTTACGCCGAGGCGGTCGCGGGCGATGAACAGACGCTGGGCATCGCGCTCCCAGATGGCAAAGGCAAACATGCCATTGAGCTTAGGCAGCAGCGCTTCGCCCCAGGCGTGATAGCCCTTGAGCAGCACTTCGGTGTCGCCGCCGGAATAGAAGGCATAGCCCAAGGCTTCCAGCTCTTGGCGCAGTTCCGGGAAATTGTAAATCGCGCCGTTGAACGCCAGGGACAAGCCCAGTTGGGCGTCGACCATCGGTTGGGCGGAGCCGTCCGACAGGTCCATGATTTTCAGGCGGCGATGGCCCAGGGCAATCGGCCCTTGGGCATGGAAGCCCCAGGCGTCGGGGCCACGAGGGGCGAGGTGATGCGTGATGCGTTCCACGGCTGCCAGGTCGGCAGGTTGATGATCAAAGCGTAACTCGCCAGCTAATCCACACATAAGTTCCTTACCGGTTTTTCCGTTGGGGAGGGGTCAATACTCAATACGCACCAAAAGGGCGCTTACCCAGAAACTGACCCCAGGCACAACCCGGGAGTTTTAGAACGATAAGTTATAAGTGGACTTTGGCTAATGGCACCGCCGCTTTCGCCGTTTCGCGATCAGGGCGCTGGTCGCGCTTTGCCGCGAATCAGTTCGCGCAGGGCAAACCGATTGGGATGACAAGCCTGGGCAACGCTGACGGGCAACGGCAGCGGTTCGTTATCCAGCCACGCCGCCAGCAGTTGCGCCGATAAAGGCGCGGTGATCAGGCCGCGAGAACCATGGCCGCTGTTGATGTACACACCGTCCAGCCACGGGCACGGCGTATCGGGTACCTGGCGGGCGTCCTTGGCCAATACGCCATACGCCTCGGCAAACGCGCTTGCATCGGCCAGCGGACCGACAATGGGTAGATAGTCGGGGCTGGTGCAGCGGAAGGCCGCTCGGCCCTCCAGGCTTTCAAGCGGCTGGGTGTCGGCGTGCAAGGCGTGCAGCAGGGCCGGGGAAATTTCCCGCAGCAGCGTCAGGTTATCGGCGTGTTCGGCGAGGGTAGGCGTGAGGCCCTCGCTCTTGAAATCGAAACTGGCGCCCAGGGTGTGTTCGCCCAAACGTGCCGGCGCGACATAGCCTTGCCCGCACACCACCGTGCTCAACGCTCGGCTTTCGACAGTCTGCGCAAGGCTCGTGATTTGCCCGCGAATCCGCTTGAGCGGCAGCGCGGCGCTGAAGGGAAAGCGCTTGATCTCGGCGGCGCCGGCGAGCACCACCACGGGCGCGCTGGCGACCAGCGTGTCACCGTTGCGGGCCTGCCATTGGCCGTCGACGCGCTGCAAGGTGAGCGCCTCCTGATGCAAGCGCACGTCCACGCCGGGATGCCGCGCCTGCCACGCGCACAGGGCGGGCGGATTGACCCAGCCGCCCTCAGGGAAAAACAGCCCGCCCATCTCCAGCGGTATACCCGCGTGGGCTTGGGCCTGGGCCGCATCCACGCGGTGCAGC
Organism: Pseudomonas sp. R2-7-07; assembly: GCF_003852355.1. Taxonomy (NCBI): domain Bacteria; kingdom Pseudomonadati; phylum Pseudomonadota; class Gammaproteobacteria; order Pseudomonadales; family Pseudomonadaceae; genus Pseudomonas; species Pseudomonas sp. R2-7-07. The sequence goes on along the minus strand of NZ_CP027759.1, from coordinate 3,886,773 downwards.
AGGTCCGGCGCGAAGGCCTCGGCCAGCTGGGCCTGGCGTTCGGCTTCCTTGGGATTGAACGCCAGTTGCAGTACACCGCAGGCGTCCCAGTCCACCCCGCGCTGCAAATGCTCCAGCAGCCGACGGGTGTAGCCGAAGCCGCTGACAATCAACTGCGACAGCGCCGTGCCATGGGCCGACAGTTTCAGGTACAGCACGCCCTGCGGATTGCCCGAGGCTTCCTGGGCCAGGGCCGCATGACGCTCCAGCAGGCACACCTGCCAGCCGCGCGCGGCCAGACTGGCTGCGGTGCAGCAACCGGCCAGCCCACCGCCAATCACCAAGGCCCGGCGTTCGCCCGGCTCCGGCGCCGGCCGGGCGAACCACGGCGCGCTGGTGACGGGACGCGTTGTGTGCTCGGGCCAACCGAGAAACTCCCCGCGCAAAATCTCCCACTTATGGCCAATGCCCGGCGTGCGTTTCATCTTGAACCCGGCGGCGTTGATCAGCCGCCGTACCCAACCGGTGCTGGTGAAGGTGCTGATGGTCGAGCCCGGTGCCGCCAGGCGCGCCAGTTCAGCAAACAGCTCGGCGGTCCACATGTCAGGATTTTTCGCCGGGGCGAAGCCGTCGAGAAACCAGGCATCGACCTGCGCATCCAGTTGCGGCAATTGCTCCAGGGCATCGCCGATCAACAGCGTCAGGGTCACGCGGCCGTGGTCCAGCACCAACTGCTGGAAGCCTGGATGGATGGCGATGTACTGCGCCAGTAATTGCTCGGCATAAGGTGCCAGCTCCGGCCACAGGCCCAGGGCGCGTTGCAGGTCGGCATGGCTCAGCGGGTATTTCTCCACGCTGACAAAATGCAGGCGTGCCCCGGCCACCGCGTGTTGGGCGAACAGCTGCCAGGCGCACAAAAAATTCAAGCCCGTGCCGAAGCCGGTCTCGCCGATGACCAGCCGCCCGCCCGCCGGCAAGGCGGCGAAGCGCTCCTGCAAACGGTTCTGTTGCAGGAACACATAGCGGGTTTCTTCAAGGCCTGACTGGGTGGAGAAATACACGTCGTCGAACATCCGCGAATGCGGGCGGCCGTGGTCGTCCCAGTCGAGCTGGGCGTGGGCGATGGGGGTCATGGGCGGCTCATAAATAGACAGCGGGCAAACACAGGCGGCCATTCTAGCCGATCGACACGCCATGAATTGAGCCATGGCAAGCCTCGGTGGAATTTCCTGCCGCGTGCCGCTGCCCAATCCGCTAATCTTGAGCCATCTTGAAACGGAGCTGCCCATGTTCGAATCCGCCGAAATCGGTCACGCCATCGACAAAGACACCTTTGAGGCCGCAGTGCCGGCCCTGCGCGAAGCCCTGCTGGAAGTGCAGTACGAGCTGCAGCAGCAGAAGCGCTTCCCGGTGATCATCCTGATCAACGGCATCGAGGGCGCGGGCAAGGGCGAGACGGTCAAGTTGCTCAACGAGTGGATGGACCCGCGCCTGATCGAAGTGCGCACCTTCGACCAGCAGACCGATGAGGAACTGGCGCGCCCACCGGCCTGGCGCTACTGGCGGCAATTGCCGGCCAAGGGGCGCATGGGGATTTTCTTCGGCAACTGGTACAGCCAGATGCTGCAAAGCCGCGTTCACGACCAGATCAAGGACGCCCGTCTCGACCAGGCCATCGCCGGGGCCGAGCGCCTGGAGAAGATGCTCTGCGATGAAGGTGCGCTGATCTTCAAGTTCTGGTTCCACCTGTCCAAGAAACAGATGAAGGCGCGGCTCAAGGCGCTGGCCGATGACCCGCTGCACAGTTGGCGCATCAGCCCGCTGGATTGGCAGCAGTCCGAGACCTACGACAAATTCGTGCATTTCGGCGAACGCGTGCTGCGCCGTACCAGCCGCGACTATGCGCCGTGGCATGTGATCGAAGGGGTCGACCCCAATTACCGTGGGCTCACCGTGGGCAAGATTCTGCTCGGGGGCCTGCAGAATGCCTTGAAGCTGCCCAAGGGCAAGGCCAGCGGCATGAACCCGGCGCCGTTGATCGCGTCGGTGGACCAGAAGAGCCTGCTCGACAGCCTCGACCTGAGCCTGCGCCTGGACAAGGACGATTACGAAGAACAGCTGATTACCGAACAGGCGCGCTTCTCCGGCCTGATGCGCGACAAACGCATGCGCAAGCACGCCCTGGTGAGTGTGTTCGAGGGCAATGATGCGGCCGGCAAGGGCGGAGCGATCCGTCGCGTGGCCGCCGCGCTGGACCCGCGCCAGTACCACATTGTGCCGATTGCCGCGCCCAGCGAAGACGAGCGCGCCCAGCCCTACCTGTGGCGGTTCTGGCAGAAGATCCCGGCGCGGGGCATGTTCACCGTGTTCGACCGCTCCTGGTATGGCCGGGTGCTGGTGGAACGCATCGAAGGCTTCTGCACCCCGACCGATTGGATGCGCGCCTATGGCGAAATCAATGACTTCGAAGAGCAATTGCGCAATGCCGGTGTGATCGTGGTCAAGTTCTGGCTGGCCATCGACAAGGACACCCAGCTGGAGCGTTTCCAGGCCCGCGAAGAGATTCCCTTCAAGCGCTTCAAGATCACCGAAGACGACTGGCGCAACCGCGACAAGTGGGATGACTACCGTGCGGCGGTGGGCGACATGGTCGACCGCACCAGCACTGAAATCGCGCCCTGGACTCTGGTGGAAGCCAACGACAAGCGCTGGGCGCGGATCAAGGTGCTGCGCACCCTCAACCGCGCGCTGGAAGACGCGTTTGCCAAGAGCGACAAGCACGACAAGAAGAAAAAGAAATAGCGGGCTGCCCAGCTCAATAATGTGGGAGGGGGCTTGCTCCCGATAGCGGTGGGTCAGCTTCGAATGTGCTGACTGACCCATCGCCATCGGGAGCAAGCCCCCTCCCACAGTTTGACCTCATTCACTCAAGCCAGTGGCCGCACTTCGGCAACCCGCAGCTGGCATTGCCTGGCGCGTGATCCCTGACAACGCAAATCAAATGTGGGAGGGGGCTTGCCCCCGATGGCGGTGGGCCAGCTTCGAATTTGCTGACTGATACACCGCTATCGGGGGCAAGCCCCCTCCCACAGTTTGACCTCATTCACTCAAGCCAGTGGCTGCACTTCGGCAACCCGCAGCTGGCATTGCCTGGCGCGTGATCCCTGACAACGCAAATCAAATGTGGGAGGGGGGCTTGCCCCCGATAGCGGTGGGTCAGCTGCGAATTTACTGACTGACCCACCGCCATCGGGAGCAAGCCCCCTCCCACATTTGATCTCCACACATCAGGTAGACCGCATCCCGGCCTCATGCTTTTGCATCCATGCAGTGAATGATCATCGCGCCTGCCCAGGGCCCGGCTCTATCCTCGATCCACAACCACAAGATCGAGGAAGCCCCATGCGTGAAGTAGTGATCGTCGACAGCGTGCGAACCGGCCTGGCCAAGTCTTTTCGCGGCAAGTTCAACCAGACTCGCCCTGATGACATGGCGGCCCATTGCGTCAACGCGCTGTTGAGCCGCAATGGCATCGACCCGGCGACGGTGGAGGACTGCATCGTCGGCGCCGGCTCCAACGAAGGCGCCCAGGGCTACAACATCGGGCGTAACGTGGCGGTGCTGTCACAGCTGGGCACCGGCACGGCGGGCATGACGCTCAACCGTTTCTGTTCGTCGGGCTTGCAGGCGATTGCGATCGCGGCCAACCAGATTGCCTCGGGTTGCAGCGACATCATCGTCGCCGGCGGCGTGGAATCCATCAGCCTGACCATGAAGAGCGTCAACACCGACCACCTGATCAACCCGCTGCTCAAAGAGCAGGTGCCCGGTATCTACTTGCCCATGGGCCAGACCGCCGAAATCGTCGCACGGCGCTACCAGGTCAGCCGCGAGGACCAGGACCTGTACGCCCTGCAAAGCCAGCAGCGCACGGCACAGGCCCAGGCTGATGGCCTGTTCGACGATGAAATCGTGCCGATGGCGGTCAAGTACAGCGTCGAAGACAAGCACACCGGCCAGGTGCAGGTACTCGATGGCGTGGTCGACCGCGACGACTGCAATCGCCCCGACACTACACTGGCCAGCCTCAGTGGCCTGAAGCCGGTGTTTGCCGAAGACGGTTCGGTGACGGCGGGTAACTCGTCGCAGCTGTCCGACGGCGCCTCGATGACCCTGGTGATGAGCCTGGAAAAAGCCCTGGCGCTGGGGCTCAAACCCAAGGCGTTTTTTCGCGGTTTTACCGTGGCCGGTTGCGAGCCGGACGAAATGGGCATCGGCCCGGTGTACTCGGTGCCTAAACTGCTCAAGGCCAAGGGCTTGCAGGTGGCGGATATCGACCTGTGGGAACTCAATGAAGCGTTTGCCTCACAGTGCCTGTACGCCCGTAATCGCCTGGAAATCGACAATGCCCGCTACAACGTCAACGGCGGCTCCATCGCCATCGGCCATCCATTCGGCATGACCGGCTCGCGGCAAGTGGGGCACCTGGTGCGGGAGCTGCAACGGCGTGATTTACGCTATGGCATCGTCACCATGTGCGTGGGTGGCGGGATGGGGGCAACCGGGTTGTTTGAAGCTGTGCGCTAGGCTCTATCAAAGGCAGGAGTCCTGGCACCTCGCGATCCAAATGTGGGAGGGGGCTTGCCCCCGATGGCGGCCCGACAGCCGACACAGAATGTTGGATCGAGAATGAACAAGCGTTGCACGCAAGCCATCCTGCACCGAAAAGATCAAAGTTTTTTAAACTGTTCCGTCAGCAAGGCTGCGAATGTGTCTTTCGCAGGATGAAACTTGACGTGTTTATTCCAGATGAAATAGTTCTTTATGGGTGGTAACTCACTGAATTCATAGCCGCTGATTCCACCCATTTTCCGAAACTGCTCATACATCCCCTTAGGCACTAACGACACTCCCGCCCCGGAACTGACGCACCCCAGTATGGTGCCATAGCTGGCAATGCTTGTGATGGTGCTTGCTACGTCGCAATCAGCCAGCCAGTTTTTCAGTGACTTCCTATAAGGACATCCTTCGGGCCACATGAATATGTTTTTCCCGCCAAGATCCTGCGGCCCTCGAATTGTCCCTGCAGACGCCGACGCAATTAGCACGAGCTCTTCCTGGTAGATTTCCACAGATTCAATATCTGCGTGCTCAGGGCTCACAGCAATAATTGCACCATCCAGCTTAAGGTCAACCACATCATTAACCAACTGTGACCAGGTTGCCGTACTGAACTCCATTTGCACGGCAGGGTAGTGTTGATGATAAGCGGATAGCAGCTTGGGCAGTCTTCCTGTCGCAGCAGACTCTATTGCACCAATCTTCAATACCCCGCAAGCCACTGATGCAGGGTCAAGCGCTCTTCGAGATTCCTGGCACAGTGACAAAATTTTATTTGTGTATTCAAGAAACAATCGTCCGGAAGGGCTGATGACCAGCCCGCGGCCTTTTCGTATGAATAAGGAAGCGCCAAGCTCCTTCTCTAACGCTTTTATTCTGTTTGTTATGTTTGATGGGACGCAATGCAATAGTTCGGAGGCTCGAATGATACTGCCCTGATCGGCAACCACCTTGAACATAGTCAACTGTGAGAGTTCCATTGCATTGCTCACTAAAAGTGAATGATCGGCTCAGTATAAGTTACTTGTTGCAAGCTAATCAATAAATTATGTTATTGGCCCTGAACCTGAATGCTGGCCGGAAATTCATATGGATTTTGAACACGCTGTGATTGCATTAGGGTTCTTTGCTTTTTGCGGCGGGTTAATAGACGCTGCTGTTGGCGGCGGAGGGCTTGTACAATTGCCAGCGCTGCTGCACGCTTTACCTCAGTACAGTCTCGCCACGGTGTTTGGAACAAATAAGCTTGCCGTACTGGCGGGGAATTGTTCCTCTATATTCAGCTACCTGAAAAGGATAAAGATCATATGGAAGTTAATGCTTCCCACCATGGTCTCGGCTTTTATTTTTGCGTTTGTTGGGGCCATGTCCGTCTCTATCATCCCTAAGAGGCTGATGGAGTACGTTGTGTTCTTTCTCTTGATAGCCATGGCAGGCTACACGTTTATCAAGAAAGATTTAGGATTGGCGAGCTCACACAAGCACTGCGGCACCAGGGAAGTTTTGTTGGGCATTTTCTTCGGTGGTGTAATTGGTTTCTACGATGGTGTGTTTGGGCCCGGCAGTGGCAGTCTATTGCTCTTTGTGTTCGTTAAATATTTCGGTTTTGATTTTCTAAATGCCTCCGCTTCTGCAAAGCTGGTTAATTTAGGGACTTTCAGCGCGGCCCTTATATTTTTTGTGCCGTCCGGCAACGTGTTGTGGGCAATAGGTGGAGTGGTGGCCCTGTGTAATATTGCAGGTTCCCTGACCGGGGTTTTCCTGGCGCTAAGATATGGCAGCAGGTTTATCAGGGTGTTCTTTTTGATTCTGCTGATATTTTTAATAGGAAGAATGGGGCTGGCGCTCGGTTCGTAGCCCGTTGCCATCACCTATCCGTTCGGACATACCCCCCGCTCCGCAGCTATATTCTTCGGTTGCAAATCCCCAATAAAGTTTGTTGTTTGTTTAGTGCGTGTAGCCCTATTCTTACGGACATGCCCTGCGCTAAATTATTCGCATTAACTCGCGTGTAGTCCCATTCCTTCAGTCAATTTCAAAGTTTTGGCAAAGTGCCATAATTTTCCTGCAAGCCTTGATATCAAAGGCTACATCGTTAAAAGAAACAGCTGGCTTACTTCTTCAAGTGTGAAGCGGACACTTGCCCGGCGTTGAGTGTGGTCCTGAAATGCAATACAAAAAGTTGGAAAAGCAGCTCAGGAACACCCCCCTCAATGCATGGGTGAAACCGCCTTTTTAACCAGCCCTGCGCCTAACGGTGACAGGGCTTCTTAATGACACTTGTTAAGTGGGAATCTGTAGATGAAAACCAAAATGAAAGCTGTGCTGTTGTCTGTCGGTCTGCTGGCGGGTTCGGTGTCTATGGCGCACGCGGCAGATGGAACGGTTACGTTTTTGGGGTCGGTCCATTCGGGCGCTTGCTCTATCAAGCCTGACTCCGTTGATCAAACTGTTCGCCTGGGGGCAATTGCCAAGCATCAGTTGCAATCGGGGGGCAAGTCGGAGGCCCGGCGCGTGCTGATCGAACTGGAAGGGTGCGACCTGACGGGCCTCACTGACAATACGGTCACCACCACCTTCACCGGTGCGCCATCCGGCGCTGTACCGGGCGCGATCGGTACGGTCGGCGGCGCGGGCGGCGTGGGCATCATGATGACCCACGGCGGCGCGCCGGTTGAGTTGGGCGTACCTACCGCCCCGCAAATCATCGCCGCTGGGGATAACACCCTGGAATTCGGTGCCTATGTACAAGGCGCCGCCACCGCCCCGATCGTGCCCGGCGACTTCAGCGCGGTCACCAATTTCACCTTGGCTTATCAGTAAGTTGTGCCCCCGCCACCCGGTGTGGCGGGGGAACGCTGACGGGAGATCCAGGTGAACACATTCCTACGTCTGGCTATCGCCTCTTCACTGACGACGTTCATCAGCCCTTGCGTGGTCGCCCAGGCTTCTGCGCAAGGCGATGGGGTCGTGCAGCTGGGAGGGGAAGTGGTTGATTCCGCCTGCGGGCTGGAATTGGCCAGTATCGATCAAACCATCGAGATGCCGCCCGAACCGGTTGGCCGGCTCCTGCGCAACACACGGGGCGAAGACCATCCCTTCCAGTTGCGTCTGGTCAATTGCTCGTTGACCCGCCCGGACCCGTTGCGCCCAGGTGAAACCCTGCCGGACTGGGAGCACATGCGCGTGACGTTCGATGGCCCCACCGACAGGGCAGGGCTTTCCTTCGCGGTCTTTGGCGAGTCGCAGGGGGTTGCCCTGCACATCGTGGACGCTGCCGGCGAGGAAAGCCTTCCGGGGCAACGCATGGCGCCGGTGCCGCTGGCGGAGGGCGACATGACACTCAACTACCGGTTTTTCCTGGTCGGCAACGGCTTGCCATTGGCAGTCGGGGCTCACAGTGCCGCGGTGCGGTTCAAGTTGGAATACTTTTGAACAGTGATGGACAGGCTTGCATGTTGAATACGTCGAAAATCAAAAATACGCTCCGTCCCGGACTGTTGGGCGGGTTGATGTCACTGGCGGGCACTGCAATGGGCGCTGGCGATATCGAGTTCAATACCGACGTTCTCGATTTGGGTGATCGCACTAATATCGACTTGTCTCGATTTGCGCGCAGCGGCTTCATTCTGCCAGGCACTTATACAATGGCTGTGCAACTGAACGCCCAGCCTATTCCTGAACAATCGGTGGCGTTCTATCCCCCCGATAATGACCCCAAGGGCAGCCAGGCCTGTTTGTCGCACAGTCTGGTCGAGCAACTGGGCCTGAAAGCCTCCGAAGCCGACAAACTGACCTGGTGGAAAGACGGCGAGTGCCTGGATATCACCAGCTTGCCGGGCATGGAGGTGAGTGGCGATCTGGCCACCTCGAGCCTGAGCATCAACCTGCCCCAGGCTTACCTTGAGTACAACGCCATCAATTGGGACCCACCTTCGCGCTGGGACGAGGGGGTGCCGGGGCTGCTGCTGGACTACAGCCTGACGGCGCAGTCCAACTACCAGAAGAATGACGGCCAGCGCAAAAACCTCAGTGGCAACGGCACCGTCGGGGCCAATGCCGGCGCCTGGCGCCTCAGGGCCGATTGGCAAGGGCGCGTGGAGAGCGGCCGGCAGGAAGCGGCGGGGCCGCAAAAGCTGGAGTGGAGCCGCTACTACGCGTATCGCGCCATTCCTGCGCTGCAGGCGCGCCTGGTGGTGGGTGAGAGCTACCTGTATTCGGACCTGTTCGACAGCTTCCGCTTCACCGGCGCTTCGCTCAACTCGGATCAGAGCCAGCTGCCCCCCAACTTGCGTGGTTACGCGCCGGAAGTGGTCGGGGTGGCCAAGACCAATGCGAAAGTCATCATCAGCCAGCAGGGGCGTGTGCTCTACGAGACGCTGGTCGCGGCCGGTCCTTTTCGCATTCAGGACCTCAATGATGCGGTGACCGGCAAGCTGGATGTGCGCGTGGAAGAACAGGACGGTTCGGTGCAGACCTTCCAGCTCAACACCGCCGGTGTGCCTTACCTGACGCGCCCGGGCCAGGTCCGCTACAAGCTGGCGAGCGGGCGACCGTCCAATCTGCAGAACGGCTCCGATGGCAACGTCTTCGGGACCGGAGAGTTTTCCTGGGGCGTGAGCAATGGCTGGTCGTTGTTCGGTGGGGGGATCACCGATAACAACTATCGGGCGTTATCCGTGGGCGCGGGCCGCGACTTGCTGGCGTTCGGCGCCGTCTCGCTGGATGTCACGCAGTCCCATGCCAGCGTGTGGAACGAGACGCTCTCGGGTAAATCCTACCGCCTTCAATATTCCAAGAATTTCGAACAGTACGACAGCCAGGTGACGTTCGCCGGCTACCGCTTTTCCGAGAAGAACTTCCTGAGCATGAGTGAATACCTGGATGCCCGGTATTACGGGCTGAACGGCGAACTCGGCGGGCGAGGGGATTATCGGGACGCCAATGAGGGGTGGAAGCCGATCGGCGGCAGCAAGGCGCTGTATACGGTGACGGTCAACAAGCAGTTTCGTGACCTGGGCGCCACCGTCTACGCCAGTTACAACAAGCAAACCTACTGGGACCGGCCGGACACGCAGCGCTGGAACCTGTCGCTGTCGCGCTACTTCAATGTGGGCACGGTCAAGAACATGAGCCTGTCCCTGAACATGTACCGCACCCAGGAATACAACTATCAGGATAACGGCATGGCGCTGACGGTCAGCCTGCCGTTGGGGCGTACCGGCACGCTCTCGCTGGACGCCAGCCGAGCCGCCGGCAACAACAATGTTGCCACGCGCTACAGCGACCGCCTCGATGAGCGCAACAGCTACCAGCTCAGCGTGAGCGACACCTCCGCCAGCGGTTACCTGAGCCATATGGGCGACCACGCCGACATCGATGTGAGCGCCGGCAGGCAGCAGGGCGGTTCCGGCAGCCTCAGTGTCTCTGCGCGCGGCGGTGCCACGGTCACGGCCTACGGTGCCGCGCTCCATCGCACCACCAGTACTGGCGGCACCCGCCTGATGGTCGACACCACCGGAGTGCCCGATGTGCCCGTACGCGGTTATGGCGCGCCGACGCGCAGCAATGCCTTCGGCAAGGCCGTGATCTCGGATATCAGCAGTTATCAGCGTACCGCCGCCAGTGTCGATCTGGAGCGCCTGCCGAGCAACGTCGAAGCCACTCAGTCGGTCACGCAACTGACGCTCACCGAAGGCGCGATCGGTTATCGCTCGCTGGACGTGATCGCCGGCGAAAAAGCCATGGCGGTGCTGCGCCTGGCGGATGGCAGTTCGCCGCCCTTCGGCGCGACGGTGAAGAACCTCAAGCAACAAGACACCGGCATTGTGAATGACGGCGGCCACGTCTACCTGAGCGGCATCCAGGCCGGCGAGCAGATGTCTGTCAGTTGGGGCGGCGACGAGCGCTGCCTGCTCACGCTGCCCGCCACCTTGCCCGCCGATGGTTTGACCGACGCCCTGCAATTGCGCTGCCAGGTGGTAGCCGCTGACCCAACCTTGCCCGAGCCCGCCGGGCTGACCGGCAAGCCTACCGATACGGAGAACACAGCCTCATGAGACCGACCACACGTTCCACATTCCCGGCCTTTGCGTTGTTGGCCCTGGGCTTGAGCCAGAGCGCCAACGCGGCGGTGGGCCTGGACCGTACCCGGGTGATTTTCGACGGTGGCAAAGACGCCACCAGCGTGAACATCACCAACAACAACACCCAACTGCCCTATCTGGCCCAGGGTTGGATCGAGGATGAAGCCGGTCAGAAAATCACCACGCCGTTGATCGTGCTGCCACCGGTGCAACGCTTGGAGCCGGGCAAACAGAGCCAGGTGAAAGTCCAGGCATTGCCGGCGGCCAAGGCGCTGCCGCAGGACCGGGAGACGGTGTACTACTTCAACCTGCGGGAGATCCCGCCGCGCAGTGATAAGTCCAACACCCTGCAGATTGCCCTGCAAACCCGCATCAAGTTGTTCTACCGGCCGCAAGCCATTGCGCCGAGCCAGCAGGACCTGTCCAACCCCTGGCAGGAGAAGCTGACCCTGACCCGTGAAGGCGATCAATACCGGGTGAACAACCCGACGCCGTATTACGTGACCCTGGTGGATGCGCGCAGCAGCAAGGATGGCAAAACCGTGCCGGGCTTCACGCCGCTGATGGTGCCACCCAAGGGTGCGTTGACCCTGGGCGCCACGGCCAAGGCCCTGGGGACAAGCCCTTATCTGGCCTATGTAAACGATTATGGCGGGCGCCCGGTGCTGGCCTTCAGTTGCACGGGCGACACTTGCAAGGTGAACCCCCAGGCCGCGCCGGCGAACGAGTAATGCTGCTGGAGAACGTCATGAAGTCGCAAAAAGTGAAGGTCCTGGGCGGCCTGTTATGGGTCATGGCGATGGGGGCACAGGCTGCGGATGAGGAGGATATCGAAGGCATGAGCGGCATGCTCAATGTGCTCGGCTCCATGCATGAGTCGCCTTGCAGCCTGGAAATGAGCTCCCTGCACCAGACCGTCGATCTGGACGCGGTGTCGACCAGCCAGTTGCAACGCCCCGGTGACCAGGCGACCGCCAAGGCCTTTCAGCTGCGGTTCACCGATTGTCTGCGCACCGCCGGCCGCATACGCAATGAGCGTACGGGGAACCTGACCTGGAGCGCCTACCAACCGGTGCTGTCGGTGCTGTTCGAGGCGCCGGCCGATGCCGACGATCCACGGCTGGTCAAAGTGCAGGGCGTCACCGGCATGGGCCTGCAGTTGACCGATGCCCTCGGCCGGGACGTGCAACTGGGCACACGCGGCCAGCCGCTGTTTTTGCCCGTGGGCCGCAATACCCAGACCTGGAATGTGCGGCCCACGCGCACCGCTGCGCCGTTGACCAGCGGGGCATTCAGGGCCGTCGTGGAAGTCAGGCTCAATTATGAATAAGGGGGCAGCGATGGCTAAATCAATCGGTTTGATCGCCGGCGGCGTGTTGCTGGCGGTCTGCCAGGGCGTGCAGGCCGAGACCAGCTTGACCATTCGCGCGGTGATCATTGCGCCTCCGCCGTGCGTCATCAACGGTGGCAGCACGCTTGACGTGCCGTTTGGCAATGACCTGCAGACGTCACGGGTCGACGGGGTCAACTACCGTCGCGATGTGCCGTATACCGTCACCTGTGATTCGCCGTTCAGCAATGCGCTGACCCTGGAACTCAAGGGCACGGTGGCGTCGTTTGACAGTCGCGTGCTCTCGACCCGCAAGGCCGATCTTGGGGTCAGGCTGTTTGTGAATGGCGCGGACTGGCCGCTGAATACCGCAGTGAATTTTACCTACCCCAATTTCCCCGTGGTGCAGGCGGTGCCGGTCAAGCGTGCGGGCAGCAAGCTGACCGGCGGGATCTTCGACGCGACCGCGACCCTGGTGGTCGATTACCAATGATGGTTACCAATAAAGAGAGGAACGACCCATGACAGCTTGGCAGCCGCGAGCGTTGCTCGCCCTGTGGGCCATCGGCCTGTGCAGTGGCGCGTCGGCCAACGTGACGTTCAGCGGCACGTTGAATGAGCCGCCGCCCTGCACCATCGATACGGGCAACACCATTGAAGTCGACTTTGGCGATGTCGGGGTAAAGCGCGTCGACGGCGTGAGGTATCGCAGGGGCGTCGGCTACGCGATCAACTGCGGCACCGACACGCTGCCGTGGGCGCTGAAACTGAGCATCAACGGCACCCCCACGGCGTTTGATGGTGCAGCGGTGCAGACCAGCGTACCTGCGCTGGGCATTCGGGTTTTTCAGAATGACCTGCCATTTTCACTCAATACGCCGCTGGATATCACCCTGTCGTCACCGCCTACATTGGAGGTGGTGCCGGTGCAGCAGCCCGGCGCAACGCTGCCTCCCGCCAGTTTCACGGCGGTGGCCACGTTGTTGGCCGAATACCAGTAGGAGCTGAATCGATGCGATATCAACGGGTTCAAAAGCACGGCCTGGCACTCCTGCTCATCTGCGGCCTGATCCCCATGGGGCACGCAGCGGACAATCTGCGTTTCAAAGGCAACCTGGTCGAAGAAGCCTGCACCCTGCGCCCTGGCGACGAGGCAATTACGCTGGAACTCTGGGACCTGACCAGCAAACACCTCTATATCAACACGCGCTCGGTGGGTAAGCGTTTCAAGCTGCACCTGGAAGACTGCGACACCACGATCGGCAATTCGGTGACCATCACCTTCGGCGGTAGGGAAAACACAGAACTTCCCGGCTTGCTCGCGCTGGACGGTGGCAGCGGCGCCTCTGGCATTGGCGTCGGCATCGAGACCTTAAGCGATAAACCCTTGCCCCTGAATGCCGTCAGCGACGAGCAGGTGTTGAGCGACGGCAGCAATGCCATCGAGCTCAAGGCCTATGTGCAGGGCGAGCCGACAGCCCTCGCGGATCAGACCATCGGACACGGTGCATACACGGTGACCTCAACGTTCACGTTGGACTATCCATAGCGCTGGGCCTGGGTAGGGCAGAGGAATGAGAGCTCAAGATGAAACGATTATTTGGCGCCACCGTGCTTCTGGTATCGACCGGTGTGAGTACCGCTGTGACAGCCGCCGATTGCCGTGTGAATGGTGGCAGGTGGGTGTATGTGGGTGCAGGCGGTACGCTGAACTTGCAGGTGCCCGTCATGGTGCAACCGGGTTCGGATAACTCGCGTATCTACCTCGAAGGAGCCCGGTTGGAATGCCGATTCACCCCGGGCCAGCCTTTTCCCTCGTTCGTGGACTTGTGGCGGACCGCCACACAGGCCGGGCCTCCGTGGACGCCCGGCGCCAAATTCACTCAGCTGGGCACCGGCTTGCGCATCAACGGTGCTTACCTCAATACCCCGGTGCCGTATGACATCCAGTTGGCGGTCATGCCCAACAACGGTGTGGGCGTCCCCATCGACGTCACGCCCTACATCCTGATACGCAACAACCCGACGAACCCTGTCGACGTGCGGGTAGGGGATAACCTGGGCGTGCTGCGCCTGCGTCAGACAAACAACTACAACGGCACCAGCACGGTGCTTGCGCTCACGTACCTTGCGGCGAATAACTTTTCCGTGTCCCCCTCAACCTGCACGATCAACAACAACGCGCCCATCGAGATCGATTTCGGCAACGTGCATCAGCGGGCCATCGGCACGGACCCGCTGACGTCCTCCATCGTCAGCAACCGCAGGCTCACCTATTCATGCCCCGATGGCGGGATCAATACACCCATCACCATCACCTACAAAGGCAGCCCGTCTTCGTTCGACCCACGGCTGCTGCTGATGACCAATCCAGACGTGGGCACGGCGCTGATTCGCGCGGGCTCAGCGGTGCCTGTGAACGGTTCGTTCCGGACCCAGATCACCAATAGCGTAGGCGGGGACGATGTGACGTTTTCGCTCGTTCGGCGCACTGGGTCCCTGCCGGCCGCGGGGGCCCTGAGCGGGAGCGGTGTACTTGTCATGGGCGTGCCCTGATGCGTGCAGCTCCACATGCCGGCGCGGGCTTGTTCGCGAATACGGTGGATCAGTTGATACATACCTGACTGATCCACCGCATTCGCGAGCAAGCCCGCTCTTACAGGGACGTGCTCTCATTTCAGATGTTTGATGGAGTTCAAGATGCAACGACTATCTGGAGCCTTGGTGCTTCTCGTTCTGACGGGTGTAACCAAGACCGCGCATGCTGTCGATTGCCGTGTCAACGGCGGCCCCTGGCAAAATGGCAACCCGAACCTGCAGGTCCCCGTTACCGTCACCCTGAGTGCCGACCGCAGCAGGATCATGCTGGAAGGCGCACGGCTGGAATGTCGATTCACCTACAGCGGCGGCCCCGCCTGGCACGCGGACTATTGGACAACTGGGAGTTCGGTAGGCACCGCCTGGACGCCCGGCCCAAAATTCGCAAGCGAAAGAACCGGGTTACGCATCAATGGCGCTTTCCTCAACACGCCGGTGCCGTCGGGTATCGGCATCGTCACCATCCCCAACAACGGGAGCGTTCATCTGATCAATGTCACACCCTATATTCTGCTACGTAACTATCCCTCCAACCCGTTCGATGTGCGAATAGGCGACGACCTCGGTCTGCTGCGCCTCACCAGTTCGAACAACTACGACGGCACTCGACCGCAGCTCACCGTCAGGTATACCGCTGCCAACAATTTCACCGTTTCCCCGTCTACCTGCACGATCAATAACAACAACCCCATCGAGATCAACTTCGGCAACGTGCACCAGCGGGCCATCGGCACCGACCCGCTGACATCCACTATCGTCAGCAACCGCAGGCTGACCTATTCGTGCCCGGATGGCGGGATCAATACACCCATCACCATTACTTACAAGGGCACCCGCTCTTCGTTCGATTCACGCCTGCTGATGATGACCAATGGGGATGTGGGCACGGCGCTTGTTCGCGGCGGCGCAGCGGTGGCTGTGAACGGTTCGTTCCTGACCCGCATCACTAACAGCACGGGCGCCGACGACGTGGCATTTTCCCTGGTACGTCGAGCGGGTTCATTGCCGGCCGCAGGCCCCATCAGCGGCAGCGGGGTACTGGTGATGGGCGTGCCATGAACACAGCGTGATACCCAAAGCGCACCGCCTGCCCCTAGAATGCCGGTTCCAATTCCTCTGGCATCTGGGGCACTCATGCACATTTCTTCCGGCCGCTGGGTCTACGGTTTTTTCCTGACCCTGTTGACCGCGCTGCTCTGGGGCATTCTGCCGATCAAGCTCAAACAGGTCTTGCAGGTGATGGACCCGATCACCGTCACCTGGTTTCGCCTGATAGTGGCCGGCAGTTGCTTGTTTGTTTACCTCGCCGCGACCCGGCGTTTGCCCGGTCGCAAGGTGCTCGGCCCCAAGGGCGGCTGGCTGGTGGCGATGGCGGTGTGCGGGCTGGTCGGCAACTACGTGTTGTATCTGGTCGGCCTGAAAATGCTCAGCCCCGGCACCGCGCAACTGGTGGTGCAGATGGGGCCGATTTTTCTGATGGTTGCCAGTGTGTTTGTGTTCAAGGAGCGTTTCAGCCTGGGGCAGGGCGCGGGGCTGGTGATATTGATCGTTGGCTTCGGGCTGTTCTTCAACCAGCGCCTGCTGGAGCTGCTCACCTCGATGGGCAGCTACACCGCCGGGGTACTGACCGTCCTGCTGGCGACCAGCATCTGGGTGTTTTACGCCCTGGGCCAGAAACAGTTGTTGACCGTGTGGAATTCGCTGCAGGTGATGATGGTGATCTACCTGTCGTGCGCCGTGTTGCTGACACCCTGGGCGCACCCGCTGGAGGCGCTGCAACTGAGCCCGCTGCAGGGTTGGCTGCTGCTGGCGTGCTGCATGAACACCCTGGTGGCGTACGGCGCGTTTGCCGAGGCGCTGGCCCACTGGGAGGCCTCACGGGTGAGTGCGACCCTGGCGCTGACGCCGCTGGTGACCTTTGTGGCGGTGGCGTTGGCGGCGTGGCTGTGGCCGGAGTTTGTGCAGGCCGAAGCGATCAATGCCTTGGGGTATTTTGGCGCGCTGGTGGTGGTGATCGGCTCGGCGATGGTGGCATTGGCGCCGTCATTGATGGCCGGGCTCAGGGCCCGGCGATTGCGCATGGCTTCATGAGTATTTGAGCGGTACGCCGATCCAAATGTGGGAGGGGGCTTGCTCCCGATAGCCATGGATACCTACACAATTTTGGTATGGCCCTGAACCAGTGACGGCTCGGAAGCCGAAGCCTCTCTAACTGATGCCCCGCGTCCAAAATGTGGGAGGGGGCTTGCCCCCGATGGCGGCCTGACAGCCGACCGTGATGTTGGATCAGAGCGAGTACATATCCGTTGCTGCGGTAACGGCTGCTATGGGTTCCGCCCTTACGGCGTCTCACTTTTGAAAAGCGCAAAAGTAAGCAAAACGCTCTTGCCCCACCACTCGGCACCTCGCCTAGGCTCGGTGTGCCCGTAATCCGACATTGATTTGGGGGGCCGCCGCCACGCGCCATCCATGGCGCGGGGCGGCTAAACCGGCATCCCTGCCGGTTTACCCCCCAAATCACTGTCGAATTCCGGCCAGCGTGGTTTAACGGGGCGCCTAGATCAAGAGCAAGATCAAGAGCGGCTCGCTTCGCATCGTGGTTAGCGTAGGCTGCTGCTACCAAGTTGTGTAGATACCTATGCTCCGATAGCGGTGGGTCAGTGTGCGCATTGGCAACTGATCCACCGCCATCGGGGGCAAGCCCCCTCCCACATTTGGAGCGCGGGGCGTCGGTTAGAGAGGCTTCGGCTGCCGAGCCGTCACCGGAGCAAGCCTTTTCCCACATTTGCCTTGGGCTTTTAGTGCCCGGCTTCCAACATATTCTCCGGGCGTACCCACTGGTCGAACTGCTCATCGGTCAGATAGCCCAGCGCCAGCGCCGCTTCGCGCAGTGTCAGCCCTTCGGCATAGGCCTTCTTGGCGATCTGCGCGGATTTGTCATAGCCGATATGCGGGTTCAGCGCGGTCACCAGCATCAGCCCGCGTTCCAGGTGTTCGGCCATCTGTTCGGCGTCCGGTTCGAGGCCGGCGATGCAGTGTTCCTGGAAGTTGTTGCAGCCATCGGCCAGCAGGCGGATCGATTCCAGCAGGTTGTGAATGATCACCGGTTTGTACACGTTCAACTGCAGGTGCCCCTGGCTTGCGGCGATGCCAATGGTCACGTCGTTTCCCAGCACCTGGCAGGCCAGCATCGACAGCGCTTCGCACTGGGTGGGGTTGACCTTGCCGGGCATGATCGAGCTGCCCGGTTCGTTGGCTGGCAATTTGACTTCGGCCAGCCCGGCGCGAGGGCCGGAGCCCAGCAGGCGCAGGTCGTTGGCCAGTTTCATCAGCGCCACGGCGAGGGTTTTCAGCGCGCCGTGCAAGGTCACCAGCGGCTCATGGCCGGAGAGAGCGGCGAATTTGTTCGGTGCTGTGACGAACGGCAAGCCCGACAACGCCGCCAGCTCGGCGGCAATCGCTTCGCCAAAGCCGTGGGGCGAATTGAGCCCGGTGCCGACGGCGGTGCCGCCCTGGGCCAGCTCGCACACGGCGGGCAGGGCGCTGCGGATGGCGCGTTCGGCGTAGTCCAGCTGCGCGATAAACGCCGAGACTTCCTGGCCGAAGGTGATCGGTGTTGCGTCCATCATGTGGGTGCGGCCGGTCTTGACCAGCTTCATATGCCGCGCCGCCAATTCCGCCAGCCCACCGGACAACACCGTGATGGCCGGCAGCAACTGCTCGTGAACCGCCTTGACGGTGGCAATGCTCATGGCCGTGGGGAAGCAGTCATTGGAGCTCTGTGAGCGGTTCACATGGTCGTTGGGGTGCACCGGGCTTTTGCCGCCGCGGTTGTTGCCGGCCAGTTCATTGGCGCGGCCGGCGATCACTTCGTTGGCGTTCATGTTGCTCTGGGTGCCGCTGCCGGTCTGCCACACCACCAGCGGGAACTGGTCGTCGTGCTGGCCGTCCAGCACTTCGTCGGCGGCCTGTTCGATCAGGCGGGCGATGTCGGCGGGCAAGTCGCCGTTACGGTCGTTGACCCGTGCAGCCGCCTTCTTGATCAGGGCCAGGGCATGCAGCACCGCGAGCGGCATGCGCTGTTCGCCGATGGCGAAGTTCACCAGCGAACGTTGGGTCTGGGCGCCCCAGTAAGCGTCATCCGGGACGTGGACGTCTCCCAGGCTGTCAGTTTCGATACGGCTCATCGGGCACACTCCTTCAGGTTCGTTTGCGCAGTTTAGGCTGTGATCGGCCCAGGGGGTTCCAAAAAACACGCTTCATCGGATTTGCCCCCCGCAAAACCAGGCCCGACAAGGCCTGGGGTTGAGCCGCGAGGTTTTTTAGGCGCAGAATGGTCGCCCTTGGGGTTTTACCTCGCCTGCTAGAAAGGAAACTCGATGACTCGTCTTCGTGCCATCTGTACCGCGGTTGCTCTGGTTTGCGCCAGCGGCCAGGTTTTTGCCGATACCGCCAGCCACAACGCCAGTGCCGAAGCCTTCCTTACCCTGGCCCACGCTGACAAGCTGGGTACCCCGGTATACATGCAAGTGCAACAAATGTTCGCCCAGCGTTTCGAACAGACCAAGGCGCCTGCCGCCAAGCAGTCGGTCCTCGACAGCTACCAGGCCAAGGCCAATGCCGCCCTGGACCAGGCTATCGGCTGGCCGAAGCTGAAGCCGGACATGGTCAAGCTCTACACCACCAACTTCAGCGAATCGGAGCTCAAGGACCTGGTTGCCTTCTACCAGTCGCCACTGGGCAAGAAAGTCCTGGAAAAAATGCCGCAACTGACCCAGCAATCGGCCCAGATGACCCAGGCCAAGCTGGAAAGCGCCGTGCCGGTGGTGAACAAGCTGTTGGAAGACATGACCAACGAGCTGACGCCCAAAGCCGCCGCACCGGCCAAGAAGAAGTAAGCAGCAATGACCATGCAACTGCGTATCGAAACGGCACTCGCCGCCCTGAACCCGCAGCACTTGAGTGTGCTGGATGAGAGCCACATGCACAGCCGTGGGTTGCAGACCCACTTCAAGGCCGTGCTGGTCAGCCAGCAATTCGAGGGGCTCAACCGCGTCAAGCGCCACCAGAAGGTCTACGCCAGCCTGGGTGACCTGATGACCGAGTTTCATGCGCTGGCGCTGCATACCTATACGCCTGAAGAATGGGCGAACATCGACGCAGCGCCGGCTTCGCCGACCTGCGCCGGCGGGCATTGAGCGCAGCCTCGACCCGCGCGAGCGGGTCGGGGCGATGCCAGTACCCGGATACACAAAACATCCTCCAGCACCACCTTGCTCCACCCCCGCATCCCTAGGCTTTCAGGACTACTTATTGAGCAATAAGGTCTTGAGGTCATGCCTGATTCCATCCATCGAAACACGCCGTCCCTGGCCGCAGTCGACCCGCGTGGGTTAATTGTTCGTAACATCAACTACCACCGCGCAAGTGCAGAGGTTGAACCGCAGGTGCGCGTTCATCGCCAGGTGTTTGGCAGTACGGGCTTGATGATTGAACAATGGGACCCGCGTTTGTTGCAGTTGGCCCGCGCACAGCCGGACACTGCGCCCAATCAACGCACGGTCTATAGCCTTGGCGGACAAGCGTTGCGCACCGACAGCGTGGATGCCGGCTGGCGGCTGACGCTGCTGGGGGAGGCCGGGCATTTACTGGAAGAATGGGATGGGCGGGGCGCGCACCAGGCTCATCGCTACGATCAGTATCTGCGTCCGGTCGCCGTGTTCGAGCAGGCGGCCATTGATGAGCAAGCGCGGTGCGTCGAGCGTCTTGCCTATGCTTTATCCTCGGCTGAAGAGGCCGCACGCAACCGCTGTGGCCGGGTGATCCGCCACGATGACGGCGGCGGCTCATTGTTCCACGAGGCGTATGGGCTGCACGCGCAGGTTGCGCAGCAAACCCGACGCTTCCGGCTGGCGGGTGCCGCGCTGGATTGGCCGCAGCCCGCTGCACAACGTGAGCGGCGCCTGGAGGCCGAGACGTTCCAGACAACCGTGGGGTTTAACGCCCTGGGTGAGCGCTTGCATCACACGGACGCCAAGGGCAATCGCTTCGACTACGCCTACGGCATTGACGGCCAACCGGCGAGTATCGCTGTGACGCCAAGCGGCGGCATGCGTACGCAGGTGCTGGGCGAGCGCCGCTACAACGCCGCCGGCCAGGTGCTTGGCGAGCGCGCCGGCAATGGCGTTGTGCGGGCCATGCACTACCGTGAGTTCGATGGTCGCTTGCGGCAAATGACTGCCCATCTGCCTGCACAACCGGGTGCGGCGCTGCAAGACCTGCGCTACGCCTATGACGGCGTTGGCAACGTCGTGCGGATCGACGACCTTGCCCAGCCGACGCAATGGTCCAGCAACACCCAAGTCGGTTCGGCCAGCCTTTATGAGTACGACACGTTGTCGCAACTGACCAAGGCCACCGGCCGCGAAACCGCCGGTAACCCGGGAGGTTCGGCGTTGCCGGCCAGGGTAGCGTTTGGCTCGACTGACGACAGCGTATGGCGTCGCTACACCCAGCGGTTCAGCTATGACGCCGCCGGCAACGTGCTCACGTTGCAACATGTGCCCAGCAGCGGCACGGGCTTCACGCGGCAGATGAGCGTGGCCGCAGGCAGCAATCATTTTCGGCCCCAGGCCGATGGCAACAGCGCGCCGGGGTTGGGCCAGGGCTTTGACCGCAACGGCAACCTGCAAGCGCTGACAGGCGACCATCCGATGGGCTGGGATGTGCGCAATCAACTGGTGCGCCTCACGCAGGTACGACGCGCCGGCGGCAACGACGATGAAGAACGCTACGCCTACGATGCCACCGGCCAGCGCATCCTCAAACGCCGGGTCGCCCAGGCCCGGGGCGTGATGCACACCGCCGAGGTGCGCTACTTGCCGGGACTGGAAATTCGCCATGACAGCGCAACGGGGGAGCAACTGAATGTCCTCAACCTCGATGCCGGAACTACCACCGTCCGTGTCCTGCTTTGGGATCGCCACCCTTCGGGAGGGCGCCAGGACGCGCAGATCCGTTACGGCTTGTCGGACCACTTGGGCAGCAGCAGCCTGGAACTGGGCGAGCAGGCGCAACTGCTCAGCCAGGAAAGTTATTACCCCTATGGTGGGACCGCGTGGTGGGCGGCGAAAAACGCCAGCGAGGCGAGTTACCGGTTCATCCGTTATTCAGGCAAGGAGCGCGATGCCAGCGGACTGTCTTACTACGGCTACAGGTACTACGCACCGTGGTTATGCCGCTGGATCAGCCCGGACCCGACCGGCGATGCCGATGGCTTGAACCTGTACGCGATGGTTGGCGGTAATCCGGTCACCAGGGTCGATGCGCAAGGGCTGGCCGCAACCCCGGCTTTGGAGGCGCCCCGGGACAAACAAATACGCCGGCTTTCCATCAGCCGCAGGCTGGCGAATATAGGGTGGATTATGCGCTCGAGGATACAAGCGGCCTCGTCGGCCGCGATTCGCGATGGTTTATCTACCTATATCGCCAATGCCGTCGCGACGGGTGTCGAGCTGGCGGTATTCAGCACTCTCCAGCCCACGCCGGAACGCAATCAGGCCTTGCGCTATAGCGTCGCCGCGCTGGATGCCCTGGTCACGTTCCATATGAGCACCGGTATCGCCGGTAACTGGACCCGCATGGCGCCACAGATCGGTGTTATTTCGGCAAGCCTTGTGGGCGCTGCATATGCCGTCCAGGTTGACACGCTGAGCGTTCAAACCGAGGAACAGTGGGACCCCATAGCGGTGCAGCGGTTGAGCGGGCATGTTCGCTCGCTCTCCAGGGAACTGGTGCAGCAGATCATGCGTGGTCACGGCAGCGGGTCATCCTGGGGCAGCACGCCCCTGCGAGCCAGGCTCGGCCGCACCGCCGGCGCGACGGCAGCGTACGCGGTCGCCACCGTCGCCAACGCGGTGTACGGCGGCGAAGTGCCTGCGCTGATGCAGCCCAATGTGTCCCCTGCAGTTGAAGCCTACGATGGGGCGATGGGAGCGATGATTCGTAGCGGTCACCCCACGGCCGCCCACGATTCCCATGGCCTGACCGTGCAGGCGCCGGACCCTGCGGCGCTGATGCACGGCGGGCTGAGTAGAATGTTCAATCAGGTGTGGACGTACTGGGCCGCGACCGGGATTGAGGCGTTGGCCGTTGCGCTCACGGGCCTGCCCCAGGCTGCGCAAAGCGGGAGCACTCGCACGATAGTGAGGGTGGCCCGCGGCCTGATTGCAGCACTGACCGAATGGCGCGGCTTTTTCGTAGTGTATGCCAGGCGCGGGTACACAACCCTTGCCTCGAACTGGAGCGCAGCCCGGCGATCCTGACAAGCACAAGGATGGGCCGTCGCGGCGGCCCATGTTTGCGTGTTACCAAAAGTTGTTTACATAGCGACAGCCCTCAGGGGTTGTCAGTCAGTACCCTGGGCGGGGTGCAGCTCGTCGTAGGTGTCGTTTTCATCCTCATTGACGGTGTACCAGGCCCAATAGGTGGTACGCCGCATGAATCCTCCTGCGGTGAGTGTCTGTGTCGGGCGCCCGAGAGGGTCATACAATTGCCGGTCGCTGTGGCCCAGCTCGCGCATGGAGTGATCGTTGACGTAGGCGTGGCTGTTGGCGAAGTAGGCGCGGTAGAGGCGTATGACCAAGCCCTTGTTGTTGTATTCAACGCGCTCGCTGACGCGCCAGCGGGGGTCGGCATGCACTTGGCGCAGCTGCTGCTTCAAGATGCCGGATGCGTCCGCCAGCTTGTCGACCAACAGGTCGCCCTTCTCGTCGACCGCATGGGCCGGGCCTGGTTCGGTCTTCTGCTTGGTCTGCAATGAACGGCCGAAGCCATCCCAGCAAGTCAAGGTCATGCGCACCTGTCGTTCGGCATCGCCGGGGTAGCGGTCGGCTTGCAGCACGAGCCCATGTACCGGCGTCCGGCTGGCCGCATCGATCAACGCCTTGAGTTGTACTTCGCTGTCGCTGAGCGTTTGACGACCGTCACTCAGGCGCAATCGCGCGCTCATGCGGATATGCCCGCCGGGGAGCAGGTAGCCTTTGGTAATCCACTCGGGCTTGACCTGGGCCGGGTCGATGCTGCCCATCCAACTGAACGGGGCGTAGCAGTGCGCGCTGGCCATGTCTTGCAACACGCTTTGCGCCTGTTCGATGGCAGACCCAGGCGTTACATGCTTGAGCGGACGGTAGCTGTCCAGCGCGGCGAAGCCCACCCTGAGGCTTTGTTCATGGCCGTGAAAGCTGCTGGCAAGCAACTGTCCAAAACCGTCATAAAGCGCCTCTTGAACCGTGCCGTTTGGGTCGACGATTTTTGTCGGCAGCAGCAATCGATAGTCGTATTCGGCTACGGTCACGCAATCGTCGGGGGCTTTCACCCGCAGGGTTTGCAGCGTGTAGGCGTCGTATTGAAGGGTCGTTTCGCCGTGGGCCTTGGTGGCCTGCAGCGCCCTCAACCGACAAAACCGGCTGGGCTTGTCATAACGGGGAAAGTAGCGGCAAATCGACCACAG
Source organism: Pseudomonas sp. R2-7-07 (assembly GCF_003852355.1). Taxonomy (NCBI): domain Bacteria; kingdom Pseudomonadati; phylum Pseudomonadota; class Gammaproteobacteria; order Pseudomonadales; family Pseudomonadaceae; genus Pseudomonas; species Pseudomonas sp. R2-7-07. The sequence goes on along the minus strand of NZ_CP027759.1, from coordinate 3,862,649 downwards.
GCGGTTTTGCGCGGGCGGCGCCTCGCCGTCGAACAGAAAAAACATCGCCATGGTGCGATAGCCACTCTCGGTGAGCGTTTGCACCAGGTCCACCGTGGGTTGGTTGGGCATGGCCGGGATGTCGTTGTAAACCTTCAAGGCCTGGTCATCCAGCTCGGCGGTTTCCAGGTAATCGGTCAGTGCCTGGGTTGTGGCGACGCCGGGGTCCAGGGTTTTACCTAAGCCACCGGCCTGCCGGTAGCGCTGCACCGACAAGCCGCTCAGTGTGCGCAAAGCCCCTGCGGCCAATGGCCCGTCGCGAGTGTCGATGAACCGTTCATAGGTGATGCGCCCGGGGGCCAGCCCGCCAGGCGCCGGCGCTTTGCCGAGCACCAGGGCGTTGTCTCGTTGGCTGTAGGGCAAGGCCAGGCGCCACTGCTGTGCGCCGTCCAGGTGAATCGGCTGTGCCAGCGTTTCGCTCAGGTAATAGAACTGTTGCGCGCTGTCATGGGTATCGCGCCACCAGCGCTGTTGGTGCTCATTCACCAGCACGGCGGGTGGCGGATCGCTGGCGGTGGTACGGCGCGCATAATGCAGGGTCACGCCATGCGCCAGGCAACCATAGGCGTCCCAGCGCAGGTTGATCTGGTGCTGGCAGAGGGGATCGTCTGCCACGCCTTCATATTGATAGCTGATCGACTCCAGGGCTAATGGCAGCAACCGGGCGTAGGGCGTATGGGCACTGGCCGGCGCCAGTTCGCGGACCAGATACCGCTGGTGTTTGACCGAGTAGGGCACGGGCACGGCGTCGTCCGTGGGGTCCGCCGCCATCACCTCGACCCGCAGCACACTGCCACTCAGTGCACGGGCCGCCTCGCGTGCCAGCGCCGGCGCAGGATCGCTGATCAAGTCGTCGTGATGATCCAGCGGCCCTGCCTGGGCCGTCGTCCTGTAGCGGCTTACCAGCGTGCGCCCGAGAGTCTCGGCTTGCGGGTCGTGAGGGCTTTGGTCGAGGGTGGGCATGTCAAGGGATCGACCGGTATGAAACCAGGTTTTGCTGCGCAAAGGTGCGCTGGAACCTGGCGGGTTGCGTGCGTCCTTGCGGCGTTCGGTGTCGGTTTGCAGCACCAGCCCGAAGCCACGGAACTCGCGATCCAGGCGGTCGTAATACGCCTGGCGATAGCTCATGCGCTGGGTCAGTTGGTTGCCGGTGATCTCGTCCCGTTGGTTTTGTTGGCTGACCAGCAGCAGCGCAAAGGGTAACCGGCTGATTGCAGGCTGACCCGTGGCATGCAGCTCGCGTTTTTCGTCCAGCCACTCCTGGGCACTGCTGCGATAGTTGATCAACGCCTGGGCGCCCATGTTGTTATCGGTGCGCCTGAGGAGCCAGGGCTTGTGGCTGAAAAAGTCATAGCGCCAGTGGATGGAGCTCTGGTGGGCAGCGGTCAGGATCAGGCTCGGACAGCCCAGGCCGAGCACGTCGATAACGCTGACCTGGCAGTGGTCGTCATATTGCACGCCATCTGGCCACGGGACGTTGATCGCTTGTGTCTCGAAGCCGTTGCCGCCTTTGTTGAGGAAAACACTCAGGTGAGCGGCGCTCAAATACAGCAGGTCTGCCGCGCCGCCGCCATTGAGGTCGACGAGCAGTACATGCGCCGCTTTGAACGTTTGATAACGCAACGGCAGCGTGGCCAATACGAACCCCTGGCCAAAACGGCCGCGACCCAGGTTCGGCCAACATTTCACTTCGTTATGCCGGATACGCACCAGATGCTGTTGGCCGGTGGCGAGTACATCGCTGAACGCCACCAGTTCGTTGGGCGAGGAGGAAATGACCGGCAAGCCATCGTCGGGCCCATGCGGCACCTCGGTGGCGGGTGCGAAGCCGGATGCCCGGCGATGTTCATACAGGCGCACGCTACGCGGGCCGATCATCGCAAAATCATGACGGCCTGCCCCCATCAAGTCAGCGAGCGTGCCCTGCGGGTGGAAGAACTCCGACGGGAATGCATCGAACGGCGTATAGGCTGACCAGTTGCGCTGTTCGTCCAGGCTGAAAAAACCGTTCATCCCGGGCCCCGCCACCAGCCAGTCCAAACGCCCGTCGCCGGTCACATCGGCCAGCGCCTGGTGGATGGGCCGGGTGCTGTCGGCCACCGGCAGCCGCGTCAACTCCACGGCCGCGCCGTAGGTCACCTCGTCGCGGGTGCGCGGGTGTTGCGGCCTGAGCGGTTCATGGTAATACCAACATTTGTCTGCGCGGTACAACACACCGGGCAGGCCTTCGCCATACAGATCCACCAGTTGATAACGAGCGCCGCCATGCGGCTTGGGCAATGCAGCGAATGCCTGGTAGCGGCCTGGGTCAACCTTGAGCTGGCTCGACTCATAAAGGCACTCCAGCGGCGGGCGGCTCACGCTATTGCCCGCGCTGTCGAAGGCTTGCTCATGCACCGCGCTCAACAGGCTGACTTGCGAAGAGATGCGGTATTCCAGCAGCAGGCGCTGGACCAGCACCGGGTCGGCGCCCATTTGCGCTTCTTTGGGGAAGTGGTGAAACATCAGGATCTGGCTGCAGCGGCGCAGGGTGCGTAACTCGAAGCCGAAGGCAAAATCCGAGCAAGGGTCGGGGCGTGTCGGCCAGTCCTGGATTTTCCGATACGTCGGGCGCTTATCCAGTTCGAGGGCGCGTTCGCCATAATCGAAGAGCAATTGAAAGTGCCAGCCCACGTCCGGTTTATCGTCGGTTTGCCAGAGGTAAAGCTGCTCCTGCTCCCTGGCGGTGAAGTTGCCGTAGCAGACGCTTTGCAGGTAATGCCGGGCGCGGCAGTCCCTGGGGTAGCGCGCGGTGTCGGTTTCTTTCGTGTAGTGATAATAAATGTGCTCGCCGTGGGCGTTCAGGCTTTCCTGCAACAACCACTGCGCCACATGGTGCGGCTGGTCTGGATCGGCAATCCGGGCCAGCGCGGTTTTTCCGTAAAAGTGCTGGCTGCCATCGGCACCCTGTATCAACCAGAAGCCGGCCGTGTCGGTTGCCGATTGCCAGTGTTCGATACGGTCGAAGCGGCCCTCGACCCTGGGGAAGTGGCGGGTGACCGTATACGCGATGGGCAGTGGCAAACCATTGAATGCCGCGTGGCTGCTGCTGATGATCGCGCCCTCGGCGTCGCGTTCCGGTAGCCAGATTTGCGCGTCGGGGCCCACCAGCACATCGTGCATCGTGTAGCCAGGCACGCCATGGGAGGTGCGCCGGCTGACGGCAGGCTGGGGCACCCCCCAGCCGAGGCCGAAGGGGCCGTTACCGGCGCCGCTGTGGTAGGTCAGCGACATGGCCGGCGCGTAGCCACGCCCGGGCGAAATCGGCAAGGCAATTTCAAAGCTTGCCGTACCGCTGGAGCCGATATCGCCCCAGCCCTTGCCGGTGCCCTGGATGGCCGCACCGCCTTTGGGCAGGGCCGGGGTATTGACCTGTAGCAGGGAAGTGTCGTCGCTCATGCCTGACCCCCACTGGCAGCGGCTGCCCTGGCGGTGTAGCGCAGGTGAATGACAATATCGTTGATGGATTCCAGGACGGCTTTTTGCCCGCTCGGGTTGGGGAATTGCAGGGTCCAGTCGGAGATGGCCCCCGTGTATTCGAACGGCAAGTAACGCTCGTTGCTGTCGAACGTGAGGGTGAACAGGCCGTTGTCATCCAGCCCGGTGGACAGTGCGATTTGCTGATGGGCACGCCGGTCCGTGCGCTGCTCGCCGGTGGGCAGTTCGATTTGGTTGCGGGTCTGGGTCAGTATCGCCTTGATGTCTTCATAGGGGCCCAGGGTCGCGGGCAACGATACGCTGATGCCCTTGATCCGTCGCAGGATGTGCCCGGGGTAATCCTCTTCGAACAGTGCCGCGGGTAATTTGAAGCACAGCGTGCCTTTAGTGACCAGATGTCGTTTATGAGCGGTCCATTTCTCTTCAGTCGTGGGAGGCGGCGTCTGGGAGGTGTCGGTTGCGGGGGGGGAGAGCTCGCACTCGTGCAGGCGGTGGCGCAGGGAAATGGTCTTGACGATCTCCAGATCCCGCACGTTATGGTTCAAATAGGCCGCGTTCATGTTCAACAGCGACAGCTTCAGGGCTTCACCCGCCAGATAGCCTCGGTAGTTGTTGTTCCAGGCGCCAGGCTGGATAAACGTGCGCGCATAGTCCGCTATCTCGTACTGCCAGCACGCCTGGGCGCTGCGGCACAGGGAAAGGCTAAGGTCATAGACTTGGTAATAGAACGTGCTCAACTGAGCGTTGAGCCAGTCATACAGCTGTGCCTTGGAAAAGCGCTTGGCCAACAATTGGTAGTTCGACCAGGCTTGGGCCAGGGAGGTCTGGGCCAGGCGCAATTGCAGGCGCGTGGCTTTTTCCTGCTCGGCATAGGCCTGTAATTGGGCATCGACCTGGGCCAGTTCGAGTCGGGCCTGCTCCTGGGCATGGGCCCACTCTTGCGCCCGGCGGTTGAATTGCTCGGAACGATCCAAGTCTGCGGCGGTGCCGCGCAGCGCCGTGGCAACGCCTTGGGCGATGGCTTGGGCGGCATAGAACGGGCCTTCCCAACGCGAGCCGCCGACACTGGTACCGAAGATATTGGGTGCCACCATCGCGACGCCGGCCGCTGCGGCGGCGGCGCAAGCGGCGGTGTCGAACCCGGTGCTGATCAGGTAGAGCAAGCCTGCCTGGGATTCGCCGGGGCTGATGCCTTCGGTGAGCTGGTGTGCGTAGTAGTGCATCCGCGACTCGATCATGCGTCGGCTGGCGTCGAGCGCCTGGCGGTTCCTTGCGTCGATCTGCAACGCCTGGGTTTGCTGGGTCACGACGATATTGGCCAGGTCCCACGCCTGTTGTTGCTGTAACTCCAGATATTCCGCCTGTTCCTTGCGTTCAATCAGGGTCAGCACCGTACTGCCGAATTGAATCACCGCTTCGGCGGCCGTGAGCGCGTGGCCCGACATGACCTGGAAGCGATAATGGCCGACGTGCGCGTCGACGAACGGCGCGGCACCACCTTCGCCGAAAGCCCCTTGGCCTTGGGCGGCCAGCAGTTTGAGCGGCGACAGCGGCGCCCCGTAGAGCGGCAGGTGCAAAGGTTTACCGGTGATGTCCAGATTGTGCCGCAGATTATGCAGACGGCTTTCGAGCTTGTCCCAGCGCGTCACCAGTTCGGCGTTGAAAGGCAGGCGCAGATTATCGGTGTCCGTGAGCCAAGGCAGTGCATCGCCTTCGACCGACAGGTTGACGTCGATGGTCGGGTTGGTTTGCTCAAGTTTGGCCAGGGCCTCAGAGCCCTGCGTGGCCAGCGCGCCAAGGGTGATCTGCGCCCACGGTTCAGTGATGCTGACCTTGGGGCGTGAGCCAAGGAAATGCTGGGCTCGGGTGTACCAGAGTTTGGCTTGGGTCAGGCTGTCCGGGGTGAGCTGGCGATAGTCTGCATCGCCGCGATTGAGCATTATATCCAGGTAAAACAGGTAGATCGCCTTGCGAAAATGCACGGGTGAGCGTATCGCCAGTTCGTGGGGATCGTGGCTGGTGTAGCCGGGCAGCCGTTCTTCACGGGCCAGTTCGCGCAAACCCCAAAAGGCAGGCCGTTTGCTGGACGCCTCGGCGGCACGCCCAGGGTCGAACAGATAGCCGAGCCAGGCTTGCGCTTCGGCATAGCGTTGCTCCTGATTCAGGCGATGGGCTATCAGCCAGGGCGCGTACAGGAACAGCTCCCAGAAGTACTTGCCGTTAGCACCCGTGAAGTCGATGCCTTCTGCTGTGCCGCCAGGTGTGAGTGGCGGCTCTTTCCAGGTTTCTGGCGTTAACGAGAACAAATGGTCAAGGCTGACATTGGCCGCCTGGACCAGCTTGGCGGCAATACAGGTATTCATGCGCAGGGTGGCGGGCATGCCGGCAGGCAGGCTTGCCGAATTGTTGGAAAAGTCGATGAATTCAGCGGTGCCGAGTTCGCCCGATTCGAGTCTTTTGATCGTCGGCGCCAGTTGCGGGTTGAGCGTGGGGTCAGAAACAGGTGTGGTCAGCGTCAGGGTTGCCGTATTCAACGCATAGCCGAGGATTTTCGCGCCGCCTTCGCCAGGCTCAAGCGTCACCACCCCATGTAGCAGGGTGAAACCGGACTTCATCTGCGCCTGCGTCACCGGAATGCGCGTCGTGACCCGATGCCCCTCAGGCAATTCGGGACTGGACCCGGTGAGGCTTTCGTGAGCGGTGTCCTGGAAACTGATGATGCGATGAGAGTTGGCAGTGATGTTTTCGGTGAATGGGTAGTCTTTGAAGTTCGCACTCATGATGACGTGTTTATAGGCGCGTAAGTTGGGCGTGGTCACGTTTGCCTTTTGGACTATCAGTGTGTTTTCCGAATGCAGCTTGTTTTTATTATCCTCTGGACTGGTGTAGACGTGATAACGGTCGAGGTTGATATGGAACTGTTTGTGTGTGTATAGATTTACGAAAGCGTTTTTGTCGACATAGTTACCGTCCAACAAAAGGTTGTTTTGCGCGTCTGTTCGATGGGTAAACAGTGCGCCGTCAGCATCACATACAGCGTTAGGGAATTCCTCATGGGTGGTCGAATTTTTAAAATACAGTGCGCAGTACTCAGTTCTCTGCTTTGTGGAGGCACCGCTGATCATAGAGCCCTTGCTCAATTTAAGTTGAGTGGCTTTGGGGTCATCCAGCGCATCACGGGTCATCAGCTTGATAGTGACATCCCGCTGTTTGTCTAAGGTGACGGCGTACTGGTGCTGGAAACGGCCACTGAGAGTAGAAGAGAACACAAGTTCCTGAGTGTTTGAATCGAAAGAAACGTCAGTGGTATCGGTGTTTTTTATGTTTGTCTGTTTTTTTTCAAAATTCCAATGGTCGTTTTCTTTGAAAATCATCTGCGACGCGATAGTAATTTCGTAGTCGGCTTTGGGCGCTATTTTAAACTGCAAGTTGCCCTGATTCTTGTGAGCGAAGAGCGTGAGAAACTGCCGGGCGCTGTCAGGCAGCAATTCGCTGTAATACCCGTTAGTGCTCTGCACCTCGCCCTTGAGTATGGCCTGTACTTCGGTCTTCTGGGACGGGTCGAAGGGTTCCATCAGCCGGTTTATTTCTTCGGCCAGCGCTGAGCCGGGCAGCACGCTATAGCGTCCGGGGCTGCCGCCATCGGCGACGGTGGTGATAGTGAAGGACTGGTCGATATGGACGGCCTGGAAAAACCTGCCAATGAAATTATCCTGCTGTTTAGGATCTTTACGGCTGGTAGCGAGCACACTTAAAAAAAGCACGGGCGTACTCTTGCTGTCGACGATTGCCACCGTTTGCGTAATGCCTTTGAGCAGCTCCGAACTGGATGCGTTAACGTCTTCGGTGGCGCAATATTGCTCAATGCACGCCTGAGGCACGCTCCAACTGCCATCATGCTTCTTATACGAAAAATTGAGCCGGAATTTGACGTAGTGGGTGTTGATCCAATCGGCCAGATCTTCCTTTTCCTCCGAATCCGATCGCGCCGGCTTGAACGAACTGGACGGGGTGGGTTTGATGCACTCGGCCCAGATGAAAAATAGCCGGCTATTGAAGTACACCGGCCGGATACTTTGCTCGGCGGTGGCGTCGGAGACCGACAGGTTGATTTTTTTCCAGTCTGACCAGGCGTCCTGCAAGAGCACCGCGCCGGAGCGCCTGGACAGGTCCAGCGAGCGCCAGTAATAGGTGTTCTCGGAGGTGGATTTACCGACGAAGTAATAGGTGCCGCTGTGCAGGTTGTTCAAGTCGGCGTCTATATAGCCGTTGAGTGTGCGTATGTTGGCGGTTTCCTCGAACCTGGCCAGATACTGCTGAACCGCCGTGGTGACGGTGTCCGCTTGAATTCGGTATTGGCTGAGGTCGTTTTGCAACTGGTGAAAACTGTCGGTCTTGTTCCGTCGTAACGTCGGGTCCAGATAGTTGGCCGGGTGGTAGTGCAATTGCTGACTGGCACTCCACAGCGGGTAGGTGTGCAACTGTTCGCGCCAGATCTTGTTTTGTTGCGCGGTCATGCCCTGATGGGCATAGCCCGGCTCCAGGCCCAGTTCAATACGGCTGATGTATTGCTGCAGGCTGGAAATGGCACAGGCTACCGGGCTGGTTGGCACGGCTTGGCTGACTTGTACGTCGAGTAGCCAATACGCATAAAGGTCATCGGCATTGCCGATGGTTGCCTTAAGCGCATCAGGCACTTTATGGGTGAGGTAGTACGCGAGCATGGCGTCGCGAAGGCTTTCATTAAGCTGTTGGTCAAGCGAGTGAGACATGATCAGTCCTTGAGCAGGTCGGTAGGAAAAGGCGTGTTGACGGGAGAGGCATGGGCACTCGTGAGCGCCTCACCGACTGCCTTCCATTGAGCGAACGTCGAGTTGGTTTCAAGTTGGCTGGCTGCAATCAGCAGGGTGGCCGACAGGCCGGTTGCAGTGCTGGCTTGGCGGCAGCGCAGCAGCCAGTCCAGGCGATCCATGGAGGTAATGCGTGGAGGGTTCAGTTGGCTGCTGAAGACGGTTATTTCGCTGGCACTCCAGCCAAAAAGTCGGGCGAGATGCTCGCTGGTTTCTTCAGTGTTGTGTTGTGCCGCGCGATTGGGCCGCGCGTTGGCCTGTCCGAAGTAATCGAGAATTTGCCCTTCCGTCAGGCCAAAACGCTCAATGCAATGGTTGAACTGCTGAATGAGGTAGAGGGTGTGCGGGGTCAGTTCAAGGACCGAAGACGCTTGATAGTCATTGTCCAGCCAGTGTGGGTTTATCAGAAACTGATCAAGCGCCTGGCGGCTGAGCGGCAATTGCAGAACATCGACGGCGTGGGGGAGCAGCAATATCAGATAGCCGAGGGTTTGCAGGGGTGGGGCTGCAGGCGCGTGCAAGCGCAGGAAATGGTTGTCATATTTTTGATGACCGTTGGCATCGCCTGGCAGCTGGGGTACGGCGCGGATGATCTCTTTGAGGCGTAGATACAGCGCCCAGAACTCATTACGCACCGTCTCCATCAGGGTACGGAGCTTGGGTTTGGTGCTCTCGATATAGTAGGTTGTGCGATTAGTGTCCGTGCTGATGGCAATGGCGGACAGCGCTTGCTCGACCGCCACCTCAATGCTCGTGTTTGAGCGCATCCGTTGCAGTACTTGCTGGGCCAGGGCTTCCCAGTCCACGGCGGGCAAGCGAACGGCTTCATCAGCGGGTTGCTGGGGAAGTTCAAGCAGGTTCAGCTGTTTGGAGAGAGAAGCCTGATCATAAGCCGCGAACTCTTTCAACAGCAGGTTGATGGCCGGGTCCTGGACCTGCTGATCGAGCAATAGCTGGTGCCTCAACAGTGACAGGCTGTTGCCATTCTCCTTGAGCCAACGGCTGGCCCATTCCAGGTGCATGAGCATATCGAGAAAGTCAGCCGCGCCCTTCGGCTTGCGTCTCAGCGTTGGGTGACGCAGTTGCGTAAGAAAGGGCGTCGTGCCGGGCAACTGCAGCAGTTGCTGGCATTCCATGACCGACAAGCCGAACAGCCGAGCGATTCGCGCTTGCCGATAGAGTGCGCTGACGGTCTCGACCGTGCGGGTTTCGGGCTCATCGGCGATCAGCAATTGCAGCGAGTCCTGGGTGTCTTGCAGGCCCAGCGCGGCGCAGAGTTGTTGGCGGGTGGTTGCGTCGAATGCCTGCTCGTCCAGACACAGCGCAGGCAGGGCCGAACCCACGCGGTTGAACACCTGATCGAACAACGACACGCGCTCACCCGAACCGTGAACGGGCAACTGATGGAGCCAGGCGGCAAACTCTTCGGCTTGCAGGCTGTAGCGCTTGCTCAGATAGCAAAAGACTCCCAGCGCCCGAAGGGTGTTATGGGTGATCAGCAGCGCGCGGTTGCTGGCGCCTTCGCAGCGCATCGCGCTGACCAGCAACGTGTCCAGTTGCGCGAAAGGCAGGCCGAGCCAGCGCTGCAGGCGAATCATTCGTTGCAGCCTGTCGAAGCGTTCAAGGCTCACGTTGACCAGCTTGGCGGGGGCGTCTTTGTTCAGGCTGATCGCGAGTGTGGGGGCAGATGCAAGCGCGCCGTTGATGTAACAGGCACCGTAAGTGAGGCCGATGGGCTGTTTGCAGTTTGGCGATTGGCGCGGTGCTTGTGTCTGCTGTGCCAGCAGCGCTTGAAGTTGTTCGGCATCCAGTTGCGTATGCTGCAGGAAATCAGTGACGTCTTCCGGCCCCTTTTCAGCCGTCCAGTTGAAGTACGTGCGATAGAAGGTTGGCGCGCCCTGCGCCGTTACCCAGTCTCTTTTCAGCAGGGCCTGTTGTTCGGGGCTCAGCCCGGATAACAGGCATTGCACCTCATTGTTGCGGGTAACGACTTGCCCGTAAGTGCTGGTTGCTCCCGCCAGGGGCAACTGGCGACTGATGCGATAGTTCAACTCACCCAACATCGGCTTGTCGCCCGACAAGCCCAACCGGCATTGCTGGTGGTGGAAATGATACGGCAGCGAAAACGGGTACCAGGTGTTGCTCAGCAGCGAGTAGGCGTCGTTGGCGTCGGCGATATTGCTGAGCAAGGTCTGATTGATGATCGACAACATGGGCACCTGGCCCGTAACGCTGTGTTGGTCGATCAACAGGTCCTTGAGGTCTGCACGCCGGGCGGACAGCTTGAGCACGTCGGCCCCCTTGGCATTCTGTTCCAGTTGCAGGGCGAACAGATAAAGCGCGCGCAGGTAGGCAGCCGGCGAATCGACCGCGGCAATGGACGCGTTGGCGCAGAACTGTTCGCGATTTTCGTTGAACAAGGCCTGGTAGGTGGCATCGGTATCGGCGGCGACATCGCGTTTAGCGCGCAGGGTAGGGCGCTGCGACGAGACCTGCTGTTCGCGAAACAACCTTTCCAGTTGCGCTGCAGCGCTCTTGGCCTTGCGGTATACCGCGTGGGCATCGTCATCGTTGCAGGTGGCCAGTTGCTCTGCGAAGGCCTTTTCGCTGAGACGCACAATGTCGAATACCGAATGAATGTCGAGGCGCTGCAGCGCGGTGTTGAAATCGTCCCGACCGGGGGCGGGAGGGTGTGCGTGATCAATCAGTTGAGCGAGCAAGGAGCTGCTGTCGGCTTGCATATTCATACGTTCCTTCACGCCCGCCGATGGGTCCGGCGGGCAATCAAAAACGCTATCACGCAGGTTAACGGGGCCAGGCATAGCTATTTACAGGCTGCGTCGGCCCCCGCCGGTTGAGGCATCCATACACCGATACCACCTATGTGCAGACATGGACCCTAGGCTTTGCTGACCATTGTGCAATTCAGGTCATGTGATCATGTCTGCTTCACTTCATCGAAACACGCCCTCGCTTGCGGCCTTCGACCCCCGTGGATTGACCGTGCGCAGCGTCGCTTATCTATGCGCTACCTCCCAGGCTGCGCCGACGGCCCGTGTCAGGCGTCAAGTCTATGGGGCCAGCGGCCTTTTGCTTGAGCAGTGGGACCCGCGCCTTTCTGCCCTTAAATCGCGCGAACCGTTGACCGAGGCGAATCAGGCCTCGGTGTACAGCCTGTCTGGTACCTTGATCCGCAGCAACGATGTGGACGCCGGCATGCGGCTGATGCTGGCGGCGCCTTCGGGACAGCTGTTGCATGCCTGGGACGGCCGCGGTGCCTATCAGCGCCACGACTACGACACCTTGCAGCGTCCGGTGGCGGTGTTCGAACAAACTGCCGACGAAGCGCGACTCCGGTGTGTCGAACGCCTGGCGTATGCCGCGCCAACGCCTGAGCACCGCGCACTTAACCGCAGTGGCCGCCTGGTACGCCATGCCGACCCGGCGGGCACGCAGGTGTTCGACGCCTATGGAATGACCGGGCAGGTGCTGCGCCAAACCCGGCGGTTTCGCGAGGCCCCGGGCACTGTTGACTGGCCGCTTGCCCCGGCCGATCAGGACCAGCAACTGCAACCTGAGCTTTACACCACACGCTGGGCGTTTGACGCCCTGGGCACCACGGTGGAACAGCTCGACGCCAAGGGCAATGCCCGACAGTTCGCCTATGGGCTGGACGGGCAGGCGAAAAATATTCACCTCACCTTGAAGAGTGGTACGCGCAAGACCGTGGTAGAGGGCTACGTCTACACTGCCGCCGGCCAGGTGGAGACGGCCCTGCTGGGCAATGGCGTGAGTAGCCTGGCCACCTATCGGGCCGAGGATGGCCGTATGCGTCGGCTGATGGCGTACCGCAAAAACGAGCGGGCGGCGCCGCTACAGGATTTGAGCTACGACTATGATCCCGTGGGAAATGTTTCAAGCCTGCAGGATCAGGCACAACCGACCAGGTGGAGCCACAACACGCAAGTAGATGCCTCCTGTCGCTATGAGTACAACTCGCTGTACCAACTGACCCAGGCCACAGGCCGGGAAAGTACTGCCGCCGCCATCGGCCCGGCACTGCCCGCGCGTATTTCGTTCGGTTCGACCGACACCGGTTTATGGCGCAACTATACCCAGCACTATGCCTATGACGAGGGGGGCAACCTGACCCGCCTGCGCCATGTGCCATCCAGTGGTGTCGGCTATACCCGCGACATGCAGGTCGCAACTGGCAGTAATCGTGCGTTGTCGAGCGAGCATCCGGTTGACGAGTGGGCGCAGGGTTTTGATGCCAATGGCAATCAGCAACAGCTGGGGCGTGGCCTGCCGATGGCGTGGAACGTGCGTAATCAGTTGACCAAGGTCACGACGATTCTGCGAGAGGAGGGGGACCCGGATGAGGAGGCCTATGTGTACGCAGGCGACGGCCAGCGCGCGCTCAAGCTCACGCACCGGCAGGTCGCCGGCAGTCGGCAGACGGCGCGTGTGTATTACCTGCCAGGCCTGGAAATTCGCCATCGACCGTTGCGCCGGCTGAATGTTGTGCGTCTTGAAGTGGAGCGGTGCACGGTTGAGGTCTTGCAATGGGAGCTGGGGCTCGATGAGGGAGCAGCCGATGCAACCCTGCGCTTTTGCCTGACGGATCAGCAATCGAGTCATGGGCTGGAGTTGGGCGAACAGGCAGAGTTATTGAGCCAGGAGAGTTATTTTCCCTATGGAGGGACGGCGTGGTGGGCATCGCGCAGCGAGGTGGAGGGTCGCTGCAAGACGCGCCGATATTCAGGCAAAGAGCGTGACAGCAACGGCTTGTATTACTACGGTTTCCGCTACTACGCCCCTTGGTTACAGCGCTGGATAAGCCCCGACCCCCTAGGGGACGGGGCAGAGTTGAATCCCTATCTCATGGCGTTCAACAACCCGATCACATTCGTTGATTCAATGGGGCTGCTGCCGGCCGATGTGGAAAATACCCAAATACAGGGCGGTACTGTAATCCTCCTGCTTTTGGTCTTGCTGGGCCTGGGCGTGGGGGCGCTGCTTGGGAATGCGACGGTGGGGGCTTCCATCGGGGCTCTGGTGGGCGGTGTACTGTTTGGTACCAGTCGCCTGAATGCCTATCTGCAAATGCAACCGCAGGCCGTGGCAAGGGCCGCCGAACAAGTGGAAGAACAATTCGCCAGGGATATTTCAGAGCTGGCGATCAAGTTGGCGCAGCAGGCACGGTTGAGTCACGAAGAAACGGAGCGGCTGGTGAATTTTGCCTATGCGCGCCGCCCTGCCGAGGGAGGCATGTCCCTTTACCTCCATGCATCGGAAGGGGCCATCTATGGCTATGCGGGGCCTGTGGGTGAATCGGGGGGCGTCGAGGGCGTACTGATGGACAGTCGTAACCCGATGCCTGAGTTGAAACGCATGGGCTATGGCGCGGCACTGCTGCGAAGACCAGGGCGTGAGTCCGCTGCCGCTGTCGGTCAGCAGGCGGGGGCAAGCACGTTTGAGGTGGGGGCGACGACACAGGTTGCCGGTTCCAGTCGCGCACGCGGTGGTCGGCAAGCGCAGGCCCAACTGCCGATGAGGGTGCCGAGGGCGATAAGAGGCGCTGCTCCACGGATGCAGATCGATACCGAGGTGCTTGGAGATATCAGTTCGTCGAGCCGCGAGGACCGCAGTATCGCCCTTACCCTCAGTCATTTGCAGGAAGGGCGTTTTGGCGCGGTTCATTGGCATCTCCACAGAGATCAACTGTGGTCTGCTGACTTGCACGGTTACGCCGCTTCTCGTGGTCGCAGTGCCTATCGTTTGATGTTCAAACACCTCGGCGGCCAGAAGTACCGAGTGGAGGGCGTACGCAACCCACACCGCTGAAGTCGATCGCCGCCAGGATGTTGAGGCAATATCAGCGGCTGTGTGTCGATGCGGCGGCGGCGTGGTTTTGCTAGAATGCGCGCCGCGCCGCCTGGCCGGCGCGTTTTTTTATCCGGTTCACCCTTTACGAGGGTAGCCACCTGGAGAGAACACCCATGACCCAACCTATCGTCGTGGCGGCACTGTACAAGTTCGTCACCCTTGAAGATTACGTTGCCCTGCGCGAGCCACTGTTGCAGGCGATGGTCGACAACGGCATCAAAGGCACGTTGCTGATCGCCGAAGAAGGCATCAACGGCACCGTTTCCGGCAGCCGCGAAGGCATCGATGGCCTGATGGCCTGGCTGAAGAACGACCCACGCATGGACGACATCGACCACAAAGAGTCGTACTGCGACGAGCAGCCGTTCTACCGCACCAAGGTCAAGCTCAAGAAAGAAATCGTGACCTTGGGCGTCGACGGCGTCGACCCGAACAAACAGGTCGGCACCTACGTCGACCCAAAGGACTGGAACGCGCTGATCAGCGACCCCGAAGTGCTGTTGATCGACACCCGCAACGACTACGAAGTGTCGATTGGCACCTTTGAAGGCGCGATCGACCCGAAAACCACCAGTTTTCGCGAATTTCCCGACTACATCAAAGCCAACTTCGACCCGGCCAGGCACAAGAAAGTCGCCATGTTCTGCACCGGTGGCATTCGCTGCGAGAAAGCCTCGAGCTATATGCTCAGTGAGGGCTTTGACGAGGTCTATCATCTCAAGGGCGGCATCCTCAAATACCTCGAAGAAGTGCCGCAGGAAGAGACCAAGTGGCAGGGCGACTGCTTTGTTTTCGACAATCGCGTGACGGTGCGCCACGACTTGAGCGAAGGCGACTACGATCAATGTCATGCCTGCCGCACACCGGTCAGCGTCGAAGACCGCGCGTCCGAGCACTACGTGGCCGGCATCAGTTGCCCGCATTGCTGGGATAAGCTGCCGGAGAAAACCCGTCGCAGCGCCATCGACCGGCAAAAGCAGATCGAACTGGCCAAGGCCCGCAACATGCCGCACCCGATTGGCTTCAACTACAAGCAAACCCCTTCCGAGGCTTGAACCATGCCCGCGCGCCTGCTCTATGTGATGGACCCGATGTGTTCCTGGTGCTGGGGCTTTGCCCCGGTGGCGCAGGCGCTGGTTGAGCAGGCCCGGGCGGGCGGTGTGGAGTTGCACCTGGTGGTGGGCGGCTTGCGCACCGGCAGCGGCGCGGCGCTGGAGCCGAACACCCGGCGCTATATCCTCGAGCACTGGCAGGCGGTGACTGACGCCACCGGCCAGCCGTTCAAGCGCGAAGGCGCGCTGCCCGATGGGTTTGTCTATGACACCGAGCCTGCGTGCCGCGCCATCGTCACGGCGCGCAGCCTGGCGCCCGATTGCGCCTGGAAGCTGCTTGGGCTGATCCAGCACGCGTTCTATGTAGAAGGCCGTGACGTCACCTCTGCCCATGTGCTGGTGGAGCTGGCCGAGCAGGCCGGTATTCCGCGTATCGAGTTTGCCGGCGAGTTCGACCGCGCCGAACAGCACGCGGCCACGGCCGCCGATTTCACCTGGGTACAGGACCTGGGCATCGCGGGCTTCCCGACCTTGCTGGCCGAGCGCAATGGCCAGTTGGCGCTGCTGACCAATGGCTACCAGCCCTTGTCCGAATTGTCGCCATTGCTGGGGCGATGGCTGGAGCGCGCCACCTGTGCATGATCAGCCCGACACGCCTGAACCCAAGCGCACCGACCGCCTGACCTGGGCGGAAATTCGCCGCCTGGCCCTGCGCCACAGGAAATCCCTGTGGATCGCCAACAGCGTGGCCGTGCTCGCGACCTTGTGCAGCGTACCCATCCCGTTGCTGTTACCGCTGTTGGTCGACGAAGTGCTGTTGGGCCGTGGCGATGCCGCGCTCAAGGTGATGAACCACGCCTTGCCGCTGGGCTGGCAGCAGGCCGCCGGCTATATCGGCCTGATGCTGGTGATCACCCTGGTCCTGCGCTGCGGCGCACTGGTGTTCAACGTGGTGCAGGCGCGGTTGTTTGCGCGACTGGCCAAGGACATCGTCTACCGCATCCGCGTGCGGCTGATCGAGCGGCTCAAGCGCATCTCCCTCGGCGAATACGAAAGCCTGGGCAGCGGCACGGTGACCACCCACTTGGTCACCGACCTGGACACACTGGACAAATTCGTCGGCGAAACCCTCAGCCGCTTTCTGGTGGCGATGCTGACCCTGGTTGGCACCTCGGCCATCCTGGTGTGGATGCACTGGCAACTGGCGCTGCTGATCCTGCTGTTCAACCCGCTGGTGATCTACGCCACGGTGCAGTTGGGCAAGCGCGTCAAACACTTGAAGAAACTGGAAAACGACAGCACCTCGCGCTTCACCCAGGCGCTGACCGAAACCCTGGACGCCATCCAGGAAGTGCGCGCCGGCAACCGCCAGGGCTTTTTCCTCGGGCGCCTGGGCCAGCGTGCCCAGGAAGTGCGCGACTACGCCATTCACTCGCAATGGAAAACCGACGCGTCCAGCCGTGCCAGTGGCTTGCTGTTCCAGTTCGGCATCGACATTTTTCGCGCAGCGGCGATGCTCACCGTGCTGTTTTCCGACCTGTCCATCGGCCAGATGCTGGCGGTGTTCAGCTACCTGTGGTTCATGATCGGCCCGGTGGAGCAATTGCTGAACCTGCAATATGCCTACTACGCGGCAGGCGGCGCGTTGACGCGCATCAACGAGCTGCTGGCCCGCGCCGACGAGCCGCAGTACGCCGGGGGGAGCGATCCGTTCACCGGGCGTGCAACCGTTGGCATCGACGTGCGCGGCCTGAACTTCGGCTACGGCGATGACCTGGTGCTCGACCAATTGAACCTGGCCATCGCGCCGGGGGAGAAGGTGGCGATTGTCGGCGCCAGCGGCGGCGGCAAAAGTACCCTGGTGCAACTGTTGCTGGGCCTCTACACACCCCAGGCCGGCAGCATCCGTTTTGGCGGCGCGACCCAGCAGGACATCGGCCTGGCGACCATTCGCGAAAACGTCGCGGTGGTGCTGCAACACCCGGCACTGTTCAACGATACCGTGCGCGCCAACCTGACAATGGGCCGCGAGCGTACGGATCAGGCGTGCTGGCAGGCACTGGAAATCGCCCAGTTGGAGGCGACCGTCAAGGCATTGCCGTTGGGCCTGGACAGCATAGTGGGTCGCTCTGGCGTGCGCTTTTCCGGCGGCCAGCGGCAACGCCTGGCCATCGCGCGCATGGTGCTGGCCGAGCCCAAGGTGGTGATCCTGGATGAAGCCACCTCGGCGCTGGACGCGGCCACCGAGTACAACCTGCACCAGGCACTGGCGCGGTTTCTCAGCGGGCGTACTACACTGATCATCGCCCACCGCCTTTCAGCGGTGAAACAGGCGGATCGGGTGTTGGTGTTCGATGGCGGGCGTATCGCCGAGGATGGCGACCATCAGCAATTGATTGCCGACGGGGGGCTGTACGCCAAATTGTATGGACACTTGCAACAAGTGCGGTGATTTAGCTTAGGTTGTGCGACCGGGAGCGGATTTTCGCGTGCGTATTGAGCTGTGCATGTGCAAGGGACTTCATGAAGCAAAAGCGGACTCTCGGAACGCCACGGTTGCTGGGCATTGTCTGGCCCTTCATTGCCGTCGTGCTGTTCCAGGCATTGTTAGGCTGCGTCAGTCTCTACGTGCTCTCGGCGGTGCGTGGCTATGTGGCTGGCGAAAGTCTGTGGTCCAAGGGCCAGAAGGACGCCATCTACTACCTGACCCTTTACGCCGATAACCGCGAAGCCGCCACTTACCTCAAATATCAGCAAGCGATTGCCGTGCCCCAGGGCGGGCATGAATTGCGCGTTGCGCTGGACCGTCCCACCCCGGATATCCCCGCCGCACGCCAGGGCATCATCAAGGGTGGCAACCACCCGGACGACGTCTCCAGCCTGATCTGGCTGTACCTCAACTTCCGCCATTTCAGTTACCTGGAAAAAGCCATCGAACTCTGGACGGTGGGCGACGGCTACTTGTTGCAGCTGGACGACCTCGCCCAGGCAATGCATGGCGCCGTTACTGCCGATCGGGTCAATGCTGACGATGTGCGCCTGTGGAAGGCGCGCATCACGGCCATCAACGAAGGTGTGACACCGGCGGCCAAGGCGTTCAGTGATGCCTTGGGTGAAGGGTCGCGGATGATCCTGCGCCTGTTGTTGATCACCAATTTGGCCACGGCCCTGGGGCTGATCGTGCTGGCGTTGCTGCGCACGCACAAGTTGCTGGCCCAGCGTCACGCGTTTGCCGATGCCCTGCAGGCGGAGAAGGAGCGGGCGCAGATTACCCTGGAGTCGATTGGCGACGGTGTCATCACCACCGACGTGGACGGTGCGATTGCCTACATGAACCCCGCCGCCGAAGCGCTGACCCACTGGCAGTCGGCCCAGGCCCAAGGCCTGCCGCTGGCGGCGTTGTTCAAGTTGCTGGATGAAAACGCGGAACCGGATGGTTTCACCCTGATCGAGCACATCATCAAGGGCGAACTCAGTGGCGGCAGTGAACATTCCAAGTTGATCCAGCGCCTGGACGGCAGCACCGTTTCCGTGACCCTGGTGGGCGCGCCGATTCGCAGCGCCGGCAAGGTCAGTGGCGCGGTGCTGGTGCTGCATGACATGACCCAGGAGCGCCAGTACATCGCCAATCTTTCCTGGCAGGCGACCCACGATGCCTTGACTGGCCTGGCCAACCGGCGTGAATTCGAATACCGCCTGGAGCAGGTACTGCAGCAGGTGACACGCCAGCAAAACGGCCGCCATGCCTTGATGTTTCTCGACCTGGACCAGTTCAAACTGGTCAATGACACCTGCGGCCACGCTGCGGGCGACGAGTTGCTGCGGCACATTTGCGCGCTGCTGCAATCGGACTTGCGCGAAGGCGATACCCTGGCGCGGCTGGGCGGCGATGAGTTCGGCATCCTCCTGGAGAACTGCCCGGCGCCAGTGGCCGAGAAGATCGCCGAGAGCCTGCGTCATACCGTGCAGAACCTGCATTTCGTGTGGAAGGGCCGGCCGTTCATGACCACCGTCAGCATCGGCCTGGTGCATATCTCACACACCCCGACCACCCTGGAAACGTCCCTGCGCGCCGCCGATATGGCGTGCTACATGGCCAAGGAAAAGGGGCGTAACCGAGTGCAGGTGTATCACGCCGATGACTCGGAGCTGTCCCTGCGCTTTGGCGAAATGGCCTGGGTACAGCGCTTGCACATGGCGTTGGAAGAGAATCGTTTTTGCCTGTACTCCCAGGAAATCTCGCCTCTGGGCCATACCGAAGCGGGCAATGGGCACATCGAAATTCTCCTGCGGCTGCACGACGAGGCGGGGCGAATCATTCTGCCCGACAGTTTTATTCCGGCGGCCGAGCGTTACGGCTTGATGACTTCCCTGGACCGGTGGGTGGTGGAGAACGTCTTCAAGATCATCGCGCGTTGCATGCACGAGCGTCCGGGCCGACCTATGGCCATGTGTGCGATTAATCTGTCAGGAATAACCATTGGCGATGACGATTTTCTTGGTTTTTTACGTGAGAAATTCGGCACTTACAACATCCCTCCGGAAATGATTTGTTTTGAAATAACCGAGACAAGCGCTATCGCCAATTTAGGCAGTGCCATTCGTTTTATTAATGAACTCAAAGCGTTAGGTTGCCACTTTTCCCTGGATGACTTTTGTGCCGGAATGTCCTCGTTCGCCTATCTCAAACATTTACCTGTAGACTTCCTGAAGATCGATGGAAGTTTCGTAAAGGATATGCTGGACGACCCGATTAACCGCGCCATGGTCGAAGTGATCAATCACATAGGCCATGTGATGGGTAAGCGCACTATCGCCGAGTTTGTTGAAACGTCGCAGATCGAACAGGCATTACTTGAGATAGGCGTGGACTACGCTCAGGGCTATCTGATCGAACGTCCGCAATTGTTTACCTTCGATAGCCTGCAGTGCCGACCTGCGCGGCCGCAGCCCCTGTTATTCAAGGCGCCCGGCACATTCCGCTGAAACTTTGCTGGTCTGTACATCACACTTAAAAAGGAGCCCTACAGTGATCGACACCTTCAACAGAACCGGCCCGCTTATGGAAGCCTCGAGTTACCCCGCCTGGGCGCAGCAATTGATCCTGGACTGTAGCGAGAGCAAGCGTCGGGTTGTCGAACACGAACTGTACCAACGCATGCGCGATAACACGCTCAGCGCCAAGACCATGCGCCACTACCTGATCGGTGGCTGGCCCGTGGTGGAGCAGTTCGCCTTGTACATGGCACAGAACCTCACCAAGACCAAGTTTGCCCGCCATCCGGGGGAGGACATGGCGCGTCGTTGGCTGATGCGCAATATCCGCGTGGAATTGAACCATGCCGATTATTGGGTGCATTGGGCGCGTGCCCACGGCGTCAGTCTCGAAGAGCTGCAGGCACAGGACGTGCCCCCGGAGTTGCACGCATTGAGTCATTGGTGCTGGCACACCAGTTCGGCGGATTCGTTGATCGTTGCGATTGCCGCCACCAACTATGCCATCGAGGGCGCCACTGGGGAGTGGTCTGCCGTGGTCTGTTCCACCGGCGTGTATGCCGCCGCCTTCCCGGAGGAAGAACGCAAGCGCGCGATGAAGTGGCTGAAGATGCACGCCCAGTATGATGACGCGCACCCTTGGGAAGCCCTGGAAATCATCTGCACCCTGGCCGGCACGAACCCGAGCGCGGCTCTGCAGGTGGAGTTGCGCCAGGCGGTGTGCAAGAGCTACGACTATATGTACCTGTTCCTGGAAAGCTGCATGCGCCTGGAGCAAGAGAAAGAAAAGGCGCCCGTACTCGTTCGTGAGCGCCAGGCGCGCGTCGCCAGCGAGGCGTGATGCACCCGTGATGGCTGATGCCACTCACTTAAGAAGGATCGCGGTACTGTGGCGAGGGAGCTTGCTCCCGCTGGGGCGCGCAGCGGCCCTGTTGTTTGTTCAAAAAGAAGGGACTGCTACGCAGTCCAGCGGGAGCAAGCTCCCTCGCCACAAGTTACCGATTACCTGCGCCATCTGTTAACTGACTGGCATTGTGATGGCGGGGTTTTACCCCGCCATTGCCAAGCGGTTGCGGCCTTCGCGCTTGGCCACGTACAAGGCATTGTCGGCCCGGCGCAGCAGGCTTTCCGCCGACTCGGCCGCCAATAACGTCGAACAGCCAAGGCTTACCGTCAAGTCGACCCGCGTACCCTCCACCCAGTAATCATGGGCTTGTGCCGCCTGGCGCAGGCGCTCGCCGACCATCCGCGCCGCATCGCGCCCGGTGTTGGAGAGCAGGATCAGAAATTCTTCCCCGCCGAATCGAAACACCATGTCCACGTTGCGCAACTGGCTTTTGATCGCTGCGGCCACGGCGCGCAATACGCTGTCGCCGGCGGCATGACCATGGGTGTCATTGATCTTCTTAAAGTGATCGATGTCCAGCATCAACAGGGACAGCGGGTGCATATGGCGCCGAGCCATGTCAATTTCCCGTTGCAGGGTCTGGTCCATGGCCACGCGGTTGCCGGTTTCGGTCAAAGGATCGCGCAGGGCACTGCGGGTGGCGGCGCGGTAGAGCAGGGCGTTGCGCATTGGATAGAGCAGCGTTGCGAGCAGGGACTCGAGCTGGCCCAGTTCCTCTTCGAGGAAGCGTTGGTTGCGACGGAACACCAGTTCGCCCAAGTGTTCGCCCTCATGGCTCAAGGTGTAGCTCACCGAATGATGGCCGCGATGGCCGAACTCCAGGCGCAGGTCGCTGATCGCGTAGCGGTATTGCAGGGCGTCCAGCGGCACCAGGCGTTGCACTTCACGGAAGAACAAGCCGAGGATGCGTTCCGGTTCCAGGCTGGTCTGCAATTGCTGGTTCAGTTGCTGGCGAAGCTGACCGAGGGTGGCGGGGCGATGGGGGCGAAGGGACGGCTGACCAAACCCCAGGCGTTGCAATTTGGCACTGTCAAAGTCAATTGCGTTGGTCTGGGTCGGTGTTTTCATACGTAGGCGGCCTCTAAGCACATGACTGTCTTACAGGCGGGATGAGAGTGGCAAGTGCCAAGCGTCTTACTGTTCCTTCAGTTCCGTAAAACATTGGAAACAGTTTAGACCGCTTTACGCCGGGTTATAAGCCCAGGGCACTGCCACACGTCTTGTCATCGCTTGACCTGCGTGAGTGGGTTAGAGCCAGATTCGTGCCAATCGTTTGAATTAATAAATACCTATATAAATCAATGAACTGGTTTTTAATGAAAACCGTCGACAAACAGTCGCGCCATTTCTCTGACTAATATTGAATGTTTGAAGAGGGGGTTACCAACGTAGAACGGTCAATCTGCGCGATGGAAGTGACCCCTGTCAGCGTCATGGCGACGCGCATTTCCTTGGCGAAAATATCCAGCAGGTTTTCCACGCCATGCTGACCATCGGCGGCCAGCGCATACACCGCGGAGCGCCCCAGCAGGCAGGCCTTGGCGCCGAGCGCGAGCATGCGCACCACGTCGAGCCCGGAACGAATGCCGGAATCCACCAGCACGGTGAGGTCATCGCCAACGGCCTCGGCAATCGGCGGCAACGCCTTGGCGGTAGACAGCACTCCATCGAGCTGGCGGCCGCCATGGTTGGAGACCACGATGCCGTCGGCGCCGAAACTTACGGCATCCTTGGCGTCCTGCGGGTCCAGAATGCCTTTGATGATCATCGGGCCCTTCCAGAAGTCGCGGATCCACTCCAGGTCTTTCCAGCTGATCGACGGGTCGAAGTTGGTGGCCAGCCAGCCAATGTAGTCTTCCAGGTGCGTGGGTTTGCCCAGGTACCTGGAAATATTGCCGAGGTCGTGGGGGCGGCCCATCAAGCCCACATCGAACGCCCACTGCGGCTTGGTCACGGCCTGCAATATCCGCCGTTGCGCCGCATACGGCCCGGACATGCCCGAGTGCGCATCACGGTAACGCGCGCCAGGGGTTGGCATGTCAACGGTGAACACCAGTGTCGTCACGCCTGCCGCCTGCGCCCGCTCCAGGGCATTGCGCATGAAGCCGCGATCCTTGAGCACATACAGCTGGAACCAGATCGACTGCGGGCTTTGCGAGGCGACTTCCTCGATCGGGCACACCGACACCGTCGACAGGCAGAAGGGCACACCAGCGCTCGCCGCCGCCTTGGCCGCTTGCACTTCACCACGTCGTGCATACATGCCCGTCAAGCCGACCGGGCTGAGGATGACCGGCATGGCCAGCTCCTGGCCAAATAGCGAGGTCTTCAAGCTCAGGTTGTCGACATTGCGCAAGATGCGCTGGCGCAGGCTGATCTCTGCCAGGTCCGAACTATTGGCGCGCAGGGTGTGTTCGGCGTAGGCGCCGCCATCGATATAGTCGAACAGAAAACGCGGTAACTTGCGCTTGGCGGCAGCACGGTAATCGGAGGCGGACGAAATAATCATGGCTTGGGCTCCACTCGGCAAAGTGGCCCACGATAAGCAAAGTTCTGGCATGATAAAAACAACTTTTATCGCTGCAATCCAGTCGCAAAAGGAATACTGATGAACCTGCGAACCCTGCGAGCGTTTGTCGAAGTGGTGCGCCAGGGTGGTTTTTCCCAGGCGGCCGAGGTGGTGTCCCTGACCCAGTCCACAGTCAGCAAGGCGGTCAAGACCCTCGAAGATGAGTTGGGCACACCGCTGCTCAATCGTCTTGGCCACAAGAACGAACTCACCGCCGCCGGCGAAATTACCTACCGCCGCGCCCTGGTGCTGCTTGCCGAACACAATGACCTGGTGGTGGAGATCAACGACCTGCGCGGTCTCAAGCGCGGCGTGCTGCGCATCGGCCTGCCACCGGTAGGTTGCGGCGTGCTGTTTGCGACAATGTTCGCCACCTACCGCACGCGCTACCCCGACATCGACATCGAACTCACCGAATACGGCAGCAAAAAACTGCGCGAATGCCTGGAAGCCGGGGAGGTCGACCTGGCGGCCCTGCTGCTGCCGGTGGATGAAGGCTTCGACTACCAGCCTGTACGCAACGAACCGCTGATCGCCGTATTGCCTGTCAGCCACCCATTGGCGCGCCGCGAACGCATCGACTTCACCGACCTGGCAGACTCGCCGTTCATCCTGTTCGAAGCCGGTTTCGCCCTCAACGCGAAAATCCTCGCCGCCTGCGAACGCAAGGGCGTAGTGCCAAAGGTGACGGCTCGTAGTGGGCAGATCGACTTTATCGTCGACCTGGTCACCGCCGGCCTGGGCGTCGCCTTCCTGCCACGGATGCTGGCGCACACACACCAACACGCCGGCATCGCATTGATCCCCTTGGACGAGCCCCACACCGACTGGCATATCGCCCTGGCCTGGCGCGCCAGTGCCCACTTGCCACCCGCCGCGCGCGCATGGCTGGAACTGGCCAGGGAGCAGGCGGTTGCGACCGGTCATCCCACCACGGCGTGACACACGTCAGAGGAGGCTTGACTTCTTCTTTTTAATCAGTAACATACGGCGCATTCCGCGATAGCTCAGTTGGTAGAGCAAATGACTGTTAATCATTGGGTCCCTGGTTCGAGTCCAGGTCGTGGAGCCAGACTAGGTTCCAGAGAAAGCTACTAAAATCTCTGAGACCCCCGAAAAACCCGCCTTCTGGCGGGTTTTTTCGTTTTGGCGTTCCGCCGGATTCTGGTGGGTACCAGCCGTTTTAAGGGTAGAGTTTGGGATAAAGATCAGTTCGATAAAAGGGAGTACCCTTATGTCGCGCACCACTGCTCCACTCTCCGACGCCGCTTGCCGTTCGGCCAAGCCCACAGACCGCGCCTACAAGCTTTTCGACGGCGACGGCCTTTACCTTCTAGTCCAACCCAATGGCCGCAAAGGCTGGCGTCTCAGATACGTCAAACCTGATGGCCGCGAAGGACTGACCTCATTCGGCAACTACCCCATCGTTGGCCTCGCGAATGCTCGCCGCAAGCGCTTGGAGGTCAAGCGAATGCTGGCGGATGGCATTGACCCTATAGGAGCCAAGAACCAAGCCAAGACGGACGCTCTGATCAAAGGCCGCACCTTTGAAAGCGTTGCCCTCGGCTGGCACACGGAAATGTCAGCCAAGTGGGCACCGGACTATTCCAAGACAGTGATGAGTCGTCTCAAAACTCACCTCTTCCCGCTGATCGGCACCCGCGCCATTGTCGACCTTGATACCCACGACCTTATGCGGCCCCTGGACGCGATTAAGAAGCGCGGAACGATAGACATTGCTTTAAGGGTACAAAACTACCTGCAGAGCATCATGCGCGAGGCAAAGCGCCTCCGGCTTATCACCGTAAACCCTGCTTACGACCTCGTAGGCTCGATCAAAGCCTCGCGGGTCGTCCACCGCCCCGCCTTATCCTTATCGCGCTTACCTGAGTTGCAGGAACGGATCGACACCTATAAAGGCCGCGCACTTACCCGGCTGACGGTCTTGCTGTCGCTGCACGTGTTTGTCCGCTCCAGCGAGCTGCGCTTCGCCCGCTGGAGCGAGTTCGACCTCAAACGTGGCGTCTGGGAAATACCCGACACGCGACCAGCGTTGGAAGGCGTACCCTTTTCCACAAGGGGTACGAAGATGGCAGGCGATATCCATCTTGTACCCTTATCGCCGCAAACGGTCGCCCTGCTCGAGCAGATCCACGCCCTCACCGGCAAATTTGATTTGGTGTTCGCAGGCGATACCAAGTCTTGGAAACCGATGTCCGAAAACACAGTGAACAGCGCACTTCGGAAGATGGGGTACGACACCAAAACCGAGGTCTGCGGGCATGGGTTTCGGTCGATGGCCTGCAGCGCGCTGATTGAATCAGGACTGTGGTCCGAGACCGCCATTGAAAAGCAGATGAGCCACAAAGAGCGGAACAACGTCCGCGCCGCTTACATCCACAAGGCCGAGTTCATCGAGGAGCGCAGGCTGATCATGAATTGGTGGAGTCGCT
The DNA here is from genome assembly GCF_003852355.1 of Pseudomonas sp. R2-7-07. Lineage (NCBI taxonomy): Bacteria > Pseudomonadati > Pseudomonadota > Gammaproteobacteria > Pseudomonadales > Pseudomonadaceae > Pseudomonas > Pseudomonas sp. R2-7-07. The sequence goes on along the minus strand of NZ_CP027759.1, from coordinate 3,836,418 downwards.
ACCTTGAGGCTAATCAGCAGAAGCATGTCAGCCCACGCGAATTCGCCAATCAGGCGGGGGCGAATGTCACTCGATTAAAAGCAAAACGTGGCGCAACTGAGTAAGCGCTCGGTTCTCATACCTCAGTGATCCGCTTGTCCACGCGGGTCCATCCAAACAGGGCTGCAAAGCCGCCCTGCTTGGATGGACCTCACTAAAGCCCACGCAATTGTCTGTGGAAAACCACGGTTTTCCATTAGTGGATAATTTCATAAACAGCCGCAGAACTCCCAAAAACTCGAGCCTTGACCCAAATTCTCCACAGGCGTAGAAAAGATCGGGCAAAGCGCTGTCGTTGACAGCAACCCAGGTAGCCAGAACCTTTAAGGCTACGCCATACCGTGGTGGTTCTCCCAAAGTGCGATTAGCATCCGGCGGCTCGCACGGTCACAGCGATGTGACGGATGCCTACTTTTACCAGCGTGCCCACTGCGGCAACTCATTCCCTTTCATAGCTGCCCTGCAGCAACCTATCCGCTTGGCCATTTCCTTGCGCCAACCTGCGCCCGTCTCTTTTTCCCGGAAAGAGACGGGCGCTCCTACCGCTGCTGCAGCCATGTCGTACAAGGCGTTGCCGCAACTATCTTCGTGACAATCGGCGTGACAAACACCGAAGTCACCAGCAACAGCGATGCAGATGATGGTGCCGCAGCCCACGGAATGGACTGCACCTGACTGACAGCCAGGCATGCCCCGGTCATCGCTTCACTGCCTTCACCCGACTCAGGATCTCCCGGCGCTGGTCTCGTCAGTTAGCGCAGCCTCCACCCGCCCACCTCTTCGGAGGTGTTCAGGAGGCCAGATCATGAGATGCCCAAGCTCCCAGTCGTAAGGAGCCGTCAGTCCCGCGTGAGTGGACAACCCTCACAGGTCGCAGGGGCCTTGATCCCTGATAACACTCAACATTCGTGGCGGGATGACGTGGGGATGGTTTTAAAGGTTTGGCTTCGAGAGGAGTTTGATCATGGGATTAGTGGGTAGGCGCGAGACGCCGTTTTCGGCGATTTATGTGCGGCAGATAATCAATGGCCAGGAAGTAGTGTTGCTGGATTATTTGGCGAACATCTTTCGCGTGGGCGGGGAGGATCAGTTGGCCAAGTACAATAAAAATCTTGGGTTCGCTTGATAATAAAAGCCGCTTGTGAAAGCGGCCTGTAAGGCTCAAATAAAACTATTCGGCAGAAATAAAGGGCTGCCATCCGCGAGCTGATCCTGTTTTATTGATGAACTATTGCAGTGATGTCACCCGTTATGGTGCAGCCAAACTCGTCCTGCAATCGGTACAGAGAAAGCCCACACCGTCTCCGAAGTATGTCGATGTACGAGTTAAAGTAACGCTCGTCGCGCGAATTTTCGTTCATCACGTCACGACAGGCACTGATCAAATCGCTACAGATGTCCCTGAGCCTGTTGTCGAGATCAATCTGTCGCAAGCATCGTTGGAGTCTGAGCTTGATCTGATTAATTGACTCGATTGCGTACTGCGGATTTTCCATAACATGCGGTTGAAACATGACACCACGGTGAGAAAGCGTATCGACCATGTCTTGCGCAACCTTGGTGTTAACACTATAGCGCCGCACCAATGGTAGCGGGCTACGGTGTGTTCTGACCAGCACTGACATCAGCTCTTCATGGTCACGCTTCCATTCGATAAGTACTTCCTTTTTATAGTCCGCGCCGTTGTTTTTATCGATCAGCGTGTGGCACCCAACGCAAAGCCACAGTCCATTTTCCGGGCTTTCAATCTGCGCTTTTCCGATAGCTTCGTAGCGTGCTGCGCCAGGTTTTTCACCGACTATGTGAGCTGCCTCTCCTTTCTTCAAACTGAGCAGTGGGTCAGAGGTTGCTGGTCCAATCGTGAGTACGTTGCACGTTGGGTTATTGCAGATGTACCCCGAACGATAGGCTATGAGTGTTGCGGTTTTTACTAAAAACGCCATGGGATTTCCTGATAGTGTTGGTTCGAAAACTTTTATCAGAAATTCGGGAGTACAGCGGCGCAATTTCTGAACTTTCTATGCTGGCGTCGTCGGATGCACGCTTTGGGCTCCACCTTTCCTAGCCGGCAAGTAAAGCCGACGAGCGACTCGTGGAGGATTGCTCTTGGTCAAGAATGTGAGATTGATATGCAAGGGACTTTGGAACATTTCCGATCGACGCTGGGTAGTGTTGGGTGGTTCATACCACCATACATACGCCTCGGTTTTTTGAGTACTGTGTGTACGAATATCAATAAGAAAGGTAAGTCATTTACTCAAAATGATCTGGAAGATGTGCTAGCGCTCGCGTACTCCCCAGTCAATTTAGCGGCCATGGTCACAGAGCGATACCCAATCACCCCATTCGTTCAGGACTACAAGGTAATCATTTCTGAGGCAGTTCAAGCTCATTTCATGGGGCTTGATCACATCGCGGTGGCTGGCTTGATGCCGGTGATCGAGGGTGCTGCCAAAAGGATCGCAGCCGATCGTGGGGTGCACTTTGGAAATATTCGGCCCGGATTCAAAGCGCTTGCTGATGATTGCAAAAAAGACGCCATTCAGAACGACAAAGGCGCAGTGGGCGAACTGGCTTCAATGATGGATTCCTTCTCGGACTTTACTGAAGGGAATATGTACATTGGGTCAGAAAAATATCCGCACCCCGATATGACAAACCGACACGGAATTCTTCATGGCGCGTACGCCGACGAAGACTATGGAAAGCCAATCAACTTCTACAAGTCCATCGCCGCAATCGATTTTTTGTGCCTGATCTCAGCGTTCAAGGCCCATGTATCCTGGATGTCTCCTAACTCTACTACCGAGTCGAGCAACCTTGCGCGTTTCTACTTTGCGTGCCAGGTTCTATCCAAGCAAAATCCACTGAAAAAGAATCCAACATAACTGTTCAGAACTTCTACACTCGACTAGACGTTTGCATTCGAATTGACCCACTTTTCCAATTAATCAATGTCAACGACGCCACAGGAAGCCATAAATGCGCGATCGGCTTGAGGGCGTGAAAGAAAGGCTGGTCACAAACGGCTGGGCTGTAGTCACTGCCCCCGGCTCAGCAGTGGAAACCCTTCAGGATCAGGTTTTCGATATAGCCCAGCAACTGGGATCGCCTAGGGCCAACCGCAAGGGAGGCGATCTGGTAGATCATCTTCGACCCACCAATGCCAGCACAGCTAAACCTAGATCCTTAAGTGCGCTTTATGGTACTGGATCATTTCCGTGGCACACCGATGGCGCACACTGGCCGGTTCCCCCTCGTTACTTGGTCTTAGCCTGCGCGCAAGCTTCAGCAAACACGGCAGCAACCATCATCTGGGATGCCCGTCAATGCCTTGCGCTGAATAGCGACGCGGCCCGGCAAGCAAATTTCAGGGTGTCCAATGGCGCCAACAGTTTCTACGCGACGGTCACAAGTCCACTACAGTCGTACTACCGCTTTGATCCGGGCTGTATGTTTCCTCTGGACTCAACCGCGCAGCGCCTGCAGGAAACGGTAGAGGAAGAAGGAACCTCGGTCTCAGACGAAATTGCATGGGCGCCTGGGCTAATCGCAGTAATCGACAATTGGCGATGCCTGCATCGGCGAGCGAATGCCGAGCAAGACTCTTCCCGCTATCTTCTTCGCACAACGGTAATGGAGTGACGATGAGCGACATGGAAAAGATGGATAAGCACTCGAAATCGACGCCGGGCAAACACGAGCCTGTGACGCTATCCGCAGGCGCGCTTTTTGCGAAGTCTCGAGTTTTCGCACATCGTGCGCTGAAAGCCAAAGATGGTGCGGATAATGACGTTTTCCAGATGTGGGCGGCCTTGGCTTTGGAGCTGTTAGCAAAGGCGTCGCTAGCAAAAATTCATCCCAGCCTTGTCGTCGATGCCGTCAATCCAAACAGCCTTCTTGAAGCGTGCGGATTCAATACCAACACAGTAGTAAGAACGGTTGATGCTAACGTCGTTTTTGCCCGGCTCAAGCATACAGTTCCGAATTTCGGCACACCCAATGCTGAGGCTTGCAAGCGCATATCAGCTCGCCGAAATGCCGAACTTCATTCCGGTCACGCAGCATTTTCCGGGATGCCGTTGGACGCGTGGGAAGGCGAATTCTGGAGCGCCGCGCAGCTTATCTTAATCTCAATGGGTCTGGATCTAGAGGCTTGGGTAGGCGCTGAGTCCCAAATTCCTTTGGAATTGCTACGACACTTTCGTGACATTAAGGCTCAGGCTGCGCGACATAGAATTGCCGATGCGAAGGCGACGTTTGTCAAAGACCACACCAAAAAAGACCAGGAGGCACTTCAGATTGCGGCAAGAAGCTTTAACAGCGTCTCTTACCTCGAAAACTTCCGTTATTCCTTGGATCACCACTGGGAGCAAACCTGCCCTGCGTGTACCTGCACAGGCTTCCTAGGGGGCGATCGGGCAGATGAGGAAGTGATTGATCAAGACTTTGGTTCAGGCTACGAGACGGTCAATGAGTTCTACTCCCCTATGGAGTTCTACTGCCCAACCTGCCAACTACACCTCGAGGGCGAGGACGCATTGGACGAAGCTGGTCTTTCCGACGAGTACTCCGAAGAAAGCGAACGAGAAATGGAGTACGAGCCGGAATATGGAAATGATTGATCGGCTTCACGTGCGCTTTATTAAAAAATCTCGATAGCTCAGCGAGCTTTTCTTAAAGCTCGCTATTTACCTTTTGGCCAATCCAAATCCCTAAGCTTAAGGATTTCGTTGACGACAGCCTTGGAGAAAGCGAAATAAATTCTACTGCGCGTACTATCTATCGCGACTTGCAACTTCATACTTCCGTTAATAAAGCTAGGTGCTAGGCCGTTAATGAGCCTATCCAGACGTTCCACGTCCTCTATCTCAGGTCCTTCTATAACCAAGATGGACGGGTCTATTGCGGCTCGCTCTGGAACAGAATCTATCTCAAAAGATGCCTGTTTTTGCATCTGTGCCAAGCTCGTCAAAATGGTTTCGATAGCTCCTTTTAGATAAGAAAGGTCATCGGGTGTGAGTTTCGTTTCGGCATTACTTTCTCGAAATGCATCCTGTAAACATTGGCCTGCGTTGACCTTTAATAAGCTTTCTGCGTAATGATTGCTCGTATCTGAACCAAGGGCGCGCGGCGGCTCCATGAGCCCTGAGCAAAGTGGTGCAGCGGAAACTATTCCTTTAACCAAATCGTTTCTATTACGCTCGTACATTTCAAGTTTTACCTTTGCAAGCGCAACAGTTGCAGCCTCAAGCTTCGTATTGGTGGCGCTTAGCTCTGATTCACGACGTGCAATGCTTTCCTCTAAAGCCGCTGTTTTGTACAGAGGTATCACCGTAAAATAAAGCGCACCTATGGTGAGCGCAAAAAGACCGAACTGAGAGATGTGGCTCAGCCGAGAAAGCCAAACATCCAGAGTGTTTGGGTGATTGTTTTGATTCGTGTGATTCTTGGGGGAATCAGACCTTTCTTCAATAGACCGTTTTTTTTGCAGGCGTTGCATGCGTATCACTCTCAAAAAAGGTATTGGGAGGCAACTGCATTGCAGATGGCTGTTTAGCATGATTAGCCAGAACTACAAGGCGGTCGCCATCCTCATTAAAAGCATCCCCTGGTTCTCTCCGTGAGTTTATTCAGGAGGCGAGTTCGGGCCGATCAGAGTAAAACCACTTTCCTGGAGCTCCTGTAACTCAACCATGGAGAGAGGCGTTTTTGCACGATCATAAAATGCACTAAAAAGATCGGCAAAAGCGGTTGGCCGTGGGTCCTGATCTAACCAGTATTCGAACTCATCTATACTGAGTACCAATAAGTGGGTGTGCTGCGAAAGTGGCTCAGGCATCAGACTGACAATTATATAATCCCAGGCTCCTGAGATAGGGTAACTTGAAGAACTACCTTTGAGATGATCGATTCTACGCTGAACTTTCTTTTCCCAGTCTCGGGTACGCTTTACATGGTCTTCAACAGCATCTGGCGCTCTAAAATAAACAGGAAGGGGTAATGAATGGCCCTTGCCTTCAACCAATACAGTGTGCCCCGTTTTTGGGTGGCGCAAAATTAGGTCAATGTCTCCTATATCGTACCTGCCTTCTTTCAAATCAAGTTCCCGTTCAAACTCTTCATAACCAGCGCCCGCTGCTACCATCGCCACCTTATCGATGAACTGGGCTGATCTGTGCTCCATGTACTTAGCCTTGGCTACAGGGCTTTCTAGCAAGGTGAAATGCGTATTGCCCAAGACACTATCGAAGATTAGCTCAGGGCTGAAAATGGCAAAGCCTTCACCAAATAAGAAAGGGCGCCTGGATAAATAATGGAATCGCAGTTCAGTGTCGCTGAAAGCAGTTCCGTCAAAAGTATGACTACGCAAGTAGGTTACGAACTCTGGACTGAAAGCAGCTTCCAACTCGGAGTCTGTAAACAACATCGCGTTCGCAATGGCGATGAAAGACTCCGCATGCGTTAGATCTATTCCGCCATCTTCATGGAGACCGCATCTACCTTCAGCCTCCTGAAGACGCGCAACAAGCGCAGAATGTAGTTCAAGCATCCCTTCACAATAGACCTCCAGGGTGACCCCCGTGGCGGTTGCAAACAAATCTGCGACGTCTGAGTAATCGTCATGAAGCTTTTTCATCAGGTCAATTATTGGAACGGTACCGTCGTTTCCTCCTGATGCAGACTCAACCCGCAATCCGTAATGTAAGTACTCTGTACGCCGCGGATCATCAAGGCCGGCGGCAAAGTCGATCATACAGTTCTGGCCACGGTCCCCTACAAGGCGCACGTTCGCAAAGTGCAGAACAATTTCGGTTTCGAACTTGGTATTTATATGCCGCGTATATTGGGAAATGGTCATAACACGCTCGTTGTCAAACCCATCAAGAGGTTTGTCCGCAGAGGTGTCATCACACCATTGTCCGTGCTTTGCTAGCAATGCGATCGCGTATTTCAGGGACTCAGTGCCCAGATCCAAGGCAACCTGTTCCGCGTGACTCAATGTCTCTGATGCACCGGGAACAGGCATGCTGAGCATCCGGGTGACTCTCAGCAAATAGCACAATCGTAAAAGATCCCAAAGGCCGCAGCCGGCCGCTACATCTGCGGTCAAAGCAATATCTTTGCTGAGCTCAGATCGAAGCTTACCGATTGCTTGAACTCGGAGGATTTCAGTTGTTGCGGCATCAGCGGCAATCATTATTCGTCCATGTGAATTGGTTCAGACAAAGTATATCCGTGTCCGAAAAGTTTCCTGAAGAAGATCGCTGCCGACAGCGAGTAAATGACTCACGCTCATGGCCCCTTTAACCGTGTTGTATCGACCGGTTGAATCCACAGCCAAAGCAGTCTCTCCGATGTGTTTTCCTCATCCACCACAGTAAAGAATTCACATAAAATACGGGTTTTATTAGGATAAACATAGGGATAGAAATTTTAGACATCAGAATAATTTCATTGTAAAACAGTTGCTTATTTTTCTATTCGAGTCCAGGTCGTGAGCCAGATAGAGAAAAGCCTGCAGAGATGCAGGCTTTTTTTTGTCCGGGATTTGACCCGGCAACAGCGTGGTATTAACGAGCACTACGCTGCAGGAAGCGATGCTCGAAACTCAACCGTCAGGTGACTGACTTCATGAACAGGCTTCAGCCGTTCCCGAATGTTATCTGCATTGATTGTAGTGTCACCGAGAACACTGACAATCGCAGCGTGGGCTTGCGGACCGACACGCCACACGTGCAGGTCGGTAATTTTGGCGTCGCCAGGTTGTTCAACCAGCTCGCGAATTTCCTCTGCAACATGCTCGTCGGTTTGATCAAGTAGAACACCCGCAGATGCGCCCATCAGGCTCCAGGCCCACCGTGCGATGACTATCGCGCCAACGATACCCATGGCCGGATCAAGCCAGACCCATCCGAGGTAGCGGCCAGCGAGCAGGGCAGCGATGGCAAGAACAGACGTCAGGGCATCCGCGATCACATGGACGTACGCTGACCTGAGGTTGTTGTCACCTGCGTGATGACTATGGTCGTGATGGTCATGGTCATGGCTGTGACCGTGGCCGAGCAAGAGCGCGCTCACTATGTTGACCATCAGGCCAACGACGGCAATCAGCGTTGCCGTTCCGAACTGGACGTCGGTAGGCTGGAGCAGGCGGATGACCGATTCAACGCCAATTCCCAGGGCGACCAATCCCAGAATAAGCGCTGACGCAAAGCCACCCAGATCACCAACTTTGCCGGTGCCAAAACTGAATCGAGTGCTGGAGGCATTACGCTTGGCATATGCATACGCCACCGCTGCGATCCCCAGCGCTCCCGCATGGGTCGCCATATGAAACCCGTCGGCCAGCAGCGCCATGGACCCCGTGATGTACCCAGCAGCAATCTCACCGACCATCATCACAACCGTCAGTAGCACCACCCAGAGGGTGCGCTTTGCATTCTCATCATGTGCCGCGCCGAGATATACGTGCTCGTGCGTGAAGCCCGTGTTGCCGTTCATGAAATCTGCGCCTGCGTTCGTCATTTGGAATAACGTCGAATGGCTACCAGAAGCTCTTCGACGCCTTTGGCGCGCTCTTCGTCGCTCAGCGCCGGATCAGCAACATGCTCCCTGGCGTGATTTTCGATGATTTCGTCCATCAGGCCGTTGATGGCCCCGCGCGTGGCGGCCACAAGGTGGAGCGTTTTGGCACAGTCATGATCTGACTCCAGCGCCCGTTCTACCGCTTGGATCTGGCCTGCAATGCGCTTCACGCGCTTGAGCAGATCGTCTTTGTTCGATGCCAGATGGCCCATGGTATACCCCCCTTACCTATGCCGAGAATTGCATACCCGCCCCCCCTATGCAAGACAGCGGTGCTTAAGCAGGGTTGCGAAAGCGTTGGGTCGCGCAGTAGGCATGCCAGCAATGCGCCGCCTACCTGCAATCACTCTGGGTTTATACTGGCCAGCTTCAAACACATTGAGGTCCCCATGAGCACTTCCCTTTCCCTGACCCCGGCGCGCAAGCCGTTCGCGCCATTGGTGGCCTTTATCGTCCTGATGGCGGGCGCCGTATTCCTGCAAAACACAGTGGGTGTGCGCCAGGTGTTGTTGCTGGTCGTCGGCGCCGCATTGGGCTTGACGCTGTACCACGCCGCCTTTGGTTTTACCTCGGCCTGGCGCGTGTTTATCAATGATCGGCGCGGCGCCGGGTTGCGCGCGCAGATGGTGATGCTGGCGGTGGCGGTGTTGTTGTTCTTCCCGGCGCTGGGCGCGGGCAGCTTGTTCGGCCAGCCGGTGGTCGGGCTGGTGGCGCCGGCCGGAGTGTCGGTGGTATTCGGCGCGTTTATCTTCGGCATCGGCATGCAGCTGGGCGGTGGTTGCGCGTCGGGCACCCTGTTCACCGTGGGTGGCGGCAATGCGCGCATGCTGGTGACCCTGTTGTTCTTTATCTGTGGATCGTTGATCGCCACGCACCACGTTGACTGGTGGTTTGCGTTGCCGTCGTTCCCGCCCGTTTCAATCGTCAAAAGTTTCGGCGTATTGCCGGCGTTGCTCCTGAGCCTGGCTGTTTTCGCGCTCATTGCGCTGGTGACCGTGCGCCTGGAGAAGGGCCGCCACGGTCAGCTTGAAGCCGGCGTGACCAGCGAACATCAGGGGCTGCGTCGTTTCCTGCGCGGGCCGTGGCCGTTGGTGTGGGGGGCGATTGGCTTGGCCTTGCTCAACTACGCCACGCTGGCGTTGGCCGGGCGGCCATGGGGCATTACTTCAGCGTTCGCGCTGTGGGGCGCCAAGGTGGCGAGCGGGCTGGGGGTGGACGTGGCCAGTTGGGCGTTCTGGCAGGTGCCGGGCAATGCCAAGGCCCTGGCCGCACCGGTTTGGGAAGACATCACCAGCGTCATGGACATCGGCATTATTCTTGGCGCGCTGTTGGCCGCCGGCCTAGCCGGGCGTTTCGCGCCGAGCTTGAAGATCCCGGCGCGCTCGTTGATCGCGGCGGTCATCGGCGGCTTGCTGCTCGGGTATGGTTCGCGCCTGGCGTACGGCTGCAACATTGGCGCCTACTTCAGCGGCATTGCCTCGGGGAGCCTGCATGGTTGGCTGTGGCTGGTGGCGGCGTTTATCGGCAATAGCGTGGGCGTACGCCTGCGACCGTTTTTCTTCGCCGGCGAACGGCCTCAGGTCGCCTTGAGTGGTTGCTGAACGAGCGGTTCATAGTCGCCTGGCTGGCAGTTGCCGGCCATGGCATCCAATGGCATGTCCGAATCCGTCCTGAATCGGTCCGCCTTGCGCCTGTTGTGCATCCGGCAGGGTCTCTACCATGGCTTGCAGCACTGCCTCCATACATAAGCCAAAAGGACCCGCCATGAACCGCAAAGCCCTGATCGTGATCGATGCCCAGCATTCATTCCGTCATTCACCCTACTGGTCCGAAAACGACCTGCCGAATTACCTCGCAAACCAGCAGGCCCTCATCGACGGCTGTGTTCAGCAGGGCATCCCGGTGGTACAAGTCTTTCATGTGGAAGACCAAGGGCACTTTTCGATGGCATCGGGTAACGTCAAGACATTGAGCGAGTTATCGATCGATCCGCAGTTGGTCATCCATAAGCACTACCACAGCGCTTTCGCCGGTACATCGCTGGCCGCGCGCCTCACGCAGATGGGCGTCACCACCTTGATCATCAGCGGCATTCGTACCGAACAGTGCTGTGAAACCACCACGCGGCAGGCCTCGGACAGCGGTTTTAACGTCGACTTCGTCAGTGAGGCTACGCTGACCTTCCCGATGACCCACGCACGCAGTGGCCGGGTGTACACCCCGACGGAGATACGCGAGCGTACGGAACTGGTGCTGGAGGATCGGTTTGCGCGCATCGTCACCGTCGCCCAGGCATTGGCGGGGTGAATCCATGAGCGTGCCGGTGCTGTTCGTGCTGTTGCCCAATGTGCTGATGCTCGACCTGGCGGGGCCTGCCGAAGTGCTGCGCCTGGCCGCGCAGGCCGACGACCCGGCGGCGGTGGATTTCGAGCTGCAGTACGTCAGCCCGGTGGAATCCCTGCACAGCTCCATCGGCCTGCCGTTAACGGGCCTGGCGCCCTTGCCGACCCGCTTGGCGCCGGGCACCCTGGTGGTGTTGGTCGGCTCCAGCATGAAGGTGCACAAAGCACGCCAGCAGGCCTTCGAATCCGCCAGCGACAGCCTGGTGCAGTGGTTGCAGACGGTGTTTGCACCCTCAGCCGAGCGCTTGATATGCGTGTGCGCCGGTGCGCTGACTGCCGCCCGTGCCGGGCTGCTCGACGGGCGCCAATGCACCACGCACCACACGCTGTGCGCCACCCTCCAGGCGCTCGCGCCCAAGGCCCGGGTCCTGGAAAACCGGCTGTACGTCACCGACGGTCGGGTCAGTTGCAGCGCCGGGATCACCGCCGGTATCGATTTGATGCTGCACTTGATCGCCGAGCGTGCCGGGCCAAGGCTGGCGTGCGCCGTCGCGCGGGACATGGTGGTGTACCTGCGTCGCAGCGGCGCTGACCCGCAGTTATCGCCGTGGATAGCCGGACGTAATCACCTGCACCCGGCCGTTCATCGCGTACAAGACGCCATTGCCGCCACCCCCTGCGACGCCTGGACCGTCACCCGCATGGCGGACCTGGCCTGCACCGGCAGCCGCCATCTGGCGCGCCTGTTCCACGAGCATGTCGGCATCAGCCCGCTGGATTACCTGCACCGTCTGCGCCTGGCCGTGGCTCGCGAGCTGCTGGTGGAGTCGAGCCTGGACATCGAAACCGTCGCCGAGCGCGCAGGCTTTGGTTCGGCGCGCCACCTGCGGCGTATCTGGGGCAAATATGAAACGGGCACGCCTTCAGCGATGCGCCTTATTCAGCCAGCGTCTCAGGGGGCGTAACCGACTCCTGGCCGGTCTCGGCCGCCAGCTTTAAACGGTCCGCCTTGCTGACGTATGTATCTTTGCTCTTCGGCGCCAGTTTGGCACTGGCCTTTTTGGCCTTGGCCTTGAAGAGCTGCTTGAGTTTTTTCTGGCGGTTCATGTGCGTTGGCCTGATGGGGGAGGGCGCGGATGATACCAGTTTGAAAACTGTGGCCGTGGTCCTGGATTGAAAGGCACCCCTCAAGGATGCGCTGTACCTGCGGCGATGGAGCAAGCGCCTTCGCCACAGATTAATGTGCGAGGAACTTGCTGATCAGCGTGACCACCTGCTGCTGGATCGCCGCCCGAGGCCGCCCGCCCGCGCCATCCTGGCAAATGATGCCGTCGCCGGGCGCATCCTCGTCGAGCATTGCCGCTGCGCCGGGTTTGCACTGCGCCATAAAGCTGAAGTGGCTCGCATCGCTGATTTCCACGTATTGCGTTGACGCCTTGGGGAGCCGCTTGGCCAGGTCGGCGGACTCCAGTTGCGTAGGCAATTCCACGGATGGCACGCCAGCGGCGATTACCAGTACCGGCACTGGCAGCGCGGCCAGGCTTGCATCGGTAAAACCGCGCGACAGGCCAATGTCCAGGGACACCACCGCAGTGACGCGCTTGTCGCTCAAGTCAGCAGCCAATTGAGCCTCGCCAGCCGGTGTACCGGCGGGGTTCATTTGCTGGTAAACGCTGCAACTGCTCAGTTGTGGATGGACGCCGCAATCCTTGGCAAAGCGCGCGTGATCAAAACGCGCACCGGCGCTTTCCAGCACGGTCCAGGCGCCGAGGGAGTGACCTGCCAGTGCAATGCGGCTTTGCGCCACGGCGCCGAACTGCTTGGGCTGTGCAAGCACCGAGTCAATGGCACGACTCAGGTCTTCGGGCCGCTGCCACAATCGTGCGGCGGCGGCGGGGCTGCGATCTTTGGTAGTGCTGCCCGGATGGTTGACCGCCGCCACGATATAACCCTGACGGGCCAACGCACTGCCCAGCCACGCCTGATTGCCCCAATTGCCACGATAGCCGTGGGAAAGCACCACCAGCGGGTGTTCGCCGTTGGCCGGCGGTGCGTCGGGTACGGCAAGGGTGCCGTAGAAAACCATGTCGTCTCGGATCAGCCGTGGCGTGGCTTCGGTTATCGCGGGATACCAGACCACTAATTCCCGCGGGCGCAGGTTGTGTACATCGGACAGCGTGGCGGTTTTGAAGCCGACAGGGTTGTCGTTGGCGAATGCGTGGCCGGTCAGGCAAATCAGGAACAGGGCGGCGAGGGCGGTTTTCACTGTTTTTATCGTCCTTGAAGTGAGGGCGCAGCATGAACTGGAACAGGCAGTTTTGGTAGGCGCGCAGGCCTTTTACCGCCGAACGCTTTACGGATCATCCTGAACAAGGAAAGCCGCCTGCTGCTCAATCGTAAGCGAACTGGTCAACCAACCCCAGACGTGGAACATGGCTGTTGGGTAGCAATATCGCGCCGGGAGCGATGACTGCATTTGCGCCAATCTTGCAGCCGTCGCCCACCAGGGCACCGAATTTGTTCACGCCTGTCTCTATCACGCCGGTTGCATGGCGGATCCTGATCGCCGCTCCATTCAGTTCGTTACGATAATTGGCGATGATCGCGCCGGCCTCAATGTTCACGCCTTGGCCAATCAGGGAGTCGCCGACAAAATTGAAGTGCGCCAGCTTGCTGCCCCCCAGCATGAAGGTGCTTTTCAATTCGCAACTGGGCCCCACGATGCAATGGCTGCCCAGATAAACCCCGCCCCGCAGGTACGCACCCGCCGCCACGAATGAGCCTTCGCCGATGATAATCGGGCCCTTCAGCACAGCGCCTTCTTCGACGATGGCGCTTTCATGGATGGCGCAGTCACCGTGGCGGCGAAAGCCTGGGCCAAGGCGCGAAAGCAGGGCTAGCACCTGGTTTTCGCAGTCTTGGGATACCTGCCAGGCGGTTGGGGGAGTCAGGCCGAGTGAGGGCCATTGGTAATGAAGGTGCTGATGTTGGGTGAACTCATGGAAAGCCTCCGGTTCGGGCTGCGAGCGTCAGGACAGAATAATGCGAGCCAGGTGACTTTTTACAGGGGTTGGCCTACGCCGATCCAAATGTGGGAGGGGGCTTGCTCCCGATGGCGGTGTGTCAGTCAGCCATTTTTTAACTGATAGACCGCCATCGGGAGCAAGCCCCCTCCCACATTGGATGTGTGCTGTGTCAGCGGGCGATCAGGGCGCCACGCCGGGGCGCCGTTGTTTGATCGGCCGCTTTAAACGCGGGGGAAACAGGTGCTAATAGTATCGATCGGCCGCTCGGGCGGGTGCTGGACTAGGGTTTTGCTTGCGGCTTTCATCGCAATTAAAAATTCACTGGCATCAACAGGGAGTAGCCAGTAGGCTACATGTGGCTTTGTGATCAATACGATTGGCAGGACGCCCGAGTTCGATACATGGCTCGACGGTATGAAGGATGTTTGGGGGAAAGCAGCGGTGCTGACCCGTCTCGACCGCGCCGAAGAGAACAATTTTGGCGACTGTGCGCCTGTCGGCGACGGCCTGAGCGAAATGCGTGTTTTTGTCGGGCCAGGCTACAGGATTTATTTTGTACGCACGGGCATCACCGCTTACTTGATGTTATGGGGAAGCGATAAAACCGACCAGAAAAGAGGAATCAAGCGGGCAAAAGAGATCCTCGATGCCCTGAGAGGTGGATGAAATGAGCAAATCGAAATTCAAACCCGAGGACATGCCGATCCTCGATCTGGATACATCCGGTACCCGTGTCTACGAAGCTTCACGCTTCCTCGACAATCCGCAGGCTATCAGCGCTTATCTGGCGCAGAGCATGAAGTCTCAGGACCCGCACGTCCTCATGAAGGCCCTTGCCGAGGTGGCCAAGGCCCAGGGCGTGAACAAGGTGGCCGAGGCGGCGGGGGTTAATCGGGAGAGTCTTTATAAAACCCTCAAAGGCGGCTCCAAAACGCGCTATGAGACGATCCAGAAGTTGATGGTGGCACTCGGAGTGGAGCTGACGGTGCAGCCGATTGCGAGCAAGCAAGCGCCTGGGGCAAAGCCGGCGACGGCCGGCCAATAATCGACCATGACACTGAAGACAGTGGCCGGCTTTGCCTCGAGGTCTTACCGCACCAGGCAAGGTCGCTTGTTGTTGAAGCTCCAACCTGGAATCAGGTACTGCATCGCCACGCTGTCGTCCCGCGCGCCCAGCCCCATGCCTTTGTATAACTCATGGGCCTTGGCCACGGCATCCATGTCGATATCCACCCCGAGGCCAGGCTTGGCCGGCACTTTTACGTAGCCGCCTTCAATCTGCAGGGGCGCCTTGGTCAGGCGCTGGCCGTCCTGCCAGATCCAGTGGGTGTCGATGGCGGTGATCTCGCCGGGTGCGGCGGCGGCCACCTGGGTGAACATGGCCAGGGAAATGTCGAAATGGTTGTTGGAGTGCGAGCCCCAGGTCAGGCCCCACTCGTTGCACAGTTGCGCCACCCGCACCGAGCCCTGCATCGTCCAGAAGTGCGGGTCGGCGAGGGGAATGTCCACCGATTGCAGCTGGATCGCATGGCCCATTTCACGCCAGTCGGTGGCGATCATGTTGGTGGCGGTTTTCAGACCCGTGGCGCGGCGGAATTCGGCCATGACTTCGCGGCCCGAGTAACCGTTTTCCGCCCCGCAGGGGTCTTCGGCATAGGCGAGTACCTGATGCTGGTCACGGCACAGGCGGATCGCTTCCTTGAGTGACCAGGCGCCGTTGGGGTCGAGGGTGATGCGCGCATCGGGGAAGCGTTCGGCCAGGGCCGTAACGGCTTCGATTTCTGCATCGCCACTCAGCACGCCGCCCTTGAGCTTGAAGTCGTTGAAGCCGTATTTGGCTTTGGCGGCTTCGGCCAGGCGTACCACGGCGTCGGCGGTCAGGGCTTTCTCGTGGCGCAGGCGGAACCAGTCGTCGTCGGCGTCGGCCTCGTTGCGATAGGCCAGGTCCGTTGCGCTGCGGTCACCGACGTAGAACAGATAACCGAGCATTTTCACCGCATCGCGTTGCTGGCCCTCTCCGAGCAGGGCCGCCACCGGTACTTCGAGGAATTGCCCGAGCAAGTCGAGCAGGGCAGCCTCCATCGCGGTAACGGCGTGAATGGTGATACGCAGATCAAAGGTTTGCAGCCCACGACCGGCCGCGTCCCGTGAGGCAAAGGTGGTGCGCATTTGATTGAGGATGCGCTGGTACTGCCCGATGGGCTGGCCGATCACCAGGCCGCGCGTGTCTTCCAGGGTTTCGCGGATGCGCTCGCCACCGGGCACTTCGCCTACGCCGGTGTTGCCGCAACTGTCCTTGAGAATGACGATATTGCGGGTGAAATAAGGGCCGTGGGCGCCGCTGAGGTTCAGCAGCATGCTGTCGTGGCCGGCGACCGGGATGACTTGGAAATGGGTGACAACAGGCGTGTTCATGGCAAAGTCCTTATACGCTCAAATAGATTTGCTGGCGGCGGCGCCAGTGGGCGCAACGCTGGGCGACATCAAGCCGGCAGACGGTGACGTCTTGGCGAAAAACACCAGGATGGCCGCGAGCACAGAGGTGCCGGCCAAGCCGTAAAGCCCGCCCTGGATCGAGCCGGTGGTTTGTTCCAGAAAACCGAAGGTGGTCGGTGCGACAAAGCCACCCAGGTTACCGATGGAGTTGATCAACGCGATCACCGCGGCGGCGATGCGCACGTCGAGGTAGCCCTGTGGGATCGGCCAGAACAGCGAAGAAGCGGATTTGAAACCGATGGCCGCAAAGCAGATGGCCACGAAGGCGAAGATCGGCCCGCCCGTGGTGGACATGAACATCCCGGCTGCCGCGATCAACAAGGCTGCCGCGACCCAGGCCTGCTGGAATTTGAATTTGCCCGACAGCGATGCGAAGGCGTACATGGCGATGATCGAGATCAGCCAGGGAATCGAGTTGAAGAACCCGACCTGCACATCGCTCAGGTCACCCATTTTCTTGATGATGCTCGGCAGCCAGAACGTCGCCGCATAGATCGTCAGTTGGATGCAGAAATACAAGGCGCAGAACAGCATGATCTGACGGTCCTTGAGCAGTTTGCCGATGGTCGGTTTGACCGTGGTCAGGGCTTCGCGATCACGCTGTTCCTGATCGATGGCGCCCACCAGCGCGTCCTGTTCTTCGCGGCTCAGCCACTTGGCGTCATGGGGCTTGGAGTCCAGCCAGAACCAGACGAAGAAGCCCAGCGCCACCGAGGCCAGGCCTTCGATGGCGAACATCCATTGCCAGCCGTGAAAGCCCAAGCCTTCAATCTGCAACAGCGCACCCGACAGCGGGCCGGAGATCAGTGAAGCAACCGCCGAGCCACTGAGGAAAATCGCAATGGCTTTGCCGCGCTCCACGCCTGGCAACCAGCGGGTGAAGTAGTAAATCACGCCTGGGAAGAAGCCCGCTTCAGCCACGCCCAGCAAAAAGCGCAGGATGTAGAAGTGGGTTTCGTTCTGGATGAACGCCATCATCGTGGCGACGATGCCCCAGGTGAACATAATGCGGGTCAGCCAGATGCGCGCGCCGACTTTTTGCAGCAGCATGTTCGACGGCACTTCGAAGATCGCGTAGCCGATGAAGAACAGCCCGGCACCGAAGCCATAGGCCGCCGCGCCGATGCCCAAGTCGTGCTCCATATGCGTGCGCACGAAGCCGATGTTGACCCGGTCGATGTAGTTGAGGATGAACATGATCACGAACAGTGGGAGCACATGGCCCTTCACTTTGCCCACGGCGCGAGCGAGCACCGAATCAGTTTCTGGTGTGGCAGATGCATGGCTTGAATTGTTCACAATTCAAAACTCCCCCTGATTTGTTTTTATGCGGGTTTGCGTGTCTTGTTGCCAGACATCATACAAGTTGTTTTTTGAAAACCGCAATGCGTTGGGATCTGTATTTATTCTTATAAAAGCGAAGAGCAGGCGTTCTTTTGGTTATTTAATAGATCTTTAATGGGTTTAAAAGCCTTGTAGCCGTCAGAATCCCCGGCAAAAAATCCCCGATACAGGAATGGAATTGATGTGTTTCAGGTTGGTTGTCATACAAGTTGGACGTTTCATGAATCAACCCAGCGCCGCGCCTGAGCCCAGTGTTAAGCTCCCACCTGCCCAACCCCGTGGAACCTGGCAATGCCCATTGAAAACGCCCCCGCTGTGCGCAAACGCTCCACCAACCTGGCCCAGGGCGTGGTCGACGCACTGACCCAGCGCATCCTGCTCGGGCAGCTCAAGCCCGGTGAAAAACTGCCGTCCGAATCCACCATCGTGCTTGAGCACGGGGTCAGCCGTACGGTGGTGCGCGAAGCCATCTCCAAGCTGCAAGCCTCTGGCCTGGTGGAGACGCGCCACGGCATCGGCACATTCGTGCTGGCGCAACACCCCCAGCAAGGCTTGCGCCTGCATGTGGACACGGTCGCCAGCGTGCGCAACATGCTGGAGCTGCGCCTGGGCCTGGAAGTGCAAGCCGTGGCGCTGGCCGCGCTGCGCCGTACCGACGAGCAACTGGCGCACATGCGTCAGGCGCTGGACGACTACCAGGCCTCCCTGGCCAACAACGACAGTTGCGTGGAAGAAGACAAGCGCTTTCACCAACTGATCGCCGAGGCCACCGGCAACACGTTTTTCAGCGAAATCATGCAGCACCTGGGCACTGCCATGATCCCCCGCACCCTGGTGCTGGGCGCCGAGCGCGGCGGCGCGGATTTTGCCAAGCTGGGGCAACTGGCGAACCTGGAGCATGAGGCGATCTTCAATGCGCTCAAGCGCCAGGATCCGGATGCCGCGCGGGCGGCGATGGTGCTGCATTTGACCAATAGCCGGGATCGATTTTCCGGCGAATGACAAGGAATCCCTGTTGAACGAACATACATTGTCCATGCGCCTGGAGCGCGTAGCGGCATGGGTGCCGGTTGGCGCGCGCCTGGCTGATATCGGCTCGGACCATGCTTACCTGCCGGTGGCGCTGATGCGTCGTGGTGTGATTGCCGGGGCCGTGGCGGGAGAGGTCGCGGCCACGCCCTTTCGCGCAGCCCAGCGCACCGTGCGCGCCAACGACCTGGAGCAGTGCATCCGCGTACGCCGGGCCGATGGTCTGGCAGCGATCGAGCCAGACGACGCCATCACCGCCGTCAGCCTGTGCGGCATGGGCGGCGAGACGATCCGCGACATCCTCGACAGCGGCAAAGCGCGGTTGAGCGGCAAGGAACGCCTGATCCTGCAACCCAACGGCGGCGAGCAACCGTTGCGCCACTGGTTGATGGACAACGGCTACCGAATCCTGCACGAGGAGCTGCTGCATGAGAATCGCTTCTACTACGAAATCATCGTCGCCGAACGTAGCGGGCCGGTGAACTACACCGATGAGCAGCTGTACTTCGGACCGCTGCACCTGCAGGCGCGCACCCCGATGTTCGTGGCGAAATGGCAACGCCTGCTGCGCGAGAAACACAAGACGCTTGCCGGTTTCGAGAAGGCCAGGCAGTCGGTGCCGCAAGCAAAACGGCAAGAAATTGCCCAGCACATCCAATGGATTACCCATGTGCTGGGCTGAACGCCGCCGCGTACAGCGTAGCTCCCCCGAAACTTTTGTCCCCGGCGGTTACAGGGCCTGCCCGCCGCTGAGTGCTTTTGCCCCATTTTCGCGCACCGTCGGTCGGTTTCGCGGTGCCATTACGCCTATCGCCAAGGTTTCAACCTGCGGCCCATATCTTGCTAATCAATGACATGGCATTTTGCCGTTAGTTATTTCACACGCTGTGAAGCTTGAGTTTGTTCAGGGGAGTTGCAGGGCATGCAAAGACTTTTATCACCGGGTATCCGCCTGCTTGGACGGTTCGGTTTCGCGCGCAAGTTCCAGGTGCTGTTCTTCCTGTTCATGCTGCCGCTGGCCGGGAGCTTGTGGATGATCGGCCAGGATTACCGCGACAAACTCGCGGTGATCTCCAGCGAACAGTCCGGTGTGCGCCAACTGTTGGCGCTGGACTCGCTCGATGTGCAACTGACCGCCCAACGCAACCTGGCCGCCCGCTGGAAAGCCCTGGATATTCTGCATACGCCAACCCCTGCCGCCCAGGCCGCAATGGACAAGGTGGACGCTGGCAGCCCAGTGATCCAACAAGGCCTGCAAACCCTGGGCGACGCGCTCAGAACCCATAACGCCAGCGCCGATACCCTGGCGCGCTTCGACACCTTGCAGGCAGCGGTCAAGGGCATGGACACCCAGGCCCTGCGCACCGTCGGCTGGTGGCCGGATGGCTATGACCGCTTTACCGCGGCCCTGACCGCGATGCAATCGCTGCGCGAACAGATCACCCTGGACGCCGGCCTGATCCTCGATCCGTGGCTGGAAACCTACCTGCTGATGCAGATTTCCAGCCAGCACACCCCGGACCTGATCGAGCGTATCGGGCGCACGGCCAGCGTCGGCCAATCCTCGATCGCCTCGGGCCAGTTCACCCTGCAAAGCCGTTTGCAGATGCGCGACCTGCGCGGCCGCATCGGAGATGCGCGCGACCAGTTGGTCAAGGCAGCCGGCGCGCTCAAAGCCAGGCAATACCCAGGCCTCGAGCCTTGGACGGTGCAGTACGAAACCAGCCTGCAACGCCTGGACAGCGAGCTGAAGACCCTGGACGAGGGCGTCTTCGGCGGCACCATCAAGCTCGACACCGCCGCGTTCAACCAAAGCGTTGACGCCATGCTCGCGGCCTTGGGCGCGTTGCGCAGCCAGTCGCTGCATTCGCTCGACGCGCGCTTGAGTTACTACCGTGAGCGCTCGCTGCAGCACTTCATCCCCGTGGCGGCGACGTTCAGCCTGCTGGCGCTGGCGGCGTTGTACCTGTTCGTCTGCCTGCAAGCGTCGATCCGCCGCAGCGCCAGCGGCATCACGACGCTGGCCGAGTCCTTGCGCGACGGCAACCTGCGCGTCGAAGTGGCGGTGGAGGGGCGCGACGAACTGGCCGCCATCAGCACGGCGCTCAACGTCGCCGTGGTGCAACTGCGCGCCAGCCTGCTCGGCGTCAATCATGAAACCCAGCAGCTGGGCGCCACCGTGCTCACCCTCAACGCGCAATCGGGCAGCACCCTCACCGAAGTCGAAGACCAGCAACACCAGATCAGCCAGATTGCCGCAGCCGCCACCCAGTTGGCCGCCACCTCCCTGGGCGTCGCCAAAAGCTGCGAGCAGGCTGCCGACAGCGCTCAGCAGACCCGGCGTATCGCCGAGGACAGCAGCCGCGACAGCCAGCGCACCACGGCCAGCATCCAGCAACTCAACCAGCGCCTGACCGACACCGCCAACGCGCTGGAACAAGTCAGCCAGCAGGGGCAGCAGATTCAATCGGTGGTCGACACCATTCGCGGGATCGCCGAGCAGACCAACCTGCTGGCCCTCAATGCCGCCATCGAAGCTGCCCGCGCCGGCGAGCAAGGTCGCGGATTTGCCGTGGTCGCCGATGAGGTGCGCAGCCTGTCGCAACGCACCCAGGCGTCCACCGCGCAGATCGCCAGCACCGTGGACAGCCTGCGCGCCACGGTCAGCCAGGCCGTCAGCCTGATGGGCGCCGCCTGCAACCAGGCGCTCAGTGACGCCGAATCCGTCACCGGCCTGGGCACGCGCCTCGGCGAAATCGCCGGTGCCGTGCAGAACGTCACCGACACCCTGGCGCAAATCGCCGCCGCCGTGGAAGAACAGGCAACGACGGCCGACGAGGTGAGCGGCAATATCCAGCAGGTGGACCAGGCGGCCGGGCGCTTGCTCGACGGCGCACGGGCAGTCAATCAGGCCGCCGACAGCCTGAGCAAGGGCAGCCGGGCGTTGAGTGCTAACACGGCGCGGTTTCGATTGGACTGAGCGCCCATTCAGGGCACTCTGCCGCCGTCGTGTAGTCTTCTCCTTAACCCTAACGGAGCTGCCCCCCTATGATTACCGTTCACCACCTCAACAATTCGCGCTCCCAGCGCATCCTCTGGTTGCTCGAAGAGCTGGGCCTGCCCTACGAGATCAAGCGCTACCAGCGCGACCCGAAAACCAACCTCGCGCCTCCCGAGCTCAAGGCCATTCACCCGCTGGGCAAATCGCCGGTGATCGAGGACGGTTCCCGTGTACTGATTGAATCGGCCGCCATCATCGACTACCTGATCCGCCGCCACGGCAACGGTCAATTTCAACCCGATCCGGCCAGCGCCAGCTACGACCAATACGTGCAGTGGCTGCATTTTGCCGAGGGCTCGGCCATGCTGCCGTTGATGCTCAACCTCTACGTCGGGCGCCTGGGTGAAGCCGGCGCACCGCTGCATCCGCGCATTGAATCAGAGCTGGCCAACTACCTCGGCTACCTGAATGACGTGCTCGGCAAAACTCCGTATCTGGTGGGTGATGAACTGACCGGTGCGGACATCCAGATGAGCTTTATCGGCGAGATTGCCAAGGCGCAGGGCAAGCTGCAGGCGTACCCGAACCTGGCGGCATGGGTAGACAAGCTCCAGCAACGACCGGCTTATCGCAAGGCAGTGGAGCAGGGCGGCGAGTATGCGTTCGCCAAATAGAGGCGCATGAAGGACCGCTGAACCTTTGCGCCAGGCAGCGCTCACTTAACCAGTGGCGCTGTCTTCTGGTCGAAAGGAATCTGCATGCATCCCATCTCGTCAACCCTCCCCGTAGAACGCGAACTCAGCCTGCGGGCAGTCATCACCGGGGTCCTGCTCGGCATCCTGCTGACCCCGTCCAATGTGTACGCGGGCCTGAAGATCGGCTGGTCGTTCAACATGTCGATCATCGCGTTGCTGATTGGCTATGCGGTCTGGCAGGGCCTGGCCAAACGCTCTGCTGCGGCGGTGCCGTGGACGCTGCACGAAAGCAACATCAACCAGACCGTCGCTTCGGCCGCCGCGTCGATCATTTCCGGCGGGCTGGTCGCGCCCATCCCGGCTTACACCTTGCTCACGGGCAACCAGCTGGAGGCAATCCCGATGATCGCCTGGGTGTTTTCGGTGAGCTTCCTGGGGATCTGGATCGCGTGGTACCTGCGGCCCTCATTGCTCAATGACAAGGCGCTGAAGTTTCCCGAAGGCATGGCCACCCTGGAGACCTTGCTGCACATCTACAACCACGGGCGCGAAGCCGCGACACGCTTGAAAGTGCTGCTCAGCGCCGCCATTTTGTCGGGGCTGGTCAAGTGGGTGGATACCTTCCTGTGGGCGCTGCCGCGCTGGTCGCCGACCGCACAGCTTGAGCGCCTGACGTTTAGCGCAGACCCTTCGCTGCTGTTACTGGGGTTCGGCGGCATCATCGGCATTCGCGTCGGCCTGACCTTGCTGCTCGGCGCCGTGCTGGCCTGGGGCGGGCTGGGGCCATGGCTGTTGGCGCAAGGACTGGTGAACATTGCGGCGGGTAGCAGCGGCCCACAATTTGCCGCGCTGGTGGAATGGCTGCTGTGGCCAGGGGTGAGCCTGATGGTGTGTTCCACCCTGGCGTCGTTGGCGATTCGCTTGTGGGCGCTGCATCGCTCCACCCGGGCGGGCGGCGGCACGCCGTGGACGCTGCCCAAGCCGGGCCCTGCCGCCGGCTTCATCCTGGCGATCGGCTTGGTGGTGAGCCTGCAGGCGCTGTTGTTCGGTATCAACCTGTGGATGGCACTGTTGACCATTCCCCTGGCAATCTGCCTGGCTGCCGTGGCGGCGCGGGTGGTGGGGGCCACTGGTATACCGCCGATTGGCGCAATCGGTCAGCTGTCCCAACTGAGCTTCGGCATCGCCGCGCCGGGGCAGGTGCCGATCAACCTGATGAGCGCCAACACGGCCGGCGGTTCGGCCGGGCAATGCACGGACTTGATGAACGACTTCAAGGTGGGCAAGGCGATTGGCGCTACGCCACACAAGCAGGTTATCGCGCAAATCCTGGGGATTTTCGTCGGCAGCATCGTCGGCGTATTCGCCTACCTGGCACTGATCCCCGACCCCCAGAGCATGCTGCTCACCGAGCAATGGCCGGCACCGGCCGTGGCCACCTGGAAAGCCGTGGCGCAAACCCTGACCCACGGGCTGGACTCACTGTCGCCGAGCATTCGCTGGGCGATTGCCATCGCG
Organism: Pseudomonas sp. R2-7-07; assembly: GCF_003852355.1. NCBI lineage: Bacteria > Pseudomonadati > Pseudomonadota > Gammaproteobacteria > Pseudomonadales > Pseudomonadaceae > Pseudomonas > Pseudomonas sp. R2-7-07. Next base: position 3,812,339 of record NZ_CP027759.1, on the reverse strand, counting down.
GCCTTGATCGGTGCAGTGCTGGGTGTGCTCGACAGCATGTTGCCTGTCGATCGTGCCCGCTATCTGCCCAGCGCTGCGGCATTGGGACTGGCGTTTGTATTGCCGGCCTCTGTGTCGCTGATGATGGCGTTGGGGGCGGTGGTGACCTGGGTGATCAGCTGCCGTTGGCCAAGCCTTACCGAGCGTTTTGCGATTACCGCAGCGGCCGGGCTTATCGCCGGCGAGAGCATCACCGGCGTGGGGGCTTCCTTGTGGCAGATGATGATGCAGGCGGGTTGACGCACGAACGGTGCGTGAGTTGCCAGGTGGAACTGTTCGTGGAAGTTCGCCACTCATAGTCCGCCCCTCTTACATGCATTGAAAGGGGGCATCTGGATAATTCAGGAAGGTCGGTTATAACCGCTTGAGGCACAGTGGCTGACGCTTGAGGGCATAGGCTGTGAATTCTGATATATCGAAAATACTACGCGAGACTTTATTGGATTTTGGCGTGCCCCAAGAACAAATAGGGCACTTTGATCGTCACTCGTCGATTGTACTTAACTTTAAAACTATCAGCCCGATCATGCTGACTGCTGATCATCACAGGGTGTGGATGTGGAGTGAGTTAAATACCTTGAACGGCGCCACGCTGAATACTCATGCAGAAAAACTGCTGCTTGCACTGCAATACCCATTGCCATCGGTAGTCACGGGCCAGGCCGTGTTGGGTAAAGGTCTACGTGGTTACGAAGTCAAGGCTTTGCTGGATGATATCTGTAGTGGTTCAGCCACACATCTGCAGGGGGCGTTGGATGGGTTTTTCAGGCTGATGATATCGCTGCACGGCATTTTCAAGTAAGCATCGTCCGACGTTAGTTATCTTATCCAATGGGAGTGAACACTGTGCCGATTAACAATACTACCGTTTTAAGAGCGTCGGCCGAGCTAGCGTCTGACCCTGACAGCAACTTGAAGAATGTCGAGTTCGTGAAGAACTTCGATTACCTGAAAAACAAGCCTATTGAACTGCAGTCGAACGCAGTGCCCACAGTCACGCTCAACGCTGAGGGGCAGGCGCGCCCGGTCAGTTTTCTCTACGGCGACGCGCAGCCCGCGCAAATCAGAAATGGCGCCATTTATAACGCCGTTATCACCAGTGATATCGTTGAAAAATACTCTCAGGACCGTATCTTGCCGGGCAAGGCGTTAATCAAGGATGGTGCGCTGAGCCTGGGGTTGAACAGGTTCAGGATGGCGGGGCCGACTGAAACCCAAACTCAGAAAATTCTCACTCGACTGCGCAGTATCCACGATCCTGATCAGCGTAAAGCAGAGCTGGTCAAGCTGGTCGTCAACGGCTCAGCGCAAGCTGCTGACGGTGCGATGAAGCTGAAAATGGTCAACGACCCGGTACGGCGTGCATTCGAAAGCTACTATGCCAAACATGCGTTGCAGGATTACTTCCGCTCGCCGGACATTTATAAAACCTTCTGCGCTATCTCAAACAACCAAGTGAATTACATCAAGGACAACTATGTCAGCGCACCGTTGTTCGAGAAATATCAGGCCGCTTGGAAAAATCAAAGTTTCGACACCCGCATCGTCGGTTTGGATCAGCTTCAGGGTTTCTACACGCGTGCCGAGAAAACCTTGGAAACCTTGAGTATTTCACCCGAGGCCAGAGCGGCCTTGTTTGATATCTACAAACACCGATATTTGAGCTACGCGCTGAAAAATGAACCGGATGCCGAGGCAAAACTCCCGGCAGGTCATTGGGACGGTGTGTTTGATCCCATCAGGGCACCGGGCAAAGGCCGTATAGAACTCAATGCCCGAGAAGGCAACCTGTTCAGGCAGGCCGACAGTTACAACGTCGGTATTTTGCGAAACATCGACGCGGCGCCCAGGGATTTGCGCCTGAACGAACCTTTTAATATTACGTATGAAAATGACTACAAGAACCAGTTGTTAGCCAGCGCCAGCACCCGTTGCCCCGACAGGCTTGAGATGCAGGATCCTGAACATCCTGATGCATCTCAACCCGGTTCTTATATGAAGACGCTTTTTGAAAAAGGCACAGGGACTTACGTCAACGGGCCGTCGGGTTCAATCGTGATTGAACAGGGGGCGGTACGTGCTTGCAAAGCGGTGCATGCCGATACACACCCTGACGACCTTGAAACCTATTTGGCCATCCAGGCCTTGCTGTTCATTTACGTGGATGGCGGGCACTCGATGGATGAAATTTCATACGCGCTGACGCATCCGAAGGTCCAGAATAAATTGCTTGAGGATTTTTCGGGTAGACCCGGGTTCGAGCATATTGGCGATAAGCTTTTCATGAATTATCACGCCCTGGAAAATGCCGCGAAAGACGCCGCTGCCTTTAATGATGTGCTTAAGGCCAAGGACGCCGCTCACCTGCAAATCACCCATGGCGACCCGGCGCGACAGGCTTCCCGGGCGACCACCAAAGAGTTGGCCTTCGCACAGACCGTCGCGGCGAGAAGCGTGCTTTACAAGCCCAGTGACATCCTGACCGGAGAGCTTGCGGCGGCAGCCAAGGTGTTGCATCGCGTGGTCTCGAACCTGAGCGCAGAACATCAGAAAATGATGGGTGCTCATTTGCTGGGGGAAGGACGGCTGCTGGCTGGAAAAACGACGGATGACTTGCTTGCAGCATTGGCGCGAGCCGCAGGCGCGCAGGCGGCAACGGGCAGCGTGGCTGCGAGCGCCACCGATAGAGCGGTGGTTATCGCACTGATGGGCGATATCGGCGGGTTTTACACCACCCCCGGCAATGCAGATGAGGGGCTGATGACAGCCCTCAACCATCTGCTCAAAGCCCAGGGGCTGGAGGTGCCGGATACTGTCGCCATCCAGCACTTGCGTGAGCAAGGCGGCTCTGCGGTTGTCGGCCCGGATAAACGCGCTGAACGAAAGGTCCGTTCGTTCAATTCGCCGGCCGACATGCCTTTTCGAGCAGGCGTACATAACAGCGGGCTGGAAGCGGATAAGGCACTCAATGTCCCCGCATCTGAACGTATTCCTGACAATCGCTGGGCGGTTTTTGACATTGGGACGGCCCGCGTCAAAGAAACGACCGAGCCGCTTGTCGGGCATATGTCAGCGTCGCCGGCCGAGATTTTACAGGCTTGGGACATGCTGCGCGGCGTAAGCGCACACGATCAATACGTGGGTGCGCTGCCCGATGGTCCCCGCGCTCAAGACGGTGGCACCATCATGCCTATGTCGGTCTTGGCGCCGGCCGAGCAGGACCAGCGCTATGCGCGTGCGGCAGGGGCGGGTGCGTTTTTGGTCGGCTTGGGTTATCACAGCGCGGTCGAAGTGCTGGAAGGAACGTTGGTTTATACCGGGCAAAGCATCAGAGCCGAAGGCACACTGGATCCTTCCCAGCGTGATTCCGCTGATGTCTTCGGGCATGGGGCGGCAACCGACCTCATGAGCGAGCTATTCAAGTCCAGTACAGCAGCGTGATGGGCTGTCGGGCAATCATGCGTCCCCATTGATTGCCCGGTGCGCATGCTGTGCCCTCAAACGTTGCAGTCGATTGGCCGATGTCGAGATCAGACACGATGATGCCGCGCTCAGGCTACTTTGGCGTTGTCCTGCGCACTTAAGGTGAGGGGTATTGGTCGCCCGAGAACCACAAAAACAATGAATAGTCTCAACTCCAACGATTCCAACGCTCAGCTGGCGCAGGGTTTCAAGCCGCGTCACGTCACCATGTTGTCCATCGCAGGCATCATCGGCGCGGGGTTGTTTGTCGGCTCCGGGCATGCCATCGCGGCGGCGGGGCCGGCGGTGTTGCTGGCTTATCTGTGCTCCGGCCTGCTGGTGGTGCTGGTGATGCGCATGCTCGGGGAGATGGCGGTGGCGCGCCCCGACACCGGCTCGTTTTCCACCTATGCCGACCAGGCCATTGGCCGTTGGGCAGGCTTCACCATCGGCTGGTTGTATTGGTGGTTCTGGGTGTTGGTGATTCCGATCGAGGCGCTGGCTGCCGGGCATGTGCTCAATCAGTGGTTTCCTCAGGTCGATGCATGGTTGTTTGCGTTGTTGTCGATCATTTTGCTGGTGATCACCAACCTGTTCAGCGTTGCCAAATATGGCGAGTTCGAGTTCTGGTTCGCGATGGCCAAGGTCATCGCCATCGTCGGTTTCATCGGCCTGGGGTTCAGCGTGCTGATGGGCTGGATTCCGGATCGTGAAGCCAGCAGCTTGAGCCGCTTGATGCAAGAGCACGGCGGCTTTGCACCCAATGGCCTGTCGGCCGTGGTGGGGGCGTTCATCACCATCATGTTCAGCTTCATCGGTACCGAGGCGGTGACCATCGCCGCGGCCGAATCGAGCAACCCGGCGCAGAACATCGCCAAGGCGACCCGCTCGGTGATCTGGCGCATCGGCGTGTTTTACCTGTTGTCGATCTCGATCGTTATTTCCGTGGTGCCGTGGAACGATCCCCTGCTGGCATCCGTGGGTTCTTACCAGCGTGCGCTGGAGTTGATGAACATTCCCAACGCCAAGTTCATGGTCGACCTGGTGGTATTGATCGCCGTGGCCAGTTGCATGAACTCCTCGATCTACATCTCCTCGCGCATGCTGTTCTCCCTGGGTAAACGCGGCGATGCGCCACGCGCCCTTAAACGCACTTCAGCGGCGGGCGTGCCCAGGGCGGCGGTGATCGCCAGCACCATCCTGGGTGCGGGAGTGACGCTGCTGAGTTACTTCATGCCCGCTGGCCTGTTCCAGTTTCTGCTGGCCAGTTCCGGTGCCATCGCGTTGCTGGTGTATCTGGTCATCGCCATCTCGCAACTGCGCATGCGTCGGCTGCTGCTCAAGCAGAACGTCGAGCTGACCTTTCGCATGTGGCTGTTTCCCTGGCTGACGTATCTGGTCATCGTGTTCATCTGCGCGGCGCTGGCCGTGATGATGGTGACGCCGGAACACCGCACCGAAGTGTCCTCGACGATTGGCCTGGCCCTGGTGATCTCGTTTATCGGCCTGGTCACTTCGCGTCAGCAGGGGCAGGCGGTGAAGCCGGTGGCGCTGGAGCATTCCTGATCATCTGTGCGCAGTAGGCGGGACGCGGAGCGTCCCAGGAGGCATTCCCACGCAGAGCGTGGGAACGATCAGGTGCGGTTCAGCGCACCCGCGTCCGGCTTTGCACCGCCAGGTCCAGCGCCTTCTGCATATCCAGCCGAGCCGAGCGCCCGACGTCCTTGTCGTTGAGCTGGTAGTTGCGCTCGGATGGAAGGATCGGCGCGGTGAGGTCCTGGGCGTCGCTGCGCTCAAAGTCGTGGTTCTCGCCGATCGCCATGGCGCTGCGGCGCAACAGCATGCGCAGCTGTTCGGGTTGCAGTTGCGGGTTGATCGACAGCATCGCCGCCAGCAAGCCTGCGACCATCGGCGTGGCGTAGGAGGTGCCGCAATGCACGGCGCCTTCCTGGCCGGCGTCGGGCGTGGACGCGTGGGCGCAGGCGGCAGCGGTGATGTCGACGCGCATGTCCACATTCGAGGAGCTGCGTGTAAGGGCATAGGCTGGGTTATCGACGGCGACGCCGCCACGCACGTTACGCTGGTGTCCGCCCACCACCAGCAACTGCTCGGTGATGAAGGAGGAGGGCAGGCGGTACTCGTCGCTGCCAGAAAATGCCGAACCGTTACCGGCGGAGTTCACCACGATCACATCGGGGTGTTCCTTGCGCAGCCACAGGAAGAACTCTTCGAGCAATTCTTCGTAGCCACTCATGGCAATTCCCGAGCGCACCAGCGAGTCGACGTCATTGCCATTGACGTCCTTGGTTCCGACGCGATGAATGCCCCAGCTCCAGTTGAGCACGCGCACCCCGTCCTCCACGAGGTTGACCGAGGCGGCGATATTGGCCGTGATGCCGGCATCGGAGTTGCGCTCGACAATCACGTCAAAGCCACCGCTGGCCTTGTCCAGCCCACGCAGAAAGCCGGTGTTGCCGCCGTTGTCCCAGCCTGCCGCGAGGATGCCGGCGACGGTGGTGCCATGGCCGCTCGCCGCATCTGTATCGCGGGCGTAGACGCAGGTACGCCTGGGGGCGCAGGCGCCGAGGTAGTCAGCGAAATCTGCGGTGTCGAAATCCACGCCGCGCTCGATCAGGCCGATGCGCACCGGTTGCGGCGTGATGGGCGTGTGTTGGCCCGGGATGCGCCGCTGATAATAGGCCACCGCATCGAGAAAGCGGTTGGCGGCCCATTCATCGGAGTCGGGCGATGGCTTCTGCGGTTTTTCGTGGCGCGTGGCGGCGTGCTCGGTTTCTTCGGCGGCGGATTCTTCGATCACCACCGCATCCACGCTGGTCTCGCTGCCCAGGCGTAGCACCAAGGCGTCGCGCTGCAGCAGGTCGGTGGCCGGCAGGCGCAGTTGGAACAGGTTCAGCGGCGCGATGCTGCCGACCACGCTCGCGCCGTATTTGCGCGCGAGGCGCTCGGCTTCCTGGCGGCCGTCGTGGTCTTCCTCGATCAGCACGCTGACCAGGTCGACATAGGTGGTCAGGCCGTCCATGTTCTTCGCCACTTCGCTGGGCCCGGCGGCGACCACATGGCTATTGCGCAGGGTCAGCCAGGCCGCATTGCTGGCGCGCGGGCCGTCTTCGAGCCACAGCGGGCCGCTCTGGTAGAGCGTGCTGTCCAGGCGCAGGCGCAACTGGTCGCCGTCACGCTGGAGGGCTTGCGGCGGCAGCGTCTTGCCCGACAGTTTCACCTGCGGCGTTGCTTCACCCAGCCCGCGCGCACTCAGGCACCAATCCTGCTCCCGGCTTTGCAGCAGGTCGCCGCAGCGTTTCAGGTTTTCCAGTCGCAGCGGCTCCTGGGCCATGGCCGCCGTGCTGGCGGCCAGGGTGAGCAGCATCGCGAGGGCAGCGTTATTCAGAGGCATCAGTGGGTTCCTTGCCGGGGCCTGATACTGCGACTCCAACCACTCGCCGTTCGTTCAGCGCGACCACGTTGAACTCCCTCGCCCAAGCCTCACTCCTAACTGGACGAGGCAGTGCACATGGACGGATGTGACAATGACCCAGCCACACTCAAACACCCCTGGCACGCTGTTCGAGACCGACCTGCCCGCGCGCCTGGACCGCTTGCCCTGGGGCCGCTTCCACACCTTGCTGGTGTTCGCCCTCGGGATCACCTGGTTGCTCGACGGCCTGGAAGTGACCTTGGCCGGCTCGGTGTCCGGCGCGCTGAAAAGCAGCACCGGCCTGAACTTCAGCAACGTCGACATTGGCCTCGCCGGTGGCGTCTACATCGCTGGCGCCGTGCTGGGGGCACTGCTGTTCGGCTGGCTAACCGACCGTCTGGGGCGACGCAAACTGTTCTTCATCACTCTGTGGCTCTACGTGGGCACCACCGCAGCCACGGCGTTCTCCTTCAACCTGGAAACCTTCCTGCTGTTCCGCTTCCTGACCGGCATGGGCATCGGTGGCGAATACACCGCAATCAACTCGACCATCCAGGAATTCACCCCGGCGCGCTATCGCGGCTGGGTCGACCTGACCATCAACGGCACCTTCTGGCTGGGCGCAGCCCTGGGGGCCGGTGGCGCCATCGTGTTGCTCGACCCGCAGGTCGTGGGTGGCGACCTCGGCTGGCGCCTGTGCTTCGGCATCGGTGCCGCGCTGGGCCTGATCATCCTGGTGATGCGCCTGTGGCTGCCGGAAAGCCCGCGCTGGTTGCTGATTCACGGCCAGCACGACGAAGCGCGACGCATCGTCGACGGCATCGAAGCGCGCCTGCGCGAACAAGGCCACGCACTGGCCCCAGTGACCGCCCCGCCGTTGCGGCTGCACGCGCGCGACCACACACCGCTGGCGGAGATTTTCCACACCCTGTTCGTCAGCTTTCGCCGTCGCGCCCTGGTCGGCATGACACTGCTCACTGCCCAGGCCTTCTTCTACAACGCGATCTTCTTCACCTACGCGCTGGTGCTCACCGACTTCTATGACGTGCCCGCCGAGCGCGTCGGCTGGTACGTCTTGCCGCTCGCCCTCGGCAACTTCTGCGGGCCGTTGCTGCTGGGACGGTTGTTTGACGTGGTCGGCCGGCGCGTGATGATCAGCTTCACCTACGCCACCTCCGGCGTGTTGCTGGCGCTCAGTGGCTACGCGTTCCAGCAAGGCTGGTTCGACGTGACCCAGCAAGCCGTGGCCTGGATGGTGATCTTCTTCTTCGCCTCGGCAGCGGCGAGTTCGGCGTACCTGACCGTGGCCGAGACCTTCCCGCTGGAAATACGCGCGCTGGCGATTGCGGTGTTCTATGCGTTCGGCACCGGACTGGGCGGGATCATCGGGCCGACCTTGTTCGGGCAATTGATACAGACGCAACAGCGCGGGAGTTTGTTCGTGGGGTATTTGATCGGGGCAGCGTTGATGTGTGCGGCTGCCCTGGTGCAGGCAATTTGGGGTGTGGCGGCCGAGCGCAAGGCGTTGGAGCAGGTGGCGCGACCATTGTCGCAGGCGTCTGATTGAGGGCAGGCAGGTGGGCGCGCCCAGGCCGTTGGTGCTCGAGGTTCAACGACGGTTGTTTACGTCCCGAGCTGGTCTAAAGATCAAGCCTTTCACGTCGATAACCTTCATGAACCCGCCAATCATGGACAGATTGAAATGACACTCTCCATCAGCGCTACCACCATAGCCCCTGCCAATATCCGACTTGCGCCTTCCGAGCAGAAACTGACGCCCCAGGCACTGCCGGAGGCGGCCAAGCAACCTTTGGCAGATGCCGGGCCGGCTGCGGTCTATCATCCCAGCGAAGCCGCCCAAACCGCGAGCGAGCCACCGCAGGTGACCGACGTGTGGGTCGGGCGCTCCGAATCACCGGAGTTTCCTCGCTTCGTCGACCGCTTCCATAGTGCCCAGGCGGTGCTCAAAAGCGCCTTCACCGCGTTCGCATCCACCCTTAAGAGCACCGCCCCCGACCTGGCCAGAACCGATTATGGTTTTACCGTCGAAGCCGATGGCCGCCTGAAAGTCATCGACAAGGCCGGTCAGCTGAGCGACGCGAATATCAAGCGGCTCACCGAACTGCTCAATGGCTCCGCTGATTTGAAAACGGCCGCGGTGACCTTCCGCAACGCCGCCATCGACATGACAGACGCCGGCTCGCCCTGGTCCGGCAGCGGCATGGGCTACTACAGCCTGACCAACGAAAATTTCGCCAAGACCATTGATCTGGCGCCGTTGTTCAGAACCTATGACCCTTCGGATGTGAAGGGTGGCAGGGAACGTTTTTTTATCATTCAACTGACCTACAAAGGTGAGCGGGCCACGGCGGAGACGGAGCAGGCGATGTATGCGCGGCGTGCGGGGCAGGCGTACTAACGGCGCAATGAGTTGTGTGAGGCTGAGCGAGAGGGGGCAGGTATTTAGCCACTTTCGGCGCAAAGTAGCCCCTTTCCTTGCCAGCTGGTCTACCATGCCCATCCCGGCAGTGATCTATGCGCTACCGTTCATTTTTTAAAGGTACCGCCATGTCCATCGACCAAATCTCCCTGCCCAAAGGCGTCGGCCCCGTTGCTGCCAAACTCCTCGACGCCATCACCGGCGCTGCCACCCACGAAGAACTCAACCGCGCGGGCGGCAAAGCCGAGGGTTTTGTGTTGGGCCTGGAGTCCAGCAAGGCTATCAAGAGCCAAATCGCCGAGTCGTTATATGTGGCTTACGATGATGCGGCGAGCAATCGGGCCAGTGAGTTGAAGGGCTGAGGGTAAGTCGGTCCTGATGAACCCGGCCCGATTGGACCCATGCTTATGCCCGCCTCCCGAACTCGCCCCTCAACCGCGCCTTTCCTCAACCCAGGCGAGACCGTGGTGCTCTTCGACGGCGTGTGCAAGCTGTGCAATGGCTGGGCTCGGTTCCTGATTCGCCATGATCGTCAACGGCGCGTGCGATTGGCGGCTGTACAGTCGCCAGAGGGCCAGGCACTGCTCGCCTGGGCAGGGCTGCCGTTGGATCAGTTCGATACCATGGCGGTAATTCGTGACCGGCATTACTGGGTGCGCTCAAATGCGGTTTTCGAAATCATTGCCCAACTGCCTGCCGGCTGGCGCCCACTGGGGCTGTTGCGTGGCATCCCACGCCCAATTCGGGATTGGGCCTATGATCGCATTGCTTTAAACCGCTATCGACTCTTCGGAAAATATGACACCTGCCTGTTGCCCGACCCCGATCATGAACAACGTTTTTTGAAGGAGGGCGCCTGCTAAACCTACGATTTTGGTTGCCGCAGCAGGTTCTGCGGCGGACTTTTCAAGCTGAACCCAAGGTGCGTTAGTTAACGACTTCGCAGGGTCTGGTTGACGAAATGTAAGCCGCGCAGGTTTGAGGCACTCGGGCGCGCAATGCCTGTCTCGCATTGTTCTTGGCGGCTGTGCAGGCGGCATGATCGGTGCCAGGCGCGGTTCCCGTCGCGCTGGCCCCTCGGTTTGCAGGGGGGCATGGCATTGGAGCATTCGCTGCAACTGTTGCGGTGCCGATACTTTGACCGCGTGCCGCCGCTTCAGCTTTTGGTGTGTCGGCTGCGTAAGTACTGGTGGAGATTATTCCGGCCAACACCAATGCAGTTGCCATGATATTGAGTGACTTCAACATGTTCGATCCCTCGATTAGTTAAGCGATGAGTACTGTTTACCGTCCCTATGAGCTGCTGTTTTGCCTGATAGAGACTAGATCTCATAAAGCCACTCTGTAATATTTTTTATTGGTTCATCTTTCGCTTTCCCACCGGAGCCCGCAATGCCCTCCACCAAACGCGACAGCGTAGGTATCGAACGCCGTCTGGTTGCCGCCCTGACCGAAGCCTGTGAAACCGCCAAGGCTGAAATCCCTGGCTTTGAATGGCTGACCCACGAAGTGAACTACGCCGCTTTCCCCCAAAGCCTGCGAGTGATCTGGGTATTCGATACCCGAATAAGCAAGGAGCAAGCCCTGGCCAAGGGAGAAGACCAGCGAATGCGTGAACTGACAGGCATCGCGCTGAGCGATGCCGGTGTGGATCTGCCGTTACTGCACCGCTGCGTAGGATTCGATTCCGAGGAAGAATGCGATCTCCAACACGGTGGGAATTGGCGTCTGAGGCTGGCCAAGCGGCATGCGGTAAGAGGGTAGGTATCAAGAGTCCGTTGGCAACTGCGGCTCATGTAGCGTGCTGAGGACCCTCATGAGTAGCTGACATTTTCTTCAGCGTTGCGGAGCGACTATTGATGAGTGTCCGCTTCCTCAGCCGGATAGAACTCGCCGTTCTTCCCCATTTCTTCCAGCCGTTGGCGCGCGATCGACTCAACGCTGGCAACTTCACCTTGATCGTCAGCGTTGACCAACTGCAAGCACAGACGCCGGACATTCTGATCGTGGGTGCCCTCGCTGAGCATTTCATGGGTGAAGACTTGCTCACCCCGCCATAGACATAGCGGCCTGTGAGCCCCGCCGAGCCATATCTCGTTGATCGATCGAAGGTCAGTGGTAGCCAGTTGATCCAGGGTGATTGTCTTGTCCATTGCGCTGTACCTTAACGATGGGTAGAGACGGGTAGACTTACCGGCGCAGTGGGTCGTTCCCGGTTTCGGGAGCGCAACTGCACCAGTGGTGGTGAGCCATGCGCCGGAGCAAGGTTGGGGGCGATCAGCAGTTGCGGCACGGTTCGCGGTGGTGTGGGGACTATGGAGCGACTGACAGCTAACGGCCAAATGCAGCCATTGCGCCTATCTAGTAAACCAGGGGCGATTCACCTTTATTTCAAGCCTGGTAAGACGCTCGTTCTTCTCACTTATTGCTTGACTCATTCTGATTGATCAGGTCTGTTAACGCCGCCTCTTCCGCCATTAATAAGGAAATTATGAAGCCTCTTTACCTGTGTTCAGTTCTGCTGCTTGCAGGCTGCGCCCCAGCGCCGAAATATTTTGTGCCTGCGGGGGCGCCCCAGGCGATGATCCGCAGCGAACTGGTCTCTATGGAAAATTATCGAAACGGCGTGACTCTGGTCCAGGCGCCTGCCATCGGCTGCAAATACGGCAGAACCGTGGCGACTGAGTCGGGGATGGGGAAGCAGTTGGTTTCCGTTTATAAGAATGTCTCGACGCCGGAGGGTTTTTTTCCGATTGAAGCCGGCAAACCGCTGCACTTGGAAATGCGCGGCGTGGCCAATGCCAATCGCTCGTGCAGCGTAGCGTTTGTCAGCGAATTTGCGCCGGGCGCACGCTATGTGATCAAGGGAGGGATTGTCGACGTCCCGGGCTCGCTGAGCCGGTGTTACATCGACATATTCAATGTCGATTCGGGCGTACGCTTGCCCACCGCCGGTGAGCCGAAAATAGAACGTACTTGTGCGTTGGACCGGTTACCGACGCTGTAGCGTAAAAACGGGGTCAGGCTACCATCGTAAAAGCGGGGGGACCAGAAGCAGTCCTTTCGCAAATCTCCAAGCGCGTTTACAAACCAGATACCGGCACAAGTTTAGGCGAGACTTCATGACACTTTCCAAAGGCGACATCATAAAGCTGATCGATGTTGGCCAAGCAAAGGTAGTGCTCTCTGATTGGTTGAACTCCCGGGAGGTGGCTCCTGGAGATATCGCGGAAGTGGAAGAGATTTCAATGGGTGAAGCTGGATGTATCGCTCGCTTGCTGTGCGAGTCACATGCAGGATCTCTCGAATGGAGAGCCTCATATATTTTGAGTGGATTGACCTATGAGGTGCTTCGTAGCTATCCCAATGATGTCCCCTCTTGAATGTCTGTTCGGGGCCGACTTCCATCTGTCGCCACAGTCAGCTTAGGGTCGCTTCCTGCCCCTCACGACAGGCAACATTCGGCCGATTGTGTTGAAAAAGTCGACCCGGCCTGAGTACCCATGCATTGAGCGGTGAAAACGCCTTTTTGCTCGCTGCTACGTCAAATCTGAGCCCTGAACCTTCTGCGCAAAACACAGATTTCACTCTCAGACGCGTACTTTTCTGCCATGGAAACCGAAGCCGACTTTTTCAACAGAATCGGCCAAGAACCGCCAGTCGACGTCCCTTAAATAAGCGCTAAGCAGGGTAAATTTCGCGATGAAAAGCGGGATAGCTAATACGAAAATTAATGCGCTGTTAGGGACTAGCACCTATACGTGAGGCCGAGCGCGCAGGGTTCGGGGATCGGCTCGGATGTACTCGCACAGATTTTCGAAGCAGCGGATGCAGCCGCACTGCCGATCACAGTAGGTGCCCTCAAAGAAAGTGCCTCGAACCGTTTTACACCCGCCATGGCTTCGTGTTCGTCGAAAGCAGTGAATTCGACAATTATTATGACCGTCAGCACCTTACGCCGCGCTGTGCACCTTGCCAGCCAGGTGAAATGATTTGAATCCAGCGCCCGCCTTCTAGACAATCCCCGCCTTTGGCTCGAAAGGATGCGTGCGATGAAGTTCGAAGGGACTTTCCAATACATGGGCAATCACGGGATCGTGTTCAACGTCTCGCAGATCACCCTCACCGACAGCGAACGCGGGCGGCTGCGCGAGCTGCATTTTGGTGAGGCGAAGAGCGCGCACTACGAGGTCAACCGCAAGGTCGTCGAGGTGTACGACAAGATGCTGGCCAAGAACCTGCCGTGCCTGATGATGATCGGCATCTCCAAGCCGCTGACTCGGCAGCAGGGCGATGTGCTCAACGCCCAGCGCACCAGAATCGCCAACTTGGCGGCCTCGGCCTTCGCGGGCGTCACCTCTTACGTTGCCTCCCCCTACGTGGGGCCCCCCGTCGGCGCCGGTGTGCGCATGTATGTGAATGAAACCCTGCCCACCTATCATGCAGGCGACATACTGGTGAGCATCGAGGCGCAGGTGAACGGCGGTATCGGCCCGCAACGTACCGCCTCGACACTGATCATCAAGACCTGACGGGAGAAACCCATGTCTGATATTACCCAACTGGTCGCTGCTCTGGTGCTGTTCTTTCTGCTCGATCGGTTTCTTAAGTCGTACCCGCTTCGCAAGTGGTTAGGGGTACTGCTGGTGGCGATGGGGGCGGTCGGCTGCGTTGCGGCGAGCCACATCCGCTTGCTTGGATTTGACTTGGGGTTGCTGTCGATCTTTGCCGTTGCACTGGGGGTGGGGTTGTTCCTAAAGCGGCGGCGGTTCGAGCAGATGGGTTGAAGGTGGCAGGGTTCTCCGCGGTTTAGTGCTCCAATGCCTGTCATACAGGAAGCAGCGGCGCAAACAGTTGTTGTGATGCTTACGGCAGCGCTCTCTCTGCGACAGCCCTTCAGCGCCCAATCCATGATCGTTCCCAAGCTCCGCGTGGGAACGATCAGCATGGCGTTACGCCGTGGCGTGTGCTCCATCAACAACGACGTTATACGGCGCTTGCTCACGATCCCGCAGGCCGTAATCACGAATGACCGAAGTCACGCGAACGCGGTAATCGTCGAAGATCTTGTCGCGCCCGGCGCGTTGTGCAGACAGGTGCGCGGTGACGTTGCGCCACTGCACCACGGCTTCCTCATCGCGCCAGGTGGTCACCGACATCACCTTCTTGGGGTTCAGCGTGCTCTGAAAACACTCGACGGAGATAAACCCGTCCATGGGTTCCAGCAACGGGGTCAGCTTATTGACCAGGTCCACATAGGTCTCGCCCTGACCGGGCAGTGCCTGCAATTCGAATAACACGACGATCATGTTTGACTCCTCATCCTTGACGGTTTTTTTCAGGTGGTCTTAAACGGCGGCGGTTGCCCGCCGCCAGTGGGTTAACGGGGGCCCAGGTTGTTCAGCCAGGTGCGCATCACGTTGCCAGCGGCGCGGGTCAGGCGATCGCCCAGGCCAGCGGCCGTGGCGCGCAGTGCGACGACGTCGATGCCGGCGTGGGCGAGTTCACTGGCGTGGCCAACCAGCCACTGTTCGATGTGAGTGGTGTTGGCTTCAAGATGAAACTGCAGGCCCAGAATCGTGCGGCCCACGGCAAACGCCTGGTGGGCGCCCACTGGTGTGCTGGCCAGCAATACGGCACCTTCGGGCACATCGAACTGGTCGCCGTGCCAGCGCAACACGGGCGTGTCCATCAGCGCGGCGAGCGGTGAGTCCTGGCCGGCCGGAGTCAAGGTCAACGCGGAAAAACCGATCTCCTTGACGCCCAACGGGTAGACCTTGGCGTGCATGGCGCGGGCGATCAGCTGTGCGCCCAGGCAGATGCCCAACAACGGTTTGCCGGACGCCACGCGCTGGCGCACCAGCTCCAGTTCGTCGTGCAGAAACGGGTACAGGTCCTCGTCATACGCGCCAATCGGGCCGCCGAGCACAATCAGCAAGTCGGCCTGCAGCACCTGCTCCCTATAGATGGTGTCCACGGTGGGGTCGAGGTAAATCAGGGTGTAGCCTTCATCGGCCAGCACCACATCCAGGGTGCCCACGTCTTCAAAATGAATGTGGCGCAGTGCAATAGCAGTTTTCATGGAAACACTCAGCGGTTGAAATAAGGGCGTGACGGTTTATGCAGTGGGGTTGAGGTCGACCTTGATCGTCCCCGATTGCGGGAAGGTGCAGCAGGCCAACGCAAAGCCTTCGCTCTTGTCCTTATCGGTCAGGCAAAAGTCGGGTTCGAGGGTGTATTCGCCCTCGGACAATTTGATCCGACAGTGGCCGCAGATCCCGGCGCGGCACAGGCTGCGCACTGCAATGCCGCTGGATTCGAGCATCTCCAGCAGGCTCTTGCCGGCGGGCAGTTCCAGTAACTCGTTGGTGTGGCTGATGTGCAGGCGCAGCGCATCGCTGGTCGCAGGTTGCGCCTGCGCGGCCCTGACCGGCGGTGTGAAGGATTCGATCAGCAATTGGCTGTCCGGAAACAGCGCCAGCGTTTGGTCGCGCAAGCCTTGGGCAAAACGATGACTGCCGCAGATCACCAACGTGTCCGGGTTACCCAGCAGGTTCAGGTCGGCGGCGGTGGGGCGGCCGGCCCTGAAATGGCCGTTGCTGCGTACAGCTTCGCGGGTAATGAAGAC
Organism: Pseudomonas sp. R2-7-07; assembly: GCF_003852355.1. Classification (NCBI taxonomy): domain Bacteria; kingdom Pseudomonadati; phylum Pseudomonadota; class Gammaproteobacteria; order Pseudomonadales; family Pseudomonadaceae; genus Pseudomonas; species Pseudomonas sp. R2-7-07. The sequence goes on along the minus strand of NZ_CP027759.1, from coordinate 3,796,337 downwards.
CTGCAGCGAAAACCAGCGGGTGTTCAGTTCCAGGTCCAGCAACTCATGCAGGAAGGGAATGTCGGCCACCGTCGGCACACACAACAGCAGGCTTACCTCGGGCACCGCCAGGCCGCGTCGTGCGCGTTCCAGCAGGCCGCGCAGCAAGGCGATTGGCAAGGTGATCCCGATGCCGCCAGCGAGCATGCCGACGTGCTTGCAGCCGATGATCGACCCCAGGCTGATGTCCCCGGCCACAAACTCCACCGCGACCTGCGAGCCCTCCTGCAAGGTAGCGTGCAACTGGTCCGAGACCCCGCCATGGCCTTCGCGCTTGACCGCAATCTCGAACCCGTCGGCGCCTTGCCTGCGAGTGATCGAATACAGCCGTTGCTGCGGCGTGCCCGTAGTGTCCGGAAAACGCAGCGCCACGTGCTTGCCGGGTTCCAGGCGGTCGAGGAACTCGGCGTGGGCGCCCACGGCGCGCAGGCTGAAGACGTTGATCGCGGCGGTTTCAATGGTCACGCGTTCGCAACGGGCCTGCAGTGGGGTCATGGCGTTCATGCGCGGGCCTTCTCGCTCAAGGTTTCGATGGCGTGTTCGGCGCTGCTCAGGCCTTTGCCGGTCAGGCCGATACGGTCGATCAGGGCCTGGAGCGAGTCGGTGTATACGCTGATTTCGTTGTTGTCGCCCACGTCATGCAGGATCTCGCTGGCATGCGGCATCTGCAGTATCGAGAACACCTTGGCCCATGCGCCCATTTCGTTGTTGGCGAACATCTGCACGGTGCGCAGGATGATTGAGCGCAGGTACTCGCGCTCGGTGCGACTCAGGCCATGAACGATGTCGGAGGCGACAAAACTGAACACGCTGGAATGGCTCCATTCATCGATGGCGTGGGTGCGTGTGACCTCGTGGCACACCGCCTGGATGCTGGTGTCTTCGGCCATGGTCTTGAGGTAATCGGTGATCAGCGTTTCACTCGCGCACGCCACACCAAAACGGGTCAGGCGGCGCTCCCATTCGGCCGTGCAGTCGGCCAGCAGGGCTTCACGCCAGGTCACCAGGTTGAACGCGCTGAAATCCAGCGGGGTCAGTTTGCGCATGTCGTAGATGTAGTTGCAGGCCATGATCGACATGCGCGTGTGCAGGGCTTCGTCCAGCAGTGCCTGGGACATCACGTCCTGCAGCAGGGCGCGGTTCTGGCTGTGTGGCGGGGTCTTGATGATGTCCTCGCAGGCGGGCACCACCACGTCGCATTCGATGTAGATCGTCTTGAGGTTGTAGATGCCCCACGCGTAGGACAGGCACTTGGATTGCAGGTCCTGCGGTGCTTCGAGCCAGGCCTGGTGATGACGGAACGGCAGCAGCGACAGGCTGAAATCCTGCTTCTTCGGGTCAAAGGTCAGGCCCCAGTAATCCGGTTGCGGATTGTTCACGGCAGCGCGGGTTTTCCAGAGCCCGGACAACTTGGCGAGCATGTTTTGTACCACGTCATCGGTACCACAATTCAAACGGTCCATGTTTTAGCTCCAAAGAAAACAGCTATTGGTGTTCGGGTTAAGAGTGCAGTCCTTTGTAAACACGACGGGGCCGCACAAGCGGGTTGCCGCGTAATAAATGCGGGACGTTGCCCTTCAAGTTTGCGCCAAAAAAACGCTGGGGATATTGCTCCAGGTCAGTTGAATTGCGGGTGTAATGCGGGCATTTTCCGGACTTTGGCCAAGTGCCGTTCCTGCATCAGGGTCAGCGCGACCGTCAGGCCCATAAAGGCAGCACTGGCCCAGAAAATCGAGTTGTGGTGGCCTTGGTCGAGTAGCCAGGCGAACCCGACCGGGCCGATGGTGCCGCCGATATTGAAGCCGGTGGAGACAATGCCGAAGGTCTTGCCTTCCGCGCCTTTCGGCGACGCTGCGCGCACCAGCATGTCGCGGGACGGTGCGATCACCCCGGTCAGGAAACCCGCTACACCGAGTATCAGCACCAGTGCCAGCTCGCTCAAGTGCGCCGTGGCGACCAACAATATCAACCCGCTGGCCAGGGCAAACGCGCTGGCGGCCACCACGCCATGGCGGCGGGTGCGGTCGGCCAGTGCGCCGCCTGCCAGCACGCCAAAGGCGCTGGCAAACAGGAACGCGGTGAGTGCCGAGTTGGCCCAGGTCAAGGCCACGCCCTGGCCTTGCATAAGGGCCGCGACCGAGAATTTTTCAATTGCGCCGGTGCTCAGGTTCAGCAGCACGAACAACAACGTCAGGCTCAGCACCAAGGGCGAAAGCAACGAGCGCCGACGCGTGTCGAGGGCCGCCGGGTCGGCCGCTGGTGACACATAATTGACTTGGGCCAGTGCCGCGCCAGGTATCGACAACACCGCCAGCGTGACAAACCCTACGCCTGCGGCGGCGGCAAACGCCATGGCCGGCGTGCTCGCCACGGCGATGCTCAACAAAAACACCGGGGCCACGGCGGCGCCGAGGAAGCCGGCGAAGGTGTGCACGGAGAACGCTTTGCCAATGTGGGCAGGATCAATATGGCGGGACAGCAGGGCATAGTCGGCCGGGTGGTAAACCGCGTTGGCGACGCCGGCCAGCGCCATGCCGATCAGCAAGCAAAGGTAGCTGGGCACTAGTGCAATCAACAGGAAACTGCTACTGCCCACTGCCAGCGCGGCTAACAGCAGGCGCCGTGCGCCGAAACGGTCCACGGCAAATCCCATCGGCGCCTGCACCAGAGCGGTGACGATGTTGAACAGGCTCAGGGCCAGGCCCAACTGCACGTAATCGACGTCGAAAAAAGCCGCGAGGAGGGGAAACAACGCCGCCAGCACCATGATGTGCAGATGACTGACAAAGTGCGCGGCTGCGACCTGCGGCAGCAGTCCGATACGAAAAGACGTCATGGCAGAACCTGTGGAATGGGGGTGACAAAACCGGCGCAGAGCTTAGTGGGGCGTTGGTCTTGCGGAATAGTCCAATGTTCAAAGGTTCACCAGACCACTTTGCAGCGCTACTGGTTTCGCGCCGTGGCGCAGCGCCGCGCAGTGGTCTGCAACGCTGGCGCAAACTGGTATACCGGCGCGGGCCGTGGGCCGCTAGGGTAGACGCCGTTGCCAATCGACGTTTTCACAGGGAGTGACCATGCCGCATTCCGCTTATCGAGACGGGCACGCGCTGCCGGTGCTCAGTGGCGTCGCACTGGCCCAGGCGGACGGGGATGTGTGGCGTGCCATCGACGCCGAGCGCCAGCGCCAGATGCAGTCAATCGAGCTGATTGCTGCCGAGAATTTTGTCAGCCGTGCAGTGCTTGAAGCCCAGGGCTCGGTGCTCACCAACAAGCATGCCGAAGGGTATCCGGGGCGCCGTTATTACGCCGGCTGCTGCAACGTCGACGCGGTAGAAGAGCTGGCCAACGAGCGCGCCCGGCGGTTGTTCAACTGTGCCTACGCCAACCTGCAACCCCACTCGGGCAGCCAGGCCAATCAGGCGGTGTTTCTAGCGCTGCTGGCACCGGGCGACAAGATCCTCGGCCTGGACCTCAAGTCCGGCGGGCACCTGTCCCACGGCGCGGCGTTCAATATGTCCGGGCGCTGGTTTCAGGCCCTCAGTTATGGCGTGCATCCGCTGACCCATCGGGTCGACATGGACCAGGTCGAGCAGATGGCCCGCCAGGAACGCCCGCGATTGATCATCGTCGGCGCTTCGGCCTATTCACGGGCGCTGGACTTCGCGCGCTTTCGCGCAATTGCCGACGAAGTCGGGGCCTTCCTGATGGCCGACATTGCCCATGTCGCCGGACTGGTAGCGGGCGGTGCGTACCCGTCGCCGGTGCCATTCGCCCACGTCACCACCATCAGCACCCACACCACACTGCGCGGGCCGCGCGGCGGGATGATCCTGTGCAACGAGCCGGGCATTGCGCAGAAAATCAATGCGGCGGTGTTTCCCGGCCTGCAAGGCGCGCCGCTGATGCACACGCTGGCGGCCAAGGCAGTGGCGCTCGGCGAAGCCTTGCAACCGGCGTTCAGCACCTACGCGCATGCGGTGATTGCGAACGCCCAGGCCTTGTGCGGGCGTTTGGCCGAAGGCGGGTTGTCGGTGGTCTCGGGCGGCACCGACTGTCACCTTGGCGTGATTGACCTGCGGCCGTGGGGCTTGGTCGGCAATGTCGCCGAACAGGCGCTGGAAGCGATCGGGATTACCGTGAACAAAAATATCGTGCCGGGCGACGAGGTCAAACCCAGTGCCACCTCCGGCATTCGCATCGGCAGCGCGGCCTGCACGTCGCGGGGCATGGGCGTGGATGAATTTCGCGAGATCGGCGACATGATCCTCGCCATGCTCGGCGGCGTGCGCAGCGGCGCCCTCGACAGTCGCACCGAGCGCTCGATTCGCGAAGGCATCGGCGAACTGACCAAGCGTTTCAAGCTGCCTTACTGAGCGGCTGCCTCTAGATTTTCAGCGCATTGGCCAGGCGCAGCATGGCGGCTTCGATTTCATACGCGGTCAACGACGAGTAGCCCAGCAGCCAGCCGTATTGCTGCGGTTCGCCTGCGTACAGCTTGCTGAGTCCGGACAATTGCACGCCGGCGGTGGCCGCCTGGCGGATGGTTTTTTCTTCGCTCCAGCCCGCTTTCAGCAGACAGGGAATCTGCAACCCGCCCGGCGGCAACTGGGCGGTGACGACCTCGCCCAGGTACTTGCCAATGGCGTCATGCATGATCGAGCGGCGCCCGGCATAGAGCTTGCGCATGGCCCGCACGTGGGCGTTGTAATGGCCGTCTTCCATAAACCGCGCCAGGGTCAGTTGCAGCACTTGCGGCGTATGCCCGTCCATCATGCTGCGCGCGTAGGCAAAGGGCTTGACCAGTTCGTGGGGCAGCACCATGTAGCCCATGCGCAAGCCGGGGTAGAGCGTCTTGCTGAACGTGCCGATGTAGAGCGTGCGCTGATACTTGTCCAGACCCTGCACGCAGGCGGTGGGTTGTCCGTCGTAATGGAACTCGCTGTCGTAGTCGTCCTCGATCAGCCACTTGCCTTTTTCCGCCGCCCAGTTGATCAACTCAAGGCGCCGTTCCAGCGGCAGCGTCACGCCGGTGGGGTATTGGTGCGACGGTGTGACGTACACGCAGTTGGCGCCGCTGCGGTCGGCGTACAGCAGGTCGGTGCGGATGCCGCGTTCATCGACATCGATGGGCAGCACCTTGGCTTCAGCGATCTCGAAGGCTTTGCGTGCGCCGTAATAGCCAGGGTTTTCCAGCAGGATCGGCTTGCCGGCATCCACCAGCAACTGCGCGCAGAGGTACAAGGCCTGGCGCGTGCTGCTCAGCACCAGCACCTGATCGGGTGAACACTTGGCCCCGCGCTCTAGGTTCAGGTAGGTGGCAATCGCCTTGCGCAGCGGCTCGGCGCCTTGCGGGTCGCCGTGCAAGAGCACGTTGGCGCGATAGTCCTTCATCACCTGGCGCTGCAGGCGTTCCCAGACATCCGTGGGGAAACTGCGGGTTTCCGGCAAACCGGTGGCGAAGGCCTTGATGACTTGCTGGTCGCTGACGCCGCCCGTTTCGAAGATCATCCGCCCTCGCTGGCTCAGCTCGACGCCGGGCGCGGCGGCGTTGCTGCGCACTTCCTGGGCCTTGATGCGCCGGCGTGTGGCGCCGCGCAATTCGACGCCGACCGTGTCGCAGACGTAACTGCCGGCACCCTCGCGGCGTACGATAAACCCGTCCCGATGCAACTGCACGTAGGCGTTCTCGACGGTGTCGCGGGCGCACCCCAGTGACTTTGCCAATACCCGTGTGGCCGGCAGTTTCAGGCCGGGGCCGAGGGCGCCGTCGAGGATCAGTGCGCGCAACGCCCGTTGGATGCGCTGGTGCAAGTCCAGCAGCTGAAACTCCACGTCGTTGAGGCGCATTTTCAGGGTTTCGAGCTCGAAGGTTTTTGCCATGCGGTCTGCTCCATCCTTTGGAATTGGCCTGTAATGGCAGGCCAGTCTATCCGTAGAATCCAGCCCTCGCCAGCCCGGCCCCGGCGCGTGGCGAGCCTGCACGATGCGAGTGTTCTTGAACAGGAGTTACGCGACGATGGCCAGATCCCACAACTTCAGCGCCGGCCCCACGGCGGTGCCGCTGGAAGTGCTCACCCAGGCACACGAAGAATTTTTTGATTTTGCCGGCACCGGTATGTCGGTGATGGAGATCAGCCATCGCTCCCGCGTGTTCATGGACGTTGCCCGCCAGGCGGAGCAGGACCTGCGCAACATTCTCGGCGTGCCGGACGCATACAAAGTGTTGTTTTTGCAAGGCGGCGCCTCGCTGCAGTTCGCCCAGGTGCCGATGAACCTGTTGGGCGACAAAGGCACGGCGGACTACCTGCACACCGGCCTCTGGTCGGGCAAGGCGATTGAAGCGGCGCGGCGTTATTGCGATGTGCGAATCGCGGCCAGTGCCCGCGCAACCGGCTTCGACCGCGTGCCTGACGCAGCGAGCTGGCACCTCAATCCTGACGCCGCCTACCTGCATTACACCGAGAATGAGACGGTCCACGGCGTGCAATTCATCGCCCCGCCCGATAGCGCCGCGCCGCTGGTGTGTGATGCCTGTTCAAGCCTTTTGTCCAAGCCGATGGACGTCGCCCGGCATGACCTGGTGTATGCCGCCGCGCAGAAAAACATGGGGGTGGCCGGGTTGACGGTGGTCATCGTCGACCCCGCATTACTGGAGCGCTCCCATGCCTTCACTCCGGACATTCTCAACTACGCCCACATCAGTGATGCGCAGTCGATGCTCAATACCCCAGCGACGTTTCCCTGGTACCTCACCGGCCTGACGCTCAAGTGGATCAAGCACAACGGCGGCCTGCCGGCCTTGCATGAGCGTAACCAGGCCAAGGCGCACCGGCTCTATCGCGCCATCGACGAGAGCGGCGGGTTCTACCGCAATCGGGTGCAGCCGGCGTACCGCTCGATCAACAACGTGCCGTTCGTGCTGGCGGATTCGACGCTGGAGAAGACCTTCTTGCGCCGCGCCGAAGACGCCGGCCTCAACGGCTTGAAAGGCCACGCCAGTGTCGGCGGCCTGCGCGCCAGCCTCTACAACGCCGTCTCGTTAACCGCAGTCGAGGCGCTGACTGACTTTATGGCTGACTTCGCACGCGCACATGGGTAAGCGCCCCTGCGCGAAAAAGTGGTCTGGTCTGCTGCGCACAAGCGTAGGGGCAAACCCCACCATTCAACGGCTATAAATGACCGCCTGGCCACGGCCTGATCCATTGTCCAGCAAGGAGCCAAGACTTATGCCCTCTACTCAATCCCAGTCGTCCCTGCGTCTGCGGGATGTGCTGCACCCGGTGGTTGCCGGGCTGATTTCGGTGATCGTCAATTACGGCGGCACCTTCATTCTAGTGTTCCAGGCCGCCAAGGTTGCCGGCCTCAGCCCTGAGCTGACGGCGTCGTGGGTCTGGTCGGTGTCGATTGGCGTCGGTGTGACCGGGTTGTTCCTCAGTTGGGTGAGCCGCGAGCCGATTATCACCGCCTGGTCGACCCCGGCGGCGGCGTTCTTGATCGTTGCCCTGGCGACCACGCCCTACGCCGAGGCGATTGGTGCGTATTTGATTTCAGCGGCGGCGTTCGTGCTGCTGGGGGTTTCCGGCTATTTTGAAAGGGCTGTGCGCCTGATCCCGCCCGGCGTTGCGGCGGGCCTGCTGGGCGGCATTCTCTTGCAGTTCGGCATCGGTGCATTCGCGAGCATGACGGTCGACCCGCTGTTGGTGGGGCTGCTGATCGGCGCCTACATCGTGTTCAAACGCTTGAGCGCACGCTACGCGGTGGTCGGCATTCTGGTGCTGGGGCTAGGCTTTTTGCTGATGCAGGGGCGAGTGGATTTTTCCGGACTGGCGCTGGAGTTCGCCACACCGGTATTCACGCGGCCCGAGTTCTCGCTCAATGCGTTGCTGAGCGTGGCGTTGCCGCTTTTTTTGATTACCCTCACGGGGCAATACATGCCGGGCATGCTGGTGCTGCGCAATGACGGCTTCAAGACCAGCGCCAACCCGATTCTCAGCGTGACCGGGCTGGGTTCGCTGCTGATGGCGCCATTCGGCTCCCATGCGTTCAATATCGCGGCAATCACGGCGGCGATCTGCACCGGCAAGGAAGCGTCCGAAGACCCTTCCAAACGCTGGATCGCCGGGGTAGCGGCAGGGGTGTTCTACATCCTGGTGGGGATTTTTGGCGTAACCCTGGCGGCGGTGTTCATGACCTTTCCGGCGACGTTCATTACCACCCTGGCCGGGCTGGCGCTGCTCGGCACCATCGGCGGCAGCCTGGCCAATGCCATGGCGGACGTCAAATCCCGTGAAGCCTCGCTGATCACCTTTCTGGCGTGCGCCGCCAACATCACCTTGCTTGGCATTGGCGGCGCCTTCTGGGGCTTGCTCATCGGCCTCGCGGCGTATGCGGTACTCAATGGACAACTGCCACGTCGTGAAAAAACTGCTGCGGTGACCACTAAGGGAGCGACCCACTGATGAATGGGCAAGGCGAACACCTCACCACGCTCCACGCCGATCATGGTCGCTATCCGCAGGCGGTCAGCGTCGAGGACTTTCGTCGCAACCTCGCCGCTGTGCAGCAACGCATCATCGATGCTTGCCACCGCGTCGGGCGTGACCCGGCCACCGTGCGGTTGCTGCCGGTCAGCAAGACCTTCGACGAAGCCCATCTGCGCCTGGCCTATGCCGCCGGTTGCCGCCTGCTCGGTGAAAACAAGGTGCAGGAGGCCCAGCTCAAGGCGCAAGCCATGAGCGACCTGCACGGCCTGCAATGGTCGGTCATCGGCCACCTGCAAACCAACAAGGCCAAGCAGGTTGCGCGTTTTGCCAGTGAATTCCAGGCGCTCGACAGCCTGCGCGTGGCCGAAGTGCTGGACCATCGCCTGCAGCTCGAAGGTCGGCAGATGGATGTGTTCGTGCAGGTCAACACCTCGGGCGAAGCCAGCAAGTATGGCCTGGCTCCCGAGGATGTGGCGGCGTTCATCGCGGCGCTGCCGGCATTCCCAGCGCTGCGGGTTCGCGGGCTGATGACCCTGGCGCTATTTTGCGCCGACGTGGCGCGGGTGCGCCCCTGCTTCGTGCGCTTGCGTGAATTGCGCGACCGCTTGCTCGCGCATGTGCCCGAGGGCGTGTCGCTGCAGCAGTTGTCGATGGGAATGTCGGGCGACTTTGAAATTGCCATTGAAGAGGGTGCAACCGTGGTACGCGTCGGTCAAGCCATCTTCGGTGCCCGGGCCATGCCCGATGCCTATTACTGGCCCACGGCCGACGCTAGACCGCGCAACGACGACGAGTTGCCGGCGCTCGCCCCTTAACGTTGATTGATCTCTATAGGAGGCCTGCAATGTCCGCAGCACCCGCTTACCTGATGCACACCTCGTCCCGTCAGCCGGTCTCGTTCAGCCGAGGCCTGGGCGCCCGCCTGTGGGACACCGATGGCGTTGAATACCTGGATGCCATCGCCGGCGTGGCCGTGACGAGCCTGGGGCACGCCAACCCGGAAATTGCCGCCGTCATCGCCGAGCAGGCCACGCAGTTGCTGCACACCACCAACATGTTTCGCATCCCGTGGCAGGAGCAACTGGGCGAGCGGTTGTGCCTGTTGTCCGGCATGGAGCGCGCGTTTTTCTGCAACTCCGGCGCAGAGGCCAATGAAGCCGCGCTGAAACTGGCGCGGCTGCACGGCCATGCCCGAGGCGTGGCCCAGCCGCAGGTGCTGGTGATGGACAACAGCTTCCACGGGCGCACCCTCGCCACGCTGGCGGCCACCGGCAACCCGGCGGTGCACGTCGGTTTCGAACCGTTGATGCGCGGCTTTGTGCGTGTGCCGTACAACGATATCGAGGCGATTCGGGCGGTTGCGGCGCAGTCACCCAACATCGTTGCAGTGCTGGTCGAACCGGTGCAGGGCGAGGGCGGGGTGCACGCGGCGTTCGCGGGCTACCTGCAAAGGTTGCGCGCCCTGTGCGATGAACACGACTGGCTGATGATGATGGATGAAGTGCAAACCGGCATGGGCCGCACCGGCGCCTGGTTTGGCTTTCAACACGCGGGCATCGAGCCGGATGTCATCACCCTGGCCAAGGCACTTGGCAACGGCTACCCGATAGGCGCATGCCTGGCGCGGGGCAAGGCCGCCGAGCTGTTTTCCCCCGGTCACCACGCGTCCACGTTTGGCGGTAACCCGCTGGCCTGCCGCGTGGGGTGCACGGTGCTGGACATCATGCAGCGTGAGCACCTGCCACAACGCGCCGCCGCCAGCGGCCGACGCCTGCTGGCCGCGCTCAAGCTGGCGCTGGGCAACCATCCCGAGGTGGTGGCCATTCGTGGTATCGGCTTGATGGTCGGCGTCGAACTCAACCGCCCGTGCGGCGAGCTGGTCGACCGCGCCCGTGAAGAACAACGCCTGCTGATCACCGTCACCCGTGGCACCACCGTGCGCCTGTTGCCCGCACTGATCTGCGATGACACACAGATCGACGAGATCGCCGCACGTGTCATTCGCCTGCTGTCGCCCGCTGTTTGAATTTGTTAACCGAGGACGCCCCCACCATGTACGACTCAACGCTCACCCTGGATGCTTTCGACCCTGAACTGCGTGAGGCGATTCATAACGAAGCGCATCGCCAGGAAGACCACATTGAGCTGATCGCGTCGGAGAACTACGCCAGCCCGCTGGTCATGCAGACCCAGAGCACGGTACTCACCAACAAGTACGCCGAGGGCTATCCCGGCAAGCGCTACTACAGTGGTTGTGAATACATCGATGTGGCCGAGCGCCTGGCGATTGAGCGGGTCAAGACCCTGTTCAACTGCGACTACGCCAACGTGCAGCCTCACGCGGGTGCGCAGGCCAACGCGGCGGTGTTCCTCGCGTTGATCAACCCCGGTGACACGGTGATGGGCATGAACCTGGCCCAGGGCGGCCACCTGACCCACGGTAACCCGGCGAACTTTTCGGGCCGGCATTACAAGATCGTGCCCTACGGGCTGGACCCGAAAACTGGTTTTCTCGACTACGACGAGATGGAACGAATTGCCCTGCAGACGCGCCCGAAAATGTTGATCGGCGGCTTCTCGGCGTACTCGCGTTACAAGGACTGGGCACGCATGCGCACCATCGCCGACAAGGTCGGCGCCATATTCTGGGTCGACATGGCCCACGTCGCCGGGTTGGTCGCCGCCGGCGAATACCCGGACCCGCTGCCCCATGCGCATGTGGTCACCAGCACCACGCACAAAACCCTGCGCGGCCCACGGGGCGGTTTGATTCTGTCGAAGGGCCAGGACGAAGCCTTCTACAAGAAACTCGATTCGGCAGTGTTTCCCGGCGTGCAGGGCGGCCCGCTTATGCACCAGATTGCAGCCAAGGCCGTGGCGTTCAAGGAAGCGCTGACGCCCGAGTTCCGCGTCTACCAGACCCAAGTGGTGACCAACGCCCGCGCCATGGCGGCGGTGCTGCAAAAGCGCGGCTACAAGATCGTCTCGGGCGGAACCGACAACCACATGATGCTGATCGATCTGTCCGACAAGCCCTACACCGGCAAGGACGCCGATGCGGCATTGAACAGCGCCTACATCACCGCGAATAAAAACTCGGTGCCGAATGACCCACGCTCACCCTTCGTGACCTCCGGCTTGCGCATCGGCAGCCCGGCGGTGACGACGCGGGGCTTCGGTGTCGAGGCCTGCGAGCAAGTGGCAGGGTGGTTGTGCGACGTACTCGACGCCCTGGAATATGGCGACAGTGACAAGGTCGGCCACCACGTGCGCGAACAGGTTGTCGCACTGTGCCGGCGTTATCCGGTTTATCGCTGAATGGGTTTGGGGGGGGCCGTGTGGACGGCCCTGATTCACTTCTTTGCCGATAAGGACGCTCATGCAGCCTGCTTCCAGCTTTATCAGGCGTTCAATCTGGGGGAGTGGGTGCGTCGTGATGATCTGCCGGAGACTGATCCCGGTGAGCCCGAAAGTCACAGCCCAGGGTACGTCCCAAAAAAATGATCTCGATTTGCTGGCTCACCGGGTCCTGCCGCTTCAACTGCGTGTTGGAAGTGGAATCAACTTTTCATGTGATCGTAATGGCGGGTGGTCAGGGTTACATCGTGCACGTTCGTAACGGACTGCTCTTAAAGCAGTGATAGTGAAGTAGATCTTGCCGGACACTCCCCATAGGCCGAATTCCTTTTGCTCAAACCATTGGCCGGATTTGTCGGTCACGCGGAAATTCACGTTGAAAGTGCCATCGGCGCGACGTTCACTCAGTTGCTGCGTACGTTTACCGTCGAGGGTGGTCGCTTCGCCGTACCATTTACCGATCATCAGGGCAATTCATCACTCTAGCAGTTCCGCCGCCGTTCACGGATTCAGGAACTTGCTGACAGCGTCGGCGAACAGTTCTGGCTGATCCAGCATGATGAAGTGAAAACTACCGTCGATACGCCTGAAGCTGATATTTGGGGTCGAGACGTAGGCGTTACGGAACATGGCATCAACGTGGGACGCCTCTATGCCGTAAAGCGGGTCATAGGCATAGACGACCTCGACAGGCATCTTGATGCGTCCAAGCTCAGGGCGCAGGTCAGTGACCATCAGCTCATACATGGCATTGGCCATAGTCTCTCGGTCCGAGTTTATCCCCGCTGCGACCAAGGCTGGCCTGACCGCTTCAGTTTTGGCGAGACGGGCGATGGAGGCATGCTGCAGGGCTTGCGCCTGTTCAGGGGTTGCGGTCAACATTGCGTCGCGCATCGCAGCCGCCTGCGGGGTCGCCGTTTCACGGGTCGCGAAGGGATCGAACAGCAATGTATAAAAAGGCATCGCATCGACAATCATCAGGCGTCCCACTTGATCGGGATGACGAGCACCCAGCATCAGTGCCACCTCACCACCCAACGAATGACCGATGATGATCGGCGCTTCGAGGCGCTGGCTGCGTATGTATTCAGCGATTGCCTCGACCGTCGGCGCGACTACTTTCCCTTCTGGGTCGGACACGGCAGGCGAGCCGGCAAAGCCAGCTACTTGTACAAGGTGGAGCCGATGGCTCTGTCGTAGTCTGGAGGCCAAATCAGCCCATACGTCGCAGGACGAGGCAAATCCTGGAATCAGGATGATATCTGTCCCCGAGCCTTGTACCCGCACCGAGATAACACCCTGGTTGACAGTTTCCAGCGGCAGGGGCGCAGGCTGGGCTGGCGATGCAGACAGCAGCGCCAACGTGGTGCCGATTCCGGCAAGAATCATTTCTGCACGCATGGCGTTTTCCTTTGCGCGCAATGCGAGATGACTTTTACAATTTCACGGGCGCCGATTACACCGACGAACAGGCAGGTTAACGGATTCATCGCCATTCCTTTGACCGAAAAAATATTTCCACTATACGGCGCACACAGGCACTAGAAAACTAGCGCCGCCTGCAATCCTTAGCATCCTCCCAGAAAAACAAGATGGCCCCTTTGACAGTCGGAGGACGGCTGAGCCGAGTTTATTGGGGTAATTTGGCAATCACCTTGATCTCGAAGTCGAACCCGGACAACCAGGTCACACCAATAGCGGTCGCCGTCGGATAGGGCGCTTCGCCCCAGTACTCGGCCACCACTTCCCAGATAGTTTCGAATGTCGACTCGGGGTCGACCATGAAGATGGTCGTGTCGACCACATCCGCGAAACTACTGCCGGCCTCGGTCAGGATCGCGTTGAGGTTGGCGAAGGCCAGGCGAACCTGTGTCGCGAGGTCCGGCTCGGCCGAGCCATCCTTGCGGCTGCCGACCTGACCGGATACGAACAGAAATCCGTTGGAGCGAATCGCCGGTGAGTAGCGGTGGAGTTCGTACAGTGCATGGCGGTCAGGCGGGAAAACCACATCACGTTTGCTGGTCATTGCATCTCTCCTTCGGGGCCGACGTGGCCCGCTGTTTACGATGGAGCCAGTGTAAAAAGACGGGCGACCTGAATAAACGCGCAACGCTGGTCATGACTGTTTGTAGAATCCAAACTATCCAGACCCCAGTGAGGCGTGAAATGGACCGTTTCGATGCAATGCAGGCCTTTGCCCGAGTGGTGGAAACCGGCAGCTTCACCAAGGCGGCAGCCACCCTGCACATGAGCAAGACCACCGTGACGCAGCTCGTTCAGCAACTGGAAGCGAGGCTGCGCGTGCGCTTGCTCAACCGCACCACACGCAAGGTCAACGTCACCGCCGATGGCGCGGTCTACTACGAGCGCGTCATCCGGCTACTGGTCGATATGGACGACGCCGAGACCAGCCTGTCCAGCGCGTCGATGACACCACGCGGGCGCCTGCGGGTGGATGTGCCCAGCCCGTTTGCGCGAATGCTGCTGATACCCGCATTGCCGGGGTTCTTTGCACGCTACCCGGAAATCCAACTGACCCTGGGCGTGAGCGATCGGATTGTCGACATCATTGGCGAAAACGTCGACTGCGTGGTGCGCGGCGGCGAAATCATCGATCAGTCGCTGATGGCAAGGCATGTGGGCGATCTGCACATCGGCATTTATGCCGCGCCCGGCTATCTGCAACGCTTCGGTACGCCAGCCCACCCCCGTGAGCTGGAGGAGGGCAGGCACAGTACCGTTGGCTTCCTCTGGTTTCGCACAGGCAAATCCTTGCCCTACGCGATGCAGCGTGGTGAGGAACGCATCGAGATCCAGGGGCGCCCGCAACTGACGGTCGACGACGGCAATGCGTACCTCGCCGCCGGCCTGGCGGGCCTGGGCATGCTTTGGCTACCGCAGTACATGGCCAAACCGCACCTGGCCAGCGGCGAGTTGCTGCCGCTGTTCGAGGACTGGCACATGGCGCCGATGCCGATGTACCTGGCATTCCCGCCGAATCGGCATGTCAGCGCCAAGGTGCGGGTGTTTATCGACTGGGTGATAGAGTTGATGGCCGAGCATGCGCCGGTGGTTAGGTGAAATAGGTGTAAAGCCGTTTCAGGGCTAGATGCTCTAAACGTCTGTAATTGGCCGATCGCTGATGGTCGGCGTGGTTCAGATTCAAACGCAGATTGAGCAAGCCGGTCTCTCACCCAGCCGCTCTACCAACCTGATGAGATAACCGTCGGGATCCTGGACGATGAATTCGCGCTGGCCTACTTCTACATTGTCAGCCCGATACCAGGTGTCCTTGCATTCTCGAAAGAGTGGAAATCCAGCCTGATCAAGTTTTCGCAAGATGGGGGCAACGGCATCAACATCAATCTGTAGGTTGATTCCTCTTCCAAACGGCTTGGTCAACGGCGCAGTCAGCCATTGGCCTGCCTGCGAATCAACCTGCTCAAGCATTACTTGAGCACCATTCAAATCAAGGTAGGCGAATCCATCTTCCGGGCGCTGATAGGCTACTGTGAACCCAAGGCAAGAAACCCAGAAAGCGAGGCTGCTTTCGAGGTTGGTGACCATAATTTCCGGAACCAGTTTGTTGCGTTCGAACATGAGATGACTTCCATTTCAAAGACTTATATGCGGGCGGCATGTTCTGCACCGCGAAGGAATCAAAGTGAGCGTGATGATGTACGGTCGGATGGGAATTATCGAGATGCGTTAAGTGGCTGCTTCTGGCCGAAAGCAGCCTCTCGCGACATACAATGACCGGCATACAACGTAAAACCGGGATCAGACCACAGGTCAAATATAACCCCCGCTTTTACGATGGTAGCCTGGCCCCGTTTTTACGCTACAGCGTCGGTAACCGGTCCAACGCACAAGTACGTTCTATTTTCGGCTCACCGGCGGTGGGCAAGCGTACGCCCGAATCGACATTGAATATGTCGATGTAACACCGGCTCAGCGAGCCCGGGACGTCGACAATCCCTCCCTTGATCACATAGCGTGCGCCCGGCGCAAATTCGCTGACAAACGCTACGCTGCACGAGCGATTGGCATTGGCCACGCCGCGCATTTCCAAGTGCAGCGGTTTGCCGGCTTCAATCGGAAAAAAACCCTCCGGCGTCGAGACATTCTTATAAACGGAAACCAGCTGCTTCCCCATTCCCGACTCAGTCGCCACGGTTCTGCCGTATTTGCAGCCGATGGCAGGCGCCTGGACCAGAGTCACGCCGTTTCGATAATTTTCCATAGAGACCAGTTCGCTGCGGATCATCGCCTGGGGCGCCCCCGCAGGCACAAGGTATTTCGGCGCTGGGGCGCAGCCTGCAAGCAGCAGAACTGAACACAGGTAAAGAGGCTTCATAATTTCCTTATTAATGGCGGAAGACGCGGCGTTAACAGGCCTGACCAATCAGAATGAGTCAAGCAATAAGTGAGAAGAACGAGCGTTTGACCAGGCTTGAAATAAAGGTGAATCGTCCCTGGTTTACTAGATAGGCGCAATGGCCGCATTTGGCCGATTCTGTTGAAAAAGTCGGCTTCGGTTTCCATGGCAGAAAAGTACGCGTCTGAGATTGAAATCTGTGTTTTGCGCAGAAGGTTCAGGGCTCAGATTTGACGTAGCAGCGTGCAAAAAAGGCGTTTTCACCGCTCAATGCATGGGTACTCAGGCCGGGTCGACTTTTTCAACACAATCGGCCGAATGTTGCCTGTCGTGAGGGGCATGAAACGACCCAAAGCGGACATTGCCTGTAGCTGAAGTTGACCGACCATGAATCCGTATTGCAGCATGGAATTGAAGTGTGACACCGCTGTGCGGCCACTCTGTAAGCGCTACCTTCGCACCTAACAGGAAGAAGCTCATGATCATGGTGTTATCGAAGGTCGAACTCAAGGAACTGTCGGTGAAAGCGGAAGCAGAGGGTTTAATGCTGAGTGATCTAGTCCCCATTTGCGAAAGGTTCGGCGTTGCACCGCATGATGTGCTGAACGAACTGTCCGTCGCGGTTGCGGAAGGCTATCTACAAGGATCTCTACCCTATGATTTTTGCGACGGCGTTATGAACGGGATCATAAATGCTGTGGTTGAAGTAGGGATGACTAACGATATGCCTCTGCCCGCTTTCTCGCTCTACCAGGCATTCGATCAAGGTGAATGGTTCCGCAGTAACGACCCACCGGAAACTGACTCCAGTGAGAAATACACGAAGCATGTGGTCGAGGAAATAATGCGTACCCTTAGAGACTAGCTTTCACAGATCGAGAGGTTTTCGCTTTTCGGCTGGAAGGTGGTGGATCGAACGCCGCTTTTGGCCGATCTCTGCCTGTCGCGAGTGCCGTAATCGGCCAGGACGGAACGTATCGGAAGTGTATTATGACAAGCAGCAAAAAGCCGCAATACTGCACGATCTGCGGATGCCTACTCGACAATCCGGATGATCCGCTATCAGGCAATACCGGTGGCGATTGCTGGGGATGCACAGGCGCTATAGAGGCGGAAATGGGATGCGCAGAGTCACTCGCCTACGTACGCAAAGAATACGAGGCAGGACTTCGGCCTGGATGGATCGATCCATTCAAGACCTGATCCGGAAGCTGCACTACGACCACTTTGGGTTGACCGCAGCCCTTCAAGGCCGGCAGCTTTCCTCTCCTGACTATTGGATTCATAAAACCACGTCATTTACAAGTTTGCACCAGCCATCCTTTGCCTCCTGCTCCGAGGTGAAGACCTGTACCTTTGGCTGCCAGAACTGCCCCTCAATGACGATGCATTCCAGGGTAGAGTCCTGAAACGTAAAGACGTAATGGATAGCATTTTCCATGAACCGCTGTTTATCGTGTCGAGGGTGAATGGCGTTTCTCTGCTCAAGCTCTGCTAGCCAAGGCGAATTATCTATCCGATGAATTTGGTAATGCTTAAGGCCAAGTCCAATAAGCGGATGGCCGCCCAAAGTCTCGTCGTTAGGCGAGCCGAACTGGATTTTCTTTACTAGCGGAAAATGAACTACAGCTACTTCTTCTCCAGCGGTGCAATACCGTAAACATAGCTGCGTATCCGTGGCGAACACCACGGGTTCGGGAGACGTGCTTGGCTGTGGCCAGGAGTCGAGCAGCACTACGGTCGCTAATGACATGGGGGAGCCTAATGCACACATGGGAGTTCAACAGAGTGCGAGAGCCACTCGTTGTCGTCAAACCTTTCTGATCACGACAGACCGCTTCTGGCCGAAAGCCGCCACCCACTCATTCGATCCAATAGTAGCTGTTTGATTAGGCCCCTCTGTCTTTAGGATCTACCAACGGCTTGCTTACTAAACGCCTGCCGCTTGCAGCGGGTCACCTCATTTTGTATTGCATACGCCCCCACCAGGCTCATCAAAAAGCAAATCGCCAAACCGTTGCATACGGCCTGCAACGACTCAGCGATGGATTGGGCTTGTGAGTCAAATGCTGTCAATCACCCGTACACGGCGCCTCACGGTCAAGCAGTCTGCCGGCGAGCAGTACGCCCAGTTCACTCAATTGGTGGATCGCCAGCGCGACGTCGCGGTGTTTGCCGTGGAGGTCTTCGGACAGGTCGAGCAGCAGGGTGCTGACGCTGGTGAAGGTTTCGTAGCTGTTGGTGATGAGGGTTTCGTTGCTGGCGTGGGGGGTGACGCTAAAGAGCGCGGTTGAATCGGTAACCATTGTTAAGTTCCTTGCTTGAGCCACGACCTCATCGCTACTAAACAATAAGGCGGTAGCTGTACGCAGGTTAGTAGACCGGTGAAACCTAACAAAACCGGCGCGCCCGAGGGCGCCCTACGCACAGCCACCATCAAGCACAGACGGGAAGTCTGATGGAGAGAGCGTGTGCACTTGTTAGGTTAAACCGTGGGCTACTAAACCCGATCGCCGAGAAATTCAGCGACCGAGCCACCTTAAATACGGCCACCCCAGCGCACAAGCCGGCGGATTCTGACGCAAGCGTAGGCAATGGAGCAAGTTGCGGCAGGGTAGCGGACGCTGTCCCCCTTCGAGCCAACAAAAATTCAGCGCCTCATCAAATCCTTCACTGCGCTGTTGTAGAGTCTCTGCACACCGAATTGACCACCCAGGGACCCCATGACATTGACCGTCGACACCTTGCTCAAACTGGCCATGGCCAACCCCGTCAACGCTGAAATCACCGCGCGCTTGCCGTCGCTCGGGGTGGAGCAGTGCATGCTCACGGCGGGCTGTCTGTTCCAGGCGGTGTGGAATCATCAGGCGAGTCGGCCGGTTGATGCGGGGGTGAAGGACTATGACGTTTTCTACTTCGACCAGGATGTGTCCTACGAGGCTGAGGATGCGGTGATCCGCAGGGCCGAGTCGTTGTTCCGGGACTTGGGGGTTAATGTGGAGGTGAAGAACCAGGCGCGGGTTCATCTCTGGTATGGGCAGCGCTTTGGCCGGCCGTATCCTCAGTTGCACTCGGCCAGGCAAGGGGTGGACCGTTATCTGGTGGCGGGTACGTGCATTGCCTTGGATATTGCCACGGGTGAGGTGTATGCGCCGTATGGCTTGGCGGATGTGGAACAGGGCGTGCTGCGCATCAACCCGCTGCATGCAGAGCCCGAGCTGTTTTTGCGCAAGGCCAGGAGTTATCAGGAACGCTGGCCTTGGCTCAGGATTGTGCCACCGGGGTCAGCCGAATAAACCGCCGAGCACGCTGCACCCGATCACTACCAGCCACGGCGGCAACTTCATCAGCATCAGTGCCGCCAAGGCGAGCACTGCCAGGGCCAGGTCGTAAACGCTGAAAATCGCGCTGGTCCACACCGGCCGGTACAACGCCGCCAGTAACAAACCCACCACCGCCGCGTTCACACCGGCCAGCGCGGCCTGGGTGCGCGGGCTGTGGCGCAGGCTGGCCCAGAAGGGCAGCGCACCGAAGATCAGCAAAAATGACGGCGCGAAGATCGCCAGCAGGCCGATCAGGCCGCCCAGCCAGCCGGTAGGGGCGTGGATCATCGAGGCGCCGAGAAAGGCCGCGAAGGTGAACAGCGGGCCGGGCACGGCTTGGGCGGCGCCGTAGCCGGCGAGGAAAATGTCGTTGCTCACCCATTGGCTGGGCACTACCTGGGCTTGCAGCAACGGCAGCACCACGTGGCCGCCTCCAAACACCAGTGAGCCGGTGCGGTAGAAGGCGTCCACCAGCGCCAGCGTGGGGTCGCTCGCCCAGTCGGCCAGCAGCGGCAAGCCCACCAGCAACAGCAGGAACAGCGCCAGCCACAGCGTTGCGGCACGGCGGCTGATGGCGATGGGCAATGCGTCGGGCTCGGCACGGGGCGAGGGCTTGAACAGCAGCAGGCCGACCACCCCAGCCACGACGATCACTGCCACCGGGCTCAAGGCAGACGATTGCAGCAGTACCCAACCGGCGGCGCTCAGCATCAATATTATCCGCACCCAGCCCCGACACAGGGTGCGCGCCATGCCCCACACGGCTTGGGCCACCACCGCCACGGCGACAACCTTGAGGCCATGCAGCGCGCCGGCGGGCAGGGCGCTGCCATAGTGAGACAGGCCCAGGGCAAACAGAATCAGCGCGATGGCCGACGGCAAGGTGAACCCGGCCCAGGCCGCCGCGGCACCCGCGTAACCTGCGCGTGACAGGCCCAACGCGATGCCGACCTGACTGCTGGCCGGGCCGGGCAGGAACTGGCACAGGGCGACCAGTTCGGCGTAGCTGTGTTCACTGAGCCAGCGCCTGCGGGTGACGAATTCCTCGCGGAAATAACCCAGGTGCGCAATCGGCCCGCCGAAGGAGGTCAGGCCCAGGCGCAGGAAGATCAGGAACACTGACCCAAGGCTGCTGCGGTGATCGGCAGGGGTAGCGGGCAAGGTGAGGCTCCCTCGTGGCGTGTGCAGAACCCGGCAAATCGATGTGGGCTGGTGGGGCACTTTATCGATTTTTCATGACGCGCAGAAGAGACGGCCTGCCTGTCATTTTTGCCGTGCACATTGAATTTATCGGCGCCGATTTGAGTCATTTAAGCTGAGTCACTTAAAGCATAGCCTTGCCTTCCAACCCTTTAACCTCAAGGACCGACCATGACCTTCTTCATCTTCCTGCTCGCCTGCGCCGCCGCCGCCAGTACCGGTGTGATTTTCAAACCCGGCGCCTGGTACGAATCCCTGGTCAAGCCCAGCTTCACCCCGCCCAACTGGTTGTTCCCGGTGGCGTGGACGATTATCTACCTGCTGCTGGCCTGGGCCGGTTACCGCTTGAGCCTGATCCCGGGCAGCGAGATGGTGTTGGCGCTGTGGGCGGCGCAGATTGCGTTGAATACGCTGTGGACGCCGGTGTTCTTCGGCGCGCATCGCTTGCTCGCCGGGATGGTGATCATTGTGCTGCTGTGGCTGACCGTGGCGGCGATGGTGGTGCTGGCAGTGCGTCTGGACCTGATTACCGGTCTGATCCTGTTTCCGTACCTGGCCTGGCTGTGCGTAGCGGCGGCGTTGAACTTCTCGATCCTGCGGAATAACCGTTGATGGCTTACCAACACTGGCCCGCCAGCGAGACCGAACTGGCCCAGATGCGCCGCTTCAATCGCACGCTTGCGTGGTTGCCGCGCTTCAAGATCCGCAACCGCGTCACGCCGCGTGTGATCCAGGCGCTGTTGCGCACCCGGCAAAGGTTCCAGAAACCGCCTGTGGTGGAAATCCGGCTCATCGGCGCCGTGCCGGTGCGTATCCTGCGGCCCGCCGGTGCACCCAAGGGCGTGGTGCTGGATATCCACGGCGGCGGCTGGGTGATCGGCAATGCGCAAATGAATGACGACCTCAACCTCGGCATGGTGCGCGCGTGCGACGTGGCGGTGGTGTCGGTGGACTATCGGCTGGCGGTCAACACGCCGGTGGAAGGGTTGCTGGAAGACTGCCTGGCCGCTGCGCGCTGGCTGTTGGCGGACTGCGCGGAGTTTGCCGGCCTGCCGGTGTTTTTTGTCGGCGAATCGGCCGGCGGGCACCTGGCGGCGGCGACGTTGCTGGCGTTGAAGCAATGGCCGCTGTTGCTCCAACGTGTCCATGGCGCGGTGTTGTACTACGGGGTGTATGACTTGACCGGCACGCCGAGTGTGCGCAACGCCGGGCCGCAAACGCTGTTGCTCGATGGGCCGGGAATGGTCACGGCGCTGCGCTTGCTCACGCCGGGGATCACCGATGACGAGCGTCGACAGCCGCCCTTGTCACCCTTGTACGGCGACTTCGCCGGCCTGCCGCCAGCGTTGATGTTCGTGGGCGAACTGGACCCGCTCAAGGACGACACGCTGCTGATCGCCGAGCGCTGGAGTCAGGTGGAGGCGCATCTGTTGCCGGAATCGGCCCATGGCTTCATTCATTTTCCGGTGGCGATGGCGGACAGGGTGTTGGTGTACAGCCGTGGCTGGATAACGGCGCGTCTGCACACCCCGCAACTCTCGACGCCATGCAACGCCGTCGACCCTGGCACTGAATGAGTTCAATGGGAGGTTTTTATTCGGCGGTGGTCACAGTGACAGATACATGCCTTTGCAATCGCCTAAATCTGTTGGTGGTCCAAACCCGTGATTATGCATTCCTTCTTGTCGGGCGGTGGCGAACTGGCCTCCCTGATCCAGTCCAAAGATTGGTCGGCAACCCCGTTGGGGCCGATCGAAGTCTGGCCACAGAGCCTGCGCACCACCGTCAGCCTGTGCCTGGCGTCCAATTTCCCGATCAATATCATCTGGGGCCCCGAGAACACCCAGATCTATAACGACGGCTACAAGGTGCTGTGCGGCGAGTCGCATCCACGCGCCTTGGGCGAGGGTTACCACGTGACCTGGGCCAGTGCGTGGCCGGCCATTGGCGGGCCCTTCACCGAGGCGCTGGAGGGGCAAACCAGTTTTCTGGAAAATCAGCGCATGTTCCTCACGCGCAATGGTTACCTGGAAGAGACTTTCTTCACCTTTTCCATTTCGCCCATTCGTGATGAAACCGGCGGCATCGGCGGGCTGTTTCACCCGGTGACGGAAACCACGGTGACCATCCTCGCCGAGCGGCGCACCCGTGCGTTGCGCGATCTGACCGGGCAGCTGGCGGTCGCCGATGACTTGCCCAAACTGATCGCGTTGACGGTGCAGACGCTGGCGGGGTTCAACTTCGATATTCCGTTCCTGCTGTTTTATGAGTGGGACGCCCAAGGCAAGGGTTACCGCCTGGCACAACACAGCGGTATCGCCGCCAACACCGCCGCATCACCGGCCTGGATCGATGCGGCCGACACCACGCCCTGGCCGTTGGGCGCCGCGTGCGAGCAAAAGCGCACGCTGCAGGTGGACGACATCGAGGCGCTGTTTGCCGGCGTGGCTTGCGGGCCCTACCCGGAGCCGTCCCAGACCGCCTTTGTGTTGCCGCTGGTGGTGCCGGACGACACGCAGGCCCCGTTGATTCTGGTGGCCGGCGCGTCACCACGCTTGCCGATGAACGACATTTACCGAGGACTCTACGAACTGCTGGTGGCCGCGCTCTCGGCGGCGCTGGCCACCGTGCGTGCGCGCGAGTATGAGCGCCAGCGTGCCGACGCCCTGGCGGCTATCGACCAGGCCAAGACCACCTTTTTCACCAACATCAGCCATGAATTTCGCACGCCCCTGACCTTGATGCTCGGGCCGCTGGAAGAGTCGCTGGCCCTGGGCGATACGCTGCCCGAGGATGAGCGTGAGCGGGTCAGGCTGGCTTATCGCAACGGCCAGCGCCTGCTCAAGCTGGTCAACTCGCTGCTGGAGTTTTCCCGCATCGAGGCCGGCCGCGCCCAGGCGACCTATGCGCCAGTGGACTTGCCGGCACTTACCGCTGACCTGGCCTCCAACTTCCGATCGGCCTGCGAGCGCGCCGGCCTGGCGTTGATCATCGACACCACACCCTTGCCCGAGGCGGCTTACGTCGACCGCGACATGTGGGAAAAGGTGGTGCTGAACCTGATCTCCAACGCCTTCAAATTCACCCTGGCCGGGCACATCCGCGTCAGCGTTGCGCCCACCGCCGATGGCAGCGCTGCCCAGGTGTGCGTGAGTGACACCGGCACCGGCATCGCGCCCCATGAGCTGCCGCGTTTGTTCGAGCGCTTCCACCAGATCGAAAACCCTGCGGGGCGCTCGTTTGAAGGCTCGGGTATCGGTCTGGCGCTGGTGGATGAACTGGTCAGGCTGCAAGGCGGCACGCTGGAAGTGACCAGTGAGCCAGGGGTAGGCACGACGTTCAGCATCCGGCTGCCGCTGGGCAATCGGCATGTCCCCAAGCCGCTGCACACCGAGGCATTGCAGTACGGTTCGACCACCAATGTGAGTGCCTACGTGGAGGAGGCGCTTGGCTGGTTGCCGGATGCGTCAGCGCTGGTTGACGTGGCCCAGACACACCCTGAGCCCGAGGCCGAGTCTTTCCAGGGCCACGTGTTGCTGGCGGACGATAACGCCGATATGCGCGCTTACGTCGCGCGCCTGCTGTACGCCGCCGGCCTGGACGTAGAAACCGTGACCGATGGGCAGGCCGCGTTGCAGGCGGCCCGCGAAAACCCGCCGCAACTGATCCTTACCGACGTGATGATGCCGGTCCTCGATGGCTTTGGCCTGTTGCGCGCCGTGCGTGAGGACCCGCGCTTGCAGGCGACGCCGGTGATTCTGCTGTCGGCCCGTGCGGGTGAAGAAGCCCGCGCCGAGGGCCTGGCCGCCGGCGCCGATGACTACCTGATCAAACCGTTTTCGGCGCGCGAGTTGGTCTCCCGTGTCACCTCCCATCTGGAGCGCGCCCGCAACCGCCGCGTGGCGACATTGCGCGAAAGCGAAGCGCGGCTGCGCCTGGCGATCGACGCCGGGCAGATCGGCGAGTGGGAATTGGATATCGGCACCGACAGTTCGGTGCGTGCCGAGCGGCATGACCAGATTTTCGGTTACCACGAGCGGGTGGCGCACTGGGGCATGCGGACCTTCCTGGAACATGTGCTGCCCGCAGACCGCCAAGCGGTCGAGGCGGCGTTCACGCGCGCGGTGGCCCAGGGCAGCAGTTGGGATTTCCAGTGCCGCATCCGCCGCGTCGATGACCAGCAGGTGCGCTGGATCCTGGTGCGCAGCATGCCGCAACTCGATGCCCACGGGCGCACCCTGAAAATGTTCGGTTTGGTGCAGGACATCACCGACCAGAAACGGGTCGAGCTGGGCATGCAGGCGCTCAATGAAACCCTCGAACAGCGCATCACCGAGGCCATGGAAGAGCGCAGCAAGGCCGAAGAACAACTGCGCCAGGCGCAAAAACTCGAAGCCCTGGGCCAACTCACCGGCGGCGTGGCCCACGACTTCAATAACCTGCTGACGGTGATTCGCTCTTCGCTCGACCTGCTGGAGCGTCCGGAACTGCCCGAAGCGCGGCGCAGCCGTTACCTGGCGGCGATTTCCGACACGGTCAACCGAGCGGCGCGCCTCACCGGGCAGTTACTCGCGTTCGCCCGTCGCCAGGCCTTGAAGCCGCAGGCGTTCGACGTCAGCCACAGCGTGACCTCGCTGGTGGAAATGATCGAATCGCTGTGTGGTGCCCATATCCGCGTCATCACTGAGCTTGCGCCCTACGATTGTTTCGTCTATGCCGACTCCAGCCAGTTCGATTCGGCGCTGGTCAACGTGGTGGTCAATGCCCGTGATGCGATGAAGGGCGTGGGTACCCTGACCGTCGCGGTAGCCTCCGTCGACACTCTCCCGGCCCTGCGCGGCCAGCCTGCGGTGCCGGGGGCGTTTGTGGCGATCGCGGTGAGCGACACCGGCAGCGGCATACGCCCTGAGCATCTGGAGCGCATATTCGAGCCGTTTTTCACCACCAAGAACGTCGGGCAGGGCACCGGGCTTGGCCTTAGCCAGGTGTTCGGCTTTGCCAAACAGTCGGGCGGCGAAGTGCGGGTCAGCACCGAATTCGGTCGAGGTTCGACGTTCACGTTGTACCTGCCCAAAGTCATTGCGCGACCGCGGGAACCCGAGGTGGAGCTTGAGGCGGCGCCGATGACCGAAGGCCGTGGCACCCACGTGCTGGTGGTGGAAGACAACGTCGAAGTGGGCACCTTTGCCACCCAGGCCCTGGAGGAACTGGGCTTTCAGGCGACGTGGGCGATGAATGCCGAGCAGGCCCTCAAATTGTTGTCCGATGAGGCCGACGCGTTCGACGTGGTGTTTTCCGATGTGATGATGCCCGGCATGAACGGGCTTGAGCTGGCCAAGGAAATCCAACGGCTGTGGCCCGCCTTGCCCATCGTGCTTACCAGTGGCTACAGCCATGTGCTGGCGCAACAAGGCACCCACGGTTTCGACCTGCTGCACAAGCCGTATTCCATTCATCAACTGTTGCTGATCCTGCGCAGGGCCTGTTCGACACCAGCGGGCTCAGGCTGAGCGCAAGCGTAGAATCTGCGCGCCGTCGAACGGGTCGGTCAGGTAATGCGCCTGCACACCGAAGGTGGCCTGCAGCCGTTGGGGAGTCAGTACCTCCAGCGGTTTACCCAGCGCCACCAGCCGCCCATGGTCGAGCACGGCCAGGCGATCACAGGTCAGCGCCTGGTTGAGGTCGTGCAGGGCAATCAAGGTGGTGACGGGAAGCGCCTGCACGCCTTTGAGAATCGTCAGTTGGTGCTGGATGTCCAAGTGGTTGGTCGGCTCGTCCAGCAGCAGAATCTGCGGGCGCTGCGCCAGTGCGCGGGCGATATGCACGCGTTGGCGTTCGCCGCCGGAGAGGCTGCGCCAGGCGCGATGGCTCAGGTGTGTGGCGTCGACGTCGTGCAAGGCCTGGCGCACGATGGCGGCATCCTCGCTCGACCAGGGGCTCAGTGCCGACAGCCATGGCGTGCGGCCCAGGGCGACCGCATCGAACACGCGGATGGCATCGTCGGTATCGGCCTGTTGTTCCACCACGGCCACGTGCTGCGCGATGGCGCGGCGCGACAAGTCGCCTAAACGCTTGTCGCCCAGGCGCACCTCACCGCTGGCCGGCGTACGCAACCCCGCGAGCAACTTGAGCAAGGTCGATTTGCCCGACCCGTTCGGCCCGACGATACCCAGGGTTTCACCCGCCGCAACTTCAAGGTGGATGTCGCACAGCAACTCGGCCTCGCGCACCTTGAAGCCGAGCCCACTGCAGCTCAACACACTCATCGCGCATTCCTCCGACCGATCAGGATCAGCGCAAACACCGGCGCGCCGACCAGTGCGGTGACCACCCCCACCGGAATCACCTGGCCTTTGATCAGGGTGCGCGACAGCACATCGGCGGCGATCAGGAACAACGCGCCGCCCAGGGCGCTGGCGGGCAGCAGGCGCGAGTGCCCGGTGCCCAGCATCAAGCGCATGGCATGGGGGATCACCAGCCCGACAAAACCGATGGAGCCGACAATCGACACCATCACCGCCGTCACCACCGCCGCGCAGCCCACCAGCGCGAATTGCACGCGCCGCACCGGGATGCCGAGGGCGGCCGCCGAATCTGTGCCGAAGGTAAACGCATCCAGGGCGCGACGGTGCCACAGGCACACCAGCAGCCCCACGACCGCCACCGGCACCGCCAGCCACACCGACGGCCAACGCACGCCGCTGAGGTTGCCGAGCAGCCAGAACATAATGCCCCGCGCCTGTTCGGAGCTGGCGGATTTGGTGATCAGGAACGCGGTGAGCGCATTGAACAGCTGGGAGCCTGCGATACCGGCGAGGATGATCTGCCCGGTGCCATTGGACGAGCCGCTGGCCCGCGCCAGCAGAATCACCAGGGCGAATGCGGCCATGGCGCCGACGAATGCGCCGGCCGGCAGCGAAATCAAACCGCCGCCCACCCCGATCAACGCGATCAGCACCGCACCGGTCGAGGCGCCGGCGCTGATGCCCAACAGATACGGATCGGCCAGCGGGTTGCGCAGCAACGATTGCAGGATCACCCCGCACGTTGCCAGGCCCGCACCGCAGGCGCCGGCCACCAGGGCACGGGTCAGGCGGTAGTTCCACACCACGCCTTCATCGATGGGGTCGAGTGCGTAGCCGGCCGCCCAGAGTTTGTTGGCGAGCACCTGGAGCACCACCTGCGGCGAGATGGCGGTTTCGCCGATGGCCACGCCGGCGAGCAGGGCGATCAGCAGCAGCGTGAGGGCGAGCAGGGTCCGTATCATTGCGCCAGGTCGTAGCCGTCGATGGCCGCAGCCAGTTGGTCAAGGCCGTCGAATGTGCGCAGGCTGGCCTGCAGCGCCAGGGCGTCGAGGATGATGATGCGGTTGTGTTTCACCGCGTCCATGTTGCGGGTCACGGGGTCGCTGCGCAGGAAGGCCAGCTTCTTTTCATGGTCGTCTGCGGGATAGCGGCGCCGGTCCATGCGTGCGATCACCAGGAAGGTGGGGTTGGCCTTGGCGAGGGTTTCCCAGCCGACGGCGGGCCATTCTTCATCGGACTGCACCACGTTGCGCAGGCCGAGGGTGTGCAGCATGAATTCGGGTACACCTTTATGGCCGGCCACGTAGGGGTCGCTGGCCATTTCGGCGCTGGAGAACCACACCAGCGCGCTGGCTTGCTTCAAGCCTTTGCGCTGCACAGTGGCAATGGACGTGGCCAGGCGCGCCTTGAGTTCATCGGTCAGTTGCTGGCCGCGCGCCTGCACGTCGAAGATCTCGGCCAATTGGCTGAGGCTCTTGTAGATCGTCTCGATGCGAAACGGCTGCAGCCGCGTGCCGTCGGCGCCCACCCGGTTGTCTTTGTCTTCGCAGTCGGAGGGCAGCAAGTAGGTCGGGATGTTCAGTTCCTGAAACTGCTCGCGGGTGCCCACCACGCCTTGGGGCCCGACCACCCATTCCAGCTCGGCGGCCACCAGTTGCGGGCGCTTGGCGATCACTGCTTCGAAGCTCGGTTCGTTATTGGCCAGGCGCTCGATGTGGTCGTTCTGTGCCTTGTACTGCGCCAATACATCGTTGAACCACAGCGAAGTGCCGACCACTTTGTCGCCCACGCCCAACGCATACAGCATCTCGGTGGCGGCCTGGCCGATGGTCACGCTACGCGCGGGCGCCTGCTGGAACGTGACGGGGCTGCCGCAGTTTTCCAGGGTCAGCGGGTAGTGGGTAGGCGCGGCGTGGGCCAGGGCGCAGCAACCCAGGCCGATGATCAGGGCCGTAACGCGTGGCAGCATGGGGCAATCTCCGTTTGAACCGTCGGTGAAGCAGGGCAGGTACGGTACGGAAATACACCCACGAACGCTGCCGGCCGGGCAGGGCAAGGATGGCCTTCCCGGACACCCCGCCGGTTAGTGAGTCACTGGGCCGGCAGGTCTCCTGACTGATGCGTCATCGCCCGGCTCCGGCCTTCCCGGACAACGTCCAGTGGCAGTGGGGAGCAGGCTCGGCACCTACAGTTGCGGGGGCAGTTTCGATTGACGTCGCGGGCGGCGTTTCGAATTCCCTATTAGTCCCGTGGGGGAACCGGCGGCGCTATGGTAGTTGATTCGGCCCACGAGAGGGAGGTGGAAGTGACGCCGGTTACAGGCGAATGTCCCCAGGCCCCCGGATCAGCGCTTCGATCCGCGTTCCCGTGGCGCGCTCTTCGTTGCTGAAGCCGTCGTAGTCGGCCAGGTTGCCGAAGCGGATGCCGGTCAATTGCTCGATCTGGATCACACTGCGCTGGTAGGTTCTGAGCGGGCCGAACACCAGGTCCAGTTGGCCCAGCTCGCGGCTCTGGTCGATCATATAGGCGCTGGCGGAAGGCTTGCCGTCGTCGCCGAGGTAGGCCACGACTTTCCAGAACGCCTTGGGGATTTTCACGCCCCGGTACAGGCGGTCGTCGTCGGCGAATACCGGGCCGGTAAATACGCTGGCACGGGCTTTCCAGCGCTGGGTGTTGTCGAGAATGTAGTCCTCCAGTTCCAGCCAGGTCTTCTGGTTGAAGCCGCTCATCTGCGGCGAGCAGTTGGTGAAATGGAAGGTGTCGCCGTTGGCGGTGTTCGCGTCGGCGCCCCAGTTGGGGTCTTGGCGCCGCACCAGGTGGCCACGGTCAAGGCCGTTGCCGGCGTAGAGGTCTTCGCCCACTTGGGCGTCGATGGGCAGGCGGCCGTCGTAGGCCCAGGTGTCGTTGCTGCGCACGATATCGACGTGCTTGGCGCCGTCGATGTTGACACCGACATACAGCGCCAGCCGTCGGGAACGCGACATGCTGATGGAAAAGTGCATGTAGTCCAGGCGGGGCTGGGCGTCGCTTGCCTGGGTCGGGTCCAGCGTGGGCCAGGGCACCGCGAAGCTGCCGAGAAAATCCTCGGCGTAGCCGCGCCGGTCTTGCAAGTCCTTGGCTGCGCTGACGCGTGGCGCGGCGGCCCTGGCTTCCAGCAGGGAGGGTGTGGGCGTGACCAAGGGGCGAAGGTCGGCAAGCCTTGGGCGGTAGGCCAGGTCGATTTTGACGTTACGTGCGGGCATGGAAGGCTTCCTGATGAGGATCGGATAAACACGACTGCAACATGATTTCATGACAATTTGGCCCAGGCGGCAGACTCCGGTCTATCCTGAAGTCGTTAACCGGACGTTCACCACACGCCAAAAAGGAGCCAGCTTATGTGTGTTCGCCAATCGCGCAACCCGATTTTCTGCCTGATCCCGCCGTACATGCTCGACCAGATTGCACGCCACGGCGATAAAGCCCAACGCGAGGTGGCGCTGCGTACGCGCGCCAAGGACAGCACGTTCCGCTCGTTGCGCATGGTCGCCGTACCCGCCAGAGGCCCCGCCCGCATGGCGCTGGTGGCGGGTGCCGAGAAACAGCGCTCGATCTACAGCGCCGACAACACCGACAGCCTGCCGGGCAAGCTGATCCGCAGCGAAGGGCAACCCGCCAGCGGTGATGCGGCGGTGGACGAGGCCTATGACGGCCTGGGCGCGACCTTCGACTTTTTCGACCAGGTCTTCGACCGCAATTCCATCGACGATGCCGGCATGGCGCTGGATGCCACGGTGCACTTCGGCCAGGACTACAACAATGCGTTCTGGAACTCGACCCAGATGGTCTTTGGCGATGGCGACCAGCAGCTGTTCAACCGCTTCACCGTGGCACTCGATGTGATCGGCCATGAGTTGGCCCACGGGGTCACCGAGGATGAAGCCAAACTGATGTACTTCAACCAGTCCGGTGCGTTGAACGAGTCGCTGTCCGACGTGTTCGGCTCATTGATCAAGCAGTACGCGCTGCAGCAGAAGGCCGAAGACGCCGACTGGCTGATCGGCAAGGGGCTGTTCACCAAAAAAATCAAAGGCACTGCCCTGCGCTCGATGAAGGCGCCCGGCACCGCGTTTGATGACAAGTTGCTGGGCAAGGACCCGCAGCCGGGGCACATGGATGATTTTGTGCACACCTACGACGACAACGGCGGCGTGCATATCAATTCCGGCATCCCCAACCATGCGTTCTATCAGGTTGCCACCCGCATCGGCGGCTTCGCCTGGGAACGCGCCGGGCGCATCTGGTACGACGCTTTGCGCGATGCGCGGTTGCGGCCGAACTCAGGGTTTCTGCGTTTTGCACGTATCACTTACGATGTCGCCGGGCGTCTCTACGGCGCGAGCAAGGATGAGCAGAAGGCCGTCAAGGAAGGTTGGAAAGCAGTGGGCATTAACGTCTGACAATCCGCCAGGGCGGAGAGGAACAGCCATGCGCATCTCGATCAAGGAAAACGGCGGCCCGGCGTTTTTTCCGGGCCTGGCCCAGCCGCGCAGTGTCGAGCTGGACAAGTTACCCGAGCAGGACCAGCGGGAGTTGCGGCAACTGATCGAGAAATCGGAGTTTTTCCAGTTGCCGCAAAGCACCCAACCCTCCTCCGACAACCCGGGGCAGGTGCATTACACGCTCACCGTAAGTGAAGGTGAGCGTGAACACACGGTGTGCGTATTGGCGCCGGTGAAGTCGCAGGCGCTGGACGGGTTGGTGCAGTGCGTGCGACGGCATATTCGCTGATTGCTTAAAGTCTGATACGGCCCTTCAGGGCTGCCTGGATCCAATGTGGGAGGGGGCTTGCCCTAATGCCAGTCAGTTAAGAAGTAGCAGGAGCGAGAACTAACTTGTGGCGAGGGAGCTTGCTCCCGCTGGGGCGCGAAGCGGCCCCAAACAATGGGACTGCTGCGCAGTCCAGCGGGAGCAAGCTCCCTCGCCACAGGTTCGGTGTCGCCTTAACTGACTGGCATTAGGGCTTGCCCCCTCCCACATTTGATGTGTGTTGAAGCCAGGGCTGTTTATTTACGGTCGAACCACACCGTCTGCGCATTACAGAATTCGCGCACGCCAAAGTGCGACAGTTCGCGCCCGAACCCGCTTTTCTTCACGCCACCAAAGGCCACCCGAGGGTCGGAGACGCTGAACGCGTTGACGAAGATCCCACCGGTTTCCAGTTGGTTGGCGATGTCCCGTGCCTTCGCCGAGTCGCGGGTGAAGATACTCGCGGTCAGGCCGAATTCGCTGTCGTTGGCCAGTGCCACTGCATGGTCGGCGTCGCGTGCGGTGATGATCGACGCGACGGGGCCGAACAGTTCCTGTTTGAACGAGGTCATCTGGTCGGTGACGTCAGCCAGTACGGTGGGCTCGTAATAGTTGCCGGCGCCGGCCACTTTGTTGCCGCCGAGCAACAGGGTCGCGCCTTCTTTCACGGTGGCCTGGACCTGGCCGTGCAGTTCATCGCGCAGATCGAAGCGCGCCATGGGGCCGATGTAGGTGGCAGCCGAGGTCGGGTCGCCCATCACCAGGTTGCGGCTGGCTTCGAGGAACTTGGCGGTAAAGGCGTCGACCACGCCGTCTTCGATGATCAGGCGCTTGGCGGCGGCGCAGACTTGGCCGCTGTTCTGGAATCGGCCGATCAGCGCGGCCTGTACGGCTGCGTCGAGGTCGGCGTCGTTGAGCACGATAAACGGGTCGGAGCCGCCCAGTTCCAGCACGCATTTCTTCAATGCCGCACCGGCCTGGGAGCCGATGGCGATACCGGCGCGCACGCTGCCGGTGAGGGTCACGGCGGCAATGCGTGGGTCGGCGATGGCGCTGGAGACACCCTCGGTCGTGACGTTGATGACCTCGAACAGGCCTTCAGCGAAGCCGGCCTTTTGGAACGCCTGCTGGATCAGGTAGGCGCTGCCCATCACGTTCGGCGCATGCTTGAGCACGTAGGTGTTGCCGGCCAGCATGGTCGGGATGGCGCCGCGCAGCACTTGCCACACCGGGAAGTTCCACGGCATCACGGCAAGGATCGGGCCCAGCGGGCGGTATTCGATGTGGGCGGTGCCGTTGTCGACCAGGGTTGGCTCCGGTGCGAGCATGGCGGGGCCGTGCTGCGCATACCACTCGCTGAGCTGGGCGCACTTCTCGATTTCGGCGCGGGCCTGGGCGATGGGTTTGCCCATTTCCAGGGTGATCATCTGCGCCATGGCTTCGGCCTGCTCACGCAGGGCGCTGGCCAGGGCCAGCAGCAATTCGGCGCGCTGGCCGACGGGTTGGCGGCGCCAGGTGTGGAAGGCCGCAGTGGAACGGTTGAGGGCGGCATCCAGCTGCGATTGGCTTTCGTACGCGTAGCTGGCAACGGTTTCACCGCTGGCCGGGTTGATCGACAAGGCGTGGGTCTGGTGAGAAATAGCGTTCATGGCACCGTCCTGCTGGGATGATTGGAATGGAGCCCAGCGTACGGGGCTGTATCTTTTCTGGAAACTGAATAATATTAAGCAATACGTTCACGATTGGAGAATGAATTGGATCTGGTGCAGTTGGAAATCTTCAAGGCCGTTGCCGAGCAAGGCAGCATCAGCGCCGCCGCGCAGTTGATCCATCGGGTACCGTCAAACCTGACCACCCGCATCAAGCAACTGGAGCAGGATCTGGGCGTGGAGTTGTTCATCCGCGAGAAGAGCCGCCTGCGCCTGTCACCGGCCGGGTGGAATTTCCTCGGCTATGCGCGGCGTATTCTCGATCTGGTACAAGAAGCCCGCGCAACGGTGGCGGGGGAGGAACCCCAAGGCGCGTTTGCCCTTGGCTCGCTGGAAAGCACGGCGGCGGTGCGTATTCCCGCGTTGCTGGCGGCGTATAACCAGAAACACACCAAGGTCGAGCTGGACCTGAGCACGGGACCTTCGGGCACGATGATCGAAGGCGTGCTGTCCGGGCGGCTGACGGCGGCCTTTGTCGATGGCCCGGTATTGCACTCCACCCTGGAGGGCGTCGCGGTGTTCGAGGAAGAAATGGTGGTGATCGCACCGCTGCACCATGCGCCCATTACGCGGGGGCGGGAGGTGAATGGCGAGAATATCTACACCTTCCGCTCGAACTGCTCCTACCGGCATCACTTCGAGCGTTGGTTCTCACAGGATGGCGCGATGCCGGGCAAAATCTTCGAAATCGAGTCTTACCACGGCATGCTGGCATGCGTCAGTGCCGGGGCAGGGCTGGCGTTGATGCCGCGCAGCATGCTGGAAAGCATGCCGGGGTTTGCGGCGGTGAGCGTGTGGCCGCTGGCCGACAGCTACCGCGTGCTGAACACCTGGCTGATCTGGCGCAGGGGTACGGTGTCGCAAAGTTTGAACAGCTTCGTAAAACTCTTGGAGGAACGCAATCTGGTGGCGCCATAGATCCAATGTGGGAGGGGGCTTGCCCCCGATAGCGGTGTATCAGTCAATTGAAATATTGACTGGACTGCCGCCATCGGGAGCAAGCCCCCTCCCACAGTTTGATCTTCATCAGCCGCCGAACTGGAAGGTGCCCATGGCCAGCTTGGCCATGATCGCCGTGGCGCCCAATTGCACCAGCCACAACGCCAAGCCACCGAGGAACACACCCAGCGCCACTTGCAGCACCAGGCTTTTCTGGCGCTTGGCTTGGGGCACGCGTGGGGTGAAGTGGTCCAGTTCGTCGCGGTCGGCGCGCAGGTCCAGGTCGTCGTTTCTCATAGGGCTCTCGCAGCAAAAGGGCAGTTGGTGTCCAGTCTAGTGGGTTCGCCAGCAAAAAGGGGGAAGCCATTGGCTTCCCCCTTCGTATAACGCTGGCAGATTTACAGCACCTGAACGATCGCGCTGGTCACAGCACCAATGTTGGACTGGTTCAACGCCGCCACACAGATACGCCCGGTATCCAGGGCATAGATGCCGAACTCGCTGCGCAAGCGGGTGACTTGCTCAACGCTCAGGCCGGAGTAGGAAAACATCCCGCGTTGGCGGCCAACGAAGCTGAAGTCGTGGCCAGGAGCCGCCTTGGCCAGTTCGGCCACCATCTGCTCGCGCATGCCGCGGATGCGCAGGCGCATTTCGGCAAGTTCGGCTTCCCACTGGGCGCGCAGTTCAGGGTTGTTCAGTACCGCTGCAACGATCGCCGCGCCGTGGGTCGGCGGGTTGGAATAGTTGGTACGGATCACACGCTTGACCTGAGACAGGATGCGCGCGCTTTCTTCCTTGGATTCGCTGACGATGGACAAGGCGCCCACGCGTTCGCCGTACAGGGAAAACGACTTGGAGAAAGAGCTGGACACAAAGAAGGTCAGGCCCGATTCGGCGAACAGGCGCACGGCGGCGGCGTCTTCGTGGATGCCGTCGCCAAAGCCCTGGTAGGCCATGTCGAGGAACGGCACCAGGTTGCGGGCCTTGATCACGTCCAGCACGTTCTGCCAGTCGGCCGGGCTCAGGTCGACGCCGGTGGGGTTGTGGCAGCAGGCATGCAGCACCACGATGGACTGCGGCGGCAGAGCGTTTAGGTCGTCGAGCAAGCCGGCACGGTTGACGTCGTGGGTGGCAGCGTCGTAATAGCGGTAGTTCTGCACCGGGAAACCGGCGGTTTCGAACAGCGCGCGGTGGTTTTCCCAGCTCGGGTCGCTGATGGCGACGACGGCGTCGGGCAGCAGCTGCTTGAGGAAGTCAGCGCCGATTTTCAACGCGCCGGTACCGCCGACGGCTTGCACAGTGACCACGCGGCCAGCGTTGAGCAGGGGCGACTCGGCGCCGAACAGCAGGGTTTGCACGGCCTTGTCGTAGGCGGCGATCCCGTCGATCGGCAAGTAGCCACGGGCAGCGTGTTGCGCCACACGAATGGCTTCCGCTTCGGCAACGGCACGCAAGAGTGGAATCTTCCCCTCCTCGTCGCAGTAAACGCCCACGCCAAGGTTGACCTTGGTGGTTCGTGTATCAGCGTTGAATGCTTCGTTGAGGCCCAGGATTGGATCGCGTGGTGCCATTTCGACAGCGGAGAACAGGCTCATTTTTGCGGCAGCTCTATGGGGGAAGGGAGGGACGTGTCGCGCTCCAGCCGGATGCACTAGAGCGGTGCACAAACGGGGAGCTAGTATAGAGGCCATCACTGCTGAGGGCGACAGCCGAAATGGCTTTTCGGCCAAGTTTTTCGGTTTATTTGCCGACCGTTAGTCTTATTGCAATATTGATCCCGGACGAAGGTAGGGCGATTACCTTGAAACCCGTCACATTCGTCACCACTACTACGGCTATCATGGTTTTTTCCTGCAGCCTGCGATGACTATTCGCGGGTTGCTGAGCTATTTCGTCCCTGGCGGTATTGAGTCTGGGGTGACCACACGAGGTACGTTATGTCGGATTTCCAGCTCGTCACCCGTTTTGAACCCGCCGGCGATCAGCCGGAAGCCATTCGCCAGATGGTCGAAGGTATCGAGGCCGGCCTGGCGCATCAGACGTTGCTCGGGGTGACCGGTTCAGGCAAGACCTTCAGCATCGCCAATGTGATCGCGCAGGTGCAGCGCCCGACCCTGGTGCTGGCACCGAACAAGACCCTCGCCGCACAGTTGTACGGTGAGTTCAAGGCGTTCTTCCCGAACAACGCGGTCGAATATTTCGTTTCCTACTACGACTACTATCAGCCGGAAGCGTATGTGCCGTCCTCCGATACGTTTATCGAGAAGGATGCGTCGATCAACGACCATATCGAGCAAATGCGGCTGTCGGCGACCAAGGCCCTGCTGGAACGCAAGGACGCGATCATCGTCACCACGGTGTCGTGCATTTACGGTCTGGGCAGCCCGGAAACCTATTTGAAAATGGTGCTGCACGTCGACCGTGGCGACAAACTCGACCAGCGCGAACTGCTGCGGCGCCTGACAAGCCTGCAGTACACCCGCAACGACATGGACTTTGCCCGCGCCACATTCCGCGTGCGCGGCGATGTGATCGATATCTACCCGGCAGAATCCGACCTGGAAGCGATCCGTATCGAGCTGTTCGACGATGAAGTTGAAAGCCTGTCGGCCTTCGACCCGTTGACCGGCGAGGTGATCCGCAAACTGCCGCGCTTCACCTTCTACCCAAAAAGCCACTACGTGACCCCGCGTGAAACCCTGATGGGCGCCATCGAGGGCATCAAGGTCGAGTTGGCCGAGCGCCTGGAATACCTGCGCGCCAACAACAAGTTGGTGGAGGCCCAGCGCCTGGAGCAGCGCACCCGCTTCGACCTGGAGATGATCCTGGAGCTGGGCTACTGCAACGGCATCGAAAACTACTCGCGCTACCTGTCGGGCCGCGAGTCCGGTGCGCCGCCGCCGACCCTTTATGATTACCTGCCGCCGGACGCCTTGCTGGTGATCGACGAGTCCCACGTCAGCGTGCCGCAAGTGGGCGCGATGTATAAGGGCGACCGCTCCCGCAAGGAAACCCTGGTGGAATACGGCTTCCGTCTGCCGTCGGCGCTGGATAACCGGCCGATGCGCTTTGACGAATGGGAAGCCATCAGCCCGCAGACCATCTTTGTCTCCGCCACGCCCGGCAACTATGAGGCCGAACATGCCGGCCGGGTGATCGAGCAGTTGGTGCGCCCGACTGGCCTGGTGGACCCGCAAATCGAAATCCGCCCGGCGCTGACCCAGGTCGACGACCTGTTGTCGGAAATCAACAAACGCGTGGCCCTGGAAGAGCGCGTGCTGGTCACCACGTTGACCAAACGCATGTCCGAAGACTTGACCGATTACCTGGCCGACCACGGCGTGCGCGTGCGCTACCTGCACTCGGACATCGACACCGTGGAGCGTG
Organism: Pseudomonas sp. R2-7-07; assembly: GCF_003852355.1. Classification (NCBI taxonomy): domain Bacteria; kingdom Pseudomonadati; phylum Pseudomonadota; class Gammaproteobacteria; order Pseudomonadales; family Pseudomonadaceae; genus Pseudomonas; species Pseudomonas sp. R2-7-07. The sequence continues at coordinate 3,758,429 of NZ_CP027759.1, read as the reverse complement.
TGGAAATCATTCGTGACCTGCGCCTGGGTACCTTTGATGTGCTGGTGGGCATCAACCTGCTGCGCGAAGGCCTGGACATGCCGGAGGTGTCGCTGGTGGCGATCCTGGACGCGGACAAGGAAGGTTTCCTGCGCTCCGAGCGCTCGCTGATCCAGACCATCGGCCGTGCGGCGCGTAACCTCAATGGCCGGGCGATCCTGTATGCGGACCGCATCACCGGGTCGATGGAGCGGGCGATCGGCGAGACCGATCGCCGGCGTGAGAAGCAGATCGCGTTCAACCTGGAGCATGGCATCACGCCCAAAGGCGTGTTCAAGGATGTCGCCGACATCATGGAAGGCGCCACCGTGCCCGGCTCGCGCAGCAAGAAGCGCAAGGGCATGGCCAAGGCCGCCGAAGAGAGCGCCAAGTACGAGAACGAACTGCGCTCGCCGAGTGAGATCACCAAGCGGATTCGCCAACTGGAAGAGAAGATGTACCAGTTGGCGCGGGATCTTGAGTTCGAGGCCGCGGCGCAGACGCGGGATGAGATTGGCAAGTTGCGGGAGCGCTTGCTGGCGGTTTGATTGGCGGTGACTTCACTGGCCTCATCGGGGGCAAGCCCCCTCCCACATTTAACGGTGTTCACAAATCGAGATGTGGGAGATGGCACACTTTTAATTTGTGAACGCAGTCAATTGTGGGAGGGGGCTTGCCCCCGATGGCCGCGCCTCGGTTTTCCAGAAATCACCCAGGCTGTTACCATTCGCCCCTTGTTTCAATTTTCAGTTATATCGCCCATTCGAGACCTGCCATGACCACCGTCCGCACGCGCATTGCGCCATCGCCTACTGGGGATCCCCACGTCGGCACTGCTTACATCGCCTTGTTCAACTACTGCTTTGCCAAGCAGCACGGCGGTGAATTCATCCTGCGGATCGAAGACACCGATCAACTGCGCTCCACCCGCGAGTCGGAGCAGCAGATTTTCGATGCGCTGCGCTGGCTGGGTATCACTTGGGCCGAAGGCCCGGACGTCGGCGGCCCTCACGGCCCGTATCGCCAGAGCGAGCGCAGCGACATCTATAAAAAGTACACCCAGCAGCTGGTGGACATGGGCCATGCGTTCCCCTGCTTCTGCACCGCCGAAGAACTCGACCAGATGCGCGCCGAGCAACAGGCCCGTGGCGAGACGCCGCGCTACGACGGCCGCGCATTGCTGCTATCGAAAGAAGAAGTGGCCGCGCGCCTGGCCGCCGGCGAGCCCCATGTGATCCGCATGAAAGTGCCGAGCGAAGGCGTATGCGTGGTGCCTGACATGCTGCGCGGTGACGTCGAAATCCCGTGGGATCGCATGGACATGCAGGTGCTGATGAAGACCGACGGCCTGCCGACGTACTTCCTCGCCAACGTGGTCGACGATCACCTGATGGGCATCACCCACGTGCTGCGCGGCGAAGAATGGCTGCCGTCGGCGCCGAAGCTGATCCTGCTTTACGAATACTTCGGCTGGGAACAGCCGCAGTTGTGCTACATGCCGCTGCTGCGTAACCCCGACAAGAGCAAGCTGTCCAAGCGCAAGAACCCTACGTCGGTGACCTTCTACGAGCGCATGGGCTTCATGCCCGAGGCGATGCTCAACTATCTGGGGCGCATGGGCTGGTCCATGCCGGATGAGCGCGAGAAGTTCTCGCTGCAGGAAATGGTCGATAATTTCGACCTGTCCCGCGTCTCCCTGGGCGGGCCGATTTTCGATATCGAGAAGCTGTCGTGGCTCAACGGCCAGTGGCTGCGTGACCTGCCGGTGGAAGAGTTCGCCAGCCGTGTGCAGCAATGGGCGCTCAACCCCGAGTACATGATGAAGATCGCGCCGCTGGTGCAGGGCAGGGTGGAGACGTTCAGCCAGGTCGCGCCGTTGGCCAGCTTCTTCTTCGCCGGTGGCGTGAACCCGGACGTCAAGCTGTTCGAATCGAAAAAGCTCTCGGGTGACCAGGTACGCCAGCTGATGCAGTTGATCCTGTGGAAGCTCGAAAGTCTGCGCCAATGGGAGAAGGACGCGATCACGGCGACGATCCAGGCGGTGGTCGACTCCCTGGAACTGAAATTGCGCGATGCCATGCCGCTGATGTTTGCCGCGATTACCGGGCAGGCCAGTTCGGTGTCGGTGCTCGACGCGATGGAAATCCTCGGCCCGGACCTTACGCGTTTCCGTCTGCGCCAAGCCCTTGATTTGCTTGGTGGTGTTTCAAAGAAAGAAAACAAAGAGTGGGAAAAACTGCTGGGCGCTATCGCTTAAGCAGGCGGCTGCAGGGACGAAACCCCGGTTTTCCGGGGTTTCGTCGGTAAGTGATTGTTATCCCGGCAAAAAATTTTGAAAATTGTTGAAAATAAATTTGACACGTTTCGAAACCGCCATTAAGATTCGCCCCGTCCTCACCGATGAGGGGCTATAGCTCAGCTGGGAGAGCGCTTGCATGGCATGCAAGAGGTCAACGGTTCGATCCCGTTTAGCTCCACCAATTTACAGGTTCAAGGTCTGGCCACACCGTCCTTGAATCGATCGGCACTCAGCGCCGATCAGTTGTACAGAAGGTTTTGTCCCCTTCGTCTAGTGGCCTAGGACACCGCCCTTTCACGGCGGTAACAGGGGTTCGAGTCCCCTAGGGGACGCCAGTTTCAACAAGCAGTTCGAAAGGTCTGCTGCGCCGCCAGGCGAAAAATCGGGGCTATAGCTCAGCTGGGAGAGCGCTTGCATGGCATGCAAGAGGTCAACGGTTCGATCCCGTTTAGCTCCACCAATTTACAGGTTCAAGGTTGCGGCCACACCGTCCTTGAATCGATCGGTCCAAGCACCGATCACTGTACAGAAGGTTTGTGTCCCCTTCGTCTAGTGGCCTAGGACACCGCCCTTTCACGGCGGTAACAGGGGTTCGAGTCCCCTAGGGGACGCCACGATTACCCGCTTTGCGGGATTTTTAAGGGTCATTCAATTATTGAATGGCCCTTTTGTTTGTCTGGCGTTTGGCCAACTCTCTCCTTACTTCCTTTTTGCGTTCTGACCAGTGGTCACGCTTCTCGCTTGCGCAATATTATTATGGTAATAATATTCAACCCATGACAGACGGAGGCTTTGATGAGCGACAAGAAAGCGCAAACTCGCGAACGCATATTGCAGGCTGCCAGCGCGGCATTGGTCCAGCGTGGCCCGGCTGAGCCGAGCGTCGGCGAAGTCATGGGGGCGGCGGGGCTGACGGTCGGTGGTTTTTACGCGCACTTTGAAAGCAAGGACGCGCTGATGCTGGAGGCGTTCACTCAGCTATTGGCCAAGCGGCGCGCGGCGATCGAAGATATCGACTCAACACTCACCGGCGAAGAGCGCCGAAGCCTGGTGGCGGCGTTTTACTTGTCGCGCAAACACCGCGATTCCACCGCCCAGGCGTGCCCGCTGCCGGCGACCGTCGGCGAGATGGGTCGTTTGCCGGACGAATTCCGCCAGGCCTTGAGCGAACACTGCGAGCTGATGGCAGCCCAACTGGCGGCCAGCCCGGAAGACACCGACAAGGCGCTGGCCGACATGGCGCTGATGATCGGCGGCCTGACACTGGCGCGGGCCCTCGGCCCCGGCGAGCTATCCGATCGTGTGCTGCGCGCCGCCAAGTCGGCGGTACGCTGAAGAGGGTTCACCGCATGGGCGACTTGACCTGGGTTCGTGGCTTCAACGGCACTGTCGGCCGACTGGCACCGCAAATGGCGGCCAACAGGATGCGTCGCACCTTCATGACGCCCCGTGAGCTGCCGCCGCGCGCGTGGGAGCTGCCGTTGCTGGCGCAAGCGGAGCGCATCACCTTGCGTTTCGGCCTGTCGGCGCTGCGCTGGGGGCAGGGGCCGGCGGTGTTGCTGATGCACGGTTGGGAAGGGCGGCCTACGCAGTTCGCCAGCCTGATTACGGCACTGGTAGAGAACGGCTATTCGGTGATTGCGCTGGACGGTCCGGCCCATGGGCATTCGCCGGGGCGCGAAGCAAACGTGCTGTTGTTCGCCCGTGCCATGCTCGAGGCGGCGGCTGAGCTGCCTGCGCTGCATGCGGTGGTCGGCCACTCGATGGGCGGCGCCAGCGCGATGCTGGCGGTGCAACTGGGGCTGCGCACGCAGGCGTTAGTGAGTATCGCTGCGCCGTCGCGGTTCCTCGATGCGCTGCGCGGTTTCACGCGAATGGTGGGTTTGCCGCCGCGTGCGCGTTCGGCGTTTATCCACGCGGTGGAGCTGTCTTTCGGCATGCCGCTCAAGCACTTGGATGTCGCCCATTACCACATGAACCTTCCCGGCCTGATCGTGCATGCCGAAGACGATACATTCGTCCCGGTCAAGGCCTCTCAAGCCATTCACGAGGCCTGGTTCGACAGCCGCCTGCTGCGCCTGGAGCAGGGCGGGCATCAGAAGGTCCTGGCCGACCCGCGCGTGATCGAAGGCGTACTTGCCCTATTGGCAAGCTGCCATTTACAGGCGCGCCAAACCGCCTGATACACTGCGCCCGCCGACATCAATCGACTGGAGCAAGGCATGGGCTGGGATTTGGCAACGCCGTTTATCATCGATCTGCAGGTTGCCCCTGAGGACATCGACGGCCTGGGGCACGCCAATAACGCGGTGTACGTGTCCTGGCTGGAGCGTTGCGCCTGGCGCCATTCCCAGCGCCTGGGGCTGGACCTCACCGAGTATCGGCGCCTGGACCGTGCCATGGCCGTGGTGCGTCATGAGATCGACTACCTGGCGGCCGGCTACGAAGGCGATGAACTGCAACTGGCCACGTGGATCGTCGATTGGGACCAGCGTCTGAAGATGACGCGGCGTTTCCAGCTGGTACGCCCGCGTGATGGGACCACCTTGCTGCGCGCGCAAACCACCTTCGTATGCATCGAGCTGTCCAGCGGCAGGCCCAAGCGCATGCCCGTCGAGTTTATCGAGGGCTATGGGTCTGCGCTGACAGGGGGTTAACGGTTGTTGGGGGAAACCCAGTAAACTGCGCCACGATTTTTGTTGAGTGTTTTCCATGCAAATTGCTTTGGCGCCCATGGAGGGGTTGGTCGACAACATCCTGCGGGACGTGCTGACCCGCGTGGGCGGTATCGACTGGTGCGTGACCGAATTCATCCGCGTCAACGACCGCTTGCTCACCCCTGCCTATTTCCACAAGCTCGCCCCGGAACTGCTGCACGGCGCCCAGACTGCGGCGGGCGTGCCGCTGCGCGTGCAATTGCTCGGGTCTGACCCGGTATGCCTGGCGGAAAACGCCGCCCTGGCCTGCGAGTTGGGGTCGCAGGTGATCGACCTCAACTTCGGCTGCCCGGCCAAGACCGTCAACAAGTCCCGAGGCGGTGCAGTGCTGCTCAAGGAGCCGGAGCTGCTCAACCGGATCGTCGAGCATGTGCGCCGTGCGGTGCCGGCCCATATCCCGGTCACCGCCAAAATGCGCCTGGGCTTCGACAGCCCGGATGGCGCGCTGGTCTGCGCCACGGCGCTGGCCGAAGGCGGCGCCGCGCATATCGTGGTGCATGCACGTACTAAAACCGATGGCTACAAGCCGCCGGCCCATTGGGAGTGGATCCCGCGGGTGCAGGAGGTGGTCAAGGTGCCGGTGTTTGCCAATGGTGACATCTGGAGCGTCGAAGATTGGCAGCGTTGCCGCGAAGTCAGCGGCGCCGAAGACATCATGCTGGGCCGTGGCCTGGTGGCGCGTCCTGACCTGGCGCGGCAGATCGCGGCGGCACGCGCAGGGCAAGAGGTGGTGGAAATGACCTGGGCCGAAATGCAGCCGATGCTCCAGGAGTTCTGGACCCAATCGGTGGCGCAATTGACTGAGCGCCAGGCGCCCGGCCGCTTGAAGCAATGGCTGGCGATGTTGACGCGCAATTATCCCGAAGCGGTGGAGCTGTTTACGGCGATGCGCCGCGAGACCGACCTGGAGCAGGTCAGTCGCCTGTTGGGGATGCCTCATCCACTGGCTGCCTGACGCCAGTCAACGACCACTGCTTATATCCATCTAAAGAAGGCGCCACTGCAGGCGCCTTTTTTTGTCGGCGAATTAACACAAACCACCGACGGGTAGATGCGCGAAATGTTATCGATGAGTGACTTGCCTACCGAGTATTAGCGCGTGTGACCACACTTGAACCTCAAATAAGCCATGAATCAAGGCTTGGCGGAAATTGTCCATGAGGCAAAGTCTGATAATGCGCTTTGGTTTCCTTATATGAACTGCGAATTTCGGAACTCGATAGCCTAACTCCCCACGAATGGGGGGACTGCGAAACAGCGCTGTGGTTATTCAGTCTTAAAACTATCACTCCCTCTGGCCATTAATCGGTCAGGTTGTATGGAATAAAGGAACTCGCGAATGTCTATGTCGATTCACACTCCGCCTTTGGTAAGGGGCGATACATCTGGCCTTGATCAGCCAGCAGTTTCGAACAATAAGCTTATTGTAAAGCCGAACGCTCAGACCCCTGGCGCAACGGTGCTTCAGACGTCATTGCGTCTTGACGATACTCAAGGTTTGCGCAATACGGCGCTGACCCCCGAGACTGCTTTGCGGCAACTGTTTGATATGCTGGAAGGCATCTTCAGGACCATGCGCGACATATTTTCAGGCAAGACTGCGATTAAGCCCGATCCGGACAAACAACCGGTTGCGCCGGACACCAAGGAGCTCGTCAAGCCGGATGCAGGCAAGTTGCCGGTGCTGCCGGATGCCCGCAAGGAGCTGGTCAAACCGGATGCAGGCAAGTTGCCGGTGCTGCCGGATGCCCCCAAGGAGTTGGTCAAGCCGGACGCAGGCAAGTTGCCGGTGGTGCCGGATGCCCGCAAGGAGCTGGTCAAGCCGGATGCAGGCAAGTTGCCGGTGCTGCCGGATGCCCCCAAGGAGTTGGTCAAGCCGGACGCAGGCAAGTTGCCGGTGCTACCGGATGCCCGCAAGGAGTTGGTCAAGCCGGACGCAGGCACGCTGCCGGTGGTGCCGGATAGCCGCAAGGAGCTGGTAAAACCGGACGCCGCCACGGTGCAAGTGCTGCCGCAACCTGCTGATGTTTCGGTCATCGTGCCCGACGGAAATAAGCCGCGCCCCTCGCCATTTCCGCCAACGGTGCCCAAGCCCGAGATAAGCGTAAACAATGACCCCAAGACAAACGTTCAGGTGAATGTGGTCCTTAATCATTGCCATTGCCCGGATGGAAAGGTGTCGCCGGACCGACTGCCGACACCGAGGGTTTCCACGGATACGCGGCCTCAGCCACCCATACTGCCAGACGCCCAGCCCCAGCCCGCGGTGCTTCCGGGCAATATCCCGAGGCCGAACGTGCCGATGGATATCAAGCCTCAACCCCAAGTGTTGCCGGATACAAAACCGACGCCTTTGCCCGACACTCCCGCCCCGGATCTGACCAGTCCAGGTCCTGTCGACGCTGGCAGGCATGGACGCTTTAATCATCGGCTAAGTTCCAGGTTCTAACGATAGCTGTCGCGTTTCAATCTTTTATAAGTGCAGGCATCTTTTCGAAAGTTAGTTTCGAGGAGATGCCTGTGTGGAGAACTCTATGTCACTCTTTCCAATTAATAATATTGCGCGGGTCATTGATGTAAGGTCGTCCCTGTCAATCGATGCACTCACTGCAAGTAATGAAACTACGATCAGACCCAATGTTGGTCGCGAATCGGTCAGGATAATGTCTGGCATGGCCTATGTTGATAAATCGCAAAGTTTTCCAAGTGCCGGGAATGACTCGCCATCGATCAGTGCAATCGTGGCTATATTTGCTTCACTCTTTTCTCAGCTGCTCGCTCTCGTAGCTGATAAAAAAGACAAGCATGTTCCTGACACTAATCCTTTACCTCCGCAGGTAACACCTCAACCGGTATTACCCAGGCCTGATGCCGCAGCGAACATTCCGGGTTTGTCGAACAAGCGCGGTGGTGCGAAGCCGGACAATATCTGGAGTGGCTTCCGCCAGGGCCCGGATGGCAATTGTGTAACAGTGTCGGCTATCAAGGCTGCGATGTATCGATTCGGTCAAAGCCCCACGGATATTTTCAAGGAGGTGACCAGGACGAACGACGGTTATCAGGTGCTTATGCGTGATGGCTTTCGGCTCACGTTGACCGATCGCGAGCTGGCGGAGGGCGCCCGGGGCGCCAAGTTCAGCGGGCCTGACACAGGCATGCTGAAGGATGCGCAGTTCCTGTTCGCCGTCAGCGCCAAGCGTGCGCAGATGGAAAACAACGACCGTACGGCCGGTCGCAGTTTTCAGGCAGCGATCCGCAGTCTGAACGATGGAGAGGATGAGAGCGGTCCGGGAGAAGGCTTTCTGCGCCTTGGGTTAAAAAGCCACATGAAAAGAGTGTCGGTCAGTGAGCTTGCACGCGGGCAGATAGGCATGTGCAACCGGACCGGGCATTCGGTGGCGGTCATCAATGGCCGCGAGGAGATGTGGGGTAAACAGGGGCGAGTCCCGACGCATGGTCATGCCGTCGCACTGATGTGACCATGATGCACCTGGGCAGGGATAACCCAGGCTGCATTTGTTTCAATGCTGGGTTTCAAAGACATCTATTTCAACAACTGCCTGAACCCCTCTATCGGCAATGGCCGACTATGCAAATACCCTTGGTACAAATGGCAGCCGAGCTTTTGCAGGAACGCCAGTTGCTCTGTAGTTTCCACGCCTTCGGCAATCACCTCCAGATTCAAGCTGCGGGCCATGGCGACAATGGCGCGGATGATTTCAGCGTCATTGGGATCGTGCGTCGCGTCGCGCACGAACGACTGGTCGATTTTCAACGCGTCCACCGGCAGGCGCTTGAGGTAGGTCAGGGATGAGTAGCCCGTACCAAAGTCATCCATCGCAAAGCTGATGCCGAGTTTTTTCAAGCGACGCATTTTCAACACCGTATCGTCCAGGTTCTGGATCACGATGCCTTCAGTGATTTCCAGCTTCAGCAAGCTGTAGGGCAGTTGGTGCTGTGTGAGGCTGCGTTCGACCCGTTCCACAAAGTCGTTCTGGCGAAACTGCCGGGGGCTGATATTCACGCACAGGCTGAAATTCAGCGGGTCCACCAGGCCGTCGGCAATCAACTGCGCAAATGCGCTGCATGCTTCGTCGAGGATCCAGGTGCCGACCTCCAGGATCAAGCCGCTGTCCTCCAGCACCTTGATAAATTCGGCTGGCGACTGCGCACCCAGTTGGGGATGCTGCCAGCGCACCAGGGCCTCGGCGCCGACAATCTTGTTGCCGCGCGCATCCACCTGAGGCTGGTAATGCACACTGAATTCGCCGCGTGACAAGGCCAGGCGCAGGTCGGTTTCCATGCGCAGACGCTCGCTGGCGGTTTTCTGCATGCTGTTGTGGAACATCTGAATGGTGTTGCGCCCGGAATCCTTGGCGCGGTACAGGGCGATGTCGGCGCGCTTGAGCAAATCGGCGGGCGTGGTGCCATGGTCGGGGATCAACGCCACGCCGATGCTTGGCGTTACTTGCAGGCGGTGGCCGTCGAGGAACATCGGCTCGGAGAGCAATTCGCGCAGGGTATCGGCCAGTTCCTGCACCTGGCCGCTCACTTGCGTGCGTGAGCCCTCCAAGCCGCTGAGCAGCACGACGAACTCATCACCGCCCAGGCGCGCCACCGTATCTTCCATGCGCACACTGGCTTCCAGGCGTGCGGTGACGATTTTCAGTACGGTGTCGCCCACCGGGTGACCGAGGGAGTCATTGATATGCTTGAAGTGGTCGAGGTCGAGAAACAGCAAGGCGCCGCGCAGGTTGTGGCGCTTGAGCAGGGCGATCTGCTGGCTCAGGCGGTCCATCAGCAGCGCACGGTTGGGCAGGTTGGTCAGTGGGTCGTGATAGGCCAGGTGGCGGATCTGTGCCTGGGCGTTTTTCAGCAGGCTCACGTCACGCGCGGTCAGTAGCAGGCACGGCGTTTCATTCAAGGTGATCGGTTCGACCGACACCTCCACCGCCAGCACGTCGCCCAGTTTGTTGTGCCATAGCATTTCCAGATGATGGATGCGCCCCTTGATCTGCAGCTCGGCCAACAGCGCGGTACGCTGGTTTTCATCGGCCCAGATGCCAATCTGGTACAGGGTGAGGCCGATGGCTTCTTCGGCGCGATAGCCAGTCAGGCGACAAAACCCGTCATTGACCTCCACATATCGTCCCGTGTCGCGCTCGGTGATCGATATGGCGTCGGGGCTGGAATGAAAGGCCTTGGCGAACTTCTCCTCACTGGCCTTGAGCGCCGCCTCCGAGCGTTGCTGCTGGGTGATGTCGCGCAGGGTGGTGACGATGCACGGCTGCTCATTGACCTTGACCAGGCGGCTGGAAATCACGCATGTCAGGCTCTGGCCGTTCTTGGCATGCACCACGATGGCCACATTGCTCAATGACTGCTCGCGAATCACCCGCTCGATGCGTTGCAGGCGCTTGCTCGACTCATCCCACAAGCCGATCTGCTCGGCGCTTTTGTCGAACACTTCGGCGGCGGTCCAGCCAAAGGTCTGGGTGAACGCCGGGTTGATCTCGATAAACGCGCCGCTATCCAGGCAGGTGACGCAGATTGGATCGGGGCTGGCCTGGAACAGGCTGGCGAATTTCTCCTCGGAAGCGCTCAGGCGTTGTTCGCGCTCCACCTGATCGGTGATATCGAGCAAGGTCCCGGCCATGCGCAGGGGCTTGCCGGATTCATCGCGATACAGGCGTGCGCGGCTTTCCAGATAGCGCGAGCTGCCGTCCTCGACCGGCACGCGATAGGTCAGCTGGTAATTGTCGCCCGGGCCTTCACGCAGGTTGCGGTACGCATGGCGCATGCCCTCGCGGTCCGCATCGGACATGCCTTCAAAAAATGCATCGAAGGATTCGTGGAAGGGTTCGCACGGCAGGCCGTGGAGTTGGGCGGCGCGGGCCGAGCCGTAGAGCATGCCGGTGGGAATGTGCCAGTCCCAGGTGCCCAGCTGTGCCGAGTCCAGCGCCAGATCCAGGCGTTCCTGACTGTCTTTCAGCGCTTGCTCGGCGTTTTTGCGCTCGGTGGTGTCGAGGAAAGTGCTGATCAGATAGGCCTCGCCGTCCAGTTCGACCTTTTGCGCGCTGAGCGTGCCATCGTGGATCTGGCCGTTGCTGGCGCAGAACTGCACTTCCATGGTGATGGATTCACCTTTGCGCTGGGTGGCCTTGACCAGGTGTGCACGCTGCTCCGGGTGACGCCACAGGCCCAGCTCCAGAGTGGTGCGGCCGATGGCTTGAGCCACCGGCCAGCCGAACAGCATCTCGAAATGCTGGTTGGCCTCGCTGATCAGGCCGTCGGCCTGACGCGTCAGCAGCACCATGTTCGGGCACAGGTGGAAGAGCGTGGCGAAGCGCTTTTCAGAGTGGCTGAGCGCCTGTTCCCGCTCGCGCTGGTGAGTGATCTCGCGGATCACCCCGATCATCCGGCGCCTGCCGTTTTTGTCCGGCACCAGGCTGCCATTGATTTCCAGCCAGTGCAGGCTGCCATCGGGCCACTGGATGCGGTGATGCATGGCCTGTTCGACCGGTTCGCCGGCCAGCACCGCGTGAAACGCCCGTACCACGCGGGCACGGTCTTCCGGAGCCAGCAGGTCGAGGTAATTGAGGTCGTTGGGCAGGGGCTGGCGCGGGTCGTAGCCAAACAATGCCTGAGTGCCTCGCGACCAGCTGATCTTGCCCGTTTCGATTTCCCAGCACCACGCGCCCAGCCGCGCGGCATTGAGTGCCGACAGCAGTTGCGGGGCGCTGTCCCAGCGTTGTTCCGCCTCTTGAGGGTCCAGGGCGTAGATGCGGGGTAGCGGTGGCACAGAATCGACGGGGTTAGGCATTATTCAAAGGGCCTTGGCTCGATGGAAGACAGCGCGGTTTACCTGAAACCCGAGGCCGCACAATGTCATGCCGGTATCCCTGGCAGATCGACCTGTGCATCCAATAGGCTCATGAACGCCCGCGCAGCGTTCGACAGCGTCCTTTCGGTGTGCACGATATAGCCTAGCTGGCGACTGAGCTGTATGCCCGGCAAAGCGATACTCGCCACTTGATCATCGAGCATGGTGCGTGGCAACACGCTCCAGGCCAGGCCGATGGACACCATCATTTTGATCGTCTCCAGATAGTTGGTGCTCATGGCGATGTTCGGCGTCAGCCCCTGGGCCTCGAATAGACGGCTGACAATATGGTGGGTAAAGGTGTTCCCTCCGGGAAACACCGCAGGATGCCCGGCGATATCGGCCAGGCTGACGGAGCCGTTGCTGATCAGGCTGTGTTCGGGGGCCACCACGAAATCCAGCGGGTCGTCCCATACTGGCGTCGCGCGCACCAGGTTATGCGGCTCGGGCGCCAGGGTGATCACTGCCACTTCGGCGCGACCGTGGAGGATTTCTTCGTAGGCCACTTCTGAATCGAGGAATTGAATATCCAGCGCCACGTTCGGGTACTGCCGAGTGAAGGTACGCAGGACCGGCGGTAGGCGATGCAGGCCGATATGGTGGCTGGTCGCCAGCGTGAGGCGCCCGCTGACTTCTCCAGTGAGGTTGGTCAGGGCGCGGCGGGTGTCGTCCAGCACATTCAGGATCTGATAAGCACGCGGCAGCAAAGCTCGCCCGGCTTCGGTCAGGCCCACTTCACGGCCCAGGCGATCGAACAGGCGCACCTTCAATTGTTGCTCCAGGCCGGCGATGCGTTTGCTGATGGCCGGTTGGGTCAGGTACAGGCGCTCACCGGCGCCGGAGAAGCTGCCGGTCTCGGCGATAGCGATAAAGGCGTTGAGGTTGGCCAGGTCCATGGTGGTATTCCAGTTGGTAATCCAAAGCATGAAAAATATGAATTTGAGTTATTTAATCTAGCGCCATACCATCAGCCTCACAAGCCAAAGGGTTATAGAAAAGCCCGGCGCATAGAAACACCGCTGATGAGGACCGACTGATGGCCGGCAAAACGCTTTACGACAAGCTTTGGGATTCCCATGAAGTGAAACGGCGCGATGATGGGTCGTCGCTGATCTACATCGACCGTCACATCATCCATGAAGTGACCTCGCCCCAAGCGTTCGAAGGCCTGCGGCTGGCCGGGCGCAAGCCATGGCGCGTCGACTCCATCATCGCCACGCCGGACCACAACGTGCCGACCACCCCGGAGCGCAAGGGCGGGATCGACGCCATTGTCGATACTGTGTCGCGCTTGCAGGTGCAGACCCTCGACGACTATTGCGACGAATATGGCATCACCGAATTCAAGATGAATGACGTGCGCCAAGGTATCGTCCACGTGATCGGCCCGGAGCAGGGCGCGACCTTGCCGGGCATGACCGTGGTGTGCGGTGACTCGCACACATCGACCCACGGTGCGTTCGGCGCATTGGCCCATGGCATCGGCACATCCGAGGTGGAACATGTGTTCGCCACCCAGTGCCTGGTCGCCAAGAAAATGAAGAACATGCTGGTACGCGTCGAAGGCCAGTTGCCGTTCGGCGTGACGGCCAAGGACATCGTGCTGGCGGTGATCGGCAAGATCGGCACCGCCGGCGGTAACGGGCATGCCATCGAGTTCGCCGGCAGCGCCATTCGTGACCTGTCCATCGAAGGCCGCATGACCATCTGCAACATGTCCATCGAAGCCGGTGCCCGCGTGGGCATGGTGGCGGCGGACGAAAAAACCATCGAATACGTCAAGGGCCGCCCCTTCGCGCCGAAAGGCGCTGATTGGGACGCAGCGGTGCAAGCCTGGAAAGACCTGGTGTCCGACGCCGATGCGGTGTTCGACACCGTTGTCGAGCTCGACGCAACCCAGATCAAACCGCAAGTCAGCTGGGGCACATCACCGGAAATGGTGCTGGCCGTCGACCAGAACGTGCCGGACCCGGCCCAGGAAACCGACTTGGTCAAGCGCGGCTCCATCGAGCGCGCCCTCAAGTACATGGGCCTGAAGGCCAACCAGGCGATTACCGATATCCAGCTGGATCGCGTGTTCATCGGCTCCTGCACCAACTCGCGGATCGAAGACCTGCGCGCTGCCGCCGTGATCGCCAAGGGCCGCAAAGTGGCCTCGACCATCAAGCAAGCCATCGTGGTGCCAGGCTCGGGGCTGGTCAAAGCCCAGGCCGAAGCCGAGGGCCTGGACAAGATCTTCCTCGAAGCCGGCTTCGAATGGCGTGAGCCGGGCTGCTCCATGTGCCTGGCGATGAACCCGGACCGGTTGGAATCCGGCGAGCATTGCGCATCGACCTCCAACCGTAACTTCGAAGGGCGTCAGGGCGCCGGTGGCCGTACTCACCTGGTCAGCCCGGCCATGGCTGCCGCCGCTGCCGTCAACGGTCGTTTCATCGACGTTCGCGAATTGATCTAAAGGAAATCCCGATGAGAGCTTTTACCCAGCATACCGGTCTGGTAGCGCCGTTGGACCGTGCCAACGTGGACACCGACCAGATCATCCCCAAGCAGTTTTTGAAGTCGATCAAGCGCACCGGGTTTGGCCCCAACCTGTTCGACGAATGGCGCTACCTGGACGTGGGTTACGCCTACCAGGACAACTCCAAGCGCCCGCTGAACAAGGATTTCGTGCTCAACGCCGAGCGTTACCAGGGCGCCAGCGTGTTGCTGGCCCGGGAAAACTTCGGTTGCGGCTCCAGCCGTGAACACGCGCCGTGGGCCCTGGAAGAATATGGCTTTCGCAGCATCATCGCGCCGAGCTACGCCGACATCTTCTTCAACAACAGCTTCAAGAACGGCTTGCTGCCGATCATCTTGAGCGACGCCGAAGTGGATGAGTTGTTCCAGCAGGTGGAAGCCAATGTGGGCTACCAACTGACTGTGGACCTGGCCGCGCAGACCGTAACTCGTCCGGACGGCAAGGTGTATCACTTCGAGGTGGATGCCTTCCGCAAGCACTGCCTGATCAATGGCCTGGATGATATCGGCCTGACTTTGCAGGACGGCGACGCGATTGCAGCGTTTGAAGCAAAGCATCGGGCTAGCCAGCCCTGGTTGTTTCGCGATTGATGTAGGCAGGACCGCCGCCATCGGGAGCAAGCCCCCTCCCACACTTTGAATTGTGAATACCTTCAAATGTGGGAGGGGGCTTGCCCCCGATGAGGCCAGTGTCAACACCACAAAACCCAAGGAAAGCCCCCATGACCAGCACCGCCCACACCCAAGTCGTGCAAAAACAATTCGGCGAGCAAGCCTCGGCCTACCTGAGCAGTGCCGTGCACGCCCAGGGCACCGAATTCGCGCTGCTCCAGGCCGAACTGGCCGGGCAGGGCGCGGCGCGACTGCTGGACCTGGGCTGCGGTGCCGGGCATGTGAGTTTCCAGGTTGCACCGCTGGTCAAGGAAGTGGTGGCCTACGACCTGTCCCAGCAGATGCTTGATGTGGTCGCCGCCGCTGCGCAAGATCGCGGTTTGACCAATATCAGCACGGTTAACGGCGCGGCTGAACGCCTGCCGTTTGCCGATGGCGAATTCGACTTCGTGTTCAGCCGCTACTCCGCCCACCACTGGAGCGACCTCGGCCTGGCCCTGCGCGAAGTGCGTCGGGTGCTCAAACCCGGTGGCGTGGCGGCGTTCGTGGATGTGTTGTCACCGGGCAGCCCGTTGCTGGACACTTACCTGCAAACCGTCGAAGTGCTGCGCGACACCAGCCATGTGCGCGATTATTCTGCCGCCGAGTGGATGCGCCAGCTCAGCGAAGCCGGTTTGCATGTACGCAACAGCAGCCTCCAACGCCTGCGCCTGGAATACACCTCGTGGGTCGAGCGCATGCGCACCCCGCCGGCCTTGCGCGCGGCGATCCTGGAGTTGCAACAGGCGATGGGCCAGGAAGTGCGCGATTATTACGAAATTCAAGCCGACGGCACCTTCAGCACCGACGTGCTGGTGGTGTGGGCCGAACGCTGATTGATTTTTTCCGACCTGCCCACGGGCAGGTCGCTCGATGAAATGAGGAACCCATGAGCAAGCAGATTCTGATTCTCCCTGGCGACGGTATCGGTCCGGAAATCATGGCCGAAGCGGTCAAGGTCCTGGAGCTCGCCAACAGCAAGTACAGCCTGGGCTTCGAGCTGAGCCACGACGTGATCGGCGGCGCGGCCATCGACAAGCACGGCGTGCCCCTGGCCGACGAGACCCTGGAGCGCGCCCGCGCCGCCGACGCCGTGCTGCTGGGCGCCGTGGGTGGGCCGAAGTGGGACAAGATCGAGCGTGATATCCGCCCTGAGCGCGGCCTGTTGAAAATCCGCGCGCAACTGGGCCTGTTCGGCAACCTGCGTCCGGCGATTCTTTACCCGCAGTTGGCCGAGGCGTCGAGCCTCAAGCCGGAAGTGGTCGCCGGCCTGGACATCCTGATCGTGCGTGAGCTGACCGGCGGTATCTATTTCGGCTCGCCACGCGGTGTGCGCGAACTTGCGAACGGCGAGCGCCAGGCCTATGACACCCTGCCGTACAGCGAGAGCGAAATTCGCCGTATCGCCCGCGTCGGTTTCGACATGGCCCGCGTGCGCGGCAAGAAGGTCTGCTCGGTGGACAAGGCCAACGTATTGGCCTCCAGTCAACTGTGGCGGGAAATCGTTGAAGAAGTCGCCAAGGACTACCCGGACGTTGAACTGAGCCACATGTACGTCGACAACGCCGCCATGCAACTGGTACGTGCGCCGAAGCAGTTCGACGTGATCGTCACCGACAACCTGTTCGGCGACATCCTCTCTGACCAAGCCTCGATGCTCACCGGTTCCATCGGCATGCTGCCGTCGGCGTCCCTGGATACCAACAACAAAGGCATGTATGAGCCTTGCCACGGCTCGGCGCCGGACATTGCCGGCCAAGGTATCGCCAACCCGCTGGCGACCATTTTGTCGGTGTCGATGATGCTGCGTTACAGCTTCAACCTGGTTGACGCGGCCGACGCGATCGAGAAAGCCGTGAGCCTGGTGCTCGACCAGGGTTTGCGCACCGGCGACATCTGGTCGCAGGGCTGCACCCGGGTCGGCACGCAAGAAATGGGCGACGCTGTAGTCGCCGCGCTGCGGAATCTGTAATCTCTCGGGCCCGCTTGCAGTTATCGCTGCAAGGCGGCCCACTTTTTAACAAGGTGTAGTTGCGATGAAACGTGTAGGTCTGATCGGTTGGCGCGGTATGGTCGGTTCCGTGCTCATGCAGCGGATGCTGGAAGAGCAGGATTTCGATCTTATCGAGCCGGTGTTTTTCACCACTTCGAACGTAGGTGGCCAAGGGCCGTCCGTGGGCAAGGATATTGCCCCGCTCAAAGACGCCTATAGCATTGAAGAGCTGAAGACCCTCGATGTGATCCTGACGTGCCAGGGCGGCGACTACACCAGCGAAGTCTTCCCCAAGCTGCGCGAAGCCGGCTGGCAGGGTTACTGGATCGACGCCGCGTCGAGCCTGCGCATGCAGGACGATGCAGTGATCATCCTCGACCCGGTCAACCGCAAGGTCATCGACCAGCAACTGGATGCCGGTACTCGGAACTACGTCGGCGGCAATTGCACCGTCAGCCTGATGCTGATGGGCCTGGGTGGCTTGTTCGAAGCCGGCCTGGTCGAGTGGATGAGCGCCATGACCTACCAGGCGGCCTCCGGCGCCGGTGCACAGAACATGCGCGAGCTGATCAAGCAGATGGGCGCAACCCACGCAGCGGTGGCTGATCAATTGGCCGACCCGGCCAGTGCGATCCTCGATATCGACCGCCGCGTGGCCGAAGCCATGCGCAGCGACGCCTATCCGACCGAAAACTTCGGCGTGCCGTTGGCCGGTAGCCTGATCCCGTGGATCGACAAGGAGCTGCCGAACGGCCAGAGCCGCGAAGAGTGGAAGGCCCAGGCCGAGACCAACAAGATCCTCGGGCGCTTCAAGAACCCGATCCCGGTGGACGGCATCTGCGTACGCATCGGCGCCATGCGCTGCCATAGCCAGGCGTTGACCATCAAGCTGAACAAAGATGTGCCGATTGCCGATATTGAAGGGCTGATCAGCCAGCACAACCCCTGGGTCAAGCTGGTGCCGAACAACCGTGAGATCAGCATGCAGGAGCTGAGCCCAACCAAGGTCACCGGCACCCTGAATGTGCCGGTAGGCCGCCTGCGCAAGCTGAACATGGGCAGCCAGTTCCTCGGTGCGTTCACCGTGGGCGACCAACTGCTGTGGGGCGCGGCTGAGCCGTTGCGTCGCATGCTGCGGATTCTGCTGGAGCGTTGATCGCTTGCAGGCTTTGAAGAGCCCCGCGTTCTGGTGACAGGCGCGGGGTTTTTTTATTGTTCTTTCGGACGCTATCGGGGGCAAGTCGAATCGTCGCACCGCCCCTCCCACATGTTGACTTGTGAACACATTCAAGTGTGGGAGGGGGCTTGCTCCCGATGGGGCCCTCAGCCACACCCCAAACCCAGGCTAATTGCCTCACCCCCAACCACCCGGTAAAGTGCCGCTCCCCCCGCAATGCCCGAGGCAGCCCCATGACCCAGACCTTTGAAATCGCCGTGATCGGCGCCACCGGTACCGTTGGCGAAACCCTGGTGCAGATTCTCGAAGAGCTGGACTTCCCGGTGGGCACCCTGTATTTGCTGGCTGGCAACAACTCCGCCGGTGCATCGGTACCGTTCCGGGGCAAGAACGTGCGGGTCAAGGAAGTCGATGAATTCGACTTCAGCAAGGCGCAGTTGGCCTTTTTCGCGGCCGGCCCGGCGGTGACCCTGAGCTTCGCCCCACGTGCCATCGCCGCCGGTTGCTCGGTGATCGACCTGTCTGGCGCATTGCCTGCCGAACAGGCACCGCCCGTGGTGCCGGAAGCCAACGCTCATGTGCTCAAGGGCTTGAAAAAACCCTTTCAAATCGCCAGCCCGAGCCCGTCCGCCACCAACCTGGCGGTGCTGCTGGCGCCGTTGCGCGGTCTGCTGGATATCCAGCGCGTGAGCGTCACCGCTAACCTGGCCGTGTCGGCCCTGGGCCGCGAGGCCGTCAGCGAGTTGGCCCGCCAGACGGCCGAGCTGTTGAATGTACGCCCGTTGGAGCCGACCTTCTTTGATCGGCAGGTGGCCTTCAACCTGTTGGCACAAGTCGGCACGCCAGACGCCCAAGGTCACACAGCCCTGGAGAAACGTCTCGTACATGAACTGCGGGCCGTGCTGGAAACTCCGTTGCTGAAGATTTCCGCAACCTGCGTTCAAGCCCCGGTGTTTTTTGGCGATAGCCTGACTGTGTCGCTGCAGTTGGGGGCGCCGGCCGATTTGGTTGAGGTGAACCGTGTACTCGATGCGGCGCCGGGTATCGAACTGGTCGAGGCGGGCGACTACCCAACGGCAGTAGGCGATGCGGTGGGTCAGGACGTTGTTTATGTAGGGCGAGTCCGTGCAGGTGTGGATGACCCGGAGGAACTAAATGTGTGGCTGACGTCAGATAACGTACGCAAAGGCGCTGCGCTCAATGCCGTGCAGCTGGCGCGGTTGTTGATAAAAGACCTTGCGTAAAAGATACTTGGCGCCAATTTGTAGATTGATTCTCACCAAGCGCTATGCTTGGCCAAAAGCGGAACACAAGCGCGTCGGTGACCTATCGGCTCGCCATGCCTTATGGCAGCGGTTACCAACCTTCTCGAAAGCCGGGGAGTGTTCAGACAAAGGATGAGGCTATGGTTCAAGTTCGCAAACTGGTGTTAGCAATAGCGGCCGCCTCGGCGCTGTCCTCCGGTATGGCGCAGGCGCTGCAACTCGGGGAGATGACCCTCAAGTCGAAGTTGAACCAGCCGCTGTCGGTGGAAATCGAGTTGCTCGACGTCGGCGGCCTTACGGCTTCCGAGATCACCCCGAGCCTGGCCTCGTCCCAGGCGTTCGTCGATGCCGGTGTCGATCGCCAGGCCTTTCTCGACGACCTCACCTTTACCCCGGTGGTCAATCCCAACGGCCGCAGCGTGGTGCGTGTCACCTCCAGCAAACCGTTGCCCGATTCCTATGTGCGCTTCCTGTTGCAGGTGCAGTGGCCGAACGGCCGACTCATGCGTGACTACAGCGTGCTGCTCGATCCCGCCAAATTCGACCAATCCACACCGGCTGCCAGTGCGCCAGCGCCGCGCTTGAGTGCGCCGGCCAGTACCGCGACCGCCGTCAGCAAGCCAGCGCAACATACCACCACTGCTCGCGATACTTTGTGGGAAATTGCCGAGAAAAACCGCAATGGTGGCTCTGTGCAGCAGACGATGCTGGCCATTCAGGCGCTCAACCCGAATGCGTTTATCGACGGCAACATCAACCGCCTGAAAACCGGCCAGGTCCTGCGCCTGCCGGACACCGTGCAAAGCACCGCGCTGGGGCAACCGCAAGCGATCGCCGAAGTGACGGCGCAGAACGCTGCCTGGCGTCAGGGCCGCCGCACCGCCGCCCAGCAAGTGGCGGGTAAGGCCCAGCTGGATGCTACCAAGCGCACCGAGACTGGCAATGCACCGTCGAGCACCAGCGCCAAGGACAACTTGAGCCTGGTGTCGGCCGAGTCCGCCAAAAAAGGTGCAGCAGGCAAGGCCGGTGATAGCCGCGCGTTGAGCGACAAGCTGGCGATGACCCAAGAGCAACTGGACACCACCCGTCGCGACAATGAAGAGCTCAAAAGCCGTGCGGCAGATCTGCAAAGCCAGTTGGACAAGCTGCAAAAGCTGATTCAACTGAAGAATGATCAGTTGGCCCGTCTGCAGGCCGAGAAGGGTGATGCGGCTGTGCCCGCAGCGGCGGCAGCGGCGGCAGCGCCTGCGCAGTTGGCCGGTGAACCGGCACCAGCCCCTGCAGCCCCGGTAGCGACACCTGCTCCCGAGCCGACCAAGCCGGTTGCCGCGCCTGCAACCACCGAAGGCAAATTCAATGAGCTTCTGACCAACCCTGTGGTGCTCGGTGTGCTCGGTGGCGCGGCCGTGATTCTGGCGTTGTTGCTCCTGCTGCTGTGGGTGCGCCATCGCAACGCCCGTCTTGAAGAAGAAAAGCACCTGCGCATGGCGCGCGCGCTGGCTGAAGAGCCGGAGTTCACGTCGAATATCGATCGCGACCTGCCACCCGACAGTTTCGAAGGCCTGGAAGTGCCGCCGCCGAGCGTCACGCGGGCACCTGCGCCTGCACCCGCTCCGGTGGTTGAGCCTGCTGTGCCCACCGTCGCCTCCGTGCTGGCGCCGTTGGCGGCTGCCGTCGCCCCGACTTCCAGCGACGCGCTCTCCCAAGCCCAGTCCCATATCGACCGGGGCCACCTGAACCAGGCGGCGGATGTGCTTGAGCAAGCGATCAAGCAGGAGCCCAAGCGCAGTGACCTGCGTTTGAAGCTGATGGAAGTCTACGGCCTGCAGAATGACAAGAACGGGTTTGTCAGCCAGGAGCGTCAGCTGGTGGCCACGGGTGAAAACCACGCCCAGGTCGAGCAGCTCAAGGGTCGCTTCCCGGCCATGGCGGTGTTGGCAGCAGGTGTGAGCGCCGCAGTGGCTGCCGCCGCCCTGGACGCCCAGTACGTCAAGAACCTGCTGGAAGACAAGCCGGCTGCGCCGCAGCCAGAGCCTTTGGATACCGATTTTGACCTGAGCCTGGACGACTTGGAGGCGGCATCGCCGGCGGAGGTCAAGGACGATCAGTCATTCGAGGCGCTTCTTGAGCAGCAGACCGCAGCCAACGCCAGCGCAGATGACCTGTCGGACTTCGACCTGGATCTGCAATTGGATGCGCCGGCGTCCGCGCAGTCCGATGACGACTTCCTGTCCGGGCTCGAAGAACAGATGAAGGACGTACCGGCCGCCGAGCCGCCGACCTTGACCCCGGCAGCACTGGACGACTTCGACTTGCCGGAAGATTTCGACCTCTCCCTGGCGGACGAGCCCGAATCGACGGCCAAGCCCGATGCCTTCGCTTCGGAACTGGACGACGTCAACGCCGAGTTGGACCGTCTGTCCCAGAGCCTGGAGCATCCTTCCATCGAGCCGTCCTTCACGGCTGAAGATGCGGCGCTCGGTGACGACGAGCCCGAGTTCGATTTCCTGTCGGGCTCCGATGAAGTCGCCACCAAGCTGGACCTGGCCCAGGCTTATATCGACATGGGCGATGCCGATGGCGCCAAGGACATCCTTTCCGAAGTGCTGACCGAGGGCAACGAGACCCAGCGCGGCGAGGCCAAGGAAATGCTCGGCCGAATCTGACGGCTGATATGCGCCCAATGGGGAAAGGGCTTGCTCCCTGCCACCATTGGCGCGGCGTCCCCCCCAACAAAAGCGCCCGTCGCGCAGCCGGCGCCTTTATAATCCCCGTCTTCGCGCAACTCATCAGGCTCTCAGTTCTTGGCAAATATAGATAACGCGGCCGCCGAAATGGCGGCCGCAGGCTTTCACCGCATCGCCCTCGGCGTGGAATACAAAGGCTCGCGCTATCGCGGCTGGCAGCGCCAGGCCTCCGGCGTGCTGACGGTGCAGGAAACCCTGGAAAACGCTCTGTCGAAAGTCGCTGACTCGCCGGTATCGCTGATGTGTGCCGGGCGTACCGACGCCGGCGTGCATGCCTGCGGCCAGGTGGTGCACTTCGACACCCAGGCCGAACGCTCGATGAAGGCGTGGGTGATGGGCGCCAATATCAATCTGCCCCATGACGTCAGCGTCACCTGGGCCAAGGTGATGCCGGCGCATTTTCATGCGCGCTTCAAAGCCATCGCCCGACGCTACCGCTATGTGATCTACAACGATCAGATCCGCCCGGCGCACTTGAACCAGGAAATCACCTGGAACCACCGCCCGCTGGATGCCGTACGCATGGCCGAGGCTGCGCAGCATCTGGTGGGTGTGCATGATTTCAGCGCGTTCCGTGCCGGCCAATGCCAGGCCAAGTCGCCGATCAAGGAAGTCCACCATCTGCGCGTGACCCGGCATGGCAAGATGATTGTGCTGGATATCCGTGCCGGGGCGTTCCTGCATCATATGGTGCGCAACATTGCAGGCGTACTGATGACCATCGGCACGGGCGAGCGTCCAGTGGAATGGGCCAGGGAAGTGCTGCAAAGCCGCATCCGCCGTACCGGTGGGGTTACGGCGCATCCGTTCGGCCTGTATCTGGTGGATGTGGAGTACCGCGACGAGTTCGAGCTACCGGAGCGTTTTATCGGGCCACACTTCCTCACAGGTTTCAGTGAACTTGGCGGCTGACGCCTGGAAAAGCTTTTGTTACCATCCGGGACTTTCTCGGTTCAGTCCCTGAGGTTTCTACGATATGTCAGCCGTTCGCAGCAAGATTTGCGGGATTACCCGCATCGAAGACGCGTTGGCGGCGGTCGAGGCGGGGGCGGATGCCATTGGCCTGGTGTTTTATGCCAAGAGCCCGCGGGCGGTGAATGTGTTGCAGGCGCGGGCCATCATCGCCGCGCTGCCACCGTTCGTGACCACCGTGGGTTTGTTCGTTAACGCCAGCCGTTGTGAACTCAATGAAACCCTGGATGCCGTGCCACTGGACATGCTGCAGTTTCATGGCGATGAAACCCCGGACGAATGCGAAAGTTATCAGCGCCCCTATATCAAGGCGTTGCGCGTCAAGGCCGGCGATGACATCGCCGCCGCCTGTGCCGCCTATGCAGGCGCGCGCGGGATTCTGCTGGACACCTACGTCGAAGGCGTTCCCGGCGGTACCGGAGAAGCCTTCGACTGGTCGCTGATCCCGGCGGGCTTGAGCAAGCCGGTCATCCTCGCAGGTGGGCTCAACTCGTTGAATGTCGGCGCGGCCATCGAGCAGGTCCGGCCGTATGCGGTGGATGTCAGTGGCGGGGTGGAGCAGGGCAAGGGCATCAAGGATCACCACAAGATTCGCGCATTCCTGCGGGCCGTGCGCAACAGCAGCGGTGCGATGTGACGGCTGGCAGTCTGCCGCCGTCCATAACTACCACTGTGTAAAACAGCACCGGCGCCGCCTGCGGGAGGCCCGGAAACGAAGTGGCAACCCTGCGCTGGCAGGTTGTCTGGAAGGCTGAGGATGCAGGCGGGAAATGGCTGGTCGAACCTCTGACCCCGTCCCGCCGGCCTCATCGCCACATATGAATTTAGCTCAAGGGCATACGCGGGGCTGTGTTCAAGCCACCGGTACTGGAGAAAGAAAGCATGAGCAACTGGTTAGTAGACAAACTGATCCCTTCGATCATGCGTTCCGAGGTGAAGAAAAGCTCGGTTCCTGAAGGTCTGTGGCACAAGTGCCCATCCTGCGACGCGGTGCTGTACCGCCCGGAGCTGGAAAAGACCTTGGACGTTTGCCCCAAGTGCAACCACCACATGCGTATTGGCGCACGCGCCCGTATCGACATCTTCCTCGACGCCGACGGCCGCAACGAGCTGGGCGCTGACCTGGAGCCGGTCGACCGTCTCAAGTTCCGCGACAGCAAGAAGTACAAGGACCGTCTGGTCGGTGCGCAGAAGCAGACCGGCGAGAAAGACGCGCTGATCTCCGTCAGCGGCAAGCTGCTGGGCATGCCGGTGGTGGTTTCGGCGTTCGAGTTCTCCTTCATGGGCGGCTCCATGGGGGCCATCGTCGGCGAGCGCTTCGTACGCGCCGCCAACTATGCCCTGGAAAACCGCTGCCCGATGATCTGCTTCGCCGCCTCCGGTGGCGCGCGTATGCAGGAAGCGCTGATTTCCCTGATGCAAATGGCCAAGACCTCGGCGGTATTGGCGCGTCTGCGCGAAGAAGGCATTCCGTTCATCTCGGTACTGACCGACCCGGTCTACGGCGGTGTTTCCGCCAGCCTGGCGATGCTCGGCGATGTGATCGTCGGTGAGCCAAAAGCCCTGATCGGCTTTGCCGGCCCACGCGTCATCGAGCAGACCGTGCGTGAAAAACTGCCGGAAGGTTTCCAGCGCAGTGAGTTCCTGCTGGAACACGGCGCCATCGACCTGATCATCCCGCGCGGTGAGCTGCGCCCACGCCTGGGTAACCTGCTGGCGCAAATGATGGGCCTGCCGACGCCTGTCTACGTAGCGCCCAAGGTCGAGCCGATCGTCGTGCCGCCGGTGCCAGCAAACCTATGACCCAACGTACCCTCGGCGAATGGCTCGCCTACCTTGAGCAGTTGCATCCGTCCGCCATCGACATGGGCCTGGAGCGCTCGCAACAGGTAGCGGCCCGCCTTGGGTTGGGGCGGCCGGCACCGCGTGTGATCACGGTCACCGGCACCAACGGCAAAGGCTCCACCTGTGCCTTTGTCGCGGCGCTGCTGCAGGCCCAAGGGCTGAACGTCGGCGTCTACAGCTCGCCGCACCTGCTGCGTTACAACGAGCGCGTGCAGCTCAATGGCCGCGAAGCGAGCGACGAGCAGCTCTGCGAAGCCTTCGCCGCCCTCGATGCAGGGCGTGGCGAGATTTCCCTGACCTATTTCGAGATGGGCACCCTGGCGGCGTTGTGGCTGTTCGAGCGTGCGCAACTCGATGTCGTCGTCTTGGAAGTGGGCCTTGGCGGGCGTCTGGACACGGTCAACGTGGTGGATGCGGACATGGCGCTGGTCACCAGCATCGGCGTTGACCATGTCGATTACCTGGGTGACACCCGTGAATCCGTAGCATACGAAAAGGCCGGGATCTTTCGCCAGGGCAAGCCTGCCTTGTGCGGCGATCTCGACCCTCCGCAACCCTTGCTGGACAAGGTGCGTGAGCTCGACTGCCCGTTCTTCCTACGCGGGCGCGACTTCAATCTGGAGATCGGCGATCAACATTGGCAATGGTCCGGGCGCGATACGCGGGGCCAGCCGGTAGTGTTACGCGATTTGCCGCTGCTGAACCTGCCGATGGAGAATGCCGCGCTGGCGCTGCAAGCCTATCTGTTACTGGATCTGCCGTGGAATGCCGGGCAAATAGCCGCAACCCTGTTGGCAACGCGCATAGTAGGGCGCCTGGATCGACGTGCCGTGGAGTGGCAGGGCAAGCGCCTGAACCTGCTGCTGGATGTGGGCCATAACCCTCACGCCGCTGAGTATCTGGCGCAGCGCTTGGCGCGCACGCCGCCGTCCGGCCGCCGCCTGGCGGTGTTTGGCCTGCTGGCCGACAAGGATCTCGACGGCGTGCTTGCGCCGTTGCTGAGCGGGGTTCGGTCCTGGGCCGTTGCGCCGCTGGATACGCCACGTAGCCGTCCGGCAGTTGAGCTGGAAACTGCCTTGCAGAACCTTGGTGCGTCGGTGACGTCGTATGCAAGCATCACCGCGGCCCTCGAGGCGCAGTGTGCGGTAGCGACGGTCGAGGACGAGATTCTGTTGTTCGGATCATTTTATTGTGTTGCCGAGGCGCTCGAATGGCTGGCCCGGCGCTCCACGGAGGAAGCTGCACATGGCATTACTGGATAGCGCATACAAGCAGCGAATGGTCGGAGCCCTGGTGTTGGTGGCATTGGCGGTGATTTTCTTGCCGATGCTGTTTTCCCGTCAGGACGAGCAGCGCCAGGTGGTCGTCGAGGCTCCGGCTGCGCCCCAGGCACCGGTGGTGCCTCAGGTCCAGGTTGAACCGGTGGTGGTGCCTGAGCCGCAGGCGCTGCCTGAAGAAGAGCCGGTGCCGAGCGATGAAGAGGTCGCCGCGCAACAGGCGCCGTCCATGCCAGTGCAGCCAAGCGTGCCGGTGGTCAAGCCGACACCCGCTCCGGCTGTTGCCGCCAAGCCGGCGACGCCAGCGCCTGCGCCCAAACCTGTAGCGCCACAGCCTGCCGCGCCGGGCAAGCCGGACGTGGGTCAGAGCCGTATCGACCCGAATGGCTTGCCGATCAGTTGGTCGATCCAAGTGGCCAGCCTGGGCAACCGCGAAGGCGCCGACGCTTTGCAAAAAAAGCTGCGCGCTCAGGGTTACAACGCCTACATCCGTAGCGCCGACGGCAAGAACCGCGTGTTTATCGGGCCGCTGATCGAGCGCGCCGAAGCCGACCGCCTGCGGGATCTACTGGACCGTCAGCAGAACCTGAAAGGTTTCGTAACCCGCTTCCAGCCTGAGCGCGGCTGATTCCGAAACTTGAAAATGCAGTCGAGTGTGGGAGGGGGCTTGCCCCCGATAGCGGTGGGTCAGCCAATATATCTATTGACTGTTACACCGCTATCGGGAGCAAGCCCCCTCCCACATTGGTCTTCGGCGGTTTTGAAGTAGCGTTCGCACCGCCCAATCTATTGATTTGCAAGGCACCCGCAATCACCGCTTACCGATAGCCCGGCGCTCTGCTAAAATGCGCCGCCTTATCCGTACGTAGGCTGCACTGTGCCATTTACCTGGGTTGATTGGGCGATCGTTGCAATCGTCGCCATCTCCGCTTTGATCAGTCTGAGCCGCGGCTTCGTAAAAGAAGCACTGTCGTTGCTGACCTGGATCATCGCAGGAGTCGTAGCCTGGATGTTCGGTGGTTCACTGTCGGTCTATCTGGCCGGGTACATAGAGACACCCTCGGCTCGCGTCATCGCGGGCTGCGCCATCATGTTCATCGCCACGCTGCTGGTGGGGGCAATGGTCAATTATCTTATTGGCGAGTTGATACGTGTCACCGGCCTTTCCGGGACCGATCGATTTCTCGGCATGGCCTTCGGCGCCGCGCGTGGCGCGTTGCTGGTGGTCGTGGCGGTCGGGCTGTTGAGCCTGGGGCCGGTACAGCAGGATTCGTGGTGGCAGGAGTCGGTGCTCGTGCCAAAATTTCTATTGGTTGCAGACTGGTCCAAGAACCTCATATTGGGGTGGAGCAGTCAGTGGCTGGCCAGCGGAATCAGCGTACCCGCTGATCTTCCGTTCAAGGAACACCTCTTGCCGGCCAAAACGCCTCAGTAAGAGTGTTCAGTCAAGATCCATTAAGTAGGGGTTGCGTCGCATGTGTGGCATCGTCGGTATCGTCGGTAAGTCGAACGTCAATCAGGCGCTGTATGACGCGCTAACCGTCCTCCAGCACCGCGGCCAGGACGCTGCCGGTATTGTGACCAGCCACGACGGCCGGTTATTCCTGCGCAAGGACAATGGCCTGGTGCGCGACGTGTTCCATCAGCGTCACATGCAGCGCCTGGTCGGTCACATGGGCATTGGCCATGTGCGTTACCCAACCGCCGGTAGCTCGACGTCGGCCGAAGCTCAGCCGTTCTACGTCAACTCGCCTTACGGCATTACCCTGGCGCACAACGGCAACCTGACCAACGTTGAGCAACTGGCCAAGGAGATCTACGAATCTGACCTGCGCCACGTCAACACCAGTTCCGACTCGGAAGTGCTGCTCAACGTGTTCGCCCATGAGCTGGCCCAGCGCGGCAAGCTGCAGCCGACCGAAGAAGACGTGTTTGCCGCCGTGATCGACGTGCATAACCGTTGCGTGGGCGGCTATGCCGTCGTGGCGATGATCACCGGTTATGGCATCGTCGGGTTCCGTGACCCGCACGGCATCCGCCCGATCGTGTTCGGCCAGCGTCACACCGACGAAGGCGTCGAGTACATGATCGCCTCCGAAAGCGTGTCCCTGGATGTACTGGGCTTCACCCTGATTCGCGACCTGGCGCCGGGCGAAGCGGTGTACATCACCGAAGACGGCAAGTTGCACACCCGTCAGTGCGCCGTTGCGCCGAAACTTACCCCCTGCATCTTCGAACACGTCTACCTGGCGCGTCCGGATTCGATCATCGACGGTGTTTCGGTGTACAAGGCGCGCCTGCGCATGGGTGAGAAGCTGGCCGAGAAGATCCTGCGCGAGCGTCCCGAGCACGACATCGACGTGGTCATCCCGATCCCGGACACCAGCCGTACCGCCGCGCTGGAGCTGGCCAACCACCTGGGCGTCAAGTTCCGCGAAGGCTTCGTCAAGAACCGCTACATCGGCCGTACCTTTATCATGCCCGGCCAGGCGGCGCGCAAGAAGTCGGTGCGCCAGAAGCTCAACGCCATCGAGCTGGAATTTCGTGGCAAGAACGTGATGCTGGTGGATGACTCGATCGTGCGCGGCACCACGTGCAAGCAGATCATCCAGATGGCCCGTGAAGCCGGTGCGAAGAACGTGTATTTCTGTTCTGCCGCGCCTGCCGTGCGTTACCCGAACGTGTACGGTATCGATATGCCGAGCGCCCACGAACTGATCGCCCACAATCGTTCGACCCAGGACGTGGCCGACCTGATCGGTGCCGATTGGCTGATCTACCAGGACCTGCCTGACTTGATCGAAGCGGTCGGCGGCGGCAAGATCAAGATCGACCAGTTCGACTGCGCCGTGTTCGACGGCAAGTACGTGACCGGTGACGTCGATGAGGCCTACCTGAACAAGATCGAGCAGGCGCGCAACGACTCGTCGAAGATCAAGACCCAGGCGGTCAGCGCGATCATCGATCTGTACAACAACTGAGTGAACACCGGCCCTGAGGGGCCGGTTTTGTATCTTAAAGAATTCGAGTAAGGAGTCGCAGCATGAGTCAGGAATGGGATGCCGGTCGGTTGGACAGCGACCTCGATGGCGTAGCTTTCGATACCCTGGCTGTGCGCGCCGGCCAGCACCGCACCCCGGAAGGGGAGCACGGTGATCCGATGTTCTTCACCTCCAGTTATGTGTTCCGCACGGCGGCCGATGCTGCTGCGCGCTTTGCCGGTGAAGTGCCGGGCAACGTCTACTCGCGCTATACCAACCCGACCGTGCGTGCGTTCGAAGAGCGTATCGCCGCCCTGGAGGGTGCTGAGCAAGCGGTGGCCACGGCGACCGGCATGGCGGCGATCCTGGCAGTGGTAATGAGCCTGTGCAGCGCTGGCGACCACGTGCTGGTATCGCGCAGCGTGTTCGGTTCGACCATCAGCCTGTTCGAGAAGTATTTCAAGCGCTTCGGTATCGAAGTGGACTACGTGCCCCTGGCGGATCTGTCCGGTTGGGAGGCAGCGATCAAGTCCAATACCAAGCTGCTGTTCGTCGAGTCGCCGTCCAACCCGCTGGCTGAACTGGTGGATATCGCCGCGCTGGCCGAAGTAGCGCACGCCAAGGGCGCGATGCTGGTTGTCGACAACTGCTTCTGCACCCCGGCGCTGCAACAGCCGTTGAAGTTGGGCGCGGACATCGTGGTGCATTCGGCCACCAAGTTCATCGACGGCCAGGGCCGTTGCATGGGCGGTGTGGTGGCCGGTCGCAGCGAGCAGATGAAGGAAGTGGTGGGCTTCCTGCGCACCGCCGGGCCGACCCTGAGCCCGTTCAACGCGTGGATTTTCCTCAAAGGCCTGGAAACCCTCAGCCTGCGCATGAAGGCCCATTGCGCCAATGCCCAGACGCTGGCCGAGTGGCTGGAGCAGCAGGACGGGATCGAGAAAGTGCATTACGCCGGCCTCAAGAGCCACCCGCAGCACGCATTGGCGCAGCGCCAGCAGCGCGGGTTCGGCGCGGTAGTGAGTTTCGAAGTGAAGGGTGGCAAAGAAGGCGCCTGGCGCTTTATCGATGCCACGCGCCTGATCTCGATCACCGCCAACCTGGGTGACAGCAAAACCACCATCACGCACCCGAGCACCACCTCCCATGGGCGCCTGGCGCCGCAGGAGCGTGAAGCGGCAGGCATCCGTGACAGCCTGATTCGCATCGCGGTCGGGCTGGAGGATGTGGCTGACTTGCAGGCCGACCTGGCCCGCGGGCTGGCGGCCTTGTGATCGAGTGGTCCATGGAGGCCGCGACGGCCAGTAACGGGCGCGTGGCGCTGGTGACCGGCGCAGCGCGGGGCATTGGCCTGGGGATCGCGGCGTGGCTGATCAGCGAAGGCTGGCAGGTGGTGTTGACCGACCTGGACCGCGAGCGCGGCTCCAAGGTGTCCAAGGTGCTGGGCGAGAATGCCTGGTTTATCAGCATGGACGTGGCCGACGAGAAGCAAGTGGCCCAAGGTGTCGCTGAGGTATTGGGGCAATTTGGGCGCCTGGATGCGTTGGTGTGCAATGCGGCGGTGGCCGATCCGCGCAATATCACCCTGGAAAGCCTCGACCTGGCGTACTGGAACCGCGTACTGGCGGTGAACCTCAGTGGGCCGATGCTGCTGGCCAAGCACTGCGCGCCGTACCTGCGCGCCCACGGTGGCGCTATCGTCAACCTGGCCTCGACACGGGCGCGCCAATCGGAGCCGGACACCGAAGCGTATGCGGCGAGCAAGGGTGGCCTGCTGGCGCTGACTCACGCGTTGGCGATGAGCCTGGGCCCGGAAGTGCGCGTCAATGCGGTCAGCCCTGGCTGGATCGATGCGCGTGATCCCGCTGCGCGGCGTGCCGAGCCGCTCACCGATGCCGATCACGCTCAGCATCCGGCGGGCCGGGTAGGCACGGTGGAAGACGTAGCCGCCATGGTAGCGTGGTTACTGTCGCGCCAGGCCGGCTTTGTCACCGGGCAGGAGTTCGTGGTGGACGGTGGCATGAGCAAGAAGATGATTTACAGCGAGTAGGGCGGTCTTGGAGCATTTTTGTCTTTTTCAGAAAAACTTCAAGCGGGCTATTGACTTAGGTCCGCTACCTGCGTAAATTTCGCGGCCTCAACGAAGCAAAGGGTGATTAGCTCAGCTGGGAGAGCATCTGCCTTACAAGCAGAGGGTCGGCGGTTCGATCCCGTCATCACCCACCACTTCTTGAGAGTTTTGCCCTTGTGGCAAGACGCAACGTTAAAGGTTGCACCGACGCGCAGCGGTAGTTCAGTCGGTTAGAATACCGGCCTGTCACGCCGGGGGTCGCGGGTTCGAGTCCCGTCCGCTGCGCCATATTTTCCAGGTTCGATGTGTCGGGCTTGAGATTGAACAGCGAAAGTTGATCAGTCAGATGTTTAAAGGTGATTGAGGGGTTTAGCCTCAGTCAGCCAAGCGATACGCAGCGGTAGTTCAGTCGGTTAGAATACCGGCCTGTCACGCCGGGGGTCGCGGGTTCGAGTCCCGTCCGCTGCGCCATATCTGCCTCAAGGCCCACTGAACGCCTTGAAGCACAAAGAAAGCCATTGGCTGACTTTGATCCGATAGCAAAGACCCTGGTCGAAAGACCGGGGTTTTTTGTGTCTGCGATTTGGCTTTCCAGGCAAGGAGCCGGCGAACCGGCTCCCCGTTATGCGTCAAAAGCCCAGCTTGTCCCGCAGCCCGTAATACCACGCGCCCATTGCGGCAAATGGCGTGCGCAGGAGCTGGCCGCCCGGGAACGGGTAGTGGGGCAGGTCGGCAAACGCGTCAAAGCGTTCAGCCTGGCCTCTCAGGGCTTCGGCCAATACCTTGCCCGCCAGGTGTGTGTAGGTCACGCCATGGCCGCTGCAGCCCTGTGAGTAATAAATGTTGTCGCCGAGGCGGCCAACCTGAGGCAAGCGCGACAGGGTCAGCAGGAAATTGCCGGTCCATGCGTAGTCGATCTTTACGTCCTTGAGCTGCGGGAAAGCCTTGAGCATTTTCGGCCGAATGATCGCTTCGATATTCGCCGGGTCGCGCGCGCCATACACCACGCCACCGCCGAAGATCAGGCGCTTGTCGCTGGTGAGGCGGTAATAATCGAGCAGGTAGTTACAGTCTTCGACACAGTAGTCCTGCGGCAGCAACGTCCTGGCCAATTCATCGCCCAAGGGTGTGGTGGTGATCACTTGGGTGCCGCACGGCATCGATTTCGCCGCCAGCTCCGGCACCAGGTTACCCAGATAGGCATTCCCCGCGACGATGATGAACTTGGCCCTGACTTTACCTTCGGCGGTATGTACCACCGGATTGGCGCCGCGTTCGATGCGCACCGCTGCCGATTGCTCATAGATCGTGCCGCCCAGGGATTCAACGGCTGCCGCCTCGCCCAAGGCCAGGTTGAGCGGGTGGATATGCCCGCCGCTCATGTCCAGCAGGCCGCCTACATAGTTGTCACAAGCCACTACTTCGCGAATCCGGCGCTCGTCCAGCAGCTCCAGCTGCGTATGGCCGTAGCGCTCCCACAGGCGCTTCTGCGATTCCAGGTGGCCCATGTGCTTGTTGTTGAGGGCGGCGAACACACCGCCGTCCTTCAAGTCGCACTGGATCTGATACTTGGCCACGCGCTCACGAATGATCCTGCCACCCTCGAATGCCATCTCGCCGAGCAACTGCGCCTGCTTGGGCCCGACGCTGCGTTCGATGACATCGATGTCGCGGCTGTAGCTATTGACAATCTGCCCGCCATTGCGACCGGACGCACCAAAACCTACCTTGGCGGCTTCCAGCACCGTCACGCGAAAGCCGTTCTCGAGCAGAAACAGCGCGCTGGACAGGCCGGTGTAACCGGCGCCGATCACACAGACATCGGTTTCGATCTCACCTTGCAGCACCGGGCGCGGCGGAACCGCGTTCGCGGAGGCGGCGTAATAGGACTGGGGGTAGGGGGTGTTCGCCATCCTGGAACCTCTGTTTTATATTTTTTACGAGTGCGGCGATCCTACCTGAGTTGAAAATTGCCTGCCAGCCACCCGTAAATCGCGGGCGTGCCGCCCGCGAATAAAAAATTCGCATATTCATAGGCTTAGCTGCAAAAAAGATGTTGACACCCCTACGGAATTCCGTAGAATGCCGCCTCACAGCAGGCACGTAGCTCAGTTGGTTAGAGCACCACCTTGACATGGTGGGGGTCGTTGGTTCGAGTCCAATCGCGCCTACCAAACAAAATCCGCTCTGCTGGGCGGTCTAGAAGGGCTCACCGAAAGGTGAGCCCTTTTTTGTTGCTCGGAATTCAGGCAATACCTTGCCAAAGTGACACCTCGCGGCCCACTTGAGGACTACGCGTCTCGATCAACAGAAAAGCGTAGCCACCGACAGCAGGCAAATAATCTGGACCACCATCTGGCAACGTATTTCGCCAATTGCTGTCGCCATACTGCTCATGTGACCGGCATACATAGCTGGAGCCCTCATTGTCGGCAATCGCACCGTGGATGATCCGCAGGACCATCATGGCTGAGTATAGGGCCAATCCCGAATCCCTCCAGTTGCCGGGGCCAGCGCTGCCAATATCGACAAAATTTATTGGTCTGCAGCAACAGTTTTTCTTGTTGGACACCTCCCACCTCAAGGCAGCAAAGTTGCCGCCACTGCTCGACCTTCCGGGTCAACAATAAAAAAACCGAGCCGACTGCACGCCACTTTCATGCTGTGAGCCCTTTGCTCACATCCTGCTGTAATGGCGCCGCAGCGCGCACTAAAGGACCTCTCCGCCATGCAAACTGTTGTGAACTTATGGCCGTTGATCGGCGTACTTGTCATCGTGGTCGGCTTTGTATTGCGCTTCAATCCGTTGCTGGTGGTGACCGCCGCCGCTATCGCTACCGGGCTCGCCGCCCATTTCCCGCTGGAAAAAATTCTCGCAACCATGGGTGATGGCTTCCTTCAAACCCGTGCGCTGCAATTGATCCTGTTATTACCGTTGGCGGTGATTGGCCTGTTGGAGCGTCATGGCCTGCGCCTGCATGCGCAGAACTGGATCGCCCGCTTCGAGCGCGCGACGGTCGGGCGTTTGCTGATCATCTATCTGTTCGTACGTGAAACGACCGCGGCCATGGGGCTGACCAGCCTGGGCGGGCATCCGCAGATGGTACGGCCATTGCTGGCGCCGATGGCCGAAGGGGCGGCGGAAAAACGCTATGGCAAGCTGCCGGACAAACTGCGTCACAAGGTATTGGCCATGTGCGCCGCCACCGACAACGTGGGGCTGTTTTTTGGTGAGGACATCTTCGTCGCCTTTGGTGCGATCGCCTTGATGCACACCTTTCTGCTCGGCTCGGGGATTGATGTAGATCCGCTGCATATTGCGGTGTGGGGCATCCCCACGGCGATCTGTGCCTTTATCATTCACGCCATTCGCCTGCATCGGTTCGATCGCAGGTTGACCCGTGAGATGACCGCCGCCGCCCCGTCGGTGGAGGCCGCGCAATGATTATTTCCATTCAATACCTGTACTGGCTGGCCGGGGTGCTGTTGCTGATCACCGCCGGCATGATCGTGCTGGATCGCACCCACCCCAAGCGTTGGTCCAGCGCGCTGTTCTGGCTGCTGTTTGCCATTCCGTTCCTGGTGGGGGAGCGGCTGCCCTCGGTGGTCATCGGTGTCGGCGTTGTGGTGATGGCGTTGATTGCGGGCCTGGGCGGCGTTGGCCGTGGCCAGCACGCCGAATTGCACGTCAAGGCTTCGCGTGCCAGTGCCGGTCGCCTGGGTCACAAGCTGTTTATCCCCGCGCTGGCGATTCCGCTGACCACGGTGATTGGCTCGGTATTGCTCAAGCACACCGAAATTGGCGGTGTACCGCTACTCGATCCGAAGAACACTACTTTCGTCTCGCTCGGCATCGGCTGCCTGATCGCCCTGGGACTGGCCTGCTGGTTGACCCGCGATACGCCGGTGCAAGCCTTGCGCGAATCGCGTCGCCTGACCGAAGCCCTTGGCTGGGCCATGGTGCTGCCACAGATGCTGGCAATGCTCGGGCTGTTGTTCAATGAAGCCGGGGTGGGCACGGCGGTCGCCCACGTCACCACCACGTACATCAACCTGGACTTCAAGTTGGTGGCGGTCATGGTGTATGTGCTGGGCATGGCCTTGTTTACCGTGATCATGGGCAACGGCTTTGCAGCCTTTCCGGTGATGACCGGTGGCGTCGGCGTGCCGGTACTGGTGGGGATCTACGGCGGCAACCCGGCGGTAGTGGCGGCGATCGGCATGTTTTCCGGCTACTGCGGTACGCTGATGACGCCGATGGCGGCCAACTTCAATATCGTACCGGCCGCGCTGCTTGAGCTGCCAGACAAGAACGCGGTGATCAAGGCCCAATTGCCCACCGCCTTGATGATGCTGGTGGTCAATATTGTGCTGCTTTATCTGTTGATGTGAGGCCAGGATGAATACCTTATTGCTGACAGGCTTCGAGCCTTTCGATCACGACGACGTCAACCCATCCTGGGAAGCGGTGCGCCAGCTGGAGGGCGTGCAACTGAGCGATGACGTGCGGATCGTCGCACGCCGGTTGCCATGTGCCTTTGCCACTGCTGCCGAAACCTTGATGGCGTTGATCGACGAATTACATCCGGTGATGGTCATCGCCACAGGCTTGGGCCCTGGGCGCAGTGACATTTCGATCGAGCGGGTCGCAATCAATGTCAATGACGCACGCATCCCGGACAACCTGGGCGCCCAGCCGATTGATACGGCGGTGGTAGAGGGGGGGCCGGCCGCTTACTTCTCGACATTGCCGATCAAGGGCATGGTCAGGGCGGTGCGGGAAGCGGGTATTGCTGCCTCGGTTTCGCAGACGGCGGGCACGTTCGTGTGTAATCAGGTGTTTTATCGATTGCAGCATGCGCTGGCGGGTTCAGCGGTGCGCAGTGGGTTTATCCATGTGCCGGGCCTGCCTGGGTCGGGTGAGCCGTCGATGGCGCTGCCGATGTTGGTGGAAGGCTTGCGCCTGGCGGTCGCGGCGGCCTGGCAGACTCAGGTGGATATTGTGGAAACAGGCGGGCGGGTGAGCTGATGCCGTGCTCGGTGGCATAACCTCGACTACAGTTGATCAGGTATCCCCCTGGAAAAACTACATCATGATCAAGTGCCCGAAGTGTGTGTCCGTAGTGTTGTCGCTCGCATTGTTTGCAGGCAGCAGTATTGCCTTGGCTGATCCCGGCAATGGCAAAGGCCAGGGCAATAACAAAGGGAATAACCAGGCGGGGCAGGGCCACGGCAAGCCTGGTGGCAAAGGTTCGGCGGGTAATCACGGCCCCAGCGTTGATCGGGGCAGTGTGCTGAGCCTGGTGGGCGGTAACCGCGATTACTGGAGCCCTGGGCCTGCGTTGCCTCCGGGTATTCAGAAAAATCTGGCGCGCGGCAAGCCGCTGCCGCCCGGTATCGCCAAGAAACTCGATGGTCGCCTGGCGGGGCGCCTGCCTCACTACGACGGGTATGAATGGCAGCAAGCCGGCACTGACTTGATTCTGGTAACCATCGCCACCGGTATCATCTACGAAGTGCTCAACGGGGCTTTTGATTGACCGGGCGGCGCCTCACGCTTCCCGGGCGGGGAAAAACAACTCGAACCGCGTCACGCCGTCTTCGCTGCTGACGCCATACCGCCCGTTGTGCAATTGCATGATGGTTGCCACGATCGACAGCCCCAGCCCATTGGACTGAGAGGACCGCTCGCGGGATTCATCCACCCGATAAAACCGTTCGAACAACCGCGGTAGGTGCTCGGCGGGAATGGTTTCACCGTGGTTACTGACCCTCAGGTTGACGCCCTCGTCATTTGCAATGGCCTGGATACGCAGCTCCGAGCCCGGCGAGCCATACTTGATGGCGTTGGCGCACAGGTTGGCCAGGGCGCGCCGCAGCAGCATCGGCTCCGCCCAGATCACGCCTTCGCCCTCGACCACAATGTGCATGCCCGCGTCAGCGGCCAAGCCTTCGAAATAATCCGCGATGCGTTCCACTTCATCCGCAGCGTCCAGCGCCTGGCGTTGGCGCAACGCGCTGGCGGGGTCGGTGCGCGCCAGAAACAGCATGTTGTCGAGCATCCGCGCCAAGCGTTCGAGTTCTTCGACATTGGAGGCCAACAGCTGCTGGTAGCTTTCGATACTGCGCTGCTGTTGCAGGGCAACCTGGGTTTCGCCGAGCAGGTTGTTGATCGGCGTGCGCAGTTCATGAGCCATGTCGGTGGACACCTGGCCCAATTGCACAAAGCCCTTGGACAAGCGTTCAAGCATGGTGTTGAACGACTCGATCATCGGCAGCAATTCTTGGGGTGCGCCCTGGCCGTCGAGGCGCTCGGCCAGGTTGCCGACGCCGATCCCTTGCGCGTGGCGGGCGAGGCGGCGCAAGGGCAGCAAGCCGCGATGCACCAGCAGGTAACCGGCCAACGCCAGGACGATCGCAGCGATGCTCGCCAGGATATAAACGCTCAACCGATAGCTGGCGAGTACGGCGGTGCGCTCGGTCATCAGGCGGCCGCTGGTGACTTGCAGGCTGCCCAGGTCACCCGAGTCGATGGTCGCGGCCACGGTTGAAAAAGGAATGCCGTTAAGCCCCGGCAAATGCTGCACATCGCTCAGCGCCAGTACGTGATCCTTGGGCACTGGTTTGACCGAAGGCAACTCGATATTCGCCGGGTTCACCAGCAGCAACGGTTGTTGGCCGGGGGCGCCGATGCTCAATACGGATTCGCGGTTGCCCAGCATGTTCTGGAACAACTCGGGCTTTGTCTGGATCAGGCCCAGGGTATTGCTGTCGTTGAGCAGGTTGCGCAGTTGATCCACTCGGGATATCAGCGCGGTGTCGTCGCGGCGCACCAGCTCGCGCTCCAGCTCGCGGTACAGGGCCACGCCCAGGGTGGCCAGCAGGGCAAAGGCGAGCAAGGCGAATATCAGTGCCAGGCGCAGGGTCAGCGAATAATGGCGAGCGCGGCTCATGGCTGGGTATCGAAGCGGTAGCCGATGCCACGCACGCTGTGGATCAACTTGAGCTGGAACGGGTCGTCGATTTTCAAGCGCAGGCGCCGCACGGCCACGTCGACCACATTGGTGTCACTGTCAAAATTCATGTCCCATACCCGCGAGGCAATCAGCGAGCGTGACAGCACCTGGTCCTGATGAGTGGCGAACAGGTGCAGCAGGGCGAACTCTTTATTGGTCAGGGTAATGCGCGTGCCAGCGCGGGTGACGCGGCGCTTGAGCACATCGATTTGCAGGTCGGCGATGTGCAGGTGTTCTTCTTCACGTGTCGGGCCGCGTCGGGTCAGGGTGCGCAAGCGTGCGACCAGCTCGGCGAAGGAGAAGGGCTTGATCAGGTAGTCGTCGGCGCCCAGCTCCAGGCCTTTGATGCGGTCGGCAATGTCATCGCGGGCGGTGAGAAACAGTACCGGCGTGTCGGCTTCCTTGCGCAAGCGGCGCAGTACTTCCCAGCCATCCATCTTCGGCATCATCACATCGAGCACGATCACGTCGAACGGCGTTTCCAGGGCCTGGTGCAAACCGTCCACGCCATCGCGGGCCAGGCTCACGCTGTAGCCCAGCTCCTGCAGGCCATTGAGCAGGTAATTGCCGGCCTTGGGTTCGTCTTCGACTACGAGGATGTTCATGGGAAAGCCCTGGTTCGATGGGGTGCGCAAGTTTAGCCTGATCAATTGTCACTGGCGCAACCGGTGCCCTGCACGCGGTAGTCCAGCACATGCTCACGATCCTGGTGGTCCAGGTAGCGCAGTTGTGCCGGGACGATACCGCATTGGCCGTAGGAGTCGGTACTGGACAAAACCTTGGCGACATCCAGGTGGACGAAGAAGCCGGTCTGATCATGGATCACGGGAGCGGCCTGGGCGGTGCCGGCAGCGAATACCGAGCCGGTGGCGAGCAAAGCGGCAAAGGCGAGGGCAAAGCGTTTCATGGCGAGATCTCTGTTTAAAGTGGCTGCCGGGGTTGGCAGTGAGTTCACAGTAACCAGGCGACCCGAACAGCTAACCAACAGGATGATGACAAGTTCGTCATTCAGGGTTTAACGCTGGCGCCTCGCAGCGTTTACAAGTGCCGAGGTGAACCGTAGATTGCGTGGGGTCGATCATTGCTTGAACCCATGGAGAAGCCGCGTAGTGTCCAGTCGAAATCCAGCCGTATTCAGTCAGCGTTACCGTGCCTTCCTGTTCGATATGGACGGCACCCTGCTCAATTCCATCGCCGCTGCCGAGCGTGTATGGAGCCGATGGGCTGAACGCCATGGGCTGGATGTGCAGGCTTTCCTGACGACCATTCATGGCGCCCGCGCGATTGATACGATCACGCGCCAGGGGTTGCCGGGTGTGGATCCCGAGGCGGAGGCGGCGTGGATTACCGAGGCTGAATTGAACGACGTCGAGGGTGTCGTGGCGCTTGCCGGTGCGGTCGCGTTCCTGAACCGCTTGCCGGCCGATCAGTGGGCACTGGTCACGTCTGCGCCCAAGGCACTGGCGTTGCGCCGAATGCAAGCGGCCGGTATTTCCATGCCGGCGGTAATGGTGACGGCCGAAGATGTCGCCAGCGGCAAGCCGGATCCTGCGTGTTACGTGCTTGGCGCCCAGCGCCTGGGCGTGCCGGTGCAGGATTGCCTGGTGTTCGAGGATGCGACAGTAGGCATTCGAGCAGCAGAAGCGGCGGGAGCGGACGTGATGGTCGTGACCTCGACGCACCTGGCGCCTATGGCGACTGAACATGCCTGTATCGAGGGATATGAGGGGTTGCAAGTCGTGCGAGAAGCGGATGGCCTGCTGACGCTGCGAGAAAAGATAGACAGTCAGCGTGCGGTTTTTTGATGGGCGCGATGCGCCTCGCGCTGGCACAGCTTACGCAAAATAGTCTTCTGAATCGGCTTGAGACAGAACGCAAACAGGTAGGCACACAAGAGTAAGGCGAGGTCCAGCCAGGAATGGTCTGCGGCGTCGACGGCCGCCTCGGCTTCCAAACGCAGGCCATACCCGAGCGCCAGAAAGACCAGCCCTATCAGCAAGGCGATCGTCCAGGAAAGGGAAACCATGGGCTGTGTAACGGTTGGCCTCATCGACGTGCTCCTGAAATGCACTCGGACCGCAGGATGACGTGGGATTTGGCTGCAAATGATGCAACAAGTTCCGGGGAGCATGGCAGTTTCATCTTGCAGCGCAGGCCGATGTACGAGGCGCACAGCTCGGGTAGAAAAAGAACGGGTCAATCAGGGTTTTCGCCAGCCGTTACGGTGAAGCAAAAGGCTGGCTACTGGAGGTGCTTCAAGGCGTCTGGTTTTTGTCCGGCGCAGTGAGGCCGGCCTGGATGCGCTGATAAATTTCCTCGCGGTGCACGGCAACATCCTTGGGGGCGTTGATGCCGATTCGTACTTGCTGGCCGCTAACGCCCAGGATGGTGATCGTAATGTCATCACCGATGTTTATGCTTTCACCAACTTTGCGGGTGAGTATAAGCATGGACTTCTCCTTGATTACTTTTAAGGACACATGTTCAGACAGGGCAGGTGTCGGATGTGCGTAGCTTACTGCGAAGCGCTTCCCTGTGACTGCCTCTTTTAGGACGCATAGAGGCGACATTAATTCCCATGGCGGCATCATACAGGTCGCGATACATCATTCGCATTGTTTAAGCCAATGTTTATGACGGCCAGAATAGACAGTGAATGGTAAAGTCGCCTCTTTATCTTCAAAGGAGCAGGGCAGTGCGTAAAGTAGCGATGGCAATTGCGGTGTTGGCGTTGGCCGGATGCGGCGAAGGTAAACCTGTCGATGCGCCCAAGGCCAAGCCTGTCGTGACCCAAAGCCAGCCACAAACCGGTGCGATTGCCGCTCAAGAATGGGATGTATGGGTGGGCCCGCCGGATCACAAGCTGCAGGCGATCACGGACCTGACCGCCTGGTTGCTGGAGCATGGTTTCAATTTTTATATCGTGAAGGTCGACGGCAAGGATCAGGTCCTGCTGGGGCCGTTTGCGAGCAAGGCCGAGGCTGAGGCGAAGCAGACCCTGCTCAACGAAAAGATGGCGCGGGCCAAGAAAAACGACACCGTGTCAGAGGTCATCGAACACAAGGTCACCCAGTAACAAGTCGGGTGGGCGGGTTTTGCGCCCACCTTCAGCCACAGGCCTTCAGGTTCACCGGGCCGACGAACTCATTGCCACGGCCCATCACACAGCCCACCGTCTGGTTGCGCTGGCGCTCCCAGGCTTGCACCGGATAGGTCTTGTTCCAGGCTTCATACAGCTGGCGATCCTGTTTCGACAGGCGCAGGCCGTATTGCTTGCTCATATAAAAATAGGTGCGCGCGATCATTCCGCGGATGGACGGACGCGGCATGACCTTCTTGGCCTTGAAGTCCACTTGCGTCAGGCATGAACCGTATTGCCCGCTTTGCACCGGCAGCCAGCCGAAGCTGAAGTTGTTGCGGTCGCCATTTACCTCGCCGATGCTCGGCACCAGGTTGTGCAGGTCCGCTTCGGCGCGCTTGAACACGTCGTCATGGCGCGTGCAGTTTTTACGCCCGCCATTTTGCCAGCACTGACGTTGATGGCCGATCTGCCAGGCGGGCACGATGTGTTCCCATTCGATGCGTGCGGCGCGGTTGGCGTTCTTGCGCGGGATGTAACCACAGGCTTTCAGGTCTATACGGTTACCGGTGTATTTGCAGCCGCAGTAGAACTCGGTGGACTGCGGAGCGTAGAGCTTCCAGGCGATTTTTTTGGCTTCACTGAAAGTGCGGGGGGCTTGGGCGTTGGCGGTGACAGCAAACAACAGGCAGCACACAGCAAAAAAACGGACACTCATTCAATCAATCTTCCTTCGGCACAACCCAGAAAATCTGCACGCCGCCGTCATCCCTATAGGCGAGGGTGACGTTGTCGTTTTCCGCAATCTCTTCAAGCAAGCGCGCCCATTCGTCCTCGGGCTCATCCGGCAGGCGGAAGATCAGCGCCGCCTTGGCCTTCTGCGCGTTGGTCGAATTGATGATTTTTTGGACGCGAATAGCCAGGCGCTGGTAGGCATCTGGCGGTGCGGGTGCTGCGGAGGAGGGCTTTGCCACGGAGTATTCCTTAGTAAGCTGTACGCACATACAGTATTTAACTGTAGGTAATTTCGCAACTGCTTAAATTCAAAGAACTCCGTCTGACAGCGAATTTGGAAATTTGCTGTGATTTTTTGCGAGGAACTGTAGGAGCGAACTTGCTCCTACAGATAAAGCCTGGAATCAATACTCCCAGAACATCCGTTGCAGCTCTTTGCTGTCCTGGGTCTTGGTCAGGGCGACCATCGCCAGGATGCGCGCTTTCTGCGGGTTCAGGTCAAGGGCGGCGACCCAGTCGTATTTGTCGTCGGGTTGCTCGGCGTTACGCAGCACCATGCCGCCGGCGTTGACGTGGGAAGAGCGAATGATCTGCACGCCTTGCTTACGCAATTCCACCAGAGCGGGAACGACCTTGGATGACACTGAGCCATTGCCGGTGCCGGCATGGATGATCGCCTTGGCGCCCGCTTGGGCCAGGGCCTTGTAGGCAGTGTCGCTCACGTTGCCGTAGCCGTAGGCAATTTCGACGTCGGGCAGGCTCTTGATGGTCTTGATGTCGAATTCCGAATCCATGGTGTGACGCTTGGCCGGCAGGCGGAACCAGTAGGATTTGCCTTCAACGACCATGCCCAGCGGGCCCCATGGGCTCTTGAACGCCTCGGTCTTTATATTGATCATCTTGCTCACGTCGCGACCCGACTGGATCTCGTCGTTCATGGTCACCAGCACGCCTTTGCCCCGTGCGTCCTTGCTGCCCGCGACGGCAACGGCGTTGTACAGGTTGAGCATGCCGTCTGCCGACATGGCGGTACCAGG
The DNA here is from genome assembly GCF_003852355.1 of Pseudomonas sp. R2-7-07. NCBI lineage: Bacteria > Pseudomonadati > Pseudomonadota > Gammaproteobacteria > Pseudomonadales > Pseudomonadaceae > Pseudomonas > Pseudomonas sp. R2-7-07. The sequence continues at coordinate 3,715,149 of NZ_CP027759.1, read as the reverse complement.
GCGCATGGAGCCGACCACCACGATAGGCTTGTCGGTTTTTTCAACCAGGTTGAGGAAGTAGGCAGTTTCTTCAAGGGTGTCGGTACCGTGGGTGATCACGATGCCATCCACGTCCTTGTCGTCGGCCAATTCGGCGACGCGACGACCCAGTTGCAGCAGGTTGTCGTTGTTGATGCTTTCCGAAGCAATTTGCATCACTTGTTCGCCGCGTACATTGGCGATCTGGCTAAGCTCAGGAACACCCGCGATCAATTGTTCGATGCCGACTTTGGCGGCCTGGTAAGTGGCGCTGTTGGCCGCACTGGCGCCAGCCCCGGCAATGGTGCCGCCAGTGGCGAGGATCACCACGTTGGAAAGCTTGGTCTTGGTGTCGACTTCTTTTGCCTGAGCGGCAACGGGGAACAACAGCAGGAGGGCCAGCGCCCCAGGAACAAAGGTCTTCAATGCAGATTTCATTATTTTTCTCTCTGGTTTTTGATGAGTGCGGTAGCAGGTTCATCCAGAACACCCGGGCGACTCTGAACGCCTCGAGGTGCTGAGAAAGAGCAGGATTTGTACCAAGCCAATCATGCTCGGAGCGATAAAATAAGCTATTGATTTAAAACAATTTAAATGGGATTTTCAGTCTGGGTTGACGCGACGCCGTCCGGCTTTCCGAACGGAAGGCGCTTCGCTGTTCGGTTGTCCGAAAGCCAGCTCGGGTTGGCGCAGGTTATGTATGAGATCGTCGTTGCGCCTGTCGTTTCAACCAGCGGGAAAAGGGCAGGGTGGGTTCAGGATGAAAGGTGAACGACTGCCGTTGACAAATCTCGACAAGGTTCTCATAGTTCTGACAACGCAAACGTTTGCGAGATGTTTCTTCGACGCGAGCGTTGCTCACAATAATCATAAGATCGGAGTACACCCATGAAGCTGCCATTTGCAGGACGTCTTCTTGCTGTCGCTGTGCTTGCCGCCGCATCCGCTGCCCTGCCTCTCTCTTCTGCTTTCGCTGACGACGCCGCCGCCAAACCCAAGGTTGGCCTGGTGATGAAGTCCCTTGCCAACGAATTTTTCGTGACCATGCAAGAGGGCGCCAAGGATTACCAGAAATCCCACGCTGCCGACTTCGACATGATCACCAACGGCATCAAGAACGAAACCGACACCAGCGCGCAGATCGATATCGTCAACCAGATGATTCTGGCCAAGGTCAACGCCATCGTCATTGCACCCGCCGACTCCAAAGCGCTGGTCACCGTGCTGAAGAAAGCCTCGGATGCCGGCATCAAGGTGGTCAACATCGACAACCGTCTGGACCCGGACGTGCTGAAAAGCAAAAAACTCGATATTCCCTTCGTCGGCCCGGACAACCGCAAAGGCTCCAAGCTGGTGGGTGATTACCTGGCCAAGCAACTGGCCGCAGGCGACAAGGTCGGTATCATCGAAGGCGTACCGACCACCACCAACGCCCAGCAGCGCACCGCAGGCTTCAAGGATGCGATGGATGCTGCAGGCATGAAGATCGTCTCCACCCAATCCGGTAACTGGGAAATCGACCAGGGCCAGAAAGTCGCATCGGCGATGCTGAGCGAATACCCGGACCTCAAGGCACTCTTGGCCGGTAACGACAACATGGCCCTGGGCGCGGTCTCCGCCGTACGTGCGGCAGGCAAGGCCGGTAAAGTTCTGGTGGTGGGCTATGACAACATCGAAGCCATCAAGCCGATGCTGCAGGACGGTCGCGTACTGGCGACCGCCGACCAAGCGGCTGCCCAGCAAGCCGTGTTCGGCATCCAGAACGCGCTCAAGCTGGTCAAGGGCGAGAAGGTCGACGCCACCGACGGCGTGATCGAAACCCCGGTCGAACTCGTCCTCAAGAAGTAATCCCGGCAGTAGCCAACAGCGCCCGCTCGTCCTGAGCGGGCGCCTGGAGATTTTCCTATGTCATCTTCCGCCCCGAACGCTGTCCTCTCGGTCAGCGGTATCGGTAAGACCTATGCCCAACCGGTTCTGTCCGACATCACGCTCACGCTCAATCGCGGTGAAGTGCTGGCGCTGACCGGTGAAAACGGCGCAGGCAAGAGCACCTTGTCGAAGATCATCGGCGGGCTCGTCACGCCAACCACCGGGAACATGCAGTTCAATGGCCAGGCCTATCAACCCGGCAGCCGCACCCAGGCCGAAGCGCTGGGTGTGCGCATGGTCATGCAGGAACTCAACCTGCTGCCAACGCTGACGGTGGCTGAAAACCTGTTCCTGCATAACCTGCCCAGCCGTGGTGGCTGGATCAGCCGCAAACAGCTGCGCAAAGCCGCGACCGAAGCCATGGCCCAGGTCGGCCTGGACGCCATCGACCCGGACACGCTGGTCGGCAGCCTGGGCATTGGCCATCAACAAATGGTTGAGATTGCCCGCAACCTGATCGGCGACTGCCACGTACTGATTCTCGACGAACCTACGGCGATGCTCACTGCCCGTGAAGTCGAGATGCTGTTCGAACAAATCACTCGCCTGCAGGCCCGAGGCGTGGCGATTATCTATATTTCGCACCGGCTGGAAGAGTTGGCCCGTGTGGCCCAGCGCATTGCGGTATTGCGCGATGGCAAGCTGGTGTGTGTCGAGCCGATGGCCAATTACAACAGCGAACAATTGGTGACGCTGATGGTGGGGCGCGAGTTGGGCGAGCATATCGACCTGGGCCCGCGCACCATCGGCGGACCGGCCCTGACGGTCACAGGCCTGACGCGCTCGGACAAGGTTCGTGATGTGTCGTTCCAAGTGCGCGCCGGTGAAATCTACGGTATTTCCGGCCTGATCGGCGCCGGTCGTACCGAGTTGCTGCGCCTGATTTTCGGCGCCGACCCGGCCGACAGCGGCACCGTAGCGCTGGGGCCGCAGGCCAATGTAGTGAGCATTCGCTCACCGGTCGATGCGGTCGGTCATGGCATTGCCCTGATCACCGAAGACCGCAAGGGTGAAGGCTTGCTGCTGACCCAGTCGATCAGCGCCAACATCGCTCTGGGCAACATGCCGGAAATCTCCGCTGGCGGGCTGGTGAACAGCCGCGATGAAACCGCCCTGGCCAAGCGCCAGATCGACGCCATGCGTATCCGCAGTTCCAGCCCGGCGCAGTTGGTTTCCGAACTGTCGGGCGGTAACCAGCAGAAGGTGGTGATTGGCCGCTGGCTGGAGCGTGATTGTTCGGTGATGCTGTTCGATGAGCCTACCCGAGGCATCGACGTCGGTGCCAAGTTCGACATTTACGCCTTGCTCGGCGAGTTGACGCGCCAGGGCAAAGCGCTGGTCGTGGTCTCCAGTGACCTGCGCGAGCTGATGCTGATCTGTGACCGCATCGGCGTATTGTCCGCCGGGCGCCTGATCGAGACTTTCGAGCGCAACAGCTGGACCCAGGACGAATTGCTCGCCGCCGCCTTTGCCGGCTATCAGAAACGTGATGCGCTGCTCAACGATGCAGTGCCTAGGAATACCCCATGAAAACAACCACTTCCCCCGGTAAGACTGGCGGCAACTTCTACGGCCTGGGTACCTACCTGGGGCTGGCAGGTGCGCTGCTGGCGATGATTGCGCTGTTCTCGGTGCTCAGCGATCACTTCCTGTCTTATGACACGTTCAGCACCCTGGCCAACCAGATTCCGGACCTGATGGTGCTGGCGGTGGGCATGACCTTTATCCTGATCATCGGCGGCATCGACCTGTCGGTGGGCTCGGTACTGGCGCTGGCGGCATCGGCGGTCAGCGTGGCGATTCTGAGCTGGGGCTGGAGCGTATTGCCGGCCGCCGTGCTGGGCATGGGCTGCGCCGCATTGGCCGGCACACTCACCGGTTCCATCACCGTGGCCTGGCGGATCCCGTCCTTTATCGTGTCCCTCGGCGTGCTGGAGATGGCCCGGGGCGTGGCGTACCAGATGACCGGCTCGCGCACCGCGTATATCGGTGACTCGTTTGCCTGGCTGTCCAACCCGATTGCTTTCGGGATCTCGCCGTCGTTCATCATTGCGTTGCTGGTGATCATCGCCGCCCAGTTGGTGCTGACCCGCACCGTGTTTGGTCGCTACCTGATCGGTATCGGCACCAATGAAGAAGCGGTGCGACTGGCCGGCATCAACCCCAAGCCCTACAAGATCCTGGTGTTCAGCCTGATGGGTCTGTTGGCCGGCGTGGCCGCGCTGTTCCAGATTTCGCGTCTGGAAGCGGCGGATCCGAATGCCGGCTCGGGCCTGGAACTGCAAGTGATTGCTGCCGTGGTGATCGGCGGTACCAGCCTGATGGGCGGACGCGGTTCGGTCATCAGCACCTTCTTTGGTGTGCTGATTATTTCGGTATTGGCTGCGGGCCTGGCACAGATCGGCGCGACAGAACCGACCAAACGCATCATTACCGGTGCGGTGATCGTGATCGCCGTGGTCCTTGATACCTACCGCAGCCAGCGCGCCAGTCGGCGGGGCTGAACCATGGCAACGATCAAGGATGTGGCAGCGCTGGCGGGGATTTCCTACACCACGGTGTCCCATGTGGTGAACAAGACGCGCCCGGTCAGCGAGCCGGTGCGCATCAAGGTCGAGGCGGCGATCAAGCAGTTGGACTATGTGCCGAGTGCGGTCGCGCGCTCACTCAAGGCCAAGACCACCGCGACGATCGGGCTGCTGGTGCCCAACAGCCTCAACCCGTATTTCGCGGAACTGGCCCGGGGCATTGAGGACTACTGCGAGCGCAACGGCTACTGCGTGATCCTCTGCAACTCCGACGACAACGCTGAAAAGCAGCGCAGCTATTTGCGCGTGCTGCTGGAGAAACGCGTCGACGGCTTGATCGTAACCTCGGTGGGCGGCGATGACAGTGGCCTCGCCGCTGGCTTGAGTGCGGTGCGCACGCCCATGGTGATAGTCGACCGGGCACTGGACGGTATCGACGTCGACCTGGTGCGCATCGATCATGAAGAGGGGGCTTACCTGGCGACCCGGCACTTGCTTGAATTGGGCCATCGCGACATCGCCTGCATCGCCGGCCCGGCCCATACTCGCGTGGCGCAAATGCGTCTGGCAGGGTATCGGCGTGCGCTGCGCGAAGCCGGGGTTGAAATAGCGGCTGAGCGCATCCGGGAAAGTGATTTTACCAGCACCGGTGGTTATGCCGCCGCAGTGCAATTGCTTGCGCAGCAGCCCCCCAGTGCGATTTTTGCCTGCAACGATATGATCGGCTTCGGCGTGTTGCGCGCTGCGGCAGAGCAGAATATCCGTGTGCCGGGCGAGCTGTCGGTGATTGGTTTCGATGACATTCAAATGGGCCGGTATGTTTATCCGGCGCTGACCACGGTCGGGCAGTCGATCCTGCAACTGGGCGAGACAGCGGCTGAATTATTATTGCGACGTATAGCGACACCCCAACGCCCGATCGATCAACGTATCGTGACGCCGAGTATTGTCTTGCGTGAGTCGACGGCGCCGTTGGCCGGTGTGTTCGCCCAATACCGCTGAACCAGAATTGATGAGTACTGATGTATGCCAGCAAAAGTAGTGGTAGTAGGCAGCTTGAACATGGACCTGGTCACCCGCGCCAGTCGCTTGCCGCGCGCCGGTGAAACACTGATCGGCCAGACGTTTTCCACTGTGCCTGGTGGCAAGGGCGCCAACCAGGCCGTGGCCTTGGCGCGCCTGGGGGCGGATGTGGCGATGATCGGTTGCGTCGGTACCGATGCCTACGGCGGCCAACTGCGTGATGCGCTGGTGATCGAAGGCATCGATTGTCAGGCCGTCAGCACCATGGAAGGCTCCAGTGGTGTCGCGCTGATCGTGGTGGATGACAGCAGCCAGAACGCGATTGTGATTGTGGCGGGCAGTAACGGTCAGTTGACGCCCGACTCGATGACGGCCTGCGACGCGGTGTTGCAGGCCGCCGACGTGATCATCTGCCAGCTTGAAGTACCGATGGAAACCGTCGGGCATACGCTCAAACGCGGCCGCGAGCTGGGCAAGACGGTGATCCTCAACCCGGCGCCGGCCAGTGGGCCCTTGCCGGCTGCGTGGTATGCCTCGATTGACTACCTGATCCCCAACGAAAGTGAAGCCAGCGCCTTGAGCGGCGTAACGGTCGACTCGCTCGACAGCGCCAAGCTTGCCGCTACCGCGTTGATCAAGGCTGGCGCCGCTAAAGTCATCATCACCCTGGGCGCCCAGGGCGCACTGTTTGCCGATGGCAATAGCTTCGAACACTTGGTCGCGCCCAAGGTCACGGCGGTGGACACCACGGCTGCCGGCGATACCTTCGTAGGTGGCTTTGCTGCGGCATTGGCCGCAGGCAAGAGCGAAGCCGAGGCGATCCGATTTGGCCAGGTTGCGGCAGCGTTGTCGGTGACCCGTGCCGGCGCCCAACCTTCTATTCCTACCCTGCACGACGTACAAGGTTTTGTGCCCTCATGAAAAAGACCCCTCTGCTCAATATCGCCCTGTCGCGCGTGATCGCGTCACTGGGGCACGGCGACATCCTGGTCATCGGTGATGCCGGCCTGCCGGTGCCACCTGGCGTCGAGTTGATCGACCTGGCGCTGACCCAGGGCATCCCGGATTTCATCAGCACCCTGCGCGTTGTGCTCAGCGAAATGCAGGTGGAAAGCCACGTGCTGGCTGAAGAAATCCTGCTCAAGCAGCCGCCGGCGCTGACCGAGCTCAATGCGCTGACCGCACAGGCTGCGCTGGGCGAACGACGCCTGCTAAGCCATGACGCGTTCAAGCAACTGAGTGGCAAGGCGCGCGCCGTGGTGCGCACCGGCGAATGTCAACCGTACTGCAATATCGCGCTGGTCTCCGGCGTAACCTTCTAGAGTCCCCCCTACGACAAGGAGTGTTTTATGCAACGTGGTCTTCCATCCCTGAAAAACCTGTTTCGGAGTGTTCTGCTTTTGTCCGCACTCACAGCTGCAAGCGCCCAGGCGGCAGAAAAAATCGACCTGATCATCGATACCGACCCAGGTGCCGATGACGTGGTTGCCTTGCTGTTCGCCATGGCGTCGCCGGAAGAGCTGAGCATCCGCGCGCTGACGACCGTGGCCGGCAACGTGCGCCTGGACAAAACCTCGCGCAATGCACGCCTGGCGCGCGAGTGGGCAGGGCGCGAGGACATCCCGGTATACGCGGGGGCTCCGGCACCGCTGCTGCGCAAGCCGATCTATGCCGAGAATATCCATGGCAAGGAAGGGATTTCCGGTGTCACCGTGCACGAGCCGAAACAAGGCCTGGCTGACGGCAACGCCGTGGATTACCTGATCAAGACCCTGACGGCCGCCAAGCCCCACAGCATCACTATTGCCATGCTCGGCCCGCAGACCAACCTGGCCCTGGCATTGACCCAGGCACCAGAAATCACCCAGGGCATCAAGGAAGTAGTGGTGATGGGCGGTGCGCACTTCAATGGCGGCAATATCACGCCGGTGGCCGAGTTCAACCTGTTCGCCGACCCGGTGGCCGCCGAGATCGTGCTTAAAAGCGGCGTGAAGTTGACCTACCTGCCGTTGGACGTGACCCATAAGGTGCTGACCAGCGAGGCTCGCCTGAAGAAAATTGCCGACCTGAACAACAACGCAAGCAAGGTTGTGAGCAATATTCTTAACGAGTACGTCAAAGGCGATATGGAACACTACGGCATTCCTGGCGGGCCGGTGCATGACGCCACGGTGGTCGCCTACCTGCTCAAGCCGTCGCTGTTCAGCGGTCGCCAGGTCAATGTGGTCGTCGACAGCCGGGAAGGCCCGACCTTCGGCCAGACCATTGTCGATTGGTACGACGGCCTGAAGCAGGACAAGAATGCGTTCTGGGTCGAAAACGGCGACGCCCAGGGCTTCTTCGATCTGTTGACCGAGCGCCTGGCGCGTCTGAAGTAAACCCCTTACCGGTCGGCGTTCGCCGGCCGGTTCTTATGCGCGCTCGGGTGCGCCCATGTGGTCGGCCGGGTATTTCTCGAATACCTGGCTGATGAATGCTTGCGCGCCCTTGGTGCCGAGTTCCTTGACCAGCAGGTCGATACCGATGATCGCCAATTCCTCCGGACTCCCGGGGCTGTAGGAGCTTTGCCCTTGGGGCCATTTGGCTTTGATATCGGCTTGGAGCGTTACGGTGGTCATGGGAAATCTCGCGGTCTGTAGGTGCTGGGCAATGCGCTGGCGTGTGGCTGCAGCGGGCGCAGTTAACCATTTTGCGCGCAAGTTGGCACTGCTACTTAGGCATGAGGAAGGGGGTGTGCGACACTGTCCGCCTGTTTATTGGCCGGGAAACACTGCGTGCAGATCGATTTGAATAACCCCGAGAGTCTTACGCTGGTCGCTGTGCGCCAACTGCTGGCCAGCGCCAGTGACGATGAGCACACCCAGCTGCGGGTCAGCAAGGCGGGTATTGCCTACATTTCTTCAGGCGTGGTCGGGGGCGCTGATATAGGTGGTTTGCTGTTTCGCCTGGAGACCTGGGCAAAGGGTTCCGGTTATGTGGGTAACGTGGCCGCGAACGACGAAGTCTGGGTGATGCAGATTTTCAACGCGCTCAAGCAGAATTGGCCAACGCCGTCATCTGACTACATTGATATCTACTGAACATATTCATATCTAGTCACGATTGACGGGGCGCTTGCCGGGCGTGACTCAGGCAGACTTGCGCGTCAGACGTTAACGTCTTGAAACCAATCTGCTCACTCGCTGTCGCACGATCTCTGTCCATTTTTAATCATAGGAGGCTTCATGCCTTGGAAGCTCGCATCATTCGGTACTTTGTTGGCAGCGCTCGCGTTGGCGGGTTGCAGCACCCCGGGTGCCTCTGAGCCAGGCAAAGATGCCACCGTGACCGATGCTGGTCATAGCCGCTGTGAGTCGAAGGCTGCCGAGTTCACGATCGGCCAGAAAGCCTCGCCTCAACTGCTGGAGCAGGCGCGTACGCGTGCCGGTGCGCAGAACGCACGCATCCTCAAACCCAACGACATGATCACGCTGGAGTATCGCTCCGACCGCCTGAACCTGAACACCGACGATAACCTGGTGATCATGCGGGTCAATTGCGGCTGATAGCCACTGGCTTTTGCAGCATCCATAAAAAACCCCGTCACATGGACGGGGTTTTTTTAGCTCAGCGGAGAATTACTCGCCGCGAACTTGTGCAGCTTGCATACCCTTTTGGCCTTTCTCAGCCACGAAGGAAACGGTTTGGCCTTCTTTCAGGCTTTTGAAACCGTCGCTTTCGATAGCTTTGAAGTGTACGAACAGGTCGTCACCGCCACCTTGAGGAGTGATGAAGCCGAAGCCTTTTTCATCGTTGAACCATTTAACGGTGCCGGTTTGGCGATTAGACATGGTGTATCTCCAAGAAACATATATTTTCAGTAGTGCTGTGCTGCTCAGGCCAACTGGGCACACAGGGCTATCATAGTCGAAATGTTCGGCTTGGGAGCCCCCCCAAGGCATTGTTTGCTAATCAATCGCGTTGCGTTGCGTGCCTGTTTTGGCTGAAAGCCCCGTTCTACGGGGCTTTGGAGCGAAATATCAGCTGTTAAAAAAAGCCGTAAAAGCTACGTAATTTGTGAGAAACAGCCGTTTTCAGGCTGTTTTTCTGGCAAAAAAGACGCCCGATCGGTGAGCGTTCTTACTTTTTCTTAACCACTTTGCAGGACGAAATAGCCGCGACCGCTTTGTTTTTAAGCTCCGGGCTGGCGTTCTGGTTGGTCATCAATTCTTTGATTTCCGCAGTGCTCAATTCGGCGTTGATCTTGTCGGCGCCACATTCGCAATGGGCTTTGGCGGTTTTGGCGTCCACGTTCTGGCTGGCGGCAGCGCTGCAGTCGCTGACGAAGCTGTCACGGGCGCCAGCTGGCCAGTTCGAAGGTGCCGCTGCTTGCGCGCCGAGGGAAAGCAGGGTCAGGGAAGCGGCGAGGGCGAGTGTCGAGGTAAAACGCATCATGGGATGCTCCTTTGGGTCGAGGACGAACGGCGATTCTCGGGGTGTTTGAGGCGTGGCGTACAGCTCAAGTTCACTTTTGCGGCCATAAGGCATGGAATTTACTTCTACCGCAGTTCGTGTCGGCGCGATGACCGTTCATCTGTGCTAGCATCCTGGGCTTGGCTTTTTCCAGGTGCGCTCTATGCCGCCTTGCCAGCTCTTTTTTGTTCACTCCAGTCACTCTGGTTCGATTATCGGTTGGCCGAAAGGCTCCTGCCGCTGTAAGGCAGGCGTTCAGTATTGAGCGGCCTGGTGTTGGATCTTGTACTGGCTCATCCCAACCCACGTGACCTTTGGTAGGGGTCACCACTAGGAGAGGAGGCGCCATGCCAACTATTACTCTACCCGACGGCAGTCAACGTTCGTTCGATCATTCGGTTTCCGTAGCCGAAGTCGCCGCATCCATTGGTGCCGGCCTGGCCAAGGCCACCGTGGCCGGCAAGGTCGACGGCAAGCTGGTTGACGCCAGCGACCTGATCACTGCCGATGCCAGCCTGCAGATCATCACGCCCAAGGATCAAGAGGGGCTGGAGATTATTCGCCACTCTTGCGCGCACCTGATTGGCCACGCGGTCAAGCAGCTGTATCCCACCGCGAAAATGGTGATCGGCCCGGTCATCGACGAAGGCTTCTATTACGACATCGCTTATGAGCGTCCTTTTACACCGGACGACCTGGCTGCGATCGAGCAGCGCATGCACGCGCTGATCGAAAAAGATTACGACGTCATCAAGAAAGTCACCCCGCGTGCCGAAGTGATTGATGTGTTCACTGCGCGCGGCGAAGACTACAAGCTGCGCCTGGTGGAAGACATGCCGGACGAGCAGGCCATGGGCCTGTACTACCACGAAGAATACGTCGACATGTGCCGTGGCCCGCACGTGCCGAACACGCGTTTCCTCAAGTCGTTCAAGCTGACCAAATTGTCTGGCGCCTACTGGCGCGGCGACGCGAAGAACGAGCAGTTGCAACGGATCTACGGCACCGCCTGGGCTGACAAGAAGCAGCTGGCTGCCTATATCCAGCGTATCGAAGAGGCCGAGAAGCGCGACCATCGCAAGATTGGCAAGCGCCTGAACCTGTTCCATCTCCAGGAAGAAGCGCCGGGCATGGTGTTCTGGCATCCGAACGGCTGGACCCTGTACCAGGTGCTCGAGCAGTACATGCGCAAGGTCCAGCGTGAAAACGGTTACCTCGAGATCAAGACCCCGCAGGTGGTTGATCGCAGCTTGTGGGAGAAATCCGGGCACTGGGCCAACTACGCCGACAATATGTTCACCACCCAGTCGGAAAACCGCGACTACGCCATCAAGCCGATGAACTGCCCGTGCCACGTGCAGGTGTTCAACCAGGGCCTGAAGAGCTACCGCGAGTTGCCGATGCGCCTGGCCGAATTCGGTGCCTGCCACCGTAACGAGCCATCGGGTGCGTTGCACGGCATCATGCGTGTGCGTGGCTTCACCCAGGATGACGCCCATATCTTCTGCACCGAAGAGCAGATGCAGGCTGAATCCGCCGCGTTCATCAAGTTGACCATGGACGTTTACCGCGATTTCGGTTTCACCGAGGTCGAGATGAAGCTGTCCACTCGTCCGGAAAAGCGCGTCGGCTCCGACGAGCTCTGGGATCGCGCCGAAGCTGCACTGGCCGCCGCGCTCGACAGCGCGGGCCTTGCGTACGACCTGCAGCCGGGGGAGGGCGCCTTCTACGGTCCCAAGATCGAGTTCTCGCTGAAAGATTGCCTTGGCCGTGTCTGGCAGTGTGGTACCCTGCAGCTCGATTTTAACCTGCCGATCCGTCTGGGAGCCGAATACGTCTCCGAAGACAACAGCCGTAAACACCCGGTTATGCTGCACCGGGCGATCCTCGGTTCGTTCGAACGGTTCGTCGGGATCCTGATCGAGCACTACGAGGGTGCATTCCCGGCGTGGCTGGCTCCGACTCAGGCAGTGATCATGAATATCACTGATAAACAGGCAGATTTTGCCGCTGAAGTTGAAAAAACACTCAACGAAAGCGGATTTCGTGCCAAGTCCGACTTGAGAAATGAAAAGATCGGCTTTAAAATCCGCGAGCATACTTTGCTCAAGGTTCCCTATCTTTTGGTTATCGGAGATCGGGAAGTCGAGATGCAGACTGTCGCTGTGCGTACTCGTGAAGGTGCTGACCTGGGCTCGATGCCCGTCGCCCAGTTCGCTGAGTTCCTCGCGCAAGCGGTTTCCCGGCGTGGTCGCCCAGATTCGGAGTAATTATTATTAAGCGTGAAATGAGACAAGATAAACGAGCTGCACCGAAAGCCCCGATCAACGAGAATATCTCGGCACGCGAGGTTCGGTTAATTGGCGCTGATGGCGAGCAGATTGGCATCGTCTCGATTGATGAAGCGCTTCGTATTGCAGAAGAGTCCAAGCTGGACCTGGTGGAAATTTCCGCCGATGCAATCCCACCCGTTTGCCGGGTGATGGACTACGGCAAGTCGATCTTCGAGAAGAAGAAACAGGTTGCCGCAGCGAAGAAGAACCAGAAGCAGATTCAAGTAAAAGAAATCAAGTTTCGTCCAGGGACGGAGGAAGGGGATTACCAGGTAAAACTGCGCAACCTGGTACGTTTCCTGAGTGATGGGGACAGGGCCAAGGTATCCTTGCGATTCCGCGGCCGTGAGATGGCCCACCAGGAGCTGGGGATGGAACTCCTCAAGCGGGTTGAAGCTGACCTGCTCGAGTACGGTTCGGTCGAACAGCATCCTAAGATGGAAGGACGCCAGCTGATCATGGTCATCGCCCCGAAAAAGAAGAAGTAATCAACAGGGCACGGCAGGCCTTCTGATTATGTTTATCAACTGAATGCGGAGTATCCGAACATGCCAAAGATGAAGACTAAAAGTGGTGCTGCTAAGCGGTTTCTGAAAACTGCTAACGGTATCAAGCACAAGCACGCTTTCAAGAGCCACATTCTGACCAAAATGTCGACCAAGCGTAAGCGTCAACTGCGCGGTAGCAGCTTGCTGCATCCGTCTGACGTGGCAAAAGTCGAGCGCATGCTGCGCCTTCGTTAATTTTGGATCAAGAATAGAGGAAGTAACTCATGGCTCGTGTAAAGCGTGGCGTCATTGCCCGTAAGCGTCACAAAAAAATTCTGAAACTTGCTAAAGGCTACTACGGCGCGCGTTCACGCGTATTCCGTGTTGCCAAACAAGCGGTAATCAAGGCAGGCCAATACGCCTACCGTGACCGTCGTCAGAAAAAACGTCAGTTCCGCGCCCTGTGGATCGCTCGTATCAATGCTGGTGCACGTGTTAACGGTCTGTCCTACAGCCGTTTCATCGCTGGCCTGAAAAAAGCGTCCATCGAAATCGACCGTAAGGTTCTGGCTGAACTGGCCGTGAACGAAAAAGCGGTGTTTGCTGCGATTGTCGAGAAAGCTAAAGCCTCCTTGGCTTAAGTACCCCCGACAGTCACCCTGGGTTACTCCTGTAGCCCAAGGTGGTAAACGTCATAAATAGGGGAAGAGCCTTCAAGCTCTTCCCCTATTTTGTATCTGGAGTCTGTACATGGAAAACCTGGACGCGCTCGTCGCTCAAGCTCTTGAGGCTGTGCAAAGCGCTGAAGATATCAATGCCCTGGAGCAAATCCGGGTTCACTACCTTGGTAAAAAGGGTGAATTGACTCAGGTGATGAAGACCCTGGGGAATTTACCGGCTGAAGAGCGCCCGCAGGTCGGTGCGCTGATCAACGTTGCCAAGGAGCGCGTCACCGAGGTTCTCAATGCGCGCAAGGCGTCGCTCGAGGAGGCCGATCTTGCGGCCAAGCTCGCCGCCGAGTCCATTGACGTGACCTTGCCTGGCCGTGGCCAGGCCTCGGGCGGTTTGCACCCGATCACCCGGACTCTGGAACGTATCGAACAGTTCTTCACCCACATTGGCTACGGCATTGCCGAAGGCCCTGAGGTCGAAGACGATTATCACAACTTCGAGGCGCTCAACATCCCAGGCCATCACCCGGCCCGGTCGATGCACGACACCTTTTATTTCAACGCAAACATGTTGCTGCGCACCCATACCTCGCCGGTACAGGTCCGCACCATGGAAGCGAACAAGCCGCCGATCCGCATCGTCTGCCCAGGCCGTGTGTACCGGAGCGACTCCGATATTACCCACTCGCCGATGTTCCACCAGGTCGAAGGCCTGCTGGTTGATCGCGATATCAATTTCGCCGACCTCAAAGGCACCATCGAAGAGTTCCTTCGGGTGTTCTTCGAGAAAGAGCTGGCGGTGCGTTTCCGTCCATCCTTCTTCCCGTTCACCGAGCCGTCCGCTGAAGTCGATATGGAATGCGTGATGTGCAGCGGTAAAGGCTGTCGCGTGTGCAAGCAGACCGGCTGGCTGGAAGTGATGGGTTGCGGCATGGTCCACCCTAACGTGCTGCGCATGTCCGGGATCGATCCGGAAGAGTTTTCGGGCTTTGCCTTCGGCATGGGCGTTGAGCGTCTGGCCATGCTGCGTTACGGCGTGAACGACTTGCGTCTGTTCTTCGACAACGACTTGCGGTTCCTCGCGCAATTTCGCTAGTCGTAACGAATCTTTAGGAGAGCAGGATGAAATTCAGTGAACAATGGCTGCGTGGCTGGGTAAGCCCGCAGGTAGATCGCGACGAGCTGGTTGCTCGTCTGTCGATGGCCGGTCTTGAGGTCGATAGCGTTACCCCGGCCGCCGGTGTATTCAGCGGCGTGGTGGTGGGCGAGGTGCTGAGCACCGAGCAGCACCCGGATGCCGACAAATTGCGGGTGTGCCAGGTCAGCAATGGCGCCGAAACCTTCCAGGTCGTGTGCGGAGCGCCCAATGTGCGCCCGGGCCTGAAGATTCCATTTGCCATGATCGGTGCCGAACTGCCGGGCGACTTCAAGATCAAGAAAGCCAAGCTGCGCGGCGTCGAGTCCAACGGCATGCTGTGCTCCCAGGCCGAGCTGCAGGTAGGCGAGGGCAACGACGGCTTGATGGAACTGCCGGGCGACGCGCCAGTGGGCCAGGACATCCGTGTTTACCTGGAGCTGGAAGACGCCAGCATTGAGGTCGACCTGACCCCGAACCGTGGCGATTGCCTGTCCCTGGCCGGTCTGGCCCGTGAAGTGGGCGCGCTTTACAACGTGCCTGTTACCCGCCCGGTGGTTGCCAGCGTGCCTGCCGTGCACGACGACGTGCGCTCGATTGAAGTGCTGGCGCCAAACGCCTGCCCCCGTTACCTGGGGCGCGTGATCCGTAACGTCGACCTGTCCAGGCCGACTCCGCTGTGGATGGTCGAGCGCCTGCGCCGCGCTGACGTGCGCAGCATCGATGCGGCCGTCGATATCACCAATTATGTGATGCTGGAGCTGGGCCAACCGCTGCACGCGTTCGACCTCGCCGAAATCAATGGCGGCATCCGCGTGCGTATGGCAGAAGAAGGCGAGAAGCTGGTACTGCTCGACGGCCAGGAAGTCAGCCTGCGCGCGGACACGCTGGTCATCGCCGATCACTCCCGTGCCCTGGCAATTGCCGGCGTGATGGGCGGCGAGCACAGCGGCGTATCGGCGACCACTCGCGACGTATTCCTTGAAAGCGCGTTCTTCGACCAGATCGCCATCGCCGGCAAGGCCCGCTCATACGGCCTGCACACCGATGCGTCGCACCGCTATGAGCGTGGCGTGGACTGGAAGCTGGCCCGTGAAGCGATGGAGCGTGCCACTGGCCTGCTGCTGGAAATCACCGGTGGCGAAGCCGGCCCGATCACCGAGACTGTCAGCGAACAGTACCTGCCGTCCGTTGCGCCAATCACGCTGCGCGCCAAAAGCGTTGAGCAAATGCTCGGCCTGGTGATCGAGCCAGCCGAGATTGAGCAACTGCTATCGGCCCTCGGCCTCGCCATTTCTGCGGGTGGGGAAGGGCAGTGGCACGTTGAAGTGCCAAGCCATCGCTTCGATATCAGCCTGGAAGTTGACCTGATCGAAGAACTGGCCCGCCTGTACGGCTACAACCGCCTGCCGGTTCGTTACCCGCAAGCGCGTCTGGCCCCCCAGCCGAAAGCTGAAGCCCGTGCACATCTGCCGGAACTGCGTCGCCTGCTGGTTGCCCGTGGGTATCAGGAAGCGGTGACTTACAGCTTCATCGATCCAAAGCAGTTCGAGCTGTTCAACCCAGGTGTTGAGCCGCTGTTGCTGGCCAACCCCATTTCCAACGATATGGCGGCCATGCGTTCGTCGCTGTGGCCAGGCTTGATCAAGGCGCTGTCCCACAACCTGAACCGCCAGCAAGATCGCGTGCGCATGTTCGAAAGCGGCCTGCGCTTTGTCGGTCAGCTCGATGGCTTGAAGCAAGAGTCGATGCTGGCGGGTGTGGTCTGCGGTAGCCGCCTGCCGGAAGGCTGGGCACAAGGCCGCGATGCCGTGGACTTCTTTGACGTCAAGGCTGACGTGGAAGCGGTGCTGGGCTTTGCCGGTGCGCTGGACGCCTTCACGTTCCTGCCAGGCAAACACCCTGCGCTGCACCCAGGCCAGACGGCGCGTATCGAGCGCGAAGGTCGTTTGGTCGGCTTTGTCGGTGCCATTCACCCGGAACTGTCGAAAACCCTGGGCCTGGATCGTCCAGTCTTCGTTTTTGAGCTGGTCCTGGCTGAAGTTGCGTCGGGTAAGATGCCCAAATTCAGCGAGCTTTCGCGCTTCCCTGAAGTACGCCGCGACCTGGCCCTGATCGCCGGCCGTGAAGTCGCTGCCACTGCCGTTCTGGATGTAATCCGAGAAAATGCAGGGGAATGGCTGACAGACCTCAGGCTATTTGACGTCTATCAGGGTAAAGGCATTGATCCGCATAGAAAAAGCCTTGCGGTTGGCTTGACCTGGCAGCATCCATCGCGCACTCTTAATGACGATGAGGTGAATACCACGACACAAAATATCCTCACCTCGCTCGAACAAAGGTTGAACGCCACGTTAAGGAAGTGACGTATGGGGGCTTTGACGAAAGCTGAGATGGCGGAACGTCTGTACGAAGAGTTGGGTCTGAACAAGCGCGAGGCCAAGGAATTGGTCGAGCTGTTTTTTGAAGAGATCAGGCACGCTCTGGAAGACAACGAACAGGTCAAATTGTCCGGTTTCGGCAATTTTGACCTGCGGGACAAACGCCAGCGGCCTGGCCGCAATCCAAAAACGGGAGAAGAAATCCCGATCACGGCTCGCCGTGTGGTCACCTTTCGTCCAGGGCAGAAGTTGAAGGCCCGAGTTGAGGCTTATGCTGGAACCAAGTCATAACGACGAACTACCCGTCATCCCGGGCAAACGCTACTTCACCATCGGTGAAGTCAGCGAGCTGTGTGCGGTAAAACCGCACGTGCTGCGCTACTGGGAGCAGGAGTTTCCTCAACTCAACCCCGTCAAACGCACTGGGAACCGCCGGTATTATCAGCGCCAGGATGTGCTGATGATCCGGCAGATCCGCGCGTTGCTGTACGACCAGGGGTTCACCATCAGCGGCGCGCGCCAGCGCATGTCCGGTGATGAAGCCAAAGACGACACCACCCAATACAAGCAAATGATCCGCCAGATGATCTCCGAACTCGAAGATGTGCTGGTGGTGCTGAAGAAGTGATTCAGGCTTTAAAAATACTTCCACATTTCAAAAGCTTGCGGTATATTCCGGTTCGCTTCGTTAAGAAGCAAACCCAGTAACACGCCTAGTCGGGGCGTAGCGCAGTCCGGTAGCGCACTAGCATGGGGTGCTAGGGGTCGAGTGTTCGAATCACTCCGTCCCGACCATATTTTTCAATGACTTAGCCGAACTCTAACCAGTTCGGCTTTTTCATGCGTAGGGACTTTTGCGGGGGATCATCCCGATTTCCTCCTCAAGATCGTCAGCGCTGGACCCCTAGAGTCAGTTGCCGAAACTTTGTTCGCAGCCTCAATCAAGTGCTGCAGCTCCGGGGTAGAATAGTGGCTAGTAATGCTGCCGTTCTTATGCCCCAACAGTGCTTTCCGATCTTCCTCTGTCACGCCTGCTGCACGTAGCCTTCTGCCAAAGGTGTGCTTCAGGTCGTGAATCCGGAATGCCCTGAACCCTGGATGCGCCGGCGACTGGTTGCTTTGTTCCCATTTGTCCGCCGAACGCTTCTTGGCCTTCCTCAGGCCGAGTCATTCATTCTGTCCATGGTGGTGGCCCCATATTGATCTGGCTGTCCGTAGGGGAACACCAGGTCTTTGTGCAGGCCGCGTTGCTTGTCGATGATGTTCATCGCCACCCTGTTCAGGATCACCAGGCGTTCATCGCCGTTCTTCACACCTGCTTTATCACTTCGCCCGCCGAATCCGGCAGGTATCAGAAATACGCTGGTATTTAGATCCGGCACCTGTATCTCCCATTCCCATCGCAACTTGCACACTTCCTGCTCCCTGCATCCCGTGTTCACCTTGTAGAGGGCCATCCTCAACAAATGATCCGGCAGTTCGGGAAACAGACTCGCCTACTCTTCCCACGACATCGGGTAGGGCTTCCTGGCTGACCTCTTTTCCTCAAGCATCGATATCATCGGCACGCTTTCCAGCCAGGGCCGTTTTTCAGCATCGCACCATTTGCGGTGGCATAGGTTCAAGATCCTGACGACACGTTGCAGGGCTATATTGACCGTCCTGTTCGATACGCCTGGCTTGACCTTCCCTATGTCCGTCTTGCTTGGCCGCTGCCTGTCACGGATGAATGGGGCCAAGGTCCCGTCATCAATGTGTGTGATTGGCAGATCGCCGATGTACGGGTCAAGCTGTTCGATGTGGGATGCGGAAAGGCCGATCGATGCTTGGTCTTTGAACTCAACCAGGAATCGGGTCGCCGCCTCACGCCAGGTTCGCACCTGAGCAGGGCTTGGCGATTCTTTCCGTCCAGATACTGGCGCACGGCTTGGACGAATACGCTGTTCATGCTGCGATCCGCGGTGTTCGCAGCTGCTTCAATGTCAGCGCGTAGGCCGTCCGGCAGGCGCACCACAAACTTGTCGGCGGTGCGGGAATCGTATTGATTGGTGCTCATGATGATCTCCTGGGTATCTCCAAAATATGGGGGAGCTGGCTGAGTGGGTTAATCGCCTGATTTCGGCGTGGTGATAAGTAGGAATAAGCAGGCACTCGCAATGAGCCAGACTGCGGTACCGAAGAAAGCCGCAGCCACGTCGAAATCCGAGGAACTGCTGATCAGGTAGTGGGCGGCAAAAAGCAGCCAGGCGCTAGAAGCGGTGATGTAGAGCAGGATGGAAATCAACACTTTGAATAGCTGAAGCGGTGTGATGGGTTTACGTGACATTCACTTTCTACAGGGCGAGCAAGGGCCCGCCGCGTTGTTGGCTTTCGCAAAAAAATTGAGGTGCTCTTGTTTCGCCATGAGGTGGCGAAGGAGTGGCTGTAAATTAGCAATAGCTAAATAAATTAGCAGATTATTTTTGCTGATTTCAGTTTGCTAATTCACATGCCGAAATAAACCTGCCTGGGGTGGCTCGTAGTGGCGAAGTAATGGTGCTAAATTTTGCGCACCGGTCGCGTCTGGGGTTAGCCAGTCGCGCGATGGAGAGGCATAGGATGAAGATCCGTCAGATCGACAAAACACAAAATAATAATCACAGGAAGTGAATCATGAAAATTATCACCCTCGTACTCGCGGCAGTTCTTGCCGTCACCTCTGTATCTGCAATCGCTCACGGCGGTCGTACCGACAAGCAGGGCTGCCATAACGACAAGAAAGCGGGAACACGGCATTGTCACTGATTCAAGCCCTGAGGATTTTGGAGCGTCTAGGCCTTGCAGCGAATGAGGCAGATGCCCAGGCCGTTGAGGATGTGCATCGTGTTTCATTCGGACGAGGATCGGTTGGCGAGGTATGTGGATGAGGTGAAGGACGGTCGAATAACCCGTACCGCGGAACAGCGCAAATAACTGCAAGGCGAGAGCAGAGCTTCTGGAGCAGGTTTGGGGTCTGGGCTTGGCTGGCATTGCTCATGGTGATTCCTTTCACTTCCGACACTGGCTGGCCGGGTGGGGGCTCATCCAATCGTAAGCGGGTATTCAGCCCTGGCTTCGTTGTGCTCTGCGTGTTCGTTGCAGTGATTGAGTTGATAGTGCCGAACCACTTCTATGGCGTGGTCGGGTGAGCTGACGGTCGACTGATATCAGATTTATAGCTGGATGGGGCGGCATTGAGATGGTTCTAGGGATGGTGGAAGTTATAGCCAAGAGACCGAACAGCAGGCCGTCTATTTTTTGTTGTTTATCATGGAGTTAACGATGAAAAATCAAGGTTTGCAGGCCATTAAAAAGCAGTTCACTCTCGACCTAGGTGTGGAGGTCCAGCGAGATGTCAACGGGATAGAAATGGGTATTCTGGAAAACGGAATACCATTTCTCACACAGCGTGGCTTGGCATTGGCAACTGGAGCGCAGCGTAGTGCGATCCAAGAGATAACCCAAGAATGGATCGACCACTTCGACGACGAAATCCTGACGAAGGATAGAATTTCATTTATCAGAGAATACTTGTTCGCTCAGGGATACACTGATAAATCCCTATATATTGAGACCGTACGAGAAGGGAAGCCACATTACGCATACCCTGACGTCGTTTGCATGGCAATTCTCGAATATTATGCATTTGAGACGAAATCACCTAACAAGCAAGCAACTGTTAACTATAGGAATTTTGCAGCGCTCGGATTACGTCGTTTTATATACGACTCTCTAAACTATACCCCGGGTGACAAATGGCAATATCACCATGAAAGGGTATCCATACTTAACAATGCTGCACCCTTAGGCTATTTCATAATTTTCAACGAGATAACGGGTCTCATAGTGGATCTGATAACTGCTGATCTCACCGTAAACCACAAAACTATACCTGACATAAGCGTTGGTCAGATGTGGGCTAAACACTGGAGAGAGTTTAACTATTCATCTATATACGGTGAGCGTGTACCTTGCCAGCATAATTATCCGGCTCGATACCCGCAGGCAAAAAGCAATCCGCAAGAGGCTAGCGCTTATCCGAACCATGCCCTCGCCGAATTCCGCAGATGGTTTAGGTACGACTATCTCGTCACTAGATTCCCGGAGTACATATTGAAAAAAGCGCCAATGTTGACAGGGGGCAAGGCAGAGGCGCTGAAGATCGGATCTATGTACCAACCGAAACAGATAAAATAGCTATAGAGCCTGGCCCAGCGCCGGGCTTCTTGTATCTGGCGAATCCCCTACTCTGCTATCGTGGCACGCTCTGATTACAATGGAAGCAAAGAAGAATGGACTCATGGAAGACTCTGTTAATCACCTTATTGGCGCTAGTTGGTACTCAAGCAGTGGGCGCAGAAAATGCAAACCCTATCGATAAAGGGCTGATCATTACCACGTTTCTACCCACCATCTTGATTGCGGGAACCACATCCCTCACGACCGAGCCACCAGAGACATTCAAATCAGCCAAGACTGATGCCCTGGCTTTCATTGGCTCAGACGGCGAGATTCGTGGCGCGGAGTTTGAGCAGGCGTCCCGGTATTATCGTTCGGCCTACACCTCGCCTCATATGTCCGACATGCAACTGGCCCAGGCAATCGCTACCTCGTACTGAGCGCGACCTTTCACGACCTTTTCACAGTCGAGCGCCTATGGTTACCCCAGCTCCTAGTGAACATCCCTTTAAGCCCGCTATCCCCCATCGCGGGCTTTTCTTTGTCTGATCTAAAGCGATTTCGGGTCAATCCCAATCAAGCGAAGAGACTGTGCAAGGGACTCGTCCAGCACGACTTCGCCAGTGGTGGATGCCGTCTGATTGATGCCAACCGTTCTGAACTTAAGAGTCTGCCCCGCTAGCATCTGCCTCAAAATTGACTTGGCCTTGTCCCCGCCCGTAATGGTGTAAGGGCTCATTATCTTGTAAACATTTTCCATGGCCTGAGCCTGGGTCTTTCCCTATGATCCCAACGAGCTTGAACGTATTTTGAACGGAGAATCCCAATGAAGGGCGAAAATGCAGCAGACGTTGCGACGAAGATTCATGGTTCGTCGAAGATGTCTGATTTTTTCCGCCACGGGTCCGTGGAGGAAAGACGGGCGGTTTATCATATGGCAGCTAGTGCAGCCATTGAAGAGCAGAGGGAAGTGATCCGCGCAGCGAAACCTGGCGAAACCCTGACTGTAAAACCTCGATAATTCCGTATTCTTGTCCTTAAGCCCAGCCTCGCGCTGGGCTTTTGCATCTGGCTCAAGGCTTTTCAGCGTTGGCCTTCTCCAGCAGGGCAGCTATGCCCTCAAGCAGCACCAAGTCCGACTCCTTGAGTTTTCCCTTCGCCGCGGCCCTGGCGAGCTTTTCGATAACCGCAATTGCTCGCGGCGTAGCCTTGTCCTGGAGGGCTTAATAAGCCGACGCTGCCTCTCTCACCACATCCTGACGGGTGTACTCGCGCTCGATCATCGCCGGACCGCCCGTTCGGGTTGACCAACACACCAGGCGTGAGCCCGATTTTCTGCTCCAAGTTGAGCGCCGCCTTCTCGCCCAGGGAGCGATGCCCGTTGAGGATCTGGGACAAATAGGATGCGTCCAGATCGTGCTGGTCGGCGAGTCTTTCTGGCTGAATGGGCCGATGACGCGCGCCCCAGAAGCATTTGTCGAACAAGATGATCGAATTGTCCGGAATTTGTCCCAGAAACGTTTCGGCCAACCGCATTTCACTGCCCCGATAAGGGCTGAGCTGCGCATCGAGGATGACATGAGAACGGACATTCATCAGCGCAACGAGCCGCAGCATCGGAAACGGGGTCTGACGGTCGGTGCCGGTATTACCGGAGCCGAAATGCTCTCTGAGCTCAGGTGAGTCAGCAGTTCGCAGCAGTGCACCATCCACCGAAGCGGCGCCGTCGTATCGTGGCTTGCGCCGAGAGGTTCAGCGCACTCGCTACCCACTCGATAGGGATGTTCTGAGTGAAGGTACTCAGGTCAGAAAAATTGAAGAGATCGCCGAGGTCGAGCAACTGCTGCTGAATGGGCATAAAAAAATCCGATGCCAGGGGTCTGACATCGGATTCTCTAGAAAGCCCGGCTTGGACTCAAATGCTTAAGTGAACAGCATTACGGTCAGGCGCCGGGCTTTTTGCGTCAGATCTGTCGGAAGATCGCTTCCTTCGGAAGGGTATACCCCTCCATTTCTGTTGTTAGCGCGAGGCGTTTGTCCTCAGGGCTCATATCTCGAGCCTGTGCTGGTGTCCAGCCATGTTTGTTGACCAGATACAAATGCACCGCGTCCAAGCCATAGAGGTTGCCAAGATCGTGGTTTTTTCCGCCAAGTGATCGCCAAATACATCCAACGAATATGCGATATCGGCTTCAGCATGGAGTAGTCGGTAAGTAGCTTCGTAATGTTCTAGTGCTCTTGCCATGAGAGTAAAGCTCCTTAGGGTCAGGGATAAGATGTCATTGATATGCGGAAGATCACGGCGTAAGGCCGCAATATCTTTCTTTGAGGGTAAAGCCACCGCACCGGTTTTTTTGTTCAGACGTTAGCCCTGAATTTCGACCTCAGTAACGGTTACAGTTTGCCGAGCCGCATAAAAGCCACGCTTGCTAAGGGAGTCCATGACCTTTTCACTCTGAAGCCCCATCGGTAGATCTTTGAAATCTACCTGCCCATGGAAAGTTAAGCCTTCCATGAACTTCGAGCCTTCGCCAGAAATACGCGGAATTTCTTTTCCATCCTCTACGATCAGGATTTTATCCAGAGCTTTGTCGCGGTAGATATCTACGAGCATTGCAGTTCCTCGTCCATGGTGGTGCCAAGATGGCTCCTCTTGTGCAGGGCTTGTTAGCACGATTTGTTTTGATTTGCCAAACCGACCAGCGAGTCGGTTTTTATTTCTCGAATTTACCTGTAGTTAGGACATCCTTCGGGACGGCCTGGACGTCGGTAGCCGGATAGTGCGACGTACGGAAATAACACCGGCAGCCCACGTATTAATCCTTTCTATTTTTTCTTATGGAAGGGGAGAGCTCTCGCAGCAGATCTTGTAGAAACCAAGAGCCCAGCAGAGTGAAATATAGTAGCTCTAGGACCTCGGTGCGCTCTATTGGCTTTGTACTGAAACCGAATGACGCCCAGATCCATAGGGTCCAAGAAATGAATCCAATACTGACACCAAACTTCGCCATGAACCTGGCTACGTTCGCGGTCATGTTCCCTGTCAACTGGCTGATTCGATCGATTGCAGCGGATTTGCTGAGCTGGTTAGCTATGACTGTCGCGATGATTGTCACCACAGTAGTGGTGATGATAGTCATGAGGGTATCGTTCGGCATCCGGTAATCCTTCCTTTTCTTGCCTGATGTGAGAGTCGGCAAGGTTAAGCGAAGGATCATCCGGATTACAGAAAATCTCAGGGCCTCGCCAAGTGCGGGGCTTTTTATTGCTCCAGTTTCACCTGTAGCCAGTGCAGCCTTCGGGAGCTCCTGGACGCGGTATCGCCGGAAGTCACGCGTCACGAAAGAACGCCGGCAGTCCACGTATTTATTTCGCCTGCAGGTTGCTCAAGTATCCTTTGCTAGCAGTTGAAAAGTGGATTCATGCTCAATCTAGACTTCAGTCGAGCCCAGCACTCTCAATATCGGCGGGATGGCTGACCTGTGGCCTCTATGCCCACGGGAAGTCCTTGCCGGGCCATGCCTGGGCGGTGGAGTTAATGGATTTGAACTGCTGATTCCACTAGGTGCCGAAACAGCTACCACCCAGAGGATATAGCGATGACTGAAGAAAAGAAGAAAGAGCCCGAGCAGGAAACCCCAGCGCACTCCACTGAGCAAGAGCGTGAGCGCTTGAAGGACTTCAACAAAGACGGCATTCCGCCTGGCGCTTGCTGATCTGTTCGCCACTTGACCCAATAGGCAGGACGTCCTAGCTGGATGGCCTCGACGCCAGGTTCATAACATCTCGTTGCTCCGCTGAAAGCGACCTGCCTGGTCAGCAGGCCTGGAATGTCCTGCCTTACCTCCTTCTGCTGTCAGTTCAGGAACGCAAAGGACGGCAGGCTTCTTCCAGAACGGCGCGTACAGCCTGGCATAACTCATCGTGCCCGGGCTTTTGGCGGAAGTCTCGAAGTTGTTGTTGAAGGGCGGTGAAAGCAGTTCCTTTGACGGTCTTTGCCAGGCTCAGTAGGGGGTCTGGTTGAATGTATTGCAGGTGGTCGGGCGCCATGTACAGCCCATTGAGGTTCTGGTAGTCAGCGTCGATCCAGGCGTACAGGTGATGGTCAAAGCGCTCGACAAACCGATAGCGACCAAAGTCCATGATCTGCAGCTGCAGGGTCTCGACGCTGGACTTCCCGGCCAGTTGTACAGTTTAAACCTGTCAATGTCTTCCACCGTACTCAGTGCGTTTTTGCCTCATAGACCTCCTTGTTCCGGGGGAACCTTGTTGGCCGATATCCAAAGATTTTCGATGCTCAGCAACGGCGGCTGGTTGTCTGAGGGCAATGCTCCCTGTGCCAGTTGGGTCGGATCGTCGGCGCTGAATGCGCGCAGGGTCAGGTCGACCCGGGCGTTGCCCTGGGCCGTGGCTTTTTCGGCCAGGCGCCAGCGATCGATGGCCTGGCTGAATGTGCTGATGAAGGCAGGCGGGGTGTTCAGCGAAGTGCTCACCGGCAACATCAGCGCGGCCGGCAGCACGGTGCGCGCGACGACTCCCTGCCCGGCGATGTCGTAGCTGTAGCGCCCCTCCATGCCCACCTGGACCGTGGTGCCGTTGCTGCCTGAACCCAGGGCGGCAAAAAACACATTCAAGTAATCCTCCAGACTCGCCTTCGCCACTGGCACGCTGTCCAGGGAAAAGCTGTCCTGAATGATGTGGGGGCTGATGCTGTCGACAAAACGCACGACCGGTGTGGAGAAGCGGAACAGCGGGTTGGTGTGCAAGGTGCCGATCTGCGCGGCGGGGAACAGGATGCGGTTGCGCTCCACCGACAGCGAAGCCCACGCGTCCTGATGATCGAACACGTTGAGGGCCGGCAGGCTGGTACAGCGCTCGTTGACCAGCAGCGCTTGCGCATAATCGAGCCATTCTGCCGGCACCACATTCTTGAGGCGATAACGGTAGGCGACCGCCCCGGGGATGTCCGGATCGATGACACTCACCGCCTCGTACTGCGTCGGATCTATTTCCACCCGCGGCGCCGGCAGGCTGACCTCGCCCCATTGCGCCAGGGTGGCGCTGATTCGGCCGGTACCTGGATCGTAGCTGGCCGCCACATCGTTGATGGTCATGTCCAGCAACAGGGTCTGGGCCGCCTCTTGCCCGTCGACCATCACCCAAGTGAGCACCTGGCTGAAGGCGCAGGTCAGCGCCTGAGGGGGCACAAACGCGGTTTTACTGCGGATCGGACTGGCCCAGGCATGGTAGGCATCGGTGACCTCCTGGACGATGTACACGAAGGCCGCCACCGCATGCTGGGCCGCAGCGATTTGCACTTCGGTCGGCTGGCTGACATTGATCGCGGTGAGGTTCTGCTGCATGGCCACTTCGATGCTCGGGTAAACAGTGACGAACTGGGCCAATGCCGCGACCAGGCTTTTACCGGTGCTGCGCAACGCTCCGTTGGTTGTCGGGGTGTTCAGGGCTATGGCGACGTTGAGGCTGTCCTGGGCGGCACCCCGGACCAGGGAGTCAAAGGCATAAGTCCACTTGCTCAGGTCCGAAGCACTTTGCGCCGGCTGTGCCCAGGCTGTCGCGGTCTGGCGCTGGACCGTCGGGGGTTCAGGCAAGGCTCGCAGCAGCACCGGCAGGTTCATGGTCTGCCCTCCGGCCAAGGGGATCAGCAACGGCCCGCCGATCAATGAGATCCAGTTCGACTGGGTGTAGCCGCTGATCCCCGGGACGCTGCGCACGTCGTGTTCCAGGTGACTGACCTGCAACGCCAGCTCCAGTGGTACATAGCTCCTTGCTGCCTCGTTGCGCGAATTGAACACAAACGCAAGGGCGCTTTCGCCAACCGAAGCCTGCAAGCGAATGCGGCCGCTGCCGAAGGCGTAGTTCTCGTTCCCTGTGCCGAGCGTTGACTGACTGGTACCCGATACGGTCGGCTGGCCGTACAGCGACAACGTTTGGTCGGTCGCGCTGCCTTGCACGCTGAAGCCGACGATAGCGGTGGTGCTGTAGGCCGAGTACAGCTGGTTGAGCAGGGCCTGGCGCAGTTTTTCAGCCGCTGCGGCCCGGGTTGCCCCGTCTTGCGGACCTGCCGATAGCACCGGTTCCAGGGTGGACGCGATATCGTCAGCCAGCACCTGTTTGGCGCTGAGGATTTTGCCGAGATAACCGTCCTTGAGCGGGTCCTTGCTGCCGAGCAGGATGTCGAGCAGGAACACTGAGGGGGTATAGGTCGGTGACAGGAAGCCGTCGATGGCCTTGAGGGCTGTTTCGAACCAGAGGTTCTGATCGACGCCCGTGAGGTTGAGTGTCGCCAAGTCATCGCCAGGGAACGGCTGGTCCGGCCGGTAGGTGGGGTAGATCTGCACGCTGTCGGAGGTCAGGCTGTTAGCGATCGGCCGGGCTGCGAAGTAGCCTGGGACCGGATCGATGCGGTAGCGAATACCTGCCGCGCCCTCCTGCTCGGCGAAACGGACGGCCCACAGCGTCTGGCTGCGTCCGTCCGGCGTGCTGCCGGGGTCTGCGGTGCCGCTGCCGACCCGTGTCAGCCAGGCGCCGGGGCGCAGGAACAGCGCCTCGAAGGCTGCGGCGAACACGCTATATCCACTGGTGCTGGCGGTCACTGGATCGGGGACCGGCAGCAGCGTACTGGTCACTGCCACGCCGCCTGCCAGGCCGGCGACATCCGGCGCCACCAGGGTCGAGACCCTCCGCAGGCTGAGGGTCAGGCTCAGGGGCAGGACCGAGCCGGGCGCGAGGCTATCGATATCCACCGCCAGGCACAGGCGCACGGTAGCGGGTGGTGCTGCAGTTGCGCCCTGGATCAATTGCCCGAGGTACAGAATCACCCCGTTGATGTAGTCCAGCAACGGCTGCGACTGGCTGACGTCGAGCTGGCTCAGCGGCTGGGCGAACAGGCTGTTGACCAGTTCCACGCTGACCGCGCGGCCGTTGCACCAGGGCAGGTTCAAGTCCTGGTAGGACTGGTTCAGTTGGTAGTAGATCAGGCTGAACATCTCCAGATCCTTACCGGCCTGGACCTTGATGTCGCCGCCGCCGGCCGGGTCGTAGCTGGAGGTGTCGAGGCTCAGGTGGATAACCAGTTGCACGCCGCCGGCAGCGGCTTCATAGGTGTAGAAGGCGCGGGTGTTGGGCCAGGCCGACAGGGCGATCAGGCGATCGTTGTAGCGCAACGGCAGCGGAGGATGGTTGAGGCTGCCACTGTAGCCGGGCGGCGGCTGCTGGAAGGGCGTCACGGTGATATTGCCAAAGATGTCCAGCCAGGAGAGGTTCACCTGGGCGAAGCTGCCCACACCTCGATAGGGGTTGTCGGAAGCGGACGGCAGGCCTGGGGCCACCGGCTGCGGGGCGGCATTGCTGGTAGCGCGGCGGGCCAGGCCAAGGGTTTGCTGATAGAAGTACTGGCTGTCCTCGGCCAGGGCGTTGAGGGCGTCGCGCCGGCTCTGCGGGTTGCGCATGGCTCGACGATGGATTTGCGCCTCAAGTTCATCCGCCCCGATGTCCGGCCGCTGTGGCCCGAAGGGCAGGGCCAGGTCGCTGGCGATGAACCAGGGCGAGCCGTCGATGCCCGCACTCAGCACCGAGTAAAGGTTGTACAGGTAGGCACTGGCATAACCGTCCGGGTCCACACTCGGGGAATCCACCGGTGGCGGGTTGTCACGCAGGACACTGAAAGCGGCATTGCCTTGGTTGAACACCGCTTGCAAATCGAAGGTCCGGGTATCCAGCGTCAACGCACTGCCGCTGGCCAGCAGCCCGACTACCCGCTCGGCGCCGACCGCCAATGCATCGAGATCGAGCCCGTAGTAGTCGGCCAGGGACCGCACGCTGTTGCCCGGTGCAAGGCTGCCGTCAACGACATAGACCAGTGCCGGGATGAACAGCGCCACGGTGCTGGCGGCGCTGACGCCGGGGTTGAGGGCCGCGATCTGCGCGGCGCTGACCGGTTGCAGTGCCCCCACCGAGTAATAGCGGGCCAGATTGTCGAGGATTGCCGCGGGCACGCCATTGCCTGCGCTGGAGTCGGCCGGTGTCACCAAGTGAATGATGCCGTCTATCGGTACTTGTGCGTTCGTGGTCAGTGTCGCGCCCGGATTGAGTTCGGCAATGCGGCCGGAGCCGATACCGTAGAACGTCGCCAGGCTTTCCAGGCTGTCACTGGCGCGGGTCGGCTGGCTGACACCGGCGGTGCTGGCCGAGCGCAGGGCCATGTGGCTGCCTTGCTGGATCACCGTATCGGTGGTCACAAAGGCATTGATGAAGTTGCACAGGCGGCCTAGCAGGGCACCCCGTGGATAGGTCATTACCAGGGTCAGGGTCGCCGTGCCACTGTCGTCGAAAATCCCATCGGGCAACCCGCTGGCGGCGATCACGTCGTAATAGCTCAAGTAGTAGCCGCCCGAACGGACGGTAGACAGTTCCCAGAGCAGTTTTACCACTTCCTGGGGGGATTGAGGATGCCGCGCGGCCCCGCGTCGTCGGCCGTGCGCGGGGTCATCAAGTCGGGTGGCGGGTTGGTTTCGGTCGACAGGTTGGTCTGCGTCAGGAACGCGAGGAAGTCGCTCTGTGCCTGACTCAGCAGGTTGCTGGCCTTGGCATTGCCCTGGGGCATCAGCAGGAACTGGCCGCTGATGATTGACGTACCCAGCTCGCTCACCGCGCTCAACAGGCGCTCCAGTAATTGCGCATCGGTGGCCGAAGGGCCGAGCAGTTGGTAGGTATACGCCAGGCTGCTGCCATCGCTGGCAATGACGCCGGGCTGGGCCTGGGGCAGCCGCTTGATGGTGAAGTCAACCCGGGTCGCGTAGCTGTAGGAGGCTATTTCACGGCGAGTAGTTTCGAGGGTCGCGGGGTCGGTTGAAACTTCCCAGGGAGTGAAGGCCGGCAGGTAGGGCAGTTGCTGCGAGAGATCAGGCAGTTGCGGGGCGAGACAGCCTACACGCTGGTTGCTCAGTCGGACCAGGCCATCCGGCAGGGACCAGAGTATCGGTTGCACGCTGGGCGCCGCTTCGGTTGAGGCTCGCAGGTTCGGCTGGCAGAGGTCACGCAACTGCTGCAGGTCAGCGGTCGACCACAGGGAGATGCTTTTAACCGCATAGTCTTTCGGGCTGCGGGCAACGGTCGGCAGCAGGCTGATGCTCGGTGCCGGCTGGAACTTGCCTCGTTGCGCGTAGGCCAGTACCACGCAAAGGTTGCTGTAGGCCTCGTTCAGGTTCATTGAGCCGCTGCTGCCGCCGGCGATCGTTACGAACGACAAGTCGACACCATGGCTGCTGGCGTCCCGGCTCAGGCTGATGGGGAAGTCAGTCCCGGGCATCTGGTCGGTTGGCGTGGGGAACTGCTGGCCGGTCAGTTGATAGAGACCATAGGCGCTCTGGTTGTTTGGGTAGAGAAATTGCGCGCCCAGGCTCAGGCCGCCCATGCCCGCCGGGTTCGACGGCAGGCGCAGGCCATAGGCCAAAAAGCGCGAAAGCATGCCGGCCAATTGGGCCAGTTGATCGGTGCCCACCACCACGGCCCACAGGTCTTGGGTAAAGAGGCTATCGAGGGCTGTCAGGGTGATCTGTTGCGTGGCAAATAGCGGCCCGACACTGACGTTGCCGGACAGCGGATCGCTGAACAGAGCCATGGCACTCACGCCAAAGCGTGCGCCGCTGCTGTTCAGGCTGTCGCCGGCGGCGGTCTGGTACGCCAGGCTCGGCAGCAGCAACGGTTGGCCCGGCAACAGCAGGTCGGCCATGATGTACAGCGCGCTGTCCCGGGCCAGTGCGGGCAGGTCGATTCCCAGGGCCCTGGCCAGGCTGTTGAACGTTTCTCCGGGGCCCGTGGTGTATTGGTGAATGTCGTTGCCCACCATCAGGCTGATGAGTTGACCGGCGGCAATCACCGTCGAGTTGCCGTTGGCCAGGATCAAACCCGCCGCAGTGGTCGTCCAACGGGCTGGCACGGCGCTGTCGGACCAGGCCCGTGCGACGCTTGCCAAGGTGTCGCTGCTTTGCAAGGCATAGGCGGGCAGGGGGATGTGCAGAGTCAGCCCATCGGTCAAGGCGACTTCGGCATTGGGCCGGACAATATCGTCGAGGGTCAGGCTGTTGCCACGTGCTTCATTGGTCCATTGCAGGATCTGCTCGATGGAGTTGCCGTTGGCCGTGGCATAGGCGTAGTCGTCAAAGGCATTGAGGGCGACCTGCAATAGTTGCCGGCCAATAACCATGAAGGCATCGGTAAAAATCACGGCGGCCATCGATTCGTTGTCATCGTCTGCAGCGCGCAGCGGCGGCGCGCTGCGCTCATCCTTGGCCGTGACAACGGCCGCCAGTTCCTTGAATAACTGCGCGACGTTGCTGCGATAGGTGCTGTTGGTGCCCACGTACTGGAGAAAGTCCAGGGTCGCGCTGCCGGCGTTTGCCAGGGGGACGTCCAGGGACAGGCCGTCGAAGACCGGGAACAGCACCGAGCCGGCCTCCAGCACCTGCTTGATCTGCGCCTGGTTGGCAGCGTCGGGCAAGGTGATGCTGACGTCGAAGGACGACAGGAACGTCAACAACTCGCTGATGCCGAACGGCGGGTTGGCCAGGTCGGCAATGCGTTCGATATCCACCTCCAGCAGGGCCTTGTCCACCAACGTGCCGAGGATGTCGGCCAGGGTGTCCTGCTCGCTTCTGGCTGAGCCCAGGGTGCCGATCAGCCACGGCAGGTAATCGGCGCACAGGCGCTCGAAACTGCTGGAGCCAACCGCCTGCCGTGTTTGTTGAGTCGGGGACGGTGCGTCCATGGTCAACAGGAACACGAAAGCACCTTGCTGGCCGCTGTAGCTGTTCACGCCTTCGTTGCACATCACGGTGAATTGCGGCGTCGCGTACAGGTTCAATGCCGGCTTGGTTGCACTGCGCGGCACCGACATTGCCTTGGGGGTGACGGCCCGTCGCTGGCCGGCGAGCTGCAGATGCCGAGCCTGGCGAGCCAGCAGCGCGGTCGGCTCGGCCCAGGGGGCCGGGCCGCTGTTGAGGGCATTGATCTCGAAGCGCGCCGAGACGTCGGCATGGAATGAAAAGCTGATGCTGAAACTGAACAATCCCAGGTCAATCTTGACCTTGACGCTGACTTCCACTGTGGCTCTGGCGGCGATAGGAATTGGCATGTAGCTCTCGTACGTCAGCGAGAGCGACAGGGTGATGCGCACGTTGACCGCCGCCGAAATAATCGCGAAGTCGATGCTGCCGTAGAGCAGGCCGATGACTCCGACTGTGCCCTGGATCTTGAAGTAGTAGTCGTCCTGCACACTGCCGTTGGCCGTGACCAGCGCGGTGGACGGGCGATAGGCGTGAAAGGCGGCGATAGTGCCCTCCAGGATGCCGAATACCGTCAGCGCGAAGCCGGCCTTGAGCGGCCCCTTGACGAAGTTGTAGCCCAGGCCCAGTTGCAGGCCCAGGCCGAAGACAATCACCGGGTCGAAAGTGCCCTGGGTGGTCTTCGGTACCTGGGTCGCGGTGACCGACGAGAGCTTGCCCAGGTAGAAACCACCGGCACCCAGCACTGGCACGCCGTACACGATCGCGCTAATCGAGAACGAGCGGCTAAAGTCGAGATTGTAGGGGAAGCCGATGTCGATGAAAAAATCGCCATTGGTATAGATCTTCACTCCGATCTCCGGCAGCACGATCGATACCGCACCGAAGTTCAGGTTGCGGATGCTGTCGGGAAAGGTCCATTCGATCTGGTAGACGCCCACATCGTCGGTGATTTTCTTGTAGAGGATGTCGAGCACCAGATTACCCAGCGCCTTGGCCTTCTCTCCGGCAAGGGCCAGGCGCAGGCCGTAGAGGTTGGGGTCGTTGAATACCAGCATCAGGTCGACGGTCCAGTCCTTGCCGGTCTTGAGCAGCAACAGTTGCCCGGCGATCAGCCAGTCGCTGTTGCGGTTGTAGTACGGCGTGCCCTTGGTACCGCTGTCGCCAGGGTTCAGCGGGTTGCTGGAACCGGTGGTTGAAGGCACCGCTTTCAAGGCGTCGATCACCGCTTTGGTATTAGCGAAGCTGTCGTAGCCACTGATGGCCACGCGTTGGCCAAGTACCAGCAACGGTAGGCTGAAATAGTCCGTACCTTGGCCCGGAACCGAAGGCAACTTGTCCACGGGCTGACCTTTCTGGGGATCCAGCAGGTTGCTCCAGTCCTGTTGTTCCTCGGGATTGTTGCCTTTGAACACAGAAGAGCCGTCGATGCCCAGGGTGATTTTGTCAACGCCGTCGACCTTCTTGCGCTCGAACACCAGGCCGTCGATGCTCATGAAGCCCAGGTCGATCTTGCTCGCCAGGGTGTATTTGGCGGCGATGGTCGGCGTGCTGCCGTTGCTGGTTTCCAGGCTGATGATCAGCGACAGGCCGTCGAGGGAAACCTGGTTGAGCACGTCCCAGGGTGAGTCGAGCGTGAAGTAGGGGTCGCCCAGGGACTGCATGAGTTTCTGGATCAGACGCCCCAGGCTCCAGTTTTTCAGGGTGAAGGTCAGGGTTTTCTTGTCGACCTGATAAATCGCCGTCAAGCCTTCCCAGGACAGGCTCAATTGGGCATTGCTGCCCTGATTGTCGGGCGCAAAGCTATAGCCCAGCAGCACGCTGTCGTTGAGGAAGCTGAAATTCCACAGCGTAGTGGCGCTGCCACTGTACTGCTGTTGGGCGGGTTTGCTGGCGTCGTAGCTCAGGCTCAGGGTGGCCAGGGTGTCGACGCTGAAGGCCTGGCCCAGGTTGAAGGTCCAGCGCAGGCTACCGGCGACGGTGTAGCGGTCGATCGGCGTCGCACCGGTGGCAAGAGTGGCGTCCACCTCAAGCGTGTCGACCAGCAGGGTGCCGGGCAGGAAGTCGGGGAATGTGAAGGCGCCACCGAAGCTGAGGAATTGGCTGACCAGCTGTTGCACATCCACCGGTTGCGCCAGCCGTGCGGCGACGGTCCAGGTGGCTGGGGACTCGGTGCCGTCATAGTCGATGCTGGCGTTGGCGAAATACGGCCCGATGCCAACCAGTCCGCCGATGCCTGCCTGGTAAGTGGTGACCGGCGCGGTATTGGCGACACCGCTGGCACTGGTGGGGGTGGTGGCCTTGATATAAAGCTGACCGTCGGTGACCGAGAGTATCGGCAGGCCGTCGAGCGTGAACAGGTTCAGGTCCAGTTCGAAGCCGGCGTTGAAGGCGTAGCTCTTGGCGCCCACGTCAAGGCTCAGGCCTACGTCGGACAGCGAGGCATCGACGAAGCTTTTGGGAATGCGGATCAAACCCAGGGTGAGCGCGGCAATCAGGTCGTTGAGATTGGCGGTACCGTCAAAACGTGCAAGCAGCTGGAGGTCGGAATTGAATTGGACGAAGAACAGGCCGTTTTCTCCGGTGGTCTTGCCCTTGAACACCTCGGGTAACAACAGGAACTGGGTCTGGAACAGAAAACTATAGGCACTGCCCTGGGGAAGATAGTTGATGCCCCACACCAACTCGAAATCGGTGACGCCGAAAACCAACTGGTTGGTCGGGTCCTGCAAGGGGACCCAAGGGTGCTCGACATTGATCACCGTCGGGTCTGCGCCCAAGGTCACGCTGGCGCTGCTCAGGGCCAGGCTGGGGCTAGTGGTGCCGCTGAGGCTGAGGCTGCGCAGGCCGATCCCGGAGAGGAACTGCTGCAAGACCGGTGGCGTTCCCGTGAAAAAACTGCCTTTGTTGTCCAGCAACTCGATGACCGTGGCCGGGGTCAACAGGGCGCTGCCGTCGTCGCTGTGACCGAGGTAGAAATTGAACGCGTTGCCATTGTTGATCTGGGCCAGGGCGCGCATCTGGTAGTCGATGGATTGACCGCGCTGGTCCGTCAGGCTCAGGTCGAGGCCCAGATACAGGCTGACCTGCTGGTCGTAGAAGGCTTGCGCCGGGTCGTCGCCGTCCTGCAGTTCCGGTGGGCCGATGATCAACCCGAAAACCGGCGCATCGACACTCAGGTACAACAGTTTCAGGCCGCTGTCCGCGCCGAGGAAAGGCGCCTGCAGGGTCGTGGTCGGCATGAAGATATCGATCCCGTCGACCTTGGCGAAATCCATGCTGCCGCTGAAGGGCAGGGCCAGGGTTGGAAAGCCCAGGCCCTGCACCACCGCGACCGCATTGCTGAGCTGGGCGGGCGGCGTCAGGTTGGCGGCAAAACCCTGGCAGGGACCCAGGTTGTCATTGAAGGTGAACACCGCGTTGCTGATCGCTGCCCACTTGAAGGGAATCCCGGTGGCAAAACTCGACAGATCGGACCAGCTCCAACTGGCCGGCGTGGTGACGATCTCCAGGCTCAGGGCCTGCGCGCCGTCGATGCCGCTCAGGCCGAAGGTCAGCACCAGCCCCTGCTGCACGTCCTGCTGCAGAAACCGCGCACTGACGCCCGTGACCTTGAACGTCTGGCTGGCCGGGTTCAGCGGTTGCACGCTTTGCGCGGTCAGGCTGATCGACAACCCGGCGACAGACGATTGGAAGGCCGCGTTGAGGTCGCTGTCCAGGCTGTCGGAAACGCTGACGCCGGCGTCAGCCAGGCCTGCGATCAGGTAGTCACGGGTAAGGAGGATCGGGGCGCCGGCATCGCGAGTCAGTGCCGCAGCGAGGTTGCTCAGTGGGTTGTTGGCCATCTGTCTTCTCCTTGAATCAGACCGTCACGAACAGGGCCAGGTGATCGCTGGTGGAGCGGATGTGCCCCATGTTTCGCCAGCCACGGAAACGTTGCCGGTCGCCAGCGGCGAATGCCGGCGCCGGTGATGGCGGCCAGCCGAGCGGAGGCGCCTGGAAATCGCTGGCGATGGCCACCATGCCCACGGGCGCACCGCCAGGCGCGGGGTTGACCACATTCAGCGGCGTGCCGACCACGGTGTTGGCGATGGTGAAGTTCCCGGCCGCGCCGCCACGCACCAGGATGTTGTCGATCGAATACAGGTTGCTGCTGCTCGACGAGCCGATGTAGCGGTAACCCGGATAAGGCACGGCGCCCACGTTGGTCGACCAGAAGATCGTCGATTTCTTGCTCTTGAGGTGGGTGGCGAAATAGCCCATGTAGGCATCCAGGGCCGGAGGCGGGGCCGCAGCCGGTGGCTGCAGTTGCAGGGCGTACCCCAGGCCCGTGAGCGGGGCGTAGCGCAGTGGATCATTGCCGGTCTGGCTCAGCAGGTTGACATTGAAATCACCGGTGATGACCCGGGTTTCCAACGCGCCCAGGGCGGCGCTGATGTCACGCACGTTGGCCAGACCGTTGAGGTAGGCATTGGCCGCCACGTACTGCGGCGGCGAATGGATGGCAAACAGCGTGAGGTTGCGCTGCACCACCACGGGCGGGCCGTCGACGGTTTCACAGAACGTCACCATATAGGGTTCGCGCAGGCCGCCATAGTTGAGGGGCGCGCCGAGGTTATCGACGAAATCGACCCGCGCCGCGCACCGGCTTTCGGACAGGTTGCCGGGGTTAAGGGCGGCAGGGGGAATAGCGCGACCGGCGACGGTAAAACAAGCGTTGGTCTGTAGCGGCGGGTAGTTGCCGGCGGCGGGCGCGGGCAAAACGGTGGGGTTGAAGCTGATGCCATTGCCCGCTGGTGACCAGGCGTTGGGGCCGGTGAACAAGCGCCTGCCGGCCGCCACGCCGGGGCCCGCCGGGATCACCGGTTTGTAGAACACCGCGACGCCCTCGGCTCGCCCGGCCTGGCCGACCACCAGGGGCGGCACCAGGTTCCAGGCAAGGCCGGTCAGGTTGCGGATGCGCAACAACAGCTCCACGCAACCTTGCCAGCCGCCGGTTGGGGAAATCAGTGAGCCTGGGCCGTGGCTCGGGCCGCTGGCGGTCTCTACCACCACGAAGATGTCCGGGTTGAAGGCGGTGATATGGGCCAGGATCAGCGCCAGTCGGTCCGCAGCGTTCAGGTCGGGAATAAACGCCCCGGCGCGGTTCCGCTTGGTGCTCAAGGGGCGGATCTTGTTATAGCCGAAGCTCTCGATGTTCCAGTACAGGACGCGCGTCATGAGGCGATCTCCGATGGCCCGGTCAGTGCCGGATGCGTGGACGTATCCGGCGTCAGGGCCAGCAGGCGTTCGGTGTCGCTGTCCGGATCTTTGACGTAGGCGGCATACCAACCCAGGCTGCCGGAGGACCGAGGGTCGCCAAACAGGAAAAACTGCAGGGTCGCCCCTGGGGGCAACTTGGCGATGCCGAGGATCTTGATGCCGATATCGGTCAGTTGCAGGTTGAAGAATTTCGCTTGCGGATCGGGCTGTCCTGGGATGGTCTGGTAGAGCAGTTTGATCGGTCCGGTGGACACCTTGATGATTCCCTGCAGGGAAAACACGCTGGCGGATGGCGCGGCGCCCGGCAGGCTCAAGCCAACGAACAGCATGGGGTTGGCGTCGGTGCTCTGGCTGTCGGGCGACCAGGCAACCAACAGGTCGGACTCGAAACCAGCGCCCGAGACCAGGGCGCCGGGCGATCCCATGGTGACTTTGTAGACAATGCCCGACCAGGCTCCGGACATAGGCTTGAGCGACAGGTTCTCCGGCAGGACCGGGAGAAAACCGTAGTCCGCGGGTTTCTTCTGTTCCGGCGCCTGGATGAATTGCTTGAGCTGCAGGGTCAAACCCTTGTAGAGGCTTTTGCCGCGAACCTGGCTGGTGACCGGATCGAATCCCAGGTTGCCGGGATTGAAGCTGAAGCTCACGGCGTTGGGTGTGGCGCTGGGAAAACTCATGCCGATCTGCAGGTTGGTATAAGCCAGGCCCTCGTTGCGCGGACTGCCGTCTTCGCTGCCAAAGGACAACAGGTCGAATGGCCCGGAGGAGGTCTCGAGCAGGGCGAAGTCCAGCTTGCCCCACAACAGGAAACGACTGGCGGTGGTGACGCCGCTGTCCGGGCTGCCCAGGGTGTTGAACTGGATGCGATTGACGGATGCTGCCGGCAGCACGTTGCTGTCCAGGTTGAACAGGTAGCTCTGGCTTTGTTCGAAGACATAGGTGGTGGTGTCGTTTTGTTGCAGGGCGCTGCCGTCGAGGACCATGGCATTTACGGCACTCGGATTTTCGGCGCGTCGTGTGGCCTGGATCGCTGAACCGAACAGGCGGTCCAGGCTCAGTTGGATGCGACTGTTGAAGGTCACCAGCCTGGACTGACGAAACAGTGCCTGGAGCTGCAGGACGCTGAAGGCATAACCTTCGGTCGTGGCCAGGGCGATGGGCATGTCGGCGTCCGCGCCGTTGGCCCGGGCCTGTTCATAAGCCGGGTTCTGATAGTCGATCAGTCCGAAGAGGTTGGAAATGCCCTGGATATCCAAGGTGTCGTCCTGATGGCTGATGCGACTGACGCTGGCGCCGAAGTGGTGGGCGAGAAAGCGGCTGTAATCGATGCCGGCGGCGATCCCGGCCAATTGCTCGGGGAGGCTGTCCAAGGGCAGGTCGGCGTTGAGCACCATAAAGCCTTTCCATTCGGGGTCGTTGACCTGGGCGACGAAGTCCGCATAGAGGCTGTCCGGTGTTGCGGCGGCCTTGAGCTCGGCGGCGCTGATGAAGTCCTGCAGCCACTGGGACAAACCGGTGTAGGCCAGGGTCTCAAGCCCCGGCATCAGGTCTGCGGTTTTCGAGAACGTCTCGGGCAGGGTCCAGCGGTTGGGATTGTCGATGCGCTCTTTCAGGCTGCCACTGCAATATTTCATGATCAGCACGTTGCGGTAGCTGGTGGTTTGCACGCCGGCACCGATATTGGCGATGAAGTGCCAGCCGGCGATCTCCAGGTGGTTGCTGAACGTTGCGCCCTGGGTGAAAAACGGTTGCGGGTTGACGCCGACGAGAAATAACTGATTGGTTTGCAGCGCCTCGTGCAGTGCCTCGGTGGGCTGTTCGAAGGCAAAATCCAGCATGCTCTCGGCAGATTTCGAGCGTGCCAGCAGCACTTTGCGGTAGCCGATACCGTCCGGGTCCAGGTCCACCAGCAAGCCTTGCGGTGTGGTCGCCCGGTCGGGTTTTTCGGCCGCGCCAGCCGGGGCCCGTTGCAGGCGTTTGAGCCGTGCGGCCCGCCTGCCCGGCAGGGTGGCGGCGCTGATCAGGCTCTTGCGCGAGGCCGCAAGAATCTCGCTCTCGAACTGGGTCAGGTTGACGCCCGGTGTATTGGGCATGCCGGCATACGGCACCAGGGGGAAGGCGAAGCCGGGGGTTTGCGGGAGCGGTGTGCGTGGCGCGGCGGGGGCCAGCATCACGGTGGCGCCAGCTGCGGCGGCCTGGCCATAAAGCGGGCTGCCGTCGGGCTGTGCGCTGTAGGCCGGGATAGAGGCGCCGGCAATCAGGCTGCTCCAGGAGGTCCGGTAGTCGCCGGTCAGCAGGGCGGTGACCGCGCCGCTGGTGGGGGACACCAGGCTGCTGGTCGGGAATGGGAAGACGGGTGCATACGCCGATTGAGCGGCGAGCAGGCGTATGCGGTCATTTTCGGTGGGGCTGGCCGCAGGATTGTAGTTGGAAAAGCTCAGCCATTCGGTACCGAAGATGCCGCACAACAGCGATTGCCCGACGGCGGCGGGAAGGGTCGGCACACTTAAGCCATAGTCACCGCTCAGGGTGAGGCTGTAGCTCGCGCCATCATCACAGAACACCAGGCTGGCCGCGTGGGGCAGGGGCCAGCCATTGGCATCGAGGCCATTGAGCGGGACCAGATTGATAGGGTTGCCGGCAGTGCTGCGCCATTGACTGGGCAGCAAGGTGCTGCCGGCAGCGGCGAAGGCCAGGCCGGTTCGGATCAACCCGGCGGCCAGTTGCGTTGCACTGATGTGCTGGTTCAGCCGGTCCAGCGGGTCGAGGACACCGCCCATGTTCAACGTGGCCGGCATGCCGATCGGGTTGAACACCGGGTAGTTGAGCAGGGTGTTGCCGTTCCCGGTGTTGACCACATAGGCAAAGCCGGTCTGGAAATACCGCAGCGCAGCCACAGGGTTGTAGGTCAAGGCATAAACCAGGCTTGCGGCCTGGCTACCGTCCAGCGGTATATAGGCCAACGGCTGCAGCGGGGGAGTCAGTTGCAGGCCGCTGTCTGCCTGCAGTTTGTCGTTGAAGCCCATGCTGATCCCGGTACTGGACTTCAGGCGCAACGCGTTGAGGTCGGCATCGTATCTGACGAAGGTGCCGAAGTTGATGAAGAAGGTCAGGCGGTCGCCGAGCTTTATGTTGAGGTTGTTCTGCACTTGGCAGGACGTCCCCAGGCTGATGCGCAACCCATAGTCGTTGAAGCGTTTGGGCGCCGGCAGGTTGCTGCCCGGCAACCAGAGCAGCGCCCTGCCGACGAAGTTGCGCTGCTCGACGGCAAACAGAAAGGCATAGAGGGCGGTGACGAAAGCCGACGGGTCGCTGCGTAGGCTGACCGGCTCGCTGGGGGCGAACAGGTAATGGCCGGCCTGCTTATCGAACGCATCGGCAGGGCTCAGGCTGGCCGGCAAATCGGCTGGTAGGGTGCCTTGGGGCATCACGTAGCCGCGCCAGCCATAACCACTGTCATCGGGCAGGGCATAGGCCGCGCTGTTGGCAATTTGCTGATAGTCGGATGGGGTGGTGGCGCGGCTGGTCATGTCT
This sequence comes from Pseudomonas sp. R2-7-07, assembly GCF_003852355.1. Lineage (NCBI taxonomy): Bacteria > Pseudomonadati > Pseudomonadota > Gammaproteobacteria > Pseudomonadales > Pseudomonadaceae > Pseudomonas > Pseudomonas sp. R2-7-07. The sequence continues at coordinate 3,674,393 of NZ_CP027759.1, read as the reverse complement.
ATCCCCTGCAATTGTCGGCACGGCCACGAATCCACGACCAGTCGGCGATGCTGCCGGCGTAGTGGTTGGGCAGGTTATGGCCGGACTGGAAAGTGCCATCGAGGCTGAGCTGCCCCCGCTGTTCCTGGGTGGCGGGACGAAACGACAAGGCCCCTCCCTGGATATGCACCGGCCCGACGCTGGATTTGCGCAGGGTCACGGGGGTGGCGGTAGCCATGACGGTGTAGCGGTCGATCAGGTTCGTGGCGTAGTAGAAACTCACTTGGGCCGTCAACGCGTTGCTGCTGTCGGGTTTGTAGGGATCAAGCAGTTCCACGGTCACTTGCAGGTCCGGCAACAAGGGTTGGCGGTAGTGGGCAATCACGCTGGTGGTTGGGCTCTGCCAGCGGATAAGGTCGCCGCGATAGGCTTGCGCGCTGTCCTTGTTGTCCTCGTGCGTGCCTTCGATATTGAAGTCGGCGAGCACATGCGAAGTGTTCGGAGGGGCACAGAAAAATGCGCCCAGGCTGCCACGTATGCGTTGCCCATCGCTGGCCAGGTCAAAGGTGGCAGTGGGTGTGTCGGCCGTCATGCTCAACCCGGTCAGGCCAGCGCCGCCCATGGACAGTTCGGCGTTCACCCGGGCCTCGCGACTGTCGACGACCAGAACGAACAGCACCGGACCCACCTGACGGCTGACGCTCATGCCGGGCAGCAGTATCGGCCCTGGCAGGCAGGGTGCCGGGGTCGCCGAAGAGGCGGAAGGAGCGGGAACAAGGTCGGCGCAGCCCGAGGTCAGGGAGGCGTACTCGACGCTGGAAAAAGTATGGCTGAACCCGTCAGGCGAAGCCGTCGGCGCATGTCTGCCGGTCGCCATTACCCACAGGATGCTTGCCAGAATCGCGCCCAGTGTTAACCAGCAAACCCGGGTATAAAGCATCCGATGCTTTGTCACGGGAGGGTACCGTCCATGTCCCGTACTGCGTTAATGAAACCGGCGTACGTGCGCGTCCGCCGGCTTCAAGGATGGGGTCTGGCTAAAGAACCCGTATGGATCAGGAAAGGCTGAATGTACCGATGTTGGTGCTGGTGAAAGGCGTCTCGGAACCGCTGTCGACGATGACGCCAGTGAACAGGATGCTGAACCCCGCGCCGACGTTTTGCAGCGTCACCTTGGCGCCCGCGCGCAGGATCACCGGTCCGGCAGGGGCGTCGGCGGAGAGCGTTTGCGTTGAGGCAGTGTTATTGACTTGGGTAGCCCACAGCAGGTTGTTCTGGTAGTTGAACGTGACCTTGGTGGTTTCGTTGGGATCGCCGTTATACGTGGTCACGGAGTTGCAGTTGATGGTGAGGGGCGTGGTGACGGTATTTACCGAAGTGAAGGCGTTCATTTTGAATATCCTTTTCCAGTGTTGGTCATGATCCAGGGAGCTGAATCGAGTGAGAGTCTAGGCGTGCTTCTTCGCCTGTAAAGGCAGGGCGTAAACAGAATTTGGTGCATTTTTTCGCCAGTTTTGCGACGAGCGCGTGGCTTGCTTAGCGTCCAACTGACTGTAATCAGATGGCTTTTTGGAATGGGGCAGGGTATGGCTAAATGCCTCTAATAGCGTTTTATAAGCATCGTTAGGCCGAAATAGTCGTTCGATCAGTTCCCTGGGCATGCCCATGCGAAAAAGCAGTATTGGCCATGGAAGAGGCGGTAAAAATCCTTTCCCGGCGATACACCTTCGCGCGTGGTGCCGGAGTAAAACGCTTGCCTGTTTTTCCTCGCCGGTTATTTAAGGGAAAGTGTGTGAATAATTAAGGCGTATGGCTATTTGCAACCAGTGGCAATTGGCTGCCAACGCTCTAAATCAGTGCATTCAGCAATGTTTTGTATTTATATTTCCCTCGCACAGGAACTAGCGCTATAACTTCCAGTCGATACCCCCGGCTAACTCCCGGCAGGGCTATGGCGAACTAATGGCATTGTTCGGTAGTTCCAAATAGCCATACTTCTCGCCCTATCAGATATCACATTCATTATGTCGTCAGCCCCCATCAATGCCTGCCAGATGCCTGTCCCGCACACCGAGCAGGTGTGCGCATGGTTGATGGCGCATGCAGGGCTGAAGACCGTCGACCTGGACCGCGCCAGACGCTTATCCACCGAGGGTAGCGACCTGCTCGGTCTGCTCACGCGCCTGGGGTTGGTCAGCGAAATCGAACTGGCCCGCGCCTGGGCCGCCTTGCTCGATGCGCCGCTGGTGCACGCCGATGCGGCGCCGCCGTTGCTCGACCCTATGCCCGCGCTGACCGAGCGCTTCATGCGCCACTACCAGCTGGTGCCCATCGGTTGGGCCGATGGCGGGCTGCGCGTACTCGCGGCCAACCCGGCCCAGCTGTATCCATTCCAGGCCCTGGCCTATGCCTGCCAGGTGCCGATCTGGCTGGCCATCGGCCCGCGCACGGAAGTCGACAGCCTGATCGAGCGCTACTACGGCCAGGGCCGATCCGCCATGGGCACACTGGTGGAGAACCTGGGCGAGCAGGGCGGTGCGCTGGAAGATATCGAGCACCTCAAGGACATGGCCTCCGAAGCGCCAGTGATCCGCCTGGTCAACCTGATCCTGCAGCGCGCCGTGGAGCAGCGCGCCTCGGATATTCACATCGAACCCTTCGAACACCAGCTCAAGGTGCGCTACCGCATCGACGGCGTGCTGCACGACGCCGAGGCGCCGCCGGCCAGCTCCTCGGCAGCGGTGATTTCCCGGGTGAAGATCATGGCGCGCCTGGATATTGCCGAGCGCCGCCTGCCCCAGGACGGTCGCATCATGCTGCGTATCCAGGGCAAGGAACTGGATTTGCGCGTGTCCACGGTGCCCACCGCTTTCGGCGAATCGGTGGTGATGCGCTTGCTCGACCGGCAGACCGTGCAGTTCGATTTCCCCAGCCTGGGTTTCGATGGTCAGCGCCTGGCCACTTTTCTTGAACTGCTGGAACGGCCCCACGGCATTCTGCTGGTGACCGGGCCGACCGGTTCCGGCAAGACCACCACCCTCTACACCGCGTTGTCGCGCCTCAACACCCCTGAGCGCAAGATCATCAGCGTCGAAGACCCGGTCGAATACCAGCTCGAAGGCATCAACCAGATCCAGGTAAAACCGGCCATCGGCCTGGACTTTGCCGGTGTTCTGCGCTCCATCGTGCGCCAGGACCCGGACGTGATCATGATCGGCGAAATCCGTGACCTGGAAACCTGCCGCATCGCCATCCAGTCCGCACTCACCGGCCATCTGGTGCTGTCGACCCTACACACCAACAGCGCCGCTGCCAGCATCACGCGGCTGCTGGACATGGGCGTCGAAAGTTACCTGATTGCCTCGACCGTCAGCGGCATCCTTGCCCAGCGCCTGGTGCGCCGCCTGGACCCGGCCACCCGCGTCGCGTTCGAAGCGCCAGCCGCGTTGATCGAAGAACACGGCCTGGACCGTCTGACCGACCAGCGCCCGATCCTGCTCTACCACGGCGATTACCATGGCCGCAGCGCCCTCACCGAGTTGCTGGTGATGAACGATGAAGTGCGCGGCCTGTTGATGCGCCACGCCGACGCCGCTACCCTCGAGCAAGCCGCTCGCCGCGCCGGCTTGCGCACCTTGTATGAAGAGGGCTTGCGCCAGGCGCTGGCCGGCGTCACGAGCCTGGAAGAAGTGCTGCGCGTCACCCGTGGGGAACCGGCGTGACGCTGTTCAAGTTTCGTGCGCTCGACAGCCAGGGTGTCGCCCACAACGGCACCCTGCAAGCCAAGGACCAAGCCGCTGCCGTCGCCGCATTGCACAAGCGCGGCCTGCTGCTGTTGCAGATCGAGACAGCGGGCCGGCCCCTGTTGAGCCCCGCGCGCGGAGCATTGAAAGGCGCGGGCCTGGTCAGCTTCACGCAACAACTGGCGACCTTGCTCGGCGCCGGCCAGCCCCTGGAACGCTGCCTCGGCCTGCTGCTCAAGCAGCCCGGCTCGCCCCAGGTGCGCGGTTTGATCGAACGCATCCGCGACGAGGTCAAGGCCGGCAAACCGTTATCGGCCGCGCTGGAACAGGAGGGCGGCAGCTTCTCGCCGCTGTACCTGAGCATGGTGCGCGCCGGTGAGGCGGGCGGCGCGCTGGAGCGTACCCTGCGCCAGCTCAGCGACTACCTGGAGCGCAGCCAGCGCCTGCGTGGCGAGGTGATCAACGCGCTGATCTACCCGGCGTTCCTGGTGGTGGGCGTGCTGGGTTCGCTGGCGCTGTTGCTGGCGTACGTGGTGCCGCAATTCGTGCCGATTTTCCAGGACCTGGGCGTGCCGATCCCGCTGATCACCGAAGTGATCCTGGGGCTCGGCGAGTTTCTCGGCGCCTATGGGCTACTGGTGCTGGCCGGGTTGATTGCCCTGCTGTGGGCGCTGGTCATCGGCCTGCGCGACCCGCGCCGCCGCGAGCGCTGTGATCGCCGCGTGCTCGGCCTGCGCGTGCTCGGCCCGCTGCTGCAACGGGTCGAAGCGGCACGGCTGACGCGCACCTTGGGCACCTTGCTCAGCAATGGCGTGGCGCTGCTGCCGGCGCTGGTGATTGCCCGGCAGGTCTGCAGCAACCGTGCGCTGCAGGCGCAGGTGGCGATGGCCGCCGAATCGGTGAAAGCCGGTGGCAGCCTCGGCCAGGCGTTTGGCGGCCAACCCTTGCTGCCCGAACTGGCGCTGCAAATGATCGAGGTCGGTGAACAGGCCGGTGAACTGGACAGCATGCTGCTCAAGGTTGCCGATATTTTCGACGTCGAGGCCAAGCGCGGCATCGACCGATTGCTCGCCGCACTGGTGCCCACCCTGACCGTGGTCATGGCGGTGCTGGTGGCGGTGATCATGCTCGCGATCATGCTGCCGCTGATGAGCCTCACCAGCCATATATGAACTTCAAGGAGCTATAACGATGAATGCCCGACGCCGCCAAAGCGGTTTTACCCTGCTGGAAATGCTTGCCGTGATCGTGCTGCTGGGCATTGTCGCGACCATCGTGGTACGCCAGGTCGGCGGCAATGTGGACAAGGGCAAGTACGGCGCGGGCAAGGCCCAACTCGCCGGCTTGAGCATGAAGATCGACAGCTACGCGCTGGACGTTGGCTCGCCGCCCACCAGCCTGCAACAACTGGTGGACAAGCCCGCGACGGCGTCCGGTTGGGCCGGGCCCTACGCCAAGCCGTCGGAATTGAAAGACCCGTTCGGCCACGCGTTCGGCTATCGCTTTCCCGGTGAGCATGGCGCCTTTGACTTGATCTTCTACGGCCAGGACGGCCAACCCGGCGGCGAGGGCTACAGTGCCGACCTGGGCAATTGGGAATAAGCGGCCCATGGCCCAGCGTGGATTTACCCTGCTGGAAATGCTGGTGGTGATCCTGCTGATCAGCCTTGCTGCCGGCTTGCTCAGCGTCGGGCTGCGCCAGGGCCTGCAAGCGGCCAAGGAGCGTCGGGTGGTCGGGCAGATGGTCGAGGCGCTGCGCACCACGCGGGCCGGGGCGATTATCAGCGGCCAGGCGGCGCGTACCGAGTTCGATCTGCCCAACCGTGCGTTCAGCGCGCCTGGCCGGGCGCCGCTGCACTGGCCGCAAGCGCTGCAACTGAGCGTGCACACCGCCGAGCAGGCCGGCTCGGCGGTTGAGTTCTACCCTGACGGCAGTTCCACCGGCGGCAACCTGTTGTTGGTCAGCGGCACTCGGCGCTGGCGCATCGATATCGGCTGGCTGACCGGCAGCGTGCAGTCCAAGGCGTTGCCATGAAGCGCCAGGCCGGTTTCACCCTGCTCGAAATGCTCGCCGCCCTGACCCTGCTGGCGGTGTGCAGCAGCGTATTGCTGGTCGCCTTCGGCCAGAGCGCGCGTTCCCTGGCGCAGGTGGCGCGCAGTGATCGGCTGGCGCATGCGGCGCTCACGGTGCTTGATCAGGAAACCGCCGGCCGCCTCGACAGCGGTGTGCGCCAGGGCGAACTGGATGGCATCCACTGGCAACTGACCCTCAGCCGCCAACAGCCGCAGCTGTATCGCCTCGACCTGACCGTCAGCGAAGGCCCGCACCAGGCGCATTTCAGTACCTTGAAGGCGCGCCTGTGAAGCGCCGCGAGCAGGGCTTCACTTTGCTGGAAATCCTCGTGGTACTCAGCTTGCTCGCAGTGCTGCTGGTGCTGGTCGGCGGCGCCTTGCTGGGCGCCAATCGTGCGGTGACCAAGGCCCAGCGCTACACCGTCAGCCTGGACGAAATGCGTGCCGCCCAGCAGTTCCTGCGCACCGCCATCAGCGAGGCGCTGCCCCTGGATGTGACGGAAGACGACAGCCAGGCCGAGGGCTTTTTCAGCGGCACGGCCGAGCGCCTGCAGTTTGTGTCGACCTTGCCCGGTGTGCTCGGCGGCGGTATCCAGCGCTTTACCCTGCAGCAGGTCGACCAGGCCTTGCAGGTGCAGTTCGCACAGTTGGAATCCCACATCAATCCCGCCCGCGTCGAACCGCAGGTGCTGCTCAACCATGTCGAGCAGCTGCAGTTCAGCTACCGCGGCCTGTCGCCCCTGGGCCAGCCGACCGGTTGGGTCGCTGACTGGCCCTGGCCGAGGCGCTTGCCGTATGCGGTGCGCATCGTGGCCAACGTCAACGGGCCGGTGCCGTGGGTCACCCAAGTGATTGCGCTGCGCCTGAACCTGTCCAGTGGGAGCCTGGAAGAATGAAGCGCCAGCGCGGTGCGGCGTTGCTGCTGGTGCTGTGGGTGCTGGCATTGCTCAGCGTGTTGCTCGGCGGCCTGGCCGGTTGGGTGCAGTTGCAAAGCCGCCAGGCCCTGTGGCTCAAACAGCATACCCAGACGCAATTGGCGGCCCAGGCCGGCATCGCCATGGTGATGGCGCAACAGCACTGGGTGGCCGATGGGCGCGCTATGGCGCTGGGTTTTGACGACGCGCGGCTGCAGGTGAGGCTGCGCAGCGAGCGCGGCAAGTTGTACCTGATCAACGCCTCGGCCGATGACCTCACGCGCCTGGCCCTGGCCTGCGGCGCCACGCCGGTCCAGGCGCAGCAATGGGTCAAGGCACTCGAGGCCCGGCGTACACAAGGCCTGGCGCCGTTTCGGGTGCTCGAAGAAGTGCGTCAGCTGCCGGGCATGACCCAGGCGCTCTACAGCCAATTGCTGCCCGAAATCACCTTGTGGAGCGACCTGGATCGACCCGATCCGGCGTTCGCCAGCCCCTTGATGCGCAACGCGCTCAACCTGCCAAGCCGCAATGCCGAGGGCGCCGACCCCGGCCAAGTGGTGGAAATCGACAGCCGCGCCGAGCGCCCCGGCGGTTATCAGGCGCGCGTGCGCATCACCGTTTCACTGAGCCCAGCGGAGGACAGCGCACAGCCCTATCGGGTGCTGCGGTGGCAAGAATGAATCGACTCGAACCTATCGCCCGCCATTGGCGCGGCAGCCTGGCCCAACAGGCCTGGCGCCTGTGGCTCACGGAGCTGCGCGGCTGTGTGCCGGGCTGGCTGGCACTCAAGGAACCGCCGGAGCGCATCCATCACTGGCCGCTGAGCGCGCCGGTCGATGCGGGCCATGCGCGCCAGGTGCTGATGCTCGGCCCTGACGACGTGCTGCGGCAAACCGTGCACCTGCCCCTGGCCGCGGCGCGCAACCTGGCCAATGTGGTGGGGTATGAACTGGACCGCTATACCCCGTTCGATGCCGAGCAGTTGTACTTCGTCGTGCGCCAGGAACAGCGCACCGCTACGCACCTTGAGGTGACGCTGGTAGCGATCCTGCGCGAACGCCTGAACCAGATTCTCGCCGACTGCGCCACCCTGGGCCTGCGGCCTCATCGGGTGGATGTGGCAGGCATGGGCATCGATCTGTTGCCCGCTGGCCTGCGCCCGCGTCAACGCGCACAGGGCTTAGGCTTGCAACGCAGCCTGCCGTGGCTGTGCGGCGCCTTGCTGATCGCGGCGATGCTGTTGTGGCTCAACGACCGCCAGCGCGTCCTCGATGCCATGCAGCACAGTGTCCAGCAACAAAAAGCCCAGGTGGCCCAGGTGCATGCCCTGCGCCAGCAACTGCTCAACACCCAGGGCGCGGCGCAGTACCTCACGCGCCGCAAACTGGCGCAGCCGCCCTTGGCCGGGCTGCTGAATGACTTGACCCGCTGCCTGCCGGCCGACACCTGGCTTGAGCAATTGGACGTCAAGGACGGTGAGATTTCCATCGCCGGTCAAAGCGCCAAGGCCAGCGGCCTGATTACCCGGATCAAAGGCTGCCACCGTTTGGAAAACGCCCAGTTCGAAGGGGTGATTCAACCCGATGCGCGCACCGGCAAGGATCAGTTTGCCCTGCGTGCCCACTTGCGCCAGGAGGCTGCCGATGCGCCGACCCCTCACACCCCGTGAACGTCGCGGAGCCGCCTTGCTGGTGCTGGCCGCTGTGCTGGGCGCAGCCTACTGGCTGTTGATCGACAGCTGGTTCGCCGGGCCGCTGCGCAGCATGGGTACCCACGCCGAACAGTTGCGCGAACAACAGCAACGCTATGCCAGCCTGTTGCGCCAGGGCGATGCACTGCGCCAGCAGCTTGAGCAGGCACGGCAGGACCCGGCCAGCAGCGCCAGCCTGTTGCCGGGGGACGACTCCGACGTGGTCGCCGCCGACCTGATGCAGCGCCTCGCCGACCTGATCGCCAGCCAGGCCGGCCGTGGCGGCGGTTGCAGCCTGACCCAGCGCAAGCCCATCACCGCGGGGCAAGACGCTGGCGAGCCGTATCGCCAGGTCAAGGTCAGCCTGACCCTTGAGTGCGCCATCGAACCGTTGACCGCGATTCTGCATGCGCTGGAGTATCAGCCGCCGTATCTGTTCGTCGATGAGCTGCGCATCCGGCGCAGTCGCGAGGCGCCCGCACGGGGCGGGGCGGGCAAGTTGGTGGTGAACCTGCTGGTACGCGGCTACTTGCAACCGGCGCGGGTGGCACCATGAACGGCACACTGCGCCCCTTGGAGTGGGGCTTGCTCGGCCTGGCCGGGCTATTGGGACTGTTGATGGCCGTGATCCTCAGCAGCATCGGCGATGAACCGCAGTGGTTGCCCGAGGAGCCCGCGCCGGTGCAGCCCGCCGTCAACCTGCAGGCGCCGCCCACGGTGGCCCTGGCCGACCTCGCCGGTACCTGGCAGGCGCCGCTGTTCAGCCCGGATCGCAGCCCTGACCGTGTGGCGGGCAAAGCGCGGGTCACCAGCCTGTCCAGCCTGAGCCTCAGCGGCATCTTGATCACCGGCAACCTGCAAATGGTCATGCTTAAACAAGCCGACGGCCCACCCCTGACGGTGCGCCTGGGCCAGAGCCTGCCCAACGGCTGGCGCCTGGAACACCTCACCCCGCAATCGGCGCGCTTCGCCCTGGACGGACGCACCCAGACCCTGAGCCTGTACGGCAAGCGGTTGCCCTCGATTTCTCCTTCTCGCGAGCCCCTCCCTTGATTGATATGCGCACCCCGTTGTTTTGCCTGGCCACCACCGTCGCCCTCGGCGGCTGCGGTGCGTTGCCCGACCGCCTCGACCCGGATAAAGAACTGCTCCACGAAGCCCTGCAGGGCACCGGTTCGCAACGCCCACCCAGCGAAGCGCCCGTGCTGCAAAGCCCCCAGCCCGAGGCGAAGTCACCCGCGCCGCGCCAGTTGATTCGCGGCAACCAGCAGTTCCTGCGCGCGCCTGCATCAACGCCTGCGTTGAAGGAGGCGGGCGGCGACATCGTGTTCAACTTTCAGGACCAGCCCATCGAAGCGGTGATCAACAGCGTAATGGGCGACCTGCTGCACGAAAACTACAGCATCGCCCAAGGCGTGAAGGGCAACGTCAGCTTCTCCACCTCCAAACCGGTGGATAAGCAGCAGGCGCTGTCGATCCTCGAAACCCTGTTGTCCTGGACCGATAACGCCATGATCCGCCAGGGCAACCGCTATGTAATCCTGCCGGCCAATCAGGCGGTGGCCGGTAAGCTGGTGCCGCAGATGCGCGTGGCGCAGCCCGCCAGCGGCCTCTCGGCACGCCTGTTCTCGCTGCGCTATATCTCCGCCACCGAGATGCAGAAACTGCTCAAGCCCTTCGCCCGGGAGAACGCCTTCCTGCTGGTGGACCCGGCGCGCAATGTGCTGAGCCTGGCCGGCACGCCGGAAGAACTGGCCAACTACCAGGACACCATCGACACCTTCGATGTGGACTGGCTCAAGGGCATGTCGGTGGGCGTGTTCGGCCTGCAACGCGCCTCGGTGGCCGAGCTGATGCCCGAGCTGCAAGCCATGTTCGGCGCCGACAGCGGCACGCCCCTGGCGGGCATGCTGCGGTTCTTGCCGGTGGAGCGCACCAACTCGGTGGTGGCGATTTCTTCCCAGCCCCAGTACCTCAGCGAAGTGGGTGACTGGATTCGCACCATCGACGAGGGCGGCGGCAATGAGCCGCAGATGTACGTGTACGACGTGCGCAACATGAAGGCCGCGGACCTGGCCAGGTACCTGCGGCAGATCTACGGCAATGGCGCGATCAAGGACGACACCCCGGCCAAGGTCGCGCCGGGGTTGCGCACCACTACGCTGTCCTCGTCCACCAGCGCAGGGCTGCAGGCCAACACCCCCGCGCCCGCCGCCGAGGAACCCACGCAGGAGAGCAGCGAGGAGACCCCGGCGGCGCCGATCAGCGACCTCGAAACCGGCACCCGTATCACCGCACAAAAAAGCAGCAACCAACTGCTGGTGCGCACGCGTCCGGCGCAATGGAAAGAAATCGAAGCGGCGATCAAGCGCCTCGACAACCCACCGCTGCAAGTGCAGATCGAGACGCGCATTCTCGAAGTCAAACTGACCGGCGAACTCGACCTTGGCGTGCAGTGGTACCTCGGCCGCCTGGCCGGCAACTCCACCAGTACCACGGTCGCCAACGCCTCCGGCAGCCAGGGCGCGTTGGGCGGTGGCGGGGCAGGGTTGGGGGCGGCGGATTCGTTATTCTATTCCTTCGTCAGCTCCAACCTGCAAGTGGCCCTGCATGCCCTGGAAACCAACGGCCGCACCCAAGTGCTGTCGGCGCCGTCGCTGGTAGTGATGAACAACCAGCCGGCGCAGATTCAGGTGGGGGACAACATTCCCATCAGCCAAACCACCGTCAACACAGGTGACGCCGATACCACCTTGAGCAGCGTCGAATACGTGCAGACCGGCGTGATCCTCGACGTGGTGCCGCGCATCAATCCGGGCGGCCTGGTGTACATGGATATCCAGCAGCAGGTCAGCGATGCACAGAGCGCGGGCAGCGACAGTGAAACGCCGGTCAATCCACGGATTTCCACGCGCTCGGTATCGACCCAGGTCGCCGTGCAAAGCGGGCAGACGGTGTTGTTGGGTGGGCTGATCAAGCAGGACAACGCCGAGAGCGTCAGCGCCGTGCCGTACCTGGGCAAGATTCCCGGCCTGCGCTGGTTGTTTGGCAACACCAGCAAATCCAAGGACCGCACGGAGTTGATCGTGCTGATTACCCCACGGGTGATTACCAGCAGCAGCCAGGCACGGCAGGTGACGGATGATTACCGCCAGCAGATGCAGCTGTTGCGGCCCGTTCAGTAAACGCCGTACCCATGTGGGAGGGGGCTTGCCCCCGATAGCAGTGGATCAGCTGTGGATGCAGTGACTGACACTCAGCTATCGGGGGCAAGCCCCCTCCCACATTTGAATCTCTGTATGTCTAAAATATTATTTATATGAATAAAGATATTTATAAATAATGAAATTAACAAATATTAGCTTATGCCCAAATAGCATTATATTTTTGAAATTCATTCCGTTATGTTTGGTCTCAACAGCCTACCCCAAACCCCGGATGGTACCCAGCGTGATTCAGATTCTGCGCACCTGACCGGGTAATCCCCGGCAGCAGAATCGTTGGAACGGAGTTCAACGTATGTTGCCCCTTCAAGCCCCTCGCTCGCCCCACACCTAATTCAAACCGCACCCACACCTTGAACACCGGCCATGCCGCGTCTGGCGCGTGCCTGCCCGACCCTGCGATTTGAAAAACCGGGATCAGCGATGAAGCATGTTCTACCCCCCACCGCAGCCTTGACCTTGTCCCTGCTGGCCGCCGCGGCCCAGGCCCAGGGCGACAGCACCCTGTCCACCGTGGTCGTCACCGGTAACCGTGGCGCCGAGCAACGCACGGTCACCAGCAGCCCGGTGCCTATCGATGTGGTCAGCGCCAAACAACTGCAAAGCACCGGTAAACCCGGTTTGATGGAAGCGCTCAGTGCGGTGATTCCATCGCTGACGCTACCGGAAAAAACCGGCTGGGACGCCAGCGGCATTGCCCGCGCGCCCAACTTGCGTGGCTTGAGCGCCGCCGAGGTGCTGGTACTGGTCAATGGCAAGCGTCGTCATACCAGCGCGACCCTGAACATCAACGGCATCAACACCGGCGCCGCACCGGCTGACCTGGACCTGATCCCCATCAGCGCCATCGACCATGTGGAAGTGCTGCGCGACGGCGCCGCCGCCCAGTATGGTTCCGACGCCATCGCCGGGGTGATCAATGTGATCCTCAAGGCCGACACCAGCGGCACCTCGATGACCAACGCCGGCCTTGGCTATGACGGCAAGAAGCAGACCGTGCAGCAAAGCCTCAACAAAGGCTTTGAAATCGGCGACGGCGGCATCGTGCAACTGGCCCTGGATGCGCGCAGCCAGAATGACGACAACAAGGCCAGCGCCAACGGCTACAGCTATGAGCAAGCCTACGGCCTGGCCGGCAAGTCCACTTACGGCGGCTACGGCACGCCCAAGACCAACCTGCTGACCCTGGGCTACAACGCCGAACTGCCGATCGACGACAGCCTGAGCCTGTACTCCTTCACCACTTACTCACGGCGCAAGGCCGAGCAGGGCCAGAACTTTCGCCTGCCGACCATCACCAACACCATCACCACCGGGCCCAACGGTTATCCGGCCGGCTACACGCCCACCTGGTACATCGACGAAGACGATTTCCAGGCCGCCTTCGGCGGCAAAGGCACCGTGGGCGAGTGGGACTGGGACCTGTCCACCACCTACGGGCGCAACGAAGCGGAGCAGGGCACCACCCATAACCAGAACCCGTCCCTGGGCGAGGCCACGCCGAACAGCTTCACCTCCGGCACCTGGATTTCCACCGAGCTGACCACCAACCTGGACTTCAAGCGCGGCTTCGATATCGGCCTGCAAAAGCCGTTGGACCTGTCCTATGGCCTCGAGCACCGGCGCGACACCTATGAGGTGCAGGCCGGTGACTACGCGTCCTATGCCAACGGCGGCTACTGCGTGGCACCGGGCAATTGCGCGTCGTCCGGGGCCCAGGTCACCAACGGCATTTCCCCGGACGAAGAAAGCACCGCCTCGCGCAACAGCGTCGCCGGTTACGTGGATGCGAGCTTCAACCCGCTGCCGGACTGGTACGTGGGCACCGCCGTGCGTTATGAGCATTACAACCAGGGCGTGGGTGCTACTCGCAGCGGCAAATTGACCACGCGCTACGACTTCACGCCGCAATTGGCCGTACGCGCCACCGTGAGCAATGGCTTCCGTGCGCCGTCCCTGGCCAACAGCCTGTTCAGTGCGCGCTCGACCACCTATGGCGTGGTCGACGGGGTGTACCAGTCGATCAACTACGGCGTACTGCCAGTCGGTTCGGCGGCGGCCAAGGCGTTGGGCGCCGAGGACCTCAAGCCCGAACGCTCCACCAACTTCAGCCTCGGTTTGACCCTCACCCCCACCGACCGCCTGAGCTTCACCGCCGATGCCTACGTGATCAACCTGCGCGACCGCATCACCCTCACCGGCACCTTGCTCGGGCCGGAAGTCACCCAGGTGCTGCAGAACAACGGCGTCAACTCCACCTCTGGCGGCCAGTACTTCATCAACGGTGCCGACACCCGCACCAAGGGCCTGGACCTGGTCAGCAGCTACAACCACGACCTGGGCGCGTTCGGTGCCGTGAAGTGGACGGCCGCGTTCAACTGGAACCAGACCAAGATCCTCAATTACAAAGAATCGACCGCTATCCTCGGCACCTCCTACGAGCTGATGGACCGCGAGGCGCGCAACCTGATCACCGACGTGCAACCCAACACCAAGCTGATCCTCGGCGGTGACTGGAGCATCGGGCGCGTGAACCTCAACCTGGCCCTGACGCGCTACGGCGCCTACAAGGAAGTCAACGCCTCGGCCAATCGCGACCTGGACCGCGTCTACAGCGCCAAATGGATCACCGACCTCGACCTTGGCTACAACCTCACCAAAGACCTCAACCTGGCCATCGGCGCCAAGAACCTCTTCGACATTTACCCCAAGAAACAAGGCGTGCCGAGCAGCACCATGCTCGCCAGCTACGGCACCTATTCGCCCTATGGTTTTACCGGCGGGTACTACTACACCCGGCTGACTTATGCCTTCTGAGGCCTGCGAGGAATAGAACATGCCCATTGTCGCCAAACCTTACGACCTGATTGATGAGGTCAACCATTACCCGATCCGCACGCGCCGCGCTTCCACGCCGATCAAAGCCCTGCAGGTGGTGCCGGCCCGGCATCCATGGCGCTGGGCCGGGTCGATCTTTGCCGCGCTGGTGCTGCTCGCCATCGTGCACTCCCTGGCCACCAACCCGCGTTGGGAGTGGGGCGTGTTCGGCCAGTGGTTCTTCTCGCCGTCGGTGCTGCGCGGCCTGGGGCAGACCCTGTTGCTGACGCTGCTGAGCACGCTGTTCAGCGTCATTCTCGGCACCGCGCTGGCCCTGGCGCGGTTGTCGGGCTCGCCGCTGCTGGCGGCGTTGGCCTGGGGTTATATCTGGTTCTTCCGCTCGATGCCGGCGCTGCTGGTGCTGATCATCCTCTACAACTTTGCCTACCTGTACGACCACATCGTGATCGGCGTGCCGTTCACCGAGCAGGTGTTCGCGCAATGGTCCACCGTGGATGTGCTCAGCCAGTTCACCGTGGCGGTGCTGGGCCTGAGCCTGATGCAGGCGGCGTACGCGGCGGAGATCATCCGCGGCGGTTTGATCGGGGTGGATGCCGGCCAGCATGAAGCGGCGGCGGCATTGGGACTGCCGGCCTCGCGGCGGATTTTCCGGATCATCTTGCCCCAGGCCTTGCGCTCGATTCTGCCGTCGGGTTTCAACGAGATCATCGGCCTGGTCAAGGGCACGTCCATTGTCTACGTGCTGGCCCTGCCGGAGCTGTTCTACACCGTGCAGGTCATCTACAACCGCACCCAGGCGGTGATCCCGCTGCTGATCGTGGCCACGGTGTGGTACCTGATCATCACCACGGTGCTGACCAGCGCCCAATACTACGTCGAGCGCCATTTCGCCCGTGGCACCGCGCGCGTGCTGCCGCCGACACCGCTGCAACGCCTGCGCTTTTGGCTCAAGGAGAAATCCCATGGCTGAAGCACGCGCAGGACGCATCCAGATCCAGGGCGTGGGCAAGCGGTTCGGCAACCAGCAGGTGCTCGATAACATCGACCTGACCATCGATCCGGGCAAAGTCACGGTGATCCTCGGGCCCTCCGGCTCGGGCAAATCCACCTTGCTGCGCACCATCAATCACCTGGAAAAGATCGACAGCGGGCATATCACCATCGACGGCGAGTACGTCGGCTATCGGCGCAAGGGTGACCTGCTCTACGAGCTCAAGGAGCGCGAAATTCTCAAGCGGCGCATCGACGTGGGCTTCGTGTTCCAGAACTTCAACCTGTTCCCGCACCTCACCGCCTGGGAAAACGTTGCCGAAGCGCCGTTGGCCCACAAACGCTGGAGCAGGGCCGAAGCCCAGGGCAAAGCCGCCGAACTGCTGACCAAGGTCGGCCTGGCGGACAAGCTCAAGGCCTACCCACGCCAACTCTCCGGCGGCCAGCAACAGCGCGTCGCCATTGCGCGTGCCCTGGCGCTGGACCCCAAGGTGTTGTTGTTCGACGAACCCACCTCGGCCCTCGACCCGGAGCTGGTGGGCGAAGTGCTCGACGTGATCAAGGGCCTGACCCGATTGGGCGCGACCCTGGTGATCGTCACCCACGAAATCGGCTTTGCCCGCGAGGTGGCCGACCATGTGGTGTTTCTCTGCGACGGCCAGTTGATCGAAGAAGGCCCGCCCGAACAGATCTTGCGCCAACCCCGACATCCCCGCACCCAGGCCTTTCTCGGCAAGGTGCTTTAGTTCAAGGAGTGACTGCCCATGTTTAACCATCCCCTGCGCGTGGCCTTGCTGGCGCTTGCCGTCGGCACCGCACAACACGCGTTTGCTGTGCAGCAGGTCGACCTCAGCCCCGACCGCCCGCGCATTCATGCGCCCCGTAACGAGGCGGCCATCGCGCAAATCCCGCCGGGCTTCAAGTTCGCCCAGCCGGGCAAGTTCACCGTGGCCGTGTCCGGTGTGGCCGGGCCACCACTGGCGCTGCTGGCCAGCGATGACAAGACCACCATCGGCAGCGAAGCCGACACCGCGCAGTTGGTCGCCGACAGCCTCGGCCTGCAACTGAACGTTGTGCAGACCAGTTGGGAAGACTGGCCCCTGGGCGTCAGTTCGGGCAAGTACGACGCGGTGATCAGCAACGTCACCGTGACCGAGGCGCGCAAGAAGCGCTTTGACTTCGCCACCTATCGACAGGACGTGCTCGGGTTTTACGTGAAGAGCACCAGCCCGATCAGCGAGATCAAACAGGCCGCCGACATTGCCGGGCTGAAGATCATCGTCGGCTCCGGGACCAATCAGGAAAAAGTCTTGCTGGCGTGGAACGAGGCCAATGAAAAGGCCGGCCTCAAGCCTGCACTGTTGCAGTACTTCGACGACCAGGCCGCCGCGCAGCTGGCGGTGCAGTCGGGGCGCAGCGATGCGTTGTTCGGGCCCAACTCGGTGTACGCCTATTCGGCGGCAATCACCGGCGGCATCAAGCGCGTCGGCACCGTCAATGGCGGCTGGCCGTTGCAGGCGGATATCGCCGTGACCACGCGCAAGGACAACGGCCTGGTCAAGCCGATCCACACCGCCCTGGAAGGTGCGATTGCCGGAGGGCAATACGCGCAGGTGCTGCAGCGCTGGGGGCTGGATGTGGAGCGCGTCGATGCATCGCTGATCAACCCACCGGGCCTACCGGATTAGGAGTCGCGAACATGACACTGACACGACGTGAAGCGCTGTCCAGCATTGCTGCAGTCGGCGGCGAAAAGGCGGTCGAGGATGCGCTGGCCGCATTGGGCCTGGGGCCGTCTTCACACCGGCGCCCGCAACCGCTGAAACTCAAGAACGGCGTGGGGCAGGGCACCCGCGTGCTGGTGCTGGGCGCCGGGATTGCCGGGCTGGTCAGCGCGCTGGAACTGAGCCGGGCCGGGTTCACCGTGCAGGTGCTGGAGGCGCGCGACCGCGTGGGTGGGCGCACTTGGACCCTGCGCAACGGCGACCGCGTGGACTACAAGGATGGCCGCTCGCAAACCGTGGCGTTCGATCCGGGCCAGTATTTCAACGCCGGCCCTGCGCGTATTCCCAGCCAGCATCGCACGATCCTCGACTATTGCAGCGAATTGGGCGTGCCCCTGGAAGTGCTGGTCAACAGCAGCCATGGCGCCCAGGTGCGGCCCGACCTGCAGCAACCGGCGTTCACCGTCGGCCAGGCGGTCAACGATGCACGCGGGCATCTGTCCGGCTTGCTCGCCAAGGCGGTGCAGCGTGATGCGCTTGACGACGTCTTGACCCTTGATGAACGCACGCGACTGCTCGCGTTCCTGCAGGTGTATGGCGACCTTTCCCAAGCGCTGGCGTACGAGGGCAGCTTGCGTTCCGGCCACCTGGAATCGCCTGCGCACCCCGGTGCACTGCCAGCCAGCGCGCGGCCGCTCGATCTTGAACGCCTGCTGCATCCAGAGCTGTGGGGCGCGCTGCTGCACACCGAATTCCCGGAGTTTTCGGCAACCATGTTCCAGCCGGTGGGCGGCATGGACCGGATCACCGAGGCGTTCTACCAGCGCGTGCGCGAGCAGGTGCAGCTGGGCGCACAGGTACGGCAGATTCGCCAGTTGGGAGACGGCGTCGCGGTGACCTATCACGACCAGCACAGCGGCCGTGAACAGGTGGTGCGCGCTGATTACCTGGTCTCTACCTTGCCGCTGCCGTTGCTGGCCAAACTCGACACCGACTTCAGCGACCCGATCAAGGCGGCCTTGCTCAGCACCCGCAGCGACCAGGCAACCAAAGTGGCGTGGCAATCGCCGCGCTTCTGGGAAACCGATTATCGCACTTATGGCGGCCTGTCCTGGGTCGAACACCCGGCGCGCTTGCTGTGGTACCCGAGCAACGACCTCAATACCCGCGAAGGCGTGCTGGTGGCCGGTTACGTCACCGGGGAGGGCGCCGACGTGTTCGGCGCGCAGTCGTTCGACGCGCAATACGCCGCTTCCCGGCACGCCGTGGAACTGCTGCATCCCGGTTACTCCAGGCACCTGCGCCATCCGTTGGCGGTGTCCTGGGAGCAGATCCCCTACAGCGAAGGCCCGTGGCTGCAACGCGAACACTTCCCGGCCGATGCCAGCGCGCTGCTCGAACAGGCCCACGGCCGCGTGTACTTCGCCGGCGACGGTCTGGTGCAAAGCGGCGTGGGCATCTGGCAGGAATCGGCGGCCAATTCGGCGCGGCATGTGGTTGCGCAACTGGCCGAGCGCGTCACCCAACAACGACAGATCGCGGCCGTGGCCGCGTCATGAGACTGCGCTGTCGTGGCGAGGGAGCTTGCTCCCGCTGGACTGCGTAGCGGTCCCAATCGTGTTGAGCTGGGAGCTGGGTGACCGCCATCCCGGCCCAGCGGGAGCAAGCTCCCTCGCCACAAAGGGTATGGGGCAGCCTTCGAGATTTGTGTAAACCTTCAATCAAGGAGCAACACCATGAGCGACAGTATCCAACGCACCAGCGTCGGCGATTTTCCCATCTCGCAAACCGTGACCGTACCGGCCTCGGCCAGCCTGATCTTCGTCAGCGGCACCTTGCCGGACCTGGCCGACCCGAACGTCCCTGGGGTTTACGGCAACACCGAAGTGCAAACGGTTTCGGTGTTCAACAAACTGCGCAAAATCCTTCAGCAGCAGGACCTGGACCTGGGCGATATCGTGCAGTTGCGGGTGTTTTTGGTGGGCGCCGCTGAAACCGACGGCAGGTTGGATTTCGCCGGGTTGCAGCGCGGTTATACGCAGTTCTTCGGCACCCTCGAACAACCGAACAAACCGGCGCGCACCGCGTTGCAGGTGGTGGCGCTGCCCCTGCCGGGGGCGTTGGTGGAAGTGGAGGCGGTGGCGGCCAGGGCCGGGTGATGTCAGTCACTGCGCGGCGTCGAGGCGTTCCTGGGTAGCGCGGTCGATCAGCGCACGCAGCGCCTCGAATAAGGGCTCGGCATCCGTATGTTTCTTGCCGTATGCCAGGTTGAAAGCGTAATCGAAATCCGGCGGGTTGAGGCCCTGGGTGTGCTGCAGCAGGGTCTCCAGCTTGTCCATCGCCTTGACGGCTTTGGCTTCCGGCGACAGTGCGTTCTCGTAGTCATCCCACAGCGTCAGAATCTGGCTTTTCAGGGGCCCATCCAGGGCTTGGGTCAACTGCAGCAGGTCGCGCCGCTCCTGCTCGCCCTTGTTGGGAAACGCCGCCTGGCTGACTGCTGGAATGTCACCGTTAATGGCTTCGCCCAAGTCATGGATCACGCACATCTTGAGGATTTTAAGCAGGTCCAGGCCGGGCAGTTGATCGGCGAACACCATCGCCATCAGGCACAGGCGCCAACTGTGTTCGGCGGTACTTTCCGTGCGTCCCGAAGCGGTGTGGGCGCTTCTGAGCACGTCCTTGAGTTTCTCGGCTTCGCGCAGAAAGTCGAGGCGGCCTTTGATTTTTTCGAAGTCCATGACGCTGCCTCCATCAGGTTGATGATGCAGGTAAGCCTAGGTGCGCTGGCGCGGTGCGTCCACGCATAAAAAATGCACGAGGCCGGTCAGAGCGTCTCGACCAGACGCGCGGCGCTGCCATCGCTGAGGATCAGGCGTGTCCAGCGACACAGGCTTGGGCGGATCGGCACGAGGCTGGAGTCGTTGCTGCCGGTGCTGAATTGAAGCGCTGGCGGCGCCTGGTTCTCGCGCCAGCCGGTGTGATCCAACGCGGCTTCCACCTGGCGGATTTCCGCTGTCGCATAACGCCACAGCGATTGGCCCATCAAGTCGACCAACGGGCGGCTGAACTGGGCGGCGCGGGAGGGCGAACAGGCCAGGAGGCGGTGCGTCAGGTCGCACACCAGGTGTACGGCGCGCGAGCTGTCTCTGACCAGCCCAGCCAGGGCCTGATCAGCTGCGGTGTCAAGCCGAGCGGACAGCAACCGTTCCAGCTGTTGATGCGCGGCAGCGTCCATGGCTTGCAGGCCATTCTCCCAGCGGGACAACGTCGATTGGTTTACGTTGAACATCTGTGCGGCATGGGTTTGCTTGACGCGGTGTAACAGGCGCCATCGGCGCAGCGCAATGCCCGGAATGGCGGGCTGGAGTATCAGGGCGGGCATTTCGCGTTTCCTCGTCAATGACAGGCCGGCGGGCTACAACTGCAATGCCTGCTGTTTGAGCCTGCGCTTTTGCTCGAATGGCAACGTCTCATTATCCCCATACGGCGCGCTGTACCAGTTGCCGTAAGTCGGATTGGGCAGCAGAAACCAGCGCTGCCCCAGCCAGTTCACATAGGGCGCCACTGCCTTGCGCTGGGCCGCCAGGGTGTTGTGCTCGGCCTGTACGAAATCCCCCAGGGAATCGCCGGCCATCAGCAGCACGCGCGCGTGGCTGGCGACCCATTGGCGGCGGCAGGTCTTGCCGTAGCCGGCGCTTTCGCAATGGCCGATGGGGGTGCTGGCGGCCAGGATCTGTTCGTCGCGCTCGATCGGAAAACCACGCAAGCGCAGGTTTCTGACTGTGGCCGCGACCTGGCTGTGTTCGCGGTTGGTGAGGTAATAGACCTCGATGCCTTTTTGCCGAGCCGCCTGCAGGAACGCCACCGAACCGGGCAGCGCCTGGGCCTTGGCTTGATCGACCCAGGTGTTCCAGCGGTCATAGGAATAGACCTGGTTATGGATAATGTCACGGGCATTGAGCGGCACGTTGTCCAGCAGGGTTTCGTCGATATCGACCACCACGGCCGGGGGCAATCCTTTCAAATCCCGTGCAGGCAAGGGCAGGGCGTCCCAGGTGGGATCGGCCAGGGCTGTATCGAGTTGGCGGGTAGCGTTGGCGAACAGCTGGCGGTAGATCAGCTCGTGCTCGATGGAGGTTTGGGTCCAGAGCACGGCGTCGAGCTGGTCGTTGGCCGGTGGGGTTTGCTGGCAACCGGTGAGGGCAATGGATAAAAGGCAGGCGCTGGCGAAAATCAGGTTGCGCATTGAAAGGCTCTCAGCGATGGGTAGGCTCAATCATAAGCGCTACCCGTCGGCCTTGCGATCAATCCAATGGGTCTTGATGCCCTTGGCCCAGGCCACCGTATAGAAACAACTGAGCAGCACGATGCCCCATTGCTCGGCATTGATCGACGACCAGAACCAGAACGGCTGGCCGGCCATGCCGAACAGGCAGGCGTAGCGGCGTACGTGCAGGCGTTTGCTTTGGCTGAACCAGATAGCGACGACGCCGAGGGCGGCGATCATGATTTGCGCGATCAAAGCGATCTCCTTGATCAAGGTGAGAGGGCACAGGCCCCTCCCACCTGTTGAACGGCTGTGTCGCCGAAGGTTATTTGTCCTTGCGCGCATCCATGGTTTTTTGATGCTCGGCAAGGAACGGCTGCTCCGCCGGATCGAAGCGATCGATCCCTGCGGTAAACCGGTGCCAGTACGGATACAGCGGCTGGCGACGCGTCACGGCCTCGATGCGTGAGGATTGCTCCTCGGTCAGCTTCAGCTCGGTGGCGGCAAGGTTGTCGCGCAGATGCGCCTCGGTGCGGGCGCCGACGATCAGCGAGGTGATCCCCGGGCGATCCTTGAGCCACGCCAGGCAAGTGCGCGCCACCGAGACCCCGTGTTCATCGCCCACGGCAGCCAGGGTTTCGATGATGTCCAGCGCGCGTTCCTGGTCGTGCACGTAGGGTTCCGGCCAGTCGCTGCCCTGGCGGGTATTGGCCGGTGGTTTATGCCCGCGCCGGGTCGAGCCGGTCAGCAGGCCTTCACCCATCGGTCCCCACACCAGCGTCCCGACCTGCTGGTCCAATGCCAGCGGCAGCAGCTCGTACTCGGCCTCGCGGGATTCGGGGGTGTAGTAGATCTGCTGGGTGATCGGCTTGAGCATGCCGTGCAACTCGGCCTTGCCCAGGGTTTTCATCATTTGCCAGGCGGTGAAGTTGCTGGTGCCGAAGTAGCGGATCTTGCCCGAACCGACCAACAGGCGCAGCGCCTCGAGCGTCTCTTCGATGGGGGTCAGGCCGTCCCAGTTGTGCAGTTGGTACAAGTCGATATGGTCGGTGCCCAGGCGCTTCAAGCTGGCTTCACAGGCGCGGATCAGGTGATAGCGCGATGAGCCGGAATTGTTCGGGTTCTGGTCCACCGGGCTGCGGCCCTTGGTTGCCAGCAAGATGTCGTTGCGCTTGTCGCCCAGGGCTTTACCAACCACTTCCTCGGCCAGGCCATGGGAGTACAGGTCGGCGGTATCGATCATATTCACCCCGGCATCGAACGCGATATCGAACATACGCCTGGCCTGGGGCACGTCCACCGCACCGCATTTCTCGAACTCGGCGCGACCGCCAAACGGCACGGTGCCCAGGATGATTTCCGAGACCAGCAGGCCGGAATGACCCAGTTGTCGGTATTGCATGTTGCCTCCTACTTTGCGTTGCACGTGAAGGTGTGAACGATGAGAGTGGCGATAGTTTGAATTTTTTCGTGAAAACTTCGCGCCACAGGTTGTTGGTGAGGCAATCAGGAATCCCACCGCCTCCCCGGCATGAGGACTGGCGCGGTTCGACCCGTGATTGATTTTTGCGGCAGCGCCAGTGTTGGGCACGGTAGGGGTAGTGCTGTTGATGTACCGGCGGTGGTTCTCGGGCAGTCATCGGACTTTGCAGGAGCGGTTTGAGGAGTGCGCTTGTAAGTTAAAAGTACTGTAGGAAAGTTCCTTAGTGTATGTATTAATAATTAACCCCAAACGTAGTTTTTGGGCGTTTTGCTAGAAAGTTCTTACCTACATTTCTTCAGGCGAATAGATGGGTGTTTTACCTGTGCCTACCTATCCGTTTTGCTAGCTATTATTTTTTCGAATGATTTGCTAGCGTTTGAGGCTACCGCAACGTGTTCAGGGGTTTGGAGATGGAGCTGGAGGATATTGGCAACACGCCGCTAGTCGAATTGGCGTCGCTTTCCGAAAATGGGAATAGGGTCTTTTCCAAATGCGAGTTTCTGAACCCTTCCGGAAGTCATAAGGATCGAACGTATTTAAATATTGTGAGTCGACTGGAAGAGGCCCGAATTATTAAGCCGGGTATGACGCTGATTGACTGCTCTACTGGAAATGGAGGCGCCGCACTGGCTTGGATCGGCAGATTAAAAGGCTACAAAGTAAAGATATTTATGCCTGAAGGTATGACTGAGGAGCGGAAAGCGCAGATACGCTCTTATAATGCTGAAATAGTGGAAACTCCAAAAGAATTGTTCTTGTCGGGTTCAGTGCTCCAAGCGAAAGCTTACTTGTCGGAAAATCCGTCTGAGAATAGCTATTATCTGGATCAGTCCAGTTGTTTGTTGAATAAAGACGGTTGGAGGGTCTGTGGCAATGAAATAATTAGGCAGTTTGGTGTGCAGAATGTCGTGCCTGATTTTTTTGTATGCTCAATTGGCACAGGGGGCACGTTCTCTGGTATTGCTGAGGTATTAAAGCAAGCGTACGGCGAAATTATAACGATAGCGTTGGAAGTTAGTAGTTCGGCGCCTTTGTTCTCACAGAGAAATAAACTGCCGTTTAATCATCGTCCCCATAATTTAATGGGGTTAGGCGCGGGGGTGATGTCGCCTAATACAGATCCCGATCTAGTTGATGAAGTAAGGGTGGTTGATGGCTCTGGCACGTGGTCTCGGATGAAACAGTTTATTAGGGCAGAAAAGCTCCCCATTGGACCCACCTGTGGCGCTAATCTGCTGATGTGTGATGAGCTCGTTCGAACGCTCAAAAACAAGACCATAGTTACCGTGTTTTTTGATAGTTCCTGGAAATACGCGAGCCGTTGGGATGGGCTCTACCCTGAGTACAGTGAGGTGAACTATGTTACTGGAAGAGATTTATAGAAAAGCCAACGTCGTATGGTCAGGGAAATCACTTACCACCGTGAACGAGTTTACTGATCAGATACCTGCATTGCGGCCAGAAGTTCTGATGGAGGTTGCTCATAAAGTAATCAAAGTTATGAATCATGATATTTCGAAAATTGTCACAGAGGAGGATAAGGGTGTGGCATTGGCGACCACCGTCTCTCTATTAACAGGCATTCCCTTAGCCATAGCAAGGTGGTATTCCTATAGTCTTGGTGGTCTCAATGAGCAAGTGGTTGCTATTGAATCGGAATACTTTCAAGGGCAGCTCTATCTCAATGGAGTTGAGGCGGGTGATCGAGTGGTCATTATTGATGACACATTAAGTTCTGGTGGTGCGGTCATTGCATTGGTCGAAGCTGTAAAAGCAGCTGGGGGTGAGTTGGTAGATATCGTATGCGCCGTAGAGAAGGTTGGAAACGGTGGGGCTGATAATGTAAGGAGAACGACGGGGCTTGCCGTTAAAACAATTATGAAAGTGGCGGTTAGCGAGAATGGGGTGAGCATTGAATGAAAACCATCGAGCGCGCTAAATGTTAATGCAACGAACCGGATTGATCATCGGCTTGGTATTTTGCTTGATCAGTGCAGCGTTCGACGTCTACGTTGCGTTGATCACCCAATCGATCAGTACGCTGAACGTTATCTTTTATTGTTTTATCACATCAGCCTGTTTTTTTGGTGCTTGGGCGTTCTTTCGAAATATGCGTTCGCTGTGCTCCAAATTAAGAGCCCAATGGCCATTGGTTGTGATGGTCAATCTTGCGGTTCTACTCAATTGGGGAGGGCTGTTCTACGCGCTGCGTTATCTCGAACCTGCAGTAGTTGGGGTTGCCTCGGTAGCCTGTGGTCCTGCACTCACATTGGTTATTTCGTTGCTTAACAAACGTAGCGTCAAGGTTGCTCTCGCGGATGCGCTGGTTTCATGGCTGGTACTCATCTCGGTAGCGATCATGTTGTTTAATTCCTTTATGGGGGACAGTGGTGTAGTCACCACCACCGGCGGGCAGCGAGTCCTGGGTATTGCTAGCGTATTGGCGTGCGCGTTGGGCACGGTCATGTACACGGTTTTCTCCAAGGAAATGTTCGCTCGCCAATGGTCTGTCTACGAGATTCTGGGTATTAGGAATATCGCAATGGTTGGCGTTTGTGCCGTTGCAATTCCTGCCACGGGGGGCAGTTTTTTACTCGATCGTGAGTTGATTCCGCCTATGGCGGTGCTGGTGGTGTTAGGGCATTTGCTGCCTATTTACCTGATCCAGAAAACTATCTATTACCTCGCGCCTATTCACGTTTCCCTGGTATTGCTGACGCTTCCTGTATTTGTCTTGTTGCTGCAGTACATGGATGCGAGAGTTGAATTCTCCTTTGCCAGCGTTGCAGCGGTTACTGTGATTGTTTTTTTGCTGTTGGGCAGGGCGTTGCATGCATTGAAAAGGGAGGTTGTATGAGAGTCGTCATGGTCGATGGGTTTTCATCCGGGAAGTTCTTGGCGAAGCGATTGAAGGACGAAGGCTGTGTACTGGTGCATGTGGCTTCATCAGAAACGCTGGACAGTTACTATTACAAGGGTTTTGACTGCGCGCTCTATGAGCAGATGATCGTCAATCGTGATTTTGCAACGACTTTGGCGGAAGTCCAACGCTTCAAACCGCAGTTCATTCTTGCAGGCGCAGAAACGGGTGTGCTCCTGGCTGACTATCTGAATGAGCGATTGCAACTGCCTTATCGCAATCATTTCGACAAAACCAACGCGCGTCGAAACAAGTACGAAATGATCCAGTGCATAACCCAGGCGCAGATTCCGGCTGCACGGCAGTTCATGGCTGGTTGTTGGGAGGCTGCTCAACATTGGATCGATGAGCACGGACGTTATCCGGTGGTCATCAAACCCCTCGAAAGCGCAGGCGCCGATGGTGTGTTTATCTGTGAAGATAGGCACGCCTGCAAGGCTGCTGTGGAGCGTCTGTTGGGGACGACCAATAAGTTGGATATTCCTAACACCCAAGTTCTTATTCAGGAATACCTGGCGGGGCTGGAGTATGTGGTGAATATGGTCTCCCTCAACGGACAACAGCTTGTTACTGAAGTCGTACGTTACCAAAAGCAGCGAACGCCGAGCGGTGGCATTCTCTACGACATCGATGAACTGATGGGGTCCGATTCGCCGATTTATCCAGTGCTTGTCGACTACACACGAGCAGTAGTGCGGTGTCTCGGCATTCAAAACGGTCCTAGCCATGCGGAGGTCATGTTCACTGAAGACGGGCCGAAATTAGTGGAAATTGCCGCCCGCACCGACGGCATTCTTCGACCAGACGTCTCAAGGAAAACCACTGGCCTTGGACAGATCGACGCTGTGGTTTTATCCCTCCTGCAGCCGGAGGTCTTTCGGCAGCGGTTGGCACGGAAGGTTGATTATCGGCGCCTGCAACATGCCTACAACGTTTGCTTGATCAACCGCTCAGAAGGCAGCTTCGAAAAGGATGGTTTTTTGCAACAACTGCTCAAGCTCGAGTCGTTTTTCGAGGCAGTGTTTTACGTTGAGAACGGCCAGCCGATCGGCGTGACCCAGGATGTATTCAGTCAGCCGGGCACAGTGTATTTGGTTCATACCGACCCAGTGGTGATCGAGGCGGATTACCGCAGGATTCGCGCACTCGAATTCCAGGGAGCTTATCTGACTGCCGGCTAGCAGCGTCAGCGCGGAATCGCGTTATTGTTTCATTATCTGAAATGCTGGATTGTACAATCTGGTAATTCCGCTGACGGTTGGTACATAAGAAGATTGCAGCCATCGACACGATATTCGGTCGACAACGCCCTGGAGTCCGTCATGCCCGCAATCAAACTGTATGGTTTCCCCTTGTCCGGCCACTCCCATCGGGCCGAGCTGATGCTGTCCCTGCTGGGCCTGCCCATGGAATTTATCCTGGTGGACCTCAAGCAAGGCGCGCATAAATCGCCCGAATTCATTGCCACCCTTAACCGCTTTGGCCAAGTGCCGGTGATCGACGATGGCGGGACGATACTGGCGGACTCCAATGCCATCCTGGTCTACCTGGCTGCCACCTATGGCAACGGCCAGTGGTTGCCCGCTGATCCGGTCGGGCAGGCACGGGTGCAGCGTTGGCTCTCGGCTGCGGCCGGTCAATTGCATGCCGGGCCTGCCACTGCGCGGTTGGCCACGGTGTTTGGCGCCGACGTGGACGCGGACGTCGCCATCAACCGTGCCCATGCACTGCTGAACGTAATGGAGCAGCAACTGGGCGAGAGCCGCTTCCTGGCTGGCGATTCGCCGAGCATTGCCGATATCGCGTTCTACACCTACACGGCGCATGCGCCGGAAGGCAATGTGTCGCTGGCCGACTATCCTCAGGTGCGCGCCTGGCTGGCCAGCATTGAAGCGCTGCCGGGTTTCGTCGGCATGCCGCGCACGGCGGCGGGTCTGCAATCAGAGTAACCAGCAAGGGGCGTCGATGGACCGTTTTCATGAAATGCAGG
The DNA here is from genome assembly GCF_003852355.1 of Pseudomonas sp. R2-7-07. Lineage (NCBI taxonomy): Bacteria > Pseudomonadati > Pseudomonadota > Gammaproteobacteria > Pseudomonadales > Pseudomonadaceae > Pseudomonas > Pseudomonas sp. R2-7-07. The sequence goes on along the minus strand of NZ_CP027759.1, from coordinate 3,646,558 downwards.
TGTTCCTCGCGGTGGCCGACGAGGGCGGCTTTGCCGCCGCCGCACGGCGTCTGAACACCTCGCCGCCCAGCGTGACCCGGGCGATTGCCGCCATGGAACAACGCATCGGCACCCAGCTGCTGGCGCGCACCACCCGCAGCCTGCACTTGACCGAAGCCGGGCAGCGTTACCTGGAAGACTGTCGGCGCATCCTCGCCGAGCTGGACGAGGCCGAGGAAGCGGCAGCGGGCAGTTATTCGATCCCCTGCGGGCAACTGAACGTGACCGCCCCGGTGCTGTTCGGCGAGCTGTTCGTGGCGCCGACGCTGGGCGATTATCTCGACCGCTTTCCCCAGGTGAGCATCAATGCGCTGCTGGTCGACCGTGTGGTCAATATGAGCGACGAAGGCGTCGACGTGGCCGTGCGCATCGGTCATCTGCACGAGCCGGGGCAGCAGGCGATCAAGGTCGGCGAAGTGCGCCGGGTGGTGTGCGCATCGCCCGCTTACCTCGACCGGCATGGGCGACCCCAACGGCCTGAACACTTGCGTGAAGCGAAGATCGTGGCCTCATCCGCCAGCCAACGCCTGGATGAATGGGCATTTGTCGACGCCGGCCAGGCGCTGACGGTAGCTATCGAGCCGCGCCTGGTGGTCACTGCGAACAACGCCGCGATCAACCTGGCGCGCCTGGGCTGGGGCATGACGCGGGTGCTGTCCTATCAGGTGGCGGCGGCGGTGGCGGCGGGTGAGCTGGAGCTTGTGCTGCAGGATTTCGAGCCGGCAGCGCTGCCGGTGCAGGTGGTATTCCAGAACAACGGGCGAGTGCCGGCCAAGGTTCACACCTTCGTCGATTTCCTTGCCGATCGGCTGGGGCGTGACGTGGCCCTGAAACCGCTGATTAAGCCGCGCGACTGATGGAACGTTATCGCGATATGCAGTTGTTCGCGGCGCTGGCCGGGCAACCGAGCCTGGCGGCGGCGGCGCGCGTGGCGCAGGTCTCCGGCCCGACCCTGGTGCGGGCGATTGCGCGTCTGGAAGGGCGTTTGCGCGTAACGTTGTTGCAGCGCAGTACCCGTGGGGTCAGCCTGACCGACGCGGGCGATGCCTATATGGCCGACTGTGTGCGGCTGCTGGCGGCGGTGGAGGCGGCTGAAGCTTCGGCCAAAGGGTTGCATAGCCAGGCCCAGGGCAATCTGCGGATATTCTTGCCGTTGCTGTTCAGCCGCTATGTGATGGCGCCGGTACTGGCCGCGTATATGGACCGTTACCCGCAGATACGTGTGGTGGCTCACTATCACGACTACTACCCGAACCTGCACGAAGAAGGGCTGGACGTGGCGGTGCTGATCGGCGAGTTGCCCAGCTCGTCATTGATCGCACGGCCGGTGGGGCATGTGCGGCATATCCTCTGCGCCAGCCCCGGTTACCTGGCCGCCCACGGAGAACCGCAGCATCCCGCCGCCCTCAAGCAGCATCATTTGATCGCCAATACCGACCCGGTGCAGTGGGACTTCGCGCACTATCAGCTCAAGGCCCGCGCACGGCTGCGCTGCGCCACGGTGCAGGGTTCCATCAATGCGGCCTTGACGGGGGCAGGGCTGCTGCGTTGCCTGAGCTACCCGGTGCACGAGCACTTGCTGAGCGGCCGGCTGCGTCGCGTATTGCCTGGCTTTGAATTGCCTGCGGTACCGGTGCAGGTGGTGTATCGCGAAGGTCGCCATGCGTCCATGCGCGTGCGCAGTTTTGTCGATGACTGTGTAGCGGCCTTGCGCGAGCACCCGGCGTTTCAGTTGGAGTAACAGTGGATTGCCTGGGGTGGTCATTCTCTCGGCGACAGGTCAGGCGCAGCATCCAGCTATCACAACGAGAGGTGAACGCCATGAACGCGATCGACGCATCCCCCTGGCATAGCGGCGAAAGGCAACTGCAGGAAAGTGCCGGCGTGGCCGAACGCATGGCCGTGATCGGCCCCAAGGTGATACGCGATCACCTGCCGGAGCAGCATCGCGATTTCTTTCCCTTGTTGCCTTACCTGATGCTGGGCGTGGTGGATGAACACGGCATTCCATGGGCAACGATGCTCGAAGGCGCGCCAGGCTTCGCCCATTCGCCTGATCCGCAGCGGTTGCAAATCGACAGCCTGCCCTGCAGAAGCGATCCCGCCGGGGCGGGCCTAGCGGTCGGCGCGTCCGTCGGCGTGCTCGGTATCGACTTGAACACCCGCCGTCGCAATCGCATGAACGGGCGCATCGGCGCGCTGGATCACGACGGCTTTGCGGTGGACGTGGTGCAGAGCTTCGGCAACTGTCCCAAATACATCCAACTGCGACCTGTCGATACCATTGCGCGCCAACCTGGCAGCGTGGCTGAGCGCAGCGACAGCCTGGATGGCGCTGCACACACAATGATCCGCAATGCCGACACCTTCTTCGTCGCCAGTTATGTCGACCTGCACGGCGAGCGCTCGGTGGATGTTTCCCATCGCGGCGGCAGCACCGGTTTTGTGCGGGTCGAGGGCAATGTGCTGACCATTCCGGACTTTGCCGGCAACCTGTTCTTCAACACCCTCGGCAACCTGCAAGCCAACCCGCTGGCGGGGTTGTTATTCATCGATTTTGAATCGGGTGACGTACTGCAAGTGGCCGGGCGTACTTCGCTGATCCTCAGCGGGCCGCAAGTGGCCGAGTTCGAAGGGGCGCAGCGGTTATGGACGGTGACCGTGGAACAGGTGGTCCGCCGTCCGGCAGCATTGGCCTTGCGTTGGCAGTTCGCCGAGTTTTCGCCCTATAGCCTGGCGATGGGAAGCTGGTAGCCAGGCGCGGTCTGGCGGGCGCTGGAGGTCAAATGTGGGAGGGGGCTTGCCCCCGATAGCGGCGGTTCAGCTGGCTCATTTGTGGCTGATGCACCGCCATCAAATCGCTTGCGGCAGCTGAAATTGCGCTGAGGATTGTTCGGATGAAAACGTCGCCGTTGAGGAATTGTCCGATGGAAATCAGCTGAAATAGAAGGACGTTGTTACCTGTTACGCCTCTGATATCAGGAACCTTTCCCACTGGCTTGCCACGCATGAGGACTTGTTGCATCAAGACCGACGGTGTCGGTTGGCAAGTAATGTTTCCTGAATCGCAGTGTGAGTTGCCTGGTGCGATTCCCATCCTTTGCTAAATGAGGCTATACAAGATGGTCACGCTTAACACGTCTGACACTCGACAGGCTTATTGCGCCTATGCAACGTCTGCGCAAGTTGAAAACACACAGGGCCCTTCAACTTCCGATCGATTCAATCGTTTCGGACAAGTGCCAGCTCATCATGCGATTGGTCGAACTGTCCAGTCGAGCGGTAATGATCGAGGAACAGCTGAGCTGTTGAACTTACTCACGACGCTGGTAACAACACTTAAAACGTGGATGAACGAGGGAAGTTTGCCTCCCACCCCACAGCCACCCGTGACCGTAATACCCAAACCGTTTATTCCCAGGCCGCCGGTCGATATCGCGCCGATCCCCGATGCCGCGCAGCCCAGTAGAAGCCGATGGAAAGAACAACTGGCACCGTTCATGAATCGGTCAGATCTGGCCAGTAGCCGAAACGCTTTCGATACTGAACTTATTGAAATGTTTTCCGATAACAACAGCGAGCCGTCGAACACGTTTTTGTCTGAAAAAGCCCCAGGGCAAAAACCCGACGATATCCGCAACGGGCTGCGCGCCACCTATGAGAACTTTCCCTACCTGGGTACCACGGGCAGAGAAGAACACGTGGCGGCGATCAAGGTGGCCATGGCCACCTTCGGGCAAAATCCAACCGGGGTGTTCACGCAAGTCGTCAAGAGTGGAGATGGCTATAACGTCACGATGAAAGACGGCTTCAAGCTGCATATCACCGGTGAAGAGCTGCAACTGGCGGCCAAGGCGGCGAAATTCAGTGGCGGCGATGAAGGCATGGTCAAGGATGCGCAATTTCTGTTTGGGGTAATGAGCAAGCGTCAGCACCTGGAGCAGGCGCGCAACAATGCAACGGACCCGTTCTACAGCATTTATGGCAAGGACAGCGCTTACCACGCCCACCGTACTTATCCGGGGGTACTGGCGGCAGCGGGACAGGGCATCGGCGGCGGCGCGGCGTTGTCGTACCTGGGCCTCAAAGAACATATGCAGATCATCGATGCCAGTGCACTGGGCGCGCGCGTCGGGGTGCCATTGGACAAGGGCGAGCGACACAAGAATGGTGCGCTCTTTGATGGGGTCATGGAGGGGCAGTTATATAACCAGCCCGTTTCGCCGTCGTTGAAGGTTGTAACGCTTAGCGATTGAATGGGATAAGTACAGCGTATTAAATCTGCTTATTGTCATTGGAACACTGGGCCATGGTGATTATGGCGCTCAAGTTTCGTGCGCCTTTTTTTAAGTCAATTATGTGAGTGACTGAAGATGTTAGTGCCTAGCGTTAGTTATGCTGCGCCTGGTTTTGCCGAGGCAAGTGCCGCCGTCATTTCTCCAGGTTCCTCGATTGAAGTTGCACGCGCCGGAGCGGCTGAACAGTTAAGTGGGCTGGTCACGGAGTTGGGGCGTTTATTAGTACTGCTGTCAGCGCGATTTAAAACGCAAGTCGACGTGAAACCCTCGCCTGACCCGATGGATAATCTACCTTATGATAACGACTCAGTGAATGAACGGCCCGTCGATAATCGCCACGACTTCCTGAAGGGAACGTCGACGAATAGGGGCGTCAAACCTGCTGATATTTTCAAGGACTTCTATCAGTTGCAGGAAGGCAACTGCGTGACGATATCCGCCATTAAAGCCGCCATGATGAGATTCGGTCACAACCCTCACGGTATTTACACCTCCGTCCACGCCACCGACGCCGGCTACCGTATCGTCATGCGTGATGGGTTCAAGCTGGACATCACCCGTGATGAGTTGCACCAGGCCCAGGCCGGCGCGAACTTCGGCGCCGACCGACCCAATGATGTACTGGTCAATGCGCAGTTCTTATATGCCGTCAGCGCCAAGCGCGCGTATCTCGAAAATAACGACGGCACGGCCAATCAGAGCTTTGCCGCCGCGATGCGCAGTTTGAATGATGGCGAGTATCCGGGGCAGGCGTTGCGTCGCCTGGGCTTAAAGAACTTCGTTGCCCCCGCAACCGTCCAGGACTTCCTCAACGGAGCCAGCGGCACGATAGCCGACTTGCGTCATTCAATGGCAGTGGTCGACGGCTTTTTGGATAGTTATGGGGACAAACAGCAACTGAATGGACGCGACTGGAACGGCTATTCCTATATCGGCCTGAAGTTGCTCTAGCGCGACCGCCAGGCTCGGTGGCTCGCCCCACGCATCGCCCAACGCGGTACACAGATTCACCTGCGCGACCCTTTTTTCTCGCGGCAGCAAAGCCAGTCAATCAAGAAACAGCGCTGAGCCGTGGCGAGGGAGCACGCTCCCTCGCCACATTTTATGAGGTTGTCTTCAACGGCCTCATACACTCGATGGAGCGATCCACGGTTGTTTTGGCAATCTCCAGCAAATGCCACACCGCCAGGATCTTCGCCCGCTCAGGGCTGCTCAGCAACTCCCCGCAATCCAACGCCGTCGCCGAAGCGCTGTCGAGCAAGCTGGCGGTGTAGAGCAGCGCATCTTCGAAGCTCAAATCTTCGTTGACGCTGTGGAATCCTTGGGTGGGCAGGTAATGGTCGATGGCCCGGTTGAACGCAGCGCGGTCTTTGGCGGGATCGAAGGGTGGATCGGGGAGGACTTTGTTCATGGTGTAGCTCCTTGTGAGTATTGGAGCCGACGCCTCTCGCGACTAAACGAAGGTGGCGGCTGTACGCAGGTTAGTCGACCGGCCACAAGGAAATCCGGCGCGCCCGAAGGCGCCCTGCGCACAGCCACCATAAAACTCCATGTGACCATGCGCCTTGTGACATACCGAGCGACTAAACCCGATCACTGATGAGCAGTGACAGGCCGCAGACTAGCCTCCGATTCCAACAGGCACAAGGCGGCGAGGATTGTCTCGGAAACGTCCTGCTATTTAAAGAGATGTGGCTTGCTGGCCCTTTGAAAATGTTTCAGCGGGTGAACGACAGGGGATCGTTCCCACGCTCTGCGTGGTAACGCTTCCTGGGACGCTTCGCGTCCCGCCAACCGCTACTGGACACAGGTGACGCAGAGCGTCACGGGCTGCTTTCCCACGCGGAGCATGGGAACGATCGCCTTGGCGGGTGGGCTTGATAACCGCCGGGTATCCAACTGAGACTCCACGATCCAACTGTGGGGACTTGCCCCAATGCCACTGTAGGAGCGAGCTTGCTCGCGAAAAACGGCCAGGCGACGCGTTCATTCTGAATAAACGCGGGGGCCCTGAGTTCTTCGCGAGCAAGCTCGCTCCTACAAAAAAGCCTTAACTGACTGGCATTGGGGCTTGCCTCCGATGGCGGCCTGACAGCCGACGAAAATATTGCATATCAGGCCGTTTTCGAAGGCTTCATGCACTCGATAGAGCGATCCACGGTTGTTTTGGCAATCTCCAGCAAATGCCACACCGCCAGGATCTTCGCTCGCTCAGGGCTGCTCAGCAACTCCCCGCAATCCAACGCCGTCGCCGAAGCGCTGTCGAGCAAGCTGGCGGTGTAGAGCAGCGCATCTTCGAAGCTCAAATCTTCGTTGACGCTGTGGAATCCTTGGGTGGGCAGGTAATGGTCGATGGCCCGGTTGAACGCGGCACGGTCTTTGGCGGGATCGAAGGGTGGATCGGGGAGGACTTTGTTCATGGTGTAACTCCAACTGGAAGGTAAGGAGCCACACCCTTCGCGACTAAACGGAGGGTGGCGGCTGTACGCAGGTTAGTCGACCGGCCAGTTGGACCCGGCGCACCCTAAGGTGCCCTGCGCACAGCCACCATGAACATGGTGACAGCTTGCGCACAACTGGAATCCGAGCGACTAAACCCGATCACTGATGAGCAGTGACAGGCCGCAGACTAGCCACCGATTCCAACCGGCACAAGGCGGCGGGGATTGTCTCGGAAACGTCCTGCAATTTAAAGAGATGTGGCTTGCTGGCCCTTTGAAAATGTTTCAGCGGGTGAACGACAGGGGATCGTTCCCACGCTCTGCGTGGTAACGCCTCCTGGGACGCTCCGCGTCTCGCCAACCGCTACTGCCTACAGGTGACGCAGAGCGTCACGGGCTGCATTCCCGCGCGGAGCGTGGGAACGATCGCAGGCAGCCCTGACACCTCTCGGTCCCCTGTGGCGAGGGAGCTTGCTCCCGCTGGGGCGCGAAGCGGCCCGGTCTTTGTTAAACATGACGAAACGCCAGCTATTGTGTGACCCAACAGTGGCCGTGCTCGCTTATGCATTGCCCGCGTCTCAATGCCCTTCGGGAACAAACGCCACGCTCCCCCCCGACCGCTTCTGAAACAACCGCTCCCCATTATCCGGTTGCGTCGTGACCACCTGATGATCCGCCCCCAGAAACGCCAGCGGCGCGGGATCTTCCCTGGAGTACTGCGCGACGATAATCGTGTGCTGCGGGTCGAACCCCTGGCCGCTGGTTTTTTCCAGCCAGGCCATGAACGCGGCGCTGTCGCCCTGGCGCGGGAAGTCCTGGGTTTCGTTCACGTAGTAGAACGGTTTGCCGCCGTTCTGCAGGTACATGGGTAACTTGTTGTCGACTTCCACTAGTACCAGTTGCCATTGGTTCCACGGCGCGCTCTTCACCGCCTGGGCTTGGACGTCCTCGGCGAAGCGGGTCACGCCGCCGTTGCCGGTGGTCCAGGGATAGATCACGCCCAGCACCAACAGCAGCAGGCCGGCGGCGATGCCGAAGCTTTTTTGCCAGCGCGGCCAACGGGCCGGGTGTTGGCGCAGGTGCTCGCTCAGCCACCAGGCGGCGAGTAACTGTGCGAAGGGCACCAGGGGCAGTACGTAGTAACTGCGTCGGCTGCCGCTGGCGGTGAAGAACACGAACAACAGGCCCAGGCTCCACACCAGCCAGCGTACGTTGTGCGGCGTGCGGTGCCAGTGGCGCAGGGCGAGCCACGCGCCGAGCATCCAGCATGGCGCCCACGGCAGGGTGTAGACCGGCAGGTAGATCAGGTAGGTGTAGATCGGGCCCATATGGTCGAAGGGGTCGAAGAAGCGCACGACGTTTTCGCGAAACACCAATTCCAGGCCGCTCTCGCCGTAGGTGGGGGCGCCGTAGAGGTGGGACAGTCCGAAGGGAATGGCGTAGAACGCGCCGGCGATGAGCAGGGCCAGTACCAGCCGCAGGTTGAGGTGGCGTTTGTAGCGGTGTTCGCTGAGCAGGTGTGGCAACAGCGCGAGCCCCGGCAGCACAAACCCGATCAGGCCCTTGAACAGCGATGTGGCTGCCAGCAGCAGGAAGAATACGGTATAGCGGCCCAGCCGGGTGTCATCCGGCCCGCGCCAGTACCACCAGACCGCCGCCAGTACGCCGCACACGGTCAACACATCGGCCGTGGCCACGCGGGCCCAGAACAGGAAGTAGAAGGTGGTGGCCAGCATCCAGCCGGCAATCAGCCCGGTGCCTTTGCGAAACAGCTGTTCGCCGATCAGGTACACCAGCCAGATGCTCAGCCAGGCGGCGATCACCGAGGACAGGCGCAGTGACCACGGGCCAAGGCCACCCATCAAGTTGGCGAAGCCGGTGATCAACCAGTAGGAGGGCAGGGGTTTGTCGTAATAGGGCGTGCCCTTCAGGTACGGATCGAAGTAGTCACCGCTTTGCAGCATCTGCAGGGCGATATTCGCCCAGCGCGTCTCCGGCCCCCACAATTCGCGACTGCCCAGGCCCAGCAGCAGGAGCAAGGCCGAGACACCCAGCAGTAAAGCCAGGGCGCCGCGTTCGGTTTTCCATAAGCGCATGGGCTCTTTCCTGTGAGTCGATCAAGGTTGTTGGGGGTAAATCGTCAGCACCAGGTCGCCCTTGCGGTAGCGCTTGCCACCGGGCGGCAGTTGGCCTTCCTCAAGGTGTTCGCTGGTGCTCATGACGCGCATCAGCACGCCGACCGAACCTTGGCGGCGGGCCTCGGTCAGCCAGGACTGAACGCTGTCCAGGGTGACCTTGCGCGGCTGCGAATCCGGGTAGTCCAGGCCGTAGCGCAGTTCGCCCGCGGTGTTGTAGAACGCCACGTCCGGCCGGCGCAGGCGCCACGCCAGGGCCGACGCCGAGCCCAGTTCATTGCTCAGCAAAGCATGGGTGTGTTGCAGTTCATCCAGATGTTCAAGCACGAACTGGTCGGGCATTTCGTTCGCCGCGATGGTGTGCGGCATGCCCGCCGGCAGCAGCGCCACCAGCAGGCCGATACCCAGGGCCGGCGTCGCCCATAAGCTCAACGGGCGCATCGCTTGCAGCAGATTGGCCAGGATCCAGCCGAGCAGCACGATAAAGGTCAGGGACAGGCTGAACATCTCGGCGTGGCTGTTGCTGTAGATCGGGTTGGCGATCTGCAGGTAAATCAGCGTGACCATGGCCGCCATGCCGAGGATGAAGTTGAGCGCGCCGTTGATGAAGATCGCACGGGGCTTGTGTTGGTTGATCAGGTCGATCAAAGCATGGCCCATCAGCAGCGCCAAAGGTAACAGGCACGGCATGATGTAGGTCGGCAGCTTGCCGCTGCTCAGGCTGAAAAAACCCAGGGGCAGCAACAGCCACAAGGCGAGAAAGGCAATGGCGGGCTGGCGCTTGTCTTTCCAGGCCTTGAGCAGGGTGACGGGCAACAGGGCTGACCAGGGCAGGCATGCCACCACCATGATCGGCAGGAAAAACCAGAACGGCCGCGCATGCTGCGCCGTGTCCGAGGCGAAGCGGCGGATGTGTTCATGCCAGAAGAAGAAGCGCCAGTAATCCGGTTCCTGCACATGAATCGCCAACGCCCACGGCAAGCAGACCAGCACCGCGACCAGGATCGCCAAAGGCCCGTACCGCAGCAACTCGCCGACGCGTCGCTGCCACATCAGGTACGGCACGGCGATCAGCACCGGCAGCAGCCACGCCAGAAAGCCCTTGGTCATGAAGCCCACGCCGCAGGCCAGCCCCAGTAAGGCCCAGGCACCCAGGCGACCGCGTGGGGTGGCGCTGTCGAGCGCAAACCAAAGCGCGACCAGGCTCAGGTTGACCCAGAAGGTGAATTGCGGATCGAGGTTGGAATAGCCCGCTTGCCCGGCTACCAGGCCGAAGCTCATGTACAGCAGAGCGCAGGCGAAGCTTTTACGCGGCTCGTTCCACAGGCGGCGGGCAATCACGTAGGCCAACAGCACGCTCAACGCCGTGGTCAGGACAGAGGCGATACGCACGCCGAACAGGTTCTCGCCAAACACCGCCTGGCCCAGAGCGATCAGCCAATAACCCGCAGCTGGCTTCTCGAAATAACGCACGCCCATGAAGTGCGGCGCCACCCAGTTGCCGCTCATCAACATTTCCTGGCTGACCTGGGCATAGCGGGTTTCATCCGGGATCCATAAGCCGTGCAAACCCAACGGCAGCACGAAGAAAATGACCAGGCCAAGCAAGAACACCGGCAAGGGCTGCAATCGGCTCATGACCGTGTCACGCCATGGCGTTCAGTCGTGCGTGCGAAGTTTGAACAGTTAAAGACGTCAGGCATTAAGAGGGTCACTAATTCATTGGGAAGTTAGGGCGTCCTGAACTAACAGGCGCACTTAAAATGCCAGACGCAGGCTGTCGTCTTGCTGAACGCACTACTGGGCAATATGTAAAAAAGTGTATTTAAAGTTGCTTCAGCGCGGCGGCCCACTCCTGGATTTTCATCGTGCCGATTGCTTTGAGTGTGCTGTTGGGCAATACCTGTACGAAGAGTGCGCTGCCATACTCGGCGGCTTGCGCATGGGGGTAGCCGAGTGCCTCCTGGAAATCACTCATGCAGGCGCTATGGGTGATCAGCATCAGGTTGCGGTCCGCCTGTTTATGGCTGAGGATTTCTTCGCCCATGGCATTACCGCAGATGGCGAGGGGGCCAGGGGACAGCTCGGTCTTGCCGAACATGAACAGCGACGTCTGCGCAGTACGCGTGGTGGGGCTGCTGAGCACGTCGGTGCGCTCCATGCCCAGTGTCTCAAAGGCTATGCCCAGGTCGGCCGCGCGTTGCGTGCCATTGACCGTCAGGCCGTCGGCCGGACCGTAGCAGGGGTTGTGCGAGCGGTCGCAGCGCTCTTCGTGGCGCACCAGCACGACCAGGTCGCCGTTGCGCCAGCTGGCGAGCACCCCGGAGGTGACCAGGCGGTTGCCGATGCCCAGATCTTCCGGTGACCGTGGCCAGAATACAAAACCGGTCAAGAGCAGTGCGAACACAATGATACTTGCTACTGGCACGCGGAATTTCTTCAGGCGCTTTAACCTCGCCCGTGGGGGTTTGGTCAGGGTGATGTCTGCCACGTTGTTCACCATGGACACGAATGAATGTTTTGTTGTTAAAAGACAGACGCAACTAATACGGCAGATGCCCTTAGTGGAGCAAAAGCCTGTCATAGGGCTGCTGTCTTTTAGCTGAACATATGGATATTAAGAAACACTGCTTTGGGCAACTTTGAAGTGTCCGGTTAATGAGGCGTGGGTGGGAATTTAAAGTGTCTGGGGTGGGCGCGCGGTGAAATCAATGTGAAAAAATTGCGTAGAAACGCGCGGCAGCCGTTATTCTCGTTTGCAGTCCTTAACCCGAGTGTTGGTGATGTTGCAGGTAGAAGGTGTTGTTAAACATTACGCGACCCCTCAAGGCCCGCTGGCCGTTCTGGCAGGCGTCGATCTGCACCTGGGGGCGCGCAGCAGCCTCGCGCTGATGGGCGAGTCGGGCAGTGGCAAAAGCACGTTGCTGCACCTGGTGGCCGGGCTCGACCGCGTGGATGGCGGCAGCATCCTGATCGGCGGCCAGCGCCTCGATCGCCTTAACGAAGGGCAGTTGGCCCATTGGCGACGCACCGAAATCGGCCTGGTGTTCCAGCAGTTCAATCTGATCGGCAGTTTGCGCGTCGAGGACAACCTGGCGTTCCAGGCGCGCCTGGCCGGGCGTTTCGATCCGCTGTGGCAGGCGCAGTTGGTGGAGCGCCTGGGGCTGGGCGACCTGCTCAAGCGTTACCCGGAGCAGCTCTCCGGCGGCCAGCAACAGCGGGTGGCTGTGGGGCGCGCACTGGCGTCGCGCCCCGGCCTGCTCTTGGCCGACGAGCCCACTGGCAACCTCGACGAAACTACCAGCGACGAGGTGCTGCAACTGCTGCTCGACCTGCTGCGCGACAGCCCCACCAGCCTGTTGATGGTCACTCACAGCCCGCGTCTCGCCGCGCGCCTGGATCGGCAGGTGGTGCTGCACCACGGCCGCGTCGTGCCGATGGACCCGCGCTGAGATGGCGGTGTTCCATTGGGCGCTGCGGGCGCTGTTGAGCCATTGGCGGCGCCACCCCGTGCAGTTTTTCAGCGTGCTGACCGGCCTGTGGCTGGCCACCGCGTTATTGACCGGGGTGCAGGCCCTCAACAGCCAGGCGCGCGACGGCTATGCGCGCGCCAGCCAGTTGATCGGCGGCGCACCGCAAGCCAGCTTGAGCGCGCCGGACGGTGCCGGCTTCCCACAGGCGTTGTTCGCCGAGCTGCGCCGCGCTGGCTGGCCGGTGTCACCGGTGGTGCAGGGGCGAATAGTGCTCAAAGGGCATGAAGAACAGCGCCTGCAATTGATGGGCATCGAGCCGGTGTCGTTGCCCGGTAGCGGCAGCGTGGCGGGGCAACGCTTGAGCCAGGCACAGATGCTGGCATTTTTCGAGGCGCCGGGGCGCACCTGGATTGCCGCGCAAACCTTGCAGGCCCTTGGCTTGCGCCCAGGCGAACAACCACTGACGGCTAACGGGCAACGCCTGCCGCCGCTGCAGGTGCAGCCGGACATGGCCCCCGGCATGTTGCTCACCGACATCGGCTTTGCCCAGCCCTTGCTCGACATGCATGGACGGCTGTCGCGCCTGCTCCTGGACAACCGCTTCGCCGCCGGCCATCCCACGCCGCCCGCCGGGCTGCAACTCAAACAGGGCGACGACAATAACCTCTCGCGCCTCACCGAAAGCTTTCACCTGAACCTCGACGCCTTGGGCTTTCTGTCCTTTGTGGTGGGGCTGTTTATCGTGCACGCGGCCATCGGCCTGGCCCTGGAGCAACGCCGGGGCCTGCTGCGCACCCTGCGCGCCTGCGGGGTCAGCGCACGCATGCTGATCCTGAGCCTGGGCGTTGAGCTGGGGTTCCTCGCCTTGCTCGGCGGCGTGCTCGGTGTGGCCAGCGGTTACCTGCTCGCCAGCCTGTTGCTGCCGGATGTCGCGGCCAGCCTGCGCGGCCTGTACGGTGCCGAAGTCGCCGGCCAACTGAGCTTGAGCCCGTGGTGGTGGCTGGCCGGTTTGGGCTTGAGCCTGCTCGGTGCGTTGCTCGCCGGGGCCAGCAGCCTGTGGCGTGCGGCACGCTTGCCGCTGCTGGCGCTGGCCAACGCCCAGGCCTGGCATGAGGCCCATGGGCGTTGGTTGCGACGCCAGGGCTGGGTGGCGGCCGCGGCCCTGCTCATCGCCTTGCTGGCGCTGGTCTGGGGCAACAGCCTGGCCGCCGGGTTCGTACTGATGGCAGCCTTGCTGCTGGGCGCCGCACTTGGCTTGCCGGTTCTGCTCAATGTGCTGTTGAAGGGTGTGCTGGGGCGCAGCCGTTCGGTGCTGGGCCAGTGGTTCCTGGCCGATTGCCGCCAGCAACTGCCGGCCTTGAGCCTGGCATTGATGGCGTTGCTGTTGGCCCTGGCGGCGAACATCGGTGCAGGCTCGATGACCTCGGGTTTTCGCAGCACGTTCAACAATTGGCTGGAACAGCGCCTTACCGCCGAGCTGTACCTCAACCCGCAAAATCCGGCCCAGGCGCAGCACCTGCAGGCGTGGCTGGCGCAACAACCGCTGGTGCGTGCGGTACTGCCCAGCTGGCAGGTCGCGGTGCAACTGCAAGGCTGGCCGGCGGAGGTGTTTGGCGTGGTCGACGACCCCACCTATCGCCAGCACTGGCCGTTGCTGGAGGCAGCGAGTACGCCCTGGGACCGCTTGCTGCAGGACGACAGCGTGATGCTCAGCGAGCAATTGGCGCGGCGCTTGAACGTCCGGCTGGGCGACACGGTACAAGTCCCCACGCCCCAAGGCCTATGGGCGCCGGAAATCGTCGGAATCTACGCCGATTACGGCAACCCCAAGGGCCATCTGCTGGTCAACGCCAAGCACTTGTTGGCGCATTGGCCGAGCCTGTCACCGGTGCGTTTCAACTTGCGCGTGGCGCCCCAGGACGTGCAGCCGCTGATACATGAAGTGCAGCGTGAATTCGCCCTGGAAGACAGCCGCATCGTCGATCAACAACAACTCAAGGGCTGGTCCAGCCAGGTCTTCGAACGCACCTTCGCCGCCACCGCCGCGTTGAACAGCCTGACCCTTGGCGTGGCCGGTGTGGCGCTGTTCATCAGCCTGCTGACCCAGAGTCAGAGCCGCCTCGGCCAACTCGCGCCGCTGTGGGCATTGGGGGTGACGCGGCGCCAACTGATGCTGCTCAACCTCGGCCAGACCTGGCTGCTGGCGGTACTCACCCTGGTGCTGGCGTTGCCGTTGGGGCTGCTGCTGGCGTGGTGCCTGGATGCGGTGATCAACGTACAAGCCTTTGGCTGGCGCCTGCCGTTGCAGGTGTTCCCGTGGCAGCTGGCGCAATTGATGGGGCTGGCGATGCTTGCGACCTTGCTCGCCTCGGCCTGGCCGTTGTGGCAGCTGTATCGCAGCCGCCCGGCGGATTTGTTGAGGACCTTTGCCCATGAAGATTAAAGCGTTGGGGTGGGCGGTGTTGCTGCTGCTGAGCGCCTGCGACCAGGCGCCGGCGCCCCAGGAGAGCTTTGCTGGCCTGGGCAGCGACGCGGCAGACTTCGTCCAAGTGGTGCCCGGCAAAGTCTTCAGCTTCCCCGAGGACCACGGCCCCCATCCGGGCTTTCGCATTGAATGGTGGTACGTCACCGCCAACCTCAAGGACGCCCAGGGCAATGCCTTCGGCGTGCAATGGACGCTGTTTCGCAATGCCGTGAAAGCGGGGCCGACACAAGCGGGCTGGCGCGACCCCACGATCTGGCTCGGCCATGCCGCCGTCACCTCCGCCACTCGGCACTCCGCCGCCGAGCGCTTCGCCCGGGGTGGCGTCGGCCAGGCCGGGGCGCAGGCGCAGCCCTTCAGCGCCTGGATCGACGACTGGACCTTCGCCACCCGCCCTGGCGCCGCCAACCCGTTGGCCGCCATGCAACTCAAGGCCCATGGCGCGCAGTTCGCCTACGACCTGCAGCTGACCTCCAGCCGCCCGCTGGTGCTGCAGGGCGACAACGGCTACAGCCGCAAATCCGACCAGGGCCAGGCGTCCTACTACTACAGCCAGCCGTTCTTCAGCGCCAACGGCAGCCTCAGCATCGACGGCCAGACCTACCAGGTCAGCGGCCCCGCCTGGCTCGACCGCGAATGGAGCAGCCAGCCACTGGCCGCGAACCAGACCGGTTGGGACTGGTTCTCCCTGCACCTGGACCGAGGCGAACACCTGATGCTGTTTCGCGTGCGGCAGAAGGACGGTGGCGGCTACCTCACCGGCACCTGGATCGACGCGCAAGGCCGTACCGAGACCTTGCATAACGCCGATATCCAACTGGCGCCGCTGATCACCACCCAGATCGAGGGGCGCAATATCCCCACACGCTGGTCGCTGAAAATTCCCGGCAAACACCTGGATATCACTATCGAAGCCGTTAACCCGAAGGCGTGGATGAACCTGGGAATTCCCTATTGGGAAGGGCCGGTGAAGTTCGACGGTGGGGTGGGGTATTTGGAGATGACCGGGTACTAGGATTTTTCATCGGGCTTGCTCCGACATGACCGACAAAAAATTCAGAAAATACTGTACATATAAACAGTATTGTCCTACAGTCCATCCCAGGTGACCGGATGTCACCGCTCACCTGAGCTTCAATTTTTTAACTATGGATGGATAAAAAAATGAAATCGAAAAAAGCCCTTATGCTAAGTGCGGCCGTGATGGCCTCCTGCTTCGTTTCGGCCTTCTCCCTCGCTGATCAAACGCCTCGGACACTCAGTGCCGAAGCGGTCAAGCAGGCCGCGAACAAAGCGCTCAAGTCCGGCAGCAAGCTGGACGCCTCGCAGGTCTCGCCGCAACTCAAAAAGAAACTGTCGGTGGCCAAGTCCGGCCAATCCAAGGCAGTAACCAAAGCCCTCAAGTCCGCACCGTTCGACAGCGTGGTCGGTGAGCTGAAGAAACCGGCGCAAAGCGAGCTGAAAAACGCGGCGGTTGCAGCGTTTGAGCCACTGTTCCCAACCCTGGATATCAACACGCTCTACACCGTCGATGGAGTGCAGGCCGGTAACGAATTTGCCTACCACTTCAACCTGCCGCAGAACGCGCGGGTGCAGGTACAGCTGGTCAACCAGAGCGCAGGCGCGGATATGGCGCTGACCCTGTTTCAGGACGACGGCCAGGGCAACCTGAGTGTGGTGGGGACTTCGGATGCCGCAGGCAATGCCGATGAATACCTCAACGGTGTACTGCCGGCCGGTGACTACTACTGGTACATGGTGGCCAATGTCGCCGATAACGCGCAGTTCAGTTTCGGCGTGGCGGTGGACAGCAACGTCGACGCGTTTGAGCCCAACGACAGCGCGCAAACCGCGTTCGTCTTGCCGGACTCGATGAACAAGCTCAGCGGTAACCTCGACAATGCCGGCGACGTCGATTATTTCGACTTCAAGGCGGTCCGTGGCCAAAGCGTGAGCATGTACCTGGCGGGCGACGAGAACGGCAGCCGTGAGCAGTGGATCTTCGATCGTTTCGATGGTGCCAATTGGATCACCGTGCCGGCGGGTTCCACCTCGACCTACCCGAGCGTCGCGCCGGGCACCACGGTGAAGGTGCGTGTGCGGGCCAACCCGGCGGTGGCGCAGGACCCAAGCAAGTATTACCAGTTGAGCCTGGGTTCCACGCCGAGCCTGAAGACGTTTGATGTGAAGGGTGACAACATCGTGCGGGTGCCGGTCAGCGAGGCTCCGCTGGCCACCCAAACCGCGCGGCAGTTGAACTGGTCGACCCAGTGGTCTGACTCCACCGGCGCGCCGTTGCTGGGCGTCACCCCGGTGCTGCGCGTGGACAACCACTTCGTTGACCTGAACTTCCACTGGGTCGACTACCCGGCGACCACCAACAGCGCCGGTGCGTCCACGGCCACGGCCAATATCGGCACCTGCTTCGGTGATTACACCACGGTGATCAACGACAGCAGCACCGGTGTGCCGTACCGGTGGAGAACCACCTACAACGAGGGTGGCTGGCGCATCGAACTGGCCGAGTTCCCCGGCGTGGGCGTCGGCGGTGATAGCAAGCCATACGTCAGCCTGGGGCATATCTGCACCCAGACCATCATCCCTTGACAGCGTGATGTGAAACAGAAGGGGCAGCCTCCAGAGGCTGTCCCTTTTTTTGCTTCGTGTGTATAGATCGTTCCCACGCTCCCGCGTGGGAATGCAGCCCGTGACGCTCTGCGTCACCTGTGCGCGGTAGCCGAAACGTGCAGCGGTTGGCGCGACGCGGAGCGTCGCAGAAGGCATTCCCACGCAGAGCGTGGGAACGATCAGCTCCCTCCCACATTTGAATCAAGACTGATCAACGGCCCCTTGCGCGGGCCTCATTTACTTGCTAGCTTCTCGCAAAATGTTAACGATAACATTTGCTCTAAAAATAAAAACAAAACAGAGACCCACGCCATGAAAATGCTCCCGAAAACCCTGTGTTTACTGGCTGCCAGCATCACCCTGGGCAGCGTTTCCGCCGTTTTTGCCGACGTCGCCAAACCGATCCGCATCGGCGCTTCGTTCCAGGAAATCAACAATCCTTATTTCGTCACCATGAAAAACGCCCTGGAAGAAGCTGGCGCGAGCATTGGTGCGACACTGATCATCACCGACGCCCGCCATGACGTGTCCAGGCAAGTCAGCGATGTCGAAGACATGCTGCAAAAAGGCATCGATATCCTGCTGATCAACCCGACCGACTCGGTGGGCGTGCAATCGGCGGTCAAGTCCGCCCATGCCGCCGGTGTGGTCGTGGTGGCGGTGGACGCCCAGGCCGATGGCCCGCTGGATTCCTTCGTCGGCTCGAAAAACTACGACGCCGGTTTCCAGGCCTGCGAATACCTGGCCAAAAATATCGGTGACAAAGGCAACATCGCCATCCTCGACGGCATCGCCGTGGTGCCGATCCTGGAACGTGTGCGCGGTTGCAAGGAGGCGGCGGCCAAGCACCCGCAGATCAAGATTGTCAGCATCCAGAACGGCAAGCAGGAACGTGACCAGGCGCTGACCGTCACCGAAAACATGTTGCAGGCCCAGCCCACCCTCAAGGGCATTTTCAGCGTGAACGACAATGGCTCCCTCGGTGCGCTGTCGGCCATCGAAGCCAGCGGCCTGGATGTGAAGCTGGTCAGCGTCGACGGCGCGCCGGAAGCGATCAAGGCGATCCAGAAACCCGGCAGCAAGTTCATCGCCACCTCGGCCCAATACCCCCGCGACCAGATCCGCCTTGCCTTGGGCATTGCCCTGGCCCGGAAGTGGGGCGCGCAAGTGCCCGCCACGCTGCCGGTGGACATCACCTTGATCGACCAGGCCAAGGCCAAGGACTTCAGCTGGTAAATCGCCCGCGCCCCACGCCCGCCGTGGGGCTCGGGTTGTCCTTCTGAATGCGAGGTCGGCGGTATGAGCAGTCTTCTGAAGCTGGAAAACATCTGTAAGCGTTACCCGGGGGTGCAAGCCCTCACGTCCATCAACCTGCAAGTGGAGCGCGGCGAAATCCACGCGTTGCTCGGGGAAAATGGCGCGGGCAAATCCACCCTGATGAAAATCCTCGGCGGTGTCGAGCATCAGGACGAAGGGCAGATCCTGATCGACGGCCAGGCCCGGCAATTTGCGACCTACCGGGACGCGATTGCCGCCGGCATCGGCATCGTGTTCCAGGAGTTCAGCCTGATTCCCTACCTCACGGCCGTGGAAAACATCTTTCTCGGCCATGAGCTGAGCAACCGCTTCGGCCTGTTGCGCAAGCGCGACATGCGTGAGGCCTGCGAAGCGCTGTTCAAGCGCCTGGGTGTGTCGATCAACCTTGATTGCGCGGTCAAGCACCTGAGCGTGGCCGAGCAGCAGTTTGTCGAAATCGCCAAGGCCCTGGCCCTGGACGCGCGCTTGCTGGTGCTCGATGAGCCCACCGCGACGCTGACCCCCAGCGAAGCCGAGCTGCTGTTCGAGATCATGCGCGAGCTCAAGCGCCAGGGCGTGGCGGTGATCTTTATCTCGCACCATCTGGAGGAGATTTTCCAGGTGTGCGACCGCATCAGCGTGCTGCGCGACGGCGCTAACGTGGGCGTCACCGATGTGGCCGACAGCGACATCGACCGCTTGGTCGAAATGATGGTCGGCCGCCGCCTGGCCTGCAGTTTCCCGCCCAAGCCCACCACTGCACGCGGGCCTTTGCTGCTGGAGGTCAAGGACATCCAGCTGGTGCGCAACGGCCCGCACAACCGCTTCAACCTGCACCAGGGTGAGATCCTCGGCTTTGCCGGCCTCGTCGGTTCGGGCCGTACCGAGCTGGCCCTGGGCATGATGGGCGCGCTGCCCTCGGTGAGCAAAGACGTATGGCTGCGCGGCGCAAAGGTCAGCCTCGACGACCCGGCCCAGGCACTTGCCCATGGCATCGGCCTGCTGCCGGAGAGCCGCAAGAGCGAAGGGCTGATCACTGACTTCAGCATTCGCGAAAATATCTCGCTGAATAACCTGCCCAAATACCAGAACGCCACGGGCCTGATCGACAAGGCCAGGGAATGCGCCAGCGTCGAAGCCCTGATGCGCCAGCTGTCGATCAAGGCGCCCAGCGCGGAAAGCCGAGTGTTCAACCTCAGCGGCGGCAACCAGCAGAAAGTCGTGATCGCCCGCTGGATCAACCACCACTGCGACGTGCTGGTGTTCGACGAACCCACCCGTGGCATCGATGTGGGGGCCAAGGCGCAGATCTACGCGCTGATGCGCAGCCTGACCGAACAGGGCTACGCGATCATCATGATTTCCTCCGAACTGCCGGAAGTCATCGGCATGTGCGACCGCGTCGCGGTGTTCCACAAGGGCGCGATCGTCAAGGTGCTGGAAGCGTCCGCCGTCAATCCTCAAGAGGTCATGCGCCATGCAACAGGGGGCTCCAGTGAATACGTCCATTAACCTTGCAGGCAGCGGCCGGTTGCGCCTGAACCTGGCGCGGCTGCTGCGCTCGCCGGCGTTTTATCCCTTCGTCGGGCTGGTGGTGGTGACCCTGGTGATGATCCTGGCCAGCGACACCTTTCTCACCGCCAGCAACCTGTCGAACATCGCCCGCCAGGTGTCGATCAACGCGATTATCGCGGTGGGCATGACCTGCGTGATTCTCACCGGCGGCATCGATCTGTCGGTGGGGCCGGTGATGGCGTTGTCCGGCACGCTCACGGCCGGCTTGATGGTCGCGGGTGTGCCGCCGGGCCTGGCCATCGGCGCCGGGATGCTGGTGGGTGTGGCGTTCGGCATCGGCAACGGCCTGTTCGTGGCCTACCTGCATATGCCGCCGATCATCGTGACCCTGGCGACCATGGGCATCGCCCGTGGGTTCGGGCTGATGTACACCGACGGCTACCCGATTTCCGGGCTGCCGGAGTGGTTCGCCTTCTTCGGCCGCGCCAGCGTGTGGGGCATCCAGGTGCCGATCCTGATCATGCTGCTCACCTACCTGGCGGCTTATGTGCTGCTGCAGCACACACGCATCGGTCGCTACATCTACGCCATCGGCGGCAATGAAGAGGCGGTGCGCTTGTCCGGGGTGCGGGCGGCGCGCTTCAAGTTGCTGGTGTACGGCATCAGCGGCCTCACCGCCGCGATTGCCGGGCTGGTGCTGACGTCGCGCTTGATGAGCGGCCAGCCGAATGCCGGCGTGTCGTTCGAGCTGGACGCGATTGCCGCCGTGGTACTGGGCGGTGCATCAATTGCCGGAGGGCGTGGGGTGATCGTCGGCACGTTGCTGGGCGCGATGCTGCTCGGCGTTTTGAACAACGGCCTGAACATGCTTGGCGTCTCGCCTTACGTGCAGAGCGTGATCAAGGGCGCAATCATTTTGCTGGCGATCTTTATCAGCCGTCAGCGCCATCGATAAACACTGATCAACACAGGACGAACACCATGGACAAGCACACCGAGATGCAAGCCGTCGTCTGCCACGGCCCCAAAGACTACCGCCTGGAGCGCATCGGCAAACCCCAGGCGCGCGCCAATGAACTGGTGATCCGTATCGCCGCGTGCGGTATCTGCGCCAGCGACTGCAAGTGCCATTCCGGCGCGGCGATGTTCTGGGGCGGCGACAACCCCTGGGTCAAGGCGCCGGTGGTGCCGGGCCACGAGTTTTTTGGCTATGTGGTGGAGGCGGGCGAGGGCGCCGAGGAACACTTCGAAGTGGCGGTGGGTGACAAGGTGATCGCCGAGCAGATCGTGCCGTGCGCCAAGTGCCGTTTCTGCAAGTCGGGCAAATACTGGATGTGCGAAGTGCACAACATCTTCGGCTTCCAGCGTGAAGTCGCCGAGGGCGGCATGGCGCAGTACATGCGCATTCCCAAGACCGCCATCGTGCACCGGATTCCCGAGTCGGTGTCCCTGGAAGACTCGGCGCTGGTCGAGCCGATGGCCTGCTCGATCCACACGGTCAACCGTGGCGATATCCAGTTCGATGACGTGGTGGTGATTGCCGGCGCCGGTACCCTGGGCCTGTGCATGGTGCAGGTGGCGGCGCTGAAGACGCCGAAAAAACTGGTGGTGATCGACATGGTCGACGAGCGCCTGGCGTTGGCGAAGAAGTTCGGTGCCGATGTGGTGATCAATCCGTCCCGCGACAACGCCCGCGAGATCATCAACGGCCTTACTGATAAATACGGCTGCGACGTGTACATCGAGACCACCGGCGTACCGGCCGGCGTCACCCAGGGCCTGGACCTGATCCGCAAGCTCGGGCGTTTCGTCGAGTTCAGCGTGTTCGGCGCCGAGACCAGCGTGGACTGGTCGATCATCGGCGACCGCAAGGAGCTGGACGTGCGCGGCGCCCACCTCGGCCCGTATTGCTACCCGATCGCCATCGACCTGTTCGAGCGCGGCCTGGTCACCTCCCAGGGCATCGTGACCCATGACTTCCCGCTGGATGACTTTGCCGAAGCCTTCGAGCTGGCCAATTCCACGAAGTCGATCAAGGTCTTGTTGAAGCCGGTGCTCTGACCATGGACTACGTGATCGGGGTCGACATCGGAACCCAGAGCACCAAGGCGCTGCTGGTGGATGCCCACGGCACGCTCATCGCCCAGCACAGCCAGGGGTATCGCGTGGATACCCCGAAAGTGCGCTGGGCCGAACAATGGCCGCAGGTCTGGTTGGCGGCGGTCGAGGCGTGCGTGGCGCAGTGCATGGTCAAGGCCGGTGTGGAGCAGGCGCAGGTCAAGGCGCTGTGCATCAGCAGCCTGTATGGCGGTTCGGGGATTGCGGTGGATGCGCAGATCACCCCGTTGCACCCGTGCCTGATCTGGATGGACCGGCGCGCTGGCGAGCAGGTGCAGTGGGTGCGTGAGCACATGGACCTGGAGCGGCTGTTCGCGATCACCGGGAATTCGGTGGACAGTTACTACGGCTTCACCAAGATGCTCTGGCTCAAGCAGTATCGGCCTGAGGTGTGGGCCAAAACGCGCTACCTGCTGCCGCCCAACAGCTACATCAACTGGTGCCTGACTGGCGCGCTGGCGGTGGACCACAGCAGCGCCGGCAATATCGGCGGTGTCTACGATGTGGCTGCGCGCAGTTGGTCGGGCGAGATGCTCGACGCGCTGGGCATCGCGCAATCGATGATGCCCGAGCGGTTGGTGTATTCCGGTGAAGTGGTGGGCGGTCTGCTGGAAGACTGGGCCGACCGCCTGGGCTTGCAGGCAGGCACGCCGGTGCTCGCCGGTGGCGTGGATGCGGCCATGGCGACCCTGGCCGCAGGCGTCACCCAACCGGGAAACCATGTGGCGATGATCGGCACCAGCATGTGTTGGGGCTACCTCAACCAGCAGGTCGACGCGCACCACGGGTTGGTGAGCATGCCTCACGTCTATAACGGCCATCGCGACCTGTACATCTTCGGCGGCGCGATCACCGCCGGGGCGTCGGTCAGCTGGTTTCGCGAGCAGTTCTGCCAGGCCGAGGAGCAACAGGCCCAGGCCACCGGCCAGGACAGCCTGGCGCTGCTGGAACAGGGCGCGATGACGATCCCGGCGGGCAGCGAGGGCTTGTTGTTCCTGCCGTACCTGATGGGGGAGCGCAGCCCGGTATGGGATGACCGCGCCAGTGGCAGTTTTGTCGGGTTGAACCTGTATCACACGCGCCTGCACCTGTACCGCGCCGTGCTCGAAGGGGTGAGTTTTGCCCTGCGCCACAACATCGAAGCCGGCACCCAGGGCGCGCATTCCCTTGACCCGCGTTTGATCGTGGTGGGCGGTGCGAGCCATTCGGATCTGTGGATGCAGATCATCGCGGATGTGACGCGCTACCCGGTGTACACCATTGTCCAGGAAGTCGAAGCAGCGCTCGGGGCCGCATTGTTGGCGGCGCATACGGTGGGGATGGTCAGTGATGGGCAGATGGATAAGGGCTGGGTGCAGTTGACGCTGCGCGCACAGCCCAAGCGCGAGAACGTCGCGATCTACGACCAGGCGTTTTCCGAATATCTGAAGCTCTACCCAGCCCTGAAACCGATCATGCACAACCTGCAAGCTACCTGAGCCAACACCGCCCAAAAATGTGGGACGGGGCTTGCTCCCGATAGCGGTGGGTCAGTCACAGCAGCAGTGGCTGACACACCCTCATCGGGAGCAAGCCCCCTCCCACAGGGGATCTTCGTTGTTTTCGGAATTTCATTTATGCAGGCCAGCTTTGCACCTCGGCCCCACCTGATTCAACACCATCCAAATGTGGGAGGGGGCTTGCCCCCGATGGCGGTGGGTCAGTCACAGCTGCATTGGCTGACACGCCCTCATCGGGAGCAAGCCCCCTCCCACAGGGGTTCTTCATTATTTTGGGAATTCATTTATGCAGGCCAGCTTTGACTTCACCCGTCACCGCATCCTCGTCACCGGCGCCAGCAGTGGCATCGGTCGCGAGATCGCCCGGCAGCTCATCCTCAGCGGCGCTGAAGTATTCGCCCTGGGCCGCGATGCTCAAGCTTTGGCCGAATTAGGCTGCCATACCCTGAGCCTGGATATCGCCGACAGCGCGGCCCTCGATAAAGCATTGCAAGACTTGCCGCCCCTGCACGGCCTGGTCAACTGCGCCGGCATTTCACGCCTGGAGCCCGCCGTTTCCATCAGCGCTGCGGCCTTCGACCAGGTGATGAACGTCAACGCCCGCGCCGCTGCGCAGGTGGCCAGCCGTGTCGCGGCGAGGATGATCGAGGCGAGCATCGCCGGCAGTATCGTCAACGTGTCCAGCCAGGCCTCGCTGGTGGCCTTGGATGATCACCTCGGCTACTGCGCCTCCAAGGCCGCGCTGGATGCGATCACCCGCGTGCAATGCGCTGAATGGGGCCGCTTCGGCATTCGCGTCAACAGCGTCAACCCCACCGTCACGCTCACGCCGATGGCGACCATGGCCTGGTCGGATCCGGCCAAGCGCGATCCGGCGCTGGCCGCGATTCCCCTCGGCCGGTTTGCGCAAACCGTGGAAGTGGCGTTGCCCGTGCTGTTCCTGCTCAGCGATGCCGCCAGCATGATCAGCGGCGTGAGCCTGCCCATCGATGGCGGCTATACCAGCCGCTAGCCGTTCTCCAGCTGCCCGGCGATAACCACCTTGTCCCGGGGTTTGTGCGGGTCTTGCAGGCGATCAAGCAGCAGGCGCACCGCGCTGCTGCCAGCCAGGGATGCGTCGTGGGCCACACAGGCGATGGGCACACCGAAAATGTCGGCGAAGGGCAGGCGGTCGATGCCGCAGATGGTCAGGCTGTCATGGGCGATGTTGTGCATGCGCAACGCGCGCAGGGCGCCGAGGGTGATCAACTGGTTGAAACCCATGATCGCGTCCGGCGCCGAGTGCGCGGCGAGGTAGTCGAGGGTGTGCAGGTAAGACGGCATCAACGTGTAGTCCCCGGCCTGCACTTCGACCTGTACCTGGGGATGTTCGGCGAGCACTTCGCGCAGGCCCTTGAGGCGTTCCACGGTGATGCGCGAGTGCTCGGGGCCGGTCAGCACCAGCAGGCGCTCCAGGTTCGGGGTCTGGCGCAACAGATACTGTGCGGCCTGGATGCCGCTGTGGTAGTTGTCGAGCACCACGCGGCTGAATGGGCTGTCATGCAGCGTGCGGTCAAGCAGCACCACCGGCGTCTTGCCGTTGCCCAGGCGCTCGAGATAGTCGGGCTGGTAGCTCGGCTCATCGGAGACCGGCGACAGGATGATCCCTGCCACGCGATACCCCAGCAGGGTATCGACGGCCTTGCTTTCCAGTTCTTCCAGCTCATCGGTGTCCACCAGCATGATGGTGTAGCCGTGTTTTTTCGCTTCGCGGGAAATCGCCTTGATCATCTCGCTGTAGAACGGGTTGTCCACCGACGCGGTGATCACACCGATGATCAGGCTCTCACTGCGCTTGAGCCCGCGCGCGAAGGCGTTGGGCACGTAGTCGAGCTCGCGCGCCACTTCCAGAATGCGCGCCAGGGTGGCGGGTTTGACCAGGTCAGGTTTGCTCAGCGCCCGGGACACGGTGATGGTGGTCATGCCCACCCGTTTGGCGATGTCGCTGATGGTGACGGACTTTTTCTTGTTCATCGGTAAGGCTGCGAGAGGAAACACCCGCAGGCTAGCATGGGCGCAGGGGCAGGGTGATTCAAATCAGCGGGTCCCAGCGTTGGGACCAGTCACCTTCGGCCTTGACCACCTCGCGCAACAGCGTCAACGCCTGCTGCAGCACCGCCGAGTCCCGGGCCCGCGAGTACACCAAATAGGTCGGGAAACTGAACTCCGGCGCCTTGGCCACGCGCTGCATCACGCCGCTGTCCAGGTAGCTCTGCACCACCCGCGTGCGGAAGTACCCGGCGCCGCCGTTCTCGAGGATGTACTGCAACGCCAGCGGCCCCAGGTTGAAACTCACCGCCGCGCGCGCCCGGTCGGGCAGGGCGGCGTCGTGCTGCTGGCGAAAGCCTGGGCCCCAATCGATATACACGTAGGGCTCGGGCTTGCTCGCCAGTTGCACCAGGATCAGTTTTTCTTCCAGCACCTGCTCCACCTGCAAGCCCGGCCAGTACTGCGGCTGGAACACCAGCGCGGCGTCGAGCACGCCCAGTTCCAACTGGCGCAACAGGTACTCGCCTTCACGCACTTCAGTGCGCAACGCGTGCCCCGGTATCCGCTCGCGCAGCGCCTTGGCCCAGCCGAGCATCAACGGGTTGCACAGGCTGACTTCGCCGCCGATATGCAGCACATTGCGATAGCCATCGGGCAACGGCAGGTCACGGCGTGCCGCTTCCCAGGTTTGCAGCAACTGGTTGGCGTACACCACGAAGGCCTCGCCATCGGCGGTCAGCCTGGCCCCGGCGCGATTGCGCACGAACAGCGTACTGCCCAACTGGTTTTCCAGGTTTTTCACCCGTGCGGTGATGGCGGTCTGGGTGACGTGCAGTTTCTCCGCCGCCGCGGCCAGGCTGCCGCAGCGGGTGATTTCGAGGAAGGTGCGTGCCAGTTCGATGTCCATGAAGCCCCCCGGAAATGAATGGAGGGCATTGTAGTGGAATGCGGTCAAAACTGTGGGAGGGGGCTTGCTCCCGATGGCGGTGGGTCAGCTAGGGATGTAGTGGCTGACACACCGCCATCGGGAGCAAGCCCCCTCCCACATTGGATCTACAGTGTTCCGGTGATTGGGGCTTGCAGGTGTTGGGTGGGGAATGCCTTGGCGTAGGCGTGGCACACCCTCAACACCTGCTCATCGGCAAACCGCGCGCCCACCACGTGCAACCCCACCGGCAGCCCATTCGCCGCCAGCCCGCACGGCACCGACGCGGCCGGTTGCTGGGTGAGGTTGAAGGGGTAGGTGAACGGCGTCCACTGCGTCCATTCCTCCAGGCCCGAACCCGGCGGGACGGTATGCCCGGCCTCGAACGCGGTGATCGGCATCATTGGTGACACCAGCACGTCGTAGTGCTCATGGAACGCCGCCATCCGCGCGACCAGCGCCGCACGGGCTTCCAGGGCCGCATTGAAATCATCCAGGCTCAAGCGTTCGCCTCGTTGCGCAATGCGCAGCAAACCGGGATCGAGCAGTTGCTTGTGTGCCTCGCTCATGCTGCGAGTCAGGCGCGCGGCGCCGGCGGCCCACAAGGTGCTGAACACCTCCAACGGGTCGCTGAAGCCGGGGTCGATCTGTTCGACATGGGCGCCCAACTGCACCAGGCCATCGACCGCTGCGGCGACCACCCTGGCCACCTGCGGGTCCACATCCACGTAACCAAAGGTGGGGCTGTAGGCGATGCGCAATCCCTTCAGGTCGTTACCTGGCGTCAGCCACGGCGTGGTCCTTGGCGCACCGATCAGCCCGTCCCGCACGTCCGGCTGCGCCACGGCCTGCAGCATCAGCACGCTGTCTTCCACGGTGCGCGTCATCGGGCCCAAGTGCGACAGGATCGTCATCGAGCTTGCCGGCCATTGCGGCACATAGCCAAAGGTCGGCTTGATGCCGAAGGTGCCGGTGAACGCACAGGGAATCCGGATCGAGCCGCCCGCGTCGCTGCCCTGGTGCAGCACGCCGAGGTTCAGCGCAGCCGCCGCCCCGGCGCCACCGGACGAACCGCCTGCCGTGGTGCGGGTGTCCCAGGGGTTGCGCGTGATGCCGTACAGCGGGTTGTCGGTGACGCCTTTCCAGCCGAACTCCGGGGTGGTGGTTTTGCCCAGCAGCACCGCGCCGGCCTTGCGCATGAAGGCGGTGAAGGGCGCATCGACGTCCCACGGCCCTTCGGCGGACGTGGTGCGCGAACCCTTGCGGGTGGGCATGCCCATCGTCAAGGTCAAATCCTTGATCGAGGCCGGCACGCCATCCAGCGCGCCGCAGGGCTGGCCTTTGAGCCAGCGTTGCTCGGCGGCGCGTGCCGCATTCAACGCACCTTGCGGGTCCACATGGCAGTAGGCATTCACCAGCGGGTTATAGCGCTCGATACGCAACAGCGCATCCTCGGTGACCTCCACCGGCGACAGGGTCTTGTCGCGAAAATGCTGCAGCAGTTGCACCGCCGTCAGTTGGCCTATTTCGCTCATGGCTGGGCTCCCTGTGCGGCATTGACCATGGCGCGCAGCAATACCG
Organism: Pseudomonas sp. R2-7-07; assembly: GCF_003852355.1. Classification (NCBI taxonomy): domain Bacteria; kingdom Pseudomonadati; phylum Pseudomonadota; class Gammaproteobacteria; order Pseudomonadales; family Pseudomonadaceae; genus Pseudomonas; species Pseudomonas sp. R2-7-07. The sequence goes on along the minus strand of NZ_CP027759.1, from coordinate 3,618,100 downwards.
CGCAACCCGCCGCCAGGTCATCCGGCGCGGCGTTTTCGATTTCGTTATGGCTGATGCCGCCTTCACACGGCACAAAGATCATCCCGGCCGGGCCCAGTTCGGCGACGAAGATCGCGTCATGCCCGGCGCCGCTGACGATATCCATATGGCTCAAGCCCAAGGCCTTCGCGCCGTCGCGCACGGCGTTCACGCAGGTGGGGTTGAAGTCCAGGGGCGGGAAGTCGGCGGTGGGGGTCAGTTCGAACGTCAAGCCGTGCCGGGCGGCGCTGGCTTCGATCACGCCGCGCACTTCGTCGACCATGGCGTGCAACTTGTCCGCATGCAGGTGGCGCAGGTCGAGGGTCATGTGCACCTGGCCGGGAATCACATTGCGTGAGCCGGGGTGCAGGCTCAGGCAACCGACGGTGCCGCAGGCGTGAGGCTGCTGCTGATGGGCGATGCGGTTGACCGCGCTGACCACCTCGGCGGCTCCCACCAGGGCGTCCTTGCGCAGGTGCATCGGCGTCGGCCCGGCATGGGCTTCGACACCGGTAAGGGTGAGGTCGAACCATTTCTGGCCCAGGCAGCCCATCACCACGCCGATGGTGGTGGCCTGGTCCTCCAGCACCGGGCCCTGTTCGATATGCGCCTCGAAATACGCGCCCACCGGATGGCCCAGCACAGGGCGGGAGCCGGCATAACCGATGCGCTGCAACTCTGCGCCCACCGACAGGCCATGTTCGTCCTGTTTGTCGAGGGTGTCCTGCAGGTCGAACTTACCGGCGAATACCCCGGAGCCCATCATGCACGGCGGGAAGCGCGAGCCTTCTTCGTTGGTCCACACCACCACTTCGATGGGCGCTTCGGTTTCGATTTGCAGGTCGTTCAGGGTGCGGATCACTTCCAGGCCGGCCATTACCCCGTAGCAGCCATCGAACTTGCCGCCGGTGGGCTGGGTGTCGATGTGGCTGCCGGTCATCACCGGGGGCAGGGCGGGATTGCGCCCGGCGCGGCGGGCAAAGATATTGCCGATGGCATCCACGCTGACGCTGCACCCGGCGGCTTCGCACCACTGCACGAACAGGTCACGGGCCTGGCGGTCCAGGTCGGTCAGGGCCAGGCGGCACACGCCGCCTTTGGCCGTGGCGCCGAGCTTGGCCAGGTCCATCAAGGATTGCCACAGGCGGTCGCGATCGATCAGCGGGGCGTTGCTGGTTAGCGGTTGCGCAAAGCTGTTCATGGGCATTCTCCGGTCAGGCACTCAGGGCCAGGTAGCGATTCTTGATGGTCGGGTCGGCGCGAAAATCTGCGGCGCTGCCTTCGTACACCACGCGGCCCTGTTCGAGTACGTAATGGCGGTCGGCGAGCTTGTCGCAGACCATCAGGTTCTGTTCCACCAGCAGCACGGGCAGGCCGTCGTCCTTGACCTTGCGCAGGATCTTCACCAGTTCGTCGACGATCACCGGGGCCAGGCCTTCGGTAGGTTCATCGAGGATCAGCAGCTTGGGATCGTTGAGCAGCGCGCGGGCGATGGCGAGCATCTGTTGCTCGCCGCCGGAGAGTGCATGGCCGGCGTTCTTGCGCCGTTCCTTGAGGCGCGGGAACATGCCGTACACATCCTCCAGCTGCCAGCGGCTGGTCTTGCGGGCGGCGATGCGCAGGTTTTCCTCGACGCTGAGCAGGCGGAAAATCCCACGGTTCTCCGGCACCAGCGCCAGGCCCTGGCGCGCGATTTGAAAAATCTTCTGGCCCACCAGCGCCTGCCCGTTGAAGTGAATCTGGCCCTGGCGCGGGCAGATGATGCCGAGGATGCTGCGCAAGGTCGTGGTCTTGCCGGCGCCGTTGCGCCCGAGCAGCGTCACCAGTTCACCGGGGTTGACGGTCAATGACACGCCTTCGAGCACGTGGCTCTTGTCGTAGTAGGAATGGATATTCTCGACGATCAGCATCAGGCGGCCTCTCCCAGATAAGCACTGCGCACACGTTCATCGGCGCGCACGAATTCCGGCGTGCCTTCCACCAGGATCTGCCCGTGGCTCATCACGGTGATGCGTTGGCTGATGGACATGACGATGCTCATGTTGTGTTCGATCAGCAGCACTGTGTGGTCGCGGCCCAGATCGCTGATCAGTTGGGTCATGATCGGAATGTCATCGATGCCCATGCCCGAGGTGGGCTCGTCGAGCATCAGCAGTTTGGGCCTGGAACAGATCGACATGCCCACTTCCAGGACCCGCTGCTGGCCGTGGGACAACTCGCCGGCCAGGGTGTCGGCGCGGGCGGTGAGTTGCAGGCGTTCCAGCACCTGGTCGGCCATCTCCAGGTGTTCGCGCTTGCTGTCCACGCGGCGCCAGAAATTCAGGGCGCGCGCACCGTCACGGCCCTGGGCGGCCAGGCGCAGGTTTTCGCGCACGCTGAGGTTCTGGAACAGGCTGGTGAGCTGGAACGAGCGCGCCATGCCCAGGCCGACGCGGGCATGGGCGGGTTTGCGCATCAGGTTCCTGCCGTCGAAATGGATCGCGCCGGCAGTGGCTTGGCGCTCCCCGGTGAGGCAGTGAAACAGGCTGGTCTTGCCCGCGCCGTTGGGGCCGATGATGGTGTGGATAGTGCCGGCTTCGACCTTGAGGTTGACGCCATTGACCGCATGGAACGCGCCGTAGGCCAGTTCCAGGTCTTGGGTTTCCAGCAGGATGCTCATAGTCCTTCCTCCTTGGCGACGACGGCGGTTTTGCGGCTGCCGCGCACCTTCTCGAACAGCGACACCAGGCCGCCCCACAAACCGCCGCGCATGAAGACCACCACCACGATTAGGATCACCCCCAGCAGCATCAGCCAGCGCGGCCACAGGTCGGAGAGGAAATCGCCGAGCAACACGATGGAACCGGCACCCAGCAACGAGCCGAACAGCGAGCCGGTGCCGCCGACGATGGTCATGATCAGGATGTTCTCGGACATCGCCAGGTCGATGTTCGACAGCGGCACAAAGTGCAGCAGCATCGCGTACAGCGCCCCGGCGATGCCGGTGACCGCGCCGGACAACACAAACACCAGGATCTTGAAGTGCCGCGTGTCGTAGCCGATGGCCGAGGCGCGGGTTTCGTTTTCGCGGATCGCCATCAAGGTGCTGCCGAACGGCGAGGCGATAACCCGGCGCGCGCCGATAAAAATCAGCAGGAACAGCGCGGCGACAAAGCCGTAGAAGGCGCGGGCGTCGGCCAGTGACAGCAGCACGCTGTCACCGATACGGATCTCCGGGCGCGGCACGCTGAGCAGGCCGTTGTCGCCGCCGGTCCAGTCGCTCAGGGTGTAGGCGACAAAGTAAGCCATCTGGCTGAACGCCAACGTGAGCATCACGAAGTAGATGCCGGTGCGGCGGATCGCCAGGGCGCCCACCAGCAACGCCAGGAAACCACCGACGACGGCAGCACCCAGCAACGCCGTGAACAGGCCCCATTGCAGGTGGATCATCAGCAACGCCGCGCAATACGCACCGGCACCAAAGAAAATGCCTTGGCCGAACGACAACAGCCCGGTGTAGCCCAGCAACAGGTTGCAGGCCAGGGCGGCCATGGCAAAGATCAGGATTTCGCTGGCCAGGGTCGCCGAAGGCAATATCAACGGCAGGCCGATCAGCACCGCCACGACCCACAGCAACATGGCGCGCGATTGCGTCTTGGCAAACGGCAGGGGGGTTTTCTCGCTCATGTCAGGCTCTCCCGAACAGGCCGTAGGGGCGTACCAGAATCACCACGGCCATTGCGCCGTAGATCATCAGGCTCGCGCCCTGGGGCCAGAGTGTGGTCATCAGGCTTTGCACCACGCCCACCAGCAAACCGCCGACCAGCGCACCGCTGAACGAACCCATGCCGCCGATCACCACCACCACGAAGGCGATGCCGAGAATCTCCGGGCCCACGAACGGCTGCGCACCGCGCAACGGCGCGAACAGCACACCGGCCATGCCGGCCAGGCCAACACCAAGGGCGAAGGTCATGGAGAACAGGCGGAAGATATTGGTGCCCAGCAGCGATACGGTTTCGGTGCTCTCGCTGCCGGCGCGTACCAGTGCACCGAAGCGCGTGCGTTCCAGCAGCAGCCACAGGCCCAGGCCCACCACCGCGGAAAACACGATGAGGAACAGGCGGTAGTAGGGGTAGACGAAATCGCCCACCACCAGCACGCCGCGCAGCAGTTCCGGTACCGCGACGCTCTTGCCCACCGGGCCCCAGATCATCACGCTGGCTTCCTGGATGATCAACGCGATGCCCAGCGTTACCAGAATCTGGAACATGTGCGGCAAGTGATAGATGCGCTGGATCAGCAGGCGCTCGATCACCCACGCCAGCGCGGCCACCATCAGCGGCGCGATCAGCAACGCCAGCCAGAAGCTGCCGGTGAGGCTGACGGCGGTGTAGCAGATATAGGCGCCCAGCAGGAAGAACGCGCCGTGGGCGAAATTGACGAAGTTGAGCAGGCCGAAGATGATCGTCAGCCCGACCGCGATCAGGAAGTAGATCATTCCCAACCCGAGGCCGTTGAGTATCTGGAACAGGTAAAGATTAAGCATGCGCAAGCCCTCAGCAGGATGCCGGTGCGATAGTCAGAAACTCAGACGAGCGTGCAGCCCGTGGCTTCCACCGGCGGGAAGGACTGGCCGGCGCTGAGCACCTTGGCCAGGTCGTCCTTGTCGGTCATATCGGCGGCGGCCTTGCCTATCAGCAGGTAGTAGTCCTTGATCACCTGATGGTCGCCGGCGCGGATCGATTCCTTGCCGGTCGGGCCTTCATAACTCAGGCCCTGCAGGGCCTTGGCCACGGTCGGCCCGTCGAAGCTGCCGGTAGCGACGATGGTCTCGAGCATCACCTTGGTGCTGATGTAGTCAGCGGCGAGCGGGTAGGTGGGGTTGATGCCGTATTTGGCCTGGGTCAGCTTGACCAGCTCGCGGTTGAGCGGCGTATCGACCTGGTGCCAGTACTGCGCACCGAGGTACACGCCTTCGAGAATATCGCTGCCCAGTTCCTGGAACTGGTCGAGGCCGGCGGACCACACCAGCAGCACCTTCATGCGTTCCTTGATGCCGAAATTCACCGCCTGGCGCAGGGTGTTGGATGACTGGCTGCCGAAGTTGAGCAGCACCAGTACATCGGGCCTGGTGGAGATGGCGTTGGTCAGGTAGCCGGAGAATTCCTGCTCCTGCAAGGAGTGGTAGCTGTTGCCGACGTGTTCCAGGCCGTGTTCCTTGAGTACGTTTTTCGCGCCTTCGAGCAAAGCTTCACCGAACACGTATTGCGGGGTGATGGTGTACCAGCGCTTGGCGTCCGGCAGCAGCTTGATCAGCGGCAGCATGGTTTCGCGGATGGCGCCGTAGGTGGGCACCGACCAGCGAAACGTGGCCTTGTTGCAGTCCTTGCCGGTGACCTCGTCGGCGCCCACCGGGGTCATGAACACGCCGCCGACTTTGTCGACCTCCTTGGCCACTGCCAGGGCCGACGAGGACAGCGTGCAGCCCTGGAAGAACCGCGCGCCGTCCTGCTGAATCGCCTCCTGCACCTTGCGCACCGCCTTGCCGGCATTGCCTTCGGTGTCGATGACCTTGTAGTTCAACGGGCGGCCGAGCACTTGCGGGTGCTGCTCCACCGCCAGGCGCGAACCCATGTCGGCAAACTTGCCATAGCTGGCAAAGGCGCCAGACATGGACTTGAGGCCGTAAAAGGTAAAGGGCTCGGCGGCGAATGCCGCACGCACGCTCAGCGGGAGGCTGAGGGCGGAGGCGAAGGTGAGACTGGCTTTCAATAACGTACGACGCTGCATGGGGTGACTCCCTGGTTTAGTTATTGGCAGGAGCGGCAAGGGCGATACGGTGGAGCAAGGGCCTGTGGGCAGGCTTTTATGGGATAACTCGATTCAGCGGGTGAACTCGGTCAAGTGTGGGAGGGGGCTTGCTCCCGATAGCGGTGGATCAGGTACAGATGCAGTGGCTGACACTCAGTCATCGGGAGCAAGCCCCCTCCCACATTGGATTTGTGGTGTTTGGGTTAAGAGTGATCGAACTCCAGCAGGAAGTGCGGGCTGACTTGGCCTTCCAGTGCAGTCATGTGGTGTTCGGCATCGCACATGTGTTCATGCATCAAGCTGCGCACCGCGCTTTCATCCCCAGCGCGAAAGGCGATCAGCAATTGCTTGTGGTAGTCGAGGTTGGCCGCATCGAACTGTTTGCGCTTGGGCTTGTAGGCTTTTTTCAGCACCACCAGGTCGCGCAGCAGGTCGTTGAGGAACTGCGCCATGAAACCGAGCAGCGGGTTGGGGCAGGCCTTGGCCAGCAGGTTGTGAAATTCCAGTTCCGCCAGACGCTGTTCGCGCTGGCCGGCTTCGCTGTCTTCGGGGGCGCTGCAAAAGTCCACGTTGTCTTGCAAGGCCTGGTAGTCGCTCTCGCTCAAGCGCCCGAGCACCGACAGCGCCAGCTCCACTTCGATGACCTTGCGCAGTTGATACACCTGCTCGCCATCCAGGTGCTGGAAGTGCAGGTAGTTGCGCAGTGCGCGGCTGGCGGGTTCGGTGCCGGCCTGGTTCAGGTAGGCGCCGCCGCTGGGGCCGGTGCGCGTACTCACCAGGCCTTCGACTTCCAGCGCCTTGAGCGCTTCGCGGGCCGAGCCCTTGGAGCACTGGAAGCTTTCCATCAGCTCGCGTTCGGTGGGCAAGCGGTCGCCGGGCTTCAAGGCGTCGGTGACGATGGAGCGCTTGACCGACTCGACGATCACATCGGACAGCTTCTGGCGTTTGCGGCGTAGTGGACGGCTCAGCATGGTTTCGATTTATCGTATTAATGCGGATAAATAGCACTTAATAACGATCGGGCCGCAGCGTCAACGCAGGGTGTCGTTTCTGGTATCAACAGGTCGTAAACGTCAGGGTCAGTCCCAGCCGCCACGGTCGAGGCAGCGTGTGTTCGCCGGTGGCCGTTTGCCGAAAACCAGAAAATCACCGAGCCAGCGGCTGACACAGCCGTCACCGCTGGCCTGGGCGGGTTCCTTGAGCAGCAGCAGCTCGACGCCGGAAGCCACAGGTTCGCCGCGCCCGGCGTTGACCAGCACCATGCGCGCGATGCGTTCGGGAAACAGCGTGGCATAGCGGTTGCCCAGTCGCGCCGCGTCGGCATTGCCGACGTAGTTGAGTTGAGCCTCGCCCAGTTGCTCACGGACATACTCCATATCCCGCGCCGCCTGTTCGACGGCGGCGTCCTGTTGCAGGTCGCGGGGGCTCAGTTCGATGACGTCGTAGCGGTCGACCAACGTGCGGTAAGCCTGGGTGGCATAAGACTCCCAGCGGCCGACCAGATGCAGGGCAAAGGTGGCGTTTTTAGCTGCACGCGGGTCGCCGGACTGGATAAACACCACGCCCTCACGGTTGAGCGGGTCGCGTGCGCCGACGCGTGTCACGCTCAGGCGTAGGCGGCCGCGGCCGGGTGCGGCATGGTCGCGGGGCACCGTCACCTGGCCGCATTGGGTGCGCGCGAGGACTTCGGGGTCGAGGCGTTCAAACGCCGGGAAGGGGCAATCCAGTAACCAGTCAATGGCGGTGGGCGTGATCAAGGGATCGGCCAGGGCCAGGTGGGCGATCAGCCAGGCGCCGAGGCAAACCAGGCATTTTCCAACAACGCTGGGTTTCATTAAAAGGTCCTGGAAGAGCCGTGTGAAGGCGGCTTTTTTACCAAGGACCTTGGGTCTAATAATGTAAGGCGATTAAACGGTTTGTGTACGAAACTGGAGTTTCGTTTTTCAGTTGCCGCTACTCCAGCCACCGCCCAGCGCTTTATACAACGCGATGCTGGCCTGCAAGCGCGACAGTCGCAGTTGCACGTTCAAGTCCTGGGCCGCGTACAAGGTGCGTTGGGTTTCCAGCACCGTGAGCAAATCCTCGGCACCGGCCTGGTAACGGCTTTCTGCGATCTGGAACGCGGTCTGTGCCTGTTGCAGCTCCTCGGCTTGCCATTGGCGCTGCTGGTCCAGGCGGGTGATGCTGCTGAGGGCTTTTTCCACGTCGGCAAAGCCGTTGATGATCGCCCCTCGGTAGGTGTGCAGCAGCTCATCCTGGCGCGCGCGGGCCTTGTCGCGTTCCGCGCTTAAACGACCGTTGTTGAAGATCGGCGCCACCAGGCCCGAGGTCAGGGTGTAGAACGGGCTGCGCAGGATGTCGTCGGCTTTGTACGCGCCCGAACCCAGGGTCGCGCCCAGGGTGACGGCAGGCAACATCGCCGCACGGGCCACGCGCACGTCGGCGCTCGCCGCCGCCAGTTGTGCCTCGGCCTGGGCCAGGTCGGGGCGCCGGCTCAATAACTGGCTCGGCACGCCGGGCCCGATGCTTGGCCAGGTCAGTGCCTGGAACGCCTCGTTGCCCAGGGCCAGCGCCTGCACGGGCTGGCCGAGCAACGCGGCAAGGGTGATCCGCGAATCTTCGGCCAACTGCTCGATCAGCGGCAGTTGCCGTTGCTGGCTGGCCACCAGGCTTTTCTGTTGCGCCAGCTCCAGGGCTGTGGCGGAACCGGCGTCGTAGCGGGTTTGCACCAGCTTCAGCACATTGCGCGCATTCGCCAGGTTCAGCTCGGCGATCTGCAGGCGCTGGCGCGCGGCCAGGGTTTGCGCGTAGCGGTCGGCCACGTTGCTGAGCAGGGTCAGCTCAACGTTGGCCTGGTCGAACTGGCTGGCCTGCAGGCTCTGCAGTGCGCCGTCCCGTGCGGCGGCGCGGCCGCCCCAGAAGTCGAGTTCGTAGCTGGCCGTGAGGTTGGCGTCATAGCTGCTGACGGTTCTGTTGCTCTCGGTGGCGTTCAGGTCCGAGTTGCCGCTGCCGCGCAGCAGCTTTTCACGGGTGGCGGTGAGGTTGAACTTGACCTCAGGCAGCAGCGGCGCGCCGGCAATCACCGCCGTTGCCTGCGCCTGGCGCACGCGGGCCATGGCGGCGGCAACGTCGAAACTGTCACGGCGGGCCTGGTCGATCAGGCGGTTGAGCGAGGGGCTGCCAAATTGCGTCCACCAGCGCTGGTTGGCGGCTTGGCTGGCCGCGCGCTCGGCGTATTGCCAGGCGGCGGGCGGCGCGATGCCGCTGTCGACGGCGGGCGCATTACCCGCACAGGCATTGAGCAACAAGCACAGGCTGAGCAGCGCCAGCGGCGGTGCGAGGGGTCGTTTATTCACTGGTCAACGCCTTAACCGGATCGAGCCGGGCAGCTTTACGGGCCGGCATAAAGCCGAATACGACACCGGTGACCAGCGCGCAGCCAAAGGCGCCGAGCACCGCCATCAGGGAAAACTGCACCGCCACCTCGGCCAGTACCAGCACGCCGCCCACCAGCAAGGCCAGGGCAATACCCAGCAGCCCGCCGACCACCGAGAGCATCACCGCCTCGGTGAGAAACTGGCGCAGGATGTCGCGCTGACGGGCACCGGTGGCCATGCGGATGCCGATCTCGCGGGTACGTTCGCGCACGGTCATCAGCATGATGTTCATCACGCCGATGCCGCCCACCAACAGGGAAATCGCCGCAATCGAACCTAGCATCAACGACAGTGTGTTGGCCGTGCGCGCCTCGGCCTGGATCATCGCGGCGTTGTTGGTCAGGTGATAATCGTCCTTGCCCTGGTGCAGGCGCTTGAGCAACTGATTGATGGCCTGCTCGGCGGCGTTCACCCGGGTGGCGTCGGCTGCGGCAATCACCACGTACTCCGGGTTATAGCTGCCGAACAGGCGGATGCTGGCGGCGGAGTAGGGGATGGCAATGCGGTCATCACTGTCTTTGTTGCCCGAGCTGGAGCCTTTTTCCTGGAGCACGCCCACCACCTGGAACGGCACGTTTTCGATCAGGATGTACTGGCCGATGGGGTTGACCAGGCCTTTGAACAGCTTGTCACGCACCCGGGCGCCGATCACCGCGACGGTGGCGGCGTTGCGTTCGTCGGCTTCGGTAAAGTAGCTGCCCTCGACCACCGGCCAGTTGAAGATGCTCGGAAACTGGGTGTCGTTGCCGCCGACATAGGCGATGTAGTCGATGTTGCCGAAACGCACGCCGGCTTCGGCGCCGTTGACCGGCATGATCCGTTTCACCTGGGGCAGGGTGGCCAGGGCGGCCACATCCTGTGGGGTGATGATGCCCAGGGGCGTGCGCGGGTTGGGCGACGAACCACTGACATACAGGATGTTCGAGCCGAACGCGCCCATCTGCGCCATGACCTGGCGCTTGCTGCCTTCCCCCACGGCCAGCATGACCACCACCGAGGCCACGCCAATAATGATTCCGAGCAAGGTCAGCGCGGTGCGAAAGCGGTTGATCCACATCACGCGCCAAGCCGCTTGCAATGCGTCGAGCAGTTCGGCCTTCCAGGCGCCGTTGTGTTCGGCGCCGTCGACCAGGCGCTGGCGCAGGTCCACGGCCTGCAGCGCAGTGCTGTCCGCTTCGGCGGGCGCGCAGGCCTGGGCGCCGGCCGAGTCGCTGATGATCAGGCCGTCGCGAATCTCGATGATGCGGTTGGCCCGTGCGGCCACTTCGCGGTCATGGGTGATCAGGATGACCACATGGCCCTGGCTCGCCAGTTCGTCGAGCAGGCTCATCACTTCGGCGCCGCTATGGCTGTCGAGGGCGCCGGTGGGTTCGTCGGCGAGGATGATATGCCCGCCGTTCATCAGCGCGCGTGCGATGGACACCCGCTGCTGCTGGCCGCCGGAGAGCTGGTGCGGACGGTTGCCGGTGCGGTCGGCCAGGCCCAGGCGGGTGAGCAGGGCGGTGGCGCGGGCGTGCCGTTCGCTGGCACTGATGCCGGCATAGATCGCCGGCATCTCGACGTTTTCCTGGGCCGACGCCGACGGGATCAAGTGGTAGCCCTGGAACACGAAACCGAAGGCTTCGCGGCGCAGCCAGGCCAGTTCGTCGCTGCCCAGGTGGGCAACGTTTTCACCGGCGAACAGGTAGTCACCGTCGCTTGGGCGGTCGAGGCAACCGAGGATATTCATCAATGTGGACTTGCCGGAGCCGGACGCGCCGACGATGGCGACGAACTCCCCGGCATGGATCGACAGGTCGATGCCACGCAGCACGTCGACCTGCGGGCTGTCGCCGCCGCCGTAGGATTTACGGATGTGCTTGAGTTCGATCAGGGGCGTGGTCAATTCAACCCCCGCTGCTGTCGGCCGGGCCGATCAACAGGTGATCGCCTTCGCTGAGGCCGTCGAGCACCTGGACGCGCAGGCGGTCGCTGACACCCAGGCGCACCGTGCGCTGCTCGATGCTGCCGTTCTTCGCCACCACCCGGGCGATTTGCGTGTCCGCGTTGGGAGTGCCTTGCAGCGCGGCGACCGGTACGGTGAGGACGCCCTTGACCTGGTTTGCGACGAAAAACACCTGGGTGGTCATTTCCGCCATCAGCGCGTTATCGGCGTTGTCCACGTCCAGCAGCACCGTGTACAGCACCACGCGGCCGCTGCCACTTTTGCTGGCGCTGCTCGGGCTGCCGCTGCCCTGGGTTTCGTTCAAGGGTTTGGGCGGAATCGGCAGGATCTGGCGCACGGTGCTGGTCCAACGCCGGCTGCCGCCGCTCAAGGTGGTGAAGTACGCGCTCATACCGGGTTTGACATGGCCGATATCCGCTTCGGAGACTTCGGCCCATACGGTCATCGGCGACAACCTGGCGATGCGCAGAATCAGCGGGGTTTGTTGTTGCGCGTTGAGCGTCTGGCCGACCCGCGCATCCACCGCGACCACGGTACCGGCCATCGGCGCATAGATACGCGTGTAACCCAGTTCCGCTTCGTCGCTGCGCAGGCTGGCCCGCGCCTGGCGGATCTGCGCCTGGAACATCTCGACCCGCGCCTGGGTCGCGCTCAGTTCGGCCTTGGCGGTTTGTACATCCTCTTCGCGCGTGGCGTTGCCGGCGCTCAAGCGTTGCTGGCGCTGGTACTTCTGGCGCGCCAATGCATGCTGGGCCTTCTGCTCCTGCAACTGCGCCTCAAGGTTTTCGATGGCGTAGCGGCTGGCATCGAGCTTGGCCTTTTGCGTCGAGGGGTCGATCTCTACCAGCAATTGGCCCTCCTTGACCTGGTCGCCGGCTTCGACGTGGATCTTCTGGATCTGCCCGGAAGCCTGGGCGCCCACATCCACATAACGCCGCGGTTGCAGGGTGCCCAGGGCTGTGACGCTGTTTTCGATATCGCCACGGGTGACGGTGACGGTGGCCAGGGTGTCGCGACCCGGCGCCAGGCCTTGCCAGGTGGCAAACGCAACGATGGGAATCAGGCACGCCACCACAAGCAGGGCGCGTCGGGCAGGTCGAGGGCGTTTCATGCGTAGGTTCCAGCCAGGAAAGATCGGGGCGCAGTTGCGCAGAGCTGACAGTTAAACGAAGAAAATGCCGCAGGATTTAGGCGGTTACACGCGCGGTTACAGCACGCGCGGCGAAAAAAATCGGCCGTTGATGCGAGACTTCTTTAAAAGTAGATGAGAATTACTATAAATTGCACCTACTCAAACTGCCATCATCGATGGGCCTGTTCCTACTCGGACTGGCATCGTTAGCACCACGGCCATGGGGCCAGGAGTCATGTTGGAAAACTACTATCGTGAGCTGGTGTGTTTCCTCAACGCCAAGCTGGGCAACCGTCAGGTGGCCGAGGATGTGGTGCATGACGCGTATGTGCGGGTGCTGGAGCGTTCCAGTGACACCCCGATCGAACAGCCGCGCGCGTTCCTGTATCGCACCGCGTTGAACCTGGTGATCGACGGCCATCGGCGCAACGCCCTGCGCCAGGTCGAGCCGCTGGAGGTGCTGGACAGCGAAGAACGCTTCGCCCCGTGTTCACCCCACGCCAGCCACGACCAGGGCCAGCGTCTGGAGCTGCTCGAGCGCGCCCTGGCCGAGTTGCCGGCGGCCTGCCGCGACAGTTTCCTGCTGCGCAAACTCGACGGCCTGTCCCATCTGCAAATCGCCGAGCGCCTGAGCATTTCCCGCAGCCTGGTGGAAAAGCACATCGTCAATGCCATGAAGCATTGCCGGTCACGCATGCGCGAGTGGGAAGCCCACTGATGCGCCGTTAGTTAAATTTTATTTCACTGTCCTCGTTTCCTATCAACACACGGCCTGTTGTGCAGGCCATGAAGGTATTCCCGCCCCAACCGCCAAGGGGCTTATCCAGAGGACACTGGAATGACACAGGCAATTGCTTCGCCCGCGGTTCACGACCTGATCGGTATCGGCTTCGGCCCTTCGAACCTGGCGCTGGCCATCGCCCTGCAGGAGCGTGAAAAGGCCCAGGGCAAACTGGACGTGCTGTTCCTCGACAAACAAGCCGACTACCGCTGGCACGGCAATACCCTGGTGACCCAGAGCGAACTGCAGATTTCCTTCCTCAAGGACCTGGTGACCCTGCGCAACCCCACCAGCCCGTATTCCTTCGTCAATTACCTGAAGGCCCACGAGCGCCTGGTGGACTTTATCAACCTGGGCACGTTCTACCCGTGCCGCATGGAGTACAACGATTACCTGCGCTGGGTCGCCGGGCAATTCCAGGCCCAGGCCCGCTACGGCGAAGAAGTGCTGGCCATCGAGCCGATCCTGCACCAGCAGCAGGTGGAAGCGCTGCGCGTGATTTCCCGTGACGCCCAGGGTGAACAGCATGTGCGCACCACGCGCGCGGTGGTGGTCAGCGCCGGGGGCACGCCGCGTATTCCCGAAGCCTTCAAGGCGCTCAAGGGCGACAGCCGGGTGTTTCACCATTCCCAGTATCTGGAGCGCATGGCCAGCCAGCCCTGTGTCGACGGCAAGGCCATGCGCATTGCGGTGATCGGCGGCGGCCAGAGCGCGGCCGAAGCCTTTATCGACCTCAACGACAGCTTCCCCTCGGTGCAGGTCGACTTGATCCTGCGCGGCTCGGCGCTCAAACCCGCCGACGACAGCCCGTTCGTCAATGAAGTGTTCTCGCCGGCCTTTACCGACCTGGTGTTCCAGCAAGTCGGCGCCGAGCGTGAGCGGCTGGTTGCCGAGTACCAGAACACCAACTACTCGGTGGTGGACCTGGACCTGATCGAACGTATCTACGGCATTTTCTATCGGCAGAAAGTCTCCGGCATCGCACGCCAGGCGTTCCGCACCATGACCGTTGTCGAAAAGGCCACCCCCGGCCCGCTCGGCATCGAACTGGTGCTGCGCAACAACGCCAGCGGCGAAACCAGCGTCGGCCACTACGACGCGGTGATCCTCGCCACCGGTTACGAGCGCCAGATGCACCGCGAACTGCTCGCGCCGCTGCACGCCTACATGGGCGACTTCGAAGTGGCCCGCGACTACCGTATCGTCACCGATGAGCGCTGCAAGGCGGGTATCTATATCCAGGGGTTCAGCCAGGCCAGCCATGGCTTGAGCGATACGTTGCTGTCGGTGCTGCCGATTCGCGCGGATGAGATTGCGGCGTCGTTGTATGCCAATGACCGCAGCCATGATTCAGCGCGTTCGGTGCAGGACCTGTTGTTGGCGACGGCGAGCTGATCTGACCTTGTAGGAGCGAGCTTGCTCGCGAAAAACGTCAACGATAACGTGCCTCTTCTGAATCAACGCGACGCCCTTGCGTTCTTCGCGAGCAAGCTCGCTCCTACAGACGGCACTTGTGACAAGGGGTGGCTGCTGATACTGTACAAAAAACCAGTATTGGTAGCTCTCCATGCAGTTGATCGAAAAACTCAGCATCCTCGCCGACGCCGCCAAGTATGACGCGTCATGCGCCAGCAGTGGCGCACCCAAGCGCAGCTCCGAAGGCAAGGCGGGGCTGGGTTCCACCGACGGCATGGGCATTTGCCACAGCTATACGCCCGACGGCCGTTGCGTCTCGCTGCTCAAGGTGTTGCTCACCAACTTCTGTCTCTACGACTGCCAGTATTGCGTCAACCGCCGTTCCAGCGATGTGCCCCGTGCGCGGTTCAGCCCGGAAGAGGTGGTCACCCTGACCCTGGACTTCTACAAGCGCAATTGCGTCAGCGGCCTGTTTCTCAGTTCCGGCATCATCCGTTCGGCCGACTACACCATGGAGCAATTGGTGCGGGTCGCCAGGCTGTTGCGCGAAGAGCACGACTTTCGCGGCTATATCCACCTCAAGACCATTCCCGAAGCCGACCCGGCGCTGATCGCCGAGGCCGGGCGTTATGCCGACCGCCTGAGCGTGAATATCGAACTGCCCACCGATGCCAGCCTGCAAACCCTGGCGCCGGAAAAGCAGATCGTCTCGATCAAGCAGGCCATGCAGACCATCTACACCGGTGAGCAGACCGTGCTCAACGAACCCCGCGCGCCGCGCTTCGCCCCGGCCGGGCAGAGCACCCAGATGATCGTCGGCGCCGACGACACCGACGACAGCACCATCCTGCACGGTGCCGAAGCCCTGTATGGCAATTACAAGCTGCGCCGCGTGTATTACTCGGCCTTCAGTCCCATCCCCAACAGCCCGAAAAGCGTGCCCCTGGCCGCGCCGCCACTGATGCGCGAGCATCGTTTGTACCAGGCCGATTTCCTGTTGCGCAGCTACGGTTTCAGCGCGAACGAGCTGTTCGAAGGCCCCGGCCACCTGGCCCTGGATATTGACCCTAAGCTGGCCTGGGCCTTGGAACATCGCGAGGTGTTCCCCCTGGACCTGAACCGCGCCGAACCGACCTTGATCGCGCGCATCCCCGGCATTGGCCTGCGCACCACCCAGCGCCTGGTCGACCTGCGCCGCGAACGCAAGATCCGCTTCGAAGACCTGGCGCGCATGCGCTGCGTACTGGCCAAGGCCAAGCCGTTTTTCATCACCAGCGATTACCACCCCCAACAAGCGGACACCACCAGCGTTTTGCTGCGCGAGCAGCTGCGTGATCGCCCGCAACCGCAACAGATGGGGTTGTGGGGATGATCAGCCTGGAATGCGACAACCTGTTCAGCACCTGGCGCGAACAGGCGCGCTGGCTGCTCAGCCATCAGGTCGACCCCAGCCAGGTGAGTTGGGGCGAAGCCGAGGTGGCGGATCTGTTTGCCACCGACGAGCCGATTCCGCCTGGGCCTGGCCCGTTCCAGGCGCGCATTCCCAAGGCGTTGCTGCACCTGCTGGAGTCGGCCGCCTGCTACCACGGCGACCAGCGCTGGAGTTTGCTGTACGAGGTGTTGTGGCGGGTCAGCCATGGCGATCGCACGGCGATGCTGGCCGGTGACAAGTTGGGCAGCGAGTTGCAGCGGCGCATCAAGCAGGTCAGTCGTGAAGCCCACCACTTGCACGCATTTGTACGGTTTATCGCACTGCCGCCGGGGGCAGGGCCGGAGCTGCCGGAGTACGTGGCCTGGCACGAACCGGCCCACGATATTCTGCACAGCGCCAGCCAGCATTTTGTCGGGCGCATGGGCCGGCATCGCTGGATGATCGCAACGCCCCTGGACGGGGTGTATTACGACGGCGAGCAATTGATTCACCAACGCCACTGCCCCGAGGCTTGGCAGCAACTGGCGCAGAATGTCGAGGACCCGCACAGCGCCATGTGGTTGACCTACTACAGCCACATCTTCAACCCGGCGCGGTTGAACCCCAAGGTAATGGAAGGGCATTTGCCGAGCCGGTTCTGGAAGAACCTGCCGGAGGGCAAGTTGATTCCGGGGCTGATCAGCGAGGCGCGTACGGGCAAGCAGAAAGATGGGCAGGCCAAGCTGGTTGGCGCCAAACCCGGCAAACGTATTTCAAGTGGGCACGGTTAGAAAATGTGGGAGGGGGCTTGCCCTGATGCCAGTAAGTCAAGGCGACACCGAACCTGTGGCGAGGGAGCTTGCTCCCGCTGGACTGCGCAGCAGTCCCATTGTTTGGGGCCGCTTCGCGCCCCAGCGGGAGCAAGCTCCCTCGCCACAAGTTAGTTCTCGCTCCTGCTACTTCTTAACTGACTGGCATTAGAGCTTGCCCCCGATGGCCATAGGTATCTACACGATTTTGTAGCACAGCCTACGGTAACCACGATGCGAAGCGAGCCGCTCTTGCTTTTGCTTTTGCTTTTGCTTTTGCTTTTGATCTTAGGCGCCCCGTTAAACCACGCTGGCCGGAATTCGACAGTGATTTGGGGGGTAAACCGGCAGGGATGCCGGTTTAGCCGCCCCGCGCCATGGATGGCGCGTGGCGGCGGCCCCCCAAATCACTGTCGGATTACGGGCACACCGAGCCTAGGCGAGGTGCCGAGTGGTGGGGCAAGAGCGTTTTGCTTACTTTTGCGCTTTTTGTACGGACCGGACACATGGTTGACACCTGTGCGGGGACATAGTGGACACATTATGCCCCGTAGTCAGGGTTATTCACGTCGAAGGTCCGTAGAAATTGATGACAGAAGTAGACGTCAAATAAGCCATCTCTCTCAGCGTTAGGACGTATTGCGATGTGTTGTCCACGCAGACCTTTGGCGATGCTGAAGTAGCGTTTCTGAAAGCGAAATCGACTGTCATAAACCTTAGCCAACACATCATCTGGGCCATATTCAAATTCCGACAGTTGCTGTGGATACGCCCAGGGACTGCTCCGATAGCGGTCCATAGGCACCTTGTAGCCCAGCGCCTGATGAGGGCGCTGCAGGTTATAAACCTCACGCCATTGATCAAAAGCCGATTGAGCCTCCATCAGTGTGGAAAAATAACGTCCATCAAGCACTTCTGCTTTGAGCGAGCGGTGGAAACGTTCGATCTTCCCATTGGTTTGAGGATGGCGAGGACGGCTGAAGCTGATCCGAATTCCCAGGCGAATCAGCCAGATACTCAGTTCTGAAACTTCACCCGGATTGCGTGGCGAGCCCCAGGGAGCGCCGTTATCAACGTTGATCCGAACTGGCAAGCCATAGCGCTGGAAAACCTCGATCATCTTCTCCTTCACCGTGGCTCCCCGTTCGTTATCACAGGCATCAATGGCTAGGCTGAACCGGGAGTGGTCATCCAACAGAGTCAGGGGGTGGCATCGACCTTGTTGCAGTGCGAAATGTCCTTTGAAATCCATCTGCCACAGATCATTAGGCGCGTCGTGCTCAAATCGCAACGTCGCCGTATGTTCCTTCTGAGGCGGTTGAATCAGACCATGGCGGTGCAAGACATTGGTGACGGTGCTGGGAGCAATGCGCTTTTCCAACAGGCTACTAATGGTGCGTCCACCCCATGCTGGATGGGCCTGTCTAAGTGCGATGATTTGGGCTTCCAAAGCCGTCTGAGTCAGTTTAGGGCTGGTCGCTGGCCTGCGGGATTTCTCTTGCAGACCAGGCTGACCCAGCGCCTCGTAGCGTTTGAGCCACTTGTACGCTGTTTGTGGGCTGATACCGAATCGTCGACACAACTCACGTTTGTTGCTGCCGGGTTGCCGTGCTAAGGCAACGAACTCTTCTTTCAGGCTCATGGCGTCTCTCGTAGTCCAAGGCATGATGGCTTTCCGACGAAGTTGGCTCGCCGCAAAGTGTCCACCATGTCCCCGCACACCCGTCAACCATGTGTCCGGTCCGTACACGCTTTTCAAAAGTGAGCCGCCGTTGGGCGGAACCCATAGCAGCCGTTACCGCAGCAACGGATATGTACTCGCTCTGATCCAGCATCCTGGTCGGCCCTGAGGCCGCCATCGGGAGCAAGCCCCCTCCCACATTTGGATCGCGCGGCATCAGTCAGATAGCTATAGGCCGCCAGGCTGCCACGGGAGCAAGCTCCCTCGCCACAGGTTCGGTGTCGCCTTAACCGACTGGCGTTAGGGCATGGCCCTCTCACATTGGTATTGTGGTGCTCGTTATAGCGCCGTCAGCCAGGAGCAAGCATGTCTACCGTCGTTCGTACTGCCCAAGCCTCAGATGCCGAGGGCATCAGCCAGGTCATCCTCGCCGCCTTGCACGGCAGCAATGCACGGGATTACCCGGCGGATGTGATCGCTCGCGTGGCGAGCAATTTCACACCCGAGGCGGTGCTGGAACTGCTCAAGCGTCGTGTGGTGCTGGTGGCGGTAAAAGCCGATGTGATCGTCGCCACGGCGGCCCTGGACGCCAATGTGGTGCGCTCGGTGTTCGTCAATCCGGTGCTGCAAGGGCAGGGCATTGGCCGGCTGCTGATGATCGAGATCGAGCTGCGCGCCCGTGAAGCCGGGGTGAGCGTGTTGAGTGTGCCGTCTTCGCTGACCGCCGAGCCGTTCTATAGCAAGCTGGGTTTTCATACCGTGCGCGATGTCTACCACGGCAACGAGCGTACGCTGGTCATGGAAAAGGCGCTGCTGTCTCGGCACCCCATCGGCCCGTATCGCGACCGCCAGCACCGTGCGCAGGTGGTTGCGTTATGGCAGGAAGCGTTCGGCTATGACACCGCGCATAACCTGCCGACCCTGGCGATCGATAAGAAACTGGCGGTCAATGACGGGCTTTTCTTTGTCGCCACCGACAAAAAAACCGTGATCGGCACGATCCTCGCCGGGTACGACGGCCATCGTGGCTGGCTGTATTCGGTGGCGGTGCACGCCGACTATCGTCGCCACGGCCTGGGATCATCGTTGGTGCGTCACGCGGAACAGGCGTTGACGGCACTGGGTTGCATGAAGATCAACCTGCAGATCACCAGCGGCAATGATGCGGTGGCGGGGTTTTACGAGGCGTTGGGGTATGGGGTGGAACAGAGGATCAGCATGGGCAAGAGGATTGCCAGTAACATCCCCCAATCTTGAAAATACCGGTAATCAAAATGTGGGAGGGGGCTTGCTCCCGATAGCAATGTGTCAGTCACCGAAGATGTTGACTGATACACCGCCATCGGGAGCAAGCCCCCTCCCACATTGGGTTTTGCGTTGTGGCTATTAGACCTTGACGATCCAACCCGCTGGCGCTTCAACATCACCGGTCTGCACGCCCGTCAGCTCTTTGTAGAGCTTCTGGGTAACCGGGCCCACTTCGGTCTCGCTGTGGAACACGTGCAGTTTGCCGTTGTACTGGATGCCACCGATCGGCGAGATCACCGCAGCGGTGCCGCAGGCGCCGGCTTCCTTGAATTGGTCCAGCTTGTCGATGAACACCTCGCCCTCGACCACGGTAAGGCCCAGGCGGCTCTGGGCCAGTTCGATCAGCGACAGGCGGGTGATGCCCGGCAGTACCGAAGGCGACTTCGGTGTGATGAACTGGTTGTCATGGGTGATGCCGAAGAAGTTGGCCGAGCCGACTTCTTCGATTTTCGAATGGGTCATCGGGTCCAGGTAGATCGCGTCGGCGAAGCCGGATTTTTTTGCTTCCGAACCTGGCATCAGGCTGGCGGCATAGTTACCGCCGACTTTCGCGGCACCGGTGCCTTGTGGCGCGGCGCGGTCGAAGGTGGAGATCTGGAAGTTGTGGGGCACCAGGCCGCCTTTGAAATAGGCGCCGACCGGGATGCAGAACACCGAGAAGATAAACTCCGGCGCGGAGCGCACACCGATGTTGTCACCGGTGCCGATCACGAACGGGCGCAGGTACAGCGCGCCGCCGCTGCCGTAAGGCGGGATGAAGCGCTCGTTGGCCTTGACCACTTGTTTGCAGGCGTCGATGAACGCATCGGTCGTCACATGCGGCATCAGCAGGCGGGCACAGCTGCGCTGCATGCGCGCGGCGTTCTGGTCCGGACGAAACAGGTTGATCGAGCCGTCCTTGCAGCGGTAGGCCTTGAGGCCTTCAAAGCACTGTTGGCCGTAGTGCAGGGCGGTGGAGCCCTCGCTGATGTGCAGCACGTTGTCGTCGGTCAGGGTGCCGTCTTGCCATTCGCCGTTTTTCCAGACCTGGAGAAACCGCTTATCGGTCTTGATGTAGTCAAAACCCAGCGTGTCCCAATTGATGCTCTCGTTACCCATGACACCCTCTATCTTGGTCAAGTCGGATTTTTTTCTGGATGGGCGCAACAATACTTCATTCGCGGGCCCGTTCGCATCCCCCACGTCCTCTGTAGGAGCGAGCTTGCTCGCGAAAAACTCCAGGGCGCCGCGTTCATTCTGGTTTCACGCGTTATCGTTGGCGATTTTCGCGAGCAAGCTCGCTCCTACAGGTGGTGTGTTATTTACAGATGCAACGCGTGGCCCAGGGCGCGCAGCGCCGCTTCCTGTACGGCTTCACCCAGCGTCGGATGGGCATGGATGGTGCCGGCCACATCCTCCAGGCGCGAGCCCATTTCCAGGCTCAGGCCAAACGCCGTAGACAGTTCCGATACACCGGCGCCCACCGCCTGCCAGCCGACAATCAGGTGATTGTCACGCCGTGCCACCACCCGCACGAAACCGATGTTCGACTCCAGGGTCATGGCCCGGCCATTGGCGGCGAAGGGGAAGCTCGACACGATGCACTCCACACCGGCTGCCTTGGCTTCGTCAGGCGTCTTGCCGACCACCACCAGTTCCGGGTCGGTAAAGCATACGGCCGGGATCGCCGCCGGGTTGAATTCGCGGGATTTGCCACTGATCAGTTCGGCAACCATTTCGCCCTGGGCCATGGCGCGGTGCGCCAGCATTGGCTCGCCGCTCAGGTCGCCGATGGCCCAGACGTTGCGCATGCTGGTTTGGCAACGGCTGTCGATCTTGATCGCCGCGCCGTTCATCGCCAGGTTCAGCGCTTCGAGGTTCCAGCCCTGGGTGTTGGGTTTGCGACCCACGGCCACCAGCACCTGGTCGGTCTCCAGCGCCAGCGTGTCGCCATTAGGGTCGCGCACCTGCAGGCGGTTGTCGGTAAACCCAGTGACGGCGTGCTGGAGGTACAGCTTGATGCCCAGTCGTTTGAGCGACTCGCCGACCGGTTGGGTCAGCTCGGCGTCATAGGCCGGCAGGATGCGCTCCTGGGCCTCGACCACACTGACCTCGGCCCCGAGCTTGCGGTAGGCAATCCCCAGCTCCAGGCCGATATAACCGCCGCCCACCACGATCAGCCGCTTCGGCACACGGGTCGGTGCCAGGGCTTCGGTGGACGAAATGACCGGCCCGCCCAGCGGCAGCATCGGCAGCTCGACGCTTTTCGAACCGGTGGCCAGCAGCAGGTGTTCGCACTGAATGCGCTGGTCGCCCACGTCGACAGTCTTGCCGTCCACCACCTTGGCCCAACCGTGAACCACCTGCACCTTGTGTTTTTTCAGCAGCGCGGCGACGCCGGTGGTCAGGCGGTCGACGATACCGTCTTTCCATTCTACGCTTTTGCGGATGTCCAGGGTGGGCACATCCATTTCGATGCCCAGGGGCGAGCCCTGGCTGTGGTGAACGCTTTGCTGGAACTGTTCGGCCACGTGGATCAAGGCTTTGGACGGAATGCAGCCGATGTTCAGGCAGGTACCGCCCAGCGCCTGGCCTTCCACCAAAATGGTCGGGATGCCCAGCTGGCCGGCGCGAATCGCGGCCACATAACCGCCCGGGCCGCCGCCGATAATCAGCAGGGTGGTGTGTAATGTCGAAGTCATGCCCTTACTCCAGAAACAGGCTGGCGGGTTGTTCGAGCAGGCTGCGAATGGCCTGGATGAATTGCGCCGCGTCCATGCCATCGACCACGCGGTGATCGAACGAGCTGGAGAGGTTCATCATCTTGCGCACCACGATCTGGCCCTTGATCACCATGGGCCGCTCGACGATGCGGTTGACACCGACGATGGCGACTTCCGGCAGGTTCAGTACCGGCGTGCTGACAATCCCGCCCAGCGCGCCGAGGCTGGTCAGGGTGATAGTCGAGCCCGACAGCTCGTCGCGGCTGGCCTTGCCAGTGCGTGCAGCCGTGGCCAAGCGTGCGATTTCTTCGGCATTGCCCCATAGGCTGCGGGCTTCGGCGTGGCGCACCACCGGCACCATCAGGCCAACGTCGCTCTGGGTGGCGACGCCCACATGCACCGCACCGAGGCGGGTGATGACCTGGGCTTCGTCGTCGTAGCGCGCGTTGATCTGGGGGAAATCGCGCAGTGCCACCACCATGGCGCGCACGATGAACGGCAACAGGGTCAGCTTGCCGCGGGTGGCGCCGTGTTTTTCATTGAGGTGCACGCGCAGCTCGTCCAGCGCCGTGACGTCGATTTCTTCCACATAGCTGAAATGCGCGGCGCGGCGGGTGGCGTCCTGCATGCGCTGGGCGATCTTGCGGCGCATGCCGATCACCGGAATCTGGTGCTCGTCGTTGCGTTCGGCGTAGGGGTTGGCCGCTGTCGCGGTGTTGCTCGTGCCTTGCTGAAGGTAGGCGTCGAGGTCTTCATGCAGAATCCGCCCGGCCGGGCCTGTGCCCTGTACCAGGCGCAACGCAATACCCGCATCCAGCGCACGCTTGCGCACGGCGGGAGAAGCCAGCGGGCGGTCAGCCGCATCGCGGGCCACGGGGGCTTGAGGTTTGGTGGCGACAGGCGCGGGCTTGGCTTCAACCGGTGCCGGTTTGCTCTCCACCACCGGCGCGGCTTTTTCTACCGGTGCGGCCACGGCTGGCGCTTCCTTGGCGTTACCCGCGCCTTCCACTTCAATGCTGATCAAAATACTGCCCACCGCCATGACTTCACCCGGCTCGCCGCCGAGGGAAATCACCTTGCCGTGGACCGGCGAGGGAATATCCACCATCGCCTTGTCGGTCATCACATCCGCCAGTACCTGGTCTTCGACGACCATGTCGCCGACCTTGACATGCCACTGCGACAGTTCAACTTCCGCGATGCCTTCGCCAATGTCCGGCATCTTGATTACATGCGTGCCCATTCAGACCTCCATGACCCGTTTCAACGCCGCGCCCACTCGGGACGGGCCTGGGAAATACGCCCACTCCTGCGCGTGCGGGTAGGGGGTGTCCCAGCCGGTGACGCGCTCGATCGGCGCTTCCAGGTGGTGGAAGCAATGCTCCTGCACCAGCGCCACCAGCTCGGCGCCAAACCCGCAGGTGCGCGTAGCTTCGTGCACCACGACGCAACGGCCGGTCTTTTTCACCGAGTTGACGATGGTTTCCAGGTCCAGCGGCCACAGGCTGCGCAGGTCGATGACTTCGGCGTCGATGCCGGTTTCTTCGGCGGCGACTTGCGACACGTACACGGTGGTGCCGTAGGTCAGCACGGTCACGGCCGAACCCGGACGCACGATGGCGGCCACGTCCAGCGGCACGGTGTAGTAACCGTCCGGCACTTGCGCTTGCGGGTGTTTTGACCACGGCGTCACCGGGCGGTCGTGGTGGCCATCGAACGGGCCGTTATACAGGCGCTTGGGTTCAAGGAAGATCACCGGGTCATCGTTTTCGATGGAGGCGATCAGCAGGCCCTTGGCGTCGTAAGGGTTGGACGGCATCACCGTGCGCAGGCCGCAGACCTGGGTGAACACCGCTTCGATACTCTGGCTGTGGGTCTGGCCGCCGTAGATGCCGCCGCCGCACGGCATGCGCATGGTCAAGGGCGCGGTGAACTGACCGGCCGAGCGATAACGCAGGCGCGCAGCCTCGGAGATGATCTGGTCGGTGGCGGGGTAGACGTAGTCGGCGAACTGGATTTCCGCGACCGGGCGCAGGCCGTAGGCGCCCATGCCCACCGCCACGCCGATGATGCCGCTTTCGGAAATCGGCGCGTCGAATACCCGTGAGCTGCCGTACTTGGTCTGCAGGCCTTCGGTACAACGGAACACGCCGCCGAAGTAACCGACGTCCTGGCCGAACACCACCACGTTGTCGTCACGTTCAAGCATCACATCCATGGCCGAGCGCAGGGCCTGGATCATGGTCATGGTGGTGGTGGTCATGGCGGTTTCCAGTTCGATGCTGTTGTTGTGATCGTTCATGTCAGACCCCCAGCTCTTGACGCTGGCGCTTCAAGTGCTCCGGCATCTCTTTATAAACGTCTTCGAACATGGTCGCGGCGCTTGGAATCTGGCCGCCGGCGAGGGTGCCGTACTGTTCGGCCTGTTTTTGCGCGGCGATCACTTCGGCTTCAAGTTCGGCACTGACTGCCGCGTGCTCCTCTTCGGACCACTGGCCAATCCGGATCAGGTGCTGCTTGAGACGGGCAATCGGGTCGCCCAGGGGGAAGTGGCTCCAGTCATCGGCAGGGCGGTACTTGGACGGATCATCGGAGGTCGAGTGCGGGCCGGCGCGGTAAGTGACCCACTCGATCAGGCTCGGCCCCAGGTTACGGCGCGCACGCTCGGCGGCCCAGGCAGACGCGGCGTACACCGCAATGAAGTCGTTGCCGTCGACCCGCAGCGAAGCGATACCGCAACCCACGCCGCGTCCGGCGAAGGTAGTGGCTTCACCACCGGCGATGGCCTGGAAGGTCGAAATGGCCCATTGGTTATTCACCACGTTGAGGATCACCGGGGCGCGGTAGACGTGGGCGAAGGTGAGGGCGGTGTGGAAGTCCGATTCTGCGGTGGCGCCGTCGCCGATCCAGGCCGAGGCGATCTTGGTATCGCCCTTGATCGCCGAGGCCATGCCCCAGCCCACGCCCTGTACGAACTGGGTGGCGAGGTTGCCGGAAATGGTGAAGAAGCCGGCGTCCCTGACCGAGTACATGATCGGCAACTGGCGGCCCTTGAGCGGGTCGCGCTCGTTGGACAGCAGTTGGCAGATCAGGTCGACCAGCGGCACATCGCGAGCCATCAGGATGCTTTGCTGGCGGTAGGTGGGGAAACACATGTCGTCAATGTTCAAGGCCAGGGCCTGGGCGCTGCCAATGGCTTCTTCGCCTAGGCTCTGCATGTAGAACGACATTTTTTTCTGGCGCTGGGCGACCACCATGCGGTTGTCGAAGATGCGCGTCTTGAGCATCGCGCGCATGCCTTTGCGCATGATGTCGGCGCTGACACCCTCGGCCCACGGGCCCAAGGCCTGGCCCTGGTCGTCGAGCACGCGGATCAGGCCCTTGGCCAGGTCGGCGGTGTCGGCCGGTTCTACGTCGATGGCGGGTTTGCGCACCAGGCCGGCGTCGGTCAGGCGCAGGTAGGTGAAGTCGGTCTTGCAGCCTGGACGGCCCGAGGGTTCAGGGACGTGCAGGCGCAGCGGTTCGTACGGCTGGGTCATGGCTTCTACGCTCGATCTTGTGAATTTCTTGTAGTGGGCGCGCTAGCTGACAGTCAGTCTTCGGGTAGAAGAAATCTTGTCCTACAACAATCATAGGCGTGGCGTAGAAGAATATTTATCTGTGTTTCGTTGCGCTCAAGATCATTTGCGGATAAAAAATCTGCATAAACATAATAAACAGGTGATTTTGTCTCATGCGCAAACTGGACCGTACCGATATCGGCATTCTCAACGCCCTGCAGGAGAACGCGCGCATCACCAACGCCGACCTGGCCCGCTCGGTCAACCTCTCCCCCACGCCGTGCTTCAACCGGGTGAAGGCGATGGAGGAGTTGGGCTTGATTCGCGAGCAGGTGACGCTGCTGGATGCCGACCTGCTGGGATTGCATGTGAATGTGTTCATCCATGTGAGCCTGGAAAAGCAGAATGAACTGGCGTTGCAGCAGTTCGAAGGGGCGATCTCCGACCGGCCGGAAGTGATGGAGTGTTACCTGATGGCGGGCGATCCGGATTATCTGATCCGGGTGCTGGTGCCGACGATCCAGGCCCTGGAGCGCTTCATGATGGACTTTCTGACCAAGGTGCCGGGTGTGGCGAACATCCGTTCCAGTTTTGCCTTGAAGCAAGTGCGCTACAAAACCGCACTGCCGTTACCGGCCAACGGCATCAGCCTCGGTTCCTGACACACCGAAGGTCGAAATGTGGGAGGGGGCTTGCTCCCGATAGCGGTGTGACAGTCAACTTATCTGTAGCTGACTCACCGCCATCGGGAGCAAGCCCCCTCCCACATTTTTAACCGCATTTCAAAGTTGGTTGAGGGGAATCTTCAGGTACGTCACGCCGTTTTCTTCCGCCGGCGGCATATTCCCCGCCCGCACATTCACCTGGATCGCCGGCAACAGCAGCGTCGGCATCCCCAGCCCGGCATCACGGGCGGTGCGCATCGCTACAAACGCCGCTTCATCCACCCCGTCATGCACATGGATGTTCCCCGCCCGTTGTTCCGCCACCGTGGTCAGGCACTTGGCCTCACGGCCCTCGGGTGGGTAGTCGTGGCACACATACAGTTTGGTATCCGAAGGAAAGGCCAGCAACTTGCGCATCGACGCGTACAACTGCCGCGCATCGCCGCCGGGGAAGTCGCAGCGCGCAGTGCCGACATCGGGCATGAACAGGGTGTCGCCCACCAGGATCAAACGCCCGTCGATCAGGTAAGCCATGTCCGCCGGGGTATGCCCGGGTACATGCAGCGCCTGGGCCTGCAGGCCGCCAATGTGAAAGATCTCATCCGGCGCAAACAAGTGGTCGAACTGCGAGCCATCGACGCGAAACTCCGGTTCCAGGTTGAACAGGTGCTTGAACACGCCCTGCACCTGGCTGATGGACTGGCCGATGGCAATCTTGCCGCCCAGGGTGCGTCGCAGGTAAGGCGCAGCGGACAGGTGGTCGGCATGGGCGTGGGTTTCCAACAGCCATTGCACTTTGAGGCCATGCTCTTGGACAAACGCAATCACCTGGTCGGCCTGCGTGGTCTCGGTGCGCCCGGAAGCCGGGTCGTAGTTGAGCACCGAGTCGACGATGGCGCAGGCACCGCCGTGCGCTTCATAGACGACGTAGGTATAAGTCGACGATGCCTCGTCCAGAAAGGCTTGAATCAACGCTGGCATGGCGGCTGTCCCCGATGCGGAAAAAAGTAGTTACAATCAGTTTACGTTTACACATAATGTTTTGAGCTTAAGTGAGACGAAGGAGCCGAGGCAAATGGAATCTACGTTGAGTGAGGGCGAAGTCGCCCAGTTGCGTGCATCGGCGTCCAAGGCCTGTTCCTTGCTCAAGGCGTTGGCCAACGAAGACCGCCTGTTGATCCTGTGCCAGTTGACCCAGGGCGAGCGCAACGTCGGCGAGCTGGAAGCGCTGACCGGCGTACGTCAGCCTACGCTGTCACAACAGTTGGGCATCCTGCGGGACGAAGGGTTGGTTGCCACCCGTCGGGAAGGCAAATACATCTTCTACGGATTGGCCAGCCACGAAGTGATTCAAGTGATGAAGACCCTGTCCGGCCTGTACTGCGGCGCGGTCATAAAAAGCTGGGCGTGACGCCATCCGGCAGCGACCCTTGTGTGCACTGACTCAAAAAGGCAGCAGACAATGACCGAACAACACTGGGGACCTACCATCAGTGGCGATATCGTAGTCATCGGCGGCGGCTCCGCAGGCATCGGCCTGCTGGCCAGCCTGCTCAAGCGCGACCCGCACCTGAACATCACCCTGATCGAACCCAACGACTTCCATTGCTATCAGCCCGCCTGGACCCTGGTCGGCGGCGGCGCCTATAACCTGCAAAAGACCCGGCGCCCGTTGGCCGACGTACTGCCCAACGGCGTCACCTGGATCCAGGCCGCGGTCAGCCAGTTGCTGCCTGACGAGCAGAGCCTGGTGCTCGACAACGGCCAACGCGTCAGCTGGCGCCACTTGATCGTCTGCCCCGGTCTGCGCCTGGCCTGGGAAAAGATCGAAGGCCTGCAAGATACCCTCGGCCGCCATGGTGTCACCTCCAACTACAGCTACGAGCATGCCGCCTACACCTGGCAACTGGTGCAGCAACTCAACGGCGGCAAGGCGCTTTTCACCCAGCCGGCCATGCCGATCAAATGCGCCGGTGCACCGCAGAAGGCCATGTACCTGTCCTGCGATCATTGGCTCAGGCAGGGCGTCCTGAAAAACATCGAGGTGGAATTCAACCTGGCCGGTGCCGCGCTGTTCGGCGTGCCGGCCTTCGTGCCGCCGTTGATGAAATACGTCGAGAAATACAACGCACGCCTGGCGTTCAATGCCAACCTGATCAAGGTCGATGGCCCGGCACGCAAGGCCTGGTTTGAAGTAAAGGACGCCGAAGGCAACGTCAGCCTCGTCGAAAAAACCTTCGACCTGCTGCATGTGGTGCCGCCGCAAGTCTCCCCGGATTTTATCCGCCAGAGCCCGCTGGCCGACGCCGGGGGCTGGTGCGAAGTGAACCCCCACAGTCTGCAGCACTTGCGCTACCCGCATATCTTCGGCCTCGGCGATGTGTGCGGCACCACCAACGCCAAGACCGCTGCGGCGGTGCGCAAGCAAATCGTGGTGGTTGCCGAGAACCTGCTGGCCCTGCGCAAACAGGCGCCGCTGCCGCTCAAGTACGACGGCTATGGCTCCTGCCCGTTGACGGTGGAGAAGGGTAAGGTGGTGCTGGCCGAGTTCGGTTATGGCGGCAAGCTGCTGCCGACTTTTCCTCTCGACCCGACCCGGGCGCGCCGCTCAATGTGGTTCCTCAAGGCCACGCTGCTGCCGTGGTTCTACTGGAACGGCATGCTCAAGGGCCGCGAGTGGCTGACCCGCCTGAGCAAGGTGGACTGAATGCTGCTGGCGAGTGTGTTGGGTGTATTGATGGGCCTGGTCATGGGCCTGACCGGTGCGGGCGGCGGCATCCTCGGGGTGCCGGCATTGGTGCTGGGGTTGGGACTGACCATGACCCAGGCCGCGCCGGTGTCATTGCTCGCGGTGGGCGCGGCGGCGGCGGTGGGCGCGATTGACGGCCTGCGCCATGGCCTGGTGCGTTACCGCGCGGCCTTATTGATCGCGTTGCTGGGCGCGCTGTTTTCGCCGCTGGGGGTGTTCGTCGCCCATCAACTGTCGGAGCCGGTGCTGATGGGCCTGTTCAGCGCCTTGATGGTGCTGGTGGCCTGGCGCATGTTGCGGCGCGAAAAGCTCGAGGCCGGGCCGAGCGACCATGGCGCCGCCTCCTGGGGCCAGAAGAATTGCATGCTCAACCAGCAGACCGGCCGCCTGGCCTGGACCGCCAAATGCACCGCGACCCTGGCGGCGCTGGGGGCGGTGACCGGCGCTGTGTCGGGGCTGCTCGGTGTGGGCGGCGGTTTCCTGATCGTGCCGGCGTTCAAGCAACTCACCGATGTGCAGATGCGCGGGATCGTCGCCACCTCGTTGATGGTCGTCAGCCTGCTGTCGTTGATCGGCGTGGTGGGGGCCTTTCACGCCGGGGTGAGCATCGAGCCGGTGGGCTGGGTGTTTATCGGCGCGAGTATCGTCGGCATGTTGGCTGGGCGGCGCTTGTGTTCGGTGATGCCTGCGCGTGCGCTGCAGGTGGGCTTCGCCAGTCTGTGCGTGGTTGTGGCCGCAGGCATGCTGCTCAAGGCTTTTTAGATACCCTCAGTTATGCGCTCAAAAGTGACAAAATGAACCCCGCTCAGGTTTACTGTTCTCTGAGTCATGGCTTCACCGGCCTTGCGCGTCGGTTCATCAAGGTCACCGAATGGATAAGTACACCCCACACGCCTGGCAACCCCACGAGCGGCCGAGCCTGCCCGGCTCGCCGTCGACGCCGTTGCACCCCACTCACAAGCGCTGGCTGTTTGCGCTGGTCGGCGTACTGGTGGCAATCACCGGCGGGTTGGGCAACGCGCTGGTCATTGCCAACCTGCAATACCTGCAAGGCGCCCTGGGCGCGACCACGGCGGAAATGGCCTGGCTGCCCGCCGCCTATGTGATGACCAACGTGTGCATGAACCTGCTGCTGGTGAAGTTTCGCCAGCAGTTCGGCCTGCGCGCGTTTACCGAAGTGTTCCTGGTGCTGTATGCGCTGGTGACCTTCGGCCATTTGTTCGTCAACGATCTCAATTCCGCCATCGCCGTGCGCGCGGCCCATGGCATGGTGGGGGCGGCGCTGAGTTCGTTGGGCTTGTACTACATGATCCAGGCGTTCCCGGCCAAGTGGCGCTTGAAAGCCCTGGTGCTGGGCCTGGGCACCGCGCAGCTGGCATTGCCCCTGGCGCGGCTGTTCTCCGAGGACTTGCTGCAGATCGCCGAATGGCGTGGCCTGTACCTGTTCGAGCTGGGCCTGGCGTTGATCTGCCTGGGCTGTGTGTTCCTGCTCAAGCTGCCGCCCGGCGACCGCTTCAAGACCTTTGAAAAACTCGATTTCCTCACCTTCGCGATCCTGGCCACCGGCGTCGCCTTGCTCTGCGCGGTGTTGTCCCTGGGGCGTATCGACTGGTGGCTGGAAGCGCCGTGGATCGGCATCGCCTCGGCCTGTTCGCTGGTGTTGATCATGGCCGGGCTGGCCATCGAGCATAACCGCGCCAACCCGCTGCTGATGACCCGCTGGCTGGGCAGCGGCACCATGATTCGCCTGGCATTGGCGGTGATCCTGATTCGCATGGTGCTGTCCGAACAATCCACCGGCGCGGTAGGTTTCATGCAGATGCTGAACATGAGTTACCAGCAGATGCATACGCTGTACGTGGTGATGCTGGCCGGGGCGATTGCCGGGCTGGTGGTCAGCGCCTTGACGATCAACCCGGCGCACTTGTTGATGCCGCTGGTGATTTCCCTGGCGCTGATGGCGACCGGGTCGGTGATGGACAGTTTTTCCAGCAACCTCACCCGGCCGCAGAACCTGTATATCAGCCAGTTCCTGCTAGGCTTTGGCGGGACCTTCTTTCTCGGGCCGACCATGGTGCTGGGCACCAAGAATGTGTTGACCAACCCGCGCAACCTGGTGAGTTTCTCGGTGATGTTCGGGATTTGCCAGAACCTCGGCGGCCTGATCGGCGCGGCGTTGCTCGGCACCTTCCAGATCGTGCGCGAGAAATATCATTCAAGCCTGATCACCGAACACCTGACCCTGCTTGACCCGCGCGTCGCGGCGCGGGTGCAAAGTGGTGGCTCGGCCTATGGCGGCATCGTCGCCGACCCGGAGTTGCGCAACCTCATGGGCATCCGCAGCCTGGCCACGGCGGCAACCCGTGAAGCGAACGTGATGGCTTACAACGATGTGTTCATGCTGATCGCGATCATCGCGATCCTGACCATGATCTGGATCTTTATCCGCAGCCTGTGGCTGATGAGCACCACCAAAGCAGCAACCCCTCCCGTTCAACCTGTCGGCGCCTCTTCATGACCGAACCCACGACCACCACTACCAATGCCATCGCCTCCACCCCCGAGGGCACCACGCCGCCGGGCGCTGCGGTGACCGAACCGCGCTCGCTGCGGGTGCGCATCCTTTCGTCCCTGGGCTTTGCCGCGATTGCCATCGTCGGCGTGCTGATCGTGCTGTATGCCTGGCAACTGCCGCCGTTCAGCAGCGCGGTGGAAACCACTGAGAATGCCTTGGTGCGCGGGCAGGTGACGATTATCGGCCCGCAGCTCAGCGGCTATGTATTCGAAGTGCCGGTGCAGGACTTTCAGTATGTGAAAACGGGCGACCTGCTGGTGCGCCTCGACGACCGTATCTACAAGCAACGCCTGGACCAGGCCCTGGCGCAACTGGCGGTGCAGAAAGCGTCGTTGGCCAATGTGGTGCAGCAACGCAACAGCGCCGAAGCGACCATCAAATTGCGCCAGGCCGCGCTGGTCGACAGCCAGGCCCAGGCGCGCAAAAGCACCGCAGACTTGCGCCGCAACGAGGAATTGATCAGCGACGGCTCGGTGTCCAGGCGCGAACTGGACGTGACCCGTGCCGCCAATGCCCAGACTATCGCTGCCGTGGCCCAGGCCCAGGCCAGCCTGGAAATCGCCCGGCAGGACCTGCAGACGGTGATCGTCAATCGCGGCTCCCTGGAAGCGGCAGTGGCCAGCGCGGAGGCGGCGGTGGAATTGGCGCGGATCGACCTGTCCAACACCCGCGTCACCGCGCCACGGGACGGCCAACTGGGGCAGATTGGCGTGCGCCTGGGGGCCTACGTCAACTCCGGCGCGCAATTGATGGCGCTGGTGCCCAAGCAGTTGTGGGTGATCGCCAATATGAAAGAAACCCAGATGGACAATGTGCAGGTCGGCCAGCCGGTGACCTTCACCGTGGACGCGCTGAACCACCGCAAGTTTCACGGCACGGTGCAGCATATTTCCCCGGCGACCGGGTCGGAATTCAGCCTGTTGCAGGCAGACAACGCCACCGGCAACTTCGTGAAAATCGCCCAGCGCGTGCCGGTGCGGATCACGGTCGACCCCGACCAGGCCGAGAGCGAGCGGCTGCGGCCGGGGTTGTCGGTGGTGGTGAGTATCGACACGGCAGGAAGGCTCAAAAACAGCCCGCCCTGAAGGAACTCGGTCAATGTGGGAGGGGGCTTGCTCCCGATTGCGGTGTATCAGTCAGCAGTTTTTTTACTGACCGACCGCTATCGGGAGCAAGCCCCCTCCCACATTTGGACTGTATTTCAGGGTGAAATCGAGGTGGATCGACTGGTTCTGTTCCAATAGCTTCAAGCCCGGCCTACCCGGCAAGTGATGGGCATTGACCGGATGGCTTACCGGCTCGATGCAGAAAAACCCCAGCCCCGGCGGGCAGTACAGCAGGAAGTAATCGGCGCCGCTGGCCTGGCATTCGAGGGTATATCCAAGCTCCGGTTGTTCGATCAAGCAGTACCCATCCCACTCGCAGAATCCATTGTCCACCAGGCCTTCCGGCAGGGTTTGGGGTTGCCTGAAATCCCACTCCTGCGGCACCGGCGCCAACCCCGTCGGCAGCTTGGCCGCGTCACTCATCCACACCTGCGCCGCCTTGGCCTGCAAGCGCGTACCCGGCCGACGCGGGAAGTACGGGTGCAAGCCTACGCCATGCCATGCGGCTGTTTCGGCCAGATGCGTGACGCGCAACTCGATCCTCAGCACCCCACCGCTCAAGCGGATGCGCTGCTCGGCGCGATAGGCGAACGGTGTGTCACAGAGCACTTGCAGCAGTACCTCATCCGCCGACTGGCTGACCACCTGCCACGCTTGCTGCCAGGCCGAGCCGTGAATCGGCAGCGGATCGGTGAGGCTGTTGGGCTTGAGCGCGAGCCAGCCGTCAGGGTTGGCGAAACCGCCGTGGGCAATGCGGTTGGACCAGGGCACCAACGGATAGCAGCCCAGCTTGCCCGGCAAACCGGTATTGATTGCCTGCTCATCACTGTACCGCAACAGCGGTTGGCCGGTGGCGCGTACCGTCCAGTTGACGAGGCTGCCGCCGAGGGCGGGGGCGAGTACCAGATGGGTGAATTGATCCGTAAGCTCAATCACAATTGACCTGCCTTATGGAAGTGGTAAACACAGCGCTGCTCAAAATGTGGGAGGGGGCTTGCCCCCGATTGCGGTGTTTCAGTCAAAGATGCTCAGACTGACCCACTGCTATCGGGGGCAAGCCCCCTCCCACATTCAAGCATCTTTGTTCTTGAGGTTGGGGTTACAGCACCACGCTCGGCAACCACAGCGACAATGCCGGAATGTAGGTCACCGCTATCAACACCAGGAACAGCACTGCATAAAACGGCAGCAGCGCCTTCACGGTCTTCTCAATGCTGACCTTGCCCACCGCCGCGCCTACGAACAGCACCGCGCCCACCGGCGGGGTGATCAGGCCGATCCCCAGGTTCACCAGCATGATCATGCCGAAGTGCACCGGGTCGACGCCGATGCCGAGGATCACCGGCAACAGGATCGGTGTGAGGATCAGGATCAGCGGCGCCATGTCCATCACCGTGCCGAGCAACAGCAGCATCACGTTGATGCACATCAGGATCACGTAGCGGTTGTCCGACAGGGTCAGGAACAGCGTGGTGATCTTCGCCGGGATCTGCATCAGGGTCATGATGTAGCCGAAGCTGGCGGCGAAGGCGATCAGGATCATCACGATGGAAATGGTGCGCACCGTGCGGTGCATCAGCTTGGGCAGCTCACTCCATTTGTAGTCGCGGTAGATGAACATGGTCACGAAGAACGCCCACAGCACTGCAATCGCGGCCGACTCGGTGGCGGTGAAGATACCCGACAGGATGCCGCCGAGGATGATCACCATGGCCATCAGGCCCCAGAGCGCGTCGGCGGCGATCTTCAGCGCCTGCTTCAAGGGGATGACTTCGCCTTTGGGGTAATCGCGCTTTCTCGCGAAGATCAGGCACAGCACCATCAGGCACGCGCTCATCAACAGGCCTGGCACTACACCGGCCATGAACAGCGAGGCGATCGAGACCGTGCCGCCTGCCGCCAGGGAGTAGAGCACCGAGTTATGACTGGGCGGCGTCAGCAGCGCCTGCACCGAGCCGCTGACCGTCACCGCAGTGGCAAACTCGCGCGGATAGCCGCGGCGTTCCATCTCCGGAATCAGCACCGAGCCGACCGACGCGGTGTCGGCCACCGACGAGCCTGAGATCGCGCCGAAAAACGTCGAGGCCATGATGTTGACCAGCGACAGCCCGCCGCGCACGAAGCCCACCAGCACCCCGGCAAACGCCACCAGCCGCCGCGACATGCCGCCCTCGGCCATGATCGCGCCGGCCAGTACGAAGAACGGAATCGCCATCAGCGAAAACTTGTTCACCCCACCCGCCACCTGAATCATCAGGGCCTGGAACGGAATGTCGATCCACCATGCGCCGATCAGCGCCGACAAGCCCAGGGCGTAGGCCACCGGCATGCCGATCAGGATCAAGGCGATAAAGCTGCCCAACAGAATAAACGCGTCCATATCAGGCGGCCCCTTCGCTTTCTTCAACCAGGTCGAAGCGCACCACGCGCCGGTTGCTCTGGTCGCCCAGCAGCAGTTTTTCCACCACGAATATCAAGGTCAGCAAGCCGCCAATCGGAATCGGCATGTAGGTGATGCCGACCCGCAGCGTGGGGATGGCGCTCATGAACTGGTTCCAGGTGGACAGGCACAGCTTGGCGCCCCAGATCGTCATGAACAGACAGATGGTGCCCATCAGCAGTTGCGAAACAATGCCGACGATGCGGCGTTGGGCGGGCGGCAGGCGGTCGGTGACCATGGCCACCGACATATGCGCACCGGCGCGGTAGCTGGCAGCAGCGCCGATAAAGGTAAAGACCAGCATCAGCAGGATGGCGGTGGGCTCCGGCCAGCTTGAGCCGGTGCCGAGGATATAGCGGGCAAAAATGCCCCAGGGAATGATCAGTGCGACCCCGAGCACCGAGAGGCCGGCGACCCAGATGCAGGTCATGTAGATGCGGTCATTGATGCGCAGCAGTAGATTCTTCATGGCGTTCACCGTAACCGGGCGCGGCCCCCTGCATGAGCAGCGGGCCGCGCCGGGCCTTGTCAGGAAGGAGGGCGTTATTGAACGGCGTCGATACGCTTGATGATGTCGGCGTAAGGCGCGCCGTACTTGGCGCGAACCTGTGCGGTGGCGTCATAGAAGGGTTTTTTGTCGACGGTGATGAACTCGACCCCGGCCTTCTTGAGTTTTTCCTCACTGCTGGCGGACTTGGCATCCCACAGCACGCGCTCGTCAGCCTGGGCGGCCTTGGCGGCTTTCTTGACCATGTCCTGCTGCGCGGGGCTGAGCTTGTTCCAGGTGATCTTCGACATCACGATGGGCTCGGGCAAAATCAAATGCTCGGTGAGGGTGTAGTACTTGGCGTTCTGGAAATGGTTGTGCTCGAGCAGCGTCGGCGGGTTGTTTTCCGCGCCGTCGATCACACCGGTCTGCAATGCGCTGAAGATCTCGCCGGTGTCCATGGCAATGCCGTTGGCGCCCATCGCATTGAAGGCGTCGATGAACAGCGGGTTGCCCTGGACGCGAATTTTCATGCCCTTGAGGTCTTCGATCTTGCGCACCGGTTTTTTGGTGTAGAGATTGCGCGTGCCGCCGTCCATCCAGGCCAGGGCGACCAGGCCGAACTCGGAATCGGTGATCTTGGCGAGGATCTCATCACCAATCTCGCCGTCGATGACCTTGCGCATGTGCGCCTGGTCGCGGAACACGAAGGGCAGGTTGAACACGTTGACGTCCGGTACCACCGGGCCGACGATGCCAAGGCTGACGCGGGTCATCTGCACGGCGCCGACCTGGGCCTGTTCGACCACTTCCTTTTCCGAACCCAGCACGCCGCCCGGAAAGTACTTGAAGGTCAGTTCGCCGTTACTTTCCTTGGTCAGGGCCTCGCCCATGTTTTTTTCGGCGACAACGGTGGGGTAGCCGGCGGGGTGGATGTCGGCGAACTTGATTTCCAGCGCGTGGGCAGCGCTGCTGAGGGCCACGAGTGTGGCGGCGAGCAAGGTGCGTTTGAAGTCCATGGTCGGTCATTCCTGTCTTGTTATTGTTGTATTCAAGGCACAGCGATGCAGCTAGAGGATGAAGCTGGGTTCGGGCAGTCCCTGCACGCCAGGGTTGAGGGCAAACACGCCGCCGGACAGCGATTGTTCACTCGCGTCGTCACGGATCGAGGTGACGTACAGGGTGTCCAGGCGACTGCCGCCAAAGGCGCACATGGTGGGTTTTTTTACCGGTACGGGCAGCGACTGGTCGAGGCGGCCGTCCGGGGTGAAGCGGTGGACCAACCCGGCGTCGTTGGCGCAGATCCAGTAGCAGCCGTCGGCGTCTACCGCTGCGCCATCGGGCCGACCGAGGTGGTGATGCATATCGACGAATACGCGGCGGTTGGACGGCGTGCCGGTCTCGATGTCGTAGTCGAAGGCCCAGATCTGCTGCACCAACGGGTGTGAGTCGGAGGCGTACATCGTGCGGCCATCGGGGCTGAACGCCAGGCCGTTGAGAGTGATGAAACCGTCCAGCTGTGCGTGGGGCGCAGCGCCTGAGGCGTAGCGATAAAGGATGCCTTCGGCGGCATTCAAGCTCATGTCCAGCACCATGCTGCCGGCCCAGAAGCGGCCCTGGCGATCACAGCGGCCGTCGTTCAGGCGCATATCCGCGCGCGGGTGCTCGACGCCGGCCAGCGGCGTGGTCTTGAGGCTGCCATCGCTGTGCGGGGTCAGTTGGAAAAAACCGCTCTGCATGCCGGCGACCCAGTTGCCTTTATCGGTGCGAGCAATACAGGCGAGCACCTGCGGGGCCTGCCAGGCTGCCACCTGGCCTGTGGTCGCGTCCCAGCGCTGCAGGCGACCGTTGGGAATATCCACCCAGTACAGGGCGTTTTCCTCGGGCACCCACACCGGGCATTCACCCACGGCGTTGCGGGCGTCGACAATCAATTCTGCACTCATGGCCACTCATTCCCTTGGGTTGCTGTGAACTCAGTCACCGAATGGCCCAGCAGCGCAGAACGCGCCGCCCTGATAGAGCTTGGCCGGATCGTTGTCAGCCACCGGCGGCTGGGCCTCGACCTGGGCGCGGAACACTTCGGAGCTGTCCTTGGGCGCAAAACCCAGGTGCGCGGCGTAGCGGTTGTCCCACCAGGTGTCCTGGTTATTCGACATGCCATAGACCACGGTATGGCCGACGTTCGGCGTGTACAGCGCGCGTTCGAGCAGTTGGGTCAGGTCGTCGAAGCTCAACCAGGTGTGCATCATCCGGCGGTTCTGCGGTTCCGGGAACGAAGAGCCAATACGGATGCTCACGGTCTCGATGCCGTAGCGGTCGAAGTAGAAACTCGCCATGTCTTCGCCATAGGACTTGGACAGGCCGTAGTAGCTGTCCGGGCGGCGCGGTGAGTGGGCGTCGAGCTTTTCGTCCTGTGGGTAGAAGCCGATCACATGGTTGGAGCTGGCGAAGATCACGCGCTTCACACCATGACGGCGCGCGGCTTCGTAGATGTGGAAAACGCCGCTGATATTGGCGCCGAGCACTTCTTCGAAAGGGCGCTCCACCGACACGCCGCCAAAGTGCAGGATCGCATCGACGCCTTCCACCAGATGGTGCACGGCTTGTTTGTCGGAAAGATCGCAGGTTTGTACTTCTTCATGGGCGGCGGCGGGGGCCATATCAGCGATGTCTGACAGGCGCAGCACTTGGGCGTAGGGACGCATGCGCTCGCGCAGCACTTTACCCAGGCCGCCGGCGGCACCGGTGAGCAGGATGCGGTTGAAGGGAACGGGGGTAATGGTGGTCATGGGTAGTCCAATTTTTTGTTGTAGGTTGTCGTATGACTAGGCCGAAGTATTGTTAGGGATCCCCAGGTTGTCAACGTTCTTGCAGGCGAGTGAGATTCAAATGTGGAAGGGGGCTTGCTCCCGATAGCGGTGGCACAGTCAGAAATGTATTCACAGACACTCCCTCATCGGGGGCAAGCCCCCTCCCACATTGGTTTTGCAGTGGTTTTCAGATCACCAACAACTTTTAAAGCAGTGAGATTGGATAACTTACAAAGATCCGGTTCTCGTCGAATTCGTTGTTGCTGAAATCCCGACGCATGGTCGAGTTACGCCACCTGACGTTCAGGTCCTTCAGTGCGCCGCTCTGCACGGTGTAGGCGAGTTCCGATTCGCGGCCCCATTCCTTGCCGTCGGTGATCGCCCCGGTGTGCACGTTACTGCCGCTGATGTAGCGGTTCATCATGGTCAACCCAGGAACGCCAAGCACCACGAAGTTGAAGTCGTGGCGCAGCTGCCAGGATTTTTCCTTGGCGTTGTCATAGCTGGAGTTATAGCTGTCGTTGGCCAGCGTGCCGCCGCTGGTGCCGTTGACGCGCATCCACACACTGTCGCCAGTGAGTTTCTGCAGGCCCACGTAGAAGGTGTTGCCGTTGTACTTGGCCGACAGCAGGGCGAACACGGTCTTGTTATCGAGGTCGCCGGCCAGGGCGCTGCCGTCTTCCTTGCCATTGAAGAAGCCGAGGTTGGCGCCCAGGGTCCAGTCACCCACCGGCTGGCTGTGGGTGAGGTTGAGGTACTGTTGCTGGTAGATATCGGTGAGTTCGGCGTACCACAGGCCGACCTGGGTGCGTTTGTCATTGAACGTGTATTCGCCGCCGCCGAAGTTGAACCGGTCGGAGGTGAACGCGGCTTTGCCGTTCATGAACATGTCTTCCATGCTCGCGTCGTTGCGCGGGCTGTTGCCGCGAAACTGGCCGCCGTAGAGGGTCAGGCCGGCGATCTCGTTGGACGTTACCTGGCCGCCGCGGAAGGTCTGGGGCAGGGAACGGCCGTCATCGGAGCGCAGGATCGGCAGCACCGGCATCCATTCGCCGACCTTCAACTCTGTCTTCGATAGCTTGGTTTTCAACGCCACGCCCAGGCGTCCGAAATTATCGGCAGGGCGCCCATCGTCATGCACCGGCAGCAATTGGGTGCCAGCGGTGCCTTTGCCGCCATCGAGCTTTTGCGAGTACAGGCCCAGGACATCAATGCCGAAACCCACGGTGCCACGGGTGTAGCCGGACCTGGCATCGAGAATGAAGTTTTGCGTCCACTCTTCGGCTTTGCCCTGGGGATTGGCGGGGTTGGTGAAGTTACGGTTGAAGTAGGCGTTGCGCAGGTTGAGCGTAGCCTTGGCATCGTCGACGAACCCATCGGCGTGGGCCGTGAGGGGTAAGGTAAATGCGAGGCTGCCGAGGCTGATCAAACCGAGACGCGAGGACAAATGACGGGCGAATTGACTCACAGTGAGGCTCCCTTTCTTTTGTTGTTTTTATTATTCGTCATACGTTGTCGTACAACGATGGGCGGGATATTTACGGGGTTTTAAAGGAGTGTCAAGCAGAAGTTATGGGATGACTTGCTCGGTCTATCTAAATGTGGACACGGTCAAAATGTGGGAGGGGGCTTGCTCCCGATAGCGGTGGGTCAGCTACACATAAGTTGACTGTCACACTGCCATCGGGAGCAAGCCCCCTCCCACATTTGATTGGTGACCAATCATAAGAATGGCGGAATTTCAGCCGGCCATGACCATCGGCGGCAGGGTGCCCAGCAGGGAAACCGCTGCCACTGCTGCAATACCCAATAGCCATTCCAGCAGGACACTGGCCTTCAAGCTGCCCACCCGCTGTTCACACTGTTCCACGCGCAATCGGTTCAGCAAGGCCAGCACCAACATGCCCGCTACAAGCAGCACCTTGATCAGCAGAATCAAGGCAAACCCTTCAAACGGCGGGGTAGGCCACAGTTGCCCGGTGAGCACGCGCACGTTGACCAAACCGGTCACCAGCAGGCCGGCAACCAGGCCATAACCCACCCCACTA
The DNA here is from genome assembly GCF_003852355.1 of Pseudomonas sp. R2-7-07. NCBI lineage: Bacteria > Pseudomonadati > Pseudomonadota > Gammaproteobacteria > Pseudomonadales > Pseudomonadaceae > Pseudomonas > Pseudomonas sp. R2-7-07. The sequence continues at coordinate 3,577,224 of NZ_CP027759.1, read as the reverse complement.
AAGCGCCGCAGGATCGGCCGCAGGGTCAGCGGCTGTGGCTGTCTGAGGATCAACACCAGCAGCAGCAAGCCGCCCAGCCAGGCACCGACGCACGCCAAGTGCACCACTTGGTTGAGGATCAGCAGTCGCCCGCTGAGGCCATCGAGCATGGCGCCATGGCCCACCGGAGCCAGGGTCGCCAGCAACAGCGCGACCAGCGGCAGGCGCAGGGCCGGCCACGGCTTGATCAATACGAACACCAGCAACAGGTTGAGCAGCAGGTGCCAGACCCATACCTGCCCGAAAAAGGTGCTGCCCAATACCAACATCACCGTGGCCGGTTGCAGCGCGGCGTCCCACCCGCCGGCCATGCTCGCAGTGATCAGCAACAGCCACGCGACCCCGGAGCCCAGCCCCAGCCAGGCCAGGCCTCGGGTCAAGCGCAGTAGGCGCCGGTCGAGCGCCGGTTGCGCAGCCGTACCGAGCAACAGAGGCCTGAACACACAGACCCCGAACAGCAGCAGCACCACGATGAAATGCACAAAACGGCACAGCACCAGCAGGGTCGCCATGGATTATTGGCCAACCTTGAAGCTGTAAGTGCCTTCGCTCTTGTGGGTGTCGACGGACACGGCGTGCCACTCGACCTTGTAAGTACCGGCCGCCAGCGGAGCGGCAGGGGTGACCACCAGGGTTTTTTTGTCGGTGTCCGGGGTTTCCAGGCCCTTGATCGCGATTTCCGTGCCGTCCTTGCTCAGGGACACCTTGGTGAACGTCGCTTCGACGCCTTCGCTGAAGGTCAGGCGCAGGTCTGTCGGTGCGGCAACATTGCTGTCTGCCGCTGGCGTGGCGCTTTTCAGGTGCGCGTGGGCAAAGGCTGCAGACGCGCCCAGCAGGGAGGCGAGCAGGGCGACGATGGTCAGGGACTTCTTGATCAACATTGTTCAATACCAATCAGAGGATAGAAGCGAGCAGTGTACGAAGTTTCGGTTCGGCGTGTCGCCCCGATCTAGAGCGGATGGTAGTCTCTAGGTCGTGTTGTTGTCAGGGAGCCCTTATGGGCAATCACAAGATCGGAATTCGGCGGGTCAACGTCGAGAAAATCCTGCTGGCCGCAGAGAAAGTCTTCGCTGAAAAAGGCTATGGCAGCACCGCCATGGCCGATATCGCCAAAGAGGCGCAACTACCGCGCTCGAACCTGCATTACTACTTCACCACCAAGAGCGATCTGTACAGCGCGGTGCTGTTCGACCTGCTGGACCTGTGGAAACAGGACGCCCTGAGCTTCGAGACTTTCGATGACCCACGGGTGGTGCTCAGCAGCTACATTCGCGCCAAGATGCAACGCTCGCGCACGCGGCCGTATGGTTCGAAAGTCTGGGCCAATGAAATCATCCACGGTGCGCCCACCCTGGGTGAGGCGCTGGATGAAAGCCTGTACGACTGGGCCAAGATGAAAGAAGCGAAAATTCGCCATTGGGTGGAAGACAAACGCATCCTGCCGGTGGAGCCGTCGAGCCTGCTGTACATGATCTGGGCATCGACCCAGCACTATGCCGACTTCGATCATCAGGTGAACATTTTGAATGATCACCAGCCGTTGTCGGATATGCAGTTTGAGCGGGCGATACAGACGGTGACCGGGGTGATATTGCGCGGGATTGGGCTGGAGCCCTGAATAGTATGGTGAGGTTTAGGGCCCCATCGGGAGCAAGCCCCCTCCCACATTTGGAATGCATTCCAAATGCGGGAGGGGGCTTGCTCCCGATAGCGGTCTGAAGGACTTACACAGCCTCCCTGTAGGGATTCCTCGGATCCTGGGTCCAATTCAAAAACGGCTTACCCGTTTCGACCGGCACCATCTCGATGCAATCGGCCACTGGACAGGTGATCTGGCACAGGTTGCAGCCCACGCACTCGTCATCGATCACCTCATATTTATGCGTACCATCCGCCTGCTTCAAGCTGGCGATGGCCTGGTGCGAGGTATCCTCACAGGCGATATGGCAACGCCCACAGCCGATGCACGCCGCCTGGTCGATCTTGGCGATCACCTGGTAGTTGATGTCCAGGTACTTCCAATCCGTGGTGTTGCCCACCGCACGCCCGGAAAATTCCTGCAAGCTCTGGTAGCCCTGAGTGTCCATCCAGCGCGACAGCCCGTCCTTCATCTCTTCGACGATGCGGAACCCATGCAGCATCGCCGCCGTGCACACCTGCACCGCGCCGCAGCCCAGGGCGACGAATTCGGCGGCGTCACGCCAGTTGCCGATGCCGCCGATACCGCAGATCGGCAAGCCCTGGGTCTGCGGGTCGCGGGCGATTTCGGCGACCATGTTCAGCGCAATCGGTTTGACCGCCGAGCCGCAGTAGCCGCCGTGGGTACTCTGGCTGCCGACCATGGGCAGGGCGACCATGCGTTCCAGGTCGACGCTGGTGATGGAGTTGATGGTGTTGATCAACGACACCGCATCCGCGCCGCCGCGATAGGCCGCCCGCGCGGCCACGCGGATATCGGTGATGTTGGGCGTGAGCTTGACGATCACCGGCAGCGAGCAGTACGTCTTGCACCAGCGCGTCACCTGCTCCACGTACTCAGGCACCTGGCCGACCGCCGCGCCCATGCCGCGTTCGGGCATGCCGTGGGGGCAGCCGAAATTAAGCTCGATACCGTCGCAGCCAGTGGCTTCCACCTGCGGCAGGATGTTTTTCCAGGATTCTTCAATACAGGGCACCATCAGCGACACAATCAATGCGCGGTCCGGCCAGTCCTTTTTCACCTGGGTGATTTCGCGCAGGTTGATCTCCAGGGAGCGGTCGGTGATCAGCTCGATATTATTGATGCCCAGCACTTCGCGATTCGCCCCGTAGTGCGCCGAATAGCGCGACGACACGTTGACCGCCGCCGGGTCCTCCCCCAGGGTTTTCCACACCACACCGCCCCAGCCGGCTTCGAACGCGCGCACCACGTTGTAGGCCTTGTCGGTGGGCGGTGCCGAGGCCAGCCAGAACGGGTTGGGCGCTTTGATGCCGGCGAACACAATCGACAGATCAGCCATTACGCGGCCTCCACGTTGAGCATGAGTTGAGCGTGCATGGCCTCGGCGGCCAGCTTGCCGTGTTGCACCGCCTGCACGGTGAGGTCCTGGCCGAGGCTGACGCAGTCGCCGCCGGCATACACCCCGGGAATGCTGGTGCGCAGTTGCTCGTCGACGAAGATGCGTTCGCCCACGCGATGCAGCTGCTGAGCCAGCGGGTCGTGCAGCGCGTCGTTGTCAAAGCCCTGGCCGATGGCCTTGAAGATGGCGTCTGCGGCCAATTCGAAGGTTTCTCCGGTGGGGTGCAGGCGACCGTTCTCCATGCGCGTACGAGCGAAGCGCATGCCGCGTACACGCCCTTGATCGTCGAGCAGCACCTGCTCGGGCTGGGCCCAGGTCAGCAGGCGAACCTGATTGGCCTTGGCGATGTCCTGCTCATGGTGGGTCGCGCCCATGTCATCCAGGCCACGGCGGTACACCAGGTTCACATCACGCGCACCGAGGCGCGCCATTTGCACGGCCATGTCGATGGCGGTGTTGCCGGCGCCGAGCACGATGCAGCGGTCGGCCAGGGGCAGTTGGGTGAGGTCGTCGGCCTGGCGCAGTTCGCGGATGTAGTCGGTGGCGGCGAGCAGGCCGGGGGCGTCTTCGTCGGGCAGGCCGAGGCGTTTGCTGGCCGCCAGGCCGAGGCCGAGGAACACCGCGTCGAATTGCGCGTGCAGTTCGCTCAGGGTGAGGTTGTCGCCCAGGCGCTGGCCGTGACGGATCTCGATGCCGCCGATCTGCAGGAGGAAATCCAGTTCCTTTTGGGCGAAGTCGTCCACCAGTTTGTACTTGGCGATTCCGTATTCATTCAAGCCGCCGGCTTTTTCCCGGGCTTCGAAGATCACTACGTCATGACCGTGCAGGGCCGCACGGTGGGCGCAGGCCAGGCCCGCCGGCCCGGCGCCGACCACCGCGATGCGTTTGCCGGTGGGCGCGGCGCGCTGGAACGGGTGCTGGCTGAAGTGCGCGTTGTCGATGGCATAGCGTTGCAACAGGCCGATCAGCACCGGGGCGCATTCTTCGGCGTTGTTACGCACGCATGCTTGCTGGCAGAGGATTTCCGTGGGACAGACTCGAGCGCAACTGCCGCCGAGGATGTTGGCCGAGAGGATTTTCTGCGCTGCGCCCTGGACGTTGTCGGTGTGGATATTGCGGATGAACGAGGGGATGTCGATTTCGCTGGGGCACGCGTTCACGCACGGGGCGTCGTAGCAATACAGGCAGCGCGAGGCTTCAAGCTGGGCCTGGCGGGCATTGAGGGGCGGCGCCAGGTCGGTGAAATGGCTGGCGAGGGTGGGCCCGTCGTCATGGGGATGGGGGAGGTGGGTCAGGGTCTGGATCACGGTGGTGGCCTCACGGTTATTGAGGTGCTGCCTCTGATGGGCGATCGTTCCCATGCTCTGCGTGGGAATGCCTCACTGGACGCTCTGCGTCCGCTCTTGGAACGCGGAGCGTCCCTGGCTGCATTCCCACGCAGAGCGTGGGAATGATCATGTGCGCTGTATGTTCAGCGTTTCACCGCAGTGGGCCTGGAATGCTCCGCCCGCTTGCGCAACTGTTCGAACACCGCCGGATACGCCGGCCGTTGCACATATCGCCCGGCCCCACGCTCGGCGCGCAGGTCGCCATCGGCCCAGACCAGCTTGCCCTGGCTGATGGTGTGGCTCGGCACGCCGCGTACGGTCTTGCCTTCGAAGATGTTGAAATCGACTTGCTGATGATGGGTCTTGGCGGAAATGGTGCGCGTGCCCTCGGGGTCCCACAGCACCAGGTCGGCATCGGCGCCGACGCGAATCGCGCCTTTGCGCGGGTAGAGGTTGAAGATCTTTGCGGTGTTGGTGGAGGTCAGCGCGACGAACTCCTGCATCGACAGGCGCCCGGTATTCACGCCCTCGTGCCACAACAGCGCCATACGGTCTTCGATACCGGCGGTGCCGTTGGGGATCTTGCTGAAGTCGTCACGCCCGGCGGCCTTTTGCTCGGCGCAGAAGCAGCAGTGGTCGGTGGCGGTGGTGTGCAGGTTGCCGGATTGCAAGCCGTGCCACAGCGCTTCCTGGTGCCCGCGCGGGCGGAACGGTGGGCTCATCACGTAGCCGGCGGCGGTCTGCCAGTCGGGGTGCTGGTAGACGCTGTCGTCCAGCAGCAGGTGCCCGGCGAGCACTTCCCCGTAGACCGCCTGGCCCTTGCCTCGGGCGTAAGTGATTTCGTCCAGCGCCTCCTGGGTGGAAACGTGCACCAGGTATAACGGCGTGCCGATGGTCTCGGCGATGCGGATCGCACGGCTGGCCGCTTCGCCTTCCACTTGGGAAGGGCGCGACAGCGGATGCGCTTCCGGCCCGGTGATGCCCTGGGCCATCAGCTTGCGTTGCAGGTGATAGACCAGCTCGCCGTTTTCCGCATGCACCGTGGGCACCGCGCCCAGTTCGAGGCAGCGTTCGAAACTGGCCACCAGGGTGTCGTCGGCCGCCATGATCGCGTTCTTGTAGGCCATGAAATGCTTGAAGCTGTTGATGCCGTGATGGCTGACCAGCTCGGCCATTTCCTCGCGGACCTGTTCGCTCCACCAGGTGATCGCCACATGAAAGCCGTAGTCGGACGCCGACTTTTCGGCCCAGCCGCGCCACTGGTGGAACGCCTCCATCAACGACTGCTGCGGGTTGGGGATCACGAAGTCGATGATAGACGTGGTGCCACCGGCCAGCCCCGCCGCCGTGCCACTGAAAAAATCTTCACTGGCCACGGTGCCCATGAACGGAAGTTGCATATGGGTATGGGGATCGATGCCACCGGGCATCAAGTACTGGCCGCTGCCGTCGAGTGTTTCAGTGCCGGCGGGAATATCCAGGTCCGTGCCGATAGCACGAATCAGACCGCCTGCGCATAACACATCGGCGCGGTAACTTTCATCATGGGTAATAACGGTAGCGCCACGGATCAACAGCGACATGTCGAGTTCCTCACAGGCTTGACCGGCTTGTGCCAGTTCTAAGTGTTGTAATACGGCTTGCCGATAACCGGTTGATTCCTGTCATCGGTGACAGGAATAGAAACTAGACCGAGTTTTTCGATTGAGCAAGAATATTTTTATTAGGCTTATAACCAATATAACTACTTGATTTTAAACGTTAAAAATCAAAATTCACCAAAATGAAGCAGCCTCACACCATTTTGACGCACTTGACAGGTTGTCGATTTGAACAACATTTCTTATTGCAAATCAGCCGGTTGAACGATGGCGCTTGACGGGGCCGGGAAATAAAAATAATTGTGTTGCACCAGATTGAGTCCTGAAGGTTCGGACAACTTCCTTGCTATTCACCCTGAGTTCCCAGGGCAAGTTCCGAAGACGCAATCGGTCAATCGGATAAAGCTGATAAACATCAGCCAGTTATAGATGCAGCGTGGGTCGGGAAGCAGTTATCGGCACGGTTATTGAGTGCAGTGGCGGCTGGCCGGGCCCGAGATGTCATGTTGTCGACGAGGTACTCCGGCCACCTGCCCTAACCGTGCAGGTGAGCAAGAATAATTTTAAAAAAACCGTGGAGCGGCCATGCAACAGAACAGATCGCAAGTCATCGAACGTAACGGCCTGTACGAACTCGACGCCGGCCCCGACGTCCTCGACAGCCCTCGCTACAACCACGACATGGCACCGACCAAGGTGCACGAACGCACCTGGAACAAATGGCACATCACTGCGCTGTGGGTCGGCATGTCGATTTGTGTGCCTACTTACACGTTGGGCGGCGTGCTCACCGCGTACTTCGGGTTGTCGGTGGGCGAGGCGCTGATGGCGATTTTGCTGGCCAACATCGTGGTGCTTATCCCCCTCACGCTCAATGCGTTTCCCGGTACGAAATACGGCATCCCGTTTCCGGTGCTGTTGCGCTCATCGTTCGGCATTCTCGGCTCCAACGTGCCATGCCTGATTCGGGCACTGGTGGCGTGTGGCTGGTTCGGTATCCAGACGATGTTTGGCGGCCTGGCGATTCACTTGTTCCTGGGCTCGATTTTCGAGGGCTGGAAATCCCTTGGCGGCACCGGTGAGGTGATCGGTTTCATGATTTTCTGGTGCCTGAATTTGTGGGTGGTGCTGCGCGGCGCCGAGTCGATCAAGCGCCTGGAAACCCTGTCGGCGCCGCTGCTGGTCGCGGTGGGCATTGGCTTGCTGGTGTGGGCGATGCCGAATGTGTCCCTCAGTGAGCTGATGGCGATTCCACCCAAGCGCCCCGAAGGCGCGAGCCTAACGGGTTATTTCATGGCGGGCCTGACTGCCATGGTCGGATTCTGGGCCACCTTGTCGCTGAATATCCCGGACTTCAGCCGCTACGCCAAAAGCCAGAAGGACCAGATCCTCGGGCAGGTTTTCGGCCTGCCGCTGACCATGTTCCTGTTCGCTGCGCTTGGCGTGATCATGACGGCGGCCTCGGTAAAACTCGTGGGGGTCAGCGTGTCCGACCCGGTCACCCTGATTGGCCATATCCAGAGCCCGGTGTGGGTCGCCATCGCCATGGCGCTGATCATCATCGCCACCTTGTCCACCAACACGGCGGCGAACATTGTCTCGCCGACCAACGACTTCCAGAACATCGCGCCCAAGCTGATCAACCGCACCACGGCGGTGATTCTTACCGGGGTGGTGGGGCTGGCGTTGATGGCCCATGAGCTGCTGAAAAAACTCGGGCTGATCGTGTCCGATGTCAGCCTGGAGACGGTGTATTCCAACTGGCTGCTCGGCTACTCCAGCCTGTTGGGGCCGATCGCCGGGATCATGGTGGTGGACTACTTCATTACCCGCAGACAGCAACTGGACCTTGCCGGTTTGTACCGCGACGACGTGTACCCGGCGTGGAACTGGAGCGGCTTCGTCGCCTTTGGCGTGCCGGTGGTGCTGACCTTGCTGTCCCTGGGCAGCGATGCATTCAGTTGGTTCTACAGCTACGGCTGGTTCACCGGTTCGGCATTGGGCGGGGTGTTGTATTACGGCCTGAATGCCCGGCGCGCAATCACCCCGATGCCCGCCAAATCCCCGCTATAACGCCATTGGAATGCGGTCCAATCATAAGAAATGTAGCCTGAGGAGATCCCCATGAACGCTGCCCTCGACGTCCTGCAATCGTCCCATCAGCACATCAACCGCGACCGCTTGTGGCAGTCGCTGATGGACCTGGCCAAACTCGGCGCCACCCCAAAAGGTGGGGTGTGCCGGCTGGCCCTCACCGACCTCGACCGCAAGGCCCGCGACCTGTTTGTGCAGTGGTGCGAGCAGGCCGGGTGCACGGTGACCGTCGACGGCATCGGCAATATTTTCGCCCGGCGTCCCGGGCGCAATCCCGACCTGCCGCCGGTGATGACCGGCAGCCACATCGACACCCAGCCCACGGGCGGGAAGTTCGACGGTTGCTTCGGAGTGCTGGCCGGGGTGGAAGTCTTGCGTACCCTCAACGACCTCAAGCTCGAAACCGAGGCGCCGCTGGAGGTGGTGGTGTGGACCAACGAAGAAGGCTCGCGCTTTCCACCCTGCATGATGGGCTCCGGGGTGTTCGCCGAAAAATTCACCCTGGCCGAGACCTTGGCCAAGGTCGATGCGGACGGCGTCAGCGTGGGCGATGCGTTGAATGCGATCGGCTATGCGGGTACGCGGCCGGTCAGCGGGCACAAGGTCGGGGCGTACTTCGAAGCGCATATCGAACAGGGGCCAATCCTGGAGGATGAGAAAAAGACCATCGGCGTGGTGCTCGGCGCACTCGGGCAGAAATGGTTCGACCTGAAACTGCGCGGCGTCGAAGCACACGCGGGGCCTACGCCGATGCACTTGCGCAAGGACGCCCTGGTCGGCGCGGCAGCGGTGGTGGCTGCGGTGAATGCGGCGGCGCTGGGCCATCAGCCGCACGCCTGTGGGACCGTGGGTTGCCTGCAGGCGTATCCCGGTTCGCGCAATGTGATTCCCGGTGAAGTACGCATGACCCTGGATTTTCGTCACTTGGAGCCGGCGCGGCTGGATTCGATAATTGCCCAGGTGCGCACGGTGATTGATGAGACCTGCGCCAAACATGGGTTGAGTTTCGAGCTGGAACCCACCGCCGACTTCCCGCCGCTGTACTTCGACAAAGGCTGCGTAGACGCCGTGCGCGATGCGGCGAATGGCTTGGGCCTGACGAACATGGACATCGTCAGCGGGGCCGGGCACGACGCGATTTTCCTCGCCGAACTGGGCCCGGCGGGAATGATCTTCGTGCCGTGTGAAGGCGGCATCAGCCATAACGAAATCGAGAACGCCGCGCCGGATGATCTGGCGGCGGGGTGTGCGGTGCTGTTGCGCGCCATGCTGGCCGCTTCGGCGGCCATTGCCAGTGGCAAGCTTGCCGCCTGACATGCGGTTAAAAAATGTGGGAGGGGGCTTGCTCCCGATGGCGGTGGGTCAGTGAATAAGTTTGGTGACTGATACACCGCCATCGGGAGCAAGCCCCCTCCCACATTTGAACGGTGTGCGTCAGACCCAGATGGCATCCCACAATGGGTAGTCGCCAATTCGCTCGACCAGACCCGCTCGCAATGGGTTGGCCACTACATACCTGGCTATTTTTACAAGGTCATCTTCTTTGCGCAGTGCCCGGTCGTGGAAGCTTTCCTGCCAGAGGCGGCCTTTGCGTCCGGTCGCGCCGTTGACGGTTCGTGTACTTTTGGATTTCACCTGGCACATCAGGTTTGCCAGCGAGCCTTTTTTCAACTCGATAATCCAGTGGAAATGGTCGGGCATGATCACCCAAGCCAGAGAGTTGGCCAGCCCTTGGTATTGGGCTAGCCGAAACTGCCAGACGACCAGGCGGCCGAGGTGAAAGTCGTTGAATAGGCGAATGCGCTCATGGGTATTGGTGGTGATCAAGTAGATGCGGTTCGGTTCGCTGTACCGACCGATGCGCAGGCGGTGTGAAGCGGGTAGATCAGGCATTCCTTGGCCTCTCTGCTAAGTGGATGCTGAAAGGCTAGAAGGGGTGGGATGAAGGTGTCGTGCAGGCTTTTGGCAGGATGTGTCTGGAAGGGCGCTATCGGGAGCAAGCCCCCTCCCACATGGGCCCGGCAGTGTTCATACATTCTGTGTCTGGCACAAAACCAATGTGGGAGGGGGCTTGCTCCCGAAAAATCCAGGCGCTGAGTCCATTCAGTAAAACTTCCGTGCCTTTACTGGGGTCGCTTCACAGCCTAACGCAGGGCAAGCCTGCTCGCCACAGGGAAGGCCGAGTTCAGCCTGGCTGGACTTCGGAGCATCCATCAATTGATCGATCCACCAATAGCTGCACTCCCTCCACCATCCGACAAATCCCCAGCACTACACTGCGTTGCGCACCTTCAACTTCAAAAGCCAGGTTCGCAGCGATGGCATTGATGGATTCAAGATCTTGAGAAGCATTGACCAGAAGGGTTTCGGTGTCGAGGTCGGGTCGAAGGGTGAAGAGTAGGTTTAAATCTGAAGGCGGGTTTGGACTGTCTTTGATCATGATGTAGTTCCTGGAGAGTTAGGGGCTACCACCAAGTCTTTCTCACGGACTGCGGGTGGCAGCTGTACGCGGAGTGAGAAAACCAAGCCTCCAGGAGCCCGGCCACGCCGAAGCGTGTCCGCGCACAGCCGCCATAACAGCGAGCACAGAAAAAGCGTCTGCACTGTATATGGTGAGCGCTTTTGCGCCAATGGAGTTATTCGGATTTCTCACGTCCGGTCGCTGAATTGGCAGCGACTGGCGAAGAGTAGTAATAGGTGCTCCGAGCGGCAAGCCGAAAAGGTTGTCGGAAAAATCGCTCTGCTTGAGCTCGGAATGTTTGTTCTAAACATCACTCAAAAATTCGACTTTAGAAATTGCCAAATCATGTGATCTATCGGGGGCAATTTCTAAAATTTTTTGAAACATTTGAGTATGCAAAAAATGATGTCGAAAAGATGGCGTTCTTGGTGTGGCGGTCTATAGTGGCTTATCGCCTTATGGGCAGGGGGTAGTGATGGACGAGAAGAAAATAAAAATATCTCGAAACCTTAGAGTTGGGGCATTAGATGCTGAGGCTGATACAGAGCTGCTAAGTCGTTGTTTTGTCGATAACGGCTATTTACGACAGCTTCTAGATGTTGATTCCCCAGAGTCGATTGTTCTTGGCAGGACTGGGTCCGGAAAAAGTGCTCTGCTTTATAAGGTTGCAGCTACAGCACAGAAGTCCGTAAAGCTTGATCCGAATGATATCTCTATAAGGTTTTTAGAGTATTCGGATATTATTCAATTTTTTGACGCCTTAGGGATCAAGCTGGATCTGTTTTATCGACTGTTATGGAGGCATGTATTAACTGTTGAGTTGCTTAAGCTTCGGTATGATATAAAGTCAGAGTGTGATAGTCGAGGCTTTGTCGAAAGTTTGTTAAACTCTTTTAGTCGAGATCTTGCAAAAAGAAAGGCAATTGAGTATTTCAATGAATGGGGTAATAAGTTCTGGCTGGATACAGAGGAACATCTGAAGGAAATCACGAGGAAGCTAGAGTCTGACACGAAAGCTTCTATTGGCGCTGAGTACTCGGGGCTCAGTTTGACTTATGCTGGGGTCGAAAGACTTAGCGAAGGAGAGAAGGTAGAAATAAGGCAGAGGGCCAGCCAAGTCGTTAGTGGTCTCCAGATTAAAAAATTGAACGAGGTTTTAGATTTACTCTCTGAGTACTCATTCTCCGATCCTCAAAAAAAGTTTTATTTGCTGATTGATCAATTGGATGAAGAGTGGGCTGCCACTGAAACAAGAGTTCGTTTCATTAGGGCTTTGATAGAGGAGATAAAGACGTTTCGAAAAATTCGGCAGATCAAGATAATTGCTGCGCTTCGAAAAGATTTACTTGATCTAGTCTTTGATATGACTCGAGATTCTGGTTTTCAGGAGGAAAAATACGAGTCGTATATTTTGAATTTGACTTGGTCTCCCGAGGAACTCACTAAGTTAGTCGAACTTAGAATTAACGAGGTTTTCAAGAGTCAGTATACCAAAGCATTGGTGACCTTTGATGATGTTTTTCCTAAGCCTCGGAAAGGTGGCGGGCAGACGTCAATGGATTTTATTATAGAGCGTACTCTTCGTCGGCCGAGAGATATTTTGCAGTTTGTTAATGAAAGTTTTTTGATTGCGTCCGAGCGGGAGCGTATTTCTTGGAGAGCTTTGCTGGCCGCGGAAGCCCAGTACTCTGGAAAGAGGCTTAAATCATTAAAGGAGGAGTGGGGCGAGATATACCCTAGCTTTGATGATACGGTCGAAATTATTCGAGGCGTTAAAGCAACCTTCACGAAGTCTATGATTAAAGAGGCAAAGCTGGAAGATGTCATGATGTCTTTAGATGATGGGAAAGTGATTGATCCATGTGTAGTTATGGTTAAAAAATATTATGGAGCTAGCGGTATCAAAGAGTCGGATGTTCTCATAAGTTTGCTGTCTTGCTTGTATAGAGTCGGTGCTATAGGAATAAAAGCCAGTGCGGGGGATTCCTATATTTGGTCCTATGTTGATCAGACTTCAGCAACCAGGGGGGAAATCAAGCGGGCGGAGCATCTTAAAGTTCACAAAATGCTCCATCGTGCACTGGACATCATTGCCGACCAACATGAAATTTATGAGGCCGAATCTTTGGACTGATCATGCACTTTTTATGGCCTCCCTTTGTGCGGGTAAGGGGGGCCTCGTTTACATTTCGTCACCTCATCATGGCTGTCAGCCACCCGGTTTCCAGCCACCCCCCAGCGCCGTAACCAAGCCCACACTCGCCTGCAACTGCCGCGTCTGCACCGCCTGCAACGTCCTCTGTGCCTGCAACGCCGCCGTTTGCGCGGTGACCACGTCCAGATAACTCACGGCTCCGGCCTGATAGCTGTTCATCGCCAATACTTGTGTGTGCTGCGCCGCATCCGCCGCCGCTTGTTCGTCCTGCGCCTCCTGCTGCAAATCCCGCAGTTGCGCCAGGTTATCTTCGACCTCGCGCACGGCCTTCAGCACCTGGCTGCGGTACTGCGCCGATGCTTCTTCGAACTCGGCCTTGGCCTGGCGTTCGTTGGCACTCAAGCGCCCGCCATCAAAGATCGGCAGGTTCATCAACGGCCCCAGCGCCCAATAGCGATTACCCGCCGCAAGCAGGTTGCCCACGCCCTGGGTCTGGCCGCCGATCAACCCGGTCAGGCTGAAGTCCGGATACCAGGCCGCCTTGGCCACGCCAATGTTGGCATTGGCCGCAAACACGCGCCGTTCCGCCGCCGCGATATCCGGGCGACGTTGCAGCAGGCGGCTCGGCAGCTGTGAGGGAATGCCGGGCAAGGCAATTAATTGCGGGCTCGGCGGCAAGGAGAAATCGCTGGCCGCCGCGCCGACCAGTTCGCCGATGGCATGCTCGGTCAGGTTGCGCTGCCCGCGCACTTCATCCAACTGCGCCTTGGCCTCGGCCAGTTGACTCTGCGCGCGGGTCAGGTCCAGTTCCGACGCAATCTGGCCTTCATAGCGGCTGCGGGTGAGTTGCAGCGCCTGGCTGAAATCCTCCAGCGAGTGGGCGAGAATCCGGCTCTGCGCATCCAGCCCATTGAGCTGCACATACAGCGTCGCCAACTGGCGTTGCAGGCTCAATCGCGCCACCGCCAGGTCATCGCCGGACGCTTGGGCCTGGGCGTCGCCGGCCGCGACCTGGTTGCGGATTTTGCCCCACAGGTCCAGGTCGTAACTCAACGAAAACCCGGCGGTGTCGCTGTTGTACACCGACGGCTGCGTACTACCGCGCAAGGGTCTGGAATCCGATTGCCGCTGGCGCAACGGCTGCGCGCTGGCGCTGATCTGTGGGAAAAGCCCGGCATGCAATTGACTGGCATACGCCTGGGACGCGTCGAAATGCGCCAGCGCCGCGGCCAGGTCCGGGTTGGCCTTGAGCAGTTGCTGTTGCAGCTCATCGAGCGTTGGGTCGTTGTACAGTTTCCACCACTGCGGCATCAATTGATCGGACGGCTGCGCGCTGTGCCACGGGCCATCGCTGGTGTGTTCGCGGTAACCCGCTGGCAGGTCAACCGACGGCACCTGGTAGCTGGGCGCCAATGAGCAGCCTTGCAATGCCAGCAGCAGGCCGGCCGCAAAAGGTTTAAGCCTTGGGCGCATGGGCACCCCCTGTGGCGTCGGCCAGTTGTACCGGGTCGCCTTCGCGCAGGGCGTCGGGCGGGTTGTCGATGATGCGGTCGGCGGGTTTCAGGCCCTGGTCGATCACCAGGCGTTCGCCCAGGTCCAGGCCGATATGAATGTCTTGCAGGTGCACATGGTTGTGCGGGTCCAGCACCGCGACCTGGGTGCCCTGGGCACGGAAGATCAAGGCGCTGGCCGGGATGCTCACGCCGTGGGTGTCCGCCGGAATCGGCAGGGTGGCTTCGGCATAATCGCCGGGCAGCAACTCACCGTTCGGGTTGTCGGCGACGAACTGCGCGAGCAGGGTGCCGGAGCGCCGGTCGATGGCGGTGGAGTCGCCGATCAGGTGCGCCTTGAAGTGTTCGCCCGGATGTTCGGGCACGCTCAGCTCGGCTTCCAGACCAGGACGGATCACCGCCGCGTAGTTCTGTGGCACCGGCACGTACAGGCGCAGTTGGTGGGTGTCGGCGATGCTGAACAGTTCCGGATCACTGTCGGTATCGGCCTTGATCAACTGGCCGATATCGGTATTGCGCGCGGTGATGGTGCCGGCGAACGGCGCACGGATCGTCTTGTAGCTTTCCAGCGCGCACAGCCGCGCATAGTCGGCGGCGGCAGCCTGGGCATTGGCTTTGGCGGCGGCGGCGTTCGAGGTTTTTTCATCGGCTTCCTGGCGCGACACCGAATGGCTGGCCAACAGGTTTTGCCAGCGCGTTGCGGTGGTGGCGGCAAGGCGCGCATTCGCCTGCTCCTGAACCAGGTGTGCGTGGGTTTGCGCCAGTTGTTGGTCCAGGTCCGGGCTGTCGATTTGTGCGAGGACCTGCCCGGCCTTGACCTGGCTGCCGATGTCGACCTTCCAGTCTTTCAGGTAGCCGCTGACCCGCGCATGGATCGGCGCTTTGCTCCAGGCCTCCAGGTGCGCGGGTAAGCGCAGGGTATCGCCCGCGGCATTCTGTTTGGGCTGGAACACCAGCACCTGGGGAATAGCCGCGGTTTCAGTCCAGGCGCTGACCGACTGTTCATGCAGCGCACGGGCGTGCAAGCCGTTGGCGACCAACAGGGCGGCCAGGGTCAGGCCGCCGACACCCAGGAGCATCAGACGCTTGCGCGAGGGTTTGTGATCAGACGACATGGGGCATTTCTCCAGCAGTTGCGCGGGTAGGGTGACGGCCGTGGACCAGGCTGAAAACCACGGGAACAAACAACAAGGTGGCGATGGTGGCGAAGATCAAGCCGCCGATCACCGCGCGGCCCAACGGCGCGTTCTGCTCCTCGGACAGCGCCAGGGGCAGCATGCCGATGATCATCGCCAGGGCGGTCATGCACACCGGGCGAAAGCGCGTGTAACCGGCTTCCATGGCGGCTTTCAAGGCATCGCCGTGTTCGGCCAGGCGTTCGCGGCAGAAGCTCACCACCAGGATCGAGTTGGCGGTGGCCACGCCCATGCACAGGATCGCGCCGGTGAGGGCCGGCACCGATAACGAGGTGCCGCTGAGGAACAGCATCCACACGATCCCCGCCAGTGCAGCGGGCAACGCGGTGATGATCACGAAAGGGTCGGCCCAGGACTGGAAATTGACCACGATCAGCAAGTAGATCAGCACCACCGCGCCGAGCAGGCCGAAGCTCAACCCGCTGAACGCCTCGTGCAGCGCATCGATCTGCCCGTGCAGGCTGATCGTCGCGCCTTTGGGGCGCATGGACGCGGTGTCATCCAGCACTTTTTGCACATCACGGGCGACGCCGCCGAGGTCGCGGCCCTGCACGTTGGCATACAGGTCCAGGGTAGGTTCGATGTTGTAGTGCGTGACCACCGCCGGGCTTTGTACCCGCGAGATACTCGCGACGCCGCCGAGGATTTGCGACTGGCCGTCGGCACCGGTTACCGGCAGCGCCTCCAGCGCAGGCAGGCTGTCGAGGCGGTATTGCGGCGTTGCGGCGACGATCGAGTAGGACACGCCATTGGCCGGGTTCAGCCAGAACGTCGGCGCTACTTGGGAACTGCCGGCGAGGGAGGCGACCATGCTGTTGGTCACGTCTTTCTCGGTGATGCCCAGGCCATTGGCGCGCAGGCGGTCCACATTCACCTGCAGCGACGGATAACCGGTGGATTGCTGTATACGCAGGTCGGCGATGCCGGGCACGTGTTGCAGTCGGCGTTCGAGCTCTACGGCATAGGCGCGGTTTTCGGCATCGCTGCGCCCGGAAATTTTGACGTCCAGCGGTGCCGGCGCGCCGAAGTTGAGGATCTGGCTGCTGATGTCCGCCGGCAGGAACGCAAAGTGGCTGCCGGGGAAGCTTTGCGGGAGGGCTTCACGCAGTCTTTTGACATAATCGGCGGTGGGCGCGTGGTCCTTTTTCAGGGTGACCTGGATATCGCCGTCCTGCGGGCCGATGGTGCCGCTGCTGCTGTAGGCCATGTCGATGCCGCTGAGGGGGATGCCGATGTTGTCGACGATGGTGTCCAGCTCTTGGGCCGGGATCACTTCGCGAATCCGCGCTTCGATGCGGTCGAACGCAGCGGCGCTTTCCTCGATACGCGTACCCAGCGGCAGGCGCACATGCAGTGCCAGCGCACCGGCATCGGTCGCCGGGAAAAAATCCTGGCCCAGGCTCGGCAGCAACACGAACGAGGCCAGCACGCAGGCGAGAAAACCGATGATAAAGCGTTTGCGCGCGCCCAGCGCGAGTATCAGCAGGCCGTGGTAAGTGTCGCGGATGTTCGAGAAATGCCGCTCGAATCCCTGCTGGAAATTCAGCACCGCTTGCAGCACTCGATTGCGCGGTTTCTTGTGCTGATCACCTTCATGGTGATTGATGAATTCATCTTCCGGATGATGCCCTGCACCTTGCTCCGGCGTGTGCGGCTTGAGCAGGTACATCGCCAGTGTCGGCACCAGGGTGCGCGAGAGGATGAACGAGCTGGCCATGGCAAAGATCACTGCCAGCGCCATCGGCCGGAACAGATACCCGGCGATGCCTTGCAGCAAGAACATCGGCACAAACACGATGCAGATGCACAGCAGCGAGACGAACGCCGGGCCGACAATTTGCGCGGCGCCGTCGAGGATCGCCGTCTTCACCGCCTTGCCTTGTTCCAGGTGCCAATTGATGTTTTCGATGGTCACCGTGGCGTCGTCCACCAGAATGCCCACCGCCAGGGCCAGGCCGCCCAGGGTCATCACATTCAGGGTTTGCCCGCTGACCGCCAACAGCGCGATGGCCGACAACACTGCCAGGGGAATCGACGCGGCGATGATCAGCGTCGAGCGCCAGCTGCCGAGAAACAGCAGGATCATCGCACTGGTCAGCAGGGCTGCGATGATGCCTTCCTGGGCCACGCTGCCCACTGACTGCTTGACGAACACCGAGGCATCGCCCAGCAATGAGGTCTTCAGTGACGGCGGCAGGGTTTCGTTGATGCGCGGCAGCATCTGGCGGATGCCGTCGATGATCGACAGCGTGGAAATACTGCCGTTCTTCAACGCCGGCATCAGCACGGCGCGGTGGCCGTCGACGCGCACGATATTGGTCTGTGGTGGTGAGCCGTCCCTTACGTGAGCGACCTGGCCGATGGTGATGATTGCGCCGTCGACATTCTTGATCGGCAAGTCATTGAGCTCATCGATGGCCTTGGGGCTGTTGTTGAGCAGGATCGTGTATTCGTTGCGGCCGAGCTTGGCGGTGCCCACCGGGATGATCTGGTTCTGCAGCGCCAGGGCATTGCCGACGTCCTGTGCCGACAAACCTTTGGCGGCCAGGGCCTGGGGGTCGAGGTCGAGGGTGATCTGGCGCTGCTTGCCGCCCATGGGCGTGGGCATCGCCAGGCCGGGCAGGGCGCTCAGCGGCAGGCGGATATTGTTCTGCACCAGGTCGCGGATTCTGGCTTCCGAAAGGCTCGGGCTGGAGAACGCCATTTGCAGGATAGGTACGGTGGAGGCGCTGTAGTTGAGGATCAGCGGCGGCGTAATGCCCGGTGGCATCTGTTTGAGCACGGTCTGTGACACCGCCGTGACCTGGGCGTTGGCGGTGCGGATATCCACGCCGGGTTGGAAGAAGATTTTGACGATGCCCATGCCGGGCAGGGACTGGGACTCGATATGTTCGATGTCGTTGACGGTGGTGCTCAGGGAGCGTTCGTAGGTGTAGATCACCCGCCCGGCCATGGCGTCCGGCGACAGGCCGTTGTACTGCCAGACCACGGCGACCACCGGGATGCCGATATCGGGGAACACATCCGTGGGCGTACGCAGGGCCGCCATCGGCCCGATGATGCAGATGAAAATGGCCAACACGATGAAGGTGTACGGCTTGTGCAGTGCGGTCTTTACCAGCCCGAGCATGCGTGGATCTCCGAAAGAGCAGGGTTGCAAACCCCGGCAGTCTTGCCCGACCCACCTAACACGCACCTTTCAGCCAGGTGAAGGAAGATTTAGGTAACGGCTGAAGATCCTTTCATGTGTATTCATTTGTTCTACAAACGGCAGCTCTTCAAGCTTGTCAGCCATCGGATACGCCTTTTTTACTGATGTGCTTTGGAGCCCTGCCATGTCACCGAAAACCCTGTTGTTGATTCCCGCCCTGGCTGCCGCCTTGGTGTTGTCGGCGTGTGCCGGCCCGATACCCCAGGCCGACCCGAGCGAAGCCTGGATCGGCTTGAAAGAAGAAGCACCGAACGACCTGTTGGCCGAGCGCGTCGACGGTCAGCGCGTGGATGACGGGCGCTACTTTGAAGTGAGCCCTGGGGACCATCGCCTGGACGTGACGTTGTTTGAAGAAGAGCCCGGCGACGATAATCAGCAGGACTGCCAGGGCCGGGTTGAGTACAGGCATTTCAAGGCGGGTGAGCATTACACCTTGGAAGAGTCGAGCCTCGGGACCACGGTGCGCGCAGCGCTCAAGGATGGGCACGGCAAGGAGGTTGCCGCCACGCAGGATTTTACCTGCATGCCCGGCTAGGCGTGATGCGCCGTCGCCTTGCTCGGCTTGGCGGGCGCAGTGGGTTTGACGTGGGGGTGATGATGGCGGCGGGTCACGCGCATGACCCCCCACAACATGGCGGCGGCCACCGCCAGCCAACCGCAGATCAGCATGAAAATCGTCGTTGCAAGGCTCATTCAGGCCTCCCTTCGCCCCATCCGGGGTCTATACACAGTCTTTCCAATGGACAGTCTAGCTACCCCGGGGTTGCCTGCTATTGACCAATGGTCGTGTCTGTCCAACTCGTTTGCTCTATCGCCGGCGTTTTACCTACGCTGAAGGCTATACCCCCGCCCAAGAGCGTCCTATGATCGGGGCCCTCACCGGCAGTTGATCAAGAGAGTAAAAAATTGCGCTTACGGTCGAACCTTAAAGCATCCATCCTGCTGGCCTGCGCCCTGGGGCTGGTAGCCTGTTCCAGCCACCCTTCGAAACTCCCCGGCTTGCCGGAGCGGGTTGAACTCAACGGCGTACCGACCTTTCGCAGCGAGGCTTATCAGAGCGGTCCTACGGCTCTGGCCAGCATGCTGTCGCAACAAGGCATTGTCATGACACCGGGGCTACTTGATAAGCCGCTGCACTTGCCAGGCGCCGAGGCCGACCTTGAGCGCAACATGCAAAAGCTGGCGCGCGAGTACGGGCTGATGGTGTATCCACTGGATGCCAAGTTGACCGCGGTGCTGGCGCAGGTGGCGGCGGGTTACCCGGTGATGGCGCGGATCAACTCAAGCTTCTGGTCTGACCCGCGCTATGTCGTGGTGGTGGGATTCAACCAGCAGAAGAGCACGGTGCTGTTGCGTTCCGGCAGGGAGCGGCGATTGATGATGGGATTCAGCGACTTTGAGTCGGCGTGGAAGAGCGCAGGGAATTGGGCGATTCTTACCCAGCGTCCGAGCCAGTTGCCGGCGAATGTGGACGCGCAGCGTTGGCGCGAGGCGGCGAACGCTACGGCCCAGGCCGGGCAGGAAGGGGCGGCGGCCCAGGCTATCAAGGTCCTGGCAGAACGAAAATAATAAATGTGGGAGGGGGCTTGCCCCCGATGCGCTGGATCAGTAGATATTCATGTATCTGACCCACCGCTATCGGGGGCAAGCCCCCTCCCACATTTGATCGGTGCTGTCAGTTGACTAGCGACGCACTTCTGTCACACCTGCACGGTTCTTCAGGTTCTTGTCAGCCTTGTAGCGCAACGCCACATCCGGCACCGCGCCGCCCTTGCCGGTTTCGACCCAGCTGCGAATACGACTGGCATCGGCGAAGTGGGTGAATTTGCCGAAAGCATCCAGGATCACCAGCGACACCGGGCGGTTACCCATGCTGGTCACCAGCACCAGGCAATGCCCGGCCTGGTTGGTAAAACCGGTCTTGGTCAGCTTGATGTCCCAGTTGGCCCGGTTGATCAGGTGGTCGGTGTTGGAGAAACCCAGGGTGTAGTTGGGCTTGCGGAACGCCACGGTTTTTTCCTTGGTGGTACTCAGCTGGCTCAACATCGGAAACTTGCGTGCATAGGCCAGCAGCTTGCTCAGGTCGCGGGCGGTCGACACGTTATGGATCGACAGGCCCGTAGGTTCCACGTAATGGGTACTGGTCATGCCCAGCGCCTTGGCCTTGGCGTTCATCGCGGCAATGAATGCCGCGTAACCGCCCGGGTAATGGTGGGCCAGGCTCGCGGCGGCGCGGTTTTCCGAGGACATCAGCGCGATCAGCAGCATTTCCTTGCGCGGCATTTGGCTACCGATCTTCACCCGGGAGAACACGCCCTTCATCTCTGGTGTGTCGGTGATGTTGATGTCGATGTATTCATCCATGTCCTGCTTGGCTTCCAGCACGATCAGGCCGGTCATCAGCTTGCTGACGGAAGCGATGGGGACCACCACGTCGGGGTTGCTGGAATAGATGACCTTGTTGGTCTGCAGATCCACGAGCATGGCGCTGCCGGAGGCGATTTGCAGTTTGGAGGCGTCACGCGGGGCCAAGGTGGTTTCGGCGGCGTTTGCGAAGGTGCCCGTCAGTGCAAAAAATAGGCTGACAATGGAAAGACGAATTTTCACGCGGATGAACTCGCTAAAAAGTAAGAAGTACCGTTTGGGAACGGGTTTGATGACAAATGGCGTTACATTTTAGGAGTATGGATCAGAAACTGTCGAATGTTCTTCCAGAACCGGACGAAAGTACTTAAAAACTATGAATAAACAGGTTTTTTTCGGGCAATAAAAAGCCCCGCGATAAGGCAGGGCTTTTTCAGTACGCCTGGTTATCAGCTGTGCAGGGTTTCTGCTGCATACAGCGTGTTTTCCAACAGGCACGCCCGGGTCATCGGGCCTACCCCGCCGGGAACCGGGGTGATCCAGCCGGCGCGGGGCAGGGCGGTCTCGTACACCACGTCGCCCACCAGCTTGCCGTCATCTTGGCGGTTGATGCCGACGTCGATCACGATTGCGCCTTCCTTGATCCACTCACCCTTCACCAGGCCCGGCTTGCCCGCGGCGACCACCACCAGATCAGCGCGGCCCACATGGCCGGCGAGGTCCTTGGTGAAGCGGTGGGTAACGGTCACGGTGCAGCCGGCCAGCAACAATTCCATGGCCATCGGGCGGCCGACGATATTCGAGGCGCCAACCACAACCGCGTCGAGCCCATACAGATCGACCCCGGTGCTTTCCAGCAGAGTCATGATGCCTTTGGGCGTGCAGGGGCGCAGCAGTGGGATGCGCTGGGCCAGGCGGCCGACGTTATAAGGGTGGAAGCCATCGACGTCTTTGTCCGGGCGGATGCGTTCCAGCAGTTTGGAGGCGTCCAGATGCTCGGGCAGCGGCAACTGGAGCAGGATGCCGTCCATGTTCGGGTCATCGTTGAGGCTGTCAATCAGGTCGGTCAGGGCCTGTTGAGTGGTCTCCGAAGGCAAGTCATAGGCTTTGGAGATAAAGCCGACCTCTTCACAGTCTTTACGCTTGTGCGAGACATAAACCTGAGAGGCAGGATCGCTGCCGACCAGGATCACCGCGAGGCCAGGCGTGCGCAGGCCTTGCTGGCGACGCTCGGTGACGCGTTTGGCGATCTGCTGGCGCAGGCTGGCGGCGATTGATTTGCCGTCGATAAGTTGTGCAGTCATTACGCGTGATTAACCATCGAGAGGGGGAAGAAAAGTGCGCGCATTCTCGCACGCCAGGGCGCGAGGGCAAAGGCGCTTGGTCTGCAAATTGCCCTAACCCCTTAAATAAAATCAGTTTTTTTTAAAAAAGATTTGACGGGTTTCGGGACCCTCTATACTATTCGTCGCACTTGTCGGGCACAGCCTAGCACTGGTTAGAAGGTCGAGCAGAATTGTTGTGCTGCAAGGCTGGAAACACTTAGTTTGTAATCCTCCAAGAGTACAGATTAATCAGGCGCCCGTAGCTCAGCTGGATAGAGCATCCGCCTTCTAAGCGGATGGTCGCAGGTTCGAGTCCTGCCGGGTGCGCCATTAGGCAGCTTTGGCACAAGTAGCGTTAGATGGTGGGCGTAGCTCAGTTGGTAGAGCACGGGATTGTGACTCCCGTTGTCGAGGGTTCGATCCCCTTCGTCCACCCCATATTTGAAAGGCGCCAGATTAATCGTCTGGCGCCTTTGCTTTAAGAGCTTTAAGCGCGGATGTGGTGGAATTGGTAGACACACTGGATTTAGGTTCCAGCGCCGCGAGGCGTAAGAGTTCGAGTCTCTTCATCCGCACCAAATAAAACGTTGCTAGGCCGTCAGGCAGGGCAGGGTTTAACAAAGAAGTGGTTTGGTTTCTTTGTTAACGCAATATGGTGGGCGTAGCTCAGTTGGTAGAGCACGGGATTGTGACTCCCGTTGTCGAGGGTTCGATCCCCTTCGTCCACCCCATATTCGAAAGGCGCCAGATTTAACAGTCTGGCGCCTTTTTTGGTTTTGGCGGTTTGATTATCTCGGCGGTCGCAGGTACTGGGCCGCATCGGCAGCGCGTTTCGTCGTATTTGTGTGTCTCGATGATGCCGCGTTGCCTGTCCGCTCCGCTCGCGGCGTGGGCCGTCAGGGAGATGAATGGCAGCTTCTTCTATATATAGAAGGGCGGCGCAGAGCCCTGGCGCAATTGGCTGTATTTGTCACCGGGGCGGGGTACTTCAGTGCCTTCGTACCGATAAATTGCCGGCGGTTTCCGGGTGTATTTTCAGTAGGGTGACTTCTTGAGTTTGACCCACTAGAATGCATGCCCTTGATTGGGGTCGGAAATGGCCGGCTAATGTCTGTGCAACGAGGAATATCCATGCAAGTTTCTGTTGAAAATACTACTGCTCTCGAGCGCCGCCTGAGCATCACCGTGCCGGCAGAGCGTATCGAGACTGCGGTCAACAAGCGTCTGCAGCAGACTGCCCAGAAGGCCAAGATCGCTGGTTTCCGTCCAGGCAAAGTGCCGATGAGCGAAATCAAGCGTCGTTTTGGTGCCGATGCGCGCCAGGAAGCTGTAGGTGACGTGATCCAGGCTTCCTTCTACGAAGCCGTTGTCGAGCAAAAGCTGAACCCGGCTGGCTCGCCTTCGATCGAGCCCAAGTCCCTGGAAGCCGGCAAGGACCTGGAATACGTAGCCGTATTCGAAGTGTTCCCGGAATTCGAAGTAGCGGGCTTCGACGGTATCGCTATCGAGCGCCTGAGCGCCGAAGTGGCTGATTCGGACCTGGACAACATGCTCGAAATCCTGCGCAAGCAGAACACCCGTTTCGAAGTGGTCGAGCGTGCCGCCCAGAACGAAGACCAACTGAACATCGATTTCGTTGGCAAGGTCGACGGCGAAGTATTCGCCGGTGGCTCCGCCAAGGGCACTCAGCTGGTGCTGGGTTCCAACCGCATGATCCCTGGCTTCGAAGACGGCCTGGTTGGCGCCAAGGCCGGCGAAGAACGCGTTCTGAACCTGGAATTCCCTGCTGACTACCAGAACCTGGACCTGGCCGGCAAAGCCGCCGAGTTCACCGTGACCGTCAACAGCGTTTCCGAGCCTAAGCTGCCAGAGCTGAACGAAGAGTTCTTCGCGCAATTCGGCATCAAGGAAACCGGTATCGAAGGCTTCCGCACCGAAGTTCGCAAGAACATGGAGCGTGAGCTGCGTCAGGCGATCAAGTCCAAGGTCAAGAACCAGGTCATGGACGGTCTGCTGGCCGCCAACCCGATCGAAGTGCCTAAGGCTCTGCTGTCCAACGAAGTGGATCGCCTGCGCGTACAAGCGGTTCAGCAGTTTGGTGGCAACATCAAGCCTGACCAACTGCCGGCCGAGCTGTTCGAAGAGCAAGCCAAGCGCCGCGTCGTGCTGGGCCTGATCGTGGCTGAAGTGGTCAAGCAGTTCGACCTCAAGCCAGACGAAGACCGTGTTCGCGAAATGATCCAGGAAATGGCGTCGGCCTACCAGGAACCTGAGCAGGTCGTGTCCTGGTACTACAAGAACGACCAGCAGCTGAACGAAGTACGTTCGGTTGTGCTGGAAGAACAAGTTGTGGATACTGTTCTGCAGAAGGCTAAGGTGACCGATAAAGCGGTCTCTTACGAAGAAGCAGTCAAACCGGCGGAAGCAGCACAAGCCGACTGATTGTCCAACTCGTTGGAAATTCAACCATAAGCCAGCCTCGCGCTGGCTTATGCGTTTTCAAGACATGACTATTTGGGAGTAACTGCAGAGCATGTTCCGTAATTCCTATATTCAGCAGAACTCTGATATCCAGGCCGCTGGCGGCCTGGTCCCGATGGTTGTCGAGCAGTCCGCTCGTGGTGAACGCGCCTACGACATCTACTCGCGCCTGCTCAAGGAGCGAGTGATCTTTCTGGTTGGCCCGGTAGAGGACTACATGGCCAACCTGATCTGTGCGCAACTGCTGTTCCTTGAAGCGGAAAACCCGGACAAGGACATCCATCTCTACATCAACTCGCCGGGCGGTTCGGTGACTGCGGGCATGTCGATCTACGACACCATGCAGTTCATCAAGCCGAACGTGTCGACTACCTGCATTGGCCAGGCCTGCAGCATGGGTGCATTCCTGCTGACCGCCGGCGCCGAGGGCAAGCGTTACTGCCTGCCGAACTCACGCGTGATGATTCACCAGCCACTGGGTGGTTTCCAGGGCCAGGCATCGGACATCGAAATCCATGCCAAGGAAATCCTCTTCATTCGTGAGCGCCTCAACACGCTGATGGCCAAGCACAGCGGGCACACACTTGAAGAAATCGAGCGTGATACCAACCGTGACAACTTCATGAGCGCTGAAGCCGCCCGTGAGTACGGGTTGATCGACGCAGTGATCGAAAAGCGCCCCGCTTAATATAAGCTGCTCAAAATAGGGCTGGTCGGCATGTCCGACCACTGGCGGGCTTGAAAAAGCCCGCATAAGCCTTCATCTTGTGTTGCAAGCCTATCGGATTTGGATCGAACGAATGACTGACACCCGCAACGGCGAGGACAACGGCAAGCTGCTCTATTGCTCCTTCTGTGGCAAAAGCCAGCATGAAGTACGCAAATTGATTGCCGGCCCCTCGGTGTTTATCTGCGACGAATGCGTCGACCTGTGCAATGACATCATCCGCGAGGAGGTGCAGGAAGCCCAGGCCGAGAGCAGTGCGCACAAACTCCCATCGCCTAAAGAAATCAGCGGCATCCTTGACCAGTACGTAATTGGTCAGGAGCGTGCAAAGAAGGTTCTGGCCGTAGCGGTGTACAACCACTACAAGCGCTTGAACCAGCGTGACAAGAAAGGCGACGAAGTCGAACTCGGCAAGAGTAACATCCTGCTGATCGGCCCTACAGGCTCGGGTAAAACCCTGCTTGCGGAAACCCTCGCTCGCCTGCTGAACGTTCCGTTCACCATCGCCGACGCCACCACCCTCACCGAGGCTGGCTACGTGGGTGAAGATGTCGAGAACATCATTCAGAAACTGCTGCAGAAGTGCGACTACGACGTAGAGAAGGCCCAGATGGGCATTGTCTACATCGACGAAATCGACAAGATCTCGCGCAAGTCGGACAACCCGTCCATTACTCGGGATGTTTCCGGTGAAGGCGTGCAGCAAGCACTGTTGAAGCTGATCGAAGGCACGGTCGCTTCGGTACCGCCCCAGGGCGGCCGTAAGCACCCGCAGCAGGAATTCCTGCAGGTCGATACGCGTAACATCCTGTTTATCTGTGGCGGTGCGTTCTCCGGGCTGGAAAAGGTTATTCAGCAGCGTTCCACCCGTGGCGGCATCGGTTTCAGCGCGGAAGTGCGTAGCAAGGAAGAAGGCAAGAAGGTAGGTGAGTCCCTGCGTGAAGTCGAACCTGACGATCTGGTCAAGTTCGGCCTGATCCCGGAATTCGTCGGTCGTCTGCCGGTCCTGGCGACGTTGGACGAGCTGGATGAGGCGGCTTTGATTCAGATCCTCACCGAGCCGAAAAACGCCCTGACCAAGCAATACGCCAAGCTGTTCGAGATGGAAGGTGTGGACCTCGAGTTCCGTACCGACGCGCTCAAATCAGTGGCCAAGCGGGCATTGGAGCGCAAGACCGGTGCACGTGGTCTGCGTTCGATCCTCGAAGGCGTGTTGCTCGACACCATGTACGAAATCCCCTCGCAGTCCGAGGTGAGCAAGGTGGTGATCGACGAAAGCGTTATCGAAGGCAAGTCCAAGCCACTGTATATCTACGAAAACAGTGAGCCGGCTGCCAAGGCTGCACCTGACGCGTAAGCGTCTTTGCAGTGGCGGTACAAGCAAGGGGCCTTTCGGGGCCCCTTGTTTTTTTCGGGTGTTTTTGCGGGGTGGTAGATTAAATCGCGTTTATTCATGCGTTTAAGTGCTGGCATTGCGCTTGTTTTTTTTGCATGCAACCCCCATCTTGGTTTCAAGCTTATTTTTCAACTGTCATAGAGGCGAAATCATGAAGACAACCATCGAATTGCCTCTCCTGCCGTTGCGTGATGTCGTCGTCTATCCGCACATGGTTATCCCGCTGTTCGTGGGGCGCGAGAAGTCTATCGAAGCCCTCGAGGCCGCGATGACGGGCGACAAGCAGATCCTGCTGTTGGCCCAGAAGAATCCTGCTGATGATGATCCAGGCGAAGACGCCCTGTATCGGGTCGGCACCGTTGCGACTGTCCTGCAATTGCTCAAGCTGCCTGACGGTACCGTCAAGGTACTCGTGGAAGGCGAGCAGCGCGGCGCGGTAGAGCGTTTCATGGAGGTGGATGGTCACCTGCGCGCCGAAGTGGCGCTGATCGACGAAGTCGAAGCCCCTGAACGTGAATCCGAAGTGTTTGTGCGCAGCCTGCTTTCGCAGTTCGAGCAGTATGTGCAGTTGGGCAAGAAAGTCCCGGCTGAAGTCCTCTCGTCGCTCAACAGCATCGATGAGCCAAGTCGCCTGGTCGACACCATGGCTGCGCACATGGCGCTGAAGATCGAGCAGAAGCAGGATATTCTCGAAATCATCGATCTGTCGGCCCGTGTCGAGCATGTGCTGGCGCTGCTGGATGGCGAAATCGACCTGCTGCAGGTTGAGAAGCGCATCCGCGGCCGCGTGAAGAAACAAATGGAGCGCAGCCAGCGCGAGTACTACCTGAATGAGCAGATGAAGGCCATTCAGAAAGAACTCGGCGACGGCGAGGAAGGCCACAACGAAATCGAAGAGCTGAAAAAGCGTATCGATGCCGCCGGCCTGCCGAAAGACGCGCTGACCAAGGCCACGGCCGAG
The DNA here is from genome assembly GCF_003852355.1 of Pseudomonas sp. R2-7-07. Classification (NCBI taxonomy): domain Bacteria; kingdom Pseudomonadati; phylum Pseudomonadota; class Gammaproteobacteria; order Pseudomonadales; family Pseudomonadaceae; genus Pseudomonas; species Pseudomonas sp. R2-7-07. Next base: position 3,549,315 of record NZ_CP027759.1, on the reverse strand, counting down.
CTGAACAAGCTCAAGCAAATGTCGCCGATGTCGGCCGAAGCCACTGTGGTTCGTTCCTACATCGATTGGCTGGTGCAGGTGCCGTGGAAGGCTCAGACCAAGGTACGCCTGGACCTGACCCGCGCCGAAGAAATCCTCGATGCCGACCACTACGGCCTTGAAGAGGTCAAGGAACGTATCCTTGAATACCTCGCCGTGCAAAAGCGCGTGAAGAAAATTCGCGGCCCGGTGTTGTGCCTGGTCGGTCCGCCTGGGGTGGGTAAAACCTCGTTGGCCGAGTCGATTGCCAGTGCGACCAACCGCAAGTTCGTGCGCATGGCCCTCGGCGGCGTGCGTGACGAAGCGGAAATTCGTGGCCATCGCCGGACTTACATCGGTTCGATGCCAGGAAGATTGATTCAAAAGATGACAAAGGTGGGTGTGCGCAACCCGCTGTTCCTGCTCGATGAAATCGACAAGATGGGCAGCGACATGCGTGGCGATCCGGCGTCGGCGTTGCTTGAGGTGCTCGATCCTGAGCAGAACCACAACTTCAACGACCATTACCTGGAAGTCGACTACGACCTGTCTGACGTAATGTTCCTGTGCACCTCCAACTCCATGAACATTCCGCCAGCCTTGCTGGACCGGATGGAGGTGATTCGTCTGCCGGGTTACACCGAAGACGAGAAGATCAACATCGCCGTCAAATACCTCGCGCCCAAGCAGACTGCGGCCAACGGCCTGAAGAAAGGCGAGATCGAGTTTGACGTCGAAGCGATCCGTGACATCGTGCGCTATTACACCCGCGAGGCCGGTGTACGGGGCCTTGAGCGTCAGATCGCGAAAATCTGCCGCAAGGCGGTCAAGGAACATTCCTTGGAAAAACGCTTCTCGGTGAAGGTAACGGCCGACGCGCTGGAGCATTTCCTGGGTGTGCGTAAATTCCGCTACGGCCTGGCCGAGCAGCAGGACCAGGTAGGGCAGGTGACTGGCCTGGCATGGACCCAGGTGGGCGGCGAGTTGCTGACCATCGAAGCTGCCGTGATCCCGGGCAAGGGCCAGTTGATCAAGACCGGCTCTCTCGGCGATGTGATGGTCGAATCGATCACCGCCGCGCAGACCGTGGTGCGCAGTCGCGCCAGGAGCCTGGGTATTCCCCTGGACTTCCACGAGAAGCACGACACCCATATCCACATGCCGGAAGGCGCGACGCCGAAGGACGGCCCGAGCGCCGGTGTAGGCATGTGCACGGCGCTGGTGTCGGCATTGACCGGTATTCCGGTGCGCGCCGATGTGGCGATGACCGGGGAAATTACCCTGCGCGGCCAGGTATTGGCCATCGGTGGGCTGAAAGAGAAATTACTCGCTGCACACCGGGGTGGAATCAAGACCGTGATCATTCCTGAAGAGAATGTTCGCGACTTGAAGGAAATTCCTGACAATATCAAGCAGGATCTTCAGATTAAACCGGTTAAATGGATTGACGAAGTCCTGCAAATTGCGCTGCAATACGCGCCGGAGCCCTTGCCGGATGTGGCTCCGGAGATTGTCGCGAAGGACGAAAAGCGCGAGTCGGATTCCAAGGAAAGAATTAGCACGCATTAAGGTGTTGAAGCCTGGGGGGCTTCCTTGACAGCTTTTTAGAGCCCTTGTTATAAAGCGGCTCTTAAGTGTCTGTAGGCCATTCAGCACTGGTTTTTGCTTTTTACCAAAAAACTTAGAATCATACTCATAGATATATAAGGGGACTTAGAGTGAACAAGTCGGAACTGATTGATGCTATCGCTGCATCCGCTGATATCCCGAAAGCTGCTGCCGGCCGTGCGCTGGACGCAGTAATCGAATCCGTCACTGGCGCTCTGAAGGCCGGCGACTCCGTGGTACTGGTAGGCTTCGGTACTTTCTCTGTGACTGACCGCCCAGCTCGCACTGGCCGTAACCCACAGACCGGCAAAGCACTGCAAATCGCTGCTGCCAAGAAACCAGGTTTCAAAGCCGGTAAAGCCCTGAAAGAAGCCGTTAACTAAGCTTCGATCAAGCCTTTGCTTACCCGGGTCGGACGCAGGTCTGGCCTGGCAGCGGAGCGGTAGCTGACCCACGTATCCATTGGGTCGCCACGCCGGGGGTCAGAGTTAAAACCCCCGTCCGCTCCGCCAGTTACGAGAAGGCGCATCCTCGGATGCGCCTTTCTTCTATCCGGATTCTACCCACGCTCCACGGTTGCCTATTTTTGATGTTCAACCGTTTCTGGGGGACGCATGCTGCAAAATATCAGGGACAATTCACAAGGCTGGATTGCCAAGACCATTATCGGGATCATCGTCGCATTGATGGCGTTCACCGGTATCGAGGCTATTTTCCAGGCTTCGGGTAATAACAAGCAGGACGTGGCCAAGGTCAACGGTGAGGAAATCACCCAGACCGAATTGAGCCAGGCCGTCGATATGCAACGGCGCCAGCTGATGCAACAACTGGGCAAGGATTTCGATGCTTCCCTGTTGGACGAAAAACTGCTGCGCGACGCGGCCCTCAAGGGCCTGATCGATCGCAAGCTGCTGCTGCAAGGCGCTGCTGATGCCAAGTTCGGTTTCTCGGAAGCGGCCTTGGACCAGGTGATCCTGCAGACGCCGGAGTTCCAGGTGGACGGCAAGTTCAACGCCGAACGCTTTGACCAGGTGGTCCGTCAATTGGGCTATAGCCGCCTGCAATTCCGTCAGATGCTGACTCAGGAAATGCTGATCGGCCAGGTTCGCGCAGGCATCGCTGGCAGTGGTTTCGTGACCGATGCCGAGGTGCTGGCATTTGCCCGTCTGGAAAAACAGACGCGCGATTTCGCCACCGTCAACGTTAAAGCCGACCCGGCAGCGGTGAAACTCACCGATGACGAAGTCAAGGCGTACTACGACCAGCATGCCAAGGAGTTCATGACCCCGGACCAGGTGGTCATCGACTACCTGGAGCTGAAGAAGTCGTCGTTCTTCGACCAGGTCACCGTCAAGGACGATGAACTGCAGGCTGCCTACGAGAAAGAAACCGCCAACCTCGCTGAACAGCGTCGTGCTGCGCACATTCTGATCGAGGTCAACGACAAGGTCACCGAGGCGCAAGCCAAGGCCAAGATCGAAGACATCCAGGCGCGCCTGGCCAAGGGCGAGCAGTTTGAAGCCCTGGCCAAGGAGTTTTCCCAGGATCCGGGTTCGGCCAGCAATGGCGGCGATCTCGGGTTTGCCGGTCCTGGCGTCTACGATCCAGACTTCGAGACGGCGCTGTACGGCCTCAAGCAGGACCAGGTGTCGGTGCCGGTGCGTACGTCCTTCGGTTGGCACTTGATCAAGCTGCTGGGCGTTGAAGCACCCGAGGTGCCATCGTTTGCCAGCCTGAAAGACAAGCTGACCCGCGAGCTCAAGACCCAGCAGGTTGAACAGCGGTTTGTCGAAGCGACCAAGCAATTGGAAGATGCGGCGTTCGAAGCGTCCGACCTGGCCCAGCCGGCGTCCGATCTTAAGCTGACCGTACACACTTCCGCGCCGTTCGGCCGTGAAGGTGGCGAAGGCGTCGCGGCCAACCGTGCCGTGGTCACCGCAGCGTTCAGCCCGGAAGTGCTGGATGAGGGTGCCAACAGCAGCGCCATTGAGCTCGACCCGGAAACCATCATCGTGCTGCGCGCCAAAGAGCACCTCAAGCCTGCCCAGCTGCCGCTGGAAAAGGTTGCCACGGCGATTCGCGCACAGATGACCAAGGAGCGTGCGAGCGCTGCCGCCAAAGCCCATGCCGACGAGCTGATCGCCGGCCTGCGTGATGGCAAGATCGCCCTGAGCCAGCCGATTGATGGCCAAGCCTGGAAGGTGACTGAAGCCGCTACCCGTGGCCAGGAAGCTGTCGACCCTGCCGTGCTGCAAGCGCTGTTCCGCATGCCCAAGCCTGCGGGCAAGGACAAGCCGAGCTTCACCACTGTCAGCCTGCGCGATGGCAGCCAAGTGATCGTGCGTTTGAACGGTGTCAATGAAGCTGCTGCGCCTACGGACGAAGAAAAGGCGCAATACCGCCGCGCCCTCGCTTCGCGTATTGGCCAGCAGGATTTTGCGGCCTACCGCAAGCAGCTGGAAACCCAGGCAGACATCAAGAAGTTCTGATGCCGGCTTGAATGAAAAGACCCCGTCCTGAAAAGGCCGGGGTCTTTTTTTGCGCGCGTTAAAGCGTTCGAGCCTTCTTTCTCAAGTCCGCTTGCCCGAGAACTTGAGCTTGCCCCAGCTCAGGCCGATGACCGCCGCCAGGGTCGAGGCCGTCAATACGCTCAGCTTGGCCGCCGCCAGCAAAGCCGGGTCGGAGAAGGCCAGGGAGGAGATGAAGATCGACATGGTGAAACCAATCCCCGCCAGCAGACCCACCAGGCCCACACCTGTCCAGGTAACGCCGTCCGGCAGCTTGCAGAGGTTGAGCTTGACCAGCGTGAAGCTCGCCAGCATCACGCCGATGGGTTTGCCCAGCACCAGGGCGAAGATGACGCCCATGAACACACCGTGGGGCAGGGGATCGTCCAGGTTGAAGCCGCTCAGGCTGACACCCGCGTTGGCCAGGGCGAACAACGGCATCACGCCGAACGCCACCCACGGGTGCAGCGCCGATTGCACCCTTTGCACTGGCGGTAATATTTCCCGCTGTGCTTCGCGCAATTGCTTCAACGGCCGGGTAACGTGCCCTGGGCCTTCAGGCGACTGGGAAAAACGCTCCATCAATTCGTTGAGCGTGCGGCCTATGGTGTCCAGCGGGCGCTCGGTGGTGGGCTTGGAGTTAACCGGGGTCATCAGCCCCAGGATCACGCCGGCGAGCGTTGGGTGAATGCCGGTCTTGAGCAGGCCGAACCACACAATCGCCCCAGGCAACAGGTAGATCGCGGCCTTACCGATGCCCATGCGCTGGAAAACCAGCACCAGTGCCAGCCCGGCGACGGCAATCACCAGCCCCATGTAATCGAGGCTGGCGGTGAAGAAAACGGCAATGATCAGGATCGCCACGATGTCATCGATAATCGCCAGGGCCAGCAGCAAAATACGCACGCCGCTGGGGATCGACTTACCCAACAGTGCCAGCACGCCGACGGCAAACGCGATGTCCGTCGCGGTGGGCACGGCCCAGCCACTGGCGGCGGCAGTGCCGTGGTTGAGCAGGGTGTAAATGAGCGCCGGCATCAGTACGCCGCCCAGTGCAGCGCCTAATGGCAGGGTGGCCAGCTTGAGGTTGGCGAGCGCGCCGTCCTTGATTTCCTGACGGATCTCGGCGCCCACCACCAGGAAGAAGATGGTCATCAGGCCGTCGTTGACCAGAAAATGCAGGGAGCGCGACACACTGTAGTCGCCCAACCCAAGGGTGACCGGTGTGTTCCAGAAGTGCTCATAGGTGTCGGCCGCCGGGCTGTTGGCCCAGATCAATGCGACGATGGCAGCCAGCAGCAAAACGATGCCGCTGACGGCTTCAATCCGTGAAAAGCGCTCGAGGGCCGACAGTGCGCCCTCGGTCAAACGCTGAGGGCGAGGGATGGCGGGGTGTTTATCAGGCACGACAAATCTCCATTGGCGGCCCGACCAACGCTTATCCTTTAACCTGCGCTGTGCCGTATGCAGCAGCGCACCCAGGGCGATAATAGGAAGTTGGGGAATAAGTTGTAAACAAACTTGTCATAGTCAGCGGCACCGGTCCCAAAAGCCTGTGACGTTTTACCGACAGGAATGCGCGCGCCAACGCCTCGTTCTGTTGCACAATACCGCCCGGACTGTTTTTCTCAGGATTTTCGATGTCGACATCATTTCACTTGCGAAACCTAGGGTTGGCGCTGGTGCTGGCGGGCGCGGCGGGTTGCTCGTCGCCCAAGACCGCTATTTACGAACATGAGAATTTCGATGATTCCGGTACGTTTTCCCGCGATTACCCGGTGAGCGATGTGGCGGCCTGTGAAGCCGCGCGCCGTGCCCTGCTGAGCCAGGGCTATATCATCACCAGCAGCGACCCGAAGCTGGTGGCCGGTAACAAGAGTTTCCAGCAGACCGGCGAAAGCCACCTGCAGATCAGCTTCAACGTGGTGTGCGCCGCGGATGGCAAAGGCAGCAATCATTCGACGATGTTTGCCAACGCCTTGCAGGATCGCTATGCGCTGAAGAAGGTCAACAACTCCGCGAGTCTCGGGGTAGGGGTACTGGGTTCGGTGTCGATGCCGATCGGCTCCACCGATGACTCGATGGTCAAGGTGGCGAGCGAGACCGTTTCGGCGCCCAAGTTCTATGAGCGTTACTTTGCGTTGGTGGATGTGTTCCTGCCCCAGGAAGTGAAGCAGGCTGCGCACATCCCCGAAAAGCCCAAGGATGAGCTTGGCATGCCTGAACCCAAGGCCGCACCGGCCGCCGAGAAGGTCGAGGCGCCCCAGGAGACACCGGCAACGCCTGCCGCTGCGCAACCGCTTGCACCGCCAGCCGAAGCCGCACCGATCGCGCCGAGCGTCGCGCCGGAGCCCGTACCGGACGCCACGTCGGCCCCGGCAGCAGAACCTGCACCGGCACCGACCAACCCGAACCTGCCAGCGCCGACAGAGGCGATTCCACCCCTGCCAACGCCTGCGCAGTAACTCACACCGCTACGGGGTCTGCCTTGTCGGCATTGATCCCGTAGCGGCTGATGGCCTCCACGACTTTGTCACGGCCTATCACGCCGTCATCTGCCAGTGCCTTCAGGGCCGCCAGCACGATGAAGTGTCGATCCACTTCAAAAAACTCGCGCAACGCTTCCCGCGTATCCGACTGCCCGAAACCATCGGTTCCCAACGCCACGAAGCGGCGGCCATGTACGAAAGGGCGGATCTGGTCTGCGAATAACTTCATGTAGTCCGTTGCCACCACCATTGGCCCGGCTTTACCGACGAGGCACTGCTCCACGTAGCTCAGGCGTAGCTCACCCTCCGGATGCAGCAGGTTCCAGCGCTCTGTTGCGTGCCCGTCACGGCGCAGCTCAGTCAGGCTGGTGGCGCTCCATACGTCACTGTGCACGGCAAAGTCCTGCTCAAGCAGGGCCGCTGCGGCGATCACTTCGCGCAAAATCGAACCACTGCCCATCAATTGCACCTGTGAGTCGGGGTGTGTGCTCAACGGGTACATACCTTTGAGGATGCCATCCTCCACGCCTTCGGGGATCGCCGGGTGCGGGTAGTTTTCGTTGAGCAGGGTGATGTAGTAGTAAATGTCTTCTTGCTCGACATACATACGGCGCATGCCCTCGCGAATGATCACCGCCAGCTCGTAGGCAAAGGTCGGATCATAGGCCACGCAGCACGGAATCACTGACGCCAGGATATGGCTGTGCCCGTCGTCATGTTGCAAACCTTCGCCCATCAGGGTGGTGCGACCGGCCGTGGCCCCCAGCAGAAAACCACGGGCCCGCGCATCCCCGGCCGCCCAGGCCAGGTCGCCGACGCGCTGGAAGCCGAACATCGAATAGAAAATATAGAAAGGCACGGTCATCAGGCCGTGGTTGCTGTAGGACGTACTCGCCGCGATCCACGAGGAAATGGCACCCGATTCATTCAGGCCTTCCTGCATGATCTGTCCGTCCTTGCTCTCTTTGTAGTAGCTCAGTTGCCCAGCGTCCTGCGGGGTGTACAACTGGCCGACGGCGGAGTGGATGCCGATCTGTCTGAACAGGCTTTCCATGCCGAAGGTGCGCGACTCATCCGGCACGATGGGGACGATCAGCTTGCTCAGATGTGGGTCCTTGAGCAGCGTGCCGAGGATGCGCACGAACGCCATGGTGGTGGAAATTGCGCGCTCGCCGGTGTCCTTGAGTTGAGTGGCGAATGCGGACAGCGGCGGGATCGTCAACGCCGCGACGCTGCTATGCCGAGCGGGCACATAGCCGCCCAAGGCCTGGCGTCGGGCGGCAAAGTAGCGGGCTTCGACACTGTCGGCGGCGGGTTTGAGGTAGGGGATTTCGTCGAGCTGGTCATCGGCCACTTCCAGCCCGAAGCGGTCGCGGAAGGCTTTCACCGCGTCGGCCCCCATCTTTTTCAATTGATGGTTGATGTTCTGGCCTTCGCCGGCTTCGCCCATGCCGAAGCCTTTTACGGTCTTGGCCAGGATCACCGTAGGCTGGCCCTTGTGCCGCACGGCGGCGGCGTAGGCGTTGTAGACCTTGTCCGGGTCATGCCCGCCCCGTGAGAGCTTCCAGATATCGTCGTCGGACATATCTGCAACCAATGCCAGCAGCTCCGGATATTTACCGAAGAAATGTTCGCGTACGTAGGCGCCATTCTGGGATTTGTAATTCTGGTAGTCGCCGTCCACGCATTCCATCATGCGTTGGCGCAGCAGGCCGCTGTGGTCCTTTTCCAGCAGCGCATCCCAACCACCGCCCCAGATTACCTTGATCACATTCCAGCCGGCGGCGCGGTACAGGCTCTCGAACTCCTGGATCACCTTGGCATTACCGCGCACCGGGCCGTCCAGGCGCTGCAGGTTGCAATTGACCACAAAGATCAGGTTGTCGAGTTTTTCACGGCCCGCGACGGAAATGGCGGCCAGGGATTCCGGCTGGTCCATTTCGCCATCGCCCAGGAACGCCCAGACCTTGCGACCCTGGTGTGGCTTGAGATCACGAAACTCCAGGTAACGCATAAAGCGCGCCTGGTACGCAGCGGTGATCGGCCCGAGCCCCATGGAAACCGTAGGGAATTGCCAGAAGTCCGGCATCAGCCGTGGGTGAGGATATGACGACAGGCCTTCGCCGCCGGCCTCGCGGCGAAAGTTATCCAGTTGGGCTTCGTTGATACGGCCTTCCAGATATGCGCGGCCATAGATGCCAGGGGAGGAATGGCCCTGGATGTACACCAGGTCGCCGTCGAACGTGTCAGTTCGGCCTCGGAAGAAATGGTCGAAGCCTACGTCGTACAGCACGGCGGCTGACGCATAGGTCGCGATATGCCCACCCACCCCGGAGTGTTTGCCTGCACGCAATACCATCGCCATGGCATTCCAGCGGATAAATGCGTTGGTCCGGCGTTCGATTTCCAGATTGCCGGGGTAGGGCAGCTGGCGATCGACGGCAATGGTATTCACGTATGGGGTGGTCACCCGTCCGTAAAAATCGCCGTGGCGCGCGACGTCGAAATCCAGCAACTGATCGATCAGGTAGTGGGCGCGGGGGCGACCTTCGGCCGACAGCACCGATTCGATGGAGTCCAGCCACTCGCGGGTTTCCTGCGGATCGTTGTCCAGGGACGCGGCGTTATTCGGGTTCATATGAGGCTCCAGGGTAAGCGGATTCCAGGCGGCGAACGCCTTGTGGGCGTGACGCAATATAATTGCAATTGCAACGACATGCCGGAATTTAGCCCGGGATGAGCTACTATTGCAACCTTCTTGAAATTCCCCGGATGGTGTTGCATGTCGTCGAAAGAGCCTGATGTATGGTTCCGTTTTGTCAGGGCTCACAGGACGGTCATCCGTGAAATCGAGCGCCGGTTGGCCGAGGCGCAACTGCCGCCGTATGCGTGGTACGACGCGTTGTGGGGACTGGAGAGCGGTCCTGAGGGCACTCGCCGTATGCATGAACTGGCCGATGTACTGGCCATCGAGCGTTACAACCTCACGCGTCTGGTCGATCGCCTGGAGAAAGACGGCCTGGTGGTGCGATCGCGCTCCGACGGTGATGGCCGGGCGGCGTTTGCCTCGATCACCGAGGCGGGCCGCACCCTGCGCAAAAAAATGTGGAAAATCTACGAGAGCACCGTGGACGAGCTGTTCCTGTCGCAGATCGCGCCTGAGCATCGCCAGGCCTTTGCCGATGCGCTGGAGCGTACGGCGGGATTGGCGATGGGTGCCGCTGTGCAAACCCGTGGCCGGCGCAGAACCTGATGAAGTGAAGGGAGCGGCTGCATTCCTGGTCATTTCAGGTGATAGCGCTGCAGGGCGTTTTCCACACTTTGTGTGTCCAGATGCCCCTCATCGGCCAAGGCTTTGAGCGCCAACACCGCAATCCAATACCGGTTGGGTGCGGCTGCCTGTACCGAGCCTGCGCCCAGCGCCACGAAGCGCGTATCCACATGCGCCGCCAACTGATCGACAACCGCCTGCGGGTAGCCGGTGACGGCAACCACCGGGGCCCGGCTCCCCGCCAGGCAGTCGCGCAGATGGCAGCTACGCCTGGGCGCATGCGGATGCAGGCGGTTCCAGCGCTCAGCGGCCGCCGCCTCGCGGGCCAACCGGGTGTAACTGGGGCAACTCCAGACGTGCGCCGCAATGCCCCATTCATCTTCCAGCAACTGCGCCGCGTGTATCACCTCCTCCAGTGCCCGGCCGGCACCGAGCAGGCGCACTGCCGCCCCTGCGCCTGGTCGCCGCACGGAGTACATGCCCTTGACCGTACCGTCACGGTCCAGCGGCTGCGGCGCGATGGCGATTTGCTGATCATGTAACGCCAGGTAATAAAAACCCGGCGTGCCATCGACGTATAACGTGCGCAACCCCGCCAGCACGATCGCCTGTGCTTCTTCGCCTGAGGCGGGGTCGTAGGGCGTGCAGCGTGGATTGGCCGACAGCCACAATGGCAACGACGGCTGCGCGCCCTTCGGCCAAGGCGATGGCTGGGTTTCGCTGTCGTTGCACAAGATGCCGCGCTGGGCGGTCTGGTCTGACAATGCGCACAGTTGGGCGGACGACGTCACGCTGTGCAGGTAGAGCAGCGGTTTTTCGCCGGTATTGCGCGCAAACCACGTGGGCCAATTGCCCACGCGCCGACTGCGCGACTGGCCGCGAATCACCCAGGCTTGGCGGCTCGATTCCAAGGTGTTGGCCATGGTCATGACCGTGTACAGCGGCGAGTTGCGCGCGTGCGCGCAGGGGGTGAGTGCGTCGATGCACAATTGCGCTGCATTCGCGGTAGAGGCGGGCATGGGTGTGGCTCCTGACAACAGAGGGCCTACCCTAATGGAATTCGGCTTGTAATTGCAATTGCAATGATTGCAATTGCGCGTCAGCGCTGACCTGCTAAATCTGTCCGCCGCCGACGCGTTTAATCTTCGAGTGCAGGAAAGTCATGGCGCAGACATTTTTTCGTCATGACGGCACTTTAGGCTGATCGTGCAGGTCATTAACCGTGCGGCCGCTTTTAACTCAACAAGGAGTCCCCCATGGACGATTACCAGGAAGAACTATTGGAATACCAGGCATTCGAATTCGACCCGCTGGACCCGGTCGACGATGCCACCGAGCTGTAAGCCCAACTTCAGGCGGAATGCCGCTGACTGCGGCGAAATTCCCCTGGGGTCTGGTTGTTCCAGCGCCTGAAGGCGCGTTGGAAGGCTTGGGCTGAGGCGAAACCGAGCAAGTAGGCGATCTCGCCGAAAGCCAGTTCCGTATCGCGAATGTAGGTCATGGCCAGGTCGCGGCGGGTGTCGTTGAGAATCGCGCGGAACTGGGTGCCCTCGTCGGCCAGTTTGCGGCGCAGTGTCCAGGTGGGCAGCTTCAAGCGTGCCGCCACTTCTTCCAGGTCGGGTTCCCGGCCGCCATTGAGCATCGGCCCGAGCAACCGGGTAATGCGCTCGCGCAGGCTGCGGGTGCGCGTCAGCTGCTCCAGTTCCCGTTCACACAGTTGCAGCAACAGCTGCCAGGTACTCGGGCAGTGGTGCGGGTTGCGCAGGGCGAGGGTAGGTTGGCTGAGGCGCAGTTGATTGTTCTCGGCACCGAACTGCACCGGTGCGGACCCCAGCACGTCATACCGCTCACTGTACTCGGGAGCCTCGAACTCGATTTCGATGCGCTGGGCCTGCACCCTTTGTTGCGCCAGGCTCGACAGTTGATGCAGCCAGCCGGCGATGATCGAGTCCACTACAAAGCGGTTGTAGGCGTTGTAGGGGCTGATCGAATAGAACCGCAGCCAGGCGCCTTCGGCGTCCTCATGAAAACTCGATTGCCCACGGTAGTTGGAGCCATACAAGGGTTCGAAACGCGTCAGCGTACGCGCGGCTTCGCGCACATTCGGTGCCTGGGCGGCGGTGACACCGGCGAGCCCGGCCTGGCTCAGGCGGCTGAGCTGGCCCATGCGCAGGCCCAGCCCCGCATCGCCGGTCAGTTGGATGGCCGCATGGCCCAGGCGCATATAGCGCGGGATCGACAAGCGCGCGCCCGCTTCGGCCAGGCGGGCGGGGTCCAGGCCGTATTGCAGCAGCAGCGGTTGCGGGTCCAAGCCGTGGCTGTGCACGGCATCGGCCAGGGTGTGCACGAAGCCCACCGACAAATCCCCCAGGCGCACCGGCTTCACGCGGTTACAGCCAGATATTCAGCAGGCGCGCACCACGGGCATCGCCATCGGCGAACAGTTGCCCGTTGCGGCTGAGGAAGCTTTGCCCGGCGCTGCCCAGGTCCCAGAACTGCCCACGCAAAAACACGCTCATGCCCGCCGTGGCTTGGCTGATCGGTGGCTGGCTGATCAACGTCAGGCGGCGCCAGGCTTCGCCCTCGCTGGTTTCTTCGGGCTTGAGGCTGACTTCCGACGGCGTCGACACGCTCTTGAAGCCGCGCCACGGGCGGTCCCATGTGTCGCGGCCGGTCACGTAGGCCGGCACTGCGATCAGTTGGGCGCCTTGCTCGTTGAGCTTGCGGTAGTTATCCGGGTACCAGCTGTCGCTGCCGATCAGGATGCCCAGGCGCCCGGCCGGGGTGTCGACCACGCTGACGATGTTTTCATCGCCCGGCTCGATAAAGCCGCGTTCGTCGTAGATCGGATACAGCTGACGTTGCGGCTGGCCCAGGGGCAAACCATCGGCGGCAAACACCAGGCTGACGTTGTACAGCGCGCCGTGCCCGACCTGCAGTTGCCCCAGGCTCACACTCGGGTTGGGCAGGGCGATGGAGCCGGCCACCAGGGTCACGCCGAACTCCTTGGCCAAGCCGCCAAACAGCACTTGGTAATCGCGCGCCATGCCTGGCGCTTTCATGCGCAAATACGCATCGTCCATGCGGTTCTCGCCGGTGGCGCTGATCCAGGCGCGCATGAACTGCACCGGGTTGCTGATCGACAACCAGTTCATCGCGTCCCTGAGATGAGGCGCCTGGTACAGCTCGTTTTTCTCGCCGCCCAGCATCAGCCAGGTGCCGATGTGCTCGGGCAGCACCACGATGGTCTTGTTGTTGATCAAGCCCAGCTCACGGGCCTTTTGCAGATAGGCCGAGAGCTTCAAGTGCAGGCGTTCCAGGCTCTGGTAGTCGGCAGGGAACAGCTCCGGCTGGATGCCCAGCAGGTTGCCACGCTCGGCCGGCTGGCCTTCGTTGACGGCGAGGGTGATGCGCAGGTCTGACAGGTAATGCCCCACGGGGCGCTCCTGGGTCCAGACCAGATACGCGGCAAGGGCGGCAACCAGGGCCATGGAGACGGTGAACACGAGTAATTTACGCATGGGGCAACAGACAACACACCGGGGGCAGGGTTCGCGACTAGGGTAGGGCCCATGGCCCGGCTTGCCAAGGGGTGCTGTGCATTTGGATCAATAACTTGTCAGTTTCAGTCATTGAGCGGTAGGTGATGGCCTCTTAGTCTGTGGGACATAAACCGATGGGGTGCCATTCGAGCCCTCCACGTCCCGTGATGATCCGTTGTGGAGCTGTACCATGACCGCTGCTGCCTACCCGCATTTGCTGGCCCCGTTGGACCTGGGTTTTACCACCCTGCGCAACCGCACCCTGATGGGCTCCATGCACACTGGCCTGGAAGAAAAGCCCGGCGGTTTCGAACGCATGGCGGCTTACTTCGCCGAGCGTGCCCGTGGCGGCGTCGGCCTGATGGTGACTGGCGGCATCGGCCCGAACGATGAAGGCGGCGTGTATGCCGGTGCGGCCAAGCTGACCACCGACGAAGAGGCGCAAAAACACAAGATCGTCACCCAGGCCGTGCACGACGCCGGTGGCAAGATCTGCATGCAGATTCTGCATGCCGGACGTTATGCCTACAGCCCCAAGCAAGTGGCGCCGAGCGCGATCCAGGCGCCGATCAACCCGTTCAAGCCCAAGGAGCTGGACGAGGAGGGCATCGAGAAGCAGATCCAGGATTTCGTCACCTGCTCGCGGCTGGCCCAGGTCGCCGAGTACGACGGCGTGGAAATCATGGGTTCCGAAGGCTACTTCATTAACCAGTTCCTCGCCGCCCACACCAACCACCGTACCGACCGTTGGGGTGGCAGCTTTGAAAACCGCATGCGCCTGGCCGTGGAAATCGTGCGCCGGGTGCGTGAAGCGGTAGGCCCGAATTTCATCATTATCTTCCGCCTGTCGATGCTCGACCTGGTCGAGGGCGGCAGTGTCTGGGAAGAAGTCGTGCAGCTGGCCAAGGCCATCGAGCAGGCCGGCGCGACCCTGATCAACACCGGCATCGGCTGGCATGAAGCGCGCATTCCGACCATCGCCACCAAGGTGCCGCGCGGGGCGTTCAGCAAGGTCACCGCCAAATTGCGCGGGGCGGTACAGATCCCGCTGATCACCACCAACCGCATCAACACCCCCGAAGTCGCCGAGCAGATCCTCGCCGAAGGCGATGCCGACATGGTCTCCATGGCGCGGCCGTTCCTCGCCGACCCGGAGTTCGTCAACAAGGCCGCGGCCGGGCGCGCCGACGAGATCAACACCTGCATCGGCTGCAACCAGGCGTGCCTGGATCACACCTTCGGCGGCAAGCTGACCACTTGCCTGGTCAACCCGCGGGCGTGCTATGAAACCGAGCTTAATTACTTGCCGGTCAAGCAGATCAAGAAAATCGCGGTAGTCGGCGCCGGCCCCGCAGGCCTGGCGGCGGCAACGGTGGCCGCCGAGCGCGGCCACCAGGTGACGCTGTTCGATTCCGCCAGCGAGATCGGCGGCCAGTTCAACATCGCCAAGCGTGTGCCGGGCAAGGAAGAGTTCTTTGAAACCCTGCGTTACTTCAAGCGCAAATTGCAGACTACCCATGTCGAGCTGTGCCTCAACACCCGTGTCGACGTGGCGCAACTGGTGGCGGGCGGTTATGACGAGGTGATCCTCGCCACCGGTATCGCGCCGCGTACCCCGGCGATCCCCGGTGTGGAACACGCCAAGGTGCTGAGTTACCTGGATGTGATCCTCGAGCGCAAGCCGGTGGGCAAGCGTGTGGCTGTGATCGGCGCCGGCGGCATCGGGTTCGACGTGTCGGAATTCCTGGTGCATCAGGGCGTGTCTACCAGCCTGGACGGTGAAGCGTTCTGGAAGGAGTGGGGCATCGACACCCTGCTTGAGGCCCGTGGCGGTGTCGCCGGGATCAAGCCCGAGCGGCATGCACCGGCGCGTGAGGTATTCCTGCTGCAACGCAAGGCGTCCAAGGTCGGCGACGGCCTGGGCAAGACCACCGGCTGGATCCACCGCACCGGCTTGAAAAACAAACAGGTGCAGATGCTCAACAGCGTCGAATACCTGAAGATCGATGATGACGGCCTGCACATCCGCATCGGCGCCGAGGGCGAGCCCCAGGTGCTGGCGGTGGACAACATCGTCATCTGCGCCGGCCAGGACCCGCTGCGCGAACTGCACGACGGCCTGGTCGCCGCCGGGCAGCACGTGCACCTGATTGGCGGTGCCGATGTGGCGGCCGAACTGGACGCCAAGCGCGCCATCAACCAGGGCTCGCGTCTCGCCGCCGAGCTTTGAAGCACAGGAGCTGTGAAGAACAGGAGCGGTGGTAGACTGCCGCTCTTTTTTCAGGCAGATGCGCCCTCATGGGTCCTTTCGACTGGCTCCCCCATGCTCCTCTTGAACCCGTGCAACTGGACTGGCTGCAGGGCGTCGAGTTGGCTGTACTGCGCCTGGACCGCATCGACCCGCTGATCAGCGGCAACAAGTGGTTCAAGCTCAGCGGCCACCTGGCCCAGGCGCAACAGGCCGGTGCCAGCGGCATCATCAGCCTCGGCGGGGCTTACTCCAACCATCTGCATGCACTGGCGGCGGCGGGCAAGCGCTTTGGCTTTCCCACCGTCGGCCTGTTGCGCGGCCATCCCCAAGACACCCCCACAGTGCTCGACCTGAAAGCCTTCGGCATGCACCTGCATTGGCTGGGCTATGGCGGTTATCGCGAGCGGCATGCGCCGGGGTTCTGGTTGCCTTGGCATGAGCAGTATCCGCATTTGTACCCGGTGCCCGAAGGCGGTGGCGGATTGACCGGAGCGTTGGGTTGCGCGGTATTGCTCGAACAGGCGCGGGCGCAATTGGCGAACCTGGGCTGGGCCGACTACGACGCCTGGTGGCTGGCGGCCGGCACTGGCACCACCCTGGCCGGCCTGGCGTTGGCCGAGGCGGGCGCGCATGCGGTGTACGGAGCGATGGCGGTGCCGGATGATCACGGCGTGGCGCAGAACGTCAATGCCATCGTGCAGCACGGCTACCACTTGCTTGACGCCAGCCGTGGCGGCTTTGCCAGCGTCGACCCGCTATTGCTCGAATTCATCGACAGCACGCAACAGGCGTGTGGCATACCCCTGGAGCCGCTCTACACCGGCAAGGCGCTGCTGGCGCTGAAGCAGCAGATCGACGCCGGACGTTTTGCGGCCGGCACTCGGCTGATCTTCATTCACACCGGCGGCTTGCAAGGCCGCCGAGGCTTCAACACCTAGCTCAGCGAACACTCCGGCCCGGCATCATGCGCAGTGCCGTGTTATCGCGCAGCACATAATGATGAAAGATCCCCGCCAATGCATGCAGCCCGATCAGCCAATAGCCGGCCTTGCCGAACCACACATGCCAGCCTTCGATCTGCTTGGCCAATGCCTTGTTCTCGCCAATCAGCGGCGGCAATTCCATCCCATAGAACATCACCGAATGCCCTTCGGCACTGACGATCAGCCAACCGGCAATCGGCATGCCGATCATCAGGGCGTACAGCGCAGCGTGCATCAGGGTTGCCAGCAGGCTCTGCCATTGCGGCGGCTGCGGCAGTATTTTCGGTGCAACGCCCAGGCTGCGCGCAAACAGGCGCAACCACACCAGCACAAACACGCTGAGGCCAAGCATGAAGTGCATTTCCACAATCAGCGTGCGTGCGCCGCTGCCTTTGGGGAACTGCCCGCGCAGTTCAATGCAGGCGTAAACCACCGCCAGCAGCACCACCATCAACCAGTGCAACGCAATCGACATGGTGCTGTAGCGTGTATCGGAATTTTTCCACGGCATTACTGGGTTCCTCACTTGTCAGGGCATGCCTCCGTTCTTTGACGGAGTAGGGTAACTGTATGCCTGTTTCAAGCGCTTCGCCCGTTGCGAATGCGGTTGCCTTGACCTCTATCAGTCGCTTTGCGGCATTTCCCCACGCGCCAGGCGCGCGTTGATATCGGCGATCACCTGCGGCAGCTCGGCAATGGTGTCCACTCGGTAGTGCGGGCGTGAGCCTTCGAACAGCGCTTCGATACGCTGGCGCTCGCTGGCCAGTGTGGCACTGTCCAAGCCCCGAAATTGCTCGTAGGTCAGACCCAGGGCGTTGCCGGAGCAGGTCAGCGCCACGGTCCACATGCCTGCGCGGCGGCCTTCCAGTATGCCCGGCACGGTGTCGTCGACCTTCACGCACGCCGCCACATCGTCAATGCCCAGCGCGATCACATTGGCCAGGGCCTGGGCCGGCCACGGGCGGCCGTTGGGGACTTCGTCGGTGGCCACCACATGGTCGGCGACATAGCCGTTGCTGGCGGCCAGGGCGACCACTTTGTCCATCACTTGCCTGGGGTAGCCGGAGCAGGAACCGATCCGGATGCCCTGCGCGCGCAGCCCGGCGAGGGTATCGAGGGCGCCGGGAATCAGCGCCGAGTGTTCGGCGATTTTCTCGATCTGCAACGGCATGAAACGCTGGTAAATCGCCGTTACGTCGTCGTCGGTGGGCGTGCGACCGAACGCCTGGCGGTAGCGCTCGGCAACCTGCGGCTGATTGCACAGCGTGCGGATGTGGTCCCACTTGCCCATGCCCATCGGGCCACGGGCTTCTTCGATGGAAACCTGTACGCCGAACTCGGCGAAGGCCTCGACGAAAATCTGCGTGGGCGCAAACGAGCCGAAGTCGACCACGGTGCCGGCCCAGTCGAGGATGACGGCCTGGAGGGTGGTGGGGTTTTGATAGTTCATGGTGCAGATCCTGTCGGTAAAGGGGAAATCAGATGTCCAGCACGTTCATGTCCTGCAGCACTTGGGCAATGGCGTTGACGGCGGCCTGCATGCCTGCGGCATCGACCTGGCCGATGCAGCCCACGCGGAAGGTCTCGACCTGGGTCAATTTGCCCGGATACAGGAGGAAACCCTTGGCCTTGACCCGTTCGTAGAACTCCCTGAACTGGTAGCGCGGGTCCTTCGGGGCGTGGAAGGTGACGATGATCGGTGCCTGGATCGCCGCTGGCAGGAAGCTGCGCAGGCGCAGTTCGGCCATGCCGTCCAGCAGTGTCCGGCAGTTAGTGGCGTAGCGTTGGTAGCGGGTGCTCAGGCCGCCTTCTTCGTGGTACTGCAGCAGCGCTTCGTGCAGGGCGGCGACCACGTGGGTGGGCGGGGTGAAGCGCCATTGGCCGGTCTGGGCCATGTAATGGTGCTGGTCGAACAGGTCCATCGCCAGGGAGTGAGAATGACCTCGGCTGGCGGCCAGCGCGGTTTTTTCGACAAAGACAAACCCCATGCCCGGCACGCCTTCCAGGCATTTGCCGGAGGCGGCGATCAGCGCGTCGAACGGCACTTCGCGGGCGTCGATCGGCAATGCACCGAAGGAGCTCATGGCGTCGATGATCAGGCGCTTGCCGTGGCGTTTGACCACCTCGGCGATCTGCGCCAGCGGGTTGAGGATGCCGGTGCTGGTTTCGCAGTGGATCAGCGCGACATGGGTGATGGCGGCGTCGGCGTGCAGCAGGCGGTCCACATCGGCGGCGGCGGTGGGTTCGTCCTCCCGGGTTTCAAAGGTACTGAACGCCCGGCCGAGCACCTCGCAGATCTTCGCCAGGCGCTTGCCGTAGGCGCCGTTGACCAATACGAGCACCTTGCCGTTGCGCGGTACCAGGGTGCCGATGGCGGCTTCGACGGCGAAGGTGCCGCTGCCTTGCAACGGCACGCAATGATGACGCTCTGCACCCTGGATGATCGCCAGCAATTGCGCGCAAACGCTGGCGGTGAGTTGGTTGAAGCGCTCATCCCATGAACCCCAGTCCACCATCATCGCCTGACGGGTGCGGTTTGACGTGGTCAGGGGGCCGGGGGTCAGCAGGATCGGCGTGGCAGTGCGCATCTTGGCTCCTCGTAAAACAACGGGTCGACTCTACGGCGCCTAAATTGCAGTTTGGCTTGTCATCAATCAAATTGTTTGTTGTTATGCGAGCCATCAGTGAGGCCGATAGCCATGAACCTGTTTCAACTGCGCGCATTCGATGCCGTGGCCCGCGAGGGCAGTTTTACCCGGGCGGCGGCCCGGCTGTTCATCAGCCAGCCGGCGGTGACCGGGCATATCAAGGCCCTGGAAGAGCACTACCAGATTCCCTTGCTGCGCCGCACCGCGCGGCGAGTGGAGTTGACCGAAGAGGGCGCGCGCCTGGCGGCGATCACCCGCGCGATCTTCGGTCTGGTCGACGAGGCGCAGGCCATGCTTGAAGCCAATCGCCAATTGCTCACCGGGCGCCTGGAAGTGGCGGCGGACGGCCCGCATCTGGTGATGCCGATGATCGCCCGCTTGCGGGCCTGTTACCCGGGGATCACGGTGAATCTGCGCCTGGGCAATGCTCAGGAAACCCTCGCGGCCTTGTTGTCGGAGCATGCAGACGTGGCGGTGCTGACCGAAGTGGAACCACGCAATGGCCTGCACCTGCAACCCTTGGGCGAGTCGCGTATCTGCGCGCTGGTGCCGGCCGCGCATCCGCGGGCGGCGCAGGCCGAGGGCATTGAACTGGCGCAGTTGAACGAGGTGATCATGGTGCTGCGCGAGCCCAGCTCCATCACCCGGCGTACGTTTGATGACGCGTGCCTGGCCGCCCAAGTGCGGCCCAGGGTGCTGCTGGAACTCGACAGCCGGGAAGCGGTGACCGAAGCGGTTGCCGCCGAGTTGGGCGTGGGGGTGGTGTCGTCGATAGAGGTCAGCCAGGACCCGCGCGTACACGCCGTGCCGATCCTCGGCGATGGCCTGCTGAACCGGCACAGTCTCGGCTGCCTGGAGCGGCGCCGGTCGTTGCGCTTGATCCAGGCGTTTTTCGAGTTGGCGCCTTGAGGTTTTTTGGTGGAACGATGCGTGGCTGCGCTATAAACTCTGCCCCCAAAGCGCCGGCCAGTAGACGTTTCGGCGCCATGGATAGTAGAGAGTGAGTCATGGGCGCACAGTGGAAAGTCAAACATAAAGAAGCGGCAGCCAATGCCAAGGGCAAGATTTTCGGCAAGCTGGTGAAAGAAATCACCATCGCCGCCCGCAACGGTGCGGACACCTCGACCAACGCCCACCTGCGGCTGGTGGTGGAGCAGGCCAAGAAGGCCTCGATGCCCAAGGAAACCCTGGACCGCGCAATCAAGAAGGGCGCCGGTCTGCTCGGTGAAACCGTGCAGTACCACCGCGTGACCTACGAAGGTTTCGCCCCGCACCAGGTGCCGCTGATCGTCGAGTGCGTCACCGACAACATCAACCGCACCGTGGCGGAAATCCGCGTGGCGTTCCGCAAGGGGCAACTGGGCGCTTCCGGCTCGGTGGCCTGGGACTTCAACCACGTCGGCCTGATCGAAGCATCGCCGGACACCCCGGACGCTGACCCGGAAATGGCCGCCATCGAAGCTGGCGCCCAGGATTTCGAAGACGGCGAAGAAGCTGGCACCAGCCTGTTCATCACCGAAACCACCGATCTGGATGCGGTGCAGAAAGCCTTGCCGGAGCAGGGTTTCACCGTGCTGTCGGCCAAGTTGGGCTACATCTCGAAGAACCCGGTGACCGGGTTGAGCGAGGAGCAGATGGCAGAAGTCGAAGCCTTCCTGGAAGGCCTGGACAACCACGATGATGTACAGGATATGTTCGTCGGTCTGGCGGGTTAAAACACGGTAAAAAATGTGGGAGGGGGCTTGCTCCCGATCGCGGTGTATCAGCCACACTATCTGTGTCTGACCCACTGCTATCGGGGGCAAGCCCCCTCCCACATTGGTTAGTGGTGTTGGATGGATTGCAACACGGCTTCGATATCTTCGAAGCTCGGTCGCGCCAGCACATCGGGCTGGCAGCAGCGTTTGTGCAGGTCTTCCAGTTCGCCGGGGACCTTCGTATCAACCCGCTCCAGCAACTCCCCCAACAACACCCCAAAAGCGCGTACCTCAATGCGTTGCAACGCCCTGGTTTCCAGGGTGTCCGCCGTGGCATGAAACGACGCCGCGCCGAAATCCCCCAATAAACACTCGCCCGCGCTGTTCCACAAAATATTGTGGCCGTACAGGTCGCCATGGGTAATGCCGTGCCGGTGCAGGTGCGCCGCCACCGAGGCGATGCCGCGGGCCATGCGCAGCGCCACGTCGAGGCTCAGGCGCAGGCTCGGTTCGTAGATATCCCGCGTGCAGGACGCCAGGCTCGGTAACGCCGCGAGGTTGCGGTAGCTCGGATCGATCAGGTCCATCACCAGCGCGGCCTGATCGGCGGGGTGGCCGACGATGCGCCCCTGCACCCTGATCAGGTTGGGGTGCAGCCCGGCGGCGATGCACGCTTGCATTTCGTGCAGCGGCGAACCGTCGCTGGTGATCGTGCCTTTATACAGTTTGACCGCGACGGGTAACGCGCGGGGCTTCCACAAGGCCTTGCGAATAATTCCCGAGGCGCCTTCGCCGAGTACGTCACCCAGTTCCAGTTCGGCCCAGGGAATATCCGCTGTCTCGTCGTCGCCGGCCACGTCCACGGCCATTTCCACCGGGTTGCCGGCATAGGCCAGCCACGTCAGGCTAGGCAGCGTCAGCAGCCAATGCGGCAGGTGCGTCAGGCGGTTCGACGCGATGCGGAGCAGCTCGAGGTTTTCGCACTGGGCCAGGCTAGGCGGCAAGTGCGTCAGTTGGTTGCCGGCCAGCATCAGCTTTTGCAGCAGCGGGCGCTGGCCGAGTTCGTCGGGCAGCTGGCTGATGCAGTTGTCGGTGAGGATCAGCCAGCGCAACTGCGGCGGCAGGGCGGCGGCGGGCACGTGGCGGATCTGGTTGGCCTTGAAGCCGATCATGCTCAGCGCGGCGCACTGGCCCAGGCATGCCGGCAGTTCGGTGAAAGCGTTGTCCGAGCAGAACAGCACGCGCAGGTGTTTGAGGCGGTGCAGGTCGTCGGGCAGGCTGCTCAAGGCGTTGCCCGTGAGGTTGAGGATTTCCAGCGAGTCGGCCAGTTCGAAGATTTCCCGGGGAAACTCAGTCAGCCCGCAGGCCAGGTCCAGACGTGTCGCACCGGCCAATTGGCCGGCCTTGAGTTGGGCGAGGGTATTGATCAACGGCGCGGTCACTCGGCAAGGGGGCGTGAAAAGGCGCTCATGATACCGGGTCGGGCGCCGGTTGCACGCTGCTCACGTGCAATTGCCCCAGGCGGCTGGCGGTGCGGGCAAGGTCGATGGCCTCGCCACTCAAGGCGTGCTCCAGGGGTTGTTCACCGATCAGGATCAGCTGTTTGTCGCGGTCGTAGAGCACGTCAATCAGGTTGATGAAGCGTTGCTGCACGGCGATCGGGCAGTCGGCGAGGTGGGGCAGGCCGTCGATGACCCAGTGGTCGTAGTCCTGGCACAGCAGCAGGTAATCCATCACGGCGGTGAGCTGTTCGCACAGGTCGTTAAAGGTGAAGGCGATGCTGCGTGCTTCACAGCGGCGGCACAGCAATTGCCGGTTGCCGACGGCCAAGGGCAGCGCCGGGCTATAGGCGGCGGGCAGGCCAAGCGCCGCACGTTGCGCCACGCTGCCGGGCCAGACGTACTGGCCAGTGCTGAAGCGCTGCTCGGCATGCGCTTGGGGCAGGCGGCGAAAATCCTCGGGAGCGCTGACTTCCAGCACGTCCATGCGCGCAGCGATCAGATCGATCACCGGCTTGAAGCGTTGGTGGTACAGCGGATTGGGCAGCAGGCCCTCGGGCGCATAGTTGGAGGTCACCAGTACCAGCACACCGCGCCGGAACAAGGCCTGGAACAAGCGGCTGATAAGCATGGCATCGCCGATATCGTGCACATGGAACTCGTCGAAACACAGCACGCGGCAGCCCGCCAGCAGTTCGTCGAGGGTGACGGCCAGCGCGTCGTTCTGCTCGCGGTGCCGGAACATGCCCCGGTGCAGTTCGGCAAAAAAATCGTGGAAGTGCACGCGCTGCTTGTCGGTGATCGGCAGCGCCTGAAAAAAACCGTCGAGCAGCCAGCTTTTGCCGCGCCCTACCGGGCCGTGCAGGTACAGGCTGCGCGTGGGTCGGCCATCGAGCAGGTGCTGGGTCTCGCGGGCCATGGCTGCAATTGCCTGCACCTGGCCGGCACTGAGGGTGTAGCCCTGTTGCCGGGCCTTGTCGTGGAAAAACGCCGGAACAGGCGAGGCGTGCGAAACGCGAAGGGTGTTGCCCAGCAGGCGGCGGATCAGGGAAAGCACGGCCAATACAGCTCACTCGTTATTGCGTTGGTCGCTTACTTTAGGGCGCCTGATGCGATTTGACCAATAGAGAAGGCGGTGCATAGCTGGCCGGACGTGGGCGTCTAGAACTTGATTTGCGGCGGGGCGGCCTGATCCACCGGGCTGACCATCGCATAGTTGTACCCGCCGCCCGACCAGTAGTCGGCCTGCAAACCGTCGGCGCTGCGACTGCCAGGGGGCAGGAAGCCGTTGTTCGGGCCTGGCGGACGAATGTAGAAGCTGATGCGCCGTCCTTGCGCGTCTTCGTACAGCACCATGGCCGCTGCGCCTTGGTCGGTGGTGAGCAGGCGCCCGCTGACCGGGGTGAACCCCGCCTGGCTCAAGTCGGGCAAGCGATGGGCCTGGTTGAAATAGCGGTCGAGCCAGGCTTGCATCGTGGTGCGGTCCTGGGCGTTGTAGTCGGCAGGCATGATGCCGTCCTGGGCAAACAAGCGATACGCCTGCATGGCATCGGCCATCGGCAGCAGCGCTGGCTGGGCGGCGTCGCGGGCGTGCCAGCCGCCGATCCCGCCGAGGCTGATGGCAATCAGCAGCAGCGCGGCCGTGGCGAGGTGGCGGCGGGACTGGCGCTTGATGCGCTGGCGAATCAGCGCCGGGTCCAGTGCCGGGTTACCCGGCTGTTGCAGGGCACCGCTTAAAGAGGCGCGCAATAATTGCGCATCCTGTTGCCAGGCATGCACTTGGGCAGCCACGTCGGGGTGGCTCGCCAGCCAGGTTTCAAGTGCCCGGCGATCACTGTCGAGCAATTGGTGATCGACGTAGGCGTGTAAGTCGCGTTCGCTGGGGGGCAGGCTGATCATTTGAGTATCCGCAGGGAAGGGCTGGCAATTTCGCCATCGCTGAGTTGACGCAGGGCCTGGCGGGCGCGGGACAGGCGCGACATCACCGTACCGATGGGCACGTCGAGTATTTCGGCGACTTCCTTGTAGCTCAAGCCTTCGACCGACACCCACAGCAGCAGGGCGCGTTGCTCGGTAGTGAGCTGGTCGAAGGCTTGCAGGGTGAATTGGGCCATTACCGTACGTTCCACCGAGGGCTGCGCATCATCGCGGCCGGTGAAGAATTCGAGCATGCGGGCGTAGCGGCGGCTGCGCCGGTGGGCATCGAGGAATTGCCGGTAGAGGATCGAAAACAGCCACGCGCGCAGGTCGCCTTCGATGCGTTTGTCGGCCCACGCGATGATCGCCCGTTCCAAGGTGGCCTGCACCAGGTCGTCGGCGCTGCTGGCGTTACGGGTCAGGGACACCGCAAAGCGCCGCAGCCTGGGGATGAGTTCACGTAACTGTTCGTCGAGTTCATGCATGGGGGGCTGGCTGGTCGCTACGCTGGGACTAGGGAGACGTCCGGCGCTCAAGGTTATTCCATCGGTTGAAAAATAAACGCGGCCAGGGAATAGAGCCTGTCGGCGTGCGTCTTTAGTGTTCCGACCTTATGTTTTACCCCCTAAGGCCTCTGGCCCTGGAGTTCATGCATGGTAGATCACTCTTCACCGCCTCGTCCTGCGTTGAGCACTGCGAGCCTGATCGCGCGGCTTGCAGGTATTGGTGCTGTGGTTGCCGTTGTTGCCGGGGCATTTGCCTACGTCAACGGCACCTTCGACCCACAACGCCTGCGGCCAAAAACCTTGGTCAATGCCCTGGAAACCAATAACGGTGTGCACCCGGGGTTTCGGCGTAACCATGCCAAGGGCGTGTGCGTGGCCGGGTACTTCGAGAGCAGCCCCGAGGCGCGTACGTACTCCAGCGCTCAGTTGTTCAGTGAGGCTAAAACCCCGGTGATCGGGCGGTTTGCCTTGCCCAGCGGCAACCCTTATGCACCGGACAGCAGCGTGCCGATCCGCAGTTTTGCCGTGCAATTCAGCCAGGCCAACGGCCAGCAGTGGCGCACCGGGATGAACAGCATGCCGGTGTTCCCGGTGGGCACGCCCGAAGCGTTCTACCAACTGCTCAAGGCCGGCGCGCCGGACCCCGCCACCGGCAAGCCGAACCCTTCGAGCATGCCGGCGTTTTTTGCCGCACACCCGGAGACCGCAGCGTTCCTGGCGTGGGTTAAAACCGCCAAGCCATCGGCCAGTTATGCGACCGAAACCTATAACGGCATCAACGCGTTTTACCTGGTGAGCGCCGACGGCAAGCGCCAGGCCGTGCGCTGGGCCGTGGTGCCACAGAGCCGCGACGCCGCCGGAGATACTGCGCCCGAGGGCGGCGACTTCCTGGAAAAAGACCTGGTGCAGCGCCTGGCTGCCGGGCCGCTAGAGTGGCAACTGAACATGACGCTGGCCAACCCCGGCGACCCGCTGGATGACGCCAGCAAGACCTGGACCGGTGAACACAAAGTGCTCAATGCCGGCACCCTGGTGTTGCAGAGCAGCCAGCCACAAGCCGACGGCGATTGCCGCGATATCAACTTCGACCCGCTGATCCTGCCCAGCGGTATCGAGGCCTCCAATGACCCGCTGCTGGCTGCACGTTCAGCCGCTTATGCCAGTTCCTACCTGCGGCGTGCCGGTGAAGTCGGCCCGTTGCACAGTGCCTCCCAGGAGTCGAAGCCATGAATGTTCAACCAAGGTTTTTCGCCCCGTTGGCGCGTTTGCTGCACTGGCTGATGGCGCTGATGATCATCGCCATGCTGTTTATTGGCGCGGGGCTGGCGGCGTCGGTTTCCGAGCGCCACGAGTGGTTGATTCACCTGCACAAGCCGCTGGGGATCGCCATTCTGGCGCTGGTCATCGTGCGGCTGGTCGTGCGTTTTTCCACGCGCCAACCGCCGCTGCCGGCGGACTTGCCGCTGTGGCAAGTGTTGGCGGCCAAGGCTTCTCACGTGGTTTTGTACGGGTTGATGCTGGTGTTGCCGTTGCTGGGCTGGGCAATGATTTCGGCCGCCGGCGACCCGGTGATGCTCAGCAGTTCCGTGCAACTGCCGGCACTGGTCTCGGCGAATGCGCCGTTGTTTGCGCTATTGCGCAAGGCCCACGGTTATCTCGCCTACCTGTTGTTCCTGACGGTGCTGGTGCATTTGGCGGCCGCACTGTTTCACGGGTTGATCCGCCGTGACGGCGTGCTGCAAAGCATGACCGGCACCAAACACTGACCGAGCGTTAACGCACGTGGCCGATGATATCGGCCACGCTGCTCAACACATCCTTGCCCAACTGCTTGGAGCGATCGCCGGACCAACCGGTTTTCGGGTTGGGTGCGTCGTCATTGTCCTTGAAGGGCATCTCCAGGGTCAGTGACAGGCAGTCGTATTTCTCACCCACCGCATTGCAGGCCAGGGTCATATTGGCTTCGCCGGGTAGATCGCGGGTGTAGCCGTGGGTGGTCTGAAAGTCACGGGTCAGGTGGCTCAGGTGGCTGCGGAAACGGTTTTCCAAGGCTTCGATACGCGGGCTGTAGCCGGGATTGCCTTCGCAGCCGGCGGTGAAGACGTAGGGGATTTCTTCGTCGCCATGGATATCGAGGAACAGGTCGACACCGTGTTTTTCCATCTGCTGTTGCACGAACAGCACTTCCGGGCTGAGTTCCTGGCTGGCGCTCTGCCAGGCGCGGTTGAGGTCCTGGCCCATGGCGTTGGTACGCAGGTGACCATGGAACGCGCCATCGGGGTTCATGTTCGGCACCAGGTACAGGTCGGCCACCGCCAGCAGCTTTTTCAGCTCGGCGTCACCGTCCTGTTGCAGGCGTTCGATGACGCCTTCCATGAACCATTCGGCCATGTGTTCGCCGGGATGTTGCTGGGCGATGATCCAGACCTTGCGGCGACCTTCGCCGCCTTTGCCACGGCGCAGCAGTTGGATATCGCGCCCCTCGACACTCTTGCCGGTGGCCAATAGCTTGACGCCAGCGTACTTCAGGGCCTGCTCGATCAACCAGTCGTGGCGTTCGCGGCTATAAGGTTCGAAGTAGGCGAACCACGCGTGTTTTTCCCGGGTCTGGAGGCTGATATGCAGGATTTCGCCGTCAAAGCGCGACGGCACGCGGAACCAATTGACATGGTCATAAGACGCTACGGCGTTATAGCCGCTCCAGGCATGCTTGTAAGACGAGCGGCCCGCGTTGCTCAGGCGAAACGTGTGGGTGTGGCCCACGTGCATGCCTTCGGCCTTGAAGTGGAACCACTGGTAGTGCTGGCTACGAGTGTCGGGCTTGATGGCCAGCAATAGCTGGTAGGCATCGCTGGCATCCAGGACCTGGATATTGCCGCTGTCGAAAGCAGTGCTGATCTTGATGGAGGTCAAGGCCACGGTCATAGTCTGGTTGCCTGAATATGAGGATGTGGCGGCTATCTTACACAGGCGGTAGGCACATTCTGGAAGCAAAATTGTTGCACGGGGGAGGGGGCGTCATCCGTGACGCCGCCGCAGCTTAGGGTTTGTGAGATTGATTCTCAAGCGCTAAATCGCAAAGATCCGGGCTAGAGCGGTGCTGCGCCTTTCTTTTCGCGATGGGCTTTTGCTACCATGCGCGCCATCAAGCAGCACACAGTCTTCATTAGCCTGAAGCCACGCCAGGAAAAACTGGCAAAAAAAGACCCGGCCAAAGAGCCGGGTCAAAAACCGTGATTAGCCTGATGAGGAGATATTCCAAGAGTCCGACCTAAGGTCTCTTGGTCTATCGACTGATCTCGCGATCAGCTGGGTCCAATAATAATCATTATCATTTGCAAGTCAAATGTTTTTATCCGCTCGATAGAAATTTTTTCGTGCACGTCCTTTAAATGTTCGCCTGCGCCTCAGTCGCTCGCAACGACCGCTCCACCATCGCTTTCGCCATATCGATCAAGTAAACCACCGAAAACGCCAAGTCACGATGATTGCCTTGATGGCTGCTCGCCGATTCGTAGGCCGTTGCCGCAGCACTGCGCAGCAGGTCCGAGGCATGCACCAGCGCTTCTTCCTGGCTGATGCCTGGCTTGATGGTGAAAAAGGCCTCGTCCACGTCTCGCGCAGACATATCTTCTTTCAAGTAATAGTCCAGCGCGCGCTGGGCGGCGCCGCTGCAGCGCATGTCATGCAGGTCAGTGTGTTCGGGTGTTTCAGGCAGATGATACGGGCTCGTCGTCATAAGGGGCGGTGCTCCGGGTGGGTGTCGAAAACCTTTATGTCGATGATAGTACGTATCGTATTTATGTCGTTTTATGGATTACTACAAACTGTTTATTGCCCTGGAAAATACGCAACGTATTGTCAGCGCCATGGATAACTGGATAGCGTTGGTGCGAGCCAACATGAAAGACCGCAAGGTCACGCAGGATGAACTGGCGGAGCGCCTGGGCATGTCCCAGGGCGGCGTCGGCCACTGGCTCAACAAGCGCCGCGTGCCGAGCCTGGCGGACATGAACCGGGTACTGGCGGAACTGGGGCTGGGCTATCTGGAGGTCGCGCTGGAGATTCGCGAGAGGGCGGACACCAAGGCGACACTGGAGCATCACCACAACCCGTACTTTCGCTACCCGGTCAGCGATTGGAACGGCGTGTGCGAGCTGCGCG
Source organism: Pseudomonas sp. R2-7-07 (assembly GCF_003852355.1). Classification (NCBI taxonomy): domain Bacteria; kingdom Pseudomonadati; phylum Pseudomonadota; class Gammaproteobacteria; order Pseudomonadales; family Pseudomonadaceae; genus Pseudomonas; species Pseudomonas sp. R2-7-07. The sequence continues at coordinate 3,520,215 of NZ_CP027759.1, read as the reverse complement.
AAGAACGCGCCAGCTATGGGCCGGCACGTTTCGAATTGACGGATTACCATGCCCACGGCGACGCCTTCTGGCTGCCGGTGGTCGGCGACGCCATGACCGCGCCCAGTGGCCTGAGCATCAGCGCAGGCATGCTGATCCTGGTCGACCCGGCCATCGAGGCCGAGCCCGGTAAACTGGTGGTTGCGCAATGGCTCGACAACCCTCAGGCGACCTTTCGCCAGTTGCAGGCAGACAGCGGCCAGCTTTACCTGGCGCCGCTCAATCCCACCTATCCCAAGCTGCTGTTCACCGACGAGTGCCGCATCCTTGGCGTCGTCGTGCAAGCCACGGCGAAGTTCTAGCCCGCCGTTTCCAGCTCCACCAGCGCACTGCCTTCGGCGACCATCTCGCCCTCCTGGCAAAACAGCGCCTTGATCACACCCGCCTCAGGTGCGCGGATGCTGTGTTCCATCTTCATCGCTTCCAGTACCACCAGTTGCGCGCCGGCTTCGACGCGTTGACCGACATCCACCAGCACGCGCACGATGCTGCCGTTCATGGGCGCGGTGAGGCCGCCTTGAGGGGAGTGACTGGCCTCGGCCGCCGCAATCGGGTCGAACAGGCTGACCGCCTGCATCTCGCCGTCCCAGCGCAGATACACCGTGCCTTCATCGCGCACGGCCAGGTGGGAGCGGCGCACACCCTGGTGTTCGATCACCAGTTGCTCACCGGTGAGCTGCGACGATTGCCCGGCCAGTGTGACCAGCCGATCCTGCCCATTACAGCTCAGATGCAGTGAGACCTGCGCCGGCAGCCCCGCACGAAAGCCCTGGGTGTCTGCCCACGGCCCGTCACTGGCCGGCAGGCTCTGCATGAAAGCCGACCCCGCTGCCTGCCAGAACTCATCGTCCAGCGCCCCGGCCGCCGGCAGCAGCTCTTGCTGATAGCGCGGAATGAATCCGGTATCCAGCTCAGCCGCGGCAAAGGCCGGGTGACCAATGATGCGCCGCAGAAATCCCAGGTTGGTCTTGAGCCCGCCCACCGCACATTCGTCGAGCATGCTCAGCAAGCGCAGCCGCGCCTGCTCACGGTCCTCGCCCCAGGCAATCAACTTGCCGAGCATCGGGTCGTAGAAGGGCGAAACGCTGTCGCCTTGCTCGACGCCGCTGTCCACGCGCCGACCCGGACCGGGATTGGGCTCGCGGTACACCGCCAATCGTCCGGTTGCGGGCAGGAAGTCATTGGCCGGGTCTTCGGCATACAGCCGCACCTCGATCGCATGCCCCATCAGCGGCACCTGCGCTTGAGTGATCGGCAGCACCTCGCCCTGGGCCACGCGAATCTGCCAGGCCACCAGGTCGAGGCCGGTAATCGCCTCGGTGACCGGGTGCTCCACTTGCAGGCGGGTGTTCATCTCCATGAAGAAAAACTCGCCGCGCGCATCCAGCAGAAACTCCACCGTCCCCGCGCCCACATAGCCGATCGCCTGCGCCGCGCGCACCGCCGCTTCGCCCATGGCCTTGCGCTGTTCACTGCCGAGCCCCGGCGCGGGGGCTTCTTCCACGACCTTTTGATGACGCCGCTGGATCGAGCAATCGCGCTCATTGAGATACAGGCAATTGCCGTGTTGATCGGCAAACACCTGGATTTCCAAATGGCGCGGTTGCAGCAGGTATTTCTCGACCAGCATCTGCCCGTTGCCGAATGACGACACGGCCTCACGCTGGGCCGAGGCCAGGGCTTGCGCCAACTGGCTGACATCCTCGACCACCTTCATCCCTTTGCCGCCACCGCCGGCCGTGGCCTTGAGCAGCACGGGGTAACCGATGCGCGCACAGGCCTCGCGGAAGGTCTCCAGGTCCTGGGCCTCACCGTGATAACCCGGCACCAGCGGCACGCCAGCGGTTTCCATCAGCGCCTTGGCCGCCGACTTGCTGCCCATGGCGTCGATCGCCGAGGCGGGCGGGCCGAGGAAGATCAAGCCCGCTGCCTCGATGGCCCGAGCGAACCCGGCGTTTTCCGAGAGGAAGCCGTAGCCCGGATGAATTGCCTGGGCGCCACTGGCGTGGGCGGCGGCGATCAGTTTGTCGATTTGCAGGTAACTGTCAGTGGCCTTGCTGCCGCCCAGGTCGACGCGAATATCCGCTTCGCGACTGTGCCGGGCGTCGCGGTCGATTGCGCTGTGTACGGCCACGGTGGTCAGCCCCATCGCCTTGGCGGTGCGCATGACCCGGCAAGCGATTTCGCCCCGGTTGGCCACCAGCACGGTAGTGAGTGTGCTCATGGGCGCGGCTCCCGGGATTGCCAGCTTGGCGTGCGTTTTTGCAGAAAGGCGCGCAAGCCTTCCTGGCCCTCGACACTTACCCGGATACGCGCGATGGCGTTTTCACAGTAGCGGCGCAGGGCCGGGGTGAGGGCGCCATTGCCTACTTCACGCAACAGGTCTTTGCTGGCGCGCATCGCCGCCGGGCTGTTTTGCAGCAGGTTGGCGACCCACTCATCCACCCGCTGGTCCAACGTGTCGGCCGGGTAGCTTTCCGCCAACAGGCCGATGTCGCGCGCGCGCTGGCCGCCAAACCGCTCGGCCGTCAAGGCATAGCGGCGGGCCGCACGTTCACCGATGGCCTGCACCACGAACGGGCTGATCACCGCTGGCGCCAGGCCGATACGCACTTCCGACAGACAGAACTGCGCGTCATCGGCGCCAATTGCCATGTCGCAGCAACTGATCAAGCCCAGCGCGCCGCCGTAGGCCGCGCCTTGCACCACCGCCAGCGTAGGGATTTTCAGCTTGGCCAGGTTGTACATCAGCTCGGCCAGCTCACGGGCGTCGTCCAGGTTGGTGTGGTAATCCAGCTCGGCCGACTGCTGCATCCAGGCCAGGTCGGCGCCGGCGCTGAAGTGTTTGCCGCGCCCGCGCAGGACCAGAAAGCGCAGGGCCGGGTCGGCCTGGACCTGGTCGAGGGCGATGATCAGTTCGCGGATCATCTGGGCATTGAACGCGTTGTTCTTGGCTTCACGACTGAGCCACAGCGTGGCAAAGCCACGGCTGTCGGTGATCAGTTCGAGGGTGTTGAAATCGCTCATGGGTACAGCTCCGATTACATGCGGAACACGCCGAAGCGGCTCGGCTCGATAGGGGCATTCAGCGCGGCGGACAGCGCCAGGGCCAGCACATCGCGGGTCTGCAGCGGATCAATGACGCCGTCATCCCACAAGCGTGCGCTGGAATAATAGGGGTGGCCCTGGGTTTCATACTGGTCGAGGATCGGCTGCTTGATCGCCGCTTCATCGCTGGCACTGAATGCCAAGCCTGCGCGCTCTGCCTGCTCGCGCTTGACCTGCACCAGCACGCCCGCCGCCTGTTCGGCGCCCATCACGCCGATGCGTGCGTTGGGCCACATCCACAGGAAACGCGGGTCATAGGCGCGACCGCACATGCCGTAGTTACCGGCGCCGAAACTGCCGCCGATAATCACCGTGAACTTCGGCACCTTGGCGCAGGCCACCGCCGTGACCAACTTGGCGCCATGCTTGGCGATACCGCCGGCTTCGTACTTCTGGCCGACCATGAAGCCGGTGATGTTCTGCAGAAACAGCAGTGGAATGCCGCGTTGGCAGGCCAGCTCGATAAAGTGCGCGCCTTTCTGCGCCGCTTCGGCGAACAGGATCCCATTGTTGGCCAGGATCGCCACCGGATAGCCGTGCAGGTGCGCAAAGCCACAAACCAGGGTCGCGCCGAACAGCGCCTTGAACTCATCGAATACCGAACCGTCCACCAGCCGGGCGATCACTTCGCGCACGTCGAACGGCTGCTTGGCATCGGCCGGGATCACGCCGTAAAGCTCTTCGCTGCTGTACAGCGGCGCCACTGGCGGACGTTGGCGCAACTCACCCAGTTTGCGCCAATTGAGGTTGGCCACGCTGCGACGGGCCAGGGCCAGGGCGTGTTCATCGTTGTCGGCATAGTGGTCGGCCACGCCGGAAATCCTGCAGTGCACATCGGCGCCGCCGAGGTCTTCGGCGCTGACCACTTCGCCGGTGGCGGCCTTCACCAGCGGCGGGCCGGCGAGGAAGATGGTCGCCTGCTGGCGCACCATGATCGCTTCGTCGGCCATGGCCGGCACATACGCGCCACCGGCCGTGCACGAGCCCATCACCACGGCAATCTGCGGGATGCCCTGGGCGCTCATATTGGCCTGGTTGAAGAAGATCCGCCCGAAGTGCTCGCGGTCCGGGAACACTTCGTCCTGGCGCGGCAGGTTGGCTCCGCCGGAGTCCACCAGGTAGATGCACGGCAGGCGGTTCTGCTCGGCGATGGTCTGGGCGCGCAAGTGTTTTTTGACGGTCAGCGGGTAATAGGAGCCGCCTTTGACGGTGGCATCATTGGCGACGATCATGCATTCGACGCCTTCCACGCGGCCGATGCCGGCAATCACACCGGCGGCCGGCACGTCTTCGCCATACACCTGATGGGCGGCCAACTGGCTCAATTCGAGGAACGGCGAGCCCGGGTCGAGCAAGCGATCGATGCGCTCGCGCGGCAGCAGCTTGCCGCGTGAGGTGTGGCGTTCCTGGGCCTTGGCGCCGCCGCCTTGTTGGACCTGGGCGAGCAGGTTGTGCAGCGCGTCGATCTGTTGGCGCATCGCCGTGCTGTTGGCGATAAATTCCGCCGAGCGTGGGTTGAGCTGGGTGTGCAGGGTGGCCATGGGCGCGCTCCTCAGCGGGTTTCGTTGAACAGTTCGCGACCGATCAACATCCGTCGAATCTCACTGGTGCCGGCGCCGATTTCGTACAGCTTGGCGTCCCGCAGCAGGCGCCCGGCGGGGAATTCATTGATATAGCCATTGCCGCCCAGGATCTGGATCGCGTCGAGGGCCATTTGCGTGGCGCGCTCGGCGCTGTAGAGGATCACCCCGGCCGCATCCTTGCGCGTGGTTTCACCGCGCTCGCAGGCCTGGGCCACCGCGTAGAGGTAGGCGCGGCTGGCGTTGAGCTGGGTATACATATCGGCGACCTTGCCCTGGATCAGCTGGAATTCGCCGATGCTCTGGCCGAACTGCTTGCGGTCGTGGATGTAGGGCACGATCAGGTCCATGCAGGCCTGCATGATGCCGGTGGGGCCGCCGGAGAGCACCACGCGCTCGTAGTCGAGGCCGCTCATCAGCACTTTGACGCCGCCGTTGAGCACGCCGAGGATATTTTCCTCGGGGACGTGCACGTCATCGAAAAACAGCTCGCAGGTGTTGGAGCCGCGCATGCCCAGCTTGTCGAACTTGTTGCTGCGGCTGAAGCCTTTCCAGTCACGCTCGACGATGAACGCGGTGATGCCGTGGGCAGCCTTTTCCGGGTCGGTCTTGGCGTAGATCACGTAGGTGTGGGCATCGGGCCCGTTGGTGATCCAGGTCTTGCTGCCGTTGAGCACGTAAGCGTCACCCTGCTTGTCGGCGCGCAGTTTCATCGAGACCACGTCGGAGCCGGCATTCGGCTCGCTCATGGCCAGCGCGCCGATGTGCTCGCCGCTGATCAGCTTGGGCAGGTACTTGAGTTTTTGTTCGTGGCTGCCGTTGCGGTTGATCTGGTTGACGCACAGGTTGGAGTGAGCGCCGTAGGACAACGCTACCGAGGCCGAGCCACGGCTAATTTCTTCCATGCTCACCACGTGCGCCAGGTAACCCAGGCCGGCACCGCCGTACTCTTCCGGCACGGTGATGCCAAGCAGGCCCATATCGCCGAACTTGCGCCACAGGTCGGCGGGGAACAGGTTGTCGATGTCGATCTGGGCAGCGCGGGGAGCAATTTCCTTGGCCACGAAAGACTGCACCTGGTCGCGCAGCATGTCGATGGTTTCACCGAGGGCGAAGTTCAGGGACGGGTAACTCATGGACAGGCACCTTAATGTGAGCTTTTGTTGTTGTGTCGGCGAGGCGCGGAGGAGGGCGCTCACCTTTACGTTAACGTAAGCTTGCGTTGTGGCGCTGTCAATCGTAGTTTACGTTTACGTCAACCTACAAAAAAGACAACAGGGGCCGTTATGGATCAACCGAACCTGAGCTACAGCCGTGGCTCCCAGGACAAGACCTTGCTGGCCGAGACCATTGGCCAGGCCTTTGATCGGACTGTCGCACGCTATCCCGAGGGTGAAGCGCTGGTGGTGCGTCATCAGCATTCCCGCTACACCTGGCGGCAACTGGCCGAGACGGTGGACGTGCATGCCCGTGCGTTCATGGCCCTGGAGATGCAGGTCGGCGACCGCCTGGGCATCTGGGCGCCCAACTGCGCCGAATGGCTGATCTGCCAGGTGGCAAGCGCAAAGCTCGGGGTGATCCTGGTCAATATCAACCCGGCGTACCGCAGCAGTGAATTGGAATATGTGCTCAAGCAATCCGGCTGCGCGTGGCTGGTGTGCGCCGGTTCGTTCAAGACCTCCGATTACCACGCCATGCTGCAAGCGCTCCAGCCCGACCTGCGCGCCATCGTCAGTCTCGACCCCGACCCGCCCGCAGGATTCCTGCCTTGGTCACACCTGTCGGCGTTGGCGGCGCAGGTTGCGCCTGAACAACTGCACGCTCGCCAAGCCGGCCTGCACGCCGACCAACCGGTCAATATCCAGTACACCTCCGGCACCACCGGTTTCCCCAAGGGCGCCACCCTCAGTCACCACAACATTCTCAATAACGGCTACATGGTCGGCCAAAGCCTTGGCCTTACGGCGCACGACCGCCTGGTGATCCCGGTGCCGCTTTACCATTGCTTCGGCATGGTGATGGGTAACCTTGGCTGCATCACCCGCGGCACCACCATGATCTACCCCAATGACGGCTTCGACCCACTGCTCACGCTTACCGCCGTCGCCGAAGAACGCGCCACGGGCTTGTACGGCGTGCCGACCATGTTCATTGCGCTGCTCGATCACCCGCGCCTTGGCGAATTCGACTTATCCAGCCTGCGTACCGGGATCATGGCCGGGTCGACCTGCCCGATCGAGGTGATGCGCCGCGTTATTGGCCAGTTGCACATGAGTGAAGTGCAGATTGCCTATGGCATGACCGAAACCAGCCCGGTGTCGTTGCAGACCGGCGCGGATGACGACCTGGAACGCCGCGTGACCACCGTGGGCCGCACCCAGCCGCAGTTGGAAAACAAGATCATCGACGCTGACGGCAACACGGTGCCACGCGGTGAGACAGGCGAACTGTGCACGCGCGGCTACAGCGTGATGCTCGGCTACTGGAACAACCCCGAGGGCACCCGCGATGCTATCGACGCGGAGGGCTGGATGCACACCGGTGACCTGGCGACCATGGACGAGCATGGCTATGTGTGCATCGCCGGGCGCAACAAGGACATGATCATTCGCGGTGGCGAGAACGTGTATCCACGCGAGCTTGAGGAGTTTTTCTTCACCCATCCGGCAGTGGCCGATGTGCAGGTCATCGGCATTCCCGATGAGCGCTATGGTGAGGAAATTGTCGCCTGGATCAAACTCCACCCAGGCCATGTGGCGAGCGAACTGGAACTGCAAACCTGGTGCAAGGGCCGCATCGCGCACTTCAAGATGCCCAGGCACTTCAAGTTCGTAGACGCGTTTCCCATGACGGTGACGGGCAAGATCCAGAAATTCCGCATGCGCGAAATCTCGATTGAAGAGCTCCAGGCGCGTTAGATCGTTCCCACGCTCTGCGTGGGAATGCAGCCCCTGACGCTCTGCGTCACCTTAGCGCAGTAGCCGAAACGTGCAGCGGCTGGCGCGACGCGGAGCGTCACAGGAAGCGTTCCCACGCAGAGCGTGGGAACGATCAGCCAGAAAGCACAAAGGGGACCCGAAGGTCCCCTTTAATTTGTCGTTGCGTGCTCTTTTTTTATTATTGAGGGGCGGTCTATTGTTGTTTTTGGTAACCGTTACCCTTTACCGCTGTTTTGGCGACCCCCATCCGGGGTCAAGAGCAAACGTATTTTTTTGAACGCTGATCTGCTTCTTCGTAAACGATCCAACCAGTGGGCAGCTACCTGAGGTAGTTTTATTTTTCTCTGACCGGTTGCGGGTTTCGGCATGCCGTACCCTGCGAAGCACATCTTCTCCAAAAAAATCTGTTAGCTGCGTCTCTGCCGTGTTGTTTTTGTTATGTCAGAGTCGTTTCGTCTTATTTTTATTAGGTTTGGCGCTTTTTATTTTTGTTATGCAGGAGAGATAGCAGAAGCCGTGCCAACTTTTTAAAGTCCTTTAAAATCAAGGCTTTGATTTTTCAGCGGGTTATAACTCTCAAAAAACGCGACGGATTCTGTTCCCTCGTTACCCGCTGTGTCGGCGTGCGGTAACACATTGTCACATCCGTGCTACTCAACCGGCGTTACGCGCCTTCGCCACCCGTGACCCGCTCGCACGTCCCAGCACTTGGCTGATCTGCTGGCCGGCGTCAATCAAGCGTTCCAGGTCGATACCCGTGTCGATCCCCAGCCCATTGAGCAGGTACACCACATCTTCGGTGGCGACGTTACCGCTCGCGCCCTTGGCATAAGGGCAGCCGCCGAGGCCCGCGATAGAGCTGTCGAATACCTGGATACCTTCCAGCAGGCTGGCGTAGATATTGGCGATCGCCTGGCCGTAGGTGTCATGGAAATGCCCTGCGAGCTTGTCGCGCGGCACCTGTGCACCGACCACCTCGAACAGCCGCCGGGTCGCGCCGGCCGTGCCGGTGCCGATGGTGTCGCCCAGGGACACTTCATAGCAGCCCATGGCATACAGTTCGCGGGCGACTACCGCGACCTGTTGCGCGGCGATTTCGCCTTCATAGGGGCAACCCAACACACACGACACATACCCGCGCACGCTGACCCCATGCTGCCGGGCCGCGGCCATGATCGGTGCAAACCGCTCCAGGCTCTCGCTGATGGAGCAGTTGATATTGCGTTGGGAAAACGCTTCGGACGCCGCCGCAAATACCGCGACTTCCTTGACCCCGGCCGCCAGCGCATCTTCAAAGCCGCGCAGGTTCGGCGCCAGCGCACCGTAGGTCACGCCAGGCTTGCGCTGGATCTGCGCGAACACCTCGGCGGAGCCGGCCATCTGCGGCACCCATTTGGGCGACACGAAACTGCCGACCTCGATATAGCTCAAGCCGGCGCCGCTCAAGGCGTCCACCAACCGCACCTTGTCGGCCACGCTGATCGGCTGGGCTTCGTTCTGCAAACCGTCGCGCGGGCCGACTTCCACCAGGCGTACGTGTGAGGGGAGGGACATGACGGTTACCTTCTGATCAATGGCCGGCCTGGCTCATGGTAGTTGCCAGGGCCTGGGTGCAGCGCTCTTCGGCGGTGTCCAGTTCCAGCTTCATCTGTTCGATATCCAGCAACTGTTGCTCGAGCTGCTCGCGGCGTTCAGCGATTTTTGCGAGCATGCTGTTGAGTTGGATGTGGTTGCCGCTGGTGGGGTCATAGAGTTCGATCAGCTCGCGGCATTCAGCCAGGGAGAAGCCGATGCGCTTGCCGCGCAGAATCAGCTTGAGGCTGACCTTGTCCCGCGCCGAGTAGATACGTTCCTGGCCCCGACGTTCCGGGGCCAGCAGGCCTTGTTCCTCATAGAAGCGAATGGCGCGGGTGGTGATATCGAGCTCGCGGGCAAGGTCGGAGATGCTGTAGGTGGTGCTCATGGCGGTGCTCAGGAAGGTCTTGGCGCTAAGCTAATTGCAGGTTGACGTAAACGTCAAGGACTGCTGCGCAGCCCATCGGGGGCAAGCCCCCTCCCACAGGGGAACTCCTTCACCTCAGGCTTGTTGTTTATCCAGCTTTTTTTCGTGGGCCGTTACCTGCTGGCACAACTCGATCATCTGCTCGCGCATCCAGCGGTTGGCCGGGTCCTGGTCGGTGCTTTCGTGCCAGTACAGGTGGGTTTCCACCGCTGGCACATCATTGACCGGCAGGTTGAACCAGTGCAGTTCATGGCGGCGGGCGAAGCGTTCGGGTACGGTCATGACCATGTCGGTCTGCTGCAATACCTGCGACGCCATCAGGTAGTGCTGGGAGCGCAGGGCGATCTTGCGCTGGATGCCCATCTTGCCCAGGGCCAGGTCGACATGCCCCAGCCCGTTGCGGCGGCTGGAAATATGGATATGGGTCAGGGACAGGTAGTCATCCAGGCTGAATTTGTCCTTGCCTGCCATCGGATGGCCCTTGCGCATGGCGCATACGTAGCGGTCTTCCATCAGCTTGACGTGACGCACTTGCGGGTCGGTGTTGAGCGGCGCATCCACGGCAAAGTCCAGGCGCCCGGCGGCCAGCTCCTTGGTGGTTTCGCGGCGTTTGGACAAAAAACTCTCGATCACCACCGCCGGCGCCAGGCGACGCAGGCGCTGGAACAGCGCTGGCAGAATGACCGCTTCGGTCAGGTCGGTCATGCTGATGCGGTAGGTCTTGGCCGCCTGTTGCGGATTGAAAATCCGGCTTTCCTGCACTGAAACCCGCAGCAACGACAACGCATTGCGCACCGGGCCGATGATGTTCTGTGCCATCGGCGTGGGCACCATGCCTTGGGCGGTGCGCACGAACAGCGGGTCGTTGAAGGTCTCGCGCAGGCGTGCCAGGGCGTTGGACACCGCCGGCTGGGTGATGCCGACAATCTGCCCGGCACGGGTCAGGTTGGCTTCGGTATAGATCGCGTCAAAGACGATAAAGAGGTTGAGGTCGACCTTGCTCAGATTCATGTCGTTGCACTCTTATTGTTAGGTATTCATACGCCGATCATATATCGGTGATGAATGTTAATACACGCCGAGAATAGGCTAGGTAAATTATCAGCGCTGTTCTAGCATCGATTGCATGACTTAAACAACCTCTCAGAGAAGGGAGCTGCTCATGGATTTCGCCTATTCGCCCAAGGTTCAGGAACTGCGTGAACGCGTCAGCGCATTCATGGACGCTTACGTCTACCCGGCCGAGCCGGTGTTCGAACGCCAGGTCAGCGAAGGTGACCGCTGGCAGCCCACTGCGATCATGGAAGAACTCAAAGCCCGGGCCAAAGCCGAAGGGTTGTGGAACCTGTTCCTGCCGGAATCCGAGCTGGGCGCCGGCCTGAGCAACCTCGAATACGCACCGCTGGCCGAAATCATGGGCCGCTCGCTGTTGGGCCCGGAACCGTTCAACTGCTCCGCCCCCGACACCGGCAACATGGAAGTGCTGGTGCGCTACGCCAATGAAGAGCAGAAACAACGCTGGCTGGAACCGCTGCTGCGCGGTGAGATTCGTTCCGCCTTCGCCATGACCGAGCCGGACGTGGCCTCCTCGGACGCCACCAACATGGCTGCCCGCGCCGAACGCCAGGGCGATGAATGGGTGATCAACGGCAAGAAATGGTGGACCTCCGGCGCCTGCGACCCGCGCTGCAAGATCCTGATCTTCATGGGCCTGAGCAACCCGGATGCGCCACGCCACCAACAGCATTCGATGATTCTGGTGCCGGTGGACACTCCCGGCGTAAAAATCCTGCGCCCGCTGCCGGTATTTGGCTACGACGACGCGCCCCACGGCCACGCCGAAGTGCTGTTCGACAACGTGCGCGTGCCGTACGAAAACGTACTGCTGGGTGAAGGCCGTGGGTTTGAGATCGCCCAGGGCCGCCTCGGCCCTGGCCGTATCCACCACTGCATGCGCTCGATCGGCATGGCTGAGCGCGCGTTGGAATTGATGTGCAAGCGCTCGGTCAGCCGCAGCGCGTTCGGCAAGCCGCTGGCGCGCCTGGGGGGCAATATCGACAAGATCGCCGACTCGCGCATGGAGATTGATATGGCGCGGCTGCTGACCTTGAAAGCGGCGTACATGATGGACACCGTGGGGAATAAAGTCGCCAAAAGCGAAATCGCCCAGATCAAGGTGGTCGCGCCGAACGTGGCGCTGAAGGTGATCGACCGTGCGATCCAGATTCACGGCGGCGCTGGCGTTTCCAACGACTTTCCGCTGGCCTATATGTACGCGATGCAACGCACCCTGCGCCTGGCCGACGGCCCGGACGAAGTGCACCGTGCGGCGATCGGCAAGTTCGAGATTGGCAAGTATGTGCCCAAGGAGCTGATGCGCGGCGGGCAGTAGCACCGCGGCGCCTGCCATCGGGAGCAAGCCCCCTCCCACACTTAGATTTGTGAATACAGTCAAAATGTGGGAGGGGGCTTGCTCCCGATGAGGCCAGTTCAGTCACTGAAGGTCCAACAGCCCTCAGTACACCCAAACCTCCACCCGCCGATTCTTGATCCGCCCCTCATCCTCGGTATTCGCCGCCACCGGCATCTGCGCGCCAAACCCGCGAATATCGCGCAGTATCACGCCGCTTTTCACCAGCTCCCTGCGCACCGCCATCGCCCGCAACTTGGACAGCAAGGCCGCCCGCTGCGGATCATTCTTGGCATCGCCAAAGCCCACCAGCGTCACCTGCTTGTGCAGTTTGTCGTGGCTTTGCAGATACGCCACCACCCGCTGCACATCCTGGCGCGCCTTGTTGTCCAGGCTGGCGCTGCCTTCCTCGAAACGAAAATTCACCGTCAGGCGCTGGGCGCTGCGCGCAATCGCCTGATACGCCTCGGGCATCGAGGCGCGTGGGGCTACGCCAATCGCCTGCACATGCTGGGCGACAAAGCCGTTGGCCGCCACGATCGCCTGGCCCTGATCGCTTTGGGCAAAGTCCACCAAGGCCTTGGCCCAGGGATTACGCGTCGCCGGCGGCAGATAAAAGTACAACCGCCGTGACAGCGGGTAATCCTCGGTGGCGATCAGGCTGTTCAGCGCCGGCATCGGTTGCGAGTCGCCATCGACAATCGCCACGGCCTTGGCTTGGCGTACGTAGGGCAGGCCGATAAAACCGATGCCTTGGGGGTCTTGGCTGACCGCATCGGACAGCGCTTCGCTGGACTCGAAACGGCGAGCTGACGTGGCCAGCGGTTTGCCGCGTCGGTTCAGCACCAGTTCCTTGAAGGTGTCATAGGTGCCGGACTGATCGTCCCGCGCGTACAGGTGAATAGCTGCGCCACTGCCGCCGAGTGTTTCCCAGGTGCTGATCTCGCCATTGAAAATCTGCGCCAGTTGCTCGGTGTTGAGGGTGTTCAGCGGATTACGCGGGTTAAGGATGATCGCCAGGCCATCAATGGCAATCACGTGTTCGGCGCCGGGGCTTTTCAGGTCGCCGAGGGGCGCGAGGTCTAGCCGTTCGCTGTCCTTGATCGGGCGGGACGAGGCGGCCAGGTCGGCGCTGTGGTTTTTCAGCGCGGCAAACCCGGTGCTGGAACCATGGGCGGCGACGTCGACCCTCACGGTCTTGCCCTCACGGGTCTTGCCGGTCACACGCTGTTCATTGGCGCTCTCGGCGGGTTCGCTGTGCACGCCTTGCAAACCCTGCTGCTCCATCAAGCCCCTGACCAATGCCGGGACCAAACCCGCGCCAATGGTGTTGGAGCCCTGGATACGCAATGCCAGGCCTTGGTCAGGCAGGGGCAGCGGGGCGGACACTGCGAAGAAAGGGAAAAGGGCCAGCAGTAATAGAACGCGCAGCATCATGCCGACACCTTCGTCAGCCAAAGGGAGTGCCGCGAGATTAAGTCAGTGGGATTGCAGGAATGTGACCGTCACGCCACAAGTCAAAATGTGGGAGGGGGCTTGCTCCCGATGGCGGTGTATCAGCTACAGATCAGCTGGCTGACACACTGCTATCGGGAGCAAGCCCCCTCCCACATTGACCGAGTAGAGTCAGAGAAATCAGCTCAGCTCCAACCAGATCGGCGCATGGTCCGACGGTTTTTCCAATGCGCGCAAATCGTAATCCACTCCTGCGTCCTTGAGCCGAGGCACCAGGCCGGTGGATGCCATGATCACGTCGATGCGCAGCCCGCGCTTGGGCTCATCCTCAAAGCCACGGCTGCGGTAATCGAACCAGCTGAAGCGGTCGGTCACCTCAGGGTTCAAGTGCCGGAAGCTGTCCACCAGCCCCCAGTTTTTCAGGCGGGCCATCCATTCGCGCTCTTCCGGCAGGAAGCTGCACTTGCCGGTTTTCAGCCAGCGTTTGGCATTGTCGGCGCCGATGCCGATGTCGCAGTCCTGCGGGGAAATATTCACGTCGCCCATCACCACCAGGGCCTGATCGTTGCTGAACTGGCTTTCCAACAGCTGTTGCAGGTCTTCGTAGAAGCGCTGCTTGGCCGGGAATTTGGTGGGGTGGTCACGGCTTTCGCCTTGGGGAAAGTAGCCGTTCATGACAGTGACCGGGTGGCCGTTCTCGTCGGCGAAGGTGCCCCAGATGAAACGGCGCTGGGCGTCTTCTTCATCGCTGGCAAAGCCTTTGTGCAGGCTCAACGCCTCTTTGCGCGAGAGCAGGGCCACGCCGTAGTGGCCTTTCTGGCCATGGTAATAAACGTGATAGCCCAGCGCCTGGACTTCGGCCAGCGGGAACTGGTCATCGTGGACCTTGGTTTCCTGCAGGCCGATGACATCCGGTTGATGCTTTTCAATCAGCGCCGCCAGCTGATGAGGGCGGGCACGCAGCCCGTTGATATTGAAGGAGACGATTTTCATGGTCGGCAGTCCAGTCTGACAAAAGGGCGATGCTAGCCGACAAGTCGGACGGGGGCCAGCGTGGCGGTAGGACGCATGCGCTGCTAATGTCTGGGAACGACTGGCGCTGCACAGGTTCGTACCCATAAGAACGCCACCTCTTTGAGTGGCGTCCAGGAGATTGACTGTTATGCCTGACACTTCGATGGCCGCTGCCGAAATTCGTGTGCTCAATAGCGGCTATTCCCGCGAAGCGCGTTCCCTGCTGTACCAGGCCTACCGTCACGAACCGACCTTCGCCTACATCTTCGAAGCCGAGCGCCCCGGTTATGAACAGCGGGTGCGCGCCACCGTGCGCGAGCTGGTAAAGCAACATTTCTTCCAGAAGCTTCCCGCCATTGGCCTGTTCGTCAACGACCGTCTGGTCGGCGTTGCCCTGATCGCCCCGCCGCAACGGCGCCTGGGCATCACCGAGAGCTGGGCCTGGCAAATCCGCATGTGGCTGAGCACCGGGGTACGCGGCACGCGGCGTTATCTTGAATACCATCAGGCCGTCCTGGCGTGCCTGCCCAGCGAGTCGGTGCATGTGTTGCCATTGCTGGGCATTCACCCGCAGTTGCAGGGCCACCACTACGGCGAACAATTGCTTGAAGCGGTTCACAATTGGTGCGCCGAAGACCCGCATTCATCGGGCGTGGTGCTCGACACGGGCAATTCCCGTTACCTAGAGTTCTATAAGCGCCAGGGCTATGAGGAAATCGGTGAAATTGCCGTAGGACCTGTGCTGGAGCATGTGTTTTTCCATCCCAACCCCCAGCCGTTAAGTGCTGCAGCGACTTGAGACAGAATTATTCAGACAAATCCGGGTTCAAAGTTCCTCTCTCGCTCGTGTAGCATCCGCGCCTATGAAGTTTCCAGGAAGATTTACCAGCGGCTTGATCCTGCTGTTCACAAGCTGCGGCGCATGGGCGCAAAGCGAATTGGACGTGCGGATCAAGCCCTCTAACGACGCGCTGAAAGCCAACATCGAAGGCTACATCGGCGGGGTGGGCGATCGTGATGAAGAAGCGCTGCTGCGGTTCAGCCGTGGCGCCGAGGAGCAGGCGCGCAAAGCGGCCCAGGCCCTGGGCTTCTATCAGCCACAGATCGCCAGCGATGTGCAGGGCGGCAAGAACCCGCGCCTGATCCTCACCATCGACCCCGGCGAGCCCGTGCATTTGCGCAACGTCACCCTGCGGGTCGACGGCCCGGCGGCGAGCCTCAAGGGCTTTCGCGTGCCCGCCAGTGACGATCTCAAGCCCGGCGCGGTGCTCAACCACGGCCATTACGATGATGCCAAGCGTCTGATCCAGAACCAGGCATCGCGCTACGGCTTTTTCAGCGGGCGCTTTACGCGTCAGACACTCTCCGTCGATCCCCAGGCGGGCGTCGCCGATATCGAGCTGGTTTACGACAGCGGCCCACGCTACAGCATGGGCAAGGTCAGCTTTAGCGGCGACACTCCATTCGATGAAGAACTGCTGCAACGCATGGTGCCCTTTGAAAGTGGCACCCCTTACGACTCCGAACTGATCGCCGAACTCAACCAGAACCTGCAAGGCAGTGGCTTCTTCGACAGCGTGCGCGTGGACGCCAGCCCCACGGCCTCGACCAATGACGTAATTCCGGTGGCCGTGCAATTGGACACGCGCAAGCCACGCACGATGGGCCTGGGCCTGGGTTTCTCGACGGACGTCGGCCCGCGCGGCAAGGCCAACTGGACGCGCCACTGGGTCAATCCCCAGGGCCACAGTTATGGCTGGGAGGCCGAGCTTTCGGCGCCACGGCAGAACGTCGGCCTGTGGTATGACGTTCCGCTCGACCCACCGCTCACCGACAAACTGCGCTTCGCCGGCGGTTACCAGAATGAAGAGCTGGCCAACACCGACACCCTGAGCAAGCTGCTCACCGTCGGGCCCGAATGGCACAGTAAATTGCCCAGCGGCTGGACACGGGTTATCTCGCTCAAATACCAGCGTGAAGAATACCGCCTGGGCAATGACTCGGGCCTGAGCAACCTGGTGATGCCGGGGATCAGCTACTCCTACCTGCGCAGCGACAACCGCATCGATCCGCACAACGGTTATCGCCTGATGTTCGACAGCAAGGTCGCCAAGGAAGGGCTCGGTTCCGATACCAATCTGCTGTACGGCACCGCCACAATCAAGGGCTTGACCACCTTGTGGGATAACCATCGGTTCCTGGGCCGCGCGCAAGTGGGCGGCAGCGCCACCAACGGCTACAAGTCGGTGCCGCCGTCACTGCGCTTCTTTGCCGGTGGCGACCAGAGCGTGCGCGGCTATGAATACCAGACCCTGTCACCGGAAAACGATCGCGGTGACCGCATCGGCGGCCGCTATATGGTGGCGCTGAGTGCCGAGTATCAATATTCCATCGCCGAAAAATGGCGGATCGCGACCTTTATCGACCAGGGCAACTCGTTCAATACCCTGGAAATGCCCAGCCTGAAAACCGGTGTAGGTGTGGGCGTGCGCTGGGTCTCGCCGGTTGGCCCGATCCGCCTCGACCTGGCCCACGCCCTGGAAGACCCGGGCGGCATTCGATTGCACTTTTCCATGGGGCCTGAGCTGTGATGCGTGGTTTGAAAATAGCGGGGCTGGTCCTGATGGCCATCTTCGCCGTGGCGGTGTTGGCGCTGTGGTCGGTACTCGGAACCCAGGCGGGCAGCCGCTGGGCACTGGGCCAGGTGCCGGGTTTGAGCATAGAGAACTTCCAGGGGCGACTGGGCGGACAGTGGAGCGCCGATCACCTGCTGTGGCAGCAAGACAGCAGCCGCGTCGAGCTTGATGCGCCCAAGTTTGATTGGTCGCCGGGGTGCCTGTTGCGTATGACCCTGTGTATCGATCGTCTGGATGTGGAGCGGGTCAGCCTGCAATTTCCCCCCAGCGCCGAAGCGAGCAGCAGCGGGCCCATCGCGTTGCCCGAGCTGAAACTGCCGCTGGCCATCCAGTTGGGCGACGTTCGCGTCGGTAGCCTGTTGTTCAACGGCAGTGAAGAACTCAAGGGCCTGCAACTGGCGGCGCACTGGACCTCCGCAGGTATGCAGATCGACGCCGTGCACCTGCAACGCGACGGCCTGGTGCTGGACCTCGCCGGCCTGCTGCAACCCGTCGGCGATTGGCCTTTGACGGCCAGCGGTAATCTCAGCCTGCCTTACGCACCGGGCGGCGCACCGTGGACGGTGGCCCTCAAGGTCGATGGCGACTTGCTCAAGACCCTCAAGCTCGACGCCGACAGCAGCGGCTACCTGCCGGCCAAGCTCAGTGGCGAGTTGCAGCCGCTGGTGGACAATCTGCCGGCGCAATTGCGCATCACCGCAGACGCCTTCAAACCCAGCGCCGACCTGCCCGACACCTTGCAACTCAATCAATTGGACCTGAGCGCCAAGGGCGACCTGAAACACGGTTACCAATTGCTGGGCAAAGCGCTGTTACCGGCGGAAAAAGGCCCGGTGGACCTGCTGCTGCAAGGCAAGGTCGACGCCAAGGGCGCGCAGATCGCCGGCCTGGACCTGACTGCTGGCGACCAGCAAAGCCTCAAGCTCAGCGCCAATCTGGACTGGCAACAAGGCTTCAGCGCCGAGGCCAACATCGCCTGGCTGGACTTCCCCTGGCATCGCTTGTACCCGCTGATCGACGAACCGCAGGTAACCTTGCGCACCTTCAACGGTGAAGTTTCCTATAAAGACGGCAACTACCTGGGCAACCTCAAGGCCGATCTCGACGGCCCGGCGGGCAAGTTCAACGTGGTCACGCCGTTCAGTGGCGACCTCAAGCAAATCTTCCTGCCCGAGCTCAAGTTGACAGCCGGCCAGGGCAAGGCCGAAGGCCGTTTGAACGTACAGTTCGCGGACGGCATCGCCTGGGACACCGCATTGGATTTGACCGCGTTGAACCCGGCCTATTGGGTCGCCGAATTGCCTGGCACCCTGGCCGGGCCGTTACGCAGCCAGGGCCAGTTCAACAACGGGCAACTCAAGCTCAACGCCGACCTTGACCTCAAGGGCCGTCTGCGCGGGCAAACCGCCGTGCTGGCCGCCAAGGCCGAAGGCGCGGGCGAACAATGGACCCTCGCCAACCTGGACATCCGCCTGGGCGACAACCGCATCAACGGCAGCGGCAGCCTGCAGCAACGCCTGGCCGGGCAGATCGACATCAAGCTGGCCCGCCTGGCCCAGCTCTGGCCGCAACTGCGCGGGCAGATCAACGGCCGCGTCGATGTCACCGGCACTCTGAAAGCGCCGCAAGGCAAACTCGATCTCAAGGGCCAGCAACTGGCATTGGCCGACAATCGCCTGCAAAACCTCAGCCTCGACGCGACACTGGACAGCGCCCAGCGCGCCAGGATCGACCTCAAGGGCAGCGGCATCCAGAGCGGCGAGACCCAGGTTGGTACCCTCACCGCCAGCGCCCAGGGTGATATCAAGAGCCAGAAGGTCCAACTGGATCTGGCCGGTCCTTTGCTCAAGCTGGCCCTGGCCCTGGACGGCAACCTCGATAAAGGCAACTGGCGCGGGCGCCTGGCCAGTGGTGACGTGCAAGCGGGTGGCCAGGACTGGCGGCTGCAAGCCCCGGCGAAAATCGAGCGCCTGGCCGATGGCAAGCTGACCTTTGCCGCCCATTGCTGGGTGTCCGGTGGCGCCAGCCTGTGCGGCGAAGACCAGCGCCTGATGCCCGAGCCGAAGCTGCGTTACCACCTCAAGCAATTCCCCCTCGACAGCCTCGCGGGCTTTTTGCCCAAAGACTTCGCCTGGCAGGGCAGGCTCAATGCCGACGTGCAACTCGATTTGCCGGCCAGCGGCCCCAAAGGCGTGGTGTCGGTGGACGCCGGTGGCGGCACCCTGCGCGTCAAGGACAAGAATCAGTGGCTGGATTTCCCGTACGACACCCTCAAGCTGGAAACCACCCTCAACCCCAAGCGCATCGACACCCAGTTGAACTTCCGTGGCGGCAAGCTCGGCGAGTTGCTGTTGCAGGCGCAGATCAATCCGCTGCCGGCCAACAAGCCGATCACCGGCAATTTCAGTCTCACCGGGCTGGACCTGGCGGTGGCGCGACCGTTCGTGCCGATGGTGGAAAAACTCAACGGCAAGCTCAATGGTAACGGGCGGATTTCCGGCGGCCTGCTCGCACCCCAGGTCAACGGCAGCGTGAATCTGGTCGATGGCGAAATCTCCGGACCCGAGCTGCCGGTGAGCCTGGAAGGCCTGAACGTGCAAGCGCTGATTGCCGGCGAAAGCGTACAGCTCAATGGCGCCTGGCACAGTGGCAAGGCCGGGCAGGGCAGTCTCAAGGGCCAGATCGACTGGGGCCGCGCCTTGGTGGTGGACCTGAGCCTCAAGGGTTCGCAACTGCCGGTGACGGTCGAGCCCTATGCCGTATTGGAAGTGGCGCCCGACCTGAACATCAGCCTCAAGGACGACAAGCTGGCGATTGCCGGCAAGGTGCACATCCCGCGCGGCGATATCACCGTGCGCGAGCTGCCGCCGTCGACGGTCAAGGTGTCCGATGACACGGTGATCGTCGGCAGCCAGACCGAAGAGGGCAAGCCGCCGATGGCGATGGCCATGGATATCGACGTAGAGGTGGGCGAAGACCAACTCAACTTCGCCGGCTTCGGCCTCACCGCCAAAGTGCAAGGCCACGTGCATATCGGCGACAACATGGACACCCGTGGCGAACTGTGGCTCAACGATGGCCGTTACCGGGCCTACGGCCAGCGCCTGAATGTGCGCCGTGCGCGCCTGTTGTTCGCCGGGCCGTTGGATCAGCCGTTCCTGGATATCGAGGCGGTACGCGTGACCACCGAGTCCTCCCGCACGGTCACCGCCGGCATTCGGTTGAGCGGCAGTGCCGAGCAGCCGACCACGCAGATCTTCTCCGAGCCCGCCATGGCCCAGGAAGACGCGTTGTCCTACCTGGTGCTGGGGCGTTCGCGCACCAACAACGGTGAAGACAACAACATGCTCGCCGAAGCCGCCCTGGGCCTGGGCCTGATGGGCAGCGCCGGGGTGACCTCAGACATCGCCACCAAGTTGGGCATCCAGGATTTCGACCTGGATACCCAAGGCAGCGGCAACAGCACGGCGGTGGTGGCCAGCGGCAAAATCAACGAAAAACTCAGCCTGCGTTACGGGGTTGGGGTGTTCGAACCGGCCAACACCATCGCGTTGCGCTACCTGCTGAGCAAGAAGGTGTACCTGGAAGTGGCAACTGGCGTGGCCAGTTCGCTGGACATCTTCTACAAGCGCGATTTCTAAGCATCACGCGGTCAAAAATGTGGGAGGGGGCTTGCCCCGGTACAAACCGGGGACATCGTTTACATTTCTAACCGGGGACATGGTTTACAGGTTAATACGCATGATCAGGAGGTAACTGATCATGCCCTGGAACCAAGAGTCTCCGATGAATCAACGAATCAGACTGGTCGCTGACTGGCTTTCTGGTAACTACACCAAAAGCCAGCTGGCGCGCCGCTTTAACGTAAGTCGGCCTACCGTCGACAAATGGATCGGCCGGCACAATGGCGATTTAAAGTCTTTAGCCGAACTGTCCCGACGCCCTCACAACAGCCCCAATAAAACCGACGATGAAATCCTGGCCCGTGTGGTGGCGATGAAGGAGGCGCACGATAAATGGGGTCCGAAGAAGCTTCTCGAGCTATTGCGACTTGAAGATCCCTCCATCGCCTGGCCTTCCCCAAGTACAGCAGGCCAATGGCTTGATCGACTTGGGCTCGTCCAAAAGCGGCGCTTCAAGCGCAGACACGGTACTTCCCCTGTAGCAATGCGCGAGGCCAACGAACCTAACCAGACGTGGTGCGCCGACTACAAAGGGCAATTCAAAATGCATAACGCGCAGATGTGCTTCCCTTTGACCATCACAGACCACGCGTCCCGGATGATTTTGGCGTGCAGGGCTCATTCAAAGATCAAGACTGAACCTGTTAAACACGCCTTTGAGAGACTGTTTCAGGAGTACGGCATGCCCGAAGTTATCCGCTCGGACAACGGGGTTCCGTTTGCCTCTCCTGGCCTGGCAAGAATGTCCACGCTGGCAGTTTGGTGGATACGTCTGGGCATCTATCCGGAGCGCACCATGCCAGGGAGACCGGCCCAAAATGGTCGCCATGAGCGGATGCACCGTAGCTTGAAACTGGAGCTGCCCTTAGGAGAAAACTTAATCGAGCAGCAGCTTTTGCTGGAGCACTTCAGGCATGAGTTCAATTACGTGCGCCCTCATGAAGCGCTCGGTATGAAGCGTCCAGGGGACGTGTATGTGCCGTCTACCCGGATTTACCCAGGATGCTTGCCGGATGTGGAGTATCCGTCCGAAATGAAGGTTCGAAGCGTCAGACAGGACGGGTCGATCAAGTGGAACGGCAAGTTGGTATTTATCAGCGAGGCATTGTCTGGGGAACGGATAGGACTCAGAGAAGCTGAAGATGATGTTTGGGATCTGTACCTATGTGATTATCCCTTGGGGAGATTTGGACGCGGTATGACCCGCGTCCAGGCCTCAAATGTGTAAACGATGTCCCCGGTTTCAGTTGTAAACGATGTCTACGGTTCTACACCCCGATAGCGGTGGGTCAGCCAAAAAATATGCTGACTGGTCCACAGCCATCGGGGGCAAGCCCCCTCCCACATTGGTTCTTTATTTCAGTCAAGCTTTCCGCCAATTACCAAGCAACCTAACTATTCCATTTGACATTCGCTGCCTAAGCAGTAATATCTCGTCACACATTCACTGCCTAGGCAGTAATAAGGTGACTTCCGATGCCGCATTTCACCCCTGAAAACTTCCACAACTGCCACCTCGGGCTGTTGCTGGGCCGCGCTGCGATCCTCAAGGACCGCATCATCGACACCCATATGGAACCCCACGGCATCACCGCCGCGCAGTTCAAGGTGTTGATCATCATGGCCCAGTTCGGCGTCGACACGCCGGCCGAGCTGTGTCGCAACCTGTCCCTGGACAGTGGCTCGATGACGCGCATGCTCGACCGGTTGGAGCAGAAAAAGCTGCTCAGTCGCAAGCGTTCCGACCTGGACCGCCGCCAGGTGCAGTTGGTGCTCACCGCCGACGGCCAACGCCTGGCAGACATGCTGCCGCAGATCGGTGCCCAGGCCCTCAACCAACTGGCCGGTGTGCTTGAGGCGGGCGAGCTGGAAACCCTGGAGCGGATCCTCAAGAAAATTCTGATAGCTGCGGGTGATCCCATCACCCTTCAGCGGGTAGGACAATGATGAACACACGCGCATTCAGCCTGGTGCTGATGGCGATGACGTTGGCCGGTTGTGCCAACTACAGCGGCCTTGACACCCAAGGCAAACGCCTCGACGCCAATAGCTTGCAAACCGGCAAATCCCTGAGCGGTGTCAGCCTGTCCAGCGCCGCCTGGCCGGCCGCCGACTGGTGGAAAAGCCTCGGCGACCCACAGCTCGACGGCCTGATCCAGGAAGCCCTGCAACACAGCCCCGATATGCAGGTCGCCAGTGCCCGTGCGCACCAGGCCGAAGCTGCGGCCTATGCCGCCAACGCCGCGCGCATGCCCACCGTGGATGCCAGCGCCGGTGTCAGCCGTTCGCGGCTGGCCAAGGACCAGGACCCGCGCGGGGAGGGCGATGCCTATTCGACGGTGCGCAACATCGGCGCCAGCTTCAATTACAACTTCGACCTGTGGGGCGGCCAGCGCGCCGCCTGGGAAGCCGCCCTGGGCCAGGCTCGCGCCGCCGAAGTCGACCAGCAGGCCGCGCGCCTGACCCTGGCCGCCAACGTGGCCAAGGCCTACAGCGATCTGGGCCAGGCGCATATCGTGCGTGACCTGGCTGCCGACGACCTCAAGCGCACCCGCCAGATGCTCGACCTGAGCAAGCGTCGCCTGAGTTCCGGCATCGACAGCGAATACCAATACCAGCAAACCGAAAGCCTGGAAGCCAGCTCCCAGTCGCAGTTGATCGATGCGGAAAAACAACTGCAAAGCGCCAAAATCGCCCTGGCCGTGCTGCTCGGTAAAGGCCCGGACCGTGGTAACGAACTGGCGCGCCCGAATGTACTGAAACCCACGGCGGTCGCCGTGCCGTCGGTGTTGCCCGCCGAGCTGCTCGGCCGGCGCCCGGACCTGGTCGCCGCGCGCTGGCGGGTAGAAGCTGCGAGCAAGGACATCGCCGCCAGCAAGACCCGTTTCTACCCCAACCTCAACCTGAGCGCGAGCGCCGGCGCCGAATCGTTGTTGGGCGACGCCATGTTCGGTTCGGCCAGCCGCTTCTTCAATATCGCGCCGACGATATCGCTGCCGATCTTCGACGGTGGCCGCCTGCGCGCCGACCTCGACGCCCGCGACGCCGATTACGACCTGGCCGTGGCCCAGTACAACAAAACCCTGGTGCAAGCCCTGGGCGACATCGGCAGCACCCTGTCGCAACTGCGCGATACCGGGCGGCAGATCCAGGCGCAGCAACACGCCGCGGATATCGCCCAGCAGTCCTACGACACCGGGGTGCAGCGCTACAGCTCCGGCATCGGTAACTATCTGGATGTGCTCAGCATCGAGCAGCAACTGCTGCAGGCCCAGCGTCAGTTGGCGACCTTGAATGCTGCGCAGATCGATCTGTCGATTCAATTGATGCAGGCCCTGGGTGGCGGGTTCAACGCCAGCAACGTGGCCGCGACCACCCCAGCCAACCGCACGGAATAATTTGAGGTATTTGTCATGGCCACTGCCGACAGCAACACCGCACCCGAACAAACCAAAGACAACAACCCGCGCAAACGCAAAGTCATGCTGATCGGCCTGGCGCTGATCGTCATCCTCGGTGTCATTGGCGTCTGGGCCTGGTACGAGTTCTACGGGCGCTTCAACGAAAGCACCGATGACGCCTATGTGAATGGCAACGTGGTGGAAATCACCCCGCTGGTCACCGGCACCGTGGTCAGCATTGGTGCCGATGATGGCGACCTGGTCCATGAAGGCCAGGTGCTGGTCAATTTCGATCCCAACGACGCCGCCGTCGGCCTGCAAAGTGCCCAGGCCAACCTGGCCCGTACCGTGCGCCAGGTCCGCGGCTTGTACAGCAATGTCGATGGGATGAAAGCCCAGGTCAACGCGCAGAAAGCGGACGTGCAGACGGCCCAGGATAACTACAACCGGCGTAAGACGCTGGCCCAGGGCGGAGCGATCTCCCAGGAAGAATTGTCCCACGCCCGTGACAGCCTGACCGCCGCCAAAAACGCCTTGACCAACCTTGAGCAGCAACTCAAAACCAGCAATGCCCTGGTGGATGACACGGTGATTTCGTCCCACCCGGATGTGCAGGCGGCCGCCGCGCAACTGCGCCAGGCTTACCTGGCCAACGCGCGCAGCACCTTGATCGCCCCGGTCACCGGCTATGTGGCCAAGCGCACCGTGCAACTGGGCCAGCGCGTGCAACCGGGTACCGCGCTGATGGCGGTGATTCCGCTGGACCAGTTGTGGATCGATGCCAACTTCAAGGAAACCCAG
Source organism: Pseudomonas sp. R2-7-07 (assembly GCF_003852355.1). NCBI lineage: Bacteria > Pseudomonadati > Pseudomonadota > Gammaproteobacteria > Pseudomonadales > Pseudomonadaceae > Pseudomonas > Pseudomonas sp. R2-7-07. Next base: position 3,495,147 of record NZ_CP027759.1, on the reverse strand, counting down.
CTGCGTGATATGCGCATCGGCCAGCCGGTGGATATCGAATCGGACATTTACGGCAGCGATGTGAAATACAGCGGCACCGTCGACAGCCTGGGCGCTGGCACTGGCAGCGCGTTTGCCTTGCTGCCCGCGCAGAACGCCACCGGTAACTGGATCAAGATCGTGCAGCGGGTGCCGGTGCGCATCCATATCAACGCCGAAGAGCTGGCCAAGCACCCGTTGCGGGTCGGCTTGAGTACCGTGGTCAACGTGGACCTGCATGACCAGAGCGGCCCGGTGCTGGCGCAACAGGCGCCGCAGAAGGCTTCGTTTACCACCAACGTGTATGACCGCCAATTGGCCGAAGCCGATGCCATGATCAATCAGTTGATCCATGACAACAGCGTCGCCGCTCCCAAGGCTGCGCAACGCTGATGAGCAATAACGCCTCGTTCACGCCGCCCAGCCTGGTGATGGCCACTATCGGGCTGTCGCTGGCGACCTTCATGCAGGTGCTCGACACCACTATCGCCAACGTGGCGTTGCCGACCATTTCCGGCAACCTGGGCGTGAGTTCGGAGCAGGGCACCTGGGTCATTACCTCGTTTGCGGTGAGCAACGCCATTGCCTTGCCGCTCACCGGTTGGTTGAGCCGGCGCTTCGGCGAGGTGAAGCTGTTTCTGTGGGCGACCCTGCTGTTCGTGCTGGCGTCGTTCCTGTGCGGTATTTCCACCTCGATGCCCGAGTTGATCGGCTTTCGCGTGCTGCAGGGCTTGGTCGCCGGGCCGCTGTACCCGATGACGCAGACCTTGCTGATTGCGGTGTACCCGCCGGCCAAGCGCGGCATGGCTCTGGCGTTGCTGGCGATGGTCACGGTGGTGGCGCCGATTGCCGGGCCGATCCTCGGCGGCTGGATCACCGACAGCTACAGTTGGCCATGGATCTTCTTCATCAACGTGCCCATCGGCATCTTTGCGGTGATGGTGGTGCGTGCGCAGCTCAAGAAACGCCCGGTGCAGACCAGCCATCAACCGATGGATTACGTCGGGCTGCTCAGCCTGATCGTCGGCGTCGGCGCCTTGCAGATCATCCTCGACAAGGGCAATGACCTGGATTGGTTCGAGTCCAACTTCATCATCATCGGTGCGGCCATTTCGGTGATCGCCCTGGCGGTATTCGTCATCTGGGAAATGACCGACAAGCACCCGGTGGTCAACCTGCGCTTGTTTGCCTACCGCAACTTCCGTATCGGCACCATTGTGTTGGTCGGCGGCTATGCGGGTTTCTTCGGCATCAACCTGATCCTGCCGCAATGGCTGCAGACCCAGATGGGCTACACCGCCACCTGGGCCGGCTTGGCGGTGGCGCCGATCGGTATTCTGCCGGTGCTGATGTCGCCGTTCGTGGGCAAGTACGCGCACAAGTTCGACTTGCGCCTGCTGGCGGGGCTGTCATTCCTGGCGATGGGCTTGAGCTGTTTCATGCGTGCGAGCTTCACCAACGAGGTGGATTTCCAGCACATCGCTCTGGTGCAGTTGTTCATGGGTATCGGCGTGGCGCTGTTCTTCATGCCGACCTTGAGCATCCTGATGTCCGACCTGCCGCCGCAGCAGATTGCCGACGGCGCCGGTCTGGCGACCTTCCTGCGGACCCTGGGCGGCAGCTTCGCGGCGTCGCTCACCACCTGGATCTGGATTCGCCGCGCCGACCAGCACCATGCCTACATGAGCGAGAACATGACCGTCTATGACTCGACCACGCGCGATGCCGTGCAGGCGCTGGGTGGGGCAGGGCACAAGGCCTATGCGCAACTGGACCAGATTCTCACCAGCCAGGCGTACATGATGTCTACCGTGGATTACTTCACGTTGATGGGGTGGGTCTTCGTGGGGTTGATGCTGCTGGTGTGGCTGGCCAAGCCGCCGTTTGGCGCCAAGGCCGGGCCGGAAGCGTCCGGGCACTGACCTTCAAGAGTGAAATGCAATCAAATGTGGGAGGGGGCTTGCTCCCGATGGCGGTGGGTCAGTTACAGATTGGCTGACTGACCCACTGCTATCGGGAGCAAGCCCCTCCCACATTTTGATCTCTGTTTACATTCAATAGGTGATGTTTGAAGTTTAGGCGCCAGGCAATGCCAACTGCGGATTGACGAAGTCAAACGCCGCCAGTTGAAAGCCCTGCTCATCCACCTGCAACGCCCACCCTTGCTTGTCCCAGTCCCCCAGCACAATGCGCCTGGCCGCCTGGTCACCAATTTGCAGCTTATGAATGGCGGGGCGGTGGGTGTGGCCGTGAACGAGGGTGTGCACGCCAAAGTGTTGCATGACCCGTGGCACTTCTTCCGGCGTGACGTCGACAATGTCGTTGGCCTTCATCCGTACCTGGGCGCTGCTTTCACTGCGCAGCTTGCGTGCCAGCCGGTGGCGGGTGCGCAGGGGCAGGTGGCGCAGGATGAACAGCACCAGCGGGTTGCGCAGAATGCGCCGCAGCTTCATATAGCCGAGGTCGCGGGTGCAGAGGCTGTCGCCGTGCATCAGCAGCACGGGTTCGCCGGCGAGCTGCACGACACTCGGGTCCTTGAGCAGCGTTGCGCCTGCCGCTTTGCAGAACGCCTTGCCGATCAGGAAATCGCGGTTGCCGTGCATGATGAAAATCGGGGTGCCGCTGTCGCTCAGTTCGCGCAGTGCGGCGCAGATCGAGCGCTGGAACGGTGTCATCCCATCGTCGCCAATCCAGGCTTCGAAGAAGTCGCCCAGAATGTACAACGCCTGGGCGCCACGGGCGCGGCCGTGGAGCAGATCCAGAAACGCCCGGGTGATGTCCGGGCGTTCCTCTTCCAGATGCAAATCTGAAATCAGCAATATCACGCTTCGATGATCTCGGCTTTCTCTACGATCACGTCTTCGGCTGGAACGTCCTGGTGGCCGGCCTTGGAAGTGGTGGACACGCCTTTGATCTTGTCGACAACGTCGGTGCCTGCGGTGACTTTACCGAACACCGCGTAACCCCAACCCTGCACGTTCTTGCCGCTGTGGTTGAGGAAGGCGTTGTCGGCCACGTTGATGAAGAACTGCGCGGAGGCCGAATGCGGCTCCATGGTACGGGCCATGGCGACGGTGTACTTGTCGTTGGAAAGGCCGTTGTCCGCTTCGTTCTGGATGCTTGGACGCTTGTCTTTCTTCTCTTTCATGCCGGGCTCGAAACCGCCGCCCTGGATCATGAAGTTGCCGATGACACGGTGGAAAACGGTGTTTTCGTAGTGGCCGGCTTTGACGTACTCGATGAAGTTGGCGACGGTGATCGGCGCTTTCTCGGCGTTCAGCTCGATGACGATGTCACCGTGGTTGGTGGTCAGTTTGACTTGAGTCATGTTCACTACTCTTTTCAGGGAATTCGTGGGGTTGGGCGAATAAACGCTTTACCTGCCTGGCTAAACGGCGGCCAAGTCGCGCAGTTTAGCGTGCCCTGCAGGAATTTCGAGGTGGTTTTTTACCGCCAAGGCAATTAAAGCAGCAGTTTTTGACCGCGCTCTGTCAGGCGGTTGACAGGTTCGGCTATGATAAGCCCTTTGTTTTATCTGGCCTCACCCGGCCACGAACCTGTCTGTTCAAGGATCCTATGAGCAAGCCCACTGTCGACCCTACCTCGAATTCCAAGGCCGGACCTGCCGTCCCGGTCAATTTCCTGCGCCCGATCATCCAGGCGGACCTGGATTCGGGCAAGCACACGCAGATCGTCACCCGTTTCCCGCCAGAGCCCAACGGCTACCTGCACATCGGTCACGCCAAGTCGATCTGTGTGAACTTCGGCCTGGCCCAGGAATTCGGCGGCGTCACGCACCTGCGTTTCGACGACACCAACCCGGCCAAGGAAGACCAGGAATACATCGACGCCATCGAAAGCGACGTGAAATGGCTGGGTTTCGAATGGTCCGGTGAAGTGCGCTATGCCTCGCAATATTTCGACCAGTTGCACGACTGGGCCGTCGAGCTGATCAAGGCCGGCAAGGCCTACGTCGACGACTTGAGCCCGGAGCAGGCCAAGGAATACCGCGGCACCCTGACCGAGCCGGGCAAGAACAGCCCGTTCCGCGACCGTTCGGTAGAAGAGAACCTCGACTGGTTCGCCCGCATGCGTGCCGGTGAGTTCCCGGATGGCGCCCGCGTGCTGCGCGCCAAGATCGACATGGCCTCGCCGAACATGAACCTGCGCGACCCGATCATGTACCGCATCCGCCATGCCCACCACCACCAGACCGGTGACAAGTGGTGCATCTACCCCAACTATGACTTCACCCACGGTCAGTCGGACGCCATCGAAGGCATCACCCACTCCATCTGCACCCTGGAGTTCGAAAGCCACCGTCCGCTGTACGAGTGGTTCCTGAGCAACCTGCCGGTGCCGGCACAGCCGCGCCAGTACGAGTTCAGCCGCCTGAACCTGAACTACACCATCACCAGCAAGCGCAAGCTCAAGCAACTGGTGGATGAAAAGCATGTGTTCGGCTGGGACGACCCGCGCATGTCGACCCTGTCGGGCTTCCGCCGTCGCGGCTACACCCCGGCGTCGATCCGCAATTTCTGCGAGATGGTCGGCACCAACCGTTCCGACGGTGTGGTTGACTTCGGCATGCTCGAGTTCAGCATCCGCCAGGACCTCGACGCCAATGCCCCGCGTGCCATGTGCGTGTTGCGTCCGTTGAAGGTCGTGATCACCAACTACCCGCAAGACCAGGTCGAAAACCTCGAACTGCCGCGTCATCCGCAGAAAGAAGAGTTGGGCGTGCGCAAGCTGCCATTCGCGCGTGAAATCTACATCGACCGCGATGACTTCATGGAAGAGCCGCCAAAGGGCTACAAACGCCTGGAACCCAACGGCGAAGTGCGCCTGCGCGGCAGCTACGTGATCCGTGCCGATGAAACCATCAAGGACGCCGATGGCAACATCGTCGAACTGCGCTGCTCGTACGACCCGGACACCCTGGGCAAGAACCCCGAAGGCCGCAAGGTCAAGGGCGTGGTCCACTGGGTACCGGCCGCTGCCAGCATCGAATGCGAAGTGCGCCTGTACGATCGGCTGTTCCGCTCGCCGAACCCTGAGAAAGCCGAAGACAGCGCAAGCTTCCTCGACAACATCAACCCAGATTCGCTGCAAGTTCTCACGGGTTGTCGTGCCGAGCCATCGCTTGGCGACGCACAGCCGGAAGACCGGTTCCAGTTCGAGCGCGAAGGTTACTTCTGCGCGGATATCAAGGACTCCAAACCTGGTGCGCCGGTATTCAACCGTACCGTGACCTTGCGTGATTCGTGGGGCCAGTGATTCTCTAAGGAAGCCGTTGTGCTAACGATCTACAACACACTCAGCAAGACCAAAGAAGTCTTCAAGCCGCTGGATGGCAACAAGGTGCGCATGTACGTGTGCGGCATGACCGTGTACGACTACTGCCATATCGGCCATGGCCGCAGCATGGTTGCCTTCGACCTGGTGACCCGCTGGTTGCGTTTCAGCGGCTACGACTTGACCTATGTGCGCAACATCACCGACATCGACGACAAGATCATCAACCGCGCCAATGAAAACGGCGAGGCGTTCGACGCGCTGACCGAGCGCATGATCGCCGCCATGCATGAGGACGAGGCGCGCCTCAATATCCTCAAGCCGGACATGGAACCGCGCGCCACGGACCACATCCCTGGCATGCACGCGATGATCCAGACCCTGATCGACAAGGGTTACGCCTACGCCCCGGGCAACGGCGACGTGTACTACCGCGTCGCCAAGTTCATGGGCTACGGCAAGCTGTCGCGCAAGAAAATCGAAGACCTGCGCATCGGCGCGCGCATCGAAGTCGACGAGGCCAAGCAGGACCCGCTCGACTTCGTGCTGTGGAAAGCCACCAAGCCCGGCGAGCCGAGCTGGGAATCGCCGTGGGGCGCCGGGCGTCCGGGCTGGCACATCGAATGCTCGGTGATGTCCACCTGCTGCCTGGGCGAGACCTTCGACATTCACGGCGGCGGCAGCGACCTGGAGTTCCCGCACCACGAAAACGAAATCGCCCAGAGCGAAGCCGCCACCGGCAAGACCTACGCCAATGCCTGGATGCACTGCGGCATGATCCGCATCAATGGCGAGAAGATGTCCAAGTCCTTGAACAACTTCTTCACCATCCGCGACGTGCTGGAAAAGTATCACCCGGAGGTTGTGCGTTATTTGTTGGTGTCCAGCCACTACCGCAGCGCCATCAACTACTCGGAAGACAACCTCAAGGACGCCAAGGGCGCCCTGGAGCGGTTCTACCATGCGTTGAAAGGCCTGCCCGCCGTGGCCCCCGCCGGCGGCGAAGCGTTTGTGGCACGGTTTACCGAAGTGATGAACGACGACTTCGGCACGCCGGAAGCCTGTGCGGTGCTGTTCGAGATGGTGCGTGAGATCAACCGTTTGCGTGAGACTGATGTCGACGCGGCGGCGGGTCTGGCGGCTCGTCTGAAAGAACTGGCGAGCGTGCTGGGCGTGTTGCAGATGGAGGCTGATGACTTCCTGCAAGCCGGCGCCGAAGGGCGTGTGGATGCGGCTGAGGTGGATGCGTTGATCCAGGCGCGTCTGGCGGCTCGTACCAATAAAGACTGGGCGGAATCCGACCGTATCCGCGACCAACTGACCGCGATGGGTGTGGTGTTGGAAGACGGGAAGGGCGGGACGACCTGGCGGTTGGCTGATCAGGCCTGATTGGTAAACGCTGAACGAAAAACGCCCCGACTGGTTCGGGGCGATCGTTCCCACGCTCCGCGTGGGAATGCATCCCGTGACGCTCTGCGTCACAAGTGCGCAGGACGTGGGAGCGATCACTGATCCAGCGCCATCCGGGGCAAGCCCCCTCCCATGGATTAGCCCAATCTTCGATCTCAGATTTATCTCTGAAGTCTACTTTCATTGAGGTTTAGTGTTTTCTCCACCATCAACTGAATCCCTTCCAGCATTCGACAAATTCCCAGAGCCACGCTGCGCGGATTACCGTCGATCTCAAAAGCTAGATGATTTGCCAGCGCTTGAACTGACGCCAGGTCCTCTGAAGCGTTGATCAATAAGGTTTCTGCATCTAATCCTTCGCGCACAGCAAACAGACCTGTTCCGTTACCTGACGGCTCTGGTTTCGAAGATGGGTTCAAATAATGGTTAATCGCTTGATGAGCAGAAACTTGAAACTGGGATGAATCAAGCGGCGGATTCGGACTGTCTTTAATCATGGCGAAGCTCCTAGAGTATTGGAGTCACCACCCATCGCTGCGAAACGATATTAGGGTGGCAGCTGTACGCAGGTTCGCAGACCGGGACTCTAGGCACCCGGCATACCCGAAGGTATCCCGCGCACAGCCGCCATAACATCAGGCATAAAAAAAGCGCCCGCTATCTGAGGTGGACGCTGTGCGTCTAGAGTTTAACCGGGCTGCGAAACCCGGTCGCTGAATTTGCAGCGACCACCGAAGATTAGGCAGCCATCTTCCGAGCGACAACCCTAAAACGCTGTCGGAAATTTCCGTCTGAGCCTCATGCTTGATCTGAGTTGTTCGGCGGGACGCGGAGCGCCCCAGGCGGCATTACCACGCGGAGCGTGGGAACGATCAAAATGGGCGGCGCGCATCAGGTCTTTCGTCTGATGCAAAACCAACTGTGGGAGCGGGCTTGCTCGCGAATGCAGTCTTTCATTCAGAGCAGCAGTGGCTGACACACCGTATTCGCGAGCAAGCCCGCTCCCACATTTTTGACTGTGCTCACCTTGCGAAGTCTTCGGTTTCACATTTATTGGGGATGCGCGCACTTCAATGTCCGGGCCGGCCCGTGAATCCAATGGCTTACTTTGCAGTAAGCCCATTACCTTTTTGTGCGTTCTTGTGGCGAGTTCCGGCGGTTTCTATCCTGACGGCCTATCGAATGTTCAGGAGTACCCACCATGACCCTCGCGCTTCCTCCAGCCATCGCCCGTTACTTCGCCGCCGACGCCGCCAAGGCAGGCGATTTCAGCGAGTGTTTCACCGCCGACGCGGTGGTCAAGGACGAGGGCTACACCTATGTCGGTTTGCCGGCTATCCAGGCTTGGAAAACCGACACCGCCGGCAAGTACAGCTACACCAGCGAACCTTTTGCCTGTGAAGAGCAGGGCGGTAAAACCGTAGTGACCAGCCATCTGGTAGGGAATTTCCCGGGAAGCCCGCTGGACTTGCGGTATTGCTTCAGTCTGGAACGCGACAGGATTGCCGCGCTGGAGATCGGCGTATGAGCTTCGACCTCGGCCTGAAAGGCCTCCGCGCGCTGGTCACCGGCGGCACCAAGGGCATCGGCGCCGCCGTGGTAGCTGTGCTGCATGAACAGGGCGCCCAAGCGTTTTCGGTCGCACGTTCGGCGGCAGATTCGACACCCGAAGGCGTGCATTTCATCGCCGCCGACCTCGGCACTGCCGCCGGGTGTGCGAGCGCAACCGAGGCGGTGAAAGACCGGTTTGGCGGTGTGGATATCATCGTTAATGTGCTCGGTGGTTCCAGCGCACCAGGCGGTGGTTTTGCCGTGCTGGATGATGAGCAGTGGGCAAGTGCGTTGGGGCAGAACCTGATGGCGGCGGTGCGGGTGGATCGGGCACTGTTGCCGGGGATGATAAAGCGTGGGGCTGGGGTGATTATTCATGTCACGTCCATTCAGCATGAGTTGCCGTTGCCCGAATCGACTACGGCGTATGCTGCCGCGAAGGCGGCGTTGGCGACTTACAGCAAAAGCCTGTCAAAGGAAGTGACGCCAAAGGGGGTTCGGGTGGTGCGGGTTTCGCCGGGCTGGGTGGAGACCGACGCGGTGGTGGCTCTGGCAGAGCGCCTGGCGCACCAGGCGGGAACGGATTATGAGGGCGGCAAACAGATCATCATGCAGGCGCTGGGCGGCATTCCTCTCGGGCGTCCGGCCAAACCTCGGGAGGTGGCTGATTTGATCGCCTTCCTGGTATCGCCCCGGGCCGCTTCGATCAGCGGTACCGAGTACGTGATCGACGGCGGTACCGTGCCCACGGTCTAAATCGCCGGCTTGACCGCCTGCCATTTGAGCAGGCCATCGAGCACCGGGCACAGGCTCTGGCCCCACTCGGTCATGCGGTATTCGACCTTGGGCGGGACTACCGGGTAGACCGTGCGGTGCACCAGGCCGTCGGCTTCGAGCTGGCGCAGTTGTTGGGCGAGCATCTTCTGCGAGATATCCGGGATCAGCCGCTCCAGGTCGGAATAGCGCTGTACCTGTCCACCGAACAAGTGGAACAGGATGATCAGCTTCCAGCGCCCGCCGAGCCAGGCGAGGGTGGTTTCGACGTCGGCTGCGGCGGTGGCGGGGGTGTAGGCGTTGCTCATCGCTCGATTCCTGGAAGGTGGCAAAATGGGCGGCACGAATGCGATCCATCGCTTGGCATCGATTGCACATTTTACATCAGGCGTAAAAAACGCCCGCTACCCAGGTGCGGGCGTTGTGCGCTCGGAGTTTAACCGGGCCGCGAAACGCGGTCGATGAATTTGCAGCAACCGCCGAAGGGTGTGCAGCCATTTTCCAAGCAACACCCTAAACACTGTCGGAACTGACTGGCGGTCAAAATGATGACTTTCGCTTTGATTATAGTCTTGCCAAATTAACCCGAGGTTTCAGAGTTTCCTTACAGTCTCCCCTCAAGCAGGGCAGCTAATGTTTTGTTTATTACTTGTCGTTGTAAGAAGGGAAACTATATGCAAATGCTTACAGAAACCAGAGACGCGGGTTCAGGCTTGCCGCCGCATGGCGGTAAGTTGATCGTCGGCCTCGCCAGTACGTCAGAGCAACTGCGAGAAGTACAAGCCCTTCGTTATAAAGTATTCAATGAAACTTTTCAGGCGACGGCACTTACGAACGCGCAAGGTTTGAATGCCGATGAGTTTGATGATTATTGCGACCATCTTATAGTACGGGACATCACGACTGGCTGTGTGGTCGGTACCTATCGCTTAATGAGTCCTACGGCAGCCCGACACCTGGGATACTACTCGGAAAAGGAATTCGACCTGAGCCGATTGGATCATTTGCGCGATCGTATTACCGAAGTGGGGCATGCCTGCGTGCACCCTGACTACCGCAGCGGCAGCGTGATCATGATGCTGTGGTCGGGCTTGATAGCCTACATGCAACGTAAAGGATGTGATTATTTAATGGGGTGCGCCAGCGTCAGTTTGGCCGATGGCGGTTACCAAGCGTCGGCCATTTATCGTGCAATTACACCCAAACAATTCGCGCCGTCTGAATACCGTGTTACCCCTCATATACCCTTTGCACTTCATGACGTTAAAAATGAAAAACCTGTGCCCATGCCACCCTTATTAAAAGGTTATTTGCGCGGTGGTGCCTGGGTATGTGGCGACCCGGCCTGGGACTGTGATTTTCATACGGCTGACTTCTTTGTGTTGATGCCGTTATCGAATATAGATCAGCGCTATGCGCGCCATTACGTGAAGTAAATAAGCCGGCACTCCGTTAGTGTGAATCGGGATGCTGCATGAACCATCGAAGGGGTTAACGCTATGTTGTTGACAGAAGAACGAACCACTGCATTTGAACTGCTACCGCAATTGGCAGCCTTTCTTGAGTCCGCATCGCTTTTGGAACTGGAACAGGGCCCGTCCCAACGACTGGCCGATCTGTTTCGCACCGTTGGCCGGCCTGGGCTTGCCATTGCCGAAGCGCTGGGTGGTGGGGGTGTCAGTGCACGCCAATTGGCGCAGTTGCACACGTGGGTCGGCGCACATTGCCCTTCACTGGCAGTGATGATGACCATGCACCACCACACCATCGCCGGCATGATGGCCGCCAGTTATTTCTTTCCTGATCTTGAGAAGTTGTTGAGCCTGGTTGCACGCAACGACTTGTTGGTGGCGTCCGGGTTCGCCGAAGGGCGTGCGCATTCGGATATTCTGGCCTCGACCATGACCGTGGAAAAAACCGCCGACGGCTATGTCGTGAATGGCAGTAAGAAACCCTGCACGATGACCCATCACTTCGACGTGATCACGTTTGGCGTCAATTACATCGATCCAGAAGACCGCACGCATCTTGGCATCGGCGCGGGGTTGGCGGGTGATCCACGTATCGAGCGTAAGAAGTTCTGGGGCGTTCCTCATCTGCAAGCGGCGGACAGCCATGAGGTCATCTTCAATAACCTGGTGGTTCCCGATTCCATGATGCATTTCAGCAACACGGTGGATGAGCAGCTCGATGAGGATCAACAGGGGATGGGTAACCACCTGTTTGCGATCTGGTTCCAGCTGCTGGCTGCGGCGTCCTACCTGGGCATGGCGTCCGCGTTGGTCTCGCGTGCTTTGACGGCGGGTAAAGGTTCGCCGGAAGACCGGGCACTGTTGCTGATCGACCTGCAAGGGGCGACGATGGCGTTGCAGGGGTTGGCCACTTCGATAGACGAAAACCGCTTCTTGCGCGCCGACCTGGCGCGTGCACAGGCCACACGCTTCTCGGTGCAGGAAGCGGTCAATCGTATCGGCACGCGTGCCTTCGAACTCATGGGCGGCATGGCGTTCATATCGTCGGAAGAAGTCGCCTATCTGCTGGTGGCAACGCGTGTGTTGGCGTTCCACCCGACTTCCAGGGTCGCCAGCAGCGCATTTCTATGTGAGCAACTGGGCTGAAAAGGTTGGGGGGAACCAGATCTTTCGCCTGACACAAAACCAAATGTGGGAGGGGGCTTGCCCCCGATGGCGGAGTGTCAGTCACAGATGTCTGACTGAACCACCGCTATCGGGAGCAAGCCCCCTCCCACATTTTAAATCAACGGCGGCTGCTGACCTCGGCGGGCACATCGTCCCCTGCCATGCGCTTGCGGAACAGCGCGGTACGGGCCAATAGCAAGGTGGTCACCGGCACCGTGATCGACAACAAAATCGGGATCAACCAACCGTGCAACACCGGCCCGGACTTGAGCACCGAAAAATAGATAATCGACGCCAATGCCACGCACCACGCCCCAAGGGTCGAGGCCAGGGCTGGCGGGTGCATGCGCTGGAAGAAGTCTTTCATCCTCAGCAAGCCAATCGCTCCGATCAACGCGAACACGCTGCTGAGCACCAGCAGTATTGCCACGACGATTTCCATCCACAACGGCATCATTCAATCACCTCCCCACGCAGCAGGAATTTGGCCAGGGCGAACGAGCCGACGAAGCCGAACAGCGCGATCAACAGCGCCGCTTCAAAGTAGGTGTCACTGGCATAGCGAATGCCCAGCACCAGCATCATCAGCATCGCCAGGATGTACAGATAGTCCAGCGCCAGTACCCGGTCCTGGGCCGAGGGGCCTTTGAACAGGCGGATCAAGGTCAGCACCATCGCCAGGGAAAATAGGAACAGGCTGAACAGGATCGCATTGGAGAGCAGGGCGCTCATTCGAAGATCTCCATCAGGGGCCGCTCATAGGTGGCTTTGAAGTGCTCGATAAACGGCGCTTCCTCGTCCAGGTCGAACACGTGCAAGAGCAGGATGCTGCGGTCCAGCGCCAGTTCGGACCAGATGGTGCCGGGGATCACCGTGGTGATCATCGACAGCGCCGCGAGGCCGTTGGGGCTGCGCAGGTCCAGGGGGATCTTGATAAAGCGCGAACGCGGCGCGCGTGAGCCACAGGTCAAGACGCCCCAGGCCACTTGCAGGTTGGAGACAATTACGTCGCGGCCCACCAGCAGGAACAGGCGCAGGATCACGCCGGGACGGCGCAGGCTGATCGGTTGCGGGCGCAGTGGCGCCATCATCAACGGCGCAAGCACGCCCAGCAGCGCACCGAGCAGCAGGTTGCCGGGGCTGATGGACAGGTTCAGCACCAGCCATAAGCCCAATAACGCCAGCGACAGCCACGGCGCGGGAAACAGGCGTTTCATGGCTGCACCTCCAGGGCGGCGGCCTTGGCTTCAGGGCTGGGCACCGGGCGCGTCGCCATCACTGCCATTACGTAATGCTCAGGGTTATTCAGGCTGTTGGCGGTGGCCAGGGTGTAGCGCATCAAGGGCTCGGCCTTGAAGGTCAGCGCAATGCTCAGGCCCAGCAGCAGGAAGATCGGTATACATTCGTAGCGGCGCAGCAGGGGCGATGGGCGCTCTTCGGGTGTCCAGAAGCGCTGGATGCCGAGCCGTGCGAAGGCGATCAGCGAGGCCAGGCCAGACAGGATCAACAGCGCCACCAGGCCCCAGGCCGCCGGGCGAATGGGTTCATCCACCGCATTGCCCAGGCCCAGCGGGTTGACCAGCGCGCTTAACAAACTGAGCTTGCCGATAAACCCGGACAGCGGCGGCATGCCGATGATCAGCAGCGCGCAGGCGACAAAGCTCAACCCCAGGAACGCCATGGTCCAGGGAATCACCTGGCCGACCACGGCTTTCTGTTCATCGTCGAGGTTGACGCCGGGCCGTGGATGCAGGGATTCCATGGCCTTGGGCAGTGCGTCGATCTCTTCGTCCAGTGGCAGGTCATTGGCCGAGCGCGAGCGTTCGATCAATTCAGCCAGCAGGAACAGCGCGCTCAGCGCCAGGGTGGAGCTGACCAGATAAAACAGCGCCCCCGCCGTCAGGCTCGGCTGGGCAAAGCCCACCGCCGACAGCAGGATGCCGGCCGAGACCAGAATGCTCAGGCTCGCCATGCGTTCCAGGCGCTGCGCCGCGAGCATTGCCAGTGCCGCGCAGACAATCGTGGCCATGCCGCCGTACACCAGCCAGTCACCGCCAAACAACGCCGAAGCGCCGGCCTGGCCGGAGAACAGCAGCGTCCACAAGCGCAGCACGGTATACACGCCCACTTTGGTCATGATCGCGAACATCGCCGCCACCGGCGCGCTGGCCGAGGAGTAGGCCGGGGCCAGCCAGAAGTTCAGCGGCCACATACCGGCCTTGGCCAGGAATGCGGTGGCCAGGATCGCCGCACCGGCGTGCAACAGGCCGCGATCGGCCTCCGGCACCAGCGGGATTTTCAGCGCCAGGTCAGCGAAGTTCAGCGTGCCGGTGACCCCGTAGATCATCGCCGCGCCGATCAGGAACAGCGACGACGCCAGCAGGTTGATTGCGATGTAATGCAGCCCCGACGACACCCGTGCGCGGCCCGAACCGTGCAGCATCAAGCCGTAGGACGCCGCCAGCAGCACCTCGAAAAACACGAACAGATTGAACAGGTCAGCGGTGAGGAAGGCGCCGTACAGGCCCATCATCTGCACTTGGAACAGCGCATGGAAGCTGGTGCCGGCACGGTCCCAGCGGGCCATGGCGAACAGCAGCGCGCTCACGCCGATAATCCCGGTCAACACCAGCATCAGCGCCGACAGTTGGTCCACCACCAGCACGATGCCGAACGGCACTTGCCAGTTGCCCGGCAGGTACACGCCGATCGAGCCGGGGCCGCCTTTTTGCGTCCAGTACAACAGCAGCACGGCGATGCCCAGCCCCAGCATGCTCGAGACCAGGTTGATTTTTGCCTTCAGCGGGCGGCGTTTCTCGCCGAGCATCAGCATCAGCGCGGCGGTCAGCAAGGGCAGCAGGATCGGCGCAACGATCAGTTGATTGACCCAATTCATGCCTTGGGCTCCCGGCCATCCACATGGTCGGTACCGGTCAGGCCCCGCGAGGCCAGCAGCACCACCAGGAACAACGCAGTCATGGCGAAGCTGATCACGATCGCCGTGAGCACCAGTGCCTGGGGCAGGGGGTCGGTGTAGTTGAGCAAGTCCTGGGGCACGCCATCCTTGATGATCGGCTCCTTGCCGATAAACAGGCTGCCCATGCTGAAAATGAACAGGTTGACGCCGTAGGACAACAAGCACAGGCCCATCACCACCTGGAATGTCCGTGGTCGCAGGATCAGCCAGACGCCGGAGGCTGCCAGCACCCCAATAGCAATTGCAATGACTTCTTCCATCAGGCGGCAGCTCCTTGTGGGTTGGCGACGGCTTTGAGCTGGTTGCTCGGTTTGTGCGCGCGCACCGATTGGTGACCGAGGGCGGTGAGCATCAGCAGGGTCGAGCCGACGACCATGGCGTATACGCCGACGTCGAAAAACAATGCGCTGGCGACATGGATATCGCCCAGCACCGGCACGCTCAGGTGCCAGGTGTGGGTGGTGAGGAACGGGTACCCGGCGAACAACGCACCAAGCCCGGTGAGGGTCGCCGACAGCAGGCCGAAGCCCATCCAGCGCATCGGCCGCAGGCTCATCTGCGCCTCGACCCACTGCGTACCGGCCACCATGTATTGCAGGATGAACGCCACCGACATCACCAACCCCGCGACAAAGCCGCCGCCCGGTTGGTTATGGCCGCGCATGAACAGGTAGAACGACACCACCAGCGCTATCGGCAACAGCAGGCGCACCAGCACCGCCGGCACCATCATGAAGCCCAGGGCGGTGTCGCTGGCCTGGCGCGGGTTGACCAGGTCGGTGGCGACATCGGGCGCGAGCTGGCGCTGTTGAGGCGGCAGCTCCATGCTTTCTTTCGACGGGCGGAAGCGCCGCAGCAGCGCGTACACGGTCAGCGCCACCGCGCCGAGCACGGTGATTTCGCCAAGGGTGTCAAAGCCGCGGAAGTCCACCAGCATCACGTTCACCACATTGCTGCCGCCGCCCTCGGGCAGGGCGCGGCTGAGGTAGAACGAGGAGATATCGTTGGGCGTCTGGCGGGTCAGCATCGCGTAAGACAGCAGCGCCATGCCGCCGCCCACCACGGTAGACAGCAGAAAGTCGCGCAGGCGCCGGATACGCGCCTTGCGCAGCGAGCTGGGCAGCGGCGAGACTTCTTCGATCCGCCGTGGCAGCCAGCGCAGGCCGAGCAGGATCAGCACGGTGGTCACCACTTCCACCACCAGTTGCGTCAGCGCCAGGTCCGGCGCCGAGAACCACACAAAGGTAATGCAGGTCATCAAGCCGCATACGCTGACCATGGTCAGGGCCGCCAGCCGGTGGTACTTGGCCTGCCAGGCGGCGCCCAGCGCGCAGGCAATCGCCAGCAACCACAGGGTGACGAACACGATGGAACCGGGGATTTTCGGCCGGTCGCCCCAGCTCAGGCCGCTGTTGAACATGGGGATCATGGCGCCGATCACCGCGACGATCACCAGCAGGAACAACTGGGTCTGCAGGCGCTTGGTGCTGATGCGTTTTTCCAGGCGACGCACGCCGCGCATCATCAGCACCAGGCAGCGCTCGAAGCCGCGCTTGCCGTTGAAATAGCCGACCAGGGGCGGGTAGGCGAAGCGGCCACGCTTGAGTTGTTTGCGCAGCATCAGGTACAGCACCACACCGCCGCACATGGCTACCAGGCTCATGATCAACGGTGCGTTCCAGCCGTGCCAGATCGCCAGGCTGTACTCGGGCAGCACGCCGCCCACCACGGGCAACGCGGCGGCGGCGAGGATCGAGCCGACCATCTGGGCCGGGAAAATCCCCACCAGTAGGCAGGTGAACACCAACAGTTCAACCGGCGCGCGCATCCAGCGCGGGGGTTCGTGGGGCGTGTGGGGCAAGTCGGTGGCAGGCGGACCGAAGAACACATCCACGGTGAACCGCAACGCATAGGCCACGCTGAAGGTGCCGGCGATGGTTGCGATCAACGGCAGGGTGATTTCCACCCATTTTGTCGCCGAGATAAACACCGTTTCGGCGAAGAACATCTCTTTGGACAAGAAACCATTGAGCAACGGTACGCCGGCCATCGAGGCGCTGGCCACCATCGCCAGGGTCGCGGTGAACGGGATCAGGCGCACCAGCCCACTGAGCTTGCGGATATCCCGCGTGCCGCTTTCGTGGTCGATGATGCCCGCCGCCATGAACAGCGAGGCCTTGAACGTGGCGTGGTTGAGGATGTGGAACACTGCCGCGACGGCCGCCAGCGGGCTATTGAGGCCCAGCAGCAGGGTGATCAGCCCCAGGTGACTGATGGTGGAGTAGGCCAGCAGGCCCTTGAGATCGTTTTGAAACATGGCGCAGTAAGCGCCGAGGAGGAGGGTGATGGCGCCGGCGCCGCCGACGATCCAGAACCATTCTTCGCTGCCCGACAGCGACGGCCACAGGCGGGCCAGCAGGAACACGCCGGCCTTCACCATCGTGGCCGAATGCAGATAGGCTGAAACCGGCGTTGGCGCCGCCATGGCGTGGGGCAGCCAGAAGTGGAAGGGGAACTGCGCGCTTTTGCTCAAGGCGCCGATCAACACCAGGGCGAGCATCGCCGGGTACAGCGAGTGCGCGCGAATCTGCTCGCCCGCCGCCAGCACCTGGTCCAGGTCATAGCTGCCGACGATATGCCCGAGCAACATCACCCCGGCCAACAGGCACAGGCCGCCCGCGCCGGTGACCATCAACGCCATGTAGGCACCGCGCCTGGCATCGGCGCGGTGGTGCCAGTAACCGATCAACAGGAACGAGAACAGGCTGGTCAGTTCCCAGAAAAACACGATCTGGATCAGGTTGCCGGAAATCACCAGGCCGAGCATGGCGCCCATGAAAGCCAGGAAAAACGCGAAAAAACGCGGCACCGGGTCGTCCGGCGACATGTAGTAACGCGCATACAGCGACACCAGCGCACCGATGCCCAGCACCAGCATCGAGAACAGCCAGGCGAAGCCATCCAGGCGCAGCACGAAGTTCAGCCCGAGGCTGGGCAACCACATGAATTCTTCACGGATCACGCCACCGTGGGCGATCTGGGGGTAAAGCATGGCGACTTGTACGGTGCCGACCAAGGCCACCAGGCCGGCCAGCAAGGACTCGGTGTTACGCGCGTTGTGCGGCAGCAAGGCCGCCAGACAGCTGCCAACGAATGGCAGAAGCAGTAGAACTATCAGGGACATAGGCTTCTAATCTGCGGGAGTTTGGGATGCATCATACGTGCCGCTTTCTTGATCACCAAACGGCAAGATGTGGCAGGATCCTACAAGAGCAATAGAATACAGCTACAACGTGGACGCGGAGCGTCCAGGTCGGCGTTACCACGCGGAGCGTGGGAACGATCAATCATCCGACCTTAGCCCTGGCGCTCCTGTTCCATCTCATCCTGTGCTTCGAAAGCCTTCTGCCCCTTGGTTTTCATTTCACTCACAATCACCGCCAGCACAATCAACGCCGCCCCTACCATCGCAATCGGCGGGAATCGCTCGCCGGCAAGCCGTCCGACCACGCCCGCCCACACCGGCTCGCCGGCATAAATCAGGGTAGCCCGGGTCGGCGAAACACTCTGCTGCGCCCAGTTCATCGCCACCTGGATCACCGCGCTGGTCAAGCCCAGGCCCACCGCACTGAACAGCAACAACCATGAAAAGCCCGGCAATGCCTCGCCCATCGGCACCACCATCAGGAACGACAACAGCGACGCCGTGGCCAGTTGCACCACGGTCACCCGACGCACATCCACTTGCCCGGCATAAGCGCTGATCAGAATGATTTCGGCGGCAATCGCCACGGCGCCGATCAGCGTGGCGATTTCACCGGAGCTGAAATTCAGCGATGCTCCGGCCGGGCCGGTCAACAGCATCAACCCGGCAAACGCCAGCATGATGCCGATGCTCGGCATCAACCCTGGACGTCGGCCCAGCACCAGCCACTGCAACAACGGTACGAACGGAACATAGAGCGCGGTGATGAACGCCGACTGGCTGCTCAGGATCGTCTGCAGGCCAATGGTCTGCAAGCCGTAGCCGAACATGATCGCCACGCCGATGAACACCCCGGCTTTCAACTCGAACAGGGTCAGGTCGCGCAAAGTACGCAAGGAAAAAAGGCCGACCACAATGGCCGCCGCCGCAAACCGCAGGCCGACGAAAAACATCGGCCCGCTGACGGCCATGGCATGCTGCACCAGCAAGAAGGTGGCGCCCCAGATCATGGTGATCACCACCAGGATGCATTCGGCTTTGCTGAAGCGATTGAAACGCGAAGGGGAGGTCGGGGCAGTCATGGCGGCTCGGTCTTGCAAGGGAAAGGCACGGACCGCACAATGCGCCGCACGCTGGGCAGTATACTGCGCACACCCACCCATTGAGCAATATAGTGCACAAAGAAAATCCGCAACGGGCTTCGGTCCTGCAACACGTCAGCCAGAACGTGCGTCGCCTGCGCCATGCCGCCGACCTCAGCCAAACCGCGCTTTCGGAAAGATCCGGGGTCAGCCGGCGCATGCTGGTGGCGATCGAGGCGGGGGAGAAGAATGTCAGCCTCTCCACCCTCGACCGCGTGGCCGAAGCGTTGGATGTGGCGTTCAGCGACCTGATCCAGGCCCCGGATGCGCCCGACCACAGCCGCATCAATGAGCTGGCCTGGGCCGGTGACATCCCCGGCAGCAAGGCCGTGCTGCTCGCCAAGGCCACTGCCCGGCGCGAAGTGGAGTTGTGGGAGATGCGTCTGGAGCCGGGAGACCGCTACAGCCCCGAACCGGACCCGGAAGGCTGGAGCGTGCAGCTGTTTGTATTCGAAGGCTGCCTGACCTTGCTATTGGACGGCCAGGAGACACATGTCGTGGCTGGTGAGTTCTACATGTTTGCCAGCCGCCAGGCCCACGCTTATCGCAATGATGGCGTCATGGCAGCTCGTTTCGTACGCAACGTGGTGCTTTAGATTTAACTTTAAGACGGTTACTGCACTGTCAACTGTCAATGTTCACAGGTGTCAAGACGGTAGCAAAAGCTTATGTTGACTGGGTAGTCCTCATATAGATTCGGTGTTTTTTTACAAAACTACATGTTTTGTCTCTGCCGAGCATTCTTGGAGTTACTACATAACTAAGCATACGGAGATAGTCTAATGAACAGCATATATACTGAATCGGATAAAATGGTTCCAGCACCTTCTATCGAGCCGCTGCATAATGGTGTTATTCATTTTCAAGATATAGTGGATGGTAAGGGGGTTTTGATTATAAATCCCTACAAGGATATGGCATCTGGGCAAACTATTAAGTGGAGAGTCTATGGTGATGGCGTGCTTCTTGGTTTTATTGAAGTGACAGAAGTCAAACAGTACATTGTCAAAATGTATCCGCAGGTTTTTCACTGTCCTGAAGTCACTGCGTTATATGTTGTGGAATTAGATGGCGAACCATTATTTCACTCCGCAAAAGTTCATTACAAAGTACTAGGCTATCCGAGCGAGTGAAAGTCGTTTAGTTTTAGGCAAGACTCCTGCTGTAGTTTTGGCATCTCCCCCATGCTGGGGTCTTCCTGCTCGTGCGTCCGCCCGTTATCCCTGTTTTGGGATACCTATCCTATAGCGGTCGCCAGATTTCTGGATTAACTCACACTGTTCGCTGAACAACAGAGAACAAACAGTTTGCTGATTTATTGTGCGTGGTCTTATTTTTGTAAGATTTTAACTATTTGAATTTATTCAATATTATGTTCAGGCATGACTCCTGCAATCACTCCGTTATCCCCTCGGAGCCTGGAGTCGGCCCATGTCAGCCCACCCTCAACACCCTGCCCACATCATTCGCTCGGACGCCGAGGCCATCGAGATCGCCACGCGCCTGGCCGAACGTTTTGCCGTCGACGCCAGCGCGCGTGACCGTGACCGCCGCCTGCCCGTTGCCGAACTCGACGAGTTTTCCGCCAGCGGCCTGTGGGGCATCACCATTCCCAAGGCCTACGGCGGCGCCGGGGTGTCCTATGTGACGGTGGCCGAAGTGATCAAGTTGATCTCCGCCGCCGACCCGTCCCTGGGGCAGATCCCGCAGAACCATCTGGGCGTGGTGGATATCCTTCTGCAAACCGCCACTGAAGAGCAAAAGCGCTACTACTTCGGCAAGGTCCTGGCGGGCTACCGGTTCGGTAACGCCTTCTCCGAAGCCAAGAGTAAAAACGCCGGTACTTTCGACACGCAGATCCGCTTTCACGGTGACACCGCGCAAATCAACGGCGAAAAGTTCTACTGCACCGGCGCGCTGTTCGCCCATATCGTGCCCACCGTCGGCAACAACGAACACGGCCAGGCGTTTATTGCCTTCGTCGAACGCGATGCGCCCGGCCTCAGCGTGATCGACAGCTGGGACGGTTTCGGCCAGCGCACCACCGCCAGCGGTGGCGTGACCCTTGACGGCGTCAGCGTGCCGCTCAGCGCGGTCATACCTGCTCACCTGGCCTTCGACCACCCCACCGCCAATGGCCCGATCTCCCAGATCATCCAGGCTGCCGTCGACACCGGCATCGCCCTCGGTGCCCTCGAACACGCCAAGATCTTTGCACGCCAGGCGCGGCCGTGGATCGACAGCCAGCAGGAGCACGGCTGGCAGGACCCGTTCACTATTGCCGCCATCGGCGACCTGGAGTGGCGCGTGCACGGCACCGAAGCCATTCTCGCCAAAGCCGGCAAGGCAGTGGACCAGGCGCTGGCCGAGCCGAGCGAAGACAGCGTGGCCCACGCCTCGTTGGTCGTCGCCCAAGCCAAAGTGCTGTCGGCGGAAACCGCCTTGCTCGCCAGCAGCAAGTTGTTCGAACTGGCCGGCACCCGCTCGGTGACCGGCAAGCACAACCTCGACCGCTTCTGGCGCAATGCGCGCACCCACACCCTGCACGACCCGGCGCGCTGGAAGTACCACCTGATCGGCAACTTCGTGCTCAACGGCGTGAAGCCTGCGCGCCACGCCTGGAACTGAGGAACCTTACCCATGACCGCACTGAATCAGGCGCGCCAACTGCTGGAAAGTACCCGACGTTTTGTCGCAAAAAGTGATGACCCTTACGTGATCAGCCGCTTCGGTGATTTGCAGATCCACGTCGACGTGGCCGCCGCTTTGTTTGAACGCGCCGAAACCCATCCGAGCCCGGTCGCCTTGGCCGAAGCACAAATCGCGGCTGCCGAAGCCCTCATCGTCGCCAGCAATGCCGAATTCGAACTGACCGGCCAACGCACCGCGCTGCCACCCTCACTCGATGACCCGCTGCGTTGGAAATACCAGATTGTCGGCAACTACCACCTCAACGGAGTGCTTTGATGTCCCGTGAAATCCGCTTGAATGCCTTCGACATGAACTGTGTCGGCCACCAATCCCCCGGCCTGTGGGCGCACCCGCGTGACCGCTCGTGGCAATACAAAGACCTGGAATACTGGACCGACCTGGCGAAGATCCTTGAGCGCGGCAAGTTCGACGGCCTGTTTATCGCCGACGTGCTGGGCATCTATGACGTGTACAACGGCAACGGCGACGCGGCGATTCGCCAGGCGGCGCAGGTGCCGGTCAATGATCCGTTATCGCTGATCACGCCGATGGCGCTGGTCACCGAGCACCTGGGGTTCGGCCTGACCGCCTCGCTGTCCTTCGAACATCCGTATCCGTTTGCACGCAGGCTCTCCACCCTCGATCACCTGACCAAGGGGCGCGTCGGTTGGAATATCGTTACCTCCTACCTGGAAAGCGGTGCCAAGAACCTCGGCCAGAAGGCCCAGACCGAACACGACGCACGGTATGACTACGCCGAGGAATACCTGGAAGTTTGCTACAAGCTCTGGGAAGGCAGCTGGGAAGAAGGCGCAGTGCTGCGTGACCGCGAACGCCGGATTTTCAGCGACCCCAGCAAGATCCACGAAATCCGCCACGTCGGCAAACACTTCCAGGTACCCGGCATTCACCTGTGCGAGCCGTCGCCGCAACGCACGCCAGTGCTGTACCAGGCCGGGGCATCCAGCCGTGGCAAGCAGTTTGCCGCCGAACAGGCCGAGTGCGTGTTTGTCGCCGCGCCGTCCAAGGTGCTGCTGAAAAAGACCGTGGCCGATATTCGCCGGCGCGCGGCTGAGGCAGGGCGTGATCCGCGCAAAATCCTGATCTTCAACCTGCAGACGGTGATCGTCGGCGAGACTGACGCGCAGGCCAAGGCCAAGTTCGACGAGTACAAATCCTATGTCAGCTACGAAGGCGCGATGGCGCTGATCTCCGGCTGGACCGGTATCGATTTCAGCCGGTTCAGGCCCGACGAACCGCTCAAGCATGTGCATACCAACGCCATCCAGTCGGCGGTGGAAGCCTTCTCCACAGCGGACCCGAACAAAGTCTGGACGCCGAATGAACTGGCCGACTGGGTCGGCATCGGGGGCTTTGGCCCGCTGTTTGTCGGCGGACCGCAGACGGTGGCGGACCTGCTCCAGGAATGGGTGGAAGAGACCGATGTGGACGGCTTCAACCTGGCCTATGCGCTGACCCACGAAACCTTCATCGACGCGGTGGATTTGTTGGTGCCGGAGTTGCAGAAGCGCGGGGTGTACAAGACCGAATACGCCCAGGGCACCTTGCGCGAGAAGTTGTTTGGCGAGGGCGCACGGCTGGGGCCGAACCATCCGGGCGCCAGCTACCGTGACCTATCTACCTTACACAAAACCAATGTGGGAGGGGGCTTGTTCCCGATAGCAGTGGGCCAGTCAAAGGTGGTTTAACTGAACCACCGCCATCGGGAGCAAGCCCCCTCCCACAGTTGATTTGCATTGCCTGATAGAACCCAGCCAGCGGACCACCGCACGCCCACCCCTAATAGGAGCATCACCCCTATGAGCGTGCCCGAACCCAAAGCCGCCCTGGAACGCCTGCACCACTGGGCACAGCTCACGCCGTTGCACATCGCCCTGCGCCACAAGCGCCAGGGCCAATGGCATGCCTGGCGCTGGATCGACGCGTTGCGCGACGTCGAACGCGTGGCTGACGGCTTGCGCCAGCAGGGCTTCAGCGAACAGTCGCGGCTGGCGCTCAGCGGCGCATTTGAGCCGAACCTATTGTTGCTGGCGCTGGCCGCCCAGTCGGTGGGCGGGCAGGTGCTGACGCTGGCCGACAGCCTGGAGCCCCAGGCCTTGCAGCAGCAGCTGTGGCGCATTCGCCCCAGCCACGCCTACGTGCAGGGTCGCCAACCCGACTGGGAGTTCACCCAGCGGTTGGACTTCGCCCAGCTGCTTGGCCCCTTAGATCCCGCGCAACGCATCAGCCGCTGGTGGCACCCCACCGGCGAAACCCTGCTGTGGAGCGAGGAGGGCACCCACTGGCAAGGTGGCCTCGCCGTGGTGTTGGAACAATGGCTGAACAGCGGCCACGGCCTGGCCTTCCCGGAGACCCTGGCCTCGGCGCGGCGCGATCGCAGCGAAGTTGCCCCCACCGGTCTGCTACTGTCGCCCGAACGCTTGCAGCACCTGGCCGACGACATCGAAAACCGCCTTGCCCCCCGCGGCACCTGGCGCCGACGCCTGTGTGACTGGGCCATCGCCCATCCGCAAAGCGGCCTGCGCCGGTTGCTGAAGAATCGTGTGCGTACGCTGCTGGGCTTCCAGCGCCTGGGCTACATCTGGCAACCGCTTAAAGCCACTGCCGAGCCTACCTGGCTGGCCGAATTCAAACGGGACATTGCATGAGCCAGGCCATTCTCCAGGTGCGTGATATTTCGCTGTCGTTCAAAGGCGTCAAGGCCATCAACGCGTTGTCTTTCGAGGTGCGGCGCGGTGAGATCTGCGCGCTGATCGGCCCTAATGGCGCCGGCAAAAGCTCGCTGCTCAATGTGCTCAATGGTGTGTATCGCTTCGATGCCGGCGAGATCCTGTTCGAGGCACAACGCTTGCATCGCATCGACCCGCTGAGCGCTGCGCGCAGAGGCATCGGCCGTACGTTCCAGAACAATGCGCTGTTCAAAAAAATGAGCGTGCTGGACAACCTGCTCACCGGCCTGTCGCGGCATATGCGCAGCACCTTCATCGAACAGGCCCTCGGCTTGCCCCGCGCGCGGCGCGAAGCCGAAGCGTTCCGTGAGCGCGCCCAGGGCATCCTGGACTTCCTGGAGTTGCAAGCCCATCGCGAGGTGCTGGTGGGCAACCTGTCCTATGGCTTGCAAAAGCGCGTGGAACTGGGCCGGGCGTTGATCGCCGGGCCCAGTCTGTTGTTGCTGGATGAGCCCATGGCCGGGATGAACGCCGAGGAAAAACAGGAAATGGCGCGCTTCGTCGCCGACGTGAACCGTGACCTGGGCACCACCGTGGTGTTGATCGAGCACGACATGGGCGTGGTGATGGGCTTGTCCGACCATGTGGTGGTGCTCGATTACGGGCGCAAGGTCGGCGACGGCACACCCGCCGAGGTGCAGGCCAATCCCGAGGTGATTGCGGCCTACCTGGGAGTGACACATTGATGACCTTCTTCTTTGAAACCCTGCTCGGCGGCCTGCTCGCCGGCACCTTGTATTCGCTGGTCGCCATCGGCTTTGTGCTGATCTACAAGGCCAGCGGCGTGTTCAACTTTGCCCAGGGCGCGATGCTGCTGTTTGCCGCGCTGACATTCGTCAGCCTGCATGACCAGGGCGTACCGTTTGCCTTGGCGTTGCTGCTGACGGTGATCGTGATGGTCGTCGGCGCCTTGCTCATCGAACGCCTGGTGCTGCGGCCGCTGGTGAACCGTTCGCAGATCACCCTGTTCATGGCCACCCTCGGCCTGTCGTTCATTATCGAGGGCCTGGCGCAAGGCTTGATGGGCTCGCAGGTGCGCGCGCTGGACCTGGGCATCGACGACGTGCCGCTGTTCGTCGGGCCGCTGATGCTCAGCCAGTTCGACCTGATCGCTGCGGCCACCGCCGTGGTGCTGGTGACGGTGCTCGCGCTGCTGTTCAACAAGACCCGTATCGGTGTGTCGTTGCGCGCGGTGGCGGATGACACCACGGCGGCGCTGTCCATTGGCATCAACCTCAACCGCATCTGGCAGATCGTCTGGGCAGTGGCCGGCATCGTCGGGCTGGTGGCCGGGCTGTTGTGGGGCGCGCGCCAGGGCGTGCAGTTCTCCTTGTCGCTCGTGGTGCTCAAGGCCTTGCCGGTGCTGATCATCGGCGGCTTCACCTCGATTGGCGGGGCGATTGTCGGCGGGCTGATTGTCGGCGCGGCGGAGAACCTCGCCGAGGTGTATATCGGCCCGTGGATCGGCGGCGGCATCACGCCGTGGTTCGCCTATGTCGTGGCCCTGGCCTTTCTGTATATCCGTCCCGCCGGCCTGTTTGGCGAGCGCGCTATCGAGCGAGTCTGAAGCCATGTCGACCTCTGTTGCACAACCCACCGCGCCGCTGCTGCTGGTGCCGCGTCGCTTGCCCTGGGGCCTGTTCGCCTGGCTGGCGCTGGCGTTTATCGCGGTACCGCTGTGGGGCGATGATTATTGGCTCAATGCGATTCTGGTGCCCTTCCTGGTGCTGTCGCTGGCCGGGTTGGGCCTGAACCTGCTCACCGGTTACACCGGGCAGACATCGGTCGGCGCGGCGGGCTTCATGGCGGTCGGGGCTTTCGCCACCTACGGTTTTCTGCTGCGCCTGCCAGAGTTGGGCTTGCCGATGGCGTTGCTCGGCGGCGGGATTATCAGCGCGCTGGTGGGCCTGTTGTTCGGCCTGCCCAGCTCGCGGATCAAGGGTTTCTACCTGATGGTGACGACGCTGGCGGCGCAGTTTTTCCTTGAATGGTTGTTCGTCAAATTCCCCTGGTTCTATAACTACGGCTCTTCCGGGACTATTTCCGCCCCGCAGCTGACGCTGTTCGGCCACGACCTCAATACCCCGTTGGGCCGCTACTGGCTGACCCTGGTCACGGTGCTGCTGTTGACCTGGACCGCCGTCAACCTGGTGCGCAGCCAGGTGGGGCGCAACTGGATGGCGATCCGCGACATGGACACCGCGGCCGCCGTGGTCGGCATCCCGGTGGTGCGCTACAAGCGCCTGGCGTTCGCGGTCAGCTCGTTTTACTTAGGCGTAGCCGGTGCGCTGTGGGCCTTCGCCTACCTGGGTACGGCCAGTGCCAGCAGCTTTGATATCAACCGCTCGTTCCAGATCCTGTTCATCATCATTATCGGTGGCATGGGCAGCATCGCCAGCAACTTCGTCGGCGCGGCCTTTATCAGCTTGCTGCCGATCCTGCTCAGCCACGCCGGGCAGGCGCTGTTCGGCGGCGCGGTGGATGCGGGGCAGTTGCAGAACCTGCAGAAAATCATCTTTGGCGTGTTGATCATCGTGTTCCTGATCAAGGAGCCCGAGGGCCTGATTCGCCTGTTGCACAACCTGCGTGAGCGTCTGCGGCACTGGCCGCTGCGCTTCTAACCTTCCCTCAAGAGAATCTCCATGCGTGCATCCCTGAAACGTTCGCTGGTCGGCACCGCATTCGCGCTGGCGGCCTTGGCTGGCGCCGTGCCCCAGGCCTGGGCTTCGCCCGACCAGCAATTCATTCCCCTGGCCACCTACCGTGTCGGCGCCTATGCCTCCAGCGGCGTACAGGTGTGGGCCGGGATGATCGACTACCTGCGCTATATCAACGAAGTCGAAGGCGGTATCAACGGCGTGAAGCTGGTATGGCAGGAGTGCGAGACCGAATGGACGGCGGAGAAGGGCATCGAGTGCTACGAGCGCTTCAAGAATGGCTTGGACGGCGCGCCGGTCGCGGTGTACCAGCCCAACGGCGCGCCGGCGGCCTACGCACTCAGCGAACGGGCGGAAGTGGACAAGATCCCGCTGATCACCTTGGGTTACGGGCGCACCGAAGCCACCGATGGCACGGTATTTCCCTACAACTTCCCGGTGATGCTGACCTTCTACAGCGAGGCCTCGACCCTGGTGAACTACATCGCCGAGCGCGAAGGCGGCTTTGACAAACTCAAGGGCAAGAAGATCGCCACGGTCTATCACGACTCGGCCTACGGTCGCGAAACCCTCGGCCCATTGAAGTTGCTTGCCGAAAAGTACGGCTTTGAAAATATCCAGATCCCGGTGGCCGACCCCGGCAACGAGCAGTCGGCGCAGTGGCGCCAGGTCCGCCAGGCCAATCCGGACTGGGTATTCCTGCGCACCTGGGGCGTGTCGACCCCGGTGGCGGTGAAGACGGCGGCGCGCTTCGGCTTCCCGGTCGACCATATCATCGGCGATATCTGGGCCAGTTCCAGCGAAGACGTGTTGCCCGCCGGTGTCGCCGCCAAAGGCTACCTGGCGCTCACGCCGTACCCGGCAGGCAGCGATTTCGAGATCCACAAACGCCTCAAGCAATACGTCCTCGACAAGGGCCACAGCGACCTCAAGGACCTGAAAAACTTCGGCAGCGTGTACTACAACTCAGGCCTGGTGAACGCCGCCGTGGCGGTGGAGGCGATCCGCACGGGCCAGGCCCGCTTCGGCAAGCGCCCGCTCAATGGCGAAGAGGGCCGCTGGGGCCTGGAACACCTGAATATCGACGATGCGCGCCTCAAAGACATGGGCTACCTGGGCCTGATGCAGAACCTCAAGCTGTCCTGCCGCGACCACGAGGGCGGCGGCTCGGCGCGGGTGCAGCAGTGGGACGGTGCCAACTGGGCGCTGATCAGCGACTGGATCGCCGCTGACCGTGCGCTGTTGCGTCCGCTGATCGATGAAAAATCCGCCGCGTTCGCCAAGGAAAAACACCTGACGCCACGCGCCTGCACCGGGGATGAATAAACCATGAACCAGCCTGCCATCGAGCCAGGGCGCCCGGCGTTGCTGACGGTCGACGACATCGAGGTGATCTATGACGGTGCGATCCTGGCGGTGGCCGGGGTGTCGCTGAGTGTGCCCAAGGGCGCCATCGTTGCGTTGCTCGGCGCCAATGGCGCCGGCAAGAGCACCACCCTCAAGGCCATTTCCGGGTTGGTGCGGGCCGAGCGCGCAGAAGTCAGCCGTGGCCGAATCGAATACGCCGGCCACGACTTGGCGGGTGTGGACCCCAGCCAGCGCGTGCGCCAGGGCATGGTGCATGTGCTGGAAGGCCGTCATGTGTTCGGCCAGCTCACGGTGGAAGACAACCTGCGCAGCGGCGGCTTCGTGCGGCGCTTGAGTCGCAAGGAACTGGCCAGCGACCTGGAGCGAATCTACACCTGGTTCCCCCGGCTCAAGACCAAGCGCCACACCCGCGCCGGGCTGACCTCCGGGGGCGAGCAGCAGATGGTCGCGATTGGCCGGGCGTTGATGACCCGTCCTGCGTTGGTGCTGCTCGACGAGCCATCGATGGGGTTGGCACCGATGATCGTGCAGGAGATCTTCGCGATCATTGCCCAGCTCAACCGCGACGAGCAGGTGAGCTTTCTGATCGCCGAGCAGAACATCAACGTCGCGCTCACCTATGCGTCCCAGGGCTACGTGCTGGATACTGGGCGAGTGGTGCTGAGTGGCAGTGCCGCCGAGCTGTTGGCACGGGGTGATTTGCATGACATTTATCTGGGTAAACGCTAAGGGCGAACGGGCATGAGTGAATCCATCCGCAACGCTGATGTACTGATCGTCGGCGGCGGCCTGAGCGGTACGATGCTGGCGGTGCAGTTGCTGCGCCTGCCAGGCCGGCGGCGCCTCCTGGTGATTGAGCCGCGCGCGGAACTGGGGCGGGGCGAGGCCTACAGTGCGATCGAGCTGGGCCACACCTTGAACGGCAATGCGGCGCGCATGAGTGTCGACCCGGACAATGCCGATGACCTGACCCAATGGCTCACCGCCTACATCGACGCCGGGGGGTGGCCGGAATCGGCCCAACAGCCCGTGCCCATCAGCGAACTGTTCCCGCCACGCGGGATTTTTGGCCTGTACGCGCAGCAGCGCCTGGCTGAGGCCAAGGCGCTGTCGGCTTCCACGGTCGAGCATGTCCGTGCAGAGGTGGTCGACTTACAGGTTGAGGCTGCCGGCACCTTGGTGTCCCTGGATAACGGCGAACGCCTGCGTGGCACCTTTGCGGTATTGGCCACCGGCATGTTCCCGGCGGCCCGCACGCCCCAGACCGAATCCAGCGGACTGAACGCTGCGGCGCTGGACCCGTGGGACGTGCAGGCCATGACCCAGCTCGACCCGCATGCGACCGTGCTAATCATCGGCTCCGGGCTGACCATGGTGGATGCGGTCGTGTCCCTCGAACAGGCCGGGCACCGTGGGCCGATCAAGGTGTTTTCGCGTCACGGTCTGTTGCCCCATGTGCGCCGCCAGCCGCCGGGCTGGGACGATTTTCTTGGCGCTGATCAGCGGCTGCGCAGCCCTCGGCAACTGGTGCGTGAGGTGCGGCGGCAATGCCGCATCGCGCTCGAGCAGGACGTCGATTGGCAGGCGCCGCTGGACACGGTTCGGGTGCATATTGCCAGGTTGTGGAGCCAGGCCAGCGACCGCGAGAAACGCCAGTTCGTGCGGCATGTGCGGCCGTGGTGGGAAAGCCATCACCACCGTTCGCCGCCGTTGAGTGCGCAGTTGGTCGAACGCTTGCACGCGCAAGGGCGCCTGCAGGTTCACGCGGCGTCGTTCAAGGGGCTGGTGCCTTCGGCCAGCGGTGTGACGATTGCCTTGCGCCATCGCGGCGAGCAGGCGCTCACCCAGGCGCACGGCGCGGCGCTGATCAACTCCAGCGGCATCGAATACGACTGGCGCCGCGTGGCCAGGCCGTTGCCGCAGCAATTGCTCAAGCGCGGGTTGATCCGGCCGGGGCCGTTGGCGCTGGGGATTGCGGCGGATGCCAGCGGTGCAGTGCTCGATGCTCAGGGCCAGGTGAGCGGGCGGCTGTTCGCCATGGGCCCGCCGCTGCGCGGGATGTGGTGGGAGAGTACGGCGGTGACCGATGTGGCGATTCAGGCTAAAGCACTGGCCTTGAAACTGACCCAAATCTAAATGTGGGAGGGGGCTTGCCCCCGATGAGGGTATATCAGCCACTGCACCTGTGACTGACCCATCGCCATCGGGGGCAAGCCCCCTCCCACATTTGGATCTGCATTTATTTTGAGATTTTCACCAGTCCAGGCTTGAGGCCGAACACCTCAACCCCTTGAGCAGTCGATTGCCCGGTGGTGACTTTCACCCGCTCCACCGGTTTATCCATCGCCTCGCGGTATTCCACGGTCATGTCCGCCTGGATCGCCTCGCTCGGCACCACAATCGCCTGCGCATTGTTGTAAGTCACAATGGTCAACCGCGCGCTCATCCCCAGCCGCACCCGCTGCAATTGCTGCGGCGTGAGCCTGGGGATCGACAAGGTCACCGCAAACTGCGCGCTGCCCTGGCTGTCGTTGGCGATCGCCAGGCCACTGACCACGCTCACCGAGCCCGTCAGGCGCTCACCGTCAAACCCATCGCCCATGACTTCCACCGCTTGCCCTTGATGCAGTTGGTTGATGTCCAGTTCAGAGACCTTGGCGACGATTTTCAAACGCTCGATATTGGCCAGGCCGAACAGCACCTGGCCCTGGCTGACCTTGCTGCCGGCTTGTACCGGTGCGGTGTTAGTGCTGCCGCCCTGGGACGTGGTGCTGTTGCCGGGCGCGGGCACCACGATGCCAGAGAAGGGCGCTTTGACCTCCTTGCCTTCAAGCAGGGTGTGCAGGGCGTCATATTTGACCGTGGCGTTGGTCAGCTCCATATCGGCGATCTGCCGGTATACGCCCTTGCCCTGCTCCAGCGCCTGTTGCAGTTCACTGCGCGCCGCTGTCAGGTCCAGCTGTTGCTGCTGGGTCTGTTGCTTGAGGTCGTCGAGCTCGTTGCGCGGGATGATGCCGCGCTTGAACAGGTTTTCGCTTTCAGTGAGTTTGCGCTGGGTATTGCCGGCAGTCATTTCTGCGGTGCGCAGGCTGCGCCGGGCCCGGCTGACGGCGGCGCTGCTGTCCCAGTCCTGCATTTCCTGCACGGTGCGCCGCGCCTTGAGCTGGGCCGAAAGGGCTTCGCGCAGTTGCACTTCTAAGGTGGCCGGGTCCATGCGCAACAGCACCTGGCCGGCCTCGACGCGTTGGCCTTGCTCGACCAGGTTGGCCAAGACATTGCCGTCGAATGGCGCGGTGAGCGTAACGGTGGTGTCGGGTTCGATCTTGCCCACCAGGCCGATCTGGTGCACCAGCGGGTCGGGCTTCACTGCCAGCCATTGTTCACGGGTGGCCGGCCCTTCGGCCGGGCTGCGCAGGGCGAGCCCCACCGCTGCCAGCAGCACGATCAACACAGCACCCAGCAGGCGTTTGCGATTAGTAGTCATTGAGGGCGATTTCCCAGCTTTCCAGGGTCATGCCCAGCGTCAAGTCAAGCTGGGTCTGAGCGTTCAAATAAGCGATCAGCGCATTGAGTCGCGCGTTTTCGGCGTTGCGCAGGTCAGTCTCGAAGCTCAGCACCTGAAAGTTGGTGGAGCGCCCGGCGCTGAGTTTTTCCCGTTCGATCTCGATCTTGCGCCGCGACAGCTCCACGGCGCGCTGGGAGATTTCATATTGGCGCCAGCGGGTGCCGAGGTCGCGCACCACGTCGTTGACGTTGCGTTCCAGTTCCTGGCGGGCGTCGGTAATGCGAATTTCCTGGTCCTCGACATTCACCCGCGCGCGTACTTCTGCCTGGCGCGTGCTGATGTCACCGATGGGGATCTGCACCTGTACCCCGGCGTAGCTGTCCCAGGTGCGGTTATTGGTACGGCCGTTATCGTTATCGTAGGCGTCGCGCACCTGATTCGCACCGGCCACCAGGTCCACTTGCCAACGCCCGGAGTCCTTGGCGATCACCAGGTTCAGGTCGGCTTGCTGGCTGCCCAGCAGCGCGGCGAGGTATTCCGGTTGCTGGGTTTGCGCGAGGTTGAACGCCTGGCGCCTGTCTATTTCCATGGGCCTGGCCTCCAGGGCTTCGGTGGCGCGAATCGGCGTGGACAGGTCCAGGGCCAGCAGGCGCAGCAGGGCCAGGCGACTGGTATCCAGTTGGTTCTGCGCTTCTTCGACGCCCAATTGCTGGGTGGCGATGTCGGCTTCGGTCTGCACGATTTCGAACTCGGCCATGCGCCCGGCGCTGATCAATGCCTTGTTCACCTCCAGCAGGGTGTTGGAACGCTTGAGCGCGTCCTGGACGATCACCTGTTGTTCCTGGGCCCGCAGCAGCTCGCGGTAAGTCGCGATGATCTGGCTGATGGTTTGCGCCACGGTAGCCTTGAGGTTGAGACGGTTGGCCTGTTCCGCCAGGCGCGACAGGCGCAACGGCGCCGTGGTGGCGTCCCAGCCGGCGCCGCGCATCAGCGGCTGGATGACGGCCAGGTCAAGGCCGTCGCTGCGGTAACGGCCGGCACGGTCAGCGTTGTTCAATTGCTGGGTCCAGGCCATGCTCAAACGGGTGCCGTATTCGCCGAGCAGGCTGGTGGACGGTGCGAGGTTGGCGTTGCGCGCGCTGTCCTGGGAACCGCGTGTGCCACGGTAATAACTGTTGAGGGTGAGCTTGGGGTTGAACACGTCTTCGGCGACCCGCAGGTCGAACTTCTGCGCGACCCGCTGCAGGTAAGCGCTGCGGATCGCCGGGTTGTTGCGCAGGCCCAGGTACACGGCGTCGCCCAGGGTCAAGGTCGTCACCTGGGCGTTCAGCGATATGCCGCGGTCATAGCCGCTGCGGGTGCTGCTGGGCGCCGAGGGTTTGACCACCACGTCGGCCGCCATGCCGGGCAGGCTGATCAGCGCCAGCAGCAATAGCCCTTTATTCATCGCGCAAGGCCTCCACCGGTTGCAGCCGTGAGGCCGAGACCGCCGGGTAGATGCCAAAGAACAGACCCACCAGCAACGTACTGCCGACGCCCAGGGGCAGGGCGGCCACCGCCAGGGAAAATGCCCAGCCCGACAGCCACGCGTAGAACCAGGCGGCGGTCATGCCCAATACCGCGCCGCACAACGCGCCGACGGCGGTCAAGCTGACGGCTTCGAGCAGGAACAGGTTGCGGATATCCCGCTGGCGCGCGCCCAGGGCCATGCGGATGCCGATTTCACGGCGCCGCTCCGATACGTTCATCAGCATCACATTCATCACCCCGACACCGCCGCCCACCAGCGAAATCGCGCCGAGGGCCAACAGCAGATAGGCGAAGGTGCGGCTTTGGCGGGTCATGCCATCGATCATTTGCTGGGGCACGGTGATGTCGACCGTGTGCTCGGTCAATTGCGGTTGCAGCGCGGCGGCGGCGTCCCGCGCCACACGTTCCATGTCTTGTCCAGGCTGGGCGCGGATGATCACATTGTTGATCTGCGGGCTGGCGAGGATACGCCGCATGCCCTCGACGGGAATGAACAGCGATTCATTGGCTTGTACCGGCATCAGCATCGCGCGGGGCTGGTTGTGCAGGATGCCGATGATCAGGAACAGGTAGTCGTTGATGCGCACGCGGTCGCCCAGTTTGAGCGGCTCACCGGGTGCGCCGAGCGCCTGGGCGACCTGGTCACCGATCACCCCATAGGTTTCATTGGCATCGAAGGCGGACAGGAAACGCCCCTCGCGCAGCGCCAGGCGCATGGCGGCGTGCACATCGGGGGTGCTGCCGACGAAGTTGGCATTGGCGCTGCGGCCATGGAACACGATGGGCCCGCTGAACAGGCTGAGCGCGCCGATATGGGCGATGCCCGGCACAGCCTGGCGCACCGGTTCCAGGTCGATCTGGCTGCGCATCGCTACGTTGCTGGTGCCTTTGGGCGGGAACTGGACGACCAGGGTGTCGGTGCCCATGTCCTTGAAAATCATCGCGGCGTCGGTCGCGGCGTTATGGCCGATATTGATCAACGCCACCACCGATGAACTGCCGATCACGATACCCAGCAGGGCCAGCACCGAGCGTTTGCCCAGGGTGCGCAGGCTGATGAACGCTTCATGCAGCAGTTGGCTCAGGCTCTGCTCGACCCGCAGGCTCATCGGCGCTGGTCCTCGTGCACTACGCCGTTGCGCACCCGGATCTTGCGCTCCAGCCGCTCGGCGATCTGCGCGTCGTGGGTGACGATGATCAGCGTTACCTGTCGCTCGCGATTGAGGGTGAGGAGCAGGTCCATGATGTCTTGGGCGGTGCTGCTGTCGAGGTTGCCGGTGGGTTCGTCGGCGAGGATGACCGAGGGCTTGCCGACCAGCGCCCGCGCGATGGCGACGCGCTGGCGTTGACCACCGGAGAGGTCGGCGGGACGATGGTGGGCGCGCTCGGCCAGGCCGACTTGCTCGAGCATGCGCAAGGCCTGCTCCACCGATTCATGGCGAGATACGCCACGATAACTGAGGGGGAGTGCGACGTTGTCGAGGGCGCTGAGGCGCGGCAGCAGGTTGAAGCTCTGGAATACGAAACCGATCTGCTGGTTACGGATCGCCGCCAGTTCATCCGCCGTGGCGTTGAAAATGTCATGGCCGGCGAAGTGGTACTGGCCGCAGTTGGGCAAGTCCAACAGGCCGAGGATATTGAGCAGGGTGCTTTTGCCGGAGCCGGATGCGCCGAGGATGCCGCAGCTGTCACCGCTGGCGATGGACAGGCACACGTCATTCAGAATCGACAGCTGTTGCCCGGCAAGCTGATAGCTTTTGCCGATGCCTTGCAGGGAAATCAAGCTGGGGTGCGCGAGGGTCTCGGTCATCATGACTACGCCTGCAGTCTCGACGGTCTGGGGTGGCCCTGCAAATCTTTGTAACAAGTTTGCGGGGCTGCCGATGCCGTCACCGACTAGTTTAATTTCTTGTTTTTAAAAAATTGTTTGAATAGTAACCGCGTTCAATCCGCTTCGCCAGCTGTGGATGTAGAGCGGTTTGTTGCGTTGAGACGACGTTTGCGCAGGCCTCGCGAAGGGTTGAAAATCCGTTGGCGGCCATGAATATTCGCGCATGCAAGGCTTTTGCTCATATGGCACCGTGTCATTACTTGCATTCGAACGAAGGCCCCGGTATAAAAAATCAAATTATTTTTTAAAACAATATTTCCCCCGTGGAACCCTTATGGCCGCGAAGAAGCTCAGCGCTCCAAACATTACCAAGACTCGACTGCTGGATGCGACAGAGGCGCTCTTTATTAAGTACGGATATGACGCGGTTTTATTACGGCAGATTACCGAGCGCGCCCAGGTCAACCTGGCTGCGGTGAACTATCACTTCGGGGACAAGGACTCCCTGATGAAAACCCTGCTGATGCAGCGCCTGGAGCCGCTCAACGAGCAGCGCCTGGAATTGCTGGCGCGTTGCGAGGCCGAATCCGATGGCCCGCTGGACTGCGACACGCTGCTCGGCGTGCTGTTCGCCCCGGCCATGGGCCTGGAACGCAGCGATCCAGCCAGTGGGGAAGGGCGTTCCTTCATCCGTTTTCTCGGTCGGGTGTACAGCGACACCTCGCCGTTTATCCAGGAATACCTCAAGGTGCATTACCAGCCGGTGTTCCAGCGTTTCTTCGAGGCGTTCGCCCTGGCATTGCCGGATTTGCCACGCAATGAACTGGGCGTGCGCCTGCAATTCGCGCTCAAGGCGATTTCCGGGGTAATGGCCGGCACTGAATTGCGCCTGTTGATGAACTCCATGAGCCTCGGGCGCCCGGCGACGGATGCCGAAGTGATGGCCAAGTTGATCACCCTGGTATCGGCGGCCATTCGTGTGCCGCAGCAGAGCGCTGAGGCCGAAACGGCCTTGGCCAAAGTGCTGGAGACCCAGCGGGCGATTCGTGAGCAGGCAACAACGCCTGCCGGCAAGGTTGCGCGCTAGGTCAAATCCAGGGCAAAAAAAAGCCCGCTGGGGCGGCGGGCTTGATATGCAACGTTTGTAACGGATGAGGCTTCACACTACGTCTCGGCTTGTGAATAAAACGTGAAAAATATGTAAGAGAAAGTGTGAATACGTTAATGCGAGCAAATTTACCCAAAGGCCTTCTCTAAATTTTCCAGCGAGGGGCACTTTTCGCCAGCCGCTGGCGCATCTGATCCACGTTATCCGCCAGTTGTACGGTCAACAATCGATAACCATCCAGCGCACTGTATACGGGTGCATCCAGTGTGGTTTGGGTGCCGCTGGCGGTATGGGGGCGTTGCAGACGCTCCGTAACGCCCGATTTCAACGCCCGTGCCATTCCCACCAACTGCACCCGAATCTGCCGATGCTCGGCCTTGAGCATCACGCGCATCCGCGCGGTAGCTTGCTCATCACGCGGGTCCGGTCGGGTATTGCCAAGAATCTCCAGGGTGCTGATGCACATGCGCAGGTGCCGCTGGAGTTTATCCAGCTCGGTCATGGAAATTCGCACTTCCTTGGACACCGACGGCATCAGCGAGCGCAGTTGCAGCATGGCCGCGTTCAAGCGGTTGAGGAGTTTGAGGTGTTCGTCATCGGTGACCGATTGGCCATTGATGATCCGGCTGTAGATCGCTGCACAATCGCGCAAGGCACTGGCCAGGTTGTAGCGCCACGAGTACACCGCGTACAACGGCAGGGCGAAGGAAAACGCCAGGGCCAGCGCGATGCCGATCAGGATGTCGACGGTGCGCCACAACCCATCCGAGATCGGGTTGTCGCCGTGCCCGGCCACGATGAACACCGTGATCGCCGACAGCAGCGCGATATAGCCGCCCTTGCCGATGGCGTGGTAGGAAAAGAACCCACACACCGCCGACATCAATAAGTAGGTGAGCAGCGGCATACCCAGCCAGGCATGTTGCACCACCACCAACAAGCCGACGCTGGCCCCGATCAACGTACCGTAGGCGCGCTCCACGGCTTTCTTGCCGATATTGCCGTGGTGCTGCAACCCGCCGATCACGATCAGCATGGTCACCGACGCCCACTCACCATGGGGCAGGTTGATGCCGGTGGTCAGCAGGATCGTCGCCAGCAAGCCGATGGACACGCGTACCGCGTGGATCAGCTTGGCATGGCGATAGCGGCGGTACGGGTCGAGCACAGGGCGCAGCAGGCGCCGGGCGAGCATAGGCAGGTTCATCGGTAGTAAAGGGGCCTCATCCATCAGGGTAAACTCGGTCAAACAATGTGGGAGGGGGCTTGCCCCCGATGACGGTGTGTCAGCTAACAGACTCTTTACTGATCCACCGCCATCGGGGGCAAGCCCCCTCCCACATTCAGATCGGCGTTGTGCTTAGAAAATGTAGTCGGTGCTGATGAAGCTCGAGTCACGGTTGCGCAGGATATCGCTGAGCAACGCCTTGTTGCTCTCCTGGAACTTGGTCGCGACCAAGGTGCGGATCGAGAACACACGCAGCGCGTCATGTACCGACAACGTGCCCTCGGCCGAGTTCTTGCGCCCGTTGAAGGGGAAGGTGTCCGGCCCGCGTTGGCACTGGGCGTTGATATTGATCCGGCCGACCTGGTTGGCGAAGGTATCCACCAGGCGTCCGACTTCGACGGGGTTGGTACCGAAAATGCTCAACTGCTGGCCGAAATCCGAGTCCAGCACGTAGTCGATCACGGTATCCAGGTCACGGTAGGGCACGATCGGTACGACGGGGCCGAATTGTTCTTCGTGGTACACGCGCATCTGCGGGCTCACCGGGTACAGCACCGCCGGGTAGAAGAACGACCCACGGCTGCTGCCACCTTCGGCGTTGACAACCTTGGCGCCGTGCCGCGCCGCATCGGCTACCAGTTCGTTGAGATAATCCACCTTGCCCACTTCCGGCAACGGCGTCAGCGCCACGCCATCGTCCCACGGCATACCGGGCTTGAGCGTCGCTAGCTTGGCGTTGAACTTCTCGATAAAGCTATCGACCACATCCGCGTGCACAAACAGGATTTTCAACGCGGTGCAACGCTGGCCGTTGAACGACAGCGAGCCGGTGAGCGCTTCGCTGACCGCGTTATCAAGGTCGACCTCTGGCAACACGATGCCGGGGTTTTTCGCATCCAGGCCCAATGCGGCGCGCAGGCGGTGGGGTTTTGGATGCAGTTTTTTCAGGTCGCTGGCGGCTTTGTTGGTGCCGATGAAGGCAAAGATATCGATCTTGCCGCTGGCCATCAGCGCGCTGACGGTTTCGCGGCCGCTGCCGTAGATCACGTTGATCACCCCGGCCGGGAAGCTGTCGCGGAACGCTTCCAGCAACGGGCGGATCAACAGCACGCCGAGCTTGGCCGGCTTGAACACCACGGTATTGCCCATGATCAGCGCCGGGATCAGCGTGGTGAAGGTCTCGTTGAGCGGGTAGTTATAAGGCCCCATGCACAGCGCCACGCCCAGCGGTACGCGGCGGATTTGCCCCAGGGTGTCCTGTTCCAGTTCGAAGCGGCTGCTGCGCCGGTCGAGTTCCTTGAGGGCGTTGATGGTGTCGGTGATGTAGTCACAGGTGCGGTCGAACTCTTTCTGCGAGTCCTTGAGGTTCTTGCCGATCTCCCACATCAGCAGCTTGACCACCGCGTCGCGCTGTTCGCGCATGCGCCGCAGGAAGGCTTCCACATGCTGGATGCGCTCGGCCACGCGCAGGGTCGGCCATTCACCCTGGCCCCGGTCATATGCGCGCACGGCCGCGTCGAGGGCGGTAAGGGCGGTCTCGGCATCCAGCAGCGGGGTGCTGCCGATGTGCACGCGTTCATCGCCAAGTTGCACCGGGCTTTGGATGCGCGCCAACGGGCCATTCCACACCCGCAACTGGCCGTCGACCAGGTAATCACGCTGTTCAATCGGCGCGCCCAGGCGAAATGGCTCGGGAATGTCGGCGGTAGAGGCGGGAAACAACTGGGCGAGCAGGTTACTGGTGGTCATGGCGCTACCCCTGGAATAGTTGCAAAACATGACTAGAGAGTCACCCATACCAGGGCTCTATGGCAAGGCTTGCGCGCTTTCCCCTGCGCATTCCGGGTGCTTCGGGATAAACTGCGCGGCTTTCTTGAAGGAGTTCACATGAGTCAGTACCAGCCGGGCATTCTTGCCGCACCGGTGCCGTTGCAGGCACGCCATCTGTTTTTTGCCATTGAGTCCCTGGACGCCTTGCCCGCTGCGCTGGACGCACTGGTGCAGTTGACGGATTCCGCGGCGGTGGTCGGTTTCGGTGAGCCGCTGGTACACGCATTGGGTACACGCATCGAAGGCTTGCGTAACTTCCCGGCCCTCAGCGGCCCGGGCGCGCATAACCCCTCCACCCAGCAGGCCCTGTGGGTATGGCTGCATGGCGTGGACCGGGGAGAATTGTTGCTGCGCAGCCGCGCGTTCGAAAAAGCCATGGCGCCGGCGTTGCGCCTGGTACAAATGACCGAAGGCTTTCGCTACAAGACCGGTTTCGACCTGACCGACTACGAAGACGGCACTGAGAACCCTCACGACGACGCGGCCGTTGAAGCGGCCCTGACGGACAGCGGCGCCAGCTTCGCCGCTATCCAGCAATGGCAGCACGACCTCGACGGTTTCGCCGCGCTACCGGCCCAGGAGCGCGACCACATCATCGGCCGCCGCCATGGCGACAACGAAGAGCTCGACGACGCCCCCGAATTTGCCCACACCAAGCGCACCGCCCAGGAAAGCTTCACCCCGGAGGCCTTCGTGGTGCGTCGGTCGATGCCATGGGCCGAGAACGGCCAGGCGGGGCTGATGTTTCTCGCGTTCGGGCATTCCTTCGATGCATTCGAAGCGCAACTGCGCCGCATGAGTGGCCTGGAAGACGGGATT
The DNA here is from genome assembly GCF_003852355.1 of Pseudomonas sp. R2-7-07. NCBI lineage: Bacteria > Pseudomonadati > Pseudomonadota > Gammaproteobacteria > Pseudomonadales > Pseudomonadaceae > Pseudomonas > Pseudomonas sp. R2-7-07. Next base: position 3,454,819 of record NZ_CP027759.1, on the reverse strand, counting down.
GTCGATGGCTTGTATCGCATCAGCACACCGTTGACCGGTGGCTACTACTGGTGCCCGCCGTTGAAACAGGGGCATTTGGACCTGAGCGCGATTACCCCGGCTACGCCGATCCACAGGTGACAGCTTGCCCCCTGAAGCCTTGGAACTGACCGATGGTCGCTGGCCACAGAACAGCGACCTCGGCAAACTTCCAGGAGCACTTAACCATGCTGATCTCAAGCATTTCCGTGTCGCAAGCCGCGCCGGCACGTCCGTCCCCCAACCAGTATTCGAAGATGTCGGATTCGGATCTGGCCAAGGCGTTTGGTGACAACTTCCAGGCGTTCAAACACCCGACGACTGCGAATGCAACCACGGACAAAATCCGTGAAGTGGCGGGACGTTCGCTGACGGGCGACGCGCAAAAAGACAATGAAACCCAACTTGCCCGCGAAGTACTCAAACGTGACAACGTCCTGAAGGCGCTGGATTCGGTGGATGACAACGGCAAGCGCGACGGCGTGATCGGCCCTTGGAATCCGCAGATGGCGGCTGACCAGTTAGCCTGTAATCGCTGCATGAGCCCGTCCGTTACCACCGTCCAAGTCACCTATTGAGCCGGGCCAGGCTAGGCCTCGGCGAACATGAAAAAATTGACAGCCACGCCAATGACCGCTGAAAAAAATCTGCACTGGTCGTAATCTAAGCGCCCTTGCCACCCGTGCGGATCGTTCATGTCTTCTGTTGCCGATGGGCTGCCCCTCAATAAACGCTTGCCGGCCGTGATTGCCCTGTCCTTGGGGATCGGCATGGCGACCCTCGACACCGCCATCGTCAATACCGCCTTGCCGACGCTGGCGGAGGGTATTGGCACTGACTCGGCTTCGGTGATCTGGGTGGTCAATGCCTACCAGTTGGCGATTGTCGCGACGGTGCTGCCGTTCGCGGCGCTGAGCGATGTACTGGGGCATCGCCGCGTGTACCTGGGCGGGTTGCTGCTGTTCATTGTTTCGTCGTTGTTGTGCGGGCTGGCCGATTCGCTGCTGACCCTGACCGCCGCGCGGGTGGCGCAGGGCCTGGGGGCGGCGGCGCTGATGAGCGTCAACACCGCGTTGCTGCGGCATATCTACCCCGCAAACATGCTCGGGCGTGGCCTGGGCTATAACTCGCTGGTGGTGGGGCTGGCGTTCACCTTGGGCCCCACCGCCGCATCGGCGATCCTTTCGGTCGCCACCTGGCACTGGCTGTACCTGATCAATGTGCCGTTGGGGCTGCTGGCCCTCGGCCTGGGCCTGCGTTCGTTACCGGTGCTGCCGATCATGGGGCATGCCTTCGACCGCTTGGCGGCGCTGTTGTGCGCAGGCTTGTTCGCCTTGCTGGTCCTGGGTCTGGGCGCCGCCGTGCATGGCGCACAGGGCGCGCTGACCCTGGGGCTGATCGCGCTGGCGCTGGTGTTCGGCGCGTTGCTGCTGCGCCGCGAGGCCGGGCACCCGGCGCCGATGCTGGCGGTGGATTTGTTCAAGCGCCCGGTGTTTGCATTGTCTTCGCTGACGGCGATCTGTGCCTTCAGTGCCCAGGGGCTGGCGTTTGTGGCGCTGCCGTTTCTGTTGCAAACGACGCTGGGCCACAGCCAAGTGGAAACTGGTTTTCTGATGACACCGTGGCCGGCTGTGGTGGCGGTCATGGCTTTGATCGCAGGGCGCCTGGCCGATCGCGTGTCACTGGGCCTGCTGTGCGGCATTGGCTTGTTGATGCTCAGCGTCGGCATGGCCGCGCTGGCCACCTTGGGCACTGACGCCTCGGCCTTCGAGATCGGCTGGCGCATGGCCCTCTGCGGCGCCGGTTTCGGCTTTTTCCAATCGCCCAACCTCAAGGCCTTGATGACCAGCGCACCATTGGCTCGCAGCGGCGGGGCCAGTGGCATCGTGGCGATCTCGCGGCTGCTGGGGCAGACGTTGGGCGCATCGTTGGTAGCCTTGTGTTTTCATCTGTTCGTGGTCAGTGGCCCGCAATACGCACTGTGGCTGGGGTGCGTGTTCGCGCTGGCCGGGGCCGTGGCCAGCGGCCTGCGTTTATTGCCCTATAAACGTACGGATCAGCCCTTATAGCTGTAGCCACGCCGGATCGAGGCGGGTTTGTTCGGTATCGATGCCCAGTGCCTGCATTTTCGCCGCATGCGCGTCGATCTCACCGGCCAGTTGCGCCTGCGCGCTGGAGTTGGCATCCAGGGCATGCATCTGCGTCAGGCCCAGGTGGTAGAAGCGCAGCAGCTTGATCGCGCTGGGATCATTGGCCTGGACTCGTTCGCTGACCTTATGCATCACATTGGTCACGCTCATCAGGCTACGCTTGAGCTGCCAGCCGTATACCGCCGGCGCCAACCACGCCTGGTTCCAGAACGGGCCGCGCACCAGGGCGACAGTGATCAACACTCCGGCAAACACGCCGCCGACATTGAAGCGAAGGTTATCACCGCCCGGTTCACCGAACAGCATCACCGCCAGGCTCGACAGCAGCATCGCCAGGGCCAGGAACACCACAGCGACGACCAGCGTGCTGCGGCGGGTCTGCTGTCGGTAGACAGCGGGGTCACAGGGTTTGAGTTCGAACATTCGGGTCATGTCTCCAGCACGGGAGGGCATCTTCTCATGCTTGAAGCAATCAAGTTGAACGATGGCCACGAGGGGTTCCTCTAAATCCCTGAAGTCCCCATGAGGTAAGCCATCATGTCCGAACACAAGCAACCGCCACCTGGCACGCCTGATCCTGATCGCACGCCCGGTGAAGAGGAGCGCGATAACGATGCACTGCGTCCCAATGATCCGGCGGAGCGTCAAGACAACGACGACGTGGAGCGGGTCGAACACGACCTGGAAACCCTTCACGACAAAGCCCGCCCGTTGTAAGCAAGGAGGTCTTCATGAGTAATCCCCCGAACGGCCCGCGTTCCGACGAACACGCCAGCGGTAACGATGAGTTGGGTTTCGACCCTGACTCGCCTGACCTGGCTGACCCGCAGGTCGACCCCGTTGGCCCGGCCATCGCGCCGCTGGACAAGCAAAAAGAGCAGCCGGAAAAAAAGCCGCCCTACGATCCGCTGGGCGACTTGAAGAAGTGAACCAAGCCCCGCAATTTGCGGGGCTTTGTTTATTTGGAGGGGCTTATTTTGGAGGGTTCCAGCTCACGTCAGTGATGCCGTACTTTTCAGCCCAGGGCCGGGTGGTTTTCTTCACCTGTTCGTGCCCCACGCGGCCGATGCGGCTGACGTGCGCGATGTCGGCATCGACGGCCGCCCAATGCCAGGCTTCGGTGCTGTTCATCACCTCGGCGCGTACCACGAAAGACTTGGGTTTACCGTGCAGTTGATAGTGGATGGTGTAGATCTTAGCGGTACTCATGTTGCCTCCCTGTCTTGTTATAGATGGATAGGTAGGCGCGCGGAAAGGTTCATTCAAAATCACAATTCGCAGCGGCACTTGCGCGTGGACTTGAACACTGGCTCCTGGCCGATAGCGAAGAGTATTGACCTAGAGCCTTCGCTGAACCGTTTTTTGTCCATTTTGGTGCAAATCCGTTCGAACTTTTTGCAACCGCCAAGGTTCGAACCGATTCCTGAATACTTTGCCCACTCAAAAATGGAGATGTAAACGATGTCCAAACTATTCGGAAAATTTCTCAAGAACACCTCGTTGCTGGCCCTGGTGGCCGCGCCAACCGTGGTGTTCGCTGCGCCGTCCACCGACCCGATTTCCACCTTCGGGATTCTCGGCAGCTATAACGACTTCAAACTCGAAGGCGGTAGCGACAGCGACAAGGAGCACATGCCCGAAGCGGGCCTGTTCTACAACTTCGGCAACAAGCTCACCGCTGAATCCGGCTTTATCTACCAGGCCGGTATCGAAGCCAAGTACGGTGAGAAAAGCGACAACAAACTCAAGGAAGGCCAGGCCGACCTCGACCTCGGCTGGCGTGCCGCGCTGGATGCGCGCAACTTTGTCGATGTGATCGTCGGCGGTGGCTACACCTGGACCCGTTATGAGCCGGACACCAATGGCTACGACATGAAGCTCACCAACAAGTCGCCGTTCGCCAAGGCAGCCCTGGGCTACAACCACCAGTTCGATGACATGACCCTGCGCGTTGAAGCCGGCGCCCGTCATACCATCGATGGTCGCGCCAAACTCAAGGTGGATGGCGTCGGCAGCGACAGCGTGGACCTCAAGGACCGCACCAACCCATACGCCGAAGTGAGCCTGCTGATGAACCAGAAGGGCGATCTGCCGGTGATGGCGGGCCTTTACTACACCCGCACCGAGTATAAGCTCGATGACGACTCCTATGTCGCTGACAACACCAAGCTCAAGCGTGATGAGTATGGTTTGAAGGTCGGTATCGCGTTCTGACGTTATTGCACTATAAAAACGCCCCGAACATTCGGGGCGTTTTTTTTGCAGCTGTTTCAGATCAGCCCAGTTGATCGTTCCCCCGCTCCGCGTGGGAATGCATCCCGGGACGCTCCGCGTCACCCTTGCGCAAGTGCCGGATCTTGCGCTTAAAGCAGGACGCGGAGCGTCCCGGGTGGCATTCCCACGCAGAGCGTGGGAACGATCATAAAAACGCTCCGATATGGGTCGGGGCGTTTTTTTGCCCGTGGCCGTTAGCTCAGAGTATCCCTCCCTGTATTGAGTCAAACAGTTCTGTAGCGAAGCCCTAATGCCAGTCGGTTAAGCGTACACCGCCGTCTGTAGGAGCGAGCTTGCTCGCGAAAAGCGTCAACGATAACGCGTGCTTTCTGAATGAACGCGGTGGCTGTGAGTTTTTCGCGAGCAAGGGCTAGCCTCGCTCCTACAAAAAGCCTTAACTGACTGGCATTAGCAGGGCAAGCCCACTCCCCCTAGGGGAGTGCATTCCAAATGTGGAGTGGGCTTGCCCGCGAAGGCGATAGTGGTTGCACTGCATCTCTAATGTGTTCCCCCCTGAAACGCAAAAACGGCGCCCGAAGGCGCCGTTCTGTTTACTGCATCAACCTAAGCGATCAAACCCCCAGCACCGCATGCTGCACCAACGTCAGCAACGGTTGCGGGTACACGCCCAGGAAGAAGGCGAGCAGGGCGATGGCCAGCAGCATCACGCCGCCTGCCTTCTGTTCCCAATGCAGCTCGGCATCCACACGGCGCAGGTTCGGCTCGATCAGGTACAGAGTGACCATCACGCGCAGGTAGTAGAACACGCCGATGGCGCTGCCCAGGACCAGGGATGCGACCAGCCACCACTGGTGGGCCTCGACGCCGGTGGCGACGATGTAGAACTTGCCGATAAAGCCGGCAGTCAGCGGGATACCCGCCAGGGACAGCATCATCACGGTGAGTACGGCGGTCAGGTACGGACGGCGCCAGAACAGGCCGCGGTATTCGTACAGGGCGTCAGCGTCACGGCCTTTGTACGGCGAGGACATCAGCGTAATCACACCGAATGCGCCAAGGCTGGTGATCACGTAGGTGACCAGGTACACGCCGATGGCTTCCACGGCCAGGCCTTTGCTCGCCACCAGGGCGATCAGCAGGTAGCCGAAGTGAGCGATGGACGAGTAACCGAGCAGACGCTTGAGGTTGTTCTGGGTCAGCGCCAGCAGGTTGCCGAACAGGATCGACGCGATGGCGATCACAGTCAGTACATTGCTCAGCACGCCGGTATTGGCGGCAGGCGAGATCTGGAACAGACGCACCATCACCGCAAACACCGCCACTTTCGACGCAGTGGCCAGGAACGCGGCCACAGGCGCCGGGGCGCCTTCGTACACGTCCGGGGTCCACAGGTGGAACGGCACCAAGGAGAGCTTGAACGCCAGGCCGATCAGCATCATCGCCAGGCCCAGTTGGGCAATCGGCGCAGGGCTGTTGGTGGCGGCCAGGGCGTGGCCGATACCGGTGAAGCTCAAGCTGCCGGCTTCGGCGTAGAGCAGCGCCATACCGAACAACAGGAACGCGGAACCGGCGGCCGACAGCACCATGTACTTGATGCCGGCTTCCAGGGAGCGCTTGTTGAAGAAGGCGTAGGCCACCAGGCCGTAGGTCGGGATCGACAGCAGTTCCAGGCCGATGAACAAGCCGGCCAGGTGCTGCGCGCTGACCAGCACGATACCGCCGGCCGCTGCCAGCAGGATCAGCAGGTACAGCTCTTCCTTGTTGCCTGGGTAGCCGGTGCCGCCTTCGCCGAGGTAGGCGTGGGCGAGGGTGACGCAGGCCAGGGTCGCGACTAGGATCAGCGCGATATACAGCAGCGCGAAGTCATCGACCATCATCAATGGCGTGACCGCCAGTGGTGCGACCTTGAGGGCCGGGATGATCGACAGCAGGGCCAGGTTCAACCCGGCGCAGGACAGCAGGAACGTTTGCGAATGATTGCGGCGCCAGGCGATCGCCAGCATCACCACCACGATGGTGAGGCTGGTGATCAGCAGCGGCGCAAGCGCGATAAAGTGTTGGATCGTGAATTCCATAGCGCTCTTACCGGGCCGAAGCGAGTTGAGAGAAGGCGGTGCCGAACCACTGCTGCACGCCATGCATCGTTGCGGCAGAAGTGTCCAGGAACGGCTGTGGGTATACCCCGATGTAGATCAGCAGTACCGCCAGGCCGAGCACCATGATCAGTTCGCGCGCATCCATCCCTTGCAGGACGGTGTCGGACTTGGCCGGGCCGAAGTAGGCGCGGTGGATCATGATCAGCGAGTAGACCGAACCGAACACCAGGCCGGAGGTAGCAATGGCGCTGATCCACGGCGTCTGCACGAAGGCACCCATCAGGATCAGGAACTCGCCGATGAAGTTGCCGGTACCCGGCAAGCCCAGCGATGCGGCGGCGAAGAACAGGCTGATCGCCGGCAAGTACGCGATGCGCGACCACACCCCACCCATTTCACGCATGTCACGGGTGTGCAGGCGCTCATACAGCTGGCCACTCAGGATAAAGAGGGCAGCGGCCGAGACACCGTGGGCCAACATCTGGATCACCGCGCCCTGCAGCGCCAGTTGGCTGCCGGAGTAGATGCCGATCAGTACGAAACCCATGTGGGAAACGGACGAGAAGGCGATCAGGCGCTTGATGTCGGTTTGCGCGAAGGCCAGGAACGCACCGTAGAAGATCCCGATCAGACCCAGGGTCATGGCGATCGGCGCGAACTCGGCCGAGGCATTCGGGAACAGCGGCAGGGCGAAACGCAGCAGGCCGTAGGCGGCGGTTTTCAGCAGGATACCGGCCAGGTCCACGGAGCCGGCGGTCGGCGCCTGGGCGTGGGCGTCAGGCAACCAGGAGTGGAACGGCACCACCGGCAGCTTCACCGCGAAGGCGATGAAGAAGCCGAGCATCAGGATGTACTCGGTGGTCAGCGACATCTTGGTTTTCAACAGGTCGGCGTAGTTGAACGTGATCACGCCCGTGCTGTTGAAGTTGACCAGTACCAGGCCCAGGATCGCCACCAACATGATCAGGCCGGAAGCCTGGGTGAAGATGAAGAACTTGGTCGCCGCGTAGATCCGGGTTTTCTTGCCGTCCGAAGAACTGTGACCCCAGAGCGCGATGAGGAAGTACATCGGCACCAGCATCATTTCCCAGAAGAAGAAGAACATGAACAGGTCCAGCGCCAGGAACACGCCGACCACGCCGCCCAGGATCCACATCAGGTTCAGGTGGAAGAAGCCCACGTGACGCTGGATTTCTTTCCAGGAGCAGAGTACCGAGAGGATACCCAGCAGGCCGGTCAGCAGGATCATCAACAGCGACAGGCCGTCGAGGGCCAGGTGCACGTTGATGCCGAAGCGCTGGATCCATACGTGCTTGAATTCAAGCGCGAAGGTCGGATCGACACCCGGAGCGGGGGCGAATGAATAGTCGCCATGGGCCCACAGCCAGAGGCCGAGCGCGAGTTCCAGGGACATGGTCAGCAACGCAATCCAGCGGGGGAGGGTGGCGCCGAAGCGTTCACCCATCCAGCAGAGCAGGCCGCCGATAAAGGGGATCAGGATTAGCCAGGGCAGAATCATGACGGGCTCGTTTCCTTTCGCAAGTTCGCAAAGTACGCAGTGCACTTAAACATAGTCAGACCGCTACCACGACGATGGCGCCGATCACCAGCACGGCACCCACTGCCATGGACGCCGCATACCAACGCAACTGGCCGGTCTCGCTGCGGCTCAGGGCGGTGTGACCGGCCTTGGCGGCGCGCGGGATCAAACCGATGGTCTGGTCGAGCGGGTCTTTGCGCAGCACGTGGCTGATCGCAAGGTAAGGTTTGACGAACAGTTTGTCGTAGATCCAGTCGAAGCCCCAGGCAGCGAACCACCAGGCCGACAGGAAGCGGCCGATGCCACTGTTGGCCACGGCGGTCACGAAGCGGCGCTTGCCGAGGAACAGCATGGCCGCCAGCAGGATACCGGCAATGGCGATGGCACCCGAGGCGATTTCCAGGCTGTGTTTGGCGGCGCCGCCGGCATGGCCGGCGCTTTCCGGCAGGACACCGGCCAGTGGCGGGGTGATCAGGGCGCCGATGAAGGTCGACAGGATGATCAGCACCGACAGGGGCAACCAGTGCGAGATGCCGTGGCCTGCGTGCGCTTCGGTCTTGGCTTCACCGTGGAAGGTGATGAAGATCAGGCGGAAAGTGTACAGCGAGGTCATGAACGCACCTACCAGGCCTGCGTACAGCAGGTTCTGGTTACCGCTGGCAAAGGCTTCCCAGAGGATTTCGTCCTTGGAGTAGAAACCGGCGGTCACCAGCGGCAGGGCGGCCAGGGCGGCGCCACCAACGATGAAGCTGGCGTAGGCCAGTGGCAGTTTCTTCCACAGGCCGCCCATCTTGAAGATGTTCTGCTCATGGTGGCAGGCCACGATCACCGCACCGGACGCCAGGAACAGCAGGGCCTTGAAGAAGGCGTGGGTCATCAGGTGGAAGATCGCCGCGTCCCAGGCGCCGACGCCCAGGGCCAGGAACATGTAGCCGATCTGGCTCATGGTCGAGTAGGCGAGGATGCGCTTGATGTCGGTCTGCACCAGCGCGGCGAAACCGGCCAGTACCAGGGTCACGCCGCCGACGATGCCTACCAGATGCAGGATGTCCGGCGCCAAGGTGAACAGGCCGTGGGTACGCGCGATCAGGTAGACACCGGCGGTGACCATGGTCGCGGCGTGGATCAGTGCCGACACCGGGGTAGGACCGGCCATCGCGTCCGCCAGCCAGGTTTGCAGTGGCAGTTGCGCGGATTTACCCACGGCGCCGCCCAGCAACATCAGGGTGGCCAGGGTGATCCAGAAATCGCCGACCTGGAATTTCTGCGGCGCCAGCACCAGCAGTTCCTGGATGTTCAACGTGCCCACCTGTTGGAACAGGATGAACAGGCCGATGGCCATGAACACGTCGCCGATCCGCGTGACGATAAACGCCTTGAGTGCTGCGTTACCGTTGTTGCGGTTGCTGTAGTAGAAACCGATCAACAGGTACGAGCACAGGCCCACGCCTTCCCAGCCGAAGTACAGGAACAACAGGTTATCGCCGAGCACCAGGAACAGCATGCTGGCGATGAACAGGTTGGTGTACGAGAAGAAGCGCGAGTAGCCCGCTTCACCGCGCATGTACCAGGACGCGAACAGGTGGATCAGAAAGCCTACACCCACCACCACGCCGAGCATGGTGATCGACAGGCCGTCGACGTAGAGGGCGAAGTTGGGCTTGAAGCCTTCCACCGACATCCACTGCCACAGCACCAGGGTGTAGTGACCGCCTTCCGGCGGCGCTACGTTGAATTGCCAGATGACGTAGGCGGCCACAATGGCCGACAGGCCAATCGAGCCGACGCCGATCAGGGCCGAGAGGTTTTCCGACCAGCGTCCGCGAGAGAACGACAGCAGCAGGAAACCGATCAGGGGAAATACGAAAGTCAGAAAGATCATGTTCATCCGCGCATCTCACTGGCAGCGTCGATATCAAGCGTGTGGAAGCGACGATACAGTTGCAGCAGGATCGCCAGGCCGATACTGGCCTCGGCGGCTGCCAGGCTGATCACCAGGATGAACATGACTTGTCCATCCGGCTGGCCCCAACGCGCACCCGCCACGATGAACGCCAGTGCGGCAGCGTTCATCATGATTTCCAGGCTCATCAACACGAACAGAATGTTACGGCGAACCATCAGGCCGACCAGGCCAAGGCAGAACAGGATGCCGGCAACCGCCAGACCATGCTCCAAAGGGATAGCAGGCATCGTCATTGCTCCTTGGCTTCGTTGCGGCCCAAGTGGAAGGCGGTGATGGCTGCGGCGAGCAGCAGCATCGAAGCCAGTTCGACCACCAGCAGGTACGGGCCGAACAGGCTGACGCCCACGGCTTTCGCGTCTACGGTGGTGTGGCCGATGGCCTGGCCGCTCTGGTGAGCGAACAGCACATACAGCAGTTCACCCAGCAGCAGCGCTGCCAGCACGACCGGGCCGAGCCAGATGCCGGGCTTGAGCCAGACGCGTTCCTGGGCGACCGAGGCCGGCCCGAGGTTGAGCATCATCACCACAAACACGAACAGCACCATGATGGCGCCGGCGTAGGCGATCACTTCCAGCACACCGGCGAACGGTGCGCCGAGGGCGAAAAAGGTCATGGCCACGGCGATCAGCGAAATGATCAGGTAGAGCAGGGCGTGCACGGGGTTGGTGTTGGTGATCACGCGAAGCGTGGACACCACTGCAATACCCGATGCGAAATAGAAAGCGAATTCCATCTTTCTTCCTTAAGGCAGCAAGCTCTTCACGTTGATCGGCTCGGCTTCGTTTTGTGCGGCGCCTTTGGGCTTACCGGCAACGGCCATACCTGCAACACGATAGAAGTTGTAATCAGGGTTTTTACCGGGACCGGAAATCAAAAGATCTTCTTTCTCGTACACCAGGTCCTGACGTTTGAACTCGGCCATCTCGAAATCCGGCGTGAGCTGGATCGCGGTGGTCGGGCAAGCTTCCTCGCAGAGGCCGCAGAAAATGCAGCGCGAGAAGTTGATACGGAAGAAGTCCGGGTACCAGCGACCGTCTTCGGTTTCAGCTTTCTGCAGGGAGATACAACCCACCGGGCACGCCACGGCGCACAGGTTGCAGGCTACGCAACGCTCTTCGCCATCCGGGTCGCGGGTGAGCACGATGCGGCCGCGATAGCGCGGCGGCAGGTATACCGCTTCTTCCGGGTATTGCAGGGTGTCGCGTTTGCGAAAGCCGTGACCGAACACCATCACCAGGCTTCGCAACTGGGTACCGGTACCCTTAACGATGTCGCCAATATATTTGAACATGGGTCAAATCCTCACTGAACCGCGGCTGCTGGCGTGTTCAACAACACGACGGCGGCCGTCACCAGCAAATTGATCAGGGTCAGCGGCAGGCAGAATCTCCAGCTGAAATCCATCACCTGGTCATAGCGCGGGCGCGGAATCGAGGCGCGCAGCAGGATGAACAGCATGATGAAGAACGCGGTCTTCAAGAAGAACCAGAAGAAGGCCAACTGCGGCAGGATGCCGAACGGACCGTGCCAGCCGCCGAAGAACAGCGTGACCAGCAGGGCCGAGATCAAGATGATGCCGATGTACTCACCGACGAAGAACATGCCCCATTTCATGCCGGCATATTCAATGTGGTAACCGTCGGCCAGTTCCTGTTCCGCTTCCGGCTGGTCGAAGGGGTGACGGTGAGTCACGGCTACGCCCGCGATGAAGAAGGTGCAGAAGCCAAAGAACTGCGGAATGATGAACCACAGGTTCTGCGCCTGGTACTCGACGATATCGCGCATGTTGAACGAGCCAACCTGCACCACTATGCCCATCAGCGCCAACCCCATGAACACTTCATAGGAGACGGTCTGCGCCGAGGCACGCAAGCTGCCCAGCAGGGCGAACTTGTTGTTGCTCGACCAACCGGCGAACAGCACTGCGTACACCGACAGGCCAGCCATGGCGAAGAAGAACAGCAAGCCGATGTTCAGGTCCGCCACGCCCCAGGTCGGGGTGATCGGGATGATCGCGAAGGCGATCAGCAAGGCGCTCATGGCCACGACCGGTGCCAGGGTGAAGATCACCTTGTCGGCAAACGGCGGGGTCCAGTCTTCCTTGAAGAACATCTTCAGCATGTCGGCGGCGATCTGGAACATGCCGAACGGGCCAACGCGGTTCGGACCGTAACGGTCCTGCCACCAGCCCAGCAGGCGACGTTCGACGAAGCTGAGCAGGGCGCCCGCGACGACCACGGCCAACAGGATCACGATGGCCTTGACGACCGAGATGATCACGTCGATCACTTCAGGGGTGAACCAGGTCATTGCGCTGCCTCCTGCAGACCGTCAACGGTTTGGCCAAAGATCGCTGGAGGAATACCGGCGATGCCTTTAGGCAGTGCAACCAGGCCGGCACCCAGCTCCTCGTTGATGCGCAGCGGCAGACGCAAGGTCTGGCCGGCCACGTTCAGGCTGAGCAGGGCACCGTCGTTGACGCCCAGGCGGTCGGCTTCGGATTTGGCCAGGGCCACGTAGGCGGTTGGAATGCGTTCTTGAACCGGCGCGGCCTTGGAAGAAGTCTCTTCGCTGCCGAACAGGTGGAAGAACGGCACCACCTGCCAGGTACCCGGGGCCGGGTTGAACGGACGCGGTACCGCAGCGAACCAGTTCAGCGAGTCACCGGTGCTTTCGATCAGGCGGGTGCCTGGGTCGCCAGCGCGGATATGCCCACCGACTTCGTCCTGGAACTTGTTCCAGGCCTGCGGCGAGTTCCAGCCCGGCGACCAGGCGAACGGCACCTGCTGACGCGGTTCGGCCGAACCCGAATAGCCTTCCATGGAGAAGGCGAACGCGGTGTCGATGTCTTGCGGGGTACGCGGTTCATGCACGCTGATGTCAGCGCGCATGGCGGTACGACCGGAATAACGCAGCGGTTCACGGGCCAGCTTCAGGCCCTTGATGCGGAACGAGGCGGACGGCGCGGCATCGACAATCCGCGCCAGCTGCGGTGCGCTTGCAGCGGTAGCGGCGGTGACGTGGTCGAGCTGGGTCCAGTCGATCGGCTGGTTCAGCAGGGTTGCGCGCAGGGCATGCAGCCAGCGCCAGCCTTCGTGAACCAGGATGCTGGCGTCCATGTACTTCGGATCGAACACCTGGAAGAAGCGCTGGGCGCGGCCTTCCTGGCTGACCAGGGTACCGTCGCCTTCGGCGAAGGTGGCCGCTGGCAGCACCAGGTCGGCACGCTCGCTGGTGGCGGTTTTCTGGTGATCGGCCACGATCAGCACCTTGGCGGCGTTGAGCGCAGCGTCAACCTTGGCCGCATCGGTGCGGGTGTACAGGTCGTTTTCCAGCACCACGATGGCGTCGGCGTTGCCGTCGGTCACCGCTTGCAGGGCGGCGTCCAGGGACTCGCCACCGAGCATGGCCAGGCCGAGGCTGTTGGCTTCCGGCACCACCAGGCTGATGGAGCCATTCTTGTCGCGCAGCTTCAAGGCCTTGGCGATGTTGGCGGCGGCTTCGATCAGCGCCTTGGAACCCAGCGAGGTGCCGGCGATGATCAATGGGCGTTTGGCGGCCAGCAGGGCGTCGGCGATACGCTGGGCCAGTGCCACGGCTTCAGCGTCCAGGCCGTCGACGGCAGGCGCGCTGGCGTCAAGGGCGTGGGCCACGGCGAAACCGATGCGCGCCAGGTCGTCCGGTGCGGCGTGGACGCATTCTTCGGCGATGTCGTCGAGCTTGGTTTCAGCCAGGGAGGCGATAAACAGCGGGTTCAGCGCGTGCTGGCCGATGTTTTTCACGGCGGCGTCGAGCCAAGGCTGCACGCGCATGGCGTCTGCCATGGCTTCGGCCTTGCCTTTGACCGACTGGCGCAGCGACAGCGCGATACGCGCAGCGGTCTGGGTCAGGTCTTCACCGAGCACGAAGATCGCATCGTGGTCTTCGATGTCGCGCATGTTCGGCACTGGCAGCGGGCTGTCGTTCAGCACCTGCAGGACCAGGCGGATGCGCTCCAGCTCGCCGGCTTCGATACCGCTGTAGAAGTGCTCGGCGCCGACCAGTTCGCGCAGTGCGAAGTTGCTTTCGAGGCTGGCGCGCGGCGAACCGATACCGACGATGTTACGGCCACGCAGCAGGTCGGCGGCTTTATCCAGCGCCGCGTCCAGGCTCAGCTTGGCGCCATCGGCCAGCAGTGGCTGGCGCGGGCGGTCTTCGCGGTTGACGTAGCCATAGCCGAAGCGGCCACGGTCACACAGGAAGTACTGGTTGACCGAACCGTTGAAGCGGTTTTCGATACGACGTAGTTCACCGTAGCGCTCGCCCGGCGAGATGTTGCAACCGCTGGAGCAGCCATGGCAGATGCTCGGGGCGAATTGCATGTCCCACTTGCGGTTGTAGCGCTCGGAGTGAGTCTTGTCGGTGAACACACCGGTCGGGCAGACCTCGGTGAGGTTGCCGGAGAATTCGCTTTCGAGCACGCCGTCTTCAACGCGACCGAAGTACACGTTGTCGTGGGCGCCGAACACGCCGAGGTCGGTGCCGCCGGCGTAGTCCTTATAGAAACGCACGCAACGGTAGCAGGCGATGCAGCGGTTCATTTCGTGGGAGATGAACGGGCCGAGGTCCTGGTTCTGGTGGGTACGCTTGGTGAAGCGATAGCGGCGCTCGTTGTGGCCGGTCATCACCGTCATGTCTTGCAGGTGGCAGTGACCGCCTTCCTCACAGACCGGGCAGTCGTGGGGGTGGTTGGTCATCAGCCATTCGACGACACTGGCGCGGAACGCCTTGGATTCATCATCGTCGATGGAAATCCAGGTGTTGTCGGTGGCTGGGGTCATGCAGGACATGACGATACGACCACGGGTGTCGTTTTCGTCGGTGTACTGCTTGACCGCGCACTGGCGACAGGCACCGACGCTACCGAGCGCGGGGTGCCAGCAGAAATACGGGATGTCGAGGCCGAGTGACAGACATGCCTGTAACAGGTTGTCTGCCCCATCGACTTCGAGCGCTTTGCCGTCTACGTGGATAGTGGCCATGGTTCAAAGTTCTTCGTTGGCCCGTTGTCAGCGGGCGTGGCTAATGGAATCTTGTTATTCATGTGCATCTACACAGCCATCAAGGCGTCCGCACATGAGAAAAGCGAAGGGCACGAACCCTTCGCTTCTTTAAGCGTTACGCACCGACCATGGTCGGTGATACCACCTGAGTGAGTTCGCCCGCGCGGGTTGGCGCGATGCCGGCCTCGAATTCAGGGCGGAAGTATTTGATTGCGCTGCCCAATGGCTCCACGGCGCCCGGTGCGTGAGCACAGAAGGTCTTGCCTGGGCCGAGGAAACCGACCAGCCCGAGCAGGGTTTCGATGTCACCCTCGCGGCCTTCACCGTTTTCCAGGGCCATCAGCAGCTTGACGCTCCACGGCAAACCGTCACGGCACGGGGTGCAGAAGCCGCAGGATTCACGGGCAAAGAACTGCTCCATGTTGCGCAGCAGCGAGACCATGTTCACCGTGTTGTCCACCGCCATCGCCAGGCCGGTCCCCATGCGGGTGCCCACCTTGCCGATGCCGCCGGCATACATCTGTGCGTCGAGGTGCTCGGGCAGCAGGAAACCGGTGCCGGCGCCGCCTGGCTGCCAGGCTTTCAAGGTATAGCCGTCGCGCATGCCGCCGGCGTAGTCCTCGAACAGCTCGCGCGCGGTCACGCCGAACGGCAGCTCCCACAGGCCAGGGTTCTTGACCTTGCCGGAGAAGCCCATGAGCTTGGTGCCCATGTCTTCACTGCCTTCACGGGCCAACGATTTGTACCAGTCCACGCCGTCGGCGATGATCGCCGGCACGTTGCACAGGGTCTCGACGTTGTTCACGCAGGTCGGTTTGCCCCACACGCCCACGGCGGCAGGGAAGGGCGGCTTGGAGCGCGGGTTGGCGCGGCGGCCTTCGAGGGAGTTGATCAACGCGGTTTCTTCACCGCAGATATAACGCCCGGCGCCGGTGTGCACGAACAGCTCGAAGTCAAAACCCGAACCGAGGATGTTCTTGCCCAGCAGGCCCGCCGCCTTGGCTTCGGCCACGGCACGGTTGAGGTGCTTGGCGGCGGTGGTGTATTCACCGCGCAGGAAGATATAGCCACGGTAGGTTTTCAGCGCGCGGGCACTGATCAGCATGCCTTCGATCAGCAGATGGGGCAGTTGCTCCATCAGCATGCGGTCTTTCCAAGTGTTGGGCTCCATTTCATCCGCGTTGCACAGCAGGTAGCGGATGTTGATGGATTCGTCTTTGGGCATCAGGCCCCACTTCACGCCCGTGGGAAAACCTGCGCCGCCACGGCCTTTGAGGCCGGCATCTTTCACGGTCTGGACGATGTCGTCCTGGGCCATGTCGGCGAAGGCTTTGCGCGCGGCTGCATAGCCGTTCTTGGTCTGGTACTCGTCGAGCCACACGGGCTCGCCGTCGTCACGCAGGCGCCAGGTCAGCGGGTGGGTCTCGGCCGAACGCTTGATCAGGTTGGCCGGGCCGAAGGAAGTCAGGGTCATGGGTAGCCCTCGAGCAATTGGGTCACGCCAGCAGGCTGCACGTCACCGAATGTGTCGTCGTCGATCATCAACGCCGGCGCCTTGTCGCAGTTGCCCAGGCAGCACACCGGCAGCAGCGTGAAGCGGCCGTCGGCGGTGGTCTGGCCCAGGCCGATGCCCAGCTTGGCCTGGATTTCACTGACCACGGACTCGTGGCCACCGATGTAGCACACCATGCTGTCGCATACGCGAATGATGTGGCGGCCGACCGGCTGGCGGAAGATCTGGCTGTAGAACGTCGCCACCCCTTCAACGTCGCTGGCGGGGATGCCGAGGATCTCGCCGATGGCGTAGAGGGCGCCGTCCGGCACCCAGCCACGTTCCTTCTGAACGATCTTCAAGGCTTCGATCGACGCCGCGCGCGGGTCTTCGTAGTGATGCAGCTCGTGCTCGATGGCCGAGCGCTCGGTTTCACTCAAGGTGAAACGGTCTGTCTGGATAAGCGTGCTGTTCATGCTTAGCGGTCCACGTCGGCCATAACGAAATCGATACTACCCAGGTACGCAATCAAGTCCGCGACCATCTCGCCTTTGATCACCGAAGGGATCTGCTGCAAGTGCGGGAAGCTTGGGGTGCGAATCCGGGTGCGGTAGCTCATGGTGCCGCCATCGCTCGTCAGGTAATAACTGTTGATGCCCTTGGTCGCTTCAATCATCTGGAAGGACTCGTTGGCCGGCATCACCGGGCCCCACGAGACTTGCAGGAAGTGCGTGATCAGGGTTTCGATGTGCTGCAGCGTGCGCTCTTTGGGCGGCGGCGTGGTCAGCGGGTGATCCGCCTTGTACGGGCCGGCCGGCATGTTGCGCATGCACTGCTCGATGATCTTCAGGCTCTGGCGCATTTCTTCGACGCGCACGATGCAACGGTCGTAGGCATCGCCATTCGCGGCAGTCGGAATTTCGAATTCGAAATTCTGGTAGCCCGAATACGGGCGCGCCTTGCGCAGGTCGAAATCGCAACCGGTGGAACGTAAGCCTGCACCGGTGACGCCCCATTCCAGGGCCTCTTTGGTGTTGTACTGGGCCACGCCGATGGTACGGCCCTTGAGGATGCTGTTATCCAGGGCGGCCTTCTGGTATTCGTCCAGGCGCTTGGGCATCCAGTCGATGAATTCCTTGACCAGGCGCTCCCAGCCGTTCGGCAGGTCGTGGGCCACACCGCCGATGCGGTACCAGGCCGGATGCAGGCGGAAACCGGTGACGGCTTCGATGACCTTGTAGGCACGCTGACGGTCGGTGAAGGTGAAGAACACCGGGGTCATGGCGCCGACGTCCTGGATATAGGTACCCAGGAACAGCAGGTGGCTGGTGATGCGGAAGAACTCGGCCATCATGATGCGGATGGTGTCGACGCGGTCGGGTACCTTGATACCGGCCAGCTTCTCCACCGAGAGCACGTACGGCAGGTTGTTCATCACGCCGCCGAGGTAGTCGATGCGGTCGGTGTAGGGGATGAAGCTGTGCCACGACTGACGTTCGGCCATCTTCTCGGCGCCACGGTGGTGGTAGCCGATGTCCGGGACGCAGTCGACGATTTCTTCGCCGTCCAGTTGCAGGATGATACGGAAGGCACCGTGGGCCGAAGGGTGGTTCGGGCCCAGGTTGAGGAACATGTAGTCCTCGTTGGTGCCGGAGCGCTTCATGCCCCAGTCTTCCGGGTTGAAGCGCGCAGCTTCTTCCTCAAGCTGTTGCTTGGCCAGGGTGAGGCTGAAAGGGTCGAACTCGGTGGCGCGCGCCGGGAAGTCCTTGCGCAGCGGGTGACCTACCCAGGTCGGTGGCATCATGATGCGGGTCAGGTGCGGGTGCCCCGGGAAGTCGATGCCGAACATGTCCCAGACTTCACGCTCGTACCAGTTGGCGTTCGGCCAGATTCCGGTGACGGTCGGTACGCTCAGGTCGCTTTCAGACAGGGCAACCTTGAGCATCACGTCGCTGTTACGTTCCAGCGACATCAAGTGGTAGAACACGGTGAAATCGGCGCCGCTCGGCAACCCCTGGCGCTTGGTGCGCAGACGCTCGTCCACGCCATGCAGGTCATAGAGCATGACGTAGGGCTTGGGCAGGTTGCGCAGGAAGGTCAGGACTTCGATGAGCCTGGCGCGGGCAACCCACAGCACGGGCATGCCGGTGCGGGTCTCCTGGGCGGTGAACGCCTCGGCGCCAAAACGGTTGTTCAGTTCGACGACCACGTCCTGGTCGTTTGCCTTATAAGGCGGGATGTACAGAGCACTGCCTGTAGTCATGGTTTTTTATCGCTTTCGGTCAACGTAAAGAATGAAGCCAGGTTTTCGTTCTATAAAAGAAGCGGGCTGGATCAGACTTCGTCGGGGCTGCGCAGGTTGGTGACTGCGATTCGCTGTTCGCGGCGCTGTTCCTTTTGGGACGGCATCTCGGCGCGGTACACGCCTTGATCACCGACGACCCAGGAAAGCGGGCGACGCTCCTTGCCAATCGATTCCTGCAACAGCATCAAGCCTTGCAGGAATGCTTCGGGACGGGGCGGGCAGCCGGGCACGTAGACATCCACGGGGAGGAACTTGTCGACCCCCTGCACTACGGAATAGATGTCGTACATACCGCCGGAATTGGCACAGGCGCCCATGGAAATGACCCATTTGGGTTCCAGCATCTGTTCATACAGGCGCTGGATAATGGGGGCCATTTTCAGGAACGGCGTACCGGCGATAACCATGAAATCCGCCTGGCGCGGTGATGCCCGGATGACTTCGGCGCCAAAGCGCGCGATGTCGTGGGGCGCCGTGAAGGCGGTGGTCATTTCCACGTAGCAGCACGAAAGACCGAAGTTGTACGGCCACAGGGAGTTTTTGCGCCCCCAGTTGACCGCGCCATTCAGCACGTCTTCCAGCTTGCCCATGTAGATGTTTTTGTGGACTTGGTCTTCTAACGGGTCGGAAACGGTTTCGCGTTCGCCGATGGGGTACTGCTCGTTAGGAGCGTCCGGGTTGATCCTGGTGAGATTGTATTGCATCGCCAAAGCCTCATTGTTTCAGCTTCGCTTGCCGCTTGCGACGAGCTTCCGGAGCCCAGTCAAGGGCGCCCACTCGGAACAGGTAGACAAGACCTGCCAACAGAATTGCTATGAAAACGAGAGCTTCGACGAATCCGGTCCAGCCGCTTTCGCGGACGGACACAGACCAGGCAAAGAGAAAGAGGGCTTCGATATCGAAGATCACGAAGAGCATCGCGACCAGATAGAATTTGGCTGAGAGCCGCAAGCGGGCGCCACCTGTAGGTAGCATGCCCGACTCGAACGGTTCGTTTTTGCTGCGGCCCCAGGCTTTTGACCCGAGGAGGCTGGAGACGCCGAGCATGAAAGCGCAAAGGCCTACAACACCGAGGAGGAAAATGGCAAAGCCCCAGTTGTGGGCCATGAGTCCTGTCGCGTCGGTCATGCTGGAAATCCTTAACAGAGAGCAAAGGTCTCTGAGCTCGAAAAAGTAACGATGCAGTGACGATATGTCGCACTGCAATCAATCGCGGTGATTTTATGGCTAAACACCGGGCAAGTAAAATTCCTGTGGCGAAATTATTCGATGGAATAAGCACATAGTGCACCGTTGTGGGGCTGTAGCCCTTGCAGCATGGGCATTAGCGGGCTTTTGAACAATTGCGTTTTGTTTGACCGGTAAGAAAGTTTTCATGGTTTAAATGATAATGAATATTGTTTGCGCAGGGTTTAAGCGAATGTTTCTCGTGTGGCGGGGGAAGTTGCCGTTACTTGTGTGATTGTCGCCGGTTGATGGAACGGATTTTGTAACCGATTTATCTGCAGCGAATACCGCTCTGGATCAAGGTTTTGCACAAATCCTCAGGCTGATCGCTTTCCAATGTGGGAGGGGCTTGCCCCCGATGGCGGTGGATCAGCAACAGATGTGCTGACTGGCACTCAGCAATCGGGAGCAAGCCCCCTCCCACAGTAGATTTTGGGTGTGGCTGAAAAAAAACGCCCCGAACCAGTCGGGGCGTGATGTTGTGCGGCACTGCGGTTAGGTCTTCCCTGGGGCCGCAATGGCCGGGTACTCAGTCACTCAGTGGAACTGCTCTTCTTCGGTCGAACCGGTCAGCGCGGTCACGGACGAGGTGCCGCCCTGGATCACGGTGGTCATGTCGTCGAAGTAGCCGGTGCCCACTTCCTGCTGGTGCGCCACGAAGGTGTAGCCTTTGGCGGCGTCAGCGAACTCCTGCTCTTGCAGCTTCACGTAGGCGGTCATGTCGTTGCGGGCGTAGTCGTGCGCCAGGTTGAACATGCTGTGCCACATGTTGTGAATGCCAGCCAGGGTGATGAACTGGTGCTTGTAGCCCATGGCCGACAGTTCGCGCTGGAACTTGGCGATGGTGGCGTCGTCCAGGTTCTTCTTCCAGTTGAAGGAAGGCGAGCAGTTGTAGGACAGCAGCTGATCCGGGTATTCCTTCTTGATCGCTTCGGCGAAGCGGCGGGCTTCGTCCAAGTCCGGCTTGGCGGTTTCGCACCAGATCAGGTCGGCGTACGGTGCGTAGGCCAGGCCGCGAGCGATCGCCTGGTCGAGACCGGCGCGTACTTTGTAGAAGCCTTCCTGGGTGCGTTCGCCGGTGACGAATGGCTGGTCGTACGGGTCGCAATCCGAGGTCAGCAGGTCGGCGGCGTTGGCATCGGTGCGCGCCAGGATGATGGTCGGCGTACCGGCAACGTCAGCGGCCAGGCGGGCGGCGGTCAGCTTCTGTACAGCTTCCTGGGTCGGGACCAGTACTTTGCCGCCCATGTGGCCGCATTTTTTCACTGAAGCCAGCTGGTCTTCGAAGTGCACGCCGGCAGCGCCAGCCTCGATCATGCTCTTCATCAGCTCATAGGCGTTGAGTACACCGCCGAAACCGGCTTCAGCGTCAGCCACGATCGGCGCGAAGTAATCGATGTAGCCTTGGTCGCCCGGGCCTTTACCGGCTTTCCACTGGATCTGGTCGGCGCGACGGAATGCGTTGTTGATGCGCTTGACCACGGTTGGCACCGAGTCCACCGGGTACAGCGATTGGTCGGGGTACATGGATTCAGCGGAGTTGTTATCCGCTGCCACTTGCCAGCCGGACAGGTAGATCGCCTGGATGCCGGCTTTTACCTGTTGCACTGCCTGGCCGCCAGTGAGGGCGCCCATGCAGTTGACGAAATCTTTGTCGGGACGGAAGGACGGCTTGGCGCCTTGGGTGACCAGGTTCCACAGCTTCTCGGCGCCGAGTTTTGCAAAGGTGTGCTCGGGTTGGACCGAGCCACGCAGGCGGACGACGTCAGCAGCGGAATAAGCGCGGGTCACGCCTTTCCAGCGTGGGTTTTCAGCCCAGTCTTTCTCAAGGGCTGCAATTTGCTGTTCACGTGTCAGTGCCATGTAGATAAACCTCGTCGTCGCGTCTTGTAGGGTTCGAAGGCCCTTGCCAGGGCCCCTGATAAGCGGGAGCGAGGCCATCATGCACAGCCTTTTTGAGGGCGTCAAATGTTTTGTAGTGCTTTTTTTCAGGCACTACATATTTGTTCCGGGACGACTCGGCGGTCAGTTTTTGGTGCTTCAGTTCAGCGTGTCGACCTTGACCCGCAAAGTCAGGTCATCGCGGCCCTGAGTAGAGTAGCTGCGGGTTGTAGGGGATTTGTCGGCTTGGGTTTCGCGGTTGACGCCGGCCAGGGAGATCCACTCGCCCAGGCGCCCGCTAACGCTTGTGTCGGTACTTTGCACGTTCACTACATCAGGACGTTCCTGGCTCATGCGGTCACGATTGGTACTGATGGCGAGGTGAACGGTCTCACCGGTGACGCTGGCGGTCACGTAGAAACCCTGGGTGACGTTGCGATACTGGGTCTGGTTCTGCAGGCGCCCGTAGCTGTCCTGCTGGGTGGTGGTCAGCGGTACGCTTTGACCGACTTGGATCAGCGCGGGTACGCCTTCACTGGCCTGGATCTGCTGGATGCCCCCGTCGCGGCTGGTAGTGCCGTAGCTGATGATGCGGGTCTGGCTGTCGCCGCTGTTCTGCTGGTTGTTTTCGTTGGTGTCGACGGTGATCAGCAGGCGTTTGGCGGGGGTGTCGAGTTGAGAGAGCAGGGTGCGCAGGTCCTGGATCTTGCCGGGGTCGGCGTTAATGATCAGTTGATTGCCGTAGGCACTCACGGTGCCGTCCTTGCCGATGAAGTTCTGCGCTACGGGCAGCAGGTCGGCGCTGGTGCGGTTGCTCAGGTTGACCACTTCGGTGTCGGCCATGGCTGATGCGCTGGCGGCCAGTAGGAGGGCGGTGAGCAGGGTGCGTAGGGACATGTCCGTTATCTCTGCGAGTCAAAGGCTGGATAGTGCCAGTTTGTCGGCCTGGCGGGTCGCAAGTTGAATACTAGACGGCAAAATGCCCTGGCAAGGCAGGGCATTTTGGGGTGTTGCTGAAATAGCCATCGGGGGCAAGCCCCCTCCCACATTTTGACCTGTGAACCCAATCAAGTGTGGGAGGGGGCTTGCCCCCGATGGCAGCGCTGCGGTCCCGGCTCAGCCCTCACGCACCATATCAACATGCGGAATCCCGACTTCAAGGAATTCATCGCTGACGATCCTGAAGCCCAGCCGCTCATAAAACGGCGCCGCGTACACCTGCGCACTGAGGAACTGCCGGGTCTGGCCACGCTTCTCGGCTTGGCCGAT
The DNA here is from genome assembly GCF_003852355.1 of Pseudomonas sp. R2-7-07. Lineage (NCBI taxonomy): Bacteria > Pseudomonadati > Pseudomonadota > Gammaproteobacteria > Pseudomonadales > Pseudomonadaceae > Pseudomonas > Pseudomonas sp. R2-7-07. The sequence continues at coordinate 3,431,598 of NZ_CP027759.1, read as the reverse complement.
CACCGCTTCCATCAGCTTGTCGCCGACTTTAAGCCCGCGCCAGTCCTTGAGCACCGATACGCGTCCGATTTCGCCACTGGGCAGCAAGCGAGCGGTGCCAATCGGAAAGTCGCCTTCGAATGCCAGGAAATGCATCGCACCGGCGTCGTCCGCATCCCACTCCAGCTCAGGTGGAACCGATTGTTCAGCGATAAATACCGCTTCACGAATGCGCCGAATCTCGTCGATATCCTTTCGCCAGTCCGCGACACTTACGTGAATCTTATTCATCCGCAAACCCCAGGCTGCCTTGCTTGACCAGTTCGCACAGCAGGTCGCGACCGTCTTCGTCCGCCAGCCAAACGCCCAGATTTTCGTTGTGCAGGGCGTCTGCCGAGCACACCAGTTTCAACAGTTCGCGCAGTTTGCCCGGCAGGTAACGGCTCTGGCCGCTGGCGAACAGCAGCACATCGTCGTCCACTTCCGACCAGGCCATGCGCGCGCTCGGGTTGCGTACCAGGATCGCGCCGTCTTGCAGGCTGCTGATGAAATCGTCCTCGCCCAACTCTTCACCCGCCACCAGCTCCGGGTAGCGCGGTTCGGTCATGAACTGGCCGAACCAGGTCAGCAGCATGCGCTCGTCGCTCATGTGCTCGGCCAGCAGGCTCTTGAGGCGGTCCAGGGCGTCGCTCTGGATCTGGTGCGGGTCGCTGACGGGCTGGGCGTCGGCGTCGGTGTAGCGCTCTTCGTCGGTCAGGTACTGGCTGAGGAAGTCGGTGAAGTGGGTCAGCACTTCGGCGGCGCTTGGGGCGCGAAAGCCCACCGAGTAAGTCATGCAGTCGTCTTCGGCGATGCCGAAGTGCGCCAGGCGCGGCGGCAGGTACAGCATGTCGCCCGGCTCGAGCACCCATTCGGCACTTTCTTCGAATTCGGCGAGGATGCGCAGGTCGGCGTGCTGCAGCAGCGCGCTTTCAGAGCTGCACATCTGGCCGATCTTCCAGTTGCGCTTGCCCTGGGCTTGCAGCAGGAACACATCGTAGTTGTCGAAGTGCGGACCGACGCTGCCACCCGGCGCGGCGAAGCTGATCATCACATCGTCGATGCGCCAGCTCGGCAGGAAGCGGAAATGCTCGAGCAATTCGGCAACTTCCGGCACGAACTGGTCGACCGCCTGCACCAGCAGCGTCCACTCGCGCTCGGGCAGGGTGCTGAAAGCGTCTTCGGCGAACGGGCCGCGACGCAGTTCCCACGGACGCTCGCCGTGTTCGATCACCAGGCGCGATTCGACTTCCTCTTCCAGCGCCAGGCCGGCCAGTTCGTCGGCGTCGATCGGGCTTTCGAAATCAGGGATGGCCTGGCGGATCAACAGCGGTTTTTTCTGCCAGTAGTCGCGCAGGAATTCCCGTGCCGTGATGCCGCCCAGAAGTTGAAGAGGGATATCAGGATTCATGTGTAACCTATTGAAAAAAAGCACTTTTAAGACAGGAATAAAAACGCCCGGCGCGGCCGGGCGTCTCAAGGGTCTCGCGTGGATCAGATGCGCTTGGCTTGCTCTACAGCGTTGCCGATGTAGTTGGCCGGGGTGAGCAGTTTCAGCTCGGCCTTGGCAGCGGCTGGCATGTCCAGGCCATCAATGAAAGTTTGCAGCGCGTCGGAGGTAATCCCCTTGCCGCGCGTCAACTCTTTGAGCTTCTCGTACGGGTTTTCGATGTTGTAGCGGCGCATCACGGTCTGGATCGGCTCGGCCAGCACTTCCCAGCAGGCGTCCAGGTCAGCGGCGATTTTCTGCTCGTTGAGTTCCAGCTTGCTGATGCCTTTGAGGCTGGCTTCGTACGCGATCACGCTGTGAGCAAAGCCCACGCCGAGGTTGCGCAGTACGGTGGAGTCGGTCAGGTCGCGCTGCCAGCGCGAGATCGGCAGCTTGCTGGCCAGGTGCTGGAACAGGGCGTTGGCGATGCCCAGGTTGCCTTCGGAGTTTTCGAAGTCGATCGGGTTGACCTTGTGCGGCATGGTCGACGAACCGATTTCACCGGCAATGGTGCGCTGCTTGAAGTAGCCCAGGGAGATGTAGCCCCAGATATCGCGATCGAAGTCGATCAGGATGGTGTTGAAGCGCGCGATTGCGTCGAACAGCTCGGCAATGTAGTCGTGGGGTTCGATCTGCGTGGTGTAGGGGTTGAAGCCCAGGCCCAGCTCGTCTTCGATGAAGGCGCGGGCGTTGGCTTCCCAGTCGATCTCGGGGTAGGCCGACAGGTGGGCGTTGTAGTTGCCCACGGCACCGTTGATCTTGCCCAGCAATGGCACGGCGGCGACTTGAGCGATCTGACGCTCCAGGCGGTACACCACGTTGGCCAGTTCTTTGCCCAGGGTAGTCGGCGAGGCCGGCTGGCCGTGGGTACGCGAGAGCATCGGCACGGCGGCGAAACGGATCGCCAGCTCGCGGATGGCCTCGGCGGTCTGGCGCATCAGCGGCAGCATCACCTCATCACGGCCTTCGCGCAGCATCAGGGCGTGGGACAGGTTGTTGATGTCCTCGCTGGTGCAGGCAAAGTGGATGAACTCGCTGACCTGGGCCAGTTCCGGCAGCTTGGCCGCCTGCTCTTTGAGCAGGTACTCGATGGCTTTGACGTCGTGGTTGGTGGTGCGCTCGATCTCTTTCACACGCTCGGCGTGCTCCAGGGAGAAGTTTTCCGCCAGGGTGTTCAAGACCGCGTTGGCTTCGGCGGAAAACGCCGGCACTTCGCTGATGGCAGGGTGAGCGGCCAGGCGCTGGAGCCAGCGCACTTCAACCAGGACACGGGCACGGATCAGGCCGTACTCGCTGAAAATAGGGCGCAGGGCCTGGGTTTTGCCGGCGTAGCGGCCGTCAACAGGGGAAACCGCAGTGAGCGAAGAAAGCTGCATGGGGTGTTCTCGGACAGTCGGGCAACGAAATGGGGCGCGTATCATACATGAAAACATTCGCCGGTCCGTCGCCAACTGACCGGCGTATTACGCGTAACAGCTTGAAAAAGGTCTGCTGGTGCGACTTATTCGTTGCGCATCAACGGGTAAAGCTCTTTGAGCAATTTGCGCCGGCTGATCACCAGTTGCCAGCGATGGCCACCCAACTGCCGCCACAACCGCGCCGAACGAATACCCGCCAGGAGCAGGGCGCGGATTTTCGAGGCGTTGTTCGGTTGTTGCAGGTTGCGCATGTCGCCGTGCACCTGGATGCGCTGGCGCAAGGTGCTCAGGGTGTCCTGGTACAGCGCGCCACAGGCGGCGATCACATTCTCGTGGGCCGGGCCGAAGTGCTCCACCTGGGACTGGATCTGCGGCAGGCGCTTGCCAATGGTTTCCAGCAGGTCGTCGCGCTTGGCCAGTTGACGCTCCAGGCCGAGCATCGACAGGGCGTAGCGCAAGGGTTCGCGCTGCAGGGTGCTGGGGTCGCGTTCCAACGCGCCGATCAGGGCGCGGTAACCTTCACGCAGCGCCAGGTCGTCGCCACCGTAGACTTCCAGGGTGTCCTTGGGGTCGCGGATCAGCAGGCTGCCGAGCATGCAGGTCAGGCCCGCCTCGGTGACCTGGCCGGTCTTGGCGATCTTGTCCACCAGCACCGCTGCAAGGAAAACCCCGCCCAGCGCGGTCAATTGCTCCTGGGTCGGGCTCATGCCGGGTTGCTCCAGGCCTGCGCGACTTCAATCACGCCGCCGCCCAGGCAGACTTCGCCGTCATAGAACACCACGGATTGGCCAGGGGTGACTGCGCGCTGCGGGTCATCGAAGGTGGCACGGTAGCCGGTAGCGGTTTTTTCCAGGGTGCAGGGCTGGTCGCTCTGGCGATAGCGCACTTTGGCGGTCAGGCGGCGCGGGGTGCTCAGGTCGATGGGGTTGACCCAATAGATTTCTGAAGCGAGCAGGGCACCGGAGAACAGCAAGGGATGCTCATTGCCTTGGCCGACGATCAGCACATTGTTTTCCAGATCCTTGACCAGCACGTACCACGGCTCTTCGCCGGCATCTTTCAGGCCGCCGATGCCCAGGCCCTGGCGCTGACCAATGGTGTGGTACATCAGGCCGTGGTGGCGCCCGATCACTTCACCGTCGGTGGTCTTGATCTCGCCCGGTTGTGCCGGCAGGTATTGCTTGAGGAAGTCGCTGAAGCGGCGCTCGCCGATAAAGCAGATTCCGGTGGAATCCTTCTTCTTGGCGGTGGCCAGGCCGTGTTGTTCGGCGATCCTGCGCACTTCGGGCTTTTCCAGTTCGCCCACCGGGAACAGGGTCTTGGCGATCTGTTCACCGCCGACGGCGTGCAGGAAGTAGCTCTGGTCCTTGTTCGGGTCCAGGCCCTTGAGCAGTTCGGTGCGGCCATCGATATCGCGGCGGCGCACATAGTGGCCGGTGGCAATCAGATCGGCGCCGAGCATCATGGCGTAGTCGAGGAACGCCTTGAACTTGATCTCGCGGTTGCACAGGATATCCGGGTTCGGCGTGCGCCCGGCCTTGTATTCGGCGAGGAAGTGCTCGAACACATTGTCCCAGTACTCGGCGGCGAAGTTGGCGGTGTGCAGCTTGATACCGATCTTGTCGCACACGGCCTGGGCGTCCGCGAGGTCGTCCATGGCGGTGCAGTATTCCGTTCCATCGTCTTCTTCCCAGTTCTTCATGAACAGGCCTTCCACCTCATAACCCTGCTCCATGAGCAGAACGGCGGAAACGGAAGAGTCCACGCCGCCGGACATGCCGACGATGACGCGCTTCTTTTGTGTGTCAGAAGGGGCTGGATCACGCATAGGGTTTCAACGGGTGTCTTGAAAAAGGACGCGATTCTAGCAGGCCTGGGCCCGCAAGGCTAAAGAGAAGGGCGGATCAATTCCAGGCTGTGACGCTGGCCAGCCAGATAATCATCGATACAGCGGATGATCAGCTCGCTGCGCCAGTCGTCGCGCAGGCCCAACAGTTCATCACGGGTCAGCCAGCGGGCCCGCAGGATGCCTTCGTCGAGTTGATACTCCGGGTGGTGTTTCAGGGCCTTGGCGATAAAGCAGACCCGTTGATAGGTCACGCCATTGCTCGGGGCTGTGTACAGGTAGATGCCGACGATGCCGGTGGCTTCGACGTCCCAGCCGGTCTCCTCGAGGGTTTCACGCACCGCGGCTTCGGTCAGAGTTTCGTTTGGGTCGAGATGGCCGGCCGGCTGATTGAGCACAGCGCGACCGCCCTTGAGTTCCTCGACCATCAGGAAACGGCCATTGTCTTCAACGATCGTGGCGACGGTGATGTGGGGGAGCCAGGTCATGGGATGCCTCTCGATTCAGGATACAACCCGCTCTTCAAGCAGAATTGCGGTCAGTGTGGGAGGGGGCTTGCTCCCGATAGCGGTATGTCAGCCAGTACATTGGCGGCTGACACGCCGCCATCGGGGGCAAGCCCCCTCCCACATTTGGATTCGGTTTCTTCAGAGCTGATGCATAAGCAATCTGCATGATACATCTGACATTTTATGATTTTACCGATTTCAGCACATGGCGCAGCTTATCTCTCCAGGACTATCAGTTTGGAGAGTGTCATGAACCCGGTTGCTCATAAACGCTACCAAGTGCGCCTTACATCGCCACTGCCCATAACGTTCATCCTGCTGTGGAGTTCCGGCTACATCGGCGGTGCGTTCGGTGTGCGTTATGGCGAGCCCTTCACCATGACGTTCTATCGATTTGCCTTGGCCGCCCTCGTGTTCCTGGGGGTGGCGCTCGTCATCAAGGCGCAGTGGCCCCGGCGGCTTACGCCTTACCTTCATGCGGCGGCAGTCGGCCTGCTTTTGCAAGCCCTGCAATTCGGCGGTCTCTACACCGGGATAAGTCAGGGCGTCCCAGCTGGGCAGGCGGCGTTGATCGTCGGGCTGATGCCGGTGTTCGTCGTGATCGGTGCCTATTTCTGCTTGGGTGAACAATTGAGTTGGCGCGATCTGCCGGGTTCGATCCTGGGTGTTGGCGGCGTGGCCATCGTCGTGGCCAGCAGTTTTTTTGGCTCCGAGGCGTCAGTTGGCGGTTACGGCGCGGTGGGCTTAGCGCTATTGGGTATCACGCTTGGCACGCTCTATCAGAAGCGTTTCCTTGGCGGGGTGAATCTATGGGTGGGTTGTTTCATACAGATGGTTACCGCGTCACTGGTCATGTTGCTGTTGGCATATACCACCGAAACCATGCAGGTGACTGAGTGGGCTCCGTTCGCAGCATCTGTGGCCTGGATCACGCTGATGAACTCCGTGGGTGCGCTGACGCTGCTCTATTTGATGATTCGGCGCGGGGAGGCGAGCAAAGCGACGAACTTGTTTCATATGATTCCAGCGGTCACGCAGATTATGGCGTCGTTGGTGTTGGGTGAGGTGCCGAGTATTGTGGCAATAGTGGGGTTTATTGTTTCGGGGGCTGGGGTTTATTTAATGAATCATTCGCGAACGAAGTGAGCTACTCATTATTTAAACCGGCCTATCAGGAGAATAATAATGTCTAACATCGAGATAACTGATAAAAAGCTATTTGACAATGAAATACGTCGTATTGGAGGTGGGGTGTATGTTGACAAGCTCGATGCTCTAATTTTCAAGCCTTACGATATTGATGGGCGCAAGGGCGTTTCAATATTTTATCTTTATGATGCGCGGATTAATGCGAAAGGACCAGTTGCTGCGTTGATTCGTTACGCCGGTGGAGCTCTAACACCAAGGCATAGACATTTGGGTTGGGAGTTAATATTGGTGGTTGATGGTGAGCTTGTTGATGATAGAGGCCGACATGCTAAAGGAGCATTACAAATATACCCGCCTGGGTCTACACACCAACTTTCCTCTCCATCAGGTTGCACGTTTCTTGTGGTTTGGGAGCAGCCGGTTAAGCCTGCGCCGGATCAGGATGCAGAGGCTGCAGTATGAAAGTTGTAAGCGAGCGACAGGCGGCAGAGCTAATTGAAGATGGATGGACAATCATACCGGGAGGGTTTGGTAGTTGTGGACATCCTGATGGGCTTACTCGGGCAATCAGCGATCGTTTCAAGCGGGAAGGACGGCCTCGTAATCTTGGCCTGCTCTTTGCCTCCGCTGCTGGAGATCTTAACGGAAGGGGCGTGGACATTTTAGCCCAAAGTGGCTTGGTCGCTAAGGCCATTGGAGGATTCTGGGGGCTTGTACCGCAATTGGGAAATATGGCGCGCCAAGGGGAGATAGAGGCACATAACTGGCCGCAAGGCGTGATCAGCCAGCTATTTCGTGCGATCGCGGCGAAGAAACCTGGTGTGATCTCGAATATAGGCCTCCATACCTTCGTTGATCCCGACCACCAAGGTGCGCGCTTGAATCAACGAGCGGAATGCACGCTGGTTCAGAAGATCGTTATTAACGGAAACTCAACGCTTTTTTTTCCCGCACTTAATGTTAATTGTGCGTTATTGAGAGGGACGTTTTGTGACCCTTTAGGAAATATTTCGATGGAGCGGGAAGTGTCTTATAGTGATGCGCTCGCGCAGGCAATGGCAGTCAAGAACAGCGGTGGCATAGTGATTGTGCAGGTTGAAAGCTTGGTAGGGTTGCATGATATTGAGCCGCAGGATGTAAAAATACCCGGAATATTGGTCGATTATGTGACGGTGTCGCGCCCTGATGAGCATCCTCAAACTTATGGTGAGGCGCATAATTCAACATTTACACGTCCGGGAGTGCTCATTCCCAGTGTAAGTACGATGTCATGCGCTGAAAGAATAATTGCCAAAAGAGCCTTACAGGAAATTCGGTACGTAAATGCGCGCGTTATCAATCTTGGCATCGGTATACCGGTGGCCGTCGGCCAGATAGCTGAAGAATTGGGCTGTGCGGATCTAATGAGCTTTACCGTTGAATCTGGTGTTATAGGTGGTAGGCCTGCACGTGGATTGTCGTTTGGGGCCAGTTATCGTCCAGTCAGTATTATTGAGCAGGCGGCGTTGTTTGATTTTTATGAGGGCGGTGGGATTGATGTGGCGTGCTTGGGCTTTGCTGAAATGGATAGCTTCGGCAATGTCAATGTTTCGAAGTTCGGCCGTAGGCTACAAGGTGCCGGCGGTTTCATCAATATCTCTCAGTCAGCTCGATATGTCATTTTTTGCGGAACTTTTACAGCGATAGGATTGGTGCTGGGTATAAGTGAAGGGAAGCTGCGCATAGTCCGGGAAGGTCGTGTAAATAAATTTGTTCGTCAAGTCTCGCATATGACTTTTAATGGCGCCTACTCTCAATCATTGGGCCAAAAAGTTATATTTATCACGGAGCGAGCTGTTTTTGCATTAAGAGATGGGGTGGTGTATTTAGAGGAAGTTGCTCCAGGTATAAGTGTCGAGCAAGAAATTATGCCCTTCATAGAAGGCGGGTTTGTAGTGTCGGGCACTTGCAAGTCTATGTCGGATGATGTTTTTTCGATGTAAGTGTTCGCTCAGGGCTGTAGCATAATAAAATATTTCATACGGAAAACCGTGGGAGGTTGTTATGGCTGACAAGGTGATTACGGTAATCGGGGGTGGCGCTTCAAGCGTCTCCTTTGTCTATACGGTCTTAAATGGCTTAGGGAGATATGGCTGTCATTCGGATGTGTCGATATTCTTGGTAGACAGGCAGTTTCAATGTGGTCGCGGGCTTGCCTATTCTGAAGACTGCAGGACAAATATTTTAAATACGCGAGCGGAATTCATTTCGCCTTTTCCTGATCAGTCTGGGCATTTCTATCGCTGGTTATTAGCTAATCGTGAGATTTGGGAAGATGATTTCAGTGATGTTGAGTTGTGTCCGGAGGCGTTCCTACCTCGACCCTTGTTTGGTTTATATCTTGCGCACATGATTCAGCTCCTAGTCAAAAAAGCGGTAGAGCTCGGGTGTCAGTTGATTCCGGTGCGCGACGAGGTCGTCAACATGAGCTTTTCACATGACGGCAGGGTCGTAGTTTCAACGAAGGGGAATCTCTCGTTCCCTAGCGATCATGTAGTATTGAGCTGTGGTAACGCGTGTAGCTTGGAATACCAACACCTTACTACTATGAAAGGCTTTTTCTGCAGCCCTTATCCAATCAAACGCACATGCAGGCTGATTCAAAAGCAAGCGAGTGTTGCGATTGTTGGATCGAGATTGAGTGCTATCGATGCGGTGATAGGTCTTACTGCTAATGGCCATGAAGGGCCCATTACGTTGCATTCGCGCACGGGAGCCCTGCCAAGTGTCAGAGGAACTCAGGGGCGCTATAAGCCGGTGATACTGACACCGGAAACTGTTAGATCTTGTATCTCTCAAACTGGGGTGGTGCGACTTGAAGATGTGCTTCGTTGGACGATGCAGGAGTTGGCCTTGGAGGGCAAGCCGATATGCAGGCCTGACTGGTCAACAAAATGTTCTCAACGTCCAGCAGTAGAATTTCTTGAAGCGGAAATAGCTGCTGCCCATCATCCTCGATTTTGGCAATCTGTTCTTTATTCCACAAATGCCGTACTTGATTTGATATGGCCTGCAATGCCGGATGAAGATAAAAAGATATTCTTGGGTTACTCGAGTTGGTGGATGGCTCACCGTGTCTCTATTCCGGTTGAAAATGCGCTAAAGATTAAGTCATTACTTGAATCTGGGCAACTATCAATCATCAAGGGTGAGCTTGAGGCAATTGAGTGCGATGGGCGTTTTGTTTTGCAAGTGGCTAATCAGTCAGATAGAAGTTTCCATACCTACGATTCCGTTGTGGTGGCTACAGGCACGCCCCGTGATGTGACCAAGTTTGATAACCCATTGGTGCAACATATTCTTGAGCGGGGAATAGCGTGTGCGGACCCATTCGGCGGGGTGAAGGTATCCGCTGAGTCGGGCGGCTTAATAAATCAGTTAGGGCATGTGGATGACAGAATCATTGTTTTGGGAGAGCTGACAAGTGGTGCGTTCTTTTTTACCAGTGCTTTAGAGATAAATGCTCGTCATTCGGCGACGCGAGCAGAGTACATTCTGGCGAAATTGGCGCTGACTTCCGATACGCACGTGAATACGTTCGGTGCTCGATTGTCGGCATAGGATGACAGACGATTCTTTTTTTAAACATTTTCAGGATGTTTTCATACATGGAGTTAGCTTGTACCTAGCCGAATAGCTAGTGGCGAGTAAAGCGTTGATTTGCCACAATCGGAAGACCAGTTTCGATCGGTGGCGTGCCATGAGAGTCAATCTTGATGTTCAGTCGTTGCGAAGTTTTATCAAAGTAGGCGAGACCAAAAGCTTTACGCGCGCAGCCGAAGCGTTAAGCTTGACCCAACCCGCTATTAGTCAGCAAATCAAACGATTAGAGGATCTGTTGGGTGTTGAGTTGTTTGTAAGAGAAAATCGACAGGTATTACTGACCGTGGAAGGAGAAAGGCTTTTTGGTTATGCGAAGGATATTGTTATTTGTAACGATAAAGTCGGTGCGCTATTTGAGAGAGCCGAAAAGCGAGAAACACTCATAGTGGGCATGCCAGAGCATTTTTGTGAGAAGGTGCTCCCTAAGATTATTTCCAGCATGGCTACTCACTTTCCAAAAATACAAATGGTGGTCAAGGTTGCTAGATCCGGCTTGCTATTGGATGCGATAATAGAGGGAAAGATTGATCTGTGCCTCGTGATAGACGAACTGGAAAAAATGCATGAGCAACCGTGGCATGCGTTATCGGTCAGGTGGTTTGCCAGCGATAGTGTTGACATGGTCGATAAGCCACATGATATTCCGCTCGCCTTGTTCAAGCCGCCTTGTGGATTTCGCAGTCTTGCGATCCGAAGTCTGGAGGAGCGCGGCATTAAATGGCATTGCGTTTATGAGTCAGAGGACTTGATATCGTTGCGTTCTGCAGTGCAGGCCGGAGTTGGGATCACATTGCTTCCGTTTGTCGCGCAGGTATCGGGTTTAAAGAGTCTTGAAGGCATTTCCAGTTTGCCCGTGCTACCTCAGTTTGCCGTGATGCCAAAAGAACGAGCGGGTTGGAATCCCGTTTACAGGCGTGAGGTGCTTGAGTTGATTCGCTCCGTATGGGTTGCAGAGTACGTCAATGCTTCCCTATGACTAAAGTCTCACTCGCCGAAGACACAAACCCCGGCACTCGGCCGGGGTTTGTGGTATCGCTTTACAACCCTACTTCAACTTGGCAATCGCCGCATTCAGCGTGTTGCTTGGGCGCATGGCCTTGCTGGTCAGCTCCGGGTTCGGTGCGTAGTAGCCGCCGATATCCACTGGCTTGCCCTGTACGGCGTTGAGCTCGGCAACGATGGTTGCTTCGTTCGCGGCCAGGGTCTTGGCCAGTTCGCCGAACTGCGCTTGCAGTGCCGTGTCTTCGGTCTGGGCGGCCAGGGCCTGGGCCCAGTACAGCGCCAGGTAGAAGTGGCTGCCGCGGTTGTCGATGTTGCCGACTTTGCGCGATGGCGACTTGTTGTTGTCGAGGAACTGGCCGGTGGCCTGGTCCAGGGTCTTGGACAGGACCAGGGCTTTCGGGTTGTTGTACGTCACGCCCAGGTGCTCGAGGGACGCGGCCAGGGCCAGGAACTCGCCCAGGGAATCCCAGCGCAGGAAGTTTTCTTCCAGCAGCTGCTGCACGTGTTTCGGTGCCGAACCACCTGCGCCGGTTTCGAACAGGCCGCCGCCGTTCATCAGCGGCACGATCGACAGCATCTTGGCGCTGGTGCCCAGCTCCATGATCGGGAACAGGTCGGTCAGATAGTCGCGCAGTACGTTACCGGTCACCGAGATGGTGTCCAGGCCCTTGCGGGTGCGCTCCAGGGTGAACTTCATCGCGTCGACCGGGGCCATGATGCGGATGTCCAGGCCTTCGGTGTTGTGGTCTTTCAGGTAAGCCTGAACTTTCTCGACCACCACGCCATCGTGAGCGCGCTGCGGGTCCAGCCAGAAGATGGCCGGGGTGTTGCTGGCGCGTGCACGGTTGACGGCGAGCTTGACCCAGTCCTGGATCGGCGCGTCTTTGGTCTGGCACATGCGGAAGATATCGCCGGCTTCGACGTTCTGTTCCATCAGCAGGTTGCCCTTGCTGTCGGTGACGCGGACTACGCCGTCAGCCTTGATCTGGAAGGTCTTGTCGTGGGAGCCGTACTCTTCGGCTTTCTTCGCCATCAGGCCAACGTTTGGCACGCTGCCCATGGTGGTGGGGTCGAAGGCGCCATTGGCCTTGCAGTCTTCGATGACCGCCTGGTAGATGGTGGCGTAGCAGCGATCCGGGATCACGGCCTTGGTGTCGTGCAGTTGGCCGTCGGTGCCCCACATCTTGCCGGAGTCACGGATCATGGCTGGCATCGAGGCGTCGACGATCACGTCGCTCGGCACGTGCAGGTTGGTGATGCCTTTGTCGGAGTTGACCATCGCCAGCGAAGGGCGAGCGGCATAGACCGCCTGGATGTCCGCTTCGATCTGCGCTTGTTGCTCGGCAGGCAGGGCCTTGATGCGCGCGTACAGGTCGCCGATGCCGTTGTTCAGGTTGAAGCCGATCTGTTCCAGCACGGTCGCGTGCTTGGCCAGGGCGTCTTTATAGAATTCGGCAACGATCTGGCCGAACATGATCGGGTCGGAGACCTTCATCATGGTCGCTTTCAAGTGAACCGACAGCAGCACACCTTGTTTCTTGGCGTCTTCGATCTCGGCGGCGATGAACGCGCGCAGGGCTTTCTTGCTCAGTACGGCGGTGTCGATGATCTCGCCAGCCTGTACCGAGGTCTTTTCTTTCAGGACGGTGGCGGTGCCGTCTTGAGCGATCAGCTCGATTTTGACAGCATCAGCGGTTTCGATCTGTACGGCTTTTTCGCTGCCGTAGAAGTCGCCATTGCTCATGTGGGCAATGTGCGACTTGGAGTCGGCAGACCAGGCGCCCATCTTGTGGGGGTGCTTGCGTGCGTAGTTCTTGACCGACAGCGGTGCGCGGCGGTCGGAGTTGCCTTCGCGCAGGACCGGGTTCACGGCGCTGCCCTTGACCTTGTCGTAACGGGCACGGGTTTCTTTTTCCGCGTCGGTGGTTACGGTTTCCGGGTAGTCCGGCAGGGCGTAGCCCTGGGCCTGCAGTTCCTTGATCGCGGCTTGCAGCTGCGGGGTCGAGGCGCTGATGTTAGGCAGCTTGATGATGTTGGCTTCAGGCGTAACGGCCAGGTCGCCCAGTTCGGCGAGGTGGTCCGGGATAGCCTTGTCGCCCAGTTGCTCGGGGAAGCTTGCGAGGATGCGCCCGGCGAGGGAAATATCGCGGGTTTCCACGGCAATATCAGCGGAAGCGGTGAAGGCCTCTACGATAGGCAGCAGTGAATAGGTGGCGAGGGCTGGGGCTTCGTCGGTGAAGGTGTAGATGATCTTCGAGCGGGTGGGCATATTCGGATTAACTCTCTTCTTTGCTGAAAGCGTGCGCAGAAACTCGAGATGCGCCGGGTGGAGCGCGTTCGTTCAAAGTCATCCATGAGCGAAATGTCGAGGTTTCTTCGCGGTGATGTTGGGTTGCATCAGTCGAGCGTCAAGCGTTTGGACTATTGTAATAGTCCTGCTTTCTGGCTGAAGGCTACTGTCTAGAGCGGTCAACCGTCGTGACTCTTTGGTCAGCGGCGGCATTATACATAGGTCGCTATGCTTACGCTGAGCCTTCATACAAAAGGTGGGTCGTCCATTGGTCTAAAGGTCGCAGGCAGCGCCTGTGCGGCTAAAGTCGCACGTGGTGCTCAAGATTGGCGATTTTGCCTTTGCTTTCAGGCTTGTAGGCGACAATTTATGCTGTTTTCGATGCAAATGAGCATGGCGCAAGGTTTCAGTCGCCATTTATCTGGAGTAGGCTCGAACGCAGCCAGATGTTCAATCCATAGATGGAGTTCAGCATGGGATACAAGAAGATTCAGGTTCCTGCAGTCGGCGACAAAATCACCGTCAATGCAGACCATTCTCTCAATGTTCCTGACCAACCGATCATCCCCTATATCGAAGGTGACGGTATTGGCGTCGACATCAGCCCGGTGATGATCAAGGTGGTCGACGCAGCTGTTGAAAAGGCCTACGGCGGCAAGCGCAAAATCTCGTGGATGGAGGTGTACGCCGGCGAGAAGGCCACCCAAGTCTACGACCAGGACACTTGGCTGCCTCAGGAAACCCTGGATGCGGTCAAGGATTACGTGGTGTCCATCAAGGGCCCGCTGACCACCCCGGTCGGTGGCGGCATCCGTTCGCTGAACGTGGCCCTGCGCCAGCAACTCGACCTCTATGTATGCCTGCGCCCGGTGCGCTGGTTCGAAGGCGTGCCCAGCCCGGTCAAGAAGCCGGGGGATGTGGACATGACCATCTTCCGTGAGAACTCCGAGGACATTTACGCCGGCATCGAGTGGAAGGCCGGTTCGCCTGAGGCGATCAAGGTGATCAAGTTCCTCAAGGAGGAGATGGGCGTCACCAAGATCCGCTTCGACCAGGATTGCGGCATTGGTATCAAGCCGGTATCGCTGGAAGGCACCAAGCGCCTGGCGCGCAAGGCCCTGCAATATGTGGTGGATAACGACCGCGACTCGCTGACCATCGTGCATAAAGGCAACATCATGAAGTTCACCGAAGGTGCCTTCAAGGAATGGGCCTACGAAGTGGCGGCCGAGGAGTTCGGCGCGACCCTGCTCGATGGCGGGCCGTGGATGCAGTTCAAGAACCCGAAGACCGGCAAGAACGTGGTGGTCAAGGATGCGATTGCCGATGCCATGCTCCAGCAGATCCTGCTGCGCCCGGCTGAATATGACGTGATTGCGACGCTCAACCTGAACGGCGACTACCTGTCTGACGCCCTGGCGGCGGAAGTGGGCGGCATCGGTATTGCGCCGGGTGCCAACCTGTCCGACACCGTGGCCATGTTCGAAGCCACCCACGGCACGGCACCGAAGTACGCGGGCAAGGATCAGGTCAACCCGGGCTCATTGATTCTTTCGGCGGAAATGATGCTGCGGCACATGGGCTGGGTAGAGGCGGCCGATTTGATCATCAAGGGCACCAACGGCGCGATTTCGGCCAAGACCGTGACCTATGATTTCGAGCGCCTGATGGAGGGCGCTACGCTGGTGTCGTCGTCGGGCTTTGGTGATGCGCTGATCAAGCATATGTAAACAAGCAGAAAAACCGGCCGTGCTGATTAACTCAGAATGGCCGGTTGGGCTTTCAAAACTTTGCTCAGTGGCTGATCAGGCCAGTTGCGTCGTCGATTGCAGAGCAGGCGCTTCTACTTTCGGCGCGTCTTTAACAGCCTCCAGCGCTTTGATTTTTACGGCATGCATGCCCTTGGGGCCTTGAATAATCTCAAAGCAGACAGCCTGACCCGCTTTCAATGTCTTGTAGCCATCCATCTCGATCACTGAGAAATGCGCAAAAAGGTCTTCATCCTTGCCATCTTCAAGAATGAAGCCATAACCCTTGGCATTGTTGAACCACTTGACCTTACCACTAGCCATTCCCTTATCCCTCTGCACCAGACTCCATCACTGGAGTATCATCCTGTCTATCCGTCCTAACCCGAATAAATAAGGTTGACTGCGCGGACCTTTTTTACCCACTGTGGGCTCTATTGGTTGTAACACCGATTTGCCGATAGTCAAGGCGATCAACCGGTCAGAGTTGAAATTCTGACAGCTCGCCCCCACCACTGTATTTGAACCACTGACGAACCTTTCTTTCCATGCATGCAAATAGCCAGATTCGACTAACATTCAATCAGGATCGCCCGGATCAGGAACATGACGACGACGGTTCTGCAGGCATTGCTGTTCAGGAGGCCAAGCCTGCTTTACAGGCGCCGCCGATGTACAAGGTGGTTTTGTTCAATGATGACTACACACCGATGGATTTCGTGGTCGAAGTGCTCGAGGTGTTTTTTAACCTGAACCGCGAGTTGGCGACCAAGGTAATGCTGGCCGTTCACACAGAAGGACGGGCAGTATGTGGAGTGTTTACCCGCGACATCGCCGAGACAAAGGCCATGCAGGTCAACCAGTACGCCAGGGAAAGCCAGCATCCGCTACTCTGTGAAATCGAGAAGGACGGTTAACGCCGACCACTTGGGTATGAGGTGAAGCTATGTTAAACCGCGAGCTCGAAGTCACCCTCAATCTTGCCTTCAAGGAGGCTCGTTCGAAGCGTCATGAATTCATGACCGTCGAACACCTGCTGCTGGCACTTTTGGATAACGAAGCTGCCGCCACCGTTCTACGTGCGTGCGGCGCCAACCTCGACAAACTCAAGCATGACCTGCAGGAGTTTATCGACTCCACCACGCCACTGATCCCCGTGCATGACGAGGACCGTGAGACCCAGCCGACCCTGGGCTTCCAGCGGGTATTGCAGCGTGCTGTATTCCACGTACAGAGCTCCGGTAAGCGTGAAGTCACGGGCGCCAATGTGCTGGTGGCGATTTTCAGCGAACAGGAAAGCCAGGCTGTGTTTCTGCTCAAGCAGCAGAGCGTTGCCCGTATTGATGTCGTTAACTACATCGCCCACGGTATCTCCAAGGTGCCTGGGCACGGCGATCATTCCGAGGGTGAGCAGGATATGCAGGACGACGAGGGCGGTGAGTCTTCTTCTTCAAGCAACCCGCTGGATGCTTACGCCAGCAACCTCAACGAACTCGCGCGCCAGGGGCGGATCGATCCGCTGGTGGGGCGTGAACTCGAGGTTGAACGCGTAGCGCAGATCCTCGCGCGCCGCCGCAAGAACAACCCGTTGCTGGTGGGTGAAGCGGGTGTGGGGAAAACCGCGATCGCCGAGGGCCTGGCCAAGCGTATCGTGGACAATCAGGTGCCGGACCTGCTGGCCAACAGCGTCGTCTACTCCCTGGACCTGGGCGCGTTGCTCGCCGGGACCAAGTACCGTGGCGATTTCGAGAAGCGCTTCAAGGCGCTGCTCGGCGAGCTGAAAAAACGCCCGCAGGCGATTCTGTTCATCGACGAAATCCACACCATCATTGGTGCCGGCGCCGCGTCGGGCGGGGTGATGGACGCGTCCAACCTGCTCAAGCCGCTGCTGTCGTCGGGTGATATCCGCTGCATTGGCTCGACCACGTTCCAGGAATTCCGCGGGATCTTCGAAAAAGACCGTGCCCTGGCGCGCCGCTTCCAGAAAGTCGACGTGTCCGAGCCTTCGGTTGAAGACACCATCGGCATCCTGCGCGGGCTCAAGGGCCGGTTTGAAGCGCATCATGGCATCGAGTACACCGATGAGGCATTGCGTGCGGCGGCTGAGCTGGCGTCGCGCTACATCAATGACCGGCACATGCCGGACAAAGCGATCGATGTGATCGACGAGGCGGGGGCCTACCAGCGCCTGCAGCCGGTCGAGAAACGTGTGAAGCGCATCGATGTGCCTCAGGTCGAGGACATCGTGGCGAAGATCGCGCGTATTCCGCCTAAACACGTCAACAGCTCCGATAAAGAGCTGCTGCGTAACCTGGAACGTGACCTCAAGCTGACCGTGTTTGGCCAGGACGCGGCCATCGATGCGTTGTCCACTGCGATCAAGCTGTCGCGTGCGGGCCTCAAGTCGCCGGACAAGCCCGTGGGCTCGTTCCTGTTCGCCGGCCCGACCGGTGTCGGCAAAACCGAGGCGGCGCGCCAATTGGCCAAAGCCATGGGGATCGAGCTGGTGCGCTTTGACATGTCCGAATACATGGAGCGTCACACCGTGTCGCGCCTGATCGGTGCGCCGCCGGGCTATGTCGGCTTCGACCAGGGTGGCCTGTTGACCGAGGCGATCACCAAGCAGCCGCATTGCGTATTGTTGCTCGATGAAATCGAGAAGGCGCATCCGGAAGTCTTCAACCTGCTGTTGCAGGTGATGGACCACGGCACCCTGACCGACAACAACGGGCGCAAGGCGGATTTTCGCAACGTGATCGTGATCATGACCACCAACGCCGGCGCTGAAACCGCTGCGCGAGCGTCGATCGGCTTCACGCATCAGGATCACTCCTCCGATGCGATGGAAGTGATCAAGAAGAGCTTCACGCCGGAGTTCCGCAATCGTCTGGACACCATTATCCAATTTGGTCGCCTCAGCCATGAGGTCATCAAAAGCGTGGTGGACAAGTTCCTCACCGAGCTTCAGGCGCAGTTGGAAGACAAGCGCGTGCAGCTGGAGGTGACGGAGGCAGCGCGCAGTTGGATTGCGGAAGGCGGCTACGACGCGGCAATGGGCGCTCGCCCGATGGCGCGTTTGATCCAGGACAAGATCAAGCGGCCGCTGGCCGAAGAGATCCTGTTCGGCGAGCTTTCCGACCATGGTGGCGTGGTGCATATCGATCTGAAGGACGGCGAACTGACCTTCGACTTCGAAACCACCGCTGAAATGGCCTGATCGTTCACTGCAATAAAATACAAAGGCGCCGAAAGGCGCCTTTTTGCTATCTGGAATGCCATTACCAAAACGATGTGTTTCCAATGTGGGAGGGGGCTTGCTCCCGATAGCGGTATATCAGCCGCCCATGTGCTGGCTGACCCACTGCCATCGGGGGCAAGCCCCCTCCCACATTAGTTTTCAGGTGTCAGGTAAATCCTGTGCACACAAAAACGCCCGGCAGAACCGGGCGTTTTGTATTGACTTGCTTAGCGAGCGCGGTAAGTGATGCGCCCTTTGCTCAAGTCATAGGGCGTCAGCTCGACGCGCACTTTGTCACCGGTAAGAATACGAATGTAGTTCTTGCGCATCTTGCCGGAGATATGCGCGGTTACGACGTGCCCATTTTCCAACTCCACACGAAACATGGTGTTGGGCAGGGTGTCGACGACAGTGCCTTCCATTTCGAAGCTGTCTTCTTTCGACATGCAGTAAAGCCCTCGGTATCCAGTGAATGGCCCGGTGCAACTGCGCCAGGCAAAAGCGGCGTGCATTGTGCCCGAAAAAGGGTGTTCAAGCCAAGGGGTTCTAGTTAAGCGTTACCCATCTTTGATTAATCAGCAGCTCAATGGGCCGATATTGGGTCTTGTAGTTCATCTTTTTGCAGTTCTTGATCCAGTATCCAAGGTACACCGCCTCCAGTTCCAGGCGCAGTGCTTCACCTATCTGCCAGAGAATGGCAAAGCGTCCCAGGCTGCGGCGCTCTTCGGCGGGTTCATAGAAGGTGTACACCGCCGACAGGCCGTTGGGCAGCAGGTCGGTGACCGCCACCGCCAGTAGCCGTCCGTCGAGGCGGAATTCGTAGAAGCGCGAAAAAGGCAGGTCCCGCACCAGGAAGGTGGAAAACTGATCGCGGCTGGGCGGGAACATATCGCCGTCGGCGTGGCGCTGTTCGATATAGCGTTGATAAAGATCGAAGTATTCTTCGCTGTACTGCGGTTTGACCGCATCTACCGTCAGGTCGGCGTTGCGCTTGAGAATGCGTTTCTGGTTGCGATCCGGCACAAATTGCGCCACCGGAATCCGCGCCGGCACGCAAGCGTTGCAATTTTGGCAGTGAGGCCGGTACAGGTGATCGCCGCTGCGCCGAAAGCCCATCTCCGACAGGTCGGCGTACACATGCACGTCCATCGGTTGGCTGGGATCGAGGAACAGCGTAGTGGCCTGCTCGTCGGGCAGATAGCTGCAAGAGTGGGCTTGAGTGGCATAGAACTTCAAGCGCGCCAGCTCGGTCATGATCAACCCTCGGGATAAGCTTTGAAATAAGTGTAAGCCAGGTACGCGAATGGCGCCTAAGAAACCCACGGCCCAGAGCTGGGCACGTCCAGATGATTGCGCAGCCACTGCGCGAACTCACTGCGCGGTATGGCGCGTGCGCCCAGGCTGTGCAGGTGGTCGTTGGGCATCTGGCAGTCAATCAGCACAAAGCCCCAGGCCTGCAATTGCCGGGTCAGCGTGGCGAAGCCGAACTTGGAGGCGTTGTCGGCGCGGCTGAACATCGATTCACCAAAAAACAATTGGCCCATCGCCAGGCCGTAAAGGCCTCCGACCAGTTCCCCCTGGTCCCACACCTCCACCGAGTGGGCGTAACCACGCTGATGCAGCTCCAGGTAGGCGCTCTGGATGCCTTGCGTGATCCAGGTGCCATCGGCATAGGCGCGTGGCGCCGCACAGCCTTGAATAACCGCAGCGAAGTCCTGGTCGAAGGTCACGCGATAGCGCTGTTGGCGCAATAATTTGCCGAGGCTGCGCGAGACGTGCAGCTCGTCGGGGAATATCACTGTGCGTGGGTCCGGCGACCACCAGAGAATCGGTTGGCCTTCGGAGAACCAGGGGAAGCAGCCGTGACGATAGGCCTGGATCAACCGTTCGGCTGACAGGTCGCCGCCGGCGGCAAGCAGGCCGTTGGGTTCGCGCATGGCCTTGGCCAGTGGCGGAAAGGTGAGGGTGTCGCGTTGTAACCAGGTCAGCATGGCATCCAGGCTTACGGAAGGGGAGGGGAGTGGCAGGTGGTTGGGCCTGCCCCAAGCGGTGATTATTGTCGACACAGCGCCACGGGGCCAGCCCGAATAGGTTTTCGGCGCGGATTAGCGTGTAAGGGTGTTTCTGCAACTCTGTGCATAAGGCGCGGTCGTAATCGGGTCTGGCCAGTGCCGGCACTTTGCCAAGCTTGTCTGGTTTGCTAAATACAGCGCATAAGCCTTTGTCAGCAAAGACAATGCATGCTCAAATTGAACAGGCTGCAACACCTGGAGGGTTCACGCTGCCGGGTGACGGGCAAGTGCGTGGCATCGCGCACGCAAACCCGTACAATGCGGCGATCGTGGCGTTATCGCCATTTCGCCTATGGGTTTGGCAGTGTTAAAAGTAGATTCAGTAACATTCGTCATTTTTCAGCTGCTCGGGACAGGGCAGTCGTGTGCAGTCAATCAACAGATGGACGCGCTAAAAGGCGCAGGAAAAGACCCGTTTTGAAGAAATCCGCCGCAACACCCAAAGCAGCAGTCGTGCCGGCCTGGCGTCAGCACCTGCATTACCGACTCAAGGAAGGTGCGCTGATCGCTATCGGCGCGCTGTGCCTGTTCCTGATGATGGCCTTGCTCACCTACGGCAAGGACGATCCTGGCTGGAGCCATAACAGCAAAATCGACGACGTGCAGAATTTCGGTGGCCCCGTGGGTTCCTACAGCGCCGATATCCTGTTCATGATTCTCGGTTATTTCGCGTACATCTTCCCGCTGCTGCTGGCGATCAAGACCTGGCAGATCTTCCGCCAGCGGCATGAGCCGTGGCAGTGGAGCGGCTGGCTGTTCTCCTGGCGCCTGATCGGGCTGGTGTTCCTGGTGTTGTCCGGCGCCGCCCTGGCGCATATCCATTTCCACGCGCCCACCGGTTTGCCGGCGGGTGCGGGCGGGGCGCTGGGCGAAAGCCTGGGCGACCTGGCGCGCCGCACCCTGAATATCCAGGGCAGCACCCTGATGTTCATCGCGCTGTTTCTGTTCGGCCTTACGGTGTTCACCGACCTGTCATGGTTCAAGGTGATGGACGTGACCGGCAAGATCACCCTCGATCTGTTCGAGTTGTTCCAGGGGGCCGCCAACCGCTGGTGGGCGGCGCGTGTCGAGCGCAAGCAAATGGTTGCTCAGCTGCGCGAAGTGGACACCCGCGTCAACGAAGTGGTGGCTCCCAGCACGCCGGACCGCCGCGAGCAGGCCAAGGTCAAGGAACGCCTGATCGAGCGCGAACAGGCCCTGAGCAAGCACATGTCGGACCGCGAGAAGCAGGTGCCGCCGGTGATCGCTCCCGCGCCGCCCAAGGCGCCCGAGCCAAGCCATCGCGTGCAGAAAGAAAAGCAGGCCCCGCTGTTCATCGACAGCGCCGTCGAAGGCACCTTGCCGCCGATCTCGATTCTCGACCCGGCGGAAAAGAAACAGCTCAACTACTCGCCCGAATCCCTGGCGGCCGTTGGCCACCTGCTGGAAATCAAGCTCAAGGAATTCGGCGTCGAAGTGTCGGTAGACTCGATTCACCCAGGCCCGGTGATTACCCGTTACGAAATCCAGCCGGCGGCGGGCGTCAAGGTCAGCCGTATCTCCAACCTGGCCAAAGACCTGGCCCGTTCCCTGGCCGTGACCAGCGTGCGCGTGGTGGAAGTGATTCCCGGCAAAACCACCGTGGGCATCGAGATTCCCAACGAAGACCGCCAGATCGTGCGGTTCTCCGAGGTGCTGTCAACCCCGGAATATGACAATTTCAAATCGCCGGTCACCTTGGCCCTCGGCCATGACATCGGCGGCAAGCCGGTAATCACCGACCTGGCAAAAATGCCGCACCTGCTGGTGGCCGGTACCACCGGTTCCGGTAAGTCGGTGGGCGTGAACGCAATGATCCTGTCGATCCTGTTCAAATCCGGCCCGGACGACGCCAAGCTGATCATGATCGACCCGAAGATGTTGGAATTGTCGATCTACGAAGGCATCCCGCACCTGCTGTGCCCGGTGGTCACCGACATGAAGGACGCCGCCAACGCGCTGCGCTGGAGCGTCGCCGAGATGGAGCGTCGCTACAAGCTGATGGCGAAGATGGGCGTGCGTAACCTGTCTGGCTTCAATGCCAAGGTCAAGGAAGCCCAGGACGCCGGCACACCGCTGACCGACCCGCTGTACAAGCGCGAAAACATTCACGACGAAGCGCCGCTGCTGACCAAGTTGCCGACCATCGTGGTGGTGGTCGACGAATTCGCCGACATGATGATGATCGTCGGCAAGAAGGTCGAAGAACTGATCGCGCGTATTGCCCAGAAGGCCCGTGCGGCCGGGATCCACTTGATCCTCGCGACCCAGCGGCCGTCGGTGGATGTGATCACCGGCCTGATCAAGGCCAACATCCCCACGCGCATGGCGTTCCAGGTGTCGAGCAAGATCGACTCGCGGACCATCATCGACCAGGGCGGCGCCGAGCAACTGCTGGGCCACGGTGACATGCTCTACATGCCGCCCGGCACCAGCCTGCCGATCCGTGTGCACGGTGCCTTCGTGTCCGACGATGAAGTGCATCGCGTGGTGGAAGCCTGGAAACTGCGTGGCGCACCTGAATATAACGACGAGATCCTCGCCGGCGTTGAAGAGGCCGGTAGCGGCTTCGACGGCGGCAGCGGCGGTGGCGACGATGACGCCGAAACCGACGCGCTGTACGACGAGGCCGTGGCGTTCGTGCTGGAAAGCCGTCGCGCCTCGATTTCTGCGGTGCAACGCAAGCTGAAGATTGGCTACAACCGCGCAGCCCGCATGATCGAAGCCATGGAAAACGCTGGCGTCGTCACTGCAATGAACACCAACGGCTCGCGTGAAATCATCGCCCCCGGGCAGATGCGCGACTGATCCCGCGCCGCGTGGCAGCACGCGGCGCGCCCTGATTACTCAATGAGGATTCCCATGCGCATTATCCGCATGCTGTTGTTGCCGGTACTGGCCCTGACCGCCGCTTCGGCTCACGCTGACCCGGCTTCGGTGGCCAGCCTGAAGAACCTGCTGGACAAATCCCAGACCCTGACCGCGCGCTTTTCCCAGCTGACCCTGGACGCCGGTGGCACCCAGTTGCAGGAAACTGCGGGCGAAATGGCCGTGCAGCGTCCCGGCCTGTTCTACTGGCATACCGAAGGCAAGGCCGAACAGACCATCGTTTCCGACGGCCAGAAAGTCACGCTGTGGGACCCGGACCTGGAGCAGGCGACTATCAAGAAGCTCGACCCACGGCTGAACCAGACGCCAGCGCTGCTGCTGTCGGGCGATGTATCGAAGATCAACGACAGTTTCGATATCACCTCCAAGCAAACCAGTAACGTGATCGAATTCACCCTCAAGCCCAAATCCAAGGACACGCTGTTTGACAGCCTGCAACTGTCGTTTGGCAACGGTGTGATCAATAACATGCGCCTGATCGACAGCGTCGGCCAGCGCACCGATATCCTGTTCTCCGGGGTCAAGGCCAACCAGCCGGTGCCCGCGTCCAAGTTCAAGTTCGACATCCCCAAGGGTGCCGACGTGATCCAGGAATAAACTCCCCAGAGGTTTCAAACGCTGCCCATGGACCTGTTTCGAAGTGGCCCGATTGCCCAGCCCCTGGCCGCGCGCCTGCGCTCGACCAACCTGGATGAGTACGTCGGTCAGGAACACCTGCTCGCGCGCGGCAAGCCCCTGCGTGAAGCCCTGGAGCAGGGTGCGCTGCACTCGATGATTTTCTGGGGGCCGCCGGGGGTGGGTAAAACCACCCTGGCGCGGCTGCTGGCCAAGGTCTCGGATGCGCACTTCGAAACGGTCTCCGCCGTGCTGGCCGGGGTCAAGGAGATCCGTCAGGCGGTGGAAATCGCCAAGCAGCAGGCCGGGCAATACGGCAAGCGCACCATCCTGTTCGTCGACGAAGTGCATCGCTTCAACAAGTCCCAGCAGGATGCGTTCCTGCCGTACGTCGAAGACGGCACGCTGATCTTTATCGGCGCCACCACCGAGAACCCTTCGTTCGAATTGAATAACGCGCTGCTCTCGCGCGCGCGCGTCTACGTGCTCAAGAGCCTGGACGAGGCGGCGATGCAGAAGCTGTTGCAGCGCGCCTTGAGCGAAGACAAGGGGCTTGGCAAGCGCCAGCTGAGCGTCAGTGAAGAGGGCTTCAAGATCCTGCTCACCGCCGCCGATGGCGATGGCCGGCGGTTTCTCAACCTGCTGGAGAACGCCTCGGACCTTGCCGAAGATGGCGGCGAGATTGGCGTCGACCTGCTGCAAAGCCTGCTGGGTGACACACGTCGGCGTTTCGATAAGGGTGGCGAAGCGTTCTACGACCAGATATCGGCGCTGCACAAATCCGTCCGTGGCTCTAACCCGGACGGCGCGTTGTACTGGTTTGCGCGCATGATCGACGGCGGTTGCGACCCGTTGTACCTGGCGCGCCGCGTGGTGCGCATGGCCAGCGAGGACATCGGCAATGCCGACCCGCGCGCCCTGAGCCTGTGCCTGGCCGCCTGGGACGTGCAAGAGCGCCTCGGCAGCCCGGAAGGCGAGCTGGCGGTGGCCCAGGCCATTACCTACCTGGCATGCGCGCCCAAAAGCAACGCGGTGTACATGGGCTTCAAGTCGGCGCTGCGCGCGGCGGCCGAACATGGTTCGCTCGAAGTGCCGATGCACTTGCGCAACGCACCGACCAAGTTGATGAAACAGCTGGGTTACGGTGACGAGTACCGCTATGCCCATGATGAGCCGGACGCTTACGCGGCCGGTGAAGACTACTTCCCCGAGGAGCTGGAACCGTTGCCGCTCTATCAGCCGGTGCCCCGTGGCCTGGAGTTGAAGATCGGTGAGAAGCTCAATCATCTGGCCGCACTCGATCGTTTAAGTCCCAGGCAGCGGAGAAAATCATGATTCCTTTAGTGGTCGCCGTCTCGGCGGGCGGTATCGCGGGTACACTGCTGCGCTTTGCGACGGGTAACTGGATCAACGCGAATTGGCCCAAGCACTTCTATACCGCGACGCTGGCCGTTAATATCGTGGGCTGCCTGTTGATCGGTGTTTTATACGGCCTGTTCCTGGTGCGTCCCGAAGTACCGATTGAGGTGCGCGCCGGACTGATGGTTGGCTTCCTTGGCGGCCTGACGACCTTTTCATCATTTTCACTGGATACCGTACGCCTGCTGGAAAGCGGGCAAGTGCTGCTGGCGATTGGCTATGCAGCTATCAGCGTATTCGGCGGGCTGCTCGCCACCTGGGCCGGCCTGTCCTTGACCAAACTTTGATAAACGAGAGACCGACATGCTCGATTCCAAACTGTTACGTAGCAACCTTCAGGACGTAGCGGACCGCCTGGCATCCCGTGGCTTTGCCTTGGATGTTGCGCGCATCGAAGCGCTGGAAGAACAGCGCAAGACCGTCCAGACCCGCACCGAAGCACTGCAGGCTGAGCGGAATGCGCGTTCCAAGTCCATCGGTCAGGCCAAGCAGCGCGGCGAAGACATCGCGCCGTTGATGGCGGACGTCGAGCGTATGGGTACCGAGCTGTCCGACGGCAAAGCCGAGCTGGACAAGATCCAGTCCGAGCTGGATTCGATCCTGCTGGGCATCCCCAACCTGCCCCACGAATCCGTGCCGATTGGCGCGGACGAAGACGGCAACGTTGAAGTGCGCCGCTGGGGCACGCCCAAAGCCTTCGATTTCGATATCAAGGACCACGTTGTTCTGGGCGAATTGACCGGCGGCCTGGATTTCGAAACCGCCGCGAAAATGTCCGGCGCGCGTTTCGCCCTGTTGCGTGGCCCGATTGCGCGCATGCATCGTGCCCTGGCGCAGTTCATGATCAACCTGCACACCGCCGAGCACGGTTACGAAGAGGCTTACACCCCGTACCTGGTGCAAGCGCCGGCGTTGATGGGCACCAGCCAGTTGCCGAAATTCGAGGAAGACCTGTTCAAGATCAGCCGCGACGGCGAAGCCGACCTGTACCTGATCCCGACTGCGGAAGTGTCGCTGACCAATATCGTCGCCGGCGAAATCCTCGATGCCAAGCAACTGCCGCTCAAGTTTGTCGCCCATAGCCCGTGCTTCCGCAGTGAAGCCGGCGCCTCGGGGCGCGACACCCGTGGCATGATCCGCCAGCACCAGTTCGACAAGGTTGAGATGGTCCAGGTGGTCGAGCCGTCCAAATCCATGGAAGCGTTGGAAGGCCTGACGGCCAACGCCGAACGCGTCCTGCAGTTGCTGGAGCTGCCGTATCGCGTGCTGGCGTTGTGCACCGGCGACATGGGTTTCAGCGCCGTGAAGACCTACGACCTCGAAGTGTGGGTGCCGAGCCAGGACAAGTACCGCGAGATTTCGTCGTGCTCCAACTGCGGCGATTTCCAGGCCCGACGCATGCAGGCGCGTTTCCGCAACCCGGAAACCGGCAAGCCGGAACTGGTGCACACCCTCAACGGTTCGGGCCTGGCGGTAGGCCGTACGCTGGTGGCAGTGCTGGAAAACTATCAGCAGGCCGACGGTTCGATTCGTGTGCCTGAGGTGCTCAAGCCTTACATGGCGGGCGTCGAGGTCATCGGCTAAATGGAATTTCTGCCGCTGTTTCATAACCTGCGCGGCAGTCGTGTGCTGGTCGTCGGCGGCGGGGAGATTGCCTTGCGCAAATCCCGGCTGCTGGCCGATGCCGGGGCGTTGCTGCGGGTGGTTGCTCCCCAGATCGAAGACCAGTTGCGTGAACTGGTGCTGGGCAGTGGCGGGGACCTGATGTTGCGCGGTTATCAGGAGACGGACCTAGACGGTTGCGTGCTGATCATCGCGGCCACCGACGACGAGCCACTGAACGCGCAAGTGTCCAGTGATGCCAAGCGGCGCTGTGTACCGGTCAATGTGGTGGATGCGCCGGCCCTGTGCAGCGTGATCTTCCCGGCGATCGTCGACCGTTCGCCATTGGTGATCGCGGTGTCCAGCGGCGGCGATGCGCCGGTACTGGCGCGCTTGATCCGGGCCAAGCTGGAAACCTGGATTCCGTCCACCTATGGCCAGTTGGCCGGGTTGGCGGCGCGTTTTCGTGCCCAGGTCAAAGGCTTGTACCCGGATGTGCAGCAGCGACGGGCGTTCTGGGAAGAAGTGTTCCAGGGCCCGATTGCCGACCGGCAACTGGCCGGGCAGGGCGATGAGGCAGAGCGCCTGTTGATCGAAAAGGTCAATGGCGCGCCGCCTTACGCACCGGGTGAGGTATACCTGGTGGGTGCAGGCCCGGGCGACCCGGACCTGCTGACCTTCCGCGCCTTGCGCCTGATGCAGCAAGCCGACGTGGTGTTGTATGACCGGTTGGTGGCTCCAGCGATCCTGGAACTGTGCCGCCGGGATGCCGAGCGCGTGTACGTCGGCAAGCGTCGCGCCGATCATGCCGTGCCGCAGGAGCAGATCAACCAGCAACTGGTGGACCTGGCCAAGCAAGGCAAGCGCGTGCTGCGCCTCAAGGGCGGCGATCCGTTCATTTTCGGGCGTGGCGGTGAAGAGATCGAGGAATTGGCGGCCCATGGCATCCCGTTCCAGGTGGTTCCGGGGATCACGGCGGCCAGCGGTTGCGCGGCGTATGCGGGCATTCCGTTGACGCACCGTGACTACGCACAGTCGGTGCGGTTTATCACCGGCCACTTGAAGAATGGCACCTCGGACCTGCCCTGGCAGGACCTGGTGGGACCGTCACAGACCCTGGTGTTCTACATGGGCTTGATTGGGTTGCCGATCATCTGCGAGCAATTGATCAAGCACGGGCGCGCGGAAGATACGCCAGCAGCGTTGATTCAGCAGGGCACCACCGCCAACCAGCGCGTATTCACCGGCACCCTGGCCGACTTGCCGCGCATGGTGGCGGAGCATGAAGTCCATGCGCCGACGCTGGTGATCGTGGGTGAGGTGGTGGTGTTGCGCGAGAAGCTCAAATGGTTTGAGGGCGCCCAGTCTCAGGTGTGAGCCTTAAAAGCATCGGGAGCAAGCCCCCTCCCACATTTTGACTGTATTCACAGATCCAAGTGTGGGAGGGGGCTTGCCCCCGATGAGGCCATCAGCTTCAGCTCATCATCCGGATCAGCTCCACACACCTTTGCCATTCAACCGCTTCCGATCATGTCCAACATCAAACCGCTGCAGCGGCCCCTTCGGCACAATCCCCGTCGGGTTGATGGTGCGGTGGCTGGCGTAGTAATGCCCTTTGATGTGCTCAAAATCCACCGTCTCGGCCACCCCCGGCCACTGATACATTTCCCGCAACCAATTCGACAGATTTGAATAATCGGCAATCCGCCGCAGGTTGCATTTGAAGTGGCTGTAATACACCGCATCAAAACGAATCAACGTGGTGAACAGCCGCACATCCGCCTCGGTCAGGTACTCGCCGGCCAGGTAGCGGTGCTCGCCCAGGTGCTGCTCCAAATGGTCCAGCTCGGCAAACACGTCATCGAACGCACCTTCATAGGCCTGCTGCGAGGTGGCGAAGCCTGCGCGGTACACGCCGTTGTTCACGGCCGGGTAGATGCGTTCGTTCAGCGTGTCGATAGTCGGGCGCAATGCTTCGGGATAGAAGTCCAGGGTATTGCCGGTCAGCTCATCAAATGCGCTATTGAACATGCGGATGATTTCCGCCGACTCATTGCTGACGATGCGTTTGAGCTGCTTGTCCCATAACACCGGCACCGTGACACGCCCGGTGTAGTCAGCGGTCTCAGCGGTGTAGCGCTGGTGCATGAAGTCGAAGCCGTCGAGCGCGTCGCCGCTTGAGCCGTGGGCCTTGTCGAAGGTCCAGCCGTTTTCCAGCATCAGCCAACTGACCACTGAGACGTCGATCAGGCTTTCCAGGCCCTTGAGCTTGCGCAGGATCAAGGTGCGGTGGGCCCAGGGGCAGGCCAGAGAGACGTTGAGGTGATAGCGACCCGCCTCGGCCTTGAAGCCGCCTTCGCCACTCGGGCCGGGCTGGCCGTCGGCGGTCACCCAATTGCGGCGTTGCGCCTGTTCGCGCTGGAACGCGCCGTCTGCGCTACTTTCGTACCATTGGTCTTTCCAGTGTCCTTCGATCAGCAAACCCATGACTGGCTCCTTGGCTATTAAGCGTTGGAGCCCAGTCTAAAGGGATGAGTTCGAACTAAAAGCGCAAAGACCCGAGGTGAATGATCGATTAAATCGATTTGTCGCGCGCATCCCAATACTGCTGGGCCAGTTCAAATGCCTGCTCCCGGGTGTGTCCGAGGCCGCGCAAAGCCAGGGCCATGGTCGCGATCAGTGCCAGTTGCGGGTAGCTGTCCTCGACCTCGCCACGCCACAGGGCTTTGAGATGCTCAGGCGCAAGGCTCGCCGGTTTGACGTGGCGCTGGGCGGAGAGGGCGGGCCATTCTTCGTCCCAGCTCTGGCCGCCGGTGGTTCCGTACAAATGGCTGAGGGTGTCGGGGTTGATTTCCACTTCGCCGCCATCGCCCTTGACCACAATCACGTTGTCGCCCAGCAGGCCGCTGGCATCGCGGTGCACGCCCTGGTAACCCGGATGGAAGATGCTTTGCAGGCCGCAACGGGCATTCAGTGGGTTGAGCAAGCGTGCCAGGGAGTGGATCGGCGAGCGCAGCCCCAGGGTGTTGCGCAGGTCGATCATGCGCTGCAACTGAGGCGCCCAGTCGCCCAGCGGAATAAACGCCAGGTTGCCTTGTTCATACGCCGCCTCGACCTGCTGCCAATTGCGGCACAGCGGTATCTGCAACTGCTCCAGCAATTGCTCGGTGTACAGGCGGCCCGCCGTATGCGCGCCGCCGCCGTGCATGAGGATGCGCACGCCGTTTTGCGCCAGGCATTTGGCCGCCAGCAGGAACCACGGCAAGTGGCGCTTTTTGCCGGCGTAGGTCGGCCAGTCGATATCCACCTTCAAGGCGGGCGGGTTCAAGCGCTCGCGCACCGCTTCGGTGAAACCGGCGAGCTCTTCCGGGCTTTCTTCCTTGTGACGCAACAGCATGAGAAAGGCGCCCAGTTGGGTGTCTTCGACTTTTTCGTCGAGCAGCATGCCCATGGCTTCCCGCGCTTCCTCACGGGTGAGGTTGCGCGCGCCGCGCTTGCCCTTGCCGAGGATGCGCACGAACTGCGCAAAAGGGTGCTCTTCAGGTGTTGAGAGGGTCAGTGGGGCGAAGTCGGTCATAAGCAATTCGTCGGCCTGGGCAGGCCCGCCAGCTTGGCGGCAAGTTTGGCGGGAGTGCCGTTGAACAGTTTGTTGAGGTGCAGGCTGTTGCCCTTGTCCGGGCCGAGCTTCAAGGCGACGTACTTGATCAGCGGGCGCGTGGCCGGCGACAGCTGGTACTCCTTGTAAAAGCCGCGCAGCAGTTCGAGGATTTCCCAGTGGTCCGGGGTCAGTTCCAGCGATTCTGCGGCGGCCAGGGCGTTGGCAATCTCGGCAGACCACGCGTCGAGGTCGACCAGGTAGCCGTCCTTGTCCAGTTCGAGGGTGCGCGTGCCTACGGTCAGCGTATTCATAACCAGGTGTTGACCTTGTCATAGTCGATCGACAACTGCACGAAACCCGGATAGTCCACGCTGTCGGCCCAGTCCGGCAACGGCAGGTTGCGCGCCTGCATGTCTTCAGCCAGCACGAACACCTTCACGCCTTTGGTGTGCAGGGCCGTGTGGCGCAGGCCGTAGGCGCCGTCGCCGCACAGCAGGATCGCATCCGCGCTGCCACAGACGCGCAGACAGCTGTCGAGACGGCTGTCGGTAAAGGGGGAGTGGGATACCACGTGTAGAGTCGACATCAGAGGGTAATCACCTGGTCGTAACGGTCAATCAGTTGGGAAATGGCGGCAGGGTCCAAAGGCTGCGCGCTGGCCGGCACACCCAGCCCGCGTTCGGCCAGGCTGTGGCTGCAGGCGAACACGTCATCGATGCCGAACAGGCCCAGGGCTTGCAGGTTGGCGCTCAAATCCTTTTGTTGCACGGCCTTGGCGTTCTGGTGCGGTGCGAGCTGGAACACGCCGTCGTCCAGAAACAGCAGGCCGATCGGCAGATCGAACGCGCCACCGGCCAGCACGATATCCAGCGCTTCCCGCGCACTGGGGCCGGACCACGGTGCCTGGCGGCTGATCACCAGCAATGACTTGGCCATGTCATGAACCTCCAAAACAGATCAGGCGGTCGGCGTCCTGGATCGCGTCATGCAGTTGCCCCAGGCCCGACAGCGCCCAGGGCGCGTCCAGGTTCACCGCGCTGCGTTGATAGCGCGTGGCTTCCTCGGCGTTGAGCACGCCACGGCGCAGGGCTGCGGCGATGCACACGACGCCGTCGAGCTGGTGGGCGCTGACGAACTCGCGCCATAGGCGCGCGATGTCTTGCTCGTCCTGGGGCGCGACGACGTTATTGGACGCGCTGTACACGCCATCCTGGTAAAAAAACAGCCGCACAATCTCATGCCCGCCGGCCAGGGCCGCCTGGGCGAACAACAGGGCGCGGCGCGAGGAGGGCGCGTGGGCGGCGCTGAACACTGCAATCGCGAACTTCATAGAACACTCTGCCAACAAAACGTGGGCCAATGATAAAGCCGTGGCGACGAAAAAGCCCGCCGTGATCAAAACGGTCAGGGGGGTTGATCGTTCCGACGATTGCCGTCGACGCTCAAGGCTGACTACGCTGTGAACCGTCGAATCGGAAACGGAGTTTGTATGACAGGCCCCTTGGCGTCCCTCAAAGTGCTGGATTTTTCCACCCTGTTGCCCGGCCCCTTCGCCTCACTGATGCTGGCGGACATGGGCGCCGAGGTGCTGCGCATCGAATCGCCGACGCGCATGGATTTGTTGCGCGTCCTGCCGCCCCATGATCAGGGCACCTCGGCGAGC
Source organism: Pseudomonas sp. R2-7-07 (assembly GCF_003852355.1). Taxonomy (NCBI): domain Bacteria; kingdom Pseudomonadati; phylum Pseudomonadota; class Gammaproteobacteria; order Pseudomonadales; family Pseudomonadaceae; genus Pseudomonas; species Pseudomonas sp. R2-7-07. The sequence goes on along the minus strand of NZ_CP027759.1, from coordinate 3,399,373 downwards.
CATGCCTACCTCAATCGCAACAAACGCAGCCTGGCGCTGGACCTCAAGCGGGCCGAGGCGCTGCAGATCGTGTTCGAGCTGGTCAAGGGCACCGACATCCTCATCGAACAATTCCGCCCCGGCGTGATGGAGCGTCTGGGCCTGGGGTATGCGGCCTTGAACGCGATCAACCCGAGGCTGATCTACGTGTCGATCACCGGCTACGGCCAGACCGGCCCTTACAGGGATCGCGCCGGCCACGATATCAACTACCTGGCCGTGGCCGGCGTGGCCAGCCACAGCGGGCGGCGCGACAGCGGGCCGTTGCCGTTGGGCGTGCAGCTGGCGGATATCGGCGGCGGGTCGTTGCATGCGGTGGTGGGCTTGCTCGCGGCGGTCATCGCACGGCAGCAGAGCGGCGTCGGCCAGTACCTGGATGTGAGCATGACCGACTGCGCGTTCAGCCTGAACGCCATGGCCGGCGCGGGTTACCTGGCCTGCGGGGTGGAACCGGCGTGGGAAAACCATGTGCTCAATGGCGGCAGTTTTTACGATTATTACCGCACCCGTGATGGGCGCTGGATGTCGGTGGGCAGCCTGGAACCTGCCTTCATGCAGCGATTGTGCGAAGCGCTGGGGCGACCGGAGCTGGCGCTGCACAGCCTCAAGCCTGAGCAACAGCCGGCTCTCAAGCAGGCGCTGCAGGTGGAATTCGAAAAACGCAGCTTTGATGAAGTGTGCGCGTTGTTTGCTGGCGTGGATGCGTGCGTGGAACCAGTGTTGAACTTGAGTGAAGCGGTAGCGCATCCGCAGCTGCAGGCGCGCGCGCTGATCAGCCAAGTGCCTAGGGGCGATGGCTCGACCCAGGCGCAGATCGCCTGCCCGCTGAAGTTTTCCGAGGGGTTGCCGGCGCCTCGGCATATTGGCGCGGCTGTCGGTGCGCACAGTGATGAAGTGCTGGGGGAATTGGGGTTCAGTGCTCAGCGGATTGCGGATTTGCGCCAGGCCAAGGTTGTTGGGTGACTGTTCTGATGCCATCGGGGGCAAGCCCCCTCCCACACTTTGATTTGTGAATACATTCAAATGTGGGAGGGGGCTTGCCCCCGATGAGGCCCTTATTCCACCCGAGTTTCCCCAGTGAACACCAAGGTCTGCCGACACCGCCGACACAAATACCGTCGCCCCTGGCCTACCAACCCATGCCGCTGCGGCGAAAACGGGAAGTCGCTGTCGGCACACGGGCACCGGTAGATAAAGCGCGTTACCTGACGCCGCTTGACTTCATAGGTGTGACAACGGTCCGGCGGCAGTTCGTAAACCCCACGCATGATCAACTGCCATTCCTCACCATGGGGCTGGATGCGCTCGCCAAACAGTTGGTGGGCGATCAGGTGCGCCACTTCGTGGGCCACGGTTTGTTTGAGGAAATGTTGGCTGTTTTCACGGTAAAGCTGAGGGTTGAAGCGCAGCATGTTTTCGTGCAAATGCGCGACACCGGCTTTCTGGCCCCGCAGCTTGAGGCTGACCTTGGGGCGTTTGAAGCTTCGTTTGAAAAAGGATTCGGCTTGCAGGAAACAATCTTCGACGCGGGTATTGAGTTGCTCGGGCATGCTGTACATATCTCCAGAGACGTCCAGTATGCCGCAAAGCAGGGTGTTTCCGAATCTGTCAGGCGCCGAATGGTCATGCATAACGCACAAAGCCACCTTGTCGGTGGCTTTGCCTGCGGTAAAAAAGGCTTAACTGGTGTAGATCGGCCCAACGCCCAGGCCCCAGACGATCACGGTAAACGCCATGATCGCCACCAGTACCACCAGTCCTACAGCCAGTACCGAGCTGGAAAACAGGAAGCCTTCATCCGGGTCGATGCTCATGAAGGTCGGCAGCCCCACATACAGCAGGTATACCGTGTAGCAGATCGCCGCCGTGCCCACGACCATGCCCAGCCACATGTGTGGATAAAGCGCCGCCAGCCCGCCAATAAACAGAGGCGTCGCTGTGTAGGTGGCGAAGGCCACGCAACGCGCCATGCTGGGGTTGGCGTCGTAGGTGCGGGCCATCCAGTGAATGAACGCGCCCATCACCGCCACGCCGCCGAGCATTGCAGCGTAGGACATCAGGGTCATCCACAGCGCGCTTTCCTGGGTCAGCATGACCGGTGCGCGGTTGCCGATGACCCAGCCGACCTGGGTGGTGCCGATAAATGCAGAGACGGCGGGAATCGCCGCGAGAACCAGGGTATGGGTGAGGTACATGTGGCTGATGCTTTCTTCTTTATCGCCACGAATTTCCCGCCATTCCTGATCGGGATGGGTAAACAGCCCCACGACGTGATGGATCATGCCAGTCACTCCTGTCGTTATTACCATCGCCCCCCAGCGGAGCGCTACCGGCCAAATGGCCTGCAAGGTCCGGATAGTCGTGCGACCTCTAGTCGCAGTATAGGAAGTGATGACCTGGAAAACTGTAGGGCCTTTAGAGTAAATCGCGCTGTAAACATAGGTGCTAATCGCGGCACGGTCTGTAGCGGGCAATGCATTCAAGGTGGGAGGGGCTTGCTCCCACATTGAATCGAGGGCGCTCAGGTCGCTAAAATACCCCGCTTTTCGTCACACACTTGCAGCGGATCCAAGCGCCATGGGCACTCTTACGGTCAACCAGAACAAACTGCAAAAACGCCTGCGTCGCCTGGCCGGTGAAGCGGTCGCCGATTTCAACATGATCGAGGAGGGCGACAAGGTCATGGTCTGCCTTTCCGGCGGCAAAGACAGCTATACCCTGCTCGATGTGCTGCTGCACCTGCAGAAGGTCGCGCCGATCAAGTTCGAGATCGTCGCCGTCAACATGGACCAGAAACAGCCAGGTTTTCCCGAGCACGTGCTGCCGGCCTATCTCAAGGAACTGGGCGTCGAGTACCACATCGTCGAGAAAGACACTTATTCGGTGGTCAAGCAGTTGATCCCCGAAGGCAAGACGACCTGCTCGCTGTGCTCGCGCCTGCGGCGGGGCACGCTCTATACCTTTGCCGATGAGATCGGCGCGACCAAGATGGCCCTGGGGCATCATCGCGACGATATCGTCGAAACCTTCTTCCTCAACATGTTCTTCAACGGCTCGCTCAAGGCCATGCCGCCCAAGCTGCGTGCCGATGACGGGCGCAACGTGGTGATCCGCCCGCTGGCGTATTGCAACGAGAAAGACATCCAGGCGTATGCCGACTTCAAGCAGTTTCCGATCATTCCGTGCAACCTGTGCGGCTCCCAGGAAAACCTGCAGCGCCAGGTGGTCAAGGACATGCTGCTGGAGTGGGAACGCAAGACGCCGGGCCGCACCGAGAGCATCTTCCGCAGCCTGCAGAATGTGATCCCGTCGCAATTGGCCGACCGCAACCTGTTCGACTTCACCAGCCTGAAAATCGATGAAACCGCGGCGTCGCGTTTCGTCAATGTAGTGAACCTCTAACGCTCTACAACGCTCTGAAGGACGGCGCTCACGGGCGCCGTTTTCATTTCACCTGCCAGGAGAGGGCATGCGCGATTACAAGTGGCTGCACGAATATTGTCTGAACCGTTTTGGTTCAGCGGCCCAGTTGGAAGCCCATCTGCCGGTGCCCAAGACCCCGGCGCAATTGCGCAGGATCAGCGCTGACCGCTACCTGTCGACCCTGGCGCTGCGCGTGTTCCGTGCAGGCTTGAAGCACAGCGTGGTGGACGCCAAATGGCCGGCGTTCGAACAGGTGTTCTTCGGCTTCGACCCGGAAAAAGTCGTGCTGATGGGCGCCGAGCATTTGGAGCGCCTGATGCAGGACGCTCGCATTATCCGTCACCTGGGCAAGCTCAAGAGCGTGCCGCGCAATGCGCAGATGATCCTGGATATCACCCAGGAGAAGGGCAGCTTCGGCGCGTTTATCGCCGAGTGGCCAGTCACCGATATCGTTGGGCTATGGAAGTACCTGAGCAAGCACGGCCACCAGTTGGGCGGCTTGTCGGCACCGCGCTTTTTGCGCATGGTGGGCAAGGACACTTTTGTGCCGAGCTATGACGTGGTGGCGGCATTGAATGCGCAGAAGATCGTCGACAAGGTGCCCACCAGCCTGCGCGACCTGGCGACGGTGCAGGGCGCCTTCAACCAGTGGCATGCCGAAAGTGGGCGGCCGATGTGCCAGTTGTCGATGATGCTGGCTTACACCGTCAACCATTGATCGTTCCCACGCTCTGCGTGGGAATGCTGCCCAGGACGCTCTGCGTCCCAGACCTTGCTGTATCAGACTGCCGCCAACCGCCGATTCAACTGGTGGCGCCAGCGCACATACAGCAACGCCGTACAAAACAGCGCCAGGCTTGCCACCATCTCAAGCACCCCGAACCCTTGGCGGTTCGGGTCATACGCTGCCAGCGCGCCCTTGATGAAATACAGGTTCACCACAAAGCACATCCATGAATGCCCGCGTGCGCTGCCCAGGATCATGCCTGGCGCCAGCACCAGCAGCGGCACCAGTTCGATCAGCAGGATCACCCACGGACGCGCCCCGTGCAGGTCGGCGACGAACAGGTAGTACACGCACAACAAGCCCACCAGGCCAAAAAACGCCAGAAGGCTCAGTGCGCGCGCGAGCTTGACCCGCGGCTCCAGCCACGCCTGGGGCGGCAGGACCTTAGGCTGCCTGGCCACGGCCGTTCTCCAGCAGTGTGGCGGTTTTTGCCAGGCGCAGGCCCAGGGCGCGGCACAGGGTGATTTCATGGGGGTCGAGCATGCGCTTGCCATCAGGCCCGGCATGGTGGCTGGCGCCATACGGCGTACCGCCGCCCTGGGTGTCGAGCAGCGCCTGCTCGCTGTAGGGCAGGCCGGTGATCAGCATGCCGTGGTGCAACAGCGGCAGCAGCATCGACATCAGCGTGGTCTCCTGGCCGCCATGCAGGCTGGCGGTGGAGGTGAATACGCCAGCGGGTTTGCCGACCAGGGCGCCGGTGAGCCACAGGTTGCTGGTGCCATCGAGGAAGTACTTGAGCGGCGCGGCCATGTTGCCAAAGCGCGTCGGGCTGCCGAGGGCCAGGCCCGAGCAGTTTTTCAGGTCATCCAGGCTGGCATACAGCGCGCCTTCGTCCGGAATACTCGGCGCCACGGCTTCGCACTCGGTGGAGATCGCCGGCACGGTGCGCAGCCGGGCTTCCAGGCCGCCTTGCTCGATGCCCCGGGCAATCTGCCGGGCCATTTCGCTGACCGAGCCATTGCGGCTGTAATACAACACCAGCACATAGGGGGTAGTCACGGCAGCAGCTCCAGTACGTTTTCCGGCGGACGGCCAATGATGGCTTTATCGGCGGTTTCCAGGATGGGACGTTCCATCAGCTTGGGGTGTTCGGCGATGGCGGCGATCAACTGCGTTTCGCTGAGACTGGCGTCGGCCAGGTTAAGGCTTTTGTATTCCTCTTCGCCGGTGCGCAACAACTGACGGGCGCTTAGGCCAAGCTTGGCCAGCAGCGCCTGTAGTTGCGCCGCGTTCAGTGGGGTTTCCAGGTAGCGCACCACGGTAGGCGTGAGGCCGCGGGCTTCCAGCAGTTCCAGCGCACCGCGGGATTTCGAGCAGCGCGGGTTGTGATAAAGCGTCAGATCGGTCATGTGCGGGTCGCATCTTGCGTAAGGTGGCGGGTATTCTACCTGCGCTGCGGGCCGTCCTTAAACCGTAAGAGGCGATAGGCCGCAGCCAATGTTCATTTTTATGAAGGATTACCCCATGACTAGGCGACTGATCGGTGCATTGGCGATCATCACAACCCTGCTGCTCAGTGGCTGCGGTAACGATTACGGCGTTGACCAGTACGGCCAGAAAATACCGGCCGAACGCCTGGACAAGCAGTGGCTGGTTGTCAATTACTGGGCTGAATGGTGTGGCCCGTGCCGCACGGAAATCCCCGAGCTCAACGCCTTGGCCGAGCAACTCAAAGCGCAGAACGTGGGCGTGTTCGGGGTCAATTTCGACAATGTGCAGGGTGAGGAGCTCAAAGCCGCCAGCGACAAGCTGGGTATCAAGTTCACCGTGCTGGCGCAGAACCCGGAAGGGATCTTCGATATTCCACGCAGCGAGGCGCTGCCGGTGACCTATATCATCGATGACAAAGGCAAGGTGCGCGAGCAACTGATGGGTGAGCAGACGGCGCAAGGGGTGTTGGCCAAGCTCAAGGCCCTGCGCGGTTAAAGCAACAACGCAAACAAATGTGGGAGGGGGCTTGACCCCGATTGCGGTGGGTCAGCTTAATAATTGCTGGCTGATACACCGCTATCGGGGGCAAGCCCCCTCCCACATTGGGATCCCCATCAATTCACAGCTTGGAGACTCAGCCTTCTTCAAGCCACAGGCGGATCGGCTTGCCTTGGGCCGGCCAGAAGCGGGTCTGTTCGATCGGCGAGATGTCCCAGCGCTGCACGCCTTGCAGGGCCTGGAAGAAACGGTGCTCCTGTTCCATCAACGCCTCGGCGCACATTTTGCGGGTGCTGCCGATCGGGCCGAAGCTGAGCTTGTCGCCTTCGAGGGTGTACGGCGCAAACCAGTGGTTGCAGCCGCCATTGCCATAGGCGCGCCCATCGGCACCGAGGGTGACGGTCAGGTGCGCGTAGTCCATCAAGGGCCGCTCGCCTATCCACTCCACCACATAGCTGTGATCCTGCTTGAGCTTGGCCGCATCGCCGGCGCAGCCACTCAGGGCCGCGCCCACGGCGGCGAGCAGCAGCAGGCCCTTCATTGTGCTGCCCGCTGGCATTTCGGGCAGCGGTGCTGGTCGCCTTCGCTGGCCCAGCCGAGTTCTTTGATACGTGCGTTGGCGGCCGGCTGCAGCGGTTCTTTGGTCAGCTTGGTTTCCACCGCGAATTCAAACTCCAGCACGCTGTCGCAGCTGTCGCAATTGACCTTCCAGGTGTGAATCTCCAACTCGCCGAATTTCGGCCCCAGGGCCATGGCGACCCATTGGCCCGCCGGGCGGATGGAGTAGCGCGCGTCACCTTCCACGGTCAGGCGCATCGACAGGGTTTTACTGCCGCGCAGGGTGACGATCAGCACGTCGCCATGCTTGATCGAACCACCGTTGCCGGTGACTTGATAACGGCCAGGCACCAGGGCGCGGCATTCGATCAGGGTGTGTTGCGGGCTCAGCAAGCTGAAGCGGAAATCGTGTTCGGCCATGGATCCTCCAAATAGGCGCGGCATCCTATCACGGGTGCCGGCTCATCATGAGCCCGGTATGTGACCGCTGATCATCCCTCGACGAGGTTCTGCGCGCGCCCATCGGCCCACGCCGCAATATTGGCCAGCGTCGTGCCGGCAATCGCCGCCAGCGCCTCGCGGGTCAGGAAGGCCTGGTGGGCGGTGATGATCACATTGGGAAAGGTCAGCAGGCGGGCGAGCACATCGTCTTGCAGGGGCAGGTCCGAGCGGTCTTCGAAAAACAGCTGCGCCTCTTCCTCATAGACATCCAGCCCCAGGTAACCGAGTTGGCCGTTCTTGAGCGCTTCGACCAGTGCGGGCGTGTCGACCAGGCCGCCGCGACCGGTATTGATCAGCATGGCACCCGGTTGCATGTGTGCCAGGGCGCGGGTGTCGATCAGGTGTTTACTCTCGGCGGTCAGCGGGCAATGCAGGCTGATGATCTGCGCCTCGGCGAGCAATTCGGGCAGGCTTACGTAGCGTGCGCCCATGGCTTGCACCTGAGGGTTGGGGAAGGGGTCGTAGGCCAGCAACTGACAGCCAAAACCGGCCATGATCCTGGCGAAGGTGGCGCCGATCTGCCCGGTGCCGACCACGCCGACGGTTTTGCCGACCAGATCGAAACCGGTGAGCCCGTGCAGGCTGAAGTCGCCGTCGCGGGTACGGTTGTAGGCGCGGTGCAGGCGACGGTTCAGGGCAAGGATCAGTGCCACGGCGTGTTCGGCCACGGCGTGGGGCGAGTAGGCCGGTACGCGCACAACGCTCAGGCCCAGGCGCTTGGCGGCGTGCAGGTCGACATGGTTGTAGCCGGCCGAGCGCAGCGCAATCAGGCGCGTACCGCCACTGGCCAGTTGCTCGAGCACCGGGGCGCTGAGGTCATCGTTGATAAACGCGCAGACCACCTCGTGCCGTTCGGCCAGGGCGACGGTGTCGAGGTTGAGGCGGGCGGGTTGGAATTGCAGCTCGATGCCCTGAGGGCGCGGCTCACCGAGAAAACTCTCGCGGTCGTAGGCCTGGCTGCTGAAAAGAATCACGCGCATTAAAATGCTCCCTGCAATTTATACCTTGGAAATGCTGACCCAATGTGGGAGGGGCTTGCTCCCGATAGCGATATATCAGTTACAAATATTTCGACTGATACACCGCTATCGGGAGCAAGCCCCCTCCCACATTTTTGATTGGCGTCGTCCATGAAATAGAGTCAGGCGCTGACCCGCGCTTCACTGGCCAGCCGCGCAATCGCCATGTCCAGTTCATCCAACGCGGCCATGGCCTTGGCGTCATCCTGCTTGAGCAGGGTTTCGGCGCGTTGGCAGGCTGCGCGCAATTGCGGCACGCCGCAGTAGCGGGTGGCGCCATGCAGGCGGTGGACGCGCTCGATCAGGGCGTGGTTGTCATTGGCTTCGCGGGCGACCGTAATCGCCAGGCGATCAGCTTCCAGGGAGGCCAGGAGCATGGCGAGCATGTCGGCTGCCAGGTCCGCCTTGTTAGCGGCCAGGCGCAGGCCTTCCTCATGGTCCAGCACCAGCAGTTGCACGCCTGGGCCAAGGCCTTCGGGGACGCGCTCGGGCCCCTGGTTGCGCAGGGCCAGGCCGGTCCATTTCAGCACCACCTGGGCCAGCTGTCGCTCGCTGATGGGCTTGGTCAGGTAATCGTCCATGCCGCTTTGCAGAAGGGCACGTTTCTCGTTGGCCATGGCATGGGCGGTGAGGGCGACCACCGGCAGCGGCGTGCCATGCCGTTCGCTTTCCCATTGACGAATCGCTTCGGTACTCTGGCGCCCGTCCATGCCGGGCATCTGCACGTCCATCAGCACCAGGTCGAACGTTTCCTGCTTCACGGCGTCAATGGCCGCAAAGCCGCTTTCCACGGCATGGACCTTGGCGCCCATGTCTTCGAGCAGGGTTTGCACCAGCAACAGGTTCGCCGGGTTATCGTCCACGCACAGCACCCGCGGCGCACGGCTGGACAACGGCTCACCCGGCTCGCTGCGCGAGGGGCGCGGGCTGATCAGGTCGGCCAAGGAGCGGCGCAGCTTGCGCGTACAGGCTGGCTTGGCCTGCAACTGGCTGTTGGGGTTGGGCACCGACTGGTTGAACAACATTTGTTCGGTGGTCGGGCACAGCACCAGCACCTTGCAGCCCAGGTGTTCGAGGTCCCACAAGTGCTGGTTGAGGCGCTCGGGCGGGATGTCATTGGCGGTGACGCCGAGCACCGCCAAGTTGATCGCCTGTTCGGTCTGATGGGCGCTGGTAATGCCGTTGGTCAGGCTTTCCAGGGTATTGAACAGCGTGACTTCCAGGCCGCAGTCTTCCAACTGGTGTTGCAAGGCCTGGCGCGCCAACTCGTGGTTCTCCAGCACGGCCACGCGGCGACCGAGCAGCGGCGCGCTGGGCAGGTCTTCGATGTCGTCGCGGGTCTTGGGCAGGTTCAGGCTGATCCAGAACTCCGAGCCTTCGCCCGGTGTGCTGTCGACGCCGATTTCGCCGCCCATCTGTTCGATCAGGCGCTTGGAAATCACCAGGCCCAAGCCGGTGCCACCTGGCTGGCGCGACAGCGAATTGTCCGCCTGGCTGAAGGCCTGGAACAGTGCGCGCACATCCTGGTTGGACAGGCCGATGCCGGTGTCCTGCACGCTGATGCGCAGTTGTACGCTGTCTTCCTGCTCATCCTCGATCATCGCCCGGGCCACAATGGTGCCTTCGCGGGTGAACTTGATCGCGTTGCTGATCAGGTTGGTCAGGATCTGCTTGAGGCGCAGTGGGTCGCCCACCAGCGCCAGCGGCGTGTCGCGGTAGACCAGGCTGACCAGTTCGAGCTGTTTGGCGTGGGCGGCCGGGGCGAGGATGGTCAGGGTGTCCTGCAGCAGGTCGCGCAGGTTGAAGGGCACGCTGTCGAGCACCAGCTTGCCGGCCTCGATCTTGGAGAAGTCGAGGATCTCGTTGATGATGCCCAACAGGTTGTCGGCGGATTTTTCGATGGTGCCCAGGTAATCCAGCTGACGTGGCGACAGCTCGCTTTTTTGCAGCAGGTGGGTGAACCCGAGGATGCCGTTGAGCGGCGTGCGGATTTCATGGCTCATGTTGGCCAGGAACTCCGATTTGATCCGGCTGGCTTCCAGGGCTTCCTTGCGGGCCAGGTCCAGCTCGATGTTCTGGATCTCGATGGTTTCCAGGTTCTGGCGCACGTCTTCGGTGGCCTGGTCGATGCTGTGTTGCAGTTCTTCCTGGGCGTTTTGCAGGGTTTCGGCCATGCGGTTGATGCCCGACGCCAACTGATCCAGCTCCTGGCTGCCCAAGGGCGGCAGACGGGTTTCCAGATTGCCGTCTTTAAGCTGGGCCACGGCTTGCTTGATCAGGCCGATCGGCGAATTGATGGTGCGGCTGATGCGCAGGGCCAGTGCCGCGGTGCAGATCAAGCCGATGGCGATCAGCAGCAGGCTGGCGAACAGGCTGCGATAGCCGCGCAGCAACATGCCGTTGTGGGACAGTTCCACCTCGACCCAGCCCAACAGGCGGTCGGACTCATCCGGAATCAGCTCGCCGGCAAGGTTGCGATGACGGCCAAACACCGGCATCAGGTAACGGGTCGCATCGTTGCCGGTACGCTGCAGCAGGTGCGAACTGTTGCCGGTGGGCGGTTGATTGAGCATGGTCGGGCCGGCATGGGCCAGGGAGGAGCGGTCCGGTGCCAGGAACGACACCGCGCGCACGTCCGGTTGTTCCAGGGATTGGGTCGCGATGCGTTCCAGCAGGTCAGTGTTCTTGCTGCTCAGGGCGGGCGCAACCAGCGGCGCCAACTGCTCGGCGATCATCTCACCGCGTTGCAGCAACTGAGTCTGCAGCTCGGAGAGCTGCATCCAGGTGAAATAGCCCCCCAACAGCAGCGCCATCAGGCTGGTCGGCAATAACGTAAGCAACAGTACGCGGCCTTTTATCCCCATTCTTCTAAGCACGCCACTCTCCTGCTACCACATTGATATCAATCTTCCGCACGGGCGTCCGGCCCGCGCTACCTGCGCAGTGTAGCCATTTGCGCCGCCAGGAATCTCGTAAATTAATGACACACGGCAATCTTCGGGCCATTCGGTAGCGGCCTGCGATTGCCTGTAACACTTTAATCTTGAATAATCAGTCATTGAGAATGACTTGCAGACGCTAATGAATCCCGCAGCCGTTGGCCTACCCAGTATCCTGACCATCGAGGATGACCCCGTGTTGGGCGCCTACGTCCATGAACATCTGGGCCGCTGTGGCTTCGAGGTCACATGGTGCCGCAATGGCCAGCAAGGCTTGCAGCTGGCCCGCGACCAAGCGTTCGACCTGGTGCTGATGGACGTTCTGCTGCCAGGGCTGGACGGGCTGTCAGTCCTTACGCATTTGCGCCAGAGTCATGCCATACCGGTGATCCTGATGTCGGCCCTGGGCGCCGAAGCCGACCGTGTCAGCGGCTTTCGCCTGGGCGCCGACGATTACCTGCCCAAGCCGTTCAGCATGATCGAGCTGCGGGTGCGCATCGAAGCCATCCTGCGCCGGGTGGCCCTGGACCGTCGCCCGCCGCCGGGCCTTGCGCCCCTGCGCGATGATGCGCAGGTCCTGCGGTTTGACGAGGGGCTGTGCGATGTCGTCTACCACACGCACTGGGCCGGCCTGACACGCAGTGAGTACCGCCTGCTGGAAACCTTGCACCGCAACGCCGAAGAGGTACTCAGCAAGGCTTTCCTTTATCAGCACGTGCTGCAGCGCGGTTATGCCCCACACGATCGCAGTCTCGACATGCATGTGAGCCAGATTCGCCGCAAGCTCAAGGCGATCGGCTACACCGAGCGCGAAGTGCGCACGGTGTGGGGCAAGGGATATGTGTTGAGCGGTCACGATGAAGGGCTTTGAGCGGTTGCCGGGCAGGCATTCGTTGTTCTGGAAGCTGGCGTGCCTGCTGATCGCGTTTTGTTTGCTGATGATCTGGCTCAGTTGGTCCTGGGGCCGCTACATGGAACAGCAAAGTGCCTACCTCACTGACGAAGCCCGCGACACGCTCCGCGGCTATGCAGCCGGCGCCGAGTTGGCGTGGAGTACCCAGGGCAGTGCCGGTGTGGATGCGTGGTTGCAGCATATGGCTGAGCGTGAAACCACGTGGCTGGGCGTCATTGGCAATGACTTGCAATCCCTTGGCAGCGCACCGTTGAGCGACAAGCAAAGCCAGCGCCTGACCTTCTTGCGCGGACTGGACTGGCCGGTGAGCCGGCATGCCAAAGGCTTGCCCTGGTTGAAAATCGCCTTCCCGGTCGACCCCGATGCGGGGTCACTGGTGATCGAGTTGCCCAAGCGCTTTATGCCGGGGCGTTATCAACTGTTCTGGCGGGTCATCACCAACGGCCTGATTCCTGGGTTGTTTACCTTATTGCTGTGTATCGGCCTGTATCGATTGCTGATCATGCCCCTCAATCAATTGCGTGCGCAGGCCAATGCCTGGCGTGCGGACCAATTGACGGCGCGGATGTCCGGCGACGCGACCAGCCGCCAGGACGAGTTGGGTGAATTGGGACGCGCCTTCGACCATATGTCCGAACGCTTGCAGGGCACGGTGCAGTTGCAGCAACAGCTGCTGCGGGACATGTCCCATGAGTTGCGCACGCCCCTGAGCCGCTTGCGCGTGGCCTGCGACAGCGAGCAGGACCTGGCGCGGTTGCGTGAACGCTTGAATCGGGAAATCGACGCCATGCAGCGCCTGGTGGAAGACAGCCTGCAACTGGCCTGGCTCGACAGCGACCGGGCGCCACTGCCCCAGGAGGACATTCAGCTGCCGGCGCTGTGGGACATGCTGCGGGAAAACGCGTGTTTCGAAAGCCATTGGCCGGCATCGCGTTTACCCTGCCTGTTGCCAGCTGAGTGCTGGGTGCGCGGCAATCTCAATGCACTGGCCCAGGCCCTGGAAAACATCCTGCGTAACGCAATACGCCACTCACCAGGCCAAGGCCGGGTGACATTGGACGGCGCACGCGAAGGCGCGCACTGGCATGTCTGGCTGGAGGATCAGGGGGGCGGCATCGATGAGGCCGACCTGGAGCGTATCTTCGCGCCCTTTATCCGGTTGGACGGTTCCCGGCCCGGTGACGGCGGCTTCGGCCTGGGCTTGAGCATTGCGCGCAACGCGGTGCAGCGCCAGGGCGGGCGTATCTGGGCGGAAAATACCGGGCAGGGCCTGCGCGTACATCTGCGTTTGCCTGCCCGTTAGCCATCAGCGGCGGCGCAGTTTGCGTTTCTTCCACTGGTGCGCGACCCACCAGCGCCAATAGCCCATGGTCAGGCAATAGGCCAATGCGCCCAAGACCAATCCGGATACCACCGAGCCCAGCAGGAATGGTTGCCACATCGTGCTCAATTCGCCGCTGATCCATTCCCAGGTGAGGTTATCGGGGAGGCTGCGTGGCGGCACATTCATCAACCAGGCACCGGTCATATAGGTGCAGACAAACACCACCGGCATCGTGATCGGGTTGGTCAGCCACACCAGGCTGACGGCAATCGGCATGTTACCGCGCACCACGATCGCCAGGATCGCGGCCAGCAGCATTTGCAAGGGAATGGGGATAAACGCGGCAAACAGACCCACGGCCATGGCGCGGGCCACCGAGTGCCGGTTGAGGTGCCAGAGGTTCGGGTCATGCAGCAGGGTGCCAAGAAACTGTAATGACTTGTGTTCCCTGATACTGCTGGGGTCGGGCATGTACCGTTTGAATAAGCGCCGGGGCATAAGGGGTCCAGGTCAGTTCGAGGGGCAAGTATGCGCGCATTCTATAAACAGAAAATTCAGACTTTGTGACAAAACATCAAAGGCGCCGTTGGGAACCCCGGCTAAGACTGAGTGAATCATTTAAAGGAATGACTCATGAGGACAGGGATGTTCGCGCTTGCGCTGGGGCTGCTGACCCTGCGTTTTCTACCGGTGTTGCCGCCCACCGGATGGCTGTTGGCCATGCTGGTGCTGGCATTGATGTTAGTGCCGTTTCGTACCTATCCGCTGGCGTTTTTCCTGCTGGGCTTGAGCTGGGCGTGCATCAGCGCGCAGTGGGCACTGGATGATCGATTGCGACCAACACTGGACGGCGAAACGCGATGGGTGGAAGGGCGCGTGATCGGCTTGCCTCAGCAGACCGACACCGGCGTGCGTTTTGACCTGGCCGACAGCCGGTCGCGCAAAGCCCGGCTACCCAAGCGCATCCGGGTGTCCTGGCACGGCGGGCCGCCGGTGCGCAGTGGAGAACGCTGGCGCCTGGCTGTCACCCTCAAGCGGCCGTCCGGCCTGCTCAATTTTCACGGTTTCGACCACGAGGCCTGGCTGCTGGCGCAACGCATCGGCGCCACGGGCTCGGTGAAAGACGGTGAGCGCCTCGCGCCAGCCCGCAATGCCCTGCGCGACAGCCTGCGCCAGCGCCTGATGGCTGCGGATGCGCAAACCCATGAAGCCGCCGTGGCGGCGTTGGTGCTGGGTGACGGTTCCGGGCTGCGCACGGAGCAATGGCAGGTGTTGCAAGACACCGGCACCGTGCACCTGTTGGTCATTTCCGGCCAACACATTGGTTTGCTGGCCGGGCTGATCTACGCACTGGTGGCCGGGATGGCGCGTTACGGTTGCTGGCCACGCAACCTGCCATGGCTGCCGTGGGCCTGCGGCCTGGCCTTTATGGCAGCGCTGGGTTATGGACTGCTGGCGGGTTTCGGCGTGCCGGTGCAGCGGGCCTGCGTGATGGTGGGCCTGGTATTGCTATGGCGGCTGCGCTTTCGGCATTTGGGCGTGTGGTGGCCGTTGCTGCTGGCCTTCAACGCTGTGCTGCTGCTTGAGCCTCTGGCCAGTCTGCAGCCGGGTTTCTGGTTGTCCTTTGCAGCGGTTGCGATCCTGGTGCTGACGTTCGGCGGACGGCTCGGGCCCTGGAGTGTCTGGCAGGCCTGGACGCGTCCTCAGTGGCTGATTGCCATCGGTTTGTTTCCAGTCCTGCTGGTGCTGGGTTTACCCATCAGCCTCACTGCGCCTGTGGCCAATTTATTCGCCGTGCCGTGGATCAGTCTGGTGGTGTTGCCTTTGGCGTTGCTGGGCACGGCGCTGCTGTGGCTGCCGTTGGCCGGTGACGGTTTGCTCTGGTTGGCCGGCGGAGCGCTGGAGGGATGGTTCAAGGGGCTGACCCTGCTGGCGGGGCAGTTGCCGGCCTGGACGCTGGCTGAGGTGCCGCTGGTTTATTGGCTGGTCAGCCTGGCGGGCGCGGTGTTATTGCTGTTGCCCAAGGGCGTGCCATTTCGGTTGCTGGGCTGGCCCATGCTGCTGTTGGCCGTGTTTCCACCCAAGGAATCGGTACCCCATGGGCAGGTAACGGTGGTGCAGCTGGATGTCGGCCAGGGGCAGGCATTGATCTTGCGCACCCGCAACCACGCCTTGCTTTACGACGCGGGGCCGCGTTCGGGGGCGGTCGACCTGGGCGCGCGCGTGGTTCTGCCGTCGTTGAAAAAGTTCGGAGTAGAGCGGTTGGACATGCTGCTACTGAGCCATGCCGACGCCGATCATGCCGGTGGTGCTGCAGCTATCGCCCGTGGGCTGCCCATCCGGCGCGTGGTTGGCGGTGAAACCGACGGGTTGCCGGCGTTTCTGGGGACCGAGCCTTGTATCAGTGGCGAACGATGGGAGTGGGATGGTGTGTCGTTCGTGTTATGGCAGTGGTCCGGCGCCATCAGTGGCAACGCCAAATCCTGTGTATTGCAGGTGCAGGCCAGCGGTGAGCGGCTGCTGCTCACCGGGGATATCGACCGTGCGGCGGAGCGCGCATTGCTTGACACACCGTTGGCGGTGCCCACCGATTGGCTGCAGGCGCCCCATCATGGTAGCCGCAGCTCGTCATCCAGGCCTTTTGTGCAACGGCTTGCGCCTGGATCGGTGCTGATCTCCAGAGGCCGGGGCAATGCCTTTGGTCATCCTCATTCGCAAGTGGTAGAACGCTATCGGGCCCTGGGCAGCCGGCTATACGACAGCGCCGAGCAAGGTGCCGTGCGTCTTCAGTTGGGCGCGTTCCACCCCGCCGTTGTTGCGCGCAGTCAACGCCGGTTCTGGCGCGAACCGTTACCGTAATCCGGCGTTACCAAACACCGCGGGCTGCGACAGTCCGGTCTGCGGCCAACGAACCCCGCTGCCGAACCTATATGATAAAGTGGCGCACTTTTTCGAGGGGGCATTCACTGTGTGGGAATTGGTCAAATCCGGCGGCTGGATGATGTTGCCGATCATCATGAGTTCCATTGCCGCACTCGGCATCGTCGCCGAACGCCTGTGGACCCTGCGCGCCAGTCGCGTTACCCCCGAGCACCTGCTGGGGCAAGTCTGGGGCTGGATCAAGAACAAGCAGCTCGACAAGCAGAAGCTCAAGGAACTGCGCGCCAATTCGCCACTGGGTGAAATCCTCGCCGCCGGCCTGGCCAACTCCAAGCATGGTCGCGAGATCATGAAAGAGTGCATCGAGGAAGCCGCAGCGCGGGTGATCCATGAGCTGGAGCGCTACATCAACGCCCTCGGCACCATCGCCGCCATGGCGCCGCTGCTCGGTTTGCTGGGTACGGTGCTGGGCATGATCGACATTTTCAGCTCGTTCATGGGCTCGGGCATGACCACCAACGCTGCGGTGCTGGCCGGTGGGATTTCCAAAGCGCTGATCACCACGGCTGCGGGCCTGATGGTGGGTATCCCGTCGGTGTTCTTCCATCGCTTCTTGCAACGGCGCATCGATGAACTGGTGGTCGGCATGGAACAGGAAGCCATCAAGCTGGTGGAGGTGGTGCAGGGCGACCGTGATGTGGACCTGGTCGAGGGCAAAGCGTGAAATTTCGCCGCAAGCAACGGGAAAATGTTGATATCAACCTCGCGTCGCTGATTGACGTGGTGTTTATCCTGCTGCTGTTCTTCGTCGTTACCACCACGTTCACCCGGGAAACCCAGCTGCGCGTCGACTTGCCCGAAGCCGTGAGCGGCTCCCCGGCCGAAGACCAGCAGGTCAAGCAACTGGATATCGCCATCAGCGCCGATGGCGTGTTTTCGGTAAATAACCAGTTGCTGGAGAAAAACGACCTGGCCAGCTTGATGGAGGCCCTGCAGAAGGAGTCCGGGGGCGACACCAACATGCCACTGTCGATCAGCGCCGACGGCAAAACCCAGCACCAGGCAGTGATTACCGCGATGGACGCTGCCGGCAAGCTCGGTTTCAGTCATCTGCGCATGACCACCGTCGAGGCGGCGAGCGCACCCTGATGGCCATGTCCGATCGTTTGCTCAAGGCTTGGTACGACGGGCATCCGGCCCTTGTGCTGTTAAAGCCGCTGGAGTGCCTGTATCGCCGGGTGGTGCAGCGCAAGCGCGCGCGCTTCCTGGCGGGTGAGGGCGCTGTCTACCAGTCACCGGTGCCCGTTGTGGTCGTGGGTAATATCACCGTAGGCGGGACTGGCAAGACGCCGCTGATCCTTTGGATGATCGAGCACTGTCGGCGCAGTGGGTTGCGCGTAGGCGTGGTCAGTCGTGGGTATGGCGCCAAGCCGCCACAGTTGCCCTGGCGGGTCGAGGCCAACCACAGTGCCGAAGTGGCCGGCGACGAACCGTTGCTGATCGTGCAGCGCTGCGGGGTACCGTTGATGATCGATCCGGATCGCAGTCGTGCGGTGAAAGCGCTGTTGGCCAGCGAAACCCTGGACCTGATCCTTTCCGACGACGGCCTGCAGCACTATCGTCTGGCCCGTGATCTCGAGCTGGTATTGATCGATGCCGCCCGTGGCCTGGGCAATCGCCATTGCCTGCCGGCCGGGCCGTTGCGTGAGCCGGTTGAGCGCCTGCAGAGCGTTGATGCGCTGCTCTATAACGGCGCCGCCTCGGACCGCGAAGACGGCTTTGCCTTCCGCCTGCAACCCTCGGCGCTGGTCAACCTGCACAGCGGCGAGCGGCAGCCGGTCAGCTACTTTCCGGTAGGCCAACCGGTACACGCGGTTGCCGGTATCGGCAATCCGCAACGTTTCTTCAATACCCTTGAAACGCTACACTGGCAGCCGATCCCCCATGCGTTTGCCGACCACGCGCCCTATAGCGCCGAGGTGCTGGATTTCACGCCGCCATTGCCGCTGGTCATGACCGAAAAAGACGCGGTGAAGTGCCGCGCCTTCGCCCGGCCCGACTGGTGGTACCTTGCGGTGGATGCGCTGCCGTCGCCAGCATTCGTCGCCTGGTTCGATACGCAGTTGATGCGCTTGCTGCCCAACCGTCTTTTGCCTTAAACCGTTTATTTCCAGGAACTACTCATGGACACCAAACTGCTCGACATCCTTGCTTGCCCGATCTGCAAAGGCCCGCTCAAGCTCAGCGCCGACAAAACCGAGCTGATCAGCAAAGGTGCCGGCCTGGCTTACCCTATTCGCGACGGCATTCCGGTGATGCTGGAAAGCGAAGCCCGTACCCTGACGACCGATGAGCGCCTGGATAAATGACTACCGCCTTTACCGTGGTGATTCCCTCGCGCTATGCGTCGACCCGCCTGCCGGGCAAGCCGCTGCAAATGATCGGTGCCAAGCCGATGATCCAGCTGGTATGGGAACAGGCCTGTAAAAGCAGCGCTGAACGGGTGGTGGTGGCGACCGATGATCCGCGCATCATCGAAGCCTGCAAAGGTTTCGGCGCCGAGGCGGTGCTGACCCGCGAAGATCATAATTCCGGCACCGACCGCCTGGCCGAAGTGGCCACGCAACTGGGCCTGGCACCGGACGCCATCGTGGTGAACGTGCAAGGCGACGAGCCGTTGATCCCGCCAAGCGTCATCGACCAGGTCGCCGCCAATCTGGCGGCCCATGGCGAAGCGCGCATGGCCACCCTGGCCGAACCGATCGAAGACAGCGAAACCTTGTTCAACCCCAACGTGGTGAAGGTCGTCAGCGATATCAACGGCCTGGCCCTGACATTCAGCCGCTCGATCCTGCCCTGGGCGCGGGATGCCTTCGCCAGCAACCCCGACGCACTGCCGCAAGGTGTGCCGTACCGCCGCCATATCGGCATTTATGCCTATCGCGCCGGCTTCCTGCATGACTTCGTCAGCTGGGGCCCGTGCTGGTTGGAGAACACCGAGTCCCTGGAGCAGCTGCGGGCCCTGTGGCACGGCGTGCGCATCCACGTGGGCGATGCGTTGGAAGCGCCGCCTGCAGGCGTCGATACCCAGGAAGACCTCGAGCGCGTCCGTCGCCTGCTGGGGGCTTGATGGAGGTCCTGTTTGTCTGCCTGGGCAATATCTGCCGTTCGCCCACCGCCGAAGGCGTTTTGCGCCATAAGTTGCGCGAAGCAGGTTTGTCCGGCCAGGTTGAGGTGGCGTCAGCGGGGACTGGGCAATGGCATATCGGCAACCCACCGGACCAGCGCAGCCAACGTGCGGCGCTGGCGCGGGGTTATGACTTGTCATCCCAGCGTGCCCAGCAGGTCTGCCGCGCCGACTTTGCGCGCTATGATCTGATCCTGGCCATGGACCACAGCAACCTGCGCCATCTCAAAGCCATGCAGCCTGCACAGGGTAAGGCGCAGTTGGATATATTCCTGCGCCGCTTCGGCGGTGAAGTGGACGAGGTGCCAGATCCTTATTATGAAGGCGAACAAGGTTTTGAGCGGGTCCTGGACCTGATCGAGCGCGCCTGTGATTTATTGGTGATTGAATTGAAGGGGCGGTTATGACCTTGCAAGTACTGGCGCAGGTCTCCCTCAAGCCGTTCAACAGCTTTGGCATCGACGTGCGCGCCCAGCTATTTGCCGAGGCCCGCAGTGATGCCGACGTGCGGGAAGCCTTGGCCTACGCCGAGGCGCACAGTGTGCCGCTGCTGGTGATCGGGGGCGGCAGCAACCTGCTGCTGACCCAGGACGTGCCTGCCCTGGTGTTGCGTATGGCCACCCAAGGCATTCGCGTGCTGCACGATGATGGCCTGCAGGTGGTGGTCGAAGCCGAAGCGGGCGAAGCCTGGCACCCCTTTGTGTTGTGGACTCTGGAACAGGGTTTCTGCGGCCTGGAAAACCTCAGCCTGATCCCCGGCACGGTCGGTGCGGCGCCAATGCAAAACATCGGTGCCTACGGCGTGGAGGTCAAGGATGTGTTTGCCGGACTCACTGCACTGGATCGTCAGACCGGTGAACTGCGGGATTTCAGCCTGCAGGAGTGCCGGTTTGCCTACCGCGACAGCCTGTTCAAGCACGAAGTCGGCCGCTGGTTGATCCTGCGGGTACGCTTTGCCCTGAGCCGCGCCAGTCACCTGAAACTCGACTACGGCCCGGTGCAGCAACGTCTGGCCGGGCAGGGGATTACTGACGCCACGCCGATGGATGTGAGCCGGGCGATTTGCAGCATTCGCCGCGAAAAATTGCCCGACCCGGCGCAGCTTGGCAATGCCGGCAGTTTCTTCAAGAACCCGCTGGTACCCCAGGCCTTGGCTGCCGAACTGAAAAGCCAGTACCCGGACCTGGTGGCCTACCCGCAGGCAGACGGGCAAACCAAGCTCGCCGCCGGTTGGCTGATCGACAAGGCGGGTTGGAAGGGCTTTCGTGATGGCGATGCTGGCGTGCATAAAATGCAAGCGCTGGTGCTGGTCAACTATGGCACCGCCACCGGCCGTGACATTGCCAACCTGGCGCTGCGTATCCAGCAAGATATTGCCGAGCGCTTCGGAGTGGAGCTCGAGATGGAACCCAACCAGTACTGATCGTCCATAAGCCCCAGAAATGAAAATGCCCCGTATCTCGCGATACGGGGCATTTTTTATAGCGTTAACAATCAGTCGTCACGGCTCATGATGCCGAAGATCTGCAACAGGCTGATAAACAGGTTGTAGATCGACACATACAGGCTGATGGTCGCCATGATGTAGTTACGCTCGCCACCATGGATGATGGCGCTGGTCTGGAACAGGATGCACACTGAAGAGAACAGCACGAAACCTGCGCTGATCGCCAGTTGCAGGCCGCTGATCTGGAAGAACATGCCGGCTACCACCGCCGCCAGCAACACGAAGAAGCCAGCGGTGATGAAGCCGCCCAGGAAGCTCATGTCCTTACGGCTGATCAGCACGTACGCCGACAGGCCACCAAACACCAGCGCGGTCATGGCAAATGCAGAACTGACCACTTCCGCGCCACCGGCCATGCCGAGGTAACGGTTAAGGATCGGGCCAAGGATAAAGCCCATGAAACCGGTCAAGGCAAAGGCCGATACCAGTCCCCAGGCCGAGTCACGCAGCTTGTTGGTCAGGAAGAACAGACCATAGAAGCCGATCAACACGACAAAGATATTGGGATAACCGACGCGCATCTGCTGGGCCACGTAAGCCATCACGCCGCTGAATGCGAGGGTAAGGGCGAGCAGGCCGTACGTATTGCGCAAGACGCGGCTGACTTCAAGCTGCTCAGCCTGCGCGTTGCCATTCACTGCGTAATTCTGTTCGCGCATGGCGACTCTCCTTCAGTTTTGAAACGTTCAGTCGCAAAGATCATAACAGACGCTCTGTAACAAGCTATGCAGAGAGTTTGACAGTGTGTTTCATTCGGGTATTATTGCGCCCGCTGACGCAGGATGAGCTACTATAATCCTGTAACGCACAAGGGAAATTGGCAGAGTGGTTGAATGCACCGGTCTTGAAAACCGGCGAACGTTAATAGCGTTCCCAGGGTTCGAATCCCTGGTTTCCCGCCAAGATTCACACGAAAGCCCCGCTATTGCGGGGCTTTTGCGTTTCTGGGGTCAGGCGCAATTTCGTGGCGCGGCGAATTCAAGGGTGGCAGGCACTTAGCTGAGCCCAGCGCATGAAGGTGATGAATCATCAGCGTCATCGCCTCACTCTGCTCAGTAATGCCTGACCATTCCATCAGAGCGGCCAGGGCCTGCCGAGTGCCTGGGCTAACCCTGAGCCTCAATTCCTCTTCGGCATTCGCCACGCGCGTCCTGGCAGACTTGGTCAAGCGATCTTTCTGCGGTACTGCTGCCATGGCCTACCTCTTCTATTCCGTCATACTAACCAATAAGGTGGTTTTTAAATCCCTGCTCAATTAAGTACTTCCAGGCCGCTAGGACTTTTTTCGGTAATTCTTCTTCGATCTGAAATCCCTTTTTTGGATACAGCATAATACGCTGTATATCTCCCACCATTTCATCGATTAATCCGAGCACCCCCACCTGATTGGAAACTTGCTCAGGGAAACAATACCTCGGCGCATCAACCCAAGCGTCAAGGCCCGCCCACTGGATAGGTAAAGTCAACCTTACTCGGCGGATTGAGTTTGGCTTGGTAAGAAAAGTAGCGCTCTTTATTTGTGGAAACATTTCTTTGGTAAAGGCAATATTTTCAGCAAAGTTAGTGGCTCGTTTTTCTAAGCTGAATTGCTCATGTAAAACTCCGAGATCTAGCGCGCGCTGAGCAAAAATTTCGGCTTCAGTCTTGTCCCATAAATGTCTAGTCCAGTTGCCGGTATTGCCTGTGAACAATAAATGTCCAGCTACTCCCTTGCGAAGCAATTCGCAAGCGTAATCGCAGACACGAAGATCATATGATCCACAGACTACTAACAAATCACAGTTCTCATGCTGACGTCCTTCAGATAAGAACTCCCAAAGAATAGCGGCGTACTTTAGTGTTGATGTCATTAAGAAGGTAATCCCCTAGAGCTATGGTTGCCGAGAATCAAGAATTTATCATTAAAAAGGGAGGTTGGTGTCAAACGTTCGATTGTTGGCAGAGTGTTAAAGTCGGTATACACAGCCTTAGCGCCGTAGTTGCTTAGCGAAACGTCATTGCCGATACCGATACACCATGCGCCACTGCTTACCGCCGACTGCACACCGCTTACAGAGTCTTCGAAGACCAGGCACTCATTTATGGGGGTGTTTAGTTTTCGAGCCGCTAGCTGATAACAATCAGGAGCTGGCTTGCCATTGCTGACGTCCTCGCGTGAGACTCTACAGTCAAAGCTAGTTTCCAAGCCATGTTGTTCGAGCACGTAGGCGATACGAGCGGGCCAACTGCTAGTCACCAATGCCAACGGAACTGAGCGTTCCCGCAATTGAGAAATTAGCTCTCTCACCCCAGGTACCAACAAACAGACTGCTACCTCTTCAGCAGCATCTACTTGTTTTTTGATAATGCTGCGGGTGGGCTGATTAAAGTTAGGAAAGAGTGCGTGAAGCGTATACTCCCCTGGTCGGCCATGGATGTGTTCATGGATAAAATCTTGGCCAATTTCAATTCCGTATTCCCGTGCCACGCTCGTCCAGGCATGCTCAATAACCTGCCGTGACTGAATAAGAACACCGTCCATATCAAAACAGACCGCTGTAAACGTGTGTGTCATCATGTTTAGAGTTCCGCATTTTTTGATGAGCGATTAAAGCTAGCAGCGCGCCGAGTAAGGCTATAATGGCCATTACATAAAAAGAGCCATTGGGTATTATCTCGTAAAGGTAGCCGGAAAAAGGCGTGGCCACCCCCATCGGTATTGCTACTGCGAAAGAATAATAGAATCCCTGCGTTAAAGTCTGTATGTCTTGCGGAGCGTGATCTCGGATAAAGCGCATAATCGCCGTGTGATAAGCAGCAAAACTCAGCGCGTGCATGCATTGCCCTATAATGATTAGTGATAGGGCATCGCTATTAGAGAAAAACGCCCAGCGAAGGGATGCACATATACTGGACAGAACTACAATGGATAGCGGAGAGAAAAAGTTTAAAATTTTATTTGAGAACGCAAAGTATGTAATTTCAGCAATTACAGCGACTGACCAAAATAATCCAATTGTAGTTGATGAGTAACCTTTGATTCCCCAATTTATTGAGGCTGTGGCAAAATATAGTGTGTGGCTTAATTGAATTATACTGGCAGAGGCGATTGCAAGTAGCAGTATTTTGTTTTCGAATAGCCGTCTCCAATCTGGTTTTTTAACGATCTGAGTATTGCCGGAGAAGTTTATATTTGGAATTCGATATCTCAACCATAAGCAACTTAGCGCTGTAAAAATCATGCTTGCGGCAACGATGACAGGCACCCAGGAAAGCCCATAAACAGTAAAAAAAACACCACCAAGTGTTGACGTTAAAATAAAGGCTGAAGAGCCAACTGCTCTTACCCAGCCGTAATTTTGAATGGACTGTTTGTCTCGTTTGAGCAGATACGACTCGGACAGAGGCAGCACGACCATCCATAGTCCGCCAAACGAAATGCTTAGCGCGATAAAAGTGAATAGAGAGGGGGGTAGAAAATAAAACAGCAGAGTACTAATAGCTGCTGAAAAACTTAATAGTGCAGCCAAGTAAATTTGATCTACGCGCCAGTCCGCGACGTAAGTAATTAATACCCCTGTTACAATTTGAGGCCAATAAGCTGCCGCGATCAGCAAACCTATCTGACTGGCGCCAAATCCTAAAGTATCCAGCCAAGTTGGCCAGAACGGATAGATAATGCCCTCGGCTGCAAAAAAACCAAAAAATATCATGTACATCGGGTCACCAAATAAAACAGTTGAACACCAATCTTGAAAAAAAGGGGCTTCAGGAAGCCCCTAAGCGCGTCGGTTTTACTCAAAGCGCTGTAATGCGAAACTGTTCTTGTTTTTACGCCATATGATTAACGACTCGCTCATAACTACCAAATCGACCATACCGTCTTTAAGGGCAGCCAAGGCATCTTGTGAAGAGCATACAATCGGCTCTTCATGACGATTGAAGGAAGTGTTTATCAAAGCAGATTGCCCTGTTCGGGAGTGCCAGGCATTTAGAAGCTTGTGCATAAAACCATCCGCTTCAGGACGAATTACCTGTGGTCTAGCAGTACCGTCAATATGCACGACAGCAGGGCTAGCCTCGATAAACTGCGGATGGCAATCATATGTCATCGTCATGGTATCAGCGGCAATATGCTCTTCGGACCAGTCGATATAGCATTCGGCGGCCTGCTCGACAGCTGTCACTGGGCCAAACGGCATAAATTCAGTTCGGTGCATCCGTTTGTTGAGCCAGTCGTTCACATCAGCATCTTTGGCATGGTAAACGATACTCCTGTTGCATAACGACCTCGGGCCAAATTCCATTTTTCCTTTAAACATTCCTAGAACCTGGTTTTCCATTAAAGCATCTACGAGCGTTTCAATGATATTAGTCGGATTGTGATAACCCAATTCAGGGTAGTCACGATTTATCAGGTTTATGTTTTGTGAAACACTACGTGCCGCTGGGCCCAGCGTCATCGCCGGGTTTTTGAATCGTGTACCCTGTTCTAAGTAAGCAGCCCCCACTGCAGCAGCCAGAGCCAGGCCGCCGTCTCCCATGCATGGCAGCACATAAACGTTACGCACGTCAGGGATTTCTCGTAACCGCTGGTTAAGCTTCACGTTGCCAAATACACCACCCGCCAAGCAAAGGTTACTACTCCCTATCTTTTCTAGATGGTAAGTTACAACTTTAACTAGCATGTCTTCGACATGGCGTTGAACGGCGGCTGCGATATCTTCCGGTTTTTCCTTGGCCAGTAAACTTTGTAATATATCGCTATAACCATTATATGAAGGCAGGAAAAGATCTCCGCATTTGGCTCTAATTCGCCCGTCCTCAACATTGATCATTTGTTGCATTACGCCAAGCAATTTCTCAGGATCGCCGAATGCAGCTAAGCCTGTGATCTTGCCTTCATGACGATTAGGTTTGTAACCTAGCAGATGGGTGATGCGTCCGTAGAAGTACCCCAGGCTATCAACGCTTGTTTCACGCTGTAATACCGTGGTTTCGTTGGGTGTGTAATGTGTTAGCGTCAGTGATTGAAAATCACCTCGCCCATCACATGTTAGGGTTAAAGCTTCATCAAAGGGGGAGCATACATAAGCACCCAGAGCGTGACATTCATGGTGGTCTATGTAGTATGCGGACAGCGCGTTATCTGCGATAAATTTATCGAACTCAGCTCTTTTTTCTTTGTCGTTGGTGATTTCGTCAGTAATACGTTTTCGAAAAAGAGGTAGCCCATTAGGGTTGTTCTTAACTTCATCTACAATGCGATCGAAATATAAAGGTAAGTGCTTTTCAGCTGTGAAGCCTGCGTTCCAGCCATAGGCGACATAGTCTACGTCCTCTAAACTTATACCCGCCTCACCTAGTACAAATGAAATAGAGTGCGCAGGCCAGACTTTGTCATCTTTGATGCGGGTAAAACGTTCTTCACTCACCGCAGAGAGGATTCGGTCGTCGCGGACCAGGCAAGCACCTGATAAATCATTGTTAGTAATTCCTAAAACTATCATAACAACTCCATGTTTTGCAGTTCAGTGATTATCAGAGATCACTGCATCAGTACCGCCCATAATTCTGTCCTCAGAATATTCCCTGGCGTCCAGTGGGCCGTTTAATAGCTCCCAAGTGGGCGATCCTGCCCTCTGACACAAACAGCGTAGCAGTGGATTGTGACACCCATATGAAGATTTTTCGTAAAGAAAAATTTTGCATGGATTTTGCTTATAAGTATTGATCGTCCGAGAACGCAATTAAATTCTTGTAGCTGTACATGCTGAATATGAGCTTTGCCAACGCGAGACGCTCGGACTCAATCCCGCCAAGCCCTGCTTGATGTGCCCAGCGTTTTCACCTATTAGGAAAAAGAGCACCACGTACGTTATTACCAACCTCATTCAAGTCTTGCTTTTCGCTGTAGAGAGCCATGAGTCGACCTACCTTCCGCTTCGAAGGTAGTTGCCGTCGGGCACGACCTCCACCGCCTGCTTAGCGGCTCCATTGGTCTAAAGCCAGATCTGAGACTCTCCACCGCGACTATGCTGAATTCACCAGCAATCGAGATAGAGGCTCCCATGAGAGAGGCGCAGCGAAGACTGACCCTGACAGCATGGCGCGAGCTTTCTGCACTGGGCGGAAATCGAATGGATGCGGAAGTTAAATACTTCGAATTGCTGCGGCGGGCTGACGCCATGGAGCGAGCCGACCTCATCTCGAGTGATGAGTGGCGAAGCCTTGTCAAACACGCCGGAGCATTACTCTGCAGTACTGCGCAGTGTATGGGCGGACCGGGGTAGGCCCGAAAGACGTAGTCCGTCGCCGCGCCGGAACTGGCTGCGATCGCGCTGCTGGTCACCGGTATCGCCTAGTGTCTGAATTGCCATCGCAACCCTCACCGTACGCCAGTGAACGGCTAGTCTCCTGACGTGACGCCCCCATCGATATCGATATGAATGCCCAAATCCTGACGGCCGGGCGCAAGATGCGGTTTGAGTGTCAATGCCGGAATGTCATAGTCACCGGCATTCTGGCGACGAAATGCCAACGGCTGATCAATGAACAGGTTGTCCAACCGAGCAGCATAGGCCGTGCATAGCTGTTCGAACCGGGCGGCGTCCATTTTGCTGGTTTTATAGATGGGGAAGGGCGGCACAACGGTGAATCCAGGATAGAAGAGCATCCCATGCTGGATAGGGAATAGCAGGTCATCCAGCGCACCGTTCACCCCTCGACCACTGTAGTGGGACTCCCAACCGCCCATGCTGACCACCAGCATCGCGCGCTTTCCAGTCATGCTGCCTTCGCCGTAGCGGTCGCCCCAGTGACTTTCGCTGTGTTCGCCGACACCGTAGGCAAATCCGTAGGCGTAGACGCGTTCGACCCAGCCCTTGAGGATCGCGGGCATCGAGAACCACCACAGTGGAAATTGAAAGATCACGGCGTCCGCCCATCGCAGTTTGGCCTGCTCTTGCTCGATGTCTGCCGGTTGGGTGCCGGCGGCAAATACACGTTGCGATTCCATGGCCGGATTGAAGGGGTTTGCGTCGTCATAGCCTGGGGCGTCGTCCGTATCGATGGGCGCTTTCCAACGCATGGCGTATAGATCGGAGACCTTGACCTCGTGGCCTGCGGTTTGCAGGTGGGCGATCGCGAAATCCCTGAGAGCGCCATTGAGCGAGCGAGGTTCAGGATGGGCGTAGATCAGTAGCAGCTTCATGGTGGGCTCCGAGTGGATGTATACCTCACCGTAGCGACCCACGCGGTATGATAGAAATGAATTTCCGAAACATATGGTATTTACATGCACAATACCTTGCGACGTCTGGATCTCAATTTGCTGGTCACGCTGGATGCGCTGTTGTCTGAGCAAAACGTGACACGGGCAGCGCGCTTGCTCAATCTCGCGCAATCGACCGTCAGCCTGCAATTGGGTCGGCTGCGAGAACTTCTCGACGATCCATTGTTGCTGCCCGGCCCCCGAGGGATGTCGCCTACCGAGCGTGCCCGTGAATTGCGCGGGCCGCTGCGTGACGCGTTGGTCGCGTTGGAAGGCGCGCTGAGTCCTGGCGGCACGTTTGAGCCCGCGCTGTCTGATCAGACATGGAAGGTGGCGGCCAGTGACTACGCCGCGACGGCTTTGGTCTGGCCGTCACTGGCCCTGCTCAGGCGCCTGGCTCCGAATACCCGCTTGGCATTGCTGAACAAACATCCCGTCAGCCTCGCTAACGATCTGGAAAGCGGTCAGCTCGATCTGGCCTTGCACACGCGCGATGATGCTCCGCCAAAACTGCGTCAGCGGTCTCTGGTTCACGAACGCTATGTGCTGGCCGGGCGGCGCGGTCATCCCGCTTTGGCGACGAAGCTATCGCTCAAAGCGTTCTGCGGCCTTGAACATGCCGTGATGTCACCCAATGGCGGCGGGTTCGTTGGGAGTACCGACCAGGCGCTGGCCGCTAAAGGGCTGGAGCGACGCGTCGTATTGTCAGTGTCCAATTTCAACTCGCTCGTCTCGGCACTGGTGCACAGCGACCTGGTTGCGGTGGTGCCGGAAAGGCTGGTGCGGGATGAGCCAGCGCTGCACGTACAGGTACCTCCACTGGCCATTCCGGGTTTTGAAATGCTCATGTTATGGCCCGAGCGGCTGCACCGCGATCCCGCCCATCGGTGGCTGCGCGATCTGATTGCCTCGACGTTGCAAGCGGCTCCCGACCCCGAGGTTTGATGGGGTCGTTACTCAACCGTGCAAATCCAGCGGTGATTATGCCGATAGGGCGCGCGGGTGAAGTGCACATCTGAAACCAGATTCAGGCCGCGCTTTTTCAGCGCTTCGGTCAGCTCTACGAGTGTCTCTGCCTGGATAGTCATTGCGGTTACCTCGTCAGATTTACCGTATTCATAATTCTTGACCGAGGGGGCAACTCGCTAATTCAAATTTTCTACACGTTTAATAGTTGAAGGCCGGGCCTGTAGTCCGATGCTTATCTGGCCCCCAGGGCTGCACTTTTTTCCATTCTCCTGATCTACCTCTGTCCCAGCCACCCATATCCTGCGGGTGGCCAACAGCCACAGACCCGGTACCGATGCATCGAACGCTAACTGTTTTTATCACCCGATGGCCGCGGTGGCTGGTTGCGATACTGGCGCTGTGTGCCGTCGGTTGCAGCCAGCAACAGGGGCGCGACATTGCCAGGCAGTTCAGCGATGGCAAGCCCGATGAGTTTTTTCAAACCAGCGTTGATCGCATGGCCACCCTGGGCATGCGCGACAACCTGCAAAGCCTTTATCTGTTGATGAGCAAGCTTTACCTGCGTAACCCCAGCCAGTGGCGCCAGTCCGGTTATCCGGATGCGGTAACTGCTGCGCGCACTATTCGCCAGGCTATCGAAAACCGTCAGCCATTGCCTGCGCTGGGGGAACGTCGTGATCTGGCGGCCTTGAGTTACTCCCTGAGCCCGGAGTTTCGGGGTGATCGGGTGGGGGCGTTCATCTACGCGATCGGCAGCATGCTGGTGACCGCACACGGTGGGCGCACGCAATTTTATGTGACCGACTCGATCAATCCGCAGTTTGTCAGCAACGCCGCACGGAATATCGAGAAAGCCACCTGGTTGCTCGGCCAGCGCCAGGACGCCAATGGCGTGTTGCTGCTGTTTTCCAATGAAATATCGGAGGAGGGCAGCAACCTCAGTTTCGCCGTCGAATTCGGCAAGATCGTCGCGCGCTTGGATCTGCTGACCCAGATACTCGATGAGCGCTACCGACGCATCGGCCTCAATTATGCGCAAAGTCTGTTGCTGATGAATTTCCTGCCTGTGCAGTGACAGGGCCATTGGGTGCGGTGTTTCCCTTTCCTCTGTAGGAAACTGCCTTTCATGCCCTGGACCGCTTGAACCACGCACCGGTCAGCCCTAGCCTCGGACTTTTCTTAAACATGAGTGCCTACCTTGGGTAAGCGAAAAACGGTTTGGCCTACTGATCGCGAAATCCGTCTGCGATTCATCCTGTTTGCTGTAATCGACGCCGCGAGCGCTCAAGGAGTCGCTTCGGAAGTGTTGTTACCCGCGCACAAACTGCTGCGCGGCTCGCCTACGGAGATGCAGCTGCGCGACACGCTTGCCGAGATCCTGGCCACCGATGAAATGTATGGTTTCAGATTCCCCATCGGCTCGGATGCTGACGACTTGATGCAGACGCTGGAGTTGCCGGGCAACCAGGAGCGCACGTGACCTGACGGGTGTGGGCGTCTTCCCATGACTGTTCGCGTGCCGGCGCTGCCGTCCACGCCCCCGTATTCCAAGGACCTGCCCATGCTGTTGCGACACCCTGCGCTACTGTGCACCGCCCTGACCCTCAGTTCGCAGGTACAGGCCGAAGACCTGCAATTGGCGCCGGTCGAAGTCACTGCGTCTGAAGCCAGCGCCGGCGAAATCGCCCAGGCACAGCTCAAAAGCGTGCCCGGCGGCACTAATTTTATCGACATGGACAGTGTGCAACAGGGCCGGGTGAGCTCCAATGAGGACGTCTTCAAATACCAGGCCGGGGTGTACGCCAAGGCGGCGAACAATGAAGGGGTCAAGCTGTCCATTCGCGGTTCGGGCCTGAACCGCAGCCCCGGTGCCCACGCCTCCGGGTTGTACGAAATGTTCGACGGCCTGCCGCTCACCGGTCCTGGCGGTACGCCTTACGAACTGAAGGACCCGCTCTGGCAGAGCCGGGTGGAAGTGCTGCGCGGCGCCAACGGTTTCGATCAGGGCGCGTTGGCCTTGGGCGGCGCCGTCAATTACGTCACCCGCACCGGTCTTGACGCGCCCAAACTGCAACTGCGCTATGAAGCGGGCAGCCGTGGTTACGCCCAGCGCGAGATCAGTTCCGGCCAGGTGCTCGGGGATGCCGATTACTACATCAGCCTCACCGATTCTGCGTCCGACGGTTACCAGCACCAGAGCGCTGGCACCGGCAAGGGCGTCGCGGCCAACTTTGGCTATCGCTTCAACCCGGACCTGGAAACGCGCTTCTATTTTCGCTACCGCGAAACCACCAACGACACGCCGGGCAAGCTCACCCGTTACCAGATCAGCCATGACCCGCGTGCCGCCAACAGCCTCAACGCTGCCCGCGACTCCAAGCGCTTGCAACCGGGTTCCACCTGGATCGCCAACAAGACCACCTGGCAATTGGATGACGCTTCGCGCGTCGAAGTCGGGCTGGCCTATCACGACTACCCGATGGACCTGCGTGAAGGCACCAACCGCCTGAAAGTCGCCTACACCGACATCAGCGGCACCCTCAATTACATTCGCCAGGACAGCCTGTTCGGCCACGACAGCAAAACCACGCTCGGCCTGCGCACCACCCAGGCGATGCCGAACAACGGCGCCTCGGAGTATGTGCGTATCCCGGCGGGCAACACGGCCGGCTACGCTCCGGGCACCAAGACCCGTGACTACACCTACCTGGGTTCCGACACCGTGCTGCATATCGGCAACGAACTGGAGCTGGTGCCTGACCTATGGCTGACCAGCGGCCTGGCGGTGATCTACACTCGCCGCGAAACCCAGGTCACCTATCCAGACGGCCAAGCCCCGACCAGCCAGCACGATTGGGACTACGCGCCACGTATCGGCCTGCGCTATGACTTCACCCCGCAATTGCAGTTGTACACCAACCTGAGCCGCTCGGTAGAGCCGCCGCACGCCTGGTCTATGATCTGGGGTTCCAACAAGTATTTCGGTACCGGCAGTGGCGCGGCCACCGGCTTGCAGCGCGAAGGCGTGAAGTTGCGCAATCAGACGGCGACGACGCTGGAAGTCGGTGGGCGCGGTGAGGCGTGGCTCGGTCAGTGGGACCTGGCGCTCTACCGCTCGGAAGTGCGCCACGAGCTATTGACCGTGGAAACCCAGGCCCAGACCGCAACCAGCAATGCCATCGTCGCCGAAGCCAACGCCAGCCCCACCGTGCATCAGGGCGTGGAACTGAGCCTGCTCAGCCCGCTGTGGGAGGGCGGTCGCAACGGCCAGCTTGCGCTGCGCCAAGCCTACACCTTCAGCGATTTCCACTACCGCGATGACGAGCGTTTCGGTGACAACACCTTGCCCGGCATTCCCAAGCATTATTATCAGGCGCAGTTGCGCTACAGCCATCCGAGCGGTTTCTACACCAGCCTCAACACCGAGCATGCCTCGCGGGTGGCGGTGGACTACGCCAACTCTTACTACGCCGCGGCCTATACCACCCTTGGCGCGACGTTTGGCTTTGATGCGCCCAAGCAGGATTGGCAGGCCTGGGTCGATCTGCGCAACCTGACCAATCGGCGTTATGCCAACACCGTTACCCCGGGCTATGACGACAAAGGCCTGGATGTCGCGCGCTCCACACCGGCCGATGGCCGGGGCCTCTACACCGGCGTGTCGTGGCGTTGGCGCTGAAGCGGCATCTGGCTGACTGACGTGCTCGTTCAGCCTTCGTTCTGGCGCAGGCGCTTGTACAGGGTATTGCGGCTCACCCCGAGTTCGCGGGCGAGGTGCGAAATGTTGCCGCCTGCCGCCTTCAAGCGTTGCGTCAGGTCGATGCTGTCATCCAATCGCTCGCTGGCGGGCTGCGGTATCGGCCCCTGCAAATCCACAAAAAAGTCATCGGGCAGATGCTCCGGGCGGATCGGCTGTTCCTCAGCCATCGCCAATGCCACCTGCAACACACTGCTGACCTGGCGCAGATTGCCCGGCCATGGATGCTGTTCGAACAGCTTCAGCACCTCGGCACTCAGGCCGGCCCACTGCGTGGGGTCGCGGTGTCGCTGCCACAGTTGCTGGAACAACGCCTGCTTGTCGCTGCGCTCGCGCAGCGGCGGCAGTTCCAGGGTCAGGCCACCAATGCGGTAATACAAATCCTCCCGAAAACGCCCGGCTTGCACCAGCTCCCGTAGCGCGCGGTTGGTCGCCGAGATGATGCGCAAGTCCACCGGGAACACCTCACTGCTACCCACCGGTTGCACGCAACGCTCCTGCAGTACCCGCAACAGCCGCGCCTGGGTGGGAAGAGGCATATCGCCGATCTCATCGAGAAACAGCGTGCCCTTGTCGGCCTTGCGGATCAGGCCGATGCTGCCCTTTTGATTGGCGCCGGTGAACGCGCCTTTTTCATAGCCGAACAGTTCCGATTCCACCAGTTCAGCCGGAATCGCCGCACAGTTCACCGCGATCAATGCCTGGCGGCTACGGGAACTGGCCTGGTGCAAGGCTTTGACGAATACCTCTTTGCCCACGCCGGTCTCGCCGTGGATCAACAACGGAATGTCCTTCTCCAGCAGGCGCTCGGCCTGGCGCACGGCTTTCTCCACACGCATATCGCCAAAATGCAGGGTGGTGAGGCTCACGGCGCTCGGCTTCGACGGCGCCGGCTCATTGAACATCCGCGCCTGTACCGGCGTCTGCCTGGGCCGCTTGAGCAGGCATTGGAAGCGATTGCGTCCCGCCGCTTGCAGGGAAAAGGGCAGCCCCTCCGGCTGATTCAACAACTCCAGCAGCGACACCTTGAACAAGCTGTCGATCATCACCCTCGACAAGCTGATCCCCAGCAGGTTGTCCGCGCGCCGGTTGGCCGACAGCACCTGGCCGCTTTCATCAAAGATCAGCAGGCCCGCCCACTGGCTGTCGAGGTTGCTCAGGCCGGTGTTGAACGTCAGTTGGAAATGCTCGCCGCGAAACAGGTTGAGGATCAGCCGGTTTTCCACGGTCTGGCTCATCATCTTGACCATGCCCAGGGTGTGGGAGGGCGGCAGGTAGCTGTCGCTGGAGACATCCAGCACCGCGATGATTTCGCGTTGTGCGTCGAAAATCGGCGCCGCCGAACCGGTCATGAAGCGGTTGGCCTTGAGGAAATGTTCGTCGTGCTCGATATGCACCGCCTGGGCACAGGCCAACGCGGTGCCGATGGCGTTGGTGCCGCTGGCGTGTTCCATCCAGCTGGCGCCCGCGCTGAAACCACGGGCCAGCCCAGGCTCGATAAAGCGCTGGGTGCCCCACGACGTCAGGACCTGGCCCTGGTTGTCGGCCAACATGATCAGGCAGTTGGAATTGCTCAGGATGTTTTCGTAGTAGGGCAGCACTTCCTGATGGGTGGTCTGCACCAGTGAATGCTGACTCTCCAACAACTGCCGAATGCCCTCGGCGGGCAGTTGGTCGAAGCTGGGGACGCTCTGGTGATCCAGGCCGAACGCGCGGCAACGGCGCCAGGAGTCCTGGATGATGGTGTCGTGAGTCAGTGGTTCGGCCATGTATTGACCTTCATTCTTATTGTTATTAACCCGGTAAATGTGGGAGGGGGCTTGCCCCCGATAGCGGTGGGTCAGTCAGCACGTTTTTCACCGATGTACCGCCATCGGGGGCAAGCCCCCTCCCACATTTGGCCTTTGTTGGGATCTGAAGAGTGTTGTTCAGAACTGTTCATTGTCAACCCCCCTGGCTGTTCAGTTGCGCAGTCAAATTGTTCACTCCCGAACAGCATATTTACCCATTCTCTTACGAATCAACCACCTGCCATTTCTGGCACGAAACTCGCTCTGATAACTGGCCAGATTCATTCCAATAATAAAAAGGTCGTGTCATGTCATTGACCCTGGAACATGTCTCCCGCGTTGTCGAAGGTCAAACCTGGATCGACGACGCCAACCTGCGCTTCGAGGCGGGCTCCTTCAACGTGTTGCTCGGTCGCACCCTGTCCGGCAAGACCAGTTTGATGCGTCTGATGGCCGGCCTGGATAAGCCCGACAGCGGTCGCATCCTGATGAACGGTGTGGATGTCACGCAAAAACCGGTGCGCCTGCGCAACGTGTCGATGGTGTATCAGCAGTTCATCAACTACCCGACCATGACCGTGTTCGAGAACATCGCCTCGCCTTTGCGTCAGGCCGGTGTGTCCAACGAGCTGATCCAGAGCAAGGTGCTGGAAACGGCGCGGATGCTGCGCATCGAGAAATTCCTGCAGCGCCACCCGCTGGAACTGTCCGGTGGCCAGCAGCAGCGTACGGCCATGGCCCGGGCGTTGGTGAAGGACGCCGAGCTGATCCTGTTCGATGAGCCGTTGGTCAACCTGGATTACAAGTTGCGCGAAGAACTGCGCCAGGAAATGCGCGAACTGTTCAAGGCGCGCCACACCATCGCCATCTACGCCACCACTGAGCCGAACGAAGCGCTGGCGCTGGGCGGTACTACCACCATCCTGCACGAAGGCCGGGTGATCCAGAGCGGCAAGGCCGCCGAGGTCTATCACCAGCCACAAAGCGTATTAGCGGCCGAGTTGTTTTCCGAGCCACCGATCAACCTGATGCCCGGGCGCATCAGTGGCAACGAAGTGAGTTTCGCCAACTTCGTGCATTTCCCGCTCAATGTCGACCTGCGCCCCATCGGCGAAGGTGAGTTCCGCTTTGGCGTGCGCCCCAGCCATATCAGCCTGGTGCCGAGCAACGACGATGACCTGGAGCTGGCGGTGACCGTGGAAGTCGCCGAGATCAGCGGTTCGGAAACCTTCCTGCATGTGCGCAGCGAACACTTCCTGCTGGTGTTGCACCTGCCGGGGGTGCACGAGTACGACGTCGATGCGCCGATCCGCGTTTACATCCCCACCCATAAACTGTTTGTGTTCGATGGCCAGGGACGTTTGGTCCAGGCCCCCGGGCGCCGTGTCGCGAGGGTTGCCTGATGGCCGAGATCCATTTGCAGAACCTGGCGCACAGCTATAGCGCGACCCCGAGCGGCCCTGAGGATTACGCCATCCGGGAAATGAACCATGTGTGGGAGCAGGGCGGAGCCTACGCCTTGCTCGGGCCGTCGGGCTGCGGCAAGTCGACCTTGCTCAACATCATTTCCGGCCTGCTCAGCCCGTCCGAGGGCCAGGTGTTGTTCGATACCCAAGTGGTCAACGACCTCACCCCGGAAAAGCGCAATATCGCCCAGGTGTTTCAGTTCCCGGTGGTGTACGACACCATGACAGTGTTCGATAACCTGGCGTTTCCCTTGCGCAACCAAGGCATGGCCGAGGCGAAAATTCACAGCAAGGTGCAGGAAATTGCCGAGGTTCTCGACCTGCAAAACCTGTTGAGCAAAAAAGCCCGCAACCTCACCGCCGACGAAAAACAGAAAGTCTCCATGGGCCGTGGCCTGGTGCGCGACGACGTGTCGGCCATCCTGTTCGATGAACCGCTGACGGTGATCGACCCGCACCTGAAGTGGAAACTGCGGCGCAAGCTCAAGCAGATTCACGAGCAGTTCAACATCACCATGGTCTACGTCACCCACGACCAGCTTGAGGCATCCACCTTCGCCGATAAAATCGCCGTGATGTACGGCGGGCAGATCGTGCAGTTCGGTACGCCGCGCGAATTGTTCGAGCGGCCGAGCCACACCTTTGTCGGTTATTTCATCGGCAGCCCTGGGATGAATCTGATCGAGGTGCAGGCCGAGGCGGGCGGGGTGCGGTTTGCCAACACGCTGTTGCCGTTATCCGAGGCGTTGCAGCAACGCCTCGCTGCCACCGATTACAAAAAGCTTCAGGTGGGTATTCGCCCGGAATTCATCCATGTGTGGGACGAGCATAACCCTGACGCCTTGCAGGCCGAAGTCACACACCTGGAAGACCTCGGCACCTACAAAATCATGACCCTCAACCTCGACGGCGCCACCCTCAAAGTGCGCCTGGCCGAAGACAAACCGGTGCCCGAAGGCCGCGCCTGCATCAGCTTCCCCGCGCAATGGCTGATGCTCTACGCCGACGATTACCTGCTGGAGGAACTGCCATGAACAAGGTGCAGAACAACAAGGCCTGGTGGCTGGTGTTGCCGGTGTTCCTGCTGGTGGCGTTCAGTGCCGTGATCCCGATGATGACTGTGGTCAACTACTCGGTGCAGGACATTTTCGACCAGTCCAGCCGCTATTTCGTCGGCGCCGACTGGTACAAACAGGTGCTGCTCGACCCGCGCCTGCATGACTCGCTGCTGCGCCAGTTCATCTATTCGGCCTGTGTGCTGCTGATCGAAATCCCGCTGGGCATCGCCATCGCCCTGACCATGCCGACCAAAGGCCGTTGGTCGTCGCTGGTGTTGATCGTGCTGGCGATTCCCTTGCTGATTCCGTGGAACGTGGTCGGCACCATCTGGCAGATTTTCGGTCGCGCCGATATCGGCCTGCTCGGTTACAGCCTCAACGCCATGGGTATCAGCTATAACTATGCGGCGAACACCATGGATGCCTGGGTCACCGTGCTGGTGATGGACGTGTGGCACTGGACTTCATTGGTGGCGTTGCTGTGCTATTCGGGGCTGCGGGCGATCCCGGACGTGTACTACCAGGCTGCGCGCATCGATCGGGCGTCGGCCTGGGCGGTTTTCCGACACATCCAGTTGCCCAAGATGAAAAGCGTGCTGTTGATCGCGGTGATGCTGCGCTTCATGGACAGTTTCATGATCTACACCGAGCCGTTCGTACTCACCGGTGGCGGGCCGGGCAATGCCACCACCTTTCTGAGTCAGACCTTGACCCAGATGGCCGTAGGCCAATTCGATCTCGGCCCGGCGGCGGCGTTTTCGCTGGTGTACTTCCTGATCATCCTGTTGGTGTCCTGGCTGTTCTACACCGCCATGACCCACTCCGACGCCAACCGCTGAGGCCACCAACATGAGCAAGCGCAAGCTGATACCGCTTTTGATCTACATCCTGTTCCTGCTGGTGCCGATCTACTGGTTGCTGAACATGTCGTTCAAGAGCAACACCGAAATCCTTGGCGGGCTGACCCTGTTTCCGCAGGATTTCACCCTGGCCAACTACAAGGTGATCTTCACCGACCCCAGCTGGTACACCGGCTACCTCAACTCGCTGTACTACGTGAGCTTGAACACGGTGATTTCCCTGAGCGTGGCATTGCCGGCAGCCTACGCGTTTTCGCGCTACCGTTTCCTGGGCGACAAGCACCTGTTCTTCTGGCTGCTGACCAACCGCATGGCGCCGCCGGCGGTGTTTCTGCTGCCGTTTTTCCAGTTGTATTCGTCCATCGGCCTGTTTGACACGCATATCGCGGTGGCGCTTGCGCATTGTTTGTTCAACGTGCCGTTGGCGGTGTGGATCCTGGAAGGGTTCATGTCCGGGGTGCCCAAGGAAATCGACGAAACCGCCTACATCGACGGCTACTCGTTCCCCAAGTTCTTCGTGAAGATTTTTATCCCGTTGATTGGCTCCGGTATCGGCGTCACGGCGTTTTTCTGCTTCATGTTTTCCTGGGTCGAACTGTTGCTGGCGCGCACCTTGACCTCGGTCAATGCCAAGCCCATCGCAGCGGTGATGACCCGCACGGTCTCGGCCTCGGGTATCGACTGGGGCGTACTGGCGGCGGCGGGGGTGTTGACCATCCTGCCGGGCATGCTGGTGATCTGGTTTGTTCGTAACCACGTGGCCAAGGGCTTCGCCCTGGGCCGGGTCTAGAGGAATCGATGATGGAATGGATGGCCTGGACCACCCCGACTGCACTGTTCTTTGGCGGCATCGCGCTGATTCTGGCGGGCATGACCACCTGGGAGTTGCGCGCGCCGAGTATCCCTCGGCGTGGTTTTCTGCCGATCAGCACCACCCGTGGTGATCGCTTGTTTATCGGTCTTCTCGGCAGCGCCTACCTGCATTTGCTGGTAATCGGCGCCACCGGCTGGAGCATCTGGGTGGCGACTGCGCTGTCCCTGGTGTGGCTGTTGAGTGTGATGCGCTGGGGCTAGGTGTGCACACCCTGTAGGAGCGGGCTTGCTCGCGAAAATCGTCAACGATAACGCGGTGTTCCTGGTAGCCCGCGGTGTCTTTGAGTTTTTCGCGAGCAAGCTCGCTCCTACAAGAGAGGGGTGTCTGCGAGTCCCGTCTTGAAATTAACCAGGAGGTCTCTATGTTGAATAAAAACAATAAGCTGCGACATAGCATTTCATTGGCCGCCGTACTGGCCCTCAGTGGTTTGAGCGCTACGGCCTGGGCCGATGCGTATGAAGATGCCGCGAAAAAATGGATCGGCAGCGAGTTCAAGCCGTCCACCCTCACGGCCGAACAGCAATTGGAGGAATTGAAGTGGTTTATCAAGGCCTCGGAGCCGTTCCGTGGGATGAAGATCAACGTGGTGTCGGAAACCCTCACCACCCACGAGTATGAATCCAAGGTGCTGGCCAAGGCCTTCAGCGAAATTACCGGGATCAAGCTGACCCACGACCTGCTGCAGGAAGGCGACGTGGTGGAAAAGCTGCAAACCCAGATGCAGTCCGACAAGAATATCTATGACGGCTGGGTCAACGACTCGGACCTGATCGGTACGCACTTTCGCTACGGCAAGACCGAGTCCATCACTGACCTGATGGCCAACGAAGGCAAGGATTTCACCTCGCCGACCCTGGACCTCAAGGACTTTATCGGCCTGTCCTTCACCACCGCCCCGGACGGCAAAATCTACCAGTTGCCCGACCAGCAGTTCGCGAACCTTTACTGGTTCCGCGCCGACTGGTTCGAGCGCCCGGAGCTGAAAGCCAAGTTCAAGGAAAAGTACGGCTATGATCTCGGCGTGCCGGTGAACTGGTCGGCCTATGAAGACATCGCCAAATTCTTCAGCGAAGACGTCAAGGAAATCGACGGCAAGCGCATTTACGGGCACATGGACTACGGCAAGAAAGATCCGTCCCTGGGCTGGCGCTTCACCGATGCCTGGTTCTCCATGGCCGGCGGCGGCGACAAGGGCTTGCCCAACGGCTTGCCCGTGGACGAGTGGGGCATTCGCGTGGAGGACTGCCACCCGGTGGGCTCCAGCGTTACCCGTGGCGGCGACACCAACGGCCCGGCCGCGGTATTTGCCACGCAGAAATACGTGGACTGGATGAAAGCCTACGCGCCACCGGAAGCGGCGGGCATGACCTTCTCCGAATCCGGCCCGGTGCCATCCCAGGGCAACATCGCCCAACAAATCTTCTGGTACACCGCGTTTACCGCCGACATGGTCAAGCCGGGCCTGCCGGTGGTGAATGCCGACGGTACGCCGAAATGGCGCATGGCGCCGTCACCGGTCGGACCTTACTGGGAAAAGGGCATGAAAAAGGGCTATCAGGACGTAGGATCCTGGACCTTCCTCAAGTCCACGCCGGAGAAGCAGAAACTCGCGGCCTGGCTCTACGCGCAGTTCGTGACCTCGAAAACCGTGTCGCTGAAGAAAACCATAGTCGGCCTGACGCCGATTCGTGAGTCCGATATCAACTCCCAGGCCATGACCGACATGGCCCCCAAACTCGGCGGCCTGGTGGAGTTCTATCGCAGCCCGGCCCGCACCGAGTGGTCGCCGACCGGCACCAACGTGCCGGACTACCCACGCCTGGCGCAACTGTGGTGGAGCAACATCGCGGCCGCCGCCAGCGGCGAGAAAACCCCGCAACAGGCCCTGGACAACCTGGCCAAGGAACAGGACGCGATTATGACGCGCCTGGAGCGCTCCAAGGTGCAACCGGTGTGCGGCCCGAAAATGAACCCCGAGCGTGACGCGCAATACTGGTTCGACCAGCCAGGCGCGCCGAAGCCGAAACTGGCGAACGAGAAGCCTAAAGGCGAGACCGTGAACTACAACGACCTGCTCAAGCAGTGGGAGGCGGCGCGTAAGTAATAGGGCTACGAAAACCCTGGATGCGCTGAGTACCAGTGTGGGAGGGGGCTTGCCCTAATGCCAGTCAGTTAAGGCGACACCGATCCTGTGGCGAGGGAGCTTGCTCCCGCTGGACTGCGCAGCAGTCCCATTGTTTGGGGCCGCTTCGCGCCCCAGCGGGAGCAAGCTCCCTCGCCACAAGTTAGTTCTCGCTCCTGCTACTTCTTAACTGACCGGCATTAGGGCTTGCCCCCTCCCACATCACTTGGGGCAGAACGGAGCCGTGTGTGCCATTTTTCGTCTTGCGGGTGAGCTGGCTGCATTTCATCTGGTGGTTCAAGACAGCTTCCAGGGTTGCGGCTAAACTGCTGAGCATTCATCCAGGAGGTGACCTGATGGCAGTTCCACTTTCCCCAATTGTTTCGGAGTTTGAAACCGAAGAGCAGGCGAGTAGCCATGATCTCTGGTTTCGGAAAAAAGTCGAAAAAAGCCTGACCAATCCTGGCCCCGGTGTGGCGCATGATGAGGTCATGGCAAGGGTAGAGGCGATTATTCAACAAGCTGAGCATGATTAGCTGCCAACGCCTGCTGCTTGAAGGAAATCGCGACCGCTTATCCCCCCTTTTACAACCTCATTTGAATTTTTCGCACATTCCGATGCTCTGCATCCCATAAGCGTGTGTTTTGAAGCGCTTTTGCGGGGCCGCCTTGCAGGGTGGCCCGTTGTAACGGACTTTGCGGAAACTGCCACCATGACACTCCTCACTGCGCTGTCGGGCCAACCGGCCTCTCTCACCGACTCGGCCCCTGGCCGGCATCAACGGGTGTATCAACAGCTGTATGGCGAAGCTCCAGGCGCGGCGGCATTGGCGCGTGACTACCTGCAGGATCAGCTGACGCACGTGGAAAGCACCGCCTGCGACCTGCCCGAAGTGCCCGAGCAGTTGCTGGCCTGGGTCGAACAGCGTTGCGCCGCCGTGGCCCAGGCGTATGCCGAGTACCTGGAGCAACGCCAGCAGGGCCGGCCACGTCGCTATTTCCAGAACAAGGCGCACGCGTTGTATGTGCTGCAGCGCGTGGCCCCGACCAAACAGGTCGACGGCGCCTGG
The DNA here is from genome assembly GCF_003852355.1 of Pseudomonas sp. R2-7-07. Classification (NCBI taxonomy): domain Bacteria; kingdom Pseudomonadati; phylum Pseudomonadota; class Gammaproteobacteria; order Pseudomonadales; family Pseudomonadaceae; genus Pseudomonas; species Pseudomonas sp. R2-7-07. The sequence continues at coordinate 3,357,149 of NZ_CP027759.1, read as the reverse complement.
CTCTACGGCCTGCTGCGCTATTGGCAGGACCAGCGCTTCGACGGCCTGCTGACCACCTACCTCGAAGAGTTGGGCGACGGCGAAGCGGCGCAGAACCACGTGGTGATCTATCGCAAGCTGCTCAGTGAGCACGATGCCGACAGCGAGGCGGGGCTTGAGGACGGCCACTATTTGCAAGGCGCCCTGCAGTTGGCCCTGGGCCTGTGCGCCGACGAATTCCTGCCGGAAGTCATCGGTTACAACCTGGGTTACGAGCAGTTGCCACTGCACCTGCTGATTACGTCATACGAACTCAGTGAGCTGGGCATCGACCCCTATTACTTCACCCTCCACGTGACCATCGACAACGCCAGCAGCGGCCACGCCAGCAAAGCCGCGCAATCGGTGTTGAACCTGCTGCCGCTGGGCGAGGGCAGGGAGGCGTTCTACCGTCGCGTCGCGGCCGGGTATCGCCTCAACGATCTCGGCCCAGGCACCACGGCGGTCATCGCAGATTTCGATCTGCAGGAAGAGGTGGTGGCCATGCTCGAACGCAAGCGCACCTTTGGCCAGCACATGCACTCGGACTACTGCCGCTTCGAAGGCAAGACCGTCAACCAATGGCTGGCCAAGCCCGGCCAGATCGGAGACTTTCTCCGGGCGATGGAAGACAAGGGCTGGATCAAGCGCAACCAGGACCCCGCCGAGAGCCGCTTCTGGCAGTTGATCGAGGGGGCAGGAGCGGCGATGTTCGGCGTGTTCAGCGGTTATGAAAAACAGGTGCTGCACGACTGGATCGCCGGTGACTGGATCAGCAGCCAGCGCGTGCCGCCGGTTCGTCCGGGCCGTGGCAGCCGTTTCTCCCGCGAGCAGCATCGCCCTGCGGATCCTGACACCCAGGCCCTGGTGGATTCGTTATGGAACTTGCCCGATGACCAGCAGCTCACCGCGCTGATCCCGTGGATGTCAGCGCGACGCCACTGCAGTCCCGCAGGGTTGTACGCCACCCGCCGCTTTATCCAACTGCGCGCACGCCTGCGCTAAGGAAACATCCATGTCTGCACAACAACTGGCTGACCGCGCCCTGCTGAACCTCGGCCGAGGTTTGAAGGAGAGCGGTTACCGTTTTATCACGCCGACGCCGCTGACCCACGAGCGCGTGTACCGGCGCCTTGGCACGCCCTTGGCGATGAGTATGCGTGACGTATTTGGCTGGTCGATGCCGTTCGACAACGAGCTGTTGCCCGAGGCATTTCGTGACGAGTTGCAGCAGGCCGAGGTGATCGAAAAACACGACGCGCTGTGGCGCAGCAGTGTGCGCTGGTCGAGCCTGGATGACCTGTTGTTTGCCCATTCGCCGTATCCCACCGTCGAGGCGGACGCGGTGTTTTTCGGCCCCGACAGCTATCGATTCGCCCAGGTTATCCAAGCCCATCTGCAGCAGCGTTTCGAACCGCTCAAGCGTGCGGTGGACATCGGTTGCGGGGCGGGGGTCGGCGCGCTGGTCATCGCCCATGCGCGGCACGACGCCGAGGTGCTGGCGGTGGATATCAATCCCCGTGCGCTGCGCCTGACTGCGGTGAATGCCGAGCTGGCCGGCCTGGCGAATGTCAGTGTGTACCAGAGTGATGTGCTGACCAGCGTCGAGGGTGAATTCGACCTGATCGTCGCCAACCCGCCGTACATGAATGACGACCGCCAGCGCGCCTATCGCCACGGCGGTGGCGCGTTGGGCGAACAGCTGTCGGTGCGCATCGTCAGCGAATCGCTCCCACGCCTCGCCATTGGCGGGAGCCTGGTGTTGTATACCGGCGTGGCCATGGTGGCGGGCGGCGATGCGTTTCTGGAAGCGGTCAAGCCGTTGCTGACCAGCGACGCTTATGGCTGGACCTACCGTGAACTGGACCCCGACGTCTTCGGCGAAGAACTCGATAAACCGGGGTATGAACGCGTCGAGCGGATCGCTGTGGTTGCACTCACCGTTACGCGCCTGCGCTGAACGCTCATGCTCACCTTCGGTATCGAAGAGGAGTATTTCATCACTGACCTGCACACGCGCCAGATGCTCGCCGCGCCCTCGGCAGCCGTGATCGCGGCCTGCCGGGAGGCTATCGGCGAGGGCTTCACCCATGAAATGTTCCAGGGCCAGATAGAGGCCGCCTCACCAGTGTTTCACTGCGGCGAGGAGGCGGCCCACTACCTGGCAACGGTGCGCCGCGACCTGGCGCGGGCCTTGGCCAACTTCGGCCTGGGCGTGGTGTGCGCCGGCAGCCATCCCTTGGCCGATTGGCGTGAGCAACGGCCCACCGAGCACGGGCATTTCCGGCAGTTATTCGAGGACGTGCAGTACGTGGCGCGACGCAGTGTGTTGTGTGGCTTGCACGTGCATGTCGAGGTACCGGCACGGGTCGATCGCATCGCGGTGATGAACGAGGTGTTGCCCTGGTTGCCGTTACTGCTGTTGTTCAGCTGCTCCTCACCCTTCTGGAACGGTGCGCCCACGGGGTTCATGAGCTACCGCCAGGTCGCTTGCGATGAGTGGCCGCGCATGGGTGTGCCGGAGCATTTTGCCGACTGGGACGAGTACCAGCGCTACTTGGCAATGTTGCAGCGCATGGGCGCGATCGAAGCCGATGGCAACGGCTGGTGGGGCATTCGCCCGGCGGCGCGCTATCCCACCCTTGAACTGCGCATGACCGATGCATGCCCACGGCTGGAAGATGGCCTGGCCCTGGCGACGTTATTTCGAGTGATGGTCAGCCATGCCTGCGCGATGCAGCAGCCCGGTGCGGGCTTCACCCCCGAGACGCGTTGGCTGCTCAAGGAAAACCGCTGGCAAGCCAAGCGCTTTGGCGCAGCCGGTACCTTTGCGCTGGACGCCTCAGGCGCCCTTTGCAGCGCGCACCAGTGGTTGCAACGCGCTTGCCAGAGGTTCGCCGACACGGCCGACGCCCTGGGTGAAGGCCAGCTGTTCGACAGCCTGCACAGGTTGCTGCGGCGTGGTAACAGTGCAACCGAGCAGTTGCATTGGTACGCGCAGGCGCGCAGCGCGGGTGTCGATGCGTCGGGCGGCCTGTGCCGCGTGGTGGATGGGCTCCTGGCCCAGAGCCGCGGCGACCATTTATCGGTTGCCGCAGCAGGTTGAGGGAACACTGGGCACTGCGTGCGCCCTTAACTAATAAGCCCAACCACAGGAGTGCAGAGCATGCGCGCGATGACCTACCAAGGCGCCCACAAAGTCCAGGTCGATACGGTACCTGACCCGATCATTGAACAGCCCGACGACATCATTTTGCGCGTCACCGCCACGGCGATCTGCGGTTCGGATTTGCACCTGTACCGAGGCAAAATTCCGACCGTGGAGCATGGTGATATCTTCGGGCACGAGTTCATGGGCATCGTCGAAGAAGCCGGCCCGGCCGTGACGGCGGTGCAACGGGGTGACCGCGTGGTGATCCCCTTCGTGATTGCCTGTGGCGACTGTTTTTTCTGCCAGCTGCAGCAATACGCAGCCTGCGAAACCACCAACGACGGGCGCGGTGCGATCCTGAATAAAAAGGCGATCCCGCCGGGGGCCGCGCTGTTCGGCTATAGCCGCCTGTATGGCGGCATTCCCGGTGGCCAGGCCGAGCTGGTGCGCGTACCCAAGGCCAACGCCGGGCCGTTCAAGGTGCCAGGTGTGCTGGCGGATGAAAAGGTGTTGTTCCTTTCCGACATCCTGCCCACCGCCTGGCAGGCGGTGACCAACGCCGGTATCGGCAAAGGCTCCAGCGTGGCGATCTATGGTGCTGGCCCGGTGGGCTTGCTCAGCGCAGCGTGCGCGCAGATGCTCGGCGCCGAACAGATTTTCATGGTCGACGACCATCCCTATCGATTGGCCTACGCGCAAAAGATGTACGGCGTGATCCCGATCAACTTCGAAGAGGACGACGACCCCGCCGACACCATCATCCGCCAGACCGCCGGCATGCGCGGTGTCGATGGCGTAGTGGATGCGGTGGGTTTCGAAGCCAAGGGCAGCACCACAGAAACGATCCTCACCACCTTGAAGATCGAAGGCAGCAGCGGCAAGGCCCTGCGCCAATGCATCGCCGCCGTACGCCGTGGTGGCGTGGTCAGCGTGGCCGGGGTGTATGCCGGCTTTATTCACGGCTTCATGTTTGGCGACGCGTTCGACAAGGGCCTGACCTTCAAGATGGGCCAGACCCATGTGCAGCGCTTCCTGCCGGAGCTGCTGGAGCATATCGAACTGGGCCACCTGAACCCGGAAGCGATCATCACCCACCGGCTGTCGTTGGAGCAGGCGGCGCGCGGCTATGAGCTGTTCGATAAATGCGAGGAGGAGTGCCGCAAGGTGATTCTGGTGCCGGGGAGCAGCGATCGGCCGCTGACCGAGCCGCTGGAAGAACTGACGCCTGAGATCCGGGTGCAAGGCGTTCCCGGGTTTTAATTTGCTAATACAAAACCTATGTGGGAGGGGGCTTGCTCCCGATAGCGGTGGGCCAGCTAAGTAATAGGTAGCTGACACACCGCCATCGGGGGCAAGCCCCCTCCCACATTTAATGTGAACTCAAGTCATAGCCTGTGGCTGAATGTGCAATTGGTCATCCAGGTCCTTGACCAACCCGCTGGCCAGCAGCAGTGGCGCCACGCGCTTATGCAACTGTGGCTCGACGAATTCCTTGACGGTATCGAGCACCAGCACGCCGCTGAGCGGCAACTCCGCCTTGGTGTAGGACAACCAGGCTTTCTTCAGCACCATCACCACATCGCTGCCCGCCGTGGAGGCGAAGCGGCGGTGCGTGGGCTTGCCGTCGAAATTGAAGGTGTGCTGGAACGCATAACCGCTCTCATCGCCGCCGCTGGCGCTGCAGCGGATGCAGGTGCACGGGCCGTCGCCGAAAGCGCTGCGCAGGTAGGCGTTGAAGTCCACCACGGGCTTGAGTGACAGGCGCTTATCAACCTCGAACAGGTCCCCGGTCATTTTTTCGTCAGTGTTCAACGTCCATTTCCTCGCAAGTCGGTAGCGGTCTTTCAAAGCGCGGCACAATACCAGCCGAGCGCGTGTTTGGGGATTATTTGAACGTGGCGCTTGGTCAACTGGACAACGCTCAGCGAAAAAATTCACCGGGCGTGGCCTCGAACTGCTGGCGAAACGCGTTGATAAACGCCGAAGTCGATTCATAACCACAGCCCAGCGCCACATCTGTCACCCGTTCACCTTGCTCCAGGGCGGGCAGGGCGCTCAACAGTCGCAGGCGTTGGCGCCACGCGCGAAACGTCAACCCTGTGTCGCGCACAAACAAACGGCTGAGGGTCTTTTCGCTCACCCCCAGCTTGCGGCTCCACTCGCCCAGGGTGGTCTGCTGCTCCGGATGCAGATTCAGGCTGCGGTAAATCTGGCGCAGGCGCGGGTCGTGGGGCAAGGGCAGCATCAAATCCACGTGGGGCGCTGCAGCGAGTTGGTCCAACACCACTTGGGCCAGGCGGCCGTCGGGGCCATCCTCGGCATATTCCACGGGCAGTTCGCTGAAGCTGCGGATCAATTCGCGCAACAAATTGCTCACCGCCAGCACCTGGCAGCGCTCGGCCGCCCAGGCGGTCACGCGGCAATCGAGGTAAAGGCTGCGCATTTCCGTATGGGGCGAGCTATAAACGCGATGGGGCATGCCCGCCGGAATCCACACCGCACGCTGCGGTGGCGCAACGAAGCGGCCGGCGCTGGTCTGGATCTCCAGCACCCCGGAAATCGCATACGACAACTGCACCCATGGATGGCTGTGCCGCCGCGTCAGCGCGCGGTTGGGCAAGGATTCGGTGCGCCCATACACCGGTCGTGGCAGGCTGGACAGCCCGGGTACGCTGCGGCGGACGGTTTTTTCGTGTCCTTTAGGCGGCATTTACTGGCTCATTGGCGTTAGTCGGTAACAGGTCGTTACGTTAGAGTCGCCAAGATGCTCTTGGCAACCCCTGGAAGATTTGCTTATGACCCGTCCACGTTTCCTGCCCGACAACTTCACCCTGACCCTGATCGCCACGGTGATCCTCGCCTCCTTGCTGCCGGCCAGCGGCCAGACCGCTGTGGCCTTCGGCTGGGTCACCAACCTCGCCATCGCGCTGCTGTTTTTCCTGCACGGTGCCAAGCTGTCACGCCAGGCCATCGTCGCCGGGGCCGGGCACTGGCGTCTGCACCTGCTGGTGTTCAGCCTGACCTTCGTGCTGTTTCCGCTGCTCGGCCTGGCGCTCAAGCCGCTGCTGTCACCGCTGATCGGCAACGAGCTGTACATGGGCATGCTTTATCTCTGCGCGCTGCCGGCCACCGTGCAATCGGCGATTGCCTTCACCTCCCTGGCGCGCGGCAACATCCCGGCGGCGATCTGCAGCGCGGCGGCCTCGAGCCTGTTCGGGATCTTCTTGACGCCGTTGCTGGTGACCCTGCTGCTTGATGTGCACGGCGATGGCGGCTCCACCGTCGACGCGATCCTGAAGATCAGCGTGCAGTTGTTGCTGCCGTTCGTCGCCGGCCAAATTGCTCGGCGCTGGATCGGCGACTGGGTGGGCCGCAATAAAGCCTGGCTCAAATTCGTCGACCAGGGCTCGATCTTGCTGGTGGTGTACGGTGCCTTCAGCGAAGCGGTCAACGAAGGCATCTGGCACCAGATTCCGCTGTGGGAACTGGGCGGGCTGGTGGTGGCGTGCTGCGTGTTGCTGGCCCTGGTGCTGGTGGCCTCCGCGCTGCTGGGCAAGGCGTTCGGCTTTAACCAGGAAGACCGCATCACCATCCTGTTCTGCGGTTCGAAGAAAAGCCTGGCCACCGGCGTGCCCATGGCCCAGGTGCTGTTCGCCGGGGCGACCATGGGCGTACTGATCCTGCCGCTGATGCTGTTTCACCAGATCCAACTGATGGTGTGCGCGGCGTTGGCCCAGCGCTATGCGAATCGACCGGAAAGCATTCCTGAGTTGATGAGGCAGGTGGATCCGTGAGTCAGGCTTGATCGACGGGCTTGCGTCGCCTTGAGACTGCGCGCGATTGTCGCAGGATCGGCGCCAACAGCTGCATGAGAAACCTATAGAATGTTCAACGGCCTCGCCTGTGCTGCGCGGCCGTTTGATCACCGTCAGAGTACCTCGCCCGTCAATGAGCCTTTCAGCCGCAACCCCTCAAGCCAATTGGCAACCGGTCATCGCCCTGGCGCTGGCCGCGTTTGTGTTCAATACCACCGAATTCGTGCCGGTCGGCCTGCTCAGCGCTATCGGCGCCAGCTTTGATATGCCCGTGGCCAGCGTCGGCCTGATGCTCACTATTTACGCGTGGATCGTGTCGCTGACATCGTTGCCGGTGATGCTGCTCACGCGTAACGTCGAGCGGCGCAAGTTGCTGATCGTGTTGTTTGGCTTGTTTATCGCCAGTCATATTCTGTCCAGCGTGGCGACCAGCTTCGGCCTGCTGATGGTCAGCCGCATCGGTATCGCCCTGGCCCATGCGTTGTTCTGGTCGATCACCGCGTCCCTGGCGGTGCGCCTGGCACCGGTGGGCAAGCAGGTGCAAGCCCTTGGCCTGCTCGCCACCGGCACCTCCCTGGCGATGGTGCTGGGCATTCCCCTTGGCCGCCTGCTCGGCGAAGCCATGGGCTGGCGCACGACCTTCCTGGTGATCGCCGCGTTTGCGGCCGCCCTGGTGTTCTGGCTGGCGCGCACCTTGCCGCCGTTGCCGAGCCAGAACTCCGGCTCGCTGCGCAGCCTGCCGTTGCTGTTCAAGCGCCCGGCACTGGTGGCGCTCTACGTGCTGACCGCGATGACCGTCACCGCACAATTTACCGCCTACAGCTACATCGAACCCTTCGTCGAAGGTGTCGCCGGCCTGGGCGGCAGTGCGGTCACCCTGATCCTGCTGGTGTTCGGCGGCGCCGGCATTATCGGCTCGCTGCTGTTCAGCCTGGTGCATCGGTTCAATCCGCACGTGTTCGTGATCAGCTGCGTGTTCCTGCTCGCGGCCTGCCTGGCGCTGATGCTGCCGTTGAGCGGCGCCCAATCCTACCTGGTGGTGCTGAGCGTGTTCTGGGGCATGGCGATCATGGGCTTCGGCCTGGCGATGCAGTCCAAGGTACTGGTGCTCGCGCCGGACGCCACGGACGTGGCGATGGCGATGTTTTCCGGCATCTACAACATCGGCATCGGCGGCGGCGCGCTGATGGGCAGCTGGGTCGGCAGCCACTTCGGCTTCGCCTGGATCGGCGCGGCGGGCGGGTTGCTGGCGGCGCTGGGGTTGGTGGGGTATTGCCTGGCGATTCGGCGGTTTGGGACGGGGGTGGTGCAGAGCTGAACGGGAAAAATAGAGGGCGGCCCCGGGGCTAACGCCAGTCAGTCAAGGCTTTTTGTAGGAGCGAGGCGGGCGGCTAGCCCTTGCTCGCGAAAAACGTCAACGATAACGCGTGCTTCCTGAATAAACGCGGTGCCTGTGAGTTTTTCGCGAGCAAGCTCGCTCCTACAGACGGTGGTGTACGCTTAACTGACTGGCATTAGGGCAAGCCCCCTCCCACACAAAACCGGACAAGTCCTATAGGGCTCATCAATGTCCATTGCTACCGTCGCGCGGGACCGCCCACCCCCCGTGTGACGGCATGAACTGCAATGGAGTCAATTGTGCAAAAGCGTTTGATCGCAGAGCTTCTGGGTACTTTCTGGCTGACCTTCGGCGGATGTGGCAGTGCCATCCTGGCGGCGGCGTTTCCAGAGTTGGGTATTGGTTTTGCAGGGGTGTCTCTGGCATTCGGTCTTACCGTGTTGACCATGGCCTATGCAGTGGGCGGTATTTCCGGCGGGCATTTCAACCCGGCGGTGACCATTGGCTTATGGGCGGGGCGTAGGGTGTGTGGTGCTGATGTGTTGCCTTACATTGCGGCGCAGGTGATTGGCGCAATTCTGGCGGCCGCAGCACTGTACTTGATCGCCAACGGCCAGCCCGGTTTCGAACTCGGCGGTTTTGCCGCCAACGGTTATGGCCCCCTGAGTCCCGGGCACTTCGACATGAAGTCCGCTGCATTGGCAGAGCTGATCGCCACGTTCTTTTTTGTGTTGATCATCATGCGCGTCACGGCGCCGGGCGCGGTTGCCGGCTTTGCACCCATCGCCATCGGCCTGGCGTTGACCTTGATCCACCTGGTGCTGATCCCGGTGACCAACACGTCGGTCAACCCCGCGCGAAGCACGGGCCCGGCGTTGTTTGCCGGGGCGCAATACCTGTCACAGCTCTGGTTGTTCTGGCTGGCGCCAATCGCAGGCGCAGTGATGGGGGCGTTGGCGGCGCGTGCGTTGGATGAACGCGATCCGGCTTGATGCACCTGGGGCTCCTTATAGCCCGTTACCACAGCCCGACGGTTATTTCCCCGCGTGCGCGGCCAGCAACGTTGGGCGCGCAACCGCACGGGCACACTTGCCCAGTGCCTGTTGCACATCCGCCAACAGGTCGGCGACGTCCTCAAGCCCCACCGACAAGCGCACCAGGCCTTCGCTGATGCCGTGTTGCGCGCGTTCCTCCGGGGTGTAGGTGGAATGGGTCATGCTGGCCGGGTGCTGGGCCAGTGATTCGGCGTCGCCCAGGCTGACCGCACGGGTAAACAGCTTGAGCGCGTTCATGAAGCGCCGCCCGGTGTCGATTCCGCCTTTGAGCTCGAAGGCAATCATGCCGCCGGATTGCTTCATTTGCCGCGCAGCCAGTTCGTATTGTGGGAAAGACGCCAGCCCAGGGTAGGTCACCCACTGCACGGCGGAATGCGCCTGTAGGGCTTCGGCCACCGCCTGGGCGTTGCTGCAATGGCGGTCCATGCGCAGGGCGAGGGTCTTGAGGCCGCGCATCAGCAAGGCGGCGTCCTGCGGCGACATCACCGCGCCGGTCAAGTCCTTGAGCCCGTGCAGGCGGATGCGTTGCGCTATCGCGTGACTGCTCACCGCAATGCCTGCCGTGATATCGCCATGCCCGCTGAGGTACTTGGTGGCCGAGTGCACCACCACATCGGCGCCCAGTTCCAGGGGCCGTTGCAGGTAGGGCGTGCAATAGGTGTTATCGACTACCACGGTGACATTCGGTTGCTGGTGGGCGAGCCGGGCCACGGCGGCGATGTCCACCAGGCGCAGGGTGGGATTGGCCGGGGTCTCGCAGTAGATCATGCGGGTCGCGGGGCCGAGCGCCGTTTGCAGGGCGGCCAGGTCGGTGAGGTCGACATGGCGCACCTTGATGCCGAATTCGCCGATGCCGTGCAGCAGGGCGAAGGTGCAGCCGTATAGCGTCTGGCTGACGATTACCTCGTCATCGGGGCGCAGCAGGGTCCAGAACGTTGCGGCAATCGCGCCCATCCCGGAACTGAACGCCACCGCCGCCTCGCCGTTTTCCAGGGCGGCCATGCGCGACTCCAGCAGGGCGAGGGTCGGATTCGAAATACGCGTATAGAAGTGGCCGCTGGCCTCCCCGGCAAAGCAGGCCGCGCCGTACTCTGCGGTCGGAAAAGCGAAGGTGGCCGACAGGTAGATCGGCGGTACCAGGGCGCCGTGATGGTCCTTGGGATCGTAACCGTGATGAATGGCGCGGGTAGAAAAACCGAACCCAGGGCGTTTATTGTTCATGTCGGGCGCTCCTTATTTCCTACAATGCTATGCTCATAACCCCAGTTGAACGTTGCAAAAAAGCCTGGAAACGCCGGCGTTCATGGATGAAAACCCGATAAAAACAATGAATAGAGGCACGTTATGCCTGTCAGCCTGGACCGCACCGATAAAGCCCTGTTGAACGCCTTGCAGGGCAACGCCCGCCTGACCGTCGCCGAACTGGCCGAGCGCGTTGCCCTGACCACGTCGCCGTGCTGGCGGAGGGTGCGCAATCTGGAAGAGAGCGGGGTGATCAGCGGTTACCAGGCGATCCTGTCCCCCAAGGCCCTGGGCTATGGGGTGACCGCCTTCGTCAGCATCATGATGGAAAGCCACACCCAGGAAATCGCCCGGGCGTTCGAGAAGCGGCTGTTGGCGATCCCAGAGATTGTGGCCTGCCATAACGTGTCGGGGCGCTATGACTTCCTGCTGGAAGTCGTGGCCAAGGACCTGGAGTCGTTTGGCGAATTCGCCAGGGAAGTCCTGCAGACCCTGCCCTGTGTGAAAGAAATCTATTCGAGCTTTTCCTACAAGTCGGTGCGGCCGTTGCGGGTGATGCCGTTGCCGGGGTGACGGCACCGCCACTCAAGCTGCCCGTACCGCCTGCACCAACAACGCTTCGAATACCCGCTGCACCCGCGGCTCATCACTGTGGGCCACATTGAACCGCATCAGGTCGCGATGCGCCGGGTCGTAGCCGAACAGTGTGCCGGGCGCGAGCACCATGCTGCGCTTCAAGGCCTCCTGGGCCAGCAGCTCGCCGTTGACGCCGGTCGGCAGGCGCGCCCAGATAAACATGCCGCCTTCAAACGCCATCGGCAGTTCGCAACCGCAGCGCTTGAGCCACTGCTCGACACGCCCACCGGCTTCCATCAGACGCTGGACCATGCGCTTGCGGTGCTTGGCATAGCTACCCTCACTGAGCATGCGGTACACGATCTGCTCGAACAGCTCCGAGGTCACGCCGCCGCTCATCAACTTCATATTGGTCAGGTTGGCGGCCAGCTGTGGCGCGGCCACCACGTAACTGACGCGCGTGTTGGCGCTGAGGATTTTGGAGAATCCCGACAGGTAGGTGACCTGATCCAGCCCGGCGACGGCGGCCAGGCGTGGCGGCGGGTTGGGGTGCAGGTCGCCGTAGAGATCATCCTCGACGATATGGCAGTGGTACTGCTGGGTCAGTTGCAGCAGGCGAAACGCCTGGCTGGGGCTGAAGGAATGGCCAGTGGGGTTATGCAAGACGCTGGTGGTCAGGTACAGGCTGGGCCGGTGTTCGGCCAGCAGGTGTTCCAAGGCGGTGAAGTCGAAGCCGTCGGGGCGACGTTCCAGGGTCACCACCTTGACCCCGTGCAGGGCCAGGTTGGCGTGGAAGTTGAAGTAGCACGGCGCGTCCAGCAGCACCGTGTCGCCGGGACGCACCAGCAAGCGCATGAGCATGTCCAGGCCTTGCACGGTGTTGGGCGTGGTAATGATCTGTTCCACCGGCACCGACAGGCCTTCGCCGTGCAGTTTCTGTTGCAGCGCCTGGCGCAACGGCAACAGCCCGGCCGGCGTGCCGAGCCCGGCGATGCGCAGCGACGGCGCGCGCACCACGCTGCGCATGGCCTGGCGGATCGCTTCGCCGTTCAACCAGTCTTCCGGCAAGTGCCCGCCGCCGGGGCGCAGCTCGCCACTGGCGGTGGCCAGAGGGCGGCGCAACACACTGAGCAGGTCCTGAGGCAGCAGGTCGACCCAGGTCACCGACGCCGGGCGCGCAGTGTCCATCGCCACGAAATAGCCCCGGCCCTGGCGGGAGGTGAGCAGGTTGCGCCCGCGCAGGCGGTCGAGGGCCTCATTGAGGGTGAATTTGCTGACGCCGAGGATTTCGGTCAACGCCCGCACCGACGGCAACTTGCTGCCGGGCGCCCATTCACTGGCCTCGATGGCCTGGCTGAAGGCCTCGACGATCTGCTGGACCTTGGGTGTGCCTTCCACAAAGGCGATGGCGGATACCAACATGAAGCGTCCTTATGTTTGCCGGTACTTTTACCGGTGAAGTTAGGCCGTATTAGGCATTACTTTACTTGCCTGGCGCAATGCCATTCCCCTAGACTGCGCGCCATCTCGCCAGCAATTGACCGTTGTTGCCTGTCTATCCATTCAAGGTCCCTGACCATGACAAGTGCGTTAACGCTGTCTTCGTTTCTCTACTTCCTGTTGTTTTGCGCGACCATGACCTTCAGTCCCGGCCCCATGACCCTGTTGTTATTGAGCCTGGGCCTGAAGGACGGCCTGCGCAGTTCGATCCCGGCGCAGATCGGCGCCAGTGTGTCGTACCTGATTTCGATCCTGATCTTTGCCGTGGGCTTTTCCGAGCTGATCAAGGGCAACCTCGCGATTACCCAGGCCATCCAGTTTGTCGGCGTGGCCTACATTCTTTACCTGGCCTACAAGCAGTGGACCAGCAGCGGCGTGTCGATCGACAAGGCCGGCGCGGTGGAGGGCTCGCGCAGCCTGTTCGGCAAGGGCTTGCTGACCGGCTTTTCCAACCCCAAGACCATCATCATGTTCAGCGCCGTCTTCCCGCAGTTCGCCGGAGGCGGGGAGCACAGCTCGGCGGCGGATATCGCGATCCTCGGTTTGACCTTCCTGTTGCTGCAATTTGCCAGTGGCTGCCTTTACTGCTATTTCGGCCAGCGCATCAAACACCTGCTGGAAAACCCCAAGCGGCGCGTGATGTTGCAGCGGATCACGGCAATAATGTTGCTCGGCGTGGCATTGATGCTGGCACGCGGGTTTTCGCACTGAAGTATCAGCCTGTAAGCAGTGGTGGCGATTTGCCGTCGCCCTGATAGACTCCAGGGACTCACCCAGGATTACCCCCCCATCATGGCAGCCGTCGGAGGAAATGGACTTCCGCTCGCTTCGCGCTTGTACAAATCCCGCCTCCTGGGGCTGGCGCTCGGCTTTGTTTGCGTGGCGTTCGGCATGTATCCGCTGAACCCGTCCCCATGGGTGTGGGCCTGGATGCTGATCAACGCGTTTATCTGGCCGCACCTGGCGTTCCAAGCGTCTTTGCGTGCCGCTCATACCCTGCGCAGTGAGCGTCGCAACCTGCTGTTCGATTCCTTCTGCGGCGGCTTCTGGGTCGGCGCGATGCACTTCAACCCGCTGCCCAGCGTCACCACCTTGTCGATGATGAGCATGAACAACGTCGCCATCGGCGGGCCGCGCTTTTTGCTGGCGGGGTGGGTGGCCCAGGCGCTGGGCATCGCCACGGCGCTGCTGATAGTCGCGCCCGCATTCATCGGCGTCACCACCCAGGCCCAGCTGTATGCCTGCCTGCCGATCCTGACGTTGTATCCCCTGGCCCTGGGCTGGATCTGCTACCGCCAGGCCGTGACCCTGGCGCGGCACAAGCGCGAACTGTTGGCCCTGAGCCGCACCGACAGCCTGTCGGGCCTGCTCAACCACGGCGCCTGGAAGGATCAATTGGAAATCGAGTTCCACCGTTGCCGCCGCGGCCCTGCCGGTGCGGCCATCGCGCTGATCGATATCGACCACTTTAAAATCATCAACGACACCTATGGCCATGTCACCGGCGATATCGTCCTGCGCCAGTTAAGCCGGGTATTGCGCCAGAACCTGCGCGCCACCGACCTTGCCGGACGCTACGGCGGCGATGAGTTCTGCGTGATCCTGCCGGACATGCCGCTCCACCGTGCCACTGAAGTGATGGACGCCCTGCGTGATCGTTTCAACGCCCTTGCCTACGCCCAGGACCCGACCTTGCGCGCCAGCTTGAGTATCGGCCTGGCGCCATACCTGCCGAGCCACGCCGACGCCACCAGTTGGCTCAACGATGCCGACCAGGCTTTGTACGAGGCCAAAAGCAGCGGGCGCAACCGGGTCAGTTCGCTGCAGGGGGCTTGGTTGCGGTCCGTTTAGTGGGGTAGGGTGTGGCGGCCCCCCTCAATGAAAAACAAGGATCGGTCCATGCTCTTCACCTTCCCCCGCACCCTGCTGGCCGCCACCCTGGCCTTGTCCTTCGCCGTGCCGGCCTACAGCGCCGAACCCCACAAGCCGATCCAGGCGGACGCCGAACAGTACAAGGCCGAGGCCCTGAAACTGCTGGAGCGCCTGGTGAATATTGACTCCGGCTCCGGCTACGAGCCCGGCCTGACCCAAGTGCGCGACATCGCCGTGGATGAGTTGAAACAGCTGGGTTTCAGCATCGAGCTGGTGCCGGACAAAGCCGCCAACAACAGCCATGTGATCGCAACTCTCAAGGGCACCGGCAAGGCCAAAATCCTGCTGATGGCGCACATGGACACCGTGTTCAAGGAAGGCTCGGCCGCCGAACGCCCGTTCCACATCAAGGAGGGCCGCGCCTATGGCCCCGGCGTGATGGACGACAAGGGCGGCATCGTCGCCGGCATCTACGCATTGAAAGTCCTGAAAAGCCAAGGTTTCAAGGACTATGCACAAATCACCTTCCTGCTCGACGCCAGCGAAGAAACCGGCTCCGACGCCGCCTCCGAACTGATCCGCACCACCGCCAAGGGCCACGACGTAACCCTCAACCTGGAACCCGGCCGCCCAGCCGACGGCCTGGTGGTCTGGCGCAAAGGCAGCGCCACCGCGTTGGTTGAAGTCAAAGGCAAAGCCGCCCACGCCGGCGTCGCGCCTGAACTGGGGCGCAACGCCGCCATGGAAGCCGCACACCAGATCCTGCAACTGGGCAAGCTGGGCGACGCCGAGAAAAAAACCACCATCAACTTCACCGTACTCAAGGCCGGCGACCGCACCAACGTCATCCCCGACCAAGCCACCGCCAAGGCCGACGTACGCGCCGCGCAGCCGGAAGAGTTCGACCGCATCGAGAAGGACCTGGCGCGGGTCTCCGCGAACAAACTGATCCCGGACACAGAAGTGAAGACCAGCCTGCAACGCGGCTTGCCACCGATGCCGCAAACGGCGGAGTCAGACAAATTGGTCGCGATTGCCCAAGGCATCTACGGCGAATTGGGCAAGACCCTGACCATCGAAGGCAGCGGCGGCGCCGCGGATGCAAGCTTGTCGGCCGGGGTCGGCACGCCGACATTGGATGGGTTTGGGATAGTGGGCGGGAATATTCACACGCCGGAGGAATATGCCGAGGTGGAGAGTGTGGTGCCTCGGGTGTATTTGTTGAGTCGGATGATTATGGAGCTTTCCAAGCGCTGAGCGGGTCGTGTACTTGTGGCGAGGGAGCTTGCTTGCTCGCCACAAGTGGGGGTATTTCAGGGGGCTACCAGGTTGATTGGTCTTCGCGGCTGGCTTTTTCGAGGTCGTCTTTCCAGGCCTCGTTAGCGAGTCGGTAGATGTCAGCGAAAAAACCTCGGGGATCGGCTATTTCAGTTTCGTCCCAGGCCATTGTTATATATTCGTCGTAATCGCTTTCGAATTCTTTGGCGAAGTCAATTTCAGGGTTTTTTAAAGGAGTTTGAAGCATTATTATTAATATGAAGCGATGCCTGTAAGTAAGGTGCATAAGGTCTTTAAGAATAAAGTCCTTTATTATCGTTTCTCGCTCTTTGGCGTCGTTAGGATTATATCTCCAAAGCGCTTCGCCTTTGGTCTCCTCTAGGTCGTATATTGACAGTGCTGCCAAAATATAAGAGATCTTGGGCGTAAAAGGCATATTTCCAAATGGCGATTTCAATATTGTGACCTCAGTACGGAAATGCAGTGAGTGGGCGAATTGTCCTCGTTGTCGAATCTGACTTCGACGTTATTCAGGTTTTTATATATTAATTAAACTACCTGAAATACCCCATCGCCTTGATTGGGGCAGCTTCGCGGGCCAGCGCAAGCATGGCGTTGCTCGATTCTTGAGAATACGTTGTAGGATTTTTCGATTTTATCGGCTGGATCTTGTTGTCGAGGGTTTTTTGTATTAGGGGTGGGGCAATCTAAATTATTTATGCCTAGCGGTTAGATGCATTTAGCTACAAATCGGTAAAACGCACTGGCGGCGTGCGTTACAGGTCTGTGCGCAAGACATTGCGCATTTAATCTGAGGTATAACATGTTTTAACGCGAGACCACCGATCGCAGTAATCATAAGGATAAACATGCAATCCCCGTTTCTTTTAACTGTTGTTGAGCAGGAGCAAACTACCTCTTTGCGCAAACGTATGTGCACAGCAGGTTGTGTGTTTGAGTTTGTAGTGTTTTCTCCAAAGCTCAATATCGCTGTTGATGAGCATGTCCACCGGCAGGCTTTATTAGGCATGGGTTGCTATCAGGCTGCTGCATACAGAACGCCAGAGCTGGCGGAGACAGGCGACTATCTCCCTTCTCACTATGCTCCGATTCCGGATTGGGATGTGGAGCGTGCGGAGGCTACGCCGTTGACATTAGCTGAAGTCAAAAACCTGACGGTTATGCAAAAAAATCTATTCGGTCCTACTGCGCTCTATAGCGCTTTTTGCCATCCGCCTTATAGCGCTCGGTTTAAAAGAGGTGAGAGTGAGGCTCAGTCTTTATATTGTGAATGGTTGCAATTGCTTGGTATCGAAGCACAGAACGACGTTGTGGTCATAAATTGGGTGGATGCGTATGAGGAAAAATGGGGGCGGCGACCAGACGGTAGTCTGCCAGTAGAGCGGCCTTGGGATGGGTTTTTCGAGTGGGGGCTGGAGTGGTGGGGCATTTGGTGCCTGACCGTGTGGAATCCAAGGAAGAGTACTCTAAGTGTATTGGTTGCAAGCACTTCAGATTAATTCTTATCCGGCTGGCGTCGCTCGCAGCCGAGAGCGGGAAAGTTTGTGCACTGCAAGGTGGGGCGTTGTCTTGCAGAGCGGTGTTAGTTTTACCAAGTTGATTGATCTTCGAGGCCGGCTTTTTCGAGATCGTCTTTCCAGGCCTCGTTGGCTAGGCGATAGATATCGGCGAAGAAACCTCGGGGATCGGCTATTTCGGTTTCATCCCAGGCCATAGTAGAGCACTTTTCTGGGTTGTCCTCAAAATAAGAGTGGAAGTTAAAGTTTTGGGTGTTTAATGCGATAGATAAGTTTTCTATTAGTTTATATCTGTGTCGATAGGATAGTTTTTTGTATGGATCTAGGCAGTATTTTACTATGAGGCTTTCTCTATCTTTACGGTCATTAGGATTGAAGCAAGCGAGCTCCTTCCCCTTGGTTTCCTCCCTGTCATAAATATCAAAAATTCCCACAAAATAGTAAAGGCTGGCGTCGAAGTGGATAGTGTCCGAATATGGGTGAAATAGCATTTTTTATTTATTCGTTGGAAAGTTTACGGGTTTGTTTGGTGCGCGCTTATTGCTATAGGCACGGGACTTTGGCTGGCGAATTTTTTGTAGCGGACGCGCTATCTCACTCGCCAGAGGAGGTTGATTTTTTTCCGGAAAAGTGTCGGCGTTTCTACCAGGTCGACTGGTCTTCGCAGCTTGCTTTTTGAAGGTCGTCTTTCCACACATCTTTAGCTAGAAGATAAATCTCTCTTAGAAAATCTTTTGGGTTGTCCAGTTGATACCATTCGGCTCTTGGCCACGATCCTGTGTCGTCTTCGCTTATCTCAAATAAGCTATGAAAGTTGTAAGTTTCGTCATTCAGCTTGTCTTTTAAGTTTTCAATTAACGCGTATTTATGTCTATATGATAGGTAGCTTAAATTCAATGCGTAACGCTTTATTAGTTTTTCTCTGTCCGACTTGTTATTTGGGTCATATTTACTGAGCTCTATGCTGAGCTCTTGCTCGCGGTCGTAAATATCAAAGGCCCCGATAAACCACATTAGGCTTGGGTAAAATAGCTCATTTAAGAATGGGTCTTTCAACATCGTCTTTCCTCGACAAGTGATTCTGACCTGAGGAACGCACTGAGGTGGAGAGCGTGGCGCCTCAGCTTTATTTGTGGCGAGCGAACGGTTCGCTCGTCATAGGTAAGGGTTAGGGGGCTGTGTTTGATTCGTGCTCGCCGGCCTCAAGGTTGTATCTGTTAAGGCAATCTAATAGGATTTTCATGAATTGTCGTTTATCGGTTATTTCATCGTTGAAATGGGTGTCAAAAAGGTAGAACACTGACTCGAAGTTTTCGTCGGTACTTAGAAAGTGTTGAAGTGTGTTGATGTGCCATTCTCTTTCATCTCGCTTGTATCTGATAAATTCTGGTTTGGTTAGCTCGTTAAATAGTCCGGTGAGTTCCTCGTGGTTATTTACGTTTATTGAAGTGATAAGCTCTTCTCTATCTGCGCTCGTGGTATTTTCGATGCAGTATGTGAAAAGCAGACCTTGTATTATCGAGAGGCTTGGCTTGAGTTTCATTCGAGATCCGCAAATGCTGTGATAGGTTGTCCGTCTTCGTTTAAGAAAACTCTAGCCTTCTTCGTATGGTCATATTTATAATCATCTCGTTTATACCCTTGTCCAATTATTTTTCCCATATGCATAGGTTGTTTGGACGCCGATAAGTTAAGAAGCTTGAAAATTAGCTGTGCACGGTAAATGGCATTCAATTGGTCCCTATGGCTTAGAAAGTGAGTCGCAGCGCTTGGCGGTCGTGGTTTTCCTATGCGTGGCCCTTTTAGGTGTTTTTCAACTTCTCCTGTGGTGGGGTTTCTGGCTGTTATTACTCGCTCTAGTTGAGATGCGAGCGACGTCTGAGCACCGTGTTTTTCTAAAAAGTGGGCACCCGGAATTGACGCTTCAAGCTCCGATAAACGCCGATGAGCATTTGATTCTGCGAGCTCATCAATTCTAGCCTGCCGTTCCGCACGGGTCAGTTGCGGTAATGCCGGCTCTCCGTGGTCAATACTTGCCGTAGGGTTTTGGGCACTAACGCTTGGTTTACAGCCATCGCCGCCTGGGCATTTATTCAAGCCTAGCGGGTCTACCCAGCCTGTCGGATTAGGTACGTACTGATATGCGTTGATCCCACCCGCCAGCTTCACCGGATCTGGCGTCAGGTAACGACCAATATCTGGATTGTAGTAGCGATGACGGTTGTAGTGGAGGCCGCTTTCCGGGTCGAAGTATTGGCCTTGGAAACGCAGCGGGTTGTCGATTTTGCCTACGTCGAGGCGGCTGATTTCACCGTAGGCGCGGTAGTGGGCGGACCAGACTATGTCGCCTTCCGGGCTGGTGAGTTCTTGGGGTGTGCCGAGGTGGTCGAGTTGGTAGTGATAGGGCTTGGTTTCTGCTGGGCCGAAGCCTTCCAGCAGTGCCAGCGGGCGGAAGCTGTCTGGTTCGTAGAGGTAGCTGCGATGGCGTTCCGCATGATGTTCGGCAATCAGCTTGTCACCTTGCCAGAAGAACTCTGTGGTGATGCCGTCGACGGTTTTGCTGATACGCCGACCAAACGGGTCATAACGGTAACTGGCGGTTTGGCCGTTGGGCTTGGTGATGCCGATCAACCGGTGCTGGCAGTCGTAGCGGTATTCGGTAACGAGTTGATGACTCTTGCCACGCCGCTCGCGGATCAGGTTGCCGAAGGCGTCATAGTCGTAATGGTGATCGCCTTGGATCACCAGGCGGTTGCCCGCGAGGATGTCCGGGCCAGGACGATCTTGCATGAGCAGGTTGCCGGCAGGGTTGTGGCCGAAACGTTCTTGTATGTCTTGCGAGTGATCGGCGCGGGTCAGGCGGTGGAGTGGGTCGTAGCGGTAAAGGTGTTCGCCTTTGCGGGTGTCGTGCAGGCGGGTGAGGTTGCCGGTTTTGTCGTAGTCGTAGTGGCGTTGGTAGAGGTGGTTTTGCTGTTGCGTGACGGCGTGGGTGTGCAGGCGGTTTTGATCGTCGTAGTGGTAGTGGCTGAGCAGTTGGCCTTGTTGGCGTTGGTGTTCGCGGCCGGCTTTGAACAGGTGTGAGGTCAGCAGCGAACCGTTCAGTTCGACGGTGGCAAGGTGGCCGCCTTTGTCGTGGTTGAAGGCGAGGCGGTTGTTGTCTGGCAGGCGTAAATGTTGAAGTTGGCCGCAGGCGTCGTAGCCGTAGCGCAGCGTGCCCCAGCCCTGGTGTTCGGCGGTGAGGCGGTTTTGGCGGTCGTACTCGTAGGCCAGGAACCAGTGGCCGTCGTCGACACTGAGGAGGTTGCCTTGGCGGTCGTAGGCATAGTCGACAACGCTGCCATCGGGCAGGGTTTTTCTTACGAGGCGACCGGCATAGTCGCGCTGGTATTGAGTGACGAGCTGACTGCCGTCGTCGCCGTATTCGGTTTTCTCCAGCAGGTTGCCGTTGAGGTCGTAGGCGTAGGCGGTGCGTTGGCCATCAAAACCGGTTTCCTGCTGGATCAGGCCGTTGGGGTGGTAGTCGAGCTGGTAGGTTTCGCCGACTTCGTTTTCGATGGCGGTGAGCAGTAGCCGGGCATTGTCGTAGCGATACTTGACCTGGGTACCGTCGGCATTGATGCGGCGGCTGATCAGGTGCAGGCCATCGGCGTATTCGTAGTGGGTGACGTGGCCCAATTCATCGCGCTCGGCGATGATTTTTCCGTAGGGGTTGTAGCTGAATTCTCGTGTGGCACCGTCCGGCAATACCAAGCGAGTTAACCGACCCACGCCGTCCCATTGATACTGGGTCAGCGTGCCCTGTTCGTCCTCACGCGCAACCTGCCGGCCCAGGTCGTCATAGCGGTAGCGCTTGATCCCGCCATTGGGCAATTGCTCTTCAACGAGCTGCCCGCGTTCGTTCCACACCAAGCGATGGCAGCTGTTGTCGGGATACCAAACCCCGGTCAGTTGCCCCTGCTGGTCGTAGCTGTAGTCAGTCGCGTTGCCATCCGGATCGATCTGGCGAATGACATCGCCCTGGTCATTACGCTCGTATTTCCAGACCGCTTGGCCACGGCGCATAACCCGTACGAAACCGTTGTCATGCTCGTAGGACGTCGGCTCATCATCCCCCGGAAACAGCGCGATCAAGCGTCCGGCGTCGTCGTATTGATAGGCCGTCACCGCGCCCAGCGGATCCTGCTCGACCGTCAGGCGGCCTTTATCGTCGTAGGATTTGAAATGCTGGGCGCCGTCGGGATCGATGCGCTGTACCAGCCGCGCCCGCTGGTCATGTACGTAAACTTCCTGGCTGCCGTCGGCGTTGTGCACGGTGACGCGCCCGTCATCGCCCCAGGCATACCGCGTGTCCATCTGCGAAAAGCTGGCCCAATGCCTGACACAGCGCGCTGCCTTGCCAGCGCGCTCCCATTCCCAAAAGAAACTCGCCCCACCGGCCAGTTGGCGCTCAAGAATGACGTGCTGTTCGTCGTACCGATAACGCTCACACTCACCGACAGCGTTGGTCGCCGACACCAGTCGTCCGGCGCCGTCATAGGCGTAGGCAACGACGTTCTGCTCGGTCACCCAAACGAACGGTTCACGCCCCGTGGCGCGATGAACCTGGTAGTCCACCGCCACGATGCGGTCGAATTCATAACGCAACAAAAGCGAACGGCCCACGCCGTTATCCAGCCGCTCAATCCGCCCCAACCGATCCCGGAAAATGCGCAACCGGTTGTCATACGCATCGCTGATCGCCGTCAGCACGCCGTCGCAAAAGTGATAAAACCGAGAAGCCTGGGCCAGCACCAACTCGTCAGGAACCGAGCCCAAATAAATCGCCGCTTCAGCCAAGCTGTTGGTAATCGCTGGCCGAGCCACCGTCGGCAAGGGCAGGGTGGTCGCGCGATTCTCATGATCCGTCCACACCACCGAATCGCCCACAACCACAAGCCGCTGCGCCAGCGCATGACTCCAGCCAAACCCCAGCCCACAATCCACTTCCACCGCACTGCTGCGATACAAGCGCGTCCACTCGAACGGCAAGACCCCATCCAGCGCGCCATCGGTAAGGGTCAGCAGTTCCTCGCCGGTGACCATCGACACCGGGCAGCCGTGGGTGACGGTCTTGTCCGCTGGAGCCGCCGCATCGCCCTTCGGATTCGACGCAACAGCAGGCACATCATCCACATGCTCCTGCCGCACCAACGCCGTACGCTGGGTCTTGCTGCGCACCGCTGGCACCGGGTTCGAAACCAGCGTGTCACCCGCCTTCAACGGCGCCACCGGCACCGCCTTGATCGGTGTCGCCGCACTGCCCAGCAGCACCGGCTTAAGCGCTTCGGTGTGCCCCTCCAAGCGAGCTGTGCCGAACTGCGCGGCTATCTGCTCCAGCCACCTGCGCACCCGACGTGACTTGATGCCGGCCAGCACTTTGGTGCTGATGCGCACCACAAAACCCATGCCGGCCGTCGCCAGCCCCAATAACAGGGTGATGACGACCTCGGCGCCAATCGCCCCGAGCATTTCGTTCATATACGGCGGTGGCAGCATGCGCATCCAGCTGACCAGGGCCGCCAGGTGAACGAACAGCAACGGCTCATCGCTGAGCACCAGCAAACCCTTGGCGAGGGTCTCGGCACTTAACGCGAGTAATTTTTCAAGCTCGTCCTGGGAAAGGTAATGCAGCAGCTTTTCAGCGTTGGCCAGCGGGTCGGACAACCACTGGAGCAACTGCGTGATGTTGTCCCAAACCGAGTAAAGGACTTCGCCGAAGCCTTGGGCATAAGCGCGGTGCAGCGAGAGGTAGCGCTGGAGAAAATTCGCTTCGGAATAGTTCTTCCATAGCGGTTCGAAGGTGGTGTCCCATTCGCTGCGCAGCCAGCCTTCCAGTGGCGTGATGACCGACTGATAAGAGGCATACAGCGCCTTGAAATGCGCCGAGGAAACGTCGGGGTAGAAACTGATCCGGTACCGCTGGTTGCGGTCGCACTCGGTGACTTCGAGGATGCCGCTTGGGCCGATGGTTTTATGGATCGGCTCGCCCAGCGGGCCACCGCCTGGATCGATGCGCTGCAACATCACCGGCGTGTTGCCGATCGGCACGAAGCGCGAGCTCTGGAACATATGCACCAGCGTCAACGTGCCGTTGGCCTGGCATGTAGCGACGGTGCTGCTGGGAAAGATCGAACGGTTGATCGGGGCGACCAGAGCCACCTCATTCCCAACCTTGAACACCTGCTCCACATCCAGTGCCGAAGAGCTGAAGAAGTTCTGCGCCCAGCTGTCGTAGTGGTTGAGGCACCTGCGGAAATCGCTGAGCACGGATTCGACGTCCCGCGTCTTAGAATCCATCGCGGCCAGCACCAGAAAGCCGATGGCTCGGCCGGTTGCTTCGATCATGGGCGAGCCCCATCGATCGGGGCTCTCACTGGAAAAACCATCTGCACTCCCTCGCACTGTTTAATCAGGCGAGGGACTTTGCAGAGGTTTTCAGGGCAGGGGAGTAGAGCTTATCCGGCGGTTACGTGGGAAGTTTCAGCAACCCTGTCGCGCAGCACCAGGCTGCACAGCGCCGGCAGGAACAGCAGCGTCAACACCGTGCCCACCAGCACCCCGCCGATCAGCACGTAGGCCAGGGATGACCAGAACACCGACAGCGTCAGCGGAATGAACGCCAGCGCCGCCGCCAGTGCGGTGAGGATCACCGGCCGCGCTCGGCGCACGGTGGCCTCGACGATGGCCTCGCGGATCGGCATGCCGTGGTCCTGGTTCTGGCGAATCTGGTCGGTGAAGATCAGCGTGTTGCGCATCAGAATGCCGCCGATGCCGATCAGCCCGAGGATCGCGTTGAACCCGAACGGCTGGTTGAACAGCAACAAAGTCGGCACCGCGCCAATCAGGCCCAGCGGCGCGGTGGCGAAGACCATCAACATCACGCCAAAGGAGCGCACCTGGAACATGATCACCGTGAGGGTCAGCAGGATCATGATCGGGAACAGCGCCGCCAGGGCGACGTTGGCCTTGGCGCTTTCTTCCACCGGGCCGCCGATGTCGATCCGGTAGCCGGTGGGCAGCTGGCTGATCAGCGGTTGCAGGTCTTTGTACACGGCCATTTCCACATCGGGCGGTTGTACGCCGTCGATGATGTCGGCGCGCACTTCCACGGTGGTGGCGCGGTTGCGGCGCTTGAGGATCGGTTCTTCCATCACCGCCTGGAAATGCCCGACCTGGGCCAGCGGCACCGATGTGCCGGCGCTGTTGGTCAGGGTCATGTTGTTGAGGTTGCCGAGGTCTTCGCGTTGGCTGCCCTGGGCGCGGGCCACCACGGACACGGTGCGGTTGCCTTCACGCACTTCGGTGATCGGGTTGCCGCTGAGCAGGGCGTTGAGCTGCGACTTGACCTCGTCCGGGGTGAAACCCAGCAGGCGCAGGCGATCCTGGTCGAGCACCAGGCGGTAACCGCTGGCGCGCTCGCCCCATTCGAGAAAGGCGTCGCGGGTCAGTTTGTTGCCGGCCACCACTTGGCGCACCTGCTCGGACAGCCCGCGCAGCGTGTCCAGGTCCGGCCCGGACACACGGAACACCACGGGGAATGGCACCGGCGGGCCGAACACCAGTTGCGTGACGCGTACCCGCGCCGCTGGAAACTCGCCGGCAGCGATGCGCTCGCGCATGCGCACTTTCAAGGCATCGCGGGCGTGGGAATCCGGGGTTTGCACGATCAGCTTGGCGAACGCCGGGTCCGGCAGCTCAGGGTTCAACGACAGGAAAAAGCGCGGTGCGCCGCCGCCTACATAGGTGTCGACCAGGCTCGTCTGCGGTTCCTGCAACAGGGCTTTTTCCACCTGCGCCGCCACCGCTTCGGTGCTTTTGAACGCGCTGCCGGGCGGCATGTACACCTCCAGAATCAGCTCGGAGCGGTCGGAGTCGGGAAAGAACTGTTTCTTTACCACCGCCATCCCCAGGCCGCACAGCACAAACGCCGCCACCACCAGCCCGGTCACCAGCCAGCGCCCTCGCACACAGGCCTCCACCAGGCCGCGCAGTTTCTGGTAATAGCGCCCGGCATAAATCGCATCATGCCCGCCGGGCACTGGCTTGATCTGCGGCAACAGCTTCACGCCCAGATACGGCGTGAACACCACCGCCACCAACCAGGATGAAATCAAGGCAAAGCCTACGATCCAGAAGATATTCCCGGCGTACTCGCCCGCACCGGATCGCGCGAACCCCACGGGTAAAAAGCCGATGATCGTTACCAGCGTGCCGGTCAGCATCGGTGCCGCCGTGGAGCTCCAGGCATAGGTGGCCGCATGGATGCGATCAAAGCCTTCTTCGAGTTTCACCACCATCATCTCGATGGCGATGATGGCGTCGTCCACCAGCAGGCCCAGGGAAATGATCAGGGCACCGAGGGTGACGCGGTCGAATTCACGGCCGGTGACGAGCATGATCACAAACACGATCGACAGCGTCAGCGGCACGGCCGCCGCCACCACCAGCCCGACGCGAAAGCCCAGGGCCAACAGACTGATCAGCATCACCACCGCCAGGGCGACGAAGAACTTGAGCATGAACTCGTTCACCGCCAGGCTGATGTTTTTCGCCTGGTCGGACACCTTGGCAAAATTTACGCCCAGGGGCAGGTCGGCCTGGATTCGGGCTTCCTGGGCCTGCAGGCTTTTGTCCAGTTCCAGGCCGTTCCAATGCTTCTGCATGATCACCCCGAGCATCAGCGCCGGGTCGCCTTGGTGGCGGATGCGGTAGCTGGGCGGGTCTTCATAGCCGCGCCTGACGGTGGCCACATCGGCGATGCGCAGCACCCGGCCATTGGCTTGCACCGGCACGTTCTCGATCAGCGCCAGGCTGTCGAAGGCGCCATCGATGCGGATGTAGGCGCGGGCGCCGGCGGTTTCGACGAAGCCCGAGGGCGCCACGGCGTTCTGTGCGGCGAGGGCGGCGAAGATCTGTTCGGGCTTGATGCCCAGGGTCGCCAGGCGCTCGTAGGAAAACTCGACAAACACGCGCTGGGCCTGCTCGCCAAGGATATTGACCTTCTTCACCCCCGGCAGGTTGAGCAGGCCCTGGCGCAGCGTTTCGGCCATTTGCACCTGCTGGCGATGGGGCAGGTGTTCGGCCTCCAGGGCGTACAGCGCAAAGTAGACATCCGAATACTCATCGTTGAAAAACGGCCCAATCACGCCCTTGGGCAGTTTTGCGGCTTCGTCGCTGAGCTTTTTACGGGTCTGGTAGAAAAGCTCCTGTATCTCGCTCGGGCGCGTGGATTCAAGGAAGGTCATGCGCATCGAAACGAAACCCGGTTGGGCGATGGTCTCGACGCGGTCGTAGTAGTCCAGTTCCTGCAGGCGCTTTTCCAGGCGGTCGGCCACTTGCTCCTGCATTTCTTCAGCAGTGGCGCCGGGCCAGGCGGCGGTGATGGTCATGACCTTGACCGTAAACGAGGGGTCTTCGGCGCGCCCCAGTTTGCCGAACGAGAAGATCCCGGCAGCAATAATCGCGATGATCAGGAACAGCGTGACGGCGCGGTGCTTGACCGCCAGTTCCGAAAGGTTGATTCCACGCATGCTCATTGGTCCTGTTTGCGGTTGAGGGCCAGCGCCTGGGCGGGCAGCAGGCGTACTTTGTCACCGCTGTGCAACAGGTGCGCGCCGAGGGCGACGATGGTTTGGCCGGGCCTGACGCCGCTGTCGAGCAGGGCCTCTTCCTGGCCGAGACTGGCGACTTTCACCGGGGCGAAGCTGATCCGGTTGTCTTCACCGATCAGCCATACGCCGGTGCCTTGCCCCGCATCCTGCAACGCACCGATAGGCACGCGGGTTTGTTGGGCCTGGCCGTTGCCTTGCAGGCGCACGGTGATGGTGGAACCGAGGGCGAAACGTTCGAGCGGGCCATGCAGCACATAGCGCGCGCGGTAGGTGCGGGTGGTGGGGTCGGCGCTGGCGGACAGCTCGCGCAGGGTGGCGGTGACGGCCTGGTCCGCGGCGCCGAAGGGGAAGGCCAGGGCGTTTTGCGCGGCCTGGGCGCGCTGCTGTTCGGGCAGGTTGACGATGGCTTCGCGGGCGCCGTCATGGGCCAGGCGCGCGACGATCTGCCCTTCGGCCACCACCTGGCCGCGATCCGCCAGGACGTCAGTGATGACGCCGTCGCCATCGGCCTTGAGCACGCTATAAGTACGCCGGTTTTCGATCTGGCTGGCATCCGATTGCGCCGCCGCCAGTTCCGCTTCGGCGACGCGCAGGTTGGTCGCCGACTGGTCGAAAATCTGCCGCGACACCGCGCCGGTACTGGCCAGGCGCTGGTAGCGGTTTTCGTCGTCGCGGCGCTGGCGCAGTTGCGCCTGGGCGGCGTTGACGCGGTTTTTTGCCGAGCGCAACGCCAGTTCGAAATCGCCGATGTCCAGCACCAGCAGGGTGTCGCCCCGAGAGACGTGCTGGCCTGGATCGACCTTGCGTTCGATCACCTTGCCGCTGACCCGAAAGCCCAGGTTGCTTTCGGTACGGGCGGCAACCACACCGGTGTACGCGCTTTGCTGGGTGCCGCCAGCCTCGACCTTGACGGCGAGTACCGGACGCGGCGGGGAGGTTTGAGCGGCACTGTCCGCCTTGCTGTTGCAGCCACTGAGGACCATCAACAGAGCCAGGGGCGTTAAGAGGCGAAGGGAAAGGGGCGGCATGACGGACTCCAGGGTGACCACAGGGCAAAAAATTATGGACATAATTTTTCGCTCATATTATGGTCGAAATATAAATTAATCCAGCCCCCGGACATTCCCCATGGCAAACGCCCCGGCACCTTCGCGCCGCTTGTTGTTCTTACTGGTTGCGCTGACAGCGCTGGGTGAAGTCTCGACGCAATTGATCATCCCGGGCCTGGGCGCCATCGAGCAGGCGTTGGCGGCGCCGCCAGGCTCGGCGTTGATGGCACTGTCGGCATTTGTGGCCGCGTTCGGCCTGGGGCAGTTGCTGTTCGGGCCGTTGTCGGACCGTATCGGCCGCCGCCCGGTATTGATCGCCGGCCTCACGCTGTACGTGCTGGCGACGCTGTCGATGCTGCTGGTGACGGACATCCAGCAATTTATCGCCGCCCGCGTGCTGCAGGGCCTGGGGGCATGCGCCGCGTTGGTGCTGGCGCGCACGGTGGTACGCGATGTGTGGAAAACCGAGGCGGGCCCGGCCCTGGCGCTGACCATGATCGGCATGCTCTATGCCATTGTCGTGGCGCCGATGGCGGGCGGCTTGCTGATCAAGCTGTTCGGTTGGCACGCGCCCATCGTGCTCGCTGTGGTCATCGGCAGCGTCGTGTGGCTGCTGGCGGTGGCGTTCTTTCGCGAGAGTAACCCTCACCTCGATCCCAAGGCCGCGCATTGGCGCACCCTCGGCGGGCAATACCTGGATTTGCTCAGGGGCCGCCAGTACCGCGCCTATGCCGTGGCGCTGGCCTGTACCTACGGCGCGATGTTCGCGGTAATTGCTGGTTCGTCGGCGGTGTTCATCAACCTGCTGGGGTTGAGCAGCCTGGAGTACGGCATCAATTTTGGCCTGATCGTGTCGATGCTGATCGTCGGTTCCACCTATACCCGACGCAACATTTTGCGCCTGGGACCGCAGCGGATTGTGACGATGGGCGTGACGCTGGTGGCCGCCGGCGGGGTGTTGGCACTGGTGATTTATGCGCTGTTCGGGCTCTCGGTGGTCGGCCTGGACCTGCCCATTGCCCTGGCCACGCTTGGGGGCGGGCTGGTGCTGCCCGGTGCGGTCACGGGCGGGGTAATGCCCAAC
Organism: Pseudomonas sp. R2-7-07; assembly: GCF_003852355.1. Lineage (NCBI taxonomy): Bacteria > Pseudomonadati > Pseudomonadota > Gammaproteobacteria > Pseudomonadales > Pseudomonadaceae > Pseudomonas > Pseudomonas sp. R2-7-07. Next base: position 3,327,982 of record NZ_CP027759.1, on the reverse strand, counting down.
GCCCATCGCGCCGGTCTGGCCGCCGGGTTGATGGGGTTTGCGCAGATGTTCGGCGCCACCTGCAGCGGCGTGCTGTTGAGCCATTTACGTGATGACAGCGCTACGCCGATGATCGTTATTCAAGCCGTTTTTGCCGTCGCCGCCTTCGTCGCGTTCCACCTGTTGCGCCAGCGCACGCCCAAGGTATTGTCCTATACATAGAACGCTCAAAGCCGCGTTCGCCGCCTAGTGTTCAACGGTTGGGAGACTTATGGTGTAGGCACTTTGGAGGTACACCATGAAAAAACTGATCGGTATCTACACCAGCCCCCGCGCCCATTGGGTCGGCGACGGCTTTCCGGTGCGTACGCTGTTTTCCTACGACACGATGGGCAAACACATCAGCCCCTTCCTGTTGCTGGACCACGCCGGCCCGGTCGATTTCACGCCCACCGACGCCCGTCGCGGTGTCGGCCAGCACCCCCATCGCGGCTTTGAAACGGTGACCATCGTCTATGACGGCGAAGTCGAACACCGCGACTCCACCGGTGCCGGTGGCAAAATCGGCCCGGGCGACGTGCAATGGATGACAGCCGCCAAAGGCATTCTCCATGAAGAATTTCATTCTGAAGCTTTCGCGCGCACAGGCGGGGCGTTGGAGATGGTGCAACTATGGGTCAACCTGCCCGCCAAGGACAAAATGGCCGACGCCGGTTACCAGACCATCGTCGATGGCGACATTCCGGTGTTGGCGCTGCCGGGCGACGCGGGGCAACTGCGCTTGATCGCCGGTGAGTTCGCCGGCACTCAAGGGCCTGCGCGGACCTTCACGCCGATTGACCTGTGGGACTTGCGTCTGAAGGCCGGTAAGGCCGTTACGCTGGACCTGCACGTTGGGCGTAACACCGCGCTGGTGATACTGAGTGGAACGGTGTTAATCAATGGCGAGGAAGTCGCGCGCCAAGGGCAACTGGCACTGTTCGAGCGTGACGGTGACCGGCTCACCCTGGAGTCCAATGACGACGCCAAGGTGCTGTTGCTCAGCGGCGAGCCGATCGACGAGCCCATCGTCGGCCACGGGCCGTTCGTGATGAACACCGAGCAGGAAATCCACCAGGCCTTTGCCGACTTCCAGTCGGGAAAATTCGGGCGCATGCAGGCCTGAAAGCCCGTGGGAGGGGGCTTGCCCTAATGCCAGTCAGTTAAGAAGTAGCGGGAGCGAGAACTAACTTGTGGCGAGGGAGCTGGCTCCCGCTGGGGCGCGAAGCGGCCCCAAACAATGGGACTGCTGCGCAGTCCAGCGGGAGCAAGCTCCCTCGCCACAGGTTCGGTGTCGCCTTAACTGGTTGGCATTAGGGTTTGCCCCCTCCCACATTTTTTTCTGCGCTATACCCGCCATCGCCATTCATGCGATCTTCTCGGCATTCGCCCTGGAGTCGCCTGGATGCCCTCATTTATCGCTGATCACCCGATGTTGTGCGCCGTGGCGCTGATCCTTATCGACATTGCCGTGTGGCGCCTTATCTCGCCCACGCTCGCCAACTGGAAACTCGCGGCGCGGCTGGTGATCTTTGCGGTGTTCAGCGCGGTGTTGTTCAACGACGGCATGAACCCCATGCAAGCGGCGCCCTACGCCGATGACACCACCCTGCACCTGGCGGCCACCGCGTTGCAGATCGGCTGGTGGCTGTTCGCCGCGCGCACCCTCACGGTATTGCTCGGCGCGGTGATGATGCAGCGGGTCGGCCATACCGGGCGGTTATTGCAGGACCTGATGGGCGCCGTGATTTTCCTGATCGCGATCATCGCCGCCATGGCTTACGTGCTCGACCTGCCGGTCAAGGGCGTGCTCGCTACTTCCGGCGCCGTGGCGATCATCGTCGGCCTGGCGCTGCAAAGCACCCTGAGCGACGTGTTTTCCGGGATCGTCCTCAACACCACCAAGCCTTACCAGATCGACGACTGGATCTCCATCGACGGCACCGAAGGCCGCGTCACCGATATCGATTGGCGTGCCACGCGGTTGCAGACGTCCCAGGGCAGCCTGGCGGTCATCCCCAATTCCTTGGCGGCCAAGGCCAAGATCATCAACTTCTCGCGCCCGGCGGATATGTTCGGCCTGGCGGTCAGCCTGCAAGTGAGCCCCCATGCGCGCCCACAAACGGTGATCGAGGCCCTCGAGCGGGCGATGCAGGGCTGCCGGGCGCTGTTGGCCAAGCCGGCGCCCAGCGTGGCGTTCAAGGTGTCGAGCAGTGGCGGCGTGGAGTATGAAATCAGTGGCTTCGTGCCGGCCATGGGCCTCAAGCGCGAAGTGCGCAACCAGCTTTACGACCTGGCATTCCGACACTTGCAGGCGGCGGGCGTGGGCCTGTTGTCTGCCACCGAAGGCAGCACGCCCGCCACGGTCTCCGGCGCGCGGGCCTTGCTTGAGCGTTCGTCGATCTTTTCCACGTTGCGCCAGGAAGAAAAGGACACCTTCAGCCAGAACATGACCCTGCACACCTACCGCGCCGGCGACATGATCCTGCCGGCGGGGGAGGTCAGCGACCATTTGTTCATCATTGAATCCGGCGTGGTTTCGGTGATGTTGCTCAAGGGTGGCCATAAGTTCGAAGCCGGGCGCATGGGGCCGGGGGAGGTGATCGGCGAGTCCGGCATCTTGTCCGACCAGGCCACGCTGGCGGACTTCACCGCCAAGACTTATTGCACCCTGTACCGCATCGAAAACGAATACCTCAAGCCTTGCCTGGATGCGCGGCATGACATCGGCGAAGCCATGAAGGCGCTGTTGGATTTCCGCGTGCATGCCGCCCAGGCGCTGACCGAGGACGCGCCGGTGGTGCCGGTGAAGAAGGGTTTCCTACAGTGGTTGAAGAACCGTGGCCTGTAGATTGGTCACCTGTTCTTCGCCCGGATTGGCTATTTCTCCAGAACGCCCAGGTGACTAATCTGCTCACCAATCCCACCGTTCTGGAGTTCCACCATGCAAACCCGTACCGATTTCTACACCGCTTCCCCCGACGCCATGAAAGCCATGCTGGCCCTGGAGGCGGCGGTCGGCAAACTCTCCATCGAACTGCCGCTGCTGGAACTGGTGCGCCTGCGCGTCTCGCAGATCAACGGCTGCGCATTCTGCCTCGACATGCACACCGCCGATGCACGCAAGGGCGGCGAAACCGAGCGCCGCCTGTACACCCTGTCGGCCTGGCGTGAAACGCCGTTCTTCACCCCGCGTGAACGCGCCGCCCTGGCCTGGGCCGAAAGCCTGACCCTGCTCAGCCAGACCCACGCCCCGGACGCAGACTTCAACACACTGGCCGCTGAGTTCAGCCCGCAGGAACAGGTTGACCTGAGCGTAGCGATCGCCACCATCAACAGCTGGAATCGCCTGGCCGTTGGCTTTCGCAAGATGCCCAAGTAAACCTTAGAAATTCACCGAAGCACTCAAGCGCGCCGTCAGCGGCGCGCCCTGGAACAGGTAGTCATCGCCCATGTATTCGCCCGCGTCGCGCCAGTAGCGCTTGTCGAACAGGTTGTCGACGCTCAGGCGAAACACCGTTTCATAGCCATCGACCCGGGTGGTATAGCGGCTGCCGATATTGACCACCGCATAATCGCCCACGTCCACAGTGCCGTTGCGGTTGGCGTACTTCTTGGCGCTGTATTGCACACCGCCGAGCACCGCCAGGCCGTTGACCCATGGCAATGCATAGTCGGCATACACACTGGCGCGCAGCTTGGGCACGTTGATCGCCTGGTGCTCTTCGTATGCCGGCGTGCCGCTGCCGTTCACCCGCGCCCGGATCGCCGCGACGCTGGTGGAAACCTGCAGGCGCTCGGTGGCCCAGCCGTTGGCCGACAGTTCGATCCCGGTGTTTTTCTGCTCGCCTTGTTGCACATAGTTGAACCCACCGTCTTCGGGCTTTGCATACTGATAGGCCTGGCGTGTCTGGAACACAGCGGCGGCGAAGCTGATGCGGCGCCAGTCGTATTTCACCCCGGCTTCGATTTGTCGCGAGGTGGTAGGCGCCAGGGTTTCATCGGCGTTGTTCGCAAACCAGGGCGCGGTGCCGCCCAGGGACAGCCCTTTGCTATAGCTGGTGTACAGCGAGATGTTTTCAATCGGTTTGTAGATCAACGAAGCCTGCGGCAGGAACACATACTGTTGGGTGTGGCGGGCCTGGTTGCCGGTGACGCCGTCGAAGGCTGTTTCGTCCAGGCGTACTTCGCGGCCGCCGAGGATGGTTTGCCATTGCTCGTTGAAGCGAATGCGGTCGGTGACGAACAGGCCGTACTGGCGGCTGTCGAGGGTGCGGTGGCTGTCGTTCAACGGTTTGTCAGTCGGCGGGAAGCTCGGCGCATCTGCGTCGATATTGGCGGTGCCAATGAGCTCATTGACCGACTTGCGCTTGTCTATCACCCGGCGAAACGCGCTGGTGCCGAAGGTCAGCTCATGGCCTATGCCTGCGGTGTCGAACAGGCCGGTCATGGCGGCCTGGACTTCGTCGTCACGCCGCGTGTCGTCAGGGCTGCGGTAGTCGTAGACGTCGTAATTGCCTTCGGGGCTGAAGTAGTTCGGCACGCTTGCCGAGCTGCAGCTGGCCGAGCCGTAGCAGCCCCACGCAAATGAGCTGTAATCGTCAATCACCACCTTGCTGCGCGCCGCGCTGATGTTGCCTTTCCACTGATCGCTGAAACGATATTCGAATTTGCCGTTGAGGTTCAGTGAGTCGATGCCCACTTGTCTGGAACCGGTCTGGTGGCCAAGCAGCTTTTTCGGCGAGGCGTCGTGGGGTACCTCGGTACCGCCGAGCAATTGATAACCCGGCACCGAACGCTGCTGTTTGTTCTGGTATTCGGCATCCAGTTGCAGCACGGCATCCGGGCTGATGTTCCAGTCGAAGGCCAGGGACACAAAATCGCGCTGGCCGTTGGCATGCTCCACGTACGAATTAAGATCCTCGTGGGCGACGTTGGCGCGCAGGCCGAACTGCTGCTCACTGCCGAACCAGCCGCCGACATCAGTGGCCACATAACCGCTGCCGCGATCATCGCTGGACACCGTCACCGAACGCACGTCCTCGGGGCGCTTGGTCACGTAATTGATCACCCCGCTGGGCTCGGAAATCCCGCTTTGCAACCCGGCCAGGCCCTTGAGCACTTCCACCTGTTGCTTGTTTTCCAGGGCGACGTTCTGCTCGCCGGTGATGGTGCGCCCATTGATCTTGTAGCTGCTCGCCGCATTCAGCGAGAAGCCGCGCACCACGAAGTTTTCGTAATAGCCTATCGGTGCGTAGCTGTCGCCCACCGAGGCGTCGTTGCGCAGCACCTGACTGAGCAGGCGGGCCTGCTGGTCCTTGATCAGCGTGGCATTTATTACGCTGATCGAGGCGGGTGTATCGAGCAAGGGCGCCTCATCGAAGCCACCGACCGCGGCGGTTTGCGTGCGATAGCCGGCCTCATCCTGGCCCTGGATCTGCACCGCCGGCAGTTCAACCTGCGCCGCCAGGCTGTGACCGATGCCTCCACTGAACAACAGGCCAAGGGCGAAACGTGAAGTGACGACGGGACGAAAACGCAAAACCATGGGGCAAGGCCTTAAAGCGCTGGGCGGGGGGCGCATAAGCTAGGGGGAAGTGCGGGACTTTACAAGATGCCAGTATGGACTCGGTCAAACTGTGGGAGGGGGCTTGCTCCCGATTGCGGTATATCAGCCATAGATGAGCTGACTGACCCACCGCTATCGGGAGCAAGCCCCCTCCCACAGTTTGGATCGCGTCAGCCTTGGGGTTCGGTCAGCACTTTGCGAAACGTTTCCACCAACGGCCGCAGGTTGATCCGGTGCCAGGCCGCCCACAGCGGGGTGGTGTAGCTCAGCCAGGGCAGTTCGCGCAGCACCACGCCCGGCGGTGCGTTGCGGCTCAGGCCCTTTTGGACCATCGCCACGCCCAGTCCGGAGGCCACCAGGCCCAAGGCGGTGAAGGGCTCGCTGGCTTCCATGGGAATCTGCGGGGTGAAACCGGCACGGATGCACGCGGCGACGAAGTCGTCAGCCGGGCTGGCGCCGGGTTTGCGCTGTACGCCGATCCATTGTTGGTCGGCCAGGTGCTCGGGCAACAGCTCGTGTTGCTGTGTCAGCAAATGATGCTCGGGCAAGGCCAGCAGCATGGGTTCATCGAGCACCTGGCGGGCGGTCAGGTCCGGATCGTCGGCCGCTGGTGGTTCGCCCACCAGGGCAATGTCCAGGCTGCGCTGGCGCAGGCCTTCCAACTGTTCAAGGGAGGGCAGGTTATACAGCTTGATATGCACGTTAGGCCGGTCATCGCGCAGCACGCGCAAGGCAGTGGGCAATACCCCGGCGTGCATGGCGTTCTCGATATAGCCGATGCACAAACCGCCTTCTTCACCTCGGCCCAGGCGCTTGCCCAGGGACTCCAGGCGGTTGGCGTGGGTCAGCAGCGCCCTGGTTTCGGCGAGGAAGGTCTGGCCGTCGCGGGTCAGGCGGATGCGTTGCTGGCTGCGTTCGAACAGCGTCAGGCCCAGGCGCTCTTCAAGCTGGGCGATCTGCCGGCTCAACGGTGACTGGGAGATGTGCAGGCGCTCGGCGGCGCGGCCGACGTGTTGTTCTTCGGCGACCACTTCGAAGTAGCGCAGTTGGCGTAGATCAATCATGTAAGACCTATCGGGACTCAAGTTGGTCGTAGTATGTCTTGGACGGTCCGATCCAGGCAATCTAGGATCTGCTCAACGGTCATTGCGACCCTGAACCGATTGAGGAACCATCATGAGCTTGAAAGACAAACTGCCCGGCGTCCTGGGCTTTGGCACCGCACCGCTGGGCAATATGTTCCGCGCTATTCCTGAAGACGAAGCCCAGGCCACCGTCGAGGCCGCCTGGAATCACGGCGTGCGTTATTTCGATACCGCGCCGTTCTACGGTTCGGGGTTGTCGGAAATCCGCCTGGGCCAGGCCTTGTCCCATTACAACCGCGACGACTACGTGCTCAGCACCAAGGTCGGCCGGTTGATTCTCGACGAAGTCGAGGAAAGCGCCCGTGACCTGGGCGAGAAAAGCGGTGTGTTCGAGCACGGCCGTCCGAACAAAATGCTCAATGACTACAGCGCCGACGCCACCTTGCGCTCGATCGAAGACAGCCTTGAGCGCCTGCGCACCGACCGCCTGGACATCGTGTGGATTCACGACATTGCCCAGGATTTCTACGGCGATCAGTGGCTGGAGTACTTCAACCAGGCGCGTACCGGCGCGTTCAAGGTGCTGACGCGCTTGCGCGAAGAAGGCGTAATCAAGGCCTGGGGCCTGGGTGTGAACCGCGTCGAACCGTGCGAGCTGACGCTGGACCTGGCCGAAGCCCAACCTGACGGCTTTCTGCTGGCCGGGCGCTACACCCTGCTCGACCACGACCGTGCCTTGCAGCGCCTGATGGACGCGGCCCTCGCACAGCACGTTGAGATTGTGGTCGGTGGCCCCTACAGTTCCGGCATCCTTGCCGGCGGTGCGCACTTTGAATACCAGCAGGCCAGCCCGGCGATCATCGGCAAAGTCGAGCAGATCAGGGCGATTGCCCAGGCATTTGGCGTCAGCGTCAAGGCCGCTGCGCTACAGTTTTCCCTGGCTCACCCGGCCGTGGCCGCGGTGATTCCCGGTGCCAGTCGTCCGGGGCGTATTGCCGAAGACTTCGCGGCGTTGTCAGAGCAGATTCCAGCAGCCTTCTGGCAGGCGTTGCGCGATGCGCAGTTGATCTCGCTTCGCGCGCCTCTGCCGCTTTAACCTCAGGAGTTCCAACCATGAAAATCGATGTGAGCGGCAAAGTAGCCATCGTCAGCGGCAGCACGGCCGGGATCGGCCTGGGCATCAGCCAGGCCCTGGCGCAATCCGGTGCCACCGTGGTGGTGATCGGGCGTGACAGCGGCAAAGTCGACGCTGCACTGGCGAGCATCCGCCAGGCGGTGCCAGGCGCCGATCTGCGCGGGTGCGTGGCCGACCTGGGCACGGTCGAAGGCGCCGAGACACTGTTCGCCGCCGAACCCCGCGCCGATATCCTGGTCAACAACCTGGGCATCTTCAATGATGTGGATTTCTTCGAGGCACCGGACAGTGAATGGACGCGTTTCTATGAAGTCAACGTGATCTCCGGCGTGCGGCTGGCGCGGCATTACGTACCGGGCATGGTCGAGCAGGGCTGGGGGCGGGTGATCTTTGTGTCGTCTGAGTCCGGCGTGGCGACCCCGGCAGACATGATCAATTATGGCGTGACCAAAAGCGCCAATCTGGCGGTGTCCCATGGTCTGGCCAAGCGCCTGGCAGGTACCGGTGTGACGGTCAACGCGATCCTGCCGGGGCCGACGTTCACCGATGGCCTCGAGCACATGCTCAAGGACGCCACGCAACAATCCGGGCGCACCGCGCGGGACGAGGCCGATGTGTTCGTGCGCAACGCGCGGCCGACGTCGATCATCCAGCGCGCGGCGAATGTGGATGAAGTGGCCAACATGGTGGCGTACATTGCTTCACCGCTGTCGTCTGCCACTACCGGCGCCGCATTGCGGGTCGACGGTGGGGTTGTCGACAGCATGGCGATCTGATTTTTAACGCTCTGGAGTATTTATCGTGGCAACAGCGTCTTCTGTGATCGAAATCCCTGCGTCGGCTGACCAGGTCTGGAAACTCATCGGTGGCTTCAACAGCCTGCCTGACTGGCTGCCCTTCATCGCCAAAAGCGAGCCGAGCGACGGTGGCCGCGTGCGTCACCTGCATACTGCTGATGGCGGCCAGATTGTCGAGCGGTTGCAGACCTTCGACAACGTGGCGCGCACCTACAGCTACACCATTGAGCAGTCGCCGTTTCCGGTGAGCGCTTACTTGGCGACCGTGCAGGTCGAAGCGCTGACCGAATCGTCTGCCAAAGTAACCTGGTCCGGCGTGTTCACGCCGGCCGAGGGCACCACGGATGCAGCGGCGGAGACGTTGTTTGCCGGCGTGTACAACGATGGTCTGGAGGCGTTGCGCGCCAACTTCCCCGGCTGACGCCAACCCTCTGTCAGGGCTCGTTCCCATGCTCCCGCGTGGGAATGCCTGCTGGGAAGCTCCCCGTCCCCTTGCGCAGGTGACGCAGAGCGTCACGGGCTGCATGCCCACGCGGAGCGTGGGGACGATCAAGCAGTGCGTGGGCCGACGCGATGGCCTGTGCGGGTGTGAGCCGCGCCGTATCGAGCAGGAACGGCGGCTCATCCCAGGCTTCGTATTCATGTGCCAGCACCGACTGCCAAGTCGGCGGCAGCAACCCTGGAATATCGCTTTCACGGCTCTCGACCCTGCGCCGATGCTCCTGCTGATCAGAACAAATCACCTGAATATCGACCAGCTCAACGCCCGCCGCCCGCGCCACGCCTCGCCAGGCCTCGCGGCTCTCCCCCACCGGGTTCACACAGTCAGCGATCACTCGTTGCCCCAGGCGCACATTACTCAGTGCCAACGCATTCGCCACGCCATACCCGCTGGTACCCACATCGCCCGCCAGCGCGCCAGCCTCCCGCAACGATTGCTCGATCACGTCGATGCGCAGGTAAACCGCGCCCATCTGTCGTGCCAGCTCCCGGGCAATCGTGGTCTTGCCGGTGCCGGGCAGGCCGCTGAATACGATAAGCATGGTTGATCTCCTCGCTGCTACGGGGGTGTTAGAGTGGGGCTGTTTCGTTCGACTACAGGACCGTTCATGACCTTGCCCTTCGTCAAGATGCACGCCCACGGCGACGACTTCATCATCATCGACCGCCGTGGCCAGGATAACCCTATCACGGCGCAGATCGCCCGGCGCCTGGGCGACCGGCACACCGGCATCGGTTTCAATCAACTCGCGGTCATGCTCGACTGTGACGACGCCGCTGCCCGCATTCAGTTCTGGAACTGCGACGGCACGCCGCTGCAAACCTGTGGCAGCGCCACAAGGGGCGTGGCCGACCGTTTGATGCATGAGGCCGGCACCAATGCCGTGGTGCTGCGGACCGACCGTGGATTGCTCACCTGCGTACGCGTGGACGGGCAGCGGGTGTCGGTGGACATGGGCGAACCATCGTTGGCGTGGGAGGCGGTGCCGCTGGCGCGGGCGATGGACACCCGCGTGCTGCCTATCGACGGCGAGCCGGCCGCCTGCGGCATGGGCAATCCGCACTGTACGTTCTTCGTGGAAGACATCGCTGCAGTGGATGTCGAAGCGGTGGGCCCGGCCCTGGAATATCACCCGCTGTTCCCGGCCAGGACCAATGTGCATTTCGTGCAGGTGCTCGAGCGTAACCGTATCCGCCTGCGGATCTGGGAGCGTGGCGGCGGCGTACCGCTGGGTTCCGGGTCATGTTGCTGCGCGGCGGTGGTCAATGGCGTTCGACGCGGGCTGCTGGATGACAAAGTGGAGGTCGAATGCGATGGCGGAACCCTGACGGTGCAATGGGACGGGCAGGGTGGGGTGGTGTTGACGGGCAGCGTCGAGCCGATCATGCAGGGTGCGGCGTACCTGCCTGGAACGTCACGCTGAACGTGGTGCCGCGCGTCGCGCAGGAGTTCACCGCCACATCGCCGCCATGCACCCTGGCCAGTTCGCGCACGATGTACAGGCCCAAACCCACGCTGCGCACATCGCTGCCCTGGTGGGTGCCTCGGGTCATGGGTTCGAACAGCCCGGCCAGCAACGCTTGGGGAATCGCCGCGCCGTAGTTGTGCACCGCAACCTCACCGCCCCTGGCGCCCAGGCGCGAGGTGACGGTGATCGGCTGGTGCAGGTCACCATAGGCCACGCTGTTGGCGACGAGGTTGCCGACCATCTGCTGCACACGGTCGGCATCCAGGCACGCGTCGCCATGGCCCTCGGCCCGATGCACCAGCGTGGCCCTGGGGAAGGCTACGCGCAGTTCGTCCACGGCGTGATGAATCACCCGGTGCAAATCCAGTGGCCGGGCCCTGATAGTGATGCCCTGGCCGACCCGGGCCTGGGTGAAGTCCAGCAGGTCGGCGATCATGCGCTGGGCGCGTTCGGACGATTGGGCGATATGCCCGAGCAACTGGTGCTCCTTGGGTGTGCGCTCGCCGCGGCGAAGAAAGTCCGACGCCATGCGGATCGCGGCGAGGGGGTTTTTCAAGTCGTGGCTGACAATCGCCACCATCTGCTCGGCGAACAACGCACGTTGCTGGGCAATGGCATAGGCTTGGCTCAATTCGGCCTGGGCCTGGTGCAGTGCCTGTTCGGCGGCGGTTTTTTCCTGAAGCAGCGCTTCGGCCAGCTTGCGTGCGTTGAGCAGCTCGCGCTCGTACTTGTCGCGGTCGGTGGTGCCGAACAGCGCCAGGTCATACACCACGTCCTCGGCCTGCTGGCGTTGGCTGGCATTGAGCAGCACGGTGACCTTGTGCCCGTCACGATGGCGAATGTCGAGCTTCACCTCGTTGACGCTGCCATGCATGCGCAGCATCGGCGCCAGGTGGGTCTGGTAGAAAATCCGCCCCCCCATGGTCAGCAGGTCTTGAAAACGTTGGCCGAGCAGCTGGGCCGCGCTGAGCCCGAGCCACTCACCCAAGCGCTGGTTGGCGTGCAGAATCGTGCCGTCTTGCTGGGTCACCGCCAGGGCGCAGGCGGCGTTGTCGAACAGCGACTCAGCCGGCACTGACGCTGGCCCACGGCGCCAGGAACTCATCCATCGCCGCCGCGCATGCCTGGGGCGCACTCATGTGCGGGCAATGGCCGATGTTGTCTACCAGGTGATAGGTGCTGTTGGGCAGCACAGCGTGCAGGTATTCGCCGACGGCCACGGGGGCGATCAAGTCGTCGCTCGACTGCAGGATCAATACCGGCGTGGTCAGGCCGATCACATCGTCGCGGTTGTCCGAGAGAAAGGTCACCCGGGCAAATTGCTTGGCGATGTCGGGTTCGGTGCGGCAGAAACTCTCGGTCAGTGCGGTGCTCAGCTCGGGTTGCCCAGGGGCACCCATGATCACTGGGGCCATGCTGCTGGACCAGCCGAGGTAGTTGCTGTCGAGGGTGTCGAGCAGGTCTTCGATGTCGTCGCGCTTGAAACCGCCGACATAGTCCTCGGCGTCGATATAGCGCGGCGATGGGCCAATCATCACGTGCGCCGCGACCCGCCCCGGCGCAAGGCGGTCGGCGAGGGTGCCGATCATGGCGCTGACCGAGTGCCCCACCAGGATCACCGGGCCTTCGGCGTAGGCGTCGATCAACTCGTCGAGGTCGCGGGCGTAACCTTCCAGGGTGCCGTACTTGGCTTTGTCGAAGGCGCCAAGGTCCGACAGGCCGGCGCCGACCAAGTCGTACAGCACCACGCGAAAGCGTTCGAGAAAATGCGGTGCCAGGTAGTTCCACATCGCCTGGTTGCAGCCGAAGCCGTGGGAAAACACCAGGGTTGCAGCGCCATGGCCCATCACGTTGACGTTGTTGCGGTGACGTAGGTCCATGGCGTTCTCGTAGAGGGTTTGTTGCTATGCAGCGTGGCGGCAGTTTAGAGAGTCGCAGGGCCTGGGTCACGCGTTTGCGCGTAGATAAGGTAAAGTCGGCGCCTTCAGGAAGAAACTTCAGGTAACAGTAGATGATGGTGATTCTGCGGCAATCCGTCTTGAGCGTGCTGGTCCTGATGTTTGCCAGTTTGTTGATGACCGCCCAGGCCGACACATCGCCCATTGGCGTTGCGCTCGATCAACGGGTCATAGACCTGACCAATACCCTCGACGCAAGCAGCGTGCAGCGCCTCAAGCAGCAACTGGCCGACCTTGAGCAGCGCAAGGGCGCACAAGTTGCCGTATTGCTGGTGCCCAGCACCGGCGACACCGGCATCGAAGACTACGCCAACCAACTGTTCCGCGCCTGGAAGCTGGGGCGCAAGGACGTCGATGACGGCATCCTGCTGGTGGTGGCCAAGGAGGACCGTACGGTGCGCATTGAAGTGGGCTATGGCCTGGAAGGTACGGTCACCGACCTGCTGGCCCATCGCATCATCGAAGAGCGCATCACCCCGGCATTTCGCCAGGGCGACTTTGCCGGCGGCGTTCAACAGGGTGTGGACGCCCTGACCGTGCTGGTGGACGGCGGCGACCTGCCCAAAGTGGCCGGGCCTGGGATCAATCCACAAATCATCGCGGTACTGGCGGCGTTTGTGCTGGGCGGCCTCATTGGGGTGCTGCTCGCCGCCGGCAAGGTGCATTGGCGCAAGGCCTTGATCATCGCCGTGGCGGCCACGTTATTGCTGGCGCTGCTGGGCGGTGGTCGGGAATGGCCGATGTTTCTGTTCGTAATGCCGCTGACCCTGTTGATTGGCGGCGCCACCTTCGGCGCGTTGTGGCAGCTACGGCCGCTGTTTTACGGCGTGGTCGGGCTGCTGGTCTACAGCGCCGCGTTGGGGGTGGCGGATCGGTATGTGAACGTCAGTTTTATCCATTGGCTGGCGTGGCCGCTCGCTGTGTTGGTGGTGCTGGGGTTGTATCTGCTGCTGTTGATGATCATGAGGCACACCTGGAGGACCAGCCGCACAGGCTTTGTCGTGCGGCTGCTGGCGGCGGTCGCCGTCTATGGGGTGGCCGGGTGGATGCTGGATGACGGTCGCGACGGTTGGCTGCTGGCGTTTCCTATTGCTTCGTTCGTGGCGCTGATTATTTTCGGCAAGCTCGGCGAGGGCTCGGGATCGGGGTCTGGCGGTGGGTCGGGTTCGAGTTCCAGCAGTTCCAGTTCCAATTCCAGTAGCAGCTCGTCCGGTGGCGGTGGTTCCAGTGGCGGCGGTGGGGCGTCGGGGAGTTGGTGAAATGATCGGTGCAATGGCTGGGGCCGTTTGCCGACTGCGCAATGCGTTCTAGCGCGGCGTATTGAGCTTCATCTAGCGACAGAAATTTTCTGGGAACTGATAATACCTTAGTGGCGTTTATTCAGGTGGTTTAAGGGTTTGTCTCATGAGTGAGTTGCCAGGGTTACAGGAAGTTGCGTATCTATTGTCTAAGGCGCAAAGCGCTTCAGAGGTGGATCAAATTTGGATGTTGGCTGGCTTGAAAGAAAACATGACAGTTATCATCGCGCTGGAAGAATATAAACGAGCAAATATTCCTACTGCTGTAAAAAAGTACGCAAAAGGCAAAGATTCGGTGCTGGTTCCGTATTTTTCTGGTGGTGAAGTCTATTTTTTAAATAGCGCCATCCTGTTATCGTACTTTGAACGGGGGCGGGCGGATTTTAAAATCGATTATAGCTTGATGTTCGATACTAATATGGCATCTTACGTCGACGCGCTGATGCGGGGGCGCCCATTAAAAAGTATGCATAACAGGGTGATTTCTTTTGTCGATGATATTTTGAGTGACGACTTGAATTTTGATTATTTTTACTATATGGCGGAGAATGTAAAAGAGGTGAAAAATATTCACCAATGCCCGACGGCGTCGCCGTTGGCCTTTTGGAGAACGCTGAGTAAAGCGTTCCGGCGTAACTTGGTAAGTCTGCAACTTTTTAGAAGTATTGATTGTGCTGAATATCGGCGCAGCTCTAATCCCAAACCGAGATTCACTCACTGGGAAGCTGCACGCAGAGCTATTACCTTTAGTCATAGCTACTACGCCTCCAAAGAGGGGCGCGAGCGGGCGTTGAGTTTCGTATTGATGCAGCGTGTTATTTTGCTGCAAGTGATTGGAATAGTAAAAATCCAGCTTTCATCTAACAAGTCGGCAAAATATAAAATATCTGAGTTTTTTGATTACGTTAATGATGTGGTTGGTGTTTACTTGGATCGCGAGGCGATTGTCGCACACAAGTATTTCGTTGAGCCGCGTTTGATCAAGATGTTGGAAAAAATAAAGAGAGGTCCGAAAATACCTAGACGGCTCCTAAAAAAGTTGGACAATATTGCATGGGATATGGCCGCGCCACGGTATATGGAGACGCTGATAATGTCTCAAGGTGAGGGTGATTTTTTTATCCCCATGTTTATCAGTTTTGACGGCGGATTGAAGCAACTTATGAACGCTTACCAAGTAAAGGGCGTGGTGTTTGATAATCGCCGTGGAGGTCTTATTCCTTTACCGCTGATCAATACAGAGGAATATTTCGAGGCGCACGGATGTGCTGACGCACTTTTAAAAATCGGTGAACAAAAAAAAGCACGATCTGACAAGCTACCACCGAACAGGCACGACCTTCATCAATTGATCAAGCGCGAATATGCGGCGCTCAGAAAACTCTTGTTATAAGGCGCATTGACGGGGGCTGTGGTGCCCTGCTGTCTCGGGCGACGATATGGGGCGGTCATTACGAACTCTCGTGGTCGGAGTCTTTTCACCATCTCACGCCAAGTTATCCCGCCGTAATCCGATGACTAGGTCTCACGCTAATGTAGCCCGTGCGGATATAGAAGGCATATCCTGCTATTTGCGCAATAAACCCAGATTGGACGTCAGTACTTATTCACGTATCTATAATGCGATGACGTTCAGTTTGTTCATGTGACTTAAGAGCGCTTTCATACAGAGTCTGAATTTTGCGTTGCATGGGAAGGTGTTATTGTGCCATTCTCTCAGGAGAAAAATATGTCTAAGTTCCAAGGTTTGTGTATCTGGAGCGAAGGCCGGTTGATATCAATTAGATAGTTGGTGATCCACGGCTTAGATGTGGCAGGGTTTTGCTGGGTAATGGTACTTATAGTCTAGGTAGTAAATTGAATGTGAGCTACAATAGAAAGTAAATAGTTTTGTCATTGTAAGAATAACGCTTTAGTGCTGATTAATTTTTATATTAATCGGGTTGTGTAGGATTTTCTATTTTTGATTTTTTGCTTGGAGGGCGTATGTCTGACTCAAATAATACAAAAGACGTTATAGATGCTGTTGCCGGATTGACGAAAGAGATTCCCATATATCAAGATTTTCTTCAGCCAGCGGTTCAAGAGTTGGGAAAAGGCTTGCACACGTTGTCTAAAACGGTAAGCTTAGCTTTGTTGCCTGTCAGCGCCTTGGTTTGGGGTGTAGACGAAATTAAAGATTTTGTAGTCACTAAAGTTACTCAAAAGCTCAGAAATGTTCCAGAAGAGGACGTAATTGCTCCAAGACCAAATGTTGGTGGCCCAATTTTGGAGGCTCTTAGATATACAGGGCATGAAGATGAGTTGAGCGATATGTACGCCAACTTACTCGCGTCTGCGATGGACGTATCTACCGCTAATCATTCACATCCGTCATTTGTTGAATCAATAAAACAAATGACATCTGATGAGGCGAAGATTATGAAGCTTTTTCTCAAGCGGGATGCGTTTCCTACGCTCACAATTCGTGCAGAATTTAAAGAAAGTAATTCAGGGTACGATCATACCCTGTTAGTAAGTGATTTGGGTTCGTTAGCGATTTGTGAGAGCCCAGCTATGACCCCCTATTTTCTTGATAACCTACGTCGATTGGGCTTGGTCGAGCTATTGCGGGAGCACGGACTGCACGACGCGGCTGGTTATGAAGTTCTTGAAGAGAGTAACGGCGTTGTGCAGGCCATTTCCGAAATTTCCTACGAGGAAGAGATGAAAGCGAGGATTATACGTGGCGCAGTAAAAGTCTCTCCTCTTGGACGGTTATTTTTGCAAGTTTGTGTAGTCTCGAAAGAGTGATTCTTAGTTTGGTAAAAAGTAAGTATGTTTACGTTAACGATAACGCGTGCTTTCTGAATGAACGCGGCGCCTATGAGTCTTTCGCGAGCAAGCTCGCTCCTACAAAAGATCTGCGCGGTTTTGACCGAATCGACACGACCAATCGTTAGGCTTGAACCTTGCGAAACCCCATCGCCGACCAAAGCCAGCGACGGGATGAACTAGAAGGTGACCTTCGTACAGGCGCAACCGAGCGTTTGTATCAGACCCCCGCCGCCAACTTGCCCCCCTCCATCCGGCGCTTATACGCACTGTCCCGGCTCGCCAACCAGAAGTACAACGGCGATGTCACCACCAACCCCACCACCCAGGACAGATCCGCCCCGTTGATGTGTTCGGAAATCGGCCCAACGTACAGCGGCGTATTCATGAACGGAATCTGCACCGCGATCCCCACCGCATACGCCAGCAGCGCTTGTGGGTTGTACTTGCCATAGATCCCGCCATCCACGCGAAAGATCGAGGCGATGTCATATTGGCCTTTGTGGATCGCGTAGAAGTCGATCAGGTTGATCGCTGTCCAGGGCACCAGGACCACCAGCAGCACCAGCACCATGTCGACGAAGTGGCCGATGAAGTCCTTTGAGGCGAATACCGCCGCAATCGCGCAGGCGGCCAGTACCACCACCGAGATCACCGCGCGGCTTTTCGCCGTAGGGATCCAGCGGTAGGCAAAGGTCTGCACCAGGGTGATGATCGACAGCACCGCGCCGTACAGGTTGAGGGCGTTATGGCTGATCACGCTGAGCAGGAACAGCACCAGCATCAGCGGGCCAATGGCGCCGGTGGCGAGTTTGACGGCGTCCATGGTGTCCATGCCCTCGGGGGTGGCGAGCACGGCGACGGCACCGAAGATGAAGGCCAGGCTCGACCCCAGTACGGAGCCCAGATAGGTGGTCCAGAAGGTGGACGCGACGGGCACATCGGCCGGCAGGTAGCGGGAATAATCCGAAACATACGGCGCAAAGGCGATCTGCCACAGCGCAGCCAGGGAAACGGTGGCCAGCCAACCGGAAATGTTGAAGCTGCCGCGGGTCAGGAAATCCGTGGTCTGCACATGGGTGAAAATGTAGCCGAAGCCCAGCACGATGCCGGCGCCAAGTACCCAGGTGCCGATGCGGTTGAGCACATGGATGAAGCGATAGCCGATGATGCCGATGATGCCCGAACCGATGGCGCCGATCACGATGCCGACGGGTACCGGTACTGCATCGACCACGCCATGCAAGGATTTGCCGGCCAGCACGATGTTGGAGGCGAAGAAGCCGATATACATCACGCCGGCAATCACCACCACCAGCAACGCGCCGAGGGAGCCGAACTGGGCACGGCTCTGGATCATTTGCGGAATGCCCATTTGCGGGCCCTGGGCCGAGTGCAGTGCCATCAACACACCGCCGACCAGATGGCCGACCAGAATGGCAACGATGCCCCATACCAGGTTGAGGTGGAACAACTGCACCCCCAATGCGCCGGTGACGATCGGCAGCGGCGCGATGTTGCCGCCGAACCACAGGGTGAACAGGTCTCTTACCTTTCCATGGCGATCTTCCGGGGGCACGTATCCAATCGTGTGTTTTTCGATAAGCGGGGCGGAGGATGTTGCAGTGGTAACCATGACGAGCTCCAAGGCAAGGTGAGTACGTGGACGTACTTCGCTGTGCGCAGCAACGGCGGCGCTTTGTTGTTGGAGTGATCATCTGCAATGGGCACGGGGAGGTAAATTAGTAAGTTTGTTGCTATAGACCTTAAAAAAAGTATCTCGCGGCGGTTTTTGCTCCGGTATGTTGCATGGGCTTGAATCGATGAAATAAGCCGGTTTTTCTTGCACGTTTTTGGGGCGAAAACCCCCGTTTTCGGAGGCCCCGATGGCTGCCTACAACCTGCGCCAACTCAGATATTTCGTCACCACCGCCGAATGCGGCAGCGTCGCCGAGGCGTCGCGCAAGCTGTATATCGCCCAGCCGTCGGTGTCCACCGCCATCAAGCAGCTGGAAGACAGTTTTGGTGTGCAGTTGTTTATCCGCCATCACGCCCAGGGTGTGTCGCTGACCCCCAGCGGCGCGCGGTTTTATCGCAAGGCGCTGGAGCTGCTGCGGGTGGCCCATGAGTTCGAACAGAACGCCTTGGCCGACAATGATGTGGTGGCCGGGCAGATCGATATCGGCTGCTTTGAAACCGTGGCGCCGTTGTACCTGCCGCGCCTGATCGCCGGGTTCAAGACACGCTGGCCGGGGGTGGAAATCCGCCTGCGTGACGGCGAGCAGCAGGAGCTGGTGCAGGCGCTGACGGCGGGCACCATCGATGTGGCGATGCTGTTCGAGCACGACCTGGGCGGCGCCATCGAAACCACGCCGTTGATGCCGCCGCAGCAGCCATACGCGTTGTTGCCGGCCGATCACCGCTTTGCACGGCAGGCCAAGGTGTCGTTGGTCGACCTGGTGCTGGAGCCGATGATTCTGCTGGATGTGCTGCCGAGCCGGACTTACTTCGTGAGCATCTTTGATGAGCGGGGGTTGACGCCGAATATCGTGTTCAGCTCGCCGTCGATCGAGATGGTACGGGGCATGGTGGGGCGCGGGTTCGGGTTTTCGATCCTGGTGACCAAGCCGTTCAGCGAGTACACCTATGATGGGCAGAAGGTGGTGTGTATCCCGCTGGCGGAAACCGTCACAGGCTCGGGGTTGTCGGCGGTGTGGCTCAAGCGCGCACCGCTGACCAAGCCGGTGCAGTTGTTCGTCGATTACTGTCGCGAAGAACTCGCCCGATTGCTCGGATAAACACAGAGCCCAATGTGGGAGGGGGCTTGCCCTAATGCCAGTCAGTTAAGCGTACACCGCCCTCTGTAGGAGCGAGCTTGCTCGCGAAAAATGTCAACGATAACGCGTGCTTCCTGAATAAACGCGGTGCCTGTGAGTTTTTCGCGAGCAAGCTCGCTCCTACAAAAAGCCTTAACTTAGGGCTTGCCCCTCCCACATTTGATTTGTGGTGTATTCACATGCGTAGCGAGTCCAGCATCCGCTTCAGCATTGCGTCGCAGCCGCTGAGCTGCTCCACGCGCACAAACTCATCCGGCTTGTGCCCCTGGTCCATACTGCCAGGCCCGCACACCACGGTGGGAATGCCCACCGCATCAAACAGCCCACCCTCAGTGCCAAACGCCACGGTGCCAAACGCACTGGAACCGCAAAACGCCGCAATCAATTGCGCGGCCTGGCTGTGCTCATCGGTGACCAGACCCGGGTAAGCCGACAGCTCGGTGAACCGAATCGAACTCTGCTTGCTCACGGCCTGCATGCGCGGCAGTACTTGCTGCATGGCGTAGGTGTGCAGTTCGTGCGCCACTTCAGCGGGATCCGTCGAGGGCAGGGCGCGTACTTCGAAATCAAACCGGCAGTCGGCGGGCACGATATTCAGGGCCTTGCCGCCGCTGATCACGCCGGTTTGCACGGTGCTGAACGGCGGATCGAAGCGAGGGTCCTGGTGTGCACGCAAGCGTTGGCCAATGCGCCCCAGTTCGCCGATCAACTCGGCGGCATGCTCGATCGCATTCACTCCGGACGGTGCATACGCCGAGTGGCACGCCTCGCCCTGTACATCGCAGCGCATCGCCAGCTTGCCCTTATGGCCGAGCACCGGTTTGAGCTCGGTCGGCTCGCCAATAATGCACAGCATCGGCTTCACCGGACGTTGCGCCAACACGTCGAGCAGCGAGCGTACCCCGAGGCAGCCGACTTCTTCGTCATACGACAGGGCGATGTGTACCGGCAGGCGCAGCCGCGCCTTGACCAACTCCGGCACCAGCGCCAGCACGCAGGCGATGTAGCCTTTCATGTCGGCGGTGCCACGCCCGTATAGCTTGCCGTCATGCTCGGTCAGTTGAAACGGCGGCAGCGTCCAGGGCTGCCCATCCACCGGCACCACATCGGTATGCCCCGACAACACAATGCCGGGTAATTCCACCGGGCCGATGCTGGCAAACAGGTTAGCCTTGCTGCGCGACGCGTTGTAGATCAGCTCGCTGGCCACGCCGAACCCCTCCAGGTAGTCGCGCACGAACTCGATCAACTGCAGGTTGGACTCGCGGCTGGTGGTATCGAACCCCACCAGCGTCTGCAACAACTCGCGGCTGCGGCTCATCGCTCGTCTCCGGCCACGCCATAGCCTGGGGAGCGATCCGGGGCGAGGGCGCGGTCGATGTAGTCCTGCACTTGCGGACGGTAGGCGTCCCACAGTGTTTGCAATTGACTGATGGGGGCTTCATCGGCCCAGTCCACGCGCAGGTTGATGATCGGCCAGGTCAGCTCACCCACCACCACCAGCGCGGCGGAATGCACCGGGCCGGCTTCGCCACCGGCGCCGATGGCGGCATGCATTGCCGCGAGCAAGCGGTCCGCCAACTGGCCTTCGCCGTGTTCGAAGGCGCTGACCATTGCCTCGATCACCCCTCGGTCGGCGAGCATATTCCCCGCCGCCACACATTGCTCGCCCGACACGGCATTGTGGGTGCCGAGGGTTTCGCTGCCGCTGAAATGCACGCTGCGGCCCAAGTGATCGATTGCGGTTAATTGGCGGTATTGGCTGTAGCCGTTGCGCGTCAGGGCTGTGTCGACGGCATCCGCCGGCGTGAGGCCTTGCTCCAGGCAGTCGAGCACTTCCGGGCCAAGGGCCGGCAGCGTGATGTTCTGGGTGGCGACCGCACCTACACCCGGCCGCAGCCATGGGCAACGCGCGCCCACGGCGATGCTCGAGGAGCTGATGGCGATGCCCAGCTGGCCGGTCTCCGCGCAGCGACCCACGATTGAAAAGGTCATGGCTAGTCTCCTTACTCTGGAATAACCGCGATCACATCGATTTCCATCAGCCACTGCGGCTGGCCCAGCGCTGAAACCACCAGCCCGGTGGAGATCGGGAACACGCCCTTGAGCCACTTGCCGATTTCCTGATACACCGGTTCGCGGTAGCGCGGGTCGATCAGGTAGGTGGTGGTCTTGACGATATGCGACAGATCGGAGCCCGCTTCCTCAAGCAGTTGCTTGACGTTGCGCATGGCTTGTTCGGCCTGGGCACGCGGGTTGCCCAGGCCGATCAGGTTGCCGTCGAAATCGGTGCCCACCTGGCCGCGCACATACACGGTATTACCGGCACGTACGGCTTGGCACAGGTCGTTGTCCAGGCTTTGGTTGGGGTAGGTTTCCTGGGTGTTGAACATGCGGATGCGAGTATGAGTAGGCATCAAAAAAACTCCGGCAAAGGGATCAGGCGCTGACAGGGGAGGGGCGAGCCAGCGGGGCGGCTTCGCGGTACTCAAGGTATTGACGCTGGATGGCGATATGGTCGGCGACGTACTTGGCGTCGTGCCACACGCCCCAGATAAATGACGAGCCACGGCGCGACTGCCACGGCAACCCCAGGAAATAAATCCCGGCTTCGCTGGCTACGCCGCGCTGGTGCCGGGGCTTGCCGGCTGCGTCGAATGCGTCGACCTTGAGCCAGCTGTAGTCCACGGCAAACCCGGTGGCCCAGATGATCGAAGTGATGCCGGATTGGGCAAGGTCTAGTTCCAGGATCGGATGCTTGATGCAGTCGGCATCCGGGAATACGCGGCGGGCGTCGGGCTCAAGCGGCAGGTCGAGGCCGTTGCGCTCGATGTAGGCATCGGCCGCATCCAGCAGGGCCAGGTAGTTCTCATCGCCACGGGCCAGATTCTCTACCAGGTTCGGTTGGAACGTGGCGACGCTGCCATTAAACCCTTGGGTCAGGCCGACCAGGGTCATGCCTTGCTGGGCCAGTTCCCGAAAGTCGATGGTCTTGCCGCCGTGGGCGCCGCTCACCGCGATGGTCACGTGCTCGCGGCCGGGTTTCATCGCGGCCTGGTCCCACTCGCCCAGCACCCCCAGCCACCAGCAGAAATCCCGGTTGCGATAAGCGCGAGGCGGACGGTCATGGGCGCCGACCGACAGGTACACCTGACGACCGGAACGTTGCAGTTCATCGGCAATTTGTACGCCGGAAGAGCCCGCACCCACCACCAGCACGGCGCCCGCCGGCAGTTGCGCCGGGTTGCGATAATCGGCGGAATGCAGCTGATGCAGCGCGGTATCTGTCGG
Source organism: Pseudomonas sp. R2-7-07 (assembly GCF_003852355.1). Taxonomy (NCBI): domain Bacteria; kingdom Pseudomonadati; phylum Pseudomonadota; class Gammaproteobacteria; order Pseudomonadales; family Pseudomonadaceae; genus Pseudomonas; species Pseudomonas sp. R2-7-07. The sequence continues at coordinate 3,305,210 of NZ_CP027759.1, read as the reverse complement.
CGCAATCGCCGGAATCACCGGCTTCTGAAACGGCCCGGTGGCGGCCACCACACGGTTGGCTTCGATCACGCCTTGGCTGGTGTGTACGGTAAAGCCTGGACGGCCTTCATTGCGCACCACCGACGTCACCTCCACGCCCGTACGAATCGGCGCATTGAACTTGCGCGCATAGGCTTCAAAGTAATCCGCCACGCGCTCCTTCGGCGCAAAGCCATCGGGGGCCACATCATCGAATTCCAGGCCGGGAAAACGGTCGTGCCAGGCCGGCCCGTTGGCCACCAGCGAATCCCAACGGCCGGTGCGCCAGCGCTCGGCGATACGACTGCGCTCCAGCACCAGGTGCGGCACGCCGTGCTTGCTCAAATGCTCGCTCATGGCCACGCCGGCCTGGCCGGCGCCGACCACCAGGGTGTCGGTTTTTGTTATTGCTTGAGTCATGTGTCTGTCCTTGCGTCATGCAGTTGGATTCAACGTGGGCATGGCTTCAAGGCTAGGGGGAGGGTGGTTTTTAATAAAATATTATTAAGCTTGGGAGTGAGCATAAATATCGGATGCAGCGTCAGAGTTCGCCGTAATATTTCACCGCCGCCGCAGCCCGCGACGGTACCTTCAAACTGCGCAGCAACGACGACACATGAATGCGCACGGTAAACGGCGAGATCGCCAGGGCCTTGGCGATTTCCTTGTTGGTCTTGCCCTCGGCGATCAGGCGCAGCACTTCTCGCTGGCGGGCGGTAAGCGTATGAATGTCGAGGGGCAACAGGCCCGAGGGGGCGAACTTGACCAAAACTTCACCTTCACGGATCGCCAACAGCGCCTGGCCGATCTCGTTGGGGGCGATGTTCTTGCCGATAAAACCGTCGACGCCCAGGTTCATCACCTGTTCGATCAGCGCCGGGTCATCCACCATCGACACGACCACCAGCGTAGTGCGCCGCAGTTGTCGGCGCAGGTCGGCAAGCTGGCTCATGCAAGTCAGCCCGGGGAAGCGCAGGTCGAGGATCAGCGTGTCGATGTCGTTGGGGTCAAGCAGCAATCCATGCACGTCATCCAGGGTGCCGGCTTCCTGTACCACGGCCTCGGGCAGCAGGCGCTGTACGGTACGCGCCATGCCTTCGCGAAACATCGGATGGTCGTCGGCGATGATGATCCGGCCGGTCATGATGGGCTCCTTCCTGGGGCATGGCTGTGCTGAGGCATGTTACTTTACCACCGCGCCCGCAAAGGGCATGTCAAGGATATGACTATGAGTCTTGAGACCAACTCCGAACTCGACCAGGCCAACCTGCGCATCATGGTGGCCGCGATCGCCATTGTGTATATCGGCGTGCTGGGTTTTTTGCCCGGGCATTCGCTGGACACCTATCTGCCGGTGATTCTGTACATTTTCGTGTTCCTGCTCGCGTCCATCGCTCTGCGCCAGGTGATTGCGCGCTGGCCGGGGCATTACCCGGCGCGGCGGATTTTCGGCATGCTGCATGATTACACTGGTACCTCATTCGGCCTGGTAGTGGGTGGTGAAGCGGCGTTGCCGCTGTATGCGGTGATGGTGTGGGTCAACTTGGGCAATGGCATGCGTTACGGCTCGCGTTACCTGGCGATTGCCACCGGGCTGGCGTTGCTGGCGCTGCTGGTGGTGTACCGGCTTACGCCGTGGTGGCAGGCGCAGCCGTTCATGGTGCTGATGCTGATGATCACCAGCACGGTGATCCCGGTCTACGCGCACATACTGCTGGAGCGCACGCGCAAGGCCTCCGAAGAAGCCATCGCCGCCAACCTGGAAAAATCCCGCTTCCTGGCCCAGGCCAGTCATGACCTGCGTCAGCCGATCCACTCCATCGGCCTGTTCACCGCCTGCCTGCGCGAAGCCCGGCTGGGCGATGAAGAGCGGCGATTGGTGGACAATATCGACCGTTCGTTGCTCAACGTGTCGCAACTGTTCCGCTCGATTCTTGACCTCTACACCCTCGATAACGGTCGGCTGCTGCCCAAGTACCAGGTGATCAATCTGGGGGAGTTCCTTGCTGACCTGGTGCGCCAGAACGCCGAAGCGGCGCGCTGGGCCGGGGTGCACTTGCAGCTGCGCCCGTGCGCGCACTGGGTGCAGGTGGATCCGGCGTTGTTGGCGACCATGGTGCAAAACGTGCTGTCCAATTGCTTCAAATACGGTGCGCAACGGCCGGTGTTGATCGGCGTGCGCAGGCGTGGCGGTGGCTTGGCGGTGGAGATTCATGACCGTGGGCGGGGAATTGCCGAGGAGCATCTGTCAAAGGTCTTCGAAGAATTTTATCGGGTGCGCCACGTGCGCGACAAAGACGTCGAAGGCGTGGGCCTGGGGCTGTCGATCGTCAAGCGCCTGGGACGATTGATGGACCTGCAGGTAAGTCTGCGCTCGCGGGTGGGACATGGCACTTCGGTCAGCCTGTACGGCCTGACGCCAGCCTCCGCGCCACGTCAGCCGGCACCGCGCGATGAGGCACGCCAGGCCGGGCTGTTGACGGGTTTGAAAGTCTGTCTGGTGGAAGATGACCACAACGTACTGCTCGCTACCCAGGCCTTGCTGGAGCGCTGGGGCTGCCAGGTGCAGGCAGAGTCATCAGGGCATGACCTGGTCAGCGACTGCGACATCATCGTCGCCGACTACGACCTGGGCAATCATGCTACTGGCATCGAATGCATCGACCACCTGCGCCGGCAACGCGGTTGGGCGGTGCCGGCGCTGATCCTCACCGGGCACGACGTGGAGAAAATCCAGGCCGCGTTGCACGATCGTCAGATCGCGATCCTGTCCAAACCGGTGCGACCTGCGCAATTGCGTGGCACCCTGCGTGAGCTCAGTCGGGAACAAATTACTGCATAAATGGGGTCAGCGCGTTGCCACGTGCCCCTTTGGGTTGGCAGAAAGCGGCAGGCTTTATCAGGCCAAAGCTGCCGACTGCATGCAGTGCGCCACCCACGCCGGTTGAGAGCACGCAGTTATAGTCACCGGACGCGGTGCTCGCGATGTAATAGGTTGTCATGGAGTCGCTGCGCACATTGGCAATACGCTTCACGGGTTCACCCAAGTTGGTCTCCGACAGCGTCTTGAGATGGTCTTCGGTGGGTTTGATATTGCTGCAACCGGCGACACCGATGATCAGTGCGCCAAGCAGGGCGAGACGAGTAACGGGGGAATGGAGTTTCATAGTGCTTCTTCCTTGGGTTGTTATGGTTTTTCCAATGCGCAACGGCGCTTCACGCGCTGAATGCGTGATGTCGGTTGGGCGTTGGAAGTCCGAGGAATATAGCGCTGGGGGAGGAGCGGGTCGATTAGCACAAATGGGCTAATGGCAGTTTGAATTCTGGAGAAGGGGAGCGCTGTGCTGGAGATAAAACGAGCCACACCAGACGACGCTGACAGGGCGTTTGAGATTCGTCGCGAGGCCATTCGCAGTCAGTGCATTGGTGCCTACAGCGCTGAGCAAATGGCACTCTGGACCCGAGGTCGCGCAAGCGACGGTTACAGCACATTGATGGAAAAATTGTTCTACATGGGTTGGGTGAACGGTGAAGCCGTCGTCACGGGCATGCTTGACCTGGCCAACAATGAACTCGGGGCGTTGTTCGTAAGGTCCGCATTCACCGGGCGCGGTTATGGCAAGGCAATGCTTGACCACCTGGAAGACGTTGCGCGGCAGCGGGCGGTTGCAGAGGTGGTGCTTGACTCGACGTTGAACGCGGTGAGCTTTTATAGAGCGTGCGGGTATGTGGGGCATGAGCAGGCGGTGTATCGCTCGCCAGCGGGACTGGTGTTGGCGTGTGTGCCGATGGTGAAAAAGCTTGCGGCTGACTCCGGCGTAGCGGGCAGCGAAAGCGAGTGCTTTGTTACGTAATTGCCTCCCCGCCGGTCAGCCACAGAGCCTTGAAACCAGTGCCGGTGTTATAGTCCCGGCGCTTTTTACTGTTTGATTGCGCCGGGAGGCTCCAGGAGAATCCGCATGAATCTCTACACCGCTGGCTACGAAGGGCTGTCCATTGACGCGTTCATCGCACAGCTCAAACACGCCGGTATCGACAAGGTGCTTGATGTACGTGAATACCCGTTGTCGCGTAAAAAAGGTTTTTCTAAAAATGCTCTTGCCCAGTGCCTGGCTGTGCATGGAATTACCTATGAACACAGCCGGCCACTCGGGTGCCCGAAACCCATACGCAAGCAGTACAAGGAGGACGGCAATTGGTCGACCTATGCACGGGATTTTCGGGCTTACATCCGAACGCAGGGCGATGTATTGAATTCACTGATTTCCAATGCCGCCGTCCAACGAATTTGCATGGTCTGCTATGAAGCCGACGCAAATTTCTGCCATCGCAGCCTGATCGCCGAAGCAGCCCAGGAAGTAGCCGGCTCGCTGCAGACTCAGCATCTCGCTCAGAACAACGCTATCTGCTGATGCCCCGCATTGCCTCGCTCTGGCGGGTAGATCAAGCTGACGATAAGCCACTGGCCGGGAAAACGATGGATCGTGCCCATTAGAAACATCAGGTCCCTGGCGGGTAGATCGGTTTCCAGCTTGTGACGCAATGGAGCTTCCCATCCTGAAGCGCCATATTTGCGATGCACGTTTCTATAGAGCTGGCTGGCTTCCCAATCGACGATTTTGTGGGTATGAGATTTCAATACGCCATCAACCATGCATTCGTAGACGTAATGAAAGTCAAAAGGCACTTTTTCCAGGCGCTTTATGCCCGTGTGTTCCCATTCTTCAAACAGACTGTGTTGGCGTTGCATTGACTGCAGCTTTTCTATCTCGTCGAGTGTCCAGTCTGTGGAGGCTGACTTTCGGATGCGCAACGCGACAATCCGTGCAGGTTTGACCAGGCCTAGCGTGATGTTGTGATCGATCCTTGCCCGTTCCAGCGCGTCGAAGCTTTCATAAACCGTCAGCTTTTCCAGGAGCCGCCGCCGTTCGTGCCAGTCTCCAGCGGGCAAGATATTACCCACGCAGATACTGTCTACGCCGATCTTATGGCTTTCCGGCCTGCGGTCTGCCGGGCTTCGCTCAATATAGGCTTCGATCCATTGCCATTTGGCGAACCGTTGTTCACCGGTGATCAGGCGAAAAGGTACCGGATAAAGTCGGATGAGATTGCCGTGCTCGTCCATCCCTGCGACGCAGGACGTTTCGGCGTATTTCGCGCTGGGTGAAGGGTAGGTCTTACACAGAATCAGAATTCGAACCTTGCGTTTCATGCGGCCATATCCAAAGGTCTTTTCTGAACTGTATCCAACCGTTGGAAAGCTGCCAGGAAGACTTGTACCTCGCGTGGATATACCGTTACCGAACCCTATCGGCCCGCGAAATCAGTGCGCAATCGCTCAATCACCTGCTCCACCCCAGGCCCTTGAGTCAGCGGCGGTGTGAGGCTTTCGCCAAATTCACGCCATACAAACAGCGTCAGCTCAGCCCCATCGGTCAAGGTTTTGGCCTGTGCTTGCGAGCCGAAGCTGTGCAGCGTGCGATAGCGTTCGTCCTGCCAGAACGCTTGCTCTACCCAGTCATAGACGGGGATGAAATGAAAGTGCAGCGCAAATCCCGGCATATGCCCGTAGCGGCTGATGTAGAGCCACTTGGGCTGCAGCTGCGTTTCCATTATCCGTTGGGTTCGGGCAAGCAGACCGCCCAGTTCGGCCAGTGCGGCGTCGGGCATGTCAGCGAGGGAGGCAATTGGTGCCTTGGCGCCCAGCATCAGGTAGCCCGGCAGTTTTGAAGATTGATGATGGTTGAGCAGCCAGTGTTCGGTCTGGTGCAGGATGAAGGCGGGGTCGATTGGCATGGGCGCGCGTCCATGTGGCTGGAGCGGCAGGATAACAAGGATCCCGATAATGGGCGTGGTTTCGAATCTGTGGGAGCCTGACCATCTACGGCTATGTAACTGATACGCCGCAATCCAAATGTGGGAGGGGGCTTGCCCCCGATGAGCAAGTATCAGTCACTGCATCTGTGACTGACCCACCGCCATCGGGGGCAAGTCGAATCGTCGCACCGCCCCTCTCACATTGCTGACCGGGTTCGAGCCTCAATGCATCTTGCTGTGGTCCATCTGGCTATGGTCCATCCCGTCAATACCCCGCGCAGCAGCCTTCACTTCAATGCTTTGCTCAGCGCCCTTGGCATCTTTTACCGTCAGGGTCAGCGGCACCTGGTCGCCTTCCTTGATCTGGCCGGTCAGGCCCATCAGCATCACGTGGTAGCCATTCGGGTCGAGGGTCACGGCTTTGCCGGCGGGCAGGGCTACCGAGTCCACCGGGCCCATGCGCATCACGTCGTCCTTCATGCTCATTTCATGGATCTGCACGTCCTTGGCCACGGGCGACGCTACGCGCAGCAACTGGCTGTCGCTGTCGGCGGTGACGGTCATGAACGCGCCGCTGGAGGGCTGGCCCGGCACGGTGGCGCGGACCCAGGCGTCGGTCACTTGCACCTGGGCGCTGGCGTGGGCGGCGAGGCCGAGCAGGGTGAGGCCGAGGGTGAGACGCTTGAGGTGTTGAACGGCAGTCATTAGCAGACCTCCATGACGGTGAGCAGGTCTTCTGCGCACTCTTTAGCGGTAAGGGATGCCTGCAAGCCAAGGCGCAGGTTGCCACGGGTGTCGAACACGAAGCTGGTGGCGGTGTGGGACAGGGTGTAGGTGTCGCCGGCGGGGATCTTTTCATAAAAGATCCCGAACTCCTTGGCGGCCACGGCGATTTCCTGCGGGGTGCCGTAGAGGGCTTCGAAGCTTGGATCGAAGGCCTTGACGTATTTGTCGAGAATCTCGGGGGTGTCGCGCTCGGGGTCCAGGGTGATGAACACCACTTGCATGATTTCACCGTCGCGGCCCATCAGCTTCTTGGCCTGGGCAGCGCGTGCCAGGGTGGTCGGGCAGACCGCCGGGCATTGGGTGAAGCCGAAGAACACCACGGGCATCAGGCCACGGTACGAGCTGAGGGTGACGGTTTCGCCGGCGGTGTTCTTGAGCTTGAAGGTGCGCCCCATGATCTTGTCACTGAGGTCCTTGCCGTACTTGAAATTCAGCTTGGGGCTGTAGTCACAGCCGCCCAGCAGGCTGCCCAGGCCTAACAGGCCCATGCCGGTCAGCACTTTGCGGCGGGTGAATAACGTACTCATCAACTGTGCGTCCTGTGAAACGCCTGAATGGCTGTGCAGCGGCCCACCCGGCTTTGAAAAGGAGTAACGAGAAGGGTGCAGAGTCTACCAACCTTGGCCACCGCGCGTAATCTGCGACGTTCTGCCACAGGGCAGCATTGCGCTGCGTCCTTTTGCGGGTTCGGTGGTAGCGGCGGCGCATGAAAAGGGGCGTCTCGGTTTCCGATTAAGGCTTGGCTGACCGGTGTTCCAGTAACATCCCGAACTACTTTGCCTGCCCGGTGTGCAGCGCTGTCACTGTCGCGAGCATATTCATGATTTTCAGTCGCGATGGAACGCGACAGGGCCTGTGAGCAGGCCTGTCGCTACCGCAAAATCAGGGAAGGGCTTGAAAACAGGGATCACGCGGCCAATGGCTTACTCGCCAGAGACTTCTTGTAAGTTGCTTTCATCGCTTCCATTTGCGCGCCCAGCTCGTCCAGCTTCGCCTTGCCCAGCAGTTTCTTGGCCTGGGGAAACATCTCGGTTTCTTCTTCTTCGATATGGTGTTCCAGCAGCTCCTTGACCACTTTGACGCGGCCGGAAAACTCGGTGGAAGACGGATCGGTCTGCTTCAGGTCAGGCAGCACCAGTGAATCGACAGTGCGGTGCTCCTCCTTGGCTTCGTGGTACATGATGTCCTGTTCCTTGCCGCCGGCTTCCCTGAAAGCCGGGTAGAGGATTTCTTCTTCCAGCTTGGTATGCAGGGTAATTTCCATCTCCAGCTTGGCCAGCAACTCGGTGCGTTTTTTCACCCCGCGCTCGGTGGATTCGCTCAGTTGGGTCAGCAGGGTCTTGACGCGTTCATGGTCGGCTTTGAGAAGGTCGATGGCATTCATGTGGAACCTCACGGGTAGTAGTCGGGCATGTCGAAACGCACGCCTCGTGAGTCAGAAGATTGCATGACGCGTACCAACTTTTACGCAAAAAAAATTGTCTTAAAAATCATATATATAGAGTCAAGCTAGCGTTTCGCTGTCGTGCAGGTTGCATGATCGGTCGTTGCCGGGATTGCACAACGCACATTTACCGCGTTGGCCCAGGTTCCGGTTGAAAAAATCCAATGGAACCCTTGGCGCTTCTGCTTGACCTAAGCCTTAGACCTCAGGAGGTGAAACATGGAAATAAACTATATCTGGATCGTACTGGCGGTGATTCTGCTGCTCTTGGAATTGTGGGCGATCAATATCGTATTGCGCAGCACCGGGGGTTGGGAAACCAAGGGCTTGTGGGTGGTGGTGCTGGTCTTCGTACCGCTGCTGGGGCTGATCGCCTGGGCGATGTTCGGGCCCAAGCGTGAGATGGCGCAAGAGCGCAAAAACTAAAAACATTCAGCGATAAAAAAACAGGCGCCCATGGGGCGCCTGTTTTGGTTGCGACCTGAAGATCAGCCCGCGACTGCCTTGGCAATCGCTTCATTGAACGCCGGCAGATCGTCCGGCGTGCGCGAAGTGATCAAGGTCCAGTCATTGGCTTTGCATTCCTGCACCTGGGCATCGACCACGCCGGCGGCACCGGCGTTTTCCAGGTCGATACGCACGCTTTTATACGCGGTGAGGGTTTTGCCTTTGACCACGCCGGCGTCGATCAACGCCCACGGGCCGTGGCAGATCGCCGCGATGGTCTTGCCGGCCTGGGCGAACTCATTGATCAAGCGCAGCGCGGCGGCGTCCTGGCGCAGGGTGTCGGCATTCACGGTGCCGCCGGGAATGACCAGCGCATCGAAGTTGCCGCCGACCACGTCCGACAGTTGCACGTCGGACTCCACGGTCTGGTCCTTTTCCGTATCGCCGACAAAGGTCTGGGTGGTGCCGCCTTTGCTGGACGCGTGCGTTACCGTCGCGCCGTAGCTACGCAGGGTTTGCAGGGGCTTGAGCAGTTCGTCACGCTCGATGCCGGTGTTGGAGGTGATGACGAGGATGTGCTTGCCGTTGAGTTGCGAACTCATGGTCGAGTGTCTCCTTGGGTCATGGAAGGATTAATGGGCGTGTTTGGCTTGCAGCTCCTTGGCCATTTTCAGGTGTGCTTCCAGGGTTGGCAGAGTCTTGGTCGCGAAGGCCTTCAACTCGGCATTGTCCGAGGACTCAGCTTCCTTCTTGAACAGGTCGACGGTTTTTTGATGGGCGTCGACTTGGTTGTTGGCGTACGCCTTGTCGAACGATTCATCGCGCATTTCCAGGATGGCTTTCTTCGCCTTGTCGGTCAGGGCGGCGTCATCCGGTACTTCGATGTCGAGTTTTTTCGCCAGGGCCATCAGTTCCTGATTGGCCTTGGTGTGGTCAGTAATCATGTGTTGGGCAAAAGTTTTCACGTCTGCCGAGCTGCTTTTTTCCAGGGCCAGCTTGCCGGCTTCCACTTCGGTGATACCACCTTCGGCCGCATTGTCGACAAAGTCGTTGGACGTGGCGGCCATCGCGGTGGAAATCGAGCCCGCAACCAGCGCGAATGTCAGGCCCATTTGTTTCATCAGTCGAGTCGTCATGGTGTCTCTCCTTGGGAAATGGCGTGATGCCGTTACATCAGTGTTGAGCCGCGCCCTGTGCAAAAGGTTTAAATTTTTTTTGCGTGAATTGACCCAGCGGCCAAGCGGGCAATTTCCTTGAACTAATCCAAATTTCCAAGGTTCTGCTGCATAGGGCCGCCGCTGTGGGTGGCCTGCCATTGCCAGGAGATAGCACTGTGACCGATCACACGCCCGCCGATAAAACCCCCGCACCCATCAGTTCCGAAGACGCGCAAAAAGGCCATGCCGACGGCGCCAAGGGGCAAACCCTGGAACGTCCGAACCCCAAGACCGAAACCATCGACAAAGTCGTGACGCCGACCTCGATCAAGGACCTCGAGCGCCAGACGGATGCGATCAACGAGAAGCTCAGCAAGGGGCAGTGAGCATGGCCCGTTCCATCAGCGCGGCCGAGTTGGGCATCGCGCTCAAGCCCGGCGATGACACCGGCCTGTTCAAGTGGTTTATCGCCAGTTTCCTGATGGGCAAGCGCATTCAGGCGCCCATTGCCGCGCAAGCCTACAAGGTGATCGTTGAAGAGGAGGGCCGCGACACGCCGCGCAAATTGCAGCACTGCACATCGCGGGAGCTGGTGGCGATGTTGGGGCGCGCGCATTACGTGCGCTACGACGAAACCACGGCGCAACGCCTGTTGGACCTGAGCGCGAAGCTCAACGCCGAGTACAGCGGCAAGATCACCCGCATGCTCGAGGCCAGCGATAACCGCCAGGCGTTCGAAAAACGCTTGGGTGAGTTCGAGGGTGTCGGCCCCAAGACCATCGAGATTTTCATGCGCGATGCCGCCACTGTGTTGTTTTGACAGCACCTCTGTATGTGGGCTGCGCCGGCTGGAGCTTGCCCCGCGAGCATTGGCCGGCGTTCGCTGAGCAGGGCACGCATTTACAACGCTATGCCTCGCGTTTCAACGCGGTGGAAATCAACAGTTCGTTTTACCGACCTCACCTGGCAAAAACCTATGAGCGTTGGCGTGAGTCGGTGCCTGCGGGTTTCCGTTTTTCAGTCAAGGTGCCCAAGCGGATCACCCACGAACTGCGCTTGCAGCAGTGTGGCACCGCCTTGGACGAGTTTCTCGCGCAATGCCTGCAACTGGACGAGAAGCTGGGGTGCCTGTTGGTGCAGCTGCCGCCGTCCCTGAGGTATGAGCCGTTGGTTGCCGGCGCTTTTTTCGAGGCGCTGCGCCAACGGTTTGCCGGTACCGTGGTGCTGGAACCGCGCCATGCCAGTTGGCTCGCGGCCGGAACTTTGTTGCAGTCGCTCGAAATCGGTTGGGTCAGCGCCGACCCTGCGGTGATCGCTGCCGGTGATGCCTGGCACGGCGTGGGTTATTGGCGTCTGCATGGCTCGCCGCGGATTTATCACAGCGCCTATGGGCACGAGCGGGTGCAGGCGTATGCGCGGTTGCTGCGCCAGTCGATTGAAGAGGGCATTCCCACCTGGTGCATTTTCGACAATACCGCCAGCGGCCATGCGGTCGCCGATGCCCTCGACCTGCTCGACGTCTACCCGCACCTCGACACTCGGCAAGGCTTATAAACGCAACGGCTGGTTAGCTGGGCGAGGGCCGGGTACTCTTTGTTTTCAGTGCAGTCTGTTCTCAGTTCAGTCTGTTCACAGTTCAGGGAGAGGTGACCCGATGTCGTTGATCACAACCATCGAAGACTTACGCAAGCTTGCGCAAAAACGTGTCCCGCGGATGTTCTACGACTACGCCGATTCCGGCTCCTGGACTGAGAGCACCTACCGGGCCAATGAAAGCGACTTTGCCCGGATCAAATTCCGTCAGCGCGTGGCACGCAATATCGATGAACGTTCGATTCGCGCCAGCATGATTGGCCAGGACATGGCCATGCCGGTAGCCCTGGCACCCACCGGCCTGGCGGGCATGCAGCACGCCGATGGTGAGATTCTCACCGCCCGCGCCGCTGCGGCGTTTGGCCTGCGCTATACCTTGTCGACCATGAGCATCTGTTCGCTGGAAGACATCGCTGAGCACGTCGGCCAGCCCTTCTGGTTCCAGTTGTATGTGATGCGCGACCGTGGGTTTATCGAGCGTTTGATCGAGCGGGCCAAGGCGGCTGGCGTTGATGCGTTGGTGTTGACGCTGGACCTGCAGATCCTCGGGCAGCGCCACAAGGACCTGATCAACGGCCTGTCCGCACCGCCCAGGCTGACCCTGCCGAACATCCTCAACATGATGACCAAGCCGCGCTGGGTGATGGGCATGCTGGGCACCCAGCGACGGGGCTTCGGCAATATCGTCGGGCATGTGACGGGGGTGGCCGATATGAGTTCGCTGTCGGCGTGGACCGCCCAGCAGTTCGACCCGCGCCTGAGCTGGGACGATGTGGAGTGGATCAAGAAGTGCTGGGGCGGCAAGCTGATCATCAAGGGCATCCTCGATGTGGAGGACGCGCGCCTGGCGGCCAATACCGGCGCCGATGCGTTGGTGGTCAGCAACCACGGCGGCCGCCAGCTGGATGGCGCGCCGTCGAGCATCAGCCAGCTGCCGGCGATTGTCGAGGCGGTGGGCAAGCGGATTGAAGTGTGGCTCGACGGGGGTATCCGCTCCGGCCAGGATGTACTCAAGGCCATGGCGCTGGGCGCCAAGGGCACCATGATCGGGCGCCCGCACCTGTATGGCTTGGGGGCGATGGGCGAAGCGGGCGTGACAAAAGCGCTCGAGATCATCGCCCGTGAGTTGGATGTGTCGATGGCACTGTGTGGCTATAACGATATACGCGAGGTGAATCGCGAGATCTTGCTGCCTGGCACGTTTCCTGACAGCGCGTGATGCGAAAAAAAAACCTGAAAAAGTAAAAAGAGTTGTCCACGAAAACCGTGGGTATCTCTGTGGATAACTTTGCAAGGGCCCGGCAGCGTTGGCGATTTAACCTGCGGTCAATATTTGATCAACTTTCAATGTGGGCCAATATGGCCAGGGTTTGCGCTTGACAGGCCTGAGCGAACCCAGTGCCGAAAAGCGCATTTATGAGTCGCCCACGCGGCCTGTGGAGTGCGTGACCAGCGGTGAAGGCATGCTCGTTTGCATCAGCTTGTGCAGCGCTTGGCCATAGTCGCGCCCGGCCAGGCTCATGCTGTTGTTATGACTGGCACCCGGCACCAGTAACAGCCGCTTGGGCTCCTGGGCGGCTTCAAATAATTGCTGGCTGAAACGCGGTGGCACGTAGCGGTCATCGAGGCCATGCACCACCAGCAAGGGCATATGAATATCGGCCATCTTGTCGATGGAATCGAATTTCTGCGAGAGCAACCAGCGTACCGGCAACGAGGTATTGGCAACCGCCGTGGCAACATCTCCCAGGGAAGTGAACGTGGATTCGATCACCAGCCCGCGCACCGGCAGCGGTACCTGCTTACTCAACTCTGCGGCGAGGTCGATGGCCACTGCGCCACCCAGGGAATGCCCGTAGAGCAGGCGTTTGCCGGGGTCGGGTTGCAAGGTCTGGAAGCGCTCCCAGGCGATGCGTGCATCTTCATACACCGTGGTTTCCGAAGGCAGGTCGCCCTGGCTTTTGCCAAAACCGCGATAGTCGATGGCCAACACCGAAAAGCCCATGGCGTGCAATTGTTCGATGCGAAACAGCTGGCCGGTGAGGTTCCAGCGTACGCCGTGCAGGTAGAGGATGGCGGGCGCATCTTTCTGCGCGGCCGGGTACCACCAGCCGTGGATATTCTGGCCGGCTTTGAAGGCGGCGGGCTTGATATCGAACTCCTGGACGGCATTGGGCAGCCCGGTGTACCAGCCTGCGGTGCCCGGCTCGATACGAAACACCAGCTCGCGCTCCTTGTGTTGCAGCACGGCGCAGCCCACCGGCAGGCCGACGATCAACACGGCCATGCACAGCAGCGCCAGCCAGCGCAGGCCCCGGCGGGGCATAGAACGAGATGACATGAAGGTTCCATTACAAAGGGCGAAGCACGGGTTGTACCAGATGGCCCGGGCGGGGGAGAAATTAATGCGACGGCCGTGACCCAGGATTGCTTGCAAAGTGTTGCAGCGATGCAGCGGGGCGACCGGCTTGACGCTGCATGACCTGCACGCGATGCTCCGTTTCTTTGAGCAAAGGCCCGACCATGGACAACAGCCCCGTGCGCATCACCGCCGAAGAAACCCTTTCGGACAACTGGTACCTCCTGAAGAAATACAGCTTCGAGCTGCGCCGCCGTGACGGCAGTTGGCAAGCCCAGACCCGCGAGGTGTACGATCGGGGCAACGGTGCGACCATCCTGTTGTACAACCGCGAGCAGCGCACGGTGCTGCTGATCCGCCAGTTCCGCATGCCCACGTTTGTCAACGATTACGCCGGCTACCTGATCGAAGCGGCGGCCGGGTTGCTTGACAACGCCAGCCCCGAAGAGCGCATTCGCCTGGAGGCCGAGGAAGAAACCGGCTACCGCGTGGGGCATGTCGAGAAAATCTATGCGGCGTTCATGAGCCCGGGGTCGGTGACCGAGCGGATTCACTTTTTTATTGGTGAATACCAACCGGGCGACCGGGTTGGGGCTGGCGGCGGCCTGGCGGAGGAGGGCGAGGATATCGAAGTGCTGGAGCTGGGGTTCGAGCAGGCGCTGGAGATGGTGGCCAGTGGGGAAATCGTGGATGGCAAGACCATCATGCTGCTGCAGCATTTGGAACTGCGAATGTTGAAAGAGCGGTGGTAGCTCGATCAAGCATGAAGATCAAAAGGTGGGAGGGATAACTGCCGACTGACGAACCTGTGGCGGCTCGGGAGCCGAAGCCTCTCTAACTGATGCCCCGCGTTCCAAATGTGGGAGGGGGCTTGCCCCCGATGGCGGCCTGTCAGCCGACCAGGATGTTGGATAAGAGCGAGTACATATCCGTTGCTACGGTAACGGCGGCTTAGGGTTCGGCCCTGACGGCGGGCCCCCAATCACTGTCGACCGGCCAGCGTGGTTTAACGGGGCGCCTGAGATCAAGATCAAGAGCGACTCGCTTCGCATCGTGGTTACCGTAGGCTGCTACAAAGTTGTGTAGATACCTATGCCCCGATAGCGGTGGGTCAGTTAAAAGTGCATGACTGACACTGCGACATCGGGGGCAAGCCCCCTCCCACATTTGGACCGAGTTTGCTCAAGGTCGGCGTGCTTTGCTTCTGATTTCCAAGTCAATCCCCAGCCCCGACTGACGGCTATTGTCAGAAATTTCCCACAAGAGTACAAATGTACTCCATGACGACCCTGACCCCCCGCCGTACCGCCATCCTGACCTTCATCCGCGAGCGCATCGCGCAGCAAGGTCAGCCCCCGAGCCTCGCCGAGATCGCCGAGGCGTTCGGCTTTGCCTCGCGCAGCGTCGCCCGCAAGCATGTGGTGGCCCTGACCGAAGCCGGCTTTATCGAGGTCAACCCCAACCAGGCCCGGGGTATTCGCCTGCTCAACCAACCGCCGCGCCCGGAATGGCTGGACATCCCGGTGCTCGGCCGTGTAGCCGCAGGCCTGCCCATCGGCGCGGATGCCGAAGTGCACAATCGCCTGCAGCTCGACCCCGCCACCTTCGCCAGGACCCCGGACTACCTGCTGCGCGTGCAGGGCGATTCGATGATCGAAGACGGCATTCTCGATGGCGACCTGGTGGGCGTGCGGCGCAGTGCCGAGGCCTTGAACGGGCAAATTGTGGTGGCGCGCCTGGACGGTGAAGTCACCATCAAGCGTTTCGAGCGCCATGGCGACAAGGTGCGCCTGCTGCCGCGCAACCCGGCGTATCAACCCATCGTGGTCGGGGCCGATCAGGACCTGGCCATCGAAGGGGTGTTCTGCGGCCTGGTGAGGCAAGGCTGATGGGCGCCGTGGTTGCCCTGGACTCGCTGTTCAATGGCGGGCGAGTCTGGAAGGGCCGGCCCGCCGCGCCACCGGCCAGTGTGCATCCCACCGGGCTTGCGGCGCTGGATGCGGTGCTGCCCAGCGGCGGCTGGCCGGAGGCGGCCTTGAGTGAAATCCTGATGGCCAAGGACGGTGTGGGCGAGCTGCAACTGGTGCTGCCAACCCTGGCGCGCTTGTCGGCGATGGGCGAACGTATTGTGCTGGTGGCACCGCCCTACACGCCGTATCCCCATGCCTGGCAGAACGCCGGGGTGGATGTGGGCCAGCTCGCGGTGATCCAGGCCCAGGAGCGTGACGCGCTGTGGGCGGTGGAGCAATGCCTGCGCTCCGGCAGTTGTGGCGCGGTGTTGTGCTGGCCGCGCAAGGCTGATGACCGTGCCTTGCGCCGTTTGCAGGTGGCCGCCGAAACCGGGCAGACCCTGGCGTTTGCCTGGCGCGCCTTGAGTGAAGCGATCAACCCATCGCCGGCCGCCTTGCGCCTGGCGGTCGAGGCAAGGCCTGCGCAAGTGCGCGTGCTCAAATGCCGGGGCGGCCTGGCCCACCCGGCGCCGATTGCCCTGGCGGGGCATTGAGGTTGCCATGCGCTGGGTCTGTATTGTCTTCCCGCAATTGGCGCTGGACGGGGTGCTGCGGGCCCATCCCGAGCCCGACCAACCGCTGGCACTGCTGGCCGGTACGCCGCAGCGGCGCGTGCTGCAAACCGTCAATGCCGCCGCCCGCGCCCTGGGGTTGCGCCCCGGCCAGTCGCTGACGGCGGCGCATGCGCTGGCCAAGACCTTCGCCTGTGCCGAGTACGACCCGCTGGAAATCGAGCGCTGGCAGCAGTTTCTCGCCGCCTGGGCCTACCGCTTCAGTTCCCAGGTCAGCGTGTATTACCCACGCGCCTTGCTGTTCGAGATCGAGTCGAGCCTGGGCCTGTTCGGGCCCTGGCCGCAGTTCGAGGCGCGTTTGCGCAAAGAGTTGACCGAGCTGGGCTTCCGTCACCGCATCGTTGCCGCGCCCAACCCGGCGGCGGCACGGGTGTTGGCCAACCGTTACGATGGCCTGGCGGTGGCCGACGACAGCGCCTTGATGCAGGCCCTGGCGCCGCTGCCGGTCGACCGCGCCGGGATTGATCCGCAGGCCGCCACCGCGTTGTCGCGCATGGGCCTGCGCACGTTGGCCCAAGTGCAAGCGCTGCCCCGGCACACCCTGGCGCGGCGCTTTGACGCCAGTCTGCTCAAGCAACTCGACGCCCTGAGCGGGCAGCGGCCGTTGGCCCTGGGTTTCTATCAGCCGCCGGACCAGTTCGATGTACGCATCGAGTTGAATTTCGATGTGCAATCCCACCAGGCGCTGCTGTTTCCCTTGCGCCGGTTGACCGCCGACCTGTCCGCCTTCCTGTGCGGGCGAGACAGCGGCGTGCAGCGTTTCGACCTGCACCTGGAACATGCTCAGGCAGCGGACAGTGTGATCAAGGTCGGCCTGCTGAGCGCCGAGCGCGAGCCTTCGATGCTGTTCGAACTGGCCCGGGGGCGATTGGAGCAGGTGCAAGTCACTGCACCGGTGCGCGGGTTTCGCCTGGTGGCCCAGGACTTGCCGGTATTCGTGCCGCAGCGCCAGGACCTGTTCGACGACCGCCCGCAACAGTCCCTGCCCTGGGAGCAGTTGCGCGAACGCCTGCGCGCGCGCCTGGGCGATGAGGCGGTGCAGGGTCTGCGTTTTCACGCCGACCATCGCCCTGAATGCGCCTGGCAAGCCGCCGTCGACAACCACCCATGCCCGAGCTTGAGCAAGGTCCGGCGCCCTGGCTGGTTGTTGAACCAACCGACCTTGCTGGCCGAGCAGGGCGTACAGATCCTGATGGGCCCGGAGCGCATCGAATCCGGCTGGTGGGATGGCGCCGATATTCGCCGCGACTATTACCTCATCCAGACCCGCGCCGGCCAGCAAGGCTGGGCCTACCGCACGGTGGGGCAACAGGATGGCCTGTGGCTGCAAGGCTGGTTCGCATGAAAGCCCATAGGTCGCCACCCTCTGTAGGAGCGAGCTTGCTCGCGAAAAACTCCAGGGCACCGCATTCATTCTGGTGTCCCGCGTTATCGTTAACCCCCTTCGCGAGCAAGCTCGCTCCTACAGGGGCGGGGCAGGCATGAAGTACGCCGAGCTGCATTGCCTGACCAACTTCAGCTTCCAGCGCGGTGCCTCCAGCGCGCTGGAACTCTTCGAGCGGGCTAAACGCCAAGGCTACAGTGCCCTGGCGATCACCGACGAATGCACCCTGTCGGGTATCGTGCGTGCCTGGCAGGCGGCGAAGGCGCTGGAGTTGCCGCTGATTATCGGCAGCGAAGTGCGCATCGAGAACGGGCCGAAACTGGTGCTGCTGGTGGAAAACCTGAGCGGTTACCAGCACCTGTGCCGGTTGATCACCCTGGCCCGCCGCCGCGCCGAAAAGGGCAACTATCGCCTGCTGCAGGAAGACTTCGAACAACCGCTGCCCGGCCTGCTGGCGCTGTGGGTGGCGCAGGACAGCGACACCCAGGCCAGCATCCAGTGGCTGCGCCGTACCTTCGCCGAGCGCCTGTGGCTGGCGGTGCACTTGCACTGCGGGCAGGACGATGCACGCCATCTGGAGCAACGCCTGCAGCTGGCGGCCAGCCTGAAAATCCCGGCCGTCGCCTGCGGTGATGTGCACATGCATGCGCGCGGGCGCCGCGCCCTGCAAGACACCATGACCGCCATCCGCCATCACGTACCGGTGGCCGAAGCCGGCCTGCATTTGCATTCCAATGGCGAGCGGCACCTGCGCAGTCTCGACGCCCTGGCCGCGCTGTACCCGCAAGCCTTGCTCGATGAAACCCTCGTCATCGCGCGGCGCTGCAGCTTCGACCTCGGCCAGTTGCGTTACCACTACCCACGCGAGCTGGTGCCCGCAGGCCATGACGCCGAATCCTGGCTGCGCACCCTCACTAAGGAAGGCATCGACCAGCGCTGGCCCGACGGCATCGATGCCAAAACCCTGAAGCAGATCAACACCGAGCTGGAGCTGATCAGCGAGTTGGGCTACGAAAGCTATTTCCTCACGGTGCACGACATTGTGCGCTTTGCCCGCAGCCGTTCGATCCTGTGCCAGGGCCGTGGCTCGGCGGCCAACTCGGCGGTGTGTTTTGCCCTGGGTATCACCGAAATCAACCCGAGCCTGAGCAACGTGCTGTTCGAACGTTTCCTGTCCAGGGAACGCAACGAGCCGCCGGATATCGATGTGGATTTTGAACACGAGCGCCGCGAAGAAGTACTGCAATACGTGTTCCAGCGCTATGGCCGCACGCGTGCGGCGTTGACGGCGGTGGTCAGCAGTTACCACGCGACCGGCGCGGTGCGGGATGTGGCCAAGGCCCTCGGCCTGCCAGCGGACCAGGTCAACGCATTGGCCGAATGCTGCGGACGTTGGAGTGACGACGCGCCGCCGTTGGAGCGCCTGCGCGAAAGCGGCTTCGACCCGGACAGCCCACTGCTGCGCCGCGTATTGACCCTGACCCAGCAGTTGATCGGCTTTCCTCGGCATTTGTCCCAGCACCCCGGCGGCTTCGTGATTTCCGAACAGCCGCTGGACACCCTGGTGCCGGTGGAGAACGCCGCCATGGCCGAGCGCACCATCATTCAGTGGGACAAGGACGACCTCGACGCCGTCGGCCTGCTCAAGGTGGATATCCTCGCCCTGGGCATGCTCAGCGCGATCCGCCGCTGTTTCGATCTGCTGCGCCGCCATCGCAACCTGGACTTGAGCCTGGCAGGCATTCCCAAGGAGGATGCGGCCACCTATGCGATGATCAGCAAGGCCGACACCATCGGCGTATTCCAGATCGAATCGCGGGCGCAGATGTCGATGCTGCCCAGGCTCAAGCCGCAAACCTTCTATGACCTGGTGATCGAAGTCGCCATCGTGCGGCCGGGGCCGATCCAGGGCGGCATGGTGCACCCGTATTTGCGTCGCAGGAATAAAGAGGAGGAAGAAACCTATCCGTCGCCGGCATTGGAAGTGGTGTTGAAGCGCACCCTGGGCATCCCCTTGTTCCAGGAGCAGGTGATGCAGATCGCCATGGTCGCCGCCGACTACAGCCCTGGCGAGGCCGACCAGTTGCGCCGCTCCATGGCCGCCTGGAAACGTCACGGCGGCCTGGAACCACATCAGAAACGCCTGCGCGAGGGCATGCTGAAAAACGGCTACACCGAAGCCTTTGCCGCGCAGATTTTCGAGCAGATCAAAGGCTTTGGCAGCTATGGTTTTCCCGAGTCCCACGCGGCCAGTTTTGCCTTGCTGACCTACGCCAGTAGCTGGCTCAAATGCCATGAGCCGGCGGCCTTTGCCTGCGCGCTGATCAACAGCTGGCCGATGGGCTTCTACAGCCCGGACCAGATCCTGCAGGACGCGCGCCGCCATCGTCTGCAGATCCGCCCGGTGGACGTGCAGGCCAGTGACTGGGATTGCAGCCTGGAACCCATCGACGGCCAGCAGCCGGCGATCCGCATGGGCCTGCGCATGATCAGCGGGTTTCGCGAAGAAGATGGCCGGCGCATCGAGGCCGTGCGCCAGCGCCGCGCCTTCAGCGACATCGCCGACCTCGACGCCCGCGCCGGTCTGGATGCGCGCGCCCAAGCGCTGCTGGCGGATGCCGGCGCCTTGCGCGGGTTAGCCGGTAACCGCCACCAGGCGCGCTGGGAAGTGGCCGGCGTGCACACGCAACTGGGCCTGTTTGTCGGCCTGCCGAGCCCCGATGAAGCACCGGTGGCGTTGCCCCAGCCCACGGTCGGCGAGGACTTGCACGCCGATTACGCCACGCTCGGCACCACGCTTGGGCCGCATCCCCTGACGCTGCTGCGCGCGGAACTGCGCAGGCGCCGCTGTCGCAGTTCCCAGGAGCTGCTGACTGTGGAACATGGGCGCAATGTCAGCGTCGCCGGCCTGGTCACCGGGCGCCAACGCCCGGGCACCGCCAGCGGCGTGACCTTTGTCACCCTGGAAGATGAATTCGGCAACCTCAATGTGGTGGTCTGGCGCGACCTGGCCGAACGTCAGCGCCAGGCCCTGGTCGGGTCGCGCCTGCTCAAGGTGGACGGGCGCTGGGAGGCGGTGGGCGAGGTGCGGCATTTGATCGCTGGACGCCTGACCGACCTGACGCCGCTGCTGGACGGCATTGTGGTGCGCAGCCGGGATTTTCACTGAGGCCAGTGGTTTCTTCGGCCTAAGTTGGACAAGATGAAACCATCCGTCGCCGCTGCGCTCCAAAACTTGCGACTGTCCTCTCACTGCCCAGAGCCCGAACATGCAATTCTTATCCAACCCCCACGGCTGTGAAGGCTGGTCCGGTGAAATGGCCCAGCGGATTCGCGGGTTTGACTGGTCAACGACCGACCTCGGCCCGATTGATCGCTGGTCCACCAGCCTGGCCTGCACCGTGCAGATGATGCTCGCCTCGCCCGTACCCATGGTGATGTTGTGGGGGCGGGCGGGTTACATGATCTACAACGACAGCTACTCGAAGTTCGCCGGTGGACGCCATCCGTACTTGCTGGGCACGCCGGTGGAACTGGGGTGGCCGGAAGTGGCCGAGTTCAACCGGCATGTAGTGGATACATGCCTGGCGGGCGGCACCTTGTCGTTCAACAACAAGGAACTGGTGTTGTCGCGCAACGGCAAGCCGGAAACCTTGTGGATGGACCTCTATTACAGCCCCGTGGCCGGGGACAACCAGCAGCCGGCCGGGGTGCTGGCGATCGTGGTTGAGACCACTGAACTGGTGCAGTCCGAGCGCGTGCGCCAGGAGCTGACCCACAATCTGGAGCAGCGCGTAGCGGCCGAAGTGCAGGCGCGTTCCGCCGCCGAAGAGCAGTTGCGCCAGTCGCAGAAGCTGGAAGCGATTGGCGGCCTGACCGGCGGCGTGGCCCACGACTTCAACAACCTGCTGCAAGTGATCGCCGGCAACCTGCACCTGCTGGCCCGTCATGAGCCGGACAACGCGCAGGTGCAGCGGCGTGTTTCTGCCGCGATTGCTGCGGTGGAACGCGGGGCCACCCTGTCCTCGCAACTGCTGGCGTTTGCCCGGCGTCAGCCCTTGTCGCCGGCGGTGTACAACCCGCAACGTATCTACGCCGGTCTCGGTGAACTGCTGCAACGCGCGCTGGGCGAAACCATTCATATCGACGTGCAATTGCCGCAGGATTCCTGGTGCATCAACGTCGACCGCAACCAGCTGGAAAACGCGCTGCTCAACCTGGCGATCAATGCCCGCGATGCTATGCACGGCGAGGGCGTGATTCGTATCACCGGCGAAAACATCATTCTCAACCCGGCCGAATGCGCGGGCAAAAGCATCAAGCCCGGCGAGTACGTGCGCCTGGCTGTCACCGACACGGGCACTGGAATGCCGCCGACCGTGCTCAAGCGTGCGTTCGAGCCGTTTTTTACCACCAAGCGCGAAGGGCAGGGCACTGGCCTTGGGCTGAGCATGGTGTTTGGCTTTGTCCGGCAAAGCGGCGGGCATGTGGACATCTGGAGCGAGGAAAACAAAGGTTCGGTGGTGCAGATGTATTTCCCGCGCAGCCTGGAACCGGAGCATCTGGAGCCGGACATTGGCCAGGAGAGCCCTTGCACCGGCCAGGAAACCATCCTGGTGGTGGAAGACAATGAAGGCGTGCGCCTGGCCGTGGTGGAGCTGCTGCAACAATCGGGCTACACGGTGCTGACGGCCGAAGACGGCGACCAGGCCATGGCTAAGCTGCAGGCCGGCCTGCAGCCGGAATTGATTTTTACCGACGTGGTGATGCCCGGCCGCATCAAGAGCATCGACCTGGCCAACTGGGCGCGTGAGCAGGTGCCGCCGATCCCGGTGCTGTTCACCTCCGGCCACACCCGCGACATTCTTTCCTCCAATCATCTGCTGAGCGCTGATATTCACCTCCTGAGCAAGCCCTACAGTCCCGATGCCCTCACGCAACGGGTGCGCAGCGTTCTCACCGCCAGACAAGGTTGTCCATGACTTCACAACGCAACACCCCCGCACCGACCGCCCAGCACACCGGCTTCGTGCGGGTGCGCGGCGCCCGCGAACACAACTTGCGTAACGTCGATGTGGATATTCCCCGGGACGCCCTGGTGGTGTTCACGGGCGTGTCCGGTTCCGGCAAATCGTCCCTGGCGTTTTCCACCGTCTACGCCGAGGCCCAGCGCCGCTATTTCGAGTCGGTGGCGCCCTATGCGCGGCGCTTGATCGACCAGGTCGGCGTGCCGGATGTCGACAGCATCGAAGGCTTGCCACCCGCCGTGGCCCTGCAACAGCAGCGTGGCACGCCGAGTGCACGCTCATCGGTGGGCAGTGTGACCACTCTGTCGAGCCTGATCCGCATGCTGTATTCCCGCGCCGGCAGTTACCCGCCGGGGCAGGCGATGCTGTATGCCGAGGACTTTTCGCCGAACCTGCCCCAGGGCGCATGCCCGCAATGCCATGGCCTGGGCCGCGTGTATGAAGTGACCGAAGCGCTGATGGTGCCCGACCCGTCGCTGACCATTCGCCAGCGCGCGGTGGCAGCCTGGCCGCTGGCCTGGCAGGGGCAAAACCTGCGCGACATTCTCGTGACCCTGGGCTACGACGTGGATATCCCGTGGCGCGACCTGCCGAAAAAACAGCGCGACTGGATCCTGTTCACCGAAGAAACCCCCACCGTACCGGTGTACGCCGGCTTCACCCCGGCGCAGACCCGCGATGCCTTGAAACGCAAGCTGGAGCCCAGTTACCAGGGCACTTTCAGCGGCGCGCGGCGCTACATCCTGCACACCTTCGCCCACACCCAAAGTGCGCTGATGAAAAAGCGCGTGTCGCAGTTCATGCAAGGCAGTGCCTGCCCGTTGTGCGAGGGCAAGCGCCTGACCAAGGCGGCGCTGTCGGTTAAGTTTGCCGGGGTGGATATCGGTGAGTTGTCGCAACTGTCCCTGACCCGCCTGGCCGAGTTGCTGCGGCCGGTGGCGGCGGGGCAGGACAAGATGAAGTTGTCAGTGGAAAAACGCCTGGCCGCCCAACGCATCGCCGCGGACCTGCTCGAACGTGTGAGTACGTTGATCGAGCTGGGGCTGGGCTATCTGGCCCTGGAGCGCAGCACGCCGACGCTGTCGTCCGGAGAGTTGCAGCGCTTGCGCCTGGCCACGCAACTGGGCTCGCAGTTGTTCGGTGTGATCTACGTGCTCGACGAACCGTCCGCAGGCTTGCATCCGGCTGACGGCGAGGCTTTGTTCAGTGCACTGGCGCGGTTGAAAGCGGCCGGCAATTCGCTGTTTGTGGTGGAGCATGACCTGGAAACCATGCGCCGCGCCGACTGGCTGATCGACGTCGGCCCGGCCGCTGGCGAACACGGTGGGCAAGTGCTGTACAGCGGCCCGCCAGCGGGGTTGGCGGATATTGCCGCGTCGCAGACCCGCGAATACCTGTTTGCCGAGCCGCGCCCGGCGAACCCGGCGCGGCGTCAACCCAGCGGCTGGCTGAAGCTGCAAGGCGTGACGCGCAATAACTTGAAGGATCTTGCGGTGGATTTCCCGCTGGGCTGCTTCACGGCAGTGACCGGGATTTCCGGTTCGGGCAAGTCCAGCCTGGTCAGCCAGGCGCTGTTGGAACTGGTCAGCAGCGGCCTCGGGCGCGTGTTGGAAAACGTCGAAGAGCCCAGCCTGGAAGACGCTGCGCCGTCCGCCAGCGAGGGCCGTATCAGCGCCGGGCTGGAGCATATCCGCCGTCTGGTGCAGGTGGACCAGAAACCCATCGGCCGTACGCCGCGTTCCAACCTGGCGACCTATACCGGGCTGTTCGACAACGTGCGCAAACTGTTCGCCGCCACGCCTGCCGCGAAGAAGCGCGGTTACGACGCGGGGCAGTTCTCCTTCAACGTGGCCAAGGGCCGTTGCCCGAACTGCGAAGGCGAGGGCTTTGTCAGCGTCGAATTGCTGTTCATGCCCAGCGTGTATGCGCCATGCCCGACCTGCCACGGTGCGCGCTACAACCCCGAGACCCTGGCGATCACATGGCAAGGCTTGAACATCGCCCAAGTGCTAGGCTTGACGGTGGAGCAGGCCGTCGACGTATTTGCCGAACAACCGGGTGTGCTGCGCGCTCTGCAGGTGCTGCGCGATATCGGCCTGGGCTATCTGCGCCTGGGCCAACCGGCCACTGAGTTGTCGGGCGGTGAAGCGCAGCGCATCAAGCTGGCGACCGAGCTGCAACGCAATGCGCGGGGCGCCACGCTGTACGTGCTGGACGAACCCACCACCGGCCTGCACCCCAGGGATGTCGACCGCTTGCTCAGCCAGCTCAACCAATTGGTCGAGGCGGGGCATACGGTGGTGGTGGTCGAGCATGAGATGCGCGTGGTGGCGCAGAGTGACTGGGTGATCGACATCGGCCCGGGTGCCGGGGACGCGGGCGGCAAGGTGGTTGCCAGTGGTACGCCGCAAAAAGTTGCCAGCAGCAAAACCAGCCGCACGGCGCCGTTCCTGGCGCGGGAATTGAGATTGAGTTAGTCGCCAGGTTAGTCGCCAGAAATGTGGGAGGCGCGAACGTCCTCCCAGCTTTTCTCAAGCGACTTGCCTGGCCCGCTCGCGCTCAGCGACCAACTGGCGGGTCAGCGGTATCAGCGCCTTGCCATAGTCGATCGCGTCATTGAGCGGATCGAACCCACGAATCAGGAACGTAGTGATACCCAGATCGTAGTAATCGAGCAACGCCTGCGCGACTTGCTCGGCCGTGCCCACCAGCGCTGTGGAATTGCCCTGTGCGCCGAGCAAGGCGGCAATCCCGGTCCACAGGCGCTTATCCAGCCGTGAGCCTTGCGCTGCCGCCGCCAGCAATCGGCGCGAGCCCTCATTGGGCGGTTCGCGCCGCACAAAGCCGCTCTGTTCGGCCAGCGCCGTGGCTTGCTGCAAAATAGTGTCTGCCCGCTGCCACGCCAGTTCCTCGGTCTCGGCCAGGATCGGGCGCAATGACAAGCTGAAGCGAATCGTACGCCCATGCCGGGCCGCCTCGGCACGCACCTGGGTCACCACCTCGCGCACTTGCTCATAGGTTTCGCCCCACAGCGCATACACATCCGCATGCTTGCCCGCCACCGCGATCGCCGCCGCCGACGAACCGCCGAAGTACAGCGGGATATGCGGCTGTTGCGGCGACTTCACCGTGGAGTGCGCGCCTTCGACCTGATAGTAGGTGCCGGCGAAGTCGAAGGGCTTGTCGCTCGTCCATTCCTGGCGCACCACGCTCAAATATTCGTCGGTGCGCGCGTAGCGCTCGTCCTTGCCGATATGGCTGCCATCGGCGCGCAGTTCGCGGTCGTCGCCGCCGGTGATGATATGCACGGCGGTACGCCCACCGTTGAACACATCCAGCGTGGCGAACTGGCGCGCGGCCAAGGTGGGTTGGGCAAAGCCTGGGCGGTGGGCGATCAGGAATTTCAGGCGCTGAGTCACGCTGGCAGCATGGGCGGCAATCAGCGTGCTGTCCGGGCTGGTGGAGTGGAACGCCACCAGGGCGCGGTCGAAGCCGGCCTCTTCATGGGCGCGTGCCACACGCTCAACGTAGTCTGGCTGCAGCGTCGGGCCGCTGCGCGGGTGGATTTCGGAGGCATGGTGGCCGCCGATGTAGCCGATGAATTCGATGCTCATGGTCAGGTCCTTGTTGAAGTCGATAAACAAGCCTCCACCGGGCAAGGGGTCGGTCCGTAGCGTGAAAGTAGGGCGCACGGGCGCGTCTGTAAAAGGCCGATTAGTTCTAACCTAATTATTAAATTATGGAATTATAGTTTTTATTATTATCAGTAGATTGCATTTATCCGGCGGTCCCTCGTACGCTTTCACTTGGCGCTGCGAGTTGCTGATACTGATTTATCGGATGGTTGCCGAGCGGGTCGTGGAGATTGTGTGGGGCTATCGCGCCCATTGAAGTATCCTCCGCGCCTCGCTCACCACTGATCCAAAGAAGATGACAGGACAAGACATGCAGGCGCTGCTGGAGTCGATCCTCGACGAAGTGCGCCCCCTGATCGGCCTCGGCAAAGTCGCCGACTACATCCCCGCCCTGGCCGACGTGCCCGCCAACCAGTTGGGCATCGCGGTCTACGGCAACGACGGCGCGGCCTACTGCGCCGGTGATGCCGACACGCTGTTCTCGGTGCAAAGCATTTCCAAGGTGTTCAGCCTGGTGCAGGCCATCGACCACGGCGGCGAAACCATTTGGGAGCGCCTGGGCCACGAACCGTCGGGGCAACCGTTCAACTCCATGGTGCAACTGGAGTTCGAACGCGGCCGACCGCGCAATCCGTTTATCAACGCCGGCGCGCTGGTGATCTGCGACATCAACCAATCACGCTTCGCCGTGCCGATTCTGTCGATGCGCGATTTCGTACGACGCCTGTCGGGTAACCCGCAGATTCTGGTCAACAGCGTTGTCGCCGATTCGGAAGCGCAGCACGGTGCGCGCAACGCGGCCATGGCTTACCTGATGAAGGCTTTCGGTAACTTCCACAACGATGTGGACGCGGTGCTGCACAGCTACTTCAATTACTGCGCGTTGCAAATGAGCTGCCTGGACCTGGCCAGGGCGTTCAGCTTCCTGGCCAACGAGGGCGTGAGCGCCCACAGTGGCGAGCAGATTCTGACGGCGCGCCAGACCAAGCAGGTGAACTCGATCATGGCCACCAGTGGACTGTATGACGAGGCCGGCAATTTTGCCTATCGGGTCGGGCTACCGGGCAAGAGCGGGGTAGGCGGCGGGATTGTCGCGGTGGTGCCGGGGCAGTTTACGGTGTGCGTGTGGTCGCCGGAATTGAACGCGGCGGGGAATTCACTGGCGGGGATGAAGGCGTTGGAA
This sequence comes from Pseudomonas sp. R2-7-07, assembly GCF_003852355.1. Taxonomy (NCBI): domain Bacteria; kingdom Pseudomonadati; phylum Pseudomonadota; class Gammaproteobacteria; order Pseudomonadales; family Pseudomonadaceae; genus Pseudomonas; species Pseudomonas sp. R2-7-07. Next base: position 3,277,779 of record NZ_CP027759.1, on the reverse strand, counting down.
TTGTTGAGTGAGCGGATTGGGTGGTCGGTGTTTTAATATCGTTGCCACGCTTCTCGTGGGAACGATCCCAACACGCGCACGCGCCTGACAAAAGCCCTGCGTGACGGGTATTCTTCAACTCAACCCCAAACATCAGGTTGAGTCAGGAGACTGCACATGGACAGAGTCGTCATCATTACCGGAGGCAGTCGCGGGATTGGCGCCGAAACAGCCTTGCTGGCCGCTCGCCAGGGCTATCGCATCTGCATCAACTACCAGTCCGACGAAAACGCCGCCCAGCGTGTACTGGAACAGGTGCGCGGCCTTGGTGCACAGGCAATTGCGGTACGCGCGGACGTCAGCAGCGAAGATGAAGTGATCGCCCTGTTCAACCGTGTCGATACCGAGCTGGGCCGTGTCACGGCGCTGGTGAATAATGCGGGCACTGTCGGCCATAAGTCGCGGGTCGATGAAATGTCCGAATTCCGTATCCTGAAAATCCTCAAGACCAACGTACTGGGCCCGATCCTCTGCGCCAAGCATGCGCTGCTGCGTATGTCGCCCAGGCATGGCGGGCAGGGCGGCAGTATTGTCAACGTCTCGTCGGTGGCGGCGCGCCTGGGCTCGCCGGGGGAATACGTCGACTATGCCGCGTCCAAGGGCGCGCTCGACACCTTCACCCTTGGCCTGTCCAAGGAAGTCGCCGGCGAGGGCATTCGCGTCAACGCGGTGCGCCCCGGCTATATCTTCACCGACTTCCACGCCCTCAGTGGCGACCCGGACCGGGTCAGCAAGCTGGAGTCCGGCATTCCCATGGCCCGTGGCGGGCGCCCGGATGAAGTGGCAGAGGCGATTATCTGGTTGCTGTCGGACAAGGCCTCGTATGCTACCGGCACGTTTATCGACTTGGGCGGCGGACGCTGATCGCGCGTTTCCCCAACCGATGCATGCCGACTGTAGGAGCGAGCTTGCTCGCGAAGAACTCAGGGCCCCCGCGGTTATTCAGAATGAATGCGTTGCCTAGACGTTCTTCGCGAGCAAGCTCGCTCCTACAAAGAGCCTTGACTGGCCGGAGCGCCATTGTGCAACTCAAAACGAGCGTACGATCCGGCCCAGGGTCTCCATCGCCTGCTCCGACGCTTCGGTCCACGGGCTGCCGTAGTTCAACCGGATGCAGTTGCGAAAGCGCCGGGTTGCCGAAAAGATCGGCCCCGGTGCGATGCTGATGCCTTGCGCCAGGGCCATCTGAAACAACTTCAATGAATCGGTGTGCTCCGGCAATTCCAGCCATAGGAAATACCCGCCGGCCGGTTGGCTGACCCGGGTCTGCGCCGGGAAGTAACGGCCGATCGCCGCGAGCATCGCGCTTTGCTGTTCTTCCAGGGCATAGCGCAGTTTGCGCAGGTGCCGGTCATAGCCGCCGTGTTGCAGGTAATCGGCAATCGCGGCCTGGGCCGGCATCGACGGGCACAGCGAGGTCATCAGTTTCAAGCGCTCGACCTTCTGCGCGAAGCGACCAGCCGCCACCCAGCCAACGCGATAACCCGGCGCCAGGCTCTTGGCAAAGGAGCCGCAGTGCAGCACCAGCCCCTCGGTATCGAAAGCCTTGGCCGGTTTCGGCGCATGCTGCCCGTAATACAGCTCGGCATACACGTCATCTTCGATCAGTGGCACCTGGTGGCTGCGCAGTAGCTCGACCAAGGCGCGCTTTTTTTCTTCCGGCACCGTGGCGCCCATGGGGTTCTGGAAGCTGGTCATGCTCCAGCAGGCTTTGATCGGGTAACGCGCAAGGCTCTGCGCCAGGGCGTCAAGGTCGATGCCGTCGCGCGGGTGCACCGGAATTTCCACGGCTTTGAGCTTCAGGCGCTCCAGCACTTGCAGGCAGGCGTAAAACGCCGGGGCTTCAATCGCCACCAGGTCGCCCGGCTCGGTGACGGCCTGCAGGCACAGGTTCAGCGCTTCCAGGGCGCCGTTGGTGATCAGCAGTTCTTCCATGGGCAGCATCAGCCCGCCGACCATGTAGCGCAGCGCAATCTGACGGCGCAGTTGCGGATTGCCGGGAGACATGTCGGTGACCACCAGGCGCGGGTCCATCGCACGGCTGGCACTGGCCAGGGAGCGGGCCAGGCGCGGCAAGGGGAACAGCATCGGGCTGGGGAAGGCCGAGCCGAAGGGCACGGTGTTCGGGTCTTTGATCGAATCCAGCACCGAAAACACCAGCTCACTCACATCGACTTCGGTGCTCTCGTGCACCTGCGCGCTCACCACCGGTTCGGAAAACGGGCTGGGCGCATGAGTATTGACGAAGTAGCCGGAGCGCGGTCGCGCGCGGATCAGGCCACGGCGCTCCAGCAGGTAGTAGGCCTGGAACACCGTGGACGGGCTGACGCCGTAAGTCTGGCTGGCGTAACGCACCGAAGGCACGCGCTGGCCGGGGCCGAGCACGCCGGAGCGGATCAGTTCTGCGATGTCTTCGGCGAATTTTTCGTAGCGTTTCATGGGGGCCTTGGTGCTGATTTCCCCCGGGGACTATACCCGCACCTCTGATTGCATAACAGAATCATGTAGTGCGACAAAAAGCGGATCAGATGGCTCGACTAGCCGAGCGCTCACTGACGAAACCGACTCAAAATGTGGGAGGGGGCTTGCTCCCGATAGCGCTGGGTCAGTTGATACATCAGATAACTGACCCTCCGCTATCGGGAGCAAGCCCCCTCCCACAGGTACTGCACAGCTCAGTTAAATTACCTCAGTCAAATCACCGAGCCAGGTGCATCAGCCTTCACATGCTGACGCCCATCATGGGCCCCCGCAACGGTCAGGGCGTCGGCCTCAGCTTCGGTGATGTAGATCCGTTCAGCCGCCAATTCCACATACGACATGGATTTTTCGGTGTCGGTCGCGATATTGACTCGGGTCGCAGGCACGCTGTGTTCCTGAGCATTGTCACCGAGCGTGAAATAGCACAGCTGATCTTCGATACGTAGGGACATGCCGGTCTCCTTTGTTCATGGGCGATGAAGGTTAGGGTGTTGCGGTTGTATGCAGGTTCCGCGCAACTGACTGGCGGTCGCCGCTGTCCATCCTTTACCTATAAAAAACACAGGAGGGCATCCATGGACGCTTGGTTGCATGAAGCGTGGCGAACATTGCAGGCTGAATTTGCCGATATCGGCGACGCCAGACAGCTCACCCAGATGACCGTGCGCCTGCTGATGGCCGCGCTACTCGGTGGCATTCTCGGGTTTGAGCGGGAGAGCAAGGGCAAGGCCGCCGGGGTGCGCACCCATATGCTGGTGGCGTTGGGCGCAGCACTGTTTGTGATGGTGCCGCAGATGTCCGGCAATCAGGCCGATGCCATGAGCCGGGTGGTCCAGGGTGTGATTGCCGGGATTGGCTTCCTGGGGGCCGGCACCATCATCAAGGGCAAGGATGACGATGCCGGACACGTCAAGGGCCTGACCACCGCCGCCGGTTTGTGGATGACCGCTGCGATTGGGGTCTCGGCCGGTCTGGGCCGGGAATCGACAGCGGTACTCAGTACCTTGCTGGCCCTGGCGGTGTTCAGCGTGATGCCGAAAATCGTCAAGCGTTTCGAGAAGGACTGACGATCACAGGCGGCATCGTGGTCGGCGGTTCCTGCACCGGTGGCGGCTCGTTCTCCGGCGGTTCTTTTTCCGGAATCGGTTCTGGCTCCGTGGGGGGCAGCGTCGGGTTGTCGATGTTCGGGTCCGGGGTTTCAGCCGGGATGGGGATATTCATCGGTGTGGCCTCCTTTGTGCTTTGCTCTATGGGTGGACAGCCGTCGGTGGGAATTGATTCCCCGCCGGGTGGCGGCATATTCACCTGAACTTTTGCCCGAAGCCCAGGCTCGGACCTAATACGGGCCTGCTCAGCGAGCGCGCCGCCATCTCAAGAATTCGGATCAAGCACAGAGCGTCCACAGGGCGTAAGGGGAATATGCTCGATGACTGCTGAAACACTGGTTCCAGAAGAGTCTTTATTGCCGTTGTCCCAGGCGCTGCTATTACCCAGAATTGCGATTGAAAGCACCATGCCGGTGATCGATGGTGGCGAGTTTGCCGTCAAGGCGGTCGTTGGCCAGCGCGTCAACGTGACCAGTAAAGTATTCGCCGATGGCCATGACCAGCTGGCGGTGCTGGTGCGCTGGCGCCCGCGCGGGCAGGAAAACTGGCACAGCGTGGTCATGAGCGATGTGGGCAACAACGGCTGGGAAGGTGCATTCACCGTCACCACCCAGGGGCCCCATGAATACTGCATCGAGGCCTGGATCGATACCTTCGCCAGCTTCTGCTATGAATTGCGCAAAAAGCACGAAGCCGGGGTGCCGGTCAGCCTGGAACTGCAGGAAGGCCGCAGCCTGGTGCTGCAGGCCGCCGAACGCAGTGACAACGAACTGCGCGACCGCTTGATGCTGCTGCATCACGAACTCTCCGGCCTGCTGGAAACCGAGCAGGTCGCGCAGTTCCTGCACGAAGACAGTGCACACCTGATGACCCAGGCCGACCACCGTGCCTATTTGAGCATCAGTCGCGTGTACCCGATCGACGTGGAGCGCGAGCGCGCCCAGTTCGCCAGCTGGTATGAGCTGTTTCCCCGCTCGATCACCGACGATCCGGCCCGCCATGGCACCTTCAACGATGTGCATTCACGCTTGTCGATGATCCATGACATGGGCTTTGACGTGCTGTACTTCCCGCCGATCCATCCCATCGGCCGCAGCCATCGCAAGGGCAAGAACAACTCCCTGAACGCCGGCCCCGATGATCCCGGCAGCCCCTACGCAATCGGCAGCGAAGAGGGCGGGCACGAGGCGATCCACCCGCAACTGGGCAGCCGCGAGGATTTCCGCCGTCTGGTCAAGGCCGCTGCCGACCACGGCCTGGAAATCGCCCTCGACTTCGCTATCCAGTGTTCCCAGGACCACCCGTGGCTCAAGCAGCATCCAGGCTGGTTCAACTGGCGTCCGGACGGCACGATCAAATACGCGGAAAACCCACCGAAAAAGTATCAGGATATCGTCAACGTCGACTTTTACGCGGCGGATGCGATTCCCGGCCTGTGGACCGAACTGCGCGACGTCGTGGTGGGCTGGGTGGAAGAGGGCGTGAAGACCTTCCGCGTGGACAACCCACACACCAAGCCGCTGCCGTTCTGGCAATGGTTGATCAGCGACGTGCGGGCCAAATACCCGGAAGTGATCTTCCTGGCCGAAGCCTTTACCACCCCGGCAATGATGGCGCGCTTGGGTAAAGTCGGTTATTCCCAAAGCTACACCTACTTCACCTGGCGCAATACCAAGGCCGAACTGAGTGAGTATTTCACCCAGTTGAACCAGTCGCCGTGGCGCGAATGCTACCGGCCGAATTTCTTCGTCAATACGCCGGACATCAACCCTGGCTTCCTGCACGAGTCCGGCCGCCCAGGCTTCCTGATCCGCGCCGCGCTGGCCACCATGGGCTCGGGCCTGTGGGGCATGTACTCCGGGTTCGAATTGTGCGAGTCCGCGCCGGTGCCGGGTAAAGAGGAATACCTGGACTCGGAGAAATACGAGATCCGCCCGCGCGATTTCACCGCGCCCGGCAACATCATTGCCGAGATCGCCCAGCTCAATCGCATCCGCCGGCAAAACCCGGCGTTGCAGACGCACCTGGGGCTCAAGCTCTACAACGCCTGGAACGACAACATCCTGTACTTCGGCAAGCGCAGCGAGGACGGCAGCAATTTCGTGCTGGTGGCCATCAACCTCGACCCGCACAACGCCCAGGAAGCGCACTTCGAGTTGCCGCTATGGGAGATGGGCTTGCCGGACGACTCCCAGACCCAGGGTGAAGACTTGATGAACGGCCATCGCTGGACCTGGTATGGCAAGACCCAATGGACTCGGCTGGAGCCGCAGATGCCGTTCGGGATCTGGCGCATCACTGCTTCCTGAATCTTGCGCAGATCAACTGTGGGAGGGGGCTTGCTCCCGATGGTGGTGTGTCAGTCACTGAACATCTATCTGAAGCGCCGCCATCGGGAGCAAGCCCCCTCCCACATTGAACGCGTTCAGTCTGTAAGAGTTTGAGCATTTCAGGAGTTTCCAATGGCGAAAAAACCCAAGGCTGCCACCTTTATCAAGGACCCGCTCTGGTACAAGGACGCGGTGATTTACCAGGTGCATGTCAAATCCTATTTCGATTCCAACAACGACGGCATCGGCGATTTTCCGGGGCTGATCGCCAAGCTCGACTACATTGCCGACCTAGGCGTGAACACCATCTGGCTGCTGCCGTTCTACCCTTCGCCACGCCGCGATGACGGCTACGACATCGCCGAATACCGTGGCGTACACAGCGACTACGGGACCATGGCCGACGCCAAGCGCTTCATAGCCGAGGCCCACAAGCGTGGGCTGCGGGTGATTACTGAGCTGGTGATTAACCACACGTCCGACCAGCACCCCTGGTTCCAACGCGCCCGCAAGGCCAAACCGGGTTCGGCGGCGCGGGACTTCTACGTGTGGTCGGATGACGACCAGAAATACGACGGTACGCGGATCATCTTCCTCGACACCGAGAAGTCCAACTGGACCTGGGACCCGGTGGCCGGCCAGTACTTTTGGCACCGTTTCTACTCGCACCAGCCCGACCTTAACTTCGACAACCCCCAGGTGATGAAAGCCGTGCTGTCGGTGATGCGCTACTGGCTCGACCTGGGCATCGACGGCCTGCGCCTGGATGCGATTCCCTACCTGATCGAGCGGGACGGCACCAACAACGAGAATCTCCCCGAAACCCACGGGGTGCTCAAACAGATCCGCGCCGAAATCGACGCGAATTACCCAGACCGCATGCTGCTGGCCGAAGCCAACCAATGGCCCGAAGACACCCAACTCTATTTCGGTGACAGGAAGGGCGACGACGGCGATGAATGCCATATGGCCTTCCACTTCCCGTTGATGCCGCGCATGTACATGGCCCTGGCCCAGGAAGATCGCTTTCCGATTACCGACATCCTGCGCCAGACCCCGGAAATTCCGGCCAATTGCCAGTGGGCGATTTTCCTGCGCAACCACGATGAACTGACCCTGGAGATGGTCACCGACAAAGAGCGCGACTACCTGTGGAACTACTATGCCGCAGACCGTCGCGCGCGCATCAACCTGGGCATTCGCCGGCGCCTGGCGCCGTTGGTGGAGCGTGACCGGCGCCGCGTGGAACTGCTCAACAGCCTGTTGCTGTCGATGCCCGGCACGCCGACCCTCTACTACGGCGACGAAATCGGCATGGGCGACAACATTTACCTGGGCGACCGCGATGGCGTGCGTACGCCGATGCAATGGTCCATCGACCGCAATGGCGGTTTCTCCCGCGCCGACCCGGCCAGCCTGGTGCTGCCGCCGATCATGGACGCGCAATACGGCTATCAGTCGGTCAACGTCGAAACCCAGGCCCAGGACCCGCATTCACTGCTGAACTGGACGCGGCGCATGTTGGCGGTGCGCAAGCAATCCAAGGCGTTTGGCCGTGGCAGCCTGAAAATGCTGTCGCCGAGCAATCGCCGCATCCTGGCCTATACCCGTGAATACACCGGGGAGGACGGCCGCACTGAAACCATCCTGTGCGTGGCCAACGTCTCGCGCAGTGCCCAGGCGGCGGAGCTGGACCTGTCGGCGTTCGCCGGCATGGTGCCGGTGGAGATGCTCGGCGGTAACGCGTTCCCGCCCATCGGCCAGCTGAATTTCCTGCTGACCCTGGCGCCCTATGGCTTTTATTGGTTCGTGCTGGCGGCGGAAAACCAGATGCCGAGCTGGCATGTGGAACCGGCCCAGAGCATTCCTGACTTCACGACATTGGTGTTGAAAAAACGTATGGAAGAGTTACTGGAAGAACCCTGCCGCACCACCCTGGAGCACACTTCGTTGCCGGCCTGGCTGCCCAAGCGCCGCTGGTTCGCCGGTAAGGACGCCACCATCGACAGCGTGCATATCGCCTACGGCGTGCGCTTCGGCGACGCCCAGCACCCGGTGCTGCTCAGCGAGATCGACGTCACCAGCGCGGGCCAGACCAGCCGGTATCAACTGCCGTTCGGCTTCCTTGGCGAAGACCAGCTCACCAGCGCCTTGCCGCAGCAATTGGCAATGGCCCGGGTACGGCGCAGCCGCCAGGTAGGGCTGGTCACCGACGCGTTCAGCCTCGAGCATTTTGTGCGCAGCGTGATCCAAAGCCTGCAGGCCGGTACCGTGCTCAATAGCAGCGAGGGTGACCTGCGCTTTGAAGCCACGCCGCACCTGGCTGCCTTGCAACTGACGGATGAATCAGCGGTGCGCTACTTGTCTGCCGAGCAGTCCAACAGTTCGGTGGTGGTCGGCGAGAGCCTGGTGCTCAAGCTGATCCGCAAAGTCAGTGCCGGGGTGCACCCGGAACTGGAAATGAGCGCCTACCTGACCGCAGCCGAATACCCGAACATTTCGCCGTTGATGGGCTCGATGAGCCGGCGCGACGCCGAGGGCCAGGACAACCTGCTGATGATCGCCCAGGGCTACCTGAGCAACCAGGGCGACGCCTGGAGCTGGACCCAGAACAACCTCGAACGCGCCATTCGCGACGAACTGGCCGAGGCGATTTCCGAACAGGAGCAGCACTACAACGCCCTGGGCGAACTGGCCGACTTTGCCGGCCTGCTCGGCCAGCGTCTGGGCGAGATGCACGTGGTGTTGGGCGCGCCTACCCAGAACAAGGACTTCAAGCCCGAAGTCACTTCGGTCAAGGACACCCAGGCCTGGGCCAAGGACGTGGGGGCGCAGATCGAGCGGGCCCTGCAGTTGCTCAAAGTAAATCAAAGCCAGTTGAACCCCGCCGATCAGGCGTTGGTCAGTGAATTACTGGCGCAGAAAAAAGCCATCGGCAGCCATGTCCAGGCGCTGGCGAAAGCCACGCTGGGCGGGTTGCGGATTCGCGTCCACGGTGACTTGCACCTGGGCCAGGTGCTGGTGGTCAAGGGCGATGCCTATTTGATCGACTTTGAAGGCGAACCGGCGCGCCCGCTGCATGAACGACGCGGCAAGCACAGCCCCTACAAGGACGTGAGTGGGGTGTTGCGCTCCTTCGATTACGCAGCGGCCATGGCCCTGAATGTGCAAGGGGTTGATCAATCGCCGGAAGCCGACGCCGCGCGTCGTCGCGTGACCGAGCGTTACCTGAGTGAAGCCCGCCAGGCATTTACCCAGGCTTATCAGGCGGCGACGGCTACACTGGCGCATGACTGGCAGGATGCCAACGGCCAGGACGCCGCGCTGACGTTGTTCAGCCTGGAGAAGGCCGCGTATGAAGTGGCCTACGAAGCGGAAAATCGCCCGAGCTGGTTGCCGGTGCCCTTGCAAGGGTTGCACGGTTTGCTCAGCGGGCTTACACCTGAATCGAAAACTGCACGCGGTGGGGAGACGTCATGAGTTTTACGCATAGAGAACCGCTGCAGCCCAAGTTGACTGCAATGCCGGCGTCCAAGGACGTCGAGGCGCTGGTACGCGCCGAGCACCACGATCCATTCTCGATCCTTGGGCCGCATGATGATGAGCAGGGCGGGCAATTTATCCGCGCATTCCTGCCCGAAGCCTTGAGTGTCCAGGTACTGGCACGTGACAGTGGCGAGCCGATCGGCAGCCTCGACGCCAGCCAGGTGCCGGGGCTGTTCGTCGGGCACTTCAGCACGCGTCAGGCCTACCTGCTCAAGATCCAGTGGGCCGGCGGCGAGCAGATCACTGAAGACCCGTACAGCTTCAACCAATTGCTGCTCGGTGAAATGGACCTGTACCTGTTTGCCGAAGGCAACCACCGCGACCTGGGCAGTTGCCTGGGCGCCCAAGTGACCACGGTCGACGGCGTGCAGGGCGTACGTTTCGCCGTGTGGGCGCCGAATGCCCGACGGGTCTCGGTGGTCGGTGACTTCAACATCTGGGACGGTCGCCGGCATCCGATGCGCCTGCGCCATCCGTCTGGCGTGTGGGAGATTTTCATCCCGCGTCTGCAACCGGGGGCGGCCTACAAGTACGAGATTCTCGGTGCCCACGGCATTTTGCCGCTCAAGGCCGACCCGATGGCCCTGGCCACCCAGCTGCCGCCGGACACCGCTTCGAAGGTCGCCGCGCCATTGCAGGTGGACTGGCAGGACCATGAGTGGATGCAGGCTAGAGGTGACAAACAGAAATCCACCGCGCCGCTGTCGATCTACGAACTGCACGTAGGGTCATGGCAATGCGAGCTGGACGAGGCCGGGGAAGTGTCACGCCAGTACGGCTGGCGCGAACTGTCCGAGCGGCTGATTCCCTATGTGCAGCAACTGGGCTTCACCCATATCGAGCTGATGCCGATCATGGAGCATCCCTTCGGCGGTTCGTGGGGCTATCAGGCCTTGTCCCAGTTCGCGCCGAGCGCACGCTTTGGCTCGCCGGAAGATTTCGCGTATTTCGTCAACGCCTGCCACCAGGCGGACATCGGCGTGATCCTCGACTGGGTGCCGGCGCATTTTCCGACGGACGCCCACGGCCTGGCGCAGTTCGACGGCACCGCGCTGTACGAATACGCCAACCCGCTGGAAGGTTTCCACCAGGACTGGGACACGCTGATCTACAACCTGGGCCGCACCGAGGTGCACGGTTTCATGCTCGCCTCGGCATTGCACTGGCTCAAGCACTTCCACGTCGACGGCCTGCGCGTGGATGCGGTGGCCTCGATGCTGTATCGCGACTATTCGCGCAAAGCCGGTGAATGGGTGCCCAACCGTCACGGTGGCCGCGAAAACCTGGAAGCCATCGATTTTCTGCGCCACTTGAACGACGTGGTGGCGCTGGAGGCGCCGGGTGCCCTGGTGATCGCCGAGGAGTCCACCGCGTGGCCGGGGGTGAGCCAAAGCACCCAGCAAGGTGGCCTGGGCTTCAACTACAAATGGAACATGGGCTGGATGCACGACTCGCTGCATTACATCCAGCAAGACCCGGTGTACCGCGCCCATCACCACAACGAGCTGAGTTTCGGCCTGGTGTATGCCTGGTCCGAGCGGTTTATCCTGCCGATTTCCCACGACGAAGTGGTGCACGGCAAGCACTCGCTGATCGACAAGATGCCCGGCGACCGCTGGCAGAAATTCGCCAACCTGCGTGCCTACCTGAGTTTCATGTGGATGCACCCCGGCAAGAAGCTGCTGTTCATGGGCTGCGAGTTCGGCCAGTGGCGCGAGTGGAACCACGACCAGCAACTGGACTGGTACCTGTTGCAATACCCCGAGCACCGTGGGGTGCAAAAGCTGGTGGGCGACTTGAACCGCCTGTACCGCGAGGAACCGGCGCTGCACGAGCAGGATGACGCGCCCCAGGGCTTCCAGTGGCTGATTGGCGACGATGCGATCAACAGCGTCTATGCCTGGCTGCGCTGGAGCAAGGACAGCAAGCCAGTGCTGGTCGTCGCCAACTTCACCCCGGTGCCGCGTGAGGCCTATGCGGTCGGCGTACCCGTTGCCGGGCGCTGGAGCGAAGTGATCAACAGTGACGCCGACATGTATGCCGGGTCCAACTTCGGTAATGGCGGTGCGGTACAGACCGTGGATGAGCCCCGCCACGGGCAGCCGGTGTCGCTGTCGCTGAACCTGCCACCCTTGGGTGTGTTGATTCTGCGACCACAGGAGAGTTAAACGCGCCTGGCGCGACGGATGCGGTTGTCCGGGCTACTGGCAGGGTGCCACAATGGCACCTTTGTCGTAGCACTCAGACAGGCGAATCGCATGAATAGCCATGGGCTTGGGCAAGACCCGGACCGTGTTATCGAACAGCAGGTGCGCACCGACCGTTTGCACCAGCTGTTTCGCCAGTCCTTCCCGGCGCTGTTTGGCAGCTACCTGGCCGCTCTCATGCTGTGCTGGCTGTGCTGGGAGCGCTTCGACCAGCAGCTGATCCTGATATGGCTGGTGCTGCTGGCCGGTTCCTCACTGCTGCGCCTGCAATTATTCCTTGAATGGTTCCGCTGCCCCGACAGTGAGCGAACGCCGGCGCGGTGGGAGCGGCGTTACTGGGTGACACTGATGCTGTCGGCGGGCATCTGGGGGGGCGGGGCGCTGGCGGTGATGCCGGTGGATGACCGTGTGGCCCAGGTGCTGGTCATGCTGTTCGCCGTGGGCATGTCGGTCGGCGCGGTGTCCTGCTATTCGGCCTATCGCTACATGTCGCTGGGGTCCATGGGCCTGGTGCTGTTGCCTTGTACCCTGTGGTTGCTGTTTCAGCCATCGCCGATGCAGGTCGGCGTGGCGCTGGCGGTATTGGTGTTCTCGTCCTTTGTGGTGGCCGCCACGCACAAACTCTCCGACGCCCTGGAAAAAGCTTTTCGCCTGACCCGGCAAATGGAGCGCGCCCACACCATTTCAACCCACGCCTCCCAGACCGATGAGCTGACCGGGTTGATGAACCGTCGGGCCTTTTTCGAACAGGCCCAGGCGCTCTATGCCCAGTGCCGTCGTGAGCAGCAGCCGCTGTGTGTGCTGATGCTGGACATGGATCACTTCAAAACCATCAATGACACCTACGGTCACCAGGCCGGTGATCAGGTGTTGCGCCAGATTGGCAGTGTGATCAGTACCTCGTTTCGCCAGGTCGATGTGTACGGCCGCCTGGGGGGTGAAGAGTTCGCGATATTGCTGCCCAATACCTCCCTTGAGACCGCGCGCAGCATCGCCGAGCAACTGGTCCAGGCCATTGGCGATTTGCGGGCCGACCCGGTGCAGGGGTTGAGTGCCAGCCTGGGCTTGGCTTCGACCCATACCCAGGCGCTGGACTTGTATGGCTTGATGGACAGCGCCGACAAGGCGCTGTACCGGGCCAAGGCGCTGGGCCGTAATCAGGTGGCCGTGGCGGGTTGATCCTTGGCCATGGCTTTGGCCAACGCGCGCGCAACCTGTTCGGCGGAGTAGGGTTTGGCGAGGAATTCAAAGCCTTCATAGCCACTGTCCGCCAGTTCTTCGCTGTATCCGGAGACCAGCACCACCGGCAGGTCCGCCCGGCGCTGGCGCATCAGTTTGGCCATGGCGACGCCAGTCATCCCAGGCATCACCACATCCGAGAACACCGCGTCGAAGGCCCCGGCATCGTTGCCGGCCAGCGTCAGCGCCTGTTCGGCGTTGGTGGCCCAGGTGGTCTGGTAACCCAGATCCTTGAGGATCTGGCTGGCGAAGCGTCCCACCTCCAGGTTGTCCTCCACGATCAGTACATGCCGTTGGGCCAGGTCCAGCGGCGGTGGAAGGTCTTGCTCTGCGTCCTGCCGGGGCGCGGCTTCGCCTTCCACCTCGGGCAGGTACAGGGTGAACACCGTGCCTTGCCCCAGGGTGCTGGCCACATCGATATTGCCGCCCGATTGCTTGGCAAAGCCGAACACCTGCGACAAGCCCAGGCCGGTGCCCTTGCCGACGGCCTTGGTGGTGAAGAACGGCTCGAAAATGCGTTCGACGGTATCGCCGGCAATGCCCACGCCCGTGTCGGCCAGGGAAATAGCGATGTAGGGCAGGCGCGACTCGGCATCCCCGCGGATGCGCGGTAGCGGCTGCTGGGCGGCGACCTTGATGATCAGGCTGCCCTGGCCGTCCATGGCGTCGCGGGCATTGAGGGCGATGTTGATCAGGGCGGTTTCGAACTGGCTGGAATCGATGCGCGCATAGCAGGGCTGCTCGGGCAATTGCACCTGCACATGAATGCGTGCGCCGGTGACGCTCTCAAGCATGTCGCCAATGTTGCGCACCCGTTGGCTGACATCGAACACCTGCGGGTTCAACGGCTGGCGGCGGGCGAAGGCGAGCAGTTGGCTGGTGAGCTTGCTGGCCCGCTCGACGGTATCGGACACCGCGCCCATATAGCGTTGCCGGCGTTCTTCCGAGAGCCCCGGTTGGCGCAGGAAATCCACGGATGAACGAATGATCGTCAGCAGGTTATTGAAATCATGGGCGACGCCGCCAGTGAGTTGGCCGATGGCCTCGAGCTTTTGCGACTGGCGCAACGCGGCTTCGGCCTGGGCGAGGGCGCGGGTGCGTTCTTCGACGCGCTGTTCCAGGGTTGCATTGAGTTCGGTATAGGCCGCCAGGCCCTCACGCACCACAGCATCGGCGCGTACGCGCTCGATATGCGCCCAGGAACGTTCGGTGACTTCGCCCAACAGCGCCAGGTCATAGGAGGACCAGTGGCGGGGCTGTTTGTCGTGCACGGCCATCAGCGCGGTGAGGCGGCCGTCTTTGATCAACGGCATACAAATGGTCGCCGTTACACCGAGTGCCTGGAAGTTCGCGGCTTCATGGGCCGGCAACTCGAGCAGGTTATTGCCGATCACCAGGGGATCGCCGGCGCGCAGGCAGGTCACTGCGCGCTCGCCGAACGCGGCCAGGCTGTAATGGCCGATGATGCTCGGCGAGCCTTGGGCCGACCAGTCGCCGCGAATGGTAAAGCCGTCTTGGTCGTCTTCCATGTCGGCGTAGGCGCAAATCGACACTTGCAGGTGTTCGGCCAGCAGGCGGGTGGTCGACATCATGATCGCTTCGGGGTCGGTGGCCGTGGCAACGCTGTTGCCGATGGCGTCCAGCACGGCCAGGCGCCGGGTGAGGAAGACCGTGGCGGTGGTTTCGGTCACGGTATCGAGCAACCCCACTACCGCGCCTTTTGCATCACGGATCGGGCTGTAGCAAAAGGTGAAGTACGCTTGTTCAGGCGTGTCGTCACGCAGGATCAACAGCGGAAAGCTTTCGATATAGGTGGCCTGCCCGGCGAACGCGGTGTCGGCGATAGGGCGGATGTCATCCCATGCCTCGTGCCACACCTCGTTGAACGGACGGCCCAGGGCGTCGGGCTTGTTGCCCAGGATCGGCACGAATGCATCGTTGTGGAGCGTGATCAACTCAGGCCCCCAGACGATGGCTTGGGGAAAGCTGGAGGCGAAGCACAGCGCAACGGTTGTCTTCAACACGTCCGGCCAGTGTTCAACCGGCCCCAGGGGCGTACTGGCCCAATCATGCCGACGAACCCGCTCTGCCATTACGCTGCTGCCTTGCAGCCAATTCATCATTGGGTTCACACCTTGCTCGCTACGCGTTGTTAGGCTTTGAAGAGGTCAGACCACTTGCAACAGACCGGAATGACCTGGATCAGTTCAGCGCTATTATCTCCTAGGTGGCCCTTTGATTTCATTGCCCATTTGGCGGAACGAGTGGTCGCAGGGCTGGGCCGCCGCCCACCGTTATTGGGCGCCGAACAGCCCCGTCCAATAGATGCCCGCATCGCTTTTTGGGTCCATTGCATAGGCCGCGCCCAATTCACGAAATTGCGGGTTCATCAGGTTGGCGCAATGGCCGGGGCTGGCGAGCCAACCGTCGAGCACCTTGCGTGGGGTATCGAGGCCGGCGGCGATGTTTTCGCCGATGTTTTTTGCGATATACCCGGCCAGCTCGGCGCGATCGCCGGGGGTACGGCCGTCGTGGTCGAGATGATCGAAAAAGTTGCCGTTGGCCATGTTGCGGGTATGGCTGTTGGCGGCACCGGCCAGATCGTCGTTCCACGACAGCGGCGTGGTCGCGGTGAACGCCTGGGTGCCACACTGGCGCGGCTGGGCGCGGGCGGCGTTGATCAGGTCGAGCAGTTTGCGGCCTTCGGTCTGCCAGTCGCCCAGGCCGCTGGTCAGCAGCGGGCGGGCGAGCACGATGCGCCAGTCCTGGCCGCTGTTGCTCACGCCGATGTCGACGAATTGCGGGTCGAGTACCACGCGACAGAAGCTTTCACGCACCGCTTTCATGGCGGCCTCGGCATCCCTGGGCCCGGACAGGCTGATGGCCTGCACGTTGACCATGGGGTACGCGGCCCGCGCCAGCGACTGCTGCAAATCACCGACATTGGTGGCCGGCAGCACCAGCCGTGTATCGCTGTTGAGCGGCGGCAATTCCTGGGAACCCTGGTCGCCGCAGCGCTGCACCTGGCTGCGGTACTGGTTGATCTGTTGCACCAACTGACTTTCTTCATTCGCCATCGCGCTGGCGCAGAACACCGTACTGGCGGCCAGCGTCGTAAGACCCATCATCAATGACAGAACGCGCATGGACGTTACCCTTGAGCTTGAAAGTGCCCATGATGCGCGATCCAGGTGCGTGCATGCACCCGTTGGTCCGAACTTTTTTTGTTCAATGCTTGAGTGCCGGCTGTTGAGGGCCGAGGCTTCACGGCGTGCAACAGGTACAATCGCCACTGCCTTGACGTGAAACCCCAGGAATTTGCATGTTCAGCCTTACCCGCTACACCACGCCGTGCCCCGAATCGGTCAACAGCCAGATCCTGCAGCTGGTGGTCGACAACCTCACCGACATCAGCAGCGTGGCACTGGCGCCCAGCAACCTGCTCTACAACATTTACCAGTACGCCATCGGGTTTGAGGTGCACCTGTACCTGGAGGCGCTGGATGGATCGAAGGGCATCAGCGTTGAGCTGGTCGTGGCGCTGCAGGAGCAGACCGTCGTTGGTTTTTGCCTGTACCTCCCGGTGAAGGACGACCCTCAAGCCTGTGGCGTGGCCTTTATGGCCGTGCACTCGGCTTTCAGGCGCCAAGGCGTGGCCCGGGCCATGCTGGGTGACGTGTTGGCGCGCTATCCCCATGGGGAGCTGGCGTGCTCGGTGGAGAAGGTCCCGGCATTCGAAGCCCTGGGCTTCAAGGTGCGCGGCGCGCGTGGCACCCAAGTGCTGATGAATACGCGGGACTACGGCACCGATGGGTTGATGGGCGTGCTCGACGTGGCGGCTATCTACAGCTCATTGGAGGTGCGGCAAATCCATACCTACCTGCTGCAAAAGCATGGGAAGCGCGCGATGGTGGACGCGGAAAAGCAGCGCGACCGGCACCTGGATCAATTGACGCGCAAGGTGCAGCGGTTTGTAAACGAACGCTTGGGTTGAGAACCGGTGACACTGTGGGAGGGGGCTTGCTCCCGATGGCGGTGTGTCAGTCACCTATCAATCGACTGAACCACCGCTATCGGGAGCAAGCCCCCTCCCACATTGATCTGCTTTTAGCCGATGACCTTTCCAGCCTCAGGCGGCGCCGCGCTTGACCATTGCCAGGATGGTCGCCAGCAGTTCCTGCTGCGCTTCTTCGCGGCTGATTTCCGCGCTGGCCGCAGCATCGGACAAGGCTTCGGCCGCGCCCAGCATGGCGCGCAGGCCTGCTTGGGAAAGCGTGCCACCCGGCGCGAAGGGCGCCAGGGCATCGCGGCATTTATCGAGAAAGATGGCCTCGTACTTGCGCTTGAGCGCCTCCAGCTCCGGCGAGCCACTGAGCGCCGCCGTCACCCCTGGAATCTCGCGACCCTGCAGCAACACGCAATCCACATAGGACGAGGCAATCACCCACGCACGCGCTTCAAGTGTCGCGCTGCTGGCCTCGATGGCGTCGACAAACACCTGGTTCTGGCGCCCATCGAAATCCTCATACAGCGCGGCCAACAGGCCAGAGCGCGTGACGAAATGGTCGTACACCACCGGTTTGGTCACCCCGGCCAACTCGGCCAGGCGGCCCAGGGTCAGGGCGTCGGTGCCGTCCTCGCGCACCAGTTGCCAGGCGGTTTCCAATAACTGTTGCAGGCGTTCTTCGCGGGAAAGACGCCGACGCGGGGCAGGGGATTGTTCGCTTGACATGCTTATATACCAAAAGTAACTTAAATAAGGTAACTTACTAAAAGTAGCTTAAGCCTAAAAGGAGTCAATGTCATGCATGCACTCATCGTTGTGGCTCATCACGACAGCCAATCCCTTACCCATAGCGTGGCCGCGCAGGTGGGTGGCGGTTTGAGCGCCTCCGGGCACACCTTTGAAATCGCCGACATCGCGGCCGAAGGTTTCGACCCGCGCTACACCGCCGCCGACCACCGGGTACACCGCAGCCGGGCCACGCCGCCGGCGGATGTCCTCGCCGAACAGGCCCGCATCGAGCGCGCCGACGCGTTGGTCGTGGTGTTCCCGATTTACTGGTGGTCCATGCCGGCGTTGCTCAAGGGCTGGATCGACCGTGTCTTCGTCAACGGCTGGGCGATCGATTACGGCCCCGATACACCGGTGACCAAGAAGTTGCGGCACTTGCAGGTGCACCTGCTGGCCCTGGGGGCTGCCGATGCCGATGCCTTCGACCGGCACGGTTATGCCCAGGCCATGCGCACGCAGATCGACTACGGGATCTTCGACTACTGCGGAGCGCAGGTGCTGACCTCGCAGTTGCTGCTGGAGTCGGAAAGCGACAGTGCCCAGGCGCATCTGCGCAAGGCCAGGGAGACAGGGCAGACGCTGTTTGTGCGCGAGACGGTAGCGGGGTGATTCAAGCGTCGCGAAACAGGTCGTGGGCGTCCAGCAAGCGGTAGGCAATCTCCGGCTGCTTCTCCAGGCCACGACGGATCGCCGCTGGAATCGACTGGCGAGTCTTGCGACACAGGCCGGGCAGCTCGTCGATGACGATCTGGATGCCGCGCATGCTCTTGACCTCGGTGTGGCCCGGCGCGATATGCAGGCGGATGCCCAACTGTTCGAACATCCGCTGCTGCAGATGCTCGAGGTCCTGCAGGCTCTTGAGGTTCTCCAGGCGCTCGAGCAGGCGTTTTTCTTCCTGGCGTGTCAGGTTGAGAATGCGCAGGTCGGGCTCGGGCGCCTCCAGCAAACATTCGCGCTCGCAGTCACAGACGCCGGGCGGGCAGGGTTGGCGAATGGTCATGTGCGTGCCCTCCCTGAACCTGCGCTGTTGTCTTAGTAGCTTAGCGTTACGCCAAGGCTGCCCAGGGCTTTCCAGTACCCAGGGTAGGTCTTGGCCACGCAGTCCGGGTCCTGGATGCGAATGCCCGCGACTTTCAGCCCGGCCAGGGCAAAGCACATGGCGATGCGATGGTCGGCGTGGGTATCGATCAAGGCGTTGCAGGACGTGCCGGCCAGGGCTGGGTCAGCCGCAACCAGCAGATCGTCGCCCTCGATGGTCGCCAGGCCCGGCCGGATTGCGTTGAGGCCGTCGTGCAGCGCCTGCACGCGGTCACATTCCTTGACGCGCAGGTTGGCCAGTTCCGTGAAACGCACCGGGGTCTTGTTGAACGCGGCGAGCACCGCCAGGGTCGGGATGGCGTCCTGCATTTGCGAGCCCACCACCGTCGCCTGCATGTTCGGGAACTGGGCTATCACCGCCTGGGCCTTGGCGTCCGGCTGGGTGAACGCCTCGGCGGCGACACCGATGTCGATACGGCCGCCGGTCAATACCTCTGCGGCCCACAGGTAGGTGGCTGCGGAGGCGTCGGGTTCGATCAGGTAATCATGGGCGGTGTAGCCGGTCGGGGCCACGCGCCAGGTGGTGTCGTCGACGGCTTCCACCTGGGCGCCGAAGGCACGCATGCAATCCAGCGTCAGGTCCACATAGCCACGGGCGCCGATGTCCTTGCCGGTCAGGGCGACTTCAATCGGCGCTTCGCCGCATGCCGCGAGCATCAGCAGCGCCGAGACATACTGGCTGGACAGGCCGCCATCGATCTCGAAACGCTTGGCCTGGACTTTGCCCACGCCGTGCACGGTCACCGGTGGGCAGCCGGTCGGGCTGTCGACCTGGATGCCGTTCTGGCCGAGGGTGGCGAGCAGCGGCCCGATCGGGCGCTTTTGCATGTACTCGTCGCCGTCCAGCACCACGGTGCCGTGCACGGTTGCCACGGCAGCGGTGAGAAAGCGCATGGCGGTGCCGGCATTGCCGAGGAACAGCGGTTGTGGCGGCAATTGCAGTTTGCCCTGGCCGGTGACCACGAACGTAGTGTCGTCCGGCTCGTCGATGCTCACGCCCATCTGCCGCAGGGCCACCGACATGTGACGGGTGTCGTCGCTCTTCAGGGCGCCGCTCAAGCGGCTGGTGCCCTTGGCCAGGGCCGCCAGCAGCAGGGCGCGGTTGGTAATGGATTTGGAGCCGGGGGGCGCGACCTTGCCATTGAGAGGAAAGTTGGGCGGGGTAACGGTCACGGTTTTCTGCGAACTCAAGGGACAAGGCTCCTGATCAAGGCGAGGTGGCATGGAGTGGCCGACGGGGCGGACCCGAATAATCGGCCAAAGGTGCGGTGCTTGTCGAGATTTAGCGCTTGCTCAGCCAGTAATCGTGCAGCGCCCGCGCCGCCGGTTCGATTTCGCTGACCCGCTGCTGATGGGCCTGCACATCCAGGTCCGCCGGTAATTCGAAATTATCCTGCTCGGCGCACCAGGAGATTTTCTCGAACTGAGTGGCCAGTTCGGCGGGCAGCGGCGGCCAGTTGCCGATGGCCGCGCCACGGATATAGCCGAAGCACCATTCTTCGGCGAGGGTCACGGACTGGCCGTGGTGCTCTTTTTCATCGAACAGCGCCTTGAACGCCTTGGAGTTGCCGGCCAGCTGCGCCGCCAGCGTATTGAAGTGACGTACACACAGGTCCAGGACCTGCCCGGCCTCTTCGGGGCTTTCCCAGTCCGGGTTCTGCCCGCCCCAGATGGCCGGAAACCACTCGGCGATATCCACCTGTGCCGGGCTCGATACCAGCGCGGTGAAGTAGCCGTCGAGTTCGGCGACGTTGAGCACCGAATGGTCGTCGCCGTACTTGAGCAGGGTTTCTTCGATCTGGTCGAACTCGGCGGGGATGAGCGGCTGGGCGTGCATGGGGCATATCCTTCAAACGTCGAACGCCGCAGGGGCGGCTTAAAGCGCCAAGGATGGCGCCTGGCAAGGTTTTTTGCCAGTCCCGCTTTTGGCCGATGCGCCGTTGCCTGCCCTTGTTATAGTTCGGGCCTTATCACTCGCCAGTCAGGGATCACGGCCATGTCCGAATACCAAGCGTTCGTAGTGGAACTCAGCGGCAACGTTGCCCATGTGCAGATCAATCGCCCGGAAAAGATCAACGCGATGAACGCGGCGTTCTGGCGCGAAATCATCGAGATCTTCCAATGGGTCGACGACACCGATGCCGTGCGCGCCGTGGTGCTCAGTGGTGCCGGCAAGCACTTTTCTTCCGGCATCGACTTGATGCTGCTGGCCTCGGTGGCCAATGAGTTGGGCAAGGATGTGGGCCGCAATGCGCGTCTGCTGCGGCGCAAGATCCTCGGGCTGCAAGCCTCGTTCAATGCGGTCGACAACTGCCGCAAGCCGGTACTGGCCGCGATCCACGGCTACTGCATCGGCGGTGCCATTGACCTGATCAGCGCCTGCGACATGCGCTACGCCGCCGAGGACGCGCAGTTCTCGATCAAGGAAATCGACATGGGCATGGCCGCCGACGTCGGCACCTTGCAACGCCTGCCCCGCATCGTCGGCGACGGTATGTTGCGCGAACTGGCCTACACCGGTCGTCAGTTCGGAGCCGAGGAGGCGCGCAGCATCGGCCTGGTCAACCGCGTGTTTGCCGACCAGCAAAGCCTGTTGGCCGGCGTCATGGCCATTGCCCATGAAATCGCCGCCAAGTCGCCGATTGCCGTGGCCGGTACCAAGGCGATGATCAGCTATATGCGCGACCACACTGTCAATGACGGCCTGGAATACGTTGCCACCTGGAACTCGGCTATGTTGCAATCCAACGACCTGCGCGTGGCCATCGCCGCCCATATGAGCAAGCAGGCACCCGAATTCTTGGATTGATCGATATGACCCCAGGCTGGATTACCACAACGCTGCTGGACAATGACGCTGCCGGCGGCTGGGCCGTCGCCCGCAGCCGCGACGGCTTTTTGCAGGATGCCAACGGGCCTCTGTTCCCTCGGGAGTGGCTCAAGCGCCAGGACCTGTCGGTGTTTGCCGAACACGGCATCGGCCACCTCGATGGCGAGCCGGTGTACCTGCTGGAACTCGACAGCGCTGGCGAAGTACCGGGTTGCAGCTGGCAAGGCCTGCGCGGCTTTATGCTGCAAGGCGATCACACCCTGTACAAAGTGCTGGGCTATGCCGCGCAGATTGGCACCTGGGCGCGCGAGCATCGGTTCTGCGGCAGTTGCGGCCAGGCCATGGTGCAAGTGCCACGGGAGCGGGCGATGTACTGCCAACCCTGTGACCTGCGCAGCTATCCGCGGATTTCGCCGAGCATGATCGTGCTGGTGACCCGTGGCGATGAGGTTCTGCTGGCGCGTTCGCCACGCTTTGTCACCGGGGTCTACAGCACCCTGGCCGGCTTTGCCGAGCCGGGTGAGTCGGCCGAAGACTGCCTGATCCGCGAAGTGCGCGAGGAAGTGCAGCTCGAGGTGAAGAACCTGCAGTACATGGGCAGCCAGTGCTGGCCGTTCCCGCATTCGATGATGCTGGGTTTCCATGCCGAGTATGCCGGTGGCGACATCGTGCCCCAGGCCGACGAAATCGAAGACGCGCAGTGGTTCAACATCCACGACCTGCCGCCGCTGCCGGCGTCACGCTCGATTGCGCGTTACCTGATCGACCTGTATGTGGCCCGTCGCTTAGGCCACGCTGAACCAGTGCTGCCAGGCTAGGCGCACCGTCAGGCCGAGCACCACGGTGATAAATACCGGGCGAATGAACTTGGCGCCGCCGCTGATTGCGCTGCGCGCGCCAAAGAACGCGCCGCCCATTACCGAGACGCCCATCGCCAGGCCGACCACCCAGTCCACCGAGCCGTTGATGATAAACACCGTCAGCGCCGCCGCATTGCTAACGAAGTTCATGCTGCGCGCCACGCCGCTGGCCTTCACCAGGTCGATCGGGTGCAGCAGCATGGTGCTCACGGTCCAGAATGCACCGGTCCCGGGCCCGGCCACGCCGTCGTAGAAGCCCAGGCCGAAGCCCTGGGTCGCCTGCCATTTCTTCTTGATCGGCGCCTCGGCGTCCAGCGGTGCCTTGGGCGTGCCGCCGAACAGCAGGTACACCCCGCAGGCGAACACAATCACCGGCAGCATCTTGTTCAGGGTCTCGGCGGGCAAATAGTGCGCGACCACAGCGCCGGTCAGCGCGCCGATCAAGGTGCCGACGATGGCATGCACCCACTGGCGCGGGTGGAACAGCTTGCGGCGGTAGAAGGTGAAGCTGGCGGTGGCCGAGCCAAAGGTGGAACTGAGTTTATTGGTGCCCAGCACCAGATGCGGCGGCATGCCAGCGGTCAACAGGGCAGGGGTGGTAAGCAAGCCACCTCCGCCAGCGATGGCGTCGATGAAGCCGGCGATAAAAGCCACGACGGCGAGAATGGCGAGGGTAGTCAGGTCAACGCTGAGTTCGAAGGGCATGGGCAGGGCTTATTGTTGGGTGGGCACGCAGGCCCGCCATCTTACCTGCCGGATGTGCGCAGATCCAAATGAGTGAGCAGAACCCAATGTGGGAGGGGGCTTGCTCCCGATAGCGGTGGGTCAGCGAGCTTGAGTGCTACTGACACACCGTCATCGGGGGCAAGCCCCCTCCCACATTTTTAACAGTGTTCGCTTGGGTTATTTGTGGGTGCCCATCCACTCCAGCGCGGTGCGCCAGATGCAAATGCCCAGGAAGTACGCCGACATCAGCGACCATAACCCGAACGTCCACGGGTTGGTGTTCGGATAATCCACCACCATCAGGAAGCTGCACAGCAGCCAGATTGTGGTTACCGCGATATTGATCGGCATGAACCGCTTGACCCGGAACGGGTGCAGGAACTTCATCGGCGTCACGGTCAGCAGCGCCAGGCCGATTACAGTGAGCAAGGTGATCCAGGCGTCGGGCTGGATGATGTACACACACAAGGCCACCACGTTCCATGCCGCCGGGAAGCCGACGAAATAGTTGTCCTTGCTCTTCATGTTGACATTGCAGAAGCAAAACAGCGACGACACCAGGATCACCGACACCGCAAACAGGTGGGTGAAGTCCGGCAGGTCGATATAGCGGTAGATAAACAGCGCGGGGATGAATACGTAGGTGAGGTAATCGATCACCAGGTCCAATACCGAGCCGTCAAAGCTGGGCAATACCGTGCTGACATTGACCCGCCGCGCCAGGGAGCCGTCGACGCCGTCCACCACCAGTGCCAGGCCCAGCCACAGCAGGCAGGCCTTGGGGGAGTTTTCCAGCAGCGCCAGGGTGGCCAGGAATGCCAGTACCACACCGGTGGCGGTAAAGCCGTGGGCGCCCCAGGCTTTGATTCTGGCTACATGCAGGGTCGATATCACGGGCGGTTCTCCAAAGGGTCAAACGGGGCAGCCGACAGCGTAACGCTGTCGAGTCTGGCCGGGGAATGCAGGTATCGACCGGGAAGGCAGGGATAAGGTTCACCGCCCGGCGTATGGCTTAGCGTAGCAAGCGTAGGACTTTTCGGCATCAGCCTTGGCGAAACACCAGGGCCTTCAACCCGCTTTGCGGGTCGATATCCGGGAATTCCGGTGGGTTTGCCAGGCGTTCTACAAAGCGCAGGCCCGGTGCCTCGCGGGTGACGCCGTCGATCAGGAAGTCTTCGCCAAACGCCGGATCGTTCATGCACGCCAGCACCGTGCCCTGGGCCGTGAGCAAATCCGGCAGGCGGCGCAGTACGCGTTGGTAATCCTTGGTCAGCAGAAAGCTGCCCTTCTGGAAGGACGGCGGATCGATGATCACCAAGTCATAGGGGCCACTGTTGGTGACTTTGGCCCAAGACTTGAACAGGTCGTGGCCCAGGAAGCTTACCTTGCTCAAGTCGTGACCATTCAGGCGATGGTTGTCACGGCCACGGCTCAGGGCGCCACGGGCCATGTCCAGGTTCACCACGTGCTCGGCGCCGCCTTCGATCGCGGCCACGGAGAATCCGCAGGTGTAGGCAAACAGATTAAGCACGCGCTGGCCCCTGGCCTGCTCGCGCACCCAGTTGCGCCCGTAACGCATGTCGAGGAACAGGCCGCTGTTCTGCTTTTTACCCAGGTCGATCAGGTAACGCAGGCCGCCTTCGGTGATGGTCAGCTCATCGATTGCCTCGCCCACCAGCCACTCGGTGGTGCTTTGCGGCAGGTAGCGGTGTTGCAGCGCTACGGTATGGGCGCCGAAGCCGGCCCAGTCGACCTGCAACAACTGCTGCTTCAAGGCCTGCAGATGCTCGGTTTCCTTGAACAGCGCTACCAGCACCACACCTTGCAGCCAGTCCACCGTCACCTGCTCAAGGCCCGGCCAGCAGCGGCCACGGCCGTGAAACAGGCGCCGGGTTTCAGCCGGAGCGCTGGCCAGGGCGGTGAGCAGATGGGCGTGCAGGGTAGCGAGTGCGTCTGGGGTCATCGTTGAGCGTCAGTCGTTGAGCGGGCGGCATTTTAAACACAATTGCGCGTCAGAGCGTGGCGATCAGGGCTGGACCAAAGGAATCGCGCAGAAAAACCGGCGCGATATAGCGCTCGTAATGCGCCTCGGACAGCAGGAAAAACTCCCGGTCAATCGCATCGCGCAGGTCCGTGAGGCTACGTTCACGAAACTCCGGCAGCAACGCCAACCCATAGGCGTCCAGCTTCGACATCACCCGCGCACCCCGCGCAATCAGCTGGTATGCCCAGCAATACGGCGACTGTTGCGGCATGAAGCGAATCTTGCGGTCTTCCAGTTGTTGGCGCAGACGCTGCGGGTCGACCACTTCCAGCTTGCTGGCCATGACCTGCACCAGCAACTGCTCGAGGCGCAGCCACACCGCGTGTTTTTCCTCGGCGTTATAGCCGTTCCACTGGATCACTTCGTGGTGGTAACGCTTGCAGCCCCGGCAGACCAGGTCACCGTAGACGGTGGAACACAGGCCTACACAGGGCGTCTTGATGGTTTGGTTGGGCATAAAGGGCAATTTCGTTTCCAAGGTGGGAGGGGGCTTGCTCCCGATAGCAGTGGTTCAGTTAAAGCAGCTGTGACTGATACACCGCTATCGGGAGCAAGCCCCCTCCCACATGTTGGATCTGTGCTGTTAAATCAATCCCAGCTCAACGCGCCGCCGGTCTGATACTCGATCACACGGGTCTCAAAGAAATTCTTCTCTTTCTTCAAGTCCATGATCTCGCTCATCCACGGGAACGGGTTAGTCGTGCCTGGATACTCTTCCTTCAACCCAATCTGCGACAACCGACGATTCGCGATGAACTTCAGATAGTCCTCCATCATCGCCGCATTCATCCCCAGCACCCCACGTGGCATGGTATCGCGCGCATATTCGATCTCCAGCTGGGTCCCTTGCAGGATCATCTGGGTCGCTTCTTCCTTCATCTCGGCATCCCACAGGTGCGGGTTTTCGATTTTGATCTGGTTGATCACATCGATACCGAAGTTCAGGTGCATCGACTCATCGCGCAGGATGTACTGGAACTGCTCGGCCACGCCGGTCATTTTGTTGCGGCGGCCCATGGAGAGGATCTGGGTGAAGCCGCAATAGAAGAAGATGCCTTCCAGCACGCAGTAGTAGGCGACCAGGTTGCGCAGCAGTTCCTTGTCGGTGTCGACGGTGCCGGTTTCGAACTTCGGATCGGAGATCGAGCGGGTGTACTTCAGGCCCCAAGCGGCCTTTTTGGCGACCGATGGAATCTCGTGGTACATGTTGAAGATCTCGCCTTCATCCATGGCCAGCGATTCGATGCAGTACTGGTAAGCGTGAGTGTGGATCGCTTCTTCGAAGGCCTGGCGCAGGATGTACTGGCGGCACTCCGGGTTGGTGATCAGGCGGTACACGGCCAGCACCAGGTTGTTGGCGACCAACGAATCCGCCGTGGAGAAGAAGCCCAGGTTGCGCATGACGATGCGGCGTTCGTCGTCGGTCAGGCCTTCGGGGTCTTTCCACAGGGCGATGTCGGCGGTCATGTTGACCTCTTGCGGCATCCAGTGGTTGGCGCAGCCGTCGAGGTATTTCTGCCAGGCCCAGTCGTACTTGAAGGGCACGAGTTGGTTGAGGTCGGCGCGGCAGTTGATCATGCGCTTTTCGTCAACGGCGACGCGGGCGGAGGCGCCTTCGAGTTCGGCGAGGCCTTCGGCGACGTCGAGTTTGTCCAGGGCTGCCTTGGCGCGCACGATGGCCGCGGAGTCATTGGCGGTGACGGCGCGGGCTTCGATGGCGGCGGCAGCGCCGGCACCGTCAAGGCGGTCCATGTTGGCTTCGGTGGCGTGGCCGGCGTTGGCGCCTTTGATCACGGGGGCAACGCTGTCTTCGCTGTCGACTTCATCCCAACTCAGCATCGAAATACTCCTTCCTGATCTGTTTTGACGGTGCGTGGAACCGTCCAAAAAATATGCGGTTTGCAGGCTTCAAGGCATTGAAATACGGCGCATAGTGTGGTCGGAAATTACCGAGGCTGCACACTATATAGTGGTCCGTTCTGTTTGTGGGCACACTATATGGTGTGTGGCGGCGATGGTCAACGCGCAAGTCGGAGCCTGGGCGTTGACCGCTGGAAGGGAAAACTCAGATGACGTGGGCGTGTTGCAGCTCGGTCAGGCACAGCGCCTTGAGCCGAGCCAGCGACGGATCGCGCCGGTCTCGCGGGTGCGGCAAATCCACCGTCAGCACCTGGCGAATGCTGCTGGGCCGATTGCCCATCACCAATACCCGGTCGCTGAGGTACAGCGCCTCGTCCACATCATGGGTCACCAGCAGCAAGGCGATGGCATGGTGTTCGGCCAGTTGCAGCAGCAGGTCCTGCAGCTTCATGCGCGTGAACGCATCCACGGCGCTGAACGGTTCATCCAGCAGCAACACCTGCGGCCGTGAATACAGGCCCCGTGCGATCGCGACCCGTTGCGCCATGCCGCCGGACAACGCCTTAGGCAGCGCCTGGGCAAAACCCGTGAGGCCGACTTCTTCGATCAACTGCGTGACCCAGGCCTTGTCGTAGTGATTGTCCGCGCTGAATCCGATGTTTTGCTCCACCGTAAGCCAGGGCATCAATCGTGGTTCCTGGAACACGAAGGCCACCTCGCCGTTGGGGCTGCGCAGTTCGCCCTGGTAGTCGTTGTCCAGTCCCGCGACAATGCGCAACAAGGTGCTTTTGCCGCACCCGCTGGGCCCCAGCAGGCTCACGGCTTCGCGCGGTTGCAGGGCCAGGCGCACATTGTTCAAGACGGCGGCGCTGTCGAAGCTTTTGCGCACAACGTGAATGTCCAGCAGCGGTTGCACACTCATTGTCCGGCTCCCTGGAAGGTGTCGCGCCAGGCCAGGCAGCGCTTTTCCAGGGCCGCGAGCAGGCCATCGCTGACCTTGCCGAGCAGCGCCAGCACGATGATCGCCGCCAGCACGATATCCGGCCGCGAGGTTTCCCGCCCATCGCTGAGCAGGTAACCCAGCCCTTTGGTGGCCGCGATCAACTCGGCCGCCACCAGAAACATCCAGGCCAGGCTCAGGCCGCTGCGCAAGCCGGTAAACAGGCCGGGCAGGGCCGCCGGTAAGAGGATGCGACGTACCAGGCGGCGCCGATTGAACCCATACATTTGCCCGACTTCCACCAGCTTGCGATCGATATCGCGGATGGCCGCAACGCCATTGAGGTACACCGGGAAGAACGCGCCAATCGCGATCAGCACGATCTTGGAGGTCTCGTCGATGCCCAGCCACAGCAGCAGCAATGGCACCCAGGCCAGGCTCGGGATCGAGCGCAACCCGGCGAAGGTCGGCTCCAGATAGGCCTCGGCTTCGCGGCTCAAGCCCACCCAGGCGGCGAATACCAAGGCCAGGCTCGCACCAATGGCAAAACCCAGCAGTACCCGCACCAGGCTGGCGCTGATGTGTTTCCACAGGGAGCCTTCGGCGAGGTCCGCCAGGGTCATGGCGATCTCGCTGGGCGCCGGCATCTGGTACGACGGCAGCCAGCCCACGCGCACCACCGCCTCCAGCACCAGCAGAATCAGTACTGGCAACACCAGGCCCTTGAGCCGTTGCGGCCAGGCGCTACGCTTGATCTGCCGTGGCGGGGCGAGTGGCAGGGCTTGGGTTTTGCTGGTCATCACGCGCTCCTTAGCGGCCGAACGAGGTGTCGAGCAACTGGTCGATCACCTGGTCCACGTTCACCCCTTTGCGCACCAGCTCTTCGGACACCAGGATCGGCGCGGCGGCCTTGGAGGCGAGCACATCCTTGCTGCTCAAGAACGGCGTGCTCAGGTCGGTACGCGACAGCTGCAGCTTGGCCACTTCCAACGGCAGGCCGGATTCATCGGCGAGCAGCTTGGCGAACTCATCCGGGTACTTTATCGCCCAGTCCCGGGCTTTTTCATAGGCGCCCAGTACCGTGATGATGGTCTGCGGATGCGCCTTGGCGAACTGCTCGGTGACGCTGACCACGCCGTAGCTGTTGAAGTCCTTGTTGCGATACAGCAGGCGCGAACCGGCCTGGATCTGGCTGGCGGCCATATGCGGGTCGAGGCCGGCCCAGGCGTCAACGTCACCTTTTTCCAGGGCGGTGCGGCCGTCCGGATGCTGCAGGTGCACCAGTTCCACATCGTCCTTGTTCAGCCCGGCCTGTTGCAGGCTGCGCAGGGTGAACAGGTAGGGGTCGGTGCCTTTGGTAGCGGCGATTTTCTTGCCCTTGAGGTCGGTGACGCTGTTGAAGGGCGAATCTTTGCGCACCACCAGGGCCGTCCACTCGGCGCGGCTGTACACATACACCGATTTGATCGGGCTGCCGTTGGCCCGGCTCAGCACCGCGGACAAACTGGCGGAAGAGGCGAAATCCACGCCGCCGCTGTTGAGGTATTCCAGCGAACGGTTACTGCCCTGGCTCAATACCCAGCCTACCTTGGAATTCGGCAAGGCTTGTTCAAGCCAACCAAAATGCTTGAGCACCAGGCTGACGGGCGAGTAGTAGGCGTAGTCGAGATTGACTTTTGCGGGATCGGTGTCGGCGGCCTGGGCCAGCGGTTGCAGGCACAAGGCGAGGGCGCATGCGCCAAGTAAGCGTTGGGCGAAGGGTTTCATGGAACGGCTCCGGGCACGTGGGCGTTTAGAGAGGTTTTCTTATATTCAGAAAATTAGTTCGCATGTTCCATCATGCTTTTCAGGAATATGCAGTCTCTGTGCCATCTGTGTTGTCCCGTGTTTGCGCGTGTGTGCCGAGTGGAGGCTGTGGCGGATGCAGGCAGATTGTTGAAGTGCTGTTGGCTGGGCAACAGTTTGTATATATCCATTTCGAATAAATAAAGAGTTATATATTCCTTTTATTGTTCTTTCTGAAAGCGCATTTTGAGTGCCTGCGCATTCGTGCGGATTGACTCAACAGCCAAAAGGAAAGCCGACATGACCATTAAAGCGATCAATGTGCGCAACCAGTTTAAGGGCGTGATCAAGGAAATTCTGCTGGGTGAAGTGGTGTCGGAGATCGACGTGCAAACCGCGTCCGGCATCGTCACTTCGGTGATCACCACCCGCTCGGTGCGTGACCTGGAGTTGAAGGTGGGCAGTGAAGTGATTGCCTTTGTGAAATCCACCGAAGTGTCCATCGCCAAGCTTTAAAAAGCCTCAGGCGGGCGCTTTCAGTCGACGCGATCAAACACGCTGGCGACGTCTTCGTGACTGAGTACCCCTTTACCGGGTCCGTCGAGCAATTTGAAGGTGCCATCGGCATTGATTGTGATGCCGGCGGAACTGGCCAGAGTCACTGCCGCGCCTGAGCGGCCGCTGAGCAGGTCCCGTAGCGGCTGCTCGCCGTGCAGGGTTTGCCCGATGGTCGTTGCCATGCCTTGCAGGGAACTTGAATTCACCCCGGCTACCAGGATCACATGACTGTTCTTGTCCAGCGATGCCTGCAATCTGTGCATCAATGCTCGAGTATCGCTATTTCCCGGATTCAGGCCCAGTTCCAGATTGCTGCCGGTAAGATGCATCAAGGTGCGATTCTGGTAGGTGGATCCGTTCCAGCCGGTGAGCACTGCCAGCGCCGAGCAGTCCGACAACCCGCGGGTAGCGAGCGGGTCGTGGCCTCCATTCAAAGAGACTGACCGGCCCATTTCAACCTCCACAGTCTTGATGTCTGAACGCGTGCTGGGCGGGTTAGCCAGAGGATGTTTCAGCCCCACAAAGCGCATCAATTGATGCGATGCGGTGGAGGCAGCGGCCTTTAGAGCCGAGCCCGTTGGTGCAGGTTCGCGTGGTGACGGGTTCGGCTTGAATGATTCTGTGAATTGCACAGGGCCGTTGGTTGCAGGGCGTGTCGACAGCATAGGGCGCAAAGCTCCGGGAAAGGTTCAGCCGCACAAGGGGATTCCCTTGAGTGCTGAAAAAGCCTTTCGCGGTTCCAGCCCATTCAGCGGTTTTTCAGGCTGCGTTCCATGCGCTGCAGGCCTTCTTCCAGCATCGACCGTGGGCAGCCGAAGTTCAGGCGCACGAACTGCTGGCTGTCATCGCCGAACTCAATGCCGGCGCTCAACCCGACCTTGGCCTGTTCCAGGAAGAACTGCTGCGGGTCTCCCAGGCCCAGGGCGCTGCAATCGAGCCAGGCCAGGAATGTGCCTTGTGGCGCATGCATTACCACGCCGGGCAGGCGGGTGTGCACGGCATCGAGCAGGTAGTCACGGTTGGCTTGCAGGTAGTGCTTCAGCGCGTCGAGCCAGGCGCCGCATTGGCTGTAGGCGGCGCGGGTAGCTTCCAGGCCCAGGGGGCTGACGCTGTCGACCATGCCGCAACGGGCCTGGTTGAAACGCTCGCGGATCTCGGCATTCTGCACCACGGCGAAACAGGTCTTCAGGCCGGCCACGTTATAGGCCTTGCTCGCCGACATCAGGGTGATGGTGCGCTGGGCAATCTCTTCGCTGAGGCTGGCAATCGGGATATGCCGACGGCCGTCAAAGCACAGTTCGGCATGGATTTCATCGGAGATGATCAGCGCACCGCTTTCCAGGCAGGCGTTGGCCACGGCCAGCAGTTCTGCATGGGGAAAGACTTTGCCGATGGGGTTGTGCGGGTTGCTCAACAGCAGCGCACCGGCGCCGCTCAGTGCCTGGCGCAGCGCCGGCAGGGGCGTGCGGTATTCGCCCTCGATCCACTCGAACGGGAGTTCAATGCGCGGCAAATTCCAGTGAGCGGGCGCCAGGCGAATCGGCCGGTAGTTGGGGGTTTGCAGCACCACCGGCTGGCCTGGCTGGACAAACGCGTGCAAGGCCATATTGAAACCCGGCTCGACGCCCGGCAGGAACAGCAGTTCATCCGGTTGCACGCGCCAGGCGTACTTGGCCCACAGGTCGGCGATGATCGCCTCGCGCACATCCGGGCCGGCGACGCTGTAGCCGAGCACCTGCTGGTCGAGGCGCGCATGCAATGCCTGAAGGATGGCAGGTGGGGCGGCGATGTCCATGTCGGCGATCCACATCGGCAAGACGTCTTGCGGGTAGCGGTTCCACTTGGTGCTGCCGGTGCCGAGACGTGGGTGGATCGTGTCGAAATCAAAGCTCATGGAGGGGCTCGTATGAGGCGGCGAATAAAGAGTGGCGCTGATTCTAGCGCCATTAGATTTATAGGCCAGTGCTGATTGTTTCAGGTAGCCGTTCCATGACCGACAGCTTCTGTAACAAAAACGCCATCGCGCTGGGGATTGAATAAGGGAAGGGCTATTTTGGTGCATCTCAATAAATAGAGTAGCCATGGATGAAATACCAACCCTTCAGCCGCACCTTGATTGCCACTGCCCTGGTGTTGACGGTCAGTGGCGTGCACGCCGCTTCCCAGGCCCCGGTGGCCGGTGAAAATGGCATGGTGGTCACCGCCCAGCATCTGGCCACTCAGGTCGGCGTGGAGGTGCTCAAAGCCGGCGGAAATGCGGTGGATGCGGCGGTGGCCGTGGGCTACGCGCTGGCGGTGGTGTACCCGGCGGCGGGCAACCTGGGCGGCGGCGGTTTCATGACCGTGCAGCTGGCGGACGGGCGCAAGACCTTCCTCGACTTTCGCGAAAAAGCCCCGCTGGCGGCCACGGCCGATATGTACCTGGACAAAGACGGCAATGTCGTCGAAGGCCTGAGCGCCAAGGGCCACCTGGCCGTCGGTGTACCTGGCACTGTCTCGGGCATGGAGTTGGCGCTGAGCAAGTACGGCACCCTCAAGCGCGCCCAGGTGATCGCGCCGGCGATCAAACTGGCGGAGAACGGCTTTACCCTGGAGCAGGGCGATGTCGACCTGCTGCACACCGCCACTGGCGAATTCGAGAAAGACCAGGACCTGCGCGGGATCTTCCTGCATAACGGCCAACCGATGCAGGTCGGTCAAAAACTGGTGCAGAAGGACCTGGCCAGGACCCTCAGGGAAATTTCCGCCAAGGGCAACGATGGCTTCTACAAAGGCTGGGTCGCCAAGGCAGTGGTGGATTCCAGCCAGGCCGGCAAGGGCCTGATCACCCAGGCTGACCTGGACACCTACAAGACCCGCGAACTGGCGCCTATCGAGTGCGATTATCGTGGCTACCATGTGGTCTCGGCGCCGCCGCCAAGCTCCGGCGGCGTGGTGATCTGCCAGATCATGAACATCCTCGAAGGCTACCCGATGGCAGACCTGGGGTACCACTCGGCCCAGGGCTTGCACTACCAGATCGAAGCGATGCGCCACGCCTATGTAGACCGCAACAGCTACCTCGGCGACCCGGATTTCGTGAAGAACCCGATCGCCCATCTGCTGGATAAAAATTACGCGGCCAAATTGCGCGACGCGATCGAGCCACACAAGGCCGGGGATTCCCAGGCGATCAAGCCGGGCGTGTCGCCCCATGAAGGCAACAACACCACCCACTATTCCATCGTCGACACTTGGGGCAACGCCGTTTCCGTCACCTACACCCTCAATGACTGGTTTGGCGCGGGCGTGATGGCGAGCAAGACCGGGGTGATCCTCAACGATGAAATGGACGACTTCACCGTCAAGGTCGGCGTGCCGAACATGTACGGCCTGGTCCAGGGTGAAGCCAACGCCATTGCGCCGGGCAAGGCGCCGCTGTCGTCGATGAGCCCGACTATCGTGACCAAGGATGGCAAGACGGTGATGGTGGTGGGCACGCCAGGCGGCAGCCGCATTATTACCGCGACCTTGCTGACCATCCTCAATGTCATCGACTACAAGATGAACATTCAGGAGGCCGTGGACGCGCCGCGCTTCCACCAGCAGTGGATGCCGCAGACCACCAACCTTGAAACCTTCGCGGTGAGCCCGGACACCCAGAAGATCCTCGAGAGCTGGGGGCATACGTTCGCCGGTCCCCAGGACGCCAACCACCTGGCCGCGATCCTGGTGGGCGCGCCGGCGCTGGGTGGCAAGCCGGTGGGCAACAACCGCTTCTATGGTGCGAATGACCCGCGTCGCAACACCGGCCTGTCGTTGGGTTACTGAGGCCGACTCGCTCGCGCATGGAACATCTGCGGCATTTCGGGGCTCTATCCCAAGAGCCCCGAAAGGACCCCACCCCATGAAAGCGCTGAAAATCGCCACCTTCAACATCAACGGCATTCGTGCCCGTCTGCCCAACCTGCTGCAATGGCTGGCTCGCGAGCAGCCGGACATCGTCTGCCTGCAAGAACTCAAGGCGCCGGAAAGCCTGTTTCCCTATGCTGATTTCGAAGCGGCCGGCTACGGCGCGATCTGCCTGGGCCAGGCCTCATGGAACGGTGTGGCGATTCTGGCCAAGGACGCGCAACCGCTGGAAAGCCGGCGGGGCCTGCCCGGTGACGAGAGCGACCAGCAAAGCCGCTATATCGAGGCGGCTGTGCACGGCGTGCTGGTCGGCTGCCTGTACCTGCCCAACGGCAACCCGCAACCCGGGCCTAAATTCGACTACAAGCTGGCCTGGTTCGAACGCCTGATCGACTATGCCCAGGCGTTGCAAACCAGTGATCACCCGGTGGTGCTGGCCGGGGATTTCAATGTGGTGCCCACCGACCTGGACATCTACAACCCACGCTCCTGGCTCAAGGATGCGCTGTTGCAACCCGAGAGCCGCGCCTGCTATCAGCGCCTGCTTGACCAGGGCTGGACCGACTCAGTGCGTCATTTGTACCCCGAAGAGCGGGTGTATACGTTCTGGGACTATTTCCGCCAGCACTGGCAGAAAAATTCCGGCCTGCGCATCGACCACCTATTGCTCAACCCGGCGCTCAAGCCCTACCTCAAGGACGCGGGCGTCGATGCATGGGTGCGTAACGAGGCGCATGCCAGCGACCACGCGCCGACCTGGATTCAGCTCGGCACGCGCAAAAAGCGTTAACCGATCGTCGTCGCCCCGAGCAAGCGCTCGACCGCGGCAAACGCGGCGTCCCGGCGCGCTTGCCAGTCTCCCCGGATCACCACCACAGGCTGTTGGTGCGCATGCAGCCAGTCCAGGCTGGCCTGGAAGAACGCTCGGCGGTCGGCCAAGTCGGGTTGGCAGCGCTGGCCGTCGGCGCTCCATTCCACATCTTCGGGCGACAACAGCAGATGCAGGTCGTAGTGACGGGCCAGCAGTTCGCTGTCGAGCCAGCTGGGGCAGTCGCCGAATAGGGTCTGGCTCCAGAGTGTGTTGGTCAGCAGGTGGGTGTCGAGGATCAGCAAATCAGGCTGTGCTGCGCGGGCGGCGTCTTCCCAGGCCAACTGGCCCTGGGCAATCGCCGGGATATCCGCCAGGCAGGTATCGCGCTGGTGGTGGTCGATGAAATAGCGCACGTATTCACCCACCATCAGCCCGCCGAAGTGCGCGTGCAGCTCAGCCGCCAGCCAACTTTTGCCGCTGGATTCAGGGCCCGCCAGTACCACCACTTTCATGCGTGCAACGCCGGGTCGGCGCGCCATTCACGCCAGCCTTGCACAGCAATCACGGTGAAGAGCGCGTAGAGCGCGGCGGTGAGGTAGAGGCCTTTGTAGAGGAATAGCCCGACGAAAATCACATCCACCACGATCCACAGCGGCCAGCACTGCACGCGTTTTTGCGCCATCCACAACTGCGCTACCAGGCTGAAACCCGTCAGGGCCGCGTCGAGCCAGGGTTGGGCGGCGTCGGTCCAGTGGGCCATGGCGGCGCCGAGCAACAGGCTGAACACCGCGCCGACGACCAGGGCGGTCAAGATCGCCGGCCAGCTCAGGCTGCTGACCTGACGGCCTTGCTTGACCGCGCCGGCACGGGTCCATTGCCACCAGCCGTAGACTTGCAGCACGGCGTAGACCCCCTGCAGCAACATGTCGGAATACAGCTTCACGTCAAAGAACACCCAGGTATAGAGCAACACCATCACCAGGCCGATAGGCCAGCACCAGGGGTTCTGCTTGACCGTCAGCCACACAGCGATCACCCCCAGGGCGGCGGCGAACAGTTCAAGCCCGGACATGGCGGTTCCTTGGGAGAGTGGAAGAGGGCGCTGATTGTACCTACAGGTCATCCATCCTCAAACAGCGGAGGGCAAATGTGGCAATGGAGGGCACCCCCCCCCCCTCCCACAATTGATCTTCATTGTCTGTGAAAATCTTCATTCGCCACTTTCGCTTCCAGCTTCTACCCTGAGTGCAAGCCCTCAGGAGTAGGAGCGCCCATGTACAAAGACCTGAAGTTTCCCGTCCTTATCGTGCACCGCGACATCAAGGCCGACACCGTTGCCGGTGATCGGGTTCGAGGCATCGCCAGGGAGTTGGAGCAGGAGGGCTTCAGTATCTTTTCCGCCGTGGACTACGCCGAAGGGCGACTGGTGGCGGCCACCCACCACGGCCTTGCCTGCATGCTGATCGCCGCCGAGGGCGCCGGGGAAAATACTCATTTGCTGCAAAACATGGTCGAGCTGATCCGCCTGGCGCGGGTGAGGGCGCCCAACCTGCCGATCTTCGCGCTGGGCGAGCAAGTCACCCTGGAAAACGCCCCGGCGGATGCCATGAGCGAACTCAACCAGTTGCGCGGCATCCTGTATCTGTTCGAAGACACCGTACCGTTTCTCGCGCGCCAGGTCGCGCGTGCGGCGCGCGCCTACCTCGATGGTTTGTTGCCGCCGTTCTTCAAGGCCCTGGTGCAACACACCGCCGACTCCAATTACTCCTGGCACACCCCGGGCCACGGCGGTGGCGTGGCGTATCGCAAAAGCCCGGTGGGGCAGGCGTTTCACCAGTTCTTCGGGGAAAATACGTTGCGTTCGGACTTGTCTGTCTCGGTCCCCGAGCTGGGTTCGCTGCTCGATCACACCGGGCCGCTTGCGGAAGCCGAAGCCCGCGCGGCACGCAATTTTGGCGCTGACCACACGTTTTTCGTGATCAACGGCACCTCCACCGCCAACAAGATCGTCTGGCACTCCATGGTCGGTCGCGATGACCTGGTCCTGGTCGACCGCAATTGCCACAAGTCGGTACTGCATTCGATCATCATGACCGGCGCGATCCCCTTGTACCTGTGCCCGGAGCGCAATGAGCTGGGGATCATCGGCCCCATCCCCTTGAGCGAATTCAGTGCCGACTCGATCCGCGCCAAGATCGACGCCAGCCCGCTGACCCATGGCCGTCCGGCGAAGGTAAAGCTGGCGGTGGTCACCAACTCCACCTACGACGGCCTGTGCTACAACGCCGAGCTGATCAAGCAGCAACTGGGTAGCAGCGTCGAGGTGCTGCACTTCGATGAGGCCTGGTATGCCTACGCGGCGTTCCACGAGTTTTTCGCCGGGCGCTACGGCATGGGTACCTCGCGCACGCCGGACAGCCCGCTGGTGTTTACCACGCACTCCACCCACAAACTGCTGGCGGCCTTCAGCCAGGCGTCGATGATTCATGTGCAGGACGGCGGAGCGCGGCAACTGGACCGTGACCGCTTCAACGAAGCGTTCATGATGCATATTTCCACCTCGCCGCAATACAGCATCATCGCCTCTCTGGACGTGGCGTCAGCGATGATGGAAGGCCCGGCGGGTCGCTCGCTGTTGCAGGAAATGTTCGATGAGGCCCTGAGTTTCCGTCGTGCGCTGGCCAACCTGCGTCAGCATATCGCTGCTGATGACTGGTGGTTTTCGATCTGGCAGCCGCCGTCGGTGGCCGGTATCGACCGGGTCGTCACCGCGGACTGGCTGCTGCACCCTCAGGATGACTGGCATGGTTTTGGCGACGTGGCTGAAGATTATGTGCTGCTGGACCCGATCAAAGTCACCCTGGTAATGCCCGGCCTCACCGCCGGCGGCGCCTTGAGCGATCGCGGGATTCCCGCCGCCGTGGTCAGCAAGTTTCTCTGGGAGCGCGGCCTGGTGGTGGAAAAAACCGGGCTGTATTCTTTCCTCGTGCTGTTTTCCATGGGCATCACCAAAGGCAAATGGAGTACCTTGCTCACCGAGTTGCTGGAATTCAAACGCAGCTATGATGCCAATACCAGCCTGGCCAGTTGCCTGCCCTCGGTATATGCCCAGGGGCCGATACGTTATCAGGGCTTGGGGTTGCGCGACCTGTGCGACCAGTTGCACAGTTGTTATCGCAGTAACGCGACGGCCAGGCATCTGAAGCGCATGTATACGGTGTTGCCGGAGATTGCGATGAAGCCGGCCGATGCCTACGACCAGTTGGTCAGGGGCGAAGTGGAAGCGGTATCCATCGATGCCTTGCCAGGACGCATCGCAGCCGTGATGCTGGTGCCGTATCCGCCGGGTATTCCGCTGATCATGCCGGGGGAGCGCTTTACCGAGTCAACCCGTTCGATCATCGACTATCTGGCGTTTGCCCGGACGTTCGATAGCAGTTTTCCCGGTTTTGTCGCCGATGTGCATGGGTTGCAACACGAAGATGACGGCAGTGGTCGTTGTTACACCGTCGATTGCATCAAAGGTTAAGGAACGTTATGCAAGCTGTCATGAACCCGAAGTATCCAGGGCTCAGTGTGCGAGTCGCCGACGAAGGCTTCGACGCTTATGTATGGGGCAATGACTTCAGTTTTGAGGTCAGCGCCTATGGTGTGCCGCAGATGGGCAAGCGGGTCGATCAATGGCCGGTGGAGCGCATCCTGCCGTACCGCAAGTGTTACGGCATCGACCCTGAAGAATTCGCCAGCTTTCGCAATGCGGCCGACAGCGCGGTCTTCATGGCGTATCTGGATGATCGCGCGGTGGGCCACGTTGTGATCAGTACCAACTGGAACGGCTTTGCCCATGTCGACGAGTTGGCGGTGGCGCTGCCTGCGCGGCGTCACGGTGTCGCCAAGGCGCTGTTGGACGTGGCGCAGTTCTGGGCACGCAAGAAGAACCTGCCGGGCATGATGCTGGAAACCCAGAACAACAACCTCGGTGCCTGTCGCCTGTATGAACGTAGCGGGTACGTGATGGGGGGTATCGATCAACTGCGCTATCGCGGCATCGACCCGCAAACCCGCGAAGTGGCGATTTTCTGGTATCGGCTGTTCAAGAGCGAAGTCGAATCGATCTGAGACGGTGTAGCACGTCAGCTCGCGTCTACAGGGGCTTGGTATCGTTGGACAGCAGGTTTTCGGCCTTTTGCGTGACGATCTCCAGCAGTGCATTCAGGGCCGGTGAAGCGGCCCCGTCCTGCAGAGCCAATGCATACAGGTTGACGCTGATCGGGGGGGATATCGGGCACACATCCAGCCCCGCGTCCCGCGCACCGAAGGCGGTGAACGGGTCGACCACCGCCAGGCCTTCTCCCGCCTCGACCATGCTGCGCATCATCTGGTACGTCTGTACCCGCGTCTGCACCACCGGCAGCGGGCGCAGGGCCTGCAGCTTGGCGTCCAGCAGACGACTCAGCGGGTCGTGGCCTTCCAGGCCAATCATCGACTGTCCCGCCAGATCCTGCAGCGCAATGTACTTCTGCTTGGGTTTCAGCCAGCCATGGGGGGCGAGCAATTGGAGTTTGCCTTGGGCCAGCACGCGACTCTGAATGTGCGGGTGTTGCGGGTCATGCAGGCTCAGGCCCACATCGGTCTCATGCAGCAACAGGCGCCTGACGATCTCCCGGGTCGGCTGGCTCGACAGGTTGCACGGCGTATCCTGGAACCGTCGGCGCAGCAGGGCGATGCTCTGGGGCAGTAATTGGTTGGCCAGCGGCGGGGTGCACAGCACACGCAAGGTCGGCGCGTGATGGTGTTTCAAGCGGCTGGCCAGGCGCTGTATCGGCTCAAGCGCGTCGTACAGGGGGGCGATTTGCGCTTGCAGCTCCAGGGTTTCACGGGTGGCTTGCAGGCGCCCGCGGACACTGGCAAACAGCATGAAGCCCAATTGCAGTTCGGCATCCTTGAGCGTGGCGTCTACCTCGCCCACGGGGAGTTGCAACCACTCGGCGGCCGTGCCGAGGTGTCCGGTCTGCAAGATGGCCTGAATCACTTCGATATGACGTAAACGCATGGCCGGAGTCTATGTGCAGTGGGTTGGGGATTCAATGGCGCAGGTCCCCGTGCGCAAAAAAGACTGCACGGGTCGCCCCTGCCTATGGCGTTAAGCCAGGACCTCACTAGAATGAGGCGTCTGATCAGCAACGACCAATGCCGGGTACCCGGTACTTACAACAAAAACAGGTCTGGTCTCAAATGCCTCTACCCTCGACGCTTTTCGGGGTAACGGCCAAGCAACTCCTGGTCCTGGTGACCGTGGGGTGCCTGGCGGCTTACTTCTTCAATAATCACGATGAATACGCGCCGGAAAACCTCGCACTCGAAGCGTTTATCCGTTCCCAGGAACAGGTCGCCGAGCAGGTGGGCGCGGTGCTCGGTATGACGTTGATCAGGCAGGTGGAGGCGTATCCCGCTTACGATCGGTCGGGCTACAAGCGTTCGATGTATGCGGTGGAGGGAGAGAGGGGGCAGTTGCTGGTGACGCTCAAGCAAGGCGAGCAGGGCATTGAAGTAACGGAAATCCGCAGTCCGTAAGCATCCCCAGCCCAGTCGCCGGGACTGGGCAGGTGGACAGGGCGAAATCTTATGACACGCTGGTGGTTTTGGATTCGCGCACGATAATCGTGCCCGACTGGATCAATTTGAACTCATCACCTTCCAGTTTTTCTACACGGTCGCCAATGGCCAGCTTGTAGGAGGTGGTAGACGCCGAGCCAGCCAGGTCGCCGTGCGCCGGGTTGGATTCCTGGAACTCATGCACTGAATAGACGCGGCCTTCCGCGTCTCTGGCATGAAACTGTCCGACTAATACTGCTGCCATCTGTTTAGAACCTCTGGAGATAAACACTCGATTTGCGGTTCTGTAGACCGTCAGTGAGCGGGGTAGTTTACCTATAAGAAAAAAATACTATTCGTTTAAAGTTTCAGATGTTTCCTACGCGGGCGCGTGCGTGGCGACTTCTTGGGCATTCGCAAAAACACTCTGGTGCACGCGCCGCGAAGCCTTTATAACTATTCGCTCCTTTAGTCACACGTCGGGAAACCTCAATGAGCAAGGTCTACACGATTGCCGTCCTGGTTGGCAGCCTGAGAAAAGAGTCGATCAACCGCAAGGTCGCCCTGGCATTGGCCGAACTGGCACCCGCCAACCTCAAGTTGAATATTGTCGAGATCGGCGATCTGCCGCTCTACAACGAGGACATTGAAGGTGCAGCAGCGCCGGAAGCCTACAGTACTTTCCGCAAACAGGTGAGTTCATCCGACGCAGTGCTGTTCGTGACCCCGGAATACAACCGTTCCGTGCCCGCGCCGTTGAAGAATGCCATCGACGTAGGCTCTCGCCCTTATGGGCAGAGTGTCTGGGGCGCGAAGCCAGGGGCGATCATCAGCGTGTCGCCGGGCGCCATGGGTGGCTTTGGGGCCAACCATCACCTGCGCCAGTCTTTGGTGTTTCTGGATGTTTGGTGCATGCAAACGCCGGAAGCCTACCTGGGCGGCGCGGGCAGTGTGTTCGACGAGGCGGGCAAGCTGTCGGAGAAGACCAGGCCGTTCCTGCAAGCGTTTATCGATGCGTTCGGCCAGTGGGTCGAAAAACAAAAGGGCTGAATTGACAAGGCGTGCTGATGTGGGAGGGAGCAGGCTCCCTCCCACAGGGCATCACCGCAGCCAGTTGGTGCGTGCCAGTTCGATCACTTCATCGCCACGCCCGCTCATCACGGCCTTGAGCATATACAGGCTGAAGCCCTTGGCCTGTTCCAGCTTGATGCTCGGCGGCATCACCAGCTCTTGAGTCGCGGTAACCACATCCACCAGCACCGGGCCGTCGTGGGCCAGGGCGCGGCGCAGGGCCGGCTCCAGGTCTTCGGATTGCTCCACACGGATCCCCAGGATGCCCATGGCGTTGGACATGGCCGCGAAGTCCGGGTTTTTCAGCTCGGTTCCGGTGTCCAGGTAGCCTGCGGCCTTCATCTCCATCGCGACGAACCCGAGTGACGCGTTATTGAACACGACCAGTTTCACTGGCAGGTTCAATTGCGCCAGAGAAATGAAATCCCCCATCAACATGGTGAAACCGCCGTCGCCAGACATCGAGATCACCTGGCGCCCAGGGAATGCCGCCTGTGCGCCGATGGCCTGGGGCATGGCGTTGGCCATCGAACCGTGGTTGAACGAGCCGATCAGCCGGCGCTTGCCGTTCATTTTCAAATAGCGCGCGGCCCATACGGTCGGTGAGCCGACATCGGCGGTGAAGATCGCGTCGTCATCGGCCAGCTCGCTGAGCAGGCGTGCCACGTATTGGGGGTGGATCGGCCGATCCGCCTTGGACGGTTGCGCCAGGTCATCCAGACCCTGACGGGCTTTTTCGTAATGCTTCAACGAGGTTTCGAGAAAGCTGCGATCCGTCTTGCGGGTCAGGCGTGGCAGCAACGCATCGAGGGTTTCACTGACATCGGCGGCGATGCCCAGGTCCAGGGTCGTGCGTCGTCCCAGGGCCTGGGGGTCGCGGTCGACCTGAACGATCGTCGCGTCGGTCGGGTAGAACTGGCGGTAGGGGAAGTCGGTGCCGAGCATGATCAGGGTGTCGCAATCGAGCATGGCGTGGTAACCGGAGCTGAACCCGATCAGGCCGGTCATGCCGACGTCGAACGGGTTATCCCACTCCACATGCTCCTTGCCGCGCAGCGCGTGCACCACCGGCGCGCCGAGGGCATCGGCCAGCGCGACCACTTGGTCATGGGCGCCGGCGCAACCGCTGCCGCACAGCATGGTGACTTTTTCACTGCGTTGGAGGATCTCGCTCAGCCGCTGCAGATCGGCCTCTGCCGGCAAGGTGCGCGGTGCATGCAGTGCCGGCCAGGGCTTGAGCTTGTCCTCCACTTCCAGCAGCGAGACATCCCCTGGGATCACCACCACCGCCACGCCCCGATTGAGGATCGCTGAACGCATGGCACGATGCAGCACCTGGGGCATCTGCTCGGGGTTGCTCACCAGCTCGATAAAGTGGCTGCACTCCTTGAACAACTCCTGGGGATGGGTTTCCTGGAAGTAGTTCAGGCCGATCTCCGAGGACGGAATTTGCGCGGCAATCGCCAGTACCGGCACATGGTTGCGATGGCAATCGAA
The DNA here is from genome assembly GCF_003852355.1 of Pseudomonas sp. R2-7-07. Lineage (NCBI taxonomy): Bacteria > Pseudomonadati > Pseudomonadota > Gammaproteobacteria > Pseudomonadales > Pseudomonadaceae > Pseudomonas > Pseudomonas sp. R2-7-07. The sequence continues at coordinate 3,234,470 of NZ_CP027759.1, read as the reverse complement.
CAGCCCATTGATCAAGTGCAGGTTACCCGGCCCGCAACTGCCGGCGCACACCGTCAGCTCACCGGTGGCAGCGGCTTCGGCACCGGCGGCGAACGCGGCCACTTCTTCGTGGCGCACATGCATCCACTCGATGCTGTCCATGCTGCGCAGGGCGTCGGTGAGGCCATTGAGGCTGTCGCCGGTCAGGCCCCAGATGCGCTTGATACCTGCCTGTTCAAGGGTGGTTGCCAACTGCTGGGCCAGGTTGATTTTCGCCATGAAGAACTCCAATCGTCAGTGAGATGAATAACTGCTGATCAGTAGAGGACAGTTCGATCACGGCGAATGCTCCGCCTCTAATGTGAAGATTGCGTCATGGCCGCGCGGTATTGGCGCGTGCGTCGAGCGAGGAACCATTGGTCACGCACCAGCGCCCACCAGGGAATGACGTTGAGGCTGGGCAGGCGGCCGCGGCTCAGGCGGCGCATCTGGTGGCGCACCACAGCTACCAGCGCAAGGGCCGCCAGTGTCTTGCGCTGCCAAGTGATCGGTTTGAGCTGCGGATTGAGCTCGCGACCGTCGCGCCAGTGTTTGATCAGTTGCGGTTCCAGGGTCAGGGCGGTGGCGATGCCGGCCATGGCGATGCCGCTGTCCAGTACGTGCTGCACGATGGCCAGGCGACGGATGCCGCCGGTGACCATTACCGGCATCCGGGCGATGGTTGCCAGGTCTTTGGCGAATTCCAGGAAGTAGGCTTCGCGGGCCAGTGTGCGGCCATCGCGAGCGTCGCCTTGCATCGCGGGTGCCTCGTAGCTGCCGCCGGATAATTCGAGCAAGTCGATCGGCAATGCGTTGAGCATCTCGACCACCGCACGCGCATCGGCTTCATCGAAGCCGCCGCGCTGGAAGTCGGCCGAATTGAGTTTGACCGCCACGCAAAATGCCGGGCTGACGCTGGCGCGCACGGCGCGGATCACTTCCAGCAGCAGGCGCGCGCGGTTTTCTAGTGGGCCGCCCCAGCGGTCGGTGCGTTGGTTAGTCAAGGGCGACAGAAATTGGCTGAGCAAGTAACCATGGGCGCCATGGACCTGCACACCGGTAAATCCTGCTTTCTCGGCCAGGCGGGCACTGGTGGCGAAGCGTTTGATTACGTCTTGAATGTCGTCTTCGGTCATGGCCCTGGGTTGGGCGAACAGCTTCGAAAAGCCGCCGAGGTCCAAGGCGATGGCCGAGGGTGCCAGCGCTTGCTGGCCCAGGTTGGCCATGGTCTGGCGTCCTGGGTGGCTGAGCTGCATCCAGAAGTGCACAGCCTTGCTCCGTGCCACATCGGCCCACTCGCGAAAGCTGTCCAGGTGCTGCTCGTCCTCCAGGGCAACACCGCCTGGGCCGGTCAGGGCACGGCGGTCGATCATGACGTTACCGGTGAGCAGCAAGCCGGGTTCACCCTCGGCCCAGGTCGTGTACAGCTGCTTCAGTTCACGGGAGGGGGCCTGATTGAAATCGGCCATGTTTTCTTCCATCGCTGCCTTGGCAATGCGGTTGGAAATAACCTGGCCGTTGGGCAGTTGCAAGGCTTCAAAGGATGACATGGATTGACTCCTGAGCGGGGGAGGCCTCAGGCTAAGCTTAAAGTTAACTTTAATGTCAAGCGGGCGTTTCGATGAATATTGGTGAGCTGGCAAAACAGAGCGGGTTGGCGGCGTCGCGTATCCGCTTTTACGAGGCCGAGGGCTTGATCAGCCAGGTGGGACGCCAAGCCAATGGGTATCGGCGTTATGCACCCGAGGCGCTGCAGACGCTGCAATTGATCCAGAGCGCGCAACAGGCCGGGTTTACCCTGCAGGAACTCAAGGCGTTGATGCCGGCGCCGGGGGAGCACAGGCGCGATGAGTTGATCGAGGCGTTGGAGCGCAAAGTGGCCCAGATCGAGGTGATGCAGGCGCAGTTGGCCCACAGCAAGGCGCAATTATCAGGCGTGATCGATGCGGTGCGGGCGCAGCCAGACGATGTACCGTGCTCCATGGGGCAGAAGCAAGTGCTGGCGTCGATTAAACTGCAATCTTGAAGTCGCTGAATAGCCAAGGTGGGAGGGGGCTTGCCTCCGATGACGGTGTGTCAGTCCCGCCTAAGCTGGCTGACCCACCGCAATCGGGGGCAAGCCCCCTCCCACATGTTTAACCGTGTTTCGGCTGGCTATTTGTAGGGTTCCCATCTACTTCAACGCTGTGCGCAGATGCAAAATCTGCCGGATGTACGCAGATCCAAATGTGGGAGGGGGCTTGCTCCCGATGACGGTGTGTCAGTCCCGCCTAAGCTGGCTGATCCACCGCCATCGGGGGCAAGCCCCCTCCCACATTTTTTACTCAGCGGCGTCGGAATAGCGGTAGCGGCTCATCCGTTGCAGCCTGGTACGTCACCGAAAAGTCTTTAAGGCTTTCCAGCGCTTCGTACGGGTCTTTGTCGGGGCGCAAGGCGAAGGCATCGAAGCCGCAGCGGCGCAGGTAGAACAGTTGGTCGCGCAGCACGTCGCCAATCGCCCGCAGTTCGCCCTTGTAGCCATAGCGCTCACGCAGCAGGCGGGCGTTGGAGTAGTTGCGTCCGTCGGTGAAGGCCGGGAAGTTCAGGGCGATGACTTGGAAATGTTCCACGTCATCACCGATCTCCTCGGCTTCTTCATCGGCGTCCAGCCACACGCCCAGGCCGCCGTCGCGGGCCTTGAGGGCGTGGCCGTGTTCGCGCCACAGGGCCAATGGGACGATCAGGTCGTCGCAGTTGGAAATGCCGTCGAAGCTCGCATCCTTGGGCAGCAGGTGCCAGGTTTCGTCGACGACTTCGTTGTGCTTAATGATTCGCTGCATAGACGCGCTCCTTGAACAGGTCAATGCCGATGCGCTGGTAGGTGTCGATGAAACGCTCATCTTCGGTGCGCTGTTCGATGTACACGTCGATCAGCTTGCCGATCACCTCGGGCATGGCTTCCTGGGCGAAGGACGGGCCGAGGATCTTGCCCAGGCTCGCCTCGCGGCTGGCGCTGCCACCCAGGGACACTTGATAGAATTCTTCTCCTTTCTTGTCCACGCCCAGGATGCCGATGTGGCCGACGTGGTGGTGGCCGCAGGCGTTCATGCACCCGGAGATGTTCAGGTCCAGCTCGCCGATGTCGAACAGGTAGTCCAGGTCGTCGAAACGGCGCTGGATCGATTCGGCGATCGGGATCGACTTGGCGTTGGCCAGGGAGCAGAAGTCGCCGCCCGGGCAGCAGATAATGTCGGTCAACAGGCCGATGTTCGGCGTGGCAAAACCGCCTTCGCGCAGTTCGCCCCACAGGGTGAACAGTTGGCTCTGCTCGACGTCCGCGAGAATGATGTTCTGCTCGTGGGAGGTGCGCAGCTGGCCGAAGCTGTAGCGGTCGGCCAGGTCGGCGACGGCGTCCAGCTGCTTGTCGGTGATGTCGCCCGGTGCCACGCCGGTGGGTTTGAGCGACAGGGTCACCGCCACATAGCCCGGTTGTTTATGCGCCAGGGTATTACGCGTGCGCCAGCGGGCGAAGCCCGGATGCTGCTGGTCGAGTGCCGCGAGCTCGGCGTCCTGATTTGTCAGGGCCTTGTACTCGGGATCAACGAAGTGCTTGGCCACGCGCTGCACTTCGGCTTCGGTCAAGGTCGTCTGGCCGCCGCGCAGGTGTTCCATCTCTGCGTCGACTTTCTGCGCGAACACCTCAGGGGTCAGCGCCTTGACCAGGATCTTGATCCGGGCCTTGTACTTGTTGTCGCGGCGACCATAACGGTTGTAAACCCGCAGGATCGCGTCGAGGTAGCTCAGCAGGTCCTGCCACGGCAGGAACTCGTTGATAAAGGCGCCGACCACCGGGGTACGCCCCAGGCCGCCACCCACCAATACCCGGAAACCCAGCTCGCCGGCGGCGTTGTGCACCGGCTCCAGGCCGATGTCGTGGACTTCGATGGCGGCGCGGTCCGACGTCGAGCCATTGATGGCGATCTTGAACTTGCGCGGCAGGTAGGCAAATTCGGGATGGAAGGTGGTCCATTGACGCACGATTTCACACCAGGGACGCGGATCGATCACTTCATCGAAGGCGACGCCGGCGAATTGGTCGGTGGTCACGTTGCGCAGGCAGTTACCGCTGGTCTGAATGGCGTGCATCTGCACGGTCGCCAGTTCAGCGAGGATGTCCGGCACGTCCTCCAGGGCCGGCCAGTTGAACTGCACGTTCTGGCGGGTACTGATGTGGGCGTAGCCTTTGTCGAAGTCGCGGGCGATCTTGGCCATCATGCGCGTCTGCCGCGAGGTCAGCTGGCCATAGGGCACAGCCACCCGCAGCATCGGCGCAAAGCGCTGAACATAAAGGCCATTTTGCAGGCGCAGAGGGCGGAACTCTTCTTCGCTCAGTTCACCTGCTAAGTAGCGTCGGGTCTGATCACGGAACTGCTTGACGCGGTCCTCGATGATGCGCTGATCGTATTCGTCGTATACGTACATATAGGTCCTGTTCTCGGCAAATCTGCGCGCACGGCCGCGCACTCCCAACGGAGCCGGCGCACGATACCAGTTTGCGTTTATGCGCAAAAGTGATGTTTGAGTATATGCAAATAACCAAAATGACTAATGGGAAGGGTTATTGCGATATCCACATTTGTCATAGGGGCAAGTCTGGTCTTTACTGGTGTCGAGTCTTAGGGCAATCACCTATAAAACCGACAAGAGGCGATGCGATGAGCAATTCGACAAAAATACGTAAACCCGACAGCACCGTGGATGCCTGGGCGATTCTGTTCCTGATCATCCTTGTAGTGGGCACCGCTGTGTTCTGGGTCAGCCACCAGTAAGTCATCCCTTCAGCTTGCAGTCCTTGCCGCCTCGGCCGGCTTCATACCCCGGCCAGGTGCAGCACCAGCTTGACAATGCCAAACAGCGTCAGCGCAAACACTGCCGTGAATACAATACCCATTATCACGAAGTGGCTCGGCTTGCCGTGAGTGAAGTCGCGGGCGCGGTTCTTGCCGCTTTGCACGCCAAAGGCGGCGGCCAAGACGCTGTGGAGCATCTGCCAGAACGTGGGCGGTTTGTGCTGTGGGTCGTCCATGGATTCCTCGCAATGAGGTGCGACTGAGTGAGGTACGACAAAGCATAGCCGAGCCCCCGCGCCATGGCGGCCCATATAGCTAACCACCACCCATACGATTACCGGTGCTTACCCGTTTGGGTTGTAGACCGCAACGCCCGTGCAGGGGCTCGGCAAGCCCCTGCACGGGCGCAAGAGCCTATCAGTTGTCGTAGCCCAGGTTCGGCGCCAGCCAGCGCTCGGTCACGCTCAGGTCCTGGCCCTTGCGCGCGGTGTAGCTCAGCACCTGGTCCTTGTCGACCTTACCCACGGCAAAGTACTGCGCCTGCGGGTGGGCGAAGTACCAGCCGCTGACGGCTGCCGCTGGGAACATCGCATAGTGCTCCGTAAGGAACACACCGCTGCGGCCGGCCTGCATTTCCCGGGCCTCGGGGTCGAGCAGTTGGAACAACTGGGCTTTCTCGGTGTGGTCCGGGCACGCCGGGTAACCTGGGGCAGGGCGGATGCCGCTGTATTGCTCCTTGATCAGCGCATCGTTGTCCAGCTGTTCGTCCTTGGCGTAGCCCCAGTGTTCTTTACGCACTTGCTGGTGCAACCACTCGGCGCAGGCTTCGGCCAGGCGGTCGGCGAGGGCCTTGACCATGATCGAGTTGTAGTCGTCGCCGGCGTCCTGATAGGCCTTGGCGACCTCTTCGGCGCCGATGCCGGCGGTGGTGATGAAGCCACCGATGTAGTCGGTCACGCCGCTGTCCTTGGGCGCGACAAAGTCGGCCAGGGAGAAATTCGGCTTGCCGTCGGTCTTGATGATCTGCTGGCGCAGGTGGTGCAGCCGGGCGATCGGCTGGCCGTCTTCGCCATAGACTTCCAGGTCATCGTCCTGCACCTGGTTGGTCGGCCAGAAGCCGAACACCGCACGGGCGCTGATGAGTTTTTCGTCGATCAACTTCCTGAGCATTTCCCGGGCGTCGGCATACAGCGCGGTGGCCGCTTCACCCACCACTTCATCGGTGAGGATGCGTGGGAATTTGCCGGCCAGGTCCCAGGAAATGAAGAACGGCGTCCAGTCGATGTACTCGGCCAGCACGTTGAGGTCGATATTCTCCAGCACCCTGGTGCCGGTAAAGGTCGGCTTGACCGGGGCGTACGTGCTCCAGTCGAACTGCGGCTTCTTGGCAATCGCCGCCGGGTAGCTCAGGCGTTCGGTGCGGGCGCTGCGGTTGGCGGTGCGCTCGCGTACGTCGATGTATTCCAGGCGGGTTTTCTCGACGAAACCGGCTTTCAATTCCTTGGACAGCAACTGCGTGGCCACGCCCACGGCACGCGAGGCGTCGGTCACGTAGATCACCGCGTCATTGCTGTACTTGGGCTCGATCTTCACCGCCGTGTGCGCCTTGGAGGTGGTTGCGCCACCGATCATCAGCGGCAGGTGGAAATCCTGGCGCTGCATCTCGCGGGCCACGTGCACCATCTCGTCCAGGGACGGGGTGATCAAGCCGGACAGGCCGATGATGTCGCACTTCTGTTCCTTGGCCACCTGCAGGATCTTTTCCGCCGGGACCATCACGCCCAGGTCGACGATGTCATAGCCGTTGCACCCCAGCACCACGCCGACGATGTTCTTGCCGATGTCGTGCACGTCGCCCTTGACCGTGGCCATCAGGATCTTGCCCTTGGCCTCCGGCTTGTCGCCCTTTTCCAACTCGATAAAGGGAATCAGATGGGCCACGGCCTGCTTCATCACACGGGCGGACTTGACCACCTGGGGCAGGAACATTTTGCCGGCGCCGAACAGGTCACCGACGATGTTCATCCCGGACATCAGCGGGCCTTCGATCACCTCGATCGGGCGCGCGAACGACATTCGCGATTCTTCAGTGTCCTCGACGATATGGGTAGTAATGCCCTTGACCAGCGCGTGTTCCAGGCGCTTGTTCACCGGCCAGCCACGCCACTCTTCGGTCTCGGCTTCCTTGACGCTGCCGTCGCCCTTGTACTTGTCGGCGATGGCGAGCAGGGCGTCGGTGCCGTCCGGGGTGCGGTTGAGCACCACGTCTTCCACCGCATCGCGCAGCTCGGCTGGGATCTGGTCGTAGATCTCCAGCTGGCCGGCGTTGACGATACCCATGGTCAGCCCGTTGCGGATCGCATACAGCAGGAACACCGAGTGGATCGCCTCGCGCACCGGGTTGTTGCCACGAAACGAAAACGACACGTTGGAAACGCCACCGGAGGTCAGCGCGTAGGGCAACTCGTCGCGGATGTAGGCGCAGGCATTGATGAAGTCGACGGCGTAGTTGTTGTGCTCTTCGATGCCGGTGGCGACCGCGAAGATGTTCGGGTCGAAGATGATGTCTTCCGGCGGGAAGCCCACTTCATTGACCAGGATGTCATAGGAGCGTTTGCAGATTTCCTTCTTGCGCGCTTCGGTGTCGGCCTGGCCGGCTTCGTCGAACGCCATCACCACCACGGCTGCGCCATAGCGCTTGCACAGCTTGGCGTGGTGAATGAACTGCTCCACGCCTTCCTTCATGCTGATGGAGTTGACGATGCCCTTGCCCTGGATGCACTTGAGGCCGGCTTCGATCACTTCCCACTTGGAGGAGTCGATCATGATCGGCACGCGGGAGATGTCCGGTTCGCCGGCGATCAGATTGAGGAAGGTCACCATGGCCTTCTTCGAATCGAGCATGCCCTCGTCCATGTTGATGTCGATCACCTGGGCGCCGGCTTCCACCTGCTGCAGGGCGACTTCCAGGGCTTCGGTGTAGTTGTCTTCACGGATCAGCCGGGCGAACTTGGCGGAACCGGTGATGTTGGTGCGCTCGCCGACGTTGACGAACAACGAGCTGCGATCGATGGTGAACGGCTCCAGGCCGGACAGGCGGCAGGCCTTGGGAATGTCCGGGATCGAGCGCGGCGCATAACCGGCCACGGCCTTGGCGATGGCTTCGATATGCCCCGGCGTGGTACCGCAGCAGCCACCGACGATATTGAGGAAGCCGCTCTGGGCGAAGTCTTCGATGACCTTGGCCGTTTCCGAGGGCAGTTCGTCGTACTCGCCGAACTCGTTGGGCAGGCCGGCGTTAGGGTGCGCGGAAACGTGGGTATTGGCCTTGTTCGACAACTCTTCCAGGTACGGGCGCAGTTCGCTGGCGCCGAGCGCGCAGTTCAAGCCGACCGAAATCGGCTTGGCGTGGGCTACGGAGTTCCAGAACGCTTCGGTGGTCTGGCCGGACAACGTGCGCCCGGAGGCATCGGTGATGGTGCCGGAAATCATGATCGGCAGCTCTACGCCCAGTTCCTCGAACACGCCTTGCACCGCGAAGATCGCGGCTTTGGCGTTAAGGGTGTCGAAGATCGTTTCGATCAGGATCAGGTCGGCGCCGCCTTCGATCAGGCCGTTGGTGGCCTCGGTGTAGTTTTCCACCAATTGATCGAAGGTCACGTTGCGGTAGCCGGGGTTGTTCACGTCCGGCGACAGCGAGCAGGTGCGGCTGGTGGGGCCGAGAACGCCGGCGACGAAGCGCGGCTTGGCCGGGTTCTCGAGGGTCTTGGCGTCGGCCACTTTACGGGCCAGGCGCGCGCCTTCCACGTTTAACTCGTAAGCCAGCTCTTCCATGCCGTAGTCGGCCATGGAAATGCGCGTGGCGTTGAAGGTGTTGGTTTCAAGGATGTCGGCACCGGCATCCAGGTAGGCCTTTTCAATTCCACCAATCACGTCAGGGCGGGTGAGCACCAGCAAGTCATTATTGCCCTTGACGTCGCTTGGCCAGTCGGCGAAGCGTTTGCCACGGTAGTCCTGCTCCTCAAGCTTATAGCTCTGGATCATCGTGCCCATGCCACCGTCAAGGATCAGGATGCGTTCCTTGAGGGCGTGGTGAAGGGCTTGCAGACGAGCGCTACGATCGGACATGGGACTACTCTAAGTCAGGCATTACGAAGGGTATCGATCATACCAAACCTGTGCGAATTTTAAGCGTGTCGGGATTAACATGAATGTCACTCATGTTGGCGAAGGCGCTGGCCGTTGGGATCGCCGCCACTTAATAGAGCGCATACATTGAACCCGGACCGGGTACCTATACGCTTGGTGTAATCGTCAGCGCCGTCCTGGTGCTGGAGAAGGAAAGGAAACCTATCGCTCGCTCAAGCGTTGGCTAGGCGTGGAGGATCGGGTAATTATTTCCCGACAAAAATACTAGGACTTTGTACCTCTGTAATGATTTGGCGTAAACTGCCGGCAAGCCTGTGAGGAGTTTCCATGACTGCCATAACCATTACCGACGCCGCCCACGATTACCTGGCTGACCTGCTGTCCAAGCAGAACACCCCAGGCATCGGCATCCGCGTCTTTATCACCCAGCCCGGCACCCAGTACGCCGAGACGTGCATTGCCTACTGCAAGCCTGGGGAAGAGAAACCTGAAGACACCGCTCTGGGGCTGAAAAGCTTCACCGCGTATATCGACAACTTCAGCGAAGCCTTCCTCGACGACGCCGTAGTCGACTACGCCACCGACCGTATGGGCGGCCAGTTGACCATCAAGGCGCCGAACGCCAAGGTGCCGAACGTCAACGCCGACAGCCCGGTCAACGAGCGCATCAACTATTACCTGCAGACCGAGATCAACCCGGGGCTGGCCAGCCACGGCGGTCAGGTCAGCTTGATCGATGTGGTTGAGGACGGCATCGCCGTATTGAAATTCGGCGGCGGCTGCCAGGGCTGTGGCCAAGCGGATGTGACCCTGCGCGAAGGCATCGAGCGCACCCTGCTGGAGCGTATTCCAGAGCTCAAGGGCGTACGCGACGTGACTGACCACACGCAGAAAGAAAACGCCTACTACTGAGTAAGGTGTTCACTGCGAGCATAAAAACGGCGCCCCGTGAGCGCCGTTTTTTTATTGTTTTTTTTCAAGTAGTTGCGCGACATTGATGACGCAGAACATTAACTGTGGGAGCAAGCCCCCCTCCCACAGTTCTGGCGGTGTTTATCCGGGGCGATAGAGATGGGCATGGCCGGCACGGTAAAGCGATGACTCGCTGAAGCTGTCATTGGTTAGCACGCGGCCCACCAGGATCAGCGCGGTACGCCGGAAACCTTTTGCCTCAACCTTGGCCACAATATCCTCAAGCGTGCCAACTGCCCAATCTTGATCTGGCCACGTCGCCCGATGCACCACGGCAATCGGGCAGTCCGCGCCGTAATGCGGCAACAGTTCCGCGACGATCTTTTCCAGGTGGTTGACCCCCAGGTGAATCGCCATGGTCGTGCCGTGTCGCGCCATGCTGTCGAAGTCTTCGCCCGCCGGCATGTTGGTTTTATCGGCGTAGCGCGTCAGGATTACGCTTTGGGCGATGTCCGGCAGGGTCAGCTCGGCCTCAAGCAGCGCTGCACACGCCGCTACTGCGGTGACGCCAGGAATGATCTGGAACGGTATGCCCAGCTCGCGCAAGTAACGAATCTGCTCGCCAATCGCGCCGTACAGGCTCGGATCGCCGGAGTGCACGCGTGCCACATCCTGGCCATTGGCATGGGCGACCTTGATCAAATCAATGATCTGCTCCAAGTGCAGTTCAGCGCTGTTGACCACGTGTTCAGCGTTATGACCTTCCAGCACCGCCGTTGGCACCAGCGAGCCCGCGTAAATGATCACCGGGCAACTGCGAATCAGTCGCTGGCCTTTGACGGTAATCAGTTCCGGATCGCCGGGGCCGGCGCCGATGAAGTAGACGGTCATGGGGGATTCCTGTGGAAAAACGGGCGAGCATGAAGACTGCTCATGATCGGAAGGGACGATTATCGAGGTTTTAACCGGCGCAGGCCAATGCAAAGGTGGCCTGGGCGGTTTTTTTGCGAGTGATCAGCAGGCGTGCGGGGGCGTTGGCAAGATGTTCGGCGAGGGCCAGGGCAGCGCTTTCGGCGACCCCATGGCAGCCGGTATGCGTAAAGGCAACGGCCGATTTATGGCTCAGCCGATCTTCATAGACGGCCAGTTGTTCAGCGCTGAAACACTGCAACGGCAAGCCCAGCAATCGAGACAGGGCGAGCAGCCCCGGTTCCTCGCGCTTGAGGTCGATACTTGCCAGTGCGGTAATGCTGTGGCGTTCAATCCCGCCCTCGGCGAGGGCGGTGTCAAAGAGGCTCAGCAGGGTGGGAAGATCACAACCGCGCTGGCAGCCCAGGCCGACCACCAGGGTCATGCCGAGTATTGATCGTCGCGGTTGCGGCGGAACAGCCAGGCGCTGATCAGGCCCAGTGCCAGCCAGAACGCCACGTTGGTCAGCTGCGACGCGATCTTGAACTGGGCCTCCAGGGCTTCTGGCGCGAGCATCGAATGCACCTCCGGTTGCGGCGCACCCACCACATGCGGCACGGCCAGGATCGCCACGCCCAGCACTTTGAGCAGCCAGTTGCGGCCGAATACGATCAGCGCAATACCGGCGGCGGTAGAGGCGGCAGTACCGATCCACCAGATCTGGCGTTGGGCCAGGTCAGCGGCAGCGGTGCCCGGCAGCTCTGGCGGCAGGCCCAGGGTCGGCGCCAGCACGAAGGTCGCGTAACCGGCCAGACCCCACAGCAGGCCTTGGGCCGTGCGGGTCGGTGCGCGTAGCGTGTAGAGGCCGGCCAGCATCAGGGCGAACCCGACGGCAACTACCAGATTGCCACCGGTGGTGGACAGCACGCGCTGCCAGCCGTCTTCCGGTTGCCAGGCTTCGGCATCGTGGGTGTGGGCGGCGGCGCCTGCGGCATGTTCATGCGCTGGTTCGGTGGCTGCCGGGGCGTTTTCAAAGGTTTCCGCCTGCAGAATCAGCGGGGCGACCCAGAAGCTTTGCAGCAGGGTCAGCAGCAGGGCGGCCAGCAGGCCTGTGAAACCTGCGGTTTGGGCAATACGCTTGATCATGTCGGCAGGTCTCAGTGGCACGGGAACGCGGCGCTGTGGCGGGTATCGTGAGCAGCGTTGTGCACGGCTTCGATGTGTGAGAAACCCGCGAAATACACCAGGCACGCGCCGAGGATCGACGCCCCGATAGCGGCGGTCAGGCGTTGGCCCAGGGTGGCGGAGTTGCTGGCGGTGTGCGAGGTGCTGCTGATGATCGACATGGCGCGTCCCTTCTGGGTGTCAGGGTGAAACGAGCGCATGAAAACCCCGCGAGCCGGGCACGCAGGGTTCTGAACAGCGCCCGCCCACCGCGGGTTTGTTATCTGAATTTTTCGGGCCGGTCTCCGGGCTTGCGAGGGGCGCTTGGCCTATCAAGCATCTCCTTCCCATGCACAGCACAGTGGATTTGACGCTTCGCTCGCTTACCGTTGCGGGGGCAGCACCGGACTTGCCATAGCTCTATGGCGCACCGGTTTCCCGTTTCACCCTGTGAAGGGCACCCGAAACAAGTTGCATAGGAAAACACGGGCGAGACCTGGGCGTCAATTGAGGTGGGGGCGGGCGCTGGATGGGGAGGGCGTGAGCAGCTGATGAGTAATATCTTTAATTGGTTTGTGTGGGTGTCGCGCTTTATTTTGAATGTTTCTTGTTGGAAGCTGGGCGCCTTGAATGTTGATGTGTCATTTATGAGGCTTAGTTCACGATGAGTGTATCTCGCGCCAAGTTTAATCCGGGTAATGTTTGCGCACATACGGATCAACCGCACAAGTTGCCCGAGTCCCAGCAAGCATTCTCAAGCGTTAACGCCCCTGCGCATGGAGATCGCTCCCAGCGCACCGATGATCCGTATTCCCGCGCAAGCTTCAATAAACCTGTGTGGTCGTTGAGCGATATGGCGCACCAGATCGATCGTAAGGGGCGTAGATTGAATGACAGTAATGGCGACCACACAGTGCAACTCTCTTATACGTTTAATGAAGTTGCAAAAAATGAAAGTAAGTTTAATGAAACACAAAAAAATCAGGCCCGACGCTCAATGCAGTCCTGGGCGGATGTTGCGAAGGTTACTTTTAAAGAAGATGCCATTGAATCCGAAGGCCGGTTACGGTTTGTCAACGACAAGGCGCCCACAGTCGCCGACGCTTTGTTCTCACATTATCAGGGCCGGGTGCGTGTGAACCCCGGCTATGCGGATAACCGTGCACCGCAGGTCAACGGCTTCGGGCGCCAAACGCTCACGCACGAGATCGGCCACATCCTGGGCGCCGCACATACAGGCGATTATGACGCTACTCGTGGCCCCGCCACCTACCACGCGCAGGCCGCCTATGCACAAGACAGTCGGGCCTACTCAGTCATGAGCTATTTTGACGTGAGCCATACTCATCAGGATTTCAAGGGGCAACACGCCTCCTCGCCATTGATGGCCGACATCGCCTGGGCTCAGAGGGTGTTTGGTGCCAACCATCAGACGCGCAATACAGATACTACCTACGGGTTCAACTCCAATACCCAGCGAGACGATCTGTCCTTGAATTCGTCTCGCGACGGTGCTGTGTTTTGCGTCTGGGACGGCGGCGGCAACGATACGTTGGACTTCTCTGGATATCATCAGGACCAGGTGATCAACCTGCGCGCCCAGTCTTTTTCCGATGTAGGAGGAATGAAGGGCAATGTCTCCATCGCCAAGGGCGTTACCCTGGAAAACGCCATCGGTGGTTCAGGTAAAGACGTGCTGATCGGAAATGACGCTGACAACCGCCTCACCGGCGGCGCCGGCGCGGACCACATGCGAGGAGGCGCGGGCAGCGATACGTTCATCTACCAGTATGCCAGTGATTCGACGTTATACGCCCCGGACCAGTTGATGGACTTTGTCAGTGGGCAGGACAGCATCGATATTTCCCCGCTGTTGCGCAGGCATGGCCTTGGCTCGCTGATTTTTGTCAGCCAGTTCACTGGGCGGGCAGGCGAGGTGGGCGTGGGTTACGATCCGCAGACGGACGAGTCATGGGTTGTACTCGACCTGACCGGCAACGGCGAAATTGATTTCTATCTCCAAAGCCACGGGCAGATACGGCATACCGACATTGTTGGCGATGTGCCTGTCAGCTTTCATCACGCGTGAACCCTGCCTCCCGGGTAGGGGACATTGACCGCCGACCCTGCACTGCGTAGCCTTGCTCGCTCGAGGTTCTTCGGCCCAGGCCGAAGCTAAGAAGGGAACGCGGTTCAAGCCGCGGCTGCCCCCGCAACTGTGAAGGGTTCTACTGACTGCCACGCCACTGCCGATCCGGCGGGAAGGCGCAGTCAGCGCCGGTCGCAAGACCCGCAAGCCCCAAGCCAGGAGACCTGCCTCGCAATCGATTTTTCAATTCAACCGGGCGGGGTGATCCGGTGACGAAATCCGCTGCTGCGCGCCGTCGCAGGGCCTATCGTCCCGTATGCCCGCCCCAAAGGGCATCCGATGAAAACACTGGCCAAACTCCCCGTCACCATCGTTACCGGTTTCCTCGGCTCGGGAAAGACCACCTTGCTGCGCCATATGCTCGACAACGCCCAGGGCCGTCGCATTGCGGTGATCGTCAATGAATTCGGCGAGCTGGGCATTGACGGGGACATCCTCAAGCAGTGCTCCATCGGTTGCACCGAAGAAGAAGCCAACGGCCGCGTGTACGAGCTGGCCAATGGCTGCCTGTGCTGCACCGTGCAGGAAGAGTTCTTCCCGGTGATGCGCGAACTGGTGGCCCGGCGTGGCGACCTCGACCATATCCTCATTGAAACCTCGGGCCTGGCCCTGCCCAAGCCGCTGGTCCAGGCCTTCCAATGGCCGGAAATCCGCAATGCCTGCACCGTGGACGCGGTGATCACCGTGGTCGACAGCCCGGCCGTGGCCGCTGGCACCTTCGCCGCGTTCCCGGACCAGGTCGACGCCCAGCGCAAGCTCGACCCGAACCTGGACCACGAATCGCCCCTGCACGAACTGTTCGCCGACCAACTGGCCAGTGCCGACCTGGTGATCCTCAACAAGGCCGACCTGATCAGCGCCGAAGACCTGGCCCGCGTGCGCCTGGAAGTGGCCGAGGAGTTGCCGCCGGCGGTGAAAGTCATCGAAGCCAGCAGCGGTCGCGTACCACTGGACGTGTTGATCGGTCTGGGTGCCGGCTCCGAGGAACATATCGACGCGCGCCATAGCCATCACGACCATCACCATGACGGTGAAGACGATCACGACCACGACGCGTTCGACTCCATCTCCATCGACCTGCCGCCAGCCGACGAAGCCCTGCTGCTTGACGCCCTGACGCAATTGGTGGTGCAGCACGGCATCCTGCGCGTCAAGGGCTTCGCCGCCATTCCGAACAAACCGATGCGCCTGTTGATCCAGGGCGTGGGCACACGTTTCGACAAGCATTTCGACCGTGCCTGGGGCGCCGATGAGGCACGTACCACGCGCCTGGTGCTGATCGGCCAGGCGCTTGACGCGGCAGGCCTTGAAGCGCAACTGCGCGCCGCCATCAGCGCCTGACCCATGCACCTGCTCAGGACCCAGCCCGGTGGCTTCGTCGCGGACGACAACATCGCCGACCTTGGGCAAACCCCCGCCGAGCTGGTGATCCTGTGCAGCGGCGATTCCAGCCTGGCGCTGCTTGCCGAGGCGGCCCGGCAGTTGCCCGAGGATTACCCCAGCCTGCGCCTGGCCAACCCGATGCAGGTGCAAAACCATGCCTCGGTCGACCTGTACGTCGATGAAGTGCTGCGCCACGCCAAGGTCATCCTGATTTCGCTGCATGGCGGCATCGGCTACTGGCGTTATGGCGTCGAGCGCCTGGTGGCGTTGGCGGAGCGCGGCGTCACGCTGATCCTGGTACCGGGGGATGATCGGCCAGACCCGGAGCTCAGCGGCTTGAGCACCGTGGAGGCGCCCGAGCGTGACCGGTTGTGGCAGTTCCTGCGCCAGGGTGGCCTGGGTAACGCGCTGGATTTCTATCGCTGCCTGGCCGCCGGCTATCTGGGGCGCGACTATGCCTGGGCAGAGCCGCAAAGCTTGCCGCGCACCTCGATCTACCACCCGCATACCGCCAACGCCCACCTGGCTGATTGGCAGGCGCAGTGGCAGGCTGATTTTCCGGTGGCGGCGGTGCTGTTCTACCGCTCGCATTTGCAGGCCGCCAATACCGGGTTTATCGATGTGTTCTGCCAGCGCCTGCAGGCGGCGGGCCTTAACCCCTTACCGATCGCAGTCGCCAGTTTGAAAGAGCCCGGTTGCCTGGCGGTGGTCGAAGACCTGTTGGATGAGGTGCAGGCGGCGGTGATCCTCAACACCACCGGCTTTGCTCAATCGAGCCCCGAAGCGCCGCATCTGCGCCCGTTTCGCCGCAATATCCCGGTGATCCAGGCGATCTGCGCCCAGGACAATCAGCCCGGCTGGCAGGCCAGCGAACAAGGCCTGGGCCCTCGCGACCTGGCGATGCACATCGCCTTGCCGGAGTTGGACGGGCGCATCATCAGCCGGCCGATCAGCTTCAAAGACCTGGCCTGGCGCAGTGAGCGCAGCCAGTCGGACGTGGTGTGCTACCGCGCCGCGCCCGAACGCATGGACTTTGTCGCCGAACTGGCGCGCCGCTGGGTCGAGCTGGCGCGGGTGCCGAATGAGCACAAGCGCGTGGCCTTGATCCTGGCCAATTATCCAACCCGCGACGGCCGTATCGGCAATGGCGTGGGCCTGGATACGCCGGCGGCGGCGCTGAATATCCTGCGCGCGCTGCACGCCGAAGGGTATCCGGTGCCTGCCACCTTGCCGGACAGCGGCACGGCCTTGATCCATGCGTTGCTGGGCGGCGTCACCAACGACCTCGACAGCCTCGACCTGCGCCCGTGTCATCAGAGCCTTGCGCTGGACGACTACGCGGCGATGTTTCAACGCCTGCCCGAAGCCAATCGCCAGGCCGTGCTGGAGCGCTGGGGCGCGCCCCATCAGGACCCGATGTGCCGCGACGGTCGCCTGATGATCGCCGGCCTGCGCCTGGATCAAACCTTTGTGGGCATCCAGCCGGCGCGCGGTTACCAGGTCGACCCGAGTGCGGTGTATCACGACCCCGACCTGGTGCCGCCCCACGGCTATCTGGCGTTCTATTTCTGGCTGCGCCATACCTACGGCGCCCATGCGCTGATTCACGTTGGCAAGCACGGCAACCTCGAATGGCTGCCGGGCAAGGGCGTGGGCCTGTCGGAGAACTGCTGGCCGGACGTGCTGCTCGGCCCGCTGCCGAATATCTACCCCTTTATCGTCAACGATCCCGGCGAAGGCGCCCAGGCCAAGCGGCGCACCCAGGCGGTGATCATCGACCATTTGATGCCGCCCCTGACCCGCGCCGAAACCTACGGCCCGCTGCGCAACCTGGAGCTGCTGGCCGACGAATATTATGAAGCGCAGTTGCTCGACCCACGACGCGCGCTGGAACTGCAGAAAGACATTCTCAAGCTGGTGCGCGAAACCCATATCGACCAGGAGCTTGAGCTGGACGGCAATGCCGATGCCGACAGTTGGTTACCGCGCCTGGATACCTACCTGTGTGACTTGAAGGAATCCCAGATCCGCGACGGCCTGCATATCTTTGGCGAGTCGCCGGCGGGGCGCTTGCGCATCGATACCTTGCTGGCCTTGTTGCGCATCCCTCGGGGCGATGGCCGTGGCGCGCAATCGAGCCTGTTGCGGGTGCTGGCCAAGGCGTTCGACCTGGGCTTCGACCCCCTGGACTGCGCGCTCGCCGAGCCGTGGACCGGGCGTCGGCCCGAGGTGTTGCGCGACCTTGACGCGCAGCTGTGGCGCACCGCCGGCGACACCCGCGAGCGTCTGGAGCTGTACGCGGCGCGCTTGATCGAGCAGGCGCTGGAAGGGCCGCTGGAAGAGTTGGAGGAACCTGGCTGGGAGGACGTGAAGGCCGTTGTCGAAAGCCTGCGCGTGGTCGTGGCGCCGCGTCTGGATGCCTGCGGCCCGGCAGAAATGCGCGGCCTGCTGGACGCCTTGAGCGGTCGCTTCGTGCCGGCCGGCCCCAGCGGCGCGCCGAGCCGCGGCCGCCTGGATGTGCTGCCCACCGGGCGCAATTTCTTCACGGTGGATGTGCGCAACCTGCCGACCACCACGGCCTGGCGCATTGGGTTCCAGTCGGCCAACCTGCTGCTCGAACGGCATCTGCAGGACCACGGCGATCATCTGCGCCAGATGGGCCTGTCGGTGTGGGGCACGGCCACCATGCGCACCGGCGGCGACGATATCGCCCAGGCCATGGCGCTGATGGGCGTGCGGCCGGTCTGGGCCACCGGCAGCCAGCGCGTGGATGACTTCGAGATCCTGCCGATCAGCCTGTTGGATCGTCCCCGCGTCGACGTGACGTTGCGCGTGTCCGGCTTCTTCCGCGACGCGTTCGCCAACCTGATCCGCCTGTTCGATGCGGCGGTACAAGCGGTCGCTGCCCTGGACGAGCCGGACGACATGAACCCGCTGGCCGCCAAGGTGCGCAGTGAGCGCCAGGCCTTGCGCGAATCGGGCCTGGATGAAGAGGCTGCGGCGAAACAGGCCGGTTGGCGCATTTTCGGCGCCAAGCCGGGGGCCTATGGCGCGGGCGTGCAGGGCGCGATTGACGGCCGCCTGTGGCAAAGCCGCGAAGACTTGGCCGAGGTCTACCTGAACTGGGGCGGCTACGCCTATGGCGGCGCTGACGAAGGCACCGCCGCCCGCGAGCAGTTCGCCCAGCGCTTGGGCCAGGTGCAGGCGGTGTTGCAGAACCAGGACAACCGCGAACACGATGTGCTCGACTCCAACGATTACTATCAATTCCAGGGCGGCATGCTCGCCGCTGTGGAAACCCTGAGCGGCGCCAAGGCCGCCAGCTACCATGGCGACCACAGCCAGCCGGACCTGCCGAAGATCCGCACCTTGAAGGAAGAGCTCAACCGAGTCATTCGCTCCCGCGCGGCCAACCCCAAGTGGATCGACGGCGTGAAGCGTCACGGCTACAAAGGTGCGTTTGAAATGGCCGCGACCGTGGACAACCTGTTCGCCTTCGACGCCACCACGGCACTGATCGACGACCACCAATACGCGTTGCTCGCCGACGCCTATCTGCTCGACCCAGACACCCGCGCCTTTGTGCAACAACACAACCCCGACGCCCTGCGCGACATGGCCGAGCGCCTGCTCGAAGCCCAGCAGCGCGGCCTGTGGCAAGCGCCGGGCGCCTACCGCGAAGCGTTGGAAAACCTGTTGCTGGATATAGAAGAAGACCGCTGATGACCGATATTCCGCATTTTCCGCTGGCCGCCGTGGTCGGTGCCGACGCGCTGAAACTGGCGCTGTGCCTGACCGCGATCGATCCTCAAATCGGCGGTGTGCTGATCGAAGGCCCGCGCGGCATGGCCAAGTCCACCCTGGCCCGTGGCCTGGCGGACCTGCTCGCCAGCGGGCAGTTTGTCACCTTGCCCCTGGGCGCTACCGAGGAGCGGCTGGTGGGTACCCTGGATTTGGACGCCGCGCTCGGCGAGGGCCGCGCACAGTTTTCCCCCGGCGTGCTGGCCAAGGCCGATGGCGGCGTGTTGTACGTGGATGAAGTCAACCTGTTGCCCGATCACTTGGTCGATCTGTTGTTGGACGTGGCCGCCAGCGGCACCAACCTGATCGAGCGTGACGGCATCTCCCATCGGCATTCGGCGCGGTTTGTGCTGATCGGCACGATGAACCCGGAGGAGGGGGAGTTGCGTCCACAGCTCCTCGACCGCTTTGGTTTCAACGTGGCGTTGAGCGGGCAAACGCTGCCCGCCGAGCGTGGGCAGATTATTCGTCGTCGCCTGGATTTCGACCGTGATCCCGCTGCGTTCTGTCAGCAGTGGCATGAGCCGCAGGCGGCGCTGCGCGAGCGTTGCACCCAGGCGCGGGCGCGGCTGGACGGTATTGAGCTGGATGATCACGCCTTGGCGCAGATTACCGAACGCTGCTTTGCCGCAGGCGTCGACGGTTTGCGCGCCGACCTGGTCTGGCTGCGGGGCGCCCGCGCCCATGCCGCGTGGCGGGGCGCTGACAGGATTGCCGAAGAAGACATTGAAGCGGTTGCGGAATTTGCCTTGCGTCACCGGCGCCAGGAACAGTCGCCACCGGCCAGCCCGCCGAATCCAGGGCAGTCGCCGCAACCCTCGGATACCTCGCCGGGCCAAGGCCAATGGGGCGACATGCCTGCGCCGGCCCTGGCCACCGGTTCCCGTCGCGATGTGCCCACCTGGCCAAAAAAGCCCTAGGCATTCGCCCCCGACCTGACGCGGGGGCGGATGCCCGGCCCAAGGCGGGGCGACTGGACAATGGCAAGCAGGGCAAGGCGCGCAGCGCAGGGCAGGGCCAGATCGATTGGCCGGGCACCTTGCTCGGCGGCAGGCCGCAGCGTCGTGAAGATTTGCGCTGGCAGGTGCGCAACCGTTCGGCCCATGAGCTGTGGCTGGTGATTGTCGACGCCTCGGCCTCCACCCGACGGCACCGGGCATTGAGCGATGCCAAGGGCCTGTTGGCGCAGCTGTTTGATGACGCCTACCGGCAACGGGCGCGCCTGGCGTTGTTGACCGCCAGCGGGCAGTCGCCGCAGTGGCAGGTGCAGGGTTTGAAGGCCTCGAAAGGCTTGGCGGATTGGCTGGAACAGCTAGGCGCCGGTGGCGGTACGCCGTTGCTGGCAGCCTTGAGCGAGGCGGCCCATTGGTTGGTGGCGCGGCGTAAGCGTTACCCGGCGGAGCAGCAACGGGTGCTGGTGATGACCGATGGGCGGCTCAAGACGATCGATGGGTTGGCGCAGTTGGCGTGTCCGGGGTTACTGGTGGACATCGAGCGCGGGCCGATCAGGCTGGGGCGGGCGCAGGAGTTGGCTGCCGGGTTGCAGCTGGAGTATCGGCATATCGACCAGTTATAGCGCCTGAGCCAATGCAATCGGGAGCAAGCCCCCTCCCACATTTGGAATGCATTCCCCTGTGGGAGGGGGCTTGCTCTCGATAGAGGTCTCCAATTCAGCACAGATTTATCAGAATGCCCCCGGCACATTCGGCCAAAGATCCGCCACTAGAAACAGCCGCTCGGCTTCCTCCCAATCCTCATCCTTCTGCACCAGCCGCACCAGTAACTGCGCGGGCGCCATCGGGTCCAGGTCTGCCAGCCAGCCCTGCATCTGTTCTTCGCTCCACACCTCGCTTGCCGGGTAATGCGCCGGCGCCAACCAGGCATGCCGGGGCAAGGGTTGCCAGCGGCCTGCGGCGCTCGCGCTGACAAAGTCCGGCCAATCCCGCTGATGCAACCAACGCCCACGCAAATGCTGCGGATGGGCGCCATGGGGTGATTCGGCCTGGCCCGGCCACGGATACAGCAGATACCCACCCAGCCACAGGTGTGCATCGAACTGCTGGATATCCAGCGCCGCCAACGCTTCACGGCTTTCCGCGCGCGCCGAAATCGGCAGTTGATGCTGGGCCAGGTGCGCGAGTTTGCGGTCGAGCCGGTCATGGCAGCCCGGGCCCAGCCACTGCGCCGTGTCGCGGCCGTTGCCAGCCTGCGGGCCCAGATACAGCTTGATCGCCAGTTCCAAGTGATGCACGCCATCGCAGTCGCGCAGCAGCATGTCCAGCTCACCCAGGGTGTGCCCGGCGCGGCGGATCGGCAGGTTGGCCGCCAGCAGCTCCACGCCCGGCGCATGTTGCACGGCAAACTGCCACAGGCGCTCATAATAAAGGCCCAGGCGCCGGGTGCGCGCCAGGCTCAGCCAATGCTGCAGCGCGCTGCTGTCCTGATCGAGCGCACGCAGCCAGGCTTCGAGCAACTGCGGCGCCTGTACCCAGTCGCTGCCCGCCAGCGGATGGCGTTGCGGCCATGGCGTGTGTGCGAGCATCGGTGGCGCCAGCATCACCCACGCCAGGTCGCGCACTTCGGGGTGTCGCAGTTGGCGGGGCAGGGCGTGCAAGTCGGGGAACAGAGTCATGGTGCGAGCATAGCCTCTTACGTTGCGTGCAGGTGCTGAGAGCCGCCTGAGAACCATTGTCATCAAGGCTGGGCGGCGACAAAGGATTTTGCCTGAGCCGGCCTTTCGCCCATAATCCTTTCTTTTTGCCACACCCCTATGCCCGCAGGAGCCCCATGGAGCAATTTCGCAATATCGGCATTATCGGTCGCCTGGGCAGTACCCAGGTGCTGGACACCGTCCGCCGGCTGAAAAAATTCCTGCTGGAACGCCACCTGCATGTGATCCTCGAAGACACCATCGGCGAAATCCTGCCGGGCCACGGCCTGCAGACTTCTTCACGCAAGATGCTCGGCGAAGTGTGCGACATGGTCATCGTGGTCGGCGGCGACGGCAGCCTGCTCGGCGCAGCACGGGCGCTGGCGCGGCATAACGTGCCGGTGCTGGGGATCAACCGTGGCAGCCTGGGGTTTCTTACCGATATCCGTCCGGATGAGCTGGAAGTCGAAGTGGCCAAGGTGCTCGACGGCCATTACCTGGTGGAAAACCGCTTCCTGCTGCAGGCCGAAGTGCGCCGCCACGGCGAAGCCATCGGCCAGGGCGATGCCCTCAATGACGTGGTGCTGCATCCGGGCAAATCCACGCGGATGATCGAGTTCGAGCTGTATATCGACGGCCAGTTCGTGTGCAGCCAGAAGGCCGACGGCCTGATCGTCGCCACGCCGACCGGCTCGACCGCGTACGCGCTGTCAGCCGGTGGCCCGATCATGCACCCCAAGCTCGATGCCATTGTGATCGTGCCGATGTACCCCCATATGTTGTCGAGTCGGCCGATTGTGGTCGATGGCAACAGTGAGCTGAAGATCGTGGTGTCCAAAGATATGCAAATCTACCCACAAGTGTCCTGCGACGGGCAGAACCATTTCACCTGCGCTCCCGGCGACACCATCACCGTGAGCAAGAAGGCACAGAAGTTGCGCTTGATCCACCCGCTGGACCACAACTACTACGAAGTGTGCCGCACCAAGCTGGGCTGGGGCAGCCGCTTGGGGGGCGGAGGCGACTGATGCTCGATCCCGCGCGTAGCTACGACCTGATTGGTGACGTGCACGGTTGCGCCCACACGCTGGAGCACTTGCTCGACCAGATGGGTTACCACAAGCAGGGCGGCACCTGGCGGCACCCGTCGCGCATGGCGGTGTTTCTCGGCGATATCATCGACCGTGGCCCGCGCATCCGCGAAGCGCTGCATATCGTCCACGACATGACCGAGGCCGGTCAGGCGCTGTGCATCATGGGCAACCATGAGTTCAATGCGCTGGGTTGGACCACGCCGGCACCGCCGGGCAGTGGCAAGCAGTTCGTGCGCGAGCACACCCCACGCCATGGGCGGCTGATCCAGGAAACCCTGACTCAGTTCGAGCAGCACCCGGCCGACTGGCACGACTTCCTCGGCTGGTTCTACGACATGCCGCTGTTTGTCGACGCCGGGCGTTTCCGGGTGGTGCATGCGTGTTGGGATGAAGGTTTCATCCAGCCGCTGCGCGCCACGTTCCCGGACGGCTGCATCGATCAGCATTTCCTGCAGGCCGCCGCCGTACCGGGCAGTTTCGCCTGTAACGCGTTCGATCGCCTGTTGCGCGGCACCGACATGCGCTTGCCCCACGGGCTCACCCTGACCGGTGGTGATGGCCTGACGCGCTCGTTCTTTCGTACCAAATTCTGGGAAGACGACCCGAAAACCTACGGCGACATCGTGTTCCAGCCCGATGCCCTGCCCGAGCCGGTGGCGCGCACGCCATTGTCCTCCACTGAAAAAAATTCCCTGCTGCGCTATGGCGTCGACGAGCCGCTGTTGTTCGTCGGCCATTACTGGCGCAGCGGCAAACCGGCACCGATCCGCCCGAACCTGGCCTGCCTGGACTACAGCGCGGTGCTGTACGGCAAGCTGGTGGCGTATCGCCTGGACCAGGAAACCCAACTGGATCCGCATAAATTCGTCTGGGTCGACGTTGAGCGACCTGAGGTTAGTCAATGAGTACCGTGGCTGTATTGCGCCTGCCCCTGAGCGTCGACCTGGGCGGTTTCGTCAAGTTGCTGCAACGCATGCAGGTGCCTCATCGCGTCAGCGAGGAAGCCGGCGAACAAGTGCTGTGGGTGCCCGAGAGCATCAGCGACGATGTGCGCGTGTTGTACCAACGCTTTCCCGCCGGTGATCCGGACCAGCAACTGGACATTCCCGAACAGGCGCCCGTGGCGCGGCCAGGGTTTGTCCAGCAGGTCCGCCATAGCCCGGTCACGGCGCTGGTGCTGCTGGCCAGCCTCATCGTCGGCGCGGTGACGCTGCTCGGCGAAAACCTGCAGACCATGGCCTGGCTGACCTTCCTGCCGTTCCGGGTGCTGGGCGAATACATCCAGTTCACGCCGCTGGCCGATAGCCTGGCGTCCGGGCAGTGGTGGCGGTTGGTCACGCCAATGCTGATTCACTTCGGCATCCTGCACCTGGCCATGAATGGCATGTGGTACTGGGAGCTGGGCCGGCGCATCGAAGCGCGCCAGGGCAGCATCAACCTGCTGGGCCTGACCCTGTTGTTCAGCCTGGTCTCCAATTACGCGCAGTATGCGTACGGCGGCCCGGGCCTGTTTGGCGGTTTGTCCGGCGTGTTGTATGGCCTGCTGGGGCATTGCTGGATCTTTCAACTACTCTCGCCCAACCCGGCGTATCGCTTGCCCCGTGGGGTGCTGGCGATGATGCTGGTGTGGCTGGTGCTCTGCCTGTCGGGGCTGGTCTCGATGATCGGCTTCGGCGAAATCGCCAACGCGGCCCATGTGGGCGGCTTGGTTATCGGTTGCCTGACCGGTTTGCTGGGCGGGCTGTACAACCGTCGCAAATCGTCTATTTGATAAGGAAGAGCCTTATGTCCTCTTTTGCTGAAATGATCGAAAACATCACCCCGGACATCTACGAGAGCCTCAAGCTCGCCGTGGAAATCGGCAAGTGGTCCGACGGCCGCAAGCTCACCGCCGAACAGCGCGAGCTGTCGCTGCAAGCGGTGATTGCCTGGGAACTGCAGAACCTGCCCGAAGACCAGCGCACCGGCTATATGGGCCCGCAGGAATGCGCGTCGAAATCGGCACCGGTGCCGAACATCCTGTTCAAGTCGGATGCGATCCATTGATTGAAATCGGTCGCGGTGCAGTCAGCAAAATGTCGGCGAAACTCGGTGAGCCGACCGTTCAATACGCGTTTCGTCTTGGCGACACCGAGGTTGCGGTCAACCCGTTGATCGGCACCCATATTCGCCTGGAATACCTGGGTGCCATTCATTGCAGCCATTGCGGGCGCAAGACCAAAAACAGCTTCAGCCAGGGTTATTGCTACCCATGCATGACCAAGCTGGCCCAGTGTGACCTGTGCATCATGAGTCCCGAGCGCTGCCATTACGACGCTGGCACCTGCCGCGATCCGGGCTGGGGTGAAACCTTCTGCATGACCGACCACGTGGTGTACCTGGCCAACTCGTCGGGGATCAAGGTCGGCATCACTCGCGCCACGCAGTTGCCGACCCGCTGGCTCGACCAGGGCGCCAGCCAGGCGCTGCCGATCATGCGCGTGGCCACCCGCCAGCAATCGGGCTTTGTCGAGGATCTGTTTCGTAGCCAGGTGGCCGACAAAACCAACTGGCGCGCGCTGCTCAAAGGCGATGCGCAATCGGTGGACCTCAAGCAGGTACGCGACGAGTTGTTCGCCTCCTGCGCCGAAGGCTTGCTGGGGTTGCAGGAACGCTTTGGCCTACAGGCCATCCAAACCATTGCCGACATCGAACCGATCGAGATCCGTTACCCGGTGCAGCAGTACCCGGCCAAGATCGTCAGCTTCAACCTGGACAAGAATCCGATTGCCGAAGGCACGCTGCTGGGGATCAAGGGCCAATACCTGATCTTCGACACCGGCGTGATCAATATTCGTAAATACACGGCCTACCAGCTCGCCGTGCATCAGTAGAAGGATGCCTCCCATGCGCACCGAACAACCGAAGATGATTTACCTGAAGGACTATCAGGCGCCGGACTACCTGATCGACGAGACGCACCTGACCTTCGAGTTGTTCGAGGACCACAGCCTGGTCCACGCGCAGCTGGTGATGCGCCGCAACCCCGAGCGCGGCGCCGGGCTGCCGCCGTTGGTGCTGGACGGCCAGCAACTGGAGCTGCTGAGCGTGAACCTCGCCGATCAGGCGCTGACGGCTGCTGACTACCAGTTGACCGACAGCCACCTGACGCTGCAGCCACAGAGCGAAACCTTCACCCTCGACACCACGGTCAAGATTCACCCAGAAACCAACACCGCCCTCGAAGGCCTGTACAAATCCGGTGGCATGTTCTGCACCCAGTGCGAGGCCGAAGGCTTCCGCAAGATCACTTATTACCTCGACCGTCCAGACGTGATGAGCGTGTTCACCACCACGGTGATCGCCGAGCAGCATCGCTACCCGGTGCTGCTGTCCAACGGTAACCCGATTGCCAGCGGCCCCGGCGAAGACGGTCGGCACTGGGCGACCTGGGAAGACCCGTTCAAGAAACCGGCCTACCTGTTTGCCCTGGTGGCCGGTGACCTGTGGTGTGTCGAAGACAGCTTCACCACCATGACCCAGCGCGAAGTCGCGCTGCGCATCTACGTCGAGCCGGAAAACATCGACAAGTGCCAGCACGCCATGACAAGCCTGAAAAAATCCATGCGCTGGGATGAACAGACCTATGGCCGCGAGTACGACCTCGACATCTTCATGATCGTGGCGGTCAACGACTTCAACATGGGCGCCATGGAGAACAAGGGCCTCAATATCTTCAACTCCAGCGCCGTGCTGGCCCGCGCCGAAACCGCCACCGATGCCGCCCACCAGCGTGTCGAAGCCATCGTCGCCCACGAATACTTCCACAACTGGTCGGGCAACCGCGTGACCTGCCGCGACTGGTTCCAGCTGTCGCTCAAGGAAGGCTTCACCGTGTTCCGTGACTCGGGCTTTTCCGCCGACATGAACTCGGCCACGGTCAAGCGCATCCAGGATGTGGCGTACCTGCGTACCCACCAGTTCGCCGAAGACGCCGGCCCCATGGCCCACGCGGTACGCCCGGACAGCTTTATCGAAATCTCCAATTTCTACACCCTGACCGTGTACGAAAAGGGTTCGGAAGTCGTCGGTATGCTCCACACCTTGCTTGGCGCCGAAGGCTTTCGCAAAGGCAGCGACCTGTATTTCGATCGCCACGACGGCCAGGCCGTGACCTGCGATGACTTCATCAAGGCCATGGAAGACGCCAACGGCGTCGACCTCAGCCAATTCAAGCGCTGGTACAGCCAGGCCGGCACGCCGCGTCTGGCGGTGAGCGAGTCCTTTGATGCGGCGGCCAAGACCTACAGCCTGACCTTCCGCCAGAGCTGCCCGCCAACCCCGGACAAGGTGGAAAAACTGCCGTTCGTGATCCCGGTTGAGCTGGGTCTGCTGGACGGCAACGGCGCCGCTATCGCCTTGCGTCTGGACGGTGAAGCCACGGCCGGCGCTACCTCCCGCGTGATCTCGGTCACCGAAGCCGAGCAGACCTTCACCTTTGTTGACGTCGCGCAAAAACCCTTGCCTTCACTGCTGCGTGGCTTCTCGGCACCGGTGAAACTGAGCTTCCCGTATGACCGCGACCAATTGATGTTCCTGATGCAGCACGACAGCGACGGCTTCAACCGCTGGGACGCCGGCCAGCAGTTGTCGGTGCAGGTGTTGCAGGAACTGATCGGCCAGCATCAGGCGGGGCAGCCGCTGAAGCTCGATCAACGCCTGATCGACGCGTTGCGCACGGTATTGAGCGACGAACGCCTGGACCAGGCCATGGTCGCCGAGATGCTCTCGTTGCCGAGCGAAGCCTACCTGGCCGAAATCAGTGAAGTGGCGGATGTCGATGCGATCCACGCCGCCCGCGAATTTGCCCGCAAGCAGTTGGCCGACAACCTGTTTGAAGGGCTGTGGCTGCGCTATCAGGCCAACCGTGACCTGTCCCGGAAAACGCCCTACGTGGCAGAGGCCGAGCACTTTGCCCGGCGTGCCCTGCAAAACATCGCGCTGTCCTACCTGATGCTCAGCGGCAAGCCAGAAGTGCTGGCGGCGACCCTGGACCAATTCGACACCAGCGACAACATGACCGAGCGCCTGACGGCCCTGGCCGTGTTGGTGAACTCGCCGTTCGAAGCGGAAAAAGCCCAGGCGCTGGCGGTGTTTGCCGAGAACTTCAAGGACAACCCGCTGGTCATGGACCAATGGTTCAGCGTACAGGCCGGCAGCACCCTGCCGGGCGGGCTGGCGCGGGTCAAGGCGTTGATGGAACACCCGGCGTTCACCATCAAGAACCCGAACAAAGTGCGCGCCCTGATTGGCGCATTTGCCGGGCAGAACCTGATCAACTTCCACGCGGCGGATGGTTCGGGCTACCGTTTCCTGGCGGACCTGGTGATCCAGCTCAACACGCTGAACCCACAGATTGCGTCGCGCCAGTTGGCACCGCTGACGCGCTGGCGTAAATACGACGCCGCACGGCAGGCGCTGATGAAGGCGGAACTGGAACGCATTCTGGGCTCGGGCGAGCTGTCCAGCGATGTGTTCGAGGTGGTCAGCAAGAGCCTTGCCTGACACGCGAAGGCTGAATCTCACCATTCGAAATGTGGGAGGGGCTTGCTCCCCGATAACGGTGCATCAGTTGGCTTATTCAGCAACTGACACGCAGCCATCGGTAACCACGATGCGAAGCGAGCCGCTCTTGATTTTGCTTTTGATCTAGGCGCCCCGTTAAACCACGCTGGCCGGAATTCGATATTGATTTGGGGGGTAAACCGGCAGGGATGCCGGTTTAGCCGCCCCGCGCCATGGATGGCGCGTGGCGGCGGCCCCCCAAATCAATGTCGGATTACGGGCACACCGAGCCTAGGCGAGGTGCCGAGTGGTGGGGCAAGAGCCCTTTGGTTACTTTGGGGCTCTTTTCCAAAGTGACCCGCCGTCAGGGCGAACCCTAAGTCGCCGTTACCGCAGCAACGGATATGTACTCGCCCTGATCCGACATCCTGGTCGGCTGTCAGGCCGCCATCGGGGGCAAGCCCTAATGCCAGTCAGTTAAGGCTTTTTGTAGGAGCGAGCTTGCTCGCGAAGAACTCAGGGCCTCCGCGTTTATTCAGAATGAACGCGTTGCCTAGGCGTTTTTCGCGAGCAAGCTCACTCCTACAGTGGACCACTTTCGCTTAACTGACTGGCATTAGGGCAAGCCCCCTCCCACATTTGGATCGCGCGGCATCAGTCAGTTAGCTATAGGCCTCCAGGTCGCCACGGGAGCAAGCTCCCTCGCCACAGGTTCAGGGCTACGCCAAAGGTGTGTAGATACCTATGGCCATCGGGGGCAAGCCCCCTACCACATTTTTTATTCCGAGGCGGCTTGGTGGGCAAGCGGCGCCAGCACCTCGGCCTTGTCGTCCAGCACCATCACCACCAGCAGCCTGGCAGGCTGGGTCTGGCTGGCGTTGCTCGATTCGAAGTGCCGCGAACCGGCGGGCTCGTAGAACGACTCGCCGGCCTTGTAGGTCACGGCTTTCTCATCGTTGACCCGTGAAGTGACTGCACCTTCCAGCACATAAGCCACGGCAGTGCCGGTATGGCTGTGGGGCACGGTGGCCTGGCCGGGGGCGTAGTCCACGGTGAGCATGATGGTTTTCTTGCCGGGCACGTTGGTCAAGGCGTGCTCCTGTAGCACCTTGAGGGTTTCCTGGTTGTACACCGGCTCGTGGCCGTAGGCCGTGAGCGAGGTGAGTATCGCAGCGGTGGCGAGCAGTCGTTTCATGATGGGGTTCCACGGGGTTGGAGACCTGTTCACCCTACGCCCGGGGGCAGGATCGACCAATGACCAATCCGCCGGAAAACCCCCTAGCCAATCCGCAACAGGATGTCGCGCACCCTATCCAGCGCCGGGTCGATATCGAGGGTTTCGATGGCACCGAAGCCGAGAATCAGCCCCGGCCGTGGCGCAACGTCGTGGAAAAAACCATCCAGGGGGTACAAACCCACCTCCACCTCGCGCGCCAGCTGCATCAACAGCGGGATGTCCACCGGCACTTTGCACAGTGCCGCCAGGTGGAACCCGGCCACCGTCGGCACCGCCTCGAACCAGGGCGACAGGTCGCCCGCCAGGCGCTGCAGGATCCGTTCGCGCCGCCCCGCATACACGTTGTGGCAGCGGCGAATATGTTTGAGCAGGTAGCCTTCGCTGATGAACTTGGCCAGCGCCCATTGCGGCAGGGTAGAGCTGTGCTGGTCGGTCAATTGCTTGGCCTTGAGCACCGCGCCATGGATCGCCGGCGGCAGCACCGCGTAGCCCAGGCGCAACTCGGGTAGCAGGGTTTTCGAAAAGGTCCCGACGTAGGTCACCACGCCTCGCGTGTCCAGGCTTTGCAGGGAGTCGGTGGGGCGGCCCTGGTAGCGGAACTCACTGTCGTAGTCGTCTTCGATGATGATCGCGCCGAGTTCGATCGCGCGGTCCAGCAAGGCTTTGCGCCGCGCCAGGCTCATGGGCATGCCGAGGGGAAACTGGTGGGACGGCGTCACGTAGACGAGCCGCGTGCCCTCGGGGATCTGGTCGACCTGAATGCCCTGTGCATCGACCGGAACGCTGGCGACCTTCGCCCCCATCGCCAAGAACAACTGGCGCGCCGGGCTGTAGCCAGGGTCTTCCATGGCGACGATGCTGCCTGGCTCGAGGACCACGCGGGCGATCAGGTCCAGCGCCTGCTGCGCGCCATTGGTCACCACGATGTCACTGGCGCGGCATTTCACCCCGCGTGAAAACGCGATATGCCCGGCGATGGCCTCGCGCAGTGCCGGCAAGCCCTCCGGTTGGCTATAGAAACCGCTGTTCTTGGCGATACGGCGTAACGCATCCTGGGTGCAGCGCCGCCATTCTTCCTGGGGGAACTGACTGCGCGTGGTTGCCCCGCCGATGAATTCGTAGCGCAGGATGTCGCCGCTGGCGGGGTGGTGCATAGGCGAGGGCAGTGCCGCCCATTTGCTCAGGTTGGCGGCGCAAGCCAGGTCGGTGGCGGTCTGTACACGGTCGGGCTGCGGTGCCCACGCATTGACGAAAGTGCCTCGGCCAATCCTGCCGACCAGCAGGCCTTCATACGTCAAGGTGGCGTAGGTATCCGAGACCGTTTTGCGCGATACGCCCAATTGCTCGGCGAGCAGCCGGCTGGGCGGCAATTGCGCGCCGGCTGCCAGCCGCCCGGTGGCGATGGCTTCGCGCAGTTGCTGGTAAAGCTGGGCCGCCAGGTCCTTGCGGCCATTGATGACGAGGTGCAGTTCCATGTTTCATCCTGGGGCAGATCGATCTGCGCCAAGGTTACGCGCAAATCGATCGGAAGAAACCCGGCGGCCTCAGGACAGGAAACCACCGTCCACATTCAACGACACACCGGTGGTGTAGCTCGACGCATCGCTGGCCAGGAACAGCACCGCGCCGGCCATTTCGCTGGGGTCGGCCACGCGCTTGAGCGGTATCTGCGCCAGGGCCATCTTCAGGATCGCGTCGTTCTTGACCAGCGCCGAGGCGAACTTGGTGTCGGTCAGGCCTGGCAGCAGCGCGTTGCAACGAATGCCGAATTCGGCGCATTCCTTGGCGAACACTTTGGTCATGTTGATCACGGCGGCCTTGGTCACCGAATAGATGCCCTGGAACACGCCAGGGGAAATGCCGTTGATCGAGGCGACGTTGATGATGCTGCCACCGCCGTTGTCACGCATCAGCTTGCCGGCTTCCACCGACATGAAGAAGTAGCCGCGGATGTTCACGTCGACGGTTTTCTGGAACGCGCCGAGGTCAGTGTCCAGCACGTTGCAGAACTGTGGGTTGGTCGCGGCGTTGTTGACCAGGATGTCCAGGCGGCCGAACTGTTCACGGATACCGGCGAACACCTGGGTGATCTGCTCCATTTCACCGATATGGCAGGCCACTGCAGTGGCCTTGCCGCCGTCGGCGATGATCGCGTCGGCAACGTGCTGGCAGCCTTCGAGTTTGCGGCTGGAGACAATCACATGGGCGCCTTGCTGGGCCAGCAGCTTGGCGATGGCCTCGCCGATGCCACGGCTGGCGCCGGAAACGAAAGCGATCTTGCCGTCGAGGTCGAACAGGTGGGTCTTGGACATGAAGGGTTCCTTGTGATTGTTATCAGAGGGCGGATTTGCCGATGACCGCCAGGCTCATCTGTTCCAGCAGCTTGTTCATGTGGATGAACTGGGCAAAACGTTTGTCCTGGGTCTGGCCATGGAAGAAGCGGTAATAGATCTGCTGCACGATGCCGGCCAGGCGGAACAGGCCGTAGGTGTAGTAGAAGTCGAAATTGTCGATCTGGATGCCCGAGCGTTCGGCGTAGTAGTCGACGAACTGGCGGCGGGTGAGCATGCCGGGCGCATTGCTTGGCTGGCGACGCATCGACTGCACGGGCGCGGGGTCAGCGGCTTCGATCCAGTAGGCGAGGGTGTTGCCCAGGTCCATCAACGGGTCGCCGAGGGTGGTCAGCTCCCAGTCGAGCACGCCGATGATCTGCATCGGGTTGCGCGGGTCGAGAATCACATTGTCGAAGCGATAGTCGTTGTGCACGATGCTGGAGGTCGGGTGGTCGGCCGGCATTTTATCGTTGAGCCAGGCGCGCACGGTTTCCCAGCGCGGTGCATCGGGGGTCAGGGCTTTTTCGTAGCGCTCGCTCCAGCCGCGGATCTGGCGTTCCACGTAGCCTTGGGGCTTGCCCAGGTCGGCCAGGCCGCAGGCGGTGTAGTCGACCTGATGCAGTTCGACGAATTTGTCGATAAAGCTTTTGCACAACGCTTCGGTTCGGCTCGCGTCCAGGCCCAGTTCGGCCGGCAGGTCGGAGCGCAAAATAATCCCATTGACCCGTTCCATGACATAGAACTCGGCGCCGATCACCGTTTCATCGGTGCAGTGCACGTAGGCCTTGGGGCAATACGGAAAGCCATCCTTGAGCTGGTTGAGAATGCGGTATTCACGCCCCATGTCGTGGGCAGACTTGGCCTTGTGGCCGAATGGCGGGCGACGCAACACGAATTCCTGGTCCGGGTATTCCAGCAGATAGGTCAGGTTGGAGGCACCGCCGGGAAACTGGCTGATCTTGAGCGTGCCGTGCAGGCCGGGAATATGGGCCTTGAGGTAGGGATCGATCAGGCCGGCATCAAGTTCTTCGCCGGGGCGAATCTGGGTCGATTGGTCGTTAAGCGCCATGCTTATCCCTTCTGCTTATTTTAAAGGCCTTGGACTATTGGCTAATCTAATGCGCGTCACCGCCCAGCGACAAGGTCGGGGCGGCTTAATAGGTTAGCGTGTTGGGGAATGATCAGCGGGCCTGATCCACGCAAATCACCAGGGCGGCACGGCCCCGGCGCGGGTATTCGCTACGGGTTGCGCGACGGGAGTGTCACGGGGGTCAGTACAGGGCGACCGGCAAAGTATTCCACCAGATTGTCGGCGACCCGCTGCACGGTGTCGTGGGTGGCTTCGGGCGACAGGCCGGCTACATGGGAAGTCAGCACGGTATTGTTCAGGCGCTTGAGCGCATCGGGCACCTTGGGTTCGTCGTCGAAGACGTCCAGCGCGGCGCCGCCGATACGTCGCTGTTCCAGCGCAGCCACCAGGTCGGCGGTGACCACCACGCTGCCACGACCGATATTGACCAGATAACCGTTCGGCCCCAGGGCGTCGAGGGCGTGGCGATCGATCAGGTGGCGAGTGCCGGCGCCACCGGGCGTGGCCAGGATCAGGAAATCCGAGGTGCGCGCCAGCTCCACGGCGGTTGAGCAGTAGGTGTAATCCACGTCATCGCGTGGTTGGCGGTTGTGGTAGCTGACCTCCATGCCAAACCCCAGGGACGCGCGCTTGGCGATCTCCAGGCCCACGGCGCCCAGCCCGAGAATCCCCAATTGCTTGCCGCCCAGGGAAGGGCGCATCACCTTCGGCCATTCACTGCGGCGCACGGCGGCGTCAGTCTGGGGGATACCGCGCACCAGCGACAGCAGCAAGGCCATGGCATGGTCAGCCACCGACGGCGCATTCACCCCGGCGCCGTTAGTCACCACAATCCCACGGTTGGCGGCGGCCTGCAGGTCTACATGTTCGTAGCCGGCACCAATCACGCAGATGATCTCCAGCAACGGCAGCGCGGCGATTTCCTCGGCATACAGCCCCAGCGGGCCACGGGTGAGCACAGCCTTGATCTGCCCGCCATGGGCCTTGATCGCCTGGGCACGTTCGACAGGCGTCGGTGCCAGGATCACATGGAAATCATTGCTCTCGATGATTTGCAGGTATTCGTTGATGGTCTCAACCAGGACCAGAACAGTGGTAGTCATGCAAGGTTCTTCCTGAAGTGCTTGAGCGCATGAGTATGCGGGATTTGTAAGACGGAACGTAGGTTGCTGTAGGAGCGAGCTTGCTCTCGAACGAAGTTGAGTGCGCTACGCATTACCGTGCAGCCGGCTCCACCACCGAACCATTCCTCAGCTAACTCTTTGCTTATGCACGAGAATCCCGGACAATCGCGTCCCTGTTGAGGTCGGGGCGCTGCCTGTCAGGTTTTTCTGACTCGTCCCGGCCGTGTGAATGCGGAGATCCGACCGGATGAATGATCAGGCCAATAGCGTCGATGAACGCTATGCAACGACACCTGCAATGCTCACAAGCTGGAGCCGCCAGGACACCACCTGGATGCTTGGGCTGTTCGGCACCGCCATCGGCGCCGGTACTTTGTTCTTGCCGATCAACGCGGGCCTGGGGGGCTTCTGGCCGCTGGTGATCCTGGCGCTGCTGGCCTTCCCAATGACGTTCTTTGCCCACCGTGGGCTGACGCGTTTCGTACTCTCCGGCCGGGAAGGCTCCGACATCACCGATGTGGTCGAAGAGCATTTCGGCATTAAAGCCGGCGCATTGATCACCTTGCTGTACTTCTTTGCGATCTTCCCGATCCTGCTGATCTACAGCGTGGCCCTGACCAACACCGTCAGCAGCTTCATGGAACACCAACTGCACATCATGCCGCCGCCTCGGGCAGTCCTGGCGTTTGTGCTGATCCTGGGCTTGCTGGCGGTGGTGCGTTGCGGCGAAAAGGTGATCGTCAAGGCCATGAGCCTGATGGTGTATCCGTTTATCGTTGCCTTGCTGTTCCTCGCCGTGTACCTGGTGCCGCATTGGACGGGCGGCATCCTGAGTACCGCCCGTGAGATTCCGGCGCCGTCGGCCTTGCTTAACACCTTGTGGCTGGCGATTCCGGTGATGGTGTTCTCGTTCAACCACTCGCCGATCATCTCGGCCTTCGCGGTGGACCAGAAACGTCAGTATGGCGCACACGCCGACGAGCGCAGCTCGCAGATCCTGTCCCGCGCGCACCTGTTGATGGTGGTGATGGTGCTGTTCTTCGTGTTCAGCTGCGTGCTGACCCTGTCACCGGCGCAGTTGGCCGAGGCGAAAGCGCAGAACCTGTCGATCCTGTCGTACCTGGCCAACCACTTTGACAACCCGACCATCGAGTTCGCCGCGCCGTTGATTGCATTCGTGGCAATTGCCAAGTCGTTCCTGGGCCACTACATCGGTGCCAGCGAGGGCCTCAAGGGCCTGGTGCTGAAGACCGGCCGCCGTCCGGCAGCCAAGTCCCTGGACCGCATGACGGCTGCCTTCATGCTGGTGGTGTGCTGGATTGTCGCCACGCTTAACCCGAGCATCCTCCGCATGATCGAGACCCTGGGCGGGCCGGTGATTGCATCGATCCTGTTCCTGATGCCGATGTACGCCATCCGCAAAGTGCCGGCCATGGCCAAGTATCGGGGGCAGGCGTCGAATGTGTTTGTCACGGCGGTGGGGTTGGTGGCGATTACTGCATTGGTGTATTCGCTGATGGCTTAAAGTCTGAAGCAGCCTCCAAAGCTGTCCGAGATCCAAATGTGGGAGGGGGCTTGCTCCCGATGACGGTGTATCAGTCAACGATGAATTGACTGAACCACTGCTATCGGGAGCAAGCCCCCTCCCACATGTGTTTGGTGGTGTTGCTGAAATTGTATTCCAGGCATAAAAATGCTGTGTATCTCCAGGTGTCGATCACTGCTCTGGTTGACTCGCTGATTGCTTAAGGTCTGAAGCAGCCTGCAAGGACTCCAAAGATCCAAATGTGGGAGGGGGCCTGCCCCCGATGGCGGTGTATCAGTCACCTATGAATTGACTGAACCACTGCTATCGGGAGCAAGCCCCCTCCCACATTTGTTTGTATTCCAGGCATAAAAAACGCCGCGTACCTTGCGATACGCGGCGCCTGTCACATCAACACACCGTTAAGCTTGAATCACCGGGATGTTGGCGCTTGCCGCGATCTTGCGGAACTCGGCGATCTGGTCGAAGTTCAGGTAGCGGTAGACGTCACTGGCCATGGTGTCCAGTTTCGCCGCGTAGCCCATGTACTCTTCGACGGTCGGCAGGCGACCCAGGGTAGAGGCAACTGCCGCCAGCTCGGCCGAGGCCAGGTAGACGTTGGCGCCATCGCCCAGACGGTTCGGGAAGTTACGGGTCGAGGTCGACACCACGGTCGAATTCGGCTCTACACGCGCCTGGTTACCCATGCACAGCGAGCAGCCCGGCATTTCCATGCGCGCGCCAGCCTTGCCGTAGATGCCGTAGTAGCCTTCTTCGGTCAGCTGGTGGGCGTCCATCTTGGTCGGCGGCGACAGCCACAGACGGGTTGGCAACTGGCCCTTGACCTGCTCCAGCAGCTTACCGGCAGCGCGGAAGTGACCGATGTTGGTCATGCACGAACCGATGAACACTTCGTCGATCTTCTCACCGGCAACGCTCGACAGCAGACGGGCATCGTCCGGGTCGTTCGGTGCGCAGAGGATCGGCTCGTTGATTTCCGACAGGTCGATCTCGATGATTTCGGCGTATTCGGCGTCGGCATCGGCTTCCATCAGCTCCGGGTTGGCAACCCAGGCTTCCATCGCTTGGGCGCGACGTTCCAGGGTGCGTGGATCGCCGTAGCCTTCGCCGATCATCCAGCGCAGCAAGGTGATGTTGGAGTTCAGGTACTCGGTGACGGAGTCCTTGGACAGCTTGATGGTGCAACCGGCAGCCGAACGTTCAGCCGAGGCGTCGGACAGCTCGAAAGCCTGTTCCAGCGTCAGATCGTTCAGGCCTTCGATTTCCAAGATGCGGCCGGAGAAGGCGTTTTTCTTGCCTTTCTTCTCTACGGTCAGCAGGCCAGCCTGGATCGCGTAGTAAGGAATGGCATGCACCAGGTCACGCAGGGTGATGCCAGGCTTCATCTTGCCTTTGAAGCGCACCAGGATCGATTCCGGCATATCCAGCGGCATCACGCCGGTGGCAGCGGCGAACGCGACCAGACCGGAGCCGGCCGGGAACGAGATGCCCATCGGGAAGCGGGTGTGAGAGTCACCACCGGTACCGACGGTGTCCGGCAGCAGCATGCGGTTCAGCCAGCTGTGGATAATGCCGTCGCCTGGACGCAGCGATACACCGCCACGGGTCATGATGAAGTCAGGCAGGGTGTGGTGGGTGGTCACGTCGATCGGCTTTGGATAAGCCGCGGTGTGGCAGAACGACTGCATCACCAGGTCGGTCGAGAAGCCCAGGCACGCCAGGTCTTTGAGTTCATCACGGGTCATCGGACCGGTGGTGTCCTGGGAACCGACGGTGGTCATCTTCGGTTCGCAGTAGGTGCCAGGGCGCACGCCTTTGCCTTCCGGCAGGCCGCACGCCTTGCCGACCATTTTCTGCGCCAGGGTGAAGCCCTTGCCGGTGTCGACAGGCGCTTCAGGCAGCTTGAACAGGTCGGTAGGGCCCAGGCCCAGTTCGGCACGGGCCTTGTCAGTCAGGCCACGACCGATGATCAGCGGAATACGGCCGCCGGCGCGTACTTCGTCCAACAGCACCGGGGTCTTCATTTCGAAGGTGGTGATGACTTCATCGGTGCCGTGTTTGCAGACTTTGCCAGCATGCGGGTACAGGTCGATCACGTCGCCCATGTGCATGTTGGTGACGTCGAACTCGATCGGCAGTGCGCCCGCATCTTCCATGGTGTTGTAGAAGATCGGAGCGATTTTGCTGCCGAAGCAGAAACCGCCGGCGCGCTTGTTCGGAACAAAGGGAACGTCATCGCCGAAGAACCACAGCACGGAGTTGGTTGCCGATTTACGCGACGAACCGGTACCGACCACGTCGCCGACGTAAGCGATCGGGAAGCCTTGGCCGCGCATTTCTTCGATCTGCTTCATCGGGCCGGTCTTGCCTTGCTCGTCCGGTACGATGCCTTCACGGGCCATTTTCAGCATGGCCAGGGCGTGCAGCGGGATGTCAGGGCGCGACCAGGCGTCCGGGGCAGGGGACAGGTCGTCGGTGTTGGTTTCGCCGGTGACCTTGAATACGCGCAGGCTGATCTTGTCAGCCAGGGTCGGACGGTTGCGGAACCATTCGCCGTCGGCCCAGGACTGGATCACGCCTTTGGCGTGTTCGTTGCCATTGCGGGCTTTTTCCGCCACGTCGTGGAACGCATCGAACATCAGCAGGGTGTGCTTGAGTTGGGCGGCCGCGACAGGCGCAAGGGTGGCGTCGTCCAGCAGCTCGACCAACGTCACGATGTTGTAGCCGCCTTGCATGGTGCCAAGCAGTTCAACAGCGCGCTTTTTGTCGATCAGGGGGGAGGTGGCTTCGCCCTT
This sequence comes from Pseudomonas sp. R2-7-07, assembly GCF_003852355.1. Lineage (NCBI taxonomy): Bacteria > Pseudomonadati > Pseudomonadota > Gammaproteobacteria > Pseudomonadales > Pseudomonadaceae > Pseudomonas > Pseudomonas sp. R2-7-07. The sequence continues at coordinate 3,195,743 of NZ_CP027759.1, read as the reverse complement.
GGCCAGGGCGGACAGGAAACCGGCCTTGACGTAGGCAGCTTCGTCAACGCCCGGTGGAATGCGGTTGGTGATCAGGTCAACGAGGAATTCTTCTTCGCCAGCCGGAGGATTTTTCAGCAGCTCGACCAGGCCTGCGGTTTGTTCGGCGTTAAGCGGCTGGGGCACGATACCCAGGGCGGCACGCTCTTCGATATGTTTGCGGTAGGCTTCAAGCACAGTTATTACCCTCATCAGTGGTCCCACGGGACGCTCATCCAGGAATGACCGGCACGCGTGCGCTCGGGGGCTTTTTGGGCCGCAAAGCCAGCGCTGCCGACCGTCCTTACAGAAGCTGCTTTCAAAGTTTTACGCCTGCAGAACGGAGCTGATGAGGGTTGGCGCAAGTGTTGACCTACCGGGGTCAAACCTGCGCCAACACCGTTCTGAAGGAACGACTGTGCTCGTGACGCTTTGAAAACAGCTTCCAGCGGATTATTGGCGCCTTACAAGGCCGGGTGATTCTACGGCAAAAAAAATCTAAAGGTAAGTTGCGTCACCAAGTTTGCAGGGTGATCAACCTTAGACAAAGGGCTAACATGGCGCACTGTTTCGCTGATCTGCGTGTTTTCGCCCATGTCCAACCAAACCATCAAGACCCCCTGCGTCGGCCTGTGCTCCACGGTCTACGGCGATCTCGTGTGTCGCGGCTGCAAGCGCTTTCACCACGAAGTGATCCAGTGGAATGGCTATAACGAAGAAGAAAAGCGTGCGGTCTGGCTCAGGCTCGAGCAATTGCTGGTGCAGGTGATGGCCGGCAAAGTCGAGGTTTTCGACCCCAAGACCCTGCGCGGGCAACTGGAACAGCGCAAGATTCGCTTCGTGCCGCACCAGTCCGAGTATTGCTGGGCCTATCAGTTGATTGCGCGTGGGGCGCGGGTGATCAATAACCTGGAGGCCTACGGCATGGTGCTGCTGCCGGAGTTTCGCGAGTGGCCCTTGCCAGACCTGCGCGATGCGATTGATCGGGAATTCTTTATCTTGTCCGAGGCGCATTACCAGCGTTATATCGCACCGGGATTCCTTAAAGATGCGCTATCTACCTGACGGTAAAGATCAAAATGTGGGAGGGGGCTTGCTCCCGATGGCGGTGTGTCAGTCACTTTTGAATCGACTGACCCACCGCCATCGGGAGCAAGCCCCCTCCCACATTTGATCCTCATTGCTTCAGGCTTGGGTGGCCAGTTCTTCAAGATGGTCCATCAGCGTCTGCGGCTTGAGCACCAACACATCGCCTTCCACCGCATCCAGCACCACCTCCGCTGTATTGCCGATCAACGCCCCGGAAATTCCGGTGCGCGCCACGGTGCCGATAATCGTCAGTGCCGCCTGCAACTGGTGGGCGAGATGCGGAATCAGCACATCCGCCGGGCCCTCCTTGATATGCAGGTGCGCGTCATCCACATCGAATTCGGCCTGGAAGGCCTGGCACTGCTCGCGATAACGCGCCTCGATAGTTTCCCGCAGTTGAAACGTCGGGTCCGCCGCGGAGAGCATCGGCGAGGGATGCGCGCTGATCACATGCAACTGCGCCTTGGCCAGGCTGGCGATATCAAAGCCGTGGTCGATGATGGAGTTATGCAGCGAGCGGTGTTCGCTGTCGGTATTGCCTACGTCGACGGCCGCCAGAATCACGCCGCCGGCCCAGGGCGTGGCGGTCTTGACCAGCAGCACGGGCGTCGGGCAATAGCGCAGCAGTTTCCAGTCTGCTGGGGTCAGCAGGGCTTTTTTCAGTGGGCTGTCGGCAAAGTGCTGCTTGATCACCAGGCCGCAGCCCTCGGCCTGCTGCACGTCGATGATGGTTTCATGCAGGCTGTCGTTCCACGCCTGTTCGGTCGTGACGCTGTACCCGTCCTCCTGCAGGCCGGATTTGAGCAGGCTCAGCAGCGCCGAATGCTCATGCTTTCTGTCACAGACCAGCAAATGCAGGTGCGCGTCGGTGACCCCGGCGATCAGCTTCGCGCGCTTGAGGGCCAGGCTTTCGGGATGCTCGGGCTCGATGACCACCAGGATGCTGCGGATGGCTTGCATGGTCGGTTCTCCAGGAGTGGGCCTGCAACAACTATAGTTGCTGCACGCGTGCCGTCATCTTGATGTACATCAAGGCCCATGGCTGGTGGTCTGCGGCGTGGTCGGTATAATCGGCGCCCTTTTGTGATCCTTTGCCCGTGAGCCCGATGATCCTGCCCGAAATCCACGAATTCCTCGGTTGCCGCACCCCCGACGCCTGGGTCCAGGCCGCGCTGGCCGACCAGGACACCCTGCTGATCGACCACAAGAACTGCGAATTCAAAGCCGCCAGCACCGCCCTGAGCCTGATCGCCAAGTATCACGGCCACCTCGACCTGATCAATATGATGTCGCGCCTGGCCCGTGAAGAGCTGGTGCACCACGAGCAGGTCATGCGCCTGATGAAAAAACGCAAGATTGAACTGCGCCAATTGTCCGCCGGCCGCTACGCCTCGGGTTTGCGCAAGGTGGTGCGTAACCATGAGCCGGTCAAACTGGTGGATACCCTGGTGGTGGGGGCCTTTATCGAAGCGCGCAGTTGCGAGCGTTTCGAGGCGCTGGTGCCACATTTGGACGAAGAACTCGGCAAGTTCTACTTCGGCTTGCTCAAAAGCGAGGCGCGGCACTTCCAGGGTTACTTGAAACTGGCCTACCAGTACGGTGACGCCAAGGACATCGCCCAGGTGATCGAGCGGGTGAGGGCGGCCGAGCAGGCGTTGATCGAGTCAGCCGACGTCGAGTTCCGCTTTCACAGTGGCGTGCCAGCCTGAGGCCACGGCTACGCCGATCAAGGCGCTGATCCCGGTCAGCAGCAGGATCACCATTTGCGTGCCAAGCGGCGCTGCCAGCACCGCAATCAGCAAGCCCGCCAAGGGCTGGGCGAGGTTGTTGAGCAGGGTGATCACTCCCACCGTTTTGCCGAAATCCTGCACCGGAATCACCCGCTGACGAGTGCTGCGCATGTACACGTTGAACATCTTGTCGAAACCGCTCACCAGCAGGAAGCCCACGGCGTACACCCACACGCCGGGGCTGAGGGCGGTGATCAGCGCGCCCACGGCGATCATCGAATACGACAGCCCGCCGAGCACCTTCAGCGCCAGGCTCGAACGCGCGAGGTAAAACAGAATTACCAGGGTGACCACCGCGCCAGCGCCTTGCAGCAGGGCGTAGGCGTCCTTGTCCGCCGCGTATTGCCCGGTGACCAGGGCCGCCGACGTGGCCAGCGTCACGCCGACGATCAGGTTCACACCAATGGCCAGGGTAATGATGCGCTTCAACTCCACCCGGTTGCGGATGTGACCCAAAGCGGTGCGCAGCGGCTGCAGCCAGAGACCCGGGTGCTGCGGCTCATGGGGCTGCAGGTGCACGCGGGTGTTGCGCTGCCAGGCCAGCATCGCCAGGTCCGCCAGCACAAACAGTGCGGCGATGCCCAGAACTACCCAAGGCCACGCCCAGACTTCCAGCATCAGCGCCGCCACCAACGGGCCGAGTACCAGGCCGCTCTGGTCGGCGATCTGCGAATAAGACAAGGTCTTGGTATAGGTGTAATGCTGGAAAATATGCGGCATCAGCACTTCCCGCGCCATGATGCCCTGGGTGGTCAATACCCCGCACAACGCCGACAGGATCACCAGCCATTGGATACCATCAAACAGCCCGTACAGCGCCACCGCTACCACGCAGGCCAAGGCCCGATACACTTGGCTGACATGCAGGATGCGTACGGGTGAAAACCTGTCGCACAACGCCCCGCACACCGGAAAGGCCAGGTAGCGCGGCAGTGACTCGACAAAGAACGCCAGGCCCGCCCACGACACGCTCTGGGTGGTTTGGAACACAATCAGCGGCACGATGAACAGCAGAATCTGGTCCGCCAGTCGCGACAGGAACAGTGAAACGAAGAACGCCAGGTAATCCTTGCGCATATAACTCCCTGTGAATGGCGTAAAAGAGTGCAGGCTATTTGTTAAAAACTCTTAAAAGCATGAAGCTTGCTGGCACCCTGCATGCGGCGGCTCCCGTTGGGCAGCTTGCCACCTATACTGCCAGCCTTTCAATCGGCGTTCCTACACTGAGAACTTATGGAAAACCTGGGTCTGGGCAAAGTCCTGCTCGTCGAGGACGATGAGAAGCTGGCAGGGCTGATCGCGCATTTTCTGTCGCAACATGGTTTCGAGGTGCAGGCGGTGCACCGGGGCGATTTGGCCTTGGCGGCATTCCTGGCGTTCAAACCGAAAATGGTCGTGCTCGACTTGATGTTGCCGGGCCAGAGCGGCCTGCATGTGTGTCGCGAGATCCGCGCGGTGTCCGACACACCGATTGTGATCCTCACCGCCAAGGAAGATGACCTGGACCATATCCTGGGCCTGGAGTCCGGTGCCGATGACTATGTGATCAAACCCATCAAGCCGCCGGTATTGCTGGCGCGTCTGCGGGCGCTGCAACGTCGGCAAGTGCCCGAGACGACGGTACGCGATTACCTGGAATTCGGCCGGTTGTCGATCAACCGCAGTTGCCGGGTGGTCAGCCTGGGCGATGAAAAAATCGACCTCACCACCATGGAGTTCGAATTGCTCTGGCTACTGGCGAGCAGCTCGGGAACCATCCTTTCGCGCGACGACATCCTCAACCGCATGCGCGGCATTGCGTTCGATGGCCTGAACCGCAGCGTCGATGTGTACATCAGCAAACTGCGCGGCAAGCTCAATGACAACCCGCGCGAGCCGGTGTGCATCAAGACCATCTGGGGCAAGGGCTACCTGTTCAATCCTTTCGCCTGGGAGCTGTAGATGCTGCGCCTGTATCTGCGCTTGTACCTGATCCTCGCGCTTGGCTTGGCCGGTGCGATCTGGTTGGTCAACTATGGCCTGGACGCGTACATGCCAGAGTCCAATGAAACCTATAATCGCGAGGCCCTGCGCGGCCCAGCGTGGGCCCTGGTGGAACAACTGCGGCCGGTGCAGGGCGAGGCGCGCCAGGCGCGTCTGGATCAGTTGCAACCGCATTACGGCCTGCGCCTGCAACTGGTGCAGCGCGACAGCCAGCACCTGAGCGCGCGCGAACAGGCACTGCTGGCGGCCGGCCAAGTAGTGGTGCGCGAGGACTTCATGAAGTTCCTCGCGCCCATCGATGACGGCCCGCAATTGCTCGAAATCCAACTGCCGGAAGAACCGAAATGGTTGTACCTGTGGGCCTATGGCCTCCTGGGCGGGAGCCTGGCCGTTGTGTTGTACTTCTGGGTGCGCCCGCACTGGCGCGATCTTGAGCACATCCGCCTGGCGGCGCAGCGCTTTGGCGACAACGACCTCGGTTCGCGCATCCTGTTGCCGCGTCGCTCCACCGTGCGTGCGCTGGCCGGGCACTTCAACCAGATGGCCGAGCGCATCGAAAGCCTGATCGCCAACCAGCGCGAACTGACCAACGCAGTGTCCCACGAGCTGCGCACGCCGATTGCGCGCTTGTCCTTCGAGCTTGACCAACTCAAGCAACAGGCCGATCCGCGCCAAAGCCGCGAACTGATCGCCGATATGTACGCCGACCTTGGCGAGCTGGAAGAAATGGTCTCCGAGCTGTTGACCTACGCCAGCCTGGAGCGCGGCGCGACCCAGGTTACCCGCGAAAGCATCGAGGCCCACAGTTGGCTGGACAGCGTGATCGGCAGCGTGGCGCTGGAGGCCGAGGCCGCAGGTGTGCAGTTGTCGCTGCGTACCTGTGAGGTCGATGTGATTCGCATCGAGCCACGATTCATGGCGCGCGCTGTGATCAACCTGCTGCGCAACGCCATTCGCTATGCCGATCGGCGGGTTGAAGTGTCGTTGATCAAGTTCGGCAGCGGTTACGAACTGCAGGTCAGCGACGATGGTCCCGGTATTCCGGTCGAGGGCCGCGCCAAGATCTTTGAACCCTTCATGCGCCTGGATTCAAGCCGCGACCGCCGTACCGGCGGCTTCGGCCTGGGCCTGGCGCTGGTCCAGCGGGTCAGCCAATGGCATGGCGGACAGGTGCAGGTGCTGGACTCAGAGTGGGGTGGCGCGTCGTTTCGGATGACCTGGGCGTATGCCGAGTAAGTATCCGTAAACAACGACAAGCCAATGTGGGAGAGGGCTTGCCCTCATGCCAGTCAGTTAGGGCTTTTTGTAGGAGCGAGCTTGCTCGCGAAGCATTCAGGCCCCCCGCGTTTATCCAGAATGAACGCGTTGCCTGGGCGTTTTTCGCGAGCAAGCTCGCTCCTACAGTGAGCCCAGATTGCTCGCCCAGGTTAAAAATTCAACGTGTCGAGGGGCGAGTGCAGACGTTTGAAGGCGTAGCCCGAAGCGCTCAGGCCATTGACCTGGCGGCTGACGGTATCGCCCAGGCCATAGCCGCTGCCGGCTACGACCGCGTGGGCGTTATCGACGGGCAGCAGGATGTAGTCGGTCAGGGGCTCATCATGCAGTTGGCCGCGAATCACCAGGAAGCCTTCCTCCAGGCGCACGCTGACGCCGCTCAGCGGCGCATCGGGTTCGTGGGTATTGAGCACCTGGTAAGTGCCGACGGTGTCCGCCCACGCCAGGGGCAGCGGCGGCGGCTCGATGCGTTCGCCCACGGCAACGCGTTGGCCGTGGCTGCGGGCGGTGAGGATCTGCCGGCCCTGTACCCTCACCACGTCCAATTGCACGCGGCCCAGTTCGCCAAGGTCCTTGAGCCAGAAGCCGAGGATTCTTTTCTGCGCGCGCAGCCAGCCTTGATCGTCGCGCATCAGCTCGAAATCGCACCCGCCCAGTTCGCCGGATAAGCGCCCGTGATCATCCTTGAGACGCAACACGCCCCATGATGTCGCGTAGAACCCGGCCAGGCGCTTGCGGTCGATTGCGGCCGGCACTTGGCGCAGCTTGAGGCCGTGGTTTGGGGCCTGGCAGTCGTCGGCACAGACCGCCTTGCCGGTCTGCGCCTGGAGCATCAGGCGCAGGGTGTCGGTGGACAGCGACACCACCAACTGTTCGGCATTGCTGTCATTGGCCATGATGATCACGGCCAGTTGCTGATCCGGGAGGATGCTCAACTGCGCGGCGAAATCATCGCCGCCGCCACTGTGCTGATAGGCCCGTATGCCAGGGCCGACCGGTTCATCCCCGCACGGCGCCAGAAACCAGCCGAGGCCCATTTGGCAATCGAAATCCAAGGCATTGCCGGTGTTCTGCTGGGTGAACATCTCATCGATCGAAGCGCTGCCCAGTACCCGGTTGCCCTTGTAGACCCCTTTGGCGAACAGCATGCGTACGTAATGGCTGAGGTCTTTGGGGCTGGCCCACAGGCTGGCGGCGGCGAGGTCGCGGACCTGCGCGTCGTTGCTGGCCTTGCCCTCTTCGTAGCCCAAAGCGCGGTAGCTCAATTGGGTGCCGATGCCGACGAAACTTGACTGGTTCATTTCCAGAGGCCTGAGCAGGCTGCCTTGCAGTTGCGCCTCGAAGCTTTTACCGGTGCTGCGCTCAATGGCCGCCCCCACCAGGGCGTAGCCCAGATTGGAATACGCCACCTGGGAGCCCGGCGGGCTGCTCAGCCACACGCCCGAAACGCGTTGCGGCATCTGGCCCATGGCGTAGTTACTGCGCAGGTCGCGCAAATGCTCGCTGGGCAAGCCGGATTGATGGCTGAGCAAGCGGCGCAAGGTAATCGCTTGATCCGCCTCGGCCTGGTCGCTGTGAAACCGCGAGCGTACGTGGAACTCGCGCAAGGTTTGCTGAAGCGGCGCATCCAGCCCTAGGCGCTGTTGTTCCACCAGTTGCAAGGCCGCCGTGGCGGTGAGCAACGTGGAGATGCCCCCGGCGCGAAATGCCGTGTTAGGGGTGACCGGCACCCCTCGGGCCTTGTCTGCCAGGCCGAAGCCACGGGCCCAGATCAGTTCCTGGCCACTGACCAGGGCAATCGACAAGCCCGCCACATTGTCCCGCGCCATCTCACGGGGAATGCGATTTTGCAGGTAGCGGATGATCGCGCCGTAATCGCCTTTTTGAATCGACGGCGGGGCGGGCGGTTGCCCCTGGCAACCGAGCGTGCCCAACAGGCAACCGAGCAGCGGGATACCGCGTAACGTGCGAAACATGAAGAGCACCCGGATGGTGGTTTGGATGCTCGAATGCTAGGGCCGTGGCGGCACGCAATCTTTGAGTGCTTTGTCGGGAAACTGTCAAAGACTGTTAACGCCGGCCTCGACCATAGGGTTATGTGTCAAGTCAGTTATCCAGGGCAGTCAAGATCCCATGCGCCACTTTCACCCGTTCGGCATTCGGGTAGTTCCTGTTGGCCAGGATCACCACGCCTATATCCCTGCTCGGTACATACGCCACGTAGGCGCCGAAACCATTGGTTGAGCCGGTTTTGTTGTAGAGCACATTGGCCGGTTGGGCCTGCGCCGGTTGCAGCCACTTGACGGTGTGCGACTCCAGCGCCATCGGTGTGGAGTTGCCCTCTATCAAGGCCTGCTGGGTGATCGGGTAGGGGTAGTATTCCCAACCCAGGCCCTGGGTCATGCCGTCGACGCTGTAGTAACCGCTGTGTGTGGTGGCGATCGCCTGTTGCAGCGGCGCGCTCAAGGTCTCGGGGTGCAGGTTGAGCATCACGTAGCGCGCCAGGTCCTGGGTGCTGGTCTTGATGCCGTAGGCTTCGCTGTCGAGTGCGCCTGGGCCCACGCGCACGGGTTTGTCCTGCTTATCGTAGCCTTGGGCGTAGCGGCCCAGCTTGTCGGCGGGCACGTTGAGGTAGGTGCTCTTCAAGCCCAGCGCCGGCAGCAAGGTCTGTTCCATGGCGACATTGAACGGCTGGCCCAGGCTTTTCGCCGCGAGGTAGCCGAACAGTCCGATGCTCGGGTTGGAGTAGAGGCGTCGCGTACCGGGGGTGTCGGTGGGTTGCCAGTGCCTGTAGTAATCGAGCATGGTCGCGGCGCTGTCGGCCGCACCTGGGAACTGCAACGGCAGGCCGCCTGCGGTGTAGGTCGCCAGTTGCAACAGGCTGATGTGATCGAACGCACTGCCGGCCAGTTCGGCCCAGTGCTGGCTGGCGCGGTCCGACAGTTTCAACTTGCCGCTGGCCTGGGCATAGCCACCGAGGGTTGAAGTGAAGGTCTTGGACACTGAGCCGACTTCGAACAGGGTGTCTTGCGTGACGGGCTGCTTGCCTTCCCTGGACGCCACGCCGTAGTTAAAGTATTGCGCGTGGCCATCCTTCACCACGGCCACCGACAGCCCGACGATGCCCTGTTGCTGCATCAGCGGTTTGACGCGACTGTCCACCACTTCGCGCAGGTCGGTCGCAGCCATGCACGGAGCAGCAACCAGCAGAGACGCTGAAATCAGCAGGCTTCGTAGACTAAAACGGGATTTTTCTTGCATGTTATTTTCGCTTCCCTGTAACGGATTGACTAAGGCTGAGGGCCTGCGCGGGCGCCGCCAATCTAGGCGTTAACAGTCGACGATACAAACGATGATATCTTGCACGAGCCATTAGTAAATCTAGGGTCAAGCATGCTGCGTTCCCATCTGCCCCTCAATGCCCTGCGCGCTTTCGAGGCTTCCGCCCGGCACCTGAGCTTCACCCGCGCGGCCATCGAGTTATGCGTGACCCAGGCGGCCGTCAGCCATCAGGTAAAAAGCCTGGAGGCGCAACTCAATGTCACACTGTTCAAACGCCTGCCACGCGGGTTGATGCTCACCCGAGAGGGCGAAACGCTGTTGCCAGTGCTGCGCGATTCGTTCGACCGGATTGCCCAGACCCTCGGCCAGTTCGAGGCCGGGCATTACCGCGAAGTGTTGACGGTAGGCGCGGTGGGTACCTTTGCCGTGGGCTGGCTGCTGCCGCGCTTGGCGGACTTCCAGAGCCGCTACCCGTTTATCGACCTGCGCCTGTCCACTCACAACAACCGCGTCGATGTAGCCGCCGAAGGCCTGGATTACGCGATCCGTTTTGGTGCCGGCGCCTGGCACGGCACCGAGGCCTGCCAACTGCTGGAAGCCCCGCTCAGCGTGCTCTGCGTGCCGCACCTGGCCGAACAGCTGCACACGCCGGCCGACCTGTTGAAACACACCTTGCTGCGCTCTTACCGCGCCGATGAATGGAGCCTGTGGTTCCAGGCCGCCGGGCTGCCGGCCGACACCCTGGTACCGCGCAGCATCGTGTTCGATTCGTCGCTGGCGATGATGGAAGCGGCGCTGCAGGGCGTTGGCGTGGCACTGGCGCCGGCGATGATGTTTTCGCGGCAATTGGAGAGTGATGTGATTCGCCAGCCGTTCGCGGTGGGGATAACCACCGGCAGTTACTGGCTGACGCGCTTGCAGTCGCGGGCCGAGACGCCAGCGATGCTGGCGTTCAAGGGGTGGTTGCAAGCCAGTGCTGGCTAATGTGGGAGGGGGCTTGCTCCCGATTGCGGTGTGTCAGTTATAGATGATGTGACTGAGCCACCGCCATCGGGGGCAAGCCCCCTCCCACAGTTGGACTGAGTCTAGGCGAGGTATTTGCGGAACCATCCCAGGGTGCGCTCCCAGGCCAGGTTTGCCGCTGACTCGTCATAACGCGGCGTCGAATCGTTGTGAAAGCCGTGGTTGGCTCCCGGGTAGATAAATGCCTCATACGTTGTACCGGCGGCTTTCAGCGCATTCTCGTAGGCCGGCCAACCTTCGTTGATGCGCGCATCCAGCTCCCCGTAATGCAGCATGATCGGCGCCTTGATGCGGGGTACGTCCTTGGCCTCGGGTTGACGCCCGTAGAACGATACTGCCGCCGCCAGTTCCGGGTAGGCCACCGCCGCCGCATTGGTCACGCCACCGCCATAGCAGAAACCGGTGATGCCGACTTTGCCGGTGCTGCTGTCGTGGTGCATCAGCCATTCAATGGCAGCGAAAAAGTCGTTCATCAGTTTGGTGGGGTCGACGGTCTGCTGCAGGGCCACGCCTTTTTCATCGTTGCCGGGGTAGCCGCCCACCGAGGTCAGGCCATCGGGCGCCAGGGCGATAAAGCCGGCTTTGGCCAGGCGCCGCGCCACGTCTTCGATATACGGGTTCAGGCCACGGTTCTCATGCACGACCGCCACCGCAGGCAGTTTGCCCACGGCCTTCGCCGGGCGCACCAGGTAGCCGCGCACCGTGCCGTTACCCTTGGGTGACGGGTAGGTGATGTAGTCGGCAACGATAGCGGGGTCGGTGAATTTCACCTGTTCGGCGAGTGCGTAGTTGGGGCTCAGGGCGGCGAGCAGGGCCGAGGCGGTCAGGCCGCCGAAGGTAAACAGCGCGGCGCGGTCGAGAAATTCGCGGCGGTTCAGCGTGCCGTGGGCGTAGCCATCGTAGAGTTCCAGCAGTTCGGGAGCGAAGTCTTTGGCGGTGAGACGAGTCATCGGTGCAGTCCTCGATTAGCGGTTGCCGTCAAATGTAGACCAGGATCAACCCGTGCGGCCACGGGCGCGGACGCCATTTCTGTTTAGCAGCCCCTGGCCCCTAGCGCGAAGCGCTTCGCGCCGGCCACGCAGCCGATCACCGCCACCGTGACCAGCAGCATGCCCTGGCTGACCTGTTCATGCAGCAGGCCCGCCGCCAGCGCCAGGCCAAAGAACGGTTGCAGCAACTGCAACTGGCCGACCGCCGCGATGCCACCCTGGGCCAGGCCGCGATACCAGAACACAAAGCCGATCAACATGCTGAACACTGCGACGTAACCCAGGCTCAGCCAGGCCGGCAGGCTGATGCCGGTGAACGACGCGGGCGCCAGCAGCCAGCTCAAAGGCGCGACGACGGGCAGCGACATTACCAGGGCCCAGCAAATCACCTGCCAGCCACCCAGGCTGCGCGACAGCTTGGCGCCTTCGGCATAGCCCAGGCCGCAGACCAGCACCGCCAATAGCATCAGCAAGTCCCCGGCGGGCGCGGCGCTCAGGCCCTGGGCGAAGGCGTAAGCCATCACCAGCGCACTGCCCAGCCCCGAAAACAACCAGAATACCGGCCGTGGTCGCTCGCCGCCGCGCAGCACGCCGAAGATCGCCGTCGCCAGCGGCAGCAGGCCGATAAACACAATGGAGTGCGCGGAGGTCACGTATTGCAGCGCCAGCGCCGTCAGCAGCGGGAAACCGATCACCACGCCGAACGCGACGATAGCCAAGGGCGCCCATTGCGGGCGGGTGGGGCGTTTTTCGCGGAACAACCGCAAAAGGCACAGCCCCAGGATGGCCGCAAGCGTCGCGCGGATCATGGTCAGGAACACCGGCTCGAATTCCATCACCGCCAGGCGCGTGGCCGGCAACGAACCGCTGAAGATCACCACGCCAATAAAACCGTTGATCCAGCCTTGGGTGCTGCTGTCCAGGGTGCCGAAAGGCAAGGTGCGTTCCATAGGGGTATGTCCGAAAAGGGAAGTTGCGTACTCGGCATCCTAGGGCTGAAGATTAAGGCAATCAAAAAATTGTCATGGATACATCGCCAATGCCGCGCGCCCGCTACAAGTCGCTGGTCGATACCTTCGCCGAGGCCATTCGTGCGGGCAAAATGCCGCCCGGCACGCGCCTTCCCACCCACCGCCAACTCGCCGCCGAGCATGGCCTGGCGCTGGTTACCGCGAGCCGCGTGTACGCCGAGCTGGAGGCGATGGGGCTGGTCAGTGGTGAAACCGGGCGTGGCACTTTTGTACGCGAACTGGCGTTACCGCCGGGCCAGGGCAGTGGGCAGATGCCCGTCGCGGCGGGCATGCTCGACTTGAATTTCAACTACCCGTCATTGCCCGGCCAGGCCGACCTTTTGCGTGGCGCACTGCGCCAGTTGGCGTTATCCGGCGACCTGGAAGCGCTGTTGCGTTACCAACCCCATGCCGGCCGCCTGCATGAACGCGCGGCGGTCGCGCAGCACCTGTTGCAGCGCGGGCTGGCGGTGCAGGCCGAACAGATATTGCTGGTCAGCGGTGCACAGCACGGCTTGGCGGTAACCCTGATGGCGCTGCTCAAACCTGGCGATGTGATCGCCGTCGATGCATTGACCTATTCGGGCTTCAAAGTATTGGCCGAGACCCTGCACCTGGAGATCGTCGCGATCCCGTCCACTGCCACCGGCCCGGACCTCGATCACCTGCAGGCCCTGTGCCGCAAGCGGCCGGTGCGCGCGGTCTACAGCATGCCTACTCTGCATAACCCGCTGGGCTGGGTGATGAGCCTGGCGCAGCGCGAGCGCCTGGTGGCGATTGCGCGCGAGCACGACTTGATGATCATCGAGGACGCCGCCTACGCCTTCCTGGCCGAACACGCACCGCCGCCGCTGGCGGCGTTGGCGCCTGAATGCACAATTTACGTCGGTGGGTTTTCCAAGAGTGTCGCCACCGGCTTGCGCGTCGGTTTTATCGCCGCGCCCCTGGCTTGGGTCAAGGTATTGGAACGCACCGTCATGGCCACCACCTGGAACGTGCCGGGGGTGATGAGTGCGATCGCCGTGGCCTGGATCGAAGATGGCACCGTCGCGCAGTTGGAGGCGCAAAAACGCGCAGATGCCCAGGCACGGCAAGCTTTGGCCGCGCAAGTGCTGGCGGGGCTGAGCTATATCAGCCATCCATCATCGTATTTTTTGTGGCTGCCGCTGGCCGAAGATGCCCGCGCCGATCAGGTGGCCATGACCTTACAGCGCGAGGGTATTGGCGTTTCCACCGCCGAGCCGTTTGCCGTCTCGGCCCATGTGCCCCACGCGCTGCGCCTGGCGTTGGGGTCGGTGTCGATGACGGCGCTGCGTGAGGCGTTGCTCAAGGTGCGCAAAGTAGTGCAATGGTGAGCCGTGGCTGAGCGGCTCACCGGCAAGGGTCAGTATTTGTAGGCCTGGCGACCGATCAACAGCCATTGGCCTTTCTGCTTCTGCCAGACCTGGAAGTTATCGATATCGGTCGGCACTTCGACGCCACTGTTCACCGCCAGGGCATGAAAGTGGTTGCGCACCAGAGCGGTATCGCCATTGAGGGTGATGCTCTGGTTTTGCATTTCCAGGGTCTTGAACGCGCTCTTGTGAGTTTCCAGGTCTTCGATGAACTGCGCTTTGTTCTGCACCTTGCCGCTGGAATGGCCGTAGGTGAGGGTGTCTGCGGTCAGCGCATGCAGTTGCTTGAGGTCCAGGTGCAACATAGCCTGGGTCAGTTGGTCGACCGCCTGGGCTACTTCCTTCTCGGCGGGCGCCGGTGCGGCCGCGACGTAGCCGGAGAACAGGCACAGGAAAGCGATCAGCATTTTGAGATTTTGCATGGGGAGTCCTTATTGTTGTGGGGGAGCGACATGATGAGGTCTGTCGTCGTACAACCATGCAATAAATTGGCAGGGGAAGGAAAGGGGGGGCTTGAAATATTCTGAAATTACTTATCTACCGACGTGGAACTCGGCTGAACCTGTGGGAGGGGGCAAGCCCTAATGCCAGTGAGTTAAGGCGACACCGAACCTGTGGCGAGGGAGCTTGCTCCCGCTGGACTGCGCAGCAGTCCCATTGTTTGGGGCCGCTTCGCGCCCCAGCGGGAGCAAGCTCCCTCGCCACAAGTTAGTTCTCGCTCCTGCTACTTCTTAACTGCCCGGCATTAGGGCAAGCTCGCTCCTACAGGGGGCCGTAATCAGCGTGCTGACAACGGCGGTGTACGCGGTGGAATCATGCGTTTGCTGCCGGTGGCTTCGTACGCCGACGCAAAGCGCAGCAGCGCCGAATCGTCATACGCCCGCCCGGCAAATGTCAGCCCGACCGGCATGCCGATGTCCGCCATCACGCCCATCGGCACGGTGACCGTAGGCACGCCAAGGTGGCGAATGGCGAGGTTGCCGTTGGCCACCCACACGCCATTGCTCCAGGCGATATCCGCGGAGGCTTCGTTGACATCGGCATCGGCCGGGCCAACGTCGGCCACGGTGGGGAACAGCACCGCGTCGAGCCCCAGGCGGTCCATCCAGTCTTCCAGGTCCAGCCGGCGGGTTTGCTCGAGGCCGCGCAAGCCGTCGGGCAAGCTGCTGATCTCGTTCCACGGCGTGATGCCGCGCTGGGCCATGCGCACGTATTCGTCCATGCCGGCGGCCAGGTCGTCTTCGCGGTTGGGCAGGGTGCCGGGGTCGTGGGGGAAGATCTTCGGTCCATCGACATCTGCCAGGCGGTTCAACGCCGGGTCGCCGTTGGCACGCAAAAAGTCATCGAACGCCCAGGCCGACAATTCCCACAGTTCATCGTGGAGGAATTGCCGGGACACCAGGCCACGGTTGAACACTGTGGGCGCGCCGGGGCGGTCGCCTTCGCAATTGGACACCAGTGGGAAATCCACTTCGATGACCTCGGCGCCTGCGGCTTCCAGGGCGTGGCGTGCGGCTTGCCACAGCTCGATCACTGAGGCGCGGGTGTGGATTTTCTGCCCGGTCGGTCCGCCAATCCCGGGTTTCTCACTGGTGCCGGCCTCAGGGTCGGCGTTGATGTACATGCGCGGCACGCCGAAGCGTTTGCCGGCCAGGGCCGCGCTGCCCACCGCCAGTTCGGCGTAGGACGCCGGGCGCACCGAACTGACGCTGGGGATCGGCACCCAGGGTTGCAGGCGCCACAGGTCGCCACGGGTGTGCGGGTCTTCGGCGACCACCACGTCGAGTACTTCCAGCAGGTCAGCCATGGTGCGCGCATAGGGCACCACCACGTCCATGGTCGGGGTCAGCGGCCAGTTGCCGCGTACTGAAATCACCCCACGAGAAGGCGTGTACGCACACAAGCCGTTATTGGAGGCCGGGCCGCGACCGCTCGACCAGGTTTCTTCGGCCAGGCCAAACGCGGCGAAACTTGCCGCCGTGGCCGTGCCGGCGCCGTTGGACGAACCCGAGGCGAACGGTGCGGTGAGGTAATCGGCGTTGTACGGGCTTTCAGCGCGGCCATAGACGCCGCGTTGCATGCCGCCGTTAGCCATGGGCGGCATATTGGTCTTGCCCAGGCAGATGGCCCCGCCAGCACGCAAACGCTCGATGGTAAAGGCATCACGCTGGGCGACCAGCTTGGCGAACGCCGGGCTGCCGGACGCGGCGGTGAGGCCCTTGACCAGGTAACTGTCCTTGGCCGTATAGGGAATGCCATCCAGCGGCCCCAGCGTCTGGCCTTTTGCCCGGCGTGCATCGGACGCCTCGGCTTCCTGCAAGGCCTCGGGGTTGCGCACCACCACGGCGTTCAGTGCGGTGGCGGTCTGCGGGCCGTCATAGGCGTCGATCCGCGCCAGGTAGGCCTGCACCAGTTCAACGGCGCTGGTCTGGCCGGATTCAAGCGCAGCGCGCAATTGGGCAATGGAGACTTCGGTAACTTGCATCAGGTTTTTTTCGCCGCCTTCAAGTGGAGGTATGGCGGCAGTCTACGTACAGATATTTCCCAGTGCCAGCTTGCTGCTAAGGTAAGCGGCTTGATGATCCATATTGCACTCCAAGGAGGAGAACATGCCAAGACCCTATATCGCCCTGGCCGGTTTGCTCGGGTTTTCGCTGTATACCGTGGCGACCATGATGTCGGCCGAGCAATCGCTCATTGCGTTTGGGCAGGAGTTGATGTCGCGGCCAGATACGGCGCAGGTGGTGATTGACCTGTACCTGATGGCAATACTGGCGTGTGTGTGGATGTACCGGGATGCGCGGGGGCGGGGGCGCTCCGTGGCGTCGTTGATCCCCTATTTCCTGCTGACGGCGGTGTTCGTGTCGGTAGGGCCGCTGCTGTATATCGTCGTCAATGGTTTCACGCGACGCACGGAACGCTAGAAATCCAATGTGGGAGGGGGCTTGCTCCCGATGGCGGTGGTTCAGTCACATCCTCTATAACTGACATACCGCCATCGGGAGCAAGCCCCCTCCCACATTGTTTAAGCGTCTCCCGCCTGGATAGCGGCAGGCCTACACGCCTTTTGTCGACGGCAACAATATCGTCAGGATGCCCGCCAACGGCAGGAACGAGCAGAGCTTGTAGACGTATTCGATACCGTGGCTATCGGCGAGCAAACCCAACAGTGCCGCGCCGATCCCGCTGAAGCCGAACATCAGGCCGAAAAAGATCCCGGCGATCATGCCGACATTGCCCGGCACCAGTTCCTGGGCGAACACCACGATGGCGGAGAACGCCGAGGCGATGATAAAGCCGATGATCACGCTGAGTACGGCAGTCCAGAACAGGTCGACATAGGGCAGGGCGAGGGTGAACGGTGCGGCGCCAAGAATCGAAAACCAGATGACTGTCTTGCGCCCGATCTTGTCGCCGATCGGCCCGCCGGCGAAGGTGCCCACGGCCACCGCGCCGAGGAACAGGAACAGGTACATCTGGGAGTTGGCGACCGACAGCTGGAATTTTTCGATCAGGTAGAACGTGAAGTAGCTGGTCAGGCTGGTCATGTACCAATATTTGGAGAACACCAGCAGCGCCAGCACCACCAGGGCAAAGGTCACCCGGCCTTTGGACAGGCCATGGGTCGGCTTGCCGCCTTGCTTGAGCTTGAACAGGTTGAGGTGGTGGCGGTACCAGCGGCTCAAGCCGTACAGCACCAGGATCGCGAACACCGCGAACAGGCCGAACCAGGCGATATGGCTCTGGCCGTAGGGAATAATGATGGCCGCTGCCAGCAGTGGGCCGAAGGCGCTGCCGGTGTTGCCGCCGACCTGGAACGTCGATTGCGCCAGGCCATAGCGGCCGCCGGAGGCCAGGCGTGCCACGCGGGACGTTTCCGGGTGGAACGTTGACGAGCCGACACCCACCAGCGCCGCCGCCAGCAAAATCAGCGGGAAGCTGCCGACAAACGCCAGCATCAGAATACCGATCAAGGTGCAGACCATGCCCGCCGGCAGCAGCCAGGGCTTGGGATGACGGTCGGTGTGGTAGCCGATCCAGGGCTGCAGCAGCGATGCGGTGAGTTGGAAGGTCAGGGTGATCAGGCCGACCTGGGTAAACGTCAGGCCGTAGTTGGCCTTGAGCATTGGGTAGATCGACGGCAGCACGGCCTGGATCAGGTCGTTGATCAGATGCGCCAGGGCGCAGGCGCCGAGCACGCGCATGACCAAAGGGCTGACCTGAGGCGTCGCGGTGGCAGCGGCGGGTGTCGCGGTGAGGGTCGACATGCAGGCATTCCATACAAGGCAGCGAACAGGGGCCGACACTACTTGAGCGGGCGGCCCATTTCTAATTATTTCGGGAGCCATGCTAGAGTCGACGCAAATGCCTGTCTCGCGCAATTCGGGCGTAATTCATCGCAAAAAGGGCGAAATCATCAAATCCCTCGACAAATTCCTCCAGGAGATCGATGAAGGCGATTGGGCCGTCATCAGCTCGGCCACTGACTACCCGGAAAACTGGGTGATTCCCGAGCACAGCCACAACAAGCATCAACTGCTCTACGCCATTGGCGGCGTGATGGTGGTGTATTCGGCGTTGAACCAGTGGACGGTGCCGCCCAATCGCGGGTTCTGGATGCCCTGTGGCCAGGTGCATGCGCTGCGTTGCGTAGGCACCTTGAAAATGCGCAGCGTATTCGTGCGCCCGGACAGCTTTCCGGACCTGCCGACCGAGCCGAAGACGGTGACGGTGTCGCCGCTGCTGAGTGAATTGATCAAAGTCTCGGTCAGCTTGAAACCGCCCTTTGCCGAGGATTCGCGCGACGCCAGGATCATGCGCCTGATCCTCGATGAGCTGGCTATCCTGCCCGCGTTGCCGTTGTCACTTCCTCAGCCCGCCGACCCGCGCATCAATCACATCTGCCTGACGCTGCAGCAAGACCCGGGCGATGCGTCCACCGTCGCCGATTGGAGCCAGCGCCTGGACCTGGATCAAAAAACCATTCAACGCCTGTTCCGCCGCGAAACCGGGATGACCTTCGGCCAGTGGCGCCAACAGGCCCGTTTGCTGTTGGCGCTGGAGCGCATCGCGGTGGGCGAGAAAATTATCGATGTGGCCCTTGAGTTGGGTTACGAAAGCCCCAGCGCCTTTACCAGCATGTTCAAAAAACAGTTCGGCAAGACGCCGAGTCAGTTTTTCAGCTAGCGCTGCTGATGACGCGGGCAGGCCGCGGGCGGCGTGACGCCAGGTAGGCCAGCACGGTGGCGACCACCAGCAAGGCCGCGCTCAGTTCGAAGGTCGCCTGGTAACCGCTCAGGTCAAACGCCACGCCGCCGACCGTGGCGCCTGCGGCAATCGCCAATTGAATGATGGCGACCATCAAGCCACCGCCGGCCTCGGCGTTGTCAGGCGTGGTTCTCGACAACCACGTCCACCAGCCCACCGGCGCGGCGGTCGCCACCAGGCCCCAGCTGCCCAGCAACACGCTGGTCATGAGGGTGGAACTGCCGAACGCCACCAGTGCAAGGGCGATGCCTGCCATTATCAGCGGGATGGCAATCAGCGTCGGGTACAGGTGGTGCTTCAGGAAGCGTTCAATCAGGAACGTCCCGGCCAGGCCCGCCAGGCCGAGCACCAGCAGCATCAACGACAGCGTGGAGACGTCAACTCGGGTCACGCTTTCCAGGAACGGCCGCAGGTAGGTGAACAGCATGAACTGGCCCATGAAGAACACGCTGACGGCCACCATCCCCAGGGCTACGGTGGGGTTTTTCATCAGGCTCAGGACATTGCCGGCTTTCGCCTCGGCCTTGTTCTTCAGCGCAGGCAGGCTCACCAGCAGCCACACCAGTGCAATCACGGCCACCGGCACCACACAGAAAAACGCGCCACGCCAGCCGATGATGCCGCCCAGAAAGCTGCCCAGTGGCGCCGCGATCACCGTCGCCAGTGCATTGCCACCGTTGACGATGGCCAGGGCACGCGGCACCTGGGCTTGCGGCACCAGGCGCATCGCCGTGGCCGCCGACAGTGACCAGAAGCCGCCAATCGCCACGCCGATCAATGCACGACCGAGCATGAACACCAGGTAGTTCGGGGCGAACGCCACCACGCTGCCGGAGACGATCATCAGCAGTGTCAGCGCCATCAGCAGGCGCTTGCGATCCACCCGCGCGGCGATCGAGGCGATCACCAGGCTGGTGAGCAGGGCAAACACCCCGGACACCGAAATGCCCTGGCCGGCCTGGCCTTCGGTGATGTGCAGGTCGGCGGCCAGGGGTGTCAGCAGGCTCACCGGCATGAATTCGGAAGCAACCAGCGCGAACGCCGCCAGCGACATGGCCAGCACAGCGCCCCAGCGTTGGGTTTGGGATGTAGCAGACATCACTTCAAATAGCTCTGGAAGAAGGTGGTGAGTTTGGCGAACGGGATCAGGTTGACCCGGTCGTAGAGATCGACGTGCCCCGCGTTCGGGATGATCAGCAATTGCTTGGGCTCGGCGGCGCGCTGGAAGGCGTCTTCGCTGAATTCACGGGAGTGCGCGTCGGCCCCGGCAATCAGCAGCAGCGGGCGTGGGGAGATCGTCTCGATGTCGTTGAACGGGTAGAAGTTCATGAACTTCACGTTGCTGGTCAACGTCGGCCGGGTGGTGGTCAGCTTGGAGGCGCCTGGCGGCGTGACTTCGCCGCGCGGGGTGCGGTAGAAATCGTAGAACTCATCGCCCACCGCGTCGCCGGTGAGGGTCTGCGGCGTGCCGCCGGTGTAGACGGTCTCGCCGCCCTGGAACTCGACGTAGCGCTGGTTGGCCGCCTGGCGCAACACCTGCTGGCGCTGTTGCAGCGTCACGCCGTGCTTGAGGCCGTTGCGGTTGGCGGCGCCCATGTCGTACATGCTGACGGTCGCTATCGCCTTGATGCGCGGATCGATCTTCGCCGCGCTGATCACGAAGCTGCCGCTGCCACACACGCCGATGGCACCGATGCGTTCACGATCGACCTGGGGGCGGGTGCCGAGGAAGTCCACGGCGGCGCTGAAGTCTTCGGTGTAGAGGTCGGGCAGCACCGCGTTGCGCGGCGTGCCGGCGCTTTCGCCCCAGAACGACAGGTCCAGGGAAAGGGTAACGAAACCCTGTTCGGCCATTTTGGTGGCATAGAGGTTGGCGCTTTGTTGCCTGACGGCGCCCATGGGATGGCCGACGACAATGGCGGCGCTTTTGGATCCGGCGGCGAGGTTTTTAGGCGTGAACAACGTGCCCGCAACCTGCATGCCGTATTGATTGTTGAAGGTGACGTTCTCGGCCGTCACCGTGTCGCTGGTGTAGAAGTTATCAGCACCGTTGGACATATCGGCTCCTAATGAGGAAAGGGAGGTCACCAGCAAACCCAGCGCGAGCAAGAGGCGTTTCATAGGGATGTTCCTTGCGAAGTGTCCGAGCATTTTCCCGATGGCGGCCCGGCTTCTGTAGTGCATTTGAGTGGATTACTTGCCTGATCCTCTGAGTTTCACGGTTTGGCGGCGACGCCTGGGGCTGGCGCGGGTAAAGTCCTGCCAAGACAGTCAGTGAAGCAGTGGAAGGGCCCTATGACGATCCATCAATCGCCGCTGGACGCGCTGATCCAGGCCATCGGCTCGCGCATTCCGGCGCCCGGCGACTACCCGATGCCGATCCCGGGCCTGGGGTTCTATCGGCGTGAACAGCCGGCCGCGCCGGTGGTGTGCATGGTCGAACCGAGCATCGTGCTGGTGGTACAGGGCGAGAAGCGGTTGTGGGTCGGCGGTGAGGGCTATCCCTATGACACCTCGCGATTTCTGGTGACCTCGCTGGATATTCCGGCCAACTCCGAAGTGCTGGTCGCCAGCCCCGAGCAACCGTGCCTGGGGCTGATGTTCAAGCTGGACCTGCGCATGCTGGCCGAGCTGATCGCCCAGGGCGGCCTGCCGCCAACCCGTGAGCGCGCGATGATGAAGGGGGTTGGCATCGGCCGGGTGACGGACGGCATGCTGGCAGCATTCGCGCGCCTGGTGGCATTGCTGGATGAACCTGACGCCATCCCGGTACTGGCACCGTTGATCCAACGCGAGATTCACTACCGGTTATTGAAGAGCGACCAGGCCGGCCGACTGCGCCAGATCTGTTCAGTGGACGGGCAGGGGTATCGGATCGCCAAGGCCATCGATTGGCTGAAATTGAATTTCGACAGCGCGCTACGCGTGGAAGAGCTGGCCGCGCGCGTGCAAATGAGCGCGGCAACCTTTCACCATCACTTCCGCCAACTGACCTCGATGAGTCCGCTGCAGTATCAGAAATGGCTGCGCTTGAACGAGGCCAGGCGCTTGATGTTGAACGAGCACCAGGATGTGTCCAGTGCCGCGTTCAAAGTCGGTTATGAGAGCCCATCGCAGTTCAGCCGTGAGTACAGCCGTCTGTTCGGCGTACCGCCCAAGCGCGACATGGCCGCGCTGCGGGGCAGGGCAGGTGTTACTGATCTGACGGAGTCAAGTTAGCGTAAAAGATGCACCCGATCAGTCGTGCGAACAGGCTCAGGGTTTCCGGCAGGTTGGGGTCGTCGAACAGCATGGCGCGCGAATCCAGCGCGCACAGTGCACCGAACAGGCGCCCGTCGGGCAGGAAGATCGGCGCGCCGGCATAGCTTTCGATGGCGTATTGCTTGACCACCGGGCGTGCGGCAAAGCGGCCGTCGAGGCTGATCTGCGGGACGAACAAGGCTTGGGGATCGACGCAGAACTCACTGCACAGGGTGGTTTCCAGGTCGAGCACGTCATCGACATGGATGCCCATCTGCATGGGGTCGTAGGCCGAGCAGACTATCCATTCCAGGTCAGTGAATTTGGCGATGCCGGCGAAGCGCATGCCGGTCAGGCGGGTGACCAGTTTAAGGATGTTGGTGGTCGCTTCGATTTCTGCGATGGCAGCGCGTTCGTCGGCGCTCAGCAGCGATTGGGCAGAGGTGACGCTTGGAATCATGTGAACGCTCCAAAGGCGTGGCCGCAGACAGCGACCACGCACAGCCAGGTCTTAATTGATCCTTGGGTGCTGCTGCACCAAGTTTTCGCGCTTGGCCTGGAGCGCCGCAATCTCAGCATCGATGTCCTCGATCTTCTGCTCGATATTGTCATGGTGCTCCTGCAACAATTCCTTGGCTTCTTCCATGTCGGAGGCCGCCGGGGCCGCCCCTCGCAATGGTTTATTGGCAGTTTCCTTCATGGTCAGGCCCGTGACCAGACCGACCACGGCGAACACCATCAGGTAGTAGGCCGGCATGTACAGGTCGTTGGTGCTTTCTACCAGCCAGGCCACTGCAGTGGGCGTGATACCGGCGATCAATACCGAGACGTTGAAGGCACTCGCCAGCGCGCTGTAGCGCAGGTGAGTGGGGAACATCGCCGGCAGCGTCGATGCCATCACGCCGATAAAGAAGTTAAGCACAATTGCCAGAATCAGCAGGCCGCTGAAGATCAGCCCGGTCTTGCCGCTGGTAATCAGCATGAACGCCGGGATCGACAGGAACAGCAGGCCGATGCTGCCGGCGATGATGAAGGGCTTGCGGCCGATCTTGTCGCTGACAAAGCCAATGAACGGCTGCACGAACAACATGCCGACCATGATCGCGATGATGATCAGCACACCGCTGTTTTCGGCGTAATGCAGGTTGTGCGACAGGTAGCTGGGCATGTAGGTGAGCAGCATGTAGTAGGTCACGTTGGTGGCCGCGACGATACCAATGCAGGTCAGCAGGCTGCGCCAATGCTTGGTGGCGATCTCCTTGAAGGACACCTTGGGGCCATGGCTGAGGCCTTCGCGGTCACCCTGCTCGAGTTTTTCGACGTGTTGCTGGAACGCCGGAGTCTCTTCCAGCGCGTGGCGCAGGTACAGGCCGATGATGCCCAAAGGCAGGGCCAGGAAGAACGGCAGGCGCCAGCCCCAGGCCTCGAAATCCGCCTCGCCGAGCACAGTGGAAATCAACACCACCAGGCCGGCGCCCAGCACGAAGCCGGCAATCGAGCCGAAGTCCAACCAACTGCCGAGGAACCCGCGCTTGCGGTCCGGGGCGTATTCGGCGACGAAAATCGACGCGCCGGTGTATTCGCCGCCCACCGAGAAACCCTGGGCCATTTTGCACAACAGCAACAGGATCGGTGCCCAGATGCCAATGGACGCGTACCCCGGAATCAAGCCGATGGCGAAGGTGCTCAGGGACATGATCACGATGGTGGCGGCGAGGACTTTCTGTCGTCCGTACTTGTCACCCAGAGCGCCGAAGAACAGACCGCCCAGTGGGCGGATCAGGAAGGGCACCGAGAAGGTGGCCAGCGCCGCGATCATTTGTACGCTGGGGGACGCGTCTGGGAAGAACACCTTGCCCAGCACATAAGCGACAAACCCATAGACGCCAAAGTCGAACCATTCCATGGCGTTGCCCAGTGCGGCGGCGGTGATTGCCTTGCGCATCTTGTTGTCGTCGACAATGGTGATGTCGTTCAAACCGATGGGTTTGACGCGTTTCTTACGTAATATCATGCGGGCCACTCTAGAAGCTGAACGGGAGGCGCCATCGCCGCGATGGCACCGCTCTGTCACTTCAGATACAAGCGGACACTAAATAATTCACCCATTGGGCTACTTTTTCTCGAATTAGCCAAAATGTCGTGATCCATGCCACCCGGCAGTGCGCGTATCCAAGCGTCAGCGAAACTCTAATGTGGGAGGGGGCTTGCCCCCGATGAGGGGCTGTCAATGAATGCATCTGCTGCTGACCCACCGCCATCGGGGGCAAGCCCCCTCCCACATTGTCCAGCTGTGTGCCTACCGAGGCGTGTACCTGCTGGTTAAACTGGGCTCGCAGCGTTATGCCGCCAATAGGGACGTCATTTGTATGCCAAACAACCATTCACGCCTCATCTACCGCCAACCACGGCCAACGGATGTTCAGCGACTATTCGCCATCTACAGCGACCCCCAGACCAACCTGTTCAACCCTGCCGGCCCCATGGCCAGTGTCGATGATGCGCAGCGCCTGCTGCAGCGCTGGCTCGACCAATGGTCTGCCCTGGGCTACGGCTGGTGGGCGGTTGCACGGCGTGAGGCCCCCGAACACATCATCGGCTTCGGCGGCATTGCGCCGCTCAACTACCTGACAGTGCCGCGCATCAACCTCGGCTATCGCTTCGCCGTCGAAGCCTGGGGGCAGGGCTATGCCACCGAGGTGGGGCGCGATGCCTTAGTGCTGGCATTCGAAACGCTGGGCTTGCCGGAGGTTTTCGGGTTGGTGCGACCGGAGCACGCCGCGTCGATCCGGGTGTTGGAGAAGATCGGCATGCAGCCATTCGGCCTGCTCGATGATGTGCCCGGCCAAGCACCCAGCCGAGTGATGCGCGTTTGTCATCCTACAACTGCTTCAGCCTGACAGTTTTCACACCCCTGTAAATCCTCGTTCACAGCAATCTTTCAGATTGACACTGCCCAGACAGCCCGATATAAAAGCCACAGTTGTACGACGACATATGACGTTGCATATGTCCTACCTAACAAAAATAAAAAGTGATGCCATGAATCTGAACGAGCCCATCAGTGCCCATCGTGTCGGCCAGGCGGTCGGCAGCTATCGCTGGACGATCTGCGCGATGCTGTTTTTCGCCACTACCGTCAACTACCTCGACCGCCAGGTGCTCAGCCTGCTGGCGCCGCAGTTGTCCACGCAATTTGGCTGGAGCAACACCGATTACGCCAACATCGCGGCGGTGTTCCAATTCGTCTATGCGATTTCCATGCTGTTTGCCGGGCGGTTTGTCGACAAGATCGGCACCAAGGCCGCCTACGTCGTGGCGATTGGCATCTGGTCCACCGGCGCGATCATGCATGCCTTCTCGGTGCAAATGGGCGAGGGCCTTGCGGCGGTCAGCACTGCCGTCGGCCTGGCGGTGATCCCGGTGTCGATTGCCGGTTTCATGCTGTCACGCGCGGTGCTGGCGATTGGCGAGGCGGGCAACTTTCCCATCGCGATCAAGGCCACGGCCGAGTACTTCCCCAAGAAAGAGCGTTCGTTCGCCACCGGGATCTTCAATTCGGGCGCCAACGTAGGCGCGATTTTGGCGCCCATCTGTGTGCCATTGATCGCCGGGATGTGGGGCTGGGAAGCGGCTTTCATGGTCATCGGCATGCTGGGCTTCGTGTGGGTGGCCGTGTGGGCCGCCGTGTACGAAAAACCTGAGCAGCAAAAACGCCTGTCGGCCGAAGAACTGGCCTACATTCGCAGCGACCAGACCGTACAACCCTTCACGCCATTGGCTGCGGGCGCAACACCGAAAAAAGTCTCGTGGTTCAAATTGCTGACCTATCGCCAGACCTGGGCCTTTGCCTTCGGCAAGTTCATGACGGACGGCGTCTGGTGGTTTTTCCTGTTCTGGCTGCCGACTTACCTGTCGGCGCAATACGGCATGAAGGGCGCCGATATCGTGATGCCGCTGGCCGTGCTGTACAGCATGACCATGGTTGGCAGTATCGGGGGTGGCTGGTTTCCCAGTTACTTCATGGCACGGGGCGACGCGCCCTATGATGGCCGCATGAAAGCCATGCTGGTGATCGCGCTGTTCCCGCTGGTGGTGCTGCTGGCCCAGCCGTTGGGCTACATCAGCTTCTGGGTCCCGGTATTGCTGATCGGCGTGGGCGCCTCGGCACACCAGGCGTGGTCGTGCAATATCTTCACCACAGTATCGGACATGTTCCCGCAGAAAACCGTCGCTTCGGTGGTCGGTATCGGCGGCATGGCGGGAGGCTTGGGCGGAGTGGTGATGACCAAGATCGGCGGCTGGGTGTTTGACTACTACAAATCCATCAACGACATCCACACCGGCTACATGATCATGTTCGCGATCTGTGCCCTGGCGTACCTGGTGGCGTGGAGCGTGATGAAGACGCTGGTGCCGCGCCATAAGGAAATCACCGACCTCTGAGTGAGAGTGCCGGAGCGGGCAAGCCGCTCCGGCAGTGTCGGTTCATCGATTACGCGTTACCCGCCATACCGTGTTGGCCAAGTCATCGGCAATGATCAGCGCACCTTTCGGGTCCACCGTCACACCGACCGGGCGACCACGGGTCTTGCCATCCTCCCCGCGAAAACCGGTGGCGAAGTCCACAGGCTCGCCAGCCGGTTTGCCGTTGCTGAACGGTACGAAGATCACCTTGTAACCCACCGGATTATCGCGGTTCCAACTGCCGTGTTCGCCAACGAACACGCCGTCGGCGAATTTTTCGCCCATGGCCGGGATGGAGAAATCCACACCGAGTGCCGCAACGTGCGAGCCCAGGCTGTAATCGGGCTTGATCGCCGCAGCCACTTTGGCCGGGTTCTGCGGTTGCGCACGCGGGTCGACGTTCTGGCCCCAGTAACTATAAGGCCAGCCGTAGAAGGCGCCTTCACGCACCGAGCTGAGGTAATCCGGCACCAGGTCCGGGCCCAGTTCATCGCGCTCGTTGACCACCGTCCACAGCTGCCCCGAACCCGGTTGGATAGTCAGCGCCGTCGGGTTGCGCAGGCCGGTTGCGTAGGGCTTGTGCGCACCGGTCGCGGCATCGATCTGCCAGACCATCGCCCGGTCGATTTCCACTTCCATGCCGCGCTCGGTGATGTTGCTGTTGGAGCCGATCCCGACATAGAGCTGGCGCCCGTCCTCGCTCACCGCCAGGGATTTGGTCCAGTGGTGATTGATCTGCGCCGGCAGGTCGGTGACCTTGGTCGGGGCGCCGCTGGCCTTGGTCTGGCCGTCGGCATAGTCGAAGCGCACCAGCGCGTCCTGGTTGGCCACGTAGATTTTCCCATCGGCGTACGCCAGGCCATAGGGCGCGTTGAGGTTGTCGGCGAACACGGTCTTGAGTTCATAAGTGCCGTCACCATCGGCATCGCGCAACAGCGTGATGCGGTTGCCGCTCTTGACCTTGGTATTACCTTCGGCCTTGATCAGGCTGGCGATCACATCCTTGGGCTTGAGCTTGGCCGCACTGCCGCCACGGCCTTCGGCGACGAGGATATCGCCGTTGGGCAGTACCAGGGTCTGACGCGGGATGGCGAGGTCGGTGGCGATCGCCGTGATGCTGTAGCCCTCGGGTACCTTGGGTTTCTGGTCACCCCAGGCGACGGGCTCGGCGATCTTCATGCTCGGCAGCAGGCTGCTTTGTTGGGCCGGTAACTTGGGGTCGGGGCCGTGGACCTGAGTCTTGTCGCCTTCGCCGCCGCACGCGGCCAGCAGCAACGCTGCGCTTAACAGGGTCAAGGTGTGGGTGGTTTTCATTGGTCAGCTCCCGAACGCAGGTTAGTCAGGCCGATCCACGTCGCCACCATCGCCAGCAGTGTGACGATCACTGACAGCACCAGGCCGGTCGGCATCATGGCGTAGGCATCCTTGGCGTGCTGGAAGGCGTTGATCAGCCCCAACACCCAAGCGGCCAGCAACAGCAGAAAGTAGGCGGCAGGGCGCCCGGCCTTGCGTTCGGCGCGCAGCAGGTTGACCAGGGCGAATAACAGGGCGAACCCACTGAACACCAACGCACCGGCAATCAGCCAGGAGGCGAAATTGGCCCACTGAATCTGGTAGGTCTGGCCGTAGGCAATGTCACTGAGCGTAGCGCCGAGGAACAGCGGCACACTGCCGGCGAGCAAGGTCGCATGCAGCGGGCCTGGCGTGCAGCGGTAGGCGGGAAGGGTAGTCATGGGGGATGCAGCTCCTTATCGTTCGGCACACCTGGCTAGGCGTGCGATGACTTTGCATAGGCTTTGCACATAGGCTTTGCATAGGAAAGGAGCGCGCTGTTTGTGAGAAAGTTCACCGAAGGTTCGTGTCCGGATGTTTTTCGAACCCTTGGCCGCCGGATTCACCTAAGCCTCTAACCTTCATTGCTTATTACAGGCGTTCCCATGACCCACCCGCGCATCGGCTTTGCATGCCAGTACAAGCATTCCGAACGACTGCCTTCGGCCAGTGCCTTGAAGCTGATCGAAGGCCCGTTCAACCCGCGTACCACCACATTGCGCTGGATGAACAGCGTCGAGCCCAAGGTGGCGCGGGATAAACTGGTCGAAGTGGTCACCCATAACCTCGCCGCTCAATTGCGCCTGCTGGCCTACGTTGCCGAGCTGCCGCCGACCTTGCGCATGCTGCGCCTGAGCAGTGACCTGTTGCCGTTCTACAGCCACCCCGACGTTGCCGCTGTGTATCAGGACCCGGCGATCCAGCGCCAATTGCAGGAAGGGTTTGCCACCATCGGCGAGCTGGCGCGGGCGTCGGATATCCGCCTGTCGTTTCATCCCGGCCAGTACTGTGTGCTGGCCTCGGAAAACCCCGGCGTGGTGGAGAACAGCCTGGCCGAATTCGAATACCACGCCGACATGATCCGCATGATGGGTTACGGCCGCCGCTTCCAGGACCTCAAGTGCAACGTGCACATCGCCGGGCGCCTGGGTGTGGAGGGCACGCGGGCGGTGTGGCCGCGCCTGTCCGAAGTGGCGCGCAATTGCATCACCTTTGAGAATGACGAGAAAACCTACGGCCTGGACCATTGCCTGCAAGTCGCCGACCTGGCGCCGGTGGTACTGGACATTCACCATTGCTGGATCAACGAAGACCACTACATCGACCCCGACTCCCCACGCGTCGCCCAAGTCATCGACAGCTGGCGTGGCGTGCGGCCCACGATGCATTACTCCCAGCCCCCGGAAAGCCTGCAGGCACTGGGCTTTGATGCCGAGCACAAACTGGATATGGCGGCCTTGCTGAAGGTGGTGTCCAAGCGCGACCTCTACGCCCACAGCGCGCAGATGTGGAACCGCTGGACCAACGACTATGCCCTGCAGTTTCTGGATCGCTTCGACATCATGCTCGAAGCCAAGGACAAGAACATCGCCGCCCTGGCGTTCTATACGTATTGGCAGCACCGATCCGCCTGAAACATGGCATGCTTTGCGGCCCCACAAAGGAACCGTCCCATGGCTACCCTGCATCTGCTTTGCGGCAAGATTGCGTCCGGCAAGTCTACGCTCGCCAGCAGTCTTGCCACCGATCACGCTGCCATCTTGCTCAGCGAAGACCATTGGCTCGCCACGCTGTACCCCGGTCAGATCAAGACGATTGCCGATTACCTGGCCTGTGCCCGGCAGATCCGCGGTGTCGTGGAGCCGCTGGTGATCGATCTGCTGAAGTCGGGCGTCAATGTGGTGCTGGATTTTCCGGCCAACACCCTGGCCAATCGCGAATGGCTGCTCACCCTGGCGCAGGCCGCCCGGGCACCGCATTGCCTGCATTACCTGGAGCTGGATGACGCCACCTGCCGGACTCGACTGCACGCACGCAACGCCAGCGGCGAGCATGATTTCGCCGCCACCGATGCCGAATTCGACCTGATTACCCGCCACTTTCGTGTGCCGAGCGAAGAGGAAGGCCTGGTGATCGAGGTGCATAGCTTATGAGTGCTGAACCACCTGTCGGTGTTGACGCCAACGGCTATGTTGTCACCGTGGGCGCCGCGCCTGTGCAGTCTGAGTTCGAACCTTTGCTGGCGGATGCGGTGGCGACGCTTTCACAGCCAGCATTCGGGCTGGATGGCATCTACCTTTACGGCAGTGTCGCCCGAGGCGATGCCAGTGTCGAAGCGTCTGACCTGGACCTCACCCTGATCCTGCGCGATGCCCCCGACGAGTGCCTGCTCAAGCAGCTTGAGCTGGCACGGCTGGCGCTGGAGCCGCGGCATCCCTGTGTCACGAAGGTCGATTTCGACATCGGCCACCGCGCACAGGTATTGGCACCGCAGAACCATAATCGCTGGGGGTTCTGGCTCAAGCACCATTGCCGGTGCCTGTGGGGCGATGACCTTGGGTTGCGGTTCGAGCCATTCCGGCCAAGCCGCGATATCGCCCTGGCACTCAACGATGATTTTGTGGAAGTGCTGAGCCGCTATCGCGCAGACATCGTGCAGGCCGCGAACACACCGCAACGCCTGCGTTTGCAGCGCGAAGCCGCGCGCAAGTTGATCCGTTCCACGCATACGCTGCGGTCAGCAGAAGCTGCGATGTGGCCGCAGACGCTGGAGGAGCATGTGGCGCTGTTCCGGCAGCGTTACCCGACCATGATCACCCAAATCGCCTACTTCCTGTTTGAGGCCAGAAATCCAAGCGCCGAGGGTGAAGCGTTCCTGCTGCGTCTTGATGCATTCCTTGACTGGATGGCCTCGCAGCGGCAATAAACCCATAACCTGTGGCGAGGGAGCTTGCTCCCGCTGGGGCGCGAAGCGGCCCCGCTCTTCGCTTTAAAAGAATGGGCCTGCTGCGCAGTCCAGCGGGAGCAAGCTCCCTCGCCACAGTGACCGTTGTGATCGGAAAGGAATCAATCAAATGCGCGTCCGAACAAGCGCTCAGCCCAGCAGCGCTTGGGTCTCAACTACCCTCGCATAGTCCATCGCCAGGTTACTCAACGACAACGCATGCACGTCTTCCGCAGGCCATAGCCGGCCCGACAGATCAGTCTGGTCGAAGGTGAAGCAGGCGTCCGCAACCACGATCACGTCAAAGCCCAGATTGCCAGCCGAGCGGGCCGTGGACTCCACCGAGTTGTTGGTGATGACCCCGGCGATCACCACTTGCCTGATCGAGCGCGTGTGCAGCCAGCGCTCAAGCCCCGTAGCGGTGAACGCATCCGGAACGTTTTTTTCCATCACTTGTTCATGGGCGAGGGGCTGCAGCGCGACCTGGAATTCGCAGCCGGGTTGACCAGGCCAGAACACCGAGCCAGGGGAACGAGAGATATGTCGCACATGAATAATTGGACGTTGCGCCTGTCGCCACGCGGTAAGAAGCTGCTGCATGCGTAGTTCGGCGTCTGGGTTGTTGCGTCGACCAAGGGTGGGGTCGCCCATACCTTTTTGCATGTCGATGATCACCAGCGCCGCATTTATCGCTAACGGTTCCATGAGCTGTCCTTTTGCGTGTGAGGCGTGAAACATAGCAGCCACGGCAGGGCGGCGAACAGTGAGCTGAGCGCAATGTGCGTGACCCTCAACCCGTCACACCGGCAGCAACCCGGCCTCCTGATAACTCGCCACCAGTTCATCATACAAACCGATATCCGCACGCGTGCGAGCAATCAATTGCGCGCCGGCGACAGCGGTGTAAATCGCACGGGCGCGGCGCTGGCAGCTGTCTGCATCGCCCAGCTTGAGCTCCGTGAGCCGTGCGGCCAGCCAAGCGACGTTGATATCAGCGAACGCAATCACCTCTTTTTTGACCGGTTCGGGCAAGTCCTGGTATTCCGCCGCCATGAAGCTGGACAGGCACAGGCGATTGCCGTTTTCAAGTGATGTTCGAAAAATGCTCGGGTAGCGCCGCAGGCAGTCGCGCGGGTCAGGCGTTTCGCGGTGGAGGGCGTCGAGCACGTTGGCGGTGTCTTCCCAATAGCGTTTTGCGACCGCCGCGCCGAGGTCGGCCTTGCTGGGGAAGTGGTAGTAGATACTGGCGTTCTTGATCCCCACCGTTTCGCCGATGCTGCGAAAGTTGATGCCGCTGTAGCCGAAATGCTGCGCCGCGATCCGGGCGGCTTCCAGAATGGCTTCTCGGGCGTTTTCGCTCACGTATAGAGTCCTCGGTGGTTGGGTGAAAGTGCGAAGTCTACACCTGAGAAAATCTACCTGCCAACTGACAGGTAGTGGTTGACAGTCCCAAATGAAGGCCTCAATCTCTACCTACCACTTGACAGGTAGTCGGACAGAATCATGACTTTTCAGCAAACCCATTCCAATGCTTCCACTCACCCAATGATGAAAATCTACGACTGGTATAACGGGCCTTACCCGGCACGTGTTCGAATCGCCCTGGCAGAAAAGGAGCTGCTCCCTCGCACTGAATTCGTGTCGATCAACCTCTGGGAGGGCAAGCACAAGCAACCTGCTTTCCTGGCCCTGAATTACTCCGGAACACTGCCCGTGCTGGAGTTGCAGGACGGCACCCTGATCGCCGAATGCACGGCTATCACCCAGTACCTGGATGTGCTGGATGGCAACCCGCTGCTCACCGGCAAAACGCCGACCGAGCAAGGCCTGATTCATATGATGACGCGGCGCGCGGAAATCGAATTGATGGATGCGGTCAGCGTTTACTTTCACCACGCCACTCCTGGGCTGGGGCCTGAAGTCGAGCTCTATCAGAATGCTGAATGGGGTCAGCGCATGGGCGACAAAGCCGTAAGAGGTATGCGCCACTTCGACGCCATCCTCAAAACCCGGCCCTATGTGGCGGGCGAGGCGTTTTCGATGGCCGACATCGCCTTGCTGGGCGGGCTGATTTTCGCGTCGTTGGTCAAGCTGCCCGTGCCCGAGGAATGCCAGGCGCTGCTGGCTTGGCATGCCAGGATGAACGAGCGCGCCAGCGTCAAGATCTGGCAGGCGATGGTGCAAGAGGGCGATCAAGCCAACTGAAAGCCCGTATGTGCACGTGATCGGCAGCTCGGGCAACGCCATGGGTCCAGCTAAAATACCCAGGTGATTGCCCACCTGCTGCCTGAACCGTTACCCTCGGTCCACATCCCCACCCACCGACCGTAACAGTGAGTCACGGTCTGCATTGAATCAGGACGATGAACGATTATTCTCTGAAACTCGCCAACTACTGGCGCACCTCGCTGGCCGACGCGGAAAACGGCAATGGTGCGTTATCCCCGAACCACGTCAAAACCTACGCTGCCGTGCCCCTGGCTGCATTAGCCGCCGGTTGTTTGCCGGTTGAGCAAGTGGAGAGCCTATTCGCCGGCGAGCCGGCCCAACTGCTCCAGGTGGAGGTCACGCTACGCCCGTTCGTGTACGCCTCACGCCAGGAGCACCGCCAGGCGCGCAACGGGCTGCCGGCGTTCATCACGCCGATCATTTGCCGTGTGTCGGTCACCCGCGACGGGCTGATCTATCCGACCGGGCCCACGCTGGTGCCGCGCGATATTCTGGAGCCGTTGGATCGCGACAACTTCACCATCGGCGCCCAGCATGACCTGGATACGTTTCTAACCGCACAAGATGCGCCGCAGTTCGAGCCGCCACCCGCCGGCACAGAGGTGCAGCCGGAGCACTACCGCGAGCAGTGGATCACCTACCTGCGCTATTGCAAGACGATGTTCCAGACGGTCTGCAACGCCTGGAACGGCGTGGACGACGGTTTTGATCCGGTCAACTATTGCTATGTGTTCAAGGAACAGAAGGCCGAAGGTTTCAGCCGCAATATCGTGGCGCTGTACGATCATTTGCGCCTTGGCAAACCGGATGCGCCGTTGTTCGAGCGGTTCGCACAACGCGAGCGTATGCCCGATGAGCCGTGCCTGGCCGCCAACAGCCTGTTCGCCGGGCGAGGAGGGCATGCCGGCGACGAATACGCGCTGGCGCCTGCCCAACGCGACAGCCTCGCGCACCTGCTGGCGGGTAACGCCGGGGATATCCTGGCGGTCAACGGGCCGCCGGGTACCGGTAAGACCACGTTGCTCTTGTCGGTCGTCGCCTCGCTCTGGGCCAAGGCCGCTGCCGAGGGCGGCGAACCGCCGGTGATTGTCGCCAGTTCTACGAACAATCAGGCGGTCACCAACATCATCAAGGCATTTGGCAAGGACTTCTCGGCAGGCACCGGCCCCTTTGCTGGGCGCTGGCTTCCGGATATCAACAGCTTTGGCGCTTACTTTCCAAAGGCTGCTGCGGAAGCGGAGATGGCCCGCACCTACCAGACCAAAAGCTTTTACCTGGAGCTGGAGACACAGGCCTATCTGGATAAAGCGCAGCAGGCGTATCTGGAGCATGCCGCCATCGCCTTTCCCGGGCCGTCGCAGCCCACGCTCAAGGGCACCGTCGACAAGCTGCAGGCCCTGATTCAACTGCGCCAGCAGCAACTGGGCGATATCGAGAAGGGCTGGGCAAGATTGAACGCGGCGCGCGACGCCATGAAGGCCTTGCTCGGCGATAATCCATACACGGCAATTGCGGCGCTTGAAGGGCAATGTCGGGCGCAGTCCGATCAGTTGGCAAGCGCCAAGGCACGCCTGAAAGATTTCAAGCATTACCTGGCCCATGAGTCATTGATTTACACGCTGTTCGGCTGGTTCGGCCCGATTGCCGCCAAGCGCCTGCGCTTGGCCAAACTGCACATCGATGAAACTGATGCACAGCTGCAGAGCGCCAACGATGTGCATGAGATAGAGCGCCTGCTGACGGCCGCCGTGGCGCACACCGCTCAAAGCCTGAAAATCCTTGAAACCCAGCGTGAGCGTGTGGAGCACTTGCGGCGCGATGAGCAGCGTGAGCTGTTGAACTGGCAGGCGGTGATTGGTCGGTTACCCAATGCCGTCGGCAAGCCCGCCGCCGAGGTGACGCTGGAGGACTGCGACCGTTGGGCGGACACCTCGCTGCGCTTCGAGACGTTCCTGCTGACCACGCATTATTGGGAGGGCCGCTGGCTGTTGGAAGTCGCCGATGAGCTGCCACTGATTCTTAAAAGCCGCAAAAAAAACGGCCGCAAGACCCTGGAAAAAAACTGGCGGCGCTGGATGAAGCTCACGCCTTGCGTGGTGGCGACGTTCTACCGCTTGCCGGCCGAGCTGTCGTGCAGCCGCCGTGACGGCAATGGTTATGTCGCCGATTACGCGCTGAACTTCATCGACCTGCTGATTGTAGACGAGGCGGGCCAGGTGCTGCCCGAGGTGGCGGCGCCGTCTTTCGCCCTGGCGCGGCAGGCGTTGGTGATTGGCGACACGCAACAAATCGAACCCATTTGGTCGGTGCCGCCGTCGGTGGATATCGGCAACCTGCTCGCTGCCGGCCTGCTGTCGCGCAGCCGCGTGGACGATGAGTACGAGGCCTTCTGTGACAGCGGGCGCAGTGCCGCCAGTGGCAGCGTCATGGCGATTGCGCAGTCCACCAGCCGCTATCACTACGACCGCGACCTGGCCCGCGGCCTTTACCTGTATGAACACCGCCGTTGCTATGACTCGATCATCGATTACTGCAATGCGCTCTGCTACAAAGGCAAGCTGCAACCGCGACGCGGCGCCAAACCGCAGGGTGGCTTGCCGGGCCTGGGTTACCTGCATATCGACGGGCTGTGCCAGCAGAAGCAGGGCGGCAGCCGCCATAACCTGCTGGAAGCACAGACCATCGCTGCCTGGATCAAGGCCAATGAACAGCAGCTGACCCAGCGCTATAACAAGGAACTCTGGGAAATTCTCGGGGTGATCACCCCCTTTGGCGCGCAGACCCAGGCCATTACCGAGGCGTGCGCCGCCCTGGGCATTCGTACCGGCAAAGGCGACGGTGAAATGACCGTTGGCACCGTGCACTCCTTCCAGGGCGCCGAACGCCCGGTGGTGATTTTTTCTGCGGTGTATTCCAAGCATGCCGACGGTGCGTTTATCGACCGTAGGGACAGCATGTTGAACGTGGCGGTTTCCCGCGCCAAAGACAGTTTTCTGGTGTTCGGCGATATGGACCTGTTTAGCCAGATCCCCGCCAGCAAGCCGCGTGGCCGGTTGGCGCAGTACTTGTTGAACAGCGCGGACAATGCGCTCACGTTTGATTTCCAGCCTCGGGCGGATTTGCTGACGGCGCGCACCGGGTTGAGCCACCTGCATGAGTTTGCCGAACATGATCAGTTCCTGTTGCAGACCCTGGAGACGGCGCAGCAGCAGGTACAGATCGTGACGCCCTGGGTGCGCCTGAGGGGGATGCGTGAAAGCGGCGCCCTTGAAGCCATGTGCGGCACCGTGCAGCGCGGGGTGCCGGTCACGGTGTATACCGATTTGCACTTCAACACTGGCATCGGCCGCAGCAAGTCCGACGGTGACCCCGGCAAAGTCGCCGAATTCAAGGATGCGCTGGCCACTTTGAAGCACCACGCGGTGCAGGTGCGTGTGGTCAACAAGGTGCACAGCAAGCTGGTGATGGCCGATGAAGCACTGTTGTGCGTGGGCTCGTTCAATTGGCTGAGCGCGGCGCGTTCGGGCGATTACGTGCACCATGAGACGTCCATGGTCTATCGCGGGCCGGACGTCAGCAGCGAGTTGGCGATCAATCGAACCAGCCTGGCGCAACGCCTGATTTCGCGCGAACTCTGACCGGCCATCACGTTATGCCAGCGGCTCAAGCGCTGCTGGCATAGCGATACCGATCAGCAGCCCACACGCAAAACCCTGAGACTTCCCGGCGAAAATCTTCATAATGGCGGCCATTTTGTTTAGCCCGTTATTCTGGTGTGCCCGCATGGAAATTAAGGTCAACTTTCTCGACAACCTTCGGCTTGAAGCCAAGTTCGATGATTTCACGGTGATTGCCGACCAGCCGATTCGCTACAAAGGCGACGGTTCGGCGCCGGGGCCATTCGATTACTTCCTGGCTTCATCGGCGTTGTGTGCGGCGTACTTTGTGAAGTTGTACTGCGCCACGCGCAATATTCCCACGGAGAATATTCGCCTGTCGCAGAACAACATCGTCGACCCGGAAAACCGCTACAACCAGATCTTCAAGATCCAGGTCGAGCTGCCGGCGGACATCTCGGACAAAGACCGCCAAGGCATCCTGCGCTCCATCGACCGTTGCACCGTAAAAAAAGTCGTGCAGGCCGGGCCGGAGTTCGTGATCGAGGAAGTCGACAACCTCGACGCCGACGCCCAGGCGCTGTTGATGCCCAGATCGACGTCGGAAGCAGGCACCTACATCGCCGGCAAGGACCTGCCGCTGGAGCAGACCATCGCCAACATGTCCGCGATCCTGGCGGGCCTGGGCATGAAGATCGAGATCGCCTCGTGGCGCAATATCGTGCCCAACGTCTGGTCGCTGCATATCCGCGATGCTCACTCGCCGATGTGTTTTACCAACGGCAAGGGCGCGACCAAGGAGGGCGCGCTGGCGTCGGCGTTGGGTGAGTTCATCGAGCGGCTCAACTGCAACTTCTTCTACAACGACCAGTTCTGGGGTGAGGAACTGGCCAACGCGCCCTTCGTGCATTATCCGGATGAGCGCTGGTTCCAGCCGGGCCCGGACGATGAGTTGCCGCGTGAAATCCTCGACGCCTACTGCCTGAAGGTCTACAACCGCGACGGCGAGCTGCGCGGTTCGCACCTGTTCGACACCAACTCGGGCAACGAAGCGCGGGGCATCGTCTCGCTGCCGTTCGTGCGCCAGTCCGATGGCGAGGTGGTGTATTTCCCCTCCAACCTGATCGAAAACCTTTACCTGAGCAACGGCATGAGCGCCGGCAACACCCTGGCCGAAGCCCAGGTGCAGTGCCTGTCGGAGATTTTCGAGCGGGCGGTGAAGCGCGAAATCATCGAAGGCGAATTTGCGCTGCCGGATGTACCGGCTGAGGTGCTGGCCAAATACCCCGGCATTCTGGCCGGTATCGAAGGCCTGGAAGCCCAGGGCTTTCCGGTGCTGGTCAAGGACGCGTCCCTGGGCGGTGAATTCCCGGTGATGTGCGTGACCCTGATGAACCCGCGCACCGGCGGCGTATTCGCCTCGTTCGGCGCGCACCCAAGCATGGAAGTGGCGCTGGAGCGCAGCCTCACCGAACTGCTGCAAGGCCGCAGTTTCGAGGGTTTGAACGACTTGCCGCAGCCGACCTTCGAAGCCCAGGCGGTGACCGAGCCAAACAACTTCGTCGAGCACTTTATCGACTCCAGCGGTGTGGTGTCGTGGCGCTTCTTCAGCGCCCAGTCCGATCATGAATTCGTCGAATGGGACTTTTCCGGCCACGGCGACGACTCCAACGTCCAGGAAGCCGCGACGCTGTTCGGTATTCTGGAAGGCATGGGCAAAGAGTCGTACATGGCGGTTTACGAGCACCTGGGCGCCACCGCCTGCCGCATCCTGGTGCCGGACTACTCGGAAATCTACCCGGTGGACGACCTGATCTGGGACAACACCAACAAAGCGCTGTTTTTCCGTGAAGACATCCTCAACCTGCACCGCCTGGACGAAGCGCAGTTGCAAGCGCTGGTGGAGCGTTTGATCGAAAGCGAGCTGGACGACTACACCGACATCACTACGCTGATCGGCATCGAGTTCGACGACAACACCGCCTGGGGCCAACTGACCATTCTGGAGCTGAAGCTGCTGATCTTCCTCGCGCTGCAGCAGCACGAGGAGGCCAAGGAATGCGTGGAAATGTTCCTGCAGT
This sequence comes from Pseudomonas sp. R2-7-07, assembly GCF_003852355.1. Classification (NCBI taxonomy): domain Bacteria; kingdom Pseudomonadati; phylum Pseudomonadota; class Gammaproteobacteria; order Pseudomonadales; family Pseudomonadaceae; genus Pseudomonas; species Pseudomonas sp. R2-7-07. The sequence goes on along the minus strand of NZ_CP027759.1, from coordinate 3,156,712 downwards.
ACAACGACAACACCGTCGAACGCGGGCTGTTCTACCAAGCGTTGAACGCGGTGCTGGAAATGGAACTGGACGACGACTTGCAGCTGGCCGACTACGAAGCCAACTTCCGCCGCATGTTCGGTAACGAACGCATGGACGCGGTGATTGGCTCGGTCAACGGCAGCGTGCGGTTTTATGGGCTGACGCCGACCAGCATGAAGCTGGAAGGGCTGGACCGGCATTTGCGCCTGATCGACAGCTACAAGAAACTGCATGCGGCAAGGGCAAACGCTACCTCGGCACATTGATGGCTATCTGATGCATGAGGGGCAAAATGTGGGAGGGGGCTTGCCCTAATGCCAGTCAGTTAAGAAGTAGAAAGGGTAAAAAGTAACCTGTGGCGAGGGAGCTTGCTCCCGCTGGACTGCGCAGCAGTCCCATTTTTGGGGCCGCTTCGCGGCCCAGCGGGAGCAAGCTCCCTCGCCACAGGTACAGTGTTCGTCCTTAACTGACTGGCATTAGGGCTTGCCCCCGATAGCGGTGGTTCAGTCACCTGACCCAGTGGCTGACAGACTGCTATCGGGGGCAAGCCCCCTCCCACATTTGATCGATTTCTGACTTTAGATGCGGGCCAGGGCTTGGGCCAGGTCCGCGCGCAAGTCCTCCACATCTTCAACCCCCACCGACAACCGCACCAACCCATCCCCAATCCCCAACTGCGCGCGCGTCGCCGCCGGGATGCTGGCGTGGGTCATGATTGCCGGATGCTCGATCAGGCTCTCCACGCCACCCAGGCTCTCGGCCAGGGCGAAGATCTTCACGCTTTCCAGGAAGCGCGTGGCGCCTGCCAGGTCGCTATTCAAGTCCACTGAAATCATCCCGCCAAACCCGCGCATCTGCCGTTGGGCCAGTTCATGCTGTGGGTGGGATTTCAGGCCCGGGTAATACACCCGCGACACCTGCGGTTGCTGCTCCAGCCAGGTCGCCAGTTCCAGCGCGTTGCGGCAATGGCGCTCCATGCGCAGGGCCAGGGTTTTCACGCCGCGCAGGGTCAGGAACGCATCGAAGGGCCCGGCGATGGCGCCCACCGAGTTCTGCAGGAAGCCCAGGCGCTCAGCCAAATCAGGGTTGTCGCCGACGATGGCGATGCCGCCGATCACGTCCGAGTGGCCGTTCAGGTACTTGGTGGTGGAGTGCACCACGATGTCGCACCCCAGCTCCAACGGGCGTTGGATCCACGGGCTGGCGAAGGTGTTGTCGGCCACGCAGAGGATGCCGCGGGCGCGGCAGAGGCGGGCGATGGCGCTGAGGTCGGTCAGGCTCAGCAACGGGTTACTGGGCGTTTCGACCCAGACCATGCGCGTGTCGTCCCGCAACGCCGCTTCAAACGCCGATACATCACTCAAGTCCACATAGCTGAACGTATGCCCGGCGCTGCGCTGACGCACCTTGTCGAACAGACGGAAGGTGCCGCCGTACAGGTCATTGCCGGAAACGATATGCGCACCGGCATCGAGCAATTCGAGCACCGTGGAAATCGCCGCCAGCCCCGAGGCAAACGCGAAGGCCCGAGTGCCGCCTTCAAGGTCGGCAACGCAACGTTCCAGGGCAAAGCGCGTGGGGTTATGGGAGCGGCCGTAGTCAAAGCCCTTGTGCACGCCGGGGCTATCTTGCAGGTAGGTGGAGTTGGCGTAGATCGGCGGCATCAGCGCGCCCGTGGCCGGGTCGGGCGACTGTCCGGCATGGATCACACGGGTGGCGAAGGCGCTTTTATCGGGCTGGCTCATGCAAGGGATCTCCGTAGGTGGTTGAGCAGGTCGACGCGGGTGATCAGGCCATGGAAGCCCGAGGCGTCGGCAATGATGGCGACCAGGCCGCGATCCAGCTCCGCCTGCAGTTCGGCCAGGCTGGCGCTGGGGGCCAGGGTGTGCAGGGTGCGGGTCATGGCGCTGGCCACGCTCATGGAAAAATGCGTGGCGTCCTGGTGCAGGCCCAGCAGCAGGTCGGACTCATCGATAACGCCCGCCAGTTGCTTGCCGTCCACCAGCACCGGCAGTTGCGAGACATCCGCCAGGCGCATGCGCTGGAAGGCGGTGAGCAGGGTGTCGTCGGGGCTCACGCTGATTACCCGGCCATCTTCGAAGCGACGGGCGATCAGGTCGCGCAGGTCGCCGTAGTGCTTGTACTGCAACAGGCCGGCGTCGTTCATCCATTGGTCGTTGTAGACCTTGGACAGGTAGCGCGTGCCGGTGTCGCACACGAAGGTGACCACGCGTTTGGGCTCGGTCTGCTCGCGGCAATAGCGCAACGCGGCGGCGAGCAGGGTGCCGGTGGACGAGCCGCCAAGAATGCCTTCGGCCTTGAGCAACTGGCGGGCATGGTCGAAGCTTTCTTCATCGCTGATGGAGTAGGCCTGGCGCACGCTGGACAGGTCGGCAATCGACGGGATGAAATCTTCGCCGATGCCTTCCACCGCCCAGGAACCAGGGGTTTCAAGCCGACCGCTGCGGCTGTACTCGGCCATCACCGAACCCACCGGATCGGCCAACACCATGGCCAGCTCGGGCTGCACGCGCTTGAAGAAACGGGTCAAGCCGGTGAGGGTGCCGGCCGAGCCGACGCCTACCACAATCGCATCCACATCATGCTGGGTCTGCGCCCAGATCTCCGGTGCGGTGCTGGTTTCATGGGCCAGGGGGTTGGCCGGGTTGTTGAACTGGTCGGCGAAGAACGAACCCGGAATGTCCTTGGCCAGGCGCGCGGCCACGTCCTGGTAATACTCGGGGTGGCCCTTGCCCACATCGGAGCGAGTGATATGCACCTCAGCGCCCATGGCCTTGAGGTGCAGCACTTTTTCCGTGGACATCTTGTCCGGTACCACCAGCACCACCCGGTAGCCTTTGGCCCGGCCGACCAGTGCCAGGCCCAGGCCAGTGTTGCCGGCGGTGGCCTCGATAATCGTGCCGCCGGGACGCAGGCGACCGTCACGCTCGGCGGCGTCGATCATCGCCAGGCCGATGCGGTCCTTGATGGAACCGCCGGGGTTTTGCGATTCAAGCTTGAGAAACAGGGTGCAAGGGCCAGTGTCAAAGCGGCTGACCTTGACCAGCGGCGTGTTACCGATCAGTTCAAGTACGGCGGGGCGGGGGAGGTTAGGCATGTCGTCACCTGGTTACGGAATGGGCGTAGGGTGGGGGACAGCAGAATGCACAGCATGGCTAGAAACATAGGCCGGTCCCGCCCGGGCTGCAACCAGGCGGTCCGATGCATGACTTTTTTTGGCGCATGGAGGGTGAGGGGGGAGGTGGATGGCGGGCACAGCACCCGCAGGCAATGCAGATCAAATGTGGGAGTTGTCGAGCCCCAGCGAGGCTACGAAGGCGGCGGTACTGCTGGCCTATAAACCACCTGACCCACCGCTATCGCGGCCTCGCTAAAGCTCGTGCGCTCCCACATTCATACACCCCATCAGCGCCCGGCGATGGCGGCTTCAATAGTGGCAATGTCAATTTTGCCCATGGTCATCATCGCGTCAAACGCTCGCTTGGCGACCGCCGGGTCCTTGCTTGTCACCGCATCGACCAACACCCGTGGCGAGATCTGCCACGACAGGCCCCATTTATCCTTGCACCAGCCACACGCGCTTTCCTGCCCGCCATTGCCGACAATGGCGTTCCACAACCGGTCAGTTTCCTCCTGGTCATCGGTCGCCACCTGGAAGGAAAACGCTTCACTGTGCTTGAACATAGGGCCGCCATTCAGGCCCAGACAAGGGATGCCCAGCAGGCTGAATTCCACGGTCAATTCATCGCCCTGCTTACCGGCCGGGTAGTCGCCAGGCGCGTAGTGCACCGCCTTCACTTCGCTATCCGGAAACGTCTGGGCGTAGAAGGTCGCCGCCTCCAGCGCATCGCCGTTGTACCAGAGGCAAATCGTATTTTTATTGTTCATCGCAGGCTCCTCAGGTTGAAAGGTGCCTGGAGTCTAGACGATCGCTACGCCAGGGCGTCTTTACCACAAGCACCCGCGCGCCGCGAACGCCAGCCCAACCCGAGCACCATCAACAAACCCAGGCCAGCCATCAACGCACCTGCCAGGGAAATGGCGGGGTAGCCCAGCCCGGCATTGATCACCGCACCGCCCAGCACCGCACCGATGGCATTACCGAAATTGAACGCGCCGATGTTCATTGCCGAGGCCAGGTTAGGCGCATCTTTGGCGGCCTCCATCACGCGCATCTGCAACGGCGGTACCAGGGCAAAACTCGCGGCGCCCCACAGCAGGATCGACAGCGCGGCGGGCAGCGGCCATTGCATCAGCACCGAAAAGGCCAGCAGCACGGCGATCAACACCACCAGCGAGGTAATCAACGTGCGGTCTACCGAACGGTCCGCCGACTTGCCACCCCACACGTTGCCCAGGGTCAGCCCGATACCGAACAGCACGAGCATACCGGTGACGAAGTTGGTCGACGCATGGGTGACATCGCGCAAAATCGGCGCGATGTAAGTGAACACCGTAAACATTGCACTGGAGCCCACCACGGTCAGTGCCAACGCCGCCAGCACCGGCCCGCGCCCCAGTACGCGGATTTCCGCCATCAGGCTGCCACCCTTCGGCGCGGGTGCATTCGGCAGCGCCCACCACAGCGCGGCCATCACCACCGCGCCCAGCCCGCTGATGCCCCAGAACGCCGTGCGCCAGCCGAAGTTCTCGCCAAACCAGGTGGCCAATGGCACGCCGCCAATGGTCGCCAATGTCAGCCCCAAAAACATCGCGGCCACAGCCCCCGCGCGCTTCTCCGGCGCGACCACACTGGCCGCCACAATCGAACCGATACCGAAAAACGCCCCGTGGTTCAGCGACGTCACCAGCCTGGCGATCATCAAGGTCTGGTAATTGGTCGCCAGCGCCGACAGCAGATTACCCAAGGTGAAAATCGCCATCAGCCCGATCAACAGATACCGACGCGGCACCCTGGCCGTCGCGAGCGTCATGATCGGCGCGCCGATCAGCACGCCGATGGCATAGGCACTCACCAACAGCCCGGCGGCGGGGATGGATACGCCAAGGTCGGCGGCAATACCGGGCAACATGCCCATGGGGGCAAACTCCGTGACCCCGATGCCAAAGGCACCGATGGACAAGGCTACAAGGGGTGGATTGATACGCATGGGTGACTCCTCATCTGTGTGCCGAATGCTACAATCCAGCCTTTTGCAGCAGTAGCCCCTGGTTGGGAACTACACCTTTGCGCAGGAGGCACAAATGGACATCGGCGGCCGCTCGGGAGAGATGGAAGTGTTCGTCATGGTCGCCGAGCACGGCAGCCTGTCGGGCGCCGCGCGCGCCCTGGGGCTGACGCCGTCGTCCATCAGCCGCATCATCACCCGCACCGAACGGCGCATCGGCACCCGGCTACTGCTGCGCACCACCCGCGCCATCACCTTCACCGCCGAAGGCGAAGCCTACCTGCGCGGCGCCCGGCGGATCCTGGCCGACATGGCCGAAATCGAAGACGCCATCACCGACCAGGGCGCCCCCCGCGGACGCCTCAGAGTCAGCGCAGCCCTGGCCCACGGCCGCCTGACCGTTGTGCCACTGATCGCCGCCTTCAGCGCCCGCTATCCCGCCATCGTGGTCGACCTGATGCTCGGCGATGAACTCGTGGATATCCTCGCCGGCCAGGCAGACGTCGCCATCCGCTTCGGCCACCTGGCCGACAGCCCCCTGACCGCCCGCCATATCGGCTCCACCGGCCAAGTCATCGTCGCCTCACCGGACTACCTGGCCCGCCACGGCACCCCGGTGACGCCGCAGGATTTACTTGAGCACAACTGCCTGCGCTTCAACTTCCGCAGAGCGGCGCCGGATTGGCCGTTTCGGGTGGATGGGCGGGATTTTTCGTTGAAAGTGACGGGGACGATTGAGGGGAATAGCGGAGAGGCGTTGGCGCAATTGGCGAAGCTGGGCGCGGGGATTGCGCGGGTGGGGGCGTTTAGTGTGGCGGAGGATCTGGAGCGGGGGGAGTTGGTGCCGTTGCTGGAAGCGTATAACCCGGGGGATGTGGAGCCGATTCATGCGGTGTTTGTGGGTGGGGCGGCGATGCCGGGAAGGGTTAGGGCGTTTGTGGATTTTTTGGTGGGGTGGGGTTGGGTGTGAGGGGGGAGTGACTGGCGGGTTTCGGCAAGGAGCGGTCATTCATGCATTAAAGCAAGTCATAGGCAGTGTGTTGCTCCTTGACCATCTCCAGATACGCTATGAACGCGGCCATGGCGTAGCCATGTTCCTGTTCAAAAATAGGCAGTAGCTCACTCAGTTGCATTGGCTCCTGTTGCCCGAACGACCAGCCGACCCGCCCGTTGATTTCGATTCGCCTGACCACATTGATGTGTCCTAACGCGATTGAGCGAGGATGGCCATGCTCATGCTGATTCCGAAAGTCGCTTGTCGCCTCATTAAAGGTTTGTTCTGCCATTCGATTCAATGAGGTAGCAAGCACTGGCCAGCGGGACCACGCTTCGCTCATGGTCTTGGCCTGCTTCATACTTGTATGACCACCATTCCAGGGCGGCGGGTTTTCAGGCCATTTCAGGAATGCATTTGCATGAAAAGAGGTCGCAGTTGCTGCATGTATTAGTCGGCCACGCAGGGCTTGCGGCGCCGAGAGGCACAGAGTGGTCAGCGGTTTGACATGGTCCAACAGCAGATTGTATTGATCCTCCTCTGAAGCCTTCTCGTAGATCGGATGCCAAGCGTGCAAGAAATGAATGTATCTCACGAAGCCGTTAATTGAGTTGGCAATCTCACGCAATGCATCCTGCGCAACCGCATGAAAAGGCATCGCCACCATGTTGAAGCTCTCCCCTCCAAACAGTTTCGGGTAGGGTGCCAGCTCCAGTAGCGGCGTACTTCGCCGATTGCCCCTGAACGCTGCATAAAGCTCAAGGGCGCGATCATCTGTATATGTGTCGACCATGGCTACGCTCAGCAAAGGTATTCGCTGAAGACTATCTTATATGCATGGAAACTCGAAGTGTGAACTCACCAATCCGCCGGAAAGGTTTGGATTAGCATGGTCCAGCCTTCGCGCCCGGCCCGGAGCAAATCCGAGGTGAGGCCTGCGCAGGCTGCCAGTGTGAATCGTCCCTACTGTCGAAGACAATTTCAAGCGTCAGCTTTAGAGTGGAATCTACACTTGGCAAGTGTCCGCTTTTGACCGATAGCCGTCTTCCGCTCCGACAATGGCGCGTCCTGTTCTACTCTCCGATCAGATCTCATGCCCTCCAGCTCAAGGGCATTTCGAAAACTTTCGCAAGCCGAGCCAGCTTCTCGGCAGATCTGTAGATAGTATCGGTGTTAGGCCACTTCGGTGTGATGCTGATGCAATGATTACGCCCTTCTTTTTGCTCCACCACGAAAACTCCATGAAGAATTCGTCGTCTGGGAAGAGCACCCCATTATCAACCGCACTGTATTAGCCACACTGGCTCCGCCCCCTATGCTCCTGATTTCAGCTACGGACGCCCTTAAGCAGAAGCTCAAGTGCCCCCAGGGCCTGCAACAGCCTGCCTGAACCTGGCTCAGCTTCTGCGATCCAGAATGCTGCTTCGCACAAGGCACCATGGATCAGCATTGCCAATGCTTCGGGATCGGTTTGTACAACCGTCTCTTGCAGCATCAGTTGCTCAAGCATCTTTTGTAGGGAGGCTGCACAGTGCTGATGCGCTTCTGGTGGGGAGCTACCCAGAACAGCGCGCGCATCCCGCAATACGATGCGCTGTATTTCAGGCTCCTGTGCCATTTCCAGGTACATGCGACAGCGGTCCCTGAAAGCCTCCCATGCGTTGTCCGTACTGTCCGAAATCACTTGTAGCCGCGTGTCCATCTCCGCATCAATTTGAGCGACCACGGCCGTGAGTAAACCTTTCTTGTCGCCGAAATGATGGTAAAGCGCGCCCCTCGTCAGGCCAGCCAGCGCTGTCAAATCATCCATGGACGTTTCGGCATAGCCATGTTCGCTGAAAACCTGGCGCGCGGTCTTCAGCAACGTGGCACGTGTTTCTTCCATACCAGCGCGTGTACGTCGAACCATAATATCTCCCAGACCAACAAGCTATTTACATTCACTGCGTATGATTATAGGATTTTAATCATACGTAATGAATGTATATTCCCAGTTCAGCGACGGCCCGACAAGCTGAACTCATTCGATAAGGAGTATCGAGCATGGCCAATCCGTACCGAATACTGTTCCAAGCCCCCGGCACCAAGGGATTCTCCCTGGCAGGCCTCCTCGCCCGTTTACCGCTCCCCATGACAGGTATCGGCATCATCACCATGCTTTCGCAGTTGCGGGGCAGCTACGCACTGGCAGGCGCGGTTTCTGCCACCTTCGTCCTGACGTATGCATTGATGTCACCGCAAGTTTCACGCATGGTGGATCGATACGGTCAGCGCAGGGTACTGCCCTTGTCTGCTGGTATCAGCGTTTTGGGTATTCTTTTACTGCTTGCCTGTACTTACTGGCATACGCCCGATTGGACTTTGGTCGTGGCCGCTATGTTAGCGGGCTTCATGCCGAGCATGTCGGCCATGGTCCGCGCTCGCTGGACTGCGATCTACAGGGGCAAGCCGCACCTGCAAACAGCTTATTCACTCGAAACCGTGCTGGACGAAGTGACATTTATTGCAGGCCCCCCGATTTCTGTTGGTTTGAGTGTGGCCGTCTTCCCCCAGGCAGGACCGTTAGCGGCAGTTGTACTGCTGGCGATTGGCGCACTTGCTTTGGCAGCACAAGTATCCACCGAACCGCCAGTAGAATCCGCTGAAGAAAAGAGCACGCGAACAACCTCGATTTTTCGTCTGGCGGACGTCCGGCTATTAACATTGCTGATGGTCGCGATGGGCGTCATCGTTGGAACGGTCGATATCGTGAGTGTCGCGTTCGCTGAACAAATGGGCAGTCCGGCGGCGGCCAGTATCGTGTTGTCCTGTTACGCCATCGGCTCGTGCGCCGCGGGCTTGTTGTTCGGTGCGCTAAAACTGAAAACGCCGTTGCACAAACTCCTGCTGTTGGGTGGCGTTGCAACTGCCGCAACGACACTGCCCTTGTTGATGGCTGGTAACATTGCCAGCCTCTCGGGAGCAGTGTTGGTGGCCGGGTTATTCTTTGCGCCCACCATGATTGTGGCAATGTCCTTGGTTGAGCGAACTGTGCCGGAACGACAATTGACCGAAGGCATGACTTGGCTACTGGCAGGCTTGAATGTTGGGGTGGCGATGGGTGCTGCGGCGTCGGGCCAACTCGTGGATATGGAAGGTGCTCGGTATGGGTTTAGCGTTGCTCTGGCAGCCGGAGCCGCTGTATTGCTAGTAACTATTTGGGGGTATCGACGGATGCGAGAGCAGTCGCTTGCGGCATCGTACTCGGTATGAAGTCCCTGCTGTGACGCGCCCTGCTCAGAGTAATCTGCAGAAAGAAAAGCCACTTGTGAGAGTGGCTTTTCGTTAACTCAGAGCGAAGAGTCGGCTCTTCCACATAGCCTTTACCACAAGCAGCTTGAACGCTGCGCGGAGTTAGAGTCGCTGCTTTCTGTGTATTAGCATTTTGGATGACCGCTTTTGGCCGATAGCTGCCCTTCGCGACAGGCAGTTATCGATCCCCAAGGGACACACCGGAGCAGGTTATCTACCAGCAGTGTGTTTGGAGGTGTGTATTGTTGAATTTGCCGTTACCTTCTGGGACATCACGCAATAAGGACTATGCACATGAATGTCGGAATGGCTCATGCGATTGAGGCCGCAGAAAGCGAGTATTTGTGTGCCCGCGTCGAGAGTTTGTCTCGGATAAGTGGAAACCCTTTTGGTGCTCGTGTGTTTTTCAACGAGGCTTTTCCATGCTTTCAGGTGAAGGCATCACCTAGCCCGATGCTCAATCGCATCTACGGCGATAGTACCGACAGACCCAAGTCACTATTGAGCTTGCTCAAGGAATCAGCAGAGTATTCGACAGTAACGCCTCTTATCGGAAAGGCCTCGACTTTGGAACAGTACGCTTTGGTGGGTGAGAAGCGGCTGGAGCGTCTGAGGGGGTGGACGCATCTGCAACTCGCGTGCACCATCGAAAATGTGGTCTTGAATCACCACTCATTCGAAATCGAAGAAGCCACCTCACAAACGCTTCCTGAGTTCGCAGCCGTGCATGCGAGTGGATTTCATACCAAGCCAGAGCATCTTCAGTTGAGCCAGGCTTCGTTCGCAGGACTGATGTCAAATGAACGTCTGAAAATCTACGTCCTTAAAGCTGATGGAAAGGTCGTGGCAGGAGCGTTGATGTACCTTGCCTGCAATGGAGTTGCCTACCTTGGGACGGCTGCCACCCGAAAAAATGCAAGAGGCCAGGGCTACCATGGAGCCCTGATATCTCATCGGATAGAGCAAGCAAAAAAACACGGCAGTCTTGTGATCGCCGCAACCGCGCTTCCCAGTTCGCAAAGTCGCCGAAATTTGCAGCGTACAGGGCTAGCGACATCCCACGCTCAAGCGCTATATCGCCTGGTAGATAGCTGAAGTCTGTTCTTGGCAGAAAGCAGGCGCCGCTCTCGTCATCGCAGAGGGGTTTGTGCCGAGGCAGGGATCCCCCAAGGCCATCAAACGCCAAATCGCCGAGTCGTTGTATGTAGCTTGCGACGACGCGGCGAGTCATCGGTCTAATGAGTTGAGAAGCTGATCATCAGCCAGGCAGGGCACTTCTCGGTCAAGGAGTCTGGCGGTGAGGAGTACGCCCATTTCGCTCAGTTGGTGGATGGCCAGGGCGACGTCGCGGTGTTTGCCGTTGAGGTCTTCGGACAGGTCGAGCAGCAGGGTGCTGACGCTGGTGAAGGTTTCGTAGCTGTTGGTGATGAGGCTTTCGTTGCTGGCGTTGGGGTCAACATCGAAGAGGGCACTTGAATCTGATTTGAGCATGTTTGAATTCCTGTTTAGGGCCACCATCCTTTAGCTACTAAACATAAGGGTGGCGGCTGTGCGCAGGTTAGTAGACCGGGGAATCCAAACAAAGCCGGCGCACCCGAAGGTGCCCTGCGCACAGCCACCATCAAACACAGACGCAATGTCTGATCGATGAAGCTTGTGCACATTGTTTGGATAAACCCTCAGGCTACTAAACCCGATCACTGAACAATTCAGCGACCGAGCCACCTTAGAGACAGCCTCTCTAGCGCACAAGCCGGCGGATTCTGACGCACGCGTAGGCAATGGAGCAAGCCGCGGCGAGGGAATCGGATTTTGCCTTCAGGCGCTGCGAATTGCGGCGAAAGATGCGGTGCTCAACAGCACGCCTGACCCTTTGCAGCCCCTTTAGTACAAGCCCTGCGGCGAATGCGGGTTGAAGACAATGGCCCCATAACTTGGGTGATTGGTCAACAGCGGGTTGTTATCAAGGTGCGGGTAGCTGGACAATAGGTCCGGCCGAGCCGGCAACGAGGGACCAGGTGTGCGAACTTTTAGTTCGCTCGGCTGGGATCTACGAACTGCAAGATTACTGATCGGAAAAAGACCAATGCTAGGGAAAGTCAGCAGTAAACATCTTGTCTGGGCCGCAGTCGCACTTTGCGTGACCCTTCTGTCCGGGTGCGCTACGTCACGCTACGACGGCAAGCACGCACCGGACCCGAGTAAGGCAATCATCGTGGGTTCGATTGGTGAGAGCTATGTGATGATGCAGCCGCATGGGCTGGTGGTTGAGATCAACCAACAGGGGGCACCCGGCACTGCATTACGGCTGACGACGCTGGGCAATGAAGATGATCAGCCATCACCCCATGTGCTGGGCCACTACTTCATGTATGAAGTGCCGCCTGGAGAGTATGAGTACACGCAGTGGCATTACGTGTATTACGCGGGCCGATCGATGCCGCGTCCTGTGCCTGCGGTTTTCTCGGTGAAGGCCGGGGAAACCCTCTATATCGGCGATCTGCGCGCCGATGCCCTGCGCTTTTGCCTGGCCAACGTGAACAATGCCGAGAGCACTGTGCAGGAGCTGAAGCGCAAGTACCCGATGCTCAAGGAGCGGAACATCTTGAATGTGACGGCAAAGAGCGGTTTCGCGCCTTGGCCGAGTTCTGATGCCACTGACTTCGGTAAAGGGCTGTGCACGATCTGAATCCGGTAACGGTGACAGTCATCGAACCCGACGCCCATTGATCCCAGTTCAAGGAGTTTCATGCTATGAAGCGCTCTACGCTACTCTGGGCCAGCCTGTTCGTAGGCCTGGCCTCACTGACCGGCTGCATCAGCGGTCCAGACCTGACGGGCCAGCCATTCTTCACATCACCGGCACAACCCCGTCCGGACGAGGCCACGGTTTACTTCTATCGCACTTCCGCCAGCATCGGTAGCGGGGTCGCTCCGACCATTCTGGTCGATGGTCGCGCTATTGGCAGCTTGCCCTCCGGTAGTTTTTTCAAAGCCGATATTCCCGCCGGCAAGCACAGCGTCGCCTCCACCTCGCCACCCATAATAAGCGGTATGGTTAACAAGCGTTTCGATATCACCGTCGAGAATGGAAAGGTGTATTACATCGCAGACCAACTCAGCACATCTGCTTACAAGGACGGACAGACCTTGGGCGAAATCGACGAGGGTCGTTTCGGTGGAACAATGTTTTACTCACGCTATGCGCTTGTGCCTGCTGAGGAAGCGCTGCGTTCTATCAAATGGTGCCAGGAGTTGCCGGCGACTGCACCGTAACCACGCGTACCTCATGCCTCGGCCAAGTCCATCACAAGCCCAGCCGTCAACGTTGGGCTAATCCAGTATGAGGGCGAGCAGGGAAACCAGTATGGATAGACTGACCCACTTCAAGCGCTCGTGAGCCTTCAAGCTGCGATCCGAAAGGGCGTATAGGGCCGCCTTGTGTAACCGATTTTCAAGAGCGAGAAGGCGTCTGAGCAGACCAGATAGGAAGGTCTCTTAACTGCATATTGTGCAAGAGTTGAAGTCTCTAAAAAATACGCAGAGCTTATGGAGAGTTTAAGGTATGAAATATTTAAAATACTTAATATTTGTGCCGGTTTTAATATTGTCAGGTTGTTCTACGATAGATAACCTAAAATCTTTTACGACTGCATATATTGAGCCGCCTAATCCTACATCAAGCAGGCTCAGAGTTATCACCAATCAAACTGTACGTCTGGTTCCAGGTAGCACCTGTGTCGACTGGGCACTTCCCGGCGTTGGAATGGTGAACTCAAGATCATTTGCTATTGCAAATGATCGGACGTTCAATGATCGCATGCTGGGAATACCGGGTAGTGACGGGATTAAGAATAGCTCAGAAGTATATATTGAGCCGGGCAAGCCGATAACTCTAGTGTATGCAGGTACGCCAGCAAGCGGGAGGTATCAATGTTTTACAAGTGTGCACTTTTTACCTGAGGCCCGCGCTGACTATGAATCTAACTCAGGGCTGTGTTACATCACAATTGAAAAAATCACCAAAAATGAAGATTCTGGAAAAATAAGCCGCACAGCTGTTGGAGGCCGCGAAGCTAAGGTTTGCACTTACTAATTAGCCCTTGATCGAGTTGAAGGAATACGACGGACAGTTGGACACATGCTGCAGCGGCCGTTTAGGGTGTATGAGTTCCTCATTAGGGTGTAAAGGAAAATCGGCAACCGCGCCTAGGGGCTTGGTGAAAAGCCGGGCTCGCCCCCGATCAGAGAGGATTGACCTCAATGGAGATTCAACGGATCACCCATCTGCCGCCCCAAATCCTCGACCTGGAAAAAGCGGCAGTTGCAGAAGGCTTCAGGTTTCTCACCCGACTGACTTCAGACTGGGAGTCAGGCACCAATCGCTTCGATGCGCCTGGCGAATGCCTTATGGCAGCGTATCTGAACCAGCAGCTTGTAGGCATTGGAGGTCTGTCTGTTGATCCGTTCAGCCATGACCGTACAGGAAGGCTGCGACGCATGTACGTGGCGCCTGCGCCACGCGAGCAACAGGTTGGCCGCAGATTGGTTAGCGCATTGCTTGCCCACGCCACATTGCATTTTGAACGTGTGCGCCTCTATACCGACACTTTCGAGGGGAGCACTTTTTACCTGCGCTGCGGGTTCATTCGAATAGAAGATGCTCACGCTAGCCATATTTTGCGGATCGCAGACCTTTGAATTTGTTGGATATCGGCCAAAAGCGCCCGGTCAAAGATGCCAAGCGATCGACCTTCCAGGAGTCAACGCTGGACTGGCTTTTTCGGATTTTTTATAACGTTCAACGGGGTTTCTAAGAAACTCCCCCTACTACCGAGCAAGCTTAGATGGGCTAAATGAACATTTACGAATAGAATTTCAACTAAATGTTAATTACGGAAAGCTGACGGCATGGAAAACTACTACATCGAGCGGAGACTTTATGTTGACGAGGACTCCGTTTCTGAGGCCGATTGCTTGTCCAGAGGAGGAGTCATTATCGTGCTCGCAGAGCCGGGTGCAGGTAAAACGGAGCTCCTTAAAAGTTTTGCGCGTCAGCTGGGTGTTAAAAGCCAACGCGCTAGCATTTTTCGTTATGGAATAAATGTCGTTAAGTCGACAGCGATCGTGATAGACGCATTAGATGAAGTATCGAGACAAGATCCATCGGCGGTTGATCAAACCATCGTGAAGACGCTTGAGTCGGAAGCCTCGACCATCGTCCTCGCTAGTCGGTCATCCGAATGGGGCAATGAGCGAAATCGTTTTATTGAAGATTGTTTTGGTGTAAGGCCGATCATCGTTCGCTTAAGCCCATTTGACCAAAGCGAACAGAAAGAATTATTCGAGCGGATTTTCCCTAACGAACAATTCGATATCTTTTTAGAAGAAGCTACAAGGTTTGGGCTAGTGCAAGTCCTCGGCAATCCGATGTTCTTCAAGTTATTTGTCGAAGGCTATATACAAGGTGGCCGGATTTTCCAATCCAAACATCAGATTTTTAATGACGCGGTTGACCGACTTGCTAGTGACGATGGAAAAGGAGGAAGTCGAACGAAGAGGCCTCCGAACTCCCAAGTTGTTTTAGCTGCATCCGAAATATTCGCAAAGTTATTATTGTCCGGAATTACCGGGGTTTCTACTGTTGAGCGATTAGATTGCGGAGGTTATCTTTACATCTCGGGCATCACTCAAAAGGAAAACGCTGCTATTGCTGCACTAGACAGTAGGCTGTTCATCTCGACAATGAATGTTGATTTTCATGAACCTGTGCACCGGATAGTCGCCGAGTATTGCGCTGCTCAATACATCATACAACGAATTAACGACCCTGCTGATCGACTATCAAGTAGACGGATTCTAGCATTAATTGCGCCCAATTCAGTAGTGCGGGACGAGCTTCGCGGTCTATTAGGTTGGCTAGCAGCCCTGGGGAACAGCGCTTTGCAGGAAACAATAATAGAAATTGATCCGTATGCAGTGTTGGCCAATGGCGATCCCGCTCAACTAAGGGCAAAGTCAAAGAAACTTTTGCTCCGTAGCCTACGCAAACTATCTGAACTTGATCCCTATTTTCGACGCTCCGATGCGTGGCGCAAATTTAATATCGTCGGCTTTTTTACTGATGACGTTATAGAGGATGTGAAAAATATTCTCGGAGATCAGGGCAATGGCTCTCACCTGCCTCAACTCATTCTCGAGCTGTTACTGGATGCTGAAGCGATAGAGACGCTAATTGCTGATCTTCGTAAATTTATGCTCAATGCATCTAATGATTTTAATTGCCGGCTATTAGCGTATCAATGTCTATCGAGGTTTTCAGATTATTCCGCTATAGACGATTTTCTGTGTCTGCTCGATGAGGGCAATCATGATGCGTTAACGATTGCGGCGAATTTCATAAGCCTCTCCTCATTACACCCCATTGAAAGGAGTCTCGTTCTCCAGCTTCTTAACCAGCTTGCAGCGCTAAATCCTCCGATGTCTGCCTCTAGGCCTGCGCGACGTAACGATCTTCGTTACCTTGTCAGGCAGTTAGTTAGTTCAATAAGTTTTGATGACACTATATGGCTCTTGGACAATCTGACTGTAAGCTTGAAGTGCCGTTGCAACGTAGAGCCCCGATTAGATTGCCTTTGCTTCGCGAACATTAGTAAAATTGTCGCTCAGTTACTAGATCATTATTTCAATATCGTACAGGGAGAGCACGACCCTAAGAAAGTCTGGGGCTGGTCAAAGAAGCTGAAATTCGAACGCGAGGGTTTTTCGGAAAGCCACGCGGTCAAAGCGCTACACAATGATGATCACTTGCGCCAGTCAATCCACATCCTAGCGTTTGAGAATATTACCCAATCTGCCCAGATTTGGGAGATGATCAGCCACCTGCATTGGGGGCAGCCTCATGAGGGGCTGCGATTCAAACACAAAGATGTAGAGGCTATTGTTGATTATGGCTTCGACACCGATAACTTAAAACTCTGGGGAGGATTTGTGAGTCCCCACAATCGTTACGCGAAGGAAAAAAAGCCCGACACTTTACGCTCGAAGATGCGTGCTCAAGCGCGCGATAAGCCAGAATTTATGCAGCTATGGTGTCGACTCGATAGGAGTTGGCGCAGCGCTCAACGTCCTCGCTCGCATCTACAACGTAACAGACGGTTGCAGCTCCGGAACCAAGAAATCCGAGATTTTAATCGTGCGTATCTTAAAGCCAACCGAGCTCGGATAGAGCAAGGAAACGATTGGTGGTGGAATCAGAAATTCGCCCAAACCTATCTTTATTTTCCTGAAAATCTGCGGACAATTGTTGACGACGCTATTACAGCGGAGAAAGCTCTTGCCAATTACCTGACTTCGCTGTTGACCCCTCCACCTACGCTCAGTGAGCTTGCAAAGGGACACGGGCAAGGTGTGGCAATGGTTTTACATGCCGGTTGCCTGATTCATTTTCGTATAAACCAATCACTCGCAAATGTAGATGAAAGGGTTCTGCGGGCAGTGAAGACGGATCTTGGAGGAGCGAGG
Organism: Pseudomonas sp. R2-7-07; assembly: GCF_003852355.1. Taxonomy (NCBI): domain Bacteria; kingdom Pseudomonadati; phylum Pseudomonadota; class Gammaproteobacteria; order Pseudomonadales; family Pseudomonadaceae; genus Pseudomonas; species Pseudomonas sp. R2-7-07. Next base: position 3,139,732 of record NZ_CP027759.1, on the reverse strand, counting down.
TGTTACCGAGACGGAGAAGCCGAGGCGCTTGAGGCAGAAGTCGATGCTCATATTTTCCGATGCGAGAAAGATATTGAAGATTTCGCGCGTGAATTTATTGAGCCTGCCCTATGGAATCTCCCTGGAGAGCCAAATAATTTATGGTGGCTTGAGAATAAAGCGGCCTTCAAATCGTTAAGGGTGAAGTTGGGGCTCGAATGGATCGAGCGCTACAACGCTATGCCATTAGAAGCTACTGGTCGGCTTTTTGACGTTTGCGCTAAGGAATGCAGCCGTTCACAATTGACCGCGCTGATCGAAAATCAATATAAAGAATTAGTCAGAGCAAGTATTGAACTAGAGAGCTATATTTCAACGGAACGCAAAGAGTTTTGGGCATTACGACATTTATTTTTCTCCGATAATGATAAATGCGATCTTTGGCGCTACGCTTTGATACACCCTGATAGTATATTTGCAATCGAGCAGCGTGTAAGCCGGTTCGGTCATGAAGTAGAAACAGGCTGGCCAGAACTCAACGCAGACAAGATATTCCTAATTGTCGATGCCTATGTACCTTTTTGGCCGAAGGTAGATCTACCCACTTCTTGGGGGTCGGAGTCGCCAAAAATTGAGAGGGCGTATCGTTTTATACGGGAAGTTATTTGGCGGATAGAAAAAGATGATCCTAGTCGAAGCATTCCAGTAATCAACAGGATGTTACTAGATTGTAAATTTTCTGATTTTTATAATGATTTGCGCAGCATGAAGATGGCTGCCATACGCAAAAACGGATTGCGTGATTTTAAACCTCCAACCTCCAAGGAAATTATTTCAGTACTGGACGGCGGTGGCGTTGCATCCGTTGAAGATATGAGAGCGTTGCTTATTGAAGAGTTAGAGTTATTGCAAGCATGGCTTAAAGGTGCCGAGACTGACCCCCTAGATGTTTTCTGGCCCCAAGGAGTGCGTGTGGATGAAAACATCGCGCGCAATAGAGTAGTAGAAATGCTGCAGGTGCGAATGACCGCGCTGAACGCTTCTGTAGTGATCGAACATCACATGGCTGCCTCAAACCGATGTGATTTTACCGCAGCTAAAGTCATAGATGGTACCACTCATCTACTTGTGTGTGAAGTTAAGGGGCAGTGGCACCCAAAGTTGTTCTCTGCCGCGTCTAATCAATTAAACGATCTTTACGCTGCCCATCCAAGTGCAGGCTCTCAAGGCATCTACCTTGTTTTATGGTTCGGTACAGAAGTCAAAGTAGCTGGTAAAAAAAATCATGGATTTATGACTCCTAAAGATCTTAGAGATGAAATTTTGACGAGAATGCCTGCGGAGTTGAATGGCCTAATTGACGTATGCGTGCTCGATCTATCCAAGGCAATTCCCTTTTAGAATCAGCTTGACGTCTATTAGTTTAGTTAATTATCACATGTTTCTCTGTTTTTGGACGAATTACGCAATGGCTAGCCTAGTTGAATAGTGTTTTCGCTCCGAATATGGGCGGATTGCTCGCCCGCCTCTCACCGGACTTAGGCCAAAATTGAGTGCTCCCTATTGGCCAACTGCAGTCGATGAGATGAAACCCACTCTGTCTCCATGCGCTGGCTTTTTGATTACAGCGCGCTGAGATCATCCATCAGTTAATGCGTCGGCAGACGCAACCTCTACCTCGGTAACCTCCTTGCGCAATTCGCTCGATGACAGCCATCAAATCAAACCCGTCCTATAAACGGTATCGCCAGCACTGCGCAACTCCCGAAACCACGACGCAGCCCCGTTTTCACCTCCCCCAAAGGGCAATGTTCTCAACAGAATATGCCAAAGCTCAAACCGCTCACCCCGCTTTTTTTGGTCGCAGCTGCCTGCGATGGCACCGACTCGATTTTCCAACTTCACTTCAACCCCTTTTTGGCACTTGCCCACCTAATACCACCCTTTACGCTTGCTGAAACGTTTAATCAAGTCTATAAAACTGCCACAACTCCAAGAAAGGCTACCCCCATGACCCCCCTAAAATTCGCTGTCGCCCTCATCGCACTCTCCGCCGCCTCCCACGCCATGGCCTGGGACTATGTGCTTCTCGACACCGACAAAGCCGCGCAAAACTGGCAGGTCACCAGCCAGCAACTCGGTGTGCAAACCGACAAACCCTTCAGCGTTACCCTGCGCACTCTGCACGGCGGTCGGCAGGAGGGGGTGAGCATTGTCGACATCGATAACGGCACGATGAAGCTCTCGGTGGTGCCGACTCGCGGTATGAACGTGTTGCAGGCTTCGGTCGGCGATGTGCGCATGGGGTGGGATTCGCCGGTCAAGGAAGTGGTCAATCCTTCCTTCATCGAGCTCAATGGTCGCGGCGGGCTGGGCTGGTTGGAAGGTTTCAATGAGCTGGTCACCCGTTGCGGCTATGAATGGGTCGGTCACCCTGGCATCGACAACGGCGAATTGCTGACGCTGCATGGCAGGGCCGCGAATATTCCTGCGAACAAAGTCACCCTGCACATCGATGAAAAGCCGCCGTACGCCATCACCCTGCGCGGCGAACTGAAAGAGCAGGCGTTCAAGAAGGTCGATTTTTCCGTGGCGACCGAACTGGTCACCGAGCCCGGCAGTGTAGTGTTTGCTCTCAACGACACCCTGACCAACAACGGCGACTATCCGAAGGAATACCAGGCGCTGTATCACAGTAACTTCAGCACTCCGTTCCTGGAGCAGGGCGCGCGTTTTGCCGCACCGGTGAAGCAGGTGTCGCCGTTCAACGACAAGGCCAAGGGCGAATTGGCCGACTGGCAAACCTACCGCGCGCCCACCAAGGACTACGACGAAACGGTCTACAACGTGGTGCCCTATGCCGATGCCAAGGGCGATACCTTGACCGTGCTGCATAACAAAGCTGGCAGCCTGGGCGTGTCGGTCGGGTTCAATACGCAGACGCTGCCGGTGTTTTCCCTGTGGAAGAACACCGATACTCAAGGGCAGGGCTATGTCACGGGGCTGGAGCCGGGGACCAGTTTCTCCTACAACCGCCGTTATCAGCGGCCACTGAACCTGGTACCCACCATTGGGCCCAAGGAACACAAGCAGTTCCGCATCAGCTACAGCTTGTTGGCGGATAAGGCGGCTGTGGACAAGGCCTTGCAGCAGGTCAGCGAAATTCAGGCCGGGCGCGAGACTGAGGTGCGGCAGACGCCGTTGGTTGATTTGACCAAGGGGTAAGGGCGCCCCCACCGCTTCCACAGGCCGGCGCGGGAGTTACGCCCGGCGCGCCGTCAACAACACCGTTGCGGCCGCCGACAACAACCCCGCGCAGCACCGATTGAAGATCCGCTTACCCCTCGGCTCGGCAAACCAGCGGCGCATATGCAGGCCCATATAGGCGTAGACGCTGATGGCGATCCATTCCAGGGCCAGGAACATTGCGCCCAATAAAGCGAATTGCGCGGTTATAGGTTGGCCGGGCACCACGAATTGCGGCAGGAAGGCGGTGAAGATCAGGATGGCTTTGGGGTTGCCCGCCGCCACCAGAAACTCTTGCCGTGCCAGGGCCCATAAGCCCACCTTGTTGGCGGCTATTTCCGCTTCTGCCCGCGGGTCTGCGCGCCACAGCTGATAGGCCAGGTAAAACAGATACGCCGCACCAAGCAGCTTGATCCCGTAGAACAACAACTCAGAAGTTTGCAGCACCACCGCCAGCCCGGCGGAGGCGAGGGCGATCATGCCGGCGAAGGCCAGCAAGCGGCCGAGGCCGGCGAGGCAGGAAGTGCGGTAGCCGTAGCGGGTGGCGTTGCTCACCGACAGCAGGTTATTGGGGCCGGGAGCCATGTTCAGGGCGAAGCAGGCGGGCAGGAAGAGGGCGAGGGTGGCGAGGTCCATGGCGGCTCCGGATTCGGTCGGACGGGAGCGTCGAGGATAAGGGGAGTGGGACAGTGCGGCAATCGCGGCCGAATTATGTCGAGGATAGAGAAACAAATTTCGTCATGTGCCCGCATGCATACTGAGACGACGTCAGCACTGCGTGAAGGAATACCCATGATCCGCCAAGCGTTACCCACCGACGCAAAGGCCATTGCCCAAGTGCATATCCGTAGTTGGCAAGAGGCATATCGCGACCTGATGCCTGCCCACTACTTGAACGCGCTGGACGCCACGCTGGCTCAGCGCGAATCCCATTGGCGGCGCTCGATTGCATCGGGCGAACCCGGTGTATGGATCGCGGAACTGGATCAACAGATTGTGGGTTGGATAGCAGTCGGCGCCAGCCGTGATGACGATGCCGCTGGGGCAGATGCAGGCGAGGTCATGGCCCTCTATGTGTTAGCCAGGTACTGGCAAACTGGCGTTGGGCTCGCCTTGTGGCACGCGGGTCTGCAGGACTTGCTGGAGCAAGGATACGAGCGTTTAACGCTTTGGGTCCTGGCCCGTAATGAAAGGGCTATCCGATTTTATCGCAGGGCAGGGTGTGTCGAGGACACGGGGAGTGAGCGCAATCTTGAAAGAGGTGGCGCCGCCTTGGTGGAGGTCAGGTACAGGTTGTCCTTGACCTAAGCCCTCGTCCCAAACAGCCGATCAGCCAGCTCCCGACCGCGCTCCAGCCCTTGTGTCGTCAACCAGACCGATTTGTTCTTGTTTACCGGGTTATCGATAAAACCCTGTTCATGTAATCGGTTCATGACCTGAAAATCGTGCCCCTTCCATGAGTTTCCGTCATCGGTGCTGAAGACTGTCAGCAGGGCCAGCACGGCTTCCTCTATCAGCTTTTCGTCGTATTCCATAGTGGTTATCTCTCTCGTGAATCGGGCGCGGCTCGTTTCAAGCAACGCTGTTCTCTGGCTTATCAATCGGCACTCGCACGCTAAACACCGTCCCCTGTTCCGTATCAGAACTTACCTCAATCGCCCCACCATGAGACGCCACGATTTCCGAGGCAATGAACAGGCCCAAACCCAACCCCTCCGTGGGGCCGTGATTGATCGCGGTACGCTGGGAGAAGCGTCCCATGGGGTTGAAGATGAACGGGAGGACGTCCTCGGGGATCGCTTCACCGCTGTTGTGCACGGTGAAGACCGCGAAGCCCTCGCGTATGCCCAGCTCGACTTGGATCGGCCGGGTGGTGTCCCCATGCTGCACCGCGTTGCTGACGATGTTCGAGAAGACCTGCTCCATGCGCGGGCCGTCGAATTGCCCGGCAACCGAGGTTTTGGCGTCGAACATCACGATAGCTTCAGGATGAAAGGTGCGGATTTCTTCTATGACGCGTTGGCACAGCGGTGAAAGGTCGATATCGGCGGTTTTGACCGGGATGCCCGGCCCCATCTGGCAGCGGGTCAGGTCGAGCAGGTCGCCGACGATCTGGCTCGCGCGGCGTACGCTGGTGTAGATCTGGTTGGCGATTTTGGTCGCGCGGGCGCCGGCGTCCTGTGAACGGCGTAGCACGTCGGACCCCAGCAGGATCGCGCCGAGTGGGGTGCGCAAGTCGTGGCCAAGGATGCCCAGGAACATATTGCGTGACGCCTCGACCGCGCGGGAGTAGCTGGCGACGGACTCGGCCAGGGCCTGATCAATGGCTTCGTGGAAGCGGGTCATGTCGTCGACATTGATCGGGGTGCCGTCCTTGATCTGGCGCATCCACTGGCTGACCACGCTGGTGCGCAAGGCGCGGTATTCCGAGACCATCTGGTCGATGGTGAAACCCGCCATCAGCCGCGTCATGGCATGGGTTTCCGCCGCGGTTTCCTGATCGTCCGTCGGCGCCTGGCCCTGAGCCTTGGCTATTTGTTCCTGGCGGGTCTGCTTGGTTCGCAGGTCGCTGACGATGGCCCGCAACATCTGCTCGGCATGGTCGCGCAGCCCGACACTGTCGAGCTCCTCGCCCGGTGTCTCGATGGTTCTGGCGAAATCTTCCCAGGCCTGCAGGATCGGCTCGAGGTTTTCCAGGATGAAATCGGGCAGGCGCATGTCTGTAAATCCTGATGCGAGTCGGGCAGAAGAGCGAGGCTGCGCAGATGAAGGGAAATTCCCGGCAGTGTAGGAGGTTGTTCGCCGCTTTTAAAGGGCGGCCGGTGCCGGGGCTGCCGTGGATCCAATCTACGCGCGCACAGCGGTCATGCGCCTGACCTTACAGGCCCAATGTCAGGGCCCTCAGCCTCTGTTCCACCACGCTGTCGAAATGGCTTGCCAACTGCTCGCAGCGCTCCGAAGTCAGCCCTTCACAGCAGGTAATGCCCAGCACGAACCCCTGGGCTTTGGCACCGCTTTTGACGGCCAGGATCATCGACCCTGCCAGTTCGATCTCACGCAAAATTCGGTCAGCCTGTCGTTTTATAGGGCCGGGCAAATCGCTAATGGCTTCTTTCATGGCCGTCTCCGCAGGCATTCACTACACACACAAAGCACCCGAGGCACTGTCGGCCTCTTGAAAGCATCGACCGGCGGAAGGTTCAGGAGTTTCGTAGTGCGCGAGCGGGAGGCGATGACTTGCAGTTGCGCAGGTACAGTTGTTCGCTAGTTTCAGGCCGCCATCGGGGGCTTGCCCTAATGCCGGTCAGTTAAGAAGTAGCAGGAGCGAGAACTAACTTGTGGCGAGGGAGCTTGCTCCCGCTGGGGCGCGAAGCGGCCCCAAACAATGGGACTGCTGCGCAGTCCAGCGGGAGCAAGCTCCCTCGCCACAGGTTCGGTGTCGCCTTAACTGGCGGGCATTAGAGCAAGCCCCCTCCCACATTTGGAGCGCGGGGCTGCAGTTAGAGAAGCTTCGGCTGCTGAGCCGATGGCGTGAATCAGGGGTGAAACCTGCGCCCCAGCGCATCCAGGCGCACGGCAATTGGTGGCAGGCGTTCGCTGCTGCGGGCCAGGGTTTCCACGTCGTCGGCGGTGTTTTGCGCGATGTGCTGCACCGACTGGAGGCGCTCGACAATTTCCAGGTTCGCCGAGGTCTGCTCGCGGGTGGTGGTGACGATGCGGCCGTTGAGTTGGTCGATATGCGCGATGTCTTCGCCCACGGCGCGCAGCATGTCGACTGCCACCTGGCTGTCTTCCACGCACCGCTCCACACCCTGGCGACTGTCGTGCATGGCCTCGACGGCCTGGCGGCTGCCTTGCTGCAGGCCTTCGATGATGGTCTTGATTTCCTGGGTGGAGAGGGCGGTGCGTTGGGCCAAACTGCGCACCTCGTCGGCGACCACTGCAAAGCCACGGCCTTGCTCGCCGGCGCGGGCGGCTTCGATGGCGGCATTGAGGGCGAGCAGGTTGGTCTGGTTGGCGATGCTGCTGATCACCTCCAGCACCGAACCGATTTGCTCGGCCTGCACCGCCAACGACTGTACGGTGGATTGCGTGCCATTGATGCGCGAGGCCAGTTGGGTGATTTCATGCTGGGCGCGGCCAACGCTTTCCTGGCCGCGCACGATCTGCCGGCTGGCTTGGCCGGCGTGTTCCACGGCTTGTTCGACGTGCAGGGTGATGTGGCCCATGGAGTCTTCCATGCGCTGCATCGAGCCGGTCATCTCATTGATCTGTGCCAGTTGATGCCGCGCGCCCGTTTCCAGGGTGCCGCTGGCCGTGGCCAGTTCCTGGCCGAGTTGGCCGAGGCCATGGGAGTCGCGTGCGACGCCGTCGATCAGGTGGGTGAGTTGCTGCAGGAAGTGGTCGAAGCGCTTGGCGAGGGACACACGCACCTTGTCTTCACCCTTGGCGGTTTCGGCTTCGAATTGCGAGGTGACAGCGAGCATTTTTTCGAGCATTTCCTGGCTTTCGACCGCCTCGGCGTGGCTGTGCACGGCGAGGTAGAGCAGGGCGACCGTTTCCATCACCACGTAGAACGCGTGCACGAAAATCATCGTCCAGCCGCCGTGATGCGCCATCACAAACACGGGCAGGCCCTGATGTTGCAGGGCATGGAATACCAGGTGATGCACGGCGATGGTCAGCGCCGCCACCAGGATCGGCAGCCAGTCACGGTAGAACGTCAGCACCGCCAGCAGCGCGAAAATACCGAAGTGCGCCTCGATCACCCCCTGCGCCTGATTGATGTGCAAGGCCGCCATCACCATCAGGCCGGCACCCAGCACACACCGCATCACGCGGGTGCCGCCGATGGCGCGGTAGAGCGCGGTCAGCACCACGCCGGTGCCGCCCCCGACGATCAGCGCCTGGGTGAAGGTGTCATGCCAGAACGCCAGGCCCAAGGAGAACAGGAACATCAGCCAGATCAACGCCAGCATGATGCGGTCGGCCTTGCGGTAGTGCTCCATAAAGCGTGTGCGGTTGAGCATTCACGTGTACTCCATGTGGTTTGGCCAGGAACCAAGCATGCGGCGTGCCACGCTGGCCGCAGGAAAAGCAGGTGTGGCGATGGGTGCCGGACAAAACCCGACAGACGGTTATCGGCAAGCCGAGAGGGGACTTAAGCACGGCCGCCCGAGCGGGCAGCCGCGGATGACGATCAGAAGCTGTACTTGGCCGTCAGCATCATGTTGCGTGGGCTGCCGTAGGAATCGCCGCCATAGGTGACCGCGTCGGAAATGGACTGGTAGTAATGACGATCAAAGATATTGTTGGCGTTGAGCTGCAGGTCCAGATTCTGATTGACCCGGTAGCCGACCATCAGGTCGGTGACGGCGTAGCCGCCTTGTTTGAGGCGATAGGTGCTGCCGTCCGCCAGCTGGATGTCGTTGTACATGCGGCTCTGCCAGGAGACGTTGCCGCCCACGCGGAGTTTTTCCAGCGGGCCCTGGAAGTTGTAGCGGGTGGTGACCTTGAACAGGTGCTCCGGGGTATCGGTGTCGAACTGCTTGTTGACCTTCTGCGGGTTGGCGGCGTCCTTGAGGGTGTGGGTGCGCGCATAGGTGTAGCCACCGCCGACCTGCCAGTTCTCGGTCAAGGCGCCCTGCAGTTCGAAGTCGATACCCTGGCTGCGAATCTCGCCCGAGGCCTGGTAGCAGGAGGCCTGTGGGCAGTCCGGCACGACGATCTGCACGGCGCGGTTTTCCTGGTCGACACGGAACAGCGCCACGCTGGCATTCAGCGCGCCGCCCAGGTATTCGCCCTTGATGCCGACTTCATAGTTTTTGCCGACGATGGGCTTGAGCGGGGTGGCGCCGGTGCTTTTTTCACGTTGCGGCGTGAAGATGTCGCTGTAGCTGGCATACACCGAGTGCTGGTCGTCCAGGTCGTAGATCAGGCCCGCGTAGCGGGTGAGGTTACGGGTGACTTTATAGTCGCCGTCGCCATCGCGGTTGTCGTAGTCGTACCAGTCCAGGCGCCCGCCGAGGATCAGCTTGAGCGGGTCGGCCAGGCTCAGGCGGGTGGTGACGTAAACACCGTCCTGAGTGGTGACATCGCGCTGGTTGTTGGTGTGGGTAAAGTTCGGTTTGCCGGCGTTGATCGGCCAATTCAGATCGTACGGGCTGTAGTTGCGGGTGGTCAGGTCGTAGATGCGCTTGCTGGTGCCCACGACCAGCTCATGGGTGCGCCCGAACGCCTGAAACGGGCCGCTGGCAAAGGCGTCGAACCCGGCCTGCTTTTCATCAGCTGCGGACTGGTACACGGTGCGGGCCAGGGTATTGTCGGTCCAGCGCGACTGGTAGGAGCCGGAAAATAGTGCGTCTTGTACGGCGTAGTTGGCGTTGACCTGCAGCGCCCAATCATTGGCCAACTGCTGGCGCAGTTCGACGAAGACGGTGTTGATTTCCTGGTCTTTGTTCTCCCAGTCGGTGCCGGGATTGTACGAACGCGACAGGTCGAGGTGATGGCCATCCAGGCCGATCATCGACGAGCCCCAGAAGTAGTTGGTCTTGTCTTTCTGGTTGGAGTAGCCAAGGGTCAGGCGGGTGTCTTCGCTCAGGTCGGCTTCGGTCACGGCGTAGAACAAACCGTGATCCTGCTCGGCCTTGTCGATGAAACTGTTGGCGTCGCGGTAAGAGGTGACCACCCGGCCACGCCAGGTGCCGCTGTCATTGAGCGGGCTGGAAGCGTCGAGTTCGCCACGGTAGTCGTCCCAACTGCCGGCGGCGCCGGTCAAGGTGACTTTCTGCTCGGCCAGGGGCCGCTTGCGGATCAGGTTGATCGCCGCCGAGGGGTTACCGGCGCCGGTCACCAGGCCGGTGGCACCGCGTACCACCTCGACGCGATCGAACATTGCCAGGTTCGGCTGGGCACCGACGTTAACGCCGTCATAGCCGCTGGGAATGCCGTCGTACATGAGGTTGTCGACGTTGAAACCACGCGCGGTGTAGCCCTGCCGACCGGGGCCGCTGGAGTAGTTGAGGAACAGTCCTGGCGTGGCGTTGACCACATCATTGATGCTGGTCATCGCCTGGTCATCCATGCGTTGACGGGTAATCACGGTGACGGCCTGTGGGGTTTCGCGCAGGGTGAGGGGCAGTTTGGTTGCGGTTTTCATTGAACCGGTGGTGTACGACTCGCTGCCTTCAGTGGTTTCGCCAAGCTGGTGCCCCGAAACCTCGGTAGCGCCGAGCTCAATGGTAGTGGGCGGGGCGTCAGCTTCGGCCGCGAAGGTCGCCTGGGTGGTGGTCAGGCAGATAGCCATTGCTATCGAACTCGGTGAAAACCCTTTGCCGCCATGGTGTCGCACAGACATGAATGTAGCTCTCCCGGAACGCCATCCTTAGCGAATAATAAATCTGTTGATAATTATTCGCATCAGTGTGGCAGATTGAGCTTGTGGGAAAAAGCCTACGAGATGAATCAGTTAACGAAATTTTCATACGCCGGGCACCGGCGGTTTGCCACCTTTGCCTAGGTGAGCACTATTTCGTAGGGCTCGCGCATGCGCTCCAGCAACACCTGGGCAAGCATCGGCGCCAGGCCGATGGCGGGGTCGCCCATCAGCTGGCTGGCGTAGGCGTGCACGGCGTGCAGCTTGTGCGCCACGCTCCAAGTGTCGAGGCACAACTTGCGCGCGCGTTGCCAAGGGATCACCGAGCCTTCGCGTGCCGGCCAGTGCCAGGCCCACATCGGCAATTCATAGAGTTGCGCGCCCACCAGCGTGCACGCGTTGGCGCTGGCACGGCCGACGGCTTCGTGGTCATCGTTGCCATCATGGCGCCAGGTGGTGAACACCACATCACCTGGCTGCAGGTAGCGGGCGATGAACTGGCTGATCGGCTGTTCATGGCTGGCCAGGGCGTTATCGCGAAAGCCGCCACGAATCCATTTCAGGCTGTGCAGTGGCACGCCCAAGCGGCGCAGGGCCTCGGCGCTTTCCTGGGGGCGCACCGCGCTCAGGCGGTTGGCCGACCAGACCTGGGAGCCAGGGTGGCTGGCGCTGCCATCGGTGATGGAAATTAATTTCAACGGGTGCGCGCGGGTGCTGAGCAGCTGCAGCAGGCCTCCGCAGGCGAGCACTTCATCGCCGGGATGGGGGGCAATCACCACCACCCGGGCGCCGGGCGGTACCAGGCTGGTCAGCGAGATAGCGGGAATATGCGCCAACTGCGGCGCGCTGTTCCAGATTTGCGCGGGGCCGCGACGGCCCTCGCTTAACGAGGCGGTTTTCATGGGGTGTCACATCCTTGTCGGTTCAAGCGTGTGTGTTCACCCCAGGCTCCGCTGCGGTGAGTGCGCGGCGCTCCGATCCTGGAGCGCTGTGCGATAGGTTATAAGCATAGACAAGAAATGTGGTTCTTTTTAAGAAACCTGCATCAGGCTCTTCAAATAGTCACCGAAACCACCCTGGGCGCGACACTCCAGGCGTGCGCTGGTGATCACCTGCGGGCTGTGGCTCCAGGCGATGGACGCACCGCAACGTTCCAGGTTGCGCACCAACTGCACATCTTCATGGCACGCCAGGGGTTCAAAACCACCTGCCTGCAGATAGGCGCTGGCGCTTACCCCCAGGTTGGCGCCGTGGATATGCCGATGCCCGTCGCGGGCCTGGTAAGCCTGGTGATAGCGAATCTGCGCCGCCGCGTCGAAGTCTGCACTCCAGGCGTCCACGGTCACGGTGCCGCACACGGCGCCGCAGCCCAGCGCCAGTTGCGCCACCAGCCAGTCCGGAGCAACGAAGCTGTCGGCGTCGGTGCAGGCGATCCAGCGTGCGCCCAGGCTCAGCAGGTGTTGCGCGCCAACCCCACGGGCATGCCCGACATTCCGTGCCTGCACCGCCAGGCTGTGCACCCCGTGCGCGCGGGCAATGGCTTCACTGCCGTCGCTGCAGCTATCGAGCACCACCAGGATCTGTACCGCTTCGCCGTGCAGATCCGAATGACGGGCGGCTACTTGTGCAGCCCTCAGGCACTCGCCCAGCAACGCTTCTTCGTTGTGCACTGGAATCAGAATGCCGATCATCGCAGGCCTTCAAGGCTGGCGACCGAGGCGCCGTCGCGGCCCCACAGGTCGAGCAGGAAATCTTCTTCATGGTGGCGCACTACCGAATGCAGGCCCAGCCGCTGCTGGAGCAAGGCGTGGACCTGTTCAGCAGTTTGCGGGCAGCCTTCAATGGGCGGACGCCAATGGCACGCCAGCAGTTGGCCGCCATCCGTCAAGGTGTCGAGGCAGCGGTCAATCAGGCGCTCGAGATCAGCGGCGTCAAGGTAGTAACACAGCTCACTTAACACGATCAGCTCGAATTGCCCCGATGGCCACTGTTCGGGCAACCGGCATTGCTCCACCTGTACGTTGGAAAACCCCGCGAGCCGCTTCTTGGCCAGCGTCACCGCAGCGCTCGCCGTGTCACAGCACAGCAAGCGATCACAGCGCGCCGCCAACTCGGCGCTCAACTCGCCGTTCGCACAGCCGGGTTCGAATATCGAGGTGTAGCGTGCGCGGGTCAGTACGGCCAGGGTCATGGCGCGCTTGCGCCGTTCGTACCAACGTTGGCGAAATGCCCAGGGCTCGTCGTTGCCAGCGAACATCTGGTCGAAATAGGGGGTTGTCACACTCAAACGAACACCACTTCAAAAGGTTGCAACAAGCGCTCCACCACATAGGGCGCCAGCACGGGTGGCAGGCCGATCTGGGGGTCGCCCTCCAGCTGACTGGCGAAGGCGTGGACGGCATGGCGTTTGCGCGCCACCCGCTCGGGCGTCAAAGGGATCTTGCGCGCACGGTCCCACGGCACCATGCCGTCTTCGGCGGTCGCCCAGTGCCAGGTCCACACGGGCAGTTCGTACAAGGTGGCGCCCACGGCCTGGGCGGCTTTCGCACTGGCGCGGCCGACAGCCTCATGGTCGCAATGGCCGTCTTCGCGCCAGGTGGCGAACACCACGTCGCCGGGTTTGAGGTAGCGCTGGATAAACACGGCCAGTTCTTCCTCGCGCTCGGCAACTTTGCTGTCGGTGAACCCGGCGCGCAGCCACTTCAGACTGTGCATCGGCAAGCCCAGGCGATGCAGGGCCTGGGCCGACTCCTGGGGGCGCACCACGCTCAGGCGTCGCACCGGCCAGCGTTGCGAGCCTGGATGGCTGGCGCTGCCGTCGGTGACCGAGATCAACTGAATGGGCCGGCCCAGGTCGGCCAGGCCTTGCAGCAAACCGCCGCAGCCAAGCACTTCATCGTCCGGGTGCGGGGCGATGATGACCGCACGATGCCCCTCGGGTACCAGTTGCTCAACGCTGATGTGCGGCAGTTCAGCCAGGCGCGACGAGGTTTGCCAGTAATGTAGGGAGGTGCCTTGGCCGACAATCGGGTTGGGTTTCATAACTGCCACCTCCCTGAAGGTTCGCCGGCGACCTGCATGCCCAGGGCGGCCAAGTCGCGTTCGGCGTGGCTTTGGCGCACGTACACCGGCAAGTCCGCCATTAATTGGGCGAAGTGCGGGTCCTTGCAGTAAGGCCCCGCGCCTACGCCACGGCCGACATGCTGGATCACCTGCTCGACGGTTTCCTCGACGCACGCGCGAACTTGCTGGGCCAGCAACCGGGCATCGGCGGTCGGCGCCCGGTCGATCTGCTCGGCACTGGCGCGCAGCACGCAGGCTGCGCTGTTCAATGCACTGTCCACCGCGCCGAGGTGGGCCAGGGCATGCGGCTCAGGGTGCTTGCTGCACTGCTCGCGCAGCACTTCGGCCAGGCGCTGCGCCGCGCCATACCAGCACGCCGCAATGCCGATGCCGCCGTGCCAGAAGCCCGGGCGCGCCAGATAGTCGCCGGGCCCGCCGACTGCGAGGCCCCGGGCCTCGCTGAAGACGATCTCGACGCTGCCGGTGGCGGCCATGCCCACCGCATCCCAACCTTCATCCGTTACCCTGACGCCCGGCTGGTCCATTTCCACGGCCACCAGTTGCTGACGATCTTCCTCGTCCCACGCGGTCAACAACCCGTGCGAAACCACGGACGCGCCTGAACACCAGGCTTTACGCCCGTCGACGATCAAGCGCTGGCCGTCGCGCCGCACGCGCACCTTGGCGCTCGGCGGCTCGGCGGCCCACATTCCCCAGATGCTGCCCAAGGGCGGCAGCGGGCTGTCGAGTTCAGCAATGATCGCCAGCGCATCGGTGTGGCCTTCGAACAGCTTGCACAGGCGCAGGTCATGGCCGGCGACTTGCGCCAGCCCGCTATAGCGCGAAAGCGTCTGGCCGCTGCCGGGCAACGGCAGTTGGTCCAGGCCTTCTTCCTGAAGGTCCTTCAAGGCCTTACCCAGGGCTTGCGTGTCCGCATAGCCCCGGTAGCCGGAAAGGAATCCGTGCAACGCCATCTCACACCTCGTCGTCGTGTTGCAGCTCAAACAGTAGCAGCGAGCGGCCGGTGGCAGCGTACTCGTGCTCGAAGTCAAAGCGCTCCTGGCCACGCACCGCAGGGTCGTTGGTATCGAGCAGGCAATTCCAGAACTCGCCCTGGGGTACCGGTGGCAGGCGGAAATTGACCATATCGTGATGGGCATTCACCACCAGCAACAGAGTGGCATCGGCGCCAGCACGCCGAATCCCAGTCTCCTGGGCGCGGCCATCCATCAGCATGCCCAGGCAACGACCGTTGCTGTCTTCCCACTGCTCAGTGGTCATTTCATTGCCATCCGGCGCCAGCCAGGTGACGTCTTTGACGCCGATGTCTTCGTTGTAGTCGCCGACCAGGAAGCGCCCGCGACGCAGGATCGGGTACGCCAGGCGCAACTTGATCAGGCGTTTGACGAACTTGAGCAGCGCCTTTCCGTCGTCGTCCAGGTCCCAGTTGACCCAACCGATTTCGCTGTCCTGGCAGTAGGCATTGTTGTTGCCGTGCTGGGTGCGGGCGAATTCATCGCCAGCCACGATCATCGGCGTGCCTTGGGCCAGCAGCAGGGTGGCGAAGAAGTTGCGCATCTGGCGCAGGCGCAGCTCGTTGATTTCCGGATCGTCGGTAGGGCCTTCGACGCCATGGTTCCACGACAGGTTGTTGTTGCTGCCGTCCTGGTTGTTTTCGTCGTTGGCTTCGTTGTGCTTGTCGTTGTACGACACCAGGTCGTGCAGGGTAAAACCATCGTGGGCGGTGATGAAGTTCACCGAGCTGTAAGGTCGGCGCCCACGGTGGTTGAACATCTCGCCCGATGCCGTCATGCGCCCGGCGAAGTCCGCCAGCTGGCCGTCGTCGCCTTTCCAGAAGGCACGCACGGTATCGCGGAAACGGTCGTTCCATTCTGCCCAGCCAGGTGGGAAATTGCCCACCTGATAGCCGCCGGGCCCGCAGTCCCAGGGTTCGGCGATCAATTTGAGCTGGCGCAGGATCGGGTCCTGGCGGCATGCCACGAGGAAGCTGTGACGTTCGTCAAAGCCGTCGCGGTAGCGCCCCAGAATCGTCGCAAGGTCGAAGCGGAAGCCGTCGACGTGCATCTCGGTGGCCCAGTAACGCAAGGAGTCGGTGACCATCTGCAGCACGCAGGGGTGACTCAGGTCCAGGGTGTTGCCGGTGCCGGAATCATTGATGTAGAAGCGCTTGTCATCGGGCATCAACCGGTAGTACGAGGCATTGTCGATGCCGCGCATCGACAGGGTAGGGCCGCGCTCGTTGCCTTCGGCAGTGTGGTTGTAGACCACATCGAGGATCACTTCGAGCTTCTGCTCATGCAGGTGCGCGACCATCTCCTTGAACTCGGCGATCTTGCCGCTGGCCAGGTAGCGCGGGTCGGGCGCAAAAAACGCGATGCTGTTGTAGCCCCAGTAGTTGGTCATGCCTTTTTCCAGCAAATGCTGGTCGTTGACGAAGGCGTGGACCGGCAACAGCTCGACCGAAGAAACCCCCAACTGGCGGATGTGCTTGAGCACGTCATCTTCCATCAGCCCGGCGCAGGTACCGCGCACGGATTCGCCGACCGAAGGGTGGCGCATGCTGATGCCGCGCAGGTGGGTCTCGTAAATAATGGTGCGGTCCCACGGCACGCGCACCGGCTGGTCATTGCCCCAGGTGTGCGCCGGGTCGATGACCTTGCATTTGGGCACGAAGGGCGCACTGTCGCGCTCGTCGAAGCTGAGGTCGTCGTCGGGGTGGCCGATGGTGTAGCCGAACAGCGCTTCAGACCATTTGAGTTCGCCCACCAGTTGCTTGGCATAGGGGTCGATCAGCAATTTGTTGTGGTTGAAACGATGGCCGTTGGCCGGGTCGTAGGGACCATACACACGGTAGCCGTAGATCAGCCCGGGGTGGGCGTCGGGCAGGTAGCCGTGGAAGATCTCGTCGGTGTATTCGGGCAGTTCGATGCGCTCCAGTTCCACCTCGCCAGCATCATCGAACAGGCACAGTTCGACCTTGGTGGCGTTGGCCGAAAACAGCGCGAAGTTGACGCCCAGGCCGTCCCAGGTGGCGCCAAGAGGGAAGGGCAAACCTTCACGAATCCGCGACGGCTCGTGGTCCGGCGTCGTTGAGGCTTTTTCGGGCTTGCTCATGGTGTTGCTCCTGCAGGGGTTCTTTTTTTCGGGCCGAACGCGGCCGTACTGACAGTTATTCAGCGTATGACGTAGAGAGATAAAAGCTCCCCCGACAGCAAGGCAGTCAGGGGGCGCGGCGATCAATGAGCGGGAGGTTTGGGCTTTTTCGGCGCGGCGGGCTTCTTTGGCGCCGGTTTGGCGGCGGCAGGCTCAGCCGGCTTGGCTTTGGCCGCTGCCTTTGGGGCAGTCTTCGGCTTGGCGGCCGGCTTGGGCTTGCTTGGCGTCAGCGCCTCGGCTTCGGCCAGCTTGCGCGCCATTTCCCAGTGACGGGCATCTTCACCGTGAGGCTTGCCTTCGGACTCCCAGATCTGATGCGCTAGTTCGCGGATGCGTTTGTCTTCATTACTCATCACACACTCCTCAGAGAAAATGTTCAGCTTTCTTGACTATCGGAATTGATAAAGACATTGACCGGGAAATCCCCCAGGGCAGCGCTGATCAACAGCTCCTTGTCTGGTGTGACTACGCTCGTCTGAAAAAGTCCCTTCCAGTTTTGCGTTGCGGCGGCGAACGGTAATTTCACCCGCGTATCGCCCCAAACCTGCGCAGGAATCAACGGCTGCAGCGCATTTTCGAGCAAGCGCCGGGACCAGCGTGGCACCACCACCAGCACATGGTTGCCTTGGTGTTCGCGGCAGAAGGCGACGACGTGCTCGGCCTGTTGCCCAACCACCTCCAGGGCAGTGTAGGCACCGTCGCTGAACAGCTCGAGGTTAGCCTTGCGCAAGGTCAGTACCTGTGCGATCAGCGCCTGTTTGATACGCCCGTCGCGCCAGTTGGCCAACAGTTCAGCGGTGTCCACTGGCGCCTCCAACGCGCGTTGCCGCGCCTGGAAGTCCACCGGGCGGCGGTTGTCCGGGTCTACCAGGCTGAAGTCCCAGAACTCATCGCCTTGATAGACATCCGGCACGCCCGGCACGCTCAGGTGAAGCAAAGACTGCGCCAGCCCGTTCAAGGCACCAGCGGGTGCAATCGCCTCGGCTGCAGCGGTAAGGGCGCTGCGCAGCGGGGCGCCGGCCTCACTGAGCAAAACGCGCTTGAGGAACGCTTCGACGCCCTGTTCGTAGGCCTCGTTGGGCGCGCTCCAACTGCTCTGCAGCTTGGCTTCGCGCAGGGCTTTCTGTTGCCATTGCCACAGGCGTTGCTGATAGGCCTCAAGGTCGGGGTTCGGCTCCAGCGGCCAGCTGCCGAGCAGCACCTGATACAGAATCAGTTCATCGCCTGCCGAAGGGCTGTCGGCGCTGTCGCGCAACGGCGCGGCCAGGCTGCGCCAGTGCTCGACCTGCTCGGCATACCAGGAAGCGCACTCACTCAGCACCGCCAGACGGGCGCGGGTATCTTCGCCGCGTTTATGGTCGTGGGTGGCGGTGGCCAGCAGGTTGTGCGGGAAGCACCGCAGCCGCTGCTGGTTGACCGCGTGAAAATCGGCCAACGGCGCGCTGAACTGCTCGGTGCTGAAGCCTACATCGTTACGCGACAACAGCACCGCCGAACGGTAGAACGCCGTGTCTTCCACGGCCTTGGCGGCGGCGGGCGAGGTCAGTTGCTGGAAACGCACGCAGGCATGCTTGAGCATCTTGCGCTCGCGGCCCAGCGGGCGATTGCGCCAGGGTTGCCCACCCAGCCATTTTTCCAGGTGATCGAGCACCGGCCAGTCACCTTCGCTCAGGGTGCTGCGCGCGCCGTCCATGGCCTGCTGGAACACTTTGTCGTCAGCCGCGCTGCGCCCGCGTGCGCTGATATAGGTGCGGTACACCGGGAAGTGCACGATCAGTTCCTGCAAGGCGCGACGGATCGCGCCCAGGGTCAGGTCGCGGGTCATTACGTCGTCACGCGCCACTTGCAACAGCGCCTGGGCCACGCTTTCGAAATCGCCGCCCAACGAGCCATTGAGAATCTGCTGGCGCGCCAGTCGGGCTTCTTCGATAAATGCCGAAGGCCGTTCGCTGTGGCGTGACCACAATTCGGCCAGCGGCGCGAAACCGTCCGGATGATGTTGCAGCAACGACAGTTGGTTCATGAATTCGTAGCCGGTGGTGCCGTCCACTTGCCAGTCTTCGCGCAGGGTTTCGCCTTCACCGAGAATCTTCTCCACGAAGATCGGCAAATGCCGCTGCGGCGACAGCGCATCCACCCGACGCCGAAGCTTGCGGCAGTAACCGCGCGGGTCGGCCAGCCCGTCGATGTGGTCGATGCGCAGGCCGTCGATCAAGCCTGCGCTGATCAACTCGAAAATCTTGCCGTGGGTGGCCTCGAACACCGCCGTGCGCTCCACGCGCAGGCCGCCCAGCTCGTTCACATCGAAGAAACGGCGCCAGTTGATGTCGTCCGCCGCCGTGCGCCAACTGGCCAGGCGGTAGCTTTGTTGTTCCAGCAGTTGATGCAGGCGCGCGAAACCTTCCGGCGTACGCCCGTCGAACGCGGCGAGGCGCTGTTCGATGGCGGGCAGCAGTTCATTGGCGCGCTCGGCCAGGGCCTGTTTGAGCAGAGCGGCTTCGGCGTAGGCGTCATCCTGATAAGCCAGGGTGGCGAAGCGATCGGCCAAGGGCTTGAGCCCCTCGTCGCCGCCAAGCACCAGGGCGTAATCCCGCGGGCAGATCGGGAAGCGGTGTTCGTAGTGCTCGACGTAAAACGCACCCTGCGCCGCGTCAAACTTCAGCACCAGGCTGCCGCTCTGCAGTGCTTCGCCGTAATCGCTGCCAAGGAACGGCATCAGCAATTGGCCTTTGAGCAGCGGGTCCGGGGAGTGCCACTGAATATCGAAGAATTCGCTGTAGGGGCTCAAGCGCCCCCATTCCAGCAGGTCCAGCCACCAGGGGTTGTCGGCACCGCCGACGGCCATATGGTTGGAGACGATGTCGAGGATCAGGCCCATGTCGTGTTGGCGCAACGCGGCCACCAGTCGCTGCAGTGCCGCCTCGCCGCCCAGTTCCGGGTTGACGCGGGTGGGGTCGACCACGTCGTAGCCGTGCATCGAACCGGCACGGGCTTTGAGCAGGGGCGAGGCATACAGGTGGCTGATGCCCAGTCGGGCGAAATACGGCACCAATGGCACCGCGTCATCCAGGGTGAAGTCTTTATGAAATTGCAGGCGCTGGGTAGCGCGCAAGGGCAGTGCTTTCATCGGTCACGCTCATAAGCTTGGTTGCGCGCGACGGCCAGCAGCTCGAGGCGGCGCGCGGCGCCGGCATTGTCGAGCAGGCTGGACGCTTCGCCTGGCAGGCGGCGGCGCCAATTGGGGTGGGTGTCGGTGGTGCCGGGCAGGTTGGGTTGTTCCTCCATGCCCAGCGCATCCTCCAGCGGCAGCAACACCAGCGGCGCACGGGTGTGGCCGAGGTAGCGCACGCTGGCATCGATCATGTGGTCGGTGTCGTTGCGGATTTCATCGACGAAGTTCTGCGGGTCCTGGCTCAAGGCCTGGCGCAGGGCCTGACGTTCGCGCAGGCGGTGTTCGCTCCACTGGTCTACGGTTGGCGCGTCGATCAGGCCCAGCTGGATATTCCATTCGATGTCGCGGCTGTGCCACCAGCCATTGAGGGTCGGCAAGTCGTGGGTGCTGGTGGTGGCCAGGGCGTTGTCGGGCCAGTCGAGGATAGGCCTGAACTGGCCCTCATGGTTTTGCTCGAACAACAACACGCGCATGCCGAGGATCGCCCGGCTGCTGAGTTTTTCGCGCAGGCCGTCGGGCACGGTGCCCAAGTCTTCACCGAGCACAATGGCCTGGTGACGATGGGATTCCAGGGCCAGCAGGCGCAGCATGTCGTCCACCGGGTAATACAGGTAGGCGCCTTCGCGCGGCGATGCGCCGTTCGGGATCACCCACAGGCGTTGCAGGCCCATCACATGATCGATGCGCAGGCCGCCCGCGTGGGCGAAATTGGCCCGCAGCATTTCAATGAACGCGCGGAAACCGTTGCGTTTGAGGCCCTCGGGGGAAAACGCGGAAATGCCCCAACCCTGGCCTGCACGGTTGAGAATGTCCGGTGGCGCGCCGACGGTCAGGTCGGCGAGCAATTCATCCTGGCGACTCCAGGCCTGGCTGCCGGCGCCGTCGGCGCCCACCGCCAGGTCGGCGATCAGGCCGATACCCATGCCGCTGCCACGCGCCGCCTGTTGCGCACGTTGCAGGCTGCGCACGATCAGCCATTGGGTGAAGGCGAAATAGCCGATCTCCTCGCGGTGCTCCTCGGCGAACTGCACCAGCGCCGGGCTCTGCGGTGTACGCCAGTCTTGCGGCCAGTGGCGCCAATCGAGCTCTTCGCCGGCGGCGGCGCGCAACGCTTGCACGGCTTCGAAACGGCAGTGGTTTTCCAGGGCTTCGCCGCCAGTCTGGCGAAAGCTCTGGAAATCGGCGTGTTGCGGATGGTGGCCGTGGCGGAAATCTTCATACAGGGCGCGCAGCAGACGTTGCTTGGCCTTGGCGGCGGCGGGCCAGTCGATCAGCGTGAGCTGTTCCAGCTCATGCAGCTCCTCGGCGAGGCCTGCGGTTTCGATGGCATTGCGCACTTCACGCTCACCCAAAATGCAGGCCGGCGAGGCATACAGGCTGTTGAGAAACAACCGGCTGGAAGGCGAATAAGGGCTGTAGCGCTCGGCGTCGGCGCTGAACATGGCATGCATCGGGCTGATCGCCAGGGCGTCGGCCCCGCGCTCGGCGGCCGAGCGGGCCAGGTGCTCCAGGGCCAGGGTGTCGCCAAAACCGCCGTCGCCCAAGCGGCGCAACGAGTAGAGCTGGGCGCTCAGGCCCCAGGCGCGGGCGGGGTTGGTGTCGACCGCTTCGGCCACGCTATAGCATTGGGCGGGTGCAACTGCGAGGGTAAACGTCTGGCCATCAATATGCGCCTGATGGTAGCCCACGGCGATGACGCCAGGCAGCACGGCATCCCCGTCCAGACGCAGCTCCAGGGTTTCACCGTTTTCCAGATGGACGCGGCACGGCGTGTCGGGTGCAAAGAAACGCGCCAGGTCCAGGCCTTCACCACTGTCGACGGTCAGCAGCGGGGGCAGATGCTTGTCCTGCTGGGCCTGCTCCAGTTCTCGCAGGCTGGCGTCGATCTCGGCCTCGGTATCAGCCGGGTGCCCCAGCCCTTTTAGCACGGCGCGCAGGGCGTCGGGCTGCACATGTTGCGGGCGACCGTTGGCATCGATCCAATCGACGGCCAGGCCCGCGCGGCTGGCGAGTAGTTCCAGGTTCGCTTCGCTCAAAACTCTTCTCCGACGGGGAATAAGGACACGCGTGCGCTGAGGGGCGGCAGGTGCGCCACGGGCTCGGCAGGCGTTTGAAAGATCACATGGGGCGAGGCGGGCTGGTCGATAGGCTCGGCGCTCAGGTTCAGGTCGATTTGCAACACGCTGCCATCGCCCAGGCGCCAGCGCGCAGTCACGGCGCTGTCCGCCAGCACCTGCGCCCCCAGGGCCACACTGCCGGGCAGATGGGGCACCACATATTGATGGCGCAGGCCCAGCAAGTGGCGATAGAGCTGGGCATGCTCGTTTTCGACCAGGGACGGCTTCGATTGCAGGAAGGTCGTCACTGCGTTGGGATCGGGAATCCGTTCGCGCTGCTCGGGGTCATGAAACGCGGCGAAATCGGCGAACTCGTTACGTCGGCCCTCACGGACGGCCTGCGCCAGCTCCCCGTGATGATCGGTGAAGAACAGGAACGGCTGCGCGGCATTGACTTCATCGCCCATGAACATCAGCGGGATCATCGGCGACAGCAGCAACAGCGCGGTCGCCGCCTTCAACGCCTGGGGCGAGCATAGTTGATGCAAGCGTTCGCCCAGGGCGCGGTTGCCAATCTGGTCGTGGTTCTGCAAGAACGCTACGAAAGCGGTTGGCGGCAGCTCCGCACTGGGTTCGCCGCGTGCATGGCCGTGGCGGGTGGGCTGGCCCTGGTAGATAAAGCCTTCACCCAGGCAGCGTGCCAGTTTGGCGGTGGGCTGCTCGGCGAAGTCGCTGTAGTAGGCATCGGTTTCGCCGGTGAGCAGTACGTGCAGCACGTTATGGAAGTCATCGTTCCATTGCGCGTCGAAATCCTGTTTGAGCAAGCTTGCCTGGTTCAGCTCGTTTTCCAGCATCAGCCACACGTGGCGGCCGGTGTCGACCTGCTGGCGCACCCGTTGCGCCAGTTCCAGCAGGAACCCGGGATTGTCGATGGCGTGCACCGCATCCAGGCGCAGGCCGTCGAAGCGGTATTCAAGCAGCCACATCAAGGCGTTATCCAGGAAGAAATCCCGTACTTCACGGCGTTCGAAATCAATCCCCGCGCCCCATGGGGTGTGCACGTCTTCCTGGAAGAAGCCCTTGGCGTACTGGCCCAGGTAATTGCCATCCGGGCCGAAGTGGTTGTAGACCACGTCGAGGATCACCGCCAGGCCATGCCCGTGGGCACTGTCGATCAAGTGCTTGAGTTGTTCGGGGGTGCCATAGGTAGAGTGAGGTGCGTAAGGCAGTACCCCGTCGTAGCCCCAGTTGCGCTCACCGGGGAATTGCGCCAGGGGCATCAGTTCGATGGCGGTCACACCCAGCTCGGCCAGGCGCGGCAGCTGCTTCTCGACTTCGGCGTAACCGCCCATAGCGCCGACGTGCAGTTCGTAGATAACCGCTTCGTGCCAGGGGCGGCCTTGCCAGTGGCTGTGCCGCCACTCATACGCGAGCGGGTCGACGACGCGGCTCCAACCGTGCACATCCAGCGCCTGGGCCCTGGAGGCGGGGTCGGGAACATCCCGTTCGCCGTCGATATTGAAGCGGTAAAGCGTTCCGGCAGGGCAGGCCACTTCTACTTCGAACCAGCCATTTGCCTGGGGCAACATGGCGATGGATTTCCCGTCCTGCAATTCAACGCTGACATAAAACGCGTCTGGCGCCCACAAGGCAAAACGCGTGTGTTGCGCGTCCAGCATCAGTGCGCCGTGGGGCCAGGTTTCCAGAGTCCGTAACGGCATCTATGAAGACCTCTCTTGATTATTTAGTCGATTTCCCCAGTGCTTTAACCACCAGTTGTTCATACAGCTCGGCGTAGGGTTCCACCGCCTGTGACCAGTTAAAGGGTTGGGTCATGGCGCGGCTGCGCATGGCGTTAAGCAGGCCTGGGAAGGAAAACACTTTGAACGCGCGCTCCAGGGCTGCTTTGTAGCTGTCGACGGTGGATTCGTTGAACAGGAATCCGGTGACGCCGTTTTCAATAGTGTCGGCCAGGCCGCCAGTGTTGCGCGCTACCGGCAACGAGCCGAAACGCTGGGCATACATCTGGCTCAGGCCGCAGGGCTCATAGCGCGATGGCATCAGCAGGAAGTCGCTGCCGGCGAACATGCGGCGGGCGTCGGTCTCGTTGAAGCCGATGCGCACGCCAACCTGGCCTGGGAAGCGCAGCGCCAGCTCACGCATGGCCTGTTCTTCTTCCGGCTCGCCACGCCCGATGATCGCGATCTGGCCACCGTTTTCAACGATGAAGCTGGCGACCGCTTCGGTGAGGTCCAAGCCTTTCTGGTAGACCAGGCGCGACACCACGGCGAACAACGGGCCGGTGGAATCATGCAGGCCGAACAGCTCGCGCACTTGGGCGGCGTTGATGGCCTTGCCTTCCCAGTCACCAATATTGAAGTTATGGGTCAGATGGGGGTCGGTGGACGTTTCCCAGCTTTCGTCGATACCGTTGGGAATCCCGCTGAGCAGGCCTTGCTGGGTTTTGCTGGCCAGGAAGCCATCAAGGCCACAGCCGAATTCCGGCGTGGTGATCTCCTCGGCGTAGGTGGCGCTGACCGTGGTGATGTGGCTGGAGTAGGCCATGCCGGCCTTGAGGAACGACATCTTGCCGTAGAACTCCATGCCTTCCTGTTGCAGGGCATGGGGCGGGATGCCCAATTCGGGGGTGCAGCCCAGGCTCACCACGCCCTGGTAGGCGAGGTTATGAATGGTGAACAGGGTCGGTGTGCGTGAACCACGCCAGTGCATATACGCCGGGGCTAGGCCAGCGGGCCAGTCGTGGGCGTGCACCAGGTCCGGGCACCAGTGAATCTGGGCGAGGTTGGCGGCCATGTCGGCGGCGGCCAGGCCCAGGCGGGCGAAGCGGATATGGTTGTCCGGCCAGTCGCGGCCATTGTTGGCGCCGTAGGGCGTGCCTTCACGCTCGTACAGCTCGGGGCAGATCAGTACATAGATGACCAGGCCGTCCTTGAGGTCCATGCGCCCGATCTTGCACGGTGGCAGTGCCGCGTGGCCGCCCAGCTCACCGACGATATGGATCGGGTTGTCGCTCTCCATCACCTGCGGGTAACCGGGAATCAGCACCCGCACATCGTGCAGGTGCGCCATGGCGCGGGGCAGGGCGGCGGAGACGTCGCCCAGGCCACCGGTCTTTACCAAGTCGGCAAACTCGGAGGTAACAAACAGCACTTTCTTTCGATTCGGGTTCTTACTCACGATCGGCCGCACAGTGTTGGGCAGGTCGGCCAATGATGTAGGCCCCCCTGCCGGCTGACTAAAACGCTCTCCCTGAGTTACTACTGCGGCACTGATCATAATGCACTCCCCTTGTTTCGTTGGTCGGCTAATGGCCCGCTGCCATCAGCTCCGATTGACCGCATCCTGCGGCCAGGCGCACAAGCGCAATACAAGCTGGCAAGGCGTATGCCAGTTGCACGGTTAGCTGAAAAAGTTTGGATGGGCGGGCATGCGGCCTGAACCGGATATGTTCGCCTTACCTAAAACTGGACCTGCGGCAGAGTTCGAAAGTTTCGATTTTTTGCGGGGTTTTTGTTTTGGAACGGACCCATCGGTCATCAGTCTAGGACAGATTCCAGCATCCATAGGGTTTAAAAGGGAATTTTGTAGGACAAAAAACTTTTAACCTTAAGCCTGCGGATGCGCATCGCCCCTGTAGGAGCGAGCTTGCTCGCGAAGGACGTCAATGATGACGCAGGCATCCTGAATGCACGCGGCGCCCTTGGGTTTTTCGCGAGCAAGCTCGCTCCTACAGCGGCCACGTGGTCATTTCATTCAAGGTCATGCCCCGAAACGGTGCGTCAGCCGAGCACCCGAATGGGCACGCCGTCCGTCCAGGCCTGGATGTCTTCGATCATCTGCTGATAGAACTGCCGGTAGTTCTGTTCGCTCACATAACCGACATGGGGCGTTGCCAGCACATTCGGCAGGGAGCGGAAGGGATGTTCAAGCGGTAGTGGCTCCTGGCTATATACGTCCAGCGCCGCGCCAGCCAGTCGCCCGCTGCTCAATGCCTCAACCAGCGCCTGTTCATCCACAATCGGCCCGCGTGCCGTGTTCACCAGCCGGGCACTGGGTTTCATCCAGCTCAACGCCTGCGCATCGACCAGGCCGCGACTGCGCTCGCTGAGTACCAGGTGAATGGTCAGAATGTCAGCCTGTTCGAACAGCTCGCGCTTGCTGACCCAGGTCACGCCGGACTCAGCCGCCCGTTGCGGCGTGAGGTTTTCGCTCCAGGCAATCACGCGCATGCCGAATACCTGGGCGAACTGTGCGACTTTTTGCCCGATGCTGCCCAGCCCGAGGATGCCCAGGGTCTTGCCATACAGATCGCCGCCCAGGCCGACTTGCCAACCGCCTGCGCGCAGGGAATTGGCTTCGGCCAGCAGGTTGCGCGTCGAGGCCATGATCAGCGCCCAGGTCAGCTCCGGCGCGGCCTGCTTATAGCTGTCGGTGCCGCACACCTGAATACCCAATGCCTTGGCGGCGGCGATGTCGATGGCGGCGTTGCGCATGCCACCGGTCACCAGCAATTTGAGCCTGGGCAGCCCTTGCAGTAAGGCCTGGTCGAAGAGGGAGCGCTCGCGCATCACGCAAATAACGTCGAACGCCCGCAAACGCTCGGCCATCGTGGCGGTATCGGTGGGGTAGTCATGGAGAAAGTGCACCTGGCCCAAGGGCGCCAGCACCGACCAATCCACCACGCTGCCGGCCACTTGCTGCCAATCATCAATGACTGCGATCTGTAGCGACATGCACGCGTGCCTCACTTAGATTAAAGGGCCTTCAAACCCTGCAACAGCGCTTGATGAAACCGCGCCGGTTCTTCCATCTGCGGCGCATGGCCCAAGCCGTCGAACTCCACCAGGGTCGCATGGGGAATCAGCTTGGCCACCTGCTTGCCCAGCACCTGGTAGTTGCCGACCTTGGCTTTCACATCCGGTGGCGCCAGGTCTTTGCCGATGGCGGTGGTGTCGCTGGTGCCGATCAGCAGCAGGGTGGGCGCTTGCACGTCCTTGAACTCGTAGTACACCGGCTGGGTGAAGATCATGTCGTAAATCAACGCCGAGTTCCAGGCCACCCGGGTATGCCCCGGGCCTTGGTTGAGGCCGACGAGCATGTCCACCCAGCGCTCGTACTCGGGCTTCCAGCGGCCCACGTAATAGGTGTCGCGCTCGTACTTGCGCACGCCGTCTGCGTTCAGTTTCAACTCGCGCTGATACCACTGGTCAACGCTTTGGTGCGGCACGCCCAAGGCCTTCCAGTCTTCCAGGCCGATGGGGTTGACCAGCGCCAGTTGCTCAGTTTGTTCGGGGTACATCAAGGCATAGCGCGTGGCGAGCATACCGCCGGTGGAGTGGCCGAGCAGCGTGGCTTTTTGAATGCCGAGCTTTTCCAGTAACTGATGGGTGTTGAGCGCCAGTTGCTGGAAGCTGTACTGGTAATGTTCGGGCTTGCTGGAGGTGCAAAAGCCAATCTGGTCCGGCGCGATCACCCGGTAACCGGCGTCGCTCAAGGCTTTGATCGAGTCTTCCCAGGTGGCGCCGCAGAAGTTCTTGCCGTGCATCAGCACCACGCTGCGGCCGTTGGCTTTGCCTTTGGCCGGGACGTCCATATAGCCCATCTGCAGGCTTTTACCTTGGGACTCGAAGTTGAAGCGTTCAACCGGATAGGGGTACTGGAAGCCCTGGAGTTCAGGGCCGTAGGTGGCGGCGAACACAGGCGCGGCGCTGGCGGTAAGCAGGCCGGCGACGCATAAGTCACGGATGGAAGGCATGGGCATCAACTCCGGGAAAAGATGCTCCGGATGCTGTTTGGGAGAGATTAACGGGGGATTAACACACCCGCTGCAGGGTTACTGCGTCGAGCCGCTGGCGTTTTCCAGTCGGTGCTTGAGCCGGTCCAGCGCGATACGCGAGAGCTCGATCATGCGCTCATGCAAGGTCACCAGTTGCAGTTCGGTCTCATAGCTCAGTACCCGCGTAAACAGCGTGCCGCCAGGCTGTGCTTGCAGGCAATAATGCAGGGAACCGTCGACCACCACTGAGGTGAACACGGTCATGAACTCAAAGGGGCAGCGCGCAATGTGTACGCGGTAGCTCAGCGGCACGCGGATACCCAGCAGGTCGATGATTTCGGTAAACCGCGCACCGGTCGGCAGGGAGCCGTGGGTGCCGGTGTCGGCGCTGAGGGAGGTGGGGTGCCATTCGTGCCAGCGATCCGGTTGGGTCACGTAGTCGTAGACGGCCTCGACCGGGGCGTGGATGAACCGTTCCTGGCTGATTCGCTCCACGCGGATCGGATGCTCGATAGCGTGCATGACACACCTCCTGTGTGGCGGGTTTTAAACCAGGAGCTGTGAGAATAGTCCGACTCCCGCGCTTTGCACGGGAGTATTCAGGCGTGGATCAACGCACTTTGAAGCGCCCCATCAAGGCAATCACTCGGCCATTCGCTTCCAGCAGGCTGTGGGTATTGGTTTCAGTGGCATGGCCGCTTTCGACCAGCTCTTCTACCATATGTCGGATCTGTACCATGCTGCGATTGATCTCTTCGGTCACGGCGCTCTGTTGCTCGGCGGCCGTCGCGATCTGGGTGCTGAGGTTGTTGATATGGCTGACCGAACCGGCCATTTCATCGAGCCCGCTGTTCACCCGCGCGGTGGCATCCGCCGCCGACTGGCAGCTGGCCTGGGTGTTTTCCATGGCGGTGACCGATGAGCTTACGCCGGTGGTCAAGCGCGCCAGCATCTCGTTGATCTGCGAGGTGCTGGCCTGGGTGCGTGCGGCGAGTGCACGTACTTCATCGGCCACTACGGCAAAACCGCGGCCTTGTTCACCGGCCCGCGCCGCTTCAATTGCGGCGTTAAGCGCCAACAGGTTGGTCTGACCGGCGATGGCGCCGATCACGCCGAGGGTTTCGGTGATACGTGCGGCGTCCTGGCGCATGTTCTCAACGGTGTGGGTCGCGCTGGCGACCTCACCGATCAAGGCGCTGACACTGGTGGACGCTTCGCCCACCACCACCCGGGAACGGTCGGCGTGTTCGTTGGCGCGCTGGGTGAACGCTGCGGTTTCAGCGGCGTTTTGCGCGACGGTGTCGGCGGTGGAGCTCATTTCGGTGATGGCGGTCACCGTCTGGTCGGTTTCTGAAGCGTGGCGCACCAGGATCTGGTTGGTGTGCGCCGAGGTCTGCTGCAGCTGCGCAAGACCCGAGGCCATGGCGCCGGTGGCCTGGGTCACTTCGCCGATCATGTTTTGCAGGTAGACGATAAAGTGGTTCACCGAGTGACCGATAGCGCCCAGTTCGTCTTCGGCGCGGATGGTGATGCGTCGCGTGAGGTCGGCGTCGCCGGCAGACAGCGCGTCGATATTGCCCTTGAGCGCTTTCATGCGCTGTACCAACTGGCGAATGGCATACGCCGCGAGCAGCACCAGCAGGATCACCATCGGGATTTGCAGCAACGCCAGGCTGCCGAGCACGTCATTGCGCTGGGCGGTGATCAGCGAGGTGGGCAGGGCGGTCGCCAGGAACCACGGGGTGCCCTCGATCGGGCGCATGTAGAACGTGCTGGCCACGCCCTGGTTGTCAAACTCGCTGCGTTGCAAGGCCTGGTCACGATGGGCAAGGGCTTTGCTGACCTG
Source organism: Pseudomonas sp. R2-7-07 (assembly GCF_003852355.1). NCBI lineage: Bacteria > Pseudomonadati > Pseudomonadota > Gammaproteobacteria > Pseudomonadales > Pseudomonadaceae > Pseudomonas > Pseudomonas sp. R2-7-07. The sequence goes on along the minus strand of NZ_CP027759.1, from coordinate 3,110,023 downwards.
GGCGGCAAAGGCCGAGGTGCCGGTCAGTTCGCTGATGTTCTTCAACACCACCGGGCTGCTGATGCGCGAGCTGTTGCTGATAATCTTGCCGTCGCCCTCGACGATCAGCATTTGCCCGCCGATGTCTTTTTCCTTGCTGGCCACCAGGTCATTGAAGAAGCCCAGGGTCACGTCGATGGTCGCCACGCCATAGGCGGCGCCGTCACGCTGGATCGCCATGGCGCAGTTGGTGCGCGGCTCCTGGCTGGCGTCGTCCTTGTAGGCGGCGGCCCAGGCGCATTGGCCACGGGGCGAGGCGAGGCCGCCCTTGTACCAGCTCTGGTCGTAATAGTTGGGCGCGGGGTCACTATTCCAGAAGGTGTTGACCGCCAACTTGCCCGAGGCGTCACGGTGCCAGAACGTGCTGTGTTTGTTACGCCCAGGCGTGCGCTGGTTGGGCAGCGGCCAGATACCGCCGCCGAATACTTTCAGCTCGCCGTATTGATCAACCAGGCCGGGCAGGACCTTGTCGATGGCGTCGCTGTCGAGCAGCGGAATCGTTTGCGTGATGGTGCGTTGCTGGGCCTGAACCTTGTTCAGTTCGCCCTGGATCTGTTCGGCCACTTCGCCGATGCGATTGAGTACCACCTGTTCTTCGGTGTATTGCAGCTTGGGTGCGACCAACTGGCCGATACCCACGACAGTCAACACCAATAACACCAGGACGAACAGCACCAGGAACAGGGTATAGCGAGCTTGGATGGAGCGCAGTGGGGGCATGGGATCGTCCTTACGAAGCGTTATTGTCGGCGCGGCTTTGTTAGAGCTTCGTAGGGCTATCGGCTTGGACGGTAGGAGCTTTAGGTAGGTGTGTGTAAGAAAGTGCCGACGCCGTCGAGCGGCGCCGCCAGGTCAGATATTGAGCATCGACATCACGTCCTCGGGGTAACGCATGCCGGCGGTTGCGTGCGCCGGGAAGATCGCTGCCAGCGCCGACACTTCAGTCGGCGTCAGGCTGATCGACACGGCCGCCACGTTCTCTTCCAGATATTTGCGCTGCTTGGTGCCTGGGATCGGTACGATGTAGTCGCCCTGCGCCAATACCCAGGCCAGCGCCAGTTGGCCCGCCGTGATGCCTTTATCCGCCGCCAGCGCCTGCACCTGTTTGACCAGTTGCAGGTTTTTCGAAAAATTCTCGCCCTGGAAACGCGGGTTGAATCGCCGGTAGTCGTCAGCGCCGAAATCTTCCGGGCTTTTCAGTGCGCCGGTCAGAAAGCCCCGGCCCAACGGGCTGTAAGGCACGAAGGCGATGCCCAGCCGTTGGCAGGCGGCGAGGCAGCCGTTGTCTTCCTGCTCGCGGCTCCACAGTGAGTATTCGCTTTGCAAGGCGCTGATGGGGTGGACCTTATGCGCCCGTTCCAACGTGGCGGCAGACGCTTCGCTCAGGCCCAGGTAGCGCACCTTGCCCTGTTGCACCAACTCGGCCATGGCGCCGACGGTTTCTTCGATGGCCACCTCGGGATCGATGCGGTGCTGGTAGTACAGGTCCAGGGTTTCAATGCCCAGGCGTTGCAGCGTGCCGTCGATGGACGTGCGAACGTACTCGGGGCGCCCATTCACACCGCGCAGCGCCGGGTTCGCCGGATCGCGCAGGATGCCGAACTTGCTGGCGAGGAACACCTGATCGCGCTTGCCGGCGATGGCCCTGCCGATCAACTGTTCGTTGGTGTGGGGGCCGTACATGTCGGCGGTATCGAGGAAGTTGACCCCCAGTTCAAGGGCGCGGTGCAGGGTGGCGATGGCTTGCGTGGTGTCGAGGCCGGGGGTATAGAAGTCGCTCATGCCCATGCAGCCGAGGCCGATGGCGGAGACGTGTGGGCCGTTCTTACCGAGTTGACGAGTGCGCATGGTTCAGCTCCTTGGATGAAGGCGCCTATTGTCGCCCTCGACAAAACCTGGATAAACCGGCTAAAAGCACTATCACTATTTGGAAATTCTTAATAATCCTCAGAGGCTCACCGTGGACCGTTTCAATGCCATGCGCGTTTTCACCCGGATTGTGGAGTTGGGCGGGTTCGCCAAGGCGGCGGACAGCCTGCAACTGCCGCGCGCCTCGGTGACCGTGCTGATCAAGCAACTGGAGGCACACCTCGGTGTGCAACTGCTGCAACGCACCACGCGCCAGGTCAACCCGACCCTCGACGGTGCGGCGTACTACGAGCGCTGCGTGCAGTTGCTCACGGACCTGGAGGAAACCGAGGCGGTGTTTTCCTCGCGCCGGCAAAACCCGCGAGGCAGGCTGAGCATCGATATGCCGTCGGGCATTGGCCGTCTGATCGTGATTCCGGCGCTGCCGACGTTCACCGCGCTGTACCCGCAGATCGAGCTGGATATCGGACTCAATGATCGCCCGGTGGACTTGATCCGCGAAGGGGTCGATTGCGTGCTGCGCGGTGGCCTGGCGTTGGACGAATCGCTGGTGGCGCGACCGCTGGCGATGATGGACCAGTTGACCCTGGCCAGCCCCGCGTACCTGCAGCGCATGGGTGTGCCCACCAGCCTGGACGACCTGGCCCGGCATCAGATGATCGAGTACGTCTCCAGCGCCAGCGGCAAGCGCTTTGGCCTTGAATTCCAGCTCGGCACCGAACTGCGCACGGTCAACTTGGCGAAGCTGGTCGCGGTAAACAGCTCCGATGGGTATTTCGCCGCCTGTGAAGCCGGCTACGGGCTGATCCAGGCGCCGCATTATCACGCCATGGAGCAACTGGCCGAGGGCACGTTGGTGGAGGTATTGCCGCAAGTGGCGGTGCCGACCATGGCGCTGACTGCGCTGTACCCGCCGCATCGTCAGCTGTCCCTGCGGGTGCGCGTGTTTGTCGATTGGCTGGTGCAGCTGTGCGCCGCGCCGGGCAATGGCTTGCGGCGCTAGCTTTGCGCGCGGCGGTAGGCGCCCGGTTGTTGCCCGGTGACTTTATGAAAGGCGCGGGTAAACGCCGCCACCGATTGATAGCCCACCGCCAGCGATGCATCGGCCACGGTCTGGTCTGCCTTGAACAACTGGCAGGCGTGGCGCATGCGCATCATCAACAACACCTGGCCGGGTGATTGTCCGCACAGTTCATTGAAACGCTTGAAAAACGCCGAGCGTGACAGCCCGGTGCAGGCGGCCATGCTCTCCAGCGTCCAGTTTTCGGCCGGGCGTGCAATCAGCTGTTCCAACAAATTGGAAAATGCCGGGTGCCGAGCGAGTGCCGCCAGACCGCCCAATTCGCGGTTATCCAGCACTTGTTGACGCAGCACATACAAAAACAACAGATGGCACAGCCGTTCGAGCATGGCCGAGGAGGGCGCCGGCTGGCGCTCGCACTCTTGCAGGATCAGTTCGAACAGATTGCGCGCGGCAGTCAACGACGGGTCGCCGGCGCGCAGGATAATCCAGGCGGGCAGGTTGTCGACGATCATCGCCGACAGCCCGGACTGGAAATGAAAGAAGCCGCAGACAAGACCCACACCGTCCGTGGCGTTGTTGTCGAGCGCCAGCATCGGGCGGCGCGGGCATTCCTGCGCGCCCTGCGCAGTGTCTGCACCGGACAGCCGATATTCCAGGTCGCGCAGCAGGAATACCGCATCGCCGTTGTTCAGGTACTGCGCAGGCTGGCCGTGGATGTGCAGCCAGCATTCGCCTTGCACAATCAAATGAAAACTCGCCCTGGCCAGCCCATGGGTGCTCGCGTGCCAGTCGCCGCAATAGCGGCCGACGTGGAACAGGCTAGTGTTGAGTTCAAGGCTGTCTAATAACCAATCGACGAGCGCGCTGGACGAATTCATCTAATGAAAAGACTCTAGAGCAAGTAATCGCTACTTTAGCCTATTGAGCGGTTTTTTTATAACCAACAGACTGGAGTCATTCACCCATGAGGAGACCACTCCATGTCCCGCGTACCGCTGCTCACCCTTGAAACCGCGCCGCAAGCCGCCAGGCCCTTTCTGGAAAACGCGCTGAAAGGCTCAGGGTTCATACCCAATCTGCTCGCCGTGCTGGCCAATGCTCCGGCCGCGTTGGAAACCTACATCACCGTTTCCGGCCTGAATGCCAAGTCGGAACTGAGCCTGGCTGACCGCGAAGTGGTGCAACTGATCGCTGCCACCCAGCACGGTTGCGATTTTTGCGTGGCCGGGCACACCGCCGTCGCGCGTAACAAAGCCAAACTGCCCGAAGACGTGATTGACGCGCTGCGCCAGCGCGGTGAGTTGCCCAATGCGCGCTATGAGACACTCGCCGCGTTCACCCGCGAAGTGATCGCTACCCGTGGCGATGTCAGCGATGCAGGCTATGACGCGTTCCGCGCCGCCGGCTACAGCGACGGGCATGCGCTGGAAGTGATCCTGGGCGTCAGCCTGGCCACGCTGTGCAATTTCGCTAATGTGTTTGCGCGCACGCCGCTGAACCCGGAGCTGGCGCAATACCGTTGGGAAAAACCGGCAAGCTGAACCGGCGATGGTCCACCTGTAGGAACAAGGAGAAACGTACATGCTTGACCCAATCTTGAGCCGTTGGCTCGATGTTCAAGCGCAGGCCCTGGACGTGGGCAGTTGCGATCCACAGGAAGTGCTGCCACGGCTGGCAGAGGCCAATGTGTTGCGCGTTGGCGTGCCCAAAGCCCTGGGTGGCCTGGGCGGCGACGTGGCCGGGGCCGTGGAGGCCATCGCCAATATCGCCAGCCATTCCCTGGCGGCGGCGTTCGTCTGCTGGGGCCAACGCTCGTTTATCGAATACCTGCTGCAGAGCCCCAACGCGCCGCTGCGCGAGCAACTGCTGCCGGACTTGCTCAGCGGCAAGCTGGCCGGTGCCACCGGGCTGTCGAATGCGATGAAGTTCCTGTCCGGCATCGAGACGCTGCAGATCAGCGCCGAACCCAACGACCACGGCTGGACCCTCAACGGTCGCCTGCATTGGGTGACCAACCTGCGCAAGAGCGGCTTCGTCGCCGCTGCGGCCGTTGAACACGCGGCTGGCGGCGCGCCGTTTATCCTGGCGATTCCGGATTCAGTGGCCGGCTTGCAGCGCTCCCGCGACCTGGAGTTGCTCGGGCTGCAGTCGAGCAATACCGCTGCCCTCGGCCTGGAAGGCGTGGAGCTGAGCCGCGACTGGTTATTGCATGAGGACGCGCGCCAGTTCCTGCCCGCCGTGCGCCCGGCGTTCCTGGGTTTGCAATGCGGCCTGTCGATCGGGCTGGCGCGCCGCTCCCTGGCGGAGGTGGCTCATCATTTGGGCGCTTCGCGCACCGTATTGCGCGAAGAACTCGAAGCGCTGCGCGTGACCCTCGATCACCTGGTCAACGAACTCAAGAACGGTCTGCTGGCCGGACGATTCGCCGCTGAACCGGTGCCGTTGTTCAAGCTGCGCATTGCCCTGGCTGAAACCGCCGCCAGCGCTGTGCAGCTGGAATTGCAGGCCAGCGGCGGCAAGGCCTACCTCACCGCCCACGGCAGCGGCTTTGCCCGGCGCTGGCGTGAATCGGCGTTTGTGCCCATCGTCACGCCCAGCCTGGTGCAACTGCGCACCGAATTGCACCGCCAGGCCAACCTATGAACCCGGCGGTATTGACGGCGCAGGGCGTTTGCCTGGGGTATGCCAGTGGCCCGGTGTTGGAAGGCTTCGACCTGCAGTTGCAGCCCGGCGAAGTGGTGTCGATCCTCGGCCCCAGCGGCGTGGGCAAGTCCAGTCTGTTACGTGTGCTGGCCGGTTTGCAGGCGCCCCAGGGCGGCAGCGTACGCGTGCTGGGGGAGCCTTTGAATGGCCCGCATCCTCGGGTGGCGGTGGCGTTTCAGGACCCGAGCCTGCTGCCGTGGCTGAACCTGGAAAAGAACGTCGCCTTCGGCCTGGATTTCGCCCGGCAACCGCACTTGGACAATGAACAGCGCCGCCAGCGTGTGGAGCATGCGATCGCCGCTGTCGGCCTGGAACACGCCCGCCACCAATTTCCCGCGCAGCTGTCCGGCGGCATGGCCCAGCGCACCGCATTGGCCCGCTGCCTGGCCCGCCAGCCACAGGTGTTGCTGCTGGACGAGCCCTTCGGCGCCCTCGATGAAGTGACCCGCGCGGACATGCAGCACCTGTTGCTCAAGGTCAATCGCGAACAGGGCTCGGCGGCCGTGCTGATCACCCACGACATCGACGAAGCCTTGCTGCTGTCTGACCGCATCCTGCTGCTGGGCAACCGCCCTGCGCGCACGTTGGGCGAGTGGCAAATCGACTTGCCGCAACCGCGTGAGGACCAGGTCGAAGCCATTGGCGCGCTGCGCATCGACATTCTTAAAACCCTACGGCAGGCGAGCCGCCCTCAACCCAACCCCCTTGATCTGCTGGAGTTTAGCCATGTGTCTGGATGACCTGACCCACTCGCGTCGCGATTTTCTCAAACTCTCGGCGGTGCTCAGCGCCGCTGGTGCCTTGCCGTTGCTCAGCAGCCTGCAGGCGCGCGCCGCCAGTGAGCCCGACGCGCCGGTGCGCATCGGCTACCTGCCGATCACCGACGCCACGCCGCTGTTGGTCGCGCACAATAATGGGCTGTTCGAAGCCGAGGGCATCAAGGCTGAACGCCCGGTGTTGCTGCGCAGCTGGGCCCAGGTGATCGAAGCGTTCATCTCGGGCCAGGTCAACGTAATTCACCTGTTGTCGCCCATGACCGTGTGGGCGCGCTATGCCAGCAAGGTGCCGGCCAAAGTGGTTGCGTGGAACCACGTCGGCGGTTCGGGCCTGACCGTGGCGCCGGGGATCACCGACGTGAAGCAGCTGGGCGGCAAGTCGGTGGCGATTCCGTTCTGGTATTCGATTCATAACGTGGTGGTGCAGCAGTTGTTCCGCGATAACGGGCTGACGCCGGTGGCACGCGCGGCGGGCGGTGCGATTGGCGCCAATGAAGTCAACCTGATCGTGCTGCCGCCGTCGGACATGCCGCCGGCATTGGCCAGCAAGCGCATCGACGGTTACATCGTCGCCGAGCCGTTCAACGCCCTGGCCGAGAACCTCAAGGTCGGCCGGGTGCAGCGCTTTACCGGCGACATATGGCGCAACCATGCCTGCTGCGTGGTGTTCATGCACGAACATGACCTGACCAACCGTCCTGAATGGTCGCAGAAAGTGGTGAACGCCATCGTCAAGGCCCAGGTCTGGACCCGTGACCATCGCGAAGAGGCGGTGAAGCTGCTGTCCAAGGACGGCCCGAACCGCTACACGCCGCATGCCGAACCGGTATTGAGCAAGGTGCTCGCGCCTGCCGCCGCCGATCGCGCCGGGTACCTGGCCGATGGCGCGATCCAGCACGGCAACTGGGACGAGCACCGCATCGACTTCCAACCTTACCCATTCCCCAGCTACACCGAAGAACTGGTGCGCCGCCTCAAAGACACCTTGATCGAAGGCGACAAGCGATTTCTCGCCGACCTCGACCCGGCGTTCGTTGCCAAGGACCTGGTGGACGACCGCTTTGTGCGCAACGCCATCGAGGCCGTCGGCGGCATGCAGACCTTCGGCTTGCCCGACGGTTACGCGCGGCATGAGGAGATTGGCGTTTGAACAACGGAAAAACCGGCGCGTGGCCGGGCTGGTTGCTCGGGTTCGGCGGCCTGGCCGGATTGTTGGTGTTGTGGTGGCTGGGGGTAGAACTGTTTGGCGTGGCGGACGGCCTGTCGGCGCGCTTTTCCCTGGCGGCGACCTTCAGCAGCCTGTGGGAATTGCTCGGGCGCGGTGAGGTGTATGTGCACATCGCGGTGAGCCTCAAGCGCATCTTCGTCGGGCTGTTCCTGGCCTTGCTGGTGGGGGTGCCGCTGGGCTTATTGGTAGGCAGTTCACGCAACCTGGAGGCGGCGACCACGCCGGCCTTCCAGTTTTTGCGGATGATCTCGCCCCTGTCCTGGATGCCGATCGTGGTGATGCTGATGGGGGTAGGGGACCAGCCGATCTATTTCCTGCTGGCGTTCGCCGCCGTGTGGCCGATCATGCTCAACACGGCGGCGGGCGTGCGCCAGCTCGACCCGCGCTGGCTGCAATTGAGCAAGAGCTTGAGCGCGACGCGCTGGGAGACGTTGCGACGGGTGATCATTCCGGGCGTGGTGGGGCATGTGTTGACGGGCGTGCGCCTGGCCATCGGCATTCTGTGGATTGTGCTGGTGCCGTGCGAGATGCTTGGGGTCAGTGCGGGGCTTGGGTATTACATCCTCGATACCCGTGACCGGCTGGCGTATTCGGAACTGATGGCGATGGTGTTGCTGATCGGGCTGCTGGGGTTTGCGCTGGACGCGTTGGCGCGGTGGCTGCATCAGCGCTGGGTGCATGGGGGGTAGCGGTTTTTCCAGGGTGAGCGTCTCGCCGGCAGCGAGACGCTTGTTCATTCAGCGGTGCTCGTAGCCTGGGCCACCGCCGTAGCGATGGTCATGCCAGCCGCCGCCACCTCGTGGGAAAAAGAAGCAGCCGCTCAGGGTCAACATGATCAGCAAGGGAATCAGCAGGGTGATTCGACGCAGCATTGGGGCAATCCTCCAGGGGCTCACAAGGTCAATCGGGCGCGGAACGAGCCAAAGCTTTTCATCGCCTGTAACATGAGACCTTGCCGCCCAGCGTCCATCCCCGTTTTCGGGTATGTGCTTGGCATTTGCGGCGATACACACTGGATACATTCTTTAAGGTTCAGGAACTCGTCATGACCCAGAAACAACGCTTGAAATACTCGATTCTGATTGCCCTGGCCGTTCTGGCCTCGATGTTCGGCCTGTCCTACCTGCAGAACATCGGCGCTATCAGCGAGAAAACCTTCCAGTACCTGGCCATTGCCATTGCCGTGGTGGTGGTCGTGATCAACGGCATCATGCGTCGCAAGGTCAAGCCACACTTCTGATGCGCGCGTGGTTCAGGCGCGTCCCTCGAGCACTTTGGCGGCCTCTTCGTGGAGGCTGTAGCTCTTGTCGGCATTGAGGGTGATCACGCCTTCGCTGCACAGGCGCTTGAGCACCTCGCGCACACTGAGAAACGACAGCGGGATGCCCAGCTCCAGCAAATGGCTGTGCACGCCGCGCACGCCGAGGGTGCGCTGGTTGCCGGCAGCGGTGAGCAGGGCGTCGATGACCTTCAGCCGGATCAGGCTGGTGCGCAGACCGAAACACTTGAGCAAATGGCGAATACGCTGGTTGCCCTGCTGTTCGGGCGTTTTGCCGAACCCATGGGGGGTGTTGCCGACATTGGCCTCGGCGGTCGATGAATGTCCATCCGTGGGCACTTGCGGGTTGTACATGCAAAAACTCCTTATCAGAGCCTGATCAGGAAAATGATGGTGCTCTTATTCAATAAGACGAACGAACGCGCAAAATCATGAAGTGCAGGATGTAGAAATTTTGTCGGTATCGGGTTTGTCACAGTGCGAGCGCCCGGAATAAACCGCCCACGCCATTAAATTATTTTCGGTTGGCTGCGTCCTTACGGTGGGGGAGTTGTCCCTACCGAGGGTGTTCAATTTGACTGTGGAGTCGGCGTGATTATTTTCAACGGGTTGTCCAGGGTATGCGTGGCAGGGCTGTTGCTGGGAATGAGCCTGGCGGCATCGGCGCGGGAGCCGGTGGCGCAGGCGTCCACAGAGATTCGGCGTACCACCTACGGCGTGCCGCACATCCGCGCCAATGATGAGCGCGGCCTGGGTTTCGGCATCGGCTATGCCTATGCCCAGGACAACCTGTGCCTGCTGGCCAATGAAGTGATCACGGTGAACGGCCAGCGCGCCCGGTTCTTCGGCCCCGAGCAGGCAACCCTGGAGGAACGCAACAACCTGACCAGCGATGTGTTCTTTACCTGGCTCAACACACCCGACGCGGTGGAGGCGTTCTGGAAGGCGCAAACGCCGCAGATCCGCCAGCGTATCGAAGGCTATGTGGCCGGTTACAACCGTTATCTGAAAGAGCAGGGCGCGCCAGCGCAGTGTCAGGCGGCGTGGGTGCGTCCGCTGGTCAAGGAAGACCTGATCAAGCTGACCCGTAGGTTGCTGGTAGAAGGCGGCGTCGGCCAATTCGCCGAAGCGTTGGTGGGCGCGACGCCGCCCCAGGCCGTCGCCGCTGTGCAGCCCGATGCCAAGGCATTCGAATTGGCCGCTGCCAATCAACAGCGCTTCACCCTTGACCGGGGCAGCAACGCCGTCGCGGTGGGCCGCGATCGCTCCTTCAATGGGCGTGGCATGTTGCTGGCCAACCCGCACTTCCCGTGGGCGGGCGGCATGCGTTTTTACCAGATGCACCTGACCATCCCCGGCCAACTGGATGTGATGGGCGCGGCGCTGCCTGGGTTGCCGGTGGTGAACATCGGCTTCAACCAGCACGTGGCCTGGACCCATACGGTCGACACCTCCAAGCATTTCACCCTGTATCGCCTGACGCTCGACCCCAAGGACTCCACGCGCTACCTGCTCGATGGCAAGTCCGTGCCCCTGGATAAAACCACGCTGACGCTACAGGTCAAGCAGGCCGATGGCAGGGTCAAGGACGTCACCCATACGGTCTACAGTTCGCAGTTCGGCCCGGTGGTGCAGTGGCCCGGCAAGCTGGATTGGGACAACCATTACGCCTTCAGCCTGCGCGACGCCAACCTCGGCAACGACCGCGTGCTGCAACAGTGGTACGCCATGAACCGCGCCGGCAGCCTCGCGGAACTGCAAACTTCGGTGCACACCCTGCAAGGCATCCCCTGGGTCAACACCCTGGCCGCCGATGATCAGGGCCAGAGCCTGTACATGAACCTGTCGGTGGTGCCCAACGTCAGCGCCGCGAAACTGGCGCAATGCAGCGACCCGCGCGCCGGCCTGCAAATGATCATGCTCGACGGCAGCCGCAGCGCCTGCGCCTGGGACATCGACCCACAGGCCGCCCAGGCCGGTATCTTCGCGGCTGCCCAGTTGCCGCAACTGCAACGCACCGACTATGTGCAGCATTCCAACGACTCCGCGTGGATGGCCAACCCCAAGGCGCCGCTTACCGGCTTCTCCCCGGTAATCAGCCAGGACCACATCGGCCTCGGCCCCCGCGCCCGATTCGCCCTGCAACGCCTGCAATCCCTGGAGAAACAACCCATCAGCGTCAGCGCCCTGCAAAACATGGTCATGGACAACGAGGTGTACCTCGCCGGGCAAGTCATGCCCGACCTGCTGCAGTTCTGCGCCAAACAGCTTGGCACCGATGCTGCCGCGCTGCAGGCGCTGTGCACCAGCCTGAAAACCTGGGACCAACGCGCCAACCTCGACAGCGGCCTGGGCCTGGTGCACTTCATCAACCTGGTGGAACACCTGCAGCAAATACCCGATGCCTGGCGCGTGGCCTTTGACCCGGCGCACCCGCTGACCACCCCGAGCGGCCTGGCCATTGACCGCGCACCCGTGGCCAAAGCCCTGCGCGAAGCCATGCTGGCCTCAAGCACCGCTGTCGACAAACTCGGCCTGAGCCGTTGGGGTGACATCCAGGTCTCCGGCCAAACCCCGATCCACGGTGGCCCGCAAGAGCTGGGCATCTACAACGCCATGCAAACCGTGCCCCGCGCCGACGGCAAACGCGAAGTCGTCAGCGGCACCAGCTATTTGCAAATCGTCACCTTCGACGACAAAGGGCCCCAGGCGGTCGGCGTACTGGCGTTCTCCGAGTCCAGCAATCCTGAGTCAAACTACTTCAAGGACCAGACCCAAGCATTCTCCGAGAAAAAGCTGCGCCCACTGCCATTCACCGACGCCAAAATCAAAGCCGACCCGCACTACCAGGAGCAACGCATCCAGGAGTAGGGCAGGCACGCAACCCCTTGATGCCAATGCGAAATATTTTTGAAATCAAGGGGTTGCAGGCAAAAGCAAATGAGTACATAATGGCGCCCATCGAACGCAATGAAGCATTAAAAACTTTAATGTATTCAATAAGTTAGAGTAGAGGCGCGCTTCACAGAGCCCACTCAAGTTTGTACGCGATGAATGCCGGCAACACAGGCATTGATCGTTTGAGGCCGAGTAGCAAAATGGTTATGCAGCGGATTGCAAATCCGCCTACGCCGGTTCGATTCCGACCTCGGCCTCCACTCTTAGAAACCCCGTAGATTAACGTCTGCGGGGTTTTTTATTGGGTGGGATTTGGTTATTGCTTTCGCAATTTTTCGGATTGCATCCGAAAGCCTACCTTTTCCTCGGGGAATTCGAGAGCTGTTATTGGTATGTCACTCTTAGATTTAGATTGGGCGTGGGAATGTGTTCAAGACTGAGGGGTCTACGTGTCCACTAACGACCAAAAGCAGGCATCCTGTAAGCAAACTCCCAGGTAGAAAAACCTTCCAGATGCTGACAAAGAGGGTTTCTTGGAACCTATCATCCCTTAGGAGATAGGTAGTGCGTCGTTGCTAAAAGATTGATCGGCTAAGAGTAGTCATCGAGTGTCCACAAGACAAGTCACTGAACTAGGGAGTCTCCTACGCGTCAGCTAGACAGCCTTAAGGCCGATCGGTAACGTCTAGCCATCGCGTCACCTTGGTTGGTTTGGTATCTTTTGCCTTTTATGTGATGGTTGCGCCTGGCTTAGTCGAGCTTTCCATTTTTGCGCCTCCACCAATCAGGGGTTTTACTACATGACAATGGATTTTATCAAACAGCTCAAGGCGTGTTATCCACCGGCAATGCCGCCTAATTAGTAGTCAGGCCTTTTCACAGGAGATTGGAATCTATGCTCAAAGCGATTCAGACCCGTTATAAAGGACATAAATTTAGATCGCGTTTAGAGGCCAGATGGGCAGTATTTTTTGATGTTGCTGGAATTAAGTGGATATACGAGCATGAAGGTTTTGTGATTGATAATACGCCATATTTGCCAGATTTCTTTTTGCCAGAGTTCGGTTATTTCGAGGTCAAGGGCAAGCCTGAGTATGATGGGAACCTAATGCAGGAGTTTTCAAATCAATCTGGGGAGCTTGTTATTCTTGCATTTGAAGAAATACCTTTTCTCGAAAATGGAAATGGATATCTAAAAGTACTGTCCCCAAATTCATATCATGAAGGTGGTGATCTAATGTTTTGGGGGTACAATGATATGTTTTTGCAGTGCGATGGCTGCGGAAAAATAACAATTCAAAATGAAGTTTACGACACGATTAAGGGTAACTGTTGCGATGGCTTCCGAGAAATGTCCATTGAGCACGCATTACTAACGGCTAGGGAGGCCCGATTTGAGCATGGGGAAAAACCTAACACCTAAAAAGGGGTTTGAATCGTTCGCTTCGTTCGCTGGAACGTGTTAAAGCCAGCCCCTTAACCGAGAGTTACGAATATGATGAGAAATACCTCTGAACGCTGGGAGCGCTTTCTTGACCCTGACGTGGTCAAACCCTCTCTTTTTCTAGCGACAATGTTCATCACAGCATTTGAGATACTTAAAAACTCGGTAATTGATCACCTGCGTAATTTTTATGCAGAAGGCTGGGACGAAAACGGCCCAATCATTAGCCCTGAATATCAGAATAGAATTTTGTCTCGCAACAAGAGCGCGCTTTATGCATCCTTTGATTGGCTGCAAGAAAGTGGAGCCATAGGCAGCAAAGATTTGGAGCAATACGAAAAGCTCAAAAGAACTAGGAATTTGTTAGCGCATCAACTATTTGAAGTGGTGACAGGTCAGATTGAATCGAAGCATGAAGCTCATTTCGAAGAGCTATTAGAACTGCTGCGAAAAATAGAGGTGTGGTGGGTTGTTAACCTTGAAATTGCCACCAATCCAGATTTTGGCGGACAGGAAATTGATGAGACAAGCATTGTTCCTGGCTCTATCTTGTCATTGCAGATGCTTATTGAAGTGGCGTCTGGCAATACTGAGCTTCTTGAGCAGTGGCGCGAAGCACAAAAGCAACGCGGAGCAGACGGAGACAATGCATATACGGACTCTCCCCAAAAATAGCGGGCGAAGCTTTTGATTTATCACTGCCGTCTGTGAGGTTACATGCGTAGAACGGGCCTTTCAAAAGCGCGAGGCGCTGGCCATTTTGTAGTTCGTGCAGCGCGGGGCCACGTGGATCATCATTCGACTTGTAGACCCTCGATGACCGCTATCGGCCGATAGCCGCCTGCCGCATCGGCGCTACCTGATCCTGACAACAAGACTCATCGCGATCGTGTGCCCAACGGATCAGCAATAGCCAAATTCTTGGATTACAGTCTTAAACGGGGCAGCGGCGATCATGAGTGTGATCCAATCGGCGCGTATGAATGGGCATGATCCGTATGCATATCTGAAGGATGTGCTGACACGACTGCCGACACAGCGGGCAAGTGAGATTGGGGAGCTGTTGCCACACAATTGGAGCCACCCTTGATAGCCCCGATATGTAAGGATGCTTTCATCACACGGATAGAAAGGGGAAGACGCCATGGACGCAGTAATCCGGCTTGCCAAACTTGCCGATATCGATGCGATTTTTAAGATTCGAACCAGTGTTCGGGAAAATCACTTAACTCAAGATCAGTTAACGGAGATAGGCATAACGCCTGAAGCGATAAGTCAGGCAATTTCAAAGACTCCGTGCGCTTGGGTCGCGGAGGTCAACGGTGTTCCAGTCGGTTTTTCGATGGTCGATATTGAAGATGGTTGCGTATTCGCGGTCTTCGTCTTGCCGGAATTCGAAGGGTACGGGTTGGGGCGCAATCTGATGCACAAAGCAGAGTCTTTTCTATTTCAACGCCATCAGAAGATATGGTTAGAAACCGCTGAAGCAAGCCGTGCCAGCGGATTCTATAGAAACCTTGGCTGGCAGCCAGTGAAGAAGCTACCGGAAGGTGACATTCGTTTTGAGAAGCAACTGAAGTAAAGCGAGAATAAAGGTATCGAGACGGTTAGATGGGCGCCCGGCCAATTGCGCAAGGTGTGTTTGGCGGACGCTTACCCTCGGCCTCCACTCTTAAGAACCCAGTAGATTAACGCCTACGGAGGTTTGTATTGCCTGCGGTTTGGTGTCATCCGGCTTTCAGAACCTCATGCGTTATGGCCCCCCGCAACAACCGCTTGTACGATGTCCTACCACACGGTATTACTACATCTCCCCAACAAAAATAAAATCACGGAGACCGCTACATGGACTCATCCCTGTCCGCCCAACCTCAAAGCCTCGACCCCGCAAAGGGCAATACCCGTCGCAGCTTCCTGAAAAAATCCCTCGCTGTTTCCGCCACGCTCGCCACCGTCGGCAGCACCGCACTGGCCCGGCTCTCCGAAGCCGCCGAACCCTTGAGTCAGCGTTACCCTGATCCATTGGTTCACATCCTCGACGACAGTTTTCTCGAGCTACGCGTATTCAACGCCAGCGTTGAAAAACTCGCCACCGGTATGCGCTGGGCCGAAGGGCCGGTGTGGGTCGGTGATGGCCGCTATTTGTTGGTCAGCGACATTCCCAATAATCGCATCATGCGCTGGGACGAGATCAGCGACACCTTCACCGTGTACCGCGAACACTCGAATTTCTCCAACGGCATGTGCCGGGATCGCCAGGGGCGTCTGATCGTCTGCGAAGGCTCGACCACCACCAGCGAAGGCCGTCGCATCACGCGCACCGAATACAATGGCACGATCACCGTGCTGGCCGACAGCTTCGACGGTAAGCGCTTCAATTCGCCCAACGACATTGTCTGCAAAAGTGACGGATCGATCTGGTTCACCGACCCGCCATTCCAGACCGGCAACAACTACGAAGGGCACAAAATCACCCCGACCCAGCCCCACGCCGTGTACCGCATCGACGGCGAGAGCCAAGCAGTCACGCGGGTAATCGACGACCTCAATGGCCCCAACGGCCTGTGCTTTTCTCCCGATGAGAAAACCCTGTACGTCGTCGAAGGTCGCGCCAAGCCCAATCGCCTGATCTGGGCGATTGCCGTGAAGGACGACGGCACGCTGGGCGAACGCCGCAAGCACATCGAGGGGCTGGACTATGCCGCAATCGACGGCATCAAATGCGACGAAGCCGGCAACCTGTGGTGCGGCTGGGGCGGCAATGGGGATCCCAAGGCTGACCTGGAAAAACTCGATGGCGTGCGCGTGTTCAATCCGCAGGGCAAGCCCATCGGGCACATTTCGCTGCCAGAGCGCTGCCCGAATGTGTGCTTTGGGGGGCGTGAAGGGAATCGGCTGTTCATGGCCAGTAGTCATTCGATCTACGCGCTGTTTGTGAATACGCGTGGGGCTACGTTTGTGTTGTGAAGACGACATCCCGCCGCGCATCCGAGGATGCGCGGCCTTCAGGCCCGTTCTGACGAGCGCGCAATTTTGTCATCGTTCGCCAGCAATCCCGGCATGTAGTCTTGAAGGAACGCCACCCAGGTTTTGATTTTGGCATCGACGAATTTTCGTGAAGGGTAGATCGCAAACAGGTTCAACTCTTCGAAACGATATTTCGGCAGCACCCGCACCAGGGTGCCTGCCTTGAGGCCGGCCACGGCGGACGCGATCGGCTGGATGCCAATGCCCATGCCAAGCGTGATGGCGACGGTCATGGCATCGGCGGTGTTGACGTGGAACGGCGACAGCGGCGTGGTCACGGTTTCCACGCCTTCAGGCCCTTCGAAAATCCAGTGTTCAGCCGGCATGACCGTGTTGACGATTCTCAAGCAATCACGCTCACCCAGCGAACCCGGGGTGTCGGGCATTCCGCGTTTGTTCAGGTAGTCAGGCGAAGCGCACAGGATGCTGTAGGTGGTGCCCAGCCGCTGCGCAACGAAGCCCGAATCCGGCAGGTCCCGCGCCAGCACGATCGACATGTCGTAGCCTTCCTCCAGCAGATCCGGCAGCCGATTGTTCAGCGTCAAATCAAACAGTACCGAGGGATAGGTCTCTCGGTATTTTGCGATGGCGTCGATCACGTAGTGATTGCCGACGGCCGCCATGGCGTGGATTTTCAAGCGGCCCACGGGCGTGACCTGTGCGGTGCCGGCTTCCTCGTCGGCCTCCCGCAGCTCGTCCAGAATCTTCTCGCAGCGTTGCAGGTAACGTGTGCCGGCCTCGGTCAGCGCCAGGCGCCGGGTCGTGCGGTTGATCAGGCGGGTTTGCAGGCGGGCCTCGAGGTGGGTGACCGCTTTGGAAACGTGGTTCGTGGTGGTGTCCAGCAACTGGGCCGCCGCAGTAAAACTGCCGCTTTGGGCGACCGCCAGGAAACAGCGCATGGTCTGGAAAACATCCATCATTATCACCTCAAGGGAAAAAGGAACGGCCAGCGCCGTCCCTGTCGCGTACTAGTGTTTGCGCGGGATGAAACCCGGAACCCCCGTCTCGACCACCGAGTTGAAGCGTATGCGCGTGGTGATCTCTTCGCGAATTTCCTGCATGGCCCTATGGGGCAGGGTGGTGATGTTGAAGTTTTCGCGGATATGGCTCGGTGTCGCCGAGGTGGTCAGGAACGCGGCGCCGCGCTGTACCGCCCAAGCCAGCAATACTTGGGCCGGCGTGCGATGCAAATGCCGGGCGATACTGGTAATCACCTCGTCTTCCAACACGTTCGGCTCCATGCCATGCCCGAGTGGGGCAAAGGCGAGGACGACGATTCCATGCTGTTTGCAGAATTCCAGCAGTTCCCATTCCGGCAGGTAAGGGTGGGATTCGACCTGCACCACGGCAGGCTTGATCCGCGCCTGGGCGACAAGCTCCTTCAGCGCTTGGAGCGTGATATCGGACAGGCCGATAGATCCGCAACGGCCTTCATCCACCAGTTGCTCGAGCGCCCGCCAGGTGTCGATCAGCTTCACGTCGTTGTCGTAGAGGACATGACCGAACGCATCGCGTGGGTCCTGATCGTCACCTGCCTTGAATGCGAAGGGCGTGTGGATCAGATAGCAATCGATGTAGTCCACCTGAAGCCGACGGCAACTGGCCTCGAACGCAGGCAATACGCGCTCGGGACGGTGGTTGGTGTTCCACAGCTTGGTGGTGATGAACAGGTCTTCGCGCCGCGCCTTGCCCGTGTCCATGAAGGCTTTGAAGGCAACGCCTACACGTTCTTCGTTGCGATACCGCTCGGCGCAATCAAAATGGCGGAACCCGGTTTCCAGCGCGTGGGTGACCGCCTCGGTGGTGACGCTGAGGTCTTTGAACAGGGTGCCGAAACCGACGGCGGGCATTTTGCCCGTGCCGTGATTCAGCGCAAATGTTGTAGCGCGCAGTTCATCGTGAAACGCTTCGTAGGACATGTCATTACTCCAATATCGAGGCCGCAGCCTCTACTGATAGGCACGTTGTGGGGCTTGGTGGCGAGCAATCCGTTGCTCACCGACGCCGACGGTGTTGCCGCCGAGGGCGACAAACAGCTGCACGATGTCGAGGTACTGCGCGGTCTTCGCGCGGACATGGCCCAGCAACGACTGTTGATAGGCGCGCTCGGCTTCCAATACCTGGAGGATGCTGGTTTCACCCAGGGCGTAGGCTTGCTGGTTCAGCCCCAGGCTGGTTTGCGCCGCTTGCAGGGCCTCTTCTTGGGCGCGCAACTCTTCGGCGTCATGGTTGATCGCTTGCAGCGTGTCCGCGACCTGGCCGAACGAGCTGATGACGGTCTGCTGATAGCCGGCCAGCGCCGCGTTGTAGCCTTCAATCGCTGCCTGCTGCTCGGCCTTGAGGCTGCCGCCATTGAAGATCGGCCCGGCGACGCCCGCCGCGAAACCCCAGAGCGCAGCAGCGCCATTGCCTGACGCCGCCTGGGCGAACGAGGCGGACAACGTCACCCGTGGATACAAATTGGCGGTGGCCACGCCGACAGCGGCGCTGGCAATGTGCAGCCCGGCCTCGGCCTGGCGTACGTCCGGGCGGTTGTGCGCCATTTCCGAGGGCAGGCTCACCGGCACGTTTGATGGCAAGGTGAATTCATCGAGATGGAAGTCCGGCGCGATCCAGTCAGCCGGTCCCTTGCCGGCCAGGATCGACAGCGCATGGCCGGCCGCCTGCCGTTGCTGGGCCAGCGGTGGCAGCAGGGTGCGGTCCTGGGCCAGACGCGTTTCGGCCAACGACACGTCGATTCGCGTGGCACTGCCGTTGAGACGGGCCGCGCGCACCAGTTCGAGGTTTTTGCTGTCATTGGCCAGCAGTTTTTCCACGGCCAGGATTTGCGCATTGGCCGAGGCCACCCGCAAGGCCTGACTGGCGACTTCGCCGGTCAGGGTCAGGTACGCCGCTTCGAAACGATGCCGTTGCAGCTCGGTAAACGCTTGCCGCTGTTCGACCAGCCGTTGATTGCCGCCGAACACATCCAGATCAAAACCGACCCTAGGCCCGACCGCGTAGATATTGGCGGTCGAAGGTGCCTGGGCGTTGTGCACGCGCTGGCGACCCGCCGTGGCGCCGAAGTCGGCTTGCGGGTACAGCGCACCTTGTGCCGCTGCCACGGCTTGAGACGCCTGGCGAAGGGTTGCGTCGGCAGCAACCAGTTCAAGGTTGCCATCAATGGCACGGCGCATTACCTGGTCCAGCTTGGCTGAGCGCAAGGCAGACCACCATTGCCCGCTGACTTTTTGACCGAGCGCAATGCGTTGCTGAGCGCCCAGACGTTGTTCGGCCTGCGGGTCGTAATGCTGCGAAGGGCTCGGTTCAGGTGCTTTGAAGTCAGGGCCAACGCTGCAGGCCGAGAGAAAAGCCAGTGCCGACAGTGCCGCGAGTTTCGGTTGGAACAGGTGGATGGATTTCATTGGGCACACTCCACGAAGCTAGTTGGCCGCAGCAGGTTTGCGAAGAAAGAGCATCAGCGGGCACACCACCAGCATGGCCACCATCAGGATCTTGAATTGGTTGACCACAGCGATGAACGCCGCCTGGTGGGTGATCAGGTGGTTGAGCCCTTCAAGCGCCTGCAGCGACAGCGGCGCGCTGCCGAAATGGGCAGCAGCGCGATAGGCCGTCACGTTGCTGGCCAGCGCCGAGTGCATCGCCTGGGTGGTGTTGAAGAAGAAAATCTGCACGATCGCCACGCCGAGAGTGCTGCCGTATACCCGCGACAGATTGAACAGGCCGGTGCCTTCGGCACGCAACGCGGGGTCGAGGGTGCTGAACGCAACCTTGGTCAGCGCCGGCATCAGGATGCCGATGCCGATTCCCTGTATCGCACCGGTTACCGCAACGGGCCAGCCGTCCATCAACGGCGAATAGCCGAGCATCAGCCAGTTGGCATAAATCACCGCTCCCGCGCCTGCCGCCACGAACAGTCGACGGTCGAAGCGCTCAGGCACACGCCCCATCAACAGGAACCCGCCGACCAGGGCGATGCCCCGTGGCAGGGTCAGCGCACCGGTGGTGTCAGGCGGGTAGCCGAGAATCTCATTGAGCATCGGCGACGTCAGGGCCATGGTCGACAGCAGCACAAAACCCACGGCGAAAAAAATGATCGTCGACAGCACGAAATTGCGATCACCCAGTAGACGCTTGTTGAGGAAATGAGCCTTTCTGGTCAATACATGCGCCAGGAACCCATACAGGCCCAGCGCACTGGCCAGCGCCTCGGCCCAGATTTCCGGCGAGTCGAACCAGTCCATGCGCTCGCCACGGTCGAGCAGCATTTGCAGGCTGATCAATGCCAGGGTGAAGGTACCAAAACCAAAGAAGTCGAACGCCGGGGCCTTCGTGGCTTTTTTCTCGGCCAGCAGCAATGCCACGACCAGGAAGATGTAGGCCGACAACGGCAGGCTGACGTAGAAAATCGGGCGCCAGTCGTAATGCTCGGCAATCCAGCCACCGATGGCCGGGCCGCTGACGATGCCCACCAGCACGATGGCCGTCCAGGTTGCGCCGAACTTCAGGCGTTTTTCGGGGGCCAACGTCTCCATGGCAATTGCCATCGACAGGGGCGCCAACACGCCACTGGCCAGGCCCTGGATGACTCGTGCGCCGATGAACGCCAGCGCAGTGCTGGAAACCGTAGCCAGCAGCAAGCCGAGCACAAAGAAGGCCAGCGCGGCTTGATACACCCGCTTCAAGCCAAAACGTGCGGTAAGCCATTGCGCGACCGGCAGGGTGATCGCGCTCGCCGCCAGGTACGCGGTGAAGATCCAGCCCGCCTGGTCGTCGGTCATCGACAGGCTGCCTTGAATCAACCGCAGTACCGCGTTCGGCAACGGCAGGTTCGCCGACTGCATGTAGGTCGCGAGCAGAACGGCCAACCTGAGCGAGCGCGCACTGCTTGCATGCGGGGTTGTCTGAGCATGGGCGTTCATTGCAAGTGACCTGCCGACAGTAACGATTTGAGCGGGTGCCACCATGGCGTGCGATGTCCGGTATCCACCGTGACCGTAGCGCTGGTGCCTGAAAACAGCGGCAGGGCAGGGTCTGCGTCATCCAGTTCAAGGCGAACCGGGACGCGCTGGACCACTTTCACCCAGTTGCCGGTGGCATTTTCCGGCGGCAGCAGGGCGAAGTCCGAACCGGCGCCGGGGCTCATGCTGGTGACGTGGGCCTTGAACACGCGGTCCGGGTAGGTGTCGATGCGGATGGTCGCTTCCTGGCCGGGGCGCATGTGCGTCAGCTGGGTTTCGCGGAAGTTGGCCTCAACCCAGGTTTGGCGGTCGTCAATCAACGCAAAGGCCGGCGCGCCGCTGTCGAGGTGGTTGCCCACCTGAACGTCATCGACCTTGGCAACGATACCGTCAGCCGGCGCGTAAACCGTGGCATACGACAGGTAGAGCTGCGCCTCGTCCAGAATGGCCCTGGCCTCTCGGACGCTGGGGTGAGTGTCGGCTTCGATGTTCGGGTTGCCGTTCAACGCTGAAACGGTGGCGGCGATCTGTTGTTCGATGGACGCGATGCGCTGCAGCGCCACCTTGAGGTCGGTTTCCGAGCGTTCATAAAGGGAACGGGACACGAACTCGGTTGCCACCAACGCTTTCTTGCGGGCAAATTCCTTGCGGTCGAAGCCCGCCGACGCTTTCGCCGACTGCAGTTGCGCCTGTTGCTGGCGATAGCTGGCCTTGAGGCCATCGATGCGCAGCCGTGCGACACCCAGTTGCGCTTCGGCACGATCGATCGCGATCTGCAACGGCTTGGGGTCGATGCGAAACAACGCTTGGCCTTGGGCCACCTTTTGATTGTCGTCAACCATGATTTCCACTACCTGCCCGGAAATACGTGCGTTGATCGTGGCCTTGGCTACCCGGGCGTAGGCGTTATTGGTCGTGATGAAAGGCACGCCGGCCACGTAGTACGCGTAGCCAACGACGGCGAAGAGCGCGGGCACGCCGACCATCAGCCAGGGCCGCACCTTTTCCTTCAAGGAGGTGTTGATGGGCGATGGGGTTTCAAAGGCCTGCGAAGCCGGGAGGTCGATTTGCGTAGTCATGATCGAGTGCACCTTTAACCGGGAAGCCGGGCCTGGCGTCGTCGCCTGGCACCGACAGGAATAACTGCTGTTGGAAAGCAAACCCGCAGGTGGTTGGGAGGGTTGCTCCGCCACCTCTGTTTCGTCGTTGCAACACCCGGTTTGAGCTTCGCGTGAACAAACATGGATCAAGGAATTTGTGATTCCTTGTTTTTGTTCGATGGTGTAAAAATATCCCCACATTCACCTTCCTGCAAGGATTTTGTACGATATGGCACAAAATAAACCGACAGAGGGTAAAGGCCGCGGCCGACCCCGTGCATATGACCCGCAGACAGCGCTGCAACAAGCGCTCGATGTGTTCTGGAGTACCGGCTACTCCGGCGCGTCTCTGGACAGCATCGCCACAGCGGCAGGCATGAATCGCCCGAGCCTTTACGCGGCCTTCGGTGGCAAGCATTCGCTGTACATCAGGGCGCTGGAGCAATATTGGGACGTTGCCGGCGCCGAGATGCAGGCGGCGCTGACGGATAGCAGCCTGACATTGCGTGAGGCGTTGCTGCGTTTCTATGAGGGGCAGTTGTCGATCTACTTTTCGGGCGAAGGTCAGCCGCGTGGCTGCTTCGCGATCGGCACGGCGACCACCGAAGCGGTCGAGGACCCGGAAATTCGCGCGGTGCTGTCGGACCGCCTCGGCCGCCTCGATGCCGACCTGGAAGTGCGCCTGCGAGCGGCCATTGAGTCCGGAGAGTTGAGAGGCGATGTTGACGCCGCAGCGCTGGCGGTACTGGCGTCATCGTTGCTGCACAGCATCTCTATCCGTGCACGGGCGGGTAAACCCCGCAATGAGCTGACCGAGTTGGTACGCAAGGCGGTAAGCGTGATCTGCGGTGAATGAAGGCCTAGAAGACATACTGGCCGAGCAGTTGGCGGTGGTGTTTTGCGGAATCAACCCCGGCATGACCGCTGCCGCTCAAGGGCATCACTTTGCGGGCCGAGGCAATCGCTTCTGGCGCACGCTGCATCTGGCCGGGTTTACGCCTGGGCAAGTGCCTGCGCAAAGTGATCGCACCCTGCTTCAGTACCAGTGCGGACTGACCGCCGTGGTCGAACGGCCAACGGCACGGGCCGATCAATTGTCCAGGCAGGAGTTCATCGCAGCGGCCGTGGCTTTCGAACAGAAGATCGCTCGTTATGCACCGCGCTATGTGGCGTTTCTCGGCAAGGCGGCGTACGCGGCGTTATCCGGGCAGCGCCACGTGGAGTGGGGGCTGCAGAGCAGGACTTTCGGCAATGCCGCCGTGTGGGTCTTGCCCAACCCCAGTGGGCGAAACCTGGCGTTCAGCCTGGAGCAACTGGTGGTGGCCTACCAGCAGCTCAGGCAGGTCGCATGCAACTAAGGACGTGTTTGCGCCGACTCCGGAAACGCTGAGCCGACCACCATTCGTCTAACAGCCGGCACTCTGCCTGCCATGCCGTCTCTGAATATCAAGCGCGGATATCCCGAGCGTTTTTGAACGGAGAGCCAGCATGCACATCAATGAAAATGCCCCAGGAAACCTTTCCCAGCAGGCAGTGACCCGCAGCACGGACAACGAAACCGGGCACGATCCCAAGCGCGACGAAGATGGCATTCCGTTGCCGCCGGACGACGAGGCGCCTCTGGAGGAGGATATGTCCGATGTAGATGCGGCCGATTCGGTGGCGAGTGAACATCCGGATAACTAGTGCAAGTTTCTGAACCCGGCCTGGCGGCTGCCCTCAACCAGCCGCCTCGGCTCTGCTGATCCGCTGCGCTTTGACTTCCTGCGCGTAGGCTTCAATACGTTGCTGCTGGACGGCTAACAGCTCGCATACCTTCTTAAGCATTGGCGCCTGATCACAAGCGTTGTCGGCGGCTGCCAGGGCCGTCAGCTCAACCACCGACCAGCCGATGACAGCGCTGGCATCTTCAAGGTCGTAGAACAATTCCTGCTGCGCGGTCCTGGGGCCGTCCAGATTCTCTATCACGGTGTCCACCGCATTATTCGTAGGCAAAGAAAAGCCCGCGATGGGGGAGCGGGCTAAAAGGTGTTCATGTAGGAGCTGGGTTAACCTTAGGCCTGCGTCTGTGAAAGCTTTGTGAAACCCATGTCATCAAAGTGTATTCCTCGATCCAACACCAGCTGTATGGGGCGATAAACTGCGCACCCCTCTACTGTCGCAGGACATCAACCCGCTTGGATGCCGCGCCATGTTCATGTCCACCAGCCTTCTGTCAGCCTTTGTGCTGTTCGCCTTCGTCTCCTCGATCACGCCGGGCCCCAACAACACCATGTTGCTGGCCTCCGGCGTGAATTTCGGTTTTCGGCGTTCGATGCCTCATGCACTGGGTATCAGTATTGGCTTCATGGTGCTGGTGATTTGCGTGGGGTTGGGCCTGGGCGAAGTGTTCAAGCTGTTCCCTTGGGCGTACACGCTGTTGCGCTATGTCGGTGCTGCTTATCTGCTGTACCTGGCCTGGAAGATCGCCAACGCTGGCGGTATGGCGGACAGCACGGACGAACAGGGCAAGCCGATGACTTTTCTCGGCGCAGCGGCCTTCCAGTGGGTCAACCCCAAGGCGTGGATCATGGCGCTGGGCGCGATCACTACCTACACGCCGGCCGAGGGTTATGTGACCAATGTGCTGGTGATCGCGCTGGTGTTTGCCGTGGTCAACTTGCCCAGTGTGTGCGTGTGGGTCGGCTGCGGCAGCGGCTTGCGCAGCGTATTGCGCGAACCGCGCTGGTTGAAGGTGTTCAACTGGACGATGGCGGGTCTGTTGGTGCTGTCGTTGTATCCGATGCTCGTTGCCGGGTGACAGCGCACTAGACCGGCGAGATGGTCGCCAGCAAGCCGATGCCGATGGTCAGCACCAGAAAACCGAACAGGAAAATAGCCATCTTGGTCATAAGGCCTCCGAAGGGAAGGGGGGCGACAGAAATGTCGGGGTGGCGCCATTGTCCGCTTCGGGCGGTTTTCGATACAGACGCAGATGGCGCGCAAAAAACCGTATCAGATTGCGCCGCAGCGGCTGAACCGGGGGGTTTAAAAGCCCCACGGTTTTTAAAGATCAGCGGCATGGAATGAGACAGGTACCCCATTTGCCCCTAAGATAGCGCCCATTGCATCAACAAGAAGAGTGGGCCAACCCTCGATGGAAAGACGCCAGTTCAGCGGTGGCATGAAGGGCAAGAACCTGCGCTACCTCAATGACAACCCCCGGCAGCCGGCTGCGGTCACCCGCATCGGCTTTTTGTTGCTCGAACACTTCTCCCTGCCTGCCTTCACCCAAACCCTCGACACCCTGGTCACCGCCAACCTGCTGCGCCCCGAGCTGTTCGCGACGCGCACGTTCGGTTGGGACGAGCGTGAGGTCATCAGCGACCTTGGGCTGGTCATCCGCCCCGATGCGCGCCTGGAGCTGGCCGTGCTGGCGGAGTTGGACCTGCTGGTGATCTGTGGTGGATTTCGCACCGAACTCAAGGCCAGTGAAGACTTCATTCAGATCCTGCGCGCCGCCGCCGAACACGGCATCGGGCTTGCCGGTTTGTGGAACGGCTCGTGGTTCCTCGGCCGCGCCGGGTTGTTGCAGGGCTACCGCTGCGCCATCCACCCGGAGCATCGCCCGGCACTGGCGGAGGTGTCCAAGGCCGCGCAGGTGACCAGCGAGCCCTATGTAATCGACCGTGATCGCCTGACCGCTTCCAGCCCGTCGGGCGCCTTCCATATGGCCCTGGACTGGATCAAGAGCCTGCACGGCAAGGCGCTGGTCGAAGGCATCGAAGACATCCTCGCCTTCGAAGAGTCGCGCTATCGGCGTATCAAACCGACCGAAAACGTCTGCGTCAGCGCACCGCTACGCGAAGTGGTCAAATTGATGGACGCCAACCTCGAAGAACCTCTGGAACTCGACCAGCTCGCCGTCTACGCCGGCCGCTCGCGCCGCCAGCTGGAGCGCCTGTTCAAGGAACAACTGGGCACCACGCCGCAACGCTATTACATGGAATTGCGCGTCACCGAAGCGCGGCGCCTGTTGCAGCACACCGAGCTGTCGCAAGTCGACGTGCTGGTGGCGTGCGGGTTCGTGTCGCCGAGTCATTTCAGCAAGTGTTACAGCGCGTATTTCGGCTACAGGCCATCGAAAGAAAAAAGGTTGGTCAAGTAGCGCGGGTGAACTGCATGGCTGAGAGTTTGGTGGCGAGGTACGCATGGTCGGGAGCGATTGATGAACTGGCCAAAACCTGCAGATGCAACGCGTCGCTCTTCAAATCCAGAATCCCGCTCAGGCTGGAAACTGCTGAGTCTTGCGTAGTGGCGACGGTGATGCTGACTGACTGCAAGGTGAGTTTGCTGGCCAGCGCATGGATGTCGGTAAAGCCGGAAATTTCAGTGGCTATGCTTGAGTGGATGCTGGTGAAGTGGCCGTGAACGCTTCCAAAGCGCTGCTGGCTATCACTGCGCACACTCAGTACCAACGATGTGCCATCAGCGGCGTTCCATCTGCCTGCCAGGGCGTTTTCAACCGGCAGCCATTCTGAGGGGGCAACCGGCGCATGACGCAGTGACGGTTCAGCGCGATGATAAATCAGCTTGTCGACATAGGTACCACAGCTCGCAAGCTCAGGGAAATCGCCACTGGCAACCAACAGGTGGGAAAGGGTCAGCACATCACCCTCGGGCGAGACGCTCAATTGGCCACTGAGTCCCGAGGTCCAGTTCCAGCTGGGATCGGGCTTTTCATTACCTAGATCGTGCCATTCAATGGCTAATGCGACTGGCTGACTCTTGGTACGGGTTGCGCCTGGCCCCGCTGAATATCCGGTGATCCGGTACTCGCCCGTCGAGCCGGTCGAGGAACGATACGACCCGTGGATGTTGTGTCCCGATACCGCCAGGCTCATGACTGATCCATAGTCGTTTTTCCAGATGCCCGCCACCGAAGTCGTTTTAGCCATAGGGCCTGGGAGGGTGACTTTATGGTTGAGTACCGCTCGCGCTCCAGGTACGAAGCGTTTCGAAGAGGATCGCGTAATGATCTGCGGGCCGTCGGGCCGATTGAACAACCAAACACCTACGGGCGCCAACGAATAGACCTCGCGATCACATTTGACCACCTGATACTCATACACGGTGTAGCAGTGCTCCATCACCAGCGACCCGACCAACACCAGGTCAGTCATGCCCAACGGTGCGAACTGAGGCAGCCTTTGGCCTTTTTGCGGACCTTCCTCGATCAGGCAGTTATAAAGGTCTGCGCCTAAGGTTATTTCTCCATCGGTGAACCCGAGCACGATATCTGGGTGCTCCCCCTGTGCAATAAGCGCCAATGTTTGACGCATAAGTGAATCGTCGCCCTTGAATTGTGAAGAGCCGGAATCGAGTGCGAATTGAATGTCCCTCGCCAATAAGTGCGAGCCGACCGAATAGGATTCCAGCGCTGTTGACCAGATGTATTCCACTCCGGGCAACTTGTTATAGACGGACCAAGGTAAAAACAGATGGGGCCCTTGGGTTTTTGACGGATCGACGGCGCCCATTTGGCAAGTGCCGTTGCGCGACCGGCTGTTCCAATCAAACGTCACGTAGGGACAGGTAGGGGCCAGTTGACCTTCACGCATCAATGATTGAAGTACAAACGAGTTGCGGTTTTCCAGGTAGGCACTGCTGCACGGCAGGCCCAGACCACCGTCCCAGTCCAGCTGTTTGAATTGCTCTCCCTCGTAGGCGGCCGTTAAGAACAACTGGATATCCACGAGGTCGTCGCTGGGAACGGCCAATACGTCGCTGGCGGCCTCGACCTGCATCGTGCCCCAGGGTCCGAAGCTGTAGGGGCGTCGCAGGCAATCGGTAAAGGCGAAGGTGCTGGACGCCGCGAAATCGAAACGGCCACCGGAAAAGTGCACGCACTGGTCGGCAGGGCACAGTGTCGAGGTAATCCAATTCATATTCGTACCCGTGTCAATCGCGAACCTGAGCGGTTGAGCAGGGGTGCCAAGTTTCAGGGTGCAGAACCAGGGTGAAGCGCCGTTGTTTTGATAAGCCCCGCGCTGCATGGGCACTACCAGGCGGGTTGGGGGGTGTTGATTATCCATGGGAACTCCGTTTCCAAGGGGGGAAGGATTGTTGGGTGTGGCGGCTGTCATTCAGCCTGGTTTTGAAGTGGGGCACAGTCAGCGCAGAGTCCTGCGACGCGTCGGATTCTGCGCTGACCAGGTGACTTCAACGTAATGCCTTGCCCTCGGTTTCGGGCATGAACGCGGTGAGAACCACCGTGACCACCAGGAACGCGTTGATGATCGTGGTCGTCTGGTTGAACGACGAACCGTATGCGATCAGCGCACCAATCAGCGAGGGCGCCAGTACGTTCGCCATGCGTTGCGCGAAAATCGCCCAGCCGTAGCTCACTGTACGCAATGATGTCGGGTACAGCTCACCGATCCACGCGCCCCATACGCCCCATGCCCCCAGGCTGAAGAATGCCAAGGCGAAGTTGCTCAGGTAGAGCATTTCCAGGCTGGTGGAATTGGCAAAACCGTAGCCGGCCAGGACGGAGGCGCTGATAAAACCCACGATGATTTTCTTGCGCCCGAAACGTCCTGTCAGGTACGACGCGGTCATGTAGCCGGGGATCATGCAGAGCGCCGACAGCGCAATGAAACCGTAGCTTTGCGGCAGGTTGAGGCCACGTTGTTGCAGCAACGTGGGGAGCCACGTCTGTAAGCCCCAGTAGCCCCAGGAGAAGGTGAAGTTGACGGTGATCTGCAGCAGGCTGATGCCGAGCAAGCCGCCCTTGAACAATTCCCGGTGCAGGCCCGAGGTACTGCGGTCAACCTGCAATACACATTCATCATCGAGCTTCACTGTGCCCCGGCTCAAGGCATTGATCGACGCCCGGGCTTCCTGTTGTCGACCCACCGAGGCCAGCCAGTAAGGCGACTCCGGAACCCAGCGCGCGACCGTAATGGCCCAGAGCCCACCGAGCGAGCTCAAGATGATGATCGCTCGCCATCCTTGGGGCAGCAACCAGACCGTCGCGCCGAGGGCCAGCAGCATGCCGATGGGCCAGCCGGACGCGAGATACACGGTCAGTGCACCTCGATGGCGTATCGGCAACAGCTCCTGGAAATGCGCAAAGGTCACCACCATCATGCCCACCGCCGCAATGCCCGACAGCAAGCGCAAGGCGTACAGCGTCGAGTAGTCAGGCGAAAATGCGCTGGCCAGCGAAACCACCCCATACGAGGCCAGGCTCCAGATAATTGCGCGTTTACGGCCAATGCGTTCAGCGAGCCTGCCCCACGCCAGCGCGCCGAGCAGCATGCCGATGAACATCGCGCCGATCAGGTTGCCTACGGCAAGCGCATCCAGGGAAAACTCTTCTGCAATCAGCGGCGCGGTGTAGACGATGATCATCATCTCCCAGGCTTCGATCGCAAATACCAGGAACAGGACAAGGCAGCATCGCAGATGCGTGCGTGTCAGGGGGACGTCTTTGAACACATCGCCCACGTTGGGGGCGAGCGTCGACGGTATCTCACTCATGGTGACGATCCTCTTTAGTGTCAGGCTTCAACGCGGTTGCCGATCGGGGCGGGGCCCTGAAAGAGTCCGAACCGTGCGATTTCGGCTTCAGGCGGCGGTTCACAACTGCCGACCCGACTGGGCCGCCATCCAAACCGGCGCTTCATTCCTGCCATGGATTCCGCGACCTTGAAGGCAGCGACGACGGGGTCTATCACCGGTACGCCCACTTCTCGTTGTACCTGCTCGAAAAAACCGAACTCGATGGTGCAACCGAGGATGACGGCCTCGGCGCCGTCTTCCTGTACCGCGCGATGGGCTTGCTCGATAATCTTGCGTCGCGTCAGGGCAGGGTCACGCTGGAATTCATCCACACCCATGTCCAACGATCGCATTGACGCCAGTCGATTGCCTGCGCCGTAGCCGCTCACTCGCGTACGCATCTGTTCGATCCATTTGGTCCGGCCGACAATCACCGAAAACCGATTGGCCAGGTGCTCCATGACTTGCAGGCTCGCCTGGCACGGCCCGACTACCAGGGTTTCACCTGATATTTCACGGGCATCTTCCAGTGCCGGATCGTAGAAGCAGCCCAGTACCAGCGCATCCACGCCCGACGGCTCGCAGTCACGGGCAATGCGCACGATGCGCTCATAGGTGAGTGCCTCATAGGCACGATATTCCAGGTGTGTCGGGCTGGGATTCATGTCAAACGACACCACCTCGATCCGCGTGGAGGGTTGTTTGATGCTATGTAGCAATTGCGCAATGGGTGTGTCGAACGTCGAGCAGCCAATCGGGTTGAGCCAGCGTACGGTCACGGGTACGTCTTGCGCGGGGTTGTTCGAACTTGAACTGTCCATAGGGTCTTCCTCTCTCGGTGGGCTGATGGCACTAGAAAAACTTCACCAGAGCCATGGTCAAACTATTGGAATAGGGCAGGTTATCGCTGTGGTAGTAGTCAAAATTCAGGTTGGCGGACAGGTAGAACTTCTGTTTGCTGAAACCTGTGTAGGTCATCGCCGGACCGATCTTGCCTTGCCGGGACTCCTTGAAGTCCGATGCCGAGCGGTTGTTGATGTGGTAGGCGTGATGCACCCCGAGCCAGAGGTCGTCCGTCACCGCATACCCGGCGGCGATATTGGCCAGCCAGTAACTGACGCCACCGCGCAGTTGGCTCGGGTTGCCGTCGCCGAGGTCGGTGGCGTGTCGATTGCGTGCCGCGTAGTGGATGCCGGCGGGGGTGACCGTGGCGGCAAAGCGGCCCATGCGAACGTAGAAGGGAAGGCTGAAGCTGGCGCCATAACGGTTGGCAAAAGCGCCATAACCCGTTCCTTGATCATTGCCGTTGGGAAACTCAAGGGAGAGCGTCGGATTGACCCAGAAGGTGGTGTAGTCATCCGAACCATAAGCGCTGGTGGGCTCAAGCACGTTGTAGTAATAAGCCAGGCCC
Organism: Pseudomonas sp. R2-7-07; assembly: GCF_003852355.1. NCBI lineage: Bacteria > Pseudomonadati > Pseudomonadota > Gammaproteobacteria > Pseudomonadales > Pseudomonadaceae > Pseudomonas > Pseudomonas sp. R2-7-07. The sequence continues at coordinate 3,078,719 of NZ_CP027759.1, read as the reverse complement.
AGGTTCGGTGATGCGACGCTCCATGAATCATCGTTGCGGGTGCCATTGGTGCTGGTATACCCCGTATCGGCGCCCACCCAGAATTGCAATTGGTCACGCTGCGTTCCCGTAACGCCGGTTTCCGAAAAGTACGCCAGAACGGTATTGCTGCCGGCGCGAACGTCGCCTTTTGCGGTGCGGTTGAACACTGGAAACGATTCCAGGGCCCACGTCCCGGGTAGGCCTGGTTGAGCAAATCCAATGAACTGATCGCCCCGAGCTGCTGGGCTGATTGCTAAAACCAAGGCAAGGATGGGCCCTACCCATAAACGCGATGAGTATTGCGGTTTCATAGTGCTGCTCTCTTTTTTGTTGTTGTTCTTGAGGTCTGCGCGGGAGGTCAGTCTCTCCCAGGGATCACGTCACCAGGCCGTACACCTGCCGCGCCGTGGCGGCGTCGACATAGCCGTTTTTAAGGTCGTCGCGTACTGCGTCCGGATCACGTTGGCTGGCAGGGCCGTATCCACCACCGGCTCCAGTGCGCACTCTGACCAGGTCCCCGGCGCTCAGGGCGATGCCACTGGCCATGCAATAGCGTTCGCTGTCACCGTTCGTGCGGACGACTTCGACGTAATTGGGCGTGCCTTCGGCCCCCTGTTCCAGGCCCCAGGGCGGAATGACCGAGCGCGTATAGCCGCAAGTCAGGAAGCTGCCGTCGGCACGAATGCGGTAGTCAATGCACACACCGCGCCCGCCGCGAAACTGCCCATGCCCGCCGGGTTCATCATTGAGTGTCATACGTTCGACATACAGCCCATAGCGGGCCTCACAGACCTCAACCGGACAGTTGTAAGTTTCGCCATGTAATCCGGAGTAAACAGCGTTATTGCCGTCGCGCCCTGGTTCGGCGCCCCAACCGCCGATTTCCGGTTCGACAAGGGTGAACGTGCGGCCGGAGTCCGGGTGCACGCCGCCAATGATCGTGGCGCACACCGAGGCAAAGTTTCCGGCGGGCAGCCGGTCGGGGAAGTGTTGCGCCAGGCAACACAGGATCAAGTCATGCACGCGAATCAGGTTTTCGAAATAGAAGCCTTCAGCGGCAGGCGGCAATGCGTCGAACAGCGACCCGGGGCGGGTCAATACCCGGAGCGGGCGAAACGTGCCGCCATTGGTGATGCCTTGCGGGGCGGTCAACGCCTTGAAGGCCATCTGTGCCGCGACCACAGTACCGTCACGGCTGAGGTTGGTCGGGCCCAGGCATTGGTCGGGATTATCCCGAAGGTCAATCACCAATTCGGTGTTGCGTATATCGATACGCACCTTGAACAGACTGCCGTCGTCTTGCAGTTCTTCCAGGTTCAATTGCCCGGCGGGCAACGCGGCAAGGGCTCTGAGCGAAACTTTTTCGCCAAGGTCCATGAAGTCTTGCATGGCCAGTAGAAACAGCGTGCTGCCGTACTTGCTCACCAACTCTCGCAATCGCGTGGCCCCGCCGCGCACCGCAGCCACCCCCGCCCACAAGTCGCCTTCCATGAAGTCCGGCATTCGCGTGTTGGCGTGCAGGATCTGCAACACCGAGCGAATCGGTTGCCCTCGGCTGATCAACTTGACCGATGCCAGGCGCAAGCCCTCCTGGAAAATATCCGTGGCATCCGTGGACAGTGATCCGGGGACTCGGCCGCCGACATCATTCCAGTGCGCGATGTTGGCGGTCCAGGCGACCAGTTGACCGTCTGCGAACACAGGCATCGCCAGCACCACATCATTGAGGTGGGTGACCGCGCCGTCATGTGGGTCGTTGCTGATGAAAACGTCACCATCTTCGATGTCTTGAGGCAAAGGGTGATGCAGCAGGATTTTCTTGACTGCTTTGTCCAGCACACCGACAAACGCCGGGATACCCGCGCCGGAACTGGCGATTTCGCCTTGGGCGTCGGTAATCCCGGTGCCCATGTCCAACACTTCGTAGATCACCGGGCTCATTGCGGCTTTGCGCATGACGGTGAACATTTCGTCCGCGATCGCCTGGAGTGAGTTTTGAATGATGTCGCGAGTGAAAATATCGAGACTACTCATGGCAGTGCTCCCTTAGCCGTTGATCATGATGTGCAGGTTGCCGAGGCGGTCTACGTGCACGCGGTTGCCGGGGTGAACCACTACGGTGGTGCCCGCGTCCTCGACGATGGCCGGCCCGAAAAATGTCATCAGGGGTTCGAGCAGGCTGTAGTCGTAAAGGCTGGCCTCATGAATGCCTTCCTGGGCGTAATCCACCAGGCGCTGGCCTTTGCAGGCTTCGCTGACCCGGCGGCCGGTAATCGGCAGTGCATGGGGCGTCAACTTGTCAATCTGGCCAACGGCGACGATGTGAAAACCGATGATTTCCAAAGGTGCCTGCAGACGATAGGTGTAGTGCTGTTCGTAAAGGTCATGGAAGCGTTGCTCGATCGCCGCCCAATCGATGTGCAGGGACTCAAGCGAGTTGAGGGGGACCTCGACGGAATGTTCCTGGTTCTGATAGCGCAGCTTGCACAGAACCTGGAGTTCGACCTGTTGCGGATGGATCGCTTCAGTGACGAACTGCTCGCGGGCGCGGCCTGTCAGCTCATCGAGGAACTGCTGTGTCTGCGCAAGACTGCCGTCTTGTGTGGTATCCACGAAGCGGTTGATAAACAGGTCCCGCCGCAGGTCCGAGAGCGTCATGCCCCAGGCGGAGAAGACCGACGCGCTGCGTGGAACGATCACTTTCTCCACGCCCAGTTCTTGCGCAAGCGCGACAGCGTGCATGGCACCGCCGCCGCCGAACGCCATCAGCGTCAATTCTCGTGGGTCATGGCCACGGCTCAAGGACACGAGCTTCAAGGCGTTGACCATATTATCGTTGGCCAGGCGCACGATGCCCCGGGCCACTTCAGCGGTCGGCAGTTGCAAGCGTTGCCCAAGGTCATTCAGGCCGCGGGTTACAGCCGGCAGGTCGGCAACTATGCTGCCGCCACAAAAGTAATCCGGGTTGATGCGCCCGAGCACCAGGTTGGCGTCGGTGGTGGTGATCATGGTGCCACCGTTGCCATAAGCGGCCGGGCCCGGTACGGCGCCGGCAGAGAGGGGGCCGACGTGCAGCTTGTCGAAATCGTCGACCCAGGCAATTGACCCGCCACCGTTGCCGATCTCGACCAGGTCGACCACTGGCACCATGATGGGATAGCCCGCATTGATTCGATTGCGCTCGATCCAGTAGTCGGTTTTTATCGATACCTGGCCGTTGCGAATCAACGCACATTTAGCGGTAGTGCCGCCAATATCTAGGCCCAATATATTGGGCTCGTCGATTAATTTTCCCAGTTCGGCCGCAGCCCAAAAACCACTTGCAGGGCCCGACTCGACCATGGTGATCGGCGTTTCCCGTGCATGCTCCACGCTATCGACGCCGCAGTTGGACTGCATGATGTACAAGGGTGCTTTATATCCGCCCTCGCGCAATCCGTCGGCGAGGTCATCGAGATAACGCGCAGCGATAGGTTGTATGTACGCACAGAGTGCGGTGGTACTTGAGCGCTCATACTCACGCCATTCGCGGGTGATCTGATGGGACGCTACGACCGATACGGTCGGCCAAAGCCTGCGGACTTCGCGCAACAGTGCCTGCTCATGCGCCGGGTTGGCATAAGCGTGCAGCAGGCAGATCGCAATGGCTTGCACCTTGTCGGCACGAAACGCTTCAAGGATTTCAGGCAGTTGCGAGAGGTCGAGCGGCTCGCGTTCCTGGCCCGAGGTGCCTAGGCGGCCGGCAACCTCGCGGCGCAAATAGCGCGGCACGAAAGGCGCCGGCTTGACCCATTTAAGGTTGAAATAGTCGGGGCGATTGGCCCGGGCGATCTCCAGTACGTCACGGAAACCCTGGGTCGTGATCAGGGCTGTCTTGACACCCCGGCGCTCGGTGAGGGCATTGATGACAACCGTGGTGCCGTGTGCCAGGAAATCCACGGTGTCGAGGTCGACGTTGGCTTTGCGAATCACGTTGAGCACCCCGTCGGCGAAGTTCGGCGCGGTGGTATCGACTTTGGCGGTACGAATTGTCTGTTCGCCAGTGATCGAATCGCTCTCGAAATACACAAGGTCAGTGAAGGTTCCACCGACATCGGTGGCCACACGCACTGTTTTGCCGTTCATACCCATAGGGAGTCTCCTGTTGTCTTTATTGTTTTCGCAGCCAGGAGAACGCCTCTCGCTGGTGTTGATAAAAGACTAGGGGCGCGGCTGGGGAGACGGCTACACGGGTGGCGGGTAGGGCGTGATGCACAGGGCAGGTCGACTACCCGTCCGGGTAGGTTGGTGGGTCAATCAAGTGCGGCAACGAGGCCCAGGCGCAACGCTGCAGCCACAGCCGCTGTGCGGCTTTCTACATTGAGCTTGGTGAATACGTGTTTGAGATGGAACTTCACGGTGTTCTCGGAAATAGCCATGGCCTGGGCGATCGCCTTGTTCGATTGCCCTTCGGCAAGCAGGATCAGAATCCGGGTTTCCTTGGCGCTGAATGAGGAGCGTGGGCGAATAGGGTGCGCGCGCCATCCCCTTATGCGTGTGATAACTGCCTGCTGGTTGGCGCGGGTGGTGGGGCTCGCTTCCAGTGCAGTGAGTAAGCATGGGCCGGCCTCCAGCAGCAGCCCTGGCAACACATACGCTGGAATGGACGCCAGGACTGCATCCTGGCTGACGGCGTGGCCCTTTGCGTAGCCTGCGAGTGTCAGTAGTTGCAGGCGCCAGGCGGGCAATTGCAAGCCTTTGTCCTGCAGAGCCTTGGCCCCGGCTCGTAAACCATTGAGCGCGACGCCGGATGCGCCTGTCGCGAAGTTAAGCCTGGCCAACGCCAGCGTGGCGGCCTCCTGGTTGCGCCAGTCGTCCGGGCTCGCTGCCGCCTTTTCCAATTGGGCCGCCAGCGCCTCTTGGCGCGCCTGGGTCAATGAACCACTCTGTACCAGCGCATCGACTCGCCAGGTACGCACCAACCGGGCCAGGCGTTGCCAGTTGCGCGAGGCCGCCAATTGACTGGCGTGCTCAAGCTCCAGCAAGGCCGGTTGCAAGCCCAGGTTTCTCAACGCTATACGCCATGCGACTTCCGCAGTGACGGCTGCGATATCCAGCCAGCCATCCGTGTGCTCCAGCGACACCCAGCCATCGCGAAACCAGGGCGTTGCCTCGGTCCATAAGCCCTGCCAGTACAGATGCTGTGCCTTGAGGCAGCCCACTAGCGCTCGTACAGAACTTTCGCTGCCGAACTCCCTGTCGGCCATTGCCAACGTTTCATCGACCGTCCTGGCTGACACACGCACATCGCCCGCGATGGCCAGCACCTGTGCTTCATGCACCCTGCAATAGTGTTCGCCGCGCAAGCTGGCGACCAGGCGCATCTTCAGGTGCGCCGCGCGGATGGTCTCCAAAGCCTGCGGCAACTGCCCCTCCACTAACGCTTGCAGTGCATGCACACACGCGAGCGTAGCCTGTGCCAGCGAGCCGTCGCTTACGATGTCTGTGCAGGGATGGCGCTCAAATTGATCCACGTAGGCGTTGGCCAGTGTCTGGATTACGTGAAAGTCGCGTGCCAGGCGCGGAGCGTCCTTGATCCGACGTCGGGCTTCATCAAGCCATTGAGCAGCGAGGGCGTAGTCGCCGAGTTTGGCGTGCAAGTAGGCCTGGAGCAGGAGCAGATCGGGTTCTGTCCTGCGGGTATGTTCTTCGAACAAGTGCAGCAGGCTTTGGGCGTAGCGAATGCCGTGGTACAGCACCACCTCCCAGCCCCCTGCACGCACCAGCAAGTCGACCGCCAGCCGTGTGTCGCATGCGCCCAATGCGTGGGCGATTGCCGCTGCCCAGTGTCGTTCTTCAGCGAACCATTGCGCCGCCGCGTAATGGATAGTGCGCGCCGCCTCGGCATCGATGCTTTGCTTGAGAAAGTCCCGCAGCAGGCGATGGTGACGAAACCACTGGCGCTTGGCGTCCAGTGGCACGAGGAGGGCGTCCAGATGGGCCATCTGCATCAATAACCGTGCGCTGTCACTGCGCCCGCGCACAGCGTTGGCCAGTTCGGCATTGAAGCGTTCCAGCAGTGCCATGTCACGCAGGAGGTCCTGACATTCAGGCGACAGTCGTTGGACTACTTGCCCTGTCAGGTAGTCGGTCATGTCGGTAATGCGCCCGCTAAAATCCGCCAGGCCATACATGGATGTATCACCCTCGGCGCGCCACAGACGGGCCAGTTGCACAGCCACCGGCCACCCTTCGGTTATTTCATGAACATGTTGAAGTTCGCGAGGCGCAACCTCGGCCCCCAGGATTTCGCCGGTCTCGGCCATTGTCAGTTTCAGTGCCTGGGCGGACACCTCATGCACCCAGCCATGGGCCTTCCACTGTGCCAAGGGCCAATCCGGACGTATCCGCGCGGACACTACCCATTCCAGCCAAGGCGCGGCCTGTTCGAGCAGGGCCTGCACAAGGGGGTCAAGATCACGATTTGCAGCGGCGTGATAGTCATCGACAAACAATGTGATCTGGCGGTTCGCCCTGGCCAGTGCGTGAAGCAGGGCGGTCAGCGTGCGCTTGGGCTGTGCATCCAGTGATTGGTTGTGCGCCAGGCGTGGCAAGTGACCCAGATCGAACCCGGCGCGGTCCAGGGTAAGGATCAAATAAGACAGGAAACGATTAGGGTCCGCGTCAGCTTCGTCCAATGACAACCAGGCTACGGATGCCGGTGGAGTGCTCGCCAGCAACGCTTGTCGCCATTGCATCAAGAGTGTCGTCTTGCCGTATCCGGCCGGTGCGACCACCAACACCAACGTGCCTTTGGTGCGCATACGCAAAGTGTCGAGTAAGGCTGTGCGTGGCAAGGTTGTCAGTAACGTCAGGGGCGGCGTCAGTTTGCCCACCCAGCACCAGGCGCTGATCGAGTCGTTAGAGGACGGGGTTTTCACGGCGTTGTTCTCGTGGAGAGGGGCCCGCCTATGGTTTTATCAGCAACGTTTCCAGCGCACGGGTTGAATTATTGCTTGATGTTTAAACGTGCCGTTTAGGGGGCCAACGCCAGAGCGCGTGTGACCTTCATCCGCCCGCTAAGCCTTGTTTTTAAGCTGCGGCGGAGGCTTCAACGGCTCTTTGTAGGGATTCTCCTGGTTTTTCGTAAGTTGCTGCCGTATCAAAATCGCCCGAGGCGATAGGGCGCAATAAAGGATGTGTCGCGCTGTTCCACATCAGCTGCTGCCAACCGCCCAACCAGCTCTGCCGTCACCGCCGCCTGAGTCAACCCCAAATGCTGATGACCGAACGCAAGCAACACCTTGCCATCGCACACCCGATCAATGATCGGCAATGAGTCGGGCAGCGACGGCCGGAAACCCATCCATGGCGTGGCTTCGTCAGCATTCAACGGCTGGCGGAACAGCCCGTTGGCCAAGCGATGCAACTGCCACGCCCGCTGCATGTTCGCCGGGCGTTGCAGGCCGGCGAATTCGACGGTGCCGGCCAGGCGCAGGCCGCCGGGCATGGGGGTCATGATGAATTTGCGCTCCAGCGAGGTGACGGCGAAGGGCAGGCGCGCGTGTTCGTGGGGCAGCATCAGGTGATAGCCGCGCTCGGTGTCCAGCGGCACGCGTTTGCCGGTGAGTGCGGCGGTCAGCGCCGCCGAGTGGGCGCCGCAGGCGATCAGGACCTGGCGCGCCGTGACTGCGCCTTGGTCGGTCAGCAGTGACACGCCGCTGCCGTCCACGCGGGCGTCCAGCACGCGCTGCTGCAGGAAGTCCACGCCCAGGGCCTTGGCCGCGTCTACCAGGGCGCCAACCACCGTGTACGGGTCGAGAAAATGCCCCGTAGCGGGGAAAAACAAGCCGCCCTGTATGGCCTCGCTCAACTGCGGCGCCGCCGCGTGCACCGCTTCAGCCGACCAGAACGCCACCGGCACGCCTTGCGCCATCATGCGTTGCTGCAAGGCATCCAGCGCTGCGCGGGATTCGGCGCGCTCATACACCAGCAGCGAACCGTCTTCGCGTAATAACTGAGGTTGCCCGATGGACTGCAACAAGCGCTGCCACGCGCCGAGGCTGGCTTCGTTCAATGCACGAATGCCGGCAACGCTGCGCTGGTAGGGGGCCGGTCGCAGGTTCAGCAGCAAGCGGATAAACCAGGGCAGGCCGCGGGGCAGGTAGGTCCAGTCCAGGCGCAGCGGGCCCGTGGGGTCCAGCAGCATGGCCGGCAAGCGCTTGAGGATCGACAGGTCGGCGATGGGAAACACCTGCTCGGTCGCCAGGTGCCCGGCATTGCCATAGGAGGCGCCCAGGCCGGGCGCCTGCGCGTCGATCACCCGCACCTGGCGCCCTTGTCGCGCCAGTTGCACGGCACAGGCGAGGCCGATGATGCCGGCGCCGACCACGACGATATCCGCTGAGTTGGGCTTGGCCATCGTCTACGCCTCTCTCTGGCCGTCGAGCAAGCGGCGCAACCGCAACGGGTTGCCCTGCTGCAGCGCGGTGGGTAGCAAGGCGTCCGGGAAGTCCTGGTAGCACACTGGGCGCAGGAACCGCAGGATCGCCGCCGTACCCACCGAGGTGCTGCGCGCATCCGAGGTGGCCGGAAACGGCCCGCCATGCACCATGGCGTCGCACACTTCCACGCCTGTCGGCCAGCCGTTGACCAGCAGGCGACCGGCCTTGCGCTCCAGCACCGGCAGCAACGCCTGTGCCTGTGGCAGGTCAGGTTCATCCAGATGCAGGGTGGCGGTGAGTTGGCCTTCCAGGCGTTCAGATACCTGGCGCACCTGCTCGGCATTGCGGCATTCCACCACAAGTGAGGCCGCGCCGAAGACTTCGGCTTGCAAGTGTGGATTGCTCAGGAAGGCCTCGGCCTGGGTCACGAACAACTGGGCCTGGCCCTGGTTCGGTCCGCTCGCCGCTAAGCCCTGTGCGGCGCTTCGCGCATGCTGGGTCAGACTGGCTACGCCACGTTCGTAGGCGTGGAAGATACCGGGGGTGAGCATGGTCTGCGCCGGGCAGCGCTGGAGCGCATCGCTGGCGCTGTGGATGAAGCGCTCCAGGGCGGCGCCCTGCACGGCGATCACCAGGCCTGGGTTGGTGCAGAACTGGCCGGCGCCCTGGGTCAGTGAGGCGACAAACGCTTCGGCCAGCACCGTGCCCCGGGCTTGCAGCGCGGCTGGAAACAGGTACACCGGGTTGATCGAACTCATTTCCGCATACACCGGGATCGGCTCGGGGCGTGCCTGGGCCGCCCGGCACAACGCGATGCCGCCGCTGCGCGAACCGGTAAAGCCCACCGCCTTGATACGCGGGTCGGTCACCAGCGCGGTACCCACCTCATGCCCGGCGTCGTAGAGCAACGAAAACACCCCGTGTGGCAAGCCGCAGTGTTGCACCGCCTGGGCGATGGCGCGGCCCACCAGCTCACTGGTGCCGGGGTGGGCCGGGTGAGCCTTGACGATCACCGGGCAACCGGCAGCGAGTGCCGATGCGGTATCGCCGCCAGCCACCGAGAAAGCCAGGGGAAAGTTGCTGGCGCCAAACACCGCCACCGGGCCCAGGGGAATGTGGCGTTGGCGCAGGTCTGCGCGGGGCAAGGGCTGGCGCTCGGGTTGCGCGGGGTCCACCCGCACGTCCAGCCATTCACCCAGGCGCACGGTGCGGGCAAAGGTGCGCAACTGCCCGCAGGTGCGGCCGCGTTCGCCCAGGATTCGGGCACGGGGCAGGCCGGTTTCGGCGATGGTGCGGTCGATCAGCGCATCGCCAAGGGCTTCGATGTTGTCGGCGATGGTCTCGAGAAATGTGGCACGGGCGGCCACGGAAGTTTCGCGGTAAGCGTCAGCAGCGGACCACGCCAGCGCGCAAGCCTGTTCGACATGCTGGCTGTCGCCACCGGCATAGGCGGGCTCCAGGGGCGTGTCGGTGGCGGGGTTAACGGCCCGGATCGCTTCGCGCGTGCCGCAAAGGGATTGCTGACCGATCAGCATATTGCCCGTCAGAGTCATGGGATCATCCTGGAAAACACAAAGAGTAAGTAGGCGCGAGACATTTGTGGCGAGCAAGCTTGCTTGCGCTGGGGTGCGCAGCGCCCCCCAATAAAGGCCGGAGGCTGCTATGCAGCCAGCGGGAGCAAGCTCCCTCGCCACAAGGATCAATCGACGTTCTGCTCAGCCGACCAGTTGGCGTACCACTGGCGGAACAGCGCGTACTGCTGCTCGGCATAGCGGCGCTGCGCGTCGCTGAGCACGTCGGTTTCGTTGAAGTGCAGGGCATAACCCTGGTCACCGTTGAGGACCATCAAGTGCTTGTAATACAGCACCAGGTCGCAGCCTTCATCGAAAGACGACAGCACCGCCAGCGCCGCTTCCAGCTCCCGCGCCTGGCGACGCGCCTTGGCATCGCCCTTGGCGGCCTTTTTGCTCAATGCCACCAGTTGCAGCACTTCCCGTGGCAATGCGTTGCCGATGCCGGTGATCGCGCCGGTGGCGTTGCAATTGACGAAGCCGTGCACTACCTGGGTATCGACGCCCACCATCAGGGTCACGTCATCGTCCTGGGAGGTGATGTTTTCCGCTGCATAGCGCAGGTCGGCAGCGCCGCCGAATTCCTTGAAACCGATCAAGTTCGGGTGCTCGCGGCGCAGTTCGAAGAACAGCTCGGCGCGGGTGGCGAAACCGTAATACGGGCTGTTGTAGATCACCGCTGGCAGCTTCGGCGCCGCGTTGAGGATCGCCGCGAAGTGAGCCTTTTGTGCGGTGGCGGAGGCGCCACGGGACAGCACGCGCGGAATCACCATCAAGCCCTGCGCGCCGACCTTGGCGGCATGCGCGGCGTGGGCCACGGCCTCACGGCTGTTGACCGCGCCGGTGCCCACGATCGTTGGTACGCCGGCGGCCACCAGGCGCGCCACGCCTTCCTGGCGCTCGGCTTCGGTGAGCAGCGGCCAGTCGCCCATGGAGCCGCAATACACCACGGCGCTCATGCCGATATCGACCAGCTCGCGACCCTTGGCCACCAGGGCATCGAAGTCGGGTGTGCGCGCCGGGGTGCATGGCGTCATCAGGGCGGGCATGCAGCCGGTGAAGATGTTGTCGCTCATGGTGCTGACTCCTTGGTACTCGAGTAGGAAGAGGGGCTCAGATGCCCCAGGCAAAAGGGTCTTGCTCGTCGATCAGCAAGGTGCTGTCGGCGGTCATGTGGGCGCGGCCGGTGATGAACGGGCGTATGCGTTCGCCGTCCCATTCATAGCGGGCCTGGAACTGGCTGCCGGTGATGCTGGCCTGAACCCACGGCTCGCCGGGGCCGAGTGTGCCGTCGGCGGCCAGGCAGGCGAGCTTGGCGCTGGTGCCGGTGCCGCAAGGGGAACGGTCATAGGCCTTGCCGGGGCACATCACAAAGTTGCGGCTGTCGGCATGGGCGTCATCGGCGAACAGTTCGATGTGGTCGATCAGCGCGCCGTCTGCGCCATGGATACCCTGGGCCTCAAGGGCCTTGAGCATGGCCCAGGTGTAGTCGGTGAGGGCGTCGACGTTGCTCATCTGCAACGCCTGGCCGTGGTCGGACACCAGGAAGAACCAGTTGCCGCCCCAGGCAATATCCCCTACCACCGCGCCATGGCCGGGCACGTCCACCGCGACGTGCCGGCGATAGCGATAGGCGGGCACGTTGCGCAGGGTCACTGTGCCGTCGTCGTGCAGCGTGGCCGCCACCGGGCCAACCGGGGTGTCGAGGGTGTGTACGCCCGGCTCGATCAGCCCCAGGTAGTGCAGCGAGGCAACCAGGCCGATGGTGCCGTGGCCGCACATGCCGAGGTAGCCGGCGTTGTTGAAAAAGATCACGCCGCAGGTGGCGCCTGGGGTGACCGGCGCGCAATACAGTGCGCCCACCAACACATCGTTGCCGCGCGGTTCCAGCAGACAGGCGCGGCGCCATTGGTCGTGGTGGCTGCGCAGGTCGTCGAGTTGCTCGGCGACGGTGGCACCCGCCAGCGCCGGGAAGCCGTTCATGATCAGGCGCGTAGGTTCGCCGCCGGTGTGGGAGTCGATGACGTGCAGGCGTTTCATGCAAGGCTCCATCAGTGAGTGGCTGCAGAGAGGGGTGGGCTGTAGCGATCGTCATTGACGGCTTCGCTTTCATCGTCTTCGCTTTCCAGGCGCACCAGGTGGGCCGGTACGCCGGTGGCAGCGCCCCAGTAGTAAATGCCCAGGGCGCAGACCGCCACGACGACGGTGTCGAACGGATGGCTGATAAGGCCGATGCCGCCGAAACTGCCGAGCTTGGAGAGCAGGATAGTCACCGCATAGAAACCGATCAGCCAGGCCGACGAGCGCACCTGTTGCTTGAGGTTCAGGTGCGCGGTGGGCACCCAGCGTGCGCACAGCAGGTACACCACGAACATCAGGATCTGCAGGCCGAGCAACCACGACACCGTGCTCCAGCCCGACCAGTACACAATCAGCGCGGCGATGATGAACGACAGCGGGCCCAGTAGCGCCATGCCCTTGACCCGGAACGGCCGCGCCAACTGCGGTGCATTGCGGCGCAGCGCGGCAACGGTGACCGGGGCTACGGCGTAACTCAGGATCAGCGCGGCGGAGACCACGTTGATCAGCGCCTCCCAGGACGGGAAGGGCAGGGTCCAGAACACCGACAGGCCGAAGGTCAGCCACAGGGCCGGGCGCGGGATGCCGGATTTTTCATCGATGCGAGTGAAAATCTTGAAAAACGTGCCGGTCTGCGCCCAGCCATACACCACACGCGGGGTGGCGTTCATGTAGATATTGCCGCAGCCGCTGGGGGAGATCACCGCATCGGCCACCACCAGGTAGGCCAGCCAGCCTACGCCGAGTGCCAGGGCGATATCGCGGTAGGGCAGCGCCAATTCCTTGCTGATCCCGGCCCAGCCGTTGGCAAGCATCTCGGTGGGCACGCCACCCAGGAACGCGGTTTGCAGCAGCACGTAGATCGCCGTCGACAGCAGTACCGAAAGGATCAATGCAATCGGAATCGTACGTTGCGGGTTCTTCACTTCACTGGCCACCGAAATGATCGGCGTCAGCCCCAGGTAGGCGAAGATCACCCCGCCGGCCGACACCGCCATCTCGATGCCCGACAGCCCGAACGGCGCAAAGCCCTGCACCTGGAAATTCGCCGGCTTGAAAAACGTGAACAACACGCCGATCACCAGCAGCGGCACGATGAACTTGAACACGCTCACCAGGTTATTGGCGATGGCGAAGGTCTTCACGCTGCGGTAGTTGAGGAGGAAGAACAGGCACAGTAAGGCGAATTGCACCAGCCAGCCCAGGGTGGTGGGGTCGCTGGAGCCGGCCTTGGTCAGCTCGGGAAACCACGCCCCAGCGTATTGGCGCGAGGCGACCACCTCGATCGCCACCAGGCTGGAAAACGCGATCAGCGTGATAAACCCCATCAGGTAACCCAACAGCGGGCCATGGGAATACACCGGGTAACGCACCACGCCACCGGCACGGGGCAGGGCGGCGCCGAGTTCGCAGTACACAATGCCCAGCAGCAGCACGGCGAAGCCACCGATAAGCCAGGAGATAATCCCGGCGGGACCGGCGATTGCAGACACATGACTGGCGGCGAATAACCAACCCGAACCGAAGATGGCACCCAACCCGATAAAGGTGAGGTCCATCAATGACAGCTGTTTCTTGAACTTGCCTTGGCCTGACATAGCGGCGCCTTCTTGTGAGTTATTGGATAGGCATGCAGGGGCCCTATCGTGAGCCCGATAAACCCACGGCGATTGATGTTTTTTGTGGGGATGGATGACGAATTCAGCACAATCGCCGGCGCTCGACAGCGTCCCGGGCATGGGGCACTCTGCTCGGCGTCGGGGTCAGAAACGGGCGATGAATGTCATGGTGCAGAACATGCTTGCGAGTCTCTTGCAGGGCAGCCGCCCCCACAGCATCGAGCAACTGCTGACGGGCGCCGCGCAGCTGTTGCCGTTACTGGACGTGATCCCCAACGCGGCGATTTTCATCAAGGACATCGACGCCCGCTACGTACTCGCCAACCGCACCCTGGTGCAGCGCTGCGGCCTGCGGCACCTGCAACCGCTGCTGGGCAAGACCAGCGCCGAAGTGTTCCCCGCGCAACTGGGGCCGGGCTATACCGAGCAGGACCGACGGGTGCTGCAACAGGGTTTCGTCCTGCAAGATCAGCTTGAGCTGCACCTGTACGGCAGCCGCGAACCCGGCTGGTGCCTCACGCACAAATGGCCGCTGTACAGCGATAGCGGCACGATCATCGGCCTGGCCGGCATCTCGGTCGACCTGCAATCGGCCAGCGAAACCCACCCGGCCTACCAGCGCCTGGCGGCAGTGGACGCGCATATCCGCGCGCACTTCAACCGCCGTGTCACCCTCGGCGAGCTGACGCGCATTGCGGGCATCTCCGTGGCGCAGCTGGAGCGCTACTGCAAGCGCGTGTTCCACCTCACGCCCCGGCAGATGATCCAGAAGGTGCGGCTCGAACATGCCCACCGATTGCTGCATACCGCGCTGCCGATCACCGACGTGGCGTTGCAGTGCGGGTACACCGACCACAGCGCGTTTACCCGGCAGTTCAAGGCCTCGACGGGGTTCACGCCGAGGCAGTACCGACAGGCGACGCAAGACTTGATTTAGCTGCTATCCACTGTGGGAGGGGGCAAGCCCTAATGACGATCGTTCCCACGCTCCCGCGTGGGAATGCAGCCCGTGACGCTCTGCGTCACCTATGCGCAGTCGCTCCCAGGTGCAGCGGTCGGCGGGACGCGGAGCGTCCCAGGAGGCATTCCCACGCAGAGCGTGGGGACGATCAGCAAGCCTCCTCCCACAGTTGAATCTGCATCTCAATGCAACGAATCGACCCGCGCGTCGCTCCTATGCGTACGAGTAACCTTTCACGACCACAGGTATCAAGCTTATGACGGCGGCGGACAACGATCATGTGAATTGGCTGGTGCAAGGCTCCATGCTGCACGCGGCGCGCCAGCGGGCCAAACTCTATTCGGGGCAGGGGCGGATGTGGCAGCAGCCCTTTGCGCAAACCCGGCCGCGTGACGCGTCGGCCCTGTCATCGGTGTGGTTCACGGCGTATCCGGCATCGATCGTGACCCGCGAAGACGGCACGGTGCTGGAAGCGCTGGGCGACGAAACCCTGTGGCATGTGCTGTCGAAGATCGGCATCCAGGGCATTCACAACGGGCCGTTGAAGAAATCCGGCGGCTTGTCCGGTACCGAACATACGCCGACCATCGACGGCAATTTCGACCGCATCAGCTTCGAAATCGACCCGCAGCTGGGCACCGAGGCGCAGTTGCAGGCGCTGACACGCATGGCCGCCGCGCACAACGCGGTGATCATCGACGACGTGATCCCTTCGCATACCGGCAAAGGCGCGGATTTTCGCCTGGCGGAAATGGCTTATGAAGACTACCCCGGCCTGTATCACATGGTCGAAATCCGCGAAGAAGACTGGCCGTTGCTGCCGGATGTCGTCGAGGGCCGCGACGCGCAGAACCTGAGCCCACCGCAGGTGGATGCGCTGCGCGACAAGCACTACATCGTCGGCCAATTGCAGCGGGTGATTTTCTTCGAGCCCGGCGTCAAGGAAACCGACTGGAGCGCCACGCCGGTGGTGGTGGGCGTCGACGGCAAGCCGCGCCGCTGGGTGTACCTGCATTACTTCAAGGAAGGGCAGCCGTCGCTGAACTGGCTCGATCCCTCCTTCGCCGCCCAGCAGATGATCATCGGCGACGCGCTGCACGCTATCGACGTGATGGGCGCGAAAATCCTGCGCCTGGACGCCAACGGCTTCCTCGGCGTGGAGCGCAAGCTCGACGGCAGCGCCTGGTCGGAAAGCCATCCGCTGTCGATCACCGGCAACCAGTTACTCGGCGGGGCGATCCGCAAGGCCGGCGGTTTCAGTTTCCAGGAGCTCAACCTCACCGTGGACGACATCGCGTCCATGTCCCATGGCGGCGCCGACCTGTCCTATGACTTCATCACCCGGCCGGCCTACCAGCACGCGTTGCTGATGGGCGACACTGAATTCCTGCGCCTGATGCTGCGCCAGATGCACAGCCTCGGCATCGACCCTGGCTCGCTGATCCACGCGCTGCAAAACCACGATGAACTGACCCTGGAGCTGGTGCACTTCTGGACGTTGCATGCCCATGACAGCTTTATGTTCCAGGGCCAGACCTTCCCCGGCAACATCCTGCGCGAGCATATCCGCGAGCAGATGTACGAACGCCTGACCGGTGAACACGCGCCGTATAACCTCAAATTCGTCACCAACGGCGTGTCCTGCACCACCGCCAGCATCATTACCGCCGCTCTCGGCATTCGTGACCTGGAGGCCATCACCGCAGCCGATATTCAGCAGATTCGCCAGATCCATTTGCTGCTGGTGATGTACAACGCCATGCAGCCTGGGGTGTTTGCGCTATCGGGTTGGGACCTGGTGGGCGCGCTGCCGTTGGCCGCCGAAGAAGTCGCGCACCTGATGGCCGATGGTGACACGCGCTGGATTCATCGTGGCGCCTACGACCTGGTCGACCTCAACCCCGACGCCGAGCTGTCGGCCGGGCAGATGCCGCGTTCCAGAAGCCTGTATGGCAGCTTGAACAGCCAGTTGCAGGACCCGGACTCATTCGCCTCGCAACTGCAGAAAATCCTCGGCGTGCGCCGCGCCTACGACATCGCCGCCAGCCGCCAGATCCTGATCCCGGATGTGGAGCACCCAGGCCTGCTGATCATGGTTCACGAATTGCCGGCGGGTAAGGGCACGCAGATCACTGCGCTGAACTTCGGCGCCACGCCGATCACCGAATCCCTGCACCTGCCCAACATCGCACCGGGGCCGGTGGTGGACATCATCAATGAGCGGGTGGAAGGGGACCTGACGGAAGAGGGGACGTTCACGATTACGCTGGATGCGTATGAAGGGCTGGCGTTGCGCGTGGTGAGCAGTACGCCGATGTAAGGCTGACAGGCCGGGCTGAACGGCGCTTAACGTCGTTCAGCCCGGGCAGCGTCAGATGATCAACGGTGCTTGTTCTTGTGTTTATGCTTGTTGCCGTTGTGCTTGCGGCCGTCGGAGCGATGGCTGCTCTCGTCATCCGCCAGGTTGTTGCCCACCGCGCCACCGGCGGCGCCACCCAGGCCTGCGCCGATGGTCGAACCGGTACTGCCGCCCAGGTGGTTACCGATAACCGAACCCCCTGCAGCCCCGACCCCGCCGCCAAGCGCTGCTTCCGTGCGATTGCCTTTCTGCGCGCCTACCGCACCGCCGGCTGCGCCACCTACACCGGCGCCGATGGCCGCGCCGGTCGAACCACCGAGCTGCTGGCCCACCACATTGCCCAGCACTCCGCCGACACCACCGCCCAGGGCGGCAGTGCCATCCCCGGCGGCCATGGCGCCTTGGGAAATCAGGATGCCCAATGCGAGGGCAGGGAGAGTCATTTTCATTTTTTTATACCTCAAGGGCTGTCTCAGGCGCTCACGGGTTAAAGCACGCCTGGGCTTAAGATTAGAGCACAAGCGGTGACGTCGCAGTTCTCGCGATAGAGGTATCCACCAGATAAAAATTTTTTTCAGCCCCCTTGAATTCTTTCTGCGCGTCCATAAATTTTTGATCACGCGATGCCGAAGACGGGTCGCGTACTAAATCACTTGGAGAAACTCAGGAGATTTTAAAATGGCTACTACCCTTTCGTTGGCCCCACTGTTCCGTCAATCGGTGGGCTTTGACCGCTTCAATGACCTGTTCGAGTCGGCGCTGCGCAGCGAGGCTCCGAATTCCTATCCACCTCATAACGTGGAAAAGCACGGTGATGACGCCTACCGGATTGTCATCGCAGTGGCTGGCCTGACCGAGGAGGATCTGGATATCCAGGTCGAACGAGGCGTTCTGACGGTTTCCGGCGGAAAACGCGAAACCGACGAGAAGGTCGCTTACCTGCACCAGGGCATCGCCCAACGTGCGTTCCGGCTGTCGTTCCGCCTGGCGGACCACATCGAAGTGCGTGGCGCATCCCTGAACAACGGCTTGCTGAGCATCGACCTGCTGCGCGAGGTGCCTGAAGAGGCCAAACCCAAACGCATCACGATTGGTAGCGAGGCAAAGCCTGAGTTGCGTCAGGTGAGTTTGCAGTAACGCAATCGGCGGTAAGAAGGCGCTCTACGGAGCGCCTTTTTTGTTTGAATCGCGCAGGGCTGCCCAGCGAAACAAATTTCTACATTTAATTGACGCCATCAAAATGCCACTTTAAGATCCGCGCCCGTTGGTGGCATTGAGCCACATAGAAGGATCTAGACATGTGGCGTTTGATACGTCTGGGCGGCCTGTCCGTTATCGTTTGCTTGAGCACCACCGGGTGGGTGCAAGCCGCCACGGCGCAGAACACGCCGGGCATCACCGACCTGATTCGCGACCGCCAAGACCGTTTGCTCGAACAGCAGCAACGGCGCATCGACGAACTCAAAGACCTGCCGGGCAAGTCCGTTGCGACAGCAGCACCGGCCACCCCCGTCGACACCCGCTGCTTCCCGATCAGAACCCTCGAACTGGGCGGCGCCGATGCGCTGACCGAGGCTGAGCGCACGCGTCTGATCAAACCCTACATCGGCCAATGCCTCGGTGTGCCGCAGCTCAACGAAGTGTTGAAGGTCATCACCGACCGGTACCTCGCCAAAGGCCTGGTCACCAGTCGCGCCTACCTGCTGCAGCAGGACCTTTCCCAGGGCACTCTCAGGATTCAGGTTGTCGAAGGCGAGCTTGAGAGCCTGAAGGGCGCCGAGGGCAGCGGCATCACCGAGCGTCAACCTGCGGTAGGCCACAGGTAGCACCCAGTTTGTACAGAAACGGGTGGACCATTGGTGATTGTGGGAGTGTTTTTAGCTTCTCACACTCACTTTCCAGCGAGGCTTTTCCGAGCCCACTGTTCCGCAGTGGTAACCTGAATCGACTGCTGCTCATTGAACGTGCCAGCTTTAGGCCACGCCACCCCTCTGCCTTGTGCGAACACTGCGCGGTATTTTTTGATGTGGTGAGTGGGGTCTTTCTCCAGTTCCTGGATTAGATACGGAACAGTCCACACGTTGCGTGTGAAAGGACGTCCCAGCACACGCTCAAGGATGCTTGCAACCTGCCCATAGGTCACGGTGTCGCCAGCTAGGTAGACGATTTGATTGCGCAAGCGTGGTTGGAAGAAAACAATCTCTGCGGTCAGTATGCCGATGTCATCGGGCGTAGTGAGCGTCACGCTGTTTTCGAGGCTGCCCAGGGCGTTTACGGTGTCGTTTTCGAAGTCGACTACCTCAAAGACAGGCTCGAAGAGGAAGCTGGTGAACATACCCGTCGAGATGATGCCCCATTCAGTTTTGTCTTGGGCGCGAAGCAGCTCGCGTACGTCCAGCTGAGCGTCGAACAGGTCTTGAGGGCTGCCTCGGCCAATCACCTCGAAATCGACGCCAAACTGCCAGGGGAAGTAGCGCTTCACGCCGGACTTGAGTGCTGCGCTAGCCAATTTCATCGGCGTTTCTCGGCCCGCGACCATGCCTGCGCAGCCTATCAGCGTGTCGAAGCGTGCGAACACTTCAGCAAGCTGCTCGATTGAATCCTTCACCAGGTCCGCAGCGACCATTTGGACGCCCAGGCGACGAAGCTCATCAATTTCCCGCTTTTTCTCCGGCGCCTGAGTGTGGATGGTCGACTCCCTCAGCAGGACGCTGACGGTGGAACCAGGCGCGCGCGATGCCATCCGCGCGAGGTTGCGCAACACTGGAAGGCCAAGTTCACCGGCGCCTAGAACGAGAATAGATTGGGGGGCTAGCGGGGTCACTTCGGTCATGATGTCTCCTGAGACTGTTGCCTGTACGATGAGCAAATGCTTGCACGATTCGGCAGCGCTTATAAGAAGGCACACGTGTGATACCAGGGAAAGAAATGACCGATCAGGAGGCGCTGAGGCAGGCCGAGGCTATCTGCCGGACGCTTCGAGAAGAGGATGATGGCGTCAGGCGGGAAGTCCTCGCTCACGCGGGCAGCCGCTGGTCATTGGGCATCCTGCATGCCTTGGGTGTATACGGTAAGTTGCGCCACGCTGAGATAAAAAGGCAGATGGTCGGCGTGACTCA
The DNA here is from genome assembly GCF_003852355.1 of Pseudomonas sp. R2-7-07. Classification (NCBI taxonomy): domain Bacteria; kingdom Pseudomonadati; phylum Pseudomonadota; class Gammaproteobacteria; order Pseudomonadales; family Pseudomonadaceae; genus Pseudomonas; species Pseudomonas sp. R2-7-07. The sequence continues at coordinate 3,058,567 of NZ_CP027759.1, read as the reverse complement.
GCGGATGTTGACGAAGACGCTACGTTCCCTTGAGCGCGATGGTCTGTTGCTTCGACGGGAATACGCTGAAATTCCGCCCCGCGTCGAGTACGAGTTGACGCCGTTGGGCATGGGGCTGTTGGTCCGGATGTCGCCTATTTGGACCTGGGTAGTCGAAAACGTCGACGACTTCCGCGAGGCGCGGCGCACTTACGACAGTCAGGACGGTAAAAAACCTTCATGGCAAATCCCCACGCCGATTCCGGCCGATTCAAACATGCCTGAGTAATTGAATGAGTAGTTTGGAGATGTTCAGGTTGACATTCGATTTGACCGAAGAGGGCACGCTCCTCCGAGAGGATCAACTGTATGGCATTTACCACCCTGATACTGGATGCCCCCGGCCCGCCGCTACTGTTTGAGGAAGTCGATCGCTTTCTTGAGCTGGGCCTGGCCGTCACCCTCAACCTGCACTATTTCGCGGACAAAGACCGCATCCGGCAGCACTACAACACGCGCATTCAATACGCCGAGATCAACTGCCATGACGAGCCTGCGTTTATTGCTGCCGTGAGTCGGGCCGGGGGTTACGACGTGTTCAAGACGCGCCTGAACATCCCTTTCGGCGCCAGTCTGATCCGCGCCGCCACCTCGCCTGAGCTGGCCACACCACTGCGCGCCATCGCCCAGGCCGGTACGGGAGTCAATCACATTGATCGGCTTGAGTGCGAGCAGTGCGGCGTGGCGATACTCAACACGCCGGGCTCCAACGCGGCCGCCGTTGCCGAATACGTCGTGGCCCAGACGCTGTTTCTGTCTCGCGAGCTGGATTACTACAACGGCGAAACGCACAACGCTCACTGGGCAAAAGGCACCTTGGCACCCACCCCCGAATACGCCGAACTTACGCTTGGGCTGGTGGGCACCGGCAGCATTGCCCGGCAGGTGGCGCGCAAGGCTGCGGCGCTGGGGATCAAGGTGATCGCCACCGGGTCCGAGCGTTTTACCGAAGCGGTGGCGCGCAGTCTTGAGCTTGATCGACGGGCAGGCCTTGCGCAGTTACTGGCCGAGGCGGACATCGTCTCGATCCACGTACCGCTCACCACGTTGACCCGAGGCTTGTTCGGCACTGCCGAGTTCCGGCAGATGCGCCAAGGTTCAATCCTCATCAATACCGCTCGCGGCGGAATCGTCGACGAACATCAGTTGGCGGCCTTCATGAGTCAGTTTCCCAGGCATATCAAGGCGGTCGCCATCGATACCTTTGCCCTGGAAAAAGACCGGTTCGACTCGCCCTTGATCGGTATTCCCAACGCGCAACTGACGCCGCATATCGCCGGCAATACCACCACGGCAATCAGAATGGCATCACGCCAGATCGTCGAGGAGATCCACGCATTCAGTGCTGCAAACACGGGTTAACCGACAGGCCACAAGGAAGGCCACATCATGCAAAGGCCAACGACTGGAGCCGCAACAGGTGCGGCTTCAGTTGATGCTGCAGATGGGCGTCACCACTCTCACTTGCCGAGCTTTTTACGCACGTCCTCAACCATTGGACCAACAGCTTTCACTGCCTCCTTGAGCTGTTGCTCGGTCACACCAAATTCTTTCGTCCAATGTTTCAACTCCCAAGCTTCGGAGGTGTTCACTCGAGCACGGTCTTGCGGGCCACGGTTTTTCAGATCGTCAGACATGTTCAGCTCCATGCGGTTGGCCTGGAAATGTCCAGGCGTCGCCTGATAGAGCCTTGGGATGCGTGCGTAGTTCGGTTGATTTTTGGTAGGAGTCAATTGATCGGCAGAACGCCGGAGAAGGGTAATTGCGCAGCAGAAAAGATAAGGGCCTGCCCAGGTTTCCCCGGCAAGCCCTTGATATCTATGGTGCCCGAACCCGGAATTGAACCGGGACGCCCTTACGAGCGGGGTTTTTAAGTCCGCAATGTAATCGTTTAAAACAATGACATAGCGTCAATTCTGCACCGCTATGCGTTCTCTTAATACCCCTTGCAGTTCTTTGTTTTCAAGGGGGAGAAAATGATTGCGGTGCAGAACTCACCTCGTCGGCGTGACCTTTTTGCCGATCCTTTTGCGAATGTAGTTCTCGGCCATGACCACGGTGGTGTGCCCGAGCTGATCACGAGCTTGCAAAATGTCACCGCTCGACTCTGCCTTGTCGGTACCTGCCTTAGCGCGCGAGTCGCGCATCTGATTTACTATTGGTCCGCCAACAATCAATGGAAGGAACCAGCCTATGAATTTCAACGAGTCGCTAAGAAGTGCCGCCCACAGTGGTGCTTTGTTAACTCAACGCTCCATCGCTTTCGCGCGATCTGAAATGAAGGCGTTTTTAGGGTGTGCTCTAGGCTGTTATCTTGGCTTCATCGTATTATTTCTCCTGAAAGCTGATCCGGAGACGGCGACCTTCGGTGATTTTCTCAATGTGATTCATTCCTCTTCGAAAATTGCTGCCTCCTTCTTAGCGGCGGCTCTTGCGGTTGCTCTAAGATGTCTATTTCCAAGGAAATGACGAAGGCTTCAGGATGGCTGTCGTCTACAGCCATAAATTCCGCCCCTCAGATGCAGACGTAGGCGAACCAGAGGGTGGCGATCTTGGGAAGCTGATCTACACCACGATCGCCATCACCGGTTTCGTTGTGTCGGTGAGTAGCCAGAATATCTTCTTCGGCCCGACCACCGCCGGTCCGACGCTACACGTATCCCTGGCTTTGGCCGGTGCCCGGCACATCTTCATGGTCACGTACTGGCAGCGGGTGAAGGTCTGGCTATGTCGGACGCTGAGCTGCGAGCACTGCCTGCATTGTGACAAGGCGCATGATGGTGTCGAGCGGCGGACCAAATAATACAAGCGCCTACCATGCCCCTGGAAACCACTGGCGGGCGAGGCTTACCGTCACGCGCAGTGCATGCTGACTTTGATCGCACTCCAACTGCTGATCTTCGGGCGTCGCTGGTTTGCGCCACCTAAGATCTGCCGCTAAGCCTTTGACGAAAGTTCGCTCAAATTCGGGGTTAGCTTCTTTGGTAAGGCGCATCGCTTTCGCATAGTCCGCTTCAAGGCCATCAGGCAGCGATTCACAAGCCAGCTTGGCCTGTTTATACCTAACGGCGTACATGTAGCCGTCAGTAGGGGCTTCGTCGTAGCTGTAGCGGGATGGCTCCGATGCCAGTGCGGGGCCAGCGAGAAGTAACGCGATGAGATACAAGCGTCCGTGCATGGTGTTGAAGTCTCATAAAATCAAATTCAGCGGAGTAGACCCGGCTCATCCGCGCCACGTTTTCGAATGCGCTAAATCGTGGCGCGAGATTGGGTGTCATGCTCGGCTATGGAAATGTGATATCAGCCCTGATCAAAGGAAGATTGCTTGCATCGTAGGAGCAATGATAAGAGCGCCCTTCATCGGTGTCTTTTTTCGGGATTTCTTCGCACTTGAATGAAGCAGTGACGCCGTATTTTGTAGCTCTGAACCCTTTGACCGCTTCCTCAGGGGTAAGCACCGTAACGAGCTCACGATTGAAGCTCAGGGTGATATCTGGGCCGCCGAAGACTTCATATTTCTGCGATCGGATACATAGGCTGGCTCCAATCAATTTGCCATTCAGAGTATTTGTGCCACTCGTACACGCTTTCGGTGAAATGAAGTTGCCAACGCTCATTTTGGTAGTCGGTACTTCAGTTTTAGGCTCCGGCGGGGTGTATGGCCCACTCTGACAGGCTGCAATAAGAGTCGTCGCAGATATTAGCGCTGCAGCGGTGAGCATTGACTTCATTAGGTCAGTATCCTTTGACTGGTGTAGTGCCAGGCAGTCTGGTCACGTTTTTACGGATCGGAATGTTAGATCATGCTGGCGCGCAGCTTGTAGATCAACAAATTCATGGTGGCCTGAATGACCGTCAAATTGCTGGAGTTCAAGCGGGAAGACTGTCGCGACGCTGCCAAGACCCGGCGCAAGATCGCCGACGACCTCGATGCGGGTGAGCATCCCGAATGCACCGTGGGTGCGCTGACCATGATCGGCGCCAAGGGAGAGGTGACGGTGTTCGGCCCCGGCCCAAGTCCGACGATCTGCAGTGTCTCAGCGTGATGCGCCTGGGCGAGCAGAAGCTGAATGATGTGCTGCTGGAAAATTCAGAAGGGTAAAATGCTGACCCAACTCGTCGCCCGCCTCAAGCCTTCGCTCTTTTCAATGTAAGGGCGAGCATGGAGCTCGAGACTATTCCCGGCATAAGAAATATGTATGTGAGTTCGGGCAGATCGCGCGTCCAGTACGCGAGGACCATACCCCAAATCATCGCAATCACCGCTCCCGATGCCCGCAAGTGTGAGTTGCTTACAACGGGTGCCGCTGCCATTGAAAGTGCATAGATCTTCCATGCCGACCATATCGCGAATGCCGAGACGATTGCTGCGCCTATAAGTGCTAGCGCCCCAAGCGGAGGACTTTTGGCGACAAAAATGAGCGGAATAAAGAACGCCACTACGCCGACCGCGAAGAGGATGGTGATTGGTACAAGCCCGACAACCGCCGCAATTGTCAGTCCGATACGCAGCTTTATCAGGTTATCCATTTCCTACACCTTGAACTCTGTAGCGTTATCGGGCGACTTATAACCGGCAAGTCGCGACTATTACAAGCTCAAGGTGCCCCATGGATAGGCCATTCCCTCCGCCCTCAATACTTGAGCTGTCTGACCAAGCCGACTTCTGCATCCGCCTGACACCAGCCTCTGAGGTGCTCGGCATCAGTGTTCCTCCGTGGAGTGAACAAAGTAGCAGGCAAATTATGAATAGGGAGATAGGTCGGCGGGACGCCGAAGGAAGGGAATTGCGGAGCGGACTCTAAAGTTGCGCAGCAGAAAAGATAAGGGCCTGCCCAGGTTTCCCCGGCAAGCCCTTGATATCTATGGTGCCCGAACCCGGAATCGAACCGGGACGCCCTTACGAGCGGGGGATTTTAAGTCCCATGCGTCTACCAGTTTCGCCATTCGGGCGGTAGCGCGGTGCAGCAGGGTTGCGAATATATAGATCCAGCGGCTTCGGCGCAACCTCGATGCACGCTTTCCTGCACAAACAGTTATCCGAAAAAACCTGCCAGATCAGTGATCTACGCAGCCTTCCAGATTATTCCCATGGCATGGGCCCAACCCAGGAACAAGCTCTACAAATGACAGTCATAGCGATATGCCACCCCGGCAGTTCGTTAGGGAGTCAGTTGATGCGCAAGGTCCGTATGCATTCTTGGATGATGGCTGCAGGCATGGTTGGTTTTTTGAGCGCTGCGATAATCGCCCCGGCGCAGGCTGCGACTGCGGTGCAGTGGGGTGACCGCAGAGCGCGGTCGGAAGACCCGCTGACCGCTGCTACATTGGGGCCGGGTACCGCGTTAGTGTTGAATCCGTCGAGTATCAAAGTCGGGGATATTGAGGAGCTTAAAGAGGCGCGAAAACTTACCGCCAGCGAACTGAAAAGCCTCAAAAGTAAAGTAGAGGATCAGGACCGCGCCTTCGACGAATTCAAGCGCAAGGATGGCTCCAGCACCGGTAGCAATGAGAGTCAGCTTGCCAGCCTCAAGCGTGCATTGGACGAGCAGAAGAGCACTATCGATCGGCAGAAAAGCGAGATCGAGGGCTTAAAGCGCAGCCTGGATGATTTGAAGCGCAGTGTGGAGACGCTGAGCAGCAAGGTGAAATGATCAGTCGCGCTCAGTCAAACAACGCCAGTAGATCAGTATCGCCCACATCCACCCCGGCCTGGCTCAACAGCGTGGTCACTTGGCCACGATGATGTGTCTGGTGATTGAAAAAATGCGCTACCAAGCCGAAGAACACCTTCTCCGCCGCTGCCCCGTGCATGGTGTGGTAGCGCAAACGCAGGTCCAGGTCGGTTTCCCGCAGGCTGTCGGCCCAATTGAGGATCAATTGATCCAGCCAGGCACGCTGGGCCGAGAGTTCGCGTATGTCTGCGAACGCCAACTGCCTCAGGTCGACGGGTGTGGCGACGGTGCTCAGGGGTAGCAACGCGGAAAAGCCTGCAGGGTGCTCGGCAAAGCGCTTGAGCCAGACCGTGTCGCCCAGCACCAGGTGATTCAGGGTGCCGAGGATCGAGCCGAAAAACGCTTGTCGGTTCGCAACCAACGCCGCGTCTGTCAGCTTGCCGGCGGCTTCGTAGACCTTGCGATTCATCCATTGGTTGTGGCTGGCCATCAACCTGATGTGCTCAATGCGGTTCACCGATGCGTCCTCTCGAATGGCGGAGTGGCGCCATCATAAAGCTTGCCCGCCCGGCGGTCATGGTGTTCCATCAGCGGCGGACTAAGGTTGATTTAACGCCACTATGCGCCCTGGAGGGCGACACCATGAATACCAGCGATCTACTGGAACAACTGTTGCGCGGCGCAGGGCAGGGCGGTGCTTCTTCGAGCGGCGGGTTGGGCGGTCTGCTTGGCGGTCTGCTCAAAGGCACCAGCGCCGGCAATGCTTCGGCCGGCGGCGGCCTGGGTGGACTATTGGGTGGGCTGGGGGGCATGTTGGGCGGTGGCGCCGCAACGCGCCCGGCGCAAGGGCGCGCCGGTGGTATGAACTATGCCGCGTTGGCTTCTCTGGGGATGATGGCCTACAAGGCGTATCAGGCCTGGCAGAGCCAACAGGCGAGCCAGCCGCAGCAGGCCTTCCGGACGGCCGATCAGCTGTCGGGCGCGCAAATCGAAGCGCACAGCCACGCCGTGTTGCGCGCACTGATCGCTGCCGCCAAGGCCGATGGCCGGATCGATGCGGAAGAGCAGCAGTTGATCTCCGATGAGCTGGGCAAGCATACCGACGACCCGCAATTGCAGCAGTGGCTCGACGCTGAAGTCGCCAAGCCTCTGGATGCGGCAGATTTCGCCGAGTTCGCCAGCGACCCGGCGCTTGCGGCCGAGGTGTATCTGGCCAGCGTCATGTTGGTGGATGACCAGCAGGACGCAGAGCGCAATTACCTGGACGATTTAGCCGCTCAGTTGCAAATCGATGCGCAGTTGCAAGTGCAGTTGGAGCACCAAGCCAAGGCCAAGGCCTGAAACCTCACCGTCGCGCCCCGGCCTGTTAAATACCCTGCGCCGCGAGAATGGCCAGATAAATCAATACCAGGCCACAGGCGCCATAGCTGATGCGTTGCCAAGTTGGCGAAGCATTCTTGCGCAGCACGTTGACCAGCGCGGCAGTCAGAAAGCATGACAGCACCGACGCCAGCATGAAGCCGGCAAAAAACATCAGGGTTTGCCCATGGCTCGGGGTGGTGCCGACGATGCCCGACAACGCGCTGCCCAGGGCGCCCCAGTAGACGATGTTCTTCGGATTGGCCAGGGAGATCGCTGCGCCCACCGCAAGGGCGTTTTTCCCGGAGCTGGCGGGTGCACCCTCGACGTGCGGTAACTGCCACGCATCCATCAGGCTGCGAATGCCCAGCCAGGCCAGGTACAGCGCGCAGACCACCGTCAGCGGCACGCGCACCGCGTCATGCTGGATCAGCAGCGCGATGCCAGTCAGCCCGATCACCGCCCAGACCGCATCGCCCACCAACGAGCCGATCTGCACCAACAGAGCCGGAGTGAAACCGTAGAGCAAGCCACGGCGCAGGGTTTCAGCGAGCACCGCGCCGGGAGACAGGCAAAACACAAAACCGAAAACCAGCGCATAGAAAAAGATCGTCAGCATGCCCGCGTCCTTTCGAGAAAGTGCGAGAGCATACGTCAGTGTCGAGATGAATGAACACCGCGTCTCTTTACACGCTCAGGCGCAAGGCCAGGGCGGCGAGGGTGATCAACAGCACCGGCACGGTCAGCACAATCCCGACCTTGAAGTAGTAACCCCAGGTGATGGTGATGCCTTTGCGCGCCAGAATATGTAGCCACAGCAAGGTCGCCAGGCTGCCGATAGGGGTGATTTTCGGGCCCAGGTCGCTGCCGATCACGTTGGCGTAGATCATCGCATCCTTGACCACGCCCACGGCATGGCTCGACTCGATGGACAGCGCGCCGATCAACACCGTTGGCAGGTTGTTCATCGCCGAGGACAACAGCGCGGTGAGCACGCCGGTGCCCATGGCCGCGCCCCACACCCCGTAGTTGGCGAAGGTGTCGAGCCAGGTGGCCAGGTAGTCGGTCAGGCCGGCGTTACGCAAGCCATAGACCACCAGGTACATCCCCAGGGAAAAGACCACGATCTGCCACGGTGCGTCTTTCAGCACCTTGCGTGTGGAGATCGTGTGGCCCTTGGCCGCGATCACCAGCAACAGCACCGCGCATACTGCGGAAATCGCACTGATGGGAATGCCCAGCGGTTCCAGCGCGAAGCAGCCCACCAGCAAAATACCCAGCACCCACCAGCCGGCGCGAAAGGTCGCACGGTCGTGAATGGCACTGGCGGGTTGTTCCAGGTCGGCGGGGTCGTAAGACTGCGGAATATCGCGACGGAAAAACCATAGCAGCACGGCCAGGGTCGCGGCGACGCTGACCAGGTTCACCGGCACCATCACGGCGGCGTATTCATTGAAGCCGATCTTGAAATAGTCCGCCGAGACGATATTCACCAGGTTCGACACCACCAGCGGCAGGCTTGCCGTGTCGGCGATAAAGCCCGCGCCCATGACGAATGCCAGCGTCGCCGCCGGCGAAAAGCGCAGGGCCAACAGCATCGACATCACAATCGGGGTGAGGATCAACGCCGCGCCGTCGTTGGCGAACAACGCCGACACCAGTGCGCCCAGCAGCACCATATAGGCAAACAATCGCCGGCCCCGGCCACGCCCCCAGCGCGCCACATGCAGCGCGGTCCAGGCAAAGAACCCGGCTTCATCCAGCAACAGGCTGATGATGATCAACGCGACAAAGGTGCCGGTGGCATTCCAGATGATGTGCCACACCACCGGAATATCCGCCAGGCTGATCACCCCGCAGGCCAGGGCCAGGATCGCGCCCAGGGAGGCGCTCCAGCCGACGCCCAGGCCCCTGGGCTGCCAGATGACCAGCACGATGGTGATGATGAAAATAGCAATTGCGACAAGCATGAATAAACGCTCCGATGGCTCAGCAACTGCTGGCCTGTTGTGATCTGTCGCCCATTGCATCCAGACGCCGCGCGTCGTTTTGCAACCCTGGCGGGCTGTCATCCAAGGCATGGATCAGTTCGCCCACGTAAAGTTCGCCTTTGCGCAGGATCAATCGCATCAACTGTGCTCGGGTGGCGTTGGCCAGGCATTTAAACAGGGTCGGGGCCGATCTATCCATGGCGTTTGCATATCTGCGGCTTCGCACAGGCGGCGTAGGTATCTACACAACGTTGTAGCAGCCAACCGTTACCACGATGCGAAGCGAGCCGTTCTTGATCTTGCTCTTGATCCTGCTCTTGATCTGAGGCGCCCCGTTAAACCACGCTGGCCGGAATTCGACAGTGATTTGGGGGGTAAACCGGCAGGGATGCCGGTTTAGCCGCCCCGCGCCATGGATGGCGCGTGGCGGCGGCCCCCCAAATCACTGTCGGATTACGGGCACACCGAGCCTAGGCGAGGTGCCGAGTGGTGGGGCAAGAGCGTTTTGCTTACTTTTGCGCTTTTCAAATCGGCATAGGGGGCGGCCATCTGGCCGCTCCCCTGCCACACCACCCGGCATGCGGGTCCGCACCGGGCGGTTCGAGAAGTTCAGGTTAACTGAGGCGGGGAAGCCCCAGCCGATCAAACCACGCGACCGTCAGAACGCTATGAATCAGCCCGGCGCTGTTGTGCCAGATCCTGTGGCTATCCACCGCTATTTGCGCAGCTAGATCCGGGGTCGCCCCCATCCTGCACAGCTCACGATAGGTCGTCCTGCCGGTCTTCCACTGCTTGAGCTGGATTGCCCTGAGTCTTCGACGTATCCATCCATCCAGCCGTTTCCACATCGCTATGGTTTGCGACAGGCAGAAATACGCCTTCCAGCCCAGTAGGTACGGCCTCAATCTTCCAATGACCTGCTCCAGGCTTCGACCGCCGTTACGCGAAGTCAATTCCCGGATGCGTTGTTTGAAAGCCTGGAGTGCCTTGTTTGTTGCCCAGCGCCTGATCTTTCCGTCGGGTGTCAGCCAGAAGCCGTACCCAAGGAATTTTCGACCGAACACACTGGCAACTGCGCTCTTGCCTTCGTTCATGCGCAACCCAAGGCGACCGTAGAGGCGTTGGAGCACTGCCATCACCCGCAGGCCGGCTTTGGGGCTGCGTACATAAACATTGGCATCGTCCGCATACCTGACGAAGCAATGACCTCTTCGTTCCAGTTCCTTGTCCACTTCATCCAGCACCACATTCGCCAACAGCGGTGAAAGCGGGCCGCCTTGCGGCGTCCCCTGCCTGTTGATCACTACGTCTTTTCCGATCAACGTCCCGCAGTTCAGGTAGGCCCGGATCAGGCACAGTACGCCCCGATCAGTCACCCTCCTGCTCAGTCGGGCGATCAGCAGGTCATGGTTGACGCAATCGAAAAACTGCTCGATATCGACATCCACCACAACCTGACGCCCCGAATGGATATATTGCTGCGCCGCCAGAACGGCCTGGTGAGCGCTGCGCCCCGGACGAAAGCCGTAGCTGTGTTCACTGAAACCAGGATCCAGCAACGGCTGGAGAACCTGCAATAGTGCCTGCTGAATGAGTCTGTCCGTGACCGTCGGGATGCCAAGCTTGCGCTCGCCACCATCCGGTTTCGGGATCAGGACCCTGCGCACGGGAGCAGGCCGGTATTCACCTGCCAGTAACTGGCTGCGTATTCCCGGCCATGCCGTTTTCAGGTGTTGCACGGTTTCGTCGATCGTCAGACCGTCCACACCCGCAACACCTTTGTTAGAACGCACCCGTTTGAGGGCAAGCAGTAAGTTTTCTTTGCTAAGGGCTGCTTGTAGCAGCCCCTCTCCTGTGGGGTTTGGATCATGTCGCGGACAGCCAGCTTCAACGCTGGACGCGCAGCTTGGAGATTCACCCTTCGCCGTCGCTTCCCGCCCCGGTTGCCCGGGCATCTGTTGCATGGCCTGCTGTATCGTCATGTCAAACCGCTTTTCTTCTCGTTTGGTCCTTCACTGCCAAGCAGCTACTACGACCTCTGCTGACTTCTCGCTCCGGCTCACACCGTCGCCCTTTCAGGCATGAGGCGAGATCTCCCCGGGTAAGAACGCCATCCTTCACCTCACAACCGCCGCATTTACGTATCCGGCCTTTAGGCCACAAGAGCTTCGCAGGCACTTGGCTGCTCGCCCTGACCGAATCCGCCTCAGATGCGATTCGTGTACCTCGGCTCGAGGTTTATGCTCCACGCTTCCTCCCCACAGTCGGTCACCCTTCTGCAGTTGCGCTTCGCTTCGTTCGCTGTGGCCAGCTTACGAGAGGACTTTCACCTCCAAGATGGCGCCCATGCCGGGCGCACAAGTGACCCGCCGTCAGGGCGGAACCCTAAGCCGCCGTTACCGCAGCAACGGATATGTACTCGCTCTGATCCAGCATCTCGGTCGGCTGTCAGGCCGCCATCGGGGGCAAGTCGAATCGTCGCACCGCCCCTCCCACATTTTGGTCGCGGGGCATCAGTTTAGGCATTCGTCGCCTGCCGAGACGTCACGGGAGCAAGCTCCCTGGCCACGCGTTCTGGGTCACGCCAAAGTTATGTAGATACCCGTGCTCAAACGGATAAGCCTCAATGTAAGCCAAATCCTGATTTCGTTTGACGTGGATCAACTGCCTTCTAATCAGCCACAAGTGATTGAAATTAAACTGAAACACGAATGTCCTAAAGTGCCGCCCATTGCTGATGAAGGAAGAGACCGCGTGACCCGAGCCACTCGTAACCTGCGCAAGACCCTGGATTCCGTTGCGGAAAATAACGAAACCGCCGCGTTCGACCTGATGCGTGCCGTCGAAAAACTCGGCGATGAGGTGCTGCGCCAGCGCCTGCTCAACACGATTCACCGGTTGAACCAGGACGCCTACGAACTGCGCGAAGCGCGCGACTCGGTGGAGCTGGTGTCGGTAAAGCTCGCCTGAGCAAGATCGTTCAAGACAAGTGCCTGGGCGCGCTGGCATGCTTGTCGACTGTCTGTCGATGAGCCTCATCCATGCCTACTGCCCTCCCTCATGACGCGTTCACGCGTGGCGCAATCGCCGTTATTCCGTTATCCCTGGCCTGTGCCCCCTGGGGCTTGCTCGCCGGCTCAATGGCAATCGATGCGCAGTTCACCCCGCTGCAAGCCCAAGGGTTGTCCGCCATCGTGTTCGCCGGTGCCGCTCAGTTGGTGGCGATCGGCATGGTCAAAAGCGGCGCGAGCCTGATCTCCATCGTGCTGACCACCTTGCTGCTGACCTCCCAGCACTTGCTCTACGGCATGCACATGCGTCCGACGCTGTCCTCGCTCAACACCCGCTGGCGCATGAGCCTGGGCTTTCTGTTGACCGACGAGTTCTTTGCCCTGGTCAACCACTATGACCGCCAGACCTTCAATCGCTGGTATGCCCTGGGTGTCGGCCTGACGTTCTATATCATCTGGAACCTGTTTACCCTGGCCGGCATCGTCCTGGGCAAAAGCATTCCCGGCCTGGACCAGTTGGGGCTGGAGTTTTCGATTGCCGCAACCTTTATCGCCCTGATCACACCGGTAGTGCGCGACGTGCCGACAGTGGTCTGCGTTGCCGTCTCGCTGTTATGCTCGGTGTGGCTGAGTTACCTGCACTGGGAATCGGCGGTGGTGGTCTCGGGGGTGTTGGGAATGAGTGCCGGGTTCGCCTGCAAGCGCCTGGGAGTCGGCCAGCGATGATCTATCTGATGATTGTGGCGATGGGGTTGGTGGTGTTTTTCAATCGCTACCTGTTTATCGAACCGCGCCTGCCGGTGCGGCTCAATCGGGGGGCGCGTGAGTTCCTCGGGTTCGCCGTGCCGGGCATGCTCACTGCGATTTGCGGGCCGATTATTTTCATCAAAGACCATCAGCTCAACCTGAGCCCGAGCAACCCCTATTTGCTGGCTGGCATCTGCGCCGTGGCGCTGATGATTTGGACGCGCAGCGTGCTGATCACGGTGTTGTCGAGCATGGTGTTGTTCTATCTGTTGCGCTGGTGGTTGTGAGCCGCAGGCGAAAAAAAGCCCGCCGGAGGGCGGGCAGAAGGAGGACTTCTTGAAAATGAGCCTGGCCACTATAAGCGCCCGGTTTTGCCTGCACAGTGAAACAAAATTCATGGGCGCGTCAGTTGGCGGCGGCGCAATGGTAGAGTCACGGTTTTTCCAGGGAAGCACGAGCATGCATAAAGCGGTGATAGGCGCATTGGTACTGGCAGCACTGGCCGGTTGCGCGGGTTCGAAGATGAAAGAGGCGCGCGCGGGCAGCCCTTACAAGACCATGGCCTCGGACAAGGCGACCCTGGTGGTCGCCCAATGCATCCAGTACGGCTGGCAGGACGAAAGCGTGTTTGGCGTCGACGCCGGCGGCTTCAAGGAAGCCACCGAGGCCGGGGGTTTCACGGTGTACACCACCGGCGGTGACTACTTTGTGGATGTGCTGAGCACGGGCGCAGGTTCTACCGTCAAGTATTACGCCGCAGAAGACACGATGCCCGCCAAACGCCGTTTGGCCGCACTCGCCACTTGTCTTTAATACCTTGCCTTGGTCATATTTGGCCTATTATTCACCCGCTCGCCCGACGTAATGGCTCTTTACCGGTACACGGATGTCGAGGCTTAAACGTCGGGCGGGCACCTCCTTCCGGGGCCACTGTTCAGCGTGGCATGAAGCCCAACTGCCAGCGTCGCGGAATCGCCAGGGTCGCCAGGCCCAATAGCCCCGCCAACGCACCGCTGACCCACAGGGCGCGCAGGCCGATCTGCTGCTCCAGCAGCGCGCCGATCACGGCGCCGATAAACATCCCCGCCCAAGGTATCAGCTGCATGCGCCAGCCATTGCGGCGCTCGCCCAACAACCAGCGGCCCAGCCCGCGACCGAAACGCGACAGCGCCCCCGTGACATAGGTGAGCCCTACCGGCACCCCGTTCACTTGCTCGACGGCCGCGTTGAGCATGCCCATGGCGATAATCGCCGCTAACAGGGCGGGCAGGGTCTCGGCCCATGGCAGCAGCGCCGCGCCGCAGAGCAGCGCGCCGATGCTCAGCAACAAGGGCAGCGCGCGACGCTTGCTTACGCGGCTGACAATCACGCCCAAGGCATTGCCGACGATGAAGGTGGCAACCAGCAACAGCAACCGCCCGGTAAGGCCAAGGTCGCCCGCACTGATCGCAACCGCCAGGCGCGTGGTGTTGCCGCTCATGAACGAGACAAAATCGCCGCTGGCCATGAAACCAATGGCATCGGTCATGCCTGCCAGTACCGACAGACCGGCCACCAGCATCAAGCCCACACGCCCACGCCAGCGCTGTCGATGGGCGAGCGCGGCGTTGGTATAAGGCTTGGCGGGCGAAGGCAGCATAGGGCTTTCCAGTGAAGTTATTCGGCCACTACCCTAGGGCGCTTTGCGTGTGCGCGCAATCACCTCACACCGGCTCCAGGCGCCAGCCCGTGCTGTGCCAGCTCAAGTAATGGCTGGGCTCGGTCGCCTGCAGGAAGGCTTCATCGTGGGACACCACCAGCAATGCCCCGGTGAAACCTTTCAAGGCCTGTTCAAAGGCACTCACCGTCTCCAGGTCGAGGTGGTTGGTCGGCTCGTCCAACAGCAACAGTTGCGCCGGCACGCCGCGCCACAAAGCGATCGCCATCGCCGCTTTCAACCGCTCGCCACCGCTGAGTTGGCCTGCCGGCTGGGTCACCCGTAAGGCATCCAGTTGCAGCAAGGCCAGGCGCGTGCGCAATTCGGCTTCGACCAGCGGCGTGTCGAGCAGGTTGAGCTGTTCGACGACAGTGCGCCGGTCATCCAGCAGCGTCAGGTGCTGGTCGATATACGCGCAGGGCAGCGCCACCGTGCACGTCCCACTGAGCGCTTGCCATTGCCCGGCAAGCAGCTTGAGCAGGGTGGATTTGCCGCAACCGTTCGGCCCGCGCACAGCCACCCGCATGGGGCCGGTCAGGTCAAGCGTCAGAAAGGTGGAAGGTGCCTGCGGATCCAGCCAGGGCAACTGTGCCTGTTGCAGGCTCAGAACCTGGCGGCCGTTGGGCACCGCCGCACCCGGCAAGGCCAACAAGGTCGGCGTCTCGTCCACCACGCGCTCGTAAGCTTGGCGCACCTGCGCATTGAGGGTGTCTTTTTGATCATGATGGGCGCTGCCCAGGGTGCTGACGATTTGCGTGGCCGCGCTTTTCCATCGTGCCTTGGTAAACCGGTCGACGTTGGCGGTCGCTGCATATTGGCGTGCACGCGCCGCGTTGCGCTGCAGGTTGTCATGGTCCTTTTGCAAGCGCCGGCGTTCGCGGCTGCGCTGTTCGCGGGCGTGTTCCCACGCCGCGATAGCCGCCTGCCGTTGTGTGTCGCGTTGCTGAAGATAGGCATTGTAGTTGCCGCCATACACCTGCGCACCCAGGGGCGACAGTTCGATGATCCGGCCCATGGCGTTGAGCAATTGGCGATCATGGCTGACCACCACCAGGCCACCACGCCATTGCGACAATTGCTGCAGCAGCCAAACGCGCCCGAGGCTGTCGAGGTGGTTGCTGGGTTCGTCGAGGATCAGTAACGGCGGCGCCGCCAACAATGCGCCGATCAGCGCCACCTTGGCCAATTGGCCACCACTGAGCCGGTCGGCCCGGGAAGTCGCGCTGAGCGAGGGCAGCCCCGCCGTATCCAGGGCCACGCGCAGGCGTTCGGCGAGGTCCCAGCGATCATCGATCAGTTCCAGGTCACCGGCCACGCCTGTGCCCTGGGCCATGCGTGCAAGGGCTGCCAGGCATTGGGTGGTGCCGGTGATATCGGCGACAGTCGCACCCGGCCGCACCGCCACGGTCTGGGGCACGTAAGCCACCTGGGCCGGTGCGTTCAGCGTACCTGAGGAGGGTTGCAGGATGCCGGCGATCAGTTGCGCGAGGATACTTTTGCCACGCCCGTTGCGGCCGACAATGCCGGTCGGCGTGTGGTCGATGGACAAGGTGAGGTCTTCCAGCAAGGTTTCGCCATTGGCGAACTGGAAAGACAGGTGTTGCAGGGAGACCAGTACGGGCAGCCGGTTGACGTGAGTCATCAGCACCTCCAGGAAAATGTCGAACAGGCCAACAAGCGCGCCAGGCGGGCTTGTTGCAGATACATTTTGGAAGGCTTAGTTGTTCACGTCGGCGATCGTCCCGCGATTCAGAAGGGAGGCAGAGGCTAACCCACCTTGGCTTGGCCGGGCAAGTCGGCGGCCAGTTGCTCAAGGAACATGGCCAGGGCGACTTCTTCGGCTTTCAGCCCCTTGCGCACCCGTGGCTTGGGCAGTTTCGACAACTCACCCAGGCTGAAATGCTCCAGCACCGCCGGGTGGATATAGCACTTGCGACACACCGCCGGCGTATTCCCCAACTGCCGGGCGACGTCCTTGACCATGGTCACCACGTGCCGTTTGGCATCGGACTCCGGTTGCCACGCCAACTCGCGCAACACCGCCAGCGCCATGGCCGTGCCGGCCCAGGTGCGATAGTCCTTGGCGGTGAAATCTTCGCCGGTCAGGCTATGCAGGTAAGCATTGACGTCCTGGGAGCTGACGGTATGGCGTTGACCGTCCTCGTCCAGATACTGGAACAGGTTCTGCCCCGGCAGCTCCATGCACCGCTTGACCACGCTGGCCAGGCGCCGGTCCTTGACGCTGATCTGATGCTCCACGCCGCTTTTGCCGCGAAACTGGAATTTTATCTCGCTGCCCTTGATGTCCACATGGCGGTTGCGCAGGGTGGTCAGGCCGTAGGATTTATTGTCGCGGGCGTACTGAGTATTGCCGACACGGATCAGCGTGGCATCGAGCAACATCACCACCGTGGCCAGCACCTTTTCGCGGGTGAAGCCGGGTTCGGCGATCTGGGCTTCCAGCTGTTTGCGCAACTTGGGCAGGGCGTTGCCGAATGCCTGCAGCCGCGCGTACTTGTCGCTGTCGCGCACTTCGCGCCAACGCGTGTGGTAACGGTACTGCTTGCGGCCACGGGCGTCGCGGCCGGTGGCTTGCAGGTGCCCCTGCGGGTCGGCGCAGATCCACACATCGGTGTAGGCGGGCGGTACCGCCAGGGCATTCAGGCGCTTGATCTCATCGGCATCGGTGATGCGCTCGCCGTCGGGGCCGAAATACTGAAACTTGCCACGCAGTTTTTTGCGGCGGATGCCGGGTTGGGTGTCGTCAACGTAATGCAGGTCGCGAGGCAGAGCGACGGGCGGCGAAGAGTCGGACATGGTGCAGGTTCCTTGGCAATGGATCAGGCCGGTATGTCTGATTGACCGCGTCGCCCTGCGGTCGTGCCAAATGGTTTAGGCCAGCACCGCCACCGCCTTGATTTGCGCCCACAGCACCTGGCCCGGCTGCACTTGTAGCTGATCCCGCGAGAACCGCGTGATGCGCGCCAGCAACGGCGTGCCACCGGCATCCAGGCGTACCAGTACATGGGCGCTGTTATCTGCGGCGACGTCCTGGATGACCGTCACCGGCAGGCGATTGAGGATGCTGCTGTGTTCCTGCGCCTGATGGCTGAGGCTGACGTCCCGCGCCTGAATTTTTACCCGCAGCTGTTTGCCCACGGCCATCGGCGTGTGGGCCACGCGTATCTGCAGCGGGCATTCGGGCAATTGCAGGGTGAGCAACTGATAGTGATCGTCGTAGGCAATCACGCTGCCCGTGACCACCACACTGGCATCGTCGCCCCGTGCCAGGGGCAGATCGAGCCGCGCCAGGGTTTCGCCGATGGGCCCGCTGGCCACCACCTTGCCGTCGCCGAGCAGGACAAGGTGGTCGGCCAGCCGCGCCACTTCGTCCTGGGCATGGCTGACGTAGAGCACCGGGATATCCAGTTCGTCGTGCAGGCGTTCGAGATAGGGCAGGATTTCATTTTTGCGCTGGCTGTCGAGGGCCGCCAGGGGTTCATCCATCAGCAGCAATCGGGGGCTGGTGAGCAACGCGCGTGCGATGCCGACGCGCTGGCGCTCACCGCCGGACAGATGCTGCGGATTGCGCTCTAGCAGGTGCGCGATGCCCAGCAACTCAGTGGCGTGGGCCATCTCCACACGCCGCTGCAAACGCGGGATGCGCTTGAGGCCAAACGCCAGATTGGCCCGCACCGACAGATGAGGGAACAGGCTCGCCTCCTGGAAGACATAACCCAAGGCGCGTTTATGCGGCGCCACGAACTGCCCGCTACGGCTGTCTTGCCAGACCTCATCGTTGATCTGCACAAATCCGTCTTCGGCGCGCTCCAGGCCAGCGATACAGCGCAGGCAGGTGGTTTTGCCGGAGCCCGACGGGCCGTACAGGGCGGTGACGCCACGGCCGGGCAGTTGCAGCTCCACGTCCAGTGCGAAGCCGGAGTATTTCAAGTGCAGACGTACTTCAATCATCGCGCTCAACTCCAGCCCATGTTGGTTTTACGGCTGGAGTAGAGCGCCAGCAGCACGAGGAATGCGAACACCACCATCGCGCCGGCCAGCCAATGGGCCTGGGCATATTCCATGGCTTCGACGTGGTCGTAGATCTGCACCGAAACCACCCGGGTCTTGTCCGGAATATTGCCGCCGATCATCAGCACCACGCCGAACTCGCCGACGGTGTGGGCGAAGCCGAGAATCGACGCCGTAATGAAGCCCGGGCGTGCCAGCGGCAGGATGACTGTGAAAAAAGTGTCCCAAGGACCGGCGCGCAAGGTCGCGGCCACTTCCAGCGGGCGCGTGCCGATGGCTGAGAACGCGTTCTGCAACGGTTGCACGACGAAGGGCATGGAGTAGATCACCGACCCTATCACCAGCCCGGCAAAGCTGAAAGTCAGGGTGCCCAGGCCGAGCCACTGGGTGAACTGGCCGAAGTAGCCATGGGGCCCCATGGACAACAGCAGGTAAAAGCCGATGACCGTCGGCGGCAACACCAATGGCAACGCAACCACGGCCCCCACCGGGCCGCGCCACCAGGAACGGGTGCGCGACAGCCACAAGGCAATCGGCGTACCGATCACCAACAGGATCACAGTGGTCAGCGACGCCAGTTTGACCGTCAACCAGATCGCGGAAAAATCGGCGCTCGTCAGCGGCATTTACAGCTCGTAACCGTAGGACTTGATCACCGCAGCGGCCTTCGGCCCTTTCAGGTAGTCAACCAGTGCCTTGGCGGCAGCACTGTCCTTGCCTTTATTGAGGATTACGGCGTCTTGTTTGATCGGGTCATGCAAGGACGACGGTACGATCCACGCCGAGCCGCTGGACACCTTGCCGTCCTTATAGATCTGCGACAACGCCACAAAGCCCAACTCGGCGTTACCTGTGGAGACGAATTGATAGGCCTGGGTGATGTTCTGGCCTTCGACGAGCTTGTCCTTGACCTTGTCGGTCAAGCCTTCCCTGGCCAGCACCTGGGTGGCTGCCAGGCCGTAGGGCGCGGCTTTCGGGTTGGCGATGGACAGGTGCCTGAAGGCGTTCTGCTTGAGCACGTCACCGTTGGCATCCACATAGCCTTCCTTGGCCGACCACAAGGCCAAGGTCCCAACCGCGTAGGTAAAGCGCGAACCCTTGACGGTATCGCCTTCGGCCTCGAGTTTTTGCGGGGTGGTGTCGTCGGCACTGAGGAACACTTCGAACGGCGCGCCGTTCTTGATCTGGGTATAGAGCTGCCCGGTCGCCCCGTAGGCCGCGATCAGCGTGTGACCGGTGTCTTTTTCGAAGTCGGCGGCAATGGCCTGGATCGGCGCGGTAAAGTTCGCGGCCACGGCGACTTGGACCTCATCGGCATGCGCCGAACCCAAGGCAAAGGCGGCAAGCAGGGGGCCCAGGCGTGAGGCGCGGATCAACATTAAACAACTCCCTGAGGATGTACGGCTGGGTAGCGCTATGTAGGAGAATATATAGCGATTGCCTGCTGCCGGTACAGTGCCGCGTTGTTCCAAGCGCTAACGTTGCAGTTTGGCCAAGGTCTGCTCTGCCAGATGGCGGGTCAGGTCATAAGTTGAGTGTTCATTACACAGGCGCAAGGCCTGGCCTGCCCACAGGTTGCTGAAGCCGGCTTCGTCCTTGGCCTTGAGCGGCATCAACGCGCCACCGGCCCGTGGAAACGCCGGCGCAGCGGGGTTGATCGCGCCCAACTCACGCATCACCCGATTGACAATGCCCCGCGCCGGACGGCCGGTGAACAGATTGGTCAGGGCTGTTTCGCTGGCCTGGGCATGTCGCAACGCATGGTGATGGGCAGCGCTGACGCTGGCTTCTGGGGTGAACAGATACGCCGTGCCGACCTGCACCGCCGAGGCGCCCAAGGCAAAGGCCGCGACTATCCCGCGCGAGTCGGCGATACCACCGGCAGCGATCACCGGCACGCTGACGGCGTCGACGATTTGCGGCAGCAGCGCCATCAAGCCGATCTGGCTATTGAGGTCGTCGCCGAGAAACATCCCGCGATGCCCACCGGCTTCAATGCCCATTGCAATCACGGCGTCACAACCATTTGCTTCCAGCCAGACCGCTTCCTCCACCGTTGTAGCCGATGACAACACCTTGGCCCCGCTGGCTTTTACCCGGGCCAGCAAGGATTGTTCCGGCAGACCGAAGTGAAAACTGACGACTTCAGGGCGGAAGGTTTCAATCACTTCACATGCCGCTTCGTTGAAGGGCGCACGATTGGATACCGGAGTCGGCGCATCAAAATCGGCGCCCAGTTCGCGGTAGTAGGGTTCCAGCAATGCTTTCCAGCGTTGGTCGCGCGCCTCGTCCGCCTCGGGCGCCTGGTGGCAGAAAAAGTTGACATTGAGCGGGCGGGGGCCGGCCTGGCGAATGACGGTCAATGCTTCGCGCAGTTGCTCGATGCTCAGCGCCGCCGCAGGCATGGACCCCAGCGCACCGGCCTGACAGGCGGCGATCACCATGGCGGTAGTGGTCGCTCCCGCCATCGGGGCCTGGATGATGGGCAGGTCGATGCCCAGCAGATCGATAATGCGCGTGTCTGGCCAGGTGCTCATGGGGTGCGTCTCCAGCTTCAGTAAGGCGTTGCGCTGTTTTAGCAGGCCCCCTGGCGCCCGGCCAGTCTGTTTTATTCACTGGACGGGGGCGGTGCGTTGTGCAGCGGGTTAACGGGCGAAGCTTGCGGTCAAATCAGCCGGCGGTGCGAAAGGTCAGGTTGATGCGTTGCGGCCCCATGATCGGGTGAACGCCTTCTCGGACCGGCATCACCCCGTGGTAGCGCAGGCGATCCACGCCGCCCCAGACCACCACATCACCGTGGAACAGCGAAATCTTTTGCGCCTTGTCACTGCGCTGGTGACCACCGAACAGAAAAATCGCCGGCAGACCGAGGGACACCGAGACCACCGGTGCATCGTAGCGCCGCTCGTTCTTGTCTTGGTGCAGGGACATTTTTGCGCCGGGCACGTAGCGGTTGATCAGGCAGGCATCCGGTGAGAAATCGGGGAAGCCCGCCGCGTTTGCCGCCGATATCGCCAGTTCGCGCAACGCGTCGGGCATTGGCGGCCAAGGCTGCTGGCTACGCGGATCGAGTGGGCTGTAGCGATAGCCGGCCTTGTCGGTCGTCCAGCCCAACTCGCCGCAACTGCTCAGCGCGGCCGACATGGTAAAGCCGCCGGGCGTGACCATCTGCCGAAACGGCGATTGGGCCAGGATACGCCGCAACTCTGGCAGTAAACGCTCAACCCAGGGCAGGGCGTAGCCTCCCAGAACATAAGACTCTTCGCCAATCTTCTCGCGCCTTGCGGGCTGTTGCAGGGCGTCGTCGGCAAACAGGTCAGCAGGAGGGCCCAGCATGGCTTACAGCGCCTTGCTCACGTTGATGTCGGTAATTTCGTCGCTCGCATCGTGGATTTTCGCCAGGGCTTGCTTGGCTTCCTCAACGCTATTGCTGGTCAACTGGGCAAATTCGAAGCGACGTTCGCCGTTGAGCTTGTATTTGATGACGTATTTGGTCGTGGTGGTCACAGCTTTTTTCCTTGCGGTGTTCGGGGTCAGCTCAGCTTGGTGCCGGTGCGACGAACGATGCGAATCTTGTGGGACAGCGCTGGCTTGCGGGTAACGCTGATGGCGCGGCGCGTGACCACGTCAAGGGTGATGTTCCAGAAACCAGTGCTGGGGGCGGTGATTTTTGCCGGGAATGTGTCGAATGCGCCGCCGTGGTAGGTATGGCGGCCGCCGTTCTTGAAGCTGCGAAAATTCGCGTCGCTCATCAGGCGGATATTACAGGTCTGCGAGCATTCGATGACGACAATGTCTCCCTCGTTGAGGTGCTCACGCTGATGGATAAATTTCATGGGGTGTCTCCAGAAGGGCTTTTTCTGAAAAATCAGAACGATACGTAGGATAAGATGGAGTTTATCAGCCCCAGCGCGTTTATTATCGGGTCGTCGTCGACGACTTCGACAATTTAAAACAGTTATTTACCGAGTTTTCATAGATAAATCCTACATCTGCGGGAGAAATCTCCTGCGCCCGCTGTCGTAGGGTCTTTATCGGAGGTTTTAGTATGAAGTGGAGTGTGTTGGTGCTGGCCTTGGCGATAGGTGGGTGTGCTTCGGTTGCAGATATCAAGCAGACCCCACCTACGTTGGTGGTCATTTCCGGGAAAAAGCCGCAGGAATATGCTGCGTGTGTAGTGCGCAAATTGGAGGCGACACGTCGTCCACCGCAGATCGAACCCCATAAAGATGGTTTTCAAGTGATCGTGCCGCAGAAGTTCTCGGCCGATCCATCGGCGATCTTCGAAATCGAGGACCGCTCCAGCGGTAGCAGCATCAAGCTTTATGAAAGCATGTCCAATGTGCCGATCCGGCCGGGCGATGTGAAGAAAGCCGGGGAAGATTGCATTTCCGGTTAAGCCAAGGCGTATCCCACGCACTGAACCCGATAAAAGCCCCACCCTGTAGGCACGAGCACCTTCGCTCCTACAGGGTGGGGCTTTTTTTTGGCTGTTTCAGGGTGTTGTGACGCCGGATCAATTCCCATACCATCTGTATGGTTATGCAGTTTATGCCTAAGCTTATAACTATAAAGATGGAGCTGTGATGATGTCTCTGGAACGAGCACTGGTGGGAAGCGCGTTATGGCTGCTGTTGGGTAATGCCTACGCGCTCGACGGCAACACAATTTATACCGAGGGCGGTTCGCAGCCCGGCGCGATGCCCTGTGTGGCGTGTCATGGCGCCGATGGGCTGGGGCTTGCGGCGGCAGGTTTCCCCAGGTTGGCGGGATTGCCCGCACAATACGTGCGCAGGCAATTGTCGGACTTTGCCAGCGGGGCGCGAAGTAATCCGGTGATGCAGCCGTTGGCAAAGGCGCTCACTGACGCCGAAATCGCCGCGCTAAGCGAGGCTGTGGCCGCGATGCCAGCCCCTTTGACCGCCAGGATGCCCCGCAGCGAAATGCCTGCCAACCCGATACAGAAACTGGCCCTGCAAGGGGCATGGGAGCGGCAGATTCCCGCGTGCGTCAGTTGTCATGGCCCTTCCGGTGTCGGTGTGGGGGACGCATTCCCGCCGTTGGCCGGCCAGCCGGCGGCGTACCTGGCCGCGCAATTGAGCGCCTGGCAGAACGGTACACGGCGCGACGATCCCAATGACCTGATGGGGCACATCGCCAAATCCCTGACCCCGAATGAGGTGCAGGGCGTGGCCCAGTATTTCGCCTCATTACCGCTGGAGGCCAAGCCATGAAGGCACTCATGTTGATGGGGATGTTGATGGCGGTGCCCGCCCATGCCACGCCGATCGCCATGGAAGACCAATCCCAATTGCAGGCCGCTGCGCACTCCAATGCCCCTGCCTTTCAACCCCCTCAGGAAAGCGAACTGCCGGACAATGCCTACGGCAAGCTGGTCAGGCAGGGGTATGGTTTGTTCGTCGACACCAAGCGCCTGGCGCCGCAATTTGTCGGTAACGGGCTCAACTGCAGCAATTGCCACCTCGACCAAGGCCGCATGGCCAACTCGGCGCCATTGTGGGGTGCGTATCCGATGTACCCGGCTTATCGCAAGAAGAATGACAAGGTCAATACCTTTGCCGAACGCTTGCAGGGCTGCTTCCAGTTCAGCATGAACGGCGGTACTCCGCCGGCGGCGGACAGTCCCGAAATCACCGCGCTGTCGGTGTATGCCTACTGGCTCTCCAGCAAAGCGCCCTTGGGGGTTGAATTACCCGGGCGCGGCTATCCCGAGGTGGCGCAACCGGCTAAAGGCTACGACCTGGCCCAGGGCGCGCAGGTGTACAACGGGCAATGCGCGGTGTGCCATGGCGCTGAAGGGCAGGGGCAGAAGGTGGGCGAGGGTTATGTCATGCCGCCGTTATGGGGTAAGGATTCCTACAATTGGGGCGCCGGCATGCACCGGATCAACACGGCAGCGTCCTTCATCAAGCACAACATGCCGCTGGGCAAGATCGGCAGCTTGAGCGATCAGCAGGCATGGGATGTCGCGGCGTACATCAACAGCCACGAGCGGCCCCAGGATCCGAGGCTGGTCGAGGGATCGATAGAGAAGACCCGCATCAAGTTTCACGCCAATGATGGGGTCAATCTCTATGGCCAGACGGTAGACGGCGTGTTGATCGGGCAAGGCATCCGGTAAACTGTCGGTCACCGCCTAAAAAAATGCCGCTCAAACCCTGGGTCTGAGCGGCATGCCCTGCCTGGAACGCCCATTATGAAGCGAGAACACGTCAAAGCCCGCCATGCTGAAGGTCAGATCACGGCGACCCACGTCATCCAGAACCCCGCCGACCTGGGCGAGTGGATCGTCTTTTTCAAGAAGAGTGACGGCCGCAGTTACTTCCTGGTGGACGATCAGGATGAGGTCGAGTCATTTCCGCGCCTGGATGACTTGATCGAAATATTGCGCAGCCTGGGGATCAAGTTCGCCGAAGTTCATCTGTAGCGTTACGGCTTACTTGCACACCACCACTACGCTGCGGCTTTTGAAATTGCCCACGTCCTTGCCCAGGGTCTGTTCGCTTTCCTTGAGTGATGGGGTGCCGTCTGTGCCGACGATACGGTAGCCAGTCCCTGCGCACGAGGCGTCAGCTTTCTCATAGCAACTGGCCCATGAGTTGGCTTCGCCCGAGCAGTCGATGGTCAAGCCTTGTTCACCATTTTTCAGATAAGTGTCCGACGTGGTGGTGCAGCCGGCCAGCGCCAATACCGCGGTGAGTGCCAGGATTTTGTTCATAGAGAATCGTCTTCGAAGGTGTTGAAGGGAGCGCTGACACTAGTGTGGGGCGTTGGCGGAAGATTATAGCGAACTGCCATCTAGGTACAGCCAAACACAAAAAAGCCCCGCTTGGCGGGGCTTTTGATGCAAGGCAGCGCGGCTTATTTGCCTTTTGGCCGCTTGCTTGACGCATGACCTGCTTCATCGACGAACACTTCGGCAACCGCAATCGCCATGCTTTCGGTCTCGAAAACGCCTGCGACGCTGTCGCCATGAAAGTTGATCAGGTGCCAGCCGTCCGCACGTTGGGTGATCAGGTAGCCGTTTACGCCTTTTGGTTCTGACATCTAATTAGCAATCTCGTGAGCTGATTCAAGGGTGCAATGATAGCCGCAAATACACGGGGTTTGCCCAAGTAATTCAAGCCCGGTGCCCGGTGCCGAAAAGCGTGCTACAAAGGGTGCAGCCTCTGGAAACATCAACACCCAGGCGCCGGTCCGTCTGCCTGTTGAAAGATCAGCGGAACTTACGCCGACATATTTTCTCTATGATGACATCGCGGCGCCAGCAGGACCCATTGTAAGGTGACTGCGGCCTGATTAGACTGCGCCGAATTCCGTACGCACAGCCCTCTGTAAGGACTCATATGATCAAGAAATGCTTGTTCCCAGCAGCCGGTTACGGCACTCGCTTCCTGCCAGCGACCAAAGCCATGCCCAAAGAGATGCTGCCGGTGGTGAACAAGCCACTGATTCAGTACGGCGTCGAAGAGGCACTGGATGCCGGCTTGAATGAAATCTCCATCGTGACCGGCCGTGGCAAGCGCGCGCTGGAAGACCACTTCGACATCAGCTATGAGCTGGAAAACCAGATCAAGGGCACCGACAAGGAAAAATACCTGGTCGGTATCCGCAAGCTGCTCGACGAATGCTCGTTCTCCTACACCCGTCAGACCCAGATGAAAGGCCTCGGCCACGCCATCCTCACCGGTCGCCCGCTGATCGGTGATGAACCGTTCGCCGTGGTACTGGCCGATGACCTGTGCGTGAACCTGGAAGGCGACGGCGTGCTGACCCAGATGGTCAAGCTCTACCAGAAATACCGCTGCACCATCGTCGCGGTGATGGAAGTGGACCCATCGCAAACCAACAAGTACGGCGTCATCGCCGGTGACGACATTGGTGATGGCCTGATCCGCGTACGTGACATGGTCGAGAAGCCAGCCCCTGAAGATGCCCCATCGAACCTGGCCATTATCGGTCGCTACATCCTGACGCCGGACATCTTCAAGTTGATTGAAGAAACCGAGCCGGGCAAAGGCGGCGAGATTCAAATCACCGACGCCCTGATGAAGCAAGCCAAAGACGGTTGCGTCATCGCCTACAAATTCAAAGGCCAGCGTTTCGACTGCGGTGGTGCTGAAGGCTACATCGAAGCGACCAACTTCTGCTTCGAGCACTTCTACAAGACTGGCAAGGCTTACTGATTTTCGCGTTGCTCATCTGTTTCAAGTGAAAGCCACCTTCGGGTGGCTTTTTCGTTTTTCAGCCCCATGTAAGTCGGTATGCTGATGGCCTGCCGAGGAGAATGAAATGGCCTACGATTTTGATCTGTATGTAATTGGCGCCGGTTCCGGCGGTGTTCGCGCGGCGCGCTTTGCCGCCGGCTTTGGCGCCAAGGTGGCCGTGGCAGAAAGCCGCTACCTGGGCGGTACCTGTGTGAATGTGGGCTGCGTGCCGAAAAAGCTGTTGGTGTATGGCGCGCACTTTGCCGAAGACTTCGAACAGGCCAGCGGTTTTGGCTGGTCGTTGGGTGAAGCGAACTTTGACTGGGCGACCCTGATCGCCAACAAAGATCGCGAGATCAACCGTCTCAACGGCATCTACCGCAATTTACTCGTCAACAGCGGCGTGACCCTGCACGAAGGGCATGCGCGCCTGGTTGATCCCCATCAGGTGGAAATCAACGGCGAGCGCTTCAGCGCCAAGCATATCCTGATCGCCACCGGCGGCTGGCCGCAGATCCCTGAGATTCCAGGGCGTGAGCACGCCATCGGCTCGAACGAAGCATTCTTCCTGAAAGAGCTGCCAAAGCGCGTACTGGTGGTGGGTGGTGGTTATATCGCCGTTGAGTTCGCAGGCATTTTCCATGGTCTGGGCGCACGGACCTCGTTGCTGTACCGCGGCGACCTGTTCCTGCGCGGGTTCGATGGCGCGGTGCGCAAGCATTTGCAGGAAGAGTTGACCAAGCGCGGCCTCGACCTGCAATTCAATGCCGATATTGAGCGCATCGACAAGCAAGCCGATGGCAGTCTCAAGGCCACCTTGAAAGACGGTCGCGTGCTTGAAGCCGATTGCGTGTTCTACGCCACCGGCCGCCGGCCGATGCTGGACAACCTGGGCCTGGAGAACACCGGTGTCACACTCGATGAGCGTGGCTTTGTCAGTGTGGACGATCTGTATCAAACCGCCGAGCCGTCGATCCTGGCCATCGGTGATGTGATCGGCCGCGTGCAGTTGACCCCGGTCGCCCTGGCCGAAGGCATGGCGGTGGCGCGTCGCCTGTTCAAGCCCGAGCAATACCGCGCGGTGGATTACGCAATGATCCCGACGGCCGTGTTCAGCCTGCCGAACATCGGTACGGTGGGCCTCACGGAAGAAGAGGCGAAGAAGAACGGCCACAAGGTGCAGATCTTCGAAAGCCGTTTCCGGCCCATGAAGCTGACCTTGACGGACTGCCAGGAAAAGACCCTGATGAAGCTGGTGGTCGACGCCGACACCGACAAAGTGCTGGGCTGCCACATGGTCGGGCCCGATGCCGGCGAAATCGTCCAGGGCCTGGCGATCGCGCTTAAGGCCGGCGCGACCAAACAGCATTTCGACGAGACCATTGGCGTGCATCCGACGGCTGCGGAAGAGTTCGTCACCATGCGCACGCCTGTGGCAGGCTGATCAGGTCTCGGGCGTTGCCTCTGGCGTCGTTGCAACGACGGCGGCCAGGCGCAACGCTTCAATGCTGGCCTGGGCCTTGATCAGGTCCAGTTCCAGCGCCTTGTTGGCCTGTTGATGTACAGTCAGCGCGTCCTTTCGTGACTGACTTTCCAGCAGCGCAACCCGCAAGCGCTCCTGAAGCAGCGTGCGCTCGCTGTCGACCTGGCTGATCCTCTCGTTCAATTCGAGCCGCAACGCCTGGTCTTTGCGCACCTGCTCCTGCAGTGCGCTCAGCTCCTTGGCAGTCACCCGATGCTCGATCAACAAGCGCTCGTTGTCTCGATGCAACTGGGTGATTTCATCCTGACGCACCAGGGCACTCTGCTGGGCCTGGCGCAGTTCGGCCTGTACCTGCTGCAACTGGCCTTCATGGCGACGCTGCTCCTGCTCACGCTGCTCCTTGACGGCATTGCGGTAGTGCTCAAGCGCATCGCGGGCGTGGAGGTGCTTGTCTTCCAGGGAGCGAATCTGCTCGTCCTTGTCGTTGATCCTCAGTTCGTAATCGCTGCATGCCTGGCTTAGCCCGGCGTTACGCGTTTGCTCGGCTTGCAGGCTGGTGCTGGCGGTGTGCAGGGCGGCGCTTTCCTCGGCGAGGGCGGCGGCCTGGATATCAAACTGCTGTTGCAACTGGTGATGGGACTCCTGCAGCGCTTCAAGCTGAGTGAGCAGGGCGCTTTTCTGCTGTTCGAACTGCGCCAGGGCGAGGTCGATGGGTTCCTGAGCCTTCTCCTTCAGGCGCTGTGCGAGGCGTGCCACCAATTCACCCAGCTCATCGTCGATAGGCGCTTCGGTGATGATTTGCCGGGTTTCGCTTTCGTCCAGTTCCTTCAAGTAACGATGAATCGTGGTTTTCGAGCCGGTATTGCCCATCTCGATGCGTACAGCATCGATGCTGGGGTTTTCACCGCGGGCGAGGATTGCCAGGCGTGCCGTTTGAACTACTGCTTTGTTTATGCCACCGCGTGCCATGGGGTCTCCGTCGATTTCGTACTGTGGTACATGATATGTATATACATACTGTAACACGACTGAAAAACTCTTTGAATTCATTATTTAACAGATGGGATATTGGCGTATTATCCCGTGTCATTAGCGTTTCCAGCGTCGATCCAGGCGTTCGCAGTACGAATAGGCCCTGCCATGAGTGATCTCGACCGTTACCTCAATGCTGCTACCCGCGATAACACCCGCCGTAGCTACCGCGCGGCCATCGAGCATTTCGAAGTCAGTTGGGGTGGGTTCCTGCCGGCCACCAGCGACAGCGTGGCGCGCTATCTGGTGGCGCATGCGGGCGTGCTGGCCGTGAACACCTTGAAGTTGCGGCTCTCGGCCTTGGCGCAATGGCATACCAGCCAGGGGTTTGCCGACCCGACCAAAGCGCCGGTGGTGCGCAAGGTGCTCAAGGGCATCCGCGCCGTGCACCCGGCGCAGGAGCGGCAAGCGCAGCCATTGCAGCTCACGCATCTGGAGCAGGTGGTTGCATCGCTTGAAAATGAGGCCAGGCAATCCGCTGAAAACCAGGATCAGCCCGGATTACTGCGCGCCAAGCGCGACACGGCGCTGATCCTGTTGGGGTTCTGGCGCGGCTTTCGCAGCGATGAGTTGTGTCGCTTGAGCATCGAGCATGTCCAGGCAGTGCCTGGGGCCGGCATCAGCCTCTACTTGCCGCGCAGCAAAAGTGACCGCGATAACCTCGGCAAGACCTACCACACCCCCGCGCTGTTGCGCTTGTGCCCGGTGCAGGCCTATAGCGAATGGCTCAGTGCCTCGGCATTGGTACGTGGCCCGGTGTTTCGCGGGATCGATCGCTGGGGCAATCTGGGGGAGGAGGGGCTGCACCCCAACAGCGTGATCCCCTTATTGCGTCAAGCCATGGAGCGCGCAGGCATCCCCGCCGAGCAGTACACCAGTCACTCCCTGCGACGCGGCTTCGCTACCTGGGCCCATCGCAGCGGCTGGGATTTGAAGTCATTGATGAGTTACGTCGGCTGGAGCGACATGAAATCGGCCATGCGCTATGTTGAAGCGACGCCATTTCTCGGTATGACCCTGGCGACTCAACCGCTGCTGTGAGATTTCTTCTATTAATACAGCCGCCTGATAGGGAAAACCAATCGTCAGCATCAGGTTTGCCAATGAGCCATCGTCGGTCGGAGTGGGTAGGATTCACCTCATCAACTTCTTAACCCCTGACGGAGAGTCAACGATGCCTATCATCAACAGCCAAGTAAAACCGTTTAAAGCCACCGCTTTCAAAAACGGCAGCTTCGTCGATGTGACCGACGCTGACCTGAAAGGCAAGTGGTCCGTAGTGTTCTTCTACCCAGCCGACTTCACCTTCGTTTGCCCGACTGAACTGGAAGACCTGGCTGACAACTACGCCGAATTCCAGAAACTGGGCGTCGAAATCTACAGCGTGTCTACCGACACCCACTTTGCCCACGCTGCCTGGCACAACACCTCGCCAGCCATCGGCAAGATCCAGTACACCATGATCGGCGACCCAACCCTGACCATCTCCCGCAACTTCGACGTGCTGATCGAAGAAGCTGGCCTGGCAGACCGCGGTACCTTCGTGATCAACCCGGAAGGCCAGATCAAGATCGTTGAACTGAACGACGGCGGTGTTGGCCGTGACGCTTCCGAGCTGCTGCGCAAGATCAAGGCTGCTCAGTATGTCGCTGCCCACCCAGGCGAAGTGTGCCCAGCCAAGTGGAAAGAAGGCGAGGCCACCCTGGCTCCGTCCCTGGACCTGGTCGGCAAGATCTAAGTCTGTGAAGTCCCAAGGGCGGGTATCCGCACCTACCCAGTAAGCTGCAACCGCCCTCAAAAAACGCCCGGGCGAGATTCGTTCGGGCGTTTTTTTATACCTAGAATTAAAGGAAATCGCCCGTATGTTGGACGCCAATCTTAAAGCTCAGTTGAAATCTTACCTGGAGCGGGTCACCCAGCCGATCGAGATCGTCGCCTCCCTCGACGACGGTGCGAAATCCCAGGAAATGCTCGCTCTTTTGCAGGACGTAGCCAGCCTCACTACGCTGATTACCCTGAACACCGATGGCAACGATGCGCGCAAGCCGTCGTTTTCCATCAACCGCCCGGGTGCCGATATCAGCCTGCGTTTCGCCGGCATCCCCATGGGCCATGAATTTACTTCACTGGTGTTGGCCCTGCTGCAAGTCGGTGGCCACCCGTCGAAGGCCAGTGTCGAAGTGATCGAACAGATCCGCGCGCTGAAAGGCGAGTTCAGCTTCGAGACGTACTTCTCGCTGTCGTGCCAGAACTGCCCGGACGTGGTGCAGGCGCTGAACCTGATGGCCGTGCTTAACCCCAACATCCGCCATGTGGCCATCGACGGCGCGCTGTTCCAGGCTGAAGTGGATGAGCGTCAGATCATGGCAGTGCCCAGTGTCTACCTCAACGGTGTGAACTTCGGCCAGGGCCGCATGGGCCTGGAAGAAATTCTCGCCAAGCTCGACACCAGCGGCATCGAAAAAGCGGCTGAGAAAATCAGTGCCAAGGATGCTTTTGATGTACTGGTCGTCGGCGGTGGCCCGGCGGGCTCGTCGGCCGCGATCTACGCTGCACGCAAAGGCATCCGTACCGGCGTGGCCGCCGAGCGTTTTGGTGGCCAGGTGCTGGACACCATGTCCATCGAGAACTTTATCTCGGTCCAGGAAACCGAAGGCCCGAAGCTGGCCAGTGCCCTGGAAGCCCACGTGCGTCAGTACGACGTCGACATCATGAACCTGCAGCGTGCCAGCAGCCTGGTACCCGCGAAGAATGCCGGTGAGTTGCACGAAATTCGCTTCGAAAGCGGCGCGACGCTCAAGTCCAAGACTGTGATCCTGGCCACCGGTGCGCGCTGGCGTGAAATGGGTGTGCCGGGCGAGCAGGAATACAAGGCCAAAGGCGTCTGCTTCTGCCCGCACTGCGATGGCCCGTTGTTCAAGGGCAAGCGCGTGGCAGTGATCGGTGGCGGTAACTCCGGCGTCGAAGCGGCCATCGACCTGGCCGGCATTGTCAGCCACGTCACGCTGCTGGAGTTCGACAACAAGCTGCGCGCCGATGCGGTATTGCAACGCAAGCTGCACAGCCTGCCGAACGTAGATGTGATCACCAGCGCGCTGACCAGTGAAGTCAAGGGCGATGGCCAGAAAGTCACTGGTCTTGCCTACAAGGACCGCGACAGCGGCGAGTTCAAGACCATCGACCTGGAAGGCATTTTCGTGCAGATCGGTTTGCTGCCTAACACCGACTGGCTCAAAGGCACCGTGGAACTGACGCCACGCGGCGAGATCATCGTCGATGCGCGTGGCGAGACCTCATTGCCGGGTGTATTCGCCGCCGGTGATGTGACGACTGTGCCGTACAAGCAGATCGTCATCGCCGTGGGCGAGGGCGCCAAGGCTTCCCTGAGCGCGTTCGATCACCTGATCCGTACGTCTGCCCCAGCGTAAAGTCGGGCCTGAAAATGAAAAACCCCATGAGTGATCATGGGGTTTTTTGTTTTACAGCGGTGCTGGTTGAATGATTTCAACCCAGTACGCGTCCGGGTCCTTGATGAAGGCCAGGCTTTTCATGCGGCCATCGCTCAGGCGCTTCTGGAAATCGCAGCCCAGGGCCTCGAAGCGTTCGCAGGCCGCGACAATATCCGGCACCGAAATGCAGATATGGCCAAAGCCACGCGGGTCGGTGTTGCCGTTGTGGTAGGCGAAGTCGGCGTCGTTTTCGGTGCCGTGGTTGTGGGTCAGTTCCAGAATGCCTGGGATCGACTTCATCCACTGGGTGCGCTCGGCAGCGTCAGCCGGGATCTGTGCCTTGTCCACCAGGGCCAGGAAATACAGGCTGAATTCGGCCTCTGGGAAATCGCGTTTTTCAACCAGGGAAAACCCCAGGACGCGGGTGTAGAAATCCAGCGACTTGGTGATGTCCTTGACCCGCAACATGGTGTGGTTGAACACGAAGTTGGTGGTGGCGGTATCGGGTTGGGCGGTGACGCCGGGAAAGGTGTTCAGTTCGTGCAGGCTCATGGGCCCTCCAGAAAAAATGGGGCAAAGCGGTCCCTTGGCTTGCGGCAAGCGTCCGTGCAGCCGAGCCATGATACGCAAGGCCTGCCGATCGCGCCAAATGAAAAAGCTCACGCGGCCCTTGCGAGGGGCGGGGCTCGGGCCGCAAACTTTGGTGCTGGAACCTTGGATGCTTTTGGCAATGATCGAGTTTCGTAAACCGTTATTGGCTACGTTGTGCTTAGTGTTGGGCAGCCCGTTCGTACTGGCGGCCGAGCCGGAAATTCATTGGCCCAGCGGCTGGCAGGTCGAGGAAGTTGAACCCGACGGCAACGCAGCCGGGAGGACCCAGGCCGTGTCGCGACAGCGCGCGATCAAAAATGATGAAAATGGCAAGACCTTGATGGTGATGGAGTTGACCGGTACGCCGATCGAGGCTGGGCATAATGTCAATCTTCAAGGCGTTTTGCTGGAAATGCGTAAATCTATCCAGAAAGATTTTGCCCAGGGCGGTTATCAAAGCGTGTGCACCAAAATGCACCCCGCTACATTGAGTCGTCTTGAGGCGCTGGAAACTACCTGTGTGATTACCGAGAACGGTCGACATGTGCTGTCGCAAACACTAGTGGGGGCAGTGGATGCCGATAAAGCCTACGTATTTTCATATGCGGGCCAGGCGCAAGCGTACGAGGCCAGCAAAGATGAGGTCAGTTCGGTGCGTGATAGCCTCAAACTTTGAATGGTTCTAGGCGAACGAATGTGAACTTAAGTTAGTTTCGTTTGTGAACCTATAAACGAAAAGCCCCGCGTAAGCGGGGCTTTCTGTTAGTGCATGTTAATCAACCGCGAAGCCAAGAGTCTACAGTGGCTGCGCCGTGCTCTTCTTTCCAGGCTTTAAGGCCGCGGTGGTTGCCGCCTTTGGTCTCGATCAGCTCGCCGGTATGCGGGTTCTGGTAAACCTTGACCACACGTGCGCGGCGCTGTTTCGGCGCACGAACGGCTGCTGCAGCCGATTTGCCCGGGTTTGGATCAAGGATGGCGATCACATCGCGCAGGCTCTTGTCATAACTGCTCATCAGCTTTTTAAGTTTTTCTTCGAATTCGATTTCTTTCTTCAGCCCGGCGTCGTTCTTCAGCGATTCCAGCTGGGCGAGCTGCTCTTGAAGGGCTTTTTCTGCTGCGCGAAATTCGGCGAGTCTGGACAAAATCTGTACTCCAATAGTGTAGTTAGCTGATAGCTACTGCGAAGAAAGCCTTAAGCCAAGAGGATTAAGCTAACTCAACGAAAACACCTGCATGAGTGTATCGCCGGCACGAAAAATTGTAGTGGTTAATCCACTTCGAGTAAATCACGTCTTTGTCTAAATAAGATTGTTTCATCTAAAGTCGATGGCTGTTCAATGGCGGGTCAACGCCTTAATGAATTCATCGCAGGGTACCGGACGGCCGAACAGGTAACCTTGCAAAAGGTCCACGCCTTTTGCAATGAGGTAATCACACTGTTGCGCGGTTTCCACACCCTCAGCCACGATACCCAAGTCGAGCTTGGCGGACAGTTCTATGATGCTGTCGAGAATATGCCGGGAGAGCGCATCCGCTCCGATCATGGCGACGAAGCTTTGATCGATCTTCAAGTAATCCACATTGAAGTTGCGCAAGTAACCCAGGCTGGAATGCCCGGTGCCGAAGTCGTCGATTGCGATCATCACACCCAACTGGTGCAGAGCGTCGAACAAGCGGCGCGTGATGTCGGTGGGTTCGATCAGCTCACGCTCGGTCAATTCCAGGACCAGGGTGACCTGGCCGGGCGGGAAGGCTGCGAGGAATTCCCGGCAATCGTCCACCAGGTCCAGGTCCAGGCAATGGCGTGCGGTGATGTTCACGCCGATATGGAAACCCGGGCTGAAGTGCGCGGCATGCGGCGCCAATTGCGCGGCGGTCTGGCGGAGCAGGGCGCGGGTCATGGGCACGATCAGTCCGCAGTGCTCGGCCAGGGGGATGAACAGGTCTGGCCGCACCAGGCCCTCTTTAGGGTGTTTCCAGCGCATCAATACTTCGCAGCCGGCCCATTGGCGAGTGTCGCCGCGCACCACCGGCTGGAAATAGGGAATGAACTCGTTGGCGCCCAGGGCCCGTTGCAACTCGTGGGTAGGCGACGAAGAGCGCTTTTGCAGCCAATGGGCCAGGACGCCGGCCAGCACCCCAAAAAACACCACCAGACTGAACACCGCCGGGTAACGCGCCTGCATATAACGCCACACCTCGCCCTCGGGCATGCCCACGTCAACGCTGTACGGATAGCGGTTGGAGGCCAAAAAGTGCCGGGCCACGGCAAACGTCGGTGGCGCGCTGGTATGCACCTTGCCCCCGGCGTCCAGCCAATGGGGGCCTACCTTCAGCACCAGGAAGGCATAGCGGCTGATCAGGCGCAAGGCATTGGTGAGGTGATAACCGTCAATCGAGGCAAACGCGGCTCGATCGCCATCGACCAGCCGGTAAACCAGCAGCGCGGTATCCGGCGTGACAGGGTTGCCGTTCATCAACCACAAATTGCCGTCAACGTAGTCATCCGGGTTGACCGGCGACTCATAACCGCTGCCAAACAACGAACTGCAATAAATGTTTCGCTGCCAGGACAGGGTGGTGGCACGCACGAACGGCCGACGAGTGACCTGCTCACGCAGTGCCAGCTTCGCGGCCTTATCACACGGCAAGCCGGCCAGTGGTAACAGCGCTTGGGTAGCGGCGGCGGTGTTGTCGAGCATCAAGTCGAACTGGCGCACGGCTTCCTGCGCCGTTTGAGCGGTGCTTTGCTCAAGCGTGCGCTCGGCCTGCCAATAAAGAATCACCACCCCAAGGAGAACGGGAAGCAGGCCGCAGACTGCGCTGAACGAATAGCGGGCGACTCGGCTTCGTGGGCCTTGGGAGGTCAGGGGCATAGAGGGGCAGCCATGCAGAAAAGGGGAGACTATGCCGATGATAGATGGCATTGCCACACGGTGCTCGGCAAAACGTAACGCCTTATCTGCGCAATAAACTCCTTGCGCACAGCAGGGCAATGGAGATTTGATAAGAGTACGGACAAACACTGTTACGCTGTGTAGAATCGATTTACGCATACAAGAATATGGACTTGCGCTCACGCAAGCCTCGCCGTCAGAGACTGATGACACCATGAAGCAACTCGGTTCGCCCCTCATCTTTGGTGACTTCCTCGCCCGCAGCGTGCGAGGCCTTTCCTGTGCGCCACCCGCTGACCTCATCCTTGCCCGCAAATAACCACATAGCTAGTAAAAAACTAGCTGTTACCCCAAGCATGATGAGGCACCGAACATGACCGACCAATACGAAAACCCGATGGGCCTGATGGGCTTTGAGTTCATTGAATTCGCCTCGCCGACCCCGGGCACCCTGGAGCCGATCTTCGAGATCATGGGCTTCACCAAGGTTGCAACCCACCGTTCCAAGAATGTGCACCTGTTCCGTCAGGGCGAGATCAACCTGATCCTCAATAATGAGCCCAACAGCCTTGCCTCGTACTTCGCCGCCGAGCATGGGCCGTCGGTGTGCGGCATGGCGTTTCGCGTGAAGAACTCGCAGGAAGCCTACAAGCGCGCCCTGGAACTCGGGGCCCAGCCGATTCATATCGACACCGGCCCGATGGAATTGAACCTGCCGGCGATCAAGGGCATCGGCGGCGCGCCGCTGTACCTGATCGACCGTTTTGGCGAAGGCAGCTCAATCTATGACATCGACTTCGTCTACCTCGAAGGCGTCGACCGTAACCCGCAGGGCGCCGGCCTGAAGGTCATCGACCACCTGACCCACAACGTCTACCGCGGCCGCATGGCTTACTGGGCCAACTTCTACGAGAAGCTGTTCAACTTCCGTGAAGCGCGATACTTCGATATCAAGGGCGAATACACCGGCCTGACCTCCAAGGCCATGAGCGCGCCGGATGGCATGATCCGCATCCCGTTAAACGAAGAGTCCTCCAAGGGCGCCGGCCAGATCGAAGAGTTCCTGATGCAGTTCAACGGCGAGGGCATCCAGCACGTGGCGTTCCTCACCGACGACCTGGTCAAGACCTGGGACGCGCTGAAGAAGATCGGCATGCGCTTCATGACCGCGCCGCCGGACACCTACTACGAGATGCTCGAAGGCCGCCTGCCGAACCACGGCGAACCGGTGGACCAACTGCAGGCGCGCGGCATTTTGCTCGATGGCTCCTCGATCGAGGGCGACAAGCGCCTGCTGCTGCAGATCTTCTCGGAAACCCTGATGGGCCCGGTGTTCTTCGAATTCATTCAGCGTAAAGGCGACGATGGCTTCGGCGAGGGCAACTTCAAGGCGTTGTTCGAGTCCATCGAGCGTGATCAGGTACGTCGCGGTGTGTTGACCGCTGACTAAGCAATAATCCCTGACACAACAGCGATCAAATGTGGGAGGGGGCTTGCCCCCGATGGCGGTGGCTCAGTCACATATGCGCTGACTGACACTGCCTTATCGGGGGCAAGCCCCCTCCCACATTTTTGACCGATTCAGGCTTTGCGCTGACGCACCAAGTGCTTGAATCCTTCATACACCAGCACCATCACCGCCAGCCAGATCGGGATATAGGTCAGCCATTGCCCGCCCTTGATGCCTTCACCCAGCAGTAGCGCGACTGCCAGCAACAACACCGGCTCCACATAACTGAGCAGGCCGAACAGGCTGAAGGCCAGCAAACGGCTGGCGATGATATAGCTCACCAGCGCCGACGCACTGATCACGCCCAGCATGGGAATCAACGCGTAGAGCTTGGGCTGTGCATCCAGTACCGCAAAGCCCTGTTCGCCGCTTTGCACGAACCACCAGGCCACCGGCAGCATCAATGCCATGTCCAGCCACAGGCCGCCCAGATGGTCGGTGGTCAGGTATTTACGCACCACGAAATACACGGGGTAACCGATGATCACTATCAGGGTCGCCCAGGAAAAACCGCCGGCCTGGTACAGCTCGTTGAGCACACCCAATGCGGCAAATACCACGGCGATCTGCTGCAAGCGCGATAACTGTTCGCCGTAGACCAGGCGCCCGGTCAACACCATGGTCAGCGGCAACAGGAAATAACCCACCGACACATCCAGGCTGCGGCCATTGAGCGGCGCCCACATGAACAGCCATAACTGCACGCCGAGCAACGCGGACGACACCAGCACGCCGCCGATCAAGCGCGGCCTGGCCGCGAGCAGACGCAGCAACTCCCACACCCGCCGCCATTCGCCGCTGACTACCATGAATACGGTCATGCAGGGCACGGTCAGCAACATGCGCCAGCCGAAAATTTCCAGGCCACTCAACGGTGTGAGCAGGGACGTGAAGTAATACATCACGGCGAACAACACCGAGGCCAATACCGATAACGCAACACCTTTAGACACGCTGTCCTCGCGAAAGCCGATTCAGATCCAATTCCAGCAGAGGATTATGGTGCCTTTAGCGTCAAAGCGCTGCGCTGTTTTGGGGCGGGCTTGCGTAAATTTTCGTGTAATGCGCGGTTTGAACGCGTTTTCGTGGTCAGCGAGAACGCGTCATCGCGACTAACGCGTCACTCGGCCCGACACGAAATGCCCGACGTCATTGAAGCCCGGCGTGGACGAATGCCCCGGCGTTACCAATGAGTCGACGAACGCCTCATCCTGCGCCGTGATCTCTACCGCCAATGCCCCGGTGTACGCATCCCATTGCGCCTCGGTGCGCGGGCCGACAATCGCCGAACTCACTGCCGCGTTGTTCAGCACCCAGGCGATCGCGAACTCAACCATTCCCACGCCACGGCCCTGGGTGTATTGCTGGACCTGCTGGGCGATACGCAGCGATTCCACGCGCCATTCGGTTTCCAGGATGCGTTTGTCCTGGCGTTCCGCGCGGCTGCCCGGTTCAGGCGCCAGGTCGGGGGCGTACTTGCCGCTGAGCACGCCACGCGCCAACGGGCTGTAGGGCACCACGCCCAGTCCATAGGCAGCTGCGGCGGTAATCTGCTCGACCTCGGCCTGGCGATTGACGATGTTGTACAACGGCTGGCTGATGATGGGCCTGTCAACGCCCAGGCGTTCGGCCACGCGGATGACCTCGGCGATACGCCAGCCGCGGTAGTTGGATAACCCCCAGTAGCGCACTTTGCCCTGGCGAATCAAGTCACCGATCGCCGATACCGTGACTTCCAGCGGCGTGTCGTGATCCTCGCGGTGCAGGTAGTAGATGTCCAGGTAATCGGTGTCCAAGCGCGCCAGGCTCGCCTCCAGTGCATTGAACAGGCGTTTGCGGCTCAGCCCATTGCGGTTGGGCATACCATCCGCCGGGCCGAAACCGACCTTCGACGCCACCACCCAGTCCTGGCGGTTGCGCGCGATGGCCTCGCCGACGATCTCCTCGGAGCGCCCGCCGGTATAGACGTCGGCGGTGTCGATAAAGTTGATGCCTTGGTCCCAGGCCTTGTCGATGATGCGCAACGAGTCTTCGGTGCTGGTCTGTTCGCCAAACATCATGGTGCCCAGTGTCAGTGCGCTGACCTTCAACCCGGACTGGCCCAACGTGCGGTAAATCATGCAAAGCTCCTCATGGCAGGCAAACGTGGGTAATGCAATACCAGACACCAACGCTCTGGAACAAGCCCTGTGTGTGTTTCTTCATGCGCTCAGCCATGTCTCGCAGCGCGCCTGTAAAAAACGCTGCAGCACTTTCATACGTTCCGATACCTGCAGGCGATGGGCGCTTTACACCTTCAAGGTGCGTGTCATGCGCAACGCCAACACACTGCCGGCCACGATGACCGCCGCCAGCAAGTACAACGCCACATCCGTGGACCCCGTCGCATCCTTTACGAACCCGACGATGTAGGGGCTGAGAAACCCGGCCATCTGGCCCATGGAGTTGATCAACGCCAGCCCACCCGCCGCCGCGCCCGCGCTGAGCATGGCGGTGGGCACCGGCCAGAACATCGGCAGCCCGGTGAGGGCGCCCATGGTGGCGATGGTCAGGCCGAGAATGGCGATAGTCGGGGTGGTAGCGAAATTCACCGCGATCACCAGGCCAATCGCGCCCATCAGCATCGGCACCACCAAGTGCCAGCGACGCTCCTTGCGCAAGTCTGCGGAGCGGCCCACCAGCAACATGAATACTGCGGCCAGCAGGTACGGGATCGCACTGAGCCAGCCGATCACCAGGTTATCGCTGAACCCCAGGTTCTTGATGATCGACGGCAGCCAGAAGTTGATCGCGTAGACGCCGCTCTGGATGCAGAAGTAGATCAGGCCGAATGCCCAGATCGCCGGGTTCTTGAACACCTCGGCCAGGGAGTCGGTGGTGGTCTTCGGTTTGTTCGCAAGATCGGTGGCCTGGTCGGCTTCCAGTACCGCGCGTTCGTGGGGCTTGAGCCACTTGGCGTGGGCGAAGCTGTCACTGAGCAGGAAGTAGGCGAGGGCGCCGAGGATCACGGTGGGAATGCCTTGCAACAGGAACATCCACTGCCAACCGGCGAGGCCGCCTTGACCTGCCGCAAAGTGGTTGAGAATCCAGCCGGAGAACGGGCTGCCGAGCAGGCCCGAGACCGGAATCGCGGACATGAACAGCGCCATGATCCGGCCCCGGCGAAACGTCGGAAACCACTGCGAGAGGTACAGCACCACACCGGGAAAGAACCCCGCCTCGGCGGCGCCGGTGAACAGGCGCAAGGTGTAGAAATGCGTCGGCGTGGTCACGAACAATAGGCACGTGGACAAGGTGCCCCACACGATCATCATCAGCGCTATCCAGCGCCTTGGCCCGAACCGGGTCAGCGCCAGGTTGCTCGGCACGCCACACAGCACGTAGCCGATAAAGAAGATCCCGGCACCCAGGCCGTACACGGTTTCACTGAATTTCAACGCGTCGAGCATCTGCAACTTGGCAAAGCCAACGTTCACCCGGTCAAGGTAGTTGAACAGGTAGCAGATAAAGATGAAGGGGATCAGGCGCAGGGTAACGCGCTTGTAGATGGCGTTTTTATCGTCATCGGTGGCCAGTGCTGCGGCGGCGCTCTGTGACATGGCGAGTCTCTCTTTATTATGTTTTTTAGCGATGCGAGGGTAACGTTGATCGCCCAAACAGTCTCGGCGACGCGATGGGCAACTGTCTTTGTGCTTGCGCACAGCCAGGCCCGCTTTGCGCTGTGCCGGTGACCAATTCGCTTTGGAAGGAAAATAGCCCCATGTTCGAGCTGGATCATGAGCTGGCACAGGATATCGTCGATCGCACCATGGCGATCCTGCCCTACAACGTCAACGTTATGGACAACCAGGGCCTGATCCTCGGCAGCGGCGAACCGGAACGCATCAACACCCGACATGAAGGCGCCCAACTGGTGCTGGCGAACGGGCGCGTGGTGGAAATCGATGGGCAGACCGCCAAGCACCTCAAGGGTGTGCTGCCTGGCATCAACTTGCCGCTGATGCATGATCAGCGCTTGATCGGTGTGCTGGGTATCACCGGTGAACCGCAAGGCCTGCGCACCTACGCCGAACTGGTGCGCATGACCGCCGAGATGCTGGTCAGTCAGCGCCACCAGCAGGCCGAGCAGCAGTGGCGGCGCCAGCGCTGTGACGACCTGCTGGCATTGCTGCTGGCCGATACCGGTGACTCGCCGCGCCTGGTCGACGAAGCGCAACAACTGGGCCTCAAGCCGCAA
Organism: Pseudomonas sp. R2-7-07; assembly: GCF_003852355.1. Taxonomy (NCBI): domain Bacteria; kingdom Pseudomonadati; phylum Pseudomonadota; class Gammaproteobacteria; order Pseudomonadales; family Pseudomonadaceae; genus Pseudomonas; species Pseudomonas sp. R2-7-07. Next base: position 3,016,590 of record NZ_CP027759.1, on the reverse strand, counting down.
CTGGCGCGTACGCCTTACCTGTTCGAACTGGGCGCGGGGCAGTCGGCCGAAGCCTTGAGTGCCTGGCTGACGTCGCGTTATCCGGACAGTTGGTGCGTCAGTTCAGCGCCGTTGTCGCTGTTGTGGTGTCGACCCGCGTCAGTGCAGATCGATAACCCGCGCCTGCTGGAAAAGCTCGACGGCCTGGGCTGGACTGTCTTGCGGGTCGCCGTAGGCGGGCAGGCGCAAGGTTTGGCCGGGTTGCGCCGGTGTTATCGCCGTGTCAGCGATTTGCTGGCCTACGGTCGCGATATCCTGCCGCATTCGCGGCTGTTGATCCTCAACCGCTATCGTCTGCCGGTGATGCTCTGGCGCCATCGTAACGACGATGCCCTGGATGAATTGCTCAACCCGCTGCGCAAAGTCCTCGCCAAGGACAACAACGGCCAACTGCTGGCCACGCTGCGCGCATGGTGCGACCACGACGGGCAAAGCCAGGCCTGTGCCGATGCCCTGGGGATTCACCGCAACAGCCTGCGCTACCGCATGGAACGGATTGCCGAACTGAGCGGCGTCGATCCGCTGACTCTGGATGGCATGTTGGCGCTGTACCTGGGCGTGCAACTGTTGCCCCAGGCTTTGTAAAAATGAACAACAAACCTCAGCTGCACTTGTGCATTGGACCGGCGTCATTGGCGGTGCCAACTGGCAGCATGGGCGTTATAAAAACCGGAGAACGCCCATGAAAATCATCATCGCCCCCGACTCGTTCAAGGACAGCCTGAGTGCCGAAGGGGTCGCCCAGGCGATTGCGCAAGGGTTGGCTCAGGTCTGGCCTGACGCACAGCTGGTGCAATGCCCGATGGCGGACGGCGGTGAGGGAACGGTCGAAGCAGTGCTCGCCGCGTGTAACGGCCAAATGCGCAGCCAGGCCGTGCGCGGGCCAATGGGCGATACGGTGCAGGCGCATTGGGGCTGGTTGGCCGACAGCCAAACCGCGATCATCGAAATGGCTGAGGCCAGTGGCCTGCAGTTGGTCGCACCGGGCCAGCGTGACGCCTGCTCCAGCAGCACGTATGGCACCGGCGAGCTGATCCGCGCCGCGCTCGACCTGGGCGCCCGGCGCATTATCCTGGCGATCGGCGGCAGTGCCACCAACGATGGCGGCGCAGGCGCGATGCAAGCGCTCGGCGTGCAACTGTTCGACGCCCGGAACCAGCCCTTGGCACCCGGTGGCTTGGCGTTGAGCGGCCTGGCGCGTATTAACCTGGAAAACCTCGACCCACGTCTGGCGCGGGTCTGCTTCGAAATCGCGGCGGACGTGAACAACCCGCTGTGCGGTCCCCACGGCGCCTCGGCGATTTTTGGCCCGCAAAAAGGCGCCAACCCCGAACAGGTGCAGCAGTTGGATGCCGCCCTTGGTCATTTTGCCGACCACTGCGCCAGGGTGCTGGCCCAGGACGTGCGTGACGAACCCGGCAGCGGCGCGGCAGGCGGCTTGGGGTTCGCCGCCAAGGCATTCCTCGGCGCGCAGTTCCGCGCCGGCGTTGAAGTGGTGGCCGAGCTGGTTGGCCTCGACGCCGTGGTGCGTGGCGCCGACCTGGTCATCACCGGCGAAGGCCGCTTCGACGCCCAGACCCTGCGCGGGAAAACCCCGTTTGGCGTGGCGCGTATTGCCCGGCAACATAATGTCCCGGTGATCGTGATTGCCGGAACCCTGGGCGATGGCTACGAGCAGATGTACGCCCACGGCGTGGATGCCGCCTTTGCGTTGCCCTCGGGGCCGATGAGTCTTGCCCAGGCATGCAGCGAGGCGCCGCGCTTGTTGCGTGAGCGGGCCTCGGATATTGCGCGGGTGTGGCGCTTGGCACGGCCTGTCGCTTAAATGCCTTTTGTAGGAGCGAGGCGGGCGGCTAGCCCTTGCTCGCGAAAAACCTCCAGGCAACGCGTTCATTCTGAATAAACGCGGAGGCCCAGGGTTCTTCGCGAGCAAGCTCGCTCCTACAGGTCAGCGTGTTTGCCGTAGGCTGCTACAACGTCGCGTAGATGCCTATGCCCTACACTAGACGGCCACTTGTCTTTCAAAGGATGAAATACGATGCACACCCCCGAGCCCCATATCGTGATCCAGCGTTTCACCGAGGCCCATCTTGAGGGTGTCGCTGCGCTCTATAACGAACCGGCGGTATGCCGTCAGGTGCTGCAAATGCCTTTTCAGTCAGTGGAAGCGTGGCGCAAGCGCCTGGTAATGGATAACGAACGCCGTTTGCAACTGGTGGCGATGCACGGCGGCGAAGTGATTGGTCAATTGGGGTTGGAACAGTACCTGCGCGTGCGCCAGGCGCATGTGGGGTCGCTCGGCATGGGGGTGGCGACGGCCTGGCAGGGTAAGGGCGTGGGTTCGAAGTTGCTGACGGCCGCGCTGGATGTGGCTGACAACTGGATGAACCTGCATCGCGTAGAACTCACGGTGTACGCCGACAACGAGGCGGCGCACAACCTGTACCGCAAATTCGGCTTCGAGGTCGAAGGCTGTTTGCGCGATTACGCCCTGCGTGACGGTGTGTTCGTCGACACCTTGAGCATGGCGCGCCTGCGCACGCCGGTTTAGTCCTCCAGCGCAAACGCCACCGCAGCCCGCGCATGCAGCTCGGTGGTGTCCAACAGCGGCAGGTCGCAGTGCTCGGGCTTGATCAGCAGGCTGATTTCCGTACAGCCAAGAATCACCGCCTGGGCGCCGCGCGCGGCCAGGGATTCGATCACCCGCTGGTAGACGGCGCGTGATTCGGCGCTGATCATCCCCACACACAACTCTTCATAGATGATCCGATGCACCGCTTTGCGTTCGTCCGCATCCGGCACCAGCACGGTCAGGCCCTGTGCGGCCAGGCGGGACTTGAGGAAGTCCTGTTCCATGGTGAATGCAGTGCCGAGCAATCCCACGGTCAAGGTGCCCGCCTGTACGGCGGCAGCGCCCGCCGCATCGGCGATATGCAGGAAGGGAATCGACACCGCCGCCTCAATACGCGGCGCCACCCGGTGCATGGTGTTGGTACACAGCACCACACACTCGGCGCCCCCGGCCTGCAAACGGCGCGCGGCGTCTTCCAGGATCAGCGCGGTATCGTCCCAGCGCCCGGCGTGCTGGGCCTGTTCCACCGGGCCGAAGTCCACGCTGTACATCAACACTTGCGCCGAACGCAGCGGGCCGAGCCGGTCGCGTACTTGCTGGTTGATGATGCGGTAATACTCGGCGCTGGACTCCCAGCTCATGCCGCCGATAAGGCCGATGGTGCGCATGCGATGCTCCGGGCAGGGAATGTGGAATCCACCATACTCACCGAAGGCGCATTAGTCATGTGCAGTTGCCGGCCAATCCACCAGTGCAGTTCATGCAATGTTGATGACCGGTCACTGCTCACGATGGCGATAGACCTTTTCCTACGCTCCAGAGCTGCCTTTACTAGATGAATAGTCAGACTGTCCTCACACCCTGATGGGGTTGGTTTTCTGTAAGGTCGTTCTTAATGAAAGTTCATTCAAGAGGAGTTCATCATGGCACCGCCACACTGCGAGGACGACCCCGGCCCCAGCCACAGAGATCACCCACCGCCGCCCCTCATCATCCCCGAGATACAGTTTCCTTTCGCTGGTCCGCCGCCACGCTCCGACAGCGAGCAGTTGCGCGCGCATGCCCTCGCCTGGGCGCAGCGATACGGCTTGATCGGCCGCCGTGGTGCGCATCGATTGAGTACCACGGCGCTGCTCGACCTGGGGCTGGCATTATGCGGCAGGGCGCCCACGGACCGGGCCGAGATCCTGGTGTGCTGGTACCTGTGGGCGCTCACGCTGGATGACCGTATCGACGATGGGCCCTGGGCGGAAAACGGAGCATTGGAAAGTTTCATCGCCTCAGTGCAGGCGGTGGCCGAGAGCGGCGGCGCTGCTCCCTCAGGCCAAGGCAGCCGGTTCGAAGACCCGATGCTCGCCGTTCTGGTCGATGATCTTTGGCCGCGGACCCGGAGCTGGGGCGGCGACCGTTGGCGGGCCCGGCTGGTGCGACATCTGATCCAGCATTTGCGTGCGCAGGCAACGCTGGTGCACGTGCGGGAAACCGACACAGCGCTCACATTGGCCGCCTATCTGCCGTTGCGCCGGGATTCGTTCGGCGCACTGTTCTTCTTTGATCTCATCGATGGGGCCGAAACCCTCGATCCGTATGCGTCCCCAGAGGATGTTCAAGCGTGGAGCACGATGCGAGAGCACGCTGCCGATATCATCGCCTGGACCAACGATATCCACTCGATTGCCAAGGACGTGGTGTGTGGTGAGCGCTTCAACCTGGTGTCAGTACTCGCGGCCTGCCCTGGCATGGATTGGCGCGCCGCGATCGAATCCGCCCATCAGATGATAAACACGGCAGTGGCGCAGTTCACGGCGGTTGCTGCCGAGCCGGCGCGCCACCCCCCGAGCGCGGCGACCGACCCGGACCGGCTGCGTCAGGTTGTGCGGGCGGCAGGCGACTGGCACCGCAGCGTCTCTCGTTATCTGCTGCATGCCGCCGACTCTGCGGCCCGGAACAATCAGCAAGTGGACCTGAAACTTATCCCTCCGACGCTCAAATCCCGGCAGTTCGAGATCGACCCATACCCGTTGTATGAGCAATTGCGTACCACGCTGCCGATCGCTTACGACGAGCCCACCGATGTGTGGTTGGTCAGCCGGCATGTGGACGTCAAAGCCGCCCTGACTCATCCGGGTGCAAGCAACAATAACTACAGTTGGCAGATCGGACCGCTGCTGGGCCACACCATCGTCACGATGGACGGATGTGAACACGCCCAGCACCGCGCGTTGCTCAGCCCTGCGTTTCGTGGCAAGGCCCTCGCGGCGCTCGAAGCTTCCATCATCGCGGTGACCACAGAGTTGCTGGCGCACATGCACGGTCGCCCCCAGGTTGACCTGATCGCCGATTTCACCGCGGCGCTGCCGGTACGGGTGATGGCGCATGCACTGGGGCTGCCGGCGCAAACCTGCGCAGAGGTGGAGCGGCTGAAGCGGTGGTGCGCCATCGGCTTCGCGTATATGGGCAACTATCGACAGGACCCGGCGCTGCTGACCGGTGGATTATCCAACCGAGACAGTTTCTACGACTTTATTCAGCCCCACATTGACGCTCGACGCGCCGAACCCACTGACGACTTGATCTCGCAGCTCCTGGCGGCACGGATTGACGGCCAGCCATTGTCGGAGACGTTCGTGCGCGCTTACTGCGCGATCCTGATGACGGCGGGTAGCGAAACCAGCCACGGCGCGCTGGCGAACCTGATTGTGAATCTGCTGAGCGAACCGGGCGTCAAAGACGCGGTGATCGCTGATCCAGAGCTGATGGATAACGCCCTCGCCGAAACCCTGCGGCGCAACCCGCCGTTGCAGCTCGTGCTCCGCGAAGCCCGTGAACCGCTGCAACTGCCTTCGGGCACGATTCCGGCTGGCGCAACAATGGCCTGCCTGATTGGTTCGGCCAACCGCGATCCGGACCACTTCAGCGACCCGGACACGTTTGATCTGTCGCGCAGCGAACAGGCTACCAGCCATTTCGCCTTCGGCGCAGGCCGCCACTTCTGCCTGGGGTCAATGCTGGCGCGGTTGGAAATCACGCTCGGCGCTCGCCTGCTGCTGCAGACCTTTCCAAACGTGCGCTGGGCTCCGGGTTTCAAGCCCATTGAGCGCGGTTTCCTCAATCGCTGCCCTGATCGACTGGAGGTCGTACTGTGACCCTTACCGTCAACCTCGACGAACCCGGCTATACCAGCAGCTTTCTCGCTGACCAGCACGCTGGCCAACTGGCACGGCTGCGCACCCTGGAACGTGTCTTTGACCCGTTGAGCCAAGGGGTTTTTGATCAGTTGGTGCTTGCCGACAAGCCTGCCATCCTTGATCTAGGCGCCGGGGCCGGATCGCTCGCCGGCTGGCTGAGCCAGCGATATCCCCAAGCGAGCGTCACCGCCACGGATATCGACACCCGGTTCCTTACCGATATCCCCGGTATCCGGGTGCTTACCCACAATGCCGCGACCGATGATTTTCCTGTTGCCTCCTTTGACGTGGTACATGCCAGGGCGCTGCTGTGTCACCTCGGCGAGCGTGAGGACCTATTGACGCGAGCCATCACCTGGCTGCGCCCGGGAGGCTGGTTGGTGATCGAGGACGTGAGCCTGCAGCCGAGCCTGAGCGCCGCGAACCCGTTGTTCCGAAAAGTGGCCCAGGCCGGGATTACCCTGCTGGAGCAGACCGTTGGCTCCGACATGCTTTGGGCCGCTACGCTCCCGGATCGGTTGCGTGATCGAGGGCTTGCCAATTTAGGGCATCGCACCCTTGAAGGCCGTATCGGCGATAACAGCCCCGCCGACACCTTTTGGGCCGCAACCACGGCACAGGCCGGGCCAGCGTTGCTCAAACGTGGGCTACTCGAACAGGAAGACCTGGACGGCATGGCCCGGCTACGGGCCGATCCCGCGTTCACTGCCGCAGCGTTGACCCTGGTCAGCGCGTGGGGACAGGTTATCTAACAGGAGCAAGGCGCCGAGCCGGTCAGCGAAGGAACTATGAATGAACAATGATGTGGTGTTAGTAGACGCACACGATGTACCGATCGGCGTGTGTGGCAAACGCGATGCGCACCTGGGAGCGGGGCAGCTTCACCGTGCGTTTTCGGTACATTTGATCGACCGGCGCGGGCGTCATCTGCTTCAGCGTCGTGCCCCAGGGAAAATGCTCTGGTCAGGTTTCTGGTCGAATGCGTGCTGCAGCCATCCGGCGCCTGGCGAGACTGTCCTGGATGCCGCGTCTCGGCGCTTGCGCGAAGAGCTGGGCGTCCGGGCTTCCTGTGGGGCGCTATACAGCTTTGAGTACCATGCCCGCTTTGGGTCGATCGGCGCCGAGCACGAACTGTGTCATGTGCTGGTGGCTCGATCGGACGCTGTGGTTTCACCCGTTCCTGACGAAATCAGCGAAATCAGCTGGCTGACCCGTGCCGAAATATCAGCCCGGCTTGCTGAGCCGCACGCGTCATTTACGCCCTGGTTTCGAATGCAGTGGCGTCGCCTTCTACTGGAGCATCCTTCGTTCGATACACCGTTACCGCAGGCATGACCTGCTTGCCGCCGATTGCCGAACCAGGCGCAATCACCTTTAACCCGTACGCCTGGCACGCGCATCTGCGATGATCAGGCTTCGCAACCTGGCTCACCCAAGGAAATCCGCAATGGACGATGTACAGCAACTGGGCGAGATGCTTCGCCATTACGCCGAGAGCGAAGCGCAGAAAAAACAGCAATTCGAGCTGCAGTCGGCGCGTTGGGCGCAGAAGCTTGGCGAGTTGTTCGAGCAGATCGAACAGTGGCTGGAACCGGTCAAACGCGCCGGTTTGCTGGAGGTGCGTCGGGAAGCCTATGTCGCTAGCAGTCCGAGCGTGCCAGTGGAGGCATCGACCTTCAAGACCGAGAAGTTGAATGTGCTCATCACGGGTAAAAGCGTGGAGTTCGTGCCGGACGTGATGGGCGCGGACGGGTTTATTTCTATTGCGGTAATGGGCCTGACCGCCGCCCGCCACGGCAGCGTGTCGCTGGTGCTGCCGGCGGATAAAAATGATTGGCTCTGGAAGAAGACCAATGGCCTGAAAGACCCGGATACCTTCGGCTTCGACGCCAACTTCCTGGCAGCGCAGTTGCAGAGCCTGATCCCCCGTGAGCGCGGCTGAGCAATACTGATCATGAGGGGCGAGATGGCCGACGACTGCCTGACTGATGCTCCGCGAACTAAATGTGGGAGGGGGCTTGCCCCCGATGGCGGCCTGACAGCCGACCAGGATGCTGGATCAGAGCGAGTACATATTCAGATCAAGAGCAGGATCAAGAGCGGCTCGCTTCGCATCGTGGTTACTTAGGCTGCTACGAAGTTGTGTAGATACCTATGGCCATCGGGGGCAAGCCTTAATGCCAGTCAGTTAAGGCTTTTTGTAGGAGCGAGCTTGCTCGCGAAGAACTCACAGGCACCGCGTTTATTCAGGAAGCGCGCGTTATCGTTGACGTTTTTCGCGAGCAAGCTCGCTCCTACAGACGGTGGTGTACGCTTAACTGACTGGCATTAGGGCAAGCCCCTCCCACATTAGGTCGCGGGGCGCCATTTAAGAGGCTTCAGCTCCCGAGCCGTCACCGACAACCTGTGGCTTCGCCCCCCATGGCTCATGGCTAAAATAAGCAGCTCGTTTTGCCAAGATTGGCTATACCTAGAGCTCAATCTATCGATGGGGAGCTCCAACGATGAAACTCAGGCTAATGGTCAGCGCACTGTGCATCGCCTCGATCGGCATGGCGGGCTGCGCCAGCAAGGTCACGCAACCGGACGAATATTCGGGCTTTCTGTCGGACTACAGCCGACTCAAGGAAGCCAAGTCGCCCTCCGGAGCCGAAGTGATGCGCTGGGTCGATCCCACACTGGACCTGAACCGCTACAGCGCGGTGTACATCGAACCCACGCAGTTCTATCCCAAGCCTCAAGCCACCCCCCGGATTCCAGACAGCACCCTGCGCGGCATCAACGACTATTACAACCAGGCCCTCAAGCGTGAACTGGCCCGTTCAATGCCGTTGGCAAATGGCCCAGGCCCCGGGGTAATCGTCGTGCGCGCAGCGATTACGGCCGTCAGCAGTAAAACCGCAGGGCTCAAGCCTTACGAGTTCATTCCGGTTGCGTTTGTAGCGGCGGCGGTGAGTACCGGCACGGGGATTCGCGACCAGGAAACCACCTTGGGCACCGAGGCGCAGTTCCTTGATGGCGCCAGCGGAAAAGTGATCGCCCAGGTGGTGCGCAAAGGCACAGGGGAGCCCTTGGCAAACGACACTCAGGTGATGAAGGCCGGTGATGTGAAAAGTGTCATCGATGGATGGGCATCCGACCTGCATCAGTCTTTTCTGAAGCTCAAACAGCAATGACGCATAAACGCGCGACGGGACGCCACTGTGAGTCAACTCCCGCCGCGCGTGGTGTTAATTGAGCGGCGTCAACGGCGGCAACGTCCATTGACTGATTTCAGGCTTGGGCAGGTAAATACGCAGCACCGCGAAGAACGGCCCGGTGGGGGCGGGCAGCCAGTTGCTCTGTTCGGCCTTCGGTGGCTCATGATGCTGCAGCGCCAGGGTCAGGCCGCCGTCGGCGTCCCGCTTCAGCTCAGGCAGCATGCGTGAGTTGATCAGGTAACGTTTCTTGTGGTTGGGCACCAGCAATTTTGTTTTGGCGTCGTACATGGTCAGCGACCAGAACGCATCGGCGGGCGGCAGCTGGTCCTTGGCAAAGTGCACGGTATAGCTGCGGCGTGCGCCGTTGGCCGGCTTGCCTTCGCTGTCATCGAAGTAGGTGAAGTAAACAGCTTCGTCGGTAGAGTTGCCGAAGATGCCCAGGTTGGCGCCGGCGTAACGGTACAGGTAATTGTTTTTCAGGCGGTCACGGCTGCCGAACAATTCGCCGCTGGAGACTTGGTGAGTGTCGACCTTGTCTTTCTTGAAGGCGGCGAACTCGGCCTTGCCGTCGGCAATCCCATCCTCCAGCGCTTTACGCTGTTCGGCGGTCAGCTGGTTCAGCTTGAAGGGCGCGCCGGGGGCGATGCCGATGGTGGCAAAACGCGCCAGCAGGTCTTTCTCACTGTCCTGCGGCGCCGCAAAGGCCAGCATGAAGTTCAAGTAGCGGAACAACTGCGGACTGTCGCTCATGTTCGCCATCGGCTTGGGCCACTCGATCTTCGGCACTTTGGCCGGGGCCGCTTGTTTCACGTAGCTGCTCAGCGGCTGCACTTTGTAGCCGCTCTGGATTTGCTTGACCTTGCTCAAGTCTTTTTCATCGAACAGCTGGGTGCGATACAGCGCGTAGGCGATATTGCTTTCGCTGTAGACCACGCGGTCGATGTCGACTGGCTGCTGACCCTTCCAGTCCGGGCCCGCGATCATATAGTGACCGCCGTTGTTGCCGGTGCTGCGCGTGCCCAGGTAGGCGAGGTTGTGGGTATAGAGGTCGATCAACTGCACCGAGTAGTAACGGTTGTCTTCGACCTTGGGCAGGGTCAGCACCAAGGGTTCCTTGCGCAGATCCATCCAGACGAAGGAGTAGGGCGTGTCCGAGTTCGGGGTCACGAACGCGGTGTCCTTGGGGGTGAAAACCTGCGCGGTATTGCCGATGTGATTGAACGCGGCCTTGTAGTTGACCCCGCCTTTATCAACGGCCTGGGTGTAGAGCGTCTTGTACATCTGCACCACAGGATAGCCGTACAAATAGGCTTCCTTGGCAATGGCCCGTGCTTCGGTCGGCGTCGCCGTGAAGTCGGCCCAGGCGCTGGTGCTCAGGAGTATCGAGAGGCTCGCCAACACCAGGCGCGCGGGTTGTCCAATCATGTTGTTGCGTCCTTCCAGAGTTCGTTTGACTGACGGGGAAATGAAGGCGATGAGTTTCCTGTTTTATTTCCCGGACGTCACGTTAAAACCTGCAAAAGGACAAGGGATCATGTGGGCAACATCGATTTGACTTTATCGCGCAGTTGATCGATCGAGAATGGCTTGCCAATCACCTGCATACCGGCTGGCACGTCGATGTTTTCGGCATAGCCGCTGGCGAACAGGATGGGCAGGGTGGGGCGCAGTTCGCGCACCTGGGTCGCCAGTTGCTTACCGTCCATATCCGGCAGGCCGACGTCAGTCATCATCAGGTCGATGACCGTGTCTTTGCCTTCGACAATCTTCAGCGCCTCTTCGGCATCGGCGGCCTCAAGTACCGTGAACTCCAACTCCTCAAGCACATCGACGATCAGCATGCGCACGATAGCGTCATCTTCGACAACAAGGATGGTGGAGCTAGACATAATAAGGCGTTCCCAAAAAAGACGAGGTTTTTACCAGCGGTCGTTCTGACCGACCTGTTACTTGAGTAAGCGCAGGTTATCGACAAGTTCCGTCGGGCGGTAAAAACGATAGAAAAGACCAGGCAGAATAGCTTGTTCTATCGTAGGAATCTTTACCAAATCACTCCAGAAAAATGGTCTTGATCGTCACTTTGGGGCAAACTTCCGGTTTTTCCGCACTTGGCCAAGGCATGCCCATGACTCCCGCGTCGTCAGTTGATGAAAAGAGCTTCCGTAAACTCCTGAGCCGCAACGTGGCCCTGCCATTGGGCGTGGGTGTGCTCAGTGCGGTGTTTTTCGTTTTCCTGATCACTTACTTGCTGTCGGTGATCCAGTGGGTGGAGCACACCGACCGGGTCATCAACAACCTCAATGAGTCGTCCAAACTGACGGTCGACCTGGAAACCGGCATGCGCGGCTTCCTGATTACCGGTGACGAGCATTTCCTCGACCCTTACGAGGTGGCCAAGCCGCGAATCATTGCCGACCTGCGCAATTTGCAGGAATTGGTGGCCGACAACCCGCAGCAGGTCGACCGCCTCAAGCGTCTTGAAGCGTTGCAGGCAGAGTGGAACAACTACGCGCAGTCGATGATTGAATTGCAGCGCGACAGCGGCGACTTCCGCGGTGCGGTGAAGGCAGGCCGGGGAAAGCGCCTGACCGATGAGATCCGCAAGGAGTACGACGACGCGGTGGCGATGGAGCAGCAGTTCCGTATCACCCGCAATGAAGAGGTCACCCGCACCACGGTGCTCAGCGTCACCCTGTACCTGGTGTTCGTACTCGGGCTCAGTGGGTTTCTGGCGTATATCGGCAGAAGAAATCTGCTCGAACTTTCAAACAGTTACAGCGCAAGCCTCGCGTCACAAAAGAAGATTGCCAAGCGCCTGGAGCAGCAAGCCTGGCTGCGCAACGGCCAAACTGAACTGGCCGAACAGGTGCTCGGCCAGCTGACCCTGAACCTGTTGGGCCGCAATATCCTGCAGTTCTTTGCCCAATACATGGGCTCGGCCGTTGGAGCGTTGTATGTGCGCGAAGAACACGGCGGGCTCAAACGCGTGGCCACCTACGGCTTCTCCCGCGAACAGGCGCAGCTGGAACAAGCGATCTACAGCGACGAAGGCATTGTGGGGCAGGCCGCCCAGCTCGATCGCCTGATCCGCCTGGACGACGTGCCGGTGGACTACTTCAAGGTCAGTTCGGGGCTGGGCGAGGGCGCGGCCCGCAGCGTACTGGTAGTGCCGACCAGCGATGACGACCGCGTCAACGGCGTGATCGAGCTGGGCTTCCTGCGCCCGCTGGAAGAACGCGATGTCGAATTGCTGGAGCTGATCGCGGGCAATATCGGTACGTCCATCGAAGCCGCGCGTTATCGCCAGCGTTTGCAGGAAGTACTCGCTGAAACCCAGCAGCTCAACGAAGAGCTGCAAGTGCAGCAGGAAGAGCTCAAAACCGCCAACGAGGAGCTGGAAGAACAGTCACGCATCCTCAAGGAGTCCCAGGCGCACCTGGAAACCCAGCAAGCGGAGCTTGAGCAGACCAACGAACAGCTGGCCGAACAGACCCAGACCCTGGCCGACCAGCGCGATGCCATGGACCGCAAGAACATCGAACTCAACCGGGTGCAGCTGGAACTCGAAGACCGCGCCGATGAGCTGCAACGCTCCAGCAAGTACAAGTCCGAGTTCCTCGCCAACATGTCCCACGAGCTGCGCACGCCGCTGAACAGTTCGTTGATCCTGGCCAAGTTGCTGGCCGAGAACCCCCAGGAAAACCTCAGTGCCGAACAGGTCAAGTTTGCCGAGTCGATCTATTCGGCCGGCAATGACCTGCTCAACCTGATCAACGACATCCTGGATATTTCCAAGGTAGAAGCCGGCAAGTTGGAAGTGCGCCCGGAAAACTCCAGCGTCGAACGCCTGGTGGATGGCCTGCGCGGCATGTTCGAGCCGCTGGCCAAGGATCGCAATCTGGGCTTTCAGATCGACCTGCAGGAAGGCGCACCGGCCTTGCTGTTCACCGATCGCCAACGCCTGGAGCAGATCCTCAAGAACCTGCTGTCCAACGCCATCAAGTTCACCGAGCAGGGCGATGTCAGCCTGACGGTGTCCCGTGCACCGGGGGAGGGCATTGCCTTTACCGTGCGCGACTCGGGCATCGGTATCGCCCAGGATCAGCAGGAAAGCATCTTCGAAGCCTTCCGCCAGGCCGATGGCACCACCAATCGCCGTTACGGCGGTACCGGCCTGGGCCTGTCCATTTCCCGTGACCTGGCTAACTTGCTGGGCGGCTACATCAGCGTGGCCAGCGAGCCGGGCAAGGGCAGCATTTTCACGCTGGTATTGCCGGAACAGTATGTTGAGCGCGCCGAAGACGCCGCGCCGATCGAGGCCCCGCGCCAGGCCGTAGCGGTACCGGCTCCCGCGCCCGTAAAGGTTGCGACGTTGCCGGTAGCCGATGCCGAGCCGATCCCGCGCTTTGCCGACGACCGTGACAAAGGGCCATTCACCACCCGCTGCATCCTGGTGGTGGAAGATGAGCCGAACTTTGCGCGCATCCTCTTCGACCTGGCCCATGAGCTTGGCTACAACTGCCTGGTCGCCCACGGTGCTGACGAAGGCTACAGCCTGGCCGAGGAATTCATCCCCGACGCGATCCTGCTCGACATGCGCCTGCCGGACCACTCCGGGCTGACGGTGCTGCAGCGTCTCAAGGCGCACGCCAATACCCGGCACATTCCGGTGCATGTGATTTCCGTGGAAGACCGCGTCGAAGCCGCCATGCACATGGGCGCCATCGGTTACGCGGTGAAGCCCACCACCCGTGAAGAGCTCAAGGACGTGTTCGCGCGCCTGGAAGCCAAGCTGACGCAAAAGGTCAAGCGCGTGCTGCTGGTCGAGGATGACGACCTGCAGCGCGACAGCATTGCCCGCTTGATCGGCGACGATGACATTGAAATCACCGATGTCGGCTACGCCCAAGCTGCACTGGACCTGCTGCGCACCAATGTCTACGACTGCATGATCATCGACCTCAAGCTGCCGGACATGCTCGGCAACGAGCTGCTCAAGCGCATGGCCACCGAGGATATCTGCTCGTTCCCGCCGGTGATCGTCTACACCGGGCGCAACCTGACCCGCGACGAAGAGGCCGAACTGCGCAAGTATTCGCGCTCGATCATCATCAAGGGCGCCCGTTCTCCGGAGCGCCTGCTCGATGAAGTCACACTCTTTCTGCACAAAGTCGAATCCCAGTTGTCCCATGACCGCCAGAAGATGCTCAAGACCGCGCGCAGCCGCGACAAGGTGTTCGAAGGGCGCAAGATCCTGCTGGTGGACGACGACGTGCGCAATATCTTTGCCCTGACCAGCGCCCTGGAGCACAAAGGCGCCGTGGTGGTGATCGGGCGCAACGGCCGCGAAGCCATCGACAAGCTCAATGAGGTCGAGGATATCGATCTGGTACTGATGGACGTGATGATGCCGGAGATGGACGGTTACGAAGCCACCGCCCTGATCCGCCAGGACCCGCGCTGGAAGAAGCTGCCGATCATCGCCGTGACGGCCAAGGCCATGAAGGACGACCAGGAGCGTTGCCTGGCGGCAGGTTCCAACGACTACCTGGCCAAACCGATTGATCTGGACCGGCTGTTCTCGTTGATTCGCGTATGGCTACCAAAGATGGAACGCATTTAAGTGGAGCGAAGTTTTTTGGACAAAAGCAGCGACATTGAGCTGCGCCTGTTGATCGAGGCGATTTACCTCAAGTACAGCTACGACTTTCGCGACTACTCCGGTGCGTCGGTCAAACGGCGGGTGGCCCACGCCTTGCGCCAGTTCGACTGTGCGACCATTTCCGCGCTGCAGGAGCGGGTGCTGCACGACCCGGCCGCGTTCATGCAGTTGCTGCAGTTCCTGACGATCCCCGTGAGCGAGATGTTTCGCGACCCCTCGCACTTTCTCGCGATTCGCCGGGAAGTGGTGCCGCTGCTCAAGACCTACCCGTCGATCAAGATCTGGATCGCCGGCTGCAGCACGGGCGAGGAGGTGTACTCCATGGCGATCCTGCTGCGCGAAGAAGGCTTGCTCGAGCGCACCATCATCTACGCCACCGACATCAACCCGGCATCGCTGGACAAAGCCAAGCAAGGCATCTTCTCCCTGGAGAACGTGCGCGCCTACACGGCTAATTATCAGCAGGCCGGCGGCCAACGCTCATTTGCCGACTACTACACCGCAGCTTACGATAACGCGATCTTCGACAAGACGCTGCGCGAGAACGTCACGTTCGCCGACCATAGCCTGGCGACCGACAGCGTATTCTCAGAAACTCAATTAATTTCATGCCGCAACGTGTTGATTTATTTCAATAAAAAGTTGCAAGACAGAGCGTTTGGGTTGTTTCATGAGTCGCTGTGCCATCGCGGCTTCCTGGTACTGGGCAGCAAGGAAACCCTGGATTTTTCCGCCTACAGCAAGCAATTCGAACCCTTGGTCAAACAGGAACGGATCTACCGCAAATTATGAGCGACGCTGCAATCACCAAGATTATTGGGCTTGAAGCCATCGTCGTCGGCGCCTCCGCCGGCGGCGTGGAGGCGTTGCTGAGTATTTTTGGCGGGTTGCCGACTACGTTCTGCCTGCCGATCATTGCTGTGCTGCACCTGCCGGATGAGCGGCGCAGCCAGTTGGCGGAGGTCTTTGCGCGGCGCTTGCGCATTCCGGTCAAGGAGGCGCGGGACAAAGAGTCGATCGAGGCGGGCACCTTGTATTTCGCCGGCCCCGGCTATCATTTGTCGGTGGAACACGACCGCAGCCTGTCCCTGAGCCAGGAGGACCGCGTGCACCATTCCCGGCCAGCCATCGATTTTCTCTTCGCCTCGGCCGCCGATGCCTACGGGCGAGGCCTGCTGGCGATCCTGCTGACCGGCGCCAACCAGGACGGCGCGCGCGGCCTGGCCCACGTCAAGCAATCGGGCGGTATCACTGTTGTACAAGACCCCGCTGAAGCCCGGATTGCCGTGATGCCCCTGGCGGCCCTGGCGTTGCACACACCCGACCATATTCTTTCCTTGAGCCAGATTGGCTCATTGCTGGCTTCCCTGGAACCTTCCCCATGTTAAGTACTGTCCAGGCCAAACTGCTGATCGTCGACGATCTGCCGGAAAACCTGCTGGCCCTCGAAGCGCTGATCAAGCGCGAAGACCGCCAGGTATTCAAGGCATTGAGTGCCGACGAGGCGTTGTCCCTGTTGCTGGAACATGAATTCGCCATGGCGATCCTCGACGTGCAGATGCCTGGCATGAACGGTTTCGAACTGGCCGAACTGATGCGCGGCACCGAAAAGACCAAGAACATCCCGATCGTGTTCGTCAGCGCCGCCGGCCGCGAACTCAATTACGCCTTCAAGGGTTATGAAAGCGGTGCGGTGGACTTCCTGCACAAGCCGCTGGATATCCACGCGGTGAAGAGCAAGGTCAATGTATTCGTTGACCTGTATCGGCAGAGCAAGGCGATGAAGCTGCAGGTCGAAGCCCTGGAGCGCAGCCGCCGCGAGCAGGAGCTGCTGCTGACGCGCCTGCAGGCCACCCAGGCCGAGCTGGAGCAGGCCGTGCGCATGCGCGATGACTTCATGTCGATCGTCGCCCACGAAGTGCGCACGCCGCTCAACGGGCTGATCCTGGAAACCCAATTGCGCAAGATGCACCTGGCCCGCGACAACGCTGCGGCGTTCACCCTGGACAAGATGCACGCGATGGTCGACCGCGATGAGCGCCAGATCAAAAGCCTGATCCGCCTGATCGAGGACATGCTCGACGTGTCGCGTATCCGCACCGGCAAACTGTCCATACGCCCGGCGCGCTTTGACCTGGCGCAACTGGTGCGCAACCTGGTGCATAACTTCGAGCCCCAAGTTGCTGCTGCCGAATCGTCGATGCAGCTGGTCGCCGACGAGCCGGTGGAAGGTCATTGGGATGAGTTCCGCATCGAGCAGGTGGTCACCAACCTGTTGACCAACGCCCTGCGCTACGGCGCCAAGAGCCCGGTCGAAGTGCGGGTTTACACCGAACACGGCGAAGCGCGCGTGGAAGTGCGTGACCACGGCATTGGTATCAGTGAAGAGAACCAGAAGCGCATTTTTCAGCAGTTCGAGCGGGTTTCGGTCAACCATGCGGCGGCCGGCCTGGGCCTGGGGCTGTTCATTTCCGAACAGATTGTCGCGGCCCACGGCGGGACCATCGAGGTCGAAAGCCAGATAGGCGAGGGCGCGCTGTTCCGGGTGTGCCTGCCGCTTCAGGCGACGGCATGAAATCAATCGTCACCTGGACGCAACCTCTACGTGACCCCATGGTCGTAACACCAGCAACTGACCGAACAAAGGCTTCCCATGAGTGAAGATGCGCAAGATGTCGTACTGATCGTCGAAGACGACGAATCCATTATGTTTGTGCTGGGTGAATACCTGGCGGGCCTGGGTTATCGGGTGTTGAAGGCGGTCAATGGAAAAGAGGCGTTTGAAATCCTCGCGACCAAACCGCACCTGGACCTGATGGTCACGGACTACCGCCTGCCCGGCGGCATTTCCGGCGTGCAGATCGCCGAACCGGCGCTCAAGGTGCGCCCGGAGTTGAAAGTGATCTTTATCAGCGGTTATCCGCAGGAAATTCTCGACTGCGACAGCCCGATCACGCGCAACGCGCCGATCCTGGCCAAGCCGTTTGACCTGGATACGCTGCACGAGCATATCCAGCGCCTGTTGGCCTGACGCCCTCCAGGGCTGCCGTGCAGCCCTAGTCCCTGATCATCTCGCGCACCTTCTCGGTCAGCAGGTCGAACGTGAACGGCTTGGTAATCAGCTGCATGCCGGGGTCAAGAAACCCGCCACGCACCGCCGCATGTTCGGCATAACCGGTAATGAACAGCACTTTGAGGTCAGGGCGGATTTGTCGACCGATTTCCGCCAATTGCCGGCCGTTCATGCCAGGCAGGCCAACGTCGCTGATCAACAGGTCGATACGCTGATCGGATTCGATAATCGGTACCGCCGTGCTGGCGTCACCGGCTTCGACAAAGGCGTATCCCAACTCTTTGAGCACCGCGCTCACCAGCACCCGTACCGCCGGGTCATCTTCGACGATCAGGACGGTCTCTCCGTCATTGGCGAACGGCAACAAGGCCGGATTCACCGCCGCATCCTCAACCATTTCCCCGACAAAGCGCGGCAGGAACAAACTGACGGTGGTGCCCTTGTCCACTTCGCTGTGCAGCGTGACGTGCCCCCGGGATTGACGGGCAAACCCATAGATCATCGACAGCCCCAGGCCCGTGCCCTGGCCGATCGGCTTGGTGGTGAAGAAGGGGTCGAACACTCGGCCCATGACACTCTCTGGAATGCCGCAGCCGGTGTCACTGACGCTCAACTCGACGTAGTCACCCGGGCTCAAAGTGCCATAGGCGGCGGTGAACACGCTATCGAGGTGACGGTTGGTGGTTTCCACGGTGAGGCTGCCGCCGCTGGGCATCGCGTCACGCGCGTTGATCACCAGGTTGAGCAGGGCGCTTTCCAATTGATTCGGGTCGGCTTCGGCCGTCCATAACGTATCGCTCAGGCGCATTTGCAGGCAGATACTTTCATTGATACTGCGTTCCAGCAGCTCACCCATGGAGGTCACCAGTTTGTTGATTTCCACCGGTTTCGGGTCCAGCGACTGCCGGCGCGAAAACGCCAGCAGGCGATGGGTGAGGCCAGCGGCGCGGTTGGCCGAGGTGACACCCAGGTCGATCAGGCTGTCCAGATCGTCCAGCTTGCCCCGTGCCACACGCCGGCGCAGCAGTTCCAGGCTGCCGATAATGCCGGTCAGCATGTTGTTGAAGTCATGGGCGATGCCACCGGTCAATTGGCCGACGGCTTCCATTTTCTGCGACTGGCGCAGGGCTTCTTCATTGCTGCGCAATTGCGCGGTACGTTCTTCCACTTGCTGTTCGAGGGTTTCCAGGGTGCGTTGCAGGCGCAGTTCACTGGCGCTCAGGTCGACCAAGCGGTCCCGGGCTTCGTATTGCCGGCGCCGCCCACGCAGGGCGGTACTGACCAGGCTGATCAGGGTCACCGGGTGGAAGGGGCGCTCAAGGAAAGTGACATTGCCCAGTAGCCCGCTCAGGTGCGACGAGCCATTTTGCTCGCTGCCGCCGTGATGGGTCATCAGCACAATGGGCAGGTCCGACCAGGCCGGCTGCTGGTGCAGGTACTCCAGCAGCGGCTCCATGTCCACGCCGCGCAAGGCTTCGGCGGCAATGATCAGCACGCCAGCGCCCTCGTGCAGTGCTTCGCACAAGTCGGCCAGGCTGCCGGCAACCAAGCCATGGTAGCCGGCCTCTTTGAGCATCATCAGCGCCAACGAGCTGTCGCGGCCCACAGGCGCAAGAATAATGGCCCGTTCAAAGACTGAGGAAAGGGGCGTCACACTTACTCTTCCTTGAGCAGAGGCGAGCCGGCGCCCATGTAGATCGGAATGCCGCGCAGCACGCCCTGGAAATTATCCAGGGGTTCGCCAACGGTCATGCCGCGACCGCTGATGCGGTACTCGCGAATCGTCGACTCATGGCTACCGGTGCGTTTCTTGATCACCGAAATGGCCCGACGAACCTTGCCCAGTGCCTCGAAGTAACGCAGCAGGATCACCGTGTCGGCCAGGTAGGTGATATCGACGGGGGTCTGCATATCGCCGACCAGGCCATGCTGGGCCACGGTCATGAACGTTGCGGCACCGCGCCGGTTCAGGTACAGCAGCAGTTCGTGCATGTGCAGGATCAGCGCGTTCTCTTCCGGCATGGCCGCCTGGTAGCCGTTGATGCTGTCGATGACCACGGTTTTGATGCCGCCTTCGTCCACGCAACGCCGTACTCGGTGAGAGAATTCCCCAGGGGACAGCTCTGCCGCGTCGACCTGTTCGATCAACAGGTTGCCGGTGGCCTGCATCGCAGCCAGATCGATACCCATGTTCTTCATGCGCTCGAACAGCAAACCCATCTCTTCGTCAAAGATAAACAGCGCGGCCTTTTCGCCACGCTCTACGGCGGCGGCGGCGAAGACCATTGAAATCAGCGATTTGCCGGTGCCGGCCGGGCCCAGGATCAGGCTGCTGGAACCTGTTTCGACGCCGCCGCCCATCAGCGCATCGAGTTCGGGGATGCCGCTGCTCTTGGTCTGGCGTGTATACCCACCGCGATGTTCGGCGGCCACCAGGCGAGGGAACACATGTACACCGTCGCCCATGATGGTGAAATCATGAAAACCGCCACGGTATTTCTGGCCGCGATATTTCACTACCCGCACCCGACGGCGTTCGGCGCCGTAGCTGGGTGTCAGTTCTTCCAGGCGAATCACGCCATGGGCCACACTGTGGACGGTTTTGTCGAGGGATTCGGTGGTCAGGTCATCGAGCAGCAGCACCGTGGCGTCATACCGCACGAAGTAGTGCTTGATCGCCAGGATCTGCCGGCGATAGCGCAGGGAGCTCTGCGCCAACAGGCGGATCTCCGACAGGCTGTCGACCACTACGCGGGTCGGCTTGACCCGTTCCACTACCTCGAAAATCTGCCGCGTGGCTTCGCCCAGCTCAAGGTCCGAGGAGTACAGCAGGCTCTGCTGATGCTCGGCGTTGAGCAGGCTTTCCGGCGGGGTCAATTCGAAGATATGGATGTTGTCGTCCAGGTCCCAACCATGGGACTTGGCGCCTTGGCGCAGCTCATGTTCGGTTTCGGACAAGGTGATATACAGCGATTTTTCACCGTCTTTCGCTCCCGCCTGCAGAAAGTGCAGCGCGACGGTGGTTTTACCCGTGCCCGGCTCGCCTTCCAGCAGGAACAAGTGGCTGCGCGATAGCCCCCCGGAAAGAATGTCATCAAGACCTTCGATACCAGTGGCTGCCTTTTCACTTAAAAGCGAATTAGATGTAGACAAGAAGTGCCCTCAGGTCACGTACAAGTTGGGTGCGCACCGCTGTGGCGCGCCATATTCACTTGACCGTGTCGACCTGTGGCGGTTCAACGTTTTGGATTATTTGTGCGCGGCGTCGGCATCTTCTACGCATTTTTTTGAGCGCGGTCACAGACCTTGCTGCAGCGCAGGGTCATCCGGGTTCTGTTGCTCCAGCTGTGCCAGCAGCACTTGAACGTTCTGCAGTTGGCCGCTCTCTTTCCAATAGTTGACCAGCAACACCCGCGCTTTTCGATTGGCCGGGTGGCGCTGCACGATGTCTTCCAATTGGCGCTGGGCGGCCTCAAGTTCGTCCTGGTCGTGCAGCGTGGTGGCCAGGTCGTAGCGGTAGTCCTGATTGTCCGGCTCAAGCTCCACCGCCTTGGACAGGCCGAGCAAGGCATACGGGCGCGCGCCATGGTGCAGCAGCCACATACCCAGGGCGTGTTGCAGGTAGGCCGATTCCGGGTGCGCCGCCAATTGCTGCGCGAGCAACTGGCGCGATTCCTCGGTTTTGCCCTGTTTATCCAGCAGCTCGATCTGCGCCACCACCGCTTGCAGGTTGTCCGGTTGCAGGCGCATGGCCTGCTGCAGGGCGTTTTGCGCCTCCGGCAGCAGGGCGCTGTGGATATACAGGCGCGCCAGTTGGATCCAGCCTTCGGCGGTTTCGGGCTGGGCCTTGAGGGTGTTGGCGAATTCGTCGAGCACTTGCTGCAGCGGGCCGAAGTACAGGCCCAGGGTGTCCGGCGACAGGCCGAGCAGGGCGTTGGCGGCCGCAAAGCGCACCTGCTGCTCGGGGTCATCCAGCACCGGGCCGAGCAGCAAGGTGCGCTGGCCGGAAGGCACCAGGCCGACAATGCTGTGAATCGCCGCTTCACGCACCCGTGGCGATTCATTGGCCAAGTCTTTATCTGCCAGCTTCAACGCCTGGGGGCTGGGGTAGTTGGGCAATTCGGCATGCAGCGCGGCGCGCCGCTCAGGTGAAAGGTCCGGCCGCCCCAACTGTTGATACAACACCCGCGCCGCGCCCGGCTCACCGTTGCGCGCCTGCTTCAAGGCTTTGGCGTAACCATGGGCAATCGCCGGGGGCACGGCCACCGGCGTTGCGCGGGCGAAAAACCAGGTGATCAACAAAATCGACAACAGGGCGCACAGGCCGACGATGGCGTAACGGCGTGACTTTGACATGCAGGCGTCCGAAGGCAGGGTACGGGTACAGAGCCGCAAGCTTCGGCCAGTGCAGGGCGAGTGTCAAACCCGATTGGCCAAACCGGTCAGCCATGTTGGAGGCTTTGACCATTGCTCGTAGCGCCGCTGCAGAGCGACTATTTGAGGGCGATTGACCGCCTGGAAAGTGTCCTTAAAACAACAACACACAAGGAACTGAAGCGATGCGTGATTACCTGGCCGCCACCACCGAGTTCGATTACCAGCACACCGTCGACGCCGCCCTGGCCGGCAACCTGCAGGCGCTCAACGCCTGTGTGGAATGCTGTGACCGTCACGCAGTGCCTGGGCGTATTGCGCTGTTCTGGGAGGGCAAGGACGGGCGCAGCGCCACGGTCACCTTCAGCGAGCTGCAGGACCAGGCCTCACGCTTCGCCAATTTCCTGCTGGCCCAGGGCGTCAAGCGCGGCGACAAGGTCGCCGGCCTGTTGCCGCGCACAGCCGAACTGCTGGTGGTGGTGTTCGCCACCTGGCGTATCGGCGCGGTCTATCAACCGTTGTTTACGGCGTTCGGGCCCAAGGCGATTGAGCATCGCCTGAACAGTTCCGGCGCCGCGCTGGTCGTCACCGATGCCGTGAACCGGCCCAAGCTCACCGACGTGGACGGCTGCCCCACCATCGTGACGGTCAGCGGGGCCAAGGGCGAAGGCCTGGTACGCGGCGATTTCAGCTTCTGGGCCGAACTGCCCAACCACTCGAACGTCTGCGAGCCCGTGCTGCTGGGGGGCGACGAGCCCTTCCTGCTGATGTTCACCTCGGGCACCACCGGCCCGTCCAAAGCCCTGTCGGTGCCGCTCAAGGCGATTGTCGCGTTCCAGAGCTACACCCGCGACGCGGTGGACCTGCGCCCAGAAGACGCGTTCTGGAACGTGGCCGATCCGGGCTGGGCCTATGGCATTTATTTCGGCGTGACCGGGCCGCTGTCCCTGGGGCATCCGATCACCTTCTACGATGGTCCCTTCAGCGTGGAAAGCACCTGCCGGATCATCAACAAATACGGCATCACCAACCTCACCGGTTCGCCCACTGCGTATCGACTGTTGATTGCCGGCGGCGAGCCGTTCGCCCGTTCGATCAAGGGCAAGCTGCGCATCGTCAGCAGCGCCGGCGAGCCCCTGAACCCCGAGGTTATCCGCTGGTTCGCCGACAACCTTGGCGTGACCATCCACGATCACTACGGGCAGACCGAACTGGGCATGGTGCTGTGCAATCACCACGGCCTGGCGCATCCGGTACACATCGGCTCGGCCGGGTTCGCCTCGCCTGGGCATCGCATCGTCGTACTGGACGACAATCACCAGGAACTGCCCGCCGGTCAGCCCGGCATTCTCGCCATCGACCGCGAGCAATCGCCGATGTGCTGGTTCGCCGGGTATGAAGGCGTCAACACCAAAGCCTTTGTCGGCAAGTACTACCTCAGCGGCGACACCGTGGAGCTCAACCCGGACGGCAGCATCAGTTTTGTCGGGCGCAGTGATGACGTGATTACCACCTCCGGCTATCGCGTGGGGCCGTTCGACGTAGAGAGCGCTCTGGTCGAACACCCGGCCGTGGTCGAGGCCGCCGTGGTCGGCAAGCCCTGCCCGGAGCGCACCGAGCTGGTGAAAGCCTTCGTGGTGATCAACGAGCAGTACCGCGCTACTCCGGAACTCGCCGAAGAATTGCGCCTGCATGTGCGCCAGCGCCTGGCGGCCCATGCGTACCCGCGAGAAATCGAATTCGTCAGCGACTTGCCCAAGACCCCCAGCGGCAAGCTGCAACGTTTTATTTTGCGTAATCAGGAAATCGCCAAGGCCCAGGCGGCCGTGGCGTGACCCTTTAAAAGGAAAACCATGATGCAGATTGAAAACAAGGTATTTGTGGTCAGCGGCGGCGCTTCGGGCCTCGGTGCGGCCACTGCCGACATGCTGGTCGCAGCGGGTGCCAAAGTCATGCTGGTAGACCTCAACGCCGACGCTGTCGCAGCCAAGGCCCGGCAGCTTGGCGACAACGCCCGCAGCGCCGTGGCGGATATCAGCCAGGAAGCCGCTGCCGAAGCGGCTGTGCAGGCCGCCGTTGCCGCTTTTGGCGGGTTGCATGGCCTGGTCAACTGCGCCGGTGTGGTGCGCGGTGAGAAAATCCTCGGTAAAAACGGCCCGCACGCCCTGGCCAGCTTCGCCCAGGTGATCAACGTCAACCTGATCGGCAGCTTCAACCTGCTGCGCCTGGCTGCGGCGGCTATCGCCGAAACATCTGCGGATGCCGATGGCGAACGCGGTGTGATCATCAATACCGCTTCGGTGGCGGCGTTCGACGGGCAGATCGGCCAGGCCGCGTATGCCGCCTCCAAGGGCGCGATTGCCAGCCTCACCTTGCCGGCCGCACGGGAATTGGCGCGTTTCGGTATTCGGGTGATGACCATCGCGCCCGGCATTTTCGAAACCCCGATGATGGCCGGCATGACCCCGGAAGTCCGCGATTCCCTTGCCGCCGGCGTGCCGTTCCCGCCGCGCCTGGGCAAACCCGCCGAATATGCAGCCCTGGTGCGGCATATCATTGAAAACAGCATGCTCAATGGCGAGGTGATCCGTCTTGACGGTGCCTTGCGTATGGCTGCCAAGTAAGGAGGTCTCTTCATGAACGATCCTATCGTTATCGTCAGCGCCGTGCGCACGCCCATGGGCGGGTTCCAGGGCGACCTCAAGGGCCTGACCGCACCGCAATTGGGCGCCGCCGCGATTCGTGCGGCCGTGGAGCGCGCGGGTATCGCCAGCGACGCCGTCGATGAGGTGTTGTTTGGCTGCGTGCTGCCCGCTGGCCTCGGCCAGGCGCCGGCACGCCAGGCAGCGCTGGGTGCCGGGCTGGACAAAGCCACCCGCTGCACCACGCTCAACAAGATGTGCGGTTCCGGCATGCAGGCGACAATTCTGGCCCACGACGCGTTGCGCGCCGGCAGCGTCGACGTGGTGATTGCCGGCGGCATGGAGAGCATGTCCAACGCGCCGTACCTGCTCGACCGCGCCCGCAGCGGTTATCGCATGGGCCACGGCAAGGTGCTCGACCACATGTTCCTCGACGGCCTGGAAGACGCCTACGACAAGGGGCGCCTGATGGGCACCTTTGCTGAAGATTGCGCCGAGCACCACGGTTTTACCCGGCAAGCCCAGGACGCCTTTGCGATTGCCTCGCTGACGCGTGCGCAGGAAGCCATCACCCACGGCAGTTTTGCCGCCGAAATAGTCCCGGTACAGGTCACTGTCGGCAAAGAGCAAAAAACCATCCTGCATGACGAACAGCCGCCCAAGGCCAAGCTGGACAAGATCGCCAGCCTGAAACCGGCCTTTCGCGAAGGCGGCACGGTGACTGCAGCCAACTCCAGCTCGATCTCCGATGGCGCGGCGGCGCTGCTGTTGATGCGTGAGTCCGATGCACGGCAACGCGGCCTCAAGCCGTTGGCGGTGATTCATGGGCATGCGGCGTTCGCCGATGAGCCGGGGCTGTTTCCGGTGGCACCTGTCGGCGCGATCCGTAAGTTGATGAGCAAAACCGGCTGGAACCTGGACGATGTCGACCTGTTCGAGATCAACGAAGCGTTCGCGGTGGTCAGCCTGGTGACCATGAGCAAACTGGAGATTCCCCACAGCAAGGTCAACGTGCACGGCGGCGCCTGCGCCCTGGGCCACCCGATCGGCGCCTCGGGCGCGCGCATCCTGGTGACTTTGCTCTCGGCCCTGCGCCAGAAAGGCCTCAAGCGCGGGGTCGCCGCCATCTGCATCGGCGGTGGTGAAGCCACGGCCATGGCCGTTGAATGCCTGTATTAAGGACTGACCATGCTGCCTAATGACGAACAACTGCAAATCAGCGACGCGGCCCGGCAGTTTGCCCAGGAGCGTCTGAAACCGTTCGCCGCCGAATGGGACCGCGAGCATCGCTTTCCCAAGGAAGCCGTCGGTGAAATGGCTGAACTGGGCTTTTTCGGCATGCTGGTACCGGAACAATGGGGCGGCTGCGACACGGGTTACCTGGCCTACGCCATGGCCCTGGAAGAAATCGCCGCCGGCGACGGGGCCTGCTCGACCATCATGAGCGTGCACAACTCGGTGGGTTGCGTGCCGATCCTCAAATTTGGCAATGACCAGCAGAAAGACCAGTTCCTCAAGCCCCTGGCCAGCGGGGCCATGCTCGGCGCCTTTGCGCTGACCGAACCCCAGGCCGGTTCCGACGCCAGCAGCCTTAAAACCCGCGCACGCCTTGACGGTGATCATTACGTGCTCAACGGCTGCAAACAATTTATCACCTCCGGGCAAAACGCCGGCGTGGTGATTGTGTTTGCGGTCACTGACCCGGCGGCGGGCAAGCGCGGCATCAGTGCGTTTATCGTTCCCACCGACTCGCCGGGCTATACCGTGGCGCGGGTCGAGGACAAGCTGGGGCAGCACGCATCGGATACCTGCCAGATCCTGTTTGAAGACGTGAAGGTGCCGGTCGCCAACCGTCTGGGCGAGGAGGGCGAGGGCTACAGGATCGCCCTGGCCAACCTCGAAGGCGGGCGCGTGGGCATTGCCGCACAATCGGTGGGCATGGCCCGCGCCGCCTTTGAAGCGGCCCGCGACTACGCCCGCGAGCGTGAAACCTTCGGCAAGGCGCTGATCGAACACCAGGCCGTGGCCTTTCGCCTAGCCGACATGGCTACGCAAATTGCCGTCGCCCGGCAAATGGTCCATTACGCGGCAGCCCTGCGTGACAGCGGCAAACCGGCCTTGGTCGAGGCCTCTATGGCCAAGCTGTTCGCCTCGGAAATGGCCGAGAAAGTCTGTTCGGCCGCCTTGCAAACCCTGGGCGGTTACGGTTACCTGAGCGACTTCCCGCTGGAGCGGATCTACCGCGATGTGCGGGTCTGCCAGATTTACGAAGGCACCAGCGATATCCAGCGCATGGTCATCTCACGCAATCTTTAAGGAGCCGATACATGAGTTACGAAACTATTTTGCTCGAAGTCCAAGGCCGCGTCGGGCTGATTACCCTCAACCGCCCGCAGGCGCTGAACGCCTTGAACGCCCAACTGGTCAGCGAGTTGAACCAGGCGCTGGATGGCCTGGAAGCCAATCCGGAAATCGGCTGCATCGTGCTGACCGGCTCGAAGAAAGCCTTCGCCGCCGGCGCCGACATCAAGGAAATGGCTGAGCTGACCTACCCGCAGATCTACCTGGACGACCTGTTCAGCGACAGCGACCGCGTGGCCAACCGCCGCAAGCCGATCATTGCCGCCGTGAACGGCTTCGCCCTCGGTGGTGGCTGCGAGCTGGCGCTGATGTGCGACTTCATCCTGGCGGGCGACAGCGCCAAGTTTGGTCAGCCCGAGATCAACCTGGGCGTGCTGCCGGGCATGGGCGGTACTCAGCGGCTTACCCGTGCGGTGGGCAAGGCCAAGGCCATGGAAATGTGCCTGACCGGGCGCTTTATCGATGCTGTAGAAGCCGAACGTTGCGGCATCGTTGCGCGCATCGTGCCTGCTGACGAGCTGCTGGACGAAGCGTTGAAAGTGGCCACGCTGATCGCCGGCAAATCGGTGCCGATCAGCATGATGGTCAAGGAAAGCGTGAACCGCGCGTTTGAAGTGAGCCTGTCCGAAGGCGTGCGTTTTGAGCGCCGCGTGTTTCATGCGGCTTTTGCGACCCAGGATCAGAAGGAAGGGATGGCGGCGTTTGTGGCCAAGCGCGCACCGGACTTCAAAGACAAGTAGCTGTGGAGAGTCAAGATCGTTCCCACGCTCCGCGTGGGAACGCAGCCCGTGACGCTCTGCGTCACCCGTGGCCATCGTTAGCGGGACGCGGAGCGTCCCAGGTGGCATTCCCACGCAGAGCGTGGGAACGATCAATCCACCGCCATCGGGAGCAAGCCCCCTCCCACAGTTACTATGGTGTATCAGTTAGAGCTGATAGTTCTTCAACTCCCTGGCAATCACCATCCGCTGAATCTCGCTGGTGCCTTCGTAAATCTGCGTGATCCGCGCATCCCGGTAGTAACGTTCCACCGGATAGTCTTCCAGATACCCATACCCGCCATGAATCTGCATCGCCTTCGAGCAGACCTTTTCGGCCATTTCCGAGGCGAACAGCTTGGCCTGGGACGCTTCCGACAGGCATGGCTTACCGGCGCTACGCAGGCGTGCGGCGTGCAGGATCAGCAGGCGTGCGGCGTTCAGTTGGGTTTGCATGTCGGCCAGCAGGTTCGCCACGCTCTGGTGTTCGATGATCGCCTTGTCGAACTGCACCCGGTCACGGGCATAGGCCAGCGCCGCTTCAAAGGCGGCACGTGCGATGCCCAAGGCCTGGGCAGCGATGCCGATGCGCCCGCCCTCCAGGTTGGACAGGGCGATGGCCAGGCCTTTGCCGCGCTCGCCCAGCAGGTTGGCTTCGGGCACTGTGCATTGGTTGAAGGTGACGGCGCAGGTGTCCGACGCGCGAATGCCCATCTTGTGTTCGGTGCGGTCGACCACGAAGCCCGGCGTATCCGTGGGGACCAGGAACGCCGAAAGGCCTTTCTTGCCCAGCTCCGGGTCGGTCACGGCAAACACAATGGCCAACTTCGCGCGCTTGCCATTGCTGACAAACTGCTTGGCACCGTTGATCACCCACTGGCCGTCGCGCAGTTCGGCGCGGGTGCGCAGGTTATGGGCTTCAGAACCGGCCTGGGGCTCGGTCAGGCAGAAGCAACCGATGGCCTGGCCGCTGGCGAGCGCGGCCAGCCAGGTGTGTTTCTGCGCCTCTGTGCCGTAGTTGAGGAGTGGGCCGCAACCCACTGAATTATGGATACTCATCAGTGCGCCCGTGGCGCCATCCCCGGCGGAAATTTCCTCCACGGCCAGGGCATAGGCGACGTAATCCACGTAGGTGCCGCCCCATTCTTCCGGCACCACCATGCCGAGCAGGCCCAGCTCGCCCATCTTGGCCACCAGCGCGTCGTCGATCCAGCCGGCCTTTTCCCAGGCCTGGGCGTAGGGTGCGATTTCACCTCGGGCAAAATCACGCGCCATGTCGCGGATCATCACTTGTTCTTCAGTGTATTCAAGATCTTGCATGGCTTATTTCTCAATCTGCGTGAAGTCGCGAAAGAAGCTGTCGACGTGATCGGCGCCCAGCCCTTGCAGGGTGGGCGGGTTCCACTGCGGGTTCTTGTCTTTATCGATGATCAGGGCGCGAACCCCTTCGATCAGATCGCCGCGTGCGAACCACTGGCGGTCCAGATGCAGCTCCAGGGCAAAGCACTGTTCCAGCGGCAGGTGGCGCCCACGGCGCAGCATCTGCAGGGTGACGGCCATGGCCAGGGGCGAGCGGGTCTGCATCAGGGCGGCGGTGGTCAGCGCCCAGTGGTGGCTGTCGGCGACGGTAACTTGCTGTAGCTGCTCGACCATGCTCGGCACGTCCGGCAAGGCGAAGAAATGGTCGATGGCCGGACGCAAGGCCGCCAGCGGCGCATCCGGCAATTGTTGTACAGCGAGCCTGGCGAGCACGCCTTGCAGGTCCTTGAGGGGCGAATCGCGCCATTGCAGGCTGTCGAGCGCGAGCCCAAGCTCCGTCAGTTTGGCGCTGTCGAGGTACCAATCGGCCAGGCCGCAGTACAGCGCGTCCGCCGCACGGATCTGCACCCCGGTGACGCCGAGGTAAATCCCCAGCTCGCCTGGGATACGCGGCAGGAAGTAGCTGCCACCCACATCCGGAAAATAGCCGATGGCCACTTCCGGCATCGCCAGGCGGCTGCGCTCGGTCACGACACGCAGGTCGGCGCCCTGTACCAGGCCCATGCCACCGCCGAGCACGAAGCCGTCCATCAAGGCCAGCACGGGTTTGGGGTAATGGTGGATGGCCAGGTCGAGCGCGTATTCCTCGACGAAGAAGTCTTCATGCAGAGTGTCGCCACGCTTGAAACTGTCGTACAGGGAACGGATATCGCCGCCGGCACAGAAGGCCTTGTCGCCGGCACCGCGCAGCACCACGGCGTAGACAAGCGGATCATCAGCCCAGGCCTGCAGCTGCGTCGTCAACAGACGCACCATGTCCAGGGTGATGGCATTCAAGCCGGCGGGGCGGTTGAGGGTGAGGTAACCGATATGGTTACGCACCTCACTCAGTACTGCTTCCTGCTGAATATCGGTGTGGCGTGCTTCGGAGGACACCTGAGCAGTCATCACTAACTCCCTGCTTTTATTGTTCTTTATCAAGATGTTCGCGGGCGAACTATCGCGTGATCCTACCAGCGCAAATTTGCCGCCTACAACCCGGAATCCTGCAGGTCGTTGTTGCATTTATGCACAACGCGTCAAACTACGCGACTGGCCAGGACTTCGCCGATACTGCGCCGTCGCGCATGGCCTTCGGCGGCATGAATCAATTGCTCCAGCTCCGTGGGCTCGACGTCGAAGAACTGCTCCATGTCGGCCAATGCCAACTTGAGGTCGGCGGCGGTGATGGCCGGGTCGGTCACCGGAGCGCTGCCGAGCATGACAGGTACCGGCTCGGCTTGTCCCTTGGGATAACGCGTGCGGGTGGCATTGTTGTAGGCCAGCGCACACGCCAGCAGGGCAGCGGCGCCGAGCATGACCGGTGCCAGCTCGTGCCAGCCGAGGGCGATGGAGGCAGGGTCGGCCAGTACCAGCGTCATGGCCAGGCCGCCGGCCGGGGGATGCAGGCAGCGCAGCCAGCAGATCAGCACGACCGTCATGCCCGCCGCCAGGCAAGCGCTGCCCAGGGTGCGTCCCAACACTCGCGCCACGAGCAACGCCACCACGCCAGCACACAGATAGCTGCCCATGATCGACCAGGGTTGCGCCAGCGCCCCCGACGACACGGCAAACAGCAGCACCGCCGACGCCCCCAGCGGGCCGAGCAGGTGCAGGGCGACTTCCATGCCGAACACCTGGGCACACACCCAGACACTGAGCAGCGTGCCCAAGGCCATGCCGATAGCGGCGCGACTCCATTCGGAAGGACGGGTATTGATGGCAGCAGGTAACCAGCGAGCGAGCATTGAAGAGGGGTCCTGAAACTGAAGGCGAAAAAAAAGGCCTGCCTGGTTTCCCGGAAAAGCCCTTGAAAGTTCCAACATTGGGGGAAGGAACCCGAACAGTGTGCCAACTGAGTTGCAGCGGCGCCAATGCATATTAATGAGGGTTGAATGCAAAAATTATGTACTTAAGGGGCTTCGTCAAAAAAAATCCGATCGGTGTTATGGGCGGCGGGCGTGCAGATCTTGCCCAGTACAAGGCTGTCGACTTCTTCATTGAACAGGCGTTTTTGCAGGTTCGCCTGCAGGCCTGGTTCGTCGGCCAGCGGCCCCTTCAACGCTACCAGCGCGTCACGTAAACCCCTCAACCGATCCAGTCTCGGCGCGGCTACAGATAACCTATCCTCTCGCACGGCATTGCCCTCCTTGTTGTTATGCAGGTCCCTGACCAGGGCTGTTACAGGCAGCCCTTGATACGGGTGGTAGATAGTTAATGCCCTTGCAAACGAGTCTACAGTCGGGCTCCAGGCACCGGAAGGCAAAGTTCAGCGGCCGTTACGCAAAGCACTGTAGGGGGTTTCTCGGTGATTATGATGAAAAACGCCCAGGGGGTTTATAAGCGGGCGTTTTTCTTACCTGACGGCTGCAAACACACTCAGAGAGGTGCTTTTTTCTCCAGGTGCAACAACACGTAGGGGGTCATATCGAACGCCCCGGTGAGCGTCGGCGTGAGCGCGCGCAAGCGTGGGTCAGTCAGGCTGTTAAAGTCGGCCTGGCTCATCACCAGCCAGGCGGGCGCCTGAACAGGCTGGAGCTCGATGGGCAACTGGGTAAACAGCGGAACCTTGTCGCAATTGAAGTTGACCATGAACTTGATGGCTTTTGCGTCTTTGCCCAACGCATGCAAGACCAATGGCGCCGGTTGTTGCAGGATCTGCTCCTTGGCCGCCAGGGTGAACGTACGGGTGTCGTAAAGGCTGCGCTCCAAGGGTTCGACCACCATGATGTAAGTCGTCCAGAGTGCCATGACTGCGGCGAATGCCGGACCGACCGGGCGCAGTCGAGCCTGGAACAGTGCCAGCAATGCCAATACCTGCAGCACCGCCAGTACGCCAAACATGAGCCCGAGATCGGCCAGCAGTTGCGGGTAACGCCGTCGCGCAACGATCAGGCCCACCGCCAACAGCGCCGGCAGCAGCGTCCACAGCGCCAGCATCAAACCGCGCAACCCGCTGAACAGCCGGCCTTGGGCGACCTGAAACGGATACGCGGCAATGATCGCCGCCATCGGCAGCATCGGCAGGATATACCGCGCCTTTTTTGCCTGGGGTACCGACAAGCCAAGCATCACCAGCACACCCGCCGCCGCGCAGTACAGCACCAGCTTCAACGCCGGGTCTGGCGCTCGGCGGCCGCCGCTCAGCACGGCCAGCAGCACCAGCAGCGCCACCGGATAGGCCAGGGCGTAGTTGCCGAGGGAACTGGTGAAGTAATACAGCACGCCGCCAGAGCCTTCGCTGCCATCCATGCGCCCCAGAAACTGCATGCGAATCACCTCACGCATGAAGTCTTCGCCACCGCTGAGCTTGGCCAGCAGCAACAGCAGACCGATACACGCCGCCAGCAACGCCAGCGCCAACAGCCCGAAGCTGAACAACTGACGCCATTGACGGTTGATCAGGTAATAGCTGCACAGCACCCCGGTAGGAATCACCAGGCCGATCGGCCCGCGAATCGCAAACCCCAGCATCAACAGCGCAAACACCCAGTGCAGGCGTTTGGCCGCAGCAAAATGCTCATGGGCATAACCCAGGTAGAACACCGCCAGGGTCACGGCCGCGAGCATCTGGTCCAGAGAGACGGCGCGGGTTTGGCTGATAAAGGTGCTACTGAGCAGCAACATTGCGATGCTCAGCAGACCCCAGCGCGGGGAGTAGGGCGCGGTGAGCCGATAGACCAGCACCACGATGGACGCCGAAGCCACAGCGCTGGGCAGCCACGCGGTGAAGCTGGTGACCTGGCCGATAGGCAGGGAGAGCAGCCAGGTCAGCAGGGTCGAGGTGGCCAGGTAATCGGCATACGGCTGGCCGTAAGTGGTGGGAAAGAAGCCCGGCCCATGGCGCAGCATCTCCTGGGCAAATACCACGAAGCGCGAGTCGAAGCCGATAATCGCCTGGTGCCAGCTGCCCGCGATGAACAGCAGCAGCGCCAACAGCCCCAAACCCAGTGACTGTCGACGGAGCGTTAGCGTGAGCAGGGGCGGGTGAACCTTGTGCACTGATCAGCCTGCCTTGGCCTGTTGCACCCAGTTTTGCTGGGGGATCGGCAACTCGCACGAGTCACCACGGCCAATCGGGAAGTATTTGAAGCCTTTGCGCGTCAGGCGCTCACCGTCGTACAGGTTGCGGCCGTCGAAGATCACCGGGGTTTTCAGGCGCTGGTGGATCAGGTCGAAATCCGGCGCCTTGAATTGCTGCCACTCGGTGCAGACGACCAGCGCATCGGCGCCGCCCAGGGTGGACTCCGGCGTGCCCATCAGCATCAGTCGTGGGTCGTCACCATAGATGCGCTGGGTTTCCTGCATGGCTTCGGGGTCGAACGCACGTACATTGGCGCCGGCGGCCCACAAGGCTTCCATCAGTACGCGGCTCGGCGCGTCACGCATGTCGTCGGTGTTGGGCTTGAAGGCCAGGCCCCACAGGGCGAAGGTCTTGCCGCGCAGGTCGCCTTTGAAGAACGCGTTGATGCGCTCGAACAATTTGCTTTTCTGGCGCTGGTTGATCGCTTCCACGGCTTCCAGCAGGTCGCTGGAACAGTTGGCCTGCTTGGCGCTGTGGATCAGGGCGCGCATGTCTTTGGGGAAACAGGAGCCGCCGTAGCCGCAACCGGGATAAATGAAGTGGTAGCCGATGCGCGAGTCGGCGCCAATACCCAGGCGCACGGCTTCGATGTCGGCGCCCAGGTGTTCGGCCAGCTCGGCGATCTGGTTGATAAAGCTGATCTTGGTGGCGAGCATGCAGTTGGCGGCGTACTTGGTCAGTTCGGCGCTGCGCACATCCATGAAGATGATGCGGTCATGGTTGCGGTTGAACGGCGCGTACAGGTCACGCATGATCTCCCGCACTTCTTCGCGCTCGCAGCCAATGATGATGCGATCCGGGCGACGGCAGTCGGCCACGGCAGAGCCTTCCTTGAGAAACTCCGGGTTGGAGACGATATCGAACTGCAGCTCACGGCCCGCTGCGTGCAGCTTTTTGTGCATATGATCGCGCAGGGTGTCGCCGGTCCCCACTGGCACGGTGGACTTTTCCACCAGGATCACCGGCGCCACGCGATGGCGCGCCACTGCGTCACCCACCGACAACACGTATTTCAGGTCGGCCGAACCGTCCTCATCCGACGGCGTACCCACCGCAATGAACAGCACCTCACCATGCTCGACGGCGAGTTTTTCGTCGTAGGTAAAACGCAGGCGTCCGCTTTCCAGGTTTTCCTTGACCATGGCCGCCAGGCCCGGCTCGAAGATCGTCACATGGCCCTTCTGCAGCGACTCGACCTTGCTCCGGTCAACGTCCATGCAAATAACATCGTGACCGACTTCGGCTAATACGGTGGCCTGTACCAAGCCGACGTAACCACTACCAAATACACTGATTTTCATGGGGTATTCCTGGGACTTGAGGTGCTAGCACGACGAGAGTTGATAACCAGTACGCCGAGGATGACCAAGGCCACCCCCAGGGTTTTTGCAAGCGAAAAGTGTTCGTTGAATACCGGCAGGCAGGCGGCCAGCAGGTACACCAGCGCGTAGCTGATGCTCAGCAGCGAGTAAGCGCGCCCGAGGGGCAAGTGCTTCAGCGCGCCGAGCCAGCAGAGCATCGACAGTGCATAGGCGATGATCGCCAGGACCACCACGCCCAGGGCGTTCAGGTCGAGGCTGGCGTTGTTCAAGGCGCTCAACCACGCCTCCGGCAACGGCAGGCGCGTCATGCTCCAGCGCATGCCCAATTGGGCCGCGCTGACCAGGCCGACACTGCCCAGGGCCAGGGCGAAACCGCGCATCCTGCTCATACCTGGCGCCCCAGCAGCACAACACCGGCAATGATCAGCACCACGCCCAGCCAGTGGCGGCCATCAATCTGTTCAGCAAACACAAAGCGCGCCATCAGCGTGACCACTACAAAATTCAGGCTGAGCATGGGGTACGCAATCCCGACTTCCAGGCGCTGCAACACCAGCAGCCACACCAGCAAACCGAGGCCCAGGCACACCAGCGCCGACCACAACCACGGTGAGCGCAGCTTCAGCGCCCAACCGTCGGGCAATTCACGCCAGCTTTCCACGGCAAATTTCTGCGAGACCTGGCCCGCGCACGTGAGCAGGCAGGCGCTGAGTAACAGAAGCAGGGTGATCATTGCGCGACCTGCGGGAAAATCAGGATTACGATGTTGCCCTGCGCATAGCGCTTGCCGTCCGCGGGCAGCAGGGCGAGTTCTTCCTTTTCGCCCTGGCTGTTGACGCGCATCACCACGCCGACGGCGCCGCTGCGGCGGGTTTCGGCCATCCAGGCCTGGATTCGATTGCGGTCGACCAGACGCTGGGCGGTGTCCGCATAAGCCAGGCCGTATTTCACCTCGCCAGAGGTGTTGTAGAGCGTGATGTCGGGCCGTTTCAGGCGCCACGACAGCGCAGCGGAGGCGCCCAGGTCGTTGCTCAACAGCGCAATGGAAGGCTTGAGTTCTTCGGCATGATCGATGATGAACTGGTCCGGGGTCTTGTTATAAACCACCGAATGGGGCAGCGCGGCGGGCACCAGGGCAACCAGCAAGGCACTGCCGATCAGCGGCGCGGCCCACAGTTTCAGCGGGCGGGCTGCCTGCAGCAGATTGACCAGGATCCAGCCGGCCAGGCAGGTGAATATCAGCATCAGGCTGAGGGTTTCCTCACCCGGTACGTACACCGTTTTCTTCAGTTGGAACCAACCGAGTGCCAGCAGGGCGAGTACGCCAATCACCAGGTTCAGCCAACCGTTGATGCGCAACACGCGGCCACGGCCTTGAACGAGTTTGTCACTCAAGGTCGACCCCATCAGCAAGGCCAGGGGCAGCAGGCACGGCATGATGTAGGCGGGCAGTTTGCCTTTGGCCAGGCTGAAAAATGCCAGGGGCATCAGCAGCCACAGCAACAGGAACGCGGTGTTCGGCAGGCGCCGGTCCAGCCACGCATGTTTGAGGCTGGACGGCAACAGCGCAACCCAGGGCAGCGTGAACGCCACCAGCAACGGCAGGTAATACCAGAACGGCTCGGCGTGCTGCGCGTCTTCACCGGCAAAGCGCTGGATATGCTCATGCCAGAAGAAGAAGTGCCAGTAATCCGGCTCTTGCAGGTGCACGGCCAGGGCCCATGGCAAGCTGACCAGGATCGCCGCAGCCACCGCCACCGGGCCGTACTTGAACAGTTCCATCGAGCGTTTCTGCCAGAGGGCGTAGGGCAGGGCGATCAACACCGGCAGCAACCACGCCAGGAAGCCTTTGGTCATGAAGCCCATGCCACAGGCCAGGCCGAGCAAGGCCCAGGACCAAAACCTGGCGCGCTGCGTGCGGCTGTCGAAGCAAAACCACAGGGCAACGCCTGTGAGGTTGACCCAGAAGGTGAACTGCGGGTCCAGGTTGGCGTAGCCACCGAGCATCGCCACGCTGACGAAACTCATGTACAGCACGCTGCTGATCAGGCTTTTCTGCGGGTCGTTCCACAACCGGCGCGACATCAGGTAAACCAGCAGGATGCTCAAGCCGGTGCTCAAGGCCGACGCAAAGCGCACGCCGAACAGGTTCTGGCCGAAGATCGCCTGGCCCAGCGCGATCATCCAGTAGCCCGCCGCCGGTTTCTCGAAGTAGCGAATGCCCATGAAGTGCGGCGCGGCCCACTTGCCGGTCAGCAGCATTTCCTGGCTGATCTGCGCATAGCGGGTTTCATCCGGAATCCACAGGCCGTGGGTGGCCAGTGGTAACAGGTAAAACACGCCAAACGCCAACAGGAGCAAGGGCAATGCCCAGCGGCGGATCATGCCTGCTGCACTCCGAGCCAACCTTCGCGGCCGCTCAATACGCCGCGCACCAGCTGTTGCTGGGGCAGGGTGGTCACATCTGCGGGCAATAACGCGCTCAGGGGTTGGAAATCAATGCCGCGCTGCCCCGCCTGGGCGAGCAACTGGCGAAAATCCTGGGCCATCAGAATCCCTTCTACTTCTGCGTGAATGGTGTAGACGTTCAGCTTTGACGCGTTGAACCGGTCAAGGATGAACGTGTTGAAGTCCTTGGCAGCCACTACCGGCCCGACGACTTCGTCGAAGGTCGGCAGGTCTACCGGAATTTGTGGGGTGCCCGCGCTGCCATCGGCCAGGGTCGGTCGAAACAGGCTGGTGCCCCGGCAATCACTGTTGTAGCGAAAGTTGAAGGCTTGTTTGGCTTGCACCACACGCTCGTCGGCGCGCCAACCGGCGGCCGCTGAACAGTCGATCCGCTCACCGAGGATGTCGCTCAAGGTATCCACGCCGCGTCGGATCTGCTCGACCAGCTGCGCGTCGCTCCAACGCCCGGTATTGGCCTGCCAGCCGTGGTGGTCCCACGCGTGCAAACCGACTTCATGCCCGGCGGCCTTGGCCTGGCGCATCAAGTGCCCCAGGTCACGGCCAATCGGCTTGCCCGGCCAGGCGGTGCCGGCCAGCAGGATGTCCCAGCCATACAGGCCGGCGGCATTGGAACGCAGCATTTTCCACAGGAACTGCGGGCGGATCAGGCGCCACAAGTGGCGCCCCATGTTGTCCGGCCCGACGCTGAAGAAGAACGTCGCTTTAATCCCGGCTTCGTCCAGGGACTCGAGCAGCCGTGGCACGCCTTCACGGGTGCCACGGTAGGTGTCTACGTCGATGCGCAGGCCTGCCTTCATTACTTTTTGTCCGCTATTTCAAGCATTGCTTCACGCAGGAAGAAGTCCAGCGTGTTGCCGATAGTCTCGCTCATCGCCACGGTCGGCTCCCAGTTCAGCAGGCGCTTGGCGTTCTCGATGCTCGGCTTGCGGTGTGCCACGTCCTGGTAACCGGTGCCGTAGAACGCCTTGCTTTCCACGTCGCGAAAACCGGCGAACGGCGGGAAGTTGCCGCGCAGCGGGTGCGCTTCGAACTGACGCAGCAGCTCTTCGCCCAACTGACGGATGCTGGCTTCGTTTTCCGGGTTGCCGATGTTGATGATCTGGCCGTCGCAGACGCCCTTGTCGTTATCGATGATGCGCGCCAGGGCTTCGATGCCGTCGGCAATGTCGGTGAAGCAACGCTTCTGCTCGCCACCGTCGAACAGGCGGATCGGCGTGCCTTCCACCAGGTTCAGGATCAGCTGGGTGATGGCGCGGGAACTGCCGATACGCGCCGAGTCCAGGCGGTCCAGGCGCGGGCCCATCCAGTTGAACGGACGGAACAGGGTGAATTTGAGGCCCTTGTCGCCGTAGGCCCAGATCACGCGGTCGAGCAGTTGCTTGGAGACCGAGTAGATCCAGCGTTGCTTGTTGACCGGGCCCACCACCAGGTTGGAGGTGTCTTCGTCGAAGTACTGGTCCTGGCACATGCCATAGACTTCGGACGTGGAGGGGAAGATCACGCGCTTGTTGTACCTGACGCAGTAGCGCACCAGCTTGAGGTTTTCTTCGAAGTCCAGCTCGAACACGCGCAGCGGGTTGCGGGTGTATTCGATCGGCGTGGCGATGGCCACCAGCGGCAGCACCACGTCGCACTTCTTGATGTGGTACTCGATCCACTCGGTGTGAATGCTGATGTCGCCTTCCACATAGTGGAAGTTGGGGTGGCTGCGCAGGCGCTCGATGGCGTCGGAGCCGATGTCCAGGCCGTAGACTTCATAGCGGTCGTCACGCAACAGGCGCTCGGACAGGTGGTTACCGATAAAGCCGTTCACCCCCAGGATCAGCACGCGGGTGCGGCGTGGCTTGCGGCCCGACTCGGCGCCGCGCAGCACGGAGCCGTCCACCAGGCCCAGTTCATCGGCCAGGGACGGGCCGGCCAGGTACAGGCCGTTGTCGTTGCGCTGGCCGAACTTGATCACCAGCGAGTCTTCACCACAGGCGATGCGCAGCGGATTGACGCTGATCACGCGGCCCGGCGCCAGGCCTTCGTTGCCTTTGGCCACGTCGGCCTGCCAGACGATGAGTTTGTGCTCGCCCACGGCGCAGAAGGCGCCAGGGTAAGGCTGAGTCACGGCACGCACCAGGTTGAACAATTGTTCGGCGGGCTTGTTCCAGTCGATCTTGCCATCGGCGGCGGTACGGCGGCCGAAGCAGGTCGCCTGGCTTTCGTCCTGGGCGGTTTCAGCCAGTGTGCCCTGGGCCAGTTGCGGCAGGGCGTCGCGCAGCAGGTGGCTGGCGGCCTCACGCAATTTGGCGTGCAGGCTCAGGCCGGTGTCGCTGCGCTCGATGCTGACTTTGTGTTGGGCCAGGATCGCGCCGGCATCGGCACGCTTGACCATGCGGTGCAGGGTCACGCCGGTTTCGGTTTCACCGTTGACCAGCACCCAGTTGGCTGGCGCGCGGCCACGGTATTTGGGCAGCAGCGAACCATGCAGGTTGAACGCGCCTTGGCGGGCGAGGGCCAGCAGCGGTTCGCTGAGCAGGTTGCGGTAGTAGAACGAGAAGATGAAATCCGGGTTCAGCTTGGCGATGCGCTCGACCCACAGCGGATGGTTGGCGTCTTCCGGGGCGTGCACCGGGATACCGTTGCGGGCGCACAGCTGGGCGACGGAGCCGTAGAAATTGTTTTCCTTGGGGTCGTCGGCATGGGTGAACACGGCGGCAATGTCGTAGCCCGCAGCGAGCAGGGCTTCGATACCCGCACAGCCAATATCGTGGTAGGCGAATACAACGGCTTTTGAACTCATGACTGGACCTGATCGGAAGAAGAAGTAGAAGTATGGGAAGACACCAGGCCATCGACGACGACCACGGGAGCCGGTGCTGCCGGTTGGTTGCGCAGCACTTTTTCAATGAAGAAACGCGGGCGGGCGCGCACATCGCTGTACATGCGCCCCAGGTATTCACCCAGCAGGCCCATGCCGATGAACTGGCCACCGGTGAACACGAACAGCACCGCAAACAGCACGAACAGACCGTCGCCCGCCCAAGTGGCGCCGAAGGCCAGGCGCATGACGATCAGCGCGAAGGCAAACAGCACGCCCAGCGCCGCCAGGCTGAACCCGACGATGGACAGCAGGCGCAACGGCGTGGTGGTCATGCAGGTGAGCAGGTCGAACATCAGGCTGATCAGGCGCATGGCGCTGTATTTGGATTCGCCGTGTTCACGCTCGGCGTGGTGCACCAGGATCTCCGTGGTGTGACGGGCGAAGCCGTTGGCCAGGATCGGGATAAAGGTGCTGCGTTCGCGGCAGGCCAGCATCGCGTCGACGATGGTGCGGCGGTAGGCGCGCAGCATGCAGCCGTAATCGGTCATGGCCACGCCGGTGGAGCGCTGCACGGCCAGGTTGATCAAGCGCGAAGGCCAGCGGCGGAAGGCCGAATCCTGGCGATTGTTGCGCACCGTGGCGACCACGTCGTAGCCCAGCGCGGCTTGTTCCACCAGGCGCGGGATTTCTTCCGGCGGGTTTTGCAGGTCGGCGTCGAGGGTAATCACCACTTCGCCGCGGCACTGTTCGAAACCCGCCATGATCGCGGCGTGCTGGCCATAGTTACGGTTGAGAATCACCGCCACTACCTTGCTGCCATCTTCGGCGGCGGCGTCTTCAAGCAATTGCGCCGAATTGTCGCGACTACCGTCATCCACCAGGATGATTTCGTAGTCGTAGGCCAGCTGTTGGCAGGCGGCGGTGGTGCGGCGCAGCAACTCAGGCAGGCTCTCTTGTTCGTTGTAGACCGGGATAACGATCGATACGCAATGAATGGGGTAGGGTTTCAAAGATTAATAACCTCGGCTGGAGCAACTTGGAGCGCGAAAACAGCAGCGATTAGTGGGCGAAATTACGGCCCGCAGATGACAAAACGGCGCTAAAGATAAAGTGTAATCAACAGCTTAGTCGATAAACCCCGGATTGTTCTGAAGTGATGCCTATAAGGTTAAGCGCAAAAATGTTCAACGAATATGAAAGGCTGATGAAAAACTCGTTTATTTGACAGGTAGACAGCCAGGGTTCAGCTATGTGGCCAAGGTGTTAAACCTTGTGAATGTTCAGCCGAATAGGAACGGGCTGACACGTATTTGGTTCAGGTGATCGGCGCCCGTGATGGCTGCACTGCCTGTATTCAACAATCTTCTCTGCATTGCCCTTCAAGTGCCGGTAAAGTAAGCCATCTCTTGCCAGGGTACTCGGATGAATAGCGTGCAGCTTTTACGCGGCCAGTTGCGGCCGGTGTTGATCGGATTGTTAGTGTGCGTCGCCTGTGTCACCACAGTGCGGGCCGATGAGGGCGTGGCCCTGGCGAGCATTGACCAGGTGCCGGAAGGCGTCGAAGTACGTGGCAAGCAGGTCGCTGCCTATACCTGGGACGACCGCCAGGGCAAGAACCTGCTGGTGCTGGCCGAACAGGTCAGCGAGCGGGACGACGATGGCACCCAGTCGGCCTTTGCCTACGCGGCCCAGTACCTGCTGACCGGCGAGCATCCCAAGCGCGTGTGGATGCTTTACGACGATGTGCGCCAGTGCGAATTCGACGCCGGGCTGCACTTCGACACGGCAGCCACCCGAGTCACCGACCTTATGGGCGATGGCACGACCCAGGCGACTGTGGGCTACTCGCGCACCTGTACCAGCGACGTGAGCCCCAATGAATTCAAGCTGATCATGCACGCCGGCAAGTCCGAGAAGTATCGCCTGCGCGGCGTCGACCGTTACGGCGCAGCCTGGTGGGACGAAGACGCCGGCGCCCTGCGCGGCATGCCGTTGCCGACCGATTGCAGCGTTGCCGCGCAGCAGGCGCTGGTCAGCCAGTACAAAGAGCAGGGCACCGAGCTACCGCTGCCCGGCTGCTACGGCGACGAGAAGGATTTTGCCAAGGCGCCGGACAGCTACCTGGCGTTCATGCGTCAGCACTGGTTTGCGCTGATGAAAAAACAGGATGCCGACTGGAGCCAGTCCCAGACCCAACCCCAGCAGCCCACGGAAGAGGATGACGTGGCGCCGTGATTTGATGGCAGTGCCCGGATTGCGCTAGACTCGGCCCTCGCCAATTCAATAAATATCGCGATTAATCAATAGATTGCTCGTGATATTTAATCCAAAGGCTGATCTACCTTGACTGAGTCCATCCGCAACCCGCTGACCCTCTACCTCACCCGCCTGGCGCCCTCCAGCCAGCTGACCATGCGCTACGTGCTGCAGGACGCCGCCGACCGCCTGGGCTTTGAAGACGCCAACCTTGAAGAAATCGACTGGCACCTGCTGCA
This sequence comes from Pseudomonas sp. R2-7-07, assembly GCF_003852355.1. Taxonomy (NCBI): domain Bacteria; kingdom Pseudomonadati; phylum Pseudomonadota; class Gammaproteobacteria; order Pseudomonadales; family Pseudomonadaceae; genus Pseudomonas; species Pseudomonas sp. R2-7-07. The sequence goes on along the minus strand of NZ_CP027759.1, from coordinate 2,974,024 downwards.
GCCCGAACAGGTGATCGCCCTGGTCGCCGCGTTGCGCGAGGACGGCTATGCGCCGAACACCTCGTCGCTGTATGTGAATGCCGTTCGCGGGGTGATGAACGAAGCGTGGCGGATGAGTCTGATCAGCCAAGAGCACTTGTTGAAGATGCGTTCGGTCAAGGCCGCGTCCGGTACGCGCCTGGGGCAGGGGCGTAACCTGCGCCGCACGTTGATCCGCGAAATGATGGAGGTCTGCGCCGCCGACCCGCGCCCGCAAGGCCTGCGCGATGCCGCCGTGATCGGCATCCTGTACGGCTCGGGCATGCGCAAGTCGGAGTCGGTCAACCTTGATCTGGCGCAGGTCGATTTTGAGCAGCGCAGCTTGCGCGTGATCGGCAAGGGCAATAAAGAGCTGATCAAATACGCGCCGGACTGGGCCTTCGCCAAGCTGCAGGCCTGGCTGGAGTTTCGTCGCGGACAACTCAAGGAAGGCGAACAGGACGACCCGTTCCTGTTCAACCGAATCCGTCGCGGCAGCCATATCACCCGGGAACGCATCACTAAACACGCGATTTACTACATCGCTCGCCAGCGCGGGGACCAGGTGGGCGTGAAGATCATGCCCCATGATTTTCGCCGCTCGTTCATTACCCGGGTGATCGAGGAGCATGACCTGTCGATCGCGCAGAAGCTGGCCCATCACACCAACATCCAGACCACCGCCAGCTATGACGTGCGTGACGACAATGAGCGGCGGCGCGCGGTGGATCGCTTCGATTTGTAAGGCTCAAGCACTCGCCAGGTGCGGCGGCAAGCGGCGCAGCGTCCATATCACCGTGAGCAGGGCGGCGGCGGCGCACAGCGCGATGCCCACCAACATTGGCGCGGGCGTATGGTCGGCGAACAGCCCCACCAGTGTCATCGACACAGCGGCGGTGACCATCTGAATCGCGCCCAGCAACGCCGACGCCGACCCTGCCACCGCACCGTGATCCTCCAGCGACAACACCCCTGCGGCCGGCAACAACAGGCCGAGAAAACCGAAGCCGACAAACAGCAGGGTCATCATCAACGCCAGGCTATCGCCCCACAGCGTGGTGACCGCCAGCAGCGCCATCACGGCCGCCACGGCAATTACCGACCAGCGAATCAGCGGCGCCAGGCCAAAGCGCGCGCTCAGGCGGGCTGTCAGCTGGCTCATGGCGAAAAACGAGGCGGCGTTGACGGCAAAGCACAGGCTGAACTGGGTGGGCGTCAGGCCGAAATACTGGATATACACGAACGGCGCACTGCCGATAAACACGAAGAACGTGGCCAGGCCAAAGCCACTGACCACTGCCAGGCCGATAAACACCGGATCGCGCAGCAGCGCGCCGTAGCTGCGGATCGCACCGCCCAGGGTTTTGCCCAGGCGCCGCTCGGCCGGGTGGGTTTCGGGCAGTTGTACAACGGTCATCACCAGGCACAGCACGGCCACCACCGCCAGCACGGCGAACACCTCGCGCCAGCTCCAGAGTGAAATCACCACACTGCCGGCCAGAGGCGCAAGGATCGGCGACACACTCATCACCAGCATCAGCAACGCCATCAAGCGCGCGGCTTGATGGCCGGTATAGAGGTCGCGCACGATCGCCCGTGGGATGACCATGCCGGCGCACGCGCCAAACGCTTGCAGGGCGCGAAACCCGATCAGCACTTCAATGGTCGGCGCCAATGCGCAACCGACGCTGGCCACGGCAAAAATCACCAGGCCGGCGTAGATCGGCGGCTTGCGCCCATACACATCGCTGAGCGGCCCATAGAACAGCTGGCAGACGCCGATGATCATGAAAAATACCGTGAGGCTCATCTGCACGGCGGCGGGCGACGCCTGCAGGCTGGCACCCAGGGTGGGGAGGGCGGGGAGGTAGCTGTCGATGGCGAACGGGCCGATGGCGGTGATCAACCCCAGCAGCAGGGCGAGGTGGGCGATACGTTGAGGCATGGGTGTCCCGGGGCAAGCAAAAGACGCCCAGCTTAAGGTATCCGCGCAGATCCGCAAACTTGAGCTTCACTAACAGCCAGTGATGCCGATAACGCTAGTAACGACGCATCGGCGCTTGGGTGAGGGATATCCGCATGACGATCAAATTACGCTTGACGCTGTTGATTGCGACCGGGTTGCTGACCGCCCTGGTCATGAGCCTGGCCGGTTACCTTGGAAACCGACAGATGAGCGCTGCCGTGCAGGAAAACGAGGTCAGCATGACCGTTTTGCGCAACCACATGGAAGCCGACATGATGCATGACGCGCTGCGCGCCGATGTGTTGTCCGCCATGCTGGTGGGCCTGGGCAAAAGCACCACCACCGCCGCAGAGGTCAATAGTTCGCTCAAGGAGCACGCCGAGAACTTTCGCAAGGTACTGGGGGACAACCTCAAGTTGCCGTTGGAAGCCACGCTCAAAACCAACCTCGACAACATCAAGCCCAGCCTGGACACCTACATCGGCGCCGCCGAGCGTATCGTCGCGCTGGCCTTGGGCAACCCCGAAGGCGCTCGCGGGGAGCTTGAAACTTTCAATAAAGCCTTCAGCCAGCTCGAAGATCAAATGGGCGCCTTCAGTGAGTTGATCGAAAGCCATACCGAACGCACCGGCGAGGCTACCCAACGCACCATCCATAACGCCAATCTGATCCTGGGCGCGGTACTGATCGCCAGCCTGTTGCTGCTGCTGGCCCAGGGACGCTGGGTAATCCTCAGCATCATGGGGCCTCTGCAGGCTGCCAGCCGCATCGCCGCGAGTATCGCCAGCGGCAACTTGAGCGAACCGATTGTCGAGCCCAGCCGCAAGGACGAAGCCAGTTCATTGATTCGTAGCCTCGCCACCATGCAGCGCGACCTGCGCGGCATGATCGACGTGGTGCGCAGCAATGCCCACGGCGTCAATGGCGTGAGCGAACGACTGAGCCAGGGCTGCCATGAAGTCGCCGGCAGCAGCCAGCAACAAAGCGCCGCCGCCAGCACCATGGCCGCCGCCGCCAGCGAAATGACCGCCAGCATCGAAGAAATCACCCGCCACGCCGGGCGCGCGCTGGACATGGCCAACCAGGCCGAAGCCCTGGCCAAGGACGGCGGCCGGGTGATTCACCAAGTGGTCAGCGACATGGACGGCATTGCCCGTTCCGCCCAGCAATCGGCTCTGGTCATTCGCACCCTGGACAAGGAATCCGAGGCCATCTACAGCATCATCCAAGTGATCAAGGGCATTGCCGACCAAACCAACCTGCTGGCCCTCAACGCCGCCATCGAAGCCGCTCGCGCCGGTGAACAAGGGCGCGGTTTTGCCGTTGTTGCCGACGAAGTACGCAGCCTGGCCGGCCGCACCAGCGCCTCCACCCAGGAAATCGCCAGCATGGTCGGGCGTATCCAGCAAAGCACCCGGGAAGCGGTGACCAGCATGGAGGAGGGCGTCGCCCAGGTGGACAAAGGCATGGCCGTGACCGCCGATGTGGAGCGCGCCATTCGCGAGATTCTGCAGGCCACCTTGAGCACCACGGAGTTGGTCAACGACATCTCCCGGACCATCGGCGAGCAGAGCCTGGCCAGCAATGAAATCGCCCACCAGGTGGAGATGATCGCCGGTATGTCGCAAAACAATAGCCGCGTCATCGGTGAGACAGCCGCGACCACCGATGAGCTGGCCGGCCTGGCCGGGAAATTGTCGCAGTCGGTGGATCGGTTCAGCGTGTAGACCTGTTGATTAACGGCCGGCCTCTGAGGCCGGTTTTTTTTGTCCGGAGAAAGGGGAACCGGGTAAGACCATCCGGCAAAATTGATCCGACCCCACAAAAAAAGATTGAATATTCACACCTAATGTTATTTAAATAACAAAACAAGAGCGGCACGCTTTGCCTCGTCGTGCCGTAACAAGGTGGAATAGCAATGAGCAAGATCGCAGTCATCGGCAGCAATATGGTTGATCTGATTACCTACATCGACCGCATGCCGGCCCAGGGCGAGACCCTCGAAGCGCCGGGTTTTGCCCTCGGTTGCGGCGGCAAGGGGGCCAACCAGGCCGTCGCGGCCGCCAAGTTGGGGGCTGATGTCCTGATGCTGAGCAAGGTCGGCGACGACATGTTTGCCGACAACACCGTGGCCAACTTCCAACGCTTTGGCATCGACACCCGTTACGTGCAGCGCGTGCCGGGTGTTTCCAGCGGCGTCGCGCCGATCTTCGTGCGAACTGACTCGCACAACAGCATATTGATCGTCAAAGGAGCCAATGCGCATCTGTCGCCGGCGGACATCGATGCCGCTGCAGCGGACCTGCGTGAATGCACGCTGATCGTGCTGCAATTGGAAATCAACCTGGAGACGGTCTACCACGCCATCGAATTCGCTCACCGACACGCTATCGCGGTGCTGCTCAACCCGGCACCGGCGTTGACCGGGTTAAGCGCCGAGCATTTGGCGCAGCTGGACTTCCTGATCCCCAACGAATCGGAACTGGCGCTGATCACCGGCCACGTCGTGAACTCGCCGGCCTCGGCCCAGGCCGCCGCGCGCAGCCTGGTCACCAGCGGCATTCGCCACGTAATCGTCACCCTTGGCGAGCACGGTGCGTTGTACGTGGGCGAAGAGGGCGAATTCCATGTGCCCGGCGTACAGGTGGTGGCCCGTGATACCACGGGGGCCGGCGATGCCTTTATCGGATGCTTCATTCACCACTGGAACCGCGACGGCCATATCCGTCAGGCCATTGAACAGGCGGTAGCGTATTCCGCGTGCTCGGTCATGGCGCTGGGTACGCAAACGTCTTATCCCGACCACGAAACGTTCACGCGTTTCCAGCAACAGCGGTAACACCCCACCCAGCCCGGAGAACAATAATGAACAAACCTGCGCTGCAACCGACTCCCGATGGCTTCTACCTGAACCGCACGCCCTGGTTCGCCTTTATCCTGCTGTGCAGCATCTTTGCGCTGTGGGCGGCGGCGGCGAGCATGAACGACGTGCTCATCGCCCATTTCAAGAAAGCGTTTCTGCTCAGTGATTTCCAGACCGCCTTTGTGCAGTCGGCGTTTTATCTGGGCTACTTTTTCGTGGCGATCCCGGCCGCGATGGTGGTGCGTCGCTTCAGCTACAAGAGCACGATTCTGATCGGCCTCCTGCTGTATATGTTCGGCTGCCTATTGTTTTTTCCGGCGGCGTCCACGGCCAAGTACGGCATGTTCCTGTTGGCGCTGTTTGTGATAGCCGCCGGGCTGTCGTTCCTTGAAACCGCGTGCAACACCTATTCGACACTGATGGGGCCACGGGAAACCGGGACCCGACGCTTGAACATTTCGCAAACCTTCCACCCATTCGGCGCAATGGCCGGGGTGTACGTAGGCAGCTTTGTGATGTTCAAGGACACGGACGCCACCACGGAACAACTGACGCAGATGAGCGCTTCCGAGGCGGCGGTTGCGCAGTTGCAAATGATCCAGTCCACGCTCTTGCCCTACAAGTGGATGATTGCCGTGCTGGTGCTGATCTTTATCCTGATCGCCATTACGCGATTTCCCGCCTGCAAGGGCAATAAGCCCGCTGGCAGCAAGCCCGGCAGTCTGCGTCAGAGCCTGGGCCGCCTGTGGCGCAACCCACGCTTTACCTTTGGCGTATTGGCGCAGTTTCTTTACGTGGGCGCCCAGGTCGGCGTGTGGAGTTTCACCATTCGCCTGGCCATGCAAATGGGCGGTATGAACGAGCGCAGCGCCTCCTGGTTTTTGCTGACCACCTTTGCCGCGTATTTTGTCGGCAAGCTGATCGCCAACCTGTTGATGCGGCGGCTGCACCCCGCCAAGGTCCTGGCGATCTACGGGGTGCTGTGTATCGTGCTGCTGGCCTATACCATTCTGGTGCCGAACATTTCGGCGGTGTATGCAGCAGTCGGCGTGAGCATTTTCCTCGGCCCCTGCTGGCCGACCATCTACGGCCTGACCATCGATGGCCTGGGTGAAGACACCGGTGTCGGTGGCTCTTTGCTGGTGATGAGCATCGTAGGCGGCGGGGTGATCCCGATCTTCCAGGGCCTGCTGTCCGACGCCAGCGGCGGCAACATGCAGCTGGCTTACAGCGTGCCGTTACTGTGCTTTATCGTGATCGTGATGTATGCGCTCAAGTGCATGCGCCAACCCGGCACCTTACCGGCGGGCGCCACCGGGGCGGTGGCCTCATGAATACACGTATCCCACTGTACCGAGCGGTGTTTGGCGAGCAGGAAAAGATCCTCCTGCAATCCCCTGCATTCAAGGTCAGTGCCTGGACCTATGCGTCGGGTGTGTTGGCCCTGAGCCTGGAGAACAGCCGTGGCAAGCTGGTGGTACTGCCTTATCAAGGACAGATGGTCTGGTCAGCCGAGTTCGACGGTTGCAACCTGACCATGAACAACCTGTTCGAGCAACCTCGGCCCAGCACCACGGTCATCGACACCTATGGCTGCTTCATGTTTCACAGTGGCCTGCTGCGCAATGGTTGCCCGACGCCGGACGACACGCACGCCTTGCACGGCGAAATGCCCTGCGCGCCCCTGGACACGGCCTGGCTGGAAGTGGGCGAGGGCTTTTTGCGCCTGGGCGGCTCGTATCAGTACGCCAAGGGGTTCGGCGATCGTTACCTGGCTTGCCCCAGCGTCACATTGCGCGCCGATTCGGCCTTGTTCGATATCGATATGGACGTGACGAACCTGGCCAGAAAGCCCATGGACCTGATGTACATGGCCCACATGAACTACGCGTTTGTGACCGGTGCGCGGTTTGTCGAACCGTTGGGCGTGCAACGCCTGCGCCTGCGTACCAGCGTGCCGGACCACGTCAAGCCGACGCCAGCCTGGAGCGCCTACATGGCCCGACTGGCCGAGCACCCGACTCAGTTGGCCTGCCTTGAACAGCCGTCACTGTACGACCCCGAGATCGTGTTTTTCTTTGATGGTGTTGCCACTGACGCCGCGGGCCAGGCGCATTTTCTACTCGATCATCCCGATGGCGCGGCGTTTTACACCCGTTACCGTCCCGAACAGTTCGAGCACGCCGCGCGTTGGATCCTGTACACGCCGGATCAGCAAGTGGCGGCGTTCGTTCTGCCGTCCACCTGTGAACCCGAGGGCTATAACGCCGAGAAAGCCAAAGGTCACGTGCGTGTGCTGGCGGCTGGAGCCAGCGCTTCGTTCAGTGTCACCACCGGTTACTTGAGTGCGCAGGAGCGGCGGAAGCTGTTGGGTTAGACCAGCAATTGCGTGCCGTTGGCCTGGATGACTTCCTTGTAGCCACGGGGGATTTTCTTGTCGCTGACCACGTAATGAAAGTCTTCCAGGGCGGCGAAGTGAGCGGTGCGCACCGTGTCGAACTTGCTGAAATCGGCGAGCAGCACGCGCTGCTGGGCCTGGCGTATGACCTTTTGCTTGACCTCGACTTCGTTGAAGTTGAAGCACGTCACGCCGAATTCCTGGCTGACGCCGGCGGCGGTCACAAAGGCCCATGTCAGGCGCACGCTGTCGAGGATGCTGCTTTCGGCGCGGCTTTCAAAAACCTGGTTCTTGCGGTGAAAGGTGCCACCGCACAACACGATGTGGCAATTGGGCTTGTTCTGCAGTTTGAGCAGCACGTTCAGCGAACTGCACACCGCCGTGAACTCCAGCGCATCGGGAATGAAATCAACCACAAAAGGCGAGGTGGTGCCGCAGTCAAAAAATACCGTGTCACCGGCCTGGATCAACTGGGCAGCGAGCTTTCCGATGCGGCGTTTTTCCTCAACGTGACGCGTGTCCTGCTCCGCCACGCGATAATCGCCGGCCTCGTTGCCGACTCGCGTGATGTAGCCGCCCAGCAGGCGCAAATGATCGCTGAAGTGGTTGAGATCGCGGCGCAGGGTCATTTCGGAAACCTCCAGCAGCGCGGCCATTTCCTTCAAGTGAATGGCATTCTGGTCCTGCAAGGCTTGTTGAATGAGCTTCAGTCGCTCGGCTTTTCTACTGTCCACGAGTATTCCAGGGGTTGATTGTTGTTGTTAAATAAGTAACATTAAATGTTATTATTGTAACTATTTTATATGCGCACCGTGACACGCGCGCCACGATCATTGGCAACATACAGGCAAGGGCTCGTTAAATGAACAATCTTCCACCCGCAGCATTGGCCAAGTACATCGATCACACCCTGCTGGCTCCCGACGCCTCCCGTGAACAGATCCGAACCTTGTGCGAAGAGGCCCGCGAACACGGCTTTTACTCCGTGTGCCTGAACTCGGGTCAAGTACCTTACGCCGCGTCATGCCTGACCGATAAAAGCGTAGTGATTTGTGCTGTTGTGGGCTTTCCATTGGGGGCCGGTCTGAGTGACACCAAGGCTTTCGAAGCCCAACGGGCAATTGCCGCCGGGGCAGGGGAGATCGATATGGTGCTCAATATCGGATGGTTGAAAGACGGGCTGCTGGACGCCGTGCGCGAAGACATCGCCCTGGTCCACGAGGCCTGCGGCGCCGTGCCGTTGAAGGTCATACTGGAAACCTGTCTGCTCGACGACAAGCAGAAGGTCCAGGCCTGCGAAATCTGCCGCGACTTGGGTGTGGCGTTCGTCAAGACCTCCACCGGCTTCAGCCGAAGCGGCGCGACAGTCGAAGATGTGGCACTGATGCGCCAGACCGTGGGCGCAGGGGTTGGTGTAAAGGCGTCCGGCGGTGTGCGCGATTATCCGACGGCTTTAAAGATGATTGAAGCCGGGGCGACACGTTTGGGCAGTAGTTCAGGAATTGCGATCGTGGGCGGAGCGATGACGGCGGCGGGTGGTTATTGAAGATTTTTTTGCTGATTAGTGATCGGTAGATATAACTATACTAAATAGTCATTTAGTTGAGTTATACGATATATCTATATAAACGGGCAGGGCAACAGGTCGATTTCAGCCGAAAACAGCCAGCCAGATCGTATGCCCGCCACATTCCGGATCTTCTGTTATTTGCTCAACGACGCTGAAACCGTGGGCATTGAGCAGCGCAATATATTCACCATGGTCCAGGCTGGCATGATAAAGCGTTTCGCCCTCAAAGCTGCCCAGCGCAATGCCATGTGCCGTGCCACTGGTAAACATCAGTGCGGCACCAGGCTGGGCATGGGCCTGGAAAATCGGGAACATTCGACGCTGATCATCAGGCGTCAGGTGAAAGAAACTGTCCCACGCCAGAATGCCAGCGTAACGCCGATTCAACGCCAACTGGCGCATGTCGGCCACATGCCAAGCGTGCTGCGGGAAACGTTGCCGACACAAGGTGATCATGGCCGTGGAAGAATCAACGCCACATACAGCGTGACCCGCGTTGATCAAATAAGCTGCCATGGGTTCGGCGCAGCCACAGCCGACATCGAGGACATCACCAGCCGCAACCGGCATGGCCTGACGAAAACGATCCAGCCAGGATTGTTCAACGAGGCGCCGTGAGCGAATTCGATCTCATGTTTGAGCGTGACGTTCGTAGAGATCGATGATCTGACGGGCTGCTTCATGCATGGGGGAAATCCTGAGGGGATGTGGTCAAGAGACGTGGCTGAGGTTTGAAATGTACCTGGGAGACGGCCTGTGTGGAATACCAATGGGTTCGCATAATGTATATTATGTTAAACGACAGGCCATGTCATAAATGTTCATGAGCTGCCTAAGTGACTGATTCGACGAATTCGTTTTGACGCCTACTCTCTCAACGGGCTATGTCCATAGTGTTCATGACGAATCCTTGAATGAGGTGGCTGCCGATGAGACTGATTCAGTGCCGTTTCTCTTCAGGTCAACGACTACCGCTGCTTGTACAAGCTGGTGATGCGACTCCGTTGCCCATACTCACTCCGTTCATCTACGTCCAACTCAAACTCAGGCACCGCGCTTACAATACGGCTGCGGCGCACCTGCGCGCGATCCAGGCTTTCTACGCCTATGCCAAAAGCCGAGATCGGGATATCGATGAGGCCATTTTGGCCTGCCACTTTGAGGCGATTCTGGCTTTGCTGGATGGTTACGCTATTTGGCTCCAAAGTGGCCGTCATGCCGATAATCTGATTGCCCGAATCGGCAAACCGGGCACTGTACTTTTTCAGCAGATCAGTTCACGAACACGTGACCAGTACCTGCGCCTGCTGAAGAAATACCTATCTTGGTGCGTCACCCGTTACATCCCGCGCGCCCGTCAGAATTCAGCCGCACAGGCTGACATCAACGTGGTATTTGCCGATGTTGCTGACGTCATTGAGCGGCGCTTTGAGGGCCACATCATCAATGCTCGTCCCGACCGCACTCGTTACCGCAGCCTGACAGATACGCAACTACAGATCGTTCGCACACTGATTCGCTCTGGCGCTGCGGAGAATCCGTTCCCGGAACGTTTGCAGCTGCATAACTGGCTAATGATTGAATTGCTCTTGGAGACCGGCATCCGTCGTGGAGAGCTTCTGAAGCTCTACACCACGGATATCAATAAAGGTTCTCAGCACGCCTATGTCAGCATCAATGATCGCGAACATGATCCCCGCGACCCGCGCGTTGAAGAGCCTGCGCTCAAAACACATGGGCGGACCGTAGGCATCTCCGCACAGTTGTATGAGGTCTACGAGCGCTATATCCAGCGCGACCGGCGCCCTCTGCGTGACGGTAAACCGATGAAATTGCTGTATCGCTATTTGTTCATCTCGGATCGTGGCCGCCCGCTGTCGATCCGCGCGTTGTCTAACGTTCTTGATCGGCTGTTTCTGACCATTGAGCTGGCTCATCCAGGATTGTTGCCTACACTTTCTGCGCATGACTTTCGCCACACCTTTGCAGACCACTTTTTGGCTTACCTGGTCGAAAAGCGTGGGCATGACCTCGAGCGGGCCACGGACGAACTACGGCGAGTCTGCGGTTGGTCTGAGACCTCGACTATGCCACGCCGTTACGCAGGTCGTTATCTAGCCGAGTCGGCCAACCTCCACAATGCTCAGCGCACCTCGGCAGCCTGGAGCCGACTTGACAGTTAAGGAGGTTCGCCGTGACCAAGTCAGCCGATCAAGAACACGCGTCACCGCCCTCCTCTTTGCCAGCTTACGTGTTCAGGGGGCCCGCTCACGTTGCGATTCGGACTCGCACTAATGACCAGCCAAAGTATGTCGATACTCAACTGAAGGTGTGGACCTGGTACGACGGTGGAATTGCACTGAAAATTGATTGGAGTGCGATCCAGTTGAATTCAGAGCTAATCGAAATAGGCAAAGGCTTTATGGCTTATGCGCTTGAGAAATATGCACCTCGAACTGCGGTAATGTTCGCGGATACCCTTCGTTTTTTACCTGATACAAATCTCGCGGCCGGACTTCCTTGGGCCACACATCAACTAATCACTGCTCTCGAAGAGATAAAAAAACGAGGGCAGTACTTGTAGGATTTCGAAGGTTTTATCGTTGGGCAATGGATAGAGGAATCAATGGCTTCGATCCAGCCACATATTTAAAAATCAAGGAGGTAAAGTCAGATCGGGTTGACCCGTATGCTCGAATTTTTCTCTCGCAGTCTGGCTTAGAACTTGATGAAGAAATTCGATTGCTCAAACGCATTGAGCGAGAACTTAAATGTGACTCTTGGGTGGATGTTCAGTTTAATATAGTGCTTCACTTGGGTTTCGAGATCGCACCTCGATCGATTCAATTTCATTCGCTTGATATTGCTGATTTTGAGTTTATTGAGAGCACTGATCACGAAAAGTACTACACCCTGTGGTTACCCATGGCCAAAAAAGTCGGCCAGCGCAGACCTGAGCGGCGCCCCCGCAAAATAACCACCCGCCTGGGTGAGAAAATCTCACGGCACGTTTCAGAAATTCAACGCCGTTTTGGTAGCGACTGTGAACCATTATTTGTCAATCCTTGTGGAAGGCGTCTCTCGGTTATTGAGGTCGGTTCAGGCCTCAAACACGAGCTGCGTGAAGCTGGGATAGATAGGCCGAATCAGGTAACCATGTTGTTGCGTCATCACCTGGGGCAAGGTTTGGCGGATCAGGGGACTCCGGCAGACAGGATTGCCGAACTGCTCGGACACAACAGCACGGTTGCAGCGCGTGCTTACGTAACGGCCACCCCAAACATTGCCCGGATCAAAGAGAAAGCTCTGGGTAAGAGCCCGGCCTATCAGCGCATCATGCGCAGCTTATTAACTGGGAAAATCGTCAAACGCCGCGATACGGCTCCTGAAGCAGCCGTCCGCGGCGTCATTGATACGCAGTACATAGGCGATATTGGTGCCTGCGCCTTACCCGTCCATACCCACTGTCCCTACAACCCTATATACGCGTGCTACACCTGCAAGAAGTTCCACCCCTTTGCTGACGGCCGCCATGAGCAGGTAAAGGATGCGCTCCAGCGGGAGGCCCAACGGTTCATTGATATGGCAGAACAAGCCGGTGATCTCAGTCACAATCGGCCCCTCGCCCAGCATCAGAAAACCATCCTGGCAGTAAGCACTACGATCGAACGCTGCCGGCAGCACACGGAGGGTGCCGCAGATGACGCTGTCTAGGGCAAGGCAGAGCCTCGAAGGCTTTATTAAACAGGAAAAAGTGATTTTTCAGTCTTTATCGATTCCAACCCCTTGGGAGTCAGCGCTATGGTCGGTCCAGCATTGGTTACCGCAGCGCTTAAAGCAGCAGACTATAACCTTTGAAACTCAACGACAATCACTTGAAGAGAATGGCTATTCTGTTCCTCCTAAAGCTGCCCTTCCCTCGGATTTCCAGGATTTTTGCAAGGCATTAATCGTATATCTACAACGCACCCGAAGCCTGAAGTTTTCGATGGTCGCCGCCTACAATATTGCGGTACGCCGACTTTACAATCCGTTGTTTGAACGACGTGTATCCGACCCTACACAGTTGACGCGGGGCGATTTTGACCGTGTCGTAGAATTTCTCAAAGGGAGTGGCTACAAGAACCTTTACGACGCGATATCTCATCTTCAGGTAATTGCGGATACGATCGATAAACTACAATTAACCGACACCGCCATCCACTTTACACATGATGCAAAACCAGAAAAAAGCCGCCACGAGTTCATCTCATTGCACGATCCTGATCGTGCGGTAAAACAGCGTAAGTCTGATGAGAGATTACCTTCTCGTGAGGCGATGGAGGCATATGCCATATGTTCGAACAACCCACTCAGTGACGGCGAAGAAATTTTGCTGCGAGTGATCGACTTATTGATAGCGACTGGGCAACGAGGTAACGAAGTAGCAGTAATACCTTATGATTGTTGGGTCGAAAGGCCGATCAAAGGGACGACAGGAGAAGTAGTTGTCGATGCCCATGGCAAGCCTCTCGTCGAATGCGGAATTAGGTACTTCGCGGAAAAGCAATTTCAATCCCGTGTTCATTGGCTGGCTGAAAGCGACATTCCTCTAGCCAGGCGCGCAGTAGAGCGATTAAAAACGCTAACCAATGAACAACGAGAAATTGCCGCCTGGCAAGAACTCCACCCAGGACGTATTTGGAGCTACCCCCCTCAGTCAGTGATATCCGATGCAAAGGTCTTGGACTGGCTAGGTTTTAGCGAAGCAAGAAGCGCAAGCAGAAATCTATACCTTTTCCTCACACGTAACGGTGTCCATCCGTTTGACGATGAACCAGATGAAAAGCGAGGAAGGTCGTTAAGGCGACGCTACGTCGCCGGGGAGATTGAGCGACTGATCGTCCCGAGCCTCCGTGGGCACGCGGCATTGACAGAAAATGTTGGGGGACGGGTTCGTATCGTACTTAGAACCAGCGAAACGCTTGCCATCGCTTTCGACGGCCAATTTCGTTTCGGTGGACGTGAGGCAAATGTGTTTCGTGCTGTCCCGCGTCGGGTCACCCTCGAGGATATCAATCACGCATTAGGTGACGATGAAAAATATACGTCAATTTTTTCGCGTCGTTCATTAACCGAATCCGATGGAACTCCGATTAGGCTAACAAGCCACCAACCTAGACACTGGCGGAACACAATTTACCACTTGACCGGTATGAGCGATGTTCAGCAAGCGTTGGCTCTGGGTCGAAAACGCCTCGACCAGAATGTTTATTACCAACACACGAGCATTGAAGAAAACATCGCTGCCCATCATGAGTTCCTGGCGTTCAATAGCTATCACGAACGCATCGAATTTCTCCATACAGGCATAAGAGATAAGCGTATTCATGGCGCTTTGACCGACAGTTACCATGCTTTGCTATCAGATAAAGGTACAACAACTGCGGAAGCATTCCTCACCGTACACGCCACGGCGCTGCATGTGACCCCTTTCGGAGGTTGTATCCACGATTTCTCCCAGGCCCCCTGCCCTAAGCATCTTCAGTGCTGGAATGGCTGCTCGCATCTACATCTGATGGGCACTCCATCGGAACGGGTCAACCTTGAAAAACAAGCCAAGAATCTGACGAAGGCAATATCCATCATGCGCGACGCAGGCACCGGAGAGGCAGGCAGCGATGTATGGCTAGCAGACCAGGAAAACAAGCTCAACAATTTAAAATCTGTCCTTGCACGTGATACCAATGGAGGTGTGCAACGCGTGTTTCCAAACGGGCATCCAATCACGGTTATGGACTCGGACAAACGACACAGTTCGGTATCAGATGACTAGGGGCAACTATGGCACGACGACAGACATTGAGGGGGGGCATTCTTGACGAAGCAATAGATGCTCTCCTCGCCCAGATGATTAGCTCAGGAGTGGAGCTCGCTCCCATTTCCCGACCGGAGGTGCAGCGCCGCCTGGGCCTGACAAGCCGAGCTACGCTGGGAGGTGACCGTGGAGACAGAATTGAGGCCGCCCGTATTGTTCAAATGAGGGAAAGCGGGAGAGATCCGGATGGTGCCCGCCGGCGCAGAAGTCTCGAAGAGCGTATTGCAAGTCTTCAAGCGGAGAACGCTGCGTTGGCAATACAGCGAGACAAGCTTTTCGATGCTCTGTCAGTAATAGCACACAACTGCCTTATTAACGGTTTGGACGTAGAGTCAGTAATGGCGCCGTTGAGAAACACCCAATAAATCAGCTTAGTAGTCTTCGTATCGACTACAGATTGCGGCATGGTAATCTGCCCACAGTGCTAGACAGGACTGCGTCAGCTCTGACGACTACACATTACGGTACACGTAACTAACTACTTAGTCCCACACGCAAAGCGTTGACATGCGCGCCAACCGCTCGTAGAGTTTGGCTGGTAGCCCTTGAGGCACTTGAGCTTTATCTCCCCTAGAGGGATCTGCAAAGCCCGGTAACGACCGGGCTTTTGCCTTGCATGCGAACGCTAAGCTTCATTCGCTGCGATGATGTGTTTTGCTCGTTCAAAAAGCTCATCGTAAGTCACTATCTCGGGTTGGATGGTATTTCGACGAAATAATTCGAAGCTCCTGAGATGCTCCCGATTAACCCCGTGCTCGCCAACAAACTGCTCTAGGGAACCAACCACCACAAATGCTCTCGGGGAATAGTTGAAGACCTCTTCAGCGGTGGGGTATCCATTGTCGTCAGTAAGCCGCACTGATTCCTTCAGAGTTTCTGCTGCGAGGGCCACAGTTCCCTGCACTTGAGCGACCGCGCCTGCAAGCTCATCCGAGGGGGCCCAGCAACCTTCACGATAACTCTTGTTTTTTAACAGGCGTGTCTTGTGAGTTTTGATTTCGACAAAACAGAGGCTAGACGCCCAAGCCTTTGTTTTCAGAAGCGCATCCACTCTCTTCCCTGGCTGAGCGACATCATTACCTCTGACCGCTTGCTCTAGCTTCTTCCCATCGAGGCCGGACGCATATATGTAGCTAAGGCCATAGCCGAATATCCAAGGATTTTTTTCAAAGAATTTTTGCCATAGGGCTTCCGGTGTACAGCCTTTCCTTGATTGTAATTTTTGGAAGTAGTCTTCATCCTCTAATAGGGACTTGAAGACTTCAAGCTGCTTTTTTCGGTATCCGATTGCGACTACGTCCTGCTTTGTTAGTGAGTTTTTCACGACCTCAGCAATTAAATCTTCGTTTTCCGTTACTAGTTGTTTTGCTTGGAGAGACGTTAGAGCGATTCGTCTCAGCTCTGAGTCGGAAATATTGATTTGGCTCCCGCCTTCAAATGTTACCGCATGGATATTGGCAAGAAACTCACAAAACCTACCAATCTCCTCTCCGACAAACGAGAAACCACTGCCGTACGGCTGCCCGCTTTCCGAACTGAATTTTTGAACAGTCAGAACCTGAATCCTTCGAGTGTCCTCGAGAAACTTTGCCGATATATAGGTCGCCGCTTCCGGTTTGTGCCGGAGCACAGTTTCGTCACGCTCGCGACCGTACTCATAGCCGTCTACCGACGGCAACACTTTGGACGCGATACGGATAAGCCGCGATTTATCACCAAAGGAGGGAAGCGCGGGGCTGATATATGTTTTTCCTGGCTTTGGATTCTGATAGTTATCCATGATCGAAACTCCTCCTGACCTACGCTTGATCGTAAGCCGATCAGACCCTGTCAACAAGTGGACGCTTATCCTCTATACCGTATGCCGGGTAAAGCACACCCTAGACCTGAGCGCTAATGCACGCAACTAAGGTCGGCTGTTGATTGCGCCTGATTCTCTACCTTCAGATGTTTACAACTAATCGATCTGACAGTTGTCCAGTCGCCAATCGCCGCCGATATAGCGACAGCAGCATGGTGGATATGGGAGCGGTTTCGCAGTAGCGTGATGAGGCATTCAGAATCGTTATCTCACGGCCATCACATTTCATGCCTGCGCCAAGTGTGATGTGAGAGCCCTAGTTCAACTTTTTGCGCTTGGCCTTCTTTTTAGCCTTACGCTGGGCGCTTGCCTGAGCTCTCCTGTCGGCTCTATTTCCCGAGAAGCCCGTGTCAGCACCAAACTGGCCAGGATCTCGCGGGTATTCGAAGGCGTGAAATGCGTGAGGGACCATCGAGTACTCCTGCAGAATGCCAAGTTCATCGCACTGTTCACGCAGGATGTGAAGCTCTTCGACAGTGGCTGGCTCTGGGAACGCCATGTATAACACATCCTGCGAAGAGGCCTTGGATGAAAATGGTTCGGACGCAAGCCCGACCGCTTCAATCATATCGGGATATTTAAGTCTAAGACCGTGGCAATACGTGGCGAGGAACTCAGCACGATCTTCCCTGTAGACTTGGTAATCAACCGCCTGATCGCGGGGTACCACAGTGAATACATAATAGCGCCCGTCTACCGTCGGGCTCGGCATGATGCGGGTCGACTGAGTTCCCGAGGGCACAGGCCGTCGTAGTACATCGTGAAGCGAGTCCCCTAGCACACGTCGCGCGAAACGGGTCTCCATAGCGAGAGCCCTGACCAACTGCTCTTTCTCATCGTTCGTGTAGTTCTCGCCATTGATCGCAACGGCCTCATCAGAGCGGATAAATTTGGACTGGAACTCGATGATCTCGTCCCAGAAGTAACTGAGACGGTTGGCTTCGTTACGGGCGCGCCGTTGCCCGCTCGAATCGAATTTTTCCCAATCACCCTCTGCGAGCATGATCATGTTTGATTCGGGAAAATCACGAGGCAGGACATGTCTTCCACCGTCCATGCTGGTCTGGTAGAGCGTAATGAGCTCTTCCTCTCCCGCAACGCTCACATACTCCGCACTGCTGATGAAGCGTTCTTTCTCAGAAAAATAGCCAACCAGATCGGGTACTGTGTCCAGCTCCGAAAGGAGTACGTCCAGGGTCAATTCATCCAGCACATGGACGAAGCGATCTTTCCCCGCCGGCCATCCCACAGTGAAAGGCGTTTCCAGGTGCTGCTTCTTGTCAGTCAGCGTAGAGTCGATCATCAGACTACCGCTGCTTTTCCCACCCCAGTGGGACAACGCCGCCTCGAAGGATCCCCGTGTCACGGCAATACGATGGAAGACAGCCTTATCCATATCAGGCAGACGGTATGGAAAAGGCACAGTGCATTGCTTGTCCAGGTACAGCCGATCAGGATGCTCCCGGATGAATTTTTCAGCGCCGATCAGCTGCGCCACTGATCCGTGAATTGCCCGTTTGTACCACCGACCCCATGAGACCAAGGGGTTTGAGTGCGCGGGATATTCGCAATGTTTGTCGGAGAAAATCAGGATGTGATCGCCGAATACGACGAACAGATCGCAGAGCTCCTTGCCATCACCTGACGCAGACTTTTTCCCTTCATCGGTGTGGACGTTTCCATAGCACCAGAGGCTGAGAAAAGCCTTGCGCGCTAGCTTGCTAAGATAGCGCTCGGACTCGGTTTTGGGCTCAACCTCAATCGCAGCTTCCCACGGTGTTTTTACGGACATTATAGGGCTCCGGGTGTAGAGAGGTGAGCATAGCGCTTGGTTTGCTCTTGTACCCAATGGTTCAAGTCGCTCCTGTAGTCGTCAACTCATCCGGACACTGCGTTAAGTTTTTCCTCGGCCACTGCGGTTGCGGTTTCTTTTACAGGGGCCAATAGTTGACGGAGCAGATGTTGCTGGCCTTCCAGTCAGTCATTTGCGTGATTCCGAAACCCTGGCTCTATCGTTTGAATGTCACTTGTTCATGGCCTATCAGCCCCACACAAATCTGCACGCGCCAAAGACGACCAGCGACTGCTGGGTTTGATCAAGCATTCATGGCTGGAAAGTGGCGGCGTTTATGGCTATCGCAAAATCCATGACGATCTGCGCGAGGTCGGTGAAGTTTGCGGGCGCCATCGTGTGGCAAGGCTGATGCGTCTTGAAGGGCTGCGGTCTCAGACAGGTTATAGACGCCGCCCTGGAAAGTACGGCGGTAAGCCAGCGGTCGCCTCACCCAATTTGTTGAAACGCCAGTTCGATGTCGTGGAACCCAACAATGTTTGGGTCACCGGCATCACCTACATTCGTACGTATGAAGGCTGGTTGTATTTGGCGGTGGTGCTGGATCTGTTTTCTCGTCAGGTCGTTGGCTGGTCAATGAAGTCGCAGATGACCAGTGATTTGGCTATTGATGCATTGTTGATGGCGGTTTGGAGACGTAAACCGAAGCAAGAGGTGATGGTTCATTCCGACCAAGGCAGCCAGTACAGCAGCTCCGATTGGCGCAGCTTTTTGAAGGCAAACAATTTGGTTGCCAGCATGAGTCGCCGAGGCAACTGTCATGACAACGCCGTGGCCGAGAGCTTTTTCCAGCTTCTGAAACGTGAACGGATCTAGCGAAAAATCTACACCTCGCGGCAAGATGCTCGTAGTGATGTATTTGATTACATCGAAATGTTCTACAACGCAAAACGCCGCCATGGTTTCAACAATCAGCTGTCACCGGTAGAGTTTGAAAAGCGTTACGCAATGAGCTTGCAAGGTGTCTAGAGAATCCGGGGCGATTCACTTTATAGCTCGCCGCCTCATCCAGAAAAACTGGCGGAGAATTGATTTGAGTAATCAGATTCCACCATTCGATTCGCAGCATCTGGAACCACAGAGCCAGGATCGCGAGCAGAACGATGCACGCCGTACTCATGTCATCCCATCAGGAATTCATGACGATTCCCGCCAGCATGCATCAGCTCTACGTGCAGGTTCTGACGGCCCACGATGACCGCCAACATCGGTCGGCGATCACTGCGATCCCTCGCCAATATCTGCCACTCGCGAAGGTCTGTACCAGATGGGCTGGGCACGTCCTGGGGATGGGTATGCCACTCGCCCACATACCTCACCAAACCGTTACTCTCTTGCCAGCGCCTATCAGCTAGCCCCTTGTGACCGTGGATCATTCGCTCGAAGAAATAGCGTAACCGGCGATCGTGAGGAGTCGGCTCGCTTGCCTCAAGCACCTCAAGGTGCTTGCCACGCACGTGGCCCAGGAGAATCCCACCCGCTTCGGTTCTAGAGTCGCTTTGGATATGGCGCTCGAAAACATCCAGGACGCTTTGGTGGAAGTACACCCATTGATCCCCTGCTGGGACGCGCCAGGTCGTCACTAACTGCATGCTGGACACCCTGGTCGCTTGAGAACTGTGCAATCCGCATTTTCAGCCTCATGGGTTCTGCTTAGCACTCTAGTGGTCAACCCCGGCCACGCTTTTTGTCCAACCCAAGCCATGACGGAGTCAAGGCCAAGCGCCGCAGCCTGTATAGACGCCGAGGCGGAGAAAGGTACGTAAGGCCCTTCGCAACCTTGACCAGCAAACAGCGGCTCAACCCCACCCTCAACAGCCGCGAAGTCGCCTTGACGTTCATAATCGCACAGACAGCGATAGCAGCCTTCAGAGACGTGCCTCGACATATAAGATCGCACCGCCACTCCAGTGCCCTCGATCCAGACATGCACAAGTGGTGCACTTCGCGAATGCTTTGCAGCCAACCACTGCCCTAGCGCTTGCTCCCCGGTGGCATCAATCAGCAGATCAAATCCTTCCAGATTGACCTCCCTCGCGTCATGGGTGATGGGCCTCACATTCAAGCCTGGCATCACGCGCTTGATCTCGTCAGCAAGAGAAGTCGCTTTAGGCAGGAAGCTGTGGTTTGCCCCAAGCCGATGCCTACCAAGGTTACCGGGTTCAAGGTGCTGATTATCGACCAACATGAGCTCGCCACCCGCAGTGCCAGCGCCTGCCTTAGCCAGCATCTCACCAAGGTATCCACCAATTGTACCGACGCCGATCATGGCTATCCGCAAACCCGAGAGCGTAGTCTGGCCGGGGATGTTGCGCTGGGTGACGAAAGCGTCATCGATGCGGATCAAGCTGAGCCGAATAATCTCGACGTCGTAAATCGGTAAGCGCTGATCGAGTGACGAGTTGCGCGGAATCTTCAAGAGGTCGACTGTCGCGAAAGCATACGGCATTGTGGGCGACTCAATAACCACCACCGCAAACTGCCATTTCTTGCGATACGCCTCAGCCACCCGTGCTTCGATCTTTCGTCGGCAAGCGTCATCTAGCCCACTCTGCCACGTAAGCAGTTCTCCTACCGTTTTAGGGGGCCACGCGTCTGACCTCGGTCTGGGTACTTCTCGGGTGGTGACTCGGTCAACTGCCAGGGGTAGTTCTCGCAGCTTGCCTGGCAGGTGCGCAAGTTTGGCTAATGTTCGCTTGGGATTGTCGCTTACAGCGAACGTTCCTCCGCCCTCTAGCAAAACGCCTGCGCCGGACGTTCTTGAATCCACGTCCTCATAAAACTGCGGGCCTGACCAGAAAGCGTAAAACTCCTCCGCGAGGTCATTTACACGCTCGTCAGCCATGATCTGATCCAGAACGCGCGCTGCCTGCTCAAGGGCCGCCAAGGTCTGGCCGATGGGGTCGAAGATGTCAACGACAGCGGTTGCTTCTGCGATGTAGCACAACGAGCCCCCAGGCCCTATGTGCGGGGCCACAGGACGCAAACGCTCAGGCACCGGCGTCAATTGCACAAGCGGTAACGTCTGGAACGACCTGTCGATTCTCGCCAAGCACGGCACATCACCGAAGCGGGTACTCAGGCTACCCTCGATAACCAGGTGTGAGGTCCTCGGCTGCGCCTCGTAACGCCGAAAACCCATCGATTTCAGCGCTGCAAGCAGTTGAGGGATGACACTCATGGCGCTAGCCCGCTTTCGTTCGTTTGACGATCTCGGACGGCCCCTGCTCAGGTGGGATAGCAGCCATTGCCGCAGGCATCGGCTTAGAAACCGCATCGGTGATGAGATCAGGGCGGTTAGGGAAGCGCTCTCCCAGCATGGCGCGCATCCACAAGCACGCCATCTCTTTCTGAGCACTGTCCTCGATCGAGGCGACCAGGTGTTTTTCGAAGTCCTCGAACTTTTCTGCAGCCTCCTCAACACCTTCCTCTCCCAGCGCATCCGTGAGAAAGACTTTAGAGTCAACGGGACTCTTCACGCCCTCTCGCAGGGCGTTCGGCAGGCCGGAAACCACCGTCAGAAGTGCCAGGTCATCTCGTTTGTAGTGGAATTCGAAAATTGGACAGGCTGCAGCCATCAACAGGATCGAGCTAGGCCCACCTTTGTCCCACTGCTTGTCACGAAACGCTTTGATGTACCGAATCACTCGGCGCAGCTGCTCTTCCTTGTCCGAAATCTCAAGTTCGAACCACTCCTTCATCTTCAGCGGATCAGACACGATCCACTCGTCTTCACAAGCAAGCAGAATCTTGTCGGAAGGGAGTTTTTTCCAGGAGTCCTGCTCCGAATTGATGGCAAGACCCTTCATCACTTCGTAGTTACGCGCCTCCAGACCTTCGACGATCAGTGCGTACTGGTCATCGGGAATAGCATAGAGCGGCAGGTCGATGTGGGCAATAGTCGAGACTTCCACACGCATGCAGGTCTTTTTAGAGCTTAACGTCCAGCCCTTCTCTGTACACAGAGGTTTCAAAACATCCTGCACTGCAGCGCGGAAGTCCTGAATCGCCATGATGGGGCGATTTTCCTCTGTGATGATGCTCATCGGCAGATAGACGCCATCATCAACATCCGATTGCTGAGGAGGGGTCTGGCACGGTCTATTCAGGGTCTTATAAGCCCACGACCCCTGGATAAAGAATTTGGGCTTTCGCTCTTTACCCTTGTAACCCCGGGCTTTCATGGCGTCGGGCAGCTTCTTGCGCAGTTCATCACGCACATCTGCCCGGGCAGAATTGATTTTCTGTTTCTCGGTCTCGCCCAGGTCGAGCTCTTTCAAAAATGTCGTGTGCTCGTTCGAGCTGTACAGCAGCGGACTCAGGTTTGGCATGGACGCCACTCCCCCATTCGGTTAAGGCCTTCAATGGTCAGCAAGCCCCTAAAAGCTTGCAGGGCACCTGGCGTCCAGCTGACATCACGCCAAGCTAAATCAAACTCCGCCCCACCGACCGGCCAACCTAGGCAGGCGTCGATCTTGCACAAGAGACAGCGAAGCGGTCGCAGCTTGGATTCAATAATGCCACCGCACCATATGTAGTGCAAGACGAAAAGATAAGCACAATATATAGTATCATTATACATTGCCACTACACTGCGTCTTTTGCTCCCCAGAACCGCCACCAAGGCCGTGTTTTCTCGCGTTCGAATGAGATGTACCCCGCTGTATTCATGCCTTGGTTCCAATTGCGATCCGTAAAATAGACGCCCTCCATCGTCACCATACTGCCTTCATCTCGTACTTGAATCCGGGCCGCACCGTTGTGCCGACTGCAGTCCGAAATCTTCGGGTTGCTCGTCAGGTTCTCGTAGATGTAGTTGAGTTCCACCGTGCCGTGCTGAGCATCGCGCTGAACGCTGACGCAGACGGTGCTGGACTTCGAATAGCGGTCGTCGGCTTCGAATTGCATACGGACGCGGAAAAAGCGAGAGAAAATCTTGATTTTCCCCTGCTTGATGAGCTTGTCCTCTACCGATTGATTTCCTTTCAAACGCTCGATAGCGCCCCAGTTTGACTGAAGCAAGACGTTCCACGTGCCTTCGATAGGAGGGAAGAAGCTTCTGACAATGGGAAGCTTGCAAAGCAGTGGGAAGATGAAGGTCTCCCCTACGATCAGAAATGCAAAGCTGGCCAAGCTTGACGCACTTGAAAGGGCTCGCAGCAGCTTCAGTGGCTCGCCTATCAAAGCTAGAAGGTCGTTGTGGTGTAGCCCAGCAAAAATCGCAAGGGTAACGACCAGAAAGGCCAGTGCCGTATTTTTAATTCCTATCACTTGATACATGCGTGCTCCTTTAGCAAGGCCCCTGCCAGCAAGGTGTTTGACCTGCTGCTCACTGCATACGGTACGAACACTACACTCAGATGGCCCAGGCTGCTGGACATTCTGGGTACGGCCTTGTTTCCACGCTGCGACTACAGTGCCCAGACCGAACCACCCCCTTCAGCACGGCTCTCAGGCGGGAGCCTGGCCACGGCATCCTCAGTTTGATTCACGCGTGCCGCAGGCCCATCATTCAGGGTCACGAAGCGAGATGGCTCAGCCTTCATGGCCGCGGAGGTTGTCCAGGTGCAGAGCTTTAATTTCCAGCCAGGTCTCGACTGAATGGTCGGCGTAGCTGAGGCCTACCTCGACCTAGAGATGTAAACGCACGAGTTGCTGGTAGTACCCAGGTGTTCGTTCCGGCGATACCTCCAGGAGGCCTCCCACAACGGGTGGCTTTTGCTGGCCCTGTGCATACTCGGACGCATACATTCGAGCGGGATTACCAGCCTAGTACATCCGCTCATAGTCCCCTCGGAGGTCACCCAAATCTACAAGGTGCTCCAGTACAGCTGGCTGTTGGTAATGAGAAAGCGCATCCACTCGACATCGTCCCAGCCTGCTGCGTCATGCTTCCCGCCATGGAAAAGGTTGTTTCGGACAGTCTTCACTGACCGCACCACCCTCTCAAGATCAGACCTGCAATTGTCCAGTCCAAGCTTCCTCCATGCGAGGGTGTCGTTGGCGCCGACCTGTAGTGGTCAACTGATCCCGGACACGACGTTAAGTCTTTTTCGGACTGAGCTGGTGCCAGTCCGTTATTGAACTGGTGTAGCCGAATCAAGTTATAGCGATGCATCAGATAATGACTGATATCGTGCTGAGCCTCTTGGGCCGCCATGAAGCCCACGGTCGGTATCCACTCAGTTTTCAGACTCCGGAAAACACATTCCATTGGCGAGTTGTCGTAGCAATTACCTCGGCGACTCATGCTCTGATGGATGCCGTATCGCCAGAGCCGCTGGCGATACGGCGCAGTTTGGTCATCAGACATCCAGTTAGGCGAGCATTCTCGCTTAACTGGGTGTCCTGTTTCATTAGACCACTACAGTAGCCAATGGCTGCGAAGAGGACGACTCTTCGTTGCCCCACGGCACTGACCTGGTGCCAGCCGCAGATCGGAGACCGGCAGCCTGCCCTTCACTGGCGAAGGCTTCCCCGGCGGCATGATCCCCAAAGGTTGTTATACTCTTGTATTTTCAAATGCACACTCAAGGAGAGAACGTGCTTACATCATTCAAAGTTAAAGGCATTACTGTTCCGCTCCTTCCATCCCCGAACCTTGGGCCGAAGAGCAGCAGCTTATTCGCTGCTGATTCAATGACGTTACTCGTTGGCCCAAATGGGAGCGGAAAGACTAGGGTAATGATGGGGCTAGCATCAATATTAGCGAGGAAAGGCGCAGCCGGTAGATCTACCTCAGGCGCTTCTTGGAGTAATGAGGCGGATCCGGATTCGACATGCGCGGTTTATTACACTCCTGTGCCGTACCACATAGTCTCTCCCCGGAATGGAGATCGCTTTCGCTTTATCCAGACAAGTCTAAGCTCTACATCGCAACCAATGTCTTCAGAACACGAGGAAGTTATAGGTCGATTGAAACAAGAGTTTGAGCTGGAGGCCCCAAAAGCATTATCGCTTCCGGAGATTGACGAAAATGTATTTAATAAACTAATGGCACATGTTCTAGCAAGTCGCAAAGAAATTCTGGATCAGTGGGTTGAACCGTTTCAAGCAGCTGTAAAGGAGTTGCGGCTAGATGTGAGACTACCAGGTGGCGGCAGGGATTGGGAGCAAATTGAGAAGAACAGAAAGAAAACGGAAGTACTGGCTGGCGAGTTTGCAAAACAACTCCGTGGAAAGATCGGCCCTGAATTCCTACTCGCAATTCGGGCATATGCTTTTGCTATCGCGCCGCGCCAGATTTCAGATACTGCTAAAAGCCAGCTACTGGCAGCGTTGGGATTTTCCGTTAACACATCAGCAGTAAAGCAAGCGACAGTGACAAAGAAAAATTTTGATAGCGCTCTCGCTAAGCTCAGAACTGTAGCCAATATAGTTAACGACCCACAGCTATCCAAAAACACCTACCTACTTGATGGTCAGCAAAGTGATCAACTAAATTTGTTGAATCTAGGAAAAATCGGCCGAGTAAGTCTCACCCAGTTAAGCTCGGGTGCCGCAACCTTGATACATCAGTTTGCTAGCATTGATATGGCATGCGGGCAGCTCTTAGCAGACAAAAAATTTACCAATCTAGTGCTTATAGTGGATGAGGGTGATGCATTCCTCCATCTGGCGTGGCAGCAACGATATATAGATTACTTAGACAAGACCGTCGCGCGCTTGAAGAAGAGATTTGAAGTTGTACAGGTTTTAGTAGCCACCCACTCACCAGTTCTTATGTCTGATTTTCCACGCGACTGCATCTATCTATTAGACGGAAAGAGCTGGATAGAGGATTTGCTGGAAGATTCGACTCTGCCAAAACCACCTGAATCGTTCGGCGCCCCTTTAGACACTGTAGTCCAGAATGTTGGACAAGCAGGGACGATGGGGGTGTTTTCAGCTCGCATAATTAAGCGAACAGTAGAAGAAATTCTTGCAGGGCGCTCAGTCTCCCGCGAGCGGATAGAGATGATTGGCGACCCTGTTATTCGTCGGCAGTTGGATAAGAAACTACAAGAAAACATACTGTCAGAGGCATCGATATAAATGCAAATTAACATATCTGATATATGGCCAAATACCACTAAAGATTTACATGACTCTTATTTTAAGGGTGTAGTATCCAAAAAATTTTCAAATCGAAACCCCTTAATGAATTTTCTTTTGCTGAAGTATGGAGGACTGTTGGCAACCTCAAGTCCCAGCAACCTGAGGAGCGTAGTTAAGGACATAGAAAATGCTAAGGCTGCGCTACCCGAGGCTGTGTGTCACGAGTTTCACGAAGCATGTAAGAAATTGTTTGATTATGATTGCTTCGCACAAAAAGATTCAAAATCTTGGAATGCATATAAATTATGCATGACATCTAAATACACTATGTGTCCTTACTGCCAGCAAAGTCTGGCTGTAACAATTTATAAAGATAAAAAAAGTAAGTCCTTGCGTCCCACCCTTGATCATTTTTATCCAAAGCACAAATATCCATACCTCGCACTGTCACTCTACAATCTGATTCCTAGCTGCCACCCTTGCAATAGCTCCCTGAAGAGCACTGCAAATTTTTATGAAAAGGAACATCTCCATCCATACGAAGATGCCGAGGCAATCCAGTACAGCTTAGACCTGAGCGCATATATTAAGCACCGCGAACAGGGCTTGGCTGTGCCTCTACCAAAAGTCACAATAAACAAGCCACTTAAAAATCATCCGCTTTATGGCAAAGTTCAGCATTCAATGCAAACGTTCCTTACGGAAGAGCGCTTATCTATATCCGAGGGAGAACTGAATAGATTTATTGATACCTTAATGATCTACAGTCCTGGAAAGCTTAATGAGATTAATAGTTCAATTCTCTCCAAAACTGCATGGTTGCTTACGCCTGAAGTCGCGCTGAACTTCAATCGCGTTAATTATAAAAACGAATGGCTAGGTGCGATAAAGAGAGACCTATATGATCTCGGCTGGAAGATATGATAATATCCTAAAATCATGTTCTAGCCCTTTAGCGTAAGTTGTATTTTTTTGTACTACAAAGAACGCTACCTCGACAACCAAGAGAGCCGTACCCTGAACTCGCTGCGGTGGGATTTTGTCCTAGAGACCTCTGAGCGGCTGGCTACGCTGAAAAGGAACCCGCCTATGCGGGGTTCTTTATTGACTCATGACGACCCAGCGACACCCTCATCCAGAGCGATTACCTATAAGAGCCATTAACAAAATATGCTTAAACGAGAGCCCCAGTCGGCGAGTTTGAACAAGAAAGTGGCTCTGCCTGCAGCTCTTTGTACCTTGACCAGATGTCCTTGAGGTTAGGCAGACCAACCATCGCTAGAACACAACCCAGCGCGCCTAAGGCCACATTTCCTGTCAGTGCCCCCGCTACTTCGATTGCTCCAGCAGCTAGGCATGATGCAACGTCGACTCCGTAAAGCTTAATTTTTTATTGCGCGCGTCTTTCAGCAACGTTTGGTGCGCCGCAAGAGCTCGATCCAGGTCATCGACGCCTTGGTCAGCCGTTCGAAAGTAGTTCTCTGGTCGCACTTTGATCAGCTCAGAAACACCATGACCAAGTAGATATCTCAGCTCTTCAGCCAAACCAGCCCTCCGGATATTCAGCACTGTTTCAGCAGGAACATTGCCGAGCCACTCTAGGTTTTCATCTACCTCAGCGCTCAACGCGCGCATCACATGCATGCTTTTTCTATCATCCGATGGGCGGTCTACCACTCCACCTTGGTAGCCCAACATCCAATTGAAGTACTTCAATGAAGTCTGCGCTCCTACAAATGGCGCTCCACCAAAATGATTAGCGCACTGCTGAGAGGCCAATGCTTGGGGCATACGCCTTAAGCAAGCGTGCAACACATGATTTCCTGCTATCGGGGGGGGGGCCAAGCCCGGAGTGGCTCCTTCTTTCAGAGGCGTAGTTAGTGCGCACGTGCATTCCCGCCCCACTCTGCACAAACGACAGCAGCAGCCATCCCCAAGCTGCAGCAAGGTCATGGCGCGGTTCGATCGCCCGGGGCCTACGATCCATTAGCTGTGGTGCTTCGGAATAGTCAGTCTAAATGGCTGCAAAACGCGGTTGATTGAATCTCACCGTCGGCCAGCATCAATCTCTCCACCGCGCCTTTCTGTCCAGCTACTGCGGCGTCCCTGGACGCCAAAGGTCGGATCAATCAGACACTCGGAACGCCTCGTCAGTGAACATAGAGCGGTGAACAAACCCATTCATCATCGGCCTACATGACCTATGCCATATAGGCTTTCTTGCGGCTTATGAACATGTGACATCGCCCACTTGTTAAATCATGTGTTATGTCAGATATGTTCATGAGCCTGTTAAACAGCTGGACCGAAAAAAGCCGCTTCTGACGTCCACTCTCTTAACGGGCCATACGGTTCATGTTCATGGCGAGTCATTGAATAACGTGGCTGCTCCGGTCAGCGCTTGTCGCTTGTCGCTTGTCGCTTGTCGCTTGTTGTGTAGGATAATTAAGCAGCTTTATTGCTCAAACTCTTTTCATTCATCTACGTCAGCTCAATCTCAGCATCGTGCTCACGACATGCTAGCGGTCATTATTCTCAGACCCTTCGGGGCCGCACCAGCGTCAACTCTTCCTCAGAAAGCCCCTCCTTCAAATGGAGTTCGGGAATATCGGCCTGGGAAAGGTCCTCCATCATCAGCGCAGATCTGGCTTGCGCGAACGCCTTAGGAATTGAGTGTCCGAAACCGATACCTGAGTAAAACTGCGAAGAGAAGACACGAGCACCATCGTCGCCAATCTCCCGCCTCATGCCGATTGCAGCGTCCACATTTTCAATACAGCTCTGCGCTTGATTGAAGGAGAAACACGTATTGAAGAACACGAGTTTCACGCTTTCAGAACCGAATGCGATTGCACTAACAATCCCCTCTTTGGACACATGTTCTGGCCTTCCGGAATCATCTTGAAGCACCAGCGCATCAGCAGACGTTCCATGGCCGCTGAAATGCACAACCGTGGGCTTAAGCTCGTTGATAGCCTGAAGGATATCCATCGGTCGGACTGCCCAACGCGTCTGAAAATTTACGGCATCCCGATGCTCTGAGGCCCGAAGCTTTTCCCCAATAGATCGTGCTTCCTCGTCAAGCGCAAGCTTATTGGTTCCTGGATCTGACGCCATAAAAAGTACAGTGATCTGCTCTGGTAATGCCTTTAGCATTTTAATCTGCGAAGCAGTTTCTGCGTGCAAACCCTCATGTCTAGCCAACCCCGCCCCAATCTCACGCATACGACGCTCCTGAGCCTGCTCCGCACGTTTCTGTTCGGTCTGTTGTTTTTTCAGATCGGCCTCGCGCTTTTTCTTTACCTCATCGTGCTTTTTCTGTTCGCGGGCCACTTCCTGGTCAAACTTGTGTTGAGCAGCAGCAAGCTTCTTATGCTCATCGGCAATCTTACTATCAAGCTTAGCCATGTCGACCTGGGCCTTGCTCTGGTCGGAGGCATGGCGCTCTGCCTCCCGTTCCCTCAAATTGATTATGGAAGCGCTTGTCGACCGGCGTGCAGCAGTCAAAGCATCTTGCTTTTTTTTCGACGCCGCTGCGGCTTTAACGGCCACCTTCCCCTTGTCAGACTGCAGCTTGGCAATATTTTGCTGGCAGGTGGTTACCTGCTTTCGGTAAGTTTCGATGCTCATTTACCACCCCCCGACTGAACACTGATCATACCAATCCCTGTAGAGTAGTTAGCCCGAATATTTGCTCGACCTCATGAATTTTCAACGGGTACACAATTGTATGAACGAGACAATCAGTTACTTGAAGGACCGTTTTAAAGAAGAACATGACCGCTTCGATCATTTTGAAAACAAATGCGCAAAATTCCTGACTGCCGTTTCGATTGTGATTGCAGCAGTAAGTGCGTTGGCTGGACTGAAAAACGGAATACTTTCCCAGGTTTCATCCCCGTTGGGCTTGATGATATTTTTATCTTTTGCCGCCGCCGCTTTCTGCGTGACCTGCTCATGGGGGCATGCGCTAAGCGCCCTGCGCATCAGCGAATGTCCAAGTCTTCCTTCAAGTCGCCGCACGGCTGACTATTTGCTGGTCGTTGACGCTGAGCAGCAAAAGCTCCACATCTATAATTGCTACATCGACACCTTGGAAAAACTCAAAACCGCCATTGATGAAAAATCCAGACCCTTGGAATTGGCTTACAAAGAGCTTGTTTGGGGCGCCGGTTTTTTCATGCTACTCGCGATACTCACAACCATCAGAGTGCTCACGGAATGACTGATAAAAAAGTACACAACAACGAAAACAAGACGCCTCCGCCGCCGCCTACCACGGAATATCAGCGAAGATCCGAAGAGCCGGTCGTAAACCGGCAGACGCCACCTGACAAGCGCTGATATACAATCGCCAGTCCTGCTAAGGGACTGGCGTTGGCGTTACTCAGCAAGGGGGATACGGAAGGATTGGCACCTGGAAAGCGGAAAGACAGCATAAACATTCATCGTTAGGCTGCCCGGACGGCGCAAAATGACTGAAGCCAAGAATCCACTCGGCACTAACGACAATCCGCTCCGATCAGAGTGTGATGCCGCTTCTGCTGTCTTGGAAGACCTCTTTCTCATGGTATTCAAGGTAAGGAACAAGTTCCTTTGGGACAAAACGAAGCGGTTTAGGTAGACCTAAAGTCTGCCTGTGTTTGTCATTAAGGCGTTTCGAAATCTGCATTTGGCCCAAGCTATCGAACGTGATAAGCCCTTTATCGAACAAGGCATCTAAATTCGCCGACAATAGAAGGCCGTTATGACGGTCGAGGCGTTGTTTAGCATTAGAGTCCACCCAAGGCTTCACATGAGACGCGCGAAGAATCTCTTTGCACGCCAACGCCGTTACTGAACAGGCTCCCCCCCAAACCTGCATCAGATCCTCGCGAAATTTACCCTGGCCCCGACGTGCGTTAACTCTAGTCAGCACCTCTGTGATGGGTTCATTTCCCCCGTCAATCTCCCCGGGTGGCAATGGTTCGGCAGGGGCACATTGAATAGCGTCGATCAGGCGATTCCATTTTTCATTTCGCTGCCCCCCTGGAATGGCATCCATAATTCGACCCACTGTGGGCAGATCCAAATAGGTGTATCTACTGTACATTCCAAGCATCCTTTTCTTCCCCGTAATCGTCCGTGGGTCTAAAGTGATCGGTTTATCAAACCACCAAAAAAAATCTTCGGGACAAATCCAGTTTGGAATCCAATGCAGGTCCTTTTTCCACGCTTTCAGAAATTTCCTTTGGTTCCCTTCAAACTGCTTTTGGACATTCTCAATCCGCCAAGCATCTTCCCAAAGACCGCTCAGCGATAACTCGCGAACAATGTCTTCACGTTGCGCCCGATGGTGCTCATCGAACAGACCAAATGCGTTACCTGCTATGCCAACTAGCTGCTGAATACCATCGTGCGATGCCGTCAAGAATACAAATGTCTGCCCCGCATTTTCGTCTATTGGTGCTACGCCCAATCCTTCAGTGTGAAACACCCGAAAACGATTATTTCCACGCGACAGGACCATTTTTGGAGAGTTGTTCCACTCTTCATGGCCATATCCGTTTGCTTCAGGGAACCCACTTGATCCGAAGACTCCCGAAGGCGCTAGGTAGTCGCCCGTATTCCAAAAAATCGGTTTCTGAATAAATAGCGCCATTGATTTTTTCGTCCTTGGTAAATTAGAAATTATTGACCTGCGTCACCTCACGGCGGCTCGCCCCTCTGGCGGACATCTGCGTCGAACACCTGATGCCGGTAATCCGCCACGGAGCCTTTGGTGACTATTTCTCGCTGCTACTGGAACACGACTTTTCCAGCGTTACACTGATTTCAATTATGCAGTCATGCACACGCGTCAGCGCGTCATCAAGATAGGCCTCCGTCAGCTTGTCACCCTGCTCCAGCACGCAACGATCCTCCTTGATCAAAAAGCGAGTCGAGGCGAAGTACAAATCTTTCCAGTCCGGAACGGCATGTGCAGGTTTCGTGAACGAGGGTAGCCGAGGGATCAGCGATTCAAGATCCTTTGCGTGAAAGAATGGAAATACCCCAAACCAACTGTGTTTGTAGATCTTGACCCCTACGCCCTCAGGCCAGCTTCGCAGGCGAATATCCAAATCGTATTTTTGTTTGTCTGGATTAGATGAGAACATAGTTTCCATCTCGGCCTCAAAATGCTCAAACAGGCGATCACTAGCCAAACGCTCACGCAGACGGTTAAACAATTCAGTCATCTTGCGCGTCTTGCAGTATTTGTAGTGCTTGACGAGGTGGGCGTAAGCCTCTTCGTTCTTTTGGAATACCTCCCAACAAAGGCGGCTCAACTCAGTGTTACCTGACATCGTCTTCTCTACATGAGTTACGAACTGGTCAATAAAATAGCCGGCAGCTTGGGTAGCCATGGGTTGATACTGATGTAAAAGGGCCGCCAACTCACCATAGGATTGGTAATACACAGGCACGCTGGAGTGGACGTCGACAGTGGGCGATTCCCTCCCCGTCGGGGTGAGGTAGACCAACGCGCGTGACTCATAGTGTGGGTAAAGTTCGCACAACGCCTCCTGATAACTGGCGACCTGGTTGTGCTGGTCCGCCGCCCATATCTTGTTTTCAACCGCAATGACGAGGCGCAGGCAGGGGAAGTCGAGCAAAATATCAATGTGAGCTAGTTCCCTGGCAATCTTTGCCTTTGCCCCGGCCGTGCTTTCTCGTACTTGTTGTGACAAAGGCGTTCCGATACAAGGCAATTGTCCAAGTGACACCACATAAGCATCTCTGAACAACGCGCCCATACCATGAGCATCATGCTCATCCATGAGGGCGGCGAGAATGTTCGAATGAACGAGCTCTTTGGAGCTCACGCCCATCACTCTGAAAAGATCAAATGCCTTCGTGTAACGGCTAAGAGAGGCAAAACCAGAACCGGCGCGCAGTGCATTCAGTTGCGAGAAGGTGTCCATACCGTATGCCCTATTGAGCGAACGAAATGCCCGCTAGTCGTTTGATGTTAATAGAAAACGGGGGCATAGTGCCAGTATCTATTATTCCTACCGAAATGCCGAATGAAAGGTCGGATGTGAACCTATTGTAGCGAACCTACGAGTCGATTTTTTTAGTTTAGGTTTTTGTTTTTGAACGAATTATGCTCTCGATAAAACATCCGACATAGTTCACTTGTTAAATTGAGTATTAATGCAGGCATGTCCCAATCCACCGCTGACTCTACGCCATGCAACGTGCCTGGCTGTTTTGGATGGCCAGTGCAGCATCAATGGCGCCGGTTTGTACCGAGCTGATAATTTCCGGCGGCAGCCATCACGCGCGTGATCCAGTCTGCACGCATGAATGGGCACGATCCGCACCCTCACAATTTAAGTAAGCACCTGCTCTAACCTTTCACCCAACCCAACTCACAGCAGTTTTGGGAATTACTTCTGACTCGTCGAGTTTGGAGGCGAACATGCTCACCGCCGCGACGGCGTCGCTGGTGCCGCTGCGAATCTGCAATATCACCGAGCCGGCCTGATCGGCCAGGCCTACGCCGCGTTGCGCACCCTCTTGAGTAGCGTTCATGCTGGCGACGGCATCACGGGTTTCAGAAAGGATCTTGCCGATCATTTCGGCAATTTCCGCAGTCGAGCGACTGGTGCGCCCTGCCAGTTGCCGGACTTCGTCGGCCACTACCGCAAAGCCTCGGCCCTGATCGCCCGCTCGGGCTGCTTCAATGGCGGCGTTGAGGGCCAGCAGGTTGGTCTGATCAGCGATACCGCGAATAGTATTGACGATGGCCGTGATCTGTTCGGAACGGTCACCCAGCTGACCGACCAGCCGCGCCGACGCACCAATGTTTTCGGCTATCTGGCGCATCTCTCTGGCTGTTTCCTGGATGACTTGGGCGCCCTGTTCGGCGACTTTCTCGGTCTCGGCGGAAATATGGTACGCCCGGGAAGCGCCGCGCGAGTCCTCTTCAAAGCGCTCGATGCGCGTGGTGATATCACTGGCGAACTTGACGATCTTCGATAATTTGCCGTCAGCGTCATACACCGGGTTATAGGTCGCTTCCAGCCAGACTACCCGTCCGTTTTTGCCGATACGTTTGAACTGGCCACTGAAAAACTCGCCGGCATTCAATCGACGCCAGAAGTCGCTGTATTCGCTGCTATTAATCAAGCTTGGCTCGCAAAACAGCCGGTGGTGCTTACCCTTGAGCTCGTTCAGGCCGTAGCCCATGGTGTGTAGAAAGTTGTCGTTGGCCGAGAGGATATTGCCAGTGAGATCAAACTCAATCACAGCCATGGCGCGATCCAGCGCGGCCAGTTTGCCCCGCGCCAGCGCTTCTTGAGCGACTTTTTCAGTCACGTCCAGTGCATACTTGACGATCCTGTTCACTTGACCGCGCTCGTCGAGCACCGGGTTGTAACTGGCTTCAAGCCAGACATTCTGCCCCATCGCGTTAATTCGCTGGAAAGTACCCGACACGAATGTACCGGCACGCAGTTGCGCCCAAAACTGACCGTAATCCGCGCTGCGGGTTAACGCAGGGGTGCAGAAGTCCCGATGCGACTTACCAAGCAATTGGTCGGCGCGATAGCCCATGGTGGCGAGAAAATTATCGTTGGCTCGCAGCACTTTTCCGTCCAGGTCAAACTCGACCACCGCCATGGAGCGGCCCAGTGCTTCGAACAATCCCTTGTAACCCACTACTTCAGCCTTCCTGGCCTCCAGTTCATCTTTTATAGTTTTATTGAACATGGACTGACCCTCGGTTTAGCGCCAACGGATACGACTTGAATAGATATCGGCGGTCAGTCTGGCAACTGAATGGCGCCCTACACAATTATGATTTGACGTCAATAAACAGTGCTCTGATCACGCCTCATTCAACGCCAGCGCCATCTTCAACCGAAGATCGTCTTCCGCAAACGGCTTATGCAAAACCGGACAGCCAGCAAACTCCTTCGGCAGGCCGCTGGCTCCATACCCCGTGCTGAATAAAAACGGAATATTGCGCGCACGCAAAACACTGGCAACCGGAAACACGCGTTCTCCCGCCAGGTTCACGTCCAGAATCGCCAGGTCTACGTCGAGCACACTGGCCTTTTCGAGTGCCTTCGCGAGTCGGGCCACGGAGGCGACTACCGTGCATCCCATGTCTTCGAGCATTTCCTCGATCAACATCGCGATGGCGCCTTCGTCTTCAACCAGCAGCACCCTGATCCCTGGGAACACGGTCATGGTGTGTTCTCAACGACCATAAACGAGAAGCGGCAATGAACGCCCTCATGGGCATAGTCGAGTTCAAAAGAACCGTCTAGATCACGCTCGATGCAGCGCTGCATCAAACGCGAACCCAACCCTTTGCGTTCTGGCGTGATCACTGCAGGGCCGCCCTCCTCGCGCCAGTCCAGGGTGAGTAGCGCGCCGTCCGGCTGGGGTTGAACGCTCCAGTTCACGTAAAGTGTCCCGGTCTCGTTCGACATCGAACCGTATTTCAGGGCGTTGATTGCCAGCTCATTGAGGGTCATGGTGAGGCTCAGGGCGACGCGGGTGTCCACATCAATGGCATCACCGGCGATCATGATGCGCCCAGGTTCATCGCCGAATACCGGCATTAGCACTTCATGGGCGAGCACGCTCAGTGGAGTGTGGCCCCAATGCCGCTTCGTCAGCAGGTCGTGGGCACGCGACAGCGCGAGCAGCCGGGCTTCGAAGCGGACATAGCCTTCGTTGGCGTCCCGCGCGCTGCGCGCTGTTTGCGCCGCCAGGGACTGGACCGTAGCCAAGGTGTTCTTGACCCTGTGATTGAGTTCATCGATCAGGTTTTTCTGTCGGTCTTCTGCCTGCTTTCGCTCAGTAATGTCCACGAGCATGTTGATCGCACCGATCAGGTTTCCGTCGGCATCGTGCAGAGGGGTCGGATACGGCGCAAAGGACACGCGAGTGCCGTCCGGGCGTTCCGCAATGGCCTCGACGCCCCGCACCGGCCGATTTTCCCTGAGCGCCACGGCCATCGGGCATTGGTCGTGAGGCAGATACGTGCCATCGGTGTTGAACAGTTTCCAGGTGACGCACCACAGGTCGCCCAGTTGCGGTGTGCGCCCCGACAACTCGACGGCCGCGCCGTTATAGAAGTTGATACGCCCTTCGGCGTCGGTGGTGTAGACGGCCGCCGGCAGCGCCTCCAGCAGGTTGCGCATGTGTCGCTCGCTTTCGCGCACGCGGTGTTCCATCTCTCGGGCCAGCGTCACGTCCTGGATGACCCGTACGCCGTAGCGGAACCGGCCATCGGCAGCCCTGACCGATGAGCTGTGAATATCCAGATAGATCGGCTGGCCATCGAGCTTTACGGCACGTTTGCGTAACACGTAATTGTCCAGTTCGCCCGCCACCTGCCGTGCGTATAACGCCGCGTCCTGCTCGACACTGTCTGGATGGGTGTAGTCCAGGAAGGTCATCGCCAGCAGTTGTTCGCGAGACCGACCGAGCATGGTGCACAGGGCATCGTTCACCCGCAGCAGGCGACCGTCCTCCCCTGCTTCCGCAATGCCGATGGTCGCCGCCTCGTAAGTCGCCGCCAAGCGGTCATCGCTCTCCTGGCGCTCGGTTTCGGCGTCGTGCACGCGGGTCACGTCGATAGTGAAACAACGGGTATTGAAGAATTTGCCGTTTTCAAAGCGCCCATTGGAGGTAATCGCGACATGCTTGATGGTGCCGTTCTTGGCTTTAAGGCGCGCCGGATAGCTGTTCAGGCAATCGCCGCTGCCAAGCTTGGTGAGGATGTCACCGATAACCGGCTCATCCACATGGAATTCGGTGATGTGACGGCCGATGTACTCGTCCGCTGAATAGCCCAGCAGCGACAACTCGGCTTTGTTGGCCCGCAGAATAATGCCTTCGCCGCTGACAATATGCAGGCCCACGGCGCTGTTTTCGAAAAAGTCTTCAAGGTCGGAGCTTTTGCGCCGCAGTTCCTCGGCGATGGCGTGGTGCGTCGAGATATCCTGAAAGCAGTTGATTGCGCCCTGGATGTGTCCCTCCCGGTCTCTGAGCGTGCGGATACTCATGAGTGCCACGAATCGCGATCCGTCAGGGCGCTCGATCAAGACTTCCTGGTTACGCGCGCACTGGCCCGCGTTGAGGGTTGAGGCCATCGGGCATTCGTCAACGGCCAACGGCGTGCCATCTGTGGAATAAAGGCGATACGAACCGCAGAAGCGGTCTGCGCCCTCCCCCAGCGCCGGTGTCCTGCCCCACAGCTCGACCGCTTCGCTGTTGAATCGGACGAGCCACCCGTTGTGGTCACAGAGATAGATAGCCCCGGGAATGGCATCGAGCGTTTGAGTTCCCATCGCGACCAGCTTCTCGTACTCACTGGGCTCGCGCGCGTCCCTGGGGCGCTCATCAAAATTCAACATCGTTCATTCCTCAAACACCTGATTGGAACGCATCTGTTTTTACCGTCTTGGGGCCTACTCTGCCTGAGACGGCGTCCCACTTCAGATAAATCTCGTTTCACCCGGAAAGATCTTTTCTGAGCCTGCAATAGACGCTAGATCGTTATGGGTTTCGGTAGTTCAGTAAAAATGGAGCATAGAACGCACTACAAGATCTTGTAGGTGCCAAGCCTCTACAAGTCCTCTATAAAAACCCGCACTTCCCCCCTCCCCTAGGAACACCCTGCCATGCACATGGAAGAGCACACGCTGAGCGAAATGAGTGACCAGCTCAAACTCATGTTAGGTCGCTTTCGTCACGAACAATTCGTCGAGAAACTTGGATGGCGATTGCCCATCCAGCCGCATCAGGCCGGTTGTGAGTGGGACCAATACGACACGGAGCACGCCCGCTACCTCCTGGCGTTCAATGAGCACCATTGCATTGTAGGCTGCGCCCGCCTGATACCCACAATATTCCCCAACCTGCTGGAGGGCGTCTTCAGCCATACCTGCGCAGGCACACCGCCCAAACATACCGCCATCTGGGAAATGACACGTTTCACCACCCGCGAACCGCAATTGGCCATGCCTTTGTTCTGGAAAAGCCTCAAGATCGCCAGCCTGGCGGGCGCCGATGCCATCGTCGGCATCGTCAACAGCACGATGGAGCGCTATTACAAAATCAATGGGGTCAACTACGAACGTCTGGGGCCGGTCACCCTGCACCAGGACGAAAAGATCCTCGCGATCAAACTTTCGGCTCACCGTGAACACCACCGTGGTGCGCGCATGCCTTCAGCCTTCACGTCCGGGGCGTTTCTGGAAGAGACCGCATGATACCGGCCGAGTCGTCCTGCTGGACGACTCGGCGCAGTCGATGAACCTCAGATATAGCCCAGCGCGACCGCGTAAGACACGGCCTGCACGCGGTTGCTGGCACCGAGTTTGCGTTGGATGTTGCGGTGATGGTAATTCACGGTGTCGGTGCACACGCCCATGATCACGCCAATTTCTTCCGAGGTCTTGCCGTCTGCGGTCCAGCGCAACACATCACATTCCCGCTCGCTGAACTCCACATCGGTGTTGAACGCACGAACGTCGCTTTCCAACTCGGAAATCTTCGCCAGGGCCACCGCGGCAAACGCTTTGGTCACCGGCTTCAATGCTTCGAACTCCTGAAGACTGATGACATTGTCCTTGCGTGCCAGGCTCAACACCCCGACACGCCCCTGTGTGTTGAACGAAGGTTGTGCCAGGCCGTGGCACAGATTCGAATCGTTGGCTTCAGACCACAGCTGCGGGCAGCCTCGGAACAGCTCATTGCTCCACAAAATGGGGGCCGACGAGACTTTGCTGTGTTTCACCGTAGGGTCGATCGTTGCGTAGTTAGCTGCCTGATAGCGCTGTATCCAGTCTTCGGGATAATTGCTGTACATATGGGTTCTGGGCCGCATGAACGGCGTCACACTGCACATGCCATAAGCAAAGAAATCAAACCGCAGTTCACGCAAGACCCTCAATGAAACCGCCGTGAATTCCTCCATGTTCATGGTTTGCGCAAAGATACTGTAAAAATAAGCATCCCATCCCAACAGCTGTCCTAATTCCATTTTGAACACCTATAAAGCTCCAAAGGAGATGTGAGACTAAACCAACCTGAACTCATGTCAAACACAAAATCCCAGCGCCATAGACTGCTTCGCACTAGCACTAGATTTCTTATGACTAACCCAACTAACTAGCCATAGGCCACTGTTTCTCGGCCGACGAATGAACCTGCCCATTCATAATAATGCAACAACCTGTCCGACAGCCCGCACCGCCCCACTCAGGCTTGAGCCACTACAAGATCTGGTAGTTCCAAGCCCAGGAAATGCGGGTGTATAAACAACACCGCTCGGAACAGCCGCGAAGGTGCGACAGTTAAAACAACTGTTAGATACGGCCATGCGTAATTAACTAAATATTTACTTGATTTTTTAAACCTTAATCAACTAAGGAGAACGCTGCCCATGCCTGCTTCGCTTATCACTGGCGGTTTTAATGATCAGCTTGAACTTCGCCAAAAGAATCGCGCCACGGTTGAACAGTACATGCGCACTAACGGCGCAGATCGCCTGCGCCGGCATGAGCTGTTCACGCCGGATGGCAGTGGCGGCTCCTGGAACACCGAAACCGGTGAGCCCCTTGTGTTTAAAGGCCACGCGAAACTCGCCGCCCTCGGCGTGTGGCTGGACAAGTGCTTTCCAGACTGGCAGTGGCACAACGTCCGGGTGTTTGAAACCGACAATCCCAACCATTTCTGGGTGGAAAGCGACGGTCGCGGCAAGTCCCTGGTGCCCGGTTACCCGGAGGGGTATTGCGAAAACCATTACATCCATTCCTTCGAGCTGGACAACGGCAAGATCACGCAAAACCGTGAATTCATGAACCCCTTCGAACAACTTCGCGCCTTGGGCATCCCGATTCCAAGCATCAAGCGTGAAGGGATCCCCGCCTCATAAGCCCTTTATCCATTGGAGATTGAGCATGTCTACCAGCGCAGCACAACAACTGACAACTAATGACACTGAACTACGTCGCAAGAACCGCGCCACGGTCGAGCAATACATGCGCACCAAAGGCCAGGATCGCCTGCGCCGGCATGAACTATTCACTGAAGACGGTTCCGGCGGCTTATGGACCACGGATACCGGCGCCCCGATTGTAATCAGTGGCAAAGCCAAGTTGGCCGAACACGCTATTTGGTCACTCAAGTGCTTCCCGGATTGGGAATGGTACAACGTCAAGGTGTTTGAAACCGATGACCCTAACCATATTTGGGTCGAGTGCGATGGTCACGGCAAGATTCTCTTTCCCGGTTACCCGGAAGGTTATTACGAGAATCACTTCCTGCACTCCTTCGAACTGGAGGACGGCAAAGTAAAACGCAATCGTGAATTCATGAACGTCTTTCAACAACTTCGCGCCCTGGGTATTGCGGTACCGCACATCAAGCGTGAAGGCATCCCTACTTAATCCTTTGGGAGAGTGATCGCATCATGGAAGACTTACTGAAACGGGTTCTAAATTGTGAAGCGTTCCAGCAGCCTCAATGGAGCGAACCCTCGCAATTGCATGACGCGCAGGCCTACCTCAGGGACAGCGCGTCACTGATTCGCGTCGAAGATATTCTGGTCCTGCGTGCCACCCTGGCGAGGGTCGCGGCTGGCGAAGCGATGGTCATCCAGTGCGGCGACTGCGCCGAGGACATGGATGAAAGCGCGCCCAGCCATGTGACGCGCAAAGCCGCGGTGCTGGACATCCTGGCCGGTGCGTTGCGGCTGGTAACCCAGCAACCGGTGGTGCGGGTGGGGCGGATTGCCGGGCAGTTTGCCAAGCCGCGTTCCAACCACAGCGAACGCATCGGCGATGTCGAGTTGCCGGTGTATCGCGGTGACATGGTCAACGGTCGCGAGGCAGTCAGCGGCCATCGCCAGCATGATGCGCAACGCCTGGTGCGCGGCTATCGCGCGGCGCAGGACATCATGCAGCACCTGGGGTGGAAGGACCCGGCCGGCAAGGAGCCGCTCAGCGCTTCTCCCGCCTGGACCAGCCACGAAATGCTGGTGCTCGACTACGAACTGCCGCAAGTGCGCCAGGACGAGCAGGGCCGGGTATTTCTCGGTTCAACCCACTGGCCGTGGATTGGCGAGCGTACCCGCCAGTTGACCGGCGCTCACGTCGCCTTGCTCAGCGAAGTGCTCAACCCGGTGGCCTGCAAGGTCGGCCCGGACATCACCCAGGACCAGCTGCTGAGCCTGTGCGAGCGCCTGGACCCCAGGCGCGAACCCGGCCGGCTGACGCTGATCGCCCGCATGGGCGCCCACAAGGTCGCCGACCGCCTGCCACCGCTGGTTGAAGCGGTGCGCCGTGCCGGCCACCAGATCATCTGGCTCAGCGACCCGATGCACGGCAACACCATCGTCGCGCCGTGCGGCAACAAGACCCGCATGGTGCAGACCATCACCGAGGAAATCACTGCCTTCAAACATGCCGTGATCTCCGCTGGTGGCGTGGCCGGCGGACTGCACCTGGAAACCACCCCGGATGACGTCAGCGAGTGCGCCTCCGATGCCGCCGGCCTGAGCCAGGTTGCCAGCCACTACACAAGCCTGTGCGACCCGCGCCTGAACCCCAGGCAAGCCATTGCTGCGGTGATGGCCTGGCAAACCTGCCCTCTTCCACCCCTGGTTCCCTCTGACTGGAGTTTGTCGCCATGACCGGCATTCCATCGATCGTCCCTTACGCCCTGCCCACCTCCCGCGACCTGCCCTCCAACCTCGCGCAGTGGCGTATCGACCCCGAGCGCGCCGTGCTGTTGGTGCATGACATGCAGCGCTACTTCCTGCGGCCCTTGCCCCAGGCCCTGCGTGAAGAAGTGGTCAGCAATGCCGCGCGCATTCGCCAGTGGGCCGCCGACAACGACGTGCCAGTGGCCTACACCGCCCAACCGGGCAGCATGAACGCGGAGCAACGCGGGCTGCTCAAGGATTTCTGGGGCCCAGGCATGCAGGCCAGCCCGGCCGACCGCGAGGTGGTCGACGCCCTCACGCCCAAACCGGGTGACTGGCTGCTGACCAAGTGGCGCTACAGCGCCTTCTTCAATTCCGACTTGCTGCAACGCATGCACGCCGGCGAGCGCGATCAGTTGATCCTGTGTGGGGTATATGCGCATGTCGGGGTACTGATTTCCAGCGTGGATGCCTACTCCAACGACATCCAACCCTTCCTCGTTGCCGACGCGATCGCCGACTTCAGCAAGGAGCATCACTGGATGGCCATGGAATACGCCGCCAGCCGTTGCGCCATGGTCATCACCACCGACGAGGTGGTGCTATGAGCCAAGCCGCCGCAAGCCTTATGGAACGCATCCTGCAATCGGCGCCCGAACCGTTTGCCCTCTTGTACCGTCCGGAATCCAGCGGCCCCGGGCTGCTGAACGTGCTGATTGGCGAGATGTCGCAGCCGCAGGTACTCGCCGATATCGACTTGCCTGCCCCCTCGATCGGTGCCCCGCGCCTGGATGTACT
Source organism: Pseudomonas sp. R2-7-07 (assembly GCF_003852355.1). Classification (NCBI taxonomy): domain Bacteria; kingdom Pseudomonadati; phylum Pseudomonadota; class Gammaproteobacteria; order Pseudomonadales; family Pseudomonadaceae; genus Pseudomonas; species Pseudomonas sp. R2-7-07. The sequence continues at coordinate 2,931,110 of NZ_CP027759.1, read as the reverse complement.
GACGCTGATTCCCTACCGCCAGATTGCAGAACGCGGCTTCGAGGCGGTGGACGATGGGTCACCGTTGCTGGCGATGAACATCACCGAGCAGCAGTCCATCGGCATTGAGCAGTTGCTGGCGTTGCTGCCCAACGTGCCGATTCAATTGAACAACGAACGCTTCGACCTCAGCGACGCCACCTATGCCGAGATCGTCAGCCAAGTGATCGCCAACGAAATCGGCTCCGGGGAAGGCGCCAACTTCGTGATCAAGCGCACCTTTCTGGCCGAGATCAGTGAGTACGGCCCGGCCAGTGCGCTGTCGTTCTTTCGTCATCTGCTGGAGCGGGAAAAAGGCGTCTATTGGACATTCATCATCCACACCGGCAGTCGCACCTTTGTCGGCGCGTCCCCCGAGCGCCACATCAGCGTCAAGGATGGGCTCGCGGTGATGAACCCCATCAGCGGCACCTATCGCTACCCGCCCGCCGGCCCCAGCCTGACCGACGTCATGGACTTCCTGGCTGATCGCAAGGAGGCCGATGAGCTGTACATGGTGGTCGACGAAGAGCTGAAAATGATGGCGCGCATCTGTGAAGACGGCGGGCACGTGCTCGGTCCTTACCTCAAGGAAATGACGCACCTGGCCCACACCGAGTACTTCATCGAAGGCAAGACCCGCCGCGATGTGCGCGAGATCCTGCACGAAACCCTGTTCGCCCCGACGGTTACCGGCAGCCCGCTGGAAAGCGCCTGCCGGGTGATCCAGCGCTATGAGCCGCAAGGCCGTGCGTACTACAGCGGCATGGCCGCGCTGATCGGCAGCGATGGTAAGGGCGGACGCTCCCTGGATTCGGCAATCCTGATTCGCACCGCCGACATCGATAACAGCGGGCAGGTACGCATCAGCGTGGGTTCGACCATCGTGCGCCACTCCGAGCCGCTGACCGAAGCCGCCGAAAGCCGGGCCAAGGCCGCCGGCCTGATCGCCGCACTGAAAAACCAGGCACCTTCGCGCTTCGGTGGCCATCTGCAGGTGCGCGCAGCATTGGCCAGCCGCAATGCCTACGTCTCGGATTTCTGGTTGATGGACAGCCAGCAGCGCCAACAGACCCAGGCCGACTTCAACGGGCGGCATGTGCTGATCGTCGATGCCGAAGACACGTTCACCTCGATGATCGCCAAACAGCTGCGGGCGCTGGGCCTGGTGGTGACGGTGTGCAGCTTCAGCGACGAGTACAGTTTTGACGGTTACGACCTGGTGATCATGGGCCCCGGTCCTGGCAACCCAAGCGATGTTCAGCTGCCGAAAATCGACCATCTGCACATGGCCATCCGTTCCTTGCTCAGCCAGCAGCGGCCGTTCCTGGCGGTGTGCCTGAGTCATCAGGTGCTGAGCCTGTGCCTGGGCCTGCAGTTGCAACGCAAGGCCATTCCCAACCAGGGCGTGCAAAAACAGATCGACCTGTTCGGCAACGCCGAACGGGTGGGTTTCTACAACACCTTCGCGGCCCAAAGTTGCAGTGACCGCCTGCACATCGACGGCATCGGCACGGTCGAGATCAGCCGCGACAGCGAGACCGGCGAGGTCCATGCCCTGCGCGGGCCGTCGTTCGCCTCCATGCAGTTTCATGCCGAGTCGCTGCTGACCCAGGAAGGCCCGCGCATCATCGCCGACCTGCTGCGGCACGCCCTCATCCACGCACCTGTCGACAGCACCGTTTCGGCCGCCGGGAGATAACCATGCACAACTACGTCATCATCGACGCCTTTGCCAGCGTGCCGCTGGAAGGCAATCCGGTCGCGGTGTTCTTTGACGCCGACGACTTGCCGGCCCCGCAGATGCAACGCATCGCCCGAGAAATGAACCTGTCGGAGACCACCTTCGTGCTCAAGCCACGTAATGGTGGGGATGCGCTGATCCGAATTTTCACCCCGGTCAACGAACTGCCCTTCGCCGGCCACCCGTTGCTGGGTACGGCCATTGCCCTGGGCGCGCACACCGACAATCACCGGCTGTACCTGGAAACCCAAATGGGCACCATCGCGTTTGAACTCGAGCGCCAGAACGGCAGCGTGATCGCCGCCAGCATGGACCAGCCGATCCCGACCTGGACGGCCCTGGGCCGCGACGCTGAATTGCTCGAGGCCCTGGGCATCGGCGAGTCGACCTTTCCCATCGAGATCTATCACAACGGCCCGCGCCATGTGTTCGTCGGCCTGCCGAGCATTGAAGCCTTGTCGGCCCTGCACCCCGACCATCGCGCGCTGTCCAGCTTCCACGACATGGCCATCAACTGTTTTGCCGGCGCGGGACGCCATTGGCGCAGCCGGATGTTCTCGCCGGCCTACGGCGTGGTCGAGGATGCAGCCACCGGTTCTGCTGCCGGGCCGTTGGCGATTCACCTGGCGCGCCATGGCCAGATAGCGTTCGGCCAACCCGTGGAGATTTTGCAGGGCGTGGAAATCGGCCGCCCTTCACTGATGTTCGCCAAAGCCGAGGGCAGCGCCGACCAACTGACGCGAGTCGAAGTATCCGGTAATGGCGTCACGTTCGGACGCGGGAGCATCGTGTTATGAATCTTTCACTGCAAGGCAAGCCGCTGCTGGGTAAAGGCATGTCGGAATCCCTCAGCGGCACACTGGATGCGCCCTTTCCCGAATATCAGACGCTGCCCGCCGACCCCATGAGCGTGCTGCACAACTGGCTGGAGCGTGCACGCCGCGTGGGCATCCGCGAACCCAAGGCCCTCGCGCTGGCCACCGCCGACCGCCAGGGCCGGCCCTCCACGCGGATCGTGGTCATCAGTGAAATCAGCGACGCCGGACTGTTGTTCAGCACCCATGCTGGCAGCCAGAAAGGCCGTGAACTGACCGACAACCCGTGGGCGTCGGGTGTGCTGTATTGGCGCGAGACCAGCCAGCAGATCATCCTCAATGGCCAGGCCGTGCGCCTGCCAGATGCCAAGGCCGATGAAGCATGGCTCAAGCGCCCGTATGCGACGCATCCGATGTCATCGGTATCGCACCAGAGTGAAGATTTAGAGGACGTGCAAGCCATGCGCAACGCCGCCAGGCAATTGGCCGAGGCACAAGGCCCGCTGCCGCGTCCCGAGGGGTATTGCGTGTTCGAGTTGCGGCTTGAATCGCTGGAGTTCTGGGGGAATGGGCAGGAGCGCTTGCATGAGCGATTGCGCTACGACCGCAGCGATACGGGCTGGAGGGTGCGGCGTTTGCAGCCCTGAAGCGTGCGGCCAACTCACGCTCCGAACGCAGGCGCTGCTGGGAAGGCTATGGCTTAAGGGCGTTTTCCTTCACTCGCAGCGCCGTGATGGTCTCGCCGGCAACACCCCAGTTGTCGGTGGGCACCTCGTCAATCACCACGAAGGTCGATGCCGGCGGCTTGTTCAGCACGCTGTGCAACAACGCAGTCACACCTTCGATAAGTTGACGCTTATGCTCAGCGGTCACGCCTTCCTGAGTCACTTTGATGTTTACGTACGGCATGTGCCTGCTCTCCTATTGTTCACCAGGTTCCGGCTGTAGCGCCGCCATCCACGGGCAGGATCGCGCCGCTGACGAATGAGGAGTCGGTCAGATACAGCACCGCATCGACCACATCCTGAGGCGAGCCGATACGGCCACTCGGGCTCATGCCCTTGAGCGCAGCATGGAGTTGCTCGCTGTCGCCATGCATCGGCGTGTTGATAATGCCCGGCGCCACCGCATTGACCTTCACCTGCGCCGCCGCCAGCTCAAGGGCGAGCCCCTGCACGGCATGATTCAGGCCGCCCTTGATCAGCACTGGCAACAGTGCGGGAACCTTGATATTGGGCTGCATGGCTATGGATGCCGTAATCGCAATGATGTGACCGCTTTGGTTGGCGGCCATATGCCTGGCTGCCAGTTGGGCTGGGTAGAAAAAGCCCTTCAGGTTAGTGTTGATCATGGCGTCCACATCGGCCTCGGTGTATTCACCTACCGGCTTGGGGATGAAGATGCCGGCATTGCTGATCAGGATGTCGACCTTGCCGAAAGCAGCCACGGCCTGATCGAACAAGGTCTGTGCGGTTTCCGGCTTGGCGATATCGCCTGCCACGAGGATGAAATTGGAAGGATTGCCCAGACGAGCCGCGGCTTCCTGCAGCCGAGCGTGTGTGCGGGCGTTGCCGACTACGTTGTCACCGCGCTCAAGGTAGGCCTTGGCGATGGCAAACCCCAGGCCGCTGGACGCGCCCGTGACGATAACAGTTCGTGCTGCTTTCATAGATGCTCCGCCTGTTGAGGCATTTAATGTGGACGAGGCTGCACTCTAAATGACAACCTGGCGTTGAAAAATGGTGTAGAAAGCATTTCAATTGATACTCCATGTAATGAATAAGAGTGCCATGAGCCGCTATTTCGATGACATCAACCTGGGCAGTATCGAGCTGTTCTGCCTGACCGCCGAAAGTGGCAGCTTCACGGCTGCATCCACCAAGGCAGGCGTGAGCCCGGCGGCAGTGAGCCGCTCGATCGCCCGGCTGGAGGCGCGCCTGGGCGTGGTGTTGTTTGTGCGCACCACGCGGCAAATGCGCCTGACAGAAGGCGGCCGCGCCTACTATGAGCAATGCCAGCAGGCATTGACCCAACTGATAGAGGCTGAACGGGAGATCACCGGTGCCCAGGATGCACCGTCGGGGCGGATACGCATCAGCGCCCCTACTCCCTATGCGCACTATCGGCTGCTGCCCCTGCTGCCGAGCTTCCGCCAGTGTTATCCCCACGTAAAAATCGACATTCATGTGAGCAATCGCAACATCGATTTCGTAGAGGAAGGTTTCGACCTCGCCATCAGAGGACGGCAACCGGACGACTCCGGCTTGATCGCCAGGCGTCTTGAAGACACGGAACTGTTGGTGGTTGCCACTCCCGATTACCTGAAACGCGCCGGTATACCGCAGACCCCGACAGACCTGAACGGCCATGAATGCATCCAGTTCGAAATGCCCAGCAGCGGGCGCAGGTCGCTATGGGCATTTAACATCAACGGCCAGAAGGTGGAATTGGAAACCTCGGGCAACTACACCTGCCAGAGCGACTTCCTCGCTACTGCAACCCTGGCCAAAAGCGGTGCGGGCCTGATGCAGGCGTACCGTTTTACGGTTCAGGACGAGTTGGACAGCGGCGCCCTGCAAGCGGTGCTGACCGAGTACGGCGGTACGACCAGGCCATTTTTTCTGATATTTCCGCAAAAAAGGCACCTGCCGCTGCGTGTCAGGGTGTTTATCGACTATTTGATGGAGCATCTGACGCGTTGAATATTACGTCAGGCAAGGCGGTTACTCTTCGTGCAGCCATGCTTCACACATAACTGCGATCGCTACTGAGTTCCCTATCACGATAAAACCTGGGAATGCGGCTATTAAGAGAGGGTAAATAGCTCCACTGATAATGACGATCAGACGAGGCTGGCTTGCGATGTAGCCATGCCGAAATCGCCTCGGAGGCGATCGTCAATGCAAGTTGCTGGCCTGGGCATTCATGTCTACCAGAGCCGAAGCTGAATTGGCGTCGATTAGTTCGTTTGAGCAAGAAGCTATCGGGGTCCGGGTTCGCAGAGGAATCCCTGTTCGCTGAAGCGAGTAACACTAGAACCGTATCACCCGCCTCCAAGAGGCTGCCCTCGATAGTGCATCGTTTCGCAACGAATCGCCGGGTGTTTTGCACGGGCGAGTCGTAGCGCGCGACCTCTTTCACCAGGTCTGCAACGAGCATCGGCGCAGCTTGCAAGTCTTCAAGCAGACCAGGGTTACGATTGAGCGCTACAAGGGTATTGCCGATCAGGCCCGCAGTGGCTTCGCAGGTCTGTGACAACAGGCCGATCAGGTTAGCGATCAATGCCTCATCATCTCTCCAGGCGGTGGCTTCGCAGCCGCTCCAGATATGGCTCAAGAAGCAGCTGCGTTGATCGTCCTTACTCAGCAGCGCGCTGAATAACTGGCTTAGCCCAGCGGCTGCGGAATTGGATTCACCGAGTTGAGTTTCATCGCTTAAGGGCGAAAAGCAGGCGACAAAGCTCCGTGTCAGTCGAGCTACTTCCTGAAGCCGGTTGGATGGGAGGCCTAACAAGGCCGCAACGACGCAAACCGGTAACGTGAACATCAACTCATCCGGGTCTTCGAGCGGCTTATCGAGCGTCTCGATCAAGCGTGACGCGATGGCTGCGATGCTTTGCGCCTCTACAGAGGCCAGGGCGGGTTCGATAGCCATCCTGGGGCACAGGTGCCGCGGGCCCTCGTTCATGCGCATCAACCGACCGAAAATCATGCCCGCCGCGCCCTGTGCAATGGCGGGCGGTACTGGCTCGTTCAGCGGGCGCACCCGACAGTCGGGGTGCTCCAGAATGGCTTCTACAGCGTTGGCGCTGCTAGCGATCCATAAACGCAAACCTGCATCGAATAACAGGCCTTTTTGTCGCCTGAGGCCCGAGTAATAAGCGTATGGATCAGCATGGGTCGCTGCGTCAAAAGGCGTCATTCCACAAATCCTGTTCACAAAGAACAGCTACTATCGAACATCCTTCATGGCGACGCTTCGCTCAGGAACGAAATATGGACGCTCAAAGCAATGACACCGCGATTTCTCGGGTAGCCGGCGCGATAGCCGAACCTGCGAGAACGAAAATGCTGTGTTCGTTGATGGACGGCCACGCCCGTACCAGTACCGAAATGGCCGTCATCGCCGACGTGAGTGCATCCACGGCGAGCGCGCATTTGGCAAGGCTAAAAGAGGATGGGTTGGTAAAGCTGCACACCCAAGGCAGGCATCGCTACTACAGCCTGGCTGACGCGCAAGTGGCCCAGGCTATTGAAGCTCTCATGGTGATCAGCCAAAACACAGCGACACAATATGTGTCCACGACCCCAACCCGATTGCAGTTCGCGCGCACCTGTTATGACCACATGGCAGGAACACTGGCGGTACAACTGCACGACCATTTCATGGCGTCAGGCTGGTTAACCGTTCCGGTTTCAGGTGAAGGCCTGTATCAGCTTACGACAAGCGGCGAAAAAGCCATGAGCGGTCTCGGTATCGGGATAGAAAAAGCAAGAGCCCAGCGACGCCGTTTCGCGTGCTCTTGCCTGGACTGGAGCATGCGCCGCCCACATCTTGCCGGGGCACTCGGAGCGGCTGTTCTACAGACGGCCATGAGCCGCAAGTGGGTTATCCAGGACCTCGATAGTCGAGCGCTGGCCGTGACATCCAAGGGCCGAAAGGAGCTGTCTGACCGATTCGGGATCATGCTGAGTTCGGCAAAAGGGTGCGAGTAACTCTGGGCGCTCCGCAATACCGTAGCTTGCAGCGCTGCTCATCATTTCGCAGACGCCGCCCTCTCGATCAAGCGAGCAACGGGCGCCGGGTTTGAAACCATCACCACATGGGAGGCGCCCTTCACCACTTCCACGGCTTTAGCCCCTGCTCGCTGGGCCATGAAGGCCAGTGCCTGGGGCGGAATGTTCTTGTCCTTGTCGCCGTAGATAGCCCAGCTTGGAATGTGCTTCCACGCCGGCGTGGTAAACGGCTCATTCAGCGCGGCTTCGGTGACCGGACGCTGGGTGGCGGCCATCACTGCCGCCTCAGCCGCGGGCACGTCAGCGGCGAATTGCGCGTGGAATTTGTCCTGCTGGATGTACAAATCCTTGCCACCCTCATTCAATGGCACCGGTGCCGCGAGGGTTGGCCCCAAGGTGCTGCCGGGAAACTTGCCGGCCAGGCCGGCGACGGTTTCGCCGGTGTCCGGGGCGAACGCACTCACGTAGACCAGCGCCTTGACGTTGGCCTGGTCATTAGCCGCTTCGCTGATGACGTTACCGCCGTAGGAATGCCCCACCAGCACAACGGGCGACTTGATGCTCGCGATCAGTGACGCAACGGATGCGGCATCACTTTTCACACTGCGCAGCGGGTTGGCCGCGGCGACAACGGTGTAGCCATCCTTTTCGAGGATCTTGACCACGCCGTTCCAGCTCGAGGCGTCGGCGAAGGCGCCGTGAACAAGCACGACTGTTGGCTTCTCAGTCCGCGCGAACGCGTCAGCACCGACCAACACAGAGGCAGCGACTGCCAGCGAGGCAATGATTTTCTTCATGGAGAACTCCTTGAACTTGGGGTTATGGGGCGTACCGGGTGAACACGAAATCATGGTTTTTGACGCGCGCTTGATGACAGGCAAAACACGTCTCGTGCTGAGCCTGGTCGACCGCTTTGCCGTTGATAAAACGCCCAAAGCCCCACCCACCGGTCGCCGCGTACTGCTTCGAATCCTTCACCATGACTTGAACCGTGGTGGCCGCACCGGGTATCGAGGCGGGCTCGAATTCCGGCGACTGGACGTGCTTCCACGCCAGTTTCACCAGCACCGTGCCATCGGGAAACGGCAGCGCTGAGTCCTGGTAGGCCTTGATTGCCAGATTATTGCCGACCACGGCGCGCAGTTCATCCAAGGGCGCGGCTTCCTGGGCTGGCGCGATCAGCGGCCACTGGCGATAGCCTTCGGGAATCTTCACGCCGTAGATCGGCGAAGCGTCACCGCCAGCGGAATCGCCCATTGCGACGCCCGTGAGGGTGAGCGCAAGCGCCGCAAAAGCCCCGGCCAGATGCATGAATTTCATGGTGACGCTCCCTGTCAGAGATGATCGGCGTCAATCACCGCCTGGGCGAACGCCTGCGGCGCTTCCTGAGGCAGGTTGTGGCCTATTCCACCGCTGATAAGGCGGTACTCATACTTGCCGGTGAAACGTTTTGCGTACGCTTCAGCCGGTGGATGAGGGGCGCCGTTCGCTTCGCCTTCCATCGTGATGGTCGGCACGCTGATGGAAGGGAATGCCGCCAGCTTCTTCTCGATCGCGTCGTACCTGGGCTCGCCTTTGATCAAGTCCAGGCGCCAGCGGTAATTGAACATCGACACGGCCACGTGATCCGGGTTTTGCAGGGATGCCGCGCTGCGGTCAAAGGTGGCGTCGTCGAAATTCCACTTTGGCGACGCCAGCTTCCAGATGAGCTTGGCGAAGTCATGGGTGTTTTTCTCGTAGCCCAGACGCCCGCGCTCGGTTGCGAAGTAGAACTGGTACCACCACTGCAACTCGGCGGCGGGTGGCAGTGGTGCTTTGCCCGCTTCCTGGCTGCCGATCAGGTAACCGCTGACCGCCACCAGGGCTTTCACGCGTTCCGGCCACAGTGCGGCAACGATATCGGCAGTGCGGGCGCCCCAGTCGAATCCACCCAGCACGGCTTTGTTGATCTTCAGCGCGTCCATGAAGTCGATCAGGTCGGTGGCCAGTGCAGCGGGTTGCCCATTGCGAACGGTCTTGGGCGAGAGAAAATGCGTGTCGCCATACCCACGGGCAGACGGGATCAACACCCGATAGCCCTTGCCCGCCAAAGCCGGCGCGACATCAGCGAAGGCGTTGATATCGTAGGGCCAGCCGTGCAGCAAAATAACCACCGGGCCGTCGGCGGGGCCGAGTTCCGCGTAGGAAACGTCCAGCAGACCCGCTTTCACATGCTTGAGGTCACCCAGCGAAGTGTGAGCGCCCGGCGTAATAGCGGCCACCGTGGAGGCCGGTACGTCAGCAGCGCTGGCCTGGGCAAACCCTGCCGCCACGGCGCCGAATTGCAGTACCGCTGCTGCCAGTAGCGAGGGGGCAACACCCCGCAGGCGGCCGGATTTATTCTGGTTGTTCAGCAAGGTCATCTCCATAATGTTTCTCCGTAGCGAGCCGCCGCATAACGGCCCGATGTATTGACGGGGGTTGGGTAAGTGTTACTGAGCGGTCTTCGTTACGCCGAGCTTGGCGCGCAGTGGCCGGAAGGCCTCACGCAATTCTTCGCTGAATAGTTGCGGTTGTTCCCAGGAAGCGAAGTGGCCGCCCTTGTTAACCTGGTTGTAGTAGGCCAGTGAGGGGTAAGCGCGTTGCGCCCAGCTTTTGGGGGCCTGATAGAGTTCGTGGGGGAAGACCGTGATCGCCACCGGCACCTTGATGCTTGTGGTTTTCTGCGCGGCGGCGCTGAAATTGTTGTTGTTGTTTTCCCAGTAGAAACGCGATGACGATGCGCCGACGTTCGTCAGCCAATACAGGCTGATGTCGTCCAGCATCTCGTCACGGGTTAGTACCCGTTCAGGCTGACCGTTGCTGTCGGTCCAGGCGGCGAATTTTTCGTACATCCACGCCGCCGTACCGGTGGGCGAATCGGCCAGCAGGTAGCCGATGGTCTGCGGGCGGGTCACCATCATTGCGCCGTATGCCGCGTTGCGGCCGAAGAAGGTACTCAGGGACTCAAACGCCTTGCGTTCAGGCTCGGTGAGCCCGACAGGTGCCGGGTCACCACTGTTGATCGGCTTGACCAGCTCGGGCGGAATGGTGGCCGGCATGTTCAAGTGAATGCCCAACAGACCCGGCGGATTCAGGCGACCCAGCGCATCCGATATCACCGAGCCGTGATCACCACCCTGGGAAACATAGTGGGAGTACCCGAGACGCTTCATGAGCACATCCCACGCCTTCGCGACGCGATCCGGCCCCCAGCCCAACTCAGTGGGCTTGCCGGAAAAGCCGTGTCCGGGGATCGAGGGGATGATCACGTCGAACGAATCTTCGACCTTACCGCCGTAAGCCACAGGGTCGGTCAGCGGGCCGATGGTCTTCAGGAACTCAAATTGCGAGCCCGGCCATCCGTGTGTCAGCAGCAGCGGCATTGCATTCGGGTTGCGCGAGCGGACGTGGATAAACTGAATATCCACGCCGTCGATGGTGGTGATGAATTCGGGCAGCGCATTGAGCTTCGCTTCGGCCTTGCGCCAGTCATAGCCGTTGCCCCAATACTTCACCAATGCCTGGACCTGGGCCAGCTGCACGCCTTGGGAGACGTCATTGACCGTCTCTTTGTCTGGCCAGCGGGTCGCGGCGATGCGCTGTTTCAGATCGGTCAGTTGAGCTTCATCGACATGAATTCGGTAAGGCCGAATTGATTCGGGTTGGGTCGCGGCCGAACTGGCAACTGACGCTTCGGCGGCCCAGGCACCGCCGCTGCCTGCGACCAGGGCCAAACCAAACACGCCCATCCTCAGGGGGTTTTTCCAAGGCATAACGAGATCTCCGAGCGTTAGATGAGCCATCAATTGAAGAGGGACTGCGCCTTCTCGATGGGTTCATTTAACGCCCCGCAGGTATCCGGTATGTGTCACCAACCGCCTTGAACGAATCACTGTGTATCGGGCCGGGGCACAGATACAAAACGATACAAACCCACCCAGGCGAGTCTGGTGCAAAAGTTTTACCAGCTGGAAAGCGTCACCTGGATATACTCGACGCCACCTTCTTCAACGCCGTTAAACAGGGATAAAGGTGAGTCAAGTGGAGCACGTAGATCACATCCTCATCGTCGACGATGACCGCGAGATCAGAGAGCTGGTGGGGAATTATCTTCAGAAGAATGGGCTGCGCACGACGGTAGTGGCGGACGGTCGCCAGATGCGTGCCTTTCTGGCGTCCACGCCGGTCGACTTGATTGTGATGGACATCATGATGCCCGGAGACGATGGGCTGGTGCTGTGTCGGGAACTGCGCGCAGGCAAGCACAAGGCCACGCCGATTCTGATGCTGACCGCGCGCAATGACGATACGGATCGAATCATCGGCCTGGAGATGGGCGCCGACGATTACCTGGTCAAGCCCTTTGTCGCCCGGGAGTTACTGGCGCGAATCAATGCCGTGCTCCGCCGCACCCGCATGTTGCCGCCCAACCTGATCGTCACCGAAGCAGGCCGGCTGCTCGCATTCGGCAAATGGCGGCTGGACACCACGGCTCGACACCTGCTGGACAGCGAAGGCACCATCGTGACGTTAAGTGGCGGCGAGTATCGCTTGCTGCGCGTCTTCCTCGATCACCCCCAGCGCGTGCTGAACCGCGATCAACTGCTCAATCTCACCCAGGGCCGCGACGCCGACCTCTTCGACCGTTCGATTGACTTGCTCGTCAGTCGGCTGCGCCACCGGCTGCAGGACGATGCCCGCGATCCCGCCTACATCAAGACTGTTCGCAGCGAGGGCTATGTCTTTACCTACGCGGTGCAAGTGTCAGGAGCACAGCCATGACCATGACGCGTTGGCCGCGCACGTTGGCCTCGCGGTTGACACTGATCTTCCTGGTGAGCCTGGCGGTGGCCCATGGATTGTCATTCGGGCTGCAGTTCTATGAGCGCTACCAAAGTGCCAAGATGTTGATGCTGGACAATTTCGAACAAGACCTGACCACCTCACTGGCGATACTGGAGCGGTTGCCGGCCAATGAGCGTGAGGCATGGTTGCCGCGCCTGGAACACCCCAACTACCGATACGAACTTGATGAGGGCCAGCCGGGCACGCCAATGGACATGACCAGCGCTCCCGTCTCCGTGCGCTCCATGCAAGCCACGCTGGGCCGGGACTACCCATTGAGCTTCAGCGATATTGCCGATGCGCGCCCTCATTATCAGGCCCACTTGCGCCTCAAGGACGGCAGCCCCCTGACGATTGATGTAAGACCCTTGGTGATGCCGCTATCACCGTGGTTACCGGCAGTTCTGGTTGCGCAACTGTTGCTGCTGTTCGTCTGCACCTGGCTCGCGGTACGCACGGTCATACGGCCACTGACGCGGCTTTCCCAGGCGGTAGACGGCCTGGATCCGAATGGCCAGGGCGAACCGCTCAAGGAGGAAGGGCCAATCGAAGTGGTCTACGCGGCCGTCGCCTTCAATACCCTGCAGGAGCGCATTGCGAATTACGTCAAGGAACGCATGCAGCTGTTGGCAGCGATTTCCCACGACCTGCAAACCCCGATCACACGGATGAAGCTTCGCGCGGAGTTCATGGACGATTCGATGGAAAAGGACAAGCTCTGCAACGACCTGGAGGAAATGCAGCACCTGGTCCAGGAAGGCGTGGCCTACGCGCGGAGCATGGCGGGTTCCGATGAGCCCAGCCGGCGGATTGATGTCGATTCCTTTCTGGAAAGCCTGGTCTTTGACTACCTCGATACCGGCAAGCAAGTGGCGTTAAAAGCTGACGGCGGCGCAGCCATCAATACCCGCCCCCACGCGCTTCGCAGAGTGTTGGTAAACCTCTTGGACAACGCTTTGAAGTTCGGATCAGAGGTGCAAATCATCGCGCAGCGCCAGCCGGGCGGTGGGCTGCTGATTCAAGTGCTGGACCGTGGTCCCGGCATACCTGACCACCAATTGCCCGAAGTGTTGAAACCGTTTTATCGCGTGGAGAATTCGCGAAACCGGGAAACCGGTGGTACAGGGCTGGGCCTGGCGATTTCGCAACAACTGGCACTTACCCTGCAAGGCGCCCTGCGCTTGGTTAACCGGGATGGCGGCGGTCTGTGTGTGGAGTTGACACTGCCACCGAGGCTCTCGGGTCAGCGCAATAAGTCAATACACGGTCGGCCCTAAGTAGGCGGGACGCCTCTGCATAACAGTCGGCCACGAATCCAACGTCGTCCAGTCGATGCCTTTTTCCAGTTCAAATCGACAGACAGGCCCGCGAATCAATAGCTGCGTCTGGATGGCCTGCTCAGCGGCGGCGGTATATCCCCATGGAACCGCATCCAAGTCCCGTAGTAGAGCTGCTAACAGGTCCTGATCAAGACGGTCGCCGAATCGAGCGACCAGAAAATGTTTAGCGCGGCGAAACCGAATTCCAGTGCCGACCAGTTGCTCAGCGAGGGCCGATGCACCTCGGCCCGCTACAGCAATTTCGGGGGCATGCCGCACGATCATCCCCAGCATTCCCGACAGCGTTGGCGATCTCGCCGCCACGATTTGCCGGAGGTCATCCGCCAGGTCCGAGCGTTTGAACAGGCAGGCCGCAATCAGGTCGTCGCCGATATTGAAGACGACCCGCCCAGCGAGCTCCGAAAGTGCTTTGCTTGGCCACTTGGCCGCCAGGAAAAGGCTGGCCTGCCGAAGCGACTCATAGCGTTCGTACCACCGCCCATCGTTCTTGGCCTCCACATTCAGCCAACGTGCATACCCGTCAATTAAGCCCAAGCAATAAGCGAACCCCCTGCGCTGACAACGTAAGAGCAGACCACGAACGACCCGGCTCTGCGCTATAGCGGCGACCGTCGACGACATCGGCAGGGCATGCAAGGCAACGTACTGTGACGCGTCCTCAAGTACCGCCCGATGCCGTATTAGGGTGGTGAATATCGCCTTCCATTCCAAACCGTCGAAATGTTCGGCGAAAGCGTCGACGGCTTCGTTGGCGACATACGAAAAATCGTAAGAGGCGTCGAATAGCAAACGCGTGGCGACCACAAAGCGCCATAAATGCTCGTAATCCCAGGGATCTGATCCTTGCGCATTGAGGCGGATGAACAGTGTCCAGGTGCCCAGCACTTGCTCACGCCGGATCGTCATTGCTGGGAACATCCAAGTGCGGAATCGATCCAGGAATATCTCAAACGCCAGGATCCGCGCGATTTCGCCATTGGGGCAATCAGGCGGCTCCGTCCACTCTACCGAGATCTGCCTCGGCGTGAACACGTAGCTCGCCTTGTGCGTTCCCATCGGAATCTGGATCTCGAGCAACTCTCGCTCGAAACGCAGAACCTTCGTCGAGCGACTACTAAACGTCGAGCAAAAGTGCTCGAGCGCTTGTACGCGTCTTGGTAGCCCCAGCGTATCAAGCCGTAGTCCCGCTAGAGCATATTGGTGGAGCAGATTGTGTAGAACGTGCGGATTTTCGTACCGCTGCGCGGTCTCGCGGGAAACCACAATGGCGTCAAACTCAAACTGCCAGTTACGGTCCTGTATCTCGAATGACTCAGGGATCGCCTCATCAGTCCACTGAAGCAGCCAAGTTTGAAAGCACTGAAGCACCACGACATCGCGTTCAGACCGCAATCCGATGCTCAGGAATTCGATCCAGCATTGCATCACGTTGAGGTAGCGGCGATAGCTGCTAGCGTCGCCCTCCTCCACCGCGCGCCCTAGTAGCCCTTTCAATGAGGCGTCGTACGTTTCGACCAGCGATCCTCTGATTTGCTCGGCGACGTTTTCCAGACCTGCCTCGTGCAGCGTGCCCCGGAGCGTCAAATAAGTATCGTTGAGTTGCTGAGGAAGCCTTGCCGTCGCATCGCCACCCGACACAATGCCTCTAAACAACGCTACTGACTGCCGGAATGCGTCCACCGGTTCAACGACAGTAGGATTATCGAGAGCCTGGCGCATAAGCAGGATTGCACTTGCGATCGGCAACTCCAATGAACGTGTGGATGTCATCGTGTCGGCAAACAAGCCGTCTTCAAGAGCGTGCGCTAATGCGTCGAGGTAAGAGACGGCGTCTTCCAGCACGTAAACCGGCAGTTGCGCGCACTCCGTCCTGACGAAGGATACGCTTTCAAGAACCAACACGGCGTTGTCGCGTCGAAGCGCCGTCAATTGCACAGTTGCCGAATCGAGCAGGCGGCACAACGTTTGCGGCGGTACCCAGGACGCCGCCACCTCACAGTCGAGCAGTGCCATGACGATTCGAAGGTCACCACTCGCGACCAACGTGCGTGTCACAGACGACAGCGCGTACAGTGTACGCAGTTCGCGCGGCGGCGCATCCTGTGACACTTGGACGGCACGTTGGTAGTCTCTCGCAAATTCAGTCAGTGCACAGCATTCGCCGACATACCCTGGGTGCTTTGACCGCCCGATTGCCGCGAGCAAAGAGGGTGACTCCACTACGCCATTGGCGCGGTGCATCCACCTCGCCGGCATCGGCTGTTCGCTACGTGCGAACAGCTGCTCCTTGACTTCACGCGCGACCGGCAGGCGACGCAATTGGGCGAGGACATCGATGCAGTCTCGCGTCAGCTCGCCGCCAGGTACCAGCACTTCATCGGTGAAGATAAGGGCACAGTCGTCAGGCAACACCAACTCTCGACGCAGCTCACTCTGAATTGATCGCAGCATCGTCCAGTCGCCGAGAATGCAGGCGCCGCGATCAAATACAACGCAGTCGGCTCCGGCTGGCATGCGTCGTGTGTCCATCCTGACGCAGGTAATTTCCTGCTGACGAAACATGATACCTGCGTGTTCCTCCGCACTGCCCTCGTCGACTATCACCACCGCGAGGTCGGCCTGCTCCCCTGGACCGAGCGCAAGATACCGGCGCCAAGCGCCCATAAGATCAGGTGCCACCAGTGCGCGGCCCGAGGATTGGGCACCCAGCGTTAACAAGCTTGCTTCCACGACATCGTAGCGCCCGATCAACGCTTCACGGCATACATCGGTCAACATATAACGATCGCGAAATGCATCGTCAGCATACGCCGGCCGCGCCTGCAGCAGATGCATCCGTAACACCGTCGTCTCGCGCAGATGGCGTCCGCGCCATAGCCTAAGGTCTGAGCAGGCCGGACGCAGGACCAAAGCCGTCGCCCGCGAGCCGGTATTCTGAGCGCTCGCAAAACCGAAACCAATCGTATGCGCGACGTTCATCAGTTGTGGATTTCTCGGCATGACGGTGGTCACGGATACAAAACCAAGCGTCGTCTCGAGGCCCCATTCGCAATCGATCGCTATGAAGTCAAACGTCTGCATCAGCTCGTTACAGACCGCTTCCATGTGATCAAGAACTGCCGTGTCCAGATACGGCGAATGATCGTGACCGACATCGCGGGAGACATCAATCTTCAGCAGCGGCTGCACAAAGCATGGAATTGCCCCGCCATGATCGTTACACCCCGAGAGCGCAAGCTGGCGTCGTGCATGCTCGGTCGATCCACTCATGGCCACAGCGGCAATGCACTGTATCAACGCTTGTGGCTCGGGACATATCAGGCTTTCGTAGCCGCCGGCATTGACGTGATTCGTCAGGTCCTCGTTACCTGCGCTACGCACGATCCAGGGCGCTGGGCCACAGACGTCCTCCACGCTCCGCATCAACTGCGGAAAAGCCTTCTCAAAAGCGGCCGCGTAAATCGATACCGCGTCATCCGCCTGTGCCAGGTTGCCCGGCACTGCGGTCGGCAATGGCGCGATCGGAAAGACGGGCAGGACAAGATTCCCCAGGGCTTCCATCCTCCGAATGCGCAGCAGTCGATCCATCTTGGGTGCGTGGATCGGTTCTTCTTGTGTAGGCATGGTTTAGTACTCAAAGAACATTTAAAACACTAGAGCCTTGAGGTCACTGTGCAGGCAATAGCTGGACACACTACATTGGATACCCAACCAACTAATGATTATGGTGCAAATATAAAGACTCCCACAAAAATATAGGAAATATATTACGCCGCCATCCTACATAAAATAAAACTTGCCATTCTCCAACTAGATCTCTCTGCCTAGTTAATTTAACTTTTACCAAATAGTGTTATTTTTCAAACCAAATATCATCATAAAGTGGCTACGCTCATGACTCCTTACTTCATTCGCCAACTCATCATTCACACGATCTGCAATGTTACCGGCGCGGCCCCTAAAGAGGTTACGGCCCTCGACTGGGTTGAATTGAATACACGCGACTGGGAGCAGGTCTTCAGTCGGCTCGAAGCAACGCTCGACATCCAGACCGGTATGTTGACCTCGATCGAACGATCGTTCTCCATCGAGAAGTTAATGCATATGCTGCACGCAAGGGTTACACATAACATCGTCATCTGACCGTCTTGCCATAGCACACCGCTCCGTCGCGTGCGCGGGCGCCCGGTGATCACCCCTTGTTCTTAGCCTCCGCCAGCAACTGCTGGATCACTTTTTCCTGAGTGTCATAGCCGCCTTCGCCGAAGTGGGTGTAACGGATCTTGCCTTCGGCGTCGACGAGGTAGTGTGCGGGCCAGTATTGATTGTCGAATGCGCGCCAGATCGCATAGTTATTGTCGATCGCGATCGGGTAGTTGAGGTCCAGCTTCGCTACGTTTTTGCGCACGTTGTCTATCACCCTTTCAAAGGGATACTCCGGGGTGTGCACGCCGATGACAACCAGCCCCTCCTTCTCGTATTTGCGTGCCCACTCGTTCACATACGGAATGCTGCGCTGGCAATTGATGCAGTCGAACGTCCAGAAGTCCACCAACACCACCTTGCCCCGCAAGGCCTCCTTGCTCAGTTCCGGTGAATTCAACCACTGGACGGCGCCCGACAGGGACGGCATTTCACCCTTAGCACTCAGGTCAGGTGTGGTCGCGGCCTTGACGCTGTCCACCAGGTAATCAGTGACTTTGGGCACACCGCTCAGCAGCGACTGCTCCAGCCTGGCAGCGCCCTGGGATGAAGTGCCGGCAAGCAGTTGGCTTTGTGAGCCATTGGCGATCACCCCCGCAACCACCAGCGCGGCCAGCCCTGTGCCGCGCCGCAGCCAGGCAATCACGGGCAGCGACAACTTCAACCGAGACACCAGGCCTCGGCCCGCGAAGATCAGCACGCCCAAGGAGACGGCACTGCCCAAGCCGTAGGCCAACAGCAGCAGGCTGGTGTGCGCATTCGGGCCTTGAAGCATTGCGCCGGTCAGGATGACCCCGAGGATGGGCCCCGCGCAGGGTGCCCAGAGCAAGCCGGTTGCGACCCCGATCAGCAGCGATGCGCCGGGCCCCGACAATCTGCGCGTGGCGGGATCGAGGCGATTACCCAGTGCCGTCAACGGGCGCATCAGCCCGCTGCCGACTTTGGCGGAGAGTAACGACAGGGCGAACACTACCAGCACCACCAGCGCGAGCTGGCGACCGATACCGTTGGCCGTCACCACCCAGTCACTGCTGACCACGGCGAGGCTGGACACGAGGGCAAAGGTCAGCGCCAGGCCAAGCAGTGTCCACACCACCGACGCTGGCGAGCGATTGGCACGGGCGAATAAAAACGGCACGACGGGAAGAATGCACGGGCTGAGTACCGTGACGATGCCGCCGAGAAAGGCGATCAAGAACATGGCGCTACCTGCTCAATTGGCCGAGGGGGTGTCCCTCGCTGGCGCCAATTGAATCGCCTGCAGGTATCGCGGATATGTCGGTAAAGCGGTCTATTGAATCCGCAAGTATCCGCAGGGCCTGTAGATACAGTGCGATACGGAACTGCTAGCGCCCACTCAGCACGCCATAGATCTCAGCAACCACCTGCGCCGTGGCGTCCTCGATCGATCCTTCGTTACGGCATAGCACCCAACCGTGATCGGCAACCGCTCGTTCGAAGCCCAGCGTGCAGGCCACCTGTTCTTCCAGGGAGTGCAGCACCGTACTGCCCAGCCCACGTGTTCGTGCCGCCGCCCTCGCCCATGACGTTTCAGCGTCGGTGACTACCCCTACATGCAGGTCTGGAATCTGCACACCACGCTCCATGTTCAGCTTTAGAATTTCTGCGAACGGCATCAGGCGCCGAAACGCCGCGTCAGACGGGTACCAGCGGTCAATCAGGATGATGCTGTCAGAAGGCTGTTTGGGCAGTACATGCCGGGAAATCCAGCCACGGCTGTCAGCAAACCGCTCACACACCGCCAGCTCCAGCGCCGGGCTGGGATTTCTGACGAGCTGGTTGACCAGCGCCATGGTTTCACCCCGATGGGGATCGCTCTTTTTTTCGCACAGTCGGATCACCTTTTTGCCGTCTGCCCTCAATGCTGACGTAACAGCCTCCAGCAGCGTGGTCTTGCCGGTGCCCTTGGGCCCGTCCAGCGAAATGAACAGCGGGCGAATCATTTGACCTGCTCCACGGCGGACATCGTGTTGGGGGAGTTGTTCGCGGGGCCAGTCAAGCCAGAAGGAATGCTTAACTTTTTCTGAATCACCGCGCCGTCCCATCATCAAACGAATAGCCCCTGCCCTAATGCCAGTCAGTTAAGGGCTTTTTGTAGGGAGCGAGCTTGCTCGCGAAGAACTCAGGCCCCCGCGTTTATCCAGAATGAACGCGTAGCCTGGACGTTTTTCGCGAGCAAGCTCGCTCCTACACGTAACTGACTGGCATCAGGCCTGCCCGGGTATCACTCTTAAGTGTAACGGAGGAACAGTCATGTTCGACAAACCGCACTACCTCGTCAGCTTCATCCTCGACAACCAGCCGCAGAGCCGCTCGCTCGAGTACGATGGCGATGAGCTGGACCCGCAACTGGCTCAGTCCCTGCTCAGGCAGCGCTTTGCAGAGCTCAAGGATGCGCGGTTGAGCGACGTGCAAGTGCAAAAACGCACTAAGCCGGCCGACGAAGGTCACGACATTCCGGGCCATTATCAGCAGCCGTAAATGGCCCCTGAACTCGCAGGATTCAATCGATCGGACCGATATTGATCGTGCGGTCAGCGCCCAGCCCCTCGACCTTGGCGAGGATTTCGCTGGGCGTGTCCGCGGAAAACGTCAGCACATAGCCCATGCCGCTGCCGTCTTCTTCCACCGAAGCCACCCACAACTCGACTTCATCGGCGGCCAGGCCTATGGCATTACCGATCGAACGGTTGCGCGCTTCTGAATCGGTGTCGCCCGCTGGGTAATCATTCATGGGTAAACCTCCTCGTGTCTGTGTGATCGTTGTTATCACCATAGACGCACGAGGCAGCGCAGGGTTCGTTTTCTTGTCTCACACACGCACACCCGCCGCTCGTCACCCCTACCCTGTTTTTTTTAAACTCTTGGATTTCGGCTTATCAAACTAGGTGTGGACGCTTCAACCATGACTGACAATTGGAGGACTCATGAACCACGCCACCCCGAATTTGCCATGCGCCTGCCCAGGCTGCAGTTGCCAGGTGACCGCTGCCGCACGCTATGAACGCGACGGTAAAGCCTTTTGCAGCCTGGCCTGCGCCGACCTGCACCCACGCGGTCAGGCATGCCCCAGTGCCGAATGCCATTGCGAGTCGCATGTAAAGGTGCAGGACCGCGCTGTCAGCGATAGCCAGCTTGACGAGGCCATCGAAGAAACCTTCCCGGCGAGCGATCCTATTTCACCCTGATCGTGCGATCCACATGGGGCGTTGCTTTATCAACTGAACCGAATATCCAACGCACGCAGGTAGGTTTGCAGCCCCGCGTCCTGGATCGGGATCAGGAACGCCTCGGTGTCGGATTCATTGAAGTGCGCATGCCAATACCCAGGCGGCGTCACGAACGCCAGGCCGGGCGACCAGTCGACCCTTACCGGATTGCGGATCTGCCCATCCGTGTCCAACTCGGTGCCGACCAGGGAGTAGCAGCCTGGCGGGCAGTCAATGATGAAATCCAAGGCAATCGACTGGTGCCGGTGGGGCTTTTGCACCGATCCGGCCGGCAGAATGCCGTACATCGCCCACAGTACGTGGGTAACGGTGCGCGTTTGGGGAAAGTTGCGATTGCCCAGCAGGATACTGATGCGGCTGCGGTCCTGGGCACGCGGGTCATCCGCCGCTTCGCGCAGCTTGGCGTTGGCCAGCGCTGCGGGGTACAGCGTTGGTGTGAAGCGATCTGCACTGGGTACCACCCCGAGGTAGCGCAGCAACGGTTCATCGTGCACGTAGTAAAGGCGCGCATCCGCGCTGGCACCGAAGTGCGCCGCCTGCAAACCCGGCAGCGCGATAAAGCAGCCTTCGGACCATTGGATCTCATGCTCGGCCTGCACCACGCTGCCCTCCCCGGCGATCACGTAGAACACCTGGGAGGTCGCGTTGGGTTGCACGGTCAGCGTGTCGCCACGGTTGAGTCGCATAAAGTTGGCGCACAATCCGGGACCTGTGGCCGGGCCTTCGCAGCCCAGGGCGTCGCTGAGGTCCAGCGGCACGACGCGTGAAGGGCCGCTGTCATACAGCGCGGCAGGAAAACTGTGGTAGGGAATGCGCGGTATGAGATTGGCACTGATGGGGTTGGCGGCCTTGCTGTACTCGAAGTACTCGGCGTCCACTTGGTGGGGATCGGACAATGCGCGGCTGAATTCACGGTTCATCAGGCTCACCTCAGTCTTCGGCTGGTTTGCACAGCGCCGTTGAGTGCGCTGTGGGGGTGAGTGAACTATAGGCATAGCACGCCGGCGGATGCATCCCTTGATCCGCACGGCAGTCAGGTCAAACGAGGGCAGCGGCTTAACGCCGCGCAAACTGCGAAATTTCCAGCCCCAGGCGCTCGCGTAACGTACTCCCTTCATACGCGGTCCGGTAAACACCGCGTTCCTGCAGCAACGGTATGACTTCTCGGGTAAAGCGAGTGAACTGCTCCGGGTGCCCGATGTAGATGTTGAAACCATCCACGGCGCGGGCGTGCAGCCAATCCGCCATTTTTTGCGCCACCGTGTCAGCCGTGCCGGTGAAGGCCCCTGGACGCAGTTGGCGGCCAAATTCTACGGCCTGGCGCAGGCTGAAACCCTTCTCGCGGGCCTGATCGGCGATGCGTTTGGCCGCAGTGAAAAAGCTGCTGCGCGCAGCCTCCAGGCTTTCTTGAGGAAATGGCGCATCCAGGTCGTACTGGCTGAAGTCGTGCCAGCCGAAATTACGCCCGAATTCTTTCAGCGCAAGCGCAAAACTATGGTCGACCTGATGATAATGCTGCTCGATTTCGCGGGCGTGGGCATCGGTGTCGCCCACATAGATTTCCGCGCCGGGCATGATCAATAACTGCTCCGGATCGCGCCCGCGTTGCAGCGCCCTGTCTTTGATATTCCGGTAAAACGCCTGGCCCTGCTCGATGCTGGCGGCATGGGTGAAGATGACGTCGGCGGTGGCGGCGCCCAGGTCGCGGCCTTGCTCGGAATCCCCGGCCTGGAAGATCACCGGCTGCCCCTGGGGTGAGCGCTGGATGTTCAGCGGGCCGACCACCGCAAAGTGCTCGCCTTGGTGATTCAGGCTATGCAGCTTGCTCGGATCGAGAAACTGGCCGGTGGCGCGGTCGCGCACGAAGGCGTCGTCCTCATAGGAGTTCCACAGCCCCTGCACCACCTGGACGTGTTCGGCGGCGCGGCTGTAGCGCGTGGTGTAGTCATAATGCTCATCAAGGCTGTAATTGCCGGCGGTACCGGCATCGCCGCTGGTCACCACGTTCCAGCCGGCGCGGCCTTTACTGATCAGGTCCAGGGAAGCCAGGCGCCGCGCAACGTTATACGGCGCGTTGTAGGAGGTGGTCAGCGTACCGACCAGGCCGATATGCCGCGTGCTCACGGCCAGCGCCGACAACAGCGTCAGCGGTTCCAGGCGATTGAGGTAATGGGAAGGCGAGCCTGGCGTGATGAATTGGCTGTCGACGATAAAGATCAAGTCGAACAACGCCGCCTCGGCCTGGCGCGCGATATCGATGTACCAGTCGATGTTCACGCTGGCGTCGGCCGGCAATTGCGGGTCGAGCCACAGGTTGTGGCGGCCTGGCCCACCGCAACCCATGGTCAAGGCGCCCAGTTTGAGCTGTCGTTGGGTCATGTCAGAGAGATTCCTTGGCGTATTCAGGGCTGTGCCTGGGCGACGGCGGGCTGCAAAGCCGCAGTGAATGACGGGTCGAACAGGCTGGCGGCCGGGTAAGCCTTGATCAGCCCTTCGCTGGCGAAGAAGTCCACGGTCTTTTGCGCCTCGACCGGTGCCTGGGCGGTGAGCGGTTCGACCGTGGTGCGTGCCCGGGCAAACCAGGCGCGGGCGATTTCAGCGTCGGCGCGGGTGCGTTTGGCCCATGCGTCAGCGTAGGCGTTGGTGTTGGCCGGGCTCTGGCGTGCCCAGTCACGGGCTTTTTTCAGGCGCTGGAGAAAGTCGTTGATGGGCGCGCGTTTTTCGTCGACCGCCTTGGCGTTGGCGGCGATAAAACTCTGGGCGGGAATCAACCCCTCGGCCGTCGCGAGTACCCGTGCACCTTGGCGTTCCTGCTGGGTCACATAAGGCTCCCAGGTGGCGATGACATCGACCGAGCCGCCTTCGAGCGCATGGGACGCATCCAGTGCGCTGAGGTAACGCAACTGCAGCGCGTCGCGGGCAACGCCGGCGTTATCCAGTGCGCTCAGCAGCAGTTGCTGGCTCCAGGAACCTTTCCAGATGGCTGCACGTTTGCCCGCCAGGTCCGCGAGGCTGTGGATCGGCGAATCCTGCTTGACCAGAATCGCCACGCCCGCCAGGTTTTGCCGGCTGATGGCAATCACCTTGATCGGCGCGCCCAATGCGCCCAGGAACAACACCGGCGCGTCGCCGAGCAGACCGATATCCAGGCTGCCGACGTTGAGCGCTTCGGCCACCGGCGATCCGGCCGTGAACTGCTTCCATTCAAGGGTGTAGGGAAGATCCTCAAGCACCCCCGCCGCTTCCATCGCGGCTTGGGCGTTATAGCTTTGATCGCCCACTACCAGCGTTTGCGCATGGGCGGTGAGGCAGATCAATGCGGCGGCCATGCCGGTCGCCAGTTTTGACAGGTAACGCACGTTCGTCTCCAGATGCCATGGGAGGCACGTCAAGTCGATCCGCGCGTGCGGTCTCGGCGATAGTCGTAAGGGGCATTACGATGAGGTTATAAGAAAGACATGTAAAATATTTATATTGCATAACGTAATTCACTAAAAATGCACATATTGCATTTTATTCGCGCATCGCCGCGCAAGACGCCTCTTGCGCATTCAAACGTCATCAACCCCTGCCCGTCTGCGTGGTAATCTCACGCCACCACGAATAGACATTGATCGTCACTTGACGATGACCAAAGCCAGGAAAGAACATGCCCAAGATTTCTCACTCAGCGCTGCGCCGTCACTTCCGCGAACTGCTTGCCACGCCCATTTGTGTTGAAACCGCCTCGGTTTTCGACCCCATGTCCGCCCGTATCGCGGCCGACCTGGGTTTTGAGGTGGGTATTCTCGGCGGCTCCGTCGCCTCCCTGCAGGTACTGGCGGCACCCGATTTCGCGTTGATTACCCTGAGTGAGTTCGTCGAACAGGCCACCCGCATCGGCCGCGTCGCACAGTTGCCGTTCATTGCAGACGCCGACCACGGCTACGGCAATGCCCTGAACGTGATGCGTACGGTTGAAGAGCTGGAACGCGCTGGCGTCGCGGCGCTGACCATTGAAGACACCCTGCTGCCTGCACAATTCGGGCGTAAATCCACGGACCTGATCTCCGTCGAAGAAGGCATCGGCAAGGTCAAGGCGGCTCTGGAGGCGCGTGTCGATCCTGAACTGTCGATCATCGCGCGCACCAACGCCGGCGTATTGCCCACCGAAGACGTGATTGCGCGCACCCAGGCCTATGAAAAGGCCGGCGCCGATGGCATCTGCATGGTCGGCGTCAAAGACTTCGACCACCTGGAGAAAATCGCCGAAAACCTCACAGTGCCGCTGATGCTGGTGACCTACGGCAACCCCCAACTGCACGACAGCGAGCGCCTGGCGAGCCTGGGCGTGCGCATCGTGGTGGCCGGGCATGGCGCCTACTTTGCCGCGATCAAGGCCACTTACGACAGCCTGCGCGCGCAACGGCAGTTGACCCACAGCACCTCGAACCTCAGTGCGACCGAACTGACCCACACCTATACATTGCCGGAAAGCTATGTGGCGTGGGCTGAGGAGTTCATGGACGTGAAAGAGTAAACCCCTGGTTTGCCCCTGGTGGTTTTTTCAGGGACCATGGCGCCTTTTCGTTCCTGCCAACATGAGGCGCCCATGGCCAACCACGACCTGACCTTCACACCCGACCCGGATGCCGATTCGATCTCTTCCGACGTGATCGGCTTCAACGGCATCCTGGTCTCCACCCAGATTCCAACCCGCGCCGACGGCAGCCTGGAGCTGGGCGATATCACGCTGCAAAGCGAATGCACCCTGCAAGCGCTGAAAGTCGCGCTGGAAAAAGCCGGCAGCTCCATGGACCGGGTGATGCACCTGACCATCTACCTGACCGACATGGCCGACCGCGCCGCGTTCAACGAAGTCTACAAACGCTTTTTCGCCAAGCCATGGCCGGTACGGGCGGCGGTGGGTGTTGCCGCGTTGGCTGTAGAAGGTATGCGTGTTGAAGTAATGGCAATGGCTGCCAAGGCCTGACTGGGTCAAAACTGTGGGAGGGGGCTTGCCCCCGATGAGGCCGTCTCAACAAATGCATGTGTGACTGACCCACCGCCATCAGCGGCAGGTCCATGAGCCCGACAGCCCTGTGGTAGATGCCGGTAAGACTTTTCGCAGCTACAATGCCCGCCTCGACCGTGACAAGCCTGACTAAAAAAACTATGTCCTTGCCCAAGCATCACCTGGAATTGCTCAGCCCTGCCCGCGATGTGGCCATCGCACGCGAGGCTATCCTGCATGGCGCCGACGCCATTTATATCGGCGGGCCGAGCTTCGGCGCCCGTCACAATGCCTGTAATGAGGTGAGTGATATCGCTCAACTGGTGGAATTCGCCCGCCGTTACCACGCTCGCGTCTTCACCACCATCAACACCATCCTGCATGACAACGAGCTGGAGCCGGCGCGCAAGTTGATCCACCAGCTCTACGACGCCGGTGTCGATGCCTTGATCGTGCAAGACCTGGGCGTGATGGAGCTGGATATTCCGCCCATCGAGCTGCACGCCAGCACCCAGACCGATATCCGCACCCTGGGCCGTGCCAAGTTTCTCGACCAGGCCGGTTTCTCCCAGTTGGTACTGGCGCGCGAGCTGAACCTGCAAGAGATCCGCGCCATCGCCGACGAGACCGATGCCGCCATCGAGTTCTTCATCCATGGCGCCTTATGCGTGGCGTTCTCCGGGCAGTGCAATATCTCCCACGCACAGAACGGCCGCAGCGCCAACCGTGGCGATTGCTCCCAGGCGTGTCGCCTGCCGTATACCCTCAAAGATGATCAGGGCCGCGTCGTCGCCTTTGAAAAGCACCTGCTGTCGATGAAAGACAATAACCAGAGCGCCAACATTCGCGCGTTGGTCGAAGCCGGCGTGCGTTCGTTCAAGATTGAAGGCCGCTACAAGGACATGGGCTACGTGAAGAACATCACCGCCTATTACCGCCAGCGCCTAGATGACGTGCTTGAAGACCGCCCGGACCTGGCCCGCGCGTCCAGCGGGCGTACCGCGCACTTCTTCCTGCCCGACCCGGAAAAAACCTTCCACCGTGGCAGTACCGACTACTTTGTCAGCGACCGCAAGATCGATATTGGCGCTTTCGACACCCCGACCTTCACCGGCCTGCCGGTGGGTGTGGTGGAAAAAGCCGGCAAGCGCGACTTGCAGGTGGTCACCCATGAGCCGCTGTCCAACGGCGACGGCCTCAATGTACTGGTCAAGCGTGAAGTGGTGGGGTTCCGCGCCAACATCGCCGAGCCCAAGGGCGAATTCGAGGAAGACGGCGAGAAGCGCTACCGCTACCGCGTCGAACCGAACGAAATGCCGGCGGGCCTGCACCAGCTGCGCCCGAATCACCCGTTGAACCGCAATCTGGACCATAACTGGCAACAGGCGCTGCTCAAGACCTCGGCCGAGCGTCGTATCGGCCTGGCTTGGGTGGCGCGCCTGCGTGAAGAACAGTTGCAAATCACCGCCACCAGCGAAGAAGGCATCAGCGCCAGCGTCACCCTGCCCGGCCCGTTTGGCGTGGCCAACAAGCCGGAACAGGCCCTGGACACCCTGCGCGACCTGCTGGGCCAGCTCGGTACTACCGAGTACCACGCCACCCGCATCGAGCTGGACGCGCCGCATGCGTTCTTCATTCCCAACTCGCAGCTCAAGGCGCTACGCCGTGAAGTGATCGAAGCCCTGACCGCCGCTCGCATCGCTGCGCATCCACGGGGCGCACGCAAGGCCGAGACCACGCCGCCGCCGGTGTACCCGGACGCGCACCTGTCGTTCCTGGCCAACGTCTACAACCAGAAGGCCCGCGACTTTTACCACCGTCACGGTGTGAAGCTGATCGATGCCGCCTTCGAGGCCCACGAAGAAACCGGCGAAGTACCGGTGATGATCACCAAGCACTGCCTGCGTTTCTCGTTCAACCTGTGCCCTAAACAGGCCAAGGGTGTGACGGGGGTGAAGACCAAGGTGGCGCCGATGCAGTTGATCCATGGCGATGAAGTGCTGACGCTGAAGTTCGACTGCAAACCGTGCGAAATGCACGTGGTCGGCAAGATCAAGGGGCATATCCTTGGCTTGCCGCAGCCCGGCAGCGCGGTGGAGCATTTCAATCCGGAAAACATCATTTTCCAGGGCACACACTGACCCTCTGTAGGAGCGAGCTTGCTCGCGAAAAACCTGAGAACGCCGCGTGTTAACCCGATGAGCTGCGTTATCGTTAGCGTTCTTCGCGAGCAAGCTCGCTCCTACCGAAGCTACGGGGCCACCACCAGCCCCGCTGCAACCCCGCCGCCGCCAGCAGAATCGCCGCCACGCCCAACCATTGCAGCCACCCCAGGCGATGTCCGAAGGCGATCCAGTCGACGAAAATCGCCGCAATCGGGTAGATGAACGACAAGGCGCCGGTCATCGCAGTCGGCAGCTTCTGTATCGCCCCGTACAACAACACATACATCAACCCGGTGTGCACCAGGCCGAGGGTGGCGAGTGCCGCCCAGGCATCAGTCGACGTGGGCAAGCGGTCCCAAGGCACCAGCGGCGCCAGCAACACCGCGCCGGTAGTCACCTGGATCAACGCCATCAAATGCGGCGGCACTTGCTTGAGCTGCTTGATGATCAGCGCTGCAATCGCGTACAACAACGCCGCGCCCAGGGCCAGCGCGATGCCGGTCAAATAGTCCTCGCCAGCCGGTTGTTCACCATGGGCCGTGACGATGGCCAGCATGCCCAGGAACGCCACGCTCAGCCAAGCCATCTTCTGCAGGGTGATTTTCTCACCGAGAAACAGCGCCGCCAGCATCACCAATAGAAACGGTTGCACGTTGTACACCGCCGTACTGATGGCGATTGACGCCCGCGAGTAGGATTCGAACAGCAGCAGCCAGTTGCCGACGATGGCCACACCGCTGAGTACCGCCAGCCCGAACCTGGCCCAACTGAGCAAGTCCAGCTTCAGGTAGCCGAGCCATGCGCACACCAGCAGCAGCGCCAGCGCGCCGATCACACAGCGCCAGAACACCACTTCGATCACCGATACGCCCGACACCAGCACAAACCAGCCGATGGTGCCGGAGATCAGCATGGCGGCGATCATTTCCCAGGTTCCGCGACGGACAGCTGTATCCATGATTGATGCTCCTCAAGTGAGGCTCAATTATGGCAAGCTGCCCGACAGCCGCTCCAGTGACTAAAAAAGGCCAAAACCTCAAATCACCTTTTCTTATTAGGCGAACAGCATGATTGACACCATCGACCAGCAACTGATCGCCGCCTTGATGGATGACTCGCGTCTGTCCCTCAAAGCCCTGGCAGGCATCACCGGGCTGTCTTCGCCGAGCGTCGGCGAGCGCTTGCGGCGCCTGGAGGAGCGCGGCGTGCTGACCCACTACACCGTCGATATTGATCCCAAGCATTTTGGCTACCTGCTGCAAGCCATCGTGCGCATCCGCCCCCTGCCCGGCAAGTTGCAGGAAGTGGAACGGCAGATTCAGGCAATCCCCGAATTCACCGAATGCGACAAAGTCACCGGCGAAGACTGCTTCATCGCCCGCCTGCATGTGCGCACCATGGACCACCTGGACAGCCTGCTCGACCGGATTAATGGGTATGCCGAAACCAACACTGCCATCGTCAAGAAAACCCCGGTGAAACGGCGCTTGCCGCCGCTGACTGACTGAAAGTGCACTGCACAAACATGTGGGAGGGGGCTTGCTCCCGATAGCGGAGTGTCAGTTTCAGATGCGCTGACTGACACTCCGCTATCGGGAGCAAGCCCCCTCCCACACTAGACTGCTCCAGCCGTCGATTTAATCCTGGAGCGCTTTCGCTGCAGCGAGCAACCCCCGGAATTTGCCATACCGCGCCGCCAACACCGGCTGCACCCCCTCATCAGGTACATACCGCGCCTTCACCGGCATCCCCGCCGCCAGCAAATCAGCGCCCTCCCCGATGGCCATGAACCCCAATTTCGCCGCCCCGATGCACGCGCTCAGTTCGCTGCCATGCAGGGTAAAAACCTCCCGCTGCAGAATGTTCGCCAGCAGCTGCGCCCAATACTCACTGCGCGCCCCTCCGCCGACGAGCGCGAAGGATTTGACCTCAGCCCCGGTCGACTGCACCGCGCGCCAGGCGTCGAGCAAGCCAAAACCCACGCCTTCCATCACCGCATAGCCGAGCATCGCCGGTGTGCAGTCATGGCCAAGCCCCATGAAACCGCCGCGCAGCAAGGGGTCGTTATGCGGCGTGCGCTCACCCGCCAGGTACGGCAGAAACAACGGGGTGGACAGCGGCACCGCGTGTTCGATTGGCAGTTGCGCCTGCACCTGGTCCAACAGCGTTTGTTCATCCGCCATGCCCGTCAGGCGCGTTACCCAGCGCAAGCAACTGGCGCCGGCCAGCATGGCGCCCATGGTGTACCAGCGCTCGGGCAGCGCATGGCAGAAGCTGTGCACCGCACTGGCCGGGTTGCCGGCGGCGTGCGCGGTAATCGCGACAATCGCCGCGCTGGTGCCCAGGGTGATAAACCCGTCACCGGCGTCGATAGCGCCGATCCCGACGGCCGCTACCGGGTTATCGCCGCCGCCCCCGGCGATCACCACCTGCGGCGACAAGCCCAAGCCTGCGGCTGTGACACAAGCACTGGCGGCACCGCCCTCCACCAGCCTGGGCATCTGCGCAGGCGTCAGGCCGGTCGCGTGCAGCATCGGGGTAAACCACTCACGTCGCGCCACATCCAGCCACAGGGTGCCGGCGGCGTCCGACATCTCGCTGATCCGCTCCCCGCACAGGCGCAAGCGCAGGTAATCCTTGGGCGACAGCACGCAATCAATCGCCTTGAACACCTCGGGCTCATGCTGTTGCAGCCAGAGTAGTTTCGGCGCGGTCAGCCCGGCCATCGGCAAGCTGCCGGTGATCTCGGCATAGCCGGTGCCCAGTTGTTCTGCCTGCCGAACCGCGCGGGAGTCGTCCCACAGGATTGCCGGGTACAACACGCGGTTGTCGGCCCCCAGCAATACCGCGCCGTGCATCTGCCCCGACAGGCCGATACAGGCCACGCGGGCAAACGCCTCATGGGTGCGCAGTGAGTCCAGTGCCTGCAGGCAGGCCTGCCACCAGTCTTCGGGCGCCTGCTCGGACCAGCCGCCATGGCGGCGCGACACGCTCAAGTGCACGCCCGCGCGGGCCAGCACGCTGCCGTCGAGGTCCATGAGGATGGCTTTGAGTTCGGAGGTGCCAAGGTCTATACCAAGGGAAACAGGACGGTTCATACGGGGTGGGTCCGATCAATCACAGCCACAGGAATTACGCACCTGCAGGCGTGGCGCCAGGCGCACGCTGTGCTTGGGTGCAGTGGGGGTTGCCATGCGTTGCAGCAACAGCTCGACAGCGCGGGCGCCCAGTTGCTGGACCGGCTGGGCGATCAAGGTCAGGCGTGGCACGAAAAAGTCCGCCCATTCGAAATCATCGAAGCCGACCAACGCCATTTGCCCCGGCACCTCGATCTGCGCATCACGCAGGGCGTGCATGGCGCCGAGGGTCATCAGATTATTGCCGGCCATGATGGCGGTCGGCGGTTCGGCCAGGCTCAGCAACTGCCGGGTGGCCTGGCGGGCCGGCTCGGTATTGGAGCCGCCGTTGACCAGCAATTGCGGATCGAACGCCAGCCCCGCCGCCTGCAGCGCGGCCTGGTAACCCGCCACCCGCTCATCGGTGGTGCTGAAGCCCGCACGCCCGGCGATAAAGCCGATGCGCCGGTGCCCGTGGGCGACCAGGTGCTCGATCAACGCCTGGGTGGCCTGGCTATTCTCCACCCCGACCTGATCGAACTGCTCGCTCATCATGCGATCCACCAGCACCGCAGGCAGCTCATTGGCGCGCAGGTAGTCCAGCGCCAGCGAGCCGTTCGACGGCGCCAGCACAATCCCGTCGACCCGCCGGTGATGCAGCGCGGTGACCACGCGCAATTCCTGCTCCGGGTCGTCGTGGGTGTCGACAAACAGCATCATGTAGCCGTGCCGGGCGCACTCGGTTTCAATCGCGTGCACCGTCTCGCTGAAGTAATGGTTGGACAGCGCCGAGATCGCTACGCCAATGGTGTTGGTGGTGGAACGGGCCAGCGCGCGCGCCAGGGTGTTGGGGATGTAGCCCAGCTCCCGGATCGCACGCTGTACCGCCTGCACCGTGGCCGGGCTGACCTTGCGGGTGCCGTTCAACACGTGGGACACGGTCGACGGCGACACGCCGGCCCTGCTTGCCACGTCGTCCATGGTGACCACGGCGCGCTCCCCTTGAGTCAATCAGTGCTTGCTCGACCAGCCGCTGTAGCTGCCGACGTTGTCGCGGGTGATGAGTTTGGGCGTGAGCAGGGTCACCGCTTCGGCCGGGGCCTTGTCATTGAGCAGATCATTGCCGACGTTAACCGCCGTCTGGGCCATGGCCCATGGGTCCTGGCTGGCGGAGGCCTGGATCTGCGTGTCGGTCTTGAGCGCATTCTCGATATCCGGCGCGCCGTCCACCGAGGTAATGATGATGCCGCTGCGTTTGAGCTGCTTGGCCGCCAGGTCGCTGCCGATGGCTTGCGGGTCGTTGATCGCGAACAGGCCGTCGATTTTCGGGAAGCGTGTCAGGTAACCCTGCATCGCGTTCAGGCCGCCTTCGCGCGAGCCCTTGGCGTCCTGGTCGTCGGACAGCAGCTTGATATCCGGCGCGGTGGCCAGGGCGGCCTTGCAGCCTTTGACGCGGTCGGTCACGGCGGTGACTTGCGGGCCGTTCTGGATGATCACATTGCCTTTGCCCGAGAGCTTGTCCACCAGGTACTGGCAGGCCAGCTTGCCGGCTTCGACGTTATCGGTCTGCACCGTGGCGTTCACACCCTTGGCGTCCACATCCACCGCTACCACCACAATCCCGGCGTCGCGGGCTTTCTTGATCGCCGAGGCCATGGCGGACGGGTCGACGGCATTGATCAGGATCAGGTCGACCTTGGACGAAATGAAGTTGTCGATCTGCGAGAACTGCTTGCTCAAATCATAGTCAGCCGACACCGACGTCACCTTGACGTTGGGGTTGAGTGCCTTGGCCTGCGCCGTGGCGCCGTCGGCCAGGGTCACGAAGTACGGGTTGCCCAACGAGCCCATGCTGATGCCCAGCGCCTTGAGTTCGCGGGCCTGCACGGCCTGGGACATCAGGGCAGCCAAGGCAATGACGGGGAAGATACGTTTGACGTTCATGGCGGTCTCTCTTGTGATTGTTGTAGGAGTGAACTCAGGTTCGGGCGCCGGACTGGCGATAGCGATCCAGCGCCACCGCGCCGATGATCACGATGCCCTTGATGATGTACTGCCAGATATCCGATACCCCCAGCAGCACCAGGCCATTGGTGAGCACCGCGATGATCAGTGCGCCGATCAGTGTGCCGCCGATGGTGCCGACGCCACCGGTGAAACTGGTGCCGCCGAGGATCACCGCCGCGATCGCATCCAGTTCGTAGGATTGGCCCAATTGCAAGCCATTGGCGGCGAACAGGCGCGAGGCGCTCATCACCGCGCCAAGCCCGGCCAGGGCGCCGGACATCGCGTAGACGAACAGCAGCACTTTCCACACCTTGATCCCCGACAGCCGCGCGGCTTCCGGGTTGCCGCCCACCGAGTAGATCTGCACACCCATCACCGTGCGCCGCAGAATGAACCACGACAGCGCCACCACGGCCACGGCGATGACGACCAGCCACGGCACGCCGAGGATCGAGTCGTTGCCGATAAAGGCAAACGGCAAGTCCGGGTTGAATACGGTTTTGTCATCGGCCAGCAAGCGCGCCAGGCCGCGCATGGCGGTCAGCGCGCCGAGGGTGACGATAAACGGCGGCAGGCGCATGAACGCGATCAACCCGCCGTTGACCAGGCCCAGCAACAGCCCGAAGCCGATACCGGCGGCAATCCCGAACATGCCGAACTGCGGCGACATCGACGCCTGCAGGGCGACCACCGCCGACGCCGCGAGGATCGCGCCGACGGACAGGTCGATACCCGCCGTAAGAATCACAAACGTCATGCCGGCCGCCAGCACCACATTGACCGAGGCCTGCTGCGTGATGATCGACAGGTTCTGCATCGTCAGGAAGTTTTCGCTGGCCAGGGCAAAGCCCACCAGCAGCAGCACCAGCACCGGCAACATGCCCACCGTGCGCATCAGCTCGCGTACGCGTTCAGCCTTGCCCGTCGTTGTTGTTGCGATATTCGATTCAGCCATTGACCACCACCTGATCGCCACCGGTGGCGAGGTCGATAATACGTTCCTGGGAGATGACGTGACCGGAGGCCCCGCCGACTTCAGCCACCAACTGGCCTTCGCGCATGACCAGCACACGGTCGCAGGTGCCGATGATTTCCGGCAGCTCGCTGGAGATCACCACGATGCCGACACCCGCCTGGGCCAATTGATTGATGATGCGGTAGATCTCGGATTTGGAGCCGATGTCCACGCCACGGGTGGGCTCATCCAGGATCAGCACATGGGGCTTGACCTCCAGCAGACGCGCCAGCAACACCTTTTGCTGGTTGCCACCGGAAAGCGCGCCCACATTGACCTTGCCCGACGCCACGCGGATCGACAGCGCCTTGATCGCGTCGTTGGCGCGCTGTGCGCCATGGCTGCGATCCAGCACACCGCCGGCGTGGGCATCCGGCACACAGGCGCACACATTGATGTTGTCGGCCACGCTCATGTCGAGGAACAGGCCCTGGGCCTTGCGGTCTTCGGTGAGGTACACCACGCCGGCGCGGATCGCATCGGCCGGGGTGCGCAATTGGGTCACGTGCTTGCCGACCACTTCGAGGGTGCCGCTGGTGCGTGGGTCGGCGGCGAAGATCAGTCGCGCCAGCTCCGTGCGCCCTGCCCCGACCAGCCCGGCGATGCCCAGCACTTCGCCGGCATGCAGGTCGAAGCTGCAGTGGCGCACGCGTTTGCCGTCGGCCATGTCACGCACGCGCATCACCACGTTGCCAGGGTTATAGGCGGCGTGTTCTTTCTTGTAGAAGCCGGAGAGATCGCGGCCGACCATCATTTTCACCAGCACTTCGGCCGACAACGCATCGCGGCTCAGTTCGCCGATGTACTGGCCGTCGCGCAGCACCGAGACCCGGTCCGACAACTCGTAGATCTCGGCCATGCGGTGGCTGATGTAGATGATCGCCAGGCCCTGGCCGCGCAGTTGTTTGATCAGCGCAAACAGGCGGTCGGTCTCGCGGGAGGACAGCGGCGTGGTCGGCTCGTCCATCACCAGGATCCGGGCGTGGGCATGCAGGGCGCGGGCGATTTCCACCAGTTGGCGCTCGGCAATCGACAGGCTGCTGACCGGCGTCGAGGGTTTGAACTCGGCGCCCAGGCGTTGCAACACCTCGACGCAGCCGTCCTGCATGCCCTTGCGGTCGATGGTCCAGCCACGCCGCAGCTCGCGGCCCAGGTAGATGTTCTCGGCCACGCTCAGGTTCGGGCACAGGCTCAGTTCCTGATAGATCACGGCGATGCCGAGGGCTTTTGCGGTAGCAGGCGTGAAGGTAGCGACGGGCTGGCCATCGATGCGGATTTCGCCGCCGGGGTCGGCCTGATAGGCGCCGGAGAGGATTTTCATCAGCGTGGATTTGCCGGCGCCGTTCTCCCCCATCAAGGCGTGGATTTCCCCGGGGTAGACCTTCAGGCCGACGCTTTTGAGCACGCGCAAACCGTTGAAGGTTTTGCTGATGCCCTGCATCTCAAGCAAGGGTTCAAGGCTCATGGATGAGCTCCTGGATTTATTGTTTTTGTTGTCGAGTGGTGCCGACTCTAGTCCAGATACATTTGCTTACGCAAGCGCTTGCGTGCGCATTTATTTGCTTGATGAAACGTTTCACCCAGCCAAAAATACGCGAAGCCTTGCCGCGCCGGCTTTTACGCGTCAAATGGATGGCGTAGCCATCAAAACGCCATGATTTCTGCTATTGTCCCAGGAACGCATCTCCTGCGCGTCGCGTTCGCGCGATCGTCAATGAGCATGCTCCACGCCATCGTGTTTTGCCGATGGCAGGCCTGAAGTTCACGGAATGCTTGGCAATGGACACCCCTCTACCCGACCCGCCCCAATCACGCGCTGAAAAGATCGTTGAGTTCAAACGCCAGAAAACCTTGCTCAAGACCGGTGCGCTGCAGGATGCGATCTTCAACAGCGCGTATTTCTCCAGCATCGCCACTGACGAAAAAGGCGTGATCCAGATTTTCAACGTCGGCGCCGAACGCATGCTCGGTTACGCCGCTGCCGATGTGCTCAACCGCATCACCCCCGCCGACATCTCCGACCCTGCCGAACTGATCACCCGCGCCGCTGCCCTCAGCCTGGAACTCGACACGCCGATCACACCGGGTTTCGAAGCCCTGGTGTTCAAGGCTTCCCGCGGCATCGAAGACATTTACGAACTGACCTATATCCGCAAGGACGGCAGTCGCCTGTCGGCCATGGTTTCGGTGACCGCCTTGCGCAACCGTCATGACACCATCATCGGCTACCTGCTGATCGGCACCGACAACACCGCACGCAAGCAGGAGGAAGCCGAACGCAAAGGCTTCGAGCGCGCGCTGGAAGAAAAGAACCTGGAGCTGGAGCATGCCAGCCACATGAAGTCCGAGTTCCTTGCGACCATGTCCCACGAGTTGCGCACGCCGCTGAACGCGGTGATCGGCTTTTCCGAGGCGCTCAAGGATGGCCTGGTGGGCGATATGAGCGAAGTGCAGCGCGAATACATCGGCGATATTTTCACCAGCGGGCAGCATTTGCTGTCGCTGATCAACGACATTCTCGACCTGTCCAAGGTCGAGGCTGGGATGATGGACCTGGAGCTGGAGGCCGTGGCGCTCGATGGGTTGCTGGCCAACAGCTTGCTGATCGTGCGGGAAAAGGCCGCGCTGCAGCGCATCGAGTTGAAACTCGAATGCGCGACGGATTTCGGCGTGCTGGCCCTGGACCTGCGTAAGACCAAGCAGATCATCTACAACCTGCTGGCCAATGCGGTGAAGTTCAGTGAACACGGCGGCCGCGTGACCCTGGCGGTGCGCGAAGTCAGCCGCGCCCAGGTCGGCCAGGTGCCGGGGGACTGGCCGGCCCATGGCTTCGCCCTGCAGCCCAGCGCGCACCAGCGGTTTCTGGAACTGAGCGTGAGCGACGCCGGCATCGGTATCGCCGAAGACGACATGAGCAAGCTGTTCAAGGCCTTCAGCCAGATCGACAGCAGCCTGGCGCGCAAGTTTGAAGGCACGGGCCTGGGGCTGGCGATGGTCAAGCAACTGACCGACCTGCACGGCGGCAGCGTCGCTGTGGCCAGTCGCGTGGGCCTGGGCGCGCGCTTCGTAGTGTGGCTGCCATTGCATCGTGCTCCGGAGGCGTCATGGCCGACATCCTGATCGTCGAAGACAACGAGGCCAACATGCGCCTGGCCCGCCTGCTGCTGATCAACGCCGGGCACACGGTGCTGTGGGCCGCCGATGCCGAAATCGGCCTGACCCTGGCCCGGGAAAAACAACCGGCCCTGATCCTGATGGACATCCAACTGCCGGGCATGGACGGCCTGGCCGCCACGTCCCTGCTCAAGCAAGACCCCATTACCGCCCATATCCCGGTGATCGCCCTGACCGCGATGGCGATGAAGGAGGACCGCGAAAAAACCCGCCTGGCCGGTTGCGATGCCTACATCATCAAGCCGCTGCGCTACAAAGAGCTGTACCAGGTCATCGACAGCTTGCTGCAAAAGACTATCAACCCCCTCACATGAGCCCTCTCCATGGCCAGCCAACCCGCCACGCTGTTGATCGTTGACGACGAACCCCAGGTTCGCAAGCTGCTGGAAACCCTGCTGCAGCATGAGGGCTACCAGACCCTGAGCGCCGCCAGCGGTGAAGAAGCCCTGCTGTTGGTGGCGCAACAGCCGCCGGACCTGATCCTGCTGGACATCATGATGCCGGGCATGGACGGCTACGAAGTGGCCAGCCACTTGAAGGGTGATGAAACCACGGCCAGCATCCCGATCATCATGCTCTCGGCCCTGAGCGAGTCCAGCGCCCGCGTCAGTGGCCTGGAAACCGGCGCCGAGGAGTTCCTCAGCAAGCCGGTGGAGCGCGTCGAGTTATGGCTGCGGGTGCGCAACCTGCTGCGGCTCAAGGCCCGTGGCGACCAGTTGAAAAACCATAGCCTGTTGCTCGAGCAGCAACTGCAGCGGCAAACCGATCAGACCACCGGCATGAGCGTGCACGACCTGGCGCGCCAGGACCTGGAAAAGGACTTGCGCCTGGCGGTTGAGCAACAGGATTTCACCCTGCACTACCAGCCCAAGATCGAGTTGGCCGGTGGCCAGATATGCGCCCTGGAAGCCTTGCTGCGCTGGGAGCGCCCAGGCTATGGGCCGGTGTCTCCGGCGGTGTTCATTCCCATACTGGAGAGCATGGGCTTGATCGTGATTGTCGGGCGCTGGGTGATCGACAGCGTGTGCCGACAGATCGCGACCTGGCAACGCGGCGTTATCGGCGCTGTGGAGGTGTCAGTGAATGTCTCGGGGCATCAATTGATCGAAGGCGACCTGATTGCCGATATCGCCCATACCCTGGCCAGGACCGGGGTTCAGGCCCATTACCTGGAGGTCGAACTGACCGAAAGCTCGCTGATGGAGAACACCCAACGCACCATCGCCAGCCTGCAGCGCCTGCGCGCCATGGGCGTGAAAATCTCCATCGATGACTTCGGCACCGGCTATTCAAGCCTGGCGTATCTGCGCCGTTTCCCCATCGACACCTTGAAGATCGACATCGCGTTCATCCGCGAAGTCACCTCCAACCCACAGGATGCGGCCATCACCCGCACCATCATCGAACTGGCCCACAGCCTGAACCTGCGGGTGGTGGCCGAAGGCGTGGAAACCCAGGATCAGCTGGCGTTTTTGAAGGAGGCCGGGTGTGACCAGATCCAGGGCTACCTGTTCAGCCGACCGTTGCCGGCTTCCACCCTGGAGCGCCTGCTGCTGGAGCGCCTGGCCCCCGCGCCTTGATCGCTGACTCCGGCGCTCTTGATACTGCGGCCAGCAAGCGTCAAACCACATTGAACCTGTATCCGGCCATGCCTCTCCAACCTGCATAGACCACGGCCGGATGCACGCTTGATGACGTTTATTTTATGGATGGCCGTACTCGGGGCTATTTTGCTGATACTGGCCCTCACCTCCTCCTATCTGCGCTGGATGCCGGTGACCACCTCGGCGGTGTGCCTGTTGCTGGGGGTCGCCATCGGCCCACTGGGTGCGGACCTGCTGCACCTGGACATCAAGGGCTCGGCCCGCTGGATGGAGCACCTGACCGAAGTCGCGGTGCTGTTTTCACTGTTCGTCAGCGGCTTGAAACTGCGCCTGCCCCTCAAGCATCGCACCTGGCGTATCGCCTTCGGCATGGCCGGGCCGGTGATGCTGTTGACCATCCTCGGCGTGTGCCTGGCGTTGCACTATCTGTTGGGGTTGTCATGGGGTGCGTCATTGCTGGTCGGCGCGATGCTCGCCCCGACCGACCCGGTGCTGGCCGGCCTGGTCCAGGTCAACAATGCCCAGGACGATGACCCGTTGCGTTTCGGCTTGTCCGGTGAAGCCGGGCTGAACGATGGCACGGCCTTTCCCTTTGTGATTTTCGCGCTGCTGTTCATGCAGCACGGCGGCTTCGACGGTGACTGGCTGGGTGGCTGGGTACTGAAGAATCTGCTGTGGGCGGTGCCGGCCGGCTTGTTGATTGGCTATTGGATGGGCCGGGGCATCGGGCGTGTGACCTTGCGCATGCGCATCGCCAATGCCGACAGCACCCTGTCGCCCAACGATTACCTGACCCTGGCCCTGATTGCCTTGGCCTACGTGGCGGCGCAAGCCGTGGGTGGCTATGGCTTCCTGGCGGTGTTCGCTGCCGGGCTGGGGTTGCGCCAGGCCGAATTCAAATCCAGCGGCAAAGCGCAGACACCGTCCGAGCACCTGGCCCGCCCCGTGGTCGGGCATCTGGAAGTGGCGCCGGAAAAAGCCTTGCACGGCGATGTCAGCGCGCTGGAAGACACGCAAATTGCCGCCGGGGTCATGATGGGCGACATGCTGGCGTTCGGCGGGCTGGTGGAGCGTTCGATGGAAGTGTTCCTGGTGACGGTGCTGGGGATCGTGCTGGCCAGTCATTGGGATTGGCGCGCCCTGCCGATAGCGGCGTTGTTGTTCTGTGTGATCCGGCCGCTGAGCGTATTGGCGATGCCCTGGGGGCGCCTGATCGATCTTCGCCAACGCGGCTTGATGGGCTGGTTCGGCATTCGCGGGATCGGCAGTATCTTCTACCTGTTCTATGCCCTCAATCACGGCCTGATCGGCACCAGCAGCGCGGTAGCCGTGGACCTCACGGTATCGGTGATCGCCTTGAGCATTGTCGTGCATGGCCTGAGCACTCAGCCGATGCTGGCGTGGTACGAGCGCCGCAGCCAAGCGATGGGAAAATGAAGAGACGCCGATTGGAAATAAACGGATAACTCTGTATTGACAAACGCTGGAACCGATGAAGTTCGAGAGTTACTCAGGGGTAAACCAAGCAAATCTACGCCTTGGAACCATCCTGCCCCCTGAGATGACAGCACACATGACTCCCACTTTGAGCCGCATCGCTTCGTACGTCCCGCGCACGGACATCCCATCCGAGCCCCTCTCTCGCCCCAAACGTGAAACCCCCGCGCTGGAAACAGCTGATAAGTCGCGTGTCGCGGGCGATCGCGAGTTGGCCAACGAGTATGGGTTTGCAATGCTACGCGCGGCCAAGGCCGGTACGGATGTGCGTATCAACGCGATTGACCCACACTCCACCTTCGGCCAGTGGCGCGAGCAGTTGAAAAACACCCTTCAGTTACCCGACGTTGTTCAGTGGGCTCAAGACAAAGGGATCGACGTTTCGTCGCTGATACTCAACACGCAGTCAGGGCAAGTTTCCTTCAAGCTCAAGCGCCACCTTGACCCCCAACAGAAACTGCACACGGTTGGTCCAGAAGACCGGCAATGGGCCGCTATCCGTGGGCCTATCCTTCACGCCGCACAGGTTATCTGCGCCGGGTATCCTGATACAGCCTTCATGCCTCAGGAGGTTCTTCAGGATGTGCAAATTCCGGGATCGATAATCGCGCGTTTTTACCAGGAACAGCCGCCGGCGCTGACGGCGAGTGACCTGCGTACACAGGCGCACGGCATTCTGCGCAACTCAAGCTTCAAGACCCTTGATGCTGGCACCGACGCTGGCTTGATCGAATCCCGCAGCGAAGACGCGCTCCTGCACCAGCAAGCGTTAGTGGGCGATATCCTCATCCGCAATCAGGTCGTCTTCGAACTAAAGGAGCTGTCGCCCTTGCCCAAGGACGGCTTCGAACACCCCGATGATCTTGAAAACCAGTTGAAGCGCAAGAAACTCTCCCTGCCTGCTCATAACACCTATCCCTCCACCTATCCCTCCACCTACCCCGCCGCCGACCATCAACCAGCGAACACCATCAGTGTGTTTGACTATCTGCGGGATCATGGCTTGGACATCCCCAGCAATCACAACGAGCTGGAAAACCTGACCACAGCACTTTCCACACTGCCTCCCTACTCGCCCCCCAATGGCAACCTAGGCGGGGCGCTGGCGTGGCCCGTGCCGCTTGATACGCAAAGCCAGCAGCAGCTCAAGGCAGACATCGGCGCAGGCAAGTTCGGCAACATCAATGTGAGCCCCTTCAAGAATGTCCTGGAATATCTGCTCGACGGCAGGAGGGTCACGGCTGCCGACCTCAACGATCCACGCAAGTTGATCGATACCTTGATCGAAGCCCCTAAAAGCAAGGCCCTGGGAGAGGCGATTCAGGCTGCATTCGAAGCGCGGGAAATCAAGGGCAGCGCCAACGATTGGTTGCTCGCCGCCATGGGCCTGGAGAAAAACACAGAGAACGGCGATGGACTGACCATTGAAGGCTATCGACTGGTCAGCGCTGAAAACACCAACAAAACCGCCTCAACAGTCGTCAAGGCATTGGCCGATCATCTGCTCGCCAGCGACAGGGCTTCGTCCCCCGAAACCGCCGCCATTCAAGCACACCTTTTGCTGACCAGCAGAGCGCCGGAATTCTTGATCAAGGATATTCCGAAGGAGGTCACCATCGGCACTCACGCGTGGGTCAGTTTCGCCACCGCTGTTTCGCGCATCGAAGCAAAAGCGCCAGGCTCGACGGCAGGCATGACCTTTGCGCAAGTCATGCTTGAAACCAGCATCGCACCGATCAGTGAACAAGA
Organism: Pseudomonas sp. R2-7-07; assembly: GCF_003852355.1. NCBI lineage: Bacteria > Pseudomonadati > Pseudomonadota > Gammaproteobacteria > Pseudomonadales > Pseudomonadaceae > Pseudomonas > Pseudomonas sp. R2-7-07. The sequence goes on along the minus strand of NZ_CP027759.1, from coordinate 2,888,817 downwards.
GCGCCACATTGAATATGCCGCCCAGAATGACGCGCTCAAGGATTGGGCCATCGCCAACGGGAGAAAACCTCCGCTCACCCCCCTTGTAATGGGCGAAGTGCGCAAAACGTTCAGTACGATGATCAACGAACTGAGGGAGGCTAGCGAAACATCACTCGGCAACCTGCCAACGGCCAAAGAAATAGCACTGGCGCAATTAAAAAAAGCGCTGCCGGACATGGACCCCAAACTGTTCGAGAAAAAATGCATCACCATAGACCCTCCCCATAAACGGTTCCCCGGGCCTTACTCGATACTGGACGCCTACATCGATGGCCGACCGCTTTTCTGGACGCCCAACCGGGAGGAGTTCTGGTCGGAAGAAGCACGCAACTTCAAAAATCTTTTCGTATCCAGGGAAAACGAGGAGCGACCAGATTCACGGCCAGCAGCCTGGGTATCCTCATCAAAAGAGTTCGACCTTGACAAGGTGACTCAAACGCTGAAAACCCTGCCACGCCCCAGAGAGCTGTTCGAGCCGCAATACGCTGAGTTCTCAAGCGCCTTGAAGAAGATCAAGTCCGCACAGTTCAAACAGATGATCGCCAAACTTCCGCTGGAAGACCGCGAGAACCTGGCGTTCATCAAACTGCCCGTTCGCAAGCACATCAGGTATTACCGAGACGATCATCCCAGGGTCGTGGAAGAAGGCGTACTGCTGTTCGACACCGAGCGCAACGGCAAGAAAATGACCTACGCGATTGATCGGATCAAGGGCACCGTGACTCGGCGGCCCGATCAGACTTACGTCGAATACCCACCTAGAAATGGCACTATTCCGCAATTGGGCCAAAGGTACGACACCGTCAAACCTGAGGGTTCGCAACCGCCAGCACTGCCCGACGGGAAAACAGCCGGGCACGGTGCGCCTGACAGTTTCAACAGCGCCAGTACCCAATACATCATCGACACGCTGTTTGCGGACATGAACTTGCCCGAGGTAGAGCGTTACGCCCGAGGGGCGACAACCTTTGATACCCAAGTACCCCTGCATAAGACCATTGAAGCAATCGTGGTGGGGCTGATTCCCTTCAAGTCGAGCATCGAGAACTTGATCGCGGGCAACATCAAGGAAGGTGCCGTCGAACTGGCTATTGATATCTTTGGTTTCGTGGTGGGCTTCGGCGGTGCGGTCAAAGGCCTGAGCGCCCTGGCGAGGGGGGCATCGACGCTCGCAAAAGCAGGTCAGGTCGTCAGAATCATCGGCCGAGCAGCACTCGGCGCGCTGAACCCGTTGGACGGGGTTGGTGATCTAGCGCGAGGTGCCCTGCATCTTGGAAAAAAAGCCGTCAACGCAAGCTATAAGGGTATTAACCACCTGCGCAATCACCACCGCAGCGTCGACCTGCTGCAATTGGCCAAAAGGCCCGATATCGCCGAAGGCACCTACAAGTTGGCCGGTAACGGCAATGAAATTCCTGCCCTGGCCAAATTCGACGAAGGCACGCAAAGGTGGTTTGCGTTTGACCCGCGTACGCAACAGGCCTATGGCAAGTCCCTCGAGCAGTTCAGTGTTGGCCCACGGGGGGGATTGGACGCGATCGGCAGCAACGACGTGATAACGACCGTCAGCCAGCGCCATGGCTTGGCAGCCGCCGGCACATTCAAGGTCGGACAGAAGAGCGTTGAAGGCAACGTTGTGATGTTTCAGGGCAATTGGCATCAATACGACCCGCTGAAAAAACAACCTATCGGCCCTCCATTGAAAGACTTCACCCCCAGTCGGGTAGCGGCCAGTGGCGAAGTACGGGTCGCGGATGCCGATTTGCTGGGGTATCAAGCCAACTACATCGAACCGCGAGAGCTTTCGAGCAAAGGCCTGCAGGGCAACGTGTATCAAGGCCGCAGTAAAAAGGAATATGTGAAGGTCGATGGAGCGCTGTATGAATCCAAAGTCAAGGACGGCCAGCGATTCATCCTCCACCCCACAGGCAAGGGCCCTGACATACCGGTCAAGGATCTCGGCATTTCCGGGTGGGAGCCTCGTTCCAGGTCTGTCGGTCTGCTGGGGGGCGCGAAGGAATTTCATACACCATGGCAATTGGGCGATAACACGTATGTCGTGCCGATGGACGGAATCAAGGTGGTGGAAAACGCTGCCCCGCCTTTCAGGATCAACGTCAAGGGCGCCGACCACGCCGTCGACTTTGACAGTACACACGGCGCCTGGCGAGGTGTCTCTTCAAGCCTGGACGCTCCCTATTTCTGGCGAAATCCTAAAGGAGCGTGGCAGCAAGGCAACATTAATGACTTTCTTCGCGCTAAAAAGGCAGACGCTCATCACTACCAATTCGTCGATGTTTCGGCGATCCCGAAAGTCCCGAAAGAGGTCACCCCCTTACCCCAGAGCTTGCATTATTTTTGGGCCGGCCAGGACCTCCCCGCCCATTTGGCCGACAACCTGGCTAAAAACAGCCGACGTGCGCCCGGATACACCTCAGTCATCCATGTTGACGCCGATACCCCTGAAATTTTTGAAAAGATAAAAACCACCCTGAAAGACAAAGCCCCCGGCGTGACGGTCAAGAACTTTCGGGAGGATGCCCTCTACACACAGTTGAAAACTGATGAAATGTACAATTATTTCCGTCAAGGACAAGGTAAAAACCTGGCGGCCACTTCGGATATCGCGCGTTATCAAATCATGCACAAGCATGGTGGGGTTTACCTGGACACCGATGACCTCATCCAGACCAACGTCGATTCCGGCGCGTTAATGGCGGGGGCCAATGATGTCCTGCTCGGTCACCCGGTGGTGCATCGGTCCACCGACTTCAAACCTTTCTATAACAACAGTAACTTTGCCACCCAGCCTGGCAACCCGTTGATGAAAGAAGTCATCACTGAAATGCACAAGCGCTTTGCCGCGAACAAACCCTATTTTGTGAACAACCGCCCGGTGGCCCGGCAGTCTATCAACGGTGGTGCATTTACCTCTGATCTCGACGAATACGGGAAAAAACTATTCGAAACGACGGGCCCTACCCTGCTCAACGACACACTCAAGGCAAAACGACCCGATATGTATGAGCTGGGACTGGAAGGGTTCTCAAAAGATACGAATGTCGTGGACGGAGAACTGGTCTCGTCTGGGCCGGTCGTCAACAACGAAGAGAGAGCCCTGGACTTATATCGAGAACGGGGTATTAAGCCGCCCCTGCTGCTGCGCCTTCATATCAGTAAAATGCGCGAGCATTATTTCCCGCTTCGCCATAAATTCAACGTGAAACCAGGGGCCGACCATTCCTGGAAGACTGGCTGATCGCCCCTCGTTCAACCTCTACCCGTCCGGACGGATCAGTCCTGCTCCTCGGTGTTGCCGACGTCCGCCGCTTCATCCAGGTCGTTGAGCGGCACTTCAGCATCGTCCATCAACGAGCCTGGGTCTTCATTTCCAGGATCGTTGAGTTCTTCGTCCAGTTCTTTTGACATGACCATCTCCTCTAACCGCCTTGGGTATCGATATCAGCATCGGTTTCAGGCTTGGGCTCGAGCGGCTCAGGCTTGAAGTCTGGACTGTAGTCGTTTTCCTTGGCCTCTGGGTCGCTTGCCGGCTTTGGGTCTTTGGGGGCATCGGCGCCAGTGCTGGGGGCCGGCTCGCCGCCGTCGATCACTGGGTCGTTGCGGTTACTGGTTTGAGGATCGTTGTTAGTCGTCATGGCACACCTCTTTACAGGCCTGTGGGGCATCTGTACCCCGTAATGCTAAGGCGCCGCGTTACGGGATGAAGTTCAGTCCGATTGCTCAGTGCAATGGGTTGTCGACCTGGATGTAGAAGGCATAGATGCCCAATACCAGCCAGAACCCCATGAATAACCAAGGCGCGCGCATGGAAAACAGCAGCGATTTGCGATAGCCCTTGTGGGTCGACTCCATTTCGGAAAACAACGGCGAGTCATCGTAGGCCATGCCCATCACCGGTTCACTGCGCAGCAGCTCGCTTTGCTTGTAGTGCCAGTGATCGATGATCTCGTAGGCGGCGCGTATGCCCGGCCAGGCGTTGAGTGAGCTGAGGATCCCCAGCGCGGCGAGAATGGCCGGCACCAGCAGGGTGAACAGCTTGCCCCACTCCGGGTTGAGATTGCCCATCCCGGAGACGAAGGCAATGACCAGGAATGACTGGGCGGTGAGGTAGGCGTCGGTGCGGTTGGCCAGGATGCTGGTTTCGTACTGGATCTCGCGACGATAGAAGTCGAGACGGTCCTTGGGCGAACCGAAGATCTTGGCGTTGTGCTCGCTGTGGTCGGTCAGCGCCGCTTCCGGGGAGTTGGGCGAAATGATTCTAGGCACGACGGGGGCTCCACAAGGTTTCAAGGCTTATTAGAAGAAGCGCGTCAGGGGGAAGTTCAAGTTTGTCGTGCACCAAATTGAGGCGCCGTGGTGAGGGCCGCCTCGCAGCCAGCGGCGGCAAACGCCCACGCCACGGGATAATCACCGTGCCTCAGCGGTTCCGGCACACGCCTTGCTTAAACCATTCATCTGCCCACATTCAGGAGCATTCGTTACCCCCCGACCCAGAGCCGACCCCATAAGAAAGTAAGGACCAGGCCCGTTGGCACCCTCGACCACGGGCTCATAAAAATGCGTTTAAAAGCGGCAGTGCCCCCCGCGCTCCCCTCGGCACTGACAAGGTACTGGAATGGCTCGATCTTTCTTTGACGAAATGAATGACGCGCAAGGCGTTTGCCGCGCGCACTACCAGGATTTCTCCCGCTGGCTGGCCAACACGCCGCCGGAACTGCTGGCCCAGCGACGCCGCGAAGCCGATTTGCTGTTCCACCGCGCCGGGATCACCTTCACCCTCTATGGCGACGAACAGGACACCGAGCGCCTGATCCCCTTCGATATCATCCCCCGCAGCATCCCCGCCAGCGAATGGAGCGTGATCGAGCGCGGCTGCATCCAGCGGGTCAACGCGCTGAACATGTTCCTCGCCGACATCTACCACGACCAGCGCATCATCAAGGCCGGAATCATCCCGGCCGACCAGGTGCTGGGCAACGAGGGCTATCAGCAGGCAATGGTCGGCCTCGACCTGCACCGGGGCATCTATTCGCATATTTCCGGGGTGGACCTGGTGCGCGACGGCGACGGCACCTACTACGTGCTTGAAGACAACCTGCGCACCCCCAGCGGCGTGAGCTACATGCTCGAAGACCGCAAGATGATGATGCGCCTGTTCCCGGAAGTGTTCGCCAAGCAGCGCATTGCGCCGGTGGACCACTACCCCAACCTGCTGCTCAAGACCCTGAAAAGTTCGAGCCGCCTGGACAACCCCAACGTGGTGGTACTGACGCCGGGCCGCTTCAACAGCGCGTTTTTCGAACACGCCTTCCTTGCCCGGGAGATGGGCGTGGAGCTGGTGGAAGGCGCCGACCTGTTCGTCCACGACCTCAAGGTGTTCATGCGCACCACCGACGGCCCCAAGGCAGTGGACGTGATTTACCGGCGCATTGACGACGCGTTCCTCGACCCCGAGGCGTTCAATCCCGACTCGATGCTCGGCGTGCCCGGCCTGGTCGCGGCGTATTGCGCCGGCAACGTGGTGCTGGCCAACGCCATCGGCACCGGCGTGGCGGATGACAAGTCGATCTACCCCTATGTCCCGGCCATGATCCGGTTCTATCTGGATGAAGAGCCGGTGCTGCAAAACGTGCCGACCTTCCAGTGCCGCAAACCAGAGGAGCTGTCCCATGTGCTGGCCAACCTTGAGCACCTGGTGGTCAAGGAAACCCAGGGCTCCGGCGGCTACGGCATGCTGGTCGGCCCGGCGTCCAGCGCCGCCGAGATCGAGGACTTCCGCCAGCGCATCAAGGCCCGGCCCCACGCCTACATTGCACAGCCGACCCTGAGCCTGTCGACCTGCCCGACCTTTGTCGAAAACGGCATCGCGCCACGGCATATCGACCTGCGCCCCTTTGTGCTGTCGGGCAAGGAAACGCGCCTGGTGCCCGGTGGCCTGACGCGCGTGGCGTTGCGTGAAGGCTCGCTGATCGTCAACTCGTCGCAAGGCGGCGGAACCAAGGACACCTGGGTGGTGGAGGGCTGAGTATGTTGAGTAGAACCGCCGCAGACTTGTACTGGATGTCCCGCTACCTGGAACGCGCCGAGAACCTGGCGCGCATGCTGGAAGTCAGCTATTCGCTGTCGTTGATGCCCCAGGCCGGGCGCAGCGATGGGCTGGACGAACTGGCGATGTCACTGCTCAGCAGCGGCACCCTGGACAGTTACCTGGAGCGCCACACGCAACTGGACGCCGAACGCATGCTGCATTTCTTCGCCCTGGATGAAGAAAACCCGGCGAGCATCTACAACTGCCTGCGCGCCGCCCGGAGCAATGCCCATGCGGTGCGCGGACGCATCACCGCCGACATGTGGGAAAACCTCAACGCCACCTGGCTGGAAATGCGCAGCATCGCCGCCGGCGGCCTGGCGCGACACGGCATCAGCCACTTCTGTGACTGGGTCAAGCAACGCTCGCACCTGTTTCGCGGCGCCACCTCCGGCACCATCATGCGCAATGACGCCTATCGATTCATTCGCCTGGGCACCTTTGTCGAGCGCGCGGATAACACCCTGCGCCTGCTGGATGCGCGTTATGAGATGTTTGGTGAAGAGTCCGAGGAAGTCAGCGACCTGTCGGCACGCGGTTATTACCAGTGGAGCGCCCTGCTGCGCGCGTTATCGTCGTTCGAGGCGTATACCGAGTTGTACCCGAACGCCTTGAATGCACGCTCGGTGTCGGAGTTGCTGCTGCTGCGCAGTGATGTGCCGCGCTCGCTGCATGCGTGCATCGAGGAACTGAGCCATATCCTCGCCGACCTGCCCGGCAGCTACGGGCGCACGGCGCAGCGCCTCGCGGCGGAGTTCGAGGCGCGGCTCAGGTACACGGGCATCGATGAGATCCTGGAAGACGGGCTGCACACACGGCTGACGGACTTTATCGACAGCGTGCGCGAGTTGGCGCGGTCGATACAAAGCTCGTATCTGGAAGTGGTCTAAGCGCACCCCAGATCAAAACTGTGGGAGGGGGCTTGCTCCCGATGGCGGTGTATCAGCCAGCCTATTTGTAGCTGACCCACCGCTATCGGGAGCAAGCCCCCTCCCACATGGACCGCAGTCCACCTGTCAGCTATCAATCGACCACCACCTGGGCAACAACTGCCGCACCCGCGCCTCGCCAAAGCGGTCATCGATCAACATCACCACCCCGCGGTCGTGCTGGCTGCGGATCACCCTCCCCGCCGCCTGCACGACTTTCTGGATACCGGGGTACAAATAGGTGTAGTCATACCCCGCGCCGAAGATCGCGCCCATGCGAATCTTCATCTGTTCATTCACCGGGTTGAGCTGCGGCAAGCCCAAGGTGGCGATAAACGCCCCGATCAGGCGCGCACCGGGCAAATCGATGCCTTCGCCAAACGCGCCGCCCAGCACCGCGAAGCCGATGCCCTGGCTGTGCTGGGTGAACTGGTCCAGAAAAGCCTGGCGCTGCGCCTCGGCCATGCCCCGCGACTGCAACCACAGCGCGATCTGCGGATGACGCTCGGCCATCAACTGCGCCACCTGTTGCAGGTAATCGAAGCTTGAGAAAAACGCCAGGTAGTTGCCGGGTTGCTCGGCAAATTGCCGGGCGATCAAGGCCACAATGGGTTCCAGCGACGCCTGGCGATGCACAAAGCGCGTGGAGATCCGCTCGACGATACTCACCCGCAATTGCTCGGCCTGGAACGGCGATTCGACGTCGATCCAGGCGGTATCCGTCGGCAGCCCGAGCAGGTCGGCGTAATAGTGGCGTGGGCTCAGGGTTGCGGAAAACAGCACGCTGCTGCGCGCGGCGGTCAACCTGGGCCGGATGAATTCGGCCGGCACCACGTTGCGCAGGCACAGGGTCGAGCTGCTGCGCTTGCCGCTGAACGTGCGCTTGCTGATGTCGAAGATGAAGTGCTCATTGAACAGCTCGGCCACCTTGGCAAATTGCAGCGCTTCGAAGTAGAAGGCTTGCAGGTCGCCATTCAGGGCTTCGGGATGCTCGTTGAAGTAATCGCCCATGGCGCTGGCGCACAGGCTCAGGGCCTGGAGCAGCTTGTCGGGTTTGGCCGCGTAGGCCTGATACGCCGCGAGCTGGTCCTTGTGCAAGGCGTTCCACTCACGGTTCAGGCGCTGCAAGGGCTTTTTCAGCACCTCGGGCGCACTTTCGCGCAGGGTCTTGAGGCTGTACTGATCGAGGCTCGCGCTGTACATCGAACGCGCGCGCTCGACCAAGTTATGGGCTTCGTCCACCAGCACTGCGACGCGCCATTGGTTGAGCTGGGCCAAGCCGAAGAGCATCGCGCCAAAATCGAAATAGTAGTTGTAGTCAGCAACCACAACGTCGGTCCAGCGCGCCATTTCCTGGCTCAGGTAATACGGGCACACATCGTGGGCCAGCGCCACTTCGCGCAGATTACGTTGATCAAGCAGGCGAACCCCGGACGCCGCCTGGCGCGCGGCGGGCAAGCGGTCGTAAAAGCCCTTGGCCAGCGGGCACGAATCGCCGTGGCAGGCTTTATCCGGGTGCTCGCACGCCTTGTCCCGCGCCACCAGTTCCAGCACCCGCAAAGGCAAGTCGGGGCTGCTGTCGTACAGCACTTGGGCGGCATCCAGCGCCAGCTTGCGACCGGGGGTTTTGGCGGTGAGAAAAAACACCGTGTCCAGTTGCTGTGGTGCCAGGGCCTTGAGCATCGGAAACAGCGTACCGACGGTCTTGCCGATGCCGGTAGGCGCCTGGGCCATCAGGCAGCGGCCGGTACTCACCGCCTTGTACACCGATTCGGCCAGCGCGCGTTGGCCGCTGCGAAACTCGGCATGGGGAAACGCCAGGCTCTGCGCGGCGCGGTTGCGCGCTTCACGGTGCTGCATCTGCTGGTGGGCCCAGCGCAGAAACAGCGCGCATTGCTGGTTGAAGAAGTGTTCGAGGTCGGGCGCGGCAAAGCGTTGCTTGAGCAGGGTTTCGCCCTCGCCGACGATATCGAAGTACACCAGCGCCAGCTCGATCTCATCAAGCCCCAGCTTCTGGCACATCAACCAGCCGTAGACCTTGACCTGGGCCCAATGCAGTTGCCGATGGTTGGCCGGCTGGGCCTGGAGGTCACCGCGATAGGTTTTTACTTCTTCGAGGCGATTGCTGTCCGGGTCATAGCCGTCCGCCCTGCCGCGTACCTTGAGTTGCTGATACTCGCCTTCGAGCGCCACTTCGTTCTGATAGTGGGCACTGCGCCGCGACGCCACCGTGCGATGGCCGACGATGCCTTCCTGGGCGCTGGGCGATGGGGTAAAGCGCAAGTCCAGGTCTCCGACCTTGGCCGTGAACTCACACAACGCCCGCACCGCGACGCTATAGCTCAAGCGGACTCTGCCCAGCGCACATAACAGACCGTGACCGGCATCTGGTACTCACCGCAGAATTCCAGCCAGCGCAGCTGGTTGTCCTGCAGGCGGTCGCCAGGGCCTTTGACCTCGATCATGCGGTAGGTTTTTTGCGCCGGCCAGAACTGGATCAAGTCGGGCATCCCGGTGCGGTTGGCGCGGATGTCCAGCAGTAGCCGCTCGAACCAGTAGCGCAAATGTTCGGCAGGCAGGCACGTCAGGGCTTGTTCCAGCAGCTCTTCGCTGAGCAGGTTCCAGAACACAAAGGGCGATTGAATTCCCCATTTGTCCACGTAGCGTTGGCGGATGGTGGTTTTGTAGCGCTCGTCGCGCAATTGCTCGAAACACGCGCTGAACAAGGCGGCGCGGCGTTGTTGGAAGTCTTCGCTGTGCAGGTCGGCCGGCCCGCGCTGGAACGGGTGGAAAAACGCGCCTGGCAGCGGCGCGAAAATCACGTCCCAGCACAGCAGGCCGAACAGCGAATTGATCAGGCCATTTTCCACATAATGCACCGGCGCGTCCGGCTCGCTCAGATGGGCCTGCACGCAATATTCCACCGACATCAGCGGCTCGGGCAATGCCAAGGCGAGGTCCAGGCGCGTGAGGGCCCGCGGCTTGGCCTTCGCCACCTTCGGCTCACCCAGCTTGCGCCGCAGGCGCGGCAGTACGCGCAGCAGATGTTGCTGCTCGGCGGCGCTTTCCGGTGCCTGTTGCGCGGCGACGGCCAACGCCAGGGCGGGCGCATAAGCCTCCTGACGTTCCAATACGCGGATCAATCGCGCGCGCGCGCCGGGATAGCTGCAGCCGCGATAGATCTGCTCGGCCAAGCCCAGTTCAGCGCTGCGTTCACAGCATTGGCCGATCTGGAACAGCAACTTGGCGCGGCGTTTTTCCAGCCAGGGGTTGTCGGTGTGCAAGCTGGCGATGTGGGCCAACACCGTTTCCAGCGCCTCACCCGCCTCAAACGCTTGCTGGCACTGGTGCAGGAACACACAGCCCTCCACGTCGGCGCGGCTGCGCAATCCACGAGACTCGGCGCAGAACGGCACCTTCTCATAGGTGTAAATGCCCAGGTCCGCCAGCACGAACTCCGACCAGTCCTGGTAGAGGTTGCCGAAAAACATCAGGCGCAGGCGGTCGCACAGCTCCATCATGGTAAGGCTGTAGAGCACGTCCTGCAGTTCGGGGCACCAACGGGCAAAGCTGCGGCGTTCACTGAACCGCGAAGCCAATGGCGCCAGCCAGTCGGATTTCCTGGCGCTGGGCTGGTCGATCCAGGGCTTGAAGGCCATGAGCAGTTCGCCTTTTTGCAGCAAGCCGAACAGTTCATCAAAGCCCAACAGGCATTGATCATCGACCCAACCGCTCGCCAGCAGTGGCTGCATGGCCGCATGGGGGCAGCCGATTTCCAGGTAATTGAGCTTTGCTCCACGAAAATGCACACCCTTGCGCATGACCATGCGTACCAATAACGCCTGTGACGCTTGCGGCAACCTGTCGAATTGCTGAATGAACTGCAATTCGTCCGGGTCGAGCAAATCGGCGTAGCGCTGCTGCAACCCAATCAGCACTTGGCGGAAGTTGTGCAAGTAATACAAGGGGTCTTCGAGGGGGTGGGCCATGGCGCAGAGTAATCAACTACTGGTTATGCATACAGAGTGCCGTTGCAAACGCATTGTTGCAATCGGTAATAGATAAATGGCGCCTGCAACTTTTTGCAAAAAAGCGATCAGATGTGGGAGCTGATCGCGTAACATTTATGCCCCGCAGCCAGACGCTGCGGGGCTTTTCAAGGTAAAGGTAAGGGTAATGAACATGAAGAATTTGGGTCTGCCGCTGGTTGCACTCACTTTTCTGGTATTGGCCGGTTGCTCAACGCAAACCGTGGTGACGTTGCAAAACGGCACACAGTATTTGACCAAGGACACACCCAACGCCAAAACCGCCGACGGCTTCTATGAGTTCACCGATATCGCCGGCAAGCGCATCCGTATCAAGGCTGCTGATGTGGCGACGGTGCGCGAGGAAAAATAATCTCAGGCTGGCCTATACCAAATGTGGGAGGGGGCTTGCCCCCGATTGCGGTGTATCAGCCTGCTTATATGTAGCTGACCCACCGCTATCGGGAGCAAGCCCCCTCCCACAGTTTTGACCGCATTCCAATAGTTAGCCGATCACAATCCCCTCCCCCGACAAACTGCTCACACCCACCAGTGTCACCGAGTCGGCGCCGAAGCTGATCACCGTATCGCCGCCCACCACCTTGGCGTGGTCACGATAATCCGTGCTGCCCCCTACCCCGTCGAACACCAGCTTATCCGTCGCCTGATAGCCAATCACCCGGTCATTGCCAAACTGCCCGCTGAACAGAAAGGTGTTATGCCCGCTGCTGTCGCGAATCGTGTCGTTACCTTTGCCACCCTCGACAAAGTCCGCGCTCTTGCCGCCCTGGATCAGGTCGTTGCCGTGGCTGCCGATAATGAACGTATTGCCCTGGTGCGCTTCGGCATTACGGTTGAGGTCTTGCACCCAGGTGGTGGCCCGCGCCGGGTCGGACAGGTTGGCGACAATCACCGTGGAGTCGCGGGTCATCTGCTCGTAGAAGCCAGAGTCGAGGATGCGCGTCATGCCGTCGCCATAGCCGGTGGGCAAGTGCGATACCCAGGTCGGCAGGTTGAGGATGGAAAACGGCAGCGCGTTCCATAGCGTCGACGCGTAGTGGTCGTTGAAGCTGACGATATTATCGGTACTGGACGCGTGGGGCTTGTCGTGCACGCCAAACGACGACAGGTTGGAGGAGTAGCCATCCAGCGCACGGAATACCGGGTCATTTTCGTAGCCCACGTTCAGCACCTTGTCACCGGCACTCTGGGTCGGCGAGGCATAGGCCACGTAGTTGGAATCCTTGTAAAAGCTCGACCATTTGCTGTCGCTCAAGTCGGCCATGCTGTTGACCGCCAGTCCACCGAGGCTGTGGCCGCTGACCACCACGTCGTGGCCGCTCAGGCCGTGGGCACCGGCATACTCGGCGACGTTCTTGAGCAGGCCGCCGAAGGCTTCGCCGGCGTAGTTTTTCGCATAGTCCTTGGGGCCGAGGGCAGCAAGCAGGTCGCTGACCAGGTCGCCGATGGAATCGGTGATCAAGTTTTCACGCGGCCCGGACGTACCGCGAAAACCGATACCGATCTCCAGCAACGTGCCCGCGTCATCGTACTTGCCCAGCACCTCGACCTGTGCGGTGGTGTAGCCGGGCTTCTCGCCGAAAAAGGTACCCCGCGCATCGACCTTGCCGGTGTAGCCGAGGGTGCTGGCGCTGATGGGCGTCCAGCCGGCCTGTTGCACCGCCTCTAACGCGGCTTTTTCCGAATCGGGGTTCCAGGGCAGGCCGGGAATCACCCCCTGGGAATCGGTGCTACCCAGCAAGGCCCCGACCAGCGTGGCCGGCAGGCCCAAGCCCAGGCCATTGTGCTGATACCCCACGGCGAAGCCGTTATCCAGGTTGTGGTAGGAATACAACGTGATCGCCATCGCATCGGCGAACAACGCTTTGGAGCCCTCGGTCCCGAGGTTTTTGTAGTCAAAGATACCCATGGCACTGCCTCTCTGTTGTTGGATTTGTAGAGAAAGCCAAAAAACCTGTTATCCGTTACCGACTGTAGGAGCGAGCTTGCTCGCGAAAAACTAAAAGGCGCCGCGTTTTTTCAGGTAGAGCGCGTCATCGTTGACGATCTTCGCGAGCAAGCTCGCTCCTACAGTGGTTTTTAAAGCCTTAGAACGCCCAGTCCAGGCTCAAACCGACGCCGTGCACCTTCTCCTTGCTGGCCAGCAAACCGTTGTAATCGAAGTTCACCCGCGCATCCTTGCTCAACGCCAGGCTCACCCGCGCACCGACCAGCGCCGCATCACGCACCATCGGCGCGCTTTCCACCGCGAACGAAGGGCCACCCGAGGCAAACGCCAGGTGCTGTTCGGAGTCGGTACTGCTCAGGTTGTGCTGCCAGCCCAGGGTGCCGGACACTTCCAGTTGCTGGTGATCGTTGACGTTGAAGGTTTTCAAGGCGCGCACACCCAGGGTGCTCAGCACCAGGTCGCGGCTGTCGTCGCCGCTTTTCAGCGCGGCGGCATCGCCCTTCTCGGTGAACCCATCGGTGTCCAGGTGCACGTAGGCCAGGTTGGCGAACGGCTCCAAGGCCAGTGGTTGCAGGTTGACGCGGTACGCCGCCTCGGTGAACACCTGGGTGCTGTGGGCATCGACCTTGGCTTTCTGCTTGCCGCTGACGTCACCGTATTGCAGGTCACGCTTCACATCGGCGCGGTGCCAGCTGTAGGTGGCGCCGCCGCTCAGGCGCCAGGCGCCGATTTCATGACCGGCATACGCGCCGAAGTGGTAGCTGTCGACCGACGCACGGCTATGGGTATCGCTGCCCATGTTCAACGAAGTATCGCTGTAGCCCGCCACCAGCCCGATGCGTGTCGCGTCGTCGAGGGCACCGTCGACACCGGCCAGCATGCCGCCGATAGACGTGGTGTAGCCCGCCGTGTCGTTGCGGCTGTCGGTCTTGCCCCATGCGCCCAGTGCCTTGACCCACACGTTGCCACGGCTGTCGATGGCCTGGCTGGTCGCGCCCATTTCACCGTTGCGCAGGCGCTCGCCGACCGCTTCGCGTACGTAGCGGCTGTCATTGACCAACGCCGTTTCCAACGCCGGATAGACTTCGCCGCTCAGTTGCTGGAACGCGCCTTGTGCCGACGCCGCGGTCGGTGCGAGCAGCAAGCTTTCATACACCCCATTGCCCGCGCCCAATTGCTCGGCGGCGGAGGCGACGGCGCGTTGGTTCGGCGTAGCGGCAACACTGGCGAAGCTGTTGGTGCGTGCCACGTCCAGCTGCACACCATTGGCCGCGTAGTTCAAGGTGCCGCCGATGAACAGGTAGTCAGGCAGTACCGCACCGAAGTTGCCAGTGACGCCACCTGCGGCTTGCAGAATGTTGTACTGGCGGCCGATCAGGCTTTGCGCCTGGGTCGCGCTCAACAGGGTCGGGCTGTTTTCCAGGGCCAGGGTCACGGTGCCGCCGTTCAGCGTCGCGGTGCCGCCGGCAACGATACGGTCGCTGCTGGTGGGCGACAATTCCACCGCGTAAGTCGAGCCCGGCTCGAAAGTGACATTGCCCGCCACGTTCAGCGTGCCGATGGAGTTGCCAGGCGCCACGGTGCCGCCGCTGTTTGCGCTCAGCGAGCCGATGCGCCCGGAGCCACCGACGATGCCGCTCTGGCTGACGGTCACGTCGGAGGTAACCGAGCCGTTGACCGCCAACAAGCCTTGGTTAACCAGGCTCGGGCCGCTGTAGGTGTTGGCGCCGGTCAGCACCAGGGTGCCAATGCCCTGCTTGGTCAGGCCGCCATGCCCGGCGATGTCGTTGCTCCATACATCCAGCCCGCAATGCACGTCGTTGCACACGCGCTGGGTCGGTTTGCCGGCATCCACCACCGCGCCGATGCCCGGCAGGTCCGCGACGAACTGGCCAGTGCCATAGGCGCCGTCGATGCGAAACTCAGCCGGAATATCCTCGGCGGTAATGAACATCCCCGGGCCATTGACTGCCTTGCCCAGGTTGATCATGCCCCAGCCGTACAGCGAGTCGATGCCCGGCGCGCCGAGGTCGGTGGCGGTGGTCTTGAGCAGCGTGGAGATCTGGTCGCCACTCATGTACGGGAAGCGCTCCATCAGCACCGCCGCACTGCCGGCCACGTGGGGCGCGGCCATGGAGGTGCCGTTGAAGTTGGCGTAGTCGGTGGTGAGGTTGTCCAGGTTGGTGCCGTTGATGATCGAACTGAAAATCTTGGTGCCCGGTGCCGACACACAGAAACTCGCCGCATAGCCGCAGCGCGAAGAGAAGGTGCTGATCACGTACGGGTTGGCGCTGGTGGTGTCCGGGTTCTGCTGCAGGGCCGCCACCGACAGCCAGTTCGGCGCAATGTCCGGCACGAAATACGCCAGGCCCGAAATGGCATCCGGGTTGTTGCGGTTGTAGTCGTTACCGGCGGCAAAGATGGTCAGCACACCGCTGCGGGCGGCGTCGATCGCACCTTGGTAAGCACCGCCGGCAATCGTGCCGAGAATCGGCCGAATGGTGTTGAACTGCGCCTGGGCTTCATTGACCGTGAAGTTCGGAAAGGCGGGATCGCGGCCGCCCTTGGCGTACTGATCACCGATGCCGATGCCCCAGCTGTTGTTGATGATCCGCGCGCCGCTGGCGACCAGCGCGTCCCAACCAGCTTTGTACACCGCACCATCGTTGCCCAGGATGATCCCGTCTTCCGGGCCTGGGTCACCGTTTTCGGCGCTGATGATCTGCGCGTCGAACGCCACGCCGTGCATCGGCCCGCCGTCGCGGTTACCGGCGGCAATCCCGCCGACGTGAGTACCGTGGTTGCCCAGCTTGCCGTTGGAGCCCAGGGACGGCGTGCCGTCATAGCGAAACGCATCACCGGCCTTTACCGGGATATACGGGTCGGTGTATTGGCGGATACCCTCGGTGACGATCGTCACCACTTTGTTGGGGCTGGCGAATTCCGGGTGCTGGGCATACACCGGCTGGTCGAAGATGCCCAGCTTGACGCCCTTGCCGGTGTAGCCCGCCGCATACGCGGTGTCGGCATGCACCGCGCCCAGGCCCCAATCGGCCTTGAACTCATTGCTGCGCCAACTGGCGGCGTCGCCCAGCTTGCCGGTTTCCACATAGGGTGCGGCCTGGGCGGTCCCCAGGCTTGCCAGGCAACACAACAACGCGCCGTATGGCACGCTGCTCAAGGCCTTGAGCGGATAGCCCGGGCCTGTGGGGATGGCGGTAGTTAACCCTGACTTGCGTTTTTTCACGGTGACCTTCCTTAGTTTTCTTGTTGCCAGTATGTGAACCACTTCCAATGTGGGAGGGGGCTTGCTCCCGATGGCGATGTATCAGTCGGCACAACGGGCGTCTGACACGCCGCCATCGGGAGCAAGCCCCCTCCCACAGTTGAACTGCGGTGTTTCCCCTAGAACTGCCAGTTCAGGCTCAGCCCCACGCCCTGGGTTTTCTCGCGTCCACCCAATTGGCCGTTGTAATCCAGGTTGACCCGCGTCGACGGGCTCAACGCCAGGCTCGCCTGCACGCCCACCAGGGCCGCATCGCGCAGCAACGGCGCGCTGCGCACGGCGAATGAAGGGCCACCTGCGACAAACGCCAGGTGCTCTTCGGATTCGACGGCGGTGAGGCTGTGTTGCCAGCCCAGGGAACCCGACAGCTCAAGCTGCTGATGGTCGTTCAACGCCAGGGTTTTCAACGCCCTCAGGCCCAGGGTGCCGAGCACCGCATCACGTCGATCACTGCCACGTTCCAGGGCCGCTGCGGCGCCTTTTTCGTGGAACGACTCACTGTCCAGGTGCACGTAGGCCAGGTTGGCAAACGGCTCCAGTGCCAGCGGCTGCAGGTGAATGCGGTAGGCGGCTTCGGTGAACAGCTGTGCGGTGCGCGCATCCAGCTTGGTTTTTTGCTTGCCGCTGACCTCGCCGTATTGCAGGTCACGTTTCACATCGCCGCGATGCCAGCTGTAGGCACCGCCGACGCTCACCCGCCAGGCGCCCAGCTCGCGCCCGGCATAGGCGCCGAAGTGGTAGCTGTCGATAGACGCCGATGAGTGCGTGCCGCTGCCCAGGCCCAAGGAGCTGTCGCTGTAGCCGGCGACCACGCCGATGCGGGTCTGTTCGTCGAGCGCGCCGTCGACCCCGGCCAGCAAGCCGCCGATGGAGGTGGTGGCGCCCGCCGTTTCACTGCGAGTGTCCGACTTGCCCCAGGCGCCCAGGGCCTTGAGCCACAGGTTGCTTTCACCGGCCACCGGCACATGGCGCAGACGTTCGCCTACCGCGTCGCGCAATTGACGGCTGTCGTTGATCAACATCGCGTCCACGGCGGGATAGATTTCACCGGACAGTTGCTGCAAGCCCTGCTGCGCCGTGGCAACCGAGTCCGACTGCAGCAGGCTTTCATACACCGGGTTGCCGGCGCCGAGTTGCTCGGCGGCCGTGGCGACGGCGCGCTGGTTACGGGTGGCGCCGACGCTGGCAAAGCTGGCGTCATTGCGCCCGACCGCCAGTTGCACGCCGTTGGCGGCATAGTCGAGGGTGCCGCCGAGGAACAGGTAGTTCGGCAGCACTTGGCCGAACTGGCCCTGGATACCGCCGGCCGCTTCAAGGATCGAGTATTGGCGACCGATCAGGCTCTGGGCCTGGCTCTGGCTCAATAACGTCGGGCTATTTTCCAGGGCCAGGGTCACCGTACCGCCGCCGAGCACGGCCTTGCCGCCGGCGACGATGCGGTCGCTGCTGGTCGGGGTCAGTTCGACCGCATAGGTAGAACCTGCGCCCAGGTTCACATCCCCCGCCACCTGCAACGTGCCCACTGAATTGCCCGGCGCGACACGCCCGCCGTTGTTGACCGACAGCGCGCCGATACGTCCGGAACCGCCCAAGGTGGCGCTGTTATTGACGGTGACGGCCGAGGTCAACGAGCCGTTCACGGCCAGCAGGCCGCCGTTGACGGTGGTCGCGCCGCGATAGGTGCTGTCGCCGCTGAGCACCAGGCTACCCGCGCCGGATTTGATCAGGCTGCCTTCGTACACGCGATTCGCTGCGGCTTGATCGCGCGCGTTGCCAATGGCGTAGTCGGTCTGGTCCTGCTGGCTGGCCGTGGCACCCACGCCGTTTTGCCAGCCCTTATCGAGCAGGGTCTGCTGCCAGGCGCTGTGCTCGGCGCGGTCTTCTGCCTGACGCTGGAGCAATGCCTGGTCAGAAATACCATTGCTCCACACATCGCCCTGCCCGGCTGCCAGGTTCACGTCCATCGCACCGAGCAGCTGCCCCGGCCCGTGCATCGCCCGGCCCAGGTCCGGCACACCCCAGCCGACGATGGCGTTGGGCGCCTGGGTGATCGAGCCGTCGAGCTGCGTGGCGGTGGTCAACAGCACCTGCAGCGCCTGCTCGTTGGTCATGTAGGGATAGCGTTCCATCACCAGCGCCAACGCGCCCGTGGCATGGGGCGCCGACATCGAGGTGCCGGATTTCACGCCATAACCGCCGTCCGGGATGGTGCTGTTGATCAGCGCGCCTGGCGTGGAAATACACCAGTATTTGGCGATACCGCACTTGTTGTACTTCTGGTTGTTGGCCTTATCCAGCCCCGACACCGCCAGCCAGTGGCCTTCCAGTTCCGGCTGAAAGTAGGGCAACGCCGAGCGCACGCTGGCGTTCGCGTAACCGCTGTTGCCGGCGCTGAACACGTTGATCACGCCGGCCTTGGCCACATCCGCCGCCGCATCCAGCCAGGTGCCGCGGTTGTAGTGCTGGGCGTAGGCCGCGTGCAGGTCGTCCAGGGTCTGGTAGCTGACGTCCTTGGGCTGGCTGCCCCAGCTGTTGTTGATGGCGCGCACGCCGGAATCCACCAGAGCGGTGTACACCGCCTTGAAATACTTGGGGTCCGGGGTGGGGCCGAACAGGAAGCTGTCGTTGGCGTTGGTGTTGCCGACATACACCTGCGCGTTATACGCCACGCCGTGCATGCCCACGCCGTCGCGGGCCGCGCCCATGGTGCCGGTGACGTGGGTGCCGTGGGAGTCGTTGTTCGGGTTGAGCGCGCCGGTGGTGTTGAAGGCGCTGCCGTCGACGTAGGTGCCGCTGGCGGTGACCGGGTGGAAACGGTCCTTGGCCGCTTCGGGGTGATTGGTATCGAAACCCGAGTCCAGCGCACCGATTTTCACGCCATTGCCGCTGATTCCGGCGGCATAGGCTTCATCCGCCTTCATGCGCCCAAGGCCCCAGTCGCTCTGGTACTCGGCGGAACGCCAGCTGGCGGGATCACCCGGCTGGCCGGTTTCGGCGTATTGCGCCTGTGCCGCAACGGACAACAGCAGCAATGAGCCTGCGGTGAAAGGTTTGAAACGTGGTGAATCCGTGATCATCCGTACACTCCTGTTTATTGTTATTCACACGCCTACAGTTTTCTCTCCGGGCCGAAGGCTTCATCCACCTTGGCCAGGTCGGTGTCACGCAAGTTGCCCGCGTAGTAGTGCAATTTGGTCCAGGCCATCAGGTAGTCGTACCGCGCCTGGGCGAGGTCGCGGCGGGTGCTGTAGAGCTGCTGCTCGGCATTCAATGCGTCGAGGTTGACCCGCTCGCCGCCGAGGATGCTGTGCTTGGTCGACACCACCAGTGCCTCGGCGGAGGTCAGGGCTTTTTGATAGGCGCGCAGCTTGCTCACCCCCGACAGGCACGCGCTGAACTGGCGACGCAGTTCGATCAGGGTTTCGCGGGTCTTGCCTTCCAGTTCGTACTCGGCCTGTTCCATGGCGCGGCTGGCCTGACGCGTGGACGCCGAGATGCCGCCGCCGGCATACAGCGGCACGCTGACTTCGACGCCGATGGTGTTGGTGTCGTAGCGCTGGTTGTAAGTGTTGCCGCTGTCGGACTCCTGCTTGCGCGAACTGGCGTACGCAGTGACCTTGGGCAAATGCCCGGCGCGGTTGCGCTCCACTTCATAGCGCGCCACTTCCAGGGCCTGGCGCTGGGAGGCGAGTGTCGGGTTGTTGCTGATTGCCAATTCATGCCAGGTGTCGTAGTTGGCTGGGGTCAGGGTGAAAGCGGCAAAGCCCTGGTTCAGCGGTGCCAGGTCGTTGATGTTGACGCTTTGCACGCCAATCAACGCGCCCAACTCGCGCAGGGACGCATCCTGCTCATCCAGGGCCTGGATCTCTTCGGCGGTGGCCAGCTCATAACGCGATTCCGCTTCGAGAATATCGGTGCGGGTGCCCTCGCCTTGCTGGAACAGGTGCTGGTTCTGTTGGAACTGTTGCTCGAAGGCTTTCTTCTTGGCACGGGCGATGTCGATCTGGTCCTGGGCGAACAGCGCCTGGGTGTAGTAGCTCAACACCCGCACCAGCAACGCCTGGCTCTTGTCGCGGAAGCTTTCATCGGCAAACAGCGCCTGGGCCACGCCCTTGCGGTAGTTGGCATAGGCTTCGTAGTCGAACAGCGGCTGTTGCAGGCTGAAGGTGGAACCGTAGCTGTTGTAGTTGCGGTCGTCGCGATAGCTGCCACCACGGCCATCGGGCAAGTGCGCCTCGGAGTTGTTGCGGCCCTTGTTGTAGTTGTACGACAGCCGGGGCAACAAGCCGGCGCGCCCGATGGTGCGGTTTTCCAGGCCGGCGTCGCGCTCCTTGATCGCGCCGAGGAACACCGGGTCATTGCGCAGGGCTTGCTCGTACACATCGAACGGGCCCATGGCGGCGTGCGCGCTGGCACAGCTGAACAGCAAGGCGATGAACACAGGTTTCATGCTCATTCCTCGGTCAACGCGGAGCCGGCGCGGTCGAGCAGCGGCTTGAACAGGTAATTGAGCAACGAGCGCTCGCCGGTGCGCACGAACATCTCGGCGGGCATGCCAGGCTTGATCACCAGGCCGTGGAGTTTTTCCAGCGCCGCCTCGCTGACCGTGGTGCGCAACACGTAATAGGGGGCGCCGGTCTTTTCATCGAGCATCTGGTCGGCGGAAATCAGGCTCACCTCCCCCGGCACCCGTGGGGTGCGGCTCTGGTTGAAGGCGGTGAAGAGGATGTCCACTGGCAGGTGCGTGCCGACCTTGTCCACCAGGTGCACCGGCAAGTGCCCTTCCACTTCCAGGCGCGTGCCTTGGGGCACGATCTCCAGCAGGGTTTCACCAGCCCGCACCACGGCGCCTTCGGTGTGCACACCAAGGTTGACCGCGACGCCATCGGCCGGCGCGTTGATTTCGCTGTGCTGCAGGTCGAACCCGGCGGAGGTCAGTTGCTGCTCCAGGGTCAGGCTGCGCAGTTGCGCATCGGCCAGTTGGCTGCGCACTTCCTTCTGATATTCCTCGCTGTGCTGCTGCAATTTGAGGCGCGACTCGACAATGCCCTGCTCGACGCGGCCAGTCTCGCCGGCGTTTTGCGCCAGGTCCTGCTGCACCTGGGACAACTGGCGCTGATAGTCCATCAGCCGGTTGCGCGGGATGTAGCCGTTGTCGGCCAGGGGTTGCAGGTTGCTCAGTTGCTCACGCAGGGATTGCGCCTGGGCGCTCAGGTCGCTGCGGGCGCGGCGCATGCCGCCCAATTGCGAGGTGGCGCCGTCGATGCTTGCACGGATGCCGGCCTGCTCACGGGCAAAGGCTTCGCGCCGACTGCTGAACAGTTGGCGTTGGCCTTCGAGCACCAGCGCCAGGGCCGGGTCGGGGTTGGCGCTCAGTTCGGCCGGAAAGCGCACGCCCGGCAGGTTGTCACGTTCGCTCTGCCAGCGCGCGGCGCTGGCCCAGGCCATGCGGTACTGGGCTTGCAGCGACTGCACGTCGGCCTGGTGCTGGGTCTGGTCGAGGCGAAACAGCGGCTGGCCTTGCTTCACGGCCTCGCCTTCGCGCACCAGAATCCGGCTGACCACGCCGGGGCTGAGGGTTTGCACGGCCTTGCGCTTGCCCGACACCACCACCGTGCCCTGCACCGGAATGCCTTGGTCCAGCGGCGCCAGGCTGGCCCAGAGGAAAAAACCGCCGGCGCCGACCACGGTCAGCAGCCAGCCCATGCGGACGAAGAAACGTGCGTCGTGTTGTTCTAAAGTGATGCTGCTCATGCGCCTGGATTCCTTCCGGCCTGATACTGGCGACTAAAGCTGACGCCGGGTTTTTCCTTCGGTGCTTCCTGCTGCCCGGACAACGCGCGCAGCACTTCCTGGCTGGGTCCGAAGGCCTGCAATTGACCTTCGTTGAGGATCAGCAACTTGTCAGCCTGGGCCAATGCGGAGGAACGGTGCGTCACCAGCACCACGCTGCTGCCCTGAGCCTTCATCTGCACGATGGCGCTGGCCAGCGCGGCTTCGCCGACGGTGTCGAGGTTTGAGTTGGGCTCATCCAGCACGATCAGCCGCGGGCCGCCATACAGTGCGCGGGCCAGGGCCACGCGTTGCTTCTGCCCGCCGGACAGGCCGCCGCCGTTGTCGCCCAGCAGGGTGTCGTAGCCCTGGGGCAGGCGCAGGATCAACTCGTGCACCCCGGCCTGTTGCGCCGCCTTCACCACAAGCTCAGGGTCGGCCTGGCGAAAGCGCGCGATGTTGTCGGCGATGCTGCCGCTGAACAGTTCGATGTCCTGGGGCAAGTAGCCAATATGCGGGCCGAGGTCGTCGCGGTCCCAGCGGTGAATATCCGCGCCGTCCAGGCGCACGGTGCCGGCCAGCGTCGGCCACACGCCTACCAGCACGCGGGCCAGGGTGGATTTACCGGAACCCGAGGCGCCGAGCACACCGAGCACTTCACCGGCGCCGAGGTTGAAGTTGACGTGGTGCAGGGTCGCCAGGCGCCGACCCGGCGGGCCGGCGCTGACCTGTTCGAAGCTGACCTGGCCGTTGGGCGCCGGCAAGGCCATCTGCTCGGCCTGCGGTGGGAATTCGCGCAGCAGCTCGTCGAGACGCTGGTAGGCCAACTTGGCCGAACTCCACTGCTTCCACACCGCGATCAACTGGTCGATGGGGCTGAGTACCCGGCCCATCAGGATGGAACCGGCGATCATCATCCCGGCGGTCATATCGCCCTTGATCACCAGCAGCGCACCAAGGCCCAACACCAAGGATTGCAGGCAAAGGCGCAGGGATTTGCTCAGGGAGGTGATCACCGAACCGGTGTCGCTGGCCTTGTTCTGCAAGCCGAGGAACTGTGAATGCACCGCGAACCAGCGCTGGCGCAGCGCGCCGAGCATGCCCATGGCCTGGATGGTTTCGGCATTGTGCAAATGGCTGGTGGCCAACTGAGTCGACTGTTGGGAATAACCGCTGGCTTCGCCCAGGGGCTTTTTGGTCAGGTATTCGTTGAGGCAGGCCAGTGCAATCAACAGCACCGCGCCAGCCGTGGCCAACACGCCGAGCCACAGGTTGAACAGGAAAATCACGAACAGGTAGATGGGAAACCACGGCGCATCGAAAAATGCGAATAACGCGGGCCCGGTGATGAACTGGCGAATATGGGTCAAGTCGCCCAAGGACTGCCCGGCGTGTCCCTGGCCGCGTTGCAGGTTGCGTTCGAATGCGGCTTTGTACACGCGCAAGTTGAACCGCCGCTCCAACTGGGCGCCGATGCGGATCACGATAAAACTGCGGATAACTTCCAGCAGGCCTATAAACGCAAAGAACCCCACGACCATCAACGTCAACATCACCAGGGTGGTTTCATTCTGGGAGGACAGCACGCGGTCGTACACTTGCAGCATGTAGATCGATGGCACCAGCATCAACAGGTTAATCAGCGCGGTAAAACAGCCAACGCTGATCAAGATGCTCTTGTATTCACCCAGCGCCTTGAACAAGGGTGCAACGGTATGGGGCTTGGCCATATCTTCTTATCTTCCATGAAGCCAAAGTACGCGCACTAGTTGCCCTACCCCTGAATAGCAGGCGGCCAACTAACAAATGAAGTTATAAGCTTATAACCTGAAACCAAGGTGTACGTTGCAGCACCACGACGGCTCCAGATTTAGTGCGGGCCTGATATTCACCCTCCTTCTGGCGATTCAAGTGCGTAATGCCACTGCCTTCGGCATTCATCAGCCAGATACCGTCCGGCGTCGGCGACCACGTCAGCGGTTTATCGCCCAGCCATTGTGCGACACACGCCACATCGCCCCCCAGGCTGTTGGACTGCTCGAGCAGGTCCAGCGCGCACACCTGGTCACCCTGGTGCAACTGCCAATGCCCCGCCAACTGCGCGGTGCTGGGTAAAACAAGACTGCTCGCCATTGCATGGGCTCCTGCCGACACGATCAAAAGGGTCAACCACTTGGAAAAACGCTGCATCGTTTGGCTCCATCCTGGAACGCG
This sequence comes from Pseudomonas sp. R2-7-07, assembly GCF_003852355.1. NCBI lineage: Bacteria > Pseudomonadati > Pseudomonadota > Gammaproteobacteria > Pseudomonadales > Pseudomonadaceae > Pseudomonas > Pseudomonas sp. R2-7-07. Next base: position 2,864,468 of record NZ_CP027759.1, on the reverse strand, counting down.
GCGCCGGAGCGCCGCGCTTTACATCACGCCACGATGTCGCTGGCAGCCGCCTGGCCAACGGTGGTGACGAGGAAATCCGCCACGCCGTGCCCGGAGAAGTCAACGGCCAACGTACCCAGGTTAGTACCCGAGGCGTAGGACAGCACCGCGTCGCCGGCATGCCCGGTAAACGCGTTGACGAAGCTCACGCCCGCGCCTTTGGTGATACCGGACAGGTCGATCTTGTCGGAACCTGAGGTGAAGTCAAAGATCTTGTCCGCCGCCCCTGGCTTGGAATCGGACACGGCACCGAACACAAAGGTGTCGCTGCCGGCGCCGCCCCACAGTTGGTCCGCACCGCCGCCACCGTAGATGAGGTCGTTGCCAGCCCCGCCCTTGATGAGGTTGGCGGCCTGGTTACCAATGATCAGGTCGTTGCCCGCGCCACCGAAGGCGTTCTCGACCGTCACGCCCTTGGCGATGGAAACGTTGCCCACCAAGCCGCCGACGTCGGAGAACGAGGTGGCATTGAGGTTGATCTTCTGGTTTTGCGTGAAGCCGGAGAAGTCCAGGGTGTCATTGCCACCACCGTCCCATACCGAGAACACCAGCTTGTCGGCGTTGGACGTGGCGCTGAGGAAATCGCGCCCGGTGTTGGAGTTGAAACCGTAGGTGGTGTCACCGGCGCGGGTATTGAGGTTGGCACCGTAGAGCTTCTGGATCGCGGCGATATCGTCGATCAGCGGACCGGAAGCGTAAGCCTCCACTCCGCCTTTGCTGAAGTTCTGGTTGGTGTTGCTCTCGCTCCAGTAACTCATGACGCTATAGCCACGCGTGTCCTGTCCATAGGTCGCGTCGTTATAGGTCGGGTTGCCATTCCCGGCGTTGTAGTCGCCAGGGTGAGCCAGGCCCAGGGTGTGGCCGATTTCGTGGGTCAGGGTCTGCCGGCCATAGTTGTTCAGGTCCGGGGTTTTGTTCGGCGTGTAGCTGTTGTTGGTCAGGTACCACGAGGTGCCGTCGTAGCCTGCACCGGTGCCGGGCAGGTAGGCGAAAGCCGCCGCGCCATCCTGGCCGCCGCTGTAGTTGCCGAAGGTCATGTGTGCATCACCGCCGGAAGCCTTTTCGGTAAAGGTCACGTTGGCAACATCCGACCAGGATTGCATGGCCAATGCGGCCTGCGCTTTCTGCTGGGCGTTAAATTGGCTGAAGCCCGAGATGCCATGTTTGTTCATGGTGCTCGAGGAAGCCGAGGTGAGGAAGGTGTAGGTCAGATCGATCTTGCCGTTGCCATCAAAGTCCCGGTACGCGGCGCCGTCCCGCAGCAGCTGGGTCGCTGCCTGGTCCACACTGTAGGACGGTTTGCCGTTGACCGTCAGGTTGCCGCCACGGTCATACAAATGGCTGAAGCTATCGATTTGCGAGTAAGCAGTGCTGGCTTGCGCGGCAGATACAATAGCCTTGTCTTTTACTTTTGACATAAACGTACTTCCTTGTTTGCAAGTGCATCAGTCTTTGTTCGATAGGAACCTCGCGGGCGAGGATAGTCCTATCACTCACCTCTTTTGAAGGCGTAAGAAAACTGACACAATTTGAAATCTTTCGTCTACACATATTTCAGCAGCGAAAAGCTGACCCGCAGGCAACTTGGAGAAGTCGCGCGCCGCGTTTGTTGGGGACGGTTGTATTTGAACGACCAAATAGCCCACAGTGATATTTAAATATTAAATACTCATAAGCCACTCTAGTTGAGCGCCGTATTTAATGGATCCAATATATTGTCACGGTGTCATTAGCGGCATTAAAGAGCCACTATTTGTAAGTAATAGACTCCGCTGTCCCCTTTTACTGGGACATACGCTCGGTGTTTATCCACTCATCGGGGCATGACCTGACACCCCTCAGGTTTGGGACATGATCCAGGTCAATGCCAGCTCAAGAACCGCCGAACGGGCCTGAAAAAGTCGCGCCGTACTTGCGAACGAATGCTATTTTGAGTGTTCGACGCCATGGCTGTTGAAGGTCCTGGCCCCTGCCGCGAGCTAAAGGAAGCGCTCAATGAACAAGGTAGGCAACATGAACAAAGTGACATTCCCCAACGCCTGTCAACTGATGCGCTGGCATTTTCATCCGATGGGCTTCGAAGGGAGCATGGACGCCCCCGGCAGCATGGTTGCCCGCCTGTTCGACCGGGCCAGCGGCGAGACGCTGATCGCGATCGCCGGCATTCCCTGCGCTACGGTGATGAACGCCGCCGACGTGGAGCGCATCATTGAGGCGGTGGAGGCTGAGCTTGAGAGTTTTGTGCCGCCTCTGTCGTTACAGGCCTGATTGATTGCCGTAGACCGATGAGATCCAACTGTGGGAGGGGCTTGCCCCCGATAGCGTTGGGTCAGCCACTGAAAGGTCGAATGGCACACCGCCATCGGGGGGCAAGCCCCCTCCCACATTAACCGCGCTGATCGTCGAAAAACACTTTTTTGCCGTCCACCCGTTCCGACGCCTTCGGCACATTCACCGCCTGGCCTTCCGCCTTTTCCACATACCAATAACAGTGGCTGACCGCGCGAGTGATGCCGACATAGGCCAGGCGCAGCACTTCGTCTTTTTGAGCGTTGTCGTACGCCTCGCTGTCGCCGTCCCTGCCCAGGCCCGCCATGCGGTAGACCTGGTTCTTGTAAGGCGAGCTGGTCAGGTGTTGGCAGTCCCCGAGTAGAAACACCGCATCCGCCTGCAAGCCCTTGGCGCTGTGGTAGGTCAGCTGTTTCAGCCTGCGCGCCTGCGGTGGCAAACTCGAATCCAGATTAACTACAGCCTGAATATGCTCTTGTATCAACAGCTTATCGCTGCTTTTTCGATACAGCATTAATACTGTATCGCCCCGCTGATAGTGCTCGATCAACTGCCGGGCCAACGCCGCGTCGTCGCGCTCCAGCACCACCACGGGCACCAAGGGCCTGGGCTCGCCAGCGGCCTTCGCCTTCTTGCCGGGAATGGCCGGGGCACTGCGCACGATGTGCTCGGCAGCGTCGATGATGTGTTGGTGGCTACGGTAATTCTCACTCAGCATGACGCGGGTGGTGCTCGGCGAGGTGAACTCCTTGTTGAATTCCATGAAGTACTTGGGCGAGCTACCGCGCCAGCCATAGATGGACTGCCAGTCATCCCCTACGCACAGCAACGATGAACGCTGCGCTCCGCGACCCACGTGCATGGCCGGGCCACGGCTGCGGATTTCACCCAGGCTGGCGCGGATCCACGAGACGATCTGCGGCGACACGTCCTGGAACTCGTCGATCATCAGGTGCGACATCGGCCGCAGCAGTGCATCGCTGAGCAGCTTGAGGTTCTCCGGGGTGTTTTCGCCAAACAACGAAAACATGCGGTTATAGGTCATGATCGGCGGCGATTGCTCAAGCAAGTGATCTTCCAGAGCCTTCCAGAAAATACCCAGGGCCTCGAAGAACAAGCGGTCCGGATCGTCTTTGGCGAAGCTCATCCGGCCGACGGCGGTGGGCACATCCAACCCGAGGTTCTCGATAAAGCCGGCGGCCATGACGAAGCTGTCGAGGAGCGGCGCCGAGGCAAGCTCGCCCTTGACCTTGTAATCAAACCCGGGCCCGGCCGTGGCATCGCCCGCCAGGCAACTTAACAATCGCTTTGAATATTCATAGCTTTCTATCCATATCAATGGCTTACGGCAGAAAGCTTGAAACAGCGTGCGCTTTACCGCCCACTCTGCGCGCACGGACAGCTTGGCATTCGGCCGGCTGATCAGGGGGTTTTCCCGCGAATCGAAGCCCAGCACTACCCAGGCGTCCAGTTCAGGGATATAGCCATGGCAATGAAACTGCGCGCCATTGATCTCAAACGTTTGCCGGCTAGGTTCGATGCCCTTGATGGGCCAAGCGCCAGCACGAAACCACAGGTCCTCGATGACATCACAGAGCTCTTCATCACGCTTGGCCGCCAATTCCGTGACCGCCACGCGCTTCTGCACATCGGGAAGATCACGCTCCAGTTCCTTGAGCTGCAGCCCATGGCGTGCCAGCGGTGCGATCAACTCGCGAAAACGCGCATGGCGGCCGTGCAAGCGGTGGTAACACGCGTTCATCTGCTGGCGCTGGGCGTCGTTGATGCGCAGGTCGAACGGGTTACTGTCGGCATCCTCGAACCCGGCGCTGAGGTTCTCGAAGGCTTGCAGTCGCTCAAAGCCCGGCAGGCTGCGCACCATCGGCAAGATGCGTGAGTGAAAGGTGCGCACCACCGCCTGGGCCTCTTTATGGTCAAGGGGTTGGCCCCATAAGCTGAGAATGTGCATGAGTTTTTGGATGAAGTCTTTGCGCGATTCGCGAGTAAACGTCACCACGGTCATCGAACTCAACTCGAAGCCCAGGTAATGGGTGAGCAGCAGGATGCGCAGCACCAGAGAGGTCGACTTACCCGCGCCGGCACCGGCAATCACCGAAGTGGACGGCGTGTCGCTGAAGATCATCTTCCACTGCGCCGCACTGGGCTGGGCGTGCGCCGGCAGCAAACGTGCAACGTCGGCCTTGATGCGCTTTTTTATGTCAGCCGTGAGCGGCAATCGCCAGTCGTCGAACAGGCTGTCATCAATGCCTGGCGCGCGGGGTTCATCCGACCGGAAATCGCGGATCAGCAGGACTTGCCGGCCCTCCTCCAACCCGTCCGCCTTGCCCTCGCGGTAACCATATTCCACCCCGGCTTCATGCCCGCTGCGAAAACCGTCGGCCTGGCCATGCAACCACGAAAACCGGTGCTGAGCGCGCAAACGCGTGAGGCCATGGCCGAACAGGCGCGCGGCAAGCCGTTTGAGTAGCGGCATTTCAGCCAGGGGGCGCAGTTCAGGGGGCAGATCAGGCTGTGGGTGCGGCACGCGGACTCCTGCGATGAGCTAGGTTTTTACAGTGCGCCATGGTCGCCGGAATTGCCGCTCAGTTCCAGCCAAATGCTTTGATCTCATGCGGTTAGGCGATGAAGTGAAAGTTGATACCTGAGATAAACATCAAATAAACAGATAGGAATCAGGCATTTTTTACGCTTTTTATCGATCATCCACTGATGGACCATAGGGCTATCCACAGGAGACGATCATGCTTGAACTTCGACCCTTCAACACCCTGGGCGGCGCCCACCATGGCTGGCTCGACGCCCATCATCACTTTTCATTTGCCGAATACCATGACCCCGAGCGTATGCACTGGGGCAACCTGCGGGTGTGGAACGACGACATCATTGCGCCGGGCAGCGGCTTCCCGCAGCACGCACACCGCGACATGGAAATCATCACCTACGTGCGAGAAGGCGCGGTCAGTCATGCCGATAACCTGGGCAACAAGGGCCGTACTGAGGCTGGCGACGTACAGGTGATGAGCGCTGGCACCGGGATCGCTCACAGCGAATACAACCTGGAAGCCACGCCGACCAAGATCTTCCAGATCTGGATCATCCCGAATGAGGCCGGCTTGCCGCCCTCCTGGGGCGCCAGGCCGTTTCCACAGGGTGCGCGCGAAGGTTTCGTGACCCTGGCCAGCGGCAAGGCCGGAGACACGCAAAGCCTGCGCATTCGTGCCGATGCACGCCTGGTGGCGGCCAATCTGAAGGCCGGGGAAAGTGCCGAGTATCGGCTGGACAGCGGCCGCCGGGCGTACCTGGTGCCGGCAACGGGGACGATTGAAGTCAACGGCTTGCGTGCGCAGGCTCGAGACGGGGTGGCGGTTGCGGATGAGCAGGTGCTGCGGGTGACGGCGATTGAAGACAGCGAGATTGTGTTGGTCGACTTAGCCTGACCTCAAGCCATGTTGGCCTAATGTGGGAGGGGGCAAGCCCCCTCCCACAATTGATCTCAGGGTGTCAGTTACTGGGAGATCGCTCCATCTACCAGTACCTGAGCCTCTTCCACCAGTTGCTTGAGGTGATCTTCGCCGATAAAGCTCTCGGCATAGATCTTGTAGATGTCCTCGGTGCCCGATGGACGGGCGGCGAACCAGCCGTTTTCGGTCATCACTTTCAAGCCGCCGATCGCCTGGTTGTTACCCGGCGCATGGCTGAGGATCTGCTGGATGCTTTCGCCGGCCAATTGCGTGGACGTCACCTGCTCCGGCGACAGTTTGCCCAGCAGAGCTTTTTGCGCTGGCGTGGCTTTGGCATCGACGCGGATGGCAAAGGGTTCGCCGAGGGCGTCGGTCAGGCCGCGATAGATCTGACTCGGGTCCTGGCCTTTGCGCGAGGTCATTTCGGCCGCAAGCAAAGCCGGGATCAGGCCGTCCTTATCGGTGCTCCAGACCGTACCGTCCTTGCGCAGGAACGAAGCTCCGGCGCTTTCTTCGCCACCAAACCCCAGCGAACCGTCAAACAAACCGTCAGCAAACCATTTGAAGCCCACCGGCACTTCGTACAAACGCCGACCGATGCGTGCGGCGACGCGATCGATCAGGCCACTGCTGACCACGGTTTTGCCCACCGCCGCATCGGCGCGCCAGTCAGGACGGTTCTGGAACAGGTAATCGATGGACACCGCCAGGTAGTTATTCGGCGCCAACAGCCCGCCGGACGGGGTCACGATACCGTGACGGTCGTGGTCCGGGTCGCAGGCAAACGCCACATCGAAGCGCTCCTTGAGGCCGATCAGGCCCTGCATGGCGTAGCTGGAAGACGGGTCCATGCGGATCTGGCCGTCCCAGTCGACGCTCATGAAGCGGAAAGTAGCGTCGACTTCGGTGTTGACCACCTCCAGGTTCAGCCGGTAGTGCTCGGCAATCGCCGACCAGTAGCGCACCCCTGCTCCGCCCAGCGGGTCGACGCCCAGGCGCAGGCCGGCGCTGCGGATGGCGTCCATGTCGATCACATTGATCAGGTCGGCCACGTAGCTGTTGAGGTAATCATGCCGGTGCGTGGTATCGGCCTTCAGCGCCTCGGCGTGGATGATGCGCTTGACCCCGGCGAGCTTGTTGGCCAGCAGCTCGTTGGCCTTGGCTTCGATCCACTTGGTGACATGGGTGTCGGCCGGGCCACCGTTAGGCGGGTTGTACTTGTAGCCGCCACTTTGCGGCGGGTTGTGGGACGGCGTGATGACGATACCGTCCGCCAGCCCGCTGGTGCGGCCACGGTTGTAGCAGATGATCGCGTGGGAAATTGCCGGCGTGGGTGTGTATTCGTCGCCCTCGGCGAGCATTACGTGCACGCCATTGGCGGCGAGCACTTCCAGCGCGCTGGCGCCGGCCGGCGTCGACAGCGCGTGGGTGTCCAGGCCGACAAACAACGGGCCGTCGATGCCCTGGGCCTGGCGGTACAGGCAGATGGCCTGGCTGATCGCGAGCACATGCCATTCGTTGAAGCTCAGCTCGAACGAGCTGCCACGGTGCCCGGAGGTACCAAAGGCCACGCGCTGGGTGGAGATCGCTGCATCAGGCTGGCCGGTGTAATAGGCCGTGACCAGTCGCGGGATGTCCACCAGCAACTGGGCTGGCGCCGGCTTGCCCGCAAAAGGACTGATAGTCATGCATAAACCTCGAGAAAAATAAGGATTCGGAAAAATGACAGTTTACGGTGACTTGGACTACGGCGCGACGGTATCGATCCAACAACTAATACAGAAATTTCATACGCGTCAAATCTGCGCCTGCTGCAGTGCCTCGGCCAATGCGTCCAAGGCGATGTCCAGGTTCGGATGCCCGCTGAACGCATGCCCCAGGCGCATATGCTGGTGATGCAAACCGCTGAGACTGAACAGCTCGCCAGGGGCGATCACCACCTGCTGCGTGACCATGCGCTGGAACACATGGCGCATGTCCACTGCCGCCGTAGACTGCAGCCAGAAACTCGCGCCGGCGCCGGGCATTTGATAGCTCACCCGGCCCTCCAGACGTGCATCCAGGCGCAGGCCCATGGCCTGTGCCTGCTCACGCAGGCGCTGGCGTAACGTCTGCACATGCTGGTCATACCGTCCGCTTTCGTACAAGCGGGCAATGGCGCGCTGACGAATCGACGACAGCCGGAATGCACGCAATAAAAACTGACGCTGCAGCTCGTGACTCAGCTGGCGCGACAGTACAAAACCAAACGGTGCTTCCGGGCCAAGGATCTTCTCGAACGAGGAGAACACTATCAGCCGTTCAGGGTCGACCAGGTGCCGCAGGGGTACGGAGGACGGTGCGAAGCTCAGTTCGCCAAAGGTGTCATTTTCCAGCAGCCAGCAGCCGAATCGGTCCAGCAACTGCGCCACCTGCAAGCGCTCCTGAACCGACAGCACGCTGCCCGACGGCATGCTCACCGCCGATGACAGCACCACCAGGTGCACCGGCTCGTGGCTGAGCAGGTGTTCAAAGGTGCTCAGATCAAAGCGGCCGTCGGCGAGCCAGGGCAGTTCGATTACCCGCACGCCGGCCCCCTGCAACAGGCGCAAGACCAGGTAATCGCAGGGTGATTCGGCCACCACCACGCTGCCCTTGAGGCCCAGGGCGTCAATCAGGATCTCCAGGACGCCACGCACGTCGGCGCCGATATACACCTCATCCGCCTGCCAGCAGCGCGTGGGCGATGAGGTATAACGTGCCGCCAGCGCCGCGCGCAGCTCCCAGACGCCGCAGGGTTGCGAGTGGGTTTGCAGGTGGTGCGGATAGCGGCGGATCAGTTGGCGCTCCAGTGAAAGCAACGCACCATCGAGTGAGCCCAGCAGCGCCGGTTCGTCGCCACTGAGTACCACCATGCCAGGCCGCCGCGCTGCCGCGTAAAGGCGCTCAAGCAAGTCCCCACTCGTGGCCATTGGCGCGTTGGCGGCCACCGGCCAGGCAAAGTAGCCGGACTTGGCCACCGAGTAGATCCGTCCTTCCTTTTCCAATATCGAGTAGGCGTACTGGATCGTCGAGATCGACACCTTCAAGCGGGTCGACAACTGCCGCAGGGACGGCAGCTTTACCGGTTTTTCCAGGCTGACTTCGTTGATCAGGTTGATCATGTAGCGATACACCGCCTGGTAGGCAAAATCCGCTTGCCGCTCCCCGCGCAGTTTCATGAGCGCCCGCCCGGGTTCGCACGCACAGGCACGCGGCTAACGCCCCGACACTTGCGCAATCTGCGCCTGCGCCCCACGCCGTTTGCGCGCCTGGGTACCACGGCCCGCCTGCTGAGGACGCTTGCGGTACAGGTTTTGTAACAGAGGCAATGGCAGGCCGCTGGTATCAATCAGCCACTGCTGCAGCATCTCTGCGGCGGGCTTGCCCTGCAGCGCCTTGTGCAACTCGGGAAGCCCCACCAGCATGCCGGGGTGGCATTGGCGCAGGTAACCCTCGAGGCGCTCGCCATGATGGATGAAGGGCGAGAACAACAGGCAAGTCAACTGGCCCTCGTCCAGGCCGAAGAACTCCTGGGCATAGGTCGTCGACAATATGCGCCCATCGTGGCCGCCCAATGCGTCGATCAAGGTGTCTGGAATGTGTCGACGGCTCATCGCGTCCCTCGCCTGCCGCACAAAAGCCTCGACGCCTTCGCCGTAGGACAGCTCACGCAGGCATTGGGCCTGCAACCCGTGCAGATGCGCCATGAGCAACGGGTTGGGATAGTCAGGATGACTGAAGTGAAAGTCGAACGGGTCCGGTTTGTGGGCCAGGAACTCGGTGAGCAGCGGTGACGAGGCAACGTCGACCTCGTCGAGCAGGTCGGCAACGCCGATATAAGCCACATGGCGGTGCCCGCCACGCCCCGGGCTCTGGGCCTCCACGTATTGCTCGCCGTAGAGGTCACGGTAGCAACCGGTACTCCATTCTTCCATGCGCGCAAACAGAATGTTGAGCGACGCGGGCCGGCGCGGCGGGACAGCGACACCCGCAGCCAGGGCCGAACGCTTCAGCCAGGCCAGGTATTGGCTTTGCTTGCGCGCAGAGTCGCCGCTGACCAGCGCATGCACGCCGCCGTTCCACGTGCTCACACGCTGGTAGAAATCCCCCAGGGCCAGGTAAGTGTCAGTGCACAGCGTGGCACGCACGTCCCCGGACGTCAGATGCCCGATCATCAGCCGGTCGCGTTGGTTGACCTCACGGCCGGCGCTGGAAGCGGGCCGCTGATGATTGAAAGGCTGCACCTCCTGATTTTCCACCATCAGCACCTCCACCCGCGGGTCATCGTGAAAAAACAGCGCGCTATAGCCCTCATTCAGCCTGCCCAGTGTGGCCTGGGTCATCCCTGCATGCCGCAGCGTCGCCACGCGCAGGTGAAAGGTCTTGGGCGTACGGCCGGCGATGCTCAACTGCGCCGCACGCAGCAGCGCCAACGTATAACTGCTGACTTCGCCGCCGCCGTGGGCGATCAATACTTTATAGTTACCCACATGTTCCATGCCGCCTGCCGCCACCACGATTCGCTGGATCAACAATTGAAGTGCAGTCCGTTCGGCGCGCGTGAAGTGCCCCATCAAACGTTGCAGAACTTGCTGATAAACATAGTTCATGGCTTGTTCGTGAATTGCGCTCATTGTTCTACTACCTGAGTTGAAATATCAGTTTCAAGCAACTCTGCGACGTCGTTGCCTGACCCATTACATCTGTAGGTCTGTCTTGCGCGGCAGGGCATAAGAATGATTAAACATTAGCAGCCTGCAACAAAATTACCGGAGCGGACACCTGAGTCGCGGGCAACCCATCCCACAGACAGACGCGCTAACCCGCAGTCGCGTGTGCTCAAGTGGCAGCTCCTAGGAATGTTCCGACACTACCCTACAGCGCGTTAACTAATTAATTAGCGAAACCTCCGACAAATAATAAATCACCCACTTAATCTGGCTTCTTGCAAGAAGAAGGGATGTTTCGAACGTTTTTTTCGACGCGCAAGGTAACGCCTCGTTAGTTTGCTGATGCAAGACAGTAATGTCGGGCAGCTGATCATTGCTCAATCCTTGAGATGATGGTTAAGCCGCAATTATCGGCACTCAACTAATGATTAATAGATACAGAACCGCGCAGGAAAGCAGTTCAGATGATCTGCGGCGCGAACTTCAGTGACGCCCACACAACAGCGCCGCGCTGGATTTCAGGGCGGCATAAGGGCCAAAGGTATTGTTTGCAGGGCGCAACGCCCTCGGAGTGGCTCAACCCGTTCGTGGGTCAAGCCATGACAGATGGCGCATCTGCTGCATCCGCGCAGACGCTGGAGTATTCATTTGCGAATACTCCTACAGCTCAAACAGCTTCAACCTGCAACGCAACTCGTTCGCGGCACGGGCATTCGTCCATATAGCGGTGGGCTTCGACGAATTGACTGAACGGAAACACCGTGGTTTTCAACGGCACCAGTACCCGGTCGGCAGTCAGTTGGTTGATATCCCGCAAGGCGCGCTGCAACGCAACCTGGTCCTGAATGATGCCCAACTCCGGCTTGCCGGTGAAGTTGCCGATGCAATGCACGAAAAACTGAATATTCTTCTGGAACGCGGCGCAGGCCGGGAAAGGTGTCTGGTTACCGCCTTGCAGGCCATACAACACCAGGCTGCCACGCGGCGCCAGCACATCACCGAGCAGCGACATCTGCGGCCCGCCAAGGCCGTCGAACACCACATCGACGCCACGGTCACCCGTGATTTTGTTGATTTGCATGAGCAGGTCCTGCTCTTCGGTGACGATGACCTTTTCCGCCCCCAACGACAGCAGGTATTCACGCTCCGCGCTGTCTTTGGTCGCGGCAATCACCCGTACCCCCAAGGCTTTGCCCAACTGCACGAACGAAGGCCCGGCGCAGTGGCTGGCATCGGTTACCAACGCAAATTGCCCAGGCTTGACCCGCGCCAAGTCCATGTAGGCAAAGTAGGCAATCAGCAGCGGCGTGTAGTGCACGCTCGCTTCAATGGGGCTCAAGACATCCGGGTAACGGGTCAGGGCCGAACGGGGCAGGACGATCTGCTCGCCATACACCGGGTAATCGTTAGGGCTTTCGGCAGGAAAACTGGCGACCTTGTCGCCCACCGCCAAGTCATCCACGCCGTCGCCCAGGGCGACAACCACGCCGGCCATTTCATGACCCAGGCCAGACGGCAGGCGTGCATGGGACGACGCCAGGTTCTGGCGCCACAAAACGTCGTACCAGCTGATACCAATCGCGTCGACACGCACCTGCACTTCGCCCGGTGCGGGCTGCGCGGTTGCATGCTCTTCGCATTTGAGCACCTCGGCCGGACCAAACTTGTGAAAACGAATCGTGCGGGACATCGCAAACCTCGTCAAAGTAACCTCTAATGCCATGAACTCTATCTGGGCTTTCCCGCTAAGACCACCGGTCGCCATTAATAGTCGACATGTCTGTCATTGATTCCGCATGTGAGGCATAGACCTCAGCTATCGTAGGAAAACTCAATTATCTTGTGCAGAGTACCAGCCTTTCCCCGTAAGATTCATGCCGGTCATGCTTCTGAACGGAACCTTGGAGGTTCTGGATATGGCCGCTCTCGTCAAGTTCGCTGACTCTTCCAGGACACAAGATGAACCGTAACGACCTGCGTCGTGTCGACCTTAACCTCTTGATCGTATTCGAAACCTTGATGCACGAGCGCAGCGTGACCCGCGCCGCCGAGAAACTGTTTCTCGGCCAGCCGGCCATCAGCGCGGCCTTGTCACGTCTGCGCGGGCTGTTTGACGACCCGCTGTTCGTACGCACCGGGCGCAGCATGGAACCAACGGCCCGCGCCGTGGAAATCTTCGCCCTGCTCTCCCCGGCCCTGGACTCGATTTCCACCGCCGTCAGCCGCGCCGCCGAATTCGATCCAGCTACCAGCACTGCGGTATTCCGTATCGGCCTGTCCGATGACGTGGAATTCGCCCTGCTGCCGCAATTGCTCAAACGCCTGCGCGCCGAAGCCCCCGGCATCGTACTGGTGGTGCGTCGCGTCAACTACATCCTGATGCCCGGCTTGCTGGCCTCCGGCGAAATCTCCATCGGCGTCAGCTACACCGCCGACCTGCCGGCCAATGCCAAGCGCAAGGTCCTGCGCCGCAGCCTGCCGAAACTGCTGCGCGCCGACAGCGTACCCGGCCCATTGAGTCTGGACGACTTCTGTGCCCGCCCACATGCGTTGGTCTCGTTTGCCGGTGACCTGAGCGGGTTCATCGACGAAGAGCTGGAAAAGCTCGATCGCAAACGCCACGTCGTGCTGGCCGTGCCGCAGTTCAATGGGCTGGGCACGTTACTGGCAGGCACCGATATCCTCGCCACCGTACCGGATTACGCGGCAGAGGCGCTGACCTCGGCGGGTGGTTTGCGAGCCGAAGACCCGCCGCTGCCGGTGCGTTCGTTTGAGCTGCACATGGCGTGGCGTGGGTCGCAGGATAATGATCCGGGGGAGCGGTGGTTGCGGTCGCGGATTCAGATGTTTTTTGGGGACCCCGATAGCTTGTAATGGAATTCCACTAAAGTCAGAAAAAAACCATTATTAACATAAGCTTACGGTGAAATTTAATTCAGTCACGTCCGTCCAGTCCCACTGGACTCCAGAGCCCGCGGGGGCAAGATTTTCCTTCTCTGGGCAGGCTGGCACAGCGCGTAATCCATTTTCCCGCTGTTCATCACTGACTCAGCGAAGCATCAAGGGGGATATCCAGGGTAAACGTGGCGCCTTGTCCGGCGCCGTCGCTGTGTACAGTCAAGCGGCCACCCATTTCCTGCGCAGCCAGTGCACAGCTGTGCAGGCCGAAGCCGTGACCCTCTTTGCGTGTGGTGAAGCCATGCGAAAAGATCCGCGCCAGGTGCTCTGGCGTAATCCCGCTGCCGTTGTCGGTCACCGAAATACGCAGCCCTGATGAGTCAACGAGGACGGCATCGAGCGTGACGCATGGGCTGCGATCGGCCACGCCTTCCACCGCGTGCTTGGCATTGCTGATCAGGTTCACCAGAATCAGCAGCACACGGTGACGGTCCAGCGCGAGCAGAGGCACATCGGCAATTTCCTTGACCACCGTCACCCCCTGGCGCTCCAGCGAGCCGGCGCTCATGCGCAAGGCATCATCGATTAACGCGGTGACCGACACTGTCTCCACGACACTGACAGCAACGGCATAGGACTGCTGGGCAGCGACAATGGTTTTGATGTGGTCAATGCCCTTGGTGAGTTGCCCGAGCTCTTCGACAATGCCTTTTTGCTCTGCCGTCACCACCTGCGCCAGCTTGAGCAGGTAGTCGGGCAGCATCTTGCCTTTGGGGTCCTGGGTAAGAAAATCGCTCAGGTCGTTGACGTGTTCGTTCATCAGTTGAGCGACCTTGCCCAGGCCATGGACTTTGGATGCGCGCAACTGGTTGCTGACCAGGTCTGCCGAGACGTTCACGCTGTTGAGGACGTTGCCGACGTTGTGCAGCACAGCCGTGGCGATTTCGGCCATGCCCGCCTGGCGGGATTTGGCATGCAGTTCGCTTTGCACCTGGCTCATGCGCAGCGCCGCGCGAACGCGAGCCTTGAGCTCCAGCGGCGAGAAGGGTTTGGCGATGTAGTCATCGGCGCCACTTTCCAGCCCTGAAACGCAGGCGTCACCGCCGCCGCGGGCGGTCACCAGGATCACGGGCAAATGGGCAAAACCGGTGCTGGCCTTGATTCTGGCGGTCAGGCCGAAGCCGTCGAGCAGCGGCATCATCACATCCGAAACGACGACATCGATCGGTCGACGCTGCAGGAGCGCCCAGGCCTGCTCTCCATCCGTTGCGGTGGCGACACTGTAGTCGTCGTGCAAAAGCTCGGTGAGATAGCTGAGCATTTCCGGGCTGTCGTCTACCACCAGCACTCTGGACCGCGAGGCATGTTCCGGGGGCTGCTCCTCGCCTGCGTCTGGCGTTGGAGAGCCCTGGTGGCCGTCGTCAAAACGCAGGTGGCGCTGCTCGGTTGAGCTTGTTGTGCTCAGTGACGGCTGCTCGTACAGAGGGCCGCCTTCGGTCGCTACCCTGTCTTGCTCAGCCCCCAGCGGAAGTCGAACAAAGAAACACGAGCCCCGTCCGGGCTCGCTGTTGACGCCGACTTCGCCGCCCATCAGTTCGACCAGATCCTTGACCAGGGCCAGGCCGATGCCTGTGCCGCTGTAGTGGCGCGTGGCGGAATTATCGATCTGGGAAAAGCGCTGGAACAGCAGCGGCAGTTTGTCGGGCGCGATGCCAATCCCCGAGTCGTGCACCGCCAGTTCAAATCGCTCGCCATCGATCGGCGTCACTGCCAGGTGCACCTTGCCGCCAGCAGGCGTGAACTTGATGGCATTGCTCACCAGGTTGAGCAGGATCTTCTCGAAGTGACGGGGGTCCAGGAACACGCTGCCGAGCGCGGGATCGATGCTGCAGGTCAAGGTGCAACCCTTGCCCTCGGCCACCATGGCGGCATCCTCGGCCAGCACCCCCACCGCTTTGTTCAAATCAACCGACGTTGGACACAACTCAAACTTGCCCGCTTCAGCCTTGGAGAAATCGAGGATATCGTTCACCCGGTTCATCAGGCGCAGCGCATTGCGTTGGGCGCGCTCGATCTGCACGCGCCAATCCACGGGCGGGGTGGCCGCCGCCGAGAGCTGCTCCAGGGGCGCGAGAATGAGGGTCAGGGGGGTGCGCAATTCGTGGCTGACCGTGGCCACGAAATCGCTCTTCGCCTGGTTGGCCGTCTCGGCCTGGTTGCGCGCCTGGATAAGTTCGACGGCTTGCGCTTCCAGCACTTCGGTCTGTTGGTGCAGCGTATCGGTGCGTTCGGCGACCATTCTCTCCAAAGAGGCCTGGACTTGCTGTCGTTCGGTTTCGGCCTCGGCCTCCAGCACCCGGATGCGCAGGGCATTTTCCTGGAACACCCGAACGGCGCGGGTCATGATGCCAATCTCGTCGCCGCGTCCGACGCTGGCGATCTCGGCGTGCAGGTCGCCGGCCGCAAGCCGACGCATGACCGAGGCCAGCGCCACGATGGGCTGCGCGACAAATCGCGACGTGCTCCAGGCAATGGCGCCGGCCAGCAGGATGGCGACGGTAACCGCAATGATCGTCGCAAGCATGCCGCGATCATTGTGGACCAGGGCGTCGGAGCGCGCTTGACCCGCGAAGCGCGCAACCAACAGGCCGGCGCTGCGGGCCTCGTTGCGAACCTGGTCGCGCGCGTCGCTCAAGGCGTTGCTCGCCTGATGGAACCTGGCGAATGCCGCCCGGTAGCCGGCAATCTGCTCGTTGACAGTCAGCGGCGTAGCCGTGCCTTGCAGCCCCACGGAGGAAGGAAGCACCCGAGAGAGACGGAGTAGCTCGTCCAGGAGGGTGCCGACGGCGCCGGCGATCTCGGCCGACGGTGACAGACGAAACGACAGGGTCTGCGCTTCCAGGGTCGCCACACGCTCGGCGAAACGCTTGGATAACGCCGCCGCATTGTGCAGCAAACCGGTGGCTGCCTGAATGTCGCTGGCGTCATGGGCAACGTCCCCATCCACATCACTCAACAGCGCCTCGAGGCGCCCGGCCACATCCCCCACGGCGGAGAGATGCCGCAAAACTTCCTCTGCGCGCAGCCTGGGTGCCTCGCCAAGACGCTCTATCGCCACACCGGCAGCCGCGAGCGCCGCGGCCAACTGGTCGAGGACCTCGCTCTCCTGCGGCGTCCCCATCACCTCGCGCAACTGTTCGACCACGGGCTGGAGTGCCGCGCAGGCATTACGCACCGCAGTGGCGGCGGCCCCGTCACCGGTCACCAGCATCCTGGCCACGTTGGCGGTGATGAGCCGTTCGCCGTTGCGCAGGACATCGAGGATGCGGTGGGCACTTTCGATGTTGCTCACCCGCGCCTGGTGCTCAACGGCGCGAGCGTCGACCGCCTTCAACCCAGCGGCGATGCCCTGTTCGACGAGAGTCGTCGCCTCTCGCATGCGGCCGTAATGGGCGGTCATGTTCTCCGTTTCGCCATCCATGGTCAGGCTCGCCGTGCGCAAGGCGGCGATCGCGGCGGCGAGCCGCTCCAGACTGCCCTTGAGCGATTCCGCCTCGGCCACCGGAATGGCGGTGAGGCCAGCGATAGCCGTCGCCACCCTGCCCTCGGCCTGGGACAAGCTTTCCTGATCGCGGGTGGCAATGAAGTTTTCCACCCGCCCGGTGGCCGCGTTGACCGACGCCAGAATTTCTGCGGAATGACTGGCCGAGTCCACCGCGCGCACCATGCCTCGCAGGCCGTAGAGGTTCACCAGAGACACCGTCAACATCAGGAACACCAGAGCGGCGACCGCCAAGCCAATTTTGACGGCAATGGGCCGATCGCTGATGGGTTTGAATATCAACATGGCGCCCCGCAGCCGCGCCCCCCGCCCGCCACTACTTCGCAACTTCCGGCAAAGGCGCCGGCGGCGCCGTATGGTTGGCGGCCGCGTCGATCATCGCCGCAACGGAAGCCTGGCTGTAGAGCGGGTTAGCGGCGCCGCCCACCGGCATGCTGGCGAGCCAGGCGTCGAGGTCTTTCGCATCGATACGCACCAGCGGTACTTCGACGAACTTCGGCACCTGCTTGCCCGCCAACACCTGCTGGGCCACCCAGAACCCCACCTGGGAGACACTTGGAGAAGCGGAAACGGAGACGGTCTCGTAGCCGTTGGCATCGCGCTCCTGTTGCCACAGGGTGAGTTCGTCCTGACGATTCCCCATCACGATGATCGGCAAAGGACGCCCCGCCGCCCTGAACGCCATGGCCGCGCCATAACCGTCGCCTCCCTGGGTAGCAACGGCATCAATGCTAGGTAGCGATGGCAACGCCAGCGCCACCTCCTTGCGTGCGACAGACTCCGTCCAGTTGCCGTACACGGTCTTGGCGAACCTCAGGCCCGGATAGTCACTGGCGGCCTTGCGAATGCCGTCGCTGATATTTTTATCGGTGGCATCGCCGGCAATGCCGCGGATTTCCAGCAGTGTCCCTTTGCCCTTGAGGCGCTCGGCAATGTAATCCATTTCCACGCGGCCCATGGCGGACCAGTTGTAGTCCACCGTATAGACACAGGGTTCGGTGACCAGGCTGGCCATGACCACCACCACGATGCCGGCGTTGCAAGCATCGCGGATCACCCCATTGAGGGCCGTATCGGACGCGGCCAGGATGACGATGGCGTTGACGCCGTTGACGATCATCTCCTGGATATGGGCCGCTTGTTCCGAGGCCGAGTTATTGGCGCTGACCACCGGAGCCGCGCCGATCAAACCCTCTTTTTGCGCCTGGAGCGCAATCTCCTGCCAGTTGCGCACCATCAGCTTGCGAAAATCACTGCCCGCATAGGAGTTGCTGAAGGCAATGCCATAGCTTGCGGTAGGGCCGCCGGCGATACCACCGTCAGCGGCCTGGACCGGATTGGCGGCAATCATCATTAGTCCACCCAGGCAGCCGGCGAAGCGCCACATGATTGTGTGGATCGGTTGAGCCTTCATGCCGTCCTCCATCGCGCCCGGGATTGACCCACAGTCATCCCTCTACACCTGCCGACAGCCTGTCGATGAAGCCATTTCAGTAGGCCGGACTGCTCGTTCGGCCAGTGCAACAATAGAACCGGGTATGAAGAACCAGACATGTACAGACTCCTTTCCTTGGCGGACGACAACTGAAGCCAGCACATGGCCTGAGGTGGGGATGAGCATAGTCTCAACAGACCTGCTGCGCGCGAAATCGAGCTGACTGCCCCCATGGACTGGACGAGCGCTCGGAGACCTAGCGATAACCCCGCGCCTGAACATCGAACAACTCGGCATAGCGCCCACCCGCAGCCATCAGCTGGTGATGGCTGCCCTCCTCCAGGATTCGTCCGCCGTCCAGCACGATGATGTGGTCGGCATTGCGCACGCTGGAGAATCGATGGGAAATCAGCAACGTCATGCGGCCCTTGGCGTGTTCGCGAAAGTGCTCGAACACCGCCGCCTCGGCGCCGGCGTCCAGCGCGGCCGTGGGCTCGTCAAGAATCAGCAGGTCCGCCTCCTGGCGCATATACGCGCGTGACAACGCGACTTTCTGCCATTGCCCACCCGACAACTCCTGGCCGCCAAGCCAGCGCCCTAACTGTGTGCCGTAGGTTTTGCTCAGGCGCTCGATGAATTCGGCGGCCACCCCCTGGGTTGCGGCAGTGCGCCAGCGCGCCTCGTCGTTCAGCGCATCGACGTCACCCACTCCAAGGTTCTCGCCCACGGTCATCTGGTAGCGGATGTAATCCTGGAAAATCACCCCAGTGCGCTGGCGCAGTGTCTGTTCATCCCAGTCTTGCAAGTCGCTGCCATCCAGCAGAATGCGCCCCTCGTGCGGGGTGTAAAGGCGCGTGAGCAGTTTGATCAGGCTGGTTTTGCCCGAGCCATTCTCGCCCACCAGGGCCAGGCTTTGCCCCGGCGCCAGGTGCAGGTTGATGTCAGTCAATGCCGGCCGCTCAGCGCCCGGGTAACTGAACCCCACGTGCTCGCAGCGCAGACCGTCGCCGGGACGCGCGCCCTGGGTAAGCCGGCCACTCGGCACGACCACAGGGGTTAGCAGGTACTCATAAAGGTCCGACAGAAACAGACTGTCGTCATACAGGCCGGCAATCGCGCTGAGGCTGGCGGTGATCGCGCTTTGCCCCTGCTTGAACAGCACGATGTACATGGTCATCTGTCCCAGGCTGGTCTGGCCGCGCACGGTGTCCAGCACCACCCAGGCGTAAGCCACATAAAACGCCGCGGTGCCCAGCAGGCCCAGGGCAAAGCCCCAGGCATCCCGGCGCACCGTCAATTGGCGGTCTTCGGTGTACAAGCGCCGGGCGTTGTCGCGGTAGCGCTTGAGGAACAGCGGCGCCAGGCCGAACAGCTTGACCTCTTTGGCATGGGTCTCGTGGGACAGCAGCGATTCCAGGTAATTCTGCTGACGGGTCTCGGGCGCGCGCCGGTGGAACAGGCGAAACGCATTGCCCGAAAAATGCGTCTCGGCGAAGAACACCGGTAAGGCGCCGACCACCAGAATCACCAGTGCCCACGGCGAAAAGTGCACTAACAGCACGGCAAAGCTGATCAGCGAGATCAGGTTCTGCACCAGCCCCAGGCCCTTGGTGACCAGGCTCAGCGGCCGTGTCGACGCGCCCTGGCGCACGCGTACCAGCTTGTCGTGGAACTCGGCGTCTTCAAATTGCAGGAGTGAGAGGGTCTGGGCTTTCTCCAGAATCATCAGGTTGACCTTCACCCCCAACTGCACCCGCAGCAACGATTGCTGCATTGACAACGCGCGCTGGGCGGCGGCCAGCAGCGCCAACACGCCCGCCTCGGCCAGCACGTATTGCATCACTGGCCACACGGGCGCCTGGCTGCCGGCTGCGTGAATCTGCATCGCGTGCACCACGCCATTGACAATACGTTGGCCGATCCAGGCCGCCAGCGCAGGCAACAGACCGGCAACGATGGTTGCCAGCAGCAGGCCTATGAATAAGGACCGCGATGTCCCCCACACCAGCTTCAGCGCCCTGCGCGCCTGGATGGAAAACGCGCTCAATCGATTGAACAGCACCATCAATAGTATGGACTCCGTGTGGGGGCTGGGGTGAGACGGGTGGATTATGACAGGCGATGACGTCGCGCACATCCAACGGCCAGATAATAAAAATAGATGATCTTATTAAGTTGAAAGATAACATTATCTAATAATTAGCTTATTCCAAAAAAGACTTTCCCCGCATTTTTTTATAGAGATATCTTCACTTCACAGACCGACCCCATGCCTGGCGGAGGACGTACTCCCGACATGGATCTCTCTCGATATGCCAGATATTTCTCTCGCAGCGCCGCTGAAAAAATTCCACCTGTCGCTGTTGACCAGCTCGCTGCTGCTGGCGGCGGTGCCCGCCTGCGCCGAGGAGGCCAAGCTCGGCACGGTAACCGTGATTTCCACCGGTTTGCGCGGCCAGGAGCGCACGGTCGCCGACAGCCCGGCACCCATTGATGTGATCAACAGCGAGCAGTTGCTCAAGACCGGCCGCGCCGAGTTGTCCGAGGCGATTGCCAAGCTGCTGCCCTCCTTCAACTTCGGTACCAATATCGCTGGCTACAACTCGGTGACCCGCCCGCTGAGCAACCGCAGCCTCGGCCCGGCCTACACCCTGGTGCTGGTCAACGGCAAACGGCGCCACAACGGCGCTACCGGCCAGCGCGGCTCGATCGACAACAGCGGCGCGAATGCCGTGGACATCGACCTGATCCCGGTCAGCTCGGTCGACCATATCGAAGTACTCAAGGACAGCGCCGCGGCCCAGTACGGCTCGGATGCGGTGGCTGGGGTGATCAACATCATCCTCAAGTCCGCCAACAACGGCGGCCACCTGGAGACCAGCTATGGGCAGTTGTATTCCGGCCAGGGCGAAACCATCAAGGTCGCCGGCGACCAGGGTTTCAAGCTCGGCGATGGCGGCTTCTTCCACCTCTCGGCCGATGCGCGCAAACGCGGCGAAGCCTCCTGGAACGACAAGGCCGACAGCAGCGTACGTGCGTTCAACGATCCGGCCAAGGAAGCGGCATGGGACCGGGTGGCAATCAAGAACGGCGACCCCGACCTCAAGGCCTTCAACCTGGCCTACAACGCCGAGCTGGCGCTGGAAGACCTGACCCTTTATTCGTTCTCCACCTACGGCGAGCGCGACGCCGAAGCGGCCAACTATCTGCGCCTGCCCACCGGCCGCGCGGCGGTGCCCGAGGTGTTCCCCGACGGTTACTTCCCGCTGAACAACATCAAGGACCGCGACTACCAGTTGCTGTTTGGCGGCAAGGGCCAAGTGGCGGAGTGGAACTGGGACCTGAGCACCACCTACGGGCGCAACAATGTGCACCACTCCAGCGACCTGAATATCAACCCGTCCCTGGGCACCGCCTCGCCGACCCAATTCGACAACCTGGCGACCTTTCGCTTCGAGCAATGGGTCAACAACCTCGACGTCACCCGCCGTTACGACAGCCTGTTCAACCTCACGTCGCCGGTGCAGGTGTCGGCCGGCCTGGAGCATCGCTGGGAGCATTTCAGCACCTTCGCCGGCGACCCAGAGGCCTACATCACCGGCACCTACCCGGCGGCATCGGGCGCGCAGGCCGCGGTGACCATTCGCCCCGAAGATGAGGTCAGCCTGATCCGCAACAACTACGCCGGCTACCTGGACCTGGGCTTTGACCTCACCGAGCGCTGGTTCCTCGATGTGGCCGGGCGGGTCGAACATTACGACGATGACTCGGGCAACACCTTCGGTTTCAAGGTGAACTCGCGCTACGAGCTGACCGACAGCGTGGCGGTGCGCGGCACCGTCGGCACTGGTTTTCGTGCGCCGTCGCTGACCCAGATCGGCTACACCGTGGCGGACAACCGCGTGGCCACCGACGTCAACGGCAACGTGGTTCCGGCAGTCACCCGCCTGACCCCGTCGGGCAGCAACCTGGCCAAGGCGCTGGGTGGCGATGACCTGAAACCGGAGAAGTCGCGCAACCTCGGCCTGGGCCTCACCTGGCAACCCGCGCCGCGCACCAGCATCACCGCCGACGCCTACCTGATCGACATCGACGACCGCATCGCCCTGACCAGCAATATCTATGACCAGGGCAATGGCGCAGTGAACGCGATCCTCGCCGCCCAGGGCGTGCCCACCGGCACCTGGGTCAACTATTACACCAACGCCTTCGACACCCGCACCCGTGGCCTGGATGTGGTTGCCGACCACACCACGCCGCTGGATGCCTGGGGCGACGTGCGCTGGAGTCTGGGCTTGAACTGGAACAAGACCACCATCGAAGGCGCCCGCGACACCCCGGCCGCACTGAACGGTTCCGGCGTGACCCTGGTGGGCCGCGACCGCGAGGGTGACCTCACGCAGGCGTCGCCCAAGACCAAGTGGATCCTCGGCGCGAACTGGAAGGCCCGGGACCTCGCGGTCAACCTGCAAACCGCCCGCTACGGCGCGGTCAAGACCCTGGCGGTCAACCCCACCGGGGACCGCAGCTTCGGCGCCAAATGGATCACCGACCTCGACGTCAGCTACACCTTCGTCGACAGCATCACCGTCAGCATCGGCGGCACCAACATCTTCGACGTGCGCCCCGACCGGCACGCCGTCTACAGCAACCTGGGCCTGGCGCCTTACGGCAACCCGCCGTTCTATCCGGGCGGCGGCTACTGGTACACAAAGCTGGCCTACGACTTCTGATTCACATCGCTAAACGAGGGCACCCCATTGAACACCTCCAACTTGATGAGCCGTCTGCTGGCCCCCTGCGCCCTGGCGATCAGCCTGGCCGCCTGCTCGCCTTCGGGTGACCAGGCGCAAGCGAACAAAACCCTGAATATTGCATTTTTTGGCGACAACACCACCCTGGTCAGCGTCGACCCGTTCCAGGTCTACTGGCTGGAACACCGCGTGCTGCTGCGCAATGTCGCCGAGTCGCTCACCGACCAGGACCCGGCCACCGGCAAGATCATCCCCTGGCTGGCCAAGAGCTGGGAGATCAGTGACGACGCGTTGACCTACACCTTTCACCTGCGCGACAACGTGACGTTCAGCAACGGCGAGCGCTTCGACGCAAAAGCGGTGAAAACCGCGTTCGACAGCGACAAGGCCCTGGCCACCGAGCTGCCGGCGACCTTCGGCGCAACCTACCTGGCGGGTTATGACCACGCCGAAGTGGTCGACGACTTCACCGTCAAGCTGGTACTGGCCAAACCCAACGCGGGCTTTTTACAAGCCACCTCGACCACCAACCTGGCAATTCTCGCGCCCGCGTCCTATGCACTCACGGTCAAGGAGCGCTCGCTGGGCAAGATCATCGGCACCGGGCCGTTCGTGCTGACCAGCTATACGCCGGAAGTCGGCGCGCACCTGACCAAACGCAAGGGTTACGCGTGGCCCTCGGCGAATATGAAGAACCCGGGTGAGGCACACCTGGACGCCGTCGACATCAGCTACATCCCCGAAGAAAGCGTGCGCAACGGCCTGTTCCTGCAGGGCAAGGCCGACATCCTGTGGCCACGCAACCCGTTTTCGGAAGTCGACCTGAAGCTGTTCCAGTCCAAGGGCGCGACCATCCAGAGCCGCTCGCTGCCGGGCCCGGCGCTGAACCTGTACCCCAACACTCGTGGCGAACGCATTCTCGCCGATCAACACGTGCGCCTGGCCGTGCAGAAGTCCATCGACCGCAAGAGCTACGCCAGCACCGTGTATAACGCCGAGTTCCCGGTGGTGGACGGCATCTTCGACGTGACCACGCCTTACTTCAAAAGCCAGGGCAGCAAGCTCGGCTACGACCCGGCTGCTGCCGAAAAACTGTTGGATCAAGCCGGCTGGGCCAAGGGCGCGGACGGTTACCGCAGCAAAAACGGCAAGCGCCTGAGCCTGAGCTACAACATCAGCCCGGCCGAAACCGCGGGTGACGTGCTGATCCAGGACCAACTGCGCAAGGTCGGCATCGAGTTGAAACTCAGCGTGGTGACCCGCGCCGAATGGGTGGCCAACAACTCTGCCGGTAACTACGACCTGACCATCAACTACATGACCCGCGCCGACCCGATCATCCTGCAAACCATCCTCGACCCGCGCAGCGCCAACAGTTCCACCGTGGCCACTAACACCTACGAACCGGCCACCCTGGAAAAAGCCAAGGGCTTGTTCGATGCCGGCATTACGGCCACCCAAGGCGCACAACGTGCCGCCGCCTATGGCGACCTGCAGGACCTGCTGATCGACGAAAGCTCGGCGTTCCCGGTGTACGAACGCGTGTGGCAGGCTGCAACGTCGCCCAAGGTGAAGAACTTTCGCTGGACCGCCGAGGGCTTCGCGCTGCTGGGTGATATCGAGATCGGCACGCCATGAGCCGCTACCTGATCGGCCGCGTCGGCCAGGCCCTGCTGGTGCTGTGGGGGGCCTATAGCATCACCTACTTCATCCTCTATCTGCTGCCGGGCGACACGCTGTCAATCATGCTCAGCGCCTCGGGCATGGAGGCCGATTCGCTGTCGGTGGCCGACCTCGCCAAGGCACGCGCCTATTACGGCCTGGACAAGGGCCTCTTCGAGCAATATGCCGACCTGCTACTGGGCACCTTGCACGGAGATTTCGGCCAGTCCCTGTCGCTGAACCGCCCGGTCGCCGAGTTGCTCGCCGAGCGCCTGCCGCAAACCCTGTCCCTGGCCGGCCTGGCGATTGTGTTGTCGCTGGTCGGCGGTGTCGGCCTGGCCTACCTGACCGCCTATATCCGCTGGCAACCGCTGAAAAAAGCCCTGGCGCGCCTGCCATCCCTGGGGTTTTCGGTGCCGGTGTTCTGGATGGGCCTGTTGCTGATCCAGGTGTTCGCCTTCGGCCTCGGCTGGTTCCCCGCCACCGGCAGCCGGGGCTTTGAAAGCCTGGTACTGCCGGCGATCACCCTGGCGATTCCAAGTGCGGCGGTGTATGCCCAAGTACTGCAGCGCAGCTTCCAGGGCGTGTGGCAGGAGTCGTATATCGTCACCGCCTACGCCAAGGGCCTGAGCCGTGGCCAGGTGCAGGCGCGCCATGGGTTTCGCAACGCGGCGCTGCCGATTCTCACACTGATCGGCCTGCAGGTGGGCAACACGGTGTCCGGTGCGGTGCTGGTGGAAACCATCTTCGCCCGCTCCGGCATCGGCCGCCTGGCCCAGGAGGCCGTGCTGCGCCAGGACATCCCGGTGGTGCTGGCGATTGTCACGGTGTCGGCGGCAGCCTTTGTGCTGGTCAATCTGCTGGTGGACTTGCTGTACCCGTGGCTCGACCCGCGCATCTCCCACACGCCAAAGGTGTCCTAGACCATGACTATCCTTGAGCAAAACCTCGGCCTTACGCCCCCACTCTGGCAACGCCGCACCCGCCGACAACGTGCCACGGCGGCGGTAATGCCCTTGCTACGGCGGCCGGGTTTCAGCCTGGCGGTGTTGATTGTGGTGTTTTCATTGCTGGCCGCCGTGGCGCCGCAGTGGTTGACCAGCTTCGACCCCTATGCCACCGCACCTGCGGTCAAACTCACAGCGCCGAACCTGAGCCACTGGTTCGGCACCGACGAGCTGGGCCGCGACCTGTACACCCGAGTGGTCTACGGCTCCAGGCTGTCGGTGCTGGCGGCCTTGCTGGCGGTGGGGATCGCATTGTCGGGCGGGCTTGGGCTGGGCATTCTGTCTGGCTTTGCCGGTGGGCGTATTGATGCGGTGATCATGCGGTTTGTCGACGTGTTGCTCGCCCTGCCCGGCTTGCTGCTGGCCCTGGCGATTGTCACCGCCATCGGCTTCGGCACGGTGCCGGTGGCTATCGCCGTGGGCGTCGGGATTATCCCCGGATTCGCCCGCACCACCCGCGCCGAAGTGCTGCGGGTCAAGACCTTGCCGTACGTGGAAGCCGCACGCCTGGGCGGCGCCAGCTGGGGCCGCACCTTGCTGCGGCACATCCTGCCCAACGCGTGGGGCCCAGTGGCGGTACTGGCGACCCTGGATTTCGGTGCAGCCATCCTCGCCACCGCCGGCCTGAGTTTTCTCGGTTTCGGCGCCGCGCCTCCGGCCGCCGAATGGGGCACGCTGATCGCCAACGGTCGGCACTTTCTGATCACTGCCCCCTGGGTGTCGTTGCTGCCCGGCCTGTTCCTGGTCGCGGTGGTGTTCAGCCTCAACCACATTGCTCGCACGTTCGAGGAGGTTCAGCGATGAATGCTTTAGTGGATGTTCGCCAGCTTAGTGTCAGCTACCGGCACGGCAACCTGGCGGTAAACCAGCTGTCACTGACCATCGCCCAAGGCGAGACGCTGGCGATTGTCGGCGAGTCCGGCTCGGGTAAAACCACCCTGGCCAACGCGATTCTCGGCCTGTTGCCGGACAGCGCAACCATCAGCGCCGGCGAGCTGTGGGTGGACGGCAACAACCTCACCCACGCCGGCGAACGCCAGAGACGCGGCCTGCGCGGGCGCACCATCGGCCTGGTGCCCCAGGACCCGATGGTCAGCCTCAACCCGACCCTGCGCATTGGCCAGCAGATTGCCGAGGCGCTGATCCTGGCCAAGGGCAAGCGCTACCCCGGCGTCGATGCCGATATCGTCGAGCTGCTGCAACAAGTCGGTATCGACAAGCCGGTACTGCGCGCGCGCCAGTACCCGCATGAACTCTCCGGCGGCATGCGCCAGCGCGTGCTGATCGCCATCGCCCTGGCCGGCAACCCACGCTTGATCATCGCCGACGAGCCGACCAGTGCTCTGGACGTCACCGTGCAGCGCAAGATCCTCGACCACCTGCAACGGCTGGTCAGTGAGCGCGGGATTTCGTTGCTGATCATCACCCATGACCTTGGCGTGGCGCTGGATCGCGCCGACCGCGTCCTGGTGATGCAACAGGGGCAAGTGGTGGAGCAAGGGGCACCCCGGCAGATTCTCGGCGCGCCGCTGCATGACTACACCCGCGCCTTGATCGCAGCCGCGCCGGCGTTCGCCAAGCGCCGCCCGCCACTGGCCCGACCGAACCCGACGCTGCCGCCGATCCTGCAACTGCAAAACGTTGGCAAGACGTTCGCGCTGCCCAAGGTCAAGGGCGAAGACGCGACCTTTGTGGCGCTGCAGGACCTGAGCCTGCAGGTCTACCCCGGGCAGACCCTGGCGATTGTCGGCGAGTCCGGCTCAGGCAAAAGCACCGCGTTGCGCATCGCCCTCGGCCTGGAAAAACCCAGCCGCGGGCGGGTGTGGTTCGAGCAACAGGACGTCACCGACCTCAGCTGGCGCGACTTCCGCCCGCTGCGCCAGCGCCTGCAACTGGTGCAACAAAACCCGTTTGCGGCGCTGGACCCACGCTTCACCGTGTTCGACAGCATCGTCGAACCGCTGGTGTCGTTCGGCTTGCTCAAGGGCCCGGCCCTGGAACAGGCCGCGCGCGAGTTGATCAGTCGCGTGCATATGCCGGTGAATTTCCTCGATCGGCTGCCGCGCGAGCTTTCCGGCGGCCAGTGCCAACGTGTCGCCATCGCCCGCGCCCTGGCGCTCAAGCCGGATCTATTGCTATTGGATGAACCGGTCAGCGCCCTCGACGTGTCCGTGCAGGCGCACATCCTTGAACTGCTGCAAGAGCTGCAACGGGACATGGGCATCGCCTACGTGCTGGTGTCCCACGACTTGTCGGTGGTGGCTAACTTCGCCCATGAAGTGCTGGTGTTACGCAATGGCCGGGTAATTGAACAGGGCTCGGTGGAGCGCATCTTCAACCGCCCGACCAGCGATTACACCCGTGAGCTGATTGGCGCCATCCCGGGCCAGCACGCTGCCGCGAGCGCTGCCTGAGCGGCGCTTTACTCGGCAGCACAGTCACGCGCCGTGATGCCCTTCTCCTGGGCATACGTGCGAGGTTTTGCCCCAGTGTGGTGCCGCCCGCACACGAGGCACCTGTGATGTACATCCGCATTTTTTCCTCCGTGAATATAAGCCGATTTTGAGGTCGGCCAGATATCGCATACCTCGCCTCATCGCCGCCCCCAACGTTCGCAAAACCCTCAAAGCATCCGTTCAATGGCAGAATCCCCTCAACTTGATCGTTTTGGAGACCAGCATGCTTCGTGTATTTGAACGAAGACTCGACCCCTTCCCGCCTGACGAAGTGCCACCGCCGCCCGCGGGCCTGGCTCGGTTCCTATGGGCCTGCACGCGCGGCGCTCGCGGTTACATCCTGGCGCTGGCGCTGCTGAGTGCCGGTGTGTCGATCTACGAAGCGTGGCTGTTTTCGTTTCTGGGGCAAATCGTCGATCTGCTCTCGACCTGGCAGGCCGGCGGTGAAGCGGCGGCGCAGGAAAGCCGCGTGTTGTGGGGCATGGGCATTGTCATGGTGACCAGCGTCGGCCTGGTGGCGTTGCGCACGATGGTGCAGCATCAGGTATTGGCGATCAACTTGCCGTTGCGGCTGCGCTGGGATTTCCATCGCCTGATGCTGCGACAAAGCCTCGCGTTTTTTTCCGATGAATTCTCCGGCCGCGTCACCACCAAGGTCATGCAGACTGCGCTGGCCGTGCGCGACGTGCTGTTCACAATGATCGAGATCCTGCCGGGGATCGGCGTGTATTTCATCGCGATCATCGCGCTGGCCGGCGGCTTCGCGCTGAAGCTGATCCTGCCCTTCATGGCCTGGTTCGTGTTGTTCGGCTTGGCCATGTGGTATTTCGTGCCGCGTCTGGGCAAAGTCGGCCAGGAGCAGGCCAACGCACGGTCGATGATGACCGGGCGAATTTCGGACGCTTACACCAACATCACCACGGTGAAACTGTTTTCCCACTCCAATCGCGAAGCGCATTTCGCGCGTGCGGCGATGGAGGATTTCAAGCAAACCGGTTTCCGCCAGATGCGCCTGGTCAGCCAGTTCGAGATCGTCAATCAGGCACTGGTAGTGGCGTTGATCATGTCGGCGGGCGGTTATGCGTTGTGGCTCTGGCATGACGGTGCGGTCGGCGCGGGCGCCGTGGCGGCGATCACTGCGATGGCGTTGCGGATCAACGGCATGTCGAACTGGATCATGTGGCAAATGACTTCGCTGTTCGAAAGCATCGGCACCGCCCAGGATGGCATGGCGACGCTGACCCTCGGCACCAAAGTGCAGGACGCGCCGGATGCGGGCACGCTGCAGACCTCCGGCGGCGCGGTGACTTTCAACAATGTCAGCTTCAACTACAACGGCGAGCGCCAAGTGCTCAGCGGCCTCAACCTGAACATCCGTCCTGGCGAAAAAATCGGCCTGGTCGGACGCTCCGGTGCGGGTAAATCCACGCTGATCAACCTGCTGCTGCGTTTCTATGACGTCGACAGCGGCGAGATTTGCATCGACGGCCAAAACATCGCAAAAGTGACGCAAGACAGCCTGCGCGCCTCAATCGGCATGGTCACGCAGGATACGTCCCTGCTGCACCGTTCGATCCGCGACAACATTGCCTACGGCCGACCCGACGCGACCGACGAACAAATCCGCAGCGCCGCCGCCAATGCGCAGGCCGACGAGTTCATCAGCCAACTCAGCGACCGCCAAGGTCATAGCGGCTACGACACCTTGGTCGGTGAGCGCGGCATCAAGTTGTCGGGCGGCCAACGCCAGCGCGTGGCAATTGCCCGGGTCATGCTCAAAAACGCCCCGATCCTGCTGCTCGACGAAGCCACCAGCGCGCTGGACTCGGAAGTCGAAGTCGCGATCCAGGAAAGCCTCGATGAGATGATGCAAGGCAAAACCGTCATCGCCATCGCCCATCGACTGTCGACGATTGCCGCCATGGACCGGCTCATCGTGATGGATGACGGGCGCATTATTGAACAGGGCACCCACAGTGAACTGCTGGCGAAGAATGGCGTTTATGCGCGGCTTTGGCAGCACCAGAGCGGTGGTTTTCTGGGCGAGGACAAAGGTGTGATTGAGGCGTTGGATCAGGTGTGAACGGTGGAGTGCGGCGAGCGATGCCGTCCACTGAGCATCGATCCAGTTAGAAAACTGCTCCTTCGATATGGTGGACCTTCGGTTCTTCAGAAAAATAGTCCTCCAGGCCCAGCATGAACATCTGATGGTCATCACTCGCCTCGAAGCCCGGCGAGTGATCTTCAAGTGAAGCCCAGCGCACTATCAGGTTGAAATGCTCGGGGGTTTCGATTCCTTGCGCGAGCAAGTGGCCGCCGTAACCCTTCGCGCGGGTGAGCAACGGCGCGACCTCGGCGAAGGCACTTTTGAAGTGTTCAATACGTTCTTTGTGTACGGGAAGCAGAGCAATTTCATAAATCATGGCATTTCCTCTGATACGACTTAGACGGCTGAAAATAGGCGCTCAGGAAATAAGCGATGGCTCAACTGCAATCGCGATTTTGCCTTGGAGGCCGTTCTCGGGACTTTCCAACCGAGCATGGGCCAGGCCGATATCGGCCAGCGAATAGACCGCGCCAACGTGTGGGCGCAACTGACCGCGAGCCACCAACGTGCTCAGCTCATCAAGCTTGCCGCGGTTTTGTCGGGTGAAGACGAAGTGATAACTGGCGTTCTTGCCCCAGGCCTGAACGAGGTTTTGCGGCTGCGCGATGTCGACAATCGAGACCACGCGGCCCAGTTGAGCCAGCGCATCCGGGCTGCGCGACAGGGTGTCGCCGCCTATGGTGTCGAACACCACATCCACACCCTGGCCGCCGGTTTCGCGCAGGATGGCGTCGACGTAATCTTCCTTTTTGTAGTCGATGAGCACATCGGCACCCATGCTACGGGCGAACTCAAAGTTTGCTTCGCGCACGGTGGTGAAGACCCGCGCGCCAATGGCTTTTGCGACCTGGATCGCTACATGACCCACGCCTCCCGCGCCGCCGTGTATCAGAATGCTTTCCCCTACCCTGAGCGCCGCTCGCACGGTCAGTGCTTCCCACACCGTGCCGCCAACCAGAGTCAGACTTGCCGCCTCAAGATGGCTCAGCGATGGCGGTTTGTGGCCGATGATGCTTTCGGCCGCAACGTGGTACTCGGCATAACTGCCTGGCCCGTCGAATATTTGCGGGGTGTACCAGACTTCGTCCCCCGGAGCGAAGCCCGTCACCCCCGGCCCGACTTCTTCGACAACGCCCGAAACGTCATGTCCGGTAATCGCCGGCAGTGGCACCAGGTCAGCGTAATCGCCGCGCCGAACCTGAAAATCCAAGGGGTTGATGGAGGTTGCGTGTACCCGCACCAAGACCTGTCCCACACCCGGCACTGGCTTGGGTACGTCGCAGAGTTCGAACGATTCCGGGCCGCCAAATGATTTGAGTACCATCGCTTTCATTTTGAAATCCTCGTATCGACAAAAAGGAATATCGAGATATCTCGATATCATGCAGTAAAAAATTACAGATCTTTCCCGATCAACTCGGCAAGGGCACTGATAGTTGCTTCATTGCGTTTGTAGTACGTCCACTGGCCGATGCGCCTGACTTCGACCAGGCCCACTCGTTGCAGGGTTGCCAGATAACCCGACACCGTAGACTGCGACAGCCCGATACCTTCCTGGATACTGCTGACGCAGACACCCACCGTGAAAACGTCACCCTCATCCTGCGCAGGGAAATTGTTCACGGGGTCCTTCAAGCCTTTCAGAATTTGAAGGCGTACCGGATTTGAGAGTGCTTTGAATATTTCGAGTAAGTCCATAGCTCGGATGATATCGAGATTTTCCGATATATCAATACCCGATTTCCCTTCGCGACCGACGGCTCACATTCTGCTGAACAGACCTCTCCAGTTGCTGCGAGAGGAGATGAAGGCTCGCAATGTCTGTGGCCAGACATAGATCAACCAGCTCTTCATCCCCCACTCAGATCACCCGGCGGTGGCTGGCACTGGCGCATTGAGCAACTGCTGCTCCCACAGATACGCAATACCGCTACCGGCAGCATGCTGCAGCAGCACATCGGTCAGCGCACCGGCGGTTTCCTCCCGAGCCCAGTCACGTTGCCACTCTGCAGCGAGAGCGAGCCAAGTCATCATGTTCGCGCCCGCCGCAATCATGCGCTGGATCGCCACTCGATGGGCCTCGACCGAAACCGCGCCGGATGCGTCAGTGATCACCGTTACATCCCAACCTTCGCCGAGTGCCTGGATCACCGGCATGGCGACGCAGACTTCGGTCCACAGACCCGCGATAACCAGTTGCTTGCGGCCCGTCGCTTTTACCGCGTCCACCACCTTCTGGTCTTCCCAGGTGTTGATCAGCGTCCGATCAATCACCTCTTGGCCGGGAAAAACATCGAGGATTTGCGGAAAGATGAAACCGCCCCGCTCGGCGATCACGCTGGTCAAGATGGTGGGCACGTTGAACGCCTTGGCTGCCTTCGCCAACGCCGTCGCATTGTTGACCACCATTTGCGGCTCATGGCTGTTCAGATTAGTGAGCTGGAAAGGCTGGTGGTCGATCAGAACGAGTACCGAATCTTCAGGACGAAGAAGCGATGTAAGGCCGTTACGAAAAGTCATTAATAGATCCCGTGTTGTCGTTATGAATTGGATTGGTAATGAGCGGCATACGCCAGCGCCGACGCTGCCTGCGAACAACACTGTGCTGTTTCGATGCTTAATCCGGTAGTGTTGCCAAGTGTTTGGCTGTGTCGCGAAATGAGGAACACCGTTTGGATATCGAAGAGCTTCAGACATTCGTAGAGGTTGCTGACGCGGGGGGCGTTTCGCCTGCCGCAGCCCGGCTGGGCGTGTCCAAGTCAATCGTCAGTCGCAGGTTGGCGCGATTGGAAGCACAGCTTGGCGTGCAGTTGCTGACACGCTCGACTCGCGGCGCGGCGCTGACCGAGGCCGGCGCGACCTTTCGCGATTATGCAGCGAGGGTCTGCTCAGAAATGGAGTCAGCCAGGGAAGCGATCCTGCCTGCCGGAGCGCTGCAGGGTCGTTTACGAGTGGCCGCGCCGCTTTCTTTTGGCCCGACTCACTTCGCCCCCGTACTGGCGGAAATGGCCGTGCGGCACCCGCAACTTCAGATCCAGACCTGCTACAGCGACCGCTTCGTTGACCTCATCGCCGAAGGTTACGACTGCGCGATCCGCGTCGGCTACCTTCAGGATTCCAACCTGATCGCAAGACGCATCGGCCCGATCAACGGCAAGCTGGTCGCGAGTCCGGGCTATATCAAGGCTTATGGTTCACCCGAGAAACCTGAGGAGATAGCCGCCCATCAAGCCCTGATGCAAAGCACCGAAGCTTGGCAATTCATGGATGGCGACAAGATCGTCGCCATTCGCCCGCAAGGACGCTTCAAGGCCGACAACGGCATCGCGCTAGTCGCCGCCGCAGTCGCCGGACTCGGGGTCGCGTACCTGCCCGATTGCCTAACGTATGACAGCCTGGCATCCGGCGCACTGGTGCCGATCATGACGCGTTATCCACCACCGCCAGCGGGTGCTTACTTAGTCCGCCCGGCCGGTCAGCATCCTGCGCAGAAGATCCGGGTCTTTGCGCAATTGTTGATCGAGTATTTCGGGGAATCTCCGTATTTTGCAGGAGATGTTGCTGTTTGATTGGGGGAGGTGTTTGAGTGAGTGGCTGCCTGCTGTGCTGAGCGCTTGTTGTTGACCAAGATAGGCCCTGATGGATGCCTGGGTGCGAATGTTGCGATTAATGGGCATCCGGACGCCATCGCAGCCCTGGCCCCGGTTTATGAACGGGAGATCATCTTTCGTGTGCTCCAGGGCCCCCATGGCTGGATGCTGCGGGAAACCATAACTCACTTTAAATGCACTACGAGTTCAACCAGAATCCTCCAGGTCGATCACATCAGGATCCATCATGTCTGCAACCACAACCGTTACCGCCGCTGAAAACCGACAAAGCATACTCATCGTCGTAGGTTCGGTGTTCCTGTTGTCGGTGTCAGACGCTCTTATCAAGGCCACCAGCGCCGAGACATCGATGTGGCAGCTCTACGTGATTCGTTCGGTACTGGCCATTGGCATGCTCGTCGCCTTGTTGATGTACCGCCGCGGCACATCGCAGCAACGGCCGCTTTCCCCTTTTTGGATAGGCGCAAGAAGCCTGCTGCTTGCCTTGATGTGGATCGCCTTTTACAGCGCACTGCCCTTCATCAGCTTGACCATAGCCGCATTGGCAATCTATACGACACCTTTGTTTATCGCTTTACTCTCGGCAGTCACCTTGGACGAGCATGTCACACCGCGCAAATGGGTGGCCATTCTGGTGGGGTTCGCCGGGGTGCTGGTCACGCTCGCGCCCAGCCAGGCTGACTTCAACCTATGGACACTGCTACCCGTGCTCGCTGCGATTTTATACGCCCTCGCAGCGGTCGTGACCAAGGGCAAGTGCGCCAATGAGGCGCCCATGCACCTGGCCCTGGCGCTGAACATCGTCCTGTTGTTGATGGGAATGGTCGGCAGCATTGTCGTCGCACAGACTGGCCCTCACCTGCCGGCCAACGAGGGCCTGCGATTTCTGGTGGGCGACTGGTCGCCCATGGCGATCAGCGACTGGGGCGTGATGGTGGTGCTGGCGATTCTGATGGTACTGGTCAGTACCGGCATCGCCCGGGCCTATCAAATCGGCGAGACCTCGATCATCGGCGCATTCGATTACACCTACCTGATCTTCGCGATTGCCTGGGGGGCGTTGCTGTTCAATGAAGTGCTCAATGGCCGGACCGCGGTCGGTCTGGCCCTTATCCTGATTTCAGGCTTCATCCTGCTGAAAAAGCCCACTGCTGCGCGCTGAACGCTTCACATGCACAGGCCTTAACAAGGAGCTGTTTATGCTGGCAGTCGCATTACTCGCTGCGGACATACTGATAAATCTCGTTTACTCATGAAGACGCAAAGCACGCCAGCGCCCCTGGCCCCTGGTAAAGGACTGACCATCAGGCACTCTGGTGCCATCAAACCTGAGGGTAGCGTTTAAACAGCTCGGTGGCTTCCCAGCGTGCCGCATGTGCCTGCAAGGCTGGGAAAGCAGCCGCCCTGACCACATCAGCGACCATCAACTGTATGAACGACCAGGCGACGGCGCTGGTGATGTCAACCTGATCCGGCCGATCTGACACAACCGATTGCCGTCCCGACAATTGCGTATCCCATGCGCGACAAGCCGCCAACAACTGCGCGGTTACCCGCTCCAGCCAGGGCTGGTGGCGTTTTTCCTCTGGTCGCAGCCGGTATTCATAGACTATCTGCACTGCCTTTTCGCAGGCAGCCAATGCCAGCCCCAAGGTCCGCAGCGAATCCGCCAGAGGCACGGCCTGGTGTGGCATCAATTTTCGCTCAGCCGGGCTCAGCGCCTCGAAGTAGTCGATGATCAGCGTCGAATCCATCAACACGCTGCCGTTATCCAGCACCAAACTAGGTGCCTTCACCACTGGGTTGATCGCAGCGAATGCTTCGAAGTCGCTGAATACCGAAAGTGCGGCGTGCTCGAACGAGACCCCCATCGCCTCCAGCGAAATAGCCACCCGTCGAACATAGGGGGAATCCAGCATGCCTATCAATTTCATCAGGTGATCTCCCTTTGTAATGGGGTCAATACTATTACCGTGCTCGCCCCTTGCACAGACTCACATCGCCCGTCACTCGAACTGCTGACGATTCTCCGGAGTAATCAACTGGAACGGCACCCAGATGATCGGTGTATCCAGCTTTTCGCCACGCGCCAGGCGGACAGCCGCGTCAACGGCTCCACTCGCCTGCCCCACGGCATCCTGGAACACACTGACAGCCATCTTTCCATCCGCCATGAGCTTGAGCCCATCCGACGTACCGTCGATGCCGCCTACCCAGTAATCCTTGGCCTGCTTGCCGGCCTTCTCCAGGCCCATGATCGCGCCGATCGCCATTTCGTCGTTATTGGCGGCGACAATCGAAAAATCGACGCCCTGCTTCACCCAGTCCATGACCACCGTGGCGGCCTGGCTACGCTCCCAGTTGGCGACTTTTTTCTGCACGACTTTCATGTCCGGGTACTTGGCGACGACTTTTTCGACGTCCTCGGTACGCATCGATGAGGACGCATTGGCGGGGTCGCCGACCAGAATCACCACGTTGCCCTTGTAGCCAGCCCGGCGTGCCAACTCTTCCATCTGCAACGTGCCTGACTCCAGTTCATTGGAGCCGACAAACGCAGCGCGCGCGGTGAGCTTTTCGGGCGAGGGATTGCGGTTGACGAAGACCAGGGGAATATTCGCTTCGCTGGCCAACTGCATCATCTGCGGCGTGCTTGTGCCGTCGACCACGGCCACGATGATCGCGTCGACTTTGGAATGGATCAGGTTGCGAAACTGCCGCAGCTGCAATTCGGAATTGTCCTGCCCATTCTCCATGAAAATATCGATATCCATCGCCGCCGCCTTTTGCTGAACGCCATTGCGCAGCAACGCCTGGAAATTATCGTCGTATTTGGCCATGGCCACGCCCACCAGCGGCGTAGCGGCCTGGGCCAGGCCTGTGGTTAACAGCGCCGACCCCAGGAAACATCTGAACCATGCTTTCATTTTCTAGCTCCCGAGGATCAAACGCTGAATTGATGAAGCAGTTCACGCTGCACTTTGGCCATGGCCGACAAACGTTGACTGCTGCTGGCCGATTGCTCGGCACCTTCGGCCGTCTGCTGCGCCGAATCATTGATCTGGATGACCATCCGGCTGGTTTCCGCCACGGTGGCGCTCTGCTGCTCGGTGGCCGCAGCAATCTGGATGTTCATGTCGCGAATCGTGCCGACCGCCTCGCTCATCGAGTGCAGCAATTCACCGGCTCCCGAGGCCAGCGTCACGCATTGGCCCGACTGCACCTGGCTCTCGTTCATCACCTGGACCACGGAATGAATTTTTTCCTGCATCCGTCCGATCATTTCCTGGATTTCGCTGGTAGAGGTCTGGGTACGACTTGCCAGGGAGCGCACTTCATCAGCGACGACGGCAAAACCTCGACCTTGTTCGCCCGCACGCGCGGCTTCGATAGCCGCGTTGAGTGCGAGCAGGTTGGTCTGTTCGGCGATGGTACGAATGGCAACCACAATGCCTTCGATATTGTGGCCGTACTTCTGCAGTTCGTCGGTAACCTCGGTGGCTTTGTTTACCTGCTCGGCCTGAAGGCGAATGTTGACGATGGTCTCGGCCACACGCTCCTGCACTTGATCGGTGAGGTCACTGGTGTCGTCCACCGCCTTGCGGGTGTCTTGCGCGCGCCGTGCGACTTCTTCCACGGTACTTTCCATCTCAGTCATGGCCGAGGCCGCCGACTGCAACCTGTCTTTTTGCTCATCCACTACGCGAGTGGTCTGCTCGCTGCTCAAGGCATTGTTGTCCGCCGTGGTCGCCAGGGCATCGGCGGAGCTGATCAGCTCACGAAAGGTTTTGCGCAGGGCGATGGTCAGTTCATTCAGGTAACCGCCCAGCTCCCCGAACTCGTCCTTGCGCGAGACATCGAAACTGACGCGCATATCGCCGGCCGTCAGTTGCTTGAGCACCTCGCGAAACGCCGCCAGGGGACGACGCAGGCTGAAGGCGACCCAAATGCCGATCAGCACGGCGGCCAGCACCGCCAGTACACAGGCGATCAACACCAGGCTGCGGCTGGTGCCGATGGTGGCGTTGGCATCGTCCCGGGCGTGATTGGCGACCTCAAGGGCCTGGCTGCCAAATTCGCCAATCTTGCCCAGGGTGGATTGCAGGGCAACTTCTACCGCCGTGCGTTGCTGCACAACCTGCGCGCTCAATTTTGCCTCGGTGAGGTAGGCATGGAACACGCCGTCGGCGCCGGTCAGATCGGTGAGTAGACGATTGACCATCACGGCGGCAATCCGCCCGCCTCTGGGGTCAACGGCCAACAGCGCCTGAAGGCGCGTGCTGATGACCTCGTCCTGCAGGTTCAGCACGCGTTGCAAGGTGTCGATGGCTGGCGTCGCCGCATGCGCGGCCAGCCCGTCATAAGATTTATTGACTTCCAACAGCAGTTTTTCAGCCGCCGCCACCTGTTGTGCGTCGCCGGCACTGCGGGCCCGAGCAATGTAATCGCGCAGGTAACCCGCCAACTGCGAACCCTGGGCGCTGCTGTAACCTTGCAGCACTCGCGTCAACGCGAGTTGCTGCACATGCTCACGGTGCGAGGCCATCAGGGTTTGCGCCTGGTCGGCGTAGGCCGTCACTAACTGGCGCTGCTGGGCGAGGCCAGCCTTCAGCTCGTCGCGGTCGACCACATAGACCGCCGTGCTGTCGAGCAAGCGATTGAACTGGGTAATGCTGTCGGTGAACGCTTGCTTGCCGGCGTCGATCTGTTTGACATCGGTGCTGATCAACATGGCCAGCAACGCCTGGTTGGCGCGCAGGATATGCACGTACAACTCACTGGCCGCACGACTCAACGGTGCCGATTGGCTCGTGATGATGCCCAGACGCTCGCTTATAGAATGCGTGCTTTGATAGCTGACCCCTGCCATGGTCAGCAGCAACAGCACAAGCACCGCAAAGCCCCCGATAACCCGCTGTAAAATGGTCATGGTTAACCCCGTTAGGTTTTTATTGTTGTGGAGCTGGTGTGAAGCGTCGGCGTACTTCGAGGGAGACTGCTCGGAGCGCTAAGGTCTGCATCGGCCGCGCAGCCGGGAACTTGAAAGGAGAAAGCGACTGAGCGGCGTTTTCAAGATCGACCTTTGCGGGCTGGGCGTGGCCGCCCTACCCGACTTCATTCAACACTCCTTGATCCGGTTCCAAAGTTGAGCAACCTGCTCGGCACTGTCGGCTTTGACTCGGGCCAAATCGACGGGATAGTCGACACCCGGGTTTTCGACAAACCGCGTCGCCGTAAATTGTCCGTTGCTGGCGCGCAGGACATAGCCGGAATCCTCGCATTGCTGGGAGGCCAGAAATACCACCCCAGGCGCAACCCATTCGGGCTTGAGGTTTTCCGGTTCGCCGACAACACCCCACATACGCGTCTTGGCCACGGGCGATACCGCATTAACCAGGATGCCCACCTGCGCGCCTTCCATGCTCAACGCATTCATGACGCCCAATTGCGCCATCTTGCCGGCGGCATATGCCACCAGGCCCGTTTGTGCATACTGCTGGTACATCGCACGGTCGGATGACGTCAGTACCACTCGTGCGGCAGAGGACTGCTTGAGATGTTTCCAGGCATGTTTGCATAACCACACAGGTGTATAGATATTGATATCCAACGCCCGGCCGATGAACGTCGCGTCGGCTTCTTCGATGGGTTGATAACCGACCCAACCGGCGTTGTGAATCAAGATATCAAGTTGGCCAAACGCCTCGATGGCCGCTGCCACCAATTGCTCGCAACCCTGTTCGCTGGACAGGTCGCCATGATGCCCTACCACGTTGAAGCCCTTGTCCCTGAGGGTCTTGGCAGCCTCCATGGCAATCGAACCATCGCCTCCCGCGCCCAGCTTATCTGCGCCGACATCACTGATCACCACATTGGCGCCCAGCGTGGCCAACGCCTGTGCGTAACTAAAACCCAGCCCTCGGCCAGCGCCCGTTATAACCGCAGTCTTTCCTGTAAAGTTCATTGGCTATTTCCCCTTGAGTTGCCACCTCACCTTAACAAGGTGTGTCCGCGCTGTTTAATACTAACGGCGGCGCAAGTTGATACTTGGCGCCTATCAATCAGTTCAAATGAAGGAACAGACGAAATGATCGAAACCCGCCTGCTACGCCAATTCATCGCCGTGGCTGAAGAACTGCATTTCCACAAGGCTGCTATTCGCCTGCACATGGCCCAGCCCCCGTTGAGCCAAGCCATCAATCGCCTCGAAGACAAACTGGGGTTCAGTCTCTTCACCCGCAATAAACGCGGGGTCAAACTGACCCCGGCCGGCGGTGCGTTCCTGAACACGGCCTATAGCACCCTCAAAGAGCTGGAGTTGGGCACCGAACACGCACGCCAGGTGTCCGAGGGCATTGCTGGCAAACTCACGGTGACGGCGGTGTCCATCGCCTACTACGAGTCACTGCTCAGTACCCTGCGCCAGTTCCGCGAGACCTACCCCAAAGTCCAGTTGATCATCAAGGAGATGCCCTCTTCCAGCCAGGCCAAGGCCATTCTGTCGGGAGAAGCGGATATTGCCTTCATGCGCAAGTTGCCGATCTCGGCGGAAAACGTCGAGTCACGCCTGTTGCTGGACGAAGAGATCGTGATGGCGCTGCCCGCCCATCACCCGAAGGCAAAGGAAGGTCAGATCGACTTGAGGGATTTCGCCGGGGAAGACTTCGTATTCACGCCCGAAGCCCTGGGCACCGGCTATCACGGTCAGCTGATCGCGTTGTGTGAAGCCGCCGGTTTTTATCCCAAGGTGGTGCAGGAGGCCGCGCAGATCCATACCTTGATCGGCTTGGTGGCCTGCGGTTTCGGCGTTGCCCTGGTGCCTGAGTCGATTGCCAACTCAATCATGCGCGACAAGGTCCTGTTCCGCCGGATCTACCCCGTGACCGCTTCCCCCAACCCGGCCATCGGCCTGTACATGAGCTGGAACACCCACAACGAATCACCGTTGATGGACAGCTTCATTTCCATGCTCGACTTCAACGCAGCCCCCCAGGTCGTCTCGCCGATTGCCTGAATAGGGATGGGCAGCGTTCCTACCTGGCCCCACTCGCTATCCGCTAAAAGCTTGACACGAACTGTAGTGATCACTATAGAATGCGCGAGATATGTATCGATCGATACATAAATGACCCGTCTAGCCAATGGGCATGCCGTGGGCGGGATTTGCGCGGGCATTACTCGCCCGGCTGGCCATCTCACGCCTTGCGCGCAACGCGATCATTCAAACAGGAGTCACGCCGTGAGCAACCCAACCTACGTCCAGGAATACAACGCCATTGTCGCCGTACTGAACCAGTACAACGAAGGTGGCAAACAGGCGAAAAGCAGCATCATGAAACCAGCCTTCAGCGAGCAGGCGACGATCTTTGGCGTAGACGCCGAGAACAAACTGACCGGCGGCCCGATTCAGGGTCTGTTCGACATCATCTACAGCGCGTTTCGCCCCTCCCCCGAGGCTCAGGGCGCCATCGTCAACGTCGATATCGTTGGGACGGCTGCCAGTGCGCGCGTCGATACCAATGACATCTCCGGTTTCTGCTTTACCGACTTTTTCAACCTGCTGAAGGTGGAAGGCCAATGGACGGTCGTCAGCAAGATCTATCACACCCACGTAGCGCCTTAAGCCACACGCCTCCTTCACCACGGCGCGTTGGCGCCATAAACGTTTACAGGATTTGGATCATGAGCAAGAACATCAAAGCGGTACCCACTGCTGAATACAACGCCGTTATCGCCGTCGCCCAGCACTACGTGGACAGCCTGCGTATCGGCAGTGCCGAGGGCCTGGAGCAGGCATTCCACAAAGACGCGGTGATGTACGGTTTCACCAATGGCCAACTGCTGGGCGGCCCGATCAACAACCTGTTCGACTTTGTCCGCACCCACGGCACGGCGCCGGATATCACTACCCGTCTGGACGTGCTGGCGATAACGCCGACCACCGCCGTGGTTCGTGTCGACATGGAAAACGACGCGATTGGCGCCGATTACAACGACTACCTGACGCTGATCAAAATCGACGGCACCTGGAAGGTGATCGCCAAGGTCTATCACCAATTCGAAGGCTGATCAGGGCGGCCATCAGTGCGAGCCCCAGCGCCGTGGCATGGCCGTCGATGTACACATTACGATGTATTAAAGGTATCAAATCATGGCAACAGTTGAATATCGCGCCCTCATTGACGGCGGCGCCGACCGCGTATGGGATGTGCTCAAGCATTTCGGACAGATCAGCCAATGGCACCCGGCAATTGCCGAAAGCATTATCGAAAACGGCCAGCCTGACGGCCTGGTGGGCTGCATCCGCCGGCTGACCTTACAAGACGGCGCAGTCTTGCGTGAAAAACTGTTGTCGGTGGACGAGCCTGACCTGCAGTTCTCGTACCGTTTTGTAGAGTCGCCATTGCCCGTCGACAATTACGTGGCTACCGTACGGTTGATCCCCCTGACGGGTGAAGACATTACAGTGGTCCTGTGGAGCGCAACCTTCGACACGCGTGAGCCAGATCCCCAGGGCGAGTTGACCGCGGCGATCGAATCACTGATTGTCGGCGGCCATCAAAGCCTTCAGGTCTACCTGAACAAAACGGCCAGCGGGTAAATGAGCACAGCCTCGGTCCAGTGATGGATGCGGGGCCTATTATTGGAGTTGCGATGGACGAGCATATTGCCGCCGTGCCACTTGAAAAAGCCTACAGGCTGATCAATCACGGCCCGACCACCCTGGTATCCGCTCAACATGCGGGGGTGACGAATGTGATGGCCGCCGCATGGGCCTGCGCGCTGGATTTTTCGCCGCCAAAAGTGACAGTGGTGTTGGACAAGATCACCAAGACACGCGAGTTGGTCGAGCGCAGTGGCGTTTTCGTGATTCAGGTGCCCACCGTGGCACAACTCAAACTGACAAAAAACGTCGGCAGTGCGAGCCTTTTCGATACGCACGACAAACTGGCACAAAGTGATGTGGAGTTGTTCGACATCCCCGGCCAAGACCTGCCGTTCGTTTCAGGCTGCTCGGCCTGGCTGGCCTGCAAACTGCTGCCCGAGCCCCACAACCAGACGACCTATGATTTGTTCATCGGCGAGGTGGTTGGCGCATGGGCAGACACTCGCGTCTTCAAGGATGGGCACTGGCATTTTGAGACCGCCCCAGCGGACTTTCGTAGCCTGCACTACATCGCTGGCGGGCAGTTTTATGCGATCGGCGAGGCGCTGAACGTCGATGCAGAACAAGACACATGATGCCCACTTGGCCAGCCTCG
Source organism: Pseudomonas sp. R2-7-07 (assembly GCF_003852355.1). Taxonomy (NCBI): domain Bacteria; kingdom Pseudomonadati; phylum Pseudomonadota; class Gammaproteobacteria; order Pseudomonadales; family Pseudomonadaceae; genus Pseudomonas; species Pseudomonas sp. R2-7-07. Next base: position 2,821,212 of record NZ_CP027759.1, on the reverse strand, counting down.
CATTGAAATCAGCGCAATCGGCCTGGGCACCGCAGCACCCAGGCACGCCGCATCCTGTGCGTGCCTGGGCGTGGTCATGCGGTCAGGTCATGCTTACCAATCCTGACGGGTTGGCGAGATGATCAGGTCGTTGACGGTGACGTTTTCAGGCTGGTTCAAGGCGTAGAGCACGGCTCGGCCTATGTCGTCAGGCGAGATCGCGATCTTGTTCAGTTCCTGGGCGGCCTTGCGCCCCGCTGGATCGGTCACTTTGTCTGCCCAACCCGTGTTGATCACACCGGGGCTGATGGTGTTGACACGAATGCCATGATGCACGCCCAGTTCCTTGCGCATCGACTCAGTCATGGCCTGCACGAAAAATTTAGTGGCACTGTAAATGCCGGCAGCCGGCCCGACCTGGTGACCGGCCACCGAATCCATGTTGAGGATCTGGCCCGACTTCTGTTTCAACATGAACGGCAGCACAGCGGCGATTCCGTGCAAGTAGCCTTTGATGTTCACGTTGATCATCTTTTCCCAGTCATCAACGGCCAGGTCTACCCAGTTGGAAAACAACATCAGGCCGGCGTTGTTGATCAGGATATCGACTGAACCGAAAGCGTCCTGGGCGAACTGGGCCAGCGCCTTCATATCCTCCGGGTTGGTGACGTCGCTGACGCGCCCTACCGCTTCACCACCGTTGGCTTTCAACTCGCTGACGATCGCGTCCAGACCTTGCTGGTCCAGCGCGGCGGCAACAATGCGGGCGCCTTGGGCAGACAGCGCTCGAGCCGATGCGGCACCCAGGCCAGACGATGCGCCGGTGATGATCGCAGTCTTGTTTTGCACGTAGTTCATGGAGTTCCTCTTGGACAATGACTGCCCGCACGTGTCGGGCAGTGTTTGGGTTATCGCAGGTGTTCAGGCGCGATCAGTAGTTGCCGACAGGCCAGTCGGTGTAGCCCTTGGCGCCGCCGCCGTAGTAGGACTCGCGCGGTGCAATGGTGAGTTCAGCGCCACGGCGCAGGCGCTCGACCAGGTCGGGGTTGGAAATGAACAAGCGACCAAACGCGACTGCGTCGATCCTGCCTTCGGCACGGCGCTCGATTGCCATTTCCAGGTCGTAGTTGTTGTTGCCGATAAAGGCGCCTTTGAACTGCGCGCTCAGGGCGTCCATGTCCACGCCCGCAGGCACTTCACGCGAGGTGGCGGTAGCGCCTTCGACGAAGTGCAAGTACGCGAGATCGAATGCGTTGAGTTGCTGGATCAGATAGCCGTACATCGCCATCACGTTGCTGTCGGGCGGCGTGTTGCCGGCGTCGGGGGTGACAGGCGACAAGCGGATGCCGACACGCTCATTGCCCCAGATATTGATGATCGCTTCGGTCACTTCCAGCGTCAGCCGAGCGCGGTTTTCGATCGAACCGCCGTATTGGTCGGTGCGGTGGTTAGTTGAATCGCGCAGGAATTGGTCCAGCAGGTAGCTGTTGGCGGAGTGCACTTCCACACCGTCAAAACCGGCACGCTTGGCGTTCTCGGCCGCACGTTTGTACTGCTCGATGATCCCGGGGATTTCATCGGTTTCAAGTGCGCGCGGCATCGAAACCGGGACAAAACCGTTGACGGTGTAGGTATCGCCTTGAGCCTTGATCGCGGAAGGCGCCACCGGTGCAGCACCGTCCGGCTGCAACTCGACGCTGGAAAAACGCCCCACGTGCCAGAGTTGGCTGACGATCTTGCCGCCAGCGGCATGCACGGCATCAGTGACTTTCTTCCAGCCGGCAACCTGCTCGTCGCTCCAGATACCCGGTGTTGCCGCATAACCACGGCCTTGAGCGGAGATATTGGTGGCTTCGGCAACGATCAAGCCTGCCGTGGCGCGCTGGGCGTAATACTCGGCGTGCAACTCGTTGGGAATACCGTCTTCGGCGTAGCGGCTGCGCGTAACCGGCGCCATTACGATGCGATTGGCGAGTTCAATTGCGCCAAAGCGGGTGGGTGTGAACAAGTCAGTGCGGTGACTGTTATCTGTCATGGTAAACCTCAATTAAATAGACCGGTCGTCTAGTAAGTTGCTAAAAAATGGCTACGACAGGAGTCGCTTCGCCATGGTCAGGGATTCTTCAAAAGCGTCAGGGCGCTTGTTGATCTTCATCATTAACGAGGCACCGAGCCAAATTTGATAAAGCGCTTGCGCGAGCGTCGCGTTGGAGAGGGTGGAGCTGATCGAGCCATCGACATGGCCTTGCTCGATGCAGCGCTCAAGCCGAGCGTTGATTGCTTGAGTACCTTTATCGAGCACCAGGCGCATGCCTTCGGAAAGGTCACAGACCTCGGCGCCCAGTTTCACGACGAGGCATTTGTCCGTCGGTGAATCGGAGCATTGGGTGTGCGCCCAATAGTGGAAATACTCGAGCAATCGTTCAGCCGCCGGCCGGGTACCTCCCAGGAGGGTGTCGACCGCAGCCAAGTAGTCGCAAAAGTACTGTTCCAGCAGCGCTTGGCCAAATTCATCCTTGGATTTGAAATAGTGGTAGAACGAGCCTTTCGGCACCTCGGCGGCGGCCACCACTTCAGCCAGTCCCACGCTGGTATAGCCTTTATGGGTCATTAACACCCTGGCGACATCCAGAATGTGTTGGCGGGTTGTGGCGTGTTGTTTTTTCATAATGACGCCACTCTAGTAAAAAATAGACCGGTCGTCTAGTAACTCCTGGAATGAATTGCCCCTTACGTGACCAACGGTCTCATGCAGCGCTGGCTCTTAAATGGCCGGACGGTGACCGTCGAAAACTGAGGCTGACCGTTCAAGACCCGTTGTTGCAGGCACGCTGCTGCACTCGCGCGGAGCCACGAAGCCAGGCCATTTTGTGTATCATCCACGTTGAAAACAGCTTTCCCGACGCCAGCGTCTGGCGTTACGCCTTAAGGTAGCCAGCCCCATGTCCGATTCCATTTCACCCTCTGTTCCTCGCAGCAAGGGACGCCCGCGCGCATTCGACCGCGATCAGGCGCTGCTTCGCGCGTTGGCGGTGTTCTGGAAGCGCGGGTATGAGCCCGCGTCGGTGACCGAGTTGTGCTCAGCGATGGGCATCAATCCACCCAGCCTGTATGCGGCGTTTGGCAACAAGGCCAAGTTGTTTCTGGAAGCCGTTGCCCACTATGAAACGACCTTCTGGGACGCGACGTGGGAGCGGATGGGCAGTGAGCCGGACATCGTGTGCGCCATCCGCGAATTCTTTCATACCTCTGCGTCCATTTTGACCGAGCCTCTAGCGCCCTGCGGCTGCATGGTGGTACTGGCGGCCGTGAACGTGTCGGAAGATGCTGGCGAGGTCACCGCCGCCCTCAAAGCGTTGCGCCAGGAAGGCCGCGACTACCTGCAACAGCGCCTGGATTGCGCGGTTGAGGCTGGGCAGCTCAAACCGCAGACCAACACCCGCATACTCGCTGCCGCATTGAATACCCTCCTTGAAGGCATGTCGTTGCAGGCTCATGATGCGGCCAGCCGCGAAGACCTGCAGGGCATCGCCGCGACCGCGGTGGCCATGCTCGCCCCTTCCCTCGCCGAATCGCGATAACGCCAACTGACCATGGGGCGCCATCAGAGCGCCTTGTATCGTTCAACCGGTAGAGGTCACGACACCAAGCGCCGACTCATTTCAAGCGCCGCATCGAACGGTGCGTGCGTTCGATTGACCTTGACCAACAAAGAGGCGCCCAACCACATCTGATAAAGCGCCTCTGCCAATACAGGCGCCTCAGTCAGAGCGGTGATAGACCCATCGGCCTTGCCTTGCTCAACGCAGCGGGTGATCCGCTCAACGATCAGCGCCGTGCCCTTTTCGAGAACCGCGCGCATATTTTCGGAGAGGTCACACACTTCTGCACCTAATTTGACCACCAGGCATTTCTGGTCAGTGTGATCAAAGGCCTGTGTCTCGGCCCAATACCGTAGGTAACCCAGCAAGCGCTCTGCCCCGTTGCCATCCCTGGCCATCTCCACATCGACCCGCGAGAGGTACTCCTGGAAGTACTCTTCCAGCAATGCCTGGCCAAACTCGTCCTTGGAGCGGAAATAGTGATAGAAGGAGCCTTTGGGCACACCGGCGGCGGCAAGCAATTCGGTCAAGCCGACGGCCGTATAACCCTTTTGGGTCATGAGCGATCTGGCAACATCGATGATGTGCTGACGCATGTCTTGGAGAGGTTTCTTCATGCGGCGCATGCTATCAAAAAACGCTCGGCGATCACATGAGCAGGCGTGGGTTGCACAGCGCTTACCCCCATCGGCATAACGGCCCGCAGAATACAAAATAAATAGATGTATTGTCCGTAAAAACACAATTATTATTTGCCCATGATTAAAGAACTGAAAACATTTATCGCCGTGGCGAGAGAAGGCACCTTTGCGGCTGCTGGCAGCAAGATAGGGCTCACCCAAGCCGCCGTCAGCGCGCAAATGCAACGCCTGGAGGCGGAGCTCGGCGTTGAGCTGTTTGACCGCAAAGGACGCTCAGCCCACCTCAACCGAGTGGGCCAACAGGTGTTGTTGCAGGGCCAGGACCTGGTTCGCCAGTTCAAGAACCTGGGCACCGCCACCGTGGGGCTGCCCGCCAGCGTCCTGGTGACGATTGGCGCGATTGCCTCCGTGCAGCGCTCATTCCTGCCGGAAGCACTTGCGCCGTTTCATCAACAATTTTCGGAGTGCAGGACGCGAGTCATTCCGGGCCTCTCCATGGAACTGGTCAACCAGGTGGATGCCGGCGAGATCGACATGGCCGCGATCATCCGCCCGCCCTTCTCACTGCAAAGTGACTTGCGCTGGACAACCCTGGCGCGTGAACCGTATCGCCTCATTGTCCCGGCCGATATGCCCGGTGACGACTGGTCGGAGCTGGTCTCGACCCAGCCATTCATCCGTTATGACCGGTCGTCCTTCGGCGGCCGACAGGTTGACCGATTCTTGCGACAAACCCATGTCGCTTTGCGTGAAGTGTGCGAGCTCGATGAGCTGGATGCGATCATCAAGCTGGTAGCAAACGGCGTCGGCGTGGCGTTGGTGCCAGAGACGGCCACCCAGCAAGGCTGGCCGGCAGGGGTACGCGCCATAGACCTGAAACAACGCACTTTCCATCGCGATATCGGCCTTGTACATCGTGCCCGCCGCGGGCTCACCGAACCGGTGAAAGTATTGGTCCAACTGATTACCGAGCAGGTTCTGAAAAAGCCCTGACGCATGAAAGAATCAATACTTCTTATCGGTTTATCAGCCAAAAAAAGAGCCCTCGACGCGTTTAACGTGGAAGGCTCTTGTGTGTCACTGATTAAGCGTTCTGCTCGCCCCCTACCGCGCTTTTTCGCTCCAGCGGCGCTTTCTCCCACTTGGCGATGACCAGGGGCGCAATTGCGTTACACAGCACGTTCAAGGTGGTGGTGCCGCTGTCGATGATCCGGAAGATCCCGGCAATCAATGCGACCCCTTCCAGAGGCAGCCCGGCAGACGCCAAGGTGGCCGACAGAATGATGATGGCAAACCCAGGCACACCCGCTGCGCCCTTCGACGTCAACACCATCGTCACCACCAGCAGAATCTGCTGAGTCAACGACAGGTCGATGCCATAGAGTTGGGCAATGAAGATCGTCGCCACCCCGAGGAAGATCGAAGCACCGTCCAGGTTAAACGCATAGCCCACCGGCACCACGAAGCTGACGATGCGCCGAGGCACACCATAGGCTTCCAGCTTGGTCATCAACTGCGGCATGACCGCCGCAGAGGCTGCACTGGAGAAGGCCAGGATCAGCTCATCGCGAAAGTACTTGATCAACTTGAAAACGTTTTCGCCGATCAGGTAGCAAACACCACCCAGCATCACCAAGGCGAAGGTAATCAGCGACAGATACACCACGCCGATCAGCTTGAGCAACGGTAGCAACGAGGCAAATCCGAAGGTCGCCACCGTGGCGCCGATCATGCCGAATACGCCAATCGGTGCGTAGGCCATGACAAACGATACGACTTTGAACATGGCGTCGGAGAAGCCCTGCATCAACGCAACAACCGGTGCGCTCTTTTCTTTAGGCAATGTATTCAACGCCATGCCCAGCAGCACGGCAAAGAACAGCACCGACAGCAACTTCGCTTCCGACATCGCGACAATCACGTTATCCGGCACGATGTTTTGCAGGATGATCAGCGCGCCTTTCGACGGCTCCATATGCACGGCTGCCGCATTGTGGGCGATACCCGCGATTTCGGTGCCTTTACCCGGCTCGAACAGGTTGGCGAAGCACAAGCCGAGCACGATGGCGAGGCTGGTGATTGCAAAGAAGTAGATCAACGACTTTGCGCCCATGCGCCCAAACGATTTGTTATCACCGCCCCCGGCAATACCGAGGATCATGCAGCAGAAAACAATCGGCACGACGACCATCTTCATCATCTTGATGAAGATATCACCGAGCGGTTTAAGGATCTCGGTACTGACCCACACTTGATTTTCCGGGTGGGTATTGAAATACCAACCCACGAGCACGCCAAGCAACAGCCCGGCAACGATTTGCCAAACTAAGGGAATACGTTTCATGTCTAGCCTTTTTGTTGGAATGAAAGGACTGCTTGAGGGCAGTAGCTAGATTCATGAGCTTCCAGCTCATTTAAGTGCCCTTGGCGCACTCCTCGAAGTGCGCCAGGTTTTCTATTATTTGGCGAAGAGCTGGCTCATATCCTTGAACGCCTTGAACTCCAGCGCGTTGCCGCACGGGTCGAACAGGAACATGGTGGCCTGCTCGCCGACCTGGCCTTTGAAGCGAATGTAGGGTTCGATCACAAACTTGGTTGCGCGCACTTTCAGGCGCTCTGCCAGGGCTTCCCATTGCGCCCACTCCAGGATGATGCCGAAGTGCGGAACCGGTACGTCGTGGCCGTCTACCGGATTGCTGTGCACGCTTTCCTGCGAAGCAGTCTTTGGGTGTTCGTGGATGACCAACTGATGGCCGTAGAAATCGAAGTCGACCCACTGGTCGCTGGAGCGACCTTCGGAAAGGCCGAACACTTCACCGTAAAAGTGACGTGTGGCGGCCAGGTCATACACAGGGATTGCGAGGTGGAAAGGAGAAAGACTCATCAGGACTCCGATAACAATTTTTATTGGTTTGTGGTGCCGGACACCGCACGCGTTGCCCAGCGGTTTTTTAAGGTGGGTTTATGCTAAAGCGCTGCCTACCTTAAAAAAATCAATATATTTTTTTCACAAACACAATTTTATTTTGTTAATCGAGTACTGCATCCGACGTCTTTCTACTGCTGCCCGCCTGCACCCTAACCATCGGCTGACCGCACTGTTCATGCACCAACAGTGCTTGGACAGCTTGTACTGAATCAACACACGCCAATCCCTAGGCACGCTACCTATCCAATTGAAATACAAACATTTATTCCTCTGGCATGGCGCATGCAATCACCTGTGCTCCTACCCCGAAGGATGCATTCATGCCCCAGACATTGCCCCAGGCGCTGTTGCGTCAAGCCCACATCCGCGGGTCGGCGATCGCCTTGCGCTACAAGCGCCTGGGCATCTGGCATGAGCGCAGCTGGAGCGAGGTGGCTCGCGAGGTCAGCCAGCTCGCCGCTGCCTTGCATCAGCGCAGCTTGGGGCGTGACGATGACCTGTTGATCATCAGCCAGGCGCGTCCCGAAGCGTTGTTGCTGGCGCTGGCGGCGCAATGGTTGGGCGCCAGCGTCACACTGCTCGACCCGGAGCGCGACAACCAGGCGTTGTTGAACGTGCTGCGGCCGCGCTTCGTGGTCGTGCAAGACCTGGACACGTTGCAACAACTGCGTGAGCGCGACGTGGTGGTGTTCCTCGACGGGCGTGGCCTGAGCCAGTACCCGGACGCCGGCTTGATCGACTATGCCGACTTGCGTCCCGATGCCCCGCCCCCCGCCCACACGCCGCAACCCGACGCCACGGCCTTCGTCTTTCATGCCGAGACCACCCTGCGCCTGACCCATGCGCAGTTGCTCGTGGGCGCCCGTGCGCTGGTCGACCGGGAACACCTCGGCGCCGACGACGAGGCCCTGGCCGCACGCGTGTTTGCCGCCAGCGGGCAAGCACGCTACCTGCTTGCGCCCTGGCTGCATGCCGGCTTTGGGCTGAACTTTCCGGAGGCCCTGGCCACCCGCGACACCGACCGTCGCGAACTGGGCCCGACCCTGGTGCTGGGCACCCGCGAATCCTATGCACGCCTGGAGCAGTGGGTGCGTGAACGCCTGCCGCTGCCGGGAACGTTCAGCCATCGCGTGTACCGCTGGGGCATGCAGCCGAGCCGATCCCCCCTACGCCGCTGGCTGGGGCACTGGCTGGTCCGTCGGCCACTGCTGGATGTACTGGGGATGAGCCGCCTGCGCGTGCCTTTGTTGGTCGGGCCAGCGTTGAATCCGGACAGTGCGGCGTTCTTCGGTGCCCTGGGCATCCGTCCCGGCCATTGGCAAGAACCCGCTTCCCGCCACGAACCCAGCGACCACTTGCTGCCTCAATCTGCCTGACGAGCCTTCCATGCGCACACCCACTGAAGCGGTATTACTGCGGCTCGATGACATCTCTCTGTCGTTCAAAGGCATCAAGGCCATCACCTCCATCAGCTTCGAGGTCAAGGCCGGCGACATCTGCGGCCTGATCGGCCCTAACGGCGCGGGTAAAAGCTCGTTGCTGAATGTAATCAATGGGGTCTACCACCCCCAAAGCGGCAGCATCCAGTACGCAGGCCAGACCCGCAAACGCATGCGTTCGCACCAGGCGGCCGAAGGCGGCATTGCGCGGACCTTCCAGAATATCGCGCTGTTCAAGGGCATGAGCGTGCTCGATAACGTGCTCACCGGGCGCAACCTCAAGCGCCGCAGCAGTTGGATCGAGCAAATGCTGCGCCTGGGCCGGGCACCGCGTGAGGACGACGCGCACCGCCTGCAAGCGGAAAAGGTGATTGCCTTTCTACAGATCCATCCCTGGCGCCATGTGCTGGTCGGCACCCTGCCCTATGGCCTGCAAAAACGTGTCGAACTGGCCCGCGCCCTCGCCGCCGAACCCACCCTGCTGTTGCTGGATGAGCCCATGGCCGGCATGAACGCCCAGGAGAAGGCGCAGATGAGCCAGTTCATCCGCGACATCAACCGCGAGTTCGGCACCACCGTGGTGTTGATCGAACACGACATCGGCGTGGTCATGGGCCTGTGCGACCACGTGGTGGTGCTCGACTACGGTCGCAAGATCGGCGACGGCACCCCGCAACAGGTGCGCGCCAACCCCGATGTGATCGCCGCCTACCTGGGTACCTGAGCATGGAATTTTTCTTCGAAGTGCTGATCGGCGGGCTGCTGGCGGGTGTGATGTATGCCCTGGTGGCGATTGGTTTTGTGCTGATCTACAAGGCCTCCGGCGTGTTCAATTTTGCCCAGGGCGCCATGGTGCTGTTTGCCGCGCTGACATTTGTCAGCCTGTTGGAGCGAGGCTTCCCGTTCGCCTGGGCGTTCCTGGTCACCCTGGCGAGCATGGTGGTGCTGGCGCTGCTGATTGAAAAAGTCGTGCTGCGCCCGTTGGTCAACCGGCCACCGATCATCCTGTTCATGGCCACCCTTGGGCTCTCCTACATGATCGAAGGGTTTGCGCAGTTCCTGTGGGGCGCACAGGTGCACGGGCTGGACCTGGGCATCGAAGACGAACCGCTGGAAATCCGCGGCATGCTGCTCTCGCAATTCGACCTGTTTGCCGCCGGCACCGCAGCCGTGCTGGTGATCGTCCTGTCGCTGCTGTTCAACAAGACGCGGGTGGGCCTGTCGTTGCGCGCGGTGGCCGGCGACCCGCTGGCGTCCATGGCCATCGGTATCCGCCTGCCCCGCATCTGGGCCCTGGTGTGGGCGGTGGCAGGGTGTGTCGGCCTGGTGGCCGGGTTGCTCTGGGGTGCGCGCCTGGGCGTGCAGTTCTCGCTTTCGCTGGTGGTGCTCAAGGCGCTGCCGGTGCTGATCATCGGCGGGTTCTCGTCCATCGGCGGGGCGATTGTCGGCGGCTTGATCATCGGCGCGGCAGAGAAAGTCGCCGAGATCTACCTCGGCCCGCTCATCGGCAGCGGCATTGAAAACTGGGTGCCGTATGTCCTGGCGTTGCTGTTCCTGCTGGTGCGGCCTGCCGGGCTGTTCGGCGAGCGCGCCATCGAACGGGTTTGATTGTCCCTGAGGAACTCTCTGCATGCTGTATCAAGAAACCGGTCAAATCAGCACCTCCTACGCGGCCGAGCGCCGTACCTTTCGCCTGCGCCAGGACCGCGTCGCGCTGTGGCTGCTGCTGGGCCTGGCGTTTTTTGCGGTGCCTTGGCTGGGCAATGACTACTGGTTCAGCGCAATCCTGGTGCCGCTGCTGGTGCTGTCGCTGGCCGGGCTGGGGCTCAACCTGCTGACGGGCTACGCCGGGCAACTCTCACTGGGCTCGGCGGCGTTCATGGCCGTGGGCGCGTTTGCCGCCTACAACCTGCATTTACGCGTACCCGGTCTGCCGCTGCTGGTGAGCTTTGCCCTGGGCGGCGTGATTGCCGCCGGGGTGGCGGTGTTCTTCGGGCTGCCGAGCCTGCGCATCAAGGGATTCTACCTGCTGGTGGCGACCCTCGCCGCGCAATTCGTGGTGGAGTGGGTACTCACCCGCTTCAGCTGGTTTACCAACGACAACGCGTCCGGCGTGATCACCTCCCCGCCGCTGCTGATTGCCGGACTGGATTTCAGCTCCCCGCGCGGCCGCTACGTGCTGACGCTGGCCGTGGTGGTGGCGCTGTTCTGGCTGGGTAAAAACCTGGTGCGCAGCGAACTGGGGCGTAACTGGATGGCGGTGCGCGACATGGACACCGCCGCTGCCGTGATCGGTATTGGGCTGTTGAAGGCCAAGCTGCTGGCGTTTGCAATCAGCGGCTTCTACCTGGGCGTCGCCGGGTCCCTGTGGGCCTTCGCCTACCTGGGCACGGTGGAACCTCACGGCTTTGACCTGAGCCGTTCGTTCCAGGTGCTGTTCATCATCATTATCGGCGGGCTGGGCAGCGTGCTCGGCAACATCCTCGGCGCCGCGTTCATCGTGTTATTCCCGATCCTGCTGGGCAACCTCTTCGCCCTGTTGCCCGCCGGGCTGATGGATGCGGGCCAGCTGGAGAACATCCAGAAGATGCTGTTTGGCGCGCTGATCATCGTTTTTCTGATCAAGGAACCGGAGGGGCTGGCCCGTCTGTGGCAGCGCTTTCGTCAACGGGCCAGGGTTTGGCCGCTGCGTTACTGAACTCAATAACCCCCCCAGGAATGACCTCCATGACACACCGCTTATCGCTGCGCCGCCTGGCCCTGTGCCTGGCCCTGATCACCACCGGGCTCACGGCCGGCGCCCAGGCCGCCAACGAACAATACTTCCCTTTGCAGAGCTACCGGGTCGGCCCTTACGCCGCTGGCGGCAGCGGTTTCTTCGGCGGTTTCATCGACTACCTGCAATACATCAATGCCAACGGCGGAGTGAACGGCGTCAAGCTGACCTGGAGCGAATGCGAGACCGAGTACGTGGTGGAAAAAGGCGTCGAATGCTATGAACGCCTCAAGGGCGGGCTCAACGGTGCGCCGGCCGCCGCCACCAACCCGCTGTCAGTGGGCATCGCCTACGCCACGCTGGAACGTTCAACGGCCGACAAGTTGCCGCTGATCACCATCAACCATGGCCGCACCGACTCCACCGACGGCAGCGTATTCCCTTACGTATTCCCGTTGCAGTTGAACCCGTATTCGGAAGTCTCGGCGATCATCAACTACATCGGCCAGCGCGAAGGCGGCGCCGACAAGCTCAAGGGCAAGAAAATCGCGGTGCTCTACCACGGCTCGCCCTACGGCAAGGAAACCAACGGCGTGCTCCAGACCCTGGCGAAAAACGCCGGCTTCGAACTGACCTTGCTGGAAGTGCCGCACCCCGGCAACGAGCAACAATCGCAGTGGCTGAACATCCGTCGCCTCAAGCCCGACTGGGTGATCCTGCGCGGCTGGGGCGTGATGAACCCGGTGGCGCTTAAATCCGCGCAGAAAGTCGGCTACCCGGCCGATCACATCATCGGCAATATCTGGAGCAACTCCGAAGAAGACGTGGTGCCGGCCGGTGCCGCCGCCAAGGGGTTTATCTCGATCACCACGCACCCGTCGGGCACTGACTTCCCGGTGCTGCAAGGCATCGCGCAAAGCGTGGTGAATGCCGGCAAGGGCAACCTGGCCGACCCCAAGCGATTTGGCACCGTGTATTACAACCTGGGCGTGGTCAACGGCATTCTCAACGTCGAAGCCCTGCGCCTGGCCCAGGAAAAATATGGCCAGAAGCCCCTCACGGGCGAGCAAGTGCGCTGGGGCTTCGAACACCTGAACCTGGACGACGCGCGCCTGCAAGCGCTGGGCGCCAAGGGCCTGGTGCAACCGCTGAAACTGTCCTGCGCCGACCACGAAGGCGGCGGCGCCGTGCGCTTCCAGCAATGGGACGGCCAACGCTGGAACCTGATCAGCGACTGGGTACAAGCCGACCGCGCGCTGCTGCGACCGATCATCGAAGCCTCCGCAGCCGGTTACGCGAAAGAGAAAGGCATCACGCCGCGTGATTGCAGCCAGGAGCAGTGAGGCATTTGCGATCCGCTGTCAGCGAGTTGCTCCTACGCCAGCCAGCGGCCAACCGACGCGCGCCGCCCGAGCGAGACTGGCCTTGACAACCCAGCGGTGAAACGGCGCGATAACAAAAATGTAGGCCCGGCCCAGGCGGTTGTGGCAGTGGACAACGGTTGAAAAAACCAGTTGGCGACTGCCGTCTGGCTCGGCCTCATCCGCACACAGGACCGATATGCGAAAGTCCAGGTGCTTGTCGTCTTCGCCCAACACGATTTCGCTGCGGTGGGTGCTATAGACCTTGAAGACGCCTACCCGATCAGCCAGTGATGCCAGGTACCTGGCGGTCTTGAGACCAAAACAGGCAACGATCGTGTCGCGCACCGTCATGAGCCAGCCGACCCACGCTGGCTGGTGGGACAGGATGAATCGCGCCAGCACATCCGCGTCACCGGACGTGCCCGCCGGGAGCCGAATCGCAAAAGCGTCAGCTAGGTGCATCGATTGATAAAGGTGGGTGATGCCGGACCTTGAGGGGACAGGCACGGCCGTAACGAGCGCGAATTCTCGGGGCATCGGGGGGATCTCTTCTGAGTGCCAAGGGACATGAGCATGGATCAAAGGGATGTCGTCAACGTGCCCACTTCTGCTTGCCGAATACTGAGCCCGATCAAGGCATCATAGAGCGCTTGCTGGCCGGTTGGCAGTACCGGAAGCAAAGTCGCACGGCGCTTGTCGACATCGAACCAGGACTCCACCAGCCATCCCACCAGATAGAGCGCCGAAAGGCATCCGCCAGCGGTTGCAACGTTTCCGTGGAAGACAAGAGGCCGGTCCATGCACTCAACTCCAAGAGCCTGCAGCTGTGATCGTGCATCCGGGTGCGTCGTGGCCTGGCCGCTGAGCAGCCCAAGCCGTTCGAGAATGAAAGCGCCGGCACAGATGGCGCCGATGCGCTGGCGTTTGGGGTCAAGTTCAAACACCGGCAGGAAATCCGGGGCGGCAAGTGCAGCGGGTATGCCTTCCTTACCGCTGACGAACAATACCGCGTCGGCACTGTTGGCCTCGCGAAGCGGACCGTGCACCGAAACAGGCAGGCCGTGCGCCGATCGCACCGTGGGACTGGCACCCACTATTCGCACGTGCCAGTCCTGCGTATTGCGGCCTAGAATGTCCCACATCAGGAACAGGTCGATATCGGTGAAGTGGTCGAAAGCAACCAGAACGATTTTCTTCAAGGCGAACTCCATGAACAGGCAGGCCTGCAAAACGCAGCGGCCATCTATGCGGGTGTTCGTAGCCTATCCATCGTTTGCGCACCATACACAGCCTGTATGGCGCTAAATAGGGAGTGAGTAACGGGTGAGCACACTAACGCGGCACCATTGGATAGCGGCGGGTTTTGAGGCGCTCGACCAAGCGGGGCATTCTGGCGTGTCGGCCGAGAGTCTGTCGCGCCGCTTGAATGTGACCCGTGGATCCTTCTATCACCATTTCCGCAATCGCGAAGACTTTGTCCGCACCTTGCTGGCCGCCTGGGAGGAAGACTACACGGAGCGCATGCTCGCTTATGCCGCGCAAGGTCGTAGCGCCGGCGAAACCTTGAAACGCTACTTGAGTATTGCCGCTGAGAAACAACCCGGGCGGGAAATTTCCATCCGCGCCTGGTCGCTGCACGATCCGTTGGTGGGCGAGTTCCAGCAGCGTGTGGACGCAAGACGCCTGGACTTCGCCATACGCACCTGCCGCAGCGTGGTACACAGGCCCGGCGAAGCCGAAGTGATGGGCCAGATGGCCCATCTGTGCCTGATTGGCGGCCAACAGGCAGGGCTACGCCGTGATGCCGCGCGCTTCAACCGTTTCCTGCACGGAGCCGTTTCACTTTTTGAAGGGGCTCTTTCGCCGTGGCGGCTTCGATCCTGAGCTGAGGGTTGTCTTTTGATCGAGTTGTAGCAGAGCCACGTTCTGATCGATGCGACCTTGGATCATGCGCAAGGTGTCTCGGGTAATCGCCTGTGGGTACAGGTCTTCGGCGATGCTTGCAAACCGGCTTGCTACCTCACAAATGCCGTCAATCACTCGGCCTGCAACCTCCGGGGGCAGCTCGGCTTCCTCGGCAAGCCTCAGCATGTGTGCGCGAGAAATCGACAGGACTTCTCCCATCACGTCCATCTGGTGGTAACCGCCTGGCCCCTCGCAGAAGGTCACGTCATAAGCCGGGGACAGTCTCCACTGACCGCCTTTGGACATGACATAGGCAAAATTCTTGGGATGATCGTCTCTGTTGTTGAACGCAACATTGAAGACGGCACGCTCGAAGGCCACCGCCATTTCTCGCACATCATTGGTACACATCTGCGTTGCCCGCAAGAAGTTGACATAGTCCAACACCCCAGGAGACCGGTAATTGGCCCCCGTAAAGGCCGCAAGGCTTTGCATGGGGATGCGCACGCCGTCCCGGCGGTCAAATCGCTTGCTGGCAAACGCTGCCAACCCACCGGGCAGACTGAAGTACTGCGTGTCAGCGGTCTCGATACCGCACAGGCGCAGGCATTGGGCATACACCATTTCGATGGCGCACACCTCGGCCTGTTCTTCTTTGGCCGGGAACTTGATCAACCATGCTTCAAAACCCGGCGTGACGGCGGTGGTGAATCTTCCCGTTTCCGGATCGCGATAGACGAGGGCCTTGGGCCTGGCGCCTTGAGGCGAGCCGCCCACCAGCAGCAACGTCTGCAGGAACTCGCCCCCATCGCCATGGAGCACTTGGTGCACTTCGGTGGCAAGCTGCTCCAGCGAAATGTGGGCAGTGGATTCCAGCCCTTCGGGTACCACGGGCTCGAACGTCATGGCGCCCATCGCGCTGCTGCCGACGTAGGCCAGCCGTTCCAGTGGGCCAATGCGCGCGGTGGTGAGCCCGCGGCGCCGGAACAGTCGGTCCATCAACAACATGCCCCACCCATCCGGCAACGCGTCGTAAACAGGCCCTGGCAAGTACAGCTGGTGGTCTGGAAAGTCGCGGCGCAGTTGAGCCCCCTCCAACGGCAGCGTATAGGAGGACAGTTCCAAGCCCCTTTGCCTGGCTTGATGGCTGTACTCGAACAGGATCAATGGGCGACCGGTCAAGGCGGTCGTGGACACCAGCGTGCCCCATTGCCACCGCTCGCCCCAGCCCTCGTAGAAGACGTTCACCTGCTCAAGCATTGCCGGGCTTCCTCTTGGTACGCAGACGATTGGCGCTGTTTTCGTAGCGTCGAATGTCCTCGATGCTGTCCAGCTTAGGCAGGAACAGGCCTTCGAGTTCCTTGGTCCGGCCAAGGGCCATCGCCACCCGGACCAGGTTCTCGAACCCGACATTGCGCCCGGCTTCAAGGTTGGAAACGGTGTTGGTGCCGATGCCGGCACGTCCGGCCAGGTCGGCTTGTGTCATGTCCAGCGCCAGACGCTCTGTGCGCAAGCGATCGCAGAGGCGCTTGACGACCTCGCTCGGCTTGCTGAAGCTTAAATCCAACATAGTGTGTACCCAGCCCATGCTCTGCCAGTTAACCCCCGTAACTATAGAATTAACCACAGTGACTAACAAGCTTGTTAACTCCAGTATTTTGGGTGTTAACGTCTGAAACTATACGATTACCCACGATTTATTGGATTTATAGAGCAAAGAATGGGCGCAAGAAAAACGCCATTCGTGCATTACAGCCGCGTAACGCCAGCCCTTCAACGGCGCTGAACGCAAAAAAAAGCCCACACCGGCACAGGCATGGGCATTTTTGCTCAAGCGGTTACTTCCCGGCGTGTTTGGCCTGCACTTCCGGCATCGCCGAAGAGTGATGGTTAAGAATTTTCCACTGCCCGCCCACCTGCTCATAGACAAAGGTATAGCGTGCCTGCACCTGGCGCACCTTGCCGTCCGATTCGGTCAGGGTGAAGGTGTACACACCGCTGTCCATGGCGACGTTGCTGCCCAGTTGGCGGATCTCGCGGTAGTTGATCTGGCCCACCGGCTTGAGCATCAGGAAGTGGTCGAAGTAGTCGGTGATCTGCTCCGGCGTGGTGCGCACCTGGTTGGACACGGTCGGCTGCAACACGGCGCCCGGTGCGTAGAGGTCCACTACCGATTTAACGTTGCCGGTCTGCAAGGCGCTGTTCCAGCGGTCGAACAGCCCGGCAATCTCGCGGTCTTTCATATTGGCCGGCGCCTGGGCCACCTCACGGTAGACATAGGGGGCTGTCTCGGCAGCGTGAACAATCGGTGCGCTCAGGGCAAACATCAGGGCAAGCGGCGCGATCTTGAATTTCATGGCGTTACTCCAGTGGTCGTCGTTGAGCCCACTTTGCCCTCCTCTCCCGCGCCCGCCATCGGCCAACCGGAGGTGTTTACCTATGCCATTTGGCAGATAGCGCCAAGGTGTTCAACGATGTTTAATACATCCCCCTCGCGCCCGCCGTCCACTGGAGCATTATCCGTGAATGACAACCCCCATGACCCCGGCAGCGCCTTGGCCATGCGCGCGCATTTCCGCCAGTCGGAAAGCCGTACGGCGCGCCTGCGTCTGTTGGTGGATACCGGGCAGCAATTGCGCGAGCTGGGCCCCGACGCCATGCGCGAGCGCGTACTCGCGCGGGCCTGTGGGTTTCTGGCGATGGACCACGGGCTGCTGCAGGAGTGGGACGCCGACGGCATCGCCCACACCAGCGCCCGCCATGGCAACCCAGCACGATTGAGCAGCCTCGCCGGCCTCGCCGACCGCAGCCTGCGCTCGCCGTGTTGGCAGGAACGGCCATCAGAGGACTTGCCCAGTGTCCTGCAAGTGCCGTTGCGCGCCGGCGACGGCCCTGCCATTGGCGTGCTGGTGCTGGGCAATAGCGTCAGCCTGCGCACGCCGGAGCATGAGGACAGCGAATCGCTGCAACTGCTCGCCACCTTGCTGGCTGCCCACCTTGAAAACGATCGGCTGCTGAGCACCCTCAAGACGCGCGACAAAACCCTGTCCGACCTGGTCAACCGCTTGCTTCGCGCCCAGGAGGATGAACGCAAGCGTGTGGCCTACGACCTGCACGATGGCCTGGCGCAAACCCTCGCGGGTCTGCACCAACGGCTGCAAGGCTTCGCCGGGCGTTGCCCGCCGCTGCCGGACGCATTGGCCGCCGACCTGCAGGCGATACTGACCCTGGCCCAACACTCGGTCGGCGAGGGCCGGCAACTGATCGCGGGCCTGCGTCCCACGGTGCTGGATGATTTCGGCCTGTTCAAAGCGCTGGACAAAGAAGCCGACCGCCTGCGTGACGCCGGCATCAACGTGCTCTGGCAGGCGCACTGTGACACGCGCTTACCCAGCCAGGTGGAGATCGCCCTGTTCCGGATCGGCCAGGAAGCCATCAACAATGTGCTCAAGCATGCGCGCGCAAGCCAGGTGCAATTGACTCTGGCGCTGCGTGACGGTCACGCGTCGCTGCGGGTTGATGACAATGGCAAGGGCTTCACGTCGGAGCCGTCACTCGATGACGCCCAGCACCTGGGCCTCGCCACCATGCAGGAGCGCGCCAGCCTGCTGGGCGGCAGCTTTACCTGCGCCAGCGCCACCGACGGCGGCACCCAACTGCACGCTCGCGTGCCGGCCCACTGGATCGGAGTCCCTCAATGACCCACGTCTTGCGCCTGGTGCTGGCGGACGATCATGAAGTCACGCGCACCGGCTTCGTCTCCCTGCTGGCCGGCCATCCGCAGTTCGAAGTGGTCGGCCAAGCCAGCAATGGCCTGCAAGCGGTGGAGCTGTGTGAGCGACTGCTGCCGGACATAGTCATCCTCGACATCCGCATGCCCGGCCTCAACGGTTTGGGCGCCGCCCGCTTGCTGCAACAACGCCTGCCGGAGGTGAAGGTGGTGATGTTCACCATGGACGACAGCCCCGAGTACCTCGAGGCGGCCATGCAAGCCGGTGCAGTGGGCTACCTGCTCAAAGATGCCAGCCGCGCCGAGGTGATCCAGGCGTTGCAACAGGTGGCCGCCGGCGGCGAAGCGCTTAACACGGCGGTCAGCGCCCGGCTGCTGCGGCGCATGACCGAACGCCAGGCCAGCGGTGCCGCCCCCGGCGAGCCACTGACCCCACGGGAGCGCCAGGTGCTCGGCCTGGTCGCCAACGGCATGAGCAACCGGGCCATCGGCGAACAGTTGGGCATCACCACCGGCACGGCCAAGGCCCATGTCGAGCGGGTGATCGGCAAACTCGGCGCGGCCGACCGCACCCAGGCCGCCGTGCGGGGCATCGCCCTGGGCCTGGTAACGCCATCATGAAGCGCCGCCGATGAAAAAATATTGGGCCGACCTGCCGTTACGCGGCAAAGCGCTGGTGGTCATTTCGCTGCCCCTGGTGGTGCTGTTGCTATCCCTGGTGCTGATCTACACCACGGAGCGCCAGACCGCTCGCGCCGAAGAAGATGTGCGCCGCGTGTTGCGCGTGCAAGGCGATATCCAGGCCGTGCATACCCTGCTCGCCGAAGCCGCCGCCAGCGTGCGCGGTTACCTGCTCACACACCGCGAAGACTTCCTGCCAACCTACCTGAACGCCAAGCCGCAGATCGAGTCAGCCCTGCGCCGGCTTGACCGCAATGTGCGCGATCAGCGCGTGCGCGAGCAGCTCAGCGCGATCAAACCGCTGATCGAGGCCAAGGTCGACGGGCTGGAGCAGATGCTCAAGGACAGCAAGGCCACACCGCAAGCCATCAGTGCCATCCTGATCAGCAACAAGCAGATCCTCGATGCCCTGCGCCAACACATCAGCACCATGCTCACCCTTGAAGACTCGCTGCTGGCCGAGCGCAGCGCTGCGGCGTCCGACACCCGCCAAAGGCTGTTGCTGTCCACCTGGCTGGCGGCGATCTGCGGGCTGTTCGGGGCGATTGTCGCGGTGCTGTTTCTGTCCAAGGGCATCGTGGCCCGGGTGCAGAATGTGCAGCGCAACGCCCAGCGCCTGGCCCAGGGTTCGCCGCTGCTACCACAGCCCCCGGAAAAAGACGAAATCGGCCAGTTGGGCACCCGCCTGGTGGAGGCCGGGTTATTGCTGGCCGAGCGCGAACGCGCATTGCGCGACAACGAAGAGCGCCTGCGGCTGATCATCGACGGGGTCAAGGACTACGGGATCTTCGCCCTCGACACAGCGGGCCATGTCACCAGTTGGAACAACGGCGCGCAGCGGATCAAGGGCTATACCGAACAGGAGATCATCGGTCAGCATTTTTCACTGTTCTACCTGCCCGAGGAATGCCCGCAGCACCCCGACCTGGCATTGCGCGAAGCCACCCGCAACGGCGACTACACCGAAGAAGGCTGGCGCTGCCGCAAGGACGGCACACGGTTCTGGGCCAGCGTGGTGATCACCGCGCAACACGACGCCACCGGGGCGCTGCGCGGGTTCTCCAAGATCACCCGCGACATTACCGACCGCCGTGCAGCGGAGATCGCCCTGCGCACCGCCCGCGAGGAAGCCGAACGCGCCAGCCGTGCCAAAAGTGAATTCCTCTCGCGCATGAGCCATGAACTGCGCACGCCGCTCAACTCGATCCTGGGCTTCGCACAGTTGTTGGACCTGGACGTGCCCAAGGCGCAACAGGCCAATGTCGGGCACATTCTGCGCGCCGGCCAGCACCTGCTCACGCTGATCAACGAAGTGTTGGACATCGCCAAGATCGAGGCCGGCAGCCTGGCGTTGAGCATCGCGCCGATCCCCCTGGCGAGTGCCCTGCAGGAGGCGTTGACCCTGGTGTCGCCCATGGCCGCCGACGCGGGCGTGCAGCTCCAGCCGCTGCCGGCACTGGCGGCGGATACCGGCATCGTCGCCGACCGCCAACGCCTGACCCAGGTGCTGCTGAACCTGCTGTCCAATGCGATCAAATATAACCGCCGCGATGGCCAGGTGAGCCTTGAGATCGGCATCCAGGGGCAGCGGATCAGCGTGTCGGTGTGCGACACCGGCAACGGCATCGCCGCCGATCACATCGGGCAACTGTTCAAGCCGTTCGAACGCCTGGGGGCCGACCCGAATGTGGAAGGCAGCGGCCTGGGCCTGGCCCTGAGTAAAAGCCTGCTGGAAAACATGGACGGCCAACTCAAGGTGCAGAGCCAGCCCGGCATCGGCTCGCGCTTCACCCTGGAACTGCCCTTCGTGCGCGTGGCCCACGCCCACAGTGGCGCCGCACCCGGCATCGAGCCCGAATTGAAGCGCCCTGCCCCCGTCGTCAGCACGTTCCAGGGCAAGGTGTTATGCATCGAAGACAACCTCTCCAGCCTGGCGCTGATCGAAACCCTGCTGCAACGCCGGCCCGGCATACGCCTGCTGTCGAGCATGCAAGGCCAGCTGGGGCTGGACCTCGCCGCGCAGCATGCGCCACAGCTGATCCTGGTGGATGTGGCGCTGCCCGACATCGACGGCTTGAAGGTGCTGCAACGCTTGCGCCAGTCACCGATCAGCCACGACACACCGGTGCTGATGATCACCGCCGACGCCAGCGACCTGACCCGCCAGGCATTGCTGCAGGCAGGCGCCACCGCCGTATTGAACAAACCGATCAACGTGCCTGGGTTTCTTGCCCAGCTCGACCAAGCTTTTCCGGAGCCTGCGTGAACCTCGACCTGCGTATCCTGATCATCGACGACCAACGCCCGAACCTCGACCTGGTGGAGCAGCTGTTGGCGCGCGAGGGCCTCACCAACGTGCTGAGCAGCACCCAGCCGCTGCGCACCCTGGAGTTGTTCAACAGCTTCGAGCCGGACCTGGTGATCCTCGACCTGCACATGCCGGAGTTCGACGGCTTTGCCGTGCTGGAACAACTCAACCGGCGCATCCCTCAAGGCGAATACCTGCCGATCCTGGTGCTCACCGCCGACGCAACCCGCGACACACGCCTGCGCGCCCTGGCCCTGGGCGCCCGGGATTTCATCAGCAAACCCCTGGACGCACTGGAAACCATGCTGCGGGTGTGGAACCTGCTGGAAACCCGAGTGCTGTACAAGACGCTGCGGACGCTGGTGCCAGCGGATCAGATTGAATTGCTGCAGCGCTGCGGTTCGACGGCGATACGGCGCTGCTAGTGCGGTTGAATCACAATCCGGCACGTTGCCGGCCCCTGGTCGTCATAAGAGTACAAGGGCCGTGAATGGCAATTGCGATAGCACGTCAAATCAAAACAATCATCTGCCCTACTGAAAATCTCATTGATAGTGGATATCGACACAACGACATTGATTGCCTACCAACTGGATGGTAGCTTTGTTTTAGTTTTAATCCCTACACCGCCAATGAGAATGACCATGCAAGATTGGAAGCAAACTCGTAAAGACATCAACGCTCGCCTGATGGAACTCAATACGCTGACCCCGGAAACCATGAAAGGCATGGCCGCGCTCGGCGGTGCCGGTGCCAAGACCAATCATCTGGATGCCAAGACCCGTGAGCTCATTTCGCTGGCGGTCGCAGTGACTACTCGCTGTGACGGTTGCATCGCCTTCCACGCCGCCGAAGCCAAGAAAGCGGGCGTGACCAGTGAGGAAGTCGCTGAAGCATTGGGAGTGGCGATCAACATGAACGCCGGTGCCGCACTGGTCTACAGCACACACGTGCTGGACGCGTTCGACAAGTCCTGATCTCCCTCCAGCGTTCAACCCTTACGACATCGAGATACCCCATGAATAAGCTATTTGCTCCTTACGATCTATCCGGCCTGCCTTTGGCTAACCGCGTGGTGATGGCTCCAATGACACGGACACGTACTCCGGAAAACATTCCCGGCGATTTGACGGTGCTTTATTACGCACAACGTGCTTCGGCCGGTTTGATCATCACCGAAGGCCTGCCGGTGTCGGAAGAAGCTCGCGGCTATCTATATACACCCGGCCTGTATACCGATGAGCAAACCGCCGGTTGGCGCAAAGTCACGGCTGCGGTGCACGCAAAAGGTGGCAAGATTTTCGCCCAACTGTGGCACGTAGGCCGTTTGTCTCACGTCTCGCTCCAACCGGGCAATGCGGCGCCTGTTTCGTCGGGTACGGTGCCTGCGACCACGACCATGGTTTATGCCTGGGTCGAGCCAAGCAAGGGAGGCCCTGTGCTTCCAAGTGCACCGCGCGCCCTGACAACCGCTGAAGTTCAGCGCGTCATCCAGGATTTCGTCGCTTCTGCGCGCAGAGCGATGGAGGCGGGCTTTGATGGCGTCGAGGTGATGGCGGCCAACGCGTTCCTGTTCGATCAGTTCCTGAGCAGCAAATTGAACACGCGTACTGACCAATACGGTGGCTCTATCGCCAATCGCCAACGCTTGCTGCTGGAAACTGTTGATGCACTGGCGGCCGAGATCGGCGCAGAAAAGGTCGGTGTACGGGTTTCTCCCTTCGGCAGAATCTATGACATGGAGGCCTTCGACGGCGAGGCTGAAACCTGGATGAGCGTTGCCTCGGCGCTGAACGAGCGCGATCTGGCGTACGTGCATCTCAACTACCAGACGACCATTTCCGCAGCCGGCACACCTGAAGGCTTCGGCGCGGCATTTCGCAAGGCCTACCGCGGCACCCTGATCGGCGCAGGCGGTTTCACCCAGGCGCTGGCCGAACAGGAACTGGAGAAGGGTGAACTCGACCTGATCGCCTTCGGTACTGCCTTCATCTCCAACCCGGACCTGGTGGCGCGCATGAAGAACGGCTGGCCGCTGGCCAAGCCAGATCACTCCACGTTCTATGGCGTTATCGGCGCCAAAGGCTACACGGACTATCCGCAATACACCGATACCCAAGCCTGACCTCACTTCAAACATAAGGAGTCCCTCCATGCCACTCGTTACCATCAAAGGCATTGAAGGCGTTTTTACCGATGAACAGAAAGCAGAGGTCATTCGTAAAGTGACCGACGCCATGGTCTCGGTGGAGGGTGAAAACATGCGCGCCCTCACCTGGGTCATCTTCGAAGAGGTCAAGAGCGGAGACTGGGGTATCGCCGGCAAACCGATTACGGCGCAGGAAGTCTTGAAGCTGCAAGCCGGTCAATAAGAAGCGCTGTCAGCTTCAAATTCCACAGCTCCCGGCCGTTGAGCATCTATACGTTCAATGGCCGGGAGTTTTCCGATTTCAATATTGACGTCGACGCACCGGTGGCGATCACGATCATTTCGACATCGGTGAATACCCAGGCTTCGCAACAACCGCGCCCATCCTATCGATAACGGTCCAGGTAAACCTCAACCGGCCACACGAGCACGCGAGACCGAATGAGCGCAAAAAAAGCACCGCTCAGCGCGCCTCCTCCAGCTGCGCCAGTACGGATTTTTTCAGGGCCGCGACTGAGCGAGATCCAGGCATCACTCGCAGCAGCCGCCCCTGGTGGAACACCGCTAAGGACGGTACCGCGCGAATGCCATACATCTGCGCGATGGTCGGTGACACTGCTATATCGATCTTTCCAAAGGAGGCCAGCGCGTGAAGCTTCTCCTCCAAGGCATGAAATACAGGCTTCATCTCCTGGCATGGCTTGCACCAGGAAGCTGAAAACAACACGACGCTGCTACCTTTGGCAACAAAGCGAGCGAACTGTGGGGCACTCAATTCAACGATACGGCTCATCGGGACCTCATTGAGCGCAGCCCCTCGCGAGGCCGCGCGAGCATTGCCAATCAAATTTTACAGCCATCGATGCCACAGACCTCGCCAATGAATGCATCACCGTCGACTCGCGCATTTTCCTGCATTTTGTTCAGCGCCTCGAGAAACGCCGTCACAGGCTGGGCACCTGACACGGAGAACGCATTGTCGAAGACGAACAGCGGTACGCCGGAGCCCAGCCGGGCGGCGAAATGCTCATCCCCTTCCATCTCCACACGCAGCGCCACGGATGACCATGCCAGCTCGATTGACTCATTCGATACACCGGCGGCTTTGGCGATAGCGATCAGGCTACTGCGGTCAAACAGCGACTTGCCGTGGGTGGTGCTCTGTTCGTAGAGCATCTCTACGAGACGTTTTTTCGCCACAGGGTCGGCGACCGCCTTGACCAGAACATGGGCGTCGGCCGTATCGCCAAACAACATCGTGCTGAAGCGATAATCCAGCCCGTCAGAGCGTCCGTATTTAGTCACGGTATCCATCATCGCATCGGCAGAATGGGGATTGCCGAGCTTGCGCTTGAGCGCCGCGACCATAGGTTCCGGCGCATGATTGGCGGCTAGACGGTAAGCTCTGACGTTGACTTGAACACTGTCCTTGCCGGAAAACTGTCCAAGCGCTTTTTCAAAACGACGCTTGGCAATCCAGCACCAAGGGCAGACGAAATCGGACCAGATATCGACGACGTACTTTTTCGAAGGGGTTTGCATAACTCATCCTGCACAAATAAGTGAAGACCGCGTTGCCAGCGTTTCAAGTAAATGATTGAAACCCGACAAAGAGTCGTTTGATCGGCCCAATGCCCAATTGATCAGGCTCGCGCCCTCCAGCGCGCCCAGCAACATGAACGCGTAGACGTCAACGGGTTTATCCAACACCCAGCGGTGCTTCTCGACTGCGTCACCTAGGATGCTTTGAAGCCAATGGAGTTGGGACTCGAAGAAACGCCGAGTGAGCGCTTGCAGCGACAGCGGCAATGCCGCCATTTCTGCAGCTAAGGCACCGCATAACGGCAGCAACCCGTCATTGGCGCTGATCACGAAAAGTCGAGAAAAACCACGCAGCCGCAGCAACGGATCGGCGTGCATCGCTTCAATCGCTTTCAGCGTCTCTTCGAAGCGCTGTACGTAATCCTTGATGAGCTTTGCCCCCAGACTCTCCTTGGTGGGAAAGTGATGGTGGATACTGGCTTTGCGGATGCCGATCTGCGCCGCAAGATCGGCATAGCTGAACGCTGAATAGCCTTTGGAGCGCATGTGTGTTTCCGCGGCATGCAACAGCGCGGCCTTTGTCGTGATAGACATTCGAGCCTCCTGCGCTAGCGTTCAGCCCTTGATGGTCAGCTACCTGGGATTCAGGCGCGCACGGCCATGACACCGGCGTCCACGTCCCAGATTGCGCCGGTCACCCATGAGGTTTTATCCGACAGCAGGAACAGGATCGTGTTAGCCACATCTTCCGGCACCCCGACGCGTCCCAGCGGATGGAAGGCGTTGAGCGATTTCATCGCTTCCGGGATCGCATCCTTGTCCATGAAGCCCTCGTAAATCGAGGTATGCACGATGCCGGGGGAAACCGCATTGACGCGAATACCCGAATGCGCCAATTCAATCGCCAAGTTGCGTGTCAGCGCATGCAAACCCGCTTTGGCCATGGAGTAGGCCGAAGCTGGCGAGCCCGCCAGCGCGGCCTGAGCACCAATGGAGCCGACATTGACAATCGAACCTTCACGCTTGGCGGCGAGCATGTTCTTGACGACCGCCTGAGTGATAAAAAACGTCGCACGGTTGAGGGACATGTACATGTCGTACTCGGCCGCATCATGCTCGGTGAACGGCTTGGGAATGAAGATCCCGGCGGAGTTGACCATCAGGCTGATGTCGCTGTGGTTGGCGTTGATGTCCTGGAGAACGGTGTGCATGCCCTCTTCAGTCATCAAGTTGGCCACGATGACAGAGACATTGCCCAACGGGCTCAATTCATTACGCACCGCATCGGCCTTGTCTTGTTTGCTGCCGGTGAGGACAACACTGCCACCGGCCTTCAGCACCATGCGTGCCGTTTCCAAGCCCATGCCGCTGGTGCCGCCAACGACCAACAGTTTTTTGCCTTTAAAATAATCGCTCATCACAGACTCCGGATTTCAACATTTCGTAGGTGTTGCACCAGGGCAATCAATCGCCTGCTGGTGCACGCAAGGTGTCTCATTTGTTTGAAACGAGTGAGTCAGCCTTCACGCACTTCCAGAGTCGGCACCATGCGGATGGCTTTCGAGAAGTTGGCGTAGTTCACCGACGTTTTCAGCACCACGTTATGCAGCTCTTCAACCCGCTCACGCGGGGCGTCGGTGTGCAAGCGAATCACGACGCTGACTTCGTCGTAGCCTGGATTGACGCTTTCGTCGATGCCAAGGAAGCCACGCAAGTCGAGGGTGCCGTCAGTTTCAATTTCCAGACTGTGAATCTTGATGCCCATCATCGCCGCATTGGCGGCGTAACCGACCGACATGCACGCATTGAGCGCGGCCATCAGCAGTTCCTGCGGGTTGGGCGCGGAGTTCTGGCCCAACAGTTCGTTTGGCTCGTCTGCGGCAATTTCAAAGTCACGCGAATAGGTTTCACCGGCCAGGCTGTAGCGATTGACCTTCGCTACGGAACGGGTCTGACCCTTCCATTGGGTTTTGACATTGAAGCTGGCATGGCGCTTGGTCGCATCTTCGGCAACGCCTTGGGCAAACTGCTGGAGCGCGGCAACATCGATACCGTTCAAGTTAGTGCTCATGTGTACATTCCTCTGCGGATGGGCCGGGCCGTTGGCTCGGGACAAAACAAGCCTACCAACTAGTAGGTGTTCAATCAATGGCTTTAACTTCAAACTTTTCCAGAGCCGATTTTCAAGCAAAAAAAAGCCTCGAATAATCGAGGCTTTTCAATGAATCAAGTCTTCAATGAGGCTTGGGCGCTGTACACATCGCCTCCAGAATGAAGTCAAATCCGGACGCTTGCTCGTACTGATCGCTCATCGCCCACGCCACAAAACTACCGCCTTCCAACGTGTTCAGGATCATCCTGGCGGTCTTTTTTACGTCCAACTGCACCTTGAGCTCGCCGTTCGCCTGACCAAGAGCGATATTGGCCTGAAGCCACTCCAGATGAATTTCGAAAAAGTGCCGGGTCAGTTCCTGGAGGCTTTCAGGCAGTGCCACCAACTCGGCAGCCAACGCGCCGCACAGCGGCAACAAGCCGTTCTCGCTGCTCTGTGCGAACATCAGCGCAAATGCCTTGAGGCGATCGACGACATCGGCATTGTCTTCATTCACTTGTTCCAGGTTTTTTTTGAACCTGAACAGGTAGCTCTCGACGATAGCGATCGCCAAGCCTTCCTTGGTCGGGAAGTGGTGATGAATACTCGCCTTCTTGATACCTATTTCAGCGGCTAGGTCAGCGTAGCTGAAGGCTGCATAGCCCTTGGTACGCAACAGGATTTCAGCGCTGCTCAAAAGGTCGGAACGTGTACTCATGATGCCGCATCCAGATTTTATCAATCGGCCATCATAAATCAGGCATCCCTGAGTTGACAGTGCGCGTCCCCCACTGCCCTGGCTTCTAGACGCCGGCCGTCGCTTCACGCACAAAGTCCTCATAGGCACGCAACGGATGCCCGATGATCGCCTCCAACCGCTCCACGGTACCTTCGGCGGCGTGCATGCCGAACGTCTGGATAGCGGCCATCATCAGGCGCATGTCGTACGCCAACCAACCGGGGCCGTAGGCCGCCAATTGCCCTTCGAAGGCCACCACGTCGTAACCGCCGTAGGCGATCTCGCGGCCCAGGGCGGCACTCCAGATCTTCGCCACGGAGGCACCCGTCAGGGCGGTTGGCCCGACCAACTCCAGTGTTACGCGCTCAAGCGCGGAAGGCGCTTTATCGCGTCGCAGCAGTTCTGCCACGGCCACATCGGCGATGTCGCGCGTATCGATCATTGAAACCCCGGCCGAGCCAATGGGCATCGGGTATACCGAGTAGTCCTGGATCGTCTGCCGGACCATCAGGTCGTTTTGCATAAAGTAAGCAGGACGCAGGATCGTCGCGGGCATATCGAGGCTTTCGAGCATGCGCTCAACCGTGTGCTTGCCGGTGAAGTGCGGCACATGGGTGAAGGTGTCGGCATGGATCACCGACAGGTAAACGATGCGCTCGATCCCCGCCTCACGCGCGAGGTTCAGCGTGATGAGGGCTTGGGTGACCTCGTCGGGCGTCACGGCATTGAGCAGAAACAGCGTGCGCACCGACGACAGCGCGGCGCGCAGGGAGACGACATCGGTAAGGTCCGCAACAACCTCGATGACGCCTGCCGGGAAATCACGCTTGCCCGCCTGGCGAACCAGGGCCTTGACGTCGGCGCCCGCCTCGGCAAGGCCTTGGGTGACGAGTGAACCAATTGTGCCGGTGGCGCCGATAACCAGAATGCTCATGGTGAAACTCCTGCAGTGGGTTTAGATAAGTTAGTGAGTGAAATGCGCAACGCTCGCTGCGATGTGTTCAACGATATGCTGTTGCGCAAGCGGAGCACAGACGCCAAAATCCAGACACTTCGTTTCAAAAGTGGAACACCATGAACCTGAACGCATTGATCGACTTTGCCCTCGTCGCCACCAATGAGGGGCTCGGAAGGGCCAGCCGTGCGAGCGGCATCGCCAAGGCGACCTTGTCGCGCCGCATCGCTGACCTGGAAGAACAGTTGGGCGTCAGGCTGATCGAGCGCAGCGCACGCGGCTTGAAACTCACCGAAGCCGGCGAAGTGCTGATGACACGCACGGAAGGTCCGCTGGGCGAGGTGATCGAAGCCTTGACGGCGGCGCGCGAGGGCATCTCGACACCGCGCGGACGCTTGCGCGTAGCTGCCCCGATTTTGTTCTCGCAGCTTGCAATGGGGCGCATTGGCGCCGAGTTCTGCGCCGTCTACCCAGAAGTCGAGATCGAAGTCGTCGCCGAGGATCGCCTGGTTGACCTTGTAGAGGAACGCTTTGACGTTGCCATCCGTATCAACCCCAGCCCGGACAGCAGCCTGGTTGGCCGCTGTTTCGCCAAAGACCGACTGATCGTGGTGGCGGCGCCGGAGGTGCTCAAGCCGCTGCCCGGCGCGGTCCGGCCCGTTGCCGCTATCGTGACGTCGAGTTTCGAGCCCACCCACTGGCATCTCGATGGCGGGGAACTGGTGCTGGAGCCCAACCCGAAGCTACGGTTCTCTTCATTACTGATGGTGCGGGATGCGGCTGTCGCCGGTGCAGGCGCCGCCCTGATTCCACAGTCCATTGCCGGGGACCAGCTTGCCCGTGGCGAGTTGGTCCAGTGGGGCACAGTGCACGGAATGGAACCCGCGCTGTGGGTGCTGCACACATCCAGGCGCCTCGCTGCGCCAAAGGTTCGCGCATTCGTTGAGTTCATCTGCGCGCACTATCCGGACATGTCGTTGGTGTTGAAGGGATAACGGCCCTTCCGTGTGAGTCTCTTGCAGCCTGCGCAATAGACTGTTGCCATCAAGGGCATTGATAGCACCCTAACGAAACCCCCATGCTAGGGGGCTGTCCCCGCGCTTATATCATTCCGAATGATAGTTACCTTTGCTTCATTCGATTCGTGACATACCGTCTCCCCGCGCATGATCCGCCCATCTCAATACATTGGCGGATGCACCTCATGGAACAGTCACTCAAACATTTGCGCTTCCCCCTGGCGATCCTGGCCGTGGTGGTGATGAGCGCGTGCGGCAAGACCCCGGACCAAGCGGCCGCCATGCCAGCGGCGAAAGTCAGCGTGGCCAAGGTGCTCGAGCAGCCGGTCAACGAGTGGGATGAATTCACCGGGCGCCTGGAAGCACCGGAAACCGTACAGATTCGTCCACGCGTGTCGGGCCAGATTGACCAAGTCGCTTTCACCGAAGGCGCTTTGGTCAAGAAAGGCGACCTGCTGTTCCAGATCGATCCACGTCCGTTCCAGGCCGAGGTACGCCGCCTCGAAGCCCAGCTTGCGCAAACGAAGGCCGCCGCCACCCGCAGCGATAACGAAGCGCAACGCGGCGACCGCCTGCGCCAGAGCAATGCGATCTCCGCCGAACTGGCCGACTCGCGCACCACCGCCGCCCAGGAAGCCCGCGCCGCTGTTGCCGGGATCCAGGCGCAGTTGGACCTGGCCAAGTTGAACCTGAGCTTCACCCGCGTCACGTCGCCGATCAGCGGCCGCGTCAGCCGCGCCGAGATCACCGCCGGCAACCTGGTGACCGCCGACACCACCGCGCTGACCAGCGTGGTCTCCACCGACAAGGTCTACGCCTACTTCGACGCCGATGAGCGTGTGTTCCTCAAGTACACCGAGCTGGCTCGCCAAGGCCGTCGCGGCGCGACCACCCCGGTGTACCTGGGCCTGTCGAATGAAACCGGCAACCCGCACCTGGGCCAGATGAACTTCGTCGACAACCAGGTCAACCCGGCCACCGGCACCATCCGTGGGCGCGCGGTGTTCGATAACAGCAAGGGCGAATACACCCCTGGCCTGTATGCGCGCTTGAAGCTGGTGGGCAGCGGCACCTACTCCGCCGTGCTGATCAACGACGAAGCGGTGGGCACCGACCTGGGCAAGAAGTTCGTGCTGGTGATGGAGGGCGACAAGCCCGCCTATCGCGCCGTCGAACTGGGCCCGAAGATCGAAGGCCTGCGCATCGTGCGCAGCGGCTTGAACAAAGACGACACCATTATCGTCAAGGGCCTGCAGCGCGCACGCCCAGGTTCGCCGGTCGCACCGGAAACCATTCCGATGGCCAGCCAGGAAACCCTCGCCGCCTTGGCCCAACAACGACAAGCGCTTGAAGCCAGCAACCTGGAGCAAGTGGCGCCGGAAAAACCCGCGCCCAAGCTCGCCAGCAGCGCGACTCCACGCGGTTAAGGGATACGACTCAAGATGAATTTTTCCAAGTTCTTCATTTCGCGGCCGATCTTCGCAGCGGTGCTGTCGCTGTTGATCCTGATCGCCGGTGCAATCTCGCTGTTCCAACTGCCCATCAGCGAATACCCGGAAGTGGTACCGCCGACCGTGGTGGTACGCGCCAACTTCCCCGGTGCCAACCCTAAAGTCATCGGCGAAACCGTGGCGGCTCCGCTGGAGCAAGCCATTACCGGCGTCGAGAACATGTTGTACATGTCCTCGCAGTCGACCGCCGACGGCAAGCTGACCCTGACCATCACCTTCGCCCTGGGCACCGACCTGGACAACGCGCAGGTGCAGGTGCAAAACCGGGTGACGCGGACTCAGCCAAAACTGCCTGAGGAAGTAACGCGCATCGGTATCACCGTGGACAAGGCCTCTCCCGACCTGACCATGGTGGTGCACTTGACCTCCCCGGATCAGCGTTACGACATGCTGTACCTGTCCAACTACGCGATCCTCAATATCAAGGATGAGCTGGCCCGCCTGGGCGGCGTCGGCGACGTGCAGTTGTTCGGCATGGGCGACTACTCGCTGCGCGTCTGGCTGGACCCGAACAAGACCGCTTCGCGCAACCTGACCGCAACCGATGTGGTCAACGCGATCCGCGAACAGAACCGCCAGGTGGCCGCCGGTGCCCTGGGCGCCCAGCCGGCGCCGAGTGACACCAGCTTCCAGTTGTCGGTCAATACCCAGGGCCGCCTCGTCACCGAGGAAGAGTTCGAGAACATTGTGATTCGCGCCGGCGCCAACGGTGAAATCACCCGCCTGAAGGACATCGCCCGGGTCGAGCTGGGCTCCAGCCAATATGCGCTGCGCTCGCTGATCGATAACCAGCCTGCCGTCGCGATTCCGATTTTCCAGCGGCCAGGCTCCAACGCCATCGATATCTCCAACGATGTGCGCGCCAAGATGGCCGAGCTGAAAAAGGGCTTCCCGGCCGGCATGGATTACCGCATCGCCTATGATCCTACGATCTTTGTACGCGGCTCCATCGAAGCGGTGGTGCATACCCTGTTCGAAGCGCTGATCCTCGTGGTGCTGGTGGTGATCCTGTTCCTGCAGACCTGGCGCGCCTCGATCATTCCATTGGTGGCGGTGCCGGTGTCGTTGATCGGTACGTTTGCGGTGATGCACCTGTTCGGGTTCTCACTCAATGCCTTGTCGCTGTTCGGTTTGGTACTGGCCATCGGCATCGTGGTGGACGACGCCATCGTGGTGGTGGAGAACGTCGAACGTAATATCGAACTGGGCCTGGAGCCGTTCCCGGCCACCGAAAAAGCCATGCGTGAAGTGACCGGCCCGATCGTCGCCACGGCGCTGGTGCTGTGTGCGGTGTTCATTCCGGCCGCCTTTATCAGTGGCTTGACCGGGCAGTTCTACAAACAGTTCGCCTTGACCATTGCCATCTCGACGGTGATCTCGGCATTCAACTCGTTGACGCTGTCCCCTGCCCTGGCGGCCGTGTTACTGCGCGCCCATGACGCACCGAAGGACCGTTTCTCGAAGGTCCTCGACAAGATCTTCGGCGGCTGGCTGTTCCGTCCCTTCAACCGCTTTTTCGAAAAGGCCAGCCATGGCTACGTCGGTACCGTGCGCCGGGTGATTCGCGGCACGGGTATCGCCCTGTTCGTGTACGCCGGCCTGATGGTGCTGACATTCTTCGGGTTTGCCCACACGCCGACCGGTTTCGTACCGGCCCAGGACAAGCAATACCTGGTGGCCTTCGCCCAACTGCCCGACGCCGCGAGCCTGGACCGTACCGAAAGCGTGATGAAACGCATGTCGGACATCGCTTTGAAGCAACCCGGCGTGGAAAGCGCGATTGCGTTCCCCGGCCTTTCGATCAACGGTTTCACCAACAGCCCGAACAGCGGCATCGTGTTCGTGACCCTGAAGCCGTTCGACGAGCGTAAAGACGCGAGCATGTCAGCGGGTGCGATTGCCGGTGCGCTGAACGGCCAGTACGCCAGTATCGAAGAAGCCTATATGGCGATCTTCCCGCCGCCGCCGGTACAAGGCCTGGGCACGATCGGCGGGTTCCGCCTGCAGATCGAAGACCGTGGCAACCTCGGCTATGACGAGCTGTACAAAGAAGTGCAGAACGTCATCACCAAAAGCCACGGCGTGCCTGAGCTGTTCGGCCTGTTCACCAGCTACACAGTCA
This sequence comes from Pseudomonas sp. R2-7-07, assembly GCF_003852355.1. Taxonomy (NCBI): domain Bacteria; kingdom Pseudomonadati; phylum Pseudomonadota; class Gammaproteobacteria; order Pseudomonadales; family Pseudomonadaceae; genus Pseudomonas; species Pseudomonas sp. R2-7-07. Next base: position 2,787,789 of record NZ_CP027759.1, on the reverse strand, counting down.
ACGTGCCGCAGGTCGATGCCGCCATCGACCGTGAAAAGGCCAAGACCCACGGCGTGGCAATCAGCGACATCTTCGACACACTGCAGGTCTACCTGGGTTCGTTGTACGCCAACGACTTCAACCGCTTCGGGCGTACCTATCAGGTCAACGTGCAGGCCGAGCAACAGTTCCGCCAGGACTCCGACCAGATCGGCCAGCTGAAAGTGCGTAACAACAAAGGCGAGATGATCCCGCTGGCGACCTTCATCAAGGTCAGCGACACCTCGGGCCCGGACCGCGTGATGCACTACAACGGCTTTATCACCGCTGAAATCAACGGCAACGCCGCACCGGGCTACAGCTCCGGCCAGGCGCAGGCCGCGATTGAAAAACTGCTCAAGGATGAACTGCCCAACGGCATGACCTACGAGTGGACCGACCTGACCTATCAGCAAATCCTCTCGGGCAACACCGCGCTGTTTGTGTTCCCGCTCTGCGTATTGCTGGCGTTCCTGGTACTGGCCGCCCAATACGAAAGCTGGAGCCTGCCATTGGCGGTGATCCTGATCGTACCGATGACGCTGCTGTCGGCCATCACCGGGGTGATCATCTCCGGCGGCGACAACAACATCTTTACCCAGATCGGCTTGATCGTACTGGTGGGCCTGGCCTGCAAGAACGCGATCCTGATCGTCGAGTTCGCCAAGGATAAACAGCAGGAAGGCCTCGACCCGCTCGCTGCGGTACTGGAAGCCTGCCGCTTGCGTCTGCGGCCGATCCTGATGACTTCGTTCGCCTTCATCATGGGTGTGGTGCCACTGGTGTTGTCCAGCGGTGCCGGTGCCGAGATGCGGCATGCCATGGGCGTGGCGGTGTTCTCCGGGATGATCGGGGTGACCTTCTTCGGTCTGTTGCTGACGCCGGTGTTCTACGTACTGATCCGTCGCTATGTGGAGCGCAGCGAAGCACGCAAAGCGGCCAAGGCCTTGAAGCTGGAGACACAGCAATGAGCGTGAAAGTATTCCTGCCGAGCTTGCTGGTACTGGCGCTGAGCGCCTGTGCCGTGGGCCCGGACTACAAAGCCCAGACCCCGGAAGCGGCCAACATCACGGCCGCCGCCGATGCCAAGCAATATGACCATGCCAGGTTCGAAGGCATCTGGTGGCAGCAGTTCGAGGACCCGACCCTCAACCAGTTGGTCACCCAGTCGCTGCAGGGCAACCGCGACTTGCGCGTCGCCTTTGCCCGTCTGCGGGCGTCCCGTGCGATCCGCGATGACGCCAGCAACGACGCCATGCCGACCATCACCAGCCGCGTCAGCAGTGACCAGGGCAAGGGCCAGATTCCCGGCCAGACCACCCGCCGCGTCAAGACCGAGCGCTACGACCTCGGCCTGGACATGGCCTGGGAACTGGACCTGTTCGGTCGCATCCAGCGCAACCTGGAAGCCACCGACGCCGACCAGCAGGCCGCCGAGGCGGACTTGTACCAGCTGCAAGTCACCATGATCGCTGAACTGGTGGACGCCTACGGCCAACTGCGTGGCGCGCAACTGCGTGAACGCATTGCCCTGGACAACCTGAAAAACCAGCAGGACTCCCGCGGCATCACCGTCAGCCTGCGCGATGCCGGCGTGGGCGACCAACTCGACGTCGAACGCGCCGATGCGCGCCTTGCGTCGGTGGAAGCCAGCGTGCCGCAACTGCAGGCCGAGCAAGTGCGCGAGCGTAACCGCATCGCCACCCTCCTCGGCCAGCGTCCCGACAAACTCAGCGTGGACCTGAGCCCGAAAGACCTGCCGGCGATTGCCAAGGCGCTGCCGATCGGCGACCCGGGGCAACTGCTGCAACGGCGCCCGGACATCCTCAGCGCCGAGCGCAAACTGGCGGCCGCCACCGCACGCATCGGCGTGGCCAAGGCCGACCTGTTCCCACGGGTCAGCCTCAGCGGCTTCCTCGGCTTCACCGCCGGGCGCGGCTCGCAGATCGGCTCGTCCGCCGCCAATGCCTGGGCCCTTGGCCCGAGCATCACCTGGGCTGCCTTCGATCTCGGCAGCGTGCGCGCCCGCTTGCGCGGCGCGGACGCCGAAGCCGATGGCGCCCTGGCGAACTACGAACAGCAAGTGCTGTTGGCCCTGGAAGAATCTGAAAACGCCTTCAGTGACTACGGCAAGCGTCAGCAACGCCTGGTCTCGCTGATCCGCCAAAGCGAATCCAGCCGCGCCGCCGCCGACCTGGCCGCGATCCGCTACCGCGAAGGCACCGTGGACTTCCTGGTCCTGCTCGACGCCCAACGCGAACGCCTGGCCGCCGAAGACTCCCAGGCCCAGGCCGAAGTGGATCTGTATCGCGGCATCGTTGCGATCTACAAGGCGCTGGGAGGTGGCTGGCAGCCGGATACGGTGGTCGCTACCGCCAAGTGATGTAAAGAGCTCCTTTGGTTGGTCGCATCCAGCCAATTTTTAGCCCTGCGATTCATTCGGTTGCGGGGCTTTTTTTTGCCCGGTTATCAGTGAGTCAAACAGTTTTTGCCTGTTGGTAATCCTTATCCGTCAGACACTTCCCAAATTTCCAAATGTCTTAAATATCATTCAAAAGAGGTCGATAACGGGACGTACCCTTCATCTATAAGGAAACGAACATGGACATGAGAGTGACAATACCTAATGTACTTTCCAAACAGACGGATGCGTTCGTCATCAAGAACCCGGAAAAGGTCACGAATGCGTTCACAATCACGGAAGAGTCAAACGCCGTTGACGAACTGCGAATGTGGCGGCAAGGTGAGCTAGCGGATTTGAAAGAGTTTTTGAAGAAGTATGATATGACGTCTATCAGCACCGATGAGCTTAAGCAGGTGGGGAGGCGGTTGTTCGATAGTAAAGTAATCGATGAGCAGGCTTTCCTGATTTTCATTTCCGGAGATGGCGCCTCTGACGCCACCGGCAAACAAACGAACACGCATGTAAAATTCAATGCAATTGCGCTGTTCGACGAAAAGCTGGAGGGCTACCTTGCATTTGTAAAAAGCAACCCAGACGTAGGCCGCTCACAGGGCATTCCGGAATATATACAGGGCATGTTTGACGCCAATCGTGCCATTAATGCCCTCGCGTATTTCGCAAATTCGTCAAAACATGATTTGTCGGTGGAGGAGCGGGCCTGATAATGAAGCAACAAGAAGGTAGCAGCGTGCCAGGGCTCTGACACACTGCTATCACTGCTGCCTAGCGTCCGTATCTGACAGTTCCGGAAAAGGCCTTCAAGCCGGTATCAGGATTGTGCGCCCTGACTCTATATGTACCGAGAGGCCCCAGCCAAGACACCCGAGGAGACAAAGGATTGGCCGCAACCTTCGTCCAAGAGGAGCCGACTTCACGCTCGATGGATATCTGGGGAGCTCTCCCCGCACCCGCCGCTGAAATCACTGCCTCAATATTCGCATTAGAACATCCATTACTACCCGTTATTACGAACGGCCCATGTACGGTAACTTCAGTTTCCGGCTCTACTGTCCCGCTAAAACTCTCCGAGATATTCAAGCACAGTGCAGATGCCTGAGCGGATACCAATATCAACGCTGCAAAAGGTAATGCAATAAAACGACTCATAAGCTCACCCTACGTAGGTTGGTTAATAACTCAACGCGTACGGCTTACCCAACTTTGGCTTCGCACCATTATCTGTAATTTGCGCATAACCACAAAGTAAGACCGTGGTTAAAACGGTGCACGATTTGTTGTTCCAAGTATGCCAGTCACATCCTAAAAACAAGAAGGACCGCTCTGTCATACCAAGGAGTAGGAATTAGTCAGTTATTTCCTAGTCCCGCACCAGCGCTATGTGTGCGGCGTTGATCGTTCCCACGCTCCGCGTGGCAATGCATCCCGTGACGCTCCGCGTCACCATTGCGCAAGTGCCTGAGTTTTCGCTGAAAGCGGACGCGGAGCGTCCCGGGTGGCATCCCCACGCAGAGCGTGGGAACGATCATTGTTCTACGTTGCGTCGTTAAGAATCAAACTCCGATAATGCCCCGGATTCGACCCGCTCCACTTACGAAACGCCTTATAAAACGAGCTCGTATCGGCAAACCCCAACCGCTCGGCAATCTGGGCGAAGCTGATCTGCGGTTCAGCCAGCCACACAATCGCCAGTTCCTTGCGCACGCTGTCCTTGAGGCCCTGGTAGGTCTGGCCTTCTTCCGCCAGGCGGCGGCGCAGGGTGGATGCGGAGATACACAGGGTGGCCGCAAGGCCGTCGGTCTCCGGCCAGGTGTGTGGGGGCATGTGGCGCAGGTCATGCTTGATGCGGCTGGCAAGGCTTTGCGGGTCGCGGTATTTGACCAGGATATTCGCCGGCGCGTGGCTGAGGAAACGCTGCAATTCCTGTGGGGTTCGTTTGATCGGCAGGTCCAGGCACTCGGCGGAAAAAATCATGCGGGTGCGTGGCCGATCAAAGCGCAGGTTGTCGGAAAACATCACTTGGTAATCATCACAAAAGTCCGGCCGTGCGCAGCGCAATTCGATGGCCAGGATCGGGATGCGCCGCCCCGCCAGCCAGCAGGCGACGCCGTGGACGATCATCCAGTAAGTGAAATAGGTGAACGCGCGCTTGGGCTCGGGCTCCGGTTCGAGCAACACGATTTCCGCCAGGCTTTGTTGGCGCACCAACTGGGCAGGCAGGCGCTCAAACATCAGTGAAAGAAAATCCAGGCCGGTTTCCAGGCCGGCCACCAGGCTCGGTTGTGCCATAGCAGCACGACAGAGGAACGCCAAGCTGCCGGATTTGAGCTTGCGCGGGTCCATGCCAAAAAACTCGTCATCACTGCGCCGTGCGAGCAAACGCCACAAGCGCGCATAAGCGGTGGCGGCCACGCGTGCACCGGGCTGTTCCAGCAGCGCAGGGTCAATCCCGACTTTGCTCAACGCCTCGACGGTGGCCGCGCCCGGCGCACAGCTCTGCAGCAGGGCTTCGCGCACGAGGTGGATAGAGATGGTGTCTTTTTCCGACATGGGCTGTTAGGCAATCCGGCTGCGGTTCGGGTGGCCTGCATGATAAGGGCGGTTGCGCTTCGCCACCACCGTTCAGCCCACGTTCAGCAAAGGTCAATATTTCTTGTTTGGCAATGAGTATCATTATGTTACAACTTAGCCTCCTATCTAGTTACGCCCTGGTGCCCGATGCTTGTTCCCTTTTTAATCATGCTGCGCGAAGGCATTGAAGCGGCGTTGATCGTCGGCATCATCGCCAGCTACCTGCAACAGACCGGGCGCGGTCAATGGATGCCCGCTGTATGGATCGGTGTGTTTCTCGCAGCTGCGCTGGCCCTGCTGGTGGGCGGCGGGCTGGAACTGGTCAGTGCCGAATTCCCGCAGAAACAGCAGGAATTGTTCGAAGGCATCGTCGGACTGGTCGCGGTGGGCATTCTCAGTTCCATGGTGTTCTGGATGCGCAAGGTGGCGCGCTCGATCAAACATTCGCTGCATGCGTCCCTCGACCACGCATTGGCCGGCTCGCGGCATCAAGTCTTCGCGCTGATCGCCATGGTGTTCTTCGCCGTGGCCCGCGAAGGGTTGGAAACGGTGTTCTTTCTGCTCGCCGTGTTCCAGCAGAGCGAGGGCCCGGGTGCACCTATCGGCGCCCTGCTCGGCCTGATCCTGGCGATCATCGTCGGTTTCCTGATCTACACCGGCAGCATGCGCCTGAACCTCGGTGCGTTTTTCCGCTGGACCGGCCTGTTCATCCTCGTGGTGGCGGCCGGCATTCTCGCCAACTCGGTGCAAGCCTTGCACGAAGCGGGCGTGTGGAATCACCTGCAGACCGTGCTGTTCGATTTCAGCGCCGCGCTGCCCATGGACAGCCCGCTGGGCTCAGTGCTTGCCGGTATGTTCGGTTATCAGGAAGCGCCGACCGTCAGCACCCTCGGCGCCTATCTGATTTACCTGGTGGTGGCGCTGGTGATGTTCTTTCTGCCGTCGCCTTCGGCCAAGCCTGTCACCCCCACTTCTTCCGTCTCCAGCCAGTAAGGACCGCCTCTTGTCCAACCCAACCCCTCAACCGGTTCCGTCGTCCCGCGCGCTGCGCTGGGCCGTGGCCGGCTCGGTGGTCGTGATGATCGCCGCCGGTGGCCTGTTCTATTACGCCGCGCAGTTGGCTGCCAGCAAGCGCCAGGCCAACCAGAATGAGATCGCGGTGACCATCCACGGCCACGCTTGCGAGCCCAACGCCCTGACGGTGCCCGCCGGGCGTGCGAGTTTCCGCATCATCAACCGCTCCGACCGCGCGGTGGAATGGGAAATCCTCGACGGCGTCCTGGTCGTCGAAGAGCGGGAAAATATTGCCCCCGGCCTGAGCCAGATGATTAATGCCAATCTGCAGCCCGGCGACTACGCGATCACCTGCGGTCTGCTGAGCAACCCCCGCGGCACCTTGCATGTCACACCGACTGCGCAATCCGAGGCCCAGGCCAAGGCCAAGCCGTCGATGGTGGCGTTTATCGGGCCGCTGTCGGAGTTCCGCGTTTACCTGAGCGGCCAGGGCACTGCACTGGTGAAGGCGGTCACCGCGTTGCAACACGCGATCGATGCCGGCGACCTCGCCCAGGCCCAGGCCCTGTATGTACCGGCCCGCGAAGCCTATCAACGGTTGGCGCCGGCATCGCAACGCCTGGCCGAGCTGGACAACGCGATCAACGCCCGCGCCGATTATTTTGAAAAGCGCGAACAGGACCCGGCCTTCAGCGGCTTCCACCGCCTGGAATATAGCCTGTTTCAGCAGCGCAGCCTCGACGGCCTGGCGCCCGTCGCGCAACGGTTGGCCAACGATGTCAGCGCGCTCAAGCAGCAACTGCTGGCCCAGACCCTGCCACCGGAGCAACTGGTGAGCAGTGTGGTGCGCAACCTCAATAGCCTGGCGGATGTACGCGCCAACAGCGGTGAAGAGGAACGCTACAGCCACATCGACCTCAACGGTTTTGCCGCCAATCTGGAGGTTGCTCACAAGGTCGTCGCGCTGATGCGGCCGCTGTTGGCCAAGTCCGCCGCCGAGCTGCTCCCCACCGTCGACAGCGCCCTCGCCGCCTTTGATGCCGAACTCCAAGGCTTCAAGGTCGACAAGGGCTACGCCACCTATGACAGCGTGAACGCCGATCAGCGCAAGCAGATCGCCGACAAGGCCAAGGCCCTGGCCGCCGTACTCGATGGAATCGACCCCGCCCTTGGCCTTTCCGGCCTGCAGTGAGACGAACGCATACATGAGTGATTCAGCACAATTTGACCTCCAACGTCGCCGTGTCCTGTTCGGCATGGCCGCCACCGGCGCCGCGATTGCCGGTAGCACCCTGACCTGCCCGGCCATGGCTGCGGCCGCCGAGCAAGTCACCACCGCGCCACGCAGTGACAAGACCCAGGACCACCACGCGTTCTTCGGCAAGCACCAGAGCGGCATCGTCACCCCACGTCCCGCCTGCGGCATGCTCGTGGCGTTCGACGTATTGGCCAGTGACCGTGAAGACCTGGAGCGCCTGTTCCGCACCTTGAACGAGCGCATCGCCTTCCTGATGACCGGCGGCACCGTGCCTCAAGTCGACCCGAAACTGCCGCCCACCGACTCCGGCATCCTCGGCCCGGTGGTGACACCGGATAACCTCACCATCACGGTCTCGGTCGGTGAGTCGTTGTTCGATGAACGCTTCGGCCTCGGCGCGGCCAAGCCCAAGCGCCTGACGCGTATGGTCGGTTTCCCCAACGATGCGCTGGAACCTTCGCAGTGCCACGGCGACCTGAGCCTGCAGTTCAGCTCCAACACCCCGGACACCAACATCCACGCCCTGCGCGACATCGTAAAGAACCTGCCCGACCTGCTGCTGGTGCGCTGGAAACAGGAAGGCAGCGTACCGCCCCAGGCGCCGGCCAAACCCGGCGAGCCGGCGCAGAGTGCGCGTAACTTCCTGGGTTTTCGCGATGGTTCGGCCAACCCCAATTCCAACGACGCCAAGGCCATGGACCAGATCGTGTGGGTGCAGCCAGGCAGTGACGAACCGGCCTGGGCGGCCAACGGCAGCTACCAGGCGGTGCGCATCATCCGCAACTTCGTCGAGCGCTGGGACCGTACCCCACTGCAGGAACAGGAAAGCATCATCGGCCGCGTCAAACCCACCGGCGCGCCGATGGATGGCACCAAGGAATCCCAGGTCCCGGACTACAGCAAGGACCCGAAAGGCAAGCTGACCAAGCTCGATGCCCATATCCGCCTGGCCAACCCGCGCACTCCGCAGACCCAGGCCAACCTGATCCTGCGGCGGCCGTTCAACTACTCCAACGGCGTCAATAAAAACGGTCAGCTGGACATGGGGCTGTTGTTCATCTGTTACCAGGCTGACTTGGAGAAAGGCTTTATCAGCGTGCAAACCCGGCTCAACGGCGAGCCCCTGGAGGAATACCTCAAGCCGGTCGGCGGCGGCTATTTCTTCACCTTGCCGGGGGTCACGGGGCCCGACGATTTCATCGGGCGCACGCTGCTTGCGGCAACGCACCCTCAAACCACTGCCTCCACCTAAAACACACTCAGAGCGGATACCGTCCCATGAAGAAGTCGACCCTCGCGTTGTCGTTGCTGATGACCCTTTCGCCACTGTCCGCCTTTGCCGCCACGGCGCCGCTGGACCTGGTCGGTCCGGTGTCGGACTACAAAATCTATGTCACCGAAGAGATCGGTGAATTGGTCACCCAAACCCAGGCCTTCACCGACGCCGTGAAAAAAGGCGACCTGCCCACCGCCCGGAAACTCTATGCGCCGACCCGCGTTCATTATGAATCCATCGAGCCGATCGCCGAGCTGTTCAGCGACCTCGACGCCTCCATCGACTCACGGGTCGACGATCACGAAAAAGGCGTGAAGGCCGAAGACTTCACCGGCTTTCACCGCATCGAATACAGCCTGTTCTCCGAAAACACCACCCAAGGCCTCGACGCCCTCGCCGACAAGCTCAACAGCGACGTGCTGGACCTGAAAACCCGGGTCGACGGCCTGACCTTCCCACCGGAAAAAGTTGTCGGCGGCGCCGCAGCGCTGCTCGAAGAAGTCGCCGCCACCAAGATTTCCGGCGAGGAAGACCGCTACAGCCATACCGACCTGTACGACTTCCAAGGCAACATCGACGGCGCGAAGAAAATCGTTGACCTGTTCCGTGGCCAGATCGAGAAACAAGACAAGGCGTTCCTGGCCAAGGTCGACAAGAACTTTGCCACCGTGGACAAAATCCTGGCCAAGTACAAGACCCCGGACGGCGGTTTTCAGACCTACGACAAGGTCAAGGATAACGACCGCAAGGCCTTGGTGGGTCCGGTCAATACCTTGGCTGAAGACCTGTCGATGCTGCGCGGTAAATTGGGCCTGAACTAAGCCCCCGCGCAAAAAAAACACCCAGGCCCCGTTCGGAGCCTGGGTGTTTTTTTGCCAGGTGTTTTTACAGAATCCGGTAGAGCAACCGCTCGATGCGCACCCGGCTGACCCGGCGCAGGAACTTGCCCACCGCCACCGGGTAATCCACCAGCGTCTGCAGTTGTTGGTAGCCGGCGATGCGCGTGGTGTGTTGGAAAATATGCGCAAGCTCTTGCGCACGCGGTGCCAACCACTGGCCCTGGGGGTCGTCGATCAGCAAGGCGTTTTCCAGGTCGAGCCGGAAAGCCCTGGGGTTGAGGTTATTGCCGGTCAGCAGGGTGTAGCGCTCGTCGACCCACAGGCCTTTGAGGTGGTAGCTGTTGTCACCGTCGTGCCACAGGTGCAGGTTCAACTGGCCGCTGTCGATCATCGGCTGATGGCGCTTGGCAAAGCGGCGCAGGCTGATTTCATACAGATACGGCAACGCCGCGATCACCTTGAAGGGTTCGCTGGGCGGAATGTAGAAGTCGTTGGCGGTCTTGTCGCCGACGATGATGTCGATCTTCACCCCGCGCGCCAGGGCCCGGTTGATCTCGCGCGTCACCGGCAGCGGCAGGTTGAAGTACGGCGTGCAGATAGTCAGTTGCTGCTGGGCGCTGGCGATCAGCTCGAGGATCACCCGGCTGAGCGGGTTGTTTTTGCCGACACCGAGTAACGGGCTGACCTGCAAATGCCCATTGGGCAACTGCCCGGCGCTGGTGTCATACGCCGCATGCTTGAGGCGGCTGCGCAGGTCACCGATGTCGTTGCGCAGACTGCGGGTGGTGGGCGGGTTGGGCAGGTCGAGGCGATGCACCGCCTTGGACGCGACCAGGCCATGTTCCACCAGGTGCTGCATGGAGTCGGCCAGGGCCTGGCTGTGGATCAGGTGATAACGGTCGAAGCGGTACTTGTCGAATTTGTGCAAGTACACGTTGTTCAGGCTGGCGCCGCTGTACAGCACCGTGTCGTCGATCACAAAACCCTTGAGGTGCAGCACGCCGAACAGCTCGCGGGTTTGCACCGGCACGCCGTACACCGGCACTTCACTGGCGTGACCCTGGGTCATGGCCTGGTACCAGGCGCTATTGCCCGGCTGCTTGCCGGCGCCGATCAGGCCACGCTGGGCGCGCAGCCAGTCGACCACCACGACGATGTCCAACGCCGGCCGTGCGGCTTTGGCGGCGTGCAGTGCGTCGTAGATCTCCTGCCCCGCCTCATCCTGCTGCAAGTACAACGCAACGATGTAGATGCGCCGGGTGGCCTGGGGGATTTTTTCCAGCAGGCAACGCCGATAGGCATCGGCGCTGGGCAGCACCTCGATGGCATCGGTGGACAGCGGGAAACCGCGCAGTTTAGGCAACAGGGAGCGTTTGAAGAACGACGGCATAAGGCTCGCAATGGGTCGAATCCGAAGAGGCCCAAAGCTTACACCATGGGGGTGCTCAGGTCTCGTCGCCGCACAGGGAAAAATGCCCATTGACCGAGAAGAACGATCGTTCTACTGTCTGAGGCATGAACGATATGATTCTTAATGAAACCCGCGACATTATTCTCGACGTCACCGAGAAGTTGATTTATCGCCACGGCATCGCCGCCACCGGCATGGACTTGCTGGTGAAAACCGCCGGCGTCTCGAGAAAAAGCATTTATCGCTACTTCAGCAACAAGGATGAGCTGGTGATTGCCGCCCTGCAGCGCCGCGACGAACGCTGGATGCACTGGTTGCGCACCGAAGTGGAGCGCAGTGAGGGCAGTGGCGAGCGCCTGCTGGCGCTGTTCAGCGCGCTGAAAAGCTGGTTCGGCTCGGCGGATTTTCGCGGCTGCGCCTTTATCAATACCAGTGGCGAAACCGGCAACGCGCAAGCCCCGGTACGCCTGCTGGCCAAGGCCCACAAACAGAAACTGTTCGAGTACGCACTTGAACTGTGTCAAGCACATGGCACCCCCGACCCGGAGCGGCAGGCCGCGCAGCTGCTGATCCTGATCGATGGTGCCATTACCGTTGCCCTGGTGATGGGCGATTCAACGGCTGCCGATACTGCGCAAGCGATGGCGCGGACCCTATTGGGGCTTTGAACTACTGTCGATGCACTTTCATAACTTTTCAGGAGCCGTTCCATGTCCTCTAACCCAGAAGTCCGCCCACCGCTGCCGCCCTTTACCCGCGAGTCGGCCATTGAAAAAGTGCGCCTGGCCGAAGACGGCTGGAACTCACGCGACCCACAACGGGTGTCACTGGCTTACACGCTGGATACCCAGTGGCGCAACCGCGCCGAGTTCGCCCATAACCGCGAAGAGGCCAAGGGCTTCCTCACGCGCAAATGGGCCAAAGAGCTGGATTACCGACTGATCAAAGAACTATGGGCCTTCACCGGCAACCGCATCGCCGTGCGCTATGCCTATGAGTGGCACGATGACTCCGGTAACTGGTTTCGTTCGTACGGTAATGAAAACTGGGAGTTTGACGAAAACGGCCTGATGGCCAATCGTTTTGCCTGCATCAACGATTTGCCGATCAAAGAAAGTGAACGCAAGTTCCACTGGCCGCTGGGACGGCGTCCGGATGCTCATCCGGGGTTGTCCGAATTAAGTCTGTAGCCCGATCGTTCCCACGCTCTGCGTGGGAATGCCTCCCGGGACGCTCCGCGTCCCTAATACGCACAGGTGACGCGGAGCGTCAGGGGCTGCATTCCCACGCGGGAGCGTGGGAACGATCCGCGCGGCTGTTACTCAGTCCTGATTCAGCCCAACTCGATACAGCACCCCATCATCCTCATCCGTGAGCACATACAGATAGCCATCCGGCCCCTGCCGCACATCGCGAATCCGCGCGTTCAAATCACCCAGCAGACGTTCTTCATGGACGACCTTGTCGCCATCGAACTGCAGCCGGATCAGTTCCTTGCTGGCCAGCGCGCCGATAAATAGGTTGTGCTGCCAGGCCTTGAAACGGTCGGCGTCGTAGAACGCCATACCACTGATCGCCGGTGACTTCTCCCACACATGGTGCGGTGCCACGGTGCCTTCGGCGGTCTTGCCCTTGGCCTCGGGGATCGGCGTGAGGGAATAGTTGATGCCGTGCGTCGCCAACGGCCAGCCGTAGTTCTTGCCGCGTTCGATGATGTTGATTTCATCACCGCCCCGTGGCCCATGTTCGTTTTCCCAGATCGTCCCGCTCCAGGGGTTCAACGCCAGGCCCTGTGGGTTGCGTTGGCCGTAGGACCAGATCTCGGGGCGTACCCCAGGCTGGCCAACAAACGGGTTGTCGTCGGGCACGCGACCATCCGGATAAATGCGTACGACTTTACCTTGCAGCTTGTCCAGGTCCTGGGCGGTGGGCCGCACATTGTTTTCGCCCAGGGTCACGAACAGGTAGCCGTCACGGTCAAACGCCAGGCGCGAGCCGAAGTGGTTGCCGGTAGACAGCTTGGGCTCCTGGCGCAGGATCACCGTGAAGTCCTTCAAGCCGCTCAAGTCATCGGCCAGGCGCCCTCGCCCCACGGCGGTCCCGGCCTTGCCATCCTCGCCGCCTCCTTCGGCGTACGACAGGTAGACCATGCGGTCTTGCTTGAAGTCAGGCGACAGCACCACATCAAGCAAACCGCCCTGCCCCTTGGCCCACACCTGGGGCACGCCGGTCAACGGCGCGGACAGCTTGCCGTCCTGGCTGACAAAGCGCAGCTGGCCGGGCAATTCGGTCACCAGGAAACCTTGCCTGTCCGGCAGGAATGCCACTGCCCAGGGGCGATTCAGGCCCTTGGCGACGGGCGTCGCAGTGATGCTGCCTTGTTCACTGGGAAACTGTTGGGCATCGGCAGCTTGAACCGCAGCCATTGGCAGCAGCGTGGTTGCGCAAAGAGCGGCTAGCAGGGTTTTGCGTAGAAACATAAGACGGATCCTTACCGGCGATTGCCGTTGGCATCATAGGTGGGAGCTTTGGTTTCGGTGTTCGGGCGACTGGGCGCGGCGTCACGTTTGGGATAACTGTTGCCGATCCCGCTGTTTTCCACGGTAGGCCGAGGTTGGGTCGGCGCGGTCTGGATGCCGCGAACGGCCGGCGCATTGGGCTGGGTGCCCTGCATGCTGTTGGGGTTGGCCCGGTGGATAGGGCTGTTGTTGGAGTCGTAACGACCCGGCAGGTTCTGCGCCTGGGCCAGTGGAGCCAGGGCCAGGCTCGATGCCAGCACTGCAACCAGCGCTGCAAGATGACGCACATAACGGTTCATGACGATGCCTCTCTATGCCGAGGAGTACGTGCTTTCGATAACACGCTACCCCAGGGGTTCGTCTGGCGACATTAAATAGTTGCTCATCAGGTGTAACACGATCTGTCCGAGCATCCGCTCGCCGAAACTTTTGCCCGGGCCCACGAGTCACCAGAACACAGACTTATCTTTGTAGGAGATGCACTTATGCCCCGGGCAATCTGGAAAGGCGCCATCAGTTTCGGTTTGGTTCACATCCCGGTGTCGCTGGTGTCGGCGACGTCTGCCCAAGGCGTCGATTTTGACTGGCTGGACAAACGCAGCATGGACCCGGTGGGCTACAAGCGCATCAACAAGGCCACGGGCAAGGAAATCACCAAGGAAAATATCGTCAAGGGCGTAGCTTACGAAAAAGGCCGCTACGTGGTGCTCAGCGAAGATGAGATCCGCTCAGCCCACCCCAAGTCGACCCAGACCATCGAAATCATCGCCTTTGTCGCCAGCGACCAGATCCCCCTGCAGAACATCGATACGCCTTACTTCCTGGCCCCGGATAAACGCGGCGGCAAGGTCTACGCGCTGCTGCGCGAAACCCTGAAAAAAACCGGCAAGGTCGCCCTGGCCAATGTGGTGTTGCATACCAAGCAGCACCTTGCCGCATTGATGCCGCTGGAGTCGGCCCTGGTGCTGGTCATGCTGCGCTGGCCCGCCGAGGTGCGCAGCCTGGATGAGCTGGAGCTGGGCAGCGATGTGACCAAACCCACCCTGGCCAAGGGCGAGCTGGACATGGCCAAGCGCCTGGTGGAAGACATGAGCGCCGACTGGCAACCCGAGGAGTACCGCGACAGCTTCCAGGAAAAAATCATGGCGCTGGTGGAGAAAAAGGCCAAGGCCGGCAAGATCGAAGACGTGGAATCGACCGAAGGCAGCGAAGAGCGCAAATCGGCCGATGTGATCGACCTGACGGAACTGCTCAAGCGCAGCCTTGCGGGCAAACCTGCGGCGAAAAAACCCGCTGCGAAGAAGTCCAACAAAAAGGCCTCTTGAGCCTGCCATTGGCTGGAGAACGACATGGCAAAGCCCCTGAGCGAGTACAACCGTAAACGCGACTTTGGGATCACCGCCGAACCCGCCGGCGACTCACCGGCCGGCAAGCGCAAAGCCTCGGCCTTGAGCTTTGTGATCCAGAAGCATGACGCGCGTAACCTGCACTATGACTTTCGCCTGGAACTCGACGGCGTGCTGTTGAGCTGGGCGGTGCCAAAAGGCCCGAGCCTGGACCCGAGCCAGAAGCGCCTGGCGGTCCACGTGGAAGACCACCCACTGAGTTACGGTGGCTTCGAGGGCAGTATTCCCGCCGGCCAATACGGCGCCGGGGATGTCATCGTGTGGGACCGCGGCATCTGGCAACCCCATGACGACCCGCACAAGGCCTACGCGGCCGGCAAACTCAAATTCAGCCTGGTCGGCGAAAAACTCTCGGGGGATTGGACCCTGGTGCGCACCCGGCTCAAGGGCAGCGGCGACAAGCAACAATGGCTGCTGATCAAGGAAAATGACCAGCAGGCACGGCCCATTGCCGAATACGATATCGTCCAGGCCGAACCCGCCAGCGTGCTGAGCGACGCGGTGGTCGGCAAGCCCAAGGCCAAGGCTCAGGCAAAAACCAAAGCGGCAGCCAAGGCAGCTCCCAAGGCGAGCACGCGCAAGCGGGCCACCGCCGTGCCCGAGCAGTTCTCCCCGCAACTGGCCACCCTGGTCGATCGGGCACCCGAAGGTGACTGGCAGTACGAGATCAAGTTCGACGGTTACCGCATCCTCGCGCGCATCCAGGGAGGTGAAGTGCGCTTGTTCACCCGCAACGGGCACGACTGGACCGAGCGCCTGCCGCGTCAGGCCAAGGCTTTGCAAGCGCTCAAGCTCAAGGACAGCTGGCTGGACGGCGAGGTGGTCAGCCTCAACGGCGACGGCCTGCCGGATTTCCAGGCGTTGCAGAATGCCTTCGACATCGGCCGCAGCCTCGACATTGTCTATTACCTGTTCGACGCGCCCTTCCTGAATGGCCGCGATCAGCGCGAAGACCCGGTCGAAACGCGTCGCGCCGCGCTCAAATCCGCGCTGTCCGCCAGCAAGAGCAAGCTGCTGCGCTTCTCCGAAGCGTTTGCGGCCAACCACCACGACATTTTCGAAAGCGCCTGCGACCTGGCCCTGGAAGGCGTCATCGGCAAACGTGCCGGCAGCCCTTATGTGTCCAGGCGCAGTGACGACTGGATCAAGCTCAAATGCCGCTTGCGCCAGGAGTTCGTAATTGTCGGTTATACCCGCCCCCAAGGCTCGCGCACCGGGTTTGGCGCGCTGCTGTTGGCGGTCAACGACGACGCCGAGCTGGTATACGCCGGGCGCGTGGGCACCGGCTTCGACCAGGCATCGCTGAAAGCCATCTACACCAAGCTCACCGCGCTCGAACGCGACGACTCGCCACTGCAAAAGCCGTTGACCAGCGCCCAGGCGCGTGGCGTGCACTGGGTCGAACCGAGCCTGGTCGGCGAGGTGCAATTTGCCGAATGGACCCGTGAAGGCGTGGTGCGCCAGGCCGCGTTTGTGGGCATGCGCACCGACAAGCCCGCCGCGCAGATCATTCACGAACTGCCGCGCGCGGCCAAATCGGTCAAGGCGTCTGCGGCGAAAAAAACCGAGAAGCAGGTGAAAACCGTGAAGGACCTGAAAATCACCCACCCTGATCGCGTCATCGACAAGCAGAGCGGTACGCAAAAGCAGCAACTGGCACAGTTCTACGCCGACACCAGCGCGTGGATCCTGCCGTTCCTGCGCAACCGGCCGGTGTCGCTGCTCAGGGCGCCGGAGGGCATCGAAGGCGAACAGTTCTTCCAGAAGCACATCGAACGCATGACGATCCCCCACATCAAGCAACTGGACCAGGCCCTGGACCCCGGCCATGCACGCCTGATGGAAATAGACACTGCAGACGCCCTGGTCGGCGCCGTGCAAATGGGCACGGTCGAGCTGCACACCTGGGGCGCCACGACGGACAAGATCGAAACCCCCGACCTGTTCGTACTCGACCTCGACCCGGACCCCGCCCTGCCCTGGAAGGCCATGCTGGAAGCTGCGCAACTGACCCTCTCGGTGCTGGATGAATTGGGCTTGCAGGCCTTCGTCAAAACCAGCGGTGGCAAAGGCTTGCACCTGATCGTACCGCTGGCCCGGCGAGATGACTGGGACAACGTGAAAGCCTTCGCCAAGGCGATCGCCCAATTCATGACCCAGCAATTGCCCGAGCGCTTCACGGCCACCAGCGGCCCGAAAAACCGCGTGGGCAAAATCTTCATCGATTATCTGCGCAACGCCCGGGGCGCCAGTACGGTTGCCGCTTACTCCGTGCGGGCGCGGCCCGGCCTGCCGGTTTCGGTACCGGTCAGTCGGGAAGAGTTGAATGGATTGCGCAGTTCCCAGCAATGGACAGTCGCCAACCTGCACGAACGCTTGCAGAGTTTGCAGGGCGACCCGTGGGCCGGCTATGCCAACCGACAGAAGATCAGCAAGAAGATGTGGGACAAGCTGGGCGCGAAGCCACCGAAGTGATCCGCGCCACCGGTGGGGCTCAGATAAGGATGAAGATCAGCGCGAGGCCAGCGAAGATCGCCCACTTTTCCAGGTAGTAGCGCGTACGGTTGCGCTTTTTCAGCTCTTTGCCGCGCAACCGGATCTTGTACAAGCGGGTAAAGGCGCGGTTGAGGCCGCCGGTCTTGTCGCCTTCATCATTGGGCGAACCCGCAGCGGCCATCACATTGCGGCTGAACCAGCGGTTGAACGCGGCTGCCCAGCGGTATTTCATCGGCCGCTCGATGTCGCAGAACAGAATGATGCGGTTGTGGGTCGTGGTGTTTTCCGCGTAGTGGATATAGGTCTCGTCGAACATCACCGGCTCGCCGTCGCGCCAGTAATAGCTCTCGCCGTCCACATTGATATAGCAACCCGGATCGTTTGGGGTATCCAGCCCCAGGTGATAGCGGTAGGAGCCCGCATAGGGGTCACGGTGACGCACCAGTTTGGAGCCCGGCGGCAGCTCGGCGAACATCGCGGCCTTGATCGAGCCGATGCTTTGCACCAGTTCGGTGGTGCGCGGGCACAGCTTCATTGCCGAAGGATGACTGTCGCCGTACCACTTCAGATAGAAGCGCTTCCAGCCGGACTTGAAGAACGAGTTGAAGCCCACGTCATTGTATTGCTCCGAGCGTTTGATCTCCCCGGCGCGCATCAGGTTCTGGGCTTCCTGGCGGATCTCTTCCCAGTGCGCCTGCAACGGGCTCAGGTCCGGAAAATCGCTGGGCGACAGATAGGGGCGACTGGGTTGCTTGGAGAACAGATACAGGAAGCAGTTGATCGGCGCCAGGAACGTCGAGTGGTCGCTAAGCTGGCGGCCCAACTTGTGTCGCACCCGGCCACGCAAATGTACATACGCGATGGAGGCAACGTAGAGAGCAACAATGATGAGTTTCAAGGGATTCGTCACACGTCAGGGAGAGAACAGGCTGCTCCTGCGTGCCCACAACGGCCGAGGATGGATAAGCAGCACCTGAAATCACAATTCACATACAGGCGACACGACCGGCTGGAGGACCCTCCGATGTGTGACCATTGGCCGTTATTTAGCCATACTTTGTAACCAAAGGTTAACTAAGAATTGTGAAAAGCTGTCCACTGAGTGTGTTGGGGAGGTTGCGCAGGCGGGCCCCCAGGACCCGCCGGCCAGAGACGTCGCTACGGCTTAAAGCTGATCGTCCTTACGTTCACGGCGTGAAAAACTGCTGTCTTCCAATGCCGAATACGGTACCGCCTGACGCTGGGTAAACATGAGGTGGCGGACCAGCGCGACCATCAGCCCGAGCAGTAACCCGCCCACCAGGCTTAACGCAATGACCAGAGCTTTTTTCGGTTTGATCGGTGCCAGAGGCTCCTGGGCGCGACGGTCAATTGTCACCAGCTTCAGGTTGCTCATGTCGATGTTCAAACCACGCAACCTGGCGACTTCGGCGCGAAGCGGCTCGACGTCCTGCAGGAAGATGTCTTCATTGCCACGTTTGCGCAGCACTTCAACTTCGCGGTTGGCGTCCAACAGCTGGAGCTCCTTGCCAATTTCGGCAATACGCGGATTGGTGAAGTCATCGCTGGTGCGCTTTTGCAGCGCGGCGCGTTCGGCCTCCAGGGCCTCGGTACCCATGAAGTACAGCGGAATCTTCTGATTGTTGACTTCGGTGCGCATCACCTGGCTCGAGCCGGTTCGCGCGGAGTCGGCCATGGAGGATGGCGTGGTCGGTGTCCTGATCCCCATGGACTGAGCGATGCCGATGGCTTCAGCCAATTCCGCCAGGCGGTTGGTCCGCTCCATTTTCATCTGCAAGCGCAGGGCGCTGAGTTCGTCCTGCAATTGGGCGCGCTTGAGACGGTCCGCCTCGAGCAACTTGGCGATTTTCGATTCCTTTTCGGTGTCGTAGTTGGCTCGGGCGGCGTCGATCTTGCCCTTGAGCTCAGCCAGCCGGTTGTTCACGATCACCTTGAGGTCGGCGCCGACCTGCTGACGCTCTGCGGCAATGGCGTAGTCGACAAACCCGTTGAGAATTTTCACCCCATCAACATCGGTCGGGTACTGCAATTCCAAACGGATGTAGTTGCTCAGCGAGTCGGACTTCTTCGGGTCCGGCAGGATCAGATTGACCGAGTTCCGATTGAAGGCTTCAAAACTCTGCTCCAGGGTTTGCCCCGGTTTCTGAAACGCCTTGAACAATTCCTCGTGATCCTTGAAGAACCCAAGGCGAGCCTCGTAGGAGTCCAACTGCGCGCCCACTTTGAGCAACGCATCGGCGGGCGGCAATTTATACACTTCAGAGCGGTTCAACGCGTCCAGCTCGTTGATCGCCGCAGGCCGTAGCACGCTGCTGACCTCGTAGGTCTTGGGCGCCAGGAAGGCATACCCCGCGCCTAAAACGCCCGCCAGAACCGTACACCCCACGATCAGCTTTTTTTGTCGCCAGATGGCGTGAAACAATTCAAACAGATCAATTTCATCAGACGCTACAGCGGGCGCAGGCGGGGAAGTACGATTCAAAATAAGCACACCTTAATTAATACTAAAAGGCCATCACTCGAAGAAGCTCTAAAAGCTTCAAATCAGGGACAACGCCCTGAGCACGGCGGACCAATGGCAATCTGACTACTGAGTCTGACGAAAAATCCCGCGTATTTAAGGATTATTTCTGCTTTATGTCGATGTGTAGCCAGAAAGATATTTTGATGTGGGATTAATCACGCTACAAGCGTAGCTAATACAACATGAAAATGCTGTCAAATAGCTGTCCTATAAAGAAAAATCCTGCCACCTGAAAGCACTGGTCCTGTGCGGATACAATCCCCCTCCCCCCTTCAGCAAAAGGAAGTTGCATGTCATCCCCTTCAGTCACGGATTACCACGCCCTGCAAGGTGCCTGGGAGCAAACCGCCCTGGAAGACAATGGCGTACTCAATCCTGCCGATGCACATAGCGCGCCAGGTGCCATCACCAGGATCAGCGGGGACACGTTTGAAGTCGTCACGGTCGAGGGCGACCTCTTGCTGGCGGGGCGTTTTGTCCTGGACGCCGACACCACGCCCAAGAGCATTACCTGGGTGGACGCCATCGGCGCGGACGCCGGCAAGTCGCTACCGGCCAGCTACCGGCTCGAAGGTGATCATTTTGTATTTATCGCTGCCGATGAAGGCATGCCCCGGCCCACCGTATTCAGCACCGGCCCGGGGCAAACCATGCGCACCTTCGTACGCCGGGCATGAACGGCGCTCTTATCCGCTTTGATCACCGCATTTTCACAAGGCCTTCACTTTCAGGCCTATAGGGTGAAGCCTACCTACTCCAGTGATTCCCTTGGCCCGCCGTTATGTGCGGGCTTTTTTTTGCGCGCAGAAAAATGCCCTGGGCCAGCGCGAAACTTATCGCCAGGCGCGCAGGTCACTAGCCCAACGCGTGTCCGGCCCCTGGACAGCGCTCTGGAAGGTTGCATCGTGGCCCATCACTCAGACCTGCGCACTGCCTTGTCCCTGGACAGCCTGAATTTCTTCCTCGCGGATGTGCGCGACGGCCTGGGCCCGTACCTGGCGATTTATCTGCTGGCGGTCCATCAATGGGACCCGGCCAGCATTGGCGTGGTCATGACCCTGGCGGGCATTGCCGCGCTGATCACCCAGGGTCCGGCAGGCGCATTGATCGACCGTACCCGCAGCAAGCGCGCGGTGATCGCACTTGCCGCGCTGCTGGTCACGCTCAGTTGCCTGATGCTGCCCTTCGTCAGTTCGTTTGGCTGGGTGGCGCTGACCCAGGCCGCCAGCGCCATCGCCGCGTCGGTGTTCGCCCCGGCGATTTCCGCGATTTCCCTTGGGATTACCGGGCCGCGTGCGTTTACCCGGCGGACCGGGCGCAACGAAACCTTCAATCACGCCGGTAACGCCGTGGCCGCACTGCTGGCCGGGGGCTTGGCCTATCTGTTCGGGCCGGTGGTGGTGTTTTACCTGATGGCGTTTATGGCCGTCGCCAGTGTCATCGCGGTCGGTTGCGTGCCGGGCAAGGCGATCGACCATGAGGTGGCCCGGGGCTTCGACCCCGCGCATCACACTGACCATGAGCAGCCCTCGGGCCTGAACGTCTTGCTCGCCAACCGCCCCTTGTTGCTGTTCGCCATCTGCTGTGCGCTGTTTCACCTGGCCAATGCCGCGATGCTGCCGCTGGTCAGCCAGAAGCTGTCGCAGATCAACCTGCAGATGGCCACGCCATTGACCTCGGCCTGCATCGTCGCCGCGCAATTGGTGATGGTGCCGACGGCTATGCTGGTGGGGGCCAAGGCCGACCTCTGGGGGCGCAAGCCGCTGCTGCTGGCCGGCTTCATGATTCTGCCGTTGCGCGGCGTGCTTTATACCCTCTCCAGCGACCCCTACTGGCTGGTTGCCGTGCAGATGCTCGACGGCATCGGCGCCGGCATTTTCGGCGCGCTGTTCCCCGTGATCGTCAAGGACCTGACCCAAGGCACCGGCCGCTTCAATGTCAGCCTCGGCGCGCTGTCCACGGTATTTGGCCTGGGCGCGGCGCTGAGCAGCAGCCTGGCAGGCTTCGTGGTGCAAATGGCCGGCTACAACGCCGCCTTCCTGACCCTGGCCGGGGTGGCGGCCGTCGCTTTGCTGCTGGTAGGGCTGGCCATGCCCGAGACACTGGCAAAACCATCCTTCGCTCGCCATACACCTGTCGCCTGACATATGCGACAATGCGCGCCAAATTCCAACACACATCCCAGATTTTGCGCTCAGCGACCGGGTTTCGCGCCTCGATGTCGCTGTTGACGCATGCCTGAAGGCTCCTGCCGTCACGCTCGCAACCCATTGATAGGTAAAGTAATTGATCTCCACAGCTAACATCACCATGCAGTTCGGCGCCAAGCCGCTCTTCGAGAACGTCTCGGTCAAGTTCGGCGCCGGCAACCGCTATGGTTTGATCGGTGCCAACGGTTGCGGCAAGTCGACCTTCATGAAAATCCTCGGCGGCGACCTTGAACCGTCCGGCGGCCAGGTCATGCTCGAGCCAAACGTGCGCCTGGGCAAGCTGCGCCAGGACCAGTTCGCCTACGAAGAATTCACCGTGCTCGACACCGTGATCATGGGCCACGAAGAGCTGTGGAAGGTCAAGGCTGAACGCGACCGCATCTACTCGCTGCCGGAAATGAGCGAAGAAGATGGCATGGCCGTGGCCGAGCTGGAAACCGAGTTCGCCGAGATGGACGGCTACACCGCCGAATCCCGCGCCGGTGAGCTGTTGCTGGGCCTGGGTATTCCCCTGGAACAGCATTTCGGCCCGATGAGCGAAGTGTCGCCCGGCTGGAAGCTGCGCGTATTGCTCGCCCAGGCGCTGTTCTCCGACCCGGAAGTGCTGTTGCTCGACGAACCGACCAACCACTTGGACATCAACACTATTCGCTGGCTGGAAAACATCCTGACCCAGCGCTCCAGCCTGATGATCATCATCTCTCACGACCGTCACTTCCTGAACAGCGTGTGCACCCACATGGCTGACCTGGACTACGGCGAGCTGCGCCTGTTCCCGGGCAACTACGACGAGTACATGACCGTGGCGACCCAGTCCCGCGAGCAACTGCTGTCGGACAACGCCAAGAAGAAGGCGCAGATCTCCGAACTGCAGTCCTTCGTCAGCCGCTTCTCGGCCAACGCCTCGAAAGCCAAGCAGGCCACTTCCCGCGCCAAGGCGATCGACAAGATCCAACTGGCCGAGGTCAAGCCTTCGAGCCGTGTGAGCCCGTTCATCCGTTTCGAACAGAACAAAAAGCTGCACCGCCAGGCAGTCATGGTCGAGAAGATGGCCAAAGGTTTTGACGGCAAGCCGTTGTTCAAAGACTTCAGCTTCCAGGTTGAAGCCGGCGAGCGCGTGGCGATCATCGGCCCGAACGGCATCGGCAAGACCACCCTGCTGCGCACCCTGGTCAACGAACTGACCCCGGACGCCGGCAGCATCAAGTGGACCGACGCCGCGGAACTGGGCTACTACGCCCAGGACCATGCCCATGACTTCGAAGACGACCTCACCCTGTTCGACTGGATGGGCCAGTGGACCCAGGGCGAGCAGATGATTCGTGGCACCCTGGGCCGCATGCTGTTCTCCAACGACGAAATCCAGAAGTCGGTAAAAGTGATCTCCGGTGGTGAACAAGGCCGCATGCTGTTCGGCAAGCTGATCCTGCAAAAGCCGAACGTGCTGATCATGGACGAACCGACCAACCACTTGGACATGGAATCCATCGAAGCGCTGAACCTGGCGCTGGAGAACTATCCGGGCACGCTGATCTTCGTCAGCCACGACCGCGAGTTCGTATCGTCCCTGGCTACCCGCATCATCGAGTTGAGCGCAGACGGCGTGATCGACTTCAGCGGCACCTATGACGATTACCTGCGTAGCCAGGGTGTGGTGTTCTAAGAACAGCGCATAGCTGCCGGGCCAAACAGGTTCAAATGTGGGAGGGGGCAAGCCCCCTCCCACATTGAACAGCGCAGTGGCATCATGACCGCACCGCCCGCCAGCGAACGAGTTCACATGCCTGCCGCCCCCTCCTCCCTGTCGATCACCCTGCAGATCGTCTCCATCGTCTTCTACACGTTCATTGCCTTCATCTGCATCGGCCTGCCGATTGCGGTAATTCCAGGCTATGTGCACGAGCACTTGGGCTACAGCGCCGTGGTGGCCGGGGTCACCATTGGTTCGCAATATCTCGCCACCTTGCTCAGCCGGCCGATGGCCGGGCGCATGTCGGACAACGTCGGCACCAAGCGCGCCATTGTGCTGGGCCTGGCTGGCATCCTGATCAGTGGCGTGCTGACGTTTATCGCGGTGCTGCTGGAGGGCCTGCCGGCGCTAAGCCTGACCATCCTGATCGCCGGTCGGCTGTTGCTGGGCGTGGCCCAGGGCTTGATTGGCGTGGGCACCATCAGTTGGTGCATGGGCGCGGTCGGCACCGAACACACGGCCCGGTCGATTTCCTGGAACGGTATCGCTTCCTACGGCGCCATCGCCATTGGCGCGCCGCTGGGTGTGGTGATGGTGGCCGACTATGGCTTCGCCAGCCTGGGCCTGGCGCTGACGGGGCTGGCCGCGCTGGGCCTGGTGTTGATCCGCAACAAACCCTCGGTGCCAGTGGTGCGCGGCGAACGCCTGCCGTTCTGGGCGGTGTTCGGACGTATCGCACCGTTTGGCGCCAGCCTCTGCCTGGCTTCGATTGGCTACGGCACGCTGACCACCTTTATCACCTTGTACTACCTCAATCGCGGCTGGGCCGGCGCAGCGTACTGCCTGACGGTATTTGGCGTGTGTTTTATCGCGTCGCGCCTGGTGTTCATTTCCGCCATCAGCCGCGTGGGCGGCTTCACCGCCGCTATCGCCTGCATGCTCATCGAAACCCTGGGCCTCACCCTGCTGTGGCTGGCGCCGTCGACCGGCGTGGCGCTGATTGGCGCGGGGTTGACCGGCTTTGGCTTGTCACTGGTCTACCCGGCGCTCGGGGTCGAGGCTATCAAGCGCGTGCCAGACAGTAGCCGTGGCGCCGGGCTGAGTGCGTATGCGGTGTTTTTCGACCTGGCCCTGGCGATTGCCGGCCCGTTGATGGGCGCGGTGGCGCTGAACCTCGGCTATGGCTGGATCTTCTTCTGCGCGGCGCTGCTGTCAGTCACGGCGCTGGCACTGACCGTGCTGCTCAAGCGTCGCGCTTACTGATCGGCCGTCTGTAACCCGGCACGGGTGGCCTCGCCGAGGGTGTGACTGAAAAAGCGCCCGGCCTCGGAGACTAGGTCGCGATGGATGCCCTCACGGTCAACACCGTCGGCATCGGTGCAGATGGCCGGCATCGTCGCCAATTGGTCGCTGTCGCACGGCGCCATGAACACGAAGTGCCCTGCCCCGGCCAACAGTTTGAAGTCCGGCGGCTCCGGCAGTTTGCGCGCCAGGGCGGCGGCGTTCTTGTCCACGGCCACCAATTTGTCGCCATCGCCACTGTAGAGCAGCACCGGTACGTGCACGTCAGCCAGGGTGTGGCGACCAAACATCAGGCTCAGCGGCGCCATCAGCATCAGGGCATGGATGCGCGGGTCGGCCTGGGGCTGCAAGTCGTCACGGTCGACCACCAGTTCGCCTTTGGTGGTGCAGGCGTCACGGTCCTCCGGGCGCTGCTGGCAATAGCGGCGCAAACGCTCGAAATCCGGCTTGGCCCCCGCCAGGATCAGCGCAGTTTCACCGCCGGCCGAATAGCCGATCACGCCCACCTGGTCGATGTCGACGAAGGGCGACAGCATCGGGTCGTCCAGCGTCGCGGTGATTGCCTGGGAAATCTGGATCGGCCGGCCATACAGATTGCTCACGGTGCCCAGGCGGCTGTGATCCTTGTAGTTGTCGCCGGGGTGCAGCACCGCCACCACCACAAAGCCCTTGCGCGCCAGCGAGGTGGCCAGGTCATGCAGGGCCAGCGGCGTACCGGTATTGCCGTGAGACAGCATCAGCATCGGGAAACGGCCGATGGCAACCTTGGCGTCTTCGCCGGCAGCCACATGGTAGGCGCCCAACGTCGTGGTGTGCTCGGTGTCGGTGGAGGGGTAGAACGCAATGGCCTTCATCGGCTGCGAATCCAGCGGGTCCAGGACGCTCATGCGATGAAAGCCCACACTCCAATGGGGGTGCGGCGCAGGCGCGGCGTGCACTGAAAGCAGGCCGCCGCACAGGGAAAGAACCAAAACAGCACAGAGACGCATCATGGGGATGTCCACCTTTGCTGCGTGAGAACCGGCATGCCGTATGAAAATTCCAGGGTAGTCAACCCAAGCGTGCATAACCTGGGCCATAAATGCAAAAACTCCGTACCCCGCTCGCGCTCAGGCGAACAGAATACAGAGTTTAGACGCCCGGCTTCAGATTGAAACCGGCCGCGACGAACATTTACACAAGCCTTACGCAGCGGCGAACAAGTGCTCGCTGATCAGCACGTTGGCGTCGCTCAAGGCTTTGCTGCGCACTTCGTCGCCGTAGGCCAGGCCTTCAGCACGTACGATTTCGATATCAGTGATGCCGAGAAAGCCGAACAGCAACTTCAAGTAGCCTTCATGGGCGGCACCGGACGCCTGGCCGGCATGCAGGCCGCCGGCGGTGGAGACGATGATGACTTTCTTGTTGCCGCACAGGCCTTCAGGGCCGGCTTCGGTGTAGCGGAAGGTCTGGCCGGCAACGGCGATGCGGTCGATCCAGGCTTTGAGCTGGGTCGGGATGGTGAAGTTGTACATCGGTGCACCTAGCACCACGGCATCGGCGGCGAGGAATTCAGCCAGCGACGATGCGCTCAGTTCGGCTTCATGCTTTTGCGCGGCATCGCGCAGTTCGGCAGCGGTGCCCAACGCACCCAGGGTGGCGCCGGAAAAATGGTTGATGCCTTCGCTGGCGAGGTCACGGTAAGTCACTTCCACGCCCGGCTCGGCGGCCTGCCATGCCTTGACCACGCCGGCGCTGAGCTGACGGGAAGCGGAGTTGTCGCCGAGGATGCTGGAATCGATATGCAACAGTTTCATGGTGGATCTCCGAGGGTGGGATCGACAGGGGCGATCAGATGGTGTTGATGCTACGCATCCAACCAATAGTCGATAAGCCATCTGGAATGCGATAGATTGTCCCACTGACAGGACAATAGGCTGACCATGCAAGACCTCAACGACCTCTACTATTTCGCCAAAGTCGTCGAAGCCGGCGGTTTCGCCGCCGCCGGCCGCCTGCTGGGAATTCCCAAATCGCGCCTGTCGCGGCGCATTGCCGAGCTGGAGGAACGCCTGGGCGCGCGCCTGCTGCAACGCACCACCCGGCAACTGACCCTGACCGCCGTCGGCGAGCGCTACCTGCGCCACTGCCAGGCGATGTTGCTGGAAGCGGAGATGGCCGATGAGGCCGTGGCCAGCATGTCCACCGAGCCCCGTGGGCGTCTGCGGGTGACTTGCCCGGTCGGCCTGGCCCAACAGATCCTGCCGGAACTGGTGGCCGGCTTTCTCGCCGCCCACCCGCTGGTGCAACTGGACATGACCCTGGTCAACCGCCGCGTCGACCTGGTGGGCGAAGGGATCGACGTAGCCTTGCGCGTGCGCGAACTGGGCGACGAAGACCCGTTGCTGGTCACCAAACGCCTGCGCCAGGCACACACAGTGCTGGTGGCCAGCCCGGCACTGCTGCGTGATCGGCAGGTCGACAGCCTGGACGACCTCAGGCAATTACCGATAATGGGCGCACTCGAGGCGGACCGCATGGTGCACCAGCGCATCATCGACCCGCAGGGCAACGCTCACGAGCTGGTCATGGAGGCGCGCCTGGGCATCGAAGACTTTATCGTACGCAAGACCAGCGCCCTCATGGGCGTGGGCTTCACGGTGCTGCCGATGATGTATTGCGAAGAGGAACTGGCCAGTGGCCGACTGGTGCAGCTGCTGCCGCAATGGTCGTTGCCCGGCGGCTGGTTGCAGGCCGTGTACCCGCACCGGCGCGGCGTGCTGCCGGCCATTCGCGCCTGGATCGACTACCTGGAAGAAGGTTTCAAAGGCTGTGGAGATCGCCTGCTATGAGCATGACCGAAGCGCAAGTCGCGCAATTCTGTCTGAGCCTGCCGGGCGCACGCGAGGACTACAAATGGGGCGGCGTACGGGTGTTCTCGATTGCCGGCAACAAGATGTTCGCGCTGCAGAACCTGCGCGGCGACTCGCTGGCGTTCAAGGTCGACAAGGAACTGTTCCTCGGCCACGTCGACCGCCCAGGCATCCACCCGGCGCCGTACCTGGCACGCGCGCAATGGATCATCATGAACACGCCCTACCCGCTGGCGCCCGAGGAACTGCGTGGTTTGTTGCAGCGCTCCCACCAACTGGTGGTGAGCAAGTTGCCCAAGCGCACGCAGGTGGGGTTGTTGCTATAGAACCGACAGCAGCGTGCCGCCGAGAAACAGCTGGTCCAGCCAGAACACCTGGTGCAGCAGCACGATCACCCAGAACAGCACCTGGTAAGACACCTTGCGCGTCTTGTGCCGGAACACTTGCTGGGCGATCAACGCCCCCGGCCAACCGCCCGCCAGCTCGACGGCGTGCAGGATGTTTTCCGGGATGCGCCGGCCCTCGGTCTGGGCCTTGCGCTTGTCACTCCAGTACAGAAAGAACGCCACCACGCTGACCACCCCGTAGGCCGCCAACGGCATGACCGTCTCGCCGCGCTGCCACAGCAGCGCCGCACCCAGCAGCGGCGCGGCGCACAGCACTAGCAGGACCAACGCCTTCAGGCGCGGATGCTGAATGTTCATGGCTTGACGGCGGTCCAGTCGATCCAGCCGAATTGCCAGGTCGCCAGGATCACCAGGCCGAACGCGATCCGGTACCAGGCAAAGGCCGCGTAGCTGTGGTTGGCGATAAACTTGAGCAGGCCCTTGACCGCGATCATCGCGAAGATGAACGAGGTGACAAAGCCGATAGCGAATACCGGCAGGTCCGCCGGCTGGAACAGGTCGCGGTATTTGTAGCCCGAGTACAGCGCTGCACCGACCATGGTCGGCATGGCCAGGAAGAATGAAAACTCGGTGGCGGTCTTGCGCGACAGGCCGAACAGCAGGCCGCCGATAATCGTCGCACCGGAGCGCGAAGTGCCTGGGATCATGGCCAGGCACTGGGCGACGCCGACCTTGAGCGCGTCTTTCCAGGTGATGTCGTCCACGGTTTCGGCATGGACGGCATGTTGGCGGCGTTCAGCCCACAACATGACCACGCCGCCCACCACCAGGGCCGTGGCCACGGTGATCGGGTTGAACAGGTAATGCTTGATCAGGTCAGCGAAAATCACCCCCAGCACCACCGCCGGCAACACGGCAATGATCAGGTTCACGGTGAAGCGCTGGGCGTTGCGCTGAGTGGGCAAGCCGATGACCACGTCGAGGATCTTGCGGCGAAATTCCCAGACCACGGCCAGGATCGCGCCCAGCTGGATAATGATATTGAATGCCTCGAAACGCTCGCCGCCGAAGTTGATCAGGTCGGCGACGATGATCTGGTGGCCGGTGCTGGAGATCGGCAGGAACTCCGTCAGCCCCTCGACCACGCCAAGAATCAATGCCTGTATGGCAGTCCAAAAATCCATGCTTTCTCCAAAGGTCACGCGCCTGGCATGCCTCTTATGTTTTTTAAGTTCACTGACAACGAGCGCGCTGCAGCGCCCGGCATCGATTCTCAATGCCGGACTGCAAAAATTCCGTGAAAAATCAGGCAGTACTCAGGTTTTTCGATTACGGGCCGAAAGCCTATCAGACAAGCCGAAAAAGTCGATGCAACACCCACAATTATAAAGGGCACGGAGTGACAGGACGATGAACAGTTTGCGCAATATGTCGATCAGCCGACGCCTCTGGCTGATCCTGGTAGTCGCCGTGCTGATGCTGCTGACCTTGGGCGCGTTGATGCTCAAACAGATCCATGACGACCTCTACCAGGCCAAGCGTCAACAGACCCAGCACGTGGTGCAAACCGCCAGCGGGGTATTGGGCTACTACCAGAACCTGGAGAAAACCGGGGTGCTCACCCGCGAAGCGGCGCAGCAGCAAGCCCTGAGCGCAGTGCGCGGCCTGCGTTACGACCACGACGATTACTTCTGGATCAACGACCTCACCCCCGTGATGATCATGCACGCGGCCAATCCCAAGCTGGACGGCCAGAACCTCTCGGCGATCCGCGATCCGGACGGGTTTGCGGTGTTCAACGAGTTCGTGAGCCTGGCCAAGGCCAAGGGCGCCGGCATTGTCAATTACCGCTGGCCGAAACCGGGGGCCGATGCGCCCGTGCAGAAAACCTCCTACATCCAGTTGTTCGCACCCTGGGGCTGGATTATCGGCTCGGGCGTCTACGTGGACGACGTTCAGGCCGAGTTCACCGTCCAGGTGTGGAAAGCCTCTGCCATCGGCCTGGGCATCGCGCTGATCATGGCCTTGCTGGTGCTGTTGATCGCGCGCAGCATCCTGCAACCGTTGCAGGCGGCGGTGAATGCCATGGGCAACATCGCCAGCGGTGAAAGCGACCTGACCCGCAGCCTCGATACCCACGGGCGCGACGAGGTCACCCAGCTGTCCCAGCACTTCAATACCTTCACCGCCAAATTGCGCCAGGTGGTCGGCCAATTGCAGGTGTGCGCCAACGCCCTGGGCGAGTCGTCCATCGAGCTGGGCCACAACGCCAGCCAGGCCCACGACCGCAGCCAGCAGCAGTCGCAACAGATGGAACTGGTGGCCACCGCGATCAATGAAGTCACCTACGGCGTGCAGGACGTGGCCAAGAACGCCGAGCACGCCGCCAGCGAAATGCGCGACGCCCAAGCCCAGGCGCAACAAGGCCAGGTCAACATCGACGGCAGTTTGCAGCAGATCGACCAGCTCTCCAGCACCATCAGCCAGGCCGTGGAGGTTATCCGAACCCTGTCCAGCGAGAGCACCCAGATCGGCGGCGTGCTGGAAGTGATTCGTTCAATTGCCGACCAAACCAATTTGCTCGCCCTCAACGCTGCCATCGAGGCCGCACGCGCCGGCGAGCAGGGTCGTGGGTTTGCCGTAGTGGCCGATGAGGTACGCTTGCTGGCCCAGCGCACGCAGAAATCCACGGCTGAGATCCAGGCGATGATCGAGCGGCTGCAGGGCCATTCGGAAGCGGCGGTCAAGGTCATCAGCGACAGCCACAGCGCCTCGCAACTGACCATCGAACAAGCCGGCCTGGCCGGTGCAAGCCTCAGTGCCATCGGCCAGGCGCTGCATAATCTCAACGGCCTGAACGCCTCGATTGCCAGTGCCACCCTGCAACAGGCTCATGTGGTGGAAGACATCAACCAGAACGTCACCCAGGCGGCCGGCTTATCCCACAGCACCGCGCTGGCGGCTGAACAGTCGAGCGTGGCGAGCGCGCAATTGCGCGGCTTGAGTGAGCAGCTTGACGGGCTCTTGCGCCAGTTCAAAGTCTGACGCCCATGTCATGAGCACCCTGTGGGAGGGGGCAAGCCCTAATGCCAGTCAGTTAAGGCGACACCGAACCTGTGGCGAGGGAGCTTGCTCCCGCTGGACTGCGCAGCAGTCCCATTGTTTGGGGCCGCTTCGCGCCCCAGCGGGAGCAAGCTCCCTCGCCACAAGTTAGTTCTCGCTCCTGCTACTTCTTAACTGACCGGCATTAGGGCTTGCCCTCTCCCACATTTTTTTTCTGCATCAAACCAGGATCATTGCTGGGTCAATTGAGTCCACAACGCCGGCGCACCGGCTGCCTTGGCGATCGCGTCCAATCGCGCGGCATGCTCGGCCAGATCCTGCTCGCTGGCACGGATGATAGCCGTAGGCCTGCGATCAGCCGGCAGGCGACGGATCTCCGAGGGACGATTGCCCGAGCCTTCTGCCGAACCGTTGCCATCGGAGGCATTACCGGCCAGCGACAGGCTGGTCTGCCCACCGGTCATGGCCAGGTAGACCTCAGCCAGAATCTCGGAGTCGAGCAAGGCGCCGTGCAGTTCACGGCCGGAGTTGTCCACGCCGTAACGTTTGCACAAGGCATCGAGGCTATTGCGTTGGCCCGGGTGACGCTCGCGGGCCATCATCAAGGTGTCGAGGATCGAGCAGTGCTGGGAAATATCCGCTCGATCCATCTGCCCCATCAGGGAAAATTCATTATTGATGAAGCCGACGTCGAACGCCGCGTTATGAATGATCAGTTGGGCGCCGTTGATGAACTCGAAAAACTCATCGGCCACTTCGGCAAAGCGCGGCTTGCCCTTGAGGAACTCGTCGGTGATGCCGTGGACGCCGATCGCGCCTTCGTCACTGTCGCGGTCCGGTTGCAGGTAGACGTGAAAGTGACGACCGGTCAGACGGCGGCCCATCAGTTCGACACAGCCGATTTCGATGATCCGGTGACCATCGGTCACCGGCATGCCGGTGGTTTCGGTATCGAGTACAACGGATCGGATGGCCATCAGGGTTCAGCTCTCAACGGTGTGGGGTGAGTCAAAGGGCGCGATGTTAACACGTCAGCCGGCTTCAGCTCTGCTTGTAGCCGCGCACTTCATCCACGCCCCTGTTGGCGAGCTGGTCAGCCCGTTCATTGCCGGGATGACCGATATGCCCACGCACCCATTTCCAGGTGATGTCATGCCGGTTGCATTGCTCGTCGAGCAATTGCCACAGGTCGGCATTCTTGACCGGTTCCTTGGACGCCGTTTTCCAGCCGCGCTTCTTCCAGTTGACCATCCACTCGTTGATGCCCTTCATCACATATTGCGAATCGGTCACCAGCAGGACGTTGCAGCGCCGCTTGAGCTCTTCCAGGCCGCGAATGGCGCCCATCAGCTCCATGCGGTTGTTGGTGGTGTTGGCTTCGCCGCCCCACAACTCCTTCTCCACGCCCTTGCACACCAGCAATGCGCCCCAGCCGCCGGGGCCGGGGTTGCCCTTGCAGGCGCCATCGGTGAAGAGTTCTACGCTATCGGTCATCGGTTATTGAGCCTGAATCAAAAGAGGTTTTACGGTTCGCGCTGTTCGCGGTTGACCTTGGCCAGGGGCATCGGCACCAGCTTGGCGAGCGGTTCGCGGCGCACTTGCTGCACCGGCCGCAGCCCGACCGCGATCTTGCGCGCCACTAATAAATAGAAGCCCCCACCCGACAGTTGCCAGGCACCTGCGCGGCGTTCCCAGCCGGCGAGGCGCCCCTGCCATTTGGCGGACGCAAGCGGCGGACGATAGCACCCGAAGCGGCGTTTCTCCAGCGCGAAACCCAGCAGGTTCAGCCAGTCGCCCACCCGTGAAGGCGCGATGCAGCGCGCCTGGCGCAAACCGTCCTGGGCGAACACATGGCGCAGGCCCCAACTGCTCCAGGGGTTGATGCCGACAATCAGCAAATGGCCACCGGGACGCACGCTGCTGGCGGCTTCGCGCAACAAACCGTGGGGAGACAGGCAAAAATCCAGGCCATGCTGCAACACCACCACATCGGCGGCGTGTTCGCTCAACGGCCAGGCCTGCTCCTCGCAGACGATTTCCACACCCGGCAACGGCGCCCCCAGGCGTACATTGCGTTGTACCTGCGGTGCGCACGGCGGCGTTTCGGCCGACGGGCCGTAATGCACCAGGTAGCCACCAAAGAACCGGCCCAGCTCGTCGTCGAGCATGCGCCGCTCTTCATCCAGCAGAAATTGCCCAAGCGGCCCGGACAACCATTCGCGGGCTGCGCCGATCAGGGCCAGCCACTCAGGATCGGCCTGGGCGAACGCTTTATCAGTCATTGCATTCTCCAACTCGCCTAGACGTTCTAAGATGCACCAATGTGTTCAGCTTGGCGAATCGAAGAATGATACAGATCAGTGCCCTGCCCGCCTTCACCGATAACTACATCTGGTTGTTACAGGATGAGCAAACCCACCGTTGCGCCGTGGTCGACCCCGGTGATGCCGCGCCGGTAATCGCCTGGCTTGAGCAGAACCCGGCCTGGGTACTCAGCGACATCCTGGTCACTCACCATCACCATGATCATGTCGGCGGTGTCGAGCAACTCAAAAAGCTCACCGGCGCCAACGTCTACGGCCCTGCGAACGAAAACATCCCGGCTCGGGACGTCGACTTGCAGGACAACGACCGCATCACCGTGCTCGGCTGGGACTTCGCCGTGTACGCCGTGCCCGGCCACACCCTCGGCCACATCGCCTACTACCATCAAGGCGTGCTGCTGTGTGGCGACACCCTGTTTGCCGCCGGTTGCGGTCGCCTGTTCGAAGGCACGCCGCAACAGATGCACGCGTCCCTGGAACGCCTGGCTGCCCTGCCTGCCGACACCTTGGTGTACTGCACCCATGAATACACACAAAGTAACCTCAAGTTTGCCCAAGCCGTGGAACCGGATAATGCCGACATCGCTGAACGGGTCGCGCGAGTCGCTCAATTGCGCGCCCGTGGCGAGATGACGCTGCCGTCCAACCTGGCCCTGGAAAAACGCACTAACCCTTTTCTACGCACCTCTGAAACATCCGTTAAACAAAAAGCGGACGAACGGAACGGTCGCGACAACCGCTCTGGGGCCGAGGTATTTGCTAGCTTGAGGGCTTGGAAAGATAAGTTCTAAGCGGACGCAATCTGATACGTAATTTCTGAATGGTTGACCGGAACCGAAGCGCTTTCTAGAATCGCCCGACATTTTTGCCCGGAACTTACTTCCAGCCAATGTCGTCATCTATTCGTAAATCCATTTCTTCAGACGCATTGACCCGCCTGGCTCAAGCCGTGGCGGTGGCCGTTTCCGCAACTCTGGCGGGCTGCCAATCGACTCATTACGCTGCACAATCCACCGTGCAACCCAAACCCAATCTTGCTGCCAAGATCAAGCAAAAACCTATTTGGCTCTCAGAGAAGCCCAGCCCCGAAGTGCCCCAGGATGTCTGGGAACGCATGCGTCGGGGCTTTCAATTGCAGGACGGCGTAGGGGTCAACCCGCGCATCGAGCAACAACGCCTGTGGTTCGCCAGCAACCCGTCCTTCCTGGAGAACGCCGGCGAACGCGGCAGCCTCTACATTCATTACATCGTCGAGCGCCTTGAAGAACGCAACATGCCCCTGGAGCTGGCGCTGCTGCCGGTGATTGAAAGTGCCTACAACCCGATGGCCTATTCGCGCAGCGATGCGGTTGGCTTGTGGCAGTTCATTCCGTCCACCGGGCGCTATTTCAACCTGCGCCAGACCCGCGCCTACGATGGCCGCCGCGATATCACCGCCTCCACCACCGCCGCCCTGGACTACCTGACCCGTCTGCATGACATGTTCAACGGCGACTGGCTGCTGGCTCTGGCGGCCTACAATGCCGGTGAAGGCACGGTGAGCCGGGCCATCGAGCGCAACGAGAAGCTCGGCCTGCCGACGGACTACTGGAACCTGCCGCTGCCCCAGGAAACCAAGGACTACGTGCCCAAATTCCTGGCGTTGTCCCAGGTGGTGCTGGCCCCCGAGGCGTATGGCGTCAACCTCAACCCGATTGCCAACACACCGTATTTCGAAGTGGTTGAAGTCAAGCAAAGCATGGACCTGTCCCGGGTCGCCGCGCTGGCGGAAATCGATGAAGACGAGCTGTTCCAGCTCAACCCGGCCCTGAAACAACGCACCACCCTGGACGGCCCCCAGCATTTGCTGGTGCCTACCTCCAAGGCGCAACTGCTCTCCAGCACCCTGTCGACGATGAAGCCGGAAGAATTGTTGAGCATGCGCCCGAAAAAGCCGGTGTTCGACGAAGTCGAGACCAAGGCGGTGGCCGGGCGTACCCGCAGCTACAAGGTGCGCACTGGCGATAACCTCACGCTGATCGCCAAGGCCAACAAGGTCGATGTGCATGACCTGCAGCGCTGGAACAAGCTCAACGGCCAGGCACTCAAAGTCGGCCAGACCCTGGTGATGCAGGACACGCGTAAAGCCGCCGCGACCAAACCGGTGCAGTACAAGGTCAAGAAAGGCGACTCGCTGTACATGGTCGCCAAGCGCTTCAACGTCGAGATGCAACATCTCAAGCGTTGGAACCCACGCACCGGCCAGGCGCTGAAGCCTGGGCAGATGCTGGTGGTTTCCGGGCCGCGCTGATACCTCAAGAACACTGAAGAGCTAATTGTGGGAGGGGGCTTGCTCCCGATAGCGGTGGGTCAGTTAGCCTATGTACTGACTGGCACAAAGCTATCGGGGGCAAGCCCCCTCCCACATTGGATCTTCACTGCTCTCAGCAGCCTTTTTCCATCCGGAACAAGCTGTTACTGTACCGATCATAAAGCCCAAGCCGCCCGGATCGGATCTCTGACTTGAAGCGTTCCCTCCTTCTACTAATAAGTCTGGCCTTGAGCTTTGCTGCGAACGCGACGATTACCGAGAGTCACGGTTACGCGCAGTTCGGCACGCTCAAGTACCCGGCCAAATTCACCCATTACGATTGGGTAAACCCTGCAGCGCCGAAAGGCGGGACACTGCGGGTGATGGCCTTTGGTACGTTCGACACCCTCAACCCTTATACCTTCAAGGGCACCAGCCCGGTTTCCACTGGTAACTTCCTGCAGTACGGCGTCAATGAGCTGAACGAACCGCTGATGGTCGGCACCGGCCAGTACGCCCCTTCCGGCGATGAGCCGACGTCCAGCTACGGCCTGATTGCCCAATCGGTGGAATACAGCGAGGACCGCAGCTGGGTCGTGTTCAATCTGCGCCACGAGGCGCGTTTTCACGATGGGGCACCGATTACTGCCGATGACGTGGCGTTTTCCTACCGAACCCTGTTGACCGAAGGCCACCCGCAATACCGCACCAACCTGCAGGAAGTGGCGCGGGTCGACATCCTCAATCGCCATCGCATTCGTTTTGTGTTCAAGCGCGCCGGCAACCCGCTGCTGATCCTGCGCCTGGGCGAGTTGCCCGTGCTGCCCCAGCATTACTGGAAGAACCGCGACTTCAAGGCCACCACCTTCGAGCCGCCACTGGGCAGCGGGCCGTACCGCATCAGCAAGGTCACCCCCGGCCGCCAGCTGGTGTTCGAACGGGTCAAGGATTACTGGGGCAAGAACCTGCCGGTCAACCAGGGTTTGTATAACTACAACAAGGTCGAGGTGGAGTTCTACCGCGACAGCGACGTCGCCTTTGAAGCCTTCAAGGCGGGCGAATTCGACATTTATATCGAACACCAGGCCAAGAACTGGGACACCGGCTACCACTTCCCGGCGGTGAGCCGCGGCGAGGTTATCAAGGCACAGATCGCCCACCGCATCCCCACCCAGAGCCAGGGCCTGTTCATCAACACCCGGCGTCCGGCCTTCAGCCAGACCCAGGTGCGCGAAGCCCTGGGGTTGATGTTCGACTTCGAATGGACCAACCGCACCCTGTTCAGCAATGCCTACAAACGCGCCTTGAGTTACTACCCCAACAGCGAATTTTCCGCCACCGGCGTCCCGGTCGGTCACGAGTGGCTGATGCTCTCGCCCTACCGCGACCAACTGCCGGCCAAGCTGTTTACCCAGGCCTTCAGCCTGCCCCAGACCGACGGTCGCGGCATCCCCCGCGACACCCTGCGCCGCGCCCTGGGCCTGCTCGGCGAGGCCGGCTGGAAGCTGTCCGGCCAACGCCTGTTGAACCAGGACGGGCAACCGCTGCGCCTGGAAATCCTGCTGGTCAACCCGAACCTGGAGCGCATCCTGCAGCCCTATGTCGAGAACCTGATCAGTATCGGCATCGACGCGCACCTGCGCACCGTTGACCGTGCGCAGTACAAGCAGCGCCTCGACCAGTTCGACTTCGACATGATCCTGGTCACCCTCAACCAGACCCTCAGCCCAGGGCTGGAACAGTGGCAGTACTTCCATTCCAGCCAGGCTGCCATCAAGGGCAGCAAGAATTACGCCGGCATCGCCAACCCTGTAGTCGACCACCTGCTGGAACAACTGCTCGCGGCCCAGACCCGCGAAGAACAACTGGCCGCCGGCCGCGCCCTGGACCGGGTGCTGCTATGGCAGCACTACAGCATACCCAATTGGTACCTCAACTATCATCGCCTGGCGTACCGCAATCGGTTCGCCTTTGTCACCACGCCGCCCTACAGCCTGGGCTTGAGTGCATGGTGGCTGAAAGCTTCGGAGAAAGCCCAATGATGTCTTTGCGCAGCACTCTATTCGCCAGCCTGTTGCTGTGCAGTGCGGCCCAGGCCGCCCCGCAACATGCGCTGACGCTGTATAACGAGCCGCCCAAGTACCCCGCCGATTTCAAGCATTTTGACTATGTGAACCCCGACGCCCCCAAGGGTGGCACCTTCCGTGAGTCGGCCATGGGCGGCTTTGACAGCCTCAACCCCTACATCAGCAAAGGCGTGCCCGCAGACAATCTGCCGTTGATCTACGACACGCTGGCCATGCAGAGCCTGGACGAGCCCATCACCGAATACGGCCTGGTGGCCGGCAAGATCGAAAAGGCCCCGGACAACAGTTGGGTGCGCTTTTACCTGCGGCCCGAGGCACGCTTCCATGATGGCCACCCGATCCGCGCCGAAGACGTGGTGTTCACCTTCCAGACCCTGATCAAGGATGGCACCCCGCTCTACCGCACTTACTACGCTGACGTGGATGAAGTGGTCGCCGAAGACCCGTTGCGGGTGCTGTTCAAATTCAAGCGCACCAACAACCGTGAGCTGCCACTGATCCTCGGGCAATTGCCGGTACTGCCCAAACATTGGTGGGCCAGCCGGGATTTTTCCAAGGGCAACCTGGAAATTCCGCTGGGCAGTGGCCCGTACAAGGTGGCTGAGGTCAAGGCCGGGCGCATGATTCGCTACGAGCGGGTCAAGGACTACTGGGCCAAGGACTTGCCGGTCGCCAAGGGTTTCTACAATTTCGATAATCGCATCACCGATTATTACCGTGACAGCACCGTGTCCCTGGAAGCCCTGAAGGCCGGGCAGTTCGATTATTGGCTCGAGTTCAGCGCGAAAAACTGGGCCAACGCCTACAACATTCCGGCGGTAGCCGAGGGCCGCTTGATCAAGGAAGAAATCCCCAACGGTAACCCCACCGGTATGCAGGGTTTCGTGTTCAATACGCGCAAACCGATGTTTCAGGATGTACGGGTGCGCAAGGCCATCAGCCTGTTGCTGGATTTCGAATGGAGCAACAAACAGTTGTTCAATGGCGCGTACACCCGCACGCGCAGCTACTTCGAAAACTCGGAAATGGCCGCCACCGGCTTGCCCGGCCCGGATGAACTGGCGATTCTCGAGCCCCTGCGCGACAAGATCCCTGCCGAAGTCTTCACTCAGTCCTTCGAGCCTTCCAAAACCGACGGTAGCGGCATGATCCGTGCGCAGCAGCGCGAGGCGTATCAGTTGCTGCAAGAGGCCGGCTGGAAGATCGTCGACGACAAGATGGTCGACACCACCGGCAAACCGGTCACCATTGAATTCCTGCTGGCCCAGACCGAATTCGAGCGCATCCTGCTGCCGTTCAAGCGTAACCTGGCCGACCTGGGCATCGACCTGGTGATTCGCCGGGTTGACGTGTCGCAGTTCATCAACCGCCTGCGCTCGCGGGATTTCGACATGCTGGTGGGCAGCTTTCCGCAATCCACCTCCCCAGGTAATGAGCAGCGTGAGTTCTGGAAGTCGTCCAGCGCCGACAAACCCGGCAGTCGCAACTACATGGGCCTGAAAGACCCGGCCGTCGACCAACTGGTCGAACAACTGATCGACGCCGACTCGCGCAAAAGCCTGATCGCCCACGCCAGGGCGCTGGACCGCGTGCTGCAGTTTGGTTACTACGTAATCCCCAACTGGCACATCAAGACCTTCCGTGTGGCGTATTGGGACCACCTCGGCCATCCGCAAGTCTCGCCGCGCTATGACGTCGGCACCGCCACCTGGTGGGCCAAACCCGACGTCAAACCGGCGATCCCCCTGGACACCACACAAAGCGCCGAAGCGGCGAGCGGAGGCGATTGAATGCTGGCCTATATTGTTCGTCGCCTGTTGCTGATCATCCCCACGCTGTTCGGCATTCTGCTGATCAACTTCGTGATCATCCAGGCCGCCCCCGGCGGGCCGGTGGAACAGATGATCGCCAAGCTCGAAGGCTTTGACGGCGCCACCAGCCGTATCGCCGGTGGCGGCGCCGAAGTCGCGGTGGCCGGTTCCAGCTATCGCGGCGCACAGGGGCTGGACCCGGCGCTGATCAAGGAAATCGAGAAAATGTACGGCTTCGACAAGTCGGCGCCGGAACGCCTGTGGATCATGGTCAAGAACTATGCCCGGCTGGATTTCGGCGACAGTTTTTTCCGTGACGCCAAGGTCATCGACCTGATCAAGGAAAAGATGCCCGTGTCCATTTCCCTCGGGTTATGGAGCACCCTGATCATGTACCTGGTGTCGATCCCCCTGGGCATCGCCAAGGCCACGCGCCACGGCAGCCATTTCGATGTGTGGACCAGTTCGGCGATCATCGTCGGCTATGCAATCCCGGCGTTCCTGTTCGCCATCCTGTTGATCGTGGTGTTTGCCGGCGGCAGTTACCTGGACTGGTTCCCCTTGCGCGGGCTGACGTCGAATAACTTCGACGAATTGAGTTGGGACGCCAAGGTGCTCGATTACTTCTGGCA
This sequence comes from Pseudomonas sp. R2-7-07, assembly GCF_003852355.1. Lineage (NCBI taxonomy): Bacteria > Pseudomonadati > Pseudomonadota > Gammaproteobacteria > Pseudomonadales > Pseudomonadaceae > Pseudomonas > Pseudomonas sp. R2-7-07. The sequence goes on along the minus strand of NZ_CP027759.1, from coordinate 2,747,406 downwards.
CCTGGCCCTGCCCGTGACCGCCCTGGTAATCGGTAACTTCGCCACCATGACCCTGCTGACCAAGAACAGCTTTCTCGACGAGATCAACAAACAGTACGTGGTCACCGCCAAGGCCAAGGGCCTGACCAACCACCGCGTGCTCTACGGCCATGTGTTCCGCAACGCGATGCTGCTGGTGATCGCCGGTTTTCCCTCGGCCTTCATCGGCATCTTCTTTACCGGTTCCCTGCTGGTGGAGGTGATCTTTTCCCTCGACGGCCTCGGCCTGATGAGCTTTGAAGCGGCGATCAACCGCGACTATCCGGTGGTGTTCGGCACGCTGTTTATCTTCACCTTGCTGGGGCTGATCGTGAAACTGATCGGTGACCTCACCTACACCCTGGTCGATCCGCGTATCGACTTCGCCAGCCGGGAGCATTGAGATGAACCTGTCCCCCCTCAATCGCCGCCGGTTCGAGCGGTTCAAGGCGAACAAGCGTGGCTGGTGGTCGCTGTGGCTGTTCCTGATCCTGTTCGGGCTGAGCCTGGGCGCCGAGTTGATCGCCAACGACAAACCGCTGGTCGTGCACTTCGACGGTGACTGGTACTTCCCGGCGCTCAAGCGCTACCCGGAGACCACCTTCGGCGGCGAGTTCCCCCTGGAAGCCAACTACAAGAGCCCGTATATCCAGGAACTGCTCAAGGCCAAGGACGCCTGGACCTTATGGGCACCGATCCCGTTCAGCTACCAGAGCATCAACTACGACCTCAAAGTGCCGGCCCCGGCGCCGCCGTCCAGCGTCAACCTACTGGGCACCGATGACCAGGGCCGCGATGTGCTGGCGCGGGTCATCTACGGTTTTCGCGTGTCGGTGCTGTTTGCGCTGACGCTGACCGTGCTCAGCTCGATCATCGGCGTGATCGCCGGCGCCCTGCAGGGTTTCTATGGCGGTTGGGTGGACCTGGCCGGGCAACGTTTCCTGGAGATCTGGTCCGGGTTGCCAGTGCTGTACCTGCTGATCATTCTCGCCAGCTTCGTGCAGCCCAATTTCTGGTGGCTGCTGGGCATCATGCTGCTGTTCTCGTGGATGAGCCTGGTGGACGTGGTGCGCGCCGAATTCCTGCGCGGGCGTAACCTGGAGTACGTGCGCGCGGCCCGTGCGCTGGGCATGCAGAACGGCGCGATCATGTTCCGCCATATCCTGCCCAATGCGATGGTCTCGACCATGACCTTCATGCCGTTCATTCTCACCGGCGCCATCGGCACCCTCACCGCCCTGGACTTCCTGGGCTTCGGCCTGCCGGCCGGCTCGCCGTCACTGGGTGAACTGGTGGCCCAGGGCAAATCCAACCTGCAGGCGCCGTGGCTGGGCATGAGTGCGTTTGCCGTGCTGGCGATCATGTTGAGCCTGCTGGTGTTTATCGGCGAGTCCGCTCGCGATGCCTTCGACCCGAGGAAATGAGATGAATCAGGACAATCTGATCGAAATCCGCGACCTCAGCGTCGAGTTCGTCACCGGCGAGCATCACCATCGCGTGGTCAATAACGTCAGCTTCAATATCAAGCGCGGCGAAACCCTTGCCCTGGTCGGCGAAAGCGGCTCGGGCAAATCGGTGACCGCCCATTCGATCCTGCGCCTGCTGCCCTACCCGTTGGCGCGGCACCCGTCCGGCACCATCCACTACGCCGGGCAAGATCTGCTGACGCTCAAGGAAAAGACCCTGCGGCATATTCGCGGCAACCGCATCGCGATGATCTTCCAGGAGCCGATGACCTCGCTGAACCCGCTGCACTGCATCGAAAAACAGATCAACGAAGTGCTCGGCCTGCACAAAGGCCTCACCGGCAAGGTCGCCACCCAGCGCACCCTGGAACTGCTGGAGCTGGTGGGCATCCCCGAGCCGCACAAGCGCCTCAAGGCATTGCCCCACGAACTCTCCGGCGGCCAGCGCCAGCGGGTAATGATCGCTATGGCCCTGGCTAACGAGCCGGAGCTGCTGATCGCCGATGAGCCGACCACGGCCCTCGATGTGACAGTGCAATTGAAGATCCTGGAACTGCTCAAGGAACTGCAGGCGCGCCTGGGCATGGCGTTATTGCTGATCAGCCACGACTTGAACCTGGTACGCCGGATCGCACACCGGGTGTGCGTGATGCAACAGGGCTGCATCGTCGAACAGGCCGATTGCGAGGCGCTGTTCCAGGCGCCGCAACACCCTTACACCCAGGAATTGCTGGCGGCGGAACCCAGCGGCGGGCCGGCCACCAACGCCGCCGGGCCACCGCTGTTGGAAGTGGACGACCTGAAAGTCTGGTTCCCGATCAAGAAAGGCTTTTTGCGCAACACCGTCGATTACGTCAAGGCCGTGGACGGCATCAACTTCAGCCTGCCCCAGGGGCAAACCCTGGGCATCGTCGGCGAAAGCGGCTCGGGCAAGTCCACCCTGGGCCTGGCGATCCTGCGCTTGATCGCAAGCCAGGGCGGCATTCGCTTCGAAGGCCAGCAACTCGACCGCCTCACCCAGCAACAGGTACGCCCGTTGCGCCGCGAAATGCAGGTGGTGTTCCAGGACCCCTTCGGCAGCCTGAGCCCGCGCATGTGCGTCAGCGAGATCGTCGGCGAGGGCTTGCGCATCCACAAGATGGGCACGGCGGCCGAGCAGGAAGCGGCAATTATTGCCGCCCTCAAGGAAGTCGGCCTGGACCCGGAGTCGCGGCATCGCTACCCCCATGAATTTTCCGGCGGCCAGCGTCAGCGCATCGCCATCGCCCGCGCCCTGGTGCTCAAACCGCGCCTGATCCTGCTGGATGAGCCGACGTCGGCGCTGGACCGTACCGTGCAACGCCAGGTGGTGGAACTGCTGCGCGGTTTGCAGGCCAAGTACAACCTGACCTACCTGTTCATCAGCCATGACTTGGCGGTGGTCAAGGCGCTGAGTCACCAGTTGATGGTGGTCAAGCAGGGTCAGGTAGTGGAGCAAGGCGATGCCGGGGCGATTTTCGCCAGCCCACAGCACCCCTATACTCGGCAATTACTGGAAGCGGCCTTTCTGGTGCCCGCTTGACGTAGGAGCCCTCGCCATGTCGTTGAACACTCGCGCCCACCCTTCGCACTCGCCGCGTTTCTGGCGCGACGAGCGCTTGCCGTTCATCGAGGCGCGCACCATCGCCGACGGGCGCAAGGTGACGTACACGCGGCATGCCCATGAACATTTTTCCATTGGCGCAATCACCCGCGGGCGCAGCTATTACCAGCATGGCGCGCAGACCTTCCAGATCAGCGCCGGCACCGTGGTGTTGATGAACCCCGGCGATGTGCATGCCTGCAATCCCATCGAAAACGAGCATTGGTCCTACCATATGCTCTACCTCGACACGCCCTGGCTGACCGACCTGCAGTATCAACTGGGCTTCAGTACCGACCAGGGTTACCGCCCGTTCAACACCCCCCATACGCGGGACCCGTCGTTGTACAACGGCTTGCTGGCGTTGTACCGCCTGTTGGTGGATGAGCGGGCCGAACTGCTGCACAAACAGAGCGCGCTGGTGAGCTACTTCAGCGAGGTGCAGCAGCGCCTGAACCCTTCGCTTGCACCGGTACGGGAGGTCAATCACAGGCTGGAGCGGGCCGCCGACTACATCCGTGAACACTGCACCGAGGCCTTGAAGCTCGAGGACATTTGCCAGGCGGCAGAACTGTCGCCGTCTTACCTGATCCGCGCCTTCAAGCAGTATTACGGGCTCACGCCCCATGCCTTTCTGGTCAATCGCCGTATCCAGTTCGCCCGCACCCAGCTGCGTAATGGCGAGCTGATCGCCGACGTGGCCCTGGCCGCAGGCTTTGCCGACCAGGCGCATTTCCAGCGTGCGTTCAAACAGCATTTCGCCGCCACGCCCGGGCAATACCGCGAAATACTCAAGCCATCAGCAAATAACCCACACTGGCCACCAGCAACGCGGCCATCGAGCGGTTGAATACCCTGACACCCTGGGGATTGTGCAGGTAGCGCCGCAGAAACGTTCCGGCATAGGCCCAACACGCCACCGACAGGTAGCAGATCACCAGGTAGAGGCCGGCGAACAACCAGACTTGCCCGGCATCGCCGTCCGCCGCGAACAGCCCCATCCCCGCCACACAGGCCAGCCAGGCCTTGGGGTTGAGCCACTGCATGATCGCGCCGTATACCATCGATGGCGCCGTGGCGGCGCCATCGGCCTGCAATTGGCCATCATCCACGGCGAGCTTCCAGGCCATGTACAGCAAAAAGGCCACCCCGCCCCACTGGATCAACTGGGTCAGGATCGGCCAGCGCAGCAGCACCTCGTGCAGGCCCAGGCCAATCAGTATCAACAGCAGCGTGAAGCCAAGCGCAGCGCCGAACAAGTGCTTCTGGCTGGCGGCAAACCCGAAGCGCGCGCCGCTGCTCAGGGCGACCACGTTGACCGGCCCTGGCGTAATGGAGGTGGCGAGGGCGAAGGCAGCCATGGAAATGATCAAGCTCATTGCGGTTCCTTTTCGTGATGCCAGACGGGATGGCATCACGCTATAGGCTGGAGCGAACTCGGTATTGAACAAAACGCCCCTCAAGCTGCGCGAGGCATCCAGGCTCAGCGCTGCGCGGGGATCCGGATATCACCGCTGCGGCACTGGCTTTTCACACTGCGCGGGCAACCGGCGAAGGCCAGGTCCTTGGTCAGGCATACCCGCACTTCAGACAGCACTTTGCCTTTGCAGATGACGGCCATCCCGTGATTGCCCATGCGTGGGTTGCTGTCGCGAAACAGCGCCTCGATCTCGCTGGCCGCTAATGACGGCGGCGTATTGAACGGCTGCAGTTGTGGCGGGATGACCACCGCCCCCAGTGCCGTATCGGTTTTCTCCAGGTATTCCAGCGGCACGAGCCCGCTGCAGGTGCCGTGCTTGGCCCATTCATGCTTGAGCAGAGCACGGGTGGGAAACAGCGTCGCGCCCTTGCGCATTTCCTCGTTGGTCAATCGCACGTCAGGGGCACAGGAGGCCGGCCACCCGCCTCGCGCGTACTGCGGCCACAAGCCATGCAGGACAAACCCATAGCCCTTGCCCGAACACTGTTCATTGTCCGGGTGTGTCAGGCAAAACGTCGGCGACCATGACAGCGACAATACATAGAAATCAAATTCCCCTGGCTGCCCTTGGCTGCGCGGCGCTGCCGTTGCCCCGGTGACGATCAGCAGCCACCCCACCATCCAGTATTTCATCGCGATATCCGTTTAAACAAAGTGAGTCACCACGCTATCGCAACGGCTAGGGATGTTGAGAGTAACGTTGCAGCACCTTGTCCAGGATTCGATCCGTCTTCAGCGCCTCGATTGCCAGCGAAGGGTGCTTGGCTTCCCCCCGGATATGGGCATTCATCGCAAGCACGTGGTGCCATTGGATGTGCGCATGACAAGGCACTTCCAGCACCTCGTCAACCGCCCCTTCAAGACGCAGCGGCTGGTCTTCGAATACCGAGAACGTGATGCGCCCATGACTGCCGATCAGCTCGACCCGGTCTTCGCGGCGGTCTGCCACGAAGTTCCAGCAGCCCATGCCCAACGCACCGCTGGCAAAGGTCCAGCAGGCGGTTACTGCATCTTCCGCCGCGTAACGCCCGGCCTGCCGCGCGGTGAAGCCCGAGACTTCGACGATATCTCCCGCCAGGTACTGGAACAGGTCGAACCCATGGCTGGCCAGGTCAGCAAAATAACCGCCGCCGGCAATCGCCGGATCCGTGCGCCAATTGGCGGGATTGGTGTCGGCCTCCGCTGCGGGCTTGCATAGAGTCCAGGTCAAGTGGCGTAGCTCGCCGATACGGCCTTCCTGCAACCAGCTGCGCACTTGCTGGAAGCGTGGCAATGAGCGCCGATAGTAGGAGACGAACAGGTGCAGCCCGGCGCGCTCGAAGGTGCGTTGCATCAATGCGCTCTGTTCGGCGTTCAACGACATTGGCTTTTCGACGCAGCAATGCTTGCCTGCCGCCGCCACCATCAAGCTGTACTCGAGGTGGCTGTCGGGTGGCGTGGCGATGTACACCGCGTCCACCTCGGGGTCGTCGATCAGGGCCTGGGCGTCGGTATAGAAGCGGGCAATGCCATGGCGTGTCGCATAATCGCGCACGGCGTCCTCGCGCCGCCCCATCACGGCCACCAGGGCAGAGCCTGGCGCTTTGTAGAAAGCGGGTCCACTCTTCAATTCAGTGACACTGCCACAGCCGATCATGCCCCAACGTACGGTGCTCATCTGCTCTCCTCGTTCGTTTATGTCAATCGGGCAGTATCCACATACACGCCCTGGCGCGCCATAACCACTTAGCATGACAATTGCATTACACTTTTATGACAGAGATTTCGTTACGGGCACAGATGATGAAAATACGGGCCACGGTCATATGCGAACACGAGGGGCATATCCTCTTTGTGCGCAAGGCAAGATCGAAATGGGCGTTGCCGGGCGGTAAGGTCGAACGCGGCGAACGCCCAGTGGGCGCGGCAGAACGCGAGCTGGAAGAAGAGACCGGGTTGAACGTTGATGGCTTGCTGTACCTGCAGGAGCTGAAGGCCCGCGACACCCTGCACCATGTGTTTGAGGCCTCGGTGGTGAACATCGACGAGGCGCGGCCGTGCAACGAGATCGTCGACTGCCAGTGGTACGCCTACAACGCTCTCGATGAATTGGACACGACTGACGCCACACGGCACATCGTCAACTCCTTCCTGCGCCGCCTCTGACGCGACGGCCTTGCCGACGCTGTTGTGCCAAATTCCAGGCAAAAAAAATCCCAAGTAGCTGATGGAAACTTGGGATTTAAAAATGCATAAACCGTGGGAGGTGAACGCACGGCTATAGTAGCGATTGCAAAAACACGTCACAAGATTGTTTTCTTCCTTTCGTCGGATTGGAAGCGTCGTAAGTCATTCAATAACCACATGTTTTTTAAGGAAAGAGGCTAATTTGTGCCACTTTTTGGTGCAAGTTAGGGGCAAGGCTTTGAACTTAATCCGCTTATAAAAAAGGGTTATTAGTTATTCCACTTTCACAGTTTTCAATAACGGGTTGTTCAATCGCCTGCATGCGCGCTGCAGCGCCCAACACTCCAGCACGAAGTTGCGCAAGCTGTCAGCTAATCGGGGCTTAGGCGCTCATGAAGTCAGTATGCCCTGCTTTTTTCGTAGCGAACGTCATCACCCTCAACACGGCCGGCCCTCAGCCACCCCAGGCGCTGATAGAACCCATTAGCGCGGACTTCATCGCGGCCATCAGTAACCAGGTACACGCGCTCGTGATGCACAAACAACGCGGCCTCGGCCACTGCCATCAACCGCCGGCCCAGGCCCAGGTTCTCGTGGGAAGGTAAGACGAACATCGCGAACACCTCGCCGGTCTCAAGATCGACCATGGAAAAGGCCGCTGCCTGGCCGTCCACTTCTGCGACCCATGCGCACGGAGCTGCGCGCAGCGCGTCGGCCAGTACCTGCGGCGTAATCCCCAGATCAGCCATCTGTTCAACGCTCAAATGGTTTTGCACCACCGAGGTACGAATTTTAATGAGCGTGTCGAGGTCTTCGGCGGTCGCCACTCGAATAAGCACTTGCATATATGCCTCCTGATCAAGCACGCGATTGTATGCAAATACTTACATAGCATTTGTCGTGGATCTGTAAACCACTCGGCAGCACGGTAGGAAAAACGCTTATTTACGCGCCACTTTATACCGCACGCAATCCTGGTAAAAACTCTGGCGAATCGCCTCGGGTTTGAGCCGTGAACGGCTGTCATAGGTCTGCTCGGTAATACCCATGGCCATCATGCGCATCCACGATTTGTTGAATTTGATGGTCTGGATCTTTTGCCGCGCGGCGTACAGCGACACCCCCGAAAGCTTCAGCTCCTGAGCCCTGGCAGCCGTGCCTGCGCCCCAACTGCACATATATTTGTCGCCCTCGCGCAACTCCCGAGCCTGCGCGGCTGCCGCGCCGCCGGCCAGGGAACAGGCAATCAGCATGATTCCAACAGTGCGCATTAGCTTCCTCACCTAACCACCTGAAATAAAAGTGATTCTGGCGAGAATTTTGTTACAGAGGGGCCATCAGATTGCCTTATCTCAGGCCCATGCCACTACCAACAGGCCAGCGCCCAACACCAGACACAGCGGCGAATAAAAGTAGGTGTCCAGCCTGGCGAACCTTGAGCCCACCACCTTTTTGAAAAAACCCACCAGCTCCGAATCGCCGATCGCCCTGGCAAACATCACCACAGCAATCGCACTGATCCCCCATTGCAGCGCCCCATGGGACACCGGCGAAAAATACAGCCCGGCGCGCAGACAGACGAGCAGCGCAATCGCCACCAGCCCCATGGCGACCAGAAAGGTGCCCAGCGCCGAGGGTTTGAACGCCGGCCTTGGCCCGCTGGCGAATTCGCCCGGTAATTGAGGAATGGCGGCCAGGCTGCCGAGTTTGCCGCCCGCGGCCCAGTACAGATGCACCATGCTGATGCAGGTGAAAATTGCGACGATCCAGCGCGCAACGACGAAGCTCATGGCGGGCGTCCCCAGAAATGGTGGGACTGAGCATAGACGCCCTGATATTTTTTGCAGGTATTTCGTCGGCAGCTGATGTTAAAGTGCCGCCCCATGAAACTTGCCCGAATCGACCGCTCGCTCATTGCCTGGATGCTGTATGGCTGCGTCCTATTCAATGTGTTCGCCTGCAGCATCGGGCACGGGCAAATGGTCGGGATGCAGCTCAACGGCATCAGCGGTCAGTTCTGTACGGTCGACCCGCGCACGCAGGCGCCCGTGCAATCAAACTCTACCGATGAGAGCCTGCCAACACTGTCCAAGGCGTTCGGTTGCCCCCTGTGCTCCACCGGCGGCATGGGCCCCGCGCTCAGCAGTCACCTGAATGTAGCGGTGTTGCCACAGCCGCACGCCCCGCCTGCGGCCGTGGTACTTGCCGCTGACATCCCCACCCGTCTCACCTGGCCCACAGCCCACCCGCGCGCGCCGCCCGCCTTCGCCTGATCCCTGCGCTGTCCCTGCGCACAGCCCCCTGTTTCCATCCGGAAATACGCGCGGTCGTGCGTCGTTTTCACGCCAAGTTTTCAGGATTCAACCATGAAACACTTACCCTTGCTGGCGGGCCTGTGCGGCTGCCTGCCTGTTTGCGCCCCAGCCCTTGAGCTGGCCCCGACCACCATCGAAGGCGAGCAAACCGTCGATCCCGGCCTGGCCCTGGATCAACCCAGCGGCATGGCGTCGCGGCTGGGATTGAGCGTGCGCCACACCCCGGCGTCGGTGGCCATCGCCACGCGCAACGACATCGAACGCCATGGCGCCAAGACCTTTCGCGATGCGGCCAATACCCTGCCCGGCGTCAACGCCAGCGCGCCACCGGGTTTTGGCGGGTTCGTCTCATACCGTGGGTTCACCAGCAGCCAGATCACCCAGATGTTCAACGGTATCAACGTCGCCACCGGCCTCGCGCGACCGGTGGATGCGTGGATCTACGACCGTGTCGAACTGGTCGGCGGTCCCTCCTCCCTGATCAATGGCGCAGGCTCCGTAGGCGGTTCGCTGAACTACGTGACCAGGCTGGCCAGCCGTGAGGAGCACGCCGTCGAAGGCCAGTTGACCTATGGCAGCCATGACACCGCCGGCCTGGCGCTGGGCCTCAACCATGCGCTTACCGAGCCTGGGGCCGCCGTGCAGCATTACGCGCGCCTGGATGTCAGCCGCAACACGCAGCACAGCTATATCGACCGCGATCAACGCGAAGCCTGGAGCGTGGCGTTTTCCCTGCTCAGCGACCTGACCCCGGACCTGTCCCATACCCTGGCGCTGGAATATCAGGACGAGCACGAAGACAGCCCCTACTGGGGCACTCCCGTGCTCAACCCCAAGGCCGGCGAGTTGAAGATCGACAGGCACAACCGCTTCAACAACTACAACGTCGCGGACGGTCGCTATGAACAGCGCACACGCTGGGCACGTTCAATCATTGACTACCGGATCAACGACAGCACCACCCTGAAAAACACCCTCTACCACCTCGACAGCCAGCGCGATTACCGCAACCTGGAAACCTACCAGTACAACGCCGACAACAGCGCGGTGAACCGCTCCACCGCCTATCAGGTGCGGCATCAGGGTGAGCAGAACGGCAACCAGTTCGAGCTGCGCCATGAGGACACCGTCTTCGGCCTGGCCACCACCTGGTCCGCAGGCTTCGAATACAAGGTCAACAGCACCACCAACAGCCCGTTGAACTTGCCGGGCAACAGCACAGTCGAGCCGAACGGCTATCAGCCCGGCCATTTCTACGACATACCGGGCACCCGACCCGGTTTCGTCAAAGACAAGACCAGTGCAGTGACTACAAAAGCGCTGTTCGTGGAAAACCGCTTGGGCTTGACCGACACATTGTCGCTGCTCACCGGCCTGCGCTACGACGCCATCGACCTGGACGTGACCAACCACAGAACGGTGACAGCCGCCAACCCAAGGCACCTCCAGCGCAGTTGGGAACCGGTGACCGGGCGCGTGGGTTTGACCTACCAGTTCGTGCCATCCGCCAACGTCTACGTGCAATACAGCACCGCCGCCGAACAGCCGAGCACCACGACTCAGGTGTTCGACGTATCGACCGGCAAGCAATGGGAAATAGGCAGCAAGTTCGACTACCTCGAGGGTCGTGGCGCCGCGACGCTTGCCGTCTACAGGATAGAGCGCAAGGACTTTGCGGTGACCGACCCACTGGACCCCACCCGCAGCATTCGCGTGGGTGCGCAGTCATCCAGGGGCATCGAACTGGCCAGTTCGCTGCGCATCACCCCCCGATTGCTGGCTGAAGGCAACGTCGCCTGGGTGGACGCGCAATACGACGACTTCAACGAGAAAACTGCCAGCGGCTCCGTGGTGTCGCGTCAAGGCAATACACCGACCAACGTGCCCAAGCGCGTGGGCAATCTATGGCTGACCTATGACTTTTCAGAAAATTGGCAAGGCGGCGTAGACGCGCGCCATGTCGCCCAGGTGTATGCCGACAATGCCAACACCCAGACGGTGCCGGCCTACACGCTGTTTGGCAGTTTTCTGCGCTATAAAGTGGACACACACACCTCGATAACTGGCCGGGTGCGCAACCTGACCAATGAGGTGTATGCCGAATTCGCCCACGTTTCACCGGCGTATTACCTCGGCTCACCGCGAACGTTCGAGGTTGCTGTACAAACCCGATTCTAAAGCTGGAATACAAGCAATGTGGGAGGGGGACATCCTGGTCGGCCCAGAAGCCGCCATCGGGGGCAAGCCCCCTCCCACATTTTGATCTCCATCAGGTAGCAATACTGTCGATCACTTGAGGGCCGACTCAACCTTGAGTGCCACATCCTCTGCCAACCACGCCTTCCACACCTCGGGATGAGCCTTGAGAAACGCCTGGGCCACGTCCCGAGGTGGCGTATGGTTCTCACTCATTTTCGCCAACGCCTGATTAAGCGGCTCAATAGGAAACTCAACCTTCTCGAAAAACTGCGCAATCTGCGGATGCTCCTTCTGGAACGGCGTAGACACGCCGATGCTCAATTTCGAGGCCAGCGAGCGCGTCGGCTTGGGATCAGGATTGTCCGCATCCGTCAGCGTCTTCCAGGCCTCGGCGTCGAACGGCGGCTCCTGCAGCTGAATCAATTTATAGCGGCCCATCAACGGCGTGGGCGACCAGTAGTAGAACAGCACCGGCTTGCCCCGGCGGATCGACGACGCAATCTCGGCATCCAGTGCCGCCCCCGAGCCGCTGCGAAAGTTCACGTAGCTGTCGTCCAGGCCGTACGCCTTGAGCTTTTGCTTGTTGACCACTTCCGAGGTCCAGCCGATGGGGCTGTTGAGAAAGCGCCCTTTGCCGGGAGACTCAGGGTCCTGGAACACATCCTTGTAGCGCGCCAGGTCGTTTACGCTTTTCAGGTCAGGGGCCAGGGGCTTGATGTTTTTGCTCGGGTCTCCCTTGACCACGTATTCCGGCACCCACCAGCCTTCGGTGGCGCCCTTGACCGTATCGCCCAGGCCCACCACCTTGCCTTGCGCCTCGGCCTTGACCCAGACGGGGCTGCGGCCCGCCCACTCTTCACCGATCACCTGGATATCGTTCTTGGCCAGGGCGGTTTCCAGGGTGATGGTGGTACCGGGCAAGGTATCGGTGGGCAAGTCGTAGCCCTTCTCGACAATGAACCGCAGCACCTCGGTGATCAGGCTGCCACTTTCCCAGTTCAGGTCGGCAAAGTGCACCGGCGCCTGGGCAGCCGATACCGGCACTGTCGCCAGCGACAGGCCCAGGGCCGTCAACGATGCAGCCAGCAGTGTTCGTATTCCTTTCATCCCCTCGCACCTCGCGATATCGCAGCCATCAGCGGACGGCTTTGCTGCTATGCGCGAAGCCTCTGAATAGTTAAGTCAACTCAACTGTAGTAGAGGTTCCGGAAGATAAAAGAAGTTCGCCGTGTCGATATTTATTCACTGGCCTTGAACGTCACCAGTTCGCCCTTGCGCCACTTGGCGGCTTTGCCTGTTACGGCCTTGAGGGTTTTGGTCAGGCCTTCCTGCAATTGCTCGTGGGCAGCAAATACCAGCATGACGCTATGGCCTTCCTTGAACACAATCCCCTCGCCCTCGGCCGATGACACAAACGCGTAGTCGCCCAGGCCATATACGGTCAACTTGATATCGCGGAATTTCAGTTCGAACTTGCCACCTTCGCGGCTGGGCAATACCGCCGCGCGAAAATGGTCGCCGACCTTGAGTTCCAGGCGTGGCTTGTCGTCCACCACCAACGCCGCTTCGGTATCGATCTCAGCGATGTAGATACCTTCCGGTGTCTGCTCGGTGACGTAGACAAAACGAGATTGAAACTGCTTGACCAACTTTGCGCGCAAATCACCCAGCACGAATAACGCGTGCATATCCAGATTACTGACTGCCAAGGAAACGCCCCCACATCGAAATAGCACTGACCGCTTGAGCGGGCAGCACAAAAAAACGGCCGTTACGGCACGATCACAGACTCGTTAAAAACCTGAAGAAACCCCATAAGACCCGTACAGATAAGCGCGGTGGCCCTTATGCGAGGTCATCCGGCAACACAGCAAATCACAGGTTCAACGACCCGAGAATACGGGTCGAACAACTTCAGAGAATAACCCGATTAAAAACGCAGTTTTCCGACACGCATCACAAAAGAAAACACCTGGACATGGAACCAGGCGCGCGCCGCCAACGACAATACTAAAACAGTAACACTAGTCAAACCACCCGAAACGTGGCGGCTATATCAACAAGGTCGATCGACAGGAGCTGAGCATGCTACGACGTCAACACGACGATACGTCCTTCCACTCGCATTCATCATGTCCAGGCGAACCGCAATACTACTGCTTACCTACGCCCGATGGGTACTCCCATTCCGTGCTTTATCGCGTTGTGCCGGCCGGAAGGAATTTTTTCCATATCCAGGAAGTGACCAGCGGCAGGATAAAAGGCTTTCGCAGCGATCACACCAAGGCCTGTGCACTGGCCAAAGCCCTGGAAGCCAATTTGTATAGTCTGCACGGCACACTCGTTTCGTCACCTGGCTGACTTTACTGCACAGCGGCCCTTCAACAACTGCCATACTGACCCGTCCATTGGAGTTTGCCCCGTGCGGGTCAGGTTTCATCAGTGCAGTTACCTTGAAGAGAAGCCTATACGTGACGGAATTTGATATTGGCGAATTTTTTATCCATGGCGATGCCAGGGAAGTAGACGGTGAGTTTCAAGCGGTCATCATCATGCGGGCCAAACCGCCGTTGACCACAGTTACAACGCATCAGGTAGAGAAAGACCGCTGGTTCAAAACCGTCGACGCTGCGGCCATCGCAGCGAAAGAGGCCGCCAAGGAGCTGAAAGCCGCCGTGGATTCAGGCGCACTCAGTTCTTGATAATCCGATAGAACTCTGGCGTGCCATACCCCTCACATGCAGGACGATGATCAGCCCGCATGGAGAATGTTATGGACACCACCACCCCGACACTTGAAACCCTGTTCGAACAACTAGGCCTGGATTCCAGCCAGGAAGCCATCGAACGCTTCACCGCCGAACACCGTTTGCCGGATGACGTCAAACTCATCGACGCGCCGTTCTGGAGCGAGCAACAAGCGGCCTTCCTCAGGGAACAATTGCATATCGACGCCGAATGGGCGCCTGCGGTCGATGACCTCAACGCCCTGCTGCACGAGTCTCCCAGCGTTTGATGCAATGCAGGCTGTCTGCTTGCTCCGGGCGCAACAGCGCTTGCCAGGCAGCCTTGCATTCCTGCGTTATCGCCCTGACTTTGCACCTTGCGGCTTGTAGCCCAGGCGCAAACCACCCCAATGGCGCCCCTGGACCATGATTGGCACCGACAAGTCGTGCATCAGCTCGCCGGTATCGCGCGTGTAAGTCTGCAGCAACATGGGCTGTTGATGGCTACCGCAGCGTATGCCGGTACGATCGTCAAACTTGCGCTTGGTGCGGTTCTGCACTGCATCCACTTGGTCATCCCCGGTCAAGGCGTGGGAAAACGCTTTGTTATGCGTCGGCACGTAGCCCTGTTGGGTGCAGGCGATGGCAAACACCAAGCCTTCATGACGTGGCAACAGCGCCTCTTGAATGGCGGGCAACACCTGGTCGGTGTAAGCGTCAAACCGGGTTTTATATTTGCTCGGGCGCGTGTTCGCAATCAGCGTGTAGTTGCGGTCAAACAGATCCTCGAGGCTGATCCGGCGGCCCAGCACATCCGCCTCGAACTGTTCGGCAATGCGCCTGGCGCCTTCGCGTGCCAAGTCGTAGATACGCTGGTGATAGTCATCCAGGCCGACTTGCGCCAGGCGCTCGCTGATGGTTTCCGCCTGCCCTTCCATTTGCACAGCGGCGTCGGCGAGCTGGCGGGTTTGCTGATCGCTTACCGCAAGGTCGCTGCGCATCTGCTCCACGGCGTGGAACAGGCTGTCGAGTTGCGTGCGATTGGTGTCGGTGCCCTGGGCGATTTCACTGACTTGGGTTTCCACATCCGCTGCCAGGCTGGCGATGCTCGCCAAGTGCTCGCCGGCATGTTCCACCTGTTCAACACCGGTGTGCAGGTCCGCCGACAGTTGGCGAATCTGCTCCACCACCTGGGCGGTACGTTGCTGGATGTCAGCGACCATCACCCCAACTTCATCCGTGGCCGTGGCCGTACGGCCAGCGAGGCCGCGTACTTCATCGGCGACCACGGCAAACCCACGCCCATGTTCACCGGCCCGCGCCGCCTCGATCGCCGCGTTCAGCGCCAGCAGGTTGGTCTGGCTGGCAATAGACTGGATCACCAGCGTCACACGCTGGATTTCCTCGCTGCGCTGGCTCAAGGCTTCGATCAGCTCGCGGCTGGCATCGGCACGCTGGCTGAGTTGATGCATGCGGGTGATGGACTGCACCAGCACTTCCCGGCCTTCGCTGCTGCGCTGATGAGCTTGGCTGGCCGCGCCCAAAGCCTGGCGGCTGAGCTGGGAAGTGACCTGTTCGGTGCTGATCATCACTTGCGCGCTGCTGACGATCTGTTGGGAGGCGCCCAGCTGCGACTGCAAACGCGCCGCCAGTTGCTTGACCGAATAGGCCACGCCCGCAGCGGAGAGTGCGTTATGGCTGGTGGTATAGGACAGATCGCGCGTCAGCTCGCCAATCGCATCGCTGGCCGCAGCGTGCGCCACCCCAGGTTTGGGACTTTTCAGGCGGGGTAGCCAGATCACCAGCAAGGCCAGCGGCAGGCACACATAGAGTGGCAAGCGGGTAAACGCCAGGCCCAGCAGTAGCAGCACCAAGGCGGCGCTCTGCGCGAGCGGTGTGAGCCAGCCGGGCAGCACGCGCGCCACCGATTGCGGTGGCACTGCTGCGCCCGTCAGAGATCCGTCTCCAGCCATTGTCGTTACCCCGCTGCTTGTCGTTATTGTGTCTGCATTAAACGCCACTATCGGGCCATTATCCATGGGCCTTTAGTGCAAGTGCATGCAGTAGATCAATAACCAGGGCGTAACGAATAATTCTTTGGGGAGCCGGGCATGCGGCCCCCCGCGCAGCACATCAGGCTTGACGCTGGTGCTTGTCGATCTGCTCGTGGCGCTCTTGCGCTTCGATGCAGTATTTGGTGGTGGGGCTGATCAGCAGGCGCTTGAGGCCGATAGGCTCGCCGCTGTCATCACACCAGCCAAAGGAATCTTCCTTGATACGTTCCAGGGCACGCTCCAGTTGCGGCAACATGCGCTGGTCGCGGTCGATGGCATTGACCAGCCAGGTGCGCTCTTCTTCCACGGAAGCAGCGTCAGCCGGGTCGGCAGGCGTGTCCAGGCTTTCAATGGCGATACGGTTCTGTTCAATGCGCTCGTGGTGTTCCACTTTCATGTCTTGCAGCAACTTCTCAAAAAAAGCGTGCTGTTCGGCATTCATGTAGTCATCCGCCGGCATGGCCAGCAACTTTTCCTTTGTCATTGATTTCTCTATAAAAAATACGTGCATTAAGGCGAATAAGGGAGCGTTCCGGCCGACCTCTGCAGGTCTCGGAAAGGCGCCATCCGTTCCAAGCGCCACCCGGCACTCAATTTACGAGGGGCGGCAGTCTAAGGCCGACTTGAAGGCGCAGCAACTGAAATGACAGGCATTTTTCCCGATCAACCCCCAAAAGCACCAGGACGGGCTTGGCGAACGGTCATCGGAGTGCGTTTATAGCAAGAAATTCAGTCCAGGTGAGCTATATAGAAGACAAACGGTTGAACAAGCTGGCGCATTACTCAATGTGGGAGGGGGCTTGCTCCCGATTGCGGAGTGTCAGTCGCCATCTGTTTGACTGAGCCACCGCAATCGGGAGCAAGCCCCCTCCCACCCTTGATCTGCTACAGCCATTGAATTCAGCGCTTGAGCTTGCGCTTGTTGCGGTATTGGTCGATCACTACCGCCACCACGATGATCAGCCCCTTGATGATGTCCTGGATGTACGCATCCACCCCGACAAAGGTAAACCCACTGGCCATCACGCCTAGGATCAGCGCGCCGATCACGGTGCCGGTGATGCGCCCTACCCCGCCCGCCAGGCTGGTGCCGCCGATCACTGCGGCCGCGATTGCGTCCAGCTCATAGGACATGCCCATGCCGGCCTGGCCGGTCGCCGCACGGGCCGAGGCCACCACGCCTGCCAGGCCTGCCAGGAGGCCGGCGATGCTGTAAACGATGATCAGGTGCCGCTTGACGTTGATCCCCGAAGTACGCGCCGCCTGCATGTTGCCGCCAATGGCGTAGGTGTACTTGCCGTACTTGGTGTAGCGCAGGGCGATATGGAAAATCACCGCCACCACCAGGAAGATGATCACCGGCATCGCGCCATGGCCGATGGCCGTGTACGAATCCGAGAGCATGCTCACTGGCTGGCCTTCGGTGTAATAACGCGCCAGGCCACGGGCCGAGACCATCATGCCCAGGGTCGCAATGAACGGCGGGATACCGGTCACCGCGATAATACTGCCGTTGATCGCCCCCGCCAGCAGCCCCACGCCAAGGCCCATCGCCACCGGGATCCACACCGGCAAATCGGTCAGGGACGGAAACACCGCACGGGAAAAATCGGAAGTCTGCGCCAAACTGGCAGCGATCATCGCGGACAAGGCCAACACCGAGCCGGACGACAGGTCGATGCCGGTGGTGATGATCACCTGGGTCACGCCGATGGCCAGCAAGCCGATGATCGACACTTGCAGGATCATCAGCACCAGGCGCTGGGAGTTCATCAAAAAGCTCTGGTCGCGCACGATCCAGCCGAACAGTTCAAACACCAGGCCGATGCCGATCAGCACCAGGAAGATGCTCAATTCAGTGGGCATGCGTCGACGGTTCTTGACCGGTGCCATCGCCGGCTTGTTGTCTGTTATTGCGTTCATAGCCAATTACCTTCTTATTCTGGAGTCAGTGGACCACGGTCATACCGGAGGCCAATTGCATGACTTTTTCCTGGGTGGCCTCAGCCCGATCCAGGGTGCCCATCAATTCGCCTTCGTGCATCACCATCACCCGGTCGCTCATGCCGAGTACTTCGGGCAGTTCCGAGGAAATCATGATCACCGCCATGCCCTCGCTGGCAAGAAAGGCGATCAGGCGGTAGATCTCGGCCTTGGCGCCCACATCGATGCCACGGGTCGGCTCATCGAGGATCAACAGCCGCGGGTTGGTCATCAGCCAGCGCGCCAGGAGCGCCTTCTGCTGGTTGCCGCCGGACAAGGTATCGATGCACTGTTCCAGCGAGGGGGTTTTCACTCGCAGCTTCTTGCACATGTCTTCGCACAAGGCGCGCAGGGCTTTCTGCTGGATGAAACCGTTGCCCGAATAGTGCGGCAACACCGCCATTTCCATGTTCTCCAGTACCGACAGGCACGGGAACAGGCCGCTGAGCTTGCGGTCCTCGGTCAACAGCGCAAAGCCCTTCTCGATGGCCATGTGCGGGTCGCTGATGCGCACCGGTTTGCCGTCGAGGGTGATCTGCCCGCTGCTGCTTGGGGTGATGCCGAAAATGGTTTCCGCCACGTTGGTGCGGCCCGAGCCCATCAACCCGGCGATGCCGAGGATTTCGCCGGCGTGCAGGTCAAACGAAACGTCCGTGAACACGCCGTCCAGGCTCAGGTTGCGCACCGACAGCAACAAGTCGCCGATCGGCGTCTCGCGTACCGGGAACAACTGGCTCAGCTCACGGCCGACCATCATCGAGATCAGGCTGTCGCTGTTCATCGTGTCGGCACGCTGCAAGCCGATGTACTGGCCGTCGCGAAACACCGCCACTTCATCGGCGATGGCGAACACTTCGTTCATTTTATGCGTGATGTAGACGATGCCTTTGCCCTGGGACTTGAGGTCGGCAATGATCGAAAACAGGTGGGCGACTTCCTTCTCGGTAATCGCCGAGGTCGGTTCATCCATGATCAGGATGTCGGAGTCATAGGACACGGCCTTGGCGATCTCGACCATCTGCCGCTCGGCGATGCTCAGGTTGCCGACCTGTTCTTCCGGGTCGAGGTTGATGCGCAGGCGCGCCAGCAGCTCGGCGGTACAGCGGTGCATTTCGCGGTGGTTGACCATGTGCAGGCTGTTGAGCTGCTCACGGCCGATCCAGATATTCTCGGCGATGCTCATATGGGGCATCAGGTTGAGTTCCTGGTGGATCATCGCAATCCCGGCCTTTTGGGCCGCCAGGGGCGTTTCAAACACAATCGGCTTGCCGCGCAGGCGAATTTCGCCGGCATCGGGCTGATAGATGCCGGCGATGATTTTCATCAGCGTCGACTTGCCCGCACCGTTCTCGCCCATCAGCGCCAGCACCGTGCCGGGGCGCACCCGCAACTGCACATCGTCCAGGGCCACGACGCCGGGAAAGCCTTTGCTGATGTTGAGAATTTCCAGCAGGTAGGGTTCGTCCTGCGCCAGCGGCTGGATACCCGGCGGCTGCGAGACAGTGGCATGAGCGAGCATAGGAAGGTACTCCATCTGCAGGGCGGCCGTGACCGCCCTGCCGGCTTAGGGTTGTGAGGTCAGGGCTACTTGAAGTCTTTGACGTTGTCCGGGGTGATGAGCTTGAACGGGATCACCACGTTCTGCTCCACCGGCTCGTTCCTGGCCATCTTGCGCGCCGCTTCCACCGAGCCCACGGCCTGGCCCTTGGCATCCTGGAACGCCGAGGCGGCCATCTCACCCTTGGTGATTGCGTTGAGGCCGTCCGGCGTGCCGTCGACCCCGGCAATCAACACGGTGCCGGGCTTGGTGCCTGCCGATTTGAGCGCCATGGACGCGCCGATAGCCATCTCGTCGTTGTTGGCCAGTACGGCATTGAACTCACGGCCCTGGGTCAGCCAGTCGTTGACCAGGGTCATGCCCCTGTCGCGCAACCAGGTACCCGTCTGTTCCTGCTCGATCTTGATGCCCGGGTAGTTGGCCAGCACTTCCTTTACACCCTTGGTGCGGTTGGTGGTGGAGTTGTTCGCCAGGTCGCCGAGCAGGATCACGATCTTGCCCTTGCCGCCGAGTTTTTCGGCGATGTACTGCATTTGCAGCTTGCCGGCTTCAACGTCATCGGACGTCACCGCGACCACGTCCTTGGGCAAGTCTTTCTGGTCGGGACGGCGGTTGACGAACACCAGCGGAATTTTCGCGGCGGTGGCGGCCTTGATGATGTTGGCTGTCGAGGCGGTATCCACCGGGTTGACGATGATGGCGTCGACTTTCTGGCTGATAAAGTTCTCGACCTGGCTCAGTTGCTTGACCACATCGGCGCGGGCGTCTTCGAACTGCAGTTGCACGCCGTCGCCCTTGGGATAGGACTTGGCTTGCTTGTCCATGTCTTCGCGCAGGTAGGTGAGGAAGGTGTCATCGAAGGCGGACATGCTCACGCCCACTTTGATGTCGGCGGCCGTGGCGACGCCACTGGCGAGCAGCATCGACAGGGCCAGCGCGGTAAAACGGATCGGGGTCTTCATGAACGGTCTGTCTCCACTTTCTTGTTGGTTTTATGGACGTTGCGTTTATCAGCGCTCGGCGGGCACCCGCACCACCGGCGCGCCTGGAATGCAGCAGACCAGCGCGCCCTGGTTTTCGACGCACAGCACATTGAGGAAGGAGAAGTAGAACGGCCGGGCGCGGGGCAGTGCGCGTGGCGTGTGGGCAGGGCGTAAAACTCGCAGTACAGCGTTGAAGATTTTCATCTGACGGTACCTGGTTGTTTTTGATCTTGTTTTTGTTGAGTCGCCGGGGTCGAGCCCAAGACGTACTTTATGCAACCTGGAAAAGACTTTATTGGAAAATAATTTCCATATCAACCTGTTTTAGAATTTTATTCTATTTTTGTTGAAACCACCTGCTGGCGCTCGGCGCTCAGGCGTGCGGCGTCCAATATACGGGTGGTTTCCAACGCGTCATAGGCGTCCACGGGCAATGGGCCCTGGCCTTGCACCGCCGTTTGCAATTGCCGATAGAACTGGGTCCAGCAGCCTTTTTCAGAGGGCACTCGCTCGCGTTCCGGCCCCTGTTCGAACCAGCCCCAGCGTCGATGTTCTTCTGCGCCCCAGTGCTCGCCTTCGGTTTTCGGCGACTTGCCGGCCATCAGTGCTTCTTCCTGGCCATCCAGCCCGTCCACGGTGTAACAACCCAAGGTGCCGCTGACGCGAAAACGCGGGGCCTGGCAGTTCTGCAGGGCGTTGCCCCACAAATGGGAAACCACCCCGTTGGCGTGGGTCAGGGACGCGAAGAAGCCGTGATCGACGTTGGGGTGCTCAGGGGTGAATTGCAATTGCGCGAATACCTTGTCCACCGGGCCGAACAATTGCAGGGCCTGGTCCACCAGATGGCTGCCGAGGTCGCGCAACCAGCCGCCGCCGCTGGCATTGCCCACTGCCTGCGGGCTGTAGCGTTCGACACGGGACTCGAAACGGGTGATCTCACCCAAGGCACCGGCGTCGATGAGTTTGCGCAGGGTCAGGTAATCCGAATCCCAACGTCGGTTCTGATAGACGCTGAGCAGCGTGCCTTGGCGTTCAGCGGCGGTGATCAAGGCCTGGGCCTGCTCGGCGTTGGCGGCGAAGGGCTTGTCGCTGACCACCGCCACGCCGTGTTCGATGGCTTCCAGCACCAGCGCCGGGCGGCCCTTGAGTGTGGTGGAGATGACCAGGGCATCGACGCCGGCTTCGACGATCTGGCCGATGCTGTCGAAGGCCTTGACCCCTGGCAGATCGGTATTCAGTTGCTGACGCCGCTCGGGTGAACGGGTCACCACCCCCACAAACGTGGCGCCCGGCAATGTTGCAATCAGCGGCGCATGAAAAAAGCGCCCTCCATGGCCATAGCCGACCAGTCCGATTCGCATGATTTATTCCTTCTTTGAAGTGCAAACCCAATCAAATGTGGGAGGGGGCTTGCTCCCGATGGCAGTGTGTCAGGTACAGATTTAGTGACTGATACACAGCTATCGGGAGCAAGCCCCCTCCCACATTGACCGAGTGTTAGCCGTAGAAGTGTGGGCGGTTTGGCAGGCTGACCTTGACAATCTGCCCACTGCCCTGCGCTTCAATACACGCATCCGCCGCCACCGCTGCCGCATAGCCATCCCACGCCGACGGCCCACCCACCTGCCCGGCCCGCACGCTGTCAATGAACGCCTGCAATTCCACGTCATAGGCGCCGATAAACCGGTCCTTCCAATCCATCAGAATCGCATTCGACAGCTTGGCCTCGCTGCGCAGTTGCACCTGGGAAGGCTCGGGCAATTTGGCGATGCCGCTCTCCCCCACCACTTCGCACTGAATGTCGTAGCCATACTGGCAGTTGACGAACACTTCGACGTCGATGCGCGTGCCCTTGGCGGTTTCCAGCAGCACGATCTGCGGGTCGCGCAGGTGGGCCAGGGCTTTGCTGGTCTTGCGCGGGAACACTACCTGCACCGAGACGTAGTCGTCGTTGAGCAGCCAACGCAGTACATCCAGTTCGTGAATCAGGGTGTCGGTAATCGCCATGTCGGTCTTGTAGTTTTCGCCCACCGTCGGGTTGCGATGCGCGCAGTGCAGCATCAGTGGTTCGCCGATCTGGCCGCTGTCGATCACGGCCTTCAAGGCGCGATAGCCTTCGTCGTATGGGCGCATGAAACCGACTTGCACCAGGCGTTTGCCGTGCGCCACTTCGGCCTCGACGATCCTGCGGCAGCCGTCGGCGGTCACGGCCAGGGGTTTCTCGCAGAACACCGGTTTACCGGCGGCGATGGCGGCGAGCACGAACTCCTCGTGGCTCGGCCCCCACGAGGTCACCAGTATGGCTTGCACCTGCGGCGAGTTGATCAGCGCGTGACCATCCGGGTATACCTCGGCGTCCAGCTTCAACTCGGCCACCACCTTGGCCGCCTGTTCCAGGTTGATATCGGTAACCGCCACCACCTGGCTGTTGAGCAGGGTCTGGCTGCAACGACGAATATGGTCACGGCCGATGGCACCGGTACCGATCACTCCAAGCTTCAACGACATACAAACACTCCTCTTGTTATTAGTACTGCCGGGCCTTGGCCAGGTGTTCATTGAGTTTTTTCGCGGCGGCGTTGGTGCGTTCGCTGGTGGACACCTGCGCCACGCCCACCCGCCACCACGACAGGTAGCCATGGACCATGGTCTTGGGCAGCACCTTGATATCGAACAGGGTCGACACGGTTTGAGTACGCGCATCGGCCAGAGCCGCTTCAAGCTGTTCCACGCTGCTGACCTTGTAGGTCTTGCAGCCGTAAGCCGCCGCGCTCATGGCGAAATCCACCGGTACCAGGCCGCCGTCGAGCTTGCCGCTCTCAGGGTTGCGATAGCGGAACTCGGTGCCGAAGCTGTCCATGCCGTTGCCGATCTGCAGGTTGTTGATGCAACCAAAGGCCATGTTGTCGAGCAGCACCACGTTGATCTTGCGGTGCTCCTGGATCGAGGTGGCCAACTCCGAATGCAGCATCATGTAGGAGCCATCGCCGACCAGCGCGTACACCTCTTTGCTCGGCTCGGCCAGCTTCACACCAAGGGCGGCGTTGATCTCGTAGCCCATGCACGAATAGCCGTACTCGACGTGGTAGGTGTTGACGCCCTTGCTGCGCCAGGCGCGCTGCAGGTCGCCGGGCAGGCTGCCGGCGGCGGCGACGATGATTGCGTCATCGGCGAGCGTCGCATTGAGCACGCCGAGCACACGGCTTTGGGTCAGGCACGAGCCGGTCAGCTCGATGAATTCGCGCAGTACGGCGCGGTCGAGGTGGTCGTCAACTTCCGGCACGAAGTCGTCGCCGTGGTATTCGACCTGATGCACGCGGTCCACTTCGGCATCCAACTGCGCCTTGGCGTCAGCAATCTGCTCGCCCCAGCCGGAACGGTAATCACCGAGGGCATCGGCCAACGCTTCGAGGGCAACCTTGGCGTCGGCCAGCACTTGCACGCCGTCGAGTTTCAACGCATCGCCAGGGCAGATATTGAGGTTGAGAAACTTCACCTCGGCGTGCTTGAACAGCGATTTTGACGACGTGGTGAAGTCGGTATAACGCGTGCCGATGCCGATGATCAGATCCGCCTCGGGCGCCAGCAGGTTGGCCGCCAGGCAGCCGGTCTCACCGATGCCGCCGACGTTCAGCGGGTGGCTTGAAACCACCGCGCTCTTGCCGGCCTGGGTTTCGGCGAAGGGAATATCGAAGCGCTCGGCAAAGGCCTGCAACGCGGCATTCGCGCCGGAATATTTAACCCCGCCACCGCAGATGATCAATGGTTTGCGCTTGCCGCTGAAAGCCGCCAACGCATCGCCTAGCATCGCAGCGGTGGCTGGGCGACGTTCGATACGGTGCACGCGCTTTTGCAGGAAATAGTCGGGATAGTCCCAGGCTTCGGCCTGCACGTCCTGGGGCAGCGCCAGGGTCACCGCGCCGGTTTCGGCGGGGTCGGTGAGCACGCGCATGGCCTGGATCGCCGCCGTCATCAGCTGCTCAGGGCGGTTGATGCGGTCCCAGTATTTGCTCACGCAGCGGAACGCATCGTTGGTACTGATGCTCAAGTCGTGGAACTGTTCGACCTGTTGCAGCACCGGGTCCGGTTGACGGCTGGCATAGACATCGCCCGGCAACAGCAGCAACGGAATACGGTTGGCCGTCGCGGTCGCCGCAGCGGTGAGCATATTCGCCGCGCCGGGCCCGACCGATGCGGTACACGCGTAGATCTTGCGCCGCAGATGCTGCTTGGCGAAGCCGATGGCAGCGTGGGCCATGCCTTGTTCGTTACGGCCCTGATGCACCACCAGGTCGCCGCTGTCCTGCTCCAGCGCCTGGCCCAGGCCCAGCACATTGCCGTGGCCGAATATCGTGAACACCCCGGCGACGAATTTGCTCTGCACGCCATCGACTTCGATGTATTGGTTATCCAGGAACTTCACCAGGGCCTGGGCCATGGTCAGTCGGGTTGTGGTCATGTCGCGCCCCTTAACGTTTTTGCAGGTGGGCGATGCTTGCCCCCAAGGCCTGCTGGATATCCGCCAACTCATGCACGCTTGTGGCAAACGGCTCGAACGACAGGTAGCCGCTGTAGCCAGTGCTGAGCAAGGTGTCGATCTGCGCGGCGTTACCGAGGATGTCGCCCTCGCCCACCAGTACGCGGTGGCCGTCGCGGATCGAATTGAGCGGCGCCTCGGCATCTTCCACGCCGGAGATGTGCACCAGCCCGGTCAGCTCAGGGAAGAACTCGTGCTCGCCGGCCAAGTGATGATGGAAGGTGTCGTGCACCAGGCGGAACACATCCAGGCCGCCGATGGACTGGATCGCGTCCACCGCTACGCGCTTGCGGCGCATGGCGCATTCTTCGAAGCCCAGCGGTTCGATAAAACCGAGAATCCCGTGCTCGCGCAGGATCGGCGCCAACTCGCTTAACGCCGTGCGCAAACCGGCGGCGCGCTGGGCTTCGTTGCGGGTGTCGCCCGGCTCGTTGAACGGGCACATCACCAGGCCTTGCGCGCCACATTCCCGGGCATAGGTGGCCAGCTCGATCGCTTGGGCATGGCGCTCGTCGTTCCACACATCAAAGGGGTATAGCGCGTTGATCGACAGCACCGTGATGCCCTGGGCCGCGCACAATTGGCGCACGCGGCTGGCCGGGGCGCCGTATTCGATCTGGCGGTCCTTGAGGTCATTGCGGATCTCGATGGCGTCGCACTTCAAGGCCACGGCCAACTGGATGAAATCCGGCAGGGACAGGTTGGGCGCGACCATGCGGTTAAGGGCAAAACGTAACGGCGACTTCATTGTTGTTGTTCTCCGTGCAAAACCGTTCAGAGGTCCAGCAGCCAACTGTGCTGCGGGTCGTTATGGAAGTGCCAGGCACGCTTGGGGCCGGCCATGACGTTCAGGTAATACGACTCGTAGCCGTACGGCACGCTGACCGGGTGATAGCCCTTGGGCACCACCACCAGGTCGCTGTTTTCCACGGCCATGGCCTGGTCGATACTGCGATCGTCGGTGTACACCCGCTGGAACACGAAGCCCTGGGGCGGGTTGACCTGGTGGTAGTAGGTCTCCTCCAGAAAGCTCTGGTGCGGCAGGTCATCAAGGTCGTGCTTGTGCGGCGGGTAGCTCGACGAGTGCCCGGACGGCGTGCGCACTTCCACCACCAGCAGCGAATGGGCCGGCTCGCTGTCGGGCAGGATGTCGCACACGTAGCGGGTATTGGCGCCCTTGCCACGCACGCTGCGCTTGCACTGCTCCGGGCGGATCAGGCGCGGTGTGTAACCGCTCGCACCGGGAGCGGCGCAGACAGCGATCTGCACGTCACTCAAGGCGCTGACCTGGGCCTGGGTGCCCGGCGGCAGGTAGGCGGCGAACGGGGATTTGTCCTCGAATACCGATTGACGGTCCCCCAGGTTCTGCCAGTCGAAGCCCTCGCCTTCGATATTCACCCGGCCGCTGAGCAGCACCAGGCATAGCTCCTTATCACCGGCGCTGACCGGCAAGGTTTCGCCCAAGCTCAGGCGATAAGCACTAAAACCCACGTACTCCAGGCGCCCGGCTTCCAGGGCGACCATCGTCTGCCCACGTTTATTGCTCTTGACCAGCAAGCTCATGGTTAAGTCCTCTCGTTGAGCAGCGCACGCAAGGTGTCATAGCCCTTTTTTGCATAGATGTAGCTGGGCGCCACGGCCGGGTCCTGCTCGGCCTCGACCACCAGCCAGCCCGCGTAGTTGGCGGCCAACAGCACATCGAGCAATTCGGCAAAGTCGATATCGCCATCGCCGGGTACGGTGAAGGTGCCGTTGACGATGCAGTCGGGAAAGCTCCACATCTGGTTGCGCGCCAGTTGCACCACGGGTTTGCGCACGTCCTTGAAATGCACATGGCAGATGCGCGCGATATGTTTGCGCAGCACCTCAAGGGGTTCGCCGCCGCCCATGTAGCAATGGCCCGAATCGAACAGCAGGCCGACTTCCGGGCCGGTGCGTGCCATCAACTGATCGATATCCTCGGGGGATTCGACATAGGCGCCCATATGGTGGTGGTAGGCCAGGCGCACGCCCCGTGACAGGGTGAACCGCGCCAGTTCGGTGAGCTTATCGGCGTAATCCTGCCAGGCCTGTTCACTGTGAAAGCGTGGGCGTTCGATCAGGCGGATACGCGAGCCCTGGATCGAATCGGCCACTTCGCCATACACCAATACGCTCGCGCCGTTCTGTTTGAGCAACTCGACGTGGCCGGCGATGGCCTCGATTTCTTCAGCCACCGAACGCCGCGCCAGGCGGCTGGAATACCAGCCGGACACCAGCGCCAGGTCGTAGGGGCGCAGTACGTCGCCGACCCCTTTGGCGTCCTTGGGGAATTTGCCGTTGAGTTCAAAACCTTCGTAGCCGATTTCCTTGCCTTCGCTCAAGGCGGTGCTCAGCGGCGTTTCACCGCCGAGGGCCGGCAGGTCGTCGTTGCTCCAGGAGATCGGGTTGATGCCAATTCGGATTGCGGGCATGGCTGCACCTTATTGTTTTTCAAAGTTGCATGAGATCTGCTCTATGTGGGAGGGGGCTTGCTCCCGATAGCGGAGTGTCAGGCAACACTTCTGTAACTGAACTATCGCTATCGGGAGCAAGCCCCCTCCCACATTGGAATTGCATTGCACATTTAGACCTGTGATCAGGTTCGGGCACTGCGCCAGGCGTTGATGAGTTGTTCAAAGGTAGCCTGTACCTGCTGAATCAAGCTCTCATCATCGATCTCCCCCGCCATCCACGCACGGCTCGGTTCCTGGAAGATCGTGCGGCCCACGGCAAAACCTCGGCAGGTCGTACTCTGGCTGGCTTGCCGGAAGCCGTCGGCGAGGCATTCGGCCGAGGCGTTCAGGCCCAACAGCACCACGCCCCGGCAGTACGGGTCACGTTCTTCGATCAGTTCGTCGAGTTTTTTCCAGTCCTCGGCCGACTGCGCCTCGATCTTCCACCACGCCGGGTAGATGCCCAGGTTGTACAGGCGCTTGAGGCTGCGGTAGAGCACGTCGGGATAGGTCGAGGGGTGATCCTTGGGCGGGATGACCTCCAGCAGCAGTTCATGCCCGCTGACAATCGACGCCTCGTACACCGCCTTGAGCTGCGCTTCCTGTTCCAGGCGCAGCAGCGGCGCGTCATCGGGATGAAATTGCACCAGGCACTTGATGATCTGTTCCTGAGGCCAGGCGATCAGGTTGCTGCCGATGGAGCGGCCATGTTCGAACGCCAAGGGCCGCGAGTTCTGGACTTCCACCGGGCGGGCGATCCACCAGCCCCGGCCGCTGGCCGCGTTGAGCGCGTCCTGGCCGAAGCGCTGGTCGGCGAGCAGGCCGACGTCGGCTTCAATGCC
The DNA here is from genome assembly GCF_003852355.1 of Pseudomonas sp. R2-7-07. Lineage (NCBI taxonomy): Bacteria > Pseudomonadati > Pseudomonadota > Gammaproteobacteria > Pseudomonadales > Pseudomonadaceae > Pseudomonas > Pseudomonas sp. R2-7-07. The sequence continues at coordinate 2,718,984 of NZ_CP027759.1, read as the reverse complement.
TTGATCAGCCAGTTTTTTCTCGACGCGTTCGATGGCCTGAATAAACAGTTGCTTGGCATCACTGATGCGCGCCAGATCCTGGCCGCCGCGTTGGGCCAGGTCGACCAACTGCCAGCGGTGGTCGAAGGCGAACACGAACAGTTGCTTCCAGGTCTTGCGCGGCACGCTGGCGCGATGCAGGCGTTGCAGGGTCGCGTCCTGGTCCGGCCGGGTAATCGGCACCGGGCTGTTGAACAGGTATTCCAACTCGACCGGTGTGGGCATGGCCGGCGCGCAGGCGTGGCGCGACACCACCAGGCCGCCGCAGGCATTGGCCAACTGGCTGCAACGCTCATCGGTTGCATCGTTGAGCCAGCCACTGAGGAAGCCCGACATAAACGCATCGCCGGCGCCCAACACATTGAGCACTTCCACGCGCACGCCGGGGTAGATCGCCCCGTCTTCCAGGCGCTCTGGGATAGCGCCATGGATCACCGTGCAGCCCTGTGGGCCGAGCTTGACCACCAGGGTGGCGGGGGTCAGTTCACGCACTTTGCGCAGTGCGGCGAGCAAGTCTTCACTGCCGCCGGCGATCAGAAACTCTTCTTCCGTGCCGACGATCAGGTCGAAGCGCGGCAGGATCTTCTGTACATGCTCGCTGACCTGCTGGTCGGCGACGAAACGGGTCTCGCCATCAGCCTTGCCGGCCAAGCCCCACAATACCGGGCGGTAATCGATGTCGAGCACGCGCTTGACGTTGTGCCGGGCCGCGCAATCCAGCGCCTGAATGCTGGCCTTGTACACGCCATCGGTAGAGAAATGCGTGCCGGTGATCAGCAGCGCCTTGCTGGAAGCAATGAAGGTTTCGCTGATGTCTTCGGCGCGCAGGGCCATGTCGGCGCAGTTTTCGCGGTAGAACACCAAGGGGAAGGTTTCACGGTCCTTGAGGCCAAGCAGCACCAGGGCGGTGAGGCGTTCCGGGTCGACTTTGACCGCGCTGACGTCGCAGCCTTCACGGGCCAGGGATTCCAGGAGGAAGCGGCCCATGTGGTCGTCGCCCACGCGGCTGAGCATGGCCGACTTGAGCCCCAACCGCGCCGTGCCGAAGGCGATATTGGCGGAGGAACCGCCGAGGTATTTGGCGAAACTGGACACGTCCTCAAGCCGCGCCCCCACTTGCTGCGCATAGAGGTCGACGCCCAGGCGTCCGAGGCAAATCAGATCCAATTGACGCCCACTGGCAAAACGAGTCTGGCCCATGCTGGCTCCTGTTATTTTTATCAGCCTGCGTTGTGCCGCCGTGGCGACGGCAAACGCTCTTGGTGGGAGCAGACTAGAACGTCCGGCGGCCGCAATCAATATTTATTCCATAATTATTTTTAGTGGAATATTTTTTCCAATAAGCCAGCATAATGCTGCGATAGCCGTCGTGCATCGTTTCAGCAGCCCAGGCGGGCCGTGATGCCGAGGTATTTTTTTGCGCCTACCCTGTAGACTTGCGCCACCCATCAGCGCACCAGACGAACACGCCAGAAGGATTGCCCATGTCCCGCACCGATCCCGAGACCCACCTGGAAGATACAATCGCCAGCCCTCCGATCAATGCCGAACGCCTGTTGCAGCTGATCACCGACGAATACGAAAGCCTGCCGCGCCAACTCAAGCGCATCGCCAGCTACATGAGCCAGCAGAGCGACCGGATCATGGTCGACCGCATCAGCGACATCGCCCGTGAATGCGAAGTGCATCCCTCGGCCATCGTGCGCTTCTCCCAGCGGTTCGGTTTCAGCGGGTTCAGTGAGATGCAGGCGCTGTTTCGCGAGGCGTACACCCACAAGACCACACCGGTGCAGAACTACCAGCAACGCATCCGCAGCATGATCGCCAACAAGTCGCAGAAGGCCAGCGGCGGCGACCTGGCGCGTGAATGCGTCAACGCGACGCTGTCGGGCATCGAACGCCTGGGGATGGAGCTCGACGACGTGGCCTTCGACAAGGCCGTGGACCTGGTGGTCAATGCCGACAATATCTACGTGGTCGGCGTGCGCCGCTCATTCGCGGTGGCCGACTACCTGGTCTACAACCTGCAGCACACCAACAAGCGTATCCACCTGATCTCGGGCCTGGGCGGCAGCTACCGCGAACAGATGCGCAGCGTGCGCGCCAATGACCTGGTGATCGCCATCAGCTTCACGCCCTACGGCAAAGAGACCCAGCACTGCCTGCGCATCGCCCAGCACCATCAGGCCAAGACCCTGATCATCACCGACAGCAACCTGTCGCCCCTGGCCAAGCGGGCCAACGCGGTGTTATTGGTCAATGAAGGCTCGTCGTTCGCCTTCCGCTCACTGAGCGCAACGTTGTGCCTGTGCCAGGCGCTGTTCATCGCGGTGGCGTATCGCTTGGAACTGAAGGTGGATGAGATTCACGAGCAGGTAGGTTTCGACGACTGAAGCGGGGCTCACCGCAAACCAAATGTGGGAGAGGTCTTGCTCCCGATGGCGGTGTGTCAGTCGCTTGCAGCATCGACTGTTCCACCGCCATCGGGAGCAAGCCCCCTCCCACATGGGACCGAGTAATGCTCGGGTTTAGTGCATGAAAATCGCGATCAGGATGATCAACGGAATTGGAATGCCGAGGAACCACAGCAGTAATGAGCGCATCATGTTCTCCTTGAATTAACGAACGTAGGTTTCGGTTTCGACGTACACCACAGCATCGCGGCGGCGACCGCCGAAGGTGGCGGCGAAGCTGGCGAAGAACGCGCCGATCAGCAGGGCAACGAAGGTCCACAGCGACGTGTAGGCAGCCACTTTGGCGGCCGTGTCAGCGGCTTGCTTGGCTTTGACCTTGGCATCTTCGATGGCTTTGCGGGCATCGCCATACACCTTGTCAATACGCGCTTCGGCATCGGCCTGGCTGAGGTTGGTGCGCTGGCTGATCAACTGGGCCAGGTAGGTACGGTCTTCCGGTGCGAGTTGGCCATCATTGCTCAGGGTACGAGCGAAGATGCGACCGACCACGGCATGGGCGGCGTCATCGCTGACAGCTGCAGGGCGATCGTCGCGGAACAGGCTGTCGACGTAGTAGCCGAAATCACCGCTGTGTGCGCCTTTTGCTGCGTTGCCGGCGGCTTGAGTCATGCTGCTGGCGGCACCCGAGGCCACGCTGGCACCGGCTTTCACGCCGCCGCTGACCACACTGCTGACCGAACCGACCACCAGCATCGCCGTGATCAGCGTCGCCACTGCCCAGGCCAGGAAACCGTGGGCGGTGTCGCGAAAGTACACTTCATCGCCATGCATGTTGGCCCACTTCACGCGCAACCGGCCGGCAATGTAGCCGCCCAGGCCCGACGCGACGATTTGGGTGAAGGCCAGCCAGACAATCGTGGAAATGCCAAGCCCCTTGGCACTCATGCCGCTGTCGGCCCACGGCGATACCGCCGAAAAGCCCAGGCCGAAGCCCAGCAGCACCAGGATCAGGGACAGTGCAGCCGCCGCAGCGGCACCAGCAAAAATCGCCCCCCAGGAAACCCCGGAGAGCGCGCTCGACTCTTGCAGCGTGGATGAGGATGTGATCATTGTTGTTTTGCTCCAGGCATGAAAAATAGTGTTACAAGTCTCAAAAAGGACAGTGCAGGCAGCGTGCCAGCGCAAACAAAAAATAAAATCCTTATATTTCAGCAAGTTAACTAAATTGAACTTCCTAAAGTCATGCAAGTTGCAAGAATTGCCTATAGAGAGCGGGCGTTATGCATTCCCTGTGGGAGCAGGCCCCTCCCACACTGGAATAGGTCGCAGTTTTGGTTAGATGAAGTTTTATTTAGGAAACATTCAGCAACTTCTTGGCAAAATGTCCGCACTTCTAGTGTGAACGCTCACCAGGTAATCCTATGACCCGCATTTTGACCATCGAGGATGACGCCGTAACGGCCCGCGAGATCGTCGCCGAGCTGAGTAGCCATGGACTGGACGTAGACTGGGTGGACAATGGCCGCGAAGGCCTGGTCCGTGCTGTCAGTGGTGATTACGATCTGATCACCCTCGACCGCATGTTGCCCGAACTGGATGGCCTCGCCATCGTCACCACTCTGCGCACCATCGGGGTGTCGACGCCGATCCTGATGATCAGCGCCCTCTCCGATGTCGACGAACGCGTGCGCGGCCTGCGCGCCGGCGGCGATGACTACCTGACCAAACCCTTTGCGTCCGATGAAATGGCCGCCCGCGTCGAGGTACTGCTGCGGCGTAAAAGCACGGTCAAGGAATTCGAAACCGCGCTGCGCGTGGCCGACCTCGAATTGAACCTGATCAGCCGCGAAGCCAGCCGCGCCGAGCAGCCGCTGAGCCTGCTGCCCACCGAGTACAAGTTGCTGGAATTTCTGATGCGCAACACCGGGCAGATCCTGTCGCGGATGATGATCTTTGAGGAAGTCTGGGGTTATCACTTCGACCCCGGCACCAACCTGATCGACGTGCACATCGGTCGCCTGCGCAAAAAAATCGACCCACCGGGCCTGCCGCCGCTGATCCGCACGGTACGAGGCTCGGGCTATGTCATTGCTGAACCCCTCTAAGGGCTGGCGTTCTTCCAGCAGCCGCCTGCTGGCGCTGTACAGTTCGCTGTTTGTGGCGTGGAGCTGCATCCTCATGGGGGTGCTGTATTACGAGGTGTCGGGGTATCTGAGCGACCTGTCGCGCCATTCGCTGATGCAGCGCCAGCACTTGTTCCAGCATTTCGACGGAGAAGAACTGGTCGACGCACTGACCACCAGCATGACCTTCGATATGAAGGGCGTGGATGCCTATGGCCTGTTCGACGAGCAGTTTCGTCCCTTGAGCGGGCCTATCCGCGCCGTACCGCCCGACCTGCCCCTGGATGGCAAGATCCACGCCCTGGCCAACTGCGTCGACTCCGATGACCCGAAACTGCCCAAGGACAGCTGCGACGCCGTGGCCACCCACACCGAAGACGGCCGTTGGCTGGTGCTGGTGCGCGCCAACGGTTCGTTGTTTGGGGTGACCCGGATCATCTGGCATGCCCTGCTGTGGGCCGTGTCATTGACCATCATCCCCGGCGCTGCCGGCTGGCACCTGCTGCGCCGGCGTCCGCTGCGCCGCATTCGCGGGATCCAGGCGAGCGCCGAAGCCATCGTCGCCGGCGACTTGACGCACCGCCTGCCACTGTCCGACCGACGCGATGAACTGGACATGCTTGCCGCCATCGTCAACGCCATGCTCGACCGCATCGAAAAGCTGATGAACGAGGTCAAGGGCGTGTGCGACAACATCGCCCACGATTTGCGCACCCCGCTGACGCGCCTGCGCGCACAGCTGTACCGCATCAAGCAGCAAGCGGAGGAAGACTCGGCCCATGCGGTGAAACTCGATGACGCGATTGCCGAAACCGACACGCTGATGGCACGTTTTCGCGGATTACTGCGCATTTCCGAACTGGAAGACCACCAGCGTCGTTCAGGCTTTTTGCTGATGGACCCGCTGCCGCTGTTACGCGAACTGCACGACTTCTACCTGCCCCTCGCCGAAGAAGGTGAGTTGGAACTGGTGCTGCAGACCCCGGACTCACTGCCCTGGATTACCGGCGACCGCGCCCTGTTGTTCGAGGCCCTGGCCAACCTGCTGAGCAATTCGATCAAATTCACCCCGCCCCAAGGCAAGGTGATCCTGCGCGCGGTCAATGACCTGGGCAGCACGCGGATCGACGTCCTCGACTCCGGGCCGGGCATTCCGGCCGCCGAACGCGCGTCGGTGTTCCAGCGCTTTTACCGGGTCGATGAAAGTGATCAGCAAGGCGGTTTCGGCCTGGGCCTATCGATTGTCGCGGCGATCATCAACCTGCACGGCTTCAAGCTGGAGGTCGGCACCAGCGAACTGGGCGGCGCACGGCTTGTGCTGGAATGCCGTCAGCAACTGATGCCGGAATAATTAGCTGAATGAATACAGATCCAATGTGGGAGGGGGCTTGCTCCCGATGAGGGGGTGTCAGCTGACACATTCTTGTCTGACCCACCGCAATCGGGAGCAAGCCCCCTCCCACACTACAGCACAGCCCCCATCGCCTTGATCAACACCGGGTCGCGCGCATAGATATCCGGGGCGTACACCAGGCTGCCCTGGCGATCCACTTCCACCGTCCAATAGCCCAGCAGCACCGGTACCGGCGTGGCCAGCCTGAATTCATGGGTCACGCCGGTGGCCAGCAACTCGTCGGTGCGCGTGCGCTCGGCCGGGCTGACCAGCAGGTCGCGCAATAACAACGGTTGCTCAACGCGCACGCACCCCGAGCTGAACGCCCGTGGCCCCTTGGTAAACAGCGGCTGGCTCGGCGTGTCGTGCAGGTACACCGAATACGGGTTGGGAAAGCGCATCACGATCTTGCCCAACGGGTTACGCGGCCCTGCCTCCTGGCGCAGCAAAATATTGCCAGGGTGAGCCCAGTCGACCTGCTCGGGTGCCAGCGGGTGGCCTTCGGCGTCGAGCACTTGCAGGTTCTGCTGGCGCAGATATTCCGGGTTGAGGCGGATGGCCGGCAGCTTGTCCTCGCGCATGATGGTGGGTGGAATGGTCCACGTGGGGTTGAGGGTCAACCGCGTGATACGCGACTTGAGCAGCGGCGTCTGGCGCTCGGCGCGGCCGACTTGCAGGCGGGTTTGCCACACCGGAATGCCGCTCTGGTACACGCTCAATTGCGCGGCCGCGACGTTGACCACCACGCCTTCGGGCTCCAAATCCTGGGCCAGCCAGCGGAACCGCTCGAGGTTGATGCGCAACTGGTCGCGGCGCATCGCCGGGCTGATATTCAGTTCGGCCACGGTGCCAGCGCCGATCACCCCGTCGGACTGCAAGGAATGGCTGAGCTGGAAGGCCTTGACCGCAGCGACCAGTTCGGCTCGGTACTGCTTGGCGCTGCCCTTGGGTTCCTGGGTCAGGTAACCGCCGCTGTAGAGCCGACGGGCCAGTTCCGGCACCCGTGGGTCTTCCATGCCAGGGCGCAACAGCGGCCCGTCGCCGACCGCCTCCCAATGCGGCAACGGCTGCTGGCGCACGCTGGAATAGGCGTTACGCAAGCTGCGATACAAATCCGCGCTGGGCCGCGCCTGGTCGAACGCCAGGGCCATGTCCTGCAGGCCGGTGGCGGCGAAGGCAAGCAACGCGGTGTTTGGATCGACGGCCGGCGGCTGGGCGTGCCACAGCGGTTCGAAGCGCGACTGCTGCAGGCGCCCGTAATGCAAGTCCTGCAGGGCTTGCAGGTATTGCTGGCTGACTGCGATATCGCTGCACAGCACATTGGCCGTGGCATCTGCGGTGGGCAAGCTATAGTGGGTGGGGTCCAGGCCGTCGTCGGCCAGCATCAACAACTGGCTGTGCAAGGCTTGCCGGCGCGCATCATCCGACCACAGCGGCGTGTCGCCCTGCTGCTGGTAAAAGGCTTGCAGACGCAATTGCGCGGTGGCGTCGATACGCGGCGCGAGCTGCGGGCAGACACTGGGCAACTGCGCCAGCGCCTGTTGCAGCGGCGCCAGGTCAACCGGCGCAGGCGTCGTGACCGGCAGGGGTTCCAGCGGCAGCGTTTCGGCTGTGGCGACCAGTGGTGTAACGAGCAGGCAAATGCTCAAGTAACATGCGTGTTTTTTGAACAATTGACTTAGCTCCACTCCACAGCGGGGGAATCGACTGTAGATGCTGACTTTTATCCGCCGGCTCGGCATCACCAAACTGGGCTTGATCACCGGGAGCCTGGCGTTACTGAGCAATGTTGCGCTCGCCGCCAATGGCCCCCCGCCTTCTTTGTATAGCAGCCTGGCGCGCTCGGCTCCAGAACTCAATCCCATCGTGCTCAAAAGCGCCTTGAACGCGGTGCAGTGCGCGGTCAGTAATGGTGAGGAACGTTCCGATCGCCTGGCAGTGATTGACTACTCCCAGCCTTCGACCGCCCGTCGGCTGTGGATCTTCGATCTGCGCAAAAAAACCTTGGTCCTGCGCGACCTGGTGGCCCACGGTGCCAAATCCGGTGAAAACTTCGCCACCGCGTTCTCCAATCTTGAAGGCAGCCACCAGTCCAGCCTGGGCCTGTTCCGCACCCAGGAAAGTTACCTCGGCACCCACGGCTACTCGCTGCGCATGGACGGCCTGGAGCCCGGTTTCAATGACCTGGCCCGCGACCGCGCCATTGTGATTCATGCCGCCGACTACGTCAGCCCGTTGTGGAGCAAGCGCGAAGGCCGTATCGGCCGCAGCCAGGGCTGCCCGGCGGTGCGCCCGCAAGTCGCGCGCCAAGTGGTGGACAAGCTCAAGGACGGGCAGTTCATGTTCTCGTGGTACCCCGACCAGCGCTGGTTGAAGTCTTCGACCTATCTCAATTGCAAACCCCAACAGGTGGCGAGTAGTCGTACAATCCGTGGCGGATAGCCTGTCCCCACCGATAAAAGAGAGCGTCGCATGCTTCTACATAAATCCACCTGGATCGAGATCGGGCAGTTTCTGGAGCGCAGCCGCACGGTGGTGATCCCCATCGGCTCCAACGAACAACACGGCCCCACCGGCCTGCTGGGCACCGACTGGATGTGCCCGGAGATCATCGCCGTCGAGGCGCAGAAGCACGCCGACATCCTGGTCGGCCCCACCTTCAATATCGGCATGGCCCAGCATCACCTGGGCTTTCCCGGCACCATCTCGTTGCGCCCCTCCACCTTTATCGCCGCGATCGGCGACTGGGTGCGCTCGCTGGCCGGGCATGGCTTCGACAAGATCCTGTTCCTGAACGGCCACGGCGGCAATATTGCCACCATCGAAGCGGCGTTTTCCGAGCTCTATGCCGAAGCCAGCTATGCCCGCCGCCCGGCCGGCTTCGCGCTGAAGCTGGTCAACTGGTGGGATTTGGAGGGCGTCACCGACCTGGCGCAGCGCCAGTTCCCGGTGGGCCATGGCAGCCACGCGACACCGTCGGAGATCGCCGTGACGCAATGGGCCTACCCGGACTCGATCAAGTCAGCCGATTACGCGCCGAAAATCGCCAACACCGGCCCGATCCGCGAGGCACTGGACTTCCGCGCGCGCTTCCCCGACGGGCGCATGGGCTCGGACCCGGCATTGGCGACGGTGGAAAAAGGCGGTGAATTGGTGGCGTTGGCGGCGCAAGGGTTGGTCAAGGCGGTGGGCAGCTTCAGCAACGAAGCAAAACCCTGAATCGAACGCCATCCAAATGTGGGAGGGGGCTTGCCCCCGATTCGGTGTGTCAGCCATACATAAACTGGCTGACACACTGCTATCGGGAGCAAGCCCCCTCCCACATTTTGTTTGTGCAGTGGCTGAGATTACTGGCAATCCTGCGCCGCCTGCTCCAGCCGCGACGGCTTGAGTGCCGAAGCCAAGGGCTTGCGCTCATACAGGAACACCTTGGTGCCATCCTGGGATTTATAGGCTTCCAGCACATCATCGGCCGCGATCTTGCTGGTCAACAGCACCTTGGCGTGGCGTGAGTTCTGGGTCACGGTCGAGGTGATGCCGTGCTTTTCAAGCTTGGGCAATACGCATTGCACATAGCCTTCAGGGGTCTTGGTGGTTTGCAGGGTCAGCGAGGGGGCATTGGGCGCCGTGATACAACCGGTCAGCAGCAGGGAAGCAAAGGCCAGGGCCGGGGCGAAAAAAGAGCGCATAAACATTCCTGAAAATAACAGATAGGTTTGCATCGGCCCGCGTATCAACCGGCGCGGACCAAGGCTTTTAGCGACGCATCGAACTGCTTCAAGGCATCTTGTTGTACATCTCGCTGCTGCTCGATCTGCGCGGCAATCTCGAGTGCTGACTTGTCATGCACCCACACCGACGGCACCTGCTTGTCCACCGAGCCTTCGGCCTTGGCGATGTATTGCAGGTCGGCGTCATAGAACCGCGCGGTAAAGCGCGCCTCGACCACGTCATTACGCGGGGTCAGCAGCTGGCTATGGGTATCGAGCACCACCACCACGTCCGGATGCGCCTGCACCAAGTCGTCCAGGCTGGCATAGACCGTTACCGAGACAAATGTGCCTTGCAGCGAGTGCATCAGCCAGTCGATGGCCAGTTCCGGATCGGAGCTGTTGACGAACGCCTCGCGAATGCGTGCATCCAGGGCATCCTTGGCGCCATTCAGCGCCATGGCGTGGTAGCGCTCAAGGTAGCTGAGGTTGTCGCGTGTGTTTTCGCTGTACAACACCCCCACCGAATGCGCGCGCTGCAGGGAGTCTACGCTAGCAACGAGTGGCAGCAAATGGCCTGTACGCAGCTCATCGGCAATCGCCGGGTTGGCCAGCACCGCAGTGCCGAGCATCAGGGTCATCAAAGCCAGCTGGATTATTGTCCTCATCGCGCAGTTCCTTGAGCAGCGTTTCGATGAGCGGATTCTGCGCCTTTGCCATAAAAACAGAACTTGTGATCCTTGATGGTGACTATCATTTGAACCGATAGTGTCAGGCAGCCCAGCCCCATAAAACCTATAAGGACCACGCCATGAAGCCTCACCAGAAAACCTTCGACCGCATCCGCGAAGCCGTATTGCCGGAGTTTCGCGAGCGGGTCGCCGATTACCTGGTCGAATATGAAAATGTGCTGCTGAACGAGGCCAGTGGCGCCGACGAGCAAGCCTCCAGTGCCCAGCAGCTGCGTGGCTACCTGCGCGGCTTGAATACCACGCGCGTGCTGGGCATGGCGGACTGGGAAGACCTGGACCGGCGCGTCGCGCAAATCAACGAAAGCGCTACACCCCAAGGCGTGGCTGGTTGACCCACGCCTGCACCGACGGCCTTTGCCACTGACGCCGCGCGTACGCCACCAGCTCGGCGGGCACCGCGTCGCCGTTGAGGATCAGGCGATTGAGCATCAGCGCCAGATCCACGTCGGCGATCGACCAGCTGCCGAACAGGTAATCCGGGCTACCCGCCAGCAACCCCTGCGCCACGCTGATCAACTTGTCTGCCGCCGCGCCGGCCAGTGGCGACAAGGGCGGCATTTTCTGCCCGCAGAACACCACCAGCGTCGAACGCTCCTGGCGGATCGGCAGCAAGTCACTGCGCAGCCATGCTTGCACCTGCCGCGCCCTCGCCCGGTGCTGCAGATCGACCGGGTAAACGCGGGTGCCGGGGTAGACTTCGTCCAGGTATTCAGTGATTGCCGAGGATTCCGACAGAGCAAAATCGCCGTCCTCTAGCGTCGGCACACGCTGGGTCAGCGACAAAAGCGCGTATTGCGCAGCCTGATGCTGGCCGGCATCGAGGTCCATCGGCACGGTCTCGAACGCCAAACCCTTTTCGCGCAAGGCGACGAACACCGACATGGCATAGGGGCTAGTGAACAGCGAATCAACGTAAAGGCGCAGCGCACGGTGGCTCATGGACGATCTCCTTGAAATGAGACCTAACGCTACGAGATCCGGGGCGATAAAGACAATGCGCTGTTTTTATGGGGGCATTCCTGGTGGGAATAGCGGCAGTGACAACCCTCCAGCACGCAGACATTCCATATTGGACAGTTTGCCGGAAGGGTTAAAGCCTGTTCACAGTTAGGTAACAAGCAAGCACCAGCGGCGAGCCTGATCGATAAATTAACGAACGGCACTACGCCTCAAGCAGTTTCAGTTTTTTCAATATAGCTACACAAATACATGCATCCTGAAAGGCTGTCCCCACCGAAGAGAAAATTGTAGTTTTACTCTGATATTTAAGGTATTCCTGCTGCAACATCTCTGAAATTGAAATCGAGTCATAATGATAATTTCCCGCTTCTCGAATCGCCGTCTCGCGATCCTCTACCATCAGTATTGAACGAGGAACAAGTTCGATTGGAAACTCGCGCGACACTGTCGTGTGTTTTCCAATAGCGTTTACATGTACACCTTCCAGTACATCACTACTGGAAAATAAAGGCTGAGCGCAGGTTGTAGCGGTACACAGTATGTCAGCATCCTTAATTGCAGATCGTACATCTTTGCAGCGGTTGAACGTCAGATTCTTAGAAAATCTATCAACGGCACGCTCAATAAAGACTCTGACATTTTCCTTGCTGCGAGAATACACAGCGACATCCTTGATATCTCTTACGCAGAGCACAGCTTCAAGCGCGGCCATCGCTTGGGCTCCAGTACCAATAACAGCCAGCCTCTTCGAATCTTTACGCGCGAGCAGATCAGTCGCGAGCCCAGCGGTGGCACCCGTTCGTAAAGACGTTACTGTAGACGCATCAAGCAGCGCCTTGATCTGTCCATTCGATCCCTCCTGCACTACAATGACACCATTAATTGAACTTAAGCCTTTGCTAACATTAAGAATATGGTGGGATATCACTTTCACTATAAATAAATTATCAAGCCTGGAAAAAATAGGCATCACGCCAAACGTAGCACTTTGTTCACTATTTCTAATCAGTGTCCGAGGTGGATAATCCAATTCGTTAGAGCGACTATAACTTTCGCGTAACGCTGAAATGGCGTCGCTCATACCCATTACATTCCGTACAGCCGAATCATCCAGAATTTCCACATCCACCTCTTGTCTCGCATATCACCTAAGAAAGCTCGATTAGAAAGCTACGCTCATACGATAAAAACACTTCACCGGAAGCTTTAACCCCCTTCGTTCGCACCGTAACAACTCCCTGACCGGGACGGCTTTCGGAGCGTCGTTTCGCTATAACCTCACTTTCAGCATAGATGGTATCTCCCACAAATACCGGAGCCAGAAGACGCACCTTGTCCCAACCGAGATTCGCAATACCTTTGTTACTGGTGCTCGCCAAGCTCATCCCGCCCACGATCGAGAACGTGACGAGACTGGACACCAAGAGCGCACCAAATTCAGTTCCCTTCGCGTAATCCGAATTTATATGCAGAGGATGAGTATTCATACAAATTAAAGACATCCATGTATTATCAGCATCGGTAATAGTGCGACCCGGCCTATGTTCATAAGTGTCCCCCACGCTAAATTCATCGAAATTGAGGCCGTGATCTTCCCGATAAAGTCCAGGTGAAAGCTCAACTAGCTTGCTTAATGCCTTGATGGAAATATTCGCCATACTCATATCCCTCTTTTGCTTTCTTTATGCAGCACCATCTGGTGAGTGGCTAGTAGCTTCTTCGCTAAAACCGCAAAGGGCGGCCCTATCATTTCTCCGTCGATAGAAGCTATGGCCGTCGATAGCTCAGACGATTCCAAACCGTTAACAATGGCTTTGGCTTTTTCCAATTCTTCTTGCGAAGGAGAGAACAATGTGTTGATTATACTTACCTGTGAGGGGTGGACTGCGATTTTGCCTGAATAACCGAACTCTTTAGCCAATTCAATTTCAGCCTCCAATTGCTTGTCACACTTTAAGTTAAAACACGGAGTATCTATAACTTTCAGGCCTGCACTCAGCGCAGCGAGGGCAACCTCGCATTTTATTTGCATCATGGCTGACTTAGACATACGAAAACTGATCTCAGATGACAAATCTGCACCTCCCAAAATCAGCCCGCATAAATTTTCAGACTCCTTAATAATTGCATCAATACCTCGCAGCCCTTTTAGCGTCTCAATAATACCAAAAGCCTGTGTACGCGACCCTGCGACGGACATTAACTCCCCGACTATCCGCAACTCACCAGAAGTCTCCACCTCTGGGATTACCAAAAATTTCGGAACAATGTTATTGTTCATTAAAAAGACCAAGTCCCTGATGCCTTCCGGCTTGGAGAGCGAGTTGACCCTAACTGCCAGAGGACACTGATTCCATATTGAGCGATCCAATCTTAAAAGCCGGTCACGCGCAATCTGCTTCTTGTAAGTGGGGATGGAGTCCTCCAAATCCAACAACACGACATCCGCTGCAGATTGAATAATTTTCTCTTCAAGCCCTTCCTTCAAGGCAGGAATACACAACCAACTTCTAGCCAGCATATCCATATCAGCTCCTCTTTATTGACAGGCGAATAGCCACTACCGCACCACAGCTACCTAAACCAATAGCCAGCCATGCTACACCGTGCATTCCAAACGGAATGGCCACTGTCGCTAGTGCCCCAAACAACAGTGCTACAAACTGCTGCGAAAAGCTAAACAACATCATTGACTCTATACCTGCACTTTTTTTTACAGCCATAGACGCGACACATGGGTACATGACCGCTTGCGCATACCAAATTGCAAAATATGACATGACCACAACATGCCGCCCCACGTACTCTAATATTGCTAATAAAAACAGCAAAACTGCTAAAGCCATCACACTGACGCCTAGCAACGTAACAGAATATGTACCCATCCACCTTAATGCCAATCTCACAGACAACGCCCCAAAAAAATAAGCTATGCCTAACCCAACGCCAAAAAGTCCGTACTCGGAACTGCTCCACCCCAACATCAAATCAAATACATATACTCCCATACCTTGATAGATGACAAATAACCCATAACTACATCCGCCCACTATCACCGGCAAATAAAAAGAGCGCTGAACTATTATATGCGCGTAGCTTGAAGCACATACACGCCGTCGACCCCGAGCATCCAGCAATGATAATCTCTCTCTCACAGGCAGCAGCAGACACATAATTACGATCGAACCAACAATCACAATCAAAGAGAGAATTTTCCAATGGAAAACCGAGACAAGATAGCCACCTGCAACCTGGCCGACAATTAACGAAAAAACAAACGCATAGGATAGTAGCGACAAACTTTTCGCCAACGCTATCCCCGAATAAATCTCAGACAATAATGCCCGAGCTATCAGGGCTGCACCTCCTCCCCCCACTCCTTGCAGAAGTCTGGAAATATAAAAATCCGTAGAATCGGAAGCCCATATACACAAGAGGCTTCCACCGAAAAGCGTACAACAAAAACCTAGCAATACGATTGCACGACCGAAAGCGGCAACAATACGAGCGGCAAATACAAGTGGTACTACTGCGCCTCCCAAGTACATGAGCATGGAAGTATAACCTTGCGATTCGCTCATATAGAGCGATTCAACGATATCTGGAGTAGCAGGCAAATAAAGCGTGACCCCTAACTGAGCTACCATCGTTGCACTGCACGCCAGCACTTGCACCCTAGTATCTGACCGCACTTTAATCTCTCCAGAGCAATTGACGTAAGTAGAATAATCAAAGTACTGACTTCACTGCGGTACAGAACCTCACTAGATCAGCATCTTGAAGATTGGCTCTCAACATGATTCGCAAACCGGGCGCATTCTTCGCGACAATTGGATAAAATAGTGGTGACGTGTAAAAACCCTGACGCATCAGTTCTGCAGCAGCTGAAATCGCGTGGCGTTCGTCAACCATTGGTATTAGCCGTATGGGAAGTCCATCTCCAAGTGCCGAATTCGGCATAAGCTCATCAAACCTGGCTATTTTTTCGGCCAGCTTATTTTGGAGAATATTTATCTCATTGGACGCATGTATTCGAACAGAAGCCAATATAGCGCCTAGACCAGCCGTATTGATCCGCTGAGACCATGAGAGAGGTCCACCAAACCTCAATAAGCTTGAGCTTTTAATCGTGTCATCAAAAAAAATGACGCCTCCAGAAGCACCAAATCCCTTATTCAATGAAGCAATGATCATTGTATACGCATTTACCCCGCCCATTTCCTCAAGGACCACGCCTCGCCCATTGCGTCCTTTGATAGATAATCCGTGCGCTTCGTCGTAGAAAACGAACAAACCATACTTATCTTGCAAACCCATCAGGTCCTTTATTTTTGCAACGCCTCCAGTGCTGTAGACGCCATCTGCAACATAGGCAACTCGTGAATTTCTTTTGCAGCAGTCTTCCAGGAAGTTCAGGTCGTTATGGGGAGCAGTCAGAACCTGCGTTTCATCGGCACAAATAGGCTTCAGCAGATTCAAACAAAAATGTGCAGAACGATCAAAAACCATTACTGGCGGTTCATTCCCTGTAAAAAAACCTGCCGCTAATAAAGGCAGCATTGCAGATGCCGCCGAAGCACAAGATGACGTCGTCAGCGCATTGACTGAAAACAACTCCGACAACGAAGCTTCTGCCTCTTCGAGCAGTGGCAGTTTGATTCGCACTCTGGAAGTAGAAGAATTCAGCACCCGCGCGCTTCTTAGTGCTGACAGACTTCCTTCTAAGATATTCGGATTTGAATCCAAGCCTAAATATGAGTAAGAACACATATTTATAAAACGCTTTCCGGCGATCTCCATTACACCACTACCAATATTTTCAGCAACGATACCACTCATACCAGCTTCTTGGGTGCTTTCCCAAAAAGGTTCTCCCGCTGAAAAAATTTTTTTAATATTAGAATAACTGTTCATACATCTACCTATCCGTGTTGAGGATGACAAGTCGGTAGCAATACTTGAACACGTGGAAATATTTTACAAGCGGGCAAGATATAGGATACGACTCAAATTCCTGTAGGCAAATTCCTCAAATAACAATATTAACGTTCGAGATGATAGTTAGGGCTCCATGACACACTCAAACCCAATCCCGAGTCGTTATCCAGAACTCGTTTTACGCGTACAGTCGCCCCCACATGAAGGCGCGACCGTTCTCGATGAATAATTCAAAACTCAGCAGCGTATTTCCCCCGATACCTACCCCGCAAACCCGCCCTCATCCAAAAACCCTTGCTCCGCCGGTGTGTTCTCCCTCCCCAACACCCTATTACGATGTGGAAATCGCCCAAACCGCTCGATGATCTGCGCATGTTCCTTGGCCCAGTAAAAAGTGCTGGCACCCAAAGGCTGATTAAGCGCGATGGAGCGTTGCTGGTCATCAGGGTCTTCCGAGTGCTCAAACGGCAGGTAACAGAACGCACGTAGCTCGGGTTCGATCAATTGGTCCAACCCGGCGGCCACCATCTGCTGCGCATACAGGCGCGCCAGCGGGTCGGTGGCAAACATATGTGCCGTGCCGCAAAAAGCATTACGTGGGTACTGGTCCAGCAGGATCAATAAGGCCAGCGCGCCGTGGGGTGAGGCCAGCCAATCCTCCAGCTCGCGTCGCGCCGCTTGCAGGTGGGTGGCATAGAAAATGTCGCGAAAGCGCGTGTCGAACTTATCGTCCTTGGCAAACCAGCGCTTTGGCCCCGCCTGTTTCCAGAACTTGATCACGACCTCGGCCGATTGTGAATTTACTCGTGTCATGGGTGCCTCCGAGAACGCACCTGCGCGACGCGGCAAAGTGCTGATTAATGTTATAGAATAACAATTCTTTCCGCCCCGTCTTGTGAACCGCCCCCCATGCCTGACGCTGTTGCGCTACGCCCACGCCTGCTTTCCATTGACGCCCTGCGCGGCCTGGTGATCCTGTTCATGTTGCTCGACCACGTGCGCGAAACCTTCCTGCTGCACCGCCAGGTGGGCGACCCGATGAGCATCGACGCGACCGAGCCGGCGCTGTTTTTCAGCCGTACCCTCGCCCATCTGTGCGCGCCGGTGTTTGTGCTGCTCACCGGTTTGTCGGCCTGGCTGTATGGGCAGAAATACCAGGGCCGGCGCGCGGTGTCGGCATTTTTGTTCAAGCGGGGTCTGTTTCTGGTGGTGTTGGAGTTCACGCTGGTCAACTTCGCCTGGACCTTCCAGTTGCCGCCCAGTGTGATTTACCTGCAGGTGATCTGGGCGATTGGCGTGAGCATGCTCGCCCTCGCCGCGCTGGTGTGGTTACCGCGCCCGTTGCTGATCACCCTGGCGCTGGCGATCATCGCCGGGCATAACTTGCTCGATGGCGTGCATTTCGCGCCCGGCTCGGCCCTGCAGGTTGTCTGGTCGATCCTGCATGAGCGCAGCTGGATCGAGGTGTCCGATACCCTGCGTCTGCGCGTGACGTACCCGGTGTTGCCGTGGATCGGCGTGATCGTCCTGGGCTACGGCCTCGGCCCATGGTTTGCGAATGCCGCCCTGCCCGCCGTGCGCCAGGGTTATTTGCTGCTGGCGGGTGCCGGTGCGTTGCTGGGTTTCGTGCTGTTGCGGGCGGCCAACGGCTATGGCGAAAAACCCTGGCAGGCCTATGACAGCGGCGTGCAGACAGTGATGAGCTTCTTGAACATCACCAAATACCCGCCTTCGCTGTTGTTCCTGGCGCTGACGCTGGGCGTCGGCCTGCTATTGCTGCTGGCGTTCGAACGGGCCGGGCAGCAACGCTGGATCAGCATCCTTGCGGTATTTGGCGCGGCGCCGATGTTCTTTTATCTGTTGCACCTGTATGTGCTCAAACTGTTGTATGTCGCTGCCGTCTCGGTGTTTGGGCTTAACCACGGCAATTACTTCGGTTTCGACAGCATTGGCGCAGTGTGGCTGGCGGCGCTGGCGCTGCCTCTGGCGTTGTACGTGCCGGTGCGCTGGTTTGCCGGGCTGAAGGCGCGGCGCAGGGATATCACCTGGCTCAAATATCTTTGAGGCAATGACTCAGGGTCGTTCGAATTGGCGGCGTAGCGCCTCGATTTGCTCACGGCGAACGCAACCCTGCAGATGATCATTGACCATCCCCATCGCCTGCATCAACGCATACATCGTGGTCGGGCCAACAAAGGTCCAGCCACGTTTCTTCAGCGCCTTGGACAGTCGCACCGAAGCCGGTGACGTCGGGTTGGCCGTCCAGTACGCCATGTCCACCAGCGCCGGGCGCTCCTCGGGGCCGGGCTCGAAAGACCACACCCAGCGCGCCAGGGAACCGGTCTCGCTGACCAGCTCACAGGCGCGGCGCGCATTGTTGATCGTGGACAGGATCTTCGCCCGGTTACGCACGATACCGGGGTCGTTCATCAAGCGTTCGATCTGCGCCTCGCCGTACTGTGCCACCTTGTGAAAATCAAAACCGTCAAATGCCTGCCGAAACTGCTCGCGTTTGCGCAAGATGGTGATCCACGCCATACCCGCCTGAAAACCTTCCAGGCAAATTTTCTCGTACAACTGGATGTCATCCGCCACGGGCACGCCCCACTCGTGGTCGTGGTACTGCGGGTATTGCGGCGCGGCGTTGCGCCACGCGCAGTGGGTGCGCCCGGTTTCGTCCGTTGTCAGCCCTGATGGGTCCATTTATCACCTCGCATGCCGAGCGCGGATGATACGCAAAAAAATTTGCGCCCCGTCAACCGCTCAAGCATCGCGGTTGCAGGCGCACTGGTCAGACCGGCACCCCTCGACCGCCGAATATTTGCTTGTGGTTTGAAAAAAACCGAGCGTAGACTGGCCGCGCACTGGACTTACCGGTAAGACCACAACAATTAAGCCCTGGTACCACCAGGGCACCGAATAGAGATCCTTCCCATGCTCAGATGGTGCTCGCGTTCGATTTTCCTGCAAGTCGTGATTGGCCTGATACTCGGCGTCATTTGCGGCCTGGCCCTTCCCGAATTCTCCTCGCAACTCAAACCCCTGGGTGATGGCTTTATCAAGCTGATCAAAATGCTGATCGGCTTGATCGTGTTCTGCGTAGTGGTCAGCGGCATTTCCGGCGCCGGCGACTTGAAGAAAGTCGGGCGCATCGGCTTGAAGTCAGTGATCTACTTTGAAGTGCTGACCACCGTCGCCCTGGTGCTCGGCCTGATCATGGCCTTCAGCACCGGCATCGGCAGCGGCGCGAATATTCATCTGGAGCAACTGTCCTCCGCTGGCCTGAATGAACTGGCCGACAAGGGCCAGCACATTCGCGGCACCAGCCAGTTCCTGATGGACCTGATTCCCAACTCAGTGATCGGTGCCTTTGCCGAGAATAACGTGCTGCAGGTGCTGTTGTTCTCCGTGTTGTTCGGCAGCGCGCTGAACCTGGTGGGTGAAGCGGCTTCCGGGATCTCTCGACTGATCAATGAATTGAGCCATGTGATCTTTCGCATCATGGGCATGATCGTGCGCCTGGCGCCGATTGGCGTGTTCGGCGCCATCGCGTTCACCACCAGCACCTACGGCCTGGACTCCCTGCAACACCTGGGCAGCCTGGTGGGCCTGTTCTACCTGACCTGCTTTGCCTTCGTCGGGCTGATCCTGGGCCTGGTGATGCGCCTTTCCGGGCTGCGCATGCTGCCGCTGCTCAAGTACCTGCGCGAAGAGCTGCTGATCGTGATGGGCACGGCGTCGTCCGACGCGGTGCTGCCGCAGATCATGCGCAAGCTGGAGCATCTGGGTATCGGCAGCTCCACCGTTGGCCTGGTGATTCCTACCGGCTACTCGTTCAACCTGGATGGTTTTTCGATCTACCTGACCCTGGCCATCGTGTTTATCGCCAACGCCACCGGTACCCCGCTGTCGATGACCGACTTGCTGACCATCCTGCTGGTCTCGTTGATCACCTCCAAAGGCGCCCACGGTATTCCGGGCTCGGCGCTGGTGATTCTGGCGGCAACGCTTACGGCGATCCCGGCGATTCCGGTGGTCGGCCTGGTGCTGGTCCTCGCGGTGGACTGGTTCATGGGGATTGGCCGCGCCTTGACTAACCTGATCGGCAACTGCGTCGCTACCGTGGCGATTGCGCGCTGGGAAAAAGACATTGATATCCAGCGTGCCAACAAGGTGCTGGACGGCCAGCAGGGTTATGCGTTCCAGGCCAAAAAGCCCGTGGTGCCGGCGCATCAGGAGTTCTAACTGATCTCATGTACCACACCTATCAACTGTGGGAGGGGGCTTGCCCCCGATAGCGGTAGTTCAGTTACAGAAGTGTTGTCTGACACTCCGCTATCGGGGGCAAGCCCCCTCCCACATTGGTTCATCACAAGATTTACTGCCGTATTCGCAACATTAAGGAGATAACGACGTGATAAGCACCTCAACCGTCGTCAATTCAGTCGTAGAAAAACTGCGCGCCGCCCTGGCGCGCGGCCAGTGGCGGCGTGGGGAAATGCTGCCCGGCCAGCGTGAACTGGCCGAACAAATGGGCATCAGCCGCCCGAGCCTGCGTGAAGCGGTGATTGTGCTGGAGACCCTCGGCCTGGTGCGCTCCATGCCTGGCAAAGGCGTGGTGGTGCTGGAAACCAGTGTCAGCGGGCCGCAGTCGAGCGACGCGGTGGCCGACGCCAGCCTGGAAGACATCCTGCAACTGCGCTACACCCTCGAGCCCTTCATCGTCGGCCTGGTCGCCCAGTCCATCAGCAGCAAGGAAATCGGCCAATTGCGCCTGACCCTGATGGACATGCGTGAAGCCCTCGATGCCGACGATGCCGAAGCCGGCATGAACGCCTATATCGGCTTTCACGAAGAACTGTTCGCCCTGACCTCCAACCCGATCTTCCAGAACGTGGTGCAACAAACCAGCAATGCGCTCAAGCAAAGCGCCCAGGTGCTGCGCAATTCCCCTGAACACCTGGCCGAGCGCCTGCGCGAGAACGAGGCGGTGGTGCGAGCCATCCGTAACAAGAACAGCGCCCTGGCCAGTGCCGAAATGCGTCGGCACATCCTGCAGGAAGGCCTGCGCATGGGCATCCGCTTGAACATCCCGGACGACCATCTGGGCAGTTGATACTCTGGAGACCAGCCATGAACGCTCACGCGCTGCAACGCGACCCCCTCCTTCCCGCACTGCGTCTGGTAGCGGGCAAAAAGCCCTCGGTGGATGACATCTACCCACGCCTGTTCGATGCGATCCTTGAGCAGCGCATCGCCCCGGCCAGCCGCTTTACCGAAGAAAGCCTGGGTGAAACCTTTGGGGTGAGCCGCAGTGTGATTCGCCGGGTGCTGGCCAAGCTGTCCCATCAGCAGGTGATCATCCTGCGCCCCAACCACCGCGCCCAGGTGGCGGCGCCGGATGCACACCAGACGCGGCAGATCCTCGAAGCGCGGCGCCTGACTGAAATCACCGTGGTGCAACTGGTGTGCGCCCAGGCCACCGGTGCACAGCTACGTCAGTTACGGGAATTGATCAGCCGCGAACGCGACTGCATCGAGCGCGACCAGCGCGGGCCGGCGCTGCGTTTGTCCGGGGAGTTTCACCTGTTGTTGGCTGCCATCGCAGGCAATGGCCCGCTGGCCCAGTTCCTCAACAGCCTGGTGCCGCTGACGTCGTTGGTGATTGCCCAATATGAAGCGAAAGCCTGCACGTATTGCGCGTGGCAGGAGCATGTGGCGATTGTGGATGCGATCGAGCAGCGCGACATAAGCGCTGCGGTGGGCTTGATGACCCAGCATCTGGATCACCTGGAAAGCAAATTGCTCAAACACCCTTGAGCTGATCGTTCCCTCGCTCTGCGTGGGAATGCCGCTGGGGACGCTCCGCGTCCCGACTGAGAGCGGGCGACGCGGAGCGTCACGGGAGGCATTCCCACGCAGAGCGTGGGAACGATCAGTGTGGGAGGGAGCAAGCCCCCTCCCACATGGGTACTACGAACGCATCACGCCGGCTGCAACACCGACTGACCGCTCAACGCCAGGTCCAGCAACTCACGGTTGGCCACCGCATACATGGCGTAGTCCGTGCCAACCGCTGCACGAATTTCCACCATCATTGCGCGCCAGCGATCAGCCATGTCCTGGTGCTGCTCAAGCCACAGGGCCACGCGGGCTTCCATGTCTTGTGGCGCGTCGGCCATTTGCAGTACCGAAATGGTGATCGCCCGTTGCTGCCAGTCCACGTCGTCGCGGAAGGCTTCGCGGGCCTGGGCCTGCCAGTTGTTGGCAACCGGCAGGTCGCTGATCTGCTGCAGGTACCACGGCAGGTCCAGGGCGCTGCCGACGGCGAAGTAGGCCTTGGCCACTTCGGCGGCGTCATGCCCGGTCACATCGGCGGCTTCGATGATCGGCAGCAAGGTATACAGGTGGGTCGTGCCTGCAACCATGCGCGCCAACAACTCCGGTACGCCGGCCTGGGTGTAGGCCTGGTAACGGTTCTGCCAGCCTTCACGGGTCGGGCCTTCCAGCAGTTCGTCAAGCTTGAGGCCCAGCGCCGCCAGGTGCGGACCGAAATGCGCGGTATCACGCCCGGCGTCCTGCTCGTTGCGACGGCTGCGCAGGAACCAGCGCGTGGCGCGGCGGCCCAGGCGCATCAGCTCATCCATCAGCTCCAGTTGCACATCGGCGGACACCTGGTGATCCAGGGCTTCGATCTGACGGAACCAGTGCGGAAGGTGGAAGATGTCGCGCACGATCACATAGGCGCCAGCCACGTTCGCCGGGCTCATGCCGGTCGACTCTTTGAGCCGTTGAACGAAGGTGATGCCCATGTGGTTGACCAGGTCGTTGGCGATCTGGGTGCTGACGATCTCGCGCTTGAGGCGGTGACGACGCATGGCCTCGGAGAACTTGGCCACCAGGCTCGGCGGGAACGCGGTCTCCATGTCACGGGTCAGGTAATCGTCATCCGGTACCTGGGACTTGAGCAGCGCTTCCTTGAGGTCGATCTTGCTGTAGGAAATCAACACCGACAGCTCCGGACGCGTCAGGCCCTTGCCATCCGCAGCGCGCTCGGCGAGCTGCTCCTCGGTCGGCAGGTACTCGATGGCGCGGTCCAGCTTGCCACGGGCTTCCAGGTCGCTCATCAGGCGCTTGTACTCGGCGGCACGCTCGTAAGCCTTGCGCGCGGCCAGGGACAGGGCCTGGGTCTGCTTGTAGTTGTTGCCCAACACCAGGCTGCCGACTTCGTCGGTCATGCTCGCCAGCAACTGGTTGCGTTGCTTGTCGGTCATGTCGCCGGCCTGCACCACTTCGTTGAGCAGGATCTTGATGTTCACTTCGTGGTCGGAGCAGTCCACGCCACCGGCGTTGTCGATGAAGTCGGTGTTGGAACCGCCGCCATTGAGGCCGAATTCCACACGGCCCAGCTGGGTCATGCCCAGGTTACCGCCCTCGCCCACCACCTTGCAGCGCAACTCGTTGCCGTTGACGCGCAGCGCATCGTTGGCCTTGTCGCCCACATCCGCGTGGCTTTCGGTGCTGGCCTTGACGTAGGTACCGATACCGCCGTTCCACAACAGGTCCACCGGCGCCTTGAGCAAGGCGTTGAGCAGTTCGGTCGGGGTCAGTTTGTCGGCCTTGATGTCAAAGCGTTCTTTCATCTGTGGCGAGATGGCAATGCTCTTCGCGCTGCGCGAGAAGATACCGCCGCCTTCGGACATGATGCTGGTGTCGTAGTCGGTCCAGGCCGAACGCGGCAGTTCGAACAGGCGCTGGCGCTCGACGAAGCTGGTTGCCGGGTTAGGGTTCGGGTCGATGAAAATGTGCAGGTGGTTGAAGGCCGCGACCAGTTGCAGCTTGTCGGACATCAGCAAGCCGTTACCGAACACGTCACCGGCCATGTCGCCGACGCCCACCACGGTGATGCTGTCTTCCTGCACATTGATGCCGCGCTCACGGAAGTGACGCTGCACGCCGACCCACGCGCCCTTGGCGGTGATGCCCATTTTCTTGTGGTCGTAACCGGCCGAACCGCCGGAGGCGAACGCGTCACCGAGCCAGAAGCCGTAGTCGATGGCGATGCCGTTGGCGATGTCGGAGAAGGTCGCAGTGCCCTTGTCCGCCGCCACCACCAGATACGGGTCATCGTCGTCATGGCGCACGACATTGGCCGGCGGTACCAGGGCGCCGTCTT
This sequence comes from Pseudomonas sp. R2-7-07, assembly GCF_003852355.1. Lineage (NCBI taxonomy): Bacteria > Pseudomonadati > Pseudomonadota > Gammaproteobacteria > Pseudomonadales > Pseudomonadaceae > Pseudomonas > Pseudomonas sp. R2-7-07. Next base: position 2,694,479 of record NZ_CP027759.1, on the reverse strand, counting down.
TGAGGTTGTCGGTGATGTCCAACAGGCCGGAAATGAAGATGCGGTAGCAGGCGATGCCCTCGGCCGCGATCTCGTCACGGCTGCCGCCCAACGGCAGGCGACGCGGCAGGAAGCCGCCCTTGGCGCCCACCGGCACGATCACCGAGTTCTTCACTTGCTGGGCTTTTACCAGGCCGAGCACTTCGGTACGGAAGTCTTCTTCACGGTCGGACCAGCGCAGGCCGCCACGGGCCACGTTGCCAAAGCGCAGGTGCACGCCTTCGACGCGTGGCGAGTAGACGAAGATTTCAAACTTCGGCACCGGCTTGGGCAGCTCGGGGATTGCATGGGGGTTGAACTTGAAGCTGAAGTACGACTTGTTCTGGCCGTTGGCGTCAGACTGGTAGAAGTTGGTACGCAGGGTGGCCTTGATCAGGTCCAGGTAGCGACGCAGGATGCGGTCTTCGTTGAGCACCTGAACGTCGTCCAGGGCGCTGAGGATCGCTTGTTCCAGGCGTTGCTGCTTGTCTTCCAGGTCATCGGCGGTGAGCTTGCGCGCCAGGTAGAAGCGGGTCTTGAACAACCGGGTCAACTCGCGGGCGATGTCGGTGTGGTTGTTCAGGGTGCTGGCGATGTAGCCGAGGTCGAAGCCCAGGCGGATCTGCTTCAGATAACGGGCGTAAGCGCGCAACAGCGCCACGTCTCGCCATGGCAGGCCGGCGGTAAGCACCAGGCGGTTGAACGCATCGTTCTCGGCATCGCCGTGGACGATATGCACGAACGCGTCCTGCAGGGTGTCGTTGAGCTGCTGGATATCCAGGTTCACGCCTTCGGCGGCGATGAACGCGAAATCATGGATCCAGAACTCACGGCCGTTGGCGTGGCGCAGGCGATACGGGAACTCACCCAGCACGCGCAGGCCGAGGTTCTCCAGGATCGGCAGCACGTCGGACAGCGCCAGCGGGGTGTCGGCGTGATACAGCTTGCAATGCAGCTCGCGCTGGCCGGAAACCTGGCCCAGCGGCTGATAGAAACTCATCACCAGCGGGTTGGCTTCGGTGAGGCTGAGCAGATGCTGCATGTCGACCACGGCCGAGTGCGCGGCGAAACGCTCGCGGTAGCCGGCCGGGAAACCTTTCGGGAAGTCCGCCAGCACATTGGTGCCGTGGGCTTCGCCGAAGCTTTCCACCACCAGGCTGGCGTAGTCGTCCTGCCAGCTGCGGCAGGCCTGCACCACTTCTTTCTCCAGCTGCACCGGGTCGATGTCCAGGCGGTTCTTCGGGTCAACCCGCAGGATCAACTGCACACGGGCCAGCACGGATTCGGAGAAGAAGGTCCAGAATTCGCAGTCCGAGGCTTTCAGGCGATCCATCAGCACTTGCTGGATTTTCTGGCGCACTTCGGTGGAATAGATGTCACGCGGCACGTAGGCCAGGCAGTAGCAGAAACGGCCGTACGGGTCTTTGCGCAGGAATACGCGGATCTTGTTGCGTTCCTGGATCTGCACGATCGACATCACCGTGCTGAACAGCTCATCGACCGGGGTCTGGAACAGGTCGTCACGCGGCAGTACTTCCACCACCTGGGCCAGTTCTTTACCCAGGTGCGCCTTGGCCTGGAAGCCCGAGCGGCGCTCGATTTCCGCGACCTTGCGGCGGATGTAAGGGATCACCCGCACGCTTTCGCCGTACACCGAGGAGGTGTACAGGCCCATGAAGCGGTGTTCCTTGATGACCTTGCCGTCGGCGCTGATCTCGCGGATCGACACGTAGTCCGGATAAGCCGGGCGGTGCACACGGCTGGGGTGTGCAGCCTTGGCGAACGACAGCACGGTCGGTTCGCGCAGGTAGGCCACGGCGTAGTCTTCGATGCGCAGGTCTTCGGCGGTGAGGCCGGCGCGCAGCAGCTTGGTCAGACCGAGGAAAGAGCTGGCGTCATATTCGATATGACCGCCGTCCGCCTCGTCACGTACCACGAACTCTTCGTAGCCAAGGAAGGTGAAATGGTTGCCCACCAGCCATTCGAGGAAGTTCTTGATCTCGGCTTTTTCTTCGCCGTCGATCACGAATGCGCTGGCGTCGACACCGGCCAGCAGGTCCTGGACCTTGGCTTTCATTGGCTCGAAATCGGCCACGGCCACGCGCACTTCGCCCAGCACCTGCTCGAGCTCTTTGCTCAACACATTCAGTTCGGCGGCGTTGGCGCAGCGGTCGATCTCCAGGTACATCAGCGACTCTTGCAGGATGCCTTCGCCCTGGGTGCCCTTGGGCAGGATTTCCAGCAGCTCGCCCTTGCTGCCACGGCGCACGCTGAGCACGGTGGTTTGCAGGGTGTGGATGCTGTAGCCACGGCGGTTGAGCTCGGTACGTACCGAGTCCACCAGAAATGGCAGGTCATGGTGCAGCACTTCGACCGCGGTGTGGGTCGACTGCCAGCCATGACGTTCATAATCGGGGTTGTAGACCCGCACTTGCGGTTGGGTGTGGTCGAAGCGCTCAAGCAGGCGCCAGGCAGACAGGGTGCAACCGGCCAGGTCGGAAAGGCGACGCTGGGTCAGTTCGTCCAGGGAAATGATGCCGAAGAATTGCTCAGCGAACAGCGCCACTTGTGGCAGTGCCTGTTCACTGATGTGCTGCGCCAGTGCCGCTTGCAGTTGGTGCTGGAAGTCGGCCTTGCTGGCTGCGGTGAAGAACGCCATCTGTGGTACTCCGCTTGGGCTTGTTATTGATGGAAGCGTCGCGTGTTATCCCCTTGCGGGGAGACCGTCAGCTCTGTTCTGGTCGTGATGACAAGCACCATAAACCAATCAGAGTGACAGGTGGGTGAAGCTGGACAAGACAGTCAGGTCACATACAACTTCCACAAGATGCTCACCGCGCCGGGTGACGGTACGACGGGCAGGTCAGGCGCCTGGCACGGGGCACATCCGTTGCGCAGCTTAACGAGTGTAGGAAGCCGGCTGCTTGCGGTGCTGCGACATATTCGGTCATCGGTAAGCAGGTGCGGGGTTGCGACTTGGGCAACCGGCAATATTCAGGCCCGCCAGTATCAAAAATGACTGCTTTGGCCCGCCAGGTCATGCACTCGGTCTGACACACAATGCAGCATAAAATTCGCCGCAATGGCACAATCACCCGGCGCAAACGCCCTCCTCCACACAGGATTCCCCATGCTGCAACTGAAAACCGATGCCCTGATAGCGACGCCGTGCGACGACGAAGAAGACCGCATGGCCATGCTCTGCTGCCACGGCAAGAACGGCGAGATGTTCATGCTGAGCCGGTATCCGGATGAAGACGAGGTGGAACTGACCTGGGATTACGAACCTTCGACCCTGGATGGGCTGAAAGTCACCTTGGGCGACACCCGCTTATTGATCGAACTGGCGGCCGGCGATGCGGATGCGCTGGGGGGCAAGGATCAGTTGCAGATCACCCACGCCACGGCCGCCTCCGACCTGGCCGAGGTCGAAGAAACCCTGCAGAACATCCTCAAAGGCACCGGCACCTACATCCGGGCTTAAGACCACCAGAAACCAAATGTGGGAGGGGGCTTGCTCCCGATGACAGTGTGTCAGGCACTTCTATATGACTGGCCCGCCGCAATCGGGAGCAAGCCCCCTCCCACATTGACGGCGCTCACAACAGAAAGCGCACCACCTACACAAATTTCCTACAAGTTTTGCCAAAAATACCCGTCACGCCGTTAGTCGCCGCACCCCACGATGCATTAAAGTAAGCGCCCCAGGCCGGTGTTTTTCCCTGACACCCGGGCTCATCTTTCCAGGAACCGTCATCGATGGAACATCGTGAAGCGCTGCTTGCGCTGCGAACCTTTCTTTCTACGCAGATTCTCGGCCAGGAAAAACTCATCGATCGCCTGCTGATTGCCCTGCTCGCCGACGGCCATATGCTGGTCGAAGGCGCGCCGGGCCTGGCCAAGACCAAGGCGATCAAAGAGCTGGCCGAAGGTATCGAAGCGCAGTTCCATCGTATCCAGTTCACCCCCGACCTGTTGCCCGCCGACATCACTGGCACCGAAATCTATCGCCCCGAAACTGGCAGCTTCGTCTTTCAACAGGGGCCGATCTTTCACAACCTGGTGCTGGCGGACGAAATCAACCGCGCACCGGCCAAGGTCCAGTCGGCGCTGCTCGAGGCCATGGCCGAGCGCCAGGTCAGCGTGGGCCGCAGCACCTACGAGCTGTCGCCGCTGTTTCTGGTGATGGCCACGCAGAACCCCATCGAGCAGGAAGGCACCTACCCCCTGCCGGAGGCCCAGCTCGACCGTTTCCTGATGCACGTCAAGATCGGTTTCCCGGATGCCGCCGTCGAACGGCGTATCCTGCAACAGGCGCGTGGCGAAGCGCTCAACGGCGAAACCAAGCCCGAGCGCCGCGTCAGCCAACAGGCGATCTTCGCCGCGCGCAAGGAAATTCTCGGCCTGTACATGGCCGATGCGGTGGAGGAATACCTGGTGCAGCTGGTCATGGCCACGCGCACTCCGGCCAAGTTCGACCCGGAAATGGCCGAGTGGATTGCCTACGGCGCCAGCCCACGCGGCTCCATTGCCCTGGACCGTTGCGCGCGCGCCCATGCCTGGCTGGCCGGCCGCGACTTCGTCAGCCCCGAAGACATCCAGGCGGTGCTGTTCGACGTGTTGCGCCACCGCATCATTCTGTCGTTCGAGGCCGAAGCCGCAGGCGTTGACCAGGACCGCGTGGTGCAACGCATTCTTGACGTCGTTGCCGTCGCTTGAAGCCGATGAACGCGAGCGCGGGTATCCACGTCACGCTCAGTGAGCTGATCGAGATGCGCCATCGCGTGCGTGAAGTGCAATTGTTCTCCACTCCCGGCCAGCGCAGCCCGCTGATCGGCCTGCACCACTCCAAGCTACGCGGGCGCGGTGTGGATTTCGACCAGGTGCGCGTGTACCAGGCCGGGGACGACGTGCGCACCATCGACTGGCGCGTGACCGCACGCACCCAGGAGCCCCACACCAAGCTGTTCCACGAAGAGCGCGAGCGGCCGATTTTCATCATGGTCGAGCAAAGCTGCCGGCTGTTCTTCGGCTCGGGGCAGATGTTCAAGTCTGTGCTCGCCGCACAAGCCGCCAGCCTGATCGGTTGGGCCGCGCTGGGGCATAACGACCGCGTTGGCGGTTTGGTCTTCGGCGACAGCGAGCATTACGAAATCAAACCCCGGCGCAGCAAGCAAAGCCTGCTGCAACTGCTTAACCGCCTGGTGCGGGTCAACCAGAGCCTGAACACCGAAAGCCTTCCTGAAGCCGACGCGTTGGGCATGGCTCTGCGCCGTGGCCGCGAAGTGCTGCGCCCCGGCAGCCTGGGCATTGTGATCTGCGATGAACGGGCGCTGACTGAAGGCGCCGAGCAGCAACTGAGCCTGTTGTCGCGTCATTGCGACTTGCTGCTGCTGCCCATCTCCGATCCGCTGGACCACGCCCTGCCCGCCGCCGGGCTGCTGCGTTTCGCGCAACGAGGCGCGCAACTGGAACTCGATACGCTCAATTTCGATTTGCGCCAGGCCTACAAGGCCCAGGCTGAAGCACGCATCGCCCGCTGGGAGCTGCTCGCGCAAAAGCTGCGCGTCTTGTTGATGCCGTTGAGCACCCAGAGTGAAATGGTCGAGCAACTGCGTGAATACCTCAACCCACAGCGCCCGGTCAGAAAACAATGAGCAGCCTTGACCAACTGCAACCGCTGATCGCCCCGCCTGCCATCGGCTTCTGGCCGCCCGCGCCGGGCTGGTGGCTGTTGTTGCTGCTGCTCCCGATGCTGGGCTGGGGCCTGTGGTGGCTGCGCCGTTTCCTGCCCACGCGCCGCCCCGTGGCCCGCGCCGAACAACCGCTGGACCCGCTGCGCATTGCGGCCCTGGCCGAGCTGGCGCTGATGCCCAAACCCTATGACGGCGCGCCCGCCGGAGCCTGGCTGCAGCAACTCAATGGCTTGCTCAAGCGCCTGTGCCGCAACGACTACCCCTACAGCCAAAGCCACACCCTCAACGGCCGCAAATGGCTGGCGTTCCTCGATAACCGCTGCCCCGCCGCCGGCCTCACGCGCTGGATGGTGCTGGTCGAAGGCGCCTACAAGCCAGAATGCAAACTCGACGACAAGGCCATCGCTGGCCTGACCCAAGCCGTCGACACCTGGATTCGCAAACATGTTTGAGTTCGCCTGGCCGTGGATCTTCGCCCTGTTGCCGTTGCCGTGGTTGATGCGCCTGGTCCTGCCAGCGGCCGACAGCGGCGAACCCGCGTTGAAAGTCAGCTACCTCAACGACCTCGAAAGCCTGGCCCGGCGCCGCGCCCGGGTGAACCTGCCGGGCTGGCGCCAGCAGGCACCGTTCGTGGTGCTATGGCTGTTGCTGTTGACCGCCGCCGCCCGCCCGGAATGGCTCGGCGAGCCGCTGCCGATTGCCGCCAGTGGCCGCGACTTGCTGGTGGCGGTAGATGTCTCCGGCTCCATGGATTTTCCCGACATGCACTGGCAGGACGAGGACGTCAGCCGCCTGGCTCTGGTCCAGCACTTGCTCGGGGATTTTCTCGAGGGCCGAGAAGGCGACCGCGTGGGCCTGATCCTGTTCGGCAGCCAGGCCTACCTGCAAGCGCCGCTGACCTTCGACCGGCGCACCGTGCGCACCTGGCTGGATGAAGCGCGTATCGGCATCGCCGGCAAGAACACCGCCATCGGCGACGCCATCGGCCTGGCCCTGAAACGCCTGCGCCAGCGCCCGGCGCAAAGCCGCGTGCTGATCCTGGTGACCGACGGCGCCAATAACGCCGGGCAAATCGACCCGCTCACCGCCGCGCGCCTGGCCGCAGAAGAAGGCGTGAAAATCTACCCGATCGGCATCGGCGCCGACCCTGAGCAAACCGGCTCCCTGGGCATTCTCGGCGTGAACCCGAGCCTGGACCTCGACGAACCGGCGCTGAAGGCCCTCGCCGAGGCGACGGGCGGCCAGTATTTCCGCGCCCGCGATGGCAACGAGCTGGAACAGATCAAGACCACCCTCGACACCCTCGAGCCCGTCGAACAGCAGCCCACCCAGGCCCGCCCGGCCCACGCGTTGTACAGCGGCCCGCTGGCCCTGGCATTGCTCCTCAGCCTGTTGCTGGTGGTGCACGAACGCTGGCCGAACAACGCCTTGCAGCGGCTGTACACCAAACTGTCGAGCAAGGGCATGTTCCTGCCACAGAGCCCGGAATGGCGCCAGCGCCTCAAGCGCCTGCGCTTGCGGAGGCGTCGATGATCGCTTTGTGGCCGCACTGGTTGCGCCCCTGGTGGCTGTTGCTGCTGCCGCTGCTCGGCTGGTTGCTGTGGCAACTGTGGCATCGGCAAAAACGCGCCGGGCGCTGGCAGCTCATCCTGCCCCAGGCCTTCCATGCCACGCTGCTCAGTGGCGGCAACGGCCGCGAAAGCAAATCGCCCTGGGTGGTACTGGGCATCGCCTGGCTGCTGGCGTTGCTGGCGCTGCTGGGGCCCAGTTGGCAACGGGTTGAACAACTCAGCCAGAAGCCTTCCGACCCGCTGGTGGTGCTGCTTGAACTCACCCCGCAGATGCTCGCCACCGACAGCCCGCCCAACCGTCTCGAACAGGCGCGGCGCAAGCTTTATGACTTGCTGCAGGCACGCACCGATGCGCAAACCGCCATCGTCGTGTATGCCGGCAGCGCCCACACCCTGGTGCCACTGTCGGATGACCTGGCCACCAGCCGTAACCTGCTTGAAGCGCTGCGCCCCTCGATCATGCCCGAGCCCGGCCACCGCGCCGACCTGGCCGTGGAAAAAGCCCTGGCCCTGCTCAAGCACGGCGGCCTCGGCCAGGGGCGCCTGCTGCTGATCGGCTCGTCGCTGTCCAAACAGGAGCGCCAGGGTATCCGGTTGCTGTTGCAAGGCAGCCAGGCGCCGAGCTTGTCGATCCTCGGCATCGGCAGCCGTGAAGGCACGCCAGTCACCCAGGAAAGCGGCGAATTCCTCAAGGACGAACAGGGCGCGATCCTGATCCCACGCCTCGACAGCCCGACCCTCAAGGCGTTCGCCAGCGAAATGGGCGGCCGCTACCGAGCCGCGCGCCTGGACGACAAAGACCTGCGCCAACTCGGCGTACTCGACCCGCCCCAGGCCTTGCGCGACGACGGTCAACTGCTGCGCCTGGACACCTGGGCCGACCAGGGTTACTGGCTGCTCCTGCCGCTGCTGCTATTGGCCGCCTGCGCCGGGCGTCGCGGCTGGCTGTTCTGCCTGCCGCTGCTGTTGATGGCCGCACCGCAGCCCAGCTATGCCTTCGAATTCCAGGACCTGTGGCTGCGCCCCGACCAGCAAGGCCAGTACCTGCTGAAGAAAAAACGCCCGGCCGAGGCCGCCGAACGCTTCCAGGACCCGCAATGGCAAGGCGTGGCCCTGTACGAAGCCGGTAACTATGCCGAAGCCATCAAGCGTTTTGCCCAGGGTGACAACGCCTACGCCCACTACAATCGCGGCAATGCCCTGGCCCGATCGGGTGAGCTGGAAGCCGCGATCGATGCCTACGAACAGGCGCTGGAGGCCCAGCCCGATCTGCAGCCGGCCCTGAAGAACAAGGCGCTGGTGGAAAACCTGCTGCGCGAACAAGCCCAGCCTGAGCCCGACGAACCCGAAAAAAACCAGGATGACGAAACCACCCAACCCGGCCAAACTGCGCAACCGGGCGCCGACGGGCAAAATGCCCAGGGTGGCGAACAATCAACCCAGGGTCAGGGCCAAGCCGCCAACGGCGCCACCGACACCGCTGGCGCGCCGCCAACCGACGGTAACGACGTGCCAGGCAGCGAGCTGGGCGACGAGCAAACCACCACGCCGCCGCTACGCCCCGCCGATGCCAGCCTTGAAGGCGAACATCGCCAGGCGTTGGAGCAATGGCTGCAACAGATCCCGGACAACCCCGGTGAACTGCTGCGACGCAAATTCTGGTACGAACAGCAACAACATCAGGACAAGACTCGATGAGCCGCCGCACCACCCTTCTGCTCTTGCTCGCCTTGTCGGCAGGCCACGCCCAGGCGGCGAACCTGATCGCCAGCGTCGACCGCAGCCGCCTCAATTCCGGGGAAACGGTGGAGCTGACGGTGGAATCCAGCGACGTGACTCAGTTCGGCAAGCCCGACCTGTCGCCCCTGGATGCGCAGTTCGAAGTCAGCGGCACGCGCCAGATCAACCAGCTCACCACCCTGGGCGGCGATAACCACGCGACCACGCGCTGGATCATCACCCTGCTGCCCCGGGAAAACGGCACCGTGGTGATCCCGCCGCTGCAAGTGGGCGACCTCAAGACCCAGCCGATCACCCTGCAAGTGCTGGAAACCGCCAGCCAGAACACCAGCGCCGAACTGGCACCGGTGTTCGTCGAAGCCAACCTCGACCAGACCAGCGTTTATGTGCAGGCCCAGGCCCTGTTGACCGTGCGCGTGTATCACTCGGTGTCGCTGTATGACGACAGCAGCCTCACGCCCCTGCAAATCCCCGACGCTCGGGTCGAGCAATTGGGCGAGTCGCGCACCTATGAAAAAGTCATCAACAGCATTCGCCATGGCGTGATCGAAACCCGCTACGCAATCTACCCGCAGCACAGCGGGGCTATGGCAATTGGGGCGCAGACCTTCAGCGCGACCCTGGTGGAATCGCGCCCACCCCAGGAGAACACGCTGCAGGGCACCAAGCCGGGCAAGCTGATCCACGCCAGCTCAGCGCCGCTTGCGCTGACGGTCAAGCCCAAGCCCGAGTTCTACCCCGCCGACACGCCGTGGTTGCCGGCGCGCAGCCTGAGCCTGGACGAAGCCTGGAACCCGGTGCCCGAACATGTGCAGGTCGGTGACTCGCTGACGCGCAGCCTCACAGTCAAGGTCGAGGGCCTGTCCAGCGCGCAACTGCCGGCGCTGCCCAGTACCGACGTCAACGGCCTGCGCCGCTACCCGGACCAACCGGTACTGGGCAACCAGACCAGCGACCGTGGCCTGATCGGCAGCCGCGAAGACCGCGAAGCACTGGTGCCCACCCGTGCCGGTGCGCTGGAACTGCCCGCCGTGGAAGTGGTGTGGTGGAACACCCACGAAGACCACCTGGAACGCACCAGCCTGCCGGCCCGCACCCTGCAAGTGGCGGTCAACCCGAGCCTGGTGGTGGACACCCCCGCCATGCCGACCGTCATCACCGCGCCGGATGACGAACGCCTGTGGCTGTGGCAGCTCAGCACCTTGCTGCTGGCCTGCACTACTCTGCTGGGCTTCGGCCTATGGTGGCGCGCCCGCCGCCAACCCGCCGTGCAACGCGCCGCGCAAACCGGCCCCAGCCCGCGCACCCTGCTCGACGACCTCAAGCGCGCCACCCAGGCCAACGACCCCCACGCCACCCGCCAGGCCCTGGATGCCTGGGCCCGCCAACAACCGGAAACCCTCGCCGACATGGCCGCACGCTTCGTGCCGCTGTCGGATGCGTTGGACGGGTTGAACGGCGCGTTGTACAGCGAGAGTGGCCAGTATTGGCTGGGTGAAGACCTGTGGCGTGCAATCAAAGCCATCCCCGTGGCCGAGCGCCAACAAGACCCGGCCACCGATACCACCAGCTTGCCGCCGCTTTACCCCAAATAGCCCCTGACACGAGGCAAGCCCCCACCTAAGATCGTTCCCACGCTCCCGCGTGGGAATGCAGCCCGTGACGCTCTGCGTCACGGCTGCTTAGCGGGACGCGGAGCGTCCCAGGAGGCATTACCACGCAGAGCGTGGGAACGATCAATAGCGGTGTGTCAGTCAACATACTTGTCACTGATCCATTGCCATCGGGGGCAAGCCCCCTCCCACAGTTGACCTGCGCCGCCTGCTGGACATGCATTGTTAAAGGCCAGCAATCCATATCGCTTTAATTTGCAGGACGTTTCCTAGACAATCCTTCGGCCTTGCGCCTGCTCAATCCACTGGCTAGCCTTCGCTTCGTCGCTGCATATCAGCGACCGGGTGTGAGATCCCGTGTATTAGCAGGCGCCATGCGCTACAACCGTCTATGGCGGCTATGTGCGGGCAGACTTTGGTCTGGCCGGGTGCTGCTTTCCGGTATCTCACCCCGCACATAGCTGCCACCTTTTGACGTGTGAGATCGGCAAAAGAGTGGCTCCCAACCCAAGCAGGAGCTTCACGCATGAACAAACTCGTCCCCGATCCCCCCTTTCCGATTTTTGTCGCCCACGAAGACCTGAGCTTCGAAGACGCCATCGTCAGCATTGCCTCGCTATTACGCTGCGCCGCCACCACCGCAATACAGACTGCTGAAGACCTCAACGGCGCCCAACGCGACATGGCCTGCTCCACCGCCCACCTGATCGACATGGCCCGCACCCTGGCGGACCGAGCCTTGGAGTGCCTACAACCCCAGGCATAACGCACAACCCCTGTGGGAGGGGGCTTGCCCTAATGCCAGTCAGTTAAGGCGACACCGAACCTGTGGCGAGGGAGCTTGCTCCCGCTGGACTGCGCAGCAGTCCCATTGTTTGGGGCCGCTTCGCGCCCCAGCGGGAGCAAGCTCCCTCGCCACAAGTTAGTTCGCGCTCCTGCTACTTCTTAACTGACTGGCATTAGGGCAAGCCCCCTCCCACATTTGACCTGCGCCGCCCGGAGCAGCGTGTTCATATAACAGGTAAACTCCCTTCCTTTTCATCTTCTCCACGGAGTTCGCCTTGCGTCTGTTTCACACCTCCGACTGGCACCTTGGGCAAAACCTGCACGGCCAGGAACGCGACTTCGAACATGCCTGTTTCCTCGAATGGCTGCTGGGCCAACTAAAGGCCCATCGCCCGGATGCGCTGTTGATCGCCGGCGATATCTTCGACACGGTCAACCCGCCGCTCAAGGCCCAGGAGCGCCTGTATGACTTCATCATCGGCGCCCACGAACAAAACCCCACGCTGACGATTGTGATGATCGCCGGCAACCACGACTCCGGTTCGCGCATCGAGCTGCCCGCCCCGCTGATGCGCCGTCTGCGTACCCATGCGTTGGGCCGAGTGCTGTGGCTGGATGACGGCCAATTGGATGCCGAACGCCTGCTGATCCCATTGCCGGACGCCAAAGGCAAGATCGTCGCCTGGTGCCTGGCGCTGCCCTTTCTGCGCCCGGCGGAAGTCACGGGGGCGCAGTTGGGCGATGATTACCTGCGCGGCATCGGCCAAGTGCATGAATGGCTGATCGCGGCCGCCAACGCCAAACGCAAGAAAGGCCAGGCGCTGGTTGCCATCAGCCATGCGCACATGGCCGGGGGTTCGGTGTCGGAAGACTCCGAGCGCAGCCTGATCATCGGCAATGCCGAGGCGCTGCCGGCCAGCCTGTTCGATAAGAGTGTCGGCTATGTTGCCCTCGGCCATCTGCACAAACCGCAAAAAGTGAATGGCGAAGAGCGCATTCGCTACAGCGGCTCGCCGATTCCGCTGTCGTTTTCCGAAATCAGCTACAAGCACCAGGTGCTCGACGTGACGTTCCAGGGCGAACGACTGGTCGGCGTCGAACCGCTGCTGATTCCGCGCTCGGTCAACCTGCAACGCCTGGAAGCCGCGCCTCTGGCCGATATTCTCAAGGTCCTGGCCGAGCTGCCCGACATCGACCTGCTCGCCGAAACCCAGCGCCATCCCTGGCTGGAAGTGCGCGTGCGTCTCGACGAACCGCAACCGGACCTGCGCCAGCAGATCGAAACCGCCCTGCAAGGCAAGGCCGTGCGCCTGGTGCGCATCGCCGCCGAATACGCCGGCAACGGCCCGCGCGCCGACGGCGACGAAGAGCGCCTGGTCGAACTCGACCAGCTCACGCCCCAGGAGCTGTTCAGCCGCGCCTGGCAGGACAGCTACGGCAGTGAAGTGGATGAACAGACCTTGAAGGACTTCGCCGTGCTGCTCCAGGAAGTGCAACAGGAGGACGAACAGCCATGAAGATCCTCGCCATCCGCCTGAAAAACCTCGCGTCCCTGGCCGGGCCGTTCGAAATCGACTTCACGGCCGAGCCGCTGGCCAGTGCCGGTTTGTTTGCCATCACCGGGCCGACCGGCGCCGGGAAAAGCACCCTGCTCGATGCACTGTGCCTGGCGCTGTTTGGCGCGGTGCCGCGCTTGGGCGATACCGGCCAGGCGAAGATGCCGGATGCCGACAGCGATATTTCCATCGGCGACCCGCGCACCCTGCTCAGGCGGGGTACCGGCGGGGGCTACGCCGAGGTGGATTTCGTCGGCGTCAGCGGCCGGCGCTACCGGGCGCGCTGGGAAGCCAACCGCGCCCGCGACAAGGCCAGCGGCAAGCTGCAGAGCAGCCGCCAGAGCCTGATCGACCTGGACAGCGAGCAACTGCTGGCCAGCCAGAAAACCGAATACAAGACCCAGCTGGAACTGGCCCTGGGCCTGAACTTCGAACAGTTCACCCGTGCGGTGCTGCTGGCGCAGAGCGAGTTCAGCGCCTTTCTCAAGGCCAACGACAACGAGCGCAGCGAACTGCTGGAAAAGCTCACCGACACCGCGCTCTACACCCAGCTGGGCCGCCGCGCCTTCGACAAGGCCAAGGACGCCAGGGACGCCCACAAGCAGTTGCAGGACCAGGCCACCGGCGTGGTGCCCCTGGCCGCCGAAGCCCGCGCCGAGCTGGATCAACAACTGAGCCAGGCGCAGCAACAACTCAAGACCCACCAGGCCCAGCTCAAGCAATTGGAGTTGCAGCACACCTGGCTCAAGGAACTGCGCGAATGGCAGGAGCGCCAGCAAAGCGCTGCCGAGCAGTTGCAGCACGCCCAGCAACAGTGGGACAGCCAGGGCCAGCAGCGCCAGGACCTGACGCGCCTGGACCAGCTCGCCCCACAGCGCCATCACTTCCTGCGCCGCGCAGAACTCGACGCCTTGCTGGCACCGCTCGCCACGCAGATTCAGCAGCACCTTGCGCAACAAGCCGTGCTGCACAGCCGCGAGGAACAGGCGCAACAGCAGCAGGCCAGCGCCCAGTCGGCACTCGGGCAAGCCCAGCAGAACCAGGCGCAGGCCGCGCCGTTGTTGCGCCAGGCTTTCGAACAACAGACCACCCTCGCCCACTTGACCAAGGAGCTGGCCAAGCGCACCGAGGACCAGCAGCAGCACGCCACCGCCTGCAGCGAAGGTCAGATTTTGCTCAACAGCCTGAAAGAAAAGCAGGCCCAGGTCGGCGAGCGTCTGCAACGCCTCTCCGCTGAACTTGAGCGCAGCGCCGCCCTCGCGCCCCTGAGCGACGCCTGGACCGCCTACCGCGACCGCCTGCAACAGCTGATGCTGATCGGCAATCGCCTGAATCAGGGCGAGACCGAACTGCCGCAACTCGAACAGCGCGTCACCGCCGCCGTGGCGCAATTCACCCAGCAGCGCGAAGCCCTGGACCTGCTGTACCAGGAGGCCGGCGCCGAGCCGCACGCAGTGGCCGAACAACTGCAATTGCTCGCCAGCCTCTTGCAGGACAATCGCAAGCAACAACGTGCCTTCGAAGACCTGGCACGTTTGTGGGACAGCCAGCAGCAGCTCGACACTCAGGCCAGCAGCCTAGCGCAAAAACTCGCCGAAGCGGCGCAGCAGCGCGAGCAACTGAACCAGACCGGCCTGCAGACCAAAGCCGAATTGACGGTGGCCGAGCAAACCCTGACGGTGACCAAGCAACTGCTGGAGCGCCAGCGCCTGGCCCGCAGTGCCAGCGTTGAGGAACTGCGCGAGCAGTTGCAGGACGACCAGCCCTGCCCCGTCTGCGGCAGCCACGAACATCCGTATCACCAGCCCGAAGCGTTGTTGCAGAGCTTGGGCCGCCACGATGAAAACGAAGAGGCCACGGCGCAGAAAGCCGTCGACAGCCTCAAGGAAAAGCTCACCGAGCTGCGTGGCGAAGTGGGTGGCCTGATCGCCCAGCAAAAGGAATTCCTGGCGCAGCAGGAACAGCTTGCGCTGCAGCAGCAAGCGTTGGCGCCAAGCCTGCAAGCGCATCCGCTGTGCGCTGCGCTGTTCAACCAGGACGCCGCCAAGCGCAGCAGCTGGTTGGCCCAGCAACTGGCGCAACTGACGCAAAGCATCGCCCAGGACGAACAGCGCCAAAGCGCCCTGCTCAACCTGCAACAGAATGCCGGGCGTTTGCAGCAGCAGTTGCAAGCCGCCCAGGACGCCAGCCAGCAGGCCCGCCAACTGTTGCTCGACCAGCAGCGCGCCCTGGCCAACGACCGCGAACGCCTCGATGCAGAACTTGCAAGCTTCGCCAGCCTGTTGCCCAGCGCGACGCTGGAAGGCTTGCGCAGTGAACCGGCGGCGACCTTCCTGCAGCTTGATCAGCAGGTCAGCCAGCGCCTGGAACACCTGGGCCATCAGCGTGATGAGCTGGCTGAACAACAGGAGCGTCAGCAGGCCATCGAGAAGCAACAGACCCACCAGCAGCATCGCCAGCAGCAATTGGAGGCGCTGAATCTGCAGGTCGCCGAGCTGGCCACCCAGCACCGCGACGCCCAGGAAACGCTCAGCGCCTTGCTGGGCGAGCACGCCAGCGCCGAACAGTGGCAACAGCAACTGGATCAGGCCGTCGCCCAGTCGCGCCAAAGCGAAGCCGATGCCAGCCAGGAGTTGCACGCCGTTCACTCCGCCCTGGTGCAATTGGTCGCCGACCTCAAGGCCGTACAGGAGCGCCAGCAAGCGCTCGAGAGCGAACGACAGGCCCTGGACACGCGCATCAGCGCATGGCGCGCCGCGCACCCCGAGCTGGACGACGACGGCCTGGCGCGTCTGCTGGCATTGGACGACGCCCAGGTCACCGACCTGCGCCAGCAGTTGCACACCTGCGAAAAAGCCGTCGAACAAGCCAGCGTACTGCTGCAAGAGCGCGAACAACGCCTCGCCGAGCACCAGGCCTTGCACAATGGCAACCTGGACGCCGAACAGCTGGACAGCAGCCTCGCCGCGCTCAACCAGCAATTGGCCGAGGGCGAGAAACACTGCGCCGAACTGCGCGCGCGCCAGTCCGAGGACCAGCGCCGCCAGGATGCCAACCACGCCCTGGCCGAACAGATCACCAAGGCCTATGACGAATGGCAGCGCTGGGCACGCCTGAACGCGCTGATCGGCTCGGCCACCGGCGACACTTTCCGCAAGATCGCCCAGGCCTACAACCTCGACCTGCTGGTGCATCACGCCAACGTGCAGCTGCGCCAACTGGTGCGCCGCTACCGCCTCAAGCGTGGCGGCAGCATGTTGGGCCTGCTGGTGATGGACACGGAAATGGGTGATGAACTGCGCTCGGTGCACTCGTTGTCCGGCGGTGAAACCTTCCTGGTGTCGCTGGCGCTCGCCCTGGGCCTGGCGTCGATGGCCTCCAGCACCTTGAAAATCGAGTCACTGTTTATCGACGAGGGCTTCGGCAGCCTCGACCCCGAATCCTTGCAATTGGCCATGGACGCCCTCGATGGCTTGCAGGCCCAGGGCCGCAAGGTCGCGGTGATTTCCCATGTACAGGAAATGCATGAGCGCATCCCGGTGCAGATCCAGGTCAAGCGCCAGGGCAATGGCTTGAGCACCCTGGAGGTCAAGTGAGCCAGGCGCTGTTGTATTCATTCCGGCGCTGCCCCTATGCAATGCGCGCACGCCTGGCGCTGCGCTACTCGGGGGTGGCGGTGCAGATTATCGAGGTGAGCCTCAAGGCCAAGCCGGCCGAGATGCTGGCACTGTCACCCAAGGGCACGGTTCCGGTGCTGAGCGTGGAAGGTCGGGTGATCGAGGAAAGCCTGGAGATCATGCAATGGGCATTGGCCCGGTACGATCCGGATGATTGGTTGTTGCAGGAGAATCCAGCGGTGTTGGAGTTGATCGCCGAGAACGATTCAGCATTCAAACATCATTTGAATCGATACAAGTACGCCGAACGCTATCCGCAGCAGCCGATGGAACATTATCGGGCCGAGGGCGAGGTGTTCTTGCAGAAGTTGGAGGATTTGCTGGCGGATCGTGAGTACTTGCTCGCCGCGCACATGAGCCTGGCGGACGCGGCCATCGTGCCGTTTGTGCGGCAGTTCGCCCATGTGGATCGCGAGTGGTTTGCGGGGGCGCCGTATCCACGGCTACAGGCGTGGATACAGCGGATTCTGGAGTCACCGCTGTTTATCGCGGTGATGGCAAAGCCCTGAAACCAACATCAATCAACCTGTGGGAGGGGGCTTGCCCCCTCCCACAGGTTGATTGATGTTAGCCCTGGGTCTTGTGATCCAGCGCCGCATAAAAGTTGGCGCTCTGTTGCAGGTATTTCTGGGTGTAGGCGCTGGTGCTGGATTTTTTCCCGGCGACGTCCACGCTGGCGTTGGCAGGCAAGGCCACGGTGGCGGAAACAGCGGAAGCGGCGATGATGGAGAAGAGGTTCAGATTCATGTCGGTAACCCTTGTGTGCGTTTGGTTGAGTGGCCTGGGAAGGCCTTGGAACCAAACTTACGCCCGGGGGTTGAACCTTAGAAATGCTTTGAAACAGTAGCCGTCATCAATGGAATTAATACTTAGGGTCAGGCCCCGCGTTGCGGGGCCTGTGGCTTATTGACGCACCAGGAACTTGAGGTCGCTGGGGGCATCGATCGGCAATTTCTGCACGGTTTTACCCAGCAGGCCGGTGTTGGGGTCACGTTCGAGCACCACGATTTCGTTGCTCTTCTGGTTGGCGATCAGCAGGAACTTGCCGCTCGGGTCGAGGCTGAACTCGCGCGGGTGGTCGCCTTCCACGCTGCGGCGCTGCAGCTCTTTGAGGTGGGCGGTGGCAGGGTCTACGCCAAACACGATGATCTGGTTGGCGGTGCCGCGATTGCTCACATACAGGAACTTGCCGTCTCTGGACGCATGCACGGCGGCGCCGGCCTTGTCGGACACCGGTTGCCCGGCGGCGTAGTCGACCAACTGGGTCTGGGTGAGCTTGCCGTCGGCATAATCGAACACCGCGACCTGCGCGCTCATCTCGGTGGTCAGCCAGGCGTGCTTGCCATCGGCGCTGAACAGCAGGTGACGTGGGCCGCTGCCCGGTGGCAATTGCACCGATGCCTGGTTGGCCGGGGTCAGCGGCAATTCGTGATTGGCCTTGGGGTCGTAATGGTAGGCAAATACCTTGTCCGCCCCCAGGTCCTGCACAAACACGTACTTGCCATCCGGCGAAGACACCACTGAGTGCACGTGGTTGGAGGCCTGGCGCTCGGGGTTGACGCGACTGGCCGGGTGCCCGCTCAACTGCACCGGCGCCGACAGTTTGCCGGTAGCGTCCACCGGCAGGATTGCCAGGCTGCCGCCCGGGTCTTCCACCACCGAATAATTGGCGACGAACAGGTAACGCCCATCCGCAGCGATGCTCGAATGGGTCGGCTCGTTACCCAGGCTCTGCACCTGATTGATCAGGGTGAGCTGATGATTCTTCGGGTCGATGCTGTAGCTGCTGACGCGACCGACCGGGTCTTGCTGGCCGGGACCGTTTTCATTGACCACAAACAGGTGCTTCTGGTCTTTGGAGACCGTCAGCCACGAAGGGTTGTCAGCCTTCGCTGCCAGTACCGGCTTGCCCTGGAGCTGGCCAGTGCGACTGTCGAATTGCAGGCGATAAATACCGTCGCTGGCGCCAGCGGTGTAGCTGCCCACCAACAACTCATAGGTGTCAGCCGGTGCAGCCTGCACCGACATCGCCCCCACACTGCCGGCCATCAGCAGCGGCCAGAATTTACGCATCATCATGCTCGTCTTCCTCGTCGTTATTGTTGCCGGTGAAGGCGGCCATGCACACCAGGCGGTGCTCGCCCGAATCACCGGTGAGGGTCCAGCTTTGCAGGGCGTCGTCAAAGGTCGCGGCCTGTACTTGCGCGAGGCTGAACGTCCAGCGTTTCTCGGCCCGGCCGTCCATGCTCTTGATCAGTAACTGTTGATCCTCGAGCCTGAAATCAAAGGCATGCAGCCCATCGATTTCGAGCATGTCGCTGGTTTGAAGTTCAGTAAGCAGGGCGTCGGCAGTCATCGGGATCATTCATCGCTGGAAAAAACGCTGATGATAGGCCAATCCCCTGCGTCTTTCCCATTTCCCATGGCCAAGCGGTAGTCGGTTACCGCATCCCGCCCGTGGCGGCCATTACTTTACGAGGGCATAGCTAACCCACGTAAAGGATGACTCCCCGTGCCAACCACCCCGACACCCCCGGCTGAAAACATTCTGCAAAAAGCAGTGGAGACGCAGTTTCGCACGCGCCCATCCCTGCGCTCAGTCGTGACTCAGATGCTGACCTACACCTTGAAGGAACGCTTCCCGCACCTGCCCAAGCCCCTCTCCGATCTTTGCCTGGCGCTGCCCCGTGATGGCGGCGGCCGGGGCCTGCATCCGCTGCTGGAGGTGGCCCTCAAGCATATTGCCGATGGCAGCTTCCCCGACCTGTCCGTGCGCGACAACCTGGATGGTTACCTGAGTGACGCCACCGGCACCCGCCTCGTCCCGCCGACCGGTGAGCCTTCCAGCTATGACGTGCGCGCCGTCGAAGCGGTGATACGCGAACTGCCCTTGATTCTGTTTGTGGGGTATCAGGATGCACTGACCGAATACTGGGACCAGGACAGCGAGGCCGGCGGCAGTCGCTGGCGATGGCTGGCCAGTTTGCTGCAAGGCGTGCTGAGGACCTCGGCGATTCGTCAGTCCGGCGAGGATGCCCAACAACTGCACATACTCAGCACGTTGGCCAACTACCCTACTCGTGAAGCCAGGGCGCGCCTGCCATGGCCCGACAATTCGATCCATGCCTACACCCTGGAAACGCACCTGGTGCGGGAAGCCACCACCTTGACCGTGCAGTCCAGCGATCTGCTCGTGGTCGGTGGCCAGCGCGTATGGTTGTGTGCCGTGTCCGGCCAGGTCGAGTCCTACGCCAGCCTCGACGCCTTCGGCCAGGCATGGGGCGAGCGCCTGTCACGGCAGTTCAGCGCCGACAAGATCACCTGGCACCGCTACGAGCCGGACGGCGATATATTCGAGGTTCAAGCGGCGCTGGTGCTCAACCGGCAACTGGAGGATCTCGCCGCGATACAACTGCCTCGCGCCAGCTCCATAGACGCCGCGCAACAGCTGTTCGAGTCGACCACCAACCCGGCCTCGTGGTTTGTCCGCGCGCCGCTCACGCCGATCGATAGCTTGTCGCCGATCCAGGCCGCCCTCCCCGACTGGCTGCGCGGCGCCTCACCCGCCGACCGCTTCAGCTATCGCCAATGCCTGATCGAACAGGCCAACCTCAGGCGCCTGACGCAGGGCGCGGGCTACCTGGATGGGCTGGAGGATATCCGCACCTATGCCGCCAGCCACTTGAATCACCAATTGTGCCTGGAGCGCAACGCCGTGATGCTGGGCACGCGCAGTTGCACGGACCTTGAACACGCGCTGTACAAGGCCGAAGACCTGGAGCTGACCTTCGATGTGCCCGTCGGCACGTTGCAAAGTGGCTACATCCAGCAAGTGTCCATGAGCCTGGTCGACCTGGCCCTGAAGAATCTGTCGGGAAGACCCAGCGGCCGCATGACATTACGCCATACCGGTGGCCGCGAGCTTGAAGCCTGGCTGACCCCGGCGTACCTGCTGCAACTGATCCAACGGGTGGATATCGGCCGCAACTACCCCGTCTATATTCAACAGGCATTGCTCAGCGGCACCGAAGAGGCCGAACGGCGCGAACGCCTGTTCTGCGGGCAACGCCCTGTCGAGCTGAAAACCCAGGCGCTGGAACACCTGATAAAGGCTGAGGCGGGGCTTACGCGACGTGGCTTTCGTTGCGTCCAGGCAGTCGTCGGCACCGAGCGTGCGGAGCGCTGGGTCGACAACGATGAAATCGTCATGCGCGCGCTGGCCTTTCAACGCAAGCCTGGGGCCAAGGCTGATGTGGTGCAGAACATGTTCATTATCGAACCGCGCAATGCGCAGTCCGGTCCGCACCTGCTCTACCGGCCGGCCTATGGCGAATCTTTGCTGGAGTTTGCCGGCCGCGACGCGTTGCTGGCGGCCATCGCCCAGCCCGGCGCCCTGCAGGACAGCGTACTGGCCTGGCTCGCGGACGACGCCAGGGCCATTTACAGCAATGGGGGGTTTAATCAGCCGCACTATGTGCGTATCGGCGGTATAGGCTCGGAATTCGATCCATTGCCTGAGGTGCCGAAACCGGCGACGCTGGCACCGGCCAATGATGAAAGTAACGACCCGATCCTGCAGGCGCTGAACAGCGGCCAACTGATGCAATACCTGTTCGTCTGCGAAGCCCGTCAACTTCTGGACCAGGCCGACCGCGAGTCAACCTCCAATGCTGAAAGCCGCTGGGCGCTGATCCTGGAAGGTGTGCAACTGGGCTTCAACACCTTGTTGATGCTGGTGCGCGGCCCCCTGGCGGTCGTCGGATGGCTCATGCAACTGGCGATGGGCCTCAGGCAGGACCTGCCGGCGCTGGAAAGTGCAGACCCGATTGCCAGGGAGTTGGCGTGGGTCGACCTGCTGCTCAACATCGGCATGGTCTTGCTGCACCATGGGCTGGAGACCGAAGCGCCAGGCAGCCCCGTTATCGAATCCCCGCCAGGCCCGCCGTTGAGGCGTGCACAGGCCAGCCCTGCGGTGATCGAACGCGGCGTGGTTGGCCTGCCCTCCGAGCCACCCGGTGGAGGCCGAACCCTGCTGGACTTTGACCGCTCCCTGGCCGGCGACAGCGCCTCGGCGCGCCTGCTGGAAAAACTCCTCGAGGTCAACGTGCCCTGGCCCGAGCCGCTGCCGGTCGCCGTTGCGCTGGGCAACCTCAAAGGTCTGTTCAAGGTCGACAACCTCTGGCACGCCTCGGTGGGCGGCCTGTTCTTTCGGGTCAGGGTCGTTCCAGGCGTTGGCGAGGTATTCATCATTCATCCCGACAAACCCGACCACCCTGGCGTCAAGCTCAGAACCGACGGCAATGGGCATTGGAGCCTGGATCGCGGACTGAAACTGAGCGGTGGAGGCCCCAAGCGCCTTGCGACCTTGCGCGTGGAAAACCGCCGCAAAACCGAGCAGCTACAAGTGCGGATGCAAGCGCTTGGCATCGAGCTCACGCCATCGATGACCGAACTTCGCGCCTCGCTGGTTCGAATGCGCACCGCCCACGCCGACCTGACCAAACAGGCCGCGACGTTAAAGCTGGTCTGGAAGCTTCTGGACAGTGCAACCGGCCCGCAAAAATCAACCCTTGAAACCCGTCATCAGCGCGAAATGCAAAGCTATGCAACGCTGCGTGCCCACTATGAAACGCTGCTGGAAACGCTGCAGGAACGACACGCGCAGTTGCTGCCGGCACGCCATGAACTGGTCAAGGTGGGCCAGGACCTGGAAAGGTACGGCGGCGCCGGCAGTCACGTTCAGGACCGGGCAAAAACCCTGAGAACGCTCTGGGACGAACAACTGGCAATCCATACCTACCTGGGTTTTTGGTCAGACACGCTTCAATTCAGCGACAGTGGCGAGCCGATGCGTCATGTGTCTGAACGCATGATGCTGGAAAAACTGCTCGGCAACGCTGCGCCCTATGATGAACACACGGCCAAATCCATCGCGTTGGCCGATATCCAGCAACGCATGGCCGTAGGCACCCGCGGCATGGAGACCACACTGGAGCTGTTGGAACAGGACTCAGTGGCGGGTCGTGCGATACGTGAAGAGTTGCTGGCAATGATCGCGCACCCACAGCACTTTTTCCCCGAGAGCCTGAAAATCAACGCGCTGATCCCGTTGTCGTGGGTGGCCATTGAGCTGTCGGCCACTGAAAGGTCGCCGCAGGAAGCGCTGTACAGGCAGCATGCCGACCATTCCAGCCTGAGCCAGGCGCTGCTGTCTCACATCGAAGTGCGCAGCAGCAGCGGCTTCCCCCTTGATGAGCAGCACCAGGTGTACAACACCGTGCTCGAGCAATACCGCCGCTATGAGACGGCGGTCGAGGCGCTCAAACTGATCAACCCGGCACGCTTGCGCCCGATGGCCGAGCGACTTGTGAATGAACTGCGAGATGTCCGCACCCTTGCCGAAAACGAACTGGAGGCCGTGGTCCGCAGGCAGGAGGAACTGGAAGTAGAACAGTCGCGATTAAAAAACCTGCGCCCGAAAGCGCCGACCAAACGCATCTTTAAAACCCGTAGAAGAAAATACCTCGTCGGCGACCTCAAGCCGGCCGATGGCCACATCAACCGCGAGCACTTCACCATCACCGACCCGGCAACCGGGCAAGCCGTCGCCTCGTTTCGCGAGCAGGCCGGCGAATGGGTAGACATCGCCGAAGACCTCGCGACCGCGCCGCAACCGCCAGCCCAGGCCCGTCCACTGGCGATACTCAAGCGCGAGGGCCAGATACTGCTCCAGCAGCGCGCCGGTATCGAACGTGTGATCAGCGCTCAACAGCAAGTGCTGGAAGCTCCCGGTACTCGGCAAGCGGTCAACCCCGGCGACTGGGATGAACTGCTCAGCGACCAGGCCGGCAAGCTCACCGAGCTTGCCGATGAGATTGCACGGGAACACGCCGGCCAACCCTCGGCCCAGGGCTTGATCGACGAGTACCGGGCAGAAGCCAGGGACATGCAGCGAAAGGCGCAGGAGGTCTGCAGCGCCGCTTACAAACAGCAGTGGCCGACACTGGAAAGCCTCGATTACCTGTGGCGGCACCAGCAGATCGACATCAACCTGACCAGCCCGGCCGATCCACAGCGCCCTACCCTCAGCGGCGATTTTTTCACCGAGTACGCGGTGTATGACAAAGCTCAAAAACCGCCGAGCGTGTTGTGGTATGCCCATTTTCACTATGCGGCAGCCAACATGCCGCCCGCCCGCTATACCCGTGCGCACCTGAAACTTGCCGACCAGCGTAAATTCACACAGAAGGACCTGCTCAAGGCGCATGTGCAGGCGCGATTGAAGAGCCAGCAGGAGCCGGGGGCGGAACCTGTCAGGAAGATCCTCTATGTGCTGATCGCGCCGCCTCAGGATCAACTGTTCTTAGCCATCGCACCTGCGCCGCACTGACCGGCGTCCCCTGAAGCGCAAAGACCGCAGCCAAGGCTGCGGTCTTTTTATGTCGCTCGGGCAATCAGTGGGCAAACAGCGAGTTGCCCTTCTGCCCCGCCAGCTTCTCGGGCTTGATCAGGAACCGCGCCAATGCCGGCAGCAGCCACAGTGCACCGAACATGTTCCACAGCAGCATGAAAGTCAGCATCAGGCCCATGTCAGCCTGGAACTTGATGGCCGAGAAGATCCAGGTGCACACGCCGATGGCCAGGCACAAACCGGTAAACAGCACGGCTTTACCGGTGGACTTGAGCGTCTGGTAATAGGCTTCCTGCAACGGCAAGCCCGCGCGCAGGAAGCTTTCCAGGCGGCTGTAGATGTAGATGCCATAGTCCACGCCGATCCCCACGCCCAGCGCCACCACCGGCAAGGTCGCAACCTTGACGCCGATGCCCATGAACGCCATCAGCGCATTGCCCAGCACCGAGGTCAGCACCAGCGGCAGCACGATGCACAGGGTCGCCGCCCAGGAGCGGAAAGTGATCATGCACATGGTCGCCACGCACAGGTACACCAGGATCAGGATGGTCAGCTCCGACTCCTTGATCACCTCGTTGGTGGCCGCCTCGATCCCGGCGTTGCCGGCGGCGAGGATGAATTCCAGGCCGTCCTTGTTGTTCTCCTTGGCGAAGTCCTGCACCGCATGCACGGCGCGGTCGAGGGTCTCGGCCTTGTGGTCGTTGAGGAACACCAGCACCGGCGCCAGGGAGCAATTATTGTTGTACAGACCATCGGCGCGGGCGATGGAGTTGTTCAGCACGTCGGGGTTGCGCGACAGGGTTTCCCATTTCAGGTTGCCCTCGTTCATGCCCTTGATCATCTGCTTGGACACAGTGACCAGCGAGATCGCCGACTGCACGCCTTCGGTGTTCTGCATCTTCCACATCAACTGGTCGATCGGCGCCATGGCTTCATAGCGCGAGCAGCCTTCGGCGCGGGTCTTGACCATCACCACCAGCACGTCGGAGCTGGTCGAATAGTTGCTGATGATGAAGTTGTTGTCTTTGTTGTAGCGCGAGTCGGGGCGCAGTTCCGGCGCGCCCTGGTCGAGGTCGCCGATCTTGAGGTTCTGGCTGTACCAGAGGCCGCCGCCGAAGGCGAGCACTGCCAGGGCGATAGAGATGGGGGCGATTTTCGGGTTGGCGAAGTTCGACAGCAGGCGCCAGAAAGGATGTTCGCGGTTCGCGTCCTTCTTGCTCCGGGCGATGGCCCGCGGGCTGATGCCGACATAGGAAATCGCCACCGGCAGCAGGATCAGGTTGGTGAACACGATCACCGCCACGCCGATGGACGCGCCGATCGCCAGTTCGCGGATCACGCCGATGTCGATGATCAGCAAGGTGATAAAGCCCACGGCATCGGCGAGGATTGCGATCATCCCCGGCAGGAACAGT
Organism: Pseudomonas sp. R2-7-07; assembly: GCF_003852355.1. Taxonomy (NCBI): domain Bacteria; kingdom Pseudomonadati; phylum Pseudomonadota; class Gammaproteobacteria; order Pseudomonadales; family Pseudomonadaceae; genus Pseudomonas; species Pseudomonas sp. R2-7-07. The sequence goes on along the minus strand of NZ_CP027759.1, from coordinate 2,668,996 downwards.
TGCCGGAAGGTGCGCCGCGCGGCGGTCAGGGCGTTGTCTGCCTCACTCGACTGCAGGGCGATCCCGTTGATCTTCTGCACCCCGTGGGAGATGCCGATGGCGAAGATCAGGAACGGCACCAGCATCGAATATGGGTCCAATCCGAAGCCGAAGAAGTGCATCAGGCCGAGCTGCCAGACCACCGCCACCAGCGTGGTGCTGAGCACCGCGACGGTGCTGCGCAGGCAGTTGGTGAACCACAGCAGCAGGATCAGGGTGATGACGAAGGCGATGCCGAAGAACAGCACCACCATCACCAGGCCATCGATCAGGTCACCGACTTTCTTGGCAAAGCCCACGATGTGAATCTTGACGTTGGGGTTCTGCGCTTCGAACTTGTCGCGGATCTTGTCTTCGAGTTCATGGGAGAACTTGCGGTAATCCAGGGCCAGCAACTTGCCCTGGTCCTGTGGGTCCGGGTAGGACTCCAGCAGCGGGATATCGACGATGCTCGACTTGAAGTCGTTGGCCACCAGCCGGCCGACCTGGCCGGACTTGAGCACGTTATTGCGCAACTGGTCGAGGCTTTGCGGCGAGCCGTTGTAGCTCTGCGGGATCACTTCACCGCCGGCGAAGCCTTCTTCGGTCACTTCGGTCCAGCGCACGCTGGGGCTCCACAACGACTTGAGGCCCGAGCGGTCGACGCCGGAGATGTAGAACACCTCGTCGTTGATCTGGCGCAGGGTCTCCATGTACTCCTTCGTGAAAATGTCGCCGTCCTTGGCTTCCACCGAGATGCGCACGGTGTTGCCCAGGTTTGCCAAATCGTTGCGGTGCTCCATCATCTTCTCGATGAAGGGGTGCTTGAGGGGAATCATCTTTTCAAAGCTGGTGGACGGGCGAATCAAGGTCGCCTGCCAGAACAGGAAGATGCTTACCAGCAGGCAGATGACGATCACTGCCGGGCGGTTATTGAAGATCAGGCGCTCAAGAAAGGTCGCTTTATCGTTGTGATGACTGCTCATATTTCCCGCCTTCTTCTTATTTTGGCTCTTTATTTAGGAGCGGTTCGGCGCCGGTGGCCGTGGCGACGCGAACGCCGCCCTGCCCGACCAGGACCAAGTTGCCGTTGCCGGCCGCAGTGACCGCCGAGAGTGAGATACGGTCCGGGCGGTTGAACACGCTGAAGGTCTGGCCGTCGTCATGGCTGACCACCACGCTGCCGCCATTGCCGACGACGACGATGGCACCATCCTCCAGCAAGGTCGCGCCGGACAAACCAAACTCCAGCGCTCCCCGCGCCGCGTTCAACTCGACGGGCTCCCAGGTACTGCCAAAATCGGTGGAACGATACAGGTTGCCGCGCAAACCATAGGCCAGCAGCGTTTGCGCTTGAGCGGTGCCGATCACGCCAAACAACGAGCCCTCATAGGGGCCTTCGAGTTTTTCCCAGGTCCGGCCGTCGTCGCTGGAGCGGAACATGCTGCCCTGCTCACCGACGATAAACAGGCCGGCGTCCTTGATGGAGGCGATGGCGTTGAGGTGGAACTGGTCTTCGTTGTCGAGGCGGTCGCTGACGTCTTCCCAGGTCTGGCCGCCGTCGGTGGTCTCGATCAGCGCACCGTAGGCGCCCACGGCCAGGCCGTGACGGGCGTCGTTGAACCACACGTCGAGCAACGGCGCTTCGCGCTTGAGGTCCTGGTATTGCTGGGTCCAGCTGGCGCCGCCGTCGCTGCTGGCCAGGATCTGCGCATCATGGCCGACCGCCCAGCCGTGGCTGGCATCGACGAAGAACACCGCCGTGAGCAACTGCCGGGTGGGGACTTTGGCTTGGGTCCAGGTGCTGCCCTGGTCATCGGAATAGAGGATGTGCCCGCGATCCCCCACCGCCACCAGGCGCTGGCCGGCGTGGACCACGTCAATCATCAGGCCTTTGGCGGCCTTCGGGGATTCAATCGCAAACACCGCTGCGGCGGGGGTATCGCTGGCGGCGTGGACGACGCTGGGTAACGCAACGGCGCCAAACAGCGAGAGCGCTGTGGCCAGCAACGCAAGCTTGCGTGCGGCGCGTGGGCGGCAAACAACCCAACCCATGACAGGCTCACTCATAGACCTTTCTCCCATTTATTATTGTTAGGTCGCGTTGCTTTGCGCGGGGCTCTGAAACCTGCAATCTAGAGCGCCTGACGCAAGCACGGGCCATCCTATCGGGCTTTGGAATCGTCTGACAATCGGCGCTACGTTATCTTTTGTTAACTGGCGGCGTTTGGCCACATGGTGAATATAGCTGCATCAGCTCAAATGATGATGTTATGGGACGCGGAGCGTCTCTGGCGGCGTTACCACGCAGAGCGTGGGAACGATCAGGCCGCCATGCGGGATAATGAATTTTTATTCCATCTATTGAGTTTTGAGAATATTTATTCCATTAATGCACTTCCTGAAAACAATAATCCAAAGGACCACGGCGATGCGTGAACTCGGAATCGGCTTGATCGGCACAGGCTTCATGGGGCGCGCCCACGCGTTGGCGTTCAACAACGCTCGGGCGGTGTTCGAACTGCCAGTCACGCTTACACTGGCGGCCCTGGCCGATGCCGACGCCGAGCGTGCGCAGCGTTGCGCCAGCGCCTGGGGGTTTGCCCAGGCCCACGCCGACTGGCAGGCGCTGATCGACGATCCCAAGGTCGATGTCGTGGCCATCACGACCCCCAACCACCTCCACTACCCCATGGCCATGGCTGCGATTGCTGCCGGCAAGGCGGTGTATTGCGAGAAGCCGCTGGCCGTCAGCCTGGAACAGGCCGATGCCATGCGTCGAGCTGCCAGCGTGGCCGGGGTGGTGACGCGCGTGGGCTACAACTACCAGCACAACCCGATGATCGTGCTGGCGCGACAGATGATTGCCAGGGGCGAGCTTGGCGAGATCATCAGTTTCCAGGGCGAATTCAGCGAAGACTTCATGGCCGATCCGGGCTCGCCCTGGTCGTGGCGCTGCGAGGTGGAACACGCTGGCGGCGCGCTGGCGGACCTGGGCAGCCATTTGCTGTCGATGGCCCATTACCTGGTGGGCGATGTGGCCAGCGTGTGCGCCGATACCCACACCGTCCACGCTCAACGACCGGCCCTCAAAGGCAGCCATGAACTCAAGAACATCGCCGTGGATGACCAGGTGCATGCCCTGCTGCGTTTTGCCAACGGCGCGCGCGGCACGGTGAGCAGCAGTTGGCTCAAGCATGGCTATAAGAATCACCTGAGCTTCGAAATCAGCGGGACCCTGGGCACGCTGGCGTTCGATCAGGAGCGCTTGAACGAACTGCGCCTGTGCCGAGCCGGCCAGGATGGCTTCCAGCGCTTGCTCGCCGGCCCGGCCCTGCCCGGCTATGCCGCGTTCAGCCCGGCGGCGGGCCACCAGCTGGGGTACAACGAGTTGAAGACGCTGGAGGTTCACGAACTGATCATGGCGCTGGCGGGGCAAGGTGCGGATGGCACCGATTTTGAAGCGGCGTGGGCGGTGGAGCGGCTGGCGACGGCGATTCGTGTGGCGGCGCTTGAAGAGCGCTGGGTCGAAGTGAACTCAATCTAAATGTGGGAGGGGGCTTGCCCCCGATGGCGGTGTGTCAGCCAGTGTATTTTTAGCTGATGCACCGCTATCGGGAGCAAGCCCCCTCCCACATTTGATCGCAGTCGCCTTCAATATCAGCGCAAGGCTCGGCGCAGTACTTTGCCCACCGTGGTTTTGGGCAGTTCGGTGGTGCGGAACTCCACATAACGCGGCACCTTGTAGCCGGTCAGATATTCCCGGCAATGGGCGAGGATCTGCTCCTGGGTCAGGCTCGGGTCCTTGCGCACCACGATGATCTTGACCTTCTCGCCGGTCACGCCATCTTCCACACCGATCGCCGCTACTTCCGCCACCCCTGGATGCATCGCCACCACGTCCTCGATTTCGTTCGGGTACACGTTGAAACCCGAGACCAGGATCATGTCCTTCTTGCGATCCACCAAGCGGATGTAGCCGCGCTCATCCATCACGCCGATGTCACCGGTCGACAACCAGCCCTCGGCATCCAGCACTTCGGCGGTTTCCTTAGGGCGCTTCCAGTAGCCCTGCATCACTTGCGGCCCGCGCACTTGCAGTTCACCTTGCTCGCCGATTTCGGCGATTTCGCCGTCTTCACGCACGAAGCGCACCCAGGTCGACGGCAAGGGCACGCCGATGCTGCCGGTGAATTCCATCTCGCGCATGCGGTTCATGTCGATGGGGCTGATGCTCACCACCGGGGAACACTCGGTCAGCCCGTAGCCCTCGATGATCGGCAAGCCGGTGACTTCCTTCCAGCGCTTGGCCACCGCTGTGTGCGTGGCCATGCCCCCTGCGATCACCATGCGCAGGTCGGAAAAGTCCCGCGCGCAGAATTCCTTGTTCTCCAGCAAACCGTTAAACAGCGTGTTGACCCCGGCAATCCCGTTGAAGCGCTCCTTGCGCAGGATCATCTGCACCCGTTTCACGTCCCGTGGGTTGGCAATCAGGATATTGCGCCCGCCCAGGCACATGAACATCAGGCAGTTCACCGTCAAAGAAAAGATGTGGTACAGCGGCAGCAAGGTGACGTTGGTCTCCTGCTTGTGCTGGTCCAGTTGATCACCGACCCAGGCCTTGGCTTGCAACAGGTTGGCAATAATATTGCGATGGCTGAGCATCACGCCCTTGGCATCGCCGGTGGTGCCGCCGGTGTATTGCAGGAAGGCCAGCTCGTCGCGACTTATGCTGACGGGCAGATAATTGAGCGCCCGCCCCTGTTTCAGCACCTGGTTGAAACGCACCGAGCCAGGCAGCGTGAAGGCCGGCACCTGCTTCTGCACGCTGCGCAGAATGAAGTTCATCGCCGCGCCCTTGAAGGTGCCGAGCAGGTCGCCGATGGCCGCCACTACCACGCGCTTGACGCTGCTGCCGGCGATGACCTTTTCCAGGGTGTGGGCGAAGTTTTCGAAGATCACCACGGTCTCGGCGCCGCTGTCCTTGAGCAGGTGCTTGAGCTCATGGGCGGTGTACAACGGATTGACGTTGACCACCACCGCGCCGGCCAGGATCGTGCCCAGCAGGCAGATTGGGTATTGCAGGCAATTGGGCATCATCAACGCGACGCGGTCGCCCTTCTTCACCCCCTGGCCCTGCAGCCAGGCGGCAAATGCGCTGCCCTGGATGTGCCAGTCGGCGTAAGTCATCGGCGTGCCGATGCTCACATACGCCACCCGCTCGCGGAATTTTTCCAGGTGTTCCACGAACACTTCGCGCAACGAGGGGTAAGCCTCGATAGCGGCATCGATGTCCGCCGGCACGCCGGGCAGGTAGGCGTTCAACCAAATGCGTTCGGTGTGTTCCAGGCTGATGGCGTTCATGGCTGCGTCCTTATTGTTGTTGTGGATAGGGCTACTTTTCGACGATGGCGGTAATACCCAGCCCGCCCGCCGCACAGATCGAGATCAAGCCGCGACCGCCGCCGCGCTCATGGATGGCCTTGGCCAACGCCGCCAGTTGCCGGCCACCGGTGGCGGCAAACGGATGGCCGCAGCCCAGCGAACCGCCGTTGACATTCATTTTTGCGCGGTCGATGGCGCCCAGCGGTGCGTCCAGGCCCAGCCGCTCGCGGCAGTAGTCGGGGTCTTCCCAGGCCTTGAGCGTGCACAGCACTTGGGCGGCGAATGCTTCGTGGATTTCGAAGAAATCAAAATCGGCAAAGCCCAGGCCTTCGCGCTTGAGCATGCGCGGTACGGCGTAGGCCGGGGCCATCAACAGGCCTTCGGTGCCGTCGACGAAATTCACCGCCGCCGTTTCGCCGGTGCGCAGGTAGGCCAGCACCGGCCAGCCATTCGCGGCGGCCCACGCTTCGCTGGCCAGCAACACCACCGAAGCGCCGTCGGTCAGGGGCGTTGAGTTGCCGGCGGTGAGCGTGCCGTCCTGGCGGTCGAAGGCCGGCGCCAGGCTGGCGAGTTTTTCCAGGCTGATGTCGGCGCGCAGGTTGTTGTCCCGTGCGAGGCCCCGATGGGGGCTGATCAGATCGTCGAAGAAACCGCGCTTATAGGCCGCGTCGAGGCGTTGGTGACTGGCGAGGGTCAACTCATCCTGGGCCAGGCGCTTGATCTGCCAACGCTTGGCCATTTCTTCGCAGTGCTCGCCCATCGACAGGCCGGTGCGCGGCTCGCCATTGCGCGGCAGCAGCGGCTTGAACAACATCGAAGGGCGCACCTTCAACAAGGCCTCCAGTTTGTCGCCCAGGCCCTTGGCCCGATTGGCCGCAAGCAAGGTGTGGCGCAGGGATTCGTTGATGCCAATGGGCGCGTCGGAGGTGGTGTCCGCGCCTCCCGCGACACCCACTTCGATCTGGCCAAGCGCGATTTTATTGGCCACCAGCAACGCGGCTTCCAGGCCCGTGCCGCAGGCCTGCTGCACATCGTAGGCTGGGGTCTGCGCACACAGCGTGGTCGACAGCAATGACTCGCGCGCCAGGTTGAAATCGCGCGAATGCTTGATCACCGCACCGGCGACGAATTCGCCCAGGCGCTGACCGTGCAGGTTGTAGCGATCCACCAGGCCTTGCAGGGCGGCCACCAGCAAGTCCTGGTTACTGTCATGGGCATACACGGTGTTGGAACGGGCAAACGGCAGGCGGTTACCGCCGATGATCGCCACGCGTCGGGTCGGTGGCGGATTGAAGCTGTAGTCACTCATGTAAGGCTCTCATTCCAGGCGTTTGATCCCACAGCAACAACCCGCGCATATGCGGTTTGTCGCCGGCCACATTGCGCACTTCGAATTCACGGAGCGGGCCGGTCACGGGGCGGCTCCACAGGGCGACCTGGCCGGGCAGGAAGATCGGCAACTTGAAATCGCAATGGGCCTCGGCGTGGTCCAGGCCACCCGGTGGCTGCTGTGCCGCCAGCGCACGGCCCAGGGTCCACATGCCGTGAGCGATGGCGGGTCGATGATCTGGGTCACGTAGTCCATGGTTCAGGCTCCCAGCAGGCTTTGACCGCACACCCGCACCACTTGGCCGTTGACCCCACCGGACGCCGGATGCGCCAGCCAGGCGATGGTCTCGGCCACGTCGACCGGTTGGCCGCCTTGAAGCAACGAATTCATACGCCGCCCGGCCTCGCGGATCAACAGCGGGACTTTCGCGGTCATCTGCGTCTCGATAAACCCTGGCGCCACCGCATTCACCGTCACCTGCTGCGCCGCCGCACGCGGGGCCAGGCCCTGCACCAGGCCGATCACCCCGGCCTTGGACGTGGCGTAGTTGCTCTGCCCGAGGTTGCCGGCGATACCGGAAATCGACGAGACGCACACAATCCGTCCACCGGGGTTCAGGCCGTGGTTGTCCAGCAGCGCCTGGCTGAGCTGCAACGGCGCCTCGAGGTTGACCGCCAGCACACTGCGCCAGGCGGTTTCGGTCATCTTGGCGATGGTCTTGTCGCGGGTGATTCCGGCATTGTGGACCACCACATCAAAGGCGCCATACTGGCTGACATGCGCCTGCAATAACGCGGCGGCATCCGGCGCGGTGATGTCAAGGGGCAATGCCGAACCGTCCACACTGTCGGCGGCCTGCTGCAGCGCCGACTGGGCCTGGGGCACGTCGACGCACACCACATGGGCACCGTCGCGCGCCAACACCTGGGCAATGGCCAGGCCGATGCCGCGGGAGGCGCCGGTCACCAAGGCGCGACGGCCGGCGAACGGTTTGTCCCAATGGAAGGTGATGTGACTGTCCACCGGCTTCTGGAGGCGTATCACTTGCCCAGACACATAAGCCGAACGGCGCGACAGAAAAAAACGCAGGCTGCTGTCCAAAGCGTCTTCAGCGCCCGGCGCCACGTAGATCAATTGCACGGTGATCGCCCGGCGCAGCTCCTTGGCCAGCGAGCGCACCAGCCCCTCGAGCGCGCGCTGGGCGACGGCCTGGGGCAAGTCCTGGCAATGTTCCGGTGCGGTGCCGAGTACCACCACGCGCGCGTGTTGGCTCAGGCGCCTGGCGTTGGCGTGAAAAAATGTATAGAGCTCATCCAGGTGCTGCAGGTCGGCCACGTGCGTGGCATCGAAAACCGCGCCCTGCACCTTCACCGTCGACGGCGCCTTGACGGTCGCCGCGGTGGCGGCGACGGTGTCGGTGCTACTGAAGAGGCGATGTACGTGCTCGGTCAGGCGCCCTGCCCCGGCGACGATGACCGGGTTGGCCAAACCGTGCTGGCCGCTGCGATGGCGTTGCAGGGGCAAGGGTTGCGGCAAGCCGACGGCCTGGGCCAGGCGACGGCCCCAAGGAGAATTGACGAAAGAAAGGTAGCGGTCACTCATAACACAAATCCTGCTTTGTAAATCCGATCAAATGTGGGAGGGGGCTTGCCCTCGATAGCTGAGTGTCAGTCAGTGAATCTGCATCTGAGCCACCGCTATCGGGGGCAAGCCCCCTCCCACACTGACCCGTGTTTCCCTTTAGTTGACCGAAGCGTTTTCGCTTTGGCTGGCGCGACGCTTGGAGGGCTCCAACGCCTGCTTGCGCCGCTGCAGGGCCTCCAGCAAACCGAAGTCCTGCGGGAAGTCGTCGACCTGGATGCCGTGGTCGGCGTATTCCACATAGCGTGCGAGCAAAGCGTCTTCGTCGTCGCTGATCAGGTCCAACGCCCGTGCCTTGACGCGCCAGCCGGTAAAGGCCGCAGACGAAATCGGCATTGGCGCGAGCAGGCCTTGCTTGATGGCGGGCTTGAGCCGTGCCTCGATCAGCTCCACCTGGGGCAACAGGCGGAACCCCAATTCGCCATAGGCCAGCTTGTCGATTTCCGGGCGCGGGATGTAGGAGTTGGCGAGCAAACGGTCGCGGGTTTCGCCGGGGGTCTGTACGACCTCGGCGACTTGGGCCAACAGGCGATCCGACGGTTTGCGCAAAGGAATGCCAAACGGGAAACTCAAGGCCCGCAGTACCACCGCAGCGGCTTTGGACGGGTAATTGTCGAGCACTTCGGCCAGCGCTTCATGGGCGCGCAACAATGCGTCCTGGGCCGCCCAATGCACCAGCGGCAAGTCGGCCTGAGGCCGGCCGTCGTCCTCAAAGCGCTTGAGCACGCAAGACAGGATGTACAACTGCGACAGCATATCGCCCAGGCGCCCGGTGATACTCTCCTTGCGCTTGAGGGCGCCCCCCAGCACCCCCATGGAAATATCCGAGACCAATGCCAGCACCACCGACAGACGATTGGCCTGACGGTAGTAGGAAGCCAGCGCCGGGTCGGTCTTGGCCGGCGCAGAAAGCAGCCGGCCAGCGGTCAGCGCATGTACCGTGGCACGCACGGTGTTGGCCAGTACAAAACTCACATGGCCGAACATCGCGCTGTCGAACTCCTGCACGGCCTTGCGCCGATCCGGGTTGCGCGCCGCTTCCATTTCGCGCAGCACATAGGGATGGCAGCGGATCAGGCCCTGGCCGTAGATGATCAGGCAGCGGGTCATGATGTTCGCGCCTTCCACGGTGATGGCGATGGGGCTTTGCTGATAGGCGCGTGCCAGGAAATTATTGGGCCCCATGCAGATGCCCTTGCCGGCGACGATGTCCATGCCATCGTTGACGATCATTCGCGCGCGCTCGGTGACGTGGTATTTGGCGATGGCCGAGATGACCGAAGGTTTCTCGCCGGCATCCAGGGACGCCACCGACACCTTGCGCACCGCATCACAGGCATACAAGTGCCCTGCCATGCGGGCCAACGGTGCCTGCACCCCTTCGAACTTGCCGATGGGCAGGCCGAACTGCTTACGCATCGCAGCGTAGGCGGTGGTGCCACGGACCGCCACTTTGCCCAGACCGACGTTGGCCGACGGCAGTGAAATCGCCCTGCCCGCCGCCAGGCATTCCATCAGCATGCGCCAGCCGTTGCCGACTTGTTCGCGACCGCCGATCACCCATTCCAGCGGAATGAACACATCCTTGCCGGTGGTCGGACCGTTCTGGAATACCGCATTCAGCGGCCAGTGGCGACGGCCGCTGTTCACGCCTGGATGGGAGGTGGGAATCAGCGCGCAGGTGATGCCCAGGGCACCTGCGGCACCGAGCAAACCGTTCGGGTCCTCGGCACGGAACGCCAGGCCCAGCACCGTGGCAATCGGGCCGAGGGTGATGTAACGCTTGTCCCAGGTCACGCTGAACCCCAGCACCTCCTCGCCTTCGTGCAGGCCTTTGCACACAATCCCCACGTCGGGAATGGCCCCGGCATCGGAGCCGGCATACGGGCTGGTCAGCGCGAAGCACGGAATATCCTCACCCCGCGCCAGACGCGGCAGGTAATAGTTGCGCTGGGCCTCGGTGCCGTAATGCAGCAGCAGTTCGGCGGGGCCCAGGGAGTTGGGCACCATCACCGAAATGGCCGCCGCCGAGCAGCGGGTCGACAGTTTCATCACCACTTGGGAGTGCGCGTAGTGGGAGAAGCCTTTGCCGCCGTACTGCTTGGGAATGATCATGCCGAGAAAGCCGGCTTCCTTGGTGTATTGCCAGCCCTCGGGGGACATGTCTTGCCACACCTGGGTGGTTTCCCAATCGTTGGCGATGTCGCACAGGGTTTCGACTTCGTTGTCGAGGAACGCCTGCTCCTCGGCACTCAGGGTGGCCGGCGCGGCTTGCAGCAGGCGCTGCCAGTTGGGTTTGCCGCTGAACAGCTCGGCGTCCCACCACACGGTGCCCGATTCGATGGCCGCACGTTCGGTGTCGGACATCGCCGGCATGACCGTACGAAACAGCCCCAAGGCCTTGCGGGTCAACAGCACGCGGCGCAGGGGTTTGATCGCCAGCAACAAAGCCGGCAACACCACCAGCACCGCTGCGACGGTAGCGCCGAATGCGGCCACTGCGTTGAACAGGTAGCCAGCCGCCAGCCATACCAGGCCGGCGCCCAGCCACAGGGTGGCAGCGGCTTGTCGATACGCCAGGGCAATCGCCGCGACGACACCCACCAATAACCAGATAACCATGGGATACCTCTACTTGATTCAGGGCGTGGCACCCGTGCGGACCGCTCGGATTGAGCGGGGCGTAGAGCCACACTACAAACTCGGGAAAATAAATTCAAATTTTGTTTTGAAATTTTTATTTAATGAGCTGGCGAAAATATTCAGGGCTGAACGAGTCAGCCTAATTGCATCAGTCATGTGGCTCCGATTAGGTTCTGCGGCTTGTTCTGTAAGCGTGTCAGTGTGCGCCGGGTCTCAAGATGCGCTGAATACCCGGCTTCAACACGGTCAGGTGCGTGACTAGAACTTATAGGTCGCCGACAAGCTCACGACGTCACCTGACGACTCAGCCTTCCCGTCCAGTTGAGCAGCGCCGAGGCGATCGACGTTCTTGGTTTTCAGGTTGACCTTTTCGACGAACTGGTGCGAGTACGCGCCATCCACTGACAGGCCCGGCACTGCCTTGATGTCGTACCCGGCACCAAACGCCAGGAAATAACGATCGCCATCAGGGATCCGCGGGTCACGCGTGGAGTTACGGGTAGGCGTCTGGTCATACGCCACACCTGCACGCAGGGTGAGTTCGTCGGTGGCTTTGTAGTCGCCGCCGATTGAGGTCATCCACGCGTTTTTGTAGTTGTAGGGAATGGCAACAATGGTCGAGCCCTGAGACTTGAGTGTGAGGTCCTGGAACGAGGACCACTCAGTCCACTGGGCACTCACACCGAGCGTCCAGCGGTCATTGAACTGATGGACCCAGTCAATCGCAGCAGTCGCCGGGATATCCAGTTGCGCACTAGCATGCGCGCCATCCGGGAACAGCTTGAGACCGGGATAGGCCATTTCAACCAGCGTCTCTCCGTTCGGACCAATAGGGTTGGTCATTGTGTTACGACCGATGGCGTCCGTATAAACGTCGTACTTGCCGGTCATCTTGTTTTTGATCTTGGCGTGATAATTCAAACCCAGCGTGTCTTGCTGCGTCGGTTTCCACACAACGCCACCAAACCAGCCTACCGAGATGTTGTCGACTTTAACGCGTATCAAGGAATGCCCGACACCGGTCGGAAAGCCGGTGCCGCCAAGCCCGGGTGATACATCTGCGGCAGCCAACACATCAACGTTCTGGCTGACGTTTCCCTGGCTGCGCTGAACGATGGCACCCCCACCGACCGAAAATTCATCATTGACCTTGAACGACAGTGAGCCTGTCAGGCCGATGGTCTCGATCTTGGTGTCGACGGCGAAATCCCGCAGCTTTGAGTTTTCGTTCCACGTACTTTTCATACCTTGCGGTACGACCTGGCTCAGGCCAAAAGCGAAGCGGTCGCCGATGGGCATAACCATAAAACCAGTGGGCAGCCATGCGGTGAAACCGCCCTGGCCGCCATTATTGGTATTGAGGGTCGGATCGCCCAGGTTGCCTTGGTCATCCAGCACTGGCGTATTGGTCACCGGGTTGCCGTTATGGTCATACGCCTGGCCGGAATATTTGATCTTGATCCGGGCGTAATCGACGGTCTGCTGCACGATGGTTGAATCGATGAACGCCATGGCCGCTGGGTTGTTGTACGCCGCACTCGGGTCATTCTTGAACAGAGAACCGCCACCAAATGCGCGGCCCCAACCGGGGGCGCCATAAGTGGGCGTGGAAAACCCGCCCGCCTGCACATGCCCCGTAGTGATCAGGCCTCCCAACAGGGCCAGTCCCAGTAACGTGTAAGCGTGTTGTTTCTTATTATTCATGCGGTACTCCCTATTATTATGTGCGCCCGGCCCCTGCCGGTGGGTCGTGTAGCCATGGAGCGTCGTTCAAAAGCGCCTGTACTGGAACGGTGTATGACAATCAGGGATGGGTGATAAGCGAAGGCGATTTACCGTTGACCGGCGCCTCGCGGGGGGGCGCCGGCATTTCAACGGGTGATCAGCCCTTTACGGAGTCACGCGCTTACGGGTTTACCGTGAGCGTCGGGGCCACAACGTTCAGCGAAACCACAGTGCAGTTTCCGCTCAGCGACTGATTGGCGGCCGAAAGGGTTTTGGTCCCTGCAGCCCAAGTGACTGCGATAGGGGTTGGTCCGCAGTTGGTGGCTGGGATCGAGTTGATCTTGTAGCCGACATTGGTCACGGTACCGGTGGTGCCCGTCGCAGCAGTCAATACCCAAGGCAGGTTAGTCAGCGTTGGCAAGGCGCACAGACCGCCGCCGGTCAGCGTTGCGCCGTTGATCGAGGCCACGCCACCGCTAACGTTGCCGGTAAAAGTGATGCCGCATGTCACTGCCGCGCCAAAAGACGAAGGCGACTTCACCACGATGGTGCCGGCGTTAGTCGAGAACGGACCGTCCGGAGAGACGGAAGCCGCACTGGCCATCGACGCGGCGCCGAAGCACATTGCAAACGAAGTTGCACAAACGAGGGTTTTCAAGCTTTTCATTATTTTGCCTCACATGTAATGGCGAGTTATTCGCCTGGGGTAATGACCATGAACACGAAGTCACGGTGAAACTGCAGAACTTCGTATTCCAGCCAAATTCAGTTAAGTCCGACAACCTTATTCAACTACTTTGAAATCAGGCGGCATCTTGATTGATACCATTTTAATGGTGCAGTCATCACCAATAGGTACATTGGCAGCCTCCAACTTGCCGGTGGCGTTATCCCACGTACCGACTGCGGTAGAAGGACCGCACTTGCCGCCCAGACCGAATGCATGCACGTCCACGCTGATCTTCGACATTGAGCCGCTTTTTGTATTCTTTGCAGTCAAGATCCATGGCAAATTAATAGCTTCGACCCGGCTGCACTTGAGCCCGCCATCGAACGCCACTTTGTCGATATTGACGGATGTCCCATCGGCCGTCACTTTGCCGGCCACCTTGATGGTGCAGTCGGCACTGATCAACGCGCCTTTGGAGAAGCTGATTGGGCCCTGGGCTGTAAACGCGCTACCGGCAGGTTCGATACGTGCGGCCTGTGCGTGATGCCACGCGATCAAGCCCAGCGCGGCCAGTACGACATTAACGGTGAACTTTATAGTGACCTGAGTTACTTGCATGTTTACGCCCTTCCCTTGAAATTATTTTCGTTCGGGTAAACAACCATCCTGCAACTAAGCTAACAAACAATCGACGTAGAAATCCTTATCGAAATACACTCGAAAAACGCGTTTTTATTTCAAATTAAAACGGCTTGGCTTCGCCGCTGTACTTCTCCAGATACTTCAAGCGCTGTGAAGGCTGGAGATTAGCCAAGCTGATATCACCGGCATAATGATTCAATACACGATGGTCCATCCGGCGCCGCCACAAATACGGCACATAGGCCCAGACAATCATGCTCGCGTAACCATAGGGAAGTTGCGGCGACTCATCAAAGTGCCGCAACGACTGATAACTACGCGTGGGATTGGCATGATGATCGGAATGCCGTTGCAATTGAAACAGGAAGATATTGGTGACTATTCGATTACTGTTCCAGGAGTGCCGCGGCGAACAGCGCTCATAACGACCATTGGGCAATTTCTGGCGCTTGAGGCCGTAATGCTCGACGTAATTCACCACTTCCAGCAACGAGAAACCGTAGACGCCCTGGATGATCAGGAACGGGATCACTGCCGCGCCCAGCCAGGCAATCATCGCGCCCCAGAGCAGCACGCTGTACATCCAGGCGCTGAGCACCGCGTTCTTCCAGTGCCAGGCCGGCAGGCCAAGTTTGCGCAGGCGTTCGCGCTCCAGGTTCCAGGCAGAGCGAGCGCTGAACCATACCGAGCGCGGCAGGAAGGCCCAGAAGCTTTCACCCAGGCGCGAACTGGCCGGATCTTCCGGTGTGGCGACGCGTACGTGGTGGCCACGATTGTGTTCGGTGTAGAAGTGTCCGTAGAACGTCGGCGCCAGCGTGACCTTGGCCAGGAACACTTCCAATGGCTTGGGTTTGTGCCCCAGCTCATGGGCGGTGTTGATCGCGATACCGGTAGCGGCCCCGGTGGACATCGCCATACCCAGATAAGTGAAGCCACTGACGGGGCCGTGCAACTCGGTGCGGGCGGTAATGAATGCTGCGGCATGTGCCAGCCCGCTCGATGGATCGAGGGTCGCGGTGGCCCGCAGTAGCCCGCCGCCGATGATCCAGTCAATGCCGCCGGCGGCGAGCCAACCGGTGATCACGACCGAGGCGATCACAAACAGCACGCCGGTGTAGACGATCCAACGGTAGTAGTGCTGGGATTCGAGATGGCTGACGGCAGATTCCGGCGGGTTGCTGAGGTCTTCACCCAACAGGCCGTCGATCAATGGGATCAAGCCGAAGATGACCAGCACACCGATCCACCACAGTTGCTGAATACCGGTGCCGATAGCCAGGGCCCCCGAGAGCAGTGGAGTCGCCAGGGGCATGATGCCGAGCCACCACAGGTAACGCTTGCCGTCGGCCCAGACGCCTGGCATCGCCAGGGACGGGTTCATGCCCACCTCCGAGCGCAGGCGGAGGCAGCAAACAGGAGGGCGGAGCGCTGGCCGCTCCGAGACATCAACCATGCGATAAAAGGCGTTTTTTTCATTATTTTATTCGCTCTTAGGCATTTCAAAAAATGTTTCAAATTAGAAATTGAAATAATTTTTTAAATAAATAGCGCGGAATCGTTAGGTCGTCAACCAGTTTATCCGGGCCTTTTTGCGTGACCGGGCAGTCTCTTTTTCAGAGCGCCGGCCAGGTGTCTAGGGCGGGCGTTGACGCGCTGGAACCGCAGATCGGATGGCATGGTTATTTGCCCGCCATGGCAAACGAGGGCTGCAATACGGCGGCGCTTCGTGCAGGCCCAGCCCGTTTGGCAATCTGCTCGACCAACGCCACCACTCGTTCCGTGGCGGTAATCGGTAACATGTGCCCTCGGTCTTCCACCACCTGCAGTTTCAGCCCGGGCACCTTGCTGGCCAGGCCCTGACCGTGTTTCTGGAAGTCGAGCACGTTATCCCGGGCGCCGTAGATGAGGCCGATTGGCAGCGTCAGCAGCGGGTAGCGCTTGACCATGTCCGGCAAGTGATCGTTGACTCGGTTGATCTCAGTGGACGCGGCAAAGAAGTTCTCGGGACGCATCCCCAGCAAACCGCCGCCGCGCGTAGCGAAGTCTGGCGGGGCGGCATCGGGGGCGAACACGCCCTTGACCACCGAGCCCTTGGTCAACAGGCCAATGGGCAGGGTCAAGGTGCGCGACACCCAGCGTCGCAGCCAGGCAGGGCGCACGGCCAGGGGCAGGAACACCAACGGCAGCATGCGCTGGGGATGGGTCAAGGGCGCCACCAGGATCAAGCCGGATACCGCATGCGGATGGTCAAGGGCCAACGCCAGGGCAACCGCACCGCCCAGGGAATGCCCAAGCACCAGCGGCTGATCCAGCTCGAGGGTTTTGATAAAAGCGGCCATTTGGCGCGCCTGGGCCGGCAGGTCTGCTGCCGTGTGGTTGTGCCGACTGGAGTAGCCCGACCCTGGGCGATCGACGCTGATGACGCGGAACTGCCCACGTAACTGACCGGATAACGCGTAAGTCAGGTTGCGACTGCTGCCCATCAGCCCGTGGATCATCACCAGCGCTGGGCCTTGGCCTTCGTCTACATAATGAAAGCGCTCGCCATCCACCTCGACGACGCGCCCGTTGATCGGAACGGCGGTTTCAATACGCCGTGTCATCCAGGCGCTGAAAGCCCACGACACAGCGCTCGCGCCTATCACCACACCCGCAGCGACAACCCACTCGACAGCCATAGCTCGGTCCTCTGCTTCCCTGCTGCTGGCGACCCGATCGGGATTGATCAAGGCCTCAACCTTCGCCCATACCTTGGACCCAGCCTCCATGCGCGTCTGTCGGACAAGTCGCATAGATCGAACAAGGTCCTAGCGTAGGCGAAATTTTCAGGTAGATTATTTAAAATCTTTTTTAAAATAATTAATTCAATTTTCCTTTGCAATGGTGTTCTATCTAAAACACAAAAGAAAAACAGGAGCACATCCGATGCCCACCAAGGACCGCTTATGAATGCCCACAGCGACGCCATCGACATCGCCATCATCGGCTCAGGCTTCGCCGGCCTGTGCATGGCGATCAAACTCAAGCAAGCCGGGCTCAGCGATTTTTTTGTCGCTGAGCAGGCCGACACACTCGGCGGTACGTGGCGTGACAACCACTACCCTGGCTGTGCCTGTGACGTGCAGTCCCATGTCTACTCCTTTTCCTTTGCGCCGAACCCCGACTGGACGCGCCAATTTGCCCCGCAAGCGGAGATTCGCGCTTACCTGGAGCAATGCGCGCGGCGGTTCGGGCTGGCGCCGTACCTGCGTTTCGGCATGGGCCTGCAACGGGCGGTGTTCGATGATCAGCAGCAACGCTGGCAACTGACGTTCAGCGATGGCCGCCAAGTCAGTGCGCGAGTGCTGGTGTCGGGCATGGGTGGCCTGTCGCGCCCTGCACTGCCGGATATTCCTGGGCTCGACAGTTTCAAAGGCAAGCGTTTCCACTCGCAGCAGTGGGACCATGACTACAGTTTGAAGGGCAAGCGCGTGGCGGTGATCGGCACCGGCGCCAGTGCTATTCAGTTCGTGCCGCAGATTGCGCCGCAAGTGGCGCACCTGGACCTGTTCCAGCGCACGCCGCCCTGGATCATGCCCAAACCCGACCGGCCGATCTCACGTGTCGAACGCTGGCTGTTCAAGCATCTGCCGGTGACCCAAAGGCTGGTGCGCAGTGCCTTTTATTGGGCGTTGGAAGGCCGCGTGGTGGGCTTTTCCCTGCACCCGCGCTTGATGAAGATGGTGCAGAAAATCGCCCTGCGTCATTTGCATAAACAAGTGGCCCGCCCTTCCCTGCGCAAGATTCTGACGCCGGACTACACCATCGGCTGCAAACGTGTGCTGATCTCCAACGACTACTACCCGGCGTTGTCGCGCAGTAATGTCGAGGTGGTGACCGACCAGGTGCTGCGGATCGAAGCCGATGGCGTGATCACCGCTGACGGCATCAAGCACCCCGCCGATTGCCTGATCTTCGGCACCGGGTTCCAGGCCGTCGATCCCCTGCCCCGTGGCTGCATCATCGGCCGCAACGGCATCGACCTGATGGACACCTGGCACGACGGCGCCCATGCCTATAAAGGCACCACGGTGCCGGGCTATCCCAACCTGTTCCTGATCGTCGGGCCCAACACCGGCTTGGGGCACAACTCGATGATCCTGATGATCGAAGCCCAGGTCGCTTACATCCTTGATGCGTTGCAACAGATGCAGCGCCAACGCATCGCTATGGTGGAGGTCAAACCCGCCGTGGAGCAGGCCTACAACGCGCAATTGCAAGGCAAGCTCAAGCGCACCATCTGGAATACCGGCGGTTGCCAAAGCTGGTACCTCGACCCGCGTACCGGCAAGAACACCACGCTGTGGCCCGGCTCGACGTGGCGGTTCAAGCAAGTCACCCGGCATTTTGCGCTCAAGGACTATGTGGTCAGCCGGGCGCCGGTTGTGCCTGTGCCGCGCGCCGCAGCAACCCCTCATTGCGCCACAGAAGGCAGTCTGTCATGAAGTCATTCACCGGCCGCGTGGCGGCAATTACGGGAGCGGCCTCCGGCATGGGTCGCGCACTGGCCCTGGCCCTGGCACGGGAGGGTTGCCACCTGGCCTTGGCCGACAAGAACAGCCAGGGGCTGGAGCACACACGGGACCTGGTCAGGACCTCGACCCTGTCGCCGGTGACCGTCACCACCCAGATACTGGATGTCTCGGACCGCCAAGCCATGCTGGAGTGGGCGGCGCGGTGTGCGGCCGAGCATGGCCAGGTCAACCTGGTCTTCAATAATGCCGGAGTGGCGCTGTCGAGCACCGTGGAAGGCGTGGACTATGCCGACCTGGAGTGGATCGTCGGCATCAATTTCTGGGGCGTGGTGCATGGCACCAAGGCGTTCCTGCCTTACCTGAAGGCCAGTGGCGACGGGCATATCGTCAACACCTCCAGCGTGTTCGGCCTGTTCGCCCAGCCCGGCATGAGTGGCTACAACGCCAGCAAGTTCGCGGTGCGCGGCTTTACCGAAGCACTGCGCCAGGAGCTGGACCTGCAACGCTGCGGCGTCTCCGCCACCTGCGTGCATCCTGGCGGAATTCGCACCGACATCTGCCGCAGCAGCCGGATTGACGCGAACATGACCGGCTTCCTTATCCATAGCGAGCAACAGGCGCGCGCCGATTTCGAAAAACTGTTTATCACCGACGCCGACCAGGCCGCCAAGGTGATCCTGCAAGGCGTGCGCAAAAACAAACGCCGCGTGCTGATCGGCCGCGATGCGTATTTGCTCGACCTGCTCGCCCGGTGCCTGCCGGCGGCCTATCAAGCGCTGGTGGTGTTTGCCAGCAGGCGTATGGCGCCCAAACCACGCACGCCCGTGTTTGAAACCAACGACGAGCCCCGTCTCTGAACAGGAGCACACCCCATGTTGCCGATTCGCCGTGATATCCGCTTCGCCCTGCCCGCCGGGCGCATCACCAACTGGCATGAACAAGGCCCGTTCATCACGCACTTTTTCAATGCCCTGTCGCTGCTGTTTCCCCAGGGCGAGCTGTTTTTCATGGACAGCGTGCGCCACTACCGTTCCCGCATCGACGATCCGGACCTCAAGAAAGAGATCCAGGGTTTCATCGGCCAGGAAGCCATGCACAGCCGTGAACACGTGGCCTACAACGACCTGCTGCAAGCGGCAGGCCTGCCGGCGCACAGCCTCGATCGCCGCTTGAAATTCTTTCTCGACCTGCAAAAGAAACACCTGCCGCCATCTTTTAACCTCGCGGTAACCATCGCCCTTGAGCACTACACCGCGATGCTCGCGGAAATCCTGCTGAGTGACCCGTCGCGTTTCGGCGACTCACTCAAGGGCTACCAGCAGATGTGGTACTGGCACGCCCTTGAGGAAACCGAACATAAAGCGGTGGCCTTCGATGTGTGGAACCGGGTGATCACGCCTGGGCCCAAGCGCTACTTGCTGCGCACCGGCACCATGCTGTTTACCACGCTGCTGTTCTGGCTGGTGGTGTTCGATTTCCACGTGCGCCTGTTGATTGCCGACCGCAAGTCGGGTGGGCATCTGCAGGGGTTCTGGCGCATGCTCAAGTTTCTGTATGCCCCCAAGGGCATCTTTGCGCGCATGCTGCGGCCGTGGCTGCACTATTTCAAACCGGGCTTTCATCCTTGGGACCATGACAATCGGGCACGGTTGGAGGGGATAGACGCACTGGTCGAGGAGATCGAGCGGACCAATCGGGGCTACGAGGCGGTCTAGCACGCCGGCGTGCTGTTTTGAACGGGGCCGGCTGCCAGAGCGGTCGGCCCCATGACTGCCAGATCACCCCAACCCCGCCCGCTCGCGCACAAACAGCGGCACCTCATGCCCCGGCAACGCCCTGCTGAAATACCAGCCTTGAATGAACAACTCAGCCCCCGTATTCAGAAACGCCAATTGCTCGGCGGTCTCGACCCCTTCCACCACCACGCCCAGGTTAAGCGCCTCACAGAAACGCAGCATGCCGGTCAGCACCTGAGCGCCCTTGGGATCGTGCTGTGCAACCACGAAGCTGCGATCGATCTTGATGAAGTCCACCGGAAACTGATGCAGGTAACTCAACGCCGAAAACCCGGTGCCAAAGTCATCGATATATACCTTTGCCCCCAATGCCTGCAGTTTCTGGATGGTCTGACGGGTCGCCTGGATATCGCTGACCAGCGCATCTTCGGTGATCTCCACCGACACCCAGCCCTGGGCCTGGGCGAGAATCTCCACCAGACGATCACCATAAGCCGCGTCCTTGAGGGTAACGCTGGAGACATTGATGGTCATGGGCAATTCAAAACCGGCCTTCTTCCACTGTTGATACTGGCGTACGGCCTGGGACGCCACCCACACGTCCACATCCGGCATCAACCGCGCCTGTGCCAACCATTGCAGGAACTCCCAGGGTGAATGCACCGTGCCCTGGCTGTCCCGGGCGCGCATCAAGGCTTCGCAGCCGGTGCACAGGCCGGTACGGGTGGAAACTTGGGGCTGAAACTCAAGATAGAACTCGTAGTCGCTGATCTGCTGGATCCGGTTCAACTCAATGGCCTGCCGGGCCAGGGCGCGGTGCGACGCGAGCACCGGGTCGAACTCCAGCAACCGCCCCTTCTCCTCCAGGCCGCGAAACGTCATGTCCAGGGATTTGAGGTATACCGTGCCGCCGTCACTGGCCTGGCGATGGATCGCTCGTACATACGGCGCATACACCAGCGTCCCCAGGCCCATCAGTACAACCTGCAATACCACGGCCGCGACGTCGCCATGGGTACTGAGGTAAGCATTGAGCAACACCGGTGCGGTAAACGGCACACTGGCCACGGCCGGTGCTACCCAACCCAGTTGCACCACCGCGAGCGCCACCGTCGCATTGACCGCCGGCACCAACAGAAAGGGTATGAACAACCGCGGGTTGAGGATGATCGGCAAACCGAACAACAACACTTCGCTGACATTGAATAACGACAGCGGCAAACTGGCCATCGCCAGTAACCGCATGGACTGGCTCCTGGAAAACAGCAGGATTGCCAGGAGCAGGCACAGCGCGCCGCCCGACCCACCGATAAATGCGAAGCTGCCCAACAGGCCGCTGTTAAGCAGGTATTGGACCGGCTCACCCGCCGCCAGCGCTGCGCCATTGAGCAGCACAGCTTGATCCAGTACATCGAACAGCGGCTGCATGGCATACACGCCATGAATCCCGAAAAACCACAACAGCGAGTTCATCAAGGTCACAAACAGCCCGCTGCCGTAAGGCGCCTGTAACGTATTGAGCACCTGCGGCCCCTGCAGTTGTGCCACATAGGGGATCTGCAGCAGCAACGACAACACCACCACCAATGCCAGCGCAGTGATCGCACCGGGTAGCACCATGTTGATCGTGCCCTTGAGGTTGTGTCCGATCAGGTCTTCATGCACCAGGCGAGTCCAACGCAAACGGTGCAGCCAGGCCATGGCCGGCACATTGATCAGCGGCGACGCGATGGCAATGAACAGCAGGAAGGTGGCCGAAGCCCGAGGGTATTCGCGCAAAAGAAACGTGGCCACCACTACGTTGGCAAGGCACAAAAAGGCTATTGGCAGTTGTGGCAAGCGGTGCCGGATAGCCAGCATATAGCCAATGGAAGCGGCGACCAGCAGTGGAATCACCGAGCTGATCCGGTCATGCAGGCCCGAAAGAAAGCTCACTATCGGTGGGCTGAAGCCCAGCACCTTGGCGCATTCGGACAGGATCAGGAAAACGGCAGACACCAACAGGCACGGCAGGATCCACAACAATCCCTCCCGAATCGCACGTAACGACTCGATACTGGCCAGGGCCGCCAGGCGCTGGGTAAGGAAAAGTTTGAACAGCGTTTGCGCCATGAGCCGCCCTCTGCCCGTATTCGCGGGGTCTGGAGATCAGCGCCGGAATACCCGTCAACGCTACACGCCCTGATACTCGGCGCGAAAGCTTTTTGCCATCTTCCCGGGCTTTTCAGCAAAAAAACCCTGGGGGCTGTGAAAATTCCTAGATAAAAAATCGAACTTTCTGACCTGAGTCATCCCCTAAACCTGTCTGAGTCGGTATTATCCGCCGCGTTTCCGTTTGTTAAAGGATGTTACAACCTGGTTAACACCGGGTGCCCACTCAGGGAATATTGCCTGGCAAGAAGCAGGCACAAAGGAGAGAGAGCCTTACCATGCACCATAAGCGGTCCAGCACCATGCGCCCCCTATTTGTCACCATCCTGTTGTGGCTGTGCAGCGTGGCGCTGTTATTTATCATCAAGAACGTCATCGAACTGTATACCGGGCCCGTCGCGGAGACCTGGATAGACTTGACGTTGGTGCTTGTCGCCTACCTGATGTTCTTTTTACTGGCACCGTTGCAACGCTGGCTCCAGCGCAGGTCGCGCAAGCGCGCTCGGCGTCACGTCGACGGGCACGCACCCGACGTCGACTCCCGTCTCTCTCGCTGAGGGGCTTGGCGTTGTCAGCACCTGGCGATAACTATCAACGCGCACTGGACCGGTTCCTGCACGAACACCCGGACGTGGCCGCTGAATTGAACAACCTCAACCCACTGGCTGCCCAGGCCAGGGGAGAAACCGTGGCGCAGTATCGTACCGAGCGTCTGTATGAAGCGTTCGAGGCGCAGGCCGAGCGCCAGGGCCTGTTCGCCTGGGAGCTGACCCTCAAGCTGACTGCCGAGTCCAGCGAAGCCTTCGAAACTCAACGCCTCGAGGTGCACAAGGAAGTCGCACAGATGGCCGGCATGAGTTGGGCCGACTACTGCCAACTGCATGACCTCGCCGGCTGACGCGCTGGCTAGCCGAACCAGCGAAGCCGCCTGCACCCCATGACCTGCCGCAACTCGGCGACCGTCAGGGCCCGGCGTTGCGGGTCCTGCGCCAAGGCGGTGTGCAGTGCCGGCCAGCAACGTCGGGGCAACTGCCTGGGCCGAGGCAGCCCGGCGCCCGGTTGGCGTTCCCCGAGGCGCTTGCCCTGGGCCAGCTCATACAGGACGCACGCCACGCCATAGAGGTCCGCAGCGGGCGTCAACGCGCCACCCGCCAGTAATTCAGGCGCCGCATAGGCCCGGGTCCAGGCATTCAACCGGCTGCGATTCACCGCCGCCAAGTCCGCCGGGGTCTGCGCAAATGACTGCCCAAGGCCGAAATCGAATAAACGCACGCCCGCTTCGCCCACCATGACATTGGCCGGTTTGATATCGCCATGCAGCACGTTGTGTTGATGGGCATAAACCAACGCGTCCAGCAGTTGCAGGGCAATCGGTTGCAGCTCTGCCCACGGCAATCCATCAGGGCATTCCACAAGCAGTCGGTCCAGCGTCAGGCCATGCAGCAGCTCCATGGTAAAAAAGGCGATCTGGCTGGACGTATCCACCTCAAACGAATACACCCTTACCACGCGCTCATGTCGCAGGCGGCGCGCCAGGGCAAACTCGCTGAACAGCAATACATGGGCATCCGGGCACGCAGACAAAGACTCGTCCAGCAGCTTGAGCGCCACAGCGGAACAAGGCTCGCCAAATTGCTCATGTAACAGGTCGCGCGCACGGTACACCACGCCCATCCCGCCCCGGCCCACGACCTGCTCAAGGTGGTAGCGGCCGACGAGCAAAACCGGGGGAGTTGATGCCGCACTCATGAGTGCACCACGACGGCGGTCAAATCATCGCGTGCCGGGGCGCGCAACGCGCTGGCGAACAATCTTTCCACGACCTGCTGCGGCCCGCCTGCACTCAACGCCAGGCCCAGCTGGACATGGCTGAGTGCCTGGTAGAGACCATCGCTGCACAATAAAAACACATCGCCAGGGCGGGTCCTGAGCTCCAGCACCTCAAGCCGTACTGACGCGTGCGCGCCAATGGCCCGGGTCAAGGCTCTGGCATCGGGGTGGGCCCGAGCTTGCGTCGCACTCAACTGACCCTCGTCCATGAGGCGCTGCAACAGCGAATGATCTCTCGACAGCTGGTACAGGCGTTGTTCACGCCACAAATAACAGCGGCTGTCCCCCGCCCACACACAGGCCGCACGCCCATTATCCAGCAACAGTGTGACCACCGTACTCCCCATTGTCGCACTGCCGGTGCGCCGCGCATCCGCCAGCCGCTGATTGACACCTTGCAGCCGCTGTCGAACCGCATCGACCCGCTGATCAAGGCTGCCCTGCGCCGATAACGAAGCCAGGCTGCTGATCACCCACTCGCTCGCGAGATCGCCGTGCCGGTGCCCGCCCATGCCGTCCGCCACGGCCCAACAGCCTCCTTGCGGGCAATCGAGCAGGGCATCCTCATTGCGCGGCCGTGACTGCCCGCGCTGTGTACGCCCGGCGCTGCGCCATGTGGGCCGCATTGGGCTCACAGTTGCTCCGGCAGGCGGAAGGTGCGCCACGTGTCCATCTCAAATGGGCTGGGTGTCCGTTGGCTGGTCAGCAGGTAATTGGCGCGCAACCCGGCCAGGTCAGCCTTGACGATCTGCGCGTTGCGGTCACTCGCAGGCTCGCGTTGCATCAAGTCGAAAAACCGGAACAACGACCAGGCGCCGGCGCTCTTCTCGATACCCAGGGGGCGCAATTCGCCCCCCCTCTCCAGTACGAGGCTGGCGCGTCCGTTATCTGCTTCGATGGGCCACCGGAACGTCATGGGTATGATCGGGCCGTGCCGGTATTCCAACTGCTTTTCACCCAATCGCAGGATCGCTCGGTTGACCGACTGATCCAGGCTGTAGGGCGCCAAGGTAAAACCCACCGCCAACTCTCCCTGATCTTCGGTGAAAAAGCCGCGTCGGATAACCTGGGCTTTCGTCAGTTGATCCAGCAGCGAACGTGAGATCGGCAAACCCTGTCCGTCCAGCCCACGCAACCGGTAGCGCGTGCCATCTGCGGTGACAAACGCGCGCAGGTACCCCTCGTAAAAACGCGCCCACACGCCTTGGGGTTTAAAGAACTCACGAAAATCGTCAAGGGCCACATCATTCGTCGCGTGGGCGTTGAACGGATACCGTTGCCGAATCGCCCTGGCGTAAAGCCCCTGCACCTCGCTCTGGTAGCGCTGATTGACATGGGCATAGGCCTGGTCCAATAAATGGCGCCATGTCTGATCGCCAATCCCTTCAAACCAACCGGCAAGCGGAAGCGGCAAACGGCTGGACGCTGCACGCAGGTCGCCCAGCACGTCCTGCTGGCCGTCCATGCGCCGCTTTGCCCGCAAAAAGGCCGCCTGCTCCGGCGAACCCTCACGGCTCAGCGTCGCCAATTGCAGGTGTAATTGGTCGAGCAGGCGCAACCCCTGGGCCAGCTCCGCGCTGGGGTTCTGCTGCTCATCCAGCAACTGATGCAAGGGTTCAAAACGCCGCTGCAAAGCCCGGCGAGCCGAGTCGCCCAAGGCAGCCTGCCCCTGCGCCACCGCAGCCCTGGCGACCACGCCCAACGCGCCTGACGGCTGGGCCATCGTTGCTGGCAGCTCCAGGCCCGGCAGTAAACGGGTATTTTCACGAAGCTGCTGCAATAGCAGAAGGACTGGCGATTGAGCCGACGTCAGCCCCGCGAGACGTTCGGCATCCTCGCGCAGACCGTCGGTGTGCAGCAGCCTGATGCGACCGAGCGCATCGCTCCAGGCCTGGGCATACTCACTGAAGTAGCGCTGTTGCAGTTCGATCATCAAGCGCTGCAGATCCTCGCTGCTCAAGTCAGTGCCTTCGCCCAGTACCCAGTTATCCTGGGCAATGGCGTTCACCAGCTTGGGGCCTTGCGCTTCGAAGTACTGCACATACCTTTTGGTGTAGAAGCCAGGAACCGGTGGATCGATGGCGGCAAAGACCTTGCCCTCGGCCAGACGCAACGGCTCCAGGTCGCGCGATTGTTCGCGCAGCACCCGGTACACCACGTCGGCCAATGACTCGCCCCGCAGCGCGGCCCGCGCCTGAGCCACCAGGTCGTCGTTGAGGCGGGCGGAAAATGGCTGCTCAAGCAGTCGCGCCCAATGTTCATTCAGGCGCTTCTGTACCGGCATATCACCGGGAAACCGCAGCGACCAATGGCTGGCCATATGCTGCGTCAACCACGCGGTATCCCGGCGTTCGCGCAGATTGAGCATCAGGTACGCACGCAAGTTGTCGAGCAGGCGCTCGCGATCGCCGAGGCTGGCGCGTACCTGCTCTTCGAGCAGGGCAACGGCGCGGCCCAGCAGTCGCTGCTGCAACGCCTGCTCATAGGCGCGTGCCACCCACGGTCGGCTGACCTCGCCCTGATACAGGCCGGCTCGCTCGATCAGTGGAGCGTCGCCTGGTGTGGGAAACACCTGGGTCGCCGCCCAGCGAGCATCCAGCAGCGCAAGGAGCGTCAAGGTTTCATCGTTACCCTGCACGGCGGGGGCGCTAAGCGCAGCGATATGAGCCAAACGTTGTTGGTTGGCCGCGTAACTGTGCATCCACAGCCCCCCGGCACCCGCCAGGACCAGCGCAGCCGCCATCCCCAGCAACCCATTGCGCCGCCAGATGCGCTGGCGCTCCCGGGTCTGCAAGGCGGCCAGGTCCGCCCCGGCAAAGATCACCCGACTGAACAGGCCCTGCACGAAATGGCTGCGACTGTCGCTGGCACAGGTCAGGTAGAACCCGCGCAAGCCGTTGATGCGCTGGTAGCGATGGGCGCAAAACGCCCACTCGATAAACAGGCACAAACGCTCGCCTATTTGCGCGGTCTGCTGGGGAAAATCAAGCATTCGCCCGCGGCGCTCGACATCGCGCTCCTGGTGCAATCGCTCAATCAATTCGCCGTGCAGCCGTTGCAGTAATTGCTCGAACGCTCGGCGAACCTGGGTGATGTCATTGCCCGCCTTGTCAGCCTCCAGAGGTTGGCCCAGCACCGCTCCGACATCGTCCCCTGACGGTGAGTCGAAGTACTCGATGAACCCCGCCAGTCGATCGGCCTGGGTCACCACCAGGTAGAGGGGTACATCCACCTGCAGTACCTGCTGAATTTCCTGCACGCGCGAATGGACATGGCGCGCCAGTTGCTCCAGGTCGTGCTCATTACCGCTCAGGAGCCTGTCTACCGACAGCGTCACCACCACGCCGTTGAGCGGGCGCACTCGATGCCGCCACCTCAGACTGGCCAACAGCGTGGTCCAGCCGGCGGCATCCACCGAACGGTCTGGTTGAATCAGATAGCGCCCTGGCGTGTCGATAAGCACCCCTTCATCGGCGAAGTACCAGTCACACTGCCCGCTGCCGCCCGTCGGGCGCGTGTCAGCCTGATCGAACGGTGACTGCAAACCCGCTGCCGCCAACAGTTGGGTCTTGCCACTGCGCGGTTCACCGATCACCAGGTACCAGGGCAAATCATGGCGCCAACGTGCGTTGCGCTCGCCATAGCGCGCAGACGTTTTCAACCGGTGGAGGGCGTCCTTGAAACGACCACGGACGTGCTTCTGCTCGTCCTCCACCGCTCTCAATGGCGGATGAGCGGTTGGCGGAGCCGGCCTTTCGAGTCCAGCAGCACGGCGCCCGCCCGCCAGGACCATCGCCAATCCCCACAGCAGGAACAATGCGCTGAGGGTCAACAGGCGGGCAGTCGCGCTTTGCCAGAACCGGTAGTCGTCCACGGCCAACAGCGGTCCGACGTACCACACGAATGCAGCACAGCAAAGCACCAGCATCAGGCTCCACACCCAAACCTTGGCCAGCACGGCACCCACGCCCTTGAAGAATGCGTTCATTCGTTGCTCCCTGCGTTTACTAGGGCGTGCGGGTAAGATCCGACGCCGACAATTGAAGGCTTTGCAGCGCACTTGCCCTGTCTCGCTCCAATACCCAGGCGAATCCCGTGTACATCGCGAGCAAACCGCACAGCGTGAAGGCCACACACCCGCCAACAGGAATGACGCGTACGTGCCTGCGTCGCGTGCGCCCCTGCCCTTCCGGCAACACCGGCGCCA
Source organism: Pseudomonas sp. R2-7-07 (assembly GCF_003852355.1). Classification (NCBI taxonomy): domain Bacteria; kingdom Pseudomonadati; phylum Pseudomonadota; class Gammaproteobacteria; order Pseudomonadales; family Pseudomonadaceae; genus Pseudomonas; species Pseudomonas sp. R2-7-07. The sequence goes on along the minus strand of NZ_CP027759.1, from coordinate 2,640,504 downwards.
ACGGTGGATTGCCTCGCACCTGCCTGATCTGTCGATACAAGCCATCTCGAACGGCTTCGAGTTGCACTACCCCCCGCTCCATCACCCGGTATTTACCTTCGAACCCAAGGGACAGGCACAGGTACATCAGCTCCAGCATCGCCAAGTGTTTTACCGGGTCGCGCGCCAGGCGTTCCAGCAACTGGAATACTTTCTCGCCGCCGAACGTTTCGTGATGAAAGCGACTCAACAGGCTCATCTTCGACCAGTCACTTCGAGCCCCCCACGACGTGGTGACGACTGCTTCGTCGATCACGCTGCACAACACGTAGCGCGCAGACATGACCTGGGTATTTTCAATGCCACCCTGCAAGGCACGGGTTTCGAATTGAGTCACCGCGGATGACAATCGGTCGTTGATCGTGATGAGGTTTTCCCGACCGGAGCAGCCCTTGAGCTGGACCACTTGCGACAATAGCTCCCAAGCGGCGACCACGAGGGGATTGAGCGCTGTGGTGAAGCTGTGTGCGCCCAGTGCTTGGCTCGCGTAGATCATCCGGTCCTGCAATTGTTCATAGCGCGGCGGCGCCGGGAACTCCGTAAGCGGCCCTTGCGCGGGCCCGTAGCCGTCGCGATCGAGCAGGACGGTTTTTTCATCCTGCGAGTATTCACTGTCCATAGCATTCAATTCCTGATGGCCCAGAAGGTCAGCTCAAGCCCGGCGAACTCGCCCCCGACATGGAACGCGAAGCCACCCGACTGCTCCAGCTGCGCGATATCGCGGGCATTCATGTCCAGCATGAAATAGGTCTTGGCGGCGTGGAACGGGATCTGGCGCGGCGCCACGGGCAGTGGTTTGACCTTGATACCCGCCAGGTGCAGATTGACCAATTCGCGTATGCGCTCAACCGCGCCGACTTTCAAATGTGCCGGCAGGCGTTGGCGCAAGGCCTCCGAATCACACTGCGCCGTAGCCGCCAGGATGAACGTCGCCGTACCCAGCAATTTCAGGTCGCTGACCGGGCAAACCAATACGCCGTACTGACGTTGTTGCAACGGCAACTCGATGGAGTGTTGTTCCAGCACGACCGACAACACGGCACGCACAGCCTCCATCAGGCCCCGGAAACTTGCCCCCTGGTCGGCGTGCCGGTAATGCACATCCAGCGCCGGGCGCCTGCTATCGCTGGCGAACGTCGACAACTCACCGAGCAGCGCCACCAATGCGCGGAACACCGCTTCAGGGCGAACCAGGGCCTGGCTCAAGCAGTGGCGCAGCTCCAACTCGGTACGATTGATCACTTGCAGCATGAGGAAATCGCCGACCTGCGTGCCGGCGGCGCTGCTCTCGCCCCGGATCCGCGCCGCGATGGCATCCCCCCGCGACGCAAGCAGGCCGATCACCTCCTTAAGACAAGACGATACATACCCGCGATCCTGCATAAAAATGAACGTCGGGACGAACTCCGCATCCAGGCGCACGCCCCCCGCATCGGTAGACTCCAGCACCTGGGCGACCTTGAGTCTGACGAAGCCCTGTTCTCTGTGCTGCTCACCCAGCAGGAGACGCAAATCAGGTCGCGCGCAGTGAATTCGACAGCGAGCGTCGGCACCGGCGTTCGAATCACCTACCTCCACCTCACAAGCGAGGTAGCGCGCCAGGACATCGCCCTGCTCCGGTTGGCGGGCTTCAATCTGATTGCCGGTTGCCAGCAGCAGCGCCAGGTAAACAGCCTGCTCCCCCGGGTTGGCGGGTACTTGTAATACCAGGGGCTCCATCGCGGTGCCGTGGTCGAACAGGCTACCGTCCGGCAATACACCGCTGGCTTGAGTGACCACTAGTTTGCCCAGGTTGAGGTACTGCACATCGAGTTCCAGCGTGAGGAAGCCCCAGGCGTCAGGCCCCAGCAAACGCGTCTGGTTGAGCTGTTGCTGGTAATGGCGGTCGTTGTGCTGCAAGTGCTGCGGCCGCAACAGCATGCCTTCCTGCCAAATGACTTTATGCGCGTGCATATCACTGCACCTCCTTGCCGGAGCGCGGGTCGGCAAGCCGGATTCCGTCGTGGTCCAGTACCAGCTCGGCACGGTTCAATTGCTGCGCGGTGAGCGGAACGAGCAGCCGCCATTGAACGTGCGGCAAGTCCCGGTACGCCGCCAGCACGCCCACAAAATGACTTTTTGGCCCGACACTCAGTTTGAGCGCCAGTCGGTCCCCTGGGCGCAGCTCTATTTCCTCGCTGCTCACCCAGTCCTTTGGCAATACCTGCTCGGCGTGGTCATACAGGCTGAAGAAGTCGGCATTCTCGAAAGCTACGCCATGGCGCAGTTCAATCAGTTGCAGCACGACCGGCGAGGGTCGGCCATGAAGGTCCGGGTTGACCTGCTCACTGGCGGTCAGTACCAGGTCCAGTTTGGTCAATGTTGAAAAAGGCGATACGGCGCTGCAGCCAGCCAACAGGCCGAGCGTGAGCAACAGGGGCGTGAGGGTGACTCGATACATGGACATCATCCTGGATAATCGCTGTGCAGGGTTGAGATCAGGCGCACCTGTTCTTCAAAGGCCCGGCTGTGTTGCAGCCGTTCAACCTCCAGCCGACACAGGCGCGCCACCTTGATCGCCAGCGCCTTTCGTGCAACGTGGTCAAGCCGGCCCAGGTCAAGCCCCAGCGCCGCGGCAAACTCCGTCCAGAAGACGTCATCCGGCGGCGGTGCCGTCGCGACAGAGTTCGCTCCGGGAAGCTCCTTGATGAGCTCAACCCGACACGGCATTGCCACATGCTCGCGGTCGGCGGCGTGCCGGTCCGCCCACTCTCCGGGCTCGCCAACGCCCGCATTCAAAGCTGCCAGTTCATCCGAGGTACTATGTCGCTGATGCTCAAGGTCCAGTGCCTGCAACGGGTCCAGAGCCAGGAAAGCATCATCGGGAATCGGTACTCCCGTGGTGATGGGCTGCTCACGCAAAGGTGGAGACGATTCCATCAGCCGCGCGCGTATCGACAGCGCACCCAGTTCGAACACGTCGCCATCTTCGATCAATCGCGCCTGCCCTTTGTGCAACCGTTCGCAACTGCCTGCCATGCCGATACCGTTGCTGCTGATATCCGTCAGAAAGTAACGACCTTCGCGGTAACCCACCAAACCGTGGTGGCTGGAGAGCAGCCGACTGGGATCATGGATGACCCAGTCACAGCCAGAGCCACGCCCAATCACACCGCCCACGCCGTCAAACACTTTGCGCACCATGGACACTGGGTCTGCGCCTGCGGCCTCACTTACCTCAAACACAAGCCGCATGGTCAAGCTCCCTCTTTCTTATCGGCCACGGGTCACCGCCTGGGGCTCACCCAAAGGACGGTATTGGGCATCATCGAATACGTAATTGGCGTTACAACCGCCAAGCAGACACAACACAAGCACGACGACGTGCCACGGACGATCAGGCATCAGGTTTCTCCTGGGTGAAAAGGCCCGCCGACCTCATATCGATAACGGCGGCAATGATCTCAGCAATCCTCGGATGCACCGCTCAACGGTCCCCGCTGGCTTCGCCGCAAGGAATGTTCAAGCGTGCAAGCCGGTAAAGCAGCGTGCGCCGTGCGACGCCGAGCTCACGCGCCGTACGGGTCCGATTGCCACGATTCTTGTGCAGGCAATCGAGCAGGAACACGCGCTCTACCCGCTCCAGACGCTGGCGCAGCGTGACATCATCAACGGCGGTCGCGGCCGACACCTGGGGAAGCGACAGGTGCGCCGGCAGGATCACGTTGTCGTCACACAGCAGAACGGCTCGCTCCACCAGGCACTTGAGTTCACGCACGTTGCCAGGAAAGGCATGACTCGACAGTTGATCAAGGGCGATATTCGACCATTCCACAGGTGTCCTTCCCAGGCTTGCGCACGCCTTGTCGGCGAAATGCCGTGCCAGCTGCAGCACATCCCCGTCTCGCTCACGCAAGGCCGGTAACTGGATGGGGAACTGGGCAAGCCGGTAATAAAGATCCTCGCGAAAACTGCCTTCGGCGACCATGGTTGAGAGGTCACGGTGGGTCGCCGCGATGATGCGCACATCAACCTTGTGCGCAGCACTGGCGCCCAATGGGCGCACCTCACCTTCCTGCAATACCCGCAACAACTTGGCTTGTAGGGTCAGCGGCATATCGCCGATTTCATCCAGCAGCAACGTGCCGCCATGGGCGGCGTCGAACAGCCCTGCATAGTTGCGCTCGGCACCGGTAAATGCGCCTTTGCGGTAGCCGAACAGCTCGCTCTCCAACAAGCCTTCCGGGAACGCAGCGCAGTTCTGCACCACGAAAGCCTTGGCTGCTCGCGGCCCTGCCAGGTGGATGGCCCGAGCCACCACCTCTTTGCCGGTGCCGGTTTCTCCCCGCAGCAGGACGGTATAAGGGGTATGCAGCACCTTGCTGATCAATTGGCAGGTTTGCGCCATCGCTGTGCTGTTGCCGATCAGGCCATACGTGCCGGTCAGCGATACTGCGCGCCCTTGCGGCGCAACAGCCGGCACCCACCGCAGGCTGCGCAGCAGGGCCAGTTGGTGCAAGGCGAAGCTGGCGAACTGGCCCAGCGAGGACGCGTAGCCTTGCAACGCTACCGGGCGTTGGGCCGCGCATAGCAGCACGCCCGTGAGCGTATTGAGGCGGTTGAACAGCGGCACACTCAACAAGGCGCGCCAAGGTGATGCGAGCACCGGCAAGAAACCCAGGTCGTAAGGACTGTTTTGCACATCATCCACACTGACCGCGGCGCCTTGATCCAGTGTGTCGCGCAGTAAAGGCACGTGTCGCGGATCGATACTTGAAGTCGCCACCGCCACCGAGGGCGTCGCGCTCAGGTGTTGGGCGGCCAGCTCAAGCCGGCCGGTCGCTTCGTCAAGCCGGTACAACTGGGTGAGCTCACAGTGACTCAGTTGCGCCACCGCTGAGACGCACGCGCCGGGCAATGAAGCGCCGTCACTGTCCAGGCCTATACGTGTGAAGCAGCCGATCAAGGCGCTCGCGTGGGCAAGCGGGTCAGGCAATTGATCAAGGTTGGTCATTGGCTGAACTCGCAGAGCGGCAGGCCGTTGCCATCCAATCGCGCATGCACCGAGGAAACCGTGGTCTCCATGGCCATGGCGCCGAGCAGACCGTCCACCATCTGCGGCAACAAATGGCGCTCGATCCACTGGTCGATGTACCGCGCACCGCTGTCACCGTCCGCGCAACGCTCGGTCATGTGCGCGACCAATTCTGGGGTGTAGGTGAATGCCAGTTTGCGCGAGTGCAGCCGTTGGCCAAGGCCCGCGAGCTTGAGCTCTGCCACGTCGTGCAGCACCTGCTGGTCAATCGGGTAATACGGTATGACGCGCATACGGGCGAGCAATGCGGGCTTGAAGTGGGCACGCAGCAGCGGGTAAATGGCGTCTTGCAGCACCTGGGGTTCAGGTCGTTGACCGCCTGAACAAAGCGCGTTGATACAGTCGCTGGCAAGGTTGGACGTCATCAGCAGCACGGTGTTGCGAAAGTCGATTTCCCGCCCTTCGCCATCATTCGCGCGCCCTTTGTCAAAGACCTGGTAAAACAGGTTCAATACCTCCGGGTCGGCCTTCTCCACCTCGTCGAGCAGCACGACTGAATAGGGACGCTGGCGTACGGCTTCGGTCAAAACCCCGCCCTCGCCATAACCGACATAACCCGGTGGCGCACCGATCAATCGGGAAAGCGCGTGCTTCTCTTGGTACTCCGACATATTGATGGTGGTGACAAACCGTTCACCGCCGTACAGAAGGTCCGCCAGGGCCAGGGCCGTTTCTGTCTTGCCTACACCGCTTGGCCCCACCAGCAGAAACACCCCGACAGGGGCATCGACCTTGTTGAGCCCGGCGGCAACGGCGCGCAAGGCACGATCAAGGGCCTGCACCGCGTGATCCTGCCCAAGCACGCGCGAGCGCAAGGCCGCGGCAAACCCAAGCACTTTTGTGTTCGGTTCAAGGGCCAGCTGCTCGACGGGAATACCGGTCCACGCGCTGATGACATGCGCCACGCCGTGCGGGCAGACCTCAGGTTTCACCAACGGCCCATCGCGCTCAAGCCACTGTTGCTCCAGTACCTGGCGATCGTGCTCAAGGGTTTCCAGGCGCAACTTCAGCGCCTGAAGGGCCTGCGCATCCACAGGCAATCCGCTATCAAAGTCTCGACTCAGCGCCCGCGCCTGCCGCTGGCCCTCGATCAGTTCGGCGCGTAGCGCCTGCAGTGCCTCAGGCGGCATTGCCTGACGCGTGCGGACGCTGGCACAGGCGGTGTCCAGCACGTCCACCGCCTTGTCCGGCAACTGTCGGCCCACCAGATAGCGTGCGCTCATGTGGGCCGCTGCTACCACCGCATCATCACGGACATACACGCCATGGCTCGCTTCATAGACAGGCACCAGTCCCCGCAGAATCGACACTGCCTGCTCGACACTCGGCTCCTCGACCAGTACCGGCTGGAACCGCCGCGCCAATGCCGGGTCCTTTTCGATGTACTGCTTGTATTCCGACCAGGTGGTAGCGGCGATCGTACGCAGCGCGCCGCGCGCCAGGGCCGGCTTGAGCAGGTTGGCCGCGTCCAGGCCTCCCGGCTGGGCGCCAGCGCCCACCAAGGTATGGGCTTCGTCGATAAACAGGATGACCGGCTCAGGCGATGCGTTCACTTCATCGATCACACCTTTGAGACGTCGCTCGAACTCGCCTTTGAGACCAGCACCCGCTTGCAGCAAGCCCATATCGAGGGTCAGCACGCGAACGCTTTTAAGGGCCTCGGGCACCTGCAAAGCAGCGATCTGCAACGCAAGCCCTTCGACGATCGCCGTTTTCCCCACCCCGGCCTCCCCCACGAGAATCGGGTTGTTCTTGCGCCGCCGCACCAGGATGTCGATCAATTGCCGTATTTCGCGCTCGCGGCACAGCACTGGGTCTATCCGGCCCTCACGGGCATGCTGGGTGAGGTCCTGGGTAAAGCGCTGCAACAGCGACTCCGTGACAATCGGCTGATGCTCGCTGGGCTGGCCCTGCAGAAAATCACGCACCCTGCCGACATCCAGGCGGCTGAGCACAGCGTGATACCGGCTGCCCGCATGCTCCAGCGGGTGCTGTAAAAGTGCCAGCAACAGGGCACCGTGATCGACAGAGCGTTGGCCCAACTCTACGTGTGCAACCATCACGGCTTGTTGTAACCACAGCACCAGAGCCTGGGCGAACACCGGGTTGCGTGTAGCGCTCTGCTCACTCCTGGGCTGCAAGGCTGCTTGCAGTTCGCCCAGGGAAACGTCGGCATCTGCCAGCGCCTTGGCCATCAACCCGGCGGGATGTTCGAGCAAGGCCAGAAGCAGATCCTCTACCAACACTTCATGACCACCACGCGCCATGCAGCGCTCGGCCGCGCGCGTCAGGTCCCGGCGGGTCGGGGCCGTCAATGTACGGATCAGTTGTTGCAGGTCCACATTAATCATGCTCATCAATCCTTAATGAAAATGGCCGGCGAGCGTGATCGCCCCGTCCGCTCGCTCATGTTCCAGCCAACTGGTCCAACCCAGGCGGCACACATTGTTTTCGCCGATATGCAACGCCCTGATTTCGCCGGGTGCCAATACCAGGCGCAGGTCAAATTGCAACGCGTCTCGCGCGGTTAAACGCACCAGCGAGCATGCGGGGGCATAGGCCGTTCCCGTGGGCAGAAAGTCGTGAAAACGCTGCCAGCCCAGGGCCTTGATGTGCACCCTGAACTTGCCGCTGCGATCAGCGATGCGACGCCCCAATACCAGGTCGTCGCCAAGCGTGCAGTTGGCGTGGCCCAAGTCATTGCGCTGCGAATGCGCGACGTCCACCGTGCGTTCGACCCATTGCTCGATGAACACTTGGGCATGCTTGAAGTAATACCGCAGGACGGTCTCCATCAACGCAGCCGAGTGCGCGCGCAGACTTAGAAGCCCGAGGTAAGGCAGCAAGCGCTTGCAATCAAGAAGCGAGGCGCTCCGTATCGCGTGACTGCCGAGGCCAATCAGCGCAAACATTTGCTGGGAAAACCCATCACTGGCGCCCTGTTGAAAGCAGGCCCGGTAACGGTATTTGCGCCAGATCGGCAACATCAGACGGTGCAGTCGATGGTGGAACACATCGAGGAAGTCCCGCGTGGGGTTACCACCTGCGCGCTCCGCAAACGCCTGCTCGGCATAAAACGCGGGCAATGGTGAGCCCGCGCCGAACAACCCCAGCACATTGATGCGCAGGCGCGCACGCAAGTGCCCGTGGTCCAGGAAAAACTCCACACGGTCAATATCGTGTCCTGCAAACCCCAGGCCTGGATTGGCCTGGAATTCCAACTGGTCATACAGCGCATCCTCATCCAGCAGGGGATGAGCTTCACGTAAACGCGCGACCACCTGCACCACCGCCTGGAATAGCGTGTATTCGCGGATGGCACGGCAAAGCTGAGTCAAAGCAGGGGTTGCTGCCCCATCCGGAACGGCCATAGATACACGTCTCCTTGTGTGCTGATCACTCGCAACTCGTGATACGAATTGAGGCTGGCGTAAAGCGCAAAGAACTGATTGAGGACCGAAGCGAACACAAACAGATCGCCCTGGCCTGCAAACCCCAGGGGATCCACCGTCAGGTCCACCCGCAATCCGCGAATCGGCAGGCCCCGGTGCAACCGGTCAACCGCTTCGTGCTGGATAGAGCGCAGCGCGCCCAACTTTTTCTGGCTGATTTTCAGCGCCTGTCGATCGTGATAGCGCGGCAGGTCGTAGGTCGCGAGAATCACTTTCAATGCGTTGATATCGGTCAGCGACACATAGTTGAGCGACATGTTGCTGATGAGCTTCCAGAGATAATCCTGGTCCAGTGGCGGCGCAAAACTCGCGGTTGGCGCAGTGATGTTACGGAACGTCAATGACTCAGGGGTGTGCTCGCCGGGCTGGTTGATCTCACCTGCCCTTAGCTGTCGCGGCAGACCGGCATTGGTACAGGTCAGCTCGATCGACAGTGTTTCCGGGCCCTGCTCGCAGCGATCGCCAAAGCCTATCCAGGTAGCCAGCCCGTCGTGCTGGACCGACGGCCGTTGACGGATGCTGAAGCTGGGTAGCGCCCGCGAAGTTTCGCCATCACGGTCATGCTCGAACGACTCAAAGGGCACGTAGGTTTGATAGCCCAAGCCACCAGGACGCCATCCGGTAACACGGTCAACCGAAAACACCCCGGCGTTTTCCGGAGAATATTCCCCCGGCAACAGCAGGTATTCATCCTGTTTTCCATCCAGCCGAATGGGTATCGCGTCGTGACTGAACAGGTTGACGATAGGCGTGCAGTACAGCTTGACGTTGTCCAGGGTGGGGCGCTGGAGCGCATGCCCCTGGGGGCGCAGCTCGAAGCGCAACACCATGCCATGTGCCTGCTTGAGCACCTCTTGGGGGAATCGATGCAGCGCACCCAACCCTTGAACATCGACAAACAGGTATTTCTCGGGAAACGTGAAATATTCCTGCAAGTGGCGATAACCACGGAAGGTGTTTTGCGGGTAAGGAATCAATGCGTGTTCCTCTGCAAAACCCACCGGCTGAACCTGGCTGGCGCCGAGCCGTAGCGTCGCAGGTTGACCATCGATCCCGTTGACCGGCAAACCGTTTTGGTCCAATAGCTGCAGATCGATGCCATCCAGATATCGCAACAAGCTGAGGTACAGGCCTTGGCTCACATAGTGGTCTCCGGCCAGGTGCAGTCGTAACGATTCGAATGTCAGCGCACTGAAATTCCCCTCTGCACTCAGGGTCAGGCGCAGGTCCAACCAGGTTGCTTCGCCCTGGCAGGTGTAATCCAGGCGACGAAGTTGCAGCGGCATTACGTCGGTGGCATAGCAGGTTCTGAAACGGCAACGTTCGCCCTGGATAGGCATGCTTTCCACTGCGGTGTCCCGTGCCACGCGAACGCTGGGGCCGGCGCAGTTCAACGGATCGAATTGCAGGATGCTGAAAGCAGGCATTGGCCGCATGTAATTGGGCCATAACAAATGCATCAAGGAATGCGTCAACTCAGGCAGCTCGTCATCGAGCTTCTGGCGCAGGCGTGCGGTCAGGAATGCAAAACCCTCCAGTAAACGCTCCACATCCGGGTCTTGACCGTTCTCGGCGAGAAACGGTGCCAGGGCCGGGTTGCGCTCGGAAAAGCGCCGCCCGAGTTGTCGCAGGGCACTGAGTTCGCTCTGAAAATAGCGGTTAAAGGCCATCTGCGCAGACCTCTACCTGCCCGGCATCCGCCAGGCGCGCGTGGAACACGACGGCTTGAGTGCCACCTTCGATGAGCAGCCCGGCGTCGATGGCAAAGGCCAGTGCCAACGTTTCATGGACGCGCGGGAGCACCCTGACGCGAACATTCACCAGCCGTGGTTCGTAAGCCTGGATGAAGCGCTCGATCAGCAGGCGTGACTGGGTCAGGGATTCATGCAGGCTGAGCCGCATATCATTGAGATCAGGCAAGCCGTAATCCGGCAGCGTCTGCACGCTGCCTGCGCGGGTGCTGAGCATTTTCGTCAAATGCGCGGCGACGGACGTCATACGGCATTCGCTGGCACACACCTCGGACTCAAGGCGCTCGAAAAGGCTGTTGTGGTGGCGCATCCCCTGGCCTCGGCTCATTCTTTGTCGAGCTTGCCGACGAGGGACAAGGTGAAGTCCGCCCCCATGTATTTGAAATGCGGCCGTACGCTCAAACTGACGCGGTACCAGCCCGGCTCACCCTCGACATCACTGACGACGATGCGCGCTGCGCGCAGCGGACGGCGCCCGCGCACCTCGGCACTGGGGTTTTCCTGATCCGCCACGTATTGGCGAATCCACTTGTTGAGTTCCAACTCCAGGTCGGTGCGTTCCTTCCACGAGCCCAGTTGTTCGCGCTGCAGGACCTTGAGGTAGTGGGCCAGGCGATTGATCACCATCATGTAAGGCAACTGGGTACCGAGCCGGTAGTTCAGCTCCGCTGCCTTGCCCTCTTCGCTGATGCCGAACGTCTTGGGTTTCTGCACGGAACTGGCGGAAAAGAAGGCAGCGTTGTCACTGCCCTTGCGCATGGTCAGGGCGATGAACCCTTCTTGCGCCAACTCGTATTCGCGTCGGTCTGAAACCAGTACCTCGGTAGGAATCTTGGTTTCAATCTCACCCATGCTCTGGAAATGATGCAACGGCAAGTCCTCGACCGCCCCGCCACTCTGGGGGCCGATGATGTTCGGGCACCAGCGAAAGCGCGCGAAACTGTCGGTCAGGCGAGTGGCGAAGGCGTAGGCCGTGTTGCCCCACAAGTAGTGCTCGTGGCTGTTGACCACATTTTCCTGGTAGGCAAAGGTTTTGACCGGGCACTCAAGGGGGTCGTACGGCGTGCGCAATAAAAAACGCGGCACGGTAAGGCCGATGTAGCGGGCATCTTCGCTCTGGCGAAAGCTTTGCCACTTGGCAAACTGCGGGCCTTCGAAATGATCCTTGAGATCCTTGAGGTCAGGTAGACCGGTGAAGCTTTCCAGACCAAAGAAACCAGGCCCGGCGGCCGCGATGAACGGCGCGTGAGCCATACCGGCGACACTGGAAACGTACTGCATGAGTTTCACATCAGGCGCGCTGGGGGACAGGAAGTAATTGGCGATGATCGCCCCTACCGGCTGGCCGCCAAACTGGCCGTATTCAGCACTGTAGATATGCTTGTAAAGCCCCGACTGGGTCACTTCCGGGGAATCCTCGAAGTCGTCCAACAGGTCCTGCCGCGAGACATTGAGCAGCTCTATCTTGATGTTCTCGCGGAAATTGGTGCGCTCGACCAGCAGTTGCAGCCCTCGCCAGGCTGCCTCAAGTGCCTGGAAGTCCGGGTGGTGCAGGATCTCATCCACTTGCTGGCTGAGCTTGGCATCGATCTCGGCAATCATCCGGTCGACCAGACGCTTCTTGACCGGTTCTTCGCGGTTGTGAGGCTTTACCAGTTCTTCGATAAACGCCGACACACCCCGCTTGGCGATGCTGTACGCCTCGTCATCGGCGCTCAGCAACGTCTGGGCAATGATGTTGTCGAGAATGCTGCACTCGTCGGCGGCTTTGGGCAGAGGCAGCGTGTTGTACTGGGTAGTCGTCATGGTATCAGTGTCCTTTTACTGAATAGGTTCGGCATCAGGGCTGCTCAGCCCCAGTTCGGCCAGCACCCGAGCACGGGAGTCATCATCGGCCAGCGCCTGCTCAATGGCTTTACGAAAGCTCGGGGTGTTGCCCAGCGGGCCCTTGAGCGCCACCAATGCCTCACGCAGCACCATCAGCTTTTGCAACTGCGGTATTTGCTCGACCAGGCTGGCGGGGTTGAAGTCCTTCATCGAGTTGATTCGCACCTGGACCGCCAGCTCTTCAACCTCAGCGTCATCCTGAAGGCGATTGGGCACGCTCAATGTCAAGTTCAGGGCCTGTTTGGCCAACACCTCGTCGAGGCTGTTCTTGTCGATCCCGATAGGCTTGCGATCCTCAAGCTTGCGCGGGTCGTCGCGCTGGGAAAAATCCCCCAACACCAACAGTTTCAACGGCAGCTCGACGTCCTCCTGTGCGCCACCCAGTGCGGGTTTGAAGGTGATGTTGATACGTTCCTTGGGTGCTACCGAACCGTCTTTGGCCATGGTGTTTCTCCTTTTGATGTTTTTTATTCGAGTACTGCTTCCAGATCGAACTGGCACAACCGGCGATGCGTGGCGTCTTTGCTTTCGCGCACGGCGTGGCTTTGCGGCAACAGGTCATAGCAGCGGTACAGGAGCCGGCCGACGTGCAGGGCCAGTTCCGGCTCCCAGCGGTCCAGGCCCGCGCGCTGTAATTCGAGGTCCAGCTGTTCCAGCTGGATTCTGCCCAGGTCAGGCTTGCCCGCGCGCATGCACAACCTGGCCAGTGCCAGGCGCCAATGAAAGCGCGCGCGTTCACTGCCAGCGCTGTGCAAACCCTGCTTGAGCACGCCGACGGCAGCCTTGAGCCCGTCCTTGCGCAAGCTGGGCATGACCGTCTGCAAGGCGGCTTCCCAGGGTTCGCTGCCGCCATCGGCAACGGCATTGAAAGGCTCGGCTTTGTGCAGGTGGCGAACAACATGAAGCGTGATCCACTCACAGGTCGCCGCGCCCGCAAACGGCGTGCCGTCGTCGAAGCGCAATTCAGGCAGGTTCGGCAGACGTTGCAATAACAGCGCGAAGCTCGTTTCCAGCTCGGCCATGGCCAGGTTCGCGTGCAAGGCTTCAAGGCATTCCCAGAGCATGCGTAGCCCATCGAACCAGAACAATGCGCCCGCCAGGCTGACCTCGAGCTCAAGCAACAGCTCGGCGTGATGGCCTTGGCTGAGACGATCCTGGTAACGTTTAAGCTTGTCGGGAGCCAGCGGGCGCAACGCCGTCACCCCCTCACTGTTGGCATCGGGATAATTGACCAGGCTCAGCCACGCCAAGGTGCGTCCCAAACGCAAGGCCCGCAGGTCGGTGGCATTCTGGCGCAACCACCAGGCACACAACGTACGGGCCTGTTCCTGTAAGGCGCGCAGCACTTTGTGGGCATCTTTTTCATTGTTGATCAGCAACTCAGGCTTGAGCGACTGCGTGAGCGCCTGCTTGACCTGGGTGATCACGCCCGCAGCGCCCGCTGACTGCGCGCCGTCTTGCGTGGCACGCGCCAGACGTTCCGCCAGTTGTCGTCGGATTGGCAACAACAGCGGGGCGTCGCTGCCAAGGCGCTCGTTCAATAGCTCATCAAGGCGCACGAGGTGTGCCTGCAACGCCTGGAACAAGGGCAATCGATCGACAAGCGACAGGTTCTGCGAGAAGAGCGGGCCGAGGCGCGTCACCAGCCAAGCCAATGCGGCAACGCGGGTGCGCAGCTTGGTGGGATAGACCGCCGCCCAGTGATGCTCACAGAGATAAACCAGCAAACCGAGGCCAGCCAGCAACCCCGGGAATGAATCACGTTGATGCAGTCCCCAGGTGAGCCACACAGCGAGGCGCAGGTCCTTGGACTGCTCACGCAACAGGCGCTCACTGGATTCGCAGACCTGCTGCCAGTCCGGCAGGCTCGCGCCATGTATGGATTGTGTCTTGGCAACCTCGGCTTCCACGGTTTCAAACTCACTCGAAAAGCGCACGTCATTGCCGGCAAAATCCCCTGGCGAGCAAGGTTTTCGTGCAAGTTCCTGGTAATAAGCGCACAACTTTTCTGAATGAACCATTTTTGGGCTGCACACAACTATGAAGGCTGAATAGGCAAACTTGATACTGGGAAATGCGTAGCAGAGCTCCGCTTAACCCTCGCTCAACACACAACGAAGTGAACGAACCTTAGCCATCAAAAAAACAGTCAGCAAGCCACAGCCCCACACTTAAGGAATTTCCTACGAACCATCTAAAATCAAGGCCTGCGCAGTAATTTGCGCACTTAATCAAGTTAATAACCCGCGATCACCGCCAACTGCGCCTGATTACTCACTTCTCACCATGAGCAATTAACTGCGCACTTATGTGCAACTTAAAATACTAAAAATCCGCAAAATCACCCCCATATGAAACGCTTTAACTTCTCACACCTTGATTTCATTGACCCACGCACTTTCAGGCACGCTTTTTGTTAAAGGCATTTCACCCGACCGGCAACTTGACCGTTCGGGAGCACCTACTCAATCAGACAAGGAAACCCGTCATGCCAACACCCGCGTACCTCTCAGTCACCGGTGTCAAACAAGGTTTGATCACCGCAGGTACATTTACCCAGGACTCGGTAGGCAACATTTATCAGGAAGGCCACGAGGATCAGATTCTGGTGCAGGCATTTGCCCATCAGGTGATCATTCCCCGCGACCCGCAATCGGGCCAGCCTACCGGCCAGCGCGTGCATAAACCGCTGATGATCAGCAAGGTCTTCGACAAATCCTCGCCCCTGCTATTCAGCGCACTGACCTCGGGGGAAGAAGTTTCGTGCCGGCTGGAATGGTTTCGCACCTCCTCGGCAGGCACCCAGGAGCACTACTTCACCATTGAACTGGAAGGCGCGACGATCGTGGACGTCCAGTCGCGCATGCCCAACTGCCAGGACCCGGACAACGCCCACTTCACCCATCTGGAGGACGTGTATTTCACCTATCGCAAGATCGTCTGGACCCATGAAGTAGCCGGCACTTCAGGCTCGGACGACTGGCGCAGTCCAGTGGCCGGCTAACCGCGGCGGTGGCGGGAACGGCCCAGGGAAGGTGCCGTTCCTGCTGGCGCTACACCATCGCCAGCGGGTGCTTGCGCTTGGGTGCGCCAAATACGCGGTCGATCGCGTCCAGGTCATGCTCGTCCAACACCAGCTTCGCAGCAGCGGCATTTTGCCGTATGTGGTCGGGCGTTACTGCCTTGGGGATGGCGATCACACCTTCTTGACGCAAGACCCAGGCTAGAGAGACTTGCGCGGGGGTGGCCTCATGACGATGGGCAATCTGCTTGAGCGTCGGGCTCGCCAACAGCTCGCCGCCCTGGGCAATCGGGCAGTAAGCCATCAAGGGCAGATGGTGCTGTTGCCACCATGGCAGCAGGTCGAATTCAACACCACGTTCTTCAATGTTGTAGAGCACCTGGTTGGTCGCACACGCGGGGGAAGCCAGTTCCTGCAGGTCTGCCACATCAAAGTTGGAAACACCCCAACGGCCGATTTTGCCAGCTTCGCGCAGACGTTCGAACGCTTCGACAGTTTCTGCAAGGGGGTACTGGCCGCGCCAATGCAGCAGGTAGAGATCGATGTAGTCGGTGCCCAGGCGCTGAAGGCTGGCTTCGCAGGCGCGGGGCACGCCTTGGCTGCTGGCGTTGTGCGGATAGACCTTGCTCACCAAAAATACCCGGTCGCGGCGGCCCTTGATGGCCTCGCCGACCACCTCCTCCGCACCGCCTTCGCCGTACATTTCAGCGGTATCGATCAGGGTCAGGCCTTCGTCGATACCCAGCTGCAAGGCGGCCACTTCGGCACGGCGCTGGTTTGGGTCTTCGCCCATGCGCCAGGTTCCCTGGCCGATGACAGGGACGGGAACACCGGCCAGATCAATAGTACGCATGACAACCTCCTGATGAGTTCGCGGATTAACAGTGTGGCATTGACCGGACAAAAGGGTTCAATCGCAGTATGGTTGGCCTCTGATCAATCGCCAGGAATCACCCGCAATGCTGTTTGTTGTCATGCTCGGGGGCAAGCACCCCAGGGCCCGGATCGAAGTACACGATGTCGCGTTTGCCGTGGCGGATACGCTACAGGCCACCTACCCGCAGTTGCGCGACGCCTGGTTTGGCAGCCCCAAGGGCGTGCACATCGATTCGTGGATGGCGGTCGATGGTGTCGACGGCTGGAAGGTCGAATTCAGCCAATTGGCGCCGCATGGCGATGCGCCTCGCTTGTATTTCATCAACCTCGGCGGCTACGAGGTCAACCGCTTCGGCGAGGCGCATCACTACCTGTTGCTGGTGGCGCGCGACAAACGCGAAGCGATGAGCAAAGGCAAGCAGCACCTGTTGCGGCACTGGTCCCAGGCCCACACCGACGCGGTAATGGATATCGACGATTGCCTGCCCATCGACCTGGTGGACGGCCGTTATGTGCATCTTGTACAAGGCCTGCACGCCCCCATCATCCAACAAAACGACTACATCGTTTTGGCCTGAACCCCGCGGGCCAGGCCGCTTCTGGCCCGCTCAGGCAAGTAGACGGAACTTTGCCAGGAAATAACCGCCTGAATCCGGTAGGCTCACCGTTTTTTTCACTCAAGGAGTTATTTCCCATGGCCAAAGCCACCGCCCGCCACATCCTCGTTGCCACTGAAGACAAGTGCAACGAACTCAAGACCCAGATCGAAGGCGGCGCTGATTTCGCAGAAGTCGCCAAAGCCAACTCCAGCTGCCCGTCCAGCCGTCAAGGCGGCGACCTGGGTTCGTTCGGTCCCGGCCAGATGGTCAAGGAATTCGACAGCGTGGTGTTCAGCGCCCCAGTCAATACCGTACAAGGCCCGGTGAAAACCCAGTTCGGTTATCACCTGCTGGAAGTCACCAGCCGCCAGGACTGATTCAGTCTGTGCTGATGTTGTAGACAACGGCCCGCCATTTGGCGGGCCGTTGTGCATGTGATGACTGACGACGCTTAAGCCGTTAACGTACAGCTCTCTATTTTTGTTCATCCGCGCTTAAGGCTGATAATGCGATTGGCTTTTCCCAGACTGTTCAGCATCACCCTGGTCGTGTTCCTGACCAGCAACGCCGTGATCGCGGCGCCACAAGCGTCCCTCACGGTGTATGGCGAGCCGGCCAAGTACCCCGACGGCTTCAGCCATTTCGACTATGCCAACCCCAATGCCCCCAAAGGCGGCAGCCTGCGCCGCTCCGCCCTGGAAATCGGGCGCTTTGACCACGTATTGCCGTATGTCGATAAAGGCATCGGTGTCTCCCAGGTCGATGGCTGGGTTTATGCGCCTCTGGCCCAGCGCTCCCTGGACGAGCCCTACACAGTCTACGGCCTGGTCGCGCAAAAGATGGAACGCGCCGACGACGGCCTGTCGCTGCGGTTCTACCTCAACCCCAAGGCGCGATTTGCCGATGGCAAACCGATCACCGCCGAAGACGTGCGCTACAGCTTCGACTTGTTGATGACCCAAGGCAGCCTGCGTTTTCGCACGCTGTTCGCCGACGTCAAGCATGTCGAAGTCGAAAACGAGCGCCAGGTGCGTTTCGACTTCTCCAGCAATGAAAACCGCACCCTGCCCCTGGATCTCGCCACCCTGCCGGTGTTTCCCGAACATTGGTGGAAGAGCCGCGACTTCGCCAACGGCGGCGGCTATGAAGCGCCACTGGGCAGTGGCCCGTACAAGGTCAGCAAGATCGATTCCGGCAACACCATCACCTTTACCCGCGACCCCGATTGGTGGGGCAAGGACTTGCCGGTCAGCCGTGGCCTGTACAACTTCGATCACTTGAGCCTTGAGTATTTCGGCGACATCGAAGTGGCGCGCCAGGTGCTGCGCGGCGGTGCCTACGACTTCAATCGGGAGTTTTCCGCCACCGGCTACTCCATCGGTTATAACGGCCCGGCCCTTGACGATGGCCGCCTGCAACGCGCGCATCTGGCCAAGGGGATGCCGCAACCGGCCCAGGGCTATGTCTTCAATGTGCAAAACCCGATGTTCAAGGACCGCCGCGTGCGCCAGGCCCTCGCCATGCTATGGGATTTCGAATGGGCCAACCGGCAGATGATGCGCAACCTGTATATCCGCCAGCAGAGCTATTTCTCCAACAGCCCGCTCGCCGCCACCCAGTTACCAACCCAAGAGGAACTGGCGATCCTGGAACCGTTGCGCGGGCAGATTCCCGATGAGGTGTTCACCCAGGTGTTCAAGGCGCCCGTTACCGATGGCAGCGGCATGATCCGTGACAAACAGTTGCAGGCCCTGGCCCTGCTGGAAGAGGCGGGCTGGAAGCCTGAAGGCGACCAACTGGTCAACGCCGAGGGCGAGCCGCTGGCGTTCACCTTCCTTAACGCCCAGGCGGGCCTGGAACGTCTGCTGCTGCCGTACAAACGCAACCTGGCGCAAATCGGCATCACCTTGAATATCCGCCGCATCGACTCCTCCCAGTACGTCAACCGCTTGATGGCGCGCGACTACGACATGATCGTCACCGGTTTTCCGGTGACCACCTCGCCGGGCATGGAGCTGTACAACTTCTTCGGTTCCGCCGCCGCGTTCGATCCGGGCGCCAACAATTACATGGCGCTCCAGGACCCGGCCGTCGACCGCCTGATCAAGGGCTTGGTCAAGGCCGACACCCAGGCGCAGATGCTCACCTATGCGCACGCGCTGGACCGGGTGCTGCAGTGGAACTACCTGTGGATTCCCAATTACTACCCGCCCGGCACCTCCGCCGCGTGGTGGAACCGCTTCGGCCGCCCGGCCATCGAGGCGAAAAACGATGAAGCCCTGGAAACCTGGTGGGAAGTCAGCCCGACGCCGCTGACCAACGCGCAGATGCAAGCCGAGCTGAAAAAACGCGGGGATGCGCGCTGATGTTTGCCTATATCGTGCGGCGCCTGCTGCTGATCATCCCGACCCTGGTGATCATCCTGCTGGTGAATTTCGTGATCGTGCAGGCCGCGCCCGGAGGGCCGGTGGAACAAGCCATCGCCCACCTGCAAGGCATCGGCGGCGGCGGTGTGGGCGGCGGCGCAGGCGAAGGCATCAGCGGCTCGCGGGCCAGCCGTGGCCTGGACCCGAAGCTGATCAAGGACATCGAAAAGCAATATGGCTTCGACAAGCCTGCGCCGGAACGCCTATGGCTGATGCTCAAGAGCTACGCCCAACTGGACTTCGGCAACAGCTTCTTTCGCGGCTCGACGGTGATCGACCTGATCCTGGAAAAGATGCCGGTCACGATTTCCCTCGGCCTGTGGGCCACCTTGATCACTTACCTGGTGTCGATCCCCTTGGGCATCCGCAAGGCGGTGCGCCATGGCAGCAGCTTCGATGTATGGAGCAGCACCGCCATCGTGATCGGCTATGCGATGCCGGCGTTTCTGTTCGCGATGTTCCTGATCGTGGTATTTGCCGGCGGCACGTCGCTGAACTGGTTCCCGGTGCGCGGGCTGGTGTCGGAGAATTTCGAAGCACTGAGCACCATGGGCAAGATCGCCGACTACTTCTGGCACCTGGTATTGCCGGTCACGGCGCTGGTGATCGGCGGGTTCGCCACCTTGACCATCCTCACCAAAAACTCGTTCCTCAACGAAATCACCCGGCAGTACGTGGTCACCGCGCGCGCCAAGGGCTTGAGCGAACGCCGCGTGCTGTACGGCCATGTGTTTCGCAACGCGATGCTGCTGGTGATTTCCGGGATTCCCCAAGCGTTCATCAGCGTATTCTTCGCCGGTTCCCTGCTGATCGAAGTGATCTTCTCCCTCGACGGCCTGGGCCGCATGAGCTATGAAGCGGCCGTCTCACGGGACTACCCGGTGGTGTTTGGTTCGTTGTTTATCTTCACCCTGTTCGGCCTCTTGATAAAACTCATCGGCGACCTCTGTTACACCCTGGTGGACCCGCGTATCGACTTCGCCGCGAGGAACGCCTGATGCTCAATCTGTCGCCCGTGGCTCGTCGGCGTTTCGAGCGTTTCAAGAAAAACCGTCGCGGCTGGTGGTCGCTGTGGCTATTTATCGGGTTGTTTATCCTGACCCTGGGTGGCGAGTTGATCGCCAACGACAAGCCGCTGGTGCTCAGTTTCAAGCACGAACTGTATTTCCCGGTATTCAAGCGCTACACCGAACAGCAGTTCGGCGGGCAACTGCCGTTCCAGGCCGACTACCGCAGCGACTACGTGCAGAAGCTGATCAAGCAGGACGGCGGCTGGATGTGGTTCCCACCGATCCCGTTCAGCGACGATACGCCCAATTACGAGCTGGCCCGCCCTGCCCCCAGCCCGCCGTCGACGGTGAACTGGCTGGGCACCGATGACCAATCGCGGGATGTGCTGGCGCGGGTGATCTTCGGCGCACGGGTGTCGATCCTGTTTGCCCTGGCGCTGACCGCGATCAGCGCCGCCATCGGCATCGCCGCCGGGGCGTTGCAGGGTTACTACGGCGGCTGGGTGGACTTGCTGGGGCAACGCATCCTCGAGGTGTGGTCGGGCCTGCCGGTGCTGTACCTGCTGATTATCCTGTCGGGCTTTGTCGAGCCGAATTTCTGGTGGTTGCTGGGCATCATGGCGCTGTTTTCCTGGCTGGCGCTGGTGGATGTGGTGCGCGCAGAGTTCCTGCGCGGGCGCAACCTGGAGTACGTCAAGGCCGCGCGCGCTCTGGGCCTGGGCGACGGCAAGATCATTCGCCGGCATATCCTGCCCAATGCCATGACCGCCACCTTGAGCTATTTGCCGTTCATCCTGACCGGGGCGATTTCGACCTTGAGCGCCCTGGATTTCCTCGGCTTCGGCATGCCGGCCGGCAGTGCGTCGCTGGGCGAGTTGATCGCCCAGGGCAAGCAGAACCTGCAAGCCCCATGGCTGGGCCTGACGGCGTTTTTCACCCTGGCGCTGATCCTGTCGTTGCTGGTGTTTATCGGCGAGGCGTTGCGTGATGCCTTCGACCCTCGCTCATGAGTGACTGCGTATGAACCTGATCGAAATCCGTGACCTCAGCGTGGCGTTCAGCGGCCACACGGTGGTACGCAATGTGAACCTGGACGTGCGCCCCGGCGAGTGCCTGGCGCTGGTGGGTGAGTCGGGCTCGGGCAAGTCGGTGACCGCCCATTCGATCCTGCAACTGCTGCCCGAAGCCGGCACGCTCAGCACAGGCTCGGTGAAGTATCGCGGCCAGGAGCTGATGGGCGCGTCGCCTAAGGCCCTGCAAAAGCTGCGCGGCAACCGCATTGCCATGATCTTCCAGGAGCCGATGACCTCGCTGAACCCGCTGCACACGATCGAAAAGCAGATCGGCGAGACGCTGCTGCTGCACAAGGGCCTGGGCGGCAAGGTGGCGCAGGCGCGTATCCTCGAGCTGCTCGACCTGGTGGGCATCCAGAAACCCCAGGAGCGGCTCAAGGCCTACCCCCATCAACTCTCCGGTGGACAGCGCCAGCGAGTGATGATCGCCATGGCCCTGGCCTGCGAGCCGGAGCTGCTGATTGCCGACGAACCCACCACCGCGCTGGACGTGACCGTACAGCGCAAGATCCTGCTGCTGCTCAAATCCTTGCAGCAACGCCTGGGCATGTCACTGCTACTGATAAGCCACGACCTCAACCTGGTGCGCAGCATTGCCCAGCGGGTGTGCGTGATGCGCGCCGGAGAGATCGTCGAGCAGGCCGACTGCCAGGCCTTGTTTGCCGCGCCACAGCACCCCTACAGCCGCTTGCTGCTGGACGCCGAGCCCTCGGCTGAAGTGTTGTGCGGCGAGGAGCGCGAGACCGTATTGCAGGTGAACGACCTGAGCGTGCGGTTTGCTCTCGGCGGCGGGCTGCTGCGACCCAAGCGCTACCTGCAGGCGGTGGACGGTATCAGCCTCAGTGTGCAACGCGGCAAGACCCTGGGGATTGTCGGTGAGTCCGGCTCGGGCAAGTCGACTCTGGGCCAGGCGATCCTGCGCCTGCTCGATTCCACCGGCAGCATCCGCTTCCAGGGCGAGGCCCTCGACCCGCTCAACCACCGGCAGATGCGTCCATGGCGCAAGCAGATGCAGGTGGTGTTCCAGGACCCGTATGGCAGCCTCAGCCCGCGCATGTCGGTGCAACAGATCATCAGCGAGGGCCTGGAAGTACACGCCCCGTGCAGCCTCGACGCGCGCGAAGCGCAGGTGATCCAGGTGCTCAAGGACGTCGGCCTGGACCCCGCCAGTCGGCACCGTTACCCCCATGAATTTTCCGGTGGCCAGCGCCAGCGCATCGCTATCGCCCGGGCGCTGGTGCTCAAGCCGGCGTTGATGCTGCTGGATGAGCCGACCTCGGCGCTGGACCGTACGGTGCAAAAACAAGTGGTGGCCTTGTTGCGCGAACTGCAGGAGAAATACGGCCTGACCTACCTGTTCATCAGCCATGACCTGGCGGTGGTGCGGGCGATGGCCCACGATATGATCGTGGTCAAGGACGGCAAAGTGGTAGAGCGCGGCCCCAGCCATGCCGTGTTCGAAGCGCCGCAGCATCCCTACACCAAGGAACTGTTGGCTGCCGCGCACATCCCCTTGTAGAAGCGCGTTTATAGTGGCGAGCGGGCTCCCTCGCCACGCTTCACCTGCTGGACCATCAATCGGCGCTATGACTATGAATACCACCGAAAACCTCAAGGACTACCAACACGTTCGCGGCCTGGCCATTCAGTCGCTGTTTGAGATTATCGAGCAGTCCAGCGAAGGCACGGTGATCGTTGACCGTGATGCGAATATCGTCTGGATGAACGAGCGCTACGCCAAGCGTTTCGGCCTCAAGAGCGCCGAGCAGGCCATCGGCCAACCCTGCGAGCAGGTGATTTCCAACAGCCTGTTGCGCCAGGTGGTGCGCAACGACCGGCCGATTCTGCTGGATATCCAGGACACGCCCAAGGGCCCGCTGGTGGTGATGCGTCTGCCGATCCACGACGATGCGGGCGCGGTGATCGGTGCGATTGGCTTTGCGCTGTTCGATGAGCTGCGCAACCTGTCGCCGCTGATCGAGCGCTACCTGAGCATGCAGCAGGAACTGGCATCCACGCGTTCGCTGTTGCGCTCGCGGCAAAGCAAATACAACTTCGCGCACTTTATCGGCACCAGCGCCGCCAGCCTTGAAGTCAAGCGCCGTGCGCGGCGCAGTGCCAGCGCTGAATCGCCGGTGCTGCTGCTGGGCGAAACCGGCACCGGCAAGGAATTGCTCGCCCAGGCCATCCATGGCGCATCGCCCCGAGCCCACAAGGCGTTCGTCAGCATCAACAGCGCGGCGATCCCCCACGACCTGCTCGAGGCTGAGTTTTTCGGCACCGCGCCGGGCGCCTTTACCGGCGCCGACCGCAAGGGTCGTCCCGGCAAATTCCAGATCGCCCAGGGCGGCACGCTGTTCCTCGATGAAATCGGCGACATGCCGCTGCCGCTGCAAAGCAAGTTATTGCGGGTGTTGCAGGAAAAAGAATTCGAACCGGTCGGTTCCAATGAGATGCTGCACAGCGATGTACGGGTGATCGCGGCGACCTCCATGGACCTTGAAGCGGCGATCAAGCGTGGCGAGTTCCGTGCGGACCTGTACTACCGCCTGAACGTGCTGCCGATCCAGGTGCCGCCGCTGCGTGAACGGTTGGAAGATATTCCGGCGCTGAGCGAAGCCATCCTCGAGGAACTGCGCAGCCAGCATGAACTGGACCGCGAAGCCCTGGCGCTGTTAGCGCAGCATGCGTGGCCGGGGAATATTCGTGAGCTGCGCAACGTGCTGGAGCGGGCGGCGTTGTTGAGTGATGACCTGGTGTTGAATGCCGGAGAGATTCGGGCGGCGATTGGCACGTTCAGGCCGGTGGCGCGTGGTGCGGTAGCCACGGCCGAGGGTGAGACGTTTGCGGCGGCGCGGGAGCGGTTTGATCGACAGGTGATTATGGCGGCGCTCGAGCACTGCGAAGGAAATGTGGTGGAGGCGGCGAGGCGATTGGGACTGGGGCGCTCGACGTTGTACAAGAAGATGGTGGGGTTGGGGATTGCACAGTCTCTACCATGAGACTCAAATCTCACTATGAAGACAAACCTTTGTGGGAGGGGGCTTGCTCCCGATGGCGGCGGATCAGCCAGTGGATATATAAGCTGACACACCGCTATCGGGAGCAAGCCCCCTCCCACATTTGATCGGTGGCGGTCTCTGAATTGAGACAAAGTCGAAAATCATCACAGGCAAAATAGTTAATTGACTTATATTTCAATAAGTTAGAAACATGGCACACATCTCGCTATAGCCCTTCTCCAGCGTTTCACCCACAAAAATAACAATTGGAGACACACCATGAGTGTGATCATTGCCTTGGCAGCCCTGGCGCTGCTGATGCTGGCTGCCTACCGTGGCTATAGCGTTATCCTGTTTGCCCCGATCGCCGCCCTCGGCGCTGTTCTGCTGACTGACCCTTCGGCTGTCGCACCCGCCTTCACCGGGGTGTTCATGGAGAAAATGGTTGGTTTCATCAAGCTATATTTCCCGGTGTTCCTGCTCGGTGCGGTGTTCGGCAAGCTGATCGAGCTGTCGGGGTTCTCGCGTTCCATCGTCGCCGCCGCCATTCGTTTGCTCGGCACGCGCCAGGCGATGCTGGTGATTGTGCTGGTCTGTGCCCTGCTCACTTACGGCGGCGTGTCGCTGTTCGTGGTGGTGTTTGCGGTGTACCCGTTTGCCGCGGAGATGTTCCGCCAGAGCAATATCCCCAAGCGCCTGATCCCGGCCACCATTGCCCTCGGTGCGTTCTCGTTCACCATGGACGCCCTGCCCGGCACGCCGCAGATCCAGAACATCATCCCCAGCACCTTCTTCAACACCACCGCCTGGGCGGCGCCGTGGCTGGGGCTGATCGGTACGATTTTCGTGTTCTGCGCCGGCATGCTCTACCTGTCGCGCCAGCGCAACAAGGCCCAGCGCGCGGGTGAAGGCTATGGCACCGAGCTGCGCAACGAGCCGGAAACCGCCGAGGACCTGGCCCTGCCCAACCCATGGATCGCGCTGTCGCCGTTGATTCTGGTGGGGGTGATGAACCTGCTGTTCACCCACTGGATCCCGCAGTGGTACGGCAAGACCCACAGCCTCAGCCTGCCGGGCATGAGCGCCCCGGTGACCACCGAAATCGCCAAGCTCACCGCGATCTGGGCGGTGCAGGCGGCGTTGCTGGTGGGGATTATCGTGGTGCTGGTGTGCGGTTTTTCAGCGATCAAAAGCAAGCTGGCCGAAGGCAGTAAAAGTGCGGTCAGCGGCGCGCTGCTGGCAGCGATGAACACCGCTTCCGAATACGGGTTCGGTGCAGTGATCGCCTCGTTGCCGGGGTTCCTGGTATTGGCGGACTGGCTCAAGGGCATCCCCAACCCGCTGGTCAACGAAGCGATTACCGTGACCCTGCTGGCGGGGATCACCGGCTCCGCGTCCGGCGGCATGAGCATCGCCCTGGCGGCCATGTCCGAAAGCTTTATTTCAGCGGCCCATGCGGCCAATATCCCCCTTGAAGTGCTGCACCGGGTTGCGGCCATGGCCAGCGGCGGCATGGACACCCTGCCCCACAACGGCGCGGTGATCACGCTGCTGGCGGTGACCGGGCTGACCCACCGCGAAGCCTACAAGGATATTTTCGGTATCACGATCATCAAGACCCTCGCGGTGTTCGTGGTGATCGGTACGTTCTACGCCACCGGCATAGTGTGAGGTTTTCATGACGACATTGAACGGCAAGACCGCCCTGGTCACCGGCTCCACCAGCGGCATCGGCCTGGGCATTGCCCTGAGCCTGGCCAAGGCCGGCGCCAACCTGATCCTCAACGGCTTCGGCGATGCCAGCGGCGTGATCGCCCAGGTACAGGCGTTTGGCGTCAAGGTCGGGCATCACCCGGCAGACGTCAGCGACCCGGCGCAGATCGCCGAGATGCTGGCCTATGCCGAGCGCGAGTTCGGCGGCGTCGACATACTGGTCAATAACGCCGGCATCCAGCATGTGGCGGCGGTGGAGGATTTTCCGGTGGAGCGCTGGGACTCGATTATCGCAATCAACCTGTCGTCGGTGTTCCACAGCACGCGCTTGAGCCTGCCGGGCATGAAGGCCAAGGGTTGGGGACGCATCGTCAATATCGCCTCGGTGCACGGCCAGGTGGGTTCGGTGGGCAAGGCGGCCTATGTGGCGGCCAAGCATGGGGTGATCGGCCTGACCAAGGTTGTGGGCCTGGAAACCGCGACCAGCAACGTGACGTGCAACGCGATTTGCCCAGGCTGGGTGCTGACGCCGCTGGTGCAGAAGCAGATCGACGATCGCGCGGCCAACGGGGTGGGCCCGCAGCAGGCGCAGCATGATCTGCTGGCGGAAAAACAACCGTCGCTGGAGTTCGTGACACCGCCGCAGCTGGGTGAGCTGGTGCTGTTTTTATGCAGTGAGGCCGGTAGCCAGGTGCGTGGCGCGGCGTGGAATATTGATGGCGGTTGGTTGGCCCAATAACCACGGTCTACCGAACAGAAGATATCC
Organism: Pseudomonas sp. R2-7-07; assembly: GCF_003852355.1. NCBI lineage: Bacteria > Pseudomonadati > Pseudomonadota > Gammaproteobacteria > Pseudomonadales > Pseudomonadaceae > Pseudomonas > Pseudomonas sp. R2-7-07. The sequence continues at coordinate 2,613,814 of NZ_CP027759.1, read as the reverse complement.
AAATGTGGGAGGGGGCTTGCTCCCGATAGCGGTGGGTCAGTCAATGAATGTGCAAACTGAAACACCGCCATCGGGAGCAAGCCCCCTCCCACCTTGGACTTGCTTTGTCTGACAAACCTCACACAAGAACAAGAGACCCCGCAATGTCCGACATCCTCTGGCAACCCTCCCCGGAACGCATCGCCAATACGCGCATGGACCAGTTCCGCCGCTACATCAATGCACACCACCACCTGCAGCTGGGCGACTACCCCGCCCTGCACCAGTGGAGCATCGACCAGCGCCCGGATTTCTGGAAGGCCATCGTGGCGTTCTTCGAGGTGCAATTTCGCAGCCCGCCCAGCGCCACGTTGATCGAGAGCGCTGACATGCCCAGCGCCCAGTGGTTTCCCGGTGCTACCCTGAACTTCGCCGAGCACTTGCTGCGCCGTCGTGACGATCACCCGGCGGTGGTTGCAATCAGTGAAGACGGCCAGCGTGAACAATTGAGCTACGCGCAATTGGCCGAACATGTCGCCGGCCTGCAAAACAGCCTGCGCTCGGCCGGTGTCGGTGTGGGTGACCGTGTGGCGGCGTGCATGCCCAATACCTGGCAAACCCTGGTCGGCATGCTCGCCACCACCAGCCTCGGGGCAATCTGGTCGTGCTCGTCACCGGACTTCGGCACCCAAGGCGTGATCGACCGTTTCGGCCAGATCGAGCCCAAGGTGCTGATCACTTGCGCCGGTTATCGCTATGCCGGCAAGACCCTCGACCAGAGCGCCAAGCTCAATGAAATCCTAGAGCGGCTGCCGTCCCTGGAACACTTGATCATCGTGCCCTACGCCCGCCCTCAGGCGCAGGTCACGGATTACCGCACGCCCGCGCGCGTCGCACTGTGGCGCGACTTCTACCAACCCAGCGGCACGCCCGAGTTCGTCGCGGTGCCGTTCGATCACCCGCTGTATATCCTCTATTCCAGCGGCACCACCGGCGTGCCCAAGTGCATCATTCACGGCACCGGCGGCGTCCTGCTCACCCATCTCAAGGAACATGGCCTGCATGCCGACCTGTCCCGTGAAGACTGCCTGTTCTACTACACCACCTGCGGCTGGATGATGTGGAACTGGCTGGTGTCGGTGCTGGCCCTGGGCGCCACGGCGGTGCTGTATGACGGTTCTCCGTTTCATCCGGGCCCGCAACGCTTGATCGACCTGATCGACGCCGAACGCATCAGCGTGTTCGGCACCAGCCCCAAGTTCCTCGCCACCCTGGAAAAGGCCGGCCTGCAACCGCGCCTCAGCCATGATTTGCGCAGCCTCAAAGGGTTGATCTCCACCGGGTCGCCGCTGTCGCCCCAGAGCTACGACTACGTGTACCGCGAGATCAAGGCCGAGCTGTGCCTGTCATCGATGTCCGGCGGCACCGATATTGTCTCCTGCTTCGTGATTGGTAACCCGGTGTTGCCGGTGCGCCGTGGCGAAATGCAGTGCAAGAGCCTGGCGATGGCTATCGAAGTGTGGGACGAGCAGGGCCGCCCACTGGTCGGCGAGAAAGGCGAATTGGTGTGTACCCGGCATTTCCCGGCGATGCCCATCGGGCTGTGGAACGACCCGCAGCAGCAAAAGTTGCGCGCCTCGTATTTCAGCCAGTTCCCCGGCGTGTGGGCCCAGGGCGACTACGCCGAGCAACGTCCCAACGGCAGCCTGCTGATCCATGGCCGCTCCGATGCGGTGCTCAACCCTGGCGGCGTGCGCATCGGCACCGCCGAGATCTATCGCCAGGTGGAAAAAGTCCCGCAGGTGCTGGAAAGCCTCGCTATCGGCCAGCGCTGGCAGGACGACGTGCGCGTGGTGCTGTTTGTGCGCCTTGCTGACGGTGTCCAGTTGGATGAGGCGCTGGAGCAGCAGATCCGCCAGGTGATCCGCGCCAACACCACACCGCGCCACGTGCCGGCGAAAATCCTCGCGGTCAACGATATCCCGCGCACCATCAGCGGCAAGATCGTCGAATTGGCGGTGCGCAATGTGGTGCATGGGGAACCGGTGAAAAACACCGATGCGCTGGCCAACCCCGAGGCCCTCGAACACTTTCGCGACCGCCCTGAGCTGGCGTGACAGATGAAAGGCTTCAGCCCTGATACGGCGTTTTGCAGAAAACCCGGCAATGCGTGCTATTTTTCGAGGTAGCCACCCGTCGTTGTCTCTTGGAATAATGGGTGTTGTCATTTTTCAAAGCGTGATACGCAAGGCTTTTTCATGAATGGAACATCCACCGGTAGCGAAGCCGCAGCAATGATCGAGCGGCTGGACTGGGCGCAAAGCCCCCTCGGTGAGGCCAATGATTGGCCGCAAAGTCTGCGCACCGCCGTGGATATCGTGGTGCATTCGCCCATGCCGATGCTGCTGCTCTGGGGCGAGCAGCTCACCCAGCTGTATAACGATGGTTTCGCCCGGCTGGCCGGCAACAAGCACCCCGGCGCCCTGGGCCAGCCGGTGCACGCGACCTGGCCGGAGCTGCAAAGCTTCGCCGCGCCGGTCTACGACGCGGTGCTCAGCGGCCAAGTGCGCACCTTCAGCGAGCAGCGCTTCGTGCTGCAGCGCAACCAGCGCGACACTGAAATCTGGCTTGACCTGACCTACAGCCCAGTGCGCGATGAAAGCGGCCGCGTGGCCGGCATCCTGGTCACGGCCATCGAAACCAACGAGCGGCGCCGCCAAGCCCTCGAACTGCAACAGCGCTCCGAAGACAGCCTCAAGGCCCAGCACAACACCGAGCAACGACTGCAACTGGCCCTGGCGGCGACCGACGCGGTAGGCACCTGGGACTGGGACATCGGCGAAGACCGGTTTATCGCCGACGCACATTTCGCTTACCTGCACGGCGTCGACCCCAATGACGCCGGCCTGCTGCCCATCAGCGCCTACCTGCTCGGCGTGCATCCCGAAGACCGTGGCACGGTCACGCGCAGCATCAAGCATTGTATTACCTTCGGCACCGAATACGCCGAGGAATACCGCCTGCTGCAAGCCGACGGCCAGGTACGCTGGGTGTTTGCCCGTGGCCGCTGCTACAAGGACCCGCAAGGCCGCCCCGCCCGTTTCCTCGGTGCCGCACTGGACCTCACCGAGCGCAAGCACACCGAGCAGGCGCTGCGTCAAAGCCAGACCGAACTGCAACTGATCATCAACGCCATGCCGGTGCTGATCGGCTATGTCGACCACGAGCAACGCTTTCGCTTGAACAACAGCGCCTACCTCGACTGGTACGGCAAGACGCCTCAGGAACTGTACGGCAAGACCATCCGTGAGGTGCTGGGCGACGAGGTGTACGCCGGGCGCGCAGACAAGATCGCCGCCGCGCTCAACGGCAAGGCGTGCAGCTTCATGACCGTCACGCCGCATCGCGACGGGCGGCCGCGCCATGCGTTGATGAAGTACCTGCCGCGCTTCTGCACTGACGGCTCGGTGAACGGTTTCTACATCTTTGTGATCGACGAGACCGAACGCAAACTCACCGAGGAAGCCCTGCGCCACCTCAACGAAAACCTCGAAGAGCGCGTGGCCCAGCGCACCCAGGCGCTGGCCGAGGCCAACCAGCGCCTGCAAAACGAAATGTTCGAGCGCGAGCGGGCTGAAGACGCGCTGCGCCACGCGCAAAAAATGGAAGCCGTGGGCCAGCTCACCGGCGGTATCGCCCACGATTTCAACAATATGCTCACCGGCATCATCGGCAGCCTCGACCTGATGCAACGCTACATCGCCGACGGCCGCAGCGAAGACATCGGCCGCTTTGCCGATGCCGCCGTGGCCTCCGCCCACCGCGCCGCCGCCCTCACCCACCGGCTGCTGGCGTTCTCGCGGCGCCAGACGCTGGACAAACGCCCCACCGATCCCAACCAGCTGGTGGCGTCCCTGGAAGATCTGTTCCGCCGCACCAAGGGCGCGCATATCACGCTTAATGTGCAGCTGGGCAAGGACATCTGGCCGGTGAACACCGACGCCAGCCAACTGGAAAATGCCCTGCTCAACCTCGTCATCAATGCCCGCGACGCCATGCCCGACGGCGGTGAACTGCTGATCGAAACCGCCAACAGCTATCTGGACGGTACCGATATCACCACCCTGGAGCCGGTCAAGGCCGGCGACTACGTGATGCTCGGCGTGCGCGACAACGGCAGCGGCATGGCGCCGAAAATCCTCGCCAAAGCCTTCGATCCGTTCTTCACCACCAAACCCATCGGCCAGGGCACCGGCCTGGGCTTGTCGATGATCTACGGCTTTGCCCAGCAATCGGGGGGCCATGTGACTATCCAGAGCGAACCGGGCCAGGGCACCTGCGTGCGCCTGTACCTGCCGCGCCTGCACGGCACCGCGCTGGAAAGCAACCTGCCCGCCAGCCTGGCCGAAGCGCCGCTGGCCCTGGCCGGCGAAGCGGTGGTGGTGGTCGAGGACGACCCGGCGGTGCGCATGCTGGTGGTCAATCTGCTCGACGAGCTGGGTTACACCGCGCACCAGGCGGCGGACGCGCGCACGGCGCTGCCGTTGCTGGAGTCGGATCTACGCGTCGACCTGCTGGTGACCGACGTCGGCCTGCCGGGCATGAACGGCCGGCAACTGGCGGAAATCGCCCGCCAGCACCGGCCGGGGCTGCGCGTGCTGTTCATGACCGGTTACGCCGAAAAAGCCGCCGAGCGCCAGGGCTTTCTGGAGCACGGCATGGACATGGTGGCCAAGCCGTTTTCCATTGACCTGCTGGCGACCAAAATCCGCAGCATGATCGGCGTCGATGCCTGAGTTCAGGCATAATCGCGCGCCGTCGCACACCTGGTAGAGATCGATGAAAGCCCAAGCCCGTCATATCCTGGTGAAAACCAGTGAAGAAGCCGAACAGCTCAAGCAGCGCATTGCCAAGGGCGAAGCCTTTGATGTGCTGGCCAAGAAGTACTCCACTTGCCCGTCGGGCAAGCGCGGCGGTGATCTGGGTGAAGTGCGGCCAGGGCAGATGGTCGGGGCCATTGATGCAGTGATCTTCAAGAAACCGCTGCGGGTGGTGCATGGGCCGGTCAAGAGCAAGTTTGGTTATCACTTGGTGCAGGTGTTTTACCGGGACTGAGGGGTTGGCTTTACACCGTTATCGGGGGCAAGCCCCCTCCCACACTTGATTTGTGAATACATCACAATGTGGGAGGGGCTTGCCCCCGATCCGCCGCAGGCGGCCATTCACCTGGGTATCAATGCCCCCGGCACCTGAATCACTCGACTCGCCAACCGATGCCCGGCCAACGCAGCCTGCTCCGGCGAACCGCCCTTGAGCCGACCGGCCAAATACGCCGCACTGAACGAATCCCCCGCCGCCGTGGTGTCCACGACCTTCTCCACCTTCAACGCCGGCACGGCAAAGCGCTCGTCGGCGCAACGGATCAAACAGTCATCCGCGCCGCGCTTGAGCACCACCTCCTCAATCTTCGGGTAGGCCGCAAACACCTGCTCGCTGTCGGCATAACCGAACAACGCGCGCTCGTCGTCCTCGGTCAGCAAGGCGATATCCACCTCGGCCAACACGCGGTGATACGCCGCGCGGGCCGCCTCGATGTTCGCCCACAGACGCGGCCGGTAGTTATTGTCGAATACGACCTTGGCGCCGCGACGCCGGGTTTCGATCAGGCTTTCCAGTAAACGCTCACGCCCGATTTCCCCCAGCACCGCCAGGGTGATGCCGCTGAAATACACCCAGTCATAGCCCGGCAGGGCTGCCAGGATCGGCTCGGCGGCCGGCGTGGTAAAACAGTCGCGCACAGCCGCTTCGTTGCGCCAGTAGAGGAATTTGCGCTCGCCGTTGGCGTCGGTCTGGATGCAATACAATCCCGGCAAACGCCCGGCCAGGCGCTGGACCATGCCCAGCCCGAGGCCTTCATCAGCCCACTGTTGGCACATGGCATCGCTGAAACTGTCATCGCCCAGGGCGGTGACGTAATCGACAGTGCCGAGATCGCCCAGCTCGCGGCGCAGGTACACCGCCGCGTTCAGGGTGTCGCCGCCGAAGCTCTGGTGCAGGCTGCCGTCGGCGCGGTGTTGCAGTTCGATCATGCATTCGCCGATGAGGGCGATGCGCGGTTTAGTGGTCATGGCTGCTGTCTCGGTGGGGCTGATGGACTCATCGGGGGCAAGCCCCCTCCCACATTTGGAATGCATTGCCCTGTGGGAGGGGGCTTGCCCTCGATAGGCGCGACTCGGTCTAGAAGCAGGTGCGCAGGGACTCGATCACCCGCAGTTGCTCATCCACCAGGCAACCCACCTGCCACTTGTCGAAGGTCAGGCATGGATGGGAAGTACCAAACGAAATGATGTCGCCAATACGCAGTTCAACCCCCGGCGCCACGGTCATGAACGCGTGTTGGTCCATCACGGCGGTCACCTGGCACGCGCTCACATCATCGCCCTCTGCCGGTAAAATTCCGGCCTTGTAGCGCTTGAGCGGCACCGGCAGACCGGCGTCGTAGGCTACGTCGCGCTTGCCCAGGGCGATCACCGCAAAGCCCGGTTCCGGCAACGATTGCACATGGGCCCAGACTTCCAGCGCCGGGCGCAGGCCTTCGTTGAGGTCGCTGCGACGGTCAAGCACACAGCATTGCGCGTCTTTGTAGATGCCATGGTCGTGGGCCACGTAGCTGCCGGGGCGCAGGACGCTGAGGAAGCGGCCGGCGGCATTCTGCGCCTCGAACGATTCGGCAATCAGGTCATACCAGGCCGAACCCGACGCCGTCACGATTGGGGTGGGCAGGTCGAAATAGCCGTTGTCTTGCAGGTCTACCGCCTGGCGCACCAGGCTGGCCGCGAACGCACGAATGCCGCTGATCGCCTGATCGCCGTGGATCACGCCTTCATAGCCTTCAATACCGGTAAGGGCCAGGGCCGGCTGGGCCTTGATCGCCTCTGCCAGCTCGCGCACTTGCTGCTCGCTGCGGCAACCGCAACGGCCACCGACCACGCCGTACTCGATCATCACGTTCAGGCGCAGACCACGGGCGGCGAAGAACAGGCCGAGGTCGGCGACGTTGTCCGGATGGTCGACCATGCAGTGAAAATCGAAAGCCGGGTCGGCCAGCAGGTCGGCAATCAGCGCCATGTTCGGCGCGCCGACCAGTTGGTTGGCCATCAGCACACGGCGCACCCCGCCGGCGTAGGCGGCGCGGGTCTGCACCGCAGTGGCCAGGGTAATGCCCCAGGCGCCCTGGGCGAGTTGATGCTGAAACAGCGCCGGCATCATGCTGGTCTTGCCGTGTGGCGCCAACTGCGCGCCGCTGTCACTGACGAATTGCTGCATCCAGCGAATGTTGTGTTCCAGGGCCTCGCGGTGCAGCACCAGGGCCGGCAGGCTGACATCGCGGACCAGGTGAGCGCCAACTGCGGCGGCGCCTTTTTCAACGGCATTGAAGGCAGACATGGGAAATTCCTATTCGTTGATGCGCCGGGCCAGGTTGTTGGCGCTGTCGATCAGCACCCGGCGATAGTCGTGATAGTTTTTGCTCGCATCGGCCCGCGGGGCGACGATGCACAGCGTCGCAATGCTGACGCCCTGCGCGTCGCGCACCGGGGCGGCAAAGCAGTGGGTAAAGGTGTCGGCGACGCTATCGAAGGAGAAGAACCCGTCGAGGGTGGCCTGGCGGATCTGCGCCAGGAAGGTCTCCAGGGGCAGGCGCAGGCCATCCGGCAGGATGAAATCGTCGGGATCGATCAAGTCGATGATTTGCCGGTCGCTCAAATGCCCGAGCAGCAGGCGCCCGGAGGCGGTCCAGGGGATCGGCGCGTTTTCGCCGATATCCGAGGAAATACGAAAATGCCGCTCGCCTTCGCGCATCAGCGCCACCGTGTACTTGCGCCCGTTGAGCAGGCACATCTGCGCGGTTTCGTGGGTCTGGCTGACGATCTCCTGCAAGGCGTGGTCGGCCTCGCGGGTCAGGTCGAAGTGGCGCAGGTGCGCCTGGCCGAGGAAGTACAGCTGGCGTCCGAGGTAGACGTGACCGTCCTTGCCCACGGTTTCCAGGATGCGCCGCTCGAGCAGCGAGGCGACCAGTTCGTAGACCGTGGACTTGGGGCTGCCGATGCCGCTGGCGATGTCATTCGGGCGCAGTGGCTGGCCGATTTCCTTGAGAAAATCGAGGATATCGAACGCACGGTCCAGGCCTTTGGCGCGGCGTTTGATGGTGTCTTCGGTCATGGCAGTGTTAAGTCCTGACAAGGTGTGTGCTGCACAGTAATCCCCTGTGGGAGGGGGCTTGCTCCCGATGGCGGTGTGCCAGTGCATACATCTGTTGCTGATACACCGCTATCGGGGGCAAGCCCCCTCCCACATTTGATCCATTGTGGCTTCAAGAGATGGGCAATTTAGCCTTTTTTCTTGTAGGCCACGCAATCGATCTCCACCTTGCAGTCCACCATCATGTTGGCCTGCACACAGGCGCGCGCCGGGGCGTGTTCCGGGGTGAAGTATTCGCCGAAGACTTTGTTGAAACTCCAGAAATCCCGTGGGTCTTCCAGCCATACGCCGACGCGCACCACGTCTTTCAATTCGTAGCCGGCCTCTTCCAGAATCGCCACCACGTTGCGCATCGTCTGGCGGGTTTGCTCGATGATGCCGCCATTGATGATTTCACCGTCCACCGCCGGCACCTGGCCCGACACATACAACCAACCATCGGCTTCCACCGCACGGGCGAAAGGACGTGGCTGGCCGCCGCCGGCGGTGCTGCCGGTACCGTAACGAGTAATGCTCATAAAATAGCTCCTGATTAAAAACGAATGCTCTTGAGAAATTCCGCCAGACGCGGTGACTGCGGCCGCTCGAAGATGTCCTTCGGCGAGCCCTGTTCTTCGATGCGGCCCTGGTTCATGAAGACGATCTTGTCCGAGACCTCATAGGCAAAGCGCATTTCGTGGGTGACCAGCAACATGGTCATGCCCTCCTCCGCCAATCCCTTGATCACGTTGAGCACTTCGCCCACCAGCTCCGGGTCGAGGGCCGAGGTGACTTCGTCGAACAGCATCAGGCTGGGGTTCATGGCAATGGCCCGGGCAATCGCCACGCGCTGTTGCTGGCCGCCGGACAACTGGCCGGGAAAGTGATTGCGACGTTCCAGAAGTCCCACACGGTCGAGCCATTTTTCCGCGAGCGACACGGCCTCGTCCTTAGGCATTTTCTTAACTTTCAACAAACCCAGGGTCACGTTCTGCAAGGCGGTCAAATGCGGGAACAGGTTGAACTGCTGGAACGCCATGCCGGTCATGGCGCGGTGCTGGGCGATCACCCGCTCGGGGTGACGCACGCGCTTGCCGGCCACGTCGCTGTAGCCGATGGACGCGCCATCGAGGGTAATCTGCCCGCCCTGGAATTCTTCCAGCAGGTTGACGCAACGCAACAGGGTGGTCTTGCCCGAGCCGCTGGAACCGATCAAGGTCACCACGTTGCCACGCTGCAGGCTCAGGTCGACGCCCTTGAGCACTTCGACGTCCCCGTATTGCTTGCGCAGGCCACGAATGTTCAGCAGCGGTTCGATTGTTTGAGGTTGATTCATGGCAAGGCCACCCGCTTTTCAATGTAGCGCCCGAATAACTCGATGGCGTAGTTGATGACAAAGAACATGAAGCCTGCGAACAGGTAGAACTCCAGGGTCATGAAGGTGCGCGCAATGACTTGCTGGGTGCTCAGCAGCAGCTCCGCAACGCCGATCACCGAGAGCAGGGTCGAGGCCTTGACGATTTCCGTGGAGGAATTGACCCAGGTCGGCAGGATCTGCCGCAGCGCCTGGGGCAACAGCACGTAGCCCAGGGACTGGTAGAACGTCAGGCCAATTGCCTTGCCCGCTTCCAGTTGCCCACGGGGGATGGCCTGCAGCGCACCGCGCACGATTTCCGCGACATGGGAGCCACAGAACAGCGTGAGCCCGACCGCGCCGGCCTGGAACGCACTGATTTGCCAACCGAGCGCCGGCAGCATGTAGAAACACGCCAATACCAGCACGAATACCGGCGTGCCACGAATCAGGTCGACATACAGGCGAAACGGCGCACGCATCCAGAACTTGCCGTAGGTCAGCACCAGCCCGGCGAAGATACCGATCAGGGTGCCGAAGATAATCGCCAGCGCCGAGCAGTAAATGCTGGTCTGGAACCCGGCCCACAGCGTCTCCCGGGCGATCCACAGTTCATGCAGCCAGCTAGGGGATTCGTACATGGAAAACCCTCCTTAACGACGGATCGCCAGACGCTGTTCCAGGTAACGGAGCAGCATGGCAATGAGGTAACAGGCGGCCACGTAGAGCGCCGTCGTCACCAGCCAGGTTTCGATCACCCGGTAGCTTTCGACGTTGATCTTGCGGGCGTAATAAGTCAGCTCCGGCACCGCAATCGCAGCGGCCAGCGAGGTGTCCTTGAACAGCGAGATAAAGTTGTTCGACAGCGCCGGCAGCACGTTGCGCAGCATCACCGGCACGGTGATATACGCGCGGATACGCCACTCACCCAGGCCGATCGCCAATCCGGCTTCGCGCAAGCCCTTGGGAATGTTCAACAGCCCGGCGCGGAACACTTCGGTCAGATAAGCGCCGGCGTACAGCGACAAGGTGATGATGAACGAAGGGATTTTATCCAGGCGGATCCCCAGCGACGGCAAGGCAAAATAGATCAACAGGATCAGCACCAGGATCGGCGTATTGCGCACCACCGTCACATACACCGAAGCGAACACACGCAACGCCCGGTGCCTGGACAGCATGGCAAACGCCATCAGCAGGCCGATCACGCAGCCGATGGCGATCGACAGCAAAGCCAACTGCAGGCCCAGGCCGAGCCCCGCCAGCAAGGTGTCGAAATCACGCCACACGGCGGCAAAGTTCAGCTGATAGTTCATGGTCGGCAGTACCTGAGTGGGGCGCCATCAAGCACGCCCCGATTGTTCTGGATCACTTGAATTCCACAGGAAAACCAATCGCCGGCTCTGGCAGGTCCACGCCGAACCATTGCTTGAACGACGCCTTGTAGGCGGGGAATTCAACGCCGGTCATGGCCTCATGCAGCGCGGTATTGACGAAGTTCAGCCAGTCCTGGTCGCCACGCTTGACCGCGCACGCGTAGGTCTGCGGGCTCCAGGCGTAGGCCGGGCTGCGGTAGCGGCCGGGGTTTTGCACCATCAGGTATTTGACCGACGACTGATCGGTGGCGGCGGCATCGGCGCGACCGGAGTTCACGGCCTGGTACATCAGGTCGACGCTGTCGTACTGGTCAACCTTGGCCTTGGGCAGCGCCTGGTGGACCAATTCTTCGGCATACACGTTCTGCAGCACGGCCACGGTGACGCCATCGCCCGCCGCCTGCAGGTCTTCGATTTCCTTGTACTTGCTGTTATTCGGCAACAGCAGGCCCACGCCTTCGCGGTAATACGGCAGGGTGAAGGCCACTTGCTGCGCACGGCTGGCGGTGACGGTGATGAACTGGCAACTCATGTCGACCTTGTCGGTCAGCAGGTTGGGAATACGCGCGTCGGAAGACTGCACCACGTACTCGACCTTGCTCGGGTCGTTGAACAAGCCCTTGGCCACGATGCGACCGATGTCGATATCAAACCCCTGCAACTTGCCATCCGCTCCCTGGAAGTGCCACGGCGCATTGGTACTGCCTGTACCCACGATGAGGTGCCCACGCTTGAGCACATCATCGAGCTTGCTGTCCGCTGCCTGCGCAAGGCTGGCAACGGTAGCCGATGCGGCGAAAAGAAAAACACACGCTTTGAACACGGAAGGTCGGTGATGCATGACAAGCACTCCAGGAGTTGTGTATTCCGCTATACCGGAACTTGGTATGTAACAACGGAATAGACAGCAGAAAGTGTGCCATAGGCGCTGAAGGAAACCTATGCCGGGGAGAAATCCTTTATGGATCAGCGAGATAGTTTCTGGAGGGTTTTACGGCGTTGCGCCATCATCCAGCCACGCTGCTACTCAATGCCCCACAACGATGTTACTGCGCACCAACTGTGCGCCCTTGGACTAATCTGTAGAGCGAGCAAGCCCCAACATGAAAGGACCCGCGATGAAATTGAGCCTTGGCCTGTTAATGCTGTGTTTTCTGGTGGCTGGCAACGCCGTGGCCAGCGACCGCCGCGACTGCAAGGAAGAACTGCAAAAACTCAAGGAAGCCTTCGACACCAACTACACCAGCCAGAACCATCATGACTACCGCGACGCCAAAGCGGCCCGCGACAATGAGGAATACCGCAAGTGCGCAAGCCAGGCGCGCAAGGCACGGGAACGGCTGGAGCGTGGGCCGGACCTGTGAAGGTTGACAGTAGACGCGGGTGAGCCAGCGGCTTAGCGTTGGCACACACCCACGCTAGCGGCAGGAGATCACCATGGGCGCAGCCACGCGAACAATTTCCAGCGCAAAGGACTTCCAGCGCGTGCTGAACACACCGCGCCCGGTCTTCATCCTGTTCGTTTCAGAGCACTGCCCTGCCTGCGCCAGCGCGGTCCCCTTATTCGAACAGGTTGCCTGGCAACATCCGTGGATCGTGCGCATGGTGCTCGATTGCGCGCACACCCCAAGGCACCCTGACGTTACCGGTACGCCAACGCTGCTGGTCTACGAGCGCGGCAACAGGGTGGAACTGCACAAGGGTTTCGGCCCCGTGGAGGAGCAACAGCAGTTCGTGCACGCGCTATTCATGCGCTTTGACCGGAGCAAGGCCGCAAAACCACCTGGGTCACCCGCCGCTCTTCAACCGCAGCCACCGTTAATCGCCAGCCCTCATATTCCAGGCTATCGCCCACCACAGGCAGACGGTCGAGCAGGCTCATCAGCAGGCCAGCCAGCGTTTGATAATCCTCGGTAGCCGCCGCCTTGAAGCCGGTGCGCTGACCGACCTGGCTCAGGTTCAGGGCGCCACTGGCGCGAAAGCCGTCGCCCTCCTCGACGATATCCGGCCCCTCGATTTCGCTGGCGTCCGGCAATTCACCGGCGATGGACTCGAGGATGTCGGTCATGCTCAACACCCCCATGAAGTCGCCGAATTCGTTGATCACAAAGGCGATGTGGGTGGATTCCTGACGCATTTGCTCCAAGGCATTGAGGATCGAAAAGCTCTCCAGCAGGTTGATCGCCCGACGCGCCAGATGCTCAAGGTTCGGCTCGTTGCCGGCCAGATACTCCTTGAGCAACTCCTTTTTGTGCACAAAGCCCAGGGGCTCATCGACCGCGCCGTTGCGGATCAACGGCAGCCGCGAGTAGGACGAATGCATCAGCTTCAGGCGAATACTCTCGGGATCGTCCGCCAGGTCGATGCAGTCGACCTTGGCCCGTGGCGTCATCAACGTGCGGATCGGCCGTTCGGCCAGTTGCAGCACACCGCTGATCATCACCCGTTCGCGTCGGTCGAACAGCGGACCTTGCGCAGTATCCACCTCGCCCAGCAGGTCGGCGACCTCTTCACCCACCTCTTCCACCGCCAGGCTGCGACCGCCGAGCAAGCGCATCACTGCGTGGGCCGTACGTTCGCGCACCGGCAACACACCCTGCGCCGATTTCTTGCGCCGCGAACGGGCGATCTGGTTGAACACTTCAATCAGGATCGAGAAGCCGATCGCCGCGTACAGGTAGCCTTTCGGAATATGGAAGCCCAGGCCTTCGGCGGTCAGCGCGAAGCCGATCATCATCAGGAAGCCCAGGCACAGCATGATCACGGTCGGGTGCGCGTTGACGAAGCGAGTCAACGGCTTGCTCGCCACGATCATCAGACCGATGGACACGATCACCGCGATCATCATCACCGCCAGCTCATCGACCATGCCCACGGCGGTAATCACCGCATCGAGGGAGAACACGGCGTCGAGCACCACGATCTGCGCCACGATCGGCCAGAACATCGCGTAAGCCACATTGCCCTTATGCTGGGCCACATGCCCTTCCAGGCGCTCATGCAATTCCATGGTGGCCTTGAACAACAGGAACACACCGCCGAACAGCATGATCAGGTCACGGCCGGAGAAGCTCTTGTCGAACACCTCGAACAGCGGCTGGGTCAGTGTCACCAACCAGGAAATACTTGCCAGCAGGCCCAGGCGCATCAGCAAGGCCAGGGACAAACCGATCAGCCGCGCACGGTCGCGCTGCTCCGGCGGCAGCTTGTCCGCCAGGATCGCGATAAACACCAGGTTGTCGATACCCAGCACCAGTTCCAGCACAATCAAGGTCGCCAGGCCGAGCCAGGCCGTTGGATCCGCTAACCATTCCATTTATAGAGCCTCTGTATTCAAGAATGCCGGGCACGGCAAAACGCGGTCAATGGACCGGGACAAGGTTAGTCGATGCAATATGGGGTGCTTGTGCGGGAGTCTTGGGGAAAGACGACTGGGAGGCTCCGAGAGGGTGTTCATGCAAGTCCTGAGGTAACGAAAGGACTTGAATCCTACAGCCCAAATACGATTTGCCTACAACGCAAAACTATTACAAAACCTGTCTTCTGAACCCACACAAAACCCATGTGGGAGGGGGCTTGCTCCCGATGGCGGTGTGCCAGTGAGCGCATCTGTCAAGATCGTGCTCACGCTCCCGCGTGGGAATGCAGCCCGTGACGCTCTGCGTCACCGGACGTTGGCGGGACGCGGAGCGTCCCGAGCGGCGTTACCACGCGGAGCGTGGGAACGATCAATCGGGAGCAAGCCCCCTCCCACATTTTGATCTGCGGCGTGTCAGGACTTCCGGGTGGCATCATCCAGCGCGAGGATGGTGTGGGCATTGGTAACGGTCGTTGCCAGGGTGTTGATCACCCCCGACCGCAACGCCCCCAAGGTCGCCGCCGCTTTGGTGTTCTCACTGGCAATCGCCACCACGTCCGGGATGCGGAACAGTTCCTGCACCGTCAGGCCGATGACCCGCCCCTGGATGGCGTTGACCGCCGGCTGGCCGTGGATGTCGATAAAGTCGTAACCCATCATGTCGCCCACCGTGCCGGACAAGCGTGCCTGGGCGATTTCCTGGGGCGAGAACCAGCCCATGCGCACCATGTTGCTGTTTTCGCTCATGTCGCCGATGCCGATCAAGGCAATATCGGCGCGGCGCGCGCGGTCCAGGGTCGAGCGCACCGTGTCGTTATTGATCAACACACCGCGCAGTTCCGGGTTGGCCACCAGCGCCGGGGCGTACAGGCTTTCACTTTCGCCACCAAAGCGCAGGGCCAGGCGCCGGCAGATATGGTCGGGGTTCATGTACTCGCCGGCCTTGAGCGAACCGCCGATGGCGCAGACAAACGTGCAGTTGCGCGTCACCGGCAGAAAGACGTTATCAGCCACCGCACCGACGTTACGCCCCATGCCCACCGCGACGATCATGCCGTCGCCCAGGGTTTTGTTCAGGTAATTGGCCACCAGGCTGGCGACGGCCGAGCGCTGGGTGTCCGGGTCGCTGTGATCGACCGCGATCAACGCGCGATCCAGCTTGAAGCGCTCGACCAGCGCCCGCTCCAGCTCATTGTTCATCGCCGGGTGCTGCAACACCCGCACCTCGACAATGCCTTCATCGCGTGCCCGCTTGAGCAAGCGGCTGACCTTGGCCCGCGACAGGTCGAAGCGCTTGGCGATGGCCTCCTGAGTGACGTTCTCGAGGTAATAGAGCATCGCCACTTCGGTCATCTGATCGATATCGCTGGCCATGCGCTGGCTACTGTCACTCATGGGGACGGGCTTCCGTTTCGGCGTCAAAGGCGCATTCTCCCGACTCTTGCCCCGCGCCGTCCACTATTGATGCCCATCGCGCTCGATCGCGTTGATGCGCGCAACCTTGGCCCCGGAGCGCGCAGCCTCGAACTCCGAGGCCAGGAACGCGGTGACGACGCTCTTGGCCAGTTCAATGCCGATGACCCGCGCGCCGATGGACAGGATCTGCGCATCGTTGCTTTTGCGCGCACGCTCGGCCGAGTAGGTGTCGTGGGCCTGAGCCGCACGAATGCCGAACACCTTGTTGGCGGAAATGGCCATGCCGATCCCGGTGCCACAAACCAGCACGCCGAGACGCTGCTGCCCGGCGGTGATGGCATTGGCCACCGCCAGGGCAATGTCCGGGTACAGCACCGGTGCGGTGGAATGCGTGCCGAAATCGGTCACCGGGTAACCCAGCGCTTCGATATGCCGCTTCAACAATTCCTTGAGCTCAAAGCCCGCTTCATCGCATCCGATAGCCACCGGGAAAGGTGTGTTCATGGCGTCTGGCTCCGCTGCCGTCATCGTACTTACGACTGATCATATGATCACTCAATGAAATTTCGCTCAGGCATTTCTCGGGCATATGGGCTGATCTGTCAAGCTCGTTTTTATCAGAGCTCCCGCTAATGCGGCATTAAAAGCGAATACCGCCACGCCAGATGAGAATCATCGCTTTCAAGTGAAAGAGATTGACTGATCAGAATTTCATTTGGTACACATATGCTCACAGCGAAACATGACTGTGCGACCTAATAAGAATTCACAGCACGAGGACACGCCGATGGCCACGCCATTACTGCTCCAGGCTGAACACGTCGCCAAGGCTTACGCCGGGGTCCCTGCCCTGCGTGACGGGCGCCTCTCTCTGCGGGCCGGCAGCGTGCACGCCCTGTGTGGCGGCAATGGCGCCGGCAAGTCGACCTTCCTGAGCATCCTGATGGGCATCACCCCGCGCGACGCCGGCAGCATCCTGCTCAATGGTGTTGCCGTGCAGTTCAACCGCCCGAGCGAAGCCTTGGCGGCGGGGATCGCGATGATCACCCAGGAGCTGGAACCCATTCCCTACATGAGCGTCGCCGAAAATATCTGGCTGGGCCGCGAACCGCGCCGCGCCGGCTGCATTGTCGACAGCAAGGCGCTCAACCGCCGCACCCGCGAGCTGCTCGAAGGCCTGGAGTTCGACGTCGACCCCACCAGCCCCATGCACCGCTTGAGCGTGGCGCAGATCCAACTGGTGGAAATCGCCAAGGCGTTCAGCCATGACTGCCAGGTGATGATCATGGACGAACCCACCTCGGCCATCGGCGAGCGCGAGGCAGAAACCCTGTTCAAGGCGATTCGCCGCCTCACTGCACGCGGCGCGGGCATTGTGTACGTGTCGCATCGCCTGAGCGAGTTGGCGCAGATCGCCGACGACTACAGCATCTTTCGCGATGGCGCCTTTGTGGAAAGCGGGCGCATGGCCGATATCGACCGCAACCACCTGGTGCGCGGCATCGTCGGCCAGGAGCTGACGCGGATCGACCACAAGGTCGGCCGTGAGTGCGCCGCCGCCACCTGCCTGCAAGTCGACAACCTGAGCCGCAACGGCGAATTTCACGACATCAGCCTGCAACTGCGCCAGGGCGAAATCCTCGGCATCTACGGCCTGATGGGTTCGGGGCGCAGCGAATTCCTCAATTGCATCTACGGCCTGACCACGCCGGACTCCGGCAGCGTCACCCTGCAAGGCAAGCCCATGCCTGTCGGGCTGCCCAAGGCCACCATCAACGCCGGCATGTCGCTGGTCACCGAAGACCGCAAGGACAGCGGCCTGGTATTGACCGGCAGCATTCTTTCCAACATTGCGCTGTCGGCCTACAAGCGCTTGTCGAGCTGGTCGCTGATCAACGCACGCAAGGAAACCCAATTGGCTGAAAACATGGTCAAGCGCCTGCAGATCAAGACCAGCTCCCTGGACTTGCCGGTGGCCTCCATGAGCGGCGGCAATCAGCAGAAAGTGGTGCTCGCCAAATGCTTGTCCACCGAACCGATCTGCCTGCTCTGCGATGAACCGACCCGGGGCATCGACGAAGGCGCCAAGCAAGAGATCTACCACTTGCTCGACCAGTTCGTACGCGCCGGGGGCGCGGCCATTGTGGTGTCGTCGGAAGCCCCCGAGCTGCTGCACTTGAGCGATCGCATCGCTGTATTCAAGGGCGGCCGGCTGGTGACCATCAGCAGCGACACCGCCCTTTCCCAGGAAGCCTTGTTGAGTCTTGCCTCATGAATGCCAAAACGATTGTTGCGCCCGTTACCGCCGCACCGCGCAACCGCGTGCGCCTGTCCCTCGACCGCTTCGGCCTGCCGCTGGTGTTTATCCTGCTGTGCGTGGTGATGGCGTTCTCCAGCGAGTACTTCATGACCTGGCGCAACTGGATGGACATCCTGCGCCAGACCTCCATCAACGGCATCCTTGCCGTGGGCATGACCTATGTGATCCTGACCAAGGGCATTGACCTCTCGGTGGGCTCGATCCTGGCGTTTGCCGGGCTGTGCAGCGCCATGGTCGCGACCCAGGGCTACGGCCTGCTGGCGGCGGTCAGCGCGGGGATGTTCGCAGGGGCGATGCTCGGCGTGGTCAACGGCTTCATGGTCGCCAACCTGTCGATCCCGCCGTTCGTGGCCACCCTCGGCATGCTCAGCATTGCCCGCGGCATGACCTTCATCCTCAACGACGGCAGCCCGATCACCGACCTGCCTGACGCCTACCTGGCGCTGGGCATCGGCAAGATCGGCCCGATTGGCGTGCCGATCATCATCTTCGCAGTGGTCGCACTGATCTTCTGGATGGTGCTGCGCTACACCACGTACGGGCGCTATGTGTACGCGGTGGGCGGCAATGAAAAAAGCGCGCGCACCTCCGGTATCGGCGTGCGCAAGGTGATGTTCTCGGTGTATGTGGTGTCGGGCCTGCTGGCCGGGTTGGCCGGCGTGGTGCTGTCGGCGCGCACCACTTCCGCCCTGCCCCAGGCCGGGGTTTCCTATGAGCTGGATGCGATTGCCGCCGTGGTGATCGGGGGTACCAGCCTGTCGGGCGGCACCGGCAGCATCGTCGGCACTTTGTTCGGCGCGCTGTTGATCGGCGTGATCAACAACGGGCTGAACCTGCTCGGCGTGTCCTCCTATTACCAGCAGGTCGCCAAAGGCCTGATCATCGTGTTTGCAGTACTGATCGACGTGTGGCGCAAGAAAAAACGCTAGAGAACGACCCACAACAATAACCGGAGTTCTACTTATGAAACTGGGTACCACCTTGGCCGCTGCGGCGACCTTTACCCTGCTGGCCAGCAGTATCGCCCTGGCCGCCGATGGCAAGACCTACAAGATCGGCGCCGCCGTCTACGGCCTCAAGGGCCAGTTCATGCAGAACTGGGTCCGCGAGCTCAAGGAACACCCTGCGGTCAAGGACGGCACCGTGCAATTGACCGTGTTCGACGGCAACTACGACGCGCTGACGCAGAACAACCAGATCGAAAACATGGTGACCCAGCACTACGACGCGATTCTGTTCGTGCCCATCGATACCAAGGCCGGCGTCGGCACGGTGAAAGCCGCCATGAGCAACGACGTGGTGGTCATCGCCTCCAATACGAAAGTAGCCGATGCCAACGTGCCGTATGTGGGTAACGACGATGTCGAAGGCGGCCGCCTGCAGGCCCAGGCCATGGTCGACAAGCTCAATGGCAAGGGCAACGTGGTGATCATCCAGGGCCCGATTGGTCAGTCGGCACAGATCGACCGGGAAAAGGGCGAACTGGAAGTGCTGGGCAAACACCCGGACATCAAGATCATCGAGAAAAAAACCGCCAACTGGGACCGCGCCCAGGCGCTGACCCTCACCGAAGACTGGCTGAACGCTCACCCCAAAGGCATCAATGGCGTCATCGCCCAGAACGACGACATGGCCCTCGGTGCGGTACAGGCGTTGAAGTCCCATGGGCTGACTTCCAAGGACGTGCCCGTCACCTCCATCGACGGCATGCCGGATGCGATCCAGGCGGCGAAAAAAGACGAAGTCACCACCTTCCTCCAGGATGCCCAGGCCCAGTCCCAGGGTGCGCTGGACGTGGCGTTGCGCGCATTGGCCGGCAAGGACTACAAGCCGCAATCGGTGATATGGGCGCGCTACGGCAACGACGTGAAATGGGGGGATGGCACGGCCAAGAACTACATCCTGCCGTGGGTGCCGGTCACGAATGCCAACGCCGATGCGCTGTACAAGCAGGTCAGTGGCGGTAAGTAGTTATTGACTTGAAACACAGTCAACTGTGGGAGGGGGCTTGCTCCCGATAGCGGTGTGTCAGTTGCTTGATTTATCACTGTTACACCGCCATCGGGAGCAAGCCCCCTCCCACATTGGATCTCCAGCGTTATTGAAAGAGGAGTCATTCATGTCAGGTTTCTGGAACCAAGCCTTCGACCTCAGCGGCCGTTGCGCCGTGATCACCGGGGGCGCCGCCGGCATCGGCCTGGCCTGCGCCACCCTGTTGGTGGAACGCGGTGCCCGCGTGGCCCTGCTGGACCGCGACCCGGCAGTGGTCGAGGTGGCCGCCCGCCTCGGTGCCGGGCACTTGGGCATTGCCATCGACCTCAGCCAGATCGGCCAGATACAACCCACCATCGATCAGGTTTTCGAACAGTTCCAACGCCTGGATTACCTGGTCAACAGCGCCGGCGTGGTGTTACTGGACAAGGCCGTCGAGGTCAGCGAAAGCGCCTGGGACACCACCCTGGATATCAACCTCAAGGCCAGCTTCTTCGTGGCCCAGGCCTGTGCCCGCCACATGCTGGCCCAGGGCAGCGGGCGCATCGTCAATCTCGCCTCCCAGGCTGCCGTGATCGGCCTGGACCGCCACGTCGCCTACTGCGCGAGCAAGGCCGCCATTGTCGGCATGACCAAGGTATTGGCCATGGAATGGGCGCCGCAGATCAACGTCAACGCCATTTCCCCCACCATCGTCGAGACCGCACTGGGCAAGCAAGCCTGGGCCGGCGCCGTGGGCGAACGGGCCAAAACGCAGATCCCGGCGGGACGGTTTGCCCAGCCCGAGGAGATCGCCGGGCTGGCACTCTACCTGCTCAGCGATGCCGCGCAGATGATCACTGGCGCGAACATGCTGATCGACGGCGGCTACAGCATTCAGTAATTCATCTTTATGTCGTGAGGTTTTGTCATGTCCACCGTTACCGAACGCAGTGCTGAACAACTCGCTCCAGTCATCCCGAAAACCATGCAGGCCGTGGTGTGCCATGGCCCGGAAGACTACCGCCTGGAAACTGTCGACGTGCCCACACCGGGGCCTGATGAAATTCTCACCAAGGTCGAGCTGTGCGGCATCTGCATGGGCGACATCAAGACCTATCGCGGCGCGCCGTCGTTCTGGGGCGATGCCGAGCAGCCGCGCTATGTGAAACCGCCGATGATCCCCGGGCATGAATTTGTGTGCCGCGTGGTTGCCCTCGGCCCTGGCGCGGAAAAACGCGGCGTGGCGGTCGGTGAGCGGGTGATTTCCGAGCAGATCGTGCCGTGCTGGGGCTGCCGGTTCTGCAACCACGGCCAATACTGGATGTGCCAGAAGCATGACCTCTACGGCTTCCAGAACAATGTGCAGGGCGCCATGGCCCAGTACATGATTTTCACCAAGGAAGGCATCATCCATAAGGTGCCGGAATCCATCGCCCCGGATGAAGCGATCCTGATCGAACCCCTGGCCTGCTCGCTGCACGCGGCAGAACGCGCCAATGTCGACCACGACGACATCGTCGTGGTCGCCGGCGCCGGCACCCTGGGCCTGGGCATCATCGGCGCGGTGCGTCTGCGCAACCCGAAAAAGCTCATCGTGCTGGACATGAAACCCGAACGCGCCGCCCTGGCCCTGCGCATGGGCGCCGACGAAGTGTGGAACCCGGCCGAAGTCGATGTGCTGGCGAAAATCCGCGCGATCACCGATGGCTACGGCTGCGACATCTATATCGAAGCCACCGGGCACCACAAGGCAGTGAACCAGGGCCTGGCGATGCTGCGCAAATTGGGGCGTTTCGTTGAATTCAGCGTGTTCAATGATGAAGCCACGGTGGATTGGTCGATCATCGGCGACCGTAAGGAGCTGGATATCCTCGGTTCGCACCTGGGGCCATATATGTACCCGCGCGCCATCGACTTTATCGGCAGCCGCAAGATAGACATGCGCGATGTGGTAACCCATAAGTTTGCGCTGGCGGATTTCAAGGAAGCATTTGCGGTGATGGAGCGTGGTGACAAGTCGCTGAAGGTGGTACTTGAGCCTTAAGCACACCACAGATCCATGTGGGAGGGGCGGTGCGACGATTCGACTTGCCCCCGATGGCGGTGTGACAGTCAGCACATCTATTACTGAACCACCGCTATCGGGAGCAAGCCCCCTCCCACACCGGATAGCGGTGAACCAATAAAAAACAGGAACCCGCGTTATGAATCGAGTCATCAACGATCCGGACCAAGTGGTCGAAGACATGCTGCGCGGCATCCTGGTCGCGCACCCTGAACTGCGCCAGTTCGAAACCAACCCACGAGTCATCGTCAAGGCCAAGCCCTCGGCCCAGGGCCGTGTCGGCATCGTCACCGGCGGTGGCTCCGGGCATGAACCGGCCTTTCTCGGCTACGTCGGCCCGGGCCTGGTGGATGCGGTGGCGGTCGGTGAGATTTTCTCCTCGCCCACCGCCAAGAGCTTTTTCGACGCCTTCCGCGCCGCCGACCATGGCGCGGGCGTGGCCTGCCTGTACGGCAACTACGCGGGTGACAACATGAACGTGAAGCTGGCGATGAAAATGGCCGCCAGCAAAGACATGCGTATTCGCACCGTGGTCGCCAACGACGACGTCGCCTCCGCCCCCCAGGCGGATATCGCCAAGCGTCGCGGCGTGGCCGGGGAAATCTTCATGTGGAAGATCGGCGGAGCCGCCGCCGCCCAGCATTACGACCTGGACGGTGTGATTCGCGTCGCGCAGAAAACCGTCGACCACTGTCGCTCGATCGGCATCGGCCTCACGCCCTGCACCATCGCCGCCGTGGGCAAGCCGAACTTCCAGATCCCCGACGGCCAGATGGAACTGGGCATCGGCCATCACGGCGAACCGGGCATCGAAGTGATCCCCATCGAGTCCGCCGCCGCCATGGCCGAGCGCATGCTCGCCCCCATCCTCGCAGACCGCGACTTCAGCCAGGACGACAGTGTGGTGGTGCTGGTCTCCGGTCTCGGCGCCACGCCGGTGATGGAGCTGTACGTGTTCTATGCCGAGGTGGAACGCCAGCTCACGGCCAAGGGTTTGAAGATTCACCGCTGCTATGTCGGCAACTACTTCACCTCCCTGGAAATGATGGGCGTGACCCTGACCCTGCTCGGCCTGGACGCGGAGCTGAAAACCCTGATCGACCAACCCTGCCGTTCCATCGGCATGACCCAGGCGGAGTGAACCATGAGCGAGCATTTTTCCAGCCACGACGGCAGCGCCATCGTCGCCGACTTGGTCAGCGTGATCGTGGCCAACCGTGACTACCTCAGCGAAATCGACGGTGCGATTGGCGACGGTGACCACGGCATTAACATGGCCAAGGGTTTTGCCCACTGCGGGCGCGCACTTGAAGGTCGCCAACTGACCCTGGCGGCAGCCCTGGACGAACTGACCCTGAGCCTGATGGAGGGCATCGGCGGCTCGATGGGCCCGTTGTATGGCAGCCTGTTTATCGGCATGGCCGACGAAGTGCGCGGCAGTGAAGACATCGACGCCGCCACCTTCGCCCGTTTGCTGCGCGGCGGCCTGACGTCGTTGCAGGACATCACCGAGGCGGGTGTGGGTGACAAGTGTTTGATGGACACCCTGATTCCGGCGGTGCAAGCCTTTGAGCGAGCGCACGCCGATGGGGCTTCGTTCAACGCCGCGCTGGAAGCAATGAAAAGCGCTGCTTCCCAGGGGCGTGATTCGACCAGGGATCTGGTGGCGAAGATCGGCAGGGCCAGCCGACTGGGTGAACGCTCGCTAGGGGCGCTGGATGCTGGGGCGGTGTCGTGCTGCCTGATCCTCACGCGGCTGGCGGATTCCATCCAGCCCCGCTTGGCCTGACCGGTGATCGTTCCCACGCTCCGCGTGGGAATACAGCCCTGGACGCTCCGCGTCCCGCCTGCGCGAGGGTGACGCAGAGCGTCACGGGATGCGCGCCCACGCAGAGCGTGGGAGCGATCGAGTTGGTAGTGGATTACCAGAACCGCTGTTGAGTCAGCCGGCTCCACCAAGTCAGCAGCACCCGGTCCACCGAACCACTGGCCGCCAGCCCTACCCGCTCCTGCAGGCTTTTACGCTCCGCATAATGCAGGTGGAACACCTCGGCGGTCTTGGCCTTGGTGGCCAGGTATTCGTCGCTGGTCTGCAGCTCGTCGACCAGTTGCTTGTCGAGGGCGGCGACACCCAGCCACACTTCTCCGGTGGCTACCTCGTCAATCGCCAACTGCGGGCGATAACGCGAGACGAAGTTCTTGAACAATTGGTGCGTGATGTCCAGGTCTTCCTGGAATTTCTCGCGCCCCTTCTCGGTGTTTTCGCCAAACACCGTCAGCGTGCGTTTGTATTCGCCGGCGGTGAGCACTTCGAAGTCGATATCATGCTTTTTCAGCAGGCGGTTGACGTTGGGCAACTGCGCGACCACGCCGATGGAACCTAGGATCGCGAACGGAGCGCTGATGATCTTCTCGCCGATGCACGCCATCATATAGCCGCCGCTGGCCGCGACCTTGTCGATGCACACGGTCAATGGCACACCCGCTTGACGAATACGCGCCAGTTGGGAAGAGGCCAGGCCGTAGCTGTGCACCATGCCGCCGCCGCTTTCCAGGCGCAGCACCACTTCGTCCTTGGGCGTGGCCAGGCTCAGCAGTGCGGTGATTTCATGGCGCAGGCTTTCAGTGGCGGAGGCCTTGATGTCACCGTCGAAATCCAGCACGAATACCCGCGCCTTAGGCTCGGGCTTCTTCTTGCCCTGCTTTTTTTCGGCTTTGCTTTCGGATTTGCGCAGGGCCTTGAGCTGGTCCTTGTCGAGCAGGCTCGATTCCAGGCGCTCGCGCAAGCCCTTGTAGAAATCGTTCAGCTTGCTGACCTGCAACTGGCCAGCGGATTTGCGACGCCCTTTGCTGCGCAGCGCCGCGAAGCTGATCAGCACCACCAGAATAGCGACCACCAGGGTGACGGTCTTCGCCAGAAAGCTCGCATATTCGGCCAAAAAATCCATATGTCTCCTTAAGAATGCACTGCGCCAGGCGCGGATGGCCCAGCATACCGGCGCCAATGCCCGCGGACCAGTGCCCAAACCGCCACCAGCGCACCTCTAACAGGCTTTTAAAACAAGCGTATGTTTTTTCATTGACAGCTCGCGGGCATCCTCATAACCTCGCCAGACTTTCAACGTACCGGGAAAACGGACGTGGGCAGCATCTATCTGATTCGACATGGCCAGGCCTCCTTCGGTGCAGACGACTATGACGTCTTGTCGCCCGTCGGCGTGGAACAAGCCCAGGTACTCGGTCGCCACCTGGCCGACCTGGGGTTGACGTTCGATCGTTGCCTGTCGGGTGACCTGCGCCGCCAGCAGCACACCGCCACCGCCACGTTCGATCAATACAGCGCCCTCGGCCTGCCGGTTCCGCCGCTGGAAATCGACAGCGCGTTCAACGAATTCGACGGCGAGGCGATTATTCGCGGCCTGCTCCCCGACCTGCTCGGCGCCGAACCCGACGCCGTGCACATCCTGCGCAATGGTGCGCAAAACCGCAGCGAATTCCAGCGCATCTTCGCCCTGATCATCGAGCGCTGGCTGGCCGGCACCTACGACCCGCCGGGACTGGAAAGCTGGCTGGGGTTTGTCGAACGTGTCCAGGGCGGCTTGCAGCGCATCCTTGAAGCGGC
Organism: Pseudomonas sp. R2-7-07; assembly: GCF_003852355.1. Lineage (NCBI taxonomy): Bacteria > Pseudomonadati > Pseudomonadota > Gammaproteobacteria > Pseudomonadales > Pseudomonadaceae > Pseudomonas > Pseudomonas sp. R2-7-07. The sequence continues at coordinate 2,588,112 of NZ_CP027759.1, read as the reverse complement.
CGACAACTCGCACAAGATCGCGGTATTTACCTCCGGCGGCACCATCACCGCCCTGCTCCACCTGATTACCCGGATGCCGGCCGCCCAGGCATTCGAACTGAACTGGCAAATTGTCAACACCTCGCTCAACCAACTGAAATTCCGTGGTCGCGAGGTGGCACTGGCTTCCTTCAACAGTCATACCCACTTGCAGCTGTTGAAGGCGCCGCAGTTCATCACTTTCCGATGAATGCGGCCAACCGTGACCCCAAGGTCACTGGACTCTACCCTAAAGGATCGAAACCATGACTGACGTAGCTAAAGCCGTAGAAGCAATGAAAGCCAAATTCAACCCAGCCGCTGCTGAAGGCCTGGACCTGGTATTCGGTTTCCGTATCGACGACACCAAGAACTTTTCGCTGGTGGTCAAAGACAAGACCTGCGAACTGCAGGAAGGTGAAAACCCGGACGCTCAAGTGACCCTGGTCATGGACAGCGAAACCCTGGAAGGCATCGTCGACGGCTCCACCGACGGCATGCAGGCCTTCATGGGCGGCAAACTGCGCACCGAAGGCGACATGATGCTGGCCATGAAGCTGAGCGAGCTGTTTCCTTCCTGATTCAAGGGCAATCCTGAGTCAGATAAAGATCCAGTGTGGGAGGGGGCTTGCTCCCGATAGCGGTGTATCAGTGACAGGTGAGCTGGCTGAGACACCGCTATCGGGAGCAAGCCCCCTCCCACGTTAAGTTTTAGGTTGCAGCAACAACGCCACCAGCGCACTCCACCCTGTCTGGTGCGACGCCCCCAGCCCCCTGCCAGTTTCCCCATGAAAATACTCATGGAACAACACCAGGTCACGGCTGAGCGGGTCCGCCTCCAACTGCGCATACGCCGCCATCGACGGGCGCAGGCCATTTTCGTCCCTTAGAAACAACCCGGTCAGGCGCTGACTGAGGCTGTCGGCCACTTCCTCCAGGGATGACAGATAACCGCTGCCCTTGGGGTATTCCACCGAAAAGTTATCCGCGTAATAGCGATGAAATTCGCGCAGCGACTCAATCAGCATGTAGTTGACCGGCATCCACAATGGCCCGCGCCAATTAGAGTTGCCACCGTACAAACGTGAATCGGATTCGCCGGGCTGGTAACTGGCGCACAGAGTGTCGCCATTCATCTTCAGGGCCAGGGGCTGCTCGGCGAAGGCCTTGGACAAGGAGCGCACGCCAAACGCCGACAAGAACTCATCGTCATCCAGCATGCGCCGCAGCAAATCCTTGGTGCGCTCGCCGCGCAGCAACGCGAGCAGCAGCCGATTGCCCTGCCCCGGTTCGTTCCAACGCGATACCAGCTTGGCCAGGTCCGGCCGATGGTGCATGAAGCCCAACAGCCGCTCGCGCAAGCCCGCCAGGCCTTCATGCTCGCGCTGCTCCAGCACCAGCACCGCGAACAACGGCATCAGCCCGACAATAGAGCGCAGGCGCACCGGTTCGCTCTCGCCATCGGGTCGATGCAGCACGTCGTAGAAAAACAGATCCTGCTCGTCCCACAGCCCGTCGGCGCTGTCGTCCACACGGTTGATGGCGCCGGCGATATACAGGAAGTGCTCGAAGAATTTCACCGCGATATCCACATACACGCCATTGCGCTTGGCCAGTTCCAGGGCGATGCGCATCAGGTCCAGCGCATAGGCGGCCACCCACGCCGTACCGTCCGCCTGGTCCAGCTGATAGCCCGGTGGCAGCGCGGCAGAGCGGTCGAACAGGGCGATATTGTCCAGCCCGAGAAAGCCGCCCTGGAACAGGTTGCGGCCCTCGGCGTCCTTGCGGTTGACCCACCAGGAAAAATTCAGCAGCAGTTTGTGGAAAATCCGCTCCAGAAAGTCCAGGTCGCCCACACCGGTCAGCGCCTTGTCCTGCCGATAGACGCGCCAGCTGGCCCAGGCATGCACGGGCGGGTTGGCATCGTCGAAGCGCCACTCATAAGCCGGCAGTTGGCCATTGGGGTGCATGAAGCGGTCCTTCACCAGCAATAACAGCTGTTGCTTGGCGTAGCCCGGATCGATCAGCGCCATCGCCACCGCCTGGAAGCCCTGGTCCCACGAGGCGTACCAGGGGTATTCCCAGGTGTCGGGCATGGACAGAATGTCGAAATTGGACAGGTGCCGCCAATGGGTATTGCGCAGATGCAGGCGCTCGGGCGGCGGCGCGGGCTGGGCCGGGTCGCCGTCGAGCCACTGGTTCACGTCGAAATAGTACAACTGCTTGGACCACAACAACCCGGCCAGGGCCTGGCGCTGCACATTGCATGCATCGTCGTCGGCGATGCCCTGTTGCAGCGCCGCGTAGAAGTCGTCGGCCTCCTGGCGGCGCTGCTCGAACAGCTTGCGCGCGTTGACCTCGGGCGCGTCCACAGGGGCAAAGCGTAGGTACAGGACTTTGCGCTCATCGCCCGCCAGTTCCAGGGCGAACCGCGCCGCCACCTTGGTGCCCGTATCCCGGCGAATCGCGTCTTGCACGCCGCCGACCACGTAATCGTTGATACCGTCCTTGAACGGCCCCGGCGCCGCCGGCCCACCCAGCCTGGGGAGGTTGGTCTGGTTTTCACAAAACAACCATTCCACGCCGTCCTGGCCCCAGGCGCTGAGATGGCGGTCGCCCAGCTCATGATGACGCGCTCGCACGCGGTCACCGTCCAGGGTCAAGCCGGGCTTGGGGGCGCCGAAGGTCCAGCTCCAGTCATTGCGCGCCCACAGCTGGGGCAATACCTGCAGACGCGTGGGTTGCTCGGCACGGTTGTGCACGGTGATGCGCATGAAAATATCGTCGGGTTGATGCTTGGCGTACTCAACGCTGACGTCGCAGTAGCGGTTGTCGTCAAACACGCCGGTATCGAGGATTTCATACTCAGCGTCAGCCAGCCCACGGCGGGCGTTTTCGGCGATCAGGTCGGCGTAGGGAAACGCTCCATGGGGGTATTTGTAGAGCATGCGCATGTAGGCATGGCTCGGCACGCCATCGACGAAAAAGTACAGCTCCTTGACGTCTTCACCGTGGTTGCCCTCGGCGTTATCGAGGCCGAACAGGCGTTCCTTGAGGATCGCGTCGCGTTCGTTCCACAGCGCCAGGCCCAGGCACCAGCGTTGCGCCTTGTCGCTGAAACCGGCCAAGCCATCCTCGCCCCACCGGTAGGCGCGGCTGCGGGCATGTTCATGGGGAAAATAAGCCCAGGCGTCGCCGTCGGCGCTGTAGTCCTCGCGTACGGTGCCCCATTGGCGTTCACTCAGGTACGGCCCCCACTCGCGCCAGCTTTCTGCATGCTCCGTCGCCAGGCGTTGACCTTCGAGGGTGTCGAGCAATCGGGGTGTGGGTGCGGCCGTCATTGAGTCCTCCGTCGCCGGTCTGAAGAGCAGCAGTGTAGAACCCAATGCCGCCCGGATGCACATGAAGACTGCACAGGGGCTTCACCTCATTCATTTGCAGAATGAAGTCCAGAGGAAACTTCGTTTGCACGCGCCTCTTGGGCCCAACAAAATCCAGGGAAAGCCACACACCTCGCCCCAGCCTTCAGGAATTTTTCTATGCCAGGTACCGCACATGTCAGCCCCGACGAGATCCGTAAGGGCTTTTCCCGGGCGATGTCCGATATGTACAGGGACGAAGTGCCGCTGTACGGCGCGCTGATGAGCCTGGTGGCCCAGACCAACGCACAGGTGCTGGAGAGCAACCCGGGCCTGGCCGAGCACCTGCAACGTACCGGCGAGGTCGAGCGCCTGGACATGGAGCGCCACGGTGCGATCCGCCTGGGCACCGCTGCGGAGCTGGCGACCATCAGCCGTCTGTTCGCGGTCATGGGCATGCAACCGGTGGGCTATTACGACCTGACACCGGCTGGCGTGCCGGTCCATTCCACGGCCTTTCGCGCCGTCCACGAACAGTCGCTGCAAACCAGCCCGTTTCGCGTATTCACCTCGCTGCTGCGCCTGGAGCTGATCGAAAGCCCAGCGCTGCGCAGCTTCGCCGAAACAGCCCTGGCCAAGCGCTCGATCTTCACCCCCGGCGCCCTGGCGCTGATCGAACAGGCGGAAAAACACGGCGGCCTCGGAGCCTCTGACGCCGAGGAATTCATTCGCCAGGCGCTGGAGACGTTTCGCTGGCACCCCACCGCCACCGTCACGGCCGCGCAGTATCGGCAACTCAGCGACCAGCATCGCCTGATCGCCGACGTGGTGGCCTTCAGAGGCCCGCACATCAATCACCTCACCCCGCGCACCCTGGACATCGACCAGGTGCAGGCGGCCATGCCCGGCCACGGCATCACCCCCAAAGCCGTGGTCGAAGGCCCACCTCGGCGCAAGTGCCCGATCCTGCTGCGCCAGACCAGCTTCAAGGCCCTCGACGAACCCATTGGCTTTACCGATGCCCAGGGCAGCCACAGCGCACGCTTCGGCGAAATCGAACAACGCGGTGTCGCGCTCACCCCCAAAGGGCGCGCCCTGTACGACCAACTGCTGAATGCCGCCCGCGATGAACTCGGAGCCTTCCCCAACGAGTCCAACGCCAAGCGTTATGAACAATTGATGGAGCAACACTTCCAGGCCTTCCCGGATGACCACGCGCAAATGCGTGAGCAAGGCTTGGCGTACTTCCGCTATTTCCCCACTGAAAAAGGCCTGGCGGCCCGCGGCAAGTCCGACCAACCGCGCACACTGGAGGGTCTGATCAGTGCGGGGCATTTGGAGGTGGAACCACTGGTGTACGAGGACTTCCTGCCGGTGAGCGCGGCAGGGATTTTTCAGTCGAACCTGGGCGATGCGGCGCAAAGTCACTACGCGGCGAATTCAAACAAGGATGAGTTCGAGCTGGCGCTGGGCCGCAGCACGATTGACGAGTTGCAGCTGTATGGCGAGACGCAGCAGCGTTCCGTGGATCAATGCATGAGCACGCTGCTGGTATAAAAAAATATGCACATTCGAATGGGGCACGGGTTGTGGTGAGGGAGCTTGCTCCCTCACCACGGGTTGGAGTTTTGCTTAACTCAACTTTGCGACAATCTCATCTTTGATCAACAGCCGTTTCTTCTTCAGTTTTTCCACATCCTCATCGTTGGCACTTGCCGACTCCGCCTTCAGCACCTCCCCATCGGCAGCGTCGTATTGCGTGAGCAACGAGTCCAGACGCTTGTCACTCGCCCTGCGTTCGTGAACAACTTCCTTGCTCATCCCCAAGTCCTGATACAGGTCGTGTTTCACTGGCATGGCGTACCTCCACAAGTTGATCAATGGCCTACCCCTTGAAGCTAGCCCATTCCCAGGGGTCTTGTCATGTTCAAGGTCAAACCCTCTCCGTTCGTCGTAACCCCGGCGATGCAATCAAACCTTTGCCGTGCCCTGCCCTCCACTGTAGATCGCCACCCGAGGGAGACCGGTTTTATGAATCACACTGCCACTGCTGCCGACACGCAATGCATCAACACCATCCGCACCCTGGCCATGGATGCTGTGCAGAAGGCCAACTCGGGCCACCCCGGCACGCCCATGGGCCTGGCACCGGTGGGCTACACGTTGTGGAGTCGCTTCCTGCGCTACCACCCGGAACATCCCGACTGGCCCAACCGCGACCGCTTTGTGTTGTCGGTGGGGCATGCGTCGATGCTGCTCTATTCGCTGCTGCACCTGGCCGGTGTGGTGGAAATCGATGCCCACGGCAAGCGCTCCGGGCAACCGGCGGTCAGCCTGGACGACATCAAGCAGTTCCGGCAGATGGGTTCCAAAACCCCGGGCCACCCCGAGTACCGCATGACCACCGGGGTGGAAACCACCACCGGCCCCCTGGGCCAGGGTTGCGCCAACAGCGTGGGCATGGCGATGGCCGAGCGTTGGCTGGCCCAGCGGTTCAACCGCGACGGCCAGGTGCTGTTCGACTACGACGTCTACACCCTGTGCGGTGACGGCGACATGATGGAAGGCATCAGCAGCGAAGCGGCGTCGATGGCCGGGCATCTGCAGCTGGATAACCTGTGCTGGATCTACGACAACAACACCATCAGCATCGAGGGCCACACCGAACTGGCCTTCAGTGAAGATGTGATCAAGCGCTTCCAGGCGTATGGCTGGCACACCGTGCACGTCACCGATGCCAATGACCTGCAGGCCTTGAGCGTAGCGCTGGAAACCTTCAAGGCCAATACCGGCGCGCCGACCCTGATTGTGGTCGACAGCGTGATCGGCTACGGCTCGCCGCACAAACACAACACCGCTGCGGCCCATGGCGAGCCGTTGGGCGAGGATGAAATTCGCCTGACCAAAGCCGCGTATGGCTGGCCAGAGGATTCCAGTTTCCTGGTGCCCGATGAGGCGCGCACCACGTTGCGCGACGCACTGCTTGAGCGTGCCGAGCCGCTGTATGCCGAGTGGAACCAGACCTTGTCATCCCTCGACCCGCAACGCGCCGATGAACTGCAGCGCATGCGCGCCGGAGAAATGCCCGAGCACTGGCAGGCCGACCTGCCGCGCTTTGCGACCGATGCCAAGGGTGTCGCCAGCCGGGCATCGGGCGGCGAGGTGTTGAACGCCTTCGCCCAACAGATTCCCTGGTTGCTCGGCGGCTCGGCGGATCTGTCGCCCTCGACCAAGACCAACCTCACCTTCGACGGCGCCGGCCGCTTCAGTGCCGATGACTACAGCGGGCGCAACCTGCACTTCGGCATTCGCGAGCACGCCATGGGCGCAATTGCCAACGGCATGGCGCTGTCCTACCTGCGGCCGTACACCTCGACGTTCCTGGTGTTCAGCGATTACATGAAACCGCCGATCCGCCTGGCGGCGATCATGGAGTTGCCGGTGGTCTTCGTGTTTACCCATGACTCGATCGGCGTCGGCGAAGACGGCCCCACCCACCAACCCATCGAACACCTGACCCAACTGCGCGCCACCCCAGGCCTGCTGACCCTGCGCCCAGGGGACGCGAATGAAACCCTGGAATTGTGGAAGGTCGCGCTGGCGCAGACCGATCGGCCAAGCTGCGTGGTGTTGTCGCGCCAACCGCTGCCGACGCTGGATCGCAGCCGCTATGCCGCCGCCTCCGGTGCGGCCAAAGGCGCCTACGTGCTGGCCGGCGCGGACAAGCCTGAAGTGATCCTGATCGCCACGGGCAGTGAAGTCAGCCTGGCGGTCGCCGCCTACGAACAACTCACGGACGAAGGCATTGCCGCGCAGGTGGTGTCGATGCCCAGCTGGGAGCTGTTCGAAGACCAGGACCAAGCCTACCGCGACAGCGTGTTACCGCCGGCGGTGAAGGCGCGCGTGGTGGTGGAACAGGCCGGCCCGTTGGGCTGGGATCGCTACGTCGGGCAGACCGGCGCCAAGGTGGTAATGAACAGCTTTGGCGCGTCGGCACCGCTGGCGAAGTTGCAGGAAAAGTACGGGTTCACTCAGGAAAATGTGGTGAAGCTGGCCAAGCAACAGCTCCAGCACAACCGGGCTGAGTAACCCCTCTCAATGCGCAGGGGGCTTGCTCCCCTGCTGCACCGGACCGGCGATCACTCAATTCTTGTAGTCGGTATCGCTACGCTCCAACTTGCGGATCAACGCATTCCAATGCCGCGCCACCCCAGGCCCTTCCCCGCTGCTGAAGACCTTGGCCTGCTGCTCGACCCTGGCCACCACTTCAGCCGGTGGAAATACCAGTTCCGCATTCCCGCCTGCCTGCGCCGCAATCTGGATGTTGCAGGCGCGCTCCAACCCCTGCAGCTGCTGGAATGCATGCTCCACGCTGATGCCTGCGGTCAACAGCCCATGGTTGCGCAGGATCATCACGCTCTTGTCGCCCAGGTCCGCCACCAGCCGCTCGCGTTCGTCCAGGTCCAGGGCCACGCCTTCGTAGCCGTGATAGGCCACGCGTCCGGAAAACGCGATGGAATGCTGGGAGATCGGTAACAGCCCGTCCTTCTGCGCGGATACCGCAATCCCGTCGCGGGTATGGGTGTGCAGCACCGCCTGCAGGTCGTGGCGCGCGCCATGGATGGCGCTGTGGATCACGTAGCCGGCGTAGTTGATGCCAAGGCCGGTGGGGTCATCGACCAGGGTGCCGTCGAGGTCGACCTTGACCAGGTTGGAGGCGCTGATTTCATCGAACAGCAGGCCGAAGGCGTTGATCAGGAAATGTTCCTCAGGGCCTGGCACACGGGCGGAGAAATGCGTGTAGATATGGTCGGTCCAGTTGTACAAGGCCGCCAGTCGATAGGCGGCGGCCAGTTTGACGCGCACCTCCCATTCCTCTGGCGTGACGCGTTGGCGGACGGTACTGGAAACGCTCGATAGCGAGGTGACGCTGCTCATGGCAAAACTTCCTGGATGGCCTTAAGGACTTCCAGGCCAGCCTAGGCGATGCGCAAAAATAATAAAAAGCACATTTTAATCTAAGCTAATTATTATTAATTTTTATAAAATTCTCGGCAACTACACATAACAAATGTGGGAGGGGGCTTGCTCCCGATGGCGGTGGGTCAGTCAAATCATCTTTGACTGAAACTCCGCCATCGGGAGCAAGCCCCCTCCCACAGAGGTTCAGGCAGCGTTGCGGATCTTGTGCAGGGAATCGGCCACCCATTGGCCAAACGCATCCACCGGCCCTTGCAGGTTGCCAAGAAAGTGCGGATAGATCAGCCATAAATCCATCACCGGCTTGAAGTCCTTCAACGGCATCACCGCCAGTTGTTCGCGATGGGCACTGCGCGCAAGCAACGGGCGCGGCACCAAGCCAAGGCCCAGCCCATCCGCCACCAGCCCCAATTGCAACTCGGTGCCGAAGGTCTCCAGGTTGACCCGCAAGGCCAGGCCCTGGTCCGACAGGGTTCGTTGCAGACCGGCACGGAAGCCGCAGCCGTCTGGGTTGAGGATCCAACCGTGCTGGTACACGTCGGCCAGCTTGCACGGCTTTTTCGGCAGTTGCGCCGTGGCGCACACCACCACCAGGTCCATTTTGCCGATGGACTCCCCGACGATGTTGTCCGGAAAAATCTTGCCCGCCGGGAATAACGCCACCGCCGCATCCAGCTCGCCGCGCTCGATCTTGCCGACCAACTGACTGCCCCAGCCGGTCGCCACCTGGGCGCGCAGGTCGGCGTACTCGCTGCGCAGGTGCTTGAGCGCATCGAGCAGCACCACGTCGCCGATGGTCTGCGGCACCCCCAGGCGCAGCACGCCGCTGGGCGGTGCGTCGGTGGCAACCAGCTCGCGCAGCGCGTCCATCTCGCGCAGGATCGAGCGGCACTGCTCATACACCCGGGTGCCGATCAGCGTAGGCTTGAGCGGTTTGGTGTTGCGGTCGAACAGCTCAACCCCCAGCGCCTGCTCGAAGTTCTGCACACGGCGGGTGATGGCCGGCTGGGTCAACTGCAACGACTCGGCGGCATGGCTGATGGACTGGCAACGAATCACTTCGACAAAGGCATCGATATCGTCAATTTTCATTTGGGCCGCACATAGAGAACAGTCATTAAGATGTGCGCCAAGCATAGTTGGCGTCACCCGGTCTGAATAGCCCGTGCTGCGATCAATAACGTCTAACGCTATACAGGACGATTCTAAATTACTTCCAGCTATAAGCTAATCATTAAAAAATAGCATATTAACAACAAACATTATGCTTAGATAAGCCCATCAACTACCGCGAATGGAATGTTCATGAGCCAGGCCCGACACCCCGAGAGATTACGCGCCTTTATCGGCGCCTTGGCTGAGCTGATCGACGGCAACCTGCGCGAGGGCGACCTGCTGCACCGTGGCGGCAAGCTGCTGGCGCAACTGGTCAGCCATGATGACTGGCTCCCCGACGCATTCGCCCAACCCGACCCCGAGCGCTATCAGCAATTTCTGCTGCATGCCGATTCGCGCCAGCGTTTCAGCATCGTCAGCTTTGTGTGGGGACCGGGTCAACGCACGCCGATTCATGATCATCGGGTGTGGGGGCTGATCGGCATGTTGCGCGGCGCGGAATTTTCCCAGGGTTTTGCCCGGGCGCCCGATGGCGCCTTGGTTGCCGAAGGCACGCCGGTGCAACTGCTGCCGGGCCAGGTCGAAGCGGTGTCGCCGAAGATCGGCGATATCCATCAAGTCAGCAATGCCCACGACGACCAGGTGTCCATCAGCATTCATGTGTACGGCGCCAACATCGGCGCGGTGCGTCGGGCGGTGTATCAGCCCGACGGTAGCGAGAAACTGTTCATCTCCGGTTATTCCAACGCCTACCTCCCGAATATCTGGGACCTGTCCAAAGAAAAGAGCCCTGCCCTATGAGCACCGTATCGACCCGCAGCTACGCCCAGATTCGCCAGGCCCTGTTGGACCATGAGGAAGTCGCCCTGGTAGACGTGCGCGAGGAAGCGCCGTATGCCGAAGGCCACCCGCTGTTTGCCGCAAACATTGCCCTGTCCAAGCTGGAACTGGAGGTGTATGCGCGCATTCCACGTCGCGATACCCAGGTTACGGTGTATGACAGCGGTGAAGGCCTGGCCGAGCGCGCCGCCGAACGCCTGGTTGCGCTGGGTTACACCCAGGTCAGCCTGCTGGAAGGTGGGCTTGAGGGCTGGCGCCAGGCCGGTGGCGAGCTGTTTATCGACGTCAACGTACCGAGCAAGGCCTTTGGCGAACTGGTGGAAAGCCAGCGCCACACGCCGTCCCTGGCGGCCGAGGAAGTCCAGGCGCTGCTCGACAGCCAGGCCGATGTGGTGGTGCTTGACGCCCGGCGTTTCGATGAATACCAGACCATGAGCATTCCCACCGGCATCAGCGTGCCCGGTGCCGAACTGGTGCTGCGCGCCCGTGAACTGGCCCCGGACCCGGCTACGCGCATTATCGTCAACTGCGCCGGGCGTACCCGCAGCATTATCGGCACCCAGTCATTGATCAATGCCGGCGTGGCCAACCCGGTGTCGGCGCTGCGCAACGGCACCATCGGCTGGACCCTGGCCGGGCAGACACTCGCCCATGGTCAAGCAAGGCGCTTTGCGCCCACCAGCGAGGAACATCGCCAGATCGCCGCCCAAGCTGCCCGCGGCGTGGCTGACAAGGCCCGCGTCAGCCGTGCCACCCTCGATGATCTGCAACGCTGGCAGCAGGACGCGACACGCACCACCTACCTGTTCGATGTACGCACCCCGGAAGAATTCGAGGCCGGCCACCTGCCCGGCGCCCGCTCCACACCGGGCGGGCAACTGGTGCAGGAAACCGACCATGTCGCCAGCGTGCGTGGCGCGCGCCTGGTGCTGGTGGACGATGACGGCGTGCGTGCCAATATGTCGGCCTCCTGGCTCGCCCAGCTGGGTTGGGACGTCTATGTGCTCGACGGGGTGCACGCCGCGCATTTGCGCGAACACGGCGCCTGGGTCGCGCCGGTGCCCGCGCCACCCCAGGCCGAACTGATCAGCGCGCACACCCTCGCCGACTGGCTCGAGCATGGCGACACGGTGGTGCTGGACTTCACCGCCAGCGCCAATTACGTGAAGCGCCATATCCCCGGTGCCTGGTGGGCGTTGCGTGCGCAACTGCCCCAGGCGCTGGCAAAGGTGCCCAGCGCGCAGCGCTACGTATTGACCTGCGGCAGCAGCCAGTTGGCGCGCCTGGCGGTGCCCGAAGTCGAAGCCCTGACCGGCCGGCAAGTGTTCCTGCTGGAGGGCGGCACCGCCGCTTGGATCGCCGCGCAACTGCCGCTCGAAGAAGGCGACACGCACCTGGCGTCACCGCGTATCGACCGCTACCGCCGCCCCTATGAAGGCACCGATAACCCACGGGAAGCCATGCAGGCCTACCTGGATTGGGAATTCGGCCTGGTCGAGCAACTGGCTCGCGACGGCACCCACGGTTTCTACGTGATCTGATCCACCGCTGCACCGTTCCCGGAAATCCGACCCCTTCTCCAGGCGGAGGTACCTTCCTTTACCCAACGCCTGGAGTCTGTCCCATGCTGTTCAATACGCCCCTCTCACGCCTGCTGCTGGGCGGCGCCCTGGCGCTCGGCCTGCTTGCCAATGCCCACGCCGCCGACCTGCAACCCCTGCGCGTGGCCAACCAGAAGTCGACGATCAAGGCGCTGCTGGAAGCCTCCGGCGAAACTAAAAACGTGCCGTACGAGATCAAGTGGTCGGAATTCCCCTCGGCCTCGCCCCTGGGCGAAGCGCTGAATGCCGGTGCGGTGGATGTCGGCGCCCTGGGCGATGCACCCTATGTGTTCGCCCTCGGCGCCGGTGCGTCGCTCAAAGTGATCAGTATCATCCATGCAGAAGGGCGTAACACCACCGCGTTGCTGGTGCCCCAGGATTCGCCGATCAAGACCGCAGCCGACCTCAAGGGCAAGAAAATCGTCACCGGGCGCGGCTCCATCGGCCATTACCTGGCGATCAAGGCCCTGGCCAGCGCCGGCCTGACGTCAAAGGATGTGCAGTTCATTTTCCTGCTGCCCGCCGAATCCCGCTTGGTGCTGGATAACGGCACCGCCGATGCCTGGGCGACCTGGGACCCCTACACCACCGTAGTCACCTCACAAAGCAACGCCCGGGTGCTGGTCAGCGGCAGGAACCTGCTGAGCAACCACCTGTACTTCGCCGCCACCAGCCAGGCCATTGCCGACAAACGCGTGCAACTGGACGACTTTGTCGCTCGCGTCGACCGGGCCTACGCCTGGGCCAACAACCACCCCGACGAATACGCCGCCGCCCAGGCCAAAATCACCGGCCTGCCGTTGGCGGTGCATATCGAAGTGGCCAAGGACACTCATCTGTCGCCAGTGCAGATTGACGACGCGGTGATCAGCGGCCTGCAAGCCACCGCCGACACCTACCAGAAGGAAGGCCTGTTGAGCCGGCGCATCGACGTGTCGCAAGGCTTCGACAAAAGCTTCAACGCCCAGCGTGCCCCCAATTCCCAAGCATCGCGCTAAGGAGCAGAACATGAGCAAGCCACGTCAATTGAAACTCGGTGCCATGGTTCACGGCGTCGGCCACGGTTGGGGCGAATGGCGCCACCCGCAGGCGCAACCCAACGCCAGCACGAATTTCGGCTTTTACAAACAGCAGACCGAACTGGCCGAAGCCGCCCGGTTCGACTTCGTGTTCATCGCCGACAGCCTGCATATCCACGCCAAGTCCAGCCCGCACTACCTCAACCGGTTCGAACCGCTGACCATCCTGTCGGCCCTGGCCGCGCTGACCACGCACATCGGCCTGGTTGCCACCGTGACCGTCAGCTACACCGAGCCCTACCAGGTGGCGCGCCAGTTTGCCTCGCTGGACCATATCAGCGGTGGCCGCGCCGGTTGGAACGTGGTCACTTCGTGGCTGAGCGGCACCGCCGATAACTTCGGCAAAGCCGAACACCCGCCTCACGCCGTGCGCTACCGCATCGCCAAGGAACACCTGAATGTGGTCAAGGGCCTGTGGGACTCCTGGGAAGACGACGCCTTTGCCTATAACAAGCACAGCGGCGAATTCTTCACCCCGCACAAGTTGCATGCGCTTAACCACCAGGGCGAATTTTTCTCGGTCAAGGGCCCGCTGAATATCGCGCGTTCGCGCCAGGGCCAGCCGGTGATTTTCCAGGCCGGCACCTCGGAAGACGGGCGCAACTTCGCCGCGCAGAATGCCGATGCGATCTTTGTGCATGTGGAGACTGTCGACGAGGGCAAAGCCTATACCGCCGACTTGAAACGCCGGGCCAAGGGCTTCGGGCGTGACCCCGCCAGTCTGTCGATTCTGCCGGGTATCCGCCCGATTGTCGGGCGCGATGCCGCCGAAGTGGAAAACCGTTATCAGCAGGCGGTGGAACTGGTCACCGTCGAAGATGCCATCGTCGCCCTCGGCCGTCCGTTCAACGACCATGACTTCAGCCAATACCCGCTTGACGCTCCGTTCCCGGAACTCGGCGACCTGGGCGCCAACAGCCAGAAAGGCGGCTCCGAACGCATCAAGCAATTGGCCAGGGACGAAGGCTTGACCCTGCGCGAAGTGGCGCTGCGGTTCTCGCGGCCCAAGCGCGACTTCGTCGGCACGCCGGAACAGGTCGCCGATGCGATCCAGCGCTGGTTCGAAGAGGGAGCCAGCGATGGCTTCATCATCAACTCGGTGCTGCCCGATGGCTTGCAGTACTTCACTGAGCTGGTAGTGCCGGTGCTGCAGCAGCGTGGGTTGTTTCGTACCGAGTACAGCGGCCAGACGTTGCGCGACAACCTCGGCCTGGACGTACCGGCCAACCGCTACAGCGTGGTTGAAGCCCCCGAAAAAGCCCTGGCCTGACCACCATTCCCTGTGGGAGGGGGCTTGCTCCCGATGGCAATCTGTCAGGCGGTACATCCACTGGCTGAACCACCGCTATCGGGAGCAAGTCGAATCGTCGCACCGCCCCTCCCACATTTTGACCGAGTACATACTGATGACTCAATCGTCTCTACGTGTCGTGGAAACCGTCGATTTCGACGCCACCCTCGGACGCCTCAGCGCCGAGCTGGCCAGTACCGCTCACCTGTACGATGAAAGCGGCGCTTTCCCCCACGATAATTTCAAGCGGCTGCATGAACATGGCCTGATCGCCCTCACCGTGCCCAGCGCCCTCGGCGGCGGCGGTGCCGGCCTGCCCCTGGCGCGTAAGGCCATCAGCGCGATTGCCAAGGGCGAGCCCTCCACCGCGCTGATCCTGGTGATGCAATACCTGCAGCACAGCCGCTTGCAGGACAGCAAGACCTGGCCCCGGCACTTGCGTGTGCGTGTCGGCGAAGACGCGGTGCGCCATGGCGCGCTGATCAATGCCCTGCGCGTCGAGCCCGACCTGGGCACGCCGGCCCGTGGCGGCTTGCCAGCGACCACCGCTGTACGCAGCGCCGAAGGCTGGCGTATCAGCGGGCGCAAAATCTACTCCACCGGCAGCCATGGCCTGAGCTGGTTCAGCGTGTGGGCGCGCAGCGACGATGCCGACCCGCTGGTGGGCGCCTGGCTGGTGCCCAAGGACAGCCCCGGCGTGAGCATCATCGACACCTGGGATCACCTGGGCATGCGCGCCACCTGCAGCCATGAAGTGGTGCTCGACAACGTGCTGGTGCCGCTGGACCACGCCGTCAGCGTCAGCCCGCGCAGCGCGCCGCAGCCGGAGCTGGATGGCGAGGGCCTGCTGTGGATGTCGGTGCTGCTGTCCTCGGTGTACGACGCCGTGGCCCAAGCCGCGCGGGACTGGCTGGTGAACTGGCTCGAAGAACGCCAACCGTCGAACCTCGGCGCGGCGCTGTCCACCTTGCCGCGTTTCCAGGAGACCGTCGGCCATATCGACACCCTGCTGTTTGCCAACCGCAGCCTGCTCGATGCCGCCGCCGACGGCCACACGCCGGCCGCCAATGCAGCGCAATTGAAGTACTTGGTGACTGGCAACGCTATCCGCGCGGTCGAGTTGGCTATCGAGGCCTCGGGCAACCCCGGCCTGTCACGGCATAGCCCACTGCAACGGCACTACCGCGATGTGCTGTGCAGTCGCGTCCACACCCCGCAGAACGACGCCGTGCTGCAAGGCGTCGGTAAAGCGGTGTTCGCCCAACGTCAGAAGGAACGCACATGAGTCAGCTGATTATTGCCAGCCAGTTGGACGAGGACTACAACGACGTAATCCGCGCACGTCTGGCCACGCGGCACCCCCACGCCCAGGTGATCGGCGTGCCCGCCGGCGTGCCGAGCGACCTGCCGCCCCAGGCGAATATCCTGTTGCTGCGCCCCATCAATGTGCGCGGCTACACTGCACCGGACACGCCACCACCGGGCTGGCCCTACGGCGCGCAATGGGTGCACCTGGTGTCATCGGGCATCGACTTCTACCCGCATTGGCTGTTCAACGGCCCTCCGGTCACCACCTCACGGGGCAGCGCCGCCGACAACCTCGCCGAGTTCGCCCTGGCGGCGATCTTTGCCGCCTCCAAGCATTTGCCGGACATTTGGGTGAAAGACGCGCAATGGCAATTCACCGCCCTGCGCCCACTCAAGGGCACCACCCTGGGCATCCTCGGCTTCGGCGCGATTGGTCAAAGCCTGGCGCAGAAAGCCCTGGCCCTGGGCATCCATGTCGTCGCGTTGCGGCAGAGCCAGGCACCATTTGGCGTGGGTGTAGAAGCCGCCAAGGATATCCACGACCTGTTCGCCCGTGCCGACCACCTGGTGGTGGCAGCACCGCTGACCGAGGCCACGCGGCACATCATCAACCGTGACGTGCTGGGCAGCGCCAAGCCGGGGCTGCACCTGATCAATATCGCGCGCGGTGGGTTGCTGGATCAGGAAGCATTGTTGGAAGCGTTGGATAACGGCCAGATCGGCCTGGCGTCACTGGACGTGACCGAGCCGGAGCCGTTGCCGGATGGACATCCGTTGTACAGCCATCCGAGGGTGCGGTTGTCGCCGCATACGTCGGCGATTTCGACCAATAGCCGCAATGAGATTGCCGATACGTTTCTGGCCAATCTGGAGCGCTACGTGGACGGCCTTGAGTTAGCCAACGTAGCGAACGCCTGATGCAAAACCAACTGTGGGAGGGGGCTTGCTCCCGATAGCGGTGGGTCAGTCAAAAGATGCAGTGGCTGACACTCAGCTATCGGGAGCAAGCCCCCTCCCACATTTGGTTCGGTGTTCGCCATTATTTGATGCGGTAGTGGAAGGTGTTGCGCACCGCCGGCACGGCGACTGGCTGGCCGTCGACGACCCTGGGCTGATAGCGAAAGGTATTCGCCGCCGCCAGCGAAGGCCGGATAAACAACGGGTGACAGCCGTCCAGCACCTTGGGATTTTCCACGCGGCCCTGGGTATTGACGGTGTATTCCACCGAACAGTCGCCTTCAATATTTTTGTCCAGTGCGCGCTCCGGGTAGTCCGGCGCTTCCTTGCTCAAGGGCTGATATTGGCGGCTGTCGAACGCGGGAGCGGGTGCCGGTACGGCAACTTGGGCTTTCTTGGAGGCCACCCGTTGCTGTTCCAGCTCCCGATTGCGTTGCTCGGTGGCCAGGCGCTGCTGTTGCTGCTCGATTTTCTGCGCTTCGACCCGTTTGCGCGCCAGCGCGGCCTTCTCGATTTTCTGCGCCTGGATCTGCGGGTCAACCGTCGGTTTGGCCGGTACCGGTAGCGGGACCGCAACCGGCTCAGGCAATGCGGGCGCTACAGGCTCAGGCTCAGGCGCCGGCGCCGGCGCCGGCGCCGGCATCATCACCAGTTGCGTGTGCATCACCCGAGGCGCGTCCACCACCGGTTTCTCCGGCGACCATCCCAGCATCAGTGCCGCCACTACCGCCACATGCAGCGCCACGGCGAGGCCTGCCGCGAGGCTGATGCGCCACATTCCGTCGCTGTGTAGCGCCCGCGCCTGTGTCGGGCTGTGCATGATCATCGCGGTCATTGCGGGGCCTCGGTCACCAGCCCCAGGTTGCTGACACCACCCTTCTGCAACACCGCCATGGCCGCCACCACGCGGCCGTACCCGGCGTTGTCGTCCGCGCGGATATACACCTGGGTGTCGCTGCGCGCCGCCACCACCTGCATGACCTTGGCGCCCATTTCTTCCAGGCTCACGGCGCTGTCGGTCTGGTGCCGGGTATCCAGCTCGCCGCCCAGGTTCCAGTAGTAACCGCCGTCCGCCTGCACCGACAGCGTGAGGATCTGCTGGCGGGTGTCAGTGGCCAGCGCCTCGGCGGCGACCTTGGGCAACTCGATCTTCACGCCCTGGGTCAGCATGGGCGCGGTGACCATGAAGATCACCAGCAGCACCAGCATCACGTCGATGTAAGGCACCACGTTCATCTCGGCCTTGGGCCCGTGCTTGCGTTGCGGCCTGGTCAACATCGGTTCGCTCCTTGTTCAGGCGGCCACGGCCAGGTTGATCGGGGTACCGCGCAGGGCACGGTGCAGGCGCACTTGCAGTTCGTTGCCGAAGGCGTAGTAACGGGTGAGCAGGCTTTGGCTGCGCGCGGCAAAGCGGTTATAGGCGATCACCGCCGGGATCGCCGCGAACAGGCCGATGGCCGTGGCAATCAAGGCTTCGGCGATGCCCGGCGCCACCGTCGACAGCGTGGCCTGTTGCACCTGGGACAAGCCGAGGAACGAATTCATGATGCCCCACACCGTGCCGAACAGGCCGATGTAGGGGCTGACCGAGCCCACTGTCGCGAGAAATTGCAGGCCCTTTTCCAGCTCCAGCTCCTGCTCGGTGATCGCCACCTGCAAGGCGCGCTCCACGCCTTCGAGCACTGCGGGATCGTGGTGGTGCAGGTGCTGGTATTCCTGTAGGCCGGCGATAAAAATCGGCGCCACACCGCCCTCGCCCGCCTGCACCGCGTCGCGATACAGCGGTTGCAGATCCGATGCGGCGCGAAAGCGCACCACGAAGGCGTGCAACTGCCGCTCCAGGCGCCGCAGCACACTGCCGCGCCGGATGATCAGGTACCAACTGATCAAGGATGCCAACAGCAAGGTGACCATGACCGCCTTGACCAACAGGCTGGCGTCGCTGATCAAGCTCCAGATCGTCATATGTTCCATCGTCGCATGCATGGTGAAGCTCCTATTCGATTAAATACGCGTGACTGGGTGATGACAGCTCAGGGTAATTTCAATGCGCGGGTCACCTCGTCCCAAGGCACGAACTTGAAATTCTGGGCTTGCTCGGGCATGCGCTTGCGCCCGTCCTGCACCACCAGCATGCCTTGGCTCCACGGCCCACCCAGGTTGACGGCGGTGGCCTCGAGGCCGTCGGTTTCCGAGGCGCCATCGATGCCGGCGGCGGCGTTCAAACCGACGCGAAACGCCCCTCGCACGGCGAACGGCGGTTCGGCGTCGAGCACCAGGTAGCTGTCATTGCCCTGGCTGGAGACCACCAGGTAATCCCGCGCGGGGCTCTGATACAGCGCCAGGCCCTCGACGTCCGCATGCAGCTGCGCGCCCACCTTGATCACGCTGGTCAGGGTGGCCGGCTGGTCGGCGCGTGCATCCACCGCCCACACGCCGACGTCTTCTTCCCCGAGAAACAAGCGCTGGCGTTGGTCATCGGCCACGCAGCCTTCCGGCTGGCTGTCGACCTTGAACTGGCGCACCAGCTCGCCCTGCACGCGCCCGGCCGGCGCACTCAGGCGATATTGCAGGAAGGTGCCGTCCTTGCCATTGGCGATCGCATAGAGCTCGCCGCTGGCGGGCTGGAACAGGCAGATGCCGTAGATTTCCTTGAGCGGCGTCGGCACTTCGCCGGCTGCCTGCAGCTCGCCACTTTCACGGTCGATGCTGAACAGGCTCAGGCTGTTGTGATCGCGATTGCTGGCGACGGCGAGGTCGACGGTCTGTGCGCCAAGCTTGAAGTTGGGGCGCACGTCGACGTTGTTCAGGCGGCCCACGGCCAGTTCCTGCAACAGCTTGCCGTCGAGGTCGTAGGCCAGCAGGCCCTGTTTTTTGTTGGTGCCCAGCACACGGCTTTTCGCGGGGGTGTGCGGGTGAATCCAGATCGCGGGATCATCCGCCGCATCGCCCTGGCGGCTCACGGGTTCGGTCTGGCGCAACGCGCCGACCTGCGGCAGCACCGGGGCAGCCGGCACCGGCGTGGCCTGCCAGTCGAGGTGGCCCTGATACAGCTGGCCGCTGTCGTCATCGCGCACCAGCAACTGCCGGCCGTGGATCGCCAGTTGCTCCAGTTCCTTGAGGCCCGGCAAGCTCAAGCTCGGCTGCTCGACCCAACGTTCGCCGGTTTGCTGGAACAGATGCAATTGCGCGGTTTTCGGGTCCAGGGCCACCATTCCACCCGGCACCAGCGCCATGGCGCCGGCTTCGCGCCTGGGGTCATCGAACAGTGCCACGGGCGTGCGTTTCACCGCGGCTTCCGGGTGCGCCGGGTAGGCCCACCAGCCGATACTGGCCTCGTTCACCACCAGGCGCGCGGCCGCATCGTCCACCTGGCAGAACTGCGCCGATGGCGGCAGTGGCAGCCCGCGTACACGCTGCGCCTGGGCCAGCAGCGTCGCGCCGTTGCCCACCAGCCATTGCTCGCCCTTGCCCTCCTCGCCCACCAGGAACACAAACAGGTTGGCCGCCGAATCGCGGTACAGGCACAGGCCGTTCACCGGGTAATCGCGGGTCGGCAGGTACAAAGGTTTGCCCCAAGTCTTGCCGGCGCTGTCCAGGCTGATCAGCAAGGCCTGTTGGCGATCGTTGTCGAGACTGGCGACCAGCGTTTGAGTGCCAACGGTGCGTGTGTCGAGGCTGCTGAAATTACCCTTGAATCGGGCCAGTTCGGCGCCTTTATCGTCAAGCAGCAACAGGCCATCGCGGGTGCTGGCGGCGAGGCGTTCAGTGGCGTTGGGCAGGAAGACCACGGCTTCGGCATTCAGGCTGGGTGCCCACGGGGTCATGTCGATGGCGAACGCGTTGGCGCTGGTGACCAGCGCGATCAGCAGATACAGCTTGGAAATTCTCATGAACAGGCAAATCCTCCGAATACGATGAAGATCCAATGTGGGAGGGGGCTTGCTCCCGATGGCGGTGGTTCAGTCAATGTATGTGCTGCCAGACACACCGCTATCGGGAGCAAGCCCCCTCCCACATTTCGACCGAGGTGTGGGTTAGAAATGAGTGAAGGTCAGGCCCAGCTTGTAAGTAGGCCCGTACTCTTCGTACTGGCCGTTGTAGCTGCGGTGGCCGGTGTAGACGAAGTACGACTCATCCGTGAGGTTCTGCGCCTCAAAGCTGACTTGCAGGTTTTTGCTCAGCGAATAACGCGCGCTGAAATCGACGAAGGTCTGCGCATCCACATGCAGGTCGTGGGCCTTGTCGTTGATCGACGCCAGCTCGTACAGGTAGGCCGACTTGTAGTTGGCCGAAACGCGCAGGCTGAGCCTGTCGTCTTCCCAGCCCAGCATCAGGTTGCCGACGGTGTCCGACTGGTTGGGCAGGCTGATGTTGCGCTTGCGGTTACCGCCGCTGGCGCTGTCGAAGCCCTCGATATCCGCGCTGGAGCGGCTGAAGGTGCTGTTGGCGCCGATCAGCAGGCCGTTCCACGGCGCGGGCAGCCAGTCGAATTTTTGCGAGTAGGCCAGTTCCAGGCCATACAGCTTGGCGCTGTCGCCGTTGGCGAAGGTGTGCGCCTCGGCAAAGTTGGCCCAGGCACCAGTGCCGGCGACGTCGGTGTTGTAGACGAAATTCTGGATGTCCTTGTAGAACACGAACGCCGACACGGTACCGGCGCGGCCCATGAAGTGTTCGATGCCCAGGTCCAGGTTGCTCGATTCCAGGGGCTTGAGGTCCGGGTTGCCGAAGGTGGCTTCGTCATCATCGATCACAAAACCGGGGGCCAGTTGGCCAAAGGTCGGGCGCACCACGGATTTGGTCCAGGCAGCGCGCACCTGGGTGTTCTTGTCGATCTGGTAGCGCGCATGCAGGCCCGGCAGCCAGTGGTGATAACGGCGCTTGGTCTCGGTGGCGCTGAAGTGGCCGTCCGTGGCGCCGGTGCCCTTGGCGTCGAATTCGGTGCCCTCGTAGCGCATCCCGGCGATAAAGCGCCAGTCGTCGATATCGACGGTGTTCATCAGGTAGCCGGCGTTGATGTCTTCGTGGATGGTGAAGTCGTTGACCCTGGATTCGGTGGGGTCGTAGAAGTCATCGCGGTTGAGGCCGCCGATCAGTTGGCGGATGTTACCCGCGCTGATACCTGGCCCGAAACGGCCAAGGCGGTAGTCGACATTACCCTTCTGGAATTGGCTGAGGTTGAGCTGTTCGTCAGTCAAGCCCTGTTCATCCAGGTCCTTGTAGACCCAGGCCTCCAGGTCGTTGTCCTTGTGGCGCCGGCTGACTTTGCCGCCGAACTTGAACTGGGAGGCGTAGCCACTCAGGTCATAGTCGCGGGCCAGGTCCAGGCGCAGGTTTTTCTCGGTGTCCTGGGTGTGCTGTTTTTCCCAGTCGACCTTGTCGAGGGTGAAATTGCCGGGGTCGTAGAAGCTGTTGCCAATGATCGGGCGTGGCTTGGCCGTGTCGTAGAAGCCGCTGTCGGCAAAGTCACCGCCGTCGAAGGTGGCCCCGGCAATATGCGCCGGGCTGTCTTCACTGGAGCGGCTGTAGCCTGCCTGGCCGCTCAAGGTCCAGAGGCCAAGCATGCGTTCGCCGCCGAACACGTAGGACTGGATTTGCTGGGTTTCTTCGCGGTTCTTCAGCTTGCGCTTACCCTCGGCTTCGCCCAGTTCGCCGGGCGCCTGGGGGTCTGCGAATTCGAGGCTGGCGGCGTTGCGGGTTTCGGTGTCCTTGTAGCGACTGTAGAGGGTGCGCAGGTAGTAGCTGCTCAGGTCATCGGGTTTGTAGTCGAAGTTCAGCCCGCCACCGGCGCTTTCGCGGCGGATGTCGTAGTCGCGCTGTTCGAACTCGTTGAGCCTGGCGCCGTTGCTGAAATCCCAGGCGCCGCCGGTCTCGACGTTGTCCGAGCCGAAATCACGCTGCTGCCAACTGAGGGCCGCGGCCACGCCGAAGTTGTCGACACCGTCGCCGAGGCTGAAGCGGTTGCTGGCGGCGCCGGAGAATTTCGGGCTGGTCTGGGCGGTGTTCTTGTCATAGCTGGCCTCGGTACTGCCGGTATAGAACAGGCCCTTGTGGTCGAACGCCGACAGGCTTTTCACGTCGACGGTGCCGCCGAGGGAGTTGGCGTCCATGTCCGGCGTGAGGGTCTTGATCACCGACAGCGACTGCACCAGTTCCGAGGGCAGTACGTCGAGGGCCACGGCGCGGCGCTCGCTCTCGGGCGACGGCACCAGGGTGCCGTTGATGGTCACGCTGTTGAGGTCCGGGCCCAGGCCGCGCACGCTGACGAACCGGCCTTCGCCCTGGTCGCGCTCCACACTGATCCCCGGCAGGCGCTGCACCGCCTCGGCGACGTTCTCGTCCGGCAACTGCGCCACACCGTCGGCATGCACCACGCTCTTGATGCTGTCGGAGCTGCGCTGTTCCTTGAGGGCGCTGCCGATGGCGGCGGCCTGGCCGACCACCTCGACATGCTCGGTCTCGGCAGCGTTGAGCCGCTCGCAGGTGATCGCCAGGGCCAAGGTGGTAAGCGTAAAGCTGACGAGCCCGGTGCGCTTGTACATGAAACCCTCCCCAAGAATCCGTTGGCGCCAGGCAAGGGGCCCGGCAACTGGAAGGGCAAGCTAGGGGTGCGGGATGACGGTTCTGTGACAGAACTCGGCGTGAAGGCCCGTAAACCGGGGGTTAGCAAAGGTTTTCGGCCTGAAATGAGCTGATATGACCTCAGCAGTTCCCCTGTGGGAGGGGGCTTGCTCCCGATAGCGGTGGGTCAGCGACAAATAGGCTGGCTGATATACCGCTATCGGGAGCAAGCCCCCTCCCACATTTTGATTTTCATCGCCCTTTGACGTGAGCTGATCCGACCCGCCCCCACCGTCATCCAACCGTCACATGCATCTGCTGTGCTGGCGCCCACGACTGGATCATCCAAGGACCCGCCCCCATGTTCTGCGTGCTCAAACCCCATCGCTGGAAGCTCGCCCTGCTGCTGATCGCCGCCAACCTCGGGCTGATCCTGCACCTGGCCTGCGGCGAGCTCAAAAGCCTCAGTGAGTGGGTGTGGCTGGATATTGTCGGTGAAGGCGGTTCGGCGCTGCTCGCGTTGATATGGCTGGGCCTGGTGCTGAAAAGCCGCCCCGCCGGGCGGGTCACCAACTACTTGGCACTGGGCCTGTCGTGCATCTTTTTTTCCTGGTGGATCGACAGCCTCGACGAGTTCATTCGCCTGCCCGACAGCATCACCTGGGACCACTGGCTGGAGTCGGGGCCGATGCCGGTGGGCATGATCCTGCTGACGATCGGCATCTACCACTGGCACCGCGAACAACTGGCGATCAGCGCACAGATGGAAAAGCGCGAGCGCCTGTTCCGCGAGCATCGGCTGTTCGACAAACTCACGCCCCTGGCCGGTGCCGACTACCTCAAGCGCCAGCTCGAAAGCAGCCTGCACGACAGCCGCGGCCAGCAGCAACCGCTGTCGCTGCTGGCCCTGGACCTGGACCACTTTGCCGCCATCAACCAGGCCTATGGGCATGCCGAGGGTGATGCGGTGCTGCAGGCGGTCAGCCATGTGCTGTTGCTCAACCTGCGCCGCCAGGACCTGCTGTGCCGCCTGGCGGGCGACCGCTTTGTGGTGCTGCTGGCCAACACCGGCGAGCGCCAGGCTCAGGGGTTGGCGCTGGAGTTGCAGCAAGCGGTGCAGAGCCTGGCGCACAAAACCCGGCTGCAGGGCGAACGCCTGCAACTGGCGGCGACCACGGCGGTGGTAATGGCCCTGGACGAGCCGCCCCACGACCTGCTCAGGCGCTTGAACCTGGCGCTGGCGCGGGCCAAGCAACCCCTTGCGAAAAGCGCCTGAGATGGCCGTGAAAGCCAGCTGGTATGAAAGCGACAGCCGCTTCATCCCCGGCCATTACCAACCCGCCACGTTGATCGACCTGGCCTTGTCCCGGGACATCGACAGCCATCGCCTGCTGCGCGGCACCGGGCTGTTCCACGAAGACATCCTGGCCGGCAACGCCCGCTTGAGCCCCCGGCAGTTCCTCGACGTGATCGGCAACAGCCGCAAACTGCTGGACGCCGACGACAGCAGTTTCCTGTTTGGCCAACGCTTGCTGCCCGGCCACTATGGCGCGGCCAGCCATGCACTGGGGCATGCGCAGAATCTGCACCAGGCGCTGGAGATCCTGATCCAGCAACAGGTGCTGCTCAACCCGCTGGTCACGTTGAACCTGGAGCTGGATGAGCAGCATGCCTACCTGTACTGGCGGGACAGTTGCGGCGCCGGCGAGCACTGGCGCTTTGTGCTGGAGGCGAGCATGACCTCGCTGGTGGCCATGAGCCAATGGCTCAGCGGCCAGCGCCTGCCGTGGGTGTGCGCTTTCAGCCACGCCGAGCCGCGCTATGTGGAGCAATACTGGGTGCACCTGGGCGAACACACGCGCTTCGAACGTCCGTTGGACATGATGTGCCTGCCGCGCGAGTACCTGACCCGCGCCTGGCCCGGTGCCTCGGCCACGGCAGGCCAGGTGGCGCGCCAGCACGCCCGCGAGCAGATCGACCAGTTGGGCTTTGCCGCCAGCTTCCTCGACTGCCTCCATGACTACCTGCGCGAGCACGTACGCCAGCCGCCGAGCCTGGAACAGGCCGCACTGGCCTTCGCCATGAGTCCGGCGACCCTCAAGCGCAAGCTGCACAAGCACGACACCGGCTTTCAGCAACAGGTGGACCGGGTACGCAAGCACATGGCGTTGCACCTGTATCAGGTCAAAGGCTTGAGCAACGATGAAGTCGCCGCGTACCTGAACTTCAACGATGCGGCGAACTTTCGGCGCGCGTTCAAGCGCTGGACCGGCAGCACGCCCAGCCTGATCCGCCAGTTGTTCAGCAGCCGCTAGCCAGGCGTTCGCGCAGGAACTCGACCAACGCCTGCACCGGCCGCGAACTCTGCCGATGCTGGGGGTACACCGCCGACAAGGTCAGAGCTTCGGGGGCGAACGCGTCCAGTACGCTGACCAGGCGGCCGTCCTTCAACGCGTCGCCGACGATAAAGGTCGGCAGGTAGGTCACGCCCAGGCCGGCAATCGCGGTGTCACGCAGCAGGTCGCCGTTATTGACCCGCATGCGCCCGCTCACGTTCAGCGCTTGCAGCTTGCCCTTGAAGCGCCATTGCACGTGGCGGCCGTGGCCGTAGGGCAGGCAATCGTGGGCGGAGAGGTCATCGGGCTTTTGCGGGGTGCCGCGCAGGGCCAGGTAGTCGGGGCTGGCGCAGTAGACCCGTGGGATGCTGGCGATACGCCGGGCGATCAAGGTGGAATCTTCCAGGGTGCCGATGCGCAACACCAGGTCGTAGCCTTCGCCGATCAGGTCCACCGGGCGGTCGCTGAGGTCGACTTCCACCGCCACCTCGGGATAGCGCTGCAGGAACAGCGGCAACAGGCAACCCAGATGCGCCATGGCAAATGACAACGGCGCGCTGAGGCGAATGGTGCCGCGCGGTTCGCTGTTCTGACCGGCGATGCCCTGCTCCACTTGCTCCACATCACTGAGCAGGCGCAAGGCGGATTCGTAGTAACTCTGGCCCAGAGGCGTGACATCCAGGCGACGCGTGGAGCGGTTGAGCAGGCGCACGCCGAGACGGTCTTCGAGCTGAATCAGGCGGCGGCTGACAAACTGCTTGGACAGGCCCAGTTGCTCGGCGGCGGCGGTGAAGCTGCCGGATTCCATGACCTGGCAGAACAGGCGCATGTCTTCGAAAGGGTTCATTGTCGCTTCTCGGTGGACGATGGGCTGTTTTATAACCGGTTGGTCGCAGCACCACAAATCAAATGTGGGAGGGGGCTTGCTCCCGATAGCGGTCGGTCAGCTACAAATAAGCTGACTGATACACCGCTATCGGGAGCAAGCCCCCTCCCACAGGGATTACCGACAGGTTTGAGGACGAGTTACTTGGCGGTGAACGCCGAGTAGCTGTTCATCAGGTTGCGGTAGTTGGGGATGCGTGGCGACAGCAGGTTGGCCAGGCCTTCCATGTCGTTGCGCCAGTCAACCTGCAGCTCGCAGGCCACGGCGAACCAGTTCACCAGTTGCGCACCGGCCGCAGTCATGCGCGCCCAGGCGGCTTGTTGCACGGTTTCGTTGAAGGTGCCGGAGGCGTCGGTGACCACGAACACCTCAAAGCCTTCATCGAGGGCACACAGGGTCGGGAACGCGACGCACACATCGGTTACGACACCGGCAATGATGATCTGCTTGCGGCCGGTCGCCTTGACAGCCTTGACGAACTCTTCGTTGTCCCAGGCGTTGATCTGGCCAGGGCGGGCGATGTACGGCGCGTCCGGGAACAGCGCCTTGAGTTCCGGTACCAGCGGGCCGTTAGGGCCGCTTTCGAAGCTGGTGGTCAGGATGGTCGGCAGGTTGAAGAACTTCGCCACGTCGGCCAGGGCCAGTACGTTGTTCTTGAATTCGTTGGGGGAGAAATCCTGCACCAGCGAAATCAGGCCGGTCTGGTGATCGACCAGCAGTACAACAGCATCATCTTTGTTCAAGCGCGAATAAGTCATGCGGGTAACTCCTTTGGGTAGTGACAATCAGAAGGCAAAGCACGAACAGCCAAACGCACCCCAGAAACCCTGGAAGTCGCTGACCGGCACGCTGGAAAGGCGGGCTTTTTCATGGCTGTGGGAGTGCACGCCACAAGGGCCGCTGCACTGGTGAACTTGAGCCTGCAGCGGTGAGCTGGGGCGCCAGTGCCCCGGTACCTTGACCACCGGCGACCAGTCCGGCAGTACCGGAACGCGTGGCGGTGCGTAATCTTCGAAATCACCGGCGCCGTAGACCACCTTGCCGCCAACCACGGTCAGCACCGATTCGATCCACTTGATGGCTTCTTCATCGACACTGAAAAAATCCGCCGACAACGCCGCCACGTCTGCCAGTTGGCCGACCTTGATCTGGCCTTTCTTGCCCTGCTCGGACGAAAACCAGGCGCTGCCGTGGGTAAACAGTTCCAACGCGGTGAGGCGCGGCAAGCCCTCGGCGTGCAATTCCAGGCCACCGACGGTGCGGCCGCTGACCATCCAGTACAGCGAGGTCCACGGGTTGTAGCTCGACACCCGCGTGGCGTCGGTGCCCGCGCCTACCGGTACGCCTTCGGCGAGCATGCGCTTGATCGGCGGCGTGGCTTCGGCGGCCTTGGCACCGTAACGCTCAACGAAGTATTCGCCCTGGAACGCCATGCGGTCCTGGATCGCAATGCCGCCGCCCAGGGCGCGCACGCGCTCGATGTTTTTCGGGGTGATGGTTTCGGCGTGGTCGAAGAACCACGGCAGGCCATTGAACGGTATGTCGCGGTTGACCTTTTCGAACACGTCGAGCATGCGCGAGATCGACTCGTCGTACGTGGCGTGCAGGCGGAACGGCCAGCGCTGTTCCACCAGATGGCGTACCACCGGTTCCAGCTCCTGTTCCATGGTCAGCGGCAGGTCCGGGCGCGGTTCGAGGAAGTCTTCGAAGTCGGCAGCCGAAAACACCAGCATCTCGCCGGCGCCGTTGTGGCGCAGGTAGTCATCGCCCTGGTGCAGAGTGACGCTGCCGGTCCAATTCTTGAAGTCGCTGAGCTCTTCCTTGGGCTTCTGGGTGAACAGGTTGTAGGCGATGCGCACCGTCAACTGCTGGTCCTTGGCCAGTTGTTCGATCACCGCGTAGTCGTCGGGATAGTTCTGGAAACCGCCGCCGGCATCGATGGCGCTGGTCAGGCCCAGGCGATTGAGTTCACGCATGAACTGGCGGGTGGAGTTGACTTGATATTCCAAGGGCAGTTTCGGGCCTTTGGCCAAGGTCGAATAAAGGATCATCGCGTTAGGGCGCGCCACCAGCATGCCGGTGGGGTTGCCGTTACTGTCGCGCACGATCTCGCCGCCGGGTGGGTTCGGCGTGTCCTTGGTGTAACCGGCCACGCGCAACGCGGCCCGGTTGAGCAAGGCGCGGTCGTACAGGTGCAGCACGAACACCGGCGTGTCCGGCGCAGCCTGGTTGAGCTCCTCCAGGGTCGGCATGCGTTTTTCGGCAAACTGGAATTCGTTCCAGCCGCCCACCACGCGCACCCACTGCGGCGTGGGGGTGCGGTCGGCCTGGTCCTTGAGCATGCGCAAGGCATCGGCCAGGGACGGCACGCCTTCCCAGCGCAACTCGAGGTTGTAGTTCAGCCCGCCACGGATCAGGTGCAGGTGCGAGTCGTTGAGACCGGGAATCACGGTGCGGCCCTTGAGGTCGATGACCTGGGTGGCGCTGCCGCGCAGGGCCATGGCTTCACCGTCAGTGCCCACGGCGACGAAGCGTCCGTCACGGATGGCGACGGCGGTGGCGCGTGGATTTTCCCGGTCCACGGTGTGGAACTGGCCATTGAACAGAATCAGATCGGCGTTCATAGGGTTTCCTTTTCAGAGGCTTCAAGCCAGGGAGCGAACAGGCGGGTGGCGGCCGGCATCAGCAGGTAAACCACCAGCAGCACGATGGTCAGGGTGACCAGGAAGGTGGAGACCACGTAGTTGGACAAAAACGGGTGCAACCGTAGGACCGGGCCCCAGATAAACGGCAGGAGCAGGGTTTGCGGCAGGATCACAAACAGGCTCACCACCGCCTGTTTCCAGCGCGGCGGCTTGGCCGCGCCGTCGGCCTGGGGGGCGAACCAGAATTCATTGGCGCCGCCGATTTCGGTCTGGTCGCCGTCGGCCAGCATTGGCGCCGCTTCATCGATCAGGGCCCGACGTTGTGGCGACTCGAGCCACAACTCCAGGGCGTCGGTGGAGCGGTAGCGCAGTACGCAGGTAAACAGCGCCATGCCGCCCTGCTGGCTGCGCACTACGTCGACGCCAAGGTGGCCGGGGCGTTCACCGGCGATGCGCACGATGCGGCGCAGCCAGGCTTCGTACTCGGTTTCGCGGCCGGGCTTGACCCGGTGCTTGACGACCAGCGTGACGACTTCGTCGGGGCTGGTGTTAGGTGTTGGGTCCATGATGGATGTTTCCCCAGGGCATTGAGCGATGGGGGAAGTTTGCCGAGCTGGGACGGCGGGGAATTGGATGTATGTGCTGTTTGGCTTTTATGTGGGAGTCAGTTCGCCGCCGCCATATGCTCCGCAATCCGCCCCCGCAACCAGCGCTCGGCCGGGTCATTGTCATGCACCCCGCTCCACACCATCGACAGCTCTGCCGCATCAATCGCGAACGGCGGGTCCTCGGCCCGCAGGCGGGTGCCTTCGGTTAACGCACAGGCCGCGTAGTCCGGCACGGTCGCGATGATCTGCGTCCCCGCCAGCAAGGCGCGCAACCCGCTGAACTGCGGCACCGCCAGCACCACCCGCCGCGAGCGGCCGATGCGTGCCAGATCCAGGTCGATATTGCCGCTCAGGTCGCCCGAGAACGACACCATCGCATGGGGCCTGGCGCAATAATCGTCGAGGGTCAGTGGCGCCTCGCCATCATCGCCGCGCAGCACTTTGCAGGGAATATCGCGCAGCTTCTTGCGCTTGGCATTGGCCGGCAGTTCCGTGGTGTAGCTCACCCCCACCGAGATTTCGCCGCTGGCCAGCAGCGACGACATCAGCAGGAAGTTGGCCCGGCGCACCACCACGATGATGCCCGGCGCTTCTTCGCGCAGGCGGCTGAGCAGCGGTGGGAACAGCCCGAACTCCGCATCGTCGGACAGGCCGATGCGAAACACCGCGCAGCTGGTGGAAGGGTCGAAATCCTTGGCGCGGCTGACGGCGCCTGAAATGGTGTCCATGGCCGGTTGCAGTTCCTTGAGTATCGCCAGCGCCCGTGGCGTGGGTTCCATGCCGCGACCGTTGCGCAGCAGCAACGGGTCGTCGAACAAGTCGCGCAGGCGGCCCAGTGCCGCACTCACCGCCGGCTGGCCCATAAAGAGTTTTTCGGCGACCCGGGTCAGGTTTTTCTCGAACATCAGCGCTTCGAAAATCACCAGCAGGTTCATGTCGACGCGGCGCAGGTCGTTGCGGTTCATGGCGGTATCCAAACGGTGTGCAGGGGGTCAGGAAAGCATGCCCGGAACGCTCTGGATTGCATACCTGTGCTGTCTTTTCCACGCCCGCACCTGGCGAAATTAACAACGATTAACTCGTCAGCCAGGCGGTCCGGCAACAAGATAAGCGGCGTCTACACTGCATCCATTCACCGGGAACGCTCCCATCGACTGCGGATATTTGTCATGGCCCGACTCGAGCAATATGCCCCTCGTTTATCCGCCACCGGAGGCCTATGCCCCCGGCGCGAGCGTATCGCCAAGCAGCTGATTCTCGCCAACCTCGGCGAAAGCCTGAGCATTGCCGAGCTGGCCCAGGCATGCGCCTTGTCGCGCAGCCATTTTTCCCGCGCATTCAAGTGCTCCACGGGGGTATCGCCCCAGGAATGGATTCGCCAGCAACGCATCCTGCGCGCCAAGGAACTGATCACCGGCTCGTCCCTGAGCCTCACTCAAATCAGCCTGGAATGTGGCTTCTGCGACCAGGCGCACTTCTGTCATATGTTCACTCGCAGCGAAGGTGTGAACCCGATGACCTGGCGAAACCACCACTCGCGCCCCAAACCCGAGGTGATCGCCGCCTAGTGGTCTTGATGCACCTGGAATATGCTGGCCCCTCCTTGACTCCTGAACCCGTGCAGCCATGAATGACTTGAGCGACCAGGCCGTGCACTTCGGCCCCTACCGCATCCATCCGCGTGAGCGCCTGGTGCTGGAGGCCGGTCGCCCGCTGCGCCTGGGACGGCGGGCGGTGGATATCCTGCTGATCCTGCTCGAGCACGCCGGCAATGTGGTGAGCAAGCAGGAGCTGATCGCACGGGTCTGGCCCAAGAGCGTGGTGGAAGACGGCAACCTGCGGGTGCACATGGCCGCGTTGCGCAAGGCCCTGGGCGACGGCCAGGCCGGGCAGCGCTATATCGTCACGGTCGCCCAGCGCGGCTACAGTTTTGTCGCGCCACTGAGCATCGAACCGATGACGCTACCCACCGACGGCGCGCCCCAACGCCCAAGTCACAACCTGCCTCTGCGGCGCACGCGCATGCTCGGCCGCCAGGCGCTGATCGACGCCCTGGTGCAGCAATTGCCGCAGCAACGCTTCATCACCCTCACCGGTGCTGGCGGCATCGGCAAGACCACCGTCGCCCTGCGCGTGGCGGAGTTGCTGATCGGCCATTACCGCGACGGCATCCACCTGCTCGACCTGGCGCCACTCAGTGCCGCCTCGATGATCCTGCCCAACCTCGCCGCCCTACTCGGCGTCCCGCCTGGCGAGCATGCGCCGCTGACCGGCTTTGCCCGCAGCCTGCAGGCACGCCAGATGCTGCTGGTGATCGACAACTGCGAACACCTGCTCGACGACATCGCCCTGATCAGCGAAACCCTGCTGCGCCATGCGCCGCACCTGCACATCCTCACCACCAGCCGCGAAGCCCTGCGCGCCGAAGGTGAATACGTGCAACGCCTCGAACCGCTGACTTGCCCGCCCGCCACCGGCAACCGCGCCCAGGCCCTGGGTTACCCGGCCATGCAGCTGCTGATCGAACGCGCCATGTCCCATCAAGACAGCTTTGCCCTCAGCGACGCCGAACTGCCGCTGGCGATTGATATCTGCCAGCGCCTGGACGGCATTCCCCTGGCCATCGAGCTGGTGGCCGCGCAGATCGAGCGTTTCGGCTTAGCGGGGCTCTTGGTGCAGATGGAAGATAACTTCCGCCTGCTGACCCGCGGGCGGCGCAGCGCCCTGCCCCGCCAGCAGACCCTGCGGGCCACGCTCGACTGGAGCTTCGATCTGCTCACCGACTGCGAAAAAATCTGCCTGCGCCGGCTCGCGGTGTTTCGCGGCGGCTTCAGCCTGGTCAGCGCGGCGGCGGTGATCGCCGGGGAGCATATAGCCCCCACCGAAGTGCTGGGCTCGATCACACAACTGGTGGCCAAGTCGCTGCTGAACGTGGACGCCAGCGAGGACGAGATGGTCTATCGTCTGCTCGATATCACCCGCACCTACGCCCTGGAAAAGCTCAGCCTCGCCGGCGAGCTGCAAGCCACCCGCGAGCGTCACGCGGCACGCTGCCTGGCCCTGATGGAACAGGCCCAGGGCGATTGGGAACTGATTGCCACACAGCCCTGGATCGACCGCTACGCCCCGCTGCGTGAAGACGTGCGCGCCGCCCTCGATTGGGGCTTTGCCGACACTGCGGGGCACTTGCTGGCGATCCGGCTGACGGTCAGTGCGATGCCCCTGTGGCAGGAACTGTCGCTGCTGCGCGAGCACGCCGGCTATGTGGACAAGGCACTGGCGCTGATCGATCGGGTCGAAGCGCCCTGCACGCAATTGGCCCTGCAGCTGCAATTGGCCCTGGGCAGCCTCTCCTACCACGCCGTGGGCGCCGCGCCCCAGACCATCGCCGCGTTTGTCGGGGCCGCACGCCTGGCTGAAGAGCGCCAGGACCTGGCCGGCCAGTTGCGTGCGGTCTCCGGGCACATGGCGGCGAACCTGTGCG
The DNA here is from genome assembly GCF_003852355.1 of Pseudomonas sp. R2-7-07. Classification (NCBI taxonomy): domain Bacteria; kingdom Pseudomonadati; phylum Pseudomonadota; class Gammaproteobacteria; order Pseudomonadales; family Pseudomonadaceae; genus Pseudomonas; species Pseudomonas sp. R2-7-07. The sequence continues at coordinate 2,555,043 of NZ_CP027759.1, read as the reverse complement.
CCGGGCGCTATGTTCAAGCGCTGGAACAGAGCAGGCAGTTCGATCGCCTCGACCCGCGCACCGAGCCGCTGCTGGACCTGAGCACCCAACGCTTGCGCGCCCTGGCCCAGCATTACACCGGCCATCAGGCGCTGGCCCGACAGCAGGCCGAGCAGGTGCTGCAGCGCATGAGCCACAGCGCCCACGTGAACCGCTTCGCCCACGGCATCGGCGTGCAATACGACCAGAGTGTCGCGTCCCTGACCGTACTGGCGCGAATCCTCTGGTTGCAGGGCTTTCCCGAACGCGCCTGGCGCACCGCCAGCCAGGCACTGGAACTGGCGCTGCAGATCAACCACGGTACGTCGATCTGCTACACCCTGGCCCTGGCCGGTGTGGTGATCGCCCGCTACAACGGTGCCGAAGACGATGCGCAAACCCTGCAAAGCCTGCTGCTGGAGCAGTCCCACACGCATTCGGTGCAACTGTTCCAGACCTGGGCCGGGCATTACGCCGGCATCCTGGGCAACGGGGATTTACAGGGCCTGGGGCTGATCGAGGACACCCTGGTCACCTTCGGCATGCAGCACGTCGATGAGCCAGGTCTCGAACGGGCGCGCAGCGGCGCGGCGGGTTGGTGTGCCCCGGAAATCCTGCGGGTCTACGCCGGGCAGGCAGCGCTGCAAGGTGATACCCAGGGCGCGCAGACGCTGCTGCTCGAAGCCCTCGGCCTGGCACGCCAGCAAGGCGCCCTGGCCTGGGAGCTGCGGTGTGCGGGCTCCCTGGCGCAACTCTGGCAACAGCAAGGACGCAAGCAGGCAGGCATCGACTTGCTGAACCCCCTCTACGCAAGATTTACCGAAGGCTTCGCCACCCAGGATCTACTGCGCGTACGCCGCCTGCTCGACGAGTTGCAGGACAAACGGCCGGCCTGAAAACGCGCCCAGGCACTCCCCGTAGCCTTGTTGCAGGCGCGCTACCTGACGCGGGTCACGCAGTTGCGCCAAGGCGTAGCTGCGCACGCAGTTGAGCAGGCGATAGCGCGTCGGGCCCAGGCCGGGCTCGACGCTCAGCAGCGACATATTCACCAGGCGCGTCAGCAGGTAAGACAGGTCGGCGTGTTCAAGCTCGGTACCGCTCACCATTTCGCTCAAGGTGGGCAGGGTCACCGCCATCTTGAACAAGCCCAGCTGCAGGAACAGCCAGCACTCCGGCAGACTCAGGCGCGCATAGCTCCATTCCAGCGCGGCGGTCAGCGAACGATGCCGCTCCACCGCCGTGCGACGCCCGCGGCTCAGCCCGTGCAAGCCCATGCACAATTGCTGCTGCACACCGCCGATGCCGAGTGCGTCGACCTGGGCGGCGGCCAGTTCAAGGGCCAACGGGATGCCGTCCAGCCGCCGGCAAATCTCACGCAACGGCGCCAACTCCTGAGGCCGCAACGCAAAACCCTGCTGACTGGCGCGTACCCGTGTGACGAACAGTTGCACCGCAGGCCAGGCCATGGCCTGCTCGACACTGGCCAACGCTGACGGTGACGGCACGCTCAGCCGTGGCACCCGCACCACCCATTCGCCAGGCGCGAGCAAGGCTTCGCGGCTGCTGATCAGCACGCTGACCTGCGGTGCCCGTTCGCCCAATGTGCGCACCAGCGTGCGACAGGCACCGAGCAGCAGGTCGGCCCCATCGAGTACCAGCAACAACTGGCGCGAGGCTAACTGTCGGGTCAGCTCGTCGAGGCTGTCGGCGGGGTCCAGCTGTAATACCGTGGCCAGATGGCCGAGCAGTTCGCCCGGGGTTTGCAGGCTGGTCACGTCGACCCACCACACCCCGTCGCGATAGCGGGGCACCACACGCTCGGCGAGGGCCAGGGCCAGCGTACTTTTGCCGATGCCGGCCACCCCGGTAAGGGTCAACAGGCGCTGCCCGGCGATGCGCCGCACCAGCACAGCCACCAGCTCATCGCGACCGAGCACCGGGCTGAGCCGTGCCACCAGGTTGTGCTGTGCCGGCACCGTCGGCAGTGTGCCTTGCACGGGCGCGGCGAAGCAGTAGCCACGCTGCGGATGGTTGAGGATGACACGCTGCCCGTCGAGGGCGCGACGCAACGCGACAATGTGCACGCGCAGGTTATTGTCTTCGACCACGCTGTTGGGCCAGACCCGCTCGATCAAGGTCGCCTTGCTGACAAAGTGCCCCGGCGCTTCCAGCAACACCGCGAGAATATCCAGCGCCCGCCCGCCCAGCGGCACCGGCCAACCGGCCTTGCTGACCAGGCGCTGGTGCCGATGAAAGGTGTAGGGGCCGAAGCTCACCGCCGCAGAATCATTCATGTCCGTAACCGCGCTGAAACACCCGTGCTTGAGTGCCTGCGCATCCTTTTCCGTGGGCTCGGGCTTATCTTGCCAGCTAGGGATGACAGGACAATCCCGGCACGGGGAGCGATACGGACAATCGGGTGCCTCAGACGGACATTGTGTCGTTAACTGAACTGTTGTCGGTATTGGGTAGGGTTCAGGCCGAGCTTTTCACTGAACAAAAAGCGCATATGCCGCACGCTGCCGAAGCCGGCGTGGAAGGCCACGGTCTTGAGCGGTAAATCGGTGGTTTCCAGCAACTGCCGGGCGCGGTCGATGCGCGCGCCTTGCAGGAACGCCATGGGTGTCATCTGCACTTCCTTGGCGAACAGCCGCGCAAAGTGGCGCGCACTCATGCCGGCCAGCTCGGCCATGGACTCGATGGTAAAGGGTTGGTCCAGATGCGCCAGCACATGGTGCTGCACACGGGTGATCGCGGTTTCCTGGGGCGCCACGGCAGCGGTCATCGGGCTGAACTGGGCCTGGCCACCCTGGCGCTTCATCACCACCAGCAACACCTTGGCCACGTCCACCGCCACCTGCTTGCCGTGGTCCTGGGCGACAATCGAAAGGGCCAGGTCGATACCGGCAGTGACGCCGCCCGAGGTGATCAGGCGCCGGTCCTGCAGGTAGATGCGATCGGTCTCGACCCTGGCGTGGGGGAACGCCTTGATCAGGCGCTCGGTGTAGTGCCAATGAGTGGTCACGCGGTGCCCGTCAAGCAAGCCGGCATGCCCGAGCACAAAGGCGCCGGTGCAGATCGAACCGAAACGCCGGGCCCGTGGCGCCACCGCCTTCAGCCAGGGCAGCAGCGCAGGATGGCATTCGTTATAGGCACCCGGGCCGCCCGGTACCAGCAGCAGGTCGTAGTCCGCCTGGGCCTGTTCCAGCAGCAGGTCGGTCTGCACCATCACGCCATTGGAGGCACGCAACGGCCCGGGTTCGGTACCGATGGTGAGGATGCGGTAGTGGTCGGCCGCCGGCAGGTAGCGGTTGGCAATCGAAAACACTTCGAGCGGCCCGGCCATGTCGAGCAGCAGGAAGTCCGGGAACAACGCCATGGCCACGGTTTTCATAGGTGGGAATGTCCATCAAGTAGAAAGGCGACGCGCATTATGGCATGACTTTACTGTCAACCCAGATATGACAGTTATTCAGATTTCATCTTCTTAATGAATTTAGGGTTAACCATTAACCTTCTTCTCAACGCAAGCGCCCTGCATTTCGCAGCCCGCGCTCACTTGAGGACTGGACCATGCTGACCCTTCGCAAAGCTTCCGAACGCGGCGCCGCCAATCACGGTTGGTTGAAGTCATTTCACACTTTCTCCTTCGCCAACTACTGGAACCCCAAGGAGCAGGGTTTTTCCGACCTGCTGGTGATCAACGATGACCGCGTCGCCGCCGGCAAAGGCTTCGGCCAGCACCCGCACCGCGACATGGAAATCTTCTCGTATGTGCTCGAAGGCGCCCTGGAACACAAGGACACCCTGGGCACCGGCTCGGTGATCCGTCCCGGTGATGTGCAGCTGATGAGTGCCGGCAGCGGCGTGGCTCACAGTGAATTCAACCACAGCCAGCGCCAGGGCGTGCACTTCCTGCAAATCTGGATCGTGCCCAACGAAGCCGGGGCCAAGCCGCGCTATCAGCAGGAGCACTTCAGTGAAGCGCAAAAACGCGGACGCCTGCAGTTGATCATCTCGCCGGATGGCGCCGACGGTTCGTTGAACGTTCGCCAGGATGCACGGGTGTACGCCGGGTTGTTCGATGGCGATGAAAGCGCGCAACTGGACCTGGCGCCGGATCGCTACGCCTACATCCATGTGGCGCGCGGCAGTGTCGAGCTCAATGGCCAGCGCTTGCAGGAAGGCGATGGTGTGCGGGTACGGGACGAGCGCGAGGTTCGCCTGAGCCACGGCGAAGACGCCGAGGTGCTGGTGTTCGACCTGCGCCCCAACGAACTGCCGCAGATGCCATGACCATTGTTGGCATCGATAGTCACCATCAGCGCAATGAAGTTCTCTTAAAAACTGCGACGCGTAACATCAAACCCATGCCAAACGGCACCCAACCAAGACACTCGGAGCACACACTCATGAAACGCCAACTCTTGCTTAGCCTCGCTTTCTCGGTACTGGCTGCAAACGCTTTCGCCCACCCGGCAGTCGCTGAAGGCGGCGCGGAACGTCTGATTGAAACCCGCGTTGCCGAAGGCGGTGCGGACCGCTTGCAGGAACGCGGCCTGGCTGAAGGCGGTGCAGACCGTTTGCTGAGCAACCAGGTATAACCCCCTGCTGTTGAAGGGACACCCCAAACCGGCCTGATCAGCCGGTTTTTTTTCGTCTTCGATTTATGCGTTAAAGCAGGTTTGAAACGCTCAACCTATGGCTGTCAGCTTCTTCAAGTTGGCCTGCGCATCGTCCCGCGCGATGTATAGGAAACTTTTTCCTTCCTGTACCTTGAATAAAAGTTTCATACCGACCAGCTTTTCAAGATCCTTGCGTGCGGTGTTTTCCGAAATGTCATAGTCATGGGTGAGTTCCTTGGGCGTATAAATGCGCCCAGGATGCTGCAGCACTTTCTTCAAGAAATGGCCCTGTCGGTAATTCAACCCCTCCTTTAAATCAAGGGCATCCAACCAGCTCATCAGCTCTACGGCTTCTCGTCTTTTACCCTCGAAATACAACATGAATTCGTTGATTGCGCGTTCGATGATCCGCAACTGGTAAATGACGAAATAGGTCAGATCGAACCCGTCGGTTTCCGTATGGATATATGAACGCCCATATTGCATGGGGGCTTCTTTAAGCAGTGCGCTGATGGAAATGTACTCAAAGGGCCAATAACCACTTTTGAGCATGAACCAATAAAACAAAGCGCGTGCGGTCCGACCGTTGCCGTCTCTGAAGGGATGTTCATAACCCAGCATGAAATGAAGGATGATGGCCTTGACCACTGGATGGATAAAGTGCGCGCCGCCTTGGCCGTCATGCTGATCGTTGGCAAACCTGCAAAGCGCCTCGAGCCTGTCCGGCAGCACTGCGGCCCGGGGTGGTTGATGAATGATTTCATTCCCGGCGCCGCCAACAAAAATATCGTTGGTCGTCCTGATATGCCCAGGGCGAACATCGTCCTCTTCAATACCCGCCGTTGCGATGGCATGAAACTCGCAGATCAACGCGACAGATAGCGCTTCGCCCTGGTTGTACTTGGCATGTTTCATCAGGTGATAGTTGTTGAGGATCATCCGCTCATCATCATTCTGCGGCGCACGCTCCTTGGCCAGCATGTCCTTGGCGATTTTGCGCGTAGTCGCCGCACCTTCCAGCTGGGCACTGGAGATTGCCTCCTCCATCATCAATGAATCGACCAGGTACTGAGCATTATCGCGGTACTGAGGAGACGCCGCTGCTGCACCGCCCAGGCTGGAGGTCACAGACTCGACGGCGTGAATCACCGCATCACTGAAATCCGTGGAACATAAGAAAAAAGCGCTACCGCATTCGCTCTTGAGCTCAAGGGTCTTGCTTGCACAGGCCCGGGACATCTTGATGGCGGCCCATGCCGCTTCCTTATTGACGCCGGGTGTGGGGTAACGGCGAAATTCATCCCAATGCAGATATCGGCCTTTGTCATCGACTGCCTTGAAAATGCGTGCAAGCTCGAAAATCTGCAAGCCATGGCGACTCAATAACGTGCCGAAATCAGTGGGTTTATGGATTTTTGCCACAACTGAAACTCAATTTTTGAAAATTGAGTTGATCGTTACGCCTAACGACCAACGTGTCAACGTGTGCAGCGCAGAAAACTGCATTACGCTGCACTTTGTGGCGAGGGAGCTTGCTCCCGCTGGGCTGCGCAGCAGTCCTGAAGCTCTCCCACCCCATCTTCTGTGTCGATTGGGAGGCCGTCACGGGAGCAAGCTCCCTCGCCACAGGTGTGCGGGTTCTTCTTACCCTTCGCGCTTGACCTTCAAGTGCCGCGCATACCACGGCCGCTGCGGCACGCGCTTGAACAGGCCCTTGAGCAGATCGTCATCGGCGCCGAAGGTGATGCGCAGGGCCAGTTTCATGATTTCCGGGTCCATTTCCATCGAGCGTCCCTGCTGCAACCCCGGCGTGGTGCTGCAGCCATGGGTGTCCGGGCCGAGCCAGGGGTCGGCTATTTCAACCCAGCGCCCCGGCGCAAACCAGGCTACGCCGTTGACCTCGAGCCGGGCTACTTCGCCGGGATTAAAGCGTTCGTGGGCGCGAAACCAGTCTTCGATACGGTCATCGATCCAGCCGTGGAAGTGCCAGAACACCGGGTTGACATGAGATGAAAACGGATCGCCGAGGAAGTCGTTTTCCGGCGCATACCAGCGCGCGGCAAAGTCCGCAGGGTCGCGGGCAAACGGCACCGGGGCGCCGTTGGAGGGGTCGCGCGGCACCGAGGCCCAGCGCATGTGCAGCCAGTCGTGCAGGCCCAATTCCATTTCCGAGCCCAATTGGCCGAGCGTCAAGCGGGCCAGGTAGCGCGGGTCGCGGTATTGGGATTCCCACACCTGGAAATTGCTGTGGTAGGTCTCGGCGGCCTTGATGTCGCTGACCCACTGGGTGTAATCGGCGTCGTCCGGCGCCGACCAGCAGGGCGGCAGCGCAAAGCCGTCGTGGTTGTCGAAGTAACGCAAAAAGCCCTGGCGATCACGCTCCAGCGCCGGCTGCGGCGCGGGAAAGTGCGGCCATGACGGCAGCTCCTGCAGGGAGCGGGCAGTGCCGAGCATATGGCGGTGCATGAAGAAAAAGTCGATGCCCGAGCCGTTACGATCCTTGCGCTTGCCCCGCGCATCGCGCTCCTGGCCACGCGGGCCGGGTTGCCAGCCGATGCCGCGCAGGGCTTCGCGTTTTTCCTCGGAGAGTTTGTGCCATTGGTCACGGCTGGCGTGCCACAGCTGGTGAAACAGGCGATGTTCGGGGGCAATCAGCCACGCCAGCAGGGCCTCGTTGAGGCCGATACGCTGGCGGGCTTCGGGGAACAGCTGTTTGTGGGCGATAAAACGGTTGTCGCGCTCGGTCAATGCCAACGGCCGCTCAAGGTCGAGGATCTGCCCACTGAGGGTGGCGCTGCCGGCATTGCCGAAGTCGGCCCAGACTTCATCGAGGGTCATCTTGAATTCGTAGGCCGGAATACCCGCCGCTGAATCGCGGTCGATCAGACGCCAATAGAGCAACGCGCCCTCGCCCGTCAGCAGATCGCCCAAGACACGGTAGCGCGGCTCGTCGTCGCCACGCAGGTTTTCGGCGGTGTCCAGGTAGCCGCGCAAGCCCCGCCCACGGGGTGCGATATCCAGCAGCAATTGCAGGCCCTGCAACGGCAGGCCCTTGAGGCCGGCATCGCGGCCTTCCAGACGCAGGTTCCACACGCCGCGCAAGGTGTTCGCCAAGTGCTGGCCCTGGGTGTCGGCCAGGTCGACCGTGGCTTCGCCGGGGGTGATCGGGAATTCGTCTTCCCGCGTCAGCTCGCGATGGGCATAAAAGGCCGCAGGCACGGCAGCGCCGGTCAGCGCCAGGCCTGCGATGAACCCACGTCGAGAGATCGTCATTGTCTACCTTAGGAAACGGCTTAATCAGAGCTAGAACGTTTTCAGCCGGGGGAAATTTACCGGCGCTGGGCCGCCCGCTAAATTTCCCCTGCCATCGCTCGTTCTTCCCTGATAGCAACGGCCTCAACTGACTGAGATGGCAATGACAAAACCACGTTCGAAAAAGGCGCTGTATATCGGCCTGCCGCTGGCACTGGCCGTCGCCGCCGGGGCCGGCCTGCTGGCCTGGGATCACTGGTTCAAGGGGAATGCCGGCTACCCGCTGGAGGTGATCAGGCAAGCCAACGAAATGCAGGATCGCCTGTTGTCGTTCGACAGCCATATCACCGTGCCCATGGATTTCGGCACCGCCGGCAATGAAGCCGACAAGGACGGCAGCGGCCAGTTCGACCTGGCCAAGGCGTCGCGCGGCCGCTTGTCCGGTGCGGCCCTGACAATCTTCGGCTGGCCGGAAATCTGGAACGGCCCCAACGCCCCGCACAAACCCACCGACGGCTTTGTCGAAGAGGCCCGCCATGAGCAGGAGGTACGCTACAAGATCATCTCCGGCATGGTGCGCGACTTTCCCAACCAGGTGGGCATCGCCTATACCCCGGACGACATGCGCCGCCTGCATGGCGAAGGCAAGTTCGCGATCTTCATCAGCATGCTCAACGCCTACCCGCTGGGCAACGACCTGAACCAGCTGGACCTGTGGGCGGCGCGCGGCATGCGCATGTTCGGTTTCAGCTACATCGGCAACAACGCCTGGGCGGACTCATCGCGCCCGCTGCCGTTTTTCAATGACACCGCCGACGCCCTTGAAGGCCTGTCGCCCATCGGCCAGCAAGCGGTGCAGCGCCTCAATGACCTGGGCGTGATCATCGACGTGTCGCAGATGTCGACCAAGGCCCTGGAACAGGTCGCGCAGTTGAGCCGCACGCCGATGGTGGCCTCCCATTCGGCACCCCGGGCGTCGGTGGACATCCCGCGCAACCTCAGCGACAAGGAGTTGCAACTGATCAAACGCAGTGGCGGCGTGGTGCAGGTGGTGGGCTTTCCTGCCTACCTGCGCCCCCTGAGCCAGCCGACCCAGGACAAGCTCAACGCCCTGCGCGCACGTTTCGACCTGCCGCCCCTGCCGAACCTGGCGATGGCCCTGATGCCGGGCGACGCGATCATCGCCGCGTGGCCCGAACAGCGCTTCGGCCAATACGCCAGTGAGCTGTACGCAATTCTCGAAGAAGAACCCAAGGCAACCCTCAAGGACTGGGGGGACGCCATCGACTACACCGTGCGCAAGATCGGCATCGACCACGTCGGCATCGCTTCGGACTTCAACGACGGCGGTGGTCTGCAGGGTTGGGAGAACGTCGGCGAGGTGCGCAACGTCACCGCCGAACTGATCCAGCGTGGTTATTCCGAAGCCGATATCGCCAAGCTGTGGGGCGGCAACTTCCTGCGGGTGTGGGAGCAGGTGCAAAAAGCCGCCAAACCCTTGGCCAACCGCGAAGTCAGCCCATGACCGACCGCCGCACATTTCTCAAGCAGGCCGGCGTGTTTGCCGCCAGCCTGCCGCTGGGCGCCGCGCTGATACCCCAGGCGCTGGCAGCCGCCGCGAACGACCCCTGGGCGGGATTGAAGCAGCTGTTCGAGCAGGACCCGGATTACCTGCACTTTTCCAACTTCCTGGTGGCGTCGCACCCCAGGCCGGTGCGCGAGGCCATCGAGCGCTACCGCGCGCAGATCGACCGCAACCCAGGCCTGGCGATGGACTGGGATCTGCAGGAAACCTGGAAACGCGAAGGCCAGGTGCGTGAGTGGGCCGGTCGCTACCTGAACGCCACGCCGCCGCAGATCGCCCTGACCGGCAGCACATCCGAGGGGCTGGCGATGATTTACGGCGGGATCCAGGTGCGCGCCGACCAGGAAATCCTCACCACCGAGCATGAGCATTACGCAACACAGAACGTGCTGGATTTTCGCGTGCGCAAGGAAAGCACCCGGGTGCGCCGTATCCGCCTGTTCGACAGCGCCAGCCGTGTGTCCGTCGATGAAGTGTTGGGCAATATCCAGCGCAATATCCGCCCCAACACCCGTGTGCTGGGCATGACCTGGGTGCAGTCGGGCAGCGGGGTCAAATTGCCCATCGGCGAAATCGGCCAACTGGTGGATGAACACAACCGCCACCGTGACGACAACGATCGCATCCTCTATGTGGTCGACGGTGTGCACGGCTTCGGCGTGGAAGACCTCGATTTCCCTGGCATGCATTGCGATTTTTTCATCGCTGGCACCCACAAGTGGATGTTCGGGCCGCGCGGTACCGGCCTGGTGTGCGCACGCGACCCTCAGAACAGGTACGTCACGCCGATGGTGCCGACGTTCTCAGAAGACAAGGATTTCGCCACCACCATGACCCCCGGCGGCTACCACGCCTTCGAACATCGCTGGGCCGCCGACGAAGCGTTCAAGTTGCACCTGCAGCTGGGCAAGGCGCCGGTGCAGGCGCGAATCCACGCACTCAACACCGAGCTTAAGGAACAGCTGCTGGCGCATCGGCAGATCGAACTGGTCACGCCGTGCAGCCCGGAGTTATCGGCGGGCTTTACCTTCTTTCGGGTCAAGGGCCAGGACAGCGATGCAGTAGCAGCGCACATGCGGCAAAACCGTGTGGTGATCGACGCGGTGGACCGCGATGTCGGGCCGGTCATTCGCACCGCCCCCGGCCTGCTCAACAGCTCGGCCGAAATCCAGCGCTTCATGGCGCTGCTGAGTCAGCGGCTGTGACCCCTTTTTTTATTTGAACGAGACGCTCACATGATGCCCTTTCGACTCAACCCCCTGACCGCCCTGGCACTCACCGCATTGTGCGGCGCCCTGCTCCCTGGCCTGGCCCAGGCGGCTGCACCGCAACCGGGCAAAGTCTTCAAGGACTGCAAGGACTGCCCGGAAATGGTGGTGCTGCCCGCCGGCACTTTCACCATGGGGACCCCGGAAGACGAAGTCGGCCGCGAGCCCGACGAAGGCCCGATGCATGCAGTGACCTTCGCCAAGCCCTTCGCCATGAGCCGCTTCCACATCACCGCCGGCGAGTGGGACAGCTACGTGCGCCAGACCGGGGTGAAGATCGCCAATGGCGATGACCGCCCCGGCCGTGAATGCATCGCCAGCAAGCCGCGCTACCCCCAGGGGCCACGCCAGCCGGCCGTGTGCATGGACATGGACGACATCAAGCGCTACGTGAGCTGGCTGTCGAAGAAAACCGGGCAGCAGTACCACATGGTCAGCGAGGCCCAGCGCGAATACGCCGCCCGCGCCGGCACCAGCGGGCCATTCCCCTTCCCGTTCGACGAAGGCAAGGGTTACAGCATCGCCCAGCACGCCAACACCTACGGCCCGGCGGACGGCTACAGCTATTCGTCGCCGGTGGGCAGCTACCCGCCCAATGCGTTTGGCCTGTATGACATGCACGGCAACGTGTACGAGCGGGTTGCCGATTGCGAGCACGCCAACTACATCGGCGCGCCGACTGACGGCAGTGCCTGGGTGGAGCCGAACTGTGAGGCCTACCAGATCCGCGGCAATGACTGGGGCGAAGCGCCGGTGTTTTCCCGCTCCGGCAACCGCAACAACATCTACCCGCAGACGCGCGGTGACTGGATTGGATTCCGGGTAGTGCGCGACCTCTGATAGCGCAATAGATCCAAATGTGGGAGGGGGCCTGCCCCCGATGGCGGTGGGTCAGGCAAAGATGCAGGCACTGACACTTCCTCATCGGGGCATGGGTATCTACACAATTTTGGCGCGGCCCTGAACCTGTGACGGCTCAGGAGTCGAAGCCTCTCTAACTGACACCCCGCGTTCCAAATGTGGGAGGGGGCTTGCTCCCGATGGCGGCCTCCGGGCCGGCCAGGATGTTGGTTCAGAGCGAGTACATATCCGTTGCTGCGGTAACGGCGGCTTAGGGTTCCGCCCTGACGGCGGGTCACTTTGGAAAAAAGCCCCAAAGTAACCAAAGGGCTCTTGCCCCACCACTCGGCACCTCGCCTAGGCTCGGTGTGCCCGTAATCCGACAGTGATTTGGGGGGCCGCCGCCACGCGCCATCCATGGCGCGGGGCGGCTAAACCGGCATCCCTGCCGGTTTACCCCCCAAATCACTATCGAATTCCGGCCAGCGTGGTTTAACGGGGCGCCTAGATCAAAAGCAAGATCAAGAGCGACTCGCTTCGCATCGTGGTTACCGTAGGCTGCTACAAAGTTGTGTAGATACCTATGCTCATCGGGGGCAAGCCCCCTCCCACATTTGATTGCGCTCAGCCTTTTGTGGCCAACAGCTCCAGGCCTTCATGCAACGCCGGGAACAGGCTGTTGTTGAAGTTGTTCCAGCGCAGTTCGAGGATCGTGTCCTCTGGTGAAATCTCGGTCTTCAATACGTCGTGGAACACTTCGCCGGAATCGATACCGTTATCCACATAGTGGAACGACGCGCCGGTGAGGTACAGCGGCTCCGAAGGCGTGGTGGCCTTGGTCGCCCAGTCCACCACCGTCTGCCCGCGCGCGCCGTATAACGCGTTCCACGTGGCATAGGCGCCACGGCGTTCGTAAGGCGATTCGATACGCGTGATTCCCGGATGGATGTTCATGATGCGCCGCGCAAACGGCGCGCCTGGGCGTACCAAGTCATCGAGGATCACCAGCAAGCCATCCAGCACCACGATGTCAGCGTTCAACTCAACCAGCGTGTCATGCAGGCGCCGCTCGAAATCCTGCTTGCCGGCGATATGTTCGGCGCTGCCCCGTGGCAGGCGGCGGTAGGTCGACGGCACGCTCAGCAGCAGGTCGTTGACCAACGTGCCCTGCACGCGCAAGTCGGCCGGGTACAGCCATTGACGGCCAGGCTGGTAAGCGAACCCGTAATCGGCGACCAGCGCCTGATCCCGCGGGTTTTGCTCATCATCGTCATACACCACGCCGACCAGTTTGTAGGCATCGCCCAGCGAGGTGTCGTTGAGCGAGCCCACCAGAAACTCCAGCACCGACTTCATGTAGCGCTCATGGTCCTTGTAGGCCACCGGCTGCCCGGCCTTGTCGGCGGCGGCATTTCTCAGGGACCAAACATACACCAGGTTCTTTTTCGTCATTGTTTCGCTCTCGCAGAAGGAATACGTACGGCGTGAATAGCCGTGCGCCTACCCAACAGGAACGAACCAGCCCCCGCGCAATTTATCCCCGCGCCGGCACCGCCCGGCACGCCGGGCTAAATAGTCGCGCCGACACTTCGTTTGTCATGGGTAAGGGTCTGTGTGCCCAGCCCCTCTTTTCACTCTCCGGGATGTATTTATGACCGACCCCAAACGCGGCGCCTTCAACGGTTTGCTCGCCCTGCTCCGGCCCTTTCGCGCCATTGTGACGGTCTCCGTGGGCCTCGGCATGGTCGGCGGCCTGGCCATTACCCTGCTGCTGGCCACCATCAATAACGCGCTGCATTCGGCCGACGGCATGACCCAGGGCGTGGTGATGACCTTTGCCGCGTTGTGCGTGGTGGCGCTGCTCAGTTCGATCATTTCCGACATCGGCACCAACTACGTCGGGCAACGAATCATCGCCGCCCTGCGCAAGGACCTGGGCGAAAAGGTGCTGTCGGCGCCCATCGGGCAGATCGAACGGTATCGCTCGCACCGCCTGATTCCGGTGTTGACCCACGACGTCGACACCATCAGCGACTTTTCCTTCGCATTCACGCCCCTGGCTATCGCAGCCACGGTCACTCTCGGTTGCCTGGGCTACCTGGCCTACCTGTCCGTGCCGATGTTCCTGATGATGGTGGTGGCGATCATTATCGGCAGCGCCGTGCAATTCATCGCCGGCGGCAAAGGCATTCAGGGCTTCGACCTGGCGCGCAGCCATGAAGACGAGCTGCAGCGTTACTACAACGCGATTGCGTCCGGCGCCAAGGAACTGCGCATGCACCGGCCACGGCGGTTTCGCATGAACACCCATCGCATCCAGGAAACCGCCGACCGCATCAGCGATATCCAGGTGCGCTCGGTCAATATTTACATCCTCGCCAAGACGTTTGGCTCGATGCTGTTCTTCGTGGTCATCGGCCTGGCCCTGGCAATGCAGGCGTACAACCCCAATCCTGATCCGACCGTAATCACCGGGTTCGTGCTGGTGCTGCTGTACATGAAAGGCCCGTTGGAGCACCTGCTCGGTTACCTGCCTGTGGTCGGCAAGGCCAAGATTGCCTTTGGCCGCATCAGTGAGCTGTCGGAACGCTTCTCGTCGCCGGAACCCCACCTGTTGATGGACGACAGCGAAGCGCCAAAGCCGGTGGTCAACAGCCTCGAGCTGCGCGACGTGAGTTATAGCCCGCCAGCGGTCGAAGGCAGCGAGCCGTTCCACCTGGGGCCGATCAACCTGAGCATCAAGCAAGGCGACATCGTGTTTATCGTCGGTGAAAACGGCAGCGGCAAGACCACCCTGATCAAGCTTTTATTGGGCCTGTACCCGCCCCAGACAGGCGAGATTCGCCTGAACGGCGAAGCGGTCACCGACCCGGAACGCGACGACTACCGCCAGTTGTTCACCACGGTATTTTCCGACTACTACCTGTTCGACGACCTGGTGCAAGGCAGCGCCACCCAGTCCCTGGACAGCGCCACTAAATACCTGGAACGCCTGGAAATCGCGCACAAAGTCAGTGTCAAGGACGGTGTGTTCAGCACCACCGACCTCTCCACCGGCCAGCGCAAGCGCCTGGCCTTGGTCAACGCCTGGCTGGAAGAACGCCCGGTGCTGGTGTTCGACGAATGGGCCGCCGACCAGGACCCCGCCTTCCGCCGAATCTTCTACACCGAGCTGTTGCCGGACCTCAAGCGCCTGGGCAAGACCATCATCGTGATCAGCCACGACGACCGTTACTTCGACATCGCCGATCAACTGGTGCGCCTGCGCGCCGGCCAAGTGGTGCACGAGATGGAACCGGCGTGAATTTTATTTTCCGGTTTTTCGAGGTAGGAACGTCTCACTAGTGGTAATGAGAATTAACCTCAATAGATACGTATAACTGCCCACTTAAAACCTAGAAGAGAAAGCATCCATGCCAGCACGACTCGGTCTCAGCCCCCTGAGCAAAGTGTTATCCATGCGCAGGGCCCTGAACATGAACCTTCTTCCGAGTGCCTTGGCACTGGCGGTGTCGCTGCCGATTGCAGGCTATGTACAGGCCCAGGAGATCGAGTTGAACATTCCTGCCCAGCCGCTGGGGAGCGCGCTGCAGGAATTCGGGCGCCAGACCAATGTGCAAGTGTTGTACAGCCCTGGCGATGTGCAGGGTAAGAACAGCCGGGCCATCAAGGGCAAGCTGCAGCCGCAGCAGGCCATCGATGCATTGCTGGCAGGCAGCCAGACCACCTACAGCCTCAACGGCAATACCTTGACCGTTGCTGCTGCCAGCGCGGGTGGCGGGCTGGAGCTGAGCCCAACCCAGGTAACCGCCAACTACCTGGGCAACATCACCGAAGGCTCGGGTTCCTATACCCCGGGCACTATCGCCACCGCCACGCGCCTGACCCTGACACCCCGGCAAACCCCGCAGTCGATCACAGTGCTCACCCGCCAGCACATCGAGGACTTCGGCCTCAACAACATGGATGACGTGATGCGCCACACCCCGGGCATCACGGTGTCGGCCTATGACA
Organism: Pseudomonas sp. R2-7-07; assembly: GCF_003852355.1. NCBI lineage: Bacteria > Pseudomonadati > Pseudomonadota > Gammaproteobacteria > Pseudomonadales > Pseudomonadaceae > Pseudomonas > Pseudomonas sp. R2-7-07. Next base: position 2,539,441 of record NZ_CP027759.1, on the reverse strand, counting down.
GCGACCGTACCAACTACTATTCCCGTGGTTTCTCGGTCAACAGTTTCCAGTACGACGGCATTCCGTCCACCGTGCGTAACGTCGGTTACTCGGCGGGCAACACCTTGAGCGACATGGCGATCTACGACCGGGTTGAAGTGCTCAAGGGCGCTACCGGCCTGCTCAATGGGGCAGGCTCTTTGGGGGCAACCATCAACCTGATCCGCAAGAAGCCAACGGCGGATTTCAAGGGGCATGTGCAACTGGGCGCCGGTTCCTGGGACAACTACCGCAGCGAAGTGGATGTCAGCGGGCCCCTGACCGACAGCGGCAATGTGCGTGGGCGTGCGGTCGCAGCCTATCAGGACAAGAAGTCCTTCATGGACCACTACTCGCGCAAGACCGAAACCTACTACGGCATCACCGAATTCGACCTGTCCCCCGACACCATGCTGACCGTGGGCTTCGATTACCAGGACAACGTTCCGCAGGGTTCGAGCTGGTCCGGCTCCTTCCCGCTGGTCAATTCCAACGGCAGCATCAACAAAATGCCGCGCTCCTACAACAATGGCACCACCTGGAGTTCCTGGGAGCAGAACACCCGTACCGCGTTCGCCATGCTCGAGCATGACTTGGGTGACGGCTGGGTGACCAAGTTCCAGCTCGACCACAAGATCAACGGCTATCACGCCGACCTTGGTTCGATCCAGTTCGTCCAGCCGGCAGCCGATGGCACCGCTGAAATCAACGGGCAGAAATACACCGGCGAAACCAAAAGCACTTCCGCCGACCTCTACGCCACCGGGCCTTTCAGCCTGTTCGGCCGCGAACATGAGCTGGTGGTGGGCGGCTCGATCGGTACCTCGCGCTGGCAGGGCAAGGGTTACTGGGCGCCGGAATGGCCGGGGGGCAATAAAGTCGATTTCTATAATTGGAATGGCCATATCTCTAAGCCGATCTACGGCCCGGCCCAGCAGTACATCGACGACACCATCCGCCAGACAGGCTACTACGTGACCACACGCTTGAACGTGATGGATGACCTGAACGTGATCCTTGGCGGGCGCGTGGCTAACTACCATGTGACGGGCAATAACCCTTCCTACAAGGAAACCGGCCGGTTTATCCCGTACGCCGGGGTGATCTACGACCTCAACGAAAACTTCTCGGCATACGCCAGCTACACCGATATTTTCCAGCCGCAGGAAAGTACCTATAAGGATCGCAACGAAAAGCTGTTGGAACCGGACGAAGGGCAAAACTACGAGATTGGCCTCAAGGGCGAATTCTTCGAGGGCCGCCTGAACACCAGCATCGCTTACTTCGAGGTGCATGAGACCAACCGCGCGATTTCGGACGATGCGTACAACAACCAGACGCCGACCCCGCAAAATTATGCGTTCAAAGGCTCCAAGGCCGTGACCAAAGGCTATGAAGCGGAAATCTCCGGTGAACTGAGCCCAGGCTGGCAGGTGCAAGGTGGCTACACCCACAAGATCGTGCGCGACGATGACGACAAGAAGATCTCCACCTTCGAACCCGAGCATCAGGTCAATCTGAACACCACCTACAAGCTCAAGGGTGACCTGGACAAGTTCACCATTGGCGGCGGCGTACGCTGGCAGACCAAGGGCTGGAACGAGATCTGGAACGAGCCACTCGAAACCAACCAGGACATCACCCAGGAATCCTACTGGCTGGTTGATTTGATGACCCGTTACCAGGTCACCAAGAACCTGTCGGCGACGGTCAACTTCAACAATATCTTCGACAAGTCCTACTACACCAATGTCGGTTTCTATAACTCCGCCGCCTACGGCGAGCCGCGTAACGTGATGGTCAGCACCCGCTGGGACTTCTGACCGCACGGCGACAAGCTCCCCAATCGGCGGAGTAATGAAGATCCAAATGTGGGAGGGGGCTTGCCCCGATGGCAGTGTGTCAGTCAATACATCTGTTGACTGTGACACCGCCATCGGGAGCAAGCCCCCTCCCACATTGGATAATGCCGTCCTGATCCGCCTCGTAATGGTCAGCATCGCTGGACACTGATCGCACTGCGGCAAGCTCCCCAATCGGCGGAGTAATGAAGCTCCAAATGTGGGAGGGGGCTTGTTCTGGTCAAGTTTTTCCGGACACCGATTACGGTGATCAAGCCGCCTCCTGCTCCATGGCTATTGGCGACAGGTAGTTGTTGTAGCTGTGGAGCCTGATTCGGTTGTATCGCATGAAGAAGCTGGTCATATCCTGCTTGGCTTCTTCAACTGTCATATAGCCCTTGGTGGGCACCCACTCTGATTTGAGCGTCCCGAAGAAACGCTCTGTTGGTGCATTGTCCCAGCACTGCCCTCTGCGGCTCATGCTTTGGGTTATCCCATACTCCAGCAACGCGGACTGAAAGAGCTGGCTGGTGTATTGGCAGCCTTGATCCGAATGAAACATCAAGCCTGCATGTTTGCCTCGAACCTCCACCGCCATTCTCAGCGCCTTGCTAACCAGGTTGGCGTCATTGATCAGAGAAAACGCCCAGCCAACGATTCGGCGGGCGAACAGATCAATGACCACTGCCAAGTGATACCAGCGTTTCCCAACCATTAGGCTGGTAACGTCGCCGCACCAGACTTGATTAATTGCGGTTGGCTCGAAGTTACGCTCAAGCAGGTTCTTGGCCACAAATGCTTCAACGCCTCTAGAGCGATATTGATGGCGGCGGCGCTGTCTGCTGGCCAGATTTGCCTCCGCCATAAGTTTTCCGGCCAGATGCCGACCTACCTTGATCTGCTGGGCCTTCAAGTGCTGAGAGATCATCCGTGCACCTGCGCTTTCTCGGCTTTCGACATGCAGTTGCACGACTTTTGCTCTAAGCGCGTCACGCTTGGTATTTGGCGCTGAGCGACGCTTAAGCCAGTCATAAAACGCGCTGCGGGAAACGCCTAGCGCACTGCAAAGCAGGCTGGTCGGATATGAACTCGACTCCCTCAGTTCCTCGATCAGGAAAAACGATCGGGATCCGACATCAAGAGAGCCGTAGCCTTTTTTAAGATTTCAGCCTCACTCTCCAGGCGCTTGACCTTGGCTCGTAGCTGTTGAAGCTCTCGCTGTTCGTCGCTGATAGCCTTGGTACCTGCCACTGGCTGCCCTTTGTGACGCTCTTTACGAACCTGATCAACCCAGCGGCGCAGAGCCGTAGGGCCAACGTCCATCGATGCACAGACGTCGGGAACTGAGCAGTTATCATCAAGAACCATGCTTGCAGCACGTTGCTTGAACTCGTGGGTGTAGGTCTTTCGCTGTTGCATGGAACCTCCTGATTGGGCGAATCATATCGCCCTTAAGAGGTGTCCGGGATCATTAGGCCAGTTCAGCTTGCCCCCTCCCGCATTGGATACGGGTTACCCCATCGCCTCCGCCAAGCTGCGGATGAACACGGCACTGTCGACAATGCCGTCGTGGTCCGTCTCGATCATCACCGAACGCTCGATGCGTCCCTGGCTGATCACTGTCGCCATCTGCTGTTCGATCAATTCCCTGAAGCGCCCTGCCCGGCTCATGGACGCCCACCAGCAACTGACAGGCGCCTTGAGCGGTTTGAAGTCGGCCGCCACCATCCGTTCGCTCAGCGCCCGATCGACGTCCCAGGCAATCTGCGCTTCGTTACCGTGCAGCAGTTGCTCCTTGATCGCGATAAAGGTGTCACCCAAGGCCTGCTCAGCCCAGCTCACAAACCCTTGCCATTGTCCCGCTTCATCCTCGGCATCGCGCTGGCACTGCGCCCAGGCACGCTGAATCGCGTCGGTGAATTCAGGGAACATCACGCCCAATAAAGCGGCACGGCGCTCGTTGGCTGACACCTCACGATCGTCCCCGACGTCCACTGCGTCCCAGTAGGGTTTGACCCACTGCGGCGGTGCGGCGTCGATCCACCCCACAAACTCCACGTCACGCCCCGCCTGTTCCAGGCCGTGCGCCACTTCCATCGCCAGGTTACCGCCCAACGACCAACCGGCCAGACGGAACGCACCCTCAGGCTGGGCCGTCAACAGTTGTGCGATGTAATCCTCGATCATCACTTGCCAGTGCGGCACCGCTGCGCCTTCCTCGGCCAAGGCACGGCACATCACCCCCAATACCGGGCGCTGTTCGCGCAGTGCCAGGGCAATTGCGGTGTAGCAATGCACCGAGCCAAAACTTGGGTGGAACAGGAACAACGGCGTGCCTTCGGTCCGTTGGTTGAGCTTGACGATCAACGACGTGCGGCTATCGCCCTGCACGCATCTGACCTGACCCGCTACGGTCGGGTTAAGCATCAACTGACTGACCGTCACGTTCACGCCGCTGACTTTGCGGATGCGTTCCTTGAGCATCAGGACCCGCAACGAATGGCCACCCAATTCGAAGAAATTGTCGTGCAGCCCCACGCGCTCCACATCCAGCACCTCGCTCCAGATCGCCGCGACCTGCCGTTCGAGTTCGCTCTGCGGTGCCTGGTACTGCTCGGCGCCGTGGGCCTGCGGCTTGGGCAACGCCTTGCGATCCAGCTTGCCATTCGGGCTCAGCGGCATCTGCGCCAGCAGCACCCACTGCGCCGGCACCATGTAATCCGGCAACTGCTCGGCCAGGTGCGCAACCACCTGCGCCTTCCAATCCTCCTGAGTTGTTTGCAGCACCAGGTAACCCACCAGATGCGTGCCGTCGACGGCCAGCACCGCCGCTTCGCGGACGCTGTCGAGCGCCAGCAGGCGTGCTTCGATTTCACCCAGCTCGATGCGCAGCCCCCTCAGTTTTACCTGATGGTCGATGCGCCCGGCGTATTCAATCACGCCATCGTCGCGATAACGCGCCAGGTCGCCGGTGCGATACAAGCGCGCGCCGCTGCCGAACGGGTCGGTCACAAAGCGTTCGGCGGTCAGCGCCGGGCGACGGTGATACCCCCGCGCCAGGCCAACACCGCCCAGGTACAACTCGCCCAACACACCGACCGGTGCCGGTTCCAGGTTGTCGTCGAGCACATAGCACGCCAGGTTGGCGATCGGCCGGCCAATCGGCACGGCGTCGCGGCCTTCCTCGACACAGGTCCAGTGGGTCACGTCAATCGCCGCTTCGGTCGGGCCATACAAGTTGTACAACCCGGCGCGGGGCAGCTTGGCGAAGACCTGCTGCTGAGCGTCCGCGGGCAGCGCTTCACCACTGCACACAATGCGTTGCAGGCTGTGACACGAGGCGACGTCCGCGTCCTGCAAAAAGGCTTGCAGCATGGACGGCACGAAGTGCAGCGTGGTGATGTGCTGCGCGTTGATCAGGCTGACCAGCCTGGCCGGGTCACGATGGTCGCCCGGTGCGGCCACCACCAGCCGTGCGCCGGTCATCAACGGCCAGAAGAACTCCCACACCGACACGTCAAAGCTGAACGGGGTTTTCTGCAGCACGCTGTCGTACGCGCCAAGGCCATACGCCTGCTGCATCCAGCATAGGCGGTTGGTCAGCGCACGATGGCGATTGCCGGCGCCCTTGGGTTGGCCGGTGGAGCCGGAGGTATAGATCACATAGGCGAGGTTTTCGCCCTGCACCGCGATGTTCGGGTTGTGGGCGCTGAAGGCGTCCAGCCAGGCATCGCCGCTTTCCAGCACCAGGCTTTGCACCCCCGCCGGCACCGGCAGTTGCGCCTGCAAGTGGGCCTGGGTCAATAGCAGTTGCACGCCGCTGTCCTCCAGCATGTAGGCCAGGCGCTCACGCGGGTATTCCGGGTCCAGCGGCACATAGGCACCGCCCGCCTTGAGCACCGCCAACAGGCCGACGACCATTTCGATCGAACGCTCCAGCGCCAGCCCCACCAGCACATCCGGGCCGACGCCGGCAGCCATCAGGCGATGGGCCAGACGATTGGCCCGCGCATTCAATTGCGCATAACTCAAGGTCTGCCCGGCGAACACCAACGCCGGGGCCTGTGGCGTGCGTTGCGCTTGGGCCTCGATCAACTGGTGCACCGCTTGATCCAGCGGATACTCCACCGCCGTGGCGTTCCAGGCCTGCACCACCGTTTCGCGCTCGGCTGCAGCCATGGACGGCAATGCACCGAGGCGTTGGGAAGCATCGTCGGCCAATGCCAACAATAATTGTTGGAAATGCTCGGCCAGGCGCTGGATGTGCGTCGCGCTGAAGGCCTGGCGGTCGTAGTTGAACTCCACACCCAGGCTGTCGCCCAGCGCCAACAAGACCGTCAATGGGTAGTGAGTCTGCTCCAGGCTGTGCACCGCACCAAAGCGCAACCCCGACGGCGCGCCCTGCTCCAAGGCCTCGGACACCGGGTAGTTTTCGAATACGAGAATACTGTCGAACAGCGCCTCGCCGCCCAGGCCGGCCCAGCGCTGGATCTCGAACAACGGCGTGTGTTCCTGCTCACGCAAGCCCAGGTTCTGCTGCTGGATCTGCTGCAGCCACTGGCTGACCGACATCTGCGCATGCGGGGTCGCCACCACCGGCAAGGTGTTGATGAACAAACCGACCTGCTGTTCGATCCCGCGCAGTTGCGCCGGGCGCCCCGCCACCGTGGCGCCGAACGCCACGGTCGCTTGCCCGGTGTGCTGGCGCAGCAGCAACAGCCAGGCGCTCTGCACCAGGGTGTTGAGGGTCACTTTGTTGCGCTGGGCGAATGCCTTGAGGCGTTCAGTTTGCGGCACGTCAAGGCTCAGGCGATGCTCACCATTTACAGTCAGGGCCGTGTCTGGCTGGGCATGTGTGCCCCGTGCCAGGCGCGTGGGTTCCTGCAAGTCACTCAACTGGTCTTTCCAGAACGCCTGGCTGAGCGCCTTGTCCTGGGCTTGCAGCCAGGCGATGTAATCGCGATAACGCCCGGTGGGCGCTGGCAACGGCTCACCCGCATAGTGTTGCAACACCTCGCCGAACAACTGCGAACCGCTCCAGCCGTCCATCAGGATGTGGTGGTTGGTGTAGATCAAGTGATAACTCGACGCGCCGGTGCGCACCACCGTCAAGCTCAACAGGGGGGCCTGTTCCAGCACAAAGCCCTGGGCCCGTGCCGACTCGGCGAGGCTGTCGAGGGCCTGGGCGCGGTCCTCGCGGGTCTGCCAATCCAGCTCGAAAAACGGCAGGCGTGCCTGCTTGTAGACCACCTGCAGCGGCTGCTCCAGCGCGGTCTGCCAGACAAACCCGCTGCGCAGGATCTCGTGACGCTCGACCGCCGCCTGCCACGCCTGGTGGAAGCGCGATACATCCAGGCCGTGCACGTCGATGCGCATCTGGTTGATGTAGTCACCCGAGCCTTCGCCATACAGTGACTGGAAGAGCATGCCTTGCTGCATGGGCGACAACGGGTACAAGTCTTCGACCTCGGCCGCGTTCAGCGCCAAGTCGTCAAGCTGGTGCTGGCTCAACTGTGCCAGTGGGAAGTCGGAGGGCGTCACGCCCTGGTTGGCAGGCGTGCAGCAGTGGTCGATCAGGGCCTTGAGTTCCTCGGCGTACTCGTCGGCCAGTTGCTGGACAGTCGCCTGGGCAAACATGGCCTGGCTGAAACTCCAATTGAGCTTCAGCTCGCCGCCATACACCTGGCCATTGATTTCCAGCCAGTTGCCCAGTGGCGCCTCCGGGCTTTGCTCGGCACCGCTGGCGTCACCGGACGGCGCGAACAACCCTGCTTGCTCAGCGCTGTCGAAGCTGGCGTCGAACTGCCCCAGGTAGTTGAACGTGATGCGTGGGCGCGGCAACGCAGCCAATGCCCGCTGGGCTTCGGCATCGCCCAGGTAACGCAATGCGCCGAAGCCCAGGCCTTTGGCGGGGACGGCGCGCAGCTGTTCCTTGATCTGTTTGAGGGAGCCGGCCAACGTCGCGGCCGGCAGCAGTTGCAACGGGTACAGGCTGGTGAACCAGCCGACGGTGCGGGTCAGGTCGATCTCATCGAAGAGGTCTTCGCGCCCGTGGCCTTCGAGCCTGATCAACATCGACTCGTCACCGGTCCAGCGCGTGATCACACGGGCCAGGGCGGTCAGCAACAGGTCGTTAATCTGGGTGCGGTAGGCGCTCGGCGCATCCTGCAGCAGGCGCCGGGTGTAGGCCGGGTCCAAATGCGTGGTCACACTCAGCGCCAAGTGATTACTCAGGCTGGCCTGCGGGTCTGCGCCCGGCAAGCCGGACGGGCTGCCCTGCAAGTGCGTCTGCCACCAGGCCAGTTCGTGTTGCAAGGCCGTGCTGCGCGCATAGGTCTGCAAGCGCTCGGCCCAGGCTCGGGTGGCGCTGGTCTTGGCCGGCAGTTGCACGGCGGCGCCCTGGGCAAGTTGCTGGTAAGTGCTTTGCAGGTCTTCGAGCAGGATGCGCCAGGACACACCGTCGATCACCAGGTGATGGATGACCAGCAACAAACGCTGGGAACCGTCGGCCGACTGCGCCAGCACCGCGCGCAACAATGGCCCGGCACTCAGATCGAGGCTACGCTGGGCTTCTTCGCCTAGGGCCTCAAGCTCCTCGACGCTATTCAAGTGGGTCTGCCACAGCACCTGGTCGGCCTGGTGCTGTTGCGGCTCGCGATACGCCGCGCTCCAGCCCGCCGGCCCGTGCACAAAGGTGCTGCGCAGCGCATCGTGATGCACAATCAGCGCCTCGAGCGCGGCGGCCAACAGCGGTGCCTGCAACGGTTGGTGTGGTCGCAGTACAACGGACTGGTTCCAGTGGTGGCGCTGGGGTATGTCATCGGCAAAAAACGCCTGCTGCACCGGCAGCAGCAGTAAGGCGCCGCTCAGCGCCGACTGATCCAGCAGCACTGCGCCGTCGCCTTCCCGGGCGACAGCCGCCAGGCTCTGCACGGTCTGGTGCTGGAACAGATCCTTGGGCGAGAACCGCACCCCGGCCTGACGCGCGCGGCTGACCACCTGGATCGAAATGATCGAATCGCCGCCCAGCTCGAAAAAGTTGTCATGCAAGCCCACTTGCGGCAGGCGCAACACGTCGGACCAGATCGCAGCGATTTTGCGTTCCAGCTCACTCTGCGGCGCCACATACACCTGCTGCATCAGGCTCACATCCGGCAACGGCAGGCCCTTGCGGTCGAGCTTGCCGTTGGGGGTCAGCGGCATGCGTTCGAGGAACATCAGGTGCGTGGGCACCATGTAGTCCGGCAAACGGGTTTTCAGGGCGCGGCGCAGGGCTTCGCGGCCGTTGGCTTGGGCGACGGCATCGTCGAGCAGGGCCGGGTCCAGTGGCACCACGTAGGCCACCAACTGCTTGCCGGTCGGGCCTTCCTGGGCCACCACCACGGTCTCGCCGACGCTGTCCTGTTCACGCAAACGCGCTTCGATTTCGCCCAGTTCGATACGGAAACCACGGATTTTCACTTGATGATCGACGCGGCCGAGGTAGTCCACCACGCCATCCGCACGCCCACGGGTCAGGTCGCCGCTGCGGTACACGCGGCTGCCGGGCTTGCCGAACGGGTCCGGCACGAAACGTTCGGCGGTCAACCCCGGACGCTCCAGGTAACCCCGGGCCACGCCCTCGCCGCCCAGGTACAGCTCGCCGGCCACGCCGATGGGTTGCAGGTTGAGTTGGGCATCGAGCACATAGCCGCTGCGATTGCCGAGCAAGGTGCCGATGGGCGCGTAGACGGCGCCGCAAGGGTCGCCTTTGCGCGCCTTCCACAGCAGCGGCGTGACCACGGTTTCAGTGGGGCCGTAGCCGTTGAACAGGTAGGTCGGTTTCAGCGCACGCCAGGCCAGGTCATAGCTGGCCTGCGCCACCGCATCACCGCCGAAGCAGTACACGCGCACCGCCGGAGGGTTGCCGTCACGCTCGGCATGTTCGGCCAGTTGTTGCAGGTACACCGGTGGGAATACGGCCATGGTCACGTTGTGACGGTGCATTTGTTCGTAGGTGTATTCCGGTAGCCACAGGCTGTCGTCACGGATCAACACGCTGGCGCCGTTGATCAGCGGGTGCATCCAGCCTTCATGGGCACCGTCGAAGGCGAACGACATGAAGTGCAATTCGCAATCGGCGGGGCTGGTTTCATAGCGCTCGCCAGTGGCGATGATGTGCGCCACCAACGGCCCGTGGGGCACCGCCACGCCCTTGGGCATGCCGGTGGAACCGGAGGTGTAGATCACGTAGGCGAGGTTGTCGGCGTGCAGAACCACGTTCGGCGCCGCGTCACACTCGTCGCACCCGGCCAGTAGCTGGTCCACCGCCAGGGCGTGCAGGCCGTCCGGGATCGGCAGGCGGCGTTGCACCGCCGAGTGGGTCAGCAGCAGCCGCGAGCGACTGTCCTGCATCATGTACAGCAGGCGATCACGCGGGTATTCGATATCCAGCGGTACGTACACGCCCCCGGCCTTCATCACGGCGAGGAAGGCCACCATGATCTCGGCGCTGCGCGGCATGGCGATGGCCACCCGCACTTCCGGGCCGACGCCACGGGCGATCAGCGCATGGGCCAGGCGGTTGGCCTGGCGGTCCAGTTGGCCGTAGGTGAGCTGCTCGTCCGCAAACTTCACCGCCACCGCCTCCGGCGTCTCGCGGGCGCGGTCGGCCACCAATTCATGCACCAGCCGCTGGGCCGAGAAGCCGGATTCAGTACGGTCCCACAGTTGCAGGATCTGTTGCTGCTCGGCGGTGTCCAGCAGGCTCAACTGGCCAAGCTGCTGCCGAGGGTTGGCGACCATGCCCTGCAACAGGTTCTGCCAGTGGCGCGCCATACGCTGCACGGTGCTGGCTTCGAACAGATCCTGGGCATAACCGAGGGTGGCCCAGATACCTACGGTGGACTCCTGGATATCCAGGTCCAGGTCGAAATGCGCGGTCTTGCTTTGCCACTCCAGCCCTTCGACCAGAAGTTGCGGCAATTGCTGCTGGACCTGGGCCTGGCCGACGTCGGTCTGGTGGTTGAACATCACCTGGAACAACGGGTTGTGGCTCAGGCTGCGCTCCGGTTGCAGCGCTTCTACCAGCTGTTCGAACGGCAGGTCCTGGTGGGCCTGGGCTTCCAATGCGCGCTGGCGGGTCTGTTGCAACAGCTGCTCGACGCTCATCTGGCCGTGCAGCTCGGCCTTGAGCACCTGGGTGTTGACGAAGAAACCTATAAGACGCTCGGTTTCGCTGCGATTGCGGTTGGCGATGGGCACACCGACGCGGATGTCTTCCTGGCCACTGTAGCGGTGCAGCAAGGTCTGGAACGACGCGAGCAGCAACATGAACAGGGTCACGCCCTGTTGCTGGGCCAGGGCTTTGAGGTTGTGGCTCAGTTCGGGGGCCAGCTCGAAGGCCAGGCGTGCGCCACGGTGGCTTTGCACGGCCGGGCGCGGGTGGTCGAACGGCAGCTCCAGCACGCTTTGCTCGCCGCCGAGCCGCTCGCGCCAGTACGCCAACTGGCGGTCCTTTTCGCCCGCCTCCATCCAGTTGCGCTGCCACACGGCGTAGTCGGCGTACTGGATCGGCAGCGCCGGCAATTGCACATCAAAGCCTTGGCTGTAGCCCGCATACAGCTGCACCAGTTCCTCGACCATCAACTGCATCGACCAGCCATCGGAGACGATGTGATGCTGCACCAGCACCAGCACATGCTCATCCGCGGCCAGGCGCAGCAGCGACACGCGCAGCAACGGGCCGCGTTCGAGGTCGAACGGCTGCGCGATCAGCGCCTCGACCTGGGCCTTGAGTTCGGCTTCGTCGACCTCGGCGTGCGCGATGTGCAACGACGCCTGCGGCTCGATCACTTGAACCGTGCGCGCGTGATCCTGGCACAGATAAGTGCGCAGGCTTTCATGCCGGGCCAGCAACGCATCAAAGCTGCGCTGCAACGCGTCCAGGTCCAACTGCCCTTTCAGGCGCAGCGCACTGGGGATGTGGTACGCGGCGCTGTGGGGTTCCAACTGCCAGAGAAACCACTGGCGCGCCTGGGCGTAGGACAGCGGCAAGGGGTGCTCGCGCCCAGTCGGCAATAAGGCTGGCGCGGCCGGCACCTGGCTGTCCTGGGCCTGCAATGCCGCGACAAATGCATCCAGTCGCGGGTATTCGAACAACGCCTTGAGCGGCACCTCCAGCTGCAATGCCTGGCGAATGCGCGACACTACTTGCATCGCCAGCAACGAATGCCCGCCCAGCTCGAAGAAATGCTGGTTCAAACCGACCTTCTCGACACCGAGAATATCCGCCCAGACCGTGGCGATCTGTTGCTGCAACGGCGTGACCGGCGCCAGCCAGTCCGATTGCGCCGCGTTGGCGTCGGGCTTGGGCAGGGCCTGGCGGTCCAGCTTGCCGTTGGGGTTGAGCGGCATGCGCTCGAGGAAGATCAGGTGCGCCGGCACCATGTAATCCGGCAGGTGCGTGCGCAAGGTGGTCAGCAACTGCTCGCCAGTGTTTTCGCGCTCGGCCTCGCTCAACGGCTGCGCGGGCACCAGGTAGGCCAGCAGCTGATTGTCAGCCGCCAGCAACAGCGCTTCTCGCACGCTGTCCTGGGCCAGCAGCAAGGTTTCGATCTCGCCCAGTTCGATGCGGAACCCGCGAATCTTCACCTGATGATCGACCCGCCCGACGTACTCCACCACCCCATCGGCGCGATAACGCGCCAGGTCGCCAGTGCGATAGAGCCGCTCGCCGCAGGCGTTGAACGGGTTGGCCACAAAGCGCTCGGCAGTCAGGCCCGGACGCTGCAGATAAGCGCTGGCCAGGCCGCTGGCGCTGGCAATGTAGAGTTCGCCCACGGCACCGATCGGCAACAGGTTCAGGTCGCGATCAAGCACCAACAAGCCACGCCCAGGCACTGCGCGGCCAATGGGGCTGGCGGTGACGCCGCTGATGACGCTGGGGTCGGTGCAGTCCAGCACGCTGGAGACTACGGTGGCCTCGGTCGGCCCATAGGTGTTGAGCAGCCGCACATGCCCCAGGCCCGCGCGTTGCCACAATAGCGGGCCGTCCAAGGGCATGGCTTCGCCGCCGATATGCACCTGGCGCAAGGCGCCGTAAGGCCGCGAGCCCGCCGCCAGGCAATCCTGCAAAAACAGCTTCCAGTACGCCGTGGGCAAATCGGCCAGGGTGATGCCCTGGGCGATGATCTGCCGGTACAGCTCGGCGCCGTCCCACAGCTGCGGGCCGCGCAGCACCACCGTGGCGCCGAGGGTCAGGGCCGGGTACAACTGCTCGACGAAGCCGTCGAAGTTCAGGGTCGCGAATTGCAACACCCGATCCTGCGCGACCAGTTGCGAGTACTCGGCCGCAATGCCGGCGAACTCACTCAACGCCGCGTGGCTGATGGCAACGCCCTTGGGCTTGCCGGTGGAGCCCGAGGTGTAGATCACATAGGCCAGGCTTTGCGGCTCAAAGTCGCCGGGTGGATTGTGGTCTGCGCACAACGCCAACGACGCCTGGACGAGGTCGATCGCCACGGCGTCTACCTGCGCCGGCAATGGCAGGCGCTCGCGCAGGTGCGACTGGGTCAACACCAGGCGCACGCCGCTGTCCTCGAGCATATGCAGCAGACGCTCGCGCGGGTACTCGGGGTCCAGCGGCACGTAGGCGGCGCCGGTCTTGAGCACCGCCAGCAAGCTGACCACCATGGCAAAGGAGCGCTCCACGGCGATCCCGACCAATGCGTGCGGGCCTACGCCACGGGCGATCAAGTAGTGCGCCAGGCGGTTGGCCTGGCGGTTCAACTCGCCGTAGCTAAGGGTTTGATCATCCAGGGCCAGGGCCTGGCGTTCGGGCTGCTCGGCGGCCTGGGCCTCGAACAAGTGGTGCACGCCTTGCAATGCACGGTCGCAGGCCGGGGCATTCCAGTCCTGAAGCATGCGCTGCTGCTCGGCGGCCCCCAGCATCGGCAGCTCGGCCAGACGGCTGCGCGGCGCGCTGACCAGCGCCTGCAACAGCTGCAGCCAGTGCTGCGCCAGGCGCTCGATGGTCGCGGCGTCGAACAGGTCGGTGGCGTAGCTCAACGCCGCCCACAGCCCATCGGCCGACTCGTGGGTATCCAGGCTCAGGTCGAAATGCGTGGTCTGGCTGTCCCAGTCCAGCTCCACTACGCGCAGGCCCGGCAATGCCTGGCCGTCGCGCGCGCCCTGGGCGTCGGTCTGATGGTTGAACATCACCTGGAACAACGGGTTATGACTCAGGCTGCGTTCGGGTTGCAGTGCCACCACCAATTGCTCAAACGGCAGGTCCTGGTGGGCCTGGGCTTCCAGGGCGCGCTGCTTGGTCTGTTGCAGCAGCTCGACAAAACTCATCTGCCCGTCCAGGTCAGCCTTGAGCACCTGGGTGTTGACGAAAAAGCCGATCAGTCGCTCGGTTTCGACGCGATTGCGGTTGGCAATCGGCACGCCGACGCGGATGTCCGACTGCCCGCTGTAGCGATACAACAGGGTCTGAAACGACGCAAGCAGCAGCATGAACGGGGTGACGCCCTCGTGCTGGGCCAGGCGCTTGAGGCCGGCGACCAGCTCGGCTTGCAGATGCACCTGCAAGCTGGCGCCGCGATGGCTTTGCTGCGCCGGGCGCGGACGGTCCAGCGGCAACTCCAACACCGGTTGTTCACCGCCCAGCAGCGCCTGCCAATAGGTCAGTTGCCGCGCCCGCTCCCCCGCTTCCATCCAGCCGCGCTGCCACAGGGCGTAGTCGGCGTACTGGATCGGCAGTTCCGGCAGTTGCAGGTCCTGGCCCTGGCTGTAGGCGGCATACAGCTGCACCAGCTCTTCGACCATCACCTGCATCGACCAACCATCGGACACGATGTGGTGCTGCACCATCACCAGCACATGGTCATCTTCAGCCAGTTGCAACAGGGTCACGCGCAGCAGCGGCGCCTGGTGCAGATCGAAAGGCTGGGCCACCTCCGCTTCCACGCGCGCCATCAACTGCGCTTCATCGATCTGCGCCTGCTGGATGTGCACCCGCGCCTCGGGCAGCACGGCCTGGCGCACCTGCTCGCCGTCCTCGATCAGCTGCGTGCGCAAACTTTCGTGACGGGCCAACAGGCTGTCGAAGCTGCGCTGCAGGGCCGCCAGGTCCAGCCGCCCGTGCAAGCGCAAGGCGCCGGGGATGTGGTAAGTGGCGCTGCCTGGGTCCAGTTGCCAGAGAAACCACTGGCGTTCCTGGGCGTAGGACAACGGCACTGTGTCGCTGTCGTGACGCGTCGGGGCAATCGGCAGTTGAGCGAAACTCATGCCCCGGCCCTGCAGGCGCTGATAGAACTGCTGGCGTTGTTCCAGAGGCAGGCGAAGAAAGCGCGACACCAGGTCGATGTTAGGGTTGGAAAGCATGGTTCAAATCGCCTCTAGTTCGCTCAAAAAGTCACGAAGATCATCAAAATCTTCCTCGCTGCCGGCGCGGAAGGTGGCTGCGGCCTGCACGTAGGCACGCAGCGATTCGGTCTGGAACAGTTCCATCAGCGGGACGTCCAGGCCCAGCTCGGCCTGGACCCGCGAGGTAATCTGGATGGCCAGCAAGGAATGCCCGCCGACTTCGAAGAAGTTGTCGTTCAGGCCCACTTGCGCAAGGTGCAGCACGTCGGCCCAGATCGCAGCGATCTGCTGCTCCAGTTCGGTTTGCGGCGCCACGTACTGTTGTTGCATCTGGCTGGCGTCCGGCAACGGCAGGCCCTTGCGGTCGAGCTTGCCGTTGGGGGTCAACGGCATCTGCGCGAGGAACACGAAGTGCGCCGGCACCATGTAGTCCGGCAGGCCGCTTTTCAGAACGCGGCGCAGGGTGTCGCGGAATTCGGCCTGGTCGGCCAGGGTCGCATCGGCCGGCACCACGTAGGCCACCAACTGCTTGCCGGTCGGCCCTTCCTGGGCCACCACCACGGTTTCGCCGACGCTGTCCTGTTCACGCAAACGTGCTTCGATTTCACCCAGTTCGATACGGAAACCACGAATTTTCACCTGATGGTCGACACGGCCGAGGTAGTCCACCACGCCATCCGCACGCCCACGGGTCAGGTCGCCGCTGCGGTACACGCGGCTGCCGGGCTTGCCGAACGGGTCCGGCACGAAACGTTCGGCGGTCAACCCCGGACGCTCCAGGTAACCCCGCGCTACGCCCTCGCCGCCCAGGTACAACTCGCCGGCCACGCCGATGGGTTGCAGATTGAGCTGGGCATCGAGCACGTAGCCGCTGCGGTTGCCGAGCAAGGTGCCGATGGGCGCGTAGACGGCGCCGCACGGGTCGCCTTTGCGCGCCTTCCACAGCAGCGGCGTGACCACGGTTTCGGTGGGGCCGTAGCCGTTGAACAGGTAGGTCGGTTTCAGCGCACGCCAGGCCAGGTCATAGCTGGCTTGCGCCACCGCATCACCGCCAAAGCAGTACACGCGCACCGCCGGAGGGTTGCAGTCACGCTCGGCATGTTCGGCCAGTTGTTGCAGGTACACCGGTGGGAATACGGCCATGGTCACGTTGTGACGGTGCATTTGTTCGTAGGTGTATTCCGGTAGCCACAGGCTGTCGTCACGGATCAACACGCTGGCGCCGTTGATCAGCGGGTGCATCCAGCCTTCATGGGCACCGTCGAAGGCGAACGACATGAAGTGCAGTTCGCAATCGGCGGGGCTGGTTTCATAGCGCTCGCCAGTGGCGATGATGTGCGCCACCAACGGCCCGTGAGGCACCGCCACACCCTTGGGCATGCCGGTGGAACCGGAGGTGTAGATCACGTAGGCGAGGTTGTCGCCATGCAGAACCACGTTCGGCGCGGTGTCGCTGAGGTGCGCCCATTGCTCGGTAGCGTCAATCGCCAAGGTCTCCAGCCCTGCCGGAATCGGCAATTGCGCCAATGCCTGGGTATGGCTGAGCAGCAGTTGCGCCCGGCTGTCCTGCATCATGTACAGCAGGCGGTCACGCGGGTATTCGATATCCAATGGCACGTACACGCCACCGGCCTTCAGCACGGCGAGGAAGGCCACCATGATCTCGGCGCTGCGCGGCATGGCGATGGCCACCCGCACTTCCGGGCCGACGCCACGGGCGATCAGCCCATGGGCCAGGCGGTTGGCCTGGGCGTCGAGCTCAGCGTAACTCAGGGTTTGCGCATCGAACTTCACCGCCACTGCATCCGGGGTTTGCCGCGCACGGTCAGCGACCAGCTCATGCACCAGGCGCTGGGCCGAGTAGCCGGATTCGGTACGGTCCCACAGTTGCAGGATGTGTTGCTGCTCGGCGGCGTCCAGCAGGTGCAACTGGCCAATGGATTGATGTGGATCAGCGACCATCGCCTGTAGCAGGTTCTGCCAATGCGCCGCCATACGCGCGATGGTGGCAGGCGCAAACAGGTCGGTGGCATAGCTCAGGGAGGCATGCAGCGCCGTCGGGCTTTCTTCGACGTCCAGCGCCAGGTCGAACTGGGCCACGCCTTCGTCCCAACTCAGCACTTCAATGTGCAGGTCGGTCAGCTGCTGCAACTGGCTTGCGGCGGACGTCACGCGGTGGTTGAACAGCACTTGGAACAGTGGGCTCAGGCTGAGGCTGCGCTCCGGTTGGAGCGCCTGCACCAGTTGTTCGAACGGCAGGTCCTGATGGGCCTGGGCGTCCAGGGAGCGCTGGCGCACCTGGCGCAGCAACTGCTCGACGCTCATCTGCCCGTGCAGATCGGCCTTGAGCACTTGGGTGTTGACGAAGAACCCAATCAAACCCTCGGTTTCCAGGCGGTTACGGTTGGCAACCGGGACGCCGACGCGCACGTCTTCCTGGCCGCTGTAGCGGTGCAACAGCGCCTGATAGGACGCCAGCAGCACCATCGGCAGCGTGACGCCGACGTTGTGCGCCAAGGTACGCAGGCCGTCCAGCAGCCCCGGCGCCAACTCGATGCCCAGGCGTGCGCCGCGATGGCTTGGCAGCGCCGGGCGCGGGTAGTCGAACGGCAGCTCCAGCACCGGTTGCTCGCCGCCCAACTGCTCGCGCCAGTAAGCCAGTTGACGCGCCTGCTCACCGGCCTCCATCCACTGGCGTTGCCACACGGCATAGTCGGCGTACTGGATCGGCAATGCCGGCAGGTGCGGCGTTTGCCCCTGGCTGAACGCGGCGTACAGCTGCACCAGTTCCTCGACCATCAGTTGCATCGACCAGCCATCGGAGACGATGTGGTGCTGCACCAGCACCAGCACATGGTCGTCCTCAGCCAGGCGCAGCAACTTGACCCGCAACAGCGGCCCGCGCAGTAAATCGAAGGGGCGTGCGACCTCGGCCGCCACAGCGCCCTTGAGGTCGGCGTAGGCACAGGCGCCCCGGTCGATATCGATCAGGTCCAGCGCTTCGATGACTTGCACCGCGCCCATGGCCTCCTGGCGCAGATGGGTGCGCAGGCTTTCATGGCGCGCCAGCAGGGTGTCGAAACTGCGTTGCAGCGCGGCCTGGTCCAGCGGGCCATGCAAGCGCAAGGCACTGGGGATGTGGTAGGCCGTGCTGTGCGGGTCCAGTTGCCACAGGAACCATTGGCGCTCCTGGGCGTAAGACAGCGGCAAGGGTTGCGTGCGGTCGGCCCTCTGCAGCGCCGGCGCGGTGACGCCCTCCTCGCCCAGTGCGCGCACAAAGTCACCCAGCAGCGGTTGTTCGAACAGGGTCTTGAGCGCGACTTCCAGGGCCAAGGCCTGACGCACCCGCGACACCACCCGCGTAGCCAGCAAGGAATGCCCGCCCAGTTCGAAAAAGTGATCGTCGAGACCGACCTGCGGCACGTCCAGCACCTCGGCCCAGATCGCCGCGACCTGTTGTTCGCGCGGGGTAACGGGGGCCAGATGGCCTTTACTCAGTTGGCTGGCATCCACCTTGGGCAAGGCCTTGCGGTCGAGCTTGCCGTTGGGGGTCAGGGGCAGGCGGTCGAGGAACAGCAGGTGCGCCGGCACCATGTAGTCCGGCAGGCGCTCGCGCAACGCGGCTTTGTAGGCCTGTTGTTCGTCCGGTGCGGAGCTCACCAGGTAGGCGATCAAGCGGTCGTTGTCGGCCAGCACCACGGCTTCACGCACGCCTGGGTAGTCACGCAGGCAGGCTTCGATCTCACCCAGCTCGATACGGAAACCACGCACCTTGACCTGATGATCGACCCGGCCGAGGTACTCGACCACGCCGTCTGCGCGGTAACGCGCCAGGTCGCCGGTGCGGTACAGGCGTGCGCCGGGCGCCCCGAACGGGTCCGGCACAAAACGCTCGGCGGTGAGCGCAGGCTGTGCGTGATAACCACGCGCCAGGCCGACCCCGCCGATCAGCAGCTCACCGGCCGCGCCTTGCGGGCATGGCGTGAGCCCGGCATTGAGGATGAACAGCGAGGTGTTCGCGATAGGCCGCCCGACCATCGGCTGCGCTTCGTGCAGCCGATGGGCCGCCGACCAGATGGTGGTTTCCGTCGGCCCATAGAGGTTCCACACCGGGCCTTGCAGAGCGAGCAGGCGCTGGGCCAGGTCAGCCGGCAACGCCTCGCCGCCGCACAGGCACTGGACGCCGCGCAACAGCTGCGCGCGCGGGCTGTCGAGCAGCATGCGCCAGGTCGACGGCGTGGCCTGCAGCACCGTGGCCGCCTCGCTGTGGACCAGGTCGAGAATGGCTTCCGGGTCGAGGGCCATGGCCTGCTCGCTCAGCAGCACCGTCGCGCCGACACTCAGCGGCACGTAGAGCTCCAGGGCGAAGATGTCGAACGAGAACGTGGTCAACGACAACAGGCGGGCATCAGCGCCGATGGACAAGCTGTCAGCCATGGCGCAGGTAAAACTGCACAGCGCCTGGTGCCGCACCATCACGCCTTTGGGCTTGCCGGTGGAGCCGGAGGTGTAGATCACATAGGCCAGGTGTTCCGGCGTGAGCGCAACCTCGGGGTTGTGTTCTGCACCCGGTTCATCCTCGACCAGCAGCACCTGCAGGCCCTCGGGCTGCGCCAGCTGGCCGTGCAACCGCGCCTGGGTCAGCAGCACCCGGGCGCCGCAGTCGTCGAGCATGAAGGCCAGGCGCTCGGCCGGGAACTGCGGGTCGAGCGGCACGTAGGCAGCGCCGGCCTTGAGGGTGGCCAACAGGCTGACCGCCATGTCCAGGGAGCGCTCCACATGCACCGCCACCAGCACGTCAGGGCCCACGCCTGCCGCAATCAAGCGATGCGCCAGGCGATTGGCCCGACGGTTGAGTTCGGCATAGCTCAGGCGGTCGCCATTGAAGCGCAGTGCGACGGCCTCCGGCTGGGCAAGGGCTTGGGCCTCGAACAACTGGTGCACGCACTGCTCGCTTGGATAGTCAAATGAGGTGTGGTTCCAGTCTTCAACCATTTGCTGCCATTGCGGTGCGCTGAGCATTGCCAGGTCATCGAGCGCCTGGGACGCATCGCGCACCACCGCGTGCAGCAGGTTATGCCAATGCCCGGCCAGACGTTCCAGGGTTGCCGCTTCGAACAGGTCGGTGGCGTACGTCAGCGACGCCCAGAGGCCCTCGGCGGATTCTTCGGTTTCCAGGCTCAAATCGAACTGGGTGGTGTGCCCGGCCCAGTCCAGCGCCTGCAACGCCAGGCCCGGCAAGTGCATAGGGCCGGCGCGCAGGCTGTCCTGATGGTTGAACATCACCTGGAACAGCGGGTTGTGGCTGAGACTGCGCTCAGGCTGCAAGGCTTCCACCAGTTGTTCGAACGGCAGGTCCTGATGCGCCTGGGCCTCCAGGGCGCGCCGCTTGACCTGGGCCAATAACTGTTCGAAAGGCATTTGCCCATGCAACTGCGCCTGCAGTACCTGGGTGTTGACGAAGAAACCGACCAGTCGCTCGGTTTCCAGGCGCGTGCGGTTGGCGATCGGCACACCGACGCGAATCTCGGACTGGCCGCTGTAGCGATGCAGCAAGGTCTGGAACGAGGCCAGCAGGAGCGTGAACAAGGTCACGTCCTGACGCTGGGCCAACGCCTTGAGCTCGGCCACCAGCGCGCGGTTCAGATGGATCTGCCGGCGCGCGCCCCGATGGCTTTGCACTGCCGGACGCGGGTGGTCCAGGGGCAGCGCCAGCACCGGATGTTCACTGCCCAGGCGCGCGCACCAGTAATCGAGCTGGCGCTGTTTTTCCCCGGCGGCCATCCAGTCACGTTGCCACTGGGCATAGTCGGCGTACTGGATCGGCAACGCCGGCAAGGCGTTGTCGCCCTGGTAGAGCGCCACCAGCTCATCGACCATCACTTGCATCGACCAACCGTCGGAGATGATGTGGTGCTGGGTGATCACCAGCACATGATGCCCTGGCGCGACGTCGAGCAATTTAACCCGCATCAGCGGGCCGCTGCGCAGATCGAACGGGCGCTGGATTTCCTCGGCCACCGCCTGTTCGATCACCGCCACATCGACGCGCTGCTGCTCGATGGTCACCGCCACGTGCGGATGGATGACTTGCAAGGTGTGCTCGCCTTGCTCCACAAAGGTGGTGCGCAGCGGCTCATGGCGCTGTACCAGGGCCTGGAACGCCTGCTCCAGTGCGGCGCGGTTGAGTTGGCCACGCAGGTGCAGGGCGGCAGGCACGTGATAGGCCGCGCTGGCCGGGTCCAGTTGCCAGAGGAACCATTGGCGTTCCTGGGCGAAGGACAACGCCAGCGGCCGACTGCGCTCCAGCGCCAGCAACGGCTGCGCCGTGCTCACCTGCAGCGCCGCGCAAGCGTCGGCAAATGCGCGCAGGGTCGGCTGTTCGAACAGCGCGCGCAATGGCACTTCCAGCTTGAGCGCATGCCGCACCCGAGAGATCACCTGGGTGGCCAGCAGCGAATGACCGCCGCGTTCAAAGAAGTGATCGTCCAGGCCGACGCGCTCAACCTGCAACACCGCTTGCCAGATCGCCGCGAGCTGGATTTGCAGCGGGCTGTGGGGCGCCACGTAGGCCGGGGCGTGCAGGTTCAGGTCCGGCGCCGGCAGTGCGCGGCGGTCGAGCTTGCCGTTGGTGTTCAAGGGCAAGGCCTCGAGCACCACCCACTGCCCAGGCACCATGTAGTCCGGCAGCGACTGGCGCAAACGGCCCGCCAGTGCCTGTGTCTCCAGCACATGGCCCTCGGCGGCTACCACGTAGGCGACCAATTGCGTGCCCGTGGCGCTCGGCAGCGCATGTACCGCCGCTTCACGCACCTGCGGCAAGGCTTGCAGGCTGGCTTCGATTTCGCCCATTTCGATGCGCAAGCCGCGAATCTTCACCTGATGGTCGATACGCCCGACGTACTCCAGCGCACCCGCCTCGTTGTAACGGGCCAGGTCGCCGCTGCGGTAGAGCCTCGCACCGGGGACGGCGGAAAACGGGTCGGGCAGGAAGCGCTCGGCGGTCAGCGCCGGGCGGTCGAAATAGCCTTGGGCCAGGCCGGCCTCGGCACCAATGCACAACTCGCCCACGCCATCGGTCGCCTGCAGTTCGAAAGCGCTGTCGAGCACGTAGAGCGAGCGCCCTGCAATCGCGCGCCCAATCGGCACGCCGAACGCGTCGCTGGCATCAGCCAACCGGCAATCGTGCACGCTGGACACCACCGTCGCCTCGGTCGGCCCGTACGTGTTGACCAGCCGCACACCGCCCAACCCGGCGGCATGCCAGGCGCGCAGGCCTTCCACGGACATGGCCTCACCGCCCACATGCACCTGGCGCAGCTTGCCCAGGGGGCGGCGGTGCACGGCGCATTCCTTGGCCAGCAAGTACCAGTAGGCGGCGGGCAAGTCGGCCAGGGTCACGCCCTGTTCAACGATTTCTCGCGCCAGTTGCCCGGCGTCCCACAGTTCATCGCCGCGCATGATCAGCGCCGCGCCCACGCACAGCGGCGGGTAGCACTGCTCGACAAAGCCGTCGAAACTGAAAGTGGCGAATTGCAGCACGCGGTCCTGGGCGCTCAGTTGGCTGTACACCACGGCGCTGTCGAGGAACTGGTCGAGGGCGGCATGGTCGATGGCCACGCCTTTGGGCTGGCCGGTGGAGCCGGAGGTGTAGATCACATAGGCCAGGTCCGCCGCCATCGCGTGGTTGGGCGGATTGGTCGCGGGGTAGCTGGCCAATTCATCACCGCCGGCGCTGAAGTCGATGCGGCTCAGCCCTGCCGGCAATGGCAAATCGGCCAGCAGGCCGGTTTCGCTGAGCAGCAGGTCGAGGCGGCTGTCCGCCAGCATGTAGGCCAGGCGCTCGGCCGGGTATTTCGGGTCCAGCGGCACATAGGCCGCGCCGCTCTTGAGCACCGCCAGCAGGCTGACGATCAGTTGCGGGCCACGACGGCACGCGAGGCCCACGCGCTGACCGGGGCCGACGCCGCGTTCCAGCAGGCGATGGGCCAGGCGGTTGGCGCGGGCGTTGAGTTGGGCATAGCTGAGGCGTTCGCTGCCAGCCTGCACCGCCAGTGCGTTCGGCGTGGCCTGGGCCTGGGCAGCGATGCGTTCATGGGCGCGTTGATGAGGCTGGGCGGCTGCAGGCAATCGGCTGAGGGCAAGCACGTCGCGCTGGGCGCTGGCGTCGAGCAGACGCAGGTTGCCCAGGGGGCCTTGCGCGTCTGCGAGAAATTGCGCGAGCAGGTACTGCAGGTTGTCGCTCAGGCGGATGACCTGGGCTTGGCTGAAGTGCGCCCGGTCGTAGCTGAATTCCAGGCGCAGGCTGGCACCCAGTTCGATGCCGAGGGTCAGTGGATAATGCGTGCGCTCATGGTTATGCAACGGCCCGAAGCTCAGCCCGGCCGGCGCCCCCTGCTTCAGGGCTTCGGCCACCGGGAAGTTTTCAAACACCAGCAAGGTGTCGAACAGCGCGGCGCCTGGTTGGCCAGCCCAGCCTTGGATGTCATAGAGCGGCACATGCTCGTGATCGCGAAGGCTGAGGTTCAGCGCTTGCAACTCACCAAGCCAGCTGATGGCCGATTGTGCCGGCGAGGCGGCGCCGATGATCGGCAAGCTGTTGATGAACAGGCCCAACTGCTGTTCGATCCCCGGCAACGGCGCGGAACGCCCGGCCACGGTGGCGCCGAACGCCACGCACGCCTGGCCGGTGTAGCGTTGCAGCAGCAGGCTCCAGGCCCCTTGCAGCACGGTGTTGAGAGTGACTTTGTATTGGCGGGCGAACTCACTGAGGGTGTGGGTGAAGTCACAGCCCAGCACGACCTGATGGTCGGCAGTGCCCGCCCCCGCAACCGGCGTACGCAGCGCTTGGGCCAGCAGGGTCGGCGCTTGCAACGGCGCCAGCTGGGCTTTCCAGAACGCTTTGCCGTTGCCTTGCCGTTGCAGCCAGCCCAGGTAATCGCGGAATTGCCCGAGCGGTGCGGGCACCGTCTGGCCGGCGTAATGGGCAAGCACCTCGCCGAGCAACTGGGCGTTGCTCCAGCCATCCATGAGAATGTGGTGGCTGGTGAAAATCAGGTGCCAGGTCGCCCCCGCGCCGCGCACCAGCATCAGGCGAAACAGCGGCGCGGTATCGAGTGCGAAACCGCGTTCACGCTCGGCGTGGGCCAGCGCATCCAGATCGGCACTCGGGTCTTCAATCACCTGCAGTTGCAGGTCGACCTGGCGCCGGATCACTTGATGGGCGCTGTCCAGGCCCAGCCAATGGAAGCTGCTGCGCAGGATGTCGTGCCGGTCCAGCGCGGCCTGCCAGGCGCGCCCGAACGCCAGCAGATCAAGGCCGTCGATGTCGACGCGCAACTGGTTGATATAGGCCTGGGCCTCGGGCGCCAGCAGGGTGTGGAACAGCATGCCCTGCTGCATCGGCGACAGCGGGTACAGGTCGGCGATGGCCGGCCCGGCCACCGGCAGTCCATCCAGCTGCGCCTGAGTGACCTGTGCCAGGGGGAAATCCGATGGCGTGATCTGCCCGGCCGGTGTGGCACAGCAATGGGCGATCACGGCCTTGAGCTCACAAGCGAAGTCGTCCGCCAGGCGCTGGATGGTCGCAGCCTCGAACATCTCGCGACTGAAGCCCCACTGCAGCGCCAATTCACCGCCATACACCTGCCCTTCCACCGTCAGCCAGTTGGCCAGCGGTGCCTCGGGGTCCTGGGCCTGGCCGCTGCCCTCGGCGGCCGGTACAAACAGTGCCGATTCATCGAACTGGCGATCGAACTGACCCAGGTAGTTGAAAGTGATGCGTGGCACGGCCAGGCCGGCCAGGGATTCGCGGGCTCCGGGCGCGCCGAGGTAGCGCAGCAGGCCATAGCCCAGGCCCTTGTCGGGGACTGCACGCAGTTGTTCCTTGACCGCCTTGATCGCGCCGGCCAACTCGCCGTCCGCTTGCAGGCGCAGCGGAAACAGGCTGGTGAACCAGCCGACGGTGCGCGTCAGGTCGATGCCTTCGAACAGGTCTTCGCGGCCATGCCCTTCCAGCTGGATCAGCGCGGCGGGCTGAGCGCTCCAACCGCTGACCACGCGCGCCAGGGCGGTGAGCAACAGCTCATTGACCTGGGTGCGATAGGCCGCCGGCGCCTCTTGCAGCAACTGGCGCGTGTGCTCGGCGTCGAGGCGCGTTTCCAGCTTGGCGCCCAGGCGATGCTGCAGGCCGCCTTCAGGGTGATCACACGGCAACTCGGCCTCGGCGGTTTGCGCCTGCCAATACGGCAGTTGGTGCTCGAGAACGTGCGCCTGCTCCTGCAGCCGGTGCGCCCAGTGCTGATAGGCGCTGGTCTTTGCCGGCAACCGCTGCTCGCGATACGCCTGTTGCAGGTCTTCCAGCAGGATGCGCCAGGACACGCCATCCACCACCAGGTGGTGCACCACCAGCAGCAACCGCTGGGTGCCGTCGGCCATCTCGACCAGGGCGGCGCGCAGCAACGGGCCGTGCTCCAGGTCAAGGCTGCGTTGGGCCTTGTCACACAGCGCGGCCAATTCGGCGTCGGTGTCGGCCTGGGCCTGCCACAGCAACGCTGCGTCGACCGCAGTGGCGTGGTGCTGTTGCCAACCCTCAGCCTGCGCCACGAAGCGCAGGCGCAGAGCATCGTGATGCTGGACCACTTGCATCACGGCCGCGTCGAGCCGAGCGGGCTGCAGTGGTTCACGCGGGGTCAGCAGCAACGACTGGTTCCAATGGTGACGCGCCGGGATGGCCTGGGCGAAAAAGCCCTGCTGCACCGGCGTGAGGATGACCTCACCGCTGACTGGCCCCTGATCGACTTCGCTCAGTTCGTCGACGCCCGCCACCAGCGCCAGGCTGCGCACACTCTGGTACTGGAACAGGTCGCGCGGACTGAGGCGGATACCGGCCTGGCGGGCCCGGCTGACCACCTGAATGGAGATGATCGAATCGCCGCCCAGCTCGAAAAAGTTATCGTCCAGGCCGACGCTGTCGATACCCAGCACGTCGCTCCAGATCGCGGCCAGGGCTTGTTGCAGGGTATTTTCCGGGGCAGCAAAGGCCTGCTGCGCCGTGGCGTCCGGCAGTGGCAGTGCCTTGCGGTCGAGCTTGCCGTTGGCGGTCACCGGCAGTTTGGCAAGCGCGATGAAGTGGCTTGGCACCATGTATTCCGGCAAGCTGCCGAGCAGCCAGGCCTTGAGGTCGGTCGGTGCGTCGCGTTCCAGCACCAGGTAAGCCACCAACTGTTTGCCGCCGTGTACCACCACCACCGCTTCGCGCACCGTTGGGTGCTGCATCAGGCGCGTTTCGATCTCGCCCAGTTCGATGCGCAGGCCGCGCAGCTTGACCTGATGGTCGAGGCGGCCCAGGTATTCGATCACCCCATCGGCGCGCTGGCGCACACGGTCGCCGGTACGATACAGGCGCTCGCCGGCCACGAACGGGCTCGGCACAAAGCGCTCGGCCGTCAGCGCCGAGCGGCGGTGGTAACTGCGCGCCAGGCCGGTGCCGCCGAGGTACAGCTCGCCTGAGACACCAGCCGCAACCGGGTTGAGCTGGGCATCCAGCACGTAGGTGCCGAGGTTGGCGATCGGTCGGCCGATGGGCACGCTGTCGGCGCCTTCGTCGATGCAGGTCCAGTGGGTGACGTCGATCGCCGCTTCGGTCGGGCCGTAGAGGTTGTACAGGGCTGCATTCGCCAGCTTGGCGAACACTTGGCGTTGTGCGTCCAACGGCAAGGCTTCGCCGCTGCAGACAATGCGCTTGAGGCTGGCGCAGGCCTCGACGCCGGGCTCATGGATAAACGCCTGCAACATTGACGGCACGAAGTGCACCGTGGTGATGGCGTGCCGGCCGATGGTCTCGATCAGCCGGGCCGGCTCCCGGTGTTCGCCCGGCGCGGCGACCACCAGGCGCGCACCCGTCATCAGCGGCCAGAAGAATTCCCACACGGAAACGTCGAAGCTGAACGGGGTTTTCTGCAGCACCGCGTCGCCGCCATCGAGTGCATAGGCCTGCTGCATCCAGCACAGGCGGTTGACCAGCGCGCGGTGGCTGTTACCGGCACCCTTGGGTTTACCGGTGGAGCCCGAGGTGTAGATCACGTAGGCCAGGTTCAGCCCATGCAGGCTGACGTTCGGGGCTGCGGTGCTGTAGCCGTCGAGCCAGTTCGCCGGCTGATCCAGGGCAATCACTTGGAGGCCTGCGGTCGGCAGCCGTGCCAGCAGGCTTTGCTGGCTGAGCAGCAGCCTGATGCCGCTGTCGTCGATCATGTACGCCAGGCGTTCCTCGGGGTATTCCGGGTCCAGCGGGACGTAGGCGCCGCCCGCCTTGAGGATCGCCAGCAGGCCCACGACCATGTCGATGGAACGCTCGACGCAGATGCCCACCAGCACGTCCGGGCCGACGCCTTGTTCGCGCAATGCATGGGCCAACCGGTTGGCGCGCGCGTCAAGCTGGGCGTACGTCAGGGTCAGCTCACCGAACACCAGCGCTGGCGCGTCAGGCGTGCGTTGCGCCTGGTCTTCAATCAAGTGATGGATCGCGTGTTCGGTCGGGTACGGCGTGGCCGTGTGGTTCCAGGTCTTGACCAGCAGCTGTTGCTCGTCAGCGTCCAGCATCGGCAGCTCACCGATGCGCTGTTCAGCATCTGCCACCATCGCCTGCAACAGGCGGGTCCAATGGCGCGCCATGCGCTGGATGGAGGGCGCGTCGAACAGGTCGTTGGCGTAGGTCAGCGCGGCATGCAAGGTGCCGGATTTTTCATAGGTGTCGAGGGTAAGGTCGAACTGGGTGGTGCGGCCTTGCCATTCCACCAGGGCCAGTTCCAGGCCGGAGGCGGTGCTGACAGAGGCGATATCCGCCACCACCGGTTGATGGTTGTACATCACTTGGAACAGCGGCGTATGGCTGAGGCTACGCTCGACGTTCAAGGCATCGACCAAGCGTTCGAACGGCAATTCCTGATGGGCCTGGGCGCCCAGGGCGTGCTCCTTTATGCCTTGCAGCAGTTCGGTAATGCGGGTTTGGCCGGTCAGCTCGGTGCGCAGTACCTGGGTGTTGACGAAGAAGCCGATCAAGCCTTCGACTTCAGTGCGGTTGCGGTTGGCGATGGGCACGCCGACACGAATGTCGCCCTGCCCCGTATAACGATGCAACAACACGTTGAAGGCGCCGAGCAGCAGCATGAACAAGGTGACGTTGTGCTTTTGCGCGCACAGGCGCAGTTGGGTGGCCAGCGCCGGGTCGATCTCGAAGGCATGGCGAGTGCCCTGGTAACTTGGCATGGCCGGCCGTGGACGGTCGGTCGGCAGCTCCAGAACCGGATGTTCATCGCCCAGGCGCGCCTGCCAATACGCCAACTGGCGCGCCTGCTCGCCGGCCTCCAGCCAGCGGCGCTGCCACAGGGCGTAGTCACTGTACTGGATCGCCAGCGCCGGCAATTGTGGCGCCTCATTGCGCTCGTGGGCGTCATAGCAACGGATGAACTCGTCGATCAACACATTCATCGACCAACCGTCGGAGACGATGTGGTGCAAGGTCAGCAGCAGCACGTGCTCGTGTTCGTCGAGCCTGAGCAGTTGCACGCGCAGCAGCGGGCCATGCTCCAGGTCGAACGGCAGTAGCGACTGGCGCGTCGCTGCCGCGTTGACCGCCTGCTCACGGTCAACGGGCGCCAGGGTGCTCAAGTCCAGATGCTCGATGGCCAACGACGGCTCGATTGAAACCTGCACCAGACGCTCATCCGCTTGACGCTGGAACACCGTGCGCAAGGTTTCGTGACGCGCCACCAGGCTGGCGAACGCTTGTTCCAGGGCGTCGAGGCTGAGCGCGCCTTTCAAGCGTACGGCGCCGGGCAGGTTGTAGGCGCCGCTGGCCGGATCCAGCTGCCAGAGAAACCACATGCGTTGCTGCGCGTAGGACAGCGCCTGGCGATCCTCGGTCTCCACTCCCGCCGGAATCGGAAACCGGGAAAAATCCACGCCTTCTTTCTGCAAGGCCTGCAGGAACACCTGGCGTTTTTCCAGGGGCAACCCGATAAACCGGCGAGCAAGTTTCAAGGAGTCTTCAGCATTCATTTGTTGGAGTCCGGAGCAATAGGCAGGAAGCACAAAGGCACGTCGTCCCTATAAAACGAACCGCAGAGGGAAAAATTAGCGAGTAATGGGGGCCTGCAAGCGAGGTGTCATCACGGGTTACATCAATCTCGGGAAAGACACATCAGACCGAGCTAGCATTGACGTACACCACTTTTTGCAACTACATTTAGTTACACGCAGGGAACGCCGTGTCCAAAAATGAAAAGCTGCTCGCCAAACTGCTCAATGAGCACATGGCATTCACCTGGTCTGAACTCGTAACCCTGTTACGGCGACTGGGTTACACACAGATTGAAGGGGCTGGAAGCCGGGTCAAATTCGACATTGGCGACCCCAGTGCACTGATCACCTTGCACAAGCCTCACCCCGGCAACGAACTGAAACACTACATTCGGCGCCAAATCATCGAACAATTGAAATCAGGAGAACTGGTTCAGTGAACAACCAGCTGAAACACAAAGGCTACATCGGCTCCATCGAAGCCAGCCTCGAGGACAACTGCCTGTTCGGCAAAATCCTGTTCATCAAGGCCCTGGTGAGCTACGAAGGCAAGACTGTCGCAGAGTTGGACGCGGCCTTCCAAGAGGCGGTGGACGATTACCTCGCCACCTGCCAGTCGCTCGGGCAAACTCCTGAAAAGCCATGCAAGGGCTCGTTCAACGTACGCGTTGGCCATGACCTGCATCTGGCGGCAGCGTTGGCGGCGAACCGCAAGAAAGTGACGTTGAACGACCTGACACGCCAGGCGCTGGATGAGTTTCTACACCATCATTTCCCGCAGCCTTGCGCGGCGACCGGCTGACTGCCTAACCGCCGGTACCCCAGCACCGCCGAACCCAACACCACCACCCCCGCCGCCAGTGCCACCCAGAACCCGCTGGCGGCGCCAGAGTGGTCAATCATCCAGCCGGAGCTGGCGGCGCCGATGGCCACCCCGATGCTCAGGCCGGTGATCAGCCAGGTCATGCCTTCGGTGAGGCGGCTGGGTGGGACGACTTGCTCCACCAGCGCCATGGACACGATCAGGGTCGGGGCGAAGAACAGACCGGAGATAAAGATCGACACGGCCAGCCCCGGAATGTCAGTCACCAACAGTAACGGCAACGTGGTCACGGCCGTGGCTACGCCGCAGTACAGAAACTGCCGGGGCAACGGCGCCTTGAGCTTGAGCATGCCGAAGGCCAAGCCTGCCAGGCAGGAACCGATGGCGTAGACCGACAACACAATACTGGCTGCCGTCGGGTGGCCCGCCTGCTGGGCGAACGCGACGCTGACCACATCCACCACACCGACGATCACACCCATGGCGAGCAGCAGGGTCATCAGGATCAGCACCGACGGCGAGGCGATCAACCAGCGCCCGTGGTGGTCATGACGTGCATGCACCGGCGGTTCAGTGGTGCGTTGCAATACGAAGGTGGTCACACCCACTGCCAGCAATACGGCCGCCACCAAAGGCCCGGCCTCGGGGAACAGCACCACACTGAGGCCGACGGAAATGGGCGGGCCGATGATGAAGCACACTTCATCGAGTACCGACTCCAGGGCAAAGGCGGTGTGCAGCTTGGGCTGACCACGGTACAGCTCGGTCCAGCGCGCCCGCACCATCGCCGACATATTGGGCATGCAGCCGGCCAATGCGGCGAACAGGAACAACGTCCAGCCTGGCGCCTGCAAACGCGTGCACAGCAACACCATCAACAACGCGCCGCCACCGATCGACGCCGCAATGGGCAGCACCTTGCCCTGGCTGTAGCGGTCCACCAGGCGTGACACCTGCGGTGCGCAAAACGCGGTAGCCAACGCGAATACCGCCGCCACCGAACCCGCCAGACCGTAACCGCCATGCACTTGCGAGAGCATGGTGATCAGGCCAATCCCGGTCATGGAGATCGGCATGCGTGCCAGCATGCCCGCCAGCACAAAGGCGCGAGCGCCCGGCACCTGGAACAGCTCGGCGTAAGGGTTAGCCATCGATAAAGCGCCTTCTCTGCTTGGGTGGGCAACCTTTTATCACAGCAGCCGCTTGATCTGCTTATGCCGCCATACCAGGCGGTAATACGCGGTCTGCAGCACCAGCATCGCCAGGTAAGTCACCGGAAACGCCATCCACACGCCTTCGAGGCCAAAATGCGCATTGAACAGGTAGGCCACCGGCAACTCCACGCACAGCACACAGAAAATCGAGATGGCGACCGGTATCAACACCACACCGCTGGCGCGCATGATCCCGCCGATCACGGCCTGGAAGCCGAACACCAGGATGCTCCACAACATGATGTGCAACAGGTGCTCAGCGTTGACGCGGGCGGCGGCGTCGGTGATGAACAGCCCCAGCAGCCAATGCGATAGCCCATAGCCGAGCACGATCAGGCCACCCGTAAGGGCGGTGTTGATCAACAGCCCGGTGCGCAGAATCGGCCCGATGCGCTCCAGGCGCCCGGCGCCAATCGCCTGGGCACCCAGGATCGAGGCGGTGATGGCAATCGACAGCGCCGGAAACTGCACGTAGTTGACGATCTGCGTCACCGCGCCGTACGCCGCCGTCGCCTGGGAACCGTGGCCGTTGACCAGCGCCAGGATGACCAGTTCCGACAACGACAGCACCACCATCTGCAGGCCTGTCGGCAGGCCGATGCGTAAGACCTTGCCGAGGATCACCCGGTCCAGGCGCAAGGCGGCGAGCATGTCGCGATCCGGCGCCATCACCGAGTTTTTGTGGCGCAGGCGCAGGATCAGAAACAGCATCGCCAAGGCATTCCCCGCCAGCCCCGCGTATGCCGCACTCTGGATGCCCATGGGCGGCAGGCCGATCCAGCCGCGAATCAGCGCTGGCGTCAGCAGCAAACCCACCAGGGTCGACACCATCAAGGCCAACAATGGTGAAACGGTATCGCTGACACCGCGTAGCAGTTGGGTATAAAGAATGAATACCAGCAACAGCGGCATGATCAGCATCATCACTTGGGCGTAGCCCACCGCATCGTCAAGCACATCGACAGGGGTTCCCAACGCCTGCAACGCGGGGCGGGCCAACAGGCTGCCAAGCAGGGCTGCGACCAAACCCACCAGCGCGCCGAGGGTCAGCGTGGCGCCGGTGATCACCTTGACCATTCCCGTCTCGCGGGCGCCCCAGGCCTGGCCGATCAACACCGAGGCGCCAGCCCCCAGGCCAATCACCAGGGCAATGAAGAAAAACACGATGGGGAACATGCCCGACACCGCCGCCAGCGCGTGGGTACCCAGCATCTGCCCGACATAGATACCGTTGAGCGTGCCGGAAAAGCTTTGCAGAAAGTTGGACAGCACCATCGGTGCCAGAAAAAACAGATAGACCTGCCACAGCGGTCGTTGTTGGATGACTTCCATGATGATTCGGGGCCCTGGGTCTCGGTGGTGTCGTCAATCGCTTGAGTCTATTGGCGCTGAACCGCGAATGCTACGCCCAGATGACGATCCCACTGCACAAGCCTCTTGAGCACCGACGGCTGCTACCCGAGTCACCGGAAGCAGCCGTTGGCGCTCATTTGATCCTGCCCACCCGCAGCCACGGAGTAATTACCCACAGGTGCGTTGGCTTAAGGCTTGGCTCGCTACGTGAAGGATTCTTTCTCGATCATATGGTCGATGTTAACCATGTCGAAACGTTTGTCTTCAGCGCCTGGCGTACCGTCTTCCCGAACGCCGATATCCAACTCGCGCAATAATCCCGGACGATTGAGCAACTCCAACGCCACTTCGCGCGCTTGCGGGCTGAACGTTCGGTCGGACGGAATAAGACCGGCTGCCTCTTTCAGCTCATTGGCGTTGACATAATTGTCATCCGCACCGGCGGTAAACTGCCTGAAATTATCTTTCACGGCCTGTAGCAGCCCGGCGTTGCTCATTGTGCGGTACTCACTCGCTGCATCGCCCAGATCCTGCCGGGAAATACTGCCGTCAAGTGTGCCACTGCGGCCTTGATCAAGGGTCTTGAACAGTTGGCCCCGCTCCAGCAGCTCCTGCGCGATAGCGGCATCCGCCGCGCTGATGGGCCGACCATCCAGAGCGTATCCCGACGCTGCAGCACTCAGTGACGCGTCAGTGATCGTTCCCGTTGAGGGGTCTTGCAGGTTGCTGAAATGGGAGAGCACTTTGGCCGATAAGGCTTCGTTACTGTCATTAGCATACGGTCGCTGCCCTGTCGTCATGGGGTTCCACTGCTGACTGACTGGCATCCCCGCATAGGACGGCTGCTGCGCCCCGAACGCTCGTGGTGCAGGTGGCGACGCGTCCCAGCCTTCCATGCCGCGCGGCCCATTGGAGGAAGGCTGTTCGCAGAACGCAGGAGCAAACTGCTGGTTGACTCTCTGTTGCTGCATCGCGCTGGTATAGCGCGCGCCAAACTCCCCTGTTGGCTGTTGCATCGCGCCGTTATAACCCGCTGACCGATAGCCACGTGCGTCTTGCTGAGCTAACTGGCTGATGGCTAGTTCCACATCCTCTTGGTTGATCAGCCCGTCTTCCTGACCGCCGTTCTGAACGCCATCAAAGAGCCGTGGGAGGTCGCCCCGGCCCAATATATCCCTAGCAAGCAACGTCATCTGATCATGGTAACCGCCGTCTACCAGTGGACGATTGGCAAAGTCAATAAGCGAGTCTCGCGAAACGAAAGCAGCTCCAGACGAGAAGTATTCAAAGTTGCGTAGCAGCGACTCTGCGACTGCCGAATTGGAATAAATGCTGGTCATACTGCTCGGCATGTTCGCAGTAGCCTTGCGCCCATAATCGTCAGGGGTATATCCGAAGCTCTGTGCGGGTGGAGGCGAATAGAGCGGCTGGTTGAAGTTAGGATTCATTGCAACACCTCATGTCTTGGACGTAACAACTGCTTAACCAGGCCAGTAAGCCCTCGATTCAGCTACCTCTTGGTGGCAACCGAAAACAGTGCAGTTCCAAATAAACATGCAGTTACACGCAAGGAGTTTACCGTCGCACGCAAAGTAAAAGCCTGTGCAACGATGCGAAAAAGAATTGCATTTGCGTAGGACCGATCTGAAAGCCCCGCTCTCTCATATACGCTTTCGCATCAGAAATGGACTACCCACCAAACGCCTGCGAAGGCCGGCGCAACGTCGGATCAAACGGGTTGATCCGTGGCCCGATCGCCGCCGCCTCGCGCTTCAACAATTCCACCACCATCGGCAAACGGCTCGGCCCCAGGCGATCACTGATGGTCGCTACGCTCAACGCCGCCACCGCATGCCCGTCACGGTTGAGAATGGGCACCGCCAGCCCGGCCATGCCTTCGAGCACGCCCGTGTTGCGCGCGGCATACCCCAGGCTGCGCACATTCTCGACCTCCGAACGCAACAGCACCTCGTCGTACACATGGAAATCCTTGAGCCGTGGCAGGTTGTAGCGGATTACCGTTTCGCGCTCTTCCTCGGGCAGGAACGCCAGGATCGCCAGGCTGCCCTGCCCCACGCCTAGCGCCACGCGCCCACCGATATCGCCGGTGAAGGTACGGATCGGGTATGGGCCTTCGCTGCGGTCCAGGCAGATCGCGTCGAAGCCACTGCGGGCCAGCAGGAACAACGAATCGCCCAGCGACGCACTCAAGCGCAACAGGCTTGGCCGTACCAGGTCGCGCAGGTTGCCGGTTTTGCCGGCATTCGCCGCCAGGGCAAAGAACTCCAGGCTCAGACGGTAGCGCTTGCTGCGCGCGTCCTGCTCGACCATGCCTTCGTCCATCAGGCTGCGCAGCAGGCGGTGGGTGGTCGGTTGCGAGAGGCCGACCTGCTGCGCAAGCTGGGTCACGCGTTCACCGCCTTCCGGCACTTCACCCAGGATGCGCAGCAGTGCAAACAGGCGAGAGACGCCGCCTGAGCCAACTTCCCTAGCTCCTTCATTCCGCTCAGTGGAATCATTCACGCTTAATCTCCAACTAAATTCTGATGAATGAATAAAACAGAAAATAATCATCCATTCAGTGAAATACCGTCTTCCGTCCACTCTAGTCTTCGTCCTAATCTGCGTCCACAGGGGCGAAACGAACAACAACCGGCAGCCGACCGAAGATCGAGCGCCAGCGCACCCGCAACTGTTCTTTCGCATCTGCCCAAAACAAAAAAAGCGCGTTTCGACGCGACTCAAACAGGTGGAACGCAGACATGGCATTTCTCCAACTTCGCGCCTTGAGCAAACGCTACGGCGCCGTCGATGCGGTGGTCGCCACCGACCTTGCGGTGGAAAAAGGCGAATTCGTTTCCCTGCTCGGCCCCTCGGGTTGTGGCAAGACCACCACCTTGCAGATGATCGCCGGCTTCGTCGATGTGAGCGGCGGGCAGATCCTGCTCGACGGTCGCGACATCACCCATGCCAAGCCCGCCAGCCGGGGCCTGGGCGTAGTGTTCCAGAGCTATGCGCTGTTCCCGCACATGACGGTGCGCGACAACGTCGCCTTCGGCCTGAAGATGCGCAAGGTGCCCGCCGACGAGATCGCCGCCAAGGTCAAGACCGTGCTGGAGCTGGTGCGCCTGGCCCCCCATGCCGAACGCTACCCCCGGCAACTGTCCGGCGGCCAACGCCAGCGCGTGGCCCTGGCCCGCGCGCTGGTGATCGAGCCGCCGGTGCTGCTGCTGGATGAGCCGCTGTCCAACCTCGACGCCAACCTGCGCGAAGAAATGCAGTTCGAAATCCGCCGTATTCAATGCGCGGTGGGCATCACCACCTTGATGGTCACCCACGATCAGGCCGAGGCGCTATCGATCAGCGACCGCGTGGTGGTGATGCAGGCCGGGCGCGTGACCCAGATCGACGCGCCCTACCGGTTGTACGAGCACCCGCGCACACGGTTTATCTCGGACTTCGTCGGCAAGGCCAATCTGCTCGCCGGCGACTACGATGCCCTGGGCATTCCGCAGGTGCGTCATACAAGCGGCGCTGGCGCGCTGACCCTGAGCCTGCGCCCGGAGAAAATCCAGCTGCTGGACGCGGGCTCGGGTCGCTTGCAGGGCAAGGTGCTGGACCGTTACTTCTTCGGCAGCCAGTGGCTGTACCGGGTCCATACCGACCTCGGCGAAATCACCGTGGTACGCAGCAACGACGGCAGCGCGCCGCTGGGC
Organism: Pseudomonas sp. R2-7-07; assembly: GCF_003852355.1. Lineage (NCBI taxonomy): Bacteria > Pseudomonadati > Pseudomonadota > Gammaproteobacteria > Pseudomonadales > Pseudomonadaceae > Pseudomonas > Pseudomonas sp. R2-7-07. The sequence goes on along the minus strand of NZ_CP027759.1, from coordinate 2,503,047 downwards.
AACGGCGTGGCAGTGGGCCTGGATTGGCAAGCGGACCTGTTGCGGGTCTTGGCGCCGGACGAGGTGCAGCCATGAGCCGGGGCTACTTGCTGTCCCTGCCGGCGCTGGTGCTATTTGCCGGGCTGTTGATGCTGCCGCTGGGCCTGACGCTGGTGCTGTCGTTCAACGTGTTCGATTACCAGGTAGGCGTGAAGGCCGATGAGTGGACCTTCGCTCATTACCTGTCGCTGTTCAGTGATGCCTACTTTTACGAGATCTTCTGGCGCACCTTCTGGATCAGTGCGCTGGTCACCCTGCTGTGCGTGGTGATCGGCGTACCGGAGGCCTATATCCTCAGCCGCATGGGCACGCCATGGCGCTCGATTTTCCTGATCCTGATCCTCACGCCGTTGCTGATTTCGGTGGTGGTGCGCGCTTTTGGCTGGAGCCTGTTGCTCGGCGCCGACGGGCTGGTCAACCAAGTGATCCAGATGCTCGGCGGCCGCCCGGTGAAGCTGCTGTACACACCGTTCGCGGTGATCATCGCGCTGGTGCATGTGATGCTGCCGTTCATGATCATCCCGGTCTGGACCTCCTTGCAGAAGCTCGACCCGTCGGCTGAACAGGCCGCATTGTCGCTGGGGGCCAGCCAGGCCACGGTGATGCGCAAGATCGTCTTGCCCCAAGTGATGCCCGGCGTACTGTCCGGCACCCTGATCGTATTCGGCCTGGCCGCCAGTTCGTTCGCCATCCCCGGCCTGCTCGGCGGACGCCGCCTGAAAATGGTCGCCACGGTGGTGTACGACCAATACCTCTCGGAACTCAACTGGCCCATGGGCGCGACCATCGCCGTGGTGCTGCTGTTGGTCAATCTGCTGATCATGCTGAGCTGGAACCGCATGGTCGAAGGCCGCTATAAAAAGTCCCTGGGGGTTTGAGCACATGTCTAGAAACGGTCCTTTGGCCCTCGGTTTCCACGCCCTGGTGGTGGTGTTCATGCTGGCGCCGCTGGTGGTGGTGTGCCTGGTGGCCTTCACCCCGGAAAACACCTTGAGCCTGCCCACGTCGGGCTTCTCCCTGCGCTGGTTTCGCGCAGTGTTCGAGCGCGCCGACTTTATCCAGGCGTTCTATAACAGCCTGGTCCTGGCGTTTACCGCCGCGACCCTGGCCACGCTGATTGCGGTGCCGGCAGCGTTGGCGATCAGCCGTTATGCGTTTCCAGGACGGGATTTTTTCAGTGCGCTGTTTCTGTCGCCGATCATCATCCCGCACCTGGTCCTGGGCGTTGCCCTGTTGCGCCTGTTTGCGCTGATGGGCGTGAATGGCAGCTTCACCTGGCTGATGCTCGCCCATGTGGTGATCATCACGCCCTATGTGCTGCGCCTGGTATTGGCGGCCGCCATCGGTATCGACCGCAGTGCCGAACAGGCCGCCGAATCCCTCGGTGCCGGCCGCTTTACGCTGTTTCGCCAGATCACGCTGCCGATGATTCTGCCGGGCGTGGCCGGTGGCTGGCTGTTGGCGTTCATCAACAGTTTCGATGAAGTGACCCTGTCGATATTCGTCAGCTCACCTGCCACGCAAACCCTGCCGGTGCGCATGTACGTGTACGCCACCGAGTCCATCGACCCGATGATGGCGGCGGTCTCGGCGCTGGTGATCGCGCTGACGGCGGCAACCATGATTCTGCTCGACCGGGTGTACGGCCTGGACCGCGTGCTGGTGGGGAAACACTGATGGCCCTGTTCAAGCGACTCACTGAAACCCAGCGCCCTGCCCTGGCGTTCACCCTGGACGGCCAACCGGCCGCAGGCCTGCTCGGCGACACCCTGCTGACGGCCATTCTGACCTGCGCCGAGCACCTGCGCGGCAGCGATTTCAGCGCGGAGCGCCGTGCCGGTTTCTGCCTGATGGGCGCCTGCCAGGACTGCTGGGTGCGCCTTGCAGACGGGCGCCGCGTACGCGCCTGTTCGACGTTACTGGAAGAGGGCCAGGCGATCAGCCGTGAACCGGGGCGCCACGCATGAAACCGATTGTGATTGTGGGCGCAGGCCCTGCCGGCATCACGGCGGCGCGAACCTTACTCGACCATGGCATCAAGCCGTGCCTGATCGATGAAAGCCTGCGCGGCGGCGGGCAGGTCTATCGGCGCCAACCGATGAATTTCCAGCGCTCGGCCAAGCAGCTTTACGGCTTCGAAGCGGGTAAGGCCCAGGCCGTGCATCGCACCTTGGACGAGCTGGCGCCGCTGATCGACTACCGCCCCGACACCCTGGTGTGGAATGCCGAAGACGCCTGCCTGGACACGCTCACAGAGGGCCGTGCCGAGCGCGTCGAGTACTCGCGGGTCATCGTCGCCACCGGGGCCACCGACCGTATCCTGCCGGTGCCAGGCTGGACCTTGCCCGGCGTCTACAGCCTGGGCGCCGCACAGATTGCGTTGAAATATCAGGGCTGCGCCATCGGCGAGCGCGTCGCGTTCTGTGGTTCGGGGCCCTTGCTGTATTTAGTGGCGTACCAATATGCCAAGGCCGGCGCCCAGGTCGTGGCGGTACTCGACAGCGCGCCGTTAAGCGCCCAATGCCGTGCGCTGCCGGCCCTGCTCGTGCAGCCGCTGACCCTGGCCAAGGGCGTGTACTACCGCGCCTGGCTGACCGCCCACGGGGTTGCCGTGCATCAGGGCGCAACCCTGCGACAGATTGACGGCGAACAGCGGGTCAACGGTATTCGTTGGGGCGAACAGCGCCTGGCGTGCGACGCCGTGGCCTTCGCGCACGCGCTGCGCAGTGAGACGCAACTGGCAGACCTGCTCGGTTGCGCGTTTGCCTGGAACCGCCTGAACCGGGCCTGGTTGCCGCGCCGCGACAGCGCCGGGCGCAGCAGCGTGGCGCAGGTTTACCTGGCGGGCGACGGTGCCGGCATCATGGGCGCCGATGCGGCGCAATTGGCCGGTGAGCGTGCAGCGCTGGCCGTACTGGAAGATATCGGCAAGGGGGTCGATCAGCGTCGCATCACCCAGTTGGAACAGCAGCTGGCGCGCATCCAGCGCTTTCGCCAGGGCCTGGAAACCGCGTTTCCCTTCCCTGAACAATGGGCCGCGCAGGCCCCGGATGCGTTGACCCTGTGCCGCTGCGAAGAAGTCAGTGTGGGCGAGGTGCGCGCGGTGGTGGATGAAGGCCACTGGGAGATCAACCGGGTCAAGGCCCATTGCCGCGTCGGCATGGGCCGCTGCCAGGGGCGCATGTGCGGGCTGGCGGCGGCGGAGATTGTCGCCGAGCGCAGCGGGCGGAGCATTGATCAGGTCGGACGCCTGCGTGCCCAGGCGCCGGTCAAGCCGCTGCCGTTCGGCGTGCAGGTGCAGCCGTGATCGACGTTATTGTGTTGGGCGGCGGGATTGTTGGCGCGTCAGCGGCCTTGATGCTTGCGCGCCAGGGTCAGCGGGTGGCGCTGGTCGAGCGCGACTTTTGCGGCTCGCATTCCAGCGGCGTGAATTACGGCGGCGTGCGGCGTCAAGGGCGGCCCTTGCATCAGTTACCGCTGTCACAGCGCGCCCATCAGTTGTGGGCCGACCTGCCTGGATTGATCGGCATCGACGGCGAGTACGTGCGCTCCGGGCATCTGAAACTGGCGCGCAGTCATGGGGATTTTGCCGCGCTTGAAGCCTATGCCGCGCACACCCGTGGCTTTGGCCTGAACCTGCAATTGCTCGATTACACCCAGTTGCGCGAGCGCTTCCCGTGGGTGGGCGACATCGCAGTGGGCGCCTCGCTCTGCCCCGACGACGGCCACGCCAATCCGCGCCTGGTATCGCCGGCCTTCGCCCGAGCGGCGCAGCGCAGTGGCGCCTGGGTTTATGAGCAGGCAGAAGTGAACCAAATCGACCATGACGGCCAGCGCTTCCAGGTGCATTGCGCCAATGGCCTGCACCTGCAGGCGCCATGGTTGCTCAACTGTGCCGGTGCGTGGGCCGGCAGCGTCGCCGCGCAATTTGGCGAACCGGTGCCGATGATCTCGGCACACCCGGCGATGTTAGTGACCGAGCCGTTGCCGAGGGTGATGAACGTGAGCACCGGCGTCGAAGGCGGCGGCATCTATGCGCGGCAAGTGGCGCGCGGCAACTGCATCCTCGGCGGTGGTCGCGGCTTCGCCCTTGGCCCGCAGCAGGCCCGTCCCGGCCACGCGGCGGTGCTGGAGATCCTGCGCAATGCGGGTGAGTTGTACCCGTTTCTGCGCGGGGCCCAGGCCATCCGGACCTGGAGCGGCACCGAAGGTTATCTACCCGATCATGAACCGGTGATCGGCCCCAGCAGCACCCAACCCGGCCTGCTCCACGGTTTCGGTTTTGCCGGCGCCGGGTTCCAGCTCGGCCCTGCGGTCGGTGAAGCCCTGGCAGAGATCGTCTGCGCGGGTACCAGCCGCCAGCCCATTGAAGCGTTTTCCATCCGTCGTTTCCAAGCCTGAGAGGAAAAACCCCATGAACCCACGTACCGCGCTGTCCTGCTTGTCCCTCGCCTTGCTCGCGTCCAACGCCCATGCCGCGCCCACGCTGTACCTGGGCATGAACGGCGGCACCATGGAGCGGGTCTACGCCGATAAAGTGCTGCCCGCCTTCGAGAAGGCCAACAACGTCAAGGTGGTGATCGTGCCGGGCACCTCGTCGGACATTCTTGCCAAGGTGCAGGCCAACAAGGACAACCCGCAGATGCATGTGATGTTCCTCGACGACGGCATCATGTACCGCGCCATCTCCATGGGCCTGTGCGACAAACTGGCGCCCAGCCCGACCCTGGAACAGATCCCGGCCAAGGCTAAAATCAAGGACCAGGCCGTGGCCGTGACCCTCGGCGTCACGGGCCTTGGCTACAACGCCAAAATGTTCAAGGAAAACGGCTGGGCCGCGCCCACCTCCTGGATGGACCTGGCCGACCCGCGCTTCAAGGAAAAAGTGGTGTTCCAGTCCCTGGCCTCCTCCACCTTCGGCTTGCACGCTTTCCTGATGTTCAACCGTATCCAGGGCGGCAGCGAGGCCGACGTGGAGCCAGGCTTCAAGGCGTGGCCGAAGACCGTCGGCCCCAACGTGCTGGAATACATCGCCAGTTCGGCAAAAATCTCCGAGATGGTGCAAACCGACGAAGCGGCGATTTTCCCGCTGACGCCGACCCAGGTCGCCACCCAGAAACTGCTCGGCGTGCCCATGGAATACGCGCAACCCAAGGAAGGCGCAGTCGTGCTGAACGTGGCCGAATGCGTGATCGCGCGCAATGACCAGCCGGAACTGGCGCAGAAGCTCGCGGCCTTCCTGCTCAGCGCCCAAGCCCAGGCGCCAGCACTGGAAGACGGTGACCAGATCCCGTCAAACCCGACCACGCCGACCACTGACAAGACCCGCGCACGGGTCGAGGCGATGCAGGGTTACCTGCAGACGGCGATTTCGATCGATTGGGACCAGGTCAACCAGGCACGTCCGGAGTGGAACGCGCGGTGGAGTCGATCAATCGAGCGTTGATCACAACGGCACGAAAGGCAGCGCACGTTTGTGCGCTGTCTTGCTGTACGCCGCCTCGACTAACCCCCTCACCCGCTCACTCACCGGCTCGCCCATCAGGTACGCATCGATTTCTTCATACGAACAGCCGTAGGCGTCCTCATCCAGTTTTCCCGGTGCCAGTTCTTCAAGGTCCGCGGTGGGCGGCTTGTACGCCAGGTTCGTTGGAGCGCCGAGGGCCGTGGCCAGCAGGCGCACCTGGGTTTTGGTCAGGCCGGACAGCGGCGCCAGGTCGCAGGCGCCGTCGCCGAATTTGGTGAAAAAGCCCATCAGCGCTTCGGCCGCCTGGTCGGTGCCGACCACCAGGCCATTGTGCAGGTTGGCGACCGCGTATTGCGCGATCATGCGCGCACGGGCCTTGACGTTGCCCTTGATGAAATCGAGTTGGGCGGCGCTGGCCTCGGCAGCGGCCAGGCTGGCCATCAGGCCGTCGACACTGGCCGCGATGTCGAGAGTGTCGATATGGTCCGGCAGGATAAAGTCCAGGGAAGCCTGGGCATCGTGTTCGTCGCCCTGGGTCTTATAGGGCAGACGCATGGCGATAAAGCGCGCGGCGTAGTCTTCTTCGCGCAGTTGCTGCGCCGCCAGCTGGCACAGGCGGCCGGCGACCAGTGAGTCGACACCGCCGCTGATGCCCAGCACCAGCGCCTTGCAGCCTGAATGGCGCAAGGTGGTCTTGATGAAGTCGATGCGCCGTTGAATCTCCTCGGGCTCGCCACCTTTGCCCAGCGAGCGGTTGACGTTCAGTTCACGCGCGATCCGTTCTTGAGTGTGCATGTCATTCCTCCACGCTACCAACGTTGAATACCTGTGCCGCGTACTGCAAAAACGACGGGTCTTCGCAGACGTTCTTTACCGGGTCATCGGAGAATTTCACCACCGGCTCACCGTGTACCCGCACCAGCTTCATGACGATACTCAGCGGCTCGACGCCGTCCACATCACAAGCCAGGCTGGTGCCCATGCCGAAGCCGAACCGCGCCTTGCCACGGATGTGCCGCAGGATCGGCAGGCATTTTTCGAAATTCAGACCATCGGAGAACATAAGGTCTTTGGTCATGGGGTCGATGCCGAGTTCCTTATATCTGGCCAGGACTTTGTCGGCCCAAGCGATGGGGTCACCCGAGTCCTGGCGGAGGCCGTCGTAGAGCTTGGCGAAGTACAGGTCGAAATCCTTGAGGAAGAAATCGGTGCTGATGCAGTCGGTCAGGGCCATACCGAGACGGCCACGGTACTCGCGCACCCAGTTCTCCAGAGCGGCGTTCTGGCTTTCGCGCAGACGGCCCAGTTGCTGATGCACCATCAGCCATTGGTGGGCCATGGTGCCGATCAGTGGCAAGTTGAATTCGTAGGCCAGGTGCGCATTGCTGGTACCAAGGAACTGGCCGGGAAAGTCGCGGCGCATGATGTCGACTACTTCGCGCTGGGCCTTGAATGACAGGCGCCGGCGGGTGGAGAAGTCGGAGACGCGCAGGTCGGCGAGCTCTTCGCGGCTGAGATTCTTCTCCAGCCAGTCGAACTTCTGATACAGCTTGCGGGTGACGTCTTCGAGGGTCACATCAGGGTATTTGTCGCGGTTGCGCAGTTCGCTGACCAGCGCCAGGACCGGTTGCTCGAACATGATGCAATGCAGCATCGGGCCGATCACGCGGATGTTCAGTTGGCCGTCTACTTCACTGACGTGGATATAGCGCAGGTCGAATCGAAACAGGCCGAGGAAGCGCTCGTAATCCGGCGTGAGGTATTCGCGAAAACGCGGGTTGAACAGGAAGCGCAGCTCGCCTTCGCGCATCTGCAGGCCGGCAAGCTTTTCCAGCTCGGTTCGCAAGGCCGGGATCAGGTGGCCGAGTTTTTCCCTGGAGCGGACGATGAAGTTGTATTCCACGTCTACGTTGGGATGCTGGTGCAGCACCGCCTGCATCATGGTGAAGGTGTAGTAATCGGTGTCGAGCAAGCCCTGGATGACCGGGGATTTATCGTCATACGCACTTTCCATGGTGAGTCTCCTTAACGCGTGGCCATCGCGGCCAGTTCTTCGCGGGTACTGCTGATGACAGCGCCGGCCTCGAGCAACGCATTGACGGCCTGAACCCCGCCCGCCTCAGTGATGCCCCGACACGCCGGCAGGTGCAGCACCACTTGCAGCCCGGCCTTGAGCAGTTGCAAGGCGGTGGTCTTGACGCAGTAGTCCAGGGCCAGGCCACCAACGATGACGCGCACGACACCGTGAGCCTTGAGGTATTCGATGACGCCCGTCGACAACTTGTCGTGCAGGTCGTGGTAGCACGCGCCGTAAGGGTGCAGGTCGGGTTCGACACCCTTCCAGATGAAGTAGTCGTACTCATACGGGGTGGGCAACTCATCCAGCAAGGTGAAGCCCTCGGTGCCGGGTACGCAGTGGCTGACCCAGGTGACATCGGCGTGAACGAGGCCCGTGGGTTGCAGCATCTGGCTGTGCTGCGCGACCACCCAGGGCGCGTGTGGGGTGTGGGCGTCTTTGCTGCCGATGCGATGCCCGGCAAGGCTGGCCATGTAGTTGAGCTCGGCGCCGATCAGATCTCCGCCGACGACGGGCAACTCGTCGGGACACAGCGGCGTGAAACTCTTCTGGGCGTCGACATCGAATGAAGCGATGGCAGTTTTGGCGAGGGTCATGGTGATTCTCCGGTGGCCTGGAAACAAAAGTACATGTCATGTACTTTCATTGCAAGAAACATTTATTTACCGGTACTTCAGCAAGTACATGACATAGCGGTTCGATCCGTTAGACTGTGCCCCACTGCCGTTCAGAAGGACTTCACATGCCACTTAGTGCCTACCTCCACACCGTCGACCTGTGCGCAGTGTTTTACTGCCGCGCCTCGAGCGAACTCAAACTGCTGCTGAACAAGCGTGACGCCGAGCCCTTCGCCGGGCATTGGGCGCTGCCGGGTGTGGTGGTCAATGGCGGCGTGCAGGATCTGAGCCTCAAGGATGCCGTGGAACGGTTGCGCGCCAGTGATAAAGTCGGCCTGGAGCTGGCCTGGAGCGAGCAGGTTGGCACGGTGGGCGATGCGTTTCGCGACCCGCGCTGCTGGTCGTCGTCCACTTACTACCTGGCGATTGTGGCGGATGAGGTAACGCTGAGTGAACATCAGGCCTGGTTTTCCCTCAACGCGGTGGCGGACGGCAGCATCAAGCTGCCCTTCGATCACAACCTGATCGTCGCGGCGGTGCAGGAACGGCTGTTGTCCAAAGCGCTGTACAGCAGCTTGCCGCTGATGTTTCTGGGCAAGGAGTTCAGTGCGCCGCAAGCGACCGCGATCTTTTCCCTGGTACTGGCGCGGCCGGTGCTCAAGACCAGCGTGCGCCAGCGCTTGTTAAAGCTGACGCAAGCGGGATATTTGCGTGAGACGGGGCGCAAGAAGCAGGGTGAAGGCGGCAGGCCACAGGCGACGCTGGAGATGTTGAAGCCAGGAGAGATTTACTTCTTCGACCGCAGTTTTGCCGAGTGACCGGACATAGAGATCCACGGGTGACCGATGGTTCTAGCTCATCCAATTGCCACCATCGACGTTGTAGGTCTGTGCGACCACATAGTCAGCCTCCTTCGAAGCCAGGAAGATCGCCATGCCGGTCAGGTCTTGCGCCGTGCCCATCCGCCCATAAGGCACTTCGTCGCCTACCCGCTTTTTCTTCTCGCCCGGCGCCAGGCCCTCATGCCTGGCGAACAGCGCATCCACCCCATCCCAGTGCTCACCGTCCACCACACCCGGGGCGATGGCATTGACGTTGATGCCCTGCTTGATCAGATTCAACCCTGCCGATTGCGTCAGACTGATCACTGCCGCCTTGCTCGCGCAATACACCGCCACCAGCGCCTCGCCGCGTCGTCCCGCCTGGCTGGCCATGTTGATGATCTTGCCGCCGTGGCCCTGGCGAATCATCTGCCGCGCGGCGGCCTGCAAGGTAAACAGCGTACCGGCGACGTTGATCGAAAACAGCCGTTCATAGCTCTCACGGGTGATGTCGAGGATGGGGGCCAGGTCGAACAGCGCCGCGTTATTCACCAGAATATCCAGCTTGCCAGCATGGGCGACCACGGCGGCCATGGCCGCGTCGATGGAGGCTTGGTCGGTGACGTCCATCGCCACCGCATACGCCCGGGGCCCCAATTCGGCCGCCGTCTGCTCGGCGCGCTGCAGGTTGATATCGGCAATGGCGACCGTGGCGCCTTCCTGGATATAGGCCTGGGCAAACGCGCGGCCAATCCCCCGCGCCGATCCGGTGATCAGCGCGCTCTTACCTTCAAGTCGTTTCATCGAGGTGTCCTGTGGAATTACTTCGGATAACCGGCGCGTTTCATCTCGCGCTCGGTGGTGGTCTGCGCCCGCTGCAGCGCCTGATCGACCGTCATGCCGCCGGTGAGCGCTGCCGAAAACAGTTTGCCGACGGAAGTGCCGATGGCCTGGAATTCGGGAATCGTCACGTACTGGATGCCCACGTACGGCACCGGTTTGGCCGAGGGGTGCGCCGGGTCGGCGTGCTTCATCATCTGCAGCGTGACCTGGGCAAACGGCGCCGCGTTCAGGTACGCCTCGCTGTAGGTCGATTGCCGCGTGCCTGGCGGTACGTTGGTGATGCCTTCTTTTTCAGCGACCAGCTGGATGTAATCCTTTGAAGTCGCCCAACGGATAAAGGCTTTGGCAGCGTCTTTGTGCTTGGAGGTGGCCGGGATGGCCAGCGACCAGGCGTAGAGCCAGGAAGAGCCCTTATCGGTGACCTCAGTGGGCGCCGCAGCGAAGCCTACGCGGTCGGCGACTTTGCTTTGGCCGGTGTCGGTGGTGAACGAGCCGGCGACGCTGGCATCGACCCAGATCGCACATTTGCCGCTGTTGAACAACGCCAGGGTTTCGTTGAAGCCATTGCTCGACACGCCCGGCGGGCCGTATTGCTTGAGGCTGTTGACGTAGAAATTGGCCGCAGCCGTCCACTCGGGGCTGGTCAGTTCGGGCTGCCATTGCTCATCGAACCAGCGCGCGCCGAACGCATTGGCCATGGTGCTCAGCAACGCAACGTTCTCGCCCCAACCCGCTTTGCCGCGCAGGCACAGGCCATATTGGTCTTTGTCCCTCACCGTCAGCTTGGCGGCGAATTCGCCGAGCTGGGTCCAGGTTGGATTCGCGGGCATGCTCAGGCCGGCTTGTTTGAACAGGTCGGTGCGGTAATAGGTCACGGTGCTTTCGCCGTAGAACGGCAAGGCGTAGAGCGTGCCATTCACCGACAGGCCCTGGCGCACCGAGGGGAAGATATCCTCGACATCGTAGTCGGCCGGCAGGTCGGTCAGTGGCTCCAGCCAGTGTTTGGCGCCCCATAGCGGGGTTTCATAGGTGCCGATGGTCAGCACGTCGAACTGCCCGCCCTGGGTGGCGATATCGGTGGTGAGGCGCTGGCGCAGCACGTTTTCTTCGAGCACCACCCAATTGAGCTGGATGTCTGGGTGCTGCGCCTGGAACACCTTGGACAGGCGTTGCATGCGGATCATGTCGCTGTTGTTGACCGTGGCGATGGTCAAGGTGTCGGCGGCCTGGCTGGGCAGGCTCATGGCCAGACCGGAGAGCAGCAACAGCGTTTGGGCAAGCGTGGCTTTGCGGGTTGATAGCATGGCGGTGTCCACCGGTTGTTTTTGTTGTTGAGCGCCGATTACAGCAGCTTGGGCCGGTTTCTCACAAACCCGTGGCGGATGCCCGACCGATACTTTTTTAACCGGTTCCTCAGGCGCAAAAAAGTATCAGTGTGGGGCGCCGCCGGGGGTAGCCCATGCCTGCCGAGGCGGGTATTTTGGCGGGTACCCAACGCACAAGAGGCAGCCCATGCCCATCCGCGCCCCACTGTTCGAGCACCGTCCCGCCGAACTGGAAGTGATCCTGCCCGAACCGGAGCACTGCTTTCGCTGGTTCGAACACGACTACCCGATAGAGCTGGCGCGCTGGAACCATCACCCTGAGTTCGAAATCCACCTGATTCGCCACGGCAGCGGCAAGCTGGTGGCGGGCGACTATATCGGTGCATTCAGTGCCGGGCATGTCGCCTTGATCGGCCCCGACCTGCCCCACGACTGGATTGGCGACCTGGCACCCGGCGAGTGCCTGAGCGGTCGTGACGTGGTGCTGCAATTCGACGGCGCCGCCCTCCTCGCCTTGCGCAAGGCCCTGCCGGAACTCGGCAATCTGCAGCCGCTGTTCGAACACGCGCGACGCGGCCTTGAGTTCACCGGCGCAACAGCGGTGCACGCGGCGCGGTTGATGGAAGCCATCGGCAGCGCCCAGGGCTTGCAACGGCTGATCCTGTTCCTGCAACTGCTCGACACCCTCAAGAACGCCCCGCCCCGTCAGCTCAAGGTGTTGGCCAGCCCGCGCTACGCGCCGACCCTGGACCCGCGCAGCGCCGAACGCATCAACAAGGCCTTCGCCTACCTGATGCGTGAACTCGGCGGCGAGGTGCGCGTGTCAGACATCGCCCGGCAACTGGACATGAGCGAACCGGGTTTCTCGCGTTTCTTCAAACGCACGACCGGCCATGGTTTTATCGAGCTGATGCGCAAATTCCGCGTGCAGCGTGCCTGCCGGTTATTGCTGCAAAGCGATATGTCGGTGGCGGATATTTGCTTCGAAGTCGGCTACGCCAACCTGTCCAATTTCAACCGGCACTTTCGCATCGAGATGAACCAGACACCGAGTGAGTATCGGCGCGAGACCGGCAATCATCTGGAAAAAATGACACCCAGTCATTTCTGACCATAAAGACGACTAATCAGGCTTTTTTGCAGGCCTTTCAGACGATTGAGCAAAGTTGGTACAGCCTATGCAAACGTTTGCGGAACGAACTTGGCCACCAGGTTCACTCCACCCGTGCAATCGGGTTCAAACCGCGTACGAATAGGGATTTTCAATGCACCCCACCTCAACGCCTCGCGCTTGCTTTGGTGTTTCCTTGCTACTGGCCGCCGTTACGGGAGTACTCAGTGCACCCATTTTGGCGCAGGACAAACCCGCGGATGACTCAGCACAGGGCGAAACCCTCAGCCCCGAGGCCAACCCGCCGGCAAAAAAAGGCGCCTACCTGTCGGAGTGGTTCAACCAGGACCTGACACTGATCGGCAGCAAGGACATCAGCTTCGGCCCAAAACCGCAGGATGACGTTTACCTGGAGTACGAGTATTTCGGGCGCAAGGGGCCGTTCGAGCTGTACGGCTACATCGATGTGCCGAAGATCCTCGGCATCGGCAACAGCAATGACAAAGGTGCGTGGGACCATGGCTCGCCCGTGTTCATGGAGCATGAGCCGCGAATCTCCATCGACTACCTCGCCGGCCGCAGCCTGGCGATCGGACCGTTCAAGGAATGGTATGTGGCGTTCGACTGGATCTACGACCACGGCAGCAACAAGGAGAACCGCGCCAACACCCTGTACAGCGGCCTTGGCACCGATATCGACACCCACTCGCGGGTCAACCTGTCGGCGAACTTCTACGGGCGTTACCAGTGGGAAAACTACGGCGCCAGCAATGAATATTCCTGGGACGGCTACCGCGCACAGATGAAATACATCGTGCCCATCGGCAAATTCGACAATGGCGCCTCGCTGACCTACATCGGCTTCACCAACTATGATTTCGGCTCGGACCTGCACAAGGACAACCCGGCGCGCACCGCCAATTCCCTGGTGGCAACCAACGTGTTGCTGTACTCGTTCACCCACCTGCGCTTTACCCTGGTCGGCCGTTACTTTCATAACGGCGGCAACTGGGAGGATGGCAGCGAGTTGAATTTCGGTGAAGGCAACTTCCGCGCCCGCTCAGACGGCTGGGGTTACTACGCCGGCGTGGGCTACCAATTCTGATCAAGGAGCTGCAGATGAATACCTTTACTCGCCTCTCGCTGGCCATGGGCCTTGCCCTGCTGCCCCACATGGTGCTGGCAGACAACGCCGCGCCGATCAAACCCAAGGTCATGCTGATCACCATGTTCGCCCCCGAGGCGCAAACCTGGATCGACCGCCTGGAACTCAAGCAGCAAGTGCGCGTGCCGGGCCTGTCCGCCGAATACCCGGTGATTCGTTGCAACACCCAGGACGTATGCCTGCTGGTCACTGGCATGGGCCAGACCAACGCCGCCGCCTCGACCCTGGCCCTGGCCCTGTCGCCCAAGTTCGACCTGCGCCAGAGTTATTTCCTGATCGCCGGGATTGCCGGTATCAGCCCCAAGCACGGCACCATCGGTACCGCCGCCTGGGCGCATTACCTGGTGGAATTCGGTACCCAGTGGGAGTTGGATTCACGGGATGCACCCAAGGAGTGGCCGACCGGTTATATCGGCATCAACACCAAGGGGCCCAATGAAAAACCGCCGCTGGACTACAAGACTGAAGTGTTCGAGCTCAACCCCAAGCTGCAAGCCAAGGCATTCGCCTTGTCGCACAAGGTGCAGCTGACGGAAAGCAAGGAATCCGCCGCCTGGCGCAAGCACTACCCCGCCGCGCCGGCCAATCAGCCGCCGCAAGTCACCCGCTGCGACACCCTGGCGGGCAACACCTGGTTCTCCGGTACGCGCCTGAGCGAGCGCGCCGAGGTGTGGACCAAACTTCTCACGGATAATAAAGGCGAATACTGCACCACCCAGCAGGAAGACAACTCCACTTACGAAGCGCTGCTGCGCGCCAGCCGTGAAGGCTTGGTGGATATCCAGCGCCTGGCCGTGGTGCGTGCAGGCTCGGATTTTGACCGCCCGTATCCGGGCTACAGCGAAGTGGACAACCTGCTCAAGTACGCCGATCAAGGCGGTTTCGTACCGGCATTGGAGAACCTGTACCGCACGGGCAATCCGCTGGTACAGGCGATCCTGAACAACTGGTCAGCCTGGAAAAACGGCGTTCCCGAGGCCTGATGCAAATCAAAATGTGGGAGGGGGCTTGCTCCCGATGGCGGAGTGTCAGTCACTGCATCTGTGCCTGAAACACCGCAATCGGGAGCAAGCCCCCTCCCACATTGGATGGTTCAGTTCGCGTTGGCAGCCGCTTTGGCGCATTCGCAGCCCGTCGCCGCAGCGCAGGGTTCACCGTGCGCATGATGCTCGGCGCAGCCCTGGCAGCAATAGCCCTTCCCGTCCTTCATGACCGCGTCGATGCCCAGTACGCATTTGCAGTGTGGGCAGGCACAGGTTTGATCCGGCATGGTCAGACTCCTTCTTCATGGTCGTCGCGGTGCAGCGAACGCCACACCTGAAACAGTGACCCGAGGCGCGGCGCCAAGGTTCAGCGCCGTCAGTCGGCCTGGCGCGTATTGCTGCGATACATGAACACCAGGGCCAGCGCCAGGCACAGCATCGCGACGATCCGGCTGCCGGACAGTTCGATCGCCGGGTTGCCCAGCCAGCCGAAATTGTCGATCAGCATGCCCATACCCAATTGCCCCACGATCACTGCCACCGTGGCGACCGCCGTACCGACCACCGGCACCGCGCCGACCATTACCATCATGTACACCACGCCGAACAAGGCGCCGGTCAGCTGCCACTTCGGCACGTCCAACAAACTGACAGCCTGGGCGGGCTCGAAGAAAAATATCAACAGCGCGGTGGTTAGCGCACCGACCGCAAAGGTCAGCAGACTGCTGCGCAATACCCCAACGGTCTGCCCCAGGCGACCGTTGATGGCCGCCTGCACGCTCAACACCGCCCCTGCGGCGACCACCACGACCAACAACACAAACAGATTCATCGCCTTACCCTCGTGCAATCAAAACAAGTGCCGCCACAATCAACGCCAGAGCTATCCAGCGCTCCACATTGACCCGTTTGCGCGCCGTGCCGAACCAGCCGAAATGGTCGATCAGTACACTCTTGCCCACCTGCCCGGACAGGATCGCAATCATCGTCATTGCCACCCCGATATGGGGCGTGGCCAGGGTCAGCACCACCACGTACATCGGTCCCAGGAAACCACCGATCAACTGCCAGCGCGGCAGTTGGGTGAAGGCCGGGCCTTTTTGCGGGCCGCTGAACAGCAACAGCAAGAACAGGATCGCCGAGCCGACGCCAAAGATGCTCAACGTCGCCCATAAATGCCCGACCTGCACACCCAATGGCCCCAGCAAACCGGCCTCGACCGACAGCCCCATGCCCGCGAGGATGACCAACGGCAACAACAGCAGCCGGAGAACGTTTCGCTTCGGCCGGGACTGCGCCGTACCCTCGATAGAATGTGCCTGCATACATCACCTGCGCTTGAAGTAAAAAACAGGCGTGCATTATCCAGTGGCCTGGCTGTGCGATAAATGGCAGCATGCAGACAACACCTTTGCGCAGAACGCACAGCCTGGAGTCATGATGCAGGGTTTGAATGAACTGAGTTTCAAGGCGCTGCGCCTGTTCGTCGCCGTGCTGGACCACGGCAGTTTTTCTGAAGTGGCACGCCGCGAAGGCCTTGCGCCCTCGTCCATTTCCCGGCAGATCCAACTGATGGAACACGCCCTCGGCCAGCAGTTGCTGTACCGCCACACCCGTGCCGTGAGCCCGACCGAAGCCGGACGCCTGCTCGGGCGACACGCACGGCTGATGCTGGAGCAGTTGGAAACCGCGAGCCAGGCCCTGCAGGAACAAGACAGCGAACCCAGCGGACTGGTGCGCATCAATGCGCCCATGGTGTTCGGCCAGCGTCACCTTGCGCCATGGCTGGGGGAGCTGTGCCGCCGCTATCCGAAGCTGCAACTGGACATCCAGCAGACCGATACCTTCGTCGACCCGCTGCAGGACGGTACTGACCTGCTGTTTCGTATTGGCGTGCTCAATGATTCCAGCATGCAGGCGCGGATCTTCGCGCCGCAACGCTTTCGCCTTGCCGCCAGCCCCGCCTACCTGGCGCAGCACGGCACGCCGCGCCATCCCGATGAACTGATCAACCACCAGTGCCTGGCCTACAAGGGCATAAAAGGCCAGGAGCGCTGGTTCTTCCGCCGCGACCACGGCGACTGGAGCGCCTACAGCGTCAAGGGCCCGATCACCGGCAACCACGCTGACACCCTGACCCACGCCGCCGAGCAGGGTCTGGGGCTGGTGGTGTTTCCCTCCTGGCTGATCGGTGAAGGCCTGCGCGCCGGCACCTTGCAAGCGGTGCTGACCGAATACGAAGTGGCGACCACCCTGGAGCCCCAGCAGATCGCGGCGTTGTGGCCGGGTAGCCGCAGGCTGTCGCTGAAGGTGCGCACGGTGATCGATTATTTTGTGGAATGTTTTGGGACGGTGCCGTATTGGGATCGGTGAGTCAGAACAGCCACTGCCCGATCAACCACGCATTCGCCCCACTGATCACCGCAAACAAAAACCACGCCAGCAACCGCGTCGGCAGCCGGTTGACAAACGGGCCCATCAGTTGTTTGTCGCCGGTCATGCGGATCAGCGGGTATAACGCGAAGGGCAACTGCAGGCTCAGCACCACCTGGCTGAGAATCAGCAGCTTGCCGATGGCGTCGTCGCCCATCAGCCACACGCCGAGGAACGCCGGGATCAGCGCCAGCCCACGGGTGATCAGGCGGCGCTGCCAGCAGGGGATGCGCAGGTTCAAGTAACCTTCCATGATCACCTGCCCGGCAATCGTACCGGTGAAGGTCGAACTCTGGCCCGATGCCAGCAAGGCGATGCCGAACAGGATGCTGGCGAACGCACCGCCCACCAGCGGGTCGAGCAGATGATAGGCGTCCTGAATCTCCACCACGTCGGTATGGCCGGTCTTGTAGAACGCTGCGGCGGCCAGCACCAGGATCGCCGCGTTGACCAACAGGGCCAAGGCCAGGGAGCCAATGGTGTCGATACGTGCAAGCTTGACTGCATCCTGTTTGCTGGCCAGGTCCTTGCCGATCAGGCGCGTCTGCACAATCGAGGAGTGCAAGTAGAGGTTATGCGGCATAACCGTCGCACCGAGGATGCCGATGGCCAAGTACAGCGGCGCGGCATCGCTGATGGCCGACAGCGAGGGCGTGAAGCCACTGAGCACGTCCGGCCAGTAGGGTTTGATCAGCACCAGTTCGATGAAGAAACACACACCGATGGTCGCGACCAACGCCAGCATGATCGCTTCCAGCCGGCGGAAACCGCGGTTCTGCAGGGCCAGGATCAACAGCGTGTCGAAGGCGGTGATGACGATCCCGGTGGTCAGCGATACACCCAGCAGCAGGTGAAATGCCAGGGCGCAGCCGAGCACTTCGGCGAGGTCGGTGGCGATGATGGAAATTTCCGCCAACACCCATTGAGTGCGCGCGGAGCGCTTGCTGTAGCGCTCGCGGCACAGTTGCGCCAGGTCTTTACCGGTGGCGATACCCAGCCGCGAGCACAGGCACTGCACCGCCATCCCCGCCAGGCTGGCCAGCAGCACCACGAATAACAGGCTATAGCCGTAGCGCGACCCGGCTTCGATGGCGGTCGCCCAGTTGCCGGGGTCCATGTAGCCGATGGAAATCAGCAGGCCGGGGCCGGCGAACATCAGCGCACGTTTGAAAAACGACGCCTTGGGATCAACGACAACGGAGCCGGCCACTTCCGGCGGGCAGAAAGGGGCGGTAGCAATTTTCGGCAGGCTGAATTTCACGCGGGATCCCAGGCAAACACACAAGTCAGGGCGCCAGCTTAGCAGTCCGACGCGACGGTGCGCATCACCGTCTCCCGGGGCAGGTCAAATGCCTCAACCACTTGCACCACCAGGTCCAGTTCCTGGTTCAGCGCCTCACGTTCCAGGCGCTGGCGAATCACGCCGACCACCAACACCGCCAACGTAGTGATCGAATAGGCCGGGCCGGAAAACGCCCGTACGCCGCTGACCAGCAACATCGCGGCCGCCAACGCCTGGCCCACCACCGGAATCGCCGTGGCGGCACCGCGCCGCAGCATAAACCCGGTGAGCCCGGCCAGCGCCGTGCCGCTCAAGGCGGTAGTGGCCGTACGGCCCATGTCGAGACGCTTGAACACACCCTGCTCTTTTTGCATCGCGGCCTTGAGTTCGGCGTCGAACGCCTGTCGGTCGGCACCGCTGAGGTTGTCCTGGTACTGCTTGAGGAGTTTTTCCGCGACCTGCGCTTCGATATCCGCCAGGGCCACGCTGGCTAGTGGCTCGTCGAACTTGATGCCCAAGCGTTGCGCCACCGCTTCGGCGATCTGACGATAGGCCACGCCGTGGCCACGGGCCAGGTTCATGAAACTGTCGCCGCCCATGCGCTGCAACTCGATGGCGAGCTTGCGTGGTTCGCGTACGCTGGCATTAATCGAGGCACTGCGCTTTTGCGCCATCAGCTCGGCGAGAAACTTCAGCTCATCCGGGCGCGCCTGCATCAGCATCGGAAACAGATCGACATCTTCTTCGGCAAAACGCGCTTCACTGCTGCGCAGGTCGGCGCGGATCAGGCCACGGCGTTCCTGCAGCAGGTCGGTGTACTGCACCACCGTGCGCAACTGCGGCCAGTAGGCGGCATGGTCGAAGCTGGCCAGATGCACATTGGTGACCTTGGCCTTGAGTGCCGGCGTCACCGCAATCGCATAGCGGCCGATGCAACGCTCGGTATCCGGCTTCATCGCCAGTGCCCAGTCCTTGCTCGAGTAGCAATTGATCAGCCGCCCCTTGAGCGGTGCCGACACCGCTTCCCAAGGGCTCGACGTACAGATTGCCCCGCCCATCAGCAGCACGTTATTCAATGGCAGTTCATGGGCGGTTTCAGGGCTGGCCAGCACACTCTTGACCAGGATCCGGGCGCCGAGGGAGTGGCCGATCAGGTTGATCTGCCGCACCTGGAGCGATTCGGCGTGCAGGTAGCTCGCCAGCTCGGGCAGCAAGGTCCTGGCCACTTCATCGACCCGCGCCTCGACGCTTTTGTAATGGTCGAGAAAATACGCGATCGCCTTGCCCACACCCACGGTCGCCGCGCCCAGGCCACCGCCGCCTAGCATCGAGGCGATTACCTCCTTGAACGGGGCAAACAGGTTTTCCAGGAAGTGCCCCGCCGGCCAGAACAACATCAGGTTGGTCGAGCCTTCAATGCCGGCCAGTTGTTCCTTGAAGCCGGCCAACTGCTGCTGGCTGAAAAACGCCGAATAACCGTGCACGTAGAGATTGAGCACGTCCCCCTGAGGCTCGCCACACAGGACGAACGTAGGCTTGCGGGTGCGGTGCATTTCATCCCACTGCTGTTGCATGGGCCGGTGACTCCTGGTGACAAGGGGCGGCCATGGTAACAAAGAGCCAATCAAGCCGAGATGAAAACCACAGGCATCGCGACGCCGGACTGGTTCAGCGAGCGAAGTTGTCGATTTTTACCTGGCCATCGGGAAACGTCGCGATAATTTCCAGCTCTCCCCCCATCGCACGTATGTAGTCGCGCAATGTGCTGATGTACATATCGGTGCGACGCTCCATTTTCGAGACCGCCGCCTGATTGATATTCAACGCCTTGGCCAGGCTTTCCTGGCTCAGTTGCTGCGCCTTGCGCAGCTCATGCAGGGGCATCTCTCTCAGATGCTGTTGAAAAAGCTGCTCGGCATCGGCACGCGACTCGGGAGTCATGCGCGCCTTGAGATCAGCGAATTTTTTAGCCATGGGTAAGGCCCTCTTTGCGCAATGTTTTCAAATGGATGTCATACAGCTTTTCCGCCACCGGTACGTGCACGTCGTACCAACGATGCTGTGCGGTTTTATCGCCACCTATCAGCAGGACTGCGCAGCGCCGGGGATCAAAGGCATACAGCACCCGATAGGGACGACCTGCGTGCTGTATACGCAGTTCGCGCAGATTGCCGTGGCGAGAGCCCTTGATATCGCTGCTGTGGGGAAAGCCAAGCCCCGGGCCGAGCAGGCCCAGCAGATCCACGCTGGCAGCGACCGAAGATTGCTCCTTCTCACCCAAGTTGCCCCACCACTCGCCGAATTCATCCGTGTATTCAATGTCCCATACCATGCAAATATGCCACCCAAGGAATATAAACTCAAGAGCATGAATTTAGGTACAGAGGTGACGAGTCTGCCAGCCGAGCATCGGGAGAAAGTGTTTGTAGATTCTTCAGCTTCCACGAAAAGCAAACATCCGTAGCCGCCGAAATCCGCCAGATAACAGCCACATTCATTGACCTGTGCATCAAAAATACAAGTTTCAAAATGTGAAAACACGCTCTAATAGGGCCCTTTCCCTCGCCCTTGAAAGCGTCAGCATCTGATTCAAGCAAACAATGGAGTTCGCAATGCCCCATGAAGGCAACCTGTTACAAGCAGCCGTGGTGTTCCTGTTCGCCGCCGTGCTGGCCGTGCCGTTGGCCAAGCGTCTGCAACTGGGCGCGGTGCTGGGCTATCTGTTCGCCGGGGTGATCATCGGCCCCTCGGTGCTGGGCCTGATCGGCAACCCGCAAAGCGTGGCGCAGTTCTCTGAGCTGGGCGTGGTGCTGTTGCTGTTTATCATCGGCCTGGAGCTTTCGCCCAAACGGTTATGGGTGATGCGCAAGGCGGTATTCGGTGTCGGCCTGGCCCAGGTGTTGCTCACCGGCCTGGTGATGGGCGTGGTAGCGCTGTGGCTTTTTGGCCAGTCATGGAACAGCGCGATTGTGCTGGGCCTGGGCCTGGCGCTGTCCTCCACCGCGTTTGGCCTGCAAAGCCTGGCCGAGCGCAAGGAACTCAACCAGCCCCACGGGCGCCTGGCCTTCGCTATCCTGTTGTTCCAGGACATTGCAGCGATCCCGTTGATTGCCATGGTGCCGCTGCTGGCCGGCAGCGATCATCCGACCAGTGAAGCCCAGGGCGTGCAGCACGTCTTGCAGATTCTCGGCAGCATTGCCGTGGTGATCATCGGCGGGCGCTACCTGCTGCGACCGGTGTTTCGTATCGTCGCCAAGACCGGCCTGCGTGAAGTCTCCACCGCCACCGCGCTGCTGGTGGTGATCGGTACCGCCTGGCTGATGGAACTGGTGGGCGTGTCCATGGCCCTCGGCGCGTTCCTCGCCGGGCTGCTGCTGGCGGACTCGGAATACCGCCACGAACTGGAATCCCAGATCGAACCGTTCAAGGGCCTGCTGCTGGGGCTGTTTTTTATCAGCGTAGGCATGGGCGCCAACCTCAGCCTGCTGCTCAGCACACCGCTGGTGGTGATCGGGCTGACCTTGCTGTTGATCGGTTTGAAACTGCCGCTGCTGTACGCCGTAGGGCGCATGGTGGGCGAGCTCAATCGCGAAAGCGCCCTGCGCCTGGGCGTGGTGTTGGCGGCGGGAGGTGAGTTCGCCTTCGTGGTGTTCAAGATCGGCCGCGACCAGGGCCTGTTCGAACCGCACCTTTACGATGTGCTGGTATTGACCATCACCCTGTCCATGGCCGTGACCCCGCTGCTGCTGTTGGTGTGCCCGAAGCTGTTCAAGTCCAAGGCCAAGCCGGTGGATGTGCCCGAGGAGTACCGCGCCATTGAAGGCGACGCGCCGCGCGTGGTGATTGCCGGCATGGGGCGAATGGGCCAGATCGTCGCGCGCATCCTGCGCGCACAGAACATCTCGTTCATCGCCCTCGACACCTCGGTGGAAACCATCGAACTGACCCGCAGTTTTGGCGGTATGCCGGTGTTCTACGGTGACCCGCAACGCCCGGAAATCCTCCATGCGGCCAAGGTCGACCAGGCGGAATTCTTCGTGATCGCCATGGATGATCCGGAGATCAACATCAAGACCGCCGAACTGGTGCGCAACCTCTACCCGCACATGAAGATCATCGCCCGCGCGCGTAACCGCCAGCACGTCCACCGTCTGGTGGACTTGGACGCCTCACCGGTGCGTGAAACCTTTTACTCAAGCCTGGAGATGAGCCGCCGTACCCTGGTCGGCCTCGGCCTGAGCCAGGCCCAGGCCGACGCGCGCATCGACCGCTTCAGGGCCCACGACCAGCAAGTCCTTGCCGCCCAGCATGCGGTGTACGACGATGCGGCCAAAGTCATGCAGACCGCCCAGGAAGCCCGTGCAGAACTGGCGCGCTTGTTTGAGATGGACCGGCTTCAGGAGGAGTCCGACAAGGTGTGAGGCTGCAGATGAACGATATTGCGAATTTTCTGACAGAATACGCCGCAATTTCGTTCATCTCTGGAGCGCTTCATGGCCACTTTCACCAAGACTGCAGTGCTGCTGGCCCTCGCGCTTACCGCCAGCAGCGTGTTCGCCGCCGCCAAACCGGCCACGCAAACGCTCTCCACCCTGGGCGGCAAGTTCACCTTCAGCCTGCCCAAGGCCTACACCGCCGACGCCCTGCCCTCCGGCAAGGCTGAAGACGGCACCGCCGATACCCAAGGCACCCTGTACGCCAACGCAACCACGAAAAGTGTGGTGATCGTCGCCGAAACCGTGCGTAACGATGGGGTGTCAATCCAGGACAACGACGCCAAATTTCTCGATGGCGCCGTGAGCGATTTCGTCAAGAACCAGAGCGCCGCCCTGCCCGACTTCAAGAAACTCGGCGAGAAAAAACTGACCTTCAAGGGCCTGGGCCTGCGCCAGGTCGACAGCACCGCCACCCAAGGCGGCGGCAAGACCCTGAACTCCACGTTCCTGGGTGGCTCCGGCAATCACCTGCTGGTGATCCAGGCGATTTCGCGGGCGGACGATGTGAAGGGGCATGCGGAGCTGGTGAAGCAGATTACTGGTGGCAAGTAAGCCAATCTTCCAAGCGACATAAAACCAATGTGGGAGGGGGCTTGCCCCCGATAGCGGTATCTCAGTCAGAGATGTATCGACTGATTCACCGCTATCGGGGCATAGGTATCTACACAACTTTGGCGTAGCCCTGAACCTGTGGCGAGGGAGCTTGCTCCCGTGGCGACCTGGCGGCCTATAGCTATCTGACTGATGCCGCGCGATCCAAATGTGGGAGGGGCGGTGCGACGATTCGACTTGCCCCCGATAGCGGCCTGACAGCCGACCAGGATGCTGGATCAGAGCGAGTACATATCCGTTGCTGCGGTAACGGCGGCTTAGGGTTCCGCCCTTACGGCGTCTCACTTTTGAAAAGCGCAAAAGTAAGCAAAACGCTCTTGCCCCACCACTCGGCACCTCGCCTAGGCTCGGTGTGCCCGTAATCCGACATTGATTTGGGGGGCCGCCGCCACGCGCCATCCATGGCGCGGGGCGGCTAAACCGGCATCCCTGCCGGTTTACCCCCCAAATCACTGTCGAATTGCGGCCAGCGTGGTTTAACGGGGCGCCTAAGATCAAAAGCAAGATCAAGAGCGGCTCGCTTCGCATCGTGGTTACCGTAGGCTGCTACAAAATTGTGTAGATACCTATGGCTATCGGGGAGCAAGCCCCCTCCCACATTTTTTACGGTGTTTACCGCAGGCTCTTCTCCAGCCAGGCCTTCAGGTCCTGGATTTCCGCCTCGCTGATTGTATGGTTCATCCCCGGATACCCATGAAACTGCGGCTTCAAGCCAATCCCTTCCAGCACCTCGTTGGCCCGCGTTCCCGAGGAATAAGGCAGCGCCTGGTCCAAGGTGCCATGGCCGATAAAGATCGCCAGCTTGTCCAACGCTTCATTCGGCTTGAGCTCGGCCTTGAGCACCGGCAACACGCTGCCGCTCAGCGCCGCAATCCCTCGCACCAGCTCGGGCCTGCGCAAGCCCACTTCATAGGACATGATCGCGCCCTGGCTGAACCCGACCAGAAACACACGATCACTCTGGGTGTGGTACTTGGCGGTGGCCTTGGCCACAAAGTCTTCGATCAGCCTGGCGCTGCTTTGCAGGTCGGCCGTCACCCCATCGTAATCACCGTCACCGGGGGTCTTGGTAAACCAGCGATAGCCATGCGGCTCCACCGGCATCGGCGCGCGCACCGACAGGTAGGTCCAGGTGGAAGGCAGCGCATCCTTGATACCGAACAGGTCTTCCTCATTGCTACCAAAGCCATGCAGGAAAATCACCAGCGGTTGGTTGCGTGCATCGCCCTGGGTTTGCTCCAGGTACGACAACGGCAGGTCGGAATCCGCGTGGGCGACACCGGCCAGCAAGGTCAGCGCGAGAGCGAGCAGTTTGAGCATGGGATCTATCCCTCAGGGTTTGCGCAACAAATAGGTGTCCATGATCCAGCCATTGGCGAGTCGCGCGGCCTTGCGCACCCGTTGGATTTCGTCCGCGACCTCACCGACTTTGCCACTGATCAGCATTTCGTCCGGCGTGCCCAGGTAGGCGCCCCAATAGATATCCAGGTCCTGATCCGCCACGCTGCGGTAGGAATCTTCGGCATCGAGCATCACCACCAGGGTGTCGGCATCACTCGCCTGCCCCGCCGCCAGGCGGCGCCCGGTGGTGATTTCAATGGACTTGCCGATACGGTTCAACGCCACCTTATGCTGGGCCGCCAGGGCCTGCACGCTGGTAATGCCGGGAATTACCTCGAACTCGAATGCGCAGCGCCCCTCGGCAAGGATCGCCTGCAAAATGCGGATGGTGCTGTCGTACAACGCCGGGTCACCCCAGGCCAGGAACGCCCCCACTTCGCCGTCGGCCATGTCCTCGTTGATCATGCGCTCGAAGGTTTGCTGCTTGTCGCGGTTGAGGTCGCGCACCGCGGTGGTGTAGTCGATATCACCGCGCACGCGCTCGGGGCAGTCGGTCTCGACGAAGCGGTAGCCGGGCCTGGTGATGTAGGTTTCGCAGATTTCACGGCGCAGGTCGATCAGCTTGTCCTTGCTCTGGCCCTTGTCCATCAGGAAAAACACGTCGGTGCGGTTCAGCGCCTTCACGGCCTGCATCGTGATGTAGTCAGGGTTGCCGGCGCCAATGCCGATGATCAGGATGCGTTTCATGGGTTGCTCTCATTGCGGGGCGTGGATTTTGCCATGATCGTGGGCTCAGGCATAAGTTTCCAGGCGCAGGCGCCAGACCGCGTTGAAGCGCAGCTCGGTGCGCGACAGCGGTTCTACGTCGATCCGGTAGAACATCGAGGCCGGATACTGCATGACGTACAGCAGCGCGGCACGGATCACAAAGGGGTGGGTCACCGCCAGCACATGACCGGGCTGGCTTTCCAGGGATTTCATCCAGTGCCCGACCCGCGTGCAAAGCTGTTCCACCGACTCGCCGCCATGGGGCGCACAGGCGCTGTCGGTGAGCCAGGCGTTCAGTTCAGCGCTGTCGAGCGCGCGCAGAGCCTGGCCTTTCCAGTGCCCAAGGTCGACGTCGCGCAGGGCCGGTTCGATGCCCGGCTGCTCGCCGAACAAACCCGCCGTCTGCCGGGTTCGCGCCTCCGGCCCGCACAGCAGGCGCGCAGGCTTGGGATAGCGGCCTGCCAACGACAGCGCCGCGCCCTGCCAGTCCATGACCAGCGATTCGTCATCGGCAAAGCGCGCCAGTTTTTGCGACGGTGTGGCCGCATGGCAGATCAGGGTCAAACGGGTAGCCTGCACGCGATTCATTCCGAAGGGATGAGGCTGCCAAGCCTGGCGCAGTCAGCGCGCCGATGCAACGCCCTCAGGCCAATGCTGCCCCCGCAGGCGCCGCCACCGGGCTGGCGCTGGCCACGAAGTCGTCCTTGCGCAGCAGCACCAAGGCGATCAACGACACCACTCCGGTCGCCACATAGAAGTACCACGGCGAGGTGATGTCGCCGGTCACCTTGATCAGCCAGGTGGAGATCAGCGGCGCGCTGCCGCCAAACACCGCCACCGGCACGTTGTACGCCACGGCGATGCCGGTGGAACGGATGCGTGTGGGCAGCAGTTCGCTCATCAGCGCATAGGTGGACGAGGCATAGAGGCCGAACAGGATCGCCACCGCCATCAAGGGCGCAAAGAACGTCGCCGGCGTGGCGGTCGGGGCCATCTTGAACAGCCAGAACATCGCCAGGGTTGCCAGCGTGCCGACCACCATCAGGAACGGCTTGCGCCCGTATTTATCGGTGAATGCGCCACCGAACGGCATGACGAAGGCCGCCGAGAAACTGGCGACGAACACATAGAGCAAGGTGGTGCCGCTGTCGAACTTGAGAATCTTGGCCATGTAGGTCGAGGCGAAAGTCAGGACCAGGTAAAAGATCGAGCTGTGCAAGGTGATGATGAAGAACACCAGGGCGATGGCGCGCTTCCACTGCCAGACCTCGCGCAGGGGCGCACGGGAAGTTTGCCCGGCGCGTTGCAAGGCCAGGAACTCAGGGCTGTCTTCAAGCTTGAGGCGGATGTACATGGAGATGAAGCCCAGGGGCGCGGCGATCAGGAACGGCACGCGCCAGGCCCATTCCTGCATGACGTCGGTGCCCAGCACCCAGGTCATGCCGTTGGCCACGGCGCCGCCCAGCAGCAGGCCGAGCACCGCGGTGACCATCAGCCAGCAGGTGGCAAAGCCGCGTCGGCCAGGGCCGGCGTATTCGGAAATGAAGCTGGTCACGGTGCCGATCTCACCGCCCGCCGAGAAGCCTTGCACGCAGCGCACCAGGATCAACAGGATCGGGGCGACGATGCCGAGGGTGGCATAGGTCGGCAGCAGCCCCAGCATTACCGTGGAGCCGGTCATCATCACCAGCGCCATGATCAGGGTTTTACGCCGGCCGATCTTGTCCGCCAGCGGGCCGAAGAACAGCCCGCCCAACGGGCGGATGAAGAAGCTCAGGGCGAACGCGGCAAAACTGGCCAGCAGGCTGGTGGTGGGGTCGTCGGAAACGAAGAACGCCTGGCCGATATACACGGCAAGAAAGCCGTAGACGCCGTAGTCATACCACTCGATCAAGTGGCCGGAGGTGGCACCGAGAAACGCGCGGCGGCGTTTGCGGACGGTGTCTTGCGCGTGATTGCCCATCGGGGGGACTCCTTGTCTGTTGGTCGATCCGTGCTAAAGCGCGGCGATAGTCGCTGCTTTCAACCACTGCCGCAAGTCGGTCTTGAGGACTTTGCCGTAGCTGTTCTTGGGTAAATCGCTGCGCCACACATATTTTTTCGGTTTTTTGAACGAGGCCATGCGCGCCACAAACCATGCCGTGAGCTCACCTTCGTCGAGGGGCTCGCCGCTGCGCGTCACCACAAACGCCACCACCGACTCGCCCCATTGCGGGTCCGGCTCGCCCACCACGCACACTTCGAACACCTCGGGATGCTGGGCCAGCACCTCCTCGACTTCGCGCGGGTACACATTGCTGCCGCCGCTGATGATCACGTCCTTGGAGCGATCCGTGAGGGTCAGGTAGCCGGCGGGGTCGAGAAAGCCGATATCACCGGTGAGCAGCCAACCCTCGACCAGGGTGTCGCTGGTGGCCGGCGGATTGCGCCAATAGCCTTGCATCACCGTGGCGCCGCGCACCGCGATCTCACCGCGCTCGCCGGTCGGCAACGATCGGTGGCGGGCATCGAGAATGCGGATTTCCACGCAGGCTTGCGCGTAGCCTACGGACGCGGCCAGGGTCGCCCAGTCGGCGCGCTGGCGGTCGGCGATCAGCCCACGGGGCAACACGCTGATGGTCATCGGGCTCTCGCCCTGGCCGTAGATCTGCACCAGGCGGGGGCCGAACGTGTCGACGGCGTCGCGCAAGTCAGCCAGGTACATCGGGCCGCCGCCGTAGACGATGGTCTTGATGCCTTCGCCGTGATAGCCCTGTTGCCGTGCCTGCTCGACCATGCGCTTGACCATGGTCGGCGCGGCAAACAGTGAGACGCTGCCCAACTCTGCCGCCAGCCCGAACAACTCGGCGGCGTCAAAACCGTTGGACGCCGGCACCACATGCCGCGCGCCGCAGCGTACGTGAATAAAGTTGTAGAGCCCGGCGCCATGGGACATCGGCGCGGCGTACAGCGCGGCATCGGCGGCGCTGACCGGGTCGACGTCGGTGGCGTAGCACAACGACATGGCGATCAGGTTGCCATGGGACAGCATCACACCCTTGGAACGCCCGGTGGTGCCGGAGGTGTAGAACAGCCAGGCAAGGTCGTTGTCCTGGCGCGGTACCGGTTGCTCCAGGGTTGGCCAGCCCTGGTTCGGTGGCAGCACGTGACCGTCGAGTTCCGTGCAGCGCGCAGGCAAATCCCGCGATGAAAACACCCGGCCGCCATCGGTAAAGATCACGCGTGCTTCGGCGTTATCCGCGATCCATGCCGCCTCGGTCGGGTGCAACTTGGCATTGATCGGTACCGCCACCGCGCCCATCCACCAGATGGCGTAGAGCAACTCCAGATAGTCGCAACTGTTTTTCATCAGCACCGCCACCGCGTCCCCTGGCTGCAAGCCGTGCTGGTCGACCAGATGCGCGGCGCGCTGGCGCACATGGGCGGCGAACGTGGCGTAGTCGGCCACTTGCCGGGCGCCGTCGAACATGGCCGGGCGTTGCGGGTCGCGACGCTGGGTGTCGTGCAGCCAATTGGCAATGTTCATGGTTCAGTACCGACGCGCGTGCAGGACCGAAGCGTAGTTGGCCACCGCCATGCCGCCCATGTTGAACACCAGGCCGAACTCCGCGTTGGGCACCGCCAGGCCAATCGGCTCGCCGGTCAATTGCCGGAATGCCAGGGCATGCATCGAAACGCCGGTCGCGCCGACGGGATGGCCCTTGGCCTTGAGCCCACCGGAAAGGTTCACCGGCAAGCGCCCGCCCGCGCGCACCACGCCGCTGTCGAGCACCCGGTGCCCCTCGCCCTTGGGCGCCAGGCCCATGGCTTCGTAGATCAGCAGTTCGGCGATGGTGAAGCAATCATGCACCTCGGCGAAGCTCAGGTCGGCCAGGGTCACATTCGCCCCGCGCAGCGCCGAATGAATCGCCCGCTGCGGGCCTTCAAACGCCAGGATGTCGCGCTGGGCGATGGGCAATGTGTCGTTGACCTGGGTCATCGCGCGAATCTGCACATCGCGGCGAAACGCCCGCGCACGCTTGGGCGACGCCAGCACAATCGCCGCAGCGCCATCGCTGATCAGCGAGCAATCGGTGAGGCGCAGCGACTCGGCCACGAACGGGTTGCTTTGGGACACGTTATTGCAGTGCTCGAAATTCATCTCGCGGTGCATCTGCGCCAACGGGTTGGCCATGGCATTGGAGTGGTTCTTGGTGGCAATCGCCGCCATCGAGCCCAGCGGGCAATGGTAGCGCTCGGCGTATTGGCGAGCGGCGCGGCCGAACAACTGCGGGAAACTCAGCCCGGCTTCGGCCGCATCGTTCTGGTAACCGGCGCCGGCCAGCGCCTGGGTGACGGCGGCCGTGGAGGTATGGGTCATTTTCTCGGCCCCCACCACCAGCACCAATTCGGCGCTGCCGGAGAGAATCGCATTGACGCCGGCCTGGATCGCCGCCGAACCGGATGCACAGGCGTTCTCACAGCGTGTGGCCGGCTTGAAGCGCAGCCCGGGGTCGGCCTGCAGCAGCAACGACGCGGCAAACCCATCCGGCACCAGCCCGGCATTGAAATGGCCGAGGAACAGCGCGTCGATCTGCGCCGCATCGAGGGCGGCATCGCTCAAGGCCTCACGCGTGACCTGAACAATCAGATCTTCCAGCGTGGTGCCTTCCAAGCGACCAAAACGCGAATGACCAGCGGCAACGATAGACACGCAATCAGCAGGCATAATTAATTTCTTCTGTTCTTGAACCGGACTTTCCCTACAATGACCCACCTCTGGTCGCGGGCCAATTCGTGTAACTACTTACATGGATAAGTAGTCCGCCAGTCAGTTGAACAACGAGGCAGGATGCCCATGACCGTGATTACCCCGCCATTCCAGAACCTTGAACGCCTGGCGTTCAAGCTGTCCCCCGCGCCGCAGCTGGTCACCAGCAACCGCGTGATCATCGACTGCAACGACGCGTTCCTGAACCTGTTCGGCTACACCCACGCGACGTTGGTCAATCAATTGACCCTGCTGATTTACCCGTCCCAGGCCGACTACCACGCCATCGGCAAGCGCAGCCATGAGTGGTTGCTCGACAGCGACAGCGGTTTTTATTCCGACGAGCGCTTCATGCAGCATCGCAACGGCGAGGTGTTCTGGGCCAGGTCCCATGGCTACACGCTCACGCCCAGGGATCCGTTCAAGTTGATGATCTGGCACTTCGAGCGGCTGGACCGCACCCATCAGGGCACAGGAGACCTTACGCCGCGGGAGCGGGAGATTGCCATGCACATTGTCAACGGGCTCAAGTCCAAGGAAATCGCGCTGAGATTGGGGATTTCGCATCGGACGGTGGAGGTGCATCGGGCGCGGTTGATGAGGAAGTTGCAGGCCAAGACGGTGGTGGAGTTGGTGTCCAAGATCATCATGGTGGCTTGAGGTTGGCCGGGATTTTTTTGGAATTGACCGAGTACATATCCGTTATTTAGGTCATGGCGGCTGGCGGTTCCGCTCTTACAGCGGGTCACTTTGGAAAAGAGCCCCAAAGTAACCAAAGGGCTCTTGCCCCACCACTCGGCACCTCGCCTAGGCTCGGTGTGCCCGTAATCCGACAGTGATTTGGGGGGCCGCCACCACGCGCCATCCATGGCGCGGGGCGGCTAAACCGGCGTCCTGCCGGTTTACCCCCCAAATCACTGTCGAATTCCGGCCAGCGTGGTTTAACGGGGCGCTTAAGATCAAAAGCAAAATCAAAAGCAAAGCGAGGCGGCCTTAGAGCCGACCTGATTATTGAAGCGTGCGAGGTGTCGCTTCTACTTCCTCAGACGCTGACGAAGTCAGCAATCTTTTGATCTGGCTCTTGCTCTTGCTTTGGATCTTGATCTCAGTCGCCCCGTTAACCACGCTGGCCGAACGCAGGCTTGAATCCGTGGGTAACCCGGCAGGACGCCGGGTTAGCCGCCCTGCGCCATGGATGGCGCAGGGCGGCGGCCCACGGATTCAAGCCTGCGTTCGGGCACACCGAGCCTAAGCGAGGTGCCGAGTGGTGGGGCGAGGACCTTTTGGTTACTTTTGGGTCCTTCCAAATCGGCATAGGGGGCGGCCATCTGGCCGCTCCCCTGCCACACCACCCGGCATGCGGGTCCGCACCGGGCGGTTCGAGAAGTTCAGGTTAACTGAGGCGGGGAAGCCCCAGCCGATCAAACCACGCGACCGTCAGAACGCTATGAATCAGCCCGGCGCTGTTGTGCCAGATCCTGTGGCTATCCACCGCTATTTGCGCAGCTAGATCCGGGGTCGCCCCCATCCTGCACAGCTCACGATAGGTCGTCCTGCCGGTCTTCCACTGCTTGAGCTGGATTGCCCTGAGTCTTCGACGTATCCATCCATCCAGCCGTTTCCACATCGCTATGGTTTGCGACAGGCAGAAATACGCCTTCCAGCCCAGTAGGTACGGCCTCAATCTTCCAATGACCTGCTCCAGGCTTCGACCGCCGTTACGCGAAGTCAATTCCCGGATGCGTTGTTTGAAAGCCTGGAGTGCCTTGTTTGTTGCCCAGCGCCTGATCTTTCCGTCGGGTGTCAGCCAGAAGCCGTACCCAAGGAATTTTCGACCGAACACACTGGCAACTGCGCTCTTGCCTTCGTTCATGCGCAACCCAAGGCGACCGTAGAGGCGTTGGAGCACTGCCATCACCCGCAGGCCGGCTTTGGGGCTGCGTACATAAACATTGGCATCGTCCGCATACCTGACGAAGCAATGACCTCTTCGTTCCAGTTCCTTGTCCACTTCATCCAGCACCACATTCGCCAACAGCGGTGAAAGCGGGCCGCCTTGCGGCGTCCCCTGCCTGTTGATCACTACGTCTTTTCCGATCAACGTCCCGCAGTTCAGGTAGGCCCGGATCAGGCACAGTACGCCCCGATCAGTCACCCTCCTGCTCAGTCGGGCGATCAGCAGGTCATGGTTGACGCAATCGAAAAACTGCTCGATATCGACATCCACCACAACCTGACGCCCCGAATGGATATATTGCTGCGCCGCCAGAACGGCCTGGTGAGCGCTGCGCCCCGGACGAAAGCCGTAGCTGTGTTCACTGAAACCAGGATCCAGCAACGGCTGGAGAACCTGCAATAGTGCCTGCTGAATGAGTCTGTCCGTGACCGTCGGGATGCCAAGCTTGCGCTCGCCACCATCCGGTTTCGGGATCAGGACCCTGCGCACGGGAGCAGGCCGGTATTCACCTGCCAGTAACTGGCTGCGTATTCCCGGCCATGCCGTTTTCAGGTGTTGCACGGTTTCGTCGATCGTCAGACCGTCCACACCCGCAACACCTTTGTTAGAACGCACCCGTTTGAGGGCAAGCAGTAAGTTTTCTTTGCTAAGGGCTGCTTGTAGCAGCCCCTCTCCTGTGGGGTTTGGATCATGTCGCGGACAGCCAGCTTCAACGCTGGACGCGCAGCTTGGAGATTCACCCTTCGCCGTCGCTTCCCGCCCCGGTTGCCCGGGCATCTGTTGCATGGCCTGCTGTATCGTCATGTCAAACCGCTTTTCTTCTCGTTTGGTCCTTCACTGCCAAGCAGCTACTACGACCTCTGCTGACTTCTCGCTCCGGCTCACACCGTCGCCCTTTCAGGCATGAGGCGAGATCTCCCCGGGTAAGAACGCCATCCTTCACCTCACAACCGCCGCATTTACGTATCCGGCCTTTAGGCCACAAGAGCTTCGCAGGCACTTGGCTGCTCGCCCTGACCGAATCCGCCTCAGATGCGATTCGTGTACCTCGGCTCGAGGTTTATGCTCCACGCTTCCTCCCCACAGTCGGTCACCCTTCTGCAGTTGCGCTTCGCTTCGTTCGCTGTGGCCAGCTTACGAGAGGACTTTCACCTCCAAGATGGCGCCCATGCCGGGCGCACAAGTGACCCGCTGTAAGAGCGGAACCCTAAGTAGCCGTTACCGCAGCAACGGATATGTACTCAATCCAACCCAACTAGATCAAGCCACCTGACTTTCCCTCTTCAAACTCTCCATATCAATCACAAACCGATACTTCACATCCCCCTTGAGCATCCGCTCATACGCCTCATTAATCCCCTGGATATCAATCATCTCAACATCCGAAACAATCCCATGCTCAGCGCAAAAATCCAGCATCTCCTGAGTCTCCTGAATCCCACCAATCAAAGACCCCGCCAAACTGCGCCGCTTGAAAATCAGGTTGAATACCGCAGGCGACGGATGCGGACTGTCCGGCGCCCCCACCAGCGTCATCGTGCCATCACGCTTGAGCAAACAGATAAACGCATCAAGGTCGTGCGGCGCAGCTACCGTATTGAGGATAAAGTCCAGGCTGTTGACCACCTTGGCCATCTCATCGGCATTCTTCGACACCACCACCTGATCAGCGCCCAAACGCAGCCCATCTTCACGCTTGTTCGGCGAAGTGGTGAACAACGTCACATGCGCCCCCATGGCGTGGGCGATCTTCACCGCCATATGCCCAAGCCCGCCAAGGCCGACCACGCCGACCTTCTTGCCCGGGCCGACCTTCCAGTGGTGCAGCGGCGAATAGGTGGTAATCCCGGCACACAGCAACGGCGCTACCGCCGCCAGGTTCGAATCATCGTGGGAGATGCGCAGCACGAACTGCTGCTTGACCACGATGTTGTCCGAATAGCCGCCGTAAGTATTCTCGCCACCGAACAGCGGGCCGTTATAGGTCCCTGTGAAGCCGTTCTCGCAATACTGCTCCTCGCCCTCGGCACAGGATGCGCACTGCTGGCAGCTGTCGACCATGCAGCCGACACCCGCCAGGTCACCCACCTTGAATGTCTTCACATTGGCGCCGACCGCCGTCACACGGCCGACGATTTCATGACCGGGCACCGACGGGTAAAGGGTGTTGTTCCACTCGTTGCGGGCCGTGTGCAAATCTGAATGGCACACCCCGCAATACAGAATATCGATCTGCACGTCATCCGCCCCTGGAGAGCGGCGCTCGAAGGTAAAGGGCTTGAGCGAATCCTTGGAGTCCCGAGCGGCATAGCTGTAAGTCTTGGCCATTTCGTTCACCTGTGTGATCTGACGGAAGAGTTCGGTGGACACGCCTGGCCGCTGAAACGTTCAACCGAGCACGTCCATACAATTCCCAATGGCGCCCGCCCCCTAACCTCACGGCTTTCGAACCCGTAGAAGCGCTGGAGAATGGGCATGCGTAACAAAGCAATCAAGGTATCCGTAGCATTGACGCTGTTGGCAAGCGCCATGATGAACAACGCTTTGGCAGCCACCCCAAGCGTCGCCGTGGCGCCGCAATACGACACCAGCCACGTGTATGTGGCGCCGGCCGATGTCGACCGTTTCGCCCAGAGCTTCCTGGCCACCTTTGGCGGCAAGAGCACGCCCCAGGTGGTGGTGAATGTGCTGCCGGTGCCGAGCAGCACCACTTCGCAATTGCTGCAGACCCCGGCGGGTACAGTCTCGTTGTTCGGTTTCACCACGCCCGTGCCGCATCCGTTCGGCCAGGAACGCAACGGCTATCTGGTCAAGGACATGGACATAGCCCTCAAGGCGGCGCGGGACAATGGCGCCGATGTGATCGTCAGCGATTTTCCCGACCCCATCGGCCGTGATGCCGTGGTGCAGTGGCCGGGCGGCGTCAACATGCAGCTCTACTGGCACACCAAGGCCCCGGACTACGCGGCGTTCGAGGCGGTTCCGGAGAACCGCGTGTATGTGTCCAATGACAGCGCCGAGCGCTTTATCAAGGCGTTCCTCGGCTTCTCCCACGGCAAAATAGTGAACGACGACAAGCACGCTCCCGCCGCTGATGTCGGCCAAGCGGGCGGCGAGTACCGTCGCGTCGAGATCGAGTCAGCCTTCGGGCGCATGGCGGTGCTGGTCACCAATGGCCATCTGCCCTACCCGTTCGGCCACGACACCACCGGCTATCAAGTCAGTGACCTGGCCGCCACCCTCGGCAAGGCCAGCGGGTCTGGCGCCAAGGTGCTGGTGCCCGCGTTCGACAGCAAAGGCCGGCGCAGTGCAGTGGTCGAATTCCCCGGCGGTTATGTGGCGGAAATTCACCAGCTCACCGCGAAAAAATGATCCGTCATACAGGCTGGAGCCTGGCCGTGCTGTGGCCGCTGCTCGTCGGCAGCGTCCACGCCGACGACCCACCGAGCCGACCGGCGATCAAGGCCAATCGCTGGCAGGAAGACTGGTCGGTGCTCAAGGATCCGGCGCTGCGCACGCAGCCGCTGGACACCCTCAAGTACATCCCGCTGTCGGGCGCCAACCCGTTCACCTACCTGTCCCTGGGCGCGACCTTGCGCGAGCGTTTCGAGATGAATGACGCCAGCGGTTTCGGCGTGAAGAACGTGGCCCGTGATCGCTACCTGATCCAGCGCTTCCAGGTTCATGCCGACCTGCATTTGAATGAACACTGGCGCGTGTTCACCCAGCTCGAGGACGTGCGCGCCTATGACAAAACCACCCTGGGCGGCGCCGATCAGAACCGCGTGGATTTGCGCCTGGCCTTCGCCGAATACGTGAACACCTTCAGCAGCGGCACGTTCAAGAGCCGTATCGGTCGCCAGGACTTTGCCTTCGACTTGCAGCGCTTCATTTCGTCACGGGACGGCCCGAATGTGCGGCAGTCGTTCGATGCGTTGTGGGCCGACTGGGAAACGCCGAACTGGCGCTTTATCGGGATCGCCAGCCAACCGGTGCAGTACCAGGATGGCCGGCATTTCGACGACAAGTCCAACAGTGACGCGCGTTTTCATATGCTGCGGGTCGAGCGCCTGGTGGGCGGCACGAATGAGCTGTCGGCCTACTACGGCGTGTATGAGCGCAGTGCGGCGCACTATCTGGACGCCGATGGCGACGAAACGCGCCAGCTGTTCGATGCGCGCCTGGGTGGCGCGGCCCAGGGCTTCGACTGGGACATCGAAGCCATGCTGCAAGGCGGCTCGGTGGGCAGCAAAGATATTCGCGCCTGGGCCGGCGGCAGCCGCACCGGCTACACCTTCGACAGCCTGGCGTGGAAGCCGCGCCTGGGCCTGCAACTGGACATCGCCTCGGGCGATCGCAAAACCGGTGACGGCACCGTCGGCACCTTCAACCCGCTGTTTCCCAACGGCTACTACTTTTCCCTGGCGGGCTATACCGGCTACAGCAACCTGATTCACGTCAAGCCATCGATCACCGTCAAGCCGATCGCCAAGCTCAGCGTGCAAACCGCCATCGGCCTGCTGTGGCGGCAAACCACTGCGGATGCGGTCTACACCCAGCCCAGCGTGCCGGTCGCCGGCACTGCGGGCCAGGGTGAACGCTGGACCGGTGCCTACGGTCAGCTGAGAACCGACTACGCCTTCACGCCGAACCTGACCGGCGCGGTCGAAGCCGTGCACTACGCGGTCGGCCAGACCCTGCGTGATGCCGGCGGGCACGACAGCAACTACCTGGGCATGGAGCTCAAGTTCAGTTGGTAATTGAGGCAAGCACACCGATACAAGCCCGGCTTGGTTTTTTGGCGCAGGCTTTTCGCGATGTAACAAGGCGGATTTTTTACTCAGTCTTTTCATGCAGACACAGGAGTTTCAGATGAGCACATTCGTTGCCAAAGACGGTACGCAGATCTACTTCAAGGACTGGGGCAGCGGCAAACCCGTGCTGTTCAGCCACGGCTGGCCGCTGGATGCCGACATGTGGGAATACCAGATGGAATACCTGAGCAGCCGTGGCTTTCGCACAATCGCGTTCGACCGCCGAGGCTTTGGTCGCTCGGACCAGCCGTGGACCGGCAACGACTACGACACCTTCGCCGACGACATCGCCCAGTTGATCGACCACCTGGACCTGACGGACGTGACCCTGGTGGGTTTCTCCATGGGTGGCGGTGATGTGGCCCGCTATATCGCGCGCCATGGCAGCGCGCGGGTTGCCGGGCTGATACTGCTCGGTGCGGTGACGCCGATCTTCGGGCAGAAAGCCGATTACCCGCAGGGCGTGCCCAACGACGTCTTCGATGGCATCAAGGCCGGCCTGCTGAAGGACCGCGCGCAATTCATCAGCGATTTCAACACGCCGTTCTTTGGCCTCAACAAGGGCCAGAAAGTCTCGGAGGGCGTGCTCACCCAGACCCTGCAGATCGCGCTGCAAGCCTCGCTGAAAGCCACCGTGGATTGCGTCACCGCGTTCTCCCAGACCGACTTCCGCCCGGACATGGCCAAAATCGACGTGCCGACCCTGGTCATCCACGGTGACGGTGATCAGATCGTTCCGTTCGAAACCACTGGCAAAGTTGCCGCCAAGATGATCAAGGGCGCCGAGCTGAAGGTGTACAAGGACGCGCCCCACGGGTTTGCCGCCACCCACACCCAGCAGCTCAATGAAGACCTGCTGGCATTCCTGAACCGCTGAGTAACCCTGTGGGAGGGGGCTTGCTCCCTCCCACATTTGAATTACCTTACTATTCAGGCCAATCGCTGCCCCAGCCTCAGACTCCCCGGCCCCGCAATCAGGATGCTGGTGAAGATAATCATCAACAGCCAGCCAAACTGCCCCTCGAACAGCGTCCACTCCGGATGCACCACCAGCAGCGCGATCACCAGCACCGCCAGGATCGGCAGGCATGCCAGGCGCGTCCACACCCCCGCGATGATCAGCAGCGGGCACAGCACCTCGGCAAATATGGCCAGCAGCAAGGTGATCGGCGCGCCCAGGTGAAACGGGTCTTCGATCAGCTTCAGTTGTTCGCTGTAGTGCAGCAGTTTCGGCAACCCATGCACCCACAGCAAAAACAGCGCCCCGCTGACCCGCAGAAACAACAGCCCGACATCTTGTTTTTTTATTTCGTTCATATGCCACCTGTGTCCGTCGAAAATGACCGAGCGTCAGTGTGGCCATGGCGGCGGCGACGGGCTTGCAGGCGTGTGCTGACCTTAGGTCGGCGACGCTGAAAAACCCGCAACGATTTCATCGATCACCACCCGCACCCGTGCGGTATGGCGCAGGTCGGCGTGGGTTACCAGCCAGACATCATAGGGCAACGGTCGCGTGCGCTGCGGCCACAGGCGGACCAGGCCGTCGCGTTCGCCGGTGTACACCGGAATCTCGCCGATGCCGATGCCAGCGGCAATCGCGCGGCGTACCAGCAGGCTGGAGCTCAACGCTGCCACAATCCGCCCGCGCCCCAACGGTTCGCATACCAGCGTCAAGTCTTTCTGGCTTTGCAGGTAGGGTTGATACACCACCAGGTCATGGCCTTCGAACAGGCTGCCGGGTTCCGGCACGCCGTGGCGGTCGATATAGGACTGCGCCGCGAACAGCCCCACCGGCCAGCGGGCGATGCGCCGGGCGATCAGGTCCGGATTGTCCGGGCGGATATTACGCACGGCGATATCGGTTTCACGCTTGGCCAGGCTGAGGAACTGGGTCGAGGCGTCCAGCTGCACGCGCACGTCCGGGTGCTGCTCATGCAGACGCGCGATGGCCGGGATCAGGAAGTCGATGGCCAAAGAGTCGGTGGTGCTGACGCGCACGGTGCCGGTGAGACGCTCATCCAGCCCTTGTATCTGGCGCTGCAACTCCAGGGCCGAACGCTCCATTTTTTCCACCGAAAGCAACGCGGCTTCGCCGACGGCGGTCAAGGCATAGCCCTCGGAAGTGCGCAGGAACAACGTCGCGCCGAGGGACTTTTCCAAGGCGTTGATCCGCCGCCCGACCGTGGCCTGGTCCACGCCCAGCACCCGAGCCGCGCCACGTAATGTGGTTTCCCGGCATACCGCGAGGAACACTCGCGCATCGTCCCAATTCATTAATACCTCCGCTGCGTAAACGCATCAACGCGCCGCAAATTCGCTGCATTATTGCATCAGCAATCCTGGCTATGCTGGGCGCCACAGAAAAATATCCAGGGCCGCAATCATGCTGCACACACAGGCTTCATCCCGAAACGCCGTCTGGTTACCGATCTTCGCCGGGCTCTGCGCCAGCCTGGTCAGCATCGGCCTGGCGCGCTTTGCCTATACGCCGTTGATCCCCGCGCTGATCCAGGCCCAGTGGTTTTCCGCCAGCGACGTGGTCTACCTCGGCGCCGCGAACCTGGTGGGTTACCTGGTGGGCGCGCTGATCGGACGGCCCATCGCCCGAGCGACGTCCAACAAAACGGCGCTGCGCCTGATGATGGTGGCAGTGACCCTGGCGTTTTTCGCCTGTGGCTATCCGTTGTCGGTGCTGTGGTTCTTCGCCTGGCGCTTGCTGTCGGGCATCGCCGGCGGCGCGATCATGGTGCTGGTGGCGGCGACCGTGCTGCCGCATGTTCCGGCCCCGCGCCGTGGCGTGGCCAGTGGTGCGATTTTCCTCGGCATCGGCTTGGGCATCGCCGGCTCCGGCACAATCGTGCCGCCGTTGTTGAGTCTGGGCCTGCAGCAGACCTGGTTCGGCCTGGGCCTGCTGGCCCTGGTGCTGACCGCCGCCAGTTGGTTCGCCTGGCCCAACGGCACGGTGCAGGAGGCAACGCCGCCAACGGCTAAAGCGCCGACACCGGCAGCGGTATACCTGCTGTTCGCGCAATACGCCTTCATGGCGGCGGGCCTGGTGCCGGCCATGGTGTTCCTGGTGGATTACGTGGCACGCGGCCTGGGTGCCGGGGCGCATGTCGGGGCGATGATCTGGGTGATGTATGGCCTGGGCGCCATCGTCGGGCCGGTGACCTACGGATTTCTTGCCGACACCCTCGGTGCCCGCCTGAGTATTCGCGTCGTGCTGGTGATACAGGCGATTGCATTGGGCTCGCTGGCGGTCTCCAGCTCGTTCGTGGCCCTTGCCGTGTTGGCGCTGATCCTCGGCTCGTTCCCGCCAGGCATTGTGCCGCTGGCGCTGGCGCGAATCCACGAACTGATCCCCGAGCATCACTCGCAGCAAATAGCCTGGAGCCGGGCGACAGTGTCTTTTGCCACCTTCCAGGCGCTCGCCGGCTTTGCCTACTCGGCGCTGTTCAATGGCAGTGGCGGCCAGCATGGGCTGTTGTTCCTGATCGCGGCGGGCGCCATTGTGGTTGCACTGTTGCTGGAAGCGGGCATGATCTGGCTGAACCGTCGACCGCTCGCCACGGTCCCAACCCATACGCTCATCGTCACAGGAACCCCTTCATGACCCTGCCTCAAGAAATGACCCTGATCGAAATCACCGCCCCCGGCGGCCCCGAAGTGCTGCAACCGCGTCGTGCCGACGTACCGGTGGCCGGCCCGGGCGAGATCCTGATTCGCGTGCATGCGGCCGGGGTCAACCGCCCCGACGCCCTGCAACGGGCCGGCAAGTACCCGATGAAACCCGGCATGAGTCCGATTCCAGGCCTGGAAGTGGCCGGTGAAGTGGTAGCGCTGGGCGAAGGCGTGGATCAATACGCGCTCGGCGACAAGGTTTGCGCCCTGACCAATGGCGGCGGCTATGCGCAGTTCTGCGCGGTGCCGGCCAGCCAGGCGCTGCCGATTCCCGAAGGCATGGACTGGATTCAGGCCGCTGCCGTGCCGGAAACCTTCTTCACCGTCTGGGCCAACCTGTTCGGTCTGGGCGGCGCCTGCAGCGGCGAACGCGCCTTGATCCACGGCGGCACCAGCGGCATCGGCACCACCGCCTTGATGCTCTGCCAGGAATTCGGTATCCAGGCCTTCGCCACCGCCGGCAGCGCCGATAAATGCGCGGCAATTGCCAAGCTCGGCGCGCAGCCGATCAATTATCGCGAGGAGGATTTTGCCCAGGTCATCGCCGAGAAGACCGCCGGCCAGGGCGTGGATGTGATCCTCGACATCATGGGAGCCTCCTACCTCAACAACAACCTCAAGGCTTTGGGCATGGACGGCCACCTGGTGATGCTGGGCTTTCTCGGTGGCGGCAAGGCCAATGATGTGGACCTGTTGACCATTCTCGGCAAACGCGCGGTGATCACCGGTTCGCTATTGCGCGCACGCACCCGCGAAGAAAAG
Organism: Pseudomonas sp. R2-7-07; assembly: GCF_003852355.1. Classification (NCBI taxonomy): domain Bacteria; kingdom Pseudomonadati; phylum Pseudomonadota; class Gammaproteobacteria; order Pseudomonadales; family Pseudomonadaceae; genus Pseudomonas; species Pseudomonas sp. R2-7-07. The sequence goes on along the minus strand of NZ_CP027759.1, from coordinate 2,461,703 downwards.
GCCGCGATTGCCGAGCATTTGCGTGAACACATCTGGCCGGTGCTGAGCCAGGGGCGCTGCCTGCCGATCATCGACAAGGTGTACGAATACACCGACGCCGCCCAGGCCCACGCCCGCATGGAAGGCGGGGACCATATCGGCAAGATTGTGTTGCGCGTCGAATAAACCCTTCACGCCCCTGTGGCGAGGGAGCTTGCTCCCGCTGGAGGGCGAAGCCCTCCCCTACAGGGGTAACGCTCAGCTCAGTCCGGTTTGGCATATTCCGGATAATCGACATACCCCGCCTCAGTCCCGCCATACAGCCCTTCAGCCTTCAACGCATTCAACGGCCAGCTATTGAAAATCCGCTGCGGCAGGTCCGGGTTGGCAATGAACGGCCGCCCGAACGCAATCAGGTCCGCCAGCCCTGCCTGTACCAGTTGCGCGCCGCGTTCATCGGTGTAGCGACCGGCGTAGATGATGCGCCCGCTGAAGGTGCTGCGCACGGCCTGGCGGAAGCTGTGCGGCAGGACGGGGGCGTTATCCCAGTCGGCTTCGGCGATGGAGACATAGGCGATACCCGACTGCTCCAGCACTTTGATCGCTTCGATGTAGGTGTGGTGCGGGTCTTCTTCCACCAGGCCGATGTACACGCGATCTTGGTCGGTGCCGCTGAACAAAGGCGAAAAGCGCACGCCCACACGTTCCGGACCCACTACGCGGCAGACGGCTTCGACGATCTCGCGCAGAAAGCGCAGACGGTTGTCCAGTGAGCCGCCGTATTCATCCTCACGCTGGTTCGAATGGGCCGAGATGAACTGGTTGACCAGGTAGCCGTTGGCCGCATGAATCTCCACCCCGTCAAAGCCTGCGTCCAGTGCATTGCGCGCCGCCTGTGCGTAGTGACCGACCAGTTCCTCGATCTCCAGCACCGTCAGGGCGCGGGGTACCGGGGGCTGTTTCAGCTCGCCGACACCCGGCGCGGTTTCGATAAATGCCTTCGCTTGCACGGCCTGGATCGCCGACGGTGCGACCGGCGCGGCGCCGTCGGGTTGCAAGGCGTTATGGGATACGCGGCCCACATGCCACAACTGGGCAAAAATCACCCCGCTCTCGGCATGCACCGCCTCGGTGACTTTGCGCCAGCCGTCGATCTGCGCCGGCGTGTAGATCCCCGGCGTCCACGCGTAACCCTGGCCACGCGGCTCGATCTGGGTGCCCTCGCTGACCATGAAACCGGCGCTGGCGCGTTGACGGTAGTAGCGGGCCATCAAGTCGGTGGCGATATCGCCGGGTTGGGCACTGCGCTGGCGCGTCAGGGGCGGCAACACGATGCGGTTGTTCAAGGTGTGATGTCCCAGTTTTACTGGGGTGTTCAATGGATGAGCCATGGGATATTCCAAATTCAGGACGAACGAAAACACTGGCGACTCTCGCGAGCCGCCAACGCATCAATCGGTTATTTAAATTAAGCGGTGAGTTTGAGCAGCGCCTTGGCCACTTCGCTGGAGCTGCCGGGGTTCTGCCCCGTCACCAGCAAGCCATCGACGATCACGAAAGACTGCCAGTCAGCGCCCTTCTCATAGTTGCCACCCAGCTTCTTGAATTCATCTTCAATCAGGAAGGGCACCACCTCGGTCAATTCCACTGCTGCCTCTTCGGAGTTGGAGAACCCGGTGACGCGACGGCCTTTGATCAAGGGTTCGCCGTTGACCGCCTTGACGTGACGCAAGGCACCCGGTGCATGGCAGACCAACCCGACAGGCTTGCCGGCACGCTCGAACGACTCGATCAGCGCGATGGACACCGGCGACTCGGCCAGGTCCCACAGCGGGCCGTGGCCACCTGGGTAGAACACGGTGTCGAAGTCATCGGCGTTGACCGAGTCCAGTTTCACCGTGGTGGCCAAGGCCTGTTGCGCGGCCGGGTCGGCGGCGAAGCGTCGGGTTTGGTCGGTCTGGAAGTCCGGCAGGTCGCTGACCGGGTCCAGCGGCGGCTGGCCACCGGCGGGCGATGCCAGCACTACGTCAGCACCGGCGTCCTTGAACGCGTAATAGGGAGCGGCAAACTCTTCGAGCCAGAAGCCGGTCTTGCGGCCGGTATCGCCAAGCTGGTCGTGAGAGGTCAGTACCATTAATACTTTCATTTTCCAGTGCCTCGATCGTTGTGATTAACAGGGTTTTCGGGGTGGCCCAACAACTGTCGGGTCAGCCCCAGCGCCTCATCGAACGGCGCGGTGGTACGGGTGATCTTGCCCATGACGCTGGTCCCCAACCACAACGCATACAGGCGTCGGGCCAGGCTTTCGGGGGGTTGCCCGATCATCAGCGAGCCGTCTTGCACACCGTGCTGCAACGCCAGGGCGAGCAGCTCGATGGTGCGTGAAGTGCCGCGCTGCAATGCCAGGCGCATCGGCTCTGACAAGTCAGACACTTCGGCGCCGAGTTTGACGGCCAGGCATTTTCCGGCGTCGGTGCAGCCGGTGTGGTTGTCGATCCAGGCCTGCCAGTAGCGCATCAGCTTGGCGTACGCAGACAGGTCCGCCTGGCTGAACAACTGCTGCATGCCGAGCACGTAGTTGTCGAAATACGTATCGAGCAACACCACCCCGAAGGCGTCCTTGGAGCTGAAGTAGTGATAGAACGAACCCTTGGGCACGTCGGCGGCTTGAAGTATTTCGTTCAATCCCACCGCGGAAAATCCCTTGCTGCCCACAATCGCTTGCGCACTTTCAAGAATGGTCTGCCGTGCACTTCTGGTTTCGCTGTTCATGCTTCGCCCCTGCCGATTAGACCAGTCGTCTAGTTCGTTGGAGGAATGTTAGGGCCGCAGGCGCAGGCTCACAATGTCATATGCGCAAGGATTCCGGCCATTGGCCAAAGGCAGTTGCCGTTTACCTGGCACGCGCCGACAATCGCCTCTCCCGCGCCCCTTGGAGAATGCCGATGCACAGCGTTGCGTTGATGGTTTACCCGAATTTCCAGTCCTTGAGCCTCAGCCTGGGCTCGGTGTTCGAGTGCGCCAACCTGCTGCGGGGCGAGCCGGCCTATGAGTTTCACCTGGTGTCGGAAAGCGGCGGCGCGGTCATGACGTCCCAGGGTTTTTCGGTGAACACCGCGCCGATTCGACCGCAGGGTTACGACACGCTGATCGTCAGCGGCTACCTGGAGTTTCGCCTGCCGGAAGCCAATCTATTGGAGATGGTCAAGGCCGCCTCGGCGCAATCGCGCCGCGTGGCCTCGCTGTGCATGGGTATTTTCGTGCTGGCCGAAGCCGGGCTGCTGGAAGGTAAGCGCACCACCACCCACTGGATCCACGCGCCGGCGTTTCGCAAGCGCTACCCGGATATCCGCCTGGAAGAAGACAAGCTATTCGTGGTGGATGGCCAGGTGTGGACCGGCGCCGGCATGAGCGCCGGGGTCGACCTGGCGCTGGCCATGGTCGAGAACGACCTGGGCAGCGACCTGGCCCGGCGCATTGCGCGCAAGCTGGTGATCGCACAACGGCGCGGCAGTGAACAGTCGCAACTGTCGGCCCTGCTGGAACTGGACCCCAAGTCCGACCGCGTCCAACTGGCCCTGGCCTACGCCCGCGAAAACCTCACCCACGACCTGTCGGTGGACGCCCTGGCCGACGTCGCCCGTCTCAGCCCGCGCCAGTTCAGCCGGGTATTTCGCGAAGAAACCGGGCAAACGCCGGCCAAGGCCATTGAGGCGCTGCGCGTGGAGGCGGCGCGGGCGATGATGGAAACCAGTCGCCACCCGGTCGAAGTGGTGGCCCGCGAGACCGGCTTTGGAGATCGCGAGCGCATGCGCCAGGCGTTCCTGCGAGCCTTCGGGCAACCGCCGCAAGCGATGCAGCAGGTGTTGTTCAGCCCCGCCCAGGCCCATGGCCGCTCAATGCAGTGAAGCGTGGGTCACCAGGTAGCTGATCAAGTGCGGTTCATCCTCGAGTTCGAGGGTTTGCACCGGGCGCGGCAGGTTATCCAGCACCGTGCGCCAGAACGCCTGGGACACTTCGTCCTGGTCATAAAACCGCACCAGCCAATTGGCCTCGCCGCTGCACAGCACTTGGGTGGCGATGGCGCGGCCGATGCCTTTGCGGCGGTAGCGCTTGAGGATGAACAGGTCGGCCAGCTCCAGGGCATCGATGCCGGGCAGTTCGCTGCCTTCGATCAGCAGGAAGCCGGCCACATAGCCGTCGACCAATAACAGGTTGGCGCTCCACTGCGGGTCTTGCCAATAGCGGGCCAGGTGCTCGTCGTGGATGTAGAAACGGCCATCGGCCTCGACATCTTCCTGTTCCCAATCCGAAGACTCATAGGCGTAGTACTGGTAGAGGTTGCGGATCAGCTCGGCGTGTTCAGGGCCGGTCTGGATCAATTCGACAGTGGTTTCAGGCATGGGGCTCTCGGTGAAAAAACGCAGGGCGCCATTGTTCACAAATCGGCTGGCAAGGCCAATACATTGCCCAACCTTTCTATTGGCTGAACCGATTGCAAATAGCTCTGGCCCCCTGGCCGAAATCCAGAAACATTTAGAATAAACTTCGCCGGCTATCCCTTTTTTCAAGGACACGTATTTTGACTAACGTCTGCTCCGCCGGCCTGGATGTGGGGTTTGCCTCCCTGGATTACCTGCAGATTTTTATCCTGGGGGTGATCCAGGGCATTACCGAATTGCTGCCGGTGTCGTCCACCGCGCACATGCGCGTGGTGCCGGCCCTGCTTGGCTGGCAAGACCCTGGCTCGGCGTTTTCCGCAGCGATGCAGTTGGCGGCGCTGGCGGCGGTGGTGAGCTACTTCTGGCGCGATGTGCAGCAAGTGACCACGGGCAGCATCAGTGCCGTGCGCCGGGGCGACTACAACGACCGCTGGTTCAAGCTGGCGGTGGCGATTGTGCTGGCGACCGTGCCGATCTGCATCGCCGGCCTGGCGTTGTCGTCAACCTTGAATACCTGCAACTCGCCGCTGCGCGGGCTGATGGTGATCGGTATCGCCTGTGTGGTGATGGCGATATTACTGGCTGCAGCCGAACTGCGCGCCCGTCACACCCGCGAGGTGAGCGAAATGCGTTTGCGTGATGCGTTGATCGTGGGCATCGCGCAGATCGGCGCGTTGATTCCCGGGGTCTCGCGCTCGGGCTCGACCTTGACCGCCGCGCTGTTCCTGAATTTCAAACGCGAAGAAGCGGCACGCTTTTCGTTCCTGCTGGGCCTGCCCGCCATCGCCCTCGCCGGCCTGAAAGAACTGTGGGTGCTGCTGCATGCCGACCTGCCCGCCCACGCCTGGCCGCACTTGATCTTCGGCCTGGTGGTGGCAAGCATTTCGGCGTTTTTCGCGATCTGGGGCCTGATGAAGTTTCTGGAACGCTTCTCCACCTGGCCGTTCGTGATCTACCGCGCGCTGCTCGGGGCGTTTTTGATTGGGGCGGTCAGCACCGGGCTGCTGAGTTGATCGTCCAGGCACTGCTTCCATAGGTTGCGAACCAGGGTTTTCATGGTGAGTGCCTCGGCCCAGCGATCACTGAGTTCCCGGCCGTCCGCGCCGGTGATCGCATAGGGCGGCGGGCCGAGTTCGCAGGTGAAGGACAGGCTTTGGGGGGTGTTCGGGCGGGCCAACCAGTCCTCGATCCCGTAGCGCCACCAGCCGAGAAAGCGTTCTACCCAGGCTCGATGCTGGGGGAAATCCAGCGCCACCTGCACCTGTTCACTGCTGGCTACGCGCCCATGAAAGCCCCAGCTATGGCGCAGAATCGTGCGTATCTGTTCATCGTCGTCGGCGGCGCCGGGTTCGGGCAATTCGCGACCGACCACGTAGTGGGACAGGTCCGCCAGCAGTTTCAGGTCAGGCATGTGCGCCAGCAGGTCGAGGGTGAACAGCAGGTCACTGGTCAGGCGATAACGGTGGGTTTCCAGCAGGATCGGAAAATCCACCTGCTCGGCCAGGCGTTGCCAGCCTTCGATCAACCGGCCCGCCTCGGCTTGGGTACGCGGGCGCACGTCGGCTTGCAGGGTGAGGTGATGACAGCCGTAGCGGCTGATCACCTCCAGTGCCCGCGCCAGGTCATCCACCGATTGCGGGAACAGCTGGCCTTCGATCTGCAAACCCCGTGCGGCGGCGGCCGCGTGCAAGCGTGCGACCTCGGCGGCCTTCCAGTAGTGATCGGTGACGCCATCGAAGCCGGCGGCGACGATGCGATCCAGCTGCGCCTCGAGCGGGCCGGGTTCGGTGTGCATCGCCCACAGCGATTGGAATACCAGAAATTCGCGCATGTCAGCCCCGCAACCAGTGTTTGAGAGAGATCGCCGGATCAGCCAGGCCCACCGACGGCAAGGGCACATGGGCGATGATCAGGCGTTCGCACAGCTTGATGTCCTTGGCCACGCTGTTGCCCGGCGCCCAGCCGCAGGCGCCTTGCAGATACCCATCGGTATCGAGGTAGCACAACAGCAAACCGCCGTGGGGCAAGGCGCGGCTGACCACCTTCGGCGTCATCACACCGACTGTCTGCAAGCCCCAGTCATAGTGGTCGGACCAGAAACCCGGCACGGCGTCGAATGGCAATGCCCGGCCCAGCAGGTTCAATGCGGCATGCCGCCCCTGGGCCTCGGCATTGCGCCAGGTTTCCTGACGCTGATAGAGGCCGCCCAGACGGAACTCGCAGACGTCTCCCGCTGCGTAGATATTCGCCGCGCTGGTGCGCAAGTGCGCGTCAACGCGAATGCCCTGCCCGACGTCCAGCCCGGCCGCTGCGGCCAGTTCGATATTGGGTTGCATGCCGATACCGACCACCACCAAGTCACATGGCAGCGTCTGCCCGTCCACCAGGTGTACGGCGTCGGCCTGAATGGATTCCACAGTGACGTTCAAGCGCACGTCCACACCCTGCTCGCGGTGCAGATCCAACAGTGCCGCACTGATGACCGCTGGCAATACCCTGCCCGCCAGGCGCGGCCCGGCTTCGAGCACCGTCACCGCGCAGCCCAGGCCGCGCGCGGTCGCCGCCACTTCCAGGCCGATAAACCCACCACCGACGATCACCAGCCGGGTGCCGGGGCGCAACTGGGCGCGCAGGGCCAGCGCTTCATCGTGGGTGCGCAGGTAAAGCACATTGGCCTGGGCTTGAGGCAGACGCCGCGCACGGCCGCCAGTGGCGAGTAGCACGCCGGCATAGTCCAGCCAACCGCCATCAGCCAGTTGCAGCTGCTGGTGCTGCGGTACCAGGCGGCTGACCGCATTGCCGGCGATATGCTCGATATCCAGCTCGGCCAGCCGTGCACTGTCGCACAGGCTGCACCCGGCCAAGTCCTGGCTGCCTTGCAACAGGGCCTTGGACAGCGGCGGTCGTTCGTAGGGCGCGTGCGGTTCGTCGCCGATCAGGATCAGCCGACCGTCGTAACCCTCCTCGCGCAGGGTCAACGCCGCACGGCCACCGGCATGGCCGGCGCCGACGATAATCAGGGGCGCGCTCATCATCACGCCGTGACAGCGAGCAACACTCGCCCCGCTTCGACCCGTACCGGGTAGGTCTTCAGGTTGACACAGACCGGCGCGCCCAGGGCCTTGCCAGAGCGGTAATCGAAACGCCCGTTGTGCTTGGGGCATTCGATCACATGGTCCATAACCAGGCCGTCGGCCAGGTGGATTTTTTCGTGGGTGCACAGGCCGGCGGTGGCGAAAAACTCATTGTCGGCGGAGCGGAACACCGCATAGGTGTGTGCCCCGTGGTCGAAGCGCAACACGTCTTCTTCGTCTATTTCGCCCACGGCGCAGACGTCGATCCATTGATCGTTCATGATTTTTCTCCAGGTGAATAACGTTCCTGGTGGCGAGCGAGCGTGCTCGCGCTGGGCTGCGAAGCGGCCCCAGGATCGCGATTGAGGGTTATCTGAAAGACCGCGTCAGGTTTATTGGGGCTGCTGCGCAGCCCAGCGCGAGCAAGCTCGCTCGCCACTATGGGTGGGGCGCTGGACGAAATAGGTCGGGTCGCTGCGCTGCTTCCACAGGGTTGGCAGGATTTCCTTGTAGGCCTCGAACAGATTGGCGTACGGCGGCGGGCAGTCGCTGCGGATTTCTTCGTGCAGCAGTTCGAGGGCGTGGTACGGCACCATCGGGTACATGTGGTGCTCGAGGTGGTAGTTCATGTCCATGTAGATAAAGCGCAGCACGCGGTTCATGTAGATGGTGCGGCAGTTGCTGCGGTGGTCGAGCACATCTTCGGCCAGGCCCACGTGCTGGGTGAGGCCGAACAGGTAGCCGAGCCAGGCGCCATAGAGACTCGGCAGCCCCACCAGCATCAGCGGCAACCAGCTGTGCAGGTACAAGGCGGTGCCGATGATCAACGCGTAAATGCCCACCCAGATGCGCGCGGCGCGAAACACTTTGGGCCATTCGGATTCGGGGATGAAGTCCTGCTCCTGGGCGCTCATGCGGCCGATGGCATGGCGGGCCACACCACTGAAGGTCTTCCAGGCCAGGGGCAGATTGAACAGGCTCAGAAACATCATCCAGAAGCTTGGCGGACGCGGCTCGACGATCTCCGGGTCACGGCCGACGACGATGGTGTCGGTGTGATGCCGGGCATGGCTCCAGCGCCACACATGGGGTTCGAACAGGCACATGAAGCACGCCAGCGGGTACAGCGCGTCATTCATCCAGCGGGTCTTGAATGCCGTGCCATGCCCGGTTTCGTGCCAGCGCGGGTTGGAGGCGGTGCCGTAGAGCACGCCATAGGCGAGGAAGAACGGCACACAGGCCCAGGAGCCCCAGAACCAGTAGCCGCCAAAGCCTGTGACGAACAACGCGGTGAACCAGATGGCCGTGTCGACCAGGGCCGGGCCGTCACGGCGCTGCATCAGTTCCTTCATGCGTTTGCGCGGGATCGGCGATTGGTACCAACGGGCCGAGACCAGGCCTTTTTCGGCGGCGCGGGCGGCTTCGGGCCCGGTCAGGCTGTAATCGCGCCGGGCGCGGTGAGCGGTGTGTTCAGGCATTGTTATTGTTCTCCGCAAGCGTGAGGTTTCAGGGGCTTTGCGAAACCAACCATAGAGCGCGGCCAAATCAGCCTCAAGGGCTTGAATCCATTCCCTATCAAGCTATCATCCAGGCCCAGCGGAGCTTGATAGTTTTCTATCAAGACGCTCAAGGGGCTCGCCATGAATACCCATAAACGCCCGACCATCGCCACAGTTGCCGCCCATGCGGGACTCAGCGTGGCCACCGTCGACCGTGTATTGAACGCTCGCGCACCGGTCAACCCGGACACCGCCGAACAGGTGTTCCAGGCTGCCGAAGCGGTCGGTTATTTCGCCGCGCGGCTGATCGGCCAGCGCATTCGCGAACGGCGCCCGACTTACCGTTTCGGCATTCTCCTGCTGGGCACCGCCCAGGCGTTCTATGCCAACCTGGCCCAGTCGATCAGCACGGCGGCGCAGCAGCACGCCAGCGCCAACCTGACCTGCCAGTTCGACTACATCGTCGACCGCACACCCAGCGCCATCGTCGCGCAGATTGAGCAACTGGCCGTGCAGTGCGACGCGCTGGCGGTGGTCAGCTTCGCCCACCCGTTGATCAATGCGTGCCTGACGCAGATCCGCGAAGCCGGGGTGCCGGTGGTGGCGCTGCTCTCGGACATTCACGAACGCGCGGCCGAACCTTATGTGGGCCAGGATAATCACGTCGTCGGCCGCACCATGGGCTGGCTGTTGGCGCGTACCTGCAGTGCGCGCAAAGGCAGTGTGGGCATCTTGCTGGGGGGCCACCGTTTTCTCGGCCACCAGGCGCGGGTCGAAGGCTTGCACAGTTACCTGGCCGAACACGCACCGGGGCTCAAGCCCTTGGAACCCCTGATCAATCTGGACAACTGCGACATCACCGAAGAAGCCACCCTCGACCTGCTCAGCCGCCACACCGACTTGCGCGGACTGTGCGTGGTGGGCGGTGGCGGTGACGGCGTGATCAACGCCTTGGCGCAACTGCCCAAGCGCCCGGCGTTGTGCTGCATTTTGCAGGAGTCCACCGAACTGTCGCGCCAGGCCCTGGGCCGAGGGTTGATCGATGTGGTGATGGATTCGCAGCCGCGCCAGACGGCGGTGGCGCTGATTGAGTTGCTGGTGCGGTTGCAGACTGATGAGGCGTTCGACCCCAAGCAGCATCGTGTGCATATTGCGCCGCAAATCGTGACCTCGGAGAATGTCGGCAACTGAGCCGCAACAACGGTTTGCCGGACGTTTCAGGGCCTGCGGAAATCAGCCGCATTCAGGCCATATCGGCTCATCTTGTTGTACAGCCCACCCCGCGACACGTTCAGCTGCTGTGCGGCCAGGCGAATATTGCCAGCGGTGTTTTTCAGCGCGGCGACGATGGCATGCATTTCGTGGCTGCTCAGGTCTTGCGTAGGCGGCGCAGCATGTAGGCTGGCCGGGGCGCGCGGTCTGGCCTCCAAAGGTAAATCGCCAGGCTCGATCCACTCGCCCATCGCCAGGTTGGTCGCCCGCTCAATCGCGTTTTCCAGCTCGCGCACGTTGCCCGGCCAGCCATGGGCTGACAGCAACGCCAGCGCATCCGGCGAGAATCCTTGCAGCGATTTGCGCAATGAGCGCGCGCAACGCTGCAGGAAATGCCGCGCCAGCAAGGGAATATCGTCACGCCGCATCCGCAGGGGCGGCACGGTGATATTCAGCACGTTGAGGCGGTAGTAAAGGTCTTCGCGAAACGCCCCCTCGGCCACCGCCTGGCTGAGATTGCGGTGGGTCGCCGCAATGATGCGCACATCCACTGGCCGTGAGGTCTTCGCGCCCACGCGGGTCACCTCGCCTTCCTGCAACACGCGCAACAGGCTGACTTGCGCGTCGAAGGCCATGTCGCCGATTTCATCGAGGAAAATAGTCCCGCCATCGGCCAGTTCAAACTTGCCCGCCGAACCGCCGCGTGCCGAGCCGGTGAAGGCGCCTTCGGTATGGCCGAACAACTCGCTTTGCACCAGGTCCCGTGGGATCGCGCCGCAGTTGACTGCGACGAAGGGGCCATTGCAACGCTCGCTGGCGTTATGAATCGCCTGGGCAAATAACTCTTTGCCGGTGCCGCTTTCGCCGAGGATCAAGGTGGTGGAATCACTGCGACTGGCAATGCGCCCCAGGTGCAGCGCGTCCTGGATCGCGCGCGAGGTGCCCTGGATGGTTTCAAAGGTGTAGCGGGCCTGGGTGCCGACAATGCGCCGGGTGATTTCGCGGATGCGGCGGTTTTCACGCACCGATAGGATCACCCCACCCTGCTCCAGCGGGCACACCGAGACCAGGCAGGCGAGCTGGCTGCGGTCGTGCAAGTGAAAGGTGCAGTCCAGGTCGCGCAGGTTTTCGCCGCCGCGCAGGAGCATGGCGTCGCTCAGCTCGCTGCGAGCGAGGCGATTGAAGGGGCTGCCGAGCAGCTCCAGGCCCACATTGAACAGTTGCCGTGCATAGCGATTGATCGCCTTGATGCACCCGCGTTCGTCCAGCACCACCAAGCCTTCGTTAAGCACTTCAAGCACGGTTTGCTGCTCTTGCAGCAACGCCTGCAGCGCCATCTGCCGCGACACGGCCTCGGCGGCCGCCTGGACGGTGCCCAGGGTATGGAAGTGAAACCAGCCGGGCTCGGCCGTCAGCGTCAGCATGGCCAGGGTCTGGCCCTGGGCATTCTTGATCGGTGCGGCGGCGCAATGCATGCGGCGTTGACGCAGGCCGACGGCGAAGTTTTCTTCGGCCAGCACATACACCAGATGATCTTCGGCCAGCGCCAGGCCGGTGCAGTTGGTGCCCTGCACCGATTCGAGCAGGCGACTGCCCACGGGAGTGATGTCCAGCCCGCAGAAATACAAAGTGGTGCCGTCAGCGTCGGTGAGGTTGATATGCCCGCGCGGGTTGTACGCCAGCAAACCATGCATAACTTGCGCGGCGGCGGCGATCAGTACGCGGTGGCTGGCCAGGGTGGCCGCCAATGTGTCGGCGGCGACGAAACGGTAGGCATTGTCTGCCGGATCGATGCCGGCCTCGATGCTGCGCCGCCAGGAATCCCAGATCGTCTGACGCACCTCGGGCGGGCGCTGGCGCTGGCCGCCCAGGCAGGCCTGCCACGCTTGCTCCAAGGCTGCGAACGGGCCGTCATTCAGCGCGGCAGGGCCCAACGCCGTCAGGTAATCGAGGTCTTGCGCACTGATCGCCATGCTCATAAGGGGGGTCCATGTTCATGTTTTCGACATGTCAGCATAGACATGTCTTTTAAATGAACACTATTTTTCTGATGTTTATTTATAACCGTTAAATATCAGTCACTTGGATTTTGGCACAGCCCTTGCTCTTACCCCTTTGCCCGCCAGGATCGTCCTGAGGCCAACAATAAAAAGGGTTCATACATGAATACAAAAAACATCCGCCTGGGCTTGATCGGCGCCGGCCGCATGGGCAGCTTCCACGGCCTGACCGCCGCCCGGCACATTCCCGGCGCTTGCCTCGCCGCCATCGCCGACCCTACCCCAGGGCAAGCCGCACGTCTGGCGGCAGAGCTGGGTGTAGCCAAGGTTTACACCGACCCGCAGCAACTGCTCGACGACCCGGATATCGACGGCGTACTCATCGCCGCCCCCGCCCGCAGCCATGCCGAACTGGTGATCAGCGCCGCCCGTGCCGGCAAGGGCATCTTCTGCGAGAAGCCCATGGCGATCACCCTCGATGAAGCCGACCGCGCCATCGCCGCTGCGGCCGATGCCCGAGTGCCACTGCAAGTCGGCTTCAACCGGCGCTTCGCCAAGAGCTTTCGCGCCGCCCACCTCGACGTCGCCGCAGGCCGAATCGGCACCCCGCAGTTGCTGCGCTCCCTGACCCGCGACCCGGCGCTGAACAACCCTGGCGCCTCACCGCAATGGGTGATTTTCCTGGAAACCCTGATCCACGACTTCGACACCCTGCGCTACCTCAACCCCGGCGCCGAAGCGGTGCAAGTGCAGGTGATGGCCGACGCCCTGATCGCCCCGGACTACAAAAGCCAGGGTTTGCTCGACACCGCCGTAGTCACGATCCGCTTCGATAACGGCGCGATTGCCACCGCCGAAGCCAGCTTCCAGGCGGTGTATGGCTATGACGTGCGCGGTGAGGTGTTCGGCAGTGCCGGCATGCTGACCATGGGCGGCGTGCAGGCCTGCGACCTGGTGCGCTACCAGGCCCAAGGCATCCAGGCCGACACCCAGCGCCTGGACACCGACCTGTTGCGCGATGCCTACATTGCCGAGCTCAACCACTTCGTCGACTGCCTGCAAAGCGGCGCCAAGCCCCTGGCCAGCGGGGAAGATGCCCGCGCCGCCCTGGCGATTGCCCGCGCCTGTATCCAATCCTACGAGCAAGGCACGGCGGTGAGCCTATGAGCCCGTTCAAGCTGGCGGTGAGTGCCGAGATGGTGTTTCTGGACCTGCCCTTCGTCGAGCGGGTCAAGCGGATTCATGCCCTGGGTTTCAGCGCCGAAATCTGGAACTGGACAGACAAGGACATCAACGCCCTGGCCGCGACGGGCGCGGACTTCACCTCGATGACCGGCTACATCAGCGGCACGCTCACCGACCCCGACGGTATCCGCCACTTGCTCGACAGCGCCCGCGAATCCCTAAGCGTTGCCGAGCGCCTCAAGTGCCCCAGCCTTAACCTGCACGGCACCGGCCTGGGTGACGGCGGCCTGCCGGTGCAACCCGTCAGCCGGACCACCGGGCGCATGTGGCTGAGCGCCTGCAAGACGCTGGAGAAAATCGCTCGCCTGGGGCAAGACGCCGGCCGCGTGTTCCTGCTGGAAAACCTCAACACCGAGGTCGACCACCCCGGCACGCCATTCGCCCGCGCCGACGACACCCTGGCGCTGATCGAGGCCGTGGGCAGCCCGCACTTGAAAATGAACCTGGACCTTTACCACGCGCAGATCGGCGAAGGAAACCTGATCGAATTGATCCAGCGCGCGGGCAGCGCCATCGGTGAAATCCAGGTGGCGGACGTGCCCGGGCGCCAGGAGCCCGGCACCGGCGAAATCCACTACCCGGCGATTGCCAGGGCGCTGCAGGCCATCGGCTACAGCGGCGTGGTCGGCCTGGAAGCCTGGGCCAGCGGCGACAGCGAAGCCGCCCTGGAGCGTTTTCGCCAGGCATTCACCCTATAACAACAAGAGGAACACCTCATGCATCGCTATTCATTGATCGTTGCCACCCTGTTGCTGCTGTTCAGCCAATGGACCTTCGCCGCGTATCGCATCGGCGTGAGCATCGCGCGGGTCGACGATAACTTCATGACCTACGTACGCACCGGCCTTGAAACGGCCGCCAAACAACAGGACGTGCAGATCCAGTTCGAGGACGCCCAGGGCGACGTGGTGCGTCAGCTCAACCAGGTCGAAGGGTTCCTCAACCAGAACGTCGACGCGGTCATCGTGCTGCCGGTGGACACCGCCGCCACCGCCAATATGACCCGCGCCGCCGTGGCCGCCAACAAGCCGTTGGTGTACGTCAACCGCCATCCCGACCAACGCACGCTGCCCAAGGGGGTCGTGACCGTGGCGTCCAACGACATCGAAGCCGGGCAATTGCAAATGCGCTACCTCGCGGAAAAACTCGGCGGCAAGGGCAACGTGGCGATCATCATGGGCGACCTGGCGCAAAACGCTACCCATGACCGCACTGAAGGCGCCAAGCAGGTGCTCAAGGACTTTCCCGGGATCAAGGTTGTCGAGCAGCAAAGTGCCGAATGGCAACGCAGCAAGGCCATGGACCTGACCAGCAACTGGCTGCTGGCGGGCACGCAGTTCGATGCGATTGTGGCCAACAACGATGAAATGGCGATTGGCGCGGCCATGGCTTTGCAGCAGGCCGGCAAAGCCAAGGGCGAAGTGGCGATTGTCGGCATCGATGGCCTGCCCGATGGCCTGGCAGCGATCAGGCGCGGCCTGCTCACCGCCTCAGTGTTCCAGGACCCCAAAGCCCAGGCGACGCAAGCGGTACAAGCGGCGGTGCGGATGATCAAGGGCGAGCCAATTGAGTCGGAGGTGTGGGTGCCGTTCGAACTCATAAAACCCGAACAGGTAGCGGTGTTCGAACAGCGCTACAAATAATTGAAGCCAAGAAGATCCAAATGTGGGAGGGGGCTTGCCCCCTCCCACACTTTCAGTCCAAGTCGCTCGCACTATGGCGTTCGGCCAACTGATCATCGCCGGACACCCGATTCACCCGCCGCCCGCGCTGCACCGCCGGCCGTGCATCAATCGCATCCGCCCAGCGCATGACGTGCTTGTATTCATGCACCGAGAGAAACTCCGCCGCCCCATACAACCGCCCTTTGACCAACCCGCCGTACCAGGGCCAGATGGCGATGTCGGCGATGGTGTAGGCGTCCCCGGCAATGTACTCGCTCACCGCCAGGCGCTTGTCCAGCACATCCAGCTGGCGCTTGGCCTCCATGGCGAAGCGATTGATCGGGTATTCCATCTTGCTCGGCGCATACGCGTAGAAATGCCCGAAGCCGCCGCCCAGATACGGTGCACTGCCCATCTGCCAGAACAGCCACGACAGGCATTCGGCACGGGCGGCAGGTTCTGTGGGCAAAAACGCGCCGAATTTCTCGGCCAGGTACTGCAGGATTGCGCCCGACTCGAACACGCGAATCGGCGCAGCGCCGCTGTGATCCATCAACGCCGGGATCTTCGAGTTCGGGTTTACCGCCACGAAACCGCTGCCGAACTGGTCGCCGTCGCCGATCTTGATCAGCCAGGCGTCGTATTCGGCACCGGTGTGTCCGAGCGCCAGCAGCTCTTCGAGCAGGATCGTGACCTTCTGCCCATTGGGCGTGGCCAGGGAATACAGCTGCAACGGGTGCTTGCCGACCGGCAGCGCTTTTTCATGGGTGGCGCCGGCGACGGGCCGGTTGATGCTGGCGAAGGTGCCGCCGCTTTCGGTGTCCCAGGTCCAGACCTTGGGGGGTACGTAGTCAGCCATGCTCGGTGCTCCTAGGGGCGCTTGCGATCAACAAAGGGTTTTAGACTAAACCAAAGATGCGTGGCGCGTCACACTGGCGTCCCCGTCTTGCCCAGGCACCTGCACACGCAGGGCGATGAGCAAGGCCGCGAGCAACATCAACACACCCGCGCCGATAAACACCCCACCAATGCCGCTGAAGCTGAACATCAACCCGCCACCGGCAGCGCCCGCCGCGATGGCCGACTGCACCGACGCGACCACCATGCCTCCGGCACTTTCCGCCTGGTCCGGCACCGCACGCGCGACCCAGTTCGACCACGCCACGGGCACGCCGCCAAATGCCATGCCCCATAGCGCCAGGAGCATCGCCTGGCCCGGCAGTGACGCAGGCAACCAGACCAGCGCCAGTGCCGCGATTGCCACCAACACCGGCATTAACACCAGTGTTGTGCGTGGGCGGCGCACCAGCAGCCAACCGGCGAACAGCGTGCCGGCGAAATTCGCCACGCCGAACCCCAGCAGCATCAGCGCCAACCCTTCGGTGTCGACCCCGGTGGTGCTTTCCAGGAACGGCCGGATGTAGGTGAACAGCGCAAAATGCGCGGTGTGCACCAGTACGCAGCCGAACATGCCGATGGCGATGCCGGGGCGCTGCAGTACGTCCACCACGGTGCGCAGGCGCGCGGTGCCATGGGGTGCCATGCGCGGCAGCGTGAATGCCTGGAACGCCAGGGTCAGCAGGCCGACGGCGGCCGCCGCAATAAACGCACTGCGCCAGCCGTACAGGCCACCCAAATAGCTGCCCAGCGGCACGGCGACCACGGTGCCCAGCGCGATCCCGCTGAAAATGATCGACAGCGCACGAGGCAAGGACGCCGCCGGCACCAGGCGCATCGCCACTGCAGCCGCCATGCTCCAGAAACCGCCGAGGGCGATGCCCAGCAGGATGCGCATCAACAACAGCACCGTCAGGCTGGAGGACAACGCCACCAGCAGGTTGGAGGCGATCATCAGCGTGGAAAACCCCAGCAGCACGACGCGCCGGTCGATACCACGGGTCAGCCCCGGCACCAGCAGACCGGCAAACAGCGCTACCACCGCCGTCACCGTGACGGCTTGCCCGGCCAGCGCCTCTGTAACGCCCAGGTCCAGGGCCATCGGTGTCAACAGGCTGGCCGGCAAGTACTCCGCCGTGAGCAGGCCGAATACCCCCATCGCCAGGGAAAATACCGCCAGCCAGGCCGGCTCTGTCACAACGCCCGCAGGCGTATGGGCTGCACAATCAGTCATCGCAGGTCTTCCTCAAGTCATTAGCGAGGCGCTCAGTCTAGGTAGGCCGACCAGGATGATCTATGATACAAAGCCTTGAGTTTTTAACCGAAACCCCGAGTATGACTTGAGTGGACGCATTCACCGCTTCTTCAGAGCTGATCAACGAGTTGCTGCGCGGCATGCGCCTGCGGGGTGTGCAGTACCGGCGCATCCAGGCCGGGCCCACCTTCGGCATGGGCTTTGGCGCCAGGCCGGGCCACGCCTATTTCCACTTTCTCGCGGCCGGCCGCGCCACGCTGCGCACCGAGGACGACAGCCTTTTCGCGCTGTCGGCCGGCAATGCGGTGTTCATCTCCCACGGCGGCGCGCACGCGCTGTTATCCGCACCGGATGCCGTCGTGCAGGACATCGACCATTTCGACAGCGCACCGTTGGGGGATACCGTGTGCGCCGTGAATGCATCACCCGATACCGTCCCCAGCCTGGTGTTGTTCAGTGCGTGCATGGAATTTGAGCTCGGCAGCCTCCAGGGGCTCGGCAACCTGATGCCGGCCCTGATGCTGATCGATGCCGGCGGCCAGCGTTACCCGGGGCTGATGCCGATCCTGGCGGTAATGGAACGCGAAATGTCCACGGCGCGTGTAGGCTTTGCCGGCATTCTTGCGCGCCTCGCCGATGTGGTGGCGGCGATGATCGTACGCGGCTGGGTCGAATGCGCCTGTGGCAACGCCTCGGGCCTGGTGGCCGCATTGCGCGACCCGCGCCTGGCCAGCGCCCTGCTCGCCTTGCACCAGCAGCCGGGCCACGACTGGAGCGTGGCGGAACTGGCCGCCCAGTGTCATACCTCGCGCTCGGTGTTCGCTGACCGCTTCCAGGCCGTCCTCGGCATACCGCCGCTGCGCTACGCCACGGAACTGCGCATGCGCCTGGCCAGCCAATGGCTGACCCTGGAACGCATGCCCATCGAAACCGTGGCGCAACGCCTGGGCTACACCTCCCAGGCGGCGTTCAGCCGTGCCTTCAAGCGCATCACCGGGCAGCCGCCGGGGGCTGCCAGGCGTTCGGCATGAAGGCCTGACCCCATCGAATAAACACCACTGTTCAAAATGTGGGAGGGGGCTTGCTCCCGATAGCGGTGGGTCAGCTTTAAATAGGTTGACTGATACACCGCCATCGGGGGCAAGCCCCCTCCCACAGTTGGACAGTGGCGCCTGGCCTAGACCCAACCACCATCCACGATAAAGTTCTGCGCCGAACACATCGCCGAGGCATCGGAAGCCAAGAACAGCGCCATATTGGCGATATGCTCGGGCATCACGCTGCCCGGCAGGCACTGGCTGCGGGCGATCAGCTCGCGGGCCGCGTCGTCCACCCACATGGCCAGTTGTTTTTCCGTCATCACCCAGCCCGGCACCAGGGTATTGACGCGGATGTGATGGGGGCCTAACTCCCGCGCCAGGCCACGGGTCATGCCGTGGGCGGCGGCCTTGCTGGCGGCGTACACCGGGTAGCCGGCGGAGGCCATCATCCAGCCGACCGAGCCCAGGTTGATGATCGAGCCGCCACCGGCCTGTTTCATCATTGGTACCACGGCCTTGGCGGCAAAGAAGGCGTGCTTGAGGTTGACCGCAATCAGCCGGTCGAACATTTCCGAGTCGATTTCTTCCAGGGTATGGCGTACATCGTTCGCCGCGTTGTTGACCAGCACCGTGATCGGGCCGAGGGAATGTTCGAAACGCCCGATCGCCGCGCGATAGCCGATCTCGTCGGTGATATCGCAGCATTCGAACTCAACGCTATGCCCGTTGGAGTTCAACAGCGCGGCCAGGCGTTCGCCCTGGCTTTGGGCGCGGTCCACGAACGCCACCTTGGCGCCCTGGGCGGCGAACGCCCGCACCATGAACTCGCCAATCCCGGAAGCCCCGCCGGAGATCAATACGGTCTTGCCCTTGAGGTCGGGATACAGGGCCTGCTGAGTACTCATAACGTGATGCCTCGATCAATTAGTCTTATTTTATTTTACGAAATCGGCGTTAAAGGCTATAAATTCGCTGTCTCAATCATGAAATATCGCACATTAGTAGAACTATTCAATCCAAAAACAACAAAAGGAAGTTCGACCATGAAGCACCCTCGATACCTGCTGTCCGGCCTGGCAATGTCCATGTTGATCGCCAGCGGCGGCGCCCAGGCCGCAGGCCTGACCAGCGAACACAAACCCTTCGGCAAAACCAATGACGGCACCGCCGTCGAACAATACGTGTTGCGCAACAGCCATGGCATGCAAGCCACGGTGATTACCTACGGCGGTGTGCTGCAATCGCTGAAGGTGCCGGACAAACACGGCAAGGTCGACGATGTGGTGCTGGGCTTTGACGACGTACAAGGCTATCAAGGCGGTACCGCGTTTTTCGGCGCGACCATCGGTCGCTTCGGCAATCGCCTGGCCGGCGGTGCCTTCGAACTCGACGGCAAACGCTACCAAGTGCCGCTCAACGACGGCCCCAACTCGCTGCATGGCGGCGCCCAGGGCTTCGACAAGCAGGTGTGGCAAGCCAAGCCGGTCAAGGACAAGGATTCGGTCGGGGTCACCCTCACCTACCTGTCCAAGGACGGTGAAATGGGTTTCCCCGGCAACCTGAAAACCGAAGTCACTTATCGTCTCAACGACAAGAACGAACTGCACATCGACTACAAGGCCACCACCGACAAGCCGACCGTGCTCAACCTCACCAACCACAGCTACTTCAACCTGGCTGGCGCGGGTAACGGCGATATTCTCAAGCAGGTCGCCACCTTGCATGCCAGCCACTACACACCGGTGAATGCCACCCTGATTCCCACCGGCGAACTGGCGCCGGTCAAGGGCACGCCGATGGATTTCCTCAAGCCTACCGCCATCGGCCAGCACATCAAGGAGGATCATCCGCAGCTCAAGTTCGCCGAACCGAAACAGGGTGGGTTCGACTTCAACTGGGCGCTGGACACCAAGGGCGATGTGAAGCAACTGGCGGCCGAGGTGCATGATCCTGAGTCGGGGCGGCGTTTGCAGCTCTACACCAGCGAACCGGGCGTGCAGTTCTACACCAGTAACTTCCTGGATGGTTCGGTGAAGGGCAAGGCTGGCAAGACCTATCAGCACTGGAGTGGGTTTACCCTGGAGACCCAGCATTTTCCGGATGCGCCTAACCAGCCCAAGTTTGCCTCGACCCGTTTGAACCCTGGGCAGACCTACACCCAGAACACCGTGTTCAAATTCTCCGCTAACTAAAACCCTACATTGATCGTTCCCACGCTCCGCGTGGGAATGCCACCTGGGACGCTCCGCGTCCCGATTCAGAAGTGGACGCAGAGCGTCCCGGGGTGCATTCCCACGCAGAGCGAGGGAACGATCAGGTTCAGCGTTGTTTCATGCGGTCGATGACGACGGCCAACAGCAGGATCGAGCCGCGAATCACGTACTGGTAGAAGGTATCGATGTTCTTCAGGTTCATCGCATTTTCGATAATCGCCAGGATCAATACCCCGGCGATCACATGGCGGATCATGCCGATACCGCCACTCAACGACACACCGCCCAGCACACAGGCGGAAATCACCGTCAGCTCGAAGCCCTGGCCGATCATTGGTTGGCCTGAGGTCATGCGTGAGGCCAGGATCACCCCGGCCAGTGCGCCGATCAAGCCGTGCACGGCGAAGATCAGGATCTTGGTGCGATCCACATTGACCCCCGCCAGCAACGCCGCTTCCGGGTTGCCGCCGATGGCCATGGTGTTGCGCCCGTAGGTGGTGTAGTTGAGCAACCAGCCGAAGAACAGGAAGCACACGATGGTGATCAGGATCGGCACCGGCACGCCGAACAACTGGCCATTGCCGAACACGAAGAACTGATCCTGGGACACGCCCACCGCTTTGCCGTCGGCGAAGATATAGGCCAGGCCGCGCACGATCTGCATAGTCGCCAGTGTGGTGATCAGTGCGTTGACCCGCAGCTTGGCGATCACGATACCGTTGATCAACCCCACCATCAGGCCCATCAGCAGCGCCGCGCCGATGCCGAGCATCACGCTGTCGGTGTCGCGCATCACAATCGCCGCCACCACGCCGGCGCAGGCGATCACCGAGCCCACCGACAGGTCGAAATGCCCGGAGGCCAGGCAGAACAGCATGGTGCACGCCGCAATGCCTACCGTGGAAATCGCCAGGCCCAGCCCGCGCATGTTCAGCGGCGAGAGGAAGTTATCGATCAGCAAGGCACACAGGACAAAGATGCCCACCGCCGCCAGCAGCATCGCCCAGTTGTCGAGCAAGGCGCGCAGGTCGAGGGGTTTGCGTGCCGAGGGCAGCGCGTTGTTTTGAGTGGTCATGGTCGTCTCTCAGTTCGCCAGGCCGCGCGGCAAGGCCAGCTGCAGCAGGTTGGATTCAGTCGCGTGTGCGCGCAGTTGTTCACCGCGCAGGGCGCCTTCGCACAGCACCAGGATGCGGTCGGAAATGCCCATTACTTCCATCAGGTCGCTGGACACCACGATCACCGCAATGCCCTGCGCCGCGAGGTTATGGATGATCTGGTAGATCTCGGCCTTGGCGCCGATATCGATGCCACGGGTCGGTTCGTCCAGCAGCAGCACCTTCATCGGCATCGACAGCCAGCGGCCGAGGATGGCTTTCTGTTGGTTGCCACCGGACAGGTACATGATCTTCTGCGCCGCGTTCGGGGTCTTGACCCTCATCGCCTTGATCTGGTGCTCGGCGTTGCCCTTCTCCCAGCCATCGCGCAACAGCCAGCCGAACGCAGAATGCGCGCCACGAGCACTGATGTTGATGTTTTCGGCGACGCTGGACAGCGGAATGATGCCTTCCTTCTTGCGGTCTTCCGGGCACAGCAGCACCCCGGCGGCGATGGCATCGCGCGGTGAGCGCAATTGCAGCGGCTCACCGCACAACTCCAGGCTGCCGGCACTGGCACGCTCCAGGCCGCTGAGCAGTCGGAACAGTTCCGTGCGCCCTGCCCCCACCAGCCCGAACAGGCCGAGGATTTCGCCTTTGCGCACCTCAAAACCGATCGGTTCGCGCAAGCCGGGGCCGAGCAGGCCGTTGACCTTCAGGGCAACTTCGCCGTGCTCGCGCGGGCGATAGTCGTAGATGTCCTGGATATCGCGGCCGACCATGCAGGTCACCAACTGGTCGTGGTTCAGCGCGCTCATGTCATCGAAGGTGCGCACGAAGCGGCCGTCCTTGAACACCGTCACCGCGTTGCAGATACGGAACACCTCCTCCATGCGGTGGGACACGTACAACACCACTTTGCCCTCATCGCGCAGGCGCGTGATGATCGCCATCAAGCGATCGATCTCCCGCGCCGAGAGGCTGCTGGTCGGTTCATCGAAGGCGATCACATGGGCGCCACGGGACAGCGCCTTGGCGATTTCCACCAGTTGGCGCTGGCCCAGGGACAGGCGCCCGAGCTTTTCCTGGGGGTCGATTTCATCGGCCAGGCCCTTGAGACACGCCAGCGCCTGCTGACGCAGCAGGCTGCGGTTGACCACACCAAAACGCGACGGCAAATGCCCGAGGAACAAATTCTCCGCCACAGTCATTTCCGGCACCAGGTGCAATTCCTGGTGGATCACCGCGACGCCGCTGGCAATGCTGTCGGCGGCGCATTTGAAGGCCATGACCTGCTCGCCGATCTGCACCGTGCCGGTGCTGGGAATATAGGCGCCGCCGAGGATCTTCAGCAGCGTCGACTTACCCGCACCGTTCTCGCCCATCAGCGCGTGCACTTGCCCTGGGTGGGCGGTGAAGCTGATGCCGTCGAGCGCCTTGACCCCAGGGAAGGTTTTGCCGATACCGTCAAAACGCAGGGCCGCAGCGGTCATTTCCACAGCCCGATCTTGGTCAGTTCCGCCTGGAAGTTCTCGCGAGTGATCAGGGTCACTTCGTCCATGGCGGTGTACTTCGGCGGTTCAGTGCCTTTGGTGACCCACTCGTACATCATCAGCGCGGTGTTGTAGCCCTCGATATGCGGGCTGGGCAGCATCGAGCCGAAGAAGCCGCTGTTGGCTTTCTTCAATTCGCCGATGGCGTCGGTGCCATTGATGCCGATGCCGATCACATTAGCCGCCGCGAAGCCGGCGCTTTCGGTAGCACGTACGCCGCCCAGCACGGTGTTGTCGTTCATGCCGCCGATGATCAGGTTTTTCGCGCCACTGGGCAGCTTGACCAGCGCCGAGTTGGTGGCGTCCATGCTGCCTGGGACGTCGAGGGTCTTCAGCGCGGCGGTCAGGATATGGTCCTTGGGAATGCCGGCTTCTTCCAGGGATTTGATCGAGCCGTCGGTGCGTTTCTTGCCGGTGTCGAGTTCGTTGAAAGTGTTGATCACCGCATAGGTGTCCTTCCAGTCCCAACCGCGTTTTTTCGCTTCAGCGGCCATCGCGGCGCCCTGCTTCTGGCCCACTTCGAAGGCAGCCATGCCCAGGTACGGCACGTCCTCCATGAAGTTGCCCTTGGCATCGACGAAACGGTCATCCACCGCGATCACTTTCAGGCCGTTGGCCTTGGCCTTGGCGACAATCGCCGGGCCCAGGGACACATCCGGCGGGCAGATCACGAAACCCTTGGCGCCGTTGGCGGCCAGGCTGTCGATGGCCGAAAGGGTTTTTTCACCGTCGGGCACGGCGATCTTGATCACAGTAAAACCGTGCTCCTTGCCGGCTTTTTCGGCGAAGGCCCATTCGGTCTGGAACCAAGGCTCTTCGGCCTGCTTGACCAGAAAGCCGATCTTCACTTCTTCAGCAGCCAGCAGCAGGCCGCTCAAGCTCATGGCCGAGACCGCCACAGCGGCGCAGCACAGGGAACGCAAACCACGACGACGATTCATACGGGTGACTCCTTGTTGTTGTTTTTGAATATTCGTTTTTCGGTTTATCCGGCGAAGCGGTGACAGGGCTTGCCTGGCACCTCCAATTGCAGGCTCAGTACCGCACCGTCCAATGGGTGATCCAAGGGGCTGGCGGCGCTGGTGATATACAGGGTGGTCAGATCAGGCCCACCAAACACGCAACTGGTGGGGCGGCTGACGGGCAGTTCGACGATGCGGTCCACCTGCCCTTCAGGCGTCAGGCGCAGCAGGCAACTGCCGTCCCAGCGCGCATTCCAGATGTGGCCCTCACTGTCCATGGCCGAGCCGTCCGGCCCGCCGCGTTCGTGGGCAGCGAACCAGGTCCGGGCGGCGTCGAGTTGGCCGTCGGGTTGGATGGCATGCCGGTACAGCGTGCCATCCAGGCTGTCGCCGAAATGCACATGGCCGCCGTCGTCGCTCCATAGCAGTGTGTTGGGAATGCCCAGCCCGCTCAGCAGCGGCGTAACCGTCGCATCGGCGTCGATACGAAACAGCCCGCCGGAGCGTCGCGTGATGGGCAGGTCTTCGCCGTGGGCGCCGATGTTGTTCTGCATGGTGCCCAGCCACAGTCGGCCCTGGGCATCGCAGCGGGCTTCGTTGCCGCGGTTACCCGGTTGCGGGTCGGCCACGCACAACAAAGTCAGGGCTTCGGTATTCAAGTCCAGGCGGTACACACCGCTGCTCAGGGTCACCAGCGCATCCCCGCTCTCGCAGGGGATGAACGCCGAGACATGTTCGGGTAATTGCCAGACTCGCAACTGCCCGCCCATCAGGCGCAGGGCCTGGCGGGCGGCGATATCCACCCAATACAGGGCCTGGGACGGAGCATCCCAGAACGGCCCTTCGCCCAACCGGGCACGGTGCGGGGTGACTGCGCTCAACGACATGAAGCCTCCGGGTGACTTACAAGGATTCTCGAGATGGCGCGCCATCCACCAGCCGCTGGATCCGCAACGGGTTGGCGTTTTTCAGCGCGTCGGGCAGCAGGCTATCAGGGTAGTTCTGGAAGCACACCGGGCGCAGGAACCGATCGATGGCCAAGGTGCCGACCGAGGTGCCACGGGCATCGGAAGTGGCCGGGTACGGCCCGCCGTGCACCATCGAATCGCAGACTTCCACACCGGTGGGGTAACCGTTGAGCAAAATGCGCCCGACTTTCTGCTCCAGCAGCGGCGTCAGCTCGGCGAACTGTTGCAGGTCGGCCGGTTCGCCAATGATGGTGGCGGTCAACTGCCCGTGCAGGCCCTGCAAGGCGGCGCTGAGCTGGGCCTGGTCGGCGACTTCGACGAACACCGTGGTCGGGCCGAACACTTCTTCCTGCAGCACTTCATCGCCGTCGATCAACAGGCGCACATCGGCCTTGAACAACTGCGGCTGGGCCTGGTTGCCCGATTGTGCGTTGCCCGCCAGGTGCTCGATACCGGGGTGAGACAGGAGCTTTTCCAGGCCCTTGCCGTAGCTGCCCAAGGTGCCCGCGTTAAGCATGGTTTGCGCTGGTTGCTCGCCGATCAGCTTCGCGACCTGTTGCGTGAACGCGGTGAACGCTGGGGACGCAATGCCGATCACCAGGCCCGGGTTGGTGCAGAACTGGCCGCAGCCTTGCACCACCGAGGCGGTCAGGTCGCGGGCGACGCTGTCGGCGCGGGCTTGAAGCGCCTGCGGCAGCACGATGACCGGGTTGATGCTCGACATCTCGGCAAACACCGGGATCGGCTGCGGGCGCGCCGCCGCCATATCGCACAGGGCACGGCCGCCCTTGAGCGAGCCGGTAAAGCCGACGGCCTGGATCGCCGGGTGCTTGACCAGCGCTTCGCCAACGCCGCCGCCGAAGATCATGTTGAACACGCCCGCCGGCATTTCGGTGGCTTGGGCGGCGCGAATGATCGCATCGGCCACCTGCTCGGCCGTCGCCATATGCCCGCTGTGGGCCTTGAATACCACCGGGCAACCGGCTGCCAGCGCAGCGGCGGTATCACCGCCGGCGGTGGAAAATGCCAGGGGGAAGTTACTGGCGCCGAACACCGCGACCGGGCCCAGGCCGATGCGGTATTGGCGCAGGTCCGGACGCGGCAATGGCTGGCGATCCGGCAGCGCTTTGTCGATGCGCGCGCCGTAAAAATCACCGCGACGCAACACCGTGGCGAACAGGCGCATCTGGCCGCTGGTACGCCCACGTTCGCCTTTGATGCGCGCCGCCGGCAAGGCGGTTTCGCGGCAGACCAATTCGACGAAATCATCGCCCAATGCGTCCAGCTCGTCGGCAATCGCATCAAGAAATTGCGCACGGCGCGACGCGCTCAAGGCGCGGTAAGCCGGGTACGCGGCGGCGGCCGCTTTGGCGGCGGCATCCACCTCCTGCGGGGTGGCCTGGTAGAACGCCTGGGGCAAGGCTTCGCCGGTGGTGGCGTCGACGCTCTGCAACTGGGTGCTGCCGTTGGCACTGCGCTGGCCGCCGATGTAGTTGTGACCGAGGAACTGGGGCATGGGGCTCTCCTTTAAAGGGTAATGACGTTGCCGGGTTCGAATGCCGCATCACTGCTGCCGACACGGTTGACCAGCGGCGCGCCGAATTCAGCCTGGGTAATCTCGAACACATCGCCTTGCTGGGTACGTATACCGTCGGCAAATGACAGCGTGGCGGTGCCGAAGAAGTGGATGTGCACATCGCCGGGCTTGAGGAACTGGCGGTATTTGAAGTGGTGGTATTCGAGGTTTTCCAGGCTGTGGCACATATTGGCCTCGCCGCTGAGGAATTCGTTCCGCCAGATTTCTTCGCCGTTACGCAGGATGCGACTGGTGCCTGCCAGGTGCTGGGGCAACTCGCCCACGCGCAATTCCGGCCCGTAGCTGCAACTGCGCAGTTTGGAATGGGCCAGGTACAGGTAGTTCTTGCGTTCCATCACATGGTCGGAGAATTCGTTACCCACCGCAAATCCCACACGGTAGGGCTTGCTGTCCGGGCCGATCACGTAGAGGCCACCGATTTCCGGCTCTTCGCCGGCGTCTTCGGCAAACGGCGGTACCGGGAACGCGGCGCCGGGGCGCACGACGGTGCTGCCGTCGCCTTTATAGAACCACTCCGGTTGCACGCCCGCCTGCCCGGCGGCTGGCTTGCCGCCTTCAACGCCCCATTTGAAGATGCGCATGGTGTCGGTCAGGGCGGTGTCGTCGCCGGCCTGGTGCATTTTGTCTCGCGCCGAGGCGCTGCCCAGGTGGGTCAGGCCGGTGCCGCTGATCAGCATATGGGCCGGGTCCGGGTGGTCCAGTGGCGGCAGCACCTTGAGTTCGGCCAGCAGCGCGGCGTAGTCGTGGCTGTCGCCCAGGCCAAGGCTGTTCACCTGTTGCTCCAGGCCGACACCGGCTTCGATGGCGGCCAGGGCCAATTCACGCACGCTGCGCGCCGCCTGAACTTCGCGCAGCTGTGTGCCTTCCACTACGCCGACGCGGCGTTCGCCGTTGGGCAACTCGAACTGAACTAAACGCATGCCATTTCTCCTGAATTAAGTACGTGTGGCGCCACGGGCACTGGCGGCGAATTGGTCGGCGGGCAGCACATGCTTGCGTTCCAGCAGGCGGTAGACCACCAGGGTCAGCACCAGCCCGAACAGCATCACACCGGATAGAAAGTACAAGCCCGACGCCAGGTTGCCGGTGTATTCCTTGAGCGCACCGATCACGAACGGGCCGATGTAGCCACCGAGGTTGCCCACCGAATTGATCAACGCGATACCGGCCGCCGCACTGGCACCGGCGAAGAAGCGCCCCGGCAAGGTCCAGAACACCGCCGTGCAGGAAAACATCGCGAACGCCGCCAGGCACAGCGCCGCCATCTGCAGCACCGGCACACTGAGCCAGGCGCTGAAGAACAGGCCGATGGCGCCCAGTACATAGAGCACGGCGAGGTGGCCGTAACGGTCATTCAAACGGTCGGAACTGCGCGGGATGATCAGCAGGCCGATGATGCCGAAGATGTAAGGCACGGCGGAGATGAAGCCGGTGGTGAGGTCACTGCCGCCAAATTGCTTGATCAAGGTCGGCAGCCACAGGCCCAGGCCGTAGATGCTCAAGGTCACCGGCAGGTAGAACAGCGCCAGCAGCAACACGCGCTTGTCCTTGAGCGCATGCAGCGGGTTGCCGTGGCGGGTCTGGCCGTAAGCTTGCAGGTCTTTGTTGAGCTCACCGGTGAGCCAGGCCTTTTCTTCCTCGCTCATCCACTTGACTTGTTTAGGGCCGTCCGGCAGGTAGCGCAGCACCGGCCAGGTGAGCAGGATCGCCGGGGTGCCGATCACGATGAACAGCCACTGCCAGCCGTGCAGGCCCAGGGTGCCGTCCATGCCCAGCAAGCCGCCGGACACGGGCCCGGTGATCATCATCGCGATTGGTTGGGAGAGGATGAACAGCCCGAGGATCTTGCCGCGATGGCGCACCGGGAACCATTGGGTGATGTAGTACAGCACGCCCGGAAAGAATCCGGCCTCGGCCGCGCCGAGCAGAAAGCGCATCACATAGAAGCTGTGCGGCCCTTGTACGAAAGCCATGCCGATGGTGATGGTGCCCCAGGTGATCATGATGCGCGCGAACCAGCGCCGCGCGCCAAAACGGTCGAGCATCAGGTTGCTGGGAATCTCGAACAGGAAGTAGCCAATGAAGAACAACCCCGCGCCCAGGCCATAGGCCGCATCGCCGATGCCGACGTCGGCGCCCATGTGCAGCTTGGCGAAGCCCACGGCGGAGCGGTCCACGTAGGCAATCAGGTACAGCAGGATCAGGAAGGGAATCAGTTTCAGCGTGATGCGCCGAATAAGCCGCAGTTCCTGGCTCATGGGGTCGATCTCCGATTGTTGTTTTTATAGAAGCTCGGGGGACGCCTCTCGCGAAAATCCGCCAGGGTCATACCTCAGTTGAGAAAGACTATATAGTAGGACTATTTGCAAAACAACTCTTCCAAAGCTTCGATTTTGCGCTTATGTTTAACCACGCTCAGAACATATAGTCATACAATAAGAGAATCGATCATGTCTGATAAAAAGCCCGGCCTACGCTCCGCCCAGTGGTTCGGTACTGCCGACAAGAACGGCTTCATGTACCGCAGCTGGATGAAGAACCAGGGCATTGCCGACCATCAGTTCCATGGCAAGCCGATCATCGGCATCTGCAACACTTGGTCGGAGCTGACCCCGTGCAACGCGCACTTTCGCCAGATCGCCGAGCACGTCAAACGCGGTGTGATCGAAGCCGGTGGCTTCCCGGTGGAATTTCCGGTGTTCTCCAACGGCGAATCCAACCTGCGCCCTACCGCTATGCTGACGCGCAACCTGGCGAGCATGGACGTGGAAGAAGCGATTCGCGGTAACCCGATCGATGGCGTGGTGCTGCTCACCGGCTGCGACAAAACCACCCCGGCCCTGCTGATGGGCGCCGCCAGTTGTGATGTGCCGGCCATCGTCGTCACCGGCGGGCCGATGCTCAACGGCAAGCACAAGGGCCAGGACATCGGCTCGGGCACGGTGGTGTGGCAGCTCAGCGAACAGGTCAAGGCCGGCACCATTACCCTGGATGATTTCCTCGCGGCCGAAGGCGGCATGTCGCGTTCGGCGGGAACCTGCAACACCATGGGCACCGCGTCGACCATGGCCTGCATGGCCGAGGCATTGGGCACCTCCCTGCCCCACAACGCGGCGATTCCGGCAGTGGATGCGCGGCGTTATGTGCTGGCGCACATGTCGGGCATGCGAGCGGTAGAGATGGTGCGCGAAGACTTGAAACTGTCAAAGATCCTCACCAAGGAAGCCTTCGAAAACGCGATCCGGGTGAACGCGGCCATCGGCGGTTCGACCAATGCGGTGATCCACTTGAAAGCCATCGCCGGGCGCATCGGCGTCGAGCTGGACCTGGACGACTGGACCCGCATCGGGCGTGGCATGCCGACTATCGTCGACCTGCAACCCTCGGGGCGCTTCCTTATGGAAGAGTTCTACTATGCCGGCGGCCTGCCTGCCGTATTGCGCCGCCTGGGCGAAGCCAACCTGATCCCGCACCCGAATGCCTTGACCGTCAACGGCAAAACGTTGGGCGAGAACACCAAGGACTCACCGATCTACGGCCAGGACGAAGTGATCCGCACCCTCGACAACCCGATCCGCGCCGACGGCGGCATCTGCGTATTGCGCGGCAACCTGGCGCCGCTGGGTGCGGTGCTCAAACCGTCTGCCGCCAGCGCCGAGCTGATGCAACACCGTGGCCGCGCAGTGGTGTTCGAAAACTTCGACATGTACAAGGCGCGCATCAATGACCCCGAGCTGGACGTGGACGCCAACTCGATCCTGGTCATGAAAAACTGCGGGCCCAAGGGTTACCCAGGCATGGCCGAAGTCGGCAACATGGGCCTGCCGGCCAAATTGCTGGCCCAGGGCGTGACCGACATGGTGCGGATTTCCGATGCGCGCATGAGCGGTACCGCGTATGGCACGGTGGTGCTGCATGTGGCGCCGGAAGCCGCAGCGGGCGGGCCGTTGGCGGCCGTGCAGGAAGGTGACTGGATCGAACTCGACTGCGCCAATGGGCGCTTGCACCTGGACATTCCCGACGCCGAATTGGCGTCGCGCATGGCCGACCTGGTGCCGCCCGAGAAGCTCATCGTCGGCGGCTATCGCCAGCTGTACATCGACCATGTGCTGCAGGCCGACCAGGGTTGCGACTTCGACTTCCTGGTGGGCTGCCGTGGCGCCGAAGTCCCACGGCATTCCCACTAATTGGGATGCTATGATGCGGCGAATTTAAGCCAGAGCCTGCCCGTCGTTATGGATCACCAGCCGCCCAAGCCGCGCAAGAGCATGCATGCCCAGATCGTTCAGGACTTGGGCATGCACATCGTTTCCGGGCGCTTCAAGCCGGAAGAAAGACTGCCCATGGAAGCCACGCTGTGCGAGGAATACAAGGTCAGCCGTTCGGTGTTGCGCGAGGCGACACGGGTGCTCAGCGCCAAGGGCCTGGTGTATTCCAAGCCTCGGGTGGGCGCTGTGGTGCGGCCGCGCTTGAAGTGGCACCTGCTCGACCCGGACGTGCTGTCCTGGTTGATGCAGTCCACGCCCCACAGCGAGTTTTTCAACACCCTGGCCGGGGTGCGGCGCATCCTCGAACCGGAAATCGCCGCCATGGCCGCGACCACCGCCACCGATGAAGACATCGCCACCATCGAAAAGGCCTATGTGGGCATGGAAACCGCGAAAACCCACGAAGACCTGTTGCAGGCCGACCTGGACTTCCACCGCGCCATTGCCGACGCCACCCGCAACGATCTGCTCGCCTATATGTGCAACATGCTCTCTTTGCCGTTGCGCGAGTCGATCAACATCACCAACCGCCGCCCGGATATCCAGGGCCTGAGCCTGCCCCGGCACAAGGCGATCCTCACCGCGATCAAAAACCGCGACGCACTGGGCGCGCGGCATGCATCGTTGGTGCAGTTGGATGACACGCGGGTGGCGTTGGATACGGTGATGAATGTGTTGACGCCGTTGTAGCCTCTCAAGGGATAAATGGGATCAAATGTGGGAGGGGGCTTGCCCCCGATTGCAGTGTGTCAGTCTCAATATTTTTGACTGATACACCGCTATCGGGAGCAAGCCCCCTCCCACATTTGGAACTGTGTACGGCGTCAGAGGGTGTAGGAGATTCCGACCTGCACCGTGCGCGGTGCGCCGGGGTAGGCATATACGTTGCCGAACGCACCTTCTTCATACTCGCGGTTGAACAGGTTTTTCACGTCCAGGTTCAGGCGTACCTGTTCGTTGACCTTGTAATAGCCCAGCAGGTCGACCACGGTGTAGGCGTCCATCGAGAAGGCGGTATTGGCGGTCTGCCCGGCGCGCTGGTCGACGTATTTGCCGCCCACACCGAGGCCCAGGCCCTTGAGGGCGCCGTCCTGGAACTCATAGACGTTGAGCAGGCTGAAGCTGTTGCGCGGGATGTTCAACAAGCGCGTGCCGGAGCGGATGCTGTTGTCCTTGGTGACTTCGGCATCCACGTAGGCATAGCCGCCGATCATGCGCCACTCAGGCGTGAGGTTGCCCGCGACGTTAAGGTCAAAGCCTCGGCTGCGCACTTCACCTGCGGCGACGCTGAACGTGTTGATTACCGGGTCGGTGGTCAGTACGTTTTTCTTGTCGATCTGATAGATCGAAGCGTCAACGCTCAGTTGGCGGTCCAAGGCTTCCCACTTGATCCCCATCTCATAGGACTTGCCTTTCTCCGGCGCGAAGCCGCCGCCTTCGCGTGCCGCACCGGTGTTCGGCTTGAACGAACGCGCGGCGTCGGCATACACCGCGACGGTATCGGTGAGGTCGTAGATCACACCCACACGTGGGGTGACGGCGTTTTCTGCGCTCTGGAAGGGGTTCACGCCGGGCACATAACTTTCGTAGTCATGTTCAAACCTTTCGAAACGTGCACCGGCCAGGACTTTCAAGCGCTCGGTCAGGGCCACCTGGTCCTGCACGAAGGCCGCGTAGGTCTTGAGGTTTTCCTTGTCATGCGTCGGCGTGCGCGTCAGCGGCGGGCGCGCCTGGCCGTAGACCGGGTTGAAAATATCGATCGGGTACGTGCCCGAGGCGGCGCTGGAGCGCTGGATGATCGACTTATAGTCGTAGTCTTCGTACTCAATGCCGGTCAGCAAGGTGTGCTCGAAACCGCCGGTGGAGAAATGCCCGGTCAGGTTGAGCTGATAGTCCTTGTCGGTCCATTCCAGCTTGCGGTAGTTGAAGTTGCGTTGCAGGGTGCGGCCATCGGCACCCAGGCCGTTAGCCTCGATTGCGTTGCCCTTCAATGTCCCATCCAACCACTGGAAACCGCCGCCCAACGTCCAGTTGTCATTGAGCGCATGCTCGAAACGCAACTGCGCCATGTCGTTGTCGTTATGCAGCTTGCCTACGTCCTTGTCGCCCCAGAACGTCTCGCGCGACGGCGTGCCGCGCTGATTCGGGTAGCGCGTCAGGCCACGGTCCAATGGGGCATTGTTGCGCATGAAGTCGCCTTCGAAAATCACCTTGGTGTCATCGCTGGCCTGCCAGGTGAGCACCGGCGTCACGCCGTAGCGTTCGGTCTCGACGTGATCGCGGAAGGTGTCGCCGCCCTCGCCCACCACGTTCAGGCGATAGGCCAGGCGGCCTGCTTCGTCCAGCGGGCCGGAGGCATCCAGGGTGCCGCGCTTCATGCCTTGGTCATTGACTTGGCTGCCCAAGGTGACGCTGCGTTCGGCCAGCGGCTGCTTGGACACCACGTTGAACGTGCCACCGGGGTCGCCACGGCCGTAGAGCATGGTCGCCGGGCCGCGCAACACCTCGAGGCGCTCGATGGTATTGGCATCCGGCATGTTCGGGTAACCGCGATTGATCGGGAAACCGTTGCGGTAGAACTCACCGGTGGTAAAGCCACGCACGGTGAAGGTGGTCAGGCCCTGGCCACCGAAGTTGTTGGCGCGGCCGACCCCACCGGCATAATCAAGGGCATCCTGCAGGCGCGTTGCGCCGATGTCTTCGACCACATCCCTGGACACCACGCTGATGGACTGCGGGGTTTCATGAATCGAGGTGTCGGTGCGCGTCGCACTGGCTGATCGCGTGGCGTGGTAGCCCTGCACCGGGCCCTGGGCTGACTCGAAATCCGCCGTGGCGGTCACATTGGTTGCTTGCAGCTCGATACCGGCTTTTTCAGTCGGGGCTTCTTCTGCCCAGGTAAAAGGGGAAAACGCCTGAAGCACACAGATGGAAATCAGGGTACGACGCATGGATGTTGAACCTAGTGAATGAGCCAGATGGGGCGGCAAACCTGCCAAGAATTCGCCGCGCATCATATATCAACGCATTCGCGTTTGACATCCATTCTCATTTGTTATTTTTCGCGTATCGCCTCTGTATCCAGTGACTCGGTATTCCTGATGTCTGAAAACCAAATGTGGGAGGGGGCTTGCCCCCGATGGCGGTGGATCAACCAGACAATCTGGTACTGACCCACCGCCATCGGGAGCAAGCCCCCTCCCACAGTTTTACCAAGTCGCTACGCAGTCGCTAACTCAGCGATAACGTTCCAACCAATGCGCATAAGGCGCCGGCAAGGTCCAGGACGACTTGTCCACGCCCAGTTCCTTGGCCGCAAAGTACGCCCAATGCGGATCAGCCAGGTGCGCGCGGCCCACGGAGACCAGGTCAAGATGCCCGGCCTGCAGCGCGCTTTCGGCCAGTTGCGGGGTACCAAAGCCCCACGCCGACGTCACCGGAATACCGGCTTCACGGCGCACACGTTCGGCAATCGGGCCCATGAACGCCGGGCCCCACGGAATGTTGGTGTCGGGAATGGTGAACCCGACGCTGACGCTGAGCAGGTCCAGGCCACCGGCCTTGAACCGGCGGGCCAGTTCGATGGACTCGGTGAGGGTCTGCTCATCACGGCCGTCGTACTCGATCACGCCGAAGCGGGCGGTGAGCGGCAGGTTTTCCGGCCAGACTTCACGCACGGCGGCCAGGGTTTCCAGGAGGAAGCGGCTGCGGTTGTCGAAGCTGCCACCGTAGGCGTCGGTACGCTGGTTGGAGTGTTCGGAGAAAAAGCTCTGGCCCAGGTAACCATGGGCGAAGTGCAGCTCGATCCATTCAAAACCGGCGTCACGGGCACGACGGGCGGCGTCGACGAAGTCTTGCTGGACGCGGGCGATGTCGTCCAGGGTCATGGCACGCGGTACGTTGGGCAGGTTCGCGCCGAACGCAATGGCCGACGGGGCGATGGTTTCCCAGCTGCGGGCATCGGAGGCCGGGATGTGGTCGTCGCCTTCCCATGGACGGTTGGCGCTGGCTTTGCGACCGGCGTGGGCAATCTGGATACCGGGTACGGAACCTGCGGCCTTGATCGCCTTGACCATCGGCACGAACGCCTCGGCATGGGCATCGCTCCAGATACCGGCGCAGCCCGGGGTGATACGCCCCTCCGGCGCGACGGCAGTGGCCTCGACCACCAGCAGGCCGGCACCGCCACGGGCCATGCCGGCCAGGTGCACGTGGTGCCAGTCATTGACCATGCCGTCGTCGGCCATGTATTGGCACATCGGAGGGATGGCAATGCGATTGCGCAAGGTAACGTCTTTGAGTTTGAACGGTTCGAACAAAGCGGACATCAGATACTCCGGATAAGCGTGCGTGATTCGATAGTTCGATGGTAATCGAACTATGGTATTCAACGCTACCCCCCTGTTATGATCCGCGCCATGCGAGCCTTCAAACACCCTACCCCGCAAGAGCTGACACTTGAGCGCGTGCTCTACGCCCTCAGCGACCCCGTGCGTCTGGAAATCGTGCGCTGCCTGGCCGGCGTGCCCGAAGCCACATGTGGCGAACTGGACGGCGGGCGCCCCAAATCGAGCATGTCCCACCACTTCAGGGTGTTACGCGATGCGGGCCTGGTGAACACCCGCAATGTCGGCACCACCCACATGAACTCGTTGCGTCGCGAAGAGCTCGAAGGCCGCTTCCCCGGCTTGCTGGCGAGTGTGCTTGCCCAGCGCTGAACACCGGCCCCTGCGCTTCAGGCCGTAACCGACCGCAGCGGCGCGCCATCCAGATGCACACAGTCCTTGCCGTTGCGCTTGGCGCCATACAGGTTTTTGTCGGCTAACTTGAGCACTGTCGACAATTCGTCACCTGCCGAAAAGCGCGCCATGCCGGCACTGCACGTGTAGTTGTGCGGCGGGGCGACGCTGCAGCGGATCGCCTGCAACAAATCCAGCACAAACTCGCCGGCCAGCGCCGAGTCATCGCCCTGCAACAACACGCCGAACTCTTCCCCACCGATGCGTCCAAAGCTGTGGCTGCCTTTGGCGTTTTTCAGGCAGAGCGCCATGGCGCGCAAAATCTTATCGCCGACGTCGTGGCCGTACAGGTCGTTCTTGGCCTTGAAACTGTCGATATCCAACATGATGAAGTAGCCGCCCTGGCCGCTGTCGAGCAACTTTTCGAAGCTTTGCATGAACGCGCGTCGGTTGAGGATAGAGGTCAGGTAATCGGTCTCGGCCAATGCGCGAAACTCACTTTCCACCAGCAGCACCGAACGCAGGTTCTTCAAGTATGAGTAACTCAGGATGAAACCGATCGACACCGACGACGCGCAAAATATCAGCAGATAACTTTGGGTTGCGGCATAGAGTTCGGCCTGCATCGGCGACCACAGGATAAGCCAGACCGACAGGGCGCCGACCAGATAATCCTGGACACTGATAAACAGGATCGCGCTGCCGACAACCAGGGTGACGGCCAGGGGCAAGCCGTAGATACGCAATGGCGGATTCAAGTGAATGATGTAGGCAAACCCCACCGACAACAGCACGATATAGCTCACCCCCAGCAACCGCCACAACAGGAAGTTCGTCGTCAGTGAATGAACACGGCACACAACTAACAGGCCGAGGGTGACGCTCAACACATACGGGTCGAACATCATCGCCTGGATCAAGCCGATACCAATCCAGGCAACGATGCCTATCCATTCGGCTTGCGTTACCGCAGGCGACAGCAACCGGCGCATCCTGGGCCTTAACTTCAAGTGAGCAGGCATCCCTACGCTCCCATTTCAATAGCATGCAGGCCAACCGCAAATGAAAAGGCCATGAACCGCTTTACCAGGCTGACAAAGGGCGGCAGAACTTCCAGCCGGGTCTTGGAGTGCGCTTTGAAATAGCCTTTTTCCACGCCCTCCTGCACCATTCGAATAATGTGGGTCTTGGACACCGAAAGTTGCTTGGCCAATGCCAGATACGAAGATGACCTGAACGTTGCCCGATCATTTTCCGGCGCAAAGGCATCGTTATAAATGGCCAACATCAACAGGTGCCCGGCGTCTCTTTTCACCAGCCAGTAACACTCGGGCAGCAATACATCGACCGTGAGGTCGGCGTCGAGAATGATGGCAAACCCCCTGAAGTAAAGGGCCAGGAAACCGCGGTCATCCAACTCGCGCAATTGTTGAAAAATCGCCCTCTCGGGGTACAGCCGCGCCAACGACTCCGTGAGTGAGGTCAACATCAGGCGCGCTTCACGGCAGGCTTCGTCCGAGGGCGCATACACCCTGAAGCGACTGTCTTCGGGGTGCGGCGCAACCTCCATGAAGCCCAGCGCACGAAACAACAGAAAGATCGATTCCAGGCTGTTTTTCGAACAATACCTGCGCGTCACGCACAGGTTTTTAACTTCGGACAACAACGGCAGCGGTGTGGCGAAGTACTCGCTCAATAACGCAAACGACACCATCAAACGGCTGTATTTAAGTGCACTCTTATAGAAAAACGGTCGTCTGGAATAGGGCACGAGCAGCACGTGGTAATGCGCTCTCAAGCACGATTCAAAATCCCTATGACGTTCGAGCGCTTGCGCGGTATTACACATAGCCGACTTCAACGAACTGACATGCATGAAAGAGCCCTGATCATCCAACTTGATTCCACTGATCTCAGCTACGAAATCCCTGCAGCCCGGCCCCAAAACAAATCACGTGGTAAACCCTGCGGTTAATGGCTTTTTGCCTCGGCGCAATGTACAGCGATTGCCGCGCCAGACGACATCAGTACCAAAGTTGTTCCAGATTTCCCGAACCGGGTCCCGTCAGGCGAACCTTCACCCGTCTACGGCGTCGTAACCTGGCACTGTTGCCAACCGCACGCCGCGAGGTTCTCGTTTGAAAGCTGCCCTTCTCAAGAAATACCGCCTGATCATCAAGACCATGGGCTATGTGGGCTGGGCCCTGTTCTGGCTGTTGCTGTGGGATATCGCCGTCACGGTGGATTTCATGCTGTTCCTCAACTCCAAGATCAACCTGCCGCTGATGCCCCTGACCTTGCTGGGTTCGGCACTGGTGGTGCTGATCAGTTTCCGTAACAGCAGCGCCTACAACCGCTGGTGGGAAGCGCGCACCTTATGGGGCTCGATGGTCAACAACTCGCGCAGCTTCGCGCGCCAGGTACTGACCCTGCTGGACGATCCCGACAGCGAAGTGAACCCGATCAAATCCACGCTGTTGCGCCGTCATGTGGCCTATGTGAATTGCCTGGCCGCGCACCTCAAGGGCGAGCCCTGCCCGGAGGAAGTGCGCGCGTTCATCCCTGACGCGGAATTCGCCCGCAATGGCGCCACCAACAACTTCGCCAACGACATTCTCACCGGCTCGGCCGCCTTGCTGGCCCGGGAATACAAGGCCGGTCACCTGGACAGCATCCGCCTGGCGCGGCTGGAGTCGACGCTGGTGGACCTGTCCAATGCCCAGGGCGGCATGGAGCGGATCGCCAACACGCCGCTGCCCTACCCTTACGTGTATTTTCCACGTCTGTTCATCTCGCTGTTCTGCCTGATCGTGCCCGTGGGCCTGGTGGAATCCCTCGGCTGGTTCACCCCGCTGGCCTCCACAGTGGTGGGCTTCATGCTGCTGGCCATCGAGCGCATCGGCACCGACCTGCAAAGCCCGTTTCGCTCCAGTGAACATCAGATTCAAATGGAAGCGATCTGCGAAACCATCGAGAAGAACCTGCAGTCGATGCGCCGTGACGCCCTGGCCGGTGACCAGATCGGCTGATTGCCCCCCTCCCCTCAAGTGCCGCCGCCCTCGGTCGATATATCGAGGGTAAGCATGACCATGTCCTCATAAAACGCATGCGACGCACAGCACGACCGTTTTCTCCCTTGCCAAAACTATAAATACCCGCGGGTGAAGTCATGAATATCAAGCAGAAGCTGACATGGGCGTTTGCGGCCATCGCGTGCCTCCCGGTCGTCCTGGTCGCGATGATCGTGGTGCTGAATGTGCGCGAAGGCGCCCTCGCCAACTTTCTCGACAGCAGCGGCCGCGAAATCCGCCAGATCGACAATGGCATGAAGCAGTTTTTCGACGGCATCAGCCAGAACGTCGAGTACGTGGCCAAGGACCCGCGCGTTATCGCGGCCAAGGACCTCAAGAGCTACGCCAGCGCGGACGCCGCGCAAATCCCGCTCACACCGACCAACACCGAACTGCTGGCGATTTTCGACCAATTCGCCAAAAGCCATCCCAGCACTGCCTACCTGTCCCTGGGCCTGCGCGACGGCGGCTACGCCAGCTGGCCGGACGACACCAAACTGACCAACTACGACCCACGCGTGCGCCCCTGGTACCAGGCGGCCATTGCTGCGCCGGGCAAGACCGTGCGCACCGGTGCCTATTACTGGGCACCGGACGATGTGGTGCTGATCGGTACCGTGCATACCGTCGCCGACACCACTGGCAATATCCTTGGCGTGGTCGGCCTGGACGTGTCGCTCAAGCAGCTCACCGAACTGGTGCGCACCATCAAGCTGGGCGACAGCGGCTACCTGATGCTGGTGGAGGCCGACGGAAACGTGCTGGTGGATCCCAGCGATGCCAAGCATAACTTCAAGCCCCTGGCCAGCTTGGGGCCGAACTACGCCGAACTGGCCAAGGACGGTGATGGGGTGACCGAGGTGAACATCGACGGCGTGGCCTACATGGCCAACGTGGTCAGTTCCAAAGACCTGGGCTGGCGCTTTATCGGCCTGATCAAGCGTGACGAAGTGATGGCCGGCGCCACCCGCCTGACGTGGTTGATCGCTGCCATCGCCGCCGTCCTGGCGCTGGTGTTCGCCATCGTCGGCGCCAGTTTCGCCCGCGTGATCGTGCGCCCGATTCGCGGCGTGGCCGACGGCCTGCAGGAAATTGCCGAAGGTGAAGGCGACCTCACGCGCCAGCTCAAGGTGCAGGGCAAGGACGAAACCGCCAGCCTGGCCGGTTGGTTCAACCAGTTCCTGAGCATGATCGCCCAGCTGGTGCAGCGCATCGGCAACGCATCCTCAGACCTGCAAACCGCCGCCGCCGACACCCGTGAAGTCGCGCACAACATGAACCAGGCCGCCGGCCGCCAACGCGAAGCCGTGGAACTGGTGAGCACCGCCTTCAACGAAATGGTGGCCACCGCCAATGAAGTGGCGCGCTCGTGCAGCGCCGCCGCGTCGAGTGCCGACGAAGGCTATCGCGACGTACACAACGGCCAGCAGCACATCGGCGAAGCCACCGGCAGCGTGCTCAAGCTCAGCGAAGACCTGCAGAAATCCACGCAGACCATGCAGTTGCTCGAACAAGACAGCCAGAACATCAACGCCATCCTCGATACCATCCGCTCGATTGCCGAACAGACCAACCTGCTGGCGCTCAACGCTGCGATTGAAGCCGCACGCGCCGGCGATCAGGGCCGAGGGTTCGCCGTGGTCGCCGACGAAGTCCGCGCCCTCGCCCGCCGCACCGCCGACTCCACCGGCGAGATCGACAGCCTGCTGGGCAATCTTGCCCGCCGCACCAAGGAAGTCACCCAGCAAATGCAAAGCAGCCTGCAGGGGTCGCACACCAGCGTGGAACGCATCCAGCAGGCCCGCGACAGCTTTGACAAGATTCGCGGTTCGGTGGACTCGATTCGCGACCAGAACACCCAGATCGCCACCGCCGCCGAAGAGCAGCACCAAGTGGCCGAAGAGATCAACCGGCACATCGCACAGATTCATGCCGATGCGCAGTTGGTTGAAGAGTTTGCGCATACGGCGCAGAGCGGGTCGGGGCGTTTGACCGACATTTCCGGTCAGCTCAACGGGCTGGTGGGCCGCTTCAAGTTCTGACGTCCTCTCCCAAGACAGGCGGTGAGCCCTTCACCGCCTGATCGCTGCATAACCCCCCTCCTCAACAAACCCACGCACGCTTGCCTGGGATCTTGCCGCACGCCTATTGCGCTTCTCGTATTATGGTATACCATCATACGCAGACCCTCACTTAGACGGAGCAGCCCATGAGTTTCGAAATCCGCAAGATCGTCAGTTATGTAGAAGAGACCTTTATCGAGGGCGGCAAAGCCTCCGACACGCCCGTGAAAATGGTCGGCCTGGCCGTGGTACTGAAAAACCCCTGGCTGGGCCGTGGTTTCGTCGAAGACCTGAAGCCGGAGATCCGCGCTAACTGCTCCGACCTCGGCGCGCTGATGGTCGAGCGCCTGGTGGGCATCATCGGCGGTGCCGACAAGATCGAGGCCTACGGCAAAGCGGCCGTGGTAGGCGCCGATGGCGAGATCGAACACGCGAGTGCGATCATCCATACCCTGCGCTTCGGCAACCACTACCGTGAAGCCGTCAAGGCCAAAAGCTACCTGAGCTTCACCAACAAGCGCGGCGGCCCGGGTACCTCGATCCAGATTCCAATGATGCACAAGGACGACGAAGGCCTGCGTTCGCACTACATCACCCTGGAAATGCAAATCGAAGACGCGCCGCGCGCTGACGAAATCGTCGTCGTGCTGGGCTGCGCCGATGGCGGTCGCCTGCACCCACGGATCGGCAACCGTTACATCGACCTGGAAGAGCTGGCGGCTGAAAAAGCCCAGTAAGCGACACCGGCCATAACAAAAAGCATGCAGGAGCGCTCCATGATTCGGCTCACCGCTGAACGCACCCCGGCAGGTACCAGTTACCTGGCGACCGGCCAAGGCCAGCCTGTGGTTTTGATCCACGGCGTGGGCCTGAACAAAGAAATGTGGGGCGGGCAAATCGTTGGCCTGGCCACGAATTACCATGTGATCAGCTATGACATGCTCGGCCATGGCGCCAGCCCGCGCCCGGCCGCCGGCACACCGTTGCTCGGCTATGCGGACCAGTTGCTGGAACTGCTCGACCACCTGCAACTGCCCCAGGCCACGGTGATCGGGTTTTCCATGGGCGGCCTGGTTGCCCGGGCGTTTGCCCTGCATTACCCCGACCGTCTAAAAAGCCTGGTGGTGCTCAACAGTGTATTCAACCGCAGCCCCGAGCAGCGTGCCGGCGTGATCGCGCGCACGGCCCAGGCCGCCGAGCACGGGCCGGATGCGAATGCGGAAGCGGCGCTGTCGCGCTGGTTCAGCCGTGAATACCAGGCGGCCAACCCGGCGCAGATCGCCGCGTTGCGCCAGACCCTGGCGGGCAATGACCCCCAGGGCTACCTCACCACCTACGAGCTGTTTGCGACCCAGGACATGTACCGCGCCGACGACCTCAAGGGGTTGCGCGTGCCCACCCTGGTCGCCACCGGCGAACTGGACCCCGGCTCGACG
Organism: Pseudomonas sp. R2-7-07; assembly: GCF_003852355.1. Taxonomy (NCBI): domain Bacteria; kingdom Pseudomonadati; phylum Pseudomonadota; class Gammaproteobacteria; order Pseudomonadales; family Pseudomonadaceae; genus Pseudomonas; species Pseudomonas sp. R2-7-07. Next base: position 2,419,432 of record NZ_CP027759.1, on the reverse strand, counting down.
CCGGAAATGGCCCGGCAACTGGCCGACCGTATTCCCGGCGCCACGGTTGCGGTGCTGGCCGAGCAACGGCATATGATGCCGGTGGAATCACCGCGCCTGGTCAATAGCCTGCTGCTGGGGTTCCTCGACACCGTGTACGCCCAAAACAATCCAATAAAGGGGATCGTTGCATGACACTCGCACGCTTCCAGATGTGCATCGGCGGTGAATGGGTCGATGCCCTGTCCGGCAAGACTTTCGACAGCCTCAACCCGGCCCTGGCCGAACCCTGGGCGCAATTGCCCGATGCCGATGAAGCCGACGTGGACCGCGCCGTACAGGCCGCGCAATCGGCTTTCGATAGCCCGGCCTGGCGCAGCCTCAGCGCCACAGCACGGGGCAAATTGCTGCGCCGCCTGGGTGACTTGATCGCCGAAAACACAGAACAACTGGCGCAGCTGGAAAGCCGCGACAACGGCAAACTGATCCGCGAGACCCGCGGCCAGGTAAGCTATCTGCCGGAGTTCTTCCACTACACTGCAGGCCTCGCCGACAAGCTCGAAGGCGGTACCTTGCCGCTGGACAAACCGGACCTGTTCGCCTACACGGTCCACGAAGCCATGGGCGTGGTCGCCGCGATCATTCCGTGGAACAGCCCGCTGTACCTGACGGCGATCAAACTCGCGCCGGCCCTGGCGGCTGGCAATACCATCGTGATCAAACCCTCGGAGCACGCTTCGGCAACCGTCCTGGAGCTGGCGCGCCTGGCGCTGGAAGCCGGGATTCCACCAGGCGTGGTCAACGTGGTGACCGGCTACGGCCCAAGCACCGGCGCCGCCCTCACCCGCCACTCGTTGGTACGCAAGATCGCCTTTACCGGCGGCGCGGCCACCGCACGGCATGTGGTGCGCAGCAGCGCGGAGAACTTCGCCAAGCTGTCGCTGGAACTGGGCGGCAAATCGCCGAATATCATTTTTGCCGACGCCGACCTCGACAGCGCCATCAACGGTGCAATCGCCGGGATCTACGCGGCGTCAGGGCAAAGCTGCGTGTCCGGTTCGCGCCTGCTGGTGCAGGATGAAATCTACGACGAGTTCGTCGAGCGCCTGGTTGAACGCGCCCAACGCATTCGCATCGGCAACCCGCAGGACGACGCCAGTGAGATGGGCCCCATGGCCACCGCCCAGCAACTGGCCGTGGTCGAAGGCCTGGTGGCGGATGCCATCGCCGAAGGCGCACGCCTGCGCACCGGCGGCAAGCGCCCGCAGAACCTCGGCGAAGGCTGGTTTTATGAGCCGACCTTGTTCGAATGCGACCACAACTCAATGAAGATCATGCAGGAAGAAGTGTTCGGCCCAGTGGCTTCGGTGATCCGTTTCAAGGACGAAGCCCAGGCCCTGGCCATCGCCAACGACTCGCAGTTCGGCCTCGCCGCCGGCATCTGGACCCGTGACCTGGGCCGCGCCCACCGCCTGGCACGCGACGTGCGCTCGGGGATTATCTGGGTCAACACCTACCGCGCCGTCTCGGCCATGGCGCCCATCGGCGGCTTCAAGAACAGCGGCTATGGACGCGAAAGCGGCATCGATTCGGTGCTGGCCTACACCGAGCTGAAGACGGTGTGGATCAACCTCTCCCAGGCGCCCATGCCTGATCCCTTCGTGATGCGTTAAGAGTCCACAACCATGATCGAACCCGGCATTTACAAAGACGTCATGAGCTCGTTCCCTTCGGGCGTCACGGTGGTCACCACCCTCGACCCGGACGGCGGCATCGTCGGCATCACCGCCAGCGCCTTCAGTGCGCTGTCGATCGACCCGGCCCTGGTGCTGTTCTGCCCCAACTACGCGTCGGACACCTACCCGATCCTGCGCGACAGCAAGCGCTTCGCGATCCACCTGCTGTCCGCCGGACAGACCGCCGAAGCCTATGCCTTCGCCAGCAAAGGCAAGGAAAAGGCCAAGGGCATCGAGTGGCACCTGAGCGACTTGGGCAACCCGCTGCTGGCCAACGCCACGGCCATCATCGAGTGCGAGTTGTGGCGCGAATACGACGGCGGCGACCACGCGATCATTGTCGGTGCGGTGAAGAACCTGATCCTGCCCACACAGCCGGTCACGCCGATGATCTATCACAAGGGCAAGCTGGGCCCATTGCCGACTCTGGCCTGAGGAGCGCTGAAGCATGAGCAACGACAAGTATGAACAGGGCCTGAAAATTCGTACCCAAGTCTTGGGTGAAGCCTATGTACAGCGTTCAATCGACAACGCCGACGACTTCACCCGACCGCTGCAGGAGATGGTCACCGAGTACTGCTGGGGCCATGTGTGGGGCCGGGAGGGTTTGTCGCTTAAAGAACGCAGCATGATAAACTTGGCAATGATTTCGGCCCTCAATCGGCCTCACGAACTCAAGCTGCACGTGCGTGGCGCCTTGCGCAACGGGCTAAGTCGTGAACAAATACGCGAAATTCTGCTTCAGGTCGGCATTTACTGCGGGGTTCCCGCTGCTGTGGACAGCTTCCGGCTGGCCCGTGAAGCCTTCGCCGAAGCCGATGCCGAGGCCTCCAGTTAACCGCTACATTCAGAGCAGACCCCATGAAACGCGCGCCCCTCGACGATAGCTTCAAGGTCAATCACAACCCGGTCACCCTGCGCGAAATCGTGCTGGAGAAACTGCGCAGCGCCATCATGAATTTCCAGCTACTGCCCGGTGACCGCCTGGTGGAGCGCGACCTGTGTGACCGCCTCGGTGTCAGCCGCACGTCGGTGCGCGAAGCCTTGCGCCACCTGGAGTCCGAAGGCCTGGTGGAATTCGCCGATGCCAAGGGCCCGCAGGTGGCGATCATCACCCTGGCCGATGCCGTCGATATCTATGAACTGCGCTGCGTGCTCGAAGGCTTGATCGTGCAGCTGTTCACCCTGCGCGCCAAGGCCAAGGACATCAAGGCCCTGGAAAAAGCCCTTGAGGAAAACCGCAAGGCTCTCAAGGAAGGCGAACTGCAGCAAGTGATCGACTCCGTGCAGGGCTTCTATGATGTGTTGCTCGAAGGATCCGGCAACCACGTGGCCGCCACTCAGTTGCGCCAGTTGCAGGCGCGTATCAGCTACCTGCGCGCGACGTCTGTGTCCCAGCAAAACCGGCGTGGCGCCAGCAACCAGGAAATGGAACGCATGGTTCAGGCGATCAAGAGCGGTGACCCCCTGGCCGCCCACCAAGCCTGCGTCGATCACGTGCGTGCAGCGGCAGCCGTGGCCTTGGATTACCTCAAGCGCAAACAGGAAGAAACCGGCAAGCTCCCCGAGATCACCCTGCCTATCGCGCTCAAAGAACCGCGCATAGGTCACTGACCGTGCCCAGCCCCAGCTTCTGCCCGACCTGCGGCGGCCGTGACCTCGGTCACCAACTGCCACCGGGCGACACCCACGAGCGCCTGATGTGCCGGGGCTGTGGCTACATCCACTACATCAACCCCAAGATCATCGCCGGTTGCATCATCGAGCAGGACGGCAAATACCTGCTGTGCCAGCGCGCAATCCCCCCACGCCCCGGCACCTGGACGCTGCCGGCGGGCTTCATGGAAGGTGGCGAAACCACCGAAGAAGCGGCGTTGCGCGAAGTCTGGGAAGAGACCGGCGTGCGCGCCGAGATCGTGTCGCCCTACTCGATTTTCAGCGTGCCGAAAATCAGCGAGGTGTACATCATCTTCCGCGCCATCGCGCTAGAGATCACCGGCCAGTTCGGCCTGGAAACCCTGGCCTACACATTCTTCGCCCCCGAGGACATTCCGTGGGACAGCATCTACTACCCGGCGATCCGGCAGATTCTCGAGCGTTACATCGAGGAACGCCAGGCTGGGGTGTATGGCATCTACATGGGGAATGATGACATTGGCAAGATTCACTTCATGCGCTGATCTCAGCCTAAACACGGTTCAAAATGTGGGAGGGGGCTTGCCCCCGATAGCGGCCTGTCAGTCAGCTTGTTTATAGCTGACCCACCGCCATCGGGGGCAAGCCCCCTCCCACATTTTGACCACACTTGGCCTGGTATGCCTAGGGCGCCAGCCCCTCCACAATAATGATCTGCGCCTCTCCCGCCCCCGCTCTATGCCCCTTTGCCTCCTGATATTCCACAGACTCATAGCACGCCACCGCCTGCTCATAGCTCTCAAACTCAATCACCACATTGCGCTGCCGCACAGGCCCGCCTTCCAGCGCCTCACTGCGCCCGCCCCTGGCCAGAAATCGCCCGCCGAACTTCGCGAACGCCGCCGGCGCGCGCTGGGTGTACTGGGTGTATTGCTCTGCATCGGACACATCCACATGGGCAATCCAATAGGCCTTCATCGAGACATCCTCTTGCTTGGAATTTGTGGTATACCATAATACATACAACCAACAAGCAGAGCACTCCTCATGCCCTTCAACAGCATCGCAGATATCATCGAAGACTACCGCCAGGGCAAGATGGTGCTTCTGGTCGACGACGAAGACCGGGAAAACGAAGGCGACCTGCTGTTGCCTGCGGCGTGCTGCACCGCCGAGACTATCAGCTTCATGGCCCGCGAAGCGCGGGGCCTGATCTGCCTGACCCTTACCGATGAACATTGCCAACGCCTGGGCCTGGAGCAGATGGTGCCGAGTAACGGCAGCGTGTTCAGCACTGCGTTTACCGTGTCCATCGAAGCCGCCACCGGCGTGACCACCGGCATCTCCGCCGCCGATCGCGCACGCACCGTGGTGGCGGCTGTGGACATCAACGCGGGCCCCGCCGACATTGTGCAGCCAGGACATATCTTCCCGCTGCGCGCCCGGGATGGCGGTGTGCTGACCCGCGCCGGCCACACCGAAGCCGGTTGCGACCTGGCGCGCCTGGCCGGGCACACACCGGCCTCGGTGATTGTCGAAGTGATGAACGACGACGGCACCATGGCCCGCCGTCCCGAACTGGAAGCCTTTGCCCGCAAGCACGGGATCAAGATCGGCACTATCGCCGACCTGATCCACTACCGCCTCAGCACCGAACGCACCGTGGTACGCATCGGCGAACGCGACCTACCCACAGTGCACGGCACCTTCCGCCTGATCACTTTTGAAGACCGCATCGACGGCGGCGTGCATATGGCCATGGTCATGGGCCAACTGCGCCGCGATGAGCCGGCGCTGGTCCGTGTGCACGTGATCGACCCGCTGCGCGACCTGGTCGGTGCCGACTACAGTGGGCCGTCCAACTGGACCTTGTGGGCCGCCCTGCAACGCGTGGCGGCAGAAGGCAGCGGCGTGGTGGTGGTGCTGGCCAACCATGAGTCGTCCCAGGCACTGTTGGAACGCGTACCGCAGTTAACCCAGGCGCCGCGTCAGTTCAGCCGCTCCCAGTCACGGATTTACTCGGAAGTGGGTACTGGCGCGCAGATATTGCAGGACCTGGGCGTGGGCAAACTGCGCCACCTCGGACCACCGCTGAAATACGCAGGCTTGACCGGTTACGACCTGGAAGTCGTGGAAAGCATCCCCTTCACCTGAGGCTGGAAACCCAGCGTCGGCGGATAGCCGGTATGGCAAAGTGCTTGCGCAAAGTTTGGAATACCATAATATGATATTCCATGGGCCGGACAACCTGAATCAGGTCTCCCGGACCGATTGCTCCCGACAGGCGGGCACTCCAAGCCCCGCTCATAAACACAACAATGAGGGCGTAAAAATGGTGTTGAACACAGGTGCAACCGCGGTGCTGTTCGCGGGTTTGTTGAGCGTGGCCAGCCAGGCGGCGTTGGCGGCGGAAAGTGTCAACTTCGTCAGTTGGGGAGGCAGCACCCAGGATGCGCAGAAGCAGGCATGGGCCGATCCTTTCAGCAAGGCCAGCGGCATCACCGTCGTCCAGGACGGCCCCACCGACTACGGCAAACTCAAGGCCATGGTCGAAAGCGGCAACGTACAGTGGGACGTGGTGGATGTCGAAGCCGACTTCGCCCTGCGCGCCGCCGCCGAAGGCCTGCTCGAGCCCCTCGACTTCTCGGTGATCGAGCGCGACAAGATCGACCCGCGTTTCGTCTCCGACCATGGCGTCGGCTCGTTCTTCTTCTCCTTCGTGCTCGGCTACAACGAAGGCAAGCTCGGCGCCGGCAAACCGCAGGACTGGAGCGCCTTGTTCGACACCAAGACCTACCCCGGCAAACGCGCCCTCTACAAATGGCCAAGCCCAGGTGTGCTTGAACTGGCGCTGCTGGCCGACGGCGTGCCCGCCGCCACGCTCTACCCCCTGGACCTGGACCGCGCCTTCAAGAAACTCGACACCATCAAGAAAGACATCGTCTGGTGGGGCGGCGGTGCGCAGTCGCAACAGTTGCTGGCCTCCGGCGAAGTCAGCATGGGCCAGTTCTGGAACGGCCGCATTCACGCCTTGCAGGAAGATGGCGCACCAGTGGGCGTGAGTTGGAAACAGAATCTGGTGATGGCCGACATTCTTGTGGTACCTAAAGGCTCGAAAAACAAAGCGGCCGCGATGAAGTTTCTGGCCAGTGCCAGCAGCGCCAAGGGCCAGGCGGATTTCTCCAACCTGACCGCCTACGCTCCGGTAAATATCGACAGCGTGCAGCGCCTGGATTCGGTCCTGGCGCCCAACCTGCCGACGGCGTACGCCAAGGATCAGATCACCCTCGATTTCGCCTACTGGGCCAAGAACGGTCCGGCCATTGCGACACGGTGGAATGAATGGCTAGTCAAATGAAAATGACGGCAACCACGCCGACCGGGAGCGCCCTCGGCGCTGCCGACGCGGTTTCCCACAAGGCCGGGGCGCTATCCCTGGCGCAACGCTGGCGGGGGTCGAGCAACTTGATCCCGGCCCTGCTGTTCCTCGGCCTGTTCTTCCTGGCACCGCTGATCGGCCTGTTACTGCGCGGCGTGCTGGAGCCGGTACCGGGCCTTGGCAACTATGAACAGCTGTTCGCCAACTCGGCCTATGCGCGGGTGTTGCTCAATACCTTTTCAGTGGCCGGCCTGGTGACCCTGTTCAGCCTGCTGCTGGGCTTTCCGCTAGCCTGGGCGATTACCCTCGTGCCGCGCGGCTGGGGCCGCTGGATCCTGAGTATCGTGCTGCTGTCGATGTGGACAAGCCTGCTCGCCCGCACCTATTCCTGGCTGGTATTGCTGCAGGCCTCGGGGGTGATCAACAAGGCGTTGATGGCCATGGGCATCATCGATCAACCGCTGGAGATGGTGCATAACCTCACCGGCGTGGTGATCGGCATGAGCTACATCATGATTCCGTTCATCGTGTTGCCGCTGCAGGCGACCATGCAGGCCATCGACCCGATGATCCTGCAGGCCGGCTCCATCTGTGGCGCCAGCCCTTGGACCAACTTCTTCCGGGTGTTCCTGCCGCTGTGCCGGCCGGGGTTGTTTTCCGGCGGGTTGATGGTTTTTGTGATGTCCCTCGGTTACTACGTCACCCCGGCCCTGCTGGGCGGTGCGCAGAACATGATGCTGCCCGAGTTCATCATTCAACAGGTGCAATCGTTCCTCAATTGGGGCCTGGCCAGTGCCGGTGCGGCGTTGCTGATTTTCATCACGCTGGTGCTGTTCTACTTCTACCTGAAGCTCCAGCCGGAATCCCCGGTTGGCGCCAGCAACGCGAGGTAAGCCGTCATGCTCCTGACCCCCAACGCCATGAGCCGCAGGATGCGCCTGGGCCTCTACACCACCACCGGTTTGATTGGCCTGTTCCTGCTGTTGCCGATCGTGTTTATCGTGTTGCTGTCGTTCGGTTCGTCGCAATGGCTGGTGTTCCCGCCACCGGGCTGGACACTGAAATGGTACGGCCAGTTCTTCTCCAACCCCGACTGGATGAACGCGGCAATGGCCAGCCTCAAAGTGGCGGTGCTGACCACGCTGTTCGCCGTCGCGCTGGGGCTGCCGACCGCCTTTGCCCTGGTGCGCGGACGCTTCCCCGGCCGCGAGCTGCTCTACGGCCTGTTCACGCTGCCGATGATCGTGCCGCTGGTGATCATCGCCGTGGCGGTGTACGCGCTGTTCCTCAAGCTCGGCTATACCGGCACGATGTTCGCCTTCGTGGTCAGCCATGTGATTGTCGCGCTGCCGTTCACCATCATCTCGATCATCAACTCGCTGAAGCTGTTCGACCAGTCGATTGAAGACGCGGCGGTGATCTGCGGCGCCTCGCGCGTGCAGGCGGTGTTCAAGGTGACCTTCCCGGCGATTCGCCCAGGGATGGTCGCCGGTGCGCTGTTCGCCTTTCTCGTCTCGTGGGACGAAGTGGTGCTCAGCGTGATGATGGCCAGCCCGACCCTGCAAACCCTTCCCGTCAAAATGTGGACCACCCTGCGCCAGGATCTGACGCCTGTGATCGCCGTCGCCTCGACGTTGCTGATCGGCCTGTCGGTACTGGTCATGGTGATCGCCGCCGCCCTTCGTCGGCGCACTGAAACCAGCGCCTAAGCGCCCAGGAGCAGAACATGAGTGCAGTGATCCAAGATGTCGCGCAGAACCCCGGCCAACCCCTGGTCAGCCTGCGTAACCTGAACAAGTACTACGGCGACTTTGCCGCCGTGGACAACATTTCCCTGGACATCCAGGACGGCGAGTTCCTCACCTTCCTCGGCTCCAGCGGCTCGGGCAAGAGCACCACCCTGTCGATGCTCGCCGGTTTTGAAACGCCAAGCAGCGGCGAGATCCTGGTGAGCGGGCAATCCCTGGTCAACGTGCCGCCGCACAAGCGTGACATCGGCATGGTGTTTCAACGCTACTCGTTGTTTCCGCACTTGTCGGTGCGCGACAACATCGCCTTCCCCCTGGCCATCCGCAAACTGGCCAGCGCCGAACGCGAGAAACGCGTGGACGCCATGCTCAAGCTGGTACAGCTGGAACCGTTCGCCCATCGCCGCCCTTCGCAACTCTCCGGTGGTCAGCAACAGCGAGTGGCCATCGCCCGTGCGCTGGTGTACGAGCCGCGTATCCTGCTGATGGACGAGCCCCTCGGTGCCCTCGACAAGAAGCTGCGTGAAGACCTGCAGGACGAACTGCGCCAGCTGCACCGGCGCCTGGGCATCACCATCGTCTACGTGACCCACGACCAGGAAGAAGCCATGCGCCTGTCCCAGCGCATCGCGATTTTCAGCCACGGCAAAATCGTCGGCCTGGGCAGTGGTTTCGACCTGTACCAGAACCCGCCGAACGCGTTCGTCGCCTCGTTCCTGGGCAATTCCAACTTCCTCAAGCTCAAGGCCCAGGGCAATGCGGCAGCGTCGTTCGAAGGCCAGTCGCTGTCGATCCGCCTGACCAGCGGCCTGCAAACCGAGCAGGATGTATTGCTGATGGTGCGCCCGGAAAAGGCCCTGGCGCTGAGCGTCGAACAGGCCATCGAGCAACCGTTGGCCGCAGGCTGGAATGAGGTCTCGGCGATTGTCGGGGAGGTGCTGTTTCTGGGCGAGAGCCAGACCTGCGCGGTGAAGACCCTCGGCGGTACTTCGATGACGGTCAAGGCGCTCTCGGCGGCGGGCATGCCACTCAAGGCCGGCGATCCGGTGCGGGTGCGTTGGGCCGCGGCGGATGCGTGTGTGTATACGGAGTGGGCGGAGAGTGATTTGAATAAGGCGGCCGGAGCGCACTGAGCCTGCCTTGTAAGACTTCATGTGGCAGCGGCTGGCTCCCGATAGCGGAATATCCGCCAGTTAGTTTGTAGCTGACAGTTCCGCCATCGGAGCGTCGCATCAAGTCTGTACCAAATGATCCAGACTACGTCGCCAGGAAAAACCGACTACAAAAAAATACCCGGCAGCGCCGGGTATTTGATTTGACGTGATGATCAGTCCGAATAACCCAACTTCACCGCTCGGACCTTCTGCGTGTGCTTGCGCGTCGCCAGGCAATAATACAACGGACACGTCACCGCCAACCCCACCAGCCACGACAAATCCGCGCCGTCTACCAGGTTGGCCCAGGGCCCCACATACAACGACGTATTGGCAAACGGCAGTTGCACGATGATCCCAATGAAATACGCCACGATCGCATGCAGGTTAAACCGCCCATACACCCCGCCATCCGCCTGGAAGATCGAGGCGATGTCGTACACCCCGCGTTTGATGATGTAGAAATCGATCAGGTTGATCGAGGCCCACGGCACCAGCACCAGCAACAGCGCGAGGATCAGTCCGATAAATTGCGCGATGAAGTCCGCCGACGCGCCCAGCGCCACCACACAGCAACCGGCGAGGATAATGCCCGAGAGCACCACGCGCACCTTGATGCTGGGGGTCCAGTGGCTGGCGAAGGTCTGGATCGAGGTGATGATCGAAAGCACTGCGCCGTACAGGTTTAGTGCGTTGTGGCTGATGATATTGAGCAGGAACAGCACCATCAGGATCGGCCCCAGCGCGCCGGTGGCTTGTTTGACCGCGACCATCGCTTCGGTGCCTTCCGGTGTCGCCAGCGCTGCCACCAGGCCGAAGGCGAACGACAGGATGGTGCCCAGCGTTGCGCCCAGATAGGTGGCAATAAACGGTCGGGTGATGCCGATGTCCGCCGGCAGGTAACGCGAATAGTCGCTGGTGTAGGGCGAGAAGCTGATCTGCCAGATGATCCCGAGCGACACCGTGGCCAGCCATCCGGCGGCGTTGAAACCGCCGCGGGTGAGGAAGTCGGCCGGCAGGTCATGGGCAAAGATGTAGGCAAAACCGGCGAGCAACGCGCTGCCCATCACCCAGGTGCCGATGCGGTTCAAGGTATGGATAAAGCGGTAGCCGATCACGCCGATGGCCGTGGCGCTGAGAGCGCCGATCAGGATGCTCGCCGGCACCGGGACCGAGGGCACGATGCCGACGATGGATTTGCCGGCCAGCACGATGTTGGAAATGAAAAAGCCGATGTAGATCAGCGCTGCGAAAAACACGATCAGCAGCGCGCCATAGCGCCCGAACTGGCCGCGGCTCTGCACCATCTGCGGGATGCCCATGCGCGGGCCCTGGGCCGAGGCAAGGGCGATCACTACACCGCCCAGCAGATGCCCGAGGGCAATCGCCAGCAGCCCCCACAGCAGGTTGAGATGGAACACTTGGGCCACCATCGCGCCGGTGACGATGGGCAGCGGCGCGATATTGGTACTGAACCACAAGGTGAACAGGTCGCGGGCCTTCCCGTGGCGCTCTGCGAGGGGGACGTAATCGACCGTATGATGCTCGATCAGGGGGTCTTGCCGGGACATCTGAGGCATAGGAATAACTCGCGTTTGTCTGATCTTATAGTTGTTTGACGCCAACCGAGGGGGCTCTACAGCCGCCCAAGATGAACACCATATTATGGTATTCCAACTATTTAACAAGATTGATTCGCTTTTTTCGCCCCGCCTCTGATCCGGTAATCCCGGTCCTTGAAAAACCGCTACCAGAGGATAAACCCCTGTAATAGAGGGCTCTGGTGGTCAGAGACACGTTTTATCGCCCTGTCCAAAAAAGCCCTTGCAACTGCTGTATTACGGTATACCATCAGACCTATAAAATTAAAAACCCGCTTCATAGCAGAGGACCATCCCATGATCGATGCCGCCATCTACAAACAAGTGATGGGTTCGTTTCCGTCCGGGGTCACCGTGATTACTACGCTGGACGACGACGGGCAAATCGTCGGCCTCACCGCCAGTGCGTTCAGCTCGCTGTCCATGGACCCGGCCCTGGTGCTCTTCTGCCCCAACTACAGCTCTGACTCCTACCCCGTACTGATCAAGAACAAGCGCTTCGCCATCCATGTGTTGTCCGGCGGGCAGCAAAGCGAAGCCTATGCCTTTGCGCGCAAAGGCAAGGACAAAGCCCAGGGCATCGAGTGGACCCTGAGTGCTTTGGGCAATCCGATCCTGGCCAACGCCACGGCGGTCATTGAATGCCAGTTGTGGCGCGAATACGAAGGCGGCGACCACGCAATCATGGTTGGCTCGGTCAAGAACCTGATCGTGCCGACACAGCCCAATGGGCCCCTGGTGTATTGCCACGGCAAGATGGGTACCCTGCCGGTGCCTGCCTGATACCCCCCGCCAAAGCCGTTCTTTTTTCGCGGAAAATAACAATAGATCCGAGGTATGCGTCATGAAATTTTCGCTGTTCGTACACATGGAACGCTGGGATGAAAGCGTCAGCCACCGTCAGTTGTTCGAAGACTTGACCGAGCTGACCCTGATGGCCGAAGCCGGTGGCTTCAGCACCGTGTGGATTGGCGAGCACCACGCCATGGAATACACCATATCGCCAAGTCCAATGCCGCTGCTGGCTTACCTCGCGGCCAGGACCACCACTATTCGCCTGGGCGCCGGCACCATCATCGCGCCGTTCTGGCACCCGCTGCGGGTGGCGGGGGAATGCGCGTTGCTCGACGTGATCAGCAACGGACGCATGGAAGTGGGCCTGGCCCGTGGTGCTTACCAAGTGGAATTCGACCGCATGGCCGGCGGCATGCCCGCCTCGAGCGGCGGCCAGGCCCTGCGCGAAATGGTGCCGGTAGTGCGCGCCTTGTGGAAAGGCGACTACGCCCATGACGGCGACATCTGGAAATTCCCCACCTCCACCAGCGTGCCCAAGCCGATCCAACAGCCCACCCCACCGATGTGGATCGCCGCCCGCGACCCCGACTCCCACAATTTTGCAGTGGCCAACGGCTGCAACGTCATGGTCACGCCGCTGATGAAGGGCGACGAAGAAGTCCTGGACCTTAAAAACAAATTCCAGGCCGCCCTGGACAACAACCCTGGCGTGCCCCGCCCACAATTGATGGTGCTGCGTCACACCCACGTGCACGCCGCTGATGACCCGCAAGGCTGGGAAGTCGGGGCCAAGGCGATCTCGAAGTTCTATCGCACCTTCGATGCCTGGTTCGGCAACAAGAACGTGCCGGTCAATGGTTTCCTGGAGCCAAGCCCGGAAGAGAAGTTCGCCGCACGCCCAGAGTTCGAACTGGAGAGCCTGCACAAAACCGCAATGATCGGCACCGCAGCAGAGATCATCCCGCGCATTCGGTACTACCAGGAACTGGGCGTGGATGAGTTCAGCTTCTGGTGCGACAACAGCCTGCCCCATGCCGAGAAAAAGAAGTCCCTGGCACTGTTTATCGAGCAGGTGATGCCCGCGTTTCGTTGACCGGCTGCAGGCGCCCGCTCATCAACCACATCATGAGAGCGGGGTTGCCCGAATGCCAGTCAGTTAAGAAGTAGCAGAAGCGAGAACTAACTTGTGGCGAGGGAGCTTGCTCCCGCTGGGGCGCGAAGCGGCCCCAAACAATGGGACTGCTGCGCAGTCCAGCGGGAGCAAGCTCCCTCGCCACAGGTTCGGTGTCGCCTTAACTGACTGGCATCAGGACTTGCCCGCACCCCAGTGTTTTGGCCTCAGCCCATCATCGCAGCATCGGTAACAGTCTATTGCGCTGCACAATGTACTAACTGGTTACTTATCTTGCTAAAATCGCGCTTTGCCCTCTCTCACTCGAGTCTTTTCGACATGAAACGAGCATCGCGCGCCGCTGGCGTCTCACGTTTTCTTCTGCTGGGCCTGGGCGTAATCATCGCCCTGCTCGGCCTTGCGCTCGCTGTCGGCGGCGCCAAACTGGTCAGCCTGGGAGGTTCCTGGTACTTCCTGGTCGGTGGCGTGGTCATGGCCATTGCCGGGCTGTTGATTGCCCGGCGCAAGCCGGCGGGCGCCTGGTGGTTCGCCGCGTTTCTGGTCGGCACGGCCGTCTGGGCCGTGGCCGATGTAGGCCTGGTGTACTGGCCGCTGTTCTCGCGACTGTTCATGTTCGCGGTGATCGGCATCGTGGTTGCGCTGGTCTATCCATTGCTGGTCGGCAAACCGGCGCGCGGCGCGTATGGCGTTGCTGCCGTGCTGGCGCTGGGCGCGGCGGTGGCGGCGGGCAATATGTTCGTCGCTCACCCAAGCGTAGCGCCGACCGGCGCCGGCCCTGGCATCACCCCGGTGGCTGCGGCCGATGCCCAGAAAGACTGGGCACACTACGGCAACACCGAAGGCGGCAGCCGCTTCGCCGCGCTGGACCAGATCAATCGCGACAACATCGACAAGCTCAAAGTCGCCTGGACCTACCGCACCGGTGACGTTGCCATCAGCGACGGCAACGGCGCAGAAGACCAACTCACGCCCCTGCAGATCGGCAACAAAGTATTCATCTGCACCCCGCACAACAACCTCATCGCGCTGGACGCCGACACCGGCAAGGAGCTGTGGAAGAACGAGATCAATGCCCAATCGGCGGTCTGGCAGCGTTGCCGTGGCATGGCGTATTTCGATGCCAGCGCGCCGATTGCCCAGCCGACCCAACCCAACAGTTCGCCGGTGATCGCCGCCAGCGTGCCCGCCGGTGCGCAATGCCAGCGGCGCCTGCTGACCAATACCATCGATGCACGCCTGATCGCCGTGGATGCCGACACCGGCAAATTCTGCGAAGACTTCGGCAACCACGGCCAGGTAGATCTGAAAGCCGGGCTGGGCAATGTCCCGGACAGCTACTACCAATTGTCTTCCGCGCCGTTGATGGCCGGTACCACCGTGGTGGTGGGCGGACGCGTGGCCGATAACGTGCAGACCGATATGCCGGGCGGCGTGATCCGTGGCTTCGATGTGATCAGCGGCCAGATGCGCTGGGCTTTCGACCCTGGCAACCCGCAAGACAAGCAGGCGCCAGCCGACGGCAGCACCTATGTGCGCAGTACGCCCAACAGCTGGGCGCCGATGTCCTACGACCCGCTGATGAACACGGTTTTCCTGCCGATGGGCAGCTCATCCACCGACATCTACGGTGTTGAGCGCACCGAGCTCAATCATAAATACGGCGCTTCGGTACTGGCGCTGGACGCCTCCACCGGCGCAGAGAAATGGGTGTACCAGACGGTCCACAATGACCTGTGGGACTTCGACCTGCCGATGCAACCGAGCCTGATCGATTTCACCCCGCCAGGCAGCGACAAGGCGGTACCCGCGGTGGTAATCGGCACCAAGGCCGGGCAGATCTATGTGCTCGACCGCGCCACCGGCAAGCCGTTGACCGACGTGCAGGAAGTGCCGGTGAAAGCCGCGAACATTCCCAACGAGCCGTATTCCCCCACCCAGCCTAAATCGGTGGGCATGCCGCAGATCGGCGCGCAGACCCTGACCGAATCGGACATGTGGGGCGCGACGCCCTATGACCAGTTGCTGTGCCGCATCGACTTCAAGGGCATGCGCTACGATGGCCTGTATACCGCGCCGGGCACCGATAAATCCCTGAGTTTCCCGGGCTCTCTGGGCGGCATGAACTGGGGCAGCATTTCCACCGACCCGGTGCACGGCTTTATCTTCGTCAACGACATGCGCCTGGGCCTGTGGATCCAGATGGTGCCGTCGCAGAACAAGGCCCTGGCAGCGTCCGGGGGTGAAGCGCTGAACACCGGCATGGGCGCCGTGCCGCTCAAGGGCACGCCGTATGCGGTGAACAAGAACCGCTTCCTGTCGGTGGCCGGCATTCCGTGCCAGGCGCCGCCGTTCGGCACCTTGACCGCCATCGACATGAAGACGCAAAAAATCGCCTGGCAAGTACCGGTCGGCACCGTTGAAGACACCGGCCCCCTGGGCATCCGCATGCACCTGCCGATCAAAGTAGGCCTGCCGACCCTCGGCGGTACGCTGTCGACCCAGGGTGGCCTGATCTTCATCGCCGGCACCCAGGACTTCTACCTGCGCGCCTTCAACAGCGGCAACGGTGATGAAATCTGGAAAGCCCGCCTGCCCGTTGGCAGCCAGGGCGGCCCGATGACCTACGTGTCGCCGAAAACCGGCAAGCAATACATCGTCGTCACCGCTGGCGGTGCGCGCCAGTCCACCGACCGTGGCGACTACGTGATCGCCTACGCCTTGCCGTAACCACCCTCTGTTCGCGCGGTGCGCCCGCACCGCGCTTTGTGTCTGGAAATCCCCCATGAACCCTACTTCTCATATCGCCCTTGGGCGCCTGGTGCTGGGCCTGGCCTTTGCTGCCGCCCTGCCCGTCCAGGCCGACGACACCACCCTGACCGGCGACTGGGGCGGCCTGCGCCGTGAACTCGACGAACGCGGCGTGCGTTTTACCGGCGACTACAGCGGTGAGACCGCCTACAACGCCCACGGCGGCCAGCATCGCTCGGCGCGCTATTCGCAGAATCTCAAACTCGGTGCGCAGTTCGACCTGGGCAAGCTCTACGGTTTCACCCATGGCGACCGCATCCAGCTGACCGTCAACGATCGGCGCGGCAACAGCGCCTCCGATGACCTGGTGGGCAACCGCCTGCCGATCCAGGAAAATTATGGCGGCCTGTATACGCGCCTCACCGAACTGAGCTATGAGCGCACGCTGTTCACCCCGGGGCTCAACATCAAGCTCGGCTACATGGCCATGGGCAATGACCTCGGCGGCCTGGACAGCGGCATCCTGTGCAATTTCATGAACGCCGGTTTCTGCGGGCATCCGCTGAACATGTCGGGCGGCAGCGGCTGGGCCAACTACCCGAACGCGCACCTGGGCGCGCGGGTTAAATACGACTTTTCGCCGAGCTGGCAACTGCGCGTGGCGGCGTTCAATGTCGACCCGTCCAGCAACGGTAATTCCAGCCGCGCCTGGCACCTGGGGCCCAAGCACACCACCGGCACCGTGGTGCCCATCGAGCTGATCTACAAACACGCCGGCAGCCTGCCGGGGGAATACAAGCTGGGTTACTACTACGACAGCTCCGATGTAAAACGCATCGGCAGTGATAAGGAGGTCAGCGGTCGCGGCGGCCATTACCTGTTGATCGATCAAGCCGTGTGGGCTTCCCGGTCATCCCAGGGCCGCAGCCTGCACGCCTTCGGTCAGTATTCGGCGGCCAGCGAGGCGGCGTCACCGTTCAGCAAGTGGTATGGCGCCGGAGTGGTGCTGTACAAACCGTTCGAGGGCCGCCCGCATGACACCATCGCCCTGGGCTATGGCCGCGCAGTGCCGAACCCGCGCAGTCGCGACGTACAGGCGCTTGCGGCGTTCAATGCCGACCGGCCCTACCCTGGCCTCGACAGCGCCGAGCAGTTGATCGAACTCAGTTATGGCTATCAGGCCACGCCCTGGCTGACCCTGCGGCCGGACGTGCAATACATCATCGAACCCGGCGCGTTTTCCGGGCAGAGCATCGACAATGCACTGATTCTGGGTTTGCAAGTCAAGGCGGTGTTCTAAGCCTCGCCTTTCTGGTACTGCCTCGGCGTACACCCGTACTCACGACGAAACACCGTGTGCAGGTATTGCGCCGATGTAAACCCGCAGGTCTGCGCGATATCGGCAATCGCCAGCGCCTGGTTTTCCAGGCCCTTGGCGGCGGCGGCGAGTTTGAAGCGCAGGATCTCATCGTGCACGCTGCACCCGCGCACCTTGCGAAAGTGCGACTCCAACGATGAACGCGACACCCCGACATACGCCGCCACCTGCGCGGTCTTGATGCCCTGGCACGCATACTGGCGAATGAACAGCAGGGCCTGCATCACATAGGGATTGCCCAACGGTTGATGCAGGCTGGAGGCCTGCACGTTGATCGCGTCCGGCGGCACCAGCACCTGCGTACCTGCACAGGGTTTGCCATGCAGCATCTGGTGCAGCAGCGCGGCGGCGGTGCGGCCCATGGTCTCGGTGCCCTGGATCACCGAACTGAGCGGCACCCGCGTCAGGGTGCGGGTCAACGGGTCATTGTCGATACCGATCAGCGCCACTTCCTCAGGCACTGCAATGCCCGCCGTCAGGCAAGCTTGCAGCAGTTGCCGGGCGCGGGCATCGGTCACCGCAATAATGCCGATGGGCTTGGGCAGGCTGTGCAGCCAGGCGATCTGCTGCTCCACCGCGCTGTCCCATAACGGCGCGCTGGTACCCAGGCCACGGTACACCTCGACATGCAGGCCATCGCGCTGCATCAAGCGGCGAAAGGCCTTCTCACGCTCCTGGGCCCAGCGATTGGCCTGGGCTTCGGGCAGGCTGAAACAGGCAAACCGCGTCAGCCCGGCCTCGATCAGGTGCTCGTAGGCCAACTTCATCAACGCATGGTTATCGGTCGCCACATAGGGAATGCCCTTGGGGTATTGGCCGGCGTCCTCATACGAACCGCCCACCGCCACCACCGGTATTCGGCTCCCGGCCAACGCCTCGCCGATCAGCGGGTCATCGAAGTCGGCGATGATGCCGTCGCCCTGCCAACGCTCGATGCCGCGCAACCGGCAGAGAAAATCTTCTTCCAGAAACAAATCCCAGGACGCCCGGGTGCTGCTCAGGTAATTGCCGATGCCGGCGATGATGCCACGGTCGTAGATTTTGCTGCCGTTGAAGAGCAAGGCGATGCGGTGAACGGGCGGTAGGGTTTTCATTGTTTTTGTCCTGGGGCCGGTTGAGACAGACTAGACCTGACTGCACAAAATCGCACCATCCCTTGGTGATTTTCATAATCAGCAGCCCCAGTGCCGTTGCTAGTATCCAGACACCGCCAAGAACAATAAGGAAAACGCCATGCCGTACTTCCCCGGTGTCGAGCAGGTTCGCTTCGAAGGTCCTGCCAGCGATGCCCCTCTCGCCTTTCGCCACTACGACGCCAACAAGTTGATCCTCGGCAAACCCATGCGCGAGCACCTGCGTATGGCCGCCTGTTACTGGCACACCTTTGTGTGGCCAGGGGCGGATATGTTTGGCGTGGGCACCTTCAAGCGACCGTGGCAGCGCAGCGGTGATCCGATGGAGTTGGCCATCGGCAAGGCGGACGCGGCCTTCGAGTTCTTCTCCAAGTTGGGCATCGATTACTACAGTTTTCACGATACCGATGTGGCGCCCGAAGGCAGCTCGCTCAAGGAATATCGCAACCACTTTGCGCAGATGGTCGATCACCTGGAGCGTCATCAGGAACAGACCGGTATCAAGCTGCTGTGGGGCACCGCCAATTGCTTCAGCAACCCGCGGTTTGCCGCCGGTGCCGCGAGCAACCCCGACCCAGAGGTGTTCGCCTACGCCGCTGCCCAGGTGTTCAGCGCGATGAATGCCACGCTGCGGCTCAAGGGCTCCAACTATGTGCTGTGGGGCGGCCGTGAAGGCTATGAAACCCTGCTCAATACCGACCTCAAGCGCGAGCGTGAACAGCTCGGCCGGTTCATGCGCATGGTGGTGGAACACAAACACAAGATCGGCTTCAAGGGCGACCTGTTGATCGAGCCCAAGCCCCAGGAGCCGACCAAGCACCAGTACGATTACGACAGCGCCACGGTGTTCGGCTTCCTGCATGAGTACGGCCTGGAACACGAGATCAAGGTGAACATCGAGGCCAACCACGCGACGCTGGCCGGGCACAGCTTTCATCATGAGATCGCCACCGCCGTGTCCCTGGGGATTTTCGGCAGCATCGACGCCAACCGTGGCGACCCGCAGAACGGCTGGGACACGGACCAATTCCCCAACAGCGTCGAGGAAATGACCCTGTCCACCTATGAGATTCTCAAGGCCGGCGGGTTCAAGAACGGCGGCTACAATTTCGATTCCAAAGTCCGCCGCCAGAGCCTGGACGATGTGGACCTGTTCCACGGCCATGTAGCGGCTATGGATGTACTGGCCCTGGCCCTGGAACGCGCGGCGGCGATGGTGCAGAACGACCGGCTGCAGCAGTTCAAGGACCAGCGTTATGCCGGCTGGGACCAGCCGCTGGGCAAAGCCGTATTGGCGGGCGAGTTCAGCCTGCAATCCCTCGCCGAACACGCGTTTGCCAACGAACTGGACCCGCAGGCCGTGAGTGGGCGCCAGGAGATGCTGGAGGGTGTGGTCAACCGGTTTATCTACACCTGACTGTGGCGAGGGAGCTTGCTCCCGCTGGGTCGCGAAGCGGCCCCGTCTACAGGTTCTGCGGTTTACCTGATATACCGAGGTGTCTGGTTTTGGGGCTGCTTCGCAGCCCAGCGGGAGCAAGCTCCCTCGCCACAGTGTCTTTCCAACAACAATAAAAGGACGCACCACCATGAAGTCATTCAAACGTACCCTGCTCGCCACCGCCCTGGCCCTGCTCGCCCTGCCGGTGATGGCCGATTCGGCGCACCCGAAAATCGGTTTTTCCATCGACGACCTGCGCCTGGAACGCTGGTCCCGAGACCGCGATTACTTCGTCGCGGCGGCGGAAAAGCTCGATGCCAAGGTGTTCGTGCAATCGGCCGATGCCAACGAGCAGAAGCAGATCTCGCAGATCGAAAACCTCATCTCACGTGGCGTCGACGTGATCGTTATCGTGCCGTTCAATGCCACGGTGTTGACCAACGCGGTCGCCGAAGCCAAGAAGGCCGGGATCAAAGTCGTGTCTTACGACCGGCTGATTCTCAACGCGGACATCGACGCCTACATTTCCTTCGATAACGAAAAGGTCGGCGAAATGCAGGCCAACGGCGTGCTGCAAGCGGCGCCCAAGGGCAATTACTTCCTGCTCGGCGGCGCGCCGACCGACAACAACGCCAAGGTGCTGCGCGAAGGCCAGATGAAAGTGCTGCAGCCGGCCATCGACAAGGGCGATATCAAGATTGTCGGCCAGCAGTGGGTCAAGGAATGGAACCCCACCGAGGCGCTGAGCATCGTCGAGAACGCCCTGACCCGCAATAACAACAAGATCGACGCCATCGTCGCCTCCAACGACGCCACCGCCGGCGGTGCGATCCAGGCGCTGGCCGCGCAGAAGCTGGCAGGCAAGGTGCCGATTTCCGGGCAGGACGCTGACCTGGCGGCGATCAAGCGCGTGATCGACGGTACCCAGACCATGACCGTCTACAAGCCGCTCAAGTTGATCGCCACCGAGGCGGCCAAACTGTCGGTGCAGCTGGCGCGCAATGAAAAACCCACCTACAGCTCGCAATACGACAATGGCAGCAAGCAGGTCGACACCATCCTGCTCACGCCGACGCCGCTGACCAAGGCCAATATCGACGTGCTGGAAAAGGACGGGTTCTACACCAAAGAGCAGATCGCCGGGCAATGATGACTGCCTCGATAAAACCTCGCCCCCTGTAGGAGCGAGCTTGCTCGCGAAAAACCCGAGAGAGCCGCGTTTATCCAGGAAGCGCGCATTATCGTTGACGTTTTTCGCGAGCAAGCTCGCTCCTACAGGGGTGGGGGCCAGCCTATTTGTGTGAGCCTTTCCCATGTCCGACTACTTGCTGCAAATGAACGGCATCGTCAAAAGCTTTGGCGGTGTCAACGCCCTCGACGGTATCGACATCAAGGTACGGCCGGGGGAATGCGTCGGCCTGTGTGGCGAAAACGGCGCCGGCAAATCCACCTTGATGAAGGTGCTGTCGGCGGTGTACCCGTATGGCACCTGGGAGGGCGAAATCCTCTGGGACGGGCAGCCGCTCAAAGCCCAGTCGATCAGCGAAACCGAAGCCGCCGGCATTGTCATCATTCACCAGGAATTGACCCTGGTGCCCGACCTGTCGGTGGCCGAGAACATCTTCATGGGCCACGAGCTGACCCTGCCCGGTGGGCGCATGAATTACCCGGCGATGCTGCACCGCGCCGAGGCGTTGATGCGCGAACTCAAGGTGCCGGACATGAACGTCGCGCTGCCGGTGTCGCAGTACGGCGGCGGCTACCAGCAACTGGTGGAGATCGCCAAGGCCCTCAACAAACAGGCGCGCCTGCTGATCCTGGACGAGCCCTCCTCGGCCCTGACCCGCTCGGAGATCGAGGTGCTGCTCGACATTATCCGCGACCTCAAGGCCAAGGGCGTGGCCTGTGTGTATATCTCGCACAAGCTCGATGAAGTGGCCGCCGTGTGCGACACCATTACAGTGATTCGCGATGGCAAGCACATAGCGACCACCGCCATGGCCGACATGGACATCCCACGGATCATCACGCAGATGGTCGGCCGCGAGATGAGCAACCTCTACCCCACCGAACCCCACGAGGTGGGCGAGGTGATCTTTGAAGCGCGCAACGTCACCTGCTACGACGTCGACAACCCCAGGCGCAAACGCGTCGACGATATTTCGTTTGTACTCAAGCGCGGTGAAATCCTCGGCATCGCCGGGCTGGTGGGCGCCGGGCGTACGGAACTGGTGTCGGCGCTGTTCGGCGCCTACCCCGGCCGCTACAGCGCCGAGGTATGGCTGGAGGGCCAGGTGATCGACACGCGCACGCCGCTCAAGTCGATCCGCGCAGGGCTGTGCATGGTGCCCGAGGACCGCAAGCGCCAGGGCATCATTCCCGACCTGGGCGTGGGCCAGAACATCACCCTGGCGGTGCTTGACACCTACGCCCACCTGACCCGCATCGACGCCGAGGCCGAACTGGGCAGCATCGATCAGCAGATCGCCCGCATGCACCTCAAGACAGCCAGCCCGTTTCTGTCGATCACCAGCCTGTCCGGTGGCAATCAGCAAAAAGCCGTGCTGGCGAAAATGCTGATGGCCAAGCCCAAGGTGCTGATCCTCGATGAGCCCACGCGCGGGGTGGATGTGGGCGCCAAGTACGAGATCTACAAACTGATGGGCGCGCTGGCGGCCGAGGGAGTATCGATCATCATGGTGTCGTCGGAGCTCGCTGAAGTGCTCGGCGTGTCCAACCGCGTGCTGGTGATCGGCGACGGCCAGCTGCGGGGTGACTTCATCAATCAGGGGCTCACCCAGGAACAGGTGCTCGCCGCTGCGCTCAGCCAAAATAACAATGATCGGAAGACCGCGTAGATGAATCAGGTCAAACACCTTTTCACCCGCTACAAAATGCTCGCCCTAGTGATCGCCGTGGCGTTCATCTGGCTGTTTTTCAGCTGGCAGACCGACGGCGGCTTCCTCACGCCGCGCAACCTGTCCAACCTGCTGCGGCAGATGTCGATCACCGGGATCCTGGCGTGCGGCATGGTGCTGGTGATTATCAGCGGCGAAATCGATTTGTCGGTGGGTTCGTTGCTGGGTTTGCTGGGTGGGCTGGCGGCGATCCTGGATGTGGTGTACCACATCCCGCTGCTGGCCAACCTGAGCCTGGTGGCGTTGTGTGGCCTGATGATCGGCCTGGCGAATGGCTACATGACCGCCTACCTGCGCATCCCCTCGTTCATTGTCGGCCTGGGCGGGATGCTGGCGTTTCGTGGGATCCTGCTGGGAATCACCGGCGGCACCACCATCGCACCGGTGTCGCCGTCGCTGGTGTACGTCGGCCAAGGGTACCTGCCGCACACCGTGGGCATCGGCCTGGGTGCAGTGCTGTTCGCGCTGACCCTGTTCCTCACCTGGAAACAACGGCGCAACCGCGCCCTGCATGGCCTGGCCGCGCACTCTCTGATGCGCGACGTACTGCGCGTGGTGCTGATCGGCGCGGTGCTGGCCGGGTTTGTCACCACCCTCAACAGCTATGACGGCATTCCGGTGCCGGTGTTGCTGCTGCTGGTACTGCTCGGCGTGTTCAGCTACGTCACCAGCCAGACAGTCTTCGGCCGTCGCGTGTATGCGGTGGGCAGCAATATGGAAGCCACGCGGCTGTCCGGCATCAATGTGCAGGCGGTGAAATTGTGGATCTTCGGCATCATGGGCGTGATGTGCGCCCTCGCCGGCCTGGTCAACACCGCCCGCCTGGCCGCCGGCTCACCGTCGGCGGGCAATATGGGCGAGCTGGACGCCATCGCAGCGTGCTTCATCGGCGGCACCTCGATGCGCGGCGGGTCGGGCACGGTATATGGCGCCTTGCTCGGGGCGTTGGTGATTACCAGTTTGGATAACGGCATGTCGATGCTGGATGTGGACAGTTACTGGCAGATGATCGTGAAGGGCAGCATCCTGGTGCTGGCGGTGTGGGTGGACGTGAGTACACGGGCGGGACGCCGGTAGACCCTGTGGGAGGGGGCTTGCTCCCGATGGCGGATTGCCAGTCGATATTCATTCAGCTGATACACCGCTATCGGGGGCAAGCCCCCTCCCACATTGTCCTCATTTTTCCACGGGGATGATCGTTCCAACGCAGGAGCGCGGAAACGATCGGTGTCTGCGGTCAATCCTTCTCGACCAGAGCAGTGTTGCCGTCCCATCCGCCACCCAGCGCCGCAATCAATTGCACGCTCGCTACCAGCCGCGACTGCAGCAAGGTCAATACCGTGCGCTCGTTGCTCAAGGCAGTCGCCTGTACGGTGACCACGTCCAGATAAGCGATCAACCCGGCCTTGTACTGGTTTTCGGTCAACCGCAACGACTCGCGGGCAGCCTCCAGCGCTTCGTTGCTGACCACCGCTTCGTCCGCCAGCACTTTGAGCTGCACCATGTAGTTTTCCACTTCGCGGAACCCATCCAGCACGGTCTGACGGTACTTGGCCACGGTCTCGTCATAACTGGCCACGCTGCGGTCGACTTCCGCCGAGCGCTGGCCGCCGTCGAACAGGGTCATGGCCAGCTTCGGGCCCACCGACCAGAAGCGGTTCGGCAGGCTGATCCAGTCTGCATAGGTGCTGCTGGAATAGCCCCCCGCCAGGCTCAAGGTCAAGTCGGGGTAATAGGCAGCCTTGGCTACGCCGATATTGGCGTTGGCCGCAATCACCGAGCGTTCCGCCGAGGCGATATCCGGGCGGCGCTCCAACAGGTGCGACGGCAGGCCGACGGGAATCTGCGGCAGCGCCGGGATGTCTTTGCTCACGGCCAGGCTGAAATTGGCCGGCGCTTCACCGATCAATACCGCAATGGCGTTTTCCAGCTGCGCGCGCTGCCAGATCAGGTCGATCAGGCTGGCCTGGGTGGTCTTGAACTGGGTTTGCGCCTGGGCGATGGCGTCCTTGCCGGCCACACCGGCGCGGTATTGGTTTTCGGTCATTTGCAGCGAGCGCTGGTAGGTGTCCAGGGTGGCTTGCAGCAAACGGGTCTGTTCGTCCATGACCCGCAACTGCAAATAGCTCTGCACCAGCTCCGACTGTTGGCTCAGGCGCATTGCGGCCAGGTCGGCCGAGCTGGCCTCGGCGCTGGCTTCGTTGGCCTCCAGGCCTCGACGCAATTTGCCCCAGACATCGGCTTCCCAGCTCACGCCCAACTGCGCATTGAGGGTGTCGCGAATACCACTGCTGGAACTGCTGAGGCTGGCGCTGCTGCTACCGGTGCCCTGGCTGGCGCGGGTTTTACCGACGCTCAGGTCGACGCTGGGGTAAAACGCCCCGCGAGCACTGCGTACCAGTGCCTGGGCCTGGCGAAAACGCGCCTCGGCCTGGGCGACGGTCTGGTTGGAGGTGTTGAGGCGCACCACCAAGTCGTTCAATTGGCGGTCGCCGTACAGCTCCCACCATGCGCCACGGGCCAGGGAATCGCTTGGATTGGCCTGACGCCAGCCTTGGGCTTGCTTGAATTGTGCCGGTTCGACCACAGGCGGCCGCTGGTAATCAGGGCCGATGGCGCAGGCGCTGAGTAGCACACCAGAGATAACCAGGGTAAGCACCCTCATACCCTTGCCGAGACTGGCGCTGTGGCGAGGGAGCTTGCTCCCGCTGGAGGGCGGAGCACTCCCAGGCGCTTTTGGGGCCGCTGCGCAGCCCAGCGGGAGCAAGCTCCCTCGCCACAACAAGCGGGAGCCTACCGGTGAGGGATTGGTTGAATCGGTCATAGCGCAGTGTCCAGGGCAGCATCGGTACGCACGCCGCGCCAGGCATTGAAGCGGTGGCGCGCGCGGTCAAGATAGAGGTAAACCACCGGAGTGGTGTAAAGGGTCAGGATCTGGCTGAACACCAGGCCGCCGATAATGGTCAGGCCCAGGGGCTGGCGCATTTCCGCGCCGTCGCCGGCGCCGAGCAGCAATGGCAAGGCCCCGAGAATCGCCGCCAGGGTGGTCATCAGGATCGGCCGCAGGCGCAGCAGGCAGGCGCTGCGAATCGACTCCAGCGGGCTCATGCCGTCATGACGCTCAAGCTGCAGCGCCAGGTCGATCATCAGGATCGCGTTTTTCTTCACCACCCCGATCAGCAGGAACAGCCCCAGCAGCGAGATCAGGCTGAACTCCCCGCCCAGCAGGTAAATAGACAGCAACGCGCCAACCCCGGCCGAGGGCAAGGTCGACAGAATCGTCAGCGGGTGGATATAGCTTTCATACAGAATGCCCAGCACCAGGTACACCGCCACCAACGCACCGAGAATCATGAACGGCTGGCCCTTCTGGGTCGCGGCGAACGCGTCGGCGGTGCCGGCCATCTTCGCGATCACATCTTCCGGCAGGCCGACCTTGGCAATCGCGCGTTCGATGGCAGCGGTGCCCTGCTCCACCGTGACGCCGGGAGCCATGTCGAACGCGATGTTTTCCGAGGCGAACTGCCCTTCATGGCTGACGCGGTCATCGGCCAGGCTGTTCTCATAATGGGCAATGGTCGACAGCGGCACGCGCGCGCCATCGGCGGTGATCACCTGCACCTGATTAAGGGTGATCGGGTCCTGAGCATATTTAGGGTTGACCTCCATCACCACCTGATACTGGTTGAGGCTGTCGTAGATCGTGGAAATCTGCCGCTGGCTGTAGGCGTTATTCAGCACCGAGGTGACCATGTCCATGTCGATACCCAGGCGCTTGGCCTGATCGCGGTCGACGATCAGCGTGACCTGGGCCGCGCCGCGTCCTTCGCGGGCGTCGATGGCGGTCAGCTCCGGCAGTTCACGCATGGCGGCCACCACTTTCGGGTACCACAGGCGCAACGCGGCCAGGTCACCGCTTTGCAGGATGTAGGAGTACTGCGCGCTGGTCTGGTCGCGGCTACCACCAAACTGCAGGTCCTGGTCGGCCATCAGGAACAGGCGCCCGCCGGGCACCAGCGGTACCTCCTTGCGCAAGCGCTCGATCACCGCCTGGGCCGAGACCTTGCGCTCACCGATGGGTTTGAGGCGCACCAGCATCACCGCATTGTTGATGCCGCTGTTGCCGCCGATAAAGCCAGCCACGCTGAGCACCGCCGGGTCCTTGAGCACGGCCTGGCGAAAAATTTCCATCTTCGGCTGCATCACATTGAACGACAGCCCGTCATCGCCGCGCACAAAACCGATCAACTGGCCGGTGTCCTGCTGGGGCATGAAGGTTTTCGGCACCACCACGTACAGCGCGATGTTCACGCCCACGGTGACCAGCAGGCTGAGCAGGGTCAGGCGTCGATGGCGCAGCACCCAGTCCAGGCTGGTGGCATAGGCGGCGACCATGCGCTCGTTGATGCGGTGGCTCCAGCGCTGCAACCCGGTCATCTGCCCTTTGACATGGGGCTTGAGCCAGCGCGCGCAGAGCATCGGGGTCAGGGTCAGCGACACGATCAGCGAGACGATGATCGCCGCCGACAAGGTGATGGAAAACTCACGAAACAGGTTGGTGACAATGCCGCCCATGAACAGGATGGAGAGAAACACCGCCACCAGCGATACGTTCATCGACAGCAAGGTAAAGCCGACTTCCTCGGCGCCCAGGTAGGCAGCCTTCATCGGCGGCACGCCCTCGTCGATATGCCGGGAAATGTTCTCCAGCACCACAATGGCATCGTCCACCACCAGGCCGGTCGCCAGGATCAGCGCCATCAGCGAGAAGTTGTTCAACGAAAACCCGTACAGGTACATCACCGCAAAAGTGCCCACCAGCGACACCGGCACCGCCAGGGTGGGGATCAACGAGGCGCGGAAGTTGCCCAGGAACAGGTACACCACCAGCACCACCAGGGCCACGGCAATCAGCAGGGTCATTTCGGCTTCGTGCAAGGTGGCGGTGATGACCGGCGAACGGTCCATGGCCAGGTTGAGCTTGACGCTGGACGGCAACACCGCCTGCAACGCCGGCAACTGCGCCTTGATCTGCCGCACCGTCTCGATGATGTTGGCGCCGGACTGGCGGTTGATCACCAGCAGCACTGCCGAATCATTGTTGAAAAAACCGCTGTTGTAACGGTCTTCGACGCCATCGCTGATCTTCGCCACATCGCTCAGGCGCAGCGCCGCACCGTTCTGGTAGCGAATCAGCAGCGGCTCATAGTCCTTGGCCTTTTCCAACTGGTCATTGGCCTGGATCTGCCAGTTACGCTCGCTGTCTTCCAGGGAGCCCTTAGGCCGGCGCTGGTTGGCGTTGGCGATGGTATTGCGCACATCGTCCAGGGCCACGCCGTACTGGTCGAGGGCCTTGGGCTCCAGTTCGATGCGCACCGCCGGCAGCGAACTGCCGCCGATCTGCACTTCTCCCACCCCCGGCACCTGGGACAGGCTCTGGGACAGGATGGTCGAGGCCAGGTCGTACAGCTGGCCCTTCTGCAGCACGTCCGAGGTCAGCGACAGCACCATGATCGGCGCCTGGGACGGGTTGATCTTCTTGTACGTGGGCATGCTGCGCATGCCGCTGGGCAGCAAATTGCGCGACGCATTGATCGCCGCCTGCACTTCCCGCGCCGCGCCGTTGATATCGCGGTCGGAATCGAACGCCAGGATCACCCGCGTAGAGCCCTGGCTCGACGAACTGCTCATGGTGGTGATGCCGGCAATCGCGCCGAACGAGCGCTCCAGCGGCGTGGCCACGGTAGACGCCATCACCTCGGGGCTGGCGCCGGGCAAGCTGGCCGACACCACGATCACCGGGAAGTCGATCTGCGGCAACGGCGACACCGGCAGCAGGTTGAAGCTGACGCCGCCGAGCAGCATGATCGCCAGGCTCAGCAGCATCGTGGCTACCGGCCGGCGAATGAACGGTCCGGACAGGTTCATGACTCAACCGGCTCCAGGCTCTGTGGCTCTTTGCGCCAGCGCCGTCCCAACCGATCGAAATACAGGTAGATCACCGGCGTGGTGAACAGCGTCAACACCTGGCTCACCAGCAACCCGCCGACCATCACCAGGCCCAGGGGCTGGCGCAGCTCGGCACCGGAACCGCTGGCCAGCATCAACGGCACCGCACCGAACAAGGCGGCCAGGGTGGTCATCAGGATCGGCCGGAAGCGCAGCAGCGCCGCCTGGTAGATGGCGGTCTGCGGGTCAAGGCCCTGGTTGCGCTCGGCGTCGAGGGCGAAGTCGATCATCATGATCGCGTTCTTCTTGACGATACCGATCAGCAAAATGATGCCGATGATCGCGATCATGCCCAGGTCATTGCCACTGAGCAGCAAGGCGAGCAAGGCCCCCACCGCCGCCGAGGGCAAGGTCGAGAGAATGGTGATCGGGTGGATATAACTCTCGTAGAGCACGCCGAGCACGATGTACATGGTCACCACCGCCGCCAGGATCAGCAGCAAGGTGCTCGACAGCGAGGCTTCGAACGCCTGGGCCGCGCCCTGGAACTGGGTCTGCACGCCGACCGGCATGCCGATGTCCTTCTGGGTCTGATTGATCAGCTCGACGCCTTTGCCCAGCGCAACGCCGGGGGCCAGGTTGAACGACATCATCACCGCCGGGAACTGGCCGATATGGGCAATCGCCAACTGTGCCTGGCGCTGCTCCACATGGGCCAGGCTCGACAGCCGTACCTGGCCGCCGTCGGTGGTCTTCACATGGATCTGGTTGAGCGCGGCCGGGCCCAAGGTTTCGCCCGATTGGGCCTGCAATACCACGCGGTACTGGCTGGCCTGGGTGTAGATGGTGGAAATCTGCCGTTGGCCGAAGGCGTCGTACAGCGCGTCGGTGATGGTCGAGACGCTGACGCCCAGGCGCGAGGCGGCATCGCGGTCGATCACCAGGTACACCTGCAGGCCTTTGTCCTGCAGGTCACTGGCCACGTCGGTGAGTTCCGGCAACTGGCTGAGGGCGTGCACCAGTTTGTCGCTCCACAGGGCCAACAGCTCGGCGTCCGGCGAGGACATGCTGAATTGGTACTGGGTGCGGCTGACACGGTCTTCAATGGTCAGGTCCTGCACCGGCTGCATGAACAGGCGGATGCCCACCAGCTTGTCGATTTCCGGTTGCAGGCGCGCGATCACCTGCGTCGCGCTCAAGTCGCGCTGCCCGTGGGCCTTGAGGTTGATCAGCAAGCGGCCGCTGTTGAGCGTGGCGTTATCACCGTCCACGCCAATGTAGGACGACAGGCTTTCAACCGCCGGATCGGCCAGGATGATCTTCGCCAGTTGCTGCTGGCGCTGGCTCATCGCCGCAAAGGAGATCGACTGCGGCGCTTCGGAAATCCCCTGGATCACCCCGGTATCCTGCACCGGGAAAAAGCCCTTGGGCACCACCAGGTACAGCACCACCGTAAGACCCAGGGTGGCGATGGCCACCAGCAAGGTCAGCGGCTGGTGCTTGAGCACCCACTGCAACTTGCGCCCGTAGGCTTCGATCAGCCAATCGATCCAGGCGCCGCTGGCCTTGTAGAAACGGCCCTGCTCCTCTTCTTTCGGCTCACGCTTGAGCAAGCGCGCGCACATCATCGGCGTGAGCGTGAGGGACACCACCAGGGAAATCAGGATCGCCACGGCCAGGGTAATGGCGAACTCGCGGAACAGGCGCCCGACCACGTCGGCCATGAACAGCAGCGGGATCAGCACGGCGATCAGCGACAGGGTCAGGGAAATCAGGGTGAAGCCAATCTGTTTGGCGCCCTTGAGCGCGGCGGCCATGGGCGTCTCGCCTTCCTCGATGTAGCGGGAGATGTTCTCCAGCATCACGATGGCATCGTCCACCACGAACCCGGTGGCAATGGTCAGGGCCATCAACGTCAGGTTATTGACCGAGAACCCCGCCAGGTACATCACGCCAAAGGTGCCGATCAGCGACAGCGGCACGGCGA
This sequence comes from Pseudomonas sp. R2-7-07, assembly GCF_003852355.1. Lineage (NCBI taxonomy): Bacteria > Pseudomonadati > Pseudomonadota > Gammaproteobacteria > Pseudomonadales > Pseudomonadaceae > Pseudomonas > Pseudomonas sp. R2-7-07. The sequence goes on along the minus strand of NZ_CP027759.1, from coordinate 2,388,722 downwards.
TGGATGGAATAAGCGTGGCGCTGACTCGGCGCAGGAACAGGAACGTCACCATCACCACCAGGACAATGGCGATCAGCAATTCGTGCTGCACGTCCTTCACCGACGCACGGATGGTCTGGGTGCGATCGGTGAGCACCGTCACGTCCAGGCCCGCCGGCAGGTTGTCGGTGATGCTCGGCAGCAGCGCCTTGATACGGTCCACCACCTCGATCACGTTGGCGCCCGGCTGGCGCTGGATATTGAGCAGCACGGCCTGGTTTTCATTGGCCCAGGCGGCAAGCCGTTCGTTTTCGGCGCCGTCGACAATTTGCGCCACGTCTTTAAGGCGCAGCGGCGCGCCGTTGCTGTAGGCCAGAATGAGTTCGGCATATTGCTGGGGCGAGACCAACTGGTCGTTGGCGTCGAGCATCGACACCCGGGTGGGGCCGTCGAAATTGCCCTTGGGCTGGTTGACGTTGGACGCGGCGATCAAGGTGCGCACGTCCGACAGGTTCAAGCCGTTGGCCGCCAGGGCCTCGGGGTTGACCTTGATGCGCACGGCCTGGCGCTGGCCACCGGCGATGCTGACCATGCCGACACCGCTGATCTGCGCGATCTTTTGCGCCATGCGCGTGTCGACCAGGTCATTGAGCTTGGGCAGCAGCATGGTCTTGGAGGTGATGGCCAACGTCAGTACCGGCGTATCCGCCGGGTTGACCTTGTTGTACACCGGCGGCGCCGGCAAATCTTTGGGCAGCAGGTTGGTGGCGGCGTTGATTGCGGCCTGTACCTGTTGCTCGGCGACATCCATGTTGATGTCGAGGTTAAAGCGCAGGGTCAGCACCGACGCGCCGCCGGAGCTGGTGGACGCCATCTGGGTCAGGCCGGGCATCTGCCCGAACTGGCGCTCCAGCGGCGCGGTGACTGCGCTGGTCATCACGTCGGGGCTGGCGCCGGGGTACAGCGTCATCACCCGAATCGTCGGGTAGTCCACCTGGGGCAAGGCCGACACCGGCAACAGGCGATAGGCGATGAGGCCGGCCAATACAATGGCCAGCATGCTCAGCGTAGTGGCGACCGGGCGAAGGATGAACAGGCGCGACAGGTTCATGCGCCGACCTTTTGCGCCTTGCCGCCGTCAGTACCCGTCTCCCCTTTTGCCGCGGGCTTGCCTTGCAGGTGTTCGGTCGGGGTGGTCGGCACTTCGCTGCTGTCGTTGACCACTTCGATTTCACTGCCGTCCTTGAGACGGTCGGTGCCTTCCATGACCACCCGATCACCTGCCGCGAGGCCTTGCTTGATCACGGTGTTGTTGCCATCGGTGTCGCCCACCACCAGCGGCTGGACCTTGACCTTCTTGTCGCCATCGAGCTTGTAGACGAAGGTGCCGTTGTTACCGAACTGGATCGCAGCGGAAGGTGCCAGCACCACGTTGTGCAAGGTGTCGGCCAGCAGATGCACATTGACGAACTGATTGGGGAACAGCGCCTGATCCTTGTTATCGAAGCGCGCCTTGAATTTCAGGGTGCCGGTGGTCACGTCGATCTGGTTGTCCAGGCTTTGCAGCACGCCCACCGCCTGCTTTTTCGCGTCGCCACGGTCCCAGGCTTCCACCGGCAGTTTGTTGCCGGCGTGGTAACGGGCCAGCACGGTTTCCAGGGTATTTTCCGGCAGGGTGAAGGCCACGCTGATTGGTTGGGTCTGGGTGATCACCGCGAGGGCGGTGGTGTCGTTGGCGGCTACCAGGTTGCCGACATCGAGCTGACGCAGGCCGACGCGACCGGCAATCGGTGCGCGGATCTTGGTGAATTCAAGGTTCAGCTTGGCATCGTCGACCGCGCCCTGGTTGGTCTTGACCGTGCCCTGGTACTGCATCACCAGCGCTTCGGCGGTGTCCAGGGTCTGCTTGGCGATGCTGTCCTGGGCATACAGGCCGCGATAGCGCTCGACGTCGACCTGGGCGTTTTTCAGCTGGGCCTGGTTCTGCAACAACGTGCCCTGGGCCTGGAGCAAGGCGTTCTGGTAGCTGCGCGGGTCGATTTCCGCCAGCAAGTCGCCGGCCTTGACCATCTGCCCTTCTTCAAAGGCAATCTTCACCAGCTCGCCGCCCACCCGGCTGCGCACATTAATGGTGTTGAGCGCCGTCACCGTGCCCAACGCCTTGTAGTACACCGGAAAGTCCCCCAGCGCCACCGATGCCACACGCACCGGAATCGGGCCGGTAGCACCGCCGAAACCCGGGCGCGCCATGCCGGTTTTACCGGTGTGCCCGGCCGGAGCGTCCTTATGGGCCGCGCTGCCGGGCCAGAATTTCCAGCACAGGCCGGCGATAACCAGCAGCACGAGCAGGCCGAACAGCCAGCGACGGGAGTTGCGGGGGGAGGATTGCATGGAGTGATCAACCATTGGGCGCGAGAGCTTCTTCTTTGGGAGGCTGAAAGATAAGCACTGGGGTGCGTTTAGAAAAGCACCTTTACCGGCTATTTACCTTGGGCTTACAACTTTTAACTATTGATCTTAGTCCACCGGCTATTTCGCTAAACCGCTGACGCTCAAATAAAAACGGCCTGGACTAGGCCAGGCCGCAATCATGCATCATACGTGTTACTGCCAAACGACAGTCACGCGCAGATACAGTTACTTCAACACCGCCAGGGCGGCGTCGTAGTTTGGCTCTTCAGCGATTTCCTTGACCAACTCGCTGTGCAGCACAGTGTCGTTTTCGTCCAGCACCACCACCGCGCGAGCGGTCAGGCCCTTGAGCGGGCCGTCGGCAATCGCCACACCGTAATCAACGGCGAAATCCGAATCGCGGAAGTCGGACAGGTTCTTCACGTTTTCCAGGCCTTCGGAACCGCAGAAACGCGCCTGGGCGAATGGCAGGTCGGTGGAGATGCACAGCACCACGGTGTTTTCCACATCGTTGGCCTGGGCGTTGAACTTGCGCACCGAGGTCGCGCAGGTTGGGGTGTCAACGCTTGGGAAGATGTTCAGCACTTTGCGCTTGCCGGCAAAGGTGGCCAGGGTGGCGTTGGACAGATCGCCGGCGGTCAGGGTGAAGTCTGCAGCTTTGGCGCCGACTTTCGGCAGTTCGCCTTCAACCTGGACCGGGTTGCCTTTGAGGGTAACTTGAGCCATGAACGGAATCCTTATGCTGGGTTTTGGTTAAACGAAATCGAGAGGCCGAAGTTAACCACAAAGTCCGTTGGCTACCTACCGCCAGACACAAATTGTCATGCCATCTGGTTGTGGTTTAATTGCGCGCTTTTCGCCTGCCCTTCAAGGAAATCAACGCCGATGAATCATCCCGCCACCAAAGTCCTGGTCATCGGTTACGTCTGGCCGGAGCCGCGTTCTTCGGCTGCCGGCGGGCATATGATGCAAATTCTGCAGAGTTTTCTTACACAAGGTTGGGACATAACCTTCAGCAGCCCGGCCACCATCGGCGAGCACAAGGCCGACTTGCCGGCGCTGGGCATCCGTGAATGCGCCATCGCGCTCAATAACAGCAGCTTCGACGACTTCATCCGTGAGCTGGCGCCGGACATCGTGCTGTTCGACCGCTTCATGATGGAAGAACAGTTCGGCTGGCGCGTGGAAAAATGCTGCCCCGAGGCCCTGCGAGTGCTGGAAACCTCCGACCTGCAAAGCCTGCGCGACGCCCGGCACGTGCGGCTCAAGGCGGCGCTCAAAGCCGATCCGGAGGGTGACGACTTTACCGCCCTGTTCGCCCCGGACCTGGAGCAAGAATTCCAACGGATGGCCGACACTGACCTGGCCAAACGCGAAATTGCCGCGATCTACCGCTGCGACATCAGCCTGATGATCTCCGACGTGGAAATCCGCCTGCTCACCGAGCAGTTCAAGGTGCCTGCCGCCCTGCTCCACTGGTGCCCGTTGATGATGGAGCCGCCAACCGCAGCCTTTGCGCCGTTCGAAGACCGCGCGCACTTTCTCAGCATCGGCAACTTCCGCCACGCGCCCAACTGGGACGCGGTGCTGTGGATGAAGCACAGCCTCTGGCCGCTGATCCGCCAGCAATTACCGGGCGCCCAGTTGCACATCTATGGCGCCTACACCCCGCCCAAGGCCACCGCCCTGCACAACCCAACGCAGGGCTTTCATGTGATGAACTGGGCCGAAGATGCGCTGCAAGTGATGACGGCCGCACGCATCTGCCTGGCGCCGCTGCGCTTTGGTGCGGGGATCAAAGGCAAGTTGGTCGACGCGATGCTGTGCGGCACGCCCAATGTCACCACCCCAATCGGCGCCGAGGCCATGGGCGATGACCAGCCCTGGCCCGGCGTGATCGAACACGACGCCCCGGCTCTGGCCGCTGCCGCCGTGAGCCTCTACCAGAACCGCCAGCGCTGGACCGAAGCCCAGGAACACGGTCGCCAGCTTCTGGCCCGGCGTTATGACCAGGCTATTCATGGGCCCGCTCTGGTAGCGTGCCTGGAGCAATGCCGCGGCAACCTCGCCGCCCATCGCCGGGACAATTTCACCGGCAGCATGCTGCGCCATCATGCGCACAAGAGCACCCAGTACATGTCTCAGTGGATCGAAGCAAAAAACCGCAGCCTTTAACGCGCGACGCTGGCAGGGTCGCGCGCAACGGGGCATTATCCTACGCGGCACCCACAATAAAGCGACGGCAACATGACCCGAGCAACGCGCATCACCGACCCTTCCTACGAGTTGATGGACGACCATAACGGCCTGTCCATCATCTATCGCCAGCACGGCTTTCCCTGCCCGCTGGTGCGCTGGCACTTCCATAAGGAATACGAGCTGCACCTGATCGTCGCCAGTTCCGGCAAGGTGTTCATTGGCGACTACATCGGCAACTTCTATCCCGAAAGCCTGTTCCTGACGGGCCCCAATTTGCCGCATAACTGGATCAGCCAGGTGGAGGCCGATGAGACAGTCCCCAAGCGCGACATGCTGGTGAACTTTACCGACGAGTTGCTGGAAAACGGCAGTCAGATCTTCACCGAACTCAGAAGCCTGGCGCCGCTGCTCGAACGCGCCCAGTACGGCATCGAATTCCGCTGCAAAACCACCATCGCGCGAGCCATGGATCTGATGCAGCGCATCGAAGACACCCAGGGCATGGCGCGGCTGGGGCACTTCTTTATCTTGCTGGAAGTATTGAGCGCCTGCGAGGACTACCATCTGCTGTCGGGTGCCACTACACCGCAGCTGGCCGATGAGCACAGCATCGACCGCACCAACCGCGCGGTGGATTATATCTTTGCCCACTACGCCCGCGAGCTACCGTTGGAGGAAGTGGCAGACTACCTGGGCATGAAGCCCACCTATTTTTCCCGCGTGTTCAAACAGGCTACCGGGCGCACGTTTATCGAGTTCGTCAACCGGCTGCGCATCAGCAAGTCCTGCGAGTTGCTGGCCGATGGCGACAAGGCGGTGACGGATGTGTGCTTTGAGTCGGGCTTCAATAACATTTCCAACTTCAACCGGCGCTTTCAGCAGCTCAAGGGCATGACCCCATCGCACTATCGGCGCCTGGCCGTACAACGGTTGACTGAGCGTAACCAGGCCTGAGCCTGACGCAACCCCTCGTCGCTTCTGTCAACTTTGACAGCTATCCGCTCTGCTGCCAGGGGTGTGTGATTTCCTTGCCCGGTCTCACCACTGTACAAGGAGCGCCCACGATGAAAGAACCAACGTCCTCCAACCTGCCCATTCCCCTGTGTGAATCCCCGCCCCACGAACCCCCATCGCCCTCCGCCGTCAACCTTGACCCGCCTTATGTCAACGGCGCACTGCAGCCGAATCTGGATGCTGACGTAGGATTGGGCATTCGACAGATCGATCCGTGGCTGATTGTGACTTTTGAAAAATGGGCGGACTTCAATGTCGGTGACACCTATAAATTTTTCGCCGGCAGTACCAACTATGCTTTGGGTGCAGGCGAGGTTTACCCGGAAGATTTGTACAAGGACCGTGTGCAGTTGGTCATTCCCGCATCGCTGGTGCCCGAAGGCACGATTTATCCCTGCTTCGGTGAAGTGATCAGAGTGGGCAGCGCCACGCCCAGCACATCCCCACCTCAGACCTGGTACACCAAAACCTCACGGCCAGGTGGTCGCAGCATCTACCCATGGTTCCACTCGAACCTGGTAATACACCTGCCTGAAGACCTGGAATACACGCCGCTGGACGCCGAGCGTGCCAAGGCAGGAGTGGACTTGACCTGTGACTTTTATCCGTTCTGCACGGCAGGCGACACTATTGAAGTGTGGTGGAACGGTATCGCTGTTTTTCAAAAAATCGATCAGCAACACGTCGATGGCACCAAGCCCATCATCGTGCATGTACCTGAACAAACGATTATTTCAGGGGGCAGCGGCGCAGTCTCGATTCTCTTCCGGGTGTTTGACCGCGTACTCAACTATTCCGGGGAAGACCCGCAGTGGTCGAAGGTGGTCAAGCTGGAGACCGACCTTGAACCCGGTTTGCTTGATCGGCCGCACTTCGTGGTCGGCGGTGAGTCCGTCGACGAGCTGAATTTTGATACCCATGGAGACGAGGTGTTCACCGCGGAAATGGTCGTTCCTCGGACGCTACCCGCTACGCCCAATGATACCGCCAGACCTACCCCCGCCGGCGCGCTGATCCATGTAACCCTGACCCAGTTTTACCCGGATGGCTCATCCAGCGTGGTGACGCTGCCTGGTTTTCCTGCACGCATCGGCCTTTCGTCCTCCATCGTGCTGGACAATAAGTACCTTGAAGACGTGATCGATGGCCAACTGCGCATCGAATATATCCTGACAACGGCCAGCGGCGCCTTCCTGCGCGCTTCTCGACGCCTGAGTATTCGCGTGTTCGGCACGAAAAAAATGATGCCCCCGATGCGAATCGAGCAGGACGAGGGCGGCCTGATTGATCCGGAACACCCTTTCATCAGAGCCATTTTCCCGGTCTACAGCCCTTACGCCCCCAGCAACAGCGTGACCTTTCGCATGGAAGCACCGCGACCTGGCGGCGGACTGATTGAATACGAAGAAACCGTGAATGCCGGCGCCCCACCGCCACCTGACCGCTTTCGCATCGTACTGCAGGAGGATTTTGCGCCCTTCATTGGCGTGGGACCGGTCAAGGTCTACTACCTCGTCAATGACCATCAAATGCGCGCGCTTGGCCCAGGCGTACAGACGGTGCGCAAGTCCGAAGTGTTGGAAGTCATTTTCGGATCGGTCGTCGCCGAGTTGCCGGCGCCGCAATTGCAGTATGTCGACGTGTTCGACAACCTGGACCCTGCCAGCGTGATCGGAGGTCAGCTCAAGCTGACGTTGCCCTACACACGCACGTTCCCTGGGGACAAGTTCATCTGGGCATGGCTGGGCGCCAACGCCAACGGAACCACTGGAGGGGAAGTCGAACTCTATTCCGACACGGCCGGCAAGCCGGTAGTGGTCCTGGTGGACGAAGCGTTCGTCATTGCCAATGACAATAAGGAAATCCGCCTGAGCTACGCCTTGGCACCCAAGGACGGCAGCCGACGCCGTTATTCGGAGCGCCGGACCATTACCGTGGGCCAGGCGCTGACCCTCAAGCGTCCCGAGGTCGTGCAGGCCACGCGCTATCCCGATCAGTTGGCGGCGGTGGCCGCGATAAAGGGCGCGACTGTCGTCGTCGAGTACCCGCAGATGCTGCCTTCCCATCACGTTCGCTGTTGCTGGACCGGCATTGCGGACATCGGCACTTACTGCGAGACCCAATACGGTAGCTCTTCGAAAGTCCTGCACTTTGATATTGACCCGGAGGTGGTGGGCGCCAACATCCAGGCCCAGGGACACGTCATCCACGTGCAGTACTTCGTCATGCGGGGCGAGCACGAGTCCCCTTCGCCTGTGCTGGCCCTGGAGTTGTTGCCACCGCCGCTGCCTGAACCCTACATAGAAGGCCACTCCTATGATGGCGTGCTGAATATCGGCACATTGAACGGTACCGAACGCGCCATTGAAGACCGCTGGCACTTCAGTCATCGGTTCCAGAGAATGTGGTTCGAGATGTCCGGCACCTACGCTGACGGTTATCCCTTCTATCACACTTTTTACACGGCAGACCTGGTGACACAGGACGGCGAATTGAACGGTATTCGGCCACCGGCGCCGGTCGCTGAATTGCGCAAGCTCAAGGACGGTTCGCCACTGAACATGCGCTTCGGGGTAACGTTCGACCGCAGCGCCGAGCTGGCCAATGCGGTCTGGTTCAAGGAGCGGCGCTATACCATTCAGGCCTTGCCCGCGCAGTTCCCGGTGCCGACGCTGATCGAGGCAACCGGCTCCGGCACACTGGTCACCCTGGCCCCCTTGAACGCACAGTACGGGGCGCATGTGCAAGTGTCCACCAGCCCGATGTATACCAGCGACGTCATCTTCGTGGAGATCGTGGGTAAAACCGCTGCAGGCTCGGCAGTGATCGGGCCGAAGTATGGCGAAACCGATGGCACCGTCATCGTCGACGTGCCCGCTTCAGTGATCGCCGCGAATATCGGCAACACGCCTACGCAGTTCACGATCAGGTATACGGTGACACGAGGCGGGCAAACCCGGCCCTCGGTACCGCTCACGGTCAATCTTGAAAGCCTGCCGCTGAGCGAACTGAGAAAAACCGTGATTCGTATCGATCAAGCATCCGCCAGCGGCGTGATCGATGTGGACGCCCTGCCCGGCAACGCCACCGCAAGGGTGACGACCTTCCCATTCATTGCCCCACACCTGCCCGTATGGCTGTATTTGTACGGTTTCAGAGCCGACGGTACGCCGCATAACCTGACCCTGATGAATGGTTCGAACAAGGCCGAGGTCGACTCGGCCTGGATCAGCCAGGGTTATCACCTGGAAACCGTATTGATCAATTACCTGCGAGACCTTGGCAATCGCAGCCAGCTGACCCTGCAATTCAAAGCGGCGCTCAATGGCGTAAGGGATGAATTGCAAGCGATTGAATTTCCACCCACCCGTTACACGCTGCAAAGCGTGATGATCAAGGAGTGTACGACGTTCAATGACAATTACATGAACTACTGGCTCAGTGAATGGCCGGACGCAGGCATTCGCCGCGAGTCGAATGGCAACTATTTCTGGCAGTCGACACCGACTACCGGCAGGGGCGTCAGTCTGTACAAAGTGCTGACGCCCGCCGCCGAGGGCTACTACCGCGTCAGCTTCCGCTACAGGATCAGCAAGTTTGCCGCGATTGGGGCGCCGACCTTTGTCGAGATTCATCTGGGCACGTTGAAATGGACGCAAAACGTGCCCACGTTGAATACCTGGCTCAGCGTCAATGTGCCGCTCGGTTATTTGCCCGGCAAACCGTTCGAGGCCTCCGTTTCGGTCAGAAACCCAACCACCGGCGGGGTGTATGACATCGATGATATCTGTATCACACAGACGCCGTATCCGACCGTGATGTAGAGGTGAAAAAGGGATCGGTACCTGGGTACCGATCCCTTTTCAATGGCTTGCTGCGGCTTGAAAATGTTGGGGACAGGCAGTTCCGTCAGGGTCTTACACAGGTACGCACGGACTCATCGAACTCCAGCCCGGCCGGGCAGTTAAACGGGTATTGAATATACCGCTGGATGTTGGCGTTATAAACACACCGATGGTATCCACCTACCACATTGGTGCTTTTGAAATAGCCTTCTTTCGTACATGCCGGTTCTCGTGATGCCAACGGCGATTCGGTGCTACAAGCGCTGATAAAACCTGCAATCATCAAGACTAATAGGGCTTTATTGCTTTTGAGGTCTACACGGAAAGGATTCATAAACATCTCCAGGTGGGTGTATGCCACGCCATTAACTCCCCGTTGTTTTTCTGCGTCTACTGTCAGAATTAACAGGTGAGCGCGCCATGACGCTGCGCTACCGCCGTGCCCGTGCAGTGCAAAAAAGTATCAGTCTCAGTGCTCCCAAGGATTTGTCACCGGCGCATTTGAGGGCTGTAATCAACGCACACTCTTCCTGACTCCCTGTGGGAAGACACAACAACAATAACCGTCCTTCTGTAGCCCTCTGGGCGCGGAAATGGAGTGCGCGATGAAGTTCACAGCAAAAGCTCTGCTTGTCTCAACCTGCATGATGACCTGCATGACCCTCAGCGCCGTCAGCCTCGGCGCGCAAACCCTGACCATTGCCACCGTCAACAACAGCGACATGATCCGCATGCAGAAGCTCTCGAAAACCTTCGAGGCCGAGCATCCAGAGATCAAGCTGAACTGGGTGGTGCTCGAAGAAAACGTGCTGCGCCAGCGCCTGACCACCGACATTGCCACCCAGGGCGGCCAGTTCGACGTGTTGACCATCGGTATGTACGAAGCCGCACTCTGGGGCGCCAAGGGTTGGCTGGAGCCGATGAAGGACCTGCCAGCTTCCTACGACCTCGATGACGTGTTCCCTTCGGTACGCGACGGCCTGTCGGTCAAAGGCTCGCTGTACGCCCTGCCGTTCTATGCCGAAAGCTCGATCACCTATTACCGCACCGACCTGTTCAAGGACGCCGGGCTGAGCATGCCCGAGCATCCGACCTGGAGCCAGATCGGCGAATACGCGGCCAAACTCACCGACAAGAGCAAAGAGCAATACGGCCTGTGCCTGCGCGGTAAAGCCGGCTGGGGCGAAAACATGGCGCTGATCACCACGTTGGCCAACGGCTACGGCGCACGCTGGTTCGACGAGAAGTGGCAGCCGCAATTCAATGGCCCCGAGTGGAAAGACGCGCTGAACTTCTACGTCGACAACATGAAAAAATCCGGCCCGCCGGGTGCGTCCAGCAACGGTTTCAACGAAAACCTGGCGCTGTTCAACAGCGGCAAGTGCGCGATCTGGGTGGACGCCAGCGTGGCCGGATCGTTCGTCACCGACAAGAGCCAGAGCAAGGTCGCCGAGCATGTCGGCTTCACCTTTGCCCCACACGAGAAGACCGACAAGGGCACCTCGTGGCTGTACTCCTGGAGCCTGGCGATCCCCACCAGCTCCAAGGCCAAGGACGCCGCCAAGGTGTTCACCACCTGGGCCACCTCCAAGGAATATGGCGCATTGGTCGCCAAGACCGACGGCGTCGCCAACGTACCGCCAGGTACCCGCCAATCCACCTACAGCGACGCGTACATGAAGGCCGCGCCGTTCGCCAAGGTGACCCTGGAATCGCTGAAAGTCGCGGACCCGACCAAACCCACCGAAAAACCGGTGCCATATATCGGTATTCAACTGGTGACCATTCCTGAATTCCAGGCGATCGGTACCCAGGTCGGCAAGTTCTTCTCCGGCGCGCTGACCGGCCAGCAGACGGTGGATGCCGCACTGACGGCCGCACAGACCACCACCGAGCGGGAAATGAAGCGGGCCGGTTACCCCAAGTAGCCCTGCCTCACCACAGTCAAATGTGGGAGGGGGCTTGCTCCCGATAGCACTCTATCAGTTGAAGATTGTGTGACTGACACACTGCTATCGGGAGCAAGCCCCCTCCCACATTGACCGCGTTTGCATGTACCTGACTGGTCTCGAATACCATGAATACAACACCCAAAAACCGCCTGGCCAACCCCGGCTGGTTCCTCGTCAGCCCCTCAGTGGCCTTGCTGCTGCTGTGGATGATCGTGCCCCTGGGCATGACCCTGTACTTCTCCTTGATCCGCTACAACCTGCTCTACCCCGGCGAAAACCAGTTCGTGGGGCTGGAGAACTTCACCTACTTCGTCACCGACTCAGGCTTCCTGCCCGGCGCTACTAACACCCTGTTGCTGGTGGGCAGCGTGCTGCTGATCAGCGTGGTGTTCGGCGTGTTGATCAGTGCGCTGCTGGAGGCCAGTGAGTTCTTCGGTCGCGGCCTGGTGCGGGTGTTGTTGATTTCGCCGTTCTTCATCATGCCCACCGTCGGCGCGTTGATCTGGAAGAACCTGATTTTTCACCCGGTGTCGGGGATTCTCGCTGCGGTGTGGAAGTTCTTTGGCGCAGAACCCGTGGACTGGCTGGCGCACTACCCGCTGCTGTCGATCATCATCATTGTGTCGTGGCAATGGCTGCCCTTCGCCATCCTGCTGCTGATGACCGCCATGCAGTCCCTCGACCAGGAACAAAAGGAAGCCGCACGCCTGGACGGTGCCGGCGCCATCGCGATTTTCTGGCACCTGACCCTGCCGCACCTGGCCCGTCCGATTGCCGTGGTGGTGATGATTGAAACCATCTTTTTGCTCTCGGTGTTCGCCGAAATCTTCACCACCACCAACGGTGGCCCCGGTTACGCCTCGACCAACCTCGCCTACCTGATCTACAACCAGGCGCTGGTGCAGTTCGACGTGGGCATGGCCTCGGCCGGCGGCTTGATCGCCGTGGTCATCGCCAATATCGCGGCGATCATCCTGGTGCGGATGATCGGCAAAAACCTGACTGACAAGCCTTGAGGGCCGCGCCATGACGCTTCAACAATCCCGCCGCCTGCAAAGCCTGTTGCTCGGCACCCTGGCCTGGGCCATCGCCATCCTGATTTTCTTCCCGATCTTCTGGATGGTGCTGACCAGCTTCAAGACCGAAATCGACGCATTCGCCACGCCGCCGCAGTTCATCTTCACGCCGACGCTGGAGAACTACCTGCACATCAACGAGCGCAGCAACTACTTCGCCTACGCCTGGAACTCGGTGCTGATCTCGTTCAGCGCCACCGCTCTGTGCCTGCTGATTTCGGTGCCGGCCGCCTACTCCATGGCCTTCTACGAGACAAAGCGCACCAAGGGCACGCTGCTGTGGATGCTGTCCACCAAGATGCTGCCGCCGGTGGGCGTGTTGATGCCGATCTACCTGCTGGCCAAGAGCTTTGGCCTGCTCGATACGCGCATCGCGCTGATCATCATCTACACCCTGATCAACCTGCCGATCGTGGTGTGGATGGTGTACACCTACTTCAAGGACATTCCCAAGGACATCCTCGAAGCCGCACGTTTGGATGGCGCCACCCTGTGGCAGGAAATGGTGCGGGTGCTGCTGCCGATCGCCAAGGGCGGCCTGGCCTCCACCGTGCTGCTGTCGCTGATCCTGTGCTGGAACGAAGCCTTCTGGTCGTTGAACCTGACGTCATCGAGCGCCGCGCCGCTGACCGCGCTGATCGCCTCCTATTCCAGCCCCGAAGGCTTGTTCTGGGCCAAATTGTCCGCCGTGTCGACCCTGGCCTGCGCGCCGATCCTGATTTTCGGCTGGATCAGCCAGAAACAGCTGGTGCGCGGCCTGTCCTTTGGCGCAGTCAAATAATAATTCCAAGCGGAGGGCCCATCATGGCCAACCTGAAAATCAAGAATCTGCAAAAAGGCTTCGAAGGTTTTTCCATCATCAAGGGCATCGACCTGGAAGTGAACGACAAGGAATTCGTGGTATTCGTCGGCCCGTCGGGCTGTGGCAAATCCACCCTGCTTCGGCTGATCGCCGGCCTTGAGGAAGTCAGCGAAGGCACCATCGAGCTGGACGGGCGCGACATCACCGAAGTGACCCCGGCCAAGCGCGACCTGGCGATGGTGTTCCAGACCTACGCCCTGTACCCGCACATGAGCGTGCGCAAGAACATGTCGTTCGCCCTGGACCTGGCCGGCGTCGACAAGCAACTGGTGGAGAGCAAGGTCAACGAAGCGGCGCGCATTCTGGAGCTGGGCCCGCTGCTGGAGCGCAAGCCCAAGCAGCTCTCCGGCGGCCAGCGCCAGCGCGTGGCGATTGGCCGGGCGATTGTGCGTAACCCGAAGATCTTCCTGTTCGACGAGCCGCTGTCCAACCTCGACGCCGCCCTGCGCGTGCAGATGCGCCTGGAGCTGGCACGCCTGCATAAAGAGCTGCAAGCGACCATGATCTACGTGACCCACGACCAGGTCGAAGCCATGACCCTGGCCGATAAAGTCGTGGTGCTCAACAGCGGGCGCATCGAACAGGTCGGCTCGCCGCTGGACCTGTACCACCAGCCGGCCAACCTGTTTGTGGCGGGCTTTCTCGGCACGCCGAAGATGGGTTTTCTCAAGGGCAAGGTCACGCGTGTCGAAGGCCAGGGCTGTGACGTGCAGCTCGACGCCGGCACCCTGATCAGCCTGCCGCTCAGTGGCCCGACCTTGAGCGTGGGCAGCGCAGTCACCCTGGGCATTCGCCCGGAACACCTGGAAATCGCCACGCCGGGCCAGACCACCCTGACCGTTACCGCCGACGTCGGCGAACGCCTGGGCAGCGACACCTTCTGCCACGTCATCACCGCCAACGGCGAGCCTTTGACGATGCGCATTCGCGGCGACATGGCCAGCCAATATGGCGAAACGCTGCACCTGCACCTCGACCCGGCCCACTGCCATCTGTTCGACACCGACGGCGTGGCCGTGGCCCGTCCCCTGCGCGCCGCCGCCTGATTTCGCGAGTATTGACGCTATGAAGCTGAATAAACAGAACCTCACCCAGTTGGCACCCGACGTGAAAGTGCCGGCCTATGCCATCGCCAATACATCCCAGGGCATTGCGCATATCGGCGTCGGCGGTTTCCACCGCGCGCACCAGGCGTTTTACACCGACGCCCTGATGAACACCGGCGAGGGCCTGGACTGGAGCATCTGCGGCGTTGGCCTGCGGGCCGAAGACCGCAAGGCCCGCGATGATCTGGCCGGCCAGGATTATCTGTTCACCCTGTATGAACTGGGCGACACCGACGACACCGAAGTACGCGTGATCGGCGCCATCAGCGACATGTTGCTGGCAGAAGACGGCGCCCAGGCCCTGATCGATAAACTGGCCGAACCGGCCATCCGTATCGTGTCGCTGACCATCACCGAAGGCGGCTACTGCATCGACGACAGCAACGGCCAATTCATGGCTCACCTGCCGCAGATCCAGCATGACCTGGCGCACCCCGGCGCACCAAAGACCGTGTTCGGCTTTCTCTGCGCCGCGCTGACCCAACGCCGCGCCGCCGGCACCCCGGCGTTCAGCGTGATGTCCTGCGATAACCTGCCCCACAACGGCGCCGTCACCCGCAAGGCCCTGCTCGCATTCGCCGCGCTGCACGATGCGCAACTGCATGACTGGATCGAAGCCAATGTGAGCTTTCCGAACGCCATGGTCGACCGCATCACGCCAATGACCAGCACCGCCCACCGCCTGCAACTGCATGATGAGCACGGCATCGACGATGCCTGGCCAGTGGTGTGCGAACCCTTTGTGCAATGGGTGCTGGAAGACAAGTTCGTCAACGGCCGCCCGGCCTGGGAAAAGGTCGGCGTGCAGTTCACCGATGACGTGACGCCTTACGAAGAAATGAAGATCGGCCTGCTCAACGGCAGCCACCTGGCCCTGACGTACCTGGGCTTTCTCAAGGGCTACCGGTTTGTTCACGACACCATGAACGACCCGCTGTTCGTCGCCTACATGCGCGCCTACATGGACCTCGACGTCACGCCACACCTGGCGCCGGTGCCGGGTATCGACCTGACGGCGTACAAGCAGACCCTGGTCGACCGCTTCTCCAACCAGGCAATTGCCGACCAGTTGGAACGGGTGTGCTCGGACGGTTCGTCGAAGTTTCCCAAGTTCACCGTGCCGACCATCAACCGCCTGATCGCCGATGGGCGTGAGACTGAACGCGCGGCGCTGGTGGTGGCCGCCTGGGCCTTGTACCTGAAGGGTGTCGACGAAAATGGCGTGGCCTACACGATTCCCGATCCGCGTGCCGCGTTCTGCCAGGCGCTGGTCAGTGATGACGCCCTGATCAGCCAGCGTCTGCTGGGGGTTGAAGAGATTTTCGGCACGGCTATTCCCAACTCGCCTGCATTTGTGGCAGCGTTCGAGCGGTGTTATGTGAGCCTGCGTGACAACGGCGTCAGCGCGACCCTACAGAACCTCCTGAACAAACTGGCTTAAAACTGTGGGAGGGGGCTTGCTCCCGATAGCGGTATATCAGTCACAGATTTATCAACTGAACCACTGCAATCGGGAGCAAGCCCCCTCCCACATTTGACTGTATTACCACTCCAACAATAAGACTGCTGAGCAAATCATCATGACCCAGCAAAACCTGTTCCTCGGCATCGACTGCGGCACCCAGGGCACCAAAGCCATCGTCCTCGACGCTTCCAGCGGCAAGGTGCTGGGCCTGGGCGCCGCCGCGCACACCTTGATCAGCGGCGCCAACGGCCGGCGTGAGCAACACACCCAGGAATGGCTGGACGCCTTCACCGAAGCCACCCACCGCGCCCTGCAACAGGCCGGGGTGGACGGCCAGGACATCCTCGGCATCGGTGTTTCCGGCCAGCAACACGGCCTGGTGTTGCTCGATGCCCAGGGCCAGGTGCTGCGCCCGGCAAAATTGTGGTGCGACACCGAAACCGCCGCGGAAAATGAGCGCCTGTTGCACTACCTGGGCGGCGAAAGCGGCTCGCTGGAGCGTCTGGGCGTGGCCATTGCGCCGGGCTACACGGTGTCCAAACTGCTCTGGACCCGCGAACAGCACCCGGACCTCTTTGCGCGCATCGCCCATATCCTGCTGCCCCACGACTACCTCAATTACTGGCTCACCGGCCGCGCCGTCGCCGAATACGGCGATGCCTCGGGCACCGGCTACTTCAACGTGCGCCGCCGTGAATGGGACGTGGCGCTGCTTGAGCACATCGACCCCAGTGGTCGTCTGCAGGCGGCGCTGCCTGAGCTGATTGAAGCCGATCAAGCCGTGGGCACGATCCTGCCGGCCATCGCCGAGCGGCTGGGCATCAACCCCAACGCGGTGGTCGCCAGCGGCGGCGGCGATAACATGATGGGCGCCATCGGCACCGGCAACATCGCCCCCGGGGTGATCACCATGAGCCTGGGCTCATCGGGCACCGTCTACGCCTTTGCAGACCAGCCCAACGTCAGCCCCCAGGCGTCGGTCGCCACCTTCTGCGCATCCAGCGGCGGCTGGTTGCCGTTGATCTGCACCATGAACCTGACCAACGCCACCGGGGTGATCCGCGAGCTGTTCGAGCTCGACCTGCACGCCTTCAACGCCCTGGTCGAGCAGGCCCCCATCGGCGCGGACGGCGTAAGCATGCTGCCGTTCCTCAACGGCGAGCGGGTGCCCGCCCTGCCACAGGCCACCGGCAGCCTGCACGGCCTGACCATGACCAACCTGACCCGCGCCAACCTGTGCCGCGCGGTGGTCGAAGGCACCACTTTCGGCTTGCGCTACGGCCTGGACCTGCTGCGCCAAACCGGCCTGCAAAGCCTGCGCATCCGCTTGATCGGCGGCGGTTCGAAAAGCCCGCTGTGGCGGCAGATGGTCGCCGATATCATGAACACCGAAGTGGTCTGTACCGAACAGAGCGAGGCCGCGGCCCTGGGCGCGGCGATCCAGGCGGCGTGGTGCCAGTCCGGCGAATCCCTGGCCAGCCTGTGCGACAAATGCGTGAGTCTTGACCCGGCCAGCCGTACCGCGCCGGTGCCGGCCAACGTGAGCGCCTATCAACAGGCCTATGAGCGCTATCAACAGCTTGTGGCAACCCTTTAAGAGCGAGTGACTATGTATCTGGTGTGTGGTGAAGCGCTGTTCGATTTTTTCAGCGAGGAGGATGCCGACGGGCGGGCTGCCAAGCTCAATTACACGGCGATTGCCGGTGGTTCGCCGTTCAACGTGGCGGTGGGCCTGCGCCGCTTGGGGATCGAGTCCGGGTTCTTCGCCGGGATCTCCCATGACTACCTGGGCCGGCGCTTGCTACAAGTGCTCAAAGACGAAGGCGTGAGTGAAGATTTCCTGGTGCCCTTCGACGCGCCGACCACCCTGGCCATGGTGGCCGTGGGTGCCAATGGTTCACCGCAATACAGCTTTCGTGGCGAAGGCTGTGCAGACCGGCAACTGCAGATGACGCACCTGCCGCCCCTGGGTGATGAGATTCGCGGGCTGCATGTGGGCTCGTTTTCCCTGGTGGTACAGCCGATTGGCGACACACTGCTGGCGCTGGTCAAGCGCGAAAGCGGCAAGCGCCTGATCAGCCTCGACCCTAACGTACGGCTGAACCCGCAACCGGACATCCAGCTGTGGCGCGACCGTGTGACGGAGTTGGTCAAGCATGCGGATTTGATCAAGGTCAGCGATGAAGACCTGCACCTGCTCTACCCCGAGCAGTCGCCGGAAAGCGTGCTGCAAGGCTGGCTGCAACACCGCTGCCAGTTGGTATTTCTCACCCGTGGCGGCGATGGCGCCAGCGTGTTCAGCCGCCGCCACGGCAACTGGTCGCAACCGGCAATCGACATCGTGATGGCCGATACGGTGGGTGCCGGCGACACCTTCCAGGCGGCGCTGATCGCCTGGTTGACCGAGCACCGCTTGGACTCGGTCGCAGGGCTGCAACAGCTCAGCCGCGAACAGATCGACGCCATGCTCGGCTTTGCGATTCGCGCCGCAGCGCTGACCTGCACCCGCACCGGGCCGGACCTGCCTTACCGCAGCCAGCTCGGCTGAGCGCTCCACAGGCCACGCACTGCGTGGCCTGCAACCTTTTGTCAGAAATTTCACCGATGAACGAGGTGTGTGCTAGACCAAAGAACAGCAGTAATAAAAACACAACGTAGGACACGTTATGACCAAGGTCTCAGGCTTTCCAACCCGAGCCGTTATTGCTGTCGGCATCCTTTCACTGCAGTACATCACCCCCCAGGCCGCGCATTCCGCGTGTGCCTTTACCCCAGGTTTAGGCGACGATACCTACGTCTGCGACAGCGGCACCAGCACCGCCGGACTCACCGATCTTCAGGGCAACAATCGTCTGTCGCTGCCCGCCGGTGGTACGGGAACCGTCAACGGCCCTGTCACGTTCGGCGCGGGCGAAGATCGAATCCGGATTGATGCCGGCAGCATCCTGGGTGCTGTGCAACAAGGCTCCGGCATCGATGACTTCGTTATGAACGGCGGGCGAATTCCTTCTCTGGCCCAGGGCGATGGCCTCGACACCTTCCTGATGACCAACGGCGTCATCGAAAGAGAATTCGTCGACGGTGACGTGGCGAGACAAACCGGCGGCACGATTGGCCGGGTCGACATGAAGCTGGACGATAACGTATACGAGATGACCGGCGGCGAGATCCTCGGCAACCTGGTCACCGGGTTCGGCAAGGACAGGGTCGACATCTCGGGAACAGGCAGCGTAGGCGGCAACATCAGCACCAGCGGCGGCGATGACATCATCAGGGTGAGCGGCGGCGTGACCAAAGGTGAAATCCGCGCCAGTTTCGGCAACGACACGTTCACCTGGCGCAACGGCGGTGAGATCCAGTCTTCAGTATTGATGGGCGATGGTGACGATACCGCCTTGCTCAGCGGCCTTACTGAAAGCCGGTTGGCCGCTACGCCGTCGATTGACGGTGGTCTGGGCAATGATCAGCTGACATTGGATAACACCACCTCCGGCAACGCTGCGCGCTATGTCGGCTGGGAGACGGTCAACCTCAATAACGCCTCGCGTTTTGACCTGGCCGGGGATTTTTTCCTCGGCGACGGCACCAGCAACACCGGTACGTTCAACATCGATGGCAGCAGTACCCTGGCCGTGACGCAAGGCGCCATTCGCCCTTACACCACCGGCCAATTGGCCACGCTGAACAACGCCGGCACGATCGACATGACCACCGGCAGCGCCAGTGCCGCCGATGCGCTCACGGTGCATGGCAATTACGTGGGCAACAACGGTCAACTGTGGCTGCAAACCGTGCTCGGTGACGACAACTCCGCCACCGACAAGCTGGTGGTGTCCAATGGCACGCTCAGCGGCCATACCCAGTTGGCCGTGACCAACCTCGGCGGTGCCGGTGGCTTTACCCAGAACAGCGGCATCGAGGTGGTCCAGGCCGTCAACGGCGCGGTGAGCAGCACGGATGCCTTCGCCCTCAAGGGCTCGGTGTCGGCCGGTGCTTATGAATACCGGCTGTTCAAAGGCGGCGTGACCGCCGGCACGGAAAACAACTGGTACCTGCGCTCCTCGGTGGTGGCCGTGCAGCCACCCGCCGTGCCGCCAGTGCCACCCACTCCGCCGGTGGTGGTGCCGGTTCCGCCGATTCCGCCGACGCCGCCGGTGGTCGACCCCGATGAACCCCCGGTGGAGCCACCGACCGCGCAGCCGGTCGCGCCGATCGAGCCCCCGGCGCCGGCGCCGAGCCAAGTCGCGGCAGCCACTTCACCGCAATCGGCCGCCAGCAACCCGGCCGTGCCGACGGCGGTGCCCGGTGCCGAACCTATCGCGCTGTACCGTTTGGAAGTGCCGGTGTACTCGATAGTGGTCCCCGCCGCGCAAGTCATGACCCGCATGGCCCTGGGCACCTTCCACGAGCGCCAGGGCGAGCAAAGCCTGCTCAGCGAAACCGGCGCGGTGCCGGCGGGCTGGGCGCGGGCCTATGGCAGCGACTTCAACAAGCGTTGGTCGGGCACCGTATCGCCAAGCTTCGACGGCAGCGTCAAGGGCTATCAGGTGGGGCACGACCTCTACGCTGCGCACACCAGCGGTGGGCAACTGCAACGGTTTGGCTTGTTCGTCGGGCAGAGTCGCTTGAACGGCGACGTCAAGGGATTTGCCGAAGGCTTCCAGGACCGGCGCTCGGGACGGGTGAAACTGGATGGCGACAATTTCGGCGCCTACTGGACCCTCACCGGCTCCGAAGGTGGGTACGTCGATGTGGTCACGATGTTCACGCGCCTGGACGGTGAAAACAAATCCGACCGTGGCGTGAAGATGAACACCAAGGGCCATGCCCTGGCGCTGTCCGCGGAAGCGGGTTATCCGATCACCCTGTCCGAGCAGTGGGTGGTGGAGCCCCAGGTCCAGGTGATCCGCCAGACCATCGACCTGGACAGCCAGCACGACGGCATTTCCAAGGTAGCGTTCGATTCCCAGGAATACTGGACCGGCCGTCTTGGCGCACGTCTCAAAGGCCGCTACCTGGTGGGCAACACCCCCGTCGAACCCTACGTGCGCGCCAATGCCTGGCGTACCTTCGGCGGCAGGGACACGGTGACTTACGATGATGTGGACCGCATCAAGAGCGATCACAAGGCGTCCACCGCCGATCTCGGCGTGGGGCTTGTCGCCCGATTGTCGTCAACGGTGAGCGTTTACCTGGCGGCGGACTACACCACCAACCTGGATGGCAACGCCCAGGAGGGCGTGAGCGGCAATGCCGGGGTGCGTATGAGTTGGTAAAGACCGTGTGGTTTGAGGGCCTGGTCAATACCAGGCCCACAGGTCAGCGTTGAACGAAGCACACCCTTAAAATCTGCGCCCTCCTGCTCGTTGCAGGACGGGCGTGTGGCTGTGCTTGAGGTCTTCACGCAGTTCAGCGATCAGGTTGCAAATGGCGCGACTGCTGTCGAGTTTGTCGGCGTTTATACCCTTGACCTCCAAGTCCACTCGATCACGGTCGCGGTCGTCGTACACCTTGATTGTCAGTGAAGCGTCTTCGGCTTTGGTGCACTCACACCGCTTAGGCAGGAAACTTCCTTCAATAATGCTGCGAAGCTCTAGTTCCGAAAGCATGGCTAACCTCTCCTTTGTTGAGACTGCCAATGGTTTTATAAGTATCCGGCAGGCACTTGCCTGCCACGTCTTGCCGGCCCTGGAAGACGCCTACAGAAATAAGCCTACTCGGCAAAATCTCCTGCTGTTGTAACCATTCTTCATAAGCGCTGACGGCGCTTATATATGAAAAAACTGACTGTCTGCATCCTCGTCGAACCACTTCGATTAAACGTTTAACCCACAGGATGCGTGCGCAGGCCGGTTTTTCCAGCAACATATGGCAACCAATTTATCTGTCGCCGTTGGGTCGAGAGGGACTTACGCAAACCATACGAAACATATACGCTTCGTATATCAACCCAACACAGTGAAGCTTATGGGCATCGTCAAGATCACCGACCAACTGCACGAACAGCTGCGCTTGGCCAGCGCCGCGATGGACCGCTCCATCAACGCCCAGGCCGAGTTCTGGATCAAGATCGGCCTGCTGGCTGAACTCAATCCCCACCTGCCCTACAACGAGCTGATCAACAAGCTGTTGCTGGACAAACCCGACCTGATCCGAGGGCGCAGCCAATGATCAAGACGCCACAACAGCTGGTGGTCATGCGCGAAGCCGGGCGCCTGCTGGCCCAGGTGTTCAGCATGCTCGACACCTTTGTCGTCGCCGGCCGCTCCACCCTGGAGCTGGACAGCGCCGTCGAAACCTTCATCCGCCAGGAGCTCAAAGCCCGCCCGGCCAGCCTCGGGCAATATGACTACCCCTTCTGCATCAATACCTCGATCAACGAAGTGGTGTGTCACGGCATGCCCAGCGCCACGCAATTGCTCAAGGATGGCGACATCATCAATATCGACATCACCCTGGAAAAAGGTGGCTTTATCGCCGACTCCAGCAAGATGTACATGATCGGTAATGTCTCCCCCAAGGCGCGGCGCCTGGTAGAGATGACCTTCGAGGCCATGTGGGCGGGCATCCGCCAGGTGCGGCCCGGCGCCCGCCTGGGTGATATTGGCCATGCGATCCAGCACCATGCGCATACCAATGGCTACAGCGTGGTGCGTGAATACTGCGGCCACGGCATTGGCCAGGAAATGCACGAAGAGCCGCAAATCCTGCACTTCGGCCGCCCCGGCACCGGGCTGGAGCTGCGTGAAGGCATGGTGTTCACCATTGAACCGATGCTCAACCAGGGCAGCGCGAAGGTGCGCAGCCTCAAGGATGGCTGGACGGTGGTGACCAAAGACAACAGCCTCTCGGCGCAATGGGAACACACGGTAGCGGTCACGGCCGATGGGTTCGAAGTATTGACGCTGCAAGCGAGCGCTTGAACCTCAAGCCACCTGCTTGATCGCGGCCTTGGCCTCCAGCTCACGCACCAGTGGCAACACGCGTTTGCCGAAGTACTCCACCTCTTCCTGGAAATGCAGGAAACCGGCCAGCACCAGGTCCACGCCCACCGCCTTGAGCGCCACGATGCGCTCGGCGATCTGCTGCGGCGTGCCAATCAGGTTGGTCTTGAAGCCGTCGTTGTACTGCACCAGGTCTTCAAAGCTGGACTTGGCCCAGTTGCCCTCGCCTTCCGGCGATGCCTTGCCCGCTTGTCTGGCCGCGTCACCGAAGGCGTTGACCGCTTCCGGGTCGGCTTGGTCGATGATCTCGGCGAGCACGGCACGCGCTTCTTCCTCGGTGTCGCGGGCGATCACGAAGGCGTTGACGCCGACTTTGACCGAATGGTTATTCGCCGCCGCCTTGGCGCGGATGTCATCGACCTGGGCCTTGATGCCTTCCGGGGTATTACCGTTGGTGAAGTACCAGTCCGACACCCGCGCGGCCATGTCCCGCGCCGCCCGCGAACTGCCGCCCTGGAACACCTCGGGCTGGCCCAGCGGCTTGGGCTTGAGGGTGTAGTTGTTGAAGCGGTAGAAATCGCCCTTGAAGGTGAAATCGTCCTGGGTCCAGATGCCTTTCAAGGCGCGGATGAATTCTTCGGAGCGGCGATAGCGCTCATCGTGTTCCAGCCAGGGTTCACCGATGGCCTGGAACTCGCCCTTGAACCAGCCGCTGACGATATTCACCGCGATACGCCCGTTGGTGAGCTGGTCGATGGTTGCCAGTTGCTTGGCCGCCAGCGCCGGTTGCCACGGACCCGGCAGGATCGCGGCAATCACCTTGAGGGTGGTGGTCGCCGCCAGCAGCGCGTGGCTGAAGGCCACTGATTCGTGCTGGTTCTCGGCGCCGTAGCCGGCAGTGAAGCGGATCTGGGTTAGGCCATATTCGAAGCCGGCGGCTTCGGCCAGTTGCGCCAGTTTACGGTTGTAGTCGATGCCCCAGTGGGTACGTTGTTCGATCTTGCTGACCACCAACCCACCGCTGACGTTGGGCACCCAATAGGCAAATTTCACGGCTTGCTGACTCATTGAACGGTTCCTCGCACACAGGGATGTACCCAGGGCTTGAGCAGCAAGCGTGCCAGCCACGGTTAAACGCCCTGGCCGTGCGGGTCGCGGCGCAAAACCCAGGGTTTGCACGGCGTGCCGCGACTGTCATGGATCGCTGCGCTTTGTCCAAACGCTGTTGCTGGAGCAACAGCGGCGGGCGTCCCCGCGCCGTAAACACGGGCCGGCGTGCCCGGCACGGAGTGTGCAACCACCCTGGGACTTGATCACTGCCCAGGAGCCCACCCCCATGACCGAGCAACACGTCATCAACCCGCTGTCCATCGGCGTCGACTACACCACCCTGGCCGAGCGTTTCCGCCCTATTTTCCAGCGCATCGCCGACGGCGCGGTTGAACGCGAGCACAGCCGCACCCTGCCCCATGAGCCGATCCGCTGGTTGAAGGAAGCCGGCTTTGGCGCGGTGCGAGTGCCGGTGGAATATGGCGGTGGCGGCGCGTCCCTGCCGCAGCTGTTCGAACTGCTGATCGAACTCGCCGCCGCCGACTCCAACGTGCCCCAGGCCCTGCGCGGGCATTTCGCGTTTGCCGAAGACCGCCTGAACGCGCCGCCGGGCGCGGGGCGCGACCTGTGGTTCAAGCGCTTTGTCGACGGCGATCTCGTCGGCTGTGCCTGGACAGAAATCGGCATTGTCGCGATCGGCGACGTGGTGACCCAGGTCAGCCCCAACGGCGACGACTGGGCCCTCAACGGTGAAAAGTTCTACAGCACCGGCAGCCTCTTTTCCGACTGGATCGACGTGTACGCCCGGCGCAGCGACACCGGCGGCGACGTGATCGCCGCCACCCGCACCCGCCAGCCAGGCGTGGTGCAAAGCGATGACTGGGACGGCTCCGGCCAGCGCACCACCGGCAGCGGCACCACGCGCTTTACCGATGCGGTGGTCGAAGCGCACAACGTGATCGACTTTGCCGAGCGCTTCAAATACCAGACCGCGTTCTATCAACTGGTGTTGCTGGCCACCCTGGCCGGCATCGGCCGCGCGGCGCTCAACGACGTGGCCCAGCAGGTACGCAGCCGCAAGCGCATCTACAGCCACGGCAATGCCCCGCACGTCAGCCAGGACGCGCAGGTTCAACAGGTAGTCGGCGAAGTCGCTGCGCTGGTTTACGCCGCCCAGGCCAGTGCGTTGAAAGCCGCGCTGCCGGCGCAACGGGCTTATCTGGCACGTTTCGGTGGGGATGAGGTGGCCGAGCGCGAGGCCAACGTGGCGGCCGAGATCGAATCGGCGACGGCCCAGGTGGTGGTCTCGGAGCTGATCCAGCGTGCCACCAGCCAACTGTTCAACGCGTTGGGAGCCTCGGATGTGCGCCAAGGCAAGGCCCTGGACCGGCACTGGCGCAATGCGCGGACGGTGGCGTCGCACAATCCGCTGATCTACAAGGCGCGGATCGTCGGTGACTGGGTGATCAACGGCACTGAGCCGCCGTTTGTCTGGCAAATCGGCAACGGCCCGTCCAAGGCCTGAGGCCGGTTCCACATGTGGAGGGGCTTGCTTCCGATAGCGGTGGGTCAGTCATGGGTGTGTTGCTGACATCCCCTCATCGGGGCATAGGTATCTACACAACTTTGGCGTAGCCCTGAACCTGTGACGGCTCAGCAGCCGAAGCCTCTCTAACTGCCGCCCCGCGCTCCAAATGTGGGAGGGGGCTTGCCCCCGATGGCGGCCTGACAGCCGACCAGGATGTTGGATCAAGGCGAGTACATATCCGTTGCTGCGGTAACGGCGGCTTAGGGTTCCGCCCTTACGGCGTCTCACTTTTGAAAAGCGCAAAAGTAAGCAAAACGCTCTTGCCCCACCACTCGGCACCTCGCCTAGGCTCGGTGTGCCCGTAATCCGACATTGATTTGGGGGGCCGCCGCCACGCGCCATCCATGGCGCGGGGCGGCTAAACCGGCATCCCTGCCGGTTTACCCCCCAAATCACTGTCGAATTCCGGCCAGCGTGGTTTAACGGGGCGCTTAAGATCAAGATCAAGAGCAAGATCAAGAGCGGCTCGCTTCGCATCGTGGTTAGCGTAGGCTGCTGCTATACAGTTGTGTAGATACGTATGCTCATCGGGGGCAAGCCCCTCCCACATTTGGAACGCGGGGCTTCAGTCAGAAAGGCTTCGGCTCCCGAGCTGTCGCGGGACCGCGCCCCTCTTAGAACGCCAGTTTGTAGCCCACCGCCATCAACATCACCGCCAGGCACGGGCGCAGCACAGCGTCCGGAATCTTGCCGGTCATGTGGCTGCCCAGGTAAATGCCCGGCAGCGAGCCCATCAGCAAAAAGCCCAGCAGGTGCCAGTCCATATTGCCCATGCTCGCATGGCCCAGGCCCGCCACCAGGGTCAGCGGCACGGCATGGGCGATCTCGGTGCCCACCAGGCGGCGGGTGGCGAGGAACGGGTACAGGATGAACAGCGCCACGGTACCCAGCGCGCCGGCACCGATGGAGGTAAGCGCAACCATGGTGCCGAGGACGACGCCCGTCACTACGGTCAGCGCATTCAGGTTGCGCGGGCGCATGTGGTAGTCGTCACCGGCATGGCGCTGGGCGAACGCCAGCAAGCGTTGCTTGAACAGGATCGCCAGGGCCGTCAGCAGCAACACCACACCCAGCGCCTGTTTGATCACCGCGTTCATGGCGCTGGGGTCGGTGTGCAGGCTGGCGAGGAACCACAGGGTCAGCAACACCGCAGGCACACTGCCGAGAGTGAGCCAACCGGTGATGGTCCAGTCGATGTTCCGGTTCTTGCTGTGCACCAGCACACCACCGGATTTGGTAATGGCGGCATACAACAGGTCCGTGCCCACGGCGGTAGCCGGGTTGATGCCGAACCACAACAGGATCGGCGTCATCAGCGAGCCGCCACCCACGCCGGTCATGCCCACGATAAATCCTACGATCAGGCCGGCAACCACGAAACCCACATTACCCACATCCATTACAGCTACCTGCGGCCTTATAAAATTCTGGCGGCAGGATAGCGATTTTTCTTATAACCACTTATATCAATATGATCTGACTTTATGCCTTTCCTGCTAATCGCTGGCAGGCATACGCCTGGGTCTGATACGCAAAAGCCACGGTGTCACGGCCCTTCAAGGCGGGATGGGTGTCGATCAGTTGCTGCAATTGCGCCGTGACGCCAGCTTTTTCTGCAGGAGGCAATGCGGCGATAAAGCTGACCGACAGGATGCGGTCCATGATCACTTCCTTCGGGCTGCCGACATGGTGATAGGCAAAGCAGGTCAGTTCAGGGGCGGAAAAATACTCACCGGTGAAGGCCTCGCGCCAACGTCCGCTATGAAAACGCGGGGTGTCGCCCTCGTAGGGGGTAATGATGGCCGTGATGGCAGCGATCCAGTCCACCGACTCATCGCGCACATTCCACACCAGCCCCAGGCGCCCTTCGGGTTTGAGTACACGGTGGATCTGCGCCAGCGCCGCCTCACTGGAAAACCAGTGGAAGGCCTGGGCGCAGACCACCGCATCGGCGCTCGCCGACGCCAAAGGCATGGACTCGGCCGTGCCATTGACCAGCCGTACGCCCGGCAGCAGCTTGACCAACTGGGCGCCCATTTCCATCACCGGTTCGACGGCGATCAGCGTCGGCGCCAGGCTGCTGAGCAAGCGCGTGAACTTGCCGGTGCCGGCCCCCAGGTCGATCACGGTCGAGTGGGCATCGATGCCCAGCGCGTCGGCCAGCCAGCCGGTGAGTTGTCGCGGGTAGCCGGGGCGGCCTTGCGCGTAAGTACGGGCCTGGGTAGAGAAACCTTGCTGAGCGGACGTGTGGACACCAGTCATTGCCAATCTCTCTTCGGGTAAAGCGGGGGCCACAGTGTGCGCCGTCCCGCGGTTATTTTCTAATCGCTGGATCGACGGCAGGCAACCACACACGAAACCGCGCGCCGCCCAAGGGTGAAGCCTCGGCGGTCAAGCTGCCGCCCTGGGCTTGCAGGGCCCGCCGGCTGATGGCCAGGCCCAGGCCGAAACCACCGGTGGCGCGGTCGCGGCTACGGTCCAGACGGTAGAACGGTTCGAAGATGCGCTCGCGCTGGTCCGGCGGAATGCCGATGCCATCATCCTCCACGAAGATTTCACAGCCGTTGGGGCAGACCCTGACGCCGACCTGGATGCGCTTGTCGCAGTAACGCGTGGCGTTGCGCAACAGGTTCTGCAGGGCGCGGGCGGTCAGGCGCGGGTCGAGACTGAAGCGCTCCACGGCGCAGTCAAGCGCCACGTCGATAACAATCTCGGGGTTCTCCAGTTCATCGTCGACACTGCCCAATACGCTGTCGATGAATTCGTCGAGCACCACCTCCACGCGCTCCGGCTCCTGCGCCGGGTTTTGCAGGCGGCTGTAGGAAAGCAACTCCAGCACCAGCTCATCCAGCTCACGAATATGCGCCACCAGGCTTTGCAAGCGCTCCCGGCTGGCCGCAGGCAAGTCCTCCGCCAGGGCCAGGGCCAGGCCGAAATCCAGGCGGGTCAGCGGCGTGCGCAGTTCATGGGACACCGCGTTGAGCAGGTCGCGCTGTTGATTGAGCAGGTGTTCGATGTCGTTGGCCATGGTATCGAACACCGAGGCGAGGCTGCCGATGCTGGAACTGGCGGGGATCAGCGTGCGCTCGGCCAGGTTGCCCCGCCCCAATTGCGCGGCGGTGCTTTTCAAGCGTTCCAGGTCGCGCCAATGCGGGCGTAGCCACACCAGCAGGCACGCGAGCAGCGCCGCGACGATCAACACGTTGATCGCCCAATACAGCACGTTCATGTCCAATGGATCGGGCGGTACCGTCAGTTTGACCACGAATTGCTCATTGATCGGCGAGCTGATTTCCTCCATCCAGCCCCACTCCCCCAGGCGCACCACCGATTTGCCCTGTTCCAGCAGTTTTTCTTCCGCCGGGGTATAGCGCGCATCCTGGCGCAGCAGCAATTGCACCTTCAACGGCGCAAAATCGCGGCCCAACTGCTCGGTGACCTGTGACCAGCGCTCCACCGGTGCGCGCACGTATTGCTTGACGATCAGCTTCTGCTGGCCGCGGGTCTGCTCGATGTTGTAGTTCATGTAACGGTGTTCGAACAGCTGGATCACCAGGGAGGGGATCAAGTAGATCGCCGCGCTGTAGGTGACGATGGTGATCAGGTAGAGGCGCAGCAAGACTCGAAACATGGCTCAGCATTCCCACTCGGAACGGCTGAACAGGTAGCCCTTGCCCCACACGGTCTTGATCTTGCGCGCTTCGCCGGCGTGGTCGTCGAACTTGCGGCGCAGCTTGGAGATGGCCACGTCCACCGAACGGTCGGTGCCATTGAATTCGATACCGCGCAGGCGCTGCAGAATCTGGTCGCGGCTGAGCACTTCACCGGCATGTCGCGCCAGCACCACCAGCAGGTTGTACTCGCCGCTCGACAGCTCCACCGCCTGCTCGCGCCAGGTCACGGTACGCTCGCACAGGTCGATGCACAGGTTGCCCATGATGATGCGGTCGCTGGCCACCTGGGGCTCCGACAGGCTGCTGCGGCGCAGCAAGGTGCGCACACGGGCGAGCAGCACCCGTGGCTCGCAGGGTTTGGTCACATAATCGTCGGCGCCCATTTCCAGGCCCAGCACCTGGTCGTGGCTGTCGTCACGGGCGGTGAGCATCAGGATCGGCAGGCCCGCCGAGTCGGCGCGCAGCAAGCGGCAGACCTGCAGGCCGTCGAGGCCGGGCAGCATCAGGTCGAGGATGACCAGGTCCGGCGGGTTCAGGCGCGCGCGTTCGCGCACCTGGTCGCCACGGCTGAGCACGCTGACGTGGTAGCCATTGCGTTCCAGGTAGCTGGCAATCAGCTCGGAGAGCGCGGCATCGTCTTCCACCAGCAGGATGTTGGGCATGAAGGTGTTTCCAGAAAATACAGTGAGGTGTCGTACACAAATCCCATGTGGGAGGGGGCTTGCTCCCGATGAGGGAGTGTCAGTAATACATCTGTGACTGACACACCGCCATCGGGAGCAAGCCCCCTCCCACATTTGGTCTTTGTTGTCAGCGAGGTTGTGCAAGGATATACGCCCCCGAGGCCAAGCGCCCCGGCCCTTACATTTCTTCACAGACGCACTACACAGCTTCACAGCACCACGGCGCAGGTGACCTTAGGATGCGCCAGTCAATATTGGGATAAGAGCATGTCGAAGAATCTGTTTGCGCCGTTTTGCCTGTTGGCGCTCACCCTGGCGCTGAGCGCGTGTGACAACTCCACAGCCGAGGCGCCGCACGCGCCGCTGGCCAAAGTGCGCATCGAGACGCTGCAGGCCAAGCCCCTGTCCATCACCAGCGAATTGAGCGGGCGCATCTCTGCGCCGCGTATGGCCGAGGTGCGCGCACGGGTGGCCGGGGTGGTGATGCAACGGGTCTTCAACGAAGGCCGTGACGTGAAACAGGGCGACGTGCTGTTTCGCATCGACCCGGCCCCGTTCAAGGCCGACCTCGATAGCGCCCAGGCCAACCTGAGCAAAGCCGAGGCCAATGCGTTCCAGGCGCGCCTGCAGGAGCAGCGCTACAGCCAGTTGGTGGAAGGCAACGCCATCAGCGGCCAGGAGTACGACAACGCCCGCGCTGCCCTGCGCCAGACCAACGCCGAGGTCGCCGCCAACAAGGCCGCCGTCGAGCGGGCCCGGTTGAACCTGGGTTACGCCACAGTGACTGCACCGATTTCCGGGCGCATCGGCCGGGCGCTGGTGACGGAAGGCGCCCTGGTCGGCCAGAACGAAGCCACGCCGCTGGCGATCATCCAGCAACTGGACCCGATCCACGCCGACCTCACTCAGTCGACCCGCGAGCTGAATGACCTGCGCCGCGCGTTTCGCGCCGGTCGCTTGCAGCAGGTCGGCCAGGACCAGGCCAAGGCCACCCTGATCCAGGATGACGGCAGCCTGTACCCGCTGCCGGGCAAGTTGCTGTTCGCCGAGATCAGTGTCGACCCGGGCACCGGGCAGATCATTCTGCGCAGCGAATTTCCCAACCCGGACCTCGACCTGCTGCCCGGCAGCTTCGTGCGGGTGCGCCTGGAACAAGCCGTCGACCAGCAAGGCCTCAGCGTGCCGCAGCGCGCCATCACCCGCGACAGCGCCGGCATCCCGATGGTGCTGTTGTTGGACGGCGAGCAAAGCGTGCGCCAGCAGCCGGTGGAGTTGGGCGCGGTAATCAACGATCGCTGGGTGGTCAGCAGCGGCCTCAAGCCCGGTGACCGCATTGTCGTCGAGGGCCTGCAACATGCGCGCCCCGGTGAAAAAGTTGAAGTGGACGACAGCCCGCTCGTAAAGGAATAACCCGCCATGCCGCAGTTCTTTATCGACCGCCCGATTTTCGCCTGGGTGGTGGCCCTGTTCATCTTGCTGGCCGGCTTCCTGGCGATCCCGCAATTGCCGGTGGCCCAATACCCCAACGTAGCGCCGCCAAAGGTGGAAATCTACGCGGTATACCCCGGCGCTTCGGCCCAGACCCTCGACGAAAGCGTGGTCAGCCTGATCGAGCAGGAGCTCAACGGCGCCGATCATTTGCTGTATTTCGAGTCCCAGAGCAGCCTCGGTTCGGCGACCATCACCGCCACGTTCCAGCCGGGCACCAACCCGGAAATGGCCCAGGTGGATGTGCAGAACCGCTTGAAGGCGGTGGAGCCGCGCCTGCCGCAAGCAGTGACGCAACAAGGCTTGCAGGTGGAGAAAGTCTCGGCCGGCTTCCTGCTGCTGGTCACGCTGACGTCCAGCGACGGCAAGCTCGATGACGTGGCGCTCAGCGATTACCTGGCGCGCAACGTGATGAACGAGCTCAAGCGCCTGGACGGGGTGGGCAAGGCCCAGCTGTATGGCGCCGAGCGCGCCATGCGTATCTGGATCGATCCGCAGAAGCTGATCGGTTTCAACCTCACCCCAGCCGACGTGAATGCCGCCGTCAGCGCGCAGAATGCCCAGGTGTCGGCGGGCAGCATCGGCGACTTGCCTGGCACCAACACCCAGGAAATCACCGCCGCCATTCTGGTCAAGGGCCAACTGTCGACGCCGGCGGAGTTCGCCGACATCGTGCTCAAGGCCAACCCTGACGGCTCCACCGTGCGCATCGGCGATGTGGCGCGGGTCGAAGTCGGCAGCCAGGAATACCAGTTCTCCACGCGCCTGAACGGCAAACCGTCCACCGCCGTCAGCGTGCAGCTGGCGCCGGGGGCCAACGCGCTGAACACCGCGACCCTGGTGCGGGCGAAGATGGACGAACTGTCGCGCTATTTCCCGGCCAACGTGGAATACAAGATCCCCTACGACACCTCACCGTTCGTCAAAGTCTCGATCACTAAGGTGGTCTACACCTTGCTGGAAGCGATGGCGCTGGTGTTCGCGGTAATGTTCCTGTTCCTGCAGAACGTGCGCTACACCCTGATCCCCACGCTGGTGGTGCCGATTGCGCTGATGGGCACCTTTGCCACCATGCTGTTGCTGGGTTTTTCGATCAACGTGCTGACCATGTTCGGCATGGTGTTGGCGATCGGCATCCTGGTAGACGATGCGATTGTGGTGGTGGAGAACGTCGAACGGATCATGGCCACTGAAGGCCTGTCGCCCAAGGAGGCGACGAAAAAGGCCATGGGCCAGATCACCGGCGCCATTGTCGGTATCACCCTGGTGCTGGTCGCGGTCTTCCTGCCGATGGCGTTCATGCCAGGCTCGGTGGGGGTGATCTACCAGCAGTTCTCGTTGTCGATGGCCACCTCGATCCTGTTCTCGGCCTTCCTGGCCCTGACCTTGACGCCAGCGCTGTGCGCCACCTTGCTCAAGCCGATTGCCCAGGGCGAGCACCATGCCAAGGGTGGCTTTTTCGGCTGGTTCAATAAACGCTTTGAACAGCTCACCGACCGCTACGAAGGCTGGGTGGCCTATGCGCTCAAGCGCAGCGGCCGTTACCTGCTGATCTACCTGGTATTGCTGGTGGGCCTGGGGCTGCTGTTCAGTCGCCTGCCCTCCTCGTTCCTGCCGGTGGAAGACCAGGGCTACACCATCACCGATATCCAGCTGCCACCAGGCGCCAGCAAAAACCGCACGGTGCAGGTGGCCGAGCAGATCGAGGCGCACAACGCCGGTGAGCCGGGCGTGGGCGATACCACCATGATCATGGGTTTCAGTTTCTCTGGCTCCGGGCAGAACGCGGCGCTGGCGTTCACCACGCTCAAGGATTGGTCCGAGCGCGGCAGCGATGACTCCGCGGCGTCGATTGCCGACCGCGCGAACATGGCCTTCAGCGGGCTCAAGGATGCGATTGCCTATGCGATCCTGCCGCCGCCGGTAGACGGCCTGGGCACCTCCAGCGGCTTCGAGTTCCGTCTGCAGGACCGCGGCGGCGTCGGCCATGCGGGGCTGATGGCCGCGCGCACCGAGCTGCTGGAGGCTGCCGGCAAAAGCCCGGTGCTGGCCAACGTGCGCGAAAGCGCCCTGGCCGAAGCGCCGCAGGTGCAGCTGGAAGTGGACCGCAAGCAGGCCAATGCGCTGGGCGTGTCGTTCGCCGATGTGGGCAATGTGCTGTCGTCGGCCATCGGTTCGGCTTATATCAATGACTTCCCCAACCAGGGCCGTATGCAGCGCGTGGTGGTGCAGGCTGAAGGCGACCAGCGCAGCCAGGTGGCGGACTTGATGAAGATCAACGTGCGCAACAACGCCGGGAAGATGGTGCCGTTGTCTGCCTTTGTCGAAGCCAAATGGACCCAGGGCCCGACGCAATTGACCCGCTACAACGGTTACCCGGCCATCGCCATCAGCGGCGAAGCGGCGCCGGGGCACAGTACCGGCGAGGCGATGGACGAAATCCAGCGCCTGGTCAGTCAGTTGCCGGCGGGCCTGGGCCAGGAATGGACGGGGTTGTCGTTGCAGGAACGTTTGTCCGGCTCCCAGGCGCCATTGCTGCTGGGCCTGTCGCTGTTGATCGTGTTCCTGTGCCTGGCGGCACTGTATGAAAGCTGGTCGATCCCGACCTCGGTGTTGCTGGTGGTGCCGCTGGGTGTGCTCGGCGCGGTGATAGCCGTGAGCCTGCGCGGCATGCCCAACGATGTGTTCTTCAAGGTCGGCTTGATCACCATCATCGGTTTGTCGGCGAAGAACGCGATTCTGATCATCGAGTTCGCCAAGGACCTGTACGAGCAGGGTGAAGATCTGATCGACGCCACCCTGAAGGCCGCGCGGCTGCGCCTGCGCCCGATCATCATGACATCGCTGGCGTTCATCCTCGGCGTGGTGCCGCTGGCGATTGCCACCGGTGCCAGCTCGGCGAGCCAGCAGGCGATTGGTACGGGGGTGATTGGCGGGATGATCACCGCGACATTGGCGGTGGTGTTCGTGCCGGTGTTCTTTGTGGTGGTGATGAAACTGGTGCGCAAGCGCCACAACAAAGATTAATCCAATGTGGGAGGGGGCTTGCTCCCGATGGCGGTGTGTCAGTCAGCATATTTGGCACTGATACACCGCCATCGGGAGCAAGCCCCCTCCCACAGGATCAGTTACAGTCTGCTCAACTATCGCTAGCTGTGAGCACCCATGCCCTTCCTCGCCCGCACCCACCCTCGCCTCTCAGCCGCCGCCGTGCTCGGCCTCGCCGTGGGCATCCTGGTACCCGCCGATACGCTGGCCAGCAAAATTTTGATCGGCTGGAACGCCGGGGTCTGGACCTATCTGGTGCTGATGCTGTGGCTGACCAGCCGTGCCAAGGCAGAGGACGTCAAGCGCATCGCCGAGGTCGAGGACGAAAACGCCGGCCTGGTGCTGTTCACGGTGTGCATCGCCGCCATCGCCAGCCTGGCCACCATCACCTTCGAACTGGTCGGCAGCAAAGACCTGGCGCCCACCGAACGTCTGTTGCACTACGGCTTCACCGGCTTGACGGTGATCGGTTCATGGCTGTTGATCGGGGTGATTTTCAGCGTGCACTACGCCCGGCTCTATTACACCTGGAACGGCAAGGAGCCGGCGTTGCGTTTTGCCGAAGGCTTGCTCACGCCCAACTATTGGGACTTCCTGTATTTCTCCTTCACCATCGGCGTGGCGGTGCAGACGTCCGATGTGGGCGTCGCCACCCGTGGCTTGCGCAAGGTGGTGCTGGGGCAATCGTTGATCGGTTTTCTGTTCAACACGGCGATTCTGGGGTTTTCGATCAATATCGCCGCAGGCCTGTTTGGCTGAGTTGCACAAACCTTCTAGACGCCTGGCCGCCCTTGGGCGCTAATGGCATTACACATTCATCCTCGGTGTTTTATGGCCGCGCACAATTGGATCGACCTGTCCCAGGACGCCGAAACCGGCATCGAGACCCTGCGCGCGCATTTCGAGGGCCACGCCTACGATCCCCACTGGCACGACAGCTACCTGATCGGCGTCACCGAGCAAGGCGTACAGCAATTCAACTGCCGCCGCACGCGCCACAACAGCGTACCGGGCCAAGTGTTCCTGGTGGAACCCGGTGAGTTGCACGACGGCGACGCGCCCACCCCGGACGGCTTCACCTATCACATGTTGTACCTCGACCCGCACTGGTTGGCGCGTGAAGTGAGCGCAGTGTTCGAAGAGGCGCCGCTGGACAGCCAGTTGAGTTTCGCCAGCACCTTGACCGGCGATCCGCGCCTGGCCCTGGCCACCAGCCAGGCCTTTCAAACCTTGCACAGCGGCGAGCTGCGCATTGTGCGGCAACGCGCCATGGACCAACTGCTGGAGCGCCTCACCGGCCACCTCTACTGGCGCATCCGCTACCGCGAGGACCCGCGATTGCCGCAGGTGGCGCACAAGGCCAGGGAATACCTGCATGCCCATCTGCACGCAGACATCGGCATGGACGAACTGGCTCTGGCCTGCGGTGTCGACCGCTTCCGCCTCAGTCGCGCCTTCAAGAGCGCGTTCGGCCTGCCGCCTCACGCCTACCTGGTGCAACTGCGCCTGGCTCACGCTCGGCATTTGCTGGGCAAGGGCGAGCAACCGGCGGATGTGGCGATTGCCCTGGGTTTTGCCGACCAGAGCCACCTGGGCCGCTGGTTCGTGCGCGCCTACGGCCTCACGCCCGCCGCGTACCGCAAGCGTTGCTCAAATGTTCCAGACAGGTAGCGTTCAGGCCTGTGAAGATCGACTCCATCAATCGATTGTTGGGAGTCGCCCGCCATGTTGCCGTTTATCCTGTTTGCCTTTGTCGCCTCCATCACCCCGGGTCCTACCAATATCCTGGTGCTGAGTAACAGCGCACGGTATGGCTTTAAGGCCGCACTGCCGATCATCCTCGGCGCCTGCCTGGGTGCAGCAGGCATTGTGCTGTTGGTGGGCTCCGGTGTGGGCCAGTCACTGGTGCATTTGCCCAAGGTACAAAGTGCGATGCAGTGGGCCGGCGTGGCCTGGCTGAGCTATCTCGCCTGGCAGATTTTCAGCGCGCCAGTGGAGGCCTTGGACGTACAGTCAACGCAAAAGCGACTGGGTTTCAGCGGTGCCGCCAGCCTGCAATTGATCAACCCCAAGACCTGGATGATGGCGCTGGCAGTGGTCAGTGTATTTGCGGGTAATGGTGCAGAACGCCAGAGCCAGGTAATGACCCTGTCGATGGTTTTTTTCCTGATTTCCTTGCCATGCCTGGCAACCTGGGCCGTGCTGGGTGCAGGCTCAAGCCAGTTCCTGCGTTCGCCAAGTGCCATGCAACGCTTCAACCGCTGTATGGCCCTGCTTCTGCTGGGTTCGGCCTGGCTGAGTGTAGTGATCTGAATGTAAAAAAAGGGGGAAGCCATAGCTTCCCCCTGTTCAATCGAACGACAACTTCAGAAGTCGTACCGCACGCCGAAGTTGACGCCCCAAGGCTGGTCGATCTTCTTGCCCTGGCTGGTTTCGAAGTCGGCATGCAGCTTGACGTTCTCCGATACGGCCATGGCTACACCGGCCGCCAGCTCGATGCGCGAGCCGGACAGGTCGTTGTTGAAGCTCTGGTCGTTGATGAACACCTTGTTGCTCTGGTCAAACTCGTGGGCGACCGCAGTACGCAAGTAAGGCTGCAGGATACCGCCGCTCTCCAGTTGGATGTTCTTGCCCGCAGTCACACCCAGCTTACCGACCACCGAACTGGAACGATCACCCTTGGCGTGCAACCCATTGGTCAGGTCGTAGCTTTGCGCCTGGGTGATGGTGGCCGACAACTGCCCATAAGGCTCGACGAAGAAGCCGTCGTCCAGCTTGATATGGCGACCGAACTCAGCCGAGGCACCCACGGCGTTTTGCGCGTAGTTGCCTTTGGCTTTCTTGCCATCGCTCATGGTCACATTGTTGTCGGTGTGCAAACGGTTGAGCTTGGCCACACCGTCGAAGTACAGACCGCTTTCAGCGTCCATCCAGGTGGCATAACCGCCCACATAGTAGCTCTTGACCTCGCCACTGCTGCCACGGTTCAGGCTTAGATCGGAAACACTGTGACCGGCCATCATACCGGCGATCCACTGGCCGTCCCCTCCGGACAACGGCGCGTCGGCACCGATGGTGAAGCCCTTCTGGTTTTGCGTGTAGCCCGCACCGTTCTTGTTGGCCGCCACATCGAATTTGTTGCCGTAGCTGCGCATCCACATACCGTTGCCCGCGCCTTCGCTGAAGCGCAATTCGCCCATGCGCGTACGCAGGATGCTCATCTCGCCATACAGCACGGTCGGCGCGCTGTTGAACAAGGCCAGCACCGAGTGGGCGGTAGTACTGGTGCCGCGACGGGAGGGGTCGAGCAGCCAGTCGGTACCTTCTTTCTTCAAGCCGTAATCATAGGCGCCAATATCAACGGTGCCGCCCGCCAGGGCGAACTGCGCATCACCGCCTTCGGTGTGCACCACCTTGATCGGCTCGCCCTTGGCCAGCTCCGAACCGGTGGCCGCCAGCAGCAGGCTGTGGTTGCCTTCAGCCTTGCCTTGCACGTTGAGGAAGTCGGTCTGGTTGGTGGAAAAGTCGGTGTGCATGATGAAGGTGCCGTTACCGTCCAGGCTCTTCACATCCAGTTGGTAAAACTCGTTCGGCGCGCCGAATTCCACTGAGCCACCGCCCATTTTCAAGGCGTCAACATTGCTGTCGCCGACCAGCACCCACCTGGACGCTTCGTTCACGCTCAATTGGGCGACGTTCTTCAACTGGCCGGTCAGAAAGGCACCGTTATTGAGTTGCACTTTTGCCTGGCTGCCGTCTTCGACCACCACGTCGCCGAACAGTGAGCTGCTGTCCACGTTCAGGTTGGCCGTGGAGCCACCGGTGACTTCGAGGAGATTGCCATTGCCGCCGATCAGGTTGGAACCATTGCGCACCTGGATGTCGGCGTTGCTGCCTTGCCGGGTGAGAATGGCCGCGCCGCTTTTGCCTTCAACGCTCGATCCGTCCAGCACCAGGCTGTTGCCCAGTACGCCGGAGGTGCCGTCTATACCCATTTGCACACCGTTCTGCCCGCCGACAATCTGGCTGTTGGTGGCATAGGCCTGACCGCTGAACAGGGCAATCCCCACACCGGTCGCACCGGTGGCTTCAACCTTGGTATCGACCAGGTCAAGTACGCTGTAGGCGCTGGCACTGGCGCCGCGCTGCGTGCCGGTGATGGTGGAGTTGACCACTCTGATTTTAGAGCCCACTTTGGACCCGTCTTGCCGGCCGGCGACCAGCCCGCTGCCGTTTTTGTTGAGGATATTGCTGTTGGTGATCAACACATTGCTGTCGCTGGACTGCACGGCGGCATTCGCGGTGCTACGCGCAATGACATCGGAACCGTCGATACGAACAGTGGACGCATAGGCAGTAATGTCCTGGGTAGAACTGCCCGGCTCGAGTGTCAAGGTTGCGGACTGACTGGTAATGTTCTTGGTGACGGCACCCTTGACGGTAAAGCCGGAGCCTGGTTTTAACTCAAACGAGTCCGGAGTTGGCCCAGGCACGACGAAATCGTCAGGCTTGGTGATGACACGGGCATCGGCGGCATGCGCTACAAGCATCAACAAGGTGACAGCGTTGACTTTCAACGCCAGACTTAAAGGCGATGGGTTGAAATTGAATACAGTTGACATTGAATGGACCTCTGGGTTGGCATTCCTTCACGGAAAAAATCTGGCCGGTTCCAAAGTGCGTGGGAGCCAGCCGATCGAGCGGTGCCAAGGTATCCAGAGCGGTTACCATTTTATGTAGGATTAGTCTTAAGGTGCCGTATGAATGCGGGTTTGAGCCCGGAGTCAATACATAGTTTTTTTGTCAAAAAAAACCTAAGAGCGGGTCTGCCGCTCTTAGGTCTGGACCGTTACACCCAACTAAACGGGTACGGCAGTTCCATCACAGAAAGTTCCGGGAGTGCCTGGTGCCCCAGCTCTGTGACCACGGGCACGATGGAGCGTCTCATCGGAGTCCAAGGGACCTGGGATGCTGTACCAGAGTTTCATCGAACCCATAAGGCGCGCAGCAGCGTTTGGTTGGATGGTTTTGAAGATAGTCGCGTAAGGTCCCAGATTCATTTCGAACCCTAGGTTTATATCAGTTTCCGTCAGGATGGTCCTGTTAGCCAGGCCAACAGCAGCGCTAACAGGCGTTGTTCCGAGGTCATCGCTATAGCCCTGCGAATGCAGCGTCACCACCATATTGATTCGGAACTCATTGCTGGGTGGAATAAACACCACCAGGTCGCCAGGGGGCGGCCCGACAGGCCTGAAACTGTCACAATTGATGAAGCCGGCTGCGTTGAGGTTTCTCACCCGCGGTGCGTCCAGCGAGATAACGATCGCAGTCACATTGATG
Source organism: Pseudomonas sp. R2-7-07 (assembly GCF_003852355.1). Taxonomy (NCBI): domain Bacteria; kingdom Pseudomonadati; phylum Pseudomonadota; class Gammaproteobacteria; order Pseudomonadales; family Pseudomonadaceae; genus Pseudomonas; species Pseudomonas sp. R2-7-07. The sequence continues at coordinate 2,348,997 of NZ_CP027759.1, read as the reverse complement.
GGTGTGAGAGGCGACTGCTGCGAATTGGTAGTGCCTGTCGACTCAATCGTGTAATACGCCAATTTGTTGGTACCGTTTTTACCGTCGAAGATGGCGGCCCACGGAATAACCATATCGACCTCTTCGTTAGCGACACCACCGGTTATCAAGCGGGAATCAACCATATTTCCGTTATAAAAAAGCTTGATCGTAAAGTCGCTGGCGTCAGGTGTCGGTGGTTCATCCCACAGTCTGATTCGCGCGATGGCATCTCTGGACGCATGCGCCGGAGTCAATTGGTTGTCATCCGGCCCTTCAGTGCCGTCCAGCCGCACACCTATCACACGTACCGGATTGAGTTTGGTGTTGATCGGATCGGGACCTTCCGGGGTTGGGCCTACGACAAACAGGTCCAGGTCCGTCGTCGCCGTCAAGCCCGCCGGGTAACTGACCGAGCGGCGCTTGACCGCATAAGAAACCGTCAATGGCAGCAACCCTAGCGTGGCCCCGTAGAGTGCGACCAGCGTCGCGTAATCGACATGCACGGGAATCGGAAAAATTGCGCTTCCAACCGGAAAGCCGGGCAAGGTTTGCGTGCCCAGGCTGGTGGTGAGGGTAATAATCAGTTCATCGTCCGCGCGCAGCACATTATCGTATTGGGGAATACGCACTATCGCGCCGTTAAGTGCCGCCACATCAGCACGGTTGATCAAACCATCGCCGGGAACCGCCAAGTCGATGGTAGGCTCCCGAAAATTGCCGGGTCTGGGAAACAGGCTCACATCCAGGTTAAACGCGCCAGACAACCTCGATTCATTACCCGCCGCATCCACAATCACATAGCGCAAACTATGCAGGGCATCCGGATGGTTTTGAACTACCGACAGCGGTAAAGGCAAACTGAGGTCTGCGGGGATCGTCCAAAACGGGTCCGGGTTACCGGGTACCGGCAAGTACGGTTCATCCGAATTTGCAAAGTAGAGCAGCGCCCTGTCCCCTGGGGCTTTACCTTGCCCCACATAATCGGGGAATCTGAAGATTGCCGTCTGATTGGGCTTGCTCAAGAAATAATCGGCATCTACGCTTTCGGGTAAATCAACCGGGGGAACAGGCGCGGGGATGGTACCCACCCAACTTGCATAGGGCGGTTCAAGATCGATGATGAGCAATTGCGGGCTGGACTCGGTACTGTTGCCAACACTGAAAACATCTATTCTATATTTCAGCTTATTGATACCGACAGGGCGCCGCCCGCGTACAACATTTATTTCCAGCCCGGTGGCCGGGACATTCGCCGCCGGAACGATGATAGGGTTTGCCCAGTCCGCCTGGTCGTTGGGCTGGACCCACAGCGTATAGACATCAGGTTCCAGCGGATTGGTACTGAAATCATCCGGCCGCGGAATGCTTACCATCATGTCTTCGGCGAGAGCGACGGATTTGCTGATCAACCCGGGAAATCCGGGCACCTCCCCCTCCAGCCTGGCGTCAGGCAAGGCAAGCAAGCTAGGGTTGGCTTTGCGTTCATTTTGGAAATTGCGAATAGCGTCCAACGTTTGCCTTTTCATGATATCTCCATGACTCTTCAGGTAAGGGTAACTTCGAGGCGAGAGAATCCGCGCCCTACAACATTGCGAAAATGTCTAGCACTCGCTCAATAACAGCGGCCTGAACTTCAACCTATAAAACACTGCAGTAGCTTTAACTTATTCAGGCAGGACGCGGGTGGCTTGCCCCGTCGTTGAACAGCTAATAATGTCACCCGCCTTACAATAGCCGCCGGCGGAATAGTTTAAATCGATACGAATTTTTCTGGGCACGGACTCGCCGATCAATAGGCCATGACGCCTGACTTGATAAAACACTTGAGCGGAACCAAAGTCATGCATCGGTACAACTTTCTCTTCATAGGGCGCTACCGTAAAGTCCAATCCATTGATCAAGTCATAATCGCTATCAAAGGATTTACTTTCAGCATAGCGAGATTCTTCAATCACCGGCCCCTCCCAATTATTCGTGTGGTATCCAGCCCAAAAAAATCTCACGACATCATTAAGTTCAAAGCGTTGATCATTGGCTATATGCCAATGCACGCCATGAAACACCTCGGGCTTTGAGCAACAGGCTAAATAACCGGCTCCGCCCACCAGGGTATGTTTGAGGATCGGCGCTGGAAATGAGATCAGCATGCCGGTATTGACATTGACGAAGGTGTTTTCAGACTGTTGCTCATTCACACCATTACTGGTGGTGTAGTACACGGGCAAGGCAGGATGAATAAAACCCGCCATGACTGCCCACGGAATGACCGTGGAAAACACCAACTGCCCTTCCACATCCCCCGCTTGCACCGTGTAGGACGCAACCGGCCCGACACCGTCCCAGAAAAACCGCAGCACTTGCCCCGGCTCCGGCTTTTCATACAGGAAGACTCGGGCCCGTGCGCCGGCAGGGTTGTCATCATGGTTGACCACATTCGGGAGGTTGGACACCAGCCCGCGGACCTCTGCCAGGGGTAAATCCGGATTCAGCAGTGCCGGCGCATTGGCGTGGTCCTGCCCGGCGATGGTCAGGTTCACATTCACGCGAATGGCAAACGAAGGAAAGGCGGGCAGCGTGCCGCGAATAATCTCATAGCGTACCGGCACCGTTTCCGGCGCCAGCGTATCCGTCAGAGGTCCGCGCAACACCGGCCATGGAATCGGCACATCGGTGGGGAAGCCGTCAACGGGATGGAGCGATGTGGGCCTGCCTTTCCAATACACCACAACCTGATCGCCCGGCGCCCAGCCGGTATAGCTGCCGATCCGCACAAAAATTCCGGCCCTGGCGTCTTCGCGATTGATCAACAAGTCGGTGTAAAGCTCTGGAGGATAGATTTCGGGAGGCGGCAGATCAGAAGGCAAAGGGATCAGGCCCAGTTGAAACGGAAGGCCCGCACTGCGATCACTGAAATTGCCGGCCTTGTCGAAAATGCGAAAAAAGATATAAGCGGCACCATTGGCCAGATGCCGAAATACGTCGGCGGGCAGATACGCGATCAGGGGCTCGCCACTCGATACCCACTCGTACACGCCGTCCTCACGCGCGACCGGTGGGTTGGCCAGATTGGAGGTGTAAAAGTGAAGGACGTCGCCATCGCTGCGCCCCCTGTAAGCCGGCACATGAAACGCCACCAGAGGGTTGGCGAGCAGATAAGCCTCGTCCATCACAGGTGAAGGGGGCACCACGAATTCCAGATGATCCGCCGGATCCAACAACTGCGGCTCATCCATATCCACAGTGAGTGTGCGTTTGGGGTCCAGCACAGTCTCGCCGCCAAATGAGTCCGTGACTGAGTAATAGAGCTCAACGGGGCCCGATAAGGCGCGCAGTACCACCAGCGGGACAAACATCTGATGCTCGATCGGCAACGGGGGGGGCGGCGCATTGATCGTCAGGAAGTCGCGATAGACCACCGCACCGCCCCGTGCCCAAAACAGCGTCAGGATATGGGGTGTATCCAGCGGTTCTGGTGGCGGCCCCCACTGGGGAATAAGCACTTCAAGCGGTGCAAGCATCAGCGCCGCCGGAATCAGGCCCTCCGGATCCAGCGGGTCCACCCCGGGAATAATCATCGGGGCCAATGCCAGAGGCCCGTTGTCATACAGCCTGGAACTGTCGGCGGTGATAGCTGGTTCGTCGGTATCGGACATAAATATTTCCTCAACATTGCAGCCGGGAATAACCAGCGATCACCGTATAAGCCGGCCTGGGTGGAAGAAATTAAAGCCTCAATCACACCCGTTCGATACTGTCAGAACTCACAGGTGCAGCTATCCATTCGTCGGATTTCAGCCGGTCAGAAACGCAAATCCATTAGGTTTTTTCTTGACGACTCGCACGGTGTGGTGTCTTCTGAAACCGGTTTCAGCCTGACCCCAAATTTTCTATTCCAATAAGAAAGGCCCGCCACCGTGAGTTCATTTTCCGCCGCCCAGCGCAGCCGCGTGACCATGCTCGATGTCGCCGAGCGCGCAGGTGTGTCCAAGGCCAGCGTGTCGCGTTTTATCGGCGATGACCGCGCCCTGCTCTCCGATGCCATCGCGCTGCGCATCGAGCAAGCCATCGATGAACTTGGCTACCGTCCCAACCAGATGGCCCGTGGCCTCAAACGTGGGCGCACGCGCCTGATCGGCATGCTGGTGGCTGATATCCGCAACCCCTATTCCATTGCCGTGATGCACGGCGTCGAAACCGCCTGCCGCCAGCACGGCTATAGCCTGGTGGTATGCAACACCGACCGCGATGACGAACAAGAGCGCCAGCACTTGGCGGCGCTGCGTTCGTACAACATCGAGGGGTTGATCGTGAACACCCTCGGCCATCACCTCGACCAACTGCTGGAACTGCAACGGGAAATGCCCCTGGTGCTGGTGGACCGCAAGGTCGAGCCGCTGCACAGCGACCTGGTGGGGTTGGACAACCCGGCGGCGGTGCGTATGGCGCTGGAGCATCTTGAGCAGCAGGGTTATCGCGAGGTGCTGCTGGTGAGCGAGGCGCCTGACGGCACCAGTTCACGGCTCGAACGCCTGCACAGTTTCAAAACTGAAGTCGCCAACCGCCCGGACATGAACGGCGCCGTACTCGAGTTGAACGACGCGCTGGAAAATCACCTGCGCATCTTCCTGGCCAAACCCGCGCGCAAAGCGCTGTTCTGCGCCAACGGCGTGGCCGCGCTGGCGTGCAGCCGTGCGCTCAAGGCGTTGGGCTGCCATCTGTTCAACGATATCGGCCTGATTGCCCTGGATGACCTCGACTGGTATCCGCTGGTAGGCAGTGGCATCACAGCGCTCGCCCAGCCGACCGAGGCGATTGGTGCCAGCGCGTTCGACTGCCTGCTCAAGCGTTTGCGTGGCGATACAGCCCCCACGCGTACCCTGGATTTTTTGCCCCAACTGATCATCCGAGGCTCGACCCAACTCCTTGTGGAAGGGGGCTTGCCCCCGATTGCGGTATATCAGCCAGCTTAGCTGTAGCTGACCCAACGCTATCGGGGGCAAGCCCCCTCCCACATTTTGTTCTGCGCATAAAATTGAAACCGGTTTCAGAGGTAAACAACAATGCATGAATATCCCGTCTCTATCAGCCTTTCCAGCTACGGCGCCGAGCTGGTCCGCCAGCAGGGCCAATTGAGTTTTGTCGCGCTGCTGCACGCCGCCGGTGCCCGGCGCATCGAATGGCGTGAAGAACTGCTGACCACCGAACCGCCTGGCACCCTGGCCCAGGCCGCCGCCGAGCAAGGCCTGGAATCGGTATTTTCCTCGCCCCTGGAACTCTGGGTCGCCGGCCGTGCCCAGCCCAATGCAGACTTGGCCGCGACCCTGGACCGCGCCCAGGCCTTCGGGTCGCGCTGGCTGAAAGTGTCCCTGGGTTACTTCACTGACACCAACGACCTCGAAAGCCTGCACGCCCTGCTCAATCGCCACGCGGTCAAGCTGCTGGTAGAAAATGACCAGACCCTGCACGGTGGGCGGATCGAGCCGATGCAACGGTTTTTCACCGAGGTCGACCGCCTGGGCCTGCCGGTCAGGATGACCTTCGACATCGGCAACTGGCAATGGCAGGACCAATCCGCGCTCACCGCCGCGCGCCTGCTGGGCCGGCACGTGGACTACTTGCACTGCAAGGCCGTGGCCCGTCGCCCGGACGGCAAGCTGGTAGCCCAGCCGCCTGGCGCCACCGACCTGCATCTGTGGGAACAACTGCTCACGCACATGACCCAAGGTATTACCCGGGCGGTGGAATTTCCGCTGCAGGGCGACGACCTGATCCAGGCCACCGCGCAACAGGTCGCCACCCTCGCCCGCCTTGGCCAACCCCGCGTGGAGAATGCCCATGTCTGAGATCGATATCCTGTCGTTTGGCGAGACCATGGCGATGTTCGTCGCCGAGCAGACCGGCGACCTGGCCCAGGTCGGCCAGTTTCACAAGCGCATTGCCGGGGCCGACAGCAATGTCGCGATTGGCCTGTCGCGCCTGGGTTTCAATGTCGCGTGGTTGAGCCGGGTGGGTAACGACTCCCTCGGGCGCTTCGTGGTCGATACCCTGGTCAACGAAGGCCTGGACTGTAGCCACGTAGCCATCGACCCGCTGCACCCCACCGGTTTCCAGCTCAAGTCCCGTGAAGAAGCTGGCGCCGATCCTCAGGTGGAGTACTTCCGCAAAGGTTCGGCGGCCAGCCATCTGTCGATTGCGGCCATCAGCCCGACCCTGTTGCAAGCCCGGCACCTGCATGCCACCGGGATTGTGCCGGCGTTGTCCGAGGCCACCCGCGAATTGTCCGTGGAGTTGATGACACAGATGCGCAAGGCCGGGCGCAGCGTGTCCTTCGATCCGAACCTGCGTCCATCCCTGTGGGCCAGCCAGGCGCAGATGATCCGCGAAATCAACGCCCTGGCCGGCCTGGCTGACTGGGTATTGCCAGGCCTGGGCGAAGGCCAGCTGCTTACCGGCTTCGATGACCCGGCGGATATTGCCGCGTTCTACCTCGACCAGGGCGCCGAAGCGGTGGCAATCAAACTCGGGCCCGATGGCGCGTATTACCGCACCCAGATGGACCAGGGGTTCGTCGCCGCCGTGCGCGTGGACAAGGTGGTCGACACCGTGGGCGCCGGCGATGGTTTTGCCGTGGGCATGATCAGCGCCCTGCTGGAAAACGCCAGCTTTCCCGAGGCGGTACAACGCGGCAACTGGATCGGCAGCCGCGCCGTACAGAGCCGCGGCGACATGGAAGGGCTGCCCACCCGCGCCGAATTACCCAGCCGATCCGTTGCTTGACCCATTACCCACTCTCCCTGTTGCCACAACTACAACAAGCTCAGGAGCAACCTTATGGAAACCGTGAAACTCGCCACCCGCCGTTGGTGGTACATCATGCCCATCGTGTTTATCACTTACAGCCTGGCCTACCTGGACCGCGCCAACTACGGCTTCGCCGCCGCCTCGGGGATGGCCGAAGACCTGATGATCACGCCGGGCATGTCGTCCCTGCTCGGCGCGCTGTTTTTCCTCGGCTACTTTTTCTTCCAGGTGCCGGGGGCGATCTACGCGCAGAAGCGCAGCGTCAAAAAGCTGATTTTCGTCAGCCTGATCCTGTGGGGCGGCCTGGCTACCCTGACCGGGGTGGTCTCCAACGCCTACATGCTGATCGTCATTCGCTTCATGCTCGGGGTGGTCGAGGCGGCGGTGATGCCGGCGATGCTGGTGTACCTGTGCCACTGGTTCACCCGTGCGGAACGCTCGCGGGCCAACACCTTCCTGATCCTCGGCAACCCGGTGACCATGCTGTGGATGTCGGTGGTCTCGGGCTATCTGGTGCAGCATTTCAGCTGGCGCTGGATGTTTATCATCGAGGGCCTGCCGGCGGTGTTATGGGCATTTATCTGGTGGAAGCTGGCCGACGAGCGTCCCAAGGACGCCAAGTGGCTGAGCGACACGGAAAAGCACAGCCTGGAAACTGCCCTGGCCGCCGAGCAAGTCGGGATCAAGGCGGTGAAGAACTACGCCGAGGCCTTTCGCTCGCCGAAGGTGATCATCCTGGCGCTGCAGTTCTTCTGCTGGAGCATTGGCGTATACGGCTTCGTGCTGTGGCTGCCGTCGATCCTCAAGGCCGGCCTGAAGATGGACATGGTCGAAGCCGGCTGGCTGTCAGCCCTGCCCTACCTGGCGGCGGTGATCGGCATGCTGGCGGTGTCCTGGGGTTCGGACAAGCTGCAAAAGCGTAAACGCTTCGTCTGGCCGCCGCTGTTGGTTGCCTCGATCGCGTTCTATGCCTCCTACGCGCTCGGGGCGGAACACTTCTGGTGGTCCTACACCCTGCTGGTAATCGCCGGGGCGTGCATGTACGCGCCTTATGGTCCGTTCTTCGCCATCGTTCCGGAAATCCTTCCGGCCAACGTCGCCGGCGGCGCCATGGCGCTGATCAACAGCATGGGCGCACTGGGCTCGTTCGGCGGTTCGTACCTGGTGGGTTACCTCAATAGCAGCACCGGTTCGCCGGGCGCTTCGTACCTGTTGATGAGCGGTGCGTTGATGCTGTCGGTGGTGCTGACGATTTTCCTCAAGCCCGGCGCCAGCGACCGCGTACGCGAGCCCGTGGCTACCCTCGAAATGAAGGCCAATTCCTGATGAAAAAATCCGTGGTTTTATACAAGAAACTCTCCGCGCCGCTGATGGCCCGCCTGCATGAGCAGGCCGACGTAACGCTGATCGATTCACTGGACGAGGCCGGCCTGGCCCAACTGCGCAGCGCCCTGCCCCATGCCGATGGCCTGCTGGGCGCCAGCCTGCGCCTGGATGCGGGGCTGCTCGACCTTGCGCCGAAGCTTGCGGCGGTGGCGAGCGTTTCCGTGGGGGTGGACAACTACGACATCGACTACCTCACCCAGCGCGGCATCCTGCTCAGCAACACGCCGGATGTGCTCACCGAAACCACCGCCGACACCGGCTTTGCGCTGATCCTGGCGACCGCCCGACGCGTGGTGGAACTGGCCGACATGGTGCGCGCCGGCCAATGGAACAAGAACATCGGCCCGGCACACTTCGGCAGCGATGTGCACGGCAAGACCCTGGGCATCATCGGCATGGGACGTATCGGCGAAGCCTTGGCCCAGCGTGGGCATTTTGGCTTCGGCATGCCGGTGATCTACCACAGCCATTCGCCCAAGCCTGCGGTAGAGGCGCGTTTTGGCGCGCAGTACCGCAGCTTGCCGGAACTGCTCAAAGAGGCCGACTTTGTCTGCCTGACCTTGCCGCTGACGGCTGAAACCGAGAAGCTGATTGGCGCTGAAGAGTTCGCGTTGATGGGGCCGGAGACGATCTTTATCAACATTTCCCGGGGCAAGGTGGTGGACGAAGCGGCGCTGGTCGAGGCCTTGCAACAGCGCACTATTCGGGCGGCCGGGTTGGATGTGTTCGAGAAAGAACCGCTCGACCACGCATCGCCGCTGCTGCGGTTGAACAACGTGGTGGCGACGCCGCACATTGGTTCGGCGACCCATGAGACACGCGAGGCGATGGCCAAATGTGCGGTGGATAATCTGCTGCAGGCGTTATCCGGCGAGCGCCCGCAGAACCTGGTGAACCCAGGCGCCTGGAAATAGTGAACTCATGTGGGAGGGGGCTTGCTCCCGATAGCGGTGGGTCAGCTAAAAATAGACTGACTGACACACTGCCATCGGGGGCAAGCCCCCTCCCACATTTGGATTGCATTTCAGATTCTAGATAACGAACTTGGCCACCATCCCATTCAAATCCACCGCCAACCGCGACAGCTCATGGCTGGCCGCGCTGGTCTGGTTGGCGCCCGCTGCCGACTGCGTCGCCAGGTCACGGATATTCACCAGATTGCGGTCCACTTCGCGCGACACCTGAGCCTGCTCTTCCGAGGCGCTGGCGATCACCAGGTTGCGTTCGTTGATCAGGCTGATCGACTGGGTGATCTGCTCCAGCGCCACGCCAGCGGCGCGGGCCAGTTCCAGGGTGTGTTGGGTACGCTGGTTGCTCTGCTGCATGGATTGCACGGCTTCACCGGTGCCGTTCTGGATGCCGGCAACCATTTTCTCGATTTCCTGGGTGGACTGCGCGGTGCGATGGGCCAGCGCCCGCACTTCGTCGGCCACCACCGCGAAGCCACGTCCGGCTTCACCGGCACGCGCCGCCTCGATCGCAGCGTTGAGCGCCAACAGGTTGGTCTGCTCGGCAATCGCACGGATCACGTCCAGTACCTTGCCGATGTCACGCCCTTGCGCTGCCAGCCCTTCGATCATCGCCGCCGTGTTCTGCACATCCTGGGTCATGGTCTGGATTGCCCCGACCGTCTCCACCACCCGGTCGCGCCCTTCCCGCGCCGCCTGGTTGGACTGGCCGGACGCTTCGGAGGTGGACACCGCATTGCGCGCCACCTCTTCCACGGCTGCAGTCATCTCATTGACCGCCGTGGCCGCCTGGTCGATTTCATTGTTCTGCTGTTGCAAGCCACGGGAGGCTTCTTCGGTGACTGCGCTCAGTTCTTCGGCAGCCGACCCAAGCTGCGTGGCCGAGCCTGCAATGTGCTGGATGGTTTGGCGCAGGTTGGCCTGCATGGTCGACAAGGCACTGATCAGGCGCGCCGGTTCGTCCTTGCCGTCGTCCTCGATGGTTGTCGTCAGGTTGCCGCCGGCGATGCTTTCAGCCGCTTGCACGGCCTTGCGCAACGGCGTGACGATGCTGCGGGTCAGCAGCCAGGCCAGCAATACCGTCAGCAACGCAGCGGCGACCGACACCACTATGACGCCGGTAATGGCGCCTTCGTAACTGTGTTCTGCCTGGGTATCGGCAGCCTTGGCGCCGGCGGCGTTGAGGGCGATCAGTTTGTTCAATTGCTCGCCCATCTGGTCGGTGCCTTCCTTGATACGGCTGTTGATCAGGGCGCGCATTTCATCGACCTTGTCTTGCCTGGACAGGGCAATCATGTCGGCCTGGGCCTTGACGTAGTTGTCCAAGGTAGTGGCGAATGCCTTATACAACACCGCCTCCTCGGCACCTGCCGGCAACGCGGCGTAATGGGTCTGCGCGACCCTGGCCTTGTCTACCAACACGCCGATGCGGGCTTCGGCTTCCTGCAGGGCCGCCGGCTCACGGTTGACCAGCACGCGAAAGGACAGGATGCGCATGCGCAACACGTTTTCCGTCATATGCCCCAGGTACGTCACACTGGGCAGCTGATTGGTGCTCATGTCCAGCGAAGCCTGGCGCATCAGGGTCATGCGGTTGACTGCAAATACCCCCAAAATGACCACCAGGACCGCAATGAAGGCAAACCCGAGAAATGCGCGAGGGGCAATATTCAGATGACGCAGGGACATAAGGGGGCTCTCAGAAGTGATGTTCGCCAGCGGCCTGCCGCGAATCGATCCGTCAGCGCCAACGCGCTGCCCAGACCTTGGCCACCCCTGGTGTAATGGATAGGTTGGCCTATACGGGGTATCGGCTGATGTCGACGTTTTATGCAGGCGCTTTATAAATAATTTATTACACTTCTGACGACTGGCCGTTTCTGGCATCCTGCGCCTCCCTTTTCTGACCCGAGCCTTCATTTTGTCTGACGCTCAAGCCCCCCGCCCGCGCTATAAATCCGACCTGATCTACGGCCTGGAAGACCGTCCGCACTTCACGGCGGCGATATTTGCCGCCTTGCAGCATGTGCTGGCGAGCTTCGTCGGCATTATCACGCCGACCCTGATCGTCGGTGGTGTGCTGGGCCTGGAAAGCGAAGTGCCTTATCTGGTGAGCATGGCGCTGTTTGTCTCGGGTCTCGGCACTTTCGTACAGGCACGTACCTTCGGCCCCATCGGCTCCGGGCTGTTATGCCTGCAAGGCACCAGTTTTTCCTTTATCAGTGTGATCCTGAGTGCCGGCTTCATGGTCAAGGCCCGCGGCGGCGGCACTGATGAGATTCTTTCGACGATCTTTGGCATCTGTTTTTTTGCAGCCTTCATCGAAGTGGTGCTCAGCCAGTTCATCGGCAAGCTGCGCAAGCTGATTACCCCGGTGGTCACCGGCACCATCATCACCTTGATGGGCTTGTCGCTGATCAAGGTAGCGGTCACCGACATGGCCGGCGGCTTTGGTGCTGGCGACCTGGGCGCCGCCAGCAACATGGGCCTGGCGGCGCTGGTGCTGCTGACCATCGTGGTGCTCAATCGCTTCGACAACCCGTTCCTGCGCCTGGGCTCGATCGTGATCGGCCTGACTCTGGGCTTTGTGGTGGCGTGGTGGCTGGGCCGGGTGGACATGACCGCCCTGCCCCAGGTGCCCTTGATCAGCGTGCCGGTGCCGTTCAAGTACGGGTTTTCGTTCGACTGGGTGGCGTTTATCCCGGTGGCGGTGATCTTCCTGATTTCGCCGCTGGAGGCCGCCGGAGATCTGACGGCCAACTCGATGATTTCCCAGCAGCCGGTCAAGGGCCCGCTGTACATCAAGCGCATCAAATCCGGCCTGCTGGCCGACGGGCTCAACTCGGCCATGGCGGCCACCTTCAACAGCCTGCCGATGGTAACGTTCGCCCAGAACAACGGCGTGATCCAACTGACCGGCGTCGCCAGCCGCTACGTGGCGTACTTCATCGCCGGCCTGCTGGTACTGCTGGGACTGTTCCCGATGATCGGCGCGGTGTTGCAATTGATGCCCAAGCCGGTGCTGGGCGGCGCGACCCTGATCATGTTCGGCACCGTGGCCGTGGCCGGCATCAAGATCCTCGCCGAAGCCGGGCTGCACCGACGCAATGTGCTGATCGTGGCGATTTCCCTGGGAATGGGCCTGGGTGTGGCCGCCGTGCCGGAAGTGCTGCGCGACCTGCCCAAGGCGCTGCACAACATTTTCGAATCACCGATCACCGTGGGGGCGTTCTGTGCAATCTTGCTGAACATTTTCCTGCCGGAAGAGTTCATAGAGCTGCAAGAAGATGAATTCAATCCGGAGTCCTCTACCCTCAAGGTCATGCAGGACCCGGACGTTACCAAACACTAGGAGCACCTTTGTATGCGCAAGCTCATGGTTCTATCGCTGTTGCTACTGACCTTGAGCGCCTGCGCGCTGTTCCCCAATCGCGACCCGGTCAACATCAACGTGGTCGGCATCGAACCCCTGCAAAGCCAGGACCTGGAAGTACGCTTCGCCGTGAAGCTGCGGGTGCAGAACCCCAATGAAACGCCAATCGACTACAACGGCGTGGCCCTGGACCTGGAGGTCAACGGCCGCCCATTGGCCTCGGGCGTCAGCGACCAGGCCGGCAGCATCCCGCGCTTTTCCGAAGCCGTTCTGATGGTGCCGGTCAGCGTTTCGGCGTTCACCGTATTGCGCCAGACCCTGGGCTTGAGCCAGACCCAGAGCTTGAACAACCTGCCCTATGTACTGCGCGGCAAACTTGCGGGTGGGCTGTTTGGGACGATGCGCTTTGTCGAGCGGGGCACGTTGGACTTGCCCAACACCGCCACCTGGTGAACGGCGGGCGACAAACGCTGAAGATCCAATGTGGGAGGGGGCTTGCTCCCGATGGCTGTGTACCAGTCAGCCTATCTGCAACTGACCCACCGCTATCGGGAGCAAGCCCCCTCCCACATGTTTAACCGCGTTTAGTCAGTGATATAGCGCACGCCCGGCCTGGCGCGTTCATCCACCACCAATTCGAATATATCCGGCCGGGCATAATGCCCCACCACGTCATAGTCATACCTGGCCCGCACCAACTCATCGGTATCGATCCGCGCTGTCAGCAGGCCCGCCTCACCCACCAGCGGCCCGGCAAGAATGTCTCCCATCGGCCCGACAATCACGCTGCCTCCGGCAATCAACGGTCGATCCGCCGGCCAGTTGGCGACCTCCACGCCCAACGCCGCGGGCGATGCCTGTACCTGGCAGGCGCTCACCACAAAGCAACGCCCTTCATGAGCCACGTGGCGCATGCTTACTTGCCACATCTCGCGTTCATCCACGGTCGGCGCGCACCACACCTGTACACCCTTGGCGTACATCGCGGTGCGTAGCAGCGGCATCATGTTTTCCCAGCACACCGCGCCGCCAATCCGCCCGACTGCGGTGTCGATCACCGGTAACGTCGAGCCGTCGCCCTTGCCCCAGATCAGCCGTTCGGTGCCGGTGGGCATCAGCTTGCGGTGCTTGGCCACAAGCCCGCCCATGGGTTCAACGTACAACACGGTGCAATACAGGGTGCTGCCACTGCGCTCGATCACACCGACTACCAGGCTGGCCCCCGTGCGCGTGGACAACCCGGCCAGCGCATCGGTCTCGGCGCCCGGCACATCAATGGCATTGGCAAAGTAGCGGGCGAAGGCTTCGCGTCCTTGCGGCAGGCGGTAACCCAGTTGCGTGCCAAACCCTTCGCCTTTCGGATAGCCGCCCAACAAGGCCTCGGGCATCACCACCAGTTGCGCGCCGCTGCGCTGAATTTCGTCTTCATAGGCGAGTATCTGTTCGAGGGTTTCGGCCTTGCCGCCCGGTAGCGAGCCAATTTGTAAAGCAGCCACGATAGAAACAGGCATCACAGTTACTCCAAGTCAGTAGGGGTTGCCCATTCTCCGGCCAAGCTTGATCATGAATGAAGCCCCCCTCAGCACTGAATGATATGAGCCAAATCAATATCGCCCAGGTCGACCTGAACCTGCTCAAAACCTTCGAAGCCCTGCACGACGAATCCAGCGCCAGCCGCGCGGCGTTGCGCCTGGGGGTTACGCAATCGGCCATCAGCGCCGGTTTGCGGCGCCTGCGCGAGTTGTATGGCGATCAGTTATTTGTGCGCACGGGCCGTGGACTGGCCCCGACCCTGCGCGCCAATCAGTTGAAACCGGTGATCAGCGAAGCGCTGGAGCGCTGTCGGCAAAGCCTGGCGATGATTGATCCACAGAGCCCGAACTATCAGGGCCGTTCCGTGGTGCTGGGCCTGTCGGATGACTTTGAGATTGCCTATGGCCGTCGCCTGATGGACAGCGTCGCACAGCGTCTGCCGAAGCTGCGGGTGATCTTCCGCCAGACCCACAGCCAGATCGTCGCCGACGCCCTGCTCGACCGCAGCCTGGACCTGGCGATCACCGCCGGCGGGTTTGCCGAGCGGCGCCTGAGCCGGCAAGTGCTCGGGGAAGGTGACTATCGCTGCCTGGTGGATCCGGACAGCCTGGCGCCCGGCCAGCAACAGCTCGACCTGACGGAGTTCGTCGCGCGCGAACATGTGCTTGTGTCGTCGGGTGGGTTTATCGGCATTACCGATGAAGGCTTGGCAGCGCACGGTTTGAGCCGCCAGGTGTGCGCGTCCACCAGCCACTTTGCCGCCTTGGCGTTTCTGCTCAAGGGCAGCGCGGCGGTGGCGACGATCCCTGGGCATGCCGCCGAGGCCATCGCCCGCCTGACCGGCTTGCGCGTACTGCCCTGCCCACTGGCATTGCCCCGCTATCCGGTCGAGCTGGGCTGGCGCACCCAGGCCCAGCTCGACCCCTTGCTGTTGAAGGTTCGCGAGGCGATCGAGGCGTGCTTTATTTAGCCGCGGCCATCAGCTTGTTGACTTCGCTGCGCACCATGTTGGAAAACTCCGGCGGCGACATGCCGTCCAGTTCCGCGCGCACCCACTCGGCCCATTTGCCCTTGCGCTTGGCGCGCTCGCCGAACAAGCGCGCGGCTTCGCCCTTGGCCTTGCCCAGGTTGGTTTGCCACAGGTCGTAGAGACGGGACTTTTCATCTTCCAGCTCGGCGCGTTCGGCGAGGGTCTTGTTGGCGAGATTGAAGCTCATGTTGAATTACCTGCTGCACAAATAGGTGACATCTTACACTGTAGGTCGAAAAGACCTGATTTCGATTTTGCCGCAAATGGGCAACCCGCAAAATAACTGCAACTTTTGCCAGCGCCCGATACTCCATTGTTCACTGTCACCTACACTTGCAAGGAGTCACACATGGCCCGCAAAACCGCCGCCCAATCCGTCGAAGATCAAATCAAGGATCAAGCCTTCAGCGAACTGACTTCGCTGATTGAAGAATCCGACAAACTGCTCAAGAGCAGTGCATCACTGGTGGGTGAGGAAGGCGAAACCCTGCGCGAGCAGGTCGCCATCAAACTCAAACAAGCCCTGGACTCAGTGTCCAACGTCCGTGAGCGCAGCAAGCCGGTAGTCGATGCCACCGAGACTTATATCGGTGGTCACCCCTGGCAGACCGTGGCGATTTCCGCAGGCTTTGGCCTGGTGGTAGGCCTGCTGCTCGGTCGCCGTCACTGATAAGTACGGGCTGCGCCCAAGGCGCAGCCCCTTCAACCCGCGGCCAGCGCTTGCAGCTGCTGCAGCTCCTGTACCTCAAGTTCAATCCCCGTTTCCTGCGACTTCGCCCGTGCGCGATGCCGCCGATCCCCCGGCAACCGCCGCAACCCCGCCGCATGCATCTGTCGCACCAGTTCCTGGCTGCGCACAGCAAAGCTTTGCCCGGCGGTCTTGCTCGGGTCGATCACGATCAGCAGCTGGCCTGTCCACGGTGTACGCGCCCCCGGATGATCAGCCCAACTGAATTCGAACGAAAAATTACCGCCCGTTAACGCGGCCGCCAGCAACTCGACCATCATCGACAGCGCCGAGCCCTTGTGCCCGCCAAACGGCAACAGTGCGCCGCCTTCCAGAATGGCTTTAGGATCCTGGGTCGGCTGGCCCAGGCTGTCTACGCCCATGCCCGGTGGCAGGCGTTCGCCCTTGCGCGCGGCGATCTGCACGTCGCCATGGGCGATGGCGCTGGTGGCCAGGTCGAACACGATCGGCGGGCCGTCGGCACGCGGCGCGGCAAAGGCGATGGGGTTGGTGCCGAATAACGGGCGGTCGGCACCATGGGGCACCACACAGGTCATGCTGTTGACCACGCTCAAGGCCACCAGCCCTTCTTCGGCGAAGGGCTCGACATCCGGCCACAGGGCGGCAAAGTGATGGGAATTGTGAATCGCCAGCAGCGCGATGCCGGCGCTACGGGCCTTGTCCACCAGCAACGCTCGCGCCGCTTCAAGGGCGGGCTGGGCAAACCCGTTGCCGGCGTCCACCCGCACGAAGCCGGACGCGACATCGGTCACCACCGGCACGGCCTGGCCATTGACCCAGCCACTGGCCAGGCTACTGAGGTAACCGGGGATGCGGAAAATGCCGTGACTATGTGCGCCGTCGCGCTCGGCGCTGGCGCAATTGTGCGCCAGGATCGCAGCTACTTGTGGCGAGGTGCCGTGCTTCACGAACACCGCTTGCAGCAACCCCACCAGGTCGTTGAAACCGATGAGCGCTGTCGCGTTGTCAACTATCGGGGACTGGGCAGACATCTGTAGCTCCGATTTTGTAATTGGAAGAGGCAACAAGAATCCAGACCGACGATTAAACAACGCCTTCCGTGCCTGCTGTCAACGGGCGCTTGACGTCTGAGCCAGTTATCTACCACAGCACGCCCGCCGCCGCCCTCTACGTTGACGGTTCATAACCGCGCAACAATGGAGATGCCGGATGGCGAATGTGACCGTGCCCTACTTTTTCGATGAATTCCTGCATCCTGTCAGCCGCAAGGAGCCCACGCCACGGGAGCGTGCGCTGGGCTTCACGGTGAAAGATCTGAATTGGCTGCACACGCTGTACTACGCCACTGACACGGCACGCAGGGACACGACCTTAAACGAGTACCCCATGCTGGTGGAAAGGTTGCTGATCAACCCCACCGGCAAACACCCCACCCCACTGGCAGGCGCCTTTGTCATCAGCCCGACGCCGGACGAGGCAAAGGCCGTGCTCTACACCCCGTACACAGGGCTGGAGTTGTTCGACAGCCACACCGCCCTGCTCAATGAAGTGGACGAGCGGCTGAGGCAACCTGCACAACGCAGCGATTTGCTGCGCTTTTTGTCTATCGACGAGCAGGATGCGCTGCCGCTGGCGGTGCGCCTGACCGCGACCACCTCCGTCATCCAGGGTGCGGTGATGGAGGACCAGCAGCAAGCCATCCTGGACGGCCAGCAGAAAAACGTAGCAGTCATGCTCGACGAGTTGCGCAAACTCCCAAGCCTGCACGGGATGCTCGACACCTTGCTCGGCATCATGGCCCGCCCCTATTTCCCGGGCCTGAACCAGCGCGATACACGGGTGAGCTTCTTCAGCCGAGAGTCGGCCGCAGAAGACCGTCGATGGGTCACCTCCGAGCCCCTGCGCGATGCGCTGTTGCGTTTTTATGTGAATCACGCGTGGCCGACGGAGCAGACGCATACTTTTTCCAATATCGGTCTCGACACCGCCGCCCATACCCCGGAGCAACAGGCTCAAGACCAGCAGCGTTGGGACAGCGTGATCGAACAAACCAGCGGCATACTTTCAACGTTGTTGAACAGCCTGTTGCAGACCTACTGGAACGAGGACTTCAACGGCCGCCAGTCACGCCGACGCTTTTTCAGCCGGGTTATCAGTGACAAATGCCGCGTTGACCTGCTGTTGAAGCAACAGGAAATGATTCTGTCCGCCGATCAAAGTCAAAAACTGAGGACGCTGTTCCTTCCCGACCAAGCCGCGCGTACCGCCTCCGACAGTCGGCTGAGCGTAGAAAAGGTGCGCATACATGCGCCGTTTCAACATTACGTCGATCTGGCCAGCACCCTGATGATCAGCAATTCCCAAGCTTACCTCTACACCCAATCACGGGGTTTGCAGGTACTCGCAGACCTGAACGACCTTAACGATGCCCTGTTGAGCATGCTCAAAACCGCAGGACACGAAGATGAGCTGCTCAATTTCCTGTCCGTGGATGAGCGCAGTGTGTTTGTCGGCATGGATCACATTCAGGTGACCGGCAAGCCCGTCGCTGGCGATGTGTTCCAGGAAATCATCGAGGACATCATCGCCAAGCAATTCGACAACCTGGAAACGGCGCTGGGACTGTTTCGGCGCAGCGCGGGCGGGGTCGACCTGGCCGCACAAGTCGAAAGTGCCCTGGACGTACGGACCATGCTCGACAGCCGTTTGCTGGAGCAGGAGACGGACGGGCGCTGGAGCGTCCATCCCATCACCACTGACAGTGGCCGCCCCACCACGGTCCAGGCGGAAAAGTCCAAGTTGCACCTGCAGCGATTGCAGGCGATCGAGGCGGCAATGGCCGAGGAGCGCAGCCGGTATCTGACCTTGCGCGAACTGGCGGCCCATGCACTGGACGCCGAGTTGGCCAAGCGCCAATTGGCGCTGAAGGCCGACGAGGTTCATATCAATACCTACCCCACCCAGGCCCTGGAGCGCGAAATCCGCCCGCCCCTGGCCTCATCGAGCATGGTCGAGCACTTCATTGCCCGCCTGGCCCGGCAAACCGATGCGCTGAGCGAGTCCAGCCTGACCTGGTTCTACGGCGACCGCCATGCCGGTGTCGCCTATAAGCTGCATAACCTGAGCATCGCGACCTTCAATTCGATCATCGAGCGAGTCCTGGGCACGTTTGCACGTGACGACCTGCGTGCACTGCCCAATCTCCTCCTGGAGAATAACCAGGCGCACCTGAGCCTGGGCATGTTGCAGGGTTTGAGCGGTGAGGCGCAGTTGAGACGGCTGCACAAGAGTTTGCCGGCCCAAAGCCTCGCCCTGCTGGACAGCGTTCTGAACGCCAACAGCATGACCCGAATGACCCGTCACGGCCTGAACGGGTTCATACCGGATGCCTTTGGCCTGACCCTCAAAACCGGCGCGCAGAGCACGCCTCAGGCCCTGGCTAACTGTTTTGTGCTGACCGAACGTGGCGGCACGGACCCCATTCATTCAGGAACGGCGCTGCTGTGGACGCCACGTAACGGCTACGAGGCCTATGGGTCGATCAAGGCCCTGCGCCAAGCAGTGGAGCAACGCTTGCAAGACCCCCTGAAGCGATTAACCCTGCTGGAGAACCTGCCGATCTCCAAGCGTGTCCCCCATCAGGCCTGGCAGTTCGGCCCACTGCGGCGTATCGACGACCACCTGCTGCACGACCGGCAACAGAGCTACAGTGACTTCACGCGAGACGAGATAGACCATTTATTCTCGATGAAATTGAACGCAGAGCGCTTTCAGGACTGCATGGACAGCATCATCCGCCGGGCACCACCAACCAACCTGCCCAGGTCCATTGCCATTGCGCGGGCCCTGATCAACCTGCAAGCGCTGCCGGTATGGCTGGGCATGGCAAGCCCCCGCGAGCAACGCCTGCACGCCGAACTGCTCGAGCAATACCGCATCAGCGCGCCGGACGAGCGTGACTACCTGCACAGCATCACGCCTCTGCGCGACGCGGCCAGGAGCACCCTTTCAACCTTGCTCGATAAGCGTTTTCCAGGGCAATCGATCAACCCGGACGACGTACTGATACCGAGTCGTATCGACTTGAAGGGCAGCGCGCAGACCCTGACCGACTTCGCCCTGCGGCACTTGCCCGAGCTGCACGCCGAAGACATCAAGCCACTGTCGCGTACAGCCACCGAGCTACCGGCGGGACTGGACGGCGATGCCATCGTGCAACTGGTTCGACAACTGGATTTGAAAAGTACCTTCCAGAAGCTACTGACCACCCACCTCAAAGACCAGACCGAGGATAGCCGCGAGCGTCGTCAATTGTTCTGTCGGCAATTGCCCTGGCAGTTGCTGCACTATGCCCATCAACAAACCCTGGATGAGCGGCTGTCCGCGTCGGCCTGGGGCTTCATCCGGCATGTCTTCGATATGCCCGACGCGCTGGCGCGTGCCGCCGTGGCGGGCGTAACGGCGATCATTCGGCCCCTCGAACTGCTCGCCACCCCAGGCGCGGCGCTGGTCAAAGCGTTGGGCTGCTACTTGATCGGTCCCAAGGCCGGCGCTTCTGGCCCCCTGATCCTGTACGCCCCCTACAGCCCCACACATGGCTTGAAGGAATATGCCAATGAAGCGGCGTTCCTCAACGAGTTGACCACGCCCGGTGCGCTGCAGGACTGGGTAGTCGGCCAGTTGGAGGCGCCCGAGCAAGCCACTTACCGCAATTTGCTCAACGAAAAACCGCGCCATGAGCGCTCGGAGATCAGTTTTGGGGCAACGCCTATCACCGGCAACCTGCTCAAGCGGCTGTTTGAAGACAATGCCGAGATGCTCCTGGGAATGCTGGCCTCCCAGTTCTCGCGATCAGGCCAGGCAGCATGGGATGCGGTCACCAGCCTGCTCACCCAGGAAATCCCCAAAAGCCTGCAGTTCCTGGCCGGCAAGCTGGCCTACCCGTTGGCGGTGTGGCGCAGCCACAAACTGTTCAAAACCTCCGCCGAAGACTTGCAGCAACACCGCTGGCAACAGGCGCTCAAAACCTTCATCGCAGGCGTGGCTGCATTAGCCTCCCTGCGCGAGGGCCTGGACCAACTCTTGCCGCAAACGCCCGCCCCAAAGGCAGACGTGAAGCTGGATGTGGTGGATTTGACGGCACCCTGGCGCACAGAGCTGCAAGCCTTTGAACAGCACGATATCGCCTTGCGCGATCTGGAGCTGAGCGCGCAAAGCCACCTCTATCGGGGCAAGACGGACATCCAGCATTTCGTGCCGTTGGCGGGCAAGGTGTACCCGGTGAAAAGTGCCGGTGAGCGTTGGCGCCTGAACCAGGGCGAGCTGCAAGGCCCCTATATACAACGCGACGCCCAGGGCGCATGGGTGCTGGATCTCGACCGGCATCATCCACTTTACGGCAAAACGTTGAGTCGCTTCTCAGACAAGGTTCAGACGCGAGGAGCCGAACGCGACTCCATCAATATCCAAGCGGTGGGGATGAGGCAAATTGCCGCGTTATCCAGCTGGAAAGCACAGTGCATTGATGAAGCGCTCAACGTGGCGACTTATTACACGGTCACCTGCAAACGCAACCTCCTCCACTACGCGACACACCTGGATCCCCTGAGCCGGCTCGGGCGGATTTTCGGTGAGTTGTTCGGCGTGGTCACATTGACGCTCGATCAGGTGGGAAGAATCGAGCGGCGCATCGATGAGGTTCTCAACGAGTTGACCAACCACACCTTGATCAACCCCGACTCACAGCGTTTTGTCTGCGGCACCCATCGCTACAATCCGCGACAATCCTTTGCTTTCGTGATTCCCAAGGATGCGGACCAGAAGATCTATTTGCTGGACCGCTTCTTCGACCCGCCCATGGACATCTATCAAAATCATCTGAACATCCCCTTCGACATCTCGGCCCATGCACGAGCTACCATATTGATTCACGAGATAACCCATCTCAAATCCCAGACCGAGGACCTGGCCTACCTGGACAGCATGCGGCCGTTCCCAGACCTGATCAAAGTCAGCACCCCGCGTACCAAGCTGATGCAGACCGACCTTTCGGACCTGCGCTTAAACGCGCTGTCCCTCATGACGCCGGTCAGGCTGCTGTTCAAGACATGGGACGATTTCAGTCAGGCATGGGAAGATTTCGGCAGCAGTGACGCCACGTCGGCGCAAAAGGCAAAGGTACTGAGCACCACCGGTGGCCGAACGCTGGATGACGCCCGGTCGATCTTCATGAGCAATGCCGACAAACGTATCGACACGATCCTGGCCAATGCCGACTCCGTCACTTACATGATCAGTGAACTCGGCCGAAAGCTGGATATAGGAGCCTGAACAGGCTCCCGGCGGGAATGTGCTGATTTTCAGGTCACGCCAAACGAGAACAAGTTCCAATTGATATGCAATTGCCATGACGGCTGTTCTCGCTGTCCGCCTCGGGAGGTTAGAATGTGCGAAATCAGGATGAGTTAATGAGCGAAAAGTCCCTTACAGAAGCCGAATATGACGCCATCACCGACGCCGCCGCGCATTGGTGCATGCGCATGCATGCGGGCGACTGCACGGCGGCGGAGCGTCAAGCCTTTACCCAATGGCACGATGCGCACCCGCTGCACGCTTTCGAATACGCCGCCATGCTGGAAATCTGGGAAGTCGCCGACCACCTGCCCCGCAGCCCGGCGCCGCCGCTGGTGTTACCGTTCAAGCCACGCTCGCGTTGGCGCACCTACGCGGTCGCAGCCGCGATTTGCCTCGCCGCGTTGCCCCTGGCCGCGTTCACTGGCTGGGAAGCCGGCTGGTTGCCCAGTTCCTATAAGCGTTTCGAAGCGGTCAACGGTTTGCGCAACATCACCCTCGGCGATGGCAGCCAGGTGGAGTTGAACCTGGGCACCGAGCTGGTCTACAGCGACTACAAGGACCAGCGACGCGTTACGCTGAAAAAGGGTGAAGCATTTTTCAAGGTCAGCCATGACAGCGCCCACCCCTTCATCGTGCGCGCAGGGGAAGGCCAGGTGCGGGTGACCGGGACTCAGTTCAACGTGTGGAAATACGAAGACAAGGTCCGGGTGATGCTGCTCGAAGGCTCGGTGCAGATCGCCAGTGACAACCTGCACCCCGGCGTACAACTGAGCCCGGGCATGCAGGCCAGCTATCATCAGGGCGACACCACGCCCGAGGTCCAGGCCTTCAACCCCAATGACAGCGCGCTGGCGTGGCGCACGGGCAAACTGGTGCTCGATAACCTGGCCCTGGCCGACGCCCTGCCGCTGATCAACCGCTACCTGGACAAACCCGCGATGCTGGCGGACGCGGGCACCGGGACCATTCGCATTGGCGGTATCTATAACCTCAGTGAGGTCAACAACCTCATCCCCTCCCTGCCCAAGGTGCTGCCGGTCTACCTGACCCAGAACCAGGATGGCAACCCTGTACTCAACTCCATTCCGCGTAAAACGCCCAAAGGCTGAGCCTGCGGCTACCTGTCCATTTTTGAAACACTCAACTGCGCTGAATCGCCCAGTGGCTGCGGATTCATGATTTTGTCATGGGCACTGTTTCATCAGTGATACAACTGGCGCGTGCAGCGGGGCATATCGCGCCGCAGGGCGACTGTCTCACGCCTGAAACACCCCAGCCGATCAATCCTCCCGCGCAACTCGCAATACACTGAATCCAGAAGAAAAATAAAAAGCGGCACGCCTTCTGCTCTTTCCCTGACAACGCTGTTTAGGGTCAGCGTGAATAACAAGGACTGCCGCCGTGAACGCACTCACTCATGCCTCGATAAACGCACTGCTGATCAGTTGCGTGCTCAGTGCTGGCATCAGCCTGCCGAGCCAGGCGGGTGATGGCATGATCGTGACAGGGCGCACCGTGCAAGGTCATATGTACGGGCGCACCTCCCTTCCGGACCCCTACCCCAACACCGCCAACGCCAACCCCAGCAAAGAAGTGAACAGCGCCATTTCCGGCGAACTCAGCGATGTGGACATCGGCGGTATTCGCAGCGGTTCGAGCCTTGCGCGTTCCCTCCAGCCCAGCGGTAATCAGGCGGGCTTGAGCGCCACGCAAAACGGCATGTCGACCCTGGGCACCGGCGCAGCCGCCGGCCACGGCGCGGGCAGCGGTATGGGTGGGCAGATCAGTGATTCGATCCAGCGCGGCATGACCCCCTTGAATAACCTCGGCAGCATGATGGGGGGCAAGTAATGAAGCGCCTCGTGCTGATGGTGGCGCTGCTGGGCAGTGCGTCGACGATGGCTGACAACACCGCCGTGATCCAAGGCAGCGGTAACCAGTACGAAGGCGTGCTGTCGATCAACCAGGCGGCCGGTAACCAGCAACAGATGTCCAACAGCCGCGCCATTGTCCTAGGCGGCCAGGCCACCAACCTCAACATCCAGAAACTCGACGGCAACGTCGACCCGTCCTTGAACGCCAAGGCGGCGATCCTGGGCACCTCTTTCAGCAACGGCAACGGCGTGCTGGGCATCAACCAGTCGGCCGGGGCCAATAACCAATCGATCAATGCCGTGCGGATCAGTCTCAATCCTGGCCCGCAAAGCATCGATGACAGCGTCCTGTTGCAACAGAACACGACGCAGTTGACCGACTCAGGGCTCACCCCCACCACTGGCAGCCGCCAGGTCGTGACCAGCGACCAGGCCTTCACCGGCAGCCGAGGAGTGATTCAGGTGAACCAGAGTGCCGGGGTGGGGAACCGAGTGGCTAACACCCTGGGTATCACTATCAAGTGAACGCTTGGTAGCACTGGCTGGACCGTACCAACACTTAACCCAACTAATCAGAAGCAAGGAGAAACACCATGAAACCTCAAATGGCTCTGAAACCATTGGTTTTCGCTCTCGCCGCGCTCATGGCTGCCGCCGCTCAAGCAGGCGGTGGCTGGCATCCGGCGCCTCAACCTAGCGGTACTGTTGCCGCTGTGGTCACTGATGTGCAAAAAAGCCAGCACAACAAATTCGACGACACCAACACCGAAAACAACGCCTCTGCCGACGGTTCGGTCACCAGCAACAGCGGTAACGTGGGCGTGAACGTGCAGTCGGGTTCCGGCAACCAGGCTGACAACGCCGGTGCCATCTCCAGTGCCAAGGGCGACTTTGCCACCGTGTTCGCGGTGATCGATGTGGATCAAGGCAGCAGCAACAACAATTTCGTCAACAAAGGCACGCAAAACAACGCCTCCCTGGACAGCTCGGTGAACGGCAACTCCGGTAACGTGGGTTACAACGGCCAGGCCGGGCAAGGCAACCAGGGTAAAAACAACCTGGCAATCACCACCGCTGACGGCAAGAACATCGCAGCGGCTTCCAACACCGAGCAGAACTCGCTCAACAACAGCTACCTCAATAGCGCCACCAGCAGTCATGGCTATGGCAAACCGCAATACGTGTCCAACAACGCCAGCCTCGACAATTCGGTTAACCGCAACTCCGGCAACGTGGGTGTGAACCTGCAGTCCGGCGCCGGCAACCAAGGCAGCAACAGCCTGTCGATCGGTCAAGGTTGCAGCGTCTGCGCCAGTGGCGTGCGCTTCTGAGCCAACGGGGCCTTGGCGACAAGGCCCCTTTTTATTCCAGTGTCCAACAGGTCATTCGATCATGCGCCTCGCGACCCTCACCCTCCTGATGTTACTCACCGGCCCCGCGTGGGCAGGCACCATGGCGATCTCCGCCATGCCTGGCGGTGCGGTGATTTTCAAGAAGGTCGAGAGCATCCGTGAACGCCGGTTCGCCAACCTGGTGGAACAGAAAACCGATTTCAGCTGCGGTGCCGCGGCACTCGCCACCATCCTGCGCCAGGCCTATTGGCTGGACGTCGACGAAGATCACCTCATCAAAGGCATGCTGCTCACCGCCGATCAGGACCTGGTGCGTACCCAGGGTTTTTCCATGCTGGACATGAAGCGCTACCTCGAAAGCATCGGCATGCGTGCCCGGGGCTACAAGATCGCGCCAGACACCCTGATAACCGTGAAAATCCCGGTGGTGGTGTTGCTGGAAATCCGTGGCTACAAGCACTTCGTGGTGATGCAGCGGGCCGACAAGGACTGGGTGTATATCGGCGACCCGGTGCTGGGCCATAAGCGCTATTCGCGGGATGACTTCGTCAAGGGTTGGAATGGCATCGTGTTCGCCGTATTGGGCGAAGGCTACGACAAGACCAACGTGTTGCTCGACCCGCCTGCGCCGCTGACCGCCAAGAACCAGTTGAACGAGTTCCGGCCTGTAGGCGACGCCGAGCTGATGGATTTCGGTTTTATCCAGAGCGACTTCTTCTAGAAGCGCAATAAGGAGCAGGACGCTCCAGGAGCAAAAGATGAACACTTCCCGTTGGCTGACGGTTTTGTGTCTGGCAGCCTCGATGCCCGCTTATGCTTCATCGGGTTTCAAACCGATCGAACTCAAGGATTCGGAAATGGCCGAGCTGCGCGGCCGCTATGTGATGCCGGGGCGAATCATCAGCTTCGGCATTGTCATGAGCAGCACCTGGACCAATGCCGTGGGCGACAGCATCACCGGCAAGGCCAGCCTGCAGCTCGACAAGGCCACCATCACCCCGCAGTTCTACGTACAAACCACCGGTTCGGCGGGGGCTGGGAGCAACCAGGACATCGGCGCCGGCAATGTGGTCGGCGGCGCGGGCCTTGGCAGTGGCCAGGGTGTGATCCAGAGCGTGCGCACCGCTGGCGATGGCAACACCGCCCACAACACGGTGGGCATCAACGTCACCCAGGACGGCTTTGCCCCTGCCAACATCGTGCAGTCCGGGCAGGTATTGGTGGCCGGCGGCATCGTCAGCGGCGACAGCCCGGCAGGTCATGTCAGCGTGTCGGCCAACCAAGGCGGCTTGCAGATGGCGATCCAGGCCAACCACAACCAAGGCAACAGCCTGCAGCAGATCGGCGGCGGGAATGTGCTGCAAGGGACGGTTTTGACCGGCAATAGCAACTTCGTCAACAACATGACCCAACTCAACGTCGTGATGAACAATAACGGTTTGAACAACGGCGCGTTGAACTGCAACCTGGATCAACTCAAAGGCCTACGCACGCTCGGTTATTGAACTACGCTGACCCTCGACACTTACGCATCAAAAAGGACGGCTTATTTCATGCATAGATCGATATCGCTCCGCGCGGTGGTCTGTTTAAGTACGCTCTTGCCCGCCTCCGTGCTGTATGCCGCACCGGATGCCGATATCGAAACCCTCAAGCGGGAACTCCTGGAACTCAAGCAACGCTACGACGTGCAGCAAAAGGCCCTGGCCGTGCTGGAACAACGCGTGCGCCAGGTGGAAGATCAACCGCAGACGCCAGCGCCCAGACGCCTGGCCAAATCCCCCGCCGACTTCAAGAAAGGCGGCACCGTCGTCGCCGGCACGGGCGCGGCTGCGGCATCGGGTGGTGCCGGCGGCGGCAGCTCCTACGGCCAGTCACTCAAGGACGACTCCGCCCCCGCGCAGAGCGTGAGCAACCTCTACAACGAGGCCAGCGGCTTTTTCGGCAATGGCAAGTTCAGCTTGGAAACCGGTGTCACCTATGCCCGTTATGACGCCCGCCAGCTGACCCTCAACGGCTTCCTCGCGCTGGACTCGATCTTCCTCGGCAACATCAACCTGGACCGGATCAAATCCGACAGTTGGACCCTGGACCTGACCGGGCGCTACAACGTCGACAATCGCTGGCAGTTCGACCTCAACGTGCCGGTGGTCTACCGCGATTCGACCTATCAGTCCGGCGGCGCCGGCAACGATGCCACGGCCACCTCGGAAGGTTCTGTCACCCGCGACCCGACCATCGGCGACGTCAACTTTGGCGTGGCGTACAAATTCCTCGATGAAACCCCCACCCTGCCGGATGCGGTGGTATCGGTACGGGTGAAGGCGCCGACGGGTAAAGAGCCGTTTGGCATCAAACTGGTCAAGCAGCCCAACAACGACAACCTGTACATACCGGAAAGCCTGCCGACGGGCAACGGCGTCTGGTCGATCACGCCGGGCATTTCCCTGGTCAAGACCTTCGACCCTGCCGTGCTGTTCGGCTCGCTGTCGTACACCCACAACTTCGAAGACTCGTTCGATGACATCAGCAGTGAGGTCAATCAAAAGGTCGGCGGCAAGGTGCGCCTGGGTGACAGCTTCCAGCTCGGCGTCGGCGTAGCCTTTGCGCTTAACGAGAAGATGAGTATGTCGTTCTCGGTATCGGACCTGATACAGCGCAAAAGCAAACTCAAGCCCGACGGCGGCGACTGGCAGTCGGTGGTCTCCAGCGATGCCAACGCCGGCTACTTCAATGTGGGCATGACGATTGCCGCATCGGGTAACCTGACCATCGTGCCGAACCTGGCGATCGGGATGACCGATGATGCGCCGGACTTTACCTTCAGCCTGAAATTCCCGTATTACTTCTGATTGAGAGCCGTGCGCTTTTAAATGTGGGAGGCCCCACTACCTCTTCGACGTAGCGCTGTCGCGCAGCAAACTGGGGGCGCCTACAAATATTCTTGGCGCTGAGGTGATCGTTCCCGCGCTCTGCGTGGGAATGCCTCCTGGGACGCTCCGCGTCCCGCCAAGCGCTGCAAGTTTCGGCGATTGCGCACAGGTGACGCGGAGCGTCACGGGCTGCAATCCCACGCAGGAGCGTGGGAACGATCTTTGAATGGGAAATTTCAGTTTTTAACTGAAAAATAATCCTTTAAAATCAGCGAGTTATTTTAAGTTTGATAAGAGGGGGCTTGCCCTAATGCCGGTCAGTTAAGAAGTAGCAGGAGCGAGAATTAACTTGTGGCGAGGGAGCTTGCTCCCGCTGGGGCGCGAAGCGGCCCAAAACAATGGGACTGCTGCGCAGTCCAGCGGGAGCAAGCTCCCTCGCCACAGGTTCGGTGTCGCCTTAACTGACTGGCATTAGGGCTTGCTCCCGATGGCCCTAGCGAATCTGGTGTTTATGCAGCAACCGGTAGAACGTCGGCCGCGAAATGCCCAGCACGCGGGCGGCGACGCTGAGGTTATCGCTGTGCCGATGGAGCACATCACACAACGCCTGACGTTCGGCGCGGTGTTTGTAATCTTCCAGTGTCGCCATCGGTGGTGAAGCCGCCTGCTCGCCTTGCAGCCCCAGATCCACCGCTTCGATCTGGCGCCCTTCGGCCAACACCAGGCCACGGCGCACGCGGTTGGCCAACTCACGTACATTGCCTGGCCACAGGTGCTGCCCCATCGCCACCAATGCATCTTCGCTGAAGCTGCGCGGGCGGCGGCCGGTTTCCTGGCTATAGAAGCGCGAAAAGTGATTGGCCAGCATCGCCACGTCACCATGGCGTTCACGCAAGGGTGCCGTGACCACTTGCAGGACGTTCAGGCGGTAATACAGGTCTTCGCGGAAAGTGCCCTTCTCGACAGCGGCCTCAAGATCCACGTGGGTAGCAGCCAGCACCCGCACATCCACCGGGATAGGCTGGCTGCCGCCGACGCGCTCGATCTGT
Source organism: Pseudomonas sp. R2-7-07 (assembly GCF_003852355.1). Classification (NCBI taxonomy): domain Bacteria; kingdom Pseudomonadati; phylum Pseudomonadota; class Gammaproteobacteria; order Pseudomonadales; family Pseudomonadaceae; genus Pseudomonas; species Pseudomonas sp. R2-7-07. The sequence goes on along the minus strand of NZ_CP027759.1, from coordinate 2,319,674 downwards.
TTCTCCTGGAGAAAGCGCAACAGGTTGGCTTGCAGTTCCATCGGCAGATCGCCGATTTCATCGAGGAACAGCGTGCCACCGTGGGCGGCCTCGATGCGTCCGACCTTGCGCTGGTGCGCACCAGTGAAGGCACCCTTTTCATGGCCGAAGAGTTCCGACTGGATCAGGTGTTCCGGAATCGCCCCACAGTTGATCGCCACAAACGGCTTGGCGTGCCGCTGGGATTGCCGGTGCAGGGTTTTGGCCACCAGTTCCTTGCCGGTGCCGCTGTCGCCCCGAATCAGTACCGGGGATTCAGTCGGCGCCAACTTCGACAACAACTTGCGCAGTTCACGAATGGGCCGGCTGTCGCCCAGCAGCTCATCCCCAGGCCCACCCACGGGGGTGTTGCCCTTGCCGCGCAGACGCGCCATGCCGAAGGCGCGTCCCAGGGTGACCTGCACCCGCGACACGTCGAACGGCAAGGTGTGGAAGTCAAAGAACCATTCGCAGACGAAATCGCCGACGTTCTGCAGACGTAATACATCCTGGCTGAGTACCGCGATCCACTCGGTGCCGCTACGGCCAATCAGTTCCTTGACCGCTTCGGGGCGTTCCAGATGACACGGCTGCAGCCGCAGCAGGCCGACATCGCAGGACCTATCCCCCACCGCTTCCAGGGCACAGCTGTCCACGTCCCATCCGACCGTGCGTAAGCCCGGTAGCAACCCATGGCAATCCGCACACGGGTCGACCACCAGCAAGCGGCGTTGGACGGGGGACACAATCATGAATATTCCTTGGCGTCAGAACATTATCGTTATTAGAAACAACTGTTTGTGATGACTGACAGGGACCTTAGCAAAATTTTGACGCAGCCTTTGTAACCATTCGCTATAAGTGCGGGCAAAACGCCACCTATCTTTGAACCGTTAACGCCCGGGTTGAGCTTTTAAAACAGCGACTTACATGACGTTAGTCAGGAAACATTAAAATTTGTTGCTCTAGCATGTGACCCGTACCCCACCATCGCGCATCAGTACAAGTAACCCACCGCACGGTCAGCCCAACCGCCGGTACTCACTTGAATGGGCATAGAGAGAGACGACCCACATGAACGCTCCGCTGCGCATCAACGAAGCTCTTTTGATTGCAGACCGCGCTTTCCAACCCTTTCAGTGCGTGGCCTGGCACGATGGCAATGGCGCCCTCAGCCTGAGCGTCATTGACCGCACCAATACCCGCATCGGCTGCAAACAGCTGTCCTCGAACACTTACACCGACCCGGCGCAACTGGAAAACCTGTTGTTGCAGGCGCGTGCCGAGCTCGACAAAGATGGCTACAAGTTGCAGCAGTGGGCAATGCCCAAGTAAGTCGGCAGGTTAACTTCCGATCACTGCACTCGCGTGATCGGAAGTTTGACTTACTTATCGCGCGGTCAGAATAAATCGCTCGAACGCTTCAGCAGCGCCGTCTTCGACATTACTGCCGGTGACGACACTGGCCTGACGCTTGACGGTTTCTTCCGCCTGGCCCATTGCGATCGATAAACCGGCCACCTGGAACATCGCCGGGTCGTTGCCGCCGTCACCAATGGCCGCCGTTTGCGCAAGCGGCACCCCAAGGTGCGCCGCAATGGTCTTCAAGGCCTCGCCCTTATTGGCCAGCATCGCCGTCACATCCAGGTAAACCGGCTGCGAACGCGACACCTGGGCCAAGCCCTGTACCTTGGGCTGCAATTGCGCCTCCAGCTCCACCAACAACTGCGTGTTGTTGCTGGCGGCGACGATCTTGTCGACCCGGTCCAGGTACGGCTCGAAACTCTCGACCACCACCGGCCCGTACCCCAGGCCATCGGCTTCGCGCTGCACCATCGGCCCTGGCGGGTCACGGCGCAGCCAATCGCCGTCGGCGAACACCCACACTTCCACGTCCGGCTCGGCGGAAAACAGCGCCAACGTCATCAGGGCTGCTTCCGCCGGCAGATGGTGGGCCACCAGGATGCTGCCATCCGGGTTGATCAAGGTACCGCCATTGAAGCCCGCCACCGGCACGTCGATGCCAAAGGTCTCGATCAAATGCAGCATGGCCTTGGGTGGCCGTCCGCTGGCCAGGCTGAAAAACACCCCGGCCTCACGCAGCGCGCGCACCGCATCGGCGGTGCGCTGGCTCAGGCTGTGATCCGGATGCAGCAACGTGCCGTCCACGTCACTGAGGATAAAGCGGATGGGATGAATCGCTGCATCACTCATCCGAGGCTGTGCCAGGTGCGACCATCACGGGCCAGCAAGGTGTCAGCCGCCGCCGGGCCATCTTCGCCAGCCTTGTAAGTCTGGATACCGTCATCTTCTTTCCAGGCATCCAGGAACGGCTGCACGGCACGCCAGCCGTTCTCGATGTTGTCGGCGCGCTGGAACAACGTCTGGTCGCCGGTCATGCAGTCGTAGATCAGCGTCTCGTAACCGGTCGACGGTTGCATCTCGAAGAAGTCCTTGTAGTCGAAGCCCAGTTCGATATTGGCCATTTCCAGGGTCGGCCCAGGCTTTTTCGCCAAAAGGTCGAACCACATGCCTTCGTTCGGCTGGATCTGGATCTTCAGGTAAGTGGGCTTGAGCTCGTCGACCTCGGTGTCGCGAAATTGCGCGTAAGGCGCCTGTTTGAAGCAGATCACGATCTCGGTGTCGCGGATGCTCATGCGCTTGCCGGTACGCAAGTAGAACGGCACGCCGACCCAGCGCCAGTTGTCGATCATCACCTTCAGAGCAACGAAGGTCTCGGTGCTGCTGTCGGGCGCGACGTTGGCTTCTTCACGGTAACCCGGCAGCGACTTGCCGGCGATTTCACCGGCGGTGTACTGGCCGCGAACGGAATTGGCCCGCGCATCTTCCAGGGACCAGGGGCGGATTGCCCCCACCACCTTGGCCTTCTCCCCGCGCACCGCGTCGGCACCGAAGGCAGCAGGCGGTTCCATGGCAACCATGGCCAGCAACTGGAACAGGTGGTTGGGCACCATGTCTCGCAGGGTGCCGGTTTTTTCGAAGAAACTGCCACGGGTTTCCACGCCGACCGTTTCCGCAGCGGTGATTTGCACATGATCGATGTAGTGATTGTTCCAGAACGCTTCGAACAGCACATTGGAAAAACGGCTGATCAGGATGTTCTGCACCGTTTCCTTGCCCAGGTAATGGTCGATGCGATAGATCTGTTTCTCGCTCATCACCTTGAGCAGGCACGCATTCAAGGCTTCGGCGGAGGCCAGGTCGGAACCGAACGGTTTCTCGATGACCACGCGGCGAAAGCCCTCCTCGGTTTCATTGAGCAACCCGGCGCTGCCCAGGCGTTGCACCACTTCACTGAAGAAGCGCGGTGCGGTCGCGAGGTAGAACACGGCATTGGCGGTGCCGCTGTCGGCAATTTTCTGCGCGATATCCGCGTAGGTGCTGTCGTCGAGGAAGTCGCCCTCGACGTAGCTGATGCCTTTGGCCAACTGGGCCCACAGGTGTGGGTCCAGCGCATTGTCGGCATTCCCCCGGACTTTGCTGGCCGCCTCGGTGCGAATGAAATCCTCGAGCTTCTTGGCAAAGTCCGCGTCGCTGACGGCGTTGTGATCAACGCCCACGATACGCAGGCCATCGCCCAGCAACCCGTCGCGGCTCAGGTTGTACAGCGCCGGCATCAGCAGGCGCTTGACCAGGTCGCCATGGGCGCCAAACAGGAACAACGTAGTGGGTGGAGCGGGTTCGGCCTTGGGTTTCTTGCCGTTGGCGGTCATTTTTTGGAAGTCTCCACGTGGCCGCCAAAGCCGAAGCGCATGGCCGAGAGCATTTTGTCACCGTAGGTGCTCTGCTGGCGCGAACGGAAACGGGCGAACAGCGAGGTGGACAGCACCGGTACCGGCACCGCTTGCTCCATGGCCGCTTCGATGGTCCAGCGGCCTTCGCCACTGTCGGCCACGGAGCCGGAGTAGCCGTCGAGTTTCGGGTCGGTGGCCAGGGCATCGGCGGTCAGGTCCAGCAGCCACGACGACACCACGCTGCCACGGCGCCAGACTTCGGCGATGTCGGCCACGTTCAGGTCAAAGCGCTGATCTTCCGGCAGGTTTTCCGAGTTCTTGGTCTTGAGGATGTCAAAACCTTCGGCAAACGCCTGCATCATTCCGTATTCAATGCCGTTATGGATCATCTTGACGAAGTGACCGGAGCCCGCTGGGCCAGCATGGATATAACCCTGCTCGGCACGTGGGTCGGCAGAAGCCGAACGGTCCTTGGTGCGAGGGATGCTGCCGATACCGGGGGCGAGGCTCTTGAAGATCGGGTCGAGGCGCTGCACGGTTTCCACGTCGCCGCCAATCATCATGCAGTAGCCGCGTTCCAGGCCCCAGACACCGCCGGAAGTGCCGACGTCAACATAGTGCAGGCCCTTTTCCGCCAGGGCCTTGCCGCGACGCACGTCGTCCTTGTAATTGGTATTGCCGCCGTCGATGATCACGTCACCGCTTTCCAGCAGCTCACTGAGTTCATTGATGGTGTCTTCGGTCGGCGCGCCCGCCGGCAGCATCACCCATACCGCGCGCGGCTTTTGCAGGCCGGCCACCAGGGCCTCCAGCCCGGCGACGCCGGTGGCGCCCTCCTCGCTCAAGCCCTTTACGAATGCTTCATTACGGTCATAAACAACGGTGGAATGCCCATTGAGCATCAGGCGCCGCGCAATATTACCGCCCATGCGGCCTAGTCCGATAATCCCCAGTTGCATGTGCTGATGCTCCTAACTGCAAAAAAATGTGTGACATAGTTTATAGCGCAATGAGGCTAATGAGGGTTAGTCCAGAGCGGATCCGTGTAGTTTCATGGCAAAAAAGTTGCCATCATTTCACCATCAACCCTGTAAAAGTCACACGACCACCAAAAATAAAAAAGTTCCCTTGATGTGAAAAAGAATTCAGACTTACCTCCGACTGTTGCCGCGAACCGATTCGGCAGCGCCGTTGACCGCCATTTGCGAGGTAAGCAATGAGCACAGCACAGATGACCCGACCGCCTCAGACCCTCTACGTCAGCATCCGCCGCGATGAATTGCGCCAGTTGAAGGACGAGCGCGATCAGTTGCAACAGGAAGTCCTGCGTCTGCGTTCACATCTGCAGGCCCAGCTTGAACTGCCGTCCGGCGCCAAGCCCGCGCTCTGCTGAGCCGCCCTGGCGAGCCCGTAAGGCAATACCTACAGAAAACTCACAAAGTTTTCACACACTTATCCCGATACTCCCGCCCGCGATGCCGCTCACTTTCTGGGCGGCCCGATGTCGCGCGCCTGTGCGCGACGATTATTTTCTGATGGGGCGCTGGATGGCGATGTTCAAACGCAGCACGACGACTGCGAAAGGCTTTGATTGGGCCGGCCTTGGCTGGTTATTCCTGTTTTTCTGGTATTTCTCTGGGATTACCCAACTTCTTATCCAACTGACCGGCACGTCCGGCTTCAGTGGTTTCCGCCAGGCGTTCTTCATGAGTGCGCTGTGGCTGGCGCCGATGTTGCTGTTCCCCCGGCAAACACGCCTGCTCGCTGCCTTGATCGGCGTGGTGCTGTGGGCCTGTTCCATGGCCAGCCTGGGTTATTTCTTCATTTACCAGCAGGAATTTTCCCAGAGCGTCATCTTCATCATGTTCGAGTCGAACATTTCTGAAGCGGGCGAATACGCCACCCAGTACTTTGCCTGGTGGATCGTGCTGGCGTTCATCGCCCACACTGCCTTCGCGGTTTTCCTGTGGACACGCCTGCGCCCGGTGTACTTGCCTCGCGGTCAGTCGATCGTGGCGGCGATCGCCATTGTGTTGGCCGTGGTCGGCTACCCGCTCGTCAAGCAGATCGCCACCAGCGAAACCATGGAACTGGCCATCGACCGCTTCGAAACCCGGATCGAACCGGCCGTGCCGTGGCAGATGATCGTCGCCTACCGCCGTTACACCGAACAGCTGGACAATATGCAAGGCATGCTGACCAGTGCCAGCCAGATCCCACCGCTGAAGAACCTCAAGGACAGCATGGCCGGCCAGCCGTCCACCCTGGTGCTGGTGATCGGCGAGTCCACCAACCGCCAGCGCATGAGCCTGTATGGTTACCCGCGTAACACCACGCCGGAACTGGACAAGCTGCGCGACCAACTGGCGGTGTTCGACAACGTCATTACACCGCGCCCGTACACCATTGAAGCGCTGCAGCAGGTACTGACCTTCGCCGACGAAGAAAACCCGGACCTGTACCTCAAGACGCCGTCGATCGTCAGCGTGATGAAACAGGCCGGCTACAAGACCTTCTGGATCACCAACCAGCAAACCATGACCAAGCGCAACACCATGCTCACGACCTTTTCCGAACAGGCCGACGAGCAGGTGTACCTCAACAACAACCGGAACCAGAACGCCCGTCAATACGACGGCGATGTACTGGCCCCGTTTTCCAAGGCCCTGGCCGATACCGCCGAGCGCAAGTTCATCGTGGTGCACCTGTTGGGCACGCACATGAGCTACCAGTACCGTTATCCGCAGACGTTCGACAAGTTCACCGACCGCCAGGGCGTGCCGCCCGGTGTCAGCGATGCACAGCTGCCGACGTACAACAGCTATGACAACGCGGTGCTGTACAACGACTTCGTGGTGTCGAGCCTGATCAAGGACTACGCCAAGACCGACCCCAACGGCTTCCTGCTGTACCTGTCGGACCACGGCGAAGACGTGTTCGACTCGGCCGGCCATGACACCCTGGGCCGTAACGAAGGCAAGCCGACCGCGCCGATGTACACCATTCCCTTCATGGCCTACGCCTCGCCCAAGTGGCGCGAAAGCCACGATTGGAGCTTCGCCGGCGACCTGCAACGGCCTTACAGCAGTTCGCAGTTGATCCACACCTGGGCGGACCTGGCAGGTTTGAGTTTCGATGAACTGGACCACAGCAAAAGCCTGGTCAGCGACAGCTTCAAACCACGCCCCTTGCTTATCGGCAACCCTTACGAGACCAAGCAAAAGGCGTTGATTGATTTCAGTCTGATCAAGCCGAAAAAGGCCGACAGCACCGACGTGGTGGCCAAGTAACCAGCGGCTCGTAACAAGAAGATAACAATCATTCTCGTTTAAACCTAAAGATCCGCGCCTCCTTTCGTCTTTGAGCCATGCCCACCCCATCCGGGGCGGCTCAAAGACGACAAGGAGTTTGCCGCGATGCTCGCGCCGTTTACCCGTTCCATCACCTTTACCCTTGGCCTGTTCAGCCTTGCGCTGAGCCCTGAACTGCTGGCCGAAACCGATCCCGAACACACCCCCGCCAACGCTCTCGAACTGGGCGCCACCACTGTCACCGCCGAAGGCCTGGGTGCGACCACCGAACACACCGGCGCTTACACCACCGGCTCCATGAGCACCGCCACGCGCCTGAACCTGTCGATCAAGGAAACCCCGCAATCGATCTCGGTGATCACGCGCCAGCAGATGGACGATTTCAACCTCAACACCCTGACCGATGTGTTGCGCCAGACCACCGGTGTCAACGTCCAGCACAATGATTCGGACCGCGTGTCCTATACCGCCCGTGGTTACGGCATCAACAATTTCCAGATTGACGGAATGCTCAACACCTTCGGCTACATGAAGAGCGACGCCGACACCATTATCTATGACCGTATCGAAGTGGTGCGTGGCGCCACCGGCCTGACAACCGGCGCGGGCGACCCCTCGGCCACCGTCAACATGGTACGCAAGCGCCCTACCGCCCAATGGCAGGCGAAAACCGGGATCAGCGGCGCTACCCATGACAACTACTACAGCTACCTCGACGTCGGCGGCCCGCTGGCCTTCGACGGCAAACTGCGCGGGCGCAGCGTCCTGGCCTACCGTGACAGCAAATCCTTTCGCGACAACTATGCCCTGCAGCGGGCGGTCGGCTACGGCATTCTCGAGGGTGACCTTTCCGACGACACCGTGCTGGCCGTAGGCTTTGATTACCAGGACAAGCAGGTACAAGGCACCTCCTGGGGCACCGTGCCGTACTGGAACAGCCAGGGCGGCAAGGCCGGACTGTCGCGCTCCACCAATATGGCGGCGCACTGGAGTTCCTGGCCATTGACCGACAAAACCACCTTCGCCACCCTCGATCATCGGTTGGGCGGCGACTGGCACCTGAAGGCGGCCTACACCCATCGCCAGAGCGATACCGATGGCAAGGTGTATTACGGCGGCGCGGGGTTCCCCAATGCCGACCGCAGCGGCATGACCGCCTGGGCCAGCCATATGCGCGGCACCTCGAGAATGGAAGCCATCGACCTCAACCTGGCCGGCAGCTACGCGTTGCTGGGCCGTGAACACGCGCTGATGATGGGTTATGGCGAGGCCGCGCAGCGGGACAGTTCGCCCTTCATGCGCACCGACCTGCCCTCCAGCTACTACTCCATCGAGGACTGGAAACACATGGGCGGCATCGGCAAGTTCAGCGATTACGTCACCGACCTCAAGGGTGAACACAGCAAGAAACAACAGAAAGCCGGTTACCTCGCGACTCGACTGAGCCTGACTGACCGCCTGCACGCCGTACTCGGCAGCCGCTACGGCAGTTGGGAGCTGGAAAGCGCTACCCCCAAATACGACTCCAACGATCAACTGACCGCGTCCGGCAAAACCGGGCAAACCCATAATGACATGTGGACGCCCTACGCCGGGCTGCTTTACGACATCACGCCGCAATACACCGTCTACGCGAGCTACACCGACATTTTCAAGCCGCAGGATGCGCGTGATGCCAACAAGAAATACCTGGAACCGGTGGTGGGCAGTAACTATGAGGTGGGGCTCAAGGGCAGCGTACTCGACGAGCGTCTGAACCTGGCCGCCGCGTATTTCTGGAGCACCCAGGACAACGTCGCCGAGCGGGACGACTCGGTGCCGCGCAACCCGGCCACCGGCGAGGAGTACTACAAGTCCGGCGGCAAGGGCAACAAGGTGAAGGGCTTCGAGCTGGAAGCGGCCGGGGAAATCACCCCGGACTGGAACCTGACTGCGGGCTACACCTACACCCATTCGGTGAATGGCGCAGGCACGCGCAACAACACCGGCCAGCCGTTGAGCCTGTTGAAGTTATCCAGCGCTTACCGCCTGCCGGGGGCCTGGCGCAACCTGACCGTGGGCGGCGCGGTGAATTGGCAGAGCGAGATGTATGACTTCGGCGACCGGCCCACGGGGGCGCGCAACAGCGAAGGCAGACCGATAACCACGCGGGAGAAAATCACGCAACAGGGCTACACCGTGGTCAACCTGATGTCGCGCTACCAGTTCGATGAACATGTTACGGCGTCGGTTAACGTCAACAATTTATTTGATAAGAAATATTACGAACGCGTTGGCTTTTATAACGGCGTGTATTGGGGCGATCCACGTTCAGTCACGCTGGCACTTGACTGGCGGCTATAACGCCCCCTCGCGAAGTTAACAAAATTGTTAACTTCGCAGGTGAACTTCGTTAATTCCCACTTAATAGGATAACGCCATAGTCGCCCCACGATCAGATCAGGGAGTGACCGATCACCTATCAATCTAAATGGGAATACCGCCATGAAACTTTCGACCTTGATGCTCGCCAGCCTGATGACCCTGACCTCTGCCGCCGCCTTTGCAGAAGGCGGCTCAGAGCGTTCGAAAGAGTTCTACAACAACTTCAGCTTCATTCAGGAAAAAACCCACGGCAAGGCTGAACAACAAGTTGCGTCCGCCGATGGTAAACCGGTTAAAGCCACTACTGCCGAAACAGCACAACCCAATAGTTAATTAATGTTGAGTTAATCCGCAACACCCTCTGCCATTCCGCTCCCTTGGCAAAGGTTTATCAGGCGCCATTCAATGGCGCCTTTTTTTACCCTGTTTTTATTACAGCGCCTTGCTCCAGAACAACATGCGGCCATGGGCGGGATCAAATACCGAATCGTCGAAACCGAACTTGCGATACGCCGACTGTGCCAGCTCATTGCCTTCAAGCACTTCCAGGGTGATTTTGCAGCATCCGCGCTGCCGGGCGATTTCCTCGACTTTCTGCAGCATCTTCTGGCTCAATCCCAAGCCACGAAACTGTTTCGCCACCACCACATCATGAACGTTGACCAAGGGCCGACAAGCGAATGTCGAGAAGCCTTCGAAGCAATTGACCAGCCCGGCTGGCTCACCCCCGACGAACGCCAGCACACTGAACGCATAGGGGCGCTTGGCCAGTTCCCCAGGCAGTTGCTGCAACAGGTCGGCTTGCAAGGTGTGCCCGCCGCCCATTGGATCTTCAGCATAGTGGTTGAGCAACGAGCCGATGGCGTCGGCGTGCACCGCGTTGGTGTAGCTGGCTTGCAGCACCAGGATGTCAGGGGTGTCCATTTCCGTCCTCGATAACGACAACCAGGGAATCGAATCCCTTTGAGAGGGGTGATTGTAGGCATGGAGTCGGCGGCAGATGAAGGCGATTAACGACAAATGCCTGACAGAAAACGCCCAGGTTGCAGGCATCCAAAGCCCTGGCCGAGGTCAGGCGCCGAAGCGCTGCAGCTGCATTTCTCGCAAGCGGCTCAAGGTGCGCCGAAAAGGAAACGCCAGGTAGCCTTCGGTATACAGACGGTCCAGTGGCACTTGGGCCTCGATGAACAACGGCACCTTGCGGTCGTAACATTCATCCACCAACGCTATAAAGCGTCGCACGCTGTCGTCGTGCACCGACAGCTCCGGCAAGTGACGGTCCCCTGCGACAACGCGCTCGGCCCCGTCTTCGGTACCCCGGGCGATTCGCCCCGGGCGCTGCGGTGCGCTGAGGTTGGGCACCTGCGCCAACAGGATGGCCTTGAAGCGATCACACAGCAGCATGAAATCCATCGCGGCCAGCGGCTGCTCGCAGAGTTCGGCGTAACGGCACCACAGTACCGCGTCACTGGCCTGCACCGCCGTAATAGTGCGATGACCCACGTTCACCACCCTCCCCTCGCTGACCGTTTGCCCCGCGCTCAGTTGCCTGAACACCGTGGCCAGTGCCTCCGGCTGATTCACCCAGTAGCGCTGCAGGCCCACACCGGCGTGCAAGCGATGATCCTCGCCACCGTCCACCGCCACCACCTGCATATGCTGCTTGATCGCCGCGATCCCCGGCACGAACCGGTCGCGGTTGAAACCCTCGGCGTACAGCTGCTCAGGCGGTTGATTGGACGTACAGACCATGACCACGCCCTCCTCGAACATCACCTGGAACAGACGGCCGAGAATGATCGCGTCACCGATGTCATTGACGAACAACTCATCGAAACACAGCACGCGCACGTCCCGGCTCAGTTCCCGCGCCAACGCCTGCAGCGGGTCCTTGATACCGCTGAGCTGGAACGAGCGCTGGTGTACCCAGCCCATGAAGTGATGAAAATGCTGACGCCGCGCCGGCACGCGCAGGCTTTGATAGAACTGGTCCATCAACCAGGTCTTGCCGCGCCCCACCGGCCCCCACAGGTAAACGCCGGCAATCGGCGAATGGCTCTGGTGCAACGCCTGGTGACAGGTTTGCAAGGCCTGCACCGCCGCGTGCTGGGCGTCGTCGGGCACGAAACCCTGCTGGGCGATGGCATCTTGATAAGCGGCGAGCGGCGAGTCGAAAGTCATGGCGCCAGTATGACCTACTACGCGAAGGCCAGCCGCGCAGTTTTCGCCGTCAACCCAGCTCCGCAGGCGCTTGGCATCTGAGGAGGGTCGACGGCCTCGGCCAGCGCTGCGACTTGCGCGCACGTTTGCAAGGCGCAGGTCAGCCAACTGCCCGGCCCGACGTTCAGCCGGTCGTCACGCTCCGGGCCCACCGGGCTGTACAGCAGCGGGCAAGACGGCGCCACCCACAAACGATCGCCCAGTTTTTCGTGGGCGCGCTGCAAGGTCGCCAGGACCTTTTCCAAGTCGCAGCGCCCTAGGTTGAGACCGTCGACCACGCCCAGGGACAGCACCTTGTACGCCGGCAGGCGGTCGAGGATGGTCGGGTATTGCTCCGGCGCCCGCACCAGATCGATGTGCAGGCCATCGACCGGCAGGTTGGCGGCCAGGCCGAGGTTTTCCTCCAGCCCGCCAAAGTAGGTGGCGACCAGCTTTTTCAGCGGGTCGCGCTGGATCAGGTTATAGGCGCGCTCAAAAGCATTCTTCCAGGCCTGCGGCAGGTCGAGCACCAGGATCGGCTCGTCGATCTGCACCCACTCCACGCCCAGCTCGGCCAGGCGCTGGAAGATCTGACCATACAGCGGCAGCAGGCGGTCGAGCAGCTCGAGCTTGTCGAAGTCAGCGCCCTTGGCCTTGCCCAGCCACAGGTAGGTCAGCGGGCCGATGACGACCGGCTTGACGCTGTGCCCGAGATCGCGCGCTTCCTGGACTTCTTCGAACAACTGTTCCCACCCGAGGTGGAATTGCTGGTCGACGCTGAACTCCGGCACCAGGTAGTGATAGTTAGTATCGAACCACTTGGTCATTTCCTGAGCGTGAGCACCGCCGCAGCAGTTATCGCTGACGCCACGCGCCATGCCGAACAACGTCTGCAACGTGGCTTGACCATCGGCTGGGCGAAAACGCTCGGGGACTACGCCAAACATCAGCGAGTGGGTCAGCACCTGGTCGTACCAGGCGAAATCACCTGCGGGCAGCAGCTCAATGCCCGCTTGTTTTTGCAGCGCCCAGTGGGCCTTGCGCAAGTCACGGCCCACGGCACGCAGGCCGGCTTCGTCGAGTTCGCCCTTCCAGAACGCTTCCTGCGCTTTCTTCAGTTCACGGTCGCGTCCAATGCGCGGGAATCCGAGGGAATGAGCGACTGCCATGACTTACAACTCCACTGTAGGTATTCAATGGCAGCCATTGTCGGCAGATGCCGATAGTGAGACAAACTCATTTTATTTTAGATGATCACAAGTTCCACTCATGTTTAAACCGGGAGTGATCAGTCAATCGGATCAGTCAATCAACCCATGAGCGTCATAGAACGGATACGGGCCGGGGTAATCCCCGAACACGCCGTTGTGGCTGAGCAACCCCTGTTGCGCGTCCCAGCGATGCAACAGATATCCCGCCGGCTCCAGGTTGAAATGCGCGGGCGCGGCGTCTTGCAAATCCAGCACGATCTGATGGGAGGTGCCGGGGCACACGCAGCTCAAGCTGCCACCAAAGCGTCGCTGCATCGGCCGGTGCAGGTGCCCGCACAGCAGGCGTTCAACTTGCGGGTGGCGCGCCACGACTGTTTCCAGGGCGGCGGCATTGATAAATGGTTCGCGGTCCATATGGCCGATGCCGCTCATAAACGGCGGGTGGTGCAGAATCAGCAAGGTCGGCGCATCCCGGCGTCGCGCCAGTTGCTCGTCCAGCCATTGCAACTGGCTGTCCAGCAATTGCCCGCCATGGCCACCGGGGATGGTCGAGTCCAGGCCGATCAAACGCAGCGGATGCTCGTCCACCACCCAGTCCAGCGGGCCCTCTGCCGACGTCGGCAAATAGGCGTGATCACGGAATGCTTCGAGCAACGGACCGCGTGTGTCGTGGTTGCCTGGCACCAAGTAGCACGGCATGTGCAGGCGTGCGAGTTCGGGGTGCAGCACGGCGTACTCATTGGGGCGACCGAAGTCCACCAGGTCGCCGCTGACCACCACGATATCGGGCCGTGGATGGCTGGCGTTGAGGTGGTCGACGGCACGACGCAGCGCGCCCAGGGTATCGACGACGCCATAGGTGAGGCGCTCGCCGGCTTTAAGGTGCAGGTCGCTGATCTGTGCAACAAGAAACGTACGATTCACAAACAGACTCTCACGCATTCAGGGTGAACAACATGTGCGGCGCGATCGCCAGGGCAATCGGCGCGCCGACGGCGTACAGCTGGTTGTCGCTGCTGTCCACCAGCAGCGGTTGCCGACCCCCCACCTCCACCAGCAGGCGGCTTTGCGCGCCCTGGAAAAACTGTGCGAGCAGATGGCCGTGCAGGTGCCCTTCGCCTTCCATGACCCGCAGGTGTTCGGGGCGGCAGTACACCGTGGTGGGTTGACTGGCCGCGTGCCACGGCAGCACACCGCCGCTCACCTTCAAGCCATGGACCGACTGGTCCAGCACGTGAAAGGCATTCAGGTTGCCGACAAAACCGGCGACAAATGCATTCGCCGGTTTCTGGTAAATGTCCCGTGGGCTGGCCAGTTGCGCGACGCGGCCGTGCTCCATCACCAGGATGCGATCACCCAGGGCCATGGCTTCGCCCTGGTCGTGGGTGACGAACACCGAGGTGATGCCCAGGCCACGCAGCAATTCATTGAGCTCACTGCGCAGGCGCTCACGCAGTTGCGCATCGAGGGCTGCCAGCGGTTCATCCAGCAACAGGACCTTCGGGCGCGGCGCCAGGGCACGGGCCAGGGCCACGCGTTGACGCTGGCCACCGGACAATTCGTGGATGCTGCGCTTGCCATGCTGTTGCAGGCCCACCAGCTCCAGCAATTCGTCGCAGCGCTTGTTGCGCGCAAGCACCGACATCCCGCGAATCTTCAAGCCGTAGACGATATTGCCGGCCACATCCAGGTTGGGAAACAGCGCGTAATTCTGGAACACCATGCCCACGTCGCGACGCTCGATGGGCAGGCGCGTGACGTCGTCGTTGCCGAAAAACACCTGGCCCACATCCGGGCGCTCCAGCCCGGCGATCAGGCGCAAGGTGGTGGTTTTGCCACAGCCCGATGGGCCAAGAATCGCCAGGGTTTCGCCGCCTTCGACGGTCAGGTCCAGGTCATGCACGGCCACGGTGCCGTCGGCGAATGCCTTGCGACAGCCTTGCAGGCGGATAGTGATAGCGGTCATCGACGCTCTCCACGGGATAAACGGGCACTGATGGCCTGCAATGCAATCAGCAGCGGTACGATCATCAGCAAAAAGATAAGGGTATAGGCGCTGGCGATTTCCAGGCGCGCCGAGGCGTAGCTGTCGGCCAGGCCGACCGGCAAGGTCTTGGTCATCGGTGTGTGCAGCATCCAGGTCAGGTTGAACTCACCCAGGGACAAGGTGACCACCATCAGCACACCCGCCAGAATCCCTGCCCGGCTGTTGGGCACCACCACGCTGAAAAAGCGTTTGATGGGCCCGGCGCCAAGGCTGGCCGCCGCCTCTTCCAGCACCGGCAGATGCTGGCGCTGCATCACCGCCATCACCGGGCGCACCAGGAACGGCAAGGTGAACAGCACATGCCCCACCAGGATGAACAACCAACTGCTGCGAAACGTGCCGAACTGGCCGTAGGTGAGCAGCAAGGCCAGCGCACTGGCCAGGCCCGGCATCGCCACCGGCAGCACCATCAGTTCCTCGAAGGCGCGGCTGAAGCGGTTGTTCATGCGCACCAGGGCGTAGGCCGCCGGCACGCCGATCACGCAGACGCACACCGCGCAGGCCAGGGCCAGTTGCAACGATAGCCATACGGTCGGCGAATAGGCCTGCCATACCTGCACCAGCCAATCGAAGGTCAGTCCACTGGACACGCCGACGAAGAAATTGCGCGTCAACCCGGCCAGCAACGACATCAGCACCGGCACCAACATGAACGCGCACACCAGCAAGGTGAACAGCAGTTGAATCACAAACAGCGATGAGCGCTTCACAAGACCGTCCCCGCGTTTTTCACCAGGCGTCGCGTGAGCAACAACACCGCCCAGGTCACCGCGCCAAGCACCACCGACAACGCGGCGGCGACGGCAAAGTTGGCGTAATTGGTGAACACGTTGTAGATCGCCACCGGGGTGACGTTCAGCCGCGTGCCCAAGGTAAAGGCCGTGCCGAAGGCGCCCATGGACGTGGCAAAACAGATTGCCCCGCAGGACGCCAGCGCCGGCGCCAGGCCCGGCACGATCACGTCGCAGACCACGCGCCAATGCCCGGCGCCCAGTGAATGCGCGGCTTCTTCCAGGCTACGGTCGAGGCTTTCGCAGGCCGCCATCACCGTGAGGATTACCCGTGGAATCGAGAAATACAGGTAGCCGACAAACAACCCGGCCAGCGAATAGGCAAAGATCCAGCGCTCACCGGCCAATTGCAGGCCGAGCGACGCCAGCAGCCCCTGGCGCCCGGCCAACAGGATGACCAGGAAGCCCACCACCACCCCGGGAAACGCCAGGGGAAACGTGAGCAAGGCCACCAACGCCGAGCGCCCGAAAAACCGCTGGCGCGCGAGAAACACGCCGCTGATGCCGCCAATCAATAACGCCGTGAACGTCACGACGATGGCCAGCACACAGGTCTGCGCCAGGCTGCCCAGGTACTGCGCGCTGCTGAGCACCTGCCAATAGCCGCTGCCGTGGCTGTCGCGGCTTTCGCCGCCGAGCACGATCAAGTGCGCCAGCGGCAGCATCCAGAATGCGAACAGCACCGCAAAGGCCGGAGCCAGCGCCCAGGCCGCACGTTTTGCCGATGTGGCCACTTACTTGACCTCGTTCAGATAACGGGCCGCGAAGGCTTCCTGCACGGCGGCCATTTTCTGGTAGTCCACCACGCCGGCGCGCGCATAGTCGCTGTCGGGCAGGAACTGCGCGGCGACCTCAGCCGGCATCTGCACCGGGCGTACCGGACGCAAGTAAGCCTTGGCCCAGAGTGCCTGGCCTTGATCCGACAGCACGAAGTCCAGCACCTTCTCACCATTGGCGCGGTGCGGCGCGTTGGCCACCAGGCTCATCACGTAGGGCACACTGATGCTGCCCTCTTTGGGGATCACGAAGGCAACGTTGGCGTTGTCCTTATAGCGGGCGCGGTAGGCGTTGAAGTCGTAGTCCACCAGGATCGGCAATTCGCCGGACAGCACCCGCGCATAGGCGGTCTGCTTGGGCACGATGGGCGCGTTTTTCGCCAGTTTCTGGAAGTAGTCGATAGCCGGGGCGAAGTTGTCCAGGTCGCCGCCCATTGCGCGGTTGATCGCCACGGCAGAGACGTAACCGACGAAGGCGCTGGACGGGTCCAGGTAGCCGACCATGCCTTTGTATTGCGGCTTGAGCAGGTCGGCCCAGCTTTGCGGCACCGGCAGGCCACCCAATGCATCGACGTTGACCATGATGCCCAAGGTGCCGGAGTGAATTGCGAACCACTGGCCCGCCGGGTCTTTCAGGCCGGCGGGGATCTGCTCCCAGCCCTTGGGTGTGTAGCCGTCGACCACGCCGGCTTTTTGCGCCTGCAGGCCAAAGGTCACCCCGTAGTACACCACGTCGGCGACGGGTGCAGCCTTTTCGGCCACCAGTTGCGCCAGCGATTGGCCGGAGTTCTTGTTATCCAGCGGCACTTGCACGCCGGTGCTGGCGGCAATGGCCTTGAGTTGGGTGCCCCAGTCGGCCCAGTCCGGCGGGCAGTTGTAGCAAATCGCGGTGTCGGCGGCCTGGGCCAGGCTGGCCATACCACACAGCAGCACGGCGGCCAGGGTTTTACGCAATGCGCGCATCAAGGGATTCCTCGTGGGGTTGAGTGCTTTCGCCCGGCCGGATATGGCAAGGCAGGCAATGGGAAATCGGGGCGTTGCCGGCGATCTGCGCCAGCAATTGGTCAATCACTGTGCTGGCGAGCAGCGCGATGGGCTGCACCACGCTGCACAGGGTTGGGTGCATCTGGGTGCCGAGGTCAATGCCGTCAAAGCCCATCACCGAGAGTTGCTCGGATACGTGCCAGGCGTTGCGACGCAGTTCGGCGATCAGGCTGATGGCGAGGAAGTCGTTGGAACACACCAGTGCCGTGGGCGCCGCGGGGCCTTCAAGGTACGGCTGGATGGCGACGAATTCAGCCTGGGTGTGCGCGGGCATTTCGATCACCGGGCGGCTCTTGAGACCGTAGGCTTGCATCGCGTCGCAGTAACCGGCGTAACGCAGGCGCGCACGGTCGGACTGCAACGCGGGGCCCGCAACCATGCTGATGCGCCGGTGCCCTGCTTCCAGCAGATATCGGGTGGCCATGGCCATGCCGGCGCGGTTGTCGACCGACACGGCGCTGTAGCTGGGGTTGCTCGGTTGGTGGTAGGCCAGCACGAATGGGGTCTGTTCGCTGGCGAGGCTGTTGAGCACGCTGTTGCTCTCGGCATCGGTGACCGTCAGTACCAGGCCGTCGACACGTTGGCGCAGCAGTTCTTCCACCACCATGCTTTCGCGTTCAGCGCTGTAGTCGGTAGTCGCCAGCACCAGGCTGTAGCCGCGCAACCGCGCGGCACGTTCCATGGCCTGGAACTGTTCGGCGAACACCGGATTGAGCAAGTTGGGCACCACCACGCCAATCAACCGGGTTGTTTGCAGGCGCAGTTGGCGACCGAGCAAGTTGGGCCGAAAGCCCAACTCACGGGCAGCGGCAAACACCTGCTCGCGGGTGGCCGGGCGCACCTGGTCGGGGGAGGCAAAGGTGCGGGCGGCAGTGGCGCGGGATACGCCAGCCAGCTGCGCAACGTCTTTCAGGTCAGTCATCGTCACTCGCTTGAGATCGATCTCATTGGCGAGGACAGTAACGGGGGAATGTGGCAGGAAGGTGGTGGGGAGATGACGGTTTGATGTCAGTGAAGCCTGGCTACACAGCGTTGATCGTTCCCACGCTCTGCGTGGGAACGCCGCCTGGACGCTCTGCGTCCCGCTTGTGAGGTGACGCGGAGCGTCATGGGATGCATTCCCACGCAGAGCGTGGGAACGATCAGTAGTCATACTCAGTGGTTAAGATCGTAAAACCGGCGCAGCAAAATCCGCCGGCTAACCTTTCGATTCGATCCAAGTGCGGGCACAATGCGTGTCCTTTTTTGGCAGGCACCGCCGCAGGCTCTCAAAAATGATCAAAACGCCGTACTACCTCATCGATAAACAGAAGCTTCTGGTCAACATGCAGAAGATTGCCTACGTGCGCGAGCAGTCCGGCGCCAAGGCTCTGCTGGCGCTCAAGTGCTTTGCCACCTGGTCGGTGTTCGACCTGATGCAGCAATACATGGACGGCACCACCTCGTCGTCGCTGTATGAGTTGAAGCTCGGTCGCCAGAAGTTCGAAGGTGAAGCGCACGCCTACAGCGTGGCCTGGGCCGACGATGAAATCGAAGAGATGCTGGAGAACTGCGACAAGATCATCTTCAACTCCATCAGCCAACTGCAGCGTTTTGCCGAACGTTCCGAAGGCAAGACCCGTGGCCTGCGCGTCAACCCACAGGTGAGCAGCTCCGATTACCTGCTGGCCGACCCGGCGCGTCCGTTCAGCCGCCTGGGCGAGTGGGACCCGGTGAAGATCGACGGCGTGATCGATCAAATCTCCGGTTTCATGTTCCACAACAACTGCGAGAACGGCGATTTCAGCCTGTTCGACAGCATGCTCGGCACCATCGAAGAACGCTTCGGCGCGCTGCTGCACAAGGTCCAATGGGTCAGCCTCGGCGGCGGCATCCATTTCACCGGTGAAGGCTATGCGCTGGATGCGTTTTGCGCACGGTTGAAGGCATTCTCCGAAAAGTATGGCGTGCAGGTATACCTGGAGCCCGGCGAAGCGGCGATCACCAACAGCGCGTCCCTGGAAGTCACCGTGCTCGACACGCTCTACAACGGTAAAAACCTCGCCGTGGTCGACAGCTCCATCGAAGCCCACCTGCTGGACCTGCTGATCTACCGCCTCAACGCCAAGCTGGCGCCGAGCGAGGGTGAGCATACCTATATGGTGTGCGGCAAATCCTGCCTGGCCGGCGACATCTTCGGCGAGTATCAATTTGATCGTCCGCTGGCCATCGGCGATCGGCTGTCGTTCATCGACACCGCTGGCTACACCATGGTCAAGAAAAACTGGTTCAACGGCCTGAAAATGCCGTCCATCGTAGTGAAACAACTCGACGGTACAGTCGAAGTGGTTCGTGAATTTGGTTACGACGACTACCTGTCCAGCCTTTCGTAAGCTGGCGGATATAGGAGAAATAAAGCAATTGAAAAAGAACGTTCTTATCATTGGTGCAGGAGGTGTCGCCAAGGTGGTGGCCCACAAGTGCGCGCAGCACAACGACGAACTCGGTCGTATTGCTATCGCGTCGCGCAACATCTCCAAATGCCAGGCCATCATCGACAGCGTCAAGGCCAAGGGTAGCCTCAAGGTACCCGCCGACATCCAGGCCTTCGCGCTGAACGCCCTAGACGTGGAAGCGACCAAGGCCCTGATCCGCGAGACCGGCTCGCAGATCGTCATCAACGTGGGTTCCGCGTTTCTCAACATGTCGGTGCTGCGTGCCTGCATCGATACGGGCGTGGCTTACCTCGACACCGCCATCCACGAAGAGCCGGGCAAGGTCTGCGAGACCCCGCCGTGGTACGGCAACTACGAATGGAACCACCTGGAAGAATGCAAACAGAAGAACATCACGGCCATCCTTGGCGTGGGCTTCGACCCGGGTGTCGTCAACGCGTACGCCGCGCTGGCGCAGCAACAGCATTTCGACCGCATTGATTCGATCGACATTCTCGACGTCAATGCCGGCTCCCACGGCAAATACTTCGCCACCAATTTCGACCCGGAAATCAACTTCCGCGAGTTCACCGGACAGGTGTGGAGCTGGCAGAACAGCCAGTGGACCAGCAACACCATGTTCGAAGTCAAACGCACCGACGACCTGCCGGTAGTCGGTTCGCAGAACCTCTACCTCACCGGCCACGATGAAGTGCACTCGCTGTCGAAAAACCTCGACGTGCCCAATGTGCGTTTCTGGATGAGTTTCGGTGAACACTACATCAACGTATTCACCGTACTGAAAAACCTCGGCCTGCTTTCCGAGAAGCCCGTCAAAACCGCTGAAGGCCTGGAAGTGGTGCCGTTGAAAGTGGTCAAGGCGGTACTGCCTGACCCGTCATCGCTCGCACCGGGCTATACCGGCAAAACCTGCATTGGCGACCTGGTCAAAGGCACCCGGAACGGCCAGCCGCGCGAGATGTTCATCTACAACGTGGCTGATCACGAAGAAGCCTTTGCCGAGACCGACAGCCAAGGCATCTCGTACACCGCAGGCGTCCCACCGGTAGCCGCTGCGCTGCTGGTGGCGCGCGGCGAGTGGGATGTCAAACACATGGCCAACGTCGAGGAACTGCCGGCTGAGCCGTTCCTCAAAGCGCTGGACGTGATGGGCTTGCCGACTCGGATCAAAGACGAGCACGGTGATCGCGCCTGGGATGCGATTGCCTGACCGGCGATAGCTGACCGAACAAAAGAATGCGCCCGATTGGGCGCATTTTTTTTGTGGGAGGGGGCTTGCCCCCGATGGCGATGCATCAGCTACAACTGAGCCGGCTGACACACTGCATCTGGGCCAAGCCCTAATGCCAGTCAGTTAAGGACGAACACTGTACCTGTGGCGAGGGAGCTTGCTCCCGCTGGGCCGCGAAGCGGCCCCAAAAATGGAACTGCTGCGCAGTCCAGCGGGAGCAAGCTCCCTCGCCACAGGTTACTTTTTACCCTTTCTACTTCTTAACTGACTGGCATTAGGGCAAGCCCCCTCCCACATCAGGTTTTGTGGTGCAGGGGTAAACCTTACTTCGACACCGGCATCGCAAACTCCGCGCCCTGCTCGATGCTCTCCGACCAACGCTGCATGATCGATTTCTGCTTGGTATAAAAACGCACGCCCTCGGTGCCATAGGCATGCATGTCGCCAAACAGGCTTTTTTTCCAGCCACCAAACCCATGCCAGGCCATCGGCACCGGGATCGGTACGTTGATGCCGACCATGCCCACTTCGATGCGCCGCGCAAATTCGCGGGCAATGTTGCCGTCGCGGGTGAAGCAGCTGACGCCGTTGCCGAACTCGTGGTCGTTGACCAGTTTCACTGCGGCGGCGAAATCATCCACGCGCACGCAGGCCAGCACCGGGCCGAAGATTTCTTCGCGGTAGATACTCATTTCCTTGGTGACGTGGTCGAACAGCGTCGCGCCAAGCCAGAAGCCGTTTTCCAAACCCGCTTCGGTGGGCACGTAGTCGCGGCCATCAAGCAGCAGTTGCGCGCCGGCTTGCACGCCTTGCTCGATATAGCCGCTGATCCGCTCCAGGGCAGCGCGGGACACGATCGGGCCCATTTCGGCCTTGAGGTCGCGGCCATCGGTAATGCGCAGTTGCTTGGCGCGTTCGGTCAAGGCAGCGATGACCTTGTCACCCACATCGCCCACCAGCACCGCCACCGAGATTGCCATGCAACGCTCGCCGGCACTGCCGTAGGCGGCGCCCATCAGGGCATCGACGGTGCGTTCGATATCCGCGTCGGGCATCACCACCATATGGTTTTTCGCGCCGCCCAGGCCTTGCACGCGTTTGCCGTTACGCGCACCGCTTTCGTAGATGTACTGGGCAATCGGCGTGGAACCGACAAAACTCACGGCCTTGACGTCCGGGTGTTCGATCAGCGCGTCCACCGCTTCCTTGTCGCCCTGCACCACGTTGAACACGCCCTTGGGCAGGCCCGCTTCGCGCAGCAGCTCGGCCATGAACAACGAGGCGCTCGGGTCGGTGGGGCTTGGCTTGAGAATGAAGGTATTACCCGCCGCAATCGCGATCGGGTACATCCACATCGGCACCATCACCGGGAAGTTGAACGGCGTGACGCCGGCCACCACGCCCAGCGGCTGGCGCATTGTCCAGTTGTCCATGCCACGGGAAACCTGGTCGGAATGTTCGCCCTTGAGCAGGTTGGGAATGCCGCAGGCGAACTCGAGGATGTCGATACCACGGTCGACTTCGCCCTGGGCATCGGTAAACACCTTGCCGTGTTCGGCGACGATGATGCGTGCCAGGTCATCCTTGCGTTCACGCAGCAGGTGCAGGTATTCGAACAGCACACGGGCTCGGCGGATCGGCGGGGTGTCGGCCCAACCGGCAAAGGCGGCCTGGGCGGCGGCGACGGCTTCAGCCACGGTCTGGCGGCTGGCCAGGGCCACGCGCGCGGTGACTGCGCCGGTGGCCGGGTTGTAGACGTCCTGATAGCGATCATCGCGGCTCACGCGCTGGTCGTTGATGTAGTGCTCAAGGGTAATCGGCATGGCAGGCGATCCAGGTGGTTGGCGTTGGTACACACCTTAGGCTTTCGCTTTGTTCCGAACCAGAGCAGAATCTTGAACTTATTGTGCATCCTGGCGAACAATACTCCCATGGAAAAAGCAGAGATCGAAGGGCTGTGGACCCACATCCATTGGCTTTCAGTGCTGGAAGAACACGGCACCTACACCGCCGCTGCCGCGCGCCTTGGGGTGAGCAAGTCAGCGGTGAGCCAGCGGATTTCCGACCTGGAAAAGGCCACCGGCGCCCGCCTGGTGACGCGCACCACGCGCAGCGTACGGCTGACCGATGCGGGGCTGTCGTTGACCCGCGAGGTGCGCAGCGCCTATGAACACATCGCTCGCAGCTTCTCTGCGGTGCGTGACCTGGCCGGCGAAGTGCGTGGCCTGGTGCGGCTGACCGCCCCGGTAGCGTTCGCCCGGCAACAGCTGGTGCCGCATCTGCCGCAATTCCTGCGCCAATACCCGCAGGTGCGCATTCAGCTGGACGTGTCCGACGCCTTGAGTTCGCTGGCCGCCGAAGGTTACGACCTGGCCGTGCGCCATGGTTTCCAGATCCCCGAGACCCATGTGGCCTGGAAGCTCTGCGACACCGCCTCGGTGCTGGTCGCCACCCGCGATTACCTGCAGCGCCATGGCGAACCCCGCGAGCCGGGTGATCTGTCGGCGCACAACTGTCTGTTTTACCCACGGGGGGCCGACCAGCCGGCCTGGACCTTCGAACGCGGCAGCAAACACCTCGAACGCCTGACCGTGCCCATCGCCGGCAGCTTCGCCACCAACAACAGCGAAGCCCTGCGCGACGCGGCGCTCAATCACCTGGGCATTGCCCTGCTGCCGGATTTCAGCGCCCATGCGGCGCTGGCCGAGGGCAAGCTGGTGCAGGTATTGAAGGGGTGGACGCTCAAGGGCGCATTCGCCGATGAAATCTACCTGATCCGCCCCTACTCGCCCCATGTGCCGAAGGCAGTGAGCGCGCTGGTAGGTTTTTTAAAGGCGCAGTTGGCGGGTGGGTTTCGATTCGAGGGCTGAGGCGGCGCACAAAAAAAGGCCCGGCGACGCACGCGGATGCGTCACCGGGCAAAGCGAAGCGACCGGCTTCAGAAACGTGGCTTGACGGTTTTCCACGTCGGTTGGTAGCGCTTCATCTGTTTCACATCGTCACGCTGGCGGATACCGCAACTGAGGTATTGGTCATGCAGCTTGCCTAACTGATCGTGGTCCAGTTCCAGGCCCAGCCCCGGCGCGCGAGTGATGCTCACGCAGCCGTCGACGATGGGCAGTTTGCCGCCCTTGATCACCTCTTCATCCGGCTCCTGCCACGGGTAATGCGTATCGCAGGCATAGTCGAGGTTGGGCACCGACGCCGCGACGTGGGCCATGGCCATCAGGCTGATGCCCAAGTGTGAGTTGGAGTGCATCGACACGCCCAGGCCAAAGGTGTGGCACATCTTCGCCAGCACTTGGGTGTCGCGCAGGCCGCCCCAGTAATGGTGGTCGGCCAGCACGATCTGCACGCTGTTCAACGCCACGCTGCGGCGGAACTCGTCAAAATCGGTGACCACCATGTTAGTCGCCAGGGGCAAGCCGGTTCGCTTGTGCAGCTCGGCCATGCCCTCCAGGCCGGGGGTCGGGTCTTCGTAATATTGCAGGTCATCGCCGAGCAGTTCGGCCATGCGAATCGAGGTGGCCAGAGACCAGTTAGCGTTCGGGTCGATGCGTAGCGGCACACCGGGAAAGGCCTTTTTCAGCGCCTTGATGCAGCGCACTTCATGCTCGGGTTCCAGTGCGCCGGCCTTGAGCTTGATGCTTTTGAAACCGTAGGTCTCGAGCATGCGCCGGGCCTGGGCGACGATCTGCGCTTCAGTCAGGGCTTCGCCCCAGCTGTCGGGCTTGTAGGGCGAATCAATGTGTTCGGCGTATTTGAAAAACAGGTAGGCGCTGAACGGGATCTGGTCACGGATCGCGCCGCCGAGCAGGTCCACCAGCGGTACATTCAGCGAATGCGCCTGCAGGTCGAGAAACGCCACTTCGAACGCCGAATAGGCATTGCTCACGGCTTTGCTGGCATGGGAGCCCGGCGCCAGTTCCGCACCGGCCACGCTCAGCGGTTTATGCGCGGCCACGGTGGCCTGCACGATAGCGCGCAGGCCATTGAGGTTGAACGGGTCCAGGCCGATCAGCTGTTGCTGTACCTGTTGCTGGATCGCCAGCGCCGGGGCATCGCCATAGCTTTCGCCGAGGCCGATGTAGCCGGTGTCGCTTTCAATCTCGATGATCGAGCGCAGCGCGAAAGGCTCGTGGATGCCGCTGGCGTTCAACAGCGGCGGGTCGCGAAAGGCAATCGGGGTGACGGTGACGCGGATAATTTTCAAGAGACGGCTCCCTGTGGATCTGAAGACAAAGGGTGAGGCGCGGTGGATGGGTTGGACGGTGTACCGCCACGCGGTGCGGTGCGGGCAAAGAACACCACCACCGCCGCCACCAGCGAAGTGGCGGCCAGGCCGTAGAGCCCGCCCTCGATGGACCCGGTGGTCTGCTCCAGCAAACCGAAGGTGGTAGGCGCGACGAACCCGCCCAGGTTGCCCACCGAATTGATCAACGCAATCACCGCCGCCGCGATCCGCGCATCCAGGTAACCCTGGGGAATCGGCCAGAACAGCGCCGACGCGGCCTTGAAGCCAATCGCGGCAAAACAGATGGCGACGAACGCAAACACCGGCCCGCCCAGGGTAGACATGAACATGCCGAACGCCGCGATCACCAGCATCAGCGACACCCAGGCTTGCTGGTGCTTCCACTTGCTGGCCAGCGCCGCGAAGCCGTACATGGCGACGATGGAAATCAACCACGGAATGGCATTGAACAAGCCCACCTGGAAGTCACCCAGGTTGCCCATTTTCTTGATCATGCTCGGCAGCCAGAAGGTGGCGCCGTAGATGGTCAGGGCGATGGAAAAGTAGATAAAGCAGAACAGCGCGATCTGTTTGTCGGCCAACAGCTTGAACATCGACGGCCGCACGCACTGGCTCGCCTCGCGCGCCTGCTGCTCCAGCGCAATGGCACTGACCAGCGCGTGTTTTTCTTCGTCACTGAGCCACTTGGCCTGATGGGGATGGGACTGCAACCAGAACCACACAAACCCGCAGAGCACGATGGAGGCGAAGCCTTCGATCAGGAACATCCATTGCCAGCCATGCAGGCTGAACCCGCTGACATTCAGCAGCGCGCCCGACACCGGCCCGGAGATCACTGAGGCAATGGCCGAACCGCTGAGGAAAACCGCCATGGCCTTGCCGCGCTCGCTGGCCGGCAGCCACTGGGTGAAGTAGTAGATGATGCCGGGAAAGAACCCGGCTTCGGCGGCGCCGAGCACAAAGCGCAACACGTAGAAACTGGTTTCCCCCTGCACAAAGGCCATGCCCATCGCGGCCGCGCCCCAGGTGAACATGATGCGCGTCAGCCAGGCCCGCGCGCCGTAGCGTTGCAGCAGCAAATTGGATGGCACTTCGAAAATCGCATAGCCAATAAAGAACAACCCGGCGCCCAAGCCGTAGGCCGCCGCGCCAATGCCCAGGTCGGTTTCCATATGGCTGCGCACGAAGCCGATATTGACCCGGTCGATGTAGTTGACGATGAACATCACCACGAACAGCGGCAGGACATGGCGCTTGACCTTGGCAGCAGCGCGGGCGAGCACGCTCGGGTCTGGCGGATTGTGAAGGGTATCCACGGGCAACTCCCAGTCATTGTTTTTTTAGGGATCGTTTTTTTAGGGATTGTTTTTTCTAGGGGCAGACCGATGATGGACGCCGAGGATTGTTCCCGTCTAATCTAACCTGGCATTCGATTGATACTGGAATTAGATCAATGTTCGAACTGACCCAACTGCGCTGCTTCACCACCGTGGCCACCGAACTGAATTTCCGCCGGGCGGCTGAACGGCTGAACATGACGCAGCCGCCCCTTAGCCGGCAGATCCAGTTGCTCGAGCATCACCTGGGCGTGGAGCTGTTTACCCGCACCACCCGCAGCGTCGCCCTGACCGCCGCCGGCCGGGCTTTTTTCATCGAGGCGCAGAACCTGCTCGAGCGTGCCCAGCAAGCGGCCGTCACCGCGCGACGCTTTGCCGAGGGCGATATCGGTACGGTCAATATCAGCTTCGTCGGCAGCGCGGTGTATGAGTTTTTACCCAAAGTGATTGCCGAGGCGCGCCTCAAGCAGCCCCACGTCAAGATCGACCTGTCCGAGATGAACACCTACCAGCAATACGAAGCTCTGCGCGCCCGACGCATCGACCTGGGCATCGTCCGCGCGCCGCTGCTGGAGCCCGGCTACGCCACTGAATGCCTGGTGCGCGAGCCGTTTGTGCTGGCGGTGCCGAGCAGCCATCGGCTGGCCCAGGCAGAGACCGTCAGCGTGCAAGACCTGGATGCGCAGCCGTTCCTGATGTACGCCCATTCCGCCTACCCGCCGTTCAACGAATTGCTCACCGGCCTGCTGCGCTCGGCCCGTGTCGCGCCGGAGTATGTGCAGTGGCTCGGCTCGTCCCTGACCATCCTCGCCCTGGTCAACGCCGGCATGGGCCTGGCCCTGGTGCCGCGTTGCGCCAGCAGCGTGGTGTTCAAGAATGTGGTGTTCCGCGATATCGACCTGGGCGAAGGCGCGCAGAGCGAGCTGCACCTGATCTGGCGCGAGCACAACGACAACCCGGCGTTCACCATGCTCCTGGAAGGTATCCGCAGCGCTGCGGGAGCGAGCTTGCTGGCGCCCCATTGACCCAATCCTGTTGAATACTTGCCTGATCCTCTGAACTTGTGGGCTATTGCATAGATGGCCCTTGCGCGCTGGTCTAGAGTTCGACGATGGGCGACCTGCGGTCGCACCTCTCTTATAAGAACTCTAAGAACTCAGCACCACCAACCGATGATCAGCAGGTGAGCCGCCATGGAATTACGTATTAACCAACAGGCCTATCAGGTCGATGCCGACGCCGACACGCCGTTGCTGTGGGTGATCCGCGACGACCTGGGCCTGACCGGCACCAAGTACGGCTGCGGCCTGGCCCAGTGCGGCGCGTGTTCGGTGCTGGTGGACGGCAACGTGGTGCGCTCGTGCGTCACGCCGGTGGCGGCGCTGGTCGGCCGCGAGATCACCACCATCGAGGCGATTGAAGCCGATGACGTGGGCAAGCGCGTGGTCGCGGCCTGGGTCGAGCGCCAGGTGGCGCAATGCGGTTACTGCCAGTCCGGGCAGGTGATGGCGGCCACGGCGCTGCTCAAGCACACCCCTGCACCGTCGAAAGAGCAGATCAACGCGGCCATGATCAACCTGTGCCGCTGCGGCACCTACAATGCCATCTACGCCGCCATGGATGACCTGGCCGCCGGCAAGGAGACCGCATGATGAAGACGTCCGAGATTCTGCCCGGCGTGACCCTGGACGCACCGATCAACCTGTCGCGTCGACGCTTTCTGGCGAGCACCGCCGTCGGTGCATTGGTCATCGGCTTCGGCCTGCCCCTCGGCGCTTCCAGGGTGCAGGCTGCCACGGGCAACGCCGCTGAACGCGGCACCCAGGTGCCGGCGTTCCTGGAGATTCGCCCGGACGGCAGCGTGCGCCTGCTCAGCCCCTTCATGGAAGGCGGCCAGGGCACGCACACCGCCATGGCGCAGATCATCGGCGAGGAGCTGGATGCCGACCCTGCAACCTTCGTGGTCGAAGCGGCACCGCCCGGTGAAGCCTACGTGGTGATGGAAAATGGCCTGCGCATCACCGGCGGCAGCATGTCGGTGCGCATGAGCTACCCGACCATGCGCCGCCTCGGCGCCCTCGCCCGCGCCATGTTGATGCAGGCTGGCGCCGAACAGCTCGGTGTGCCCGTGGCGCAACTGACCACGCAACCGGGCCGGGTGGTGCATGCCGCGTCGGGCCGCTCGCTGGGTTACGGCGAGTTGGCCGGCCGCGCCCTGGACATGCCCGTGCCCGACCCGGCCAGCATCACCCTGCGCGACCCGAGCCAGTTCCGCTGGATCGGCAAGCCGGTCAAACGCCTGGATGCCTATGACAAATCCACCGGCAAAGCGCAGTACAGCATCGACCTGAAAGTCGACGGCATGCTCCACGCCGCAGTGCAGCACGCACCGCGCCTGGGCATGACGGTGGGCAGCCTGCGCAACCAGGCCCAGGTCGAGGCCATGAAGGGCGTGCATTCGGTGCACACCTTGCCCGGCGCCGTGGCGGTGGTGGCCGAACGCTGGTGGCACGCCAAGCGGGCCGTGGAAGCGATCCAGGTGGAATGGCTCGAAGCTGCCGCCGACTCCACTGTGCGCGCAATGCCGGCGGACTTTTCCAGCGATAAATACCGCGACTTTCTCGCCGCCCAGCAAGGCCCGGCCCGCGACGACGAAAACCAGGGTGACGTGGCCGCCACGCTGGCCAACGCCAAGACCCGCGTCGACGCCACCTATCACAACCAATACCTCAACCACGCTCAGCTCGAGCCGCCCTCGGCGCTGGCGCGCTATAACCGCGACGGCACGCTGGAGGTGTGGCTGCCGAACCAGGCGCCGGATATGTTCCGCGCCGACATCGCCAAGCGCACCGGCCTGGCCGTTGAGCAAATCACCCTGCACTCGCCGCTGCTCGGCGGCTTTTTCGGGCGGCATTTTTTGTATGACTCGGCCAACCCCTACCCGCAGGCTATCGCCCTGGCCAAGGCTGTCGGCCGGCCGATCAAGCTGATCTGGAGTCGCGAGGAAGAGTTCGTGCGCGATGTGCTGCGCCCGGTGGCGGTGGTCAAGTTCCGCGCCGCGCTGGATGACAAGGGCCTGCCGCTGGCCATTGAAGCGGTGAGCGCCACCGAAGGCCCCACCGAAGCGATTGCCGGCAAGCAAGGCGATGCCCTCGACCCCACGGCCCTGGAAGGCCTGTCCGGCAAAAGTTATGCGATCCCCAACAAGCGCATCGCTCAGATTTACGTCAAGGGCCCGGCCATGCTCGGTTACTGGCGTTCGGTGGGCAATTCGTTGAACGACTTCTTCTATGAAGCGTTCCTCGATGAACTGGCCGACAAGGGCGGCCATGACCCGTACGAACTGCGCCTGCACCTGCTGCGCGACAATGCGCGGCTGACCACTCTGCTGCAAGCGGTGGGCGAGCTGTCCGGCGGCTGGAAGCGCGGGCCGTTCACCGCCGAAGACGGCAGCCGACGGGCGCGTGGCGTGGCCATGGCCTCACCGTTTGGCTCCCACGCGGCGGTGATCGCCGAAGTGTCGATCGACAACGGCCAGGTCAAGGTGCATGACATCTGGCAAGCCATCGACCCGGGCAGCATCGTCAACCCGGCGATCATTGAAGCCCAGGTCAACGGCGCCGTGGCCTTGGGCCTGTCGCAAACCTTGCTGGAGGAAGCGGTCTACGTGGACGGTAAGCCACGGGCGCGCAACTACGATTTGTACCCGATCCTGCCGCCCTCGCGGATGGCACGGGTACACGTGAAGATCGTCGAGAGCGGCGAAAAAATGGGCGGTATTGGCGAACCACCGTTGCCCGCCGTGGCGCCAGCAGTGGCCAACGCGGTGGCACAGTTGACCGGCCAGCGCATCCGCAGCTTGCCGTTGAGCCGCTACACCTTCAGTTAACCCACAGGGAACGCCCATGAACAACCGCCGATTCGCAAGAACCGCAGGCTGGCTGGCGCTGCCCTGCCTGGTCGTGGCAGGCCTGCTGGCCTGGTACGTCACCCGCGAGCCCGCCTCGCCGTTCGCAGAACAAAACACCGCCAGTGTCGACCCGGCACTGGTCAGTCGCGGCGAGTATGTCGCGCGTCTGAGCGACTGCGTGGCCTGTCACAGCCTGGCGGGCAAGGCGCCGTTTGCCGGTGGCCTGGAAATGGCCACGCCTCTGGGGGCGATTTATGCCACCAACATCACCCCCGACCGCGAGCATGGCATTGGCAACTACAGCCTTGCCGACTTCGACCGCGCCGTACGCCACGGCGTGGCGCCGGGTGGGCGGCGGCTGTACCCGGCGATGCCCTACCCGTCTTACGTAAAACTCAGCGACGACGACATCAAGGCGCTGTATGCGTTCTTCATGAAGGGCGTGCAGCCGGCCAACCAGCCGAACATTCCCAGTGATATTCCCTGGCCGCTGAACCTGCGCTGGCCCATCGCCCTGTGGAATGGTGTATTTGCGCCCACCGCCGCCTACGCCGCCAACCCGAGCCAGGATGCCCTGTGGAACCGTGGCGCTTACATCGTGCAAGGTCCTGGCCACTGCGGCAGTTGCCATACGCCGCGCGGCCTGGCCTTCAACGAGAAAGCCCTGGACCAATCCGGCGCGCCGTTCCTGGCCGGTGCGCTGCTCGACGGCTGGTACGCACCGAGCCTGCGCCAAGACCCCAACACTGGCCTGGGCCGCTGGAGCGAGGCGCAGATCGTGCAGTTCCTCAAGACCGGGCGCAACCAGCATGCGGTGGTCTACGGCTCGATGACCGAAGCGTTCAACAACTCCACACAGTTCATGGCT
The DNA here is from genome assembly GCF_003852355.1 of Pseudomonas sp. R2-7-07. Lineage (NCBI taxonomy): Bacteria > Pseudomonadati > Pseudomonadota > Gammaproteobacteria > Pseudomonadales > Pseudomonadaceae > Pseudomonas > Pseudomonas sp. R2-7-07. The sequence continues at coordinate 2,288,122 of NZ_CP027759.1, read as the reverse complement.
GACGACGACTTGGCCGCCATCGCCCGTTACCTCAAGTCCCTGCCCGGCGACCCGCAGCGCGATGGCACGCCTTGGCAGTATCAGGCCGTGGCCGCCGACGCGCGTGCGGATTCCCCCGGCGCCCACACCTACGCGACCCGCTGCGCCTCCTGCCATGGCCTGGACGGCAAGGGCCAGCCGGAGTGGATGCCGCCACTGGCCGGCGCCACCTCGGCACTGGCCAAGGAAAGCGCCTCGGCGATCAACATCACCCTCAACGGCTCGCAACGGGTGGTGGCCGCAGGCATACCGGATGCCTACCGTATGCCGGCGTTCCGTGAGCAATTGTCCGACCAGGACATCGCTCAGGTGCTGACCTACGTGCGCAGTACCTGGGGCAACCAGGGTGGCGCGGTGGACGCACAGGCAGTGGGCAAACTGCGCGGGCATACCGACCCGGCGAGCAGCAGCCCGATCATTTTGCATATGCGGTGAGGCTGGAACGCGGTCTCTTTGGTATAGGTGATCACATGTGGGAGGGGGCTTGCTCCCGATGGCGGCGAATCAGTTAAACATGCGTTTACTGACACACCCTCATCGGGGGCAAGCCCCCTCCCACATTTCCAATCCTGCTCGACTTGGCGAGGCTAGGCCTACTTGCTCTCGTCGCCCTTGCCTTCCTGCATCTGCACCGAAGACTTGCTGCCGCTGGTGTTGTCTTTGGTCGTGTTATCGGAGTTGTCGAAACAGCCGTGCAGCAGGAATACACTGCAAAAACCCAAGCACATAGACAGCTTTTTCATAAGATCTCCTGTTAAACCGATTCGTCAGCCTGTGCTGCATGTGGCCAGTTTCCGGACACGAACGTTCCCTGCACAGGCCGTGAGGCTGACGAATGGTTTGCCATTAATTAGCTAGCATTTACGTACGGCATATTTGGGCTAACCTTGACCCGTTAAAGCCTGTTAGCCGGTGATCCCATGGACACGTTGACCAAAGCGCAAATCGAGCACGCTCTTGCACAGCGACTGCGCAATTGCCGTGTTACCTGCACGATCAATCCAGACAGCAGCCTGTCAGTCACGGTGCTCGCGCCTGACGCCAATCAGTTCACCATCGCCAATATCAACCGCGCCCGCTACCACGGCGAGTCAGGTATCAACCGGCTCGTACGGGAAATCATGGAAGACATGGTGGTTTCCCGGAAAACCTCCCGTCTTTCCTCCGTGGGGTAAATACGCTTAAAAACAGAACGAGGCTTTCCATGCCGGATTCCACCGCTGCACCGTCGCAACGCTGCACCATCGATTACCTTCAAGACACACTGCTCGGCGTCAACCCGCTCTCCCATGCATGCATGGCGCGGATTACCCAGGCCGGCGAGCGCATCTCGCTGCACATCCCGGGGCCGTGGCCGAAGGAGCTGCCGAAGGCACATACCGTATCGATCAAGGTTGAGAACCGCACTTATCATGGCGTCCTCGTGGATGCCCAGGCATCGGGCACCGATGAGTTGGTGTTGAACATTCAACTTCAGCCGGAACGGCCGGGCGCAGCTGGTCATTAACCCCGTTCACCCGCCAACGCACGCTGGTGAAAATGCGCCAGCCACTTCAAGGCATGCAGCGTCGCATCCAGCTGCACCTGCTCACGGGAGCCCATGAAGCGCTCCTTTCGGCTGAAGATACTCAGCCGGTTTTCGATTCGATAAGCCCAGGCAAAACAAATGGTCCCAGCCGGAATGCCGTCCATGTCATCCGGGCCAAGCAGGCCGGTGGTGGCGACGGCAACCCCGGCCGGGCTGTCACGCAACGCGCCTTCGGCCATCTCGCGAGCGACTTCACAACTGGTGAGGTTGAAGGTATCGATCGTATACGCGCGTACGCCCAGCAAGCGCTGTTTGGCCTCGGGCGAGTACACGACATAACCACTTTCAATACATGACCCGCCGCCCCTGACCTCCGACAGCAGCGTGATGATCTTGCCTGCCGTACACGACTCGGCGCTGGTGAGGGTGAGCTGGTGTTGTTTCAGGTAATCAATAGTGGCTGCGGCTATATCCATGATGACAATTTCCCGTGTTCAAAAGGTTGCAAGGTAGTCGGCCAATGTCAGCGCACAGGCCTCAATTGCGCCGTCCACAATCAGCTCGTAGCCGTGGGTGTTTTCCGTTGGAATCGCCAGGCAACCGCCGCGCGCCGAGGTGCCGTTACTCATGACGGCACTGGCATCCGAGGCAAAATCCACCAGCAGCGCATATTGAGGCGCATAACCGCAGCGCTGTGCGGCGTCTGCCAGGCCGGTGACCACGGAACGTGTGTAATAGCCTTTGAGGTCACCGGTATTGATGATCGGATCGACGCTCAGGCGAGTGCCGTACTCGCTCATCACCGGGCCGACTTCCACTGCGATGGTGGTATCGCCCGGCAGCGTCTGCGCCGCATACATCGCCCCGGCGTTGCACTCTTCTTCCAGGGTGGTGAAGACAAAATACACATCGCACGTCAGCGCCTGTCGGCGTTGGTGCAGGCGCTGCACGCTATGAAGTACCGCAGCGATGGGCGCGCGGTCATCCAGGAAGTGCGCGGCAATCGCGTCACCCACCCGGAACGGCGCACGCCAATGGCGGCTCAGCGTGACGCGGCTGCCGGGGCGTACGCCGTAGTCACGCAAGGTCTCGACGGAGCAACGGGTGATCACATGCACGTCATTCCAGTGCACGTCCCCTGACAACACATCGGCACCCTGGGGCGCGTTGGCGGTGGCATGCATCGAACCAAAGGACAGCACCCCCGGAATGAATTGGTGATCACCGAGTATGTCCACCGGGCACATGCCGAAATTCACCGGGTTGGCACCGCCCAACGCGGTCACGCGCAACGTGCCGTCGGCGTCCACATGCTTGACCACCATGGCGATCTCATCCATATGCGCCATGACCCGCACCGCGCGGCGGGGCTCGCTATCGCCCTGCGCGCCTTTGACCAGGCCGATGACATTGCCGGCCGGGTCCACCCAGGTGTCGTCACACAGTAGCCGCAAATGCTCCAGGCAAATGGCGCGCACCTCATCCTCCTGGCCGCCAGGGCCACGGGCGAGCAACAGTTGGTGAAGCAACTGGGGGACATCGGGTCGGGCATCGTTTGGCTGGGGTTGCATCCGGGGGTCTCCATTCGCGCTATTGAACACTTATGAAAAATGACCCGACACGTCGAACGGTTGTTCCACAAATCTTCTTCGGCGTGCATCGAAATCCAGTTGAACGCCCACTTCGGCAGGCTTTCTAGATGTGTTCGAAAACCACCCATGGAGGGAGTCCCCGATGAACATCAACCGTCTGCAACCCGCCCTGCCTTCGCTGTGCCTGGCGATGTCGATGGCCGCGCTGACCGCCTGCGCCGGCAACGACTCAGCTTCCAACGTGGTCGCGCCCGGTGAGGCTAAATCACCCACCACGCGCACCCTCGACACCGGCGCCGCCCTGCTGCAATCGCGCCCGCCCATCGATGCGCTCAATGCCTACCTGGACGGCTTTCACTTCTACAACGGCCATCCCGACGTGCAAATGGAAGCCCATCACTATTGCGCGATTCTCAACGAGGAAGTGATCCAGTGCGTGATCTACGACGGCAACCGCAAGGACGCCAAGTTGATGGGCGTGGAGTACATCATCAGCGAGCAGCTGTTCAACAGCCTGCCTGCGCCCGAGAAGGCGTTGTGGCACAGCCATGTGCATGAGGTGAAGTCGGGCCAACTGGTAGCGCCTGGTATTCCTGCGGTGGCCGAACACGCCTTGATGGAAAAACTGGTGCATACCTACGGCAAGACCTGGCACACCTGGCACACCGACCTCAACAAGCGCCTGCCGCTGGGTGTTCCGCAATTGATGATGGGCTTTACCGCCGATGGCCAGGCCGATCCGAAGATGGTCGCCGAACGGGACCAGCGGCTGGGCGTCGACAGCGCCAGGAAAAAGCAGGAACGCGCCGACATCCCAGCTCCGGCCATCGCACCGGGTGCGGACGCCTGGCGCCATGGCAATATCATCCAGATTGAAGACCCCACCCAGGCCGCCCACCAGCACTGACAGCGGCAGCTGGTCATTTGGATTGAACGATTATTTGCCGGCGCTTGCCACATAGGAAAGGGGCGCATCAGCTGCCCCGCGCATGAGGAGTTCAACTATGTCTTACGACCATCAAGGCCCTGCCAGCGTCATTACCGCTTCCCGCCATCTGGGCACCGAAGACGATGAATGCCTGAACGAAAACGCCAATATAAAAATGACCAGCAGCGGCAAGCCCACCATCGTTCGCCTGGATTTCGATACCCCGCTGACCTGGCCCGGCAACCCCAACTTCGTCACCGTCAACGTGCCCGACGGCACGTCTGTCAGCGGTGTGATCGTGGCCTTGGAACGCCCGGCTGACGGGCCAGGTTGGGTCACCTTTACGGTGGACGATTGAGCCTGCGAGCAGGCCATCGCATTGTCCGACAACTTATTTGAATTATTTTTGACGTCAAATATCTGTACTTCATGAGCATAGGGAGTCCTCATGAAAAACAACGAGTTATTCACCATCAAGTATCAACTTCACGGCGAGCCCAGGTCGTTCATCGTGCGTGCAGCGCGCATGAATAACGCTGAAGCCTGGCATTGGGCCAGTTGCGATGCCGGCGTGGCGGTCATCCCCAGGTTCGGGCAAAACAACCTCAAGCGCGTCTCCAAGCCAATGGCGGAAAAATACGGCATTACGGATGTGCGCTGGTGCGGCGCGGCAGCGATTCAGTGGGCAGAGGGCATTACATCATGAACAGTCAGGTGCTGGATTACACAGCCAGGCAAACGTCGGACGACGAAGTCGCGCAGAACACCCAGATGTTCTACGAAGCGGACCGATTGGATGCCCAGGCCTATAAGATCATCGAACACTACAGCGGCGATGCCGCGACCTGGGCGCGCTTCACCGAGGCGAAGAAGCTGGCGGACGCGCAACGGACCGCCGCTTATCAAGAGTGGATGCGCATTCACCGCACCAGGAAAAGGTAGATCTTAACGGCAGGTCAGTTGAGGCTTCTTGTAGGAGCGAGGCGGGCGGCTAGCCCTTGCTCGCGAAGAACGTCCAGGCGACGCGTTCATTCTGGATAAGCGCGGGGAGCCTGAGTTCTTCGCGAGCAAGCTCGCTCCTACATGGTTATGAGGCATGCCCCTGAGTTATGAAGCATGCCCCTGAACATCAGGGGCATGCGTCTGTTCAGAGGATCGGTTTACCGCCCGTCACGCCGTAGCGCTCGCCAGAGATATAACTGCCCTCATCCGACGCCAGCAACACATAGATAGGCGCCACTTCCACCGGCTGGCCAGGACGCCCCAGCGGCGTGTTGCCACCGAAGCTCTCCACCATGTCGTCAGTCATCGTCGACACGATCAACGGCGTCCAGATCGGCCCCGGCGCCACGCTGTTCACGCGAATCCCGCGCTCACCCAGCATCTGTGCCAGGCCGGCGGTGAAGTTGGCGATTGCGCCCTTGGTGGCCGCATAAGGCAACAGCGACGGGTTGGGCATGTCGGAATTGACCGACGTCGTGTTGATGATCGAACTGCCCTCGGCCATGTGCGGCAGCGCCGCCTTGCAGATCCTGAACATAGCGGTGATGTTGATGTTGAAGGTCTTGACCCAGTCCTCGTCAGGAATGTCTTCCAGGGATTTGTAGGTCATCTGGAACGCGGCGTTGTTGACCAGCACGTCGATACGCCCGAACTCCTTCACCGTGTCGTTGACAATGGCTGTGCACTGCGCCGCGTCGCCCAGGTCACCGGGCAACAGCAGGCACTGGCGCCCCGCTGCCTCGACCCAGCGCTGGGTCTCCTTGGCGTCCTCATGCTCGTCCAGATAAGACACGGCAACGTCCGCACCTTCGCGGGCAAAGGCGATCGCCACCGCACGCCCGATGCCGCTGTCGGCGCCGGTAATCAAGGCAATCTTGTTGGCGAGCCGGCCCGAGCCTTTGTAGGTCTGCTCACCGCAATCGGGCAGCGGCTCCATCTTGCGCTGGTCGCCGGGTACAGGCTGCTGCTGTGGCTTGAAGGGTGGTTTTGGGTAGTTACTCATCGGATTCCCTCCTGTGTGTGGTTAGTGTTGCGAGGGTCGGCCGCGCCCGATAGTTCAGAGCAATTTTCAGGAAATCGGATGACCGTACCCGCACGGCTGCGCCGCTCGTCCGATGGAATAAACCTTTGCAAAGTACGCCTCTCAACCGAAGGGTGAACGCCCGTTGGGGTATCGAGTGGTGTCGAAGCGTTCTGTTACAGGTCGCTTTTCAGCTATATTCCGCTATTCGTTTATCCCTCATCCCGTTTCGAATTCTTGCCCTGCGCAGTTAACCAAGGTTGGTGTTTATGAAGTCTGCCCCCCCGCGGTCACCCAATGTCCCGCAACGCAAGGATCTGATCCCCAGCACCCTGAATTTTCCAGTGGTGGGTATCGGCGCGTCGGCGGGCGGGTTGCAGGCGGTCAAGGCATTTTTCGAACACATGCCCCAAGACTGCGGCATGGCTTTTGTGGTGATCCTGCACCTGTCCCCCGACCATCAAAGCGTGGCGGACAGGATCATCCAGGAGTCGACCCGGCTGCCGGTGCTGCAGGTCACCGAGACGACGCCCATCGAGAAGAACCGGGTGTACGTGATTTCGCCGGCGCAGCACTTGGCAATGAATGATGGCTACCTGGCCGTCTCACCGTCGGCGCGCGAAGGCGGCTCGCATATTGCCATCGACCTGTTCTTTCGCGACCTGGCAGATGCCCATAAAGAGCACGCGTTTTGCCTGGTATTGTCCGGCACCGGCTCGGACGGCGCGGTGGGGCTTTCGCGTATCAAGGAACAGGGCGGCGTCACCCTGGTGCAAACCCCGGAAGACGCGGAATTCGACGGCATGCCACTGGCGGCAATCGAAACCCAGATGGTCGACCTGGTGTTGCCCGTGGTGGAGATGCCGCAAAAATTGCTGGAGCTGTGGCGCAACGCCCGGTCCATCATCCTGCCCACCGCCAATGACCCCGAGATCAAGACCACGCCGCCGGCGACGGAACGTGACGCGGCGGTAGCCGAACAGTTGCTGCTGGATATCCTGATACAACTGCGGCTCAACACCGGCCACGACTTCAAGCACTACAAGCGCGCCACGGTACTGCGCCGCATCGAACGCCGTCTGCAGGTCACCGCCCAACCGGACCTGGCCAGCTATTACGAATATCTCCAGGCGCACCCAGAAGAAACCAAGGCATTGCTCGGCGACATGCTGATCGGCGTGACCAACTTTTTCCGTGACCGCGAGGCCTTCGAAGCGCTCGAGCGCGATGTGGTGCCCAACCTGGTGAAGTCACTGGAAGACAGCGTGCCCAAACGCGAAGAGGTGCGCATCTGGTCGGCCGGTTGTTCCACTGGCGAAGAAGCCTATAGCCTGGGCATGCTGGTCGCCGAACAACTGGCGGTAGATGGCAGCGATGCGAAAATGCAGGTGTTCGCCACCGATATCGACGAGCGCGCGATCAACCATGGGCGTAACGGCGTTTACCCGGAAGCGATCATTACCGACGTGCCGCCCTCACGCCTGCGCCAGCACTTTGCCAAGGAAAAAAACCAGCACTATCGGGTGCGCAAGGAGATCCGTGAAAAAGTCTTGTTCGCCAAGCACAGCCTGCTGAGCGACCCGCCCTTCTCGCAGATCGACCTGATCGTCTGTCGCAACCTGTTGATCTACCTGGACCGCGAGGTGCAGCGCGACATCCTGCAGATGTTCCACTTTGCGCTGCGCCCCGGCGGCTACCTGTTCCTGGGCTCCTCGGAGTCGGCCGACGGCTGCCTGGACCTGTTCGTGCCGGTGGACAAGCGCAACCGCATTTTCCGCGTGCGGGCCGGTTCAGCGGCCATGCGCCGCGCGCCCAGCATGCCGCGCGGTGGTTACCTGCGCCCCAGCGCCACGACCATCGCCGCCCAGGTCAAGGTACCGAACAAGGTCTCGTTCGCCGACATTCACCTGCGCGCTCTGGAGAAGGCCGCGCCGCCCAGTGTCATCGTGGATATACACGCCGACATCCTGCACATGAGTGAAGGCGCGGCGCGCTTCCTGCGCCATGTGGCCGGAGAGATGACGCGCAACCTGCTGGCCCTGGTGCACCCGGACCTGCGCCTGGACATTCGTACGACGCTGTTCCAGGCCCAGCAGTCGGGCCTTGCGGTGACGTCGCGCAAAGTGCGCATCGAGCGCGATCACGTGCCCTACGTGGTCGATGTCACCGCCCTGCCCTATCAGGACGATCTCACCGAGAGCGATTATGTCCTGGTGATTTTCCAGGAAACTGAAGTCGACCCCCGGCACGCCGAAGAAACCGCCATCAGCCAAGCCGAAAACCAGATGATGAGCAACCTGGAGCGCGAACTGCAGCGGACCAAGTTGCACCTGCAGGACACCATCGAGCAGGCCGAGGTCTCCAGCGAAGAACTCAAGGCGTCCAACGAAGAAATGCAGGCGGTCAACGAAGAGTTGCGCTCGGCCACCGAAGAGTTGGAAACCAGCAAGGAAGAGTTGCAGTCGATCAACGAAGAACTGTTGACGGTCAATTTCGAACTCAAGACCAAGGTTGAAGAGACCGACAAGGTCAATGACTACCTGACCAACCTGATCGCCTCCACCGATATCGCCACGGTCTTCGTCGACCGCAACATGCGCATTCGCTGGTTCACGCCACGGGCCACGGATATTTTCAGCATGCTGCCGGTGGACACCGGGCGCTCGTTGATGGACATCACCCACCGGCTCAACTACCCGGAAATGACCGAAGACGCCACCACAGTGTTCGAATCCTTGAGCATGATCGAACGCGAAATCAGCAGCAAGGACGACCGCTGGTACATCGCACGCCTGCTGCCGTACCGCTCCAGCGAAGACCATATCGATGGCACGGTGCTGACCTTTATCGATATCACCAAGCGGCGCCAGGCCGAAGAAGAACTGCGCCTGGGTGAAGAGCGCATGCGCCTGGTCGCGGACAGCACCCATGATTTTGCCATCATCATTCTGGATGACCATGGCGCCATCACCGACTGGAACACCGGCGCCGAGTTGATCTTCGGCTATACCAAGGACGAGGTGCTTGGCGCCTATTACGACTTGATCTTCTCCCCTGAAGACCGCACCGCCGGCATCCCCGAAAACGAGCTGCGCGCCGCCCGCGAACACGGGCGCGGCGAAGACGAACGCTGGCACGTACGCAAGGACGGCAGCCGGTTTTATTGCAGTGGCGAAGTCACCCTGCTGACCAGCAATAACCTGCAGGGCTACGTCAAGATCGCCCGTGACCTCACCGGCCATAAGCGCACCCAGGATGAGCAGAGTCAACGCTTGATGGAGACCCAGACCAACAGTCACCTCAAGGATGAGTTCTTCGCGGTGATGTCCCACGAACTCAAGCACCCGTTGAACCTGATTCAACTGAATGCCGAATTGCTGCGACGCCTGCCGGCGACCAAGGCCACCGGCCAGGCGGTCAAGGCCGTGAACACCATCTGCGAAGCGGTATCGAGCCAGGCGCGCATCATCGACGACCTGCTGGACGTGGCCAGGGTGCGCACCGGCAAGCTCAAGCTGAAGAAGCAACCGATCGACCTGATCCGCACGCTTGAGGATATCTACGCGGTGGTGCTCGCCGATGGCCATCGGTGCCAGGTGACCCTGCAAAAACCGACGACGCCGGCAGCCTTGTTCGTCGACGCCGACCCTACGCGCCTCGAACAGGTGATCTGGAACCTGGTCAACAATGCGCTGAAATTCACCCCCAGCGACGGCCGCGTGCAGTTGCTGGTCAGCCGTACCGAGGGGTACGCGCGGTTGGACGTGATCGACAGCGGCGCCGGGCTCGCCGAAGACAGCCTGGAGAAGATCTTCGACCTGTTCGGCCAGGCGGAAAACCAACACCAAACCCATCAGCGCGAAGGCCTGGGTATCGGCCTGTCCCTGGTCCGGCAACTGGTGGAAGCCCACGGTGGCACGGTCAGTGTTCAGTCCCCGGGGCTGGGCTTTGGCTGCACCTTCTCGATAGCGCTGCCGCTTTCCAGGCAACAGGACCGACTGCCCCCCGCTAACGCTGCGGACGCTTCGGATGAGCGCTTGACCGGGGTCAAAGTGTTGCTGGTGGACGACTCAGCCGATGTGCTGGAAGTGTTGAATATGCTGTTGGAGATGGAAGGTGCCGAGGTGAGTGCGTTCGATGACCCGCTCGCTGCACTGCAAGCGGCCGGCGACACGCCTTTCGACCTGATTGTCTCGGACATTGGCATGCCGAACATGAACGGCCATGAGCTGATGCAGCACTTGCGCCAGATCAGCCACCTCCAGCAGGTGCCCGCCATCGCGTTGACAGGTTACGGTGCCAGCAGTGACCAGAAGAAGGCCACCGACTCGGGCTTCAGCACCCACGTGAGCAAACCCGTGACCCATGATGCGTTGATCAGCTTGATCCAGAGCCTGTGCCGCGCACGGCGCTAGGCGCGGTTATTGGTAAGGAATCACCGAGATCTTGCCGTTGCGCTCGAGGATCGCGAAGCGGATGTGCTTGATCTCGAGAATACCCTGGGCCGACCGGGCCGCCTCGAGGATATCGTCTTCATCCAGGCGGGCGCGCTTGAGGCGTTCGTGAAGGACTCGGCCCTCTTCGACCACCACCGTCGGCCCGCCATCGAGCACCCGTGAAAACCACAGCGAACGCTGCTTGAGCAATGACAGGCCGATGTCGATAGCGATCAGCGTGACGATGACCAGCACCGCATTGGTCAGCGAGAAATCATCCCCCAGCAGGGCCTGCTGGGTCGCCTCACCAATCACCATCAGCAGCACCAGATCAAAGGTGTTGAGTTCGGCGAGGGAGCGTCGGCCCGCGACCTTGAACAGGATCATCAATACCAGGTAAATCGCGGCTGCCCGCAAGACGGAGTCCATGATTGCCCCCCTAGGGATAAATGAACTGGGATACGTCCACGGTGGCGCCGTTGGCCAGCGATACCCGGGTGTCGAAATTGCCGACGCCGTCACTGCGCAAGCTCAGGTACAGCGTGGCCCGCCCTTGATCGTCGCTCAGCGTCCACAGCTTTACGCCCTCTCCCGCCGCGCTGGCCTTGAGGGGCTGGGGTTGGAGCATCTCCACGTTGAAGCCCTGCAACAGCTCGCCGTTGATTTCGACTTCCAATGGCTTGCGCGCAGCGCCTTGCAGGTGGATCACCAACGCATCGGACGAACCATTGCGCAGGAAGCGCTGGTATTCGACGCGTAGCTGCCCGTCGGCGCTGCGTGCCTCGGTGGTGCTCAACGGCCCCTTGGAAAACAGCCCCGCCAGCGTCAGTACCATGAGCACGACCAGCCCGTACCAGCCCAGCCGCTCGAAGCGCCAGACTTTGCGTTGCAAAGGCATGTCCTCGCGTACCGGATAGTCGCGGCTGTGCAGGTCATCAGGCTTTGACTCGCGCATAGCCAGCCCTCTTTCAGCCCTTGCTGTGCTCCGGCGAGGACGGGCCCTTGGTCACGCCGCGCGGGCCGTACACCGCCCATATCACCGCGCCCAGCAACGGCAGCAGGACGACCACGGCGGTCCACCCTGCCTTGCTCCCCGAAGAGTTTTCGCTACGCCACACGCTGTTGAGGACCCACAGGTCGAGCAACAACAGGATGATCATCAAGCCAATCCAGAAATACGTCAGTTCCATGGTGCACCTCCCGGTTATGCAGCATTAGGTTGGCGGGGCGGTGGCAGGGTTCAGAATTTTTGCGCTGACAGGTGCCGAATCTAAATAAACGATAGTTCCGACGGAACTGAATCGTTGAATTGATCAATATTTCAGAAGCAACCAAATTGATACCGTCCCGTTGCAGGCGGGTCACAGCCCTATCGGAACCTGTTGAAGAAGGACTTACACCATGCAACATCACGACGCTTACACCCAACTGATGGCCTGCCGCCAATTGGCAATGGATCAAAACCAGAAGCTGTTCAATGAAGCCAACGCCATCAGCCGCAACGCGTTCGACCTGTTGGAGCGCCCCGATTTCGATAGCCAGATGTTCGATGAGTACCTGCGCTTGCGCGGCAAAGCCGAAGCGCTGTTTCGTGAAGCCATTGAACACCTGAGCGTGCTCAACACCCACTTCCCCTCGCCCGCATCCAGCGCGGCGAATGAAGACGCAACGGTTGCCCGGCGTGAAAAGGAGGTGGCGTGATGAACAACTCACAACGCGCCTGGGAACTGGCCATGGTGTTGGTCGCCAATGGCAAGATCCCGTTCGACCCTGCCAACCCGAGCGGCTCGGTGAAGATCCTGTCGCGGCATCTGGAAGCGCTGGAAACTGCATTGCATGAAGAGGCGATGGCGAACACACCGGTTGAGCGCCTGCGCAAACTCGGCAGTCGCCGGCCTGCGCTGGTCGGTGCCGATTGAGGTTAACCCTGTGGGAGGGGGTGGCCATGGGTATCTACACAACGTTGGCATGGCCCTGAACCTCTAACTGACGCTGCGCGACCTGAATGTGGGAGGGGGCTTGCCCCCGATGGCCATAGGTATCTACACAACTTTGTAGCAGCCTACGGTAACCACGATGCGAAGCGAGTCGCTCTTGATCTTGCTTTTGATCTAGGCGCCCCGTTAAACCACGCTGGCCGTAATCCGATAGTGATTTGGGGGGTAAACCGGCAGGGATGCCGGTTTAGCCGCCCCGCGCCATGGATGGCGCGTGGCGGCGGCCCCCCAAATCACTGTCGGATTACGGGCACACCGAGCCTAAGCGAGGTGCCGAGTGGTGGGGCAAGAGCGTTTTGCTTACTTTTGCGCTTTTCAAAAGTGAGACGCCGTAAGGGCGGAACCCATAGCAGCCGTTACCGCAGCAACGGATATGTACTCGCCTTGATCCAATATCCTGGTCGGCTGTCAGGCCGCCATCGGGAGCAAGCCCCCTCCCACATTTTGGTCGCGGGGCATCAGTTAGAGAGGCTTCGGCTCCTGGGCCGCCGCAGGTTCAGGGCCGCGCCAAAATTGTGTAGATACCCATGCCCCGATGGCGGAGTATCATTCAGCTCAGGCTCAACTGATACACCGCTATCGGGAGCAAGCCCCCTTCCACTGTCGGGTCGCGATCGGGCAGTTAATTCGCGTCGGGCTCCTCAGCGCAGCGCAAATCCATTACGCCCTGCAGACTTCGCGTTATAAAGCGCCTGGTCCGCCGCTTCGATCAAGCCGAGCGCAGGCTCCAGCTCAGCACCTGCACCCGCCGCCACCCCGATACTCACACTCACACGCCCGAATGGGCTGCCCGGATGAGCGATATCGGCGTGCAGCAGTCGATCCAGGATCAATTGCGCCACCACTGCCGCGCCTTCGCTGTCGGTCGCAGGCATGATAATCGCTATTTCTTCTCCGCCGTAACGCGCCACCAGGTCCGAAGGGCGCCGCACGCACGTCTCCAACAGTGTGCTGATCCTCTGCAGGCAGGCATCGCCCGCTACGTGACCGAGGGCATCGTTGTACCGCTTGAAATAGTCGACGTCGATCATCAGCAAGGCCAGCGTCGTGCCGTCGCGTTGCGCCCGGCGCGCTTCCAGGGCCAGGGTCTCATCGAAACAGCGTCGGTTGGCCAGGCCGGTCAGCGCGTCCTTCATCGCCAGTAACTCAAGCTGCTGATTTGAGTCGAGCAGCTGTTGCTGGGCGATACGCAGCGCCTCTTCAGCCTCGGTTCGCCGGCGGATATCAAGGATCAGAAACCAACCGATCAAACCGGTCAGCCCCAGCAGCCCCGCCACCACCACCGCCGACAACGCGGCTTCCATGCGCCACGCCGCGAGCGCTTCGTGCTTGCCCAGGGCGACGGTGGTGATCAGCGGCAGGCTTTCGCTTTTGCGAAAGGCATACAGCCGCTCTACCCCATCCAGGCTGGAGGTGTACGCAGCGGTGCCAACGGAGCGGTCGACCAGATACTGGGAATAGATCGGCGAGGTGGAAAAGTTGCGGCCCATGTCCTGCTCGCGGAAGGGATAGCGCACCAGCAAGGTGCCGTCGGTGTACGACAAACCGATCGCACCGTCCTGGCCGACGTCGAGCTTGCCGAACACGCGCAGAAAGTTCTCCACGCCCAAGGTCACGGCCACCACCCCGGCAAAGTTGCCGGCCGCGTCATCGAAGCGGCGGCTGATGGTAACCACCCACTCCTGGTTGGTATGGCTCTGAATCGGCGGACCGATGAAAGGCTCACGGCTCGGATCGTCGCGGTGATGGATGAAATAGGCGCGCGCGCTGCTGTTGGCGCCCGCCGGAATCGCGCGGTTGGACGACATCAACCAGCCACCCTGCCGGTCATAGATGGTGATGCCGCTGAGTTGCGGCATCACCGGCTGCTGACGACGTATCAACGCGCTGATGCGCTGGATCTGCGCCGGGCCACTGCCTTCGGTTTCCAGGCGCTCGACCAGGCCCAGCAACAGCAGCGCGCTTTGGCGCACGATCCCTTCGGTATAGGTCGTGAGCGCCTGGGTGAGGTTCAAGCCATGCACGTTCACTTCCGCCAGCGCACGCTCACGGGAAGACAGGACTTTCCAGATCGTCAACGAAGTCAGGGAACAGCTGATCACCAACAGCAAAAGCATCACGAGGCGGGTATCACGCTTCACGTCAGCACCTTAAAGGAAGTCCGGTTCCATTCCAGCCATCAATCGAACGTCGGTACTCACAGCGGCCACCGGTTCCGGGGCGCAAGCATACAAGCAGTCTGGCGGGGCTGCAGCAACAGCGTGTGAAAAGGCCAGCATTGGCCGCAGACGGCGCCAAGCAAGGAGTAACGCCGACAAAGATCAGCCCCGCTTATTCCGCCTTCAGAAACACACACTTGAAACTAAGCCGAATGGTCAGCAACGCCATTATTTCAATATCAACCACCCTCTGAAAAGTTATACGAAGCGGCTTGCCAAGCGACGATTTGTATAAGTTTCTGGCTACTCACTACCGTTCATCGGCGTTTCTAAAAAATTTCAAAACCACTGCCCGCCTGCTCTTATCGGAGTAGATGTCCGTTGCATAAATGGGCAACTAGCGAAACGACAACTGAACTAGGAGTATTGTTATGACCACGAGTAATAAAAACCCTGGCAACTTCGCTAACGACCGCGAAAAAGCTTCGGAAGCGGGGAAAAAAGGCGGCCAGTCGTCAGGGGGCAACTTTGCCAACGACCGCGAGAAAGCCTCGGAAGCCGGTCGTAAAGGCGGCCAGAACAGCCATGGTGGTGGACGCAAGTCATAACGAAGGGCATCAATCATGCGAGCGTCAATTGATTATCAGCGTGGCGAGCTCCATCGCCAGCCGGTGATGGAAGTGCGAACTGAGGCAAAGACCGTTGCGCGTTCAAGCACAACTCCCTGTTACGAACGCCGGCAAGTTTCCGAACTAGCCGAAGCAACTATCGGCGCGACGCAAACACCACAGTTATGCGAGAGAAACTTATAGCCAGCGCACTCGCAGACTGAGTGTAAGTTCCCTGCAAGATCGAAATGAACGTTGTATAACCGACATAACGACGAGGTAACTGAACATGAGTACTCAAGACAAAAAAGGCCAAATGAGTGTCAACGAAGCCGGTAAAAAAGGTGGCGAAGCCACGTCTGCTTCTCATGATAAAGAGTTCTATCAAGAGATCGGCAGCAAGGGCGGCCAAAACAGTGGCGGGAATTTCAAGAACGATCCTGAACGCGCCGCTGAAGCCGGTAGCAAAGGCGGTCAGAACAGCGGCGGCAACTTCAAGAATGATCCCGAGCGCGCCGCTGAAGCCGGTAGCAAAGGCGGCCAGAACAGTGGCGGGAATTTCGCCAACGACCGGGAGAAAGCCTCGGAAGCCGGACGTAAAGGCGGCGAAAACAGCCATGGTGGCGGCCGCAATAGTTAATGTGCTTGACGCAGGGGAGCAGTGCTCCCCTGCTTTCATTGATGAGGGACACCATGCCTTTACACATTATTAATTTTACCGGCCCTGTCACCGCCTCGACCTGCAGCCAACTGATCGAAAAAGCCTCGTTGGCCGTGCAGCAAGATGCTTCGGGCCTGGTATTGAACATCGCGACCATGGGCGGCGAATGCAGCTATGGTTTTACGATGTACAACTTCCTGATGTCGCTGCCGATCCCGGTGCATACCCATAACCTGGGCACGGTGGAATCGATGGGCAATATCATTTTTCTCGCCGGTGAACGCCGCACCGCCTGCACCCACAGCAAATTCCTGTTCCACCCGTTTCATTGGCACGTGCAAGGCGCGGTCGACCATTCGCGCATGTCCGAATACGCGATGAGCCTCGATTACGACTTGCAACTGTATGCACGCATCGTGGCCGAACGCACCGCCGCTGCCAGCGAACCGTTGGAAACGGAAAAGTACCTGATCGCCGCACCGCGCATTCTCGACCCTCACCAGGCGCTGGCCGCCGGCTTGATCCACGGCATCGAACTGCCGGTCATCAAGGCGGAGTTCGTGAGCAGCTTCATCCACTCCTAGCCTTTCGCCCGGACACGATGCGCTGTCGGCTCAGGATACTGGCATTAAAATATCAACTAATCGCTTGTTTGAAATTTTCCCGTTTAGCGGTTGAAAACATCCGCCCGATGATGAATGGTGGCACTCCATTCAGGGAGGAATCGATGTGCCCCATCTACAAGCGAACCGCCGTTGTGTTCAATGCAAGACAACCTATGAACCGACCACGGACGAACCTGAGTACCTGGTGGCGACAGCCTCTGAAATGCTCTGCCCGACGTGCAGGCAACTGTACGCGGCC
The DNA here is from genome assembly GCF_003852355.1 of Pseudomonas sp. R2-7-07. Taxonomy (NCBI): domain Bacteria; kingdom Pseudomonadati; phylum Pseudomonadota; class Gammaproteobacteria; order Pseudomonadales; family Pseudomonadaceae; genus Pseudomonas; species Pseudomonas sp. R2-7-07. Next base: position 2,271,287 of record NZ_CP027759.1, on the reverse strand, counting down.
GAACTTATGAAAGATGCACTTCAACGCAGTGTGCAAAAGTTATATGCCCTGCAAACTCGCCGAGGAAAACAGTAAGTTCTGAACAAAGGGCGACCGGATGTCCCATTAAACTCGCCTTCATTCAGGCGGAGGTGGGACGTAGGGCTGTGCAATAAACGGAACACTGCCGGACGGACGCCACCTTACATGTTCAATGCCGTAACGCTCGGCGAGTGGCTTGCTCATTCGTTTGATCTTTTCATTGCGCGACCTTGGAATAATGCCGATCCCTGCATCGCAACATGCCCAATGCCATGCCTCCGTATTGTTCATGACCTCCGCTCTTATAATGAAAGACTTCGGCTCACGGTGGTAGTCGTACTCAATAATATATAAAGAATTTTTCATAGCCGCTCCTTCTGATCTTTTTGTTGTTTGATCAGAACGAAGGTTCAGAATTTTTCCTGGCTAACCGACCAGCCTGCACAGTTTTTCTTGTTTGTATAGACCAACGACCATTCGTCGGCAGTTACGAAAAAAAATAAAACCGCGTCGACTTTTTTGGATTCTCAATAGTGAGTCTGTTCACTCCAGGCTCTTGGTAAAAACTCCTGTCTTGCCCGTACTTAGTGCGGGCTTTTTTTCAGGGCAGTTTATATGACTAAGCAGTGTAGTCGGACGGACCAAGGCTATCGGCCAGTTGCGTGCGATCATCCTTATATACGCAAGGGCTACTATCTGGGCCTGGACCCGGATGTATATGTGTGTATGCGCTGTGGCGAACAGCGTGAGCCTGAGCGCTGGGACGACTTCGCGCGTCGCCGCATGCCGCCTCGCGGGCTTCTGAACCCTCCCTAGGCATAGGTATCTACACAACTTTGTAGCAGCCTACGGTAACCACGATGCGAAGCGAGCCGCTCTTGCCTTTGATCTTGATCTCAGTCGCCCCGTTAAACCACGCTGGCCGGAATCCGATAGTGATTTGGGGGGTAAACCGGCAGGGATGCCGGTTTAGCCGCCCCGCGCCATGGATGGCGCGTGGCGGCGGCCCCCCCAAATCACTGTCGGATTACGGGCACACCGAGCCTGGGCGAGGTGCCGAGTGGTGGGGCGAGGACCTTTTGGTTACTTTTGGGTCCTTCCAAAAGTGACACGCTGTAAGAGCGGAACCGCCAGCTGCCGTTACCGCAGCAACGGATATGTACTCGCTCTGATCCAACACCCTGGTCGGCTGTCAGGCCGCCATCGGGGGCAAGCCCCATATGCGCTAACCAAACCTCCCTCCCCACAACTCGTCCTGCTGGCGTCCTCGTTTTCGCGGGGATTCACGCAGTGCCTGGCTGATATCTCCCCACTTCTCGATACACGTAAACAACGACAAGTGGGGATTGATCGCGCTGCAAAGTAGCCAGTAAATAAAGGCCATCTCACGCCAGTGACAACGGAGTGGCGGCACTTCCTTTTTCTGTCTCGTCTCCCTCGATAGGGGAAAAATGCTCGCCCGCTGCGATTAACCGCTCAATCAGGCAAGCCACTAATAATTTCCCTTGCAACCATGCTTTTGCGCCTTCCGGATTTTTCTTTCTGAGGTGGGATAACCCCAGCAATGACTTCATCCGCTTGAACGCCAACTCCACCTGCCAACGGTGCCGATAGAGAGCCAAAACCTCCTGCGTATCCAGGCAGTCCAAGGTTGTTACCAGCACCACGTAACCGGCCGCTTCCATCGTTTCAGGTTTCAATTGCTTCTGCTTTTTTTGCCCGACTCTCTTGAGCTTGCACTCGCTTTGCGATCGCTGCTCGTCGGTTTTTCGATAGGCGCACACACGTACTGCAATATCCCCCTTTGAACCTTTCATCACAGCTGCCCACTCGCCCGTTTGCCCTGGCTGCAAGGTCCGTAGTCGCGCCAGTTGCTCAAAAGGCGACCCTTGCTCATCGCTAAGCGGCAGGCTGCTCAGGTTCATTCGTACCAGGATGTCACCGCCTGCATTGAGTACATGATTGACTCCACGCCGGTTGGCAAACCCTCGATCCGCGATGAAAACATCGCCCTGCTGCACCGAAAACCGAGTCAACGATTCGCCTGTTTTGGACGGTGTCACTTGCACTTCACAGCAACGCAACGTGCTGATATCCATCGTGTAATGCAGCCGCCATGTTGAGGTGACCGCGCCAGGCTCCATTACGACACTGCCATCAGCAGCCAGTATTCGTCTCCCCAGCAGCGCCGGGCATTGCATGGCCGCGACCGGCGATTGTTGGATCAACTGCTCTGTGATCCAACCTAGCCAGGCCCCCGATTTGTTGACCCTCTTGAGAAGGCCCACGTCTGATAACTCCAGCAATTTCCCTGTACGCGCTCGCTCTACCGTTTCGACCATCGAGCAATCGGCGCTCATGTACATCAATAATGTGCGCAATAGACTCTCTGGCCCGCTGAATCGGCGACCGAACTTCAGGGCCCCCAGCTCTTTTGCCTTGGCTTCCCATCCAGGCGGTAGTAGTGCCAGGAGCTTGGGCCAGTCTTCATTCAGTTTTTGTGTTGGGTCTATTGTCACTGCTCTCGCATCCTAAAGAGTCAGACTTGATTATATCTTTTGGGGTTTGGTTAGCGCATATGGGGGCAAGCCCCCTCCCACATTTGGAACGCGAGACGTCAGTTAGAGAGGCTTCGGCTCCAGAGCCGTCACAGGTTCAGGGCCATGCTAAAGCTGTGTAGATACCTATGCTCCCTAGGCGCTGACACCTTTCATCCCCCTACGCAAAATGTTGTGGAACCTCAAACGGCAGCGGATTTTCTACCGCACACACACCCGTTGGAGGACTGCAACATGACTGAGCATCCACTGATAGCGCACCATACCTCTGAAGACACCCATCGACGCGGCACGCTGACCAAGGCCGAACGCACACTTTCGCTGACGGCCGGCGCAGCCCTGCTGCTGAACGGCTGGCGCACCGGCGGATTGGGCGGCGCATTGCAGACTGCAGCAGGCGCCTACGCGTTAGTTCGCGGTACGGCCGGCCATTGCACGCTGAAGCAGGCACTGACGCCAACCCCCTTCGAACAGCAGTTCAGTCGCGAGCATCACTGGCCGATCAGCGAGGCGATCACGCGCAGTATCACAATAGGTCGCCCGCTCGAAGAGGTGTCTGCTTTCCTCGCCCGGCCCGAGCAGATTGGCCCGCTGCTGCGCTGGGTCGACAGCATCGAACAATTGTTGCCGGACACCACGCGCTGGACGCTCCGCGCTCCCGTCGGCAAACGCGTGCAGTGCACGCTGATCCAGACCCAAACCCAGGAGCCGGCCGTGTTGCATTGGAAAACCCCAGGCGATGCGCGCTGGGCGCACGACATTACCGTCTCACTGACCCCCGCTCCCGCCGGCCGTGGCACGCAAGTCAAAGCGGTGGTGGTCTGCAAGCCGGCCATGGGCAAGTTGGGCTATGGCCTCGCTCGTGCAATCAGCCTGTTCAGTGACAAAGCCTTGCTCAATGCATTGCAGGCGGTGAAGCAGCAACTGGAAACCGGCGAGGTCAGCAACAACCGACTCAGACCGGAACAGGACGACGACTTTTTTTACGTACACGCCGCCGACGACCAGGTGACCACCGATCACCCGGCAGTCAAAACCGGCGTCGCCATTGAAGGGGGAAATCACTGATGCGCGCACTCACTTGGCAAGCACCGAATACACTGCAAGTCGACAACGTTCCCGACCCGACGATCCTCAACCCGCGTGACGCGATCATTCGCGTCACGCTGTCTTCCGTGTGCGGTTCCGACCTGCATTTGCTTGGCGGCTACGTACCGGCGATGAAGCCTGGGGATATCATCGGCCACGAATTCATGGGGGAAGTCGTCGAGGTGGGCAAAGGCATCACGGACCTGCGCCAGGGTGACAAAGTGGTCACCATTTCGATCATCGGCTGCGGCAATTGCGAACCGTGCCAACGCAGCGATTTCTCCTGTTGCGATAACTCCAACCCCAACCCTTCGGCGACGGACCTTATGTACGGCCAGCCGTGCTGCGGCATCCTCGGCTACAGCCATGCCTTCGGTGGCTACCCCGGCAGCCACGCCACCTACGTGCGGGTGCCGTTCGCCGACGTCAACCTGTTCAAGGTGCCCGACGGGGTCAGCGACGAGCAGGCGCTGTTCGTGTCGGATGCAGCGCCGACCGGTTACTTTGCGGCGGACAATGCCGGCATCCAGCCCGGCGATACCGTGGCGGTGTGGGGCTGCGGCGGCGTGGGTCAGATGGCTATTTGCAGCGCCTATCTGTTGGGTGCAGAACGGGTCATCGCGATCGACCGATATCCGGACCGGCTGCGCCTGGCACAAGAGCGCGGCAAGGCGATCCCGCTCAACTACGAGCTCACCAATGTGCATGACGCCTTACTGGAACTGACCGGTGGCCGTGGGCCGGACCGCTGCATCGACTGCGTGGGCATGGAGGCGCACGGTACCGAGATCGACTATGCCTATGACAAGGCCAAGCAATTGCTCAGGCTGCACACCGAACGCGGCAGTGTGCTCAGGCAGGCCATACGTGCTTGCCGTAAAGGCGGCACGGTGTCGGTAGTCGGGGTGTATGGGGGGCTGCTCGACAAGTTTCCCATGGGGGCGATCGTCAACAAGGCCCTGACGTTGAAAGCCGGGCAGCAGCCGGGGCAGCGTTATGCGACGACCTTGTTTGAGCATATTCAGAAAGGCGAGTTGGATCCTGCTTATCTGTTGACCCATCCGATGAGTCTGGAAGATGGCGCGCAGGGATACGCGATGTTCAAGGAGAAGTCGGATGCATGTATGCGGGTAGTGTTCAGGCCCTGATGGGAGGTGGGGTTGACTGAGTCCATATCCGTTACCGCAGCAACGGATATGGACCCGTTCTGATCCAGCATGATTGGAACGCGGCGCGTCAGTTAGAGAGGCTTTGGCTCCTGAACAGCAGGCGCCACCAACCGATTGCACCCATACAACACCACCCCCAGCACCATCAACGCCCCACCCCGCAGCCAAGTATCCAGACTCTGCTGACTAAGCAGGATCAAACACGACACAATCGCCAACACCGGCACCCAACTCGGCACGCGAAAATGCCGTTCTTCCACCCGGTCACGGCGCAACACCAGCACCGCCAGGTTGGTACTGAGAAACACAAACAGCAGCAACAACACCACCGTCTCAGCCAATGCCGCCAGCGTGCCGGTCAAGGTCAGCGCAATCGCCACGGCTGTGCTGGCGATGATCGCCACCCAAGGCGTGCGGCGCTTGGGCAGCACCCGCGACAACGGCTCCGGCAACAGGCCCATGCGCGCCATGCCGTAGGTCAGGCGACTGGCCATGACCATCGTCAGTAAAGCGCCATTAGCCACCGCCACCAAGGCAATGAAGGCAAACAGCTGGGGTGGAATGTTCAAGCCCGAGGCCCGCACAACTTCGAGCAACGGCGCCGAAGTGGCCGTCAACTTATCCATCGGCAATACCACCGATGCAGCGACACCCACCGCCATATACACGATACCGGCCGTGATCAACGCAGCGAACAACGCACGCGGGTAAATTTTGCGCACCCCACGGATTTCCTCCGCCAGGTTGGCCGACGTTTCAAAGCCAACAAACGAATAGAACGCCAACAACGCAGCCCCCAGCACGGCCAGCATGGGATTGACGCCAGGCTTGAATTCAAACGCCCGCCCAAGGTTGGCTTCACCGGCCTGGAAGCACCACGCCGCAGCGACAACCACCAACAACAGCCCGGACAGTTCCACGCACGTCATGACCATATTGGCCCCCAGCGACTCCTTGATCCCGCGGGCATTCAACAGCCCAATTACCACCAGGAAGACCAGCGCCGCCACATGGGGGGAGACGTCGATGAACGCGGCCAGGTAGTCCCCGGCAAACGCCAGTGACAACCCGGCCGCACTGGTCACGGCCGCTGCGAGCATGCAAAAGCCCACCAGGAACGAGACCAGCGGTGACTTGAACGCCTTCTCGGCGAACACCGAAGCGGCGCCGGCGTGCGGGTACTTGGTCACCAGCTCGGCGTATGAGCCGGCCGTGAGCATGGCGAAGAATAGCGCCACCAGTAACGGCACCCAGATCGCCCCGCCCACCTGGCCGGCGATGGTGCCGGCCAGCGCATACACGCCTGCGCCGAGCACGTCGCCCAGGATGAACAGGAACAACATCGGGCCGGTGACGGCGCGGCGCAAGGACGGCTTGGAAGGTTCGGCGTGGCTGAGAGTGGATTCGGTCATGGGGCGGCTCTGGCGGCGGTTTGCGTTCAGCGATCAGCCGGCACGGGCCGGCTGAGGCAGGGCTATCTACAATGGAAAATGCCCGCGTCACCAAAGTTCCTTTATTCGTGAGAATCCAGCGCAGGCGCCTCGTCAGTCGTCGTCGTGCCCGTGTGCGTCAGCGCAGGGCAATCGACCGGATTCGCCCCCGGCAATCCTTTCGGCCTGGTCGATACCGCGCTTGAGCGCGTCAGGCACTGTCCACTCCGCGCCCGGTAACTGCTTGGTGCGCTCAGCGACACATTGGCCCGTAGCGGTGTAAACGCACAGCAGCACTTCGATATCGGCATCCTCCCGCTCGCGGGCCCTGACTTCGATATGGCAGCCGTTTTCCACTTCCTGGGTAAAGCACTCTTCGTCCAGTGCTTTTGCGGCCCAGGCGTTATAGGTATTGCCGCGAATGAACATAGCTGTTCTCCAAGACCGTTAGGGGTTGGTCTTTCAACTAAGACCTGAACTCTTTAGCAGGGATTCCGTGTTTTTTCCAAGGCGAACTTTATAGAAGCCTCATTAGCGTTTCGCTTGTTAAACCGTTCGTCAGGCGACGTAACATTTTGTTAAACCAACCCCTGAGGGCCCCATTCAAATTGTTCGAAAGCGCAATCACGGATGTTTTCACAACAGGAGCAAGGCATGAAACGAACGATGGGTTATTGCCTGGCCTATCTCGCCAGCACTTTCTTATTAACCGGCTGCAACCTCGTGGTGTTCAACCCCAAGGGGCAGGTTGCAACCGATGAACGCGACCTGATTATCCTCGCCACGGGCCTGATGTTATTGGTGGTGGTGCCGGTGATCGTGCTGATGTTTGTATTCGCCTACCGCTACCGTGCCACCAATAAGAAAGCGCGTTACTCGCCACGCTGGGCCAGCTCCCACAAGATCGAAGCGGTCGTCTGGGGCGTGCCGCTGCTGATCATCATCGCCTTGGGCTGGGTGACCTGGAAAACCACCCACGCCCTCGACCCCTATCGCCCGCTCGACTCGGACACGCCGCCGATCAATGTGCAGGTGGTGGCCACCGACTGGAAGTGGCTGTTCATCTACCCCGACCTGGGTATCGCCAGCGTCAACGAACTGGCCCTGCCGGTGCACACGCCGGTGAGCTTCACCATCACCTCCGACGCGGCCATGACCTCCTTCTTCATCCCGGCGTTGGGCGGGCAGATCTACGCCATGGCCGGCATGCAGACCAAGCTGCACCTGATCGCCAACGAGACCGGCGAATTCAAGGGCATCGCCGCCAACTACAACGGCCCCGGTTTTTCCGACATGCATTTCTCTACCCTGTCGCTGAGCCCCGCCGACTTCCAAAGCTGGGTGAGCAAGGTCAAGGGCGCGGCAACGCAACTGGACCAGGCGAGCTATGCGCAATTGGCCAAGCCCACCATCAAGCACCCGGTGACCTACTACTCGGCGGTTCAGGAGCGGCTGTTCCTGGACATCGTCGATAAATACGAAGGCATGAACAAGGCCAATAAACCCAAGCGCGCACCCGTGAGCGGCGTTGAAACGCGCGCCGATCAACACCCGAGTCTGCTGGCTGAGGAGCGGTAACAATGTTCGGAAAACTGTCGTGGGACGCGATTCCAACCACTGAACCCATCGTGATGTACACCTTGGCCATTATCGGCCTGATCGGTGTAGCGATGGTGGGGACCATTACCTGGAAGCGCAAATGGGGCTATTTGTGGCGCGAGTGGTTCACCTCGGTGGACCATAAAAAGATCGGCTGCATGTACATCATCGTTGCACTGGTGATGCTGCTGCGCGGTTTTTCTGACGCGATCATGATGCGCACCCAGCAAGCCATGGCCGCCAGTGGCGGGCCGGGCTATCTGCCGCCGGAACACTACGACCAGATCTTCACCGCCCACGGCGTGATCATGATTTTTTTCGTGGCCATGCCCTTCGTGGTCGGCTTGATGAACGTTGTGGTGCCGTTGCAGATCGGCGCACGCGATGTGGCCTACCCGTTTCTCAACGCACTGAGCTTCTGGCTGTTCGTGGCCGGTGCCGCGCTGGTCAACGTCTCACTGGGGATCGGTGAGTTTGCGCGAACCGGTTGGGTCGCCTACCCGCCGTTATCCGGGTTAGCGTACAGCCCCGGTGTGGGGGTGGATTACTACATCTGGTCCTTGCAGATATCCGGCATTGGCACGCTACTGACAGGGGTGAATTTCTTCGTCACGATTTTGAAGATGCGTACCCAAGGCATGACCCTGTTCAAGATGCCGGTGTTCACCTGGAATGCGCTGTGCACTTCGGTGTTGATCCTCGCGTCGTTTCCGATCCTGACCGCCACCCTGCTGATGCTGAGCCTGGATCGTTACCTGGGTATGCATTTCTTTACCAACGAAGCCGGCGGCAACCCGATGATGTACGTCAACCTGATCTGGGCCTGGGGGCATCCGGAGGTGTACATCCTGATCCTGCCGGCGTTCGGGGTATTTTCGGAGGTTGCCGCCACGTTCAGCAGTAAACGGCTGTTCGGCTATGTGTCGCTGGTATGGGCAACGATCGCGATTACCGTGTTGTCGTTCATCGTGTGGCTGCACCATTTCTTCACCATGGGCGCGGGGGCCAATGTCAATGCGTTCTTCGGCATCATGACGATGATCATCGCCGTGCCGACCGGGGTGAAGATCTTCACCTGGCTGTTCACCATGTACCGCGGCCGAGTGCGCTTCGAAACCCCGATGCTGTGGACCATGGGCTTTATCGTGACCTTCAGCATCGGCGGGATGACCGGGGTACTGCTGGCAGTTCCCGGCGCCGACTTCCTGCTGCACAACAGCCTGTTCCTGATCGCGCACTTTCACAACGTGATCATCGGCGGCGCGGTGTTCGGCTATATGGCCGGCCTGACCTACTGGTTCCCCAAGGCCTTTGGCTTCCGCTTGAACGACAAGCTGGGGCGCATCGCGTTCTGGTGCTGGTTGATCGGCTTCTACTTCGCCTTTATGCCGTCGTACGTGCTGGGCTTCATGGGCATGACCCGGCGCCTCAACCATTTCGACAACCCGGAATGGCGGCCCTGGTTGCTGCTGGAGTTGGTCGGGGTGGCGATCATCCTCTGCGGCGTGGCCGCTCAGGCACTGCAACTGTTCGTCAGTATCCGCAACCGCCACAGCCCCCAGTATCGCGACCTCACCGGCGATCCGTGGGACGGGCGCACGCTGGAATGGGCCACCTCCTCTCCGCCGCCGGTGTACAACTTCGCCGAGCAACCCAAGGTTGACGACCTGGACGCCTATTGGGGCATGAAGGAGCGCGGCGTGAGCACCCTGAGCCACACCGACTATCGCAGCATCCATATGCCACGCAATACCGCCTCGGGCCTGGTTATCAGTGTGTTCGCGCTGATCTGCAGCTTCGCCCTGGTGTGGCATATCTGGTGGTTGGCGGCGTTCGGTCTGGTGGCGTCGGTGGTTGCGTTCGTGGTGCGCAGTTACGACGAAGACACTGACTACTTCGTGCCCGCAGAAGAGGTGGCGCGCATCGAAACGGCCCGTCTCAAAGACCTGGCAGAGGCTTGACTCTTATGTCCAATATCGTGATCGAAAAAGACATCGCCCACACCCACGAACAAGGGCATGAAGACGCCGGTTCCCTGAGCCTGTTCGGGTTCTGGATCTACTTGATGACCGACTGCATCCTGTTCGCGACCTTGTTCGCCGGCTATGCGGTGTTGCGCGACAGCGTGGCGGGCGGCCCTTCAAGTGCGGACATTTTCGAGCTGCCCTATGTGCTGGGTGAAACCATGCTGCTGTTGCTCAGCAGCATCACTTACGGCTACGCGATGCTCGCGATGAACCGTGGCCAGCAGTCCCAGGTTCTGCGCTGGCTGGGGCTCACCTTCGTGCTGGGGGCCGGGTTTATCGCCATGGAAATCAACGAATTCCATCATTTGATTGAAGAGGGATATGGGCCGGACCGCAGTGGCTTCCTGACTGCCTTCTTCACCCTCGTCGGCACCCACGGCGCGCACGTCCTGACGGGGTTGGTGTGGATGGCGGTGCTGATGGTGCAGGTGCACCAGCGTGGCCTGACCAGCACCAACGCCACCCGGCTCAGTTGCCTGAGCCTGTTCTGGCATTTCCTGGACGTGGTGTGGATCTGCGTCTTTACCGTGGTCTATCTGTTGGGGGTGGTGTGACATGTACAAACAAAGTTCGGTTCACAGCAGCGCAGGTAGCAGCCATGGCAGCAGCCGCTCCTACCTGGTCGGCTTCCTGGTGTCGGTGCTGCTCACCCTGATCCCGTTCGCCATGGTGATGTTCCCGTCACTGCCACGCACCACCACCGCCTGGCTGGTGGTGGCGCTGGGCGCGATACAAATCGTGGTCCACTTGAAGTTCTTCCTGCATCTGGATACCGCCGAGGAGCAACGCTGGAACCTGATTGCGCTGATTTTCTCGACGGTCATCATCCTTCTGCTGGTAGGACTTTCGCTATGGATCATGAACAGTATTCATCACAACATGCTGGCGCACTGAAACACTGGCTGGGGCTGTTCAATGTAGGGGTTCAACTGACCAAGCCGGGGATTATTTTCGGCAATCTCGCGTCGGTGCTGGGGGGCTACTTCCTCGCGGGCAGCGGCCATCTGGCGAATCCCGCCCACTTGCTGGCCACCCTGATTGGCACCGCACTGGTGATCGGCTGCGGCTGTGTCATCAACAATTGTGCCGACCGGGATATCGACCGACGCATGGTGCGTACCTGCCACCGCGCGCTGGCACTGCGCGCCATCAGCGTGCCCGCCGCCGTCAGCTACGCCATCGCCCTGGGTGTCACCGGCTTCGGTTTGCTGTGGGCTGGCAGCAATATGCTGGCCTGCACCCTGGCACTGGTTGGGCTGGTCGTTTATGCAGGCGTTTATACCTACTGGCTGAAGCGGCGCTCCCACTGGGCAACCCTGATTGGCAGCCTTTCCGGGGCAATGCCGCCGGTGATCGGGTATTGCGCGGTAAGCGGTCGGTTCGACGCCACGGCGATGCTGCTGGTGCTGGTGTTCTGCTGTTGGCAGATGCCTCACTCCCATGCCATCACCGTGATGCGTCGCGAGGACTTTCGCGCCGCGCGCTTGCCCCTGCTGAGCCTGCCCGAGGCCCACCGACAGATACACGCGTACATGCTGGCATTCCTCGCCAGCACCATGGCGCTGGGCGTGGTTGCGCAGATGAACGCCGTGTACTTCGCGCTGATGCTCGGGTTCTGCGGTTATTGGATGGCGCTCGCTGCCAGCGCCACGCGCCTGACGGACCCGCCCCGCTGGGCGCGCAGGGTATTTGGATGCTCGATTCTGCTGGTGCTGGTACTCAACCTGTCGCTGGCAGTACTCCGCTGACCGTGTCGGCTGTCCCCGTAGATCCGGCATCCAGCACCGCGCGGATTTTTCGGGGCAGATCCGTGGGTTGATAGGGCTTTTGAATCAGCTCGAATTCATGCACCTGTATTTCCGCGCGCTCCAATGCGTCTTTTGCATAGCCGGTCGTGAGCAGGATCCTGACGTGCGGATACAAGCGCGATACTTCACGCGCGAGTACCGCCCCATTCATCGCGCCCGGCATGATCAAGTCACTGAACACCAGGTCATACGGGACGCTCTGGAGCATGCTCAATGCTTCGGCGGCGGTGTGCGCGATACCGGTCCGGTAACCGTAGTCAGACAGGATCACTTGCGCCAACTCGGCCACCTCGGGCCGGTCCTCCACGATCAGGATGTTCTCGTGGCCCTGCAGTGAGGCGGTGGCGGATGTTTGCTCGACCCAGGGCTGGCTGTCATCGGCCGGAAAGTACAGGCGTATGGTGGTACCGACACCCGGATAGGAATGGATCCGCGCCGTGCCGCCCGATTGCTTGACGAAGCCATACACCATCGACAGTCCCAGGCCCGAGCCCTTGCCTTCTTCCTTGGTGGTGAAGAACGGCTGCATGACTTTATCCTGAATACCCTCGGTGATGCCGCTGCCATTATCTGACACCGAGATGCTGACGTAGCGGCCCTCGGCCAGGCCATCACGTTCAGCACCGACCTCGCCCGGCACCTGGATGTTGAGGGTTTTAACCGTCACTGCTGGCTCGCTGCACCCTTGCAATGCATCCTGGGCATTCGACAGCAAGTGCCGCACCGCCAGCTCTGCCTGGGCAGGGTCAATGCAGCAGTTCCACAGATCGTCGGCGAGTTCTATGTGCAGCTCGACGTCATGCAGTACGCTCCTGAAGTCGGGCCGACTCAACACGCTGTTCAGATTGATCACACGGCTGTCGAGCCGCTGCTTGCGCGAAAACGCCAGCAATTGCTGGGTCAGGGTTTGCGCTTTTTCAGCGGCCGCCCGGGCACGGCTGGCACTGTTGACGATGCGCTGCGGGTCGCTGCCGGGGCGCTTGGCGCTCTGCTGGATCAGCTCCAGGTACCCGACCATCACCTGCAGCAGGTTATTGAAGTCATGAGCGATGCCACCCGTCAGTTGCCCCAGCGCTTCAAGGTCCTGGACGCGGCGCACGCGCAGTTCCGCGTCGTGCCGCCGGCTCACGTCCAGCTGGGAGGCAAAAAAGTACACCAGTTGGCCGCGCTCGTTGAACAACGGCGAGATGAATATCTCATTCCAGAAGGTCGAGCCGTCCTTGCGGTAATTAAGCACCTCGACACAGGCCTCATGGTGGCCCTCAAGCGCACGCTGCACCTGCCGCAGAGCACTCTTGTCGGTTTCTGGCCCTTGCAGCAACCGGCAATTGCGTCCGATGACCTCGTCATGCTCAAACCCGGTCAGCGCAAGAAACGCCGGGTTGGCGAAGATGATCGGGTTGTCGGGCTGCGCGGGGTCGGTCACGATCATCGCACTGTGGCTGGCTTGCATGGCGGCGAAGAACAGATCTTTACGGTCGGAAGACAGCACCGCCAACGCATCAGCGCCGACTGTGGGCTTTTTCTTTGTGTCCACGGTTCACCTCCAGATAAGTGGTGCGTGATCCATTGACCGTGAAAATGCAGCGGAGTGCGAGGCTGCGCCCAATCACGCGCGGCGCCGACGGGGCGCCGCGCGCAATCTCAGCGTTTGGCCTCTGTGTCGGGCGCTGCAGAGCGCTCCAGAAATGCCTGGGTGAGCTCGGGCAGATGCTCGAGCAGCCACTCGGCCATTGCAATTTCCTGGGGCAGGATCTTTTCGCAGGCCGCTTGTGTCTCGGCGTCTCTGGCTACTTTCGCGGCCGCTATGAGCGCCGTGTAGCTGGCAATCTCCATATTTTCGAACACATAGCCGGCCATCGCGCCCTTGATCACCTCGTCACTCATCAGTGAGCCACCAACCGCCTGCCCGAACGCCATCAATTTGCCGCCCATGTCTTTCAAGGTCGACGCGCTGCCGCCCAGACGCGCCAGGCATTCATCGATGAGCGCCTGCTGGCCGAGGGTTTCCTGAATATGCTCGTCGATCCGGGCTTTGAGCTTCGGGTAATGTTCCAGTCGCTCGGATTGTGCCTTTAGCATTTTTTCGGCCTGTTGCTCCATGGCATGGGCATCGCGTAGCCAGTCGAGCAGGTTTTCCTGTGGGGTCGCCATCTTGTTACTCCTCTTCAAGCCAATAAAAGAGCCGCACGCCCGAAAGCGTGCGGCTGCCGCGCATCAAAGATCAGGCTTGGGCTGAAGGCCCGCGCCCAGGTCAGCGCCGGTGGTGGGGTCGCTGGTAGGGTCGGAGGCGGTGCGGATTTTCATCGCGCTCAGCAGCGCTTCGTCGTCGGCGTCCAACTGCACGCTGGCCGTGCCATCACCGCCATCGACCGCAGGTTGCGGGCTCTCCACGAACTCCCATTCATCGCCCTGGTTCCAAGGACCACGCAGGTCTTCCGCGCCCTGGGACATGTTGTAGTACACCTGGGTGAATTCCGGCTTGCCTGGCAACTTGCCTTGGGGGAAATTCGGCTGAATCGAATGCAGCGCTTTTTCAAAGGATATCTGGTGCGCGATTTCACGGGTCATCAGGAACCCGAGGGCATCCTTCACACCTGGATCGTCGGTGACGTTCATCAGCCGTTCATAAACGATTTTGGCGCGTGCTTCGGCGGCGATATTGGAGCGCATATCCGCCGTGGGCTCACCGATAGTGTCGATGTAAGCCGCTGTCCAGGGCACTCCGGCCGAGTTGATCAGCGGCGCCCCCGCACCGTACAACAGGCTGGTGATGTGGGAATCATTGCCAGCGCCGTTGAGTGAGCGATACAACTCGCCCTCCTCCTCCACGCCTTCGGCCATTCGGCCCTTGGCGCCCTTGTTGAGCATCACAATGATCGAGCCGACGATCTCCAGGTGGCTGAGTTCTTCGGTGGCGATGTCCATCAACAGGTCTTTGCGCCCTGGATCGTCCTCAGCCAAGGCCTGGGTGAAATAACGGGATGCGGCCGCCAACTCACCTTGAGCTCCGCCAAACTGCTCGAGCAAAAGGTTCGCCAGACCCGGGTTGGGCTCGGCCACACGTACGGTGTATTGAAGTCGCTTGTTATGTAGGAACATCAACAAATCTCCTCAGGCTTACTGAAAGTGGCGGCATCTTGGGAATGCGCGCCTACCTTTCATGGGAAGCGAGCGGCGCGTGAAAAATTTCAAAATTAATTTGCGCATCACGACGAGCGGTTAACCGTCGCACAACAAGCGAAACGGCGGCGCTGCTGCTTAGCTGGCATCATCCGCCTCTGGAACGGTGTCGATCCCGGGCGTGCCGTTAGGCGGCGTCACGGTGGCCTCGACAGCGGTCGCATGGCTGTCGGGGTGGTCCCAGTCAGTGGTTGCGTTTGGGTCTTCGTCACGGCCGGCGGTGCCGATCACGCAACCATCGTCATTCGGCTTATCGAGCGGTTCTACTGGTCGGTGCTGTGAGTTGGATGGGTCATGGTTCATGGCAAAAAATCTCCAGTTCACAAAGAGGGGGAACCTCGTTTGAGCCGGCCCATGGAGTTCAAGTGCAACGAAAAAGACGAATGGCGTGAACGCTGTTATTGCCGGCACGCAGCAACGGGAAAAACTTATACGAAGCGGCGTTAAGACGGCGAACTTGTACAACTTTCCCGGTTTATCTGCCGTTCGTCGCCTGTTATAAAAATCAGTAAAACATTTCTGCTGGCGTCGCTATCGGAATAAATGCCCGCTGCCATAACGGGCAACTAACGAAACGCTAACTTAGCGACTGGAGAACTGTCATGACTACAGGCAATAAAAACCCAGGCAACTTTGCCAACGATCGCGAAAAAGCATCCGAAGCAGGGAAAAAAGGCGGCCAATCGTCGGGCGGCAACTTCGCCAATGACCGTGACAAAGCGTCCGAGGCGGGCCGTAAAGGCGGGCAGAACAGCCATGGCGGCGGCCGGAAGTCGGGCTCTTGAGTGAGAGTGGAAGGGGCAGCCTCGCTGCCCCTTCAATTCACGCAATTGCCGTTCATTGCGCCGATCGTTTGAACGTCCTTGTTGGCGCGTACACAACGAGCCCTACGTCAGGCCAGGCATCGTTAGTTCGCCTGCGCACACTAATTTAACTAACAACTGTCACTGACTAGTTGTTGCGCTGGCGTGTTGCTGCAACTCAGGAAAGTGCGAACAAAACATAGGCAGGCTTTTTTATTTACCCCCCGTCACATCAAGGAATGTACCCGTAACGAACGATGCCTCTGCGCTGGCCAGCCATAGAATGGCCTGTGCCACTTCCTCCGGCTGACCGCCACGGCCCATGGGAATCGAATCCTTGACGCGATCGACGCGTCCCGGCTCGCCGCCGCTGGCGTGCATGTCGGTATAGATATGCCCTGGGCGAACACCGTTAACGCGTATGCCTTCCCGCGCGACCTCCTTGGCCAAGCCGATGGTAAACGTCTCCAGGGCGCCCTTTGACGCCGCATAGTCCACGTATTCGCCGGGGCTGCCGAGGCGCGCCGATGCCGAAGAAACATTGATCACCACGCCGCCCGGACCGTTGTGCCGGTAAGCCATGCGCTTCACCGCCTGCTGGGCACAGAGGATCGGCCCTATGGCATTGACCGCAAAGATGCGCTGCATGCGTTCGAAACCCAGGTCTTCCAGGCGTGACTGAGTCGCCAGTACCCCGGCGTTATTGACCAGCACATCAATTCGCCCGAACGTATGGTCGATGGCGCTGAACAACTCGGCGACCTGTGCCGGGTCCGCACTGTCGGCCTGCATGGCCAGGGCTCGGCGCCCGAATGCTTCCACCTGCGCCACTACCGCCAGGGCCGCAGGCTCATTGGCCACGTAGCTGATCGCGACATCGTAGCCTCTTGCGGCAGCCAGCCGGGCGGTGGCTGCGCCCACTCCGCGACTGCCACCGGTTATCAGAATAAGCGGTGCCTGTGAGACGTTAACCATTGAAATACCCTCCTGAGCCGTCAGCCCTATCAACCGATAATGAGGATGCCGCTGGCGATCACTGCGCACGCCAGGACCCGCCGTGCCGTGAGCGTCTCGCCGAGGAACAGGTAGCCGATCAACGCCGCGAACAACACACTGGTTTCGCGCAACGCCGACACCGCGCCCAACGGCGCTTCGTTCATGGCGTAGATGACAATCCCATAGGCGAGCAACGAGACCAGCCCGCCGACCACTGCGGTCAAAATGCCGGGCCGCACGCGGAACAAGCTGCGGGCGTCGCGCAGGCCGATGTACACCACTGGCATCAGCACGCCCCACAACGCACACATCCACACCGTGTAGCCGAGCGGCGCGCCGGAGAGCCTGGCGCCAATGCCGTCGACCACGCTATAGGCGGCGATGAAGCAGCCAGTGCCCAGCGCATAGGGCAAGCTGGGCACCGACAGCCTGCGGCCTCGGAACGCCAGGGAAATAATCCCGCCGGATACCAGCGCAATACCGAACAACTCGCCGGGGGTGATGCTTTCGCCGGCGAAAACGGCAGCTCCAAGCGTGATCAGCACCGGCGACGAGCCACGGGATATCGGGTAGATCTGCCCGAGGTCACCGACTCGGTAACTGCGCACCAGAAACAGGTTGTAGCCCACATGCAGCAATGCCGACAGCAGCGCATAGCCCCAGCTTTCAATAGCGGGCGGCACCAGGAACGCAGCGGCGACGACGCAGGTGATGGCGATGGCGATGCACATCACCGTCATTGACCAGAGTCGATCGGCACCGCCACGCAGCAGTGCGTTCCAACTGGCATGCAGCAGCGCGGCGAAAAGCACCAGGCAGATCAAATGAATAGGCATGCGCCATCCTAGCAATCCAACGCCCTGCCTTCAGCGAAGTCTCTTCATCGCAGCATGAGCAAATCCTCAGACCCGGCTCATTGCACTTTCAGCGCCTCACTGCTCAACCAACGGCGAAAGTTGACGATATGCGGCTGCGCTTCGATGCCCTTGGGGCACACGAAATAGTAGGCCAGCGGCGATGGGAACGGCACATCGAACAGCCGCACCAGGCGGCCATCGCTGATTTCGTTCTCCACATGCCGACTGCGCACCAACGCCACGCCGTGGCCGAGCAAGGCGGCCTCGACCGTCATGTTGGTGTCGCCAAACCTGACGCTTTCCTTGAGCGGCGAAAAAGCCAGCCCGACACTTTCAAACCAGACCTCCCATTTCGGCGCCAGCTCGGCGCCGTCGCGGATCAGCAGCGGAAACTGCAACAGTTCTTCCGGGCTGCGCGGTATCCCCATACGCCGCAGCAATTCGGGGCTGGCCACCGGAAACACCTGCTCGCCAAACAGAAACTCTGTATGCAGGCCCGGGTAATTACCCTTGCCCAGCCGGATCGCAACATCGGCCTGGTTGCCGGAAAAGTGGATGATGTCGTCCGTGGTGTGCAGCGACACCAACAGCTCGGGGTGCTGGCGAGCCAGGTTCGGCAAGCGTGGCAGCAGCCATTTCAACGCGAAGGAGTAGGTGGTGCTGACACTCAGGCGCACCCTGCCTTTTTGCTCGCGCAGATCGCCGAGGGTCGCCTCCAGGCTCATGAAGAACTCCCGCACGATAGGCGCCAGCGTGGCCCCTGCCGCCGTAAGGCGTAATGCCTTGCCACGTTCGAACAACGGCAGCCCCCACAACGCCTCCAGATGCCTGAGCTGATGGCTGACAGCGCTCTGGGTGACATGCAGTTCCTGCGCGGCCGCCGTAAAGGTTGGGTGCCGGGTGGCAACTTCAAACGCTCGCAGTGTGGCGGTCGGCGGCAGGTCTCTCATGGGTGGGTGTCCGGCGAGTGATTGGAAAACGCTGAGCATGAGCGTTGGCTCATGGTAGTGGCAAGTGCGGCGCTTATTACCGTCATCCATTTAAACCCAGGACCGTAAGGGCGCCTACACAGCGCCAAACTTCCATAAAAACCTTCAGGTGAAACGTATCAGCTCACCTAAAAGCTTTAATTATGCATAAATGCATTTTTCTCCTTGACCCGAAGGATAGAGTCTTCTAAAGTCAAATCACTGTATATGAATACAGTATTTATCTACCTTCATGGACGAGGTTTACCTTATGAAAAGCATCACCGCAAAATTTGGCAAAACGCCCCATCAACCCAGCCTGTGGACCCGCGCCGATGCGCTGAAAGTCCGCGCAGACGACCCCACCACCACCCAGCCACTGGTGAGTGCCGACTTCCCGGTACTGAGCGACAAGGTGTTTATCTGGGACACCATGCCGCTGCGTGATATCGACGGCAACATCACCTCCGTCGATGGTTGGTCGGTGATCTTCACCCTGACCGCAGACCGCCACCCTACCGATCCGCAATACCTCGATCAGAATGGCAACTACGACATCACCCGCGACTGGAACGATCGCCATGGTCGGGCAAAGATGTACTACTGGTTCTCCCGCACCGGCAAGGACTGGAAACTCGGCGGCCGGGTCATGGCTGAAGGGGTTTCGCCCACCGTTCGTGAATGGGCCGGCACGCCGATCCTGTTGAACGAACAAGGTGAAGTGGACCTGTACTACACCGCAGTCACGCCAGGCGCGACCATCGTCAAGGTGCGTGGCCGCGTGGTGACCACCGAGCATGGCGTCAGCCTGGTGGGCTTCGAGAAGGTCAAGCCGCTGTTCGAGGCCGACGGCAAGATGTACCAGACCGAAGCGCAGAACGCGTTCTGGGGGTTCCGCGATCCGTGGCCGTTCCGCGACCCGAAGGATGGCAAGCTGTACATGCTGTTCGAGGGCAACGTGGCTGGCGAGCGTGGCTCGCACACGGTGGGTAAGGCGGAAATCGGCGATGTGCCGCCGGGCTATGAAGACGTCGGCAACTCGCGCTTCCAGACGGCCTGCGTCGGTATCGCCGTGGCCCGTGATGAGGATGGAGACGACTGGGAAATGCTGCCGCCGCTGCTGACCGCAGTCGGCGTCAATGACCAGACCGAACGTCCGCACTTCGTGTTCCAGGACGGCAAGTACTACCTGTTCACTATCAGCCACACCTTCACCTATGCCGACGGGGTAACCGGGCCAGACGGGGTGTACGGTTTTGTCGCCGACTCGCTGTTCGGCCCTTACGTGCCCTTGAACGGTTCCGGCCTGGTCCTGGGCAACCCGTCTTCCCAGCCCTTCCAGACCTACTCCCACTGCGTGATGCCCAACGGTCTGGTGACTTCCTTTATCGACAGCGTACCTACCGGCGAAAGCGGGACAACGATGCGTATCGGCGGCACCGAGGCACCAACGGTGGGCATCAAGATCAAGGGGCAGCAGACATTCGTGGTCGCTGAATATGACTACGGTTACATCCCGCCGATGCTTGACGTCACGCTCAAGTAAAGCGCTACAGGGCTTTGAGGCAACGGGTTTGAGTTCGATGAGAACCCGTTGCTGATACGTCTGCCTCATTGCGAACTGGCGACAGGAATGTAGCCGGTTCGGATGAGGTCTTATCGCAGCGACGCTGACGGCTCCAGCGTTTGCGCGCAGGGGTATCCCGCCTGGAACAACGGCCCAATCGGAGCCGTTGTGCTGTTTGCCTTCAAGGCTTGACCCAATCCAGATCCACCG
Source organism: Pseudomonas sp. R2-7-07 (assembly GCF_003852355.1). NCBI lineage: Bacteria > Pseudomonadati > Pseudomonadota > Gammaproteobacteria > Pseudomonadales > Pseudomonadaceae > Pseudomonas > Pseudomonas sp. R2-7-07. The sequence goes on along the minus strand of NZ_CP027759.1, from coordinate 2,251,002 downwards.
CGCCCTGGATACCCTCGACCTGGCCCTTGCTGCTGTGTTGCCACCACTGCCAGCTCTTGCCGTGTGTGCTCCAGGTTTGCGGCACGGTGGGTTCAGCGACTCCCCAATGGGCAATCCACAGCGGGCATTCGCTGAAGTCATATTTGCGCCAGGCCACCCTGTTGCTCCAGATGCTGGGCGACGCATAAATATGCGGATACGCACCCTCCAGCAGCGACACCCTGACAAGCGTCACCAGTTGGAACAGGGCATCAGCCATCTGATCCGGGGTGGCCCCTTCGTTGCGATTGGTCTCGACATCAATGGCCAGGATGTCCTGCCCGACGTTGAATTCCACTTCGGCGAGCCGGCCCTTGATATTGGCCAGTTGCTCGCACGGCGTGCTGCTCAGCGCACGGAAATAGTGGTACACACCGGCCTTCAGACCGTTCGTTTTCATCCCTTGGAAGTTTTCGACGAACTTGGGATCGGTGTAGTCGCCACCCTCCGTCATCTTCGCTATCCCATGGGTGACACCCGCGCCCGCCACGCGCGCCCAATCGATGTTGCCCTGCCAGCGCGAAACGTCAATGCCACGTGCGTTTGCATCGTTGATCGGTCCTTCGCAACTCATATCTGTTCCCCTGCTGTGGATGTCTTGTCGTCGCATCTTTCCATCGACGACCAGCCGCCATGCACTATCGGGATACCGCACGACGCTTTACATCCAACCCGCTCATGCAGGGGCACATTGGGTCCCCCGGTGGCTGGTTGTTTAGGTAAACAGATCGACGCCCAACTGGAAGGCGACCCACAGCGCAAGGCCTGTAGCGAAGAGCAACGCGATGTTTTCAAACAGGTTGTTGCGATATTGCTTGTCCAGCAGCGACTTCTGGTTGGACATGATCAGCAGGCCCAGGGAAATAACCGGCAAGCCAATGATGTTCAACGCGCTGACGCCAATGGTCAGGGTCACGAAATCCGGCATGCCTGGCAGCGACCAGATCAACGGCGTCACCAGGATGAACAGCATGAACCACTTATGCATCGGGTCATGATGAAATTCCTTGCCGAACTTTTCGCGACGTTCAGGACGAACGTGCTGGAAGGCATCGGTAATCAGCATCGGGAACGCCGTGGTCTTGCCGGAAATGCTGGCAAACAAGGTGGCGAACACGCCGATGAAGAACACATACCAACCCACCGGGCCGAAGAACATTTCCAGGGCCTTGCCCAGATCGCCCAAGGTCTTCACCTCGATGCCGTTGGGCCGCAGGATTTCCGCGCCGACGATCCAGATGGCCAAATTGATGACGATCCCGACGAACACTGCAAACAGCAGATCGTTACGCTGAACACGCTTGTGCTGCGGCCCGACCCAGCCCTTTTGGCGCATGACATACGGATGCACGAAGTTGGCGATGGAGCCTGCAACCGCGCCGATAACCGATACCGCCACCAGCAGCGCGCCGTGCACGCCTTCATCCGGCGGGATGCTGAAGCCGATGGTGCCCTTGACGATGCCGACCACATCAGGACCCGACATCACGGCCAAGGCAATGAAGGCCAGGGTCATGATCGCCAACAGCACTTTCATCACGCCTTCGATCATCGAATAGATATTACGCCCCACCAGCATCCACACAGCGAGTACCACCGCCATTGAACACAGCAGTGGCTGGTCGCTTTTAAACAGCATTGCCAGCGACTCACCCGCCCCTTTGATCATGTAGGCGTTCATCAAGTGCCCCATCAGCAGGGCGTACACGAGCATGAACCAGGCAAAAAAGGGATTCAGTTGGGCATAGCCCTGCAGGATGGTCATGCCCTGGTTATTGCACAACTGGAAGCGCGCGATGATGTTTACGATCAGGTATCTCAAGAGCAGCGAGACCGCCAGCACCCACATCATTGCGTAACCGTAATTGGCACCGGCCACGGACGACGTGATCAGGTCACCTGCGCCCAGCCAAGACAGTACAGCGATGATTCCGGGGCCCAGCAGTTTGAGTATTCGGGAAAATCGATTTTGCGCGGGCGCCGCAGCCTGGCCTTCGACGGAACGAATGCTCGTCATAGAGGGTATCTCCATTTATTTTTTTTGTGAGAACGAGCGCAGTCGAACACGATAGATATGATGTCGTACAACAATTCCTGAACGAGAGTGTTTATAAATGTTTCAGCAGCAGAAAGCGGAGGCGTCGGACTGTAGAAATGATATTGAGCCGGTTAAATTCACGCAAACGCTGCGCCTGAGCCGCGGCCTATGTTTCAATCCTGAGAAAAGCAGCTATTGCTGTCGTTCAGGCAAAGTCATAGGATGACCTACCACGATCACAAAAATAAGAAATCACCTGTGAGACCCCCGCCCTCCTGGCCGCTGCCCCAAAGCACCACTGGCAGAAAGCAATCATTGGGTCATTCAACGACTTGAGCAATACCGGATTCGTCTCTCGAATCAATTCGTTCAATGTAGGTTCATTTGTAAAAGAATCAACTAAGAGAGAGGCCGAACAATACTCTTGGTCAACAGCACCGCGAGAATAACGGTAGCAATAACCGATGCGATAATAATAAATGCAATAAATATAAAGCCGCTTTGGTACGAACTTTCCGACGATTCAACTAAATTGTCACTTTGAATCTGCCTGCCCGATTAATCGATAAACATCAAGACGTACGCGGACACTAGAACCCTCCCCATCTCCTTCTACTTACTACCACCAATATCTCTCTAAGTAAGTAATATAATTATCATCAACCGGACGGACGGTATAGCTACAGGCTAAAGCTATTCTAAATACAGCAGATAACCCCTATGTTGTTTATATCCGCAAGACTGTTCAAGGAACGAACTCATGGCCCAGCGTCAATCCAGCCACATCCCCCTTCCTGGTCATCCGCGCTTTCTTTGGTTCGCTTTCATCCCGGTGGTGCCCGCCGTTATATGGACCCTGTTGCAGTCAACCTCTGTGGCCAGCCTGGCGGCCTGCGCGGTACTGGTGCTGATCGGCCTCGGTGCGTGCGCCTGGAGCGCCGGTTCGCAGCGTGACGCAGTGCTGCGAGCCACCGCGTGGGCGCTGGCGGATCAGTCAGGCGCGCAGGCGGCGCATAGCGGCATGGACTCGCGGGCACAGCTCGATGAAGTGTTGCTGGGCGCCATGCCGATCTGGGCCAAGCAGGTGGAAAGCTCGCGTCAGCAGACCGAAGACGCGATTGTGAGCCTGGCCAACCGATTTACCGGGATAGCTGCGCGATTGCAGGACACGGTACAAGCCTCGCAGCAGGCTGCCGGCGAACTAGACGGCAAGGCCGCTGACGGCGCGCTGGAGGTGCTGGCGCGCAGCGACAGCGAGCTGAGCCAGGTGATCAACTCACTCAAGGCCACTCAAACCAGCCGTGACCAGACGCTCGCCCAAGTACGCAGCCTTACCGCCTATACCGGCGAACTGCGCACCATGGCCGCCGATGTGGCCGCGATCGCCGCACAAACCAACCTGCTGGCGCTCAATGCGGCCATCGAGGCGGCGCGGGCCGGTGAAGCCGGTCGCGGCTTCGCGGTGGTGGCCGATGCGGTGCGCAGCCTGTCGAGCAAATCCAGCGAAACCGGCCAGCAGATGTCGGCCAAGGTCGACATCATCAATAACGCCATCACCCAGTTGGTGCAGGCCGCCTCCAGCAGTGCCGACCAGGACAGCAACTCGGTGGCCGCCTCTGAAAACAGCATTCAATTGGTGCTCGAACGCTTCCAGAACATCACCGGGCGCCTGGCCGACTCCGCCGACCTGCTCAAGCAGGAAAGCCACGGCATTCGTGATGAGATGACTGAAGTACTGGTCAACCTGCAATTCCAGGACCGGGTCAGCCAGATCCTCAGCCATGTGCGAGACAACATGCACGCCTTGCATGAGCACCTTATGCAGACCCGCCAATCCCCGGACCAGGCCGTGGCCGTCGACGCCCGGCAGTGGCTGGCGCGCATGGAAGCCACCTACGCCACCGATGAGCAACGGCGCACGCACCATGGCGCGGCGTCCGTGCAACAGAATTCTCAAGACATCACGTTTTTTTAAGGAGCCCCTCATGGCGAAGAATGTACTAGTGGTCGACGACTCCAGCAGCGTGCGGCAAGTGGTCGGCATTGCCTTGAAAAGCGCCGGTTACGACGTGATCGAGGCCAGCGACGGCAGGGATGCCCTGAGCAAGCTCAACGGGCAGAAAGTGCACCTGATCATCAGCGACGTGAACATGCCCAACATGGACGGCATCACCTTCGTCAAGGAGGTCAAGAAGCTGGCCAACTATAAGTTCACCCCGATCATCATGTTGACCACCGAGTCCCAGGAATCGAAAAAGGCCGAAGGCCAGGCTGCTGGCGCCAAGGCGTGGGTGGTCAAGCCGTTCCAGCCGGCGCAAATGCTGGCAGCCGTATCCAAACTGATCCTGCCCTGACACCGGGAGGCCCCCATGCCGATAACGTGCGAAACACTCGACGACACCGCCCGCGTGGGCATTGACGGCGAACTCACGATTTACACCGTGGCCGAACTGGCGAGCGTGTTGCTGCCGCAAATGGGCGCGGCGCCTCGCCTGGAGCTGGACCTGTCACAGGTCACCGAGATGGATGGCGCCGGCTTGCAGTTGCTCGCGGTCATCCAGCGTGAAGCCGGCATTGCCGGCACCGCCTTGAGCGTGACCGGCCAGAGCCAGGCGGTCACCCAGGCGCTTGAACTGTGTCGCAACGCCGCGTTGTAGCCAGCGCTGCCCACTCTCATTGATCGACAAGGAAGGTCCAGGTGAGCATCAATCTCGATCAGGCACAGCAGACATTCATCGTCGAGGCGCGCGAACTGTTGCAGGCCATGGAGCAATCCCTGCTGCAACTGGAAAGCGAGCCCGGCGATCAGGATGCCATCGGCGCGATATTCCGCGCCGCGCACACCATCAAGGGGTCGGCGGGCCTGTTCGGCCTGGCGTCGATCGTGGGGTTCACGCATATCGTCGAAGACGTGCTCGACCGCCTGCGCGACGGCAGTGTAGCGGTGGACGCCGCATTGATCGCGCTGCTGCTCAAGTGCGGCGACCACATGCTCGAACTGATCGATGTGGTCGCCAGCCGCGGTGAAGCGCCCACACCTGCCGCGCTGGAGCGCGGTGAGGTATTGCGCGAGGCGCTGAGTGCCTATCAGCCGCTGCAGACCGCGACTGCCCGCGTCGAAACCGCGGCGGTGGACGACGCCACGGCGGACGAAGTGCTTTGGCATATTTCCCTGCGCTTCGGCGTGGACGTCTTTCGCAACGGCATGGACCCGTTGTCCTTCCTGCGCTACCTCGACACACTGGGCACGCTGTTGCAGGTCACCACCCTGACCGACGGCATTCCGGCCGTGGACAGCTGGGACCCGGAAAGCTGCTACCTGGGGTTCGAAATCGTCCTGCGCTCGACGGCCAGCCACGCCACCCTCAACGAAGTGTTCGACTTTGTGCGTGACGACTGTGAAGTCAGCATCAGCGCCGTCGACGAACCCGGCGACACCCCTGCCTGCCCCGCGACCGAGGTGGCCCCCCGCGCTGAATTTGCCCCGCCCGCGCAGCAGCGCGTGGCGGCGGCCGGCGAAAAAAACCGGGATGGCAATTACGTGCGGGTCAACGCCGACAAGCTCGACGAACTGATCAACCTGGTCGGCGAGCTGGTTATCGCCAGCGCTGGCGCGAGCCTGCTGGCCCGCTCCTGTAATAACGACCCGCTGCAAGAGGCCACCTCGACGGTATCGGGGCTGGTGGAAGAAATACTCGATGGCGCCCTGCACTTGCGCATGATCCCCATCGGCGACACGTTCAACCGCTTTCGCCGCGTGGTGCGCGATGTCAGCCAGGAATTGGGCAAGGACATCGACCTGATCATCAGTGGCGCGGAAACCGAACTGGACAAGACGGTGGTCGAGAAGATCGGCGACCCGCTGATGCACCTGCTGCGCAACGCCATGGATCATGGTATCGAAAGCGCCGAGGCGCGGCGCGCGGCCGGCAAGTTGACCAGAGGCCACCTGAGCCTCAACGCCTATCATGACTCGGGCAGCATCGTCATCGAAATCGCCGACGACGGCGCCGGGCTCAACCGCGAACGTATCCTGGCAAAGGCCCAGGAACGCGGGCTGGTGGCCAGCGGCGCGGTGCTCACCGACCAGGAGATCTACAACCTGATCTTCGAGGCCGGTTTCTCGACCGCCGAGGCGGTGACCAATCTGTCCGGGCGTGGTGTCGGCATGGACGTGGTCAAGCGCAATATCACGTTGCTGCGCGGCACCGTCGACCTGGACAGCCGTCCCGGCCAGGGCACCGTGGTGCGCATTCGCTTGCCGCTGACCCTGGCGATCATCAATGGGTTCCTGGTCGGCATCGACCAATCCACCTACGTGATTCCGCTGGACATGGTTCAGGAATGCATCGAACTGGACGATCACCAGCGCCAGTCCAGCCGCGACACGGGCTATCTGGACCTGCGTGGCGAGGTACTGCCGCTGGTGCACCTGCGCGACCACTTCAGCCATGAAGGCCCGGCCGCGCGCCGCCAGAATGTGGTGGTGGTGCGCTACGCCGAGCACAAAGCCGGGCTGGTGGTGGATGACCTGCTCGGTGAGTTCCAGACCGTGATCAAACCCCTGGGCAAGCTGTTCGGCGCACTGCGCGGCATCAGCGGTTCGACCATATTGGGCAGCGGCGCAGTGGCCCTGATCCTGGATATACCGGCACTGCTCAACCAAATCGTACAACTGGAAGCTCGCACGGCCCAGGCGCCTCAGTCGCCCCCGGTCGTCGCTCGCTGACGTATTTGCAATTCCATGGAGGTTCCCCCGATGAAATGGTTCTACGATTTGAAAATTTCCACCAAGTTGATCAGCTCATTCCTGGTGGTCCTGGCGCTTACCGCGGCCATGGGCGGCTTCGCCATTCACCAGCTCGGTGCAGTCAATCAGGCGGCCCAGGACATCAAGGGCAACTGGATGCCTTCCATGCGCGCAGCGGCCGGCATGCGCTTTTTTGCCGCCAACTATCGCTTGAAGGAAAACCGCCACATCGGCACCGAGATCGCCGAGGAGAAGGCGCAGGCCGAACGGGAAGCCGACGACGCGCGCCAGCAGTTCGAAACCCGCATGGGCACCTACGAAAAATTGCTCTCCAATGATGAGGACCGCCAGCTCCTGGCCAGCGTGAACAGTGCCTGGACCGCCTATCTGGCAGCCAGCAAGCAGGTGCTGGAATTTTCCCGGCAGAACCAGGAAGCCCAGGCTCGCGGTTTGCTCAGGGGGGAGTCCAAGACGCATTTCGATGAGGTGACCAGCCGCCTGCAGAAGATGGTCGAACTCAATGACGCCGGCGCCACCGTCGCCGGTGACAAGGGCGCGTCGCTGTATGAAAACGCACGCTTGTCGATCATCGCGGCGCTGGTCGTCGCCCTGTTGATCGGCCTGGGCCTGGCCCTGTTCATCGCACGGATCATTTCCCGCCCGTTACGACAAGCCGCCACCGCCGCCGGGCAATTGGCCGAAGGCAACCTCAACACGCACATCGAACCGGGTGCCAAGGATGAAACCGGCATGGTGCTCAACGCCATGCGCAACATGGTCGGCAAGCTGGCGCATATCATCGGTGAGGTGCGCAACGCCGCCGATAACCTGGCCAGTGCTTCCGAGCAAGTCAGCGCCACCGCGCAATCGATGAGCCAGGCCACCAGTGAACAGGCCGCCAGCGTCGAGGAAACCAGTGCGTCGGTTGAACAGATGAGCGCCAGCATCAACCAGAACACCGAAAACGCCAAGGTCACCGATGGCATGGCCAGCAAAGCCGCCAAGGAAGCCACCGAAGGCGGCGAATCGGTACAGCAGACGGTGGTGGCAATGAAGAAAATCGCCCAGCGCATCAGCATCATCGATGACATCGCCTACCAGACCAATCTGCTGGCCCTCAACGCCGCCATCGAGGCCGCCCGGGCCGGCGAGCACGGCAAGGGGTTTGCGGTGGTGGCCGCCGAGGTGCGCAAACTGGCCGAGCGCAGCCAGGTAGCCGCCCAGGAAATCGGCGAACTGTCCTCCAGCAGCGTGGACATGGCCGAGAAAGCCGGCAAGTTGCTCGACGAAATGGTGCCCTCCATCAATAAAACTTCCGACCTGGTGCAGGAAATCAGTGCCGCGTCCGAGGAACAGGCCGCCGGTGTCGCGCAGATCAACACCGCAATGACCCAGCTCAACCAGGTGACCCAGCAAAATGCCTCGAGCAGCGAGGAACTGGCCGCCACCGCCGAAGAAATGAGCAGCCAGGCCGAGCAACTGCAACAGGCCATGAGCTTTTTCGTGCTGGACTCCAGCCCCAAGGCCGCGGTTCAAGGCCGCAGCGCGGACAGCGCCGGCAAGCCTGACCGCCAGCCACCACGCGCGGAGCAGCAGGCACCGCGCAAAGCCTTCGCCTATAACGTGGCCAGCGCCCCGGACGAATCGGAATTCACCCGTTTCTGATCGCAAGAATCGATGCGGGCTTACAGGGAGAATGACATGGGCGCAGTGATGACTACCCGCCATACCGCCGTCGCGGCAGGCGAGGATGCGCAATACCTGACCTTTATGCTCGGTGGCGAGATGTTCGCCATCGGCATTCTGGGCATCAAGGAAATTATCGAATACGGCAGCCTGACCGTGGTGCCGATGATGCCCGCCTTCGTGCGCGGCGTGATCAACCTGCGCGGCGCCGTGGTGCCGGTGGTCGATCTGTCGGCGCGCTTTGGCCGGCCGAACTCGTCGATCACACGGCGTTCGTGCGTGATCATCATCGAGGCCATCACCGAAGACGGCCAGCCGCAGGATATCGGGCTGTTGGTCGACACCGTTTCCGCCGTGCAGGAGATCCCGGCGACACAGATCGAACCGCCGCCCAACTTCGGCGCACGCATCCGCGCGGATTTCATCAGCGGCATGGCCAAGGTCGATGGCAAGTTCGTGATTGTGCTTGAGGTGGACAAAGTGCTGTCCATCGACGAGATGTCCAGCCTGGCCGAGACTGGCCAGGCGCTGGCTCTCGACCCCGACGCGCGTTGAGGCTCGATCATGCCAGACACCAGCCCACTCGATGATCGTGAATTCGGCCAGTTCCAGTCCTGGCTGTACCGCGCGGCCGGCATCAACCTGTCGCCCGCCAAGAAAGCCCTGGTGGCCGGGCGGCTGTTCAAACGCCTCAAACACTACGAACTGCAGAGCTACGGCGAGTACTTCAAGCTGATCATGAGCGACCAGCGCAAGGGTGAGCTGCAAGTTGCGCTGGACCTGCTGACCACCAACGAGACCTACTTTTTCCGCGAGCCCAAGCACTTCGACTTCCTGCGCCAGCAGGTGCTGCCCAAGGCGCCGCCGGGCAAACTGTTTCGCGTGTGGAGCGCGGCCAGCTCTTCGGGCGAAGAACCCTACAGCCTGGCGATGACGCTGGCGGAGAACCTGGGCACCACGCCCTGGGAAGTCATCGGTTCGGACATCAGCACCCAGGTGCTGGCCAAGGCACGCAACGGGCATTACTCCATGGAGCGCGCCGGCACCCTGGCCCAGCCGCTGCTGGTCAAATATTGCCTCAAGGGAACAGGGCGCCAGCACGGGACTTTCCTGATCGAAAAGGCCCTGCGCAACCGGGTCAACTTTATCCAGGTCAACCTGAACGAACCGCTGCCCGGCCTGGGCGAGTTCGATGTGATCTTCTTGCGCAACGTGATGATCTATTTCGACCAGCAGACCAAAAGCCAGGTGGTCGCCAGGCTGCTGCCGCTGCTCAAATCCGGCGGTTACTTCATCATCAGCCACTCCGAAAGCCTCAACGGCGTCAACGACACGTTGAAGCTGGTGGCGCCGTCGATTTATCGCAAGCCATGAAAAAGCCTGCCGATGTGGTCGAAGTGGTGCTGGCGCCGGGCCAGGTCAGTTTTGCGACGCGGCCGACACGCTTGCGTACCTTGCTCGGGTCCTGTGTGGCGATCACCTTCTGGCATCCGCAACGGCTGATCGGCGGCATGTGCCATTTCATGTTGCCGGCGCGCTCGCGCAAAGGTCAGCCCCTGGATGGTAAATATGCCGACGAGGCGCTCGAATTGCTGCTGCGCCACGCTCATGCCAACGGCACGCAGGCCCGGGATTATCAGGTCAAGTTGTTCGGCGGCGGCGAGATGTTCCCCGAACAGCCGCGCCCCCTGCCGGCACAGGACGTGGCCAGCCTGAATATTCGCGCAGCGCTGGCCCTGGCCGAGCGCCATCGCCTGCACCTGACCGCTCAGGACATGGGCAGTACCGGCTATCGCACTATTGTGTTCGACCTGTGGAACGGCAACGTCTGGGTCCGGCACCAACCAATGGGAACATTCAATAAAAATGCCTACCAAAAAAATCAGCGTGCTGCTGGTCGATGATTCGGCCGTAGTCCGGCAAGTGCTGCTGGCGATCTTCAACGACACGCCGGACATCCATGTGATGGGCGCCGCGTCCGACCCGATTTTCGCCATGGATAAACTGGCTCGGGAATGGCCGGACGTGATCGTGCTGGATGTCGAAATGCCGCGTATGGACGGCATCACCTTCCTGCGCAAAATCATGAGCGAGCGGCCGACACCGGTGGTGATCTGTTCCTCGCTGACCCAGAAAGGCGCCGAAACCTCCCTGCAGGCATTGTCGGCCGGAGCAGTGGAAATCATCACCAAACCCACCACCGGGCTGAAGAACTTCCTGATCGAGTCGGCGGGCGAGCTGGTCGCAGCCATCCGCGCGGCGGCGAACTCCAACGTCAAGAACCTGGGCAAACGAACCGTCCAACCAACACCCGCCCTCGCGCCACCCGGCAAGCTCAGCGCAGACGCAATCCTGCCCGCCGCCAACGGCCACGCCATGGCCCAGACCACTGAACGCATCGTCGCCATCGGCACCTCCACCGGCGGCACCCAGGCCTTGGAGGCTGTGTTGACTGCTCTACCGAGGGTGTGCCCTGGCATGGTGATCGTGCAGCACATGCCCGAAAAATTCACCGCCTCCTTTGCCGAGCGCCTCAACAGCGTGTGCCAGATCGAAGTGCGCGAAGCACGCAACAACGACCGCATCCTGCCCGGCCTCGCCCTGATCGCTCCCGGCGGCAAACACCTGATGGTGACCCGCAGCGGCGCCTATTATCACGCCCAAGTCATCGACGGCCCACTGGTCAACCGCCATCGCCCGTCGGTGGACGTGCTGTTCCGCTCGGTAGCCAAGTTCGCCGGCAAGAACGCCACCGGCATCATCATGACCGGCATGGGCGACGACGGCGCACGCGGGCTAAAGGAAATGCTCGAAGCCGGCGCCGCCACGGTAGCCCAGGACGAAGCCAGTTGCGTGGTGTTCGGCATGCCCAAGGAAGCCATAAAACTCAACGCTGCCCAGCGCATCATGGCGTTGGAGAATATTCATCAGGCGATTTTGTATAAGTGAGCCTGAGCACCAAAGGTATAGGTGTCTTTACAACTTTGGCTCAAGGTTGAACGCTGAACGCCCGGCAGATAGGGCTATTGTGGCGAGCGTGCTTGTCGAATTGTCGCACCGCTCTCGTTGGGCTGCGTGCAGTCCTAGTAAAGTCATGGATGGTGCTGAATTTCCGGAACGAAAAAAGGACCCGAAGGTCCTTTTTTTCAATCGCTTACAGAATTCAGTGGAACTCTGTAGCGCAATATTTGGAGCGGGAAACGAGACTCGAACTCGCGACCCCGACCTTGGCAAGGTCGTGCTCTACCAACTGAGCTATTCCCGCTTGGTGATGCGCATTCTATAGAATCCCCAGCACCCGTCAACCCCTTGATTCAAAAAAGTTTATTTCTTTTCAACGGTGGTGCGCAGGTGGGGCCAGGCGGCGCGCAGGTATTGCAGCATGGACCACAGCGTCAGGCCTGCAGCGATGAGCAACAAGGCGTAGCCGGTGAGGACCCAGAACGAGAAGTCCGACGGATTGGCCAGCAGGATGACCAGCGCGAGCATTTGCGCGGCGGTTTTCCATTTGCCCATGTTCGATACGGCGACGTGGGCGCGGGCGCCGATTTCGGCCATCCATTCGCGCAGGGCCGAGACAACGATCTCGCGACCGATGATCACGGCAGCCGGCAGGGTCAGCCACAGGTTGCCGTGTTCCTGTACCAAGAGCACCAGGGCCACGGCGACCATGAGTTTGTCGGCCACCGGGTCAAGGAACGCGCCAAACGGGGTGCTTTGCTCCAGGCGGCGCGCCAGGTAGCCGTCGAGCCAGTCGGTGGCGGCGGCAAAGGCGAATACCGAACTGGAGGCGACATAGCTCCATTCATACGGCAAATAGAACAGCAGGATAAAAATCGGGATAAGCAGGACGCGTAGAACGGTGATCAGATTAGGGATATTCATCGGCACAACTGGCTACGAGGTGAGAAGGCATTCTATTCGCTGTGCAGATTGGCATAAATCAATTCAGCGAGCTTTTTACTGATACCGGGTGCTTTGGCTATTTCGTCAATGCTGGCACGGGAGAGCTCCTGCAAGCCACCAAAATGTTTAAGCAAGTCGCGACGCCGCGTCGGGCCGACCCCCGCCACCCCTTCCAGGGTTGAGGTTCGGCGGGTTTTGCCGCGTCGTGCACGGTGGCCGGTAATGGCGAAGCGGTGGGCTTCGTCACGAATCTGTTGAATCAGGTGCAGCGCCGGAGAGTCGCCCTTCAAAGTGAACTCATGCGCGGCATCATTCAAGTACAACGTCTCGAAACCGGCCTTGCGCGTGGCGCCCTTGGCCACGCCGAGCAGGATCAGGTCGGGCACGGCCAGTTCATTGAGGACGTCGCGGGCCATGGATAACTGGCCCTTGCCGCCGTCCACCAAGAGGATATCGGGCAATTTGCCCTCGCCGTCCTTCAATCTGCTGAAGCGCCGCGTGAGGGCTTGGTGCATGGCGGCGTAGTCATCGCCGGCGGTAACGCCTTCGATGTTGTAACGCCGGTAGTCGGCCTTGATCGGGCCTTCAGGGCCGAACACTACGCAGGAGGCCACGGTGGCTTCGCCGCTGGAGTGGCTGATGTCGTAGCACTCCAGGCGCTGGGGTGGCTCGTCCAGGTTGAGCACCTCGGCCAGGGCTTCGAAGCGCGCGGCAACGTGCTGTCGATTGGCCAGGCGCGCGCCCAGGGCCTGTTCGGCGTTGGTCACGGCCAGCTGCTGCCAGCGGGCACGGGTGCCGCGAACGCGGTGGCTGATGTCCAGCTCGCGACCGCGCAGTTCATGGATCGCCTCGATCAGGGTCGGGAAATCTTCGTGGACCACGTTGACGATCAGCTCCGACGGCAAGTCGCGCTCAGGACTGCTCACATAATATTGGCCGAGAAACGCGGCCATCACCTCGGAGACGTCTTCATCGATCCCGGTTTGCGGGAAGAAGTTCTTGCTGCCCAGCACCCGCCCGCCACGCACGCTGATCAGGTGCACACAGGCGCCACCCGGGTTGACGAAGGCCGCGATCACGTCGACGTCGCCGGTGCCGCCTTCCATGCTCTGCTGGTCCTGGACGCGGCGCAGCAGCGATATCTGGTCGCGCAGCTCGGCAGCCTTCTCAAAATCCAGGGTGCTGGCCGCCTGCTCCATGGCCCCGGACAGTTCATCGGTCAGCGCATTGCTGCGCCCCTCGAGGAACATCACCGAGTGACGCACATCCTCGGCGTACTCCGCCGGCTCCACCAGGCCCACACAGGGCGCCTTGCAGCGCTTGATCTGGTACTGCAGGCACGGGCGCGTACGGTTCTTGTAGAAGCTGTCTTCACACTGGCGCACAAAAAACGTCTTCTGCAGCAGGCTCAAGCTCTCGCGAATGGCGCCGGCGCTGGGGTAAGGCCCGAAATACTTGCCCTTCTGCTTCTTTGCACCCCGGTGGATGCTCAGGCGCGGGAAAGCGCCATCCGACAAAAACACGTAGGGGTAGGATTTATCGTCACGCAGCAGGATGTTATACGGCGGCCGCCATTCCTTGATCAGCGTCTGCTCAAGCAGCAGCGCTTCAGTTTCATTGGCGGTAATGGTGGTTTCGACCTGGGCGATACGCGCAACCAGGGCGGCGGTTTTCGGCGCGAGACCGGTCTTGCGAAAATAGCTCGCCAGACGGTTTTTCAGGTTCTTGGCCTTGCCCACGTAGAGCAGGCGCGCCTCGCTGTCGAACATACGGTACACGCCGGGGCGGCCGCTGCAGGTCGAGAGAAAGGCACTTGGATCAAACGGTGTGGTCATGTCAGGCGCTAGCGTCCACCATGCCGTGGCGCACCGCGAGCAGGGTCAATTCAACATCACTGCTGATGGCGAGTTTCTCGAAGATGCGATAGCGGTAGGTGTTGACGGTCTTGGGCGAGAGGCACAGCTTATCGGAGATCGACTGCACCTTCTGGCAACCGACGATCATCAAGGCGATCTGGATTTCCCGCTCCGACAGCGCGTCAAACGGCGAGTCGCTGGTGGGCTGGAAGGATTTGATGGCCAACTGCTGGGCAATCTGCGGGCTGATGTAGCGCTGGCCGGCAAATACCAGGCGAATGGCTTGCACCATTTCCGCCAGACCGGCGCCTTTGGTGAGGTAACCCGCGGCTCCCGCCTGCAGCAGACGCGTAGGAAACGGGTCTTCCTCGCACACCGTTACCACCACAACCTTGATATCCGGATGGCTGCGCAATAATTTGGTAGTGGCGCCCAGACCGCCGATCCCCGGCATCTTGACGTCCATCAACACCACATCGGGTTTCAATTCCCGGGCCTTGATCAGAGATTCCTCCCCCGACTCGGCCTGGCCGACTACTTGCAGGCCGTCGATGTCAGCCAGCATTCGTGTAATGCCTGTACGAACGAGATCATGGTCATCGACTACTAGCACCCTAATCAAGCAGACACCTCGCGATATGGTCTTATAGGTTGCTGAACACCTTAGCAAAAAACCAGGGCGCAGACCTAGCTGCAAGCGTCATATATGTGGAGTTTGAGCGCTTGGCACGCCTCTATCGAGCGGCGAACGGCCGGATTTGCTGGGCAAAAGGTCAGGAATCCTGCGGCGCAGGCTTGGTTTTTCCATGGCGAGAAAGGGAATGCTCGGCCAGGGTCGACGTCAGGCGGCGGATTGCCTCTTGGTCTTCCTTGAACAATGCCCGGTAATCAACCAGCACTTTTTCTTCAAGCTGGCTCAGATTTTCCAGTGGAGTCGGCGTCGCGGTCCCGGTCAGCACGTACAGCACATCCACGCCTCTGCTGGCCACGCGAGACAAGTAGTCGGCCTTGGGCGCGCGCCCACCGCTTTCATATTTGCCCTGGGCGTTGGCTTCGACGCCTCCGATTTCACCAAACACTTTTTGCGACAGGCCAAGTCGCTCTCTTTCTTGCCTTAAACGCGAACCGATTCCACTCATCTGGATGCATGATCCTATTTGGCACACCGCAAGAGGTGACAGGCTCATCACTTCGTTAAACAAATTAAACGTTTTTTTGAACTATGCCCGCAATGCGTACCCCTGCACAAGACCAGGCTGAAACATCAAGGAACGGCACCGTCAACAGGATGTTGAGCGACAAACGCGTTCCATCCGCCAGAATCCGGCGTCTTCACCGACAACGCTGAACCCCGTGCGCTGATAAAGCCTTTTGGCCGGGTTGGTCTTGAACACGGTTAAACGCAACAGGCCAGGCACTTGGGCCTTGAGCGCCATCTGCTCCAGCACCCAAGTGCCCGCACCGAGCCCGCGATAGGCCTCGAGCATATGCAGTTCGCGGATATAGAGCGCGTTGCTATCACGGCTCAGGCTGATAAACCCGGCAACGCAGTCATCCGCGTAAATCAGCCAGTTTTCCCGAGCAGCCCAGGCCCTATCAAAGCCATCGTCGGACCACAGCAACTGGTTTTGCACGTAATAACGGTCCATCGCCCGGTGAGTCAGGGATCGTGCAAAAGGCAGGTCGTAGTCCGTCGCAGCGCGCAGGTAGAAAGGCATTTACACAGCCACCACGTGCCCAACCCAGCGTTCGCCATCGCGACGGGCAATCGCCAGCGCTTCGCCGACCCCAGGCACCGCCGCCAGCAAACGACCATCATCCGCCCATATCGCACTGCGGCCGGCACAAGCCCAGCCGCCCGACGGGCCACCATGGTTAGCCATCAACACCAGAAGGCGATGCTCGGCCGCATACCCCTGGAGCAGCGCGCTGTCCGTGGCGTAGCCGCTCTCGCTGATCAATACGCCTGCGGCATAGACCGTGGCGCCCGCCAGCGCCGCCTGGCGCGGATGACTGGCGTGGGAAAAGTCAGCGCACACAGCCAGCGCAATACGATCCTTCCCCCACTCAAGCGCCGCACCGCCCTGCCCGGCCGCAAACGCGAGTTCTTCGCCCGGATGCAGATGCTGCTTGGTGTAGACCGCCACCGAGCCGTCAACTCCCAACACCAAAGCGCCGATCAGCACATCCGCACCTGGCGCCAGGCGGATCGGCATACCCACCACCGCCGTCAACTGCAGCTCCCGGGCCATCTCACGTAATGGCGCCAGCAGTGGGTCTTCAGGCGCAATGGCCAGGTCGGCTGCCAGCGCGGGCTCATAGCCGGTCAGCGACAGCTCTGGGAACACCAGCAATTGCACGCCCTGTGCGGCTGCAGCCTGCATGAACTCAAGATGTCGCGCGATGTTGGCTGCTACGTCGCCTGCGATGGAAAGGGTTTGCGCCGCAGCAAGGGTCAAGGCAGTCATGGTTGCGTCCTGGCAATCTTAAGTGCGTTCAGCATATCGACACTCCCCCCATAGCCGTAAGTCCCCCCATGCGATAGAAATTACTGATTGAATCCACCTGCGCCGCTCTAGTAAGCTCCCCGCATCATTTGGAGACATGCCATGTTGCAACTCACCCACACTCAGGTTTGCCCCGCTGCCAGCGCATCGCGCTCGGTGTCGGCTACCCGTGTGAACGGTTCGAGCGCACTGGTCAGCTTTTATTTTGGGTATTGGTTTAGCCGCTGGCGCGCCTGATACCTGAAATCGGCGCCCACTACTCAAGGGGTCGCCTGCCAGAGAAATCTAACCCCCGGTCGGCTCCCCGACCGGGGGTTTTGTTTTTTTCAGGCCCTGAATTTTTTTGATCCGCACACTTAAATAAAGGAATCACGCCATGAACACCATCACCTATTACCGCCACGACACTTGCGCTGCATGGCGATTTAGCCAGCTCCGTTCGGGACAGCCTGCCGCCTCCGACCGGTCACTTCTTGGTGGCAAGCCAACACACGTAGCCGATACGGCCAATTGTCGAACACCCCAGTAGGCCAAGCGCGCGGGAATTGCCCGCCGCTTGCCCAGGAAATCTAGAATATGAACGTCTCTGTCGCCGCTTTGCCCGTCTCCACCCTGAACAGCGCCAATGAAGCCCTGACCCAGCGCCTGCCCAGCGCCCTTGAACTCAAGCATCAACTGCCCCTCAGCCCGTTCCTCAATGAACAGGTACACGCCCACCGCCAAGCCGTGCGCGCCATCCTCAATGGTCATGATCCACGCTTGCTGGTGATTGTCGGCCCGTGCTCGATACACGACCCGCAATCGGCCCTGGAATACGCGCGTAACCTGAAGAAGCTCGCGCTTGAAGTCAGCGACCAGATGCTGCTGGTCATTCGCGCCTACGTCGAAAAACCGCGCACGACTATTGGCTGGAAAGGCCTGGCTTACGATCCGCACCTCGATGGCAGCGACGACATGGCCGCAGGCCTTGCGCTGTCTCGGGAACTGATGCGCGAAATGCTGCGCCTGGGCTTGCCGGTCGCCACCGAGCTGCTGCAACCCATGGCCGCCGGCTACTTCGATGACCTGCTCAGTTGGGTCGCGATTGGCGCGCGCACCACCGAATCGCAGATCCACCGCGAAATGGCCAGCGGCCTGGGCATGCCCGTTGGCTTCAAAAACGGCACCGACGGCGGCGTCGCGATTGCCTGTGACGCGATGCGCTCGGCCTCGCACCCGCACCGCCACTTCGGCATCGACAGCCAGGGCCATCCGGCGATCATCCAGACGTCGGGCAACCCCGACACCCACCTGGTGCTGCGCGGCGGTCACCGCGGGCCAAACTACGATGCGCAGAGCGTGTCCCAAGTCAAAATTGACCTGGCCAAATCCAACGTTGCGGCACGCATCATGGTCGATTGCAGCCACGCCAACAGCGGCAAAGACCCGTTGCGCCAGCCGGCGGTGTTCAGCGAGGTGCTGGAGCAACGCTTGCAAGGCGATACGTCGCTGATCGGCATGATGCTCGAAAGCCACCTGTTCGAAGGTTGCCAGCCTCTGAGCCCGTCAATGAAATACGGCGTGTCGGTAACCGATGGCTGCCTGGGTTGGGCGGGCACCGAGCAGTTGCTGCGCAGTGCCGCCGAGCGCCTTCGTGAACACAGCCATACCCAGTGATTGGCCGTCATCGGGCACAAGCCACTTGGGCAGTTACGTGGGCCTAGACGCCGACCACCGGTTGGCGGGACAGCGCCCTTAGCCACGGCAAAACCCGCAAGCCGGTCATGGCCTCGGGAGGGTCGATGATGTCCATGAAATGTTCGAGATTGACGTTATCCGGTACGCCCGGCAGGCGTACCGCTACCGTCGGCATTGCGCCGGCGGGATCACCCAGGTCAAGGTTGTCGTAGATCAATACATGGCGTGCCTGAGGGTGGGGCCCACGCGCATGGGGCGCCAGCCCCGCATTGATGATCAGCACATCAAAGGGTTCGGCCGGAATGGCGGTGAGAATCTGGACTTCTTCGAAGGTTTGCACCGGCACGATCCGGTGATACCCCAACTGGTTAAGCATCTTTTCGATGTAGAGCCGCTGCAAGTGCAGATCATCGGCAATCAGAATGGTCAGTGCTTTGTTCGGCATGGCAAGCCCCTGGGCAGGCAGCGCTCGTCAGTGAGCGTGGCCCATTTTCCAGACAAATCCCGACGACAAAATCAGGCATGTTCCCCCATCACGTAGGACTTCTCCCAAAAGCTCCGAATGGTCGTCATCGGGATCAAGACTGATTGCAATGGAGACTCAACCCCTCATGCAAAGCGATGATCGCCTGCGCCACCTCATCGATCGCCACCCCCAGCGCGTTGCGGTCCTGGCTTTCACAGGCTGCCTCCAGTGCTTCACAGCGAGCGATCAACACCTGTGCCTTGACCATGCGGGCACCGCCCTTGGCGCGATGGGCGAGATCGTGCAGCCTGGCAAAGTCAGCCTTGCGCTGCAGCGTCGGCAATAGCGCCCGGTCCGCCTCGAGGCTGTCGAGCAAGGGGGTCAACAATTCGGTAAGCGCGTGATGGTCTTCGCCTGTCAACGCGATCAAGGTGCTCAAATCAAACGCTGCCGCCTCTGGGCTCAGGGCGTAAGTGGAGCGCGACGCCAGCGCCACGCGCAAATCGTCAAGGCCGGTGGGTTTGAACAGGCACCCATCCATACCGGCTTGCCGACAGCGCTCGGCCTCTTCGGGTTGTGCATTGGCGGTAAACCCCAGCAGCAGGCACGGCACCAGGCCTCGTTCACGCTCCAATACGCGGATGTCCCGTGCCAACTGGTAGCCATTCTTGAACGGCATGTTGCAATCGGTGATGACGCCATCGAACTGCCCGGCACGCCACTGCTCGAGCCCCTGAATCCCGTCCTCGGCCGTGGTGATACGGTGGCCCAGGAAACTCAACTGCCGAGCCAGCAGCAAGCGGTTGGCCGGGTAGTCGTCCACCACCAGGATACTCAGGGCATCGGGCGGCTCTGCCGCAGGGTTTGCCGACGCCCCCTCCTGCGCCAATACAGCGGTCATGACCAAGGCCAACGTTACATCTACCCGCGAGCCCTGCCCCAGCACACTGCTCAAGTGCAGTCGCCCCCCCATCATTTCGCACAGGTTGCGGCTGATCACCAACCCCAGGCCGGAGCCGCTACGTGCCGACTGTTCGCCATTGCTGCCCTGGATAAAGGGGCTGAACAGGCGCAGCTGGTCATGGGCGCTGATGCCAATTCCGGTGTCCTGCACCCAGAATTTCAGCTCCAGATGCTCCCCTTCGAACGCAGCATGAGCACCGAGCCTGACCTCGCCCTCGTGGGTAAACTTTATAGCATTGCTCAGCAAATTCGACACCACCTGCTTGAAACGCAGTGGGTCAATCAGGACCACGCGGTCGATCAACGGATCAAGTTCAACCTGCAGCGCCAGCCCCTTGGCCCGCGCCAGACCTTCGAACACCCGCGCCACCGAGGTCAGTAACTCGTGCAGATTGGCCGGTTCCAGGGCCAACGACAGATGACCGGACTCGATCCGTGCGATGTCGAGAATATCGCCGATCAATTCCAGCATGCCACGCGAAGCCTCCGACGCCACTTCCAGGGCATCCCGGTCGGCCACGCCCCGCTCGGCATTCTTCAGGGCCAGCTCGATCATGCCGATCACCGCGTTCATCGGCGTACGGATCTCGTGACTCATGGTCGCCAGGAAGGTGGTCTTGGCCCGGTTTGCAGCGTCAGCCTCGTCCTTGGCTTCTTGCAGCTGACCCAACAACTGTTGGCGCTCGCTGACGTCCACCCAACCGGCAATCATGCCCACCACTTTCTCGTCACCGTCGCGATAGGGCAGCATCCACTGGTAGATGGTCAGGGCATCGCCGTTGGGCAATTTGAGTATTCGATCATGAATCTGCGGCTCGCCTTCTGCCATCAGGCGCAGGTAATCCTGATGAAACGACTGAGCCTGGGGCAGGTTGTCGGCGTCGGTTTCGACCACGGTTTTACCAATCACGTCTTCGAGCTTATAACCGAATACGTCCAGGTAAGCGTTATTGCAGGCCATCAATCGCCCCTGCCGGTCACGCACGTAAATCGGGTGCGGCGTGCCGTCGATCAACACGCTCATGAAGCGCATCTGGTCGCTCAAGGCGCGTTCGGCCTGGACGCGCTTGCGAATCAGGCGGCGCAGGTAGATGGCCCAGCTCAACGTGACGATCAGCAGCAACGCGGCCAGCCCGAATCCCTGAATGATCATGTTGCGGTGCCGTAGCCAATAGCTGTCTTCGATGATCACCTCGCTGCGCCATTGGGTGATCATTTCATCCATTTCCTGCGGGGTGATGCTCAGCAGTGCTTTGTCGAGGATCGAATAAAGCTCCAACTGACTGCGGTTGACCCCGAACGTGATGCGCGCAGGCTCGGAGCCGACCGTACTGGTGATGCGCAACCGGTCGCGGTAATACCGGGCGATCATATAGCGCGCACTGATCAGCGAATTGACCGCCCCCTCCGCTTCGCCTCTGGCTACCATCGCCATCGCCTGCTCCGCGCTGTCCACATCGATAAACACGACGCCGGGAAAATCCCGCATGATCGTATCGCGCAGTCCGTTGCCGCTGATCATCGCCAGGCGTTTACCCACCATATCTTCCAATGTGACCGGGCTGTGTTCATCACCTCGGGTTATCAGCACCAAGGCGTTGGTCAGGTAGGGCCGGGTGAACCGCACCTTTTCGTCGCGTTCGACACTGGGGGTCACGACCGCCAGCATATCCGCCGCGCCCGCACTGACCTGGTCGATCTGTTGGGGTATCGAGCTACCCCGTACCACGTCGAACTTCAAACCGGTGCGCAGGCTGATACGCGACAGCACCTCGGCACTCAGCCCCTCGAACTGGCCCCGATCATCGATGACCGACAGCGGCAGGAGCTTGTCCAGCACCGCGACCTTGACCCGTGGATGCTTGAGGAGCCAGCGTTGTTCACTGGCACTCAAGTGCAACCGACCGGCACCGACAATACCGAGGTTGCCGCCGCTCCAGCGGCGCAATATTTCCATTTGCTCCCCGGCAGGAATCGCCTCCAGCGCCGCATTGATGATCGGCGGCAGCCGCGTATTCTGCCGGGTGAATGCAAAGGCGAACGGGTTGACTTCAAGGGTGGAAAAATCCGCCATGCGCACAATGTTGAGCTGGTTGCGGTGGATCAGGTAATTGGTGCTGATGGCATCGCCCAGATACACATCGGCGCGGCCAAACGCTACTGCACCAATCGCCTCGAAGGCCGAAGAAAACAATTCCACCTGGGCATGGGGGTAAAACGCCCGCACCACTTCAGGCTGCAGATAGTGATAGAGCATCGCCACGCGCTTGCCCGCCAAGTCCTCGGTCAGCGCCTGGCTATCGCTGGTGCGGGTCACCAGGGTGGGTTGGTCATTGGCGTAGGAGCGGGACAGGACCAGTTGCGGGTCGGCCGCTTCATAACCATTGGCCGAGCCGAGGAAATCCACATCGCCTCGCTTGAGGGCTTCGATCACTTCATCGCGCGTTTCGTAACACCGAACTTCAATGGAGATATTCAGGGCCTGGCTGACCAGCGCTGCAAAATCGGCGGTAATGCCTTCGAGCTCCTCACGGTTGTTGGTCAGGTCAAACGGGGCGTAATCGGGAGCGGACACCCCCATCAGCAAGGTGCGCCGTTCGCGCAACCAGCGCCAGTCGGCCTCTTGCAGCGTGACGACGGGAGGGTCAATACGAGAGTGGCCCAACAGCCGCAAAACCGTGGGCTCGTCAAAGGCCATCGCGACCATGGGCAACAGGCTCAACCAGAGGATCGTGGCGAACCGCTTGAACGCGATGGCGATCATTTCAAATCAGATCAGATGATTGCGCTGGGCAAATTTGGACAGGTGCACCACTGAGGACATACGTAACTTTTCCTTGAGGCGTGTTTTGTAAGTGCTGATCGTCTTGTGGCTCAGCAGCATGTCTTCGGCAATTTCCTTGTTGCCCAGCCCCAGGGCCAGTTTCTGCAATACGGTCAATTCACGGTCCGACAAGCACTCGATCATCTGCCGCTCCGTTTCTTGCAGATCGTCACGGCGTACCGAGCTGGTAGGCAGGCTTGGGAAACAGCTGTAGCCGGACTGGATCGCTCTGATGGCCTTTTGCAGTTCGTCCAGCTCGCCGGTCTTGGCCACAAACCCCATGGCCCCGGCTCGCATGCAGCGGGTGGAAAAAAACACGGCCAGGTAGGAGGTCAGCACCAGGATCCTGCACGGCAGGCCCAGGGACTTGATCCGACAGATAACTTCCAACCCACCCAGCTTGGGCATCGCCAGGTCGAGGATGATCAGTTCGGGACGTTGCTCCCGCGCCAATTGCATTGCATCTGCACCGTCACCCGCCTGATAAATGTCATCGAATCCTTCCAACTTCAGCAAATGCTTGACGGTCGCACGTATAAACGGATGGTCATCCACGATTAATGCTTTGCTCATACACACCCCTAGGCTGTCAAAGTACCCTTACACATCAACCGGGACCTAGGTACCTGTGAGAAATGACAGTTCCGACAAACGGTACTGCACCCGCTCAGGACGATAACCGCTCGCAGCCTGGCCCCTTCCATTGAACATCACGAGCAATCACGGCTGGACGAGAACGAGCGCCCAGCCGTAAGTGCCCAACCTTAACAATGCAATGACGTTTTGATTGAAGGGATAGTCCTGACTACTTGTAGGATTTTTCCTCGCAAAAAAGCTTAGCTGATATTGGCTCGACGGGGTTTCAGGCGGGCGGGTCAGTCGGTGGTACTCGGGCTCCAGAACGCCTGCACCACCAGGCTGGAGATGGAAATACGCGCCACCAATGCATCCAGCTCGTCACCGTCGACCGACGTCACGGCCAGGGTGGCCTCGATTTCAACTTCTTCGCTGCCGAACGGCCTTACGTCGACATCACTGGCCGGGTAGTTGCATCGCGCCAGCTCGGCTTCCAGCAGCACCATGACCGCCTGTTGCTGGCTGCGCCGCGCGATGACATAGAGGATGTTGGTGACCTCGGCCGAGACCACGTCCAAAGGCTGGCGGTTGATGTTGTTGACGATCGGCCGCAGCAACGTATTGGCGGCCAGTACGAACAGCGTACCCAGCAAAGCCTCGAGGATCAGGTCGGCCCCCGCACAGGCTCCCACTGCGGCCGATGCCCAGAGGGTGGCAGCTGTGTTGAGCCCGCGCACATTGCCCTCTTCACGCATGATCACCCCAGCCCCCAGAAAGCCGATGCCCGACACTACATACGCGACCACGCGCACCGCGCCTTCCGCACCGCCCAGGCGATTGGCCATGTCGACAAAGATCGCTGCGCCGACCGCCACCAGCACATTGGTGCGCAAGCCTGCGGTGCGTTGGCGGTACTGGCGCTCGAAGCCGATCAAGCCGCCGAGGAGGAACGCCGCCGTGAGGCTGACGACGGTATCCACCAGAGAGTCGAGGTTGATGTTGTTGATTGCCTGCATAAAAAAACCTCCATGACTGCTGCGGCAACTACTGCCAGCCAAACTTGCGGATGTAGTAGCCCTTCACCGCCTGGGTCAGCGCCATGTACGCCAGCAAAATCACTGGCAGGAACACGAAGTACAGCGACGGCAGCGCCTGCAGTTTGAAGTAATGCGCCAGTGGCCCCATCGGCAGGAAGATCCCGACCGCCATGATCACGCCCGTCATCACCATCAACGGCATCGCCGCACGGCTTTGCAGGAACGGGATTTTCGGGGTGCGGATCATGTGCACGATCAACGTCTGGGTGAGCAGCCCCACCACGAACCAGCCCGACTGGAACAGGGTCTGGTGGTCCGGGGTATTGGCATCGAACACGTACCACATGAGTGCGAACGTGGTGATGTCAAAGATCGAGCTGATCGGCCCGAAGAACAGCATGAAGCGGCCCACATCTCCCGGCTGCCAGCGTTGCGGCTTGGCGAGCATCTCCTCGTCGACGTTGTCGAACGGAATCGCGATCTGCGAGATGTCATACAGCAGGTTCTGCACCAGCAGGTGCATCGGCAGCATTGGCAGAAACGGGATAAACGCACTCGCCACCAGCACCGAAAACACGTTGCCGAAGTTGGAGCTGGCGGTCATCTTGATGTACTTGAGCATGTTGGCGAAGGTGCGGCGGCCTTCCAGCACGCCCTCCTCCAGGATCATCAGGCTCTTTTCCAGCAGGATGATGTCGGCGGCTTCCTTGGCGATGTCTACCGCGCTGTCCACCGAAATGCCGATATCGGCCGTACGCAGTGCCGGTGCATCGTTGATGCCGTCCCCCATGAACCCGACCACATGCCCGTTGGCCTTGAGCAGGCGCACGATGCGCTCCTTGTGGCTGGGCGTGAGCTTGGCGAACACATTGGTGGTTTCCACGGCCTGGGCCAGCTCGGCGTCGCTCATGTCCTCGATGTCGTTGCCCATCAGCAGCCCTTGCTGCTCCAGGCCAACTTCACGGCAGATCTTTGCGGTGACCCGTTCGTTGTCGCCCGTCAGCACTTTGACCGCTACGCCATGGGCCTTCAGGGCCTTGAGCGCAGGCGCGGTGCTTTCCTTGGGTGGGTCGAGGAAGGCCACATAGCCGATCAGGGTCAGGTTGTTTTCATCCGCCAGGCTGTAGGTATCGCGACCTGGCGCCATCGGTTGTGCGGCCACGGCCACCACCCGCAGGCCCTCGTCATTGAACGCTGCAGTCACTTGGCGAATGCGTGCCAACAGCTCGTCCGTCAATGCCTCGTTGACCTCGCCGTGGCGCACGGTGCTGCACACTGCCAAAATCTCCTCCACCGCGCCTTTGCAGATCAGCAGATGCGGCTGGTCCTGCTCCGCCACCACTACCGACATGCGACGCCGATTGAAGTCGAATGGAATCTCATCGACCTTCTGGAACGCGGTACCGACCTTTAAGTCACGATGGATTTCGACGTGCTCGAGCACGGCCACATCCAACAGGTTTTTCAAACCGGTCTGGTAGTAGCTGTTGAGGTAGGCCATTTCCAGTACATCCTCGGATTCCTGGCCCCACACATCCACATGGCGCGCCAGGAAAATCCTGTCCTGGGTCAGCGTGCCGGTCTTGTCGGTGCACAACACATCCATGGCGCCGAAATTCTGGATCGCGTCGAGGCGCTTGACGATGACCTTCTTGCGCGACAGGAACACCGCGCCCTTGGCCAACGTCGAGGTGACGATCATCGGCAGCATTTCCGGGGTAAGGCCCACGGCAATCGACAGCGCGAACAGCAAGGCTTCAGTCCAGTCACCCTTGGTGAACCCGTTGATGAACAACACCAGCGGGGCCATCACGAACATGAAACGGATCAACAGCCAGCTGACCTTGTTGACTCCCTGCTGGAACGAGGTGGTGGCACGGTCGGTCGCCGTGACGCGTTGCGCCAGGGCGCCGAAGTACGTGTGATTGCCGGTGGCGAGAATCACCGCCGTGGCGGCGCCGGACACCACGTTGGTGCCCATGAACAGGATGTTTTCCAAGTCCAGCGGGTTGCGAACCTGGGCATCCTGCTGCTGGACGAACTTCTCCACCGGCATCGATTCGCCGGTCATCGCCGCCTGGCTGACAAACAGGTCCTTGGCACTGAGCACGCGGCAATCAGCGGGAATCATGTCGCCGGCCGACAGCACGATCAGATCGCCCGGTACCAGTTGCTTGATCGGCAGTTCGAGGCGCTTGGCCGCGTCCCGGCGCAACACTGTGGCCGTGTTGCTGACCATGGCCTTCAAGGCGTCGGCGGCCTTGTTCGATTTGGCCTCCTGCCAGAAGCGCAACAGGGTCGACAGCACCACCATGGAGAAAATCACCAAAGCGGCCTTCATGTCGTCGGTCAACCAGGAGATCACCGCCAGCAAGGTCAGCAGCAGGTTGAACGGGTTTTTATAGCAGTGCCACACGTGCACCCACCAAGGCAGCGGCTGCTCGTGCTCGACTTCATTGAGCCCGTATTGCCCGCGCAACGCATCGGCTTCCTGGGTGTTCAAACCCTCGGCGTGGCTGCCCAGCATGCCCAGCAGCTGCACGGCACTGCCGTTGGCTGCGGCCACCAGGGTTTGCGCAAGGCTAGGCGGTACTTCGCGGCTGACACTGGCGTCGGTCACGGTCTCCAGCATCGTCAGGCGCCGAAAATGCCGGGCGATATGCCGGGTCCGCAGAAAACCGGCGAAGAACTCTTTGAGCAGCGTGAGGTTCATGGTGTTACTCCTGCGCGATGAAAAACCCTCGTGCAGGTACCGCCCATCCGCACCGCGCCTGTCGAACAGGCGCAGCCGAACCTGGCCCGCCCACCGTAAAAGGCAGGCGCGTCCGTAGCCTCCCGAGGCAACTCGGGTGCTGGTCAGCGTCGATGAGAGGGATCAGGCAGGCGCCAGGAATGGCTGCTGCCGGGATGCCGCTTCTCGCTTTTTCTGGCGAGACAACGGCATCGAAAAAATGCGCGTTACCTTGCCAAGTATGTGCCGGTTACTGAAACCGGCCGACTACTGTCACTCGAACAAGTACCCACTGAGGGTCTCCGCTATTGATGAAAACGCGCGAAGCTTACGCCGCGATTTATGCAGAGTAAACCGTAGGAAAGTTTCCACATGGTGAATAAGAAATTTCTTCAGGATGGGTTCAGGAACCCCTTTCTCGACCACACCAATGAGCAATGTGGGGGGGCTTGCTCCCGATGGCGGTGTGTCAGCTACTAATTCATGCCTGACACTCTGCCTTTGCAGGCAAGCCCCGCAACATGGGCTCGGTGTAAGTTCCAGGCGATGGAGCACCGGGGCGGTCGCGCTCGACCAAGGCCAGATAGGCATCAATACCCTTCTCGGCAATCGGCTTGACCTGAATCAGTACCCTATTCACCTGCCGCCCCATTGCAATCCCCTCTCGAATGCGCACCGTCACATACCCCAGCCTGGGCCAAAAACGCTCGGCCTTGGTATTGCCAACCACAACCGTCAACCGCAACCAGTGGGCACCCTTCCCCACCGCCCATGCCTCGAGGTCCGCGTGCAGCCGCTGCGCCAGCCCGCTGCCGTGCCAACGTGTATGCACCATCAACAATCCGATATGCCACACTCCGACGGCGAGCAAATCTGCGGCGATATTCACCACGGCGACCAATTGGTTTTGCGCATCGCGGTAACCCAACCAGTACATCCGCCTGCAACGCCAGCCTGCGGGCAATTGGCCGTTTAGCTCATCCCGAGCCTCAATCGGGGTAGCGGGTTCGCCGTTAACCGCCTTGAAGTAATCCGGCGCTTGTTCAAAAAAATCTTGCAGCTCAGCCTCGTCACAACCAAGTAGCTCAACCACCCGAATGCCTTCAAGGGCATAGGTATCTACACAACTTTGTAGCAGCTACGGTAACCACGATGCGAAGCGAGTCGCTCTTGCTTGTGATCTTGCTTTTGATCTAGGCGCCCCGTTAAACCACGCTGGCCGGAATTCGATAGTGATTTGGGGGGTAAACCGGCAGGGATGCCGGTTTAGCCGCCCCGCGCCATGGATGGCGCGTGGCGGCGGCCCCCCAAATCACTGTCGGATTACGGGCACACCGAGCCTGGGCGAGGTGCCGAGTGGTGGGGCAAGAGCGTTTTGCTTACTTTTGCGCTTTTCAAAAGTGAGACGCCGTAAGGGCGGAACCTATAGCAGCCGTTACCGCAGCAACGGATATGTACTCGCTCTGATCCAGCATCCTGGTCGGCCCTGAGGCCGCCATCGGGAGCAAGCCCCCTCCCACATTTGGATCGCGGGGCGTCAGTTAGAGAGGCTTCGGCTCCCGAGCAGTCACAGATTCAGGGCCGCGCCCAAAGTTGTGTAGATACCCATGCTTCAAGGGAGCAGCCAGGCAACACGCGTGGATCAACGTCCATATTCAATCCTTTCAATCATCCCGCGTCAGCACTTCCAGCAATTCAATCTCGAAACGCAGGTTGCTGTTTGGCTTGATATGCGCACCCATCGAGCGCTCGCCGTAGGCCAGGTGCGCCGGTACATACAACGTGCGTATACCGCCAACCTGCATGCCCATCAATCCCTGGTCCCAGCCCTTGATCACGCGACCTGTACCAATCACGCACTGAAACGGTTTGCCCCGCCCCCAAGACGAATCGAACACCGTGCCATCTTCCAGGGTGCCGGTGTATTGAGTGGTAATCAGCGCGCCCTTGACCACGGCTTTGCCGTCGCCCAGGCGGATGTCGGTGATCTGCAATTCATCGTTGCTCATGGGGCTCTCATTGAAGGCGTGAAAGGCTGCGGTTTTCCCAGAACCGGGTGGGTTTTGCAAGTGTCATGGCCACGCGATCCAATGTGGGAGGGGGCTTGCTCCCGATGCGGTGCATCAGTCACCCCATCATGACTGACAGCCTGCTATCGGGAGCAAGCCCCCTCCCACATTTTGATCGCAGGCATCAGTTGGATAGCAGTCGGCTGTGAGGCTGTCAGTTGCCTCGCCACAGGTCCAGGCCCGTACCACAATTTACTGTGGGAGGGGGCTTGCTCCCGATAGCGGTGCATCAGCCACCCCATCATTGACTGACACCCTGCTATTGAGGGCAAGCCCCCTCCCACATTTTGATTCGCGTGCATCCAGCACCGGGCTTTATAACCAATGCCAGAACCGACTCCAAAACCCCCGCCCCAATTCATCCTTGCACCCGGCATACTGCCGCGCATACATCTGCGAACGGGCCTGCACTTTGCTCGCCACCGGCGGCAGCCAGGCTTTGCTGGCATAGGTGCGCTGACGATAACAACCCCAGCCTTCGTGGTAGTTCAGGTATTGGCCGTAGGCGTCGTATTTATAGACACCGTTGATGCTGTAGGTCTTGTCCATGTACCAACCGATAAAGTCGATGGCGTCATCGAAATCCTCGCGATCGGCGCCGCTGCGGCCGGTGCTTTTGCGGTAGTCATTCCACACTTCATCCTTGGCCTGGGCATAGCCGGAAGCGGTGGAAACGCGTCCCCAGGGAATGATCCACAGTAGGTATTTACGCGGCGTCTTGGCATCGTAGCGAAAGCCCGACTCCTGATACATGATCGCGAAGGGCACCTGGATCGGCACGCCCCAGCGGTTTTGCGTGACCTTGGCCGCGTCGTACCAGTCATCCTTTTCGCGAAAGATGCCGCAGATATCATTGGGCGTGCGTGGCGGCGAGGTGCCGCACGCCGCCAGCAGGGAAGTGAGTAGTAACAGTCCGACGGTTTTGCTTGCGCTCAAAGGGCACCCTTGCGTGAAACGCGTGAAATGCCGGCATTTTACGCGTTCACACAGGCGGCGTCCTTACCGCAAACCGCACCAAGCCAATGGCACGCGACGGGGCCCGTATGCACTACCCCGCCTGGTCCATTCGTACTCCCACCCGGACAACTTCTCTGCACTATCCTGAACCGGGGATGTCGTAAAACCCATGCGTCCACACCTTGGAGAACCTATGACACAGGATGTTCTTGCCAAAGAAACCAACCGCCGCCAATTGCAGCAGATCATCTCCGGGTTGTCCGACGGCGTGATCCTGGCCGAGGTCGACCAGACCATTCTCTGGGCCAACGAAGCCGCATTGACCATGCACGGCGTCACTGACGTCATGGGGCTGGGCGCCAATGGGCAGGAATACGCCGAACGCTTCACCTTGCGTTATCGCAACTACCACCCATTGCAACTGGATAACTACCCCCTGGCCCGCGCGGCGGCGGGTGATGAGTTCAGCGACGTGATCGTGGAAGTCATTCCTACGGCCGATGAAGAAAAGACCTGGGTTCACCGCCTGCGCAGCCTGGTGATTACCGACTCGCACGGCGAGCCGGAACTGTTGGTGCTGATCCTCAGTGACGCCACCGAATGGGCGAGCGCCGAGCAGCGTTTCGAGAAAACCTTCAACGCCAACCCCGCGCCCGCCGTGATCTGCCGCCTCAGCGACCTGCGCTACATCAAGGTCAATCAGGGCTTCCTGGAGATGACCGGCTACAACCGCGACCAAGTCATCGGTAAATCCGTGTATGAACTGGACGTGCTCGAACAGGCCGAACGCAAGGACTTGGCTATCGAGCGGCTGGGGCAAGGCTCGACCATTCCACAGATGCAGGCAGAGCTGCGACTGCCCGAAGGCGGCAGCAAGCTGGTGATCGTCGCCGGCCAGCCCCTGGACATGAACGAAGAGGACTGCATGCTGTTCTCGTTCATGGACCTGGAGCCGCGACGCAAAGCGGAAATCGCCCTGCGCCAGAGTGAAGAACGCTTCGCCAAGTCCTTCCGCCTGACGCCCGTGCCAACCCTGGTGTGCAACGCCGCCAATCGCCAAGTGGTGGATATCAACGAAGCGTTCATGAGTATCACCGGCTATATCAGTGAAGAACTGATCGGCAAATCCATCGAAGACATCGACTTCATCGACAGCCCCCAGGCCGGCGCCCAGTTGTTCGCGACCCTGGAGAAAGCCGGAAACCTGGAAGGTCATGACCTCAAGGTGCGCAAGAAAGGCGATGAAGTGATCGACTGCGTGGTGTCGGCCGACACCGTGATCATCCAGGACATGCCGTGCTACCTGCTGGTATTCATGAACATCACCGAACGTAAACGCTCGGAGCTGGAACTGGTGGCGGCCATCGAGGAAGTCATGCAGGACACCTCCTGGTTCAGCCAGACCCTGATCGAAAAACTCGCCAATGCCAAAAGCGTCAACAGCCCTGACCTGCCCAACGTTTCCTTTACCGACCTCACCGCCCGTGAGCGCGACGTGCTGGGTTTGATCTGCGAGGGCCTGGCCGACAAGGAGATCGCCTCGCGCCTGAAGCTGGCACCCAACACCGTGCGCAACCACGTGGCGACGGTGTACTCCAAGCTGGGCGTGCACAGCCGCAGTACGGCCATCGTCTGGGCCCGCGAACGCGGGCTGTTTGCCGGTGAAGTACGGATAAAGAACAAACGTTAAGAGTGCAAATGCACTAGTGCAGCTAGTGCTAATTCGCCTTATGAGGCAGCAGGCTAATCAATAACCTTTAAGGCATCGTCTCTGTGCCTTGAAGGAACCTGCATGTTTACCCTCTCTCAACTGCGAAATTGCATCGAAGAAGGCTTGTCGCCGCTGACCTGCGAATTCACCCTGTGCCGGGACGCATCCTTGACCCTCAAGGTATTCGACGCCGAAACCGGACGGGTCGATCTGGTGGTCACCGGGATCAGCACCAAACGGCTGCAGACCCCGGAGGAAGTGGCGAAAATGGTGGATGAATTGCGCTATGAGCTGCAAAGCAACAACGTCGGCAAGCTCACGCTGGATGACTTGCCTTCAGCTTCGCCCCAATGAAGTAGAACACCCCGCCGCCGACGATAAACATCCCGAGCATATAAAACATGTAATGCGCCGGCAGGCTGGCCAGCACCATCCCGCATAACACCGGCCCCAAGGCGGCGCCGAGATTGGACAGGTTTTGCGCGCCGTAATACATCCCCCGCAGCGCATCAGGCGCAATTCGGTCGATAAACATGTACTCGGCCGGGAACACAATAATTTCCCCCACGGTAAACACCGCCATCGCCAGCACCCACCACATCACGCTGCTGGCCAACGCAAAGCCAATCAGCCCCAGCATGAACATGCCCAAACCTGCGATCAGCCACTGGCTCAGGTAACGGTGCGAGATGCGCCGGCCAATCAGGTACTGCAAGGCAATCACCAGCACGGCGTTGGTGGTGAGCACGGCGCTGATTACAGTGTAGGTATATTCGGCAGTGGTGGTAGTCACCAGGTATTGCGATAGGTAGGCCGTAAATTGGCCGAATACCACCGCACTGAGCAGGCCACCGAGGGTGAAACACACCAGGCGATGATCCTTGAGCAGCACACGGCCCACGGCGAGAAACGGCACCGGTTTTTGCGTGGCGTCGACGGTGGTCAATGTGCGGTCGCCCAAACGCCAGTACAGCAGGAAAAATCCCACGCCCAACAGCGCCGACAGTATAAACGGCAGGCTGATATCCAGCTTCGCCACCATCGCGCCAAAAAATGGCCCCACGGCGTAGCCGATATTGGTCAGCGTATATTTGATCGAGAACACTTCGCTGCGCCCCTCCTCGGGCAGCAAGCTGGCGAAGCCGGCCTTGATCGCGATATCGATGACCGCATAGGCCAGGTTGATCAGGATCAGGCAGCTGTAGAACGCCCAGATATTCTGCGCCACAACCGTACCGATAAAGCCCAGCACAAACACCAGGCTCAGACCGAGCAGCAAACGGTAACTGTTGACGCGATCGACAAGGAACCCGCCATAGACGCTGAGCAACGAGCCGACAATCAGCGAGCTGCCGATAACCAGGCCGACCTGGCTGATGTCGAGGGCAAAGTGGCGGGTGAGGTAGATCACCAGGTACGGAAAGGTGATCGCCTTGGCCAACGTCAGCAGCAACGTGGCGGACAGCAACAGATTCACCGTGCGGGGGTAGTTTTTGATGGTGGCAAGCATCCTGCTCTCTTTTCTTTGAAGGTAACGCGACCATTGCGGTCGGTTACCTTAACGCAAGAAAGGTGAAACGAGCAGGTGGTGCGGCAGGATTATTTCTTGACCGGTGTGATCTCAAGGATGGTGCCGTTGGTGGTCTTGAGCAGTACATATTTATCGCCGACCCGCGCCCACTGGCTCTCTTCCTCGGGCTGCTTGAGGCCACGTTTTTTCCAGTCGCTGAGGGCCGACTCCTTACGCATGAGGATATCCGGGGCGCGGTCACCTTCCTTCAAATCACGGGTATTGATGTTGGAAGGCTGCACGGTTTCCTGGGGCGTATCGCCGGCCTGCACCACAAAACTGGCGGTAGACAGGCCTGCCGCAACGAGAACACAGGCAACGAGGGATCTGGACTTCATGGGTGCTCCTTCAATTTTGAGTGCGTACCCAGGTTCCGACCGCAGGGGCGTGAAAACATTCAGGTCAAAACACTACCCGATCGCCAATAACCCTTGTGGCGAGGGAGCTTGCTCCCGCTGGCTGCGCAGCAGCCCCAAACAGCCCGA
Organism: Pseudomonas sp. R2-7-07; assembly: GCF_003852355.1. NCBI lineage: Bacteria > Pseudomonadati > Pseudomonadota > Gammaproteobacteria > Pseudomonadales > Pseudomonadaceae > Pseudomonas > Pseudomonas sp. R2-7-07. The sequence continues at coordinate 2,217,154 of NZ_CP027759.1, read as the reverse complement.
CCGATATATCCCTGAACGAACGTGGTGGATGGATTGGGGCCGCTTCGCGGCCCAGCGGGAGCAAGCTCCCTCGCCACACGCGGGAACTCAAACTCATAACCAGATTGCATCCCAGAGCGAGTAGTCGCCGATATGCTCGACCAGCCCCGCCCGCAAGGGATTGGCAATGATGTAACGCGCGATTTTTATAAGATCTTCCTGGGCTCGCACCGCGCGATCATGGTATCCGCTCTGCCAAAACGCGCCCTTCGTACGACAGGCTTGATTGATGGTCAACGTGCTGCGTGACTTCACTTGTCGCATCACCTGCGGCAACGTTGCGTCACGCAGCTCAAACATCCAGTGAAGATGATCCGGCATGATGACCCAGGCCAACGAACCGACCAGACCGCAATCATGGGCGCGTTTGAGCTCTGCAACCAATAACCGGGCCAGAGACAATTCAGCAAAAACCGGATACCGCTGATAAACCACTGCCGTCACCAGATACACACGCCCTGCTTCTGAATAACGACCTCGCCGTAGCAAATGAGAGTTGGGCCTTTGAAGCAATCCGTCGCTCCCTTTGATTGAATGACTCATTCAACCTAGCAGGCCCGAGAAAGGTCGCTCCACGACTCAATTTCATTATGTTTCCCCACGCCCCGTGGCGAGGGAGCTTGCTCCCGCTGGGCTGCGCAGCAGCCCCAAAAAAGCCGGCCGAGACACACCTGAACAAATGAGGTGGCCGAATTAGGGCAGCTTCGCTGCCCAGCGGGAGCTAGCTCCTCACCACCATGAATCGCCACTATCATTGCTTCCATGAAATTAATCCTGTAATTTTTCATGAAATTATTCGAATTAAATTTCATGACACCTCAAGATGAACTCGCCACCCTTGCCGCCCTGATCCACGACCTGCGCAAGCACAAGAAACTCACCCTGGCGCAATTGGCGCACAAGATCCAACGTTCAGTGGGTTTCCTGTCCCAAGTGGAACGTGGCTTGTCGCGCCCGACCGTGGCCGACCTGACCGCCATCAGCCACGCCCTCGACGTGCCTACCACTTACTTCTACAGCCTGCCCAAACCCAAGGCGGTGGACTGGGTAACGCGGCCCAGCGAGCGGCGCACGGTGTACTACGCCAATGGCATCACCGACATCCTCGTCTCGCCGAGCATGAACGGTGCGTTTTCGATGCTCGACAGCCTGTTGGCGCCCGGCGCCAACAGTGGTGAGCAGAGCATGAGCGACCGTGCCGAACAGGCCGGTTTTGTGCTGGAGGGTGAGTTGACGCTGTGGGTTGAAGGCGAGGCCGATGCGGTCACCCTCGGCCCTGGCGACAGCTTTCATCTGGCCAGTTTCGCCCACTGTCGCTACGCCAACCTGACCGACCTGCCCGCCCGCGTGCTGTGGGTTTACAACTAGGAGCTGCACCCGTGAAAAGCCCATCTGCAACCTTGCTGGCCGAAGTACGGACCTTCCGCCAGAACTATCCCGAGGTGCGCTACGTCGATTTGATCGCCCTGGACATTCCGGGGCATTTCTACGGCAAGCGCTACCCGGTGGATATGCTTGAAAAAGTCGCCGCCGGCAGCCCGTTGAAGCTGCCGCAGAACGCCGTGTTGTTGGGTGCCCAGGGCGGGTTGTTCAAGATCGGCGACTACTGCTTCAACGACGGTGACCCGGATGCCAATCGGCGCCTGGTGCCGGGTACGCTGAAGCCGGTGAGCTGGGAATCGCAGCCGCTGGGGCAGATGCTGATCACTTCCGATGGCACCGAAGCGCCCATCGAATTCGAACCCCGCGAAGTGCTGACCAAAGTGGTGGAACGCCTGCACCACAAAGGCATTCACCCGGTGGTGGCATTCGAACTGGAGTTCTACCTGTTCGACAAAAAGCTCGACGACGGCCTGCCGCAATTCGCCCGCGACCCGCTGAGCGACGATGCCGATGACCAGCCCAACTTGCATATCGAGCGGCTGTCGCGCTTCAGCGACGTGCTGGACGACATGGCACAAACCGCCAAGGCCCAGGGCATCGATATCACGGTGATCACCGCCGAAATCGGCCCGGGCCAATTCGAAATCAATTTTTGCCATTGCGATGACGGCCTGCGCGCCGCCGACTGGGCCGCCCTGTTCTGCCGCAGCACCCGCGGCGTGGCGCTCAAACACGGTTACCGCGCCAGCTTCATGGCCAAGCCTTACCTGCAGTTTCCCGGCAGCGGCATGCATGTGCATGTCAGCCTGTATGACGGCGCGGGCAATAACGTGCTGGCGGCGCACCAGCAGCAACCGCTGCGCCACGCCGTGGCCGGTTGCCTGGCGTTGCTGCCCCACTGCATGCCGATCTTCTCGCCCAACCACAACGCGTTCCGCCGCCTCGGCGGTACGGTCAACGCCGCTACCCGCGCCAGTTGGGGCTTCGAAGACCGTGATGCGTGCGTGCGCATCCCCGAGTCCGACCCACGTAACCTGCGGATCGAGCATCGCCTGGCCAGCGCCGACGCCAACCCATACCTGGTGCTGGCGGCGATCCTCGCCGGTTTGGAGCATGGCCTTGAAACCAGGCAGGAGCCCATCGCGCCGCTGAACGAAGACCGCAGCAGTGGCACCGATTTCCCCGTGGACATGCTCGACGCCGTGCGCGCCATGCAACATCAGTCGGTGGTGCGCGACAAGCTGGGCGCGGAATTCGTCGATGTGTATTGCGAGAACAAACGCCAGGATCATCTGGCGTTTCAGCAGGAGATTTCTGCGCGGGAATACCGCTGGTTTCTTTAAAAATCGCCACGTCCTGCGTGGGGAGATCCAATGTGGGAGGGGGCTTGCCCCCGATAGCAGTGGTTCAGTCACAGCTGCATTTGCTGATACACCGCCATCGGGAGCAAGCCCCCTCCCACAGTGTTGATTCGGTTTCGTCAGTCAGCCCTCACCCAGCAACAGTTTCTGCTCCCGCGCGCACAACTCCACCACGTAATCCCATAACACCCGCAACCGCACCGACTTGTGCAACTCCCGACGCGAGCTGATCCAATAGCTGCGCTGGATGCTCTCCCCCGGCAACAACGGCACCAGGCCCGCATCGCCCGCCGCCATGAAACAGGGTAATACCGCAATGCCCAAACCCGACCGCGCGGCCTGGTGTTGCGCAATCACGCTGGTGCTGTGGAAGACCACCTTGGGGTTGCGACAGAAGCTGCTGAGGAATTTCAGTTCCTGGCTGAACAGCAGGTCGTCGACATAATCGATCCATGAATGGGCCGCGAGGTCTTCGCGTTTTTCAATCGGCGGATGACGCTCCAGATAAGCGCGGCTGGCATACAGCGCCAGGCGGTAATCGGTGAGTTTGCGGGTGACCAACTGATCGACGCTGGGGCGTTCCAGGTGAATGCTGATTTCCGCTTCGCGGTTGAGGATGCTGACAAAGCGCGGCACCGCGAGCAATTCCACTTCCAAGCCGGGATAACGTTCAAACAGCCCAGCCATGCGACCGGCGAGGAACATCACCCCCAGGCCCTCCGCCACCCCGAGACGAATCTTGCCCAGAGGCGCTGCAGAATGGGTGAGTTCGTCTTCCGCCAGCAGTGCGACGTTTTCCATGGCTTCGGCATGTTTGAGCAAGGCTTCGCCGGCCGGCGTCAGCTCATACCCCTGGGCGTGCTGCACGAACAGCGCGGTACCGAGGCTTTTTTCGATGGCCTCGATATGCCGGGCCACCGTGGCGTGCGTGGTTTTCAAACGTTGCGCGGCGGTGAGCAAACGGCCGCTGCGCTGCAATTCGAGAAAAAACCGCAGGTCATTCCAGTCGAACATATCGCCTCCGTTGCGCACCCATGGGCAGCGCTGTTTAAAAACGCACAGCAGCTGGGCAAAAACTAACATTTTTAAGACGAAAACTAACAACTAGGATGGAGCCAATAAGAAAAACAAGCGAGACCCCAGATGCCCATTGCAACTGCTGAATACGATTACGTAATCGTCGGCGCCGGCCCCGCCGGCTGCTTGCTGGCCAATCGGCTGTCCGCCAACCCGGCCCATCGCGTGCTGCTGCTGGAGGCCGGTGGTCGCGACAACTACCCCTGGATCCATATTCCAGTCGGTTACCTGTTCTGCATCGGCAACCCGCGCACCGACTGGTGCTTCAAGACCGAAGCCCAGGCTGGCCTGCAAGGTCGTGCCTTGAGTTACCCGCGCGGCAAAGTGCTGGGGGGCTGTTCCTCCATCAACGGCATGATCTACATGCGCGGCCAGGCTCAGGACTATGACGGCTGGGCGGCGCAAGGTAATCCAGGTTGGGCCTGGAACGACGTATTGCCACTGTTCAAGCACAGCGAAAACCATTTTGCCGGCGCCTCGCCATTCCACAGCGACGGCGGCGAGTGGCGTGTCGAGCAGCAGCGTCTGTCGTGGCCGATCCTGGATGCGTTTCGCGAGGCCGCAAAGCAAAGCGGCATCGCCAACATCAGCGATTTCAATCAGGGCGATAACGAAGGCTGCGGCTATTTCCAGGTCAACCAGAAGGCCGGAGTGCGCTGGAATGCGGCCAAGGCGTTTCTCAAACCGGTGCGCCAACGGCCCAACCTGACCGTGTTGACCGATGTTGAGGTCGATCGCGTGGTGCTGGAGAACGGCCGCGCTTCTCAGGTCGTCGGGCGCCAACTCGGCCAGCCACTGAGCTGGAAAGCGCGCAAGGAAATCGTACTGTGCGCCGGCGCCGTCGGCTCGCCAGGCATCCTGCAACGCTCGGGTATCGGCCCCGCCCATGTGCTCAAGCCGTTGGGCATCGACGTGGTTCATGAACTGCCGGGCGTGGGTGGCAACCTGCAGGACCACCTGCAACTGCGCCTGATCTACAAGCTGGAAAACGCCCGCACCCTGAACCAGATCGCCGGCACCCTCTGGGGCAAGATGGGCATGGGCTTGCGCTACCTGTACGACCGCAGCGGGCCGCTGTCGATGGCGCCCAGCCAGCTTGGCGCGTTTGCCCGCTCCGGGCCGGAGCAGACCTCGGCCAACCTTGAATACCATGTACAGCCGCTATCCCTGGAGCGTTTTGGCGAGCCGCTGCACGCGTTCCCCGCGTTTACCGCATCGGTCTGCGACCTGCGCCCGCACAGTCGCGGGCGCATCGACATACGCTCGGCCAACCCAGCGGACGCACCGCTGATCCGGCCCAACTACCTCAGCCATCCCGAAGACCTGCGCGTAGCCGCCGACGCCATTCGCCTGACACGGCGGATCGTGGCCGCCCCGGCCCTCAGCCAGTTCAAGCCGGTGGAATATTTGCCCGGTGACGCTCTGCAAACCGAAGAACAGCTGCACGAAGCGGCGGCGCGTATCGGCACGACGATCTTCCATCCGGTGGGCACCTGCCGCATGGGCAATGACCAGGACGCGGTGGTCGACGCGCAGTTGCGCGTGCATGGCGTGCCGGGCCTGCGCATCGCCGATGCCTCGATCATGCCGCGCATTACCTCCGGCAACACCTGCTCACCGACGCTGATGATCGCCGAGAAGGCTGCGCAACTGATCCTTTCACCGAACACAAGGAGCCTCGCCCCGCAGAGAGAAACGGTTCACGCAATCTGAATAGCGGCGCCGCACCTGGCGCCGACAGTGGAACAACAATAAATAATCACTGTGAGGGCTACCCGATGTCAGAACATGCTCAACCCCTGGGCTCGGCGATACATGCGAGCACCCGCAACGACTCGAAGAAAGTCATTTTCGCCTCGTCTCTCGGGACGGTGTTCGAATGGTATGACTTCTTCCTCTACGGCGCCCTCGCGGCGGTGATCAGCAAGCAGTTCTTTGCCGGGGTCAACGACACCACGGCGTTCATCTTCGCATTGATGGCGTTCGCCGCAGGCTTCGTGGTGCGGCCCTTCGGCGCGCTGGTATTCGGCCGCCTGGGCGACATGATCGGGCGCAAGTACACCTTCCTCGTCACGATCATCCTGATGGGCGTGGCAACCTTTTGCGTGGGGCTGCTGCCGACCTATGCCAGCATCGGCATCGCAGCGCCGATCATTCTGATCGTGCTGCGCATGCTGCAAGGCCTGGCTCTGGGCGGTGAATACGGTGGCGCCGCCACCTATGTCGCCGAACATGCGCCTGCCGGCAAACGCGGCTTGCACACCAGCTGGATTCAATCCACCGCCACCCTCGGCCTGTTGCTGTCGTTGCTGGTAGTGCTGGCCTGCCGTTACTTCACCGGCGACCAGTTCGAGGTGTGGGGCTGGCGTATTCCGTTCCTGTTTTCCATCGTGTTGCTGGGCATCTCCACCTGGATTCGCATGAGCCTGCACGAGTCGCCAGCGTTCCTGAAAATGAAAGAGGAAGGCAAGGCCAGCAAGGCGCCGATCCGCGAGTCGTTCGGTAAATGGGAAAACCTCAAGGTCGTATTGATCGCGCTGTTCAGCATCAACGGCGGGCAGGCGGTGACCTTCTATGCGGCGCAGTTTTATGTACTGTTCTTCCTCACCCAGTTCCTGAAGATGGACCCGGCCTTGGCCAACATGCTGCTGATCATCAGTGTGGTGATTGGCGCGCCGTTCTTCATCCTGTTTGGCTGGCTGTCGGACAAGGTCGGACGCAAACCGGTGCTGATGCTCGGCCTGCTGCTGGCGACCGTGCTGTATTTCCCGATCTTCAAGAGCCTGGCGCACTACACCAACCCGGCGATGGACCAGGCCAGCCACCAGGCACCGATTACCGTGCTGGCCGACCCGGCCACCTGCACCTTCCAATTCGATCCGGTGGGCAAGGCGCGCTTTGACAGCCCGTGCGACAAGGTCAAGACCTTCCTGGTCAAGCAAGGCCTGCCGTACAGCAGCATCGCCGCCCCAGCCGGCGCGCCGGTGCAGGTCAGCGTCGGTGACGTGCGTATTGATGGCTTCGATGAAGCGGCACTGCGCGGCGCGGTGACCTTGGCCGGCTACCCAAGCTCGGCGGACATGGCCCAGGTCAATAAGGTCATGGTGGTGGCGCTGATCGTGGCACTGATCCTGATCGCCGCCATGTGCTACGGCCCTCTGGCGGCGCTGATGGTGGAGCTGTTCCCGACACGCATCCGCTACACCTCGATGTCGCTGCCCTACCATATCGGTAACGGCTGGTTTGGCGGGTTCCTGCCAACCGTGTCGTTTGCCTTGGTGGTGTACACCGGCGATATCTTCTATGGCTTGTGGTACCCGGTGGTGGTGACCGGGGTCAGCCTGGTGGTCGGCTTGTTCTGCCTCAAGGAAACCCGGCATGTGGATATCGATAACAACTGAATGAGCTTTAAGGGGCAAGCTGCAAGCGGCAAGTAAAAGCCACTCGGCTCTTTCTTGTAGCTTGTAGTTTGAAACTTTAAGCTGTACATCCATACAGATAATGGTTGCTCAAATCTCTCTGACTAAGCATTCTGCCAGGCATCAACCCGATCTGATGTGATGACCATGCAGCTGTACCTCTGTGAAAAACCCTCCCAGGCCAAGGACATCGCGGCCGTGCTCGGCGCCAGCCGCCGGGGCGATGGATGCTGGCTGGGCAACGGGGTCACAGTCACCTGGTGCATCGGCCACCTGTTGGAAACCGCCCCGCCTGACGCCTATGACGCCAAATACAAACGCTGGGTGCTCGCCGACCTGCCGATCGTCCCGCAAACATGGAAAATGCAGGTCAAGCCCAAGACCGCCAGCCAATTCAAGGTGGTCAAGCGCTTACTGGGGGAAGCCCGGGAACTGGTGATCGCAACCGACGCCGACCGTGAGGGTGAAATGATTGCCCGTGAACTGGTGGAACATTGCCGTTATCGCGGGCCGATCCAGCGGTTGTGGTTGTCGGCACTGGACGAGGCCTCCATCCGCAAGGCCCTGGCCGCCCTCAAGCCCGGTGCGCAAACCTTCAGCCTGTATCACTCGGCCCTGGGCCGCTCCCGCGCCGACTGGCTGATCGGCATGAACATGAGCCGCTTGTTTACCTTGCTTGGGCGACAATCCGGCTATCAGGGCGTATTGCCGGTGGGCCGCGTGCAAACCCCCACCTTGCGCCTGGTGGTCGACCGTGACCGCAGCATCGCCGATTTCGTACCCGTGGCGTATTGGGCCATCGACGTGGACCTGCTCCACGAGCGCATGACCTTCACTGCCCAATGGCGCGCCGTCGACGATGCCTGCGATGACCAGGGCCGTTGCCTCAACCCGCAACTGGCCCGGGACGCCGCTGACGCCATGTCCCGCGCTGCCAGTGCGCGATTGGTTAAGCTGCGCACCGAGCGCATGCGCGAGGTCGCGCCCCTGCCCTTCGACCTCGGCACCCTGCAGGAAATCTGCTCCAAGAAGCTCGGCCTCGGCGCCCAGGAAACCCTGGATATCGCCCAATCCCTCTACGAAACCCACAAGGTCATCACCTACCCGCGCAGCGATTGCGGCTACCTGCCGTTGAGCCAGCACAGCGAAGCGCCGAAGATCCTCGCCGCTCTCGGCCGCGCGGATGCGGCCCTGGCCGAGCTGATGGCCTACATGGACCCCAATCGTCGCTCACGCGCCTGGAACGACGCCAAGGTCAGCGCCCACCACGGCATCATTCCCACCGGCGCCGGCAAGGACGTCAGCCAACTCACCGGCAAGCACCGTGCGGTCTACACGCTGATACGCGCGCGCTACCTGGCGCAATTCCTGCCCAACCATGAATACGACCGTACCCAGGCGGATTTCGATTGTGCCGGCCAGGCGTTGCGCGCGGTGGGCAAAGTTGTCATCGAACCAGGCTGGAAACGCGCGCTGCCCGAAGCCCTTGCTCCCGCCAAAGGCAGGGAAACGCCTGCACCTCAAGCCTTGCCAATGCTGGTGCAAGGCCAGGACTGTGCCGTGGCCAAGGTCAATCTCAAGGACCTGTGGACCCAACCGCCCAAGCCCTTTACCGAAGGCGACCTGATCAAAGCGATGAAAAACGTCGCCAAGCTGGTCGAAGACCCGCTGCTCAAGCAGAAGCTCAAGGACACCACTGGCATTGGCACCGAAGCCACCCGCGCCGGGATCATCCAGGGCCTGCTGGACCGAGGTTACCTGGTGAAGAACGGCAAGGCGCTGTCGGCCACCGCAGCGGCTTTCAGCCTGATTGACGCGGTGCCTCGCGCCATCGCTGATCCCGGCACCACCGCCATCTGGGAGCAGGCGCTGGATATGGTGCAAAGCGGCGAAATGAGCCTGGAGGAGTTTGTCGCCAAACAAGCGGCGTGGATGAGCAAGCAGGTGGCTCGCTGTCATGGCATGCGCATGACCATCACCGGTCCCGCCAGCCCGGCAGGCAAAGGCGCCACACCGTGGAAAAACAAGCGCAAGAGCGCGCCACGCAAGACGACGGCCAACCCCAAACGGGCGAAAAAGCCGGTAAAAGCCGGATAAAACGCAAAAAAAACCGGCGAATGACGCTTTTCGACGGGTTTAACGCCGCTTTGGACCTTGCTGCAACGTGGCCCGTCTAGGATTCTGTAGGGGCAATCGCTGACTACTAACAACAACACCGGAGTGGCCGCCATGAAAACCGTCGCAGAATTACTCAAAGCCAAGGACCAGAAGAACCAGGACGTCCACACTATCCAGTGGGACCACACCGTATTCGAGGCGCTGGTGCGGATGTCCGAGAAAAACGTCGGGGCCTTGCCGGTGGTCAAGGACGGCGCCGTGGTCGGGATCATCAGCGAGCGCGATTACGCACGTAAACTCATCCTCAAGGGTCTGTCGTCGGTGACCACCAGGGTTCATGAAGTGATGAGTTCGCCGGTAATCACCGTAGATCCCCACAAAACGGTCGAAGCGTGCATGAACATCATGACCGACAGTCACCTGCGCCACTTGCCCGTGGTGGAAGACGGCGAATTGCTGGGGCTTTTGTCCATCGGTGACCTGGTCAAAGAGGCCATTGCTGAACAAGCGGCCTTGATCAAACAGCTGGAGCAGTACATTCGCGGCGAATAGGAGGCCCCATGCTCGACACGCTGGACCATCAAGCAGACCACCTCGATACCTTGCATCGGGCGATGGCCGAAAAACGCTTCCTGGTGCTGACCGGTGCGGGGATCAGCACCTCATCGGGCATCCCCGACTACCGTGACAGCGAAGGAGTGCGCCGGGGCAAGGCGCCGATGATGTACCAGGAGTTCCTCGCCACCGCGCAAGCACGGCGCCGTTATTGGGCCAGGGCAATGCTGGGTTGGCCACGGGTGCGCCTGGCCCGGCCGAACAAGGCTCATCAGGCGCTGGCGACCTTGCAGCAACGTCAGCTCATCAGCGGCCTGATCACGCAAAACGTCGACACGCTGCACGATCAGGCCGGCAGCCATGATGTGATCGAGTTGCATGGCAGTTTGCACCGGGTGCTGTGCCTGGATTGCCAGCAGCGCAGCGAGCGCGATGTGATCCAGCGGCAGATGGAAATCGACAACCCGCACTTCGCGCACGTCCATGCGGTGCAAGCGCCTGACGGTGACACCTTGCTCGACCCTACGCTTGAGGAGCACTTCCAAGTGCCACGCTGCCCCCATTGCGAAGGCCAACGGCTGAAGCCCGACGTGGTGTTTTTTGGCGAAAACGTAGCCCCCGCTACCGCAGCCAGGGCCATGGCTGCGGTGCACGATGCCGAGGGGCTGCTGGTCGTGGGGTCATCGCTGATGGCTTACTCGGCGTTTCGCCTGTGCAAGGCGGCAGTGGAACAGGGTAAGCCGGTGATTGCGATCAACCTGGGCAAGACCCGTGGGGATGAGCTGCTGCAGGTGAAAATCGAAGCGTCGTGCGAGCAATTACTGCCCTTGCTGGCCGAACGACTGTAGGAGCGAGCTTGCTCGCGAAAAACTTCCAGTCGCAATGTGCACCCAGGAAACACTAGTTACTCCTGAGACCAGCCGCCCCAAAAAATGACGCCCAAGTCACGTTTCCCCGCATCTTCCCGCCCCCACAGCGATTTATGTAGTGCCTGAAAATAATCACTACATAATCGTTGACGTAAGCTTTTTGTCCTTGCATTATCGAGACGTCTCCCGGATCGGGAGTGTTGGTAACACGCGTTTTGAACAGGCTCGTCTGACCGCCGAGCTGTTTTTCCGGATGTGCACTGCCCACAAGGCAGATTGATGAAGCTGACCGGCCCCGAACGGGATCGGTACAAGGAGCTAAGGCGCTGCTTGTCTTCGTTACGAAAGCGTTGCGTAGCGGTTCATCAGCAAAACTACATGCATCAGGTTCAAGACCCTGCCCGTATTCGGCAGACCGTCACCGACGCCCGGTTTTCTGAGCCGGAGACAACTTGAAGTTTCAATGAATCAATTGATAGATCGCCAACTGGTCAAGGGGCTTACACATGAATCTGAACAACCAACCAACTATCGATGAATTGGCTGAGATGTTCGCAGCGCAGAAAGACACACTCGACGACCATATCCTGTGGATTGGCAAATCGGGCGAAGTTCAACTTGACTGCCTGGCGCCCCACACCGAAGAAGCCGAGTTCGACCGCAATCACCGCGAACTGGCGGCGCGCCTGAAGATGTACCGTCGTGGCCAGGGTTATGTCGGCAAGAAAGCCGCAGCCGATCGCAACTTTATCGAGCAGGTGTTCGACACACTTAACAATGCCTGGGCCTCTTTCAAAGACAGCTCGCAAGTTAAAGTGATCGACCGTTACTACTAAGTGGTACTTGATCTATTGTGGGAGCTGGCTTGCCAGCTCCCACTTTTGTTGTGTGAACTTCAGAACGTCGGAAACCGTCCCTTCCCCGCTTCATCCTGAAAGATATCAAACAACACCTGCGCCGCCGCCGACAGTTCATGCCCTGGTTTGGTCAGTACCCCAATGGGCCGCTCGATCACCGGGCCGGTCAAGGTGATGCAATGGGCGCCCGCCTCCTCCATCTGCCGCGCGCACAATGCGGGCACAGCGCTGACGCCCAAGCCGCTGGCAACCATCTTGCCCACTGTGGCCAGTTGATGACTTTCCAGCGCAACCGGCAGTTTCATCTGCAAGGCACCCAGGTGCTCTTCGAGCATTACCCGCACGGTCGATGGGCGCTGAAGGGTAATGAAGGGGTGTTCCAACAGGCTTTTCCAGTCGATCTCGTTCAATTGCGCCAACGGCGAATCTCCCGGTACCACTGCAATAAAACGGTCCAGGTACAGCGGCGTGAATGCCAATGACGAACCGTCGGACGGTTCGAACGCTACGCCCAATTCCACCTGGCGGTCGCGCACCATCTCCAGCACCTGCTCGTTGATCAGGTCATGCACCGTCACGTTCACCTGCGGGTAACGGGCGCGGAATATCTTCAGGATCGGCGGCAGCAGGTTACCGGCAAATGACGGCATTGCCGCCACCGTCACGCGCCCACGTTGCAAGGTGAAGCGTTGACGCAGTTCGTCCTCCGCGTTGTCCCAGTCGGCAATCAAACGGCGAGCCAGCGGGAGCAGCGATTCACCTTCAGGCGTGAGCGCTACATTGCGCGTATTGCGACTGAACAGGCGTCCACCCAGCCCTTCCTCGAGGCCTTTGATAGTCAGGCTCAGCGCCGACTGGGACAGGTGCAGGCGCTCACAGGCAGCGGCAAAACTCAGGCTTTGGGCCACGGCCAGGAAGGCACGCATCTGTTTAACGGTCATGACACAACTCCGCACGGTGGTTCGACTATGCTGTTTTCTAAATCAATCAACCTAAAAAAACAACTTAACAAATCAATCAGTCGGCGCAACACTCGGTCCATTGGCTGGCCCACTAATAATAACGAGGTGCATATGGCAGGTTTCGATAAGCGCGTGGCGTCCTATGAAGAGGCGCTGGCAGGCCTGGAAGATGGCATGACCGTACTCTCCGGTGGTTTTGGCCTGTGTGGCATTCCGGAAAACCTCATCGCCGAGATCAAGCGCAAAGGCACCCGTGACCTGACCGTGGTTTCCAACAACTGCGGCGTCGACGGTTTCGGCCTGGGCATCCTGCTGGAAGAAAAGCAGATCAGCAAAGTGATCGCCTCCTACGTTGGTGAAAACGCCCTGTTCGAGAAGCAACTGCTCAGCGGTGAAATAGAAGTAGTGCTGACCCCCCAAGGCACCCTGGCGGAAAAAATGCGTGCAGGCGGTGCTGGCATCCCGGCCTTCTTCACCGCCACCGGCGTCGGCACCCCGGTTGCCGAAGGCAAGGAAACCCGCGAATTCAAGGGCCGCCCCTATCTGATGGAAGAGTCCATCACCGGCGACTTCGCCATCGTCAAAGGCTGGAAAGCCGACCACTTCGGCAATGTCATCTATCGGCACACCGCCCAGAACTTCAACCCACTGGCCGCCACCGCCGGCAAGATCACCGTGGTCGAAGTCGAGGAAATCGTCGAACCGGGCGAGCTGGACCCCGCGCAGATCCACACCCCTGGCATCTACGTCGACCGGATCATCTGCGGCACCTTCGAGAAGCGCATCGAACAGCGCACCGTGCGCAAGTAATCCGCCCCGGCCCGAACAATAAGGACTCATGACATGGCTCTTACCCGCGAACAAATGGCTCAACGCGTCGCCCGCGAAATGCAGGACGGATTCTACGTCAACCTCGGCATCGGCATTCCGACCCTGGTGGCCAACTACATTCCCGAAGGCATGGAAGTGATGCTGCAGTCGGAAAATGGCCTGCTCGGCATGGGCCCGTTCCCGACCGAAGAAACCATCGATGCCGACATGATCAACGCCGGCAAACAAACCGTCACCGCACGCATCGGCGCCTCGATTTTCTCCTCCGCCGAGTCCTTCGCGATGATTCGCGGCGGCCACGTGGACCTCACCGTACTCGGCGCGTTCGAAGTGGACGTACAGGGCAACATCGCCTCGTGGATGATCCCCGGCAAGCTGGTCAAGGGCATGGGCGGCGCGATGGACCTGGTGGCTGGTGCGGAAAATATCATCGTGATCATGACCCATGCGTCCAAGGACGGTGAGTCGAAATTGCTCAGCCAGTGCAGCCTGCCGCTGACCGGCGCCAACTGCATCAAGCGCGTGCTCACGGACCTGGCCTACCTGGAAATCGAAAATGGCGCTTTTGTCCTCAAGGAACGCGCACCTGGCGTCAGCGTTGAAGAGATTGTGAGCAAGACCGCCGGTAAACTGATCGTCCCGGACCATGTTCCAGAAATGCATTTCCAGTGAGGACAGATTCCATGCAAGACGTCGTGATTGTTGCTGCCACCCGCACCGCCGTGGGCAGCTTTCAAGGTTCGCTGGCCAGTATCCCGGCCCCTGAACTGGGCGCTGCGGTAATCCGTCGCCTGCTGGAGCAGACCGGCCTCGACCCGGCCGAAGTGGATGAAGTGATCCTCGGCCAGGTGCTCACCGCTGGCAGCGGCCAGAACCCGGCGCGCCAAGCCTCGATTCTCGCCGGCCTGCCCCATGCCGTTCCCGCCCTGACGTTGAACAAGGTCTGTGGCTCGGGCCTCAAGGCCCTGCACCTGGGCGCACAGGCGATCCGTTGCGGCGACGCCGACGTCATCATCGCCGGCGGCATGGAAAACATGAGCCTCGCGCCGTACGTGCTGCCCGCCGCGCGCACCGGTTTGCGCATGGGCCACGCCAAGATGATCGACAGCATGATCACCGACGGCCTGTGGGATGCGTTCAACGACTACCACATGGGCATCACCGCCGAAAACCTGGTGGACAAGTACGGCATCAGCCGCGAGGCGCAGGACGCCTTTGCCGCCGCCTCCCAGCAAAAAGCTATCGCCGCTATCGAAGCCGGACGGTTTGCCGATGAAATCACGCCGATCCTGATTCCCCAGCGTAAAGGCGACCCGCTGGCCTTTGCGGTGGACGAACAACCGCGCGCGGGTACCACCGCCGAGTCCCTGGCCAAGCTCAAGCCCGCCTTCAAAAAAGACGGCAGCGTCACCGCCGGCAACGCCTCCAGCCTTAATGACGGTGCCGCTGCGGTGCTGCTGATGAGCGCCGCCAAAGCCAAGGCCCTTGGCCTGCCGGTGCTGGCGCGTATCGCCAGCTATGCCAACGCAGGGGTCGACCCGGCAATCATGGGCATCGGCCCGGTTTCGGCCACCCGCCGCTGCCTGGACAAGGCCGGTTGGCAATTGAGCGACTTGGATCTGATCGAAGCCAACGAAGCCTTCGCCGCGCAATCCCTGGCGGTGGGCAAAGAGCTGGAATGGGACGCTGACAAGGTCAATGTCAACGGCGGCGCCATCGCCATCGGCCACCCTATTGGAGCTTCAGGCTGCCGCGTTCTGGTGACGCTGCTGCATGAAATGATCAAGCGCGACGCCAAGAAAGGCTTGGCGACACTGTGCATCGGCGGCGGCCAGGGCGTGGCGCTGGCCCTCGAACGCAGCTGATTCAACGAGCAACACGGAAAGGGCCTGGCTCCACGAAAAGCCGGGCCTTTTCTTTATCGAGCCCCCTGAAAGAACTCGGTCAACATATGGGAGCTGGCTTGGCTGCGATGGCCATGGGTATCTACACAACTTTGGGCGCGGCCCTGAATCTGTGACTGCTCGGGAGCCGAAGCCTCTCTAACTGACGCCCCGCGATCCAAATGTGGGAGGGGCGGTGCGACGATTCGACTTGCTCCCGATGGCGGCCTCAGGGCCGACCAGGATGCTGGATCAGAGCGAGTACATATCCGTTGCTGCGGTAACGGCGGCTTAGGGTTCCGCCCTTACGGCGTCTCACTTTTGAAAAGCGCAAAAGTAAGCAAAACGCTCATGCCCCACCACTCGGCACCTCGCCTAGGCTCGGTGTGCCCGTAATCCGACAGTGATTTGGGGGGCCGCCGCCACGCGCCATCCATGGCGCGGGGCGGCTAAACCGGCATCCCTGCCGGTTTACCCCCCAAATCACTGTCGAATTCCGGCCAGCGTGGTTTAACGGGGCGCCTAGATCAAAAGCAAGATCACAAGCAAGATCACAAGCAAGAGCGACTCGCTTCGCATCGTGGTTACCGTAGCTGCTACAAAGTTGTGTAGATACCTATGCTGCGATGGCAACGCTTCAGCCCGACGCGCCGCACCTGATCAACGTTTCATACAGCGCTGATACCGCTCATCCACGCGCTTGGCGAACCAGGCCGTGGTCAGGTTGCGGGTGATCTTCGGGCTTTTGAGCACGATGCCCGGCAGGATGGCTCGCGGCAGCGGCTTGCCTGCGGCTTTATCGGCCAGGACGAATACGCGCTTGTAGAGCGTGGTGTCCTCAAAATCCAACTGATCACCCTGCTCCAGCTGGCTACGGATGCTGGGATTGCGCATATCCAATTTCGCTCCCAGTGAACGCACCGCCAGTTCGGTGGTACCGGGCAGCAGCGAACCATAGCGAATCAAATCCCCATCCAGCGTCAATTCGGTGCCTGAGACACGGCTGACCGCAGCCTGGAACGCGGCATTGCGGCTGGCGTACCAACCCGCATTGAAATCGGCGAAGCGGTACAGCGGCTGGTCATAGCTCACCGGGTAGCCGAGTAAATGGGCGATGCCGAAGTACATGCCGCCACGACGCGTGAATACTTCGCGGCGAATCGTGCCGTCCACCGTGTAGGGATAACCCCGTGCCTGCTTTTGCGCGAAGTCGATGCTGACCTGCATCGGGCCGGCGGTGTGCACCGGGTTGAAGCCGCCAAACAGGGTGTTGCCCAGGGGCACCATGCTGATGAAGTCGTCGAAGATCGCGCTCAGGTCCTTCTCCGTACGTGCGGCGTTCAAACGCTCGGCGTAGGTTTTGCCGGTGGGCGAGCGCACTTGCAAGGCGCTGCGTACGACAAACTCCGGTACATGAACTTTCCCGGCACGCCGCAGGATTTCATCCTGGGCGATCTTGCCCATGCCTGGCACCGGTGGGTCGACCTGAAAGGTGGACTCCTGCTCGGTCACCGCCAGCACGGCGCAGATATTTTCGGTGCTGGGGTAGATCTTCTGGGTGTCGAACGCTGTGTAGATGTCCTGGGCCCAACCGTCGCGGTCCGCGACCTTGGCGGGGAGCAGGCGCACGATCTGCGCCTTCACCTCGGCCTCGCTACGCTCGGGTTGTTGCGGCCCCCGCGAGGTGGAGCAACCGGCCAGCAGCAGCAAGGTAGCGAGGCAGAGGATCAGGCGGCTTGAATACATGAGGCTTCCTTGGTGGACGGCGGGCCGGGCAATGGGGATATCGACAGGCAAGTCTAACCGGGGTTCGCTGCTATGCCGAACCTGGTACGGCACTGGCTGAAACTTCCCACGTAACCGCCGGATAAGCTCTACTCCCCTGCCCTGAAAACCTCTGCAAAGTCCCTCGCCTGATCAAACAGTGCGAGGGAGTGCAGATGGTTTTTCCAGTGAGAGCCCTGATCGATGGGGCTCATTCATGATCGAAGCAACCGGCCGAGCCATAGGCTTTCTGGTGCTGGCCGCAATGGATTCAAAGACGCGAGACGTCGAGTCCGTGCTCAGCGATTTCCGCAGCTGCCTCAACCACTACGAGAGCTGGGCGCAGGGCTTTTTCAGCGCGTCGGCACTGGATGTGGAGCAGGTGTTCAAGGTTGGGAATGAGGTGGCTCTGGTCGCCCCGATCAACCGTTCGATCTTCCCCAGCAGCACCGTCGCTACATGCCAGGCCAACGGCACGTTGACACTGGTGCATATGTTCCAGAGCTCGCGCTTCGTGCCGATCGGCAACACGCCGGTGATGTTGCAGCGCATCGATCCAGGCGGCGGCCCGCTGGGCGAGCCCATTCATAAAACCATCGGCCCAAGCGGCATCCTCGAAGTCACCGAGTGCGACCGCAACCAGCGGTACCGGGTCAGTTTCTACCCCGACGTTTCCCCGGCGCATTTCAAGGCACTGTACGCCTCTTATCAGTCGGTCATCACGCCACTGGAAGGCTGGCTGCGCAGTGAATGGGACACCACCTTCGAACCGCTGTGGAAGAACTATTCCGAAGCGAATTTTCTCCAGCGCTACCTCTCGCTGCACCGCGCTTATGCCCAAGGCTTTGGCGAAGTTCTTTACTCGGTTTGGGACAACATCACGCAGTTACTCCAGTGGTTGTCCGACCCGCTGGCCAACGCTGAAAAGCTACTGCATTACCTTTCCCAGGACGAGCTTGAAAAACTACTCGCGTTAAGTGCCGAGACCCTCGCCAAGGGTTTGCTGGTGCTCAGCGATGAGCCGTTGCTGTTCGTTCACCTGGCGGCCCTGGTCAGCTGGATGCGCATGCTGCCACCGCCGTATATGAACGAAATGCTCGGGGCGATTGGCGCCGAGGTCGTCATCACCCTGTTATTGGGGCTGGCGTCGGCCGGCATGGGTTTTGTGGTGCGCATCAGCACCAAAGTACTGGCCGGCATCAAGTCACGTCGGGTGCGCAGGTGGCTGGAGCAGATAGCCGCGCAGTTCGGCACAGCTCGCTTGGGGGAGCACACCGAAGCGCTTAAGCCGGTGCTGCTGGGCAGTGCCCCAATACCGATCAAGGCGGTGCCGGTGGCGCCGTTGAAGGCGGGTGACACGCTTGTTTCGAACGCGGTGCCGGCGGTGCGCAGCAAGACGCAGCGTACGGCGTTGGTGCGGCAGGAGCATGTGGATGATGTGCCTGCTGTTGCGTCGAATCCGAAGGGCGATGCGGCGGCTCCGGCGGATAAAACCGTTACGAACGGTTGCCCGGTGTCGATGGTCACTGGCGAGGAATTGCTGACCCTTACCGATGGCGCGCTGGATGGGGTCTTGCCGTTCGAGTGGACGCGCTTGTATCGCACCAGTGCGGTGGAAGTGGATTGTGGGTTGGGGTTTGGCTGGAGTCATGCGCTGGCGCAGCGGCTTGTGGTTGTGGGCGATTCGGTGGTGTGGACGGACCACGAAAATCGCTCGACCACCCTGCCCTTGCCGACGGTGGCTCGGCCGGCGATCACCAACAGCCTGGCCGAAGCGGCGATCTATTTGGGCTCGGTTCCTGACGAGTTGGTGCTGGCCCAGGCTTCTCGGTTTTATCACTTTTGCGACGGCGTGCTGACGGCGATCAGCGATGCGTATGACAACCGGTTGTTGGTTGTTCGGGATCGGTTGGGACGGATTGAGCGGCTGGACAACGGCGTGGGCCGCTCTTTGCTCTTGCGCTATGAGCTGGATCGCATCGTGGCGGTGGACTACCAGGTTCATCGCGCCATGGGGCGTGAACCCTTTGTTTGGGTGACCGAGCAGAACGTCGTTTCCTACGCCTATGACGACGCTGGACGACTGGTGTCGGCGACCAACGCTGTCGGTGAATGTGAGCGTTATCGGTACGACGAACAGCACGTCATTCTTGAACGGCAGCTGGCCGGTGGGGCGAGTTTCTTCTGGGAATGGGAACGCGCTGGCAAGGCGGCGCGCTGTGTCAGGCATTGGGCCAGTTTTTCGCAGATGGATACGCGGTATGCCTGGGGCGATGACGGTCGAGTCACTGTGCACAACGCCGATGGCAGCCAAGAGGTTTATGTACATGACGACCGAGCGAGATTAGTACAGCGCATCGATCCCGACGGCGCCCAACATTTCAAATCCTACGATGACAAGGGCCGCCTGACGGTCGAGCAAGACCCGATGGGCGCGGTGACGGCGTATCAGTACGACGCCGCCGGACGCTTGAACGCGTTGTTTCTGGGGGATGATGAGCCGACGTCCTACGAGCATGACAACGGCTTCGTACGGGTTATGCGCCGTGGTGAGGCGGTCTGGAAATACGAGCGTAATGACCAAGGCGATGTCATTCGCAAGATCGACCCCGATGGCAATGCGACCGACTACAGCTACGACAAGCAAGGGCAACTGACCGGGGTTTGGTACCCCGACAACAGCTGCCATCGCTTGGTGTGGAACGAACGCGGGCAGCTCGTTGAAGAGCAGTTACCGAATGGCGGGATCAAGCGCTATCGCTATGACGACCTGGGCCGTCAGGTTGCGCGTGAGGATGAACAGGGCGCGCTGACCCAGTATCAATGGGACGCTGTAGGACGCCTGCTGAAACTGACCCAGCCCGGGGGAACTAGCCGGGAATTCAGCTACAACCCCTACGGAAAAATCATCGCCGAACGCGATGAACTCGGCCACGTCACCCGCTATGAATACGCCGATGGCCTGCACCTGATCAGCCGCCGCATCAATGCCGACGGCACCCAGGTCAACTACCGCTACGACAACGCCCGCTTACTGCTCACCGCCATCGAAAACGAAGTCGGCGAAACCTACCAGCTCGACTACCACCCCAACGGCCTGATCCAACAGGAAACCGGCTTCGACGGCCAACGCACCGCCTACGCCTACGACCTCAACGGCAACCTGCTGAAGAAAACCGAATACGGCGACGATGGCAGTCAGCTCGTCACTCAATACCATCGCGACCATGCCGGTCGCCTCGTAAGAAAAACCCTGCCCGACGGCAGCGCTGTCGATTATGCCTACGACCGCCAAGGCAACCTCCTCAGCGTCGACGACGGCCACTGGTTTCTGGCCTACGAATACGACCGCCAAAACCGCCTCACCGCCGAACACCAGGGCTGGGGCACGCTGCGCTACGGCTACGACGCCTGCGGCCAACTTCAGCATTTACGCCTACCGGACAACAACCGCCTCACTTTCAACCACGACAAAGGCGGCCATCTCGCCACCGTCGAGCTCAACGGAGAAGTGCTCACCTCGCATCTGTTCAAGAGCGGCCGCGAACACCAACGCCAACAAGGCCAACTGCTCAGCCACTACCACTACGACGAGCAAAACCGGCTACATACCCACGCCGTCACCCAACAGCAAAACCACCTCTACCAACGCCACTACGACTACGACAAAACCGGCAACCTCACCCGCCTGCACGACACCCGCAAAGGCGAACACCTTTACCGCTACGACCCACTCCACCGCCTGACCCGCGCCGATCACTCGCAAGACGTCCAGGAACGCTTCGGCCACAACCCTGCCGGCAACCTGCTGATGCAGGACAGGCCGGGCCCGGACATCGTTGCGGGTAATCGGTTGATGATCCAAGGCGATCACCATTACGACTATGACGTCTTCGGCAACCTGATACGCGAGCGACGTGGCAAGGGTCATTCACTCGTTACCGAGTACCGCTACGACTGTCAGCACCGGCTGATCGGCATCACAAAGCCCAATGGCCAAACCGCCAGTTATCGCTACGATCCGTTTGGGCGGCGCATCAGCAAAACCGTGGATGGCATCACCAAAGAATTTTTCTGGCAAGGCGACAAAGTAGTCGCTGAGCATCACGCGGATCGTCATCGCAGCTACCTCTACGAACCCGACAGCTTCCGCCCATTGGCATTGCTGGAAGGCTTCGGCCCACAAGAAACCAAGCCCTATCACTACCAACTCGACCACCTCGGCACGCCGCAAGAACTCACCACGCCCGACGGCGAAATCGTCTGGTCCGCCCACTACCGCGCCTACGGCGAAATCAGCCGCCTCGACGTAGGCAAAGTCGACAACCCACTACGTTTTCAAGGCCAATACTTCGACCCGGAAAGCGGTCTGCACTACAACCGCCATCGCTACTACAATCCGGATATTGGTCGTTACCTGACAGCTGATCCGGTAAAGCTGGCCGGTGGGATCAATGCATACCAGTACGTGCCCAATCCTACTGGGTGGGTGGATCCGCTAGGTTTAAGTACATGCCCAGGCGCGGGGGGATGTAAACCACAGCTTAATACGGAAAAATCTCACGGGCAGGGAAAGGTGGATGAGGGGGCTCCCCCGCTACCCAGCTCAGAAAAAAAACGAGAATATCTATATCGCGGTGACTTAAGAGGACCAGACGAAATCTTTAATAATGGATTTGAAAGTCGAGGAGACAGCACAGACCTTTTCCTGCACGCCTTGAATAATGCCAGCCCTCCTAGCAAATTCGTCCCCACTTCAACCTCAAGGAAACAAGCGTTGGCATTTGCTTCAAACTTTGGATTCGAAGAGGGTTTCCTTTACACACTGAGGAAAATCCCTGGAAGAGACGTGAACAAAGAGCTCGGAAAGCTCTCAAAACATAAAAACGAATTAGAAATCGCAATTCCCGGACGAATAGATACCAAGGATATTTTAGGAGCATCGCCCGTTAATGAAGACGGAACCTTTAAGGGATATACAATTTTGAACCCGCATAGGAAATACCCATGAAATCACGTGAAATCACCATTATCAAAGACGGGATACGTGACAGTGCAGTGGTCAAATATGAAGGCGGCAAACCCACCCTTTATCTATTTCTAAGCAACGGGATCCAAAAAACCTATACAGCAATGGACTTATACGATTGCTTCGGTTTATTAAGAGCTGATATGAAAGACACATTGTTTCTTTGCAAAGGCGCCAAAATCAACGTCCACACGTCAGGTATGTCTTCACATATGTCAAACGGTCTTGTTGCCTACGAAATGACTATGGGGCAGCCAGAAGGGGAACTTGTGCATATATTTTCTTATGAAGAAAACGATCTCACCAATGATATACAAGAGCAGCATGATTTCTGCCAGCGCTGGGCTGAATCGGTGCAAACTTAGCAAATGCATCTGTGACGAGCACGCTCGCCACAGAATGAGCGCCTACCTAAACCCCCGCCAACGCCAAATCCATCGCAAAGTACGTAAAAATCAAATCCGCCCCCGCCCGCTTGATCGAGCCCAAGGTCTCGCGCACGACACGTGCCTCATCGATCGCACTCACCTGGGCGCCTAATTTGATCATCGCGTACTCACCACTCACCTGATACGCCGCCATCGGCAGGCGTGAGGCTTCGCGGATGTCGCGGATGATGTCGAGGTAGGCGCCGGCCGGTTTGACCATCAGCGCATTAAAAACTAATAAATCTGTCCCCTTTTCCCGAATTTTTTCCGGCGATGCAAAAAGAAGCGTCCGTTACGGCCTTCATGAAATGAACAGCAAGCCGAGCAAGCATCATTACCATGAGGAAACATGGACGTTTGAGCTAAAGACCAACACGACGAATGTAGATAATACTGTTGTACGAGTCCCATTAACGAAGAAGTGAAATGAAAATATTAACTATCGATGTTTTTTCCGAACGAGAAATTTTATATGTGGAATTCAGCTCACCTTTTGGAAATGGCACGGCTTTCTGGCACGGCGCCAACCCCAGCGTCGGTCTACCCAGTAATCAACCCAAATAGAAGCTAAAAAAATGAAAGCACTAGAGATATTCGTAATCAAAAACTCAACTCGAGAAACGGCCACAATAGAATGCGACGGAAGAACAGCAACACTTTCAATAACCTTTGCCAGCGGACTGAAAAAAACGTATAGCGAAGCAGATATTTATCTATGCTTTGGCTCATTGAGAAAAGAATTTAGTGATATTAAATTTCTATGTAAAGGTTCAAAAATAAATGTCTATCCTTCAGCCATGGCATCACAAATGTCTAGCGGCATCGTAGCTTATGAAACCCAAATAGGTGATTCCGATGCAAAACTTGTTCGTATATTCGACTATGAAGAAAACGAACTTACAAATGACATCAACGAACAGATTTCTTACCGCAAAAAATGGGCCGAATCACTGCAAATTTAGCTCGACGACCATGAAACAAGCAAACCCCGAGCCACAGACCATAATAGAAAAACTCGACAGTTACTTACTCAAGGAATAAAACTAATCAATATGGCCCGCTCAGTCAATTAGATCCGTGTAGCCAGTTAAGTGGCTGCCGCCCAGTCCCACTCGAGCAAGTTCGCTCACCACAGAATTACGGCGTTCTTGAATTTCTGCCAACACCTAATCTAGCTCCAAGGGGAGGTTAGCCGCATTGAATATTCCATACCAAACCCTAACAGAAAATAAAATGGAAACAAAAAATATAAAAGTAATAATCAACAATGAACACAAACAAGTCACCGTCAAATATGACCCAACAAAACTCACCATGACATTTTCAGAAGCCGAAAACTTTAAGAAAATTTATAGAGGAAGAGACCTGTACGTCTGCTTCGCAAATATTAGAGCGGATTTTCCGCACATCACCTTTCTATGTAAAGGGGCCAAAATAAATGTAAAACCATCAAGAATGGCCTCTCAGATGAGCGCTGGACTTGTGGCATACGAAATGACTTTAGGCCAACAAGCAACCAAGGACAACATTGTCCATTTATTCGACTATGAAGAAGAAAACCTAACAAACAACCCACAGGATCAAATTGATTTCTTCAAGAAATGGTTAAAGTCATTAGGTGCGGAAGATTACGAAAAATTTAATTGAGCGCTGTTCAAAATCAATATACAAGGTCGCCCTCCTACCCCTGCGGCAAGCAAATCCGACCCGCTCACCACAGGGATAAATGGCGCCCTTAAATCCCCGCCAACGCCAAATCCATCGCAAAGTAAGTAAAAATCAAATCCGCCCCCGCCCGCTTGATCGAGCCCAAGGTCTCGCGCACCACGCGGTCTTCGTCAATCGCCCCCGCCTGGGCGCCGAATTTGATCATTGCGTACTCACCGCTCACCTGATACGCCGCCACTGGCAGGCGTGAGGCTTCGCGGATGTCGCGGATGATGTCGAGGTAGGCGCCGGCCGGTTTGACCATCAGCGCGTCGGCGCCTTCCTGCTCGTCGAGCAGCGATTCGCGGACGGCTTCGCGGCGGTTCATCGGGTTCATCTGGTAGCTTTTGCGGTCGCCCTTGAGGGCGCTGCCGCCGGCTTCGCGGAACGGGCCGTAGAGGGCCGAGGCGAATTTGGTGGAGTAGGCCATGATCGGGATGTGGGTGAAACCGGCGTCGTCCAGGGCGCGGCGGATGGCCTGGACCTGGCCGTCCATCGCCGCCGAGGGCGCGATCACGTCGGCGCCGGCGCGGGCGGCGGCCACGGCTTGTTTGCCCAGGTTGACCAGGGTCGCGTCATTGTCGACGTGGGCGCCATGCATCACGCCACAGTGGCCGTGGTCGGTATATTCGCAGAAGCAGGTGTCGGACATCACGATCATTTCCGGCACGGCGTCCTTGATGATCGACGACATGCGCGAGACCAGGCCGCGTTCTTTCCACGTGTCGCTGCCGCTGGCGTCCAGATGGTGGGACACGCCAAAGGTCATCACCGACTTGATGCCGGCACGGGCATAACGCTCGATCTCGCCGGCCAGTTTTTTCTCAGGAATACGCAATACGCCCGGCATGCTGGTGATCGGCACGAAGTCGTCGATTTCTTCTTCGACGAAAATCGGCAGCACCAGGTCGTTGAGGGTGAATTCGCTTTCCTGGAACAAGCCACGCAGCTCCGGGGAGCGGCGCAGGCGACGGGGGCGGGCTTGGGGGAACTGGCTGGTCATGGCTTTCCTGAAAAAATGGCTGAAATCTTTGGGACCAAAGCTTATGCCCCAAGCACCCGCAGCACAAATGCCGAGGGCCGAACAGTGTATTGCGCGGCACGTAACAATTGCATTGATCTAGAGCTGTAGACGGCCTTCGATGCATACCGCAACGGCGCCGCCGACCCAAACTTCATCACCCTGGCGCTCGATACGAATACGCCCGACGCGGCCCATGACCGTGCCCTGGCTGACCACATAGCGCTCCGGCGCCAGGCCCTCGCTGAGCAACCATTGGGCCAGGCCGGCGTTCAAGCTGCCGGTGGCCGGGTCTTCCTGGGCACCGTCGCCAGCGATAAAGGCACGCACCTCAAACTGTGCGTCCTCACCGTTGCAGGGAGCAATGACGCCAACGGCCAACCCGAGCAGTTGCGCATAGTCAGGCTTCACCTCCAGCACGGCCCGGCGATCAGCCAGCATCACCGCCAGCCAACCCGCGCCGTTATCCACCCACTGGCTGCGCACAATCGCGTCAGGGGCCAGGCCCAACCCCAGGCGCACACGCTCCAGCAGCGGCGCCTCGACAACGCCCGAACGCAACAGCGGTGGCGCGATAAACGCCAGTTCGTCGCCTTCACGTCGGATGCGGACCAAACCGATTTCGCACTCCTGAATGACCTCTTGCCCACGCGGAACACCGCCTGCGTGCAACCATGCCTGGCAACTGCCCAACGTCGGATGCCCGGCAAACGGCAGTTCGTGCAAGGTGGTGAAAATTCTCACTCGGTAATCGGCGCGTGGGTCACGGGGCTTCAGCAAGAACGTGGTTTCGCTGAGGTTGGTCCACTTGGCGAAGTCGGCCATCTGCTGGTCCGTCAGGCTGTCGGCCCCGAGCACCACGGCCAGCGGGTTGCCTTTGAAGGGCACGCTGCTGAATACATCCAGTTGCTTGAAATCGAAAGTCGGCATGCTTCAGCTCGGAATGTTCAGGCCACGGATCACCGCAGGGCGTGCGATAAAGCCATCCAACGCGCGCAGTACATTGGGGAAATCGGCGATACCCACCAGGTCGCCCGATTCATAGAAGCCGATCAGGTTGCGAATCCAGGGGAAGGTGGCGATGTCAGCGATGCTGTAGTCATCCCCCATGATCCACGTGCGACCCAGCAGGCGTTTCTCGAGCACCTGGAGCAAGCGGCGGGACTCGGCGACATAGCGGTCACGCGGGCGCTTGTCTTCATAAGCCTTGCCGGCGAATTTATTGAAGAACCCCACCTGTCCGAACATTGGGCCGACCCCGGCCATCTGGAACATCAACCACTGAAGGGTTTCATAGCGGGTGGCCGGATCTTCGGAGAGCAACCGGCTGGTTTTTTCCGCCAGGTAAATCAGGATCGCGCCGGACTCGAACAACGCCAGCGGCTGCCCGCTTGGGCCATTGGGGTCGATGATCGCGGGGATCTTGTTGTTGGGGTTCAGGGACATGAACTCGGGAGACAACTGGTCCTGGGTGTCGAAACTGACCTTGTGTGCCTCGTAGGGCAGGCCCAGCTCTTCAAGCATGATTGATACTTTTACACCGTTGGGCGTAGGCAACGAGTACAGTTGCAAGCGCTCCGGGTGCTGGGCGGGCCATTTACTGTTGATCGGGAAAGCGGCAAGTGCATTCATCGGGAGACATCCCTGGGCGGAAAGCCCCCATGATAGTCATCTGTTCGCCACCCTGCATGGGTCATCATTAAGCAACATTGCCTGGCTAGAATCCCACACGGGCGAACCAAAACGCTCAAGCGCACTCTTAAATGCGCTCGCAGGGTGAATGGAGGCACCTGGCTATACCGACAAGGAACACCCCCAGGACGCACACTGCGCCATTGGGCCGGGCCTGTCCGCCTTAACCCGACGCATGAAGACTCGAACCCATAATGAAGATCAAGCCTCTGCGCCTTGTGCAACAATTCAAACGCCATTCATACATGATGTTACCGCTGCTGCTGGTCACCGCTGGCATTGTCACGGCATTGGATGCCCGCGAAAGCCGCGCACAACCGGTGGACGGCGTGCAAACCCTGGTCTTCCTGCGCCACGGCGAAAAACCTGCCGGCGGCCTGGGCCAACTCAATTGCCAAGGCCTGAACCGCGCCATGAACCTGGCCAGTGTATTACCGGAAAAATTCGGCAAAGCCGATTACGTATTCGCCGCCAACCCCACGCGCAATGTCGAGGAAGGCGAGCTGGATAACTCCTACAGCTATATCCGCCCACTGATGACCATCAGTCCCAGCGCAATCAAGCTGGGTTTGCCGGTCAACATCAAGTTTTCCGCGAACGACACCAGTGCCCTGGCCGATGAGCTGGTCGAGGACAAGTACCACAACGCGACGATCTACACCGCCTGGTCCCACGGTTACCTGCCGGAGTTGATCAACAAAGTCGCCAGTGAAGCGGCCGGCGAGAAGCACACCATCACTGAAGACTGGTCCGGTAACGACTATGACTCGCTGTACGTGCTGACACTGACCTGGCACAACGGCAAGGCCTCGCTGCTCAGCCGCAACTACAAGCAGGGGCTCAATAATGGTGAGGAAACCTGCCCGGATCCGACCCAGGTCAGTGCAGATACCTGAAGGTTGAGCGTCAGGCGCGTATGATGGCCGCTATTGACTCATCTGCGGATCATCTCCATGCCCAACCTCGCTTCTGCCCAGCCCAACCGGGGCTGGTCGTTCTGGTGCAAACCTGCGCTGTTTCTGCTGGTGGCCTGCATCGGCCTCTACTATGTGAAATGGTCGCCCTACTACCTCAAGGCTTTTGTAGCGGCCGATAACCACAGCATCGGCGCGTCGATTCTCAATGACCAGCAAGGCTCGCCCCTCGCGGCGGCGCTGGCCTATGCCCAGGTGTATTTCCTGGCGATCTGGAAGGCCGCCGTACTGGCGGTATTCCTCGGTTCGCTGCTGCAGGTGTTGATCCCTCGCGACTGGCTGTTGCGCCTGTTTGGCCGCGCGGGCCTGGGCTCGACCCTGCGTGGCGGGCTGTTCGCCTTGCCGGGCATGATGTGCAGCTGCTGCGCGGCGCCTGTCGCAGCGGGTATGCGGCGCCAGAAAGTATCGGTCGGTGCGGCGCTGGCGTTCTGGATCGCCAACCCGGTCTTGAATCCGGCCACCTTGGTGTTCATGGGGTTTGTGCTGGGCTGGGGCTTTACCGCGCTGCGGCTGGTGGCGGGGATTGTGCTGGTGGTGGGTGTGTCGTTGGTGGCGCAGCGCATTGCACGTCCGGAGCAAGTGCCCGAAGCGGCGCTGCAGGCTGTGGCCGAAGTCAGCACCGTTGAGTCCGAAGCTTTCCTGGCGCGCTGGTTACGGACCTTGTGGCAGCTGTTCTGGAGCACCATCCCGGTGTATATCCTCGCGGTGCTGATCCTTGGCGCGGCGCGGGTCTGGCTGTTCCCCCATGTGGACGGGGCGATGGCCGACAGCCTGGTGTGGCTGGTACCGCTGGCGATTGTCGGCACGTTGTTCGTGATTCCTACGGCGGCGGAGATTCCCATCGTACAAACCATGATGACCCTGGGCATGGGCACCGGCCCGGCCGTCGCCTTGCTGATGACCCTGCCGAGCGTGAGCCTGCCGTCGTTGCTGATGCTGCGTAAGGATTTCGATGCGCGAGTACTGGTGACGGTGGCCGGGCTGACCATGCTGATGGGAGTGGTGTGCGGGTTGATCGGGGCGGTGATTCTTTAGCTTTTGCGTGAAGGCTTCAGTGCACCCCCGCGACCTAAGTGTGGGAGGGGGCTTGCTCCCGATGGCGGTCTGTCAGTTAAAAAATGGGTGACTGCTACACCGCAATCGGGGGCAAGCCCCCTCCCACATTGGGCCTGCGGCGTTTGGACTGGATCATCCGGCGCTCGAGAGCCAAAACTCCTGTTTCCCGGCATTAACTGAAGAAACCGGCTCAACCTGTTGTGAGCTCAATGGCATCCGAAACTCACCCCACCCGAGCAGCCCGCTCGCGCAAATACTCCACCACCGCGCCCTGCTCCCCGGCAAATTCGATTCGTGCGCCTTTGCTCTCACGCTGAAACGCATACATCGGGTCGTAATACTCACGCAACAGCCCTTCAATCCACACCCGGTGCTCATCCACGGCGCCACTGCGCGCCTGCTCCGCCAGGGCATCCTGCAAAATCGCCTGCAGCCGCTGGAAGCGTTCGCCACCCAGGCGCTTATGGATATTGGCCAGGCTCTGGGTAAGCCGTTCGGCAAACATCGCCTGGCCATTCTCGCCCCATACGTCGATGAACTCGGCGCACAGGTCGACCACGTAATCGCGCAGGATGCGTTCCACGCGGCCTTCAACGCTGTCTTCCAGCCACACCATTGGAAACGCCTGCATACCTTTGTGCAACGGCAGCGGCAGCGCGCAACTGCCGATCATGCGGCTCTCATCCTCGACCACGAACTGCTCGATGCCTGCCGCGCGCTTTTTCAGCAGGTCTACCGCAAGGCGGTTTTCGAAGTCGATAGTGGACGGTTGCGCCGTGGCACGCTTGCCGAAGCTGGAGCCGCGATGGTTGGCGTGGCCTTCCAGGTCCAGGGCGTTGCGGAGTTGGCCGAGCACTTCGGTCTTGCCGGTGCCGGTCATGCCGCCGAGTAAGACGAAATCACATTGGACGGTGGCCTGCTCGAGCGTGTCCAGCAGGAAGGTGCGCATGGCCTTGTAGCCGCCGCCGACGCGGGGGTATTCGATACCCGCCTCGGTTTTCAACCATTGCTGCACGATCTGTGAACGCAGCCCGCCGCGAAAGCAATACAGGTAGCCGTCTGGATTGGCCTGGGCGAACTGGGCCCACTGCGCGATGCGTTCGGCCTTGATCGGCCCCGACACCAACTCATGGCCCAGCACGATTGCAGCTTGCTGGCCTTGCTGCTTGTAGCAGGTGCCTACACGTTGGCGCTCCTGGTCGGTCATCAACGGCAGGTTGACCACCCCGGGAAACGCGCCTTTGATGAATTCGACCGGCGCGCGAGTATCCATCATCGGCCGGTCGTTGAGGAAAATGTCGCGGTAATCGGTGATGTCAGTCGCCATCAAACCACCTCTACCGCGTTGCTCTGTCGCTCAAGCAGTTCGCCGATCGGCTCGAGGGTAAGGCCCAGTTCAGCGGCCACCGCGTGGAACTCGGCGTCGCCTTCGGGCGTGACGGCGATCAGCAGGCCGCCGCTGGTTTGCGGATCGCACAGCACGCGCTTGTGCAGTTCCTGCACACGCCCGAGCTTGCTGGCGTAGCTGTCGAAGTTGCGCAAGGTCCCACCCGGTACGCAACCCTGCTCCAGGTAGTACTCGACGCCCGGCAGACGGGGCACTTTTGCATACTCGATGCGGGCCGTGAGGCCGCTGCCGTCGGCCATCTCTACCAGGTGACCAAGCAGGCCGAAACCGGTGACATCGGTCATCGCCGTCACCCCGGCCAATTTGCCGAAACGGCTACCGGGTTTGTTGAGGGTGCACATCCAGTCGCGGGCCAGGCCGATATCCTCCTCGCGCAACTTGCCTTTCTTTTCGGCGGTCGTGAGGATGCCGATGCCCAAAGGTTTGGTCAGGTACAGCTTGCACCCGGCGGTGGCGGTGTCGTTGCGCTTCATATGGCGCTTGTGCACGATGCCGGTCACGGCCAGGCCGAAGATCGGCTCCGGGGCGTCGATGGAGTGCCCACCGGCCAGCGGGATACCGGCAGCGTCGCAGACCGCGCGGCCGCCACGAATGACTTCGCGGGCAATCTCCGGTGCCAGCACATTCACCGGCCAACCGAGAATGGCAATGGCCATCAACGGGTCGCCGCCCATGGCGTAGATGTCGCTGATGGCATTGGTGGCGGCGATGCGGCCGAAGTCAAAGGGGTCGTCGACGATCGGCATGAAAAAATCGGTGGTGGAGACCACGCCGCGCTCGTCGTCGATGGCGTACACCGCCGCATCGTCACGGGAGGCGTTGCCTACCCACAGGTTGGGGTCGAGGTTCTGTGCGCCACTGCCGGCAAGGATCACTTCCAGCACCTGGGGCGAGATCTTGCAGCCGCAACCCGCACCGTGGCTGTACTGGGTAAGGCGAATCGGCTCGTTCATGGTGGACCTCAAGCTATCAAGTGCGCCGATTCTAGCAGACAGCAAAAGGCCGGCTGGGCTCATATGAACCCAGCCGGCCTTTTGGTGCAGCGCTTACTGGCGAGCAGCGAGCAAACGCTTGTGGCGGTTACGCCGTGCGATATTCAGGCACTCGATAGCCGCCGAGAACGCCATGGCCGCATACACGTAGCCTTTGGGCACATGGGCGCCGAAGCCTTCGGCGATCAGCGTCATGCCGATCATGATCAAAAAGCCCAGGGCCAGCATCACTACGGTCGGGTTGTCGTTGATGAACTTGGCCAACGGTTCTGCCGCCACCAGCATCACGATCACCGAGGTCACCACGGCGATGATCATGATCGGCAAGTGTTCGGTCATGCCGACTGCCGTGATGATGCTGTCGATGGAGAACACCAGGTCGAGCAGCAGGATCTGTCCGATGGCGGCCGCAAAGCCGATGGCAACCGTATTGCCAACGCTGGCTTTGTCTTCGGGCTCCGGGTCCATGCTGTGATGGATCTCGGTGGTCGCCTTCCACACCAGGAACAAGCCACCGGCAATCAGGATCATGTCCTTCCACGAGAACGCCTGGCCGAACACTTCGAATACCGGCGTCGTCAATTGCACGATAAACGCGATGGTGCTCAACAGGCCCAGGCGCAACACCAACGCCATGCTGATGCCAATGCGTCGCGCCTTGGCCCGGTGCTGCTCGGGTAATTTGTTGGTGAGGATCGAGATGAAGATCAGGTTATCGATGCCCAGCACGATTTCCATGACGATCAAGGTCGCCAGTGCGATCCAGGCGGTGGGGCTGGCGGCCAGTTGTAAAAGATAATCCATAGGTCAGTCCTGACGTTGTGCTGGGAAATTAGGTTTCTTGGGTATCGGATTCTGCATCTTTTTCTGGCTGATCATCCTTTTTCTGCGGATTGATCAGGCCCTGGGTCGCTTCACTCAATGCCTGCTCGGCGGCTTTCTGGGTGTCATCGATTGCTTGCTTGGCCGTTTCGGTGGCTTTGCCCAGTACCTGCTGCGCGCTTTTCTCGACTTGATCACACCCGCCGATCATCACCAATGAAAGCGCAAGCAGTGCAGCCGCGCCCAGGGAATTGAGTTTCATGATGTATTCCTCGTTAGAACGCTTGGGTCCAAATAGTAGCCCCGCGATAGCGACGCATTCTATGCAGGCAAACAGTTCAGGAAAATTCGTATTTTTCTCGCGTATACTTCGATTTTTACGAAGTGTAGAAAGCAATGCTCAATTATCGACAGTTGCATTACTTCTGGGTGGTGGCAAAGACCGGCAGCATCGTGCGCGCCTGCGAGCAACTGAACCTCACGCCCCAGACCATCAGCGGGCAGATCAGCCTGTTGGAACACACTTTTGGTATCGCACTGTTTCAGCGCGTCGGCCGCCAGCTGGAGCTGACCGAAGCCGGACGCCAGGCGCTGCCCTATGCCGAGCAAATGTTCCAGACCGGCAATGAATTGGAGGCGATGCTGCGCGCACAACCCAACGAGCAGCAGATTGTATTTCGCGTCGGCGTGGCGGACGTGGTGCCCAAATCCATCGTGTACCGGCTGATTGCCCCCACCATGGAGCTGAGCGAACCGATCCGCATCACCTGCCGTGAAGACAAACTCGAACGGTTATTGGCCGACCTGGCCATCCAGCGCCTGGACCTGGTGATCTCCGACAGCCCGATGCCCACGCACCTGGACATCAAGGGCTACAGCCAGAAGCTGGGGGAATGTGGCATCAGTTTTTTCGCCACCCAGGCATTGGCTGATCAACATAGCGGCGATTTCCCAGGGTGTTTGCACGGCGCGCCGTTGTTGATCCCCGGCGCGGAGACCGTGGTGCGCAGCCGTTTGCAACGCTGGTTTGCCGATCAGCAGATTCAACCCAGGATCATCGGCGAGTTCGACGACAGCGCGTTGATGCAGGCCTTCGGGCAATCGGGCAGCGGCATCTTTATCGCTCCCAGCGTGATCGCCGATGAAGTGGTGCGCCAATACGGCGTGGCGCTGATCGGCCAGACCGACGCGGTGACCGAGTCGTTTTATGCCATCTCGGTGGAGCGCAAGGTCAAGCACCCTGGCATCGTGGCGATTACCGAGGGCGCCCGACGCGAGCTGTTTACCACCCTGCCCTGATGACACGCCCGCGCCGATGAATCCAAATCCGACAGTGCGGGTGACGGAATGACGCAGCGAACGGGACTCGTCCTACAGCATGTTAGACTTCGCGCCTGCTGCCTACAGTACTTTCTCCTTGCAATGCTGTGCCCTACTAAAAAAATCAGAGACAACTGTTTATGACTGCTGCCCCTTCCCTGCTGCAACGTTTAACGCGCGCCAGCCTGGTCACCCAAATTATCATCGGCCTGATCGCCGGGATTCTGCTGGCCCTGTTGTTGCCTGAGGCCGCCAAGGCCACCGGGTTTATCGGCAAAGTGTTCGTCACGGCGCTGAAGGCCGTCGCGCCGATCCTGGTGTTCGTGCTGGTGATGGCGTCTATCGCCAATCATAAACACGGCCAGGAAACCCATATCCGGCCGATCCTGTTCCTGTATCTGCTGGGTACCTTTGCCGCTGCCGTGGTTGCGGTGGTTGCCAGCATGCTGTTTCCGTCGTCCCTGGTCCTGGCCACCCATGACGCCACCGTGAGCGCTCCCGGCGGTATCGGCGAGGTGCTGCAAAGCCTGCTGCTGAGCGTGGTCGATAACCCGGTCAGCGCACTGATGAATGCCAATTTCATCGGCATCCTGGCCTGGGCCATCGGCATGGGCATTGCCATTCGCCATGCCGGCGAAACCACCCGCACGGTGCTCGATGACCTGTCCAACGGTGTGACGCTGATCGTGCGCGTGGTGATCCGTTTTGCCCCGCTGGGGATCTTCGGCCTGGTCGCCTCGACCCTGGCCACCTCCGGCTTCGGCGCCCTGCTCGGCTATGCCCACCTGCTGGTGGTGCTGATCGGCTGCATGCTGTTCGTGGCGCTGGTGGTCAACCCGGCCATCGTATTCTGGAAACTGCGCCGTAACCCGTATCCGCTGGTGCTGCTGTGCCTGCGCGAAAGCGGTATTACCGCGTTCTTCACCCGCAGTTCGGCGGCGAATATTCCGGTGAACCTGGCGCTGAGCAAACGCCTGGGCCTGCATGAAGACACCTACTCGGTATCGATCCCGCTTGGGGCCACGATCAATATGGCCGGTGCCGCGATCACCATTACGGTGCTGACCCTGGCGGCCGTGCATACGCTGGGCATTGCCGTAGACCTGCCCACCGCCGTGCTGCTCAGTGTGGTCGCGGCCATTTGCGCCTGCGGGGCTTCGGGCGTGGCCGGTGGTTCGCTGCTGTTGATTCCGCTGGCGTGCAGCCTGTTCGGCATTCCGAGCGAGATCGCCATGCAGGTGGTGGCAGTAGGTTTCATCATCGGCGTGCTGCAGGATTCGGCGGAAACCGCGCTCAACTCGTCCACCGATGTGCTGTTCACTGCGGCGGCGTGCCTGGACAAGGATGAACGGTTGGCTTGAACGCCAGCTGTAAAAAAGCCCGGGCCGTTCATTGAAGAACGCACCCGGGCTTTTTAGTGGGTGCTTAGAAAGCGCCCATGTAATCACGCTTGCCCACTTCAACGCCGTTGTGGCGCAGCAAGGCGTAAGCGGTAGTGACGTGGAAGAAGAACTGCGGCAGGCCGTAGGTCAGCAGGTAGGACTGGCCGCTGAAGCGCTTCTCTTTCGGGGTGCCTGGGCGGGTGACGATTTCGATGCCTTCCTTGCCGTCGATCTGCTCGGGCTTGATGGTATCGACGAAGGCCAGCACCTTGGCGATCAGCGCTTGCAGGTCGGCGAAGGTGACTTCGCTGTCTTCGTACTTCGGCACTTCGATCTCGGCCAGGCGCGCGGAAACGCCCTTGGCGAAGTCGACGGCGATCTGCACCTGGCGCACCAGCGCGAACATATCCGGGAACAGGCGCGCTTGCAGCAGAGCGTTCGGCTCGATGTTCTTGGCGGTGGCGTGGGCTTCGGCTTTGTTCAGCACATCGCTGAGGGCGTTGAGCATTTGCTTGAAGACTGGGATAGAAGCGGCATACAGGGAAATAGTCATGTCAGTCTCGTGGTAATGGCAGGGTTGGAACCAGCGACGATTATAGCCATGCCTGCCGCTTGTCTTTTATTTTTTCCGGCTTAGGCTAGTGGATTCACTGCATAGGGAAAGCGCGATGACCGCCGAGCACGATACCGACACGCCTGAGCCGCGCCTGAATAGCACGGAAATCCGCATCCTGGGCTGCCTGATCGAAAAACAGGCGACCAACCCGGAAACCTACCCCCTTACCCTCAACGCCCTGGTGCTGGCGTGCAACCAGAAGACCAGCCGGGAACCGGTGACCAATCTCAGCCAGGGCCAGGTCGGCCAGAGCTTGCGCGTGCTGGAAGGCCAGGGTTATACCCGGCTGGTCATGGGCAGCCGCGCCGACCGCTGGGAACACCGCGTGGACAAGGCGCTGGAACTGGTGCCCGCGCAAATGATCCTGATCGGGCTGCTGTTCCTGCGCGGCCCGCAGACGGTCAATGAGTTGCTGACGCGCAGCGGGCGCATGCATGATTTTGAGGATGCCGAGCAGGTGGTGCACCAACTCGAACGCCTGATTGCACGGGGCCTGGCGCTATTGGTGCCGCGCCAGGCGGGGCAGCGCGAGGACCGGTATACCCATGCGCTGGGGGACCCGACGGATATCGAAACGATTATTGCCGCGCGCGGTAACCCGGTGGAGCGCGGCGGCGGGGGCGTCTCCGTCGAGCGTATCGAGGAGCTGGAAGCGCGAATTGCGGCGCTGGAAGAACGCCTGGCGCAGTTGGAACAGGCCTGACGAGGGTCCCACCGGAGAGCGGGGTTGCCCGCTCTGCCGGTTGGCGCTGCGCAGCGTATCAGCTTCGGGCGAACGCCACGGCCGCCTGAAATTGCTCCGGTGTAGGACGCACGCCGGTATACAACACAAACTGCTCCAACGCCTGGATCGCAATCACTTCAAGGCCGGTAATCACCCGCTTGCCCTGGGCACGCCCGCGCACGATCAACGGGGTTTCAGCGGGGATCGCCACGACATCGAACACCGTCTCGGCTTGATCAACGGCATCGGCTTCAAACGCCAACTGATCCGCCTCTGCCCCGCCGGTCATGCCAATCGGTGTCACGTTAACCAGCATGCGTGGGCGCAACCCGCCCAGTTCAGCCTGCCACTCATACCCCAGGTTACGTGCGAGCGCCCTGCCCGCCACCTCATTGCGCGCCACGATCACGCCATTGGCGTAACCGCCGTCACGCAAGGCGCTGGCCACGGCCTTGGCCATGCCGCCGCTGCCGCGCAGGGCGAAGCTTGAGTCCTTCGGTACCTGGTGTTTTTTCAGCAGTTGCTCGACGGCAATGTAGTCGGTGTTGTACGCCTTGAGACGGCCGCCGGTGTTGACGATGGTGTTCAGGGAATCGATGGCTTGAACCGAATCGTCCAGTTCGTCCACTAAAGCGATGGCAGCCTCCTTGAACGGCATCGACACGCCGCAACCCCGGATGCCCAGCGCCCGTATGCCACCGATCGCGCCGGGCAGATCCTGGCTGCTGAAGGCTTTATAGTAAAAATTCAGGCCCAGCTGCTCATACAGATGGTTATGGAAGCGCAGGCCGAAATTCCCGGGACGCGCCGACAGTGACATGCACAGTTGGGTGTCCTTGTTGGGGTGCATCTGCATGGGTAGCTCCTTGAAGTAAGCAAATCGGTACAGACCTTACACAACCTTTACCTACCAGCTGTGCTGTTTTTCAGAAATACGTTGTCTTAAAAGTATCCCCGCGACAATCCTTGAGTCTATTGATTGCAGACCACAAGCGCAGGGGCTAACCGAGGAATGACCATGATGCGTAAAGTCCCCAGGATCGCCTTGCTTATTGGCGCACTCGCGATGGCAGGCCAAGCCTCCGCCCACGGTGGTGGTTGGGGCGGCCCGGCCGTATTGGGTGCTCTTGTCGGTGCAGCCGTTGTCGGCTCCGTGGTTGCCAGCCAGCCGCGTGAGGTCTATGTGCAGCAACCGGTGTACGTCCAGCCGCAGCCGGTGTATGCCGCTCCGCCGCCGGTCTACTACGCACCGCCACCACCGGTGTACGTGCAGCAACAGGTTTATTACCGTCCGGCGCCGGTCTATTACGGCCCGCCACGGGGTTATGGCTACTATGGCCCGCCCCACGGCTACTACCGCCACGGCTGGTAACACATGGCTGTACATGCAACAGGCCTCGCCCACACGCGGGGCCTTTTTTTGCCTGAAACGTCTGGATTTATCTTGCCAAGGTCGTTGTGAGGACAACGCTCGGGCGGCAATCCCACATGATCCGGTTGGGATCTCCTCTTGCTCGACTGGTACGAACGCTGTCATGTTTGTGTCACGAGCCCGTTTCACTATCGACCTTGTCCACCCAATAACAATTACGGACGATTGACCATGCCTACACAAAATCCGCATCGCACCGCTGGCCTCTGCACATCCAGCAAGGTTTATAGTGCCCTGACCGAACTCAAGCACCTGGAAGGCCACCGCAGCGCGAAGTTCCTGGCATTACTGGCAGAGAACCTGGTGCGCAAGGGCCTGCTCAGTGAACAGGAAGTTGTGCACATGCTCGACCAGGTGGTGGACTGACGCCTGGCGTTGATGTTGACTATCGAGCCAGGTGATTTTTCCCGGGCGCGATCGCACCGTAAGGTGACCTCCATAACGTTTGGAGGTACTTATGCCCACTGTTCAGATCATGTCCGTCATCGGCAGCGCCGTTCCCGCCCCTCTTCGCAAGCTGGGCTTGCTCGCCTGCTGGTACGTAGTACGCGATGGCGAGCCTATCAGCGGCCCGCTCACTTCGTTATCCGACGCCCAACTGCAACTGGCTGCCAACTACAGGCTTGAAGCCTAGGGCAACGGCAATTTGACGCGCGGCTTGGTTTCCACGAACAACGCCCAGCAGGAAATGAACAGCGCCGCGACCAGCGGCCCGATCACGAAGCCGTTCAGGCCGAACACCGACAGGCCGCCCAGCGTCGAGATCAGGATCAGGTAGTCCGGCATCTTGGTGTCCTTGCCCACCAGAATCGGGCGCAGTACGTTGTCCACCAGGCCGATCACGAACACGCCGAACAGCGCCAGCACCACGCCCTGCCAGATCGACCCGCTCAACAGGAAGTAGGCGGCCACCGGCCCCCATACAATCCCGGCGCCCACCGCAGGCAGCAGGGATAGAAACGCCATCAATACCGCCCAGAGCAACGCGCTGGGAATATCCAGGAACCAGAAAATAAAGCCCCCCAGCGCACCTTGAGTGACGGCCACCAGCACGTTGCCCTTGACCGTGGCTCGCACCACCCGGTTGAACTTGAGTTGCAGGCGGCGCTTTTGCGGCTCGGCCAATGGCACCGCCGTGCGCACCTTGCGTACCAGTTCCGGGCCGTCGCGCAGCAGGAAGAACAGCAGGTAGAGCATGATGAAAAAGCTCACCAGGAAATCGAACGTACCCTGGCCGAAGCTGAACGCCTGTGTGGCGAAGAACTGGCTGCCCTGCATCGCACCTTTCACCACCTTTTCCCGCAGCCCTTCCAGGTTGCCCATGCCGAAGCGGTCCAGCAGGTGCTGGAAATACGGCGGCAGGAAATGCTTGAACTGCTCGATATAACCGGCCACATCCAACTGGCCGCTTTCGACGTTCTTGTAAAGGGTGGCGCCCTCTTGCACCAGCAAGGCGCTGGTAATGATCACCGGCAAAATCGCGATCACCAGGCACACCGTCAAGGTGGTCAGGGAGGTCAGGTTGCGGTTCCAGCCAAAGCGCTGCTGCAGGCGGCGCTGCATGGGCGCGAAGATGATGCCGAGGATCACCGCCCAGAACACCGCGCCGTAGAACGGCAGCAATATCCAGATGAAGGCGACGGTCACCAGGGCCAGCAGTAACAGCAGGGTCTTGAATTGCAGGTTGGTTTGATTCATGTCCGATCCATGTCAAAAAAGCACAGGGCCGGTGTCGGCCCTGTTGCTTAGTCCGCAGCGAAACCTGGGAGTGCCCTGGTTGATCGAACAAGCATAGATCGGCTTATCTAGACGTGGGTCAATGCACCACGCCAAGGCCTGCACTACCCTCGCGCCTTTTGCGGCTCACACCTCCATGCTCCCACTGATCGCCCCCGAACTGCTCGCGCCCGCCGGCACGTTGAAGAACATGCGTTACGCCTTTGCCTATGGCGCCGATGCGGTGTACGCCGGCCAGCCGCGCTACAGCCTGCGCGTGCGCAACAATGAATTTGACCACGCCAACCTGGCCCTCGGGATCCAGGAAGCCCATGCACAGGGCAAGCGTTTCTACGTGGTGGTGAACATCGCGCCGCACAATGCCAAGCTGAAAACCTTTCTCAAGGATCTGGCCCCGGTGGTCGCCATGGGCCCGGACGCGCTGATCATGTCTGACCCAGGGCTGATCATGCTGGTGCGCCAGCATTTTGCGCAGATGCCGGTTCACTTGTCGGTTCAAGCCAATACCGTCAACTGGGCCAGTGTGGCGTTCTGGCAACAACAAGGCATCTGCCGGGTGATCCTGTCACGAGAGTTGTCCCTGGAAGAGATCGGCGAGATTCGCCAACACGTGCCGGCCATGGAGCTGGAGGTGTTCGTCCATGGCGCCCTGTGCATGGCCTATTCCGGGCGTTGCCTGCTATCGGGATACATGAACAAGCGCGACGCTAACCAGGGCACCTGCACCAATGCATGTCGATGGAAATACCAGGCCACCCCGGCGGTGGAAAACGCCACGGGTGACATCGTCCAGGCATTCGAACCGACGCTGGGCATCGGCACGCCGACCGACCAGGTATTCCTGTTGCAGGAAGCCAATCGCCCCACTGAGCAGATGCCGGCGTTCGAAGACGAACACGGCACCTACATCATGAACGCCAAGGATCTGCGCGCCGTGCAGCACGTGGAGCGCCTGACCCGCATGGGCGTGCATTCACTGAAGATCGAAGGCCGTACCAAATCGCACTTCTATTGCGCGCGCACCACCCAGGTGTATCGCCGCGCAATTGATGATGCGATGGCCGGTCGCGCCTTTGACCGCCGCTTGATGACCGACCTCGAATCCCTGGCCCAGCGCGGTTACACCGAAGGTTTCCTGCGCCGCCATGTGCACGACGAATACCAGAACTACCAGAACGGCAGCTCCGTCTCCGAGCGCCAGCAGTTTGTGGGTGAGTTGACCGGCGAACGCCGGGGCGAGCTGGCCGAGGTCAAGGTGAAGAACCGCTTTGACGTGGGCAATCAGCTGGAACTGATGACGCCGGCCGGCAACTTTCACTTTGCCCTGGCCACCTTGCATAACGCCAAGGGCGACGCCATCGAGATAGCGCCGGGGGATGGGCACACGATATATGTGCCCCTGCCGGCCGAGCTGGACCTGGCGTTTGGTTTGCTGATGCGCGACGTGTAGGTCAGATCCTGAACTGGCCCACCAACTGCCCGAGGCGCTGGCCCAAGTCCGCCAGGCTGCGGGAAGTCTGGGCGCCGAGCTGGGTTTCATCGGCCACGCTGTCCACCGCCACGGCAATCTGGTGCACGCTGCGGTTGATCTCTTCCGCCACGGCGGTTTGTTCCTCGGCGGCGCTGGCGATCTGTGCGTTCATCGAGTTGATGGTGCCGATCAACTGGGCCATGGTGTCGAGCGACGCGCCGGCCTGATTGGCCTGGGCCGATGTGCCGTCCCCGGCATCGCTGGAGCGGCGCATGGCATCCACGGCGGCTTCGGTGCCTTTTTGCAGGCGGTCGATCATGCCCTGGATTTCCTGAGTGCTGGTCTGGGTGCGGCTGGCCAGGGCGCGCACTTCATCGGCGACCACCGCAAACCCACGTCCGGCCTCCCCTGCCCGCGCAGCTTCAATTGCCGCGTTGAGCGCCAGCAGGTTGGTTTGTTCGGCAATCGAGCGAATTACGCCCAGCACACTGACAATCGACGACACGTCCTGTTGCAGGCTGTCGAGGGACACACCGCTGCTGCGGATATCGTTCACCAGCGCGTGAATCTGCGCGATGCTGCCGTCTACCACACGCTTGGCGGCCTGGCCCTCGGCATCGGTCTGCTGCGCGGCGACGGCGGCCCCCTGGGCACTGCGCGCCACTTCATGGGCGGCGGACGACATCTGGTTGATCGCGGTGGCGACCTGATCGGTTTCGT
Source organism: Pseudomonas sp. R2-7-07 (assembly GCF_003852355.1). Classification (NCBI taxonomy): domain Bacteria; kingdom Pseudomonadati; phylum Pseudomonadota; class Gammaproteobacteria; order Pseudomonadales; family Pseudomonadaceae; genus Pseudomonas; species Pseudomonas sp. R2-7-07. The sequence continues at coordinate 2,175,505 of NZ_CP027759.1, read as the reverse complement.
GACGCTGGCGTTCCATGGCGGTTTCCGAGCGCTGGGCTTGCTCGGACACCTGGCTCACCAGGCCGGTGAGTTGCGCGGTCATTTCGGTGATCTGGCGGACCAGGCCGTGGATCTTGTCGACAAACCGATTGAACGCGCCGGCCAGGTCGCCGAGTTCATCCTGGCTGGTAATGGCCAGGCGGCGTGTCAAGTCACCTTCACCGGCGGCGATATCGTCCAGGTTGGCCTTCATCAGGCTCAGTGGGCGCAGGATCGTGTTGGCCACCAGCAGGCCGACGGCGGCAATCACCAGCAATACCACGACCGCCAGACCGAGAATGCTCAACAGTACGCCTTCCATGCGTTTCTCTACCTTGGCCTCGACCACCGCAACCTGAGCATCGATGCCATCCAGGTTGACCGAGGTACCGATGACCATGTCCCACTTGGGCAGGTATTCGGTATAGCCGAGCTTGGGCACCAGCTCGGTCTGGCCGGGCTGGGTCGAGCTGTATTGCAGGTAGTGGGTACCGTCCTTGCCGACTTTGACCAGGTCGCGGTTGACGTAGACGCCGTTGGGGTCGCGGTTGTCCTTGAAACTCTTGCCCACGCCGTCCGGGCTGTTGCCCTTGAACAGGCGAATGGTCTCGGAATCGTAGCCGAAGAAATAACCGTCCTTGCCGTAGCTGGTGTTGGACAGCAACTTGACCACCTGCGCCCGCGCTGCCGTATCACCGGGGGCGGCCGCGTCGTAGAACGGCTTGATGGTGGTCAGGGCCACCTCGACATAACTGTGCAGCGTGGCCTTGGCGTCATTGAGCAGACGTTGGCGGGTTTCATCCACTTCGTTGCGCGCCTGGCCCTGAAGTATCCACACGGTGGTCAGGCTGATCACCAGGGCGAACAGCAACACCGGCACTATGGCAAGGGTCAGGACTTTGGCCTTGAGGCTCAGACGCATGGCTTTTCTCTCTTATTAGGGGCGGCTTGAGAGGTTAGCGGCCAAACGTCAATTTTCTAGAGCACTCTCTTGTGGCGAGGGAGCTTGCTCCCGCTCGGGTGCGCAGCGCCCGCCAGCTTTTGGGGCCGCTTCGCAGCCCAGCGGGAGCAAGCTCCCTCGCCACGATGGACGCCTCAGAGCGTCATCGCCGCCAGCCAGCCAAACGCCAGCAGCGGCAGGTTGTAGTGCAGGAAGGTCGGCACCACGGTGTCCCAGATATGATGGTGCTGGCCGTCGATATTCAGGCCGGAGGTCGGCCCGAGGGTGGAGTCCGACGCCGGTGAACCGGCGTCGCCCAAGGCCCCGGCGGTGCCGACGATACACACGATCGCCAGCGGGCTGAAACCCAGCTGCACGCACAACGGCACAAAAATCGCGGCCAGGATCGGCACTGTGGAAAACGACGAACCGATGCCCATGGTCACCAACAGCCCCACCAGCAGCATCAACAGCGCCCCTACCCCACGGCTATGGCCGATGAACGCCGCCGAGGCCTCCACCAGCGAGCGCACATCACCGGTGGCCTTGAGCACTTCGGCAAAGCCCGACGAGGCGATCATGATGAAGCCGATCATCGCCATCATCTTCATGCCTTCGGTGAACAGGTCATCGGTGTCGCGCCAACGCACGATGCCCGACACCGAGAAAATCAGGAACCCGGCCAGCGCACCGATGATCATCGAGTCCAGCCACAGCTGAATGATGAACGCCGAGGCAATCGCCAGGCCGGCGACCAGCAGGGTCAACGGGTTGTACTGCACCGCCACCTGCTCGACACGCTCGATTTTCTCCAGGTCGTACACGCGCTTTTTGCGGTAGCTGATAAACACCGCCACCAGCAGCCCGACCACCATGCCCAGCGCGGGCAGGCTCATGGCGTGGGTCACGTTGACCTGGCTGATGTCCACGCCGCTCTTGGCGACGTTGGCCAGCAGGATCTGGTTGAGGAAGATATTGCCGAAGCCCACCGGCAGGAACATGTAGGGCGTGATCAAGCCGAACGTCATGACGCAAGCGATCAGGCGGCGATCCAGTTGCAGCTTGGTCAAAACATATAACAGCGGCGGCACCAGCAGCGGGATGAACGCGATGTGGATCGGCAGGATGTTCTGCGAAGCAATCGCCACCCCCCACAACAGGCCGATCAACAGCCATTTGACGTGATTGCCGCCGCTGGCTTCCTGGCGATCGACCAGCAACAGCGCTTTGTCCGCCAGGGCATGGGCCAGGCCGGATTTGGCAATCGCCACCGCGAAAGCGCCAAGTAAGGCGTAGGACAACGCCACCGTCGCACCGCCGCCCAAACCGCTGTTAAACGCTTTGAGCGTGGCGTCGATGCCCAAGCCACCGGTCAAGCCGCCCACCAGGGCGCCCACGATGATGGCGATGACCACATGCACGCGGGACAGGCTGAGCACCAGCATGGTGCCGACCGCGGCGATAACAGCGTTAATCATGGTTACCTCAAGACAGAAACATAAAAGACAGGCATGCCCGCGCCTCAGCGGCCATTGAAGGTGCTGCCGGCGTACGGACTCAAAGAGGTCTTATTAGAGGCCGCGCACTTTGCAGCAGCCGGGCGGCCATGTCAAAAAGCGACGCCGTTTTGAGGGTTAAATTGAATGGTGCCCTGGCCAGCAGCACACAAACTGGCGAATCAGCAGCAGGGGCTGATGGGCCAGTTCAGGGTGTAACGACTCTGATCCTGGCGCAGATCCAATGTGGGAGGGGCGGTGCGACGATTCGACTTGCCTCCGATGGCGGTGGGTCAGTCATTGATGTGCTGACGACACTCCCTCATCGGGGCATAGGTATCTACACAACTTTGGCACGGCCCTGAACCTGTGGCGGCTCAGGAGCCGAAACCTCTCTAGCTGACGCCCCGCGTTCCAAATGTGGGAGGGGCGGTGCGACGATTCGACTTGCTCCCGATGGCGGCCTGACAGCCGACCAGGATGTTGGATCAGAGCGAGTACATATCCGTTGCTGCGGTAACGGCTGCTATGGGTTCCGCCCTTACGGCGTCTCACTTTTGAAAAGCGCAAAAGTAAGCAAAACGCTCTTGCCCCACCACTCGGCACCTCGCCTAGGCTCGGTGTGCCCGTAATCCGATAGTGATTTAGGGGGCCGCCGCCACGCGCCATCCATGGCGCGGGGCGGCTAAACCGGCATCCCTGCCGGTTTACCCCCCAAATCACTGTCGAATTCCGGCCAGCGTGGTTTAACGGGGCGCCTAGATCAAAAGCAAGATCACAAGCAAGAGCGGCTCGCTTCGCATCGTGGTTACTTAGACTGCTACAAAGTTGTGTAGATACCCATGCTCATCGGGGGCAAGCCCTAATGCCAGTCAGTTAAGAAGTAGCAGGAGCGAGAACTAACTTGTGGCGAGGGAGCTTGCTCCCGCTGGGGCGCGAAGCGGCCCCAAACAATGGGACTGCTGCGCAGTCCAGCGGGAGCAAGCTCCCTCGCCACAGGTTCGGTGTCGCCTTAACTGACTGGCATTAGGGCAAGCCCCCTCCCACATTTTTAAATCGGCATTACCGCCGGGGCAATTCGATCAACGCCTTGAGTCCGCCCAACTCACTTTCCTGCAACTGCAACGTCCCGCCCCACACCTCGACGATGTCGCGCACGATGCCCAGTCCCAGACCGTGGCCGTCGACCTGCTCGTCCAGGCGTGCGCCACGGCTGAACACTTGGTCACGCTGGGTCTCGGGAATGCCGGGGCCATCGTCTTCGACGGCCAGCAGGTAGCTGTGCGGCGTCTCACTCACGCTCAGTCGTACTTCGGCATCCGCCCATTTGCAGGCGTTATCCAGCAGGTTGCCGAGCAACTCGAGCAAGTCTTCACGGTCCCAGGGCAGTTGCAGGCCGGGGGCGACGTGATAGCGCAGGTCCAGGTGTTCGCCGTGGATCATGTTCAGGGTGGCCAACAGCCCCGGCAGTTCTTTTTCACAGTCGAACAACGCCCCCGGCAGGGTTTCGCCAGCCAGGCGCGCGCGATTGAGCTCGCGGTTGAGGCGCTGCTGCACCTGCTCAAGCTGGTCGCGCAACAACTTGCTCAACTGCGGCTGATCCCTGAGTGCCTCGCTCGACGCCGCACTCAACATCACCGCCAATGGGGTCTTCAGCGCGTGCCCCAGGTTGCCCAGGGCATTGCGCGAGCGCTTGAGGCTGTCTTCGGTGTGTGCCAGCAAATGGTTGATCTGCGCCACCAGCGGCTCCAGCTCCAGCGGCACCTGGGTGTCCAGTTGCGAACGCTGGCCCTGTTGCAACTGAGCAATCTGATTGCGCGCAGTTTCCAACGGGCGCAAGGCGCGGCGCACGGTGATTCGTTGCAATACCAGCACCACCAGCAATGCCGCCAGCCCCAGTACCAGGCCGATCTGGCGCATCAGGCGAAAGCTTTCCCGTACCGGCGTGTAGTCCTGCGCCACGCTGATGGAGATCGGCAGGCCGAAGCGTTTGTAGTCGGAGCGCAATACCAGCAGTTTCTGGCCTTCAGGCCCCAGTTGCAGGTTGCCCTTGAGCCCGGCCTCGGGGAGCGTCGGCAGTTCCTGGTCCCACAAGGAGCGGGAGCGCCAGTGAGTGTCGGCAAAATCGATGCGGAAGTAATGCCCCGAGAAGGGGCGTTGATAGGCGGGCGACAGGCGATGCTCGTCCAACTGTACGCCGTTGGGCCCACGCACCAGCGCCACCAGCAGGTTTTCGCTGTCGTTGCGCAGGCCGGCCTCCAGATAACGCTGCAAACCGGCTTCGAACAGCCACAGGCTGGTTTGCGCCAGCACCACGCCGACGATCACCAGCACGCTGATCAACCCCAGGCTCAAGCGCCGCTGGATCGATTTCATGCAGGGCTGGCGCCAAACCGGTAGCCCTGGCCGCGCCGGGTTTCGATCACGCTGCGCCCCAGCTTGCGGCGCAGATGATTGACGTGGACTTCCAGCACGTTGGAGTCGCGCTCGGTCTCGCCGTCATAAAGATGCTCTGCCAGATGGCTTTTCGACAGGATCTGTTCGGGGTGCAGCATGAAATAACGCAACAGGCGGAACTCGGCGGCCGTGAGCTGGATCTCGTCACCGTCGCGCAGCACGCACTGGCGGCCTTCGTCCAGGTGCAGGCCGGCGGCTTGCAGGGTCGGTTGGTTGGCATGCCCGTGAGACCTTCGTAACAGCGCCTGAATGCGCAGGTGCAGTTCTTCGGGGTGAAACGGCTTGCTCAGGTAATCATCGGCGCCGGCCTTGAGCCCTTCGATACGTTCTGCCCAGGAATCCCGTGCCGTCAGCACCAGCACCGGCGTGGCCAGGGCTGCCGCGCGCCATTGCGCCAGCACCTCCAGCCCCGGCAAACCCGGCAGGCCAAGGTCGAGGATAATCAGGTCATAGGGTTCGCTGCGGCCCTGGTACGCCGCGTCGCGCCCGTCGGCCAGCCAGTCGACCGCATAGCCTTGGCGCTGCAGGCCGGCCAGCAGCTCATCGGCCAGCGGGACGTTGTCTTCCACCAGGAGAAGGCGCATCAGTCTTCCTTATCTTTGATCAATGTACCGTTGGTTGCGTCGAGCTTGATTTCGCGCACCACGCCTTCGGTGGTCACCAGTTCCACTTCATAGGCATATTCGCCGTGCTTTTTCTCCAGCTCCGCCTCCAGCAGCCGCGCTCCAGGGTAGCGTGACATGGCCGTATGCAACAGGTCCTCCAGCGGCAGGATCACCCCCTGCTGGCGCAGCGCCAAGGCTTCATCCTGATTGAGATCGCGAGCAGCCAGGCTTGAGCAAAAGGCCAGGAGCGCCAGCAGCACCAGACTACCGGCGCGTCGATATAGCGTCATTACGTGTCCTGATGATTCTTGAGAACGTGCCCGGTGAGCGCATCCAATTCAACGTCCCACTCAAGGCCATGGGCATCTTCCAGTTCGACCTGGTAGACGTACTTGCCATACTCCTCGTCCAGGTCAGTGCCCAGCAAGGTGGAACCCGGATGCAAGGCCAGGGCCGTGGCTTCAAGCTGATCGAAGGCGACAATGGTAACAGTGCCAGGCAATTTCAGCGGTTTGTCGGGGTCCATTGCCCAGCCCTGCGTGATCGAGGATGCAATGATACCGGCGGCGACCAGCGCTGTAAGGCGCTTCATGATGAGTCTCCGTTTCAGGATGTTTTTCCTACACCTGATCACGGTACGCGCGGCAACTTAACTGAAACTGAATTGCCACCATGGCAATTTCGCTTCGATCTCCCACGCCATACTGTTTACTCTGGATACAACCGTTATCGTTAACGTTTTTCGCGAGCACCCTCGCCCCTGCCCGAGACGTGTATGACCGCCATTCACATCAAATTCCCCGCCCTGACGCTCAAGGCCGGCACGCGCGCCTTCGCCCGTATTCGCGAGCAAGGCCTTGCGCCTGCTGACGTGGGCATCCTTCCCGGCGCGGCCGGCGGCCCCAAGGCCCTGGGCATTCAGGGCCTTGACCTGGCGCTGTTCGGCGACTGGCTGGCGCGTGCGCCTCGGGAGCGCGCGCTGATCGGTGCGTCCATCGGTTCCTGGCGATTTGCCAGCGCTTGCCTGCCCGACCCGGTGCAAGGCCTGCTCGACCTGGGCCGCCTGTATAACGAACAGCGTTTTGCCAAAGGCGTGACCATGACCGCAGTCAGCCAGAGCTGCGAGCGTATGCTCGACGACCTGCTGGCCGGCCGCGATGCACAGGTGCTGGACAACCCCGACTACCGCCTGAACATCATGGTGGTGAAAAGCCACGGCTTGCTCGCCGATGACCACCGAGGCCGGCTGGGCCTGGGCCTGTCCTCGGTGATCGCCGATAACCTGCGCGGCCGCGCACGGTTGTCGCGGCATTTCGAACGCCTGATCGTCCACGACCCCCGCCAGGCGCCCCCGGTGCACCCGCTGAAGGATTTTCCGTCGCGCTTCCTTGCACTGGAAATGGGCAACCTGCGCCAGGCGCTGCTGGCGTCCGGCTCGATTCCCATGGTGATGCAGGGCGTACGCGACCTGCCCGGTGCGGGCGCCGGAACCTACCGCGACGGCGGCTTGTTGGACTACCACCTCGACCTGCCCTACTGCGGCGACGATATCGTGTTGTACCCGCACTTTACCGACCGGGTCATTCCCGGCTGGTTCGACAAAGGCCTGCCCTGGCGGCGCAGCAATCCACAGGGTTTGCAGGATGTCTTGCTGCTGGCACCGTCCAGGGACTACCTGGCCCGTCTGCCTCACGGCAAATTGCCGGACCGTAGCGACTTCAAGCGCTTCATGGGCGACGACAAAAGTCGCAACAAATACTGGCAGACGGCAATGAGCGAGAGTCGGCGGTTGGGCGATGAGTTTCTGCAGCTGGCGGACAACGGTGGACTGGGCGAGCGTTTGCAAGCACTTTGACCCAGCGGTATGCGCGGCGACGGGTCAAGCTGTTAAACTCGCCGCCTGCCAGATACCTGACCGAGCTGAAAATACCGTGGAAATCTTCAAAGAGTTTACGTTCGAATCCGCCCACCGCCTGCCCCACGTCCCCGACGGCCATAAATGCGGACGCCTGCACGGGCATTCGTTCAAGGTGGCGATCCACTTGAGCGGCGACCTGGATCCCCATACCGGCTGGATTCGCGACTTCTCGGAAATCAAGGCGATTTTCAAGCCGCTCTACGAGCGTCTCGACCACAACTACCTCAACGACATCCCCGGCCTGGAAAACCCCACCAGCGAAGTGCTGGCCAAGTGGATCTGGACTGAATTGAAACCCTTGCTGCCGGAACTCAGCGCGATTCGCATCCATGAGACGTGCACCAGCGGATGTATCTATCGCGGCGAGTAAGTCCTGGACTGTTGAAAAAACCACCTGCGGGTGGTTTTTTTATGCCTGCCGTCAACTGATCCAATTTGTATCACGGCTGCACCGCTTTCGCGCTTGATGGGGCAGCACTTCCCCTTGCGCCGACGACTTCCCTGCGTTTGGCTATAACTACCGGGCGCCCCAGGGCGCATGCACCCGCGCCGCCGTTTTGGCACGCACGGTGCAACAGGCCTGCGTCATTATCCAGGGAGCAAGGCACATGACCCAGCAAGAATCCGGTAACGATTACCCGCTCAGCGAAGTGCCCCTGCATGCGCGCAAGGGCCTGGCCTCCACGGCCATGGTGCTGCTGGGGTTCACGTTTTTTACGGCGACCATGTTTGCCGGCGGCAAGTTGGGGGTGGCGTTCAGCTTTACCGACATGCTCGGCGTTGTGGCCCTGGGTAACCTGCTGCTGGGTATCTACGCCGCGGGCCTGGGCTACATCGCCTTCAGGAGCGGTTTGAACTCGGTATTGATGGGGCGTTTCTGCTTTGGTGAAATCGGCAGCAAGCTCAGTGACCTGATCCTCGGTTTCACCCAGATTGGCTGGTATGCCTGGGGCACCGCCACGGCCGCCGTGGTACTGGGCAAGTATTTCGAGCTGAGCCAGGGCAGCGTGCTGGCATTGATGGTGGTGTTTGGCCTGGTGTTCTGTGCCACGGCATACGTGGGGTATCGAGGGCTGGAAATCCTGTCTTACATCGCGGTGCCCGCCATGGGCATTTTGCTGGTGCTGTCGATGTGGGTCGCGACTGTAAAGGTTGGCGGGCTGGACGGCCTGCTGGCGGTGGTGCCGACCGCCGAGCTGGACCTGTCCACGGCGATCACCCTGGTGTTCGGCACCTTTGTCAGCGGCGCGACCCAGGCCACCAACTGGACGCGGTTTTCTCGCTCGGCCAAGGTCGCGGTACTGGCCAGCCTGATCGGCTTTTTTATCGGCAACGGCCTGATGGTATTGATCGGAGCCTACGGCGCCATCGTCTATCAGCAGCCAGACGTTGTGGAAGTCTTGCTGCTGCAGGGTTTCGCCATGGCGGCGATGGCCATGCTGCTGCTCAATATCTGGAGCACTCAGGACAACACCATCTACAACTTCGCCGTCGCCGGCTGCAACCTGCTGCGCACCCGGCGGCGCAAAACCGTGACCCTGGCCGGTGCAGTGATCGGCACCCTGCTCGCCTTGCTGGGCATGTACGACATGCTCGTGCCGTACCTGATTCTGTTGGGCACGGTGATCCCGCCGATTGGCGGCGTGATCATGGCAGACTTCTTCTACCGTTATCGCGGCCAATACCCACGCCTGGCGGATGCCCGCCTGCCCGCGTTCAATTGGCCCGGGCTGGCGGCGTACGCGGTGGGCACGCTGTTGGCGTTCAACTCACCCTGGGTTGCACCGCTGGTGGGGATCGCTGCCGCGTCACTCACCTACATGCTGCTCATCGCTTTACTGCGCGTGCGCGAACCTCTGGCCGACGCCCCGGCATGAGCCTGAGCACTGCCAATGGTAACCTGATGGCCGCCTGATTGAATTTAGCCAAGAGGAACTTGCCCATGCACATCATCAATGCCCGCCTGCGCAACCGTGAAGGCCTGCATGATCTGCACCTGGAACATGGCCGGATCGCCAGCATCACTGCACAAACAAGCATTCCGACCTTAATGACCGGCGACCTGGATGCCGCCGGCAATCTGGTGATCCCGCCCTTCGTCGAACCGCACATTCACCTGGACGCCACCCTTACCGCCGGCGAACCACGCTGGAACATGAGCGGCACCCTGTTCGAAGGCATCGAATGCTGGGGGGAACGCAAAGCCACCATCACGGAGGAAGACACCAAAACCCGCGCCAAAAAAACCATCCAGGCCCTCGCCGCCCACGGTATCCAGCATGTGCGCACCCACGTCGACGTGACCGACCCGGACCTCACCGCGCTCAAAGCCATGCTGCAAGTGCGCGAAGAAAGCTCGCACCTGATCGACCTGCAAATCGTTGCCTTTCCCCAGGAAGGCATCGAGTCATTCCGCAATGGCCGTGAACTGATGGAAGAAGCCATTCGCCTGGGCGCCGACGTCATCGGCGGCATCCCCCACTTCGAGTACACCCGCGATCAAGGGGTGAGTTCGGTGAAGTTCCTCATGGACCTCGCCGAACGCACCGGCTGCCTGGTGGATGTCCACTGCGACGAAACCGACGACCCGCACTCACGCTTTCTCGAAGTGCTGGCCGAGGAAGCACGCAGCCGCGACATGGGTGCTCGCGTCACCGCCAGCCACACCACCGCCATGGGCTCCTACGACAACGCCTACTGCGCCAAACTGTTTCGCCTGCTGGGCCACTCCGGCATCAGCTTCGTCTCCTGCCCCACCGAAAGTATTCACTTGCAAGGCCGCTTTGACAGCTTCCCCAAACGCCGGGGCGTCACACGCGTCAACGAACTGCTCGAGGCCGGCATGAACGTGTGTTTCGGCCAGGACTCCATCGTCGACCCCTGGTACCCGTTGGGCAACGGCAACATCCTGCGCGTATTGGAAGCCGGTTTGCACATCTGCCATATGCTCGGCTACCGCAACCTGCAGAACGCCCTGGACCTGGTCACCGACAACAGCGCCAAGGCCATGGCCCTCGGCGATCGGTACGGCCTGGAACGCGGTCGACCGGCCAACCTGCTGGTGCTCTCGGCAGACAGTGACTATGAGGTGATTCGCAGCCAGGGCCTGCCGTTGTATTCGATCCGCAACGGCAAGGTGCTGATGAAACGTCAGCCGGCGCAGGTGGAGTTTGTGTAATGCACTGAGCTAGACGATCGCGTCGATGTCCAGTATTTGCGCTTTTCCCCGGTCGCTGTGGAGGGCTGACGGAACACTGGCCACCTGGGACAAGGCGCGGTTTTCCCGGTGAGTGAACCAGCGTTTGAGACCCAGTTGCAGATTGGCACTGTGGGCATGGCTACCGTACACATCGCGCGCATCGAGGCGGCGCCAGCGCAGGCTGGCCAGGCGCTCGCGGCTGGTGTGCAAGCGGTCGATCTCGGCGTTCAAGGCGTCGTTGTGCTCATGGCTACGGTCATTGGCCGGGCGCAATCGGGCAAGCTCGCGGCGTTTGGTCCTCAACTGCTCGCGCATGTCTTCGAGGGCGCGATCCAGCAGCTCGAATTCCCGCGCGGTCACCAGAGGGCCCTGACTCTCCAGGGTTTGCTGCCAGCGCCGCAATGTCGCCCAGGCTGCGGGAATGTAGCTGGCGGTCATGAAGTGCTGGTTGGCCTGGAACAGTTGCCGCAACAGGTTGTCGCGGTCGGGCATGTCGCCGTGTAACTGCAGCGCTCGATTACAACCAGCTTCCTGGATCGACTCACAGCCAGGTTTCCACAACACCGAAGCGTGCGTGCCATCGGCAAGTCTAATCGGCATGAAGTGCTGCTGTTCACCGTGGTGCTGGTAGGCACTCCCACCGACGCGTACCAGGCCAGCGGCAAACAACAAGCCGCCGGCGGTGGGGGCACTGAATAAGGTGACGGCGCCTGGCACCCAGAGTTTGGCAGTGGTGTTCATCCACGGCGCCGGCACACTGGGGACGGGATCATTGTGGTTGACGATGCGGTGATGGACCAGGGCGCGGGCGCCTGCGGTGAATTCGGAATCGGCGGCGCGGGGCGCACCGTAGGTGTAGAGCAGGATGTTGTAGTCGGCGTCCGGGATGCGGCGCAGCCCTTCAGCGAGTAGCAAGGCAATCGCGCCGCCGAGGCTGTGGCCGCAGATAACCACGCGTTGATCAATGTGATATCGCGAAAGGTACTCCAGAACAAAATGATACAGGGCCTTAAATCCTTGGTAAAAACCTCGATGAGCTTTGCCTGCACCTTCGACGAAAGGGACTTGATGAGCATCTGCATCCCGCAAAGCATCTGCGCCACTGGCCGTACCACGCACAGCTATAAGTACAACCTCGTCGTGATGACAGATGAAAGCTTGAGTGTCAGTGCCGAATTCAACGTCGTTAAAAAAATGTATGCGCTCCGGATGCTCGCCCTGCAAGTGATTGCGCTCATACAAGTCAGGATCAAAAGGCAAAATCTCAAAGCGACGAGAGTAGGCGACGTCTTCATACAATGGATAAAACCGCTGCACTTGTTCTGAGTCGAACTTCCAAGCCTCCCGGTAACACGACAACTGCTCTACAAACACGTTTCCTATACTTGGGTTCAGCGGAAAACTGACCGTATCCCCACCTCCCGTTGGAGGATCCTGGCCAAATTCGCAGTAACTCAATGTGGCCATAAGCGCCAGCTGGTAAAGGTTCAATGCACAAAACTGATCATCCGTGGAAATGATCGGCCGTAGCGCTCGTAGAGGACGTATCTCCAATGCCGTAAATTGGTTCGGCAATAGCGCCAACCCCTTGAATAAGGATTCCGGAGGACCGAACCCCAGGTCCGCCATCAGCCCGAGCGTATTGTGCATGGGACGGCGAGCTTCAGACGACGGCGGAGGTAAGTGGGCTTTGTAGCGAACCAGATCGCTTACCTCCACCTGATGAAAACGATCTGCTTTTTGCCGTGCCGGGTTATTTTCGACACGCTGACCATCCTTGTTCTGAAAACATGTTTGCTCTGCGCGTACTTGAAGCTCCGTAATGGGTAACGCGTAATTAGGCCGCGACATAAGCCGGCGGTAAGGCGCTTCTCCTCCAGAATAAGGCTCGTCCATCAAAAGGATTACCGGGCCACAATAAATACCCTCTAGCTTGGCAAACCCGCTCCCATCCAAACGCCCTTTATATTGCTGCCCTGCACTGTCCAGGAGAGTGTAAGGCAGGCCGCCATAGGCCTTGCCGTTCCCCGTTTCATCTACCAGGCAAAAGGACAACCAATCGCCGTGCAACGGGCAGGCAGGCATCTTGTCGATAAAAAACTGTTGCTTCCATGCATTCTGTTTCATGAGGTTTCTCCATTATTAATTACACGTTGGATAAACGTTGCATAGGCGGCCATCTGGCATTTTGAAAGCCTTGAAGTCGACTACATTCCCGCGACAAAACGCGAGTAGGTCCTCCTCGCTTTCGCCCCTGCAGCGCTTCCAGCCACCGGCAACCTTTACCCAGTTATCAGCCACAGCCGGTTCTTCTTCCTCTGTAAATGCCAACACCATTCTTAACGTCTTCCCGGACAGTCCGTCACGGTGCACATGCCCGCCAGGCCGGGCCCTCTTGAGTTTTCCAGCAGCATCCAGTGATTTGCACCAAAGGATTTTGAGAATGGCGTGCTTTGGGCCAGCGGTACGAAACAACCACTGGCATCGCCCAGGAAGCTCCTGGACTCCGGTATCAGGCATCAAAGGCATTCCAGGTTCCCAGCTATCGTGGAAATAGATGACGGCATAATCCCTTCCGATGTCCGACCAACGCTGCCCCCAGCTGGCATTAATAGCGAAAACGAGGCGGCGCAATACTAAAGGGCAGCCATTTACTTGCTCCGTGAATGGCACTTCAAAACTGACCCTGTTGGCGACGGGTTTGCTGGCAGCCTTGAATATTTTGAGCTCAGGACGCCTGCCATTTCTTCTAGGCAGTTTGCAGACTTCGCCTGATGCGGGTGCATATGAAGCGTCCCCTACCACGGCAAACCCCGCCGGCAAATCCACCTCCAGCGTAAAGCTATCCGTCGCCTTCCCCGCACACCCCGTAAGCCACATCATTCCAACAGCCAGCAATGCACGTCCCATCCACCTACTCATCCTTGAGCCCCTCCTTGCGCCATTGCTCCAGCACTCGCTCAAAATGCTGTGTCGGTGCCTCCCCCTCCAACGGCTGCCACCGAATGACACTGCCCCGAGTCGCCTCTTCCAACCGGCCCACCACCAGAAACTCAAGTTGCTCAGGCGAACGCCATTGCCAGCTTCGGGCCTGCTCCAATACTTGGGCCAGCCAGATCCTGGGGTCGTGAAACTCCACCAGAGCAGCCAGGTCTTCACTGTGCTCGGCCAGCAGGTAGCGCAGGATATTGGCCTGCAGAATGGTCGCGGCCTGAGGGTTGGGCGCCTGCAACCAGGGCGCGGGATCGGGGACCGCATACTCGCCCGGCGCGGGATTGTCGTGGCTGCACCAGCGGCCCTCATGCCAGTAGCACACGCTGGTCAGCGGGCCCAGGTAGATGGGCCATTGCTCTGCCGGCAGATATGCAAGGGCACGGGCCAGGGTGCGGTTGTCGTGGAAACGGTACAGGGCCTTTTTGCCTTCTGGCCCGACCAGCAGTCGCTCACGCCAATGTCGGATCACAACGGCCAGATCATCGCTGGGTAAACTGCCCAGCCACCCCCGGTTTGCCTCCGGGTTTTGCAGATGATTGGCCAGCGCAGGCTCCCTTACCTGTTCCACCATCAGGATCACGGGGCCCTTGCTCGCCAGTTCCGCTACTGCTGTTTCTCCATAGAGCGGGCAATACTGCGAGGGGTCGCGAGCCGCCATCAGCGACTGGCAGTTCTCATTATTTGCTTCGAGCATGAGGCATAAATGACGCCCCGCCTGTTGCTGCTGCGCCATCCATTGATAAGGCACGTCTTGCATCATGCGGCCCTCCCGGCGAAATCGCATTGGCCTTCGCGACAACGCTCGCAGATCGGGCAAAAATCCGCGTCCAGTTGGCGGGCCATGTCCATGATGAGGCCCTGCACAACAGAAACCTCGGGAGCGCCCGCAACAGAGGAAGGGCTGGCCGACCGTGCAGCGGATGGCGCCCCACCGACAGTGATTGGCCGGCTGCTGAAAATCCCGCCGGCCTGAATCTGCAAATGCTCGCCGCCGGCCTTGAAACTCAACTGCGCGCCTGCATCGATGACAAGGCTGGCACCCGCCTTCAGGTGAATCTGTTGACCGGCTTCGATCACCATCACCTGTGTCACCTGGGTGTGGCTGTCGCCTTGCACGGCCAGATGGTCGTTTGCCGTCAGCGCAACACTGCGGTCTCCCGTGATGTGGCGCTGCTCTCCGCTCTCAAGACGCACCGTGCTCAAGCCTCGGATGATTTCACTGCGCTCGCCGAACACTTCCAAACGGCTGTCATGGCCCACCTGCTGTTCCAGGTCACGCTGGGCTCGCAGGTAGATCAGCTCTTCGCCACGGCGGTCTTCAAGATGCAGCTCATTGCTGCCCGCGCCCCCGGGGACACTGCGACTGCGCAACACGCTGCGGGTCTTGTGCTGCGGCAAGGAATAAGCCGGCATGTGCGATGCATTGGGCAGGCAACCGTTGATCAATGGCTGGTCCGGGTCGCCCTCCAGGAAGGTTACCAACACCTCCATGCCCACCCGTGGAATCATCATGGCGCCAAACCCGGCACCGGCCCACCCGGAGGCAACCCTTACCCAACAACTGCTCTTGTCATCCGTCTGGTCCAGGCGATCCCAATGAAACCGCACCTTCACTCGACCATAGGCATCGCAGTGCACCTCTTCATCCGCAGGCCCTGTAACAGTCGCCGTCTGGCTGCCGTTGATGGACGGCTTGGGATGTTTGAGCTGGGGTCGATGCACCGCACGCCAGGGGGTCGCAATGAAGCGGTTGCGATACCCGACGAAGGTGTCCGTATCGGCTACCGCTTCCTCCAGCACCTGTGGCTGATAGCCTTCGTGACGCACCGAGGTGAGCAACCACAGGTCGTTGCAGACCGAATCCGGATGGCCTTGCAACTCAAGAAAATGGCCACTGCGCAACAGGGGCTGGTCGCTCTTGCCTGACGCACAATGGCGGTCGGATTGATGTCGCTCCAGGCTGCGACGCGCCAGTTGCGCCCCCCGTGCATGGCCGGTGAAACCGGCTGGGTAACGGTAGTCTTCAAGCGCTGCGTCCGGTACACCGCCGGCGGTATCCTGCAACCGCAGCGACGGGTGTTCGAAGTCATGGTCACGGCGCACCGTTCGTCGGCTGCGGGTTTGCAGGCGTACATCGAAGCGGTGAATACCTTTCGTTGCGGCCAGCGGATCGATCGTCGAGCAGTATCGCTGCATCGGCAGGCGCTGAAATACGGTTTGATCATCCCCAAACACCAGCAGATGAGCGTCGACACTATGGCGGAAGTGGTAATGGATACCCTCCTCCTCGCACAGGCGCTGAATGAAGTGCAGATCCGTTTCCGCATACTGCACGCAAAAGAGCCGAGGCGGATAAACCACCGGGCCGAGCTCGAAGGCGTAGGCATCTGCCAGGATGCCGTGCTGTTCAAGAACGCTGGCAATCATCTGCGGCACGCTACGCTGCTGGAAAACCCGCTGGTCACGGCGATGGGCAAGGCAGGCCAGGCGGGGCGCGAGCGTAAGGTGATAACGGGTGAGCCGGGCACCCGGAGCATCGCGGCCGATGGTATAGACCAACCCGTGCAGGCCTTGCGCCGTTTCGCCCAGGTACAGATAGACCGGCTGATGAAGCAACGCCTCCAGATCCAGGTCAGGGCTTTCGCTGACGAATAGCACCTGGATGAAATACGGTTGATCAAGACACTCATTGCCGTTGAAGGCGAGTACCTGCAAGTGGGCAGTGACGCCTTGAATCATTAATTTGAAACGTGACGAAACAAACGCGTCAACCATCCGTTGTTACCCGCCAATCAATAACCCGCTGATTAAAAGCTCTCCTCGTGACTGCCGAATACCGGCCGAGAAAAAGCGCCTGAACGCCCTGAAGCTTAGCGATCTCAGGGAAAATTCGGCCCTTGGAAAATAAAAAAGAAGTTTCGTACGACGAGGTTGGAAGTGTCTTTTACAAAATAAGAAATTCGTTTAATAAACAAATTATCAACAATAAGAAAATTCCTACTTCGACACTTCCAAATAGAACTATCTATTAAGGAAATAGCTGACCCACATCACCATGGCAATTGCTTACGCCAATGAATGCGCGGTCCCGAAAAGACTGACGCTCGACAACGTTTCAGCTTCAACCCGCAGACGTACTGGCGCCGTGCCGCCCGGCATCACCACCGCCACTTCCCCGGCGCCGACCCAACCTGCTCGCCATGCCGCACAGGCCACTGCGCTGGCGCTGGTACCCGAAGACGCAGTAGGCCCTTCGCCGCGCTCGAACACCCGCGCGATTACCTGATTACCCGACGCGCGCGCGGCCCATTGCAAATTGACCCCCGCGACACAGGGACGACCGCTGCCCACAGGCGGAGCGAAGGCGATCGCTTGCAATCGCTCAAACAGTGCCAATTGATGCATGGCGAGATAGGTGGGCAATGCCGCCATCTGCTCGACAAGTGTTACGCAATGGGGATTGCCCACCCGCACGAACTGGCTTCTATCCCATTGCGGGTCTATCGCCGCCAACGCGGCCACGTGACTGAACTCACCCTGCTGCGCCACACCGCTATCCACTCCCGCACCGGCTGCCGATGGGCCGAAACCCGGTTGCCCCAGGTCCAGCCAAAAGCCCTCGACCTGCTGGTACACCGCAGGCTCCACCCGCGTGACCACCGGTGAAACTGCATCCGCTTTATCGTGATGCACCCGCAACTCGCAGCCTTCTGACATAACGCCTTGGTCGGTCAATGCCTGGGCAAAGATGGTTAACCCGTTGCCACTGCGCTCGGCGAGGCTACCGTCAGTATTGACGATCAATAGATCGAAAGGTGGCGCAGCCTGAAACGGCCCAACCAGCAACCCGTCGCAGCGATGAGCCTTGGCACCGGGCGCCGGCGACACCGCTCCCCACCCGCATTCGGCAGCGATGGCCGATGCGCTCCATGCCTGGCGCGCACTCGCGGCGAGGTCGGCGCCGTCGGGCAGGTCAACACCCCGGCGACGTAAATAATCGGGGCTGACTACTCCATAGATATTGCCGCGCGCGTCATAGAACCGAGTCACGCTGTTAGCTGCTTGAAAAAAGTCATCGGTCTGTTCGTCGGTAGCCTGAAAGAGAGAGCAACAGCGTATTACAGAACGCCCACTTCTACACACGCGACACCTTCAGGTTGGAAATACCGTCACGGGCCGCTCGCTAATCCCAAGGGAACCCGGCTCGCCCGACGAAGCCTGATGTGCAAGGATGTCACGCCGGACATCGTTCGTTGAACGCAACACCAAGGATTATTCATGACTGCCATCCCCACTTCCGCCCCCGTGGTTCCCGGGCGGCTGGAGCAAATGTCGACCCGTATCGCTTTTTTCATCGCCGGCTTCGGCATCGCGGCCTGGGCACCGCTGGTGCCGTACGCCAAGGCGCGCGCGCAACTCAACGAAGGCACGCTGGGCCTGTTGCTATTGTGCCTGGGGGTAGGATCGATCCTCGCCATGCCCGTGGCCGGGGTGTTGGCGTCACGCTTTGGCTGCCGGCGCGTGTTGACCGCCGGCACGGTCTTGATTTGCCTGGCGTTGCCGATGCTGGCCACCGTCAGTTCGATTCCGCTGCTGATGGCGGGGTTGTTCCTGTTTGGCGCAGGGCTGGGCACGGTGGATTCGACGGTCAACCTGCAAGCGGTGATCGTTGAACGCGCCAGCGGGAAAACCATGATGTCGGGCTTCCACGGGTTGTTCAGCCTGGGTGGGATCGTCGGTGCGGCGGGGGTCTCCGGCTTGCTGGGGCTGGGCTTGTCGCCGCTGCAGGCAACCCTGGTGGTGATCGTCATCATGGCAGTGGCACTGCTCAAGGCCAGGCCGCATCTGCTCCCCTATGGCAGTGAAAGCTCAGGGCCGGCGTTTGCCATTCCTCATGGCGTGGTGCTGTTTATCGGCTGCTTGTGTTTCATCGTTTTCCTGGCCGAAGGCGCAGTACTGGACTGGAGCGCGGTGTTCCTCAGTGCCGAACGCGGCCTGGACGAAGCTTATGCAGGCCTCGGCTACGCGGCATTCGCCCTGACCATGACCGCCGGGCGCTTGACCGGTGACGTGATTGTGCGGCGCCTGGGCGCTACCTGGGTGATCGTGGCCGGTGGCACGTTGGCAGCGGCCGGTGTGTTCCTGGCCACGCTGTCCCCCGCCTGGGAAATGGCGCTGCTTGGGTATGCGCTGGTGGGCGCCGGCTGCTCCAATATCGTCCCGGTGCTTTATACCGCCGTGGGCAAACAGAAGGTGATGCCGGAACATATTGCCGTGCCCGCCATCACCACGCTGGGCTATGCGGGCATATTGGCCGGGCCGGCAGTGATCGGGTTCATTGCCCATGCCAGCAGCGTGGCAACCGCGTTCCTGCTGATCGGTGGGTTGCTGGCAGCGGTGGCGATCAGCGGCAGGATAGTGCGTGTATAAACGCTCGCCGGTATGAGCGGCCTGATTTGCCACCCCGCTCATACCTGCGACGCCTTCAGTTACCCTTTTCTTTCTTATCGTTTTCCAACCATCGATCGATGCTGTAGTTCTTCAGCCAGCCATCAATGTTGTGGCTCCCAAAAATGTTGGTGCCGTTCGCTTTGTTGCTGTCCAGGGAGTCGAGCAATCCTGGTCGCTCAACAATGTTCTTGGCGACGTATACCTGCTGCTCGCTGTATTTTTTCTTGGGGAACCCAGTCGCCGGATCCCGTACGACATTACCGTTCTTGTCGGTCTCGTCAGGATCTTTGCTCATTTCGATCAGTGTGTCTGTCTTGACGTATCGGTGCTTCTCGAAAAAGAAGGTGTAGTCTTCGGATTTATCCCGCAGTTGATCAAACATGCCCCTGAACGCTTGCACGACTTGTGCATTGGTTTTCGAATGGAATGGATCCACACTTTGGGTATTGGGGTTGGTGTTGCCAACGACCAGGTCAGATGCATTGGCCAGGCTTTCAGGCGTGATTTTACCGCCATCGACTAGAATCGCCTCGTTGAGCCTGGGGCGATTGAGTATCTCCCTGGCCAACATGATGGTGCGTTCAGAGACGCTGCTTTTGTGCACGTCTTCAGCGGCAATTTGTTGCAGTCCGCTCTGGGTCAGATGGCCATCTTTCTTGAACTTATCCAGCATGGAAAAGTTGTTATTCAGATCTGTCGCCAGCAGGCGGTCGTCCGAACTGATATAGGGATTTCCCACATTTGACATTCCGCCATACAACCCTTGGCCGTCAAAATGCCGGCTGGCGCCATTGACCATCAAGCTGTCGGGGGCAAAACTCGAGGTCGTTCCGAGCGGTTGCTGGGTTCCCAACGCCTTGTCCACGACGCTGAGCCGCGCGTAACCACCACCGGCTGGAGCAGGCGCCTGATTCGCACCGGCAGTCCAATTCTGCAGATGCGGTAATCCAGAGCCTGAAGTATTTATCCCGTTAGTCATGTTGATTCCCACCTTATTTAGATTGCATTACTTGGACCTCGAGTGCTCCGTCTTCAAAAGCGCTGTGACGGTCAGCGCGAGGCAAGTATCGAATATGTGGCAACCTAAAAATAATGGTTCCGGCAAGCCGCCAGCCTGCTCCCGGTAAACCTTGAACATTTGTGACCAGCCAGCGACGTCAGTGGGTTGACTGTCATTGACGGCGTGACAATTTGCTCCACAGCGCTTCGAGCAATGACACTGCTGACCGAGGCGCCGGCCCCTCCCCTACGGCTCGCGAGCCCCTATCGAAGTCTTCAGTCGTAGGCGCCTTGAAACTGAACTTGGGTGACGACGTGAGATTGAGCCCCTTTGCTTGAGATGAGCCCAGGCCGTGTAGCGTAGTTGCCGGAGCGGGCAGGTTTGCAACAGCGTACTGGGAGTGAGATTGGCGAGGTTCAAATGATGTCGAATTCATAGGCCATTACCTGTTCCAGTAAACGAAGGCATCCATGGGTCACACCAATGGATGCTTTCTTCGTGGTAAATACTTGCAAATGGTTCCAGCATCACTACGGAGCGATTTCCTGGCCAAGTGTTTACCAACCGATGCGACGCATTGGGCCAGGTATTAGCGCAAGAGCCGATACAGGTCGTCTCGGGTGATCTTGCCATCGCGCAGGAACCCGAAGACGTTATCCATCGAGCCCTTCAACTCCGAACGCGCCATGACTTCTCGCGATAGCTGGGTAATGCTGTCGGTGGGTCCATGACCATAAAGCGGACGCGACGCAAACTTTGCGAAGGTGTTGACGTCGATGGCGTTTCTATCGGCGCTCCACCACGGCCCTTTCAACGCGTTGAAGTTATTCAAGACATTCTGGGCAAGTTGCCTGTCGTCCTGAAGCTTGAGTGGGTTCGACGAAAGAATGAATTTGCTGATGTCTTGTTTAGACAGGGATTTGTCCAGGGCCCCCGTCCCATCATTTCGATCGAGGGCCTGCATCAGGCCCGGGCGCTTGAGCAATTCCCTGGCAAGCCTGATGTTCTCGTCCACCTTCGAAAACCCGGTCAAGGGTCGACCTGCCATATTATTTATATGCTCAGGCGTGACGGTCGGTGCGTACCAGGGTTTGAACTTGTCGTATTTATTCAATAGCCCCTGGGCCAACAGCTCGTTGCTCTGTTTTCCGTAAAGAGGATCCGGCAGTGTGGGGTTGGGACGTGGGGGCGGGCCTGGATTGAAGCCTGGTTTGCGCGACTGCGCTGCGCTGTCGAAAACCGGGCCGGACTGACTCGCCGACTGCTCGAAACTCGGGCCCGCCGCGCCCGCAGCCTTGGCCACCGCGCTGGGTTGTGCGTCTGCGCGAGTCTGCGCCAGGTTGTCAGTTGATGAGGCGAACGCTTGATTGGATGCGGATACCGACATGGGGTACTCCAGTGCTGAGTTAGGGCGATACCTTGCTGCCGCAGCCTTGCCAACGATGGATGAATCGTGGCGCAGGTCTGCACCAGCAGGCCTTTGCTGTGTGGCAGAGCGATGGCAATAGGTTCCTCGACGTGCTGAAAACATCCAACTAGGGGTAGGAAGGAGGTCTTGCGTAACGAAGAGCGAACCGGGAAATTTCCCTGCCCACGGCAACGCAAATCGCCTTATGTCCACGACATCCATCCCCGGGCACGTCAACGCTCGTAGGTTCACTTGAGGATAAAGACGCGTCTACTGTCAGAAATTACAGTTGCATTGGTCCGCGACCCTTTCAAATGCACAGCGGCGTGCTGAACTTCCATCACCGCGCATCAGTCAGCACAAAAGACTCTCATTAAACAGCGGGTGGGCGATGCAGATTTCCTTGCAGCAACAAGTGGCCCTGGTCACCGGTGCCAGCTCCGGCATCGGCGCCGGTGCGGCCAAGGCGTTGGCCGAAGCCGGCGCGGCCGTCGTACTTAACTACAACTCCCAGGCGGCACCGGCCGAAGCCCTCGCCGCGCAGATCAACTCCAACGGCGGCCGGGCGATTGCCATCGGTGGCGATGTGTCGAAAGAAGCCGACGTCGAACGCCTGTTCGCCCACACCCTCGATGCCTTCGGCCACCTGGATATCCTCGTGGCCAACTCCGGCCTGCAAAAAGACGCCAACCTGGTCGACATGAGCCTCGACGACTGGAACACCGTGATCGGCGTCAACCTCACCGGCCAATTTCTCTGCGCACGCGCCGCCGTGCGTATTTTTAACCGGCAAGGCGTGCGCGCTGGGGTGTCCCGCGCGGCCGGCAAGATCATTCATATGAGCTCGGTGCACCAATTGATTCCCTGGGCCGGGCATGCGAATTACGCGGCGTCCAAGGGCGGCGTGGAGATGCTGATGCGCACCCTCGCCCAGGAAGTCAGCGAGCAGCGCATTCGAATCAACGGGATTGCGCCGGGCGCGATTCGCACCGCAATCAACCGTGCGGCCACCGAAGGCGCAGCCGAAAAAGAGCTGCTCAAGTTGATTCCCTATGGCCGGGTCGGCGATGTGGAGGACGTAGCGAACGCGGTGGTGTGGCTGGCCAGCGACGCGTCCGATTACGTGGTCGGCAGCACGCTGTTCATCGATGGCGGCATGAGCCTTTATCCGGAGTTTCGTGGCAATGGTTGATTTGAAGAACGAGCCACAAAGCCCCATCGGTGCCCACGGCATCATTGGCGACATGCGCAGCGCCGCGCTGGTGAATGACCAGGGCAGCATCGACTTTTTCTGCTGGCCGGAATTCGACAGCCCGTCGATTTTCTGTGCGTTGCTCGACACACCCGACGCCGGCACCTTCCAGCTCACCCCGGACCTGCCCAATGCGCGCCGCGAGCAGATCTACCTGCCCGACACCAATGTGCTGCAGACCCGTTGGCTGAGCGATGCGGCGGTGGTGGAAGTCACCGATTTGCTGGCCGTCAGTGAAGAGGTCGACGACCTGCCGCTATTGATCCGCCGCGTGCGGGTGGTCAGCGGCACCGCCACATTCCACCTGCGCTGCGCCGTGCGCCATGACTATGCCCGCGCCCACACGCACGCCGCAGCCTGCGACACTGGCATAGTGTTCAGCGCTGACGGCCAGCCTGGCCTGCGCCTGACCGGCAGCCACGCGCTGACGCTGGACGAGAATGTGGCGGTGGCCCGCTTCAGCCTGGCCCAGGACGAAAGCGCCGAATTCGTCCTCGGCGGCCAGGACGATCCACGCGTGACGAATGCCTGCACCGACCTCTACCTGCAACGCACCTTGAAGTTCTGGCGTGGTTGGATCAGCCAATCGAACTACCGTGGGCGCTGGCGCGAAATGGTCAACCGTTCGGCCTTGGCGCTGAAGCTGCTGACCTCGCGCAAACAGGGCGCAATCATCGCCGCCGCTACCTTCGGCCTGCCGGAAAGCCCTGGCGGCGAGCGCAACTGGGACTACCGCTACACCTGGATCCGCGACGCCTCCTTTACCGTTTACGCCTTCATGCGCCTGGGCTTCATCGAGGAAGCCAATGCCTATATGCGCTGGCTCAGAGGCCGGGTCAGCGACTGCTGCGGCCAGACCACCAAGATCAACATCCTGTACGGCATTGATGGCCGCCAGGAACTGCCGGAAACCACACTGGACCACTTGCGTGGTCATGGTGGCGCCCAGCCGGTGCGCGTGGGCAATGAAGCGTTCGACCAGATCCAGCTGGATATCTACGGCGAACTGATGGACGCGGTGTACCTGGTCAATAAATACGGCGAAGCGATTTCCCACCAAGGTTGGAAACACACCGTGGAAGTGGTCGACCAGGTCTGCGAAATCTGGAACCGGAAAGACGTCGGCATCTGGGAAATGCGCGGCGAGCAGCACCACTTCCTGCACTCGCGCCTGATGTGCTGGGTGGCCCTGGACCGTGCGATCCGCCTGGCCTCCAAGCGTTCACTACCGGCGCCGTTCGCGCGTTGGGACCAGACGCGCCAGGCCATCTATGCCGACATCTGGAGCAACTTCTGGAACGAGGAACGTGGGCATTTCGTGCAGCACATCGACAGCACTGCCCTTGACGGCTCGATGCTGTTGATGCCGCTGGTGCGCTTCGTTGCCGCGACTGATCCACGCTGGCTGTCGACACTGGAGGCGATCGAGAAAAGCCTGGTACGCGACGGCATGGTCTACCGTTACCGCAATGACGACAGCCAGATCGATGGGCTGCAAGGCACCGAAGGCGCGTTTACCGCGTGTTCGTTCTGGTACGTCGAATGCCTGGCCCGCGCCGGGCAAGTGGAAAAGGCTCACCTGGAGTTCGAACAGTTGCTGCGCTACGCCAACCCGCTGGGGTTGTACGCCGAAGAGTTCGACAGCCAGGCCCGGCACCTGGGCAACACACCCCAGGCCTTGAGCCATTTGGCGTTGATCAGTGCGGCGACGTTTCTGGACCGTAAGCTCAGTGGAGAGAAAACCGTATGGCAACCCTGAGGCCACCTGCCCCGCTGCTGTACGTGCGCACGCCCATGCTCGATGTGGCTTACGAAACCCACGGCCCTGTGGATGGCGAGCCCGTCATCCTGCTCCATGGCTTTCCCTACGACCCGCGCAGCTACGACGAAATCGCGCCAGTACTGGCGCAGCGTGGCTACCGGGTGCTGGTGCCGTACCTGCGCGGCTATGGGCCTACGCGTTTTATCAACGATCAAGTCATGCGTTCCGGTCAGCAGGCAGCGCTGGCCAAGGACTTGCTGGATTTCATGGATGCGCTGGCCATTCCCTGCGCCACGCTGGCCGGTTATGACTGGGGTGGGCGCGCCGCGTGTATCGTCGCGGCGCTGTGGCCGGAACGGGTGCGGGGTCTGGTGACCGCAGAGGGCTACAACATCCAGGACATCGCCAAGTCGTCCAAGCCACGGGCGCCCGCGACAGAACATCGGTTGTGGTACCAGTATTACTTTCACACCCAGCGCGGCGTGGATGGCTTGACCGCCAACCGCCGCGAACTGTGCCAGCTGTTGTGGGCGTTATGGTCACCGTCGTGGGCGCGCGGGCCGAGCCTGTATGGGCACACCGCGCCATCGTTCGATAACCCGGATTTCGTCGCGGTGGTGATCCACTCCTACCGCCACCGCTTCGGGTATGCGCCGGGGGACCCTGGGCTGGAATTCATCGAGCAGGCATTGGCGCTGCAACCGCCGATTTCGGTGCCGAGCATTTCCCTGTGCGGTGCCGATGACGGCGTGGGGCCGCCACCGGAAGAGGACGATGACGTCGAGCATTTCCGCAGTTTTTATCGACGCCAGGTGTTGCCCGGCGTGGGTCACAATATTCCCCAGGAAGCGCCCGAGGCCACCCTGGCAGCACTGCTGGAATTGCTACACCGGTGAAAACCGCTCGCGATAGGCCTGCGGCGTTACCGACAAGGCCCGCAGGAAACTGCGTCGCAAGGTCTCTTCACAGCCAAACCCGCAGTGCACGGCGATGCGTTTGATCGCAATGCTGCTGTCCACCAATTGCTGGCGTGCGCTTTCGACCCGAATCAGCTCCACGGCCCGCGCCGGGGTCTGGCCGGTTTCGGCTCGGTAGTGGCGCACAAAGCTGCGCTCGCTCATCCCAGCCTGGGCGGCCAGGGTGGAAATACTCAGGTCCAACGTCAGGTTGTCGGCGATCCAGGCGTGTAACTCGGCAAAGCGGCTGTCGCTTTTTTGCAGGGACAAGGTCACGCTGAATTGCGATTGCCCGCCGGGACGCTTGAGAAACACCACCAATTGGCGCGCTACGTCCAGGGCGACGGCGCGGCCCAGGTCCTCCTCCACCAAGGCCAGGCACAGGTCGATACCGGCAGTCACGCCGGCCGAGGTCCACAGCGCGCCTTGCTGGATAAAAATCGGATTGGCCTCCACCGTCAGCGCCGGAAACTTGCGCGCCAGTTCCTCAC
Source organism: Pseudomonas sp. R2-7-07 (assembly GCF_003852355.1). NCBI lineage: Bacteria > Pseudomonadati > Pseudomonadota > Gammaproteobacteria > Pseudomonadales > Pseudomonadaceae > Pseudomonas > Pseudomonas sp. R2-7-07. The sequence continues at coordinate 2,149,558 of NZ_CP027759.1, read as the reverse complement.
AGCGCGTCCAGTGTGTAGCCACGCGGCATCCGTCGAGCAGGCCACTGGCGGCCAGCAGAAAAGCACCAGTGCAGACCGAGGCCATGCGCCGGGTGTGCCGGGATTTCTCGCGTACCCAGTGCACCAGCGCCGGGTCTTCGGCGGCACCGTAGACGCCCCAGCCACCGGCGATCACCAAGGTGTCACATGGCTGATCGACGGCGGGCAGCGGCTCGGCCATCAGCGCCAGGCCTGCCGAGGTCATCACCGGTTTGGCCTGGTCAGCGATCACATTCACCGCATAGGGCGCAGGCAAACCGCGCTGGCGAGCCAGGTCGTTGGCCGAGGCGAACACCTGCAGAGGCCCGGTGACGTCGAGCACCTGGGCATTATCAAAAGCGAGCACATGAATGAGTCGGGGCATGATTGGCGTGATCTGTGGGCTCAATGGCGTATGCGCCAAAGCCTAGGCATCTACAGTGAAGCCGTCCACCCCCTTGATTGGAGTTTCATTCATGACCTTGCACATCGGCTTCCTGCTATTCCCCGGCATCCAGCAACTGGACCTTACCGGCCCCTATGACGTGCTCGGTTCGCTGCCGGACGTGAAACTGCACCTGGTCTGGCAAGACCTGGCGCCGATCACCTCCAGCACCGGCCTGGTGTTCACGCCGACCATCACCTATGCCGACTGCCCGAAGCTGGACGTGCTGTGCGTGCCCGGCGGTGCCGGTGTCGGCGCACTGATGGAGGATCCCTCCACGCTGAACTTCCTCAAGGCCCAGGCGCAAACCGTGCGCTACATGACCTCAGTGTGTACCGGTTCGCTGGTGCTGGGCGCGGCGGGTTTGCTGCGCGGTCGCAAGGCCACCACGCACTGGGCCTATCACGACTTGCTCGCGCCATTGGGGGCCATCCCGGTACAGGCGCGCGTGGTACGTGACGGCAACCTGTTTACCGGCGGTGGAATTACGGCGGGGATCGACTTTGCGCTGACCCTGGCGGCGGAGCTGTACAGCGAAGCGGCGGCGCAATTGGTGCAGCTGCAAATCGAATATGCGCCGGCCCCGCCATTTGATGCGGGCCGGCCGGATACGGCCCCCAGGCACGTGCTGGAGGAAGCCAACAAGCGCACGGCAGAATCGCGCAGGGTGCGCGCAGAGATTGTTACGCGGGCGGCGGCACGCCTGGGTTAAATGGATGGTTCCCACGCTCTGCGTGGGAACGCCTCCGGGGACGCTCCGCGTCCCGCCAACTGCCCTCTTCCTGACTCCCCGCCAAAAAAACCTTTTCCCGCCAAACAGGAAAATTCTGACATTTGTTCCTACACTCAAAATCACACCCAGATGCCCAAGTGCCAGCACTACGACCGTCATAAAAATGGCACACAAAACTTCACTTAACATGACTATAATGCGAACTTCGCAGAATGGTCAACTTATTGACTATGCCGTAAAAAGGAACTCCTTTAGCCACTAGCTCCGCAAAACTTCCTTCATTTGGATGGTTTCACTTGGATGAATGGTTGCGTTTTAACCAGATGTGGCCCGTTGACTGCTCCGTTGAACAGCTGCGGCGCAAACTTGGTGTGCAATGAGGGATGGTTGTATGCGCGAGAAATCATCAGTGGTCAGTTTGTTTCTGACCCGGGCCGGCTTCGTTGAGTTTTTTGTTGTTTTTGTCAAGTTGGTGCATGGCCTGACCGCCATTTTGCCGCCGCTGGTCCTGGCGATTTTCCTCGACCCGATGGACGCCGAGATGCGCTCGCATTTCCTGGGGCTGCTGCTGTTTTTTGCAGTGTTGACGGTTATTTTGTTCCAGGCCCTGGGCATTTATTCCGAAGAGCTGTTCAGCAACCGCTTGCGCCTGCGCGCCAATATCGTGGCCTGGTCGTCGGCGTTCTGCATCCTGCTGTTCATGTACCAGATCCTGCAGGTGTTTCCGCAATTGAACCCGCGCAACCTGGTGGTGTGGTACTTCGCCAGCCTCGGGCTGTTCTGCCTGGAGCGCCTGGTGATGCTGCGCCTGTACCGCAACCTGATGCGCAAGGGCAAGTTCCTGCAACGCACGGTGATCCTGGGCTTTACCGACACCGCCGTGCATGTCGCCGACCACCTGCAGCGCAACGGCGATATCCGCTCCGGCCTGATCGGTTTTATCGACGACCGCACCGAACGCATTCCCAAGGAACTGAGCAACCTGCCGCTGCTGGGCAATACCCGCGACCTGGAAAAGCTGATCCGCGCCGAGCAGGTCAACCAAGTGATGATCTGCCTGCCGTGGGCCGCCGAGCAGCGTATCCACGGGCTGGTCAATCGCCTGCGGCAGATGTCGGTGAACGTGATGCTGGTGCCGGACATGGCCGCCCTGCGCTACGGCCACAGCCGCATCACCGATGTGGGCGGCATCCTGATGTTCAACACCTCGCAGTTACCGCTGCGTGGCTGGTCGCCCTTTATCAAGCGCTGCGAAGACCTGCTGCTGGCGAGCATCACCCTGGTGGTGCTGTCGCCGGTGATGCTGTTGACGGCGATCGCGATCAAGCTCGATTCCAAGGGCCCGGTGCTGTTTCGCCAGAACCGCTATGGCTATAACGATAATGAAATCCGCGTGTTCAAGTTCCGTTCGATGTTCACCGACCAGAGCGATTTCACCGCCGAACGCCAGACCACCCGCCAGGATCCGCGCATCACCCGAGTCGGGCGCATCATCCGCAAAACCAGCATCGACGAGCTGCCGCAGTTGTTCAACGTCCTGCAGGGCAACATGTCCATGGTCGGCCCCCGGCCCCACGCCACCGCCACCAAGGCGGCGGGCATTCCTTTCGAAGTGGCGGTCAGCGAATACAGCTCACGGCACCGGGTCAAGCCAGGCATCACCGGGTGGGCGCAAATCAACGGCTACCGGGGCGAAACCGACACCCTGTTCAAAATCCAGAAACGCGTCGAGTACGACCTGGAGTACATCTCCAAATGGTCGGTGTGGTTTGACTTGTACATCGTTTTCATGACGGTCCCGGCCGTCCTTTCCACCAAGGAAGTCTATTGATGAATACCCTCAACGGATTAATTCCCTGCATCATTTCCGGTGGTTCGGGCACGCGCTTGTGGCCGGTGTCCCGGCAGAACATGCCCAAGCCGTTCATGCGCATGCGCGACGGCCAGAGCCTGCTGCAGAAAACCTTCCAGCGCGCCGCCCGCCTGCCCGGCGTGGAAAGCGTGCTCACGGTGACCAACCGTGACCTGTTGTTTCGCACCCTGGATGACTACCGTGGGGTCAACAAGGCCCACCTGCCCCTGGACCTGTTGCTCGAACCCTTCGGGCGCAACACCGCAGCAGCGATCGCCGTGGCGGCGCTGCATGTGCAGGAACATTTCGGTGGCGACGCGCAACTTCTGGTAATGCCCGCCGACCATCTGGTGCTCAACGAGACCGCATTCGCCGACGCCGTGGCCCAGGCCCGCGAGTTGGCCGACGCCGGCTACCTGGTGACCTTCGGCATTCAACCCGACCACCCGGAGACCGGTTTCGGCTATATCGAAAAAGGCGAAGCGCTGAGCCAGGGCAACCTGGTCAAACGCTTTGTCGAAAAACCCGACCTGGCCACTGCCCAAGCCTACCTCGACGGCGGCAAACACCTGTGGAATGCCGGCATGTTCTGCTTCAAGGCCAGCACCCTGGTGGATGAACTGAACACCCACGCGCCCGACGTGCTGATCGCTGCGCGTGCCGCCCTTGAGCACAGCCAGCACCTGCAAAACAAAACCTCGCGCCAGCGCGAACTGGACAGTGACGCCTTCGGCAGCGCACCGGACATTTCCATTGACGTGGCGCTGATGGAAAAGTCCACGCAAGTGGCCGTGGTGCCGTGCGACATCGGCTGGAGCGATATCGGTTCCTGGGAAGCCCTACGCCAGCTCACCCCCAGCGATGCCCAGGGCAACCAGGTCAATGGCGAAGCGATTTTGCATGACGTGCACAACTGCTACATCGACTCGCCCAAGCGCGTGCTCGGCGCGGTCGGCGTGCGTGACCTGATCATCGTCGACACCCCCGATGCCCTGCTGATCGCCGACGCCCACCGCAGCCAGGACGTGCGCTACATCGTGGCCGAGCTCAAGCGCCAGAACCACCCGGCCTTCAGCCTGCACCGCACCGTCACCCGGCCGTGGGGCACCTACACCGTGCTGGAGGAAAGCAGCCGCTTCAAGATCAAGCGCATTGTGGTCAAGCCCCAGGCGTCGTTGTCGCTGCAAATGCACCATCACCGCAGCGAACATTGGGTGGTGGTCAGCGGCGCGGCGCAGATCACCAATGGCGAGCGCGAATTTCTGATCAACGCCAACGAATCCACCTACATCCCGGCCGGGCACAAACACCGCCTGACCAATCCCGGCATCATCGACCTGGTGATGATCGAGGTGCAGAGCGGCGAGTACCTGGGCGAAGACGACATCGTGCGCTTCGATGACATCTATGGGCGTGCGCCTGCCGAAGTGAAGCCATGACATGCGCACCTCGCTGATCATCCCGACCCGTAACGCCGCAAGCCACCTGGCGCGGCTGCTGCCTGCGCTGAAGATGCAAACCCTGCAACCGGACGAGATGCTGGTGGTCGACAGTGCGTCCAGCGATGACACCGTGGCGCGCTTTCGCGAATACGGCGCGCGGGTCGAGGTGATCGACGCCCGCGCCTTCAACCACGGCGGCACGCGGCGTTGGGCCAGCGAACAGGTAAGCGGCGATGCCCTGATCGTCATGACCCAGGACGCCATTCCCGCCGCGCCCGAGACCTTCGCCAACCTGCTCGCTGAATTGCAGCAAGACCCGCTCAACGGCGTGGCCTATGGTCGCCAACTGCCGCACCCCGACGCCGGTGTGCTGGGCGCGCAGTCGCGCCACTTCAATTACCCGGCCCACAGCCGCAGCAAGCGCCTGGCCGATGCGCCGGAGCTGGGGATCAAGACCTGTTTCAGCTCCGACTCGTTTTCCGTTTACCGACGCAGCGCCCTGCAAGCCGTAGGTGGTTTCCCCGCCGATGTCATCGGTAGCGAAGACGCCTACGTCGCAGCGCGCATGCTGATCGAAGGCTACACCGTGCGCTACGCCGCCTCCGCGCAGGTGTACCACTCCCACGATTACCGACTCATGGATGAGTTTCACCGCTACTTCGACATTGGCGTGTTCTACGGTCGCGAACCCTGGATACGCCAGGCCTTTGGCGATGCCGGCGGTGAAGGTAAACGCTATGTACTGGCTGAACTCGCGGCATTGCGCGCAGCCGGTGCATGGCACCGCGTACCCGAAGTACTGGTGCGCAGCGCGTTCAAGTTGCTCGGCTATCGGCTGGGCCAGCAGGAACGCCGGCTACCCCTCGCCCTCAAGCGGCGCATCAGCATGTTCCCCGGTTATTGGAGGTGAGCATCATGACCTACAGGAAGTCCTATTTGATGAAACGAACCCTGCTCGTCCTGGCCATGATGGTCCTGGCCGCCTGCAATACCCCCGCGCGCATCGTCGCGCCTGACGGCAAGACCGTCGAGGACGGCAAGCGTGCCCTCGACCAACTGGCCCAACTGCCGCCGGCGGTGGAACGCATCCGCATCGGCGATCAGTTGCGCATCGTGCGCGATGCCGGGGAAATGCCGACCCTGTCGGCGTTCAACGTCAGCACCATCTATGAGCTGACGCTGTACACGGTGCAAACCGACGGCAAGATCAACTACCCGTTCCTGGGCCCGATCCAGGTGGCCCGGCGCACCCCGTCCGAGGTGGCGAATGAGCTGAGCAGCAAGCTTGCGCCGGTGTATCGCGAGCCACGGGTGACGGTGAACATCAACCAGGCGCCGGGCAATTCGATCATCGTCGGCGGCGCGGTCAACAACCCGACCACGGTGCCGATCGCCTCGGCCAACACCCTGGAGCAAGCCATTGTCGGCGCCGGCGGGGTCAACCCGGCAGGCAATGCCAGCATGGTTGCGCTGCTGCGCGAAGATACCCAAGGCGTCTATCGCGCCTACTTCCTGGACTTCAGCCAATACCTCAAGACCGGGCCCAACGGGCGCAAACAAGTGCCCCTGCAACGCGGTGATGTGGTGTTCGTGCCCAAATCCAATGTGGGCGAGCGCATCCAGGGCGTGGATACCTACCTGAACCAGCTGATCCCATTCACCAAGTCGATCGGGGTTGGCTACAACTACACCCGAACCAGCGGCGGCAGTAACTAAAGGAGCGACATCCCATGATCGAGATCCGTTCTTTTCGCGATCTTCTGCGCCTGTTCTTCATCTTCCGGCATGAGTTCAAGCTGGCGGCCATCGCGGCGCTGGTGATCATTTTGCTGGGCGCCTTCCTGCTGCCCGCCAAGTTCGAATCCACCGCGCGCCTGCTGGTCAAGCCGGGGCGTGATTCGACACTGCCGATCGAGATCAGCAACCGCCAGGCGCTGGTCATGCCCAGCACCCAGCGCGACCCGATTGTCGATGAGGAGCGCCTGCTGACCGGCCGCCCGATCGTGCGTGCGGTGGCCGAGCATTACCTGGAAGTCATCGACAAAATGCCGCCGCCGGAAGGTGTCTGGAAGCGCACCAAGTACTACGTCAAAAACGCTATCGGCGCGGTGTTCGACGGCGTGCGCGTGGTGCTGGAAACCGTGGGCGTGATTGAACAGACCACGCCGGTGGAACGCCTCGCCGCGAGCCTGGAAAAGAACTTCGAAGTCAGCCATGCGGCCGGGTCCACGGTGATGGACATCAGCTTCAAGTGGAGCGACCCCGAGATCGCCCAAGCGGTGGTCAAGAGTTGGGTCGAAACCTACATCAACGAACGCACCCAGGCCCTGGGGCGCAAGAGCCTATATGCCTTCTATGAAGGCCAGGTGTCCAACAGCGCCACCGAGATCAAGAGCTACAAGCAGCAGATCCTGACCCACTTGAACCAGATTGGCGCGGCGAGCATCACCGATCGCCTGGAAGATTTGTCCGAGCGCATCAACGTGCTGCGCGGCGAAACCTTCAACACCACGCGCTTGATCGCGTCTTCAGACAGCGCCCTCGAGAGCACACGCACCCAGCTCAAGACTCAGCCCAAGGAGGTGACCACGGTTCGCCAGATTGCGCTGAACCCGCAGCAGCAGGACTTGCGTCGCTTGCTTAACCAGAAGCTGCTGGAAAAAGCCGACATGATGCGCACCTACACCGATAACGCGCCGCCGGTCAAAGCCCTGGATGCGTCGATTCGGGCAATGCAGGCCCAGGTCGCCGGTGAAAGCAACACTGTACAAAGCTCGGAAAACCGCGCGCCGAATACCCTGGAAATCCACTTGCAGCGCGTGCTGCTCGATGAGTCCAGCAACAACCTGGCGTTGCGCACCCAACTGGTGCAGCAGCAAAAGCAACTGGTCAACCTCGAAGCGCAACGCAAGGAAGCCCTGGAGATTGAACCGGAGCTGGCGCGCCTGTCCCGCGAGCTGAGTGCCACCGAGCGTAACTACGCGCTGTACGTGGACAACCTGGAAAAATCACGCATCGACCGTGAACTGGACAACAGCCAGATCAGCAACATCGCAGTGATCGAGGAAGCGACCCTGAACCCAGGTCGCATCTTCCCCAAAACCCTGCTGATGCTGTTGCTGGCGATCCCGTTTGCCATCGTCGTCGGCCTGCTGGTGATCTACCTGTGCTACCTGCTCGACCAGCGCATTCACGATGGCGGCCTGGTGGAACGCAAGTTCGGCCTGCCGCTGTGGACCACCCTGCCGGAGCTGGACACCAGCACCGCGCAAGGCACCAATGCGTTCAATGCGAGCATCTACCGGCTGTACGGTCTGCTGCAGTTGGACCGCGTCGCCGAACGCGGGCTGACCCTCGGGCTGACATCGGCGCGCCACGGTGAAGGCGTGACCTTCGTGGTGGAGCAACTGCGCCAACTGCTCCAGGAAAATGGCATTACCGTGCGCGTCGGCGGGGCGGCGCCTGCAGCACCGGGCGAAGTGGTGTTGCTGGATGCCTCGGCGCTGCTGGACAACCGCGATGCGTTCGTCAACCTGCGGCGCGCCGACCTGATCGCGCTGGTGGTGGAAGCGCAGAAAAGCACGGTGCCGGTGGTGGAACACGCGCTGTCGATCCTCAATACCGCGTTCGGCAAAGTCGATGGCATCATCATCAACCGGCGTAAATTCGAAGTGCCGGCCAAGGTGCTGCACAGCATCGCCAAATACCGGGGGGCGTTCTGATGCGCATTGCCCTGCTCGCGCCTTTGCCACCGGAAAAGAATGGGATCGCCGACTACGCGAACCATTTCAAGACGGCATTGGAGCAGCTGGGCGTGACGGTGCTGACACCGTTGAGCGGCGTGGAAGGCACGAGCGCGGCGATCAAGCAGGCCGTCGCCGCGTTCGACTGGCGCAGCGTGGACCTGGTCCACGCCGAGCTGGGCGGCGGGCGCCTGGGGGAGTTTCTGGCGTTGCGCACGTTGCGCAGCGCCTACCCGAACCTGCCGCTGACGGCCACCGTGCATGACCCCGAGCGCATCGTATGGCGGCGCGAGCACCTGCCCTTCCCGCTCAACCTGCTGCAGCGCCTGCCCAGCCCATTGCCGCAGGCGGCGGTGGTGCTGGCAGACCCGTTGACCCTGCGCGAAGAACGCCATGTCGCCCGTGGCCTGACAAGGCTGATCACCCTGACCCGCCTGGGCGCTGATTGCCTCAGCCAGCGGATGCAATTGCCCGCCGGCAAAGTGGCGGTGATCCACCACGCCAACCTAGCGATTGCAGCGGTGGCGCTGCCGCCGCTGGACACGCTGCACCTGCTGTATTTCGGTTTTATCTACCGTGGCAAAGGCATTGAAGACCTGTTGCACTCCCTGGCCGCCGTTTTCAAGCAAGCCCCCGAATTGCGTGACCGTGTGCGCCTGACCCTGGCCGGTGGCACTGCCGCCGAAATGGCGTTTGGCGCGGGCGGTAATTACCTGGAGCAGTTGAACCGCCAGATTGCCGACCTCGGCCTGGCGAGCGTCATCGACTGGCGGCTGAACCTGCCGGCCGACGAGATTGCGCAAACGATCCAAGCCCACCATGTGATGGTGCTGCCGTATCGCGAATCGAAAAAACTCGGCCTGCTCGGCCGTCAGCGCGGCACCAGTGGCGCGCTGTCCTGGGCCGCCGCGTGCGGGCGTGGGGCGATTACCTCGGATGCCCGGGCGTTTGCCGAGGAAGTCGCCAGCGGTAACGGCGCGATCTACCCCGAAGGCGATGTGGCCGCGCTGGGCGAGCAATTGTTGCGCCTGGCCCGTACACCCACATTGGCCCGGGACTGGGCCGAACGCGCCGGCGCAATCGGCCGCGAACGCTTGTGGCCGCTGACGGCGCAGCGCTTCAAGCAGCTCTTCGAACAGGCAATCACAGAGGCCCCGTATGGCGCGTAAACGGACCTACTTCGCCACCCTTGCGCTGGTCGCGGCCCTGGGCCTGGTCGCCTTTATCTGGGGGCGCCCGGCCGACGCCGAGAACCATGTGCTCAAGGGCAACAAGGTGGTGGTGTGGAAGGATTTCCTCGGGGTGAACGCGCAGTTCCTGTGGTTCAGCCCCGAGCGCTACCAGCTGCAGATCGACCGCCTCAAGGACCTGGGCCTGGAATGGGTGCGCCTGGATTTGCATTGGGACCGGCTGGAGCCAGCCGCCGACCAGTACCAGGTGGCGACCCTGGATGAGCTGGTGACCAAGCTCAAGGACAACCAGCTCAAGTCGGTGTTTTACCTGGTCGGCTCGGCGCCCTTTATTACCACCGCGCCGGTGGGCGCGCCCTATCAGGACCAGTACCCGCCACAGGACCCGAATGTATTTGCGATCCGCATGGCCCTGTTGGCCCAACGCTACCCCAGCGTCGACGCCTGGCAGGTATGGAACGAACCTAACCTGCTGGGCTTCTGGCGCCCGGCGGCGGACCCGGCCGGTTATGCCAGGTTGCTGCGCACCACCGCCGCCGCACTGCGCGCCGTCGCCCCGAACAAACCGGTGGTGGCCGCCGGCATGGCGTTTTTCAGCGAAATGCCCAACGGTCAGACCATGCTCGACGCCCTCGACGCCCTCGGTGTGCCCAAGCTGAACACCGTGATGTCCTACCACCCTTACACGCAACTGCCCGAGGGCAACGACCCGGCCAACCTCGACTTCGTGGCCAAGACCACCGCGCTCAACCAGAAGCTGCGCGCCAGTGGCGTGAAAACCCTATGGAGCACCGAGTGGGGCTGGTCGAACTACGCCGGCCCCAAAGAAGCCCAGGACATCATCACCCAGCAGGGCCAGGCCGATTATGTGATACGCCGCCTGGCGCTGATGAGCGCGCTGGATTTCGACAAGATTTTCCTGTTTACCCTGAGCGACCTCGACCAGCGCGCCAGCGTGCGCGACCGTGCCTACGGCCTGCTCGATATCGACGCCAAGCCCAAGCCGGTCTACACCGCGTTGAAGAACTTCCTCGACGTCAGTGGGCCGCAGCTGACCCCCGCCGACCCGCCCACCGCCGACCAGTTGCCCGATGGCCTGTTCAGCATCGGCTGGACCCGCGCCGACGGGCGCAAACTGTGGTTTTTCTGGTCGGCCCGTGGCGGTAACGCGCACTTGCCGGGCCTTGCCAGCGCGACGCTGTATGACCCGTTGCGCGGCACACAGACACCGCTGAGCGGCACTAACGGGTTGACTGTCCCGGTCAAGTCGAACCTGCAAATTCTGTTATGGGATTGAAGCCCGCCATGCGCATTTTATGGATCCTGCCCTATTCGCCCTGGCCCGCCACCAGCGGCGGCAAGACGCGCCAGTTCCACCTGCTGCGCAGCCTGGCGGCGCGTGGGCACCGGATCACGTTGCTTTTGCATGACAAGCACCCGGTGTCGCTGAGCGATCGCCAAGTGCTGGAAGGCTTTCTCGAGCAGCTGATCATCCTGCCGCGTCGGCCACTGCGCAGCCTGAAAACCCTGCTGGCCGGGCTGTTTGCACCTTACCCGTTGCTGGCCAGCGTGAATGGCCTGTCGGGGCAATTGGAGGACCGGTTCAACCAACTGCTCAACGAACATTGGGACGTGGTGCAGATTGAGCACACCTATACCTTCCAACCTTACGAAGATGCCCTGGCGCGCAAATCCCAACCCTTCGTGTTGACTGAACATAACGTTGAGTCGGCGCTCGGCGCGGCGACGTACGACCGTTTGCCGCGTTGGGCGCTGCCGTTCATTCGCTATGACCAATGGCGCTACACGCGCTGGGAGCGTCGCGTGATGCGCCAGGCCAGCCAAGTGGTGGCCGTCACCGACAGCGATGCGCGGGTGCTGGAAAAAATCGCCGGTAAACCGGTGCCGGTGGTGGTCAACGGCGTTGACTGCGATCACTTCGCCGGCGCCCGTCCTGACCCCTCGACCCGTCGCGTGCTGTTCCTCGGCAACTATGAATACGCCCCCAATGTGGATGCCATCGAATGGGCCCTGGATGAAATCCTGCCGAAAGTCTGGGAGCGCTGCCCCGAGGCGCGCATGAGCGTGTGCGGCTTCGGCATGCCCGACGGTTGGCGCGAACGCTGGCCGGACCCGCGCATCGAGTGGCAGGGCTTTGTGCCAAACCTGTTGAGTCTGCAATCGAGCTGTTCGGTGTTTCTGGCGCCGTTGCGCCATGGCGGCGGTTCCAAGCTCAAAGTGCTCGAAGCGTTGGCCGCCGGCCTGCCGCTGGCCAGTACCGAACAGGGCGTGTCGGGCCTGGACCTGGTCGAGGGCCTGGATTATCTGGGCGGGCAAACTGCCGTCGGCCTGGCCGACGCCGTGGTGCGCCTGCTGCACGCTCCCGAAGCCGCCGCGCCCATGGGTGAAGCCGGCCGCGCCTATGCGCGGCGAGCCCATGACTGGAGCGTTGCCGCCAGCCAACTGGAGCAGGTGTACGCCACCCTTTCGCCGCTCAATCAAAAGGAGCCCGCATGCGTGTAGGCCTGGATTACCGCACCGTCGGCACCTCACCGCAATCGGGCATCAGCCGCCAGGTGTATGCGCTGGAAAGCGCCCTGCGCAGCCTGCCGGACATCGAACTGGAGCGATTTACCGTCGCGCCCCTGGGCGATCAAACCCGGTTGCAGGCGCACTGCCCGGCCTGGGGCTGCGCGAAAACGGCGATGCACCAGCCACAGAATCGCCTGCGCTTCGAAGCCGGTTTTTTACCCCGCGCCCTGCGCGAACAGCACATCGATCTGTACATCAGCACCTTCAATATGGGCCTGCCGCTACCGCCCAAGCCTGAAGGGTTGCGCACCGTGGTGCTGCTGCACGACCTGTTTCAGATCACCCTGGACAACTACCACGCCAGCCGCCTGAAGGCGCTGGTGTACAGAACCACCGATCGCCTGTCGATTGCCTACGCGGTGCGCAGCGCCGACCGGGTGTGGACGCCTTCCCAATACAGCGCCGACGAAACAGTACGCCTGTTTCCCCAGGCGGCGGGCAAGGTTCGCGTCCTGCCCAACCAAGTGGAAGGTTTCAACGAACCGCCAGCGGATTTGTCCGCGCGCCAATTGCCCACGGGTTTCTGGCTGCTGGTCGGTACCCGCGAACTGCGCAAGAACGTGCCGTTCCTGGTGGATGCCTGGCAACGGGCGCGGCGCGACTCCCCCAGCGTGCCGGAACTGGTCCTGGTGGGCAGCCTCGAGCATTTGCCCGAAGCCCAGCGCCAACTGCCGGGGATTCATGCGTTGAGTGGCGTCTCCGACGCCGAGTTGCAGGCGCTGTACCGCCAGGCGTCACGCGTGTGGCAACCGTCCTACGCGGAAGGTTTTGGTTTGCCGGTGATTGAAGCGCTGAGCGTCGGCACCCCGGTCGCCGTGGCCAGCGGCACCTCGCTGGACGAAATCACCCCGCCGTCGGCGCCGCGCTTTTCACCCACCGATGGCCCCGCGTTGGTCCAGTTGATGCTGAACCTGGGTGAGCGCGCCGATGAAGCCACGCCCGAACACCACCGCCGATGGGCCGAACGCTTTAACCAACACGCCTATCGCCGGCGCCTGGCCGAACTGATCGAGGAACTGAAATGAGACTCTCCCTGGCAAGCCTCGTCGCGATCCTCTTCGGCGTGCTGTTTGGTGTGGTCGCGCTGGCGCTGTCACCGGCCAAGGCGTTTCTCGCCGTGATCGGCCTGGCGGCGGCCGTGACCATCCTGCGCTTTCCGTTCTGGGGCTTGCTGCTGTTCGCCCTGGTCGCGACCTTCATGCCCTACTCCACGCTTAATCTGGGCATCCGCAGTACGGTGAGCGAAGCCATTCTTGCGCTGACCTGGGGCGCGGTGCTGTGGCACGGCTTTCTGTCGCGCCTGCCGGACGCGCCGCGCCTGGCGCTTCGCCCCACCGACCAGATGCTGCTGTGGCTGATGCTGTTCAGCGTGTTCCCGTTTATCGTCGGCCAGGTCAGCATCCACGCCGAAAGCAGCGGCGTGGCCAACTGGCTGCGCTGGTTGCTGAACCTCTCGGGAGTATTTCTCACGGCCAAGCTGCTGGTGGACTACAAACACCGCGAAAGCCTGGTGATCGCCCTGCTGCTGGGCACCCTGGCGATGCTGGTGATGTCGATTGCGGTGTTCGTGCGCACACGCTCCGGGGCGGGGATTGCGCCGATCCTGGCGCTGCTCAACTACGGCAACTTCGACACATTGAAATTCGGCCTGGAAGCCATGTCGTCACGCATGGGCTCGCCGTGGATGCACCCGAATGCCATTGGCGGAATCATGGCGCTGCTGCTGCCTTTGGCGTTCTGCTACGGCATGACCGAACAAGGTTGGAAACGCGCGTTGGGCCTGAGCGTAGCCTGCCTGGGCGCGGCGGCGTTGCTGCTGGCCAGCAGCCGCGGGGCGATGGTCAGCCTGGCGCTGGTGCTGATGTGGCTGGCCACGCGACGTGTGCCTTACACCGGACGTTTATTGATGATCGGCGCGGCGTTGACCGTGGCGTTGGTGATGGCTTATCCGCCGCTGCAGGAACGCCTGGCGACCATCTTCTCCACGAGCAACGCCAGTACCGAAGTGCGTTTCGACGAGTACCGCATGTTCCCGCAGGCTGTGGCAGCGTACCCGTTCGGCATCGGTTTCAAGGTCGACCCGCCGGTACCGGGCACGCACTTGCTGGGGATCTCCAACCTGTGGCTGAACTTCATCTACAAGACCGGCGTTGTCGGCATGCTGTTGTTTATTGCAGTCACCGTGCGCTGGTGGCGTGAAGCCCGGCCGGAAAAGGGCCCGATCCGCCTGACCAAGGACAATGCGCTGTGGCTGGGCAGCACCGCCGGGATTCTGTCGGCGCTGGTCAGCGGTTTGTTTGACCACTACTTCAGCTTTGCCGTGGTGATGGTCGCGCTGTTCTGGCTGATGGTGGGGATTAACGTGCTGGAGGCGCGGCGCTTGTTCCCGGCGCGCCTGCCCCAGGTCAAGGCGTTGGCGTTTCGCAAGCCGATGCTTGATGGCGCGCGGCCCTGATGCTGGGTTCTGCCGTATGGCTGACCGTGGCGACCCTGCTGGGCCTGTGCCTGGGGTTTGCGCGCGAATGGTTGCTGGTGGCGGCCTGGGGCGCGGGGGAGCGCAGTGATGCGTTCCTGATCGCGCTGTTCCTGCCCGAGGCGCTGCGCATGTCGCTGGCCGGCGGCGTGTTGAGCGCCGCCGCGTTGCCGCTGTATCTGCAAAGAAAGGACAGCGAACGCCTGGACTGGCTGGCCGTATTGTTCCCGGCGTTGCTGTTGATTGCGCTGGTCACCAGCCTGCTGCTGATGCTGTTGGCGCCGTGGCTGGTGCAACTGCTCGGCCCGGGGTTGGCGGCCAGCGCCACGGCCCTGGCCGGCGGCAATCTGCAGATCGTGGCGTGGTGCGTGCCGGGCCTGCTGCTGCATGCGCTGTTCAGTGTGCCCTTGCAGGCCAGCGAGCGCTTTGTGCTGGCGGGGTTGGGCTCGCTGCTGTTCAACCTGCCGCCGGTGGCGTACCTCGCCTTGGCAGGCACCGCCAGCCAGCCGCACAGTCTCGCGCTGGCGTGCTTGGTCGGCAGTGGCTTGATGCCGTTGGCGCTGCTGCCGTCGCTCTGGCGCCTGGGCTGGCGACCCTGGCGCGTGCAACTGTCCTTCGCGCCTTTGCGGGAGTTGGGCCAACGTATCGGCCCCTTGTTACTCAGCAATGGCGCCAGCCAGGGCCTGGCGTTGATCGAGCGCCTGGTGGCGTCGCTGCTGGGGGAAGGCGCGGTGACCTGGGTCAACCTGGCACGCAAGCTGATGAACCTGCCCTTGATTGCGCTGATGAGCCTCAATCAAGTGCTGCTGGGCATGATGAGCCGACGCCAGGGCGATGAACGCCTGGCCCTGCTCAAGCGCGGCCTGGAAACCGCTAGCGTGCTGACCTTGCCGGCCGGCGTCGGCCTGGTGGCGGCGGCGCCGAGCCTGGTCGCGCTGCTGCTGCCCGCACAATCGGCAGACTCGCCGCTGCCGCTGTTGCTCGCCTGGTTTGCCGTGCCCCTGGTATTCGGTGCCTGGAACGCCCTGCTCGCGCGCTACGCCTACGCCGCCGGCGACACGCGCCAGCCGCTGCGCTGCGAACTGCTCGGCAGCCTGGTCAATATGCTGCTGCTGGGCGTATTGCCGTTTGCGTTTGGCCTGGCCGGCATTCCACTGGCGGCGCTGGCGGGCGTGATCTGCACCGCGCTGCTGCTGATGCAGCGCCAGGCGTTGCTCGGCGCCCTGCCCTGGGCGCGGCAATGGCTGCTCAGTACGGTGCTGATGGGGCTGGCGGCGCTGGTGTTGTTTCGAATCGAAGACGTGTGGCTGCAAGTGGGGCTGAGCACCCTGGCAGGCGCCGTGGTGTTGCTGGGTATGGGGCTGTGGCTGACGCCGTGGCGCAAGGCGTGAATGATCGTTCGGGAAGACTCACATGAAGCATCGTTGGATTCAAATGGATATCGCCAAAGGCGTCGGTATTCTGATTATCGTGTACGGCCACAGTTGGTTTGTCGCCAACTCGCTGGATTTGCTGTACCCGATCCTGGCGTCGTTCGTGCTGCCGTTGTTCTTCTTTTTGTCCGGGGTGTTCTTCAAGCCCGAGCAGCCCTTCGTGGAGATGGCGGTGCGCAAGGCCGACGGCCTGCTCAAGCCGTTCTTCTTCACCATGCTGGTGTATGTGATCGTGCGCGATGTGCTGCGCGGGCAACCGTTGCTGGGGGATATCGGCGGCGTGCTGTATGCCTCCGTGGACACCATCCCGTGGCAGGCGTTGTGGTTCTTGCCGCACTTCTGGGTGGCGATCCTGTTCAGTTGGTTGATGCTGCGGCTGATTCAGCGCCTGAAGCTGCCATTGCTGGCCGCTTGCCTGCTGATCGGCGCGCAACTGTTGCTCGGCATCTGGATGTTGAAGTGGTTCTGGCAAGTGCCGGTCACCCTCGGCGAACAAACATGGACGTTGCCCGGCCTGCCCTTCAGCCTCGATGTGACCCTGATCAGCAGCACCTACTTCATCTACGGCTACCTGCTGCGTGATTGGCTGCGCCGGCATGAAGGCTCGCTGCTGACCCTGCTGATTTCGCTGGTGCTGTTCGCCGCCGTGTTCCTCTACAGCCACGACACCATGGACCTGGCGCAACGTCGCTACGACCACTGGTTGTGGACCAGCCTGCTGGCGGTGATCGGTGTGTACCTGTGCTGGGCGCTGGCGCGGGTGTTGATGGTGTCGCCCCTGCTGACGCGGGCGATGACCTACATCGGCCAATCCACCTTGATCCTGTTGATCTTCCACGGCGAGATCCAGCACAAGACCTTCGACCTGATGGAGCGCTTGGGTTTGCATCCGTTCATGGCCGCGTGCGTGGGTTTCGTGGTGGCGGTGGTGGTGCCGTTGCTGATCGGGGAAGTGATCAAGCGGGTGGCATTCCTGCGGTTTTTCTACTTTCCGTTTCCGCTGCGTAAAGCGCCAAAGCCTTGATTGCGCGCCTAGCTGAGGTGCAGCGGCTTGCCCTGATGTAGGAGCGAGCTTGCTCGCGAAAAACCCCCAGGCACCGCGCTCATTCTGGATAAACGTGGTGGCCCTGAGTTCTTCGCGAGCAAGCTCGCTCCTACAGGGTTATGTATTCAATCGTCGAGGGGTTGCGGCGCCGGCTTGCTGCCGGGTTTGACCGGTTTGGCGCCCTTGGCCGGTGCAGGTGCAACGGGCGCTGGTTCCGGCGCGGCAGCCGCTTCTTTCTCGGCCATCGGCATCTGGTCGATGGCACTGAAGAACTCTTTGAGATCAAGGCTATCGGGCGGCACGGTCTTCTCGAGTTTCTTCTCGCCATCCTTGCCGATCAGGATCACCTTGGTGCCGCTGCCGACACCGAGCTTGAGGGCGCGGATCAGTGCATTGGTTTCAGGCGGGGTGAGCTTTTTACTGTCCTTGGGATCCTTGGCGAACTTCTCGCCCTCGGCGCCGATGCTGCCGAACTTCACGGTGTAGAACACCATGCTGCGCTCTTCGAAGGACTGCTTGGTGGCAGGCTCTTCCAGTTGTTTCCTGAGCGTGGCCAACGTCGGGTTACCCGCATCGAGTTCCACCACCACCAGAGGGCGGGTTTTGCCCATCTCCAGCTTGAGCGGATTATCATCAGCAGCCAACAACGGCCCCGTAAAAGCCATCAAGGTAGCCAGGGTCAGCGACCGGATGAGCATGCGCACCTCCTTTGAATTCCATGCAGGGTTCTTGAGTTTCATGTCTGCGACAGTCAAATTCAAGGATGATTCCTACGCTACATTGAGAAGCGTAGGTCAGGATGCCCGCGCCGCAAGGGATTGGCGGGCGGCGGGGCATTGTTTCTTCTGATTACGAGACCTGCCACTGCGGCCAATGCCGGGCGAACACGGGCGCCACGACCGGGTCGGCATCCACGCGCTCCAGGGCGTGGGCAAAGCCCGGTGCCAGGCTGCGGAGCACCTCGCGCCCCTCGTCCCAGCGCGACACCGCCGCCGCCATGATGCCCAGTGCATTGGGTACGTTGTCGGGCGTAAACAACTGGTCGGCAAACTGATCGGCGAACACCACCCAGGCCTGATGCAGATAACGCCGCGTGCCGGTGGTCAGTTGCGTTTGCAGGCTTTCACCGGCGTCGCCCAGCCAGCGTTGCGGATAGTCGATGATGCCGATGGCCGAATAGCAATTGGCCGCGATGTACAACAGACCGCGCAGGATCTGCGCGCGGTTGCCGGCCAGCAGGTTCGCGTCGGGAAACTCCAAGCCCAGGTGGATCAGGATGGCGGCGCTTTCGGTCAGCACCTGGCCATCGGGGGTGACCAGAGTGGGGATCTGTTTGAGCGGGTTGATGCGCGCGAGGGCTTCGCTGCCCTCGCCTTCATGCCAGGAGCTGGC
Source organism: Pseudomonas sp. R2-7-07 (assembly GCF_003852355.1). Taxonomy (NCBI): domain Bacteria; kingdom Pseudomonadati; phylum Pseudomonadota; class Gammaproteobacteria; order Pseudomonadales; family Pseudomonadaceae; genus Pseudomonas; species Pseudomonas sp. R2-7-07. Next base: position 2,131,200 of record NZ_CP027759.1, on the reverse strand, counting down.
ATCCACGCGATGCCACGGCACGCCACAGCGCTGCAGCGCAATCTCGATCATGCAGGAGCCGGATTCGTCGGTACCATAGAGTGTGTACATGGGCGTTCCTCCTAAGCTTCAGGTGCAACGGGGATAGTGGCCGATTGCCTAGAACAGGCCCATCTGCCCGCCCACCAGGGTGGCGAAATCATCGTTCACGAACGGCAGGATGGCGTCAGCCACGGGCTGCAATTGGCGCGTCACATAATGATCGTAGTCGATAGGCGCTTGCTGCACTTCCAGCGGCTGCGGGCCATTGACGCTGATCACATAGCGGATCCAGCCGCCGCGCTGGTACTGGCGCGGGCGCCCGAGGCGGTCGTTGTATTCGTCGGCCAGGCGTGCGGCGCGCACATGGGGCGGGACGTTGCGTTCGTAGTCATGCAAGGGTCGGCGCAGGCGCTTGCGGTAGATCAACAGCTCGTCGAGTTCGCCGCTCAAGGTACGGCGCACATAGTCGCGTACATAATCCTGATGGGGCTGGCGATGGAAGATGCGCCGGTAGAGCTCCTGCTGGAATTGCCTGGCCAGGGGCGACCAGTCACTGCGCACGGTTTCCAAGCCCTTGTAGACCATCTCTTCGCTGCCATCGGCGCGCACCACCAGGCCGGCGTAGCGCTTCTTGCTGCCCTCTTCCGCGCCGCGAATGGTCGGCATCAGGAAGCGGCTGAAATGGGTTTCGTATTGCAGCTCCAGGGCGCTTTGCAAGCCGTATTCCGTGTGCAGATGGCTGCGCCACCAGTCGTTGACGTGCTGCACCAGCGCCTGGCCGATGCGGCTGGCGTCCTCAAGAGAGTGGGCGCCGCCGAGCCAGACGAAAGTGGAGTCGGTGTCGCCGTAGATCACTTCATAACCCTGGGCCTCCACCAGCTCGCGGGTCTGGCGCATGATCTGGTGCCCGCGCATTGTGATCGAGGACGCCAGCCGGGTATCGAAGAACCGGCAACCGCTGGAACCGAGCACGCCGTAGAAGGCGTTCATGATGATCTTCAGGGCTTGGGACAGCGGTGCATTGTGTTCGCGCTTGGCCACTTCGCGGCCTTCGGACACCCGCGTGACGATAGACGGCAGGCAATGCCGGGTGCGGGAGAAACGCGCACCGCGAAAGCCTTCCACCGAGTCGCTGTCGTCGGGATGCTTGAGGCCTTCGATCAAGCCCACCGGGTCGATCAGAAAACTGCGGATGATCGACGGGTACAGGCTCTTGTAGTCCAGCACCAGCACCGACTCGTACAGGCCTGGGCGCGAGTCCATGACAAACCCGCCGGGGCTGGCCTGGGGCGGCTTGTCGCCGAGGTTCGGCGCGACAAAGCCCTGGCGGTGCATCAACGGCATGTAGAGGTGGGTGAACGCCGCGACGGAGCCGCCATTGCGGTCGGCAGGCAGACCGGTGACGCTGGCGCGCTCGAGCAGGAACTTGAGCAGCTCGGTCTTCTCGAAAATCCGCGTGACCAACTCGCAGTCCTTGAGGTTGTAGCGCGCCAGGGCGGGCTTGTCCTCGGCGAACATGCGGTTGATCTCGTCCATGCGCTGGTACGGCGTGGAGATGTCCTTGCCTTCACCCAGCAGGGTTTGCGCGACATTCTCCAGGCTGAACGACTCGAAACTCCACGTGGCTGAGCGCAGGGCTTCGATGCCGTCGATGATCAACCGGCCGGCTGCCGCAGCGAAGTAATGATTGCGGCTGCCATGTTCGCGCCAGGCCATGGCTTCACCGCCCCGCCCCAGCAGCAGCGGCACGTTCAGGCGTTGGGCATGTTCGTGGAGTACGCGCAGGTCGAACTGCACCACATTCCAGCCGATGATCGCATCCGGATCGTGGGTGGCCAGCCATTGGTTGAGGCGTTCGAGCAGTTGGGCGCGGGTGTCGCAATAGTCGAGCTTGAAATCCACCGCGCAGGCGTTGTTGGGCGGACCGAGCATGTACACCTGGCGCTCGCCACACCCTTCAAGCGCGATGGAATAAAGATCGCCCTGGGCGGTGGTTTCAATATCCAGGGACACCAGTTTCAGGGTCGGTCGGTAATCGGCAGCGGGCTTCATCTGCGCATCGAGCAGCGTACCGCTGGCATCCGGCGTGCCGCCGAACCACACCGGCGCAGTGATGAACCGTTCCATCATATAGCGCTCGGGCGGGCGTACATCACCTTCGTAGACATCCACCCCGGCAGCGCGCAAGCGCTTTTCGATATCCATTATCTGGCGGTGCTGCCGGGCGTAGAGACCCAGGACCGGTCGATGATGGAAGTCGCACAACTGCAACCCACGCAATTCGATATCGCGCTCGCCCTTAAGCAGCCAGTCCAGCGGCTTGCGATGGGCCTCGGGAATGAACACCACCGAGGTTTGCACGGGTAGGCGAATACACCGTGGCCCTTGGTCGGTGGCCAACCAGAAGCTGACCTCCGTACCCGCCGGGGTGTCGCGCCAATGCCGGGTCAGGACAAACCCCTGCTGTAAATCCACCGTACCGCACCTCAGGAATCGCTTTCAGGGCGTGATTCTACTCGGCATCCGGGCAAACGCGGCAGGTTAACTGCGATCTCACAAACGTGGATGCCCGTTCGCGTCAGGCTCGCCGGGCCTTGTCCAGATAGTTTTCGATATTGCCCATTTGCTCGTCCCAGCCACGGGAGTTCATCTTGAACGCTTTCAGGCGCCTGGCCTGTGGCACCTTGTCGAAACCGGACTCGACCACCCGCAACAAAATGCCCGGCGCGCGATCCTCGATGGTGAACTCCACCAGCGTCGGGGTTTCCTGGTCATAGTCGACGTCTTCCTCCACCGCAAAGGGATGCCACCAGAAGGAAAACAGGGTTTGCGGCAGAATACGTTCGATCCTGGCCTTCCACACGACATGTTCGTAGCCTGGGTAGGTGATCGGCGCTTCGATGGGTTCTCCGGCAACAAAGGTTTTTCCCTTGAGGGCGATACCGAACCACTCGCCAAATTGTTCGGCATTCGTGAGCGCTTCCCAGACGTGTTTACGCGATGCGTTGAGCAGGACTTTCCGTTCGATGCGATCTAATACGTGCATAAGTCACCTCCTCCATTGAACACTAGGCGACATCGACCAATGCGCAACCTTTGGTTATGCGCAATGATGATGACCCCCATCCTTGACCTGGCCATAAGTTATGACTGAACCGTTGAATGGAAGTTGCTTGTGTAAAGGTGTGTGCTATCGGGTGGAGCGTCTGGACATGCCCATCAGTCACTGCCATTGCGGCAGCTGTCGCAAGGCGCATGCGGCAGCCTTTGTCGCCACGGCCGGGGTGATGCGCGAGCACTTTCGCTGGACGCACGGTGAAGAATTGCTGTCGTCGTTTGAGTCATCGCCAGGCAAACGGCGCCATTTCTGTTCGCGCTGTGGCTCGCATTTGATCGCCGAGCGCGCGCACCAGCCCCACGTCATCGTGCGGGTGGCGACGCTGGACGATGATCCGGGCGCCAGGCCCACCGCGCATATCTGGACAACCCATGATGTGCCCTGGCTCGTTTATGACGACATAAAGCGCTGGGGCGAATGGGAAGTGTGACTTAAACGTGCGGATCGCCGGGCGCTTTGGCCGGCGTCGCATATTGGGGCTTCAGGTGACCCTCCTCGTCGAGCAGCCAGGCGTCCATGATCTGTCGCACCACCGGGCCGGCTACACGGCCACCGGCCTCACCGTTTTCAATCATCACTGAAATCACGATCTTGGGGTGTTCGGCTGGCGCAAAGCCAACAAACAAGGCGTTGTCGCGGTGACGCTCCAGGGTCTTATTGCGGTTGTAGCGCTCCCCCTGCTTGATCGCCACCACCTGCGCGGTACCGCTCTTGCCGGCGATGCGATATTGGGCGCCCTGCGCGGCGGCCCGAGCGATACCGCGCGGGTCGTGCATTACCAATTGCATGCCGTGGTTGACCTGTTCCCAATCACGCGGGTCCTTGAGCACTACGTTGGGCATCGGATTCTCATCCACCGGAGGCACGCCGTTGATGGTCTTGGCCAGGTGCGGGCGGTTCCATACACCCTTATTGGCGATCAGCGCAGTGGCTTGGGCCAGTTGCAGCGGCGTGACTTGCATATAACCCTGGCCGATACCCAGGATCACGGTTTCGCCCGGGAACCAGGGCTGGCGACGTGTCGCGCGCTTCCAGGCCTGGGACGGCATCAGGCCTGCGGATTCTTCGAACATGTCCAGGGACACCTTCTGGCCCAGGCCGAATTCGGCCAGGTAATCATGCAGTCGATCAATGCCGAGCTTGTGGGCCAGATCATAGAAGTAGGTGTCATTGGAGCGCATGATGGCGGCGTCCATGTCTACCCAGCCGTCGCCACTGTGGTTCCAGTTGCGGTATTTGTGATCGAAGTCCGGCAACTGGTAGTAACCGGGATCAAACACGCGGGTTTGCGGGGTGACAACGCCGCTGTCGAGCCCTGCGATGGCCACTTCAGGCTTGATGGTTGAGCCGGGCGCATACAGCCCGCGCAGCACGCGGTTGAACAGCGGGCGATCGATGGAATCATGCAGCGCGGCATATTCCTTGAAGCTGATACCGGTGACGAACAGGTTCGGGTCGAAACTCGGCTTGCTGACCATGGCCAGCACTTCACCGGTTTGCGGGTCCAGGGCCACCACCGAGCCACGGCGGTCACCCAGGGCTTCTTCGGCGGCTTCCTGGAGCTTGACGTCGAGGCTCAGGACAATGTTTTTGCCGGGGATAGGGTCAGTGTGCTTGAGCACGCGCAATACCCGTCCTTGGGCGTTGGTTTCGACTTCTTCATAACCCACGTGACCATGCAGTTCAGACTCGTAGAAGCGTTCGATACCGGTTTTGCCAATAGACTGGGTGCCGCGGTATTCCACCGAATCGAGGGCCTTGGATTCTTTCTCGTTGATTCGTCCGACATAGCCGATGGAGTGAGCGAAGTGCGCACCCAGCGGGTAGTGGCGGACGAACTGAGGCTCAACGTCTACACCCGGTAGACGGAACTCGTTGACGGCCAGAACGGCAATTTGTTCTTCTGTCAGCTCGTAGAACAGCGTGACAGGGACGAACGGATGGCGAGCCTGCTTGAGCGCTTTGTCGAACACGGCACGGTCTTCGGCGGGCAGGTGCAACAGACTGACGATCGCGTCCAACTCTCCCTTAAGGTCGGTGGTGCGTTCGCGGGTTATGGTCAGGTTGTAGCTGGGTCGGTTGTCAGCCAGGACTACACCGTTGCGGTCATAGATCAAGCCGCGCGTAGGGGTGATGGGCAGCACGTGAACGCGATTGTTTTCAGAAATGGTGGCGTGATAGTCGTATTGCACGACCTGCAGGAAGTACATGCGCCCCACCAGGGCGCAGGTGATGCCAATCACCAGGAGTGCACAGGCGAGCAAACGTTTGTTCACCAGACGGTGTTCTTTTTCGTGGTCCTTGATGGGTATCGGTTCAGGCATTGCTACAGCATCTCGTTGAAAAAGGTCGACGCCGCGTCCTGCGGATAAGGGTCAATCCTTGTGAAAATGTGCTGCACCATACCAAAAATGCAGAAACACTTTGCATCGATTTCCCTTAACGGCGGGTTATTTCATCATTGAGAAAGCAAGAATCGAGGCGTGGACTTTAGCACTGAAGGCCACTGCAATGAGCGTCTTGGCACTTTTCGACCGCCCAAAACAAAACCCCATCTGCTTTCGCAAATGGGGTTTCGGAATTTAATCTTGACGATGACCTACTCTCACATGGGGAAACCCCACACTACCATCGGCGATGCATCGTTTCACTACTGAGTTCGGGATGGGATCAGGTGGTTCCAATGCTCTATGGTCGTCAAGAAATTCGGGTACTGAGTCGTGGCCATGTGGCCTCGCTTCAGCAAATTGGGTATGGGATAGAAGTCGGTGTTTTGTGAGCATCGAACTTTCGGTTCATTGCGTCTTCACACACCGCAATCTGATGCTCTCTCGAGTAGTCAAATTGCTTGGGTGTTATATGGTCAAGCCTCACGGGCAATTAGTATTGGTTAGCTCAACGCCTCACAGCGCTTACACACCCAACCTATCAACGTCGTAGTCTTCGACGGCCCTTCAGGGGACTCAAGGTCCCAGTGAGATCTCATCTTGAGGCTAGTTTCCCGCTTAGATGCTTTCAGCGGTTATCTATTCCGAACATAGCTACCCGGCAATGCCACTGGCGTGACAACCGGAACACCAGAGGTTCGTCCACTCCGGTCCTCTCGTACTAGGAGCAGCCCCTCTCAAATCTCAAACGTCCACGGCAGATAGGGACCGAACTGTCTCACGACGTTCTAAACCCAGCTCGCGTACCACTTTAAATGGCGAACAGCCATACCCTTGGGACCGGCTTCAGCCCCAGGATGTGATGAGCCGACATCGAGGTGCCAAACACCGCCGTCGATATGAACTCTTGGGCGGTATCAGCCTGTTATCCCCGGAGTACCTTTTATCCGTTGAGCGATGGCCCTTCCATACAGAACCACCGGATCACTAAGACCTACTTTCGTACCTGCTCGACGTGTCTGTCTCGCAGTCAAGCGCGCTTTTGCCTTTATACTCTACGACCGATTTCCGACCGGTCTGAGCGCACCTTCGTACTCCTCCGTTACTCTTTAGGAGGAGACCGCCCCAGTCAAACTACCCACCATACACTGTCCTCGATCCGGATAACGGACCTGAGTTAGAACCTCAAAGTTGCCAGGGTGGTATTTCAAGGTTGGCTCCACGCGAACTGGCGTCCACGCTTCAAAGCCTCCCACCTATCCTACACAAGCAAATTCAAAGTCCAGTGCAAAGCTATAGTAAAGGTTCACGGGGTCTTTCCGTCTAGCCGCGGATACACTGCATCTTCACAGCGATTTCAATTTCACTGAGTCTCGGGTGGAGACAGCGCCGCCATCGTTACGCCATTCGTGCAGGTCGGAACTTACCCGACAAGGAATTTCGCTACCTTAGGACCGTTATAGTTACGGCCGCCGTTTACCGGGGCTTCGATCAAGAGCTTCGCGTTAGCTAACCCCATCAATTAACCTTCCGGCACCGGGCAGGCGTCACACCCTATACGTCCACTTTCGTGTTTGCAGAGTGCTGTGTTTTTAATAAACAGTCGCAGCGGCCTGGTATCTTCGACCGGCATGAGCTTACGGAGCAAGTCCTTCACCCTCACCGGCGCACCTTCTCCCGAAGTTACGGTGCCATTTTGCCTAGTTCCTTCACCCGAGTTCTCTCAAGCGCCTTGGTATTCTCTACCCAACCACCTGTGTCGGTTTGGGGTACGGTTCCTGGTTACCTGAAGCTTAGAAGCTTTTCTTGGAAGCATGGCATCAACCACTTCGTCGTCTAAAAGACAACTCGTCATCAGCTCTCGGCCTTAAGATCCCGGATTTACCTAAGATCTCAGCCTACCACCTTAAACTTGGACAACCAACGCCAAGCTGGCCTAGCCTTCTCCGTCCCTCCATCGCAATAACCAGAAGTACAGGAATATTAACCTGTTTTCCATCGACTACGCTTTTCAGCCTCGCCTTAGGGACCGACTAACCCTGCGTCGATTAACGTTGCGCAGGAAACCTTGGTCTTTCGGCGTGGGTGTTTTTCACACCCATTGTCGTTACTCATGTCAGCATTCGCACTTCTGATACCTCCAGCAAGCTTCTCAACTCACCTTCACAGGCTTACAGAACGCTCCTCTACCGCATCACTTACGTGATACCCGTAGCTTCGGTGTATGGTTTGAGCCCCGTTACATCTTCCGCGCAGGCCGACTCGACTAGTGAGCTATTACGCTTTCTTTAAAGGGTGGCTGCTTCTAAGCCAACCTCCTAGCTGTCTAAGCCTTCCCACATCGTTTCCCACTTAACCATAACTTTGGGACCTTAGCTGACGGTCTGGGTTGTTTCCCTTTTCACGACGGACGTTAGCACCCGCCGTGTGTCTCCCATGCTCGGCACTTGTAGGTATTCGGAGTTTGCATCGGTTTGGTAAGTCGGGATGACCCCCTAGCCGAAACAGTGCTCTACCCCCTACAGTGATACATGAGGCGCTACCTAAATAGCTTTCGAGGAGAACCAGCTATCTCCGAGCTTGATTAGCCTTTCACTCCGATCCACAGGTCATCCGCTAACTTTTCAACGGTAGTCGGTTCGGTCCTCCAGTTAGTGTTACCCAACCTTCAACCTGCCCATGGATAGATCGCCCGGTTTCGGGTCTATTCCCAGCGACTAGACGCCCTATTAAGACTCGCTTTCGCTACGCCTCCCCTATTCGGTTAAGCTCGCCACTGAAAATAAGTCGCTGACCCATTATACAAAAGGTACGCAGTCACCTAACAAAGTAGGCTCCCACTGCTTGTACGCATACGGTTTCAGGATCTATTTCACTCCCCTCTCCGGGGTTCTTTTCGCCTTTCCCTCACGGTACTAGTTCACTATCGGTCAGTCAGTAGTATTTAGCCTTGGAGGATGGTCCCCCCATATTCAGACAAAGTTTCTCGTGCTCCGTCCTACTCGATTTCATGACTAAGAGATTTTCGCGTACAGGGCTATCACCCACTATGGCCGCACTTTCCAGAGCGTTCCGCTAATCTCAAAGCCACTTAAGGGCTAGTCCCCGTTCGCTCGCCACTACTAAGGGAATCTCGGTTGATTTCTTTTCCTCAGGGTACTTAGATGTTTCAGTTCCCCTGGTTCGCTCCATACACCTATGTATTCAGTGCAAGGTAACCATCTTATGATGGCTGGGTTCCCCCATTCAGACATCTCCGGATCAAAGTCTGTTTGCCGACTCCCCGAAGCTTTTCGCAGGCTACCACGTCTTTCATCGCCTCTGACTGCCAAGGCATCCACCGTATGCGCTTCTTCACTTGACCATATAACCCCAAGCAATCTGGTTATACTGTGAAGACAACATTCGCCGAAAATTCGATCATACTCAATTAAGAGCGACTCACAAATTTTACCTTAGCCTGAGCCGTTACCAGTGAAAGTAACGTCCAGTCTATCTTTCTATCACATACCCAAATTTTTAAAGAACGAACTAGTCAAAGACTAGAAATCAACATTCACCATCACAACGATGGAATGCTCATTTCTAAGCTTTCTACAAACAGAAGCAGTAGTGGTGGAGCCAAACGGGATCGAACCGTTGACCTCCTGCGTGCAAGGCAGGCGCTCTCCCAGCTGAGCTATGGCCCCGTATTTCTACAGGCGTTTCCCACACAAAATTGGTGGGTCTGGGCAGATTCGAACTGCCGACCTCACCCTTATCAGGGGTGCGCTCTAACCAACTGAGCTACAGACCCAATTTCGGGCTGCTTCTTTTCGTCTTCTTCAATGAATCAAGCAATTCGTGTGGGAACTTATGGAGCAGCTGATGTCGTCGATTAAGGAGGTGATCCAGCCGCAGGTTCCCCTACGGCTACCTTGTTACGACTTCACCCCAGTCATGAATCACACCGTGGTAACCGTCCTCCCGAAGGTTAGACTAGCTACTTCTGGTGCAACCCACTCCCATGGTGTGACGGGCGGTGTGTACAAGGCCCGGGAACGTATTCACCGCGACATTCTGATTCGCGATTACTAGCGATTCCGACTTCACGCAGTCGAGTTGCAGACTGCGATCCGGACTACGATCGGTTTTCTGGGATTAGCTCCACCTCGCGGCTTGGCAACCCTCTGTACCGACCATTGTAGCACGTGTGTAGCCCAGGCCGTAAGGGCCATGATGACTTGACGTCATCCCCACCTTCCTCCGGTTTGTCACCGGCAGTCTCCTTAGAGTGCCCACCATAACGTGCTGGTAACTAAGGACAAGGGTTGCGCTCGTTACGGGACTTAACCCAACATCTCACGACACGAGCTGACGACAGCCATGCAGCACCTGTCTCAATGTTCCCGAAGGCACCAATCCATCTCTGGAAAGTTCATTGGATGTCAAGGCCTGGTAAGGTTCTTCGCGTTGCTTCGAATTAAACCACATGCTCCACCGCTTGTGCGGGCCCCCGTCAATTCATTTGAGTTTTAACCTTGCGGCCGTACTCCCCAGGCGGTCAACTTAATGCGTTAGCTGCGCCACTAAGAGCTCAAGGCTCCCAACGGCTAGTTGACATCGTTTACGGCGTGGACTACCAGGGTATCTAATCCTGTTTGCTCCCCACGCTTTCGCACCTCAGTGTCAGTGTTGGTCCAGGTGGTCGCCTTCGCCACTGGTGTTCCTTCCTATATCTACGCATTTCACCGCTACACAGGAAATTCCACCACCCTCTACCACACTCTAGTCAGTCAGTTTTGAATGCAGTTCCCAGGTTGAGCCCGGGGATTTCACATCCAACTTAACAAACCACCTACGCGCGCTTTACGCCCAGTAATTCCGATTAACGCTTGCACCCTCTGTATTACCGCGGCTGCTGGCACAGAGTTAGCCGGTGCTTATTCTGTCGGTAACGTCAAAACAATCACGTATTAGGTAACTGCCCTTCCTCCCAACTTAAAGTGCTTTACAATCCGAAGACCTTCTTCACACACGCGGCATGGCTGGATCAGGCTTTCGCCCATTGTCCAATATTCCCCACTGCTGCCTCCCGTAGGAGTCTGGACCGTGTCTCAGTTCCAGTGTGACTGATCATCCTCTCAGACCAGTTACGGATCGTCGCCTTGGTGAGCCATTACCTCACCAACTAGCTAATCCGACCTAGGCTCATCTGATAGCGCAAGGCCCGAAGGTCCCCTGCTTTCTCCCGTAGGACGTATGCGGTATTAGCGTCCGTTTCCGAACGTTACCCCCCACTACCAGGCAGATTCCTAGGCATTACTCACCCGTCCGCCGCTCTCAAGAGAAGCAAGCTTCTCTCTACCGCTCGACTTGCATGTGTTAGGCCTGCCGCCAGCGTTCAATCTGAGCCATGATCAAACTCTTCAGTTCAAACATCTTTGGGTTTTTAAGAAACCCTAAACTTGGCTCAGCAATCGTTGGTTACATCTTTGATTTCTCGCGGAGTAACTTGTGATGCTGATAATCTTGTTGACTATCAGTCTGACCCCACAAGCACCCACACGAATTGCTTGATTCAGTTGTTAAAGAGCGGTTGGTTAAGAGCTATTCGTCTCAACCGAGGCGCGCATTCTACAGCAGCCTCATTTGCTGTCAAGCGGTTATTTTCAGAAGTTTTCGAAGAATTCTTCAATAACTTCAACCACTTGCGCTTGCGATCTCTCGTAAGCGGGAGGCGAATTCTACAGCGTTACACGCTGCTGTCAACACCTCTTTTTCAACTTCCTTTTGGCTTCGATGAACTGAAGCGGCTTGCTGTCGAAAACCACTTAACTCATTGTTTACCAAGGAGTTTTCCGTTTCGACTGCGCCGGAAGTGGGGCGAATTATAGGCGCACAGAATCTGCCGTCAACGTTTAATTTGAATTTCCTATCAAACAGCCCGAAACCCTTTAAATCCTCTGCACTTGAGCAGTATATTGCGCAGTGCGTGCCCCTTAAGCGCATCAGCGCTCTGCCCTTTATATGAAAGACTTCGGACGAAAACCTTCAATGACCACCCCACCCCGCAGCCTGGCCTCCAGACTGTTCCCTGTTGGCCTGCTGTTAATAGCGATGGCGTCCATCCAGTCCGGCGCCTCGCTGGCCAAAAGCATGTTCCCTGTCATCGGCGCGCAAGGTACCACCACCCTGCGCTTGATTTTCGCCAGCGTGATCATGCTGCTTCTATTACGCCCATGGCGCGCCAAGCTGACGGCCAAGTCCCTGCGCACGGTAGTTGTCTACGGCATGGCGCTGGGCGGCATGAATTTTCTCTTCTATATGTCGTTGCGCACCGTGCCCCTGGGTATTGCGGTAGCGCTAGAATTCAGCGGCCCGCTCGCCGTCGCCCTGTATGCATCGCGCCGGGCAGTGGACTTCTTGTGGATCGCGCTCGCAGTCGTCGGTTTACTCCTGCTGATACCGTCGGGCGAAACCAGCAGTGGCATCGACGCGATGGGTGCCGCCTATGCTCTCGGCGCTGGTGTCTGCTGGGCGCTTTATATTCTGTTCGGCCAAAAGGCAGGTAACGATAACGGTGTGCAGACCGCCGCGCTCGGCGTCATGATTGCCGCTTTGTTCGTCGCGCCAATCGGCATCGTGCACGCGGGGACCGCGCTGCTGACTCCCGCCTTGATCCCCATCGCCATCGGCGTCGCCATTTTATCGACAGCGCTGCCCTACACACTGGAAATGGTTGCGCTCACCCGCCTGCCCGCGCGTACGTTCGGCACCCTGATGAGTATCGAGCCGGCGTTCGGCGCCCTCTCCGGGCTGTTCTTCCTGCATGAACACCTGACGCTCGCGCAATGGCTGGCGATCACCTGCATCATTCTGGCCTCCGTTGGGGCCACACTGACAATGCGCAACGAATCCAAACCGCTGGTGCACGCCGACTGAGCTCTTTAAAAAGGCAGCACTGGTATTTACTGCTCATTTAGGCCATGTTTAGGCCGTAAATGAATGTCTTTCATGGAGAAACTCGACACGGACAGCATGAACGCTACGCTCGAGAGCGAGTAAAGGCCGGCTTCGTTTCTTTTGCGAAGCGGCTATTTAAGGATGGGAATGAAACGAATTTTGATACTGTTGCTGGTCGTAGGCATTGCCGGCTGTGCCGCGACCACGAAAACAGAAGTGAAACGAGGCAAGAAAGGGCTGCATATCAACTGCTCGGGCCTGTCCTCCTCCTGGGACCAGTGCTACACCAGTGCGGCTGACTCCTGTGGCACCAAGGGCTATCGGGTTATCGCCAAATCCGGCGATAACGCCGAAGAACCCGGCGATTACCCCTTCGGCCTCAATCCTGCCGGCTACACTAGTCGCAGCATGATCGTCATTTGCAAGTAGCCGCCTGAGTGCTGCCTTGATCGCTCGCGATCAAGGCAGCACAGCGCGAAGCCCTCAGTCAGCCCGCGATCAAATCGCCGCTGTGCGCACCTGTAACCACGTGAGCGCCTCGCCACTGAGTAGCGGGCTCAGGCGTTCACGCACCTGGGCGTGATAAGCGTTGAACCACTCGCGCTCATCCGCCGTGAGCAAGGAAGGCTCCAGGCAACGGGTGTCGATCGGGCACAAGGTCAGGGTTTCGAATCTGAGGAACTCACCAAATTCGGTGGTCCCCGCTTCACGGTTCAACACCAGGTTTTCGATGCGCACGCCCCAACGTCCAGGGCGGTAGGTGCCCGGCTCAATCGACGTGATCATGCCCGGCTGCATCGCCGTTTGCGGTGCAGCTGCAGCCTGGTAGGCGATCACCTGCGGGCCTTCGTGCACGTTGAGGAAATACCCTACACCGTGACCCGTACCGTGGCCGTAATCCACGCCCTCGGCCCAGATCGGCGCACGCGCGATGGCGTCCAGCAACGGCGACAGGATGCCCTTGGGGAAATGAGCGCGGGACAAGGCAATCACGCCCTTGAGCACCCGCGTGCAATCGCGTTTCTGCTCTGCACTCGGCGTACCGATGGGCACCATCCGCGTGATATCCGTGGTACCACCCAGGTACTGGCCGCCGGAATCGATCAGCAATAAGCCATCGCCTTCGATCACAGCATGTTCTTCTGGCGTGGCGTGGTAGTGCGGCATCGCGCCATTGGCATTGAAGGCCGCAATGGTATTGAAACTCAGCGACACATACCCCGGACGGCGGGCACGCGCTGCCGTCAGATGCTCATCGATAGTCAGTTCAGTGATGCGTTCACGTCCCAGGGCCGACTCCAGCCAGGCGAAAAATTCGCACAAGGCGGCGCCATCCTGTTCCATGGCCTGACGGATATGTTCGGCATCGGCCAGGCTTTTACGCGACTTGGCCAGCGTGGTGGGGTTCAAGCCCTCCACCCGTTTCACGCCGGCGTCGAGGTGCTCCAGTAAACCGGCCGTCACGCGGGCCGGATCAATCTGCAGGCTTGCTCCGGACGGTACGGCTCGCAGCGCATCAGCCACATCACTGTAGTCGCGCACGCTCACGCCATCGCGCTCAAGCGCAGCGCGCAACTCGGCATCGACCTTGCTCAGCGCCACGAACAAGGTGGCCTGCTGTTGGTTGATCAGGGCAAAGGATACGAACACTGGGTTGAACGATACATCGCCACCGCGCAGGTTGAACAACCAGGCGATGTCATCCAGGGTCGCGATGAAATGCCAGTCAGCGCCTTTTTCTTTCAGGCTGGCGCGCAGGGCCGTGAGTTTTTCGCTGCGGCTGAGGGTAGCCTGCGGCGGCAGGTGCTGATAGATCGGCTGGTTCGGCAGCGCCGGGCGGTCGTGCCAGACGGCATTGAGCAGATCGATGTCCGTACGCAAGCGCGCGCCACGCTGCGCCAGCTTGTCACCCAGGGTGCGCGCCGAGGCCACGGCCATTACCGCGCCATCCACCGCCACAACGCCGCCTTCCGGGGTTTGTTCAGCCAACCATTCCAGCGGTCCGGGCTGGCCCGGTTGCAGTTTCACCAGTTCGATGCCGCTGCCCTTGAGCTCCTTGTTCGCCTGTTCCCAGTAGCGGCTGTCGGCCCACACCCCGGCAAACTCCGCAGTGACGATCAGCGTCCCCACCGAACCATGGAACCCGGACAACCATTGGCGGCCCTGCCAGTATCCGGGCAGGTACTCGGACAAATGCGGGTCCGCAGACGGCACCAGCAGGGCATGAATCCCCTCTCGGCTCATCAGCTCACGGGTTTGCGCCAGGCGCTGGGGAACCGTTCCATGGGTCAAAGGCTGCGTAGTCATTGTGTCTCCTGCTAACCGCTAATAATTGTTATGCACTGCGAATGAAGTTTCAGACGGCCCAGAACGCCGGTGCGCTGGCCAGTGCCGACTTGATCAGTTGTACCGCTTCGTCGATATCCCGCTCGGTGGTAAACCGGCCCAGGCTCAGGCGAATGGTACGGCCGGCGCTGCGAGCGTCATGCCCGAGGGCCAGTAGCACATGGGACGGCGCGTTGCTGGCCGAATTGCATGCTGAAGTCGCCGAAAAGGCAATTCCTGCACTCAACGCAGCCGCGTTGAACTCGCCTTCATTGAACGTAAGGCTAAGGGTATGGGGGATTCGCTGTGTGGGGCTGCCGTTGAGGCGCACACCCGCGATCGACGCCAATTGATCCAGCAGACGCTGACGCAAGGCTACGATCTGTGCCTTCTCCTCGGCGAAAGACGCTGCTGCCAGGGCGAACGCCGTGCCCATGCCCGCAATCTGGTGAGTGGCCAGGGTACCCGAACGCAAGCCGCCCTCATGCCCGCCACCATGAATCTGCGCCAACACCTTCTGCTGCGCACGCGGTCCTACATACAACGCACCTATGCCCTTCGGACCGTAAAGCTTGTGCGCGGAAAACGACATCAAATCCACCGGCCACTGCGCCAGGTCGATGGCCACCTTGCCCGCCCCTTGCGCCGCGTCCACATGAAACAACGCGCCCTGTTCACGCACCCGTGCGCCGATGGCCGGGATGTCGTTCAACGTGCCCAGCTCGTTATTGACCAGCATCAGCGACACCAGAAAGGTGTCCTCACGCAGTGCCTCACTGACCGCCTCGACACTGATCAAGCCATCGGCATCAGGCACCAGATACGTCACCGCCACACCGGCTTCCTGCAATTGCCGCGCGGTGTCGAGTGTGGCCTTGTGCTCGATCTGGCTGGTGATGATATGCCCGCCCGCCACGCCACGCGCCTGGGCCACGCCCTTAAGTGCAAGGTTGTTGGACTCGGTGGCGCCGGAGGTCCAGACGATCTGCTCGGGCTGGGCGCCGACCAGTTCGGCCACCTGGTGACGCGCCTGCTCGACCGTTTGCCGGGCCGCTTGGCCGAACGCGTGGGAACTGGACGCCGGGTTACCGAAATTGGCATTGAAACCCAGACACTCAACCATCACCTGGATGACCCGCTCATCCACCGGTGTGGTGGCGGCGTAGTCGAAATACAACGGACGTTTATTCATGGCGTTAAAACTCGCAGAGCGTGTTCCCGAGAACAGTGTCGCGGGGGCATCGAACAGAACAGAGGTCGTCAGGTTTAACTGATCAGATGCCGTTATAGAAGGACCACTTTATGAAAATGTGCGTAGGAACGCTCCTGAAATTCAGCTTAACAGGCTGAAGTCACGCCATGGAAAACAAAAAACCCGAGTTTCCTTATGGGAACACTCGGGTTCTTCACCGCAACAGCGCCGCTCAACTGGGGCGATCCTTCAGGGCTACGTTGCGCTCGGCGTTCATCTCGCCCTGGTGATCAAAACCAAAGGTTTTTTGTGGCTGGCCGGTCAATGCCGCCCGCTGCTGTTGATAGTCATCGAAGGACAATCCGCGGCGGCTCAGCGCTTCCAACGCCAGCTGTCTGGTTTCCTGTTCCGTGTAAGGACGCAATTCAGGCGCCGGATGGGTTGCACATCCAGCGAGGACAGCGGTGACAAGCAACAGCGAGATGGCGAGTGAACGGTTCATGGCGGTAGCCCTGCGAAGGAGGTGTCGGGTCAATGAACACAGGCTACTCCCGCCCATGCCCAGGGAAAAATCACCGTCCTCGATAGTGGCTATCAACCGTTGCAGCAGTCTCAATAGGCACAGCCATATATTCCTTTAAGATCTATAAATATGTAAATCGATTAATTTACGGAATATAAGAATCCCTCTATAAACACCGCAATGCTGCCCGCCCACGCCCCAGCGTGCAGGCCACAGCACTGCTCAAAGCCCGCTGGATTACAAATTCCACGCATTGCATGACTGGGCGCTGAACCCGGCCCTGCCGATTCCCACGTTCTATTCCTGAGAGAGGTGCCCATGCAGCTGTTGACCCTCCCACCCTCGCCTGCCCTCGCGACCTCGATCCGTGCCACGGCTCAGGTGTTCGAAGACCCGAAATCCCAGGCCCTGCTCGACCATATCCAGCAAGTGGCGCCCAGCGAAGCCAGCGTGCTGATCATCGGCGAAACCGGCACCGGAAAAGAACTGGTGGCACGGCATATCCACAACCTCAGCGCGCGGCGCAACCGACCCTTCGTGGCGGTGAACTGCGGGGCGTTCTCTGAATCCCTCGTCGAAGCCGAGCTGTTCGGCCACGAAAAGGGTGCCTTTACCGGCGCCCTCAGCGCCAAGGCGGGCTGGTTCGAAGAGGCGGACGGCGGCACCTTGTTCCTCGACGAAATCGGCGATCTGCCCATGGCCATTCAGGTCAAGCTGCTGCGCGTGCTGCAGGAGCGCGAAGTGGTGCGCCTGGGCTCGCGCAAGAGCATTCCGATCAACGTCCGGGTACTGGCGGCAACCAACGTGCAACTGGAAAAGGCCATCAATGCCGGGCACTTCCGCGAAGATCTCTACTACCGTCTCGACGTGGTCAGCCTGGAGCTGAGCCCCCTGCGCGAGCGTCCCGGCGATATCCTGCCACTGACCCGTCACTTCATCGAAGCCTACAGCCAACGCCTCGGCTACGGTCCGATCACCATCAGCCGTGAGGCCGAGCAAAAACTGCGCAGCTACAGTTGGCCGGGCAATATCCGCGAGCTGGAAAACGTGATTCACCACACCCTGCTGATCTGCCGCAACAGCGTGATCGAACGCGACGATCTGCGCCTGTCGAACCTGCGCATCGAGCGCCAGGACGACAGCCAGCACGGCACCGACAACAGCGCCGAAGCGTTGCTGGCGCGCGCCTTTCAAAAGCTGTTCGAGGAACAGGCCGGCGCCCTGCACGAAAAAGTCGAGGATGCACTGTTACGCGCCGCGTACCGCTTCAGCCATTACAACCAGGTGCACACCGCCAGCCTGCTGGGCTTGAGCCGCAACGTCACGCGCACGCGCCTGATCAAAATCGGCGAGCTAGCGGTCAACAAGCGCCGACCTGGGGAAAACCTGCAGGGCGAGCGGATGCTGCACCTATCCATTTAGGCGGCAGTGCAAGGCGTCGTCATGGCTGCGCTCAAAACTGCGCAGCACCTGAAACGAATCAAAGGTCACCGCCCTGGCCTGGTGCGCCCGGATCAGCGTCCAGAGGTCTTCGCCGCCATGCTCGAAGCGCCGGAACGCCGCCTCGCCATCCTCGCGGGATTGCCATTGCAGGCAGTTGAGCACCCGCCGCCCATCATCGCTGACCTGCACGCTCGCACTCAAAAAGCCGCCATGGTTCACGGCCAGTCGCTCGCTTTGGACGGTCAGGGCCGCGACCAGGGCAGATTGCTGGCGGGGGTCGATCTGAAACTCGATCAATTGCGTGAAGCTGCGATTCTTCTCTGATACCTGCATGAACACTCCCCTTTCTCTGTAGGCAGAATCTTGCGATCCAGTGCTCGGCAGGGTAAAACCTCTAGTTAAGTCAAGGTCAAGTGATGAATCGGGGTTTTTATGCTCAACAAGGAACTCAGCGTTGGCCAATTGGCTGCCCGTAGCGGCGTCGCCGTCACGGCCCTGCATTTCTACGAAACCAAGGGGCTGATCAAAAGCAATCGCAACGCCGGTAACCAACGGCGCTACCCGCGTGACGTGTTGCGGCGAGTGGTAGTGATCAAGATCGCCCAACGCCTGGGCATTCCGTTGGCCACCATCGGCGAGGCGCTGCAAGCATTACCTGAAGGCCGCACACCGACGGCCAAGGATTGGGCACGCCTGTCGGCACGCTGGCGGGAAGACCTGGATGAGCGGATCAACAAGCTGGTGCAACTGCGCGACAAGCTCAATGGCTGTATCGGCTGCGGGTGCTTGTCGATGGACGCCTGCCCTTTGCGCAACCAGGGTGACCAACTCGGTGAGCGCGGGCCGGGAGCGCAGTTGCTTGAACCCAGTTGAGGCACTACCCAGGTGGGAAGGGGCTCACCCCCTCCCACCGATCGCTATCAACGCGCGGGCGGTGTGCCCGACACGTCCGGCCGGCGTCGGTAAGCCGTGCACCCCAGCCACAGGGTCATTACCGCCAGCGCCGTCAGCGGTAGCCCATGGAACAGCACAATCACCTGGGCCGGCGTCCACGTCAGGTAGAACGGCCCGACCACCAGCATCCCCACGCCGAAGCCCGCCATTTGAATCAGGGTCAATAAACTGAACAGCGGCAGGCGCAGGCTATCCGGCTCACTTTGCGCACGCGAGACCAACGCCACTTCAGACAGCCCGTCTCCCAACCCCGCCCACACCACCAACAGCAACGCCAACCACAATTCGGTTTGCTGGAACGTCAGGATAAAGCCGCTGGACATCAGCGCCACGCCGAACATGAACAGGCGTTCCATGCTCGGCGTGCCACGGCCTTTCAACAGCGCACTGGCAATACGCGCCCCGATAAATTTGCCACAGGCCCAGACCGCCAGCAGATACCCCATCACCGTTTTGGCCGTGTCCGGGGAAATGTACTGGGACAGCACCGGCCAACCGACGTTATGCGCCGCGCTGCCAAGGGTGTCGAGCATGCTGATCAACAACATCGCGGCCAATACCGGCGCGCCGCGCAGCCCCTTGGTCAACTCGCGCCATTCGGCCGAGAGCCCGCGATGGGCGGCGATGGCGACGCAGTACAACCCGCGCAATGGCAGCACCAGGCAAGCGGCGATCACATAGGTGCCGATATTCATCGCGAACACCGCCTCGAATCCCCCGGTGGCAATCAGCAACCCCGACAGCAGACTGCCGAACACCGCGCCGGTGGCGGCCGCCGAGGTGATCCAGGCGTTGGTGTTCACCCGCTGTTCAGGGGCAACCCAGGTGGGCAACTGACTGTTGAGGCCAATGGCAAACAGCGAATTGCATAGGCCGATACCAAAGGCAATGAACGGCAACAGGCTGAGTTGATGGGTGGGAATCAGCAGCAACAGCGGCGTCAACAACAACGCTCGCGCCAGGTCCAGCCCCGCCAACGTGCCGCGCCCGGCAAAGCGCCGGAAAAACGGGATGCCAAACAGGCTGGCGACAATGCCACCGGTGACGCGGCACGCCAGGAAGATGCTGACGAACACCACGCTCTGGCTGAGCCAGTAGACATAGGTGGACAGGGCCACCAGGTTGAGAAAGGCGCCAAAGTCCGAAACGCCGCGAGCAAAAATGATCAGCCGCGCGTTGCGGGTCGACAGGTACAGCTGTTGATCGAGGCTCATGCGGGCGGCGCCTCTTGATCGGCGGGCACGCTGCGCAGGCTGACCAACAGCATATCGCGCCACGCGGGTGTCGAATCGACCTTCGGCCGTACATCCCCGGCGCGATGGTAGAGCCTGCGGTCGTTGACCACGAGGGTTTCCAGGAAGTGCTCCATGGGCACATTCAACACCCGACTGTGCTCTGCTTCACCGGTGAACACTTCCGACACCACCGGCACCGTGTTGTGCTCGCCGATAAAATGCATGAACACCCAATCCAGGCCATCTTGATGAATCCCCGACGTGGTGGGGCTGCTCGCTTGCGCATCCGCACGCACGCGGAACTGGTGGATGTCGATGGTGTAGCTCTGTTCGCCCAGGTGCGGTGCGATCACTGCCAGGTCGGTGGCCAGCAGCTTGCGCATCAGTGGATGCTCGATAAAGCCCTCCTCGCTATAGCTCAAGTGGTTCACCCCCTGTTGATAATTGACGGCGTAGGTGACCGGCGACTTGAACGCGGTGCTCCTGTCGATCTGCAACTGCCGTGAAGGTGATAAACGATAGCGCAGGATCCGCCGTTCGCGATGGGTGTACGCCTTGAACGCCTCGTCGCGCACCAGGTTGGCCCAGTAGGCCCGGAAACTTTGCTCTTCTGCGGGCTCGACATTGAGCAATTCGCCAAAGTCACGGCGATGGCAGTAATGCTGCTCGCGCAACTGCGCGCTAATTCGTGGGATGTCCATATCGCTAGCCTGCCACTGGGTTGTCGATGATAACGCGCAGATGCTGACTGACCGCGTCATGCAGCGCGTGCGCGTCGGCAGCGTCGTCGACCTTGGCCCAGCACTTGAGCAGATAGTGCTCCTCGATGTCCGCATCGATCATATGGCCCGGCTCCTGCTGGGCGTACTCCAGCACCGCTGCGTTACGGTCCAGGTACTCCATGCCTTCGATGCCCTCGAACCGGCCGCTGTGCTGCGGGTAAATCGCTAGCATCGCGTAATGCTGCCCGGCCTCGGCAACCTTGCGTGCCCCCGCCTCCAACTGCGCAGTGACACCCTGCCCGCCCGTCAACAATGAGAGATACACCTGGTAGGGATCGATACCGGCCAGGTCACGCAACGCCGCGTTCACATAGAGCCCGCCCACGCGTGGGTTGATCTCGATCACCACGGGCCCTTGCTCTGTCATGCGGAACTCGAAATGCACCACGGCGTTGGTCAGGCCGACCGCCTGCAGGCACGCCACGGCGTACTCGCGGATCTGCGCGCACTGGCTGTCGGTGAAGGACGTCGGTGGGGTAATCAGCAGGTTTTCCAGGACCGTGCCACTGCGCTCGGTCAACAGCAGCTTTTCGTTGATCAGCAGCGGGTGCACACGCTCGCCGGCCACGACACATTCCACACTGCCTTCGATACCGGGGATGTACCCCTCCAATAACAGACTGCGCCCGGGAATGTAGTCGTGCCGTTGGCCGTCGTCTTCCGGCAGGGTGTGCACACAGCCGTAGAAATCCGCATACGCGGCGCCAGCGTGATCCCTGACGAACAGCACGTAGTGGCTGCGCAGCTCGGCCCAATTGGCGCACTTCTTGATAAACGCCGAAGCCCCGCCAAACGGCGGTTTGGCGATCAGCGGGTAACCCACCCGCTCGGCATTCTGCTGGAGTTGTTGTTCGTCATTGCACAGCGCAAACGGCACGGAACGAATGGCGTGCTGTTTCAATACCCTGCGCATCAGGAACTTGTTGTTGCACGCGGCAATCGCCTCGGGACTGCTGTGCACCAGGCCCAGGCGCCGGGACGCCCGTGCCACGATGCAGCCGACTTCACCTTGCGCAGACGGATGACCGGCCTGGCAGAAAATTCCGCGAATCTGATACTGCTCATCGAGCTGGCCAACCAGGTCGAGGATGGCCTCCTCGTTGAGTGCGTCGAGCAGGAACACCGCATCACTATCATCCCTGAGCCGTTGCAGATGCCTGCGCCCAGTCACCCCCGCCGTCAGGCACACCAGGCCCTGGGCGCGTGCAACCGCAAAATGCGGCTCTCGGTAGTTATAACGGACAGCAATACTGTCATCGACATCAATAAAAAGAATGGCGTCTTGTTTCATCACTTATACCGCCTCAGTCCATACGTTGATTCAGGCATCCTGCCAACTGCACCACTGCCCTTCCCAGTTACGGAAACGATAATGGCGCTGCCCATCGCGAACTTCGAAGTACGGCAAATTCTCAGGTTTTTCAAAGTCCAACAGCGGCACCGTGAACTTGCCTTGTGCGTGCGGTAGAACATATTCAGGCAGGGCGATATTAGACACTCGCCGTTTGAGGCGATCCATGATCGCGATGGCCTGGCTGATCGATGCCTTATATTCCGACGCACCGGGTGAAAACGGCATGAAGTGATATAAGTAATACGGTTTTACGCCCAGACGATAAAGATCGATAAACAGTTTATGCAGGGTCGCTTCATCGTCGTTGACGCCGCGCAACAACGGCATATTGGAAAACACGATCGGCACCACGCCCTGAATACGTTTGACCGCCACCGCAAAGTCAGCGCTGAGTTCGAGCGGATGGCAGACGTGCACGCCGAACGCATTGACCTTGTACTTTTCCAGCATCGCGATCAACTCATCGGTCACGCGAAACGGGTTGAAGCTCAGGGCCCGGGAGTGAATACGGATCAGCAAGTCATCACTGATCCCGCGCAGGGCGGCCAGGTATTCTTCGAGCTTGCGGTCGGCCAGCATCAACGGGTCGCCGCCGCTGAGAATCACTTCTTCAATAGCCGGGTTGGCGCGGATGTACTCGACCGATTCCATGAAGGAATCCTTGCTGGCGTTGGCCTTGTCAGTGCCCACCTGCAGCGTGCGCAGCGCTTCGAAGCAAAACTGGCAATAGGCATTGCAGGTATTGGTGGTGCGCAGGATGACGCGATTGTCGTACTTGTGCTGGCAGATGGGCGTCTTCATTTCATGGCCCAACTCCCAATTTTCGGAAGTGCCATCGTAATCACCCTCGATCTGCTCGCTCCAATACGGCACCACTTGCCGCCATAGCGGGTGGTCCGTAACCGCGCCGGTGGTAAGAGAACGCTTGATCAGCTCGATGTAGTAAGGCGTGATCTGCATCTTGCGCCCTTGCAGGTTGTGTTCGATATGCGCGGTGGTGTCCTCGCCCCACCCCCCGCAGGCATCGCGAAGTGTCGGTTCATCACGCAACGCATTCTTCTGCTGCCAGCGCCAGTCTTGCCACTGTACTGAGCGATGAATGTCTTGATCGTAAATTGACATGAGTGCGTACTCTCTGTTCAGGCATATGAATGCGCGCTTTCCCTGGCGGGAACAGCGATATTCGCAACAATGACAATCGACTCGGGCGACGGGCCGCGATCAAAAGGGGTGACTCAATCAGCCGCGCGGGGACGGTATAAGTTTATTATTCCAGGGTGCGGATAAACGACTGATACGGCCATGTAATAAACTTCCTTTTAGCGTTATTTGACTTCCAAGCCGACACCTACTTAAGCGGAAGGTCTCTACGCCGTCAATACAATATCTTTGCTTTTTTTCCGACTTATACCAGCCCTGCGCTCATCTACCTGTAAACAGGGGTATCTCATGGTTAAAATGGGTTAATTTAAAATCTAAATAATACTGACAAATAATTTTCCGGTGTTTGCCGGTGCATTTTTATACTTATACAACTACGTACTCCTGCGAATTCAACTTAGCCTTCAGTTTGCGCTTCGCATGCCCTATGAACCTCGGCGCCATCACCGAAGACCATCGCCCGCGCATACGACGCCCTTGGGTCCTTGAAACATTTTCTTTCATTTCCTTCTTGGGGATTTCTCATTCTCATCCGTCTTAACTTAGATACAGCCCGTCGCGTCAGCAAAAGCTACGACTGGCCTTTTCCGGGCTTCCATCGCCCCTCCGATCAAGACCCTCATTCACATGTCGAAGAAGTCACGCTCAAAACTCTGGTTTCTGGTACACAGCTGGCTGGCGCTGCCCATCTGGTTCTTTGTACTGATCGTCTGCGTCACCGGGACCCTGGCGGTGGTCAGCCAGGAAATCGTCTGGCTGGCCAACCCGGATATCCGTGCGACCAAGCCGTCGGATGATGCCCAGCCGCTGAGCTTCGACCAGGTAATCGCCGCCATCAAGCGCGACGAGCCTCAGGTCATCGTGCGCTCGATCATCCGCCCCGACGAATCACACTTCGCGTTGACCGTCGGCCTCAGCTACCCGGACGGGCGTTCCGTCGAGGCCTATGCCAACCCCTACACGGGCGCCATCCAGGGCATCAGCCCGTCGTTCGACTTCAAGCAATTTACCCGCGCCCTGCACGGCTGGTGGCTGGTGCCGTTCACCAATGGCTACAGCTGGGGCTGGTACCTGGTGTCGGCGCTCGGCCTGCCCTTGCTGGCCTCGTTGATCACTGGGCTTGTGGTGTACAAGCGTTTCTGGAAAGGCTTTTTGCGCCCTACCCTGCGCATCCGCCACGGCGCGCGCATCTTCTGGGGTGACTTTCACCGCCTGAGCGGTATCTGGTCGATCTGGTTCATCGCCGTCATTTCCATTACCGGCACCTGGTTCCTGATCGAGGCGACCCTGGCCGACAATCAGATTTCCATCTCCAGCGAGCCCATCGTGCCGGTGATTGCGCGGGAGAAGGTGCCGCTGTCCGCCCCCGGCGTGCCGGCCCCGATGATTGCCCTGGACGAAGCGATCAAGATCGCCACCCAGCGCATTCCCGGGCTGGAAGCCACGTTTGCCTTCCTGCCGCTCAATGCCTACAGCCACCTGCAGATCGGCGGGCGCGGCTGGTACCCGCTGATGTTCCAGACCGCGCAACTGAACCCCTACAGCGGTGAAATCGCGGTCTCGCACCTGCTGTCCGACCGCACCACGCTGGAGTTCGTCACCGAGTCCATGCGCCCGCTGCACACCGGTGACTTCGGTGGCCTGTGGATCAAGCTGATCTGGGCCTTCTTCGGCCTGGTGCTGAGCATGATGGTGCTGAGCGGCTTGCTGATCTGGACCAAGCGCACCGCCCTGGCCACCCTCCACGCCCTCAAACGCGAGGCCAAGACCCAGCGCCCGCCTGTGCCCATCCCTGCCCTGCAGGCTGAAACCTCGGAGACGCACTGATGAGCAAGGTCGCGGCCAAACCCTCTTCACCGCTGCGCGCATGCTGGCTGAAGTGGCGTTTTCATATAAACATCCTGCTGTTGCTGGTGCCGCTGGGGTTCATGCCCAAGTATTTTGCCGATGCCGCGCTGTTTCGCGGCGATGCCGGCATCGGCGAGCGGGTCGCCGGGGACGTTCAAGTCGGCCCCTGGAGCCTGACCCTCGCGGAATTTCGCAACGAAGGCCCGCGCCCGGACCCGGCCGGCCCGATGAAAACCTTTAACGCCGCCCTGTGCGCCACCTGCGCCGAGCAGGTCAAGGCCACTTACCTGCGCATCGGCAAACCGCGCAGCCTGCGGGCGGCCGGGGTGATCTTCTTTGGCACGCCCTACCGCATGGGGGCCGTCCTGCCGGTGCCGGAACGCACGCCGGTCGACGCTGAACTGTGGGTCACCATGGAAGGCTGGGACGGCAGCATGCACCAGGGTTCCATTCCACTGAGCCAGGCCTCCCCCGCCACTGTTGCCTGGCTGAACAAGCAAGGAGTCAAACCATGATGTTCAAGCGCCTGATGCGCGCCGCTGGCGTGCTAGTGCTGAGCGCCGGCTTCACTGACGTGGCCTTCGCCCACAACCCGATGTGCGAATGCAAGGAAATCCCCGGCGAGCAGATCCAGTGCAAAGGGGGGTTCTCCGATGGCAGCGGCGCTCCGGGCGTGACCCTGGATGTGATCGGCTACGACGAGACCATCCTGGTGCCGGGCAAGCTCGGTGAGGATTCGACCCTGACCTTCAAGAAACCCGCAGCCGAATTCTATGTGCTGTTCGATGCCGGCCCCGGTCACGTGGTGGAAATCGACCAAGCGGATATCCAGGCGCCATGAGTACCGTACAGGTAGTGCGCCCGGCCGGCGCGGGTCATGAAACCCTTTACGTGCTGTTGCTGTGCCTGATCATCCTGGCGGTGTCGGGAACGGTGGTGGCCTTGCACAGTGAGACCCAGCAGCTCGCAGCGGTGCCAAGCCACCAACTGGATGCCCGACGCGACCTGAGCGCCGCCGAACAGGGCATCTACGCCGACCTGCGGGTAACCCTGGATGAAATCCACTTGCTGCAGCAGGAGCAAAACGCCCTGCCGACACCGGACCAGTTGGCCCAGGAGGGCTTTGCGCCGTTTGCCCAGGACGCCAGTTCCGTCAGCCGTGGCGATCATCGCTGGCAGCTGCTCGCCCCCTCGGCCTACCTGGGCTTGAGCCAGGCATCGGGCACCAGCGGTTCGCTGTTGATGCGCGTGCACGGCGCCGAGCCGGATATCTGGCTCAACCGTGGCAACGACCTGGCTGCCCCCTCCGACCTCACTGACCAGGCGCTGATTGCTGCCGGCTGGCGGCAAGTGGTCGCGCAATTCGATGCTGGCGTGACCCGCCAGCACCGCCACTGAACGAGAAGACCGATTGCCCATGTCCATTTCATCTCCCCTGTTGCGCCTGTTGCTGGTTGGCCTGTTCAGCCTGGTGCTCGCGCCCCTGGCGAACGCCGAGGCGGGTAAACGCCTGCGCATCGGCATCACCTTGCATCCTTACTACAGCTACGTGGCCAACATCGTCGGCGACAAGGCCGAGGTGGTGCCACTGATTCCGGCGGGGTTCAACCCCCATGCCTACGAACCGCGCGCCGAAGACATCAAGCGCATCGGCACCCTGGACGTGATCGTGCTCAATGGCGTGGGGCATGATGACTTCGCCGACCGCATGATCGCCACCAGCGAGCGCCCGGACATCCCGGTGATAGAAGCCAACGCCAACGTGCCCTTGCTGGCCGCCACCGGCAATGCCGCGCGCGGTGCGGGCAAGGTGGTCAACCCGCACACGTTCCTGTCGATCAGTGCGTCGATTGCCCAGGTCAACAACATCGCCCGCGAGCTGGGCAAGCTCGACCCGGACAACGCCAAGACCTACACCCAGAACGCCCGCGCCTACGGCAAACGCCTGCGCCAGATGCGCGCCGATGCCCTGGCCAAGCTGACCAGTGCGCCCAACCCGGACCTGCGCGTGGCCACGGTACACGCGGCCTACGACTACCTGCTGCGCGAGTTCGGCCTGGAAGTCACCGCCGTGGTCGAACCGGCCCACGGCATCGAGCCCAGCCCCAGCCAGTTGAAGAAAACCATCGATGAACTGCGCGCCCTGGACGTGAAAGTGATTTTCTCGGAAATGGATTTCCCGTCTTCCTATGTCGACACAATCCAACGGGAATCCGGGGTCAAGCTGTATCCGCTGTCGCATATTTCCTACGGTGAATACAGCGCGCAAAAGTATGAGGTGGAAATGACCGGCAACCTCGACACCGTGGTCCGCGCGATCCAGGAGTCGGGAACATGACGGCGGCGCAACCGCTGAACCTGGCCTGTGGCCCGACCCTCGATTTTAACCAGGTGTCGCTGACCCTGGGCCGCACCGTGATCCTCGATGGGGTGAGCTTCCAGGTACGACCCGGCAGCATTCACGCGTTGGTCGGCCCGAATGGCGGCGGCAAAAGCTCGCTGATCAAGACCCTGCTCGGGCAAACGCCGCACCAAGGCCGCTTGAGCCTGGAGTGGCCGGGCACCCCTGGCACCATTGGATATGTGCCCCAGGCTTTGGAATTCGATCGGGGTTTGCCGATGACCGTGGATGATTTCATGGCCGCCATGTGCCAGCGGCGACCGGCGTTTCTCGGCCTGTCCCGGCACTACGCCGGTGCGATTGGCGAGGCGCTGGAACGGGTCGGCATGCAGGACAAGCGCAAGCGGCGCATGGGCGCCTTGTCCGGCGGTGAGCGCCAGCGGGTATTGCTGGCTCAGGGGCTGATTCCGGCGCCGCAATTGCTGGTGCTGGATGAACCGATGTCGGCCCTCGATGAGGCTGGTATCCAGGTGTTCGAGCGGCTGTTGAATGACTGGCGACTGGCCGGGATTACCGTGCTGTGGATCGAGCACGACCTGGAGGCAGTCGGGCGCCTGGCCGACCGCGTGACCGGCTTGAACCGCCGCGTACTGTTCGACGCCATGCCGAAACAGGCGCTCACCCCCGATCGCCTGCTGACCCTGTTCTCCACCCACCCTCGGAGCCTGGCGCAATGAGTTATGAAGCGTTTCGCCTGATGGTCCAGGGCTGGGCCTCTGCCGGTTATCTGCCCGAGGCACTGGCCTACGGCTTTGTGGTCAATGCCCTGCTCGCCGGTCTGCTGATCGGCCCGGTTCTGGGCGGGCTGGGCACGCTGGTGGTGGTCAAGCGCTTTGCGTTTTTCTCCGAAGCGGTCGGGCATGCTGCGCTGACCGGCGTGGCCGTGGGCATTCTACTGGGGGAACCCTATACCGGGCCCTACGGCAGCCTGTTCGGCTACTGCCTGCTGTTCGGCATCCTGCTCAACTACCTGCGCAACCGTACCGGCCTGGCGCCGGATACGCTGATCGGCGTGTTCCTGTCGGTGTCCCTGGCGCTGGGCGCAAGCCTGCTGCTGATCCTGGCCGGCAAGATCAATGTGCACATTCTGGAAAACGTGCTGTTCGGTTCGGTGCTGACGGTCAACGGCAACGACCTGCTGGTGCTGGCGGTCGTCGGTTCGCTGGTGATGGCCCTGGCGTTGCCGCTGTACAACCGCATCATGCTCGCCAGCTTCAACCCGCAATTGGCGGCGGTGCGCGGAGTGGCGGTGAAGACCCTGGACTATCTGTTCGTAATCCTGGTGACGCTGATCACCGTCGCGGCGGTCAAGGTGATCGGCGCCATCCTGGTCGGTGCGCTGCTGGTGATTCCGGCGGCGGCGGCGCGGCTGCTGAGCCAGTCGCTCAAAGGGTTCTTCTGGGTGTCGGTGGCGATTGCGACCGTCAGCACCCTGTGCGGCATCCTGCTGCCGATCATCTTCGACCTGCCGGTGCCTTCCGGCGCCGCAATCATCCTGGTCGCCGGTATCGCCTTCGCCCTCGCCGCGATCGCACGCGGTACAGTGCCCAGCCTCAAAGGGAATCTTGGATAATGCGCCCTGACTTTCGCCCACTGGCCCTGGCCATGGCTTGCCTGATCAGCACCTCGGCGTTCGCCGTCGTGGATGGCTTTCAAACCAGGGACTTCGTCGCCAACCATGGCCTTGGCCATGCCGCGCTGACCAAGCCCAACACAGTAAAACCGGTCAAGGTGCTGGCCTCGTTGCCGATCACCTACGGCCTCGCGCAAGTGCTGCTCAAAGGCACCGATGTGCAGCTCGAACGCGCCGCCCCCGCCAACCTGCCCGGTTCGCGGCAGGTTTCGTACTTCACCGGGCGCGGTGCGCCAGCGCTGAGCCAACTGGCCCAGGATGCCGATGCCGCCATCGGTCTGCGCTCGCTGTGGGCGGACGACCCGCTCTACCCCGTGGCGCGGCGCAGCAATATCCGCATTGTCGAAGTGGACGCCGCGCGCCCGGTGGATGGCGGCTTACCGGGCATCGCCGTACAGCCGGGCGTCAGCGATGGCTTGAACAGCCAACCGTGGCAATCGGGCAACAACATGGGGCGCATGGCCGATGTATTGGCGGCCGACCTGAGCCGCCTGGCGCCGGGCGCCAAACCGCAGATCGACGCGAACCTGGCCGCGCTCAAGCAGCGCCTGCTCAAGCTCGCCGCCGACAGCGAGGCGCGCCTGGCCCAGGCCGATAACCTGAGTGTGGTCAGTTTGAGCGATCACTTTGCCTATCTGGTCAGCAGCCTGAACCTGGAACTGGTCAGTACCGATGCACGGCCAGATGCGGACTGGACGCCTGAAGCGCTGCAACAGCTCAGTGCGCAGTTGAAAACCAATGATGTGGCGACAGTGCTGCACCACCGCCAGCCGAGTGAGGCGGTGAAAACGGCGGTCACGGCTGGCGGCGCCACCCTGCTGGTGTTGAATGTGGACGGTGTCGACCCGGTGACGGAGCTGCAAACCAATGTGGATCAGGTGATCAAGGCACTCACGCCCTGAGCCCCTCGACCAGCATCAAACCACGTCCACCCCCACATGAATCGCATCATGCCGCCAGAACTCCAGGTCGCAGTCGATCAAGCGCTGGTGTTGGTCATAGTTGACCCTGGCGATCCGCAAGCCCGGGCTGCCCACCGATACGCGCAACGCAGCGGCGGCCTCCACCGGCAGTGAGGTCGGTACGATCTCGAAACGCACCCGGCCATAGTGCAAGTCGTACTTGCGCGCATACAGTTCGGTCATCGACTGATTCAGGTCGCACGCCAGGATCCCAGGAAAATACTGCGGGTTCAGGTAGTGCTCGACGTACAGCACCAGCCGCCCATCGATCCGCCGCCCCCGACAGATCTGGATCACGCTGGACAGCGCCGGCAACTGTAACCAGGCGCAGACCGCCGCCGATGCCGGTTGCAGCCGTGCAGAAATCACCTGGGTCGATGCCACCCGGCCCTGGTCGTTGACCATCGCGTGAAAGTGGCTGCGCTGCATCAGGTTGTAAGCCAAGCGAGGCGGCGA
Source organism: Pseudomonas sp. R2-7-07 (assembly GCF_003852355.1). Taxonomy (NCBI): domain Bacteria; kingdom Pseudomonadati; phylum Pseudomonadota; class Gammaproteobacteria; order Pseudomonadales; family Pseudomonadaceae; genus Pseudomonas; species Pseudomonas sp. R2-7-07. Next base: position 2,100,460 of record NZ_CP027759.1, on the reverse strand, counting down.
GACGAACCAGCCTCGGCGCTCCTCGCGATAGATCTGCCCTTGGGCTTCAAGCTGTAACAAGGCTTCCCGCACGGTAATGCGAGTGGTACCAAACAACTCGCTGAGCTTGCGCTCGGCGGGCAGTTTGCTGGCGGGCGGCAACAGGCCGTGGTCGATCTGCTCCTGCAGCGCCAGCCCGATGGAGGTTACCGCTTTGATTGCCTCGTCACGCATCAACGTTACCTATCTGGACTAGACCAGCACCATTCGAGTGCACATAAAGCTGCATAAACGTCCCACCTCAATGTTGCGCCAGCCTAGGCATTGCAGATGACCGGCAGATGACAGCCGCATCACCCGCGTGCACCACACCCTGCAATACATCGGCCAAGTCCAGGCGTTACGGGCACTTGGGCATGGTCTACGCTAAGTCTGCGCCGAACGACATCGGCGCCTCAAAAACGACATCGACATGAAACTGTCATCCATCGCGTCTAGATTGGCTCAGGTATTGCTCTGACCTAGACCAACCACACCGCCTGCATAAAACGCCGCGTTGAAAACGCCCAAAGGAGCTTCGGATGAAACAGCTTTTCCTGGCATCACTGTTAGGCTCGACCATTGCCATGTGCACCGCAGCCATGGCCGCTGATACCGATCTAAAAACCCTGGAAGCCGCCGCCAAGTCCGAGGGCGCCGTGAACAGCGTCGGCATGCCCGATGACTGGGCCAACTGGAAAGGGACTTGGGAAGACCTGGCCAAGACCTATGGCCTCAAGCACATCGACACCGACATGAGTTCGGCCCAGGAAATCGCCAAGTTCAAAGCCGAAAAAGACAATGCCAGCGCTGATATCGGCGACGTGGGCGCGGCCTTCGGCCCCATCGCGGTGAAGCAGGAAGTGACCCAGCCTTACAAACCGTCCACCTGGGCCCAGGTGCCGGATTGGGCGAAAGACAAGGACGGCCACTGGGCGCTGGCCTACACCGGCACCATCGCGTTTATCGTCAACAAGAAGCTGCTGCACGGCTCCGAAGTGCCCACCAGCTGGGCCGACCTGCAAACCGGCAAGTACAAGGTCTCGGTGGGTGACGTAAGCACCGCAGCCCAGGCTTCCAACGCTGTGCTGGCAGCCGCCATCGCCAATAAAGGCGACGAGAAAAACATCGCGCCGGGCCTGCAATTTTTCACCAAGATCGCCCAGCAAGGTCGCCTCTCGCTGTCCAACCCGACCATCGCCACCATGGAAAAAGGCGAAGTCGAAGTGGGTATCGTCTGGGACTTCAACGGCCTGAGCTATAAAGCCAAGATGGCCAACCCGGATGACTACGTGGTGCTGATCCCGTCGGATGGCTCAGTGAAATCCGGCTACACCACCATCATCAACAAGTACGCCAAACACCCGAACGCCGCCAAGCTGACGCGCGAATACATTTTCAGCGATGCCGGCCAGATCAACCTGGCCAAAGGCAATGCACGCCCGATCCGCGCCGAAACCGACCTGAAACTGCCGGCTGACATCGCCAAGAACCTGATCCCGGGTGAGCAGTACACCAAGGCCAACCCGCAGCCGATCAAGGATGCCGATGCCTGGGAAGCCACGTCCAAAAAGCTGCCGCAGCTGTGGAACGAGCAGGTCATCGTAGAAATGAAGTAAGCCTGTCGCCCACATTGGAAATCCACTGGAGATCCAATGTGGGAGAGGGCTTGCCCCCGATAGCGGTGTGTCATTAAACAAATGTGTTAGCTGATCCACCGTCATCGGGGGCAAGCCCCCTCCCACACTTTTGACCTCGTTCCTCCAGGGAAATTGAGTCAAGTCTATTGCTGCGGAGCGCTCTCCCCCATGAAGCACCCTGTCATCCTTGTCGTGCTCGACGGCCTGAACTTCGCGGTTGCCCGGCACGCCATGGGGCATTTGCAGGCTTACGTTGGCGCAGGACGCGCAGCCCTCTACACACTGGAATGTGAACTGCCCGCCCTGTCCCGCCCGCTGTATGAATGCATCCTGACCGGCGTTGCGCCGATCCAGAGCGGCATCGTCCACAACAACGTCTCGCGCCTGTCCAACCAGCGCAGCATTTTTCATTACGCCAGCGACGCCGGCCTGACCACCGCAGCGGCGGCTTACCACTGGGTGAGCGAACTGTATAACCGCAGCCCCTTTCTCGCCGCCCGTGATCGTCATACCGACGATCAGGCGCTGGCGATCCAGCATGGGCATTTCTACTGGAATGACCACTACCCGGACTCCCACCTGCTGGCCGACGCCGAAAGCCTGCGCCTTGCGCACGCGCCGGACTTTCTGCTGGTGCACCCGATGAACATCGACGACGCCGGCCACAAGCACGGCCTCGACAGCGCGCAGTACCGCAACAGCGCACGCTCGGCCGACATCATTCTCGCCGACTACCTGCAGGGCTGGCTCGACGCCGGTTACCAAGTGCTGGTCACCGCCGACCACGGCATGAACAACGACCGCTCCCACAACGGCCTGCTGCCGGAAGAGCGCGAAGTGCCACTGTTTGTGCTGGGCGACGCCTTCAGCCTGGATGCCAACGCCGCGCCGAAACAGACCGAGCTGTGCGGTACCGTCTGCGAGTTGCTCGGCGTGCACCACGACAAGCCTGTCTGCCGGGAGTTGCTCAAGTGAATGCCATGAATCGCGGCAAATGGCTGGCCTTGCTGTGCCTGGTGCCCTTCGCGCTGTTCTTTATCGTGTTCGAAATCGCGCCGTTGGCCTGGGTGCTGATCAACAGCCTGCAAACCGAAGACAGCGGTTGGAGCCTGGAAAACTTCACGCGTATCTTCAGCTCGAAGTTCTACCTGCAGGCGATCCAGTTCAGCCTCGAGATCAGTTTCTACTCCAGCGTCTTCGGCATCATCATCGCCACCCTGGGCAGTTACTCCCTGCGCCGGGTCGATTCGCCGCTGCGCAACTTCGTCACCGCCTTCGCCAACATGACCAGCAACTTTGCCGGCGTGCCCCTAGCCTTCGCGTTCATCATCCTGCTGGGGTTCAACGGCAGCATCACCATCATGCTCAAGCAGGCGGGGATCATTGAGGACTTCAACCTGTACTCGAAAACCGGCTTGATCATCCTCTATACGTATTTCCAGATTCCCCTCGGCGTGCTGCTGCTGTACCCGGCCTTCGATGCATTGCGCGAAGACTGGCGTGAGTCGGCCGCCCTGCTCGGCGCTAATGGCTGGCACTTCTGGCGGCATATCGGCTTGCCGGTCCTGACGCCTGCGCTGCTCGGCACCTTCGTGATTCTGCTGGCCAACGCCCTGGGTGCCTACGCCACCGTGTACGCCCTCACCACCGGCAACTTCAACGTGCTGCCGATCCGCATCGCGGGGCTGGTTTCCGGCGACGTGTCGCTGGACCCGAACCTGGCCAGTGCCCTGGCCGTGGTGCTGGTGGCGCTGATGACCGTGGTCACGGTGGTCCATCAACTGCTGCTCAAGAGGAGCTACCATGTCTCGCGCTGAAGCCGGCCCGGCGTCGCTCTACCACCGGGTGGTGGTGTACATACTGTTCCTGATCCTGGTGCTGCCGCTGGTGGGCACCTTTGTCTATTCAATCTCCAGCAGCTGGTCGGCCACCATCCTGCCCGCCGGTTTCAGTTTGAAATGGTACACGCAGCTATGGAGCGACCCGCGCTTCCTGATGGCTTTCGCGCAATCGTTGCTGGTGTGCGTGGGCGCGCTGGTCCTCTCGGTGGTGCTGATCCTGCCGCTGCTGTTCGTGGTGCATTACCACTTCCCCAAGCTGGATGCGCTGATGAACATCCTGATCCTGCTGCCGTTCGCCGTGCCACCGGTGGTGTCGTCGGTGGGCCTGCTGCAGTTGTACGGTTCCGGCCCCTTGGCGATGGTGGGCACCCCGTGGATTTTGATCGGCTGCTATTTCACCGTGGCATTGCCTTTCATGTACCGCGCGATCACCAATAACCTGCAGGCGATCAACCTGCGCGACTTGATGGACGCGTCCCAACTGCTCGGCGCCAGCACCTGGCAAGCCGCGATCTTCGTGGTTCTGCCCAATCTGCGCAAAGGCCTGATGGTGGCACTGCTGCTGTCGTTCTCCTTCCTGTTCGGTGAGTTCGTGTTCGCCAACATCCTGGTCGGCACCCGCTATGAAACCCTGCAGGTGTACCTGAACAACATGCGCAACAGCAGCGGCCACTTCACCAGCGCCGTCGTGATCTCCTACTTCTTCTTTGTGCTGGTGCTGACCTGGGCCGCCAATATCTTGAACAAGGACAAAAGCCAATGAGCTTCGTCAGCGTCCAACACCTGCAAAAAGGCTATGCCGGCACGCCGGTATTCAGTGATATCAACTGCGAAATCGCCAAGGGCGAGTTCGTCACCCTGCTCGGCCCGTCCGGTTGCGGCAAGTCGACCCTGCTGCGCTGCATCGCCGGGCTGACCTCGGTGGACAGTGGGAAAATCCTGCTGGACGGCCAGGACATCGTCCCGCTGAGCCCGCAGAAACGCCACATCGGCATGGTGTTCCAGAGCTATGCGCTGTTCCCCAACATGACCGTGGAGCAGAACGTTGCCTTCGGCCTGCGCATGCAGAAGGTCAACGCCGACGAGAGTCACAAGCGGGTGCAGGATGTACTGCAATTGGTGGAGCTCAAGGACCTGGCCGGCCGTTACCCGCACCAGATGTCCGGCGGCCAATGCCAGCGCGTCGCCCTCGCCCGTTCCCTGGTGACCCGCCCGCGCCTGTTGCTGCTGGATGAACCGCTGTCGGCGCTGGATGCCCGGATTCGCAAACACCTGCGCGAGCAGATCCGCCAGATCCAGCGCGAATTGGGGCTGACCACCATCTTCGTCACCCACGACCAGGAAGAAGCCCTGACCATGTCGGACCGCATCTTCCTGATGAACCAGGGCAAGATCGTGCAGAGCGGCGATGCCGAGACCCTCTATACCGCGCCGGTGGATGTCTTCGCAGCCGGTTTTATCGGCAACTACAACCTATTGGATGCCGACAAGGCCAGCCAACTGCTGCAACGTCCAATCAGCGGGCGCATCGCGATCCGCCCCGAAGCCATCGAACTGAGCCGCAGCGGCGAACTCGATGCGCTGGTGCGCAGCCACAGCCTGTTGGGCAACGTGATTCGCTACCGTATCGAAGCGCGTGGCGTGGAGTTGGTGGTGGATGTGCTCAACCGCAGCGCCGACGATCTGCATCCGGACGGCCAGCGCCTGGCACTTTCCATCGACCCCAGCGCCCTGTGTGAAGTAGCCTGAAGGGCGACGATTGACTGAGAGAGCAGACGGATGGCATTGGTAATTTTTGATCTGGACGACACCCTGATCCACGGCGACTGCGCCACGTTATGGAGCGCACAGATGGGCCGCCTGGGCTGGGTCGACCCTGAATCCTTCATGCGCAGGAACGACGAACTGATGGCGGCCTACAGCCGGGGCGAGTTGCGCATGGAAGATTTCATGGATTTCAGCCTGGAGCCGATGATCGGCCGCACCCCGGAAGAAATCGAACACTTGGTGGAGCCCTGGGTCGAGGACGTGATCGAGCCGCTGATCTATAGCGACGCGACCAAGACCATCGCCCGGCACCGCGCCAATGGCGACCGGATCCTGGTGATTTCCGCCTCGGGTACGCACCTGGTCAAGCCGATTGCGGCGCGCATCGGTATCGACGAAGTGCTCGGCATCGAGCTGGATGTCAGCCATGGCGTGTACAGCGGTGGTACGGTAGGCGTACTGACTTACCGCGAAGGCAAGATCACACGGCTGCTGGCGTGGTTGGAGCAGGAAGGTGAAAACCTGGAGGGCGCGTATTTCTATTCGGATTCGCGCAATGACCTGCCGTTATTGCTCAAGGTGGACCATCCGCAGGTGGTCAACCCGGACCCGGTACTGCGCGAACACGCAGAAAACGCCGGCTGGCCGATCCACCATTGGGTCTGAACCCCCCGGGATCCCCCTGTGGGAGGGGGCTTGCCCCCGATCGCGGTCTATCAGATGAAACATTCTTCACTGATACACCGCCATCGGGAGCAAGCCCCGTCCCACTCTGGAATTCAGCGCGATGAGCGTTCGCTGTCACCTCAGGGATGCGAACTTGGCCTACATCCCATGTAGGAGTGAGCTATTCCACGACTCGACATGCCCCTCAACGCCTTGCAATGCTTTCACAGTGCCTCCATAGTGAGTCCGGACTGAGCCCGTAGCAGTAGCGCCGGGCTTTTTGCATTATGCGACCGGACCATATGGAACCGGCTCCCTCAAAGACGGCCTAATATGCGTTATCAATTGCCCCCGCGTCGAATCAGCATGAAGCATCTGTTCCCCAGCACCGCCCTCGCTCTTTTCATTGGTCTCGGCTTCGCGTCGATGTCGACCAATACGTTCGCAGCCAATAGCTGGGACAACCTTCAGCCTGATCGCGATGAGGTGATTGCCAGCCTTAACGTCGTCGAGTTGCTCAAGCGCCATCACTACAGCAAGCCGCCGCTGGACGACGCGCGCTCGGTGATCATCTACGACAGCTACCTCAAGCTGCTGGATCCGTCGCGCAGCTACTTCCTGGCCAGTGATATCACTGAGTTCGACAAATGGAAGACCCAGTTCGACGATTTGCTCAAGAGCGGCGACCTGCAGCCTGGTTTCACCATCTACAAGCGTTACCTGGACCGTGTCAAAGCGCGTCTGGACTTCGCTTTGGGTGAGCTGAACAAAGGCATCGACAAGCTCGACTTCACCGAGAAGGAAACCCTTCTGGTGGATCGCAAGGACGCCCCTTGGCTGACCAGCACCGCCGCACTCGACGACCTGTGGCGCAAGCGCGTCAAGGACGAGGTGCTGCGCCTGAAGATCGCTGGCAAAGAGCCTAAGGCCATCCAGGAACTGTTGACCAAGCGCTACAAGAATCAACTGGCGCGCCTGGACCAGACCCGTGCCGAAGACATCTTCCAGGCTTACATCAACACATTCGCGATGTCCTACGACCCGCACACCAATTATCTGTCGCCAGATAACGCGGAAAATTTTGATATCAACATGAGTCTGTCCCTGGAAGGCATCGGTGCCGTCCTGCAAAGCGACAATGACCAGGTCAAGATCGTGCGCCTGGTACCGGCAGGTCCGGCGGACAAGACCAAGCAGGTCGCCCCGGCCGACAAGATCATCGGTGTGGCCCAGGCCGACAAAGAGATGGTCGATGTGGTCGGCTGGCGCCTGGACGAAGTGGTCAAGCTGATCCGCGGACCCAAAGGCAGCGTGGTGCGCCTGGAAGTGATTCCGCACACCAATGCACCGAACGACCAGACCAGCAAAATCGTGTCGATCACCCGTGAAGCGGTGAAGCTCGAAGACCAGGCCGTGCAGAAGAAAGTCCTCAACCTCAAGCAGGATGGCAAGGACTACAAGCTGGGCGTGATTGAAATCCCGGCCTTCTACCTGGACTTCAAGGCCTTCCGCGCCGGTGACCCGGACTACAAGTCCACCACCCGCGACGTGAAGAAAATCCTCACGGAACTGCAGAAGGAAAAAGTCGACGGCGTGGTCATCGACCTGCGCAACAACGGCGGCGGTTCCCTGCAGGAAGCCACCGAGCTGACCAGCCTGTTCATCGACAAGGGCCCGACCGTGTTGGTGCGCAACGCTGACGGCCGTGTCGACGTGCTGGAAGACGAGAACCCGGGCGCCTTCTACAAAGGGCCGATGGCATTGCTGGTCAACCGTCTCTCGGCCTCGGCTTCGGAGATTTTCGCCGGCGCCATGCAGGACTACCACCGCGCGCTGATCATCGGTGGGCAGACCTTCGGCAAAGGCACCGTGCAGACCATCCAGCCGCTGAACCATGGCGAGCTCAAGCTGACGCTGGCCAAGTTCTACCGGGTTTCCGGGCAGAGCACCCAGCATCAGGGCGTACTGCCGGACATCGACTTCCCGTCGATCATCGACACCAAGGAAATCGGCGAGAGCGCCCTGCCCGAAGCCATGCCGTGGGACACCATCCGTCCTGCGATCAAGCCGGCGTCGGACCCGTTCAAACCGTTCCTGACCCAGCTCAAAGCTGACCACGACACGCGCTCCGCCAAGGACGCCGAGTTCGTCTTCATCCGCGACAAGCTGGCCCTGGCCAAGAAGTTGATGGAAGAGAAAACCGTCAGCCTCAACGAGGCGGATCGTCGCAAGCAGCACGCCGACATTGAAAATCAACAGCTTGTCCTGGAAAACGTGCGCCGCAAGGCCAAGGGCGAAGAGCCGCTCAAAGAGCTGAAGAAAGAAGATGAAGATGCACTGCCCACCGAGGCAGATAAAACCAAGCCGGAAGACGACGCCTATCTGGCCGAGACCGGTCGCATCCTGCTGGACTACCTGAAAATCACCAAGCAGGTGGCCAAGCAGTAAATGATGGCAATTTAATGTGATCGCTCCTCGGAGTGTCATCATATAGACATCATTCTGTCGTGAAATAAAGGACCGCAGGCTTCACGCATGCGGTCCTTTATTTTCGCTCGAGATTGCCATGACCATGACCGAACAGCTGGATGCACTGGGCTCTATCCTGGCTCAAGGCAGTTTGCACAGCCTGTTCCAACCCATCATCTGCTTGTCTGAACGGCGCGTTCTTGGCTACGAGGCCCTCAGTCGCGGCCCGTCCAACAGCCCGCTGCATTCCCCCGTCGCGCTGTTCTCCATCGCCAGCCATGCCGGGCGCCTGAGCGAACTGGAAATGGCCTGCCGTGCGAGCGCCTGCCGACGCTTCAGCGAACAAAAGCTGCCGGGCAAGCTGTTTCTCAATATCTCGCCGGAATCCCTGATGGAGACGGCGCACCAACCGGGACGTACGTTGCAGCTGCTGCGCGACTTCGGGATTGCCCCCAGCCAGGTGGTGATCGAACTCACCGAACAAACCCCCACCGATGATTTCCAGCTGTTGCAGACCGCGTTGCATCATTATCGCGACATGGGCTTTGCCATCGCCCTGGATGACCTGGGCGCCGGTTACTCCAGCCTGCGGTTGTGGTCGGAGCTGCGCCCGGATTATGTGAAGATCGACCGGCACTTTATCGACGGCATTCACCAGGACGCCCTCAAGCGCGAATTCGTCGGCTCGATCATGCAGATCGCCAAGGCATCCCGCGCCCAAGTGATCGCCGAAGGGATCGAACTGCCGGAAGAGTTGGCGGTGTTGACCGACATGGGCGTCGATCTGGTCCAGGGCTACCTGCTTTGCCGGCCCCAGGAACAGCCGCCGCAAGAAGCACGCTTGATGCTGCCCAAGCCGGATAACGCCAATATCGCCCTCAGTGAAGAAGGCAGTGACCTGAGCGCCCTGCTCAATGAACAGCCGGCGGTGGACCAAAACACCGCAACCGCCCAGGTGCTCGAATCCTTCCGCCGCCAGGCCAATCTCAACTCACTGGCGGTGCTCGATAGCCGCGGCCACCCGGTCGGCATTGTGCATCGACACTCGCTGTCGGACGCGCTGCTCAAACCGTTCGCTACCGACCTGTTCGCCCGCAAACCGATCAGCCGCCTGATGAGCGATGACTTCCTGGCCGTGGAGTTGAGCCAGTCCCTGCAGCAGGTCAGCCGCTTGCTGACCAGCCGCGCGCGGCAACGCATTGAAGAAGATTTCATCATTACCTTGAACGGTGATTATCTGGGGCTGGGCCGGGTCATCGATGTGCTCAAGCTGATCACCGAGCTGAAAATCCAGCAGGCGCGTTATGCCAACCCGCTCACCCTGCTACCGGGCAACGTGCCGATCCAGCAATGCCTGACGCGTCTGTTGCAGCAGCAGCGTGAATCGGTGATCTGCTACGTGGACATCGACAGCTTCAAGCCATTCAACGATATCTACGGTTATGGTCGCGGGGATGAGGTGCTGTTGTGCCTGGCGCAGTGCCTGAACGACCGGGTCGACCCCAGCCGCGACTTTGTCGGGCATATTGGCGGGGATGACTTTTTACTGGTGCTGGGCCCGCAGGACTGGCGCAAACGCCTCAATCAACTGCTGGATGACTTTCACACCCAATGCCGGCGCTTCTACCGCGCCGAGCACCTCGATGCCGGCTGCTTCGTCGCACTCAACCGCCAGGGCGTACGCCAGGAGTTCGCATTACTTTCACTGTCGATTGGGGTGGTGCATTTGTATCCACAGGCCTGTGCGCAACTCGATGCCAGCCAGTTGGCGGAACTGGCGTCGCAGGCCAAGCACCATGCCAAAGCAGTGGCCGGCTACAGCATCCATGTGATCGACAGCATGGACCTGCTGCCCGCTTAGGCTTCGGCGGATTCCGGGTATTCGTACTCGAACACCCGCACCACCTCCGAAGCGTGCCAGGAGGCGGCGGCTACGCCGTCGGAAGGCCCGCTGAAACGCCCCAGGCGCTCCACACATTCAAAGAACCCCGTACGCGGCAGGCGGCTGGCGCCCTGGCTGATCACCAGCGAGCTGCGCAGCGGCTGCTCGGCCTTGGCGTCCAGCGCCGCCAGGTGCTCCAGGGCGGCGGCCAGGGTCTGCATCGCCGGCGTCGGGAACTGCAAGCGCTCGAGCAGCGCACGGTAGGTCAGCAGATGGCGCTGGCGGCGTGCCTGGTCCAGTTCGTTGAGTAACCCATCCCAATGTTGACGGCTGATACGTAGACTCACGATTCTTCCCTCCAACCTGCAACGCCCAATTCCCAGGCCAGGCTGCGGCGAATGGCGGCATCCGGCTGGCGTTCACCCGTTTCAATCAAACCCAGGTACGAGGGGCTGATACCCACCGTGCGCGCCAGGGTTTCGATGGCCAGGCCCTTGGCTTCACGCAGGCCGCGCAGGGCTGCGAGCGGGCGCAGGTCCTGGTCGGTGACAGTGGGTGCGGCAGGGGAAGGAGCGAATGTGGGGGGTTGCTGACCGGCCGCTTTTAGCAGCGCCTGGTACTGGTCCCATGGCAACACCGCATATTCGGGTTCGCCATTGCGTGAAATGATCTGGATATCCATGACTGCCCCGTAGGATAAAAACACTTACTAAGTAAGTTCTTTCCTTAGAAGTGTAATCCTAACAGCCACAGAGGTCGCAGAGGATAGTCAATAGCATTAGTTTTTTTGCGGATTTTCCCGGGCGAGCAGCTCGGGCGTGGCGGGCAGGCGCTCGACCACGGCCAGCTTTTCCGGGCGCTGCGCGTCACGCCAGGCACGAAACGCGCTCAGCTCGCCGCTCAGGGTCTTCATGACCCATGCCAGCACGGCGATGTCATCGAGCATGCCGAACATTGGGATAAAGTCCGGGATCGCGTCAATCGGACTGAGGAAGTACATCAGCCCCGCCACCACCGAGATCAACGCCTTGGGGCTGATCGCCCGATATTCGCCGCGCCAGTAGGCCAGGCACAGGGCCTGGAGCAACTTGAGATCATCCTTGAGCTGGCCCAGGCGATTGCCCTGGCTTGAGCCCTTGGCAGCGACCGCGAACAGCAGCGTTGGCAAACGGCCACGCCCGAGCAGACGTGCGGCCATAGGCAGGAAGCGGGTGAAATTGAACGGTGGTTTCATGGGTCACTCCAGTTCCATACGACAGAAAGGTTATCCACACAAATTGTGGATAACCTTGTGAACAGAGCCTTTTTTCATGGCTGAAAGCCACGGACTACAAGGCTTGCAGTCAGATCGGGCGTTTTTTGCGCACATCAAAAAAACCCAAGATTTCATTGACTTGGCAGGCGTGTGCGGCTACCCGTGCTCGAGTTTTATATCAGACTGCTTCAGGTTGCGGACGTTCGTTTGGATTTGCCCGGGCGTTGTGCGGCGGCTCGCGAGCCTCACCGGGGGTTTGCAGCGCCTCAAACTCCATAAACGACAACGCCCCGTCGAAACGGGGCGTTGTCTGTTCAAGCGCCGATTACTTCTTGGCGGCAGGTGCAGCAGGTGCAGCGGGTGCGGCAGCGGCGTCAGCCTTGGCTGGGTCCTTGATGGCCAGCAGCTCCAGGTCGAATACCAGCACAGAGTTGGCTGGAATCGTCGGGCTCGGGCTCTGGGCGCCGTAAGCCAGGTCGGACGGGATGTACAGCTCGACCTTCTCGCCTACGTGCATCAGTTGCAGGCCTTCGACCCAACCTGGGATCACACCGCTGACCGGCAGGTCAATCGGGCTGCCACGGTCTACGGAGCTGTCAAAGGTGGTGCCGTTGGTGAGCTTGCCGGTGTAGTGAACAGTCACCACGTCGGTCGGCTTGGGCTGGGCGCCGTCGGCTTTCTTGACGATCTTGTACTGCAGACCGGAAGCGGTGGTGACGACGCCGTCTTTCTTGGCGTTGTCTTCGAGGAATTTCTTGCCGGCTGCGGCCGACTCTTCGCTCATTTTGGTCATGCGCTCTTCAGCGCGCTTTTGCAGCGCGGCAAAGGCTTCAACCAGTTCGTCGTCCTTGAGCTTCTGCTCTTTCTTGCCGACCGCATCTTCAATGCCTTGGGCTACCGCTTTGGAGTCCAGGTCATCCATGCCTTCCTGGGCAAGGCTTTTGCCCATGTTCAGGCCGATGCCGTAGGAAGCTTTTTGCGCCGGGGTTTTCAGCTCTACGCTGGTCTGCGAATCACAACCCGCAAGTACCAGGCTAACCAGGGCCACCGCCGCCGCCAACCGATGCTGTTTCATGCTATTTCCTTGTTCATGCGCCAAAAGGGCATTCGAATAAAGTCGCGAGCTTATCAGGCGGCCACGACCAATGGCTACCGGCATGTGAGCAGGAAACGTCTGATAAGTTCACGTGTTTAAAAGCATTTCATCCATGATGAAGGCCCGCGACGGATCGTGGGACGGCCACTACCAGGCTCATGGCCACTTGCCGCACCCTTGGCGTAGTGGCATAACAACGTGATAACTCGACAAGGATAGTTAACTTGCGCATTTTTTCCCGTGTTTTCCTCGTGATCCTCATCGCCCTGGGCCTGATTCTGGCCGTGGTGCTCTACTACATCGTCAACCCCAAGCTGCCGGATTACGTGCCCGTGGAGCAGGTGCACTACCAGGATCAATGGAGCGCCGCCGACCGCCAGACCTACTACTTCACACCCCAGGGCACCCAGGTCAAAGGCCTGCACTACGACTGGTTCAGCGCCCTGGAGCTGCCGTTTTCCGAGCGCCGTTTTGCCACGCCTGAGTACCTGGCCCGTTTCGGTTTCCTGGTCGACCCCAAGCAAGTGCCCACCACGCAAAACCCCGGCAACCTGCCTGTAGGTTTCGCCCGGCATAAAAATGCCGGCAGCGACGTTGAATACCTGGATATCACCTGCGCCGCCTGCCACACCGGTGAGTTGCACTTCAAGGGCCAGGCCCTGCGCATCGACGGCGGCTCAGCCCAGCATGTGCTGCCGTCAAGCGTGCCGACCTTGCGCGGCGGCAGTTTCGGCCAGGCCTTGGTCGCCAGCCTTGCGGCGACTTATTACAGCCCATGGAAGTTCGAGCGCTTCGCCCGCCAGGTCCTGGGCGACCGCTACGAAGCCGAGCACAGCCAACTGCGCCGGGACTTCAAACAGTCGCTGAACAGGTTCCTCAAGGTCGCCTGGAACGATACCCACCGTGGCCTCTACCCCACCGAAGAAGGACCGGGGCGCACCGACGCCTTCGGCCGCATCGCCAATGCCAGCTTCGGCGATGCCATTTCGCCGCAGAACTACCGCATCGCCAACGCCCCGGTGGACTACCCGCAGCTGTGGGATATCTGGACCTTCGACTGGGTGCAATGGAACGGTTCGGCCCAGCAACCCATGGCACGCAATATCGGTGAAGCCCTCGGCGTGGGCGCGACCCTGGACTTCTTCGACGCTGCCGGCCAGCCTTTGCAGGGCGACGCGCGCTACCCGTCCAGCGTACGCGTGCGTGATCTGAACCTGATCGAAGAAACCTTGCAGCGCCTCAAGGCGCCCACCTGGCCCGAAGACCTGTTCGGCGCCATCGACAAACCGCTCGCCGCTCGAGGCCGCGCACTGTTCGCGGAAAACTGCGCCGGTTGCCACGTGCCCAGCGCCATCGCGGACAAAGGTCGCCCGGTGCAACAATTGAAGATGCTGGCGGTGGACTACATCGGCACCGACCCCAGCACCGCCAACAACATTGCCGACCAGCGCTACGACCTCAGCGCCCTGCAATGGGATCCAGCGGAACTGGCCACGCTCAATGTGCAGCTGCACCCCACACCAACCAAGCCACTGGACCCCAAACACCTGTCCGTGGCCCAGGGCCTGGCATATGTCACCGCGCTCGTTGAAGAACACGCCTACCGCGCCGCAGGCGTGACTCCTGCCGAACGCCCCGGCCTGGATGGGTTTGGCCTGCCCATCGGGGTCAGGGAATTACGTGCTTACAAAGCCCGGCCGTTGGCGGGCGTGTGGGCCACCCCGCCGTTCCTGCACAACGGTTCCGTGCCGACGATTTACCAGTTGCTTTCACCCCAGGATGAACGCAGCAGCACCTTCTATAAAGGCACGTTCAACTATGATCCGCGCCATCTCGGCTTTGAGACCGACGCGTTCAAGAATGCCTTTGTGTTCGATACCAAAATTACCGGCAACCACAACAGCGGCCACGAATTCCGTGCCGGCCAGCGTGGCAACGGCGTGATCGGCCGGGGCTTGCTCCCCGAAGAACGCTGGGCGCTGCTGGAATACCTCAAAGTGCTGGGCGGCCCGCTGGAGCAACAGTTGCCATGATGATCCGATCACCCCACAAGGAATCCTCCATGCTCGCGCGTATCTGGCTGCGTCTCGGCGCCTTCGTTGGCAAAACACTGCTGTGGCTGGTGGGCCTGGGCTTGCTGGTATGGCTGGCCGCGAGCCTGTGGTTCGCCTGGCAGCACAGCGGCCCGGTGTCGCCGGACGAACAGATCCCTCCAGGTGAAGCCGCCATGACCCAGGGCATCATTCAGACGGCGGTACGCATCGTCGACCAGCACCGCGAAGGCACGCGCTACCTGCGCGATGCCCATGCCAAGGCCCACGGCTGTGTGAAAGCCGAAGTCAGCGTGCTGGCCGACCTCGACCCGGCCTTGCGCCAGGGTGTATTCGCCGAGCCGGGCAAGACCTGGCATGCGACGATGCGCTTGTCCAACGGCAACGCGTACCCGCAATTCGACAGCATCCGCGATGCCCGCGGCATGGCCATCAAACTGCTGGATGTACCGGGCAAACAGCTGATGGCCGATCAGCAAGCGCGCACGGAACAGGACTTCGTGATGTTCAGCCACCCGAACTTCTTTGTCAGCGACGTGGCCGAATATGCGCAGAACATCGGGGCCCAGGCGGATGGCAAGAAAGTGCTGGCGTTCTTCCCCAAGGCCGACCCACGCACCTGGCAGATACGCCATCTGTTCATCGCCCTGGCAACCCTCGCCCCCGCCCCGGCCAGCCCGACGCAGACCACCTACTTTTCGGTTTCGCCTTACAAGTTCGGTGCGGCCAACGCCAAGTTCCGCGTCGCCCCCGACCCGCAAAGCTGCCCGGAATATACGTTGCCCAAACAGAACCAGGACCTGCCGAACTTCCTGCGCAGCGCCCTGAACCAGCAGCTCTCCACCGACCGCGTACCGGCGTGCTTCGTGTTACAGATCCAGCGACAGAACCCGCAGACATTCATGCCCATCGAAGACACCAGCATCGAATGGAAGGAAAGCGACGCACCTTTTGAAACCGTGGCCAAGGTGCGGGTTCCGGCGCAGGACTTCGACACGCCTGCGCTGAATCTCGCCTGTGACAACCAGTCATTCAACCCCTGGTTCGGCGTGGAAGAACACCGCCCCATCGGCGGCATCAACCGGCTGCGCAAGGCGGTGTACGAGGCCGTCAGCGATTATCGCCACAGCCGCAACGCACCGTAGGCTCGGTGCCTGCATGCCAGCAGAGGAAACCGATGTGAATTGCGCTTACCTGTATCGCCCGGCAACCGCCGCCGACATGCCCGCCGCCCACGCACTGTCCGTGCACCTCAAATGGCCGCACCGCGAGGAAGACTGGGCGATGGTGCAGCGCACATCCGAAGGCTTCGTCGCCGAACAGGACGGTGTCTTGGCAGGCGTCGCATTCGCCTGCCATCAGGGGGCTTATTCGTCCATCGGCCTGGTGATCGTCAGTCATCAGCACCAGCGCAAAGGCATCGGGCGTCGCCTGATGAATCTGTGCCTGGACAGCGTGGGCCCGCGCACGCCGATCCTCAATGCCACCGAGTCAGGCGCGCCGCTGTACGCCAGCATGGGGTTCGTTGAATTTGCACGGATTCAGCAACATCAGGGCATGCCGCAGACGCCGGAGCCCCTACCCGAGACCCGCCACGCGCACTGTCGCGTACTGAACCGGGCCGACTACCCAAAGGTAATCGAACTGGCCAATGCCGCCAGCGGCCTGGACCGCACCGGTGTACTCAACGACCTGCTGCCGACGGCCGAGCACGTGGTGGGCATCGAGGTAGAGGGGCACCTGCAAGGGTGCGCCCTGCTCCGCCAGTTTGGTCGCGGCCACCTCATTGGCCCCGTCGTCGCGCAACACCCGGAGCAGGCCCGACACTTGATCACTCAACTTCTTCGGTTGATCCCGGGTGCGTTCGTGCGTTTGGATATTCCCACCGCATGCGGGTTGGCCGACTGGCTGGAAAACCTGGGGCTGCCCTGCGTGGATAACTCGCCACGGATGGTGCGCGGTGTGCCGCCCCGATCAAGCGCCGGGGTCACCGAGTTTGCGCTGGTGACCCAGGCGATCGGCTGAGGCACAAAGCCTGCCGGGCGGATTCAGCAGATTAGCCCTTGCCGGGTTGAATAACGGGGTCAGGCCCCGGGATTCTTGACGTAACGCATGACCACGAAACCCGCGACCAGAATCAGCGGTGCGATGGAGAGCATGCCCATGTAGGTAGAGCCGGTCAGATCGTTGATTTTCCCCACCATCACCGGGGCAACCATACCGCTCAGTTGACCGATGGAGTTGATCGCCGCAGTCCCCGTGGCGATCGCCAGTCCCGAAAAGGTCGATTGCGGGATGGTCCAGAAAATCGGGATCGCAATAAAGGTACCCGCAGTAGCGAGTACGAGCGCTGCCATCATGGCCCAGGATGAATCCGAGAACAGGCAAGCCAACAGATAGCCGACGGCTGCCGCCGCCAGGCACAGAACAAGGTAAGTCTTGCGCTCACCCGTACGATCGGAACGCCGGGTCAGCCATATCATGCCGATACAGGCCACGATGTAAGGCAGCGCCGAAAGCATCCCTATCCAGAATAGACTCTGTACACCGGACGACTTGATCAGGTGCGGCATCCAGAAATTGAGGCCATAAGAAGCTGTCTTGATCACAAAGTAGATGAACGCCATGATCGCGACTTCCCGGGTCAGCAACACACGCCACAAGGACCCCAATACCGGCTTATCGTTGACTTTGTCATGCGCCAGGTTCGCCGCCAGCAGATCCTTCTCGCTACGGCTTAACCATTTGGCCGATTCGATGTCTCGGTCCAGCTTCCACAGCACTAGCAGGCCGAGCACCACACAGGGCAGTCCGGACATCAGGAACAGCCAGTGCCAGCCAGCCAGACCGAACACGCCGTCCATTGTGCCCAACAGAATTCCCGCCGCTGGCCCCCCGACCGCGCCTGCCAGGGGTACGGCGAGGAACCAGAGGCCATTCATCTTCGCCAGGTGCTTCTTGGGAAACCAGCACGCCAGGTAGAACAGGATCGCCGGGCCAAAACCGGCTTCCATGACGCCGATCAGAAAACGCAGGAAGTACAGGGTGTATTGCGTGTAGGCGAACATTAACGCCGCCGTTGCCAGCCCCCAGGAGATCATGATTCGGCAGATCCAGGCAGGCGCGCCATAGCGCTTGAGCCCCAGGCTGCTGGGGACTTCAAATAGTACATAGCCGAAAAAGAACATGCTTGCGGCCAGGCCGTACGCCGCGTCGGACAAACCCAACTCTTGCTGCATCTGGGTCTTAGCGAAGCTGATGTTGATCCGGTCAAAATAGGAAAAGAGAAAGCAGATAATGGCCAGCGGCATGATTCGCCAGGCCACACGCCGATAGAGCAGCAGCTCGTTGATCGTTTCTGCGTTGCGCGCAAGCGCGATCTCGCCAGTCATGGCAACCATGATGTTTCTCCATTGTTGTAATTATTGGAGAGAGGCAGGGCTCTTGAGGAACCCTGCTCAATGGGTTCAGCCGATCAGAATAAGTTTGGCCTTGTAAGCCTGACCTTTGACGACATAGTCGGCGGCGTTTCGATGCATGCCGGCAATTGCTTCAGGTGTCAGTTCGCGCACGACTTTGGCAGGTGCGCCGAGAATAAGTGAGTTGTCCGGGAACACCTTGCCTTCGGTGACAACCGCCCCGGCACCGACCAGGCAATTGCTGCCGATGACCGCGCCATTTAGCACAACAGCCTGAATCCCGATCAGCGCTCCGTCGCCGATGGTGCAACCGTGCAACATGGCCTGGTGGCCGATAGTGACGCCCTCGCCCACCGTCAGCGCAAATCCCGGATCGGCATGCAGCACCGCCCCCTCCTGCACATTGCTGTGCTGACCGATGTGAATCGGCTCGTTGTCACCCCGCAGAACAGCCTGCGGCCAGACACTGACGCCCTGCGCCAGCGTGACATTGCCGATGACGGTAGCGTCTTGCGCGATGAAAGTTTCGGCGTGAATGACAGGAATAAGGGTGTCGTATTGATAAATAGCCATGGCAGTTCTTCCTCAAGGCTGAGCGTCGGTTTTCAGGACACCGGCGGCACACAGCTCGGCAATGTGTTCGTCGCTGTAGCCCAGTTCACGCATGACGTTGTGGGTGTGCTCGCCGATGCGTGGGATAGATCGACGGGGTTGCAGTCGCTCACCATCCAGGGACAACGGCAGCAGTGGCATGGCGGTGAACGATCCGTCTTCAAGTTCAAGATTTGCCAGGCCACCGCTGTGCAGCAGATGAGGATCCTCGAACAGTTCCTCGGGCCGTCGAATCGGAGCAAACGGAATACTGTTGGCCTCAAGTTCCAGGGCCAGCGCTTGAGCGTCCATGCTGGCAAAGACTTCAGCCAAGTGAGCCAGCAGACGTGGCCGCTGCAGCACGCGATCATTGTTGGTAGCAAGGGTCTGGTCGTCCAGCAATGCGGTCTGGCCGAGCAATTGACACAGGGCGGTCCACTGACCCTCACCCGTGGCGGCGACGAACATCTGCTCCCCATTGGCAAACTCGAATACATCGTAAATGGCCCATGCACTGATACGGTTTGGCATCGGTGCAGCCGCTTGGCCGGTCACGGCGTATTGCTGCATATGCTGAGCAGCGAGCAATACGCAGTTTTCGTAAAGCGCGCTTTGCACCTCACGACCGACGCCGGTGACATGACGATCGTTGAGCGCAGCAAGCACACCGATAGCACCGAACATGCCGCCCATGATGTCGTTCACCGAACTGCCGGCACGCAGAGGCCTGCCTACCGGGCCGGTCATATAGGCCAGGCCTGCCATCATTTGCACAACTTCATCCAGGGCCAGGCGATTGTCGTAGGGGCCGTTGAGAAAGCCTTTGTGCGAGGCGTAGATAATGCGCGGGTTACGCGCTCGAATCGCTGCGTAACCGAAGCCGAGTTCGCTCATGCGGCCTGGCTTGAAATTCTCGATGAATACATCAGCGGTATCGATCAGCTCCAGTACCGCATCTCGTCCTTGTTGAGTATTGACGTCGATGGCGATGCACTGTTTGTTACGGTTGAACGTGCGAAAAAAACCGGCACCGGCGCCCAGCAGACGGCGTGTACCGTCGCCACGGATCGGTTCAATCTTGATCACCTCGGCACCGAGGTCACCCAGGATCATTCCGCAGGTCGGGCCCATCACCATGTGAGAAATTTCAACGACACGAATGCCGTCCAATGGAAGCCTGGACATTAGGGTTCTCCTTGATCGGGCAGGTTCAGACGCGACCGGCGACTGATGCGTAATTGAGTGGCAGGCCAGCTCGTGCAATGCAGCCGTAGAGCGTCTCGTGCGGCAGTGCTTCGCTGAGCACGTGGCGGGAAGCGATCAGGGCTGCCAGGTCGATGCCCGTCTCGTAGCCCATGCTCTGCAGCATGAACACCAAGTCTTCTGTAACCGTATTGCCGGATGCACCTGGTGCAAACGGACAACCGCCCAACCCGGCCAGTGACGAGTCGAGCTCGGTGATACCTTGCTGAACGGCAACCAGGCTATTGGCAAGCGCCAGGCCTCGAGTGTCGTGGAAGTGCGCGGCCCTGAGCTTGTCACCTGCGATGGCGCGAACCGCCTGCAAGGTGGTCGCCACTTGGCCAGGATTGGCGTAGCCCGTGGTGTCTCCCAGGGACACCAGATCGCAGCCGGCTTGCAGCACATGCCCGGTCAACGCGCAGAGATCGCTCAATGGCACATCACCTTGGCGGGTACAGCCGAAGGCCACGGACATGCCGGCGATCACTTGAACGTTGTGCAAGCCGGATTCAGTACGCAGCTGGCACATTCGCGCCAGCTCTTCGACCATTTCCAACGGAGTACGGCGCACATTGGCCAGGCTATGGGCTGCGCTGACGGACACGGGCGCAATGATACGGTGCGCGCCGGATTCCAGCGCATCGCGACAGCCGCGCAGGTTAGGCGCCAGGACCGTGACAACCAGATCCGGAAAACTCAAGGCATGGGCGACGACTTCTTTGGCATCGGCCATCTGCGGCAACAGTTTGGCGGGAACAAAGGACGCGACCTCCATGTACCGCACACCTGCGGCATAGGCGGCATCAATCCATTGTCGTTTGGCAGATGTCGGCATAGTGGCTTGAAGGCTTTGCAAACCATCACGCATGCCGACTTCGTTGATTGTTATTTTTTTTGTCATGAAAAAAGCTCTCACAGGCTGAAGCGCACCTTCAGATTAGAGAGCCAGGGAGTCAGCAAAAAGACGTCATTTACGCGGTGATCCATCGCCAACGGCGACGGATACAGTCAGGTGCGGGACGCAAGCGACGTCGCGCGCAAAAGCAGATGATCCAGCAATCGCCGGGCCGACAGCGAAAGTGCATCCCGATCACGGACACAGATAACAAACTCACCCAATGCCCAATCGTCGGTCAGCGGGATGATCCGCAAGTCAAACAACCGCGCATACCGCTCCACTGCTTCCAGGGGGAATACGGCAAGTCCCAAGCCGAATTGCACCAGCCGAAAAGCTGCGTCAAATGACGACACATAGGAGCGAAACCGCAGCTCGTGGCCCTCCTTCGTCGCTTCACTGCGCATGAAGTTATTCAACGTGGCGAAAGCCGACAGCCCCAAGTGATCAAAGGCCAGGGTCTCTGCGAACGCAATATGGGTACGACCGGCCAGGGCATGGTTCGCCCCTACGACGACCGCCAGGTGATCCCGGCGATAGGGCAGAAATTCCAGATCGCCCACGGCCATTGATCGTCGACAAATACCTAAATCGGCATTGCCTTCGGCTACCCCGCGCACCACGTCGGGACTGAAACGCTCTTCGATGTCTGCCTGGATTCTTGGATGCTCGATCATGAAGTCCGACAGTTCTTCGGGCAGGAACTCCATGATTGATGAGATGTTTGCCAATACCCGCACATGTCCTCGGGCGCCTTCAGCGTATTCGCTAAGCTCGCTATCGAGCCGCTCCATGGCCCGCGTCAGGGACCGAGCGTGCCGAAGTAGCGCCAACCCCGCCGGCGTCGGTTCGACCCCGCGCTTGCTGCGGTTCAGCAGCGGCGTACCAAACCGCGCCTCAATATCGGAAATACGTTTACTGACCGCCGACGGCGCAATGAATGCCCGCTCGCTGGCGCGTGCAATCGTGCCCTCTTCACAGACCAGAATGAACAAGTGCAAGGATAAGTGATCCAGGTGCTGCATGACGCCCCTCCCGTTGTTCTAACGACACAGCTTAAGTGTCTTATTAAAAACCGTGGTTGGGGATGCAATTGCAGCGAAATTGTGCAGACGAAAAAAAGCCCGCTCAATGAGCGGGCTTCTTGTGGCGACCTGGCGTTCAGCGTTCCAGGTTGCCGAATATGGCGCAGCGGACGGGACTCGAACCCGCGACCCCCGGCGTGACAGGCCGGTATTCTAACCGACTGAACTACCGCTGCGCGTAACACATGAAGCGAATGGTGGGTGATGACGGGATCGAACCGCCGACCCTCTGCTTGTAAGGCAGATGCTCTCCCAGCTGAGCTAATCACCCTTCGTTTCGGTGTGGGCGCATCATACATCAAAAAATCGTAATGTCTTGATTTAAATGCACTTTATTCAAAAAAAGTTTACCGCACGACTTTTTGCCATATTTCGCACAATAAAAAGCCCGCTCAATGAGCGGGCTTCTTGTGGCGACCTGGCGTTCAGCGTTCCAGGTTACCGAATATGGCGCAGCGGACGGGACTCGAACCCGCGACCCCCGGCGTGACAGGCCGGTATTCTAACCGACTGAACTACCGCTGCGCGTAACACATGAAGCGAATGGTGGGTGATGACGGGATCGAACCGCCGACCCTCTGCTTGTAAGGCAGATGCTCTCCCAGCTGAGCTAATCACCCTTCGTTTCGGTGTGGCGCGCATTCTACGGAGCGACCCCAGGTCTGGCAAGCACTTTCTTAAATCTTTTTTTTCAGCCCTTCCAATGGCTTACGCAGGGTTGGCCTGGGGCGTGATCAAGAGAATAATGCCCCCCTTTGTATAGAGGAGAGACTCACCCCATGTGGTTCAAGAACCTGCTTATCTATCGCCTGACCCAAGATCTGCCCGTTGATGCCGAGGCGTTGGAAGCGGCCATGGCCACCAAACTGGCGCGTCCGTGCGCAAGCCAGGAGTTGACGACTTACGGTTTCGTCGCGCCTTTCGGTAAAGGTGAAGACGCGCCCCTGGTGCACGTCAGCGGCGACTTCCTGCTGATCGCCGCACGCAAGGAAGAACGCATCCTGCCGGGCAGCGTGGTGCGCGATGCGGTTAAAGAGAAGGTCGAGGAAATCGAGGCCGAGCAAATGCGCAAGGTCTATAAAAAGGAACGCGACCAGATCAAGGATGAAATCATCCAGGCGTTCCTGCCGCGCGCCTTTATTCGTCGCTCGTCGACCTTCGCCGCCATCGCGCCGAAACAGGGCCTGATCCTGGTGAACTCGGCCAGCCCGAAACGCGCCGAAGACTTGCTTTCTACCTTGCGCGAAGTGATCGGCACCCTGCCCGTTCGCCCACTGACCGTGAAAACCGCACCGACGGCGATCATGACCGACTGGGTCACCACCCAGAAACCCGCCGCCGACTTCTTCGTGCTCGACGAATGCGAACTGCGCGACACCCACGAAGACGGCGGCATCGTGCGCTGCAAGCGCCAGGACCTGACCGGCGAAGAAATCCAGCTGCACCTGACCACCGGTAAAGTCGTGACCCAATTGTCCCTGGCCTGGCAGGACAAGCTGTCCTTCATGCTCGACGACAAAATGACCGTCAAGCGCCTGAAGTTCGAAGACCTGCTGCAGGACCAGGCCGAACAGGACGGCGGCGACGAAGCCCTGGGCCAACTGGATGCCAGCTTTACCCTGATGATGCTGACCTTCGGCGAGTTCCTGCCAGCGCTGATCGAAGCACTGGGCGGTGAAGAGACGCCACAAGGTATCTAAGCCGGGTGAAGAGCGAAATGTGGGAGGGGGCTTGCTCCCGATGGCAGAGTGTCAGCCAACGTATCTTTGACTGAACCATCGCCATCGGGAGCAAGCCCCCTCCCACATTCGACCGCATTTACAAATTTCTATAACAAGGACTACCCCATGCGCGCACTCGCCGCCCTGAGCCGCTTCGTCGGCAATACCTTCGCCTACTGGGTGCTGATTTTTGCGGTGCTCGCCTTCCTCGAACCCGCGTGGTTCATCGGCCTGAAAAGCGCCATTGTGCCGTTGCTGGGCCTGGTGATGTTCGGCATGGGCCTGACCTTGAAACTTGAAGACTTCGCTGAGGTGGCCCGCCATCCGTGGCGCGTCGCCCTCGGCGTGGTCGCGCACTTTGTGATCATGCCAGGCGTGGCGTGGCTGTTGTGCCAGGTCTTTCACCTGCCGCCGGAAATTGCCGTCGGGGTGATTCTGGTCGGCTGCTGCCCGAGCGGCACTTCATCCAACGTGATGACCTGGCTGGCCCGTGGCGACCTGGCGCTGTCGGTGGCCATTGCCGCCGTCACCACCCTCCTCGCCCCGCTGCTCACGCCGGCGTTGATCTGGTTGCTGGCCTCGGCCTGGCTGCCGGTGTCATTCATGGAATTGTTCTGGTCGATCCTGCAAGTGGTGCTGCTGCCTATCGTGCTCGGGGTGGTCGCGCAGCGGCTGCTGGGGAGTCGGGTACGGCATGCGGTCGAGGTGTTGCCGCTGGTCTCGGTGGTCAGCATCGTGATCATCGTCGCCGCGGTGGTTGCCGCCAGCCAGGCGAAGATTGCCGAGTCGGGCCTGTTGATCATGGCGGTGGTGATGCTGCACAACAGCTTCGGCTATTTGCTCGGTTACTTCACCGGGCGCCTATTCAAATTGCCCTTGGCCCAACGCAAGTCACTGGCGCTGGAAGTGGGCATGCAGAACTCCGGGCTCGGCGCCGCGCTGGCGAGCGCGCACTTCTCGCCGCTGGCGGCGGTGCCCAGTGCGCTGTTCAGCGTCTGGCACAATATTTCCGGGGCGTTGCTCTCGACCTACTTTCGCCGCATGAGCGAGAAGGAAGACCGCCGCGCGTTGGAGAACCCCCCGTAAACTTGATCGTGGGGTGCATGTTCGGCACTCTAAGCGCTTCGCGGGGACGACCCCGCGACGCCAACGAGCGTTGAATCCGGGGACGACCCCGCCTGAAGAAGCGAGGTCATCATGTCCTGGATCATTCTGTTTTTTGCCGGGTTGTTCGAAGTCGGCTGGGCTGTCGGGCTGAAGTACACCGACGGTTTCAGCAAGCCCCTGCCCACCGCACTGACCATTGCCGCCATGGCCATCAGCCTTGGCCTGCTGGGGATGGCGGTGAAGGAGCTGCCGCTGGGCACCGCCTACGCCGTATGGACCGGGGTGGGTGCCGTGGGCACGGTGATCGCGGGGATTATCCTGTTTGGGGAATCCATGGCGCTGTTTCGGTTGGCCAGCGTGGCGTTGATCATCTGCGGGCTTATTGGCCTCAAGATCTCCACCTAGGCCACTACCGCCATCGGGGGCAAGCCCCCTCCCACATTTGAATGCGTTCACAAATCAAAGTGGGAGGGGGCTCGCCCCCGATGAGGCCAGTACATCCAGCACAGAACTACCTGACACTCCCACGCAGAACACCGACCACAGCCTGCAACTGCGCAGGTGTCGCCTCCTCTACAGGAACAGGCGCCCCCGCCACCAACACCACCCGCGACCAGATCCGATGGAACAACCCCTTGTTCGGATCGCGACTGAAAAAACTCCCCCACAACCCCTGCAATGCCATCGGAATCACCGGCACCGGCGTCTCTTCCAGAATCCGCGTCACGCCACCGCGAAACTCATTCATCTCGCCATCGCCGGTCAACTTGCCTTCCGGGAAGATGCACACCAGCTCACCGTCCTTCAAGTATTCGGCGATCCGAGTAAAAGCCTTTTCGTAGATCTGGATGTCTTCGTGACGCCCGGCAATCGGAATCGCCCCCGCGGTGCGGAAGACGAAGTTGAGCACCGGCAAGCGGTAGATCTTGTAGTACATGACAAACCGAATCGGCCGACGCACTGCGCCGCCAATCAGCAGCGCATCGACAAACGACACATGGTTGCAAACGAGCAAGGCCGCACCTTCATCCGGAATCTGCTCCAAATTGCGGTGCTCGACGCGGTACATGGAATGGCTGAGCAGCCAGATCATGAAGCGCATGGTGAACTCGGGCACGATCCTGAAGATGTAGGTATTGACCGCGATGTTGAGCAGCGACACCACCAGGAACAACTCGGGGATCGACAGCTTGGCCACGCTCAGCAGCAGGATCGACACAATCGCCGAGACCACCATGAACAGCGCATTGAGGATGTTGTTGGCGGCGATCACGCGCGCACGCTGATTCTCGGCGGTGCGCGACTGGATCAGCGCGTACAGCGGCACGATGTAAAAGCCACCAAACACGCCCAGGCCGAGGATATCGAACAACACCCACCAGGCTTGGCCGTAGCCGAGCACCGCAAGCCAGTCGTTGGGCTGGACATTCTGCGCGAAGCCGCCGGAATGCCACCACAGCAGCAGGCCGAACACCGTCAGGCCGAACGAGCCGAACGGTACCAGGCCGATTTCCACCTTACGCCCGGACAGCTTTTCACAGAGCATCGAACCAAGGGCGATCCCCACCGAGAACACGGTGAGGATCAGGGTGACCACGGTTTCGTCGCCATACAACCATTCCTTGGCGTAGGCCGGAATCTGCGTTAGGTAGATCGCGCCGACGAACCAGAACCATGAATTGCCGACGATCGAGCGCGACACCGCCGGGGTCTGTCCCAGGCCCATGCGCAGCGTGGCCCAGGACTGGGTGAAGATGTTCCAGTCCAGGCGCAATTGCGGCGTAGAAGCCGCCGCCCGTGGAATGCTGCGGCTGGCGAGGTAACCCAGCAGCGCCACGACGACAATCGCCACAGCCACCACCGGTGCGTAATGGGTGGACGACATCATGATGCCCGCGCCGATGGTGCCAGCGAGGATCGCCAGGAACGTGCCCATTTCCACCAGGCCGTTGCCGCCGACCAACTCATCGTCGTGCAGCGCCTGGGGCATGATCGAGTACTTCACGGGGCCGAACAGCGCCGAGTGGGTGCCCATGGCGAACAGCGCCAGCAGCATCAATTCCAGGTGATCGAACAGAAAGCCGGTGGCCCCCACCGCCATGATCACGATCTCACCGAGCTTGATCGCGCGGATCAACGCGTCCTTGTTGAATTTCTCGCCAAACTGGCCGGCCAGCGCCGAGAACAGGAAGAACGGCAGGATGAACAGCAAGGCGCACAGGTTGACCCAGATGGAACGGTCACCGTCGAGGGTGAGCTTGTAGAGAATCGCCAGGATCAGCGATTGCTTGAAGATGTTGTCGTT
The DNA here is from genome assembly GCF_003852355.1 of Pseudomonas sp. R2-7-07. Lineage (NCBI taxonomy): Bacteria > Pseudomonadati > Pseudomonadota > Gammaproteobacteria > Pseudomonadales > Pseudomonadaceae > Pseudomonas > Pseudomonas sp. R2-7-07. The sequence goes on along the minus strand of NZ_CP027759.1, from coordinate 2,073,410 downwards.
GAAGGCACCCAGGAGCTGGGTGATGAAAAACGGCAGGAAACGCCGCGTGCGCAGCAAGGTGAATTGTGAGGGGTGGCTCATCGTCCGTGTTCCTGCGTGGCCTGTTATTGATCAGGCCACGACTTTACCTAATCCGGCTTACTTATTCGCTAGCCCTGCAATGCAAGGTGAAACAAAAAGCTCGCCTTTATAGGCACCCTGCACCGTGCGCGTAGCCACGATCAGCCACATCAGTGCCAGGGCCACCACCAGCCCACTGCCCAATACGCTGAAGAACCCCAGGTGCAGCAGGCTTGCAAGCTTGAGCGTGGCCAGCGCGTAAACCCCCAGCGGAAAGGTAAAGCCCCACCAGCCCAGGTTGAACGGAATACCGGCGCGCAGGTAACGCAGGGTGATCAACACCGCCAGCAACATCCACCACAAGCCGAAACCCCACAGGGTGATGCCCGCCACCAGGCCGAGCCCGTTGGCCATCTCGCCGACACCCGGCAGGCCATTGGCGGCAAAGATCGCGGGCGCATCGCCGCCAAGCAGCAACATGCCCAGGGCACCGGTGCCGATGGGCCCCAGCGCCAGCCAGCTCGAGGCCGCCATGTTGGCGTGGGGCAGTTTGTGCAAAGCCATGCGCAGCATCAGGATGGTCAGGATGCTGAAGGCCACCGGCAGGGAGAACGCCCAGAGTACGTAGCTGGTCACCAGCATCACCAGTTGCCCATGGGCATCCGCCAGGTGCGGCGCCAGCAGGCCCCCGCTGGCGGCGGCGACTTCGGCGGCCACCACCGGGAGCAGCCACACCGCGGTCATCTGGTCGATGCTGTGCTCCTGGCGGGTGAACATCATGAACGGAATCAACACGCCGCAGGCCAACGCCATGGCCACGTCCACCCACCACAGGGCTTCGGCCAGGGGGATCACAGCGTTGCCCCAGCGTGGCAGGCCAAACAGCAGCAAACCATTCAGTAGAGTCGCCAGCCCCATGGGGATGGTGCCGAAAAACATCGAGACCGTGGAGTGCGCGAAAATCCGCCGCGCCTCGTGGAAAAACATCACCCAGCGTGCGGCATACAGCGCGCTGAACAGGATGAACAGGCCGATGGTAAACATCCACAGCCCTTCGGCGACGGCATGCACGCCGGGCAGTGCCACCGGCAGTTGCGCCAGGGCCAGCGCCAGCACGCCGGTGCCCATGGTCGCGGCAAACCAGTTGGGGGTGAACTGACGAATCACTTCCCGGGGACGGGCCAGGTGACTGAAGGGTTTATAGCTGATGGGAGTCAGGCAGGTCATGATGGCAATCCTCTTCCTCGCATGAGGTTGAAGCCATCATAGAAGCGGATCGAATATCTATATAACGGGTAATATCTCTATATGTTATCTGTTATGCAGATATAGCGAGCGCTGCAAGCGCATTCCGGCCAAAGCGCCCAGGGCCAGCAGGATCAGGAGCGCGCCGTACGCATCGGTGGTGGCGATCAGACCAAACGCCCGGCTCAAGTTACCCGCCAGCAGCGCCGGCAAGCAGAACGCCAGGTAACTCAACACGTAGAACGCCGACATCAACCCTGCGCGCTCATGGGGCAATGCCAACCCCACGATACTGCGCACACTGCCCATGAACCCGCCGCCAAAACCCAGGCCGGCCACCACACTGGCGACAAAGAACAACCACAGGCTGGCGCTTTGCACAGCCGTCAGCAACAGTGCCACGCCCGCCGCCAGCAACACCGCAGACAGGCGCATGACCTTATCCGCCGGGTGCTCGCGCAGGCTGTAGATCATCACTGCGCCACTCAAGGTAATTACGGCCACCAGTCCGCCGCCGATCAGGTGCGAAGTCGAACCCGTTGCTGCCCGCACCAGGGACGGCGCCAGGGATGAATAGAACCCACCCAGTGCCCATACCGCAACATTCAACGGCATCGCCAAGCCCAGGGCCCGGCGCGCCTGCTTCGGTACATGCAGGGTCGGCGCCAGGGATTTCAAAGCACCCGGTATGCGGCTTACAGTTTCCGACAAGCGCCAGACATACAGCGCCTGAAGCACCATCAACCCGAGCAGGGCGAAGTAGATCAACTGGGTCGGCCAGGGCGCATATTCCACCAATAAACCGCTGCCCAGGCCGCCGCTGGCCATCCCCAGCATCGGCGCGAGGCTATTGAGCATCGGGCCGCGCAGGCGGTCGGTGTCGAGCAGCGTCGCACTCAACACTGCCGTCGCCGTTCCCGTGGCGAAGCCTTGCAGCCCCCGCGCAGCAATCAGGCAAGCGGTGCTGTCGGCGTTGATAAACAACAGCATCGCCACGATATTCAGGAGCAGCGCGACGAAAATCACCGGCTTGCGCCCGATGTAATCCGACAGCGATCCCACCGTCAGCAGCGCCGCCAGCAGGCTCACGGCATACACGCCGAAGATCAGCGTCAGCATCGCTGCGGAGAAATGCAGGTTGTCCTGATACACCTGGTACAACGGCGTCGGCGCGCTGGAGGCGGCGAGAAAGGTCAGTACCGTAATCACCAGAAATGTCAGGCTGGACCGTTGAGACAGGTTGCTGGGCATAGGCACGCTCCACTAAAGCTAATATTTTGCTTTTGCGGAGTGTGCTACCCGTCGGCGCTTAAAGCAAATTCTTTGTGTTAAGGTTTTATCCATGGCAATCAAAGAAGGCCTTCGCCCGGGGGGCCGTAGTGCCCGGGTACAAGAATCGGTGCATTCGGCCGTCCGCGAACTGCTGGAAACCCATGAGCGCGCCAGCGTCACCGTGCCGATGATTGCGACACGCGCAGGCGTCACGCCCTCGACCATCTACCGGCGCTGGGGTGACCTCTCTGCGCTGCTGGCCGACGTGGCCCTGGCGCGCATGCGCCCGGACAGCGAGCCGGCCACTACCGGCAGCCTGCGCGGCGACCTGCAAGCCTGGGCGGAACAATATCTGGATGAAATGAGTTCGGAGCCTGGGCGCAACATGATGCGCGACGTGCAGTGCAGCGTGACGCCGGGGTATTGCGTGAGCATTCTGAGCGGGCAGTTGCAGGTGATCGTTGACCGTTACCCGGACCAGCCAGCCCCCAGCGTGGACCGTTTGATCAACCTGCTCGCGGCGCCCACAGTGTTTCGTATTCTGTTTTCGACAGAGCCCCTGTGCGTCGAAGAGCTGCATGCCCTGATCGACCTGGCACTGCAAGTCTGAAGGCCTTACACAAAACCAAATGTGGGAGGGGGCTTGCCCCCGATGGTGGTGTGTCAGCTGCAGATGAGCTGGCTGAACACCACCATCGGGGGCAAGCCCCCTCCCACATTTTGACCGAGTAGAAGCTGTATTTACGTACGCATCCCACGCCCGCTTACCAGCAACCGCGCACAACCGATATACAAGACGATGGTGGCGACAACCATGAACGTGATCGCCACGCTGATCTTGATATCCGACACGCCCAGGATGCCGTAGCGGAAAGCGTTGACCATGTGCAGCACCGGGTTGGCCAGGGACACGGTCTGCCAGAACGGCGGCAGCAGCGTGATGGAGTAGAACACCCCGCCCAGGTAGGTCAGCGGCGTCAGCACGAACGTCGGAATGATCGAGATATCATCGAAGTTGCGCGCGAACACTGCGTTGATAAACCCCAGCAGCGAGAAAATCGTCGCCGTGAGTACCACGACCAGAATGGTGACCCCCAGGTGATGCACTTGCAGGTGGGTGAAGAACAACGACAGCAGGGTCACGATCACCCCCACCATCAAGCCGCGCAGCACGCCGCCCAAGGTGTAGCCGATCAGGATGGTGTGCGGCGACACCGGTGACACCATCAGCTCTTCGATGGAGCGCTGAAACTTGCTGCCAAAGAAACTCGACACCACGTTGCCGTAGGAGTTGGTGATCACCGACATCATGATCAGGCCCGGCACGATGTACTCCATATAGGTGAAGCCACCCATGTCACCGATCTGCCGGCCGATCAGGTTACCGAAGATCACGAAGTACAGGACCATGGTGATCGCCGGCGGCAGCAAGGTCTGCGGCCAGATCCGGGTAAAGCGCTTCACTTCGCGGTAGACGATGGTCTGCAGCGCGACGAGGTTGGGTTGCAGTTCGGAACTCATACCGCCACCTTCGCCAGATTTTTCTCCACCAGGGACACGAACAACTCCTCAAGGCGATTGGTTTTGTTACGCAGGCTCAACACTTCGATGTTCTGGGCCGCCAGTTGGCTGAACAGCGCCGTAATGCCCATGGCTTTGTCCACCTGCACTTCCAGCGTGTGACTGTCCACCAGGCGGCTCGGGTAGCCCAACAGATTCGGCGGCGCCGACAGGTTGTTTTTCAGGTCGAGCAGGAAAGTTTCCACATGCAACTGGCCCAGCAGATTACGCATGCTGGTGTTCTCGACAATGGTGCCGTGGTCGATGATGCCGATGTTGCGGCACAGCTGTTCGGCCTCTTCCAGATAGTGGGTCGTGAGGATGATGGTGATGCCCTTCTCGTTCAGCTCGGTGAGAAAGGTCCACATCGAACGACGCAACTCGATGTCCACGCCAGCGGTGGGCTCGTCGAGGATCAGCAGGCGCGGTTCATGCACCAGTGCGCGGGCAATCATCAGGCGCCGCTTCATGCCGCCGGACAACGAGCGCGAAGGCACATCGCGCTTGTCCCACAGGCCCAGTTGGGTCAGGTACTGCTCGGCGCGTTCCTTGGCGATTTTCGGCGGGATGCCGTAGTAGCCGGCCTGGGTCACGACAATGTCGAAGGTCTTTTCGAACTGGTTGAAGTTGAATTCCTGAGGCACCACGCCGATGGAACGCTTGAGCGCCGCCGGGGATTTGTCCAGGTCATGGCCGAAGATATTCACCGTGCCGCTGGTCTTGTTGACCAGGGTCGAGAGGATACCGATGGTGGTGGATTTGCCGGCACCGTTGGGGCCGAGCAAGGCGAAGAAATCACCTTCGGCGACGTCCAGATCGATACCACTCAGGGCCTGGAAACCGTTGCCGTAGGTTTTGGTTAGCTGCCGGATGGACAGAGCGGAACTCATATCGGATTACGCACCAAGGAAAAGAATAGAAACAATAGATGAGGGCACAGCGCAGGTAGTTCAACCTGCGATGTGTTCCAGCATGGTGCGTGCCCGGGCCGCACAAGTACAGTCACCCTTGTTAATAGTGTGTATCAGGTCAACGCGGTCATCACTGCCTTGCGGTAGGCCGGACGTTGCTTCAGGCGCTGGTACCACGCCTCCAGGTTGGGCATTGCCGGGCGTTCGATGGGCATCTCGAACCAGGCATAGATAAAGCAGCCCAGGGGAATATCACCGATGCCGAAGGCTTTGCCGGAAAGGTAAGGTTGCTCGGCAAGGGCCTGGTCGACCGTTTTGAGTGCATCGATGCAGGCTTGGCGCCCGGCATTGATGCTGTCCCAGTTCTGTTTTTCCGGCGGTGTACGCAGGATGCCCCAGAACACCGCCTTGAAGGGATCGGCGAGCGTGGACGTGGTCCAGTCCATCCACTTTTCGGCGCTGGCCCGGATTTGCAGGTCACTTGGGTAAAAGTCCGACGCGTGCTTGGCGCACAAGTAACGCACGATGGTGTTGGATTCCCACAGTACGAAGTCGCCGTCTTCGATCATCGGCACCCGGCCATTGGGGTTCAAGGCCCGGTATTGCGGCGTGTCGACCACACCAAAAGCGCCGCCCGCATCAATCGCCTCATAGTCCAGGCCGAGTTCCTCGGCGCACCAGAGTGCCTTCCTGACATTTGATGAGTTTTTACGACCCCAGATTTTCAGCATGACCGCGCCTTATCGTTGGTGAACATGGCTTGATGAACGTTGCAGCATACGCCGGTTCACACGCGCCTTGAATCACTCTGCCCGCCGCCCGGCAAGCCTGGGTGTTCAAGGTGCAGGGGGTGCAGGGGGTGCAGCGCACCGTCTCATGCACGGCGCCGTCGGGATTGACTATCTGGTCATATAAATCCGCGCGGGTTCCACGATGTTTCCCGGCGAACTCCACCCCCGCAGGGTGGTCACTATCGATGAAGCGGCTGGGACTCAGGTATCCCCAGTACAACTTGTAACACCCTGATCACCCCGCTTGGCCGGACGCCGTCTAAGCTCCCTGGTGGTTTCGCCCCTGGTTTCACGGAGGATTGAATATGCTGTTGTTGTGGATACTGGTTCTGGTGGTCGGCATTGCCTACCTGGCACACCGCCGCACCGCGCCCCTGCCCGCCCTGGGTGTGGTCGCCGTTTACCTGTTGGCGATGGGCGCCTGGAGCCATGCACCGGGTTGGCTGCTGCTGATTTTCTGGGTGCTGATCGCGATCGTGGCCGTGCCCCTGCTGCTGCCCGACCTGCGCCGTCAATACTTTACCAAGCCGTTGTTCAGCTGGTTCCAGAAAGTCCTGCCGCCGATGTCCGAAACCGAGCGCGATGCTATCGACGCGGGCACGGTGTGGTGGGATGGCGAACTGTTCAGCGGGCGCCCTGACTGGGACAAATTGCTGGCCTACCCCAAGGCGCAATTGACCGAGGAAGAACAGGCCTTCATCGACGGCCCCACCGAAGAACTCTGCGCCATGGTCAGTGATTGGGAAATCGGCCAGGCCATGGATCTGCCCCCCGCTGCCTGGGAGCACATCAAGACCCATGGCTTCTTCGCCCTGATCATCCCCAAGGAATATGGCGGCAAGGGCTTCTCAGCCTATGCCCACTCCCAGGTCGCGATGAAACTGGCAACCCGCAGCGGCGACCTGGCTTCCACCGTCATGGTGCCCAACTCCCTGGGCCCTGCCGAATTGCTGTTGCACTACGGCACCGACGAGCAACGCAACCATTACCTGCCGCGCCTGGCGCGTGGCGACGATATTCCGTGTTTCGCCCTGACCGGCCCGCTGGCCGGCTCCGATGCCGGTGCCATGCCCGACACCGGCATCATCTGCAAAGGCGAGTGGCAAGGCAAGGAAACCCTCGGCCTGCGCCTGAACTGGGAAAAGCGCTACATCACCCTCGGCCCGGTCGCGACCTTGCTCGGCCTGGCGTTCAAGGCCCATGACCCGGACCATCTGCTGGGCGAGGAAGAAGACCTGGGCATCAGCCTCGCACTGATTCCTACCGACACCCCCGGCGTCGAAATCGGCCGCCGCCACCTGCCCTTGGGCGCTGCCTTCATGAATGGCCCCAACTCGGGCAAAGACGTCTTCATTCCGCTCGAATTACTCATCGGCGGCCAGGAGATGCTCGGCAAGGGCTGGATGATGCTGATGAACTGCCTGTCCGTGGGCCGTTCCATCTCTCTGCCTGCGGTGGGCACCGGCGCCGCCAAGTTCACCAGCCTGGTGACCGGCCAATACGCGCAAGTGCGTGAACAGTTCAACGTGCCGCTGTCGGCCTTCGAAGGTATCCAGGAAGCCCTGGCGCGCATCGGCGGCAACGCCTGGCTGATGGACAGCGCCCGCATGCTCACCGCCAATGCCGTGGACATGGGCGAGAAGCCCTCGGTGCTGTCGGCGATCCTCAAGTACCACCTCACCGAACGCGGCCGCGAGTGCATCAGCCACGCCATGGACGTGCATGGAGGCAAGGGCATCATCATGGGCCCGAACAACTACCTGGGCCGTAGCTGGCAAGGGGCGCCGATCTTCATCACCGTGGAAGGCGCGAATATCCTTTCGCGTAACCTGATGATCTTCGGCCAGGGTGCGATTCGCTGCCATCCGTTCGTGCTCAAGGAAATGGCCCTGGCCGGTCGTGAAGACCGTGACCAGGCATTGAAGGAATTCGATGGCCTGCTGGTGCAACACATCGGATTCGCCGTGAGCAACGCCGCCAGTACCTTGGTATTGAACCTGGGCATCGGTCACTTCGAAAAAGCCCCGGGCAACCGTTTGAGCCAGGGTTATTTCCGCGCGCTCAACCGTCAGGCCGCGGCGTTTGCCCTGCTTGCAGACCTGAGCATGATGCTGCTGGGCGGCGAATTGAAACGCCGTGAACGGCTGTCGGCGCGCCTGGGTGATGTGCTGAGCCACATGTACCTGGCGTCGGCGGCGCTCAAGCGTTACCACGACCTCGATTCGCCGGATCACCTGGAACCGCTGTTCGCCTGGGCCATGGAAGAAAGCCTTGGCCAGTCCGAGCGCGCACTGGATGAATTGCTGAGCAACTTCCCAAATAAAATCCTCGGCTGCCTGCTGCGGGTGATCGTGTTCCCGTTCGGACGTCGCCATACCGGGCCGTCCGATGCCCTGGATGCCGAGGTTGCCGCCGTGATCGGCCGTGCCAAGGGCGACCCGACCCTGGAAGAGCTGCTGGCTGGCTGCTATCGCCCACAATCGGCGCAAGACCCGGTGGGCGCACTGCAACATGCCTATGACCTGCTCGGTGCCAGCCATCCGCTGCAGAAAAAACTGCACGCCGCGCTCAAGAGCGGGCAAGTCAAACCGACTGCCGGCGAGCATGCCATCGACGCCGCGCTGCACGCTGGCGTGCTGCAACCCGCCGAAGCGCAAACCCTGCGTGACGCCGAAGCGGCTCGCCGCAAGGTGATTGATGTGGATGATTTCAGCAAGGAAGAGCTGCTGCAGGCTGAAGGTAAGGTCCGCTGATACCAGCGGTCATATAAAAACGGGCGCGAGAGGCCTATACTCTCGCGCCCGTTTTTGCTTTAGAGGACTTATCTCGTGTCCAACGTCGTTGCCGATCATCTCGTCTTGCTCGACCACCTGCGTAGCATCCTGGTTGCCGTCGGCGAAGCCGAACAGGTACCCGAGGAAAGCCATTTGTTGTTTCTGGAACGTTTCGACGAACTGCGCGCCCTGCTGCCGATCGATCCGATCGAAAGCCAATACCTTGGCCAGGACATGATGAGCCAGGTCATCCTGCGCTATCCGCAAATCGCCCACCTGGTACCGCGCGACCTGCTGTGGTTCTTTGGCGGCGATTGCCTGCACTTCATGCCCGACGAAGAACTGGACCTGTACCAGGCCCTGGAAGAGCGTCGCCATGAAGCCGAGTTGAACGACGAACCGTTCGACTGGAACCAGGAAAAGCAGCTGCTGGCCATGCCGGACGACCAGAGCAAGCACTGACTTGCAGAACACCCAATCCAAATGTGGGAGGGGCGGTGCGACGATTCGACTTGCCCCCGATAGCAGTGTGTCAGTCAGCTTACCTGTCACTGATCCGCCGCCATCGGGGTGTAGAACCGTCCCACATTTTTAACGGCGGCGCAGTGTCGGCTCCTTCGCCATGCACTCCACCAGATAATCAATGAACACCCGCAACTTCGGCGGCAAGTATCGCGTCGGTGAGTGCAGCAACCACGCTTCACCATGATACGACGCAATAAAATCCCATTCCGGCAATACCTGCACCAACTGCCCCGCCTCCAAAGCATGTCGCGCCGTGAAATACGGCAAGCTGCCAATCCCCACATGCTGCAACACCGCATCCAGCCGCACGCCCGTGTGGTTCGCCGCATATCGCCCGCGTACGCCGACCGTCACCGCCTTGCCGGCCCGGCGAAACTTCCAGCGTGAATCCCCTGGGGTTTCACCCAGGTAGATGCAACTGTGCTCCAGCAGATCATGGGGGTGACTGGGCGTGCCATGCTCGGCCAGGTATTGCGGCGTCGCACACAGCAAATGTTCAATCGGCAATAGCTGCCGCCCGATCAGACCGGGTGGCGGGCTGTCGGTGATGCGGATGCTCAGGTCGACATTGTCATCGATCAAATCCACATGCCGATCCTCAAGGATCAGTTGCACATCCACCTTGGGATAGCGCCGCAGAAATTCCGGCATATGCGGATGCACCACAAACCGCCCCACCGCCTTGGGCACGCTGACTCGCACCAGGCCTTCGGCTTCATGGGTAAATTGCCCGCTGATTTCCATCACCGAGCGCGCCGCGTTGACCATCTCCTGGCACCGCTTGAACACCTCTTCGCCGCCCTCGCTAAGGCGCAGCTTGCGCGTGGTGCGCTGCAACAACCGGGTTGCCAAGGCCTGTTCCAGGCGCGAAATGCTGCGGCTCACCGCCGAAGGTGAAACGCTCAGCTGCCTCGCCGCCTCGGAGAAGCTGCCGGTTTCCACCACTTTGACGAAAATCGCCATTTCGCCCAGCAGCGGCAAAGGAAGATTGATGCTCATGACGCACAGGTCCATTGATATTTGCATGGATTATCACCTATCAGCGCAGTATTTATACTGCCCGCAGAACCTGAATGCGGATGTAGACGACCATGACCCAGCGCCTGTTTTTCACCCACGATCACCTGACTGCCGAACTGGAAGTGCTCAGTTGCACCCCGCACGCTGAGCAATTCGCCGTTGTTGTGCAGTCGACGATTTTCCATCCCCAGGGCGGCGGCCAGCCATTCGACACCGGGTGGCTCGGCGACAGCCAGGTGCTGCGCGTCATGCAGGAAGCCGAGCATGTGGTGCACTACGTCAATCAACCTGTGGAACCCGGCCCGATCAATGCACGGGTCGATGCACAACGCCGCGCGCTGCACAGCCGCCTTCACTCAGCGGGGCATTTGATTGGCAATGCAGGCGAACGCCTGGGCTGGATGCCGATCAAGGCTCACCATTGGCCGGGGGAAGGAAAGATTACTTTTATCCGCGGCGAAGCCGCACAAACCATGGACGCCGAGGCAATCCAACAGCAAGTCAATCAGTGGATCGCCGCTGACTACTCACGGCAGATGTGGCTGGATGAAGGCACACGCGAAGTCGGCTTCGGCGAACTGCCGGCCTACGCCTGTGGCGGCACCCATGTCCAGGCGTTGGGGGAAGTGGGCCAAGTGACGATCCTGGCCGTGTCGGAGAAGAAAGGCGCATTGTCGGTGCGCTACGAAATCAACTGACATGTCGAGCTCAAAATGTGAAGGAGGCTTGCCCCCGATGGCCATAAGTATCTACACAACTTTGTAGCAGCCTACGTTAACCACGAAGCGAAGCGAGCCGCTTCAACCTGCCAAAAGCCGGTGCACGAGCTCAGGCTGTGGAAAGCAAAGCGTCAATAGGATGTTACCTAGAAACCGTCGAATCTAGGAAAGGCAGGACATGGCTATTTCAGGTCTGAATGGGCTGCGTGATTTCCGCTCACCAGAACAGCATCCTCAATGCCAACATAACCACGACTATATTGAAAACTGACTCCATCCACTGGTCGCCCTTCTTTATCGCAAACTTCGCGCCGGCATTTGCACCCAATAACGTGCCAATAACCAGACAACATCCGTACTGCCAGTTAATGATGCCGCTGACGCCGAAAATGATTAGTGAACCCACGGAGAGTACTAACCCGCCGACTTTGCGGGTCCCCACCGATTCGCTGATGGTTTTCCTAAAAAAGATAATGAATAAATACGTCGAAAGTTTAGCTTGTCCACCGAATAACCCGCCGATCATGCCTACTGGGATAAAGAGGATATAACCAAACAGACGCCTGATTGCTGAGGGAGGTGTTTCGCCGCTACGAGGTTTTTTTATAAGGGACAACGCGACGAGCAGCAATGTCAGCCCGCCAATTACTTTGTGCAACAGCGCAGGATCTATTTGAAGAAGAACGCTCGCTCCTCCCAGAGCCCCAACCAACCCCAGTGCCGCAGCTGGAAAGGCCAGTGCATAATCGACCTTTCCCTGATTATGAAAGTGTCGCAGTCCTGCAACCATAGTGCCTACCGAGGCCAAGCGCGCTGTGGCGATCGACGACTGAGGCGGAATCCCCAGCCAGATCATCACCGGAACGGTTAAAAACACACTCCCACCGGTATTGGTCCCGACGAATCCCGTTATTATTCCGAGAAAAACCAGACCGACGCCTGTCAACCACTCATGACTCATCATGTTGAGATGCTCGCATAAGATTCAAGGCGCCGTTTACTCGCTCAAGTAAGCAGGGTCTATCCAGTGATAGCAATTTCTGCTTCGGGAATTGGCGGTCACATGAAGCTTTGCGGTATGTACGAAGCTGTACTCGCCAATGATCGGGCGCCGTCGATCAAAGGCGTCGCCCAGCTCTTTCGAAACGATGTTGCTGAGCTTAAGAATTTTTGAGGCTTTGCCGCTGCAAGCTATCGAGTTGAAGTGCAAATTAGTAATCAGAAGGCATGTTTCGGTGATGCCGCATCGTTCGCCAATGCCATTGACCGTGCAGGAAATAAAAGTAGCACCCGCCTGAATGGAGGCCAAGGTATTTGCCATCGCCAAACCTCTATCGTCATGGAAGTTAACTTCGAGGTCAATGTCAGGTAATGATGTCCTGATTAGTTTAATAGTCGCCTGAACCTTGAAAGGTTCGCAAATCCCTAATGAGTCTGCATAGCAAATTCGGTCCGCTCCGGCAGCTTGAACAGATCCAGATCACTCATTATCACTTCAAACAGACATGGATTTTTACCAATTATTGCAGGGCACAAATAGGCTTCCAATACTGCAAGCATTGTTTCGGGAGTATCCCCTTGGGCAGGATACCCTCTCGATATAATCCCCGATTCTCCCCACCCAATGAGTCCTGTGTCTGTCGTAAGCTTTAACACTACATGCCGGCCTTTGGCGGTTATATTGGTTGCGGTTTGATAAGGATTTTTATAGGGCACTTCTGTCAAGAACACTTCAGCTTTAGCAACGAGCATAGAGTAACTTCCTGTTGGCGACCATGGATGCTGGAACTTAAGTGAAATGTACTTGGTTGATCGGAGCAATATCAAGCATCGCGGCTCGGGTATCGCCGCCCACCAACATGAATAAAATTTCATGTTTTCGCGTATTGATTTTTTTCAAACCACTGATTGGTTTTTTCCCTATTGAATTCAAAGCAATTTTATTTATGACACTTTTTCACACCAGGCGGTTTGCTATCCGTCCTTCCCGCTCTTTATAATCACTTCCGCCTCCGTACCCGCTAAATTATAGATATTTAATCTAAAAATCCAAGATAGGTTGGCGCTGATTAAAGGCTGGCCCCCCCACTCCACTTTAATTTTACTGGATCAATCTTCGGCAGCAGCAAAAGTTTGGACGGAGTTCGGTGGTCGCTATCTGGATGCAAAGAGCGAGAGCAATTGTCTGGTCAACCGGCTTTTTTACTCTTGCGGATGCATGTGACTGAGTCTGAAGGATGGGTAAAAATCGTATGCTGCGTTTTTGAGCCGCAATAACAGTCTGCTATCCGGTCTACCTGGTGGCCAGCCCGCAACGCTACAACCCGCCCGGCGTGGGTAGGCACCAGCGGGACAGCCCCTACGCTAGAGCCTTGAACGTGACGGATGAGTACCCCGCGCCTCATCCTGGCCAGCATTGACCTAGGGCATCTGGGTAATGGTAGTGTGTAGAAATGTTTCTGCCTTATCGGTCAGAAACACCCTACTCACGCCCTGCAAAGGAATGCCTCTAACCATGCACTTTCCACTGAAAAAACTCGCGGCCGCCACCCTGTTCGCCGCCAGCCTTGCAGCCGTCACCCCAGCTGCGCTCGCCAACATCACGCCTGAACAGAACACCGCGATTCTGAAGAGTTTCAGCGACACATCGGTCAGCGATTTTCGCAGTTTCCTCGGTGCCCTGGCTAAAGGCGACCTGGGCAAGAGCGGTGACATCGCCCCGGCCATCAGCGCCTTTCTCGATAACAAAACCCTGAGTGCCGACCAGCAGAACGAGATCAACCGCCTGCTGGGCATTTACACCCGCGTGAAGTACGGCAAAGCCGCGCTCGAGACCCTGCGCGAACTGGTGGAAATCCCGACGTTCAACGTCGACGGGCTACCGCAGTATAAAAACCCGGAATTCCTCAAGATCGCCGACAAAATCCAGGCCCTGGCCAAGTCTTTCAACCTGAACTTCCGTAACGTCGATAACCGCGTGTATGAAATTTCCCTGGAAGGCAGCAGTAAAGAAGTGGTCGGTGTGCATGCCCACGCCGATGTGGTACCGGTGACGCCGGAAAATTGGGTGCTGCCGGATGGCACCAAGCTCGACCCGTTCAAGGTCACGCTGATCGGCGACCGCATGTATGGCCGTGGCACCGAGGACGACAAGAACGCGATCGTCGTGGCGATGTACGCCATGAAAGTGATCAAGGAAGAAAAGCTGCCGCTGGCGCGTACGTTCAAGCTGCTGGTGGACACCACTGAAGAAACCTCCGGTGACGCCATTCCTTATTACTTTGAACGCAACCCCGTGCCGCAATACAACCTCGCGCTGGATGGCGGTTACCCGGTGGTGATTGCCGAGAAAGGCTCGGGCACTGTCATGGCCACCTTCCCGGTGCGCAAGGGAGAAGGCACCGGCGCGGAGATCATCGCAATGACCGGCGGCAAGGCCACCAACCAGATTCCGTCGGTATCGGTCGCCACATTGGTCAGCGATAACCCTGCTGAATTAGCGGCCAGCCTGCAGCAGGCCGGGGATGACTATGCCAAGCGCAATGGCGGCAATTTCCAGGTGACCGCCAAGGTCGACGGCAAGAACGTCAAACTCACCGTCACCGGCGTGTCGGCCCACTCTTCCGAGCCCGAATCCGGGGTCAACCCGGTGGCACGTATGCTGGAGTTGATCCACAGCCTCGATGGCAAGATTGCCCTCCAGCACAACCACATCACCGATGCTGCGAAGTATGCGGCGGACAACTGGGGCCTGGATTACCTGGGCGGCAAATTGGGCGTGGGCTTTGCCGATGACTTCATGGGGCCGCTGACCACCTCGCCTACCTTTGTCGGCCTGGATGACAAAGCCTTAAAGCTGGCGGTGAACCTGCGCGCGCCGAAGGGTAAAACCCCGGAGGCACTCAAGGCACAGCTCGAGCAGAAACTGAACGCCTGGAACGCGCACGCCAAGGTCAACGTGAACTTCACCTATTCGCTGGATAAACCGATGTACCGCAACCCCGAGGGGGAATGGGTAAAAGCGTTGCTGGCAGTGGCCACTGAAAACCTGGGCATGCAGCACAAGTTCGGCACATCCGCCGGCGCCACCTCCGTGCACGACCTGCCCAACGGCGTGCAATTCGGCCTGGCCCGCCCGGAACAGAAATACACCGGGCACACTGACGGTGAGTTCAAGACCGTCGAGCAGTTCCTGCTGGACCTGCAGATCGTTACGGAAATGATGGGGCGTGTCGGCCAGTTGCCTAAACTCTGAGTCTCTAATGTGGGAGGGGGCTTGCCCAGGGCTTGCACCATCAGCATATCTTCAAAGACCCCACCGACCGCTGAGTGGGATGGCACAGCTGGATCTCCAGCACCCAGGCCATTTCACTCAGTGCAATCTCCAGGTCGGCCAGTTGCTTGCTCTCGGGACCACAGACTAGTGGTGCGCAGCGGCCAGCAGTTCTCGCCGCTGGGCCAGCCGGAAAATGCGTTGCGGTTGGCTCAGCCGGCCAACAGCCTTCAGCGCCAATGACTTCAAGAGGTGGGCGCTGTTTTTCGCAGACAAAAAAAAGCCACTCGTTTGAGTGGCTTTTTCTTTGAATTGGAGCGGGAAACGAGACTCGAACTCGCGACCCCGACCTTGGCAAGGTCGTGCTCTACCAACTGAGCTATTCCCGCAAATGGCGTCCCCTAGGGGACTCGAACCCCTGTTACCGCCGTGAAAGGGCGGTGTCCTAGGCCACTAGACGAAGGGGACACGCTACTGAAACACATGGTGTGTATTTCAGTGCCCAGAGGCCTCGTCCGAAGACGTGGTCCTGGTTTCACTCAATGCCGCCCGAGGGCCACACTGCTTGTAAATTGGAGCGGGAAACGAGACTCGAACTCGCGACCCCGACCTTGGCAAGGTCGTGCTCTACCAACTGAGCTATTCCCGCATATGGCGTCCCCTAGGGGACTCGAACCCCTGTTACCGCCGTGAAAGGGCGGTGTCCTAGGCCACTAGACGAAGGGGACACACGTACAACATTCACTCCCTACCGCGTTTCGCTGTGTGCTTTACGCTGTAAGTGGCGCGCATTCTATGGATGGATTGAAAGGTCGTCAACCCCCAAGGATAAATTTATTTAAATCAATGACTTCGCCCCGTTGAGCGGCCTGCGCGGGCATTCTGCTGCGCCCAAGCCCTGGCGCCTATATTCTGACGCGCCACAAGGCGCTATAGTTGCCATAGGCAAATGATGGCAATGTGCATCCATGCAGGATCACTTTACCTATATAGAAGAAACTACCTGGGCAACTGGTCGAACAGTCCTATCCGCCGGTTAGCGCAGTCACTACACTCCACAGCAAACCCTATAAAGAGGTCACACCGGTGACACCACTCATGATCACCCTGCTGGTAATAGCCGGGATCGTAATACTGATCGCCATTGGCTACATGAACCATGTGGTGGAAAACAATAAGCTGGAAAAGAAGCGTACCGAGATCGAGCTCAATGATCGGCTGCGTCGCTGTGGTGAAATCACCGAGACCTTTCCCGGCCAGTTGATGACGCCGGCGCTCAAGCTGTTGCTGACCCGCCTGGAACTCAACGTCAACCAACGCCTGCTGAACCTCAACAAGTCCAGCGCCGCGCTCAAGGCGCGGATCGCCGAGCTGAATGCAATGATCGCCCAGGGCGAATCGATTCCGGTGGCCAACCCGCCCGCGCCGATCCAGACCGAAGCCAAGGCCAAGGATGTGCGCTTCCTGCTCGAAGCACTGCATGGCCAGGTCACCCGTGCAGCCCAGGACGGCTTTCTGCCGACCAACGAGGCCAAGCACTGGATCAAGGAAATCCGCCATATCCTGGTGCTGCTGCACATCGAGTTTTTCAACAACCTGGGCCAGCATGCCCTGCAGCAAGGTCAGCCGGGGCAGGCGCGCCTGGCGTTCGAGCGTGGCGTGCAGTACCTGCGCAAACAACCGGAGCCCGTGCTGTACAGCGCACAGCTGCAATTGCTGGAGTCGCAGTTGGCCCGCGCCAACTCCACGGTGTTGACCAACAGCGCGCCAGCCGAGAACGAAGTCAACGAACTGACCGAAGGCCTGAAAGTCGTCGACGCCGATGCCGAGTGGAAAAAGAAAGCCATTTACGATTGAGTGCCGCTGGCCCCGTCACGGGCCGGCCTTCCAGGTGCAGGAGCGAGCTTGCTCGCTCCTGTCTGCGCCGCACATGACGGTGCCATCAGTTTGCATCTATCCCCCCGCCCCCGACTAGCGTAAAAAAGTGCCCCTCACTCCGTGAAGTTAGAGGCCTGCTATGCCTGTCGCCGTGATTGATGGACAACCGCTGCACTATATCGACCAGGGCACCGGCCCGGTCGTCCTGTTGGGTTCGAGCTACCTGTGGGACCGCGACATGTGGGCACCGCAGATCGAAGCGCTGTCGCAGCAATACCGTGTGATCGTCCCTGAACTGTGGGGCCATGGCGAGTCGGGCACGCTGCCTGCGCAAACCCTGTCCCTTGATGACCTGGCACGTCACAACCTGGCTTTGCTCGACCAGCTGGACATCTCACAGGTCAACCTGGTGGGCTTGTCGGTCGGCGGCATGTGGGGCGCCCGCCTCGCCTTGCTGGCACCTGAACGCGTCAACAGCCTGGTGCTGATGGACACCTACCTCGGCGCCGAGCCGGACGCCACGCGCCAGTATTACTTCTCGCTGTTCAAGATGATCGAAGACGCCGGCGCTATCCCGCCGCCGCTGCTGGATGTGATCGCGCCGATTTTCTTCAGGCCGGAAATCGACCGCGAATCAGCGCTGTATCAGGATTTTCGTCAGTCGCTGCAGGATTTCCCCCGGGAACGCCTGCTGGACAGCGTGGTGCCCCTGGGCCGCTTGATTTTCAGCCGCGCAGACACTCTCGATCAGCTTCATCGCCTGGATTGCGATACCACCCTGGTCATGTGCGGCGAGCAGGACAAGCCGCGGCCACCTGCGGAATCCCGGGAAATGGCCGAGCTGATCGGCTGTGCCCTGACGTTGATTCCCGACGCCGGGCATATCTCCAGCCGGGAGAATCCGGACTTCGTCAATGAGGCGCTGCTGACGTTCTTCGCCAACAACGCCTGATCGCCTTCCCCTCTGATCGCGGCGCCCCGGCCGCGATCAGAGGCGAAAGTGCCCCACCATGCCCTTGAGTTCCGCGCCCAGCTGCGCCAGCTGGATGCTCGAGGCGGCATTGCCTTGCATGCTCAACGCCGATTGATCGGCACTTGCCCGGATGCTGGTGACGCTGCGGTTGATCTCTTCGGCCACCGAGCTTTGCTCTTCAGCCGCTGCGGCAATCTGCTGGTTCATCTGCTGGATCAATGACACCGCCGCTGCAATGCTGCCCAGGGCGCTCTCGGTTTCCAACGCATCGCTGACCGCCAGCTTCACCAGTTCGCCGCTTTGTTGAATCTGCTGCACCGACGACTGCGCCGCGCTGCGCAAGGTGCTGACCAGGCGTTCGATTTCTTCGGTCGATTGCTGAGTGCGCTTGGCCAGGGCCCGCACCTCATCGGCGACCACCGCAAAGCCGCGCCCTTGCTCCCCTGCGCGGGCCGCTTCGATCGCGGCGTTCAGGGCGAGCAAGTTGGTTTGCTCGGCGACGCTCTTGATCACGCCCAGGACCGTGCCGATGTTCTGGATCTCCGCGCTGAGGCTTTCGATACTGGCGCTGGCACTGTTGCTGGACGTGGCCAGCAATTCAATGCGCTGCAAACTCTGGCGCACCACCTGTTGGCCGCTGTCGACCTTGTCATCCGCCGTCTGTGCGGCTTGCGCGGCCTCTTCGGCGTTGCGCGCCACGTCGTGCACCGTGGCGGTCATCTGGTTCATCGCCGTGGCCACCTGTTCGGTTTCTTCCTTCTGGCTGCTGACTTCGACGTTGGTCTGCTCGGTAACGCTGGACAGCGTCTGCGCCGAGCTGGCCAGTTGCTCGATACCGGCCTGCAACCCGCTGACCATATGGCTCAGGCCGTTGCCCATCTGCTGCATCGCCTGCATCAGTTGGCCGATTTCGTCGCGGCGGCTGACCTCCATGCGCCCACTCAGGTCACCGGAGGCAATCTGCTGCGCCACTGCGATCACACTGCGCAGCGGCGCCACGATCAAGCGGGTAATCACCCAGGCCGCGATCAGCCCCACCAGCAGCGCCAGGGCGGATGAACCGATGATCAGCAGCGTGCTTTTGCCCAACTGCGCCTGCATCGACTGGTCTTCGGCGTCATAGGCCTGGTTGACTCGGCTGACCACCTGATCGGCGCGATCATGCAATTGTTTGTAAACCACTTTTTCCTGGGCCAACAGGCCGGTGTACTCGCCGAGCTTTTCGCTGAACGCCGCGATATGCCCGGACACTTCATTGAGCACGGTCTGGTAGCCGGGGTCCTTGACCGAGGTTTTCAGTTGTTCGGCCTGAGCCAGCGCCTGGTCGGCCTGTTCGATCTTGCCCTGCTCGGCCTCCTCCGCATCGGCCTTGCGGCTCTGATCCAGGCGTAGCCGCGCTTCGTTCATCGCCTGCAGCATCAACCGCGACACCTGGCTCACCTGCCCTGCCTGCTCGATAAACTCGGCACCCGCCTTGCCCTGGCTTTCCTTCAGGCCATAGGCGCCATCGTCCGCCAGGCCGGCCTGCAACACATCGAGGTTATTGGCCACGCTGGACACTGACCAACTGGCCATTTCCAGGGCCAGGTCCTTGGCCTGGGTCAGTTCGACGAACTCGTCGAACGCCTTGCGGTAGGCCGCCAGGGCTTGCTCGACATCGGTCATGACCGGCACGTTGGCAGCGGACTGGGCCTTGAGACTGGCCGCCAGCGCGGCCAGCGCGTCGACACTTTCATGCAGGGCGTCAACAGCCTTGGGGTCGGCGTGCAAGGCGTAATCCTGTTCGATCAGGCGCACCTTCTGCAGTTCACTGTTGAGCGAAGACATGCGCTTGAGGCCTTCGAAGCGCTGGCCAACGGTTTGCAGCGACCATACGCCAATGGCCGCTATCACTGCCGTCAGCAGCAGCACCAGGGTAAAACCCAAGCCCAGTTTTTTCGCCATACCGAGGTTGGCGAAACGTCGTTGCGCGCCCGAAATCATTGCACTTGAGTCCTCTTGCAATGGCAGATGCCATAAACCCGCTTACCAGCAGCGAGAGTCGCAATCACGGGGCACTGAACACAAGTCGTGGGCGCCACAATAATGGCAAAAAGCTACACACCCGTCGTTTTCAGAATGGTCGAGGTCGATCTGGCGGGCCCCAGGGCACGAAACAGCGCCAGCGCTCGCGGATCAGCTGCGTAGGCCACGTTGATGCGCAACCACTCGCAGCACTCACCCGCCGGGTTGAACAGCATGCCCGGCGCCAGCAGCACACCGAGATTGCGGGCACACGCCTGCACGCGCGAAGGGTTTTGCGCGCCAGGCCGCGCCCACAGGAACATGCCGCCGGCGGGTACTGCAAACACTTGCCATTCTTCATCCTCCAGCACCTGCAAGGTGGCGGCCATTTGCGTATTCAGGCGCTTGCGCAGGCGCTGCACCCACTTGCGGTAGGCGCCGTTGACCAGCAACGTGGCCACTATCGCTTCGGCAAAGCGTGAGGTGCCGATGCCCGTCAGGGTCTTGAGTTGCGCCAGTTGCGCGATGATCGCCGCACTGGCGCTCAGGTAGCCCACGCGCAAGGCGCTGCTCAGCGTCTTGGAAAAACTGGAGACGTAGATGACACGGTCATCATGGGGCAACGCCGACAACCGCGTGCAACTGGCGTGCTGCAGATCGCCGTAGACGTCTTCCTCGATGATCAGGAAATCCCGGCTGCATGCCAGCGCCAGCAAACGCTCGGCCACCGCACGGCATAGGCTGGTGCCGGTAGGGTTGTGATAGAGGCTGTTGATGAACAAGCATTTGGGCCGATGGCATTGCAGGTGCGCCTCCAGCACCTCGATATCCGGGCCGCTGCGCGTGCGGGGCACTTCCAGCAACGTTACCCCGTGAAACGCCAGTTGCCGGTAGAGGTTGCCATACCCGGGGGTCTCGACCACCACCGTATCGCCGGCCCTGAGCAGCGTGCGGATGAGCAGGTCCAGGGCATGGCTGGCGCCATGGGTGGTGAGAATGCAGTCGAGACTGCTGGGCACGTGAATCTGGGTCAGGCGCTTGAGCAATTGTTCACGCAGGGCCGGCAGGCCCAGAGGCGTGCTGTAGTTGAACAGGCCTGCGGTGTCGGTGCGGCTGACTTCGCGGATCGCATAGCTGATGTCATCGCTCTCGCGCCAGGCGTCCGGCAGCCAGCCACAGCTGAGCTTGAGCTCGCCTAAAGGGCTGTCGGTAAACCTGCCCCAGCCCTGTTCGGCGCCTTCGTACCACTGGTTCTCCTGAATGCTCGCGGGCTGCGCCACGACGAACCCCGAGCCTTTTTTCGAGGCCAGCATGCCTTGGGCCTCCATCCGTTCGAATGCCTCGATCACGCTGGACTGGCTGAGCAGGTTGTCGAGGGCCAATTGCCGCACAGACGGTAAGCGTGTGCCGGGGCTCACCCCATGCTTGCCAATCCATCCCGCGACTGCGCTGATGATTTGCTGCACCACCGGTACCGGGGCTTGTCGATCAATCCCTAAATCCATGAGCCACTCACTTCAACTGTTTGTTATTCAACCCAAACAGTTAAGCACAGAAGCCCAATAAAACCCGCTCCAAACTTTTATTAAAGTATTGATTTTATTGGGTTTTTTACCTGGTGATACACATTCGATCGCGGCTTTGTGCCAGCTATGGAAACACCCCACAACACCCCCAGTCCTTTTCGAACAGGTTGCAGTGTGAAGTCTTAAATCGCCGTGGCACCGCCGTCCACCGCCAGGGCCTGACCGGTGGTGAAGGCCGCACCATCACTGCACAGGTACAACACCGCGCTGGCAATTTCCTCGACCTTGCCAATGCGCCCGACCGGGTGCATCGCTGCGGCAAATTCGGCCTTGCGCGGGTCAGCTTCATAGGCGCGGCGGAACATGTCGGTATCAATCACCGCCGGGCAGACCGCATTGACGCGGATTTTCTTTTTCGCGTACTCGATGGCTGCCGACTTCGTCAGGCCGATCACCGCATGCTTGGACGCCGCATAGATGCTCATTTTCGGCGCCGCGCCCAGCCCCGCCACCGACGCCGTGTTGACGATGGCGCCACCGCCCTGGGCCAGCAACAGCGGCAGTTGATACTTCATGCACAACCACACGCCTTTGACGTTGACCCCCATGATGGCATCGAACTCATCCAGGCTGCCGTCAGCCAGCTTGCCCTTCTCGATCTCGATCCCGGCGTTGTTGAAGGCATAGTCCAGGCGGCCGTAGGCGGCGACGGTCTGCGCCATCAATTGCTGCACATCCGCCTCCAGGGTGACGTTGCAGCGCACAAACAAGGCTTCGCCACCCGATTGCTGAATCAATGCAACCGTGCCCTCGCCGCCCGCCACATCGAGGTCGGCCACCACCACTTTCAAGCCTTCGGCGGCGAACGCCAACGCGGTCGCGCGGCCAATACCGGCGGCGGCGCCGGTCACCAGGGCGACCTGGCCGGAAAACGTCATGCTCATGGGAATGTCCTTTTGGGGATTGATAGCCGTCGAGCGAGTCTAGCCAATCAGGAGAGTGACGCGTCAGCACTATCAGAAGGCCGGTTGGCGCTGCATGCGTCCGGGTGATAAGGCCACCGGGCTGACTATCAACCCCGTCTATCGGCAAGCATTCGCGTGGCTCGAACAACCTTGCTCACAGGCGGTTCCTTGTCTATCACTCATACTCCCCTCTAAAGAGTTGCCGCCATGACTGCCCAGACCAACCGCCAGTTCCTGCTTGCCAAACGCCCGGTCGGCGCCGCCACGCGGGACACCTTCACCTTTCAGGAAGTCCCGGTAGGCACGCCGCAGGACGGGCAGATACTGGTGCGCAACGAGTACCTGTCTCTGGACCCCGCCATGCGCGGCTGGATGAATGAGGGCAAGTCCTACATTCCGCCTGTCGGTCTCGGCGAAGTGATGCGCGCATTGGGAGTAGGCAAGGTGATTGCCTCCAACCACCCGAATTTTGCGGTCGGCGACTACGTCAACGGCGCCTTGGGCGTGCAGGATTATTTCCTGGGCGAGCCGCGCGGTTTCTACAAGGTCGACCCGAAACTCGCGCCCCTGCCGCGCTACCTGTCTGCGCTGGGCATGACCGGCATGACCGCTTACTTCGCGCTGCTGGACACAGGTGCCCCCAAGCCCGGCGAGACCGTCGTGATCTCCGGCGCGGCCGGTGCGGTCGGCAGCATTGCCGGGCAGATCGCCAAACTCAAGGGCTGCCGCGTGGTGGGCATCGCCGGGGGCGCCGACAAGTGCAGGTTCCTGGTGGACGAACTGGGCTTCGATGCCGCCATCGACTACAAACACGAAGACGTACCCGCCGCCCTCAAGCGTGAGTGTCCCAAAGGCGTGGATGTGTACTTCGATAACGTTGGCGGCGACATTCTCGACGCGGTGCTCAGCCGCCTGGCGCTGAAGGCGCGGGTGGTGATTTGTGGGGCCATCAGCCAGTACAACAACAAGGAAGCCGTGAAAGGCCCGGCCAACTATCTGTCATTGCTGGTCAACCGCGCACGGATGGAAGGCTTTGTGGTGATGGATCACGCAGCGAACTTTGCCGCTGCCGGGCAGGAAATGGCCGGTTGGATGGCGCAGGGCAAGCTCAAGAGCAAGGAAGATATCGTTGAAGGGCTGGAGACGTTTCCCGAGACGTTGATGAAGCTATTCAACGGCGAGAACTTCGGCAAGCTGGTGCTGAAGGTCAGCTGATACAGGATAGACAAATGTGGGAGCAAGCCCCCTCCCACAGGGGATCTTCATTGTTCAGGAAATGGCGTGGGCGCAATGGCTGTGCACAGTGATAACTGACGAAACCGAATCAAAATGTGGGAGGGGGCTTGCTCCCGATGGCGGTGGATCAGCCAGTACATCTGTTGACTGTCACACCGCTATCGGGAGCAAGCCCCCTCCTACATTTGGTATCAGGCGATTTCGGCAACGACGGCTGCCAGCGCCTTGGCCGGATCGGCCGCCTGGCTGATCGGACGGCCAATCACCAGGTAGTCGGAACCGGCATCGAGCGCCTGGCGCGGCGTCAGAATACGGCGCTGGTCATCCTGGGCGCTGCCCGCCGGGCGGATCCCCGGGGTCACCAGTTGCAGCGTCGGGTGAGCGCTTTTGAGCGCCTGGGCCTCGAGGGCCGAGCAGACCAGGCCGTCGAGGCCGGCTTTTTGCGCCAGCGCGGCCAGGCGCAACACCTGCTCCTGCGGCTCGATGTCCAGGCCGATGCCGGCCAGGTCCTCGCGCTCCATGCTGGTCAGCACAGTCACGCCGATCAGTAGCGGTTTGGGCCCGCGGCGCTGTTCCAGCACTTCCCGGCAGGCGCTCATCATGCGCAGGCCGCCGGAGCAATGCACATTGACCATCCACACGCCCATCTCGGCCGCTGCCTTGACCGCCATGGCGGTGGTATTGGGGATATCGTGGAATTTAAGGTCAAGAAACACTTCGAAGCCCTTGTCACGCAGGGTGCCGACGATTTCCGCCGCGCAACTGGTGAACAGTTCCTTGCCGACCTTGACCCGGCAAAGCGTAGGGTCCAACTGGTCAGCCAGCTTCAGTGCGGCGTCACGGGTGGGGTAATCCAGGGCGACGATGATAGGAGTCTGGCAGACGGACATTGGAATGGGCTCTCAGGCAAGTCGAAATCGGCGCGTATTGTAGCGCAAGCGGCGCCGTTGCGGGATCCGATGATCGGTAAATACTGATTTCGGCGTTGATAGGCACCGGTTTCCGGCAATTATTTCAAAGCCGATACATTCACGACATGCGCCCAACACGCCCCACCGTTAGCCTCGCCGCTTGACCGAGCGTCCAGCACTTCCAGCCATGGGGCTGGGCGCCTATGCTGGCCGTAACAATCAGGTAGATGATCGCACTATGCAGACTCCTTCCGTCCCGGTAAACGACGAGCACCCAGGCGCGGTGATCGCCGACGACAAGCGCTGGAACACCCGTGCGCTGATCGTCGATGACGATGCGCCGATTCGTGAATTGCTGATCGATTACCTGGCGCGCTTCAATATTCTCGCCACGGGCGTGACCGACGGCGCGGCGATGCGCCTGGCCATGCAAGCCGAGACCTTCGATGTGGTGGTGCTCGACCTGATGCTACCGGGCGAAGACGGCCTCACCTTGTGCCGCTGGCTGCGGGCTGAATCGGACATTCCGATCCTGATGCTCACCGCCCGCTGTGAGCCCACCGACCGTATTATCGGCCTGGAACTGGGCGCCGACGACTATATGTCCAAACCTTTCGAACCGCGCGAACTGGTGGCGCGTATCCAGACCATCCTGCGCCGGGTGCGCGATGACCGTACCGAGCAGCGCGCCAACATCCGCTTCGACAACTGGCGCCTCAACAGCGTGTTGCGCCAATTGGTGGCCGACAACGGCTTGGTGGTGCCGCTGTCCAACGCCGAGTTCCGCCTGCTGTGGGTGTTTATCGAACGGCCGCGCCGCGTGTTGAGCCGCGAGCAATTGCTGGATGCAGCGCGCGGTCGCTCCATCGAAGCCTTCGACCGCAGCATCGACCTGCTGGTGTCGCGCCTGCGCCAGAAACTCGGCGACGACCCCAAGGCCCCGCATTTGATCAAGACCGTGCGCGGCGAAGGCTATCTGTTCGACGCGCGGGATATCGGTTGATGCGCGCCACCTTCAATACGTTGTTCGGGCGGCTGTTCGGCGTGTTGCTGGTGGCCATCGTGCTGGCGCATGCGCTGGCGTTCTTCTGGTTCCATCATTACGGCCCTCCGCCGCCACCGCCACCGGAAACCTTCGTCGAGCAGCCGGATGGCTCGATGAAACCGTTGGCCAAGCATCAGCGCCCCTGGTTCGGCGGCCCGGTGGTGCCGCTGACGTTTCAATTCATCTCGCTGATCATCGCCGCCTGGTACGGCGCCAAGCTCTTGAGCCGGCCGATCCAGCGCCTGAGCGCGGCTGCCGAGCGTTTGAGCCTCGACCTCGACAGCCCGCCGCTGGACGAATCCGGGCCTCGCGAGGCACGCCAGGCCGCGTCAACCTTCAACCTGATGCAAAGGCGCATCCGCGAACAAGTCAGCCAGCGCGCACGCATGCTCGGGGCAGTCTCCCATGACCTGCGCACGCCGCTCTCCCGCCTGAAACTGCGCCTGGAACAGATCGAAGACACCAAGCTGCAAGGCCAGATGCGCCAGGACCTCAACGACATGATCGGCATGCTCGACGCCACCTTGAGCTACCTGCACGAACAGCGCACCAGCGAGACCCGCCACTGGCTCGACGTGCAGGCGCTGGTGGAATCGCTCAGCGAAAACGCCCAGGACCAGGGCAGCGATGTGCAGGTGTGCGGCACCTGCGCGCCCTTGCAGGTGCAACCGATGGCGTTGCGTTCGTGCCTCAACAACCTGATCGACAATGCCCTGCGCTATGCCGGCTCGGCGCGCGTGGAGCTGGCCGACAGCCGCGGCGCCCTGGTGATTCGGGTGATCGATCACGGCCCTGGCATCGCGGCCGATAAGCGCGAAGCGGTGTTCGAACCGTTCTTTCGCCTGGAGGGCTCGCGCAACCGTAATTCCGGCGGCGTCGGCCTGGGCATGACGATTGCCAAGGAAGCGGTCGAGCGCCTCGGCGGCCACCTGAGCCTGGACGATACGCCAGGCGGCGGTTTGACCGCCGTAGTGTGGCTGCCGAGGGCTTAAAGCGGTTTGTCTTCGCGCCGCGCCTGGGCCTGGGTGGCGCTCCAGTCGGTCAACAAGCTGTAGGCCACCGCGAGCAAGGTCGGGCCAATAAACAGGCCGATAAAGCCGAACGCGATCAAGCCGCCGAATACGCCCAGCAGCACGATCACCAACGGCAGGTTGCCGCCACGGCTGATCAGGTAAGGCTTGAGCACGTTGTCGACGCCGCTGATGATGAAGGTGCCCCACACGCCAAGGAACACCGCGTAGGTGTAGTCACCCTTCCACGCCAACCAGGCCGTGGCCGGAATCCACACCAGCGGCGGGCCCATGGGAATCAGGCTGAGCAGGAAAGTGACGCCCCCCAGCAGCAACGCGCCAGGCACGCCGGCAATCAGGAAGCCGATCAGCGCCAGCACGGCCTGGGCGGCAGCCGTGCCGATCACGCCATTGACCACCCGTTGCACCGTACCGGCCACCAGTTCGATGTAATAGCTGGCGCGGTCGCCGATCAGGCGCTCCAGCAGACGGTGCACGAACATCGCCAGGCGCGGCCCGTCGCGGTAGAAAAAAAACACGAAAACCAGGCTCAAGGTCAGTTCGAGAATGCCGCCGCCGATTTGCGCACTGCGCGCCAGCAACCAATTGCCGACCTGGCCCAGGTAAGGCTTGATGCTCAGCATCAGCGCCGCGCCCTGTTGGTCGATGCTGTCCCACGTCGCCACCAGCCGCTCGCCGATAAGCGGAATCGAGCCCAGCCAGGTGGGCGCATTGGGCAAGCCGTCGACCTGGATATCCTTGATCAACACGACGGCATCGCGCACATGGTCCGCCAGGTTGAACCCCAGCCACACCAGCGGCAGCGCGACCAGCAACATCCAGCCCAATGTCAGGATACCGGCCGCCAGTGATTCGCGACCGCCCAGCCCACGGGTCAGCAGTACCATCAGCGGCCAACTGGCAAACGCCAGCACCGCGCCCCAGAACAGCGCCGACCAGAACGGCGCCATGACCCAGAAGCTGGCACCGAACAGCACCAGCAGCAGGATTTGCACCAGCAGGCGATCGTTATTGAGCATCGGGTATCTCGAAAAGAGTCATGTAGGAAGACAGCTTAGGCGAACGGCGCGGGTCCGTTCGCCCTGTGGCGCTTAGCGTATCAGATGCACATGCAGGCCTTCAGCCTTGCCTGTGCCGGTTTCCAGGCGCGCGGCGCGTACGCCACTGTCGATCAGGCCCTGGCGCCAGGCTTCGGCGCTGGGCCCGGTCAGGCTGACGCGCAGGTTGGTGTCGAGGTTCAGCCCACGGGAAATCAAGGTCAACCAGGTGGCGTCGGGCTCGGCGCCGAGCGCGGGAAAGTCCAGCTCGCCGGTGCTTTTCAGCTCACGCAACAGCGTTGCCGACGTGGGCAGAAGAGTGCCCAGCGGGGTGCTGGCATCCAGTTGCTCGACATGCAGATAGGCGCGGCGATTGCCACGGGTGATGCCGTACAGCGCCACCAGCGAGTTGTCCTGGGGGGCCGCCAGGCGCAACAGCAGGTATTCCTGCTGGCCATCGGCGCCCACCAGCTTGGCGTTGCCGAACACTTCATTGGCCCACAGGCTGCTTTCGCCGCAATCGCGGGCCTGGCACCAGAACAACAGCTGCGCGCCCTGAGCCTGCAAGGCTTCGCGGGTGGCGGTAAAAGCGGTGCTGGAGCTGTGCTCGGCGGGCAGCTCGTAGGTGATCGCGGTGGTTGGACCGCGTGCGGTGGCCTGGGCTTCGGAGCGCAATTGACCGCTGATCTTGCGGATCGCGCCCATGGGGTAGATGCGTTCCTTTTCTTCAGCAGGGCGATAGTCGACGATCTGCGCGTCCACCTGGCGGGCAATGGCCGGTAAGTCCTGGCTTCCCGGTACATCGGCGGCGAACACCAGCGGGCTGAAACAGCACAGCCCAAAGGCACGGATACAGCCTTTACCCAGGCTCATCGGATCAATGAGCCGTGGCCATGGAGGGTCGCAGCGGTTTCAAGATGGTTCATGGTTGACTCCCTTTCAATCCGCCCAGCCTCGGCAGTTGACCGCGCCAAGTCAAGGCGCGGAGAAGAACCGATTGAAACAGTCTGCAACAAGAACCGCACCGGGCTCGTCATTCAGGTGCAAATGATGGCCACCCGGCAGCGTCGTCACGGTAAAGGGCAGCTGTGAAAGCAATTCGGAATGTTTCGCCAACAGGCCGTCAGCCGCGACCACCAGCTGCGTAGGGCAACTCACGCGTCGTACGAACGCCATGGCTTGTTCATCGGTCAGGCGCATCGGTGATGCCAGGGTCAGGCGGCTGTCGCTGCGCCAGGTGTAGCCACCCGGCACCGGCATCAAACCGCGCTGGGCCAGCAGTTCGGCGGCTTCGCGGCTGACCGCGACGAGGCCGTGCATGCGCGCCTCGACCGCCCGATCCAGGCTCGCATAGACCGGCTTGCGCTTGCCCTGCAGGCTCAATTGCGCCTGCAATGCCATGCCCAGCCGCTCGGCCGCGTTCTCGCCGCGGGCGGTCGGCGGGATCACCCCGTCGATCAACCCCAGGTGCGTCACGCGCTCCGGTAACGCTCCGGCCAGCACCAGGGAAACGATGGCGCCGAGGGAATGGCCAAGTAATGCAAAACGTTGCCAGCCCAGTTGCTCGGCCACTTGCAACACATCGTGGACGTAATCCCACACGGCGTAACCGGCCCCGGCCGGACGATGGGCCGAGTGCCCGTGCCCGGCCATATCCAGCGCGACGATGCGCAACCCCTGCAGCTTCGGCGCCAGGCGCGCAAAGCTGTTGGCGTTGTCCAGCCAACCGTGCAGGGCGATGACGGGCAAGCCGTCTTCAGGCCCGAACAGATGCGCCGCCAGCTCGATATGCGGCAGGCTCAGGCGTACTTCTTCCACGGGCGCGCTCATGCGCAACTGCGCTCACGGGCCTGCCAACGGGCAAACAGGTGCTTGATCAAGGTCGCGGTGTCCTGGGGTCGCTCAAGGGGAAACATATGGCCGCCGGGCATGGTGAGCATCTCACCCATGGGCAGGCGACCTACGCCGCTGACATGATGGCGCATCACCACACGGCTCTGCTGGCCGCGCACCACCGCCAGCGGCACTTTCAACTGGCGCACCTGGCCGGGGCTGGTGTGAGGCACGCCCCGATAGATGCTGATTTCCGTCGCGGGGTCGAAACGCAGACGCAGACGGTCGCCCACTGGCAGCAGACCATGTTGCAGGTACGCCTCGAAGCACTCGGGGTCGAAACCGCGAAACAGGGTCTTACCGGCGAAGTAAGCGCGCGCGGCGTCCAGGTCGGTGAATTCCTCACGGCGGCCCAGGGTGCGTCCGGCCGGGGTCAGGCGGTCGATGAAGCCAAAGCGTTTGGCGGCGCGAATCACCCAGCGATCCGCGCGGGTCAACACCGGCGAGTCCAGCATCACCACGCCACGGTACAGCTGCGGGCAGCGCATGGCGGCGTGCAAATGCAAGACCCCGCCCAGGGAATGGCCGACGCCCCACACCGGCTCCGGTTGCTGCTGCAGATGGTGGATCAGTTCATCCACCAGGTTCTGCCAGTTATCGTCCACCGGGAACCTGGGATCGTGGCCGTGCTGCGGCAGATGCCCCACCGTATATTCGGGAGCCAGGGCCGCGAACAACTTGCCGTAGGTGGCCGACGGGAAGCCATTGGCGTGGGCGAAAAACACATGCTGCGACATAGCGGCGCGCTCTTCAGGAACAGAGGTTGATTGTCACCATGCCTGGCGTTCACGGCAATGACCGTAACCGCCAGGAATGATGACACTCACGCCATGTCTATCGCGCCGGAGGCTGTTCGCCCAGGGGCACCACGGCCACGGTCAGGCGCGATACGCAACTGGCCTTGCCCTCGTCGTTGGTCAAGCGGATGTCCCACACTTGGGTCGTGCGGCCGATATGAATGGCCCTGGCCACCGCCGTTACGCGCCCGCTGCGCACACCGCGCAGGTGATTGGCGTTGACCTCCAGGCCCACGCAATAGAATTTGCTCGCATCGACGCACAGGTAGGCCGCCACGGAGCCCAGGCTTTCGGCCAGTACCACCGAGGCGCCGCCATGCAACAAGCCGTAGGGCTGATGGGTGCGGTGATCGACCACCATGCTGGCGGTGATGGATTCGTCGTCGAAGCTTTCGAAGCGAATATCCAGCAATTCACCGATGGTGTTTTTCTGGCTCGCGTTGAGCTGTTCGATATTCGGTTGCGTGCGCCACAGGCTCATGGGACTGTCCTTATTGGTTTTATTACGATCCTAATCCTGACACACAACGGCATTCCAGATAAGCGCTATAGCTTATGGATTTTCAACGCTGACCAGGCTCATCAACCCCGCCAATGGGAAGTCACCCTCCAACAGCGCGAGGCTGGCGGTATGCATCGGCTGCGGCTGACGCGAGTGACCGTGCTGCAAAAAGCTGATCAGGTTGCCCACCAGCGGCTGATGGCTGACCAGCAGCACGTTGTCATCGGTATCGAGTTTTTCCAGCACCTGCGCCGGGCTGTCCTCTGGCGTCAGCCACGGCACCGTACGGATCTGAGGCTCGAACCCCAACACCTCGCGCACCAGTTGCGCCGTCTGCTGCGCCCTCGCATAAGGGCTGGCGATGATGGCACTGAGCGGCTGGCCGATCAGGTGCGCGGCACTGCGCAATACTTCAGCCCGGCCATGCTCGGTGAGGTTGCGCTCGGCGTCAGTTGGCGCATGAGCTTGGGCTTGCCCGTGGCGCAGGATCCACAATTTCATAGCTTGGGCTCTTCATCACGCACCGGGTGCGGTGCTGGCGGCACGCTATGCGCGGCTTCGCCTTCCGGTGCACGCGGGGTTGGCCAATCAGCGAACGGCCAGGGTTTTTGCTCGGTATGGAAGCTGCCGAAGCGACCGATCTGCGCAAGGAACTGGCTGAGGCTGTCGCCAACGTTCATCAGGCTCAGGTTCGGCGCGCCATAGATCAACCGGTAAATCAGTTGCACCACCACCAAGGCGCCGAGCACGAACTGCGCCACCTGCCACACCAAGGCAAATACCAGCATCCACAGGATGCGCAGCACAATGGACTCATACTTGGGGGCTGCTTTCGAATCGTTCATGCCGCGTTCCTCAGTTGAAACCGCTGGTGGAAATAAAGTCGACATCGGTTTTCGGCTCGGCGCGCATCAGCAGCTCGATGACCTGGTCCAAGGTGCGCCCTTCAAACAGGATCGCGTGCAGCCCGGCAACCAGCGGCATGTACACCCCGACTTCCTGAGCCTTGGCCTTGAGCACCTTGAGGGTGTTGACCCCTTCGGCCACTTCGCCCAGGCGAGTCACGGCCTCTTCCAGGCTCAACCCCTGGCCCAGCGCGAACCCGACCTGATAGTTACGGCTTTTCGGCGACGAGCAGGTGACGATCAGGTCGCCGACGCCCGCCAGGCCCAGGAACGTCATCGGGTTGGCGCCCTGATTCACGGCGAAACGGGTCATCTCCGCCAGAGCACGGGTAATCAGCATGCTCTTGGTGTTTTCGCCCATCCCCAAGGCCACGGCCATGCCGGCGATGATGGCGTAGACGTTCTTCAGCGCACCGCCCAGTTCGACGCCGAACCGGTCGGCACTGGCGTAGACGCGGAAGGTGCGACCATGCAGCACCGCCTGGACGCGCTCGCACAGTTGCTCGTCTTCACTGGCGACCACCGTGGCGGTCAGCGCATGCTCGGCCACTTCCCGCGCCAGGTTCGGCCCGGACAGCACACCAATGCGCGCCTGGGGGGCGATCTCCTGGAGGATTTCGCTCATCAGCTTGAATGTCTGCGCCTCGATACCCTTGGTCAGGCTGACCAGCAGCTTGCCCGCCAGGCGTTCGGCGTGGGGCGCCAGCACCGAGCGCAAGGCGCTGGAAGGCAGCGCGACAAAGCACAGGTCGCAGGCGGTAAGGGTTGCCAACAGATCGGTAACGGGTTCGACCGCCGGATGAATCTTGATGCCTTTAAGGTAACGCGGGTTTTCCCGATGCACGCGAATGGCCTCGGCCTGCTCGGGATCACGCATCCACTGGCGCACGGCGTAGCCGTTCTCGGCCAGCAGGTTAGCCACGGCGGTACCAAAACTTCCGCCTCCCAGGACCGCGATAGGGCGCTGTTCAGTCATATGCAATCCGTTAATCCATACCAGTGGCGATGGCGGCATTATACGGGGCGACCTGCTTGCGGCCAGCCCCCGTGTGAATTCGTGCGCTTGTCGGAAAATGCCACACTTGAATGAAGTTATTGCAGGTCTCACGACTGGCAAAAGGCCTCACCTCAGTTAACATGGGCGGCTATCCGCAATTATCAAGGCCGCGCCGTGTACCTGGGCCCTCCTCCCCGCTCATCCCTGCTGTTGATGCTGCCGTTGACCCTGGCGTGCAGCGCCAGTGCGTCGGCCGACGATCTGTTCCTCGACAGCCAACCGCTGCCGCAGGTATTGACCGCCACCCGCCTCAAGCAATCGGCCGCGGCCGTACCCGGCAGCATGACTGTGATCGACAGCGAGTTGATCAAGGCCAGCGGTGCGCGTGACATTGCCGAGCTGTTGCGCCTGGTGCCGGGGATGATGGTCGGCTACACCACCGGCAATCAGGCGGCGGTGAATTACCACGGCACCAGCGCCAGCGATGCACGGCGCATGCAGGTGTTGATCGACGGACGCTCGGTGTACCGCGCAGGCCTGGCGACGGTGGACTGGAGCGATATTCCAGTGGCCATGGAAGACATCGAGCGTATCGAGGTGTTTCGTGGCCCCAATACCGTCAGCTACGGCGCCAATGCGCTGATGGCGGTGGTCAATATCCTCACCCGTTCACCGGCCAACAGCCAGGGCACGCGGGTGAAGGTCATCCGCGGTGAACGCGGGATCAACGATGTCTATGCCAGCCAGGGCGTGGGCTGGGAAACCGGCGACTTGCGCCTGTCGCTGTCCGGGCAACAGGACGATGGTTTTGACAGCGATGCCGCCGGTGCCGACCGCCGTGACAGCCGCCGCCTCAGCCGCTTCAGCCTGGCCGTCAGCCAAACGTTGAATGCGCAACAGAGCATCGACTGGCAGCTGGATGCCAAGGAAGGCACCAATCAGCGTCCCTATACCTACACTCCGGTGTTCGCCGGGATTACCGAGGGCGGCACCAATTCCGACGTCACCGCCAAGGACTACGCGGGCTCAATGCGCTGGAATTTCGACTTCAACCCCGACCACAGCCTGTATATCCAGGGGTCGGCCCAGCAATGGAACCGTCGGCAGATCTGGAAAGCCTGTGACGCCAAGGTCTCGTTCAGCCCCGAACTGACCCAGCTGTGGCAGCTCAACCCCAACTACGCCGAAAAGCTGGCGCGGCACATGGATCAGTTCAGCCAGGGTAGCGCTCCGCCCGGCAGCGCCGCCGAGCAGGCGTTGGGCAACCAGGTACTGGACCAATGGCGCAACGGCGCCAGCCAAAGCGTGTGCGGCGATATCGACCAGAGCACCCAGGAAAGCCGCTACGACCTGGAGCTGCAAGACACCCTCAGCCTCTCCGACAGCCTGCGCCTGGTCAGCGGAATGAATTACCGCTACGACCGCGCCGACTCCGACACCTACTTCAACGGAACGCTGGACGACACCACCTGGCGCCTGTTCGGCCACTTGGAATGGCGCGCCAGCGAACACTGGCTGCTGCAAGGCGGCGCGATGTACGAAGACACCCACTTGAGCGGTAACTCGCTGACACCCCGCGTGGCGGTCAACTACCTGATCAACCCGCGCCACGGTCTGCGGGCGGTGTACTCCGAGGCGATCCGTTCACCGGACATGTTCGAGAACAACGTCAACTGGAGCTACCGCGTCACCAACCTCAGTTCGCCGGTGTATGGGCAGAATTCCGGGCAATATTTTGTGGTAACACGCGGCCCGGGCAATCTCGATAAAGAGTTGATGCGCTCGCGCGAACTGGGCTACAACGGGTTCTTTGCCGACCTCGGGTTGAATGTCGACGTGAAGCTGTTCTATGACGAAATCACCGACATGATCAGCTCGCCGTTGCGCAACAACCAATACATCGCCAGCAACGCCAACAGCTCGCGCTTTACCGGTGCCGAATCCCAATTCGACTGGCGCGTGAGCAACGCCGACCGCCTGCGCCTGACCTACGCTTACGTCGACGCGAGCACCAGCAACCCGCTGGACAAAGCGCAGACCGCACGTAACAGCGGCTCGGCCGGCTGGTTGCGCGAATGGGGCCACGGCTGGTCCAGCGCCTTGTTCTACTATGGTGACGACGCACTCAACGAGTATCGCTTCGAACGGGTCGACCTGCGGGTGGCCAAGCGCATTGCCCTGGGCAAAACCAACGTGGAGCTGGCTGGCATGCTGCAACAACGCCTCGATAACCAGCCGACCACCTGGCCCGACAACCATTATGACCATCGCCATGTGCTCTACTTCAGCGCGCAGTTAGAGTTCTGACATGGGCGACCCGTCACGGATGACCCTCCCTGTCGTTTCAAGGCTGTGGCGCAAAGGCTTGCTGCTGGCGTGCCTGCTGTTCACGAGGCCCGTGTGGAGCGCGGAAATCCTGCTGACCGCCGCCGAGGACGGTGCCGGCGTCCAAGCCTTTACCCAGGCCCTCGCGCAGCAGCGCCCCGAAGACCATGTCTCCTTCACCCTGCTGCAAAACCTGCCGGCGCCGAGCCAGTTGCCCGCCACTACCCGCCTGATCCTGCTCGACCTGCCCGGCCTCGACTGGCGCTTGCAGGACAGCCAGGGCCCGTCGACCCTGGTGCTGCGCATCAGCCGTCTGCAAGCCCAGCAACGCCTGGGCGGCGCTCACCCGGCAAAAATCAGCCTGTTGTGGAGCGATCCGCCGCTGACGCGCCAGTTGCGCCTGATCGCCAGCATCTTGCCCCAGGCCCGGCGCATCGGTGTGCTTTACGGTGCCGACAGCGAATTCCTGCTGCCCGAGCTACACCGATACGCGGCGCCGCTGGGCCTGGAAATCGTGCCGCAACGCTGGGACAACACCAATGACAGCCGCCCCCTGCAAGCCCTGTTCAAGAACAGTGACGTGCTGCTGGGCCTGGACGATCCGCAACTGTACAACCCTAAAACCGCCAAGAACCTGTTATTGAGCAGCTATGCCCAGCAATTGCCGTTGGTGGGGCCCAATGCCGGGTTTGTCCGCGCAGGGAGCCTGGCCAGCACCTACAGCGACCAGCCTGACTGGCTCGCGGTACTCGATCGGCTGCTGGACCACCCGCCTGCCAACTGGCCGCGCACGCTCTACCCGGAACATTTCAAAGTGGTGGGCAACCCGCAAGTCGCGCGCTCACTGGGCATCGAACAGGTCGACGAAGCTGCCGTCGCCGCCCGCTTGGCCGAAGGAGACAGACGCCCATGACCTTGCGCCGTCGCTGGGACATCAACACCCGCACCCAGCTCATTACCCTGGGGCCCGCGCTGTTGCTGACCTTGCTGTTGATCAGCTTCTTTACCTTCGTGCGTATCCAGGACTTGCGCCAGGAACTGGACCACACCGGCCAGTTGATCGCCAACCAACTGGCGCCGGCCACCGAGTACGGCGTTATTTCCGGCAACAACGAGGTGCTCGACACCCTGCTGCGCGCGACGCTGGCCACCCCCCACGTGCG
Organism: Pseudomonas sp. R2-7-07; assembly: GCF_003852355.1. Classification (NCBI taxonomy): domain Bacteria; kingdom Pseudomonadati; phylum Pseudomonadota; class Gammaproteobacteria; order Pseudomonadales; family Pseudomonadaceae; genus Pseudomonas; species Pseudomonas sp. R2-7-07. Next base: position 2,037,072 of record NZ_CP027759.1, on the reverse strand, counting down.
CTTCCTGGAGATTCAGGACAGCGCCGAGAACATTCTGGTGTACGTCGAGCAGCCGTCGGAGAAACACGACCGCTCACTGTCGGTGAAGGTGTTCCAGGCACCGATCCGCTTGCAACATATCCAGTTGGGCAATGACTTTTTCCAGGACAACCTCAACGAACCAACAGCGCCGCGCGCGGATTACCTGGGCCGAGTGATCGTCGGGATGTCCAACGATGCGTTCAGCCAGCGCCAGCAGGAAATTCTATTCAAGGCCGGCATCCTGGCGCTGTTCGCGCTGTTGTTCACCTGCCTGCTGGCGCGACGCCTGGCCGCCAGCCTGTCGCAGCCGATCAGCGCCATGGGGAATGCGGTGAAGGCCATCCAGCAGGGCGACTACAAGACACCGCTGCCGATTGTCGATGACTCCGAACTGGGCGATCTGGCGCGGCACATCAACAACCTGGCCGCCGGCCTCAACCAGGCCAGCCGTGAACAGCAGCAGGCCATGGCCCAGCTGATCCAGACCCGCGAAGAAGCCGAGCGCGCGAACAATGCCAAGTCGGACTTCCTGGCGATGATGAGCCATGAGCTGCGCACGCCCATGAATGGCGTGCTGGGCATGCTGCAACTGCTGGAAACCACCGAGATGACCGAAGAGCAGGCCGAGTACGCGGCGCTGGCCTCCGAGTCCACCGAGCACCTGCTCAAGGTGATCAACGACATCCTCGACTTTTCACGTATCGAGCGGGCCGCGTTGGAGCTGGAACATATTTCCTTCAACCTGGCCGAGCTGATCAGCAGTTGCGCCCAGGCGTTCCAGCACAGTGCGCAGCAACGCGGGCTGGCCCTGGAGCTGCCGATTCCATCGGGCATGGAAGCCCTGCGGGTGCGCGGTGATCCGACCCGTATCCGGCAGATTCTGGTGAACCTGATCGGCAATGCCTTGAAGTTCACCGAGCACGGCACGGTACACGTGCAGCCCCACTGGCAAACCCTGGACCATGAACTGGTGTGGTTCACCTGCACCGTGCGCGACAGTGGTATCGGCATTTCCGCCGAGCGCCTGGAGTTAATGTTCGACGCGTTCCAGCAAGCCGACAGTTCCATTTCAAGACGTTACGGCGGCACCGGCCTCGGCCTGCCGATTGCCCGTACGCTGGCCGAACGCATGGGTGGCACCCTGCGCGCCCAGAGCGAAGAAGGCCGGGGTTCGGTGTTCACCCTGGAAATTCCGCTGGCTATCGATCAACAGAGCCTGCCCGCCATCGCCCCGGACGCCGTGGGTAAAACCAGTGCAGGCGACGGGCGGCATATACTGCTGGTGGAAGACAACCCGGTTAATCGTACCGTGGTCGAAGCCATGCTGCGCAGCCTGGGCTTCGAAGTCAGCCTGGCCACCGATGGCGCCGAGGCGATCCGCAGCGCCGAAAGCCTGATCTTCACGGCCATCCTGATGGACTGCCGCCTGCCATTGATCGACGGCTACGAGGCCACCCGGCGCATCCGCCAGCTGCCGGGCTGCGCCGATCTGCCGATTATCGCCCTGACCGCCAACGCCTTGCAGGGCGACCGCGAAGCCTGCCTCGCTGCTGGAATGAACGATTACCTGGCCAAACCGTTCAAACGCACGGATTTGCAGCAAATCCTTCAGCGCTGGGTGAACTAGCTGTGGCGTTCAAGCCAAGTCCGACTGGCGTGGAAGACGAAAGTGCGGCAGTCTTAGGCACCCGAACGGGCCGATAAACAGGTCCGGTTTAACATTTCAGTGAACAAGTGTACATTGAGTACCTTGACGCTGTGACTTTCACTACAACGCAATAGTCTATGTGTAGGCTACCGCTATGAGGCATGAACGCTTCATTCGGTTCGGGAAGATTTGCCCTACCCTGCCGCATGGGATTATTGAGGAGCTCGCATGACCAAACAAAACGCCTTTACTCGGGAAGACCTGCTGCGCTGCAGTCGCGGTGAGCTGTTCGGCCCAGGTAACGCGCAACTGCCCGCCCCGAACATGCTGATGGTGGATCGCATCACCCATATCAGCGAAGAGGGTGGCAAGTACGGCAAAGGTGAATTGGTCGCCGAGCTGGATATCACCCCTGACCTGTGGTTCTTCGCCTGCCACTTCGAAGGAGACCCGGTGATGCCGGGCTGCCTGGGCCTCGATGCCATGTGGCAACTGGTCGGCTTCTACCTGGGCTGGCAAGGCCTTCCGGGTCGCGGTCGCGCCCTGGGTTCGGGCGAAGTGAAGTTCTTTGGCCAGGTCCTGCCGACCGCCAAGAAAGTCACCTACAACATTCAAATCAAGCGCGTCCTCAAGGGCAAGCTGAACCTGGCCATCGCCGACGGTTCGGTGACTGTCGACGGTCGCGAGATCTATACTGCCGAAGGCCTTCGGGTCGGCGTATTCACTTCCACTGACAACTTTTAAGGGTTATCCGCATGCGCCGCGTCGTTATCACTGGTCTGGGCATCGTTTCTTGCCTGGGCAATGACAAAGAGACCGTCACCGCTAACCTGCGTGCAAGTCGCCCTGGCATCCGCTTCAACCCGGAATATGCCGAAATGGGTCTGCGTAGCCAGGTTTCCGGCTCCATTGACCTGCCCCTCGAAGAACTGATCGATCGCAAGATCTATCGCTTCGTCGGCCACGCTGCCGCCTACGCCTACCTGGCCATGAAAGACGCGATCGCCGACTCCGGCCTGAGCGAAGACCAGGTGTCGAACGTACGTACCGGCCTGATCGCCGGCTCCGGCGGCGCATCCACCCTGAACCAGATGGAAGCGCTGGACATCCTGCGCGAAAAAGGCGTGAAACGCGTTGGCCCGTACCGTGTCACGCGGACCATGGGCAGCACAGTTTCGGCTTGCCTGGCCACGCCGTTCCAGATCAAGGGTGTCAACTACTCGATCTCCTCGGCCTGCGCCACCAGCGCCCACTGCATCGGCACTGCCGTTGAGCAGATTCAACTGGGCAAGCAGGACATCGTATTCGCCGGCGGCGGTGAAGAAGAACATTGGAGCCAGTCGTTCCTGTTCGACGCCATGGGCGCGCTGTCCACCCAGTACAACGAAACCCCGGAAAAGGCCTCCCGCGCCTACGACGCCAAGCGTGACGGTTTCGTCATCGCCGGCGGTGGCGGCATGGTCGTGGTCGAGGAACTGGAACACGCCCTGGCCCGTGGCGCCAAGATCTACGCGGAAATCGTCGGCTACGGTGCGACATCCGACGGCTACGACATGGTTGCGCCAAGCGGTGAAGGCGCCATCCGTTGCATGCAGATGGCGATGTCCACCGTGGACACCCCGATCGACTACCTGAACACCCACGGCACTTCGACTCCGGTCGGCGACGCCAAGGAAATGGAAGGCGTACGTGCGGTATTCGGGGACAAGGCGCCGAAAATCAGCTCCACCAAGAGCCTGTCGGGTCACTCCCTGGGCGCCGCTGGCGTTCACGAAGCGATCTACTGCCTGCTGATGATGGAAGGCAACTTCATGGCCGGTTCGGCCAACATCGACGAGATCGACCCGGTCGTCGCCGATATGCCGATCCTGACCAAGACCGTTGAAGATGTAAAAATCGACACCGTGATGAGCAACAGCTTCGGCTTTGGTGGCACTAACGCCACCCTGGTGCTGAAACGCTGGCAGGGCAAGTAAGGCCTGTAGCTTGATCCAATGAAAAGCCCCGACTGGTTCGGTAATGCTGTTCACTTAAGCGGAGCAGCATTGCGATCCACTGGAAATCGGGTTTTTGAGATCTTCACCGTCCTCGGCCTTGCAGGTCTGGGGCGGTGATCCAGAAACAAGCTGCCGATACCCTTCCTTAGTTCGGCCAAGCGTCTGCCTGTGGCTGAAACCGGATTGGCTGCTGCCATCACGATCAACTGCACGGCGATATACTGGCAAACGGGCTTAAAGCGTATGTCCGACGGAGCTCGACCAAATGCTACCGCTGCTTGACCGGCCTCCCGGCGAATCACGTTGTAAGCGAGTAAGAGTCCCCAGACCTCCTGATAGACCAAGTCGATTTTTTTACTGCGCAAGGTCACGGCATTCTGCTGCATAGAGCTTTTGATATCCCTAAAGCCCAATTCGATTTCCCAGCGTTCCTGATAAAGTTTGGCAACGACCTTGGTGCTGTAGGTGCTGGCTGGTAACGACGTCATGACAGTTTTTAATCTGCCTTGGATTTCATAGCTGACTTCGCGGGCTTCCCAGTGGGTGCCAAGAGCCGGATTTCTCTTTCTGGCTTGCGGTGAGACCTTCATGCGCACCAGGCGGTCGTGCTCGCCGTAACGGACCACTTCCTCACAGACCGTGCCTTTTTTGGCGGGGATCAACCAATGACGGTGGGTTCCGGTGTTACTCAGGCTCAACAGCATTTCTGCGCCCCAAAATCCTTTATCGAATAGCGTCACGGAGTGGTCGGGGACTTGCTGCAAAAACTCGTCGGCCAAGCGCATTTCACTGCGCCGGTAAGGTCCTAACTGCGCATCCAGGATCAAGTGCGAGCGTACGTTCATCAGCGCCACCAAGCGCATCATGGGGAAGGGAGTCTGACGATCACTGGGCGTATTTCCTGACCCGAAATGATCTCGAAGCTCAGGTGTGTCCGGTGTGCGCAAGAGCGCACCGTCCACCGCGAATACCTGCAAACCGTGCCAGTCGTCCTCGTCGTAGCGCTCCGAGCCCCATTGAGTGCCGGTTTTACGGAATAACCACTCAACGGGTTCGGCCCCTAGTCGCTTGCGGGCTTCAGTGACGCCGCTTCGGGCCAACAAGTGGTCGGAGGCGAGGCCTTGAGCGCAAATGTTCAACCGTCTAGCGACCTCATGGACAGGCTCATCACGAAACAACGCCATGCCAAGCACCAACCAAAGCACCTGATCGGCGGGCAAGCGACGCCGACGAATAGTGGCCTGACTGGATAGATCCAGCGCAGACGCTACCCACTCTATGGGGATGTTTTGGGTGAAAGTGCTTAGGTCGCAGAAGTTGAAAAGGTCGCCGAGGTCGAGCAGGTCCTGTTGAACAGACATAAAAAAATCCGATGCCAGAGGTCTGGCACCGGATTTTCTAGGAAGCCCCGCTTTAGCTCAAATGCTTAAGTGAACAGCATTACGACTGGTTCGGGGCTTTTTTATGGGCCATTGAATGAGACCGGGTCACCTGCATCGGGGGCAAGCCCCCTCCCACATTTTGGTCGCGGGGCGTCAGTTAGAGAGGCTTCGGCTCCTGAGCCGTCACAGGTTCAGGAGCGTGCCAAAATTGTGTAGATACCTATGCCCCGATAGGGCCACCTCAGCCCCAGCCCTACACAAAAACCGCGCCACCGCTGTACGTTAACGGCGTCTTACGTCATTACACAAAACCAAAACCCGCTATCAGTGCGCTCCCTCATCGCGAGGCGACTTGGGCAGAATGGCCAAAAAGTTATCCCGCGCGACCTTGTGGGCAACGTCTTCAGGCAATGCATCAAGGAAGGGATCAAAGCGGCGCATTTCCTTACCCAGCTTGTTGAAGCGTCCTACCACGTCAGAGCCCAGCATAAAGCGATCCGGGAAACGCTCTACCAGCTTGACCCACTCCGGCCGGGGCTTTCCGGCATCATCCAGCAAATACGGGGTAAGCATGCTCCACGATAGGTCGATATACAGGTTGGGGTAGGTTTCCAGCAGGCGATTCAAGGTGGGCAGCAAGAACTCCATTTGCACCTGATGGCGATGGATTTCCTTGCTGGTGCCGGCGTGGGCCCAGATAAAACGCGTGTGCGGATGGTTGCGCAGCGGCTGCTCGATTTCGGCCAGGTACAACGGGTTGCGCTCGCGCTTGGAGGTGATGTTGGAGTGCACCATCACCGGCAGGTCGTTCTCCGCCGCCAAGTGATAGATGCGCGTCATGGCTTCGTTGTTGGCACGTGGTGTGTCACCCGAGGTCAGCGCGGTGAGGTCGTCGTGGCGGGTAAACACCTCGCCTATGCCCTGCCACAGCCCCGGGTTGAGGTCGAGCATGCGCTGGATGTGGGCAGCGGAGTTCTTGTCGTTTGGATTGAAACCGGCCAGGAACGGATGAAAGTGCTGGCGCTGTTCGGGGGTCAGCTTATTGACCGCAGCGGCGACGATCACATCGGTGGCGCTGTACCAATAGGCATCGGCGTCATCGCCTGCGTAATAGCGCGGACGCTTGGGTTCGTCCTCATGCCATTTCTTGGCCACGGGAATGCCGGAAATCATCACATGGTCGATGCGATTCTCCGCCATGACCCTGAGCAGCTTGGCCATGCCTGCGGTTTCCTGGAAAAAATCCACGTAATGCAGGTGCGCATCGCTGTAGGCATACTCGCGAGCCTGCGCGGCAAGGCTGCTGGCGGCGAGCATCAGGGCAAAACTCACACGGGTCCAGAGCACGGTGATACCTCGATAGGGGCTGATACGGGTAGACCCTACGCCACGCATCAGGGTTCAGCACGGACAAAAACCTGGAACGCCCCACCGTCGGCATGTTCTATTACTGCATGACCGTCATCCACAGCCTTGTGAGGTTCGCCATGCCTGTTACCGTCAATACGTTGAACGCTGAGAATTTCCGTCACAGCGTCGCTATCAACAACCACGAGCTGTTTACCGACCTGCCCAAGAGCCTGGGAGGTGACGATTCAGCGCCATCTCCCCATGATTACTTCGATGCTGCGCTGGCATCGTGCAAGGCCTTGACCGTCAGGCTCTATGCGCAGAAGAAAGACATTCCGCTCACCGGCGTGACGGTAGAAGTTACCCACGACGCCGCCGAAGAGCAAAAAGGTAAGTACAGGCTCAACGTCAAGCTGACCCTCAAGGGCGTGCTCACCGATGCTCAGCGCGATGAGTTGCACCGTGTCGCCGACAAGTGCCCGGTGCACAAACTGATGACCACCGCCGAAGTCAGCATCGAGACCACACTTTCGGAAGGCGCCTTCAGCCAATAACGCCAACTTTGTCCGAGCGGGTTATGCTCAGCGTCATCCAACCCGCTCAGACAGGGATGCCCCCATGACCACGCTCACCGTGATCCGCCCTCGCCCCGAAGATGTCGAGGGCCAGCCTATCCTGCGCCCACTGCCCTCGCGTGAATGTCGCAGCGTCGGGCCTTTCGTGTTTTTCGACCATATGCTGCCGACCCGTTACGCGCCGGGCAGCGGGATGAATATCCGCCAGCATCCCCATATCGGGCTGTCGACCCTCACCTATCTGTTCGAAGGCACCTTGCAGCACAAAGACAGCCTGGGCTCGGACCAAGTGGTGCAGGCCGGCGAGGTCAGCTGGATGACTGCCGGCAGCGCGATTGCCCACGTCGAGCGCACGCCCGAGGCGGTCAAGGCCAGTGGTTTTACGCTGCATGGGCTGCAAGTGTGGCTGGCATCGCCCAAGCACCACGAAACCGGGCCGGGCCACTACAGCCATCATCCGGCGGCCAGTTTGCCGGTCAGCGATAACCTGGGCGTGCAGGTGCGCCTGATCGCCGGCAGCGGGTTCTGTCTCAAGTCGCCCGTACCGGTGCTGTCGCCCACGCTGTACGCCGACGTGCGCATGCAGACGGCCACTACCCTGCTGATTCCGGATGAGCACGAGGAGCGCGCGGTGTATGTACTGGAGGGTGAGGCGCAGTTGGACGGTGAGGTTCTGGAGGTACGCAGCCTGGTGGTCTTACCGACTGGACAGGAGATGACCCTGTCTGCCGAGAGTGCCTGCCACCTGGTGATACTTGGCGGCGCGCCGCTGGATGGGCCACGGCGGATCAACTGGAACTTTGTGGCGAGCGACCCGGCGGTGATTGAACAGGCGCGGCAGCGATGGGCGGCTGGGGATTGGCCGACGGTGCCGGGGGAGTCTGAAAGGATTGAGTTGCCTGTTAGATAGTCATCGGGGGCAAGTCGAATCGTCGCACCGCCCCTCCCACATTTGCACTGTATTCACAATCCAAGTGTGGGAGGGGGCTTGCCCCCGATAGCGTCCGAACAGACACTAAAAAATCAGCCCTTGAACACCTCATCCAGCAAGTTATGCATCGACCGGAACGCCCGCGCTGCGGTCTTGGCGTCATACATCATCTTGCCCGGCACATTGGCTTCGGGGTCGGTAAAGGAATGCACCGCGCCACCGTAGCTGAGCAATTGCCAATCCACACCCGCCGCGTTCATTTCATCTTCGAACGCCGGCAGTTGTTCTTTCGGTACCAGCGGGTCCGAGGCGCCGTGCAGCACCAGCACTGAACCCTTGATGTTCTTCGCATCTGCGGGGTTCGGTGTGTCGAGGGTGCCATGGAACGATACCGCCGCTTTCAACGGCGCACCGGTACGGGCCAGCTCCAGGGAGCAGCAGCCACCGAAGCAGAAGCCGAAGGTCGCCAGTTTCGACGTATCCACAGCCGCTTCAGTCTGGCTTTGCAGCTGTTCGAAGGCGGCTTGCATACGCTTGTTCAGCAAGGCACGGTCGTTCTTCAGCGGCATCATCGCCGCACCGGCCTCATCGCCGTTCGAAGGGCGCACGGTTTGCCCATAGAGGTCGGCGATCAACACCACATAGCCGTGGCCGGCCACGCTCTTGGCGATCTCTTCGGCCCCTGCGCTCACGCCCATCCAGTTCGGCGCCATCAACAGCCCCGGCAGCGGGCCTTTGTGGGTCGCATCGAACGCCAAGCGGCTTTCATAAGTCTGGCCATCAATCTGATAGACCACGGAACGTAGTGTGACTTGGCTCATGATTCACTCCAGTTGAGGTGCGCTAAAACGAAAAAACCCGCCGAAGCGGGTTTTTCTACAACGGTGTTAAACCGACAGTTCAACCAACAGCTTGTTCAGTCGGCGCACATAGGCGGCCGGGTCTTTCAGGCTGTCGCCAGCGGCCAGGGCCGCCTGATCAAAGAGGATGTGCGACAGGTCGCCAAAACGCTCTTCGCTCTGCTCACCGTCGAGCTTCTCGATCAGCGGGTGCGCCGGGTTGAATTCGAAGATCGGCTTGGAATCCGGAACCTTCTGACCGCTGGCTTCGAGGATCTGACGCATCTGCATGCCCAGGTCCTGCTCGCCGATGGCCAGGATAGCCGGCGAATCGGTCAGACGATGGGAAACCCGCACTTCGCTGACGGCTTCACCCAGGGACGCCTTGATCCGCTCAACCAGGCCTTCTTTGGACTTGGCGACTTCTTCAGCGGCTTTCTTGTCTTCCTCGGAATCCAGGTTGCCCAGGTCCAGGTCGCCACGCGCCACGTCCACAAACGACTTGCCGTCGAATTCGGTGAGGTAGCTCATCAGCCACTCATCGATACGGTCGGTCAGCAGCAGCACTTCGATGCCTTTCTTGCGGAAGACTTCCAGGTGCGGGCTGTTTTTAACCTGAGCGTAGGTTTCACCGGTGAGGTAGTAGATCTTGTCCTGACCTTCCTTGGCGCGTGCCAGGTAGTCGGCCAGCGACACAACCTGTTCACCGTCTTCACCTTGAGTCGAGGCAAAGCGCAGCAGGCCGGCGATTTTTTCCTTGTTGGCGAAATCTTCTGCCGGACCTTCTTTCATGACCTGGCCGAAGTTTTTCCAGAAGCCCTTGTATTTCTCAGGCTCGTTCTTCGCCAGTTTTTCCAGCATGTCGAGTACGCGCTTGGTCAACGCCGACTTCATGGAGTCGATGATCGGGTCTTTTTGCAGGATCTCACGCGACACGTTCAGCGACAGGTCGTTGGAGTCGACCACACCCTTGATGAAGCGCAGGTACAGCGGCAGGAACGATTCCGCCTGGTCCATCACGAACACACGCTGTACGTAAAGCTTCAGGCCCTTCGGCGCTTCGCGCTGGTACAGGTCGAACGGCGCACGGGCCGGCACGTAGAGCAGCGAGCTGTATTCCAGCTTGCCTTCGACCTTGTTGTGGCTCCAGCTCAGCGGGTTCTCGTAATCGTGGCCGATGTGCTTGTAGAACTCCTGGTATTCCTCGTCCTTGATCTCGGTACGCGGACGGGTCCACAGGGCGCTGGCGCGGTTGACGGTTTCCCATTCGACGGCCGGTGTTTCTTCGCCTTCGGCAGCCGTCTGTTCTTTCGGCAGCTCGATCGGCAGGGCGATGTGGTCGGAGTATTTCTTGATGATGTTGCGCAGGCGCCAGCCATCGGCGAATTCGTCTTCGCCATCTTTCAGGTGCAGCACGATACGGGTGCCACGGTCGGGCTTGTCGAGGGTGGCGATTTCAAACTCGCCCTCACCTTTGGAAGCCCAGTGCACACCTTCGCTGGCGTCAAGACCGGCGCGGCGGCTGAATACTTCTACCTTGTCGGCAACGATGAAAGCCGAATAGAAACCCACGCCGAATTGGCCGATCAGGTGAGAATCTTTTTTCTGATCGCCCGACAGGTTCTTCATGAAGTCTGCGGTGCCGGATTTGGCGATGGTCCCCAGGTGGGTGATCGCATCGTCACGGCTCATGCCGATACCGTTGTCTTCGAGGGTGACGGTCTTGGCGTCTTTGTCGTAGCTCACACGGATTTTCAGTTCGGCGCCACCTTCCAGCAACTCAGGCTTGGACAGGGCTTCGAAACGTAATTTGTCGACAGCGTCAGAGGCGTTCGAGATCAATTCGCGAAGGAAAATTTCCTTGTTGGAATACAGCGAATGGATCATGAGGTGCAGCAGCTGCTTCACCTCGGTCTGGAAGCCCAGGGTTTCCTTTTGAGTTTCCACACTCATGGTCATCAAACTCCAATTGGATGGCAATGGCCGCGCCCGAAAGGGTTGGCGGCGGGTTGTCATCAAAGTTGGGGGCTCCAACCTGGATTTCAAGGGCGCGGCGGTTCCTCGATCTTGAAATGTGCGCGAGCGGTGGCAATTGGTTCCGCTGACGTGGTTTGCCAGGCGGTGATCGCCACGTTGGCGACACGCCGGCCCTGGCGCCACACCTGACAGGTGGCGTAGGTGTCGCGAAAATGGCCGGCGCGCAGGTAATCCAGGGAGAAGTCGATGATTTTCGGCAGGCCCGGGGCGCCGGTAAATACGAGCAAGTGCAACGCCGCTGACAGTTCCATGAAGCCGGCGATCACCCCGCCATGCAGCGCCGGCAATATAGGGTTACCAATGTTGTCCTTGTTGGCTGGCAGGCGAAACAGCAATTCGTCCCCTGAGCGCGAGCATTGGACGCCAATCAGCTTTGCGTAGGGAACCAGATCGAGCAGTGCCGCGTAATCGCCGCGCCCAAGCGCTTGCTCCAGGCCGGTCTTGAATCGATGACTCATGCTGGCAGCCCCTTGAGGTGCTTGCCCATGCGCATGAAGGTGCCTACTACATGGGCAATGGGCTGCTGCGGATCGTCCTGATAGGCCACGCCGCGGGTGAAGATCACATCGGTGGTTACCCGGTAGCATTGGGCGAAGCCATACACCGGTTTATGCGGCTCGGCGGGATGCATGTAGTCGATGCGCAAATCCAGGGTCGGGCATACCTCGAACTCGGGCAGCACGCACAGGGTGGCCATGCCGCAGGCGGTGTCCATCAACGAAGTCAGCGCGCCACCGTGGATGACGCCGCTGCGGGGATCACCGACGATATGCGCGCCGTAGGGCAACACCAGCGTCATGCCCTCCTCCGTCGCAGCATGGACCGTAATCCCCAGTACCTGGCAATGGCGAAGCGCCGAAGCAAAGCGAGTGGCGCGGTCTAACAAGGGGGTTTCGGTCATTGTTTTTAAATTCTTATTAGTGTGGGTGGGCCGGATAGGTAATAATTTGGAAAGTTCCTGGCGAAAAGCTTTATATATCTGTGGAACAAAAGGAACTAATGCTGGCCCCTTGAGTTCGAAAGGCCAGTAGATATCTTCAATAAGGAGAAACACCATGCGCAACACATTAGCTATTTCCATGATGCTGGCCGCTACCCTCGGCCTGGCTGCCTGCGACAAGAAATCCGAAGACAAAGCCCAAGACGCCGCTGCACATTCTGAGCAAGCTCAGCAAGACATGGCGAAAGCACAGGATAAAGTGAACGACGCTGCGAAAGAAAACGCCGATGCTGCCAAAGCTCAGGCCGAATCGAACGCTGCCGCCGCGAAAGAAGCTGCACCTGCCGCACCTGCAGAGCCTGCCAAGCAGTAATCGCACGGTGTAAAGCTGTAGTGCTGCAAAAGATAGCCCGCTTATATAGCGGGCTTTTCTTTGCCTGCTGTTTTATCCGGCGTTCAAGACACGTTGTCTTTTGCCGGATCCGGGACGTGCATCTCCGTCGGGGTATACACCATCACCTGTAGAACGTCGGAATGGAACTCACGGCGGTATAGCACTAGTACCACCCCGCTGCTCATCGACATGAACAACCACGGGCTGACAAACCAGGCCAGCATGGTCATGCCGAAGTAATAAGCGCGCAGGCCAAAGTTGAACTGGTTGGCCGCCATCGAAATCACCCGCGCCGCCCGCAAGGCAAACGCATTGCGCTCCTGCTCCGACACATGCCGCTCACCAATCATCGGCGCCGAGCCCACCAGCACTGCGGCAAAGTTGTACTGACGCATGCACCAGCTGAAGGTGAAGAAGGCGTAGACGAACACCAGCGCCAGGCACAGCAACTTGATCTCCGACATACCCTGGGAGGCCTGCTGCACCATCGGGATATCCGCCAGCAGCGATACCGCCCGCTCGGAGGCGCCCAGCACGGTGAGGATGCCGGCGAGGATGATCAAGGTGCTGGAGGCGAAGAACGAGGCGTTCCGCTCCAGGTTACCGATCACGCTGGCGTCGGCGATGCGGTTATCGCGCAGCAACATGCGGCGCATCCAGTCTTCGCGATACAGATGCAACACGCTGGCCAGGCAGGCCGTGTCGCGGGCCTTCCAGGTGGCGTAACGGGTATAACCGCCCCAACACAGGATGAACCATAGGGCAGCAAGCAGGTGGACTTGATTGGTTTCGACAAACGACATGTGGGCCCTTGTTCACGGTTTCCATTTGAGAAATGAGTCACCTGTTCGACGCTAGCTCAAGCAAAAAGACACTGCATGACGCCCATAAAAAATGCCCCGTATCGATTGATACGGGGCATTTCAGCAATGCGTTGAAACCGGTACTACGCGATGGCTTCGCTGCGTTTGCCCAGCATGCGATCCACCACCACCGCCACCACCAGGATCATCACCGATGGCACCAACCACGCAAGGCCCTGCTCGCTCAACGGCAGGTGCATCAGTTGCGACGGCATCCAATCCGCCAGGCCCGCGCCTTTGAGCGCATCGATGCAGCCAAAGATAAACGACACCAGCATGACCGGGCCAACGATACGGCCCTGCTCCTGCCAGAAATCCTTACAGAAGCTCAGGGCCACCAACACGATGCATGGCGGGTAGATCGCGGTGAGCACCGGGATGGAGAACGCGATCAGCTTGGTCAGGCCCAGGTTGGACACGAACAGCGAGAACAGCGCGAGGATCACCACCAGGGTCTTGTAGGACAGCGGCAGCACACGGCTGAAGTACTCGGCGCAGGCGCAGGTCAGGCCCACGGCGGTGACCAGGCACGCCAGGGAAATCAGCACCGCCAGGAAACCGCTGCCCAGTGAGCCGAAGGTATGTTGTACATAGGCGTGCAGCACTGCGGCACCGTTGCTGGCACCTGCGGCCACGGCATGACTGCCCGAACCCAGGCGGAACAGGCTGATGTACACCAGCGCCAGGCCCACGCCGGCAATCAGCCCGGCAATAATCGCGTAACGCGTGATCAGCTTGGGCGACTCCACGCCACGGGAGCGAATCGCGTTGACGATGACAATGCCAAATACCAGCGCACCCAGGGTATCCATGGTCAGGTAGCCATTGATAAAGCCCTGGGAGAATGGCGCGGCGACGTATTCCGGCGTGGCGACACCGACTTCACCGGCCGGCAAGGCAAACGCGGCGATGCCAAGGATGGCCAGGGCGATGATCTTCAGCGGCGCGAGGAAACGCCCCACGGTGTCCAGCAGGCGCCCTGGGTACAGCGACACGAAAAACACCACCAGGAAATACACCGAGCTGTACAGGAACAGCGCCAGCGGGCTTTCGCCGGTCAGCGGCGCCAGGCCCACTTCGAACGAAACGGTGGCGGTACGCGGCGTGGCGAACAGCGGCCCAACCGCCAGGTACGCCGCCGCCGCGAGCAGGCCGCCAGCGATCTTGCCGATCGGGCTGCTCAGCGCATCCATACCGCCGCCGACCTTGGCCAGTGCGATCACGGTGACGACCGGCAGGCCAACTGCGGTAATCAGGAACCCCAAGGCGGCCATCCAGACGTGTGGCCCGGACTGCAAGCCCACGATAGGCGGGAAGATGATGTTGCCGGCGCCCACGAACAGGGCAAAGGTCATAAAGCCCAACGCCAGGATATCCTGGCTTTTCAACACTTTCATTTGAGGAAATACCACACTACTGAATCGGAATTTAGAGAGGGCTTCCCTATGGATGAGGGAAAAGCTGCCGGTCCTGATCGGGACCGACCGGTCCAGCGCGGGGCTTCCTTTTGGGAGGCGCACGCATAAAGAGGCGGCTAGGGTACAGAATTAGCCTGACAAACGCACTGTTGCAGGGCGAACTGTCCGATAAGCGACATTTCAATGTCGTGTTTTCATACTTAATTTGGCAATACAGACAAAATGTGGGAGGGGGCTTGCTCCCGATGGCAGTGTGCCAGTCAATATATCAGTGACTGATTCACCTTCATCGGGAGCAAGCCCCTCCCACATGGGACCGAGTACATTTCAATAAATGGGCGGCCCAAATGCACAAAGGCCACCCGAAGGTGGCCTTTGCTGGTAAAGCGTCAGCTAAGCGCGAGGCTTACTTGACAGCCCAACCGGTCAGCTCGGACAAAGCCTTGCCGATGTCTGCCAGCGAACGCACGGTTTTCACGCCTGCGTCTTCCAGGGCAGCAAACTTCTCGTCTGCAGTGCCTTTGCCGCCAGAGATGATTGCGCCAGCATGGCCCATGCGCTTGCCCGCAGGGGCAGTCACACCAGCAATGTAGGAAACAACCGGCTTGGTCACGTGTGCCTTGATGTAGGCAGCGGCTTCTTCTTCGGCCGAACCGCCGATCTCACCGATCATGACGATCGCTTCGGTCTTCGGGTCTTCCTGGAACAGCTTCAGGATGTCGATGAAGTTGGAGCCTGGGATCGGGTCACCGCCGATGCCGACGCAAGTCGACTGACCGAAACCGGCGTCAGTGGTCTGCTTCACAGCTTCGTAGGTCAGGGTGCCGGAACGGGAAACGATACCGACTTTGCCTGGCAAGTGAATGTGACCTGGCATGATGCCGATCTTGCATTCGCCTGGAGTGATCACGCCTGGGCAGTTAGGGCCGATCAGGACAACGCCCAGTTCGTCGCACTTAACTTTAGCGTCCAGCATGTCCAGGGTAGGAATGCCTTCGGTGATGCACACGATCAGCTTGATGCCGCCGAATGCCGCTTCCAGGATGGAATCTTTGCAGAAAGGTGCTGGAACGTAGATCACGCTGGCGGTAGCGCCAGTGGTTTCTACAGCTTCTTTCACGGTGTTGAACACTGGCAGGCCCAGGTGCTCGGTGCCGCCTTTGCCCGGAGTTACGCCGCCAACCATCTTGGTGCCGTATTCGATGGCTTGCTGGGTGTGGAAACTACCTTGCGAACCGGTAATACCCTGGCAGATAACTTTGGTGTCTTTATTGATCAGGACGCTCATTATTTGCCCTCCGCAGCTTTGACAACTTGTTGAGCAGCGTCGGTCAGGCTGGTAGCCGCGATGATGTTCAAACCGCTTTCTGCCAGTACTTTAGCGCCCAGTTCAGCGTTGTTACCTTCAAGGCGAACAACAACCGGGATTTTAACGCCAACTTCTTTCACTGCACCGATGATGCCTTCGGCAATCATGTCGCAACGAACGATGCCGCCGAAGATGTTGACCAGTACTGCAGCGACGTTGGAGTCGGACAGGATGATCTTGAACGCTTCGGTAACACGTTCCTTGGTAGCGCCACCACCTACGTCGAGGAAGTTGGCTGGTTTGCCGCCATGCAGGTTGACGATGTCCATGGTACCCATGGCCAGGCCGGCACCGTTGACCATGCAGCCGATGTTACCTTCCAGGGCTACGTAGTTCAGTTCGAACTTGGCAGCGTGCGCTTCGCGCGGATCGTCCTGGGACGGATCATGGAAAGTCTTCAGCTTAGGCTGACGGTACATGGCGTTGGCGTCGATGTTGATCTTGGCGTCGAGGCAGTGCAGATCGCCGTCAGCCTTGATCACCAGCGGGTTCACTTCCAGCAGGGCCAGATCGTGATCCTGGAACAGTTTGGCCAGACCGACGAAGATCTTGGCGAACTGGGCAACTTGCTTGCCTTCCAGGCCCAGCTGGAAAGCCAGCTCGCGACCCTGGAATGGCTGAGCGCCAACCAGTGGATCGATAGTGGCTTTCAGAATTTTTTCTGGGGTTTCGTGAGCGATCTTCTCGATGTCCACGCCACCTTCGGTGGAAGCCATGAACACGATGCGACGGCTCGAACGGTCAACGACAGCGCCCAGGTACAGCTCTTTAGCGATATCAGTGCACGATTCAACCAGGATCTTGGTGACTGGCTGGCCATTGGCATCAGTCTGGTAAGTCACCAGACGCTTGCCCAGCCACTGCTGTGCGAAGGCCTTGGCGTCTTCTTTGCTGCGAACCAGCTTAACGCCGCCCGCTTTACCGCGACCACCGGCGTGGACCTGGGCTTTGACAACCCACTCGCTGCCGCCGATTTTGTCGCAAGCTTCTGCTGCTGCTTCCGGGGTGTCTACTGCGTAGCCCTTGGAAACTGGCAGGCCGTATTCAGCGAACAGCTGCTTACCCTGATACTCGTGAAGATTCATGCTTTTTACCGTCTTCGTTAGGTACTGCGCATTCGGCGCTGCGCTCATTATGAGTGCCGCGCCACCTGTGACTGCTGCTTGCGCAACTTGCAGGGCTTAAGGCCCGTAAAGCTGCGCAAGGCTGCGTCCAGCGGATATTCCGCGGTGAGTCTTGCGCGCAAGGCTCACGACGGGCAACTCCGCCGTGGTTTCTTATTATCTCGCTTAGCGCTTCTTGCGGTTGGCGATGTGGATGGCGCCGCCATTCACAGCCAACGCTGCTTCGTGCAACGCTTCGGACAGGGTCGGATGGGAGAAGACCATCATGCCCAGGTCTTCGGCGCTGGTGCCGAATTCCATACCGATAGCGCCTTGCTGAACCAGTTCTGCAGCGCTTGGGCCAATCACGTGGACGCCCAATACGCGGTCAGTCTTGGCATCAGCGATGACTTTGACAAAACCACCGGTGTCGTTGGCTGCCATGGCACGGCCAGAAGCGGCAAACGGGAAGGTGCCGACGTTAACTTCAACGCCTTCAGCTTTCAACTGCTGTTCGTTCTTGCCGACCCATGCAATTTCCGGGTGGGTGTAGATAACCGATGGAATCAGGTCGTAGTTCATCTGGGTCTTGTGACCCTTGATGCGCTCGACAACCATGATGCCTTCTTCGGAAGCCTTGTGGGCCAGCATCATGCCACGAACCACGTCGCCGATCGCGTAAACGCCCGGCACGGTGGTTGCGCAGTGATCGTCAACGTGAATGAAACCACGCTCGTCGATGCTCACGCCGCTGTCGGAAGCCAGCAGGTCGGTGGTCACTGGACGGCGACCAACGGCTACGATCAGCTTGTCGAAGGTGATGGTCTGCTCGCCTTCCTTGTCGGTGTAGGTCACGACCACTTCTTCGCCGTTGACTTTAGAACCGGTAACACGGGCGCCCAGCTTGATATCCAGACCTTGCTTGGTCAGGGTCTTGTAGGCTTCCTTGGACACGGCGGTGTCGGCAGCCAGCAGGAACGTGTCCAGAGCTTCGAGCACGGTCACTTCGGAACCCAGGCGGGACCATACCGAACCCAGCTCCAGGCCGATCACGCCGGCGCCGATCACGCCCAGGCGCTTAGGTACGGCCTGGAATTCCAAAGCGCCGGTCGAATCAACGATCACGTTCTGGTCAACCGGTGCAGGCGGGATGTCGATTGGGCGCGAACCAGGGGCCAGGATCACGTTTTCGGCTTCGATGATTTCTACCGAGCCATCCGGCTTGGTGATTTCAACTTTCTTGCCGGCCAGCAGCTTGCCGTGACCTTGCAGGGAAGTAACGCCGTTGGCCTTGAACAAGGTGGCAACGCCGGAAGTCAGGCCTTTGACGATGTTGGCTTTACGGCCGACCATCGCTGGCACGTCCATGGTCACGCCAGCATGGTTGATACCGTGAATCGCGAAGCCATCCTGGGCTTCGTGGAATTTCCAGGAGCTGTCCAGCAGCGCCTTGGACGGAATGCAACCCACGTTCAGGCAGGTACCACCCAGCGCCAGTTTGCCTTCCTTGTCGGTGTACTTTTCGATGCAAGCAGTCGAGAGGCCCAGTTGTGCGGCCTTGATGGCGGCAACATAGCCGCCAGGGCCTGCACCAATCACTACAACGTCAAATTTCTGTGTCATAAAAAGGTTCCCTTTTTAGCTGCAAGCTACAAGCCGCACGCCGCAAGTTGAAAGCACCGCTCGCCGCTTTGGGCTTGGCGCTTGCAGCTTGCGACCTGCAGCTGCTTTTTAGATATCCAGAAGCAGGCGAGCCGGGTCTTCCAGCAGGTTCTTGATGGTCACCAGGAACGTCACGGCTTCTTTACCATCGATCAGACGGTGATCGTAAGACAGCGCCAAGTACATCATTGGGCGGATCACGACCTGGCCATTGATGGCCATCGGACGCTGGATGATGTTGTGCATGCCCAGGATCGCAGCTTGCGGTGGGTTGACGATCGGCGTCGACATCATCGAACCGAAGGTACCACCGTTGGTGATGGTGAAGGTACCGCCGGTCATCTCGTCGATGGTCAGCTTGCCGTCACGGGCTTTCTTGCCGAAGCCGGCGATGCCGCCTTCGATTTCGGCCAGGCTCATCAGCTCGGCGTTACGCAGAACCGGAACCACCAGGCCACGGTCGCTGGACACGGCAACGCCGATGTCTGCATAGCCATGGTAAACGATGTCGGCGCCGTCGATGGAAGCGTTGACTGCCGGGAAGCGCTTCAGCGCTTCGGTGGCCGCTTTCACGAAGAACGACATGAAGCCCAGGCGCACGCCGTTGTGGGACTTCTCGAACAGATCCTTGTACTTCGAACGCAGGGCCATGACTTCGGTCATGTCGACTTCGTTGAACGTGGTCAGCATCGCCATGTTCGACTGAGCTTCAACCAGGCGCTTGGCCACGGTGGCACGTACACGGGTCATCGGTACGCGCTTCTCGGTACGGTCGCCGGCGGCGAATACAGGCGCGGCGGCAGCTGGAGCAGCGGCCTTGGCAGGTGCGGCAGCCGGAGCGTTTTTCTTGGCTTCAATAGCAGCAACCACGTCTTCCTTGGTAACACGGCCGTCTTTGCCGGTGCCTTTGATGGAAGCCAGGTTGATACCGTTCTCTTCAGCCAGTTGACGCGCAGCCGGTGCAGCGATTGGGTCTTCGCCACCTGCAGCCGGAGCGGCGGCCGGGGCAGCAGAGGCAGCGGCAGCCGGTGCGGCAGCAGCAGGCGCGGCAGCAGCGCTGCCCTCTTCGATCGAGCCCAGTACCTGGTTCGACAGAACGGTAGCGCCTTCTTCTGCAACGATCGCGCCCAGCACGCCGTCGGCTTCGGCCAGCACTTCCAGCACAACCTTGTCGGTCTCGATGTCGACGATCAGGTCGTCACGCTTGACGGCCTCGCCTGGTTTCTTGTGCCAGGTGGCAACGGTGCCATCGGCAACCGATTCCGGGAATGACGGGGCTTTGATTTCGATAGCCATTATCTGTAGGTCCTTAAAATTCGGTTTCAGTCAGCGCGAAGGCGTTAAACAGTGAAAGCATCTTGCAGCAGTTTTTCCTGCTGCTCGGCGTGCATCGACGCGTAGCCACAAGCAGGTGCAGCAGATGCATCACGACCGGCGTACTCCAGGCCCAAAGCCTTGTTGTGATTGCCGATGCTGCGACGCAGGTGATGCTGGCTGCTGTACCAGGCGCCCTGGTTCATCGGTTCTTCCTGACACCACACGACATTCGTGAGGTTGGTGTAAGGCGCGATGATCTCCATGAGGTCATCTTCCGGGAACGGGTAAAGCTGCTCGATACGCACGATGGCGATGTCTTCGCGGCCTTCGGCACGGCGTTTTTCCAGCAGATCGTAGTAGACCTTGCCGCTGCACAGGATCAGGCGAGTGACCTTGGCGGCGTCCAGCGTATCGATTTCTGGAATAACGGTCTGGAACGAACCTTCGGCCAGGTCTTCCAGGGTCGAAACGGCCAATTTGTGACGCAACAGCGATTTGGGAGTCAACACGACCAGCGGCTTGCGCAGCGGGCGGATTACCTGGCGACGCAGCAAGTGGTAGATCTGCGCCGGGGTCGTCGGTACGCACACCTGGATGTTGTGCTCGGCGCACAGCTGCAGGTAACGCTCCAGACGGGCCGAGGAGTGCTCCGGACCCTGCCCTTCATAACCATGGGGCAACAGCATGGTCAGACCGCACAGACGGCCCCACTTGTGCTCGCCGCTGGTGATGAACTGGTCGATAACCACCTGGGCACCGTTGGCGAAGTCGCCGAACTGGGCTTCCCAGATCACCAGCGCCTGCGGCGTGGTGGTCGAGTAACCGTATTCGAACGCCAGTACAGCTTCTTCGGACAGGAACGAATCGTACAGGTCGAAACGCGGCTGGCCTTCGTACAGGTTCTGCAACGGGATGTAGGTGCCCGCGTCTTTCTGGTTGTGCAACACGGCATGACGGTGCGAGAACGTACCGCGGCCGATGTCCTGGCCGGTCATGCGGATCGGGTGACCTTCGAACGCCAGGGTCGCGTACGCCATGGTTTCGGCGTAACCCCAGTTGATCGGCAGGCCGCCGGCTTGCATCTTCTGACGGTCTTCGTAGATCTTCGCAACCTGGCGCTGAACCACGAAGCCTTCAGGGATTTCCAGCAACTTGGCAGACAACTCCTGCAAGGTCTTCAAGTCGAAGCTGGTGTCATGGCGCGCGGTCCAGGTGTGACCCAGGTACGGACGCCAGTCGACGAACAGCTCTTTGTTCGGCTCTTTGACCAGGCTCTTCACTACATGCAGGCCGTTATCCAGAGCGTTGCGGTATTCATCGATTTTCGCCTGAACACGCGCATCATCCAGCACGCCGGCCTTGGTCAGGCTTTCGGCGTACAGCTCACGGGTGGTGCGCTGCTTGGTGATCTGCTGGTACATCAACGGCTGGGTGCCGCTTGGTTCGTCCGCTTCGTTGTGACCGCGACGGCGGTAGCAAACCAGGTCGATCACCACGTCACGCTTGAATTGCATGCGGTAGTCAACGGCCAACTGGGTCACGAACAGTACGGCTTCCGGATCATCGCCATTCACATGGAGAATCGGCGCCTGGATCATCTTGGCAACGTCGGTGGCGTACTCGGTGGAGCGCGCATCCAGCGGGTTGCTGATGGTGAAGCCAACCTGGTTGTTGATGACGATGTGAACCGTACCGCCGGTCTTGAAGCCGCGGGTCTGCGACATCTGGAACGTTTCCAGGACCACGCCTTGACCGGCGAATGCCGCGTCACCGTGGATGGAAATCGGCAGCACCTTTTCACCGGTGGTGTCGTTACGACGATCCTGGCGAGCGCGCACCGAACCCTCGACCACTGGAGATACGATTTCCAGGTGGGAGGGGTTGAAGGCCATGGCCAGGTGAACTTCACCGCCGGTGGTCATGACGTTGGACGAGAAGCCCTGGTGGTATTTAACGTCACCGGAACCCAGTTCGACCTTCTTCTTGCCTTCGAACTCGTCGAACAGCTCGCGCGGGTTCTTGCCGAAGGTGTTGACCAACACGTTCAGGCGACCACGGTGGGCCATGCCGATCACGACTTCCTTGGTGCCGTAGGAACCGGAACGCTGGATCAGCTCGTCGAGCATCGGAATCAGGCTTTCGCCGCCTTCCAGGCCGAAACGCTTGGTGCCCGGGTATTTGGTACCCAGGTATTTTTCGAGACCTTCAGCGGCAGTCACGCGCTCAAGCAAGTGGCTGCGCACATCGGCGGACAATACCGGACGGCCACGCACGCCTTCCAGACGGTGCTGGAACCACTGGCGTTGCTCGGAATCGGTGATGTGCGTGAACTCAGCGCCGATGGTGCGGCAATATGTCTGCTGCAACGCTTCGTGAATTTCGCGTAGGCTCGCTTCCTCTTTGCCGATGAACAGGTCGCCGGCACGGAAGGTCGTATCAAGATCGGCATTGGTCAAGCCGTAATGATTGATCGACAGGTCAGCAGGTGCAGGACGCTGCCAGAGCCCCAGCGGGTCAAGCTGGGCCGCCTGGTGGCCACGCATACGGTAAGCCTGGATCAGTCGCAGTACTTCAACTTGCTTCTTCTCGTGCTCACTGCTCACGCTGCCGGCGGAAACCGGTTGGGCGCGGCGCTGGTTCTTTGCCAGCAGCACGAAATGATCGCGAATCGCAGCATGCGATACATCGGTGGCAGCGTTGCCGTCTGAAGACAACGTCTGAAATTTGGTGCGCCATTCTTCTGGCACAGCGTTAGGGTCGTGCAGGTAGAGCTCATAAAGCTCTTCCACATAGGCAGCGTTACCACCTGAAAGATAGCCGCTGTTCCACATGCGCTGCATCACGCTTTCTTGCATGCTTGGTCACCCTCGATTTGGGGACACCACCGGCGAAAACACCGAGTTTGCTTGCAAAAGGCCAAGTGCAGCGACCAAAACAAGCCACTTAGGATCACGCTGATAGTTCGGGTACCAACCCGAATGCCCCTGCTTGTCTCATTTCTTCAAAATAAGAGCCGCGGCTTTGTAAGTCGCTGCTCAAGTTAAAACTACGGCGCCGGTTGAAGCCTGCGCCGCAGCATTTACGGGCACAACGGTCCTGCTTTTACGTCAGTTACACGCCGCTTTGCAGCAGCATGTTACGGATGTGACCAATGGCCTTAGTCGGGTTCAGGCCTTTGGGACATACGTTGACGCAGTTCATGATCCCGCGGCAGCGGAATACGCTGAACGGGTCATCCAGTGAAGCCAGACGCTCGGACGTCTTGGTGTCGCGGCTGTCTGCCAGGAAGCGGTAGGCTTGCAGCAGTGCAGCCGGGCCCAGGAACTTGTCCGGGTTCCACCAGAAGGACGGGCAGGACGTCGAGCAGCAAGCGCACAGGATGCACTCGTACAGGCCGTCGAGTTTTTCACGCTCTTCCGGGGACTGCAGACGCTCGATGGCCGGAGCCGGCGTATCGTTCTGCAGGAACGGCTTAACTTTCTCGTATTGCTTGTAGAAGATGCTCATATCGACAACCAGGTCACGGATAACCGGCAAACCTGGCAGTGGACGAACGATCAGCTTGTTGCCTTTGACCACGGCGGACAGCGGCGTGATGCACGCCAGGCCGTTTTTGCCGTTGATGTTCATGCCGTCGGAACCGCACACACCTTCACGGCAAGAGCGACGATAGGAAAAACCTTCGTCCTGCTCTTTGATCAGTGCCAGTACATCCAGCACCATCAGGTCTTTACCACCGGTATCGACCTGGAACTCCTGCATGAACGGCGCGGCGTCCTGATCAGGGTTGTAGCGATAAACACTGACTTTCAACATGGCAGCCACCCTTAGTAAGTCCGAATCTTCGGTTCAAACGTCGGCACCGTCTTCGGCGAGAAGTTCACGGCACGCTTGGTTACGCGCTTGTCACCCGGGAAGTACAGGGTGTGGCACAACCAGTTCTCGTCGTCGCGGTCTTCAAAGTCTTCACGAGCGTGGGCGCCACGGGATTCCTTACGAACCTCGGCGGCGATCGCAGTCGCTTCTGCCACTTCCAGCAGGTTCTGCAGCTCAAGGGCTTCGATACGAGCGGTGTTGAACGCCTGGCTCTTATCGTTGATCTTGACGTTGGCGATGCGCGTGCGCAGGTCGGCCAGCTGGGCGATGCCCTTCTGCATGTATTCGCCGGTACGGAACACACCGAAGTAGTTCTGCATGCAGCTTTGCAGCTCGCGACGCAGGGTTGCCACGTCTTCGCCGTCAGTGCGCTCGTTCAGAGCGTTCAGGCGCGCCAGGGCGGTTTCGATGTTGGCGTCGGTGGCGTCATCGTATTCGATGCCGTCGGTCAGGGCTTTTTCCAGGTGCAGGCCGGCAGCGCGGCCGAATACCACCAGGTCGAGCAGCGAGTTGCCACCCAGGCGGTTGGCACCGTGAACCGATACGCAGGCCACTTCGCCTACCGCGAACAGACCATGGATGATCTCGTCCACACCATCGGCGTTCTGGGTGATCGCCTGGCCATGAATGTTGGTCGGCACGCCGCCCATCATATAGTGGCAAGTCGGAACCACTGGCACCGGCGCAACCACCGGGTCAACGTGAGCAAAGGTCTTGGACAGCTCGCAGATACCTGGCAGACGGCTGTGCAGCACTTCTTCGCCCAGGTGATCGAGCTTGAGCAGTACGTGGTCGCCGTTCGGGCCACAGCCGTTGCCGGCGATGATTTCCTTGACCATCGAACGGGCCACGACGTCACGACCAGCAAGGTCTTTCGCGTTCGGCGCATAACGCTCCATGAAACGCTCGCCGTGCTTGTTGATCAGGTAGCCACCTTCACCACGGCAACCTTCGGTCACCAGTACGCCGGCACCGGCGATGCCGGTCGGGTGGAACTGCCACATTTCGATGTCTTGCACCGGAACGCCTGCACGCAGTGCCATGCCGACGCCGTCACCGGTGTTGATCAGGGCATTGGTGGTCGACGCGTAGATACGCCCTGCACCGCCGGTCGCCAGCACGGTAGCCTTGGCGCGGATGTAGGTGGTTTCACCGGTTTCGATGCAGATGGCGATCACGCCGACGAACTCGCCCTTGCCGTTCTTCACCAGATCGACAGCGTAGTACTCGTTCAGGAACGTGGTACCGGCTTTCAGGTTGCCCTGATAAAGGGTATGCAGCAGCGCGTGACCGGTACGGTCGGACGCGGCGCAGGTACGGGCAGCCTGGCCACCTTTACCGTAGTCCTTGGACTGGCCGCCGAACGGACGCTGATAGATACGGCCTTGCTCGGTACGGGAGAACGGCAGACCCATGTGGTCCAGCTCGAACACCGCAGCCGGGCCTTCCTGACACATGTACTCGATAGCGTCCTGGTCACCGATGTAGTCGGAACCCTTGACGGTATCGTACATGTGCCAGCGCCAGTCATCGTTCGGGTCGGCGGAAGCGATGGCGCAGGTAATGCCACCCTGGGCCGATACGGTGTGCGAACGCGTCGGGAACACCTTGGTGATCACGGCGGTCTTGTGGCCACCCTGGGCCAGCTGCAGCGCAGCGCGCATGCCAGCACCGCCGCCACCAATAATGATGGCGTCGAATGAAATAGTAGGAATGTTAGCCATGAATCAGATACCCCAAAGAATCTGCACACCCCAGACGAAGTAAGCGAACATCGCGATGCCGCATACTGCCTGGAAGAGGAAACGGACTGCGGTCGCGGACTTGCCCAGCGCCATTGGCGTCAGGTAGTCGGTCGCGATGGTCCACATGCCGACCCAGGCGTGAGCGCCCAGGGCCACAAGGGCCAGCAGACTGAAGATTCGCATCGCATTGTGGGCGAACAGGCCGTGCCATTGCTCGTAGCCGATGCCCGGGTTTGCGACGAGGTATCCGATCAGGAAAATGAAATAAGCCGCGAGAACGACCGCAGACACACGCTGTGCCATCCAGTCATAGAGGCCCGAACGCGACAGATTCGTTACGCTGGTTACCATATCCAAACTCCTGCCAGAACGATCAGCACCACGGAAATGGCGATGATGATTTTCGAGCCCAGGCGGCCGCCTTCCAGCGTCTCACCGATACCCGCATCCATGATCAAGTGGCGCACACCGGCTACCAGGTGATACAGCAGAGCGGACAGCAGGCCCCACGCTACGAACTTGGCCAGTGGGCTGGTCAAGGTTGCCTTCACCTCGGCGTAACCTTCCGCGGAACCCAGGGATTTGCTCAATGCGTAAAGCATGATGCCCAGGCCCAGGAACAGGATGATGCCGGAAACACGGTGCAGGAACGACGTAACGCCGGTGATGGGGAGTTTGATGGTCCTTAGGTCTAGGTTTACAGGTCGTTGGCTATTCACGGCTTTTTTTCACACTGAAGAGCCCCTAACAATCAGGGCAAAGTTGTTGGGGAGTGCGACTGGTCAGGTAAGCACCACCCAGGGAGTGCGACCCCCAATGAAAGCAAGCCCAAAAGCCCTTGGCGGTCGGTGGCCGAGTATAGACAGTTAGGTTACTAATGACAACGCGCACACCTCACCCTAATAGCTGATTGCGCTGACGCGATAAAAGGCGTAAATGGCAGGCAATTTCGACGAAAAAGTACGGTTAAAGCCTTCTGGAGCAAGACTTTAGGCAAATTGACATCTGAATTTATCTCACTATAGTGGTGCGGGCCCTGCGTGGGGGGTCTGTCTGATGATTTGAAGCATAAATAGGAGGCCACATGGCTGACAAAAAAGCGCAGTTGATCATCGAGGGCGCAGCCCCCGTCGAGCTGCCCATTTTAACCGGCACCGTTGGTCCCGATGTTATCGACGTACGGGGCCTGACGGCCACGGGCCGTTTCACTTTCGACCCAGGCTTCATGTCGACCGCTTCTTGCGAGTCGAAGATCACCTATATCGACGGCGACAATGGCATCCTGCTGCACCGCGGCTACCCGATCGAACAACTGGCTGAACAGTCGGACTACCTGGAAACCTGCTACCTGCTGCTAAATGGCGAACTGCCAACAGCCGAGCAAAAGGCCCAGTTCGTCAGCACCGTGAAGAACCACACCATGGTTCACGAGCAGTTGAAGACCTTCTTCAACGGCTTCCGTCGCGACGCCCACCCGATGGCCGTCATGTGCGGCGTGGTCGGCGCCCTGTCGGCCTTCTATCACGACTCCCTGGACATCAATAACGCCGAGCATCGCGAAATTTCCGCGATCCGCCTGGTCGCCAAAATGCCAACCCTGGCCGCGATGGTTTACAAGTACTCCATGGGCCAACCCATGATGTACCCGCGCAACGACCTGACGTACGCGGAAAACTTCCTGCACATGATGTTCAACACCCCGTGCGAGATCAAACCGATCAGCCCGGTGCTGGCCAAGGCAATGGACCGGATCTTCATCCTCCACGCCGACCACGAGCAGAACGCCTCCACCTCTACCGTGCGTCTGGCAGGTTCGTCGGGTGCCAACCCGTTCGCCTGTATCGCCGCCGGTATCGCCGCACTCTGGGGCCCCGCCCACGGCGGTGCGAACGAAGCCGTCTTGACCATGCTCGATGAAATCGGCGATGTGTCCAACATCGACACCTTCATCGCCAAGGCCAAGGACAAGAACGATCCGTTCAAGTTGATGGGCTTCGGTCACCGGGTCTACAAGAACCGCGACCCGCGCGCCACCGTAATGAAGCAGACCTGCGACGAAGTGTTGAAGGAACTGGGTATCAAGAACGATCCGCAACTCGAACTGGCCATGCGCCTGGAAGAGATCGCCCTGACCGACCCATACTTCATCGAACGCTCGCTGTACCCGAACGTCGACTTCTACTCGGGGATCATCCTCAAGGCGATCGGCATTCCAACCAGCATGTTCACCGTGATCTTCGCCCTGGCGCGGACCGTGGGCTGGATCTCCCACTGGAAGGAAATGCTCTCGAGCCCGTACAAGATTGGCCGCCCGCGCCAGCTGTACACCGGCTACGAGTCGCGTGACATTACCAAGCTGGAAGATCGCAAGTAAGCATTGCCCAGCTGTATTGAAAACGGCCTCCCTCAGTGGAGGCCGTTTTTGTTTGGGTCGCCTGACATACCGCTATCGGGAGCAAGCCCCTCCCACAGTTGACCGCATTCTCATGTTGGAACTCGGTCAACTGTGGGAGGGGGCTTGCTCCCGATGACCATCACCCAGACACCACTAAATCCAAGGCAAAAAAATACCCCAGCCTTTCGACCGGGGCATTTCTCATCCAGCTACAGGCTTAGTGGTTAACCGCCCCACTCGCCCCCAGGCCAGTCTGCGAACGCACAAACTGCGGGAAGTACAGCGCACGCTCTTTCTCTGCCGCCGCCGACTTGTCGGTGATGGAGAAGAACCAGATACCCACGAACGCGATGATCATCGAGAACAACGCCGGGTATTCATACGGGAAGATCGCCTTCTCGTGGTGCAGGATCGACACCCAGATGGTCGGGCCCAGGATCATCAGGCCCACGGCGCTGATCAAGCCCAGCCAGCCGCCGATCATGGCGCCACGGGTGGTGAGGTTTTTCCAGTACATGGAAAGCAGCAGCACAGGGAAGTTACAGCTGGCCGCAATCGAGAACGCCAGGCCGACCATGAACGCGATGTTCTGGCTTTCGAACAGGATACCCAGACCGATAGCCAGCACTGCCAGGGCGACCGTGGTGATCTTCGACACACGAATCTCATCTTTCTCGTTGGCCTTGCCCTTCTTGATCACGCTGGCATACAGGTCATGGGACACCGCCGAGGCACCGGCCAGGGTCAGGCCGGCAACCACCGCAAGGATGGTGGCGAAGGCCACGGCCGAGATGAAGCCCAGGAAGATACTGCCGCCCACCGCGTTGGCCAGGTGCACCGCCGCCATGTTGTTGCCCCCCAGCAAGGCGCCTGCTGCATCCTTGAACGCCGGGTTGGTGCTGACCAGCAGGATCGCGCCAAAGCCGATGATGAACGTGAGGATATAGAAGTAGCCGATAAAGCCGGTGGCATACAGCACGCTCTTACGCGCTTCCTTGGCGTCGCTCACAGTGAAGAAGCGCATCAGGATGTGCGGCAGGCCCGCAGTACCGAACATCAGCGCCAGCCCCAGGGAGAACGCCGAGATCGGATCTTTCACCAGGCCGCCCGGACTCATGATCGCTTCACCTTTGGGGTGAACCTTGATCGCCTCGGAAAACAGCATGTTGAAGTCGAAGTTGACGTGCTTCATCACCATCAGCGCCATGAACGAGGCACCGGACAGCAGCAGCACCGCCTTGATGATCTGCACCCAGGTGGTCGCCAGCATGCCGCCGAACAGCACGTACATGCACATCAGGATACCGACCAGGATCACCGCAACGTGGTAATCGAGGCCGAACAGCAGTTGGATCAGCTTGCCCGCGCCGACCATCTGCGCGATCAGGTAGAACGCTACCACCACCAGCGAACCACAGGCCGACAGGCTGCGGATCTGGGTTTGCCCGAGGCGATAGGACGCCACGTCAGCAAAGGTGTACTTGCCCAGGTTACGCAGGCGCTCGGCGATCAGGAACAGAATGATCGGCCAGCCTACCAGGAAGCCGATCGAATAGATCAGGCCGTCGTAGCCGGAGGTGAACACCAGCGCGGAAATCCCCAGGAAGGACGCCGCCGACATGTAGTCGCCGGCAATCGCCAGGCCGTTCTGGAAACCGGTGATCTTGCCGCCGGCCGCATAGTAGTCGGCCGCCGATTTGTTGCGCTTGGACGCCCAGTAGGTGATGCAAAGGGTAGCGCCGACGAACGCGACAAACATCACGATGGCCGAGACATTCAGGGGTTGCTTTTGCACTTCGCCGGTCAATGCGTCGGCCGCCCAGAGGGCCGGAGCAAACAGCGAAGCGCCGAGTACCGCTAATAGACGCCGAATCATTGCGCAGCCTCCTTGAGAATCGCATTGTTCAGGTCGTCAAATTCGCCATTGGCCCGGCGTACGTAGATGCCGGTCAGGATGAAGGCGGACACAATCAGTCCGACGCCCAGGGGAATGCCCCAGGTAATCGACGAGCCGGGGCTGATCTTGGCCCCCAGCACGTGTGGCCCGTAGGCAATCAACAGGATGAAACCGGAGTAAAGCCCTAGCATGATCGCCGAGAGAATCCAGGCGAACTTTTCTCTTTTTCTGACCAGCTCCTTGAAACGCGGGCTGTTTTGAATCGAGAGGTAAATGCTGTCGTTCATTGTTTTTATCCTCGCAGCACAGCTTTTTTATTATTGGAACGTATCCACTGTATGCGGCTGTGGAAAGGGTTCCAGACGACCTTAGTAGTAGATCGAGTGTAGCGAGGGATTGCTGGAGCACAGAAAAATTTGAGGTGGTGCAAAACTAATGTGGGAGGGGGCTTGCTCCCGATGGCGGTAGGTCAGCCAAGAATGCTCTGACTGAACCATCGCCATCGGGGGCAAGCCCCCTCCCACAGGGTATTGCATCAACAGGGAAAGTTACTTAGCGGTCCACTCAGCGACACGCTCAGGGTGCTTGGCCACCCAATCCTTGGCCGCTGCATCAGGCTTGGCGCCCTCCTGGATAGCGAGCATGACTTCACCGATTTCATCCTTGGAGGCCCACTGGAACTTCTTCAGGAAGGCCGCGACTTCCGGCGCTTTCTTCTCCAGGCCCTTGCTGCCAATGCTGTTGACGGTTTCAGCAGCACCATAAATTCCTTTTGGGTCATCCAGGAAACGCAGTTTCCACTTGGCAAACATCCAGTGCGGCACCCAACCGGTGACGGCGATGGATTCCTGCTTGTCTTCGGCGCGGGTCAGTTCGGCGATCATTGCGGCGCCCGAGCTGGCTTGCAGTTTGTAGTCGAGGCCGTATTGCTTGATGGCTTCGTCGGTCTTGAGCATCACGCCTGAACCGGCGTCGATGCCGACGATCTTGTTTTTAAACGTGGTGTCGGTCTTGAGGTCTTCGATGGACTTGGCCTTGACGTACTCCGGCACGATCAAGCCAATTTTTGCATCCTTGAAGTTGGGGCCGTAGTCGACCACTTTATCCTTGTTCTTGGTCCAGTATTCACCGTGAGTCACCGGCAGCCAGGCGGACAGCATGGCGTCGAGCTTGCCGGTGGCAACGCCCTGCCACATGATCCCGGTGGCGACCGCTTGCAGTTTCACGTCATAGCCGAGCTTCTGCTTGATCACTTCTGCCGCCACATGGGTGGTGGCAACGCTGTCGGACCAGCCGTCCACGTAACCGATGCTCAGGGTTTTGCTGTCGGCGCTGGCCAGCGTGGAGCCCATCGCAACTACCAGAGTGGCAGCTGCGCCCAAGAGTCGTCGCATCTTCATATGTACTTCCCCGAAAGTGCTGCGCCCGACGAATGCCGAGCGACGTCAACCTGTTGTTATACGGTGCACCGCGCCCCCTTCACGCGCATCGATCCGGTTGCTGAGGCATCAGTGGAGTACTGACAGTTTTATCATCAACCTGCGTAGGCCTTTGCCCTGCTCTGTCAGCGACCTTGGTTGAGCAAGAAACGACATCACATCGCCAGCAGACCACTTTGTAGGACTTGCCCACCTGTTCCCGCCCGAACTTTGCATGTCAAAAGTATGCGGCCCCACTGGAACGCGACAATTACGGGTAAGATGCGCGCCTTTGCTCCCCCAGATAAGCCGACCATGCCCGCGACTGCCCGCCTCCCTGCCCTGCCCTATGTTTTCGCCTTGATCCTTGGCTTGCTTGCCCTCGTCGGCTACTGGTATGGCCTCGGCCGGCCGGTGGTGCTGCCGGATGTGGCGAGCGCCAGCCACAAGCTGCAATGTGCGTCCTATACGCCGTTCGACAAGGACCAGTCGCCGTTCGACCAGCCATTCCAGCTGCGCCCCGAGCGCATGGACGCCGACCTGGCGCTGCTGGCCACACGCTTTGAATGCATCCGCACCTATTCCATGACCGGCCTGGAAGCCTTGCCGGGCATGGCGCGCAAGCATGGCTTGAAGGTGATGGCCGGCGCCTGGGTCAGCAGTGACCCGGTAGCCACTCAAAAGGAAATCGACGAGTTGATCACGGCGGCCAATGCCAACCCGGACGTAGTGACCTCGGTGATCGTCGGCAACGAAGCGCTGTTGCGCAAGGAAGTCACCGCCAAACAACTGGTGACGCTGATCCAAACGGTCAAGCGCCAGATCAAGCAACCGGTCACCTACGCCGATGTGTGGGAGTTCTGGCTGCAACACCCGGAAATTGCCCCGGCGGTGGATTTCCTGACCATTCACCTGCTGCCGTACTGGGAAGATGAGCCGTCCGGCATCGACCAGGCGCTCAAGCACGTAGGCGATGTGCGCCAGACCTTCGGTCACAAGTTCGCGCCCAAGGACATCCTGATCGGCGAAACCGGTTGGCCCAGTGAAGGCCGCCAGCGCGAAACTGCCTTGCCAAGCCGGGTCAACGAAGCCAAGTTCATGCGTGGTTTTGTCGCCATGGCCGAAGCCAATGGCTGGCGTTACAACCTGATCGAAGCCTTTGACCAGCCCTGGAAGCGCGCCAGTGAAGGCGCAGTGGGCGGTTATTGGGGCCTGTTCGATGCTGATCGCCAGGACAAGGGCACCCTCGCCGGGCCAGTCAGCAACGTACCGTACTGGCCGCTGTGGTTGGGCGTTGGTGGGATGATTCTGCTGGGCACATTGGTTTTAGGCGGGCGCGTGCGCACAACCCGCGCGGCCCTCGCACTGCCGCTGCTGGGTGCGATTGCCGCATGCTCCCTCGGCACCTGGGCCGAATTGACCCGCGTCACCGCGCGCTTTAATGATGAATGGGTGTGGGCCGGCTTGCTGGTGGTGTTGAACTTGCTGGTACTGGCCCACGCCGCCCTGGCACTCAGCGCCAGGGACGGCTGGCGTGAACGCGCATTCAACTGGCTGCAGCAACGTGCGGGCTGGCTGGTGGCGATTGCCGGCTTTGCCGGTGCGGTGATGATGCTGGCGCTGGTGTTTGACCCGCGTTATCGCAGCTTCCCCAGCGCGGCACTGGTGTTGCCTGCCCTGGTGTACCTGGTGCGCCCGGTGAGCGGGCCGCGTCGGGAGATTGCGTTGCTGGCCTTCATCATCGGTGCCGGCATTGCGCCGCAGCTGTTCCGGGAAGGTTTATTGAATCAGCAGGCGTGGGGGTGGGCGGTGGTGAGTGTGATGATGGTTGCAGCTTTGTGGCGTTGCTTGCGAGTGCGCAAGTCCTAACACCGCCATCGGGGGCAAGCCCCCTCCCACATTTGACCGTATTCACAAATGGAAATGTGTGAACCCAATCAACTGTGGGAGGGGCGGTGCGACGGTTCGACTTGCCCCCGATTGCCCTGTCAGGCGACGCGAGGCTTCCTGACCAACCGCAACCCCGCAATCACCACCGCAAACACTGCAAACGTGGTGTTGTACAACGCCAGCGCCGGCAGCCCAAACACCAGCCCCAGCACCGCCAGGCTCCATCCCACCCGGCCCGGCACGAAAAACGCCAGCACCGAGGTCACCAGCGCGCCCCAGCCCAGTACCTTGAAATGAATCATCAAGCCCAGGTTCGAACGCACCTGGCATTCCCAACGGCTGGCCTCATCCGCACAGATGCCGACCCACTGCCCGTCTTCCATGAAGCCGTAACGCGCGGCGTAACTGGCCGCCAACCATAACGGCAGGGCGATAAGCAGCAGGATCAACGGCAAACGACGGGACATGGGGCACTCCGATAGGCAAAAACGGCGCTCAGCTTAATCCCACGGCGGCCGTTAGCAAGGTGTCTGCGCAGATATCTGTTCATCAATGCGTGGCAAAGTGTATCTTCTGCCAGCTATTACTCCGATTCCGACGTTTTTTTCCGACTTTTCGTGCCGAGGGCTGGCACTTCGGTGGCAACGCGGTGGTCATAGCCTGCGAATTTCATTCAGCACCTTTCCTCCTAGGGATTAAGTCATGCTCCGTTCCTTGCGCTGTGCTGCCTTGCTGGGCAGCCTTTTTTTGAGTGCGTCAGCACTGGCCGTCGATATCGACCAGGCCAGCTATGGCTACCCTTTGACGAACCCGTTCGAAGCGACCATCGCCACCACGCCGCCCGATCTTCGGCCAACCCTGCCGACTGACGACCAGATCAATCAATCCGACTACACCTTGAACATGCGCCCCGAGCGCGAGTTCAGCCTGCCGGACAACTTCTGGGCGGTAAAGAAACTCACCTACCGCATTGCCAAGCAGGACCGCGCCGCGCCGCTGATCTTCCTGATCGCCGGCACCGGTGCGCGGTTTGACAGCAGCATCAATGAATACCTGAAGAAACTGTATTACCAGGCCGGCTACCACGTTGTGCAGCTGTCGTCGCCAACCAGCTTCGACTTCATCAGCGCCGCGTCGCGCTTCGCCACCCCGGGCATCACCCAGGAAGACGCCGAAGACATGTACCGCGTGATGCAAGCCGTGCGCGCGCAGAACGCCTCGCTGCCAGTCACCGACTTTTACCTGACCGGCTATAGCCTGGGCGCCCTGGACGCGGCGTTTGTCAGCAAGCTCGACGAAACCCGTCGCAGCTTCAACTTCAAGAAAGTCCTGCTGCTCAACCCACCGGTCAACCTCTACACCTCGATCACCAACCTCGACAAGCTGGTACAGACCGAGGTCAAGGGCATCAACAACACCACCACCTTCTATGAGCTGGTGCTGAGCAAGCTGACCCGCTACTTCCAGCAAAAGGGCTACATCGACCTCAACGACGCCCTGCTCTACGACTTCCAGCAATCCAAGCAGCACCTGACCAACGAACAGATGGCCATGCTGATCGGCACCTCGTTCCGTTTCTCCGCTGCCGACATCGCCTTTACCTCGGACTTGATCAACCGTCGCGGCCTGATCATCCCGCCGAAATACCCGATCACCGAAGGCACCAGCCTCACGCCGTTCCTCAAGCGTGCCCTGCAGTGCGACTTCGACTGCTACCTCACCGAACAGGTGATCCCGATGTGGCGCGCCCGCTCCGACGGCGGCAGCCTGCTGCAACTGGTTGACCAGGTCAGCCTGTACGCGCTCAAGGACTACCTGCACGCCAGCCCGAAGATCGCCGTGATGCACAACGCCGACGACGTGATTCTGGGCCCGGGCGACCTGGGTTTCCTGCGTAAAACCTTCGGCGATCGCTTGACCGTCTACCCGCTGGGCGGCCACTGCGGCAACCTCAATTACCGCGTCAACGCCGACGCCATGCTGGAGTTCTTCCGTGGCTAAATATCTTCTGCTGCTTGCCGCACTGATGTGCGCGGGCGTGGCCAATGCCGACAACAGCAAGGCCCATGAACCGGTCAAGGTCGATGCCGACGGTTTCAAGGAGCCGTTGACCAAACTCAAGTTCAACGCCGGCCTGGACCAGCGTGAATTCGAGCGCTCGTCGCTGACCGCGCTCAACGTCTACGATCCACTGGAGTCGTGGAACCGCCGCGTGTACCACTTCAACTATCGCTTCGACCAATGGGTGTTCCTGCCGGTAGTGGACGGTTACCGCTACGTCACACCGAGCTTCCTGCGCACCGGCGTGAGCAATTTCTTCAACAACCTGGGCGATGTGCCCAACCTGTTGAACAGCCTGCTGCAACTCAAGGGCCATCGCTCCCTGGAGACCACCGGACGCCTGCTGGTCAACACCACTATCGGCATCGCCGGCCTGTGGGACCCGGCCACCGCCATGGGCCTGCCGCGCCAGAGCGAAGATTTCGGTCAGACCCTGGGCTTCTACGGTGTGCCGGGCGGCGCCTACGTGGTTCTGCCGATCTTCGGCCCGTCGAACCTGCGCGATACCGCAGGCTTGCTGGTGGACTACACCGCCGAGTCGCAGATCAACTTCCTCAACGTGTCCGAGGTCAGCTCCAACCACCCGGAAATCTGGGCCCTGCGCGCCGTAGACAAGCGCTACCAGACCAGCTTCCGCTACGGCCAGATGAACTCGCCGTTCGAGTATGAGAAGGTGCGCTATATCTACACGGAATCGCGCAAGTTGCAGATTGCCGAGTAAACAGCGCCCCTTACAAGATCGTTCTCACGCTCCGCGTGGGAATGCCACCCAGGACGCTCCGCGTCCCGCTTTCAGCGCAAAATCCAGCACCTGCGCAAGAGTGACGCGGAGCGTCACGGGATGCATTCCCACGCGGAGCGAGGGAACGATCATCTCTTGACCACAAAAAAGGCCATTCGACTGAATGGCCTTTTTTATTGCACTGGCTTTACTCAATTACTTAGCTGACATTTTTATTAGGAGGTACACCGTAATCGTTATTCCCCTTATCGCCCTGAGTGAGCAACTGGATGGACACCATTATAAAACCAACGACCGGTATCAAAAACCAAAGTGCATACGCCCCCGTGATGTTCACATCATGAAGCCTCCGGAATGTCACTGACACCGCAGGGGGGATCATAAACAGCACATAAAAGCCAAATGGGACGATAAACCAAGGACTCGAAGAAACATCTGCCAGGTACGCTATCAAAATAGAGCCCCAAATCACCATGATGTCCATCACCACAAACGCCCAGTACTCTCTTCTACAGGCTCGCCCACTGAACTTGATATAGTTTTTCATCGCTTGAAAACACCAGTTCATCCTTAACCCCCTGTCGATCCATTTTTTTATCGCGCCTCTACACATGAAGAAGCGCAACGCATCCTATAAATGCCTGAAAAATCGAACTGTAGGATTAAGCTTAAACAGCGTTTCAAGCTGTACTCGATGCGAACTAATCAGCGTTTCGCTGCTCGCCATGCTTTGCCAAGTATTGATACAACCGCCAGCACGACGGCCCCTGCAATAATCCCCGCCACCGCATTCAGCAATGTCGGCATCAACCACGCCAGCGCCCCGGTGTTCTGGCTCACGGTTTCGATCCAATGATGCACCACCGGCACGCCATGAGTCAGGATCCCGCCGCCGACCATGAACATCGCCGCCGTGCCGATCACCGACAGGCTTTTCATCATGTACGGTGCCGCACTCAAGATGGCGCCGCCAATACTGCGCGCCACTTGGCCCGGCTTCTGTGTCAGCCACAGCCCAAGGTCGTCGAGCTTTACGATACCCGCGACCAACCCGTAGACGCCTGCGGTCATGACAATGGCGATGCCCGACAGCACGATCACCTGCTGGGTAAGCTGGGCGTCAGCGACGATGCCCAGGGTGATGGCGATGATTTCGGCCGACAGGATGAAGTCAGTGCGGATCGCGCCTTTGATCTTGTCCTTTTCGAAGGCCACCAGGTCCGTCGCCGGGTCGGCCACCGCTTCGCTTAACTGCGCGTGATCGGCCTGGTCTTCTGCCTTGCTGTGCAGGAACTTGTGCGCGAGTTTTTCAAAACCTTCGAAGCACAGGTAAGCGCCGCCCAGCATCAATAACGGGGTCACAGCCCTGGGGGCGAAGGCGCTGATCAACAACGCCGTGGGCACCAGGATCAACTTGTTGACGAAAGAGCCCTTGGCCACCGCCCACACCACGGGAATTTCGCGCTCGGCGCGCACGCCGGAAACTTGCTGGGCGTTGAGCGCCAGGTCATCACCGAGCACACCCGAGGTTTTCTTCGCCGCCATTTTTGTCATCAGTGCAACGTCATCGAGTACCGCGGCGATATCGTCGAGCAAAACCAACAAGCTGCTTCCTGCCATGAATCGGGTATCCGTAAAGTGAGAGATGGCGCGAGCATAGCGCGGCGCAACGCTTTGCGGGCACATTGTTGAGGCCCGCGGATGGCCGGTGCTACCATGCGCGACCGCCTGTCCTGGCAAGGAAGTTCCTGGTTTATGAGCACCATTCGCGAGCGCAACAAAGAAAAGATCCTGCGGGCGGCAAGCGAGGAGTTTGCCGACAAGGGCTTCGCCGCGACCAAAACCAGCGACATCGCCGCCAAGGCAGGGCTGCCCAAGCCCAACGTCTACTACTACTTCAAGTCCAAGGACAACCTCTACCGCGAGGTGCTCGAGAGCATTATCGAACCGATCCTGGCCGCTTCCACGCCATTCAACCCCGAGGGCGAGCCCAAGGAAGTATTGAGCAACTATATTCGCTCGAAAATCCGCATCTCCCGCGACCTGCCGTTTGCTTCCAAGGTGTTCGCCAGCGAAATCATGCACGGCGCTCCCCACCTCAGTGCCGAGCAGGTCGAACAGCTCAATGCCCAGGCCAAGCACAATATCGACTGCATCCAGCATTGGGTGGAACGTGGCCTGATCGCGAAGATCGAGCCTAATCACCTGATGTTCAGCATCTGGGCGGCGACCCAGACCTATGCCGATTTCGACTGGCAGATTTCGGCGGTGACCGGCAAGGCCAAGCTGGATGAGGCGGATTATGAAGCGGCGGCGCAGACGATTATTCGGTTGGTGCTCAAGGGGTGTGAGCCGGACTGATGCACCGCAGTGCCTGGGCTAATCGGGGGCAAGCCCCCTCCCACACTTTGATTGGGTTCGCAGATTTCTGTTTGTGAATACAGTCAAATGTGGGAGGGGGCTTGCCCCCGATGAGGTTCTGACAGTCACTCAATACTCAAGCTGACACCCCCGCATCCGCCATCAACCCCACCCCCTCGATCGCCGTGATCGCGCACTGCTCATCAATATCCGATGTATCCCCGCTGATCCCGATCGCCCCCAGCACCACACCGTCCTGATTCCGGATCAATACCCCACCCGGCGCCGGCACCACGCTGCCCTGCCCCAGGCTGTTCAGCGCCGCGATAAACGCCGGCCGCTGCTGCGCATCCAGCGCCAGCAGCCGTGAGCCTTTGCCCAGGGCAATCGCGCCCCAGGCTTTGCCGATGGCGATCTGCGGGCGCAGCAGGCTGGCGCCGTCTTCGCGTTGCAGGGCGACCAAGTGGCCGCCACTGTCGAGCACCGCGATGGTCAGTGGCGCGGCGGCTATGGTGCGGCCTGCGACCAGGGCCTGGCTGGCCAGTTGGGTGGCAAGTTTCAAGGTTAAAGCGCTCATGGTGCCGTCCTTCTTTTTATTGGAAATGCGGTGGAGGTCTGTTTGATCAGCTGCTTGATCGAACAAATAGAACACAATGACATTTGTTTTTGTATACAATATTTGCAAACAAATCGTCCATACGTCGAAAAAAGCCGTTCCGACGAACGCAAAGGCCAATTTATAAAATGCATTGACCTGCGCAGCTCGCCGTGAATACACTTTGTCCAGACACCACTTGTATACAATTACAAAACGCAAGAGGCACCAAAACCATGAGCAAAATGAGAGCAATCGAAGCCGCCGTCCTGGTGATGCGCCGTGAAGGGGTAGACACCGCCTTCGGTATCCCAGGCGCCGCGATCAACCCGTTGTATTCGGCCTTGCAGAAGGTGGGTGGCATCGATCACGTCCTTGCTCGCCACGTTGAAGGCGCCTCACACATGGCCGAGGGCTACACCCGCACTAAGGCCGGCAATATCGGCGTGTGCATCGGCACCTCGGGCCCGGCGGGCACTGATATGGTCACCGGCCTGTACAGCGCCTCGGCCGACTCGATCCCGATCCTGTGCATCACCGGACAAGCGCCCCGCGCGCGGATGCACAAGGAAGACTTCCAGGCCGTGGACATCACCAGCATCGTCAAGCCGGTGACCAAGTGGGCGACCACCGTGCTCGAACCCGGCCAGGTGCCCTACGCGTTCCAGAAAGCCTTCTATGAAATGCGCTCCGGCCGTCCTGGCCCAGTGTTGATCGACCTGCCGTTCGACGTGCAGATGGCCGAAATCGAATTCGACATCGACGCCTACCAGCCGCTGCCCCTGGCCAAGCCATTGGCGACACGCATCCAGGTGGAAAAGGCCCTGGCCCTGCTCGACCAGGCCGAACGCCCACTGCTGGTGAGCGGTGGAGGTATCATCAACGCTGACGCCAGCGAGTTGCTGGTGGAATTCGCCGAGTTGACCGGCATTCCGGTGATCCCGACCCTGATGGGCTGGGGCACTATCCCTGACGATCACCCGCAGATGGTGGGCATGGTCGGCCTGCAAACCTCCCACCGCTATGGCAACGCGACGATGCTCAAGTCGGACGTGGTGCTGGGCATCGGCAACCGCTGGGCCAACCGCCACACCGGTTCGGTAGAGGTGTATACCGAAGGCCGCAAATTCATCCACGTCGACATCGAGCCGACCCAGATTGGCCGCGTATTCACCCCAGACCTGGGCATCGTGTCCGACGCCGGCGCCGCGCTGACGATGTTCATTGAAGTCGCCCGCGAGTGGAAAGCCGCCGGCAAGCTCAAGGACCGCAGCGCCTGGCTCCATGATTGCCAGCAGCGCAAGGCCACTCTGCACCGCAAGACCCACTTCGACAACGTGCCGGTCAAGCCGCAACGGGTGTACGAAGAGATGAACCAGGTGTTCGGCAAAGACACCTGCTACGTGAGCACCATCGGCCTGTCGCAGATCGCTGGCGCGCAGTTCCTGCATGTATACAAGCCACGCCACTGGATCAACTGCGGCCAGGCCGGGCCCTTGGGCTGGACGATTCCGGCGGCGCTCGGGGTGGTCAAGGCCGACCCGAGCCGCAAAGTGGTGGCCCTGTCGGGCGACTACGACTTCCAGTTCATGATCGAAGAGCTGGCCGTGGGCGCGCAATTCAAGCTGCCGTATATCCACGTGGTGGTGAACAATTCCTACCTGGGTTTGATCCGCCAGGCGCAACGCGGTTTTGAAATGGACTACTGCGTGCAGCTGTCTTTCGACAACCTCAACGCTCCCGAACTCAACGGCTATGGCGTGGACCACGTCGCGGTTGCCGAAGGCCTGGGTTGCAAAGCCTTGCGCGTGTTCGAGCCGAGCCAGATCCAGCCAGCGCTGCGCCGCGCCCAGGAAATGCTCGAAGAATTCAAGGTGCCGGTGATCGTTGAGATTATTCTGGAGCGCGTGACCAATATTTCCATGGGCACCGAGATCAACGCCGTCAACGAATTCGAAGACCTGGCCCTGGTCGGCAATGACGCCCCGACCGCCATTTCCCTGCTCGATTAAGGAGAACCCTATGCCGCGCTTTGCCGCCAACCTGTCCATGCTGTTTACCGAGCAGGATTTCCTTGCCCGCTTCAAAGCGGCCGCCGATGCCGGCTTCGAAGGGGTGGAGTACCTGTTCCCGTACGAATTCAGCTCAGCTGAGATCAAGGCGCAGCTCGACGCCAACGGCCTGACCCAGGTTCTGTTCAATCTGCCGGCCGGTGACTGGGCCAAAGGCGAACGCGGCCTGGCCTGCCACCCCGACCGGGTCGAGGAATTCCGCGCCGGAGTCAAGCTGGCCATCGCCTACGCCCAGGTGCTGGGCAATACCCAGGTCAACTGCCTGGCGGGCATTCGGCCGCACGGCGTGGATGACGAAACCGTGGAGAAAACCTTCGTCGCCAACCTCAAGTACGCCGCCGACAAATTGCAGGCAGCGGGCATCAAGCTGGTGATGGAGATGATCAACACCCGCGACATTCCGGGTTTCTACCTCGACACCACCGCGCAGGCTCTGTCGATCCGCGAGCAGGTGGGCAGTGACAATCTGTTCCTGCAATACGACATCTATCACATGCAAATCATGGAGGGCGACCTAGCCCGCACCATGGCCACGCACCTGGGTGTGATCAACCACATTCAGTTGGCCGACAACCCAGGGCGCAACGAGCCGGGCACCGGTGAGATCAACTACCGCTTCCTGTTCGAGCACTTGGACCGCATCGGTTACACGGGATGGGTCGGCTGTGAGTACAAGCCGCTGACCACCACCGAAGCGGGGCTTGGCTGGCTCAAAAGCCACAATGCCATCTAGCAGACACAACACCAAACAATGTGGGAGGGGGCTTGCTCCCGATAGCAATGTTTCATTCGAAAGGTGTGTCGACTGATGCACCGCTATCGGGAGCAAGCCCCCTCCCACATTTGGACCCGCTGTGTTTGGCAGACCTCACCCAGTCTGCCTATCGAATAAAAAAGAGGACTTCATCATGGCTAAAATCGGATTTATCGGCACCGGCATCATGGGCCAACCCATGGCCGCGAACCTGCAGAAAGCAGGTCACCAACTGTTTCTCTCCGAACATCATGGCAAGGCCCCGGCTGAACTGATCAGCGCCGGCGCGGTGGCCTTGGCCAACCCCCAGCAAGTCGCCCAGGAAGCCGAGTTCATCATCGTCATGGTGCCCGACACTCCACAGGTCGAG
Source organism: Pseudomonas sp. R2-7-07 (assembly GCF_003852355.1). Taxonomy (NCBI): domain Bacteria; kingdom Pseudomonadati; phylum Pseudomonadota; class Gammaproteobacteria; order Pseudomonadales; family Pseudomonadaceae; genus Pseudomonas; species Pseudomonas sp. R2-7-07. The sequence continues at coordinate 1,995,050 of NZ_CP027759.1, read as the reverse complement.
GACGTGCTGTTGCGCGCCGACGGCGTGGCCGCCGGCCTGTCGCCGAACAAGGTGGTGATCGACATGAGCTCGATCTCCCCCACCGCCACCAAGGCGTTCGCTGCGAAGATCAATGCGACCGGCGCGCAGTACCTGGATGCCCCAGTGTCCGGTGGTGAAGTCGGCGCCAAGGCCGGCACCCTGAGCATCATGGTCGGTGGCGAACCACAGACCTTCGAGCGCGCGCTGCCGCTGTTCCAGGCGATGGGCAAGAACATCACCCTGGTGGGCGGTAACGGGGATGGCCAGACCGCCAAGGTCGCCAACCAGATCATCGTGGCCCTGAATATCCAGGCGGTGGCCGAAGCGCTGCTGTTCGCCTCGAAAAACGGCGCCGACCCGGCCAAGGTGCGTGAAGCGCTGATGGGCGGCTTTGCCTCGTCGAAGATCCTGGAAGTGCATGGCGAACGCATGATCAAGGGCACCTTTGACCCAGGCTTTCGTATCAACCTGCACCAGAAGGACTTGAACCTGGCCCTGGCCGGGGCGAAAGAGTTGGGGATCAACTTGCCGAACACCGCCGGCACCCAGCAAGTGTTCAGCACCTGCGCGGCGCTTGGTGGCGGTAACTGGGACCATTCGGCACTGATCAAGGGGTTGGAGCATATGGCGAATTTCTCGATTCGCGATAAATAAGCCGCAATGAAATGCGACTCAGTGTGGGAGGGGGCTTGCCCCCGATAGCAGTGTTTCAGTCACATCATCTAAACCTGACACACCGCAATCGGGGGCAAGCCCCCTCCCACATTTGGCCCTCATTTCATCGTTGGATTGTTGCACCTCTAATAACAAGAATTTCCCCCGGAGCCCGCTTATGTCGGTCGATCCGCAACACCTGCTTCGCGAGCTGTTTGCCACAGCCATCGACGCCGCCCACCCCCGGCAAGTCCTTGAACCTTACCTGCCCGCCGACCGCAGCGGCCGGGTGATCGTGATCGGCGCCGGCAAGGCCGCAGCCGCCATGGCGCTGGTTGTGGAGGACTGCTGGCAGGGCGAGGTTCGCGGCCTGGTCGTCACCCGCTACGGCCATGGTGCGCCGTGCCAGAAAATCGAAGTGGTCGAGGCCGCCCATCCCGTGCCCGACGCTGCCGGCCTCGCCGTGGCCAAGCGCGTGCTGGACCTGATCAGCCATCTGACCGAAGACGACCGCGTGATTTTCCTGCTCTCCGGCGGCGGTTCCGCGTTGCTCGCCCTGCCCGCCGAAGGCATCACCCTGGCCGACAAGCAAAGCATCAACAAAGCCCTGCTCAAATCCGGCGCCACCATTGGCGAGATGAATTGCGTGCGCAAGCACCTCTCGGCGATCAAGGGTGGGCGGTTGGCCAAGGCCGCGTGGCCGGCCACGGTCTATACCTACGCGATTTCCGATGTACCGGGCGACCAGGCCACGGTGATCGCCTCCGGCCCCACGGTCGGCGACCCGAGCACTTCGCAACAGGCCCTGGCAATTCTCAAGCGCTACGGCATCGACGTGCCCGCCTCGGTGCGCAACTGGTTGCAGGACCCTGCGTCGGAGACCGTCAAGCCTGGTGACCCGCTGCTCGCCCGCAGCCACTTCCAGTTGATCGCCCGGCCGCAGCAATCCCTGGAAGCGGTGGCGGTAAAAGTACGCCAGGCCGGGTTCAGCCCGCTGATCCTCGGCGACCTCGAAGGTGAAGCGCGCGACGTGGCCAAGGTGCACGCCGGCATTGCCCGGCAAATCGTGCAGCACGGCCAGCCATTAGCGGCACCCTGCGTGATTCTCTCCGGCGGCGAAACCACCGTCACCGTGCGCGGCAATGGCCGTGGCGGGCGCAACGCGGAGTTTCTGCTCAGCCTCACCGACAGCCTCAAGGGCCTGCCCGGCGTCTATGCCCTGGCCGGCGATACCGATGGCATCGACGGCTCGGAAGACAACGCCGGCGCGATCATGACCCCGTGCAGCTACCGCCGCGCCGAAGCCCTGGGCCTGAGCGCCAGCGACGAGCTGGACAACAACAACGGCTACGGTTATTTCGCCGCGCTCGACGGGCTGATCGTCACCGAGCCGACCCGCACCAACGTCAACGACTTCCGCGCCATCCTGATCCTCGAGACTGCCAAACATGACGCCTGACAAGAAGGTCAAAATCCTCGCCACCCTGGGCCCGGCCACTGATGGGATCGATGACATCCGCGAGCTGGTGGAAGCCGGGGTGAATATCTTTCGCCTCAACTTCAGCCATGGCGACCACGCCGATCACGCGCAGCGCTACCAGTGGATTCGCCAGGTGGAGCGCCAGTTGAACTACCCGCTGGGCATCCTCATGGACCTGCAAGGGCCCAAGCTGCGCGTCGGGCGCTTTGCCGAGGGCAAGGTGCAACTGGTGCGCGGCCAGGCGCTGCGCCTGGACCTGGATGAAACACCGGGCGATCAGCGTCGGGTCAACCTGCCCCACCCGGAAATCATCGCGGCACTGGAGCCGGGCATGGAGCTGTTGCTGGACGACGGCAAGCTGCGCCTGCGCGTGCTCACCAAGCATGCCGATGCCATCGACACCACGGTGCTCAATGGCGGCGAGTTGTCCGATCGCAAAGGCGTGAACGTGCCGCAGGCGCTGCTGGAACTCAGCCCGCTCACCGCCAAGGACCGTCGCGACTTGGCGTTCGGCCTGGAATTGGGCGTGGACTGGGTGGCGCTGTCGTTCGTGCAGCGCCCGGAAGATATCCGCGAAGCCCGCGAGCTGATCGGCGACAGGGCGTTCCTGATGGCCAAGATCGAGAAGCCCTCGGCGGTGCAACGGCTGCGGGAAATCGCCGAATTGAGCGACGCGATCATGGTGGCCCGCGGCGACCTGGGCGTGGAAGTGCCGGCCGAAAGCGTGCCGCAGATCCAGAAGGACATCATTAAAACCTGCCGCCAATTGGGTAAGCCGGTGGTGGTGGCGACACAGATGCTCGAGTCCATGCGCTTTTCCCCGGCGCCGACCCGCGCCGAAGTCACCGACGTGGCCAATGCGGTGGCAGAAGGCGCGGACGCGGTGATGCTGTCGGCGGAAACCGCGTCGGGCGAGTACCCGCTGGAAGCCGTGCAGATGATGAGCAAGATTATCCGGCAAGTTGAAAACGGCCCGGACTATCAGGCCCAGCTGGATGTCAGCCGGCCCAGGGCGGACGCCACGGTGTCGGACGCCATCAGCTGTGCGATCCGGCGTATCAGCAGCATCCTGCCGGTGGCGGTGCTGGTGAACTACAGCGAGTCGGGCGCCTCCAGCCTGCGCGCGGCCAGGGAGCGGCCGGTGGCGCCGATCCTCAACCTCACGCCGAACCTGTCCACGGCGCGGCGTTTGAGCGTGGCGTGGGGGGTGTACTCGGTGGTCAATGATCGGCTGCGCCAGGTGGATGAGGTGTGTTCGACGGCGCTGGAGATCGCCCAGGCCCAAGGGATGGCGCAACGCGGGGATACGCTGGTGATTACCGCCGGGGTGCCGTTTGGACAGTTGGGGTCGACCAACTCGCTGCGTATCGAAACCCTACTGTAGGAGCGAGCTTGCTCGCGAAGAACGTCAACGATGACGCAGGCATCCTGAATGCACGCGGTGCCCTTGGGTTTTTCGCGAGCAAGCTCGCTCCTACAGGGAGCTGCCATGCACAACTCCACCTGCCCCGACTGGGCCGAAGCCCTGCTCAACGGCTTCAGCCAGATTTTTCTCCAGCGCCATCCGCTGTGTGGCCTGCTGTGCCTGCTGGCGATCCTGATCGGCGCCCCGGCGTTGCTCGGCGGTGCCTTGCTGGGCGGCGTCGCGGGTTTGCTCACGGCCCAGCGCCGGGGTTACCCCAAGGCCGAACGCCAGGCCGGGCTGTATAGCTACAACGGCGTATTGCTGGGCTTGTTGATCAGCCAGCACTTCGCCTGGTCGGCCCTGGTGCCGCCGCTGATTCTGGCGTGCGGCGGTGTGAGCGCGATGCTGGTGCGGCAGTGGTTGAAATACGCCGCCCAACCCCAGGATCTGCCCGCCTACACCGCACCCTTTGTCGGCCTGGGCTGGTTGTTGCTGGGCACCATGGCGCCCGCTACCTTGGCCCTGATCGAGCCCGATACCCTGACGGTACTCGGCGCCCCGTTCACCGGCCTGGCCCAGGTGATGCTGCTCGACCACCCCCTGGCCGGGGCCTTGATCGCCGTCGGTCTGCTACTGGCTGACCGCCGCGCCGTCGCGTGGTCACTGCTCGGCGCCATCGCCGGCGTACTGGTCGCCTTGCTGCTGGGCGAAACCAGCGGTGCCCTGCTCGGCCTGCACAGCTACAACCCGGCGCTCGCCGCCCTGGCGCTGAGCCAGGCACGACGCCAACCCTGGTTGCCGCTGCTCGGCATCGGGCTGGCCATTCTGCTCACCCCAGGTTTTGCCGCGCTGCACCTGCCGGCGCTGACCGCGCCGTTCATTCTCAGCTGCTGGCTGGTGCGCGCCAGCCAGCGAATGCTGCGCACACCGCGCATGGACAGGCCGTTCGAATCCCCCTAGGCTTTGCCGATATTCACTTCAGGCGGGATTTATGGACAGCAACAACGACTGGCGCCAGCGGCTCTACGTCATGGTTTTTCAAAGCGACACCGTCGCCGGGCGACGCTTTGACGGCATCCTGTTGTTGATCATCCTCGCCAGCCTGGTGATCGTGATGCTCGACAGCATCGACCAGATCCACCAGAACTACGCCGACGTGCTGGCGTATATCGAGTGGGGCTTCACCCTCATCTTCCTGATCGAGTACGGCCTGCGGCTTTACTGCTCGCCCAAGCCGTTGCGCTATGCGTTCAGCTTTTATGGGCTGGTGGATCTGCTCGCCATCGTCCCCGGCATCCTCGCGTTGTACTACAGCGACGCGCAGTACCTGCTGATTATCCGCATCATCCGTATGCTGCGGATCTTCCGCGTACTCAAGCTCAGCCCCTACCTCAAGCAGGCCAACTACCTGATGGCGGCGCTGCGCGGCAGCAAGCAGAAGATCGTGGTGTTCCTGGTGAGCGTGTGCACCCTGGTGACGGTGTTCGGCACCTTGATGTACGTGATCGAGGGCCCGGAACACGGGTTTACCAGCATTCCCAAGGGCATCTATTGGGCGATCGTGACGCTCACCACCGTGGGCTTTGGCGACATCGTGCCCAAGACACCGCTGGGCCAGGTGATTTCCTCGCTGGTGATGATCACCGGTTACTCGATCATTGCCGTGCCCACCGGGATATTCACCGCAGAGCTGGCGAGCGCCATGCGCGGTGAGCAGCTGCAAACCGACTGCCCGGTGTGCAAGAAGAACAGCCACGAGCCGAATGCGGCGTTTTGCTCACGCTGTGGCAGCAATCTCTTTAAGAAAGTGGAATAAGCAAAGTTCTTTTTAATCTTTAAGCGACTATGCGGCCCCGGCTATAGTTGCTGGCATTGTGCCTCCCCTCTTCTCTCGAACAACAAGGAATGAGCAGTGAAAAACATCCTCAGCGCCTCTCTCCTGGCCGCCGGCCTGGCCCTGGCCGGCGCCGTCCAGGCGGCACCGGTTACCCTGCTCAACGTCTCCTACGACGTGATGCGCGATTTCTACAAGGACTACAACGCCGCCTTCCAGAAGCATTGGGACGCCGAGCACCCGAATGACAAGCTGACCCTGCAGATGTCCTTCGGCGGCTCCAGCAAACAAGCGCGCTCGGTGATCGACGGCCTGCCGGCGGACGTGATCACCATGAACATGGCCACCGACATCAACGCCCTGGCCGACAACGGCAAACTGGTACCGGACAACTGGGTCACCCGCCTGCCGAACAACAGCGCGCCGTTCACCTCGGCCACGGTGTTCATCGTGCGCAAGGGCAACCCCAAAGCCCTGAAAGATTGGCCCGACCTGCTCAAGGACGGCGTACAGGTGATCGTGCCCAACCCGAAGACCTCGGGTAACGGCCGCTACACCTACCTGTCGGCCTGGGGCTATGTGCTGAAGAACGGCGGCGATGAAGAAAAAGCCAAGGCCTTCGTCGGCAAGCTGTTCAAACAGGCGCCGGTACTCGACACCGGTGGCCGTGCCGCTACCACCACCTTCATGACCAATCAGATCGGCGACGTGCTGGTCACCTTTGAAAACGAAGCGGAAATGATCGCCCGCGAGTTCGGGCGTGATCAGTTCGAAGTGATCTACCCAAGCGTCTCCGCCGAAGCTGAGCCGCCGGTGTCGGTGGTGGACAAAGTGGTCGAGAAAAAAGGCACCCGCGAGGCCGCTGAAGACTACCTGAAGTACCTGTGGTCTCCCGAAGGCCAGGAAATCGCCGCCAACAACTACCTGCGCCCGCGTGACCCGGCAGTGCTGGCCAAGTACACCGACCGTTTCCCGAAAGTCGACTTCCTGTCGGTAGAGAAAACCTTTGGTGACTGGCGCACGGTGCAGAAAACCCACTTCAATGATGGCGGCGTGTTTGACCAGATTTACTCCGGTCAGTAAGCGTTTCAGTCGGATATACGCGCTAAAACTGTGGGAGGGGGCTTGCCCCCGATAGCGGTGGGTCAGTCAGCACAGGCATTGACTGATGCACCGCCATCGGGGGCAAGCCCCCTCCCACATTGGTTTTGTGTAGCGTCATTATTTCGCGGCATGACAGGTATCACCGCAAGCGACCTACTCACTGCCGGCCGATGTCTTTACTCTCTCATCCCATCGTCCTTCGCCTGTATGAGAACCCCATGAATGCTACCCCCCACGCTACCGGCACCATGACCCGAGGCATGGTCATGCTGTTTGCGTTTTGCTGCGGCGCCATCGTCGCCAACATCTATTACGCGCAGCCGATCATCGAACTGATCGCCCCGGACATCGGGCTCACGCCGGCCATGGCCAGCCTGATTGTGTCGCTGACGCAGATCGGCTATGCCCTGGGCCTGTTCTTCCTGGTGCCGCTGGGCGACCTGCTGGAAAATCGCAGGCTGATGATCATCACCACCGTAGTGGCCATCGCCAGCCTGCTGGGCGCCGCGTTCACCGAGCAGCCCAACCTGTTTTTGCTGGTGTCGCTGCTGATCGGCTTCAGTTCGGTGTCGGTGCAGATCCTGATTCCGTTGGCCGCGCACCTGGCGCCTGCCGAGTCCCGTGGCCGGGTGGTCGGCAGCATCATGGGCGGGTTATTGCTGGGCATTCTGCTGGCGCGGCCGGTGTCCAGCGTGGTGGCGGACCACTTCGGCTGGCGCGCGATGTTCATGGCGGCGGCAGCATTGATGGTGTTCATCAGCGTGGTGTTGATGCTGACCATTCCCAAGCGCCAGCCGGACCACAGCGCCAGCTACGGCCAATTGCTGGGCTCGCTGGGCAGCCTGTTGCGCCACCAGCCGGTACTGCGCCAGCGCGCGTTTTACCAGGGTTGCATGTTCGCCACCTTCAGCCTGTTCTGGACCGCTGCCCCACTGGAGCTGGCACGAAACCATGGCCTGACCCAGAGCGAAATCGCGCTGTTCGCCTTGGTCGGTGCCCTGGGTGCCATCGCGGCGCCCATCGCCGGGCGCCTGGCGGACGCCGGCCACACCCACCGTGCGTCGCTGCTGGCGATGCTGTTTGCCGCGTTGAGCTTCCTGCCGGCCTTCGTGCACCCGCTGTACAGTGTGATCGGCCTGGCGGTGACCGGCGTGGTGCTGGACTTCTGCGTGCAGATGAACATGGTCCTCGGCCAGCGCGCCGTCTACGCCCTCGACGCTCAAAGCCGCAGCCGCTTGAACGCGCTGTATATGACCAGCATCTTCATTGGCGGCGCCTTCGGCTCGGCGATTGCCAGCAGCGTGTATGAACACGGCGGTTGGCTGGGGGTGATGCTGGTGGGCAGTGCGTTCCCGCTGGTGGCGTTGTTGCGGTTCCTCAGTGCGTCGCGGCAGGTGACGGTCGCAACCGCTTAAGACCGCACCAACTTCTCCAACGCCGCGTCCGCCAGAAATGACGAGCGGCTTTTGACTTTATGCTCGCGCACGTAACGGTCGATACGCTGGATGACATAGCCGGGCAAGGTCACATTGACCTTCTCGGTCTTGCCCAGATAGGGCGAGATATCCAGTTCCAACATGCCCCAGCCCATGCCGGCGTAGTCTTCATGGGCGTGATGATTGGCGACTGAGGTTGGCATCGGAATCACTCCGCCCTCGGCGGCGATCTCCTGCAGCATGATGTGTGCAACCTCCACGGCCGCGTTATACGCCTCTTCAAAACTGTCCCCGGCGGTGACAGCACCCGGAATATCGGGGATCTGGATACCGGTGGCGGTGAAGTCATCGCCCCATTCGATACAGATTGGGTATTGCATGCATGCTCTCCTTAAAACTGAAACAGCCCGGCGCGTTTCCTGATGCTTCTGACGGTGCCCAAGGGAAGATCCTTCTTCGGATGAGGCACCGGGATCGTGTACGGGTTATAGCGGTGGGTAAAAATGTGATGGCTGCCGGTGACGCGATCCAGCACCCAACCCGCTTCCAGCAATTCCTTGATCAATAGCCTGCTTTGCACCGCCGCCTCCTTGGCTCGGACCGGATAAAAATAACTCTAGAGTTATCTTTACTCAAGCACAGAATTGACTGGTCTGACTGGCGGTTGTTTTACTGAATATGCACAACGGAAGGCGCGCCTGGTGGCGCGGTGGGTGATATCAAAGAGATCTAGGATAGGCGTTTCGACGCAGTATCGGGCTCAGGCCGAGTGCCCATGGGCCAGGCAACACAGCAAACGCTCGACGGTATGCTCCAACGGGCCGGAATTATCCAACACGAATAACCCTTCGCCATTGGCGGTGATCAGTTCCTCGGTGAACCGCACGTTGCGTGCCAGGCGTTCCTCAATATCGGCCAATGACTCACGTGCGCGTGCGATCAAACGCTGGCGCAACACCACCTGATCGACCGTCAGCAACAACACCAGCAACGTCGGATAACGCTCACGGGTTTGCGCCAGGTGTGCGCGCGAACCATTGACCAGCACGTCCTCCCCGGCCGCCAGCCATTCATCGATCTGCTTGGGAATGCCGTAGGACAACCCATTGGCCTGCCAACTGAGGGCAAATTCGCCTTGCGCCTGCATCGCCGCAAACTGCGCCGGGCTCACGCCCAACGCCGCTTCACCCACCGCTTCCGCAGACCGGGTGATGACGCGGCGCACAATGCGGCAACCGCGCTCGGCCAACCGTGGGCGTGCGGCCTCCAGCAAGCTGTCCTTGCCCGAACCTGAGGGTCCGATGAGATAGATCAACCTGCCTGCCATTACCACATCCTCTTTGCTTGCTTGCGCACTGGTTGGCCCACTGTACCGGTTTGCCCGGTACCGCAGAGTATATCCAGCGATTGCTCGGCAACCAGGTCGGCGGTGGTCACCTTACCGGGAAAGCGTGAGCCATGACAGACGTGGGTGGCTGAGCTGCTTGCTGGTCTCACGCTTGAGCCAGACAGGATCGTTCCCACGCTCTGCGTGGGAATGCTGCCCTGGACGCTCCGCGTCCTGCTTTTTGCGCACTGGTGACGCCAAGCGTCACGGGATGCATTCCCACGCTCTGCGTGGGAACGATCAAGCGTGGGCCGTGACAGGCGTGGATGGTCGCGCTGCTTCCTCGTCTCAATCAGACGGCGCAACGCTTGATCCAGACAGGAATTTTCCTACGATCTGCGTGGCTTGCAGTTGCTATAACGCACCGTTAGCCTCTCGCAGTCGCTGCTCATCAGCGATCAGGCTTGGTCGCCTGGGTTAGAATGGCGCACCGTGCCGCGCAAGCGGCATTCTTGTGTTCGCGTTATGGCGAGCTGTGCGCGGGAGGGCTTAGGGCCCTGCCGGGTTTCCATTCCCTGGTCGACCAACCTGCGTACAGCTCGCCACCCTTCTGCTTGGTCGCGGATGGGGTGAGCTCCAACTGAATGGAGACTGACTGCATGAAAAAGGTTACGCCAAATCCCCCATCATTCCGCTCGGATGACCTTTCACAAACCCCACCCAACCTCATCTTCACCGTCCGACCCGGCCTCGCGTTGAGCAATGCCTGCGAGATGCTGGAGTCGGCGACTGTCTGTGCGTACGACTGCGCCGAGCGTCTGGATGGCTCAGGCCGCAAGCAGGTGCTGGCGGTCGTACAGATGATGGAAATTGCGCAGTTGTTGGTGAATGAAGCGTTGAACCGGGAGTGTCCCGTAGCTTGATAACAAGATCGTTCCCACGCTCTGCGTGGGAATGCCGCCCTGGACGCTCCGCGTCCTGCTTTTTGCGCACTGGTGACGCGGAGCGTCACGGGATGCATTCCCACGCGGAGCGAGGGAACGATCAGATTAGAAAAAGGCGACCCTCAGGTCGCCTTGTGTCATTGCGCGTACTGCTTGCTCAACCCCGGCGGCACGCCTTGCACGTTGGTTTCTTCCCACGGCCCGTTCGGGCTGATGGAGCGGCTCCAGCCGTTGCTCCAGCGGTAGTAGGTGCGCTGGCGGTAGAAGGTGTCGGGCTGGTCGTCGAGTACGTAGACCTGCATCTTGCCGTCCCAGTGGCTGGCCGCGCCCGGTGGTGGGGCGAAGGTCGGCGATTTGGTTGGCAGTGGTTTCGGCGGCGGAGTGACCGGGCCGGAGGGTTTGGTGGTCGGTTGCGTCGACGGGCCGGACGGCGGGATGGTCGGGCCGGAAGGCGCAGGAGGTGGCCGGTGGACCGCACAGGCGCTCAGGCCCAGCACAAGGCTGAGCAGGGTGATACGTGCAAATGCGGTCATGGGCGTTTCCTCGAATTACTTATCCGGACTGTCGATGGTCAGCTGCTGCAGTGCAGTGGTGTTGCTGGCCAGGGGTTGGCTGCGGCCGATCCACTCGCCAGCGGTTGGAACACCTGCCCGGGATATGCGCGCAACCAGTTGGACTTCAGGGAAGTTGGACAGTTTCAACTGCGGCATCATCGCGTCGGCATCGCCCAGTTCCACGGTGACGGGCAGTTCGGCAACGCTGACACGCTTGGCCGCCAGAGGCGCCGGCGGGCCGCTGACGGCGCGGGCAAAGATGAACACGCTGTCGCCGGGCAGGGCCTTGGCTTTCACTTCGGCGGACAGGCCCACGCGCACTTTCAGCACGGCTTTTTGCGCGACAGTGCCGCCACTCTCCCTGAGCTTTTGCGCCGCGCGATCGATACCGCCTTGCAGCGCAACGCGGGAATTGTCTTCGGGGGGCAGTTGCGCCAGCAGACGATTCCAGTAATCGATAGCCTCCTGATAGCGCTGGCCTTCGAAGGCGGCGATGCCAAGCAGGCCAAGGCTGGTGACTTCCTTTGGATCGAGCTTCAAGGCTTCGTCGGTCAGCGCCTGGACCTTGGGTGACCACTGCTTGTTGTCAGCAAAATATTGCGCCTGAGCCCACTGCCCGAGCAGTTCGGGCTGGCGCCCGGCCAGGGCCACGGTGCGTTCGAAGACGTTGGCGGCATCGGCCGCACGGTCCTGGGCCATGTAGGCGCGCCCCAGGAAGTACAACCCTTCTGCTGAATCCGGCTGCGCGGCGGCGGCGCGTTCCAGGCGTCGGGTCATGTCGGCCATGGACACTGGGGGTTGGGAGAACTCACGGGCCAGTTCGACTTTGTCACTCGCGCCAAAATGCAGATACATGCCCAAGCCCAGCACCGGTACCAACACCGCCGCCAGTAATGGCAGCGGTTTGCCCAGGCGGGATTCGCGAGGCTTTTCCAGGCCCTCGGTGTCGGCCAGCAACTCACGCGCCGCTTCGGCGCGGCCGGTATCGAGTTGCGCGGCATTCAACACGCCTTCGTCCTGCTGCACTTGCAGCTCAGCGACACGTTCTTGATACAGCGCCACGTTCAGCGCGGTGCGGTCCTCTTCACGCTGGGCGCGGCGGCCGCGCAAAACAGGGATCAACAGGAAACTCAGGGCAATCAACAGCAGCAGGCCGGCTGCGAGCCAGAAATCAATCATCAGTCTTGGTGTCCAGCAAGTGGTCGAGACGTTTACGCTCTTCAGGGGACAGCGCATCGGCGCCATCGGCAGGCGCGGCACGGCGGCGGCGCACGATCACGGCCATCACCACCACGCCGGCCAGCAACAGCCCGGCAGGGCCGAACCAGAGCAGCGCGGTCTTGCCGGTCAGGGCCGGTTTATAGCGCACGAAATCACCGTAGCGGTCGACCATGAAGTCGATGATCTGCTGGTTGTCCTTGCCCTCCCCCAGCATGCGGAAGATCTCTTTGCGCAGGTCGGCAGCGATGGGCGCGTTGGAATCGGCGATGTCCTGGTTCTGGCATTTGGGGCAGCGCAGTTCCTTGGTCAGCTCGCGAAAACGCTCACGCTCGGCGTCGTTGGCAAATTCATAGGTGTCGATGGCGGCGTGGGCCACACCGATCAGCCCCAGCGCCAGGACAGCGGCAGCCAACAGGCGCTTCATGGTTTGGCCTCATCAACCAGGGCCTGGTATTTGGCGGCCAGTTGTTCGCGCCAGACCACTTCGTCGATCACGCCGACATACTTGTCGCGGATCACGCCCCTGGCATCGATAAAGAAGGTTTCCGGGGCGCCGTACACGCCCAGGTTCAGGCCGAGGTTACCGTCCTCATCGCGAATATCCAGCTGGTACGGGTTGTGGAATTCGGCCAACCACTTCAAGGCCGCGGCATTGTCGTCCTTGTAGTTGATGCCGTAGATCACCACACCGTTCTCGGCCAGTTTATTCAGCACCGGGTGTTCGACGCGGCAGGAGATGCACCAGGTGCCCCACACGTTGACCAGCGCCGGTTTGCCCAACAGGTCGGCGCGGGACAGCTGCTTGTCGCCCTGCACATTGGGCAGCGAGAATTCCGGGAACGGCTTGCCGATCATTGCCGACGGCAACTCGGCCGGGTCCAGGTACAGGCCGCGATAAAGGAACACCGCCACCACCAGGAACGCGGCCAGCGGCAACACCATCAACCAACGCTTCATACCGCTGCTCCCATACCGAGGGCTTCACGCACCCGACTCTTGACCTTGACCCGATAGCGCCGGTCCAGCGCGGCAAGCAAGCCACCGAAACCGGTCAGCAAACCGCCAAACCAGATCCAGCGCACGAACGGTTTCACATGCACGCGCACCGCCCAGGCGCCGTCGCCCAGCGGTTCACCGAGCGCCACATATAGATCACGGGTGAAACCCGCGTCGATGCCCGCTTCGGTCATCATTGAGCTCTGCACCGTGTACAGGCGTTTCTCCGGATGCAGCACGGCGATTTCCTTGCCGTTGCGCACGACGCGCACAGTGCCTTTGTCTGACGTGAAGTTCGGCCCTTCGAAATGCTTGGCGCCTTCAAAGATGAAGTGATAACCGGCCAGATCCATGGACTCACCCGGTGCCAGACGCAGGTCGCGCTCGGCGCTGTTCTGGCTCGACAGCACCACACCCAGGGCACACACGGCGATGCCGAGGTGGGCGATCTGCATGCCCCAATAGCTGCGAGTCAGCGTCGGCAGGCCTTTGATCAAGCCCTTGTGGCGGGTCTTGTCGGCGATGTCGCGCACACCGGCCAACAATACCCAGGCCGCGAGCAGGAACGTGGCGAGCACCGCCCAGTTGAAATCGCCGTAGGCCACCCCGGCGATCACGGCCAGGGCCACACTGCCCAGCAGCACCGGCATCAGCATGCCGGCCAGCCATTTCACCGGGGTGTCTTTCCAGCGCACCAGCATGCCGACCGCCATCACCACCATCAACAGGCCCATCAACGGAATGAACAAGGCGTTGAAGTACGGCGGGCCGACAGACAGCTTGGCCCCGCTCAAGGCATCCAGCACCAACGGGTACAGGGTGCCGAGCAGGATCATCGACGCGGCCACCACCAGTACCAGATTGTTACCGAGCAGCAAGGTTTCCCGCGACCACAGGTTAAAGCCGACCTGGCTCTTGACCACCGGTGCACGCAGGGCGAACAGCGTCAGCGAACCGCCGACCACAAACAGCAGGAAGATCAGGATGAACACACCGCGCGCAGGGTCCGACGCAAACGCGTGCACTGACGTCAGCACGCCCGAACGCACGAGGAAGGTGCCGAGCAGGCTGAGGGAAAATGCCGCGATGGCCAGCAGCACGGTCCAGCTCTTGAACACGCCACGTTTTTCGGTGACGGCCAGGGAGTGAATCAGCGCGGTGCCGACCAGCCAAGGCATGAAGGACGCATTTTCCACCGGGTCCCAGAACCACCAGCCGCCCCAGCCGAGTTCGTAGTAGGCCCACCACGACCCCAGGGTGATGCCGATACCCAGGAAGGCCCAGGCGACGATGGTCCAGGGACGCGACCAGCGTGCCCAGGCCGCATCCAGGCGCCCGCCGAGCAACGCGGCGATGGCGAAGGCAAAGGCCACCGAAAAGCCGACATACCCCATGTAAAGCATCGGTGGGTGCACGATCAGCCCGATGTCTTGCAGCAGTGGGTTGAGGTCATGCCCGTCCATCGGAACCTGCGGCAGGATGCGGCTGAACGGGTTGGACGTCATGATCAGGAACAGCAGGAACCCGATGCTGATCATGCCCATCACCGCCAGCACCCGCGCCAGCATCACTTGCGGCAATTGGCGCGAGAACACCGATACGGCGAAGGTCCAGCCGCCGAGGATCAACGCCCACAGCAGCAGCGACCCTTCGTGGGCGCCCCACACGGCGCTGAACTTGTAGTACCAGGGCAGCGCGCTGTTGGAGTTATTGGCCACATAGGCGACGGAAAAATCGTCGGTCATGAAGGCGTAGGTCAGGCAGCCGAAGGCGAACAGCAGGAACGCGAACTGGCCCCAGGCGGCCGGCTGCGCCAGGCTCATCCACAGGCGGTCGCCGCGCCAGGCACCGAGCAGCGGCACCACGGCCTGGACGACGGCGAAGCACAGGGCGAGGATCATCGCCAACTGGCCCAGCTCAGGAATAAACAGTGCGGACGTCATCGCTTAGCCCTCCTTGGCAGGTGTTGGCATTGAGCCAGGCGCGGATTGGCCGCTGTCTTTCAACGCTTTGGTGACTTCCGGCGGCATGTATTTTTCATCGTGCTTGGCCAGCACTTCATCGGCCACCACCACGCCGTTGGCGTTGAGCTTGCCCAAGGCGACGATGCCCTGGCCTTCGCGGAACAGGTCCGGGAGGATGCCGCGATAGGTGATGGTCACGGCTTTGTTGAAGTCGGTGACGACGAAGGTCACGTCCAGGGAATCGCCGGAGCGTTTCAGCGAACCCTTCTCCACCATGCCGCCGGCGCGGATGCGCGTGTCCACCGGCGCTTCGCCATTGGCGATCTGGGTCGGGGTGTAGAACAGGTTGATGTTCTGCTGCAGGGCACTCAGGGCCAGGCCCACGGCAATGGCGACGCCGGCGAGGATGGCAAGGATGATCAACAGACGCTTTCGGCGCAACGGATTCACTTATCGGTCTCCCGGCGCAGACGACGCGCCTCTTGTTGCAGGTAACGCTTGCGCGCCAGGATCGGCGCGGCGACGTTGAGGGCCAGCACCGCCAGGCAGATGCCATAGGCCGTCCAGACATACAGGCCGTGATGGCCCATGGCGAGAAAATCGCTGAATGAAGCAAAACTCATGCAGGCGCTCCCAGGCTGGCTTGAACTTCGGCCTTGACCCAGCTGGTGCGAGCCTCACGCTTGAGCACTTCCAGGCGCATGCGCAGCAGCAGCACCGCGCCGAAGAAACAGTAGAAACCCAGCACCATCAGTAGCAACGGCGCCCACATTTGCACCGGCATTGCCGGCTTTTCGGTGAGGGTGAAGGTGGCGCCCTGATGCAGGGTGTTCCACCACTCTACCGAGTATTTGATGATCGGGATGTTGATCACGCCGACAATCGCCAGCACCGCGCAGGCCTTGGCGGCGCTGTCACGGTTGCTGATCGCGTTGCCCAGGGCAATCAGGCCGAAGTATAGGAACAGCAGGATCAACATCGACGTGAGCCGCGCATCCCACACCCACCACGAACCCCAGGTGGGTTTGCCCCAGATCGCGCCGGTGACCAGCGCCACGGCGGTCATCCACGCACCGATCGGCGCGGCACATTGCAGGGCGACGTCGGCAAGCTTCATCTTCCAGACCAGGCCGACGATGCCGCACACCGCCAGCATTACGTAGCAGGACTGCGCCAGCATGGCGGCGGGCACGTGGATATAGATGATGCGAAAGCTGTTGCCTTGCTGGTAGTCCGGCGGCGCGAAGGCCAGGCCCCAGACCAGGCCGGTGCCGATCAGCAGCACGGCGGCGACGCTCAACCACGGCAGCAGCCTGCCGCTGATGCCATAAAACCATTTGGGCGAGCCGAGCTTGTGAAACCAGGTCCAGTTCATTGCTGTTTCTCACGGTTGCTGCTTGTCGTGGCAAGCAGCTTAGGGTCTTTACTGGCCAAGCGTGTAACGCCTGACCAGACCTCATTATTCGCCGACGCTGATCTTCAGGCCGGCCGCTATGGCAAAGGGTGTCAGGGTTACCGCCAGGGCGGCCAGGCTGCCAAGCCACAGGAGGTAACCGGTCGCCGGCATGCCCATCAGCGCAGCCTGCAAAGCACCGCTGCCGAGGATCAGAACCGGGATGTACAACGGCAGAATCAGCAGGGCCAGTAACAGGCCACCGCGCTTCAACCCGACGGTCAACGCTGCGCCCACCGCCCCCAACAGGCTGAGCACTGGCGTACCGAGTAACAAGGACAGGAGCAACACCGGCAAGCATTCAACCGGCAAACCCAGCATCAGCGCCAGCAGCGGCGAAAGCAAGACCAGCGCGAGGCCGGAAAAGGCCCAGTGTGCCAGTACCTTGGCCAATACCAGAAGGGGCAAAGGGTGCGACGAAAGGACCCATTGCTCCAGGGAACCGTCTTCGAAATCACTGCGAAACAGCCCGTCCAGCGAGAGCAGCACGGATAAAAGCGCCGCGACCCACACCAGTCCGGGGGACAAGGTTTGCAACAGTTTAGTCTCGGGACCGACCGCCAAGGGGAACAAGGCAACCACGATGGCGAAGAACACCAGCGGGTTGGCCAGTTCTGCCGGGCGACGGCACAACAGGCGGGCTTCGCGGGCGACCAGCAGCGCAAAGACGCTCATGCCGACCACCGCCCCAGATCCAGTTCACGGTAACCGGCGGGCCTGCGCGCCAGGGTGTGGTGGGTGGTGAGCACCACCAACCCGCCCTGCTCGCAATGCCGGGCCAGGTGTTCTTCCAATTGGGTCACGCCTTGTCTGTCGAGAGCGGTGAACGGCTCGTCGAGAATCCACAGCGGCGGGCCCGGCAAGTACAGGCGCGCCAGCGCGACACGACGCTGCTGGCCGGCGGAGAGGGTGTAACAGGGCACGTCTTCAAAGCCCTTGAGACCGACAGCGGCCAGGGCCTGCCAGATGGCATCGCGGCCAGCGGGATGATGCAACGCGCTGAGCCAACTGAGGTTTTCTTCTGCGGTGAGTACGTCCTTGATCCCGGCGGCGTGGCCGATCCAGATCAGGTTGCGGGCCAACTCGGTGCGCTGTTCATGCAGGGGCTTGCCGTTAAGCCGAACCTCGCCTGCCGTCGGCTGCATCAACCCGGCCAGCAAGCGCAGCAGGCTGGTCTTGCCACTGCCGTTGGGGCCGCTGATTTGCACCATGTCGCCACCCGCCAGGCGCAATTCGAGGTGTTCGAACAGCAGGCGCAGGTCGCGTTCACAGGCAAGCGCTACGGCTTCAAGAAGAGGGCTGGTCAAGAGATCGCGGGCCTTTACGGTTCAAGTCGGCGGTGCAGCGGCCGTTATAGAGAAATGCACAATAACGGCTTTGGCGACCGATTTTAGAGAGCTGGATCAAATAGTTGTGAGGTTTTTACCGCTCTCGTTGCAGACGGGCGGCATTATACATGCGATGCCCTACTCTAAAGAGGGCAATTTCCCCAGAGACGATGCGCACGATGACCGGTGAGATCAACCTTCCTACCCTGCCGCCAACCGCGACTTCAGGCCCCGCCCCGCTGCCTGCGGCCGGCGAACTGCTCAAGCTGCTGGAGCCGCAGACCGGCTTGATCGCGCCTGGAAAAACCGTCAACGCCGAGGTGATCGCGCTTAAACAAGGCGGCGAAGCCTTTCAGTTACTGTTGAAGTTGACGCTTGATGGCGGTCGCCAGACCCTGGTGCAAGCCAGCAGCGCCCAGCCGTTACCGTTGGGCAGTAACGTGGCCGTGGGCCAGACGCAAGCGGGCAACCTGACCCTCTCGCTGCAGCAGGCGTTGAGCGCCAATGTCGCCGCCCTCACCCGCATCGACACCGCCCAAATGCCGGTAGGCACGCTGCTGCAAGCCAAGGTGCTGACCACCCAGCTGCTGCCCCAGGGCAGCGCGCAGCCGGCGGTCTATCGCTCGCTGGTGAGCGTGCTCAATAACGCAATGACCACTGCCACCCTCACCGTGGAAAGCCCGCAGCCGTTAAGGGTTGGCAGCCTGCTCAGCGCGGTCGTGCAGGACGCGCAGACCCTGAGCTTCGTGCCCTTGAGCGGCATGAAGGATCAACTGGCTGTCGCGCAGCAGCTCTCGACCCAGCAAAGTCGCCAAGGCTCGCTGGATGCGGTGTTTACCGCCCTGCAAAACCTGCCCCGTGGCGACAGCACCTCCGCCGACCTGCGTGGGGCGGCCGAGCGTTTACTTGCGGCATTGCCCGACCTGGCGCAAGTCAGTAACCCCAAGGTATTGGCGCAACTGGTGCAGAACAGCGGGGCCTTTCTGGAGGCCAAGCTGCTTGCCGGGCAGAATCCGCAAATACCACCGCTGGACATGAAGGGCGCGCTGCTGCGCTTGGTCGCGGACCTGCTGCCTGCCCTGCCCGCCAGCACCAATCTGAATGCCATCCTCGCCGCCAATACCCTGGCCCAGGTATTGCCCAATTTTGTGCGCAGCCCGTTGGGCACCCTCGGTCAGGTCAGTGCGCGTCAGACGCCCGCGAGTTTCCCGCTGCCCGAGCGGCTGATGGCAAAACTGGAAGGCGAAGGCGACCTGGAAAACCTGCTGCGCCTGGCCGCCGGGGCGATCGCGCGCTTACAGAGCCATCAATTGTCGAGCCTGGAACAGACCGGCACCACCGCCGATGGCCGCCTGCAAACCACCTGGCAACTGGAAATCCCCATGCGCAACCTGCAGGACATCGTACCGCTGCAGGTGAAATTCCAGCGCGAGGAGCCGCCCGCGGATAAAGAGCAGCCCGACCGCAAAGAGCGCAAAGACCCCAAGCAGATGCTCTGGCGCGTGGAACTGGCGTTCGATATGGAGCCGTTGGGGCCGTTGCAGGTGCAGGCGCAACTGACTCAGGGCAAACTCTCAAGCCAGTTATGGGCGACACGGCCCTTTACCGCCAGCCTGATCGAAAACCACCTGGGCAGCCTGCGCGAACGCCTGGTGGCGTCCGGGCTTAACGTTGGCGACCTGGATTGCCACCTCGGCACCCCGCCGCGCGGGCCCAAAACCGGACTGGAACAACGCTGGGTGGATGAGACCGCATGAAGAACCCCTCACCTCCCCGCCAGGCGATCGCCCTCAAGTACGACGGCCAGCAAGCCCCCACCCTGACCGCCAAGGGCGATGAGGCCCTGGCTGAAGCGATCCTCAAGCTGGCGCGGGAAAATGAAGTGCCTATCTATGAAAACGCCGAATTGGTGAAGCTGCTGGCGCGCATGGAACTGGGGGACAGTATTCCGGAAGAGTTGTACCGCACGATCGCCGAAATCATCGCGTTTGCCTGGACCTTGAAGGGCAAGTTCCCAGTGGGCTATGACCCCGACGCGGGGCCGGTGGAGCGGGATGTGACGGAACGTGGCGACGACTACTGAATAAAGCCAGGCCAACACCGATTCAAATATGGGAGGGGGCTTGCTATGTAGGAGCGAGCTTGCTCGCGAAAGACTCAGAGCCCCCGCGTTTATCCAGAATGAACACGTTGCCTGGACGTTTTTCGCGAGCAAGCTCGCTCCTACAATGAGCCCCTTTCGCTCAACTGATCGGCGTTGAGGCTTGCCCCGATAGCGGTGTATCAGTCACCTGAACCTGCGCTATCGGACCAAGCCGATAAACCTCAGCGGCGCAGGAGACGGTCCAGCACCAGCAGGGCCACCGCGCCAATCGCGAGCGCGGCGACTGGTTTTTCTTTAACGAACGTAGATACGCTGTCCAGCGCGTCGCCATAGGTCTGGGACAGCTGACCGGCAGCTTGTCGACCAACACCTTCTGCTTCGATCTTCGAATCACCCAACAACTTCCCGACCGCACTTTGTGCCTTGCCGGCGAGTTTTTGTGCAACACCTTCTGCTTGTTCACTCTTCATGATTCACCACACCTTTGCGTGTCATTGATCAGCTCAGGGTCGACCCAAGCCAGGGGTTATCTGCACAGCGTTAGGGGGATGGGCGTCATGATTAGTTCAAAGTTGATGAACCCCAGGAATCGAAGACCCCGAGCTTGGAGAAGCTAGGGCACGAGGCCCTAGCAGGTATCATTTTTTCTTTTTCGCCGGCTTTTCTGCTTTCTCTGACTTCTTCTCTGTCTTCTCTGACTTCTTCGCCTTTTCTGGCTTGCTGTCAGCTTTTTTCACGGACTTCTTGGGTTCGGCATCTTTTTTCTTGTCTTTCTTTTCCGAAGATTTTGAAAGAGCCGATGCCGCTGCGGATTTTTTTGCGGGTGAAGACTTTTTGTCTTTCAATTCCTTGCTGGCTTTCGAACCTTCACCTTTGCTTTTCTTCTCGTCTTTAGCCACGTTCCCCACCTCTCGGAATATGCCGATATTGGCAAATTGCCTGTGCGATTCGTCACAAGCTAATCATTAGGTAAGCGCGTTCACGGGCGGTTCAAATTTTTGCTGCGTCGAAATAGGCTGGCTGAGGGGGTCGTCGGCTCCCGGTCACTTCGATTGAACGATCAATTGGACGCTCCCTCTATCGCTTAACCAGTGAATGGAGGATGTGACCATGATCGACTCAGCAACCGGCATGAAGCCAGGGGAGCGGTATTTAATCGAGAGCCAGGAGCGAACTCATCATTTTCCAGGCTTTTTCCTCGATGGAAAATACTACTTGAGCCCCGAGCTTATGACTGCCGTAGGATGGCTTGAAGGTCAGAAATTCCTGTACGACGAACTCGACGCGCTGGGAGACCCAGTGTTCCCTGAGCGGGTCGCGGGTGTTATCGAAGACCTGACGTTGACGCTCAATGACGGCGCGCGCCTCAATTTGAAGGAGGTTCGCTTTCACGCACCGCTGGAACAGCCCGACCCGAAATCGACGAGGAAGATCGAAGGCGGCTGGAGAGATCGTCCACTGCTCATCGCAGGTGTCACCGCTTTGGCATTCGGCGTTATTGCGTTTGCACTCGCTCGACAGAAACGCGAAAAACGTGAACTGCGAAGATAATGTGAGCCGTTGCCTGGGTTCCATCTGCAGTAGATGGAACCCAGGCCTTTACGATGGCCCACATTGAGTAGGCGGAATCAATCCAGGACTTCACTCAGCGGAATGAAATTGACCTGATCGCCCACCGCCAAGGTCGTCCCTTCCAGCACTTCCACCAACCCTTGCGCCCACGCTGCACTGCGCAACACGCCGGAGCTCTGGTTGCCGTAGATGAGCGCCTGGCCCTGCTCGATACGCCCGCGCAGATACTCGCGGCGGTTGCCTGGTTTGGGCCATACGAACCCCACCGGCACTTTGAAACGTAGCGGCGCAACGTCTTGCACACCTTGGCGGCGCAGCAGGTAAGGCCGCGCCAACAGGGCGAACGTCACCAGGGTCGACGCGGGGTTACCCGGCAGGCCGATCACCGGCACGCCACGAAAATGCCCGAAGGTCAGCGGCTTGCCCGGTTTGATCGCCAATTTCCACAGCGCCAGCTCGCCCTCTTCACGCAAGGCAATACCGAGGAAATCCGCCTCGCCCACGGATACACCGCCGGTGGACAGGATCAAGTCGACGCTGCCCACGCCGGCCAATCGCGTACGCGTCTGTTGCAGATCGTCCGGCAAGATGCCGGCATCGATCACTTCACAGCCCATTCGCGTCAGCCAACTGCACAGCACGCGGCGGTTGCTGTTATAGATCTGGCCTGGCCCCAGCGGCAAACCGGGCTCGATCAGCTCATCGCCGGTCGACAGCACGGCCACCCGCACCCGGCGCACCACGTCCAGGTGATCGCGCCCAAGCGAAGCGGCCAGGCCCAACTCGATCGGGCCCAGGCGCGTGCCCGCGGGCAACACCAACTCGCCGACCGTGGTTTCCTGGCCTTGTGGGCGGATGTTCTGGCCCGCGTGCAGCGGCTCGCTGAAACTCACGCGCTCATCGCCGTGAAGGGTCGCGTTTTCCTGCATTTCCACGCAGTCCGCACCCTGGGGCACCGGCGCGCCGGTAAAGATGCGCGCGCAGGTGCCGGCCGCCAGAGGCTCTGGCGCATTGCCGGCGAAAATGCGTTGGCTGACCGGCAAGGGTTCGCCGGTCCAGTCCGTCACGCGCAACGCGTAGCCGTCCATGGCGCTGTTGGGCCAGGGCGGCAGGTCGAGGGTGGAGACCAGGTCTTGCGCTAATACGCGGCCATCGCACTCGGCCAGGCGCAGGCTTTCGTGCTCGCGGATCGGCGACGCGTCGGCCATGTCCAACAAACGCTGCAAGGCCACTTCCACCGGCATCAAGGCACCGGACTTGCCGGGCTTATCCACGCGATTCACAAGGCTCGGCCTGTTTCAGGTGGGGGACGAAGTTGCACGGCCGATGACGGTTGTCCAGCTGTTCCGCCAGGATGCCGTCCCAACCGGTGCGCACCGCATTGGTGGAACCCGGCAGGCAGCACACCAGGGTGCCATTGGCCAGGCCGGCCAAGGCGCGGGACTGCACCGTGGACGTGCCGATGTCGGCTACGGATATCTGGCGAAACAGCTCGCCGAAACCATCGACTTGCTTGTCCAACAGGCAGCTCACCGCTTCGGGCGTGCTGTCGCGGCCAGTGAAGCCGGTGCCGCCGGTGATCAGCACGACCTGCACCACGTCCTCGGCGATCCAATGGGCAACCTGGGCGCGAATTTTGTAGAGGTCGTCCTTGAGCAGCACCCGTTCGGCCAGGGTGTGGCCGGCGGCGGTCAGGCGGTCGACGAAGACCTGGCCCGACGTGTCGGTGTCCAGGGTACGGGTGTCGCTGACGGTCAATACAGCGATATTCAGGGGTACGAAGGGCGCATCGGCCTTGGCGTTCATGGCACGGTCCGGTTGTCGAAGGAACAGCCCGATGTTATATCACAGGCCCCTATTTCCATGCCGCAGCGGAACCGCCATGTCTGTTGAATCTTCACCCCTGCCTTGCTCGATTTTATTGTTGGCCGGTGGGCGTGGCCAACGCATGGGCGGCCAGGACAAGGGGCTGCTGGAATGGCGCGGCGAGCCCTTGATTGCGCACCTGCAACGCCTGGCGCGGCCGCTGACGGACGACCTGATCATCTCGTGCAATCGCAACCACGCGCGGTATGCGCCCTATGCCGACCAACTGGTGAGCGACGACAGCTCGGACTTTCCCGGGCCACTTGCCGGCATCCGCGCGGGACTGTTCGCTGCACGCCATGGGCATCTGCTGATCCTGCCCTGCGATGTGCCGCGCATCGATGCACGACTGCTGGCCGACTTGCGTGCCACAGCGCGCTGCAACCCGCAGGTTCCGGTGATGATTCGCCACGGCGAGTTCTGGGAACCCTTGCTCTGCATCCTCCCCACCGCCCTTAAAGAACAAGTGGAACGAGCCTGGCAAGCGGGCGAACGCAGCCCGCGGAAAATTTTCCTGCAACTGGGTGGCGTGGCGCTCGAATGCGCCACCGATGACCCGCGCCTGGCCAATCTTAATACCCCCGAGCTGTTGCACCCACAGGCTGGCGTGTCAGAATGAGTCTTGCATCAGGAACTTTGCCGGCGTTGCACACGTCACAAGGTCAGCATTTCAAAAGTATTCTCTCGGAGACACACTCATGACTCAACGGACCATCGCCGCTCTCATGCTTGCACTGGGCCTCGCCACCCTCGCCGGTTGCGCTTCGCCAACAGTGATCACCCTGAATGACGGTCGCGAAATCCAGGCCGTCGACACCCCGAAATACGATGAAGATTCGGGCTTCTACGAATTCGAGCAGTTGGACGGCAAACACACCCGTATCAACAAAGATCAGGTTCGTACCGTTAAAGACCTGTAAGCCAGCGCTTGCACACAAGGCCCGCCTCGCGCGGGCCTTGTCGTTTCTGGCGTTTACCAGTCCAGGGTGATTTCGCTGCGAAAGGTGCGTTGCTGGCCGCTGACCGGGTCGATGAAACGTACGCCCTGGGCCAGCAACTTGAGCGGGTTGGCGTAGTCGTCCACCGCGTCCTTGATCACGTTGGGATAGAACGGGTCATTGCAGATGCTCGCCCCGAGCGCAGTCATGTGGACGCGCAACTGGTGCTTCTTGCCGGTGACCGGGAACAGGCCATAGCGCCATAAATCGCCGTGTTTCTCGCGCACTTCCACTGCCGTTTCGGTATTGCTGGCACCGGGGCCTTCCTGCATGCGGAAGAACGGTTCGCCGTCCACCAGCCGGCTCTTGTGCACCAGCGGGAAGGCCAGATCAGGTAAGGCCGGGGCAATGGCTTCGTAGAATTTATCGATGCGCCGCGTGGGAAACAGCTGCTGATAGGCCGCGCGGCTGTCGGGATTGGCCGAGAACAGCACCAGCCCTGCGGTATGCCGGTCGATGCGGTGCAGGGGCACCAGGGCGGGATTGTCCAGACGCCGGATCAAACGGCGCAACAGGGTTTGTTCGACGTACTCGCCGGCGGGGGTCACCGGCAGAAAATGCGGTTTGTCGGCCACCACCAAGTGTTCATCGGCGTACAGGATGGTTTCCTGTACCGGGATTACTTTCTCGTTGGGCACTTCGCGAAAGTAATAAATGCACAGGCCTTCCTTGTACGCCAGGTCCAGGCGGATGGGGCGACCGTTGATATCCAGCACCCGGCCACGAGCAATGCGGTCCAGCCAGTGTTCACGGGCGATTGCCGGGAAATGATCGCACAGGCAATCGAGCACCGTCGCCCACGGGCCAGGCGGCAGGTATAAGGTGCTGGCTTGGTGCTGTGACGGGGAAAAACCGGAAGTGGACATGCAGATGCTCAAAGCCTGGAATAAACAGGCAGGTATTATCCCGCATGGCGCGGGATTGAGCCTAGGAGAGATCTCAGGCCTTGACCAATTGCGTGCGCAAAACCTTCGAAGCGCTCGCCGCGTCGGTAAACTCCTTGAGCCAGCGCAGCACGTCTACGGCCTCCCAACGGCCCGGATCGTACAGGGCGTAGAGCAAGCCCTGGTAACCCACCACATCCAACTGCTTGTGATAACCGGCACGCTGGAACAGCGCCTCGATTTCCGCAAAGCAGGTATTGAAATGCACTTTGTTGAAGGGCGTCTTGCCTTCCGTGACCAGGCCATCGAGGCGCAGCTCGCTCACCGCATCGCGCACGACGTCGGCGGACATGCGATTGACGCTGCTTTTCAGTTGTTCGACATTCACCACGGGCGTTCCCTCTATTCATCGCTGTACAAACATACAGTAACGTAATATTGGAGACCCCGCCATGGCCTAAACATCAGCGCAGGAAAGCGACCACCTGCTCGGCGTCGAACGGCCAATCCAGTTCAGCCCCGGTGTCCACCCGTCTAAGCACCGGAATCCGCAGGCCGTAGACCTCGGTCAAGTCGTCGGGATCAGTGATATCCACCAGCTCCACGAGTAACCCGTGTTCGACGAGCGGCATGATTTCGGCTTCGGCAATTTCACACAGATGGCAACCCAGGGTGCCGAACAGCTGGCATTCAGGAAGCATGGCAAATCAACTCGAATGGAAAACACGCCACCATTCTAAACCCAACATTGGGCAACCGGCGCGCCGATCAGTCCTGGCTGACAGCGCCGATCTTGTGGATCGACAAGTCCGCCCCGTAATACTCCTCTTCCTGGCTCAGGCGCAGCCCGCACACGCGCTTGATCACACCGTACACCAGCAGGCCGCCGCCCAGCGCCACGGCGACACCGAGGGCAGTGCCGATCAACTGACTGACCAGGCTCACACCGCCCAACCCACCCAGCGCCGTCTGCCCGAAGATCCCGCAGGCAATGCCGCCCCATACCCCACACAGGCCATGCAGTGGCCATACGCCCAGCACGTCATCGATTTTCCAACGGTCCTGGGCCGCCATGAAGCACCACACGAACAAGCCCCCCGCGACCACACCGGTGACCAACGCGCCCACCGGATGCATCAGGTCGGAACCGGCACAGATCGCCACCAGCCCGGCCAGCGGGCCGTTGTGCAGGAAGCCGGGGTCATTGCGGCCGATTACCAGCGCGGCGACGGTGCCGCCGACCATGGCCATCAACGAGTTGACCGCCACCAGGCCGCTGACGCCATCGAGGGTTTGCGCGCTCATCACGTTAAAACCGAACCAGCCCACGATCAGGATCCACGAGCCCAACGCCAGGAACGGAATGCTCGAGGGAGCAAACGCCACCAGGCGCCCTTCGCGGTAACGTCCGTTGCGCGGGCCGAGCAACAGCACCGCCGCCAACGCCAGCCAGCCGCCCATGGCATGGACCACCACGGACCCGGCGAAGTCATGGAAGCTGGCGCCAAAGGTCGCGAGCAGCCAGGCTTGCAGGCCGAAGTTGCCGTTCCACACCATGCCTTCGAAGAACGGGTAGATGAACGCCACGATCAATGCCGTCGCGCACAACTGCGGCGCGAACTTCGCGCGCTCGGCAATCCCCCCGGAAATGATCGCCGGGATCGCGGCGGCAAAGGTCAGCAGGAAGAAAAACTTCACCAGGCCGTAGCCATGATCCGCGCTGATCACCGCCGCCGGCTGCATGAAGCTGACCCCATAGGAGATCCAATAGCCTATAAAGAAATAAGCCAGGGTGGAGATCGCGAAGTCGCTGAGGATTTTCGACAACGCGTTGACCTGATTCTTCTGGCGCACCGTACCGACTTCCAGAAAGGCGAAACCGGCGTGCATGGCCAGGACCATGACCGCGCCGATCAGGATGAACAGGGTGTTGGAGCTATGGACAAGGGTGTCCACCGCACTTTGCAGATTTTCCATGGAGGTTGGCAGGCCTGCGGTAAGGCAAACAGCACCAAAGCGGTTCAAGCCGGGGTTGATCGCACCAAATTGGCACCAAAGCCGCCGTCCTTCTTCAGAGGACGTGAACTGCTTTAGCGCAGCGATCAACACAACCGGCGCTCCCCGACGGGGTATTTGCGCGAGTTTCAGTTAATTAGGGTAAGGTTTTTCAAGGTTTTCACCTCGACCGCCCGGATTCAGCGCAGGCCCCAGGGCATGCGCACCAAGGCAAAGCAAAAGCTGTACCACACAATCGCAGTGAACCTTCGGCGAACCCGGCGACTCGAAACCACACGTACAGAACAGCCACACACGGAGATAACCATGGCCGGCAAAACAGCAAAGACTGCTCAAGAAATACTGATGGCGGATTTCCAGACCCTGGTCAGCGATACTGAAAGGTTGCTGGACGACACTGCCATCCTGGCCGGTGACCAGGCCGATGAGCTGCGCACCAAGATTCACGAAAGCCTGCTCAAGGCCCGCGAAACCCTGCAATTGACCGAAGACTCCCTGCGCGAGCGCGGGCAGGCGGCCATTACCGCAACCGAAGATTACGTGCAGGCCAACCCATGGCAGTCTGTCGGCATTGCGGCGGGCGTGGGCTTTTTGATCGGTCTGTTGGCTACCAGGCGTTAATATCATGGCTATCGACGAATCCAGCTCGTCTAAGGGCGCAGGTACCACCTCCCGCCGCCTGGGCGCTGCCGTGCTCGGCTTACTGCACAGCCATGTCGAACTGTTTGGCATCGAGTTACAGGAACAGAAGGCACGCACGGTCAGCCTGCTGCTGTTTGCCGGCTTGGCCTTGGTGTTTGCCCTGCTGTTACTGGTAGGCCTATCGACGTTGGTGATGATCCTGGTATGGGACACCGGCTACCGCCTGACCGGGATCATCTGTCTGTGCGTGTTTTACAGCCTGGCCGCAGCATTCTGCGGGGTACGTTTGAAAGCGGCAGTGTTCGATGAGTCCACGCCCTTCCACGCCACCCTCGAAGAATTGGCCAATGACCGGGAGCGCCTGTTGCCATGAGCCTGCCTGAAATCCCGCAAAACTCGTCCCGTCGGGAGATGCGCAAGGCGTTGATCCGCCTGCGCATGGAAATGCACCGTCAGGAAATCCGTCACGAGTCCCAGCAACTGATGGCGCCGCTGCACAAAGTGCGCGACCTGCGTCACAACTGGCAAGACAGCCTGGGCATCAAGCACGCGCCGCTGTGGGGCGTGGCGGCGGTGACATTGATGGGGTTCTTCACCGGCAAGGGCGCCAAGGGCGGCAGCATCAGCAGCGTGACGCGCCTGGTACGGCTGGGTGCCGGGTTGATCCCGCTGATCAAACTGGCCATGCAAGGCGCTTCGCGCAGAAAATAAGCCCCGCTCGCTGGCCCCACGCTACAACCTGACCGCCGGGCAACTGCGCAACGGCGGTCAGCGCCTGTTGTTTGCCGCTGTCCACCTGAAGATTTCCGCTTGCCCCGCCCGCGTGGAAACGGGAAGCTGCAGGTGTCATTCACCGTACGGAGAGTACCTGCCTTGGATTGGCCTACCCTGCTGACCCGCGAACGTCTTGGCAAGCCCCTGCATAGCCCTGAAGAGCTGGGCCGCAGCCCTTTTCACAAAGACCATGATCGCATTATTTTTTCCGGCGCTTTCCGTCGCCTGGGCCGCAAGACCCAAGTGCATCCGGTTTCGAGCAACGACCATATCCACACGCGCCTGACTCACTCGCTGGAAGTCAGCTGTGTGGGCCGCTCCCTTGGCATGCGCGTCGGTGAAACGTTGCGCGGCGCCCTGCCCGACTGGTGCGATCCAAGCGATTTGGGCATGGTGGTGCAATCGGCCTGCCTCGCCCATGACATCGGCAATCCGCCATTCGGGCACTCCGGCGAAGACGCCATTCGCCACTGGTTCCAGCAGGCCGCCGGGCGCGGCTGGCTGGATGACATGAGCAACGCCGAGCGCAATGACTTCCTCAACTTTGAAGGCAACGCCCAGGGTTTCCGCGTATTGACCCAGCTTGAATATCATCAATTCGACGGCGGCACGCGGCTGACCTATGCCACCTTGGGCACTTACCTCAAGTACCCCTGGACTGCCCGCCACGCGGACTCGCTGGGCTATAAGAAACACAAGTTCGGCTGCTACCAGAGCGAGCTGCCGATTCTGGAACAGATCGCGCATAAACTCGGCCTGCCTCAACTGGAGGAGCAACGCTGGGCCCGCCACCCGTTGGTGTACTTGATGGAAGCCGCCGACGACATCTGCTATGCGCTGATTGACCTGGAAGATGGCCTGGAGATGGACTTGCTGGAGTACGCCGAAGTCGAGTCACTGCTGCTCGACCTGGTGGGTGATGACCTGCCGCAGACGTATCGACAATTGGGCCCGCAGGATTCCCGTCGGCGTAAGCTGGCGATCCTGCGCGGCAAGGCCATCGAGCACCTGACCAACGCAGCGGCGCGCGCATTCGTCGAACAACAGGACGCCCTGCTTGCCGGCACCCTGCCTGGCGACCTGGTTGAGCATATGCACGGTCCGGCGAAGCGTTGCGTACTGGATGCCAAAGACATGGCGCGCAAGAAAATCTTCCAGGACAAACGCAAGACCCTGCATGAAATCGGCGCCTACACCACCCTGGAAATTCTGCTGAACGCTTTTTGCGGTGCGGCGTTGGAGCAACACGGCGGGCGTACGCCGTCGTTCAAGCACCGGCGCATTCTTGACTTGCTGGGCAACAGCGCGCCGGACCCTGCCTGGCCGTTGCACGCCTCGTTCCTGCGCATGATCGACTTCATCGCCGGCATGACCGACAGCTATGCCACCGAGATGGCGCGAGAGATGACCGGGCGCTCCAGCCCTCAATAACGACTCGATCGACTCGCTCTGTTGCCTGAAACGAATCGCCCTACGATGGGAACAGAGCGGCCTGATCGAATTCGTACATATTCCCGAGGAATAATCACGCACGCCATCGCAGACAAGACGAGCAGTTCCTACGCTCCCATCGACGCTTGACTCACTGTGTACTCTCTATGCCCAACTATCCCCTTCGTATTCTTTTGGTGGAGGATCACCCTTTTCAACTCCTCGCCACCCAATGCTTGCTTAGAAGCTTCGGCTTCCACCAGCTCACCCCCGTCGAAAATGCCGAACAGGCCATACGCACCATGACCCAGTCTGAATTCCCCTTCGACTTGATGTTATGCGACCAATGCCTGCCCGACCTGCCCGGACTTGAGTTGGTAGAAATCGCCAGCCGTGGTCAGTTTATTACCCGAGCGATTCTATTGAGCGGGCTACCAACGACGGAATTACTCAAACTGACCGCACAAGCTGCGCAGCGTAATCTGCCACTTCTGGGTTGTTTATCAAAACCGTTAAATAAAGATGAACTTGAGCGTTTAATGAGTTCAACTCACCCATTATAAGTGTAGGAATTTATACCTTAGTAATTGCGAAAAACAACGAGAGAGCCGTCGCAAAATACCCGTGACCGTTAGCTACGCCAACCGCCCTGAAAACACACACACTTAGTGTCACAATTACCTAGCAACTCGTAGGCCTATGCCTTTCTTTGTGTAGGAAACTTCCTGTTTTGCGCTTGTCGCCCCCACGCTTCATGCTGCTGCCTCGTCTTCTGAGCTAATGTGAATGCTTTATTTGCACCTGCATGGAATGTGATTATGAACACCGTTTTTATTATCGACGACCACCCCGTTATACGGCTCGCCATCAGAATGTTATTGGAACATGAAGGTTACAAAGTCGTTGGAGAAACGGATAACGGGTGCGACGCCATACAAATGGTCCGCGAATGCCTGCCGGACTTGGTAATCCTGGACATCAGCATTCCGAAACTTGACGGCCTCGAAGTTCTCTGCCGATTCAACGCCATGAACACTTCGATGAAAACCCTGGTACTTACCGCCCAATGCCCGACGCTGTTTGCCACGCGCTGCATGCGTTCGGGCGCGGACGGTTACGTCTGCAAGGAAGGCGACCTGAGTGAACTACTGAGTGCTATCCGCGCCGTACTATCCGGGTACAACTACTTCCCCAGCCAGGCATTGAATGCAAATGGAACGGAAGGCATGGACACGCAGGAGCTGGACTTGTTCAGGGCTGTTAACGACCGAGAACTCATGGTCTTGCAACTTTTTGCACAAGGCCGCACCAACAAAGAAATAGCCAAGGGCATGTTCCTGAGTAATAAAACCGTCAGCACGTATAAAAAGCGACTAATGCAAAAACTAAAAGCCCAGTCTTTAGTCGAGCTCATCGAGATGGCAAAACGAAACGCGCTAGTGTGAGAAAACGGATGCCCAGCCGTATCAAGGACTATTTGATCATATTGAGTGCCGGTTTGTACTTCAGCACTACCGTGCTTGCGGACGACTCCACCGACCCGCAACACTTCACTTTATTGAGCCGCGCCGGAATCGTTCAACTGAACACTCAACTGGACAGGACCCAGCGCCAGTGGCTGCAATACAAGCGCGAACTGGTGCTGGGTACTGCCGCGCCTGACTACCCGCCGTTCGACCTCACCTCCAGTGGTCGCGATTACGAAGGCCTTACCGCAGATTATGCAGGCCTGCTGGCCAAGGCACTGGCCATACCGGTGAAGGTCCTGCGCTACCCTACCCGGGTGGCCGCCATTCAAGCCCTCGAAGCTGGCGACATCGATTTGCTGGGCTCCTCCAACGGCTTTGAGGCCGCGAACCCCAATCTCACATTGTCGGCACCTTACGCCGTGGACCAGCCTGTACTGGTCACTCGCGAGGGGGAAACCCGCAGCCTCAGCGATGGCCTTGAAGGGCTGCGCTTGAGCCTCGTCTATCATTACCTGCCGTTCGATGAAGTGGAGAAGCTGTACCCCAAGGCGGATATCCGCACCTATCCCTCTTATCAAAATGCCCTGAATGCAGTGGCGTTTGACCAGGCGGATGTATTTCTTGGCGATACGATTTCCACCCACTTCATGATTAACAAGGGCTACCTCAAAAACGTTCGCATGGCCAACTTCGGCAAGCATGAGGCCTATGGCTTCAGCTTTGCCCTGCGCCACGACAACCTCGTTCTCCTGAGCATTGTCGACACGGTGCTGGCGGCCGTGCCCATCAATGAGCGGGATAGCATCGCCAAGCGTTGGAGCGCCGGCAGCGATATCTTGCTGACCGACGAGAAACTGCAACTGACCCCGCGCGAAGAACGCTGGTTGAAGGCGCACCCGGTGGTAACGGTCATCGTGAATGAAACCTTTGCCCCGCTCACCTTCTTCGATGCGGAGGGCAATTTTCGCGGCATCACCGCCGACCTTCTTGAACTCATTCGCTTGCGGACCGGCTTGCGTTTTGCGGTGCAGCGCGGACGTAAAGTCGACGATATGATCGAGCAGGTCGCCACGCAGAAAGTCGATATGATCGGGGCGATCGTGCCGAGTAACCAACGGGAGGCGCAGCTGAATTTCAGCCGTCCCTACCTGGAAAACTCGTACGTGCTATTGACCCGCAAAGAACCCGGAGCACCGCTGAACCTGGAGCAGATGGCGGGCAAGCGCCTGGCGGTGACTCTGGGCACTCCGCTGGCCGAAATCCTGCGCAAAGACTTTCCGCAGATTCAACTGGTGGAAACCGGCGATACCTTCAGGGCCTCCGAGTTGCTTGCACAAGGGCAAGTGGATGGCGCTGTGAACACACTGTTGATCGCTAACTATTTCCTGTCCTCGAAGGTTTTCCGGGACAAGCTGCAGATCACCACGAGTATTGGCACCACGCCAGCGACGTTCGCCCTGGCCACCTCTCGCCATGCCACCGAGTTGGGCTCGATCCTCGATAAAGCGCTGCTCAGTATCGCCCCGGATGAAATGGGGGTGATCAACAGTCGCTGGCGTGGCTACACAGTCGAATCCGATAGCTACTGGCGCAATTACAACCAACTGATTGCCAAAATCGTCATCGGTACCGGTTTGCTGCTCCTGATTTCCCTGACCTGGAATGCCTACATGCGGCGCCAGATCAGGCAACGAAAAATGGCCGAGCGCGCCCTCAACGATCAGTTCGAATTCATGCGCGCGCTGGTCAACGAAACACCGCACCCCATCTATGTACGCGACCGTAATGGCTTGCTGCAAACCTGCAACGACAGTTATCTGCAGGCCTTCGACGTCAAGCGGGAGGACGTGATCGGCAAAAGCGTGACCCAGATGAGCATGGCCCTCGCGCCCGAAGCAGCGCAGTACCATGCCGACTACCTGCGGGTGGTGGCTGAGGGCAATCCATTGATTCTGGACCGCACCCTGCATATCGAGGAGAGGAAGCTGACGATCTACCACTGGATCCTGCCCTACCGCGATTCCACTGGCGAAGTCCAGGGCATCATCGGCGGCTGGATCGACATCAGTGAACGGCGTCAGTTGTTCGATGAACTGCGCGCCGCCAAAGAGCGCGCCGACGAGGCCAACCGCGCCAAAAGCACGTTCCTTGCCACCATGAGCCACGAGATCCGCACCCCCATGAACGCCGTGATCGGCATGCTCGAACTGACGCTCAAGCGGGCCGACCAAGGGCATCTCGACCGTCCGGCGATAGAAGTGGCCTACAACTCAGCCAAGGATCTCCTGGAGCTGATAGGCGACATTCTCGACATCGCGCGCATTGAGTCCGGCCGTCTCAGCCTGGCGCCGGAACGCGTCAATCTGCGCGAGGTGATCGAGTCCGTGGTACGCGTGTTTGACGGTCTTGCGCGCCAGAAAACCCTCAGCCTGCTACTGGAGTTCAAGCCCGACCTGAACGACATCGAAGTCCTCATAGACCCGCTGCGCTTCAAGCAAGTGCTGTCCAATCTTGTGAGCAACGCCATCAAGTTCACCGAACACGGCCAGGTGAAAATCAAGGTGGAGGTGCAACCGAGCCAGACCCAGGAACAGGTCGACGTGAAGCTGGTCGTGGAAGACACCGGTATCGGCATCAACCGGGACGACCAACTGCGCCTGTTCGAGCCGTTCGCCCAGGCCGACAATTCCGGGCACCTGGCCAGAAGCGGTGCCGGCCTGGGCTTGGTGATCTGCCGCAGCCTTTGCGCAATGATGGGCGGCCAGCTGAGCCTGAGCAGCGTGCCCATGGTCGGCACCCAGGTGCACGTCAACCTGAAAATGCCGCGCCTGCATCCGATCACCCCCCAGGGTGAACACACGCCTGCGAAGCCGGTCTCTACCCCGGTGCTCAATGTACTGGTAGTAGACGACCATCCGGCGAACCGCCTGCTGATGTGCCAGCAACTGGGCTACCTGGGTCATCAATTCACTGCCGCCGAGCATGGTGCCGCCGGGTTCCAGGCCTGGCGCCAGGAACAGTTCGACCTGGTGATCGCCGACTGCAACATGCCCATCATGAATGGCTACGAGTTGAGCCGTTCCATCCGTGAGTACGAGCAACGCGAACAGTTGGCGCACTGCGTGGTACTGGGGTTTACCGCCAATGCACAACCGGAGGAAAGACAACGCTGCATGGAAGCGGGCATGGATGACTGCCTGTTCAAACCTATCAGCCTCACCGTGCTGGAACGGCAGTTGGCACAGATCATCCCCCAGCCCACGAGCCCGCAGCTGGACCTGGGATGCCTGGACGCGCTGACCGGAGGGGATTCGCAATTGAGTCGACGCCTGCTCGAAGAACTGCTGACCAGCAGCGTTGATGATCGTCAGGCACTCATTGCGCTGCTGGATCGCAAGGCTTCATCCACCGACATCATCGAACAGGCCCACAAGATCAAGGGGGCCGCACGCATAGTCCAAGCCAATGCCTTGGCCGGGCAGTGCGAAACACTGGAGCAGGCCTGCTCGCGCAACGATGATCGGCGAGTGATCGAGACGGGGGTCAAATCCCTGGAAAAGCTCATGCTCGAGCTGGAACGGGCACTGCAGGTTCAACTGCATGACCTGGACGGCCAATAGGAGGCAGGGGCTTGCCCTAATGCCAGTCAGTTAAGGGCGAACACTGTACCTGTGGCGAGGGAGCTTGCTCCCGCTGGGCCGCGAAGCGGCCCCAAAGATGGGACTGCTGCGCAGTCCAGCGGGAGCAAGCTCCCTCGCCACAGGTTACTTTTTACCCTTTCTACTTCTTAACTCACTGGCATTAGGGCTTGCCCCCCGCCTCGCTCGCTCAGCAATCGGTCAAGCGCAGGAAGATAGCCGCGAGTTGTTCGATACCCGCCTGGTCCTGAGGCGTAAAACGCGCCAGCGACGGGCTGTCGAGGTCAAGGACGCCAATCAATTGGCCGTTCTTGACCAGCGGCACCACCAACTCACTGTTGGAGGCGCTGTCACAGGCAATGTGCCCGGCAAACGCATGCACGTCTTCCACTCGCTGGGTTTGCCGGGACGCCGCTGCGGCACCACACACGCCACGACCAAAAGGGATGCGCACGCAGGCGATCTGGCCCTGGAAGGGTCCAAGAACCAGCTCATCATTGCGATTGAGATAGAAACCCGCCCAGTTCAGGTCGTCCAACTGATTGAACAGGAACGCGGAAAATTGCGCGCTGTTGGCGATGAAATCCCGCTCATCCGCCAGCAGCGACTCCAGTTGCGCACACAGCAGCGCATAGCCCTCGAGGCCGGTGCCGGCCTGTTGTAAATCGATCATGGTTGACGCTCCAGCAATTTGAGACCCACCCAGTAACGAGCGAACTGATAGGCGCAGCGGCCATTGCGGTTGCCGCGCCCGGTCGCCCAGCGCACGGCGAGAATGTCGAGTTGTTCATCACGCTGCCACTGCAGGCCGGTCTTGCCGGCCAATTCGCCGATCCAGTGCTCCACCACATTCAGGAAGTGCTCCTGGGTAAACGGGTAGAACGACAGCCACAAGCCAAAACGGTCGGACAAGGCAATCTTGTCTTCTACCGCCTCGCTCGGGTGCAGTTCGCCATCCACGCGCTTCCAATTGTCGTTGTCGCTCTGGTTCTCCGGCACCAGGTGACGACGATTGGAGGTGGCATACAGCAACACGTTTTCCGGCGCCTGCTCCAGGGAGCCATCCAGCACGCTCTTGAGCACGCGATAGTCACCTTCCCCGGCATCGAACGACAGGTCATCGCAGAACAGGATGAAACGCTGCGGCAGCTTGAGCAGTTGCTCGACCACGCGCGGCAGGTCGGCCAGGTGGTCACGCTCGATTTCGATCAAGCGCAGGCCGGCCTCGGCGTGCTGGGCGAGCAAGGCGCGTACCATGGATGATTTCCCGGTGCCACGCGAACCCCATAGCAGCGCATGGTTGGCAGGTAAGCCGTCGAGAAACTGTTGGGTGTTACGCGCCAGCTGTTCACGCTGCTTGTCGACGCCGATCAGGTCCGACAGGCGCATGTCCAGGCTGACTTCCAGCGGCAACAGGAAGCCTGTACGGCCTTCGCGCTGCCAGCGGGCGGCCAGGCACTGGTTCCAGTCGATGGCTTGACGCGGTGCGGGTAACAGGGGCTCCAGGCGCGCCAGCACGGCGTCAGCCCGTTCAAGAAAGGCATTCAATCGAGAATCCACATCTATTCCTCTGGCAAGTTCTTGTAAAAGATGGCGTATTGGCAACCCTGTGGCAGACCGCACAAGGCTGCGTCAAGAAAATCGATTTATGCCGGGCAAGTCAGCGCTGGTGGGATGTTCAGCTATGCTTGCCGGGCGAAGGGAAACGTGAAGTGGTTCAACACTCGATGGATATCAAGTTCGCCCACCGCTTGTCTTATAAACAAGCCAGATTGACTGTGCTGGTCGGTTTCGTCTTGGGAACCTTGCTCAGTTTTATCCAAATCGGCATTGATTATGCCAGTGAAGACGCATCCATCAACCGTGAAATACGCTCGCTGATCGAAATCAGCCATAACCCTGCCTCGCGTATCGCCTACAACATCGATGCCGAACTTGCCCAGGAACTGACCCTGGGCCTGCTGCACTCCCCTGCCATCGCCCACGCACAGCTGGTCGACAACAACGGCATGGTGCTGGCCGACGTCGAGCGGCCGCGCAAGGAAAGCCATTATCGGCCTGTCAGCGATTTTCTGTTCGGTGCCAACCGTCAATTCGAAGACCGCCTGTACCTCAGCCATATGCCCAACGAATCCCTGGGTGTGCTGCGCCTTGATGTCGATACCTACGCGTTTGGCAGCCGTTTCCTGCGCCGCGCCGAGGTCACGTTGCTCAATGGTTTTGTGCGCAGCCTGCTGCTGACCGGGATCTTGCTGGGCTTGTTCTACGTCATGCTCACCCAGCCGCTGGTGCGCATTATTCGCGCGTTGAGCACGCGCAAACAGGCGCGTCTGGACTGCCCGCCAGGGCATGAGCACGACGAAATCGGCGTGCTGGTCAACGTTGCCAACCAGCAATTCGAAAACATGGAAACCGAGATCCAGCAGCGTCGCCATGCCGAAGATCGTCTCACCGAATACCTGGGCCAACTGGAAGACATCGTTTCTGCGCGCACCCTTGAGCTCAAGACCAGCAACCAACGCTTGAGCCAGATCAATGATGAGCTGGAAGCAGCACGGATGACCGCCCTGGGCATGGCCCAGGCTCGGGCGGCGTTCCTGGCCAATATGAGCCATGAAATCCGCACCCCGCTCAATGGCCTGCTGGGCATGATTGCCCTGTCGCTGGACAGCCCGCTCAACGCCGAGCAGCGCCAGCAATTGTCCATTGCTCATGACTCCGGCAAGGTATTGGTGGAGTTGCTCAACGATATCCTCGACCTGTCCAAGTTCGACGCGGGTCAACTGGAGCTTGAACGAATCCCGTTCGACCTCGGCTCACTGGTGGAAGACACCGCCAACCTGTTGTCGCAAAACGCCGCGCCCAGCGTGGAACTGACCTGCCTGATCGACCCGCTGTTTGCTGCCCAAGTCATTGGCGACCCGACGCGGGTACGGCAAATCGTCAGTAACCTGCTGTCCAATGCCTTGAAGTTCACCCGCTTCGGCCGGGTGGATGTGCGCCTGAGCCACCACGGCGACGGAGTGCGCATTGAAGTTTGTGATACCGGTATCGGGATTGCCCAGGATGCACAGGTCAAGATTTTCCAGCCGTTCACCCAGGCCGGCGCTGGTATTACGCGCCAATTCGGCGGCACCGGCCTGGGGCTCGCATTGACCCATAACCTCTGCGAAGCCATGCAGGGCCGCTTGAGCATCAGTTCGGAGGTCGGCTTCGGCAGCCAGTTCTGCGCCGACCTGCCGTTGCCCACACACCTGCCGGCGGCAGCTCGGGTGCCATTGGTGGGGGATGTGATCGTCATCACCCACCACAGCAGTGGCCTGGGGGAGTTGCTCACGACCCTGCTGCCCCATTGGGGGTTGGCGCCGCGTTGCTACTCCATGGAAGACGACCTGAGCGGACAGTACCCCGACCTGTTGATCACCGACTGCCCGGAGTGCCTGTTCCGCCTGAGGCCGGGCATCAGCGCGCCGATTCTGGTGGTGACTGCCTATGGCAACTTCATGCCCAGCGAAGAAGTCGCGGCCCTGGCGCCGCTGCAGCAACAAGCCCGCCCGCTGAGCCGTAACGCGCTGTACCAAATCCTGCAGCGTAATTTGCGCAGCGACACGCAGCCAATTCTGGACCCGGTCCAAATCGACGCCGCGCCCCTCAGCCAACGTGCGCGCATCCTGCTGGTGGAGGACAACCCGGTCAATCAACTGGTGGCCAAGGGCATGCTCGGCAAGCTCGGCTGCGAGGTCATCGTGGCCGCCCATGGTGGCGAAGCCCTCAAGTTCCTTGAGGACCAGCGTTTCGATCTGGTGTTGATGGACTGCAACATGCCGGTGATGGACGGCTACGAGGCCAGCCGGCAAATTCGCCAGAGCGGTCGCTGGCCGGACCTGCCGATTGTCGCCCTGACCGCCAACGCCCTGTCCGAAGAACGTGAGCGTTGCCGTGCCGCGGGGATGAATGATTACCTGGCCAAGCCGTTTCGCCGCGAGGAACTCAAGGCCCTGCTGGACCTGTGGGTGCCTGAGACGACACGTCTCATTTGAGCAGGGCTTCGATCTCTTGGCTCAGGTCCTGGGGCTTGGTGGTCGGGGCGAAACGCTTGACCTCTTTGCCGTCACGCCCGATGAGGAATTTGGTGAAGTTCCACTTGATGTTCTTCGAGCCCAGCAGCCCTGGCGCAGCCCTTTTGAGCTGCACGAACAGCGGGTGGGCATCGCTGCCATTGACGTCGATTTTCTTGAACAAGGGAAAACTGACGCCGAAGTTCAATTCGCAGAACTCGGCTATCGCGCCTTCGTTGCCCGGCTCCTGCTTGCCGAACTGATTGCACGGAAAGCCCAGCACCACCAGGCCCTGGTCCTTGTATTGCTGCCAGAGCTGTTCCAGGCCCTTGTACTGCGGGGTAAAACCGCACTTGCTGGCGGTGTTGACCACCAGAATGGCCTTGCCGGCGAAATCGGCCAAGGTCTTTTGCTCACCGGTGATGGTGGTGCAAGGGATGCTCAGCAAGTTGTCGCTCATGGCAGTGCCTTTGATTAAGGGAAGAAGCAGAAAGGTAACTCGCCATTCAATAGCGTCAACTCAATTGACGGCAATGATGACGTGCAATCAACCCAGGGCCTCACATGGGGGGAGCGAGCCCCCGCCCACATTTGACCACGCGGGTACTCGCCTAGCGCGGCACCAGGTCCAGGCACACCGAGTTGATGCAGTAGCGCAGCCCGGTCGGTGGCGGACCGTCCGGGAACACATGCCCCAGGTGCGCGTCGCACTTGGCGCAGGTGACTTCGGTGCGGATCATGCCGTGGCTGATGTCACGGATCTCGACCATCGCGTTATCGGCAATCGGCTCGTAGAAGCTTGGCCAGCCGCAGCCCGAGTCAAACTTGGCCTTGGAATCGAACAACGGTTCATTGCAGCAAATGCAGTGGTACACGCCGTCGGTCTTGGTCTCGTTGTACTTGCCGGAGAACGGCCGCTCGGTGCCTTTGAGCCGACACACGTTATATTGCTCCGGGTCGAGCATCGCTTTCCATTCTTCAATGGTTTTCTGCAGCTTTTCCATCGGTACACCTCGGCAACTGAAAAACCCTGATCTGTGTCTTTTCCGTGGATCAGGCGGCACGTATGATTGCGCCTCTTCAAAACGCCAGTCTGGCACCCGCGCCATCACCATTCAAACGTATTTATGGGTGCGCGGTGCGCGGGATTCACAGTACGGTAGTGCCTGTGCCGTCTGGATCGTTCATTTTCAGGATCACATCACCATGCAGGTCAGCAAATCGAACAAGCTCGCCAACGTCTGCTACGAC
Source organism: Pseudomonas sp. R2-7-07 (assembly GCF_003852355.1). Taxonomy (NCBI): domain Bacteria; kingdom Pseudomonadati; phylum Pseudomonadota; class Gammaproteobacteria; order Pseudomonadales; family Pseudomonadaceae; genus Pseudomonas; species Pseudomonas sp. R2-7-07. The sequence continues at coordinate 1,954,626 of NZ_CP027759.1, read as the reverse complement.
ATTCGCGGCCCGGTGCTCAAGCACGCCAAACGCCTGGAAGAGGAAGGCCATCGCATCCTCAAGCTGAACATCGGCAACCCGGCGCCCTTTGGTTTCGAAGCGCCAGACGAAATCCTCCAGGACGTGATCCGCAACCTGCCCACGGCCCAAGGCTACAGCGACTCCAAGGGCCTGTTCAGCGCGCGCAAGGCGGTGATGCAGTATTACCAGCAAAAACAGGTCGAAGGTGTCGGGATTGAAGACATCTACCTGGGCAATGGCGTGTCCGAGCTGATTGTGATGTCGCTGCAGGCCTTGCTCAACAACGGCGACGAAGTGCTGGTGCCGGCGCCGGATTATCCGTTGTGGACCGCCGCCGTGACCCTGGCCGGTGGCCACCCGGTGCACTACCTGTGCGACGAAGGGGCCGACTGGTTCCCGGACCTGGCCGATATCAAGGCCAAGATCACCCCGAACACCAAGGCCCTGGTGATCATCAACCCGAACAACCCCACCGGTGCCGTGTACTCCAGGGAAGTGCTGCTGGGCATGCTCGAACTGGCGCGCCAACACAACCTTGTGGTGTTCTCCGACGAGATCTACGACAAGATCCTCTACGATGACGCCGTCCACGTGTGCACCGCCTCCCTGGCGCCAGACCTGCTGTGCCTGACCTTCAACGGCCTGTCCAAGTCCTACCGCGTGGCGGGATTCCGCTCCGGCTGGATCGCCATTTCCGGGCCCAAGCACAACGCCCAGAGCTATATCGAGGGCATCGACATGTTGGCCAACATGCGCCTGTGCGCCAACGTGCCGAGCCAGCACGCGATCCAGACCGCCCTCGGCGGCTACCAGAGCATCAACGACCTGGTACTGCCCCAAGGTCGTTTGCTGGAGCAACGTAACCGCACCTGGGAGTTGCTCAATGCGATCCCGGGCGTCAGTTGCGTAAAGCCCATGGGTGCGTTGTACGCGTTCCCGCGGATCGATCCGAAAGTCTGCCCGATCCTCAACGACGAAAAGTTCGTGCTCGACCTGCTCCTGTCGGAAAAGCTGCTGGTGGTGCAAGGCACCGCCTTCAACTGGCCGTGGCCGGATCACTTCCGCGTGGTGACGTTGCCGCGCGTGGATGAACTGGATATGGCGATCGGTCGCATCGGCAACTTCCTGAAGTCCTATCGCCAGTAACGCAAATGATGCCGTACGACCTGCATTTGGTCGTACAGCGATTATCTGGCAACACTTCTCTGGCGCGGGCGACCTCGAACGGGGTGATAGCACCGCGCCAGGCGCCCTACCCTAGCGTTAACGGGGGTGCGACACGCTTGGCGGCGAACCGGCGAGGCTAATTGTTGTGGGAAAATCCCTTCAAGGCGCTACATTTTCGCTGTAGGACACAGTTTGAAATAGTCGCTCGGTTGAATCACCCCATGCCGCACCTTATATACCCCGCAGTAAGCGACATATTAAGCATGAGGAGAATTCTACAACCATGATGCGCATCCTGCTGTTCTTGGCCACTAACCTGGCGGTCGTACTGATTGCCAGCGTCACCCTGAGCCTTTTTGGCTTCGACGGGTTCATGGCGGCCAACGGGGTTGATCTGAACCTCAATCAGCTGCTGATTTTCTGTGCGGTCTTCGGTTTTGCCGGTTCGCTGTTCTCGCTGTTCATCTCCAAGTGGATGGCGAAAATGAGCACCAGCACCCAGATCATCACTCAACCACGCACTCGCCATGAACAATGGCTGATGCAAACCGTGGAGCAGTTGTCTCAAGAAGCAGGCATCAAAATGCCCGAGGTGGGGATTTTCCCTGCTTATGAGGCCAACGCCTTCGCCACCGGCTGGAACAAGAACGACGCGCTGGTCGCTGTCAGCCAGGGGCTCCTGGAGCGTTTTTCGCCCGACGAAGTCAAGGCGGTGCTGGCCCACGAGATCGGCCACGTGGCCAACGGCGACATGGTCACCCTGGCGCTGGTTCAGGGCGTGGTGAACACCTTCGTGATGTTCTTTGCGCGAATCATCGGTAACTTCGTCGACAAGGTGATCTTCAAGAACGAGGAAGGCCGCGGTATCGCCTACTTCGTGGCAACCATCTTCGCCGAGTTGGTCCTGGGCTTCCTGGCAAGCGCCATCGTAATGTGGTTCTCGCGTAAACGTGAGTTCCGCGCAGACGAAGCCGGCGCGCGCCTGGCGGGCACCAGCGCGATGATTGGCGCACTGCAACGCCTGCGCTCCGAACAAGGCCTGCCGGTGCATATGCCGGACAGCCTGACCGCCTTCGGCATCAACGGCGGCGTCAAGCAGGGCCTGGCTCGCCTGTTCATGAGCCACCCACCGCTGGAAGAGCGGATTGACGCATTGCGTCGTCGCGGCTGATAGCGCAGGGCAACACAGAAAGGGGCGATTGGATCGCCCCTTTTTCGTGGGCGTGATTTACCGCCTGGTCAGGCGATAAACACGCTCATCAAGCCGAGTAACGCCATCCGCCTTGAATTTGCTGCTTTCACTCAAAATGTCCCGCTCTTGCAGCGTGACCACATTCCAGTGCGGGCCCAGCAGCGACTGCACTTCCTCATCCGGGACAGCGAAGGGCGGGCCAGCCCTTTGCGCCTGGTCGTAGTCGACGCTGATCAACAGCCCCTCACAGACAGGGGTCAGCAGGGTATCGAGGTGCTCGGTGTATCGTGAGCGCATTGGCTGCGGCAAGGCGATCAGTGCCGCACGGTCATACAACGCCACGCAATCAGCCACAGCACTTGCGTCAAGGGCGAAGAAGTCACCGCACCACACTTCGATCAGGCCCGCCTGATACACCTTGAACACGCCTCTCTGATCGATCTGCGGCGTAAGTCCCTGTTCGCTGAAGAATGCCTCAACGGCTTTATCCGACACCTCCACACCCACCACGCGATGCCCGCGATCCGCCAACCACTTCATGTCCAGGCTCTTGCCACACAAAGGCACGAAAACCCTGGCACCATCGACCAGAGCCAACGTTGGCCAATGCCGCTGCAAGTAAGGATTAACGTCGGTCTGATGAAAACCGATCTGATTGGTTGCCCAGCGTTCCTGCCAAATTTTTGCGTCCATGCATCACCCCGAAAAATCGATCAAAAGACACTAAATCTTATATTAGATCTGGATTAATGATCTGAATGAAGATAGCCCGATATTAATCTTCAGGACTCTTCTTATGTTCCCCAGCCTGTTTATCTCCCATGGCTCCCCAATGCTGGCTCTGCAACCCGGTGCCAGCGGCCCGGCGCTGCAGGCCCTGGCAGCCGCGCTGCCACGGCCCAAGGCGATTGTGGTGGTATCGGCGCATTGGGAAAGCCACGGACTGCTGGTCAGTGGCAGCGCCGCGCCCGAAACCTGGCACGACTTCGGCGGCTTCCCTCGCGAACTGTTTGCGGTGCAATACCCTGCGCCGGGTGATCCACGGCTGGCGAATGAAATTGCCGAGTTATTGCAGGCTGACGGCCTGACTGCACAGGTAGACAACCAACGGCCCTTCGACCATGGCACCTGGGTGCCCCTGTCGCTGATGTACCCGGCGGCGGATATTCCGGTGGTGCAAGTCTCCCTGCCAAGCCGCATGGGTCCGGCTTTTCAAACCCGGGTTGGACATGCCCTCTGCAGGCTGCGCGATCAAGGTGTGCTACTGATCGGCTCCGGCAGCATCACCCATAATCTCGGTGAGCTGGACTGGCGCGCCGGGCCGGAAACCATCACGCCATGGGCGCAAGCCTTTCGCGACTGGGTAGTCGAAAAACTCGCTGCCGGTGACGAAACAGCCTTGCATGACTATCGCCTCCTGGCGCCCCATGCAGTGCGCAGCCACCCCAGCGACGAGCATTTGTTGCCGCTTTACTTTGCGCGAGGTGCCGGCGGTGATTTCAGCGTGGCGCATCAGGGCTTCACCCTCGGCGCCTTGGGCATGGACATCTATCGCTTTGGCTAACACAGGTGCACTGCCTGAAATCCCAGGCAAAAAAAATCCCCGAACCAGTCGGGGATTTTTTATGTGCGATCAATCAGCCCAAGGGCGGATCAATCTTCGCGGTAGCGACGCAGCTTCAACTGCTTGCCGGCAACGCGTGTGTCTTTGAGCTTGGCCAGCAGTTTTTCCAGACCGTCTTCCGGCAGCTCCACCAGGGAGAAGCTGTCACGGACCTGGATCCGACCGATGGCTTCACGTGCCAGGCCACCCTCGTTGAGGATAGCGCCCAGCAGGTTCTTGGCAGCGATACCGTCACGCGCACCCAGCGCAGTACGGCAACGAGCACGGCCTTCAGCCAATGGAACCGGAGCACGACGCTCACGATCACCACGGTCCGGACGGTCGCCGGTACGCTCTGGACGATCACCGCGTGGCGCGTTGTTCGGTACCAGTGGGCGTTCTTTCTCGATCGCTGCCAAGGTCAGTGCCTGACCGTTGGTAGCCTTGCGCAGCAACGCTGCAGCCAGGGCACGGGGGGTGCAACCGATATCGGCGGTCAGGCGGTCCAGCAGTTCGCCGTGGGTCGATTCAGCGTCAGCCACCAGTGGCGCCAGGCTGTTGGTCAGTTTCTTGATGCGGGCATCGAGAACGGCCTGGGCATCCGGCAGGCGCACTTCGGCCACTTTCTGGCCGGTAACACGCTCGATGACTTGCAGCATGCGGCGCTCACGTGGCGTGACCAGCAGCAATGCCCGACCTTCGCGACCGGCACGGCCGGTACGGCCGATACGGTGAACGTAGGACTCTGGGTCGTACGGCATATCAACGTTGAATACGTGGGTGATACGTGGAACGTCGAGGCCACGGGCGGCAACGTCGGTCGCCACAACGATGTCCAGGCGGCCATCCTTGAGGGAGTCGATCACGCGCTCACGTTGGTTCTGGGCGATGTCACCGTTCAGCGCAGCGGCCTTGTAGCCTTTGGCTTCCAGGGCACTGGCCAGGTCCAGGGTCGCTTGCTTGGTGCGCACGAACATGATCAAGGCGTCGAAGTCTTCGACTTCCAGCAGGCTCAATACAGCCGAGGTCTTCTGGTCAGCGTGAACCAACAGGTGAGCCTGTTCGATCGCGGTAACGGTCTGGGTCTTGGTCTGGATCTTCACGTGTTGCGGATCGCGCAGGTGGCGTTCGGCAATGGCACGGATCGACTGCGGCAGGGTGGCCGAGAACAGTACGGTCTGACGGGTTGGTGGCAGTGCCTTGAAGATGACTTCCAGGTCATCCATGAAGCCCAGCTTCAACATTTCGTCGGCTTCGTCGAGAACCAGGTGGTTCACGGTCGACAGGACTTTCTCGTCGCGACGCAGGTGGTCGCACAGACGGCCCGGGGTGGCGACAACGATCTGTGCGCCGTTACGGATGGCTTTCAGTTGTGGGCCCATAGGCGCGCCGCCGTAAACGGCCACAACGGTTACACCCGGCATTTGCTTGGCGTAGGTTTCGAAAGCGGTTGCTACTTGCAGCGCCAACTCACGGGTTGGCGCCAGGATCAGGGCTTGCGGTTCGCGCTTGGCAGGATCGATGCAGTGCAGGATAGGCAGGGCGAACGCGGCGGTTTTACCGGTACCGGTCTGCGCCTGGCCAATCATGTCCTGGCCGGCCATGATGATCGGGATCGATTGCTGCTGAATAGCCGAAGGTTCTTCGTAGCCGGTCGCGATGACGGCGGCGAGAATGTTCGGATTAAGATTAAAAGCGGCGAAGCCGCCGGTTTCCTGGGTCATGGGTCTGCCTCTAAGTGCATCCGCAAAGACCCATGCTCCAAAGCTGCGCATGCCGTGTTGAGACTCAAGAGTCGCCCTGGCTGCTTTGTCGGCGGGGATTTGCGAAAACGAATGAATGAAAAAGATTCGTCAAGGAAGAGTCCGCTGTGCGGACGTGCAGCCGAAGCTGACTTCGGGGAATTGCGCTACCTAAACGCGGCCCGGTTAAAGACCGGCGCGCACTATACCGGAAATAGCTGAAAAAGGGAGCTTTTTTTATCGCAAAGCACCGATAAACCGCGCTGCGTCACAGCCTTTGCAGATAACTGCGCCAGGGTCTATTTTGCAAAGGCCCGGCCCTGTTGGTCATCACGCTTAAACGGTTCACCTGTCCAGGCCTGCCCCTTGGTCTGAAACCTTAATCCGCGCCCCGAGGGCACACCCGATGAATCAAGCCAGCACCAGCCGCGTTACCCGTGAACTCCAGGGCCATGTCCTGTTGCTGGGGCTGGACCGAGTGGCAAAGCGCAATGCTTTCGACCTCGACCTGCTCAACGAACTGAGCATGGCCTATGGCGATTTTGATCGAAACCCGGACGCGCGCGTTGCCGTGGTGTTTGCCCATGGCGACCACTTCACCGCCGGGCTCGACCTGGCCAATGTCAGCGGCGTCATGGCGGGAGGCTGGCAACCGCCCCTGGGCGGCTGCGACCCCTGGGGCGTGTTCGCCGGTCCCAGGGTCAATAAACCGGTAATCGTGGCCGCCCATGGCTACTGCCTGACCCTCGGCATCGAGCTGATGCTGGCGGCGGATATCAATCTTTGCGCGAGCAACACGCGCTTTGCGCAGATGGAAGTGCAGCGTGGGATCTTTCCGTTTGGCGGTGCGACATTACGCTTTCATCAGATCGCCGGCTGGGGCAATGCGATGCGCTGGCTGCTGACCGGCGACGAGTTCGACGCTCACGAAGCCCTGCGCCTGGGCCTGGTGCAGGAAGTGATGGCCAGCGAAGACCTGCTGCCCCGCGCCATCGAGCTGGCCAATCGCATCGCGCGCCAGGCGCCGCTTGGGGTGCAGGCAACGTTGATGTCGGCGCGATTGGCGCACAAGGAAGGCGAGACCGTGGCGGCCGCCGCGTTGCCGCCGATGGTGAACAAGTTGCTGAACAGCGAAGACGCCAAGGAGGGCGTGCGGGCGATGATCGAGAAGCGGCCTGGGGTGTTCAAGGGTATTTGAGTGGGCAGTGCCGGCCTCATCGGGAGCAAGCCCCCTCCCACAGTTGAAATGCGTTCCAAATGTGGGAGGGGGCTTGTTCTGGTCAAGTTTTTCCGGACACCGATTACGGTGATCAAGCCGCCTCCTGCTCCATGGCTATTGGCGACAGGTAGTTGTTGTAGCTGTGGAGCCTGATTCGGTTGTATCGCATGAAGAAGCTGGTCATATCCTGCTTGGCTTCTTCAACTGTCATATAGCCCTTGGTGGGCACCCACTCTGATTTGAGCGTCCCAAAGAAACGCTCTGTTGGTGCATTGTCCCAGCACTGCCCTCTGCGGCTCATGCTTTGGGTTATCCCATACTCCAGCAACGCGGACTGAAAGAGCTGGCTGGTGTATTGGCAGCCTTGATCCGAATGAAACATCAAGCCTGCATGTTTGCCTCGAACCTCCACCGCCATTCTCAGCGCCTTGCTAACCAGGTTGGCGTCATTGATCAGAGAAAACGCCCAGCCAACGATTCGGCGGGCGAACAGATCAATGACCACTGCCAAGTGATACCAGCGTTTCCCAACCATTAGGCTGGTAACGTCGCCGCACCAGACTTGATTAATTGCGGTTGGCTCGAAGTTACGCTCAAGCAGGTTCTTGGCCACAAATGCTTCAACGCCTCTAGAGCGATATTGATGGCGGCGGCGCTGTCTGCTGGCCAGATTTGCCTCCGCCATAAGTTTTCCGGCCAGATGCCGACCTACCTTGATCTGCTGGGCCTTCAAGTGCTGAGAGATCATCCGTGCACCTGCACTTCCCCGGCTTTCGTCATGCAGTTGCACGACTTTTGCTCTAAGCGCGTCACGCTTGGTATTCGGCTCTGAGCGACGCTTAAGCCAGTCATAAAACGCGCTGCGGGAAACGTTCAGCGCACTACAAAGAAGGCGGGTCGGATATGAGCTCGACTCTCTCAGCTCCTCGATCAGGAAAAACGATCGGGATCCGACATCAAGAGAGCCGTAGCTTTTTTTAAGATTTCAGCCTCGGTCTCCAGGCGCTTGACCTTGGCTCGCAGCTGTTGAAGCTCTCGCTGTTCGTCGCTGATTGCCTTGGTACCTGCCACTGGCTGCCCTTTCTGACGCTCTTTGCGAACCTGATCAATCCAGCGGCGCAGAGCCGTAGGCCCAACGCTCATCGACGCGCAGACGTCAGGAACTGAGCAGTTATCATCAAGAACCATACTTGCAGCACGTTGCTTGAACTCGCGGGTGTAGGTCTTTCGTTCTTGCATGGAACCTCCTGATTGGGCGAATCATATCGCCCTTAAGAGGTGTCCGGGATCATTAGGCCAGTTCAGCTTGCCCCCGATAGCCATGGGTATCTACACAACTTTGGCGTAGCCCTGAACCTGTGGCGAGGGAGCTTGCTCCCGTGGCGTCCTGGCGGCCTATAGCTATCTGACTGATGCCCCGCGTTCCAAATGTGGGAGGGGCGGTGCGACGATTCGACTTGCCCCCGATGGCGGCCTGACAGCCGACCAGGATGTTGGATCAGAGCGAGTACATATCCGTTGCTGCGGTAACGGCGGCTTAGGGGTCCGCCCTGACGGCGGGTCACCTTGGAAAAGAGCCCCAAAGTAACCAAAGGGCTCTTGCCCCACCACTCGGCACCTCGCCTAGGCTCGGTGTGCCCGTAATCCGACAGTGATTTGGGGGGTCGCCGCCACGCGCCATCCATGGCGCGGGGCGGCTAAACCGGCATCCCTGCCGGTTTACCCCCCAAATCACTATCGGATTACGGCCAGCGTGGTTTAACGGGGCGCCTAGATCAAAAGCAAGATCAAGAGCGGCTCGCTTCGCATCGTGGTTACCGTAGGCTGCTACAAAATTGTGTAGATACCCATGCCCCGATAGCGCCAGAACAGACGCCTAGGTCGCCGGCCGAATCGCCTTGATCAACGCCTGCAACGAATACCCCAGTCGCGGCGCCAAGGCCTCGGCGCGAGCGGACAGCGCCTCCAGGTCCAGCTCCTGATCCAGCTCCGAAGGCACCAGCAGGATCACGTTGCCCTCCTTCACCGGCAGTTCCCAGTAATGCCGGTGATACAACCCGCGCAACAACGCCGCGCCCAGCGGCTTGCCATCATCGGTGGCCCACTGGTTGATCACCAGCCAACCGCCGGGATTGAGCTTTTTCTGGCAATTCTCCAGGAACGTCCAGGCCAGGTGACCGACGCCAGGCCCCACGTCGGTGTACAGGTCGACGAAGATCAGGTCGGCCGATTCGGCGCTGTCGAGCAACTCCAGGGCATCGCCGATACGGATATACAGGCGTGGATCATCGTCCAGGCCCAGATATTCAATCGCCAGGCGCGGTACGTCGGGGCGCAGCTCGATGGCTTCGACGTCCTCAAGCGCCAGGAACTTGAGGCAGGCCTGGGTCAGCGTGCCGGCGCCAAGGCCAAGGAACAGCGCGCTCTCCGGCTGTTCATGGCACAACGCACCGACCAACATGGCGCGGGTGTAGTCATACTCCAGCCAGCTCGGGTCGGCGGTGAACACGCAGCTTTGCTCGATGGCATCGCCAAATTCGAGAAAACGGTAATCGGCCACTTCCAATACACGGATCATGCCGAAATCATCATGGACTTCGGCCAGCAGGCGCTCGACACGCTCCTCGCTCATCACTACTCCTAACGGGTTGGCTGCGGGGCAAAGTGCGCGATTGTCGGCCAAGCGACGGCAGCAGGTCACGCACTAATTGCTGCTAACATTGACGCCCGAGCGTCAACCTACCCAACGAGTGCATGATGAGCCAACCCTGGAGCCCCGACAGCTGGCGTGCCCTGCCGATCCAGCAACAACCCCGGTACCCGGATGCCGCGCACCTGCTGCAAGTGGAGCAGAGCCTGGCCAGTTACCCGCCGCTGGTGTTTGCCGGGGAAGCCCGCGAATTGCGTCGTCAGTTTGCCGAAGTCACCCAGGGTCGCGCCTTCCTGCTGCAAGGCGGTGACTGCGCCGAGAGCTTTGCCGAGTTTTCCGCCGCAAAAATCCGCGACACCTTCAAGGTGCTGCTGCAGATGGCGATCGTCATGACCTTCGCCGCCGGCTGCCCGGTGGTGAAGGTCGGGCGCATGGCCGGCCAGTTCGCCAAGCCGCGCTCGTCCAACGATGAAACCATCGACGGCGTTACCCTGCCCGCCTACCGCGGCGATATCGTCAATGGCATCGGCTTCGACGAAAAGAGCCGCGTCCCGGACCCGGACCGCCTGTTGCAGAGCTACCACCAGTCCACCGCCACCCTCAACCTGCTGCGCGCGTTTGCCCAGGGTGGCTTCGCTGACCTGCACCAGGTGCACAAGTGGAACCTGGACTTCATTGCCAACTCCGCGCTGGCCGAAAAGTACAGCCAACTGGCCGACCGCATCGACGAGACCCTGGCCTTCATGCGCGCCTGCGGCATGGACGATTCGCCGCAACTGCGCGAGACCAGCTTCTTCACCGCTCACGAAGCGTTGCTGCTCAACTATGAAGAAGCCTTCGTGCGCCGTGACAGCCTGACCAACGACTACTACGACTGCTCAGCCCATATGCTCTGGATCGGCGACCGTACTCGTCAGCTGGATGGCGCCCACGTCGAGTTCCTGCGCGGGGTGAACAACCCGATCGGGGTCAAGGTCGGCCCGAGCATGAACCCGGACGACCTGATCCGCCTGATCGACATCCTCAACCCGGACAACGACCCTGGCCGCCTGAACCTGATCGCACGCATGGGCGCCAATAAGGTCGGCGACCACCTGCCTGACCTGATTCGCACCGTGCAGCGCGAAGGCAAGCACGTGCTGTGGAGCAGCGACCCGATGCATGGCAACACCATTAAGGCCAGCAGCGGCTACAAGACCCGCGACTTTGCGCAGATCCTCGGCGAAGTGAAAGAGTTCTTCCAGGTACACCAGGCTGAAGGCAGCTATGCCGGCGGCATTCATATCGAGATGACCGGGCAGAACGTCACCGAGTGCATTGGCGGCGCACGGCCGATCACCGAGGACGGCTTGTCGGACCGCTATCACACCCACTGCGACCCGCGGATGAATGCTGATCAGTCGCTGGAACTGGCGTTTTTGATTGCCGAAACCTTGAAACAGGTTAAACGCTGAAGACGTTGTCGCCTGGACTGATGCCATCGGGGGCAAGCCCCCTCCCACAGGTTGGAATGCATTTCAAAATGTGGGAGGGGGCTTGCCCCCGATGGCGCCCTAAAAACCAACATCCAGACCGAGCATTGCCACCCGTAACCGCGCGGCGCTCGGCCGCTGGCAATTGAGCACGACCTGTTGCAGCCCCAACCAATCGGCCATCTGCCGCAGGTTCAGCGCCAACGCCAACATCCCCTGCTCATCCAGCCCCCGCTCTTCCTCGTGCACCGCATGCACCGCCAGGCACCCGTTGGCTCGTTCGGCACGCACGTCGACGCGCGCAGCGATCCGCTCGTTGTGCAAAAACGGCAGCACGTAGTAGCCGTACACCCGCTTGTGTTGCGGGGTGTAAATTTCCAGCCGGTAACGGAAATCGAACAGGCGCTCGGTGCGGGCACGCTCCCAGATCAACGAATCAAAGGGCGACAGCAAGGCGCTGGCCGGCACGTTGCGTGGCACTTTGGGTGCCGGCAAGCAATACGCCGGCTGCTTCCAGCCTTGCACTTGGCAGTTCAGCAACTGTCCATCCTCGATCAGCTCGGCCAGGCGCTGGCGGCTGTCGACGGGTTCGAGGCGAAAGTAATCGCGCAGGTCTTTTTCAGTGGCCACTCCCAGGGCGGTTGCGCTGTGCAACAACAAGCCCCGCTGGGCCTCGGCTTCGCTCAGGTTGGCTTGAAGGACTCCGGCGGGGAATACCCGTTCGGGCAAATCATAGAGGCGTTCAAAGCCACGCCGCCCGGCAACGGTGACCAGACCGGCCGCGAACAGCCATTCCAACGCGTGCTTCTCGTCGCTCCAGTCCCACCAGGGCCCGGCACGCACCTCGCGGGTCGACAAACTGCCCGCGCCCAAGGCGCCCTGCTCTTCGACGGCGCGCAGTACGCGCTGGACAGTGCCCTGCTGCTCACGCCCGAATCGCGCCATTTGCGCGTAGATCCCCTGCCCTTGTTTGGCCCGCTCCATGCGCCAGCGCATCATTGGGTACAGCGCCATGGGCAGCAACGAGGCTTCGTGCCCCCAATATTCGAACAGCGAGCGCTGCCGCCCCTGGCTCCAGGCGGCCTGTTCGAGCATCAAGGGAGAATAACGGCCCAACCGAGAAAACAGCGGCAGGTAATGGGAGCGCACCACGGCATTGACCGAATCGATCTGCAGCACACCGAGGCGCTCGATCACACGGTTGAGGTGCGCGGCTTTTATCTGTGCCGGCGGCTGGCGCCCGGAAAACCCCTGGGCTGCCAGCGCCATGCGTCGTGCTTGCTTGAGGGAAAAGGACAGGACGGCGGGCATGGATAGCTCCTTGAATACGCGCGTCCTACCCTACTGTATTCCCGGTTACTTTCGCAGCGGGTCTTCCCAGAAATGTCGATGGATTTCCTGCTCCACATCGATACGGTTAAGACCGATATCCTTGAGCGCGTCGTCGCTCATGCCCGCCAGCATCTGGCGTTCACGATGCAGCGCCTGCCAACGCGAAATCGTATGAAGAAGCCCGGAAAGCGGCCACTTTGCCATCAATACAACATCTGTTTGACCTTTCATCTTCTCGCCCTCCAGTGGGGATGACGCCAGTGTGTGCCTGGGCATATGATCAATCCAACGAATGTTTCTTATGAAACACATCTCGGAGATTGATCAATTGTCCACGTACCCCAGCATCGACACCGAAGTGCTGCGCACCTTCGTCGCCATCGCCGATCAGGGCGGTTTTACCCGGGCAGGCGAGCTGGTCAACCGCACCCAGTCGGCGGTGAGCATGCAGATGAAACGCCTGGAAGAAGACGTGCTGCAGCGCAAGCTGTTCGAACGCGATGGCCGTCAGGTGCGGCTGACCCCCGAGGGCCAAGTGTTGCTGGGTTATGCGCGGCGCATCCTGAAATTGCACAGCGAAGTGTTCAACACCCTGCGCGAGCCGCATATGGTGGGCCTGGTACGCATCGGCACGCCGGACGATTACGTGATGCGCTTCCTGCCGGGCATCCTCAAGCAGTTTTCCAAGGCTTACCCGCTGATCCAGATCGAACTGCACTGCGAGTCGTCAACGGTGCTGATGCAGCGCCGGGACCTGGCACTGACCGTGATCAGCCGCGAGCCCGGCAATGATCTCGGTGAATTCCTGCGCACTGAGCGCATGGTGTGGGCCGCCTCGCCGTGTTTCTGCGTGGACGAGCATGACGCCATGCCGCTGGCGGTTTCCGGCGAAGACTGCGTTTACACGCAGTGGGCGCGAGCGGCACTGGATGCGGCCGGACGGGATTATCGCCTGGCCTATCACAGCTCCAACGGCGCGGCGATCCTGGCAGTCGTCAGTGCCGGCCTGGCGGCAATGATCAGCATGGAAAGCCTGGTGCCCCAGGACCTGCGCGTACTCGGCAGCGACGAAGGCTTCCCACCCTTGCCGTCGATGCACCTGCGCTTGTTGCGCAATCCGCAGATGACGTCGCCCATCACCGAATGCCTGGCCGACTACATCCTCGAAGGCTTCAGACTTTAAAGGTCAGCATCACCGCGCACACCACCAGGAAGCCGCAGAACAGGCCACGCAATACGCGCTCGGGCAGCGCATGGGCAACTTTCACGCCCCAGCTGATACTGAGCAGGCCGCCCACCGCCAACGGCACGCCGATCAGCCAGTCCACCTGGTGGTGCCAGGCGTAGGTGACCAGCGTCACTCCGGTGCTGGGCAGCGCCAACGCAAGGGACAAGCCTTGGGCGACGACCTGGGTGGTGCCGAAAACACTGGTCAGCACCGGCGTGGCCACCACCGCGCCACCCACGCCAAACAGCCCGCCCATGGCGCCCGACGCTGCGCCGAGTACGCCCAACCAGGGCCAGGAATAGCGCATTTGCGCGGTCGGCGGTGCGTTGCGGGTGAACATGCGCAACAGGTTATAGGCCGCCAGCACCACCAAAAACACGATAAACCCAATCCGCATCGCCCCGGCATCCAGGCCTACCGCCCAGATCGATCCTAGCCAGGCAAAGCTGAAGCCCATCACACCCAGCGGCAAGGCGTGGCGCAGCTCGATGCGGTTGCGCTGGTGATAGCGCCACAGGGCCAGCATCACGTTGGGGACTACCATGACCAGCGCAGTGCCTTGGGCGATCTGCTGGTCCAGGCCGAACAGCACCCCCAGCACGGGGATGGCAATCAGCCCGCCTCCAATGCCAAACAAGCCGCCCACTGTGCCAAGGGCCGCACCCAATACCAGGTACATCGCTAAATCCAACACCGCTCGCTACTCCGTCATCCCAAGCCTCGCATGCTACGCAGTCGGCCCTGGTACGGAAACGCACAGCAACGCACAATGGTTGTGCCAACCTCGCATAAGCATGAGCCGATGAATCCCAATACCCTCACCGACCAACTGTGCCTGTTTCTCGATGTACTCGAAACCGGCAGCTTTTCCGCCGCTGCACGCCGCCATCCGCTGACCCCCTCGGCCGTGGCGCGGCGTATCGACAGCCTGGAAAACTCAGTCGGCAGCCGCCTGTTCCAGCGCAGCACCCATGCCGTGGTGCCCACCCCGGCTGGCCTGGCCTTTGCCGAGCGGGCGCGACGGATTGTGAGTGAATTGCAACTGGCGCGCGCCGAAGCCGTGTCGTTGAGCCATGCGCCGGAAGGCCTGATCCGCATGGATGCACCGGCGGCTTTCGGGCGACGGCACCTGGCGCCGGTGATTGCAGATTTCCTGAAGGTGTACCCTGGACTGGATGTGCACCTGCATCTGATCGACAGCTTTGTTGATATGCAGGGCGCGCATTTGGGCAAGGTCGACCTGGTACTGCGCGCCGGGCATATAGCCGACACCCGGCTGATCGCCACGCCGCTCGCCAGTATTGTGCGCATCGCCTGCGCCAGTCCGGGCTACCTGAAAAGCCGCGGCACGCCGACGCACCCGCGGGAGCTGAGCGAACATGACGGCCTGGATTGGGACGGGTTGGCGCCGATGTTCGCCTGGCGCTTCGAACTGGACGGGCGCCGTGCCATCTACCGCCCTCGCCGTATCCGTATGAGCGCCAACAATGCCGAAGCTCTGCTCAGCGGCGCCCTGGCGGGGTTGGGTATTGCGCACCTGCCGACATGGCTGGCCAGCGAATACCTGGTGCGCGGTGAACTCTTGCCCCTGTTTTGTGAAAACGGCTTGCCCAGCCCGGAAACCACTGGCATTTACGCGCTACGCCTGGAACAACAACCCAATGCGCGCAGCCGATTGCTGCTGGAATACCTGAAGTCCCGTTTCAGCCCGGTGCCACCCTGGGATCTGGCGCTGCGAAGCACCATGGTCTGACCGTCCGGGTAGAATTATCTGGTGCATTAAAGATTTGCCCGCTAGATTCCAGCCCATACAGGCTTTTTTCGAGGCAACGCCATGAGCAAGAATCCCACACCCTGCGAATCCTTGATGCTGGATAACCAGCTATGTTTCGCGTTGCATTCCACCTCGCTGCTGATGACCAAGGTCTACAAGCCTCTCCTCCAGGCGCTCGGCCTGACTTATCCGCAGTACCTGGCCATGATGGTGCTGTGGGAAGAAGATGGTTTGACCGTCGGTGAAATCAGCAATCGCCTGCTCACCGACCCCGGCTCCCTGACGCCGCTGCTCAAGCGCCTTGAAGCCGAAGGCCTGTTGAGCCGCACCCGCAGCCGCGAAGACGAACGCGTGGTGGTGGTGGAGTTGACCGACGCCGGGCGGGCGCTGCAGGACCGTGCGATGGGTATTCCCCAGTGCATCCTGGGAGCCAGCGGACTGGAACTGGAGCAGCTACGCAAGCTGCAGGCGGATTTGATTGCCCTGCGCACCAACCTGCAGAACGCAATCTAAAGACGCAACTGAACATGTGGGAGGGGGCTTGCTCCCGATAGCGGTGGGCCAGATACGCATTGAGTGGCTGGCGCACCGCTATCGGGAGCAAGCCCCCTCCCACATTGTTTTCCATCGCCCAAAAATATTTATAAAATTATCTTGCGCGCTAAACATTAGCGCTATACATTCACTTCACCAACTACTTAGCGCACAAACATTTAGCGCTAACAACACAGAGGACGACACCATGCAAACGCTCTATACCGCAGTAGCCACCGCCACCGGCGGCCGTGATGGTCGCGCTGTCTCCAGCGACAACATCCTCGACGTCAAACTCTCCACCCCCAAGGAATTGGGCGGCGCTGGCGGCCAAGCCACCAACCCTGAGCAACTGTTCGCTGCCGGCTACTCGGCCTGCTTTATCGGCGCGCTGAAATTCGTCGCCAGCCAGACCAAACGCAAGATCCCGGATGGCGCTTCGATCACCGCCCATGTGGGCATCGGCCAGATCCCTGGTGGCTTCGGCTTGGACATCGACCTGCACATCAGCCTGCCAGGCCTGGCGCAAGACGATGCGCAAAGCCTGGTCGACGCCGCCCACCAGGTCTGCCCGTACTCCAACGCCACTCGCGGCAACGTTGATGTGCGCCTGCACGTAACCGTTTAACCACGCGCCCAGATCGGAGAAGACCATGAACACCTTTGCTAAAGCGCTCACCGGCAGCCTGCTTGCCCTGTCCATCAGCACCGCCTTCGCCGCTAGCGGTGATGTGGAGCACAGTACCCAGGGTTTCCTGGATGCGCTGAACGCCGGCACCGGCAAGCCCATCGAGCAATTGACGCCCCAACAGGCCCGTGCGGTGCTGACGGGTGCCCAGGCCGGGGTGAAGTTGAGCCTGCCCAAGGCAGACGTGAGCCAGAAGGCCATTCAGGTCGACGGCCAGCCGCTGGACCTGACCATTGTGCGTCCAGCCGGGGCCAAGGGCGCTTTGCCGGTGTTCATGTTCTTCCACGGCGGTGGTTGGGTGCTGGGGGATTACCCCACCCATGAACGCCTGGTGCGGGACCTGGTGGTGGGTTCGGGGGCAGTGGCGGTGTTCGTCAACTACACGCCGTCACCGGAAGCGCATTACCCCGTGGCGATCAACCAAGCGTATGGCGCGACAAAATGGGTGGCCGAGCACGGTAAAGAGATCAACGTCGATGGCAAGCGCCTGGCGGTCGCGGGCAACAGTGTCGGCGGCAACATGGCAGCGGTGGTCAGCCTGATGGCCAAGGACAAGGGTACGCCGGCGATCAAGTTCCAACTGCTGCTGTGGCCGGTGACCGATGCCAACTTCGACACGGGTTCCTACAACCAGTACGCCGAGGGGCACTTCCTCACCCGGAACATGATGAAATGGTTCTGGGACAATTACACCACCGACGCCAACCAGCGCGCCGAGATCTACGCCTCGCCACTACGAGCCACCCCTGATCAACTCAAGGGGTTGCCACCTGCGATGGTGCAAACCGCTGGCGCCGATGTACTGCGTGACGAGGGTGAAGCCTACGCCCGCAAGCTGGATCAGGCCGGCGTGCCGGTGACTACCGTACGCTACAACGGCATGATCCACGACTACGGTTTGCTGAACGTGGTCAGCCAGGTACCGGCGGTGCGCTCGGCATTGCTGCAAGCGTCGGACGAACTCAAGCAACACCTGAAGTAAACCCCGCAGGCACAAAAAAGCCCGACGCATGGTCGGGCTTTTCCGTTCGTAAGGCAGGGCCAGAATTACTTCTTGGCGCGACCTTTGTACGAACCACCTTCGCGGGTGTCGATCTCGATCAGGTCGTCGATTTCGATGAAATCGGCTACTTGCAGCTCGGTACCGTTGCTCAGTTTGGCAGGCTTCATCACCTTGCCGGAAGTGTCGCCGCGAGCGGAACCTTCGGTGTAGGCCACTTTACGCACGATGGTGGTCGGCAGCTCTACGGAAACCAGGCGCTCTTCGAAGAAGATCGCTTCGCAGACGTCTTCCATGCCTTCTTCGATGAACGGCAGAACGGCTTCGATATCTTCAGCGTTCAGCTCGTACATGGTGTAGTCGGTGGTGTCCATGAACGTGTAGGTGTCGCCGCTGATGAAGGACAGGGTCGCTTCCTTGCGGTCGAGGATCACGTCGTCCAGTTTGTCATCGGCGCTGTAGACGATCTCGGTCTTGTAACCGGTCAGCAGGTTCTTCAGCTTGGTCTTCATGATGGCGCTGTTACGACCAGACTTGGTGAACTCAGCTTTCTGAACCAGCCAAGGGTCGTTTTCGAGACGGATCACTGTACCGGGTTTCAGTTCTTTACCAGTTTTCATTGCATATATCCGAAATTTGGATGGGATTTACAAAAATCAAGGTGGCGTATCATATCCAACTTTCATAAAACTGTACCAGCGCCGTCGCAAGATCGGCCTGCAAGCCCTGTTCCAGACACCAGTCTTGCGCATGCTGGCTGAGTTCCGGCCAGTGCTCCAGCAGCATTTTCCAGGGTTGGGCCATATCGCCCTCGGTATTCCAGGCTTGCCAGAGTGCAACCAGCGCCGCCTTGGCCGCCGGCGACAATGCGGCGGTGTACAGCTCGAGGAACGCATCGAGCTTGTCGAGATGGATGTCGTCGTCCTGACGATAGATGTGCCACAGCAACGGGCGCCCGGCCCACTGGGCGCGCACGAACGAGTCTTCGCCACGCACGGCATTGATGTCACAGCACCACAGCAATAGGTCGTACTGGGCCTGGCGCACGAACGGCAGCACTTGCACAGTCAAGGCCCCGCGCTGGTGAACAACACCTGCCGTCAACCCCTCCTCGCCCAGCCAGCGCTGCACGTCACCCAGGATGCGCCCTTCCGGCACCAACAGATGAGTGGCACGCCCGTCTGTCGACAACACGTCCAGCCAACTGCCGAGCCCGGCGTTTTCGTAGGCGAACAGTGAGATCAGGCGCGCATCGGCTAGCGGAAATACGCCCAGGCTTTGCAGGAATTGTCGCTGCGCATCGGCATCCTGCTGAAAAGCCTGACGCTGTTGCAGCAGCCCCGCCTCACGCAACAGCCCGCCGGTGCCTGGACGAAAGCCCGGAAAAAAGAAGTACTTCTGCACACCCTTGAACTTCACCGACGGCAGGCGGTGACAGCCCACCACCCAGTCTTCGGCGCTGAGGTAATCCAGGTTCATCCACAACGGCGTGCGTTCACGCGCGGCCATGGCTTCCATATAGTCAGGCGGCAGCTGGCAAGCGAACGCGGCAATCACCACATCGGCCGCAGGCGTTGTCGACCAGTCAAACGGCCAGTGGCGCACATCCACACCCGCTTGCCATTGCTGCGCCAGGTTTACATCGATCTGTGGGCACATGCGCTCGAAGGCGCGCAGGTCATCGACCCACAGGCGCACATCGCACGCGTGCTCCGCGACCAATTGGCGGGCCAGGCGCCAGGTCACGCCGATGTCGCCGTAGTTATCGACGACGCTGCAAAAAATATCCCAGCGGGCTTTCATTCCGGGCTCCACGGCTCAAAGGCTCGATTGTCCGCATAAATGCGCCGATGCAGAAGGCTTGATCGCGATTATTCTGCGCAGTGGCTGTGCGACAATCGCTGCCACGCCGTCAATGCCTGCCAGGAGGCCACCATGTCTGACCGTCCGCTGTCGCTGTTCAAGCTGTGTATCGCCATTGCCGCGGGCGTGTGGCTGGGGTTTATCGCCATCGCGCTGACCAGCTGGCTGGCATCGCGCTACCTGTTCCCGCAGAGCCTCGCACCCGTGGCCCAGGCGGTGCAGCAACTGGGTAAGCCGACCGTGGTCGCGCCGGAGCCGCCGAACCGTATGTTCGAGCAGTACCAGCAGAACCTGCAAAAGCAGGAGCAGCAACAAGCCCTGGACCAGGCCCGAAGCAATGCGCGCAACCTGGCCAACCCCAAATGCCAGTTCTGGCTGCAACAGGATCAGAACGCTCCAAATGAAAAATCCAAAGCCAATGTCCTGCAATTCTGCGATTAGAGATCATGAATAAACACGCCGTCCTCCAGCTGATCCTGGAAAAACTCTGCGCCGACCTCGACATCGCCCAGCGCGCCGCGCAAACCGCCTACGAGACAGCGACACACGAGGAGAACATCGCAGAAAACAAGTACGACACTTTGGGGCTGGAGGCTTCGTATCTGGCGGCCGGCCAGGCCAAGCGGGTCGAAGAGATCAAGCAGTCGCTGGCGCTGTGCCAGAACCTGCAGGTGCGTGCGTACGATGACCAACGCGGGATCGAAGTGGGTACGCTGCTGGGCCTGGAAGACGAGAACGGTCGCCAGCAATGGCTGTTCCTGGCGCCGGATGCCGCGGGGTTAAAGGTTGAAGTGGTCGGCCAGCCGGTAACCGTCATCACCCCGCGCTCGCCCTTGGGCAAAAGCCTGCTGGGCAAGCGTGTCGAGGATGAGGTAGAGATTCTGGTGGCGGGCGCCCGGCAACATTTCACGGTTACCGAGGCCAGATAAAGCGCGGTGGCGAGGGCGCTGGCTCCCTCGCCATAGGGATCAGTGAACCGGCAGTTCAACGCCGTCGAACAGCTCTTCGAGTTCCTGCTTGTTGTGGCACTGGATCGCCTTGGCCATCACTTCGCGGGTCAGGTGCGGGGCGAATTTCTCGATGAAATCGCACATGAAACCGCGCAGGAAGGTGCCACGACGGAAGCCGATCTTGGTCACGCTGGACTCGAACAGCTCGCTGGCATCGAGCACCACCAGGTCTTTATCGAGCTGGGTGTCGACCGCCATCTTGGCGACGATGCCCACGCCCAGGCCCAGGCGCACGTAAGTCTTGATCACGTCGGCGTCGGCTGCGGTGAACACCACTTTCGGCGTAAGGCCACGGTGGCTGAAGGCTTCGTCGAGCTTCGAACGACCGGTGAAACCAAACACGTAGGTGACGATGGGGTATTCCGCCAGGGCTTCCAGGGTCAGCTTCGACAACTTGGCCAGTGGGTGCCCCTGGGGCACGACCACGCAACGGTTCCAGCGGTAGCACGGCATCATCACCAAATCACCGAACAGCTCCAGGGCTTCGGTGGCGATCGCGAAATCGACGGTGCCATCAGCGGCCATCTCGGCAATCTGCATCGGCGAGCCCTGGTGCATGTGCAACGCCACGTCCGGGTATTGCTTGATGAAATCACGGATCACCGGCGGCAAGGCGTAGCGTGCCTGGGTGTGGGTGGTGGCAATCGACAGGGTGCCCTTCTTCTCGTTGGAGAATTCCTGGGCGATCTGCTTGATGCTTTCGACTTTGCGCAGAATCTCACCGGCGGTGGTGATGATGCGCTCGCCGGCCGGGGTGACGCGGGTCAGATGCTTGCCGCTGCGCGCGAACACTTCAACGCCCAGCTCGTCTTCGAGCAGGCGGATCTGCTTGCTGATACCGGGTTGCGACGTGTAAAGGCTTTGAGCGGTAGCGGAAACGTTGAGGTCGTGGTGCGCCACTTCCCAGATGTAGCGCAGTTGTTGAAGCTTCATATGAATCCCTCAAAGCAGATAGACGCCACGGGTATCAGCGACGGTATATAACTATATTAAAGGTAAGATATATAAATCTAGAACTTTTTATCGTTTTTTACCGATCCCTATCATCGCTGCGTCGACGTTGCAGCGACGGCACCAGGTAAACCGGCACGCTCGCCAGCTGCAGCAACCGTGCGGCGGTACGCCCAAGCGGTGTCGCCGCCGCGCTGGCTTGGCTATGACTCCCTACGATCAACAGGTCCACGGAAAGTTTATGCAGTTGGTCGAGAATCACCTCGCAAGGGTCGCCCTGGATCACCCGCACCGAACGAATCAACTCCAGGTCCTGCTCTCCGTCCCCCAACTCCTCGCGAAAGCTGTCGAGCACCCGCTGCTCGATCGTTGCCATGACCGTGCTCAGCCCCTGGCTCTGCCATTCGCTGAGCGCCTTTTCATCAAGGTAGCTCTGCAACACCGACTCTGCGAACAGCCCGATGGGCTCTACCACATGAATCACATACAAATCTGCCTTGAACGTTCGCGCCAACGCCAGGGCATGTTGCATGACGTACGGCGCATACAGGCCAAGATCCGTGGCGTACAGTATCGAACGAATCATAGAACCCCCTGGACTGCCAGGATGGCGGAGATTAAATCAGCTTAGCAGCGCCCAGGGGGTACGACTCAGCGCTCGCCCTGGATTTTCAACTCATTACTGATGCCGTGCGGCACATGCCCGGTGGCCACGACCTGCCTGGCTCTTTCGCAATGGCCGGCCTGGTCATCGAAGAACACATCGGCGGCGAATGCTTCCAGGAACGCGGATTTATCCAGGCCACCCAGGAACAGCGATTCATCCAGGCGGATATCCCATTCGCGCAACGTACGAATGACCCGCTCGTGGGACGGCGCCGAGCGCGCGGTGACCAATGCGGTGCGAATCGGGCAGGCCTCGTCGGCGAACTCACGCTGCAACAGGTTGAGTGCCGCGAGGAACCCCTTGAACGGGCCACCGTGCAAGGGCTGGCGCGCCGACTCGCGCTCGCTGGCCTGGAATGCTTCCAACCCGCCAGCCTGGTAGACGCGCTCGGACTCGTCGGAAAACAGCACCGCATCACCATCGAAGGCGATGCGCAATTCCTCGCTCGACGCCCGACGCGCACCACCGGACAAAATAGTCGCCGCCGCAAAACCGGCGTCGAGGGCACTGCGCACATCCTCGGCATGGGTCGACAGAAACAGATGACAACCAAAAGCGGCCAGATACGGATAGGGACTACGCCCTCCGACGAAAGCGGCGCGGGAAATATCCAGACCGTAATGCTGGATCGAGTTGAACACTCGCAAGCCGGTATCGGCGCTGTTGCGTGACACCAAGACCACCTCGACACGGGCACGCCCGAGGCTGGCGTTGAGGCTCAGCAGTTTCTTGACCAGCGGAAAGGCATCGCCGGGTTCGAGGATTTCCTCCTCGTGCTCGATCTGGTATTTGCGATAGGGCTCAACCCCTTCGGCGAGGTACACCGTGTGGCTCTCGCTCAAATCGAACAAGGCCCGCGATGAAATCGCCAGCACCAGTTTGTCGCTCAATCCTGTCGCCATGTGCTTGCCCCCCGAATCAGCGAGTGTGCCGATCAATAAAACTCAAGGCCTGGTAAAGCGCCTGCATGCGCGGCAATTCGCAGCCGGCCGCTCTGGCGGCAGCCAGCGGTCGGGCGTAGATGGCCTCCAGTTCCAATGGGCGCTTGTGCGCGTGATCGTGGTACATGCTGGGCAGGTAGTCGTCCATGGTTTCGGTCATGGCGAACATCTGCTCGGCGTAACTTGCCGCAATGTCATGGCCGCAGGCGCGGGCGCCCTGTACCACTTCGGCCATCAGCGCTTGAATCAGCGCGCGGCTGGACTCATCCGCCATCATCGCGCGGGTCCCCGTGCCCAGCAAGACGGAGAGGCCGTTGAACGGCACGTTCCACACCAGCTTATGCCAGCGCGCCTGATGCACGCTGGCCATGGCCTGGGATTCGATGCCCGCTTGATGAAACAGAGCGGCCCCCTCTTCGACAATCGCTTGCTGGCGCGCTTGATCGTTGGCTGCCATGCCACTGTGATAGCCCAGATTGACCCGCCCGAGCGCTTGATGCTCGACGACGCCCGGCGCAGCGCGATGCACGCCGATGTAGCACAGGCCACCCAGCAAATGCAGCGACGACGGCAGGTGCGCGCGCAGGCTGTCTTCCACATCCAGTCCGTTTTGCAGCAGCACCACCTTGGCGTCCGGCGCCGCAACCTGGGCGAGGGTCGGCGCCAGCTCGGGGTTGCCGGTGGATTTGGTCCCCACCAACAACCAATCGCACGGCGGCATATCGGCAGGGCTGGCATACGCTTGCACCGGGTGCAGGTGCAGGTTGCCATGCACGCTACTGTTGACGCGCAGGCCGTGCTCGCGGACCGCCGCGTATTCGCTGCGCAGCAGGAAATGCACATCGAACCCGGCACGCGCCAGCATCAGGCCGTAGAAACCGCCAATGGCACCGGTGCCAATGATGCCAATGCGTGGCGAAGGGTGTGCAAGTGCGGTCATGGCAAATCCTCTGGTGTGCGGGTGAGCGCCTGGTTTATCGCGTCGACAAGGTCGGGCGGTGTAAGACGCGTCTGTAATTGCCCAAGAAATTGACCCTCGCACACGAGGAACAACGCGGGCAAATGAAAGATCTGGTAACGTTCGACCGCGCCGCCGTTGTGCCCGGCATCCACCCAGCACAGCCGGTCCACCGGCAAGCGCCAGCCCGGCAACTGCTGGCGTGCCCAGCGGCAACTGGAACAACCGACACTGGTAAACACGACCAGCGAACACCCTGGCAGCCCCAGCAATTGCTGGTCGATATCCAGGTCGGTCAATTCCAGTTGTTTCACTATACTGCTGCCACTGCCGTCCATTGGACGGTGTTCGGAGTCCGTGTACATGGGTCGTTTTCTACCTCACCCTGATGATGTCGCTGTCGAGTTGATCCAACGTCCCTCTCCTGCCCTGCCCTCCCAACGCCTGCGCACTATCGGCCGTGGTGGCATTGCCTGCAACTGGCCGCGTGCCTGGCGCCCTGGCACGGCGGTGGACCTGCATATTCCCTCCCTGGGCGCCAGCGCCCGCTATCCAGGCTATGTCGCGTGGTGCCGCAGGGTGGAGGCCGGCTATCGCATCGGCATCTGTTTTGCCGACGAACATGCACTGTTCGGCGCACGAATGGGTGAGCAAGTGTGCCAGATCGAACGCTACTGCCGCCTGCACGACGCCGCCGAGCCCACGCCCCAGCAACTCGAAGCCCTGGCTCGCGACTGGGTATCGCGCCACGCCAATGAGTTCTCCCATGAGACGGTTGTGCAGCCAGTGCTGGATTAAAGCGGGCTTTGCCCATTGTCGCGGGCCCGTGTTACGCGCTAAGGTTCCTCCCCCCTGCATCCAAATCATGCTGTGCTCCGCCGCACGGGGATGGCTGGCGGCCGGCACCCGTGACCCTGACGAGTAACACGATGGCTGATTTACCGATCAATGACCTTAACGTTGAATCCAACGAGACCCTGATCACGCCCGATCAGCTCAAGCGCGAAATCCCCCTGAGCGACGCTGCCCTGCAGACCGTCACCAAGGGCCGCGAAGTCATCCGTGACATTCTCGACGGCACCGACCACCGCCTCTTCGTCGTGATCGGGCCTTGCTCGATCCACGACCTCAAGGCGGCCCACGAATACGCCGAACGCCTCAAGGTGCTGGCGGCGGAAGTGTCCGACACCTTGTACCTGGTGATGCGCGTGTATTTCGAGAAGCCGCGTACAACGGTCGGCTGGAAAGGCTTGATCAACGACCCGTACCTGGACGACTCGTTCAAGATCCAGGACGGCTTGCACATCGGTCGTCAACTGCTGCTGGACCTGGCGGAAATGGGCCTGCCCACCGCTACCGAAGCGCTGGACCCGATCTCCCCGCAGTACCTGCAGGACCTGATCAGCTGGTCGGCCATCGGCGCCCGCACCACCGAGTCCCAGACGCACCGCGAAATGGCGTCCGGCCTGTCCTCGGCCGTGGGCTTCAAGAACGGCACCGACGGCGGCCTGACGGTGGCGATCAACGCGCTGCAATCGGTCTCCAGCCCTCACCGCTTCCTGGGCATCAACCAGGAAGGCGGCGTGTCCATCGTCACGACCAAGGGCAACGCCTACGGTCACGTGGTGCTGCGCGGCGGCAACGGCAAGCCCAACTATGACTCGGTCAGTGTTGCGCTGTGCGAACAGGCGCTGAACAAGGCCGGGATCAAGCCCAACATCATGGTTGATTGCAGCCACGCCAACTCCAACAAGGACCCGGCCCTGCAGCCGCTGGTGATGGAAAACGTCGCCAACCAGATCCTCGAAGGCAACCAGTCGATCATCGGCTTGATGGTCGAGAGCCACCTGAACTGGGGTTGCCAGGCCATTCCAAAAGACCTGGCCGACTTGCAGTACGGCGTGTCGATCACCGATGCGTGCATCGACTGGGCCGCTACCGAGAACACCCTGCGCAGCATGCACGCCAAGCTCAAGGACGTATTGCCCAATCGCAAACGTACCTGAAGCTGAATCAGGCACACACAAAAACGCCGGGCTAAACCCGGCGTTTTTTTATGGCTGCTCGTTCAGAGCTTTGCGGCATGGCGCTGGTGGCGCTCCATGTAGCGTTCCACATAAGAACAGGACGGGATGACCGTATAGCCTGACTCTTCGGCGAACTTCAACGCCTCTTCGGTCAATGCGGCCGCAATGCCACGCCCACGCAACGCGTTGGGCACGAACGTACGATAGATATCCAGGGTCTGTTTCCCGAGGTCCATGTAGGTCAGATAGGCACGATGACCGTCCACATTGGTCTCGAACTGATGACCAGCCTGGTCATGGTGGATGGACAACGCCTCGCTCATCACTACTCCTCGCGGGTCTTGAATATTGACCCTACCTTACCGATGTTTTTCCGGCGAAGGAACATCTACGCCACCCCGTGCCGGTTTCGACAACGAGAAAACCCTGAGCGCTCACACCTGCACGTAGGGAATAGTAGGCACCAATCCAGCAATTGCTCAAGGCACACTCGTCATCCCCTGCCACAGGTGCAATATTAGAAAGCGCCTCGATCACCCGGTGATCGAACGCCTGAACATTGCCGGCAGTTGAAGCGTGAGACGAACTGGCGCCGTTAAAGTCACCTCTAGATGAGCGAAAGATGCCCGGTGCGAGACAACCCACCGCAACGAAAGTGCCGGCTTGGATATATAAAATTTCATCTGTTTACACCGCTCGACGCATGCGGGCCGGCCCTTTCAGCCTGGATCCAATCTTCGGCAGAATGGAAAAATCTGGCGGGTTTTTATACAAACCTTCAAAAGATTAGCCAAAATAGATTCGGTGCAAGAATTTTTTTTGCTTCTTGCGCTACGTCAGTTTACTTACTACAAGTAATGGGTAGTATGTACGCCGGCTATTAGCTCACTCTGAGACAGTAGCCATCTAATAGAAAGTCCTTGAAGGGGAACACGATGAACAACGTTCTGAAATTCTCTGCTCTGGCTCTGGCCGCAGTTCTGGCTACCGGTTGCAGCAGCGTCTCCAAAGAAACCGAAGCTCGTCTGACTGCAACGGAAGACGCAGCAGCTCGCTCCCAGGCTCGTGCAGACGAAGCTTACCGTAAAGCTGATGAAGCGCTGGCTGCTGCTCAAAAAGCACAACAGACTGCTGACGAAGCTAACGAGCGCGCTCTGCGCATGCTTGAAAAAGCAAGCCGCAAGTAATAATCCCTCGGGGTTGTTATCAAGCCGATCCATTTATGGGTCGGCTTTTTTTTACCTGAAATCCGCTGCGCTTGACGGCATGTGCGGGCTTGAGGGTTTTATTGAAAGTCCACCGGCGCGCTGGACGCGACAGGCGCGACGCCAGGCACACCGATTTCAGTCGGCAAACCATCCTCCGCCGCCACCACATCACGCACCTGATCCCAATTCACCCGCAGGCTATTGGCCAGGTCCTCACGCTTGAGCAAGGCATTGATCACCGCCGTGTGCTTGTCGACCACCGACGGCGTGCCATCGTCGTTCAACGGCGTATGGGCTTCCAGGTAGACCTTGCCGCCGGCGCTGCCGAACTTATAGGCGTCGTTGATGATGCGTACCGAGGTGCCGACCGGCACCATGCTGGCCATTTCCAACACGTTGTTGTTGAACATACGGAAGCAACCGTGGCTGGTACGCGTGCCGATACCAAATTTCATGTTGGAGCCATGAATCAGATAACCCGGCGTGCCCAGGGTGAACTTGAACGGGCCCAACGGGTTGTCGGGGCCGGCAGGCACCACGTTGGGCAGCGGGTCACCGTTGGCGGCGTGTTCGGCCTTGATCGAGGCGGGCGGTGTCCAGGTAGGGTTCGGCGTCTTCGCGATGATGCTGGTATGGGCAATGGGCGAGCCCCAGCCTTCACGACCAATCCCCAACGGAAAGGTGTAGACCACGTTCTGACCCTTGGGGTAGTAGTAGAGCCGATATTCCGCAAGGTTGATCACAATGCCTTCGCGCGGGCCCGGCGGCAGGATGAAACGCGTCGGCAGCACGATGTCCGTCCCCGCACCTGGCAGCCAGGCATCGACGCCCGGGTTGGCCGCGACCATTTCCGAATACCCCAGGTCATACGTGGTGCCCAGGTCGGCAAACGTATCTTCGTATTTGGCCTTGATCACCTGGACCTGGCCGACGATGTCCTCACCAGGGGGCGGCAACGGCAACTGCAAGGCTTGCGCCGCGCCGGCCGCACAGAGCGCGGCAAGAGACAGGCAGCAGGTAACGACGGAGAGGCGCGACAACATCCGGAAAATCCTTCGCAGACGACGGTAGGAAAAAACTGATTGTATACGTGAAGCGAGCGCCTGGCATCAAGCCGACCGCGCTAGAGCTCGAAGCGCAGCTCTGGCCAGATCGGCGGTGTACCGCGCTTTTGCGACTCGAGAATCGCCCTGCACAACGGGCACAGCCGCTGGTCCTGGAAGATCGAACGATCCACCGAGGACCAGAGCGGTTGCGCCGGCAATAAGGTGCCGCAGAGCGTGCGGTCAATCGAGCCGCCCAACTCCAGTTGACGCGCCACCAGATGCACCCGGACTTCCTGGCAGGCGAACAGATCCAGCTGTTCGTCCGGCTCGATCAGTTGGTAATTAAACAGGGACCAGGCAGGACGCGACATCAGGGGCTCCAAATCGGGGGGGCGCCACCTTAGCCGAAAGCCTGCCGGTAGAAAAGCGTCATAACAGCGGTTTTAGCGTTGGCCAGACATTTTCCAGCAACTTGCCCTGGGCCGGGACTGCCGGGTGCAGGCCGTCCGCTTGCATCAGGTCGGGATGACCGCCCACCCCCTCCAGGAAAAACGGCACCAGCGGCACCTTTTTTTCCTCTGCTACTTCGCCGAATACCTTGGCGAACGCTTCGACGTAACGCTTGCCATAGTTGGGAGGAATCTGCATGCCCAGCAGCAGCACCTTGGCACCGCTGTCCTGGGACGCCTGAATCATCGAAGCAAGATTTTGTTTCAATTGCGCCGGCGGCTGACCACGCAGCCCATCGTTGCCGCCCAACTCGATCACCACCACATCCGGTTTATGCGCTGCAAGCGCCGCAGGCAACCGCGCGAGGCCTCCGGCACTGGTGTCGCCACTGATCGAAGCATTCACCACTTTATCGTCAAAACCCTCCTGCTTGAGCCGTTGCCCCAGCAGGGCAACCCACCCTTTGCGGGTATCCAGGCCGAAACCGGCACTGATACTATCGCCAACGATCAGGACTGTACCCGCCGCTGCGTTCTGGGCCATGCACATCAAGGCCAGGCCAGCACTCAAAAACCACATTCGCATCGGATTCTCCATGGGCGCAAGCATTCTCACCGCGCGAAACCTCAGCAAAGTGGTTCCCAGCGCGGAAGGTGAACTGACTATCCTGCACGAACTGAGCCTGGAACTGAACAAGGGCGATAGCCTGGCTATCGTCGGCAGCTCCGGTTCCGGCAAATCCACCCTGCTCGGCCTGCTGGCCGGCCTTGACCTGCCCAGCAGCGGTGAAGTCACCCTGGCGGGCCAAGCGTTGAGCAGCCTCGACGAAGACCAGCGCGCGCGGATCCGTGCCGAACACGTGGGCTTCGTATTCCAGTCCTTTCAGTTGCTCGACAGCCTCAATGCACTGGAAAACGTCATGCTGCCACTGGAGCTCGACGGCCGCAAAGATGCCCGCGAGCGCGCCACGCATCTGCTGGAGCGCGTCGGCCTTGGCAAGCGCCTGACCCATTCGCCGCGCCAGCTGTCCGGCGGCGAGCAGCAACGTGTGGCGATTGCCCGCGCGTTTGCCGCCGAGCCGGACGTACTGTTTGCCGATGAGCCCACCGGCAACCTCGACAGCCACACCGGCGAGCGCATCAGCGACCTGCTGTTCGAACTCAATAAAGAGAGCGGCACGACGTTGGTACTGGTCACCCATGACGAGCGCCTGGCCCATCGTTGCCGACGCCTGATCCGCCTTGAAGCCGGCCTGATGGTCGCGCCCCTGGAGCCTTGATGGCACGCCTGCCGTTGTTACGTCTGTTCAGCCTTGCCATGCGCCAATTACTGCGCGATGCCCGCGCCGGTGAACTGCGTGTATTGTTCTTCGCGCTGCTGGTGGCCGTGTCCGCCAGCACCGCTATCGGCTATTTCGGCGCGCGCCTCAACGGCGCCATGCTGTTGCGCGCCACCGAGTTCCTGGGCGCGGACCTGATACTCGAAGGCAGCTCGCCGGCCCGCCCCGAGCAGGTCAGGTCCGGCACCGAGCTGGGCCTGGATCATGCGCGCATCGTCGAATTTTCCAGTGTTATCGCTGCGGACAACGGCATCCAGCTCTCCAGTATCAAGGCGGTCAACGAGCAGTACCCACTGCGTGGCGAACTCAAAAGTACGGGTGAGCCTTTTGGCGCCGAAACCCCAGGCGGCGGCCCCAAACCCGGTGAAGCCTGGGTGGAAGCGCGGCTGCTGACAGCGCTGGACCTGAAGGTCGGCGACAGCATCGACGTGGGCATGAAGACCCTGCGGCTGGCACGCATACTGACGTACGAGCCCGACCGCGCCGGCAATTTCTACAGCCTCACGCCCAGGGTAATGATCAACCTGGCGGACCTGGATGCCACCGGCGTAGTCCAGCCTGGCAGCCGCGTGAGCTATCGCGAACTGTGGCGCGCACCACCGGGCAGCACGGCGCTGCAAACCTATCGCGACCTGGTCAAGCCGGGCCTGGCGGCCAACCAGCGCCTGCAGGACTCGCGCGATGGTAACCAGCAGATCGGCGGTGCCCTGGGCAAGGCCGAGCGTTACCTGAATATGGCCAGCCTGGTGGCGGTGTTACTGGCCGGCGTGGCCGTGGCGCTGTCGGCCAACCGCTTTGCCAGCCGCCGCTTCGACGCCAGCGCCCTGCTGCGCTGCCTGGGGTTGTCACGACGCGAAACCATGCTGCTGTTCAGCCTGCAACTGAGCGTACTGGGCCTGTTGGCGAGCCTGGCCGGCGCCCTCCTCGGCTGGCTCGCGCAATTTGGTCTGTTCTACTTCCTGCACGACCTGTTGCCCGCAGACGTGCCACCTGGCGGGCTGCTACCGGCCGTTGCAGGGATCGGCACCGGGCTGGTTGCCCTCGCCGGCTTCGCCCTCCCGCCCCTGGCCGCACTGGGCCGGGTGCCGCCGCTGCGGGTACTGCGTCGTGACCTGCTGCCTATCCCCTCGAGCACCTGGATGGTTTATGGGGCGGCGCTCTTCGCCCTGGGCCTGATCATGTGGCGCCTGAGCCTCGACCTGGTGTTGACCTTCGCGTTATTGGGCGGCGGCGTGGTAGCCGCACTGATCCTCGGCGGGTTGTTGCTGCTGTTATTGCAAAGCCTGCGCCGGTTACTTGCGCGCGCCTCCTTGCCGTGGCGACTGGGCCTGGGGCAATTGCTGCGGCATCCACTGGCCGCCGCCGGCCAGTCCCTCGCGTTTGGCTTGATCCTGTTGTCCATGGGCTTGATCGCCCTGCTACGCGGTGAACTGCTCGACACCTGGCAGAACCAATTGCCCAAGGATGCGCCCAACTACTTCGCGCTCAATATCCTGCCAGCCGACAAAGACGCCTTTGGCGCCCGCCTTCTGGAAGTCCAGGCGCAATCGGCACCGCTCTATCCCGTCGTGCCCGGTCGGCTGATCAGCATTAACGGCGAACCCGTACAAGAGATTGTCAGCAAGGATTCCAGCGGTGATCGCGCCGTGCAACGGGACCTGAGCCTGACCTGGGCGGCCGACTTGCCCCCAGGTAACGTACTGACGGCGGGTGCCTGGTGGACCGCGCAACCGGGCGATGACATTCCCGGGGTGTCGGTGGAAGCCAAGGTGGCTGAAAGCCTGAAACTCAAGCTCAACGACCATCTGGTATTCACCATCGGCGGGGAG
The DNA here is from genome assembly GCF_003852355.1 of Pseudomonas sp. R2-7-07. Classification (NCBI taxonomy): domain Bacteria; kingdom Pseudomonadati; phylum Pseudomonadota; class Gammaproteobacteria; order Pseudomonadales; family Pseudomonadaceae; genus Pseudomonas; species Pseudomonas sp. R2-7-07. The sequence continues at coordinate 1,922,715 of NZ_CP027759.1, read as the reverse complement.
AATCGCGAGGTACGGGTCACCAGCCTGCGGACCATCAACTGGGATAACTTCCAGCCCAACTTCTTCATGATCTTCCAACCGGGCACCTTGAAGGATTTGCCGACCACCTACCTGACCAGCTTCTACCTGGCGCCTGGGCATGACCAACAGATTGTCGACCTCTCCCGAGCCTTCCCGGCCGTCACTATCCTGCAGGTCGAGGCCCTGCTGGAGCAGCTGCGCAGCATCCTCGCCCAGGTGACCCTTGCGGTGGAATACGTACTGCTGTTCGTGCTCGCCGCGGGCATGGCCGTGCTGTTTTCCGGTTTGCAGGCCACCCTGGACGAGCGAATCCGCCAGGGTGCGCTGCTGCGTGCACTGGGGGCCGAGCGCAGGCTGCTGATCAAGGCCCGGCGCATCGAGTTCGGCCTGCTGGGGGCGGTCAGTGGTTTGCTGGCGGCACTGGGCACGGAACTGGTGACCTGGGTGTTGTACCGTTATGCCTTCGATCTGGCCTGGCACCCTCACCCCTGGCTGTTGCTGCTGCCAGTGATCGGTGCGGTGCTGATCGGTGGCGCCGGGGTATTCGGTACACGCCGTGCGTTGAACGCCAGCCCGCTGACGGTGCTGCGCGAGGGCTGAAACACGAATGGCGCTTGCTCCACTCGGAGCAAGCGCCATTCGTTGCTATTTCACATATTCAATCCGGGTAATCCACCAGCACACCTCACCGCCGGGGGTCTGCACGATGGCTTCATCGTCCACCTCTTTGCGCAGCAGCGCACGCGCCATGGGAGAGTCGATAGAGATGTAATCCATCCGGTCGTAGATCTCGTCATACCCCACAATGCGAAAACGCTTGGTCTCGCCCTGCTCGTTCTCGACATCGACCCACGCCCCAAAAAACACCTTGCCCTCCTGCTCGGGCATGTATTCCACCACGCGCATATCTTCGAGGCGTTTGCGCAGGTAGCGCACCCGCCGATCGATCTCACGCAACAGCTTCTTGTTGTACTGGTAATCCGCGTTTTCGCTGCGATCTCCCAGAGAAGCCGCCCACGTCACCTTGCGCGTCGTGTCCGGGCGCTTCTCACGCCAAAGGTAGTCCAGCTCCTTTTTCAGCGCTTCATGGCCTTCTTTGGTAATCAGCTTGGTACTCAAACGCGCACATCCCCAGGCAATGTCCATTAGTGTCGACAGGCCACGGCATCATACCCTGGCGTCGGCTGGCGGGGAGCGATGATAAATCAACGGCGCAAAGTTTCCAGATCGACAGGCTCATCGACTCAGCCCTGTCCATCGAGTACCTGGTCCAGTTCAACGAGCGTGCCTTGCAGGCGCTGTCGCATCAGCGATAGCTGCGACATCATCAGCACCATTTTTTCGGTCTTTTGACTCACCTCCAGTTCTTGCTCCTGCAGTCTCGAATGGCGTTGGTCCAACGCCCGGCTTTTTTCATCCTGCTGGGTCTGCTGTTGTTGCAGCCGAGCCTGCCACTGTTCAAGCATCTCTTCGCGTTCGGTAACGGCCTGTTTTTTCTGCGTCAGTTCCTGGGCAACCCTTGCGAGATTGCTCAGCGTACTGTCTATCTCGAGCATGGAGGTATGCTCTCTAGGAGAGAGGGAGGACGACGGGGTTCCGAGGTGTTCTGCCTGAACGGACTGCGCTCGAGGTTCGGCTGGCACCTGCGGCACCTCCGGCACCTCGGGTTCCGTGACCGGTGAATGAGGTGGCTCTTCAACGAGGGCTTCTTCCACTGGCGGCGGGGCGGACTTGGGCTGGCTCTTGCCTCGGGGCGGTGCAACCATTTGCGATGAAAAGCGAATGGAAGGCACGATGACTGCGCTGCTTTCGATCGCAGGCGCAGCAGGGGCGGACATGCCCAATGTAATCACCTTCATCACCAGCGCTTTCTTGACGATCACCGAGTGATGGTCCTCGGGCCTGGCAGGCGGCAACCTGCAGCCTTTCAGGTCAATGAAATGAAACGGAACCTGAGATTCGCTGAGGGCGCTGTCCTTATTGCCCGATGCCGCCGCCATCATCAGGATTTGCTTGAAGACTTGCATCGCTACTTGCAAATCGTCTTTGGACTCGACGCCGCCAAGGAAATACCGCTCGAGTTTTTTGCGCAAGGCCGCGATATACACCCTGGAATGACCAGGCTCGGCTTCTTCATCAAGGCTATACACCAGGAAGTTGGAAGCAGTCTGTTCGACAGCGAACCCACACAGCAGTGCGCCGTTGACCGGGGCATTCTCGCCGCTGCGCTCAAGAACAAGGGTACGTAAAAGCATCATGGCAGTCAGGCCTCATTATAAAAAGAAAACCTTATATAAATATCAGACAAATATCCGACCATTATTAAGTACTCAACACACAACAATTGTTTCAGTACGTAATCAACTCAAACGTAGGACTTTACTTATTAAGTGCACCCAGCGTTCCCAAGCACGGGTATTGAACGTAGTCTTTTTAAGGCACCGCCACACACTAACAAAACTTTCTTCAGGCACCGCCCAATAGATTCGGTAATCCTATGATCGAGGTCAGCAACCTGACAAAGCACCTGGGCAAAAAAAGCGTGATCAGCGACTTTTCGTTCTGTGCCCAACGCAAGGAATGCGTGGGTTTGCTGGGCGAGCATGGCGCCGGTAAAACAACATTGCTGAATTTGCTTTCCGGCATGATCAAGCCCACCAGTGGGCATATCAGCATTCAGGGTTTCAGTACCCAGACCGATTCAGTTCTCGCCAGGCAAGCCGTTGGCTACCAGCTTCAAGGGGGAATCACCCATCACACGCTGTCGGTCAAAAGCATCCTCAACTTCGTTGCCGCCGCTCGAGGGTTCAGCGGTGCCGAAAAACGCAGGCACGTGGACCGGGTCGCCACGCGACTGGAGCTACTTCCTGTACTCAACTGCCCCATCGATGTGCTCAGCCAGGACTTGAAGCGCAGAGTCGCGATTGCGCAAGCCATTGCGCATTCCCCCAGCGTGCTCCTGCTGGACGAGCCCATGGAAGGGATGAACGCCGAGCAACGGCTCAAATTCAGGGCGCTTGTTCAGTCCCTTAACGAGGAAATGAGCGTCATCATTGCCTCCCGCCATTACGACTGGCTGTCCGACATCTGCACCCGCGCCCTGGTCATCGCAAGCGGGCGACTGATTATCGACGCTTCGCTGGAGGATTTGCAGCGCAGTTCCCGGCACTTCCAGGCGGTGACACTCGCAGCGGATCCGCCCCTGGATCTACTCGCGCTTGCGGTATTACCAGGGGTTGCAGGCATCGAAGAAGACCGTCTAAACCCAGGCAAAGTGACGGTTCTGGCCATGCCCGGGCACGCCATCTTCCCCGCCATCAATTCACTCATTACCCATCGCGGCTGGAACATAACGTCACTGCATCTGGAGCCAGGTCGCTTGAACGATGTCGTTCACCCTCTGAGCCACGAGGTATCGCCTTGAAACTGCTGCCCCTCATTTTCAAACGCCAACTCGCCAGTTATGCCAGCACCCCCATCACTTACCTGAGCGTGGCGTTTTTCCTGGTGCTATGTGCGGCGCTGGGATTGCACACCTACCGCTGGATGGAGCGAGACAGCAGCGACTTGCAGGCTTTTTTCGAGCTGCACCCCTGGCTCTATCTGCTACTGATACCCAGCTTATCCATGCAAATGTGGTCTGATGAACACAGCGCCGGATTTTCCAACATGATCAAAACCCTGCCCGTCACCTCAGCAGAACGGGTGATCGGAAAATTCCTGGCAGCCTGGGCGGTATGCAGTGCTGCGTTGTTGTTGAATTTTCCTATAGTGATCGCCGCCCATTATCTTGGAACGCCTGATAACGGGGTGATCGCATCACAATTTCTGGCAAGCTGGCTGCTGGCAGGAAGTTATCTAGCTGCCGGTTGTTTTATCTGTGTACTCACGCACCAGCGCCTTGTAATTTTCCTATTGACGACGGGCTTGCTGCTGACCATCAGCGGGCTTTCTTCAATCCTGGATGCACTTGAACATCAGGCACCGATCTGGATAGTTGATAGCGTGATGAGGCTTGACCCGATTTCCCGCTTCAGCTCAATGGACAACGGCAAAATAACACTTCATGACTGTTTATATTTTGTCAGCATGATCCTTGCTTTTCTCTCTGCATCCATTGTCACACTCAACTATAAAAACAGCTGAGAAGGAAAGTCGCTGATGCGATCCGCTCTTCGTACGGGTATGACATTGATCGTCATATCATTACTGTTCCTGGCATTCAATCTGGTCTGGATAAACAAACTACCCGATATTCGCTGGGACTTTTCACAACAGAAAATTCACACCTTATCGCCATCCACGCGGCAACTGCTCGCAACACTTGATAGCCCGCTGGACTTGTATTATTTCAACTCGCTTACTGCACCGAAGAAAAGCCGCATTATGAAACGCTTCGGCCAACGCGTAGAAGACGTGCTCCAGGAATTTGAAGCAGCCGCCGAGGGCATGATCAATTTGCACGTTATTGACCCCACTCCTTTTTCAGAAGACGCCTACAAAGCCAGCTTATTCGGCCTGGATGACACACAGGGATACCTCGGCCTTATAGGCACGCGTGCCGGCCAGGGCACGCAACGTATCGAAGCGTTCAACCCCGACGACGAGCCGTTGCTCGAGTATCAAATCAGCCAGCTGATCCATAAATTGATGCACCCCCAGCGTCCCAGCGTCGGCCTCCTGTCCGGGTTGCCGTTGGATGAGTCCGCCGGACACCTTTTGGAGCAAATGCGCGAGCATTTCAACCTGGTGGAGTTGGCATCGAACATTACCCAGGTGCCTCCATCTGTAGGTAGCTTGATGGTGGTACAGCCACGGGCGCTAGCCGAACAAACGCTTTACGCCATCGAGCAATTTGCCTTAAGCGGCGGCAAGCTGATGGTTTTCATCGACCCGGTGAGCGAGATGGGGGCTGAAACCGTAGCGGTAGACTCCGAGCTGGATGGCCTGTTGACCACATGGGGCATACGGATGCCCGCGAACAAGCTGTTGGTTGACAGTCTTTACGCCTCCTCGGCCTCGCTCGGCCCAGGCATGCCTACCGTATTGCACCCAGCCAGGTTGAAACTGCCACGCCTGGCAATGACCGCGCACGACGTCAGCACCTGGAAACTCGACAGCCTGAGCGTATCAAGCAGTGGCGCACTCTTGCGCACGCGAAAAAGCCGGATGACGTTCACCCCGCTGCTACAAAGCTCCCGGCAGTCTGCGCTGCTGGACGCCGGGCGTTTCGCTTCAGCGACGGCGTTCGATTCACTCATCGACGAAGCTTCCACCTCGGGTCAGCGCCATGTGATCGCCGCTCGCCTGGAGGGGCCGGCCTACTCGGCATTTCCTGACGGTCTCAGGGGGCAGCCGCCAGGCTTACAAAAGGCTGCCCGAATCGAGGTGGTGGTAGTTGCCGATACCGATTTACTCGCGGACGCTGTCAGCCAGACAACGGCCAACAGCAACGTGCAGTTCGTATTGAATACCCTGGATAACCTGGCGGCTCCCGCAGAACTGGCGAATATTCGTCCGCGCCTCACTTCGCATTCACTCAGTACCCTGGAACCCATGCGCGAAGCCGCCGCACAGACCTATCGGGAAACGGCCGCAGAACTGGAACGTCGCCTTGAGCGTACCGAGCAAGCGTGGCAGCGGTTGAATCCACAGCCCACACACTTGGGCACCCAGGCCGTGGACACCAATACCCAATTGCAAGCGCTCAACAAAGAGCGCCTGCGCCTGCCCATGGAACTCCATGCCCTCAAGACTCAGGCGTACGCGCCGCTGCACCGCTTCGAGCGGAACCTGAAGCTGCTGCTGATCGTAACGGTACCGCTGGTTTTATGCCTGATCGCCTGGGTACGTTATCGCTGGCTGTGTCGACGCCGATGGCCGCCCGCGGGCTTCAGCTGAACATTTGGGGTTGGTAATCAGCGACGGGCGATCAGCCCTTGCCGCGCAATCCGCGTCAGTTGGCGGATCACTTCTTCGGCGTTGTCCGCACTCGGCGCCTGGATCACCGCGAGGTCAAAGCTGTTACTGGCAAAACGGGCCAGGGAGTCGCCGTCTTCCACGAACTGGATCAAGAACGCCGAAGGCCGCCCGGTGCGACGTGGCCAGCCGTCCAGGTAACGCAGCAGCGTCGGCTGGTGCTTGCCGCCCAGGAGGATTTTCGGGTTGCGTTGAGTCAGGTCCGCAGTGATCGGGGCCAGGCGTATCAGGGGGCGTAGTGCATTCATCGTGTCGTGTCTCTGCCTCAAAAGTCTGCGGGCAGGTGAGAGGCAACACCGAACCAGCGCTTTAGCGGTATTTCGACCCGTGCCTCCTGACGAGTGCATGGTTCTGTCGGACTGCATCGAGTCCAGTGGCGCCCCGCAATTAGCTGTTTAAATCGGCGCATGAGCAGCATCCTAGAGAAGCTGGCGGGGCAGTGTCAAGAATCCCGAGCAACGAAAAAGGCCCGCACAGGGCGGGCCTCTCATGAGGTGCGAAACGCTCAGCTGGCGATGGCGCGGTCGGCCGACAGTTTGCCGGCGCCTTCGAACAGCACCGCCAGCGAGCCGCCAAGCAGGGCCAGGGCGAATTCATACCCATTGTTGGCCATGAACAGCCCGTTATGAATGTGCACCGAAAGGATCGCCACCAGTGTCAGGAAGGTCAGGCCCAAAGCTGCTGGACGTGCAAGCAGGCCGATGATCAGCGCCAGGCCGGCAAAGAACTCGGTGCCACCCGACAGCACGGCCATCAGCGTGCCCGGCGCCAGGCCAATGCTCTCCATCCACTGTGCGGTTCCCGCCAGACCACCGCCGCCAAACCAGCCGAAAAGTTTTTGCGAGCCGTGGGCAGCGAAGATAATGCCGACGAAAATGCGCAGAACAGTCAGGCCGTAGCCGGCACGGGTGGACAGGACGCGGGTAATCAGTGGGCGCATGGGGTAAATCCTTTTTCAGGTAGGGGTTGGTTGGCCGCTATATTAATCAGTTTAAACAATGATAAAAGCCGAAAAATTGCCTTATCAACATCGATAAAATCGATTATTTGCGAGACGCAACTTTCGCCGCTGGCGGCTCCAGGGACTCCCGCTCCCGATCGAACGCCAGATAGTATTTGTTGACACTATTAACATAGCTGACGCCGCCCATCCCCACCTGCTCCATGGCAATGCGTTCAACCTGAAAGAACCACTGATTGGGGTTGAGCCCCCGGCGCCTGGCTTCGGTGCGCATGCCCTGCACCCGCTCCGGCCCCATGTTATACGCCGCCAGCACAAAGGCCATGCGTTCGCGCTCATTGAGCTTGGGGCTGGCGAAAAACTTACGGCGGATCATCGCCAGGTAGCGCGCACCCGCCTGCACATTACTGTCCAGATTCTCGATATTGTTGACGCCTACCCGCTGCGCCGCCGAAGGCGTGATCTGCATCAGCCCGGTAGGCCCACCGCTATTGCGTGCGCCAGGGTCCAGCGCAGACTCCTTGAAGGCCAGCGCAGCCAGGTTCAACCAGTCCATGCCTTGCTCGCGTGCATGCTTTTGCAGAATCGGGCGCAGTTTCTCCAGGCGTTGACGATCGGCGCGGGCCAACGGGTTGCGCACTTGATAGAGACGTCGATAGATACGCTGGAACGCCACATCCTGGTCGGAGGGGGTGTGATAAGTCTTGAGGAAGCGATCGATGCTCGCCCGCAGCATTGACGCATCCTGGCGTACGAACCAGTACTCGTCACCCGGCTCACTGATGGCCACCTGCTTGTCAAAGCGCAACTTGGGCAGAATTTTCGACCAGCGTTCGGCAATCGGCTTTTCCACGATGGTCAGGTGAAAGATCCCGGCCTGCACCATCTCCAGCACGTCTTCCACCGCCAGGCTCGGGTCGACCCATTCCACCTTGATCGGCGGCTGCTTGTGCAGGGCCAGCTTCTGGTTGACCTGGCTGATCGCATCCGCCGCCGCGCTGCCGGTGGTCAGCGTCAGGGTGCGGCCCGACAACTGCTCCAACCTGGTAAACCGGCGTTCACCCTTGACGCCGACCAGCCACAACGGCACATCGCTGGCAATCGGGGCACTGGCGCTGATCTTGTGCGCGGCCTTCACGTCCAGCAATTCGCCAGGGGCAACCAGGTCGCCTTCGCCACGGGCCAGTGCGCCAAGCAACTGCTCCTTGGCCTTGGGGATGATCTTGAGGTTGATTTGCTGGCCATCACGGGCATGGCCATTGAGGTATTGCTCGAACGCACGCAGGCGATGGTATTCGACACCGATGGCCTGGCCCTGCACTTCACCGGAGCTGTTACGGCTCTGGTTGACCAGTACGCGCAGGGTGCGGCTGGAACGAATGTCTGCCAGGTCACGCACCTTGCCGGGCTTTGTCACTTCCAGCGGCCCATCCAGACGCGCGACCGCCGCCATGGGCAGCAGCAACGTCACGCACACTAAAAGCAAAGCCGAGGGTCGGATCATCCGCTCTCCGGAAAGAATACTGGCCAACGCCTTCGTGAAAAGCGAGGTGTTGGGCGTCAGAAACAGAGCGCTTTAAGCGCTGGCAAGGCGCGCAACGGCGACACAGTGAGAGGCAGCAGGCCCGGCACAATGTCGCTTGCGACGTTCAAAGACAGCGATAACGCGTTGTAGTTCTTCGTTTTTCTTATAAATCTACAGCTCTGATATGCTTTCCGGCCGCAGGCGGAGATAGCACCATGCAACTCATTGATATCGGCGTCAACCTGACCAACCCCAGTTTCGACGAGAGGCACTCGGCCGTTCTAGAGCGTGCTTACGCCGCTGGCGTGCAACAATTGGTGCTCACCGGCACCAGCGTCGAAGGCAGCGAGCAGGCCCTGGAACTATGTGTAAAACTCGATGAAAGCGCGCAACGCCTGTTCAGCACCGCCGGCATCCACCCCCACTCCGCCAGCGCTTGGAACCGCGACAGCGCCCAGCGTTTGCGCGGTTTGCTCAGCGAAACACGCGTGCGCGCCGTCGGCGAGTGCGGACTGGATTTCAACCGTGATTTTTCGCCGCGCCCGCAGCAGGAAAAAGTCCTCGAGGAACACCTGGCCCTGGCCGTCGAGCTGAAACTTCCCGTGTTCCTTCACGAGCGCGATGCCAACCAACGCCTGCTGGAGATTCTCAAGGACTACCGTGACCATCTGCCCGCCGCCGTGGTGCATTGCTTCACTGGCGAACAAGCGGCGCTCTTCAGCTACCTCGACCTTGACCTGCACATCGGCATCACCGGTTGGATCTGCGACGAGCGCCGTGGGACGCATCTGCACCCGTTGGTCAGGGAAATTCCCCGTGGCCGTCTGATGCTGGAAAGTGACGCGCCCTACCTGCTGCCGCGCACGCTGCGTCCGAAGCCGAAGAACGGCCGCAATGAGCCCGCCTTCCTGACCGAAGTGCTACGCGAGGTTGCCCTGCATCGCAATGAAACGATGCAAGAGCTGGCGATGCACAGCACCGCCTGTGCCCGCGCCTTTTTCGGCCTGCCTGCCGTGGAGTGATGCGGCGCATTGACCCATGTCAAAAACGCTTTCCTGAGTAGCGGCACAATAATGGCACCTTGCCAATGCTGTTTCCGCTATCAGAGAAAACCTTCCATGGGTGCCTGGCTTAGCAATATCTCGCTTAAATACAAATTCTGGGCCGTCAATGCGGTGGCCTTCATCACCACCCTGTTGCTGGTGCTGTATGCCGTCCAGCTCGAACAACAGGCGCGCAGCCATGCCTCCCAGGTGTCGGCCCAGGCCCAGGGGCAGTTGCTCAACGCCTGGCCGGCTGACACGCCACTGCCCACTGGCGAGAACTGGCTGACCTTCACCCGTGGCCAAGTCCCACAACGCGCAGGCGAGGATCTCTCAGCCTTGCAAGACGCGAGCGGCTGGATCGAGCTCAGTCACCTGCCATTGTTCGGCGTCAATCCGCTGGTGGGCGCCGAGGTCATCCGCCGTGCCGACGGACAGCAAGTCGCCGTACTCGCATACGCGCCAAGCCTGCGCCAGGTGTTCGGCGAACGTTTCGTCAACTATGCGCTGGCGGTGGCGATCCTGATGCTCGCGATGCTTGGCGCCTCACAACTGCTGATCCGCTTCCTGCTCAGCCAGCTCAACACTCTCAAGGACGTGATGCTGCATGTGGAGAAGACCGGCGATTTGTCCGCCCGCGTGCCCCTGGCCTGCAAGGATGAAGTCGGGCAGATGGCCAGCGCCTTCAACGCCATGCAGGCCGGCTACCAGCGGGTGGTCAACACCGTGGCCCATACTGCCAAACAATTGGACGAGGGCGCCGCGCGGCTGGCCAGCAGCATGAACGAGGTGCAGCGCGGCATGCTCGGCCAGCAAAGCGAGACCGACCAGGCCGCCACGGCGATCAACGAAATGACCGCCACCGTCTACCACATTGCCCAGCACGCCGGTGCCACCCGCGACCTCTCGCAAACCGCCGACACCCTCGCCGGCAGCGGGCAGGAAGTGGTCACCCGCGTGCAACGTTCGATTGCCGGGCTGTCCAGCGGCGTGCAACAGACCGCTGAGATGATCCAGAAACTCGCCGAAGACAGCCAGAAAATCAACAGCGTGGTCGGGGTGATCCACAGCATCGCCGAACAGACCAATCTGCTCGCCCTCAACGCCGCCATCGAAGCTGCCCGCGCCGGAGAAATGGGCCGTGGCTTTGCGGTGGTCGCCGACGAAGTGCGCAACCTGGCCAAGCGCGTACAAAGCTCCACCGACGAAATCACCCGCATGGTCTCGGCGCTGCAAGCCGGCACCCGCGACGCGGTGGACTTCATGCAGGAAAGCTCGTTCAAGGCTGACGACTGCGTAAAACAGGCCCAGGAAGCCGGTGCCGCACTCGCCGACATCACCGGCGCCGTGGCGCAGATGCGCGAGAGCAATACCCAGATCGCGGTGGCCGCTGAACAGCAAAGCCATGTCGCCGAAGAGATGAACCGCGCAGTGGTGAGTATTCGCGATGTAACCGAGAACACCGTGCGGCAGACCGTAGATTCGGCGACCACCAGCCATGCACTGGCGGCGTTGGCGGGAGAATTGAGCACAGCGATTGGGCAGTTGAAGCTGTAGGGCCGTTCAGACCGTAATCCGATTCCTACGACCAAGCCGCAGCCTACCTGAGATTAAGACGAAACTTCCTCGCCACTCCCGCGAATAACGCCGACTTCTTTTACCGACGAACCTCTGCAAAGTCCCTCGCCTGATCAAACAGTGCGAGGGAGTGCAGATGGTTTTTTTCGTTAGAGCCCAGGTCGCCAGGGCCGTCTTTTGATTCCGGTGATTGCCAGCTTTGTGCTGGCCCCCATGGACCCCGAAGCGCCAGATGTTGAAAGCATTCTTCGGAATTTGCGCGACTGCCTGAATACGTTCGACGACTGGGCCGACAGCTTTTTAAGTGGCTCGGCACTGGAAGTGGAGCAGGTGTTCAAGGTCGGGGAAGACGTCGCACTGGTTGCGCCGATCTCTTCCGACATGCCCAGTCGCACCGTCGCCATGTGCAAAGCCCAGGGTGGGCTGACCCTGGTGCACCTGTTCGAAAGCACCCGGTTCGTGCCGATCGGCAACACGCCGGTCACGCTGCAAGCCATCGCCAAGGACGGCAATCCCATTGGCGCGCCGCTGCAGCGAACCATCGGCCCCAGCGGCATTCTTGAAGTCCCAGAATGCACTCGCGACCAGCGGTACCAGGTCACCTTTTACCCCAACGTTTCCAAAGATCACGTCAAGGCGCTGTATGCGTCCTACCAGTCGGTGATCGCCGGGCTGGAAGCTGAACTGCGCCAGCAATGGAACGAGCGCTTCAAGCTTCAGTGGACAGATTTTGCAAACGCCCCGCCCTTCACACGCAGCGCGAAACAGGGCGCGGCCTTTGCAACCGGGATTGGCAAGGCTTTTTACAACCTGTGGGACAACATTACCGAGCTGTACGACCTGCTGGCGAACCTCAAGTCCAACAGCGAACGGTTGTTGAAGTACATCTCCCAAGCCGAACTGGATCAGTTACTCAAGCTGGGTAAAGACACGCTCGCCCAGGGTTTACTGGTGCTGAGTGATGAGCCGCTGTTGTTCATTTATCTCTCGGCGGCGGTGGCCTGGATGCGCATGTTGCCGCCGCCCGAGATGTATGAACTGCTGGGTGAGATTACCGGCGAAGTGTTGATCAATCTGTTGCTGATATGGGCGACGCGGGGAATTGGGGTACAGCTTCGGTTGGGGGCTCAGGTGCTCAGCCAGGTCAAATCCGGACGGGCGCGGGCGCTGTTGGAGCTGCTGGCCAAGCAGGTTGTGGGGCCTGGGCTGGAAACCCATGTGGAGGCGGCCAAGCCGGTGTTGCTAAGCAGTGCGGCGACGCTGGTCAAGGCAGTGCCGGTGGCGCCGTTGAAGGCGGGTGACACGCTGGTTTCGAACCCGGTGCCGGCGGTGCGCAGCAAGACCCAGCGTACGGCGTTGGTTCGGCAGGAGGCGGTGGATGATGTGCCTGCCGTGGCTTCGAACCCGAAGGGTGATGCGGCGGCCTCTGCGGATAAAACCGTTACTAACGGTTGCCCGGTGTCGATGGTCACTGGCGAGGAATTGCTGACGCTTACCGATGGCGCGCTGGATGGGGTCTTGCCGTTCGAGTGGACGCGCTTGTATCGCAGCAGTGCGGTGGAAGTGGACTGTGGGCTGGGGTTTGGCTGGAGTCATGCGCTGGCGCAGCGGCTTGTGGTGGCGGGCGATTCGGTGGTGTGGACGGACCATGAGAATCGCTCGACCACCCTGCCCTTGCCGACGGCTGCTCGGCCGGCGATTACCAACAGCCTGGCGGAAGCGGCGATTTACTTGGGGTCGTTGCCTGATGAACTGGTGCTGGCCCAGGGGTCGCGGTTCTACCACTTTCGCGACGGTGGGCTGACGGCGATCAGCGATGCGTATGACAACCGGCTGTTGGTTGTCCGGGATCGGTTGGGGCGGATCGAGCGGTTGGATAACGGTGTGGGCCGTTCGCTTTTGTTGCGTTATGAATTCGACCGCATCGTGGCGGTGGACTACCAGATTCATCGCGCCACGGGGCATGAACCCTTTGTTTGGGTGACCGAGCAGAACGTCGTTGCCTACGCCTATGACGGCGCCGGACGACTGGTTTCAGCGACCAATGCTGTCGGTGAAAGCGAAGTTTATCGGTACGACGAGCAGCACGTCATTCTTGAACGGCAGTTGGCCGGTGGGGCGCGTTTCTTTTGGGAATGGGAGCGCGTTGGCAAGGCGGCGCGCTGTGTCCGCCATTGGGCCAGTTTCTCGCAGATGGACACACGGTATGCCTGGGGCGATGACGGTCGAGTCACCGTGCACAACGCCGACGGCAGCCAGGAAGTTTACGTACATGACCAGCGGGCGCGATTGGTACAGCGCATCGATCCCGACGGCGCCCAGCATTTCAAATCCTACGATGACAAGGGCCGTCTGACCGTCGAGCAGGACCCGCTGGGTGCGGTGACGGCCTATCAATACGACGAAGCCGGACGCTTGGTCGCGCTGTTTCCGGGGGATGACGAGCCAACATCCTACGAGCATGACAACGGTTTCGTACGGGTTGTAAGACGTGGTGAGGCGGTCTGGAAATACGAGCGTAATGACCAGGGAGATGTCATTCGCCAGATCGATCCGGATGGCAACGCGACCGACTACAGCTACGACAAACAGGGACAACTGACCGGGGTTTGGTACCCCGACAACAGCTGCCATCGCTTGGTGTGGAATGAGCGCGGGCAGCTTGTTGAAGAGCAATTGCCCAATGGCGGGATCAAGCGCTATCGCTATGACGACCTGGGCCGGCAGGTTGCGCTTGAGGATGAACAGGGCGCGCTGACCCAGTATCAATGGGACGCCGTAGGCCGGTTAGCTCGCTTGGTACTGCCGGACGGTGCCACACGAGAATTCAGCTACAACCCCTACGGAAAAATCATCGCCGAGCGCGACGAACTCGGCCACGTCACCCGCTACGAATACGCCGACGGCCTGCACCTGATCAGCCGCCGCATCAATGCCGACGGTACCCAGGTCAAGTACCGCTACGACAACGCTCGCTTACTGCTCACCGCCATCGAAAACGAAGTCGGCGAAACCTACCAACTCGACTACCACCCCAACGGCCTGATCCAACAGGAAACCGGCTTCGACGGCCAACGCACTGCGTATGCCTACGACCTCAACGGCAACCTGTTGGAGAAAACCGAATACGGCGACGATGGCAGTCAGCTTGTCACTCAATACCAGCGCGACCATGCCGGCCGCCTCGTAAGAAAAACCCTGCCCGACGGCAGCGTTGTCGACTATGCCTACGACCGCCAAGGCAACCTCCTCAGCGTCGACGACGGCCACTGGTTTCTGGCCTACGAATACGACCGCCAAAACCGCCTCACCGCCGAACACCAAGGCTGGGGCACGTTGCGCTATGGCTACGACGCCTGCGGCCAGTTAAAAAACCTGCGCCTGCCGGACAACAACCGCCTCACCTTCAACCACGACAAAGGCGGGCATCTCGCCACCGTCGAACTGAACGGTGCGCTGCTGACTTCCCACCTGTTCAAAGCAGGCCGCGAACACCAGCGCCAACAAGGCCAACTCCTCAGCCACTACCACTACGACGACCAAAACCGGCTACATACCCACGCCGTCACGCAGCAGGAAAACCACCTCTACCAACGCCACTACGACTACGACAAAACCGGCAACCTCACCCGCCTGCACGACACCCGCAAAGGCGAACACCTTTACCACTACGACCCACTCCACCGCCTGACCCGCGCCGATCACTCGCAAGACATACAAGAACGTTTCGGCCACAACCCTGCCGGCAACCTGCTCATGCAAGACAGGCCGGGCCCGGACATCGTTGCGGGTAATCGGCTGATGATCCAAGGCGATCACCATTACGACTATGACGCCTTCGGCAACCTGATACGCGAGCGACGTGGCAAGGGTCATTCACTCGTTACCGAGTACCGCTACGACTGTCAGCACCGGCTGATCGGCATCACCAAGCCCAACGGCCAAACCGCCAGTTATCGCTACGATCCGTTTGGGCGGCGCATCAGCAAAACCGTGGATGGAATCACCACAGAGTTCTTCTGGCAAGGCGACAAGCTGATCGCCGAACACCATGCAGATCGTCATCGCAGCTACCTCTACGAACCCGACAGCTTCCGCCCATTAGCACTGCTGGAAGGCTTCGGCCCACAAGAAACCAAGCCCTACCACTACCAACTCGACCACCTCGGCACACCGCAAGAACTCACCACGCCCGAAGGCGAAATCGTCTGGTCCGCCCACTACCGCGCCTACGGAGAAATCAGCCGTCTCGACGTAGGCAAAGTCGACAACCCGCTTCGTTTCCAAGGCCAATACTTTGACCCGGAAAGCGGCCTGCACTACAACCGCCATCGCTACTACAATCCGGACATTGGTCGTTACCTGACGCCTGATCCGGTGAAGCTGGCGGGTGGGATCAATGCATACCAGTACGTGCCCAATCCTACTGGATGGGTGGACCCGTTAGGGCTGAGCGCTAACTGCCCGCCTAAAGGCAGGCATCATTCAGCCTGTAAAACTCCAAATGAACCCGACGCACCCGATGTTTCACGCAAAGGTGCCTTCAGACAAGCGAAGAGAGACGCCGGGATACCGATGGTTCAAAACCCAGACATGGTAGTAGACCTAGACACAGGGAAAACTAAACAATACGTCACTGAAAAAATGACGGACAAAAACGGAAAAACAGTTCTGGATGATGCAGGGAGATCCATCGAAACAAAGGTTTATCAATTTACAAGATCAAATGGCTCTAAGGTTCTTATCCAAGACCACTCAGCAGGACATAAATTCGGCAGAGTAGATGGTGTTGGGGACCATTCGTCACACTTCAACTTACGCCCGATCGAAAAGCCTCGAAAAGGCTATCTTGAAGGAGCAAAGAAACATTATTCATTCAGGAAATAAGTATGAAGCACTGGAACGAATTAGATGGAAGCATATTTTTTAGTAAACTTTTCAGCTCTCCAGTTGAAATTGGAAAAATAGCTCTGTTTTCTATAACTATAGAAAATGATCAACCATCAATAGACATGGGTTTTGACATACCTGAATTCCCAGACGACCTGCCAGAAAAATGGAGAAATAAAGGATATAACATGTGTAGAGTTGGCCTAACTTGCAATGACATTGACAACCTGAAAATCTTAAATATTCCTGCCCATGAGGTATTTACTGCACGCATCAAAAGAGCCAGCAATCATTTTACATTTGAAGCCATCAGCGACAGCGCCTCCATAACATTCAACGCAAAATTTATTTCACTTAAAGGCCCTAGTGTTTACATCAACGGACCGGACGACTACTACTTCAAATAACCCAACATAACCATCCCAAATTGAAAACAATCTCAAATCGCGGCACCCCGTTGAGTCACCTGAAAAGTTATTTTACATAAAGGTGGCTCTATGGACTCCATAGCCAACCCTAATTCGCCGCCCTATCCTCTCCCACCTAAACTCCCTCCAAGTTGTTTAAACGGACAGAGGATTCACCACCATGGGCAAACGTCACCCCAATCTCCCCGCCTGGCAATGGCGTAATTACCCACAAAACCATCAGCACCCGACCAATCTGGCTTTGCACCTGATTGCCGTTCCGCTGTTCATCATCGGCTTTCTGTTGATCGTTTCCGGTGTGTTCAGCCTGAGCCTGGTGAGTTTTGCCGTAGGCGTGATCGGCATTTTGGCGGGCCTGGCGCTGCAGCGTCATGGCCACAGCCTGGAAGCCCAGGCGAGCGAGCCGTTCAGTGATCGTAACGACGCGGTGCAGCGCCTGGTGGTCGAGCAGTTCGTGACGTTTCCGCGCTTTGTGCTCAGCGGCGGCTGGTGGCGGGCGTGGCGCCAGCGTCACCGGCATTGAGGGTCAGGCGAAGACCACCACGGTCTGGCGACTGAGGGCGATCAACTCGCCGGTCGGGCTCCAGAGCGCGGCGGCGGCATGGCCGTAGCCGTCCCGGGCGTGTTCGATGTTGACGTGGTATTGGCACCAGTCGAGGGTGGTCAAGTGCTGCAGGGGCTGGATGAATTCGATGGTCCAGGTCAGGGTGCTGCCCGGCGCCGGTTTCTTCAAATGCGGAAGTAACGCCGGCGGCCAGGCGTCGACCAGTGCGAGGATGTGCGCCTCGGTCAGGGGCTCTTCTTTCACGTCCCCACACAACCGTACCCAACCGCCCATGTCGCGGGATTTATTGCCGGTAAACGGCAGGCCGCCGACGCTCCAGCGCATTGCCAGATGCCGCATGAATTCAGGGGTGACGCCCTTGATATAGGGCAGCTCCTGGCATTCATCCCAATGTTTGAACACGGGTGGCGGCTCGCTCGCGACGTCAATTTCCGAGGTGCGGGGCGCACCGAAACTGGCCTGGACCAAGGTCGCCACTTCACCGTTCTGGACCACACGGCCCAGCAATTGGCTGACAGCCTTGCCTTCGCGCAGCACTTCAACCTGATAGCTAGCGGGTACATCCGGCGCGACCGGGCCAACGAAAGTGATCGCCAGGGAGCGCAGCGGCCGCTCCGCCGGCACCTGGGCGCGCAACGCTTCGTATTGCAACGCGGCGACCAGGCCACCAAAGGTGGCGCGGCCTTGGGCCCATTCGGCAGGAATGGTGACATCCTGTGGGTTTTGACGGGCAGCGTCGAGCAAATCACTAAAGCGCATGGCGACCTCACATCAAGAAAATCGATGAGGGAATCTTAACCACCAAGCCCGCCAGATACAGCACCTATTCCGGCCAAAAACCGGACCGGTTCAGAAACAATCGGCGCTGAGCTTATCCAGAACCCGGTCCGCCTGCCGCTCGGCCTTGGCCATGGTTTGACGCCAGGTGGCGACGAAGGGCTCAAGATCGGCCTGATGCTCGGCCAGCATCAACCACTGCCAGCAGTCGTGCCAGTCACCCAGGGCGCCCTGGGCTTTTTTCAGACCGGACAGGGCCTTGGCGGGCAATTTATCCAGCTCGGGATACGCCTCGGCAGCGTAGCGCACGCGCTTGATCAGCAAGCGTAAACGGTGGCGATCATGCTCGGGGTCTTTCAGCGCGTGGTCGAGTGCGTTCCATTGCTTGGTCAGGCGTTTCCGGATGCGCGAGCGCAGGCCCTTGAGCAATTTCTGCCGTTGGGAAGCGCGGATAAACCGTGGAAACGCATCGAGGATCTGCAGCAGGTGCGCCAGCTGCAGGCTCTGCGCCACTTGGCGATAAGCCTCAGGCTGCAGGCGCAGACGCCGCTCAGCCGCCTCATGGTGACCCAGCTGTTGCAAGTACGCAGCCAGCACCTCACGGTCACGCAACGGTGTGGTCAACTGGCCGACCGCGCGGGCGGCCGATTCAAGCTGTTCGACACCCGGTAACCCGCGCAAGGGGCGCAACAGGCTGCGCAAGCGGCGCACGGTAGTGCGCAGATCATGCAAGGCTTCATCATCGGTGACGGCGGCAAGACGCGCCTGACAGCTCAGTAACCCTACTTCCAGGCCAATGACCTGAGCGACCAACTGATTGACCAGCGCTGACATCCTGCCCTCCCTGTGTGATGAAACAGCCTACTCGCGGCTAGCGAATCAACGCCCGGCGCGTGACTCACGGATATAGAAGCGCGCTTTCTCGGCCTTGTTGGAGCACCCTTCGAACGCTTCGAATTGCTGTTGGGTCTTGGCCCCGGTCAACAACGACAAAGCCTTGGAGTAGCTGACGGTGCCCGCGAAGCCCTCGGCCTTGGCCAGGTCCAGTTCTTTCCAGGCGGCATCCAACTGCGACCCGCAGCTGTCGCGATACGCGGTTTTCCCGGCACAGCCAGCCAAGGCCAACAGGATCACGGGAACACACATCCAGGCTTTCATCGATGACACCTCAAAATATACAAAATCTGTCGTAGCCTGTAGACGTTGCCTACAGGGAAAAGTGCCTTGTCCTTAGCCTGAAATCAGTAGTACCCATTGCCAGAGCATACCCGAGCCTAGACGCGATTCTGGAAAAATATTGCCAAGGCTTACCGAGGATTGTAGCGGCCCCCTTGATGGGTGCATTGTGGGCACCTGTTTCACGAAGGATCTGGTCATGAAGAAACGTGTTGCCTTAGTGCTGGGCTCCGGCGGAGCCAGGGGCTACGCCCATATCGGGGTGATCGAAGAGATCGAACGGCGCGGCTATGACATCGCCTGTATTGCCGGCTGCTCGATGGGTGCCGTGGTCGGCGGGATCTATGCCGCCGGCAAGCTGGACGAGTACCGAAACTGGATCGAAAGCCTCGATTACCTCGACGTGTTGCGCCTGGTGGATGTGAGTTTTCGCCTGGGCGCGATTCGCGGTGAAAAGGTGTTCGGGCAGATCCGCAAGATCGTCGGCGAAATCAATATCGAAGAGCTGCGCATCCCCTACACCGCCGTGGCTACCGACCTCACCAACCAGCAGGAAATCTGGTTCCAGGAAGGCTGCCTGCACCAGGCCATGCGCGCCTCGGCCGCGATCCCCAGCCTGTTCACGCCGGTGATGCAGGGCAACCGCATGCTGGTGGATGGCGGCTTACTCAACCCGTTGCCCATCGTGCCGGTGGTGTCGAGCCATTGCGACTTGATCATCGCGGTCAACCTCAACGCCACCAACCAGAAACATTATCACTTGCCGGTGATCCAGCGCCCGCCGGCATTCAAGAGCCGCTTTAACAGCCTGGCAAAATCATTGGGTTCGCACCTGCCGTTTCGACGCAAACAGGCCGAGCAGTTGATGAAGCTCGAGCAGGAAGCGTTGCAGGCCCAGGCCGCCGAGATCAACCCATGGCTGGAGTCGGCCGAGCCCGAATCCCAGCAACCCGCCGCCGCGCCGGAAAAACCCGGCACGCCGAAGTCGGCCACAGGCTCGTTCATTATCGATAACGTCGGGCCTGCATCGCTGCTGGACCTGATCAACCAGAGTTTCGAGGTGATGCAGACGTCATTGGCACAGTACAAAATCGCCGGCTACCCACCGGATGTGCTGATCAACGTGCCCAAGCGGGTGTGCCGTTTTTTCGAGTTCTACAAGGCGCCGGAGTTGATCGCGTTGGGGCGGGAAATTGCCAGTGATACGTTGGATCGGTATGAGAGTGAGCAGTCTTGAGATTGTAGGCGCTGCTGGTGGCCTCATCGCGGCATAGGTATCTACATAACTTTGTAGCAGCCTAAGTAACCACGATGCGAAGCGAGCCGCTCTTGATCTTGCTCTTGATCTAGGCGCCCCGTTAAACCACGCTGGCCGGAATTCGACAGTGATTTGGGGGGTAAACCGGCAGGGATGCCGGTTTAGCCGCCCCGCGCCATGGATGGCGCGTGGCGGCGGCCCCCCAAATCACTGTCGGATTACGGGCACACCGAGCCTAGGCGAGGTGCCGAGTGGTGGGGCAAGAGCGTTTTGCTTACTTTTGCGCTTTTCAAAAGTGAGACGCCGTAAGGGCGGAACCCTAAGCCGCCGTTACCGCAGCAACGGATATGTACTCGCCCTGATCCAGCATCCTGGTCGGCTGTCAGGCCGCCATCGGGGGCAAGCCCCCTCCCACATTTAGGTCGCGGGGCATCAGTTAGAGAGGCTTCGGCTCTTGAGCCGTCACAGGTTCAGGGCCGTGCCAAAGTTGTGTAGATACCAATGCCCATCGCGGGCAAGCCCACTCCCACAATTAGACTGAGTTCAACATGAGCATGCGGTCGAATGTGGGAGTGGGCTTGCCCGCGATGACGCTAGTTGAGGCAGCGAAACTCTATCCACCCTAAGTATTCAGCAATCGATACCCCACCCCCGCCTCAGTCACGATAAACCTCGGCTGCGTCGGGTCATCCGCCAGCTTCTGCCGCAAATGCCCCACCACAATGCGCAGATAGTGGCTGTCTTCGGTGTGGGTCGGCCCCCAGATATCCTTGAGCAATTGTTGCTGGGTAATCACCCGCCCTGGATGCCGCGCCAGTTGCGCCAGCACCGCGTATTCCTTGCGGGTCAACGCCACCTCGGCACCGTCCAGCAGAACGCGGCGGTAGGCCAGGTCTACCGTCAGCGGGCCGAAACTAAGGGCGGCTTCCTGAGACTCGCCCGTCGGTGCCTGGCGCAACAGCGCACGCACACGGGCGAGAAATTCCTGGATGCCGAAAGGCTTGGTTACGTAGTCATTGGCGCCGCCGTCGAGGGCATCGACCTTTTGGCTCTCGCTGGCCCGTACCGACAGCACCAGCACCGGCACCGTCGACCACTCGCGAAACTCGCGCAGCACTTGCTGGCCGTCCATGTCGGGCAAGCCCAGGTCCAGCACCAGCAGATCCGGCTTGCTCAATGCCGCTTGGGCCAGGCCTTCGTTGCCGGTGCCGGCCTCGATCACCTTATAGCCCTGGGAGGCCAGGCTGATGCGCAGGAATTTGCGGATCTGCGGTTCGTCATCAATGACTAGAATCGTCGCGGTCTGGCTCATGGTGTCCAATTAAAATCCATTAAAAACAAACCATTGTAGAAACGAACCTGTTGTGGCGAGGGAGCTTGCTCCCGCTGGAGTGCGAAGCGCTCCCAAACTAGTCAGGCGGGTGATGCGTCGCGACCGAATGGTTTTGGGGCTGCTGCGCAGCCCAGCGGGAGCAAGCTCCCTCGCCACAGTAGGCATACGTTTTCAAAGGTCAGTGTCCAAGCCCGGCTGAGATTGTAGCGGCAGAAACAGGGTGATGCAGGTGCCGCGCCCCTCAATGCCATCCGCCACGCTGATATGCCCCCCATGTGCGCCGACCATGCCCTGGCAGATCGCCAGGCCAAGGCCGGTGCCCTGCCCGCCCCGATCACCACGGGCAGCGGTGTAGAACATGTCGAAGATCTTCGCACGTTCATCCTCGGGAATCCCCGGCCCTTCATCGGCCACGGCGAAAAACAACTGGTTGTCCGCGACACCGGCGCTCAACTGCAAACGGCCCTGGGGCGGCGAAAAACGTGCGGCGTTCTCCATTACATTGACCAACGCCTGCTCGATCAACGCAGCGTGCACGTAGAGCAACGGCAGCTCCGGCGGCACATGGGTACTCACTTGCAACGGTGCCAGCACCGCGCGCAAACGCCCGAGGGCGCTGCCGACGATATCGCCGGGCGAGACCCAATCGCGCGCCAGCTTCAGCGCGCCGTGGCCCAAGCGAGTCATGTCCAACAGGTTCTGGATATAGCGGTCGAGGCGCTCGGCTTCATCGCGGGTGCCTTCGAGCAATTCGCGACGATCCTCCAAAGGGATCGCTTCGCCCAGCGCCAGCAGGCTGTCGATACTGCCGCGCATGGAGGTCAACGGTGTGCGCAAATCGTGGGATACGGAAGCGAGCAAGGCGCTGCGCAGTTGTTCGGTTTCGCCGTGCAAACGCGCCGACTCCAACTCCTGTCCCAACTGCGCCCGCGCCAGCGCCTGGGCCAGCGGCTGGCTCAAGGCGGTGAGCAGGCGGCGGCGTTGCCCGCTCAACTCCAAGCCCGGCTTGGCACTGACACCGAGCAAACCCAAGGGCCCCTCTTCGCCCGACAACGGCCACCACCACCAACGTCCAAACGGCAAGGTGCCGGTGCCCACACCCGCCGGCTGATCGTGCTGCCAGGCCCAATCGGCGGCAGCGCGTTCGGCTTCGGTAAGGGTCAACGGGCCACCGGTCTCGATTGTCCAGCCGCCCTCGCCGTCGCGATTGACCAGGCATACATCCAAATCATTCCAACCTTGCAGGTGGTGAGCCGCCGCACTGATAACGGCCTGGCGATCCGTGGCTGCAGTGAGCTTGCGCGACAGGTCGAGCAGCTCGCTGGTTTCTTCTTGGGTATCGCGCAACGCCTGCAACTGGCGACGCTGGCGCGCAGCCAGGTTGCCGGTGAGCGCTGCCATCAACAGGAAGAACAACAGGGTCAGCACATCCTCTTCACGCTGGATGGCAAAGGAGAAATTCGGCGGAATAAACAGAAAGTCATAGGTCATGAACGACAACGCCGCGCACACCAGCGAAGGCCCCAGACTGCTGCGCACCGCCACCAGCAGCACCGCCGCAAGAAACACCAGTGAGATATTCGGCAACGGCAACACGCTGGACACGCCCCAGGCCAAGCCGGCCGCAACCACGGTTGCCACCACGGCCAAGGCGTAGTCGAACCAGCGCAGTCCACGCGCATCCGGCAAGCGCGGCGGAGCAGGCATATCGTCGCTGTCGAGCACGTTGATTTCCAGGCCCCGCGCATTGCGCAACAAGCGTGCGGCGAGGCCGCCGCCGAACAGCCGTCGCCGCCAGCGCATGCGCGACTGCCCGACCAGTACCAGGCTGGCGCGGCGCTCGGCGGCATGCTGGATCAACGTCCTGGCCACCTCCCCCGCCCGCAGCAACACCACCTCGCCGCCCAGACGCTCCGCCAGTTGCTGGGCATTTTGCAGGCGCAGCCGTGACTGTTCATCCCGCGCGTGGCCGTTGTCGATATGCACCAGGCTCCAGGGTAAATGCCGCCGCTGCGCGACCCGGCTGGCATGGCGCACCAGGCGTTCGGCCTGTGCGTCGCCATCGACCCCCACCAGCAAACGACCACGCACCGCCGGCGCAGCTTGGCCGAGTTGGCGATACCCTTGGGCCAGGTCGTCGTCGACGTGGGCGGCCGCGGTCTGCATGGCCAGTTCGCGCAGGGCCATCAAGTTGGTCTGGGTGAAAAACGCATCGATGGCCGCCCGCGCCTGTTCCGGCACATACACCTTGCCGTCACGCAGGCGCTCCAGCAATTCGCGGGACGGCAAGTCGATCAGCAGCAACTCGTCGGCCTCTTGCAGCACCCAGTCCGGCAGGGTTTCACGCACCTGCACACCGGTAATGCCCCGCACCTGGTCATTGAGGCTTTCCAGGTGCTGGACGTTGACGGTGGTGAATACGTTAATGCCGGCAGCGAGCAATTCCTGAATGTCCTGCCAGCGCTTTTCATGCCGGCTGCCGGGGGCGTTGCTATGGGCCAGTTCGTCGACCAGCACCAGCTTGGGCTTGGCCGCAAGCAGGCCGTCGAGGTCCATTTCTTCGAGCATCACGCCACGGTATTCACTGCGCAACAGCGGTTGTTGCAGCAGGCCGCTGAGCAAGGATTCCGTCTCGGCGCGGCCGTGGGTCTCGACCACCCCGGCAATCAACGGGACGCCCTGGCGCAGTTGAGCATGGGCCGCCTGGAGCATGGCGTAGGTCTTGCCCACGCCGGGCGCGGCGCCGAGGAAAACCTTGAGCCGGCCACGGCCGTTGCGGGGTAGATCGGCTAACAAGGCATCGGCGCGGCCGGAGTCGCTCATGCAAGGGTTTCCTTAGGTGTTCAGGTAATCAGGCTCAATGACGATCAACTGTGGGAGGGGGCAAGTCCTAATGTCAGTCAGTTAAGCAAAAGTGGTTCCCTGTAGGAGCGAGCTTGCTCGCGAAGAACTCAAGGCCCTCTCGTTCATCCAGAATGAACGCGTTGTCTGGGCGTTTTTCGCGAGCAAGCTCGCTCCTACAGTGAAGCCGCTTAACTGACTGGCATTAGGGAAAGCCCTCTCCCACAGGGGTTCAGAGTTTTTCCAGGGCCATGTTCAGTGCCAGTACGTTGACTACCGGCGGCCCCACCAACGGGCTTTCGGTGTGTTCATCCAACATCCGCTGCAAGGTCGACACCGGCACATTCCGTGCTGCCGCCACTCGCGCCAGTTGATAGGCAATTGCCGCGGGTGGCAAGTGTGGATCAAGTCCGCTGCCGGAGGTCGTCAGCGAGGCCAACGGTACGGGCCCCTGGCCGGGCACCTGTTGTTTATTCGCGTCATCGAAGATGCGCGTGGCCAGCGCGGGATTGCTCGGGCCAAGGTTGCTGGCACTGCTGGAGACCGTCGCGAACGCCCCGGCCGAGGGGCGCGGATGGAACCAGCCGTCACCGCTGAATTCCTGGGCGATCAGGCTGGAACCGCGCACCTTGCCGCCGGCATCGCGCACCAGGCTGCCATTGGCCTGATCCGGGAAGGCAACCTGAGCGACGCCAGTCACCACCAGCGGATAAGCCACGCCGGTGATCAGGGTCATGAGTACCAGCAGGCTCAGGGCCGGGCGGATTGTATTAGTCATCGTCAAATCCTCAATAAATCGGCCACAAAAGACCGCAGGGTTACACCAGGTGCAGCGCCGTCAGCAGCATGTCGATCGCCTTGATGCCCACAAACGGCACCAGCAGCCCACCCAGGCCGTAGATCAGCAGGTTGCGTCGCAACAAGGCCGCCGCACTCGCCGCCTGCACGCGCACACCGCGCAGGGCCAGCGGGATCAGCACCACGATGATCAGCGCGTTGAACACAATTGCCGACAGAATTGCGCTCTGCGGGCTCTGCAGGTGCATGACGTTGAGCACGCCCAATTGCGGGTAGATCGAGGCGAACAGCGCCGGCAGGATCGCGAAGTACTTGGCCACGTCGTTGGCGATGGAAAAGGTGGTCAGCGCGCCCCGGGTCACCAGCAACTCCTTGCCGATCTGCACCACGTCCAGCAGCTTGGTCGGATCACTGTCGAGGTCGACCATGTTCGCGGCTTCGCGTGCGGCCTGGGTGCCATCGTTCATCGCCATGCCGACGTCGGCCTGGGCCAGCGCTGGCGCGTCGTTGGCACCGTCGCCGCACATGGCGACCAGACGGCCGTCGTTCTGCTCATGGCGAATACGGGCGAGTTTTTTCTCAGGCGTGGCTTCAGCCAGCACGTCATCCACGCCGGCTTCAGCGGCAATCGCGGCGGCCGTCAACGGGTTGTCGCCGGTGACCATCACGGTACGAATCCCCAGCTTGCGCAGCTCGGCGAAACGCTCACGGATGCCAGGCTTGACCACGTCTTTCAGATGGATCGCACCAAGCAATTTGCCATCGGCGCACACCAGCAACGGCGTGCCGCCGCTTTGGGCGATCTTGTCGATTTCCCGCGACAGTGCAGGTAAAAGGTCGCTGCGCTGCTGGCCGATAAACGCCAGCAGCGAATCCACCGCGCCCTTGCGGAATACGCGGCCCTGATAGTCGACACCGGACAAACGGGTTTCGGCGCTGAAGGGGACCGCAGTCAGTTCGTCCGGCGTCGGCTCTGCCTGGGGGTGCAAGGCGCGCAGGTATTCGACGATGGACTTGCCTTCGGCGGTGTCATCCGCCAGGGAGGCGAACAGTGCACCTTCCGCCACTTCCCGACCACTGACACCGGGCGCCGCAACCACTGCCGAGCAACGACGGTTACCGAAAGTGATGGTGCCGGTCTTGTCCAGCAGCAACACATGCACGTCCCCTGCCGCTTCCACCGCGCGGCCAGACTTGGCGATCACGTTGAGCCGCACAAGGCGGTCCATGCCCGCGATACCGATGGCCGACAACAAGCCGCCAATGGTTGTAGGAATCAGCGTCACCAGCAGTGCGACCAGGAACACCAAGGGCAGGCTGCCATTGGCGAAGTGAGCGAACGGCTGCAGGGTCACCACCACCAGCAGGAAGATCAGGGTGAGGCCGATCAGCAGGATATCCAGCGCGACTTCGTTGGGCGTTTTCTGGCGTTTGGCGCCTTCCACCAAGGCGATCATGCGGTCCAGGGTGGACTCACCGGGGTTGGCGGTGATGCGGATCAGCAGCCAGTCCGACACCAGGCGGGTGTTGCCGGTGACGGCCGAGCGGTCGCCGCCGGATTCGCGGATCACCGGAGCGGATTCGCCGGTAATCGCCGCTTCGTTGACGGCAGCGATACCTTCGATCACCTCACCGTCGCCAGGAATCATTTCACCTGCGGCGACGCGCACCACATCACCTTTGCGCAGGCTGGTGGCCGGTACCACCTTGAAACTACCGTCGGACTCCTTGCGACGAGCGCTCAAGCCTTCACTGCCGGCCTTGAGGCTGTCGGCGCGGGCCTTGCCACGGCCTTCGGCCAAGGCTTCTGCGAAATTGGCGAACAACACGGTGAACCACAGCCACACCGCGATTTGCACGGCCACGAAGGTCGGCACGGCGGCGTCGGGCACAAAGCACAGCACGGTGGTGAGGATGGCGGTCAGCTCGACCACCAACATTACCGGCGAGCGTTGCAGTTGGCGTGGGTCCAGCTTGACGAACGCCTGGACCAGCGCCCCGCGCCACAGGGCCGAGATCGCGGTGTTGGCAGGTTCCTGGGGTTTGACCGGGGCCGCATTTTTTACAGGCATATTCATTTTCATATCCCTTGGTTAGAAGCCCATGCTCAGGTGTTCAGCAATAGGGCCCAGCGCCAGCGTCGGCAGGAAAGTCAGGCCGCCCACCAGCAAAATGGTCACGGTCAACAAGGTCACGAACAACGGGCCGTGGGTCGGGAAACTGTTCTGACCAATCGGTGCGGTCTTCTTCATCGCCAGGCTACCGGCCAGGGCCAGTACCGGGAGGATGTAGCCGAAACGGCCGATCAACATGCCCAGGCCAAGCATCAGGTTGTGAAACACGGTGTTGCCGCTGAACCCACCAAACGCCGAGCCGTTGTTGGCACTGGCCGAGGTGTAGGCGTAGAGCAACTGGCTGAAGCCGTGGGGGCCAGGGTTGCTGATGGCGCCGGCCGGGCCTGGCAGGCTGGCGGCAATGGCACCCAGTACGAGCACACCCACCGGCATCACCAGCAGGGTCACCACCAGCAGTTGCACTTCCTTGGCCTGGAGTTTCTTGCCCAGGTATTCCGGGGTGCGGCCTATCATCAGGCCGGCGAGGAACACCGCAATCAACACGTTGAGCAACATGCCGTACATACCGGCACCGACCCCGCCGAAGATCACTTCGCCGACCATCATGTTGACCAGTGCCACCATCCCGCTCAGGGGGCTGAGGCTGTCCTGCATGCCATTGACCGAGCCGTTGGACGCTGCGGTGGTGGTCACCGACCAGAGCACCGTGCCGGTGGTGCCGAACCGTGTTTCCTTGCCTTCCAGCGGCGCGGTTTGCTCAACGGCCGGGTTGTTCAAGGTTGGGTTGGGCTGGTATTCGGCCCACAGTGAAGTCGCGCCGCCGATCAGGAACAAGGCCAGCATGCAGGCGAGAATGGCGCGGCTCTGACGCAGGTCTTTGACGTAATGGCCGAAGGTAAACACCAAGGCCACCGGGATCAGAATGATCGAGGCCACTTCGAAGAGGTTGGCCCAGGCTGTCGGGTCTTCGAACGGATGCGCCGAGTTCACTCCAAAGAAACCGCCGCCATTGGTGCCCAATTGCTTGATCGCAATCTGGCTGGCCGCCGGGCCGAGGGGGATGACCTGATCCACGCCTTGCATCGTCACGGCATCAACGTAATGGGCGAAGGTCTGTGGTACGCCCTGCCATACCAGAAACAACGCCAGCACCAGGCATAACGGCAGCAAGCCGTAGAGGGTGGCGCGGGTCATGTCGACCCAGAAGTTACCCAAGGTCTTGGAGGATTTGCGACCGATCCCACGGCAAAGCGCGACCAGGACTGCCAGGCCGGTGGCGGCACTGACGAAGTTCTGCACAGTGAGGCCGACCATCTGGCTGAGGTAGCTCAGGGACGCTTCACCGCTGTAGTTCTGCCAGTTGGTGTTGGTCATGAAACTGACCGCGGTGTTGAAGGCCAGCGTCCATTCCTGGCCCGGCAATTTCTGCGGGTTGAGTGGGAGATAGTTCTGAAACAACAGGATTGCGAACAGCAGCAAAAAGCCCGCGAGATTGAACGCGAGCAAGGCCAGCATGTATTTCTGCCAGCTTTGCTCCTGTTGATCGTCCACACCCGAAAGGCGATAACAGGCTTTCTCCACAGGCCCCAGCACCGGCGTCAGCCACGTGCGCTGGCCTTCCATCACCTTGTAATAGAACCGCCCCAGAAACGGTGCCGGCACCAGTACCACGGCGAAGAAGGCGATGATCAGCCAATAGTCATAACTGTGCATAGCCTGCTCCTAGTTCCGATCCGCGCGTAACAGCGCAACCAGCAGATAAATGAACAGCGCCACAGCCAACAGCAGTGACACCCCGTCCAGAACGCTCATGGAAGTTTCTCCGTTTAACGGCGAGTGCCGCGTGTGGGGCAATTGTCCGCAGGAGCGGTGTAAAGGAACGAGAGCGAGGCGGGGCGTGGGGCGTAAAGATGGCGTAAAGAGTGGCTTTATGCGGGGTTTACACGGGGATTTCGGCGCCTGGGCGGGTGCTGTCGAGTTGTCATGCCGAGCGCCGATCAACCTGTGGGAGGGGGCTTGCTCCCG
This sequence comes from Pseudomonas sp. R2-7-07, assembly GCF_003852355.1. NCBI lineage: Bacteria > Pseudomonadati > Pseudomonadota > Gammaproteobacteria > Pseudomonadales > Pseudomonadaceae > Pseudomonas > Pseudomonas sp. R2-7-07. Next base: position 1,893,442 of record NZ_CP027759.1, on the reverse strand, counting down.
ATGGCGCCAATCAAGACCCCCTCGCACTTATCTGGTGCGACGTCGCCACTATTCAAACGCCAAACCATCTCCCAGGCGACAGTGGAAGCGCTTTACGACACCACTTTGGGAAGTGGCATGTCCACTGCAACACCTTGAATCATTCCAAACCGTTCAGGGAGCACCACACAATGAACACACACCTCAAACCCACCTTGGGCACCCTCCATCTCTGGGGCATCGCCGTCGGGCTGGTGATTTCCGGCGAGTACTTCGGCTGGAGCTATGGCTGGGGCGTGGCCGGCACGCTGGGTTTCCTGGTGACCTCACTGATGGTCGCCGCGATGTACACCTGCTTCATTTTCAGCTTCACCGAGCTGACCACCGCGATTCCCCACGCTGGCGGCCCCTTCGCCTACAGCCGCCGCGCCTTCGGCGAAAAAGGCGGCTTGATTGCCGGCCTGGCGACCCTGATCGAATTCGTCTTCGCCCCACCCGCCATCGCCTTGGCCATCGGTGCCTACCTCAACGTGCAGTTTCCAGCGCTGGACCCGAAACACGCCGCCGTCGGCGCCTACTTCGTGTTCATGGGCCTGAATATCCTCGGCGTGAAACTCGCCGCTACCTTCGAACTGGTGGTGTGCGTACTTGCCGTCGCCGAACTGCTGGTGTTCATGGGCGTCGTTGCGCCGGCGTTCAGCTTCAGCAACTTCGCCCTGAACGGCTGGGCCGGTTCCGACACCTTCGGTGCCCCGGCGATTGCCGGCATGTTCGCAGCGATCCCCTTCGCCATCTGGTTCTTCCTCGCCATCGAAGGCGCGGCCATGGCGGCCGAAGAAGCGAAAGATCCCAAGCGCACCATTCCAAAGGCCTACATCAGCGGCATCCTGACCCTGGTAATCCTGGCCATGGGCGTGATGTTCTTCGCGGGCGGCGTCGGCGACTGGCGCACCCTGTCGAACATCAACGACCCACTGCCCCAGGCGATGAAAACCGTCGTAGGCGAAAGCTCCGGCTGGTTGCACATGCTGGTCTGGATTGGCCTGTTCGGCCTGGTGGCAAGCTTCCACGGCATCATCCTCGGCTACTCGCGCCAATTCTTCGCCCTGGCCCGCGCCGGTTACCTGCCGTCTTTCCTGGCCAAACTGTCACGTTTTCAGACGCCCCACCGAGCCATTCTCGCCGGTGGCGTGGTCGGCATTGCGGCCATCTACAGTGATGGCCTGATCAACCTGGGCGGCATGACCCTGACCGCCGCGATGATCACCATGGCCGTATTCGGCGCCATCGTCATGTACATCATGAGCATGCTCAGCCTGTTCAAACTGCGCAAAACCGAACCGCTGCTGGAACGCACCTTCCGCGCACCGGGTTACCCCGTCGTGCCGGGCATCGCGCTGGCTCTGGCAGTGGTGTGCCTGGTAGCGATGGCGTGGTTCAACACACTGATCGGGCTGATCTTCCTCGGTTTCATGGCCGTGGGCTTCATCTACTTCCAACTGACCGCCCAAGACCGCGCCGATGCGCCAGCAGATGCGATGTTGACCGGGTTATAGGGTTTACGAGGCAGAACGGGCCTACAATGAACTACTCAGAAAGCCCATAACTCAAAGCAGTTATTACCGTGGGAAAATTCTCCCCCGGCTATCTGCCTCAAGGAGAGCCTTATGCCGTGGTACGCGTGGTTGATTATGGTAATTGCGATCGGGTCGATCGTCGGTGGGTTGATGATGCTGCGTGACAGCGCCAACAAAGTGGAACTCACCGACGAACAACGTAAACGCGTGGCCGAGCGCAATGCGCAAGCGGACGCCAAGGATGCGCAGGATCGCTGAACTTGAGTTACTCCCAATCAGCTTTAGCGATATGCAAGCCGTGCTGCCCCTTATAGGCAGCACGCTCCGGCTGACTCCAGACACTCAGCAATTCGTCCTCCAGCCTGTAGATTTCAACCCCCAACGGACGACACACCGTCAGCGGGTCCTGCGCGTCCGGCCCCCACATCGGCAACGACAAATCCCCACCTGGGCATGTCGATAGCGCACACAGCAAATCAATCTCCGCGAAAAACTCCAGGTAATCGCCCTTCTGCGCCGGGCAGGCTTTCATGAAATACATGTCGTCGTGATTAAGGCCAGTGCACTGGAAAATATTCAGCACGTCGTGCACATCGAATTCCGTCAGACCGTGGGGCAATACTGCACGGGTCAGGTTTGAGTGGCAGTGGTGATGAAAGTCCTCGCCAGTGAGCATACGGTTTACATAGGGGTCGCAGCGTGTGCCGAGCAAATCGTGCAGGCGCCCGCCGTGCTCATCGATGCCGTAGCTTGCGAGACTGTCATCCGTAATAGTGACTAGCGGTCGTAGAAATGGAAGGTTCGACCACAAGCGGTCGTGAGTGCTGACGTGGGCGCCTTGAAGTTGCCGAGTGCGCGCCGCCCACAAGCGTTCGCGCGGGTCGTTGGCATTCCACACATTGAAGTCGCCCACCTGGGGGCCTACAGGCGTGGTCACCCGGAACACATGCCCGGCCGGCACTTTCCACGCCCTGCCCGTGCGGATCGGCACCTCGAACTGTTCGATCAGAGTGCGCTGATCCTTGCGATCACGGATACGTTCATAGAAGGTCGCATCCACCTGTAACGCCGAGCCTTTGCTGACCTGGTAAGCGGCTGGATAGTCTTTGTACATGGGGCGAACCTCCATTAAGGGTGACTGTTGAACAATCGATGATCTTGAGGTAACCACATTTCATGCCAGGGCTGGGCTAAAAACACATGATAAAAGGCCGATCATTGATCGGCCCCTGGGTGACGTCGTTTAGTTGATAACCAGCCTGTCGCGATTCTTCTCCAGCAAAGCCTTGCCGATGCCCTTTACTTCCAACAACTCATCCACCGAGGTGAAGGGCCCATTGCTTTCGCGAAAGGCGACGATCGCTTTCGCCTTGGAGGCCCCAATACCGAACAAATCGCGTCGCAGGGTTTCAGCGTCGGCGGCATTGAGGTTGACCTTGGCCGACTGCTCGGTTTTGGTCATTTGTGCGGAGATGGGGGTTGGCGCTTCAGGTTTGGCGGATGGGGCCGCGGTGGCGGCGACGGAGAGGCTGGTGAGGAAGGCGAAGATGAGGGAGGAAAGGTAGGTGTTATGCATTGGTGACGCTCCATGACATCGGTAAGAGAAAAGCAGCTTTTCCGAAGCTGCTTTTCTAACTTAGGCGATGATTGGAGGGTGTCAAAAATGGGTGAGTAACAGCGTGTGTTTGACTGTTTTCTAAGATGCCAAGAAACCATTTACTGCCGAGCCTCAGCAAGGCCTTTCGCAGAAAAGGACCGCTTCAGAGGTGACCTATCGGCAGCGTAACCGCGCCGAAAATCTCATGGATCAGCATGTGGGTAATCTCGGTGCTGCGTAAGCACTAGCGGTGCACCAAACAAAAAGACATCGAAAAAAATGGAAATCGATTTCCTTTCCAAGAGACTATTACGCTTTGAGTCAAAAGCAGGTGGAGAAAAAATGAGCGATCCTAAAGACTACTTCGTGCACTCTCATGCATTGTGCGAATCAACAGACGTTGGCAAAGGCTCCAGAATCTGGGCATTCACACATATTTTGCCTAACGCAAAAATTGGAGCGGACTGCAATGTCTGCGACCATGTGTTCATCGAAAATGATGTGACCATTGGGGACCGCGTCACGATCAAATGCGGTGTGCAAATCTGGGACGGCATCACTATTTCTGACGACGTGTTTATTGGACCAAATGTTACCTTCACCAATGATATTTATCCCAGAAGCAAAGTCTATCCTGAAAGTTTCGACCGCACTGTTGTATGCAGAGGCGCATCGTTAGGTGCCAACTGCACTATTTTGCCTGGGTTAGAGATTGGCGAAAATGCAATGGTAGGCGCAGGGGCGGTAGTTACTCGGTCAGTACCAGCGAACGCAACCGTCGTAGGTAACCCTGCCAAAATCGTGCGCATTCAAACCAAAAAAAACGTATAGAGACTTACTTAGCTATGCAAAAAAGCCGGTCAAAGACCGGCTAATTATTTAGCTTCAAAAAACACCTTAGAAGATCTCTTGCATAAGCGCTGTTATGTATCGTTTTTGATTCAGGGTTCAAGACGACGTTGCTGATAAATCCAATCGACAATTTCACCGTCCGGTGTATAGCCGCTAACGGTGTCACGCAATAATTGGCGCACCCGATTATAGTCATCCTGTTCGACAGCCGTGAGCAACTCAGACAATTTAACCTTGAGCGCCTCCCACGGCAGATGATCCTCATTAGCACTCATGATCATCGGATGTTGTGTCGCAACGACGTTGTCACCAATCAACAACTCTTCATACAGTTTTTCTCCCGGTCTTAAACCGGAGAACTCGATGGCGATGTCTCCGTGAGGATTTTTGTCTGAGCGAACGCTCAAGCCGGATAGGTGAATCATCTTTTCAGCCAACTCAACAATCTTGACAGGTTCGCCCATATCCAATACGAACACATCGCCACCAAGCCCCATGGAACCAGCTTGTATGACCAGTTGAGCCGCTTCGGGAATGGTCATGAAATAGCGGGTAATTTTCGGGTGCGTAACCGTTATGGGCCCACCCGACTTAATCTGTTTGTGAAACAACGGAATCACTGAGCCGGAAGAGCCCAATACATTACCGAACCTCACCATGGTGAAGCGAGTTTTGTTCACTCGGGAGACATTCGACTTATCACCAAACAGCACGGGTGCAAGCTCACGGCTCAAGGCTTGAAGCGTCAACTCAGCAAGGCGCTTGGTACTGCCCATTACATTAGTTGGTCGCACAGCCTTATCTGTCGAGATCAGAACAAAATTCGACACGCCTGCCTGAAGTGCAGCCTGGGCGGTATTCAGCGTGCCAATAACATTATTCAACACGCCTTCTGCGATATTGTGTTCAACAATGGGTACGTGTTTATAAGCTGCGGCATGGTAAACCGTATCAATACGCCAAGTTTTCATTATATCAAGCAGCTTGGCTTGATCACGCACCGACCCCAATATAGGCAGCAACTTGACCGGCAACGAATTACGAGTAATGTGCTGCTCCAGTTCGGAAAAAATGCTGTAAAGATTGAACTCACCGTGCTCGAACAACAGCAGGGTCGTAGGTCTGAGCTCCAAGATCTGACGACACAATTCAGAACCGATTGACCCGCCCGCTCCCGTCACAAGAACGCTCTGCCCCTTAATACAGTGCTCGAGTAGCTCATCTTGTGCAGGCACCGAATCACGACCCAGCAGGTCGGCAATATCGACCTCTTGAATATCATCAACCTTGACCCGGCCACTGGCGAGGTCCATGAAACCGGGAACGCTGCGAACATGGAGTGGGAAGCCTTCCAGAAAGCCGAGAATCTCACGACGCCGCCCACGGCTCGAGGACGGAATGGCCAAGAGAATTTCCTGAGCTCCCGTTTCATCGATCATCCGCTGAATATGTTTGGGCTTATAGACTTGAAGCCCGGAAATGACACGATCCGAGATCGTGGTGTCGTCATCAATAAACGCCACTGGGCGCATGACGCGCCCCATTCGCAGCGCTGCAACCAATTGATTACCAGCAGCGCCGGCACCATAAATTGCCACCCGCGGAAGACCATCTTCACGGCTGGTAAAGGGCACATGCTGAGCAGCGGCAAACCAGTCACCCAAAAAATATTGGCGCATAGTCAAGCGTAAACCGCCCACCATGATCAAGCTCAACCACCAATAGTTGAAGATAATTGACCGAGGCACGACGTTTTGATGGTTGCTATACCAATATACGACTACACCCAGAATCAATGATGAAAGACTCACCGCTTTGATAATCGCTACAAGCGCGTCATTGCCAAAATAGCGCATGACAGCACGGTACATACCAAAGCGAATGAAAAGCGGAATAGCGACCACCGGCGCGGCTAAAAACAACCACAGATGCATTTTGACAGGGTTTATCATCTCGTCGATGCCGAGGCGAACAACAAACGCCATCCACAGCGCCAAGAATACCAAAACAACGTCCGCAACTACCTGTATCAGTCGTTTTTGGTGACGAGGCAATTTCAATAGCCAAGTGCGCAACCGGTTAATCATGATTCACCTACGGTCCTTGCGTTAGATCAAAATTCTTGTCGACCGCGCAATAAACGCAGAACAAAAAACATTGTATGCCGCCTGCCGGAACAAGCTATTCATTGACGTCTCCACCGCGTCAATGGGATACGCCATCTCGTTTGAGTACCTTCAAAGCTGTCAAAAACAGGATTTTCAGATCAAAAAATAAACTCATATTTTTCGCGTAATAGGCATCATAGCCAACCTTAACAGGTATCGGCAACTCGTCCCGCCCGTTTACCTGCGCCCAGCCTGTAAGGCCTGGCCGTATAAGGTGCACGCCTTGCTCAGTACGCAATGCAATAAGGTCTGCCTGGTTAAAAAGCGCTGGCCTGGGCCCGACAAAGCTCATATCTCCAGCAATGATGCTCCACAGCTGAGGCAACTCATCCAGACTGGACTTTCTTAGGAAATTTCCAATCGGCGTAAGATATTTAGCCGGGTCCTGAAGCAGATGCGTGGCCACCGCGGGGGTACCCGTGCGCATTGAGCGGAACTTTGGCATTTTGAACACGGTATTATTCACACCCACACGGTCAGACCAATACAGTGCCGGACCTTTTGACGTCAATTTTACCGCAATGGTAACAAGCACAATCGGAATTAATAGTATGAGCAGCGCAAAGAGGCTCAGCAAAAGATCAAAGAAACGTTTCATTTTTCAGCACCACCCTTAAAATTCATAATTATCTAGTTGAGGATTTAGTAAACATTTCCGAAAGCTTAGCGGGTAATTGAGAAAGTCTCCCGGCGATCGCTTTTTTACGCAAAATACAAGGGTGCTCAATAAAGTGCCAGGAAAGTACGGCGGAAATAAGCGCTATCGGTAAAGCCACCAAAATAAGAGCAACGGGCGATATGCCCTTCCAGAGGTGGGCCAAAATCTCTTGCGTAGGAAAGGCATAGATATACAGGCCATAAGAATAGTCGCCCAACCTATTAAACTGACGAGCAAACCATTGCGTGTTGAAGGCAACCCAGAATACCGAGTAACTCCAGGCCCCCACAAAAGCCTCAACAAAAACCGGTGACTTGTACAAGAAAAACGTAACCAACCAACACGCCGTCAAAATACGATAGTCCAGCCGAATCTTGAACCTGTATGCGTAAAGCAACATGCCTACGACAAACGCGAAACTCCATTGCACCCACATACGCGTCTGAAATCCGGGGTGAATGAGCTCCCGCTCCACCAAGAATCTAAATGCAAAATAAAACAAAAAATATGCAACAAAAAATATCGACACCCGGCGCACGTTTTTCAAAAAACCTACGACACCTAACACCAAAACCAAAGCGTAGAGTAAGACCTCATAATATAGCGTCCACAGTGACCCATTGATGCCTGGATAAGGATTATCTTGAAACAGGCCTGGTAATTGAAATTGAATATTTTTCAATTTCAAATTAGCGGTCACATAACTATAGACCTCACTTGAAGGAAAGTAGTCGTGCAGGCTCAGAGTCGAAAACAACGGGCCCACCACAAATGCACTTAACACCAAAACAACCAACAGGGCCGGGTAGAGTCTTAAAAATCTCGCGACGACGAAATCAACCTTGCTTTTTGACCGCTGATAACTCAGTGATATAAAAAACCCAGAAATGCAAAAAAAGGTAAATACACCTAAACCGCCAAGCGAGATACCGAGCTGCGCCACTAGCGGTTCGACTTCAATGGCACCACGCGAAATCGGGTATGCATGGGAAATCAGGACAAAAAGGGCAGCCACCATGCGGATAAAATTAAAGTTATTATCCCGGGTGTCAAGCATCTGCGCCAAATTAACCATGAGAGGTGTCACTTCGTTTTTTCTTATAAGAGCGCGCTGTAATAGCAAACGCTTCATCAGTGCTGACAGGTGGTGCCCAGCCTAAGAGCTCCCGCGTATCTGCAATATCGACTTGAAGCGATCCGCACAGACGCTGGAAAAATTCTTTCTTCCCTACTATCGACGCAAGCTGCCCCAAAAGGGATTGCGGAAACGAAAATATACGGGACTGTTTGTTCATTGCCACAGCCAGCTTTTCCAGAATCTGCCCGATGGACAAGTCTTCCCCGTCACTAACCAGGAATACACGATTTGCTGCCTCAGGGTGATGAATGCACACGCGGATCAAATCGATCAAGTTGTCTATGAACACCAGGCTCCTGCGGTTATCAATCGTGCGGAATGGCAGAGGCAGGCCTTTGTCAACAGTAGCTAACATTTTTTCAAAGTTTGCTTTTACACCGGGGCCGTATACCAAGACAGGCCTGATGATTACCACGTTCATCGCGGTTTGCTTCGCCAGCGCCATCAACGCCTGCTCCGCTTCCAGCTTAGATACGCCATAATCATCCAGCGGTGCTGGAGCGTCCGAGGGCTTGAACGCACGATCTCTCTCGGTTTCCTCGCCATTGACCTTAACGGAGCTGACAAATATAAAACGCTTCACGCCAGCTTGCGCAGCTTGTCGGGCAAGGTTGAGCGTAGCGTCCACATTCACTTCCCGAAAGGCTTGCAGCGGATTGCTGTGGGTTTCGTTCATTATATGGGCACGCCCAGCAGAGTGGATTATCACCTCCACTCCCTGTAATGATGCACTCCAGTTGTTGTCCCCAGACAACGTCGAGATCACGCAGCTCTGAACGCCAGGCAGCTCAATTGCGGCGCTCCTGCGTGTCACGTTAACAACTGGATACCTGGCAGCAACCAGGGCCTCAAGCAGCGGGCGCCCGACAAAACCAGTACCGCCGGTAAGAAGAATCTTCGGTAGAGGTGAAATGGACGAGCTACTCAAACCATCGGACATAATCAAGCCCTATCAGAGGACAACAGTTGTTTGAATAGCTTATCGTATTGAGAAGACACACCTTCCCAACGATATCGACGCACCGCGACTTCATGCATTTTTTCACTCAAGGCAGCACGCGCAGCCTCGTCGGCAAAAAGCATGGACGCATGAGCTATAAGTGACTCACTGGAATCGAAGAATTTGGCGCTGTCTTCGGTAGAGGCACGATTGAATGAAACATCGAACGCGATGATAGGCAAGCTCAACCACATCGCCTCCACAAGAGAGGGATTGGTTCCACCCGCACTGTGGCCATGAATATAAATAGTGGCATTGCTGCGTAACGGGCTTAGTTCATCGCCGTCGTAAATAGGGTCGAGCAGATGGAGGTTTTCCGCACCAGCGTACTTGTCTTGGATCGCCCTTCCATAGTCACTCTGCTTCCAGTTCCCAACGATAACCAAATCGAGTTTACTGGCGTGAAACGCTTCGACAATAATATGAATATTATTTTCAGGCTCAATCCTACAGACAGAAAACGCGTAAGGGCTACGTAAAAATGGATAGCGTTCGCGATCGGACTCAACGAGTGCGCGCGTCTTAGCCTGATCACCGCCATAGGCAATAAGAGTACTTTCTCGGCCGTATTCGCTGCGGACATAATCCTGAAGAACCTGATTATCAGTCACCACTGCGTCAGAATACTTGACTGCCACAGCCTCTGAAAATTTCAAGAACTTCTTGGCTAAAGGTGACCATTTCGCACGCTTCCATTCATAACCGTCAATATTCACGACGATTTTCTTCTTTGTAAGCATTTTTATGAATGGAAGCGCAATGCAGCCGGAGACCCCCAGGATCAGCAGCACATCATTCTTGCGATAGGCATGCAGCATGCTGACAATGTCATAAGGAATACTTTGCACGCCGTTCGCTTTTAACGGAATGTAAATCAGATCGGCATTGCCATATTTTTTGGGTTGAGACGCATAGGATTTAGAACTGCAATATACCGAAATCTCGTAATCACGATCCAGATATGTAACCAGTTGCTCTGACAGCGTTTCCCACCCACCATACTGAGCTGGAAGACCGACTGTACCTATGACTGCAAATTTAAATCCCATCAAACACCCCAAGCACACCACTTTCAAATTTTTCACTTGAGAAACTAAGTGACTTTATCTTTGCTGCTGCAGACAGGCGATAACAGGTATCCGAGTCTTTTTGTAGAGCTACCAGTTTTGCAGAAATTTCTTCGACCCTATTAGAGGTCATTAGATACCCCTCGCAGTCGTCGGACACGAGCTCAACGGGCCCGCCTACCGGAGGTACAATGCACGGGATCCCAAATGAAAGCCCCTCAAGAATCGTCAAACCAAACGTTTCCACACATTCATCCGGTTTCGAAAGACTCAGTAAGATACTCGCTTGCTGATAATAAGGCACAACATCAGCACAGTTCGAAATGATAGTCAGATTATCGGGAATCGAAGTGCCCAAAAAAAAGTCAGAAGTTTCAATCTCCGTTGCACCAAGGACCAAGTTAAACTTGAAGCTCGGATGCGAACTCAACGAGCGAGCAATATGTACAAACTCATTGACGCCTTTGTAAGCTTTCAATGAGCAAATCATCAATACACAAAACGTTCCATCCGTGAATGGATGATAAACATGACGGGCAGCGATTCGGCTCATTGCTTGCGGAATAGCATTATAAACAACATGGCTCTCAACCTTGGAAAAGCCTTCGGTCCGCGCGAGAAAATGCGATACAAATATATTACTGCTTGAACATTTTTCAACTACCCAACGCAAAAAGGCCTTCAAAGGCCGTGGGCGAACGGACGTTTCGTGAATATGATAAAAAACCTTAATCCCCAAAAACTTGCCTGCCAGAGCCGCACCGAAGGGCAACAAGGTATTAACGTAAAAAATCGCAGAAGATTTTCGATACTTCAGCAACTTAAAAAACAACAAAACTTGCGATACGGTATAACTAATCAACGTCAGAAACTTATTATCAAAACGCTTGTAAAAATAGCGCCGTTGAACACAAGGCACAGACGTAAGGAAGCCGGAACCGCCTTTCCCTCCCAAAAACAACTCGGCGTCAAATCCTTTCTTCGATACAGCATCAATCACCTGGGAAAGAACCTTCGGGCTCCCGCTGTAGTCATTGAGCAAATGAAAAAATATAATTTTTTTCACTACACATCCTTTTAGCAACGTTCTTTTATTCGTTTTGCAGGGACGCCCGCATAAATAGAGTTAGCGGCGTATCGTCCAGCCTTCAAAACGGCGCCAGCCGCGATTACACAACCATCCTCAACGAAAACTCCATCCAGTACGGTCACCTTAGCGCCTATCCAGCAGTTACTACCGATCTGGATTCCCAAACTATTTACTCCCTGCAGACGAATAGGCGTTGCAGGGTCAGAAAAATTATGATTCTCCGAATGAAACGATACATAGTTACCAATAATCGTGTCATCGCCTATGGTAATACCGCCAGCACAGCCCAGAAAGCTGCCACTGCCGATACCGACATTATTACCAATCGAGAGCCCTTCGCCCAATTTGTTCAGGCTGCCCGTGCACTCAATAGTAACATTTTTCTTCAAAGAAACCCCTTGCCCAAAGGTAATGCCTTTGACCGCCAAGGCATCAATAAAGCATCCATCATCGACTACAAGTCCCTTCCCCCCAAAGATCAATGATCGAGCCTTCACGGTAACGCGCTTGCCTACCAAGACGACCGAGAGCCGCCTGAAGGTTAAGAAACCATTGACCATCATGTAAGCTCTAGACAAAACGAAGTCAAAGAGATAACCGTCAGGTATACGCTTATCAATTTTTATACCGCGCTTTCTGATTTTTAAAGAAAGAAATTCAACGAATCCTATTAACATTATTTTTTCTCTGTAAAAGACGAAATATAGGAACGAAAAAACCCAGAATCCTTGTAAGAAATACTCTTGCGCAATGCGGAAATTATCAAATAGCCTTCCATCACACCGCGAAAAAAATAACTTTTTCGTTCGAAAATCACTCGAAAACCACGAATCATTTCCTGAAAACGAAAGACCGCACGCTCGGGACTGTCCGATGTGTGTTCAGACAGGTCATGTTGCAGTGCAGTATCAAGCACATAGAAGTGCGAATAATAAGACTCATACCTCACGAAGAACGCTGTGTCCGTGGCATAAAATTTAAGCCGCTCATCAAAAAGCGGCGCCATCCGCGCATAACAAGCTTTTGTGAATATGACCCCACTGTTAATGGCCAACTTATCAAGCGAGGTGTTCATACCACTGTCGACCGTCGTTGACAGGCGGCCAAAAAACCAGAAACGCTCGCCTGGACTGACCAGTTTCTCTCCTGAGTAAATTTTCGGCAGCATTACACCAAATACATCAGGCGACGATTTTGCTTCAAACTCAACGGCACTGACAATCGCGCCAACATAATTGGGCGCTGAGTAATCAGTATCATCATCCGAAATCACAAAATGCGTGGCTCCTGCTTCAAAGGCCTGCGCAGCAACACGATTATAAATATGAGGCAGCCCGTCGTTATTTCCTTCCAACCACGTTAAGTTTTCTCTAACTAAAGAGGGCGAACACTGTGGAGTGTTATTCCACACAAACACATCAACCTTAATCCCTTTTTCTTGAAAACTCTTAACACACGCTAGCAAAGTTGTTATAGCAATCGAATCCTCATAATGGCGCTTATAAAGAACAACCAATACCGAGAGCTTAATTTGTGCGATATTTTGAGTCATACATCACCACTACTATAACCAGCGTAAAAAGATACAAAACAACACTATTGGTATAGGACTGAAAGAAGAAACTGCTCAGGAAAAACGGGTAGCTGATAACCAGATAGTCGGCAACGCCTGCCATAAAGGCGCTTCCTCCCATACGTAGCTGTTGGGTGACCGTGACGATTTTTCCGTAAAACGCGATCAGCCCGATCATGACGGCGAGCCCTAGATAGCCAGCGGACGCGAGGAGATTCAACCAGAAGGAATCATACCAATGCGCCTGGCCCGGCCCGATAGCACCAAACCCCAGACCCAAAGGCATGGAGCTAAGCGATTCGAGTACCACATACCATTGCCTTATCCGATCAAGTGCGGACAAATCTTCGGTGTATCCTAACGCAAGATAGAGAAATATCGAGCAGGTAAAAAACAGAAAATAGCTATAGCCCAACACGCTAATGAATATTCTGCGCTTGAACAGTTGCAACACCGCTAGAAAGAACACGGCAGATATCATTCCGATAACAGCCGTACGAACGGAACCATAACAAATCAGCACCGCCGAAAACAAAGTCGCCAGAAGATAAGCTAGGAAGCTCAAATTATATTTCCGCTTCCTGACAGCCTGCACGAGCAGACAAACTGCGAATAGTGCAGTATTTAAAACAAATGCGTTGAATTCGAGGGTACCGGTAAAGAATCCTGACATCCGGGCGTTGCCTTCCCTCATGGAGTTGTACGCCTCTAATTCAAAACCTTTTTCTGCCAGTAAAGGCCAATACCAAAATTGTTCTGCATCACTGATGGTGAGATATTGATAAATGGCGTAACAACCAGAAATAAAAGTCATCATCACTAAGGTGGAAAATATTACACGAAGCTTTACTTCAAGTTTTAACTCCCGACATACCGCATTTACCATCAATGCGAAAAGAACAGGCATCGCAAAAGAGCGAAACATCCGAAATGAGCTATCAGAAAGCTCTCCGCACATCAAATAAAAAGCGATAAAAAATGCGAACACCAGTAACTGCTCGCTATACTTCCGCGGTATCGAACGGAGCGTTCCGGCCTCAAACACCACGAGCAACACTGTCAGCAGGATATAGAGCAATACCATCCCTTCACGCCAAGCCCCAAAAACAGACGGCGCGTGGAACGTTAAGATAATGTAATCCGAGAGCATGAGCAGAATAATAAAGAAACGCAGCCCTAGCGCTCTCATACCTTATCCGACCCTGCGCCTTTTCCTGCTAACCTTTTGAGCCTCAAAAGCGCTAGCTTAATTAGCATCTTCGTCCTCTGCATGACGCTCAACTCTCGCAATACAGCAAATAGAAAACGTTTATCGTAGCCGATCAACTTAGCGATCACCGCAGGTGGAACAGCTGACGTTATTTTCCCTGCTTGCTCATAAACGGCGATATCGCCTGTCCACGCTACATGCTGTTCCATTTCATTCGCACATAATATATTGTCATACAGGCATGCCAGGTAGCGCGACTTTACCGCGTCATAGCCATTTACTGCGTAAACTGATTCGATTACTAATTCATTGTTATCAGATTGAAGAATGCTCTCAATTAAATCATCTACACTCTTACTTTTAAGATTATCTGCAGGCGAATAGCCTTGTACCGGCGCACGGAGCCCCACACAGCGACGACCACTGACAAGTTGTTCGGCAAATGCAGTCCCCCCGGGTGTCGGATAGCTATCGACGTAAAAGTCAGCTTTCTCCAAAAGCTTTAAATAACTTGCATACGGCACGGACGACAAAATCTTAAAACGACGCCAATACTTGAGTTTTAGTGGCCACCACCAAATATTTGTATAAGGATTAGCTCCAACTATCCAGAATGTAGAGTTTTTGAACTCCGACAAAATCCTGTGAATTGTGGGCCGTGGATCATACCCTTTTACGGGTTTAAACTTAAACGGCGACGCTGCACTGAAGAAATGCAATGCATCATTCTTTCCAGGCAGACGATGCTTTTTCGGGACTAGCTGTGTACTCAGCGGGATACCCAGAAAGGATTTTTCCCCTGATATGCTCTTCTTCTTATCCCGATGCATGCCAAATGTACTGATTTCGAAGTACACATCCGCCACCGTGCTGCCATAGGTGAATACATGATCAGCGTGGTTTACAAAGAAAATCTTAGCACCTGTCATTTTTTTTATAATACGACAAGCAATGATGGTGACCATGTCGTCAGGATGGATATGTAAAACCACCCTCTTATATGATTTCAAACACTCTATAATTTCAACTATTTTTTGCAGCGCTGTCCCGGGTTGTACGACCGTGCACTCATTAAAAAAACTACGCGTACGCTCGACCGCCCTTTCATCACTTTGGCGGATCACCAGGAGGTCCGGCTTTTCCGAATGCATTGTAGAGAGCTGCTCCATCAACCGGGTATGACCTCCGATCAAAAAGGGCTCAGATATCAGATGAATGCAGTCCTTCAAAGCTACAGGGGCTTCGCCCTGTTGGACCTCGGTCATGCACCGCTCAGTTAATATATCCTCCAACTCGGGATCATCGTAAACGCCCTTATCAGCCGCCCAGAGTATAGCCCCGTAGATTTCAGCCAACTCGATACTCTTACTGATATCTTGTTGCGTTAAAATTAAATCGCGAATCGAGGATAACAAGCGGCTCATGGGCAAAAAACCTCAGACTGCATTATGTTGATTTAGCTTTCTATAAATAAGAAAGTACATGACAACCAAATAAAAACCGTAATTTACGGCATGAGCCCACGTCACACCAATTGGCCCACCGACCTTCGTCAATACTATCGTCAACACATAAAAGCTGAACGCAAAAACTACTTCTGTGACGATATACATCTTAACCATCGCCTTGCCCAGCATCAGATAGGCGAGTATCCAGCTCGCAATTTTCAGCGTATCACCCAACATCTGCCACGCGAAAAAGTCTCTCATTGGGCTGAATGCGTTTGTGAATAGCAGCCCGATGATAAAATCTCTCAAGAGATAGATCATCAAACCACAGAACATCGCAACAGGTAGGATTAACTTATACCCTTGTACGATCTCCTTCCTGATATCCTGCGGATCGACCAACTCTGATAACTTCGGCAAAAAGTACAAACCCAGCGTCGTTGTCACGAGCAGCAAATACGCCGTACTTAAACGCCACATAGCCTCCCAATAACCGGCCGTCTCCCAGCCAAATTCCGAACCAAGATAGTTCCGAACTAAAATATGGCTGACCGGCACACAGGCGGCTGTGGTAAGCGCCATGGCGGTAAATTTTGTCAGGTTTATGGCAATTTGCTTGTCCAACCGCCCCAGAAAGTTAGAAAACCGAAACCACGGCGTTCTATAGCAAAGCAGGCACGTCACGAAAAAGGCAATGGACTGGTAGAGCACCAAGGAAATCAGTGCGCCGTACAGCCCGTACTGCACAACCATGACAATAGTGACCAACAGGGAGAGGACGCTCCCCCCGATATTGGCCAAGATATATCGGTTGATTTCTTTTCTGCCATTGAGAATCGCGAGTAGCAAGGTGTTGAACGAGAAAAATACTACCGTAGCAGCGCACCAGATAAATACGCTGTAAAAAGACTCGTCATTAAAACACCACATGGCCAATGGTTTGCTGAAGCAAACAATCAAGACAGATGTTACGACTGACCCTACAAATGCAATCGTGCCCGCGGTGCGCCACACCCGGCGCTGGGCCTCCTCGTCGTCTTTATATTCAGCAGTGTATTTGGTCACCCCATTGCTAATGGCGCCTGTCGAAAACGTCGTAACCATTTGTACAGCGTTCTGAAACTGGCCTAACGCGGCATAACCAGACGGGCCCACATAAATGGCCAGCATTTTGTTGATACCCAACAAAGTGAGCATCTTGATAATGACCGCAATGCCGTTAAGGAAGCTTGTTCGAAGCAGCGTCATGTCAGGCGTCTACAGAAAAGCTATTGCAAGCTTCAACGACACGCCGAGCCTCTACGTCGCTCATCACTGGACTGATTGGCAAGCTCAAGACTTCCCGGTGGATACATTCGGTAATAGGGAACGACTTATTGTAAAAGTCGGACTGTGAATAAGCTTGTTGTTGATGAGGCGGGATGGGGTAATGAATTAGCGTTTGAACACCGGATTCCGCTAGGTGGCGCTGTAGCGCCTCCCGCATCTCGGATCGTACGACAAAAAGATGCCACACGTGGGAGGTATAATTCATCACATCAACGCTGGAATCCAATGGCAACTTAATTAAAGGATTCTTTATTCCTGCCATGTAAATAGCGGCCACGCGTCGACGAGCATCGGTCTGCGCCTGCAGATATTTCAGCTTTACGCTCAACATAGCGGCTTGAATTTCGTCCAGTCGGCTGTTCACGCCCTGCACGAGGTTCTTGTACTTCTCATGGGATCCATAGTTTCGTAAAGCCTGAATCATATTGACCAATTCGGCATCACTGGAGGTAATCGCACCTGCATCTCCAAGCGCCCCGAGGTTCTTGCCTGGGTAAAAACTGAAGCCGGATGCATCTCCCCAATTACCCGCACTCTTACCCGCCGCCTGTGCGCCGTGAGCTTGAGCAGAGTCTTCCAGGACGAGCAAATGTTCGCGCTTTGCGATTGCATGAATTGCAGGCATATCAGCCAACTGCCCATAGAGGTGAACAGGCATGATCAACCGAGTCTTGTCAGTCAACGCACGCTCGATGTTCTTAGGGCACAAATTATAGGTGTCTGGGTCAGGCTCAACCAAAACCGGTGTCAGGTCATTTTCGGTAACGGCCAGTAACGTCGCGATGTAAGTATTGGCTGGAACTATTACTTCATCGTGATCCTTGAGCTTTCCCAGCTCTTTCCAGGCGCGTATGGTCAAGGTCAATGCATCCAGACCGTTCGCCACGCCCACGGTGTGAAGCGCGCCTGTGTAGGCTGAGAACTCCTCCTCAAAGCGTTTAAGGCATTCGCCCTGAATATACCAACCTGAATCAATGACATGTGTCGCAGCTTCTATGAGCTCTTCACGATGAGCTTTGTTCAATGATTTTAGATCGAGAAATGGAATCATCAAAAAATACCTGACGTCGGTGCTTCGTTATTAGGTGCTTACAGGCACAGCCATTGCTGCACCCGATGCAAAGCTGTGGGCCGCGATCAGACCGCGCTGAAATGCCCGCTCGCTGATACTGGATCGCAGCACGCGCTGCTAAATCAAGTGTATCGTTTAACCGCACGGATGAAATCATCGTAGTTTCGCAGGTAGTCGCCCTCATCATAATGATTGCTTGCGAATACCAGAAGGACGCAATCTTCGCTAAAATCGTGCATCTCGCGCCAAATTAGCTTCTTAATGTGAATGGCCTTGTTCGGGGCGTCCAGCCATATTGATTCCTGCTTCAGACCATCGTCGATCAAGATTCGGCACTTACCCGATAAACAGATAATGTACTGTTCCAATCTGAAATGTGCATGCGAGCCCCTGCTGACGCCTGCCTTGGTGTTGAAAATATAATAGGCTCGCCTGACATCGAAAGGGATATCACGCCCTTGCTCCAAGGCAATCAGGCTGCCACGATCATCTCCAATTACTTGCAGCTCACTCGACGTCACATTGCCTGTCAGCGCTGAAACAAAGGAAATCACATCAGAGAGTAACGGAGCGTCGTTATCTTTCTGGCTGATAATCAACCCTTCTGTTACTGGCCATTGGATACCAATGTCGGGATCGCTCCAGTTAATCGATTGCTCGCAGGCCTTGGAGTAGGTATCCGTGGTCTTGTAGAGGAACTCAGTGTTGTCTTCCAAGGCTAAGAAACCATGAGCAAAGCCTTCTGGAATCCAAAGCATCCGGCCATTGCTTGCTGACAGCTCGACGCCCACCCATTGACCAAATGTTTCCGAGCCCTTCCTTATATCAACCGCCACATCATAGGCGCTGCCTGCGGTAACTCGCACAAGCTTGCCCTGGGCATGGGGATCATCCTGAAAATGAAGCCCCCTCAACACATGCTTTTTTGAGTAGGAATGATTGTCCTGCACAAACGGGCGCGGAATCGGGTGACCTAACGCAGCGAGTTGCTTATGAAACAACGGCTCATTGAAACTTTCCATAAACCATCCACGCTCATCCGTGAACACTCTGGGTTCAATAATGACCACGCCGGCCAACTGGGTCTCTATAAACTTCATTAGCTCTTATGCTCTATCAAAATATTGCGCAGGTATTGCCCATAGCCTGTTTTACTCAAGTGCTGCACTTGTACGGCCAGCTGTTCGGGTGTAATCCAGCCTGCATGAAAAGCGATTTCTTCGAGGCAAGCCACTTTCAAGCCCTGCCTATGCTCAATGGTATGTACAAACTGGCTCGCCTCTAGCAGCGACTCATGGGTTCCTGTGTCCAACCAAGCAAAGCCTCGGCCCAACATTTCGACACTCAAGCTTTGCTGCTCAAGATAAGCACGGTTTACATCGGTAATTTCAAGCTCACCACGTGAAGAAGGGCGGATGCTTTTTGCAATTTCCACGACTTGGTTGTCATAAAAGTACAGCCCGGTGACGGCATAGTTTGACTTTGGTTTGACGGGTTTCTCTTCGATACTGAGCACACGCCCAGTATGGTCAAACTCAACCACACCAAAGCGTTCTGGATCCGACACGTGATAACCAAACACAGTTGCACCGGACGCCTGCGACATGGCAGATCGTAGATTGTCGGAAAAGTGCTGACCATAGAAAATGTTGTCGCCCAGGATCAGGCATATAGGGTCTTTGCCAATAAACTCCTCACCGATGATGAATGCCTGCGCCAAGCCATCGGGGGTCGGCTGTTCCGCATAGCTCAATTGCACGCCGTATTGGCTGCCGCTACCCAGTAATTTCTTAAATCCTGGCAAGTCATCAGGGGTAGAGATAATCAAAATTTCACGAATACCTGCCAGCATCAGCACCGATAGCGGGTAGAAGATCATCGGCTTGTCGTAGATGGGGAGCATTTGTTTAGACACCCCCAGCGTCAATGGGTAGAGGCGGGTACCCGTGCCCCCGGCAAGAATGATCCCCTTACGCTTCAACATTGTCATATCTAAAACACGTCCTTAACGTTCACATCCCCCACCATTCGGACAGAGGTTTACTTGATTAATACCGGCAAAACGCCTACTCATCCAAAATCTGTCGCTGACATCTCGAGAGGGCGTTGGACCACTGCACGTCTCCCATATTCGTCGCAGTGGCGGCTTCGGTTGAGCCTGATACCTAGCCAAGGCGAGTGTCTATTTCCTGTCCGGGCAGCCCTTTGGATAAAAGCCTTGCCTCTCTGCACTGACCCAGCATTCCAGGGAGCTACAAAGGAGATGATGATACAGCCCTCACCCTCCAATTCAAAAACGAACCGTGAAAAGACTTCAACGGATTCGAGGCTGCACACAGCGATATCAATAAGCCATTTCGTGGCGAAATTTCACCTCAAAATGCTGTGAACTCAAAAATCACATCAAGGGCGACAAGCGCCGCGCATAGCGACATAACGAAGAAAACCGGCGCCCCACTCCACCCAGGGTTTAGAGCTTCAAGTTGATATTTGAAGAGATGCCCGGCAACCTCAAAACCCGGGATCAATAATGAGCCATGATCCATGCACGATCACGGCCTGCTGGATGCGCTGGAGAACAGGATTACAGCGTCGCCTTCTCGTGCAACGACTTGCCTGCGGCGTTAGAAAGCAGCGCAGTAACCTCTTGCTCCTTGGCGCGTCGACCTAGGAGGACAAGATGCCTGATCAATGCAGCTAGAACGCCCAGCATCCCTCCCGCTAAAACGCCGACGGCCAATATCAAGATTTTTTTAGGATTTACGGGGCTTAATGGCTCAAGCGCTTTGCGATCTATCGTTACCAGCTTCATGTTGCTGATGTCGAGATTACCTAGGTTTTTCAGGCGCACAACCTCGGCTCTCAGGGGCTCAACCCCTGAAAGAAAGAGATCTTCATTCTGGCGCTGTTTCAATACCTCAATCTCACGGTTACTCTGCAACAACTGCAATTCACGAGCGATTTGGGCAATTCGGCCTTCAGTAAAATCATCAGACTTGCGCTGCAACAGCGCCGTACGTTCAGCCGATAACGCTTCTACGCCCATAAAATAAAGCGGTATCTGCTGATTGTTAACCTCTGTTCGCATCACGCTGCTATTTTCACGGGAACCGGCACTTTTTTCACCCAGTGCGGAAGGTGTCGTCGGTTTCTCAATTCCGAGAGATTTTGCAATCGCGATTGCCTCGCCCAATTGCGCAATGCGGTCTTGGCGAGCAGTTTTGATTTGCTGACGCAGCGCTTTTAGCTCGTCCTGCAGCTGCGCTCGCTTGAGATTATCAGCCTCCAGAAGCGTCGCGATTCGCGCGTCCTTGTTAGTCTGGTAGCTTGACCGAGCAGCTTCAATTTTGCCTTCCAGCTCTGTTAGACGATTTTTAACAATTACTCTGAGATCAGCAGCAATCTGTTCACGCTCAGCATCAATTGCGTACTCAACGAATTTATTAAGCACGCTGACGCCATCAATACCCTTTGGATAATTGAGCCCTAAGCCTATGTACGCGCTCAGAGAGTCTGATTTTTTCGGATCGGGAAGGACCAACTTGAGAGAGTCACGATTAAAGGCGTCAAAGCTTTGTTCAAGCGTACGTCCAGGACGCTCGAAAGGCTTAAACAATGCCTGATTAGCCCTGAAAAAATTGAGTCGAGTTTCATAGGACTCTAAGGATGCACCTACTTTGACGAGCGCATCCGCTGGTGATAATTGATAGACTTCAGAACGATTCAATGCATCCAGCTCATTAATAGCAGCCGGACGTAAAACACTACTTACTTGGTATTCAGGAGTTGCAGTGAAAGCATAGGCCGCCGCAGCCAATGCCACCCCAACGGTAACAAATAAAACAAGGGCTTTCTGCTGCCACACGGCCTGAAAAACTGCGGTAATGCCAATTTCACCGTACGGGGGCGTAGAGGGGGCGCGGAAGCTACTACTCACAACAAAAACCTGCCTTCAAAGAGAAACTGCGGGCTCGTTATGCAGACAATTTGCGTGTTTTTATTCTAATTGGATGACCGCCAAAACCCAGCGTCTCTGCCAGATTTTGAGCGCACAAAATGACCGTTATCGAGAACAGATTCCATTTTGCCATCTCTTTGGCATATTACAAGACTTGACACGTCTGTAAGAAAAGTCCTAATCAGCCAATAAAATAGCTCATTTTTTGGCGCCACAGGAGTCAGACGTCAGCAGATTTGAATAGGTAAGACAGCACTCAGTCGGAAATGCTGGGCCTAGCCTTAACAGGGTGGCTAATCGATGTGATCCAGCAATGTAAAAAAGGCGCTACAGAGTAAATTTTATCTGACAGACGGTCGCATAAAATACTCTCTGAAGCTGTGGAAATGCACCCGATCTCCTACTCTCTCGGCGCAGTCCTAACACGCCGGCCACGCACAAAAACACCGAGCAACGGCCCAATCAACATCCCCACAATCAACCCCACCACTACAAACACCGCCACCGGCATCTGCGCAGTACTCCACCCCAGGAACAACAGCACAACACCCTGCTGATTCTCGAGCACAAACGCCAACACCACCAGCGCAGCAACCAGCACCGCTAACACTGAAACAACGCGCTTAACCCCACGCATAACCATCTCCTACTCCAAAAACACTCAGACGCCCTCTTCCTCTTCTTCGTTCACCCGATCGCGCAATTCCTTGCCCGGTTTGAAGTGGGGTACGAATTTGCCGTCGAGGCTGACGGATTGGCCGGTCTTTGGGTTGCGGCCTACGCGCGGGGCGCGGTAGTGGAGGGAGAAGCTGCCGAAGCCGCGGATTTCGATGCGATCTCCGGTGGCAAGGCATTGGGACATTTGTTCAAGCATGGTCTTGATAGCCAGCTCCACATCCTTGGATGAGAGCAGCCCTTGATGGGTGACAATTCGTTCGATCAACTCCGACTTCGTCATATTTTTCCCTTCTTTTTCAAGCAGCTAGGAAAAGCGCTTCGAAGGTTTTAGCATGACTTGATGAATTTGAACAGCCCGTATATCAACTTATCTGCCGCTTAAATAAACGCTCGCGATGAGCACATGGAAACCTCAATTGCAGATTACCAACATGGTGCGCGTTACTGCGCCGGCGGGATTCCAACCAAACGGATAGTCGCCCTCTTCATCCGCCGCATCACTGGAACGGGTGAGGACTTTGTAGCCCTGCATTTTGCATTCACGAGCAGCGCGTTTTTCGCACTTCTCCCATTTATTGCCCAGACCAGAGCAGTCGATCTCAATACCGCTGACGCCGCGCTTGGCATGGGTCCTGGCGCTGGTGCTGGAGCAGCCGGCCAGTATGACTAATGCAAGCACTACGAGAATCCTGTTCATTCAAACCCTTATCGAATCAGTAACACGGAATATCTTTAAAAGACTATAGCCAGTTCTGACCGCAGGCTGAATGCCTTGGTTCGGCGGTGTTGATTCATCAAATTTCAGGCACAAAAAAGGGCGACCGAAGTCGCCCTTTTCCTACAGCTTTACAGAACTTAGTTCTGCTTAGCCATTGCTTCGCGCAGCAGGGAGGCCATGGTGGTCTCGCCAGTTGCAGCTGCCGGAGCTTCTTTCAGGCTCTGGATAGCTTCTTTCTCTTCCACTTCGTCTTTGGACTTGATGGAGAGCTGGATTACGCGGCTCTTGCGGTCAACGCTGATGATCTTGGCTTCTACTTCCTGGCCTTCTTTCAGAACGTTGCGCGCGTCTTCAACGCGGTCACGGCTGATTTCGGAGGCTTTCAGAGTCGCTTCGATATCGTCGGCCAGAGTGATGATGGCGCCTTTGGCGTCAACTTCTTTCACTGTACCTTTAACGATGGCGCCTTTGTCGTTCTCTTGAACGTACTCGGAGAACGGATCGCTTTCCAGTTGCTTGATACCCAGGGAGATGCGCTCGCGCTCTGGGTCAACCGACAGGATAACGGTGTCCAGCTCGTCGCCCTTCTTGAAACGACGAACAGCTTCTTCGCCCACTTCGTTCCAGGAGATGTCGGACAGGTGAACCAGGCCGTCGATGCCGCCGTCCAGACCAATGAAGATACCGAAATCGGTGATCGACTTGATGGTGCCGGAGATTTTATCGCCCTTGTTGAACTGGCCAGAGAAATCTTCCCATGGGTTAGATTTGCACTGCTTGATGCCCAGGGAGATACGACGACGCTCTTCGTCGATGTCCAGAACCATAACTTCCACTTCGTCGCCGACTTGTACGACTTTCGAAGGGTGGATGTTCTTGTTGGTCCAGTCCATTTCGGAAACGTGTACCAGGCCTTCAACGCCTTCTTCCAGCTCAGCGAAGCAGCCGTAGTCAGTCAGGTTGGTAACACGCGCGGTCACGCGGGTGCCTTCTGGGTAACGGGCTTTGATAGCGACCCATGGATCTTCACCCAGTTGCTTCAGGCCCAGGGAAACACGGTTGCGTTCGCGATCGTATTTCAGAACCTTGACATCGATCTCATCGCCAACGTTGACGATTTCGGAAGGATGCTTGATACGCTTCCAAGCCATGTCGGTAATGTGCAGCAGGCCATCGACGCCACCCAGATCGACGAATGCGCCGTAATCGGTGAGGTTCTTGACGATACCTTTGACTTGTTGGCCTTCCTGCAGGGATTCCAGCAGAGCTTCACGCTCGGCGGAGTTCTCTGCTTCCAGCACGCTGCGACGGGAAACGACAACGTTGTTGCGCTTCTGGTCGAGTTTGATGACCTTGAATTCGAGTTCTTTGCCTTCCAGGTGCGTGGTGTCGCGCACTGGACGAACGTCGACCAAAGAACCTGGCAGGAACGCACGGATGCCGTTAACGTCGACAGTGAAGCCGCCTTTAACCTTACCGTTGATAACGCCCTTGACCACTTCTTCAGCTGCGAAGGCTGCTTCGAGAACAATCCAGCATTCAGCGCGCTTGGCTTTTTCACGGGACAGCTTGGTTTCACCGAAACCGTCTTCAACCGAGTCCAGAGCAACGTGAACTTCGTCACCGACATTGATTGTCAGATCACCAGCATCGTTGTAGAACTGTTCCAGCGGGATCAGAGCTTCAGACTTCAGACCAGCGTGAACGGTTACCCAGCGAGCTTGGTAATCGATATCAACGATAACACCGGTGATGATGGAGCCTGCCTGAAGGTTCAGGGTTTTTAGGCTTTCTTCAAAGAGTTCCGCAAAGCTTTCGCTCATTTTAATTCCTGTTGATAAGGGCGAAGAATACGCCCATCTCCACACCCCAGACGGTGTGGGTCAGTTTCAATTAAAAGAAGCGCCGCAGGACTATGACTGGTCCCCTGCAACCTTCTTGGTCACCCGGCGATATCGCGAATGGCGATCTCGCTCATGATGCGTTCCAGCACCTGCTCGATGGACAACTCCGTGGAATCCAGCTGTATGGCGTCAGCCGCCGGCTTGAGCGGGGCTACCGCACGCTGGGTATCACGCTCATCGCGTGCACGGATCTCATCTAGCAGACTCGACAGACTAACACCATCGACTTTGCCCTTCAACTGCAAGTAGCGGCGGCGGGCACGCTCCTCGGCGCTGGCGGTCAGGAAAATCTTCAAAGGCGCCTCGGGAAACACCACGGTGCCCATGTCGCGGCCGTCGGCCACCAGGCCCGGCGGCTCCTGAAACGCGCGCTGGCGCTGCAGCAAAGCCTCGCGAACCGCCGGCAGAGCCGCCACCTGGGACGCGCCGGCGCCGATACTCTCGGTGCGAATCACGTCACTGACTTCATCACCTTCGAGGATGATGCGCTGCAATTGACCGTCGGTCGCCGCGATGAACTGCACGTCCAGATGGGCGGCGATTTTCGTCAGCAACTCTTCGTTGGTCAGATCCACACCATGGTTACGCGCAGCGAACGCCAGCAGGCGATACAGCGCGCCGGAATCCAGCAGGCACCAGCCCAGGCGCTTGGCCAGGATGCCGGCGATCGTGCCTTTGCCCGAGCCGCTTGGCCCGTCGATGGTAATCACCGGTGCTTTGATATTCACAATTGAGCCTCTTGGGCAACACGCATGCCGACGTGGGCACACAGTGTAAGAAAATTCGGAAAAGATGTAGCAACGTTGGCGCAATCACGGATACGAATCGGCGCCGCCGCTCGCAAGGATGCCACGCTGAACGCCATGGCAATCCGATGATCGTCATGGGCATGCACGTCGCCACCGTCTATCGAGCCGCCGTCGATGATAATCCCATCAGGCGTCGGTTCACACTTCACACCCAGCGCCAACAGACCGTCGGCCATGACCTGGATACGGTCGGACTCCTTCACCCGCAACTCCTCGGCACCGCGCAGCACGGTGCGCCCCTGCGCGCAGGCGGCAGCGACGAACAGCACGGGAAACTCGTCGATCGCCAGCGGCACCAGCGCTTCGGGAATCTCGATACCCTTGAGCACAGCCGCGCGTACACGCAGGTCGGCGACCGGCTCACCGCCCACTTCACGCGGGTTTTCCAAGGTGATGTCCGCACCCATCAGGCGCAGGATATCGATCACCCCGGTGCGGGTCGGGTTGATACCGACATGCTCCAGCAACAACTCGGAACCCTCGGCAATCGTGGCCGCGACCAGGAAAAATGCCGACGAGGAGATGTCCCCCGGTACCTCTATATGGGTAGCGGTCAACGCATGCCCGGATTCAACCGACGCCGTCGCGCCCTCCACGCCTACCGGATAGCCAAAACCGCGCAACATGCGCTCGGTGTGGTCGCGGGTCGGTGCAGGCTCGGTCACGCAGGTTTTACCTTCGGCATACAGCCCGGCCAACAACAGGCAGGATTTCACCTGGGCGCTGGCCATCGGCAGTACATAATTCAAGCCTTTCAGCCCCTGACCGCCGCGGATGGTCAGCGGCGGACGCCCTTGCGGCCCGGTCTCGATCACTGCGCCCATTTCCCGCAACGGCTCAGCCACGCGACTCATCGGGCGCTTGGACAGCGATGCATCGCCCGTCAGCACGCTGTCGAAGCGCTGCGCCGCCAGCAACCCGGACAACAGGCGCATGGACGTTCCGGAGTTACCCAGGTAAATCGGCCCTGGCGCCGGTTTCAGGCCGTGCAAACCCACGCCATGAATCGTCACCCGCCCATGGTGCGGCCCTTCGATCACCACGCCCATGTCGCGAAATGCCTGCAACGTCGCCAAGGCATCCTCGCCCTCCAGGAAGCCTTCAACTTCGGTCACGCCGTCGGCCAATGAGCCCAGCATGATCGACCGATGGGAGATCGACTTGTCACCCGGCACCCGGATGCGCCCGCTTAAGCGGCCACCGGGGCTGGCGATGAACGTCAGCTCGTCGGCGTCCACAGCGGTTTCCATATAGGCCCGGCGCGCCAGGATCTTGCTGAAGTGCTCACGCGCCACCCGCGCACGGGTGAACACGCCCAGTAATTGGTGGCCATCGCCCGCATCCACCGCATCGCGCAAGGCATCCAGGTCGCTGCGGAAGGTGTCCAAGGTGCGCAACACCGCTTCGCGATTGGCGAGGAAGATGTCGTGCCACATCACCGGATCGCTGCCGGCAATCCGTGTGAAGTCGCGAAAACCTCCGGCGGCATAGCGGAAAATCTCCAGATTTTCGTTGCGCTTGGCCAACGAATCCACCAGGCCAAACGCCAGCAGATGGGGCAGATGACTGGTAGCAGCGAGCACTTCGTCGTGGCGTTCGACCTGCATATGCTCCACGTCCGCCCCCAGCTCGCGCCACAGCCGATCCACCACGGCCAACGCCGCTGGGTCGGTCTGCGCAAGCGGGGTCAGGATCACTTTGTGCCGTCGAAACAGCTGTGCATTGGACGCTTCCACCCCGCTCTGCTCGGAACCGGCAATCGGATGGCCCGGCACGAAGCGCGGCGGCATTTCACCAAACGCCAGTTGCGCCGCGCGCACCACATTGCCCTTGGCACTGCCGACATCCGTGAGAATCGCGCTGCCCAGGTCCAGGCCGGCCAAAATCGCCAAAAGCTTTTCCATGGCCAGGATCGGTACCGCCAGCTGGATCACGTCGGCGCCCTGGCACGCGACGGCCAGGTCCGCCTCACAACGGTCTACCACCCCCAGTTCTACCGCCAACTGGCGCGAATGCGGGTCCAGGTCCACGCCGACCACTTCGCCGCACAAACCACTCTCACGCAGGCCTTTGGCGAATGAACCACCGATCAACCCAAGACCAACCACCACCAGGCGACCGATCATAGGCACAGCAGGTTGCAATGCAGTGACATCAACCACGGGCCAGAACCTTGGCCAACGCCTCCAGGAAGCGGCTGTTCTCAGCCGGTAACCCGATGGTGACACGCAGGTGATTCGGCATGCCGTAATTGGCCACCGGGCGCACGATCACGCCTTCGCGCAGCAACCCCTGGAAGACCGGGGCGGCTACCTGGCCGAGGTCGACACAGATGAAGTTGCCCTTGGACGCAATCCAGCCCAGGCCCAGCTCGCGGAAACCTGCCTGCAATTGCTGCATGCCGCTTTCGTTGAGGCGACGGCTTTCTGCCAGATAGTCGGCATCCTTGATCGCCGCACAGGCCGCCGCCAGGGCGAGACTATTGACGTTGAACGGCTGGCGCACGCGGTTCAGCACATCGGCAACCACCGCCGTGGACAAGCCGTAGCCGACCCGCAGCGAGGCCAGGCCATAGGCCTTGGAGAACGTGCGCGAGACCAGCAGGTTCGGGTAGGCCGCCAGGAAGTCCAGGCCATCCGGCAGGTCGCTGCCTTCGGCGTACTCGATGTAAGCCTCGTCCAGCACCACCAGCACGTGCTCGGGCACGCCTTGCAGGAAGTCGTCCAGCGCCTGTGCGTCGAACCAGGTACCGGTGGGGTTGTTCGGGTTGGCAATGAACACCACGCGGGTCTGGGCGTCGATGGCCGCCAGCATCGCCGGCAGGTCATGGCCCCACTCTTTCGCCGGGATAACGCGGGCATCCGCGCCTACGGCCTGGGTCACGATCGGGTAGACCGCAAAGGCATGCTCACTGAACACCGCATTCAGGCCCGGCGCCAGATAGGCGCGACCGACCAGCTCAAGGATGTCGTTGGAACCGTTGCCCAAGGTCACCTGATTCAGCTCGACCCGGCATTTTTGCGCCAGCAGCGACTTGAGGGCAAAGCCGTTGCCGTCGGGGTAACGGGTCAGCTCAGCCAGCTCTTCACGAATCGCCGCCAGCACCTTGGGGCTCGGGCCCAGCGGGTTTTCGTTACTCGCCAGCTTGACGATCCTGGACGGGTCCAGATTCAACTCACGCGCCAGCTCGTCCACAGGCTTGCCCGGAACGTAAGGCGACAGTTGTTGCACGCCCGGCTGCGCCAGGGCGAGGAAGTTGCCACTCATGTTAAAGCCTCACAAAACCGCTTTCGGGTAAGAGCCCAGCACCTTGAGTGCCACGGCCTCCTGGCTGATTTTCTCCAGCACGCCTTTGACCAGTGGGTCGCGGTGATGCCCGATGAAGTCGATGAAGAACACGTAGGTCCATTTACCGCTGCGCGAAGGACGCGTCTCGATGCGCGTCAGGTCGATGCCGTTGTCATGGAACGGCACCAGCAGCTCATGCAGCGCGCCGGGCTTGTTGCTCATGGAAACGATGATCGACGTCTTGTCATCGCCCGTGGGCGGCACTTCCTGGCTGCCGATCATCAGGAAACGCGTGGAGTTGTCCGGGCGGTCCTCGATTTTCTCGGCCAGGCGCGTCAAGCCATACAGGCCCGCCGCCATATCGCCGGCAATCGCCGCCGAGTTCCACTCGCCCTTGACCCGCTTGGCCGCCTCGGCATTGCTGGAGACCGCCACGCGCTCGACATTCGGGTAATGCGCATCCAGCCACTTGCGGCACTGCGCCAGGGACTGGGCGTGGGAATAGATCCGGCTGATGCTGTCGGTCTTGGTGTTCTCGCCCACCAACAGGTGATGGTGGATGCGCAGCTCGACCTCACCGCAGATCACCATGTCGTGTTCCAGGAAGCTGTCCAGCGTGTGGTTGACCGCGCCTTCGGTGGAGTTTTCCACCGGCACCACGCCAAAATTCACCGCACCGGCTGCCACTTCGCGGAACACTTCGTCGATCGCCGCCATCGGCTTGCTGATCACGGCATGGCCGAAATGCTTCATGGCTGCCGCCTGGGTGAAGGTGCCTTCCGGACCGAGGTACGCCACTTTCAGCGGCTGCTCCAGGGCCAGGCATGAAGACATGATTTCACGGAACAACCGCGCCATTTCTTCGTTGCCCAGCGGGCCTTGGTTGCGTTCCATCACGCGTTTGAGCACCTGGGCTTCTCGCTCGGGCCGGTAGAACACCGGCACTTCGCCTTCTGCCAGGGACGCCATTTTCACCCGCGCCACTTCCTGGGCGCAGCGTGCGCGCTCACTGATCAGCTCGAGGACTTTCTCGTCCAGGCTGTCGATGCGTACACGCAGGGCCTTGAGTTCTTGCTCAGACATTAGCCGTGTTCCTTTTCAAACTCTGCCATGTAGGCAACCAGCGCGTTGATCGCGTGGATGTCGACAGCGTTATAGATGGAGGCGCGCATGCCGCCGACCGAACGGTGGCCCTTGAGGTTCAACAGGCCACGCGCTTCGGCGCCGGCCAGGAATGGCTTGTCCAGGCGGTCGTCAGCCAGGCGGAACGGCACGTTCATCCACGAGCGGTCGCTGAGGTTGATCGGGTTGCTGTACAGGCCGCTGGCGTCGATGAAGTCGTACAGAGTGCGCTTCTTCACTTCGTTGAGCTTACCCATGGCCACCACGCCGCCCTGCTCCTTGAGCCATTCGAACACCAGGCCGGACAGGTACCAGGCGAACGCCGGCGGGGTGTTGTACATCGAGCCGTTATCGGCCGCGACCTTGTAGTTGAGCATGGTCGGGCACAGCGAGCGGGCGCGACCCAGCAGGTCTTCACGGATGATGTTGACCAGGATGCCGCTCGGGCCGATGTTTTTCTGCGCGCCGGCGTAGATCATGCCGTACTTGGACACATCGATCGGGCGCGAGAGGATGTCCGAAGACATGTCGCACACCAGTGGAACGTCGCCAACCTGCGGCACCCAGTCGAATTCCAGGCCACCGATGGTTTCGTTGGCGACGTAGTGCACGTAGGCCGCGTCCTTCGACAGTTTCCATTCGTTCTGACCCGGAATGGCGAAGTAGTCATAAGGCTTGGCGGTGCCTGCCACGTTGACGTGACCGTAGCGGGAGGCCTCTTCAATGGCCTTCTGGCCCCAGATACCGGTGTCGATATAGTCGGCGGTACCGTCTTCCGGCAGCAGGTTCAGCGGGATCTGGGCGAACTGCTGGCTCGCGCCGCCCTGCAGGAACAGCACTTTGTAGTGGGAGGGGATGTCCAGCAAGTCGCGCAGATCCTGCTCGGCCTTGGTGGCGATGGACACGAACTCATCGCTACGATGGCTCATTTCCATCACAGAGAGGCCTTTTCCATGCCAGTCGAGGAGTTCAGCCTGCGCGCGCTGCAGGACTGCTTCAGGAAGCGCCGCGGGACCGGCACAGAAGTTATAGGCTCTCTTGCTCACATCCAATCTCACTCTGGTCTGGTGGTAGTCACGCAAACATATCAGCCGACACCGGATCCCGTGTGGGAGCGGGCTTGCTCGCGAAAGCGGTGGGTCAGTCAGCTTATGTGCCGGTGACACTCCGCAATCGGGAGCAAGCCCCCTCCCACAGTTGGATTTTCATCGCTGTCGATATTTCCATCCGGACAAACAACAAGGGGGCGAATCTTCATCCGCCCCCTGTGTGTCCGCTTATTCCTGCGGTTCTTCTTCGTCTGCGGCTGCATCGAGGGTTGGCTCGTCGACGTTGTCATCGCCGGTTGCGATCACCTCGCCCTCAAAACCTTCCCCTTCGAGCTCGTCATCTTCAACTTCCGAAGGCTCCTGCACACGTTCCAGGCCGACCAGTTTTTCGTCCTTGGCCAGCTTGATCAAGGTCACGCCCTGGGTGTTACGGCCCAGGCTCGAGACTTCTGCCACGCGGGTACGTACCAGGGTGCCCTGGTCGGAAATCAGCATGATTTCCTCGCCGTCGAGCACCTGCACCGCGCCGACCAGACGACCGTTGCGGTCGTTGCTGACCATGGCGATCACGCCCTGGCCGCCACGCTTGTACTCCGGGAACTCGCTGATGGCGGTGCGCTTGCCGTAGCCACGCTCGGACGCGGTAAGGATCTGGCTGCCTTCTTCCGGGATCAGCATGGAAATCAGCTTCTGCCCTTCCGGCAGGCGCATGCCGCGCACACCACGGGCAGTACGGCCCATGGCGCGAACGTCGGATTCCTTGAAGCGCGTGACCTTGCCGCCGTCGGAGAACAGCATGACTTCGCGCTCGCCGTCGGTGATGGCCGCCGAAATCAGCACGTCGCCTTCATCCAGCTCCAGGGCGATCAGGCCCACGCTGCGTTGACGGCTGAAGGATTCCAGCGGGGTCTTCTTCACGGTGCCTTTGGCGGTGGCCATGAAGATGAAGTGACCCTCGGTGTATTCATCGACCGGCAGCATGGTGGTGATGTACTCATCACTGTCCAGCGGCAGCAGGTTGACCAGTGGGCGACCACGGGCAGCGCGGGAGGCTTCAGGGATTTCGTAGGTTTTCAGCCAGTACACCTTGCCCTTGCTGGAGAACAGCAGCAGCGTGGTGTGGCTGTTGGCAACCAGCAGGTGAGCGATGTAGTCCTCATCCTTCACGCCGGTAGCCGATTTACCTTTACCGCCACGACGCTGGGCCTGGTAGGCCGCCAATGGCTGAGTCTTGGCATAGCCGCCGTGGGAGATGGTCACCACGCGCTCTTCTTCCGGGATCATGTCACCCAGGGTCAGGTCGAGGCGCGCATCAAGGATTTCGGTACGGCGCACGTCGCCGTATTCGGCGCGGATCACTTCGAGTTCTTCGCGGATCACTTCCATCAGGCGCACGGCGCTGTTGAGGATGCGGATCAACTCGCCGATCTGGTTGAGGATTTCCTGGTACTCGGCCAGCAGCTTCTCGTGCTCCAGACCGGTCAGACGGTGCAGGCGCAGTTCCAGGATGGCCTGGGCCTGTTCCGGCGACAGGAAGTACTTGCCTTCGCGCAGGCCGTATTGCGGATCCAGGGTTTCCGGACGGCACGAGTCGGCGCCGGCGCGTTCAACCATCGCGACCACAGCGCTGGATTCCCACGGCGTGCTGATCAGCGCTTCCTTGGCTTCCGACGGGGTTGGCGAGGCCTTGATCAGGGCGATCACCGGGTCGATGTTCGACAGCGCAACCGCCTGGCCTTCCAGGATGTGGCCGCGCTCGCGGGCCTTGCGCAGTTCGAACACGGTACGGCGGGTGACCACTTCGCGGCGGTGACGCACGAAGGCTTCCAGCAAGTCCTTGAGGTTCAGGATGCGCGGGCGGCCATCGATCAGCGCAACAACGTTGATACCAAACACGCTTTGCAGCTGGGTCTGAGCGTAGAGGTTGTTGAGGATCACCTCAGGCACTTCGCCACGACGCAGCTCGATCACCACGCGCATACCGTCTTTGTCGGACTCGTCGCGCAGCTCGGTGATGCCTTCGAGCTTCTTCTCTTTAACCAGCTCGGCGATCTTTTCGATCAGGCGCGCCTTGTTCAGCTGGTACGGAAGTTCGGTGATGACGATCTGCTGGCGGCCACCGACCTTGTCGATGTCTTCGATCATCGAGCGGGCGCGCATGTAAATGCGGCCACGGCCGGTGCGGTAGGCTTCGATGATGCCGGCGCGACCGTTGATGATCGCGGCGGTCGGGAAGTCCGGGCCGGGGATGTATTGCATCAGCTCATCGATGGTCAGCTCGGGGTTGTCGATGAGGGCCAGGCAACCGTCGATCACTTCACCGAGGTTGTGCGGCGGGATGTTGGTCGCCATGCCCACGGCGATACCGCTGGAACCGTTGACCAGCAGGTTGGGAATACGGGTGGGCATCACGGCCGGGATCATTTCGGTGCCGTCGTAGTTCGGCACCCAGTCCACGGTTTCTTTATGCAGGTCGGCCAGCAGCTCGTGCGCCAGCTTGGTCATGCGCACTTCGGTGTATCGCATGGCTGCGGCGTTGTCGCCGTCGACCGAACCGAAGTTGCCCTGGCCGTCTACCAGCAGGTAGCGCAGGGAAAACGGCTGGGCCATCCGAACGATGGTGTCGTACACCGCAGTGTCGCCGTGAGGGTGATACTTACCGATCACGTCACCGACAACACGGGCAGATTTCTTGTACGGCTTGTTCCAGTCGTTACCCAGCTCGCTCATCGCGAACAGCACACGCCGGTGCACGGGCTTCAAGCCGTCGCGCGCATCAGGCAGTGCCCGACCGACAATTACGCTCATCGCGTAGTCGAGGTAGGACTGTTTCAGCTCGTCTTCGATATTGACCGGGAGGATTTCTTTGGCCAGTTCGCCCATGAGAAGCCTGATTCCTTTTTCGGGTGAAACTTCGTCACGTCCAGATGGGCCGAACGAAGCTCGCCGCTGCCGGCACGGTGCCTGACAACGACTTACGACAAATCAACGAGTTATGACACGGATCTGCACGTTATGGACAACCCCTCGGGGCGGCCCTGGAAACCGCCGGATGTTATCACAATCGCCGCCACGCACCTATCCCCCTGATGCGCATGGAGGCTAGTAATTTGATGAATGACAGGCTTGAGGAGGACGAGAGGGGCTCAGAGATGGGGTGGTGCTGTTTTTTGGGGGGTGGATCCGGAAGTTTTATTGACTTTTAGGGCCAATCGGGAGCAAGCCCCCTCCCACATTTTGACTGTGTTCACAAATCAAATGTGGGAGGGGGCTTGCTCCCGATTGCTCTTCAACAAACACCACCACCCTCAATGCAGCCGCTTACGGCACATCAGCTTAGCCAGCTTGGCCGCATCCGGCCGCTCCACCACCCCTTTCTCGGTGACGATCACATCAATCAGGTCGGCCGGGGTGACGTCGAAAACCGGATTGAAGGCCTGAACCTCCAGCCGCTGGCCATTCACCTCCAGCAGTTCAGCCACATCACGCTCTTCCAGGGCCACGTCATCGCCAGTGGCCATCATCAGGTCGAGGGTCGAGCTCGACGCCACCACCATAAAGCGCACGCCGTGGTGCATGGCGCACACGGCCAACTGATAGGTGCCGATCTTGCTGATCACATCGCCATTGGCCGCGATGCAGTCAGCGCCGACCACCACCCAGGTCACGCCTTTGGTTTTGAGGATATGCGCTCCGGCGGAGTCGGCATTGACCGTCACCGGGATACCCGCGCCCGCCAACTCCCACGCCGTCAGGCGCGAGCCTTGCAGCCAGGGACGGGTTTCGTTGGCATAGACCTGCTCGACCAGCCCCTCCAGGAACGCCGCGCGAATCACCCCGAGGGCCGTGCCGACACCGCCCGAGGCCAATGCGCCGGCATTGCCATGGGTGAGGATCGCCTGGGCGTTGCCCTGGTGCTTGCGAATCCGCTCCATACCCAATTGGGCCATGACCACATTGGCCTCGCGGTCACTTTCATGGATGGCGATGGCTTCGGCTTCCAGCACAGCCAATGGGTCGGCGTGCTGCTTGAGGCGGTCGAGGCGGTCGCGCATGCACTTCAGCGCCCAGAACAGGTTCGATGCAGTGGGTCGGGTATCGGTCAGCAGTGCGTAGTCTTCTTCCCAGGCCGCCTGCCAGTCGCCGCCTTCGGCCATGCGCTCGCGAGCAGCCAGCACCAGCCCGTAGGCTGCGCTGATGCCGATGGCCGAGGCGCCGCGCACCACCATCGAACGAATGGCGGCGGCCACCTCGCCGACGGTCGAGCACGCCACCCAGCATTCCCGGGCCGGCAGCGCACGCTGATCGAGCAGGTGCAGCACGCCATCACGCCAATCGATGGCCTTCACCTTCTCTGC
Organism: Pseudomonas sp. R2-7-07; assembly: GCF_003852355.1. Taxonomy (NCBI): domain Bacteria; kingdom Pseudomonadati; phylum Pseudomonadota; class Gammaproteobacteria; order Pseudomonadales; family Pseudomonadaceae; genus Pseudomonas; species Pseudomonas sp. R2-7-07. The sequence goes on along the minus strand of NZ_CP027759.1, from coordinate 1,857,800 downwards.
AGCCAACAGTCGGTCGCGCATCCCTTACCCCGTACTCATGAACAAAAGCCGCCGATTATAGCGATCCGCCAGCCAGGACGCTCGGGTATACTTCGCCCTTCTTTTATAGCTGCCCAGGAAGAAGCCTGCGATGACGCCCACTGCCGCCCCGCTCGACTTATTGCTCCTGCCGACCTGGCTGGTCCCCGTCGAACCCGCTGGCGTGGTGCTCAAGGAGCATGGCCTGGGTATCCGTGACGGCTGCATCGTGTTTATCGGGCCGCGGGCGGCGGCGCTCAAGCTTGAGGCCAGCGAGGTGCGCGAGCTGCCCGGCATGCTGCTCAGCCCGGGCCTGATCAACGCCCACGGGCATGCGGCGATGAGCCTGTTTCGCGGCCTGGCCGATGACCTGCCGTTGATGACCTGGCTGGAAAAACACATCTGGCCCGCCGAGGCCAAGTGGGTCGATGAAGCCTTCGTCCGCGATGGCACCAACCTGGCCATCGCCGAGCAGCTCAAGGGCGGCATCACCTGTTTCTCGGATATGTACTTCTACCCCAAGGTCGCCAGCGACTGCGTGCACAACAGCGGCATGCGCGCACAGATCGCCATTCCGATCCTGGATTTCCCGATCCCCGGCGCCAGCAGCGCCGATGAGGCAATGCGCCAGGGTATCGAGCTGTTCGGCGACCTCAAGCACCACCCCCGCATCAAGATCACGTTCGGCCCCCACGCGCCTTACACCGTCAACGATGACAACCTGGAGAAAATCCGGGTGATCGCCGAAGAGCTGGACGCCGCAATTCATATGCATGTGCACGAAACCGCCTTCGAAGTGCAGCAGGCCGTGGAACAGACCGGCGAGCGGCCATTGGCGCGCCTGGGTCGCCTCGGCTTGCTGGGCCCGCGCTTCCAGGCCGTTCACATGACCCAAATCAGCGAGGATGACCTGGCTTTGCTGGTAGAAAGCAACACCAGCGTCATTCATTGCCCGGAATCGAATCTGAAACTGGCCAGCGGCTTCTGTCCGGTTGAACGCCTGTGGCAGGCTGGCGTCAATGTGGCTATAGGCACTGACGGCGCCGCCAGCAACAACGACCTCGACCTGTTGGGCGAAACCCGCACCGCCGCCATGCTGGCCAAGGCCGTCGCCGGTTCGGCGACCGCGCTGGACGCCCATCGCGCGCTGCGCATGGCGACCCTCAATGGCGCGCGGGCGATGGGCCTGGACAGCCAGATCGGCTCGCTGGAAGTCGGCAAGGCCGCAGATATCGTCGCCTTCGACCTTTCGGGGCTGGCGCAACAACCGATCTACGATCCGGTCTCACAGCTTATCTACGCTACCGGTCGCGATTGCGTGAAACACCTTTGGGTCGCCGGCAAGCAGTTGCTCGACGACCGACGATTGACCCGCATGGATGAAGCACAGTTGACCGCCACGGCCATTGCCTGGGGCCAGCGCATCAGCGGGCACAGCGAATAAACCGATTTATCAGATTCAGAGGATTCACCATGAGCAACGTCGACCACGCCGAAATCGCCAAATTCGAAGCCCTGGCCCACCGCTGGTGGGACCGTGAGAGCGAGTTCAAGCCCCTGCATGACATCAACCCGCTGCGGGTCAACTGGATTGACGAACGCGTCAACCTGGCCGGCAAGAAGGTGCTGGATGTGGGTTGTGGCGGTGGCATCCTCAGTGAAGCCATGGCCCAGCGTGGCGCTACCGTGATGGGCATCGACATGGGCGAAGCGCCGCTGGCCGTGGCCCAGCTGCACCAGCTGGAATCCGGCGTGAGCGTGGAGTACCGCCAGATCACCGCCGAAGCCCTGGCCGAGGAAATGCCTGAGCAGTTCGACGTGGTCACCTGCCTGGAAATGCTCGAGCACGTGCCGGACCCGTCTTCGGTGATCCGCGCCTGTTTCCGCATGGTCAAGCCTGGCGGCCAGGTGTTTTTTTCCACCATCAACCGCAATCCCAAGGCTTATCTGTTCGCGATCATCGGCGCCGAATACATCATGAAGCTGCTGCCGCGCGGCACCCATGACTTCAAGAAATTCATCCGCCCGTCCGAGCTGGGGGCCTGGAGCCGTCAGGCCGGCCTCAGCGTAAAAGACATCATCGGCCTGACCTACAACCCACTGACCAAGCACTACAAGCTGGCCAGCGACGTTGACGTCAACTACATGATCCAGACCCTGCGCGAGGAGTAAGCCTGTGAAGTTGCGAGCGGTTCTCTTCGACATGGACGGTACCCTGCTGGACACCGCGCCGGACTTTATCGCCATCTGCCAGGCCATGCGCGCCGAGCGTGGCCTGGCGCCGGTCAATCCGCAGCACATCCGCGATGAAATCTCCGGTGGCGCGCGGGCCATGGTCGCCGTGACCTTCTCGATGGACCCGGAGTCGCCAGGCTTTGAAGCACTGCGCCAGGAATTCCTCGAGCGCTACCTCAAAGACTGCGCGGTGCACAGCAAACTGTTCGACGGTATGGCCGAACTGCTGGAAGACATCGAGAAGGCCAAGCTGATCTGGGGCGTGGTCACTAACAAGCCGGTGCGCTTTGCCGAGCCGATCATGCAGCGACTGGGCCTGGCCGAACGCTCGGCCGTACTGATCTGCCCGGACCACGTGAAAAACAGCAAGCCGGACCCGGAACCGATGCTCCTGGCCTGCAAGCTGCTCAACCTGGACCCGGCCAGCGTGCTTTTCGTCGGCGATGACCTGCGTGACATAGAGTCCGGCCGTGATGCCGGTACGCGCACGGCGGCGGTGACCTATGGCTACATTCACCCGGATGACAACCCCCGTCACTGGGGCGCGGATGTGGTGGTGGACCACCCGCTGGAGCTGCGCAAGGTGCTGGATAACGCGCTGTGCAGTTGCTGATAACTCACCGCTCTTACTGACCGATGAAGATCCAATGTGGGAGGGGGCTTGCTCCCGATAGCAGTGGATCAGCCAATAAATGCAGTGACTGACACTCTGCTATCGGGAGCAAGCCCCCTCCCACATTTGGATTTGTGTACTGTTTGGATTTTGGCCACATACTGAATTTTGTCGAGGCTATTTATGTTTGATTACGCTGCACCGCCAGAACTGCTCAAAGGCCGCATCATCCTGGTCACCGGTGCCGGCCGTGGGATCGGCGCCGCCGCGGCGAAAACCTACGCGGCCCACGGCGCCACCGTGCTGCTGCTGGGCAAGACCGAAGCCAACCTGGCCCAGGTGTATGACGAGATCGAAGCGGCGGGCCAGCCGCAGCCGGTGGTGATCCCGTTCAACCTGGAGACTGCCCTGCCCCATCAATACGATGAGCTGGCGGCGATGATCGAAAGGGAATTTGGCCGCCTCGACGGCCTGCTGCACAACGCCTCGATCATCGGCCCACGCACACCGATCGAACAGTTGTCCGGCGAGAATTTCATGCGGGTGATGCACGTGAACGTCAACGCGATGTTCATGCTGACCAGCACCTTGCTGCCGCTGCTCAAACTGTCCCAGGATGCGTCGGTGGTGTTCACCTCCAGCAGCGTCGGGCGCAAGGGCCGGGCGTATTGGGGCGCCTACGGTGTGTCGAAGTTCGCAACCGAAGGCTTGATGCAGACCCTGGCCGATGAGCTGGAAGATGTCGCAGCCGTGCGCGCCAACAGCATCAACCCGGGCGGTACGCGCACCAGCATGCGGGCCCAGGCGTACCCAGGGGAAAACCCGATGGAAAGGCCGGCGCCGGAAGAGATCATGCCGGTGTACCTGTATTTGATGGGGCCGGACAGTGCGGGGATCAATGGACAGGCGTTTGATGCGCAGTAGCCATTGACACAACCTAAATCAAAATGTGGGAGGGGGCTTGCCCCCGATAGCGGTGGGTCAGTCACAGATACAGTGACTGACACCCTGCTATCGGGGGCAAGCCCCCTCCCACATTTTTTAGTTTTTCACCACTTCCTCGAGCGTGAAGCGCCCCAACGGGTTCTGCAGGAAGTTGCTCACATTCTTGCGTGAGATGTTGATATACGGGCTGTAATACAGATCAATCCAGTTCACATCCTGCTTCGCCAGTTTCTGCAATTGCACATACATCTGCTCACGCTTGGCCGGGTCGGCCTCGATGCGCGCTTGTGCCACCAGCGCCTTGACCTTGTCGTTCTGGTAGCGGGTCATGTAGTTCTGGTTGGTGTCGTGGCCCAGCACGAAGGTGGTCTTCTGGTCCGGGTCGAGAATGTCGTTGGTCCAGTACATCACCGAAATATCGTACTCACCGTCCACCAGCATCTGCCAGCTCTGGGTCGGGTCGACTTTCTGCAGGTTGGCGGTGACGCCGACCTTGGCCAGTTGGTCCTTGATGATCACCGCGATCTGCTCGTCAGCTTCATTGCCAGCGTTGACCACATAGTTCAACTTCAAGTCCGTGGCGCCTGCCTCTGCCAGCAGCTTTTTGGCCGCAGTCGGGTCATACGGGCGCTGCAGGTTATTGGCGTAGTGATACAGCGAGCCTTTGGGGATGTAGGAATACGCCACGGTGCCTTGACCGTAAGTGGCGGTCTTTACCAACGATTGTTTGTCGATGGCCATGTCCAGCGCTTCACGCACCTGCGGCTTGGCCAGCAGGCCGTGCGCGTGGTTGATCAGCAGGTGATCTTCGCGGGTGGACGGGTCGGCGTGGATCACCACGTTCGGGTCTTTCTTCAACTCCTCGACGCGGGAGAAGGGTACGAAGATCGCCGTGTCCAGCTCGTTGTTCTGCACCATGCGCATGCGTGTGTTGTCGTCGGTGACCGACACCCATTCCACGCCGTCCAGGCTGACCTTACTGGCCTGCCAGAAGTTCGGGTTCTTCTTCAGGACCACGCGGTCGCCCTTGCGCCATTCGTCCACGGTGAAGGCGCCGGAGGTCACCGGGTTTTCCGAGTAGGCATCTTCGCCCATCGCCGTCATGGCTTTTTCCGACAGGATCGACACCGTTGGCGAGGCCAATTGCGAGAGAAACGCCACAGCCGGGGTTTTCAGGGTAACCACCAGCGTCTTCGGATCGCTGGCCTTGGCGGTGTCGATCAGGCTGAACGGGTCACTCCACAGCGACGCCTTGTTATCGCGGATGCGCAACAGGCTGAACGCCGCATCGCTGGCGGTGATCGGCGAACCGTCGGAAAACTTCGCGTCGCGCAGTTTAAAGGTGTAGGTCAGGCCGTCCTTGGAAATCTCCCAGCTTTGCGCCAGGCCCGGTTCCATTTTGGTGCCCAGGTTATCCACGCGCACCAGGGTGTCGTAGACGTTGGCGAACACCCAGGTATCGCGGTTCTGCGCGCTTTTGATCGGGTCAAAGGTGGTGCTGTCTTCACGGCAGCCGATGGTCAACACGCCGGCGGCCTGGGCCAGGCCGGCAGTCAGGGACCAGGCGGTCAGCGTGGCGGCAGCGAGCAATTTCAGATGGCGCGATTGCATGTCATAACTCCTTGTTCATGATGGGCAGGAAGGGTCAAAGGGTGTTCAAGCACGCAACTGTATCGATGCTCGTGCAGCGAATGGGTGGGCGGCAACACCACGGAACACATGGCGCGGGCATACCGGCAACGCGGGTGAAACGCGCAACCGGTGGGCAGGTTCAGTGGGCTGGGTGGTTCGCCGGGCAGCGGCTGCGCCGGTAATGGACGATGCGGGTCAATCTGTGGAATCGCCTCGATCAACGCCGCCGTATAGGGGTGACGCGGTGCAGTGAATACAGCTTCCACCGGCCCTTCCTCGACGATCTTGCCCAGGTACATCACCGCCACGCGGTCGCACAGGCGCCGCACGATGGCCAGGTCATGGGCGATAAACAGGATCGCCAGGTTCATGCGCTGTTGCAATTGCAGCAGCAAGTTAATGATCTGGCCCTGGATCGACACGTCCAGCGCCGCCACGCATTCGTCGGCGATGATCAAGCGCGGCTCCACCGCCAGCGCCCGTGCGATTCCCACGCGCTGGCACTGGCCGCCGCTGAGGGAGCCCGGCTTGCGCGACGCCAATTCAGGCCGCAGGCCGACCAGTTCGAGCAGCTCATCGACCCGGGCGCGGATGTTTTCCGGGGCGACCTTGCGCTGCACCCGCAACACTTCGGCGAGGGTTTCGCCGAGAGTGAGGCGCGGGTTCAGGGCGGCGTAAGGGTCCTGGAAAATCATCGCGGTTTCCTGGCGCAACCGCGCAATATCGATGGCGCTGCCCTGGGCCATGTCGACACCGTCAAACAACACCTGACCGGCGCTGATCGGGTTAAGGTGCAAAATCGCCCGCCCCAACGTACTTTTACCGCTGCCGGACTCGCCCACCAGCCCGAGGGTTTCACCGGCCGCCAGGTTCAGTGAAACCCCGTTCACCGCCCTCACCCACTGCTTGTTCAACCCGAACAGGCCAGTGCCGGACGCGGCAAAGCGCACCTCCAGGTCCTTGATCTGCAGCAGACTCATGGGCGTTCTCCGAGGGGATAGTGACACGCCACCCGTGCGCCTTCCGGCAACAGCGCCGTACACAGGGCGCCGACCTGCGGGCAGCGGGGGTTGAAACGGCAGCCGTCAGGCAATGCGTCGAGCAGCGGTGGCTGGCCAGGGATAGTGCGCAGCAATGCATGACCGCTGCTGTGGGCCGGCTGGCAATCGATCAGCCCGGCGGTGTACGGATGCCGGGGGTGGGCGAGCAGTTCGTATTTGCTGCCGTGTTCGCACAGCCGCCCGGCGTACATCACCGCGATGGAGTCGCAGCTTTGCGCCACCACGCCGAGGTCATGGGTGATCATGATGATCGACAGGCCACGCTTGTCGCGAAGGTCGAGCAACAGCCGCAGGATTTGCGCCTGCACCGTCACATCGAGGGCGGTGGTGGGTTCGTCTGCGATCAGCACCTTAGGGTTGCACCCCAGGGCTACCGCAATCATCGCGCGCTGGCGCATGCCGCCGGAAAATTCATGGGGATAGTTGTCGACCCGCGCCTGCGGGTCGGGAATACCCACTTGGCGCAGCACGTCGATGGCCTGCAGGCGCGCGTCTTTTTTCGAGGCGCCCTGATGCAGGCGGATGCCCTCGGCGATCTGTTCGCCGATACGCATCAACGGGTCCAGGTGACTGCTGGGGTTCTGGAAAATCATGCCCAACTGCCCGCCCCGGATGGTACGCATGCCGGCTTCATCCAAGCGCAACAGGTCCTGGCCGGCCAGTTGCACTGCGCCGCCTTGTACGCGCAGGTTGGGCGACGGCAACAGGCGCATCAGCGCGCGACAGGCCAGGGTCTTGCCCGAACCGCTTTCACCGACCAACCCCAGGATCTCGCCTTCGGCCAGGTCAAACGACACGCGATCGACCAGGCACAACTCGCGCCCGGCGTTATTGGCGATCACGCTAAGGTCGCGCACCTGCAGCAGGCTCATGAACGATCCCCCAACACTTGCGCCACACCATCGGCCAGCAGGCTGAAGCCCATGGCCAGGGTCACGATGGCCACCCCTGGAAAGGTGCAGATCCACCAGGCGGTGGTGATAAAGGCCTGGCCCTCGGCGACCATCGTCCCCCATTCGGCGGTGGGCGGTTGCACGCCCAGGCCCAGGTAGCTCACGGCCGCACCGTTGAGCAGCACCAGCACCGCGTCGGACATGGAAAACACAATCGAGCCGAACAGCGCATTGGGCAGCAAATGCCGGAACAGGATGCGCCCATGGCCAAACCCCAGGCTCTTGGCGGCCAGGGCGAACTCGCTTTCCTTGAGCACCAGAATCTGCGAGCGGATCAACCGCGCATACGACACCCAGCCCACCAGCGCCATGGCGATGTAAAAGCTCTGCAGCCCAGGCCCGAGAATGGCCATGATCGCCAGCATCAGCACCAGGAACGGAAACGCCAGCACCACATCGATCACGCGCATGCACACACTGTCGAAGCGCCCACCGATATAGCCGGACACCGCGCCGACGAAGGTGCCGATCATGAACGGAAAGATCACCCCGACAATCGCCAGTTGCAGGTCGATGCGCGCGCCCCAGATCACCCGTGAAAGGATGTCACGGCCGTAGTTGTCCGTGCCGAACGGGTGCGCAATGCCGGGCGCAAGCAGACTCATCTCGGTGTTCTGCGCGATGGGGTCGTAGGGGGCGATCCACGGCGCGAACAGCGCCAGGGTCAACCATGCAAACAGTATCAACAGGCCCCACGCGGCAGTCAGGCGACCGTTGCCAAAACCCAGGCGCAGGCGCCAGGGGGCGACCAATGGGCGGCCGTTCATTGCATCTTCACCCGTGGGTCGAGGGCCACCGTCACCACGTCGGCGACGAAGTTGACCACCACCGTCGCACAGGCCAGCACCATCGCCACGCCCTGCACCACCATGTAATCGCGGGTAAAAATACCGCGCACCAGCAACTGGCCGATGCCGGGAATGGCGAACAGGCTTTCGATGACCACCGTGCCGCTGATCAGCCAGCCGATATTCACTGCCAGCAGGTTAACCGCCGGCACCAGCGAGTTGGGCACCACATGGCGACGGAACACGGCGGCTTCAGACAGCCCCCGCGCCCGTGCCGCGGTGACATGGTCGGCCTGCAGTTCCACCAGCATGCTCGCGCGCAGATTACGCACCAGCACCGCCGACAGCGCCAGCGCAATGGTCAGACACGGCAGCAGCATATGGTGGGCCTTGTCCAACCAGGTGCGGCCATAACCGGACACCGGAAACAGGCCCCATTGCACACTCAGCAACAGGATCAGCATCAGGCCCAGCCAGAACGCCGGCATGCCCAGGCCGACCGTGGTGAACACGCGAATCAGGGTGTCGGGCCAGCCGCCTTTATTGCGCGCCGCCAGTGTCGCCAGCGGCAGCGCGATCAACAGCGCCAGCACCACGCTGCCGAGCACCAGCACCGACGTCGGTTCGATACGGGTGACAATCAGCTTGAGGGCGTCGACCTTGTACAACAGCGATTGGCCGAGGTCGCCCTTGAGCAGGTTCTTCAGGAAATAGAAGTATTGCAGCCACAACGGCTCATCAAGGCCGTACTGGGCGCGGATTTTCAGCAACGCGTCCGGCGTGCTGCGCGAGCCCAGCAGCGCACGCGCCGGATCGCCCGGGATCGAGCGCACCAGCACGAAGGTGATCAAACTGATGCCCAACAGCACCGGCAACAACTGCAGGGGCCGGGACAACACGAAACGGTAGCGGGCCAGGTTCATCCATCAGCCTCGGTGGCGGGCGAGAAAGTCCAGCAGCACCGGAAAATACGCCTGGGGTTCTTCGTAGAACGGCATATGGCTGCTGTTGGGAAATACGTGCAATTCGGCGTGCCGGGCCGCCATTTTCATGCGCATGGCACAGGCCGGGGTGAGTTCGTCGTGCTGGCCGGTGGTGATCAGCATCGGCATGCTGAAGTCGGCCATTTCGGCGATGCGGTTCCAGTCCTTGAGGTTGCCGACATACAGGAATTCGTTGGGCCCTTGCATGGTTTCGTAGGGGCCCATGTTCCAATCGCCGAGGGAGCGTTTGACCGGCTCCGGCCATTCATCCAGGCGGCAGACGTGGCGATAGTTGAGCAAGGTGATGGCGGCTTGATACTGCGGGTGGTCGAGGGTGCCCATGGCCTCATGACGTTGCATCATGGCCACGGTTTCGCTGCCGAGGGCGCCGCGCAGGCGCTCAAGCTCCTGGGACAGGTGCGGAATATCGCCGACGGTGTTTTCGAGGATCAGGCTTTTCAGCGCATCGGGATAATGAATGGCGTACTCGATGCCCAACCAGCCGCCCCAGGAATGCCCAAGCAGGTGCACACGGCCCAGGTCCAGGGCCTGGCGGACGGTTTCAACTTCTTCGACATAACGGCGGATTTCCCACAGGGAAACGTCGTTCGGTCTGGCTGATGCGCCGGTGCCAAGCTGGTCGAATGCAACCACTCGCAGGTTATGTTCTTTGAGCCAGCCATGGGCGTCGCGCAAATAGTCACACGGCAGGCCCGGGCCGCCGTTGAGGCACAGCAGCACCTCATCGCCTTCGCCAAAGCTGTAGACCACGAGATTATGGCCGTCGACTTGCACGTTGTACCGCTGGTCGGGGGCTATTTCACGCCACATGCATACATTCCTTGTGTTGTATCGGCCTGGCAGGTAGTGGCCGTTTATCACGTCAACACTACCGAGGATGCCGCGCGTCCATAACCTAGCGTTTCTTATAGGTTTGGCCTGGCAGTCCTTCGCCGGGGCGTGGCATTCTACTTGCAGCAAGTCGAGATTCAAATGAATTCGGGAGCAGAACGGATGCTGGCCAAGCTAACTGCCTTCAATAGTCGTCTGATGCCGGGCAGGAGCCTGGACGAGCAGATGGACAATACGTTTATCCTCGCCCAACAGTTGGGCTTCGATGCGCTGGTGTATGACTACACGCCAGTGCCTATCGACCTCAACGGTGCGCTGATCACGCCCTCGGTGCTGCAACTGCGCAACACGCCGACCGACTGGCACGCCTTGTGGTGCAGCGAAGGGTTCTACCAGATCGACCCGGTGCAACATTTGGCCTTGAACAGTGTGTCGCCATTTGTCTGGTCTTATGAGGCCAAGGCCGAGACTGCCCTGCAAACGATCATCGACCCCTGCCATGCACCCGTTTCGTCCTACCTGCACGAACAGCAGTTGACCTGCGGCGTCAGCGTACCGATCCACCTGCCCCGCGGTGGCTTCGCCTCGTTGACCGGCCTGCGCACCGGCACGGCGAGCACGGTATTGAAGGATGCGCAGCAAACCTTGTCGGACTTCAGCGTGATCAGCCATGCGTTACAGGAGGCGGCTTACCCTTTATTCAACAAAGCGTTGCGCACCTACCCGCATATCCACCTGACCAAACGCGAGCGCGAGTGCCTGAAATGGGCCGCCGATGGCTTGACTGCGGCCGAGATCGCCGCGCAATTGAGCCGTTCGCTGGCGGTGGTCACCCTGCACCTGGCGTCGGCCATGCACAAATTGGGCGCCAAGAACCGCGTGCAGGCGGTGGTGCGAGCCACGCACTACCGGTTGCTGGACGATTGATCCTTAGGCAAAACCTAGCTGTTTTGCTAGTTACCTAAACGTTGCGTGCAGACTATCGTAGCCCTGATCCTTTTTTCAGAGCAGGGTACGAAATGGAATTCATCGAGAAAGTCCGCGAAGGCTACGCACCCTTCGGCGCCTATCAGACGTGGTATCGCATCACCGGTGAACTGGCGACAGGCCGCACACCGCTGGTGATCATCCATGGCGGCCCCGGCTGCACCCACGATTACGTCGACGCATTCAAGGATGTCGCCGCCAGTGGCCATGCGGTGATTCACTACGACCAATTGGGCAATGGCCGCTCGACGCATTTACCTGACAAGCCTTCTTCGTTCTGGACCATCGGCCTGTTCCTCGACGAGTTGAACAACCTGCTCGACCACCTGCAAATCAGCGATAACTACGCGATCCTCGGGCAATCCTGGGGCGGCATGCTTGGCAGCGAACATGCCATTTTGCAACCCAAGGGCCTGCGCGCCTTTATCCCGGCCAACTCACCGACGTGCATGCGCACCTGGGTCAGCGAGGCCAATCGGCTGCGCAAATTGTTGCCCGAAGGTGTGCATGAAACCCTGCTCAAGCATGAGGCCGCCGGTAACTACCAGGACCCGGAATACCAAGCGGCTTCGCGGATTTTCTACGACCAGCACGTGTGCCGCGTCAACCCATGGCCGGAAGAGGTGGCGCGCACCTTCGCCCAGGTCGATGCCGACCCGACGGTGTACCACGCCATGAGCGGCCCGACTGAGTTCCATGTGATTGGCAGCTTGAAGGATTGGAATGTGATTGGCCGACTGTCAGCCATCAAGGTGCCGACCCTGGTGATTTCCGGTCGCCATGACGAAGCCACGCCGTTGGTGGTCAAGCCGTTCCTGGATGAAATCCCGGACGTACGCTGGGCGCTGTTCGAAGACTCCAGCCACATGCCCCATGTGGAAGAACGCCAGGCGTGCATGGGGACAGTGGTGAAGTTTCTGGATGAGGTGTGCTCAATGCAGCACACGGCGCTCAAAGCTGGCTAGATTCCAAATGTGGGAGGGGGCTTGCCCCCTCCCACATTTAGACCTCGGTGGGCTCAGGCTTTGATGCTTTTCTCAAAGTATCCGCCACCAACGGAATCTCTTTACCCTCGGCATCGAACAACTTCCCACCTCGGTAGTAATCCCCATCGCGCAGCGCCGCCACGTCGCGAAAGCACAAACTGCGCTCAGTGCCTGCCACGAATACCGATTGCTGGTCCGAGTTACCGGCGGTGAAATGGTTGAACGTCAGGTTCAGCAAGATCGCCATGATCGCCGACGAACTGATGCCCGAATGGAAAATGGTCGCGAACCAGCTGGGAAACTGGTCATAGAAACTGGGGGCAGCGATGGGGATCATGCCGAAACCGATACTGGTGGCCACGATGATCAGGTTCATATTGTTGCGATAATCCACCTTGGACAGCGTGCGAATACCGCTGGCGGCCACTGTGCCGAACAACACAATGCCGGCCCCGCCAAGCACCGATGTGGGCACGGCGGCAATCACCCGGCCCATGAACGGCAGCAGGCCCAGCACCACCAGGAACACCCCGCCCGTTGCCACCACAAACCGACTCTTCACCCCGGTGACCGCCACCAGGCCGACGTTCTGGGCGAATGCGCTTTGCGTGAAGGAACCGAAGATCGGCGCGAACATGCTCGACAGCATGTCGGCGCGCAGGCCATTGCCGAGGCGTTTGGAGTCGACTTTAGTGTCGATGATCTCGCCCACCGCCAGGATGTCCGCCGAGGTTTCCACCAGCGTGACCATCACCACGATGCACATGGAAATAATCGCCGCCACATGAAAGGTCGGCATGCCGAAATGGAAGGGCGTGGGAAAACCGAACATTGGCCCCTGGGTGACGGCGGAGAAGTCGGCCATACCCAACAACACCGCGATCACTGTGCCGATCACCATCGCGAGCAAAATCGACAAGCGCGAGATGGCTGCGCTGCCGATTTTGCTCAACAGCAACACCAGCACCAACGTCAGTGCAGCCAGGCCGATATTCGACATGCTGCCGAAATCCGCCGCGCGGCTGTTGCCGCCCATGGCCCAGCGCGCCGCCACGGGCATCAGGGTCAGGCCGATGGTGGTAATCACGATACCGGTCACCAGCGGCGGGAAAAACTGAGTGATGCGTGAGAACACCGGAGTGATTAACAAACCAATGAACGACGCGGCCATCACCGCGCCGAGAATCGCCGGCACGCCCCCTGCCCCGTCGCTGCCGACGATCGCCACCATCGTCGCCACACCCGCGAACGACACGCCCTGCACCAGCGGCAGCTGACAACCGAAGAACGGCAGGCCAAGGGTTTGCAACAGCGTGGCCAGGCCACCGGCGAACAGTGACGCGGCGATCAACAGGCCAATATCCGCAGGTGACAACCCGGCCGCCTGGCCGACGATCAACGGTACAGCAACGATGCCGCCGTACATGGTGAGCACATGCTGCAGGCCGTAAGCCATGTTGGCGGCGACGCCTAGATTTTCATCTTCGGGCCGCTGCGGTGACGCCTTCGGGATAGTCATAGTGAGGGGTCTCTGTTTTTGTTGTGCGCTCACTGTATGCAATGTTCAGACTGTATGTCCATAGAGTTGTATACAATCGTTCAGACAAGATACCCTGCCGCGGCGTTACAAAAACAATCCGGCCGTCATGAGCCAGAACGCCAAAGGAGCCAACAGAATGAAAAAGGCATTGCAGGGCGCAACCGTCGCATTGACCCTCCTCGGCGGTGGCGAGGCTGTCGCAGTGGAATGGATGAACAACAGCCTGGGGTTTCGCTACGGTCAGCACTTCACCAACCCTAACAACCCCGAAGACTTCAGCAAGCGCACCTACAGCTTCACCCACGCCAGCGGCTACCAGTACGGCAGCAATTTTCTGAATCTCGATGTATTCCTTTCCGACAGCAAGGACCCGCGCAAGGGCACCGACCACGGTGGCAGCGAGGTCTACGCGGTGTACCGGCACCAGTTGTATGCCTCACGGGTCTTCGATACGCCGCTGGGTAGCGGGCTGGTCAAGGACTACGCGCTGACGCTGGGCTTCGACGCCAACCGCAACAACAACCTCGCTTCCGCCAAAAAGCGCGCCCTGGTGATCGGCCCCACCTTGAAATTCAATACCGTCGGTGTGCTGGACCTGAGCCTGATGTACTACAAGGAAAAGAACCACACAGGCATTCCCGGCGCGCGGGAATCGAACCACACCTTTGACGACACTTACATGCTCAACCTGACATGGATGCGCCCGTTCGAGATCGCCAACCACGCGGCGAAATTCCAGGGCTTCATCAATTACGTGGGGGAGAAAGGCGAGGATTATCATGGCCGCGATACTGCGCCGGAAGCCCTGATGCGCACCGCGCTGATGGTGGCGGTGCGGCCGGGCAAGAGCGTCAAACCGAACCTGTACCTGGGCGTGGGCTACGAGTACTGGCATAACAAATTCGGCGTGGACGGTGGCCGGGGTAGCCGCACATCAACGCCGACGGTGAATCTGGAAGTGACGTTCTAACTGAAGAAACACAATACAAATGTAGGAGGGGGCAAGCCTTAATACCAGTCAGTTAAGCGTACACCGCCGTCTGTAGGAGCGAGCTTGCTCGCGAAAAACGTCAACGATAACGCGTGCTTTCTGAATGAACGCGGTGCCTGTGAGTTTTTCGCGAGCAAGCTCGCTCCTACAAAAAGCCTTAACTGACTGGCATTAGGGCAAGCCCCCTCCCACATTTTTACCGCATTGTCAGCTCAGGCGCTGGCCAGTTCGGAAGCATTACCCTTCGGTCGCGCCAGCCAATAACCCAGCACAGCCAGCGGCGCGGTCGCCAGCATCACGATTACCGTAATCAACAACGGCTGCTCGATCATGGATGACACCAACAGGCTGGCAAGAAAGCACAAGCCCAATTGCAGGGTATTTTGCAGTGCCGCCGCCTTGCCGGAATTTTCCGCAAAGGGCATCAGTGCATTCGCTACCACGATCGGGTAGCTGGCACCGTTGCACAGCGCCATCAGGCAGAACGGAATCAGCAAGGTAGTAAGGGTCGGCACGGTCAGGGTTGCAACCAGATACAGCGCCACCATGCTCAGGCAATAGAACGCGAGCAGCCACGGCAGCAGGGTCTTGCCCGGCAAACGTTGCAAGGCGCTGCGGCAACTGTAGCCACCGACCAGAAACGCCAGGGTCGGCAACACGTAGCTGAGGCCAATGTCATTCGGGCTGTAACCCATGCCGCCGAGGATAAATGGCGAAGCGGTCAACCAGGCAAAGAAACTGGCGGAGCAGGCGGCAAATATCATGACGTTGCCGGTAAATACCCGTGAAGTGAGCAGCTGTGCATAGCCCAGGCGCACCGGTGCGTCCGTCTGGCGCTTCGGCGCGCTGCGCAGGAACACGGTCGGCAGCAGCAAGAGCAGCGACACGCCCAGCAATACGCCGAAAATCGCCTGCCAGCCAAAGTGATTCAACACCATCGCGCCCAACAACGGCGCCAGGGCCGGCGACAACGACATCAGCGGCATGATGCTGGCGAACACGCGGTGCGCCTTGTCGGCCGGGTAGCGATCAATCACCAGCGCCTGCCAGCTCACGGCGGCGGAACACACACCGATCGCCTGGATAAAACGCAGCGCCCACAGCTGCGGCGCGGTCTGCACCCAGAACATGCCCAGGCACCCGAGTACAAACAGGCTCAGTCCCGTAAGCAGCACCGGCTTGCGCCCGAGCCGGTCGGACAACGGCCCCCACAGCAACTGCCCTAGCGCAAACCCGGCGAGGAAAATACTCAAGCTGGCGCCCACGGCCCCGGCGCCAATCTGCAGTTGCGCGCCCATGGCGCCAAACGCCGGCAAATACATGTCCATGGCGAGATAACCGAGCATGCTCAGCCCCGCCAGATACCAAGTGAAACCAAAGGAATTTTTCATTGAAGCCTTGTAGATCCTGCCATCAAACTATTTGCTGACTGGCGCCCATTATGAAGCTGACAGTTTTCCTGTGAAGCGATAATAATTGGACACTCTTATCAATAATTTTGAAGGCAGCCGCCATGTGGTCCGAATACTCCTTGGATGTGGTCGATGCCGTCGCACGCCACGGCAGCTTCAGCGCCGCCGCTCAGGAACTGCATCGCGTACCGTCGGCCATCAGCTATACGGTGCGTCAGCTTGAGGAATGGCTGGCGGTGCCGCTGTTCATACGGCGCCACCGTGACGTGGAGCTGACGCCCGCCGGCCGGCTGTTTATAGACGAAGCCCGCGGCGTGATGAAAAAAATGCTCGGCACACGGCGCTTGTGCCAGCAGGTGGCCAATGGCTGGAGCGGGCAACTGAAGGTGGCAGTGGATTCCATCGTCAAGCCGCAGCGCTGTCGGCAACTGGTGCTGGATTTTTATCGGCAGTTTCCCGAAGTGGAATTGCTGCTGGAGTACGAGGTGTACAACGGCGTGTGGGATGCCCTGGCGGATGAGCGTACTGACATTGTGATCGGTGCCACCAGCGCGGTGCCGGTGGCCAGCCACTTCACATTCCGCGACATGGGCCTGTTGAACTGGCTGTGCGTGGTCAGCGCCAGGCATCCCTTGGCGGCGATAGAAGGCCTGCTCAGTGACGATCAACTGCGCCCATACGCCTCCCTGTGCATAACCGACACCTCACGCAACCTGCCCAAGCGCGATACCTGGACCCTGGATAACCAGCGCCGCCTGGTGGTGCCCAACTGGTCCTCGGCGCTCGATTGCCTGCGTGATGGCTTGTGCGTCGGCATGGCCCCGGCGCATCAGGTGCTACCGTGGATCGAGCGCGGTGAGCTGGTGGCGCTGCAACTGCACCGGCCTTTCCCCGCCAGCCCGTCGTGCGTGGCGTGGGCGCAGAACAAACTGTCGCCGGCGATGACGTGGTTGTTGGAATACCTGGGGGATACCGAAACCATGAATCAGGAATGGCTGAACGGCAATGATCTCTGAAGATGACGCAGATCCCCTGTGGGAGGTTTCAGTCCAATAGGCGGGTGATCGCCCGTACGATCATCTCGACTTCCTTGGCATCCAGCGTCAGCGGAGGCAGCAGGCGGATGATCTTGCCGCGCGTCACGTTGATCAGCAGCCCATGCTCCTGCGCCGCACGCTGGGCCAGCTCGCGATACGGGCGAGCCAGTTCGATGCCGATCATCAGGCCCTGCCCCCGAATCGCCACTACCTGCGGATGCTCGCTCAATTCCACCCGCAACCGCGCCAGCAGCCGTGCACCTTGTTGCGCAGCGTTCTGCAGCAAGCCTTGCTCTTCAATGATGTCGAGCACCGTGCAGCCCACCCGGCAGGCCAAGGGATTGCCGCCAAAGGTGCTGCCGTGACTGCCGGGGGTAAACAACTGGCCGACGGCGGCCCGGGCCAGGCAGGCGCCGATGGGCACGCCGTTGCCGAGGCCTTTGGCCAGGGTCATCACGTCCGGGGTAATGCCTTCGTGCTGGAAGGCGAACCAAGCGCCGGTGCGGCCGATGCCGGTCTGGATTTCATCCAGCATCATCAGCCAGCCGTGGCGCGTGCAGTGATCGCGCAGGGCTTTCAGGTAGCCGGGGGGCGCGGGCAACACGCCACTTTCGCCCTGGATCGGTTCGAGCAGCACGGCCGCTATGCGCGTGCCGAATTGTTCAGTAATGGCCTCGAGGGCCGCCAGATCGCCAAACCCGACTTTGAGAAAATCCCCCGGCAAACGCTGGAAACCCAGGCGCACCGAGGGCCCGTCACTGGCCGCCATGGTGCCGAGGGTACGCCCGTGGAAGGCGTTCTCCATCACCACCACCAACGGCTCTTCAATGCCTTTTTTCCAGCCATACAAGCGTGCCAGTTTCAGCGCCGTCTCGTTGGCTTCGGCGCCGGAGTTGTTGAAGAACGCGCAGTCCAGGCCGGATAGCTGAGCCAGGCGCCGGGCCAGCTGCTGCTGCCAATCGATGCTGTAGAGGTTGGAGGTGTGCAGCAGCAGGCCCGCTTGCTCACGGATCGCCGCCACCAGCCTTGGGTGGGAGTGGCCCACATTCGTCACCGCCACACCGGCCACCGCGTCGAGGTATTCACGGCCCTGCTGGTCCCACAGGCGCGTACCCAGGCCACGGGTGAAGCTCAGGGCCAAGGGTTGATACGTGGTCATCAGGCAGGCGGCGGTCATGGTGGCAAGCTCCAGTGCATCGTGAGGATGAGTGCAGTATCGTTAGCCACTCCTGCTGGATAAACTGCGCATTCCTGCAATGACTTTGAACCAGGGCTTGATAATGGATGTGTTCCAGGCAATGTCGGTGTACGTGAAAGTCGTGGAGACCGGCAGCATGACCGCCGCCGCACATGAATGCGGAATGTCGACCACAATGGTCGGCAATCACCTGCGCGCGCTGGAGCAGCGCCTGGGGGTCAGCCTGCTCAAGCGCACCACGCGCAAACAAAGCCTCACGGAATTCGGCGGGGAGTACTACCAGCGCTGCCTGGAGGTGTTGGGGCTGGTGGCCGACTCCGAACTGCTGGCGGAGCAGATCCACAGCGAAACGCCCAAAGGCTGCCTGCGTATTACCGTGCCACCGGTATTCGGCAGCGAACGCCTGGTGCCGGCCTTGAGCGAATTTTCCCAGCGCTACCCGCAGATCGACCTGTACGTGGTGCTGAGCAATGAGCGGATGGACTTGGTCGACAGCGGCTTCGACGTGGCAATCCGTCTCGGCGACTTGGGAACCTCCAGCCTGATCGCCCGGCCACTGCAGGATTACACCCTGACCCTCTGCGCGTCGCCTGATTACCTGGCGCGACGCGGCACCCCGTCGACGCCCGATGACTTGCGGCACCACAACTGCCTGGCGTTCGCCTATCCGGCGAACGACAACTGGCGCGACACCGACAAGCTGTGGCGCATGACCGACGAGGACGGCGAGGTAGAGGTTCCGGTCTCCGGCTCATTGACCATCAACAGCTCGCAGGGCTTGCGCCAGGCGGCCGTCAATGGGATGGGCATCAGCATGCTGGCCGATGCCCTGGTGCAGCAGGACCTGGAGAGCGGCAAGTTGGTAGCCTTGCTGACCCGCTATCAACTGTCCAGCCGCCCCATGCATCTGCTGTATCGCCAAGACCGTTACCGCCTGCCCAAGCTGCGCGCCTTCGTCGACTTTGCCATGGAGAAGTGGGCGCGCTAGAAGCCCACCCCCAGCTTACGCAAATGGGCGGCAGTACGCTCGGCCGACACATGGTGAATACCCTGCCAGCCAAGGGCCACAGCCGCTTCGACATTGCCCGCGACGTCATCGATAAACACCACTTCGCCAGGCTGGACATCCGGCAAATGAACGCGCACCTGAGCGAGACTGGCATGGTAGATCGCAGGGTCAGGCTTGATCAGTTTCAACTGGCCCGAGACGACGATATCGCGGAAAAACTGCAGGAACGGATAGTGCTCGCGGGCATAGGGAAAGGTTTCCGCCGACCAGTTAGTCAACCCGAACAACGGCATTTTCGCTTGATGCAATGCAGTGAGAATTTCAACACCTTCTGGCAATTCGCCACGCAACATCTCGTGCCAGCGCTCGTAATAAGCCTGGATCAGGCTCTGATATTCGGGGTGTTGCTCAATCAAGTGGCGGGTGGCTTCGGCGAGGGTGCGACCGGCATCCTGTTCGGTGTTCCAGGCCTGGGTGCAGATATTGTCGAGAAACCATTGCCGCTCCTGCTCGTCGGCAATGAGCTTGCGGTACAGATGTTGCGGGTTCCAGTCAAACAACACACCGCCGAAATCAAACACGACTGCACGAATCGTCATGGGTCCTCCTGTTTGCGCACATGGATGACGCAGTCTTGCATGCCGAAGCAAACAGCAAAAGGTAAGCCACGGTAGGACCGTTCTGAAAAGTGAAACGCCCACTCACATCGCCGAAAGCATCGTTTAAGGTGAGCTTCGCTCTCAGGGAAATCCATGACTGAAAGGAATCATCAATGCGGTCGCAAAAAAACGTGACGTAGAGGTATTCCAATGATTGCCATGATTACCGCCGTAACATCACCTTCCGCGCTCAGTCTGGAAGTACTGCAGCGCAACCAGGCGCTTGTGCAGGCCAGCAATACGTCGGAGGTCGGTGCCCCGCATGCACTGATCGACCAGTTAAAAGCGCGAACCGGAATAGTGTCGAGCCACCTCGCCCCCTTGCAACGGATAGCGGCAGCCACCAACTCCATCATCGGCATACGCCCGGTCGAATCCGTGGCCACAGGGCTGATAGAAGCTGGGCACCCCACCAAGGACTTTCATATCAAAGGCAAAAGTGCCAATTGGGGGCCACAGTCCGGCTTGATCTGTACGGACCAGGCATTTAGCAAACTCGAACAGTTCGCGCACAAGTCACCGGAAAGGGTGGCTAACGCCAACGCGCAGATCCTGGACTGCATCGAGCAAGGCCATGCAGTCCCGATCCCCTTGAAACTCTCGCGTCATCGCATTGACGAGCTGGTAAAACTTGGCCAAATCACTGGGCGGGCAGCTCGCGGAGGTGATGGCACGCTGCAATTGAGCGCTCGCGGGCCAAGTCAGCAGCATTATGAGTTCCAAGCCCATCCCGCCTCGCCTGGCGACGACAACTATCTGATCACGCACAACGGCAAGGCGCTGCATGTGCTGGCCAAGCAGCTAGAGGGCAAGGCCTTGACCGCCGACTATGACCTGCACATGATCGCGCCTCATCTAAGTGACTTTGGCGCCCAGGATAAGCTGCCGGTCCCCGATATCGCCCACAGTGTCTTCAGGGATCGGGTTAGCCACTACCAGCAAGTTCCACGGGAATTATCGGCGGACTTTGAAAATGCCGCTCATTTCTACCGCAAGGAAAACCCCGATCTCGGCAATATCACGCCGCGAATAGAGGAAATGATCGGAATCATCAATCGAAAGCTTGTCGGCGACGCGGAGCGGGTGGTCCATCACAATGCAGACTCAGGCAGCCCTGCGACGGACGTGACAGCAAACTACCCGGCGACTTTCTTCCTGCCGGCAAAGCTAGGTAGATTCGATGAGATCAGTATCATCCATGACAGCAGGGAAATGGCTGAGCTGATAAAGACCGCCAAGGACAGCGGTTATCACGTGCCGCTCAATCCGCTATGGGAGAAGGAGGTGGTGAATGTGAGGCGGTCAGACTTCACCCTGGCAAAACAGCGCCTGTCTGGTTCCAGGCAAGCCTGACAGCTGAGCAGCAAAAAGCGGCTTGATAAGTCGATTATCAAGCCGCCACAGTGATAGCGCTTATGCCTGGACCAGACCGTTGATCTTGACGGTCGGGTTCACGTCCGCGTCGTAGTCCACGCCGTCGACTTCAAAACCGAACAAACGCAGGAACTCAGCCTTGTAACCGGCAAAATCGCTGATTTCGTTAACGTTGTCGTCAGTCACCTGGTTCCACAGCGCGGCCACGGCGTCCTGGACCTTCGGCTCCAGTTCGGCCAGGTCGGCGCGCAGGCGGCCGTCAGCATCAAGCTTGGGCTCTTTGCCGTACAGGCTGTCCTTGAACAGGCCGTAGACCTGCTCGATGCAGCCTTCGTGGGTGCCATGCTCCTTCATCACCTTGAACAGCAGCGACAGGTACAGCGGCATGATCGGGATCGCCGAGCTGGCCTGGGTGACCACGGCCTTGAGTACCGACACGCGGGCATCGCCCTTGAGCGCAGCGAGGTTGTCGCGCAGGGTCAGGACTTTCTTGTCGAGGTCTTTCTTGGCTTCGCCGATGGAACCGTTCCAGTAGATGTCCTGGGTCAGCTTCTCACCGAGGTAGGTGAACGCGGTGGTCTTGGCGCCTTCGGCGAGTACATCGGCGTCACGCAGGGCGTCGATCCACAGCTGCCAGTCTTCACCGCCCATTACTTTGACGGTGCCGTCGATTTCTTCCTGGGTGGCAGGCTCCAGGGTAGTGTCGACCACGACGCCCTTGTCGGTATTGATACCGCGCAGGGTCACGGCCTTGCCGATCGGCTTGAGGGTGGAGGTGTGCACCACGCCTTGGGGGTCGGTACGGCGTGGCGCGGCCAGGCTGTAGACCACCAGGTCGATCTTGCCCAGGTCTTTCTTGATGGTGTCGATGGTCAGGCGCTTGATCTCATCGGAAAACGCGTCGCCGTTGATGCTCTTGGCGTACAGGCCTTTTTCCGCGGCAAACTTCTCGAACGCGGCGCTGTTGTACCAGCCAGCGGAGCTCAGCTTGCCTTCTTCGCCTTCTTTTTCAAAAAACACGCCCAGGGTGTCGGCACCGCAGCCAAACGCGGCACTGATGCGCGCGGCCAGGCCGTAACCAGTGGAAGCGCCGAGGACCAGCACCTTCTTTGGGCCGCCTTCGATGGCGCCGTGCTGAATCACGTAGTCGATCTGCTCTTTGACGTTCGCTTCACAGCCAACAGGGTGAGCGGTCACACAGATAAAGCCACGAACGCGCGGTTTGATGATCATAAAAATTCTGCCTCTTCCAAGGTGCCGAAGGCCAGTGGTGGCCATTCAACTTCAATCGTACCGGTCTATGACGTCCGAAAAACCGAAGCGTCACGATAGTCGCAAATCTTCCGTTCTCAAAATTCTATCCACCCAAACCCGCTTGCCTCTGGGGCCAGTTACAAATTGTGCAGCGACTTCACAATTTTCGAACTATTTAAAACGCCTGCACGCGCCCATAAAGCCCTATCATGACGATATTGTTTCATTATGTTTCAGGCCTGGAGCCGCCTTTCATGAGCAAAAATGCCGTGGGTAAAAAGCTGATATCCCTTGCCTGGGTGCTCGGCGTTTTACTGTTTATCGCCTGTTTTCCGCGCACCAGCCTGGCGTTTTTACTGCTGGTGGTGGTTTGCGGTCTGTATGACTTCCTGCGTAATGGCCTGTATGACCGCGCTACCATCAAGAAATATTTCATCGGCAACGGCCGTAACACCTGGATTCTGGCGCCGTTCAACACCCTGTTCGACCTGCTGAGCCGCCGCAACCGTCATGTCTACACGATGGGCGACTTGCCGCTCGCCTGGCGCGAAGACCTGCAACAGGTCATCGACGACGCCATGGCCCGCAAGGAAGAAATCATCAGTTACCTGGACGCACGCATGGCCGAGAAGAAACGCGGCATGTTGTTTTTCCAGTGGTACGGTCGTCCGATCGAAACTGCCCTGGACATCCCGCAACTGCGCAAGGAACTGCCATTCGTGAAGACGATCGGCGTGTCGGTGTTCAACGAGAACCGCTCGACGTCCTTCCATTTCGGCCCGTTGCGCATGATGTTCCGCGTGCTCTACAACATGGCGCCGGCGCCGCATCACGAGGGTGTGTATATCCAGGTGGGCAAGCACAAGCACTATTGGCACGACGACCCGCTGTTCATCTTCGATGACACGCTGATGCATGCATCCTTTAACAAGAACGATGCGAAACGTTACTGCCTGTTCATCGATATTGTGCGACCGACCCCGGTGCCCTCCGTGTTGAACGCCGTGATCTCGGGGTTTGCCGGCCTGGTGTTCACCCTGCGTCGGGTTTTCTACAAAAACTGGAAGCTGATCCAGTAAGTTCTGCGGCATGATGGTGCTGGACGGTATTTGCACTCGGCCTTGTGCGTGAGGTAAATAACCGTCTCGTGCGACCGTATACGGCGCGCCTCATTCTCAAGCCATTGCGCCTTTTGTAGACGCGATGGCTGTGCTTTCAAGGAACCAGAATGCCCCAACGTCAAGTGATCAATGCCTCCGTCAGCCCCAAGGGCAGCCTCGAAACCCTGTCCCAACGTGAAGTCCAGCAACTGAGTGAAGCCGGCAGCGGCAGCATCTACGCCCTGTTCCGCCAATGCGCCCTGGCGATCCTCAACACCGGCGCGCATATCGACAACGCCAAGACCATCCTCGACGCCTACAAAGACTTCGAAGTGCGTATCCACCAGCAGGACCGCGGTGTGCGCCTGGAACTGCTCAACGCCCCGGCCGATGCCTTCGTCGATGGCGAAATGATCGCCAGCACCCGCGAAATGCTGTTCAGCGCCCTGCGTGACATCGTCTACACCGAGAACGAGCTGGACAGCCAGCGCATCGACCTGAGCAACTCCCAAGGCATCACCGACTACGTGTTCCACCTGCTGCGTAACGCCCGTACCCTGCGCGCGGGTGTCGAGCCGAAGATCGTCGTGTGCTGGGGCGGCCACTCCATCAACACCGAAGAATACAAATACACCAAGAAGGTCGGCCACGAACTGGGCCTGCGCAGCCTCGACGTGTGTACCGGCTGCGGCCCCGGCGTGATGAAAGGTCCGATGAAAGGCGCGACTATTTCCCACGCCAAACAGCGCATCACCGGCGGCCGCTACCTGGGCCTGACCGAGCCAGGCATCATCGCCGCCGAAGCGCCCAACCCGATCGTCAACGAACTGGTCATCCTGCCGGACATCGAGAAACGCCTCGAAGCCTTCGTGCGTGTCGGCCACGGCATCATCATCTTCCCTGGCGGCGCCGGTACGGCCGAGGAATTTCTCTACCTGCTGGGCATCCTGATGCACCCGGAC
Organism: Pseudomonas sp. R2-7-07; assembly: GCF_003852355.1. Lineage (NCBI taxonomy): Bacteria > Pseudomonadati > Pseudomonadota > Gammaproteobacteria > Pseudomonadales > Pseudomonadaceae > Pseudomonas > Pseudomonas sp. R2-7-07. The sequence goes on along the minus strand of NZ_CP027759.1, from coordinate 1,833,211 downwards.
AACCGCGACCTGCCGTTCCCGGTCGTGCTGACCGGGCCCAAACATGCGGCGCCTTACCTGGAACAACTGCATGCGTTCGTCGGCGCGACCCTCGGCGAAGCGGCGCAGAAGCATTACCAGATCATCATCGACGACCCGGCCGAAGTCGCGCGCCAGATGACCGCAGGGCTCAAGGCGGTCAAACAGTTCCGTCGCGAGCGCAACGACGCATTCCACTTCAACTGGCTGTTGAAGATCGACGAAGGCTTCCAGCGCCCCTTCGACCCGACCCACGAAAACATGGCCAGCCTGCAACTGACCCATGCGCTGCCGCCCCATGAACTGGCGGCCAACCTGCGTCGCGCGTTCTCGGGGATCGTGGCGGGTAACGTGAAGGACAAAGGCATTCGTTTGATCGAAGAAAAGGGCCCGTACGAAATCCACGGCGACCCGGCGATCATGAAACCGCTGGATGAACTGCTAAAGGCCTTCGTCGCCCAGCACCGGATGAAATTGCCGGGCGGAGCAGCGTATGTGCCGTGTTATCGCGTGGTGCAGTGAGCCAGCGGCGAGCCGTCATAGTTTGTATCGGTTTGGCGCGTGATCACAGGTGTGGGGATCGAGAGTTCGGACTAGGGTTCTAGTACCGACTCACCCACTTCTGCGAGCACCCTATGGACCAACGGATATTGTCCTCGATCACTCCTTACCCTAAGGTAAGGAGCATCACGATGGAGGTCTTCACTATGGCAACCGCCACACTTACTTCAAAAGGGCAAATCACCATCCCTGTTCAGGTCAGGACGGCCCTCGGCCTGGAAACAGGTGACCGGGTGGAATTCGTCGAAATGGAAGACGGCAAGTTTTCCATGATCGCCGCGAGTAAAACCGTCACCGACCTCAAGGGGCTGATTCGCAAGCCTGCCACTGCCGTGTCCATTGAGGACATGAACCGGGCCATCGCGGCACAGGGAGCAAATGCGCGATGATCGGCCTGGATACCAACGTGCTGGTGCGCTATGTCACCCAGGATGAGCCCGTTCAATCCGCCAAGGCGTCGCGACTGATTGAATCATTGAGCGCCGCGTCACCGGGCTTTGTCAGCCTGGTGACCCTTGTGGAATTGGTATGGGTGCTGCAGGCCTGCTACCAATCGGCCAAAAGCGATGTGGTGATGGTGCTGGAAACCCTGTTGCATACGCGCGAGCTCACTGTCGAGCACGCCGATGTCGTCTGGCAGGCACTGCGCAAGTTCGTTGCGAACAAAGCAGACTTCGCCGACTGCCTGATCGAACGCTGCGCCCACGCGGCCGGCTGCGAGTACACCGCCACCTTCGACCTGAATGCGGTCAAGGCAACGGGCATGAAACGGATCGGCTAGGCCATCTTTTGGAGAGAGGCCGCTCGGTCAGCGAACCCAACCACCGCCCTGCCAGTGGTAGCCATCGTTGCGCTGCACCCAATGCGGATGCACATAGCGATAGCCCACGCGTACCGGCTCCCAATGGCCGTGCACCGCTACATAGCGCCCACCTTCCCAGCGCCAGTAACCGCGTGACCAGATATAACCTTCGCGTACCGCCGGCTCGACTTCGATCACCTGCACCGGCGGCGGTTGCGGCGCCACGACTTCCACATACTCACGTTGTACCGGCCGGCGTTCATGCACGACACGCTCTTGCACACACCCGGATGCCGCGACGACTACCGCCGCCATTGCCGCATAACGTAGCAACATACAAAACCCTCGGGCGTACCGCCCTGTACCTGCATCAGAAAGAAATCCCCTGTGTTCCAGCCGGGCTCCTGCCTGGGCTTGAGTTATTTTTTAACAGGAGATGTCTGTCAGATTGCTGAACCCTCAAGGCCTCAGGTCGTGCAGGCGACGGTCGGTCGCTTCAGGCGCAACAACAGTAACCCGGCAATCACGACGGCAATGCCGGCATAGGTCGAAACATGGATTTCGTCGCCGAACATCAGCGCCGCCCATACCAGGGTGACCGGAGGCTCCAGATAGACCAACGCCGCAACCCGAGTAGCCGTCATCACGCGCAGCAGCCGCCAGAGGCTCAAGTAGGCGGCAAAGGTGGAAAACACCGTCAGCCACACAATCGAAACCAGTACGTCGGCGTCATGGGGAATGCTCAAGGTATCGGTATAAAGCACCGCGCCGGTGAAGCCGATAAACGTCAGCAGCGATTGGATAAACAGCGGCGTGAGCAAGTCGGCCTGTTTGCTCTGCTGCGAACGGCGCTCGTACAAGGTCGCCAGCGTCAGCCCCAGCGCCGACACCAGTGGCAGCCCATACATGGCCAAGCCAACTTCTTTGCCACTGTTGCTGTACTGCCCGGCTATCACGATCGCTACGCCGGCAAAGCTGACCATGAGCCCCACCCATTGCCAGCCGCCGCTGCGCTCAGTTGCACTGCCTGTCGACAATGCGGCGGTCATCAACGGCTGCAACGCCGCGATGATCGCCGCAATGCCCGGTGGCAAACCGTTCTGGATCGCCACATAGAGGCAACTCAGGTACAGAAACTGCGACAGGCAGCCGATGATGGCGTAATGGCGAATCTGCGCCCAGGTCACCTTCAGCAACCTGACGTTCAAGAACAGGCCCAGGCACAGCGATACCAACAAAAATCGCCAGAACAGCAGGTTGAACGCACCGCTGCCTTGTGTGCCCAACTTCGCGCCGATATAGCCCGAACTCCATGACAGAACAAACGCCCCTTGCAAGAGCAGCAATCCCAGGGTTGATCGCTTCATGCAGCCTCCAGCCTGTGTAGTTGACTTCAAGGCTAGGGAAGGAGGACTCTTCTGTATATTTGAATAACCTGTATTACCAATCCGTATTAGTAGAACCATGGCCAAACAACTGAATATCGATCTATTGCGCACCTTTCACGCCGTCGCACGCTTTGGCCGCTTCAACGAGGCGGCCGAACATGTGCACCGCAGCGCGTCCACCGTGACGACGCAGATTCAGAAGCTGGAGGACCAGGTCGGCCAACGCTTGTTCAGCCGCAGTAACCAGGGCGTGGATCTGACGCTGTACGGCAGGAAACTGTTGGGCGAAACCACCGAATTCCTCAAAAGCCACGACCGCCTGCTGATCTCGCTGATGCCCCAGCGCATGCAGGGCAAGATCCGCCTGGGCGTGCCAGACACCTACGCACCCGCCTTCATGCACACATTCCTGCCGGGACTGATCGCCGACAACCCGCTGCTGGAACTGGAAATCGAGGCGCGGACCAGTGGCGAACTGTTGAATCTGTTTACGGCAAACCAATTGGACCTGGTCATCACCGTCAGTGCACACCCACTGGCACAGGGTGAGCGCCTGGGGCCTGTGCAACCGCTGTGGGTCGCCGCCGAGCAGTTCAGTTACCCACCCAACGCGCCGCTGCCGATCACCGTGCCTATCGCTGGTTGCCCGTACCGCGCGGCGGCGTTGCAGGCGCTGAAAGATCACGGGATTTACCATCGCGTACTGCTGGAAAGCCCCAACTCATCAGCGGTAGAAGCTTGCGTGCGCAGCGGCGTGGCCGTGGGCCTGATGGAGGAGAGCCGCATGGGCGAAGGGCTGAGGCAAATCACGCAACTGCCGGCCCTCCCCGCACAGCATCTGTATCTGCTGTGCGACACCGCTAACGCGCTGGCCCTGCATCTGTACGAGCAAGTCAGGCACTTCAGGGTCTGAACGCCGCGCACAAAAAAGCCCGCTGACCGTCACCGGTTCAGCGGGCTTTTACTCGAGCGTTGCTTACAGCGCCAGATCAGACGCCGGCTTGCCTGGCTCAGCCGCAGGCTTGGCAGCCTCGGTGGCCTGTGGAGCCGTCAGTTGCGGAATGGCTGGCGGTGGGGTCAGTTGCAACACACCGGCGGTGTAGGCCCATTCCTTGGCAACCGCTTCAGGGCTGTCGTTCAGTTTGGTGCCGTAGCTTGGCACGATCTGGTGCAGTTTTTCCTGCCAGGCCGGGCTTGCAACCTTGTCCTTGAACACCTTTTGCAGCACGGTCAGCATGATCGGAGCCGCGGTAGACGCGCCTGGCGATGCACCCAACAGGCCGGCAATGGAGTTGTCGGCGGAGCTGACCACTTCGGTGCCGAGTTTCAGGACGCCGCCCTGCTCTTCGTCACGCTTGATGATCTGCACACGCTGGCCGGCTTGCCACAGGCGCCAGTCGGATTGCTTGGCGTTCGGGAAGTACTCTTGCAGCGCCTTGAAGCGGTCGTCATCCGACAGCATCAGTTGGCCGGCGAGGTACTCGACCAACGGGTATTCACGAATACCGACTTTGGTCATTGGCCAGATGTTGTGGGTGGTGGTGCTGGTCAGCAGGTCCAGGTACGAACCTTCTTTCAGGAATTTGGTGGAGAAGGTCGCGAATGGGCCAAACAGGATCACGCGCTTGCCATCCAGCACGCGGGTGTCCAGGTGCGGAACCGACATTGGCGGCGAACCGACCGATGCCTTGCCGTAGGCCTTGGCCAGGTGCTGCTCGGCGATGGTCGGGTTATCGGTGACCAGGAACGAACCACCTACCGGGAAGCCGGCGTATTCCTTGGCTTCCGGAATACCGGATTTTTGCAGCAGGTGCAGGGCACCGCCGCCGGCGCCGATGAACACGAACTTGGCGTCGGTTTCAGTCTTGGTGCCATCTTTGAGGTTTTTGTAGCTCACACGCCACGAGCCGTCGTCGTTACGGGTGATGTCCTGCACTTCGCTCGACAGTTTCAGGTCGAACTTAGGGGTGGTCTGCAGGTGGGCAACGAACTGGCGGGTGATCTCGCCGAAGTTCACGTCGGTGCCGATCGGGGTCCAGGTGGCCGCGATTTTCTGGTTCGGGTCACGCCCTTCCATCATCAGCGGAACCCATTTGGCGATCTGGGCCGGGTCTTCGGAGTACTGCATGCCGGCGAACAGCGGGCTCGCCTTCAGCGCTTCGTAGCGTTTTTTCAGGAACTTGATGTTGTCATCGCCCCACACAAAGCTCATGTGCGGTGTGGAGTTGATGAACGAACGCGGGTTCTTCAACACGCCCTGCTGAACCTGCCAGGACCAGAACTGACGGGAGATCTGGAACGCTTCGTTGATCTCGACCGCTTTGGGGATCTCAACGTTGCCGTTCTTGTCTTCCGGGGTGTAGTTCAGCTCAGCCAGAGCCGAGTGACCGGTACCGGCGTTGTTCCAGCCGTTGGAGCTTTCTTCGGCCACGCCATCGAGGCGCTCGACCATTTCCATCGACCAGCCCGGTTCCAGCTCGTTGAGCCAGACACCCAGGGTTGCACTCATGATGCCGCCGCCGATCAGCAGCACATCGACTTTCTTTGCCTCTTCCGCGTGAACGGACGTGATCCCCATCGACAAAGCCAGCCCCAGCAGGGCAGTGTTTACTTTCTTAAACATCAGTAGCACCTATGATAAAACGCCATCCGCCCTACCGCCCCTGACTCTGCAGGCCGTAGGGTGGGCACACAAGGCCGACGTAGCGACCTCACTGTTTTTGTCCCTTCTGCGCTGACTTCTTATCATTATTGGCTTCAGCTACCTGGGCGACAGCCAACCGCCGGGACGTATACGGGTGTACGCACCAGGGAAAGACTAGACCAAGACGGCGCGCAGAATATCACGCCAAACCGCGTTTATGCGCCGTTTGGCCAATTGACACCTTTAAATCGCAGGTTTTATCGCGCAGGTGTCAAGGCTGCCAGCCGCGACCTGGGGTCACAGGCCCGGAACTCTCATGCGCCTGGCTGTTCTAGACACCCTCACCGTCCCATGCGTAGCATCGGCGATTGTCTTTCGTACACCTCATCCAAACAGAGCAATTCATGTCTACCCACCCAACACCCGGGCACGTCCTGCCCGCGCGCAGTGCCGCCAAAATGGAAGCGGCCATGGCCGTGGGCGCTTTCGCAATCGGCACCGGCGAATTCGCCATCATGGGCCTGATGCCCGACATCGCCCAGAACCTGGGCTTGAGCGAACCGCAGGTCGGCCACGCCATCAGCGCCTACGCCCTGGGCGTGATGGTCGGCGCCCCGCTGCTGGCCATCCTCGGCGCCAAGCTGCTGCGCAAACACATGCTGTTATTGCTGATGGGCCTCTATGCCCTGGGCAACCTCGCCACCGCCTTCACCCCCACCTTCGGCTCGCTGGTAGCCTTCCGCTTTATCAGCGGGCTGCCCCACGGCGCCTACTTCGGCATCGCCGCCGTGGTTGCCTCCAGCATGGTGCCCAGCGACAAACGCGCCGGCGCCGTGGCCCGAGTGATGATGGGCCTGACCCTGGCCATGCTGCTCGGCAACCCCATCGCCACCTTCCTCGGCCAACACCTGGGCTGGCGCTCGGCGTTCGCCCTGGTTAGCGTGATCGCCCTGTGCACCATCGCCCTGGTCTGGCAATTTGTGCCCCACCGCCACGATGAAGAACGCAGTGACCCGCGCAAGGAACTGCGCGCCTTCACCAAACCCCAAGTGTGGATGGCGCTGTCCATCGGCGCGATCGGGTTTGCCGGCATGTTCTGCGTGTTCAGCTACCTGGCGCCGACCATGCTGGAAGTGACCAAGGTTTCACCGCAATGGATCCCCTTCGGCCTCGCCGCGTTTGGCATGGGCGGCATCATCGGCAACATTGCCGGCGGCAAGCTGTTTGATCGCATGCAATTTCGCGCGGTGGGCTGGATTCTGGTGTGGTCGATGGCCGTACTGATCTTCTTCACCTTCGCCGCCAGTTCGCTGTGGAGCGTACTGCTGGGCATCGGCCTCGTCGGCACCATGATCGCCCTGGCGGCGCCATTACAAATCCGCCTGATGGACATCGCCCACGAAGCCCCCAGCCTGGCAGCAGCGTCCAACCACGCCGCGTTCAACCTGGCGAATGCGCTGGGGCCGTGGTTTGGCGGCATGGCGATTACCGCTGGGTTTGGCTGGACCAGCACCGGCTACATCGGCGCGGTAACGGCGCTGATCGGACTGGGCCTCTACCTGATCGCGCGGCGTATGAAGGGCGGCAACTAACGCCACACGTTTCGCGCCGATCATAGATCCAATGTGGGAGGGGGCTTGCCCCCGATAGCAACAGGCCAGTCAATACACCAATAACTGCCCCACCACCCCATCAATCATCATGCAACAACCCCGCCCCATACTCCCCATAACTGCTGCCCAGCCCACTGCCGCCAAAATTCATCCTGGTGGCTTTGCTGGGGCTGTGGTCACCGAATGCCTGGCACCCGCCTGAGAAGCACGGGTCGCTGCTCACGGCGGGTGAAGAGGAACAAGCGCTCAACAACAACGTGCCGGTGATCATCACGACTTTGACGAGGTTCGAAATCATGGTCTCAGTTCCCTGTGGGCTGGAGGTGCTGGGGTCCTCGCTTGCAGGGAATCGTAGACCTCAACGGTGCAGGGAATTATGAAACTTTGCTGCGGGACAGCATGGGTTCAGGTTGCCGCCTTGGGGTAAGGCGGCAGGGTTGGTTGTCAGGCTTTGACTGGTTTGATTACAGGCGCAACTTGTTCTTGGGCTCGGTCTACGAGCAGCGAACTCAACTCGATTAACTGCTGAATGCCCAGGGCGATGGCGCGTTGGGAGTCGTCGAGGTCGAACGCCAGGGTGGCGGCCATTTCGTTGGCGGATGCGAGGTTTTCGGCGGCGTTGGCCAGGAGGGTTTCGGGCTCGAGGGTTGGGTTGACGAGGAAGAGGTTGTTGCTTGGGCGTTCGGCGGGTGCAGCGTCGTCGGATGGGGGCAAGTGATGATTGATTGCCCGCTGGGCTGCGGCTTGAAGCTTGGGGTCAGAGGATGCAGTGTTTGAAGCATAAGGCGGATTAGGTGTGACCTTGCACATGGCGAAGCTCCTTTAGCGTTTAAGGAACTGCCTATCTCACTTCCACATGAGGGGGTGGCAGCTGTACGCAGGTGTGGAAGACCAGGGCTAAAGGACCCGGCGCACCGAAGTGCCCCGCGCACAGCCGCCATAAGCAATCATACAGACGTAAAAAAACGTCGGCAGGTGTTTATGGGCGATTGAGCGCCTTCAGCTTGGTCGGACTTCCACATCCGGCCGCTGGGTTGGCAGCGGCTTGAGGAGGTTAGCTAGGGGTGGTCTGAGGGACAAGCTGAGAAAGGTGTGGGATATTTCCTAGAGGCTTGCGCCTGCCCCCCAATCGTTCTATCGCTTTATCCGTCGCTCCGATGACGGATTGGACGCACTGAAAGATCAGGCCTTGAATATAGAGGCCTGCAGTAAATCGCCGTTTACTTCGTACCATTTTCGTACCACCAAGAACCTGTCAGACGGCCACTTCCTGTAGACATGCAGCTTGAGGTTAGGTAGCTTCGTGCCACCACTCGAAAATTTACCTATCTGGAGTTGTAGTAGAAAATGGAATTCGACTTTTCGATTTTGTATGACACTGGCGAAAAAAAATTTGATGGCCTCGACATGTATTACGGCTCACGTTCAATGCAAGGCGTCGCAGAAACCATTGTAATCGCCACTCATGGCATTGTTAACGAACGATATATTTCTAAAACAACTGCAGCGAAAGGCTTTAAAAGTTCATTCAAATCAAGCTTCGAAGGTTCCTTCAAACAGCGATTCAAAATCACATTTACGAACCCAAAAACGATCAACAAGATCATAGATATAACCGCCAAGAGCTATATCGAGCTTTTAAAACACGCCATTCATGAAGCCATTGGTACTCCCACAGAGCTAACGCGACGCGGCTCAAAAAAACGTTTGATAGAATGTATTTTAGTGAAGACATTACCCACCGCCTATTTCCTGCTTTGAAAGAGGTTCACACACCCATTAAACACCAAGGATACAAAGCAACATTATTTGCCGCCCAAACCCCACTAGCGGACTTCAATAAAAAATCTTTAGAATACCTTGAAGAAGAAATAGTCAGCCCTGCACGCGAAATCTTAGTTGCCAGCATAAGTCGGTTTAACGCCAGAACAGGAACGGGGAGGCTCATTACAGAAATCAACGAGGATTCATATAGTTTTATTCCTGATACAAAACTATCAAAGGTAGTTAAACGATCCCTTATTGATAGCTTACAAGGGGTAGCCGCCGATATCTTCATCCCTGTCCTGGCGGAGGTCACCCGAATTACCATTAACGATGGTAGCACCAAATATTTCATACTGCATAGTGTTAGACCACACCCATGAAGCGCAATGTCGCCGTCATAGTTACAACTTTACTGGGCTCACTTTACTTTGCATATTTTTATCTCGCCAAAGAAGAAATAAGCGCTAGTTCACTAGGCACCCTTGGAGATTTCATCGGGGGAAATATAAACCCAGTACTAACATTTGTTACCACTATCTTACTAATAGAAACTCTATCACTACAAAGAAAAGCAACAAGTATTGCAGAAGAAGAGTCATCGGATGCCAAACGCACAATTAAAGAACAAGGTGAACTAATAAAAACGCAAATATTTGAAAGCTCATTTTTTAATCTTATAAATCTTTGCCTGGAAGAATATAAAAATTCCACGATAGAAAATAAAAAACATCCAATTCAAGGTTCAAAAGCGTTTAATACCATAGAAAGAAAATTTTCTGAACGCAAGAAAAAAGGAGAAAACCCCAGCGACATCTTAGACAGACTTGAACACGAGCACGGCGACGTCATTTTTAACGCAATTAAAACCTTTTCTACAATTTTTGGCTTTGTTAATGAAAATGCTCCTAACGGCACTCACGAACGATATATATCACTCGCTACAAAACTTACTCCAACACCAATAATATATCTAATATGCATAGCAAAACTTCATACTGACTGGCCGATTATAAAACCTTTCGATCAGGCAAATTTTTTCGAGAAAAAAGGCATTCCCAAACTAATTGCTGGTTACAGCTGAAATCTTAACCCGATGGGTGATTCAAGGAGACGGTAAGACCCAAACTCATCTCGATGTCCTCCCCATTGAACGATTCGACTGAACCTGTCCCATTGGCTCATTTAGCTCAGCCCATAATGCGTTCAACCCAGCGACAGTGCCTGTCGCTCCAATCCCAGTAACCACTGCAACCGACAACGTCTGATGCTGTGCGGACGAGAGCGCATGTAGGCAAATTGGAGAAGGATCATAGGGATATCGGGGTCAGACCACGATACCCTGCTTTGAGTTGGCAGAGGAAAAGCTAACGACTCACTCCCAGGCCCGGCTCACGACGACCTGCCCATCAATCAATGGATTCCTCAGGGTCTGACCCCGATATCTCCTTGCTCTCCTTGACCATCACCTAAAGGCGAACCTAAACCTTATCCCTCAGCCAATTGACAACCACATCTCAATTGAGATTGTATGTTCAATCTAAGGACATCAAAAAAAAGAGGGATGCATGTCAGCTTGGAATGAATTTCTAGCGCAAGTCCGCGACGCGGAGAAGGAACTTGGAAACCCCATTGAACCTTGGTATCGAGGTCACTCTAACCACACCTGGAAATTGACACCGAGCCTGCCACGCGAAAGTGATTGGCAAGCAAAAGAAAAAGAACTCTTTTATGAGTTTACAAAAACTGCTGCACGGCTCTATGACAAAAGGTCAGACGATTGGGAAACCTTGTTTGACATGCAGCATTACTGGATTCCAACTAGACTTCTAGACTGGACAACAGTTATGGGAGTTGCGATTGCATTCATCCTACATAGTGACTACTCAGACACAGAAGACAGTGCTCTGTTTATTCTTGACCCAATGGCCTTAAATCGACTGAGCGGCAGACACGACATAATTTCAGTACCAGAAGATAAGACTTACGAATATAAAAAAATATACTGGGAAAAAAGGCCATTCGAAATTGAACGCCCACTTGCAATACGGCCCAATCATATAAGCCCTCGACTTCAGGCTCAAAAAGGAACCTTCACTGTTTTTGGCACAGAAAACGCGCCATTTGAAACCGCAGCTGAAGCATGCTATCGAAAAGTCATACTTTCTAGTGATGCAAAAACTGAGGCCCGAGAATTTCTAAAATGGGCCAATCTAGACGAATACACAATATATCCTGACATAGTAGGAATGGCACGACACATTAAGAGCAAGATACTTTCACAAGGAAACACAAAATGATACAACTCACCAAGAAAGATCGCCTAATCTTAATAAACCAATATAAAATTTTGGCATCACTCGACAAAGACGACGAAAGTCACTACCTAGAATTAATACAAATACTCGAAAATGGTTATTCAATTTTTTATCCCATGATCGATGAGTGGATTGATCGTGACATGTCAGAAGAAGACGGCAAGTTTATTTTAAACATTCTTGATTTATATCGCGCAATTGAAGATGTAAAACGCGTAACCAAGAACCCTGAAATCCTAAATCATCGATACGCTTTTTTCAGAGGATTTGATGGAAACAATGAAACTCAATACATGGGATTCTGTCGATTCCTGATTGAAACACAAGGCAAGTTCCAAGAACAAAAACCTTATTTACTTAAGAACGACAACCTGAATAGCCACATGCCTATGACTGGAAAATATCGAGAAATGCTGAGTGTTTCCGAAGGAATTTCTGACATATGGAACATGTCACCAAAAGAAGTCTTAACTATTCTGAACGCATAAATCCTGACCCACCCACTGCAATGAATCACCGCTTAATAAGTTTACACCTAAAAACCGGGGGCTTTGCCCCCGCTGCTTTTTAGCTTTTCTAAAAAACAAAAAATACATATTTTTTGAAAAACTCACAATCATACCTAACGTTTACAAAAACCTAGTTGCTCACCCTCTAAACTGGGAAAATCAATATGATAAAACGTCTTCTCAGATATACCATACTGCAGCTATGGACACTTTTCATTTTTCCAAAAAAGGGGGACAGATTTATTTAATATTTGGAGGAACCCACTGGGATCATCGCGTACTACCACTAAAAAGGAATCGGCAAAGAGAAGATAGTGAGAGCAGAGGATCAGAGTATGCCGCGACGATTACGCTGGTTATGCTACGGAGAAAACGGCGAAACGGGCAGTGGATCAAGGATGGAACAGACCTGAGGTCAAAAATAACCCGGAAGGTTTGGCCTTAAAATGGCTAAAGCCATCTGTTCTGGACTACGAACCCAAATTTTATAGGCCATCACCAACCCAGTAATTTTATTTGCAGCGACTGCCTTATAGAGGTATTCGTAGCCCTGTACTCGGACGAAAAATCTAAGCATTCCATCGCTCAACGTAAAAAACTCATCGTGGTCTAAATCTAAAGCTTCTGAGGACTCAAGCAGCTTTCGATAGTAGAAGGCGATTTCGTCTTGGTCGTCACCCCCTTGAGCGCCTATCGGCAGCGTCATATCCGGCCGACCGTTAAATCCTTCGTGTGCAACCTTGTGGCATTCGTAACACAGCGTAATTCCGTTGCCGAGTTCATATCGCGCCTGCGAAAGCAATGTTCTTCTAAAAATATGATGCGCTTGGACCCGATCGTCAGAATTACAGACGACACACTGGTGTGTATCCCTAGCTCTGATAAACCGACTCCAAAGCGCAAGACACCATCTGTCTGAGCGGTTGTTATCAATTGCTCTATAGAGCCTATCTCTAAGCCTGATCAACTTTTCCTTATCGATGACAGAAACTTTCGAACAACTCACAACTCGCTCCTTAATTATCGTAGATTGATTGCGCCCGCCAGCCTCGTACCGCGCAGCTCCAACTAGAGATATATTTATGTTGAAACAACACCGAAAGGTAGCAAAAAACGGACAGATTTATTTATACCGTCGCTGAGAAAAAGCTAATCACAAGACAGCAAAAAGCCGCGTCATCCGCGGCTTTTTGCCTTAGGCCTTCAGTTCATCCGGTGTATGCGTCTTAAGCCAATCAGCCAAGGCGGCGTTCATTCGCGTTTGCCAGCCTGGTCCGGAAGCCCTGAATCGCTCCAGCACGTCAGCATCAAAACGAACATTAACGTGCTCTTTAGTGGCTACCGACTTTGGCCGCCCGCGCTTGGGTTTGAGCATTTCCTTCGCCTGAGCTTTGCCAAACAATCCCACAAGCACCTCGCTGGCTGGCTTGGCCTTAGCAAAGTCCTCAGCCGACCATTCCGGGTTAGCTGTATCGACCCTCTCAGGACTGGGTTTCTTGGTCATAATTTTTGACCTCCCGTTTGTTGGCTTTACGAAAGCTGATGACGTGGACCGCGTCACCCCGTGGGGTGAACACTACGACATGCAGCCGATCCCCTATGTATCCCATCGCCCGATAACGACACTCGCCATGTTCGAATCGATCATCTCCCAAGATCAAGGCCGTGGACCATTCAAAGTCCCGCACTAACGCAAACGGGAGTCCACGTTCTTCAACGTTACGAGCGTCTTTGGCTGGGTCATAGGTAATCTGCATGCGATTATCGTAGCCACAATAAATTATCAACACAAGGTTCGCGTCGAAAGCCTGACCGAGTGTGTATTCCGATTATCACCGAAGGTTAAATGGCTAGGCTTGAGAACCCGCCAAGTACCTGACAAGCATCCCTGATAAACTGCGCCCCATTCGTCTCGCCAACTCAGATCCCCCATGTCCCTACAAACCGCCCCACTCTCCCGCCGCTTCTCCGTCGCCCCCATGATGGATTGGACCGACCGCCACTGCCGGTACTTCCTGCGCTTGCTCTCCAAACACGCCCTGCTCTACACCGAGATGGTCACCACCGGCGCGATCCTCCATGGCGATCACGAGCGCTTCCTGCGCCACAGCGATGCCGAGCACCCGTTGGCGTTGCAATTAGGCGGCAGTGTCCCCGCCGATCTGGCCGCCTGTGCGCGTATGGCCGAAGCAGCCGGTTACGACGAAGTGAACCTGAACGTCGGCTGCCCCAGCGACCGGGTGCAGAACAACATGATCGGCGCGATCCTGATGGCTCACCCTGCGCTGGTAGCCGATTGCGTGAAGGCGATGCGCGATGCGGTGTCGATTCCGGTGACGGTCAAGCACCGTATCGGCATCAATGGCCGGGACAGTTATGCCGAGCTGTGTGATTTTGTTGGCACGGTGAAGGAAGCGGGCTGCACCAGTTTTACCGTGCATGCGCGGATTGCGATTCTGGAGGGGTTGTCGCCGAAGGAGAATCGGGACATTCCGCCGTTGCGGTATGACGTCGCGGCGAAGTTGAAGCAGGATTTCCCGGAGCTTGAGTTTATTCTCAACGGTGGGATCAAGACGTTGGAGCAGTGTCAGGAGCATTTGCAGACGTTTGACGGGGTGATGCTGGGGCGGGAGGCTTATCACAATCCATATCTGTTGGCGCAGGTGGATCAGCGCTTGTTTGGCAGTGAGGCGCCGGTGATTAGCCGGGCGGAGGCGTTGGCGCAGTTGCGGCCTTATATTGCTGAGCATTTGGCCAGTGGTGGGACGATGCATCACATTACTCGGCATGTGTTGGGGTTGGGCACTGGTTTTCCGGGGGCGCGCAGGTTCAGGCAGTTGTTGTCGGTGGATATTCATAAGGCGGCGGATCCGTTGGCGTTGCTGGATCAGGCTGGGGAGTTGTTGGAAGGGCGGTGACTGGTTGGCTTGCAGCGGGTCAGTTAGTTTTGGATTGGCTGATACATTGCTATCGGGGGCAAGCCCCCTCCCACATTTGGTGCGGTGTGCGGCTATGAAGGCGCTATCGGGCAGTTGGGTTGAACCTGGCGGCGGTTTTGCCCTCCTATTGAGCAGTACGACCGCCATTCATACGGCGGTTTTCAGGTTGTTGCCCTCGCAAACGACCTAACGCATTTGCGCCCTTGAGCGCCTGCCAGCGCTCGGGTAATGTCATCAGACCCACAGGACAGAGCACGCCCATGACTTCCAAGCTGGAACAACTCAAGCAATTCACCACCGTCGTAGCCGATACCGGCGATTTTTCTACCCTCGCCAAGCTCAAGCCGCAAGACGCGACCACTAACCCTTCCCTGCTGCTCAAGGCTTCGTCGATCGCAGGCTACGCCAAGCTGCTGGATGAATGTGTGCAGGACTGCAACGGCGACGTGGGCCTGGCCAGTGACCGTTTCGCAGTGGCGGTTGGCCAGGAGATCCTTAAAGTCGTACCGGGCCGTATTTCCACTGAGGTGGACGCCCGTCTATCGTTTGACGAAGAAGCGATCCTCAAGCGTGCGCACCGTCTGATCGATCTGTACGACAAGGCCGGCGTTAGCCGTGACCGTGTGCTGATCAAGATCGCGTCCACCTGGGAAGGTATCCGCGCAGCGGAAAAACTGGAAAAAGAAGGCATCCAGACCAACCTGACGTTGCTGTTCTCCTTCGCCCAGGCCGTGGCGTGCGCTGAAGCAGGTGTGTTCCTGATTTCGCCGTTCGTGGGCCGTATCTACGATTGGTACAAGAAGGCCAACGGCAACGACTACACCGGTTCCGATGACCCGGGCGTGCAGTCGGTGACGCGCATCTACAACTACTACAAAGCCAATGGCTACAAGACCGTGGTGATGGGTGCGAGCTTCCGTAACCTGAGCCAGATCGAGGAGTTGGCCGGGTGTGATCGCCTGACCATCAGCCCGGACTTGCTGGAGAAGCTGGCGGCGGATGAAGGCAAGCTGGAACGCAAGTTGGCGCCAGGGCACGCAGGTGAAGCGCGGGTGCATATGACTGAAGCGCAGTTCCGTTGGGAATCCAACGAAGATGCCATGGCGACTGAGAAGCTGGCGGAGGGGATTCGTCAGTTTGCTCGGGACCAGGAGAAGCTGGAGGCGTTGTTGTCGGCCAAGCTGTAAAAGCGCAGGCGGCAAAAAGGGCGGCACCCTGGCGGGTGCCGCCCTTTTTTGTGGGCGCCTGTCTCAAGTTTGTCGCAGGTCACACTGTGGGAGGGGGCTTGCTCCCGATGGCAGAGTGTCAGTCAGCTTATTCATAACTGACACATCGCTATCGGGGGCAAGCCCCCTCCCACATTGGAATGTGTTTCGACAGGAAAGCCGTCAGTGGCGTTCCAGAGCGTTGACGAGGTCGTGGAAGGCTTCGCGGTTGGACTCGTTCAAGCCCATCAGGATCTTGTGCGCTTCCAGCACCTTGACCCGTACGACTTCCTCGGACTGATCCTGTGAAGGCAGGTCGGTCAGGCATTCCGGGCAGGGGATCGGGCGGTCAACGATGTTGAACACCTGGTCGAAGCCCATGGACTGCAGCAGCCGGGTGATGTCTTCGTGGGTGGTGACGACGGTCGGCAACAGGCCCACCTTCTGCCGAGACAGAATGGACAACTTGGCCAGCAGGCCCAGGGTGGTGCTATCGATGCTGCGGGTTTCGGTCAGATCGATCACGATCGCCGAGAAGTTCAGCGCTGTGAAGATCCGCTCAATCGTCGCATCCAGCGCCGAACACAAGGTCAGGCGCACTTCACCGACAAATTTCAGGACGAAGGTCCCGTCTTGCTCGGCGAATTGGATTCTTCCGGTACTCATCAAAGATTCCTGCTCAACACCAATAGGGCGATATCATCCGGCATCTCCCCTAGCGTGGCCAATCCAAAAACCTGCCGCAGACCATCCAGGCTGCCGCCCGCCGACTTGACCTTTTGGGGCAAGGCGGCTTCTTTCTCTTTGAGTGTAGGCTCTGGAAGAAGGTCCAGGATACCGTCGGACATCAGCGTCAGGCTGAAAGTCGGCGGCAGTTCCAGGATGTGGTCTTCGTAGGTGGCTTCATTGAACAAGCCCACCGGCAGGCCACGCCCTTCCAGGTAACGCACACTGTCAGGAGTGTATAGAACCGGCATCGGCAGGTGACCGCCAATGCTGTAGGTCAAAAGACCGGTTTCTTCATCAATCACGCCGCCGACCATCGTCACGTGCTTGCCCAGCTTACAGCTGATCAGGCCCCGGTTGATGTGGCCCAGCACCTCGGAGGGGGTGAACTCGGGCAAGGTACCGTTGCGCTTGGACTCGAACAGCAACCGCGTCGTCATGAACTTCAACAACACGGTGACGAACGCTGAGGACGCACCGTGGCCGGACACGTCGGCCAGGTAGAACGCCACACGCCGCTCATCCACTCGGAAATAGTCGACGAAATCACCCGACAGGTACAGCGACGGGATGATCTGGTGGGCAAACTTGAATTCGTCAATGGTCCACGGACTGACCGGCAGCATGTTCATCTGCACCTGGCGACCGGCGTTCTGGTCTTCCTGGAGCAGGTTCAGGCTGGCTTCGAGCTCGCGGTTGGCGGTCTCGAGTTTTTCGCGGTAGCGCTGGTTTTCCAGCAACAGCCGGGCACGGTCCAGGGCGCGGCGCACCGAGTGCTCCAGCACGGCCAGGTCTTCCAGGGGCTTGATCAGGTAATCGGCGGCGCCCAGGCGCAGGGCTTCAACGGCGTCATTCATGACCCCGGCACCGGACACGACAATCACCGGCGTCTGCGGAGCACGCTCGGTCACCTGGCGAATCAGCTCGAGGCCGCCCATTTGGGGCATGCGCAAGTCGCAGATCACAAGGTCGGGCTTGTCGCGCTCGAATACCTGGAGACCCTGTTGGCCGTTGCTGGCCTGCAGGACGCTGAAGCCACTGTCTTCCAAATAGGCCGCGAGGCTCGCGCGCACTACTTCGTCGTCATCGATTATCAGCAGCGTGGCACTGGTTTTTTGCATGTGGGCAAACGGCGCCAGAATTAGGTTGGCGTAGGCGGCGCGGCAATGGCCGTGCTCACGTACTGGATTCGCTTTCTAGCCTCTCTGTCCTACAAAGCATTGGGATTTCGCCCATGCACAACGGTAAAGCAGAGGTGCCCTTCTAAGGCGCAGACGGTACTCCCATCCGTGAGGGGTTTCAAGCTCATGCCGATGGTCGCCGGGCGTCTTTACACCGCAAATCACCGGGAGTTATAAGAACGCTCATCACCACAACGCAAAGTAAGGATGGACTCAGTGAGCGAACACGAGCGCGACTACGCCGAAAAACGTGACTTCATCCGCATGCGTGTGGATGCCGATGTGTCCTTGATCCACGCTGGCCAGGAGATCGAAGGGATGTGCCTGGACCTGTCCAGCTCCGGCATGCAGGTGCAGGCACCTCGCCAGTTCAACGTGGGCGACCTGCTCACCGTGCGCATCGATTCAGAGCACGCCGCACTCAAGGGCCTTGAGGCCGATACCGAGGTGGTGTGGACCAAGGCTGCCGGCGATGAGCAGCACCTGGGCCTCAGAATCCTGAAAATGCGCTGATATGCGCCCACAAAAAAGGCGACCGTTCAAAGGTCGCCTTTTTCATTTCAAAACGTCTCAGCTTAAAAGTCGTCGACGACCTTGCCGTCCTTGACCTTGAACTCACGGTTCTGCAGGTAGGCGTTTCGGATAAAGGTGTACTTGTCGCCGCTGATCAGCTTTTCGCTGTCGAGCAGGCTGGCACGGGTGTCGACCACGTTCAGGCCGAAGGTGCTGTTGCGCCAGCCGATATCGTTCATGTAACGGTACGGTTGGGTGTAGCTGTCCACGTATTTGGACGGCGCATCGCGCAAGGTGCTTGGGCCCAGCAATGGGATCATCACGTAGGGACCGCTGCCGACGCCCCAGTAGCCGAGGGTCTGGCCGAAGTCTTCATCGCTACGCTGCAGCCCCATTTTGGTGCCGACATCGATGAAGCCCAGTACGCCGAATGTGGTGTTGACCAACAGGCGAGCCGTGTCGACGCCAGCATTGTGAGGCTTGAGCTGCAGGACGTTGTTGGCCAGGTTGCCGACATCGCCGATGTTGCGGAAGAAGTTGTGAACGCCGTCCTGCACGAATTGCGGGGTGACGAACTGATAGCCTTGGGCGATTGGCTTGAGGGCGTAGGTGTCAACGGTGTCGTTGAAGGTGAAGATCGGGCGGTTGACGCTTTCCCATGGGTCGTCTTCGGTCGCTGCTTGGGCGGCGAACGGGGCCAACAGGACGGTGGCACACACCGATAGCTGAGCGAAGTACTGGCTCCAGCGCATAGCTTTTGCTCCTTGAATAGTCTGTCATGGGCGCTATGCCCTGAATAAGGCCGTCAGTATATGACGGAAGTGTCGATTTAGGCACTCGCAAGGAAACGACTTTCATGATTTGGACAAAATTCCTACAAATACCCACCTGTGTCATCCACTTGTCATGCCATCCCGATAGCGTTGTAACTATTTCAGGGACGTTCAGATGCCGCATGCCGAGATAGCCGTCACCACTGCCCCCGCGTTGACTGCCGTGTTGTTTGGTTTGAGTGGCTGCCTGGTGGATTTCGGTTCCCAGGCGCGCAGCGACTCCCCTTCCCCCGATTCCCAGACCACACCCGGGGCCCTGAAAATTCTGCGCAGCCTGAAGGAACAAGGCGTGCCCTGCGCCTGGCTGGATGAATTGCCGCCCTCGATCACTACGTCACTGGCCGCCACCCTGCCCGCCTGGCTCAAGGCCGCCTCGCCCTCCGCCATCCGCTGGCCGGCGCCCCATGCCTGCTGGGAGGCCTTGATGGAGCTGAATATCACACGCCTGGACGGTTGCGTGCTGGTCAGCGGCGAGCCGCGACTGCTGCAATCGGGCCTGAATGCCGGCTTGTGGACCATCGGCCTGGCGTCCTGCGGCTCCCTGTGCGGCGTCGCGCCGCAGCAGTGGCAAGCACTGAGCGACAAGGAACGCGAGCACAAGCGCGGCAAGGCCACCGTGGCGCTCTATGGATTAGGCGTGCACTCAGTGATCGATCACCTCGGTGAACTCGGCACCTGCCTGGCCGACATCCGCCTGCGCCGGCTCAAAGGCGAGAAGCCCTGACAAGGATCATGCACGGTTGGCCGCAGTGGATTAATCTACAGGTCAGTTCGTAGACCTTTCCCGGCGTGCCGCGGTCTATGCCAGTGACTATCGATAAAAGGAAGAACGTCATGCCTGATCGCAAAAAGCTGGAAGAGCAGATCGAGATCCTGCGTGGGCAGTTGGAACAGGAGCCACCGCTGTCGCCTGAAAAACGTGAAGCGTTGGAGGAGTTGATTGCCAAGTTCGAAGTGCAACTTGAATTGGAACCGGCCACCCAAACGCCGAGCATTTCCGACGATGTGAATCAAGCGGCCATAGAGTTCGACGCTGAGCACCCGGTCATTTCCGGGACCTTGCGCAATATCATGATCACCCTGGGCAATATCGGGATCTAATCTGAACCCAAGTCCGGCGCAAAAGCAAAATGTGGGAGGGGGCTTGCTCCCGATAGCAGAGTGTCAGTCACAGCATCTGTGCCTGAACCTCTGCTATCGGGAGCAAGCCCCCTCCCACATTGGGTATGGTGCGCAGGCTTACTGGCGCGCCAGGCGTACGTTCTGGAACGCCACCTCTTCGGTGCTGCGATACGGGTTGATATCCAACCCGCCCCGCCGCACATACCGCGCATACACGGTCAACTTCGCCGGTTTGAGCAAGCGCTGCAGGTCCAGGAAGATGCGTTCCACGCACTGCTCATGGAAGTCCGAGTGCTGGCGAAAGCTCACCAGGTATTCCAGCAGGCTGGCGTGATCCAGCGCCGCGCCACGGTACTCCACCACCACGCTGCCCCAATCGGGCTGGCTGGTGACTGGGCAGTTGGATTTGAGCAGGTGGCTGTGCACGCTCTCCTCCACCACCCGCGAATCGTCACAGCGCAACAATTCCGGACGCGGGTGCTCGTAGCTGCTGACGTTGATATCCAGATCATCGATGCACACACCCGGCAACGCCATCACACCCTCAGCCTCGATCTCGGCCAGGCTGCGAATGCGCACGCTCACCGGTTTGCCGGCGGCGGCACTGAGGTCGGCGCGCAAGGTGGCTTCCAGACTCGGCGTATCGGCAAACGCGGTCTGGTTCAACGAGTTGAGGTACAGCTTGAAGGACTTGGACTCGATGATGTTCGGCGAGTCGGCCGGGATGCTGAACTCACCGATGGCCACCACCGGTTTACCGGACGGCAGCAACCAGGACAGTTCGAAGCAGTTCCAGAAATCCACGCCCTTGTAAGGCAGGGTCTCGGCGCTCAGGCCCAGCTCGGCCCACTTGGCGGCGCGAGGGATCGGGAACAGCAACGAAGGGGTATAAGTGGAGATGTATTCACTGGACTTGCCCAGCGGCGAATGTTCGGCTGCGGGATGCATGGCGGAAACCTGGCTAAATAAACCGCACAAGTCTACCAGCCTTTGCCCGCGCCCTTAAGGAACGCCTTACTCAACGGTCAGTTTGCCGACCATGCCCGCCTGGTAATGCCCGGGAAGATTGCAGGCGAACTCAAGGTCAGTGGCTTTGGAGAACTTCCAGGTCAGCTCGGCGGTTTTGCCGGGCTCGACCAGCACACTGTTCGGATCATCGTGCTTCATCGCGCCATGGTCCATTTTACTGTGGTCCATTTCTCCCATACCGGTGGCCGTAAGCATGCCGCTGGCCTGCATCTGTAACATTTCCTTCTGGTGTTCGGCATGCATGGCCGCGTCGCCGAGGTTGAACTCATGCAGCAACCGGCCTTTATTGACCAGCACAAAGCGCACCGTCTCACCGGCCTTGACGTCAAGGGACTTGGGCGAAAAAGAAATGTCCTGCAGGGTCACTTCAACCGTGCGTGTGGCCTTGTCCGCAGTGGCCGGCTGGCCGAAAGCATAGGTGTGGGCCCCATCGGCGACGGCATCGAAACTCAGGGCCAACAGGCAGCCCGCCAGGAACACAGGTGTACGCAACGCCATCTTTGACTCTCCAAATGGGTGACTCGCTTGGCCAGCACTTTAAGAGGGCCTCGCTGCCAGCCAACTGACTGCTAGATTACAACTTTGTCAGGTTACCCCTTTACCTGGGAGCCCGCGGTATAAAGTCCGGCGCCCACCGCTGCCAAGAGTCGCCCATGAAACTGCTGATTGTCGAAGACCAACCGAAAACCGGCCACTATCTGCGCCAGGGCCTGGCCGAAGCCGGGTTTACCACCGAACTGGTGGCCGACGGTATCAGCGGGCAGCACCTGGCGCTGACTGGCGACTATGACTTATTGATCCTCGATGTGATGCTGCCCGGTCGTGACGGCTGGCAAATCCTGCAAGCGGTGCGCAGTGCCGGCCTGGACATTCCGGTGTTGTTCCTCACCGCGCGCGATGCGGTGGCGGATCGCGTGCACGGCCTGGAGCTGGGCGCCGACGATTATCTGGTCAAGCCCTTCGCCTTTTCCGAACTGCTCGCCCGCGTACGCAGCCTGTTACGGCGCGGCAGCAGTGCACCGCAGGAAACCAGCCTGCAACTGGCCGACCTGCGCCTGGACCTGATCCGTCGCCGCGTCGAGCGCAGCGGCCAGCGTATCGACCTCACCGCCAAGGAATTCGCCCTGCTCGAGCTGCTGCTGCGCCGCCAGGGCGAAGTGCTGCCCAAGTCGCTGATCGCCTCGCAGGTGTGGGACATGAATTTCGACAGCGACACTAACATCATCGAAGTGGCGATCCGCCGCCTGCGCCTGAAAGTCGACGACGCCTTTCCCAACAAGCTGATCCACACCGTGCGCGGCATGGGCTATGTACTCGAGGAGCGCTTCACTTGATCAAGCGTTTGTCCCTCGCCAGCCGCCTGGCGCTGCTGTTTGCCGCCTGCACCGCCGTGGTCTCGCTGCTGGCCGGCGTGCTGTTCAACCATGCCAGCGAGGCGCACTTCATCGAGCTGGACCAGCAGCAATTGGACAGCAAACTCGTGGCGCTGCGCAGCACGTTGCAGGGGGTCGACTCGCCGCACGCGTTCGCCCAGCGCGAACCCCAACTGCGCGCCGACCTCAGCCATCAACCCGACCTCGCCTTGCGCATCACGGCGGCCGGCCAGCGCTGGCTTGACGATGCGCCGGGCGTGGCGTTGCCCGAGGCCCCCGGCCTGCATAGCCTGCAGAACGCTGGCACCGCCTACCGGGTGTATAACGCGCCGCTGAACCCTGGCCAACCCGGCTCGGCGCAATTGACCCTGATACTCGACATCACCCACCACCAGCATTTCCTGCAACGCATGCAGCGCTTGATCTGGCTGACCGTCGGCCTGTCGGCCCTGGCCACCGCACTGCTCGGCGCCTGGGCGGCGCGCAGCGGGTTGCGGCCATTGCGGCGCGTGGCTGAAGTCGCCGCCGGCGTGTCCGCGCATTCCCTGACGCAACGCTTGCCGCAACAGCAAATGCCAGCAGAACTGGCGGAGCTGGCCCAAACCTTCAATGCCATGCTGGGCCGGCTGGACGATGCGTTCCAGCGCCTCTCGGCCTTCTCCGCCGATATCGCCCACGAGTTGCGCACACCGCTGTCGAACCTGCTGACCCAGACCCAGGTCATCCTGACCCAGCCGCGCCCCTTGGAGGACTACCGCGAAGCGCTGCACAGCAACCTGGAGGAACTGCAGTGGATGGCGCAGTTGGTGAACGACATGCTGTACCTGGCCAAGGCCGATCACGGTTTGCTGGTGCCCAAGCGCGAACCTTTGGCGCTGGCCGATGAAGTGGAGGCGTTGTTGGAGTTTTTTGCGTTGCTGGCTGAAGACGCCCACGTCAGCCTGGTGCGAGAAGGCACAGCCCATACGATGGGTGATCGCGGTATGTTGCGTCGGGCGCTGTCGAACCTGCTCGATAACGCGCTGCGATTTACGCCAGCGGGCGGCGAAGTGCGGGTACGCATGGTGGACGGCGTGACACTCACGATTGAGAACACCGGGGAAGGCATTCCAGCGCAGTTGTTACCGCGGTTGTTCGATCGGTTCTACCGGGCCGACCCGGCGCGCCATGAAGGCAGCAGCGAACACGCGGGGCTGGGGTTGGCGATTACCCAGTCGATAGTGCGGGCGCATGGGGGGCGGATTTTTTGTGAGTCCGGGGTGGGGTGGACGCGGTTTGTGATCGAGTTGTCCCAGGGGGATTGATGCAGGCTGGGCCAGCCCTATCGGGAGCAAGCCCCCTCCCACATTTGAAATGCATTCCAAGTGTGGGAGGGGGCTTGCCCCCGATAGCGGTCTCAAATACTACGAATACCTGAGGGCATGCGCCGGCTCGATCTTCGCAGCCCGATACGCCGGGTAAATGGTCGCCAGAAAGCTCAACACAAACCCCGCCGAGCAAATCAGCAACACATCCCCACCTTGCAGTTCGGACGGCAGGTTGCTGACGAAGTACACATCCGAGCTGAAGATATGTTGCCCGCTCACCCGCTCCAGCCAGCCCACCAGTTCGCTCACGTTCAGCGCCGCAATCACCCCCAGCACGCCGCCGATCAGGGTGCCGACGACGCCGATTACCGTGCCCTGCACCATGAAGATCGCCATGATCTGGCGGGGCGTGGCGCCGATGGTGCGCAGGATCGCGATGTCCGCGCCCTTGTCGTTCACCACCATGATCAAGGTGGCAATGATGTTGAACGCGGCCACCGCGACGATCATCAGCAACAGCAGGCCGATCATGGTCTTTTCCATTTTCATCGCGCTGAACAGGCTGCCCTGGGTGTGGGTCCAGTCGTCCGCCTTATACGCCGCGCCGAGGCTGGCGGCGATATCGGCCGAGACCTTGGGCGCCGCGTACAGGTCCGTCACCGCCAGGCGTACGCTCTGCACCTGGTTGGGTTGCCAATGCTGGATTTCGGCCGCGTCGGCCTTGTTGATCAAGGCCATGGAGCCGTCCAGCTCGGCGCCCACCTTGAAGATACCCACCACGTTCAAACGCTGCATGCGCGGGGTGATCCCTCCCGGCGCGGTGCTGATTTCCGGGACGATCAAGGTCAGTTTGTCGCCCACGTTCAGGCGAAAGCGGCGCGCGGTGATGTCGCCGATCACCACGCCAAACTCACCGGCTTTCAAGTCTTCCAGTTTGCCGCGCACGATATGCTGGGCCACGATCGACACCTTGCCTTCCTGGGCCGGGTCGACGCCGTTGATCTCAATCGGCTGCATCGCGCCCTTGTAGGAGAACATACCGTCCATCTGGGTGAACGGTACCGCTGCCGTGACCTGGGGGTTCTTCATTGCAGCGGCGGCCACCGGCTGCCAGTCATCGATCGGGTTCACCCCCACGATGGTGGCGTGGGGCACCATGCCGAGGATGCGCGAGCTCATTTCGCGCTGGAAGCCGTTCATCACCGAAAGCACCACGATCATCGCCAACACGCCCAGGGCGAGGCCGATCATCGAGGTCATCGAGATAAACGAGACAAAACGGTTGCGGCGCTTGGCGCGGGTATAGCGCGTGCCGATGAAAATCGATAACGGTCTGAACATTCGCGGGCACCGTTGAAAAAATGAAAAAGCCCGGTTTCAAAAAAACGGGCTTGCAACAGGTCAGATAGCGACCAGATGACCTTCCTGCAAGTGCAGTACTCGGTCCATCTGGCGGGCCATGCTCATGTCATGGGTCACCACCAGGAACGCGGTGCGCATCTGGGTGCTCAGTTCCAGCATCAAGTCCTTGATGCCCTGGGCCGTGTGGGAATCGAGGTTACCGGTGGGCTCATCGAGCATCACCAGCCCTGGGTTGTTCACCAGGGCACGGGCGATTGCCACGCGCTGGCGCTCGCCGCCGGACAGCTCGGCCGGTTTGTGCTCCAGGCGATGGCCGAGGCCGACGCGCTCCAGCAAGGCCGTGGCACGCTGGCGCGCCTCCGGGATCGCGGTCTTGCCGATCAACAGCGGCATGCACACGTTTTCCAGAGCGGTGAATTCCGGCAACAGGTGGTGGAATTGATACACGAAACCCAGCGAACGGTTGCGCAGTTGGCCGCGGGCCTTTTCATTCAAGGCGGACAGCTCTTCACCGGCCAGCCACACGCTGCCCTGGGACGGCGTATCAAGGCCGCCCAACAGGTTGAGCAAGGTACTTTTGCCGGAGCCGGAACTGCCGACGATCGCCACGCGCTCGCCCGGATGGAGTTCAAGCTGCAGGTTAGCCAGCACCACCACGGATTCCGGGCCTTCCTCGTAGGATTTGCCCAGGTTGCGGCAGCTCAGGATTGCTTTTTCACTCATGCCCGATTCACTCATAACGTAATGCCTGTGCTGGCTGGGTACGTGCCGCGCGCCAGGCTGGATACAGGGTGGCAAGGAAACTCAGGACCAACGCGGCGCCGCCCACCATCAACACGTCCTGGGCCTGAACCTGGGACGGCAAGTAGTCGATGAAGTAGACGTCGGCGTTGAGAAACTTGTGGCCGAGCACTTTTTCAAGCAAGGCGATGGCGGCGCTGACATTCAGTGCGGCCAGAATCCCCAAGGCGGTGCCGATCAGGGTGCCGACCACGCCGATCACCGTGCCTTGCACCATGAAGATCGCCATGATCTGCCCCGGCGTGGCGCCGAGGGTGCGCAGGATGGCGATGTCGCCCTTCTTGTCATTCACCACCATCACCAGCGTGGAGATGATGTTGAAGGCGGCCACGGCGACGATCAGCAGCAACAACAGGCCAATCATGGCTTTTTCCATGCGGATGGCCTGGTACAGGTTGCCGTGGGTGCGGGTCCAGTCGCGGGCGTAATACTGCGATTCGCCCAGATGCTGGGCGATTTCCCAGGCGCCGCGCGGTGCCTCGAACAGGTCGTTGAACTTCAGGCGCAGGCCCTGCACCTGGTCCGGCTGCCAGCGATGCAGGCGCGCCAGGTCTGTGAGGTTGGTCAAGCCGAGGTAGCCGTCGATCTCGCCGGCGCCGACGTGGAAGGTGCCGACCACGGTAAAGCGCTTCATGCGCGGGAACATGCCGGCCGGGGTCACGGTGACCTCCGGCGCAACGAAGGTCAGCTTGTCGCCGACGCCCACACCGAGCTTGGCAGCGGCCTTGTCGCCGATGACGATGCCGAAGCTGCCGGGCGCCAGATCGTCGAGTTTGCCCTGCAACATGAACTTGTCGATGATCGAGACGTTGCGCTCCTGGGCCGGGTCGACGGCATTGAGCAGGATTTTCTGCACCTTGCCGTCATTGGTCAGCAGGCCCTGCATCTGGGTAAACGGCGCAACGGCCAGCACCTTGGGGTTCTGCTTGACCTTGGCGGCCAGGCTTTGCCAGTCACTGATGGGCGCGTCGCCCTCGATGGTCGCGTGGGGCACCATGCCCAGCACGCGGGTGCGCATCTCATGATCGAAGCCGTTCATCACCGACAGCACCACAATCATCACGACCACGCCCAGGGCGAGACCGATCATCGAGGTCAGGGAAATGAACGACACAAAATGATTGCGACGCTTTGCACGGGTGTAACGCGTGCCAATAAATACGAAGAGAGGTCTGAACATGTCGGGGCTTGTTCGGAGGAAAAGAAGACGTCCCGGTGGCGGGGTCTGGTCAGCAGCTTTACACTCAGACCATTACCGTTACCTGGGGTTCGCCATGTCGACATTAGATGAAGAAGAGCGCCGCGAATACTACCGTATCGACGACATGATCGCACTCCAAATCAAACCCCTGTCGGCCCCCGACGCGGCGAGCAAGGAAGTGTTGCTGGATGATTCGCCGCTGTTCAATCTGCTCAGTGAACTGCACCTCAGCGAATTCGAGGCCCAGCACCTGCTGCGCCAGATCAACGAAAAAGACCGCAGCCTGGCGGCGTTCCTCAAAGTGCAGAACAAACGCCTGGACCTGCTCAGCCAGGTCATGGCTCGCGGCCTGCTCGGCGAGGTGGGCGCGCCGCAGCCGGTGATCATTTCCGAAGGCGGCATCGACTTCCAGCACCCTGTGGCGCTGGCCCCGGACACACACCTGGCGGTCAAGCTGGTGCTGATGCCCCAGGCCCTGGGCCTGTTGCTGCGCGCGCGGGTCACCCATTGCGACCCCAAGGGCGAGCGCTTTGACGTGGGCACGGAGTTCGAATCCATGACCGATGCCCAACGCCAACTGCTGGCGCGCTACATCCTGCAGAAACAGGCGCAGGAACGTCGCCTGGCGCGAGAACAAAGCGACGAACTCTGAATGCGTATTCACGACGCCAGCGAGCCTGGCGCAAAGGAGCAATTGTGACCCTGATTTACGGCCATCGCGGTGCCAAAGGCGAAGCACCGGAAAACACCCTGACCAGCTTTCAGGAATGCCTCAAACACGGCGTGCGCCGCTGCGAACTGGATCTGCACCTGTCCATGGACGGCGAGCTGATGGTCATCCACGACCCCACCCTCAAGCGCACCACTGACCGGCGCGGCAAAGTCGTCGAGTATTCGGCGGCGGACCTGGTGAAGATGGACGCACGCAAAGGCGGCCCAGGCTGGGTCAACCCATGCCCGATCCCGCGCCTGGAAGAGTTGTTCGAACAGTGCGACTTCGATCACTGGCAACTGGAAGTCAAAAGCGCTTCGCGCACTCGCGCCGCGACCACCGTGCTGGCGATCCGCGAGATGGCTGTGCGGTTTGGCCTGATGGACAAGGTCACAGTGACCTCAAGTTCACGGGAAGTGTTGAAAGCGGCGGTTGACCTCACCCCAGACCTGTCACGCGGGCTGGTGGCCGAATACGCCTGGCTCGACCCGTTGAAGGTCGCGCAGAACTACGGTTGTGAGTTCCTGGCATTGAACTGGACGTTGTGCACCCCCGAACGGCTGGAAAAAGCCCAGCGCCAGGGCCTGCACGTATCCGTTTGGACAGTCAACGAACCTGCGCTGATGCGCAGGCTCGCCGACTTCGGCGTAGATAGCCTGATTACAGACTTTCCCGGTTTGGCCACTGCCACCCTCGGGAATTACTGAAATCGGTCTCCCCGGCCGGCTCAGGCCACCGGCCGGAGCCGCTCAAAAAAGCCGGTTGAGGCCGTCGTAGGCCGCTACCCGATAGGCTTCAGCCATGGTCGGGTAGTTGAACGTGGTGTTTACAAAATACTTCAGGGTATTTTGCTCGCCGGGCTGGTTCATGATTGCCTGGCCGATGTGCACGATCTCCGACGCCTGATAGCCGAAGCAATGCACGCCGAGCACTTCCAGGGTCTCGCGGTGGAACAGAATCTTCAGCATGCCTTGCGGCTCACCGGCGATCTGCGCACGCGCCATGCTCTTGAAGAACGCCTTGCCCACTTCGTAAGGCACCTTGGCCTTGGTCAGTTCGTGTTCGTTCTTGCCGATCGAGCTGATCTCCGGAATGGTGTAGATCCCGGTCGGCACGTCGTTCACGTAGCGCCAGCTGCCGTTGTCGACAATGCTGCCAGCGGCAGAACGGCCCTGGTCATGGGCGGCGCTAGCCAGGCTGGGCCAGCCGATCACGTCACCGGCGCCGTAGATGTTCGGCACGCAGGTGCGGTAGTTCTCGTCCACTTCGATCTGGCCACGGCTGTTGACCTTGACCCCGATGTTTTCCATGCCCAGCTTGTCGGTGTTGCCGGTACGCCCGTTGCACCAGAGCAAGGCGTCGGCCTTGATCTTCTTGCCGGACTTGAGGTGCAGGATTACGCCGTTGTCCAGGCCTTCGACACGCTCGTACTCTTCGTTATGACGCACGGTGATGTTGTTGTTGCTGAAGTGGTAGCTCAACGCCTGGGAAATTTCCGAGTCGAGGAAGCTCAGCAACTGGTCGCGGTTGTCTACCAGCTCCACCAACACGCCCAGGCCGCTGAAGATAGAGGCGTATTCGCAGCCGATCACCCCGGCACCGTAGATGATCAGTTTGCGCGGGGTGTGGCCCAGGCTGAGGATGGTGTCGCTATCGTAGATACGCGGGTGGTGAAAATCGATGTCCGCCGGGCGATACGGGCGCGAACCGGTGGCGATGATGATGTGCTTGGCAACCAGCTTCTCGACCACGCCGTTGGCGCAGACCACTTCGACGGTTTGCTCGTCGGCGAAGCTGCCGGTGCCGAAGAACAGATCGACGCGATTACGGGCGTAGTAGCCGGTACGCGAAGCAACCTGCTTGGAGATGACCTTTTCAGCGC
This sequence comes from Pseudomonas sp. R2-7-07, assembly GCF_003852355.1. Lineage (NCBI taxonomy): Bacteria > Pseudomonadati > Pseudomonadota > Gammaproteobacteria > Pseudomonadales > Pseudomonadaceae > Pseudomonas > Pseudomonas sp. R2-7-07. The sequence goes on along the minus strand of NZ_CP027759.1, from coordinate 1,803,408 downwards.
TCTTCAACACGTCCGGGAACGAAAACCAGCGTGGCTCGCCGATGGCCCGGAACATCGGGTTGGTGTTGAACTGCATGATCTGGCGCACGGAGTGACGCAACGCCTTGGACGGGATGGTACCCAGGTGGGTGCAGTTACCGCCGACCTGGCGACGGCTATCGACCATCGCCACCTTGCGCCCTGCTTTGGCAGCGTTCATCGCCGCGCCTTCTCCAGCCGGGCCGGAACCCAGTACCACCACGTCGTAGTTGTAGACAGCCATGCGTACTCCTCAGAACAGGCCAGGCGTACGGTTGGACGCCTGGCTAAATCATGCCGCGGCCAGCGGGCATGAAGGACAATTTGGCTCAAGTGTGTGAACCGGGGCACAGTCTATATAAGGCTCAACGCCGCGCACATTAACCCTTGGTCGCGTCATAGGCCAGTCTTGCCATACTAACAGGCCGCTAATCAGCGTCGATTTCGGGATGAGCATTATGAAGCAACTATTTTTTTAGTGCTGAGGGTGTCAGGTGTAGAGGTTGTGGCTGAACCACCGCTATCGGGGGCAAGCCCCCTCCCACAGTTTGATTTTGCGAATACGTTCAAATGTGGGAGGGGGCTTGCCCCCGATGAGGCCCTCACTCACACCACAAAACAACAGGCATAAAAAAGCCCCGAACCAGTCAGGGCTTTTTCATTTATCGCTGAGGCTTAGCGCGGGAACGCCGGCGGGTTAACCCCAGCCATGTCTTCCATCACGCGAACCACCTGGCAGCTGTAGCCGAACTCGTTGTCGTACCACACGTACAGCACAACGCGGTTGTCCTGGCTGATGGTCGCTTCGGCGTCTACCACACCGGCGTGGCGCGAGCCGACGAAGTCGGTGGACACCACTTCCTGGGAATTGACGAAGTCGATTTGCTTATGCAGATCGGAGTGCAGCGCCATGTAGCGCAGGTACTCATTCATCTCTTCACGGGTGGCGGCTTTCTCAAGGTTCAGGTTGAGAATGGCCATCGACACGTTTGGCGTCGGCACACGGATCGCGTTACCGGTCAGCTTGCCGGCCAGTTCAGGCAGGGCCTTGGCGGCAGCGGTGGCGGCACCGGTCTCGGTGATCACCATGTTCAGCGCGGCGCTGCGGCCACGGCGGTCGCCCTTGTGGAAGTTGTCGATCAGGTTCTGGTCGTTGGTGTACGAGTGAACGGTTTCAACGTGGCCGTTGACGATACCGAACTTGTCGTTCACTGCCTTGAGCACCGGCACGATGGCGTTGGTGGTGCAGGAAGCGGCGGACACGATCTTGTCGTCGGCGGTGATTTCAGTGTGGTTGATGCCGTGCACGATGTTCTTCAGCTTGCCTTTGCCAGGCGCGGTCAGCACCACACGGTCAACACCCGGGCAGGCCAGGTGCTGGCCCAGGCCCTCGGCATCACGCCATACGCCGGTGTTGTCCACCAGCAGGGCGTCCTTGATGCCGTACTGGGTGTAATCCACCTCGGACGGGTTCTTCGCGTAGATCACCTGGATCAGGTTACCGTTGGCGGTGATGGTGTTGTTTTCTTCGTCGATGACGATGGTGCCGTTGAACGGACCGTGTACCGAATCGCGACGCAACAGGCTGGCGCGCTTGGTCAGGTCGTTCTCGGCACCTTTGCGCACCACGATGGCGCGCAGGCGCAGGCCGTCGCCGCCGCCGGTTTTTTCGATCAGGATGCGCGCCAGCAGACGGCCGATACGACCGAAGCCATAGAGCACAACGTCGGTGCCTTTGCGGGCAGCGGCGTTTTGCTGGCCGACCACGTCGGCCATTTCTTCACGCACGAACTGCTCGGCACTGCGGCCGGCGCCTTCTTTACGGAATTTGTACGCCAACTTGCCCAGGTCCACCGACGCCGCGCCGAGCTTGAGCTCGCTCATGGCCTTGAGCAGTGGGAATGTTTCGTGGACGGAGAGTTCGCTGTCGTCGGCGGAACGGTGACGCGCAAAGCGGTGAGCCTTGAGAATCGCGATGACGGACTGATTGATCAGGCTGCGGCCATAGATCGAGCTCACCACATTGTTATTGCGGTACAGCTGGCCGATAAGCGGGATCATCGCTTCTGCGAGTGCTTCACGGTCGATCCATTCACCAAGACACTGGTCGGGCTTCTGAGTCACGGGAACCTTCCACATGTAGGGGCAGAAAAAAGGGGCTACATTATGTCGCCCGACCGCCCGTTGAGCAATGCGCGACAGGCAACAAAAACCCCTTGCAAAAAAATACCACCCCGCTACAGCCCAGGAAATACGCGGGTTCCAGAAGGCCACTAGTTTGCCGAGCAGCCCGACTTGTCCGTAACCCTCCTAAACATTCGCGTATTTTGGCACTACATATTGAGTCAAAACCGACGATTGTTTGTCTTAGCCACTACATTTCCAACAAACCGTAATAGGCACAGTCAGCAACTGACAGGCGGCACCTCTGGCCGCTACAATTACCGACTTTGTCGCAACGCTTGGAGCTCAACCTTCCGTGCCCGTTCTGCGTCTACCGCTACTCCCTGCCGCGGCAGGTAAACAGCACTGGGGCAACCTGCCCGGTGCCGCCCTGAGCCTGGCCATTGCCGAGGCTGCCAGCGCAGCCAAACGCTTTACCCTGCTGCTTACCGCCGACAGCCAAAGCGCCGAGCGGTTGGAGCAGGAGCTGAGCTTCTTCGCCCCCGATTTGCCGGTGCTGCATTTTCCCGACTGGGAAACCCTGCCCTACGACCTGTTCTCGCCGCACCAGGACATCATTTCCCAGCGCATCGCCAGCCTGTACCGTTTGCCGGAACTGGCTCACGGCGTGCTGGTGGTGCCGATCACCACGGCCCTGCATCGCCTGGCGCCGACCAAATTCCTGCTGGGCAGCAGCCTGGTGCTGGATGTCGGCCAGAAACTCGACGTGGAGCAGATGCGCACGCGCCTGGAGGCCACCGGCTACCGCTATGTCGACACGGTGTACGAACACGGCGAATTCACCGTACGCGGTGCTTTGATCGACCTGTTCCCGATGGGCAGCAAGCTGCCGTATCGCATCGACCTGTTCGATGACGAAATCGAGACCCTGCGCACCTTCGACCCGGAAAACCAGCGCTCCATCGACAAGGTCGAGTCGATCAAACTGCTGCCGGCGCGGGAATTCCCGCTGCAAAAAGATGCGGTCACGCGCTTCAAGGCACGCTTTCGCGAGCGCTTCGACGTGGACTTCCGCCGCTGCCCGATCTTCCAGGACCTGAGCAGCGGGATTACACCGGCCGGTATCGAGTACTACCTGCCGCTGTTCTTCGACGAAACCTCCACCCTCTTCGACTACCTGCCCCAAGACACCCAGGTGTTCTCGCTGCCAGGCATCGAACAGGCTGCGGAAAACTTCTGGAACGACGTGCGCAACCGCTATGAAGAGCGCCGCGTCGACCCATCCCGGCCGTTACTACCGCCTGGCGAACTGTTCCTGCCGGTGGAAGATTGCTTCGCCCGCCTGAAAAACTGGCCTCGTGTAGTCGCCAGCCAGCAGGATGTGGACGCCGGCAGCGGCCGCGAGCGTTTCCCGGCGGGCACGCTGCCGGACCTGGCGATCCAGGCCAAAGCCACGCAGCCGCTGGAAGCGCTGTCCAACTTCCTCGGCGACTTCCCCGGCCGCGTGCTGTTTACCGCCGAATCCGCCGGGCGTCGCGAAGTCCTGCTGGAGCTGCTCGAACGCCTCAAGCTGCGCCCGAAGACCGTCGATAGCTGGCCGGATTTCGTAAAAAGCAAAGAGCGCCTGGCGATCACCATCGCGCCATTGGACGAAGGCTTGTTGCTGGACGACCCGGCCCTGGCGCTGATCGCCGAAAGCCCGTTGTTCGGCCAGCGTGTGATGCAGCGTCGCCGCCGTGAAAAACGCGCCGACGCCAACAATGACGCGGTGATCAAGAACCTCACCGAGTTGCGTGAAGGCGCGCCGGTGGTGCACATCGACCACGGCGTGGGCCGCTACCTCGGCTTGCAGACCCTGGAAATCGACAACCAGGCCGCCGAATTCCTCACCATGGAATACGCCGAAGGCGCCAAGCTCTACGTGCCGGTGGCCAGCCTGCACTTGATCGCGCGCTACACCGGCAGCGATGACGCCCTGGCGCCGTTGCACCGCCTGGGCTCCGAGACCTGGCAGAAAGCCAAGCGCAAGGCCGCCGAACAGGTGCGCGACGTCGCCGCCGAACTGCTCGACATCTACGCACGCCGTGCGGCCCGCGAAGGCTATGCGTTCGCCGACCCGAAAGCCGATTACGCCACCTTCAGCGCTGGCTTCGCCTTCGAAGAAACCCCCGACCAGCAAACCACCATCGACGCCGTGCGCGCCGACATGCTCGCGCCAAAGCCGATGGACCGCCTGGTGTGTGGCGACGTCGGCTTCGGCAAGACCGAAGTGGCGATGCGCGCGGCGTTCATTGCGGTGCATGGCGGCAAGCAGGTGGCGATCCTGGTGCCGACTACCCTGCTCGCCCAGCAGCACTACAACAGCTTCCGCGACCGCTTTGCCGACTGGCCGGTGAGCGTGGAGGTGATGAGCCGCTTCAAGTCCGCCAAGGAAGTGAATGCCGCCATCGCCGACCTCGCCGAAGGCAAGATCGACATCGTGATCGGCACGCACAAACTGCTCTCGGACGATGTGAGGATCAAAAACCTGGGCCTGGTCATCATCGACGAAGAGCACCGCTTCGGCGTGCGCCAGAAAGAACAGCTCAAGGCCCTGCGCAGCGAAGTCGACATCCTCACCCTCACCGCCACGCCGATTCCGCGTACGTTGAACATGGCGGTGTCGGGCATGCGCGACCTGTCGATCATCGCCACGCCACCGGCACGCCGTCTGTCGGTACGCACCTTCGTGATGGAGCAGAACAAAAGCACGGTCAAGGAAGCGCTGCTGCGCGAATTGCTGCGCGGTGGCCAGGTGTATTACCTGCACAACGACGTAAAAACCATCGAAAAGTGCGCCGCCGACCTCGCCGAACTGGTGCCGGAAGCCCGTATCGCCATCGGCCATGGGCAGATGCGTGAGCGCGAACTCGAGCAGGTGATGAGCGACTTCTACCACAAACGCTTCAACGTGCTGATCGCCTCGACCATCATCGAGACCGGTATCGACGTCCCCAGCGCCAACACCATTATCATCGAACGCGCCGACAAGTTCGGCCTGGCCCAACTGCATCAATTGCGCGGCCGGGTCGGGCGCAGTCACCACCAGGCCTACGCCTACCTGTTGACGCCACCACGCCAACAGATCACGTCCGACGCGGAAAAACGCCTGGAAGCGATCGCCAACACCCAGGACCTCGGCGCCGGCTTCGTGCTGGCCACCAACGACCTGGAAATCCGTGGCGCCGGCGAACTGCTCGGCGACGGCCAGAGCGGGCAGATCCAGGCCGTGGGCTTCACCCTTTATATGGAAATGCTCGAGCGTGCGGTGAAAGCCATTCGCAAGGGCGAACAGCCGAACCTCGACCAACCGTTGGGCGGTGGCCCGGAAATCAACCTGCGCTTGCCGGCGTTGATCCCCGAAGCCTACCTGCCGGATGTGCACGCGCGGCTGATCCTGTACAAGCGCATCGCTTCGGCCACCGACGAAGAAGGCCTGAAGGACTTGCAGGTGGAAATGATCGACCGCTTCGGCCTGTTGCCGGAACCGACCAAGAACCTGGTGCGCCTGACCCTGCTCAAATTGCAGGCCGAACAACTGGGCATCAAGAAAGTCGACGCGGGGCCGCAAGGCGGGCGTATCGAATTCGAAGCGCAAACGCCGGTGGACCCGTTGGTGCTGATCAAGCTGATCCAGGGCCAGCCCAACCGCTACAAGTTCGAAGGCGCTACGCTGTTCAAGTTCATGGTGCCGATGGAACGCGCCGAAGAACGCTTCAATACCCTGGAGGCGCTGTTTGAGCGCCTCATTCCGAAATCTGCTTGAAGGACGCCTCCATGCGCGTGTTCCGCATTCTGAGCCTGCTGTTGCTGGTATTCGCGCCTTCGGCCTTTGCCGAGAGCCCCTACCAGGTGGAGATGATCCTGGTGCGCCAGAATGCAGAGCCAGTGATCAACAGCCGCGCCGCCCCGGAAAACTGGGACGGAGGTGCACAGCGCCTGGGCGAGCGAATGAGCCCGCCGCGCCTGGGCAATATCGTCGAGAAACTGCGCGCCGATTCCAACTACACCGTGCTTGCGCACAAGGCCTGGGAACAGAGCCTCGGCGAACAGCCAGTGAAGATCGCGATCACCGACGGCCAGGAGCAATTCGGCCAATTTCCTATCGAGGGCGTGCTGAACCTGCAACTGGGTCGCTTCACTGACATCGACGCCGACTTCTGGATCAACCAGTTCGACAGCAACGGCAGCGTGATCGCCAGCGAACACCTGAGCCAGAAAGACGTGCGCACCAAGAACAACCAGCTCAATTACCTGGATGGCGGCCACCTGGCGCTGCTGATCAAGATTACTTCGCTGACCGCCAAGCCCCCCAGCGCACCACCGCCCGACATGCAGGACTGATCCCGCGCCATGCCCCTGACAGCGTCGCTGACCAAACCCCTGGCCCCTTCGTGGGCCAATCGCTTCAAAGAGCAAAGCCTGGAGCGCGGGCGGCGTTACGCGCTGGAGAATCGGGTGCGCATCGTCGAATCCGGCGACAGCACCATCACCGCCAGTTGCGAAGGTTCGGGCGGCAACGTCTACCGGCAGACCATTTCGTTGCGCGAATCGGCCAAGGGCATGCTGATTCTGGTGGACAGCCGCTGTACCTGCCCGGTGCACACCAATTGCAAGCATATTGCCGCCGTGCTGCTCAAGGTGCAGGAAACCCTGGCCTACCCGGCGGCTGCCCAGGATGCCGAGCTGCTGGGAAAATTGCAGGCGGTATTGGATAACCGCGTGGTGCTGCCGCAGGTGGTCATGGAGGATGTGCGCCCTGTGCCGCGCCTGTGGCTGGCCAGTGTGGAGTTCAGCGCGTTCGAACCGCGCAATGGCAAGATGCAGCGTTACATCCAGCATCGCGCGGCGCTGTCGTTCAACTATCTGGGCAACTATGTCAGCGGGCAAAAGAACGCCGATATCATCGTGCGCCAGGAAACCCAGAGCCTGCGCATCAAGCGCCATCCCGAGCTGGAACAGCCCTATCGCGAACACCTGCGCCTGCTCGGGTTCAAGATCGCCACGCGCCAGAGCAAGGCCCTGCCGGAAAGCGCCGGCGAGCTGTTCGAGATGGTCAATGACAGCGCCTGGCTGAATTTCACCCTCAACGCGTCCCCCGCGCTGCGGGCCGAGGGTTGGGAGCTGCAAATCGATGAAGACTTCGGTTTTGACCTCAGCCCGGTGGACGACTGGTACGCCAGCGTCGATGAAGCCCCCGAGCGGGACTGGTTCGATCTGGAGCTGGGTATCATCGTCAACGGCGAACGGCTGAGCCTGCTGCCCATCCTGCTGAATTTGATGCGCTCCCACACCGAAATCCTCAACCCGGAAAAACTCGCACGGCGCCGCGATGATGAATTGATCCTGGTGAATATTCCCGGCCTGCCCAACGGCCACGGTCCGCTGCAAGTGGCGCTGCCCTATGGGCGATTGAAGCCGGTACTGGCGACCCTCGGCGAGTTCTACCTGCAGGAACCCGGCACCACCACATTGCGCCTGGCCAAGGCCGATGCGGTCCGCTTGAACCCGCTGGAAGATCTGCCACTGCAATGGGAGGGCGGCGAGAAAATCCGCAACTTCGCCCAGCGCCTGCGGGACATCAAGGATTTCACCTGCGTGGCGCCTGAAGGCTTGAATGCAACCTTGCGCCCTTACCAGCTGGAAGGCCTGAGCTGGATGCAGTCGCTGCGCCAATTGGAGGTGGGTGGGATTCTTGCGGATGACATGGGCCTGGGTAAAACCTTGCAGACCCTGGCGCATATTCTTACGGAAAAAAATGCAGGACGGCTGAATCGACCGTGCATGGTGGTCATGCCTACCAGCCTGATCCCCAACTGGCTGGATGAGGCCGCGCATTTCACCCCGCAACTGCGGGTGCAGGCGCTGTACGGCGCAGGGCGTAAGAAACATTTCGCCAATCTGCAGGACTATGACCTGCTGTTGACCACCTACGCACTGCTGCCCAAGGACATCGTTACCCTCGCCGCCCTGCCCTTGCATGTGCTGATCCTCGATGAAGCCCAGTACATCAAGAACCCCACCAGCAAGGCGGCGCAAGCGGCTCGCGAGCTGAATGCGCGGCAGCGCCTGTGCCTGAGCGGCACGCCGCTGGAAAACCATCTGGGCGAGTTATGGTCGTTGTTCCACTTCCTGTTGCCGGGCTGGCTCGGCGATGTGAAAAGCTTCAACCGCGATTACCGCGTTCCCATTGAAAAACGCGCCAGTGAGGTGCGATTGCAGCACCTCAACGGCCGGATCAAGCCGTTCCTGCTGCGCCGCACCAAGGAACAGGTGGCAACGGAACTGCCGCCCAAGACCGAGATTATCCACTGGGTCGACCTTAACGAAGCGCAGCGCGACGTCTATGAAACCATGCGCCTGGCCATGGATAAAAAGGTCCGCGACGAGATCACCCGCAAGGGCGTGGCGCGCAGCCAGATCATCATCCTTGAGGCACTGCTCAAACTGCGCCAAGTGTGCTGCGATTTGCGCCTGGTCAACGATGCCGCGCTGCCCGCCCGAGGCAGCAGCTCGGGCAAGCTCGACAGCTTGATGCAGATGCTCGAGGAATTGTTTGCCGAGGGCCGGCGGATCCTGCTGTTCTCGCAGTTCACCTCAATGCTGAGTCTGATCGAGGCTGAACTCAAGCAGCGCAAAATCGCCTACGCCTTGCTGACCGGCCAGACCCGTGATCGGCGCACACCGGTGAAGGAATTCCAAAGCGGCAAGCTGCAGATTTTTCTGATCAGCCTGAAAGCTGGCGGCGTCGGCCTGAACCTGACCGAAGCCGACACCGTGATCCACTACGACCCCTGGTGGAACCCGGCAACCGAAAACCAGGCCACCGACCGTGCCTACCGCATCGGGCAAGAGAAGCCAGTGTTCGTTTACAAGATGATTGCCCGAGGCACGGTAGAGGAGAAAATCCAGCACTTGCAGAAAGAAAAATCCGACCTGGCGGCGGGTGTGCTGGATGGGCGTTCGACCGGGGATTGGCAGTTGGGTAATGAGGATATCGAGGCGCTGTTTGCACCGCTGCCCAATAAGCAGGAAAAGCGCTGACTGTCGGATCGCCATCGGGGGCAAGCCCTAATGCCAGTCAGTTAACCGTACACCACCGCCTGTAGGAGCGAGCTTGCTCGCGAAAAACTCACAGGCACCGCGTTTATTCAGGAAGCACGCGTTATCGTTGACGTTTTTCGCGAGCAAGGGCTAGCCGCCCGCCTGAACTGGCCTAATGATCCCGGACACCTCTTAAGGGCGATATGATTCGCCCAATCAGGAGGTTCCATGCAACAGCGAAAGACCTACACCCACGAGTTCAAGCAACGTGCTGCAAGCATGGTTCTTGATGATAACTGCTCAGTTCCCGACGTCTGTGCATCGATGGACGTTGGCCCTACGGCTCTGCGCCGCTGGGTTGATCAGGTTCGTAAAGAGCGTCACAAAGGGCAGCCAGTGGCAGGTACCAAGGCTATCAGCGACGAACAGCGAGAGCTTCAACAGCTACGAGCCAAGGTCAAGCGCCTGGAGAGTGAGGCTGAAATCTTAAAAAAGGCTACGGCTCTCTTGATGTCGGATCCCGATCGTTTTTCCTGATCGAGGAACTGAGGGAGTCGAGTTCATATCCGACCAGCCTGCTTTGCAGTGCGCTAGGCGTTTCCCGCAGCGCGTTTTATGACTGGCTTAAGCGTCGCTCAGCGCCAAATACCAAGCGTGACGCGCTTAGAGCAAAAGTCGTGCAACTGCATGTCGAAAGCCGAGAAAGCGCAGGTGCACGGATGATCTCTCAGCACTTGAAGGCCCAGCAGATCAAGGTAGGTCGGCATCTGGCCGGAAAACTTATGGCGGAGGCAAATCTGGCCAGCAGACAGCGCCGCCGCCATCAATATCGCTCTAGAGGCGTTGAAGCATTTGTGGCCAAGAACCTGCTTGAGCGTAACTTCGAGCCAACCGCAATTAATCAAGTCTGGTGCGGCGACGTTACCAGCCTAATGGTTGGGAAACGCTGGTATCACTTGGCAGTGGTCATTGATCTGTTCGCCCGCCGAATCGTTGGCTGGGCGTTTTCTCTGATCAATGACGCCAACCTGGTTAGCAAGGCGCTGAGAATGGCGGTGGAGGTTCGAGGCAAACATGCAGGCTTGATGTTTCATTCGGATCAAGGCTGCCAATACACCAGCCAGCTCTTTCAGTCCGCGTTGCTGGAGTATGGGATAACCCAAAGCATGAGCCGCAGAGGGCAGTGCTGGGACAATGCACCAACAGAGCGTTTCTTCGGGACGCTCAAATCAGAGTGGGTGCCCACCAAGGGCTATATGACAGTTGAAGAAGCCAAGCAGGATATGACCAGCTTCTTCATGCGATACAACCGAATCAGGCTCCACAGCTACAACAACTACCTGTCGCCAATAGCCATGGAGCAGGAGGCGGCTTGATCACCGTAATCGGTGTCCGGAAAAACTTGACCAGAACAGCCTCGCTCCTACAAAAAGCCTTAACTGACTGGCATTAGGGCTTGCCCCCTTTCACACTTGACCGCGTTCACCCTGAAGAAAAGCGGTCAAATGTGGGAGTGGGCTTGCCCGCGAAGGGCGCGCCGCAGTCGTTAGCCAGGCAACGGCGCAAACAGCGCCTCGATATCCCGCTGCTCCAGCTTCCAGCCCGCACTGGCGCCCCCTTCAAGCACACCGTCGGCCAGCGCTGCCTTTTCCAATTGCAACGCCTGAATCTTTTCTTCCACCGTACCTCGGGCAATCATCTTGTAGACGAATACCGGCTTATCCTGCCCGATCCGGTAGGCCCGGTCGGTGGCCTGGTTTTCCACGGCCGGGTTCCACCAGGGGTCGTAATGAATCACCGTATCCGCGGCCGTCAGGTTCAAGCCGGTTCCGCCCGCTTTCAGACTGATCAGGAACAACGGCGTCTTGCCGTCCTGGAAATTCTTCACCGGTGTGCGCCGGTCCAGGGTTTCACCGGTCAGGATTGAATAGTCGACCTGACGCTGCTTCAGTTCCTCTTCGATTAATGCCAGCATCGAGGTGAACTGCGAAAAGAGCAGGACGCGCCGCCCTTCGCTGAGCAACTCTTCGAGCATCTCCATCAAACTGCCGAGTTTGCCAGTACCGGCCCGGGCCGGTTTGGAGGCTGGTGCAGTCTTGACCAGACGCAAGTCGCAGCAGACCTGGCGCAACTTGAGCAGCGCTTCGAGAATGATGATTTGACTGCGGGCGACACCATGCCGGGTGATCTCGTCGCGAACCTTCCTGTCCATCGCCACACGCACGGTTTCATACACGTCACGCTGGGCGTCACTCAAGTCCACCCAGTGCACGATCTCGGTCTTGGGCGGCAGCTCGGTGGCCACCTGTTCTTTTTTGCGGCGCAACAGGAAGGGTTTGATCCTCGCCGTCAGGTGCTGCATGCGTTGCGCATTGCCGTGCTTTTCAATCGGCGTGCGGTAATCGCGATTGAAGGTTTTACTATCGCCCAGCCATCCCGGCAACAGGAAGTGAAACAGCGACCAGAGTTCGCCCAAATGGTTTTCCAACGGCGTCCCGCTCAGGCACAGCCGTTGGCCGGCATCCAGTTGGCGAGCGGCCTGGGCCGCCTTGCTGTTGGGATTCTTGATATTTTGCGCTTCGTCGAGGATCAGCACGCTCCAGCGCTGCGGCTGCAGGACCTCAAGGTCTCGCGGCAACAGCGCGTAGGTGGTGAGTACCAGGTCGTAATCGGTCAAGCGCGTGAAGTCGGCCTGACGCTGTGCACCGTGCAGCGCCAGGACTCTGAGCTGCGGCGTGAACCGTGCGGCTTCGTCGATCCAGTTCGGGATCAGGCTGGTAGGCATTACGGCTAACGCGGGCATTTGCAATCGCCCTGCCTGTTTTTCCACGAGCAGGTGCGCAAGGGTTTGTAGGGTTTTGCCCAGGCCCATGTCATCCCCAAGAATCCCGCCGACTTCCAGCTCGCGCAACGTTTGCATCCAGTTCAGGCCTTCGAGTTGATAGCCACGAAGTTCGGCTTTCAGGCCCTCGGGGGCAGAGACCTGGGCATGGGTGGAGCGCTTGAGACGCTGGGCGAAATCACGCAGTCGCTCGCCGCCCTGCCAGACCAGAGGTAGTGCATCCAGATTACTGAGCCTTGCCGCATCCGGCGCACTCAGCCGCAGTGCATCGCCTTCAGGCGCGCGCAGGTAGAGTTCGCCGAGGGTCGCCATCAGAGGTTTGATACGACCGTAGGGCAGCGCAACTTTGATATGAGTGCGGGCATCCAGACTGACCAACACGCGCTCATCATCATCACGTTCGGCCATGTAGGTGGCATCAAGCAGTTTGGGTTGACGCCGCATCAAGTCGAGCATGATGGGCAACAGGCTGTGCCGCTCGCCATTGACCTCAATGCCCAGCTCAAGGTTGAACCACTCGTGACCGGGTGACTCTTCAATGTCCGCGTACCAGCCGTCAACAGCCTCCACATTGTAATAAAACCCCGGGTGAATGACGACTTCCCACCCTGCTTCACGCAGAACCGACAGCTGGCTTTCAACAAAAGCCAGCCAGGCTTCATCGTTGGGTAGATCGAACATCTCTCCTGCACCGACAGGCAGTGCACCGCTTTTGCGATTGACCGTTTTAAAGCCGATTTTCGTGAGCGTCTTGCGCAAGGCTTTTTCAGCTGCGGGCTTGCGTTGGATGCGTTGGGTTTCGGTGCCGTTGAGAAACAGGATGTCCTCAGTGCCCTTGCCGCTGACCAGGCTTGTGTCGTAACGAAAAGCCAGGGCGGCGCGGTGTTCCAGGGCGGGCATCCGCCGATAGTCGACCTGGCTGTACACGTAGGATTCGTCGCTTCCCAATGTAAGACACCCTTGGGGCTCCAACGCATCCACGACGCGCTCGGTCAGCTCGCGTGGCGGAGGAATCGCCTTGGACGCCGCGCTGATGCGATGACTGAATAATGCGACTTGATCAGCTGGAATCATCGGCAAGCCGCAAAGATGCATGGCCAGATTTTCCTCCAGCCCGTGCTCGACCACCCCGATCGTCATGTTATCGAGGTCAAGATAATGAAGCGGCTGGAGGGGCAGCACTTCGTCCAACTCGCGCCCGTCGCTGATCCAGCGGGGAAAATAATTGCCATCGGGCATCACGGCCCAATCGAAACGAGCGGTGCGGGCCGGGCCAGGGTTAAGCGCCAGTCTTGGGCCCAGCTCAAGAAACAGGCGCTGGGTTTTTAATGCCAATTGGAGAATCTCGGCCCCCATCTCGCCGGCCAACTGAAAACTGCTGCCATAGTGGCCATAAGATCGGCCCAACAACAGCAATCGACCAATACGGGTATCCAGCTCATGCATATAGCCAGGGGCACGCCGCAATACCTCATCCATCGAGTGCAGAGGCTTGATATCGCTGTACTCGCCTTTTTTCGTCACGCGCGCCCGATACACCTCCAATGACCAGCCACTGGAATAAACATCAGGAGTGATTTGGTACAGCAAACAAGTGCCGGTGTTCTTGGGCTGAGCCTCACCCGGCGGGGTGGGCTTGGGGATGCTTTCGAGCCAGTTTTCGAGCTGCGGACTCAGGCGGTCACCCACCGGCTTCTTCGGCTCGTTCAGCTCTTCGTACAGCACAGTTAACGTAAACAAGACCGCAGCCGCGTGCTTGCAATTGATCGCCACCGGGCAAGAACACACACAGATGATGCCCGGCCGACGGGATGCTGCACTCTCCAGGGTAATCGACAGGGTGTAGACATTACGTCCAGAGCCCCTGCAATGCGCGATCAGCCGGTGATGCCCGAATTCTTTTATTTCAAGACGATTTTCGCCAGCGTACTCAAACCCACGCTCCAGCGAGCGAGGTTCAAAGTACGCTTGCCAATCCAATTCGACGATACGTGCAATTAGATCATTCATCAAACAAGGACTCTACAGCAGCCAGTAACGGGACTTAAAGCAGGGCGACTCCCACACTAGAGTAAGAGACAGCTCCAACAGCATTCAGACGCTGCCTACATCAAGCTTCTTATTCAATCAGCTGAGCGTCTCGCAACGCTCCAAGGGCTGTCAGCCAGCGCGGATCCTGTTTGTAGTCAGTCGAGGCAATTGCTTGTCCCCGCATACGCGCAATGCGAGTCGAAGGCGTGACCTTCATTCGCTGGGCTGCAGTCAGTGCAAGCTCGGCAGCCGCGCGATCATTGCACACCAGCCCCATGTCACAACCAGCAGTGAGTGCCGCCTCGATCCGACTGGCCGCATCACCCACCACATGGGCACCGGCCATGGACAGGTCATCACTGAAAATCACCCCGTCGAACTGCAGCTCACCGCGCAGGATGTCCTGCAACCAGCGGCGTGAGAAGCCGGCGGGCTGGCTGTCCACTTGCGGGTAGATCACATGTGCGGGCATCACGGCCGCCAATTGCTTGCTCAGGCGTGCGAAAGGCACCAGGTCATTGGCGCGAATCTGTTCCAGGCTGCGCTCGTCGTTGGGAATCGCGACGTGGGAATCGGCCTCGGCCCAACCGTGACCCGGAAAGTGCTTGCCGGTGGCGGCCATGCCCGCGCTGTTCATGCCGCGAATAAAGGCACCGGCGAGTACGGCGGCGCGCTCAGGGTTGCCTTCGAACGAGCGGGTGCCGACCACGGCGCTGCGCTGGTAATCCAGGTCGAGCACTGGGGCGAAGCTGAGGTCCAGGCCCACGGCGAGTACTTCGGTGGCCATGATCCAGCCACATTGTTCGGCCAGGTACTCGGCGTTGGGGTTATCCGCCAGCGCGCGCATGGCCGGCAAGCGCACGAACCCCTGGCGCAGACGCTGCACCCGGCCGCCTTCCTGGTCGACCGCCAGCAGCAGGTCCGGGCGCACCGCACGAATCGCCGCGCTCAATTCGCGGACCTGGCGCGGGTGTTCGATATTGCGCGCAAAGATGATCAAGCCGCCGACTTCAGGTTGGCGCAACAGATGGCGGTCCTCGGCCGTCAGCCAGGTACCGGCAACGTCGACCATCAAAGAACCTTGCAGGGCAGCAGTCATAAACCTTCCTTAAATAACGCGCACAACCCGTCATCCCTACCGGTTACGGTAAGCACGACGGGTTGCGCGTAAATAGCTGAAATCGGCATGGCGGCTAGCTTAGCGGATGCAAGCGGCCGCGCACACCCGCAGCCGTCAAACCTTGGCGAGGCTGGGTGTGGATTTGCTGCGCGGGCGCAATTGAGCCACGGCCATGGCCTGATCGGTCACACCGGTTTCAGCGCGCATGCCGGCGGCGAGGAATGGCACCATCAGGCGCATCACCTGCTCGATGGAGGTGTTGACGCCGAAATCCGTCTCGGCAATCGCGCGCAGCGCCTTGATCCCGGACATGCTGAAGGCCGCAGCGCCGAGCATGAAGTGCACACGCCAGAACAGCTCGATGGGTGGGATACGCGGGGCAGCTTCATTGACCAACAACATATAGCGACGAAACACTTTGCCGTACATGTCTTCCAGATAACGACGCAGGTGGCCCTGGCTCTGACTGAACGCCAGGCCCAATAGACGCATGAAGATAGACAGGTCGTTGCCGCTGCGCGGCTGAACCACCAGGGCTTGCTCGACCAGGATCTCCAAAAGCTCTTCCAGGCTTGGCTTGTTATCCGCCTTCGCCTGGCGACGCTCCAGCTCGCGATCAAGACTGGCACAGAACGGCCCCAGGAAGCGCGAGAACACCGCCTGGATCAGGGCTTTTTTTGAGCCGAAATGGTAGTTCACGGCGGCGAGGTTAACTCCAGCCTTGCTGGTGATCAGCCGCAATGAAGTTTCAGCAAATCCTTTTTCCGCGAACAATTGCTCGGCAGCATCGAGAATGCGTTCAACGGTTTCCGACTGGGCCATGGCTACTCCGCCTGACAAACACTTGTTTGAAACATACGTTTCAGGGTATGTCTTGTCAAGCCTGCGTGTCCGTTTTCCGGCTGGGCAGTCATCTATTTCGTCGCTATTTAATCACATCTTTCATGGCCTGTAGGCGGCGCTATCTCCGCCCCCCAATACGGATGATGGATGACCGTCCAGCGGAGTCGCGCAAAAGGATCATTGCCAAGCGCCGTCCACTGTATATAATCCCAGTCACTGTATAAAAAGACAGAGCGATCAACATGCTAAAACTGACGCCACGCCAAGCTGAGATTCTGGCTTTTATCAAGCGCTGCCTTGATGACAACGGTTACCCACCGACACGCGCCGAAATTGCGCTGGAGCTGGGTTTCAAGTCTCCCAACGCTGCCGAAGAACACCTCAAGGCCCTCGCGCGCAAAGGCGCGATCGAGATGACCCCTGGGGCTTCGCGCGGTATTCGCATCCCTGGCTTCGAAGCCAAGGCCGACGAATCGACACTGCCGATCATTGGTCGAGTGGCCGCGGGTGCGCCGATCCTGGCGCAACAGCACGTCGAGGAATCCTGCAACATCAACCCGACCTTCTTCCATCCGCGCGCCGATTACCTGTTGCGGGTGCACGGCATGAGCATGAAGGACGTGGGTATTTTCGACGGCGACCTGCTGGCCGTTCACACCACCCGCGAAGCCCGCAATGGCCAGATCGTCGTGGCGCGGATCGGCGATGAAGTCACCGTCAAGCGCTTCAAGCGTGAAGGCAGCAAGGTCTGGCTCCTGGCCGAAAACCCGGAGTTCGCGCCGATTGAAGTGAACCTGAAAGACCAGGACCTGGTGATCGAAGGCTTGAGTGTCGGCGTCATTCGCCGCTAAAGGAGACATCATGCAGCTCGTGCACACCCCACAACACACACAACTGTCGCTGTTCGAGGCCTTCATGGCCCAACCCCTTGCGCCCATCCTCAAGGAAACGGTCGAAGCGCCATGGAGCTGCGAACCTGAGGTATTCAGTGAATTGTCGTTGCGTGGGGCTGCCGGGAGCTGCTTGAGCCTGCTGGCGCCGATCCTGCGCGAACTCAGTGAGGAGCAGGACGCGCGCTGGTTGACGCTGATCGCCCCGCCCGCCAGCCTGACCCAGGCTTGGCTACGGGATGCCGGCCTCAACCGTGAGCGTATTCTGTTGCTGCAGCCACGGGGCACGCAAAGTGCCCAGCAGTTGACCTGCGAAGCTTTGCGCCTGGGACGTAGCCATACGGTAGTGAGCTGGCTGAACCCGTTGAATGCAACGGCCAAGCAGCAGCTGATCAGCGCCGCACATACAGGTGATGCGCAGAGCTTGAATATTCGGCTGGGGTAAGGGGTGAGCGGGTTACCCAGGGCTCAGTGCAGAACCTTTGGGCCATCTTCCTTCTCCGGCTCGCCTTCAGCCAGGCGACCGGCCATTTGCACGCCAACGCTCAACATCGCTTTAGCCACTTCCACATGCTGGCCTTGCAGGAAGGCTTTTGCGTCTTCGGAAAAGTCCAGGATGACCAGAGAACCTTCGTCCTCGGCCCGACGCAGCTCGATTCGGCCGTCAGGCAGTTCAACAATTTCCAGAAAGGACGTTGGCATAAAAGTCTGTTCTCCACGAAAGCGCGGGATTATATCAGTGTTGTCGCGTGCAGGCGTGCCCGCTCAGCACTCGCTCAAACCTTCGCGAAAGCGCAACGCTAGCTTTTTAAGCTCCTGACGCCAGCTTTCCAGCTCTTGCCGGCTCAAAGGCTTGGGCTCATCCGCCTCCAATGCAACCGCCACGATCAATGGCTGCGTCACATCCCCCTTGGGTACATGGGGAACGCGGGGCGGCTGGAACATGTCGGCGTGCGCCTTGAGCAGGCGGGCTACCCAACTGTCCGGGCTCTGGGCCATTTCCACCAGTTCGGCCAATTCCGGGATAGCCATGGTTTCCAGCACGTCTCGGGCCATGATCATTTCCGCGCGGGGCGAACCGGCCTGGGGCAAGCGGTAGAACCCGGCGATTTCATGGCATAACCCCAGCAAGGCGCCATACAGGTGAAACAGAGCGGCTTCACGACCCGCCTGGACCAGCGCGATGGCATTCATCTCCTTGCCCGCCTCGGCACGACCAAGGGCTTCCAGGGATAACCCCGCGAAGTAAATTTTCTGGTTGGTACGGGTATAGAGTTCGTTGGCCATGACGGCAATCTCCACAACGAATGAGGCGTGATGCTGGCTGTGTAGGAGCGAGCTTGCTCGCGAAAAACCTGAGAGCACCACTGTGTATCAGATTTCTCGCGTCATCGTTAACTGCAAGTGCCATGAGGCAGATCCAAATGTGGGAGGGGGCTTGCTCCCGATGGCGATGCATCAGTCACAGGTATGTTGACTGATACATCGCTATCGGGAGCAAGCCCCCTCCCACATTGGACTATCAAGCGCCCTGACGCTTGTCCTCGACCTTCCACTTGCCGCCGTCGTAGAACGCCTTCCAGCCGGTAGGCTTGCCGTCGACTTCGGTCTGCACGTACTGCTCCTTGGTTTTGCGGCTATAGCGGATCACGGCTGGGCGACCATCCGGGTCCTTCTTCGGCGCTTCACACAGGAAGTGGTACTTCGGATCGATCTCATCCTTGTGCGGTACGATTTCCAGCACCAGCGGGGCACGGGTCTCGCGGTTTTTCGGGAACTGGCTGGCCGCCAGGAACAAGCCCGAAGCGCCGTCGCGCAGGATGTAGGTGTCGTTGACCTTCTCGCACTTGAGCTCAGGCATCTTCACCGGGTCCATCTTCGGCGGCGCCGCGTCACCGCTCTTCAGCAGTTTGCGGGTGTTCTTGCAGGTCGGGTTGGTGCAACCGAAGAACTTGCCGAAACGGCCGGTCTTGAGCTGCATCTCGCTGCCGCACTTGTCGCACTCCAGGCTCGGACCTTCGTAGCCCTTGATGCGGTAGGTGCCCTCTTCAATCTCGTAACCGTTGCAATCCGGGTTGTTACCGCAGATATGCAGCTTATGCTTTTCATCCAGCAGGTAAGCGTCCATCGCCGTGCTGCAGATCGGGCAACGGTGCTTGCCACGCAACACCAGCGACTCGGATTCACCCTCGTCATCCGCCGCGATTTCATCGCCCGGCACCAGGTTGACGGTGGCCTTGCAGCGCTCTTTGGGCGGCAGGCTGTAGCCCGAGCACCCCAGGAACACGCCGGTGGACGCTGTACGAATCTGCATCGGCCGGCCGCAGGTGAGGCACGGAATGTCGGTCATGACTGGCTGGTTGGCACGCATGCCGCTCTCAGGGCTCTCGGCCACTTCGAGTTTTTTCTTGAAGTCGCCGTAGAACTCGTCCAGCACGCTCTTCCAGTCGCGTTCGCCCTGGGCCACGTCATCGAGGTTCTCTTCCATGCCGGCGGTGAAGCCGTAGTCCATCAGGTTGGAGAAACTTTCGGACAGACGCTCGGTAACGATGTCGCCCATTTTTTCCGAATAGAAGCGGCGGTTGTGCAGCGCCACGTAGCCACGGTCCTGGATGGTGGAGATGATCGCCGCATAGGTCGAAGGACGACCGATGCCGCGTTTCTCCATCTCTTTTACCAGGCTGGCTTCCGAATAACGCGCCGGCGGCTTGGTGAAGTGCTGGGACGGGTCGAGCTTGATCAGCTTCAACGTATCGCCCTGGGCCATGTCCGGCAGCACATCGTCGTCGCCAGGCTTGGCGATTTGCGGCATTACACGGGTATAACCGTCGAACTTGAGGATCCGGCCCTTGGCGCGCAGCTCAAAGTCGCCCGCCCCCACGCTGACGGTGGTGGACAGGTATTGCGCCGGCAGCATCTGGCAGGCCAGGAACTGGCGCCAGATCAATTCGTAGAGGCGCTCGGCGTCGCGTTCCATGCCGCTCAGCTTGCTCGGCTCGGTGTTGGCGTCGGAAGGACGAATCGCTTCGTGAGCCTCCTGGGCGCCTTCCTTGCTGCTATAGACGTTTGGCTTCTCCGGCAGGTACTTCTTGCCGAATTCGCTTTCGATATAAGTGCGCGCCATCGCCACCGCGTCTTGCGACAGGTTGGTGGAGTCAGTACGCATGTAAGTGATGTAGCCGGCTTCGTACAGACGCTGGGCCATCATCATGGTTTTCTTCACACCGAAGCCCAGGCGGTTGCTCGCGGCCTGCTGCAGGGTGGAGGTGATGAACGGCGCCGACGGCTTGCTGCTGGTCGGCTTGTCTTCGCGCTTGACGATGCTGTAGCTGGAGGCCTTGAGCTTCTCCAGCGCGGCCATGGCCTGGGCTTCGTTCAGCGGTTTGAAGGCCTCGCCTTTCTCGCGGGCCACTTCAAAGCGCACGTTGTTGCCTTTGGCAGTGCCGAGGTCAGCGTGAACTTCCCAATATTCTTCGGGGTTGAACGCACGAATTTCGCGCTCACGCTCCACCACCAGCTTCACCGCCACCGACTGCACACGGCCGGCGGACAGGCCACGGGCGATTTTTGCCCACAGCAGCGGCGAGACCATGTAGCCCACGACGCGGTCGAGGAAGCGCCGCGCCTGCTGGGCGTTGACGCGGTCGATGTCCAGCTCGCCCGGCTTGGAGAAGGCTTCCTGGATGGCTTTCTTGGTGATTTCGTTGAACACCACGCGCTTGTAGCGGCTGTCATCACCGCCGATGGCTTCGCGCAGGTGCCAGGCAATGGCTTCCCCTTCGCGGTCCAAGTCCGTCGCGAGATAGATGGTGTCGGCATCTTTGGCCAGCCGGCGCAGCTCTTCGATGACCTTTTCCTTGCCCGGAAGGATTTCGTACTTGGCCTTCCAGCCATGATCCGGGTCCACACCCATGCGCGAGACCAGCTGCTTGCGCGCTTTCTCTTTAGGCGTGAGCACCGGGCCTTCGCCCGCGGCCGCCTTGCCGCGCTTGGCGGCAGGCTCCTTGCTGGCGCTAGCCGAACCGCTGGTGGGCAGGTCTCGGATATGGCCGATACTCGACTTCACCACGTACTCGTTGCCCAAGTACTTGTTGATGGTCTTGGCCTTAGCCGGGGATTCCACAATGACCAGCGATTTGCCCATGGATCGGAAAATTCCTGAATTCGAGAAGTGAAAGGCAGTTGGCGCCTGTCGCGGCAACGCTATATATAGTGGCAACAAGGTGAGGTCAAGCGCAGCATTTTGCGCGACCCGCCGTTATTGCCCTTTAAAAAGACTGGGTTCGGCCTGGACCAAAGCAAAGCGCGGGACCTGCTCGCCGTCAACCTCGACGGTCTCCAGGAACATGCTCAATGGGCGCACCCAAAAGCCGTAATCGCCATACAGTGCTTGGTAGAACACCATTTCTTCTTCGGTCTCGGAGTGCTGCGCCACGCTGAAAACGCGGTACTGCGGCCCCTTGTAATGCTGGTAGAGCCCGGGTTCGACTTTCATGCTCTGGCCCTCTTACAAAATTTATTGAAAAAAAATTAAAAATTCCAAAAAACAAAAGCCGGGGCACTGGGCCCCGGCTTCCGTCAACCCAACGCTTAGACGCGTTCGAAGACGGTGGTAATGCCTTGGCCGAGACCAATGCACATGGTTGCAACCCCAAGGTTACCGCCATTTTGCTTCATCACGTTCAGCAATGTGCCGGAGATGCGGGCACCGGAGCAACCGAATGGGTGGCCCAGGGCAATCGCGCCGCCGTGCAGGTTAACCTTCTCATTCATCTTGTCGAGTACTTTCAAATCTTTCAGCACTGGCAGGGCCTGTGCGGCGAAAGCTTCGTTGAGCTCGAAGAAGTCGATATCGGAGATGGTCAGGCCCGCGCGCTTCAAGGCTTTTTGTGTGGCCGGTACTGGACCATAGCCCATGATCGCAGGGTCCACACCCGCCACGGCCATCGAGCGGATCACCGCCAGCGGCTGGATTCCCAGGTCCTGGGCACGTTGCGCCGACATCACGATCATGCACGAAGCACCGTCGGTGATTTGCGACGACGTGCCGGCAGTCACGGTGCCACCCTTGGGATTGAACGCCGGCTTGAGCGCCGCCAGGCTTTCCAGGGTGGTGTCCGGACGAATGGTTTCGTCGTAGTCGAACAGTTTCAGGAAACCGTTCTCGTCGTAGCCGTTCATCGGGATGATTTCATCCTTGAACTTGCCTTCCACGGTCGCCTTGTGGGCGAGCTGGTGGGAGCGCAGGCCGAACGCGTCCTGGGCTTCGCGGGTAATGCCGTGCATCTTGCCGAGCATTTCTGCGGTCAGGCCCATCATGCCCGAGGCTTTCGCCGCATACAGCGACATGTGCGGGTTAGGGTCGACGCCGTGCATCATGCTGACGTGGCCCATGTGCTCCACGCCGCCGACCACGAACACATCACCGTTACCGGTCATGATCGCCTGGGCGGCAGTGTGCAGCGCGCTCATCGACGAACCGCACAGGCGGCTCACGGTCTGGCCGGCCGCGGTGTGGGGGATCTGGGTCATCAAGGAGGCCATGCGCGCGATGTTCCAGCCCTGCTCCAGGGTCTGGTTGACGCAGCCCCAGATCACATCTTCGACTTCGTTAGGGTCAACCTTGACGTTGCGTTCCAGCAGCTTGCTGATCAGGTGCGCCGACATGTCTTCGGCACGGGTGTTGCGGTGCATGCCGCCCTTGGAGCGGCCCATCGGCGTACGACCGAAGTCGACGATCACGACGTCTCTTGGATTCAAGCTCATAAATATTCTCGCTCTAGTCGATTGGGCGCTTAACCGAAGAAGCTCTGGCCATTCTTGGCCATTTCACGCAGCTTCGCGGTCGGGTGGTACAGCGGGCCCAGATCAGCGTATTTGTCAGCCAGGGCAACGAACTCGGCCACACCGATCGAGTCGATGTAACGCAGCGCACCACCACGGAACGGAGGGAAACCAATCCCGTACACCAGGCCCATATCGGCTTCGGCGGCGGTCTCGACGATGCCGTCTTCCAGGCAACGTACGGTTTCCAGGCACAGGGCGATCATCATCCAGTTGATGATGTCCTCATCGGACACCTCACGCTGCTCGTAGATGACAGGTGCGAGTACTTCGTGCACCGACGGGTCGGCCACTTTCTTCTGCTTGCCCTTCTTGTCGGCCTCGTAGGCGTAGAAGCCCTTGCCGTTCTTCTGGCCCAGGCGCTTGGCTTCGTAGAGTGCGTCGATCGCCGAGCGGCGGTCGTCTTTCATACGGTCCGGGAAGCCTTCAGCCATGACGTCGCGACCGTGGTGGCCGGTGTCGATGCCGACCACGTCCATCAGGTACGCAGGGCCCATTGGCCAGCCGAATTTTTCCATGACCTTGTCGATGCGCACGAAGTCCACACCGGCGCTGACCAGTTTGGCGAAACCGCCAAAGTACGGGAACAGCACGCGGTTGACCAAAAAGCCCGGGCAGTCATTGACCACGATCGGGTTCTTGCCCATTTTCTTGGCGTAGGCAACGGTGGTGGCAATGGCCAGCTCGCTGGACTTCTCGCCACGGATCACTTCCACCAGCGGCATCATGTGCACCGGGTTGAAGAAGTGCATGCCGACGAAGTTTTCCGGACGCTTGAGGGCCTTGGCCAGCAAGCTGATGGAAATGGTCGAAGTGTTGGAAGCCAGGATGGTATCGTCTTTGACCTGGGCTTCGACTTCAGCCAATACCGCCTGCTTGACCTTCGGGTTCTCGACAACGGCTTCGACGACCAGGTCGACGTGGCCGAAATCGCCGTAGGACAGCGTAGGACGAATGCCGTTAAGCACTTCAGCCATTTTCGCAGCGGTCATACGACCTTTATCGACGCGGCCCACCAGCAGTTTGGCGGCTTCCGCCAGGCCCTGCTCGATGCCGTGCTCGTTGATGTCTTTCATCAGGATCGGCGTGCCTTTGGACGCCGACTGGTAAGCGATACCGCCGCCCATGATACCGGCGCCCAGTACGGCGGCCTGTTTCACGTCCTTGGCGATTTCGTCGTAGGCCTTGGCCTTTTTCTTCAGTTCCTGATCGTTCAGGAACAAGCCGATCAGGCTCTGTGCAGCCGAGGTTTTCGCCAGTTTGACGAAGCCTGCCGCTTCCACTTCCAGGGCTTTGTCGCGACCGAAGTTCGCGGCCTTCTGGATGGTCTTGATCGCTTCGACCGGTGCCGGGTAATTCGGGCCGGCTTGGCCTGCCACGAAACCTTTGGCGGTTTCGAACGACATCATTTGTTCGATGGCGTTGAGCTTGAGCTTTTCCAGCTTCGGCTGACGCTTGGCCTTGTAGTCGAATTCGCCGCTGATGGCGCCTTTGATCAGGTTCAGCGCGGCTTCGGCCAGTTTGTCCGGGGCAACCACGGCATCGACGGCACCGACTTTCAGCGCGTCTTCAGCACGGTTTTCCTTGCCGGCGGCAATCCATTCGATGGCGTTGTCGGCACCGATCAGGCGCGGCAGGCGCACGGTGCCGCCAAAGCCCGGGTAGATGCCCAGCTTGACTTCAGGCAGACCGATCTTGGCGGTAGCGGACATGACACGAAAGTCTGCCGCGAGGCACATTTCCAGGCCGCCGCCCAGGGCGATACCGTTGATCGCAGCAACGGTGGGTACGTTGAGGTCTTCGAAATCGCTGAAAATCTTGTTGGCTTCGAGGTTGCCAGCCACCAGCTCGGCATCGGGCAGCTTGAAGTTGTCGACGAATTCGGTGATGTCAGCGCCGACGATGAACACGTCCTTGCCGCTGGAGACGATCACGCCCTTGACCGAAGCATCTGCTTTGATGGTGTCTACGGCCTGACGCAGTTCGTTCAGGGTTAGACGGTTGAACTTGTTGACGGACTCACCCTTGAGGTCGAATTTCAATTCGACGATGCCACTTTCAAGAGCCTTAACCGTGATGGCTTTACCTTCGTAAATCATCAACTGATCTCCACGATATGGAAGCTGAACAGTACACACCGGACGCTGGCCTCTGGTTGGACATTGACAGCTGCATCAATGCTCACGCCAATCCGCCAGGCACACCCGCCAGTGCGATAGTCGGGGTTATGTCAGAGTCGCCTGTAGGACAAACGCTCAATTCATACGCCCGTTTGATTTGGGTACGCCACCTTCATCCAATTCCGAGCAATTGTCAATCGCTCCAAAGGCTAGGAAAAATGCGACTTTCCAGTCATTTCAGAACCTCGGCCACCCGCTCGCTACCCGTCAATATTGGAATATTCACAGGATCAATAATAGAAAGTTGTCGGAAAAGGCTGTACGCACTGGGATATGCGGCTAGGCTAGCTGCAACCCAAATGCCTCAAATGAAGTTACCGGCCTGCCTGGCCAACTCCAGCCCGATGATATGTCGGGCTTTTTATTGCCTGTTTTGTAGGAGCGCGCGGCGTCAGGCCAATGCCTTGAGCAGCGCATCAATATCCTTCAACACGCTCGCCTCGCCCTTCTCGCCCCAATACAAGGCGATCATTTGCTTGTCGGCCTCGATCTTGTACACGTTGGCCGGCAGCGTCGAAAAATACGGCAACAACCTTTCATCCACGCAGACCTCGCGCCATTGATTGACCCACACCCCCGGCTCCAACTGCCAGTAACTCCAGAGGGCCGGCGTGCTGCCGCGTCGTGGCCGGCAATACTGCGCGCAGGGACTCGGCGGCTCTTGCTTGAGCCAGTGCGGCCACTCCTGGGGCGCCAGTTGCATGGCCAGCCCGATGCGACGCGCCTCCATGCGCAGGGCCATGCGCCCGCTCTGATGGCGCGACGGGCGCAGCCATGCCAGAGGGCTCAGGACCACCACAAGGATTGACACCACTATCCAGACCGTCATATGTGTACTCCCGAATTTCTAGATGAGCGGATTTGACCTGACGCAACCGCATCCGCTTGAAAGCAGCCATACTGAACTTATTGCAGTCCCCTGGAGGAACGCCCCATGCCCTACACACATATTCTGGTCGCCGTCGACCTGACCGAAGAGTGCGATCCAGTGATCAAGCGCGCGCAGGAATCTGCATTGGCCAATGGCGCCATACTGTCGTTGGTGCATATCGTCGAGCCCATGGCCATGGCCTTTGGCGGTGACGTGCCGATGGACCTTTCCCAGTTGCAGCAACAACAATTTGACCAGGCCAAGGAGCGCCTGGATCGTTTGATTCTCAAATACCCGCACCTGAAAAAGGAAGACTGCCACCTGACATACGGCCAACCGCGCCAGGAAATCCACCACTTGGCAAAGGAAAAGGCTTGCGACTTGATCGTGGTGGGTAGCCATGGTCGTCACGGTTTGGCGTTGTTGCTGGGTTCTACTGCCAATGATGTACTGCACGGTGCACCGTGCGATGTATTGGCGGTGAAGCTGGTAAAAAATACTTAAGTACGCTGGAACCCAATGTGGGAGGGGGCTTGCTCCCGATAGCAGTCTGTCAGTTGATACATCTGGTGACTGATACACCGCTATCGGGAGCAAGCCCCCTCCCACATGTTGATCGCATTTCATATAAAAAAGCCCGGCGCTCATAAGAGCGCCGGGCTTTTTGATTGTGCGACGGTCACTCAGCCATCCAGTTCGGCCCAACGCTCAACCAGCACTTCCAGCTCCTGATTCAGTTTCTCCAGGGAAGCAATAACCTCGGCAGTCTCTGCCGCCGGACGCTGGTAGAAACCCGCGTCAGCCATTTGTGCTTCCACCGCGGCGATCTGTTGTTCCTTGGCGTCGATATCGCCCGGCAACGCTTCCAGCTCGCGCTGCAGCTTGTAGCTGAGTTTTTTCTTCGCAGAGGGTGCAGCTTCCGGTGCCGGAGCAGCAGCGGTCACGGGCGCGACGACTGCGGAGGTCAAGTCGGCCTTGCCGGACTTGCTCTCGGTTACGCCCAGCAGGCGCGGCGAGCCGCCCTGACGCAGCCAGTCCTGATAACCACCGACGTACTCGCGCACCTTGCCTTCGCCTTCGAAGACCAGGGTACTGGTGACCACGTTGTCGAGGAATGCCCGGTCGTGGCTGACCATCAGTACGGTGCCGTTGAAGGTCAGCAAGACCTCTTCCAGCAGTTCGAGGGTTTCCACGTCGAGGTCGTTGGTCGGTTCGTCGAGCACCAGCAGGTTCGCCGGTTTGCTGAACAGCTTGGCCAGCAGCAGGCGCGCACGCTCGCCACCGGACAGGGCTTTCACCGGTGTACGTGCACGTTGCGGGCTGAACAGGAAGTCGCCCAGATAGCTGAGCACGTGGCGGCTCTGGCCGTCGATGTCGATAAAGTCGCGGCCTTCGGCAACGTTGTCGATCACGGTTTTTTCCAGGTCCAACTGGTGGCGCAGCTGATCGAAGTAGGCCACGTCGATGCGCGTGCCCTCTTCCACCGTGCCGTTGGTCGGCTGCAGACCGCCGAGCATCAGCTTGAGCAAGGTGGTCTTGCCGGTACCGTTGGCGCCCAGCAGGCCGATACGGTCACCGCGCGCCAGGACCATGGAGAAGTCCTTGATCAGGAACGGGCCGTCCGGATGATGGAAGCTGACGTTCTCCAGCACCATCACCTGCTTGCCCGACTTGTCGGCGGTATCGAGCTGGATATTGGCCTTGCCGGTGCGTTCACGACGTTCGCTGCGCTCAACCCGCAGCGCTTTCAACGCGCGCACGCGGCCTTCGTTACGGGTGCGGCGCGCCTTGATACCCTGGCGGATCCAGACTTCTTCCTGGGCCAGTTTCTTGTCGAACAGGGCGTTGGCGGTCTCTTCAGCCGAGAGTGCAGCTTCCTTGTGCACCAGGAAGCTGGCGTAGTCGCCGTTCCAGTCGATCAGGCCACCGCGGTCCAGTTCCAGGATGCGCGTAGCCAGGTTCTGCAGGAAGGACCGGTCGTGCGTGATGAACAGCACGGCGCCCTGGAAATCCTTGAGGGCTTCTTCGAGCCAGGCGATAGCGCCGATGTCCAGGTGGTTGGTCGGTTCGTCGAGCAGCAGCAGATCCGGCTCGGACACCAACGCCTGGGCCAGCAGCACGCGACGACGCCAGCCACCGGACAATTGGGCGAGGGTCTTGTCGGCGGGCAATTGCAGGCGGCTCAGGGTGCTGTCCACCAGTTGCTGCAGGCGCCAGCCGTCACGGGCTTCGAGGTCTTGCTGGACGTGCATCAGCTTGTCCAGGTCGGCTTCGGTGACGCAGTTCTGCGCCAGGTGATGGTATTGCGCAAGCAATTCGCCGACGCCGTCCAGGCCTTCGGCAACCACGTCGAACACTGTCCGCTCGTCGGCTACCGGCAATTCCTGCGGCAATTCGCCGATCTTGAGGCCTGGGGCACGCCAGACAGAGCCTTCATCGGGCTTCTGGTCGCCTTTTACCAGCTTCATCATGCTGGACTTGCCGGTGCCGTTGCGGCCGATGATGCACACCCGCTCACCACGGGCGATCTGCCAGGACACCTTGTCCAACAACGGCATAGCGCCGAAAGCAAGGGACACATCGCTGAATTTGAGCAGGGTCATACACTTCTCCAAAAACTGGGCGCGCATTCTACCTGAGTTGAGGGTGGGATGCGGCCAGCATTTTCGCTGCCGACACGTTCTGCAGGACATTTGCCGCGAACTTGAACCAACCGGCCGGCAAAGCTTTCGCCGGCCGCTGGCAAAAGGCTAAGCTAGGGGCAATCAGTGTCGGCGGTGCCGGTGCTAGTCGTGATTTCTCTGCACGGACGTCTCATGCGCAGTCGCCTTTTCAACTTTTTATCCTGCCTGCTTCTCTCCGCCACCGCCGTTCAATCTGCCCAGGCCGTGGACCTCACCACCCAACGTCAATATTACGATGAAGCCAAACGCGCCCTGGCCAAGGGTGACAGCGGCCCGTACATGCAATACAGCCAGGCCCTGGCCGACTACCCGCTGACGCCGTACCTGGCCTATGACGAACTGACCGCGCGTCTTAAAACCGCGAGCAACCAGGAAATCGAACAGTTCCTCGCCAAAAATGGCGACCTGCCCCAGGCCAACTGGATGAAGCTGCGCTGGTTACGCTGGCTGGCCGAACGGGGTGACTGGCAGACCTTTGAAAAGTACTACGATGCCAAGCTCAATTTCGTCGAGCTGGACTGCCTGCATGGCCAGTTCCAACTGACCCACAACCTCAAGGCCGAAGGCTACAAGACCACCGAAAAGTTGTGGATGACCGGTAAAACCCAACCGGCGGCCTGTGATGCGACCTTTGGCCAGTGGGCAGCAGACGGACAGTTGACCGAACAAAAAATCTGGGACCGCGGCAAGCTCGCCGCCGAAGCGCGCAACTACGCGCTGGCCAACAGCCTGGTGAAAACCCTGCCAACGCTCGGCGCACAAGGCCGCCTGATGATCGACGTGGCGCAAAAGCCCGATATGCTCAGCGACCCGTCGCGCTTTCTGCCGGCCACCGAGGCCATGTCTGACGCCGTAGGCCTGGGCCTGCGTCGCCTCGCACGCCAGGACCCGGACAAGGCCATGGCCCTGCTGGACGGCTACGCCAGCAGCATGCACTTCTCCCGTGACGAAAAAGTCTCGATTGCCCGGGAAATCGGCCTGACCCTGGCACGCCGGTACGATCCTCGCGCATTGGATGTGATGACCAAGTACGACCCGGAGCTGCGCGACAACACTGTCTCCGAATGGCGCCTGCGCCTGCTGTTGCGCCTGGCGCGCTGGGAAGATGCGTACCAGTTGACCCGCAAGCTGCCGCAGGATCTGGCCACCACCAACCGCTGGCGCTACTGGCAGGCACGCAGCCTGGAATTGGCCGAACCGAAAAACCCGCAGGCGTTGGTGCTGTATAAAAACGTGGCCAAGGAACGCGACTTCTACGGTTTCCTCGCCGCGGACCGTTCCAAGACCCCTTACCAGTTGAACAACAAGCCGCTGGTGATGAGCCAGGCGCTGGTCAATAAAGTGCGCAATACCCCAGGCGTGCGCCGGGCCCTGGAGTTCTACGCCCGTGGCCAGATCGTCGATGGCCGCCGCGAGTGGTACCACGTCAGCCGTCACTTCAACCGTGACGAGATGGTCGCGCAGGCGAAGCTGGCCTACGACATGAAGTGGTACTTCCCGGCGATCCGCACGATCAGCCAGGCGCAGTATTGGGACGACCTGGACATCCGCTTCCCGATGGCCCACCGCGACACCCTGGTGCGCGAAGCCAAGGTGCGCGGCCTGCATTCAAGCTGGGTGTTCGCGATTACCCGCCAGGAAAGCGCCTTCATGGACGACGCCCGCTCCGGCGTCGGCGCCAGCGGCTTGATGCAGCTGATGCCCGGTACGGCCAAGGAAACCGCGCGCAAGTTCAGCATTCCCCTGGCCTCCCCGGCCCAGGTACTGGACCCGGACAAAAACATCCAGCTCGGCGCCGCCTACCTGAGCCAGGTGCACAGCCAATTCAACGGCAATCGCGTGCTCGCCTCCGCCGCCTACAACGCCGGCCCCGGCCGCGTGCGTCAATGGCTACGCGGTGCGGATCACCTGAGTTTCGACGTGTGGGTGGAAAGCATCCCGTTCGACGAGACCCGTCAGTATGTGCAGAACGTGCTGTCTTATTCGGTGATCTACGGGCAGAAGCTCAACTCACCGCAGCCGTTGGTGGATTGGCATGAGCGGTATTTTGATGATCAGTAAGGGAGGGAGCTTCAAGCGCTAAGTTTGAAGCGACAAGAAAATGCCCGCGCTATGCGGGCATTTTTTATGAAGTTGTTACACCGCCTCGGCCAACGCCAGATTCAGGGCTTGCAACATGAACTCTACAAAAGGTGTCGCTTCTGCCTGCTGATCCGCCGCCGAAAGCGCCGCATAGTAGGCATCCTGCTGATCCCGGATGACTGCTTCCACTGGCAGGTAAGCCAGCACCGGGCGCCACTGGCTGAGTATCAACGTTTGCCAGAGCCGCCCCATGCGGCCATTACCGTCTGCAAATGGGTGGATGAACTCGAACTCATAATGGAATACGCAACTGGCGATCAAAGGGTGCCAATCTGAAACTGACTGCCATTGCAGCAAGTCATCAATGAGGTGCGCCACGCGGCTCGCAGGCGGCGCCATATGCACCAGTTGTTCGCCACGATAAATGCCGACGCCTGATTGGCGAAGCCGTCCGGCATCGTCTATCAGTCCGAACATCAGCAGTTCGTGGGCTTTCAGCAGATCGGCACGATCGCTCGGCGTCCATTGCGGCATCGCCTCATAGGCTGCAAACGCGTTGCGCACTTCCTGGATTTCCCGTGGCAGCCCCAATACCCGCTTCCCCTCCAGGACAGCGGTGACCTGCTCGATGCTGAGCGTATTGTTCTCGATGGCGAGCGAAGCCTGAATGGTGCGAATCCTGTTATCGCGCCTCAACTGAGGCGTCTGGCGGCTATCGTCACCGACTGAGAGCTGGCCGATTTGCTCACTGATATCGGCCACCAGGGCCAGCATCTTTGTCGTCAGCGTCAACGGAGGTTGATAACGGCTCATATCCTCATCCAGATCATTATCGAAAAACCACATGATGCCCTAAGGCGTAGCCATACCGCAGCTTCATTGCACTTCCATACCCTCACTGAACTGCAACGCCGCCAACCGCGCATACAGCGGATTGCTCGCAATCAACTGCTGATGCGTGCCCACGGCTACCAGCTTGCCCTGGTCCATCACCGCGATCCGGTCGGCGTTTTTCACCGTGGCCAGGCGGTGCGCAATCACCAGGGTGGTGCGGCCCTGCATCAATTGCGGCAGGGCTTGTTGGATCAGGTGTTCGCTCTGGGCATCGAGGGCGCTGGTGGCTTCGTCCAGCAGCAGGATGGGTGCGTCTACCAGCAACGCGCGGGCGATGGCCAGGCGTTGCCGCTGCCCCCCGGAGAGGCCCAGGCCACCGTCGCCGAGGTGGGTCTGGTAGCCATCGGGCATTTGCAGGATGAAGTCATGGGCATGGGCGATGCGGGCTGCGGCTTCGACCTGCTCGCGGGTGGCCGTCGGGTTACCGTAGCGGATGTTGTCTTCGATGCTGCCAAAAAACAGCGCCGGGCTTTGGGATACCAGCGCGAAGTGGCGGCGCAGGTCCAGCGGGTCGAGTGCGGTCAGCGGCTGCCCTTCGAGCAGGATGCGGCCCTGCTGGGGGTCGTAGAAGCGCAGCAGCAAGTCGAAGAGCGTCGATTTGCCTGCGCCGGAAGGCCCCACCAAGGCGAGGGTTTCGCCAGGGTTGACGCTCAGGTTCAGGCCGTCGATGGCGTAGCTGTCTGGCCGTGACGGGTAGGAAAAGCGCAGATCTTGCAGCTCCATGCGCCCGCTGACCCGTTCCGGCAGCCGTACGCCACCGCTGGCCGGCGCCTGGATGTCGTTGCTCGACTGCAACAGTTCGCCAATCCGCTCCGCCGCACCGGCGGCCCGCTGCAGCTCGCCAAGCACTTCACTCAAGGTGCCGACAGCGCTGCCGACGATCAGGCTGTAAAACACGAACGCCGCCAGCTCACCGCCGGAAATGCGCCCGCTGATCACGTCCATCCCGCCGACCCACAACATCACGCCCACGGCACCGAGCACCAGCATGATCACCAGGGTAATCAGCCAGGAACGTTGCAGGATGCGTTTGCGGGCGGTGGTGAACGCCTCTTCAACGGTCAGGGCGAAACGCTGCTCGTCCTGGGCCTGATGGTTATAGGCCTGCACGGTCTTGATCTGGCCCAGGGTCTCGGACACATAGCTGCCGACATCGGCGATGCGGTCCTGGCTCTGCCGCGACAGGCTGCGCACACGCCGGCCAAAGATCAGGATCGGCGCCAGCACCAGTGGCAACGCCACCACGACAATGCTGGTGAGCTTGGGGTTGGTGATGAACAACAACACGATACCGCCGATGACCATCAGGGCATTGCGCAGGAACAGCGACAGCGATGAGCCGATCACCGATTGCAGCAGCGTGGTGTCGGTGGTCAGGCGTGACTGGATTTCCGAGCTGCGGTTGTTCTCGTAAAAGCCCGGATGCAGATAGATCAGGTGGTTGAACACCTGCCGGCGAATATCCGCCACCACCCGCTCGCCGATCCACGACACCAGGTAAAAGCGCGTGAACGTGCCCACCGCCAGGCCCACTACCAGCACCATGAACAGCGCGATGGACTGGTTGAGCAGGTGCGGTGACTGGGTCATGAAACCCTGGTCGACCAGCAGGCGGATACCCTGCCCCATGGACAAGGTGATGCCAGCGGTAACGATCAGCGCCAGCAGGGCACCCAGCGCCTGCCAGCGGTAGGGCGCAATGAAGCGGCTGGCCAGGCGAATCGCGCGGCGTTGTCGGACTGAGAACATTTAGGGCTTCACCAATGAGGAGACTATTGATCAACATTGGGGGAACTTGGGCAAATAGCAATGAGTCAGGTTAATTATGCCCGCCGATGGAAGCCGCTAGAGGCTATCGGTCTAAGACTGATCTGGAAATATGTGCCGGTTTCTGGTGGACTGGGTGTTCGAACCGATGGTCGTGTATGGAGTTGTAATAGCTCGGTCACGCGGGGGAATTAAAGTAGGTACACAACCTGATGAGGAGACAGGCCATGACCTTGCAAAACAGCAGCGATGCCAAAATCGAAGTGATCCGCCAACCGCAGGAGCTGCCTTGCTCGTACATCGATGCCAAGGGCCGCGAAGTGCAGATTACCGAAGAAATGATCCAGCAAGCCTGCAGCGAACTGGAACAGCGCCTGGTCAAGCCTGCACAGCAAGGCTGAAGCGCCGACGCTCTTGCAAACCCGGCCCAGGTGGCCGGGTTTTTTATTGGGTGTTTAAACGCAGACCGCGCCCAGTGCGGTCACGATGTTCGACAACACGGCCGACTCACCGTTGATGCGCACCTTCAAGCCGTCAATCTCACGACGCTCCGGGTAATGCTTGCGCAACAGGTCGAATGCCTTGCGCTGCTCTTCTACCGTTCCTACCAGGCTGCGACGCAAATCCGCATCGTCCCGGCGTGGGTCGTACACACTGCGGCACAAGGTCGCCAGCGCCCAGGCCGGGTCGGTCGACGCGTTCAAGTGCACCTCGGCCAGCCACGGTTGCGGCAGCAGGTCGCGCAAATGAATGCTCGGTTCCTGGCCCAGGTGCGCACAGAACGCCTGGTAGATCTGCGCCGTGCCGCGCTGCTTGCCGTCGAGGCTGTAGCCGGCGATATGCGGCGTAGCCAGCACGCACAGGTCAGCCAGGTCGGCATCCACTTGCGGCTCGCCTTCCCACACGTCCAGCACGGCTTGCAGGTCTTCGCGCTCCAGCAACACATCGCGCAGCGCGGCGTTGTCCACCACCGCGCCCCGGCTGGCGTTGATCAGCCAGGTGCCGGGCTTGAGCTGCGCAAGGCGCTGGCGATCGAACAGATGCCAGGTGGAACCATTGCCGGACTTGGTCAGCGGCGTGTGCAGGCTGATGACATCGCACTGCTCGATGATCTGCTGCAGGCTCACGTAATCGCCGTCTTCGGCGATCTGCCGTGGCGGATCACACACCAGCACGTTCCAGCCCAGGCCCTTGAGCACCTGGACCAGCCGCCCGCCGACCTCGCCGGCGCCAACGATGCCGTAGGTGCGCCGGCTGAGGTCGGCGCCTTCGATTTCAGCCAGGGTCTGCAAGCTGCCCAGCACATAATCCACCACGCCCCGGGCATTACAGCCGGGTGCGCTGGACCACTGGATACCGGCCTGCCTGAAGTAATCGAGGTCCAGATGATCGGTGCCGATGGTGCAGGTGCCGACAAACCCCACCTTCGTGCCCTCGAGCAAGGTCCGGTTGACGTTGGTCACCGAACGTACCAGCAGCACATCGGCCTGCTCGACCGTGGCGCGGTCAATGGAACGGCCGGGCACGCGGCGAATCTCGCCAAACCCCTGGAAGAATGCATCGAGCAGCGGAATATTTTCGTCGGCAACAATCAGCATGGCAGGCTCCTTTGGCGGATCAGCAGTGTACAGCCTTGTGAGGATCCCATGTGGGAGGGGGCTTGCTCCCGATGGCGGTGGGTCAGTTGATGCATCTGTGATGAACCACCGCTATCGGGAGCAAGCCCCCTCCCACAGGGGTTACAAGGTGCCTGCGAGACCGCATTACAAATCAGCAACACAGGTTTTTTCCTGACCGTTGCGTCAAAGCGTAGAATCCGCCGTCCTTGCGACTGCCTTTTTATTGGACACCTGTACGTGAACACTGCCACCGCTACCCTCACCCGCCCCGCCCGTATCAGCCGGGAAGTGCGCGACCTGCTGACGCTGGCGCTGCCGATCATCATCGGCCAACTGGCAACCACCGCGATGAGCTTTGTCGATGCGGTGATGGCCGGACGTGTCAGCCCCCAGGATCTGGCGGCGGTTGGCCTGGGTAACTCGATCTGGATCCCGGTCTACCTGTTGATGACCGGCACCCTGCTGGCCACCACGCCGAAAGTCGCGCAGCGCTACGGCGCAGGCAAGTACAACGAAATCGGGCCATTGGTGCGCCAGTCACTGTGGCTGGCCGTGGTGGTCGGCATCGCGGGTGCGCTGCTGCTGCTGTGCGCCGAGCCGGTGTTGCATGCGATGAAGGTCGAGCCGGCCCTGATCGAGCCGTCCATGGGCTACCTGCATGGCATCGCCGCCGGCATGCCGGCCATTGCGCTGTATTACGTGTTTCGCTGCTTCAGCGACGGCATGGGCCGTACGCGGCCGAGCATGGTCATGGGCTTGTGCGGGTTGGCACTGAACATTCCGCTGAACTACATCTTCATCTACGGCCATCTCGGCCTGCCGGCCATGGGCGGCGTAGGCTGCGGCTGGGCCACGGCGATTGCGATGTGGGTGATGATGCTCGGCCTGGCCGGGTGGACCCGCTGGGGCCCGGCCTATCAAAGCAGCGAATTGTTCAAGCGCTTCGACTGGCCACAATGGGCGGTGATCAAGCGTGTATTAGGGATCGGCCTGCCGATTGGCGTGGCGATCTTTGCCGAGTCGAGCATCTTCGCGGTGATCGCCCTGCTGCTGGGCAGCCTGGGGGCTACCGTGGTGTCCGGCCATCAGATCGCGCTGAATGTCAGTTCCCTGGTGTTCATGATCCCCTACTCCCTGAGCATGGCCGTCACCGTGCGCGTCGGCCAGGCCCTGGGCCGTGGCGAACCGCGTGAAGCCCGCTTCGCCGCCGGCGTTGGCATGGGCACCGCATTGGCCTATGCCTGCCTGTCCTGCAGCCTGATGCTGGTATTTCGCGAGCAGATTGCGGCGATCTACACCCCCGACCCGGTGGTCATCCATCTGGCATCGATGCTGATCGTGTTCTCGGCGTTGTTCCAGTTCTCCGACTCGATCCAGGTGACCGCTGCCGGCGCGCTGCGCGGCTATCAGGACACCCGGGTCACCATGCTGCTGACCCTGTTCGCCTACTGGGGCGTGGGCTTGCCGGTCGGTTACGCCCTGGGGCTGACCGACTGGTTGGGCGAACCCAGCGGCCCAAGCGGCTTGTGGCAAGGCCTGATCGTCGGCCTGAGCTGCGCGGCAGGCATGTTGCTGGTGCGCCTGGCGCGCAGTGCACGCCGACGCATCCACGCCGACAAGGCGCTCACGCGCGCCCTGTAGGAGCGAGCTTGCTCGCGAAAAACGCTAACGATAACGCAGCGCTTCTGGTTTAACGCGGCGCTCTCAGGTTTTTCGCGAGCAAGCTCGCTCCTACAAGGGTTCGGCGGTCAATCGGCTTTCTTGCGGATCCAGTAAAGGTACGTGCCGGCGTCTTCCTGTTGACTGACAAGTTCATGGTCGAGGAACACGCAAAATTTGGGAATATCGCGGCGGGTCGACGGGTCGGTCGCGATCACCTTGAGCAGGCCGCCCGCAGGCAGGTCGCGGATGTGCTGGTGCAGCATCATCACCGGCTCCGGGCAATTGAGGCCGGTGGCGTCGAGGGTGCCATCGACGGGTAAATCAACGCTCATAGTTCACTCCTGACAGTGAGATCAGTGCTTTCTCGATTTCTTGACGTCCACCAGCCGGCGCAGATGGCAGGTGACTTCTTCGCGGTCGTGGTACAGCTGCTTGCAGCCGATCTCCACCCGAATGCCGCGTGCCTTGAAGCCGTCTTCGATGCGCTCCAGCAAACGCTTCACTTCGGCATACCGCTGCTTCATCGGCAGCTTGAGGTTGACCACCGCCTCGCGGCAATACCCCTCGCCGATCCAGGTTTCCAGCAATGCCGCGTTGCGCGCCGGCTTCTCGACAATATCGCAGACCATCCAGTCCACCGGCTGCTTGGGCACGAAGGTAAAGCCATCGGCCATCAAATGCTGCACCAGGCCGGTGTCCATCAGGCTTTCAGCCATGGGGCCGTTGTCGATGGCGGTCACCAGCATGCCCCGGTTGACCAACTGCCACGTCCAGCCACCGGGGGCCGCGCCGAGGTCGACACCGGTCATGTCGCCATGCAGGCGCTCGTCCCACTGCTCGCGAGGAATAAAGTGGTGCCACGCCTCTTCCAGCTTCAAGGTCGAGCGGCTTGGGGCTTCACGCGGGAACTTCAAACGCGGGATACCCATCGGCCACATCGCTGAATTGTTCGATTCGGCCAGGCCCATGAACACTTCGCGGCCGCTCTTGAACGTCAGCAGCAGGCGCGGCTTGCTCGGGTCGTCCACCAGCCTGCCGGCGTTGAGCAAGGCTTTGCGCAGGTGAACCTCGAATTTCTTGCAGAAGTTCGACAGTTCCTTACCGTCGTTGGTATCGACCATCTCCAGCCACAGGCTGCCGCACACCGGGAATTCACGCAGGTGGGCGAGGATCACGCTGATGCGATCGGTTTCCGGCAGGTCGATGAATACCCCGCGCGCCCATTGCCTGGGGAAGATCAGCTCGGCGAAGCGCTGGCCGTGCATCAGGCGTTGCGCGCCGTCTTCTTCAGTGCAGACAAATTCGGCGCAAGCGCTGCCGGTCTTGGCCTTGGCATAGCCGGAAACGTTCAGGCGCGCGGCATGTTCCGCGATCTCGGAACAGACCTCGCCTTCAAAACCCGGGCGGCAGTGCATAAAAAGGGTGTTCAATTGAATCTCCTGGCAACGGGATTGCTCTATCGCAATACCTGTCATGAAAACGCGCGCATGATAGCCGAGTTCGGAACCTTGGACTTAAGCATAGAGTCCAGTTATTAGCCTGCTAATGAAAATCGCGCTAAGTTGAACGCTCTGTTCGTCCCGTCAGGTCCGTGGCCGTGCGGATCAAAAGGAGTCATGTAATGTCATCCCTTGATAGCCTGAGAACCCTTAAAACCCTGCAAATAGACAGCAAGACCTACCACTACTTCAGCCTGCCCGAAGCCGCCAAGAGCCTGGGTGACCTGGACAAGCTGCCGATGTCGCTCAAAGTGCTGCTGGAAAACCTGCTGCGCTGGGAAGACGCCAAGACCGTCACCGGCACCGACCTCAAGGCCATCGCCGCCTGGCTCAAGGAACGCCGGTCCGACCGTGAGATCCAGTACCGCCCCGCCCGCGTGCTGATGCAGGACTTCACCGGCGTGCCCGCCGTGGTCGACCTGGCCGCCATGCGCGCCGCTGTGGCCAAGGCCGGGGGCGACCCGCAGCGCATCAACCCGCTGTCGCCGGTCGACCTGGTGATCGACCACTCGGTGATGGTCGACAAATTCGGCAACGCCGACGCCTTTGAGCAAAACGTCGACATCGAAATGCAGCGCAACGGCGAACGTTACGCCTTCCTGCGCTGGGGCCAGAGCGCCTTTGACAACTTCAGCGTGGTGCCGCCGGGCACCGGCATCTGCCACCAGGTCAACCTGGAATACCTCGGCCGCACCGTGTGGACCAAAGATGAAGACGGCCGCACCTACGCTTTCCCCGATACCCTGGTGGGCACCGATTCCCACACCACCATGATCAACGGCCTCGGCGTGCTCGGCTGGGGCGTGGGCGGGATCGAAGCGGAAGCGGCGATGCTCGGCCAGCCGGTGTCGATGCTGATCCCGGAAGTGATCGGCTTCAAGCTCACCGGCAAATTGAAAGAAGGCATCACCGCCACCGACCTGGTGCTGACGGTGACCCAGATGCTGCGCAAAAAAGGCGTGGTCGGTAAGTTCGTCGAATTCTATGGCGACGGCCTGGCCGATCTGCCCCTGGCCGACCGCGCCACCATTGCCAACATGGCGCCTGAATACGGCGCTACCTGCGGCTTTTTCCCGGTCGATGAGGTGACGCTGGACTACCTGCGCCTGTCCGGTCGCCCGGTGGAAACGGTCAAGCTGGTCGAGGCCTACACCAAGGCCCAGGGCCTGTGGCGCAACGCCGGCCAGGAGCCGATCTTCACCGACACCCTGGCCCTGGACATGGGCAGCGTCGAAGCCAGCCTCGCCGGGCCGAAACGCCCGCAGGACCGTGTCGCCCTGCCCAATGTCGGCCAGGCGTTCAGTGATTTCCTCGACCTGCAATTCAAACCCACCAGCAAGGAAGAAGGCCGTCTGGAAAGCGAAGGCGGTGGCGGCGTCGCCGTGGGCAATGCAGACCTGGTGGGCGAAGCCGATTACGAATACGAAGGCAACACCTATCGCCTGAAAAACGGTGCCGTGGTCATCGCGGCCATCACCTCCTGCACCAACACCTCCAACCCCAGCGTGATGATGGCGGCCGGGCTGGTGGCGAAGAAGGCCGTGGAAAAAGGCCTGACGCGCAAGCCATGGGTCAAGACCTCCCTGGCGCCGGGTTCGAAAGTGGTTACCGACTATTACAAGGCGGCCGGCCTCACCCACTACCTGGACACGCTCGGTTTCGACCTGGTGGGCTACGGCTGCACAACCTGCATCGGCAATTCCGGGCCGCTGCCCGAGCCGATCGAAAAAGCCATCCAGCAAGCCGACCTCACCGTCGCCTCGGTGTTGTCCGGCAACCGCAACTTCGAAGGCCGCGTGCACCCACTGGTGAAAACCAACTGGCTGGCCTCGCCGCCCTTGGTGGTGGCTTACGCGTTGGCGGGTACGGTGCGTATCGACATCAGCAGCGAGCCCCTGGGTAACGACCAGCAGGGCAATCCGGTGTACCTCAAGGACATCTGGCCCAGCAGCCAGGAAATCGCCGACGCGGTGGCTCAGGTCAGCACGGGCATGTTCCACAAGGAATACGCCGAGGTATTTGCCGGCGACGCACAATGGCAAGCGATTGAGGTGCCGCAGGCGGCGACTTATGTGTGGCAGAAGGATTCCACCTATATCCAGCATCCGCCGTTCTTCGACGATATCGCCGGGCCGCTGCCGGTGATCGAAGACATCAAGGGCGCCAACGTGCTGGCCCTGCTCGGCGACTCGGTGACCACCGACCACATCTCCCCTGCCGGCAACATCAAGACCGACAGCCCGGCCGGCCACTACCTGCGTGAGCAAGGCGTGGAACCACGGGACTTCAACTCCTACGGCTCACGCCGAGGCAACCATGAAGTGATGATGCGCGGCACCTTTGCCAATATCCGGATCCGCAATGAAATGCTCGGCGGTGAAGAAGGTGGCAATACGCTATATATCCCGACCGGCGAGAGAATGGCGATCTACGATGCTGCGATGAAATACCAGGCATCGGGCACACCGTTAGTGGTGATCGCCGGCCAGGAGTACGGCACCGGCTCGAGCCGCGATTGGGCGGCCAAGGGCACCAACCTGCTGGGCGTCAAGGCGGTGATCGCGGAAAGCTTCGAGCGAATCCACCGCTCCAACCTGGTGGGCATGGGCGTGCTGCCGTTGCAGTTCAAGCTGGACCAGAACCGCAAGTCGCTCAAGCTCACCGGCAAGGAGAAGATCGATATCCTCGGGCTGACGAATGCCGAGATCGAACCCCGGATGAACCTGACGTTGGTGATTACCCGGGAAGATGGCCGCAGCGAGAAGATCGAGGTGCTGTGCCGGATCGATACGCTTAACGAAGTGGAATACTTCAAGTCGGGTGGGATCTTGCACTATGTGCTGCGCCAGTTGATCGCTTCCTGAGCAACACTGCAAAACCAATGTGGGAGGGGGCTTGCTCCCGATGGCAGTGGGTCAGCTAAAGATAAGCTGACTGATACACCGCCATCGGGAGCAAGCCCCCTCCCACATTTTTGACCGCGCTCCGATCAGAACAACCACTTCCACAGCAATACCAGCACAACCACCGCCAACACCGGCCGCGCAATGCGGTAGGCCTTGGGATGCTTGCGCTTCCACTGCTTGACCTGGCCGCTGAACTTGTCGCTGAAGGTCTTGCTCCAGGCATACGCCTGGTTGATCCCACCCACGCGCTCGTCGTCGAGGTTCTGCGGCGCGGTGGCACGCCCCAGCTGCTTGCTGACCCAGCGGTTGACGCGGGTCATCAGGCGGTTGCTCAGCGGGCGTTCGATGTCGCAGAACAGGATCACACGGGTTTGATCGGTTTCGTTCTTGACCCAGTGCACATAGGTTTCGTCGAACATCACGTCTTCACCGTCGCGCCAGGCATAGACCTGGCCGTCGACGAAGATGCGGCAGTCGTCGGAATTCGGCGTGGACAGCCCCAGGTGATAGCGCAGGGAGCCGGCGAACGGGTCGCGGTGCGGGTTCAGGTGGCTGCCGCCCGGTAACAGCGCAAACATCGCGCCCTTGACGTTGGGGATACTGCTGACCAGCGCCACGGTTTTCGGGCACAGGGCCTCGGCCGATGGCAAGGGTTTGTCGTACCACTTGAGGTAGAAGCGCTTCCAGCCTTTCTTGAAGAACGAGCCGAAACCGGCATCGTTGTTCTTTTCGGCGGCGCGGATGTAGCCCTCGTCGAACAGGTGCATGGCCTCTTCGCGGATCACTTCCCAGTTGTCCTTGAGCACGTCCAGTTCCGGGAACTTGCTGCGGTCCAGGTAGGGCTTGGACGGTACTGCGGAAAACAGGTACATCAAGGCGTTATATGGGGCGAACAGCGCCGAATGGTTGACGAACTGGCGCAGCATCGGCAAACGGGCCTTGCCGCGCAGGTGCACATACAGCGTGCTGCCGATAAACAGCAGCAACACCGACAGTTTGGCGGCCAAAGAAAAGGTCATGCAGCAACTCCTGGAAATAAGCGCCTGGCCAACAGCAGACGTAACAGCCGGCCATGATAAACATTTGGGCCATTATGCAGAAGGCCTTGGCCAATCGGCTGACCTGAATCAACACCACGTCGCCCTCTAGTGTAGGAGCGAGCTTGCTCGCGAAAAACCTGAGAGCGCCGCGCTAAACCAGCAAACCCGCGTTATCGTTGGCGATTTCGCGAGCAAGAACTAGGCGTCCCCCTCGCTCCTACAAAGACTTAAGCCTGGTTTTCCTGCTCGGTAAACAGATCGCTGAACAACATGCTCGACAGGTAGCGCTCACCGGAGTCCGGCAGGATCACCACGATGGTCTTGCCCTGCATTTCCGGTTTTTCGGCCAAGCGCACCGCTGCCGCCATGGCCGCGCCACAGGAGATGCCGCACAAAATGCCTTCTTCCTGCATCAAGCGCAGGGCCATGGCCTTGGATTCTTCGTCGGTGACCAACTCCACGCGGTCGACCATCGACAGGTCGAGGTTTTTCGGCACAAAACCGGCGCCGATGCCCTGGATCTTATGCGGGCTGGGCTTGATCTCTTCGCCGGCCAACGCCTGGGTGATCACTGGCGACACGAGCGGCTCCACCGCCACTGACAGAATCGGCTTGCCCGCCGTGTGCTTGATATAGCGCGACACACCGGTGAGGGTGCCGCCCGTGCCCACGCCCGCCACCAGCACATCGACGGCGCCATCGGTGTCGTTCCAGATTTCCGGGCCGGTGGTTTTCTCGTGGATGGCAGGGTTTGCCGGGTTTTCAAACTGGCCGGGCATAAAGTAGGTGCCTGGGTCGGCGGCGACAATTTCTGCGGCTTTTTCAATCGCGCCTTTCATGCCCTTGGCCGGTTCGGTCAGCACCAGCTCGGCGCCGAGGGCCTTGAGCACTTTACGGCGCTCGATGCTCATGGACGCGGGCATGGTCAGCAGCAGTTTGTAGCCGCGTGCCGCCGCCACGAACGCCAGGCCGATCCCGGTATTGCCGGAGGTGGGCTCGACAATGGTCATGCCCGGCTTGAGTTTGCCGCTGCTTTCCGCGTCCCAGATCATGTTGGCGCCAATGCGGCACTTCACCGAGTAGCCTGGGTTGCGCCCCTCGATCTTGGCCAGGATGGTGACCCCGCGCGGTGCGATGCGGTTGATCTGCACCAGGGGCGTATTACCGATGGAGTGCGCGTTGTCTGCAAAGATGCGGCTCATGACGGATCCTATTTGGCAATGTCCAGAAAGGTCCCAAGGGTATGCCTCGTGCCACTAGGCGTCCAGTCGGAGGAACGTTGCGCCCCTTGCAACAGTCCATCACCTACGAGCAAGGAGGACTGCCCCATGAAACGTCGTTACAGCTGGCCGCTCTGGACCCTCGCCGGGCTGGTG
The DNA here is from genome assembly GCF_003852355.1 of Pseudomonas sp. R2-7-07. Lineage (NCBI taxonomy): Bacteria > Pseudomonadati > Pseudomonadota > Gammaproteobacteria > Pseudomonadales > Pseudomonadaceae > Pseudomonas > Pseudomonas sp. R2-7-07. The sequence goes on along the minus strand of NZ_CP027759.1, from coordinate 1,760,033 downwards.
CTGGTACTGGTTGCCGTGCACATCGCGCTGCCTTATCTGGTGCGCAACTACTTGAATGAAAGGCTCGCCAATATGGGCGACTACCGTGGCGAAATTGCCGATGTGGACCTGGCTTTATGGCGCGGCGCCTACCGGATCAATGGTCTGCAGATCGTCAAGGTCGACGGCAAGGTGCCAGTGCCGTTCATCAAGGCGCCGCTGATCGAGTTCGCAGTGAGCTGGCATTCGCTGTGGTACGACCATGCGGTGGTGGCCGAAGGGCATTTCGTACGGCCGGAGGTCAATTTCGTCGACGGTGGCGCCAACAAGCAGGCCTCCCAGACCGGTAAAGGCACCGACTGGCAGGAACAACTGCGCAAGCTGCTGCCGATCACCCTCAATGAAGTGCGCATCGAAGACGGCAAGATCTCGTTTCACAACTTCAGCTCCACGCCCAAGGTCAACCTCAATGCCACCGGGGTCAACGCCAGTTTCTACAACCTGACCAACGTGGTGGACGTCAAAGGCAAGCGCGATGCGCGTTTCGAGGGCAAGGCGCTGTTGCAAGGCCAGGCGCCCCTGGAGGCCAACGCCACCTTTGACCCGCTGAGCGATTTCGAAGAGTTCGAATTTCGCTTGCGCGCCCGCGACCTGCAGCTCAAGCGCATGAATGACTTTGCCTCGGCCTATGGCAAGTTCGACTTCAAGGCCGGCACCGGCGACGTGGTGATCGAAGCCCAGGCCGAAAAAGGCCAACTGAGCGGTTATATCAAGCCGCTGCTGCGCGATGTCGAGGTATTTGACTGGCAGCAGGACGTGGAAAACAAAGACAAGAACATCTTCCGCTCGATCTGGGAGGCTGTGGTCGGCGCCAGCGAGACGGTGTTGAAGAACCAGCGCAAAAACCAGTTCGCCACCCGCGTGGAGCTGAGCGGCAGCGTGCATCAACAAAACGTCAGTGCGTTTTCCGCGGTGATCGCGATTCTGCGCAACGGCTTCATCCAGGCGTTCAACGCGCGCTATGAACAACCCAAGCCAACGGCGGAGTGAGCCTGACCGGCCATTCAGAGACTGAATAGCCCGTCTGCGTTCACAGTCGCCGGGGCTGCGCGGTATAGTCGGGCATTGATGAATTCGAGGAATGACCGATGAAGTTCGAAGGCACCCAGGCCTATGTGGCTACCGATGACCTGAAACTGGCCGTCAACGCCGCCATCACCCTGGAGCGTCCGCTGCTGGTCAAGGGCGAACCGGGCACCGGCAAGACCATGCTTGCCGAGCAACTGGCCGAGTCCTTCGGCGCCAGATTGATCACCTGGCACATCAAGTCCACCACCAAGGCCCACCAGGGCCTCTACGAGTACGACGCGGTCAGCCGCCTGCGCGACTCGCAACTGGGTGTGGACAAGGTGCACGACGTGCGCAACTACCTGAAAAAGGGCAAGCTCTGGGAAGCCTTCGAATCCGAGGAGCGGGTGATCCTGCTGATCGACGAAATCGACAAGGCCGACATCGAGTTCCCCAACGACCTGTTGCAAGAGCTCGACAAGATGGAGTTCTACGTCTACGAAATCGACGAGACCATCAAGGCCAAGAAACGCCCGATCATCATCATTACCTCCAACAACGAAAAAGAGCTGCCGGACGCGTTCCTGCGCCGCTGCTTCTTCCATTACATCGCCTTCCCCGACCGCACTACCCTGCAAAAAATCGTCGACGTGCACTACCCGGACATCAAGAAAGACCTGGTCAGCGAAGCGCTGGACGTGTTCTTCGACGTGCGCAAGGTGCCCGGTTTGAAGAAAAAACCTTCCACCTCCGAGCTGGTGGACTGGCTCAAGCTGCTGATGGCCGACAATATCGGCGAAGCCGTGCTGCGCGAGCGCGACCCGACCAAGGCCATCCCGCCGCTGGCAGGCGCCTTGGTGAAGAACGAGCAGGACGTACAATTGCTGGAGCGTCTGGCGTTCATGAGCCGTCGCGGTAATCGCTGATGCTGCTCAACCTGTTCAATGAAATGCGGGCCGCCAAGGTGCCGGTGTCGGTGCGTGAGCTGCTCGACCTGATCAACGCGCTGAAACAACGCGTGACCTTCGCCGACATGGACGAGTTCTACTACCTGGCGCGGGCGATCCTGGTCAAGGATGAACGGCATTTCGACAAGTTCGACCGGGCTTTCGGCGCCTACTTCAATGGCCTGGAAAAGCTCGACGATCACTTGCAGGCGCTGATCCCCGAAGAATGGCTGCGCAAGGAGTTCGAGCGCTCGCTGAGCGATGAAGAGCGCGCGCAGATCCAGTCCCTCGGCGGCCTGGACAAGCTGATCGAAGAATTCAAGAAACGCCTGGAAGAACAGAAAGAACGCCACGCCGGCGGCAACAAGTGGATCGGCACCGGCGGCACCAGCCCCTTTGGTTCCGGCGGCTACAACCCGGAAGGCATTCGCGTCGGCGATGCGGGCAAGCGCCAGGGCAAGGCGGTGAAGGTGTGGGACCAGCGCGAGTACAAAAACCTCGACGATCAGGTGGAACTCGGCACGCGCAACATCAAGATCGCCCTGCGCCGCCTGCGCAAGTTTGCCCGCCAGGGCGCGGCGGAGGAGCTGGACATCGACGGCACCATCGACCACACCGCACGCGACGCCGGGCTGTTGAATATCCAGATGCGCCCCGAACGGCGCAACACCATCAAGCTGTTGCTGCTGTTCGATATCGGCGGCTCGATGGACGCCCATGTGAAGATCTGCGAAGAGCTGTTCTCTGCCTGCAAGACCGAGTTCAAGCACCTGGAGTACTTCTACTTTCATAACTTCGTGTACGAGTCGGTCTGGAAGAATAACCAGCGCCGCACCTCGGAGCGCACCTCCACCCAGGACCTGCTGCACAAGTACGGCGCGGACTACAAAGTGATCTTTATCGGCGATGCGTCCATGGCGCCCTATGAAATCACCCAGGCCGGCGGCAGCGTCGAACACTGGAACGAGGAGCCTGGGTATGTATGGATGCAGCGCTTTATGGCCAAGTACAAGAAGCTGATCTGGATAAACCCGTATCCCAAGGATACCTGGGGCTATACGGCGTCGACGGGGATCGTGCGCGAGTTGGTGGAGGACCAGATGTACCCGCTGACGTTGCGCGGGTTGGAAGAAGGTATGCGTTTTTTGTCCAAATAACCCACATTCAACACACATCCAATGTGGGAGGGGGCTTGCCCCCGATTGCAGTGTGTCAGTCTATACATCTGTGACTGAGCCACCGCTATCGGGAGCAAGCCCCCTCCCACATTTTGGACTGCAGTGTTACTGAAATCGGCGCAAGTATTCGAGGTGCTGGCGATGCGCCACTTCCTGCACCACCGGTGCCAAGCGCACCTTCTCCCCCGGCAGGCACTGCGCCAGCCTTGCCAGCGCCAATGGCGTGAGCGCCCCCAATCTTGGGTATCCACCAATGGTCTGCCGATCATTGAGCAACACAATCGGCTGCCCATCCGGCGGCACCTGGATCGCGCCCAAGGGAATGCCTTCAGAAATCAACGACGGCCCCTGATAGTGCAGCGGCGTGCCGAGCAAGCGCATGCCCATGCGGTCCGCGCGGCTGTCCAGCGCCCATTCGGTGTTGAACGCGTCGAATAAACTCTGCCCGCTGAACCGGCCTATTTGGGCGCCGACGATTACGTCCAGTGAGGCACCGGATTGCAAATCCGGGTTGGCCAGCACCTTCATCGCCCCGCCCGTGCCGGAATAAGCCAAGCGCCCGCCTTCGACCAATGCCTTGCCCAAACCGTCGACGCCGCCCAGTTCCTCACGCACCACCGTTGCACAGCTGCCCAGCACCTGCGGCGCATCGAACCCGCACGGCGCCGCCAGGTAAGCCCGCGCGCCCTTGAACGGCTGGGTAAAGCGCAAGCGCTGGCCTTTTTGCAGGATAAAACTGCGCCCCGGGCTGATGGCGCGCTCGTCGATAAAAGCGCCAAGGTCTGCACCGGCCAAGGCCAGCAGGCAGTAGTCCTCGGCCTGCACGGTAAAGCCGCCCAGGGTGATTTCCACCACGGGCGCATCCAGCGCGTTGCCCAGCAGCCAATTGGCCCACGACATCGACACCCAATCCAGCGCGCCGCCCTGGGTCACGCCCAGGTGGCGCACGCCGAAACGTCCGGCATCCTGCAACAGGCACAGCGGCGTGCTGGCTTCGATCAACAAGCGGCTCATGCCTGTGCCTCCAAGGGCGTGTCATCGCCGCCCAGGTTGACGAACTCCGCGTGGCTGACCGCCTCGAAGCGCACCGTGTCGCCCGGCTGCATCAGGCTGTAGCCGTCGCGCTCGCGGTCAAACAGCTTGGCCGGGGTGCGCCCGATCAGGTTCCAGCCACCGGGGGACACCACCGGATAGGCGGCGGTTTGCCGCTCGGCGATACCCACGCTGCCGGCCGTCACGCGTTTGCGCGGGGTGCTGAGGCGCGGTGTGGCGAGGACTTCATCCACCAGCCCCATAAAGGCAAAACCGGGGGCGAAACCGAGGGCGAACACTTGATAAAGGTGAGTGCTGTGGCGACGAATCACTTCAGCCACCGCAAGCCCGCTGCGCTGGGCTATCAGCGTCAGTTCCGGGCCGACGCTCAGGTCGTACCACACCGGCAGCACATGGCAGCGGCCGCCGCCCTGGGCTTGAGGCTGCAGGTCGGTCAGCGCCTGGTCGATCAACGCCCGCGCCTCGGCCGGGGCCAGCGTGGCGAGGTCGTAATGCACCATCAAGGTGGTGTAGGACGGCACCAGGTCGACCAAGGCACCGCCGAACCCGCTGCGCAACCGCTGGGTGGCGGCGAGCATCCACGGCATGTTGGCTTCGGCAATCACATCGAACAGCCGCACCATCAGGCAGTCAATGGCCACCACTTCAATCCGTGGCTTCATGCTGGTTTCAACGCCTCGCGGATACGCTGCACCGCGGCCACCGAGCTGGCGTTATCACCGTGGACGCACAACGTGTGGGCCTGCAAGACCAAGGCGCTGCCATCGCTGGCGCTCAGGGCCTCACCTCGGGAAATAGTCACCGCCTGATTGACGATGGTCTCGGTGTCGTGGTGCACCGCGCCCGGCAACTGGCGGGAAACCAAGTGGCCCCTGCTGTCATAGGCGCGGTCGGCGAAGGCTTCGAACCACAGGGTCACGCCGTATTCATCGCCCACGGCCTGGGCGGCGCTGTTGTCACGCGTGGCCAGCAACATCAGCGGCAGGTCGCCGTAAGCGGCCACGGCCTGGATTACCGCGCGCAACTGTGCGGGGTTGGCCATCATGTCGTTGTACATCGCGCCATGGGGTTTCACGTAACTGACGCGCCCCCCTTGCGCCCGGCAGATCCCATCCAGCGCACCGATCTGGTAGTGCAGCAGGTCCTGGATTTCCTGGGGCGTGTAGTTCATGGAGCGCCGGCCGAAGCCTTGCAGGTCCTGATAGGCCGGGTGTGCGCCCACTTGCACGGCGTGCTTGAGCGCCAGGCTGACGGTCTTGCGCATGATGCTCGGGTCGCCGGCATGGAAGCCGCAGGCCACGTTGGCGCAGTCGATGAACGGCATGACTTCAGCGTCCAGACCCATCGTCCAGTTGCCAAAGCTTTCGCCGATGTCGCAATTCAATAGCAGGCGGCTCACGGGGTCGCTCCTGTAGGCTTTGTTTTTTTGTAGTGTGGGATCTTTTACCAACATCTCGCAACGATGTTGTCCTGAACCCCAACGACGCTTATCGTGGAACGACTCGATTTTTGGCGCTGGCCCGGTGCGGCGTCCAACTAATAAAAACCGATCCAAGCATAAGAAAAAGTTGATCCCATGAATTTGAAGTTCCTCGAAACCTTCGTCTGGGTGGCCAAGCTCAAGAGTTTCCGCCTGACCGCCGAAAAGCTGTTCACCACCCAGGCGTCGATTTCCAGCCGCATTGCCGTGCTCGAAAGCGAGTTGGGGGTGAAGCTGTTCCTGCGCGATTCGCGTGGCGTGAGCCTGACCCCGGAAGGTTTGAAGGTGCTCGATTATGCCGAGCAGATGATGGTGACCATGCAGGGCTTGAAGCAGTCCCTGGAAACCACCAGCAGCAAGGTCGGACGGATTCGGATCGGCGCGATGGACACCGTCATCCACACCTGGCTCAGCCCGTTGGTCGCTGAGTTGATGAGCCTGTTCCCGCGGGTAGAAATCGAATTGGTCGCCGATACCGCATTGAACTTAAGCGATCAGCTGCAAAAAGGCTTCCTGGACCTGATCCTGCAAACTGACCTGCTGCGCCTGGAAAGCGTGCGCAGCCTGGAACTGGGCAGCCACCCCATGGCGTGGATCGTCGCCAGCCAGTCGATCTATAACCGCGACTACGCTTCCCTCGCCGAATTGGCCCAGGAACGTATCATCACCTACTCGAAAAACTCCTGCCCCCATCAGGATGTGTTGAGCTTGATGCAGGCCAACGGCGTGGCCGCGCCACGGATGAATTGCGTCAACTCGGTATCGGCCATCACCCGTTTACTGCGCGATGGCTTTGGCATTGGCGCACTGCCGCCGGTGCTGGTCAGCGAAGAGCTGGCACGGGGGGAATTGGTGATGCTGCCGATGGCGCAGAAGTTGCCAAACCTGCAGGTGGTGGTGTCGTGGCGGGTCGGGGTGGAATTGGTGGAGGAGATTGTGGGGTTGTGCCAGAAGGTCGTCGCCCGCTATGCCGAGGAAGTCGGCGAAGAGCGGATGGTGCTTAGCCCCTGAATGAACCGGATCAAAATGTGGGAGGGGGCTTGCTCCCGATAGCGATGTGTCAGTCAGCATATGTTTGGCTGACCCACCGCTATCGGGAGCAAGCCCCCTCCCACATTTCAGAGGCCCTTCAGGTCCCGCTCTTCAATCGGCCGGCTCTGGCGCAGGCGTCGGCCGCCCAGCACCACCCAATCGATCAGTCGATACAGGCATTCGATACCGAACGACAACAGCATCGCCCCGCCCAGGCCCCAGCCCATGGCTTCGGGCGTGAGCAATATCTGGTAGCTGTAGCCATTCCAGGTTTCCAGGCGAATATCCGGATCGGCGGCCACCGCCACTTGCAGGGCGCGGATGTACCAGGGGCCTTGCATGGCCTGGAATTGCTTGTCCAACTCGAGCTGCCGGTCGAGCATCGCGCCCAGGCTGCTCGCGTCGCTCTGGAACACCGGATCGTCACTGGCACGGTAATGCGCCACCAAAGCTTGCATGTCACCGTTGAAGAACTGCTGCGCAGTGGACTCGAACCCGCGCAGGCCTGTCTGGGCCTCGATCAGGTGGGCTTCGACGCGCTTGGCGTAATCGTTGATGAAGCCCGGCACTTGCACACCGACCAACAAGCCAATGGCAAACAGCACCAACCGCAGATAACTGAGCAACATGGTCGATTCCTTATTCGGTAACGCCCTGGCTGACGCATTCACCGCGTCGCCATAGGCTCCATTGGCCCGGTTCGTAGCGGGTCCAGTTTTCGTTGTCGGTCAGAGGTTCGGTGGCGATCACCGTTACCACGTCATTGGGGGTGGTTTCGGCCTGAAAATCGACAATCACGTCGACATCTTTCAAGCGGGCCGGGCCAAACGGGGCGCGCCGGGTGATCTGCGCCAGCTTGGTCGAACAGTAGCAAAACAGCCAGTCGCCATCGCTGAGCAGGCAGTTGAACACGCCCTTGCTGCGGTATTCGGCACAGGCGGCGATCAGGTCCGGCAGCATGTGCTCGATGTCCACCGGCTCCGGGAAGGCTTCGCGCACGCGGTTGAGCAGGTCGCAGAACGCCGCTTCGCTGTCGGTGTCGCCGACCGGTCGGTAAAAGGTGGCGCGGGGGGTGAAGTCGGCCAGTTGGCCATTGTGCGCAAAACACCAGTTGCGGCCCCACAGTTCGCGCACGAACGGGTGGGTATTGGCCAGGCTCACCTTGCCCACATTGGCCTGGCGGATATGGCCGATCACCACTTCGCTCTTGATCGGATAACGCTGCACCAGCAACGCGACTTCCGACTCGCTGCTCGCGGCCGGGTCCTGGAACAGGCGCAGGCCACGGCCTTCGTAGAAGGCGATGCCCCAACCGTCGCGGTGCGGGCCGGTACGCCCGCCCCGCTGCATCAACCCGGTGAAACTGAACACGATATCGGTGGGGACGTTGGCACTCATGCCCAATAATTCACACATGCCAGGGCTCTCGCTGCAGGGCGGACAACGTTAAAGGCGCGGTTCGACCCGCATGCCACCGACGGGCGCCGGGCGATGGAACGGTTCGTCTTCTTCCGGCTCGGCGGCCAACGCGGCATCCGTGGCGGCCTTGCGCTCGCGGCGGGCGTTGGCGGCGCGCTCGAGGGGCCAGCGGATCAGCACGAACACGATGTACAGCCCGAACACGATCATGGTGTACATGAACAGGTCGGAGATGGCGCGCCAGGCGTTATTGCCGACCTTGAGCACCAGGTCCAGGGCGGTGATCGCCACGGCCGGCGCGAACTGGGTCTTGATCGGGTCGACGATGGTGGGGCTGAGCAACAGCACCGCCATCAGTAACTGCAACGGCTCACGCAGCCAGCGCCACATCCAGCGGGTCATGCGCCACCACACTAACAGGCAGCCCAAAGCGGCGAAGGCGTAAAGGCCCCAAGCGGTCAGATAGTCGTTCTCGGTCATGGTGTCCATGGCAAGGCTGGCAAAGAGGCGGCTATGATAACGGCTTTTGCGTGTCGCGGCTGCAATGCCGGCCACCGTCCGCCCGATAGAGAATTATCCATGCCTATTTCGACCGCACCGATTGCCCGCAAGGCCCCAGGCCCAGACCCGTACGCCTGGCTGCAGGAGCGTGACAGCCGCGACGTCCTCGATTACCTCAAGGCCGAAAACGCCTGGCAAGAGGCGCAGCTCGCCGACCAGCAGGCGTTGCGCGTGAGCCTGTTCGAAGAGATCAAGGGCCGTATCCTGGAAACCGACTTGTCCCTGCCCTCCCCCTGGGGCCCGTATCTGTACTACACCCGCACCACCGCCGGTGACGAATACGCGCGCCACTACCGCTGCCGCCGCCCGGCCGCTGACAGCAACCAGGTGGATGAGCGCAGCGAAGAGCTGCTGCTGGACCCGAACGTGCTGGCCAATGGCGGGTTTTTCTCCCTCGGCGCGTTCAGCATCAGCCCAGACCATCAGCGCCTGGCCTACAGCCTCGACACCAGCGGTGAAGAGATCTACACCCTGTTCGTGAAGGAATTGGCCACCGACAAGGTCAGCGAACTGGCGTTCGACAACTGCGACGGCAGCATGACCTGGGCCAACGACAGCCTCACGCTGTTCTTTGGCGAACTGGACGACACCCATCGCCCGCACAAACTCTACCGCTACCGCCTGGACGGCACGGCAGCGCAGGAAGTGTTCCACGAACCCGACGGACGTTTCTTCCTGCATTGCTACCGCTCCAGCTCCGAGCGCCAGTTGCTGCTGGCCCTGGGCAGCAAGACCACCAGCGAAATCTGGGCACTGGACGCAGACCAGCCGCACCTGGGTTTCACCTGCCTGGCGCCACGGGTGGAAGACCATGAATACGATGTCGACCACGGCCAGCTGAACGGCCAGTGGACCTGGTTTATCCGCAGCAACCGCGACGGCATCAATTACGCGCTGTTCGTCGCCGCCGACACCGGCACGGTGCCCACCGAAGCCGACTGGCAGAACCTGATCCCCCACAGCGACGAGGTGATGCTGGACGGCATCAGCCTGAATGCCAGCGCCATGACCTTGAGCCTGCGCATCGGTGGCCTGCCGGTGATCGAAGTGCACCCCGAGGGCGTGCCGGCCTATCGCGTGGAACTGCCTGACGCGGCTTACAGCCTCTACGTACAGGACAGCCTGGAATTTATCAGCGACAAGGTCCGCCTGCGCTATGAAGCCCTGAACCGCCCGGCCCAGGTGCGCCAGTTGGAACTGGCCAGCGGCGCTCAACAGGTGCTCAAGCAAACCCCGGTACTCGGCGTATTCAATGCCGACGACTACGTCAGCCAGCGCCTGTGGGCCACGTCCGCCGACGGCACCCAGGTGCCGATCAGCCTGGTGGTCAAGCGTGACCAGCTCGGCAAGCCGACGCCGTTGTACCTGTATGGCTACGGCGCGTACGGCCAAAGCCTCGACCCGTGGTTCTCCCATGCACGCCTGAGCCTGCTCGACCGTGGCGTGGCGTTTGCCATCGCGCATGTGCGCGGCGGCGGCGAACTGGGTGAAGCCTGGTATCGCAACGGCAAGCAGGAACACAAGCAGAACACGTTCAGCGATTTCATCGCCTGCGCCGAACACCTCATCGCCCAGGGCCTGACTACCGCCAGGCAACTGGCGATCAGCGGCGGCAGCGCCGGCGGCCTGTTGATCGGTGCCGTGCTCAACCAGCGCCCGGAACTGTTCCAGGCGGCGATCGCCGAAGTGCCGTTTGTCGATGTGCTCAACACCATGCTCGACCCGGACCTGCCGCTGACCGTCACCGAATACGACGAATGGGGCAACCCGCAGGAGCCCGAGGTGTATGCGCGCATCAAGGCGTATGCGCCTTACGAAAACGTGCGGGCCCAGGCCTACCCGCACCTGCTGGTGATCGCCGGTTACAACGACAGCCGCGTGCAGTACTGGGAAGCGGCCAAGTGGGTGGCCAAATTGCGCGACACCAAGACCGACGACAACCTGCTGCTGCTCAAGACCGAGCTGGGTGCCGGTCACGGTGGCATGAGCGGCCGTTACCAGGGATTACGTGACGTAGCGCTCGAATACGCGTTTGTCTTCAAGGCGCTGGAACTGATTTAGGAACTTAGCCAGGCGGTCCTGTCTGAACACAGGACCGCCTACCGAATTGATGGACCAAGATCGCAGTTATGTCAGAACCCACCCTGCTCAACCAAGAAATCCGCGACATGTTGATGGACTGCGGCCTGTTCGACCCGCTGCTACCGGAAGATTTTCATATCGCCGCGGGCTACTTCAATATCAGCAGCATTGCCCAGGATGAGGTGATTTTCCTCGAGGGCGATGCCGGCACCTTCATGTGCATCCTCCACAGCGGCCAGGTGGCGGTGCAGAAAACCAACCACGCGGGCCAACGCCTGACCATCGCCACCCTGCGCAGCGGCCGGGCCTTTGGCGAAATGGCGGTGCTCGACGGCGAACGGCGCTCGGCCAGCTGCATGGCGGCCACCGACTGTGTGCTGCTGAACCTGGGCAAGGACGCCCTGGAGAAAATGCTCAACGAAGCGCCCAGGGTGGCGGCCAAGATCATCCGCGCGATTGCCATCGCCCTGTCCAAGCGTTTGCGCATGGCTGACGGGCAATTACTGGCGCAACAGTTTTAACCGCCAGGCGTCTTCGGCTTGCTGTCGTTCTGCTGCAGGCCCGGCACGGTCTGGTCCTTGGGCGGCGCCGGCAGCACGATGGGTGCCAGGGGCGGCGAGCCGTTGGTCTTGGGCGCGACGGGCGGCGTGACCTGCGGGTACAACGTGGGCGTTGGCGTGCCCGGCGCGCCGGGGGTGGGTGCGGGGGCGACCGGTACGGTTTGCGACTCCTGCGCCTGCACCGCACCCAATGTGAGCGCGCCAAGCACAATGACCGTTAGAATGCTGCACTTCATCGATGGCTCCATGGCCTGACCGGAATGTCGTAAGGCTACTCCCAACCGCGCAAGAATGCCCTTCCCAATGAGATTTCCATGAAACGTTTCGTTCTGCTGGACACCACTCCGATCCCCGACAACGGCGGTGCCTTGTGCCTGTTCGAATACGGCGAGGATTTTGTCATCAAGATTCAGGGCGGTGACGGTGGCCAGTTGATGAACACGCGCATGCACGGTTCCGAAGACGCCCTGGCGGAAATTCCCTGCCGCAAGGTCGCGGGGCGCCCAGGCTCTCGGGTGCTGATCGGCGGCCTGGGCATGGGGTTCACCCTCGCCTCGGCGCTCAAGCACTTGGGCAAGAGCGCCGAAGTGGTGGTGGCGGAATTGGTCCCGGGGGTGATGGAGTGGAACCGTGGGCCGCTGGGCGAAAAGTCCGGCCGCCCCTTGCTTGACCCGCGCACGGTAATCCGCCTGGAAGACGTGGCCAAGGTGTTGCAGGCCGAGCCCCAGGGCTTTGATGCGATCATGCTCGACGTCGATAATGGCCCTGAAGGCCTCACGCAGAAGGCCAACAGTTGGCTGTATTCCGCCGGCGGCCTGGCCGCCTGCGCCAAAGCGCTGCGCCCCAAGGGCGTGCTGGCGGTGTGGTCGGCCAGCGCCGACAAACTGTTCAGCGACAAACTGCGCAAGGCCGGTTTCAAGGCCGAGGAAGTGCAGGTGTTTGCCCACGGCAACAAGGGCACGCGGCATACCATCTGGATTGCGGAAAAGCTCAAGGGCTAATTGCGCTGTGATTAGCTAGAATCAACCTGTCCGTGACCACCCAATAGCCAGGAGCCATGATGAGCTCGACCAATCCGCCCTCCCACACCGCCAAGCTGGACCGCATCCTCGCCGACGCCCAGCGCGACCGGGAAATGGGCTACCGCGACAAAGCCCTGAAAATGTACCCCCACGTGTGCGGCCGCTGCGCTCGTGAGTTCGCCGGCAAGCGCCTGAGCGAACTGACCGTGCACCACCGCAACCACAACCATGACGACAACCCCCAGGACGGCTCCAACTGGGAACTGCTCTGCCTGTACTGCCACGACAACGAGCATTCGCGCTATACCGACCAGCAGTATTTCGGCGAAGGCTCCACCAGCAGCCCGACGATTGCCAAGGCCACGCACAACCCGTTTGCGGCGTTGGCGGGGTTGATGAAGAAGGACGACTGAGGATTTTGTTGGTTGTTCCGGCCTCATCGGGAGCAAGCCCCCTCCCACATTATGATTTGTGAATACAGTCAAATGTGGGAGGGGGCTTGCTCCCGATAGCGATCGCCCCAGCACCACGATGCCCCAAAGCCGTATAATCGCGGTTTTTCTCCAAGGCACCCTTCCCCGTGGGCAATAAACGCTACAGCTGCATCGGTCTGTACAACCCCAAATCCCCTGAAAACGTCGGTTCGGTGATGCGCGCCGCCGGCTGCTACGGCGTGGCTTCGGTGTTCTATACCGGCGTGCGTTACGAGCGCGCGCGGGACTTCATCACCGACACCAAGAAGGTTCACCACGACATTCCGCTGATCGGCATCGATGACCTGAAGAAGATCCTGCCCCTGGGCTGCATCCCCGTCGCCGTGGAACTGGTGGAAGGCGCCCGCCCGCTGCCCGAATACACCCACCCCGACCGCGCGCTGTATATCTTCGGCCCGGAAGACGGCTCGCTGGATAAAGACATTCGCGACTGGTGCGAGGACGTCGTCTACATTCCGACCACCGGCTGCATGAACCTTGCCGCCACCGTCAACGTGGTGCTCTACGACCGCCTGGCCAAGGGCAACAACACCCGCTCGGGCCCCAAGTACTGAAATATCGGGAACATCCGGCCCTCGAGAACAGTCAGCTACTTACACTTGCCTTTGTAGGAGACAGACCATGAGCGACAGCAAAACCCTGCGACCTTTCATCGAACACCAGCAACCTGAAGCCCCGCGTACACAGAACGTGCACGGCTGGGAGCGCATCGGCTCGGTGGCCGGTGGCGTGATGATGGTAGGCAAAGGCCTGCGCCGTGGCGGGCTCTTCGGGCTGATCCAGGTGGCGATTGGTGGCGTGGCGCTGGCTCGGGGTTTCACCGGGCACAGTTCGCTCAAGGACAAGCTGGAGCAAGGCCGCCAGGAAATGAACAGCGTACGCACGAAGATCGAGCGCGCTGGCGCGGAGCTGCAGAACTTGAAGACCAAGGCTGAAGTGGCAGCTGAGAAAGCCACGAAAACCGTGGGGTGACCCAGGTCTTCGGCCTATAGAGATTCAAATGTGGGAGGGGGCTTGCTCCCGATAGCAGGGTGTCAGTCACCGCATACAGTGACTGAACCACAGCAATCGGGAGCAAGCCCCCTCCCACATTTTGCTTTGTGCATGGCTTGAAGATCAGCGCAGCAGCTTGCTGTCGAGCACGGCGGATGAACCATCGATGATGCGCTCAGCCAGTTGCACAAACTCTTTTGTGGTAACGCTACCGGCCCGCATTACCGCCTGCGCCAGGTCATCGAGCGACCGTTTGTTATGGGTTTTCACGCGGATCTCTCGGTCCAGCTCCTGCAACACCACCACGGCCCGTGACACCGTCGCGCCGCTGACGTGCTCGCCACGCAGGCGCGCCACGTCCTTGCCCTCGTTCGCCAGGCGCACCTGTATCGCCTGATACCGTTCATCGGTGATGCCCCCGGCGCGGCGCACCAGCTCAATGGCGTAATAGCCGGCCAGGCCTTCGCTGATCCAGTCACTGCTGTCGTGGTCATTGAAGCGGGCGATGGCCTGCACCACTTCGCGGATCAACGGGCTGCTGCCGTCTTCGCTGACCAGCGGCGTGCGGCTGTTGAGGTAGATCGAGTCACGCGCCGAAACTGCGCCACGGCGCATCGGATCGCTGGCGCCCACCACCAGCAATTTGGCCGGGTGGCGCGGGAACGCGGCTTCCACCTGCGGCCACACGAAGGTCAGCAGCGTCAGCACATCCATACGCCGCATGCCCTGGCCCTTGGGCGAGGTCACGGTGACCTCGGTTTCCCCCAGGCGCATGCGGCGGCTGCCCAGGTTACCGGCGAGCATCCAGCCGGTGGGGCGGTCGAACAGGCGGGATACGTTGTCGATGCGAAACCGGTTCTTGCCGATACGCGGCCAGGCGGTCTCGACGCTTTTCCAACCCGCCGGCAGTTCGAACATCAGCCGCGCGACCAGCTCCACCCCGTCCTGCTGGTCCAGCCGTGCGGCGGGCACCAGGTCATCGCCACGAAACAGCGCCCAGCCTGGCGTCATCCGCGTTTCATAGCTGCCCGGCTTGCGCGCGTGGGTGAGGCGTACGCGGTAGGTCAGGCTGGCCTTGTCGGCGCCGGGTTGCCAATGACCGCGATGACCAGTGACTTTCCATTGCCCATCGGCCTTGAAGTCGCTGTAGTCACCGTCCTGGCCCAGGTCAAAATCCAGGCTGCGCACGGCGGAACCCTGGGACAGGCTCACGCGCACCTCGGCCTGATCGCTCTGGGGCAGGAGTTTGACGTGGTAATCCAGGTCGACTTTCTTCGCGCACCACGCCGGCATGCTCAGTGCCAGCAACAGCGCAGAGGTCGCCAGCTTGAATCCCACCCTCATACACATTCCTCGTTCAACCTGCGCGGAAGATCAGGTAATCCTCCCAGTCGTCCTCTGGCACGCTGCCTTCGCTGAGCATGCGCCCGGACTGGGAAATGCGTTCGTGGTGCACGGCGTCGCGGTCGCCACAGACCAGGTGGTGCCACAGTGGCAAATCCTTGCGCTCGCTGACCAGGCGGTAGCCGCAGGTGGGCGGCAGCCATTTGAACTGGTCGGCCTGGCCGGGTGTGAGCTGGATGCAGTCGGGCACCGACGCGCGACGGTTGGGATAGTCGGTGCACTGGCAGGTTTTCAGGTCGAGCAGTTTGCAGGCGATGCGCGTGTAATAGACGCTGTTGTCGTCTTCATCCTCAAGCTTTTGCAGGCAGCACAGGCCACAGCCGTCGCACAACGACTCCCATTCCTCCTGGTCGAGGTGTTCGAGGGTTTTGCGTATCCAGAAAGGTTCGACTTTGGCGGCCATGGCTCTGCGTCAGTATCGGTAGGTGAAAAGGCCGCCAGTCTAGTGCCCAAGCCCCCTGGGGCCAAGCGCTGTCGACTGGCGGTGTAACAACACTTGTCAGTCTAGTAGCGGCGCAGTAGTTTTGAGCGCCGAATTGACGATCAGGAACTGCTCATGACCCGTGTCGCCGACTACCCGATCCATCCCCAATTCATCGACCGCTGGTCGCCGCGCGCCTTTACCGCCGAAAGCATTCCCCAGGAAACCCTGCTTAGCTTCTTCGAAGCGGCGCGCTGGGCCCCTTCGGCGTACAACTCGCAGCCATGGCGTTTTCTTTATGCCCGTCGTGACACGCCGGATTGGCCGCGTTTCCTGGGCCTGCTGAATGAATTCAACCAGGGCTGGGCGCAGCATGCGTCGGCGCTGGTGATCATCGCCTCGAAAACCGACTTCATCGCCCCCGGTGCCAAGGAAGAAACCCCGGCCTTGTGGCACACCTTCGACACGGGCGCCGCCTGGGGTCACCTGGCCCTGCAAGCCAGCCTGAGCGGCTGGCACACCCACGGCATGGCGGGCTTCGATCAGGAGCTGACCCGCAAAGAGCTGAAGATTCCAGAAGGGTATGCACTGCATGCCGCCGTGGCCATCGGCAAGCTGGGGGATAAGTCGACCCTGCCGGAGTACCTGCAAGGGCGTGAGGCGCCGAGCCCGCGCAAGCCGCTGAGCGAGCTGGTCTCGGAAGGCGACTTCAGTCTCTGAAATGTGGGAGGGGACTTGCCCTCGATGGCGGAGTGTCAGCCGGCTAATGTACTGACTGGCCCACCGCTATCGGGGGCAAGCCCCCTCCCACATTTGTACTGCTGTGGTTCAGTAACCGCGCTCGAAACTCACCTCGCCGCGCAGCTCTTGCTTGGCTTGATAGGCACGCACGTTCTGCACGAACAGCTCCACCATCATCGACGGCGAAGTCGGCGCCGAGCTGTGCCCGGTCAACAATAAGCCCCACGCCGTCCAGAACGGGTGGCGCTGCGGCAGCGGTTCCTGGCGGCACACGTCGATCACGGCACCGGCCAGGTGCCCTTCTTTCAGGGCTTCGACCAGATCGGCATCGACCACCGCCACGCCGCGCCCGACGTTGATAAACAGCCCGGTCGGCTTGAATTGCTTGAACAGGGCCGCGTCGTACAGGTCATGGGTTTCGGGGGTGTTGGGCAGCAGGTTGATCACATAATCCACCTCGCCCACCAGCCGGCCCAATTGTTCGAGCCCGGCGACTTCAATAAATGGCGCCTGCTCGCGGGCCTGGCTGGCGATGCCATACAGCTTGACGCCGAACGGCAGCAGGAACTGCGCCACGCTCTGGCCAATATCGCCGGTTCCGACGACCAGCACCTTGCGCCCCGCCAGGCTCTGGCCCAAGCGGTTGTCCCACTTGCGCTCGACCTGGCTGACCAGCCGCGCCAGCACTTCACGTTCGTGACCGAGCATATAGGTCAGGACGAATTCGGCCATGACCTGGCCAAAGATACCGACCGCACGGGTCAGGCGATAATCACGCGGCAGGCCTTCAGCCAGCAGCGGCGTGATGCCGGCCCAGGTCGATTGCAGCCATTGCGGGTGATGCCCCTGGCGCAACAGCGTTGCCAGCAGGTCCGGCTGGCCCAGCCACACCGGGCAATCGGCAGCCAGGCGCGAGAGTTCGGCCGAGTCGCCGCTGGTCAGCACCTCGAGGTCGGGCGCGGCTTCGCGAAGCAATTGGGCGTAGAGCGGGTGATCCTGTTCAGCAATCAGAACACGCATTGTTCAAACCTTTCAAAAACAGTACAGACGGCCGCCCGCATCCTTACGGCCAGCGCCAACTCAATACGATTGCGTTGAAGAATGTGCCCGGCACCGGGCACCCACCGATCACATCGGGTCGTTGCGTCGCAGCAACTCTTCGGGCAAGTGTTCGATGTACTCGTCCTCGGCCGGCGGCATTTGCAGGTGGTAGCCCTGCTTGTCGAGGTTCTCCAGGACCACGACGATGTCTTCGCGCGACAGCTTGCGCTGCGGTGTCAACACCATGTCGAACGCGTGATGCGGCTTGCCGAAGGCCACCATCAACGGCTCCGGCACCCGCTCCAGGGCGTCACTTTTGAGGACGTAAAGGTACATGCCGTCTTTTTTCAAGCTGCGATAAATGGAGCAGATACGTTTCAAGGCTGTTCTCCGGCAGTGGCCAGGCTGTCGAGCAGCGCCTGGCCCATCAACTCGCGGCGCCAGCCACGCAGCGAGTCTGGCAATTGGTAAGGCCCATCGGGGTAGCCACTTTTAACCAGGGCTTCGAGGGTTTTCTTGCGCAGCATCAGCTCCGGGGCCATGTCCAGGCGTTCAGCTTCAGCCTGGCCCAGGGCGCGCAGTTGCTTGATCAGCGCAGCGGCGTCGACCGGCAGCGGTTCAGGCACGGCAGGCGGCCATTGGTCCATGGGCACGCTGCCCGCACGCTTGATCAGGTCGAGCAGGAACTGGCCGTCCTGACGCACGGTGCGCGGGTGCATGTCTTCGATCTTGCCCAGGGCGGCGAGGTTATCCGGCTGGGATTTGGCCAGGGGCCATAACGAGTGTTCACGGATGATGCGGTTGCGCGGCAGGTCACGGGCACGGGCCTGCTGTTCGCGCCAGGCGCACAGTTCACGCAGTACGGCGAGTTGGGCGCGCGACAGCTTCCACGCCAGCTTGGCGTCGCGGTACACCTCGTACGGGTCGACTTCGCGACGCAGGTTGGCCACCAGTTCGGCACCGTCTTCCAGCACCCAGGCGTACTTGTCATCCGACAGACGCGGGCGCAGGCGGATATACACCTCGGCCAGGTGCACGGCGTCTTCGGCGGCGTAGCTCACCTGGGTGTCGGACAATGGCCGCTGCAGCCAGTCCGAGCGCGTCTCGCCCTTGGGCAGGTCGATATCGAGCACCGCTTGCACCAGGCGCGAGTAACCCATGGAGAAACCCAGGTTCAGGTAAGCCGCAGCCAATTGGGTGTCGAACAACGGCGCCGGCAGGCTGCCGGTCAGGCGCAACAGCACTTCCAGGTCTTCGCTGCAGGCGTGTACCACCTTGATCACGCCTGGGTTTTCCAGCAAGGCGGCCAAGGGTTGCCAGTTGTCGATGGTCAGCGGATCGATCAGGTAAGCGCGCACGCCATCGCCGATCTGGATCAGCCCGGCAATGGGATAGAAGGTGTCGACCCGCATGAATTCGGTGTCGAGGGCGACGAATGGCAACTGCTGCCATTCGGCGCAATGCTGGCCGAGGCTATCGTTGTCGCAGATCCAGTGAATATCGATGGCCACACGGCTCTCCCTTGAAGAATGGCGCGCAGTATATATCGCGAAAGGGGCTTGCGAGCATCCGCAGTGCACAGGCAACCATGAAAACTCAGACAGGAGATG
Source organism: Pseudomonas sp. R2-7-07 (assembly GCF_003852355.1). Classification (NCBI taxonomy): domain Bacteria; kingdom Pseudomonadati; phylum Pseudomonadota; class Gammaproteobacteria; order Pseudomonadales; family Pseudomonadaceae; genus Pseudomonas; species Pseudomonas sp. R2-7-07. Next base: position 1,740,948 of record NZ_CP027759.1, on the reverse strand, counting down.
ACGAATAATCCGACAGGCGGGAGTTATCCCCTCTTACGCAGGACGTAGACACACCAGAGCTTGGAGCCCGGCAGGAACTCCCGGTGATTCAAAACCTTGAAGCCCGCCTGGCGGAACTCCTCCTCAACCGGCGTACGCGCGTCCACGGACACAATCACGGTATCGCGACTGACCCGGTGAAATTCGCGCAGCAACACCAGGCGCACCTCGGTGCTGGGCACATGGCGAAACAACTCCAGGCAGAAGATGCAATCCACCGCATTCGCTGAGAGGCCGATGGAAAACGCCGAGCCGGGGAATGTCTTGACGCGTTTGAGCAGCGCCGCCGGATGGTGGGTGCGGGCATGGTCGAGCATTTGCTCGGAATTGTCCGACGCCAGGATCACCCGATTGACGTGCTCGCCCAGCACCGGCCAGAACCGCCCGGAGCCGCAGGCCAGGTCCAGGATCAACCCCGGCTCCCCGGCGACCTTCAACGCATGGCGCACCAACCGCGCATCGCGCCATGCGGCCAGGCGCTGCAACAGCCCAGGCGGACGAGTATCACCGCAGACCCTGGCATGCTCACGGTCATGGCGCTCGGTGAATTCGGTCTCGATGGAGGATGGAGGCTGTGACGACATCGCGGGCTCATGTGGCTATAACGGAAGTAGAACGACCTTGGTCCGCAGCTTAACCACTGCAACGTGAAAAAAAGGTCGAAAGCCCTCCGGGTCTTCCGTTGATGATTCGGGACGCCATTGCCATTGGGCTAAACCGCCGACACACCTTGTCCCCCTGCCCCGCGCTGTCAATAATGACCACCCGACCTGCCCCAAGGATTCGACCGCATGAAAGCACCTCTAGCCCTGTGTGTACTGGCGAGCATGGCAACCACCGCCCTGGCCGATGCCAGCCCGTCGCGCCTGGACGAGGTCATCGAGCGTGGCACGCTGACGGTGTGCACCACCGGCGACTACATGCCCTACACCTCGCTGCGTGCCGATGGCCGCTACCAAGGCATTGATATCGCCATGGCTGAATCCCTGGCCAAGAGCCTCAACGCGACGATCACCTGGGTGCCCACCACCTGGAAAACCCTGATGCCGGATTTTCTGGCGCAACGCTGCGACATTGCCGTGGGCGGTATTTCGGTGTCGTTGGAGCGCCAGAAAAAAGCCTTCTTCAGCCAGCCGCTGGGCGTCGACGGCAAGATCCCGCTGGTGCGCTGCGCCGACGTACAGCGTTACCAAAGCGTCGAACAGATCAACCAGCCCCAAGTGCGGGTGATCGAGCCGGCGGGCGGCACCAACGAAGTGTTTGCCCGCACCCACCTGGCCCAGGCGCAGATACGCCTGCACGACAACGTGACGATTTTTGACGAACTGCTGGCGGGCAAGGCCGACGTGATGATCACCGACGCCAGCGAAGCGCGATACCAGCAGAAACAAAAACCGGGGCTGTGCGCGGTCAACCCCGAGCGGCAGATGCAGTACAGCCAGAAAGCCTTCCTGCTGCCGCGCGATGATGTGGCCTGGAAAAGCTACGTCGACCAATGGTTGCACCTGAGCGTGGCGACCGGGGTGTATGACGGCATTGTCAGTCAGTGGCTGGCGGCGCCTTGATCAGCTTGCGCCACGATTCCCTCGCCGACCGTCTACGCTCTTGTCATTCCAACAAAATCGAGGGATGGATAAATGAACACACTGTTGCGATTCACCTGGCTGTTGCTGTTGTGCTGTAGCCAGGTGCACGCCGCCACGGCCCAGGATGCGGAGGCCCAGGCGGCCAAGGCGCTGCTGGAAAAAGCCCTGGCGTACTACCAGAGCAACGGTGACCAGGCATTGGCCGCTTTCAGCCGCCAAGGTGAGTTCATCGACCAGGACCGCTACGTATTCGTGGTCGATACCAAAGGCGTGCTGCTGGCTAGTGGCGGCCCCTCTTCGGCCCTGATCGGTCGAGACGTGTCCGAGGTACTTGGGCCTGATCTGCAGGCTTCGTTCAAGCAAGCTATCAGCGCACCCGAAGGCCAGGGTATCCAGCAGGCCGATTACCGCTGGCAGAACTGGAATGACGGCAAGGTCGAGCACAAGCATGTGTTTTACCAGCGCGTGGGCGAGCGCATCCTGGCGGTCGGCTATTACCTGCCACGGGCTACGCCGGAACAGGCACGGGCGCTGCGCAACAAGGCGGTGAACGCGCTGGTGAAGGATGAAGCGGGGACGCTCAAGGCGATCAACTCATTGCAGGGTGGTTTTCTGCAGGACGATCTCTACGTGTTCGTGGTGGACCTGGATACGCGGCGCTATGTGGCGCATGGCACCAACCTGCGCTTGATCAATACGGATTTTGCCAAGGTCAAGGACCCGGATGGGAAGCCTGTGGGTGAGCCGATTCTTCAACTTATGACTGAGCAGGATCAGGGGGAGTACAAATATCGGTGGAAGAATCCGGTGACGGGGAAGGTTGAGAATAAGCATGCTTATTTGCGTAAGGCGGGGCGGTTTATGGTGGCGGTGGGGTATTACAGTCCCTGATCGGGAGGGTGGGGTTGACTGAGTACATATCCGTTATTTAGGTAACGGCGGCTTAGGGTTCCGCCCTTACGGCGGGTCACTTGTGCGCCCGGCATGGGCGCCATCTTGGAGGTGAAAGTCCTCTCGTAAGCTGGCCACAGCGAACGAAGCGAAGCGCAACTGCAGAAGGGTGACCGACTGTGGGGAGGAAGCGTGGAGCATAAACCTCGAGCCGAGGTACACGAATCGCATCTGAGGCGGATTCGGTCAGGGCGAGCAGCCAAGTGCCTGCGAAGCTCTTGTGGCCTAAAGGCCGGATACGTAAATGCGGCGGTTGTGAGGTGAAGGATGGCGTTCTTACCCGGGGAGATCTCGCCTCATGCCTGAAAGGGCGACGGTGTGAGCCGGAGCGAGAAGTCAGCAGAGGTCGTAGTAGCTGCTTGGCAGTGAAGGACCAAACGAGAAGAAAAGCGGTTTGACATGACGATACAGCAGGCCATGCAACAGATGCCCGGGCAACCGGGGCGGGAAGCGACGGCGAAGGGTGAATCTCCAAGCTGCGCGTCCAGCGTTGAAGCTGGCTGTCCGCGACATGATCCAAACCCCACAGGAGAGGGGCTGCTACAAGCAGCCCTTAGCAAAGAAAACTTACTGCTTGCCCTCAAACGGGTGCGTTCTAACAAAGGTGTTGCGGGTGTGGACGGTCTGACGATCGACGAAACCGTGCAACACCTGAAAACGGCATGGCCGGGAATACGCAGCCAGTTACTGGCAGGTGAATACCGGCCTGCTCCCGTGCGCAGGGTCCTGATCCCGAAACCGGATGGTGGCGAGCGCAAGCTTGGCATCCCGACGGTCACGGACAGACTCATTCAGCAGGCACTATTGCAGGTTCTCCAGCCGTTGCTGGATCCTGGTTTCAGTGAACACAGCTACGGCTTTCGTCCGGGGCGCAGCGCTCACCAGGCCGTTCTGGCGGCGCAGCAATATATCCATTCGGGGCGTCAGGTTGTGGTGGATGTCGATATCGAGCAGTTTTTCGATTGCGTCAACCATGACCTGCTGATCGCCCGACTGAGCAGGAGGGTGACTGATCGGGGCGTACTGTGCCTGATCCGGGCCTACCTGAACTGCGGGACGTTGATCGGAAAAGACGTAGTGATCAACAGGCAGGGGACGCCGCAAGGCGGCCCGCTTTCACCGCTGTTGGCGAATGTGGTGCTGGATGAAGTGGACAAGGAACTGGAACGAAGAGGTCATTGCTTCGTCAGGTATGCGGACGATGCCAATGTTTATGTACGCAGCCCCAAAGCCGGCCTGCGGGTGATGGCAGTGCTCCAACGCCTCTACGGTCGCCTTGGGTTGCGCATGAACGAAGGCAAGAGCGCAGTTGCCAGTGTGTTCGGTCGAAAATTCCTTGGGTACGGCTTCTGGCTGACACCCGACGGAAAGATCAGGCGCTGGGCAACAAACAAGGCACTCCAGGCTTTCAAACAACGCATCCGGGAATTGACTTCGCGTAACGGCGGTCGAAGCCTGGAGCAGGTCATTGGAAGATTGAGGCCGTACCTACTGGGCTGGAAGGCGTATTTCTGCCTGTCGCAAACCATAGCGATGTGGAAACGGCTGGATGGATGGATACGTCGAAGACTCAGGGCAATCCAGCTCAAGCAGTGGAAGACCGGCAGGACGACCTATCGTGAGCTGTGCAGGATGGGGGCGACCCCGGATCTAGCTGCGCAAATAGCGGTGGATAGCCACAGGATCTGGCACAACAGCGCCGGGCTGATTCATAGCGTTCTGACGGTCGCGTGGTTTGATCGGCTGGGGCTTCCCCGCCTCAGTTAACCTGAACTTCTCGAACCGCCCGGTGCGGACCCGCATGCCGGGTGGTGTGGCAGGGGAGCGGCCAGATGGCCGCCCCCTATGCCGATTGGAAAAGCCCCAAAGTAACCAAAGGGCTCTTGCCCCACCACTCGGCACCTCGCTCACGCTCGGTGTGCCCGTAATCCGACAGGGATTTGGGGGGCCGCCGCCACGCGCCATCCATGGCGCGGGGCGGCTAAACCGGCGTCCTGCCGGTTTACCCCCCAAATCCCTATCGAATTCCGGCCAGCGTGGTTTAACGGGGCGCTTAGATCAAAAGCAAAAGCAAAAGCAAAGCGAGGCGGCCTTCGAGCCGACCTAATCATTGAAGCGTGCGCGGTGTGGCTTCTACTTCCTCAGACGCTGACGAAGTCAGCAATCTTTTGATCTTGCTCTTGCTCTTGCTCTTGCTCTTGCTTTGGATCTTGATCTCAGTCGCCCCGTTAAACCACGCTGGCCGAACGCAGGCTTGAATCCGTGGGTAACCCGGCAGGACGCCGGGTTAGCCGCCCTGCGCCATGGATGGCGCATGGCGGCGGCCCACGGATTCAAGCCGGAGTGAGGGCACACCGAGCCTAAGCGAGGTGCCGAGTGGTGGGGCGAGGACCTTTTGGTTACTTTTGGGTCCTTCCAAAAGTGACCCGCTGTAAGAGCGGAACCATAAGCCGCCGTTACCTAAATAACGGATATGTACTCAGTCACCCCCAACGACCTGGTCGGCCCAGAGGCCGCCACGCCCCAAGCCCTCAGCGCTTATCCCCAAGCCCCCGCAACACCCGATCCGGCATCACCACCGCCGCCGCCAACCCCAACAACGACACCCCCGCACTCACCATCAACAAACGCCGAAACGTCACCGCCAACTCCCCCCGCAACGCATCCCGCGCCGCCCCAGGCGCAGCGTTAAGCCCATCAAGCAGCACATTCCCAGAGCCCCCCTCGCCCACCAACGCACCACTGGCCAAATGAACAAAACTCCCATCCTGCAACAACGCCAGCAGCAACGCCGACATACACGCCACCCCCACCGCCCCACCCAGGGAGCGGAACAGGTTGGTCGTACTGGTCGCCACGCCAATATCACGCTGCTCCACCGAATTCTGCGTCCCCACCAACGAAGTCGGAAACTGCATCCCCGCAGCAATCCCGCACAACAGCATGAACAATGACGTCAGCCCGACTGCCTCAGGCGCACTGTAGGCCATGCCGAAAATCGCCAGGGGACTTAACACCGCGCCACTGAGGATCATCGGTTTATAGCGGCCCGTCACCGACGTCATGCGCCCGGCGAAATAGGCGCCCATCGGCAACCCCATCGCCAGGGGCAGCAGGTGCAGGGCCGCGCTGTCGGCACCGGCGCCGGTCACGGTCTGGTAACGCAGCGGCATCAGCACCGTCAGGGAAATCGCCTGGAAGCTGGTGATGAAAATCGTGCACCAGCACAACACCGCGCTGCGGTTGACGAACAGGTGCATGGGCAACAACGGCTCCGGCGCGCGGCGTTCATGCCATACGAACACGCTCAACGCCAACAGCGCACAGGCCAGCAGCCCGAGCACTTGATCGTCACGCCAGGCATGGCCCTGGCCGATTTGCGTGATACCAAGCAACAAAGCGGTCAAACCGATGATCATCAGCACGGTGCCGAGGTAATCGATGATCGGTTTGCGTTGTGGCACCGGCAACCCCACGAGGGTGCGATGGGCCACGTACCAGGCGACTGCGCCCAACGGCAGGTTGATCAGGAACACCCAGCGCCAGGACAGGTATTGGGTCATATAACCGCCCAACACCGGCCCGGCGACGCTGGCCACTGCATACATGCTGCTGAAGTAGCCCTGGTAACGCCCGCGCTCGCGGGGTGGGATGATGTCGCCGATGATCGCCTGGCTTACCGAGACCATCCCGCCGGCACCGATGCCCTGGAGAACCCGCGCCAGCACCAGTTGCTCCATGCTTTGCGCCAAGCCACAGAACAGCGAGGCGACGGTGAACAGCCCCATGCCGATCAACATCATCGGCCGCCGCCCATACAGGTCGCCGAGTTTGCCGTAGATCGGCACCGCCACCGTCATCGCCACCATGTAGCCGGAGATCACCCAGGCCAGCAGGTTGACGTCATGAAATTGCGCGGAAATGGCCGGCATCGACACGGCGACGATGGTCTGGTCCAGCGCACCGAGAAAGATCGCCAGCATCAGCGCGGCGAGGATGCTACGCACGGCGGGAACGGTTGGAGCGGGCTGATTGAGAGGGGTCACGGCAGAACCTTCGAGCAGGGCCCGCAGGCAACGGCAGCCAGCGGGAATGCCGAATACGATAGCAGGCTATTCGATAGCTTCGTAAGGAAGCCCGACGTAATTTTCCGCGATGGTCTTGCGCCCCGCCTCGGAGTTAATGAAGTAATCCAGCTCGCTCTCGGCAATGCGCTGGCTGAAGCCGTCCGCCTCGGGAAATTGATGCAGCATCGAGGTCATCCACCAGGAAAACCGTTCGGCCTTCCACACCCGCCGCAGGCAGATGGCGGAGTACCGCTCGAGCAACTCCACGCGCCCTTCGCGATAGACCTTGAGCAAGATCCGAAACAAGGTGTTCACATCACTGGCCGCCAGGTTCAAGCCCTTGGCGCCGGTGGGCGGCACGATGTGCGCGGCGTCGCCGAGCAGGAACAGGCGCCCGTACTGCATCGGCTCCACCACGAAGCTGCGCAGCGGCGCGATGCTTTTTTCAAGTGACGGCCCGGTGACCAGCCGTTCAGCCAGGTCGGCGGGCAGGCGGGTTTTCAGCTCATCCCAGAAGCGCTGGTCCGACCAGTCGGCCAAGGGCTCCTGCGCGGGCACTTGCAAGTAGTAACGGCTGCGGGTCGGCGAACGCATGCTGCACAGCGCAAAGCCACGGGAATGCTTGGCGTACACCAGCTCCGGGTGCACCGGCGGCGTATCGGCAAGCATGCCCAGCCAGCCGAACGGATAGACGCGCTCGAACACCTGCAGCGCCTCGGGCGGAATCGACTGACGGGCCACGCCGTGAAAGCCATCACAACCGGCGATGTAATCGCACTCCAGGCGAAAGGCCTGGCCCTGATGCTCGAAGGTCAGCCAGGGACGTTCAGTTTTCAGGTCATGGGGTTGTACGTTCGAGGCTTCATACAATGTCGTGGCGCCGGCTGCTGCACGGGCGGCCATGAGGTCACGGGTGACTTCGGTCTGGCCGTAGATCATCACCGACTGGCCGCCGGTCAGGGTCTTGAGGTCGATGTGGGTGAGTCGGCCATCGCGCGCCACGGCGAAACCGTCATGCACCAGGCCCTCGGCGTCCATACGTCGGCTGACACCGGCCTCGCGCAGCAGGTCGACCATGCCTTGCTCCAGCACCCCGGCGCGGATGCGGCCTTGCACGTAATCGGCGGTTTGGCGCTCTAGGATCAGGGTCTGGATGCCAGCATTGTGCAGCAACTGGCCGAGCAGCAGTCCGGACGGACCGGCGCCAATAATGGCGACTTGGGTTTTCAGCGTTTTCATTATTCTTATGGCCTGCAGGCTTCACTCGAACCGAACGAGTGAAAGAGTTGTCAGTGGACGTGTGGCTGACATTTTTCACTTGAGCGAGCAGCATAAGAAGGTGAAAACTGTTTCAAAGCCTGCGCTTTTTGCCAATCGGGGCGATTACCGACCACTTCCTGAGTATCGGATTGAAACCATGACCAACACCGCGATTCCGGTCTTCAAGCTTTACGGGGAAAGCCAACAGTGGCCGACCCCCGATTTGTTGCACTGCGAAACCATTTCCCGGCGCAGTCGGGAATACCAGTGGGAAATCCAACCCCACCGGCACGCGGACCTCTGCCAGCTGCTGTACGTGCACAAAGGCCAGGCACACCTGGAAATCGAAGGCCAGCGCACCACGCTCAACGAAGCGAGCCTGCAGGTACTGCCGCCGCTGTGTGTGCACGGTTTTCGTTTTTCCGAAGATGTCGAAGGTTACGTGGTGACCCTGTCGGCGCCCCTGGTCAGCCACTTGCAGGCGCAACTGGGCAGCACGGTCGATGGCCTGCACGCCCTGGGCAACTACCCGGCGGGCAAGGACAGTGATTACCTCAACAACCTGTTCACCCGTTTGCAGGACGAGTACGCCGACGATCAACCGGCACGCGACATGATGATGCACGCCCTGGTCAGCGTGCTGCTGGTGTGGGTCAGCCGCCAGGCGATCCAGCGCCGCCACCCCAGGGTGCCACGCAGCCGTGAATATTTCCGGCGCTTCACCCAGTTGGTCGAACAGCATTACCGCGAACACCCCAAGATTGAAGACCTGGCCCACAAGTTGGGCATCTCGGTCTCACACTTGAATGGGACGTGTCGGGAGTTGGGCGGGCAGCCAGCCTTGCAGATCATGCATGACCGCCAATTGCTGGAGGCCAAGCGCCTGCTGACGTACACCAGCATGACCATCAATGAAATGTCGGAAGTGCTGGGGTTTTCCGACCCGACCAACTTCTCACGCTTGTTCCGGCGCAGGGTCGGATTCTCACCCAAAGCGTTTCGCGAGCAGCTGAAGGCCGATAGCCCGCAGCATTAAACATCGGCGGCTTGCAGCGCGTCCGGCATCAACGCAAGGCACTGAAACTGCCGCTGCGGGGCACACACATATCCTGATGGCAACTGATCGCAAAGGTGGGCTGCATGCGCGTCTGTTCCACGCGATACGCGGCCGTCCCGTAAAGCGCGGTAGCCAATGCGCACAGGCTGAAAATCATCAGGTACTTTCTGGTTTTAATACTCATGACACACCTCTGAACAGATCTATACGGTGCTGTTTAAAGCATAGGTCAGTCCGGGCAAGTTGCCATGATTGCAGGCCATTCAGCCCGTTTATGTCGCCTCAGAGACCGACATCCCAAGCAGGCGCCTCGGGAAACCGCAGCACCAGAAAATCCAGCAGGCTGCGCAACGCCGAGGGCATGTGCTTGCGCGAGGCGTACACCGCATAGATATTCATCTGCCGTGGCTCGGCCCCCGGCAGCAAGCGCACCAGTTCACCGCTGCGGATCAGGTCGCCGGCCTGATAGCTGGGAAGCATCGCCACCCCTGCCCCCGCCAGCGTGACACGCAATAATGTGCTGGCCTCGTTGGCGGTGATATTGCCGTGTACGGGCACCGACACATGCTCGCCGTTTTCCTCGAAATGCCACAGGTTCTTGCCGAAGTAGGAGTGGGTCAGGCAGTTGTGCCGGGCCAGGTCTTCGACTTTCTGCGGCGCCGGATGCACCTGCAGATAAGCCGGCGTGGCGCATACCACCGAGCGGCATACGGTCAGGCGCCGGGCGATCAGGTTCGGGTCCAGGTCGTTGCTGGTGCGAATCGCTAGGTCGATGCGCTCATCCACCAGGTTCACCGTGCGATCCAGCATTTGCAGATCGACCGTCACCAACGGGTAGCGTTTGACGTATTCGGCAATGGCCGCGCCCAACTGCGCCTGGCCGAACGAGGTGCTGACACTCAGGCGCAGCAGGCCCCGCGGGGTCTCATCGGGCTCGCTGACGGCGGCCTGCATATCAGCGCACAGTTCCAGCAATTGCCGACAACGCGGCAGGGTTTCACTGCCGGCGGCCGTGAGGCTGAGCTTGCGCGTGGTGCGGTGCAGCAAGCGCGCGCCGACCCAATCTTCCAGTTCGGCCAGATAGCGCGAGACAACTGGGCGCGACAGGTCCAGATGATCGGCGGCGGCAGATTGACTGCCCAGGTCCACCACGCTGACAAACACGCGCATTGCTTGAAGACGATCCATGATTTGCCCGATTTCAGAAACAAACTATGTCCCAGCATCGCATTTTTTGTGATGTTTTATGCAACTAAGCTCTGTGCACCCCTTACCGATGGCAGGAGCTGCCCGATGTTCTCGACCTTCAAACGCTTAACTCTGGCGACAGCCGCCCTGGCCTTCAGCGCCCACGCACTGGCGGCAGAGTTGAAACTCGAGGTGTACAACCCCGGCGAAGCCGCGATTTTCCCGGTCAGCTCGGTGCTGGTCAGCGGTGCCAAGGACGCGATCCTGGTGGACGCACAATTCGGCAAGGGCCAGGCCGAGCAACTGGTGCAGAACATCCGCGCCAGCGGCAAACACCTGACCACCATCTACATCAGCCACGGCGACCCGGACTACTACTTCGGCCTCGACACGCTCACCGCCGCATTCCCTGAGGCGAAAGTGCTGGCGCCCCAACCGGTGGTCGACCATATCAACGCCACCGTCGCCGCCAAGCTGGCGTTCTGGGGCCCGAAAATGGGCGCCGACAAACCGGCCAAGACCGTCGTGCCACAGGTGCTCGAAGGCCACAGCCTGACGCTGGAGGGACAGGAGTTGGAAGTCATCGGACTGGACGGCCCGCAGCCGGATCGCAGTTTTGTGTGGATTCCGTCGATCAAGGCCGTGGTCGGCGGCGTGGTGGTCGCGCAAAACATTCACCTGTGGATGGCTGACACCCAGACCCCGCAGTCCCACAAGGATTGGCTGGCCACCTTGCAACGTATTGCAGACTTGAAGCCGACCACCGTGATTCCGGGCCATTACCTGGGCACGCCATCACCGGCCTCGGTCACGTTCACCGCCGACTACGTCAAGGCCTTCGACAGCGAAACCGCCAAGGCCAAGGATTCCGCCGCCCTGATCGCGGCGATGAAAAAGCGTTACCCGACCCTCGCCGACGAAAGCTCGCTGGAATTGAGCGCCAAAGTCGCCAAGGGCGAAATGAAGTGGTGAATGGTTTTAAACCCTGACCTGACTGGAGAACGTCATGAGCAAGATCGCAATCATTGGTGCCACCGGCCGTGCCGGTAGCCAACTGCTGGAAGAAGCGCTGCGCCGTGGGCATACCGTCACCGCCATCGCGCGCAATACCGACAAACTGGCCGCACGCCCAGGCGTCACGGCCAAACGCGTCGATGCCCTGGACGCCGATGCCCTGCAACAGGCCGTGAGCGGCAGCGATGTGGTGATCAGTGCGGCGCACTTCGCCACCTTGCCTGCCAGCGCCGTGATCGGCCCGGTCAAGAAGGCCGGGGTCAAACGCCTGTTGGTGGTAGGTGGCGCCGGTTCGCTGCTGCTGCCGGACGGCAGCCGGGTGATCGACAGCCCGGGCTTCCCGGCTGAATACAAAACTGAAGCCAGTGCGGGGGCCGAGTTCCTGGAAACGCTGCGCCAGGAAAAGGAGCTGGATTGGACCTTCCTGTCGCCGTCGGCCCTGTTCGATGGAACCGAGCGCACCGGTAAATTCCGCCTGGGCCAGGATGATCTGCTGGTCAACACTGATGGGACAAGCTCGATCAGTTTTGCCGACTACGCCATTGCCATGCTCGATGAAGTGGAAACCCCCAAACACTCGCGCAAACGCTTCACCGTTGGCTACTGACACCCGCCAATTAAGCGAAAGTAGTCCATTGTAAGAGCGAGGCGCCCGCCTCGCTCTTACAATGGCATTAGGGCAAGCCACCTCCCGCATGTGTGCAGCCAATCCATCAGCGGCTGTGGATGCAGGAGACTATTTTGAGCTGTGGATCACTTCAACTACCCTGTTAATTCTGCCAGTAGACGCCTGGGTACAACGCCGTAATATTCAAGCCATGCACCGTGTTGATGCACAAGGAGGCTGCATGGCTAAGTTATCGATATTTTCCGGCAATCTCGTGGTGATTGGCTTTGGCTCGATCGCCAAAGCCACGTTGCCGCTGTTGCTACAACAAGAAACGCTGATCCTGCGAACCATCACTGTGATTGCGCCCGTGCTTGAGCAAACTTCATGGTTTGAAGCCAACAACATCATCTTTATCCAAGCGCACCTGGACGAAGACAACTACGAAGCCCTGCTTGACCGATATGTCGACCGCGGCGACTTCCTGCTCAATTTATCCGTGGACGTCAGCTCCATCGCCCTGATGACTTACGCCGCCCATGCAGGCGCGCTGTACCTCGACACCTGTATCGAACCCTGGGCTGGCGGTTATATCGACCCGGCACTGTCCAGCGCCCAACGCACCAACTACGCCTTGCGCCAGCAAATGCTCACGCTGCGCAACAAGCTCGGCAAGGGGCCTACGGCGGTGGTCGCCCATGGCGCCAACCCGGGCTTGATTTCACACTTGCTCAAGGCCGGCCTGATGCGGTTGGCTGACGAGTTGAAGCACCCGGCGCCCCTCGCTGACGGCCAAGTGCAATGGGCGCGCCTGGCGATGCAGATGGGGGTCAAGGTGGTGCATATCGCCGAGCACGATACGCAACGCTCCACCCAGCCCAGACAAGCCGGAGAGTTCATCAATACCTGGTCGGTCGACGGTTTTATCAGCGAGGCCGGGCAGCCAGCAGAGTTGGCGTGGGGCACCCATGAACGACACTGGCGCAAAGACGCACGACGCCATCGTACCGGGGCGAAAAACGCGATCTATCTGGATCACCCCAGCGCCACCGTGCCCGTCAGAACCTGGACACCCGTGGCGGGCAGCTGCCTGGGCCTGCTGATTACCCACCATGAAACCTGCTCATTGGCCGATTACCTGACGCTACGCGAACACGACGAGGTGATTTATCGCCCCACGCTGCACTATGCCTACCGCTGCTGCGACGACGCACTGTTGTCGATCAACGAGTTGATCGGTAACGACTGGGCGCCTCCGCGCAGCAAACGGGTGATGGGGAGTGAAGTTGCCGACGGCGGGATCGATGCGCTCGGGGTATTGCTCATGGGACATGCCTTGAATGCCTATTGGTTTGGCTCGATGCTGTCGGTTGACCAGGCGCGGGTTCTAGTGCCGTTCAATACGGCCACCAGCCTGCAGGTCGCCGCAGGGGTGTTCGCAGGAATGGTCTGGGCGGTGCGCAATCCTGACCGGGGTATCGTCGAGGCCGAGGATATGGACCATACGCCTATCCTCGACACGGCCGCCCCCTACCTCGGGCGTGTGGTTGCGCAGCGAACCGACTGGCGGCCGACCCATACGAGCGCACAGGACAAACGCGACGACATTCAATACCCGTGGCAATTTGCGCAATTCGCTGGGGCATAAAGCATTTTTTCAATAGCCCCAACGACTTTCTCATTTGCCTGCCCTCGCCCACCCGTGGCCTGATTCGCCCTGGTTCATTCAAGGCAGGCCCATGGAAAACGTTCAGGCAAAACCCACCACCGCCGTGTGGCTGATGATCAGTGTGGTGCTGGTCGCCCTCAACCTGCGCCCGTCGATGGCGGCCGTGGGGCCTTTGTTGTCGTCGATTCGCGCTGAGGTGCCGCTGAATTTCAGCAGCGCGGCCTTGCTGACCATGTTGCCGGTGATGGGCATGGGCCTGGCGATGTTCTTTGGCATGGGCCTGGCCAGGCGCTTTGGCGAACACCGCAGCATCGTGGTGTCGCTGCTGGTGATCGGCGTGGCGACAGTGTCGCGGCTGTGGCTGGATTCAGCGCTGGAGCTGATTGTCAGCGCCATTGCCGCAGGCATCGGGATCGCGCTGATCCAGGCATTGATGCCGGCGCTGATCAAGTCGCGCTTCAACGCTGACGTTTCGTTGTTCATGGGCCTATATGTCACCGCGATCATGGGCGGCGCGGCACTGGCCGCCTCGTTTGCGCCCTTTGTGCAAGTGCACACCGGCAGTTGGCGCATGGGCCTGGCGATATGGGCGGGGCTGGCGCTGCTGGGGCTGGTGTTCTGGTACGCCCAGCGCTCGGCGTTGCCGCCCTTGCCGCAGGTCGACAGCGGCCCGCAGGCGTGGTTTTTCGGCAATCGCCGGGCCTGGCTGCTGGCGCTGTTTTTCGGCCTTGGCACGGCGTGCTACACCTGTGTGCTGGCGTGGCTGGCGCCGTATTACGTCGAGCAAGGCTGGAGCGAACAGCAGGCCGGTTTGCTGCTGGGTTTGCTGACCGCCATGGAGGTCGTCTCCGGCCTGGCGACTCCCGCCATCGCCAATCGCCGCCGGGATAAACGCGGCGTGGTCGCGGTCTTGCTGGTGCTGATCATCATCGGCTTCTGCGGCCTGATCCTCAGCCCGCAGCACCTGAGCCTGGTGTGGCCGTGCCTGCTCGGCCTGGGGATCGGCGGCCTGTTTCCGATGAGCCTGATCCTGTCCCTCGACCACCTCGACAACCCGCGCCGTGCCGGTGGCCTGACCGCGTTCGTGCAGGGCATCGGCTACCTGATCGCCGGCCTCTCGCCGCTGATCGCCGGGATGATCCGTGACCAATTGGGCAGCTTCGAATGGGCCTGGTGGTCATTGGCGGCCGTGGTGGTGGTGATGCTGCTGATGGTCACTCGCTTCAATCCCGCACATTACGCGCGGCATATCCGCTGAGGTCGTGTTGTAAACACTTTTTGTCCCACTCAAAACATAGAAGAGTCCTACAGAGCTTTCTATTGGCACGAGCGTTCCGTTAACATTTTAAGCAGTCTTGTACTGAGTTCGGTACAAAGGGTTTTACGGACGGAACCGATGCTAAACAGTAACTTGCTCAGAAAGCTCGATATGCAGGACTTGATGGTGTTTATCGCTGTCTACGACCAGAGCAGCGTTACCGACGTGTCCGAAACGCTGTTCGTCAGCCAATCCACCGTGAGCTACAGCCTGAAGAAACTGCGCACCAGTTTCGAAGACGAGCTGTTTATCAACACCCGCGCGGGCATGCGTCCGACGTACAAGGCCACCACGATGTACGGCCATGTGCAGAAAATCCTCGAAAGCATCAACCTGTGTCACGCCGGTGGCCAGGCCTTCGACCCGACCCGCGAGGCCGTGACCTTCAATGTGTGCGCCCCGGAATACTTCGAACAGCTGATCCTGCCGCGCCTGCTGAAAAACTTCGACCGCGCCGACCTGCCGGTGATCGTCAACGTGCGCAAGCTGGAAGCCGAGATTCCCGCCGATGACTTGCGCGAAGGCCGCCTCGACGTGGTGATCTGCTTCGGCCCGAATTTTCACCGTGCCCATAAAGACTTCAAGACCCAAATGCTGCTCGAAGATGACCTGGTATGCGTCTTCGATAAACGCGCGGCGCCCCGGGAACCGGCATTCGGCCTGCAGGCCTTCGTCGAGCGGCGCCACGTGTTTCCCACGCCCTGGACGTCCGACACCAACATGATCGACGGCTGGCTGGCGCGCCAGGCCCACAAACGCCAGGTGATCGCGCGGGCCAACAGCTACAGCGCGGCGTTGAAGATGATCAGCGGCACCGACTTCATCGTGACCCTGCCCCGCCGCGTGCAAAAGCTGCTGGCGTCGACTGCGGCGTACGGGTTTTGCGAAGCGCCGAATGGTCTGCCGGGCTTCACCCTGGATATGCAGTGGAATGAAACCAGCGAACAGGACAACGCCAATACCTGGTTTCGCGAGCAAGTGGTGAAGGTGTGTGAGGAGCAGCTGCAAGCGGCAAGTTAAAGCGGCAAGCGATGCCGGGGTGGCTGTCAGCTTGGCGCTTGCAGCTTGTCACTCCCTGCGGCTTCTTTGCGAAACGGTGAATCAGACTTGGACGCCGAGCCCTCGATCACTCATGAACGCCTCCAGCCGCGAGCGCATCCAGCGTTCTGCCGGGTCGGTGTCGACGTGGCTGAGCCAGACCATCGACAAGTCCAGGGTCGGCGTTTCAAATGGAAACGCCTCGCAGAACAGGTTCCCGCCGGCGGCCATGGCCTGGGCCGTGTAGTCCGGCAGGCTGGCGATCATATCGGTGCCAGCGAGCAGCGCCGGTAGCGAGCTGTATTGCGGCACCGACAGTACCACGTGCCGCTTGCGGCCGATCTCCGCCAGCCATTCATCGGCAAACCCGGCCACATTGGCGGTGTGGGACACCAGCACATGGGGCCGTGCGCAATATTCGTCGAGGGTCAGCGGTGTGTCGGACGCATCGGCGCGCAACAGGCAAGGCCGGATATGCCGCAACAGTTTACGCTTGGCATTCGCCGGCAGGCCGCGGGTCTGGGTGATGCCGACGGTGATATCGCCGGAGGCCAGCAGGTCGGGAATGCGCCAGTAATCCACATGCTGTACCACGAACACCACCTGCGGCGCCTCCTGACGCAGAGCCCGCAGCAACGGCGGCAGCAGGCCGAATTCAACGTCATCGGACAGGCCGATACGAAAGGTCATGGTGCTGATGGACGGGTCGAAATCATGGGTCAGGCTCAGGGCCGACGACAGCGAATCCAAGGCCGGCGACAAGTGCTGGATGATTTCCTCGGCGCGTGCGGTGGGCTCCATGCGGTGGCCGACGCGAATGAACAACGGGTCATTGAACAAAGTGCGCAGACGATTGAGGGCCGAGCTGATGGTCGGCTGGCCGAGAAACAGCTTCTCCGCCACCCGGGTCACGTTGCGCTCGAGCATCAGCGCTTCGAAGACCACCATCAGGTTGATATCGGCCTTGCGTAATTCATTGCGATTCATCGGCGCCTGCCCCTTCCCCAAGACAAGCCGCAGTTTAGAAAGGCAATGGGGCGGCGTCTATGTCGGTCGACGCATCGGGTTTCCACAGTTGGCTCGCGTCGTCCCTGACATCAAGGTTTCAAAGGGAATTCCTGATCCCGCTCTGAAAGCTCAGTCCCATCGTCGGGATGCTTCCAGGTTTGCGGTTTTTCTTCCTCAGGTCGTTGCCGAGGCTGTTCTCGCTCCGGCTCATTGTGCTGTTTGTGTTCGTCATCCATAGCCACCTCCCATTCGTAAGCATTGAACCCAGCTTCAAGCGTAGAACAGGACCGACAATTCCGACGGCTCTTTCGATTGATAGCCAAGACGCATCAATCTATCCAAATTTGTCACTTATCATTTCTAAATGTGTCAGCCACTATCCCAAGTCTTAAGCGAAACAAGCACTTTAAAAAGAACGCTGGAGACACAAACCATGACTAGCCCTTCCCGGCCTGCGGCTGCTTCCTCGAAAGTAGGCGCCGTACTGCGCGTTACATCGGGCAACTTTCTCGAACAGTTCGATTTCTTTCTGTTCGGCTTCTACGCCACCTACATCGCCGCTGCCTTCTTCCCCGCCGCCAATGAATTTGCATCATTAATGATGACCTTCGCCGTGTTCGGTGCGGGCTTCCTGATGCGGCCGTTGGGCGCGATCATCCTGGGTGCCTATATCGATGACGTGGGTCGGCGCAAAGGCTTGATCGTGACCCTGTCGATCATGGCCAGCGGCACGCTGTTGATCGTGCTTGTGCCCGGTTATCAAACCATTGGCCTGTGGGCACCGTTGCTGGTGCTGCTGGGGCGTTTGCTGCAGGGCTTCTCGGCCGGTGCGGAATTGGGCGGTGTATCGGTGTACCTGTCCGAGATGGCCACCCCGGGCCGCAAGGGCTTCTATACCAGCTGGCAGTCGGGCAGCCAGCAGATCTCGATTGTGGTTGCGGCCGCACTGGGCTATGGCTTGAACGTATGGATGGAGCCGGCCGTCGTCGCCGACTGGGGCTGGCGCATTCCGTTCGCCGTCGGTTGCGTGATCATTCCGTTTATCTTCGTGCTGCGGCGCAACCTGCAGGAAACCGAAGAGTTCGCCAACCGCAAGCACCGCCCGACCATGCGTGAAGTGATGGCCACCCTGGTGAAAAACTGGACCGTGGTGATTGGCGGCATGCTGATGGTGGCCATGACCACCACCGCGTTCTACCTGATCACCGTGTACGCACCGACCTTCGGCAAGACCGTGCTGCAACTGAGCACCTCCGACGCGCTGCTGGTGACGTTGCTGGTAGCGGTGTCGAACTTTGTCTGGCTGCCGATCGGCGGCACCCTGAGCGACCGCTTCGGCCGCAAGCCGGTGCTGGTGGCCATGACGGTGCTGACCGTTCTTACGGCTTATCCTGCGTTGTCCTACGTAGTCAACGCGCCAAGCTTTGCGCATATGTTGGAGACCCTGTTGTGGTTCTCCTTCCTCTACGGCATGTACAACGGCGCGATGATCCCGGCGCTGACTGAAATCATGCCGGTAGAAGTGCGCGTCGCAGGCTTCTCCCTGGCCTACAGCCTGGCAACTGCGGTGTTCGGTGGCTTCACGCCCGCGATCTCCACCTGGTTCATTCACATCACCGGAGATAAAGCGTCGCCGGCTTACTGGATGATATTCGCTGCGCTGTGTGCCCTGTGTTCTACCCTGGCGCTGTATCGCCGCGCCAATGCCCGTGGCCAGGTCATGCAGGGGGCCGCACAATGAAGCCGCTGTTCAAAACCCTCACGGCCTTGGTCCTCGGCGCCCTGGCGCTGTCAGCCCAGGCTGAGGAACTCAAGGTGATGACCTCCGGTGGCTTCACTGCCGCGTATAAATTGCTCGGCCCGCAATATGCCAAGCACAGCGGCGACACCCTCGACACTATCCTCGGCCCGTCCATGGGCAAGGCGCCGGAAGCGATTCCCAACCGCCTGGCCCGTGGCGAACACGCCGATGTGGTGATCATGGTCGGCTACGCCCTGGATGAGCTGATCAAACAAGGCAAGGTCGACCCCGCCTCCCGCGTGGAACTGGCGGATTCGCGGATTGGCTTGGTGGTCAAGGAAGGCGCGGTCAAACCATCGATCGGCACCGATGCCGAACTCAAGGCCGTGTTGAGCAAGGCCAAGTCAGTGGCGTATTCGGACAGCGCCAGCGGTGTGTATGTCGAGAAAGAGCTGTTCAAAAAGCTCGGCATGCCCGCCAAGGGCACTATGATCGAACGGGTGCCGGTGGGCGAACAGGTGGCCAAGGGTGACTACGAAGTAGGCTTGCAGCAGGTGGCGGAATTGTTGCCGGTCAAGGGCGTGACGTTTGTAGGTAAGATCCCGGAAGACGTGCAGTCCGTTACGCGTTTTGCAGCGGGCATTCCGGTAAACGCCGAACATCCGCAAGAGGCCAAGGCGCTGCTGCAGTTCATGGCGTCGCCCGAAGCCCAACCGGTGGTGCAGTCCACCGGACTGGACTCGGTGTCACGCTGACCGAAACGGCATCTCCCGCACCAGCCGCTCCAACTCCAGCGCCGCCGGCGGCAATGTCCGCCCGCGGCGCTTGATCAAGCCCACATTGCGCATCACCTGCGGTTCCACCAGCGGCACACTCACCAGGATCGGGTGTTCGCACGCCGGCATCGCAATCGACGGCACCATCGCCACGCCCAATCCCGCCTCCACCAACCCGATCATGGTAGTCACGTGGTGGGTCTCGCAGATACTCGGCTTTTTCACACGCACGCCGCGCAGGGCCTGGTCCAGCAGGAAGCGGTTGCCCGAGGTTTTGTCCACCGTGATGTAGTCATGCTCATAGGCTTCGATCCACGTCACGCTCTCACGCGCGGCCAACGGATGGTCACGACGACAGGCCAGCACATAGCGCTCCTGCAGCAACAACTCGAACTCCACTTCATCGGCCAGGCTGCCGCTGAAACTCACGCCAAAATCCGCCTCGCCACTTTCCACCGCATTGCACACTTCACCGGCACTGGCATCCAGCACCCGCAGGCGAATTTTCGGATACAGCTTGTGGAATTCGGAGATGACGTGCGGCATGAAGTAATACGCGGTGGACGGCACGCAGGCGATGGTGACGTTGCCCATGCGCGTGGACGCGACGTTACTGATGCCCATCAAGGCGATGTCGAGATCGTCGAGCATGCGTTCGACCTGGGGCAGGAACGCCCGCCCGACCATGGTCAGGCTGACCCGCCGCGTGGTGCGCTCAAACAGTTTGACGTCGAGCGCGGATTCCAGCTTTTCGATACGCCGGCTGAGGGCCGGCTGGGAGATTCGGATGGCCTCGGCAGCGCCGCGAAAACTGCCCTTGTCTACCACGGCGCGGAAGGCTTGGAGGTCATTGAGGTCGAAGTTGATGATCACGGGAGGCAGGCCAAAGTGGTCGGGGTGGCGGGCATTATCGTATGGGAGCCGGTGGGATGCCATGCGTGCTGGGGGGAGCTGGCCGAGATAGCTCTGTTACACATATGAAGTCATACATATCAGCAGCTTATCAGCGTCCCCAGACCACGCAATCGCCAAAACGGGTCAATACTTGCGGCCTGACCTACACAACGGGAGAGGCAACACCGCATGGAAACCTATCACTTCTGGATGGACGACGAGACGCCGGATATCGGCATCGATCAGCTGCTTCTTGCATCGCGTCAATGGTCGAGTAGGATTGAATCCTACTCACCTCTGGCGGACATCCAAATGCGCTCAACCCAGCAAATGAGCATCACGTTGCCCCTTGAAATGGCTGCCCTGGTCAAGGCCAAGGTGGCTGCCGGCGAATATGCCAGCGAAAGTGAAGTGATTCGCGACGGACTGCGCGTGCTGCTGGCACGTGACCGCGCCATGGACGACTGGCTGAGGGATGAAGTCATTCCGGCAGCGACCGCCCTTGAGGCTGAGCCTGAGCTCGGGCTATCCGCTGAACAGGTCCGCGAACACATGGCAGTCAAACGTCAGCGCAAAGGCACAGGGAAAGCGTGAGCTACTCGGTAGTCTTTTCGCCTGAAGCCCTGGCGCAACTCGATGCCCTCGAAGACTACATCAGCGATGTCGGCTCCCCGCCTGTGGCTGCGCGTTTTATCGACAATCTCGTCAGCTACTGTGAAAGCCTCGCCCTGTTCCCCTTGCGTGGCTTGCGTCGTGACGACCTGCTGACAGGCTTGCGCGTCACCCATTATCGTCGCACCACCCTCATTGCTTTCAGGGTGAGGGCTGGCTGCGAAACGGTATCGATAGTGGGGATATTTTACGGCGGGCAAGACTACACGGCGTTGTTGCAGGGAGATGAGAGTTAACGTCCAACACTGGATAAAACAGCCTGCTGAAAACGGGTCAGCAGGCTCTTAGTATTTCTTCTCGCTGATTGAATAAGTGCACGCCTCGTCACATCGATGGCACTGATGATTACTATCGAAACGAGCGCCTGCCCGATTGCCCACACTGCTTCCTATAATCCCTTCCGAATTCCCTCCCCCGCCTGGCTTCAGGCGACATTCCTGTTGGAACCCAATCCCATGCCAAGCGCGAGCCAGGCCCCTAGCGGGCTTCCCGAACATAACCAACAAAGTGTCAAACAGCAGTGGCTGGCGATTCTCTCGGTCGCCGTGGGCGCTTTCGCCTTGGTGACCAGCGAATTTCTGCCGGTGGGCGTGCTTAACGACGTTGCAAGCGACCTGGGCATCAGCGCCGGTCACGCCGGCCTGATGGTGACCCTGCCCGGTATCATGGCCGCGCTTGCCGCGCCGTTTCTGTCGGTCAGCATCGGCACCATGGACCGCCGCTATCTGCTGATCGGCCTGACGTTGGTGATGATCATCGCCAACTCGGTGGTGGCCTTCGCCAGTGATTTCAACCTGTTGCTGTTCGGTCGTGTACTGCTCGGCATCAGCATTGGCGGCTTCTGGGCCACGGCCATTGCGCTCAGCGGGCGGCTGGCGCCCAAGGGCGTAGGCGTTGCGAAAGCCACCTCGATCATCATGATGGGCGTGACCCTGGCCACCGTATTGGGCGTGCCGGTCGGCACCTGGCTCAGCGGCCTGATGGGCTGGCGCATGACCTTCCTGGTCACCGCACTGGTGGGCATTCCGGTGTTGCTGGCGCAGGTTTTCCTGCTGCCCCGACTTACCCCGGAAAAAGCCATTCAGATCCGCGACCTGCCGGCCTTGTTCATCAACCCACAAGCTCGGGTCGGGTTGATCGCCGTACTGCTGATCGGCTTGGCACACTTTGCCGCGTACACCTATGTCGCGCCGTTTTTCAAAAACAGTTCAGGCTTTGACGGCCCGACAATTGGCTCACTGTTACTGCTGTATGGCGTGGCGGGCGTGATGGGTAACGTGTTCGCCGGCTTCGCCGCCAACCGCAGCGTACGCAACACCCTGCTGCTGGTCGCGCTGATGATCGGCACCAGCACCGCGCTGTTCCCCTACTTCGCCACCGGCATGACCGGCGCCGCGATGCTGATCGCCCTCTGGGGCTTCGCCTTCGGTGCTTTCCCTGCCTGCGCCAGCATCTGGATGTTCGTCGTAGCGCCCAAGGACGTGGAGCGCGGCATGCCACTGTTTGTCGCGCTGTTTCAGGTGATCATTGCCCTGGGCTCGTTCTTTGGTGGGCGGATTGTCGATCAGATGGGTAGCTCGGTGTTGTTGAGCCTGGCGACGGTGTTGGTGGGATGTGGTTTTGCGACGGTATTGGTGCTGGGGCGCAAGGTGAGTAATAGCCTGGTGGCGCAGCCTGCCTGATTGGGTTGAATCCGCGAAAAAGCCTGCTTAGCGTGAGTTCAGCAGGCTTTTTCATTTTGAGCGTGGATGATTATTGAACATGCTTATTGAAAAGCCTGGTAATGAGAATTCCCAGCGCAAGACGGGCGTGCGTAATTCCTTGGACTAGCCTGAGAAGGTCGCTGGTGTGGCGACATACTTTCAGGGAGCTTATATGCCAACAAAATATCGAGATGCCGTCACAGGGGAATATGTAACTGCGGACGAGGCGAAGAAGAGGCCACGGGAAACGGTGCGGGAAACCGATAAAAAGCCGTCAGCAGAATCAAAGGGTAAAAAACCGAAGCTTCAGGCGTCGCACTCTGTAGGCGAGCGGAGCCGATTGCCTTACACGCCCGATCTGGTGACTGAGGTTTAGCTGCCAGCTACGGACGCGGTAACGCATTACGGGGCGTCTTTCGAAGCGGGCGGCTGGCCCGAATCCTTGGTTAAAACATGTGAACTGAATGCCAGAAAATCGCCCAGGTGTTTAGTAATGATGGCAACCGTGATCGGCAACTGAAGCGTCTGATACTCATGTACTGCGATGTTGCGGAAACCGACCATATTTTTCAGGTTGGTCAATAAAGAAGGATTCACCCATCCGCCCTGTGCCAGCAATTCGAACACATCACGAGCGCCCTGGGGAACGCCCAGGCGCTCACGACGAATCAGGTGCTGCCCCATGTCCAGAGCAGCCTCGCAGGCGCGCTGAATATTGAGAATGGCCGCATCCTGACCTACTGTTTGATTCTCCGGATCGCGTAACGGTTCTGCGTTTAAACCACTTGGACAAGGACACTGTCGTTGAAAACGCAATCATCTATGCCCGCCAAATGGTAGGAACGAAGTACTCGAAGAAAGAAGCAGCTGGATCGCTCGTACCAAAGCTTCGCTCAGACCTCAAGAATCGGCAGTTTTGCTCTCGCTTGGTTGCGTAGGCGTTCAATCAGGGTGGAGTCCGCCTCGTGGCGAATCCCGCAGATATCCACGAATCTCAGCTCTTGGTTGAGGTTCACAACTGCATTCGCAAGGCATCACCTGAAGAGTGCAAGTTCGCCGAAAAAACCAGCCCATTAAACACGGGGCACATCATGACGGCTTGCTCCTGAAAAACATCGGGAGCACAGCATCAGTCATTAGATTTCGAGTTGGAATGTGGGCTTTATGGCGCGCTTACTAAAGATCGATTACACGAACTAGGTGATCCTCGGGGATCAACTCTTCCAGCGAGACCGGGAACAGGCAGGTCTGACTGCGCGGCTCTCCTTGGATGTAGGCCATAACGAAAATGCTCCGTATCTTTCGATACGGAGCATCTTCTTTGAGTGCCGCGCAGATTGCTAGGTTTTCACAAAGTCTGCTTGGCCGTTTTTTTATAACTCAGTGCTGAATGTTACTTCTGTAAGGTTATAGGTGCACTATAAGGTGAGTATGTATTGAGATCAGATTTAACTACATAGGACTGGGCCTGAACTGTAACCCATTGGTCAGTACTCGAGAGATCTACGTCGATAGCCCATTGCCCGTCGGGGCCTGCCACTCCTTGTCCATACTGCACGCCAGTATTGGCTTGAATAATTCTGACCGATTGATTTGGTTCTGCCGTCCCCCACAGCCGGGGGGTTGGGCCACATCCAAGACCGCCATTTCCATGGATGACTGGTGTTTGTGCCATGTCATGTACTCCTCAATTTTTATTAAGCATTGTTGTAAACGCCGTTAGAATCGCAACGACGCTGCGTTTAATGATGGGAGAAGTTAGAATTCAGGTAACCTGTTATAAGTGACAGTTTTTTATATTTTTTTTGCATGCTTTTTTTACCTTATATTCCAAGGCTATATATAGCCTGTGTCATGCTGTTTTTGATTTTTTAACGCTCGAAACTCAGTAGGGCAGGTCCATGCCGGTGAAAAAGGGGGGTTGATATCTATCCCGAGTCCCCCAGTGCGCGGGCTTAAGCAATCATGCCGACAGAAAGGGTGCCGCTCTCGACGGCAATTACTTTGTGTCGCTCACGTATTTGTAAAAAAGGGGACTTATTTGAATGGCACTCACTTAGCTGCTAACTAGCTGATGTGATTACGAAAAAAGGAAATAAGGCTGGTATTGATCTACGGTGATAGTTGCGAACACACACCCATAGAGCAAGGACCAACCCGAGTGAATCGTAGACGTCAATCGTCAGGCATCAACAGCAGCGCATCCATCAGCACGCCACAAACAGCAATGCTCATGCGTTCTTCAAGCTGCTCGCCAATCCAGAAATGCGGCTGCTGTCGAGTCAACGATGCATCGTGGCGCACCGCTCGTCTAAAAAAATGCCCCGTCCCCTGGTAGCCACGGTCAAGCATGAACGTCCATTGAATGGCGCACATCGTTTGATAGTTGATGCACAATCTAGCGGGCAAAAAAAATCCCGCAGAGCGTCTAACTCGCGGGATTTCTTAGGTATTTATGGCGGAGAGATAGGGATTCGAACCCGACCTGCCCCGCCCCCAACCCGCTCTAGGCCGCAATTATATTGGGTTATGGATAAGCTGCAAGGACAGAAACGGCCTACAGCGGCCTAGGTTATGCCCTAAATTTGCCCTAAGCTCACAGCGCTTATCGAGCCGCTTTGTTAGCTTCAGTGCAATCGCGTCATCCGCTACGATGCGATCAGATCTCCAATCGAAATGCGGCATTCGAGAGTCAGCGCGGAGACCAGTAGGTTTGGCCCCTGGATATCATCCCCGGTGTTCTCCCAAAACGTGCTGCCAATATGGCAGCCATCATCGAATCCATGGTTTCTAGGTGGGGAATCATCATGGCCACATAGGCGTCAAAAGTCGGGTGTTTGGTCCAATAGCCGTCCGTGACTGCGCTGTGAAGCGAACGGTCGAACCAACTCCGAGTGATCATAAGCAAACCATCAACTCGATCTGCCTCATTCTCCCCACGGCGCATCTGCTCGTATCCATCCTGCTTCATCCGCTCGCGCTCAGTATAGGTCCCAGGTCGGTACCCAAGCTTATCCTCGGCCTCTAATAAGCGCTCGTGGACATCACGGTGCGATTTTTGATCGGGCTTATAGTCGGCAGCAAAACGGTAATCACAAAATAAACAGTGACTTACACTGTTTGGACCATCGGGCGTGGCGACATGCTGATTGATAAGTCGGTCGAACCAGCGATTCAGCTCGTGAAAATTTCGAGCACCGCAAAGCTCAACTGCTGCTTTGTCCAAACGCTGAGCATGTGATAGTTCAGGGGCTGTAGCTTTGAGCTGCTTGGCGAGACGCTTGACGCATCGGACGTCAGCGTAAGTAAGGGCGTGTTTCATATCAGCCTCCAGGGCCAGGCCTAGTGTCCACTACGAGAACCCAATACAGGGCCGTTGTTACGATCACGGTAGAGCGTGAGCTTTGCCTTTGTGGACGGCCGGCACCTACCGGGTGCCTTTAAAACATTACGACAAACAGTTCTTAAAATGCAAATTTTCAGCGAGCCGAGAGTCAGCAAAGTGAAGTCAATTGAATAACGAACACACCCCAATTGTGCAGGGGTGTGTGCGGGATTTTAG
The DNA here is from genome assembly GCF_003852355.1 of Pseudomonas sp. R2-7-07. Classification (NCBI taxonomy): domain Bacteria; kingdom Pseudomonadati; phylum Pseudomonadota; class Gammaproteobacteria; order Pseudomonadales; family Pseudomonadaceae; genus Pseudomonas; species Pseudomonas sp. R2-7-07. The sequence goes on along the minus strand of NZ_CP027759.1, from coordinate 1,714,798 downwards.
GGGATAGTCTCGTAGTCGCTGACTGTGACGTTCGTCCACGGCAGTTTGCGTCATTGCATAGTGGGCATTGGACGGCGTAGCTTGGCGTATGATTTGCCCCATTTTTGCCCGATGCGCGCCTTAAAAATCCCCCTTCACCTTCCCCTCCGTCCGAGAATGTATTGGGCCGTTTAAATAGGCAATAGCCTAATAAACATTGCTCCGAAAGCCATATTTATACGCAGCCGTATCAATCTTAAAACAAGCTATGACCAGCGACAAAAACACAACCCTAACTAAAATCAAACTAGTAACAAATTTACAATTCTCTATAGTCCTGCTACTGATATATGCTCTAACATTGCAGAAGATTTGAGCGAATGCTTTGAGCTAATAGAATCACCATCTAAAAACTCAATCTCTTCCTCTCCAACCCCTACAAGCTTCTCCAAAATAAGACTGACCAGCTTAACATTTACCGCATTACCTAATGCCTCATAGGCATCATAGATGGAGCTGGGTAAAGAAATGTCATCCATGCTTTGGAGCCGAGCACACTCCCTAACTGTCAAGTAACGCTTTTTCCAAGCTACAATTGGAATCTGACTGTCAGAAGCGGCAACTAATGCTGGAGAAAAATCAGGTCTTTTGATGCGCAGTCCAGAGGCGCGCACCTGGACGAGATGCTTCCAAACGTCACGTTCTCCGTCCTTGTAGTTCCACTCTAACTTTTGTAGAGAAGAATGAAAGCCCTGAACACTTGGCAGCCAATCTTCAAGAAACTCTTTGTGCAGCTCATAAAAATTACGGTTTCTTTCGATAAAACTTATTTTCCACTTTGGAAAACCAATCGGTCTTAAAGCATGGCTTGGAAGAGAAGCGTAAATTTTTTCGCGACTCATCCCTTCTAAACTGACACCGAAACTACCTCTATACTTCCAAAGTTCTTTTGTTTTAACTTTGTCAATTGGCCTATCAATTGGGTAGGTAGCACCAAACTCCATACTCCATAATGGGTAATATGGAATGCTAACCTCCGCTGGTATACGAGAGATAAAATCCTGCCACACAGCCAAACAATCGAGAACATGATGAGGCAAATATTTCCCATCAGTCGGTTCATCCTCTAAAACACTTTCAATATGAGTTTTTTCAGCAATAGTCGATGGCCACTCAAATTCTCCTACCCCGTCAAGCGAAGCTACAATATACATTCGCTCACGATGCTGGGGTACACCAAAGTTGTGCGGGGATAGCTTTGCAGAAGTCACCTCATAACCTAATTCATTAAGAGTACTTATAACCTGCCTGTAAGTATTACCTTCATCATGCTTAAAAAAGTTAGCAACGTTTTCTAAAATGACATACTTGGGTCGCTTCAACTCTAAAATTTGAGCTATTACAAAAAACAGCGTTCCCCGCGTTTTATCCTTCCAACCCTTTTGCCCACCAGCCTTAGAAAATGGCTGACATGGAAATCCAGCACATAGTAAATCGTGCTCTGGAATATAACGAGGATCGACTAAGTTTATATCACCTTCAGATTTTACGCCGTAATTTAAATGATACAATTCTCTCAACAAAGGCTTTAACTCTGATGCGAAAACACACTCACCACCAAGAGACGCCGCTGCAAGATGAAAACCACCCAATCCGGCAAACAAATCAATAAATTTAAACCGCTTATTCATAATGTCTCGAGCTTAGAAACTTTAACATCAACCCAGCCATCAATCATATCCTGAAGGTCTTGTGGCAAATCAGCATTTCCGCTAAGACCGGAAAGCAGAAGCGGCCTATCGACCAGCGGTCCACCTATTAATACCAGACTTCGGGAAAACTCCATTTCATCAATTAAAAAAGGTACAGCCATACCCCGAATAGGTACGGAGTAAATATTCATTACATGCTTCCAAACCTGAAGGTCGGGCGTGGTCCTTTTCCCCTTCCAATTGGCGCCTGATGCGCACTGAAACATCATAAAAGGAGCGCTAGGTCGCCTGCCCTGCCCCGGAAAATATCCATAGACGTCTAACCCCAAATCTTTTACGTTACCTGTATCCCAAAGATCGAGGTTCTGTTCCGCAAAATTAGCATCCTGGCAAATCTGACCAACTAAATCGGCAAACTTCTGATTCGTTGTAACGCCACTCCACCCCGTGGACTTGAATCGAATATTAGGATGATGTTTTGCGAGCGACAACTTAGTCAACTCTTCTAATATGAAGCCTTGAGCAAGATAATCCCCACAGTGATTTTTAGACCACCCTTCATAGAAAACGCGCAAGGAGGCGGCCAAGCAATAAGCAAACGCTCTATCCTCCTTCCAATTAGCCTCGAATCGAATAGCTCTCGAATCTACAGTAACTACCGGACTGTTTATAGCACCCACAAACGATTCTAAAACGCCCCAAACAGAAGTTAGAAACTCTTGACAAAAATCCTGATTAGAGTAGACCTGATTTTCAATCAATATATCAGAAACATCTGATCGCGACACATCCTCTTCACAAAAAAGCGAAGAACCTAAAAGCCAGTCAGCAACAGCGAGAACATCACAATTATGAACCTTTACACTACTAGCTATTCCCTTATCTGGTAAAACTAACATTTACATTTTTTCCTCAACCAATTTTTTAAGATCGGGAAATATTTTTGTTATTTGAACCAAATGCATAGCTAAACGCTTCGCGACAGAATATACATCCTTATCATCTTGATGCATATGAAGAGTACTAAACGAGATTTCAATATTGTCGCCCGCCTGAGATAGCAGCGTTATTATCTCATCCGTGTCTCCGCCCGCCTTCTTTAAAGCAAAATCAAAATTAGGACTTTGACTATTTTCTAAATAATTTACCGCTTCGGCACTTAAAAGAACCTTGCCAAATTTATCAATATTCCGTGAATCTGAAAAGAGTGGTGGGTTTTTCTCATCACCAAACATCCATTTAGCATAATTGTATAGCTTTTGCTCATCATCTTGGGCAACTGGAACTCTAGCCACATCTGGAGAAGCTTTAATGTCTATACCGAGATACTTTTGTACGCCTGCCGTACGAAGAGAGAGATATAAAACACTAAATTTATCTTCAATCTTCTCGATCGCGACGCCTTCAGTATCCTCTAACTGCAAAAGCAACTTATACGCAATATAATGGCTTCTGACTGTCGGAGTCTTACTACCAATCTTTCGCATTACCTCTTCATAAGAAAGGTTTTCTCTTTCAATCAGATACGCAATAAATTGTGCTTTTTCTGCCGGATCCCACTCTTTTATTCCAGTAACATGTCGAAACCCTAGAAACGCCGAAACGTCTTTCCTGTCAGCCACCCGAATAAATGGTATACGATCAAAAAAATCAGGAGCCAACTTATCTGCAGACGCTGCTATCTCCTTCCACTTCTTTTCTTTAGCCTGACCGTCAACTGCCTGCTTTAATTTCTTTAAAGCAGCTAAACGCCTGTTACCCTCCAGAACAACTAACCCAGGAGTTCCATAGATCGGCTCTTCAACTACCAGCAATGCCTCTTGAGGCCAGAAACCGCTTTCTATGAAAGAGATAGCCAGTTCATCTAAAGTCCAGTCATTCATAACATCTAGAATAACTTCCTGCTTTACATTAGCTGTCGCTACATTTCGGCCCAACCTTGGGTTAAGGGGGTCAAGGAAAAGCTTATCTAACGAGATGAATTCAATTTCTACTTGACCCATTTTCGCCTCACACAAACTAAATTAGCGATAAAATCAAATATTTATCACAAAATAACCAAGAGCCGTCCCACCTAGGCGAGGGCCCACGAATACCAGAATATTAACCGCCCCCCGCCCTGACGTCACTGCAAATCCTATGTCAAGGTTTGGTCGGGCTTTTTCTCACAACGAGAGCTACCCAGAAGCAGGGGATATCTGGCACACGAAAGGCCTGCGCGACTCGAAGAAGCATTTCCCGTAACTCAGTTTGCGATTGATTAGCGGGGTGCGGATGGCATAACGCCACCTAAAATAGAGTTTCCAGAGCAGAGGGTTCCCAGTTCATAAAAACCAGCTCCACGCTGCACTCCGCCTTCCCTTTCCTTTGGTTGGTCGAACTGTACTTTATGTTGACAGCCTCAAAATGAACCCTTCGAACACTCGCCGGATGTCCGGATGATCGTTGATGCTAACCATAACCTTCCCCTTGCAGCACCGCATGAAGTCAGCCATGCGTTCGTAATTCTCAAACGGAAAATCCACGCCATAGCCGGCCGTCTGCCAGTAAGGCGGATCCATGTAGTGGAACGTATGGGCACGGTCGTAGCGCTCAGCACATTCAAGCCAGCCCAGGTTTTCAACATAAGTGCCGGACAAACGCTGCCACGCTGCAGACAGGTTTTCCTCGATCCGCAGCAAGTTGATGGCCGGGCCGGTCGTTGCAGTGCCGAACGTCTGCCCCGTCATTTTGCCGGCAAAGGCATGGTGCTGCAGGTAGAAGAACCGAGCGGCGCGCTGGATGTCGGTGAGGGTTTCAGGGCGGGTCATCTTCTGCCACTCAAACACCTGGCGAGAACTGAGCGCCCATTTGAACTGGCGGACGAATTCTTCCAGGTGGTTCTGCACGACGCGGTACAGCGTCACCAGGTCGCCGTTGATGTCGTTAAGAACTTCAACAGGCGCTGCCTGGGGACGCATGAAGTAGAGCGCGGCGCCGCCGGCAAAGACTTCAACATAGCATTCGTGTGGCGGGAAAAGCGGGATAAGGCGGTCGGCCAGGCGGCGTTTGCCGCCCATCCAAGGGATGATAGGTGTAGACATAAAAAGCAAGACCTTTGCTGTATGAATAAACAGTGCTAGGCTCGCTCCGCTTTGTGCACGAAGCAGGAGCCTTGGCTGGACTTGCAGGGGTGATCTGCGGGGAAGGTGGCCGGGTTGGATGTTGACGCATTCTACCCGGCCGCTCCTTTTATTTCGGTGTAGAAACTTCTTTTGCGTAAGCCTGACAGGCCCGCAGGGCGATCAATCCTCGGTCGCCGGCATCGGTGATTCCGATAATTCGTTGAGCATGCGCTGGGTCAAGTTGGGCTCTTGTGGGGCCATGAACCACGCGGCCGGTGGCGGTGGTGGTTGGCACTGAACAGCTGTCGGTGGTTTCGGTGGCGGAGAGTACGACTGACAGCCGCAGATCAGCAGTAGCCAGGCGATCACGCAGACGAGCCTGCTTGATTTGCTCATCGGTCAATTCCTTGTAGTGGGTTTCGTCTTTGTTCTGCAGGCGGAGCTCCAGGGCACGGCGCTTGTCCTGCTCGGTACGCTGCAGAGCAGCAGACGCTTGGGATATTTCGTTGAGGGTGTCCGCCTGCAGGCGGGCTTGCCGCTCCAGCACGCTGCCATAACGCCAGTCCTGAGCAGTCCAGGCCAATGCTGCAGATCCTGCGACCACCACCACTAACAGCAAGCTGATAGCGGCGATACGGAACTGCGCGGGGATCAGATCGAAGAGACGCATAACACCGCCCTCGCCCTGGCCCACAACTGCAGTCGATCCTCCAGGCCATTAAGGCCGCCGTTGATCCGGCGAGTGATGGTGTTGAACTGGTCCTGATCCGCGAGCGCATTCAGCCCGTTTACAGACCAGAACCACGCCGCCGACTCTGCCGCCCATTGCGGCTGCTCGAGCAGCTCGGGGGTGCGCAACAATCGCTCATCGCCGAACAGTGCCAGACTGCAGCGCAGGTAGTTATCGTGCCCGGTTACCTGGATCAACCCTCGGCCACGATAGCGTTGACCATCACCATCTGCAGCTGGGGTATTACCAAGCTTGGCAGCCAGAGTGCCGGTATCGTATTTACTCAGGTATTGATCCCCGCCCAGTTCGCGGACGTACTGCAGTTGACCGGACTCGTGACCAAGCTGCGCCAGGAAAGCAGCCTGGCGTTTCGGTGTATTGATCTGCCGATGCGCCATTGCCGCGTTCAGGGCAGATACAAAAACGCCCGCTTGGAGGCGGGCGTTTGGCATGATGCTTTGTAGCTGTTGTTCAGTGATGGTCATAAAAACTCCGGACAAAAAAATACCGCACATAGGCGGCGGTGGCTTGCATTACAGCTTCTCGACGCTCACGACCTTAAGCGGCTTCGTTTCTTTCTTACCCTTGGATTTGCCTTGCTTGCCGGCATTGCACTCGACCGTGGTCGACCAGCCAGATTGGGTAAACACCTGCTCCACCGAATCCGCCAGGTATTCGCCATCCAGCCCGACCTTGAAGCCCTGGGCGTTGATCAGGCGCTCGGCAAAAATGTCAGTCCGGCCTGGCATCTCGAAACGCACGTCGGCGGTCGAGCGATTGAATGCCGCTAACCGTGCTTTGGCTGCTGACTCAGCAGCGGTCTTGTTCGGATAGATGTGCCGATCCGTGTGCACCGCCGGCAAGCCGTCCGGCGCATCATCGTTGTCGATGGTGACCACCGCCAATTTGCCGTCCTTTTTGTTCTGATGCTTAGTCGCAACGGCCTTGTGCGAATTGCGATCCCCTAAACTGAACTGCCAGCGACTGAGATCGCTGCGGGTCAACGTGATCGCACCGAACGTTTTGCCGCTGGCTGTCTGCCCTCCCTGGCGCGGCATCACCAACAGCTTGCCATCCGCGACCTTGGCCGTGCAGTCGTATTGCTTAGCCAGACGCGTGATGAAATTAAAATCGGACTCGTTGAGCTGATCCACACGAGCGACCTTCGTCGCCACCGGACAGCCTGCCTGCCAGCCATTCCGAGCCGCGATGTCGGCCACGATCTTCGACAACGGCGCATCCTCCCAGCTTCCGCTGCGGATAGTCTTACCACTGCCGCGCATATCGCTGGCTTTACCCTTGATCACAATCGTGTCCGGCGGGCCGGAAACCTCGACCGTGTCGACCGCGTAAAGCCCTAAGCGCATCAAAGACGTTTCGGCATAGCCCAGGTGAATCTCGATTGAGCTACCGCGCCGGGGCAACTGCACCTGGCCGTCACGGTCATCGATACGCAATTCAAACTCGTCGGACTCCATACCCGGCTTGTCAGAAGTCCTAAGCAACAACAATCGATCATTGATCTTGGATGTAATATCGGCACCGTCGGCAACGATACGAAAAGTGGGGGTCATGGTTTTTTTTCCAAAGAAAAACCCGCACAGGGCGGGCTGAATACAGAGTTTTCTTACGCTTAACGCAACGGGCCGCACGGAGTCAGTCCCACAAGCTAATCCCTTCCTCAGTCGGGACTGGCAGATCCGGTAGCACGATCACCACACCAGCGCGGAAAGGCTGGGGCTCGTCTGCCAGGCCCTGATTGGCATCCAGCACGGCCTCGACGCTGCCGTTCAAGTGCCCATACACGTTATTGCAAATGACATCGAGCATGTCCCCGTCAGACGTTCTGCATGTCGTCGCCATAGCGCGTGAACTCCAGAGTGAATACTTGTTTACGCGGAATACCGCCGTGCAGCAGCGCGCCCTGTTCCTCGTTGATGGTCTTCAGGCACCAGGTGCCGATCACCTCTCCATAGCCGGTGGTCAGCGTCAGCGGCTGTAGCCGACCGCCGATGGTGCGCAATGTGTCAAGCTGCTTGAGCCCCCCTTTGAAACCTGGATAAATCGTACCCTTTAGTGTGAGCTTTTCATCGCCCATGCCCACGGCCTGCTGCGCCGGGCGCCGGGATAGTCGCTCCTGTGAAGCCCAGCGGAATTCAGTCGAGCGAGTCAATTCGTCGAAGGCCGCTGTATCCAAGTTGAAGTAGTACGGCTGAATTTTAGGATCCCTGGGCTGAATGATCAGCAGGTGCGGAAATGGCTTCACCGCTTCCGGCGCCGGTGTGGCATCCACGGCAAATGCGCTGGTGGGCACGATGTTTGCCAACGACGGATTGACCTTTCCGGCGACCTTGTTGATCGCCGTCGCAGCTTTTCCCGCCTGCTCCTTCAGCGCCCCCATTCGCTCCTGCACTTCGGCGGCGCCCCGTGTCGCACGACTGTACACTGCCAGCACCTGGCCGGCCTTGGCCTGTGCAGCATCCACGCCGCGCATCACCCGCTGGAGCTTGGCACCGACAGCAGGCCCCACGAACGGGATATTTTCCAGCTCGGCCGCTGCACCCGTTATCTCCCTTATTGCACCGTTGACGGGCCCAAGCATGCCCTCAGCACTACGCCTACCAGCCTCCCCGGCTTCAACCAGGTACTTGAAGCCCGACTGCATCTGTTCCATATAAGCCATAGGCCCTCCTTACAGGTGCGGTTCGTCGTACAGCTTCGCGGCGTTTTGCTTCGCCGCATCAGCCATCATTAACCGCATATGCGGCATGAGGTCTTGCGCCAAGCGTTGCGGATCTTTCACATCCCCTTGCACCGTAACCGGCATGTTCAGCGAGTACTGAAACTGCTGATCCACTTTGGCCGGGACAGGCTTTTCCGGCTCTTTGGGCTGGATCGCTACAGCCGCTGGCTTGGTCGGCGCTGACACGGCTAGAGAGCGCGCGACATCACCCAGGACCGGCGCTTGCGGTGCAGTCGCCATCAGCAATGCACCCGAACCGTCCGCCCGGTTGAATGACTTGCCCATGGCGGCCAAGCTTGGAATGGCTGGGCCCGGTCGAGGCGCCATCAACAAAGGCGTAACCGGCGGCGCGGGCTTTTCGTCCTCCCCTCCGAACCACGACTTACCTGCAGCACCGCCCAGCGCCGAACCACCCATGCTGCCTAAGTAAGCACCTACCAGCCCACCAATAGCGGTGCCGATGATAGGCACCACCGAGCCAATAGCTGCCCCTGCAGCTGCACCGGCCATAGTGCCCGCAAGATTGCCAGCGGCAGCGCCATAACCTTCGGCCTTTTCGTCCTTGGTCTTAGCATTTTCGTAGGTGTCAAAGGCCATGGCGCCGGCCTCGATGAGCGAGCCACCAGGTATTGCCTTGGCGGCTTTTCCGATCTTACCGACCGCTTGCACAACCCCGCCCAGTTTCGCTATCGCCCCGCTTGGAATAGAAACTGGCGGGATAGGCGGACGCGGGACCGGCGCTGCAGGCAGTGGTACCGGTGAACGTGGAGCCAGTGTTGCAGGCCGTGGCAGCGGCGGACGCGGAACCAGTGCTGCAGGCCGTGGCAGCGGCGGACGCGGAACCGGTGCTGCAGGCCGTGGCAACGGCTGACGCGGGACCGGTGCGGCAGGCCGTGGTACCGGCGAACGCGGGACCGGTGCTGCAGGCCGTGGCAGCGGCGGACGTGGGACAGGTGCTGCAGGCCGTGGCACCGGCGAACGCGGGACCGGTGCTGCAGGCCGTGGCAGCGGCGGACGCGGAGCCGGTGTGGCTGGCCGTGGTACAGGCGGACGCGGCGCCGGCACCCGAGCACGCAGCGAGGTCGGCCGACGTCGCGGGATATTACGTCTTGAACCGCGACCACGCCGGCGGCCTTCACCTGGCCCCCCAGCAGGCCCCCCCATTGCACTCAAGTTAACGACGAAGACCTTTTGGACGCCGTCGCCAATCGCCGCAGCATCTTCACCTCTCGCGCCGTCATCGTCAGATACCGCTTCTTTAGCTAGCGAAACGACTTTGAGGCCAGTCGCGACGATGTCTAACTTGCCGGTCTTGTTCTCATCCTTTCCCTCCCCATCAGTCGATTCACCCTTGAGAGCGGCTACTGCCTTGAGCCCAGTCTCAACTAACGACAGGGCCTTGCCGGTCTTGCCTTTAGCTTCGCCGCCCTTTCCGACGGCCCCAGCGCCATCCTTGGAGTTGGTCACAAAGACCTTTTGCACTTCGCCGGATTTGCCACCCAACGATCCCCGCGCGACGTTGAGCAAACCTTTAGCGATTTTGAACGAACTGAGCAGCCCCTTGAGCGCGACAAGCCCTCCACCGACCGCCGCGATGCCCGTCACCACACCTGGTGCGCTGTCAGACAGCGAGGTAATACCCCTGGTGACTTTGGTCAGTCCTTCCGCCACGGTGTCTGTGACCGGGCGCAGGGCGTCCCCAACGCTGCGCATGGCGTCATCCATCGACTGGGCCATTTCGGCCCACTTCTGCGACGACGCCTCACGTCGCTCGCTGAGGTTCTTGTCGAGAATGCCCGTTGCATCCCGCGAATCATTTTTAAGCTGGCTGTACAGCGCCTTGTTCTGCATATAGGCAGACAGCGCAGCCTTTACCTGCATGTCAGCGAACAGGTCACCGGTGCGCAGTGACTCTTCCAGCGAGGCCATCATGGCCTTGGCTTTCTCCGGGTCCGACTCCTTGCTGATCTTGGCCGTCGCCTCAGCCATCGCCGCCGCGCGCTTTGGATCCGTGGCCTGAATATATTTCTGCGCCAGTGACATACTGGTTTCAAGGGTGGACATACCGTTTTGTAAACCGGACTGCATCGACCCTTTGTAGTCAATACCAGCTTTTGCATACGCCTTGACGGTGTCGCCGGAGCCGATTTTGCCCATCCAGTTCTTGAGATTGTTTGCCGCTTCATCGGCGCCGCCGGCAGATTTCATCTGCACTTGCAGCATGGCACCCAACTGTGTAACCGCATCCATGCCGGTAATGCCGAGGCTGCCCATGTTCGCCAGCAGCTCAGGAAACCACTTAGCCATGTCGGCCGCTTCAAAGCTACCTGCCTGCCCTTGGTAGGCAATCGCTTCTAGGGCCTGCTGCATCTGCCTAGGGTCTGTAATCTTGGCATTCTGCCCCAGCGCGTTGATCATCTTTGCTGTATCAACACCGCTCGACCCTTGCCCCACGACGAACTTGGCCGCGACTGGCGCATATTCCAGGGCCTTGCTCAAGTCCATGCCGGCGCCAACCAATTGGTTAACCACATCGGCCACATCGTTACGCGCCATGCCCGTGTCGCGCGACGTATCAATGATCTTTCGCGACATCTCTTGTTCTTGCGGTTTGTTGGCAATGCCGGCCTTGATAGCGATATCACGAACAATGGCCCCAAAATCCGCACTGACCTTGGTCGGAACAGCCAGCATGCCGACACCGACGACAGCGGCTCCAACCGCGCTTTTCATGCCAGTCTTTCCAGCATCGATCTGCTGATGCCCTTTTGCTTTGAGCTCCGCCTTGATGGCTGTCTGCCCCATAGAGCGATAGGCTTTCTCCAGTCGGCCGACCTCAATTCCCTGTTTTTTCAAACTATCGAGGTTGGAGTTCAACCGGCCCAACAACTTGGACGCGCCCTCTGATCCACTGTCGTGGGCTTTCTTCCACTCGTCGCGCAGGCGAATGGTGTCACCGATAGTGCGCTGCAGGACACGCGCCTTGTTGCCCTCCGCCTCAAGACGCTTGATGCGCCCCGTTACATCTTTAAACGCAGCACCGACTGTCGAACTGACGGCGCCGCCGATCACCAGCCCGAGGGCAATTTTGTTTGCCATGTCGCGGCCCTCATTTGGATAGCCTTATCGAAGGCGGCTCAGTCCGTGAGCCACCACACCATTTCTGCAAACGGCATCGACAAAATCTCAGCAGCGGAAAATCCTGTTTCCGCCGCCAGACGTTTCGCGGCCATTTTTATGACGTGAGGGTTAAACCCCGTCGTCTTGGTCCAGACGAAAATAGCCGGCCTGCAGGCGGTTAAAATCCACCAGCTTCAGGCCCTCCAGATCCGCGACAGGCGCACCAGCAAGCGAGGCAAACAAAATCAGCTCCCGCTGTTCGTCGTCCCCGCCCGCGTCACGATTAGCCGCACGCACATCGCCCACTGTCGGGGAGCGCAGGGCCAAGGTATCAACCGATACCCCATTGATTACGCTCGGGCAGGTAAGGGTGACCTGGGCCCGATCAGTGTTAACCGACAGCCACGACGGCATCGATTCCGAATAGTCGGTTTCAGGCACCAGGTGCGAATAAGCGGCTTGAACACGGCGGTAGTCCGCCAGCTTCAGGCCTTCAAGATCCTTAACACCCACCTCTGCCAAACCCGCAAACAACATCAGCTCACGCTGTTCATCGTCGCCGTTAGAGGCGCGGTCGGCTGCCCGCACTTCCCGTACTACCGGAGCCCGCAAGGTCAATGTTTCGACCAGCACGCCGTTGGCATTGCTAGGTCGCGTGAGCGTTACGACGGCTGCAAGCGCAGTGAGTGATAGCCAAGCCGGTACTGCTTTAGACGTTGCTTTATTCATTTGGATCTATTCCCTTAGAGGCCGAGTGCGGTGCGCACTTCAAGGAGTTGGTCTTTGCCATCGATCACCTGAACACCAGCGACCATGTCGATTTCGTACATGAGGCGTCCGTCGATTTCGAGCTTGTAATAAGCGACTGCCACGGCGTGCTTGATCTCAGCAGGGTCACCGGCTTTCCAGTCCCCCAGATCGAGCTCTTTGAGGCGACCGCGCAGGGTAGCGACAACGGCCGTGACCGCCCCCTTCTGCCCTTTGAAGGCACCCCGGAACGTCGCATTGAAAGCGGTGCCATCGGCCAGACCGAAGTACTTCAACGACTCACGGCGCACGCCCTTGGTAACAAAGGACGCCTCCATTTTTTCAAGGCCTTGGTCCATCTCAATTGCACCGGCCATGCCACCAGCGCGATACTCGTCAGTCTTGGTGGTCAGCTTGGGCAGCGTAAGGCTCGGCACGTCGCCAGCGAAGTTCACGCCGTCGACAAACAGGTTCGTGTTAAACAAGGTTTGAGGAATCATTGACTAGGCCCCTTAGGCTGCTTCAAGAACTTCGGTCATCCACTGATCGGTGACTTCGAAAAGGAAATTCGGGTTTTCTGCCGGCGGCACGTCGGTGAAGCGGATGCGCCAATAAACTTTGCCCTGGGCGATCTGGCTGGCAGTGTTCAGCTCGGTGTCCGGGAACACCTCAAAATTGATAATCGCGCCCTGGGCTTTGAGGTCGCGCATGAACGCATCCAGCCCATCCGTAACGTCCTTGACGTAGGTCTTGGTGATCGAGCGGTCAACAGCCCATTTATGGCCGGCCTGCACAGCATCCATAAGGATGAACAGTGTGCGAACGCGCGTGACAAACGCCCACTTCGGATCGCTCGACAGCGTGCGGTTACCCCACAAGCGATAGCCGTCGTCACGAATGATCGTCGCGATATTGGCGTTGTTCAGCAGGTTGGCCCGGCACGTCTCATCGCCGTCCAGGTACTCGACAGCTCGGGTTGTACCAGTGAGACCGGTAAACTCTTTGTTAGACGGCGAGGCCCAGAAGCCGTATTCAGCGTCGGTCCAGGCGAACAGGCCCGCCGCCCAGGCCGAGGCCGGCGCATCAACTGTCTTGCTGGACTCGGTGTCCCAGTACTGAACGCCCGGATCGACCATGAACAGGTTGCGACTGCCAAAGTTATCGGCATAAAGCATCGCCGCCTCATCCGTGGTGCCAGGGCCATCAAGAATGCCGATTGCCCGCAGCTTCTGCGCCAGGCTATCAAGCGCGGTAGCGACCGCCTGAGTGGCCGTGTGACCCGGCGCAATCAACAGCCGCGGCTGCGCGTTGTACAGGCTTTTGCCATCGAGTAAGGCTTGTAGCCCGGTACGCTGACCCGAGGCCAGAACGCCGCCAATGATCGCCGAGGTTTGCAGCGCCGCGTCTTCGAGCTTCGGCACGCCGATGGCAACGATCACCGCCTTGGCCTTCGCGTAGATCGCTTTACAAGCCCTGGTGATAGCCGAGTCAGCGCCGAAGGCAGCAATAGCCTCGCGCTCGGTGGTGATCAACTTTAGCTCGCCGGCCTTGGCGGTACCGCCGCCGAGGACGCCTGGGGTGAAGGTGTCGCAAAGTCCGACAATGGAAGACGAGGGCAAGGAAATAGTACGCGCACCTGTCTTGATATCAGTCGTAGTAACGCCGTGAAAGAAACTCATAAAGCGAATGCTCCAGAAACGAAAAAGCCCCGCATAAGCGAGGCCGGGTGGGTGTTTTTGTTACGTGTCGCGGAATACAAAACGCCCCGACAGTGCGGGGCGTTATTGGGTTTGTAGCGCGATCCAGCTAGGTTTCTTGGGTCGGTATTTCTGAACTGGAAACTTCGTTGATTGAGGCCAGTCGCGCAGCAGCTGCATATACGCCAGCAGCTCACCATACTCATCCGAGGTCAATGAAGTCGCACTGCCTAACTCAACCTCATCACGATGACGCTCACGCAGCCATGCGACACCTTGAAGTTCCAGGTCTCGCCAGCGCCGTTCTTCATTCGCCGTTTCTTCAACGGTCTTCTCTGGCAAGGTTTGGCCGCCATCGGCGACCCACTCCAAGTAAGTTACCCAGTCTTTGTTGCCCATATCTTCCGGGATGAACACGCGGTCACTCATCCGCCGGACGCCGGCTGGAGTGAATCTGTACTCAGTTGTATCCATAGTCATCACCTCAGAGTTCCGCTTCGGCGGTCCACTCAATTTGCAGTGTGTAGCCAGGAATGGACCCAGCCGGCGGCAGGCATGAAAGCGCAAAGCCTGTTGCCCATAAGCTCTGGATATTCGTGGAGGTGCAGGGTTTGGCGGAGGACTGTGCCCAGATCTCCGACGAGTTATCACCAGGTGAAAACAATTTCAACGTAGGAACAACGCGTTTCACTTCCCGGAAGTCCATACGCAAGGCTGACTGTGAGGCCTGTGCTGCTGCGGATTGCGTGAAGGTGGCAATACAGGTCGACGGACCGTTGTTGGATTTCAGGGGGTGATCCTGCAGGAAAGACTTTTCAAAGTAGCGCAAGCATGCGCGGTACTCCTCCTGGTGCGTCCTGTAATCGTATGGCGTCGCCACGCTGCCGGACTCGACCTGAACGTTGGTAATGTCCGTGTAGTGGGCACCCGTTCCCCAACTGGCAAAGATGACTTCCAGGAAGTCGTTCGCAACACCCTTGTTCTTGTTCACTACGCCGCCCAGGTCGAGGGTCACTACGTATTTTTTGTATACCGTCGTCAACTCCACTGAGGTGCCCACATCGACGTTCGGCTCGGTTGAGTTCACCCCGAAGTTCTGGCGAAGAATCACCGCACACGTATGTGGAACGCTGGTTTTCATATAAAACGAGACGGTGACCTTCCCGCCGGCCAGTGTTTCGACGTTCTCGATACGCTGACTGAGGTTCCAGCCCTGGCCTTCACCCTGGCGCGAAAGTCTCAGAGCAAACTTTGCCTCGTTGATATTGGCATCCTGCTCGAGCGGCAGCTGGCTCCAATTGCAGGTGGCGTTTTTGGGGCTGTAGATCATCCAGCGGTCCGGGCCGAACGTGCTTTCTGGGTCACCATTGGCTTTTCCGACGACGCCGGACTTGCCTCGCTGCCAAATCTGGAAGGCGCCATTGATCAACCGGTTTTTTCGGAAGACGTGCACAGGAAATACCTGCTTGGGGCTTTCGATCTGAGCTCGTACCGACTCGGTATTGGCGCTACGTTTAGACCTGTCATCAACGGGCGGCGTTGGAACGTTTTGCCCCGCAGACCATTGAAAGGCCAGAGGTGTAGTTCCAAGAACTATCGGACCATCGGAGATCAGTTGCCAGATAGTGTCAGCGTTGGCTGTACCCCGCTCGACTGTGACAAGCAAACCAGGCGTAACCTTATCGCTGGTGTCCGCATCAACCGTGCGCACCCACGAATCAGCGCTGACCAGGTACAGCCCGTTGTCCTTTGCCTGAACTTGATCTTTAACCAGCACCCGCGAACCCGCTGGCACCGCGAAACCGTCGATAGCTTGAACGCCCGCCAGGACCACTGGGCCCGTGGTTGCAACTAATGCCGAATGTTTAAAATCAAGTCTGTTGACCGCATTCGCTACCGAGTCGTCAACATACTTTCGAGTAGCGTTTACAACAGCCGGATCTATCAACAACACAACGTTCGTCGAACTTGAAACCACAAAGTTCATCCGTATAACTTGTGTCTTACCAGACCCTTGGGCTAGCAGCGACTTGTAACTTGGCGCGCAATTGGCTACGGCAACCAAATCTCCGTCAGAATCGAAAAGCCCCAATTCGCGAATCCAGAACCCACCTTCATCCGCTGGAATAATCTGCTCGGCTACTAGGATCCCAGGGTTAGTCGGATGAGGCTCCAGGCTATTCAATGGAGCCCGGCGGCGCTCATTAATCAGTGTTTTCTGTGAGCGATCAGGGATAGGGTCAGTACCGTTTGCGTCCCCAACAGCCATATGGGTCAGCTTCCAAGTTAGCAGCCCTGCATCAGACTTAACTTGCTTTGCCTCGCCAACCGCCGTCAATAACGCGAAAAACTTCGAATTAGCATCAATCATGTGTATACGTCCAAATGGTCTATGGAATATTCGCGGCCAGGCACCCCGACATAGCAGTCAACCGAGATAGGTTCAGGCGCAGGAGGGTAAACTTCTATTTCATCTATGGAACACTCTCGAATCCCGCTTCCGATAAAACCTGTCACCTCGATGTCACTAAGTACCGGCGGATAAACATCAATAACTTCTCCGTCAGATATGCTTGCGAAAATGTTTATAGCCCCGGTGGATTCCAGGCTAATCGCAAGACCAGTCAGGTGACGGCTGACGGGTTTGGCGTCATCAATCAGCCGCTCCAGCTCCTGATACATTTCCTCAGTGATACCGGTGTCCAACACGCCGACCTTTAATGCAAAGGTGCCTGGAGTCCCTTCGGGCCTCATGTTGAACCATTCGATAATCTCGATCAGGTAGCCTAGAGGCTCTACCACACGGCGTAACGCGCCGATGGTGCCCTTGTGGGCATGTATGTAATAAGAAGCCTTGATGGCGGCGCGTTTGGTCGCCTCGGTCCATCGGTAATCCCAGCGATCCACCGACCATGCCCATGCCAGATGCGGCAGCAAATGCACCGGGCAGGTATCAGCGTTGTAGAGGTCGCGAAGCGGGACAATCGTTTTCTCGAAAAACGTAGCCTCCATGGCCCGCTCAAGTTGCGTGCTGTTGATCGGCAATAGACTTTTCATATCAAGCCGCCAGCGTCACGGTGTAGCCCGTACAGTACGCCGCCTGAGCTTTGGTCGGGGCCAAGTCCTGCCAGCCGACCAGCTCAACCCGAGAAACGCCGGCAACGTGTAACTGAGCGTCTACACCGGAACGTGCCACTTCAACGCCAAGCCGTTTGCGCGGATTGATCCACGCCGCCAATCGACTTTTCGCCTCGGCTAAACTGGCATCAGCTTCTGGGCCCGCGCTGGTCATGTGCAGGATCGCCTTGATTTGGTAGCGGATCACCTGGGCGCTCTGAACCGTCACCCTATCCCCCACCGGCCGCACATCGTCGTCATTCAGCGCAGTTGCCACCGTGGCGAGCAGCTCAGGTGAAGCCTCCCCCTCCCCGTCCAATCCCAGCACCGTTACCGTCACGTAACAAGGCGCAGGGCTTTCGGCCGTGGCATCCGCCACCAGCCCCGAGGCGTTACGTGCATGCAGGATGTAGCTGTTACGCGGGCCGGCCGTTGTCAGTCCCTCATAGGCCAGCTGGATGCGCTCTCGGAACGCATCGTCGTCTTCTTTGACTTCTGGAACCGGCGGAAAGGCCAGCAGATCCTCGGCTTGAATGACCAGGCGTTTGAGGTTGACGTTGGCCCCCAGGTGATCAAGGTCACCCCGTATGGCGTGCGCCAGCAATACCGCTTTGCCGGCGTCATTGACTCGGGCGCGGTTGCCGACCTTGATGTAAGCGCCAACCTCCAGCACCTTAAGCACCGGATCGCTCTCCAGCGCAGCAGTCCAGTTGCCCCCCATGTATCCGCGAAAGACCCCCAGCCCCTCCTGAAAAACCTCTTCGAAGTCCAGCGGCTCCAACACGGTCGGCGCCGGCAACGACGACAGGTCCACAATACTCATACAGCCACCTCCAGCGTGACGCTGTCGCCCAGGTACTGCCCGACGATCTTCAGGTTAATTTGCCCGCTGATAACGGAAATAACGCGCACTTGATCCAGCTTCAAACGCGGTTCCCAGCGCCCCAGTGCGCGGGCGACTTCCGCCTGTACGGCGCTTTTCCAGCCTTCGGTGACGGGCAGGTCAACAAATCGCCGTAGCTTGCTGCCGTAAGCCATCCGATGCCGCCGGCTACCCAACGGCGTGCCCAAGATGTCTGGTACCGATTGCCGCAAGTGGGCGATGCCGGAAATGGGTTGGCCGGTGTGGCGATCCATTCCGATCATCTAAATCACTCCTTCAGCAAGTCGAACTCGGCGTTGGCCTTCAGCAAGCTGACGGCTTGGGCATCGGATGACTGAACCTTTACTACGCCTTTCTCGACCGACAAAGTGCGATCAGTTCCGGGAACGATAAGTGTGCGTGACGTGAATACTTTATCGCCGAAGGTCAGCTGCCGATCTGGCACTGGCGCAACGACTGCAGGCTCCTCGGTCACAGGGCTTTCTAACTTGGCCATGTTTTCTCCAGGCATAAAAAAACCCGCGATGGGCGGGCTGTAATGAGTTGAGATTAATGCGTGTGGTGATTGCTGTTGCCACCAGTGTCGATAATCGCACCGGCACTGGTAATGCCTTTCGTGACGTGTAACGCGCCGTCGATCATCACGGCTGCTTTCAGATTGATGTTGCCGGTGGTCACGTTCACGGCGCTGTCCGTCACGACCACCTCTGTACTGGCGACTTTGATGGTCACCGTACCGCTCGGCAGGGTGATGCTGTAGCTCTTGGCCTGCCAGTCATAAATCAGCGAGCCGCCATCATCAAACCGCCACACTTCCACATGATCCCGGTTATCCGGTGGCGGACCCGCGTTGCCATACAATCCCGGAATGAACGTACCCTGTGACACGTCACCGCTGGCACTGACCAGTGTCCCCTGCTCGCCCAGAGACGGAGCCCTCCAATGCCTGGCCTTGCCGGCGGCGATGCTGTGCCAACGCACCCAGGCGCTGGTCCATTCGCCATCCGAAACCCGACACATCGGCGGGGAGGCAGCCAGATCGACCGCCACCACAAAGCAATCCTTGACCACCCCCGCAAGCATGCGGTCGTGCTGGGCAGCAACATAGCCGCTCACAAGTCCTCCGCTGGAACAAAGTCCTCTTTGACGTCGTTGTTAAAACCAAACAACAGCATGCCGGGCGGCTGATCGGGCCAAGGCCACTCTTCAGGGCCGAGGTACACCTGCTGCGTCCATTCCACCAGCCAAACGGTGTAACCATCCAACACTGGCTGGGTCCAGTCCTGTAGTGCCTGAACGAACTCTGCCGGCTCGACTTCCAACCCCCAAGTCTGAGCCCGGAGTAGGACCGCAAGTTGGGTAGCCAGCTGCACCGCCTGTTGCTGATGCAGAGGATAGATCGGGTCAACGACGATACGTGCCTCGAACTTACACACCAATGAGGTTTCACCCGTGCCGATATCGGTACCGGGCTCGATCTCGGCCAGCTCCAGAAATACCGCCGGTAAAACGATGCGATCCTGAATGTCCGGCCAGGCACTTACCGTCTGAACCCCTGGCAGATGGCTCACCAGGTGTTGCTCGACCGCCCGGTAAAGCTGGTCCAGGCTAAAAGGTTCGTCAGCCATTACCCGATCCTCTTCAAGTATTTCTGTAGTTCGAAGTTGAGTTCTTGCTTCAGGATCTCCAGCAAGCGTTCATCCGCCTTTTGCACCCAGGTCTCAAAATGCGGACGGGCCTGCTCCAGAGACACTTTGGCCTTGGCTAACGGGAAACGATTGCCATGCTCCGCGACCCATCCAGAACTTGCACCGCGACCAGGTGACACCGTGCTGTCTGGATAATCATCAGCATTGAAGTGCTTGCTCGCAGTGCGAATCCAAATGTCTGGCTTGTTGCCGTAGACCTTCTTGAGAAACGCGCCTTGATAGCGCCGCCCCGCAACCGACACCCCGCTGCCAGTTTGCCGCGCCCGGCCAATCCGGCTGGACTCGATGGCATTCAAGCCGAACCACAGCTTGCCGCTCGATGCCCCGCCTGACACCGGATAGCTGCGCAACCGCTGACGCACTGCCGCGACAGCAATGCGCTCCTGCCTGCTGACTGCACGGGCAATGTGCGTGCGCAACCAGCCCAACGTCTTGTTGATCGCGCGTCGGTGAGCCGCAGCAGCTGCCTTGGGCACCAACTTGGCGAAGTCCTGAAACGCCTGGAGATCTGCAGCTGACGACTGGATCGAGATCATCCCGCCGCCGGCCGAGGGTTTGACGTAGCTACCGATGCTCATGGTCGCAACCTCAGGATCAAGGCGACCAGACCGTCGCCGCTCGGCTCCAGCTGCAGCAGGTCGTAATCGCCGCCGCCGTCCAGGGCGGGCAAGTCGACGCTAACCAGTAGCCCTCGTTTCAAGCCTTCCGAATCGCTGACTCGGATCTCAAACCTAGGCTCACGCAAGCCGGTGTTGAGCTTGCCGAGCTTCGGCTGCAACCAGGGCGCGGCAAACATACCAAGCACGGGCTCTTCGCGGCCCTCGATCCGTGCGCTATCGCCCAGTGTTTCGAAGACCACTTCGTCGATGTCGTCGATCAGATCGCGGAAGGCCACGATCACATCTCCAGCAGGATCTGCGCGCGAGGCCGCGTGCACAGGTGCAGCGGGTTGGACTGGGCTTCGCCGGCGACCCCCTTGTTGAAAGGCAGCGGCTCGATCTTGCTGTAGTACGGGATGCCTTGGGTGTTGACCGTTTCCATATAGTCGGCCGGTGCGAAGGACGAGATATACAGATCAGGGACACCCTCGGGGACCAGCAGCGCCCTGTCGTCGTGGACGAACGCAACACCGGCAACCTTGCCGCGATAACGCTCCCAGACGATCCCGCCGAACTCGAAGGCTTCACGGGCATCGCCACGCAGAGACGCGGCCTGCATCGTGTTGAGGTAGGTCTCCTTGACCGACTTGTGGACGATCAGCTTGTTCCAGAAATTCTTGCCGCACAAAGCGCGGGAGCCGCTGCTGGTGACGCTGCCGAGGGCTTCTTCCTGCATGTCCAGCGCTTCGCCGCATTTGACCCGCAGCTCGGTATCTGGACTGTTCAAGCCCATCGGCAGCTTCTGGCGATTCACGCCGAAGGATTTATAAATATCCAACAGGACTGTCTTGCCATCGGCGTCCAGCACCTGCCCGTTCAACGCACCCATGCGCTGAAATTCGTGGGTGGCGTCCAGCTGTCGTCGGGCCTTTGCCAGACGCTTGTTGACTACATCCTGCACGGCCTGCAGTTCGCTGCGGGTACCGAAGGCGCGAATGCCTTGGATCTCATCGGCCTTGATGGTGAAGCGTTCAGGCAGGTGCACGGTGTTGAACGGAATCAACTGACGCTTAGTCGCACCGACCACCAGACCAGAAGTACCACGTTCACCCGATGGCACCAGGGCCAGGGTGTCGCCGTCTTTCTCGATCTGCACGGTCAGCGTGCTGATGCCCTCTTCGCGGAAAAGGCCAAGGCTGCTGATGCGGCCCGGCAGGTATTCCTGCTCATTGATTGCAGCGGTCAGCGAGGAGACGCTGAATGCATCGTCTTCAAAAATTGCGATATCGGCCATGGGGTACTCTCCAGAAACGAAAAATCCCGCACTCGGCGGGATGGATAAATGAGGTGAGCGTCTTAACGGACGATCACGAAATGGGCGGCCAGGGCCTTTTCGGCTGCGGGGTCGAGGCCGGTCAAATGGACTTCGCTGACTTCGGCCTGACGCACGATGGCGCGGCCGCGACGTACCACATCAGACTGCCCCAGCGGACCGTAGAGGATCGCCATGGCGTTTTCAGAGCCGTCCTCAGCTGTCGGCTTATAGGGTGCAAACTCGCCCGTAGCAGTCACCAGCCCAAGGATCTGGCCCGGCTCCAACGCCGGCCCGGCGGCGACGTTGATTGCTTCGCGTGAAATAGTGCCTGGGCCTTCAGACAGCAGGAACTCGCCTGCGTGCATCGATTCGATTTTCATGCTCTTACTCCTTTCGAGGTTCCGTTCTGCGCCGCCTGCCGGCTTGCCCAGATTGAATGACTGTCGACCTGTTTGGCCTTGATAGTGGGTGCCGGGTCATTGTCCAGCGGCAGACTGTTGTTGATTTCAAAACCGCCGCCGCTGCTGACCAGCTTGTCGAACAGGCGCGCCCTGACAGCTGCTTCATCCAGGCCAGCGGCCAGGAACTCACCGGTCAGTTCCGGCAATCGTGCTGCGACGCACAAGCCGTGCAGCGCTTTCGCCTTGGTCAGCGCCGCAGTGACTACCGCTTCGCTTTCCAGCTTCGTCGAAGCGAGTATCGGGTCCACCAAGTTGCTGATGCCTGCCGCCGCACACCCCTTGGTGACCATCAACGCCAATCCGGCAGCGTCTAATACGGGTACTGGATCCGGAAGGTTTACGGGATCAGCCGGTTCGACTTCGGGCTCTTCGTCCAACTGGGCCAGCAATTCAGCCGGGGCATTCTGGAAGCGCTGCAACACGCTGCCCTGACCGAGACAGGCTTTCACCTTCAGTCCGTCCCCCACTTCATCGGCCAAGCCCAGGGCCACTGCTTCGTTGGCCGTGAGCCAGGTTTCCGCGTTGACCATGCGCCGCAGCTCGGCCTCATCGATGTCCGGCGCTTTGGACTTGTAGGCCGCAATAATCGCTTCCAGCGTCTGGTCCAGAACGTCGGCGACACGCCGGAAGTCCTCGGCATCACCGCCGGTAAAAGTGTAGGGGTTGTGGATCATCAGCATGGCATTGGCCGCGATGACCACCCGGTGAGCGCCACACACGGCAACACTGGCCGCGCTGGCCGCCAACGCGTCAATGCGCCCGGTACAGCGTTCGCCCAAGCGCGACAGCGCGTTGTGAATAGCCAGGCCGTCGAACAGGTCGCCGCCGATGCTGTTGAACGCCACAACGACCGGAGAAGCGCCGTCATCCATAGCCCGCAGGTCCTGAACAAACTGATTAGCGCTGACACCCCAGGTGCCGATCTCGCCGTATACAAAGACCTCAATGGTCTGTTGCTCGGCTTCACCGCTGGCCTGGAAGGTGTACCAACTTTTATCCGCGACTTTGACCTGCTTGCCAGCCTTGTCATAAATGCGCGGGATCGCTTTTTTACTCATGGTTGTTCCTTGTCATCAATCGGCTCGATGGCATCAAGCGTGGTGTAGTTGAGGCCCAGTTCCGTGGACCTGGCGAGGTCGGCCGCGTTTTCCGCGTCGATGGTTTCCGCGTCGTAGCCGTTGCGCAGACACATCTCGCTGCGCGAACCGAAGCCCGCCTGCACTTCCATCCGCCGCGCCTGGACGTCCTGCACCGGCTGAATGTAGGCCCAGCCTTGTGGCACCCAGCGTGTGCGCAGGTATTCGCGCCGACGTTGCGCGTAGTCCTCCAGCGCCAGAGCGCCGGACAGCACCGCCATGTCCATCCAGGCGGCACGCACAGGGCGACACAGTTGATGCACATACACGCCGAATTGCAGCTGCTCCAGGCGCCGCCGGAACTCGTTGAGCACCACCCGCAGCGCCCGGTCGTTGACCTCGCGCATATCGCCGGTAAGGATCTCGTACGGGGTGCCCGAGCCCGCCGCCGCAGCCATCAGCTGCTGCCGCATGAAGTCCGGGTAGTTGTTGCCGGCGTCCGGTGGCTTGGAGAACTCCACCTCTTCACCTGGCCCCAGTTCCTGCATGGTGCCGGGCTCTAGGGCGACCATCGGCGTGAAGCCGTCTCGGTCGGTGACCAGCAGCTCCCCCGTCATCGGGTTGCGCGCTTGCGGCCCGGCCTCAGGTGCAGGACGCTTGATGAAGCCGGCAAACAGGTTCGCCACCTCCTGGCGAAACAGCACCGCGTCGTCGTAGTTGTCCAGACTTCGCAAGCGTTTCAACACCGGGGCCAAGCGTGGTACACCGCGCAGTTGCCCTGGCTCCATCGGTTCGAAGATATGCAGCACCTGCGTCGCCGGCACGCGCACCAGCTGGTTGTAACCGACGTTAAGCGACGACGAATCGCGTGGGTGCGACAAGTACATCCAGTACGCCACACGCTTGCCGGCCGGATTGAACTCGATCCCGGCGCGGATAACGTTGCCGTTTTTGGCCGTCTCGAACTTGTCATGGGGGACAAACTCAGGTGCCAGCGCCTGCAGTTGTAGCGGCACGGCTAACCCCTCACTGAGGCTGCGCGGACGCAACCGCACAAAGCACTCACCGGCCGTTTCAACCGTGCGCGCCACCAGGGCCTGCATGCCGTAGAAGTCGGTCAGTTCATCGGCGTCCGCTTCGTCAACCCAGTCGTCCCACAATTGCTGCTGGAGTTTGCGCAGTTCCGCGTCATCCGTGGTCGGTCTGGGCGTGATGCCAGTGCCGATCAGGTTGCTGACGCGCTTGTCGATGACATTGAAGGCGTACGGGTCATTGCGCACCGCCGCTCGTGAACGCGCCCGCAGGTTACGCAGGGCCGGGGTGTTGATGCTGTTGATGCCGTTGTCGGTGGCTTCCCAACTGGCCGAGCGTCGACCCTCACCCGCGCCTTCGTAACTGGCCTTGATGTTCGACGGCAGCAAGAATCCATTACGGGTTAGCGTCGGATAGTGTCGTGCCATTAGAGTCCCTTGCCTCCATGCATGAGCCGAACCACGCGTGAGCGCGGCCCGGCGGCGTTGGTCAGCGACGTGCGGATCTCGTCGCGGGCCTTGAGCAGTTCGTCGATGGAGCGGTATTCCACCGTACGGTCGCTGTAGCGCACGGTCTTTTCACCGCGTGCGATGGCGCGCTCGATGGCTTCGAGGTGCTTCGGAGTAAACGACATATCAGCGTCTCTTCAGGTAACCGCTAGTGGAGCTGCGGCGTTGTGGGGGTGCAGCGGGTCGCGGTTGGGCGACCGGGGCAACGGGTTGAGGCGCAACCTGGGATGTCGCGGGAGCCTCTGCGGCAACCGTGACACGCTCAGCAGCGACCACCTTTTCATCGAACAAACCGGCCTGTGCCAGCGAGTTCCGTACCCGGTCCCAATCGTGTTCCTGATACCGGTTGATGCCGAGGTAATGCGCCATCGCCAGGCAATACACCATCAGGTCGAGGGCTTCGTTGCGCTCGGCCTTGCCCTTGATCCACTCGATACGCTTGTGGCCCCGCACGTACTTGGCGACCTTGCGCTCGGCCACGCACTGGGCGAAGAACTCGTCTGGCAGGTCGTTGGCAAAGTGCAGCGCACCTGGGCCGGATTCGAACGGGTAGCGATTGTAGATCCAGTCCTTAGCGGTGTCGGTACCGACAAACCACAGCTCGGCGCCGCCGCGTTCGGTTTGGCCCTTCCAGGTCACGTCAACCATGGACGGCCGCTGAGCGATCACCGGCTTACCGGGTTTGCTCGCGCCCTTGATGGCGAAGATGTTGCGCCAGCGCCGCACGCGGCAGAACTGGTAGACCTCGTCGGTGTGGTGGCCGCCGGAGTCGACGGCGACCGCGAGAATGCCCAGGCCAACACCGCAGGGGTGCCGGTACCGCTCTTTCAGCAGTTCATCCAGTACCGCCCAAGTGCGTTCGTCCGAAGGGTCGCCCGCGATCACACGGTGATCAATAACCCAGCGCTCCATGCCGACGCCCCAGCCCATTGCCATGAACTCAAGGCGGTCGGCCTGTACGTCGACAGCGCCCGTAATCATCATCACGGCAGCGGGCATCGCACCGAGGGAGAACCCTTCCCGGCGCGCCCGCTCGATCAGTACCGATGCCTTGGTCTGCTCTTGCGCGCTGTCCCACACCTTAGCCAGACGGGTGTTGTAGAACACCTGCATGGGCTCAAGATCGCCTTTGGCCTGTGCCTTTTTCGCCTTCTCGAATTGCTTCGCCAGCGACTTCCAGCCCGTCCAACCCAACGGTGAATACAGCGCGTTGAGGTGAAAGCCGACCGTCTCGCCATCGCCTTTGGCATGGGCACGCCACTCGCCACGGGCGAGCATATCGCCCTTGTGGTGTTCCTCGATCAGCACGTCGCAGTCGGGCCCGGCGCACTCGTAATGCACCACGCTGAAGTCCTGGGAGTAATGCAGCCGCTCCCACTCCAAGGTTTGCATGTGGCCGCAGGTCGGGCACGGCACGTAGTAGTAACGCTGGTCGCTACCCTCGAACAGATCGTCGATGCGCGAGGCGCCCTTGATCGTCGGCGAACTGGAGAAGTAGAACTTGGCATTGCGGCCGAAGGTACTGCCCCGCGTTTCTGCCAGTTCGATGGGGTCGCCCTCTTCGCCTACGTCGACCTCCCACCGGTCGATCTCATCGCCGTACACGTAGCGCGCTGACAGCTCGGCCAAGTTGGCCGCAGAACCGGCGGTGGTGACGTACAGCGAGCCGCCTTCGAACTCCTTGGTGTCCATGGTGTTGCGCGAGTCCCGCGAGCGGCTCGCCGCCACACGCTCGCGCAGCACCGGGGTGGCCTTGATGGTCTTGCCGATCCGCGACGACACCCGCTTTGCCAAGCCTAGGCTGGGCAGCAGCGTGAGAATGTTCGACGGCACCATGTGGATCAGCGCACCGATCCAGTTCAAGGCGATCTGGGTTTTCATCAGCTGCGAGGCAACCATGGTGACCACACGCTTGCACGGGTGGGCCGGTGACAGGCAACGCATCGGCTCGCGTGCGTAGGGTGTTCGCACGGTGCGATATTTCCCTGGCTCGGCGGCGCCGGTATCACGCGGGATGCGCATGTACTCGTCGGCCCACTCGTCCACCCAGAGGCTGGGGTCTGGACGCAGCCCACGGAAATACGCCTCACGGTACACCTCAGCGCCGTCAGGTTTTTCCGTCTGCATGGGTTAACTCGTAATGATCAGATCGCGTTCAAGGTCAGCCGAAGACATGCGCTCGGCCTCTTCCAGGGACAGCCGCAGCGCCTTGGTCAGGTGCTGCTCAATCTCCCAAGGGTCGGACATCGCCGCCAGTTCCGGCGCCAGTTGCGGGGGCATGCTGAGCAGTTGATCGCGCAGCATGCGTCCGGCGTTGTAGGCCCCGGTGGTGACCGCCTTCATATCCACCAGCGAACCCTGCACCTTGTGAAACTCGGCTTCGGCCAGCTGGGCCAGGTAGTACTCGCGGTGTGCGCGGGCTTTCTGGAAGTCGGGGTGCCCGCCCTTCGCGCCAGCAGGCTGCGGCGGCGCAGCCGTGTTAGTCGGCTCGACCATGGGGGACAGTTGGCTGTAAACGTCACGCTGGAGCCGGTCTTGCTGGTGTCGAGCCGCGACGGCAGCCTTGCTGGGGTCGGCGGTTTCGAGGATGAGCGCTTCGGTTGCAAGCACGTCGACCTTCTTGCCATCTGGCGAGAGCACCAGGCGGTTGTTGTCTTTCAGCCAGGTGATGTAGCTCGGCGTCCTGCCGATGCGAACCGCGAAAGCGCTTTTAGACAGGAACAGTGGATCCGTCATAAGCCCTCCTTTTCAACGGCTTTTCAATGGAAACCTTTCAATTTCAATAGATTGAATTTCAGTAAGCTGGCAGCCCTGCCGCTAACACTTTCCCGCGGGTTTCATGCCCCGTGTCCCTCGAATGCCGCCAGGGTCCCCGGCGACTTTCGGCGCACCATTTTGACGCGCTCCGCTACAGGCCACGTAATCCGTGACCTCCAGCGCATCATGCCTGACCACTGCCCGAGGGCGGCACATCGCACACGCCCAACCGCTTGGCGGCCCAGCGTTCATACAGCCCGATGGCGACATCGGCGCCGGCCATCGCGGTGAGGCATCCGATGCTCCCTGCCGCCAGGACCGACATGCCCGAAGCGTGTAGCAACATCATGGTGGAAAGCCCGCAGACCACGCATGCCCCGGATCGAAGGAGCAAGCGGCGAATCAAGGACCAGCCGCTTACCCCCGCTTTGTCGGCGCGCCATGCCTCGC
Source organism: Pseudomonas sp. R2-7-07 (assembly GCF_003852355.1). Lineage (NCBI taxonomy): Bacteria > Pseudomonadati > Pseudomonadota > Gammaproteobacteria > Pseudomonadales > Pseudomonadaceae > Pseudomonas > Pseudomonas sp. R2-7-07. The sequence continues at coordinate 1,687,058 of NZ_CP027759.1, read as the reverse complement.
CGGATATGCCGCCGACCAGGGACAGCACGATCACCATCCAGATCGGCATATCAATAAGCGCTTGCTGCTCGTTCGTCATCGCCCTACCCCATAAACGCAAAAACCCGGCGCAATGGCCGGGTTCAGTGTGGTGGTGTGTCCCGCTGCTTGCGGTCGCACCTATCGAAGATGGGTACTTTTTACAGGTGGATTTTACTGGCAGCAAGCGGGTTTTAATGCCATAGCGCAATACGGGTGCAATACAGGTATGACGCAGGTGTAACGCAGGTACAACGCATTCAATCGGCTATCGCTTCTGGTGCCCTGTCTTGCCTGTCCCACTATTCTGGATCGAAGTAGGACAGCTACAGGTCCCTGAATTCGGGGCTCTGCCCTACTGTCCTACCTTTTTTACTTTTCTCTTGTGTATAGAGAGAAAGCTAAAAGCACGCGTGCGCGCCATGGGCGCGACTACGTCCCCGCTATGCTCATGTGTGCGTGGAGCGGGTGAAGGTTGGACAGTAGGACAGCCCAGTATCGGCGCGGCCTGCACCTGTCCAACTGCGCTAAATGCGAGTCGGACAAGGTGGGACAGTAGGACAGGGGCACACGGAGTGACGCCGAGGGTCATGCAGCTTTCCCCATCAGCATCCCCTGGATGAACACATGCGCGTCATGTAGCCGCATGTAATAGGTCCTCGAACTGCAGGCGCAGTGCAACAGCTTCTGCGAGAGGAAGCTTTCGTGGTTGCAGTAGTGCTCCCATACGACCAGGGCAAGACGAGGCGGCAGGTGTTTCCTGACGATCAGCTCTATGTCGGCCGATTCATCCAGCAGCACCCGACTACCCCGCGTGCCACGTATCAACTCCCCTTTGCACTCCATCAGCATGGCGATCATGTTGGCGCCACTCGGTCCGCCAGCACCGTCTGGCACAGGCGAATGCAGATCCTGCGCCCATAGTTTGAGCATCTCGTCGATTCTCTTAATCAAAGCAAGGCTCCTCCATCTCCGACTGCTGCAGAGCAGACGCACGCCCCCAACCCGCAGGTTTTTGATAGGCCCAAGGCCGCACCCCGCTTTTCGGCAACGCCGGCATACGCCGCTTGCGCCAACCCAGCCGGTGCATGATCGCCCCGACCCGCATCTGCTCAGGCTTGCCCCAATGTCCGAAGTCCAGCTTCAGCGCCTGGGTCAGGATCTCGTTGCCGGTAGCGGTCTCCCCGATCTGCGACTCTTCCATCCAGGCCAGGATCGGCCCTTCCCATTCATCCACCACAAAGCGCTCGTCTTGAGCCTCGGCGAACATCTTGGATTCGTCCTTGTTCACCCACCAGATATCGCCCGCTTCAAAGCAGAACAGCGCCTCAGCCCATAGCTGATCACGGATCTCGCGCAGTTGCTCCAGATCGACCTTGTTGCAAAACACCGGCCAGTAACGACGGTTGCCCGTGGCGTCCTTGAGGTACTCCTCTTGGTTGGTGGTGCCCACGAAAACACACTGGCGTGGCACGTCATTCGTTCTGCGGCCATAGCTCTCTCGGTAGGTGTCGGTGGACGCGGAAAAGAACTGTTTAGCCTTGGTGCTTTCTGCCTTGTTGAAGCTGTCCAGCTCACCCAGCTCGACGATCCATTTGCCGCGAATGGCCTGGAAGCTGTCCTTGTCGCCGAGGGCAAAGGGCGTGTCCATGAACCACTCGCCGCCGAGGACACCCATGGCCGTGGACTTACCGGCGCCCTGCCCGCCTTCGAGGATCATCACGGAGTCGGCCTTGCAGCCTGGGCGCATCACACGTGCAACCGCTGAGATGAGCCAGCGCTTAGCGACCTTGGCCGAGTACTCACTGGCCTGGACGCCCAGCACGTCGGTCAGCCAGGTTTCAATGCGTGGCACGCGATCCCATTCCAGCTTCTCCAGGTACTCACGCACCGGGTGGAAGGCGTGGTCGTGGGCAACCACGCTGACCGCCTCGATCACATGGGAGGCTTTGACCCGCAGGTTGTATTGCTGCGCGAGCCACTTCATCACCCGCATGTCGTCAATGTCGGCCCAGTCACCGGCACCGCCGCCAAAGGGCGCAGACCGCAGCTTGACGATCTTGGAGCTGAACACGCTGTAGCCGATGACACCGGCCCAGCGTTCGTCATTGCCCAGGATCAGCTCGACGTTTTGCATGTGCGCGATCAGGGAGCCGTTTTCGGTGCGGGCCAGTTGGTCCTTCCAGCCACCCGCTGCAGGAGGCTTGACCACCGCAAGCACCTGGCGGCGGACGGCCTCCAACCCCTCGGCGACGTGCAAGTCGTTGAAGTCGGTCCATTTGATCTCGCGCTCGCCGGAGAACACCGGGGCAACCACCTGACCACCGACGACCAGCGCGGCGTTGTTGGCTTTCTCTTCGCCGGGGTTCCAAGGGTCACCATTGGGACGCTTGGTTTTCCAGTCGTCGTCCCGGCAGATTATCAGCGGGCAGCCGGGGAAGCGCTCGCGCATGGCCTTGGAAACCGGTAGCAGGTTGCCCGCGTCGAAGGCGATGGCGACAGTGAGCGAAGTCGCCATGTGCAGGCTTGCGCCCGTAGCGTATCCCTCACACACCAGCACCGGTTCGCCGGGCTCTGGATGGGGGCCGATCAGGTGGAATGCGCCCTCTTTTGACATACCGGGCGGCCAATACTGCTTATCCCGCCCAGTGTCTTCTTGCTTGGCCGGGAAGATCACCTGCAGACCGACAATTTGGTCGCGCACGTTGCACATGGGCACCAAAAATGCGCCGGTACGTGGCGCATAGCGAACCTTGAAGCCAACGATCTGTTTTCGATCCAGATAGGCGCTCTTACCCTTTTCGGGCATGCGCTTGAACAGGCCGGCAGCACGGTTGGCCGCTCGGCGTGATGCGTTGGCCGCGATCTCGGCAGCCTTACGCTTGGCATCCTCCTGCCGAGCGCGCATGACTTCGCGCTCCTCGGGGCTCATACGTCCGGGTTTAACCTTGATCTTCTGGGTATCGCCAGAACGCCAGTCACCGAAGCTGCCGAAGATCAGCGTCTCGTTTTTTTCGGTGCGGTGTTCGTGGATGACGTACCAGCCGTTTTTTTCTTTACCTTTGTCCTGGGTGGTTTTGCAGCGGGTGAGCTTGCCGAATACCAAGGGTTGAGCGGGTTCAAGACCATAGTCCGCGAACTGATTGATCACATCATCGAGCATAACGGGCAGCCCTTTGATCATCGACGGTCTTGCACTCAATGCAGAGCGTGCAACCTGGTTGTGCCAAACGACGGGCCTCAGGGATGGGGCCGTCGCATTCGTCACAGAACATCAGCGAATGCTGAGCCGTGGTAGACATCAGCGCCAGGCGTGCAGCGACGGCCTGATCAATGCGCTCTTGCACCAGATCATTTGCGAAGTCAGCGATATCAGCCACGTTCCACCCCGCAAGTCGTCTGGTTGACGTAGCGGGCGCGGTTGTACATGCCCAGCAACCCCTGAATGCCACGAAACACCAACTGGCGTATCTCAGCCAGCTCACGGTCATCGACCTTGCCGTCGCCAATGTGCTTGGCCCAGGTTTCGGACAAATCGGCGACCTGCCGGAAAAACATGGCGATACCCGTGGTCAGAGTCTCAGGCATGTCGTTGGTGTACGCCTCAGCCAGTTCCTGCCAGATCGTGTCGCCGACAAGGGCGTGCACCGCATCGAGAATGCGGCGGTCCTTGGTCAGTTCGAGGATCTCGCCGAACTCCTGGATGTTGACGGTGTGCGAGGGATGGGTGGGAGACAACTTGTGTTGCAGCGTGGTGGCATTGCGGCCGGTGGTGGCGGCGATTGCTGCGGCACCGCCGGGATAGTCCCGTGCGGCGTGGTACAGGGCTAATTCGAGCGTCAGTATTTCCTTTTGCGCTCGATCAACACAGCTTAAAGCTACTCGGCTCATGGCATTAATCCTACTAAGTTGCCAGTGCTCCGCGACGTGTAGTGGTGATACATTTGCCGCGTGGCTTGAAAGGGCCCAAACGCCGGCTAGATCTTAGGGATCGAAACCGGCACCGTGCCGAGGCGAACAATCCGTTGCTCACCTCTGGCGCAACAGCTGCCTAATCTGTGGTGGAAAAGGCAGCAACCCAAGACATCCGTGTCTTGGCAGCGCGATAAAGGGAGGTGGTTTGCATGTGGTGTGCCCTCCTACCTTCGTCGCGACCCGACAGCACTGTGGTGGTGTGTGCCGGGAGGAACTGGGCGGCCCTTGGGTCGCCTTTTTTCTATCTACGCTGCAGCTTTCTGCGGGGCCGATGCGTTGAGCAGCCAGGCAGCGTCAAACGCGTTGCCCTTTTGCTCTGCAGCAGTCGCTAGAAGCTGCGCGTAGTGCGTTTCACCTGTGTAATCGGTGCGTGGAAGGCTGGCAGCCAAGCGCCATTTATTGAGTGCTTGGTAACTCCTGTCACATACCTTGGCGGCGGCTCCGATGCCGCCTACTGCTTCAAATGCGAACGCGATGGCGTTCGGAAAATCTGCGGGGTCCAACATGGCAACCTCCATTTATCAACTCGCGGTTGATATTAACATCAACTGACTATTGCGCAACCCCTGTGAGAGTATCAACTCATGGTTGATAAGAATGAGCTACGGGCAGCTTTCACGGCGCGCCTTCACGAAGCACTCGACGATGCCGGGATACGCACTCACGGCCGCGGAGTGGATATCCACGCCCATTTGGTGAAGGTAGGGGCTGAAAAAAGCAAACAAGCTGTCAGCAAGTGGTTGAACGCCGACGCTATACCTGAAGCAGATAGCATGGCCGTGCTTTGCTCATGGTTGAACGTGAGGCGAGAGTGGCTGGAATATGGAGTGCCACCCAAAAAACAGAGTGGGTACAGCAACGTACACCACATCGCTGGAGGCCATGAAAGCAATGTAAGTGAGGTCACCCAACGCTTCGGTAAAGTGCCGTTGATTTCATGGGTACAAGCTGGAGCTTGGTGCGAGTCAAATTTTGAACTTCACGATGGTGAAAGCTGGCTTTCTTGCCCTGTGCCTATTAGCGAAAGTGGTTACGCTCTCAAAGTAATGGGGGACTCAATGACGAATCCAGGCCCAGGACGCAGCTATCCAACTGGATGCATTATTTTTGTTGACCCTGAGGCGGAAACAAAAACCGGAGATCGTGTGATTGCTCGAGTCCCACGAACGAACGAAGCAACATTTAAAGTCTTGGTCGAGGACGCAGGTCGTCAATTTTTGAGACCTATTAATCCGCAATATCCAATCATTGATATTACAGAAGAAACGCATATATGCGGAAAAGTAGTAGGGTCTTTCATCCCAGAATGATAGGCACTTGTTATTCGAAAACAGGCTGAACGCTTATTTCACCGAGACTAGTTAGCCTAGAGTTCATAGCCCGTATAAAAATCACAACCCTTCTATCATAGATCTCCAAATTACGATCAATATTACGACTACGCTCCCAATGCTGCCCAACAGATGACAGAAAATCATCGGAGTCCTTCATTAACTCCTTATGAGAATAGGCTGTAAATCTGATACTGCACTCAATGGATTCGGCCGCAACGTAATAACTATCGTATTCCTTCGGAATACTTGGGCAAGGAGAGGCCACATGAAGCCCGTCATACCTGTCGCCTGATATCAACTTCTCCGCATCTACTAAAGTCCTAGCCATATCCTCTCCAAAATACCGCTGCACTTTATAATGCATAACTATTAAATCGCGCCTCCACCCTTCCTTGTAACTCAGAAACTCACGATAAGGACCAGTTGAAAAGTCATACCATGACATTTTACTAACAGCTGCGCCCTGCAACTTCTTTAACTGTGCCATCCCTTCAAGAAGCGTTATCGTTAAGTCGTCTGCCACCTTGTGAGCCTCAGCAATTGCACGGTCATGTCTGGCAGTCTCCCATTGCGCACGATAAGCATACATACCTCCAAGAACAGTGATGAGAACCGCCAATAGTGTAACAATATAGCCGGAGAAGGTTAGGACATACTGATCATGGCGACTCAGATCGTTGGATACACTTGGTTTAAAAAACATCAATTACACTCCACACTTAGCCCACCTAGCCCAACGAACCCAATTTAACTTCAATCAATTCAGCCGCTCAACAACTAGTATGGATAGCTTATTCTCTTCACATACGGATTGACCTGCACTCCAGGATTACCAGAACTCAGAATCGCTCCATTACTTGCTGGAGCCTCGGGCCACCTCAAAGGGACTAGACCATTCAGCGAAATCCTTATCTTATAACCCTGATCTTCATTATCATTCAACACAGATGACAAATTGATAAATCCCTGTACGGGATATTTATAACCCCCAGAATTCTGACATATTGCAAACCCGACAGGATAAGCCTTATATGCAGACACCCACAGCATTGATTCAACCTTGGCCCAATCGACTATAAAAATATCACGAAAGACTGCCTGCTCATTATTTGGATACAACCAAAAAAGAACATCATAGCCTGTAGGAAATACCTTTATTTGCCCCCAAAAATATCGCCTCAAAACCTTCAAAAATGGAGACCTAACCTTCGGTGAATCATCATACGCCAGCAAATGCCCTACAACAGCCCTAATGACCTTATTAAGCTTTACCCCTTCAAGGTTGAAGTACTGATTAGGCAACAAATATTTATTTCTAACATGAACATCAATTTCATTACAAAAAGCAATCAGCGAGGGATCCAACTTCGCCCCTAACAAATTATTATTACATCTTGAGCAGAGCGTTTTCTTTTTTAAACCATTTTGAGCAAGCCTAGTACTACGAGGAACTTTCCTGCGACCTTTTTCAGATTCTTTGAGGTAGTTTGAAATAATACGGGCCCCAGGAGGAGTCATACCTTGCGGAAAGATATGATCCTCAGTCATAGCCGATCTTTTGAGGCAAATATTACAGCGACGATTTAGCATCAACATCCCTATCGTAAAGTCCAATTTTCGGAGACTACCAACTTTCGCGGGAAAGAGGTATGTGCTGACACAGATCAGGTCTCGACTGGCGTGCGAAGCCACTGCAAAAATCAACCAACAGTTGACATATAACAATCAACGGTTGATATTCACCTCACTCTTCCACCACAGAGCGAGGCAACACCATGCACACCACAGCCACCCTGCACGTCCACCCGGCCGCTGCTAACCCCTCCCGCATCTTTGAAATCCGCCGCCTGGCGCAAGACCTTGGCTGCACATTCATCGTGTCCAAACCTAAGCCGAAAGAACGCAACGCGCCCTGCCCGTTCGATCCAAACGGCGGAGGGCACGCGGCATGAGCAAGTACAAACTCGACAACCGCACCCTGACCCTGCTCAAGGCCCAGGTAAACCTAACCGAAACCTTCAACCACTTGCTGCGTGCCGAAGTTCAGCGTGAGGCCCTAGCCTTCCGCCTGAAAGTCGAGCGCCGCAAAGCCGACACGCACTTCACTATTGAGCTGGGCTGCGAACGCCACACGCTGACCCTGACCAACAGCAAGAAGATGCACCTTAAGCTTGCGGACTTCATTGAGGAGATCGTCAACGGGCCAGCTTGTCCAAGCGACCCGTCGTCTGTGCCACACGCAGACCGCCGCTACGGCGTGTTCGAAATTGAACACAAGCAGCGCGTGTTCGACCTGGTGCAAACCGGCGGCGCGCTGAGCCTCGATATGGGTTTTGAGCAACCTATCAACCTGGCAATCCATCGCAACAAAACCCGCACTGGCATCACCACCATCATGAGCATCGGCGTCAAGAAGCCATTCAGCAAGTGCTTCACGGTGTGCGGCAGTGACGTGGAGATCTACTCCATGGTGGCCGAATCCATCACTCACCTGGCAGCCGTGGCGACTCCCTCCGCGCATGCAGCCTAGGAGGTCGCAATGGAACGTAGCCTGGAAAAGGCCGCCAAGTACTTCGGCCTCACCCGCCCAAAACTGATCGCGCTGATGCGTGACAAGGGCTTGCTCACTGACCGCAACCTCCCGGCGTTCCCCTTACGTGACCGGGAATACCTGCGGATCAAGAATGGCAACTGGTACCACGAGACGGCCGGAATGCAATACAGCCAGTCGACGAAGGTCCGGCAAGCCGGCATGCCCTGGCTGGCAAGTCAGCTGGGCCTCGAACTGCCAACCATCCCGGCAGACAACCGTGACGTGGCCTAGGGAGTACGCCCGCCAGATCGTCGCCATGCACACACGCGAGGAGCGCAATGCCGCGCTCCTCGAAGTGCCGGAGCATCTGCGGGAGCTGACCAAACGCCACTGCCTGAATGCCTGGAATCACCCCTCACGACTCAAACGCAAGGAGGCAGCTGCCCATGAGCAACAACAGTCAAACACCGCTACGGCTGCAACCCGCGCCAGATAGCGCAACCGTGGAGATGCTGCACCAACTCTTCGGCGACGTGCTTATCCCCCTGGAAAAGCTGCGCGTGCATTACTTCAAGAACCTCAACGAGAAGACTTTCACCGAGGCGATCAACAGCGGCCGCATTCAGCTGCCGGTGACCACCCTGGATCACAGCGTCAAGGCGTTGAGGTATGCGCACATCAAGCATGTCGCGGCACTGATTGATATCCGGGCCTACCGAGCGGATGAGGACATGCCGCGACCACAAACTGACTCAACCGAGCTAGAGCAGTAACACCAACGGCTGCCACCACCAGCCAACAAACCACCAGGAGCACACCACATGACCGTAATTCAAATCTGCGCACTGATCAGCATCGTTATCGCGCTCGCGATCCTTTATTGGATCGGCTACAGAGGCGGCTTAACGGATGGTCTGGCTCAGGGCTACGACGAAGGACACGCACAAGGGTTCATTGAAGGGGTGGACGAGGGAGAGTCAGCGGGCTCTACCGCTCTGGAGCGGATCTCCGAGCGTTGTCGGCGCCTGCAACAGATATTGGATCACCAGCCAATGGATCGCATCACCCTGTTAACAATCGCCGAAAAGCTCAAGCTCGCGGCCGACACGTTCCGAGCGGTGAGATCTGACAGCCAGGCAACTCAAGCACTTGCCTTACGTGACAAGGCGCTGAACATGGCTGCCCAGCTGGACCCATTCGAGTTGGGAGACGCAGCATGAACTGGATCCTGACCCATTCAGGCAAACACTTTGATTTGCTCGAACCCGACGCCGACATGATCGACCCACGGGACATCTCGCACGCACTGGCCCACCTGTGCCGCTTCAACGGTCACACCCGCGAGTTCTACAGCGTGGCCCAGCACAGCTGCATCGTCGCCGAGCTGGTGCCGGAAGAGCACAAGCTTGCGGCATTACTTCATGACGCACCCGAGGCGTACCTAGGCGACATGACGCGACCACTCAAGCAATGGATCAGTGCCTATGAGCACTTCGAGGACTGCATCTGGTGGCGCATCTGTGATCGGTTCGACATAGCACCAGAACTCCCCGCCTGCGTCCACAAGGCCAACCTGATAGCGCTGGCTACCGAACGCCGCGACCTTATGCCACCCGATCCGGCAACCTGGGACTGTCTGGTCGGCATCGAACCCATGGCCGAAACCATCCGCCCTTGGCCTGCCGCAGAAGCACGCAACGCCTACCACCAGCGCCTGATGGACCAACTTACTACCGAACACCGGAGGAAAGCGGCATGAAGAACCAACAGAACAACACCAGCGCCTTGTCCGCTTTGCTCCGCACTGCAAATCGTGGCGACACGCTAGAAACAACCAGTCTCTGCTGCGCAGCAGCAGGCATTATTGCTCCTTCAAGCGCCACTGCCGAGGCACTTATACCCCACGAAAAGCTGCGCGGGGCAGCGCTCAGTGATGCAACGCTAACCGCTCCAGCACGCCCGCTCGCGCAGCCTGCCTTGGGGTATAAGCACGCATTGAATGCTGTGTACTACTCGCCAGAATCAAAACCAGGCCAACGTTATTGGCCTGCCGACCTGACCAACGTGCGACCCAATGAGCGGGCTGTCATGTCTCCAAAGCACATCGAACAGCTAATACGCATGTTTGATCTGAATAGAGCCGCTGACGCGGCTATCGAAGCACAACGCTATTTCAGGCTGCGGGTCCGGCGGGTAGGGGAGATAGCACAATGAGCGCAGCAGAGAAACTCGACTTCCACATCACACCAGGCGCCTGGTTTCGGCAGGATCTGCTTTACCCAGTCTTCGGCCTATCCACCGAAGCAGTTCGCAAATACCGCACCCGGGGTCTGTGGCTAGAAGGCAAGCACTGGCGTTATGACCCGGCCAACGTAATCGTTTACAACCGAGCCGCTATCGAACGCTGGATGGAAGGGAAGCCATGATCGACAAGATGCCGACAGGCGTTGAGATGAACGGCAAACAGCTACGCATTTGGTTCATCTTCAACGGCCAGCGGTGCCGGGAACCCCTGGAAGGGATCTCGAAAGTAAACAAGGCCGCGATCGCCTATGCCGACAACAAGAGGCGCACCATTCTCGCGGAAATCAAAGAGGGCCGCTTCGACTATGCGGCCCACTTTCCCAACTCGCCAAGAGCTGCCATGTTCACTGGAACCGGCGGCCCTTCGCTCAAGCGTACCGTAAAAGAAGGAATTGAGCGCTGGCTGGAGGTTCAGCGCGCACTGAAAGCGTCGAGTACCGTCATCAACTATGTGAGCAAGGCAGTTCACGTGGAAAAGAAGTTCGGCAAGCGCCGGATTGTCGACATCAGCAAGAGCGATATTGAGTTGTTTCAAGCACAACTCCTCAAGCAGGGTCTGGCTCCGAAGACAGTAAACGACATCTTCACCATCGTTCGCGGAGTGTGGGCGGACGCCTTCGGCGACGGCATCCTGAAGGCCAACCCACTCGACAGGATCAGTAACGTCGGATCGGACGTTGACCTGGAGCATGCCGATCCCTTCAGTCGCACCGAGATCGACTTAATCGGCAAGACGGACCCCGACCGCCGAGCTGACACTCGAATGATTGAGTTCAATTGCTGGGCAGGGATGTCCCTTTCCGAACTCATAGGACTTGCCGTTGAAGATGTAGATCTTGATGCCGGCCTGGTGCACGTCCGCCGCGCATTGGTCGTCGGCGAGTTCAAAGTCCCCAAAGAGCGCTCCAGAGTCCGAGTCATCGAGCTCATAGACCCGGCCCTCGCACTGATGCGGGAGATAGTTGCCGCCGCCAAAGACGCGGTAGCCGACGAAATCACCGTTATCCAGCGCGACAACATCACGTCCAAGAAGATGAAGGTCAGGTTCCTTTTCCGCAGCTCGACCAGCGGTTTACTCTGGAACGGCAAAACGTTGAGCAACTGGTTCACCGCCCATCTGAAAAAAGCAGAGGTTCGTCACCGAGGCGCCAACCAATGCCGCCACACGTTTGCCAGCCAGATGCTGTCGAGCTACGTCCCGGTCGAATGGGTAGCCCGTCAACTCGGACACGCAGATACGACAATGGTGAGAAAGCACTACGGGAGATGGATACCGAAGGATACCAAGAGCATGGCGGGTATCGTGTCGAAAATGCTGGGCTTTAGAGACACTTGATAAAAAGAGGGAGATTCAACTCCCTCTTTTCAATTGCTAGCGATTGTCTGGATGAATAGCTTCCCCAATCACCTGAATGATCTCATCAGCACTCATGGAACGCATCACAAGGTTTCGGCGGATTGGATCAAACGCTGCGTACATACGTGCATACCGTTCGATTGATGGGCAGTGAGAGTTTTTACTAGCGACTTCACTGAACTCTGTGTATCGGTCCAGTCGATTTACCATAGTATGAGCGATACTCAGATATTCTCCTTCGTTGTTTCCATCGTACCCGGCAAACGAAAGCCATGCTGCTGCATGAGGTGTTGACTTGTCGACGCGGGCTTTATCTGCTGGGGACAACTGCGCATATCCCGCTCCGACAAATGAAAACATATCGAATACATTTCCGACGAAAATCACTTCGTCTGGAGTTTCGACTTCAGGGAACATCATTGGGTAGGCCCAACCCAAAATCCACATGCTGTCAAAGTTTACGGCCTGCTCCACCAGCTCAGGATCTAAACCATCCTCAATCCCAAGCTTCGCATAGATGTCGCAAAGCATCTTAACCGTCAGTTTTTCCATTGGTGTTGGCTTCAAATCCCTTACTCCTACCTATTTTTCTCGATCCGATGATTGACGATCGCTTCATCCAGTGAAGCGCCAGTGAGCAATCATGCACAAAGGTCAGTGAGATAGGAATGACTCAGAGCACTAAGTCGACGGTATAGACCGGTACAAAGCGGCATGGAGGATCGCTTCTATGCCCTAGAAATGCCCTAATCGTTGCGAAAGGAACGAAAAAGCCCCCGTAATCTTCAATGATTACGGGGGCTTAGTCTTATTCAATAATGGCGGAGAGATAGGGATTCGAACCCTAGGTACCGGTGAAGGTACAACGGATTTCGAATCCGTCCCATTCGGCCACTCTGGCATCTCTCCAACGGCGCGCATCATAACAGCCTGTTTCGTGGAAGCAAAGCTCTGTTGAGATTTTTTTCCGTGCTATCAGACGCTTGCGTCGATTAAAGCGGTACGCCGAGACGCTTGGCGACTTCTTCGTAGGCTTCGATAACGTCACCGAGGCCCTGGCGGAAGCGGTCTTTGTCCATCTTCTTCTTGGTGTCCTTGTCCCACAGGCGGCAGCCGTCAGGGCTGAATTCGTCACCGAGGACGATGGAGCCGTCGTGGAACACACCGAATTCGAGTTTGAAGTCCACCAGCAAGAGGCCGGCGTCGTCGAACAGTTTGCTCAGCACGTCGTTGACCTTGAGGGACAACTCTTTCATGCGCGCCAATTGTTCAGCAGTGCCCCAGCCGAAGGCCACGACGTGGGATTCGTTGATGAACGGGTCGCCCTTGGCGTCGTCCTTCAGGAACAGTTCGAAGGTGTAGGGATTGAGCTTGAGGCCCTCTTCCACGCCCAGGCGTTTGACCAGGCTGCCGGCAGCGTAGTTACGCACGACGCATTCGACCGGAATCATGTCGAGCTTCTTGACCAGGCACTCGTTGTCGCCCAGCAGTTTGTCGAATTGGGTCGGAATGCCGGCCTCTTCGAGTTTCTGCATGATGAAAGCGTTGAACTTGTTGTTCACCATACCCTTGCGATCAAGCTGCTCGATGCGCTTACCGTCGAACGCCGAGGTGTCGTTGCGAAACAGCAGGATCAGGCGGTTGGCGTCGTCGGTCTTGTATACCGACTTGGCTTTGCCGCGGTAGAGTTCTTCACGTTTTTCCATGATGGGCTCCGCTTTGAGTGAGGTGGGCTAGGCGATATGTCGCCAGTCGAGCCCTGAATCTTGATCGGCCAGTTGCAGCCAGTCCGGGTCGCACCCGAGGGTGTCGACAAAACATTGCCGGGCAAGCGTCGGCAGGTTGTTCTTGCTGCTCAGGTGGGCCAGGACCAGGTGTTGCAGGTCTTGCCAGCCCAACTCATACACCAGGTACGCCGCCTGATGGTTGTTCAAATGTCCCAGTTCGCCGCCCACCCGCTGCTTGAGAAAGTAGGGGTAATGACCGCGAGCCAGCAGGTCTCGGCAGTGATTGGACTCGATCATCAAGGCATCGAGGTCGCGGTAACCGTCCAGCACCTTGGCGCAGTAGGAACCCAGGTCGGTGAGCACACCGAAGCGCCGCTCGCCGTCACTGAATACATATTGCGTGGGTTCCTGGGCATCGTGAGCGACCGCGACAACACTGATGCTCAGGGCACCGATCTGCAGTTGCTCGCCTCCCGCCAGGAAACCTGCGGGTTCAACGGGTTTGCGCATCCCGCGCAACGTGCCGCGACTCAGGTACACCGGAAGATTGTAGCGCCGAGACAGCAAACCCACGCCATGCACGTGATCGGCATGTTCGTGGGTCACTAGAATCGCGCTCAGCTGCGCGGGGTGAACCCCCAGGCGCAGCAGGCGCCGCTCGGTTTCTCTTAACGAGAAACCACAATCCACCAGTACGTACGTGTCGTCGTGGGCGACCAGCGTGCCGTTCCCTTGGCTACCGCTACCGAGAACAGCAAAACGCATCGGATCAGCCCAGGTTGTCCTGAATCACGCCCAACACTTTGCGCGCTGTTTCAGCTGGCGCGACGGTGTTGATGTTCTTCTCGACCGTGACTTGCACGCTCTCGCCAACCTTGCTCAAACGAACCTGGTAGCGCTCGGCGCGGGTCTCGACTTCTTCCTTGGTCGGCTGGCTGCCAAACAACTTGCCGAGGAAACCTGGCTCGTCGTCCTTTTTCTCGGCCTTTTCAGCCACGTTGATGTAGTACAGGCCCAGGCTGCGGTTGATGTCTTCAACGCGCCAAGGACCCTGCTCCAACGCGCGACCGACGCTGGCCCAGGCACGATCCAGGTCTTCACCCAGGTTCAGCACCACGTTGCCGCTGCCATCTTCGGTAAGGCTGACGCGGCTCGGGGTGTCGTAATCGCGTGCGGCGAGTAGGGAAACCGAGCCGCCCTTCTCGGAGATACGGCTCATGCTGGCCAGCATTTCGTCGACCAGCGCGGCATCGACACCGGTATTGACCGAGCGGTTGGTGAAATCGACGTTGGCGGTGCTGCCGGCAGGACGCTCGGCGCTGACCACATAGACTTCACTGGTATTGCGTTGCACGCCAGGCTCGATGCGCACTCGCACACGGGCTTCGTTATCGGCGGCTACACCACTGGCCTGCAGACGCTGGGCCATGTTGGCGGAGAGCTCGCTGCCGCGCTGCCAGGCGGTGGTGAACTCACCGGTCTGCGGACGCTGTTGGTCGAGACGAAAACCGTTGTCCTGGAAGAACTGCACGGCCACCGGCCAGACTTCGGCGGGTGGGCGCTGAGCCACGATCCAGCGGTTGTCGCCGCTCTTCTGCAGGCTGTAGTCGCTGGCATCGGCCACCGCCGTGATCGGTTGCGGGCGTGGCACCACGTATTCGCCCTTGACGGTGTCGTCGGCGACATTGCGCGGAATCGGCAGCAGCGGGTCGAGGCGCTTGGCGACGCTCACGTCAGGCGGCAGTTGCATCGGTTTGGTTGCTTGCGCTTCCAGGTAATCGCTGCCACGGTCACGGAAGTAGCCTTCCGGGCCCCATACCCAACCGCAGCCACTGGTGCTGGAGATAATCAAGGCAAGTGCGGAAAGTCCGGCCAATCGCTTCATGCGTAGTGCTTCCTCAATTAAACCAGGACGCCGGACTGGCGCAGGGCCTGTCGCAGCGGTTCGTGACAGGCTTCGCTGAGCCGGGTGAGCGGCAGACGGATACCGTCCGGCATCAGGCCCATCTCAAACAGCGCCCACTTCACGGGAATAGGGTTGGATTCGATAAACAGTGTCTTGTTGAGCGGCATCAGCTTCTCGTGGATCGCACGTGCGGTCGTGGCGTCACCGGCAATGGCGGCGGCGCACATTTCGCTCATGGCGCGCGGGGCGACGTTGGCGGTCACGGAAATGTTGCCCTTGCCGCCCAGCAGGATCAGCTCGACGGCGGTGGCGTCGTCACCGGAATACACCAGGAAATCGCTGCTCACGCCGGCCAGGATGTCTTTGGCGCGCTGCAGGTCGCCGGTGGCTTCCTTGATTCCGATGATGTTCGCCACGGTGGACAGGCGGATCACCGTCTCGGCTTTCATATCGCACGCAGTGCGGCCGGGTACGTTGTAGAGGATCTGCGGGATGTCGACAGCTTCGGCAATGGTGCGAAAGTGCTGGTACAGGCCTTCCTGAGTCGGCTTGTTGTAATACGGAGTCACCAGCAGGCACGCATCGGCGCCGGCCTTCTTGGCGTTTTTGGTCAGCTCGATTGCTTCACGCGTCGAGTTGGCGCCGGTACCGGCGATCACGGCGATGCGGCCCGCAACGCGCTTGACCACGAACTCGATCACCTGGATGTGTTCTTCCACATCGAGGGTGGCCGATTCACCTGTGGTGCCGACCGCTACGATGGCGTTGGTGCCTTCTTGCAGGTGGAAGTCCACCAGTTTGCCCAGGCTGTCCCAGTCGAGATGACCTTGTGCATCCATGGGTGTGACCAGTGCCACCATACTGCCCGCAATCATGCAACCGCTCCTGCCGGAAAAAGAGAGCCGTAATGGTACTGGCGCCAAGATGCTTGTACAAGCGAAGTACCGTGCGACGATGCGTTCTGGCGTAACTAAACGACGGGCAATGCCATCATTGGGCCAAAGCACCGCGTGAAGCACGCCGTTCACGTAATGAAAACGCCACCTCCTAGCCCTTGGCGATGGTTTTCGCTACCCTTCATCCTTTGATCGATACAGCTCTAACGGTATCGACCGCTCATCGCTTTAGGAAGGCTGCATGTCCACCCCCACAGTTCGCGAACAATTCCTTGTTATCAGTGCCCTCGGCGCCAACCCCATGGAGCTGACCAACGTCCTGTGCCGCGCCAGCCATGAAAACCGCTGCGCCGTCGTGACCTCGCGCCTGACCCGCCATGGCGAGTGCAGTGCGCTGGTGCTGCAGATTTCCGGCAGTTGGGACGCCTTGGCGCGCCTGGAAACCGGCCTGCCGGGACTGGCCAAGAAGCACGACTTCACCGTTAACGTGGTGCGCAGCGCAGCCCTGGAAAATCGCCCGCAGGCCCTGCCTTACGTGGCGTACGTCAGCTCGGCCTACCGCTCGGACATCGTCAACGAGCTGTGCCAGTTCTTTATCGACCACAACGTCGAGTTGGAGAACCTGACCTGCGACACCTACCAGGCGCCACAAACCGGCGGCACCATGCTCAACGCCACCTTCACCGTGACCTTGCCGGCCGGCGTGCAGATCAGTTGGCTACGCGACCAGTTCCTGGATTTCGCCGACGCCCTGAACCTTGACGCCCTGATCGAGCCTTGGCGCCCACAGAACCCCATGTAAGGACTTGCCCATGCCGGTAGCCATCGACACACCCGTCGCCGATTTCGAAGCCCAGGCCACCAGCGGCCAGACCTTCAGCCTTGCGGCCCTCAAGGGCAAGCAAGTGGTGCTCTATTTCTACCCGAAAGACAGCACCCCGGGCTGCACCACCCAGGGCCAGGGTTTCCGCGACCAATACGCCGCGTTCCAGGCCGCCAATACCGAAGTGTTTGGCGTGTCGCGCGACAGCGTGAAGTCCCATGAGAACTTCAAGAGTAAGCAGGCGTTTCCGTTCGAGCTGATCAGTGACAAGGACGAAGCGGTGTGCCAGCTGTTTGATGTGATCAAGCTGAAGAAGCTCTACGGCAAGGAATACCTGGGCGTGGATCGCAGCACCTTTCTGATCGACAGCGAAGGTGTGCTCCGCCAGGAATGGCGCGGCGTGAAAGTGCCAGGGCATGTGGACGCGGTCTTGGCGGCGGCGCAGGCGCTGAACAAGGGCTGATCTTCAGCCCATAAAGCCATCAGGCTTTGCGCAACCAATAACGGTACACACCTGCCGCTTCTTCTTCCTGGACCAGCGTATGGCCTGCCAGCTTGGCAAAGGTGCGGAAGTCGCGCTGGGAGCCTGCGTCCGTGGCGGTTACTTTGAGTACAGCCCCGCTGGCCAGTCGATTGAGCTCCAGCTTGGCCTTGAGCAAGGGCAGCGGACAGTTGAGGCCGCTGGCGTCGAGCTCGGCGTCAAAGGCTACAGCGTCGGTCATGGTGTTACTCCAGGCAAACATTTGAGCTGCTTAGAATATCTGGTCCGAAGCTCAGTGTCCGGCTACAGTAAGCTCTTTGTCGAAAGGCTTTGTGCATGACTTTCCTGCGCCCTACCCTGCTGACGCTGGCCTGCCTGCTGGCCTCCCCGGCCTTCGCTGACGAGCTGCCCTCACTTGGCGACGCCAGTTCTGCCATTGTCTCGCCGCAACAGGAATATCAACTGGGCCGCGCCTGGCTGGCCTACCTGCGCGGCCAGGTCTCGCAACTCAACGACCCGCAGCTCAAGGACTACGTCGAAACCAGCGTGTACAAGCTGGTGGAGACCAGCCAGGTCAATGACCGGCGCCTGGAATTCATCCTGATCAACAGCCCACAACTCAACGCCTTCGCCGCACCCGGCGGGATCGTCGGGGTCAATGGCGGCTTGTTCCTCAATGCCCAGACCGAAGGTGAGTACGCATCAGTGCTGGCTCACGAATTGGCGCATTTGTCCCAGCGCCACTTTGCTCGAGGCGTGGAAGCGCAGTCGCGCATGCAGATCCCGATGATGGCTGCCCTGCTCGGCGGCATCATTGCTGCCGCAGCCGGCGCTGGCGATGCAGGCATCGCCGCGATTGCCGGCTCCCAGGCCGCCGCGATCCAGGAGCAGCGTCGATTCTCTCGGCAGAATGAACAGGAGGCCGACCGTATTGGCATCCTCAACCTGGAGAAAGCCGGCTACGACCCGCGCTCCATGCCTACCATGTTCGAGCGCCTGATGCGCCAGTACCGCTTCGACGCGAAGCCGCCGGAATTCCTGTTGACGCACCCGGTGACGGAATCGCGGATCGCCGACACCCGCAACCGCGCCGAGCAGGCCAAACCCGGCGGAAAGGAAGACAGCCTGCGCTATCAGTTAATCCGCGCTCGGGTGCAATTGAAGTACGAAGACACGCCAGGCCTCGCCGCCAAGCGCTTCCAGGCCCAGTTGGACGAGAACCCGAAGAACGATGTGGCGCGTTATGGCCTGGCCATCGCCCAGATCAAGGGCACCCAGCTCAAGGAAGCACGGGAGAGCCTGGCACCGCTGCTGGCCAAAGCGCCCAACGACATCACCTACAACCTGGCGCAGATCGAGCTGGACATCACCAGCAATCGCATGCCAGACGCACAACAACGCACTGACCGCATGCTTGCCCAGTACCCCAGCAACTACCCGCTGAACCAGGTACGCGTAGATCTGCTACTCAAGCAGAATCGCACCGCTGATGCAGAGAAAGCCCTGGATGGCTTGCTCAAGTCCCGCCCGGATGATCCGGACGTGTGGTATCAGGTCGCCGAGACCCGTGGCTTGTCGGGCAATATCATCGGCCTGCACCAGGCACGCGCCGAATATTTCGCCCTGGTGGGCGACTTCCAGCAAGCCATCCAGCAACTGGACTTTGCCAAGCGCCGCGCAGGCAATAATTTTCCACTGTCCTCGCGCATCGATGCACGCCAGCGCGAGTTGATCGAACAGGAACGCCTGGTGAAAGGGATGATGAGCTAAACCCATCGCCCACAAAAAAGCCCCGCCATCATTCACCGATGGCGGGGCTTTTTATTGGGCTGGAAGGTTACTCGGCCAGCTTGAAGGTGATGAAGCTGGCACGCCCCTGACGCAGCACGCGCATCGACACCGAACGATTCTTCGGCAACGCCTTGGCGATGTCGGCGAATTCCTTGGTGGTATCGATCGCCTGGTTGTTCAGGTGGGTGATCACATCGCCCGGTTGCAGGCCGATCAAGGCGGCTGGGCCGTCCAGCACTTCCTTGATCACGACACCGCTCTTGAGATCGAAGGTTTTCTTCTGCTCGGCAGTCAGCTCAACCACGGCAATGCCCAAGCGGTTGCTGCTGCGCTCGGCGCCTGGCTTGGCGTTACCCAGGGCATCCAGGGTCGCGCCCTCTTCCGGGATTGCCCCCACGGTGAGCTCGACATTCTGGCGCTTGCCGTCACGAATCACTTCCAGCTTGGCTTTGCTGCCCGCCTTGAGTGCGCCGACCAGATGCGGCAAGTCAGCCGACATGATGATCGGCTGGCCGTTCATGCTCAGGATCACGTCGCCAACCCGCAGGCCGCCTTTGGCAGCCGGGCCGTCGTCCTGGATCTGCGCGACCAGTGCACCCGCCGGCTTATCGAGACCGAAAGACTCAGCGAGGTCCTTGTTCACTTCCTGGATCACCACGCCCAGCCAACCGCGGCTCACTTTGCCACCGGCCTTCAACTGGTTGGAAACGTCCATGGCCACGTCGATTGGAATCGCGAAGGACACGCCCATGAAACCACCGGAACGGGTGTAGATCTGCGAGTTGATGCCTACGACTTCGCCGGCCAGGTTGAACAGCGGCCCGCCGGAGTTGCCTGGGTTGATCGGCACGTCGGTCTGGATGAACGGCACATAGTTTTCATTGGGCAGGCTGCGGCCGATGGCGCTGACAATGCCCTGGGTGACGGTGTGGTCAAAGCCGAACGGCGACCCGATCGCCACCACCCACTGGCCCGCTTTCAGGTCCTGGGATTTGCCGAGTTTGAGCACCGGCAGGTCTTTGCCTTCGATTTTCAGCAAGGCCACGTCGGAACGCGGGTCGGTGCCGACCAGCTTGGCTTTCAACTCACTGCGATCGGCCAGGCGCACGAGGATCTCGTCAGCATCGGCAATCACGTGGTTGTTGGTGAGGATATAGCCGTCGGGCGAAATGATGAAACCGGAGCCCAGGGACTGCGCTTCGCGCTGGCCACCGCCACCACCGCGCGGGGTGCGTGGTTGCGGCATGCCTCGCTCGAAAAACTCGCGCAGCATCGGCGGCAAGCCTTCCAGGTCGGGCATCTGCTGGTTCGAAACTTTGCGATCCGGCAATTTCTGCGTGGTACTGATGTTCACCACCGCAGGCGAGGCCTGCTCCACCAGTTGGGTGAAATCAGGCAGCTCGACCGCTTGCGCGGGCACGGCCTGACCCAGCACCAGCACCGTGGCGACTATGGATAGGTAAGACTTCAAACGTGGTATCGACATACAGCTCCCGTTACGACGAGCAGGGTTGAGCGACAGGGTTCAAAAAAAGCCGGAAACCGCGCCCGGCATTTTTTGTTCCGCGAACAAAACAAGGCAAGGGCCGAGAAGCCCTGACCTATAAAAAACATAAGGATTTTTTGCAAGTGAAAATGCTGATCCAGACATTTCATGCTCTCGACAGGCACCCTAGCATGGCAGCAGGGTGAAAGATCAGGATGAACACTGGATTAACGACTCACGGATTGGCTGCGGCCTTTTCACCGCGAACCGACAACGCGATGCGCTCGGCGGTGCCGATTGGGATTTCCCCGACAACCGTCACCATCATCTGCCCGTCCACCGTATTCACATGCCGCGACACCGCAACCGTAGGCCCAAGCTGAGTGCGGGTTTCCGACACACTTGCGCCGTCGGCGGGTTCAAGAAATACCGAGAAACGTGCAAGCCCATCGTCGTACATCAAGCTGTCGAGGGTGGTTTTTGTCTGGGGGTCTTTGCGCGATGTAGTGCTGCTCAGCTCAAAGCCCGGCGGCAACCAGTCCAGGTGCCATGCATTGGAGGCGGGCGTTTGTGATGTCTCGCTGCGGCCAATCGCAACAGGCGTGCAGTCTCTGCTGGGCTGCAAGTCTCGATCAATGGGAGCGGCGGACGTATTCAATCGAACAAACTGAAAGCGCTCCAGCAGTCGCCCCTGCTCGCTGAGGAGCAACGACTTGAGGGGTAACGCGGTTTCACGATCCAGGTGCAACTCGAAACCATAGCGGTAAGGGTCGCGCGGGGTGATCGAAACAATAATTGCATTACGACCGGCCACGCGAGATTTGCCGATAACGGCCAGATCGTAGAATTGATTGAGTTTTTGCGGGTTCAGCGAACGTGACGCACTGTCACGGGAATTGCCCAGGCCGGCGACAAGGGTGCCGCTGACGCACTGAGTGTGACCTTCTACCCGCACGATTTCCTGGGCAGAGCCATCGAGCTGCAATAGCCGCTCCCGAACCTGACCGTTCTGAACAAGGTGCCAGATATCGTAGGTAGAAAAACTGCCGTTACGCTCATAGATGAACGTACCTTGAAAGCTTTGCTGCTGCTCTGCACGCCCAAGTCGAGTCAGCCAATCTTGGGCTTCATCGGCATGGGCGGGTAGTGCAAACCAACTACTGAACAAAAGCGTAAGGAGCGGTATGGCGCGCATAGGGCTCCTTAGCGGTTCAGCGGTTTTCCAGGCTTGCTGCGCGAGCGTATGGCAGAGCACTTTCAGCGTTCTTGCCAGCCGCTTCCTGTGCATGTTGACGCAGGTAGCCTGGGAGACGCTGGTCCTGCCAGCCGGATTGCCCCTGAAGCACACCGTTAGCCATAGGGCCGGCGGTATCAGAGCTTTCCTTGTAGCCAGCCAGTACAGCCGGGCCTTTGACTTGCGGACCGGCCATGACCGGTTGCTGAGTCTGCTGGGCCAGCTCGGCACCGGCTATTTCGTCCTGGTTGTACAGACGAACACCGGCCAGTACGGCGACGGTCACCGAGGCAGCGACTGCCAGACGACCCAGGCTACGCCATGGACCACGAGCAGCTTTAGCCGGAACGGCTTCATCGGCCAACGCGGCAGAAACGGCCGCAGCAATATCCAGACGAGGGATTAGAAGATCCTTGTGCATCACCGCCCGAGCGACTTGGTAACGAGACCAGGTGTCACGGGTTTGGGCATCATCAAATGCGTTGAGCACTCGACGAAGTTCCAGTTCATCCGCTTCGTTATCCATCACTGCGGACAGCGATTCCTGCAGGGCATCACGACTCATGGCGGTTCCTCTCTTGGCTGTCGCCGCTGTCTTTAGTTTTCCTGCAACAACGGTTGCAAGGCTTTGTCGATGGCTTCCCGGGCCCGGAAAATCCGTGACCTTACAGTCCCCACCGGACATTGCATGACGCTCGCAATGTCTTCGTAACTCAGACCATCGAATTCACGTAAAGTTAACGCCGTACGTAAATCTTCTGGCAGTTGCTGAATTGTTCGATGAACGGTTCCCTCGATTTCGTCGCGCAGCAACGCACGCTCCGGCGACTCGAGATCTTTGAGGCCGTGATCACCATCATAGAATTCAGCATCTTCTGAACTGACATCACTGTCTGGTGGGCGGCGGCCGCGAGACACCAGATAGTTCTTCGCCGTATTAATGGCGATGCGATATAGCCACGTATAAAACGCACTATCACCGCGGAAATTGCCCAGTGCACGGTACGCCTTGATAAAGGCTTCCTGTGCAACGTCCTGCGCTTCATGGGTGTCGTGCACAAACCGCACGATCAACCCGAGAATTTTGTGCTGATATTTCAGCATTAGCAGATCAAATGCGCGCTTGTCGCCGCGTTGTACGCGCTCGACCAGCTGCTGATCCTCTTCCTGGGTTAGCATGAACACTCCTCGTTGTACTCGAAGGAGGCTTGCATAACTAAACGATCAGGCTTGTAAACATAGACTCGGGCTTTTCGCAAAAGTTCTCCCCCTTCAAGCAAGTTTCCGGCACGCACTGATTTGGCACACACGAAAAACGCAGCTCAGGCAACGCCGGCTGCGCGAATAATCTTTTCGTCGGTTTTCTGACGCGTCCAATGCTCCCGACGGGCCAATAAACACAACGTTTTTCCCAGCTTTCGGGCAACCTGCTATTGAGTCGGGGCTTATGCAAAAAGTTCCCGCTCGCTGACTGGCTGTTTAACCGGGTGCTGTGCACCGTAATCTCACAATGCCACGAATGCCTGGCTATTGTGCCGCTCCACCCCTCTATATACTAGTGGTCCGTGTGCCCCTTTGATTCGCCGATCCAGGCGTCCTGCTTGCGCCTCCTCTTCGGATCGCTTTTTGCGGAATCCATTCAATGAGCCAACAGTTTCAACACGATGTCCTTGTGATCGGCAGCGGCGCCGCCGGCCTGAGCCTGGCACTGACCCTCCCCAGCCATCTGCGTATAGCCGTACTGAGCAAAGGCGACCTGGCCAACGGTTCGACATTCTGGGCACAGGGCGGCGTCGCTGCCGTACTGGACGACACCGACACCGTACAGTCTCATGTCGAAGACACCCTCAATGCCGGCGGCGGCCTGTGCAATGAAGACGCGGTGCGCTTCACCGTCGAGCATAGTCGCGAGGCGATCCAATGGCTGATCGACCAGGGTGTGCCTTTTACCCGCGATGAACACGCGGGCAGCGATGACGGCGGCTTCGAGTTCCATCTGACCCGTGAGGGCGGCCACAGCCACCGCCGCATCATCCATGCCGCCGACGCCACCGGCGCCGCCATTTTCAGGACCTTGCTCGACCAGGCGCGCCAACGCCCCAACATCGAATTGCTGGAGCAGTGCGTCGCCGTCGACCTGATCACCGAAAAACGCCTGGGCCTTCCCGGCGAGCGCTGCCTCGGCGCCTATGTGCTCAACCGCACCAGCGGCGAAGTCGACACCTACGGCGCGCGCTTCACCATCCTTGCCTCAGGTGGCGCGGCCAAGGTCTACCTCTATACCAGCAACCCCGACGGGGCCTGCGGCGACGGCATCGCCATGGCCTGGCGCTCGGGCTGCCGGGTGGCGAACCTGGAATTCAACCAGTTCCACCCCACTTGCCTGTACCACCCCCAGGCCAAGAGTTTCCTGATCACCGAGGCGCTGCGCGGGGAAGGTGCACACTTGAAGCTGCCCAATGGCGAACGCTTCATGCAACGCTTCGACCCGCGCGCCGAGCTGGCACCGCGCGACATCGTCGCCCGCGCCATCGACCACGAGATGAAGCGCCTGGGCATCGACTGCGTCTACCTGGACATCAGCCACAAACCCGAAGCCTTCATCAAGACGCACTTCCCCACCGTCTATGAACGCTGCCTGACCTTCAACATCGACATCACCAAAGGCCCGATCCCGGTCGTGCCTGCCGCGCATTACACCTGCGGCGGCGTAATGGTCGACCAGCATGGCCGCACCGACGTGCCCGGCCTGTACGCCATTGGCGAAACCAGTTTCACCGGCCTGCACGGCGCCAACCGCATGGCCAGCAACTCGCTGCTCGAATGCTTTGTATATGCGCGCTCGGCGGCGGCGGACATCCTCGAACAACTGCCGCGCATCGCGGTGCCGGCCGCCCTGCCGCGCTGGGATGCCAGCCAGGTGACGGATTCGGACGAAGACGTGATCATCGCGCACAACTGGGACGAACTGCGGCGCTTCATGTGGGACTACGTGGGGATCGTGCGGACCAACAAGCGCCTGCAACGGGCACAGCACCGGGTGCGTTTGCTGCTGGATGAGATCGACGAGTTCTACAGCAACTATAAAGTCAGCCGCGACCTGATCGAATTACGCAACCTGGCCCAAGTCGCCGAGTTGATGATCCGCTCGGCCATGGCGCGCAAGGAAAGCCGAGGGCTGCATTACACCCTCGACTACCCGCAGATGCTGCCTGAGGCCCGCGACACTATTCTGGTGCCAGCCACCTACGGCGACTGAACTTCAAGCGTACGCGCAGGCGCCGGTGCATATCGGCGGTCTGCGCGTCGTGAGGCACGCACGTCGAGCGCACCCATCGTTCACCTTGCACACGATAGCGCAGCACCACGACCAGCGGCAGCGCCAGGCTGTCAGGCCGCAGTTGCACGCTGTGCCAGCCGCGCTCGGCGCTGAACAATTGCCAGCCATCCTCATCGCGGCGCAGGCCCCGAATCGACGAGCGGTGGGTCAGCAACACATGCCGCGGCAACACCCAGGCGGCGTGGGCCAGGCACGCCAGCATGCCAAGGGATGCAAGCGGCAGATCGACTACCAGGCAGGCACCCAGTGCGAACAGCTGCGCAAGCAGATACGCCGCCAGCAACAGCCGTGAGGCCTGCCAGCGGCATTCAAAACGGTTACTTGGGCTGGACACGGTCCAGGATCATCCGAACCATGCGTTGCAGCTCCGGATCTTCCGATTCGGCGCGCTCCATGAACCAGCCGAACATGTCCTGGTCTTCGCATTCCAGCAGCCGTACGTAAAGGTCGCGATCTACCTGGTTGAGCGTCGCGTAGACTTCTTTGGTGAAAGGCACCAGCAACACGTCCAGCTCCAGCATGCCGCGACGGCTGTGCCAGTAGAGGCGATTGATTTCTACATCTTCGACCATGGAACGCTCCTCAAATAGAGCGCAAGTATACAGGCCCGACGGCACCGGGACAGCCGGCTTTGGTCGCGCCCCATGGAAACTATGCATTTGCCGGGCGCCCCTCTATGATGCACCCATGACTTTTTGACCTGCGATGACCCATGGCCGACTCTGCTTTCTTCTGCCCGCTGTCCCACGAAGGCGTTCTCGCCGTCCGCGGCGCGGACGCTGCCAAATTCCTGCAGGGCCAACTGACCTGCAACCTCAATTACCTGAGTGACACCCAGGCCAGCCTGGGCGCGCGCTGCACGCAAAAAGGCCGGATGCAGTCAAGTTTTCGCATCCTGCTACAAGGTGACGGCGTGCTCCTGGCCATGGCCAGCGAACTGCTAGAGCCGCAATTGGCAGACCTGAAGAAATACGCAGTGTTCTCCAAATCCAAACTCACCGATGAAAGCGCCGCCTGGGTGCGTTTCGGCCTGGCGCATGCCGACCAGGCGCTGGCCGCGCTGGGCCTGGCGTTGCCGGTCGAGACCGACAGCGTGGCGCGCACCGAGACGTTGATCGCCATCCGCGTGTCGCCCGACCGCGCTGAACTCTGGGCACCCGCCGAACACGCCGAAAGCCTGCGCAACCAGTTGGCGGCAAGCCTGCCGCAAGCCGAGCTGAATGAATGGCTGCTGGGCCAGGTCCGCGCCGGCATCGGCCAGGTGATGTCGCAGACCCGCGAACTATTCATCCCGCAGATGCTCAACCTGCAGGCGGTGGGCGGCGTCAGCTTCAAGAAAGGCTGCTACACCGGCCAGGAAATCGTCGCGCGCATGCAGTACCTGGGCAAACTCAAACGCCGCCTGTACCGCCTGAGTCTGGCTGCGACTGAATTACCCGAGCCAGGCACCGCACTGTTTTCCCCGAGCCATAACAGTTCGATCGGCGAAGTGGTCATCGCGGCAAAAGCCGGTCAGTCCATTGAACTTCTTGCCGTGCTGCAAGCCGAAGCTGCCGATAATGGCGACGTACGCTTAGGCAGCCTGGAAGGCCCGGGCCTGCGGCTGCTTGACCTGCCCTACGCGCTGGACCGCGATCGTGAGATCCAGCGTTAACCGCCGTACTTTTTTTGCAACACCCTAGAGAGTATGAATGAACGAGCTGGCGGAAAAAGTCCAACAGGCTTTGATGAAGGCCATCGACAACGATGACCTGGTTCTGCCGACATTACCGGAGGTGGCCCTGAAAATTCGTCAGGCCGCCGAAGACCCGGAGATCAGCATCAGCCACTTGAGTAAAGTGATCAGTCGCGATACCGCCCTGTCGGCGCGCCTGATCAAAGTGGTCAATAGCCCGTTACTCAGAGCAACTCAGGAAGTTACCGACCTGCACACTGCCATCACGCGGCTCGGCACCAATTACAGCAGCAACCTGGCCATCGGCCTGGTCATGGAGCAGATCTTTCACGCCCGCTCCGAGGTGGTCGAACAGAAAATGCGCGAAGTGTGGCGCCGCAGCCTCGAGGTCGCGGGCGTCAGCTATGCCTTGTGTCGCCGGCATAGCCAACTCAAGCCGGACCAGGCGGCCCTGGGCGGCCTGGTGCACCAGATTGGCGTGCTGCCGATCCTCACCTACGCCGAAGACCATTACGAGCTGCTGTCCGACCCGGTCAGCCTCAACCACGTGATCGACAGCATCCATCCGGTATTGGGCGACAAGCTGCTCAGCGGCTGGGACTTCCCCGAAATGCTGGCAAAACTGCCCGGCCAGTATCTGAACCTGGAACGCGACTGCGCCCAGCTCGATTACATCGATGTGGTGCAGGTCGCCGTGCTCTACTGTCACCGCCACACCGGACACCCACTGGCAAACGTCGATATGGCCGACGTACCGGCGGTGAAGAAGCTGCGGATTGACCCCTACAGCGAGACGTTGCGCACCGAACTGGATGAAGCACGTTCGATGTTCTACTGATCCCCGGCGATAAAACTCACGCGCACTTTCAACCCCACCGATTCGCCATCGTGCAGGCTGATCTGCGCCAGGTGCGCACGGCAGATCTCCCCGACAATCGCCAGCCCCAGGCCCGACCCCATACCCTGCTGGCTGCGCCGATAAAATCGCTCGAATACCCGGTCCCGCTCATCCAGCGGGATACCGGGTCCATCGTCTTCGACTTCGAGCACCGCTGGCGCCGTAACCCGCAAAATCACGTTGCCACCCGGTGGTGTGTGCGCCAGCGCATTGTCCACCAGGTTGCTCAGCAACTCATTGAGCAGCGTCGGTTCGCCGCGCAGCCACACCGGCTCGTCTGCTTCCAGCGCTAAGGCAACGCCTCGCGCGTGGGCCAATGGCGCCATGGCCATGCCCAGCTCTCGGGCCAATTGGCTGAGGTCGAGCAACTGCGCGCCGCCTTCGGCAATGGCCCTGGCACCATTTTCGATGCGTGCCAGGGACAGCAACTGATTAGCCAGGTGCGTGAGACGGTCGGTGCCCTGGGCGGCGGTTTCCAGGGTGGTGCGCCACGTGGCCGGGTCTTCGGCGCGCAGGCCCAGTTCCAGGCGGGCCTTGAGCGCGGCCAGCGGCGTACGCAACTCGTGGGCGGCGTCGGCAATGAACTGCGCCTGGCGTTCGAACTGGCCGCGCAAGCGTTCGGTGAAATGGTTGAGGGAACGCACCAGCGGGCCGAACTCATCCTGCACCTCTACCAGCGGCAAGGGCCGCAGGTCGTCGGGCTGGCGTTCTTCCACCGCCGTGCGCAGGCGCTCCAGCGGGCGCAGCGCCGCGCTGACGGCAAACCACACCAGCAACAGCGCGCCAATGGCAAGCATGCCCAGGCGCAACAAGGTGTCGGCCATCAGGCTACGGGCCATGGCGACCCGGGCTTCGTCAGTTTCCGCGACACGGATCTCCGCCATGCCATTCATGTTCGGCTCGGAGACAGCCTTGAGCAGGCTCACCACGCGCACAGGCTGGCCCTGATACACGGCGTCGTAGAACCGCGCCAAGGCTGGGTAATCATCCGTACGCGGGGTGCCGGGCGGCGGGCCGGGAAGGTTTTCGTAACCCGATATCAGCTTCTGGTTGATGTCATTGACCTGGTAATAGATACGCCCGGCGCTGTCGTAGGCAAAGGTGTCCAGGGCCACGTAGGGCACGTTGGCACTGAGCGTGCCGTCCACCTGGGTCAAGCCGGCGGCAATGGTGCGCGCCGAGGCCAGCAGCGTGCGGTCATAGGCGGTGTCGGCCGCTTCGCGCCCGTTCCAGTAGGCACTCATGCCACTGGCGAGCATCAGCAGCACCAGCAACAGCGCGAGGTTCCACAGCAGGCGCCAGCGCAGGCTGCTGGGCTTATGCATCGCGGGCTTCCAGCAGGTAGCCAAGGCCACGGAAGGTCACGATGGCGATAGGCTGGCCGTCGAGTTTCTTGCGCAGGCGGTGCACATAAATTTCGATAGCGTCCGGGCTGGCTTCTTCGTCGAGACCGAACACCTGGGAGGCCAGTTGCTCCTTGCTCATCACGCGGCCAGGCCGGGCGATGAGCGCCTCGAGCACCGCTTGCTCGCGCGAGGTCAGCGTCAGCAGTTCGCCACCGGCCGTGAAGCGCCGAGTATCGAGGTCGTACACCAGCACGCCGCACGCCTGCTGGCGCTCGCCGCCCAATACGCTGCGCCGTAGCAGCGCCTTGACCCGCGCTTCCAGTTCCGTCAGCTCAAACGGTTTGGCGAGGTAATCGTCGGCGCCCAGGTTCAAGCCATGCACGCGGTCTTTTACATCGCTGCGTGCCGTCAGCATCAACACCGGCAAATTTTTTCCACGGGCGCGCAAGCGTGCCAACACTTCGAAACCATCCATGCGCGGCAGCCCCACATCAAGGATCGCCGCCGCGTATTCCTCGCTGCTCAACGCCAGGTCCGCAGCCACGCCATCGTGCAATACGTCGACGGTCAACCCTATGCTCTTGAGCGCTTGGGCGACACTTTCGGCGAGTTGCAAATGGTCTTCAACCAGAAGGACACGCATGAATTTCTACCTCGTGCAGGCGTGGGCGACGCCACGCTTTGGCGGGCAGTTTACAGGCGCAACCTGCCCTGTGAAGCCCGAAAACATTGAAAGGCAACTGAAAGGTTAGTGAAAGCTTCGCCCTTTAGCATCCAGTTACGGTGGTTACGCCCGCCGAGCTACCTCACCCGTAGCGCCCGAAAAACGCCTCGAAGCGTTTTCGCCAAAATAAGAACAATAACGGAGTGCACCACGATGCTGTCGACACAGCCCCAGGCTCGCCCGCCTGCAAGAAATTCCCGCCTTACTCACACCCACTCTGCCCTTGCCGTCTTCGAAGACGGTGGCCGTGCGCTCGCGCAACGCCAGGCACAGCAGCGCACGCGGCTAAGCCACTCATAACAAAAATACGGAGATCACCATGACCCTTTCACTGCGTAAAGTTGCGATTACCGCCGGCTGCATGCTGTTTGCCGGCCAACTGCTGGCCGCCGACGAACCCAAGCGCCCTGAATGCATCGCCCCGGCTTCCCCGGGCGGTGGTTTTGACCTGACCTGCAAGCTGGCACAAAGCGCGCTGGTCAACCAGAAACTGCTGAGCAAGCCGATGCGCGTGACCTACATGCCAGGCGGCGTCGGCGCAGTGGCCTACAACGCGGTGGTCGCTCAGCGCCCTGCGGATGGAGGTACCCTGGTGGCCTGGTCCAGCGGTTCATTGCTGAACCTGGCCCAGGGCAAGTTCGGTCGCTTCGATGAAAGCGCCGTGCGCTGGCTCGCAGCGGTAGGCACCAGCTACGGTGCCATCGCAGTGAAAAGTGATTCACCCTACAAGACCCTCGACGATCTCGTAAAAGCCTTGAAGAAAGATCCAGGCAGCGTAGTGATAGGTTCCGGCGGTACGGTTGGCAGCCAGGACTGGATGCAAACCGCCCTGATCGCCAAGGCCGCCGGCATCAACCCGCGCGAGCTGCGTTACGTCGCGCTGGAAGGCGGCGGCGAAATCGCTACCGCTTTGCTCGGTGGCCACATTCAGGTGGGCAGCACCGATATTTCCGACTCCATGCCGCACATCCTCAGCGGCGACATGCGCTTGTTGGCGGTGTTCTCCGAGCAGCGCCTGGACGAGCCGGAAATGAAGAACATCCCGACCGCCAAAGAGCAAGGCTATGACATCGTCTGGCCAGTGGTGCGCGGCTTCTACCTCGGGCCAAAAGTCAGCGATGCCGACTACGCCTGGTGGAAGGATGCGTTTGACAAACTGCTGGCTTCCGACGAGTTCGCCAAGCTGCGTGACCAGCGCGAGCTGTTCCCGTTCGCCATGACAGGCCCGGAACTGGACACCTACGTGAAGAAACAGGTGGCTGACTACAAAGTGCTGGCCAAAGAGTTCGGCCTGATCCAGTAAACGCCCCGCTTTCGCGCGGCCACGCCCGTTTAAACACGCGGTGTGGCCCAGGAGTTCACCATGCTCTTACAACGCATTTTCGCCGCCGTACTGTTGCTGGCCTGCGCCGGCCTCGCCCTGATGGCCTGGCCGTATCAGGCGGCGTTTTCCTACGAGCCGGTCGGGCCTCGCGCCTTTCCGCTGCTGATGCTCGGGCTGATGAGCCTGGCGCTGATCTACATGCTGTTTCGCCCGCAACCCACCCAACACACCGAAGAAGACCCGGCGCTGGACCGCGACACACTGGTCAAGATCGGCATTTGCATAGCGCTGTTGATCGTGTTCGCCGCCACCTTCGAATCGTTGGGTTTCATCCTCAGCAGCCTGTTGATCGGCATCCCGATGGCACGCCTGTATGGCGGGCGCTGGATGCCCAGCGTAGTGATCGTCGGCCTGATGGCCATCGGCTTATACCTGCTGTTCGACAAAGCCATGGATGTGCCGCTGCCCCTCGGCCTGCTCGACGTACTGGAGAACTGATATGGATACTTTTGCCTATTTGGGCCAGGGGTTCGGCGTCGCGCTGAGCCCGTACAACCTGGTGACCGCCTTGTGCGGCACGCTGATCGGCACCGTGGTCGGCCTGTTGCCGGGCCTGGGGCCGATCAATGGCGTGGCGTTGTTGATCCCCATCGCATTCGCCCTGGGCCTGCCGCCCGAGTCGGCGTTGATCCTGCTTGCAGCGGTGTACCTGGGCTGCGAATACGGCGGCCGTATCAGCTCGATCTTGCTCAATATTCCGGGCGAAGCCTCCACCGTGATGACCACCCTCGACGGCTACCCGATGGCCCGCAAAGGCCTGGCCGGCGTGGCGCTGTCGTTGTCGGCGTGGAGTTCGTTCATCGGCGCGTTTATCGCCACCTGCGGCATGGTGCTGTTTGCCCCGCTGCTGGCCAAATGGGCGATTGCCTTCGGCCCGGCGGAATATTTCGTACTGATGGTGTTCGCGATTGTGTGCCTGGGCGGCATGGCCGGTGACAAGCCGCTGAAAACCTTTGTGGCGGCGCTGATCGGCCTGTTCCTCTCGGCGGTGGGCATCGACGCCAACAGCGGCGTGTACCGCTTTACCGGCGACAACATCCACCTCACCGATGGCATTCAGTTCGTGGTGTTGGTGCTGGGCCTGTTTTCCATCAGCGAGATCCTGCTGCTGCTGGAGAAAACCCACCGTGGCCAGGAAGCGGTCAAAGCCACCGGACGGATGATGTTCAACCTGAAGGAAGCGTCTTCGGTTTTCGTAGTCAACATCCGTTGCGGCCTGCTCGGCTTCATCATGGGTGTGCTGCCGGGCGCGGGTGCTACGTTGGCCTCGGCCGTTGCCTACATGACCGAGAAACGCCTGGCCGGCGCCAGCGGCACATTCGGCCAAGGTGACATGCGTGGCCTGGCCGCCCCGGAAACCGCAATCGGCGCGTCCGCCTGCGGCGCCCTGGTGCCGATGCTGACCCTGGGCGTGCCCGGTTCGGGCACCACGGCGGTGATGATCGGCGCGCTGTCGCTGTACAACATCACCCCAGGACCGCTGCTGTTCCAACAGCAACCGGACATTGTCTGGGGCCTGATCGCCTCGTTGTTCATTGCCAACATCATGCTGGTGATCCTCAACATCCCGATGATCCGCATCTTCACCCGCATCCTCGCCGTGCCGAACTGGGCGCTGGTGCCGGTGATCGCCATCATCACCGCAATTGGCGTGTACGCGGTGCATGCCACCACGTTCGACCTGTTCCTGATGGTCGGCATCGGCATCTTCGGCTACATCCTGCGCAAGCTCGACTTTCCGCTGTCGCCGGTATTGCTGGGCTTTATCCTCGGCGGCCTGATGGAACAGAACCTGCGCCGCGCGCTGTCGATCTCCAACGGTGCGCTGGACATCCTGTGGTCGAGCCCGATCACCTTCGGCGTCTGGGTACTGACCGCGCTGATGCTGATGTTCCCGCTGGTGCGCATCTACCGCAAACGTGCCCTGCAGCGTCGTGCCGTGGCCGATGTCTGAGGTCACTTTCAAGCAATGGTGGGGAACACCGCTGGTCGGCCTGGCCGGCGGTTACCTGGCCAGCCTCGTCGGCTGGCCCTTGCCCTATATGGTCGGCTCGTTGCTGGCGATCATCCTGGTGCGCTGCCTCACGCCCTGGCAATTGGCGGAAATTCCCGGCGGGCGCAAATGCGGCCAATGGGTGGTGGGCATCGGCATCGGCCTGCACTTCACGCCGGTAGTGATCGAACAGGTGATGAGCCACTTCGGGCTGATCTTCTTCGGCGCCTTGGTGACGAGTTTGTCGAGCGTGGTCGGGGTGTGGTTGATGCGCCGCAGCGGTGAAGACCGCGCCACCGCGTTTTTCTCCAGCATGCCGGGCGGCTCCGGGGAGATGGTCAACCTTGGCGCGCGCAATGGTGCGGTGCTCAGCCGGGTTGCGGCGGGGCAGAGTCTGCGCGTGCTGGTAGTGGTGCTGTGTGTGCCGGCGATCTTCAAGTATTTATTGGACGGTGGCGCGCCGCAGTTTCACCCGGCACCTGTGGATTGGCGGTGGCTGGCGTTGCTGTTTCCGATGGGGGCTCTGGTGGCCTGGGGCTGGCAGCGTTTGCACCAGCCGAACCCTTGGCTGTTCGGCCCGTTGCTGGTGAGTGCGACTGCCAGTGTGGTCTGGGACCTGCA
Organism: Pseudomonas sp. R2-7-07; assembly: GCF_003852355.1. Classification (NCBI taxonomy): domain Bacteria; kingdom Pseudomonadati; phylum Pseudomonadota; class Gammaproteobacteria; order Pseudomonadales; family Pseudomonadaceae; genus Pseudomonas; species Pseudomonas sp. R2-7-07. The sequence goes on along the minus strand of NZ_CP027759.1, from coordinate 1,653,212 downwards.
TATCGGCCTGCCCGATGGCGGCAGCCAGATCGGCCAATGGCTGATCGGCAGCGGCTTGGCGTGTCACTTCAACCGCCAGTTCTTTCGCAGGGCTCCATCCTTTATGGGTCGCACGTTGATCGGCACCGCCTTGACCATGGCACTGGCAACATTGGCGGCGGTGGGCCTTAGCGCCCTGACCCAGTTGGACCTGCGCTCCTTGACCCTGGGCATGATGCCCGGCGGCATTGCCGAAATGAGCCTCACGGCTGAAACCTTGCAATTGTCGGTGCCGTTGGTGACTGCAATGCAGGTGATGCGGCTGTTGTTCGTGCTGTTTCTGGCGGAGCCGTTGTTCAGGCATTGGAACCGCCGGCCGGAAACAATCTGAATCCTCTTCGCAGTTCAGAGCGGCGGCAACCGCCACTCGATCGGCGCCTCGCCATTCTGCTCCAGAAACTTGTTGGCGCGACTGAAATGCCCGCAGCCCAGGAACCCGCGATACGCCGACAACGGTGATGGATGCACCGAGGTCAGCACTAGGTGCTTGGTGGCATCGATCAGCTTCTGTTTGCTCTGGGCGTGGGCGCCCCACAACAAAAACACCAGATGCGGCTGATGCTCGCTGACCACCTCGATGATCCGGTCGGTAAAGAACTGCCAGCCCTTGCCCGCATGGGCATTGGCATTGGCGCGTTCCACGGTCATGGTGGTGTTGAGCATCAGCACGCCCTGGTCGGCCCAGCTTTGCAGGTAGCCGTGGTTGGGGATGTCGATGTTCAGGTCACGCTTGAGTTCTTTATAGATATTGACCAGGGACGGCGGCGCCGGCACGCCCGGTTGCACCGAGAAGCACAGGCCGTGGGCCTGGCCGGGGCCGTGGTACGGGTCCTGGCCGAGGATCACTACCTTGACCTTGTCCAGCGGCGTCGAGTTGAGGGCATTGAAAATCAGCGGGCCAGGCGGGTAGATCTCCTTGCCGGCCGCATGTTCCTGGCGCAGGAACTCGCGCAACTGGGCCATGTAGGGCTTCTCGAACTCATCGCGCAGGGCGTGTTTCCAGCTGGGTTCGAGTTTGATACGGTCGCCATCGGTCATAGTTGAATTGTCTTGTAAAAAAGAATGAGGCGAACCCTAGGAAAGCCGACCCCGCTTGTCAATTGATCTGACACACCACCGGCGCTTTCCCACGAAGGGATCATACTCATCCTTCACCTTCTCGATTGAGGTCACGATGAACCTGCACTTCGAAGAACTGACCGGCAGCGACGGCGCCCGCATCGGCATCGCCAGCCTGGACGCGCAAAAGACCCTCAACGCCCTGTCCCTGCCGATGATTTTGGCCTTGGGTGATCGCCTGGATGCCTGGGCCAAGGACCCGAACATCGTCTGCGTATTGCTGCGCGGCAATGGCCCCAAGGCCTTTTGCGCCGGTGGCGAAGTGCGCAGCCTGGCGCAGGCCTGTCGCGAACATCCCGGCGAAGTACCCGCCCTGGCCGCGCAGTTTTTCGCCGCGGAGTACCGCCTCGATTATCGCCTGCACACCTATCCCAAACCGCTGATCTGTTGGGGCCACGGCTATGTGCTGGGCGGCGGCATGGGGCTGCTGCAAAGCGCGTCCGTGCGTGTCGTGACGCCCACCAGCCGGCTGGCCATGCCGGAAATCAGCATCGGCCTGTACCCGGATGTCGGCGCCAGCAGGTTCTTGTCGCGCCTGCCCGGCAAACTCGGGTTGTTCCTGGGCCTTACCGGCGCCCATATCAATGGCCGCGATGCCTTGGACCTGGGCCTGGCCGACCGTTTCCTGCGCGATGACCAGCAAGACGAACTGCTCGAAGGCCTGCTGCAACTGAACTGGCAGGAACAGAGCGCAATGCAGCTCAACAGCCTGCTCAAGGCCCTCGCCCAGGAAGCCGTCGACCAGCAACCCGAAGCGCAGTGGTTGCCGCGCCGTAGGCAGATCGACGACTGGCTGGATGTGGGTGACATACGCTGCGCCTGGCGCGCGTTGAGCCAGTTGCGTGATCATGCTGATCCGCTGCTGGCTCGCGCCGGCAAAACGCTGAGCGAAGGCTGCCCGCTGACCGCCCATCTGGTGTGGGAGCAAATCCGCCGGGCTCGGCATTTGTCGTTGGCCCAAGTGTTCCAGATGGAGTACACGGTGAGCCTCAACTGCTGCCGTCATCCGGAATTCGCCGAAGGGGTAAGGGCGCGGTTGATCGATAAGGACCAGGCGCCGCACTGGCACTGGCCGGATATCAACACAATTCCAGAGGCGGTGGTGCAGGCGCATTTTGAAAAAGCCTGGGAGGGTAGGAATCCTCTGGCAGATTTATCCGATTATTGACAGCCTATCGTTGCGAGTCATTTATCGTGAATGCGCAATTATCGGGTTGATTGTCACGGCAGACGTAAACCTGTTGATCGAAGGGAATCTTGCCAAGCTCCCAATGCAAGCTGTCGGTCAGTGACATGGTGTTGGCAGCGCCTGAAATGCAAGGACGCATAACGACCAGCTCTTCACGCTGGTTTTCATAAACGCACTTTTCCACGTAGCCGTTTTTTCGGTCAGTGCCCTTTTCAGGCGTGAATAAAGCGCCAAGAAAGCTATGTATATATTCGTTAGGCTCAACCTTGGGACCTTGCCAGAGCACGCCATCCTGCTGGTATTGAAAGTAGCCTTTGACGTTTCGGATCATCGATTTATCCGGACAAAACTGCTTTGCCCCCGCCGGGCCCATGACGCAGCCGACTAGTAAAAGCACGCACATCAGTTGTTTGAACATAGAGGCTTTCCTTCGACAAACACACAGCGTTTCCCCGCAGTGAAATATATCTTGAGCCTCAAAGATAGCTGTTAAATCTGACAGTGCCGACGAATGGCAGGCGAAAAAAAGCGGCGCATCATGCGCCGCTTGGTTCAAAGCCTTTCTTCAGCGGTGACCACCACGCCCGCCGCCATGCTCACCACCCCGTCCGTGACCGCCGTTTCCCCAACGATTTCCTCCCCAGCCCTGGTTCGGATACGCCCGGTAGGCAGACCTCGGATAATAACGTGGCGCGGGTTGGTAATAACGCGGCGCCGAGTAATAGCGCGGGGCCGGATAGTAACGTGGAGCCGGCGCGTAGTAGCTGCCCCTGTCATAGCGAGGGCCACCGTAGTAATAGGCCGGCGCCGGTGCGGTATACACCTCGGAGCGATAGTAAGTGGCGCCTCCATCGTAGTAGGGCACACAAGCTGACAAGGTCAGGCCGAGTAATGCAGTGAGCAGCAGTCGTCGATACATGGCGGCCTCCTGGACCGCGGAAGAGCACCTCCAGCGACGCTGGAGAGCGGCACCCAGCTTGCGCCGAATGACACAATATCTGACATCAAAAACAACATCTGGTGCGTTTCAGTAACAACTTGATACATCAACACGCAATTCCTGTAGGGGCACCCGACGGGAGCCCAAGCTATATCGTCTCAGTCATATTCAGGCAGATACCGTGTCGCTCTCGATGACGGCGTTGTCCTGCTGCGGGTCCGCGCTGTATTGTGCAAGGCCGAGCATACCTGCCTATACAGCCTGACCCAGCCATGACCACACCCACGCTTTGCCCCGCCTGCGGAGCCGTCAACGACTGCGCCCTGGCAGACCCACGCACGGTTGACCAGGCGTGCTGGTGCTTCAATGTCACCATTGACCCGGCGGTACTCCTCGCGCTGCCTGACGAACTGCGCAATAAAGCCTGCCTGTGCTCGCGTTGCGCCCAAGTGGATGAACAGTTGCGCACCCCTGATGCGCGTTGATCGGTTCCTCAGCAACCTGCCGCGCTTCAATCGCAGGCAAGTACGGTTGCTGTTGGTGGAACGCCACGTCAGCGTTGATGGCGTAACGGTCAGCGATCCCCACCATGAGGTACGCGAGTTCAGCCAGGTGTGCGTGGATGGTGAGGTGCTGCAGGCGGGCAAACCGGCGCGCTATTTCATGCTGCACAAACCCCAAGGGTGCGTGAGTGCCACAGCGGATCCGCAACACCCTACCGTGCTCGATCTGCTGAATGAGCCGGACAAAAGCACGCTGCATATTGCCGGGCGCCTGGACTACAACACGACCGGCCTGATGTTGATCACCAACGACGGCCAGTGGTCGCGGCGCCTGACACAACCGACGACCAAGTTGCCCAAGGTGTACCGCGTGGAAACAGCGCAGCAAATCGGCCCCGAATACGCGGTGACATTCAAGGCGGGCCTGTACTTCGCGTTCGAAGACCTCACCACCCAACCCGCCGAGCTGGAATTACTGGGACCGACCACGGCGCGCTTGAGCATCATCGAAGGCCGTTATCACCAGGTGAAACGCATGTTCGGGCACTTCAATAACCAGGTGATTGCGCTGCACCGTGAGCGCATGGGCCCGCTGCAGTTGGATCCGTCCCTTGCGCCGGGGGAATACCGAGCCCTGACTGACGATGAAATCCGACAAGTCTGACGACCGTTCAGCCGCTGGTGGCAAAAAACCAGCCAGGCGGCTTGCGACCTGCCGAGTCTGTGCTTGAATCAAGCTCACCCGTTGAAATATGACTGGCGAGTCACCTATAACCTCCAAGAAACACCTTGCCCCGCCCGTGCTGGATTGGCGGGCCGTCCCGGCAAACATCCCGCCCTGACAACCGCTGTCGGCCAACCGCAATCGGGCCGACAGGGGCGCTCATCTTCCAGGCGTATGCCTACCTGTCATAAAGCTCGTGCAAAGTCATTTGCGCGCCCTACCCGCTTGCCAGGAGTCTTACGACATGAGGCCAGAAATCGCTGTGTTGGATATACAGGGTCAGTACCGGGTTTACACGGAGTTCTATCGCGCGGATGCCGCTGAAAAGACCATCATTCTGGTCAACGGCTCGATGGCCACCACGGCCTCTTTCGCCCAAACCGTGAAAAGCCTTTACCCCCAATTCAATGTGGTGCTGTACGACCAGCCCTACGCCGGCCGTTCCAAAATCCACAACCGCCACGAGCGGATGCTGACGAAGGAAGTCGAAGGCCAGATCCTGCTGGAGCTGATCGAGCGCTTCGCCGCCGAACACGTGCTCTCGTTCTCGTGGGGCGGTACTGCCGCCCTGTTCGCCCTCGCCCAACGCCCGCGACGCATTGAAAAGGCGGTGATCAGCTCGTTCTCCCCGGTGATCAACGCGCCCATGCGCGACTACCTTGAGCGCGGCGTCGACTACCTCGGCAACCTCGACCGCGACCGCGTCGGCCATCTGGTCAACAGCACCATCGGCAAGCACCTGCCGTCGCTGTTCAAGCGCTTCAACTACAAGCACGTCAGCAGCCTGGCCGAGCATGAATACGGGCAGATGCACTTCCACATCAGCCAGGTGCTTCACAGCGATCGCTTGTGTTACCTCAATGCAGCCAGGCAGATCGACATTCCGGTGCTATTCCTGAACGGCGAATGGGACGAGTACACCAGCGCCGAGGATGCCAGGCTGTTTGGGCAACATATAACCCACAGCAGCTTCAGCACTATCCAGGCCACGGGGCATTTCCTGGATATGGAGCATAAAGCGGCATGCCGGGACAGCCGGGAGGCTGTGGTAGGCTTTTTGAAAGGGCAGCGGCCGGTGAGTCGGTTACGCTACCAGCAGGGTCAGACGCAACATGCATGGGCGGTCTGAAGTGAGGCCCACTGTAGGAGCGGGTTCCTGCAGTGGCGCCGCTCATTTGCGGGCGGTGCGCGCGCAACATGCGATTTTTTCGAAGAAAAACTTCAAATCCAGCTGAACATCTGGTACAAAGTCAGCCGCTTTGAGCGGGTATAGTTTAGTGGCAAAACGAAAGCTTCCCAAGCTTTAGTTGAGGGTTCGATTCCCTCTACCCGCTCCACTCAAATTGGCTTTCATGTCATGCCACGGCTGACACGGAACGCATAAAAAACCGGCTCCTGGGGCCGGTTTTTTTTGGCTGGCGTTCGGGTGCCTATAACGCTCGCCTTCTACAAAGAATTCGAGCGCAAGAAACGTAGTTTGCCAATACCCTGATGGACCTACACTGGCGCCGTACGCTTCAGCATCCCTTCGAGGAGCCCGCCCATGCCATGTGAATACACACTCATGCCCTCCCCTGTCGGCGAACTCACCTTGGTGGCGCGCCATGGCAAACTTGGCGCCATCCTGTGGCAAACAGAGCGCGCCAACCGCGTACGCCTGGGTGAATTGATCGAGACCAACGACAGCCTGGTGCTATTGGAAGCCCAGCGCCAGCTAAACGAATACTTCGCGGGAACACGCAGCCAGTTCGAGCTGGAGTTGGACTTCGCCGGCACTGACTTTCAGAAACAAGTCTGGCAGGCCCTGCTGACCATTCCGTTTGGCGAAACGCGCAGCTACAGCCAGATAGCCGAGCAGATCGGCAACCCGAAAGCCGTGCGTGCAGTCGGGGCGGCGAATGGGCGTAATCCGATTTCGATCATTGCGCCCTGTCACCGAGTGGTGGGTGCTTCGGGCGGGCTGACCGGGTTTGCGGGAGGGCTTGAGGCCAAGCAATATCTGTTGACGCTGGAGAATCGCGGCCAGGCGAAACTGGCGTTCTGATCATGGCTGTGGGGCAGCTGCGCGAATAAAGGACGCGCAATCGAACAAGCGTTGGAAACCGAGCTTTCCATACAGTGCAACGGCGGCCGTCGAGGCCTCGAGAAAACACCGACGAGCCCCCAGGCCCGAGGCGTGAAGCAGGGCCGCTTGAATCAATCGAGTGGCGTAGCCTCTTCCACGAAAGCCGACCCGCGTGCCGACATCACTCAGTCGGGCCTCCCCCTCACATAACGACAAGGTCAACGAACAGCTCACCTGCCCCTCCACAGACAATGTGAAGTGATAAAGGGCTTCACCGGCGTCCAGGGATCGCTGGTGCCGAGCCTGGTAATGCGCGACCGCCTTGGGCGCTATCAGGAATGCACTGTCGAGCGGAGTCGCCCATTCGTTCAGGTTCCGAGTCAGGCTGATCTGCACACCTTCCTCGTTTATCAATGGAGCAAGGCGCGCCAATGACAGGACCATCGCCGTGGTCTCTTCAGCCGGCTGAAAGCCGAGCTGCGCGAGCACGTCGCGCAAGCCATCGACCTGTTCCTGAGGAATCACGATACGAATGGGGATCAAGGTACGGCGGATCAGTTCCAGCGGTAACTCCGTCGCTTCGCACAGCGGGTCGCTGCCCAGACGAATAAACAACATATTCCACGGCGCGCAATGTTCCTCAGCAAAGTAGGTGCTGATACCGGCGCTATGTCGACAATACATCGCGCAGGTCGCCGCAAAAAAATGCGCTTCGGTCAAGTCATAGCGTGCGAATAGGTCATGGGCGTTTTTAGCGTGCATAAGCAATAACCAGGCAAAAACCCAGTCTTGTGCTCAAGGTTTCACAGCGCCGTAGGCCCGCTCCTAAAAGCCCGACAGAAAAACCTCTACTTTTGTCCGACCGATAAGTTGTAAAAAGAAATTTCAGCGAGCGACTGCTGTCAGTAGTTTCATCACCCTTCTTGAGGAAAACGGTCATGAACTTCTCTGCAGTCTCCCAAACCCTGTCGCGCTGGGCCGGCAGCCCCCGGACGTTCTACACGGCGGTGGCGCTGATCCTGGCGTGGAGCCTGAGCGGGCCGTACTTTCATTACAACGACACCTGGCAATTGATCATTAACACCTCGACCACCATCATCACGTTCCTGATGGTGTTCCTGATCCAGAACACACAGAACCGCGACAATGACATCCTGCATATCAAGATCGACGAGCTGTTGCGTGTGTCCAAGGATGCGCAGAACGCGGTGCTGAGCCTGGACGGCCTGGACCGCAAGGAGCTTGAAAAGCTACGCCAGGAATATCGCGATATCGGCAAAGCCGGCAGCTTGAACCTCAACAGCAGTTGCGGCCCTGCCGCCGACGACGCGGCGGCGCCGAAAACAAATTTGAACCAGGCCTGAAAAAAACGGCGGTTGGAGATGATCCAACCGCCGTTTTCATTTCAAAGGGAGCTTCAACTCAAAGGGAGCTTCAACCGTCGCCTTGGTGCCCCTTGCCGTAGGTCGATGCCAGGGCGCGGGCTTTTTCCAGACGCTCCTGCAGCTTGGGCAGCGTCTCATCCACCAACGCTTTTATCTCTGGCACCTGCGACGCCGCGCCTTCCTGCTTGAACAGGGCGATGGCGTCTTCGTTTTCCTTGACCTGCTGCGCGGTGTAAGCGGCGTCGAAGGAGTCGCCGTCCTTGAGTTCGGGCATCAGGGTTTCGGCCTTGTCGACGATCTTCTCGCGCGGGGCTACCGGCAAGTCGAGCTTTTTAGCGATAGCCGCCAGATGCTGGTTGGCCAGGGTGCGCTCATTGATCACCTCGATGGTGTAATCCTTGATCTCCTGGGACGAAGTTCTGGCGTGGGCCATGCGACTGGTTTCGATATCGGCCATGCCTTTGGCCGAAGCCTGCTCGATGAATTCGGCAGGTGACTGGGCGAAAGCATTGCTGGCGCCGAGGCCCAGCAGCATCGCGAAACTGGCGGTGCGTAACCGGATAGCCATGCGGCTCATGATGGGTTCCTCCAGGGCAAAAATAGGTGCGAGGAAACAGCGCCTCGCCCTGGATTCGAATTTTGCTTGAGGCAAAGGTTTAGAAAATACTTTCCAGTGCGACGAACGGTCGTTGTTGAGTCGGGCGGTTTTGTCAGCAAACAGACCCGGACTTCTGCACGTTCCCAGTCTAGGGGTAAAACTTCATTCCGGCATAAGGCTTGGCGCGACAGGCTTGCAACCGCGAGGCGAGATCGCCGACATGGGCTTCGAGCTTGTGACCATCGGGGTCGAGAAAATAGAACGAGGCGCCTTCACTGCGATTGTCGCGCCACTCCTCCACGCCAGCGCCTCGCAAGCGTGCGACCAGGGTCATGAAATCGTGCGCTTCGACGGTCAACGCGTAATGCGTGTAATCGGCTGCCGGGATCGGGTCACGCAACGGGTCCAGCGACAAACATAACCACAGCCCAGGCAACGAAAGGTAGGCGCCGTTATCCCAAGTGGCGTCAAGCCGAAGCTGCAAGAGCTCATGGTAGAAACGGATGCTGCGCTGCAGATCGGTGACGGCCAGGGTCAGGTGATTCAGCCCGGTTAGCATAAGTTTTTCCTTGTCCGGAATGCCTCTGACGAACGGGACAATCGATCAATGAGATGACGCTGTAATATGTTGCACTACCTATCACTACATTGAGGTTCGTATGTCTGTTATGTCCCTGCGGATACCGGACGATGTCGCCGATACGCTTGCCAGTCTGGCCAAAGCGACCGGTCGCAGCAAATCGTTCCTCGCTGTTGACGCGCTACGTGAATACTTGACGCGTGAAGCATGGCAAATCGAAGAGATTCAAAAGGCGCTGAAAGAAGCTGATGCGGGGGATTTCGCGACGGCTGCCGAGGTAAAAGCCGTCGCTGACAAATGGCGCAACAATGCAGGTTGAGTGGCTGAGGACAGCCCTCAGAAACCTGGATGATGAAGCGGCCTTTATTGCTGAAGAAAACCCTAAAGCCGCCTACGAGTTCGTCCAGGCGATTTTGGCCGGGCTTGAACACATTGCGCAATTTCCCGCGTTGGGAAAAACCGGGCGCGTCCCAGGGACGCGTGAATGGGTGGTGCCCCGGTGGCCCTACATTGTCCCTTACCGTATTCGTGAAGGGCGACTACAGGTGATGCGAATTTTTCATACCCGCCGCCAACCACCTACCTCCTGGTAGCAGCTGATCAGCCCTTTAGCACACCTTGCACCCGCCCACTCAACCACTGCAACCCCGCATCCCCACCCCGTCGCGCATGCCATGCCAGCTCAAATGCAAACGAAGGAATATGAAACGGCGGTGGCACGGCGATCAGTTGGGCATGATCGATATTCAACAGGCCCCGGGAGGAGACGGTCAGGATCAGGTCCGTGCCCTGAATCAACTGCGGTGCCACGCCCCAGTGCGGCAGGCTGACGGCCACATGCCGGCGCTGACGAATCGCGGTCAGCGCACGCTCGATTTCCGGCGTGCCGCTGCCGCGCATTTCCAGCAAGACATGGGGGCGTGACAGGTAGGTAGGCAGGTCCAGCACACCCGTCGTCGGCAGGCTGTCGCGGTCGACCAGGCAGGTGTAATGCTCTTCGAATAAAGGCGTAGTCCGCAGTTCGGCAGGCATGTCAGGGAAAACCCCGGCGGCCAGGTCGAGATCGCCATTGAGCACGCCGTCGACCATGCCTTCGCGGCTGGCCTGGATGATTTGCAGGTCGATGCCCGGCGCTTCACGGCGCAACAAGCGCACCAATCCCGGTAGGAAAATCGCCGCACTGTAGTCCGACATTGCCACGCGAAAGCGGCGTTTGGCCGACGCCGGGTCAAAGCGGTTCGGCGCCAGCAGCACTTGCACCTGGGCCAGCGCCTCCGCCAACGGCGTAGCCAACTCCAGCGCACGCGCCGTTGGTATCAATGAGCCGCCCTGACGCACCAGCAACGGGTCGCCCAGCAGGTCACGCAAGCGCGCCAGCGCGTGGCTGACCGCCGGTTGGCTCAGGTGCAGACGTTCGGCGGCGCGGGTGACGTGTTGCTCGCTGAGCAACACGTCAAGAATCACCAACAGGTTGAGGTCGATGCGCCTTAGATCATTCATCAGCTGCATGCTCGGTATAAGAACTTGGAATTTAAATTTGCGCGACGAATAACCTAGAGTCCAGCAAAACCTCTGGGAGATTCGCCATGACGACGTTGCATTGGCTGGGTGTGTTGCTGCTGGCGGTGATCGCTGGTGCCGTGGTGCCGTTTCAAAGCGCGATCAACGCCAACCTGGGTCGCGGGCTCGGTCACCCGTTGTGGGCGACGCTGGCTTCGCTGTTGGTGAGCATCATTGTGTTGCTGCCGGTGATCATCGCCCTACGGCTGCCCTTGCCGAACCTGGCCTTTATCACCCAGGCGCCGCTGTGGATGTGGGCCGGTGGCGCGTTCGGGGTGTGCTTTATCTCGCTGGCATTGGTGCTGATGCCCACGCTGGGCGCATCAGGCTTCGTTGCCCTGGCGATGGCCGGGCAGATTCTCGCGTCGTTGCTGCTCGACCATTTCGGCCTGTTCGGGCTGGTGGAGCGCCAACTCACAACGCCCCGCGTGGTGGGGGCGTTGCTGTTGATCGGCGGCGTCGCACTGATTCAGTTCAGCGCGACACCGGCCCGTGCATTGGCAACGGCTGGCTGACGACCACAGCGAACCGCCATGCTGATACACGAAAACCCGGCGCGGGCAGACCTCCTACACAATCAGCGGGTCGGAATAATCGGTGATCATTGCACCACTCCCGAAGCCTTCAGACGTTGAATGTCAGCGTCTGTCAGGCCCAGGCCTGCGAGGATGTCATCGGTATGCTGGCCCAGCGCAGGCCCTTGCCAATTCACCGCGCCGGGCGTTTCCGACAGTTTGGGCACGATGCCGGGCATTTTTACCGACACACCACCGGGCAAATCGGCATCGAGCAACATATCCCGTGCCTGGTAGTGCGGGTCGCTGACAATGTCCGCCACGGAGTAGATGCGCCCGGCCGGCACTTCAGCGGCCTCCAGGGCGCTGAGCACCTGCTCGATGGGCAGGCTGCTGGTCCAGTGGGTGATTGCCGCGTCGAGCAAACCACTCTGTGCCGCACGGCCATCGTTATGGGCGAACTCAGGCGCAGCGGCCAGGTCGGCGCGGCCGATGGCGGTCATCAGGCGCTTGTAGATCGGGTCGCTGTTACCAGCGATCACCACGTAGGCGCCGTCGGCGGTCAGGTAGGTATTGGACGGCGCGATACCGGGCAAGGCACCGCCGCTGCGCTCACGCACATGGCCGAGCATGTCGTATTCGGGCACCAGGCTTTCCATCAGGTTGAACACGCTTTCCGCCAGGGACACATCGACGATCTGGCCGTCACCCTGGCCGGTCTTGACCCGCAGCAGCGACATCAGCGCGCCGATCACACCGTGCAACGACGCAAGCGAATCCCCCAGGCTCACGCCGACCCGCGCCGGTGGCGAATCCGGGTTGCCGGTGGTGTAGCGAATGCCACCCATGGCCTCGCCGATCGCACCGAAACCCGGGCGGTCGCGATAGGGCCCGGTGGCCATAGCCGGAGATGCGCACCAGGGTCAGCTTGGGGTTGAGGGCATGCAACACATCCCAACCCAGGGCGAGTTTTTCCAGGCCTCCGGGGCGCAGGTTTTCGATCAGCACGTCGGCGTCGGCGAGCAGCTGCTTGATCAGGCTCAAGCCCTCTGCCGACTTGAGGTCCAGGGCCAGGGACTGCTTGTTGCGCGATTGCAGGTACCACCACAGCGACGTGCCTTCGTGCAGCTTTCGCCATTTGCGAAGCGGATCGCCCTGCCCCATGGCTTCGATCTTGATCACCTCGGCACCAAAATCGGCCATCATCCGCGCCGCGAAGGGCGCGGCAATCAGGGTGCCGATCTCGATAACCTTGACACCGTTCAGGGGAGCCGTCATGGGATGTACCTCTTATTCTTGGAGTGTGCACCGAGGCTAAAGCACTCGGGCAGGAAAAATCCAACCGCAGCACACCAGACTTTTGTGCAGCATCAGCTACGCTCGGCGGCCAAGCGATTGATCTCGGCCTGCTCCACCACAGGCTGCGGCGCGCCACGGCTCACCGCCTGCAACATCGCACGGCCGACGGTCTCGGTGCTGACGACCCAGCTCGGCTTTATCCGACGTACAAACGAGAGCAACGGCCCGAGCACGCTATAAAACGCTTGGTACAACGGCGTCTTCGAACGCACACCGTGCAACGGCTGGACAATCCCCGGCCGGAACACATAGACCGCCTTGAACGGCAAGCGCAGCAAGGCGTTCTCGGTCTTGCCCTTGACCCGCGCCCACATCGACTTGCCCGTCTCGGAACTGTCAGTGCCGGCGCCGGAGACATAGATAAACGTCATCTGCGGGTTGAGCCGCGCCAGGGTGCTGGCGGCGACTAAAGTCAGGTCATAAGTGAGGTGGGTGTAGTTGATTTCATTCATGCCCGCCGAGGAAACACCCAGGCAAAAGAAACACGCATCAAAGCCTTGCAGCAGGTTTTCCAGAGGTTGGAAATCCAGCATGTCGCTGTGCAACACCTGATGCAGTTTGCCGTGCTCCTGGGTCAACGACGTGCGGCCGACGGCAACGACTTCCTGCACGTCGGGCGCCAGCAGGCACTCGCGCAGTACGCCCTGACCGATCATGCCGGTGGCGCCGAATAATAGAACTCTCATGGGGGACCTCAGCGGCAAGCCGCAAGCTTCAAGCTCAAGTTGAACGCGTTCAACCTTTAGCTTAACGCTTGCAGCCCAAAGCTGCCCCCTATCAAAACGCGCTGCGAAAAATCTCCTCGATCTGACGCTGATCCGCCCGTCGTGGGTTGGTCAGGCCGCATGCATCCTTCAGCGCATTACTCGCCAGCAGCGGAATATCCTGCAATTTGGCGCCAAGTTCGCGCAGGCCGGCGGGGATTTCCACGTCCTGGGACAGGGCGCGAATCGCGACGATAGCGGCCTGCGCGCCCTCTTCCGGGGTAACGCCCTTGATATCAGCCCCCAACGCGCGCGCCACGTCACTCAAACGCTTGGCGCTGACACTGGCATTGAAACTCTGCACGTGGGGCAGCAGCACCGCATTGCACACGCCATGGGGCAGGTCGTAGAGGCCGCCGAGCTGATGCGCCATGGCGTGCACGAATCCCAGCGACGCGTTGTTGAACGCCATGCCCGCGAGGAACTGCGCATACGCCATGTTTTCCCGCGCGGCTATGTCGCTGCCATCGCGCACGGCCAGGCGCAGGTTGGCGCTGATCAGTTCGATCGCCTTGATTGCGCAGGCGTCGGTGATCGGTGTGGCGGCGGTGGACACGTAGGCTTCGATGGCATGCGTCAAGGCATCCATGCCGGTGGCAGCGGTGAGGCCCTTGGGCATTGCGACCATCAATGCCGGGTCGTTGACCGACAGCAGCGGCGTGACATTGCGGTCGACGATGGCCATTTTCACGTGGCGGGTTTCGTCGGTGATGATGCAGAAACGGGTCATCTCACTGGCCGTGCCGGCAGTGGTGTTGATCGCCACCAGCGGCAATTGCGGCTTGCTCGATTGATCGACACCCTCATAGTCGCCGATACGCCCGCCGTTGGTGGCGCACAGGGCGATCCCCTTGGCGCAGTCATGGGGCGAACCGCCGCCCAGGGACACCACAAAATCGCAGGCGCTCTGTTGCAGCAGCGCCAGGCCTTTTTCGACGTTTTCCACCGTGGGGTTGGGCCTGGCGCCATCGTAGACCACCGAATCGATGTCCTGCAGCGCCAGCTTTTCGGCGATCATGCTGGCCATGCCGGCTTTGCACAGGCCCTGGTCAGTGACGATCAACGCCTTGCGAAAGCCGTAGTTGCGTATAGCAATCATGGCTTCGTCGAGGCAGCCGATGCCCATGATATTGACGGCGGGAATAAAGAACGTGCTGCTCATGGTCGATCCTCAGGGGCTTTATAGCCACAGAATCCACCGGTACCACTTGCCGCATCTTGACCAGGATCAACGCCGGCTCGTGATAAAGTCACCGTCCAGCCGATTTCGAGTAGACCCGCCGCAATGAAGGATTTCCAGGATATTGACGCCCACCTTGAAGACTGGAGCGCACTGCGCGGCGCCATCGACTTCAACGGGATTCTGATCGGCAACGGCGCAAGCCGCACGATTTGGGAAGACTTTGCCTACGACTCACTGTTTGAAAACGCCCGCACAGTGGAAGAAAAACCCCTGGGTCAATCCGAACTCAGCGTATTCGACGCGCTGCAAACCCGCAGTTTCGAGCAGGCCCTTGGTGCGCTGAAAACCACCAGCCGCGTCAACAAGGCCCTGGCGGTCAGCTCGGCGGCGCCACGCAATCGCTACTATGCGATCAAGGAAGCGCTGATCAATACGATCCACGCCGTGCACATCCCCTGGCGCCTGGTGCAGCCCTCGACCCTGACGGCCCTGAACACCGAAATGGCCCGCTACGCTACGGTCTTCACCAGCAACTACGACCTGCTCAACTACTGGGCGATCCTGCACACGCCGGGTATCGACGACCTGTTCCGCAGCGCCGATTCAAGCTTCGACCTGCGCGATACTCGCACCGACGCCACGCGTATCCTGTACCTGCACGGCGGCCTGCACCTGGTGCGCAACCTCGACGGCACCGCGCGCAAACTGCCGTCCACCGACAGCACATTGCTCAGCAGTTTCGCGATCAACAACACGATCAAGACCCTGGACGACGTGCCGCTGTTCGTCAGTGAAGGCCCGGTGCACGAGAAGCTCAAGACCATCCGCAGTTCGGATTATCTGTCGTTCTGTTATGAACAGTTGCTCACCCACGAAGGCGCGCTGTGCATCTTCGGCCATGGCCTGGGGCCGCAGGATAAACACTTGGTGGATGCGATCCGCCAGGCCAGCATCACCACCCTGGCGATTTCGGTATCGGGGCGCAGCGACGGGTTTATTCGTCAGCAGAAGCAGCGGTATTCGCAGTTATTCCAAGGCACCGGCATGGAACTGAAATTCTTTGCCGCGCGTACTCATCCACTGGGTAATCCGGCGCTGTCGGTGCCAGTCGAACACTGATCCAGTGAACGAAGAAGGCCAAATGTGGGAGGGGGCTTGCTCCCGATAACGGTGGATCAGCCAATGAATGTGTCGGCTGACACACCGCCATCGGGAGCAAGCCCCCTCCCACATGGGCCCCGCGCTTAGTTCAAGAAACTATCGGCGCGCAGCAGGGTTTCCAGGCAATGTTCGGTGATGTGGTAGAACGCCTTCAGCTCCTGAATTTTCCCCAGCAGTTGCGCGTTATCCAACGGCTGCGTGCGCTTGATCGCCAGGATCATCTTGTTCTTGTTGGTGTGCTCCAGCGAGATGAACTCAAATACTTTGGTTTCATAGCCACAGGCTTCGAGATACAAGGCGCGCAAGCTGTCGGTGACCATTTCTGCCTGTTGGCCCAGGTGCAGGCCGTATTGCAGCATTGGCTTGAGCAGCACCGGGCTCTGGATCTGCAGGCGAATCTGTTTGTGGCAGCACGGTGAGCACATGATGATCGACGCGCCGGAACGGATGCCGGTGTGAATCGCGTAGTCGGTGGCGATATCGCACGCATGCAGGGCGATCATTACGTCCAGCTCGCTCGGCGCGACGCTGCGCACGTCGCCGCACTTGAATACCAGCCCTGGGTGTTCCAGGCGTGCGGCGGCGGCGTTGCACAGGGTCACCAGGTCTTGACGCAGCTCGACACCGGTCACTTCGCCTTCGGCCTTGAGGGTGTTGCGCAGGTAGTCATGGATCGCGAACGTGAGGTAGCCCTTGCCCGAGCCGAAATCGGCGACGCGCACCGGTTGGTCCAGCTGCAACGGTGAGGCTGTCAGCGCATGGCTGAACACTTCGATGAACTTGTTGATCTGCTTCCACTTGCGCGACATCGACGGGATCAGCGCTTGGCTGGCGTCGGTCACGCCCAGATCGGCAAGGAACGGCCGGCTCAGGTCGAGGAAGCGATTTTTCTCGCGGTTATGCTCGGCAGATGGCGCCTCACGCAATTGTTGCGGCTTGCTTTTGAACAGCGAGCTTTTGTTCTTCTTGCTGTATTCCAGCTGGGCTTCGTCCGTCAGCGACAACAAGTGTGCGTTCTTGAACGAGGCTGGCAGCAGCTCGGCAATCGCCGCCACGCCGTCCGCCAGTGGGAAATTCTTGGTAATGTCGCGGGTCTTGTAGCGGTATACGAAGGACAGGCAGGGCTGCTCCTTGACCGTCACGGGCTTGATGATCAGCCGCTGCAGTTCGGCTTCCGTGCCCACGTATTTGGCCAGCACCAGCTTGATGAAGGCGTTCTGCGCCAGGCTTGCGCTCAGCAGTTCGATGAACTGGGCGTGATGATCCGGCGCAGGGCTGGCAGGTTGAGCGGTGACGGACATGAACAAAAGCGCCTCGGACAAAGAATGCGGGGCATTTTAGGGGGGATAACTGGCCAGGGCACGGAGTTATTTGACCAATGGTACGTTCCAACAGCCAAAGTAGATCCAAATGTGGGAGGGGGCTTGCTCCCGATAGCGGTGTGTCAGCCAGCTTATCTATAGCTGACACACCCTCATCGGGAGCAAGCCCCCTCCCACATTTGGAATTTTGTTGGCTGGGCTATTCGAGTACGACCAGACGGTTCGGCAGTTCATTACGCGTCTGCGTCACCGGCACATGCACCTTGAGCAATTCCCCACACGCCTCGATGCAGGCAATGAACCCGGCCAACGTCTGCCCCTGCTTCACCTGCTGGGTGAATGCCTTGACGATGCCATCCCAATTGCTGTCATCCAGCTGTTTGGAGATGCCTTCATCCACCAGGATTTCCACATAACGCTCGGCCTCGCTGACAAAAATCAGCACACCGGTGCTGCCCAGCGTGTGGTGCAGGTTCTGCTCGAGGAACTGGCGGCGTGCCAGGTTCGAGGCGCGCCAGTGGCGGACCGAGCGAGGGATCAAGCGGGTGGTGACCTTGGGCAGACGAAACAGCAGGCACAACACAATGAAGGTCGCCCACTGCGCCAACAACAAGGTGTACATGGTCAGGTAGCCCGACAGGTAATGCACCACCCCGGGTACCACCAATGCGATCAGGCTGGCCCACAGCAACGGAATGTAGGCGTAGTCATCGGCGCGTGCAGCCAGCACCGTGACCAGCTCGGCGTCGGTCTGTTGCTCGACCCGGGCGATCGCTTCGGCCACTTGGCGCTGCTCGTGTTCAGTCAGTAATGCCATGGTTGTAGATGCTCTTTTCTCGTTATTGTCATTACCAGCCGCCCGACGCCCCGCCACCGCCGAAACCACCACCGCCGCCGCGAAAACCACCGCCGCCGCCTCCCCCACTACCACCGCCGCCACCGCCACCACCGCCGCCCCCACCATGCCCGATGAGGCTGAGGATAACCAGCAGGATAGTGCCCACCGGCAGGCCCATGCGATGACACAGCCACAACACGCCGATCAGCAGGATGAAGAAACCGATGGAAAGCGCGGGATTGTCCTTCGGCGCGGACCACGGATCCGCCACACGGGCCGGCACGGCCAGCGGTTCACCGCCCACCACCTGGATCATCGCCGCGACACCGTCGCTGATGCCCTGGCTGAAATTGCCGGCCTTGAACTTGGGCGCGATCACCTGGTTGATGATCACCCAGGACTGCGCATCCGTCAGCACGCCTTCCAGGCCGTAGCCAACTTCGATGCGCAACTTGCGCTCGTCACGGGCGACGATCAACAGCGCGCCGTTGTCCTTGCCCTTCTGGCCGATCCCCCACTGGCGGCCCAATTGATAACCGTAGTCTTCAATCGGCACGCCCTGCAGGTCGGGCACGGTGACCACCACGATCTGGTCACCGGAGGTCTGTTCCAGCGCCTGCAATTGCTGCGTCAGTTGCTGGCGCACCGCCGGGTCGATCAGCTGGGCGTTGTCCACCACCCGCCCGGTCAACGCCGGGAAGGTCAGGGCCGCCTGGGCCATGCCCACGCAGGCCAGCAGCCACAGCGCCAGGCCTATCCGTAATAAACGCATCGACACCTCAAGGCAGCGTTATTTGAACTTCACCTGCGGCGCCTTATCGGCATCGGCACTGGTGGCTTCAAACGTGGCGCGGATCGGCAAGTCGCTGTACATCACGCTGTGCCACAGGCGGCCTGGGAAGGTGCGGATTTCGGTGTTGTAGGCCTGCACGGTCTGGATAAAATCGCGACGGGCCACGGCGATACGGTTTTCAGTCCCTTCGAGCTGCGATTGCAGGGCCAGGAAGTTCTGGTTGGCTTTCAGGTCCGGATAGCGTTCGGACACCACCATCAAACGGCTGAGTGCGCCGCTGAGGCCGTCCTGGGCTTGCTGGAACTGCTTGAGTTTTTCCGGGTTGTCGAGGGTGCTGGCATCGACCTGGATCGAGGTGGCCTTGGCCCGCGCTTCAATCACCGCGGTCAGGGTGTCCTGCTCATGGGCGGCATAGGCCTTCACCGTTTCCACCAGGTTGGGGATCAGGTCGGCACGGCGTTGGTACTGGTTCTGCACCTGGCCCCAGGCCGCCTTGGCCTGTTCGTCGAGGGTCGGAATGTTGTTGATGCCGCAACCGCTCAATACGCTGCTGATCAATAACAGCGCCGCGGCTTTCAAGCCCCAGCGGTAACCTTGTGCTGCTTGCATGGTGTATCTCCTGCCAATCTGGATGGAATGTGATGACTAACCCTATAAACCACGCGCTTGGGGCATAATCCGCCACCACTGGAATGCTTCGAGCCAATCAGCTACAAAGATGCCCAGCGCGAAAAAGAGTTCAGAGTGTGCTGCATTTATCTGAACAACACCCGAACAACAATAGACGCTCCCCACATTTTGGCCGATCAGCCTGACCGCTGTGCAGTGAGCCGAAAAAGGATATTCATGAAGAAGCTGTGTTTGCTCGGCCTTGTTGCCACTCTGGCCAGCCACCCCGCATGGGCAGAAACAAAGCCTGCTGCGCTTGACGACAAGGACGCCTTCGTCAGCGACCTGCTCAAGCAGATGACCCTCGATGAAAAGATCGGCCAATTGCGCCTGATCAGCATCGGCCCGGAAATGCCCCGCGAGCTGATCCGCAAGGAAATCGCCGCCGGCCGCATCGGTGGCACGTTCAACTCCATCACTCGCCCGGAAAACCGGCCGATGCAGGACGCGGCGATGCGCAGCCGGTTGAAGATCCCGATGTTCTTCGCCTACGACGTGATCCACGGCCACCGCACGATTTTCCCGATCAGCCTGGCCCTGGCCTCCAGCTGGGACATGGACGCCATCGGCCGCTCCGGGCGCATCGCCGCCCAGGAAGCCGCCGCCGACAGCCTCGACATCACCTTCGCGCCGATGGTCGACATCTCCCGTGACCCGCGCTGGGGCCGCACCTCCGAAGGCTTCGGCGAAGACACGTACCTGGTGTCGCGCATTGCCGAAGTCATGGTCAAGGCGTTCCAGGGCGCCAGCGCCGCGAACGCCGACAGCATCATGGCCAGCGTCAAGCACTTCGCCCTGTACGGCGCGGTAGAGGGCGGGCGCGATTACAACGTGGTCGACATGAGCCCGGTCAAGATGTACCAGGACTACCTGCCGCCCTACCACGCGGCGATCAAGGCCGGTTCCGGCGGCGTGATGGTAGCGCTCAACTCGATCAACGGCGTGCCCGCCACCGCCAACACCTGGCTGATGAACGACCTGCTGCGCAGGGACTGGGGCTTCAAGGGCCTGGCCGTGAGCGACCACGGTGCGATCTTCGAACTGATCAAGCACGGCGTGGCCAAGGACGGGCGTGAAGCCGCCAAACTGGCGATCAAGGCCGGCATCGACATGAGCATGAACGACACGCTGTACGGCAAGGAACTGCCGGGGCTGCTCAAGTCCGGCGAGATCGAACAGAGCGACATCGACAACGCCGTGCGCGAAGTGCTCGGCGCCAAGTACGACATGGGCCTGTTCAAGGACCCGTACCTGCGCATCGGCAAGGCCGAGGATGACCCGGCCGATACCTATGCCGACAGCCGCCTGCACCGTGCCGACGCGCGTGACATCGCGCGCCGCAGCCTGGTGTTGCTGAAGAATCAGAACCAGACGCTGCCGCTGAAAAAATCCGCGACCATCGCGCTGGTCGGCCCGCTGGCCAAGGCGCCGATCGACATGATGGGCAGCTGGGCCGCCGCCGGCAAACCGGAGCAGTCGGTGACGTTGCTGGATGGCATGAACGCCGTGATCGGCGATAAAGGCAAAATCATCTACGCCCGCGGCGCCAACATCACCAACGACAAGGCAGTGGTCGACTACCTCAACTTCCTCAACTTCGACGCCCCGGAAGTGGTGGATGACAAGCGTGCGCCGCAAGTGTTGATCGATGAGGCGGTCAAGGCGGCCCAGAATGCGGACGTCGTCGTGGCCGCCGTGGGCGAGTCCCGTGGCATGTCCCACGAGTCCTCCAGCCGTACCGACCTGAACATTCCACAAAGCCAACGGGACCTGATCAAGGCCCTAAAAGCCACCGGCAAGCCGCTGGTACTGGTGCTGATGAATGGCCGGCCGCTGTCGATTCTCGAGGAAAACCAACAGGCCGACGCCATCCTGGAAACCTGGTTCGCCGGCACCGAAGGCGGCAACGCCATTGCCGACGTGCTATTCGGCGACTACAACCCGTCGGGCAAACTGCCGATCACCTTCCCGCGTTCGGTGGGGCAGATTCCCACCTACTACAACCACCTGAGCATCGGCCGGCCGTTCACGCCGGGCAAACCGGGCAACTACACCTCGCAGTACTTCGATGACACCACCGGCCCGCTGTTTCCGTTTGGCTATGGCCTGAGCTACACCACGTTCAGCCTGTCGGACATGGCGCTGTCGTCCACCACCCTGAACAAGACCGGCAAGCTCGACGCCAGCGTCACGCTGAAAAACACCGGCAAGGTCGATGGCGAAACCGTGGTGCAGCTGTACATCCAGGACGTAGCCGGCTCGATGATCCGCCCGGTGAAAGAGCTGAAGAACTTCCAGAAAGTCATGCTCAAGGCGGGAGAGGAGCGCACGCTGCACTTCAGCATTACCGAGGAAGATTTGAAGTTTTACAACAGCCAGCTCAAATTCGCCGCAGAACCGGGTGAGTTCAATGTACAGATCGGGCTGGACTCCCAGGCTGTGCAGCAGCAGACTTTCGAGTTGCTGTAACCCACGCAGCCCCCTCTTTCGCGCGAGAGGGGGCTTGCACCCACACCTGTCGCCGTCGACATAAAGTCAAGTTTCGTTCCACAGTCCCAGCTTCCTCCGACATCCCACCCCCTGCCTGCTCGCGCACTCTGTCTGCCCTAAATCAGTGTGCAGGTGGACTATGTCGCCGACGAAAAACGTCCCACGGGCCATTTACAACATCCTTTTTTACTCAGCGCTCAAGCGAAAAGCACTCGCGCTGTGCATGCTCGGGAGTCTGCCGGGCATGCCCGTTGAAGCCGCGAGCTACAGCGAACAGGGTCGATTGCACGACGCCGCCAGCTGGCGCAGCGATGAGTTCAAAAAAAGCTGGGGGCTGGGCGCCATCGGTGCCGATTACGCTTATGCCCGGGGGTTGAGTGGCGCGGGCGTGCAAGTGGGGGTTTATGATTCCGGCAGCGACTTGCGCCATGACGAGTTTGCCGGCAAACCGCATTCCGGCGTGCGCCTGGCAGACCCCGGATGTAAAAGCGATACGGTGCTGTTCGGTGGCTGCTTCTTCAGCGAGGGTGATCGTTCCGCCGCGCATGTGCTTGAGGCTCTGCCGCCTGAAGCCTTGGTCGCATTAGAGGAGGAAATCGTCAACGGTGATTTCACCCGCGAACAAGTGGATGACTATCTTAGAAACACAGGAGCTCGCTATGAATGGCACGGCACCTTCGTGGCCGCCAACATACTCGCCAACCGAAATGGCGCCGGGGCCCATGGCGTAGCCTTCGGGGCCAATGTGAGTGCGTTGCGCAGATTCAGCAACACTTACCAGGACGGCCCCGGTGTGCGGCCGTACAGCGTCACCCATCCAACACCGGAGGCAGTCAACGCCGCCTACGCCCAACTGCACGAGCAAAATGTGCGAGTCGTCAACCATAGCTGGGGGCCTACAGTCCCCTTGGCAGATGAGGCGGCACTGGACGAGGAATTGGATCAAACCCATACCCGCAGCTATGCAGAGCTCAGAGCCATAGCCGACGCCTCCGTCAAATACGGCATGCTCCAGGTATGGGCGGCGGGCAATACACTTACCCCCAACGCAACACCACGAGCAGCACCCTTTGCTGGGGTTCATTCGAGTCTGCCGCGCGCGGTCGCCGAACTCGAGCGCTATTGGTTGACCGTGGTCAACGTCAACCAGGCGCTGACCTTGAGCGATGGTTCGTACCGCTGTGGCTTCAGCAAGGACTGGTGCCTGGCGGCGCCGGGAACGGATATCACTTCTGCCGGGGTAACAGGGGCCATACACACCGAAACCCACTACGACAACGAAGGCGACGCCGACGGCTTTACAGTGACCGGCGACAAACTCGAATTTACAGACTTCACCGCTTCCGGAACCTCCATCGCCGCGCCTCACGTAACAGGTGCACTGGCATTGCTGATCGAGCGCTTCCCTTACCTCGACAACCCGCACATCCGCGATGTGTTGCTGACCACCGCCACCGACCTGGGTGAGCCTGGCGTCGACGATGTGTACGGCTGGGGCCTGATAGATCTGAAAAAAGCCATCGACGGGCCCGGCCTACTGCGGGTGGACACACAGGTAAACATGGACCGCCCCGCCGGCGGCGCGGTGGTATGGCAAGGCGTCGCATGGGACGACTGGCGCAACGATATCAGCGGCCCCGGGCGCCTGGAAAAAAGCGGCGCCGGCTGGTTACGCTTGAGCGGCAATAACAGCTTTGCCGGGGCCACGCTCAACGCAGGTATTCTGGAGCTGGCCGGCAACAACACCCTCAAGGGCGATGTGAACCTCGAAGGCGGCGTTCTGCGCCTGAACGGCTCTTTGGCCGTCGAGGGTGACTACCGTCAAGCACCCGGCGCAACCCTGATGGCCGAGCTGGTCGCCCAGGGCCGGCCGGCAAAACTGCAGGTCGATAACCAGGCCACTGTCAACGGCGGCACGCTGTACCTGAGCGCACAACCCGGCACCTACCCATTGGGCCAGCAATACAGCATCCTCCAGGCAAAAGGTGCCGTGAGCGGCGAGTTTGCCGCGATCGACCATCGAGAGTTCTCGCCCTTTCTCAGCGTGTCCCAAGTCAAGCAAGCCAATAACCTGCTGGTCGAGTTTGCCCGTGGAAGGCCACTGGCTTCTGCGGCAAACACCACCAACCAACGCGCCGTCGCCACGGCTGCCGATGCTCAAGCTGCGCCGACCCCGCTGCTGCAGCGCCTCACCGCACTGTTCCCCGAGCAGGCCCCCTCGGCCTTGGACCAACTGAGCGGCGAGCTGCATGCCAGTACCCAAGCGGCACTGATCGAAAACAGCCGGGTAGTGCGTGAAGCCGTACTCGACCGGCAGCGTAACGCCCATGGTCGTAGCGCTACCGAGGCCGAAGCACTGAACGAGGGCGCCTGGGTGCAACTGCCACGCCAGACCGGCCAACTGCAAGGCAATAGCAACACCGCCCGCGCGTCCCACAGCAGCACAGGCCTGTTGGTCGGGTTCGATCACCGGCTGGAACAAGGCACACGCGTGGGGCTGGTTGCGGGCAGCAGCACTGGCGACGTGAAGGCCGGCGCTCGCGGTAAGGCGAGTGTCGACAGCTACCAATTGGGCCTGCACGTGGGGCACACCTGGGACGCTCTGGGCCTGTACGGCGGCATCGCCTATGCGCAGCATCAGATCGCAACCAAGCGCCGAGTCAGCTTCCCAGGCGTGGAGAATCGGCTGTCTGCCGACTACACCAGCCGTACCGTGCAGGCGTTCGCCGAAGCCAACTATCGCTTCAATCACGGTTTCTGGGATTGGCAGCCCTACCTGCAACTGGCCACTGTGCAGCAGCGCAGCGACGGCTTCACCGAACGCGGCGGCATGGCGTCACTGCGCGGCCAACGCGCGAACGACAGTGTCAAGCTGACCACCGGCGGCGTGCGCGTGAACCTCGACTTGGCCCAGGCACAGACTGGCCCGTCATGGTTGAGACTGCGTGGCGGCCTGGCCTATACCCATGCTGGCGGCGATCGACAATCGGCGGCTCAAGTGGCCTGGGAAGACGGCTACACCTTTAAGGTGAACGGCGCCCCGCTGGATCGGCTCAGCACACGACTGGAGCTGGGCGCCACCGCACGCCTGAGCCGCAACAGCGCGCTGGACCTGGCTTTCAGCCAACAGCGCGGCGAGCGTTCACGGGACCAGAACATCACGGCGCAGTATTCGTTGCAGTTCTAACCGCGTAAGTAACCAAAGGCGGGGGGCACCCTACCCTCGCCGATCCAACAGGTTGACCACCAACCTGTCGACCCACCCCCACAACCTCTGCTTCACCCGCCGCCACAGCGGCCGCGCCTTCCATGCCTGCAGGCTCATCGCCTGGCTCTGGGCGAAATCGCGCTCGAAACTGCCAGCCACAGCCTGCGTCAACTCAGGGTCCAACGCTTCGAGGTTGGCCTCCAGGTTGAAGCGCAGATTCCAGTGGTCGAAATTGCACGAGCCGATGCTCACCCAATCGTCCACCAGCACCATCTTCAGGTGCAAAAAGCACGGCTGGTATTCAAAGATCTGCACCCCCGAGCGCAGCAACCGTGGGTAATAACGGTGCCCGGCGTAACGTACGGATGGGTGGTCGGTACGCGGGCCGGTGAGCAGCAGGCGTACATCGACGCCGCGCCCCGCCGCCCGGCGTAACGCGCGACGCACGCTCCAGGTCGGCAGGAAGTACGGGGTGGCCAACCAGATCCGCTGCTGGCTGCTGTTCAAGGCGCGGATCAGCGACTGCAGGATATCGCGATGCTGACGGGCGTCGGCATAGGCAACCCGCCCCAGGCCCGGCCCGGTCGCGGGCACCTTGGGCAAACGCGGCAAACCAAAGTGGGTGGCGGGCTTCCACTCGCGGCGGGCGGCGTTGGCGTGCCATTGACGATCGAACAGCGCCTGCCAATCCAGCACCAGCGGACCGCTGATCTGCACCATCACTTCATGCCAGTCGGCGGTGTCCTGGCCCGGCGTCCAGAACTCATCCGTCACACCGGTGCCGCCAACCACCGCGATACCCTGGTCGACCAACAACACCTTGCGGTGGTCACGGTACAGGTTGCGCATCCAGCGCCGCCAGCTCAGGCGGTTGTAGAACCGCAGCTCCACACCCGCGTCGGTCAGGCGCTTGCGCAGCCCGAGGGTAAACGCCAGGCTGCCGTAATCATCGAACAGGCAACGCACCTGCACACCGCGTTCAGCCGCGAGCACCAGCGCCTGCACCATCGCTTCGGCGCAGGCGCCGGCTTCCACCAGGTACAACTCCAGATCGACCTGCTGCTCAGCCCGCGCAATCCCGGCCAACATCTGCGGGAAGAAACTCGGCCCGTCGATCAGCAACTCGAAACGGTTGGCGCTGCGCCACGGGAACACCGCGCCGCCCACGTCAGCGCGCCGTAAAGATCAGCACCGCACCCACCGGCACCGACAAACTGATCGATTTAAGACCTGCGACCTTGCGCAGCGCGGCCACGCCTGGCGCGAGGTCAAAATCCTCGGCATGCAGCACCACCGGCTCCAGGGTCACCACCTGGAAGCGCCGGTCATCCAGGCGCGTGGCCAATAGCTCGGCCGTGTAGGTCTGGGTCTTGCCATGCAAGGTGATGCTCAGCGGCAGGCGCAACTCCAGTTGCGCGCCAGAGGCCAGGTCATTGATCGGTTGCAGGTTGATCTGGGTGCTGATCAACGCTTCGGGAAACTGCTTGATCTCGAACAACTCTTTGCGCATGCGCTCGTCACGTAGCGGGACACCACTGTTGATCGACTCCAGCTCCACCTGGACCTGGGCCGCGCCCTGGCTGTCGACCTTGCCGTGCAGCACGAGGAAGCGCTGCACTTCGGCGATTTCGGTGTTTTTGGTGGTGACGAAGGACAGGCGTGAAGACTCGTTATCCAGGTACCAGTCGGCATGGGCAGGCACAGCGGCACAGGTCAGCAGTGCAAAGACCAAAGGTTTGAGATTGAACATAAAGGCTCATGGGGCAAAAAATCTGGATGAACCTTAAGCGCAATCTCACGAACGGCGCAAATCCAATGTGGGAGGGGGCTTGCCCCCGATAGCGGTGGGTCAGCAACTCATCCTGTGACTGACACGCTGCCATAGGGGGCAAGCCCCCTCCCACAGGGGTGATGTGTATATTCAGGGGTACAGGCGACAGCCCTGACGATCGCCCAGCCACCGTGCCGTGTGCGTACGTCCCAGCCCACTCGCCGTCACTTCACTGCGCTCGGGATTATCACTGAAAGCGCTGGTCGGCACGTATTGCTTCACATAGCCACGGCAGTAGTCGGCGGGTTGGTTTTCCACATAGCGACACGAGCAATACTCCTTGGCCGTGTACGCCGCGATGATGTCGGGAAAGGCTTGCAGGTTGATGCGCTCATGCCACACCCAGCCCAACAACACGAGCAACAACAGCAGCAAAACGCTGATAAGCGGATGGCGCCGAATCATGATCGCACCGCCGCCAGCACGCGTTTGAGCAGTTCGTTATGTCGGTAGCTGCCGTCGCGGTCATCGCCGTAGCGCACGATGACCAAGTGTTCGTCGGGCAGCACGAACAGCGCCTGGCCCCAGTGCCCCAATGCGGCGAAGGTGTCGGCCGGTGCGTCGGGCCAGGGTGCGGGGGTGCCCTGGTTGAGCCACCATTGCCCGCCTGGCACGGCTTCATCCTGGCCCGTTTTGTAGTGGGCGAAGGGTTGGCGATTGAACGCGACCCACTCCTTGGGCAGCAATTGTCGTTCTTCCCAACGCCCGTCCCGCGCCATCAACAGCCCGACCCGTGCCAGATCGCGGGCAGTGAGGTAGGCATAGGATGAGGCGACAAACGTCTCGTCGGCATCGGTTTCCCAGGTTGCAGTGCGAATGCCCAATGGCTTGAACAACGCCTCCCACGGGTAGCTCATATAAGCCTTGTGCCCGAGCATGCCTTTGAGCGCGGCCGACAGAATATTGCTGTCGCCGCTGGAGTAACGAAAAGCCTGGCCGGGTGCATCGGCGGCCTCGGTCTCGGCCGCGAATTGCGCCATATCGGCGCGGCCACGGGTGTAGAGCATCGCCACTACCGAGGATTTGAGCGGCGCGTATTCATAGTCTTCCTGCCAGTCCAGGCCCGAGGCCCAGTGCAGCAGGTCGGCCATCGTCACCTTGGGGTGCTGCTTCATCGGTGGGTAAAAGCGCGCGGCGGGGTCGTTCAGTTTGAAGCGGTTTTCGCCGTAGGCCACCCCCAGTACGGTCGCCATCAGGCTTTTGCTGACCGACCAGGTCAGGTGCGGCGTGCTGGCGCTAGTGGGTGCTGCGTAGCGTTCATAGATGATCTGGCCGTCGCGGATTACCAGCAGCGCGTCGGTACGAATACCTTGGCGAGTGTTGTCGTCACGGGGCGGGAATGCGTAGGCATTCAGCGCGTCGACAGCAGGACCTTCGATCAACCTGCCCGTCACCCAGTCATGGCCAGGCCAGGTTTCAGCACGTGCACTCACGGTGATGAATAACAAGACAACGCACAGCAGGCCTCTGACCATGGACGCAAACTCAAGGGGCATTCAAGCCCGCGAGCCTAATCCAGGCCGATGACAGATTGACGACAAGGGGCCTGTCATCCAACCGTCACCGTAACTTCATGGAGATGACACCGAGCCTACATAGCCTGAGTTTGGACAACAAAGTCGACTGGCCGCACAACCTGGCCGGCACTCGGAGACTCGCTATGACTCAGCTCGCCCGCATCAGCGACACCGGCAATGAACGCCGCCTGCAAGCCGAACGCCTGATTGGCGCCGCGGCCTTGCAGGAAGCCCAGGCCCTGCGGTTCAACGTGTTCAGCGGCGAGTTCAACGCCAAGCTGAAAGGCGCGGAACTGGGTCTGGACATGGATGACTATGATGTTCACTGCAGCCACATCGGCGTGCGTGACTTAAACAGCGGTCGACTGGTGGCCACCACCCGTTTGCTCGATCACCAGGCCGCCAGCACCTTGGGCCGGTTCTACAGCGAAGAGGAATTCAGCCTGCATGGGCTGCTGCACTTGCAGGGCCCGATCCTGGAAATCGGCCGTACCTGCGTCGACCCGGCCTACCGCAACGGCGGCACCATCGCGGTGCTCTGGGGCGAGTTGGCCGAGGTGCTCAACGAGGGCGGCTACAGCTACCTGATGGGGTGCGCGAGCATCCCGATGCACGACGGCGGCATCCAGGCCCACGCAATCATGCAGCGTCTGCGCGAGCGCTACCTGTGCAATGAACACCTGCGCGCCGAGCCGAAAAAGCCCCTGCCGGCGATGGACCTGCCGTCCAACGTCATCGCCGAAATGCCACCGCTGCTCAAGGCTTATATGCGCCTGGGGGCGAAGATTTGCGGCGAGCCGTGCTGGGATGAAGACTTCCAGGTGGCCGACGTGTTCATCCTGCTCAAGCGCGATGAGCTGTGCCCGCGCTATGCGCGCCACTTCAAGGCAGCCATGTGATGGGCCGCCTGCGCGTGTACGGGCGCATCGCCCGGGTGCTGCTGGTGGTGGCGCTGGGCTTGACCATGGCCAGTGTGTTTGGCCTGTTCGAGCGTTTGGGCGTGGCCAATTCGATGGTGCGACGCCAGCGTTGGTCGCGGTTCTTCATGGCGCGGTTGACCCACGCCCTGCCCTTTCGCGTGACGGTGCACGGCCAGTTGCCGCAAACGCCGATGCTGTGGGTGAGCAATCATGTGTCCTGGACGGATATTCCACTGCTGGGCATGGTGACGCCGCTGTCGTTCCTGTCCAAAGCCGAAGTGCGCACCTGGCCGGTGGCCGGCTGGTTGGCGGCGAAGGCCGGCAGCCTGTTCATCCGCCGTGGCTCGGGTGACAGCCAGTTGATTCGCAAACAGATGACCCGTCACCTGGAGCAACAGCACCCGCTGTTGATGTTCCCCGAAGGCACCACCACGGACGGTCGCAGCCTGCGCACGTTTCACGGGCGGTTGTTGGCCAGTGCGATCGATGCGGACGTGTCGCTGCAGCCGGTGGCGATTCGTTATCTGCGCAATGGCGAGGTGGACGCACTGGCACCGTTCATTGGCGACGATGATCTGCTGTCGCACCTGATGCGGCTGTTTGCCCATGACCAGGGCGATGTGGAGATTCACCTGCTCAAGCCGATTGCCTGCGCCGGGCAGGAACGCGCGGCGCTGGCGTATCAGGCGCAGCAGGCGGTGCAGAGAGCGTTGTTTGGGCCGTTGCCGGAGACTGAACAGGTAGCGGAGCGACCAGCCATCGCCGCCTGATATGAGCCATACACTGTTCCAAATGTGGGAGGGGGCTTGCTCCCGATAGCGAGGAGTCAGCTATAGATAAGCTGACTGACACACTGCTATCGGGAGCAAGCCCCCTCCCACATTCAGTTTTGGGTGGTCAGTTGGATGCTTGCGAATGCCTGTAGCTCTGGGTAGAACTCACTAAAATCCTCACTCAGCGGCTCATACAACACACGCAACTCCTGCATCGCATAACCCAACTCCTCAGGCTGGGTCAACCGCCGCGAAATCCCGCGCAACACCTGCTCCATCACTGCAAACTCACGATAAGAGCCCAACCAATCATCCGCCGCCATATACGGCGCAATCTGTGCCAACCGTCCCGGCAACTGCGGTTCGGCCGCCAGTACGCGGTACACCTGCGCGGTGAAGTGCTCCAGCGGTTGGTCGGCATACCGCGCCCAGTCCCGCGCCAGGCAATGGTCAAAAAACACATCGAGCACGATCCCGGCATAGCGCCTGCGGGTCAGACTGAAGCGCGACAACGCCTCCCCTACTAACGGGTGGCTGTCGGTAAAGCGGTCGATGGAACGGTGCAATTGGATCGCCGCTTCGATCGAGGGACTGAACTGGCCCTGCAAGCGGCCTTTGACGAAGTCGCCATACAGGCTGCCCAGCAGTTGCGCAGGCCGTTGGCCGCCCAGGTGCAAGTGTGCGAGATAATTCATGGCGCGCAGTCTACCACTGCCGCCAGCGTATCGTTATAACCCGATATATCCAATTCGACTGACCTCAGAGCAAAATCATATTGGTATATCGGGATATAACGATTTAAGGTTCGCCTCATCGCGATATAACGTTTTACGACACCGAGCCTCTGCCATGCCCTTCGACCTCGACGACATAATAAAAGCCCTGGCGCACCCAGTACGACGAGACATCCTCACCTGGCTGAAAGACCCGAAAGTGCAATTTCCCGAGCAACTGCACAATCACGAATACGGCATCTGCGCCGGGCAGATCGACCAGCGCTGCGGCTTGTCCCAGTCGACCGTGTCGGCCCACCTGGCGACGTTGCAACGGGCGGGCTTGATCACCAGCCAGAAGGCCGGGCAGTGGCATTTTTTCAAACGCAATGAGGACGTGATCCAAGCTTTCCTCACTGCGCTCTTCACCGAACTCAGCGCCCCCGGCGATGCCGAGCTGGCCCCCACGACCCACTGATCAACTTGAGACAAAGGTGCTTTCACATGCCGACTATTTTCGATCCCATCAAACTGGGCGACCTGGAACTGAAAAACCGCATCATCATGGCGCCGCTGACTCGCTGCCGTGCCGACGCCGGCCGCGTGCCCAATGCGCTAATGGCCGAGTACTACGTGCAGCGTGCATCCGCCGGGCTGATCCTCAGCGAAGCCACCTCCGTAACGCCCATGGGCGTGGGCTACCCGGACACGCCGGGCATCTGGTCCAACGACCAGGTTCGCGGCTGGTCCAATGTGACCAAGGCGATCCACGGCGCGGGCGGCAAGATCTTCCTGCAACTGTGGCACGTCGGTCGTATCTCCCATGAGTCGTACCTGAACGGCGAAACCCCGGTGGCGCCGAGCGCGATCCAACCCAAAGGCCACGTCAGCCTGGTGCGCCCACTGGCCGACTACCCGACCCCACGCGCCCTGGAAACCGCTGAAATCGCCGACATCGTCGACGCTTACCGCACCGGCGCCGAAAACGCCAAGGCCGCCGGTTTCGACGGCGTTGAAATCCACGGTGCCAACGGCTACCTGCTCGACCAGTTCCTGCAAAGCAGCACCAACCAGCGCACCGACCAGTACGGCGGTTCCCTGGAAAACCGTGCGCGCCTGCTGCTGGAAGTGACCGATGCCGCCATCGAAGTCTGGGGTGCCGGCCGCGTGGGCGTGCACCTGGCACCGCGTGCTGACGCTCACGATATGGGTGACGCCGACCTGACGGAAACCTTCACCTACGTGGCCAGTGAACTGGGCAAGCGTGGCATCGCCTTTATCTGCGCCCGTGAAAAAGAAGGCGCGGACAGCCTCGGCCCCCAACTGAAAAAAGCCTTCGGCGGCGTCTACATCGCCAACGAACGCTTCACCAAAGACAGCGCCAACGCCTGGCTGGCCGCCGGCAAGGCCGATGCGGTGGCCTTCGGCATACCGTTCATTGCCAACCCGGACCTGCCGGCACGCTTGAAGGCCAATGCGCCACTGAACGAGCCGCACCCGGAGACCTTCTACGGTAAAGGGCCAGTTGGCTATATCGACTACCCAACGCTGCCGATCTAACTGATTGAAACATGGAACAATGTGGGAGGGGGCTTGCCCCCGATGGCGGTTTGTCAGTCAATGAAGTGTTGACTGAACCACTGCTATCGGGAGCAAGCCCCCTCCCACATTTTGCCTGTGTGTAGTCCCTTGGAAACATCGCTTCACAGAACCGCAACAAAATCGCTACAAAATACTTAGGCCGCTACCTATCAACCGCCCGCCAGCGCGTATATAAAGTCATCCCTTCAATCAGGCAGAAGGACGATTGACCATCCTTAGGCTTTACTGTTGACACAACTGGACGTAATTACGCATTTTGTCTCAATTGCGCAGGCTGGGGCTCAGGCGCAGCATGTCCAGCCCGGCATCCACCCAGCGTTCGGCGTCCTGATGCAGTTGAAAGCTGTCGGGCACCAACAGCCACTGGCCGATCAGGCCTTGGATGAAGGCATGAATGCACACCGCTGCACGGGCGGTATCGAGATTTTCCGGTAATTGCCCTCGATGCACCGCATTACGCAACGTCAGGCCGATGCGCAGGTTGCACTCCAGGGTATGGGCCTGGCGCTGGCGGCGCATGTCACACATTTCATCGGTGAATTCGCACTTATGGAACAAGATCTCGTTGATGCGCCGGGTTTTCGGGTCCAGAGCCACTTGATGATAAAGATGAATCAGCAGCTTGCGCATGCACCCCAACGGGTCGACTTCATCCTCGCTTTCACTCGCCCGGGCCAATTCGTCCAAGGGTTCGTGCAGCGTGTCGAGCAGCGCCTGCAGCAAGTCGGATTTGTTGCTGAAATGCCAGTAGATGGCACCGCGCGTCACGCCCGCCAGAGCGGCGATGTCCGCCAGCGTGGTGCGCGCAACGCCCCGTTCATAAAAGGCTTGCTCGGCGGCTTGGAGGATCTGGCTGCGCGTTTCCTGAGCTTCCTCTTTGGTGCGACGAACCATGGCAGTAAAACCTCAATCAGAACACTGGGGACTATCGTTAACGCAAGGTTAATAGACGCGAACGATCATCTGAATAATTGTGGGACGACACCGTCATGGGCACCGAACGTACTAAAATCGAGGCTTTGGGCGTTGCTTTGTCAACATTGCGCCAAGCCTGTCAAGAGTTTACAAACAACCATGAACGTAAGTATATTGCGTAGCAAGCTACTTATCCACTCACAGCTTGTTTTTCACCCTTCCACACTTCTTGTGCGCACCCTGCGCGCCTGACCCGAGGATCTTCATGCAACTTAAGCCAGCTGTTACCGCTCTGGTCACTGCCGTCGCCCTGGCATCGCTGCTCAGCGGATGTAAAAAGGAAGAAGCGGCTCCGCCCGCTCAAACCCCTCAGGTCGGCGTGGTCACTATTCAACCGCAAGCCTTTACCCTGACCACCGAGCTGCCAGGCCGCACCACGGCCTATCGCATTGCCGAAGTGCGCCCGCAGGTGAACGGCATCATTCTCAAACGCCTGTTCAAGGAAGGCGCCGATGTGAAGGAAGGGCAGCAGCTCTACCAGATCGATCCGTCGGTGTATGAGGCCACGCTCAAGAGCGCCCAGGCCAAGCTGACCCAGACCAAGTCGATCACCGATCGCTACAAGCAATTGGTCGATGAGCAAGCCGTCAGCCGCCAGGAATACGACACTGCCGTCGCCGACCGCATGACCGCCGAGGCCGACCTGCAGAGCGCGCAGATCAACGTGCGCTACACCAAGGTATTCGCGCCGATCTCCGGGCGCATTGGCCGTTCTGCAGTGACGGAAGGCGCGCTGGTCAGCAATGGCCAGGCCGATGCCATGGCCGTGATCCAGCAACTGGATCCGATCTACGTCGACGTCACCCAGTCTTCGGCAGAAATGCTGAAACTGCGCCGCGACCTGGAAAGCGGCCAATTGCAAAAAGCCGGCGACAACGCCGCCATGGTCAAGCTGACCCTGGAAGACGGCAGCGACTACGGCCACCCAGGCAAGCTGGAGTTCTCTGAGGTGTCGGTCGACCAGACCACCGGTTCCGTGACCCTGCGCGCCGTGTTCCCTAACCCTGACCATGTGCTGCTGCCCGGCATGTTCGTGCACGCCCAGCTGCAAGCCGGTGTGAACAGCAAGGCCATTCTCGCGCCGCAACAAGGCGTGACCCGTGACCTGAAGGGCATTCCGACCGCACTGATCGTGAACAAGGACAACAAGGTCGAGCAGCGCGTACTGGTTGCCAATCGGACTTCCGGCGCCTACTGGCTGGTGGAAAAAGGCCTGGACGCCGGTGACCGCGTGATCACCGAAGGCCTGCAATTCATCAAGCCGGGCATTGAAGTCAAGGTCAAGGACGCCGACAACGCCAAACCCGCCGGTACTGCTGCAGCGCCTGCTGCCGCTGCTGGTCAAGGGGAGTAATCCATGTCGAAATTTTTTATCGACCGTCCCATTTTTGCCTGGGTAATTGCCCTGGTGATCATGCTGGTCGGGGCACTGTCGATCCTGAAGTTGCCCATCAACCAATACCCGGCCATTGCGCCAACCGCTATTGATATCCAGGTGACCTACCCAGGCGCGTCCGCACAAACCGTGCAGGACACCGTGGTGCAGGTCATCGAGCAACAGCTCAACGGTATCGACAACCTGCGCTATGTGGCCTCGGACAGTAACTCCGACGGCAGCATGACCATCACCGCGACGTTCAACCAGGGTACCAACCCGGACATCGCCCAGGTGCAGGTGCAGAACAAGCTGAACCTGGCGACCCCACTGCTGCCGCAAGAAGTGCAGCAGCAGGGTATCCGCGTGACCAAGTCGGTGAAGAACTTCCTGATGGTGATCGGTCTGGTGTCGGAAGACGGCAGCATGACCAAGGACGACCTCTCCAACTACATCGTGTCCAACATCCAGGACCCGATCTCCCGTACTTCGGGTGTGGGTGACTTCCAGGTGTTCGGTTCGCAGTACGCCATGCGTATCTGGCTCGACCCGGCCAAGCTGAACAACTTCCAGCTGACCCCGGTAGATGTCAGCAACGCCATCAAGGCCCAGAACGTGCAGGTGGCCACCGGCCAACTGGGCGGCCTGCCTGCCCTGCCCGGCACCCAGCTGAACGCCACCATCATCGGCAAGACCCGTCTGCAAAGCGCTGAAGAGTTCGCCAAGATCCTGATGAAGGTGAATGCCGACGGTTCCCAAGTGCGCCTGGGCGACGTTGCGCGTATCGAACTGGGCGGCCAGAACTACAGCATCAGTGCACAGTTCAACGGCAAGCCGGCCTCCGGTATGGCGATCAAGCTGGCAGCCGGTGCGAACGCCCTGGACACCGGTAAAGCGATCCGCGCTACCGTGGCGTCCCTGGAACCGTTCTTCCCGCCTGGCATGAAAGCCGTGGTGCCGTACGACACGACCCCGGTGGTGACCGAATCGATCTCCGGTGTGGTGCACACCCTGGTCGAAGCGATCGTGCTGGTGTTCCTGGTGATGTTCCTGTTCCTGCAGAACTTCCGCGCCACCATCATCACCACCATGACCGTACCAGTGGTATTGCTGGGTACCTTCGGGATCCTGGCGGCGTTCGGCTTCACCATCAACACCCTGACCATGTTCGGCATGATCCTGGCCATCGGCTTGCTGGTGGACGATGCCATCGTCGTGGTGGAAAACGTCGAACGGGTGATGGCCGAGGAACACCTGTCGCCCAAGGAAGCGACGATCAAGTCCATGGGCCAGATCCAGGGCGCCCTGGTGGGTATTGCCCTGGTACTGTCGGCGGTACTGCTGCCGATGGCCTTCTTCGGCGGTTCCACCGGTGTGATCTACCGCCAGTTCTCCATCACGATCGTGTCGGCGATGGCGTTGTCGGTACTGGTTGCCCTGATCTTCACCCCTGCCCTGTGCGCCACCATGCTCAAGGCGATCGACCCGGAAAAACACGGCCAACCCAAGCGCGGCTTCTTTGGCTGGTTCAACCGCACCTTCGACAGCGGCGTACTCAAGTACGAGCGCGGCGTGGGCGCGATGATCAAGCACAAAATCCCGGCCTTCCTGGTGTACGTGCTGATCCTGGCCGGCATGATCTGGATGTTCACCCGTATTCCGAGCGCGTTCCTGCCTGAAGAAGACCAGGGCGTGATCTTTGCCCAGGTGCAGACACCGGTAGGCTCCTCGGCGGAACGCACGCAAAAAGTCATCGACGACATGCGTTCCTTCCTGCTGCATGACAAGGAAGGCGAGCCAGGCGAAGGCAAGGGCGTGAAATCGGTGTTCACCGTGAACGGCTTCAACTTTGCCGGTCGTGGTCAAAGCTCGGGTCTGGCCTTCGTGATGCTCAAGCCGTGGGACGAGCGTGATGCGTCCACGTCGGTATTCGAGATTGCCAAGCGCGCCCAGGGCTACTTCATGCAGACCTTCAAGGACGCCATGGTTTTTGCCATCGTGCCGCCGTCGGTTCTGGAATTGGGTAACGCCACCGGCTTCGACGTGTTCCTGCAAGACCAGGGTGGTGTCGGCCATGACAAGCTGATGGCAGCCCGTAACCAGTTCCTCGGTGCGGCAGCCCAAAGCAAGATACTGGCGGGCGTGCGGCCCAACGGCGTGAACGATGAGCCGCAGTACGAACTGACCGTCGATGACGAGAAAGCCAGCGCCCAGGGCATCAGCCTCTCGGACATCCAGCAGACCCTGGCCATCGCCTTGGGCGGTAGCTACATCAACGACTTCATCGACCGTGGTCGTGTGAAGAAGGTGTATGTGCAGGGTGACGCGGCCAGCCGTATGTCGCCGGAAGACCTGGACAAATGGTACGTGCGCGCCGACTCCGGGAAAATGGTGCCACTGTCGGCCATTTCGTCGGGCAAGTGGATCTACGGCTCGCCGAAGCTCTCGCGTTATAACGGTGTAGCGGCGATGGAAATCCTCGGCACGCCGGCGCCTGGCTACAGTACCGGTGACGCGATGGCGGAAGTCGAGCGCATTGCCAAGGAACTGCCGGCCGGCATCGGCTATGCGTGGACAGGCCTGTCGTACGAAGAACGTCTGTCCGGCTCCCAGGCGCCTGCGCTGTACGCCCTGTCGCTGCTCGTGGTGTTCCTGTGCCTTGCGGCCTTGTACGAAAGCTGGTCGATTCCGATCGCGGTGATCCTGGTAGTGCCACTGGGTGTGATCGGTGCGCTGATCGCCACCAGCATGCGCGGCTTGTCCAACGACGTGTTCTTCCAGGTGGGCTTGCTGGTGACAGTGGGCCTGGCGGCGAAAAACGCCATCCTGATCGTGGAGTTCGCCAAAGAGCTCCACGAACAGGGCAAGGGCATCGTCGAGGCGGCCATCGAGGCGTCCCGCATGCGTCTGCGCCCGATCATCATGACGTCCATGGCGTTCGTGCTCGGCGTATTGCCGCTGGCGATTTCCACCGGCGCCGGCTCGGGCAGCCAACACGCGATCGGTACCGGCGTTATCGGCGGTATGATCACGGCCACGGTGCTGGCGATCTTCTGGGTGCCATTGTTCTACGCAACCGTGTCCTCCGCTGGCGAGCGTAAAAAGACAGAAACCAAGCAAACTCCTAAAGAGGCTGGCCAATGAGCAAGTCGCTACTTTCCTTAGCCGTCACCGCATTCGTGCTCAGTGGCTGCTCGCTGATCCCTGACTACCAGCGCCCCGAAGCGCCGGTAGCGGCGCAGTTCCCGCAGGGGCCGGCGTATTCGTCGGCCCAGGCGCCGGGCCAGGCTGCCGCCGAGCAAGGCTGGAAGCAGTTTTTCCATGACCCTGCCCTGCAACAGTTGATCCAGACTGCGCTGGTGAACAACCGTGACCTGCGCGTCGCGGCCCTGAACATCGACGCGTATGCGGCGCAGTACCAGATCCAGCGTGCCGACCTGTTCCCGGCCGTCTCGGCCACTGGCAGCGGCAGCCGTTCGCGTACTCCGGCGCGCCTGTCGCAGACCGGCGAATCGACCATCGCCAGCCAGTATTCGGCAGGCCTGGGGATCAGCTCTTATGAGCTGGACCTGTTCGGTCGCGTCCGCAGCCTGAGTGAAGAAGCGCTGCAGAGATACTTCGCCACCGAAGAAGCGCGGCGCAGCACCCAGATCAGCCTGGTGGCCAGTGTGGCGAATGCCTACCTGACCTGGCAGGCCGACAAGGAACTGCTCAAGCTGACCCAGGACACTCTCGGCGCGTTCGAGCAGAGCTTCAAGCTCACCTCGCGCAGCAACGAAGTCGGCGTGGCCTCGGCCCTCGACCTCAGCCAGGCGCGCACCTCGGTGGAAAACGCCCGCGTGCAGCTGGCCCGCTATACGCGCCAGGTGGCTCAGGACGAAAACAGCCTGACCCTGCTGTTGGGCACCGGCCTGCCGGCGAATATCGCCAGCAAGCCACTGTCGGATGACCTGCTCAGCGAAGTACCCGCTGGCCTGCCGTCGGACCTGCTGCAACGGCGTCCCGACATCGTTCAGGCCGAGTACAACCTCAAGGCCGCCAACGCCAACATCGGTGCGGCCCGCGCGGCGTTCTTCCCGAGCATCAGCCTGACCGCCAGCGCCGGTACCGCCAGCCCGAACCTGGGCGGCCTGTTCAAGGGCGGCTCGGGCACCTGGTCCTTCGCGCCGCAGATCAACATCCCGATCTTCAACGCCGGTAGCCTGCGCGCAAGCCTGGACTACTCGAAGATCCAGAAAGAGATCAACGTGGCCAACTACGAGAAGGCCATCCAGACCGGCTTCCAGGAAGTCTCCGACGGCCTCGCCGCGCGTGCGACCTACAAGCAGCAACTGGATGCACAACGTGGCTTCGTCGCCGCCAACCAGGACTACTACCGCCTGGCCGAGCGTCGCTACCGCATCGGTGTGGACAGCAACCTGACCTTCCTCGATGCCCAGCGCCAACTGTTCAGTGCCCAGCAATCGCTGATCACCGACCGCCTGGCGCAGCTGACCAGCGAGGTCAACCTGTACAAGGCCCTCGGCGGTGGCTGGAACGAGCAGACCGCGAAGAACGAGCCTGTGAAAGAAGAAGCTCCGCCGCTGAAGTTGTTCTAATAGCGCCGATGTAAACAAACCGCCTCCCTCACCGGAAGCGGTTTTTTTTACGCCGGCTTTTTATCACCAACTTGCGTTCGATCATCGCCCACAACCCGCTCTCCCCCACTTTCATCGCTCCCGCACCGCCGCGCACCATGGCCGCCACCTGCATAAACCCAATAACAACAGGTCCGAAACCATGAGCACTTTCCACCCGCGCCGGCTGTTGCTGGCAACTGCGGTCGCCAGTCTTGCCCTCCCCGTGGTCGCCGAAGAACACGGCTTTCTCGAAGATGCCAGCGCCAACCTCAACCTGCGCAATTTATTCTTCAATCGCAACTACACCAACCCGACCAAAACCCAGGGCGGCGCGCAGGAGTGGACGCAAAGTTTCATCTTCGACGCCAAGTCCGGGTTCACTCAGGGCACGGTCGGCTTCGGGGTGGACGTGCTGGGCCTGTACTCGCTCAAGCTCGATGGCGGGCGCGGCACCGGCGGCACTCAGTTATTGCCGCTGGACCACGACGGCCGGCCGGCCGATGAGTTCGGTCGCCTGGGCGTGGCGTTCAAGGCGCGTTTTTCCAAGACGGAGGTGAAAGTCGGCGAATGGATGCCGGTGCTGCCGATCCTGCGCGCGGACGATGGCCGCTCACTGCCGCAAACCCTGCGTGGCGGGCAGATCACATCCAAGGAAATCGAGGGCCTGACCCTGTATGGCGGTCAGTTCCGTGCCAACAGCCCGCGCGACGACAGCAGCATGGGCGACATGTCGATGACCGGCAAAACCGCGTTCACCTCCGACCGCTTCAATTTCCAGGGCGCCGAATACGCCTTCAACGACAAACGCACGCAAGTCGGCGTATGGAATGCCCAGCTCAAGGACATTTACCGCCAGCAATTCGTCAATCTGATCCACAGCCAGCCGGTAGGCGACTGGACCCTGGGCGCCAACCTGGGGTTCTTCTACGGCCAGGACGACGGCAGCGCCCGCGCCGGCAGCCTGGACAACAAGACCTGGTCCGGTTTGTTATCCGCCCGCCACGGTGGCAACACTTTCTACGTCGGCCTGCAAAAGCTCACCGGCAACAGCGCCTGGATGCGGGTCAACGGCACCAGCGGCGGAACCCTGGCCAACGACAGCTATAACGCGAGCTACGACAACGCCGAGGAAAAATCCTGGCAGGTGCGCCACGACTATAACTTCGCCGCCCTTGGCGTACCCGGCCTGACCTTGATGAACCGCTATATCAGCGGCAGCAACGTGCACACCGGCACGGTGACCGACGGCAAGGAATGGGGCCGCGAAAGCGAATTGGGCTACACCGTGCAAAGCGGCAGCCTGAAAAACCTCACCCTGCGCTGGCGCAACTCCAGCATGCGTCGCGACTACAGCAACAATGAGTTCGACGAAAACCGGTTGATCGTCAGCTACCCGATAAGTCTGCTGTAAACCGGCGCCGCAGTTACTGTATGGTGCGCGCCTGCCGCTGCTGATCGAACCAGCAGCGGCCTTTTATTCGGGCACGCGCACAGCATGAAAACCTTCGCTACAGCCATCGCAGTGTTGGCCCTGGCCGTGAGCCTGGGGGGCTGTATCGGTGCGCCCATCGCCCTGACACCGCAGACCGAACAGCGCCTGCAAGCGCAGGCGCCGATCCGCTTCCTGCTGACCTTCGATGATGGCCCCAGCGCATCGGGGTACAACAACCCGACCCGTTCGGTGATGGCCGACCTGGCGCACAACCCGGTGCTGCCAGGGATCAAGGCGGTGTTCTTCCTGCAGACCGAAGCGGCACGCTCCGGCGGCAGCGCCCGGGGGCGCAAGACCATGGAGCGCGAGTACGCTGCCGGCCATGTCCTGGCCTTCCATACGGCCACGGCGTTTCACACCAACCACCGCTGGCTGAACGATGCCGAGCTGGAACGCACACTCACCGAAGGCGCCGCGCACATTGGCGCCATCACCGGCACGCCGCCCCTGCTGGTGCGACCACCGTTCTGGAACTACGACCGCCGCACCTTCGCCGCCTACCAGCGCCACGGCATGCAGGTATTACTGACCGACCTGAGTGCCAATGACGGCAAAATCTGGGGCTTCAACGCCAGCCCGCGCCGCCGCGCCAACCTGTACCGGCAGCTGTCGGTGGTGCGTGAACGCATAGCCTTGGGCGAGTTGCCGTCGGTGGACGGCGTAATACCGGTGGTGGTGACCTTCCACGACATCAACCGCTACACCGCGCGGCATATGCAGGAGTACCTGCAGATCCTGATGGACAGTGCCCGCATCAACGGGATGACTACCGCCGCCGAGCCGTTTTACACCGACACCGCTGCGCTGCAACGCGCGGCGCTGGCACGCACGGTCAAGGATGTGAACGAGCCGGTGCATCTGCCGGGGGTGTGGAATTGGGTGTGGGATGCCGATATGCGCTGATGCCTGAAATTTCATGGCCTACAGAGATCTAATGTGGGAGGGGGCTTGCTCCCGATAGCGGTGGGTCAGTCACCAATCAGCTCACTGACACACCGTCATCGGGAGCAAGCCCCCTCCCACATTTGCCTGTATTCCAGAGTCAGGTCTCGCGGGACTCGACACCCAACTCATCCCACACCGACTCGGCCAGATGAAACGTCGCATTCGCCGCCGGTATCCCGCAGTAGATCGCGCTCTGCATCAGCACTTCCTTGATTTCGGCGCGGGTCACGCCGTTGCTCGCGGCGGCACGTAGATGCAGCTTCAACTCTTCTGTGCGGTTCATGCCGATCAGCATGGCAATGGTGATCAGGCTGCGGGTGTGCCGGGGCAAGCCAGGACGGGTCCAGATGTCGCCCCAGGCATGGCGGGTGATCATTTCCTGGAACTCGCTGTTGAATTCGGTCAGCGCGTTGAGGCTGCGTTCGACATGGGCGTCGCCCAGCACGTCGCGGCGCACTTGCAGACCTTCGGCATAACGTTGTTTCTCGTCCACGAAAAGCTCCTCAGCGGCCCAGCAGAAATTCAACGACACGGTCACTGAAGGCAGCGCCGGCCTGGACATTGGACAGGTGCGCCGCATAGAACTCAGCGTATTCGGCGCCCTGCACATGGTTCTGGATAAAGTGGCTGCCGGCCGGAGGTGTTACCGCGTCTTCCGTGCCGGCAATCACCAGGGTCGGTACCTTGATCGACGCCAACTGCTCACGCAAATCCGCATCACGCACCGCCGCGCAGTTGGCGGCATACCCCTCGGGCGAGGTGGCCGCGAGCATGTCGGTGATCTGCTTGGCCTGGTGGGGATGGGCGGCGGCAAAATCGGCGGTGAACCAGCGTGCAATCGAGGCATCGCGCAGCGCGACCATCGCCGCCGCGCCATCGCGCAAGACCATCTCTATACGCGGGTTCCACACCTCTGGCGTGCCGATCTTGGCGGCGGTATTGCAGACCACCAGGCGGTTAAGCCGCTTCCCTGCGTTGATGCCCAGCCACTGGCCGATCAGCCCGCCCATGGACAGCCCGCAAAAATGCGCGCGCTGAATATCCAGCGCATCCAGCAACGCGAGCACATCCTGGCCCAGTTGTTCGATGCTGTAGGGCCCTGGGGTGACCAGGGACTGGCCATGGCCTCGGGTGTCGAAGCGCAGCACACGAAAATGCTCGGTGAACGCCGGAATCTGGATGTCCCACATATGCAGGTCGGTACCCAGGGAATTGGACAGCACCAATACCGGCGCATCGACGGGCCCATCGAGTTGGTAATGCAGTTCGCCCTCGGCGAGTTGTACGAAAGCCACAGCGGTCTCCTTACGCAGTCAATCCAAAGTGTTCGGTCACGGCGCGGCTGACCCAGGTCTGAGCCTGGCCCAAGTAGTGGGCCGGGTCGAGCAAACGGTCCAGTTCGTCCGAAGACAACTCGGCGGTGATCTGCGCCTCGTCCGCCAGCACAGCACGTAAATGGCGCTGCTCGGCGACGGCGCGCTTGCAGCACTGCTCCAGCAGGTGATGCGCGGTTTCACGGCCCAGGCGTTTGGCCAGCACGATGCTGACGGCTTCGGCCAGCACCAGGCCCTGGGTCAGGTCGAGGTTGCGGGCCATGCGCGCGGCATCCACCTCCAGGCCTTCGCTGAGCAGCAGCGCCTGTTGCAGCGCACCCGATACCAATCGGCAGATCTCGGGCAAGGTTTCCCATTCGGCATGCCACAGTCCCAGGCTGCGTTCGTGCTCCTGGGGCATGGCACTGAACATCGTCGCAACCAGACCGGGCACGCGGGTCGCGGCGCTGATCAGCACGGCAGCGCCGACGGGGTTGCGCTTGTGGGGCATGGTTGACGAACCGCCCTTGCCCGGCGCCGAGGGCTCGAACACTTCCGCCGCTTCGGTTTGCATCAACAGGCTGATATCGCGGCCCAGCTTGCCAAGGCTGCCGGCGATCAGGCCCAGCACGCTGGCGAACTCCACCAGGCGATCACGTTGCGTGTGCCAGGGCTGTTCGGGCAAGGCCAGTTGCAGCTCGGCGGCCAAGGCTTGCGCCACCGGCATGGCCTGCTCGCCGAGCGCCGCCAGGGTGCCGGACGCACCGCCAAATTGCAGCACCAGCAAACGCGGTTTCAATTCCACCAGCCGCTGGCGACTGCGCGTTACCGCACCCAGCCAGCCGGCGATTTTCATGCCCAGGGTGACGGGCGTGGCGTGTTGCAGCCAGGTGCGTCCCGCCAAGGGTGTCGACGCATGCCGCTGCGCCTGGGCGGCCAGCACATCGCCCAGGCGCGCCAGGTCCGCTTCGATCAACCCCAGCGCGCGGCGCAACTGCACCACCAGGCCGGTGTCCATCACATCCTGGCTGGTGGCGCCCAGGTGCACATAGCGCTCGGCCCCGGCATCTGCCTCGGCAATCAACTTGCCCAGCGCCTTGACCAATGGAATCGCCGAGTTACCCGCCGTGGCAATCGCCACGCTTAGCGCGTCCACGTCATACAACGAGGCCAGGCAGGCCTGGGCAATCGGTGCCACGGCGGCCTGCGGGATCAGCCCGACCTGGGCCTCGGCCCGGGCCAGCGCGGCCTCGAAATCCAGCATGCCCTGCAGGCGGCCCTGGTCGCAGAACACCTCGGCCATGCTGTCAGCGGTGAAGTAAGCGTCGAACAGTTGGTTGCTCGTGCGCAGTGTCATAACTCATCCCTTACAAATCATGGTGCAAATAAGCGGCCTGTTTGGGCAGACGCAAACTGAACAGGAACGCCA
This sequence comes from Pseudomonas sp. R2-7-07, assembly GCF_003852355.1. NCBI lineage: Bacteria > Pseudomonadati > Pseudomonadota > Gammaproteobacteria > Pseudomonadales > Pseudomonadaceae > Pseudomonas > Pseudomonas sp. R2-7-07. The sequence continues at coordinate 1,608,704 of NZ_CP027759.1, read as the reverse complement.
CCGCCATCATCGCGGTGACGTACCAGTAGAAGGTGTTTTCCATACCGATGGACTTCAGGCTCAACGCGACCACTTCCGCCGAACCGCCGAATACCGCGTTGGCCACGGCGTATGCCAGGCCCACGCCCAAGGCGCGTACCTGGGGCGGGAACATCTCCGCTTTGACCAGGCCGCTGATCGAGGTGTAGAAGCTGACGATCGCCAGGGCCAGGGTAATCAGGACAAAGGCCAGGAACGGACTGGTGACGGTTTTCAGGGTCAGCAGGATCGGCACCGTGAACAGCGTGCCGAGGCCGGCGAACCAGAGCATGGAATTGCGCCGGCCGATCTTGTCGGCCAGCATGCCGAACAGTGGCTGCATGCACATGTAGAGAAACAGCGCACCGGTCATGATGTAGCTGGACGTCTTGGCGTGCATACCGACGGTGTTCACCAGGTACTTCTGCATGTAGGTGGTGAAGGTATAGAAAATCAACGAGCCGCCGGCGGTGTAGCCCAGCACCGTGATGAGCGCTTTGCCATGGTCACGGAACAGCGCGACGATACTGCCGGCGTCCTTGTCTTCGCGCATTTCCTTGCTGGTGGTTTCCTTGAGGGTGCGACGCAGCAGCAGGGAGATCACCGCCGCAATGGCGCCGATCACGAACGGAATCCGCCAGCCCCAGGCGCGCAATTCTTCTTCGGTGAGGATCTGTTGCAGGATCACCACCACCAGCACCGCCAGCAGTTGCCCGCCGATCAGTGTCACGTACTGGAACGAAGCGAAGAAACCGCGCTGGCCCTTGAGCGCCACTTCGCTCATGTAGGTGGCCGTGGTGCCGTATTCGCCACCCACCGACAAACCCTGGAACAGCCGCGCCACCAACAGCAGCGCCGGGGCCCAGGCGCCGATATCCTTGTAAGTGGGCAGGAAGGCAATGACCAGGGAGCCGGCGCACATCATCAGCACCGAGATCATCATTGAGTTCTTGCGGCCATGCTTGTCGGCCACCCGGCCAAACAGCCAGCCGCCGATGGGGCGCATCAGGAACCCGGCGGCGAATACGCCCGCGGTGTTGAGCAGTTGGACGGTGGGGTCGTCCGAGGGGAAAAACGCCGGGGCAAAGTAGATGGCGCAGAAGGCATAGACGTAGAAGTCGAACCATTCGACCAGGTTGCCGGAGGAAGCACCGACAATCGCAAAAATCCGTTTGCTGCGTTCTTCTCCGGTGTAGTGACTGGTTTTTGTTGTCATGTTTTTTACTCAATGGGAACGGTTATAGCCTAGACATACTTTGCAACAACCATGTTCCGCAAGCAGACTTTTCGGACAGTGTTGCCTGGGAGGGCCCTATCGGGGGCAAGCCCCCTCCCACACTTGATAAGCGGCGCGGTCAAAATGTGGGAGGGGGCTTGCCCCCGATGAGGCCCTCCAGCCAACTCAGTAATCGAAGAACACCGTTTCCTTATCTGTCCCTTGCAAAATCACATTCCACTGATGCACACCCGCCGCATCCGGCTTGGCAATCAAGGTGCCGCGACGCTCAGCCGGCACACACGCCAGCAGCGGGTCATCGCCATTCAACGCTTCACCGTCAAAATAAATCCGCGTCAGCAGGTGCTTCACCAACCCTCGGGCAAACACCAGCACGACCAGATGCGGCGCCTGGGTCGTGCGCCTGAGCCCCGGCACGCTGCCCGGCTTGATCGTGGTAAAGCGAAAGCGCCCTTCGGCATCCACCGGCACGCGGCCAAAGCCTTCAAAGTGGGGGTCCAGCGCTTTGTCCTGCTCGTCTTCCGGGTGGGCGTACTTGCCGGCGGCGTTCGCCTGCCAGACCTCGAGCATGGCGTCGTTGACCACCTCACCGTTGCCGTCCAGCACCTGCCCGCTGATCGCCACGCGCTCGCCGAGGGTGGCGGCGACGGTCAGGTCTTCGCGGTTGAGCCAGGTCAGGCCGATGTGGTAATACGGCCCGACGGTGTGGGACGTGGTTGCGTAAAGGCTCATCTCATTTCTCCATCGGCGTGGCGTCGCGGCCGCGCAGGACGATGTCCCAGCGGTAGCCGAGGGCATAGGAAGGAATGGTTTTTTCCAGGTCGAAACTGGCGATCAAGCGTTGCTTGGCGCGGGTGTCCGGCACGCAGTTGTAGATCGGGTCGTATTCCAGCAGCGGGTCGCCGGGGAAATACATTTGCGTGACCAACCGCGTCAGCACACTCGGGCCGAACAGCGAAAAGTGGATATGCGCCGGACGCCAGGCGTTGTGGTGGTTGCCCCACGGGTAGGCGCCGGGCTTGATGGTCTGGAACTGGTACCAGCCGTCGGCGTCGGTGACGGTGCGCCCGGTGCCGCTGAAATTCGGGTCCAGCGGCGCATCGTGCAGGTCGCGCTTGTGGTTGTAGCGACCGGCGGCGTTGGCTTGCCAGATCTCCACGAGGATGCCCGGCACCGGCAGGCCGTTCTCGTCCAGCACACGCCCGTGAATGATGATGCGCTCGCCCTGGGGCTCGCCTTCATGCTGGGCGGTGAGGTCGTTGTCCTGGGCATCGATACGCTCGGCACCGATGGTCGGGCCGGTGATTTCCGACAACGAATGGGGCAGGAACACCAACGGCTGGGACGGCGAACGCAGGTTCGTCGACTGATAGGCCGGGTGCAGGTAATCAGGTTGAGTGCCCGCTTGCGGGCGCCGGTAACCGGGCTTGTCACTCATGGAGCAATCCTCTCTTGTTAGATGCGTTCAATCGCCAGGGCCAGGCCTTGGCCGACGCCCACACACATAGTCGCCAGGCCTTTGCGGCCGCCGGTTTTTTCCAGCTGATGCAGGGCGGTCAGTACCAACCGCGCACCGCTCATGCCCAGGGGATGGCCCAGGGCGATGGCGCCGCCGTTGGGGTTGACCTGCGGCGCATCATCGGCGAGGCCCAGCTCGCGCAGCACCGCCAGGCCTTGGCTGGCGAACGCTTCGTTGAGCTCGATCACGTCAAAATCGGTGATCGCCAACCCCAGGCGCTCCACCAGCTTGCGCACCGCCGGCACCGGACCGATGCCCATCACACGCGGGGCGACGCCGGCACTGGCCATGCCCAGTACCCGGGCGCGGGCGGTGAGGCCGTGTTTTTTCACCGCCTCGCCAGAGGCCAGGATCAGCGCGGCAGCGCCATCGTTGACACCTGAGGCATTGCCGGCGGTCACGGTTTTGTCGGGACCATTCACCGGTTTGAGTTTGGCCAGCGCTTCCAGGGTGGTGTCCCGCGGATGCTCATCGTGCTCCACCAGGGTTTCGCCTTTTTTATGGGCGACCCGCACCGGTACGATTTCTTCGGCGAAGAAGCCGGCAGCTTGCGCGGCGGCGGTACGCTGCTGGCTGCGCAGGGCGAACGCGTCCTGGTCGGCGCGGGAAATGTGGTAGTCGTCGGCGACGTTATCGGCGGTCTGCGGCATCGCATCCACGCCGTACAGGGCCTTCATCAACGGGTTGATAAAGCGCCAGCCAATGGTGGTGTCTTCCAGTTTCATGCTGCGCGAAAACGCCGCATCGGCCTTGCCCATCACGAACGGCGCGCGGGACATCGACTCGACGCCACCGGCAATCGCCAACTCCATCTCGCCGCTGGCAATCGCGCGAAAGGCCGTGCCGATGGCGTCCATGCCCGAGGCGCACAGGCGGTTGAGGGTCACGCCTGGGGTGCTTTCCGGCAGACCCGCCAACAGCAGCGCCATGCGTGCCACGTTACGGTTGTCTTCGCCGGCCTGGTTGGCGCAGCCGAGGAACACTTCATCAACGGCATTCCAGTCCACCGTCGGGTTGCGCTCCATCAGTGCCTTGATCGGCAAGGCCGCCAGGTCATCGGCACGCACCGTGGACAGGCCACCGCCGAAACGACCGATGGGGGTTCGAATAGCATCACAGATAAAGACATCACGCATCAGGCTTCTCCCGGCGCTTGGCCATGGGCGGCCGCGGTGCGGGCCTCAAGGTCACGCAACGCGCTCAGTTCGACCTCCGTCGGCTCGGCGGTGGTCTCGACCTGCTCGGCAAACCGAATGGCCCAGCCGGTCGCCGCTGTCACCTGCTCACGGGTCACGCCCGGGTGCAACGCGGTGACCACGAACTCATGAGTGCCCTCTTCCGGCTCCATGATGCACAGGTCGGTAATGATGCCGACGGGACCGGCGCCCGGCAGGCCCAGGCGTTTACGCGAATCGCCACCTTCGCCGTGGCCGACCGAGGTGATGAAGTCCAGCTTGTCGACAAACGAGCGGGACGACTGTTTAAGGATGATCAACACGCTCTTGGCAGAACCGGCGATCTCCGGCGCGCCGCCGGCCCCCGGCAAACGCACCTTGGGCTGGTGATAATCGCCGACCACGGTGGTGTTGATGTTGCCGAAACGGTCAACCTGAGCCGCGCCAAGAAAGCCCACGTCGATGCGCCCGCCTTGCAGCCAGTAGCGGAAGATCTCACCGGTAGGCACCACCGTATCGGCGGTTTCCGCCAGCTCACCGTCGCCGATGGACAACGGCAGCACCGATGGCTTGGCGCCAATCGGGCCGGACTCGTAGATCAGCACCACGTCGGGCGACGAAGTCAGGCGCGCCAAGTTGGCCGCCTTGGACGGCAGGCCGATGCCGACGAAGCACACCGAGCCATTCTTGAGGCGGCGCGCGGCGGCGACGGTCATCATTTCATTGGTGGAGTAAGCCATCACTTGGCCTCCTGCGCGGTGGCCAGCTTGGCCTGGAATTCACTGAAGTCGGCGGTGCCGTGAATGTATTCGTCGATCCAGGCGGTAAAGGTCCCACGGTCGCGGGCAATAGGGTCCCACGCCTGGTAGAAACGGTTGTCCCGCTCGTTGTAGCCGTGGGCGTAGGACGGATGCGCGCCACCGGGCACGTGGCACACAGCGGTCAGGGCCCAGGTCGGCAATACACAGCTGTTCATCGGCGCGTTCAGGTCATCGACGATTTCCTCGACGGTGACGATGCAGCGCTTGGCCGCCAGGGCCGCCTCCTTCTGCACGCCGAGAATGCCCCAGAGCAGCACGTTGCCCTTGCGGTCGGCCTTCTGCGCGTGGATCACCGTGACATCCGGGCGCACCGACGGCACAGCCGCCAGCACTTCGCCAGTGAATGGGCAGGTGACGGTCTTGATCAGCGGGTTGACCTTGGGCAAGTCGGAACCGGCGTAGGCACGCAACACCGCAAACGGCAGACCGGAGGCGCCGGCAACGTAGGCATTGGCCAGGTCGGCATGGCTGTGTTCTTCGATCTCCAGTGGCTGCGGCCAGTGTTTTTCCACGGCGTCGCGCAGGCGATGCAGGGAACCCACGCCAGGGTTGCCGCCCCAGGAGAAAATCAACTTGCGCGCACAGCCGGCGCCGATCAACTGGTCGTAGATCAGATCAGGCGTCATACGCACCAGCGTCAGGTCTTTCTTGCCCTGACGAATGATTTCATGACCTGCGGCTGTAGGGATCAGGTGAGTAAAGCCTTCGAGCGCGACGGTATCGCCGTCGCTCACGAAGCGCTTGACCGCATCACGCAGGGTAAGAATTTCAGCCATGGGGTTGGGCTCCCGGTGTTGATCGAAAAAGGCGCTGAGGTGGCGCCGAAGTGCTTGAAGATTAAGCCGGGGAAATGGGTGGAACAATCCGATAATCGACTCAGTGTTCGATTATCGAACGAATTGTTGCGTACTAATCTTCTAAGCCAACGCAATTCAAATGTGGGAGGGGGCTTGCCCCCGATAGCGGTGCATCAGTCAGGAATTAGTCAACTGACCCACCGCTATCGGGAGCAAGCCCTAAATGCCAGTCAGTTAAGGCGACACCGAACCTGTGGCGAGGGAGCTTGCTCCCGCTGGACTGCGCAGCAGTCCCATTGTTTGGGGCCGCTTCGCGTCCCAGCGGGAGCAAGCTCCCTCGCCACAAGTTAGTTCTCGCTCCTGCTACTTCTTAACTGACTGGCATTAGGGCAAGCCCCCTCCCACATTTTTAGCTGTGCCAGAGGTCAGGTCGCGTCGGCATGGCTGACCATGCCTTTGATCACCACGGCAGCGGTGGCCAGCGCTGCCGGAATCACCAGCGCCGTCAGCACCTGCTCGAAATTCCAGCCCAGGCCCAGCAAGGTAGCCCCCATCCACGCTCCCAGAATTGCACCGAAACGGCCAATACCGAGCATCCACGACACGCCGGTGGCGCGGCCCTGAGTGGGGTAGAAACGCGCCGCCAGTGAGGGCATCGCCGATTGCGCACCGTTGACGCACATCCCGGCCATCAGCACCAGGGTGGCCAGTAAGGTGATATTGCCCAGGCTCTGCCCTACCGCGTAGGCAAACACCCCGGCCAGCAGATAGAAGGTGCCGATCACCTTGTGCGGGTTGAACCGATCCATCGCCCAGCCCACGCCCACTGCGCTCAATACGCCGCCAAACTGGAACAACGCGCCGATGAACGCGGCCTGTTCCATGCTGGCGCCACTGTCGCGCATCAGGGTTGGCAGCCAACTGGTGAGCAGATAAACGATCACCAGGCCCATGAAGTAGGTGAGCCACAGCAACAACGTGCCGGCGCTGTAGGTGCCGGAGAAAATCACCGCGAGCACGTTGCGTGTCTTGACGGTCTTCTGCTCCGGCACGCTGAAGGCGCTGGCCTGGGCAACGATAGCGGGCGCAATGGGAGACAGGGTCTTGCGCACCTTGTCGGTGCCACGGTTGCGCACCACCAGGTAACGCGCCGATTCCGGCAACCACACCAACAGCACGGCGGCCAGGATCAACGGCAGGATGCCGCCGATCAGCAACAGGCTGTGCCAGCCGAACGCCGGGATCAACTTGGCCGAGATAAACCCGCCACCGGCCATGCCCAGGTTGAAGCCGCAGAACATGCTGGTCACCAGCAGCGACTTGTGCCGCTCGGGCGTGTATTCAGAAAGCAGCGTAGTGGCGTTGGGCATGCCGGCGCCCAGGCCCAGGCCCGTCAGGAAACGCAACACCAGCAGTTGGTCGACATTGCTGCTGTAGGCCGATGCCAGGCTGAAGGCGCCAAACACCAGCACCGCGCCCACCAGCACGCCTTTACGCCCGAAGCGGTCGGCCAGCGGGCCGGAACCCAGCGCGCCGAACACCATGCCGATCAATGCGGCGCTCATCACCGGGCCGAGGCTGGCGCGGTCGATGCCCCAGTCCTGGGACAGCGCGGGCGCGATAAAACCCATGGCGGCGGTGTCGAGGCCGTCGAGAAAGACAATCAGGAAACACAGGATCACCACACGCCATTGATAACGCGACAACGGCTGGGCGTTGATGAAGGACTGCACGTCCAAGGTGGTACCGACAGAGGGCTGATTCATTATTTTTATTCCACACCGATGGCGGGTCAGCGACCGGGGGTCGCCGTTATTATTGGAGCGCTTGGGAGCGCTGCCGCACATTAATGAGCCAGGGGAAACAGCGTCAATCGATCAAGCCGGGATCTGTGCGGTCACCGAACACTTAGGCAAACAGTTGCGTACTCAGCTCGCGGCTGGCGCTGAGCATGCTCGGCAGGAAGCGCTGCTCCAGCTCGCTGCGGCTGACCCGCCCGGCATGGGTACTCACATTGAGTGCGGCCAACACCTGGCCGGACGCGTCGTACACCGGTACGGCGATGGAGCGCAGGCCCTGCTCCAGTTCCTGATCGACGATGCACCAGCCCTGCTGACGAACCTGTTGCAGGCATTCGAACAAGGCTTCGGGCGTGGTCAAGGTGCGACTGGTCTTGGTTTGCAGGTCGGCGTGATCGAGATAATCCTGCAGCGAGGCATCGTCCAGGGCGGCCAGCAGGATACGGCCCATGGAGGTGCAGTACGCCGGCAAGCGGCCGCCGACGGAAAGGTCCACGGAAATCAGGCGCTGAGTGGTGGCGGAACGGGCGATGTACAGAATGTCGTCGCCTTCAAGGGTCGCCATGTTGCAGGCTTCGTGAAGCTGTTCGCTCATGCGGTCCAGATAAGGCTGGGCCGACACGGCCAAGGGCGTCGATGACAGATACGCATGGCCAAGGGTCAGCACTTTGGGCAGCAACGAGTAGGTACGGCCATCGGTGGTGGCGTAACCGAGTTTGATCAAGGTGTGCAGGCAACGGCGCACGGCGGCGCGGGGGATTTCGGTGCGGTGGCTGATCTGGGCGATGGTCAGGTGACGCTTGCGCTCCTGAAACGCCTGCACCACGGCCAGGCCACGGGCCAGGGAGGTCATGAAGTCCGGATCACCCGTGAAGGCCTGGATGCGCTTGGCGGGTGAGGCCACGATCGGCGGCGCCACGGACGCGAAAGAATTGCGCAATTGATCGTTCATTGCAGGGATCCTTTTTCTTGTTTTCAACCACAGAAGGGCTGGCTGTCATTTCTAGCCGCGCCAGCAGAGATGTACAAGACGGGGCCGGCAACATTGGGCGATTATCGGACGATCATTCGATTATCGCAATTTTCAGCGGCCAAGCCTGTTTCAAAGCCTTGTGGAAGAAAAACCAGATGACCATGGATAGATATGTTCAGCCAACACTTACGTTGTGATGTAACAAAACCCGCATATGAAGTTGATACTTTTAACTTTATGCCGATAGCGTTATTCACATGCATCGCTATAATGCAGCCTGTGCAGAGGTCAGCCCAATTTACCTGTTGGGATCAGAGCTCGCCCGGCGCCGCATACTCGAGCGCAGGGTCGATTAAAGTATCGGATTGAAAAAGCGACCTAGGGTCCCCACTTCAAACTTGCACGGTCAGTCTGTTCAAGTTCGTACACCCCAAGGCCGCCTTTTGGCATGACGTTGCACTTTTATTAAACTCAACTCAATTAGGTACAACTGTGACGAAAGATGAACTGCGCGCGGAACTTGAGCGCCAGGAGCAACGTTACAAGGATGTTTACGGCGGGGAAGTCACCACCTACGCCGCCCAGCCTGAGCCGGAACGTAAGCCATGGCGCAAGCGCGCCAGCCTGCTGGACCAGGCATTCGCCCAGGAAATCCAGAAAATCGAGCAGGAACTCAAGACCGAAGAGCCCTGAGTGCTCCTCGGGTTGAGTCTTCAGGTTTTTGCTGCCTTTGCGGCCCACCACCGGCCGGGGGCAGCACGCATTGGCTGCCGCTGGTCGGCGCTCCACTGCCGCCAACGAAATTTCATACAAATGTTTCACACATGACATTTTCGTGACGAAACCGCGTCTTTCCACGCCCCTGCGTTAAAAATCAAAGACTTGCCAAAGCCCCGAAAACCCTGGGATGCGCCCATTTCAACCAGTTTTTTTCAATGTAGATTGTTACCAATGAGCAGCTAATGCATCGATTACTGAGGTTTTCTGGCATAATCGCGCCCCCTTACGACCGGGTCAGAAAACCTTCATGATCGATTTATTCAGCGGACTGGATGCTTGGGTTCTAGTGAGCCTGTTGCTCGCCCTGGCCTTTGTCCTCGCCTTCGAGTTCATCAATGGCTTTCATGACACCGCTAACGCGGTGGCCACAGTCATCTATACCAAAGCGATGCCGCCACACCTGGCGGTGTTCTTCTCCGGGGTGTTCAATTTCCTCGGCGTGCTGCTCGGTGGTGTGGGTGTCGCCTACGCCATCGTGCATTTGCTGCCGGTGGAGTTGCTGATCAATGTGAACACCGGCCATGGTCTGGCGATGGTCTTCTCGTTGTTGGCGGCGGCAATCACCTGGAACCTGGGCACCTGGTACTTCGGTATCCCGGCCTCCAGCTCCCACACGTTGATCGGCTCGATCCTCGGCGTGGGCCTGGCCAACGCCCTGATCAACGATATTCCCCTGGCTGACGGTGTGAACTGGCAGAAAGCGATCGATATCGGTGCGTCCCTGGTGTTCTCGCCGATGGCCGGTTTCCTGGTCGCAGCCCTGGTGCTGATCGGCCTGAAGTGGTGGCGCCCGCTGTCGAAGATGCACAAGACCCCGGACCAACGCCGCAAGCTTGATGACAAGAAGCACCCGCCGTTCTGGAACCGCTTGGTCCTGGTGATTTCCGCCATGGCCGTGAGCTTCGTGCACGGCTCCAACGATGGGCAGAAAGGTATCGGCCTGATCATGCTGGTGCTGATCGGTATCGTGCCGGCGCAGTTCGTGCTCGACCTGGGCAGCACCACCTACCAGATCGAACGGACCCGCGACGCCACTGTGCATCTGAGCCAGTTCTACCAGCGCAACAACGCCACCCTCGGCGAGTTCCTGGCACTGGGCAAAAGCGTGAAGGACGACCTGCCGGGCAAGTTCCAGTGCAACCCGCAGCAGACCGAGCCGACCATCAACGCGCTCGTTGACACGCTCAAAGGTGTGTCCGACTACCACTCGTTGAATGCCGACCAGCGCATTGAAGTGCGTCGCTACCTGCTCTGCCTGGACGATACCGCGAAGAAAGTCGGCAAGCTGCCTGGCCTGGATGCGCGTGAGAAGTCCGACCTCGACAAGCTGCGCAAAGACCTGACCGCCACGACCGAATACGCGCCGTTCTGGGTGATCCTCGCGGTCGCACTGGCCCTGGGCCTGGGCACCATGGTGGGCTGGAAACGCGTGGTACTGACCATCGGTGAAAAGATCGGCAAGCAAGGCATGACCTATGCCCAGGGCATGTCGGCGCAGATTACCACCGCCACCATGATCGGCTTTGCCAATATCTTCGCCCTGCCGGTGTCCACCACCCACGTGTTGTCTTCTGGCGTGGCCGGTACCATGGTCGCCAACAAAAGCGGCCTGCAAGGCGGCACGGTCAAGACTATCCTGATGGCGTGGGTGCTGACCCTGCCGGCAACCGTAGGCCTCTCGGCCGGGTTGTTCTGGCTGGCGTCCAAGGCGCTGGGCAGCTGATAGCAGCCAGCAATGAACAAGGTGCGATTCGCGAGAATCGCACCTTTTTTATGGCCCTGATGATCGTTCCCACGCTCTGCGTGGGAATACGCCCCGTGACGCTCCGCGTCACCCATGCGCAGGCCTCAACAGCGGACGCGGAGCGTCCGAGGCGGCATTCCCACGCAGAGCGTGGGAACGATCGGCCAAAAAAAAAGGCGACCGAAGTCGCCCAAAATGCCTTGCGTGCCCTGTAACCCGGAAAGACTTAGGGTTTTTTACGCTTGTGTGCGTCTTTCCAGATAAAAATTCCAAACCCTACAAAAAACAGCACCATGAGGCTTACGGTCAGCACTCCGGCAAATACCACATTATCGATAAACATGACCGGCCTCCTGCACTTGCCCTGTTGCGATAGGGCTAAGTTAATCGAGAAGGCGGAATGGAAAATTGACGGGGATCAATGTCGCCCTCGACGGGGCGTAAAGAAAGGCACTAACTGACCTGCATCAATGGAGGCCAGTTGATTCAACGTTTTTTCGGCTTGTTCTTCGATTTCTTCTTGGCCTTACCCAGGGGCATGGCCTGTTCAAACGCCTGGCGCACTTCATTCAGGCGTTTGTCATTGAGATCATGCACACGCTTGGCGCGTTCGGCATTCAGGTCGATCAGCTTGTCATCATCACTCATGGCTTGGCTTACGTTATGGCGGGAATGTTCCAATAATGCGGCCTCCTCCGCTCGACGGCAAATCAGCTGGCGATCAAACCTCGATATCCACCCACAGGCCCTGGCGCGGCGCGTCTTCAATCAGCGGCGCCACAGGGACAGTATTGTCGGCGTTGAGCAGATCACCGGGGATCGGCAGGTGCTGCTCGGGGTCCTCGCTGGCTTCACGCTGACGCTTTTGCTGCTCTTGCTGACGGCGCTGTTCTTCGCGCAGCAGAAAGGTCGATTGTTCGGCATCGCCTTTTTTCAGGTCGATGGTGCTCTCGTTGGAGCCTTGTTGAACCGGCACCACGGGCGGGATATCCGGCTTCTGGCGTACCGGATCGAGTTGTGACGTGACCGGCACAACGCTGACGGGCAGCATGGGTGGCAACATAATCTTGATTCTCCTGATCAACAGGCTGTCGGCGCGCCCTGGGGCGACTTGAACATTCGCTGGTCAAGCTGTGACCCAGTCGACACTTATGAGTGCCCGCCACCCGTCGATTCGCCCTGCGGGCCTGGGCGCTGACGCAGTAGTTTTTGTCAGAGTACTTTTTGTCAGAGTACTTTTTGTCGGAGTCCTTGGGCGTGAGGCCTTGTTCCGTTAAGATAGTCGGCTTTTTCACGGCGGGAGTCAGGCAGCATGGCGCAGCAGTATCAACCGGGGCAACGCTGGATTAGTGACAGCGAAGCAGAGCTGGGGTTAGGCACCGTTCTGGCACAGGACGGCCGCTTGTTGACCGTGCTCTATCCGGCCACTGGCGACACCCGCCAGTATGCGCTACGGAATGCGCCCCTCACCCGCGTGAGGTTTTCGCCGGGCGACAGCATCACCCATTTCGAAGGCTGGAAGATGACCGTGCAGGAAGTCGACGACGTCGACGGCCTGCTGGTTTACCACGGCCTCAACGGGCAGAACGAACAGGTCACCCTGCCGGAAACCCAACTGTCCAACTTCATCCAGTTCCGCCTCGCCAGCGACCGCCTGTTCGCCGGGCAGATCGACCCGCTGGCCTGGTTCTCGCTGCGCTACCACACCCTGGAACACACCAGTCGCCAATTGCAGTCCGCACTGTGGGGCCTGGGCGGCGTGCGTGCGCAACCTATCGCGCACCAACTGCACATCGCCCGTGAAGTCGCTGACCGTATTGCGCCACGGGTATTGCTGGCCGACGAAGTGGGCCTGGGCAAGACCATCGAAGCCGGCCTGGTGATCCATCGCCAGCTGCTGTCGGGCCGTGCCAGCCGCGTGCTGATCCTGGTCCCGGAAAACCTGCAGCACCAGTGGCTGGTGGAAATGCGCCGGCGCTTCAACCTGCAGGTTGCGCTGTTCGACGAAGAGCGCTTTATCGAAAGCGATGCCACCAACCCGTTCGAAGACACTCAGCTGGCGCTGGTCGCCCTGGAATGGCTGGTGGACGACGAGAAGGCTCAGGACGCGCTGTTCGCGGCCGGTTGGGACCTGCTGGTGGTCGACGAAGCCCACCACCTGGTGTGGCACGAAGAAAAAGCCAGCGCCGAGTACTCGCTGGTCGAGCAACTCGCCGAAGTGATTCCCGGCGTGCTGCTGCTCACCGCTACCCCGGAACAACTGGGCCAGGACAGCCACTTCGCGCGCCTGCGCCTGCTGGACCCGAACCGTTTCCACGACCTGCACGCCTTCCGCGCCGAGAGCGAGAACTACCGCCCGGTGGCCGAAGCCGTGCAGGAGCTGCTGGACAAGGGCCGCTTGTCGCCCGCCGCGCACAAAACCATCCAGGGTTTCCTCGGCAATGAAGGCGAAGCCTTGCTTACCGCCGTCAACGATGGCGACAGCGAGGCCAGCGCGCGCCTGGTGCGTGAACTGCTCGACCGCCACGGCACCGGCCGCGTGCTGTTTCGCAACACCCGCGCCGCCGTACAGGGGTTCCCCGAGCGGAAACTGCACGCCTACCCGCTGCCTAACCCAGATGAATACATGGAGTTGCCCCTGGGCGAACATGCCGAGCTGTATCCGGAAGTCAGCTTCCAGTCGCAGCCGGACATCGAGGAAGACAACCGCTGGTGGCGCTTCGACCCGCGCGTCGAGTGGCTGATCGACCAGCTGAAAATGCTCAAGCGCACCAAGGTCCTGGTGATCTGCGCCCACGCCGAAACCGCCATGGACCTGGAAGACGCGCTGCGCGTACGCTCCGGCATTCCGGCCACGGTGTTCCACGAAGGCATGAACATCCTCGAACGCGACCGCGCCGCAGCGTACTTCGCGGATGAAGAGTTCGGCGCCCAGGTGCTGATCTGTTCGGAAATCGGCAGTGAAGGCCGCAACTTCCAGTTCTCCCACCACCTGGTGCTGTTCGACCTGCCGTCGCACCCCGACCTGCTGGAACAGCGCATCGGCCGTCTGGACCGGATCGGCCAGAAACACGTGATCGAATTGCATGTGCCGTACCTGGAAACCAGCCCGCAAGAGCGCCTGTTCCAGTGGTACCACGAAGCGCTGAACGCATTCCTCAACACCTGCCCGACCGGCAACGCCTTGCAGCATCAGTTCGGCCCGCGCCTGCTGCCGCTGCTGGAAAACGCCGACGATGGCGAATGGCAGGCCCTGATCGACGAAGCCCGTGCCGAGCGCGAGCGTCTGGAGCAGGAACTGCACACCGGTCGTGACCGCTTGCTGGAGCTCAACTCCGGTGGTGCCGGTGAAGGCGATGCGCTGGTCGAAGACATCCTCGAGCAAGACGACCAGTTCGCCCTGCCGATCTATATGGAAACCCTGTTCGACGCTTTCGGCATCGACAGCGAAGACCATTCGGAAAACGCACTGATCCTCAAGCCCAGCGAGAAGATGCTCGACGCCAGCTTCCCCCTGGGCGACGACGAAGGCGTGACCATCACCTACGACCGTAACCAGGCGCTGTCCCGTGAAGACATGCAGTTCATCACCTGGGAACACCCGATGGTGCAAGGCGGCATGGACCTGGTGCTGTCCGGTTCCATGGGCAACACCGCCGTGGCGCTGATCAAGAACAAGGCGCTCAAGCCGGGCACCGTATTGCTCGAACTGCTGTATGTCAGCGAAGTGGTTGCCCCGCGCTCGCTGCAACTGGGTCGCTACCTGCCACCGGCGGCGCTGCGCTGCCTGCTGGATGCCAACGGCAATGACCTGTCCGGCCGCGTGTCGTTCGTGACCTTGAACGAGCAGTTGGAAAGCGTGCCCCGGGCCAGCGCCAACAAATTCGTGCAGGCCCAGCGCGACCAATTGACGCCGCGCATCAATGCCGGCGAAGAGAAAATCGCCCCGCGTCACGCCGAACGTGTGGCCGAGGCCAAGCGTCGCCTGGCGGCAGACACCGACGAAGAGCTGGCGCGCTTGACGGCGCTGCAAGCGGTCAACCCGACCGTACGCGACAGCGAGCTGGTCGCCCTGCGCAACCAGCGCGAGCAAGGCCTGGCCATGCTCGACAAGGCGGCGTTGCGACTGGAAGCGATTCGGGTGTTGGTCGCGGGTTGATCCTGCGCTGAATGAGAGAGGCCCGCGCAATGCGGGCCTTTTTTATTCACTTGAGAACACCGTTGGCGTTGCGGGCCTCATCGGGAGCAAGCCCCCTCCCACATTTGAACTGTGAATACATTCGAGTGTGGGAGGGGGCTTGCTCCCGATAGCGTCAACTCGGTCTCAAGCCGTAGCCAACGCCGGCACCTCCACCGCACTCAACCCCTCTTTCATCCGCTTGGCATCACGCACAAAACTGCGCGATGCCTGGAACAGAAACAGCATGGTCAGGAACAACGCCACCGGAATCAGGTACATGGCGTCGTGCAAACCTACAGCCTTGTAGGCCTCAGTCATCTGCTCGGCCCCCGCCGCATACATCGCAGCATGCGCAAAGTGATCAGACAGGCCGCCCACCACAATCGGCCCCATGCCCCCACCCAGCAGATACAAGCCGGCAAAGAACAACGCCATCGCCGTGGCCCGCAGGCGCGGTTCAACCACGTCCTGGATTGCCGTGTACACGCAGGTATAGAAGTTATAGGCAAACAACCAGCCCACGCTGAACAGCGCGACGAACACGCCGATCTCGATCCGTCCGGCATGCAATGCCCAGGCGGTGGTGAGCGTGGAGATGATCAGACTGCACGCGGCAAACAGCAGCCGGCCATTGGCGACCCGCTGATGGATCTTGTCGGCAATCCAGCCGCCCAGGGTCAGGCCCACCAGGCCGGTCACACCGACGATGACACCGGTGGCCACCGCTGCGTCCTGCAACGGCATCAGAAAGTAACGCTGCAGCATCGGCACCAGGAACGAGTTGCACGCATAGGTGGCGAAGTTGAAGCACAGCCCGGCCAGCACCAGCCACAGGAAGGTCGGCACCGCGAGTACGCGGCGGATCGGGCGGTCGACGCGTTCCTGGGGCACTTGCACCGTTTCCGCCGCGCCGCGTTTGGGCTCCTTGATGTAGAACATGAATACCGCGAGGATCAGCCCCGGTACGGCGGCAATAAAGAACGGCGCACGCCAGCTGTCGAACGCCTTGACCATCCAGCCGATGGTGAAGAACGCCAGCAGCAAGCCCAACGGCAGGCCCAGCATGAAAATGCCCATGGCGCGCGCGCGGCGGTGGGCGGGAAACAGATCGCCAATCAATGAATTGGCGGCGGGGGCATAGCTGGCCTCCCCGATGCCAATGCCCATGCGCACCACCAGGAAGCTCCAGAAACTGCCGGCCAGGCCATTGAGCGCCGTCAGCCCGCTCCAGGCAAACAAGCCCCAGCCCATCAGTTTGCTGCGCGAGCCGGTGTCGGCCAGGCGCCCCAGCGGCAGCCCGGCGATGGCATAGACGATGGTGAAAGAGGTACCGATGATGCCGAGCTGAAAGTCGCTCAGGTGCCATTCCATGCGGATCGGCTCGATGATGATCGCGGGAATGGTCCGGTCGAAGAAGTTGAACAGGTTGGCGAGGAACAGCAGGAACAGAATGCGCCAGGCATTCGCCGCTTGGGTCGAGTTCTGCATGGGTCCGTCTCTTTTATTGTTATGAGAGCTGCGATGCCCACTGCATCCTGCTCAGGTATCTGCAACATAGTCAGGCTGGCGGCGCTTGTCTGTAATGATTCGTAAAGCTGATAGGACGTGATTTCACCCGGCATTACGGGGTTTTCCCTACAAAAATATATGTGCGCGCCCCCCTTCCCAATGGCCAGCGCCCGGATAGAATGGCGAGCCTTCCCGCAGTCCCCCTTACCTATCCTTAATCGATGACGCCCATGTCCGAAGCCAGTCCGTGTCTGAATTGCGGTGCCTGCTGTTCATACTTTCGTGTGTCTTTCTTCTGGGGCGAGTGCGCCTCATCGGGCGGCACCGTGCCCGATGACCTGGTGGTGCAGATCAACCCCACCCGAGTGGCGATGATCGGTACCGACCAGAAGCCCGCACGCTGCTGCAGCCTCGAGGGTGAAGTGGGCAAAGGCACGCGCTGCTCAATTTATGAACAGCGCTCAAGCCCCTGCCGCGAGTTCGACGCCTCTTGGAGCCAGGGCGTGCAAAACGCCGATTGCGATGCTGCCCGTGCCGCCTTCGGCCTGGCGCCGCTCGACGAGCCGCTTTTCGAGCTGGATCTGCCCATCAGCGCTTAGCATCAAACGCTATGACTGGCATGCAAAAAGAGTTGTATCAAAGTGCCATTATTCCTGGCAAATCCCGCGAGGCTTCTATACTCGACCTCATAGGTCATCGCCTGAGGCAATGACGCGACACTATGACGGGACACGCTATGGAATGGCTGGGACTGCACTTTTTCACCGACCTTCCAGACAACGGGCACTTATTACTCAATTGCAGTCATAACCCCTTTCTGGTGCTGCTGGCGTACCTGGTCGCCTGCGCGGCCGGCTTTGGCACGCTGGACATGGCCGAGCGCGTCGGTCATGTCGAAGACCCCACCGCCCGCCGTCGCTGGTGTTGGTTGGGCGCCGGTTGCCTGGCGGGCGGTATCTGGTCGACCCACTTCATCAGCATGCTGGCCTTCCAGGCCCCCGTCGCCATTCATTACGAATTGCTGATGACCTTCGCCTCGTTGGTGATTGCCCTGATCGCTTCGCTGTTCGCCATGCAAACCCTCAGTCATGCGCACCTGCGGCTCCATCAGTACCTGCTGGCCTCAGTGTGGATGGGGCTGGGTATCGCGCTGATGCACTACGTCGGCATGTCAGCCATGCGTTCCCAGGCCCAGGCCTACTTCGACTCCAGGCTGCTCATGGCCTCGGTCGCGATTGCCATCGGCGCAAGCCTGGCAGCGTTGTTGTTGTCGAGCTACCTGCGCGACGGTACCGGCGTGTTTCATCAATTGCTCAAATACGCCGCCAGCCTGGTGCTGGGCGCCGGCATCCTGAGCATGCATTTCACCGGCATGGCGGCCATGCAAATGCTGATACCGGACGGCGCGGATCTGTCGTTGCCCGTCGATAACAATCCGCTGCAACTGAGCCTGTCGGTGGCGACGATCACCTTGCTGGTTATCGGCAGCAGCATCAGCGCAGCGTTGGCCGACAAAAAGCTGCAGCACAAGGAACGCGATTTGCGCCGGGTCAACGCACTGCTCAGCGAGCTGGACCAGGCCCGTGCCTCGCTGCAACAGGTGGCCCATTACGACGCGCTGACCAGCTTGCTCAACCGGCGTGGCTTCAATCAGATCTTTGCGGAAAAGGTCGCGGAAAAAACCGCGACACGCGGCATGATGGCGGTGATCTTCCTCGACATCGACCATTTCAAGCGCATCAACGACAGCCTTGGACATGATGCCGGTGACCAATTGCTTTCCGTGCTGGCCAGCCATATCAAAGGCTCGGTACGCAGCCATGCCGACGTGGTCGCGCGTTTTGGCGGGGATGAATTCTGCATTCTGATCAATATCCATCATCGCGACGAAGCGCGGCACATGGCCCAGCGCATCATGCAAAAAATGAAGGAACCCATCGAGTTGGCAGGCCGGCGCATGGTCATGACTACCAGTATCGGTATCAGCCTGTTTCCCGACGATGGCCAAACCTGTGAAGAACTGCTGAAAACCGCCGACCTGGCGCTTTACCAGTCCAAGGATGCTGGACGCAATAGCCTGCACTTCTTCAGTTCCAACCTGAAAACCCGCGCTTTCCTTGAGCTGCAACTTGAAGAGCAACTGCGCGCGGCCCTGCGCGGGCGCAATGAGTTGGTGCTGTTTTATCAGCCGATCTTCGACATGAAGCTCGGCAAGGTCACGCGCCTGGAGGCCCTGGTGCGCTGGCAGCACCCACAACATGGGTTGCTGGCGCCGGACCGGTTTATCGGGATTGCCGAGAATAACGGTTTGATTGCCGAACTGGACCACTGGGTATTGCGCCAGGCTTGTCATGACTTGAGCCTGTTGTCTGATCGCGGCTATAGCGAGTTGACCATGGCCGTGAATTGCTCGGCCCTGAACCTGGCCCGTGATGAACTGGCGGATGAAATCGAAGCGGCCCTGCGCTTTGCAGGCATTGCTGCCAATCGCCTGGAGCTGGAAGTCACCGAAAACGCGTTGATGGGCAATATCAGCAGCACCCTGGCCCTGTTGCGGCAAATCCGCGCGTTGGGCGTATCCCTGGCGATCGATGACTTCGGCACCGGCTATTCATCCCTGGCCTACCTCAAGCGCCTGCCGCTCAACACCTTGAAGATCGACCGGTCGTTTATCCAGGACATACCCAGGTCCACCGCCGACAGCGAAATCGTCCAGGCCATCATTGCCATGGCTCATACGCTGCACTTGGAGGTGGTGACCGAAGGGGTGGAGACCCAGGCGCAATTCGAGCTGTTGCAGCAGCATGGCTGCGATTTCATTCAGGGTTATTTGCTGAGCCCGGCGGTGGCCTTCAGCGACATCATTGGCGTCATGCAAGGCATGCAGATACGCAACCCGCTCCACACATTCAGCGCAGACGGTAATAAAGAGGCTCCGCCGCCAAAGGAACCTGCCCCGGCGTGCATCAGTTCGCCTTCAGTTGTCAGGCCCATCCGCTGACATGGCAGGCTGCCAGTAGTCAGGCGCCAATACCTTGAAACAATTTCCCAGCCGTTACGCCAGCGCTCCAACTGTTCCCGTGACGTTAACGTCACCGTCACCTGTGACCTTTCTCTACGGCAACGTGCCATCACGGGGGAAGCGGTTACTCCGCTACACACTTGCGCAAGCGCGAGCCGTGCACCCATTTGGCTCACTGGTTTCTTACACTGCCCTTTCCTGGATCAAAATCCACGGCGAGACCACCACCGCCCAAAGGCCCGGGTCACGCGTGACCAAGTCCACCGCCCGCGTCGCAGACACTTCGCCAAGACTCCCCGCAGCCAGCCAGGCAGCGACTTTGTCGCGATTGTCTTCGGCCATCGCTTCGGCCGCTTCGATCAAATCCAGGTCGGCGTCGACCCACAATAGGGCACCCTTGGCAAAGAACGGTTCGAGCTCCTTCCAGGAAATTTCGGCGGTTTCACCGAGCAGCTTGGCATAGAGGGTGCTAGGTTCTTGCGTCATGGGAGTTCACCTGAGTAAAAAATCGGCGCAATCATAACGTCGTGTCACAGTTGGAAAAACCCAGTAGCAAATAAGCTGGCGATTGAAAGTGTCGGAAAAGCCAAGGAATGCTCGGAAGGCTGGCATTACCCCGCCGCAATTCTGTCTTTTTCTTTCATTTAAGCGACACAACCCGGTTTTGCCCCCAGCAGCCAGCTTTCCAAGCGATCAACCGGCGCTCTACACTGTACCGGTACAGTTGCCAGGGCATCGCCGAGGGATATCCGAGATATCTGATCCGGTTCTGCAGCTCACAAGGCCGCTAGAACTATAAAAAATACAACAGTAAGAGTGGAGCACTATGAATAAGGCTACTAAGCAGATTTCCAAACTGTTTGCCGCTATGGTCCTGGCTGGGGTTGCCGGCCATTCGTTCGCAGCCGACACCATCAAGATCGGCATTGCCGGCCCCAAGACCGGGCCTGTAACGCAATATGGCGACATGCAATTCATGGGTGCCAAGCAGGCCATCGCCGACATCAACGCCAAGGGCGGCGTCGACGGCAAAATGCTTGAAGCCAAGGAATACGACGACGCGTGCGATCCGAAGCAAGCCGTTGCCGTCGCCAACAAAGTGGTCAATGACGGCGTCAAGTTCGTGGTCGGTCACCTTTGCTCCAGCTCCACTCAGCCAGCCTCGGATATCTATGAAGACGAAGGCGTCATCATGATTACCCCGGCGGCCACCAGCCCGGAAATCACCGCCCGTGGCTACAAGCTGATCTTCCGCACCATCGGCCTGGACAGCGCCCAGGGCCCGGCGGCCGGCAACTACATCGCCGACCACGTCAAGCCGAAGATCGTTGCCGTGCTGCATGACAAGCAGCAATACGGTGAAGGCATCGCCACCGCCGTCAAGCAGACCCTCGAGAAGAAAGGCACCAAGGTTGCCGTCTTCGAAGGCCTGAACGCCGGCGACAAGGACTTCTCCTCAATCATCCAGAAACTCAAGCAAGCCAACGTCGACTTCGTCTACTACGGCGGCTACCACCCTGAGCTGGGCCTGATCCTGCGCCAAGCCAAGGAAAAAGGCCTGAACGCCAAGTTCATGGGCCCAGAGGGCGTCGGCAACGACTCCATCTCGCAAATCGCCCAGGGCGCTTCCGAAGGCCTGCTGGTGACCCTGCCTAAATCCTTCGACACCGACCCGGCCAACAAGGCCATCGTTGAAGAGTTCGCCAAGAACAAGCAGGACCCAACCGGTCCGTTCGTGTTCCCGGCCTACTCGGCCATCGAAGTGATCGCCGGCGGCATCAAGGCTGCCAAGAGCGAAGACACCGCCAAGGTGGCCGAGGCCATCCACGCGGGTACCTTCAAGACCCCGACCGGCGAGCTGAGCTTCGACGCCAAGGGCGACCTGAAGGACTTCAAGTTCGTGGTCTATGAATGGCACTTCGGCAAACCAAAAACCGAAGTATCCCCTCAGTAAGCCAGGCATTACTGGTCAACAAGCCCACTGTGAAAGCAGTGGGTTTTGTTTTACGAGGTTTATGGGCCATGTCACCCGCGATCCGGGCGCTGGCTCACCTGAAAATCTTAAAACCGTCACTAGCGGTTCGCTGGCAAACGCTTTGTGCAAATGTGCTCGCAGAACACAGCGCAGGGCCGGAACATGACTCCACCAGTGAAATGCGTATCGGGTTTTTAGGAGCGCTGTAATGCCTGAGATCTATCATTTTTTCCAACAGCTGGTTAATGGCCTGACCATTGGCAGCACCTATGCCTTGATAGCCATTGGCTACACAATGGTTTACGGCATCATTGGAATGATCAACTTCGCCCATGGCGAGGTGTACATGATTGGTTCCTACGTGGCCTTCATCGCCCTTGCCGGGCTGGCCATGATGGGTATCCACTCCCTGCCGCTGTTGATGACCGCTGCGTTCCTGGCATCGATCGTCGTGACCAGTGCCTATGGCTACAGTATCGAGCGCGTTGCCTACCGCCCCTTGCGCGGCAGCAATCGGTTGATCCCGCTGATTTCCGCCATCGGCATGTCGATTTTCCTGCAGAACACCGTATTGCTGTCCCAGGATTCCAAGGACAAGTCCATTCCCAACCTGATCCCGGGAAGCTTCTCCTTCGGCCCCGGTGGTGCGCAAGAAGTACTGATTTCCTACATGCAGATCCTGGTCTTTGTCGTCACCCTGGTGGCGATGCTCGGCCTCACGCTGTTCATTTCCCGCTCTCGTCTGGGGCGCGCCTGCCGGGCCTGCGCCGAAGACATCAAGATGGCCAACCTGTTGGGCATCAACACCAATAACATCATCGCCCTGACCTTCGTGATCGGTGCCGCGCTGGCGGCGGTCGCGGCCGTGTTGCTGAGCATGCAGTACGGCGTGATCAACCCCAACGCCGGTTTCCTGGTGGGCCTCAAGGCCTTCACCGCAGCGGTGCTGGGCGGTATCGGCAGTA
Organism: Pseudomonas sp. R2-7-07; assembly: GCF_003852355.1. Taxonomy (NCBI): domain Bacteria; kingdom Pseudomonadati; phylum Pseudomonadota; class Gammaproteobacteria; order Pseudomonadales; family Pseudomonadaceae; genus Pseudomonas; species Pseudomonas sp. R2-7-07. The sequence continues at coordinate 1,586,190 of NZ_CP027759.1, read as the reverse complement.
TTCCGGGCGCCATGCTCGGTGGGCTGGTGCTGGGCGTGGCCGAAGCCTTTGGCGCCGATATCTTCGGTGACCAATACAAGGACGTCGTGGCGTTCGGCTTGTTGGTCCTGGTGTTGTTGTTCCGTCCGACCGGCATCCTGGGCCGTCCGGAGGTTGAGAAAGTATGAGCAGATATCTTAAATCGGCGTTTTTCAGCGCCTTGCTGGTGTGGGCCGTGGCCTTCCCGGTACTCGGCCTCAAGCTGAGCATTGTCGGCATCAACCTGGAAGTGCATGGCACAGGGCCCGTGACCCTGACCATCATCGCCCTGTGCTCGGTGCTGATGTTCCTGCGCGTGCTGTTCACCCAGCAGGTCGGCGCCCTGTTCAAGGGCAACCGTGCGCCGTTGGTGTCGCCCAAGGTCAGCCAATTCCTGACCCTGCCGCGCACCCAGCGCTACATCATCATCGGCCTGATCGTGGCCGCGTTGATCTGGCCGTTCTTCGGCTCGCGCGGTGCAGTCGACATCGCCACCCTGATCCTGATCTACGTGTTGCTGGGCCTGGGCCTGAACATCGTGGTGGGCCTGGCCGGCCTGCTCGACCTGGGTTATGTGGGCTTCTATGCGGTGGGTGCCTACACCTACGCGCTGCTGTCGCACTACCTGGGTTGGAGCTTCTGGGTCTGCCTGCCACTCGCCGGTCTGATGGCGGCCACGTTCGGCTTCCTGCTGGGCTTCCCGGTGTTGCGTTTGCGCGGTGACTACCTGGCGATCGTGACCCTGGGCTTCGGTGAAATCATCCGTCTGTTCCTGCGTAACCTCACCGATATCACCGGCGGCCCCAACGGCATCAGCAGCATCCCCAAGCCGACGTTCTTCGGGCTGTCGTTCGACCGCACCGCCGCAGAGGGCATGCAGACTTTCCACGAGTACTTCGGGATTGCCTACAACCCGGTGAGCAAAGTGGTGTTCCTGTACCTGGTGGCGCTGTTGCTGGCACTGGCGGCACTGTTCGTGATCAACCGCCTGCTGCGCATGCCGATTGGCCGCGCGTGGGAAGCGCTGCGCGAAGATGAAATCGCCTGCCGTGCACTGGGCATGAACCCGACAGTCATCAAACTTTCGGCCTTCACCCTTGGGGCAACCTTCGCCGGTTTCGCTGGCAGCTTCTTCGCCGCACGCCAAGGCCTGGTGACCCCGGAGTCGTTCACGTTCATCGAGTCGGCGATCATCCTCGCCATCGTGGTACTGGGTGGCATGGGCTCGCAACTGGGTGTGATTCTGGCCGCGATCGTAATGATCCTGCTGCCGGAAATGATGCGAGAGTTCAGCGAGTACCGCATGTTGATGTTCGGCGCCATGATGGTGCTGATGATGATCTGGCGCCCTCAAGGCCTGCTGCCCATGCAACGTCCACACATGGAGCTGCGCAAATGAGCCGCGAGATCCTGAAAGTCGAAAATCTGAGCATGCGCTTCGGCGGCTTGCTCGCGGTCAACGGCGTCGCCCTGACCGTCAAAGAGAAGCAGGTCGTCGCGCTGATCGGCCCCAATGGCGCCGGCAAGACCACGGTGTTCAACTGCCTCACCGGTTTCTACAAGCCGAGCGGCGGCAGTATCCTGCTGGACGGCCAGCCGATCCAGGGCCTGGCCGGTCACGAGATCGCCCGCAAGGGCGTGGTGCGCACGTTCCAGAACGTGCGCTTGTTCAAGGACATGACAGCGGTCGAGAACCTGCTTATCGCCCAGCACCGTCACCTGAACACCAACTTCTTCGCAGGCCTGTTCAAGACCCCGGCGTTTCGCAAGAGCGAGCGTGAGGCCATGGAGTACGCGGCGTATTGGCTGGACAAGGTCAATCTCACCGAGTTCGCCAACCGCCCGGCCGGCACCCTGGCCTATGGTCAGCAACGCCGCCTGGAAATCGCCCGCTGCATGATGACCCGTCCGCGGATCCTGATGCTCGACGAACCGGCGGCGGGCTTGAACCCCAAGGAAACCGAAGACCTCAAGGCGCTGATCGGCGTGTTGCGTGAGGAAAACAACGCCACCGTGCTGTTGATCGAACACGATATGAAACTGGTCATGAGCATTTCCGACCATATCGTGGTGATCAACCAGGGCACGCCGCTCGCCGACGGGACGCCGGAGCAGATCCGTGACAATCCCGAAGTGATCAAAGCCTATCTGGGGGAAGCGTAAAATGCTGCAATTCGAAAACGTTTCCACTTTCTACGGCAAGATCCAGGCCCTGCACAGCGTCAACGTGGAAGTGCGCCAGGGTGAAATCGTGACCCTGATCGGCGCCAACGGCGCTGGCAAGTCCACGTTGCTGATGACCCTGTGCGGCTCGCCCCAGGCCCACAGCGGCAGCATCCGCTACATGGGTGAAGAGCTGGTGGGCAAGCACTCCGCCGAAATCATGCGCAAGAGCATTGCGGTGGTACCGGAAGGCCGTCGCGTGTTTTCGCGCCTGACCGTGGAAGAGAACCTGGCCATGGGTGGGTTCTTTACCGACAAGGGCGATTACCAGGAACAGATGGACAAGGTGCTGCACCTGTTCCCTCGGCTCAAGGAGCGCTTCAGCCAGCGCGGCGGCACCATGTCCGGCGGCGAGCAGCAAATGCTCGCCATCGGGCGGGCGTTGATGAGCAAGCCCAAGCTGTTGCTGTTGGACGAGCCGTCCCTGGGCCTGGCACCGATCATCATCCAGCAGATCTTCGACATCATCGAGCAACTGCGCAAGGACGGGGTAACGGTGTTTTTGGTGGAACAGAACGCCAACCAGGCCCTGAAAATCGCCGACCGGGCCTACGTGCTGGAAAACGGCCGGGTGGTGATGCAGGGCACTGGCGAGCAATTACTGACCGATCCTAAGGTGCGTGAAGCCTACCTGGGCGGTTAAAACGGTTGCTGGATGAACCGGCTTTAAAATGTGGGAGGGGCAACCCCTCCCACATTTGCTTTGCGTGATATTTAAATTTTTTCCGGCTGGCTTGTAACGAAGTTCGTCCCCCTCTCTCTAGTGGTGCAAGCAGGCAATCAAGCCTGCCAACTCGACCACTGCTGGAGATACTCCATGACCACCAAACTGTCCGCTGCCGCCCTCCTCCTGGCCCTCGGTTCGACCCTGAGCCTGTCCGCCCTGACCACCACCGCCCATGCTGCCGACGACATGCAGAAATGCTTCGGCATCGCCGAGGCCGGCAAGAACGACTGCGCCGCCGGCGCTGGCACCTCGTGCGCCGGTACGTCCAAAACCAAGGACCAGGCCAACGCCTGGAAACTGGTCCCAGCCGGTACCTGCCTGAAAACCCCAAGCACTACCTCGCCGACCGGTTTCGGCCAGGAAGCTGCTTTCACCGCAAAGTCCTGAAGCCCAGCGCGACCTGAGTACTGATGATGACCCTTTCATCCCTGCAAGCCGTCTCCCAGGCTCAGGCATCCGGCCTGCCGCGTCGGACCGGATTGGGACTTAAGACCGAGCACTTCACTGAAGTGCTCGGCTCTTCACCAGACATTGGTTTCTTTGAAGTGCATGCCGAAAACTACATGGTCGCCGGCGGCCCTTTTCACCATTACCTGGGGTTGATCCGCGAACGCTACCCGCTGTCGTTGCACGGCGTGGGCCTCTCCATCGGTGGCGAAGGTCCGCTCGCCCCTGAGCACCTGGCACGGTTGGCCGGGCTGATCGAACGCTATCAACCCCACTCATTTTCCGAACACCTGGCCTGGTCCAGCCACGGCCCGGTGTTTCTCAATGACCTGCTGCCCCTGGCCTACGATGCACAAACCCTGGCGCGTGTCTGCGCGCACGTAGATCAGGTGCAAAGCACGCTCAAGCGGCCGATGCTGCTGGAAAACCCATCCACTTATGTGCAGTTGCAACGCTCCACCCTGGACGAAGCGGAGTTCATCAGCGAAGTCATTCGGCGCACCGGCTGCGGGTTACTGCTGGACGTGAATAACGTCTACGTGTCGTGCATCAATCATCAGCGCGATCCGCTGGCCTACATCGATGCCTTACCTTTGCATGCAGTCGGCGAGATCCATCTGGCCGGGTTTGCCGAAGACACCGACAGCCTGGGCGACAGGCTGCTTATCGATGATCACGGTGCGCCGGTCGATGACGCGGTGTGGCAGCTATACGCGCAACTGCTCAAGCGCACGGGGCCGGTCGCCACGCTGATCGAACGGGATAACCAGGTGCCGAGCTTCAGCACGCTGCACGCCGAGGCCAGGCACGCCGAATGGTATCTGTCGCAGGTGATGTCATGAGCTTTCAGGACGCGTTCACCAACGCCCTGCTCGCGGCGCACGGTTCCTGCCCGGAGGGGGTGTTCAGCAGTAACGGCGCCGACCCCGCCAGCCGCTTTGCGGTGTATCGCAATAACGTCCACAGTTCGTTGATCAATGCCCTGGCGGCCAGTTATCCCGTGACGCTGCAGCTGGTGGGCGATGAGTTTTTCCGCGCCATGGCTGGCGTTTTCGTCCAGGCCAACCCGCCCACCAGCCCGCTCATCAACGCGTACGGCAGCACATTGGCCGACTTTATCCAGGCATTCGCACCAGCCGCCAGCGTGCCCTACCTGGCGGATGTCGCGCGGCTGGAGCGCCTGCGGGTGCGTGCTTATCACGCGCCCGACATTCCGGCGCTGTGCCAGCACGCTGTTCTCCAGCATCTGCAAGGTCAAGCAGGCGTAGCGCGGTTGAGCCTGACGCTGCATCCATCGCTCGCCACCTTGAGCTCTCCTTACGCGGTCGTGACGGTATGGGCCGCGCACCAGGCGGACGGCGACCTCGCTGGCGTGGCCGGATGGCCTGCCCAGAACGCGTTGGTGTTGCGCCACGGGTTGGCGGTCAAGGTCTTCGCCATCGACAGCGGCTCGGTGGCCTTTATCAACTGCCTGAACCAGGGCGCGGGACTGGAGATAGCGGTGGAGCATGCCTTGCAGGCCTCGTCCGAATTCGATCTGCATCGGTGCCTGACGCTGTTGATCAGCCACGACGCCATTACTCATTTACACCTGGAACCCAAGGTATCGCCATGAACAATTCCGCCGCCAGCCTGCTGAAACAGGCCATCGCACTTTTTGAAAAAATTCCCTACAGCCTGATCGCCTTTATCGCGCGCTTCTCTATCGCGGCGGTGTTCTGGAAATCCGGACAAACCAAAGTCGAAGGGTTTGCCATTGATCTGATCAGCGGCACCTTCCAACTCGGCGCCCCCAAACTGGCCGCCTCGACCTTGCCGTTATTTCGCAGCGAATACCACGTGCCGCTGTTGTCACCCGAAGTCGCCGCGCACCTGGCAGCGTTTGCCGAGCACTTTTTCCCGGTGCTGATCCTGCTGGGATTCGCCACGCGATTCTCGGCCCTTGCCTTGATCGGCATGACCCTGACTATCCAGTTGTTTGTCTATCCGGACGCCTACCCGACCCATGGCACCTGGATCGCGCTGTTACTGCTGCTGGTGGCCAAGGGCCCGGGCCGGCTGTCCATCGACCACTGGATCGCCCGTCACTCCCGCTGAAGACGGTCCAGGGCCGCGCCGCTGCGCTTGAACCAGTCCACCAAATAGTCGGCCAGTACCTGGGTGCGCCGCGGCAGGCCACCTTGATAGGGGTGCACCAGGTACATCGGCTGGCTGCGCGTTTGATAATCGCGCAGCAGCCAGCGCAATCGACCCTCCGCCAATTCCGTCGGTAGCAGGTAAGACGGCAGGCGCGCGATACCGGCGCCCACCAGTGCGGCTTTCTTCAAGAGGTTGTAGTGGTTGGACGCAAAAGTGCCACTGACCCGCACACGCAACAGCTCATGCTGCTGGTGATACAGCCACTCCTCGCGGCCGCTGTAGTGACTGTTGAGCAAACAGGTATGGCCCGCCAGCTCCGCCGGGTGCAGCGGTTCACCGTGCTGTTCCAGATAGGCCGGACTGGCGCAGGTCATCTCGTGCCAGGCCAGCAGCGGCTTGATCACCAGGCGCTCATTCTCGATGGCCCCCGAGCGTACGCCCAGATCGAAGCCGTCTCGCGCCAGATCCCGATAGCTATTGTTGAGCTCCAGCTCGATCTGCACTTGCGGGTAGTGCTTGGAAAATTCCAGCAACAAGCCATCGAAGAAGGTTTCTCCCAATGACACCGGAACCGTCATACGCACCGGCCCGGCCAAATCATCTTTGAGTCGCGCCAAGGCCTGACGCGCACGCTCCACCTGTACCACCAGCGCCTGTGCCTGGGGCAGCAAGGCTGCGCCTGCGGCGGTCAGGCTCAGCTTGCGCGTGGTGCGATGCAACAGCACCACGGCGTACTGCGCTTCGAGCTGGCTGATTCGCTTGGACAACTGGCCCTTGCTGCACCCCAGTTGCTCCGACGCCACGGTGAAACTCCCGGCTTCGATCAACACCGCGAAGGCCGCCAAGTCATCCATTTCGCTCATGGATTGTTTCCAACTGAAAACCAAAGGTTGCCTATTAGCAGGTTTATCCGCTGAAAAAGCCACCCTAGACTCAACCTTCACCCAGCCCCTGAAGGAGCAGCACGATGAAAATTCTTTTAATTGGTGCCAACGGCACGATCGGTTCAGCGGTTAAGGCAGAGCTGGCGCAGCGTCACGAGGTGATCGCCATCGGCCGCCACAGCGGCGACTTCCACGTCGATATCAGCGACAGCGCCTCGATTCGCACGCTGTTCGAGCAGACCGGCAAGTTCGACGCGCTGGTGTGCGCGGCAGGCAGCGTGAACTTCGTGGCGCTGGACGACATGAGCGAAGCAGACTTCGAACTGGGCCTGCGGGACAAGCTGATGGGCCAGGTTAACCTGCTGCTCATCGGCCGGGAGTTCGCCAATGACGGCGCGTCGTTTACCTTTACCAGCGGCATTTTGAACCGTGATCCGATTCGCACCGGCGCCTCTGCTGCGCTGGTCAACGGCGCGCTGGATGCCTTCGTCAAAGCAGCGGCAATCGAACTGCCACGCGGCTTGCGCATTAATGCCGTGAGCCCGACGGTGCTGGTGGAAGCCATGGGCAGCTATGCGCCGTACTTCCGTGGGTTCAAACCGGTTGCCGGCGCTGAAGTGGCCTTGGCCTACGCAAAAAGTGTCGAGGGCTTACAGACCGGTCAGACCTTTATCGTGGGCTGAGTTTCAGGTCTGTAAGAATCGCCTGAAGCTGGGCCACGGGCTTGTGATGCGGCGCGAGCCTGCGTAACGTGGCGGCACTTGTCTGGAGACCGAAAATGCGTGCCGCCTCGACCCTAACGTTGCTAGCCCTGTTCCCCTTCTTCGCCGCTTGCCAGATGTTCGACAGCGAGCCCGCCAAGCTGTCTACCGCGGGGCTGACCCGCATGCAGGGTGAATTGACGGCGGTGGACGGCAAGCTGTTGTTCCAGCCCTGCAACGACCAGCGCAACTACGTGGTCAACGACACCGGTGGCACCAGCATTCTGCAGGAAGCCGCCTCGCTGGCCGGTCAGCAGGGCGCGTTGTTTGCAGATTTGCGTGGCAAGTTTTCCGGCGTTGCCAGCGGCACCCAGGGTTCGGTGGACCTGCAACAGCTGTATCGCGTCGAGCGCTCGACCTCAGCCTGTGGCGACCCGGACTTCAAGCGCATGATCCTGCGGGCAAACGGCCATAAGCCGGCCTGGGCGATGAGCGTCACGGCCAAGGGCATGGTGCTGGAGCGCGAAGGCCAACCGCCCCTGGCAGTGCCTTATGTCGAAGAGCAACTGGGTGACGGGCGCTTCAACCTGATGACCGACGCCAATAACCAGCACATCGAATTATGGGTCGCCCCGCAGCGATGCGTCGACAGCGTAAGCGGCAGCCTGCAGCACATGACCGCCCAATTGCGTGTCAACGGCCAGGTCCAGCGTGGTTGCGCAGCCTTTGGTGGCTCGCGGGACGACTGATTGCGCCCTGCGCTGTTTTTTAACCTGACGGAAAGACGCCATTGGGGCTTATAATCGCCGGTTTGCAAAACAGCCGGCCTTCTTGCCCGCCGCCTACCGGATCCTGTCATGTTACGAATCACCGAACTCAAGCTGCCCATCGACCATCCCGAAGAAGACCTGCGGCCCGCCATCGTGCAGCGCCTGGGCATCGCCAGTGATGACCTGCTCGATTTCACCCTGTTCAAGCGCAGCTACGATGCCCGCAAGAAGTCCTCGGAGCTGTGCTTCATCTACACCGTCGACTTGAATGTAAAGGGCGAAGCCGCCTTGCTGCTCAAGTTCGCCGATGATCGCAACGTCAATCCGGCGCCGGATGTTAGTTACCACGTAGTGGGGCAGGCACCGGAAGGCTTGGTCGAACGGCCGGTGGTGGTCGGTTTCGGCCCATGCGGCATCTTCGCCGGGCTGCTGCTGGCACAGATGGGCTTCAAGCCGATCATCCTCGAGCGTGGCAAGGAAGTACGCCAGCGCACCAAGGACACCTGGGGCCTGTGGCGCAAAAGCGTACTCAACCCCGAGTCCAACGTGCAGTTCGGCGAAGGCGGCGCCGGGACCTTCTCCGACGGCAAGCTGTATAGCCAGATCAAGGACCCCAAATTCCACGGGCGCAAGGTGCTGCATGAGTTCGTCAAGGCCGGCGCCCCGGAAGAGATTCTCTACGTCAGCAAGCCGCATATCGGCACGTTCCGTCTGACCGGCGTGGTGGAAAACATGCGCCAGCAAATCATTGCCCTGGGCGGTGAAGTGCGCTTCGAACAACGGGTCACCGATGTGCTGATCGAAGAGGGCCAGTTGAAGGGCGTGGTCATCGACGGCGGCGAGCAAATCCTCTCCAGGCACGTGATCCTCGCCCTGGGCCACAGCGCCCGCGACACCTTCCGCATGCTTCACGGCCGTGGCGTGTACATGGAGGCCAAGCCGTTCTCGGTGGGCTTTCGGATCGAGCACCCACAGTCGCTGATCGACGCCGCGCGCCTGGGCAAATACGCCGGGCATCCGAAACTCGGCGCGGCTGATTACAAGTTGGTGCACCACGCCAAGAACGGTCGCTCGGTCTACAGCTTCTGCATGTGCCCTGGCGGCACCGTGGTGGCCGCGACGTCGGAGCCCAATCGCGTCGTGACCAACGGCATGAGCCAGTATTCGCGCAATGAGCGCAACGCCAACTCAGGCATCGTGGTCGGCATCACGCCTGAGGTGGACTACCCAGGCGGCCCGCTCGCCGGTATCGAACTGCAGGAGCGCCTGGAGTCCCATGCCTACGTGCTCGGCGGCAGTAATTACGAGGCCCCGGCACAGTTGGTCGGCGATTTCATCGCAGGCCGGCCGTCCACTGCCATCGGCAGCGTAGAACCGTCCTACAAGCCTGGGGTAGCCCTGGGTGACCTGGCCCTGGCCCTGCCGGACTTCGCCATCGAAGCCATCCGCGAAGCCTTGCCGGCGTTCGAAAAGCAGATCAAAGGCTACTCGCTGCACGATGCGGTCTTGACTGGTATCGAGACGCGCACCTCATCGCCGCTGCGCATTACCCGCAATGAGTCGATGCAGAGCCTCAACGTGAAAGGCCTGTTCCCGGCCGGTGAAGGCGCGGGCTATGCCGGCGGGATCCTGTCGGCGGGCGTTGACGGGATCCGGATTGCCGAGGCTTTGGCGCGGGATATGCTGGGCATTGAGGCCTGAAAACGCCTCGGTACAATGTGGGAGGGGGCTTGCCCTAATGCCAGTCAGTTAAGGCTTTTTGTAGGAGCGAGCTTGCTCGCGAAAAACTCACAGGCACTGCGTTTATTCAGGCAGCACTCGTTATCGTTGACGTTTTTCGCGAGCAAGCTCGCTCCTACAGACGGTGGTGTACGCTTAACTGACTGGCATTAGGGCTTGCCCCCGATGGCGGCCTGACAGCCGACCAGGATGTTGGATCAAGGCGAGTACATATCCGTTGCTGCGGTCACGGCGGCTTAGGGTTCCGCCCTTACGGCGGCTCACTTTTGAAAAGCGTGTACGGACCGGACACATGGTTGACACCTGTGCGGGGACATAGTGGACACATTATGCCCCGTAGTCAGGGTTATTCACGTCGAAGGTCCGTAGAAATTGATGACAGAAGTAGACGTCAAATAAGCCATCTCTCTCAGCGTTAGGACGTATTGCGATGTGTTGTCCACGCAGACCTTTGGCGATGCTGAAGTAGCGTTTCTGAAAGCGAAATCGACTGTCATAAACCTTAGCCAACACATCATCTGGGCCATATTCAAATTCCGACAGTTGCTGTGGATACGCCCAGGGACTGCTCCGATAGCGGTCCATAGGCACCTTGTAGCCCAGCGCCTGATGAGGGCGCTGCAGGTTATAAACCTCACGCCATTGATCAAAAGCCGATTGAGCCTCCATCAGTGTGGAAAAATAACGTCCATCAAGCACTTCTGCTTTGAGCGAGCGGTGGAAACGTTCGATCTTCCCATTGGTTTGAGGATGGCGAGGACGGCTGAAGCTGATCCGAATTCCCAGGCGAATCAGCCAGATACTCAGTTCTGAAACTTCACCCGGATTGCGTGGCGAGCCCCAGGGAGCGCCGTTATCAACGTTGATCCGAACTGGCAAGCCATAGCGCTGGAAAACCTCGATCATCTTCTCCTTCACCGTGGCTCCCCGTTCGTTATCACAGGCATCAATGGCTAGGCTGAACCGGGAGTGGTCATCCAACAGAGTCAGGGGGTGGCATCGACCTTGTTGCAGTGCGAAATGTCCTTTGAAATCCATCTGCCACAGATCATTAGGCGCGTCGTGCTCAAATCGCAACGTCGCCGTATGTTCCTTCTGAGGCGGTTGAATCAGACCATGGCGGTGCAAGACATTGGTGACGGTGCTGGGAGCAATGCGCTTTTCCAACAGGCTACTAATGGTGCGTCCACCCCATGCTGGATGGGCCTGTCTAAGTGCGATGATTTGGGCTTCCAAAGCCGTCTGAGTCAGTTTAGGGCTGGTCGCTGGCCTGCGGGATTTCTCTTGCAGACCAGGCTGACCCAGCGCCTCGTAGCGTTTGAGCCACTTGTACGCTGTTTGTGGGCTGATACCGAATCGTCGACACAACTCACGTTTGTTGCTGCCGGGTTGCCGTGCTAAGGCAACGAACTCTTCTTTCAGGCTCATGGCGTCTCTCGTAGTCCAAGGCATGATGGCTTTCCGACGAAGTTGGCTCGCCGCAAAGTGTCCACCATGTCCCCGCACACCCGTCAACCATGTGTCCGGTCCGTACAAAAAGCGCAAAAGTAAGCAAAACGCTCTTGCCCCACCACTCGGCACCTCGCCTAGGCTCGGTGTGCCCGTAATCCGATAGTGATTTGGGGGGCCGCCGCCACGCGCCATCCATGGCGCGGGGCGGCTAAACCGGCATCCCTGCCGGTTTACCCCCCAAATCACTATCGATTCCGGCCAGCGTGGTTTAACGGGGCGCTTAAGATCAAGAGCAAGATCAAGAGCGGCTCGCTTCGCATCGTGGTTACCGTAGGCTGCTACAAAGCTGTATAGATACCTATGTCCCGATAGCAGTGGTTCAGTCTGAATTTCTTGACTGAAACACCGCAATCGATGGCAAGCCCCTCCCACATTTGGTTTGCGACGTGTCAGATATTGGCACGCAGGATGCTGGCCGGCAGTGGCTCACCCTGCTCGACACTCGCCGCAACGGCCGCGATCAACCCTTGCAACTCATAGCCCTGCGCCGCCAGCCACGCCTGATCATAGTAAGTCGTGGCATAGCGCTCGCCGCCATCACACAAGATCGCCACGATCGACCCCGACTCCCCCGCCGCTTTCATCTGCTGCGCAGCTACAAGGGCACCGATCAGGTTGGTCCCGCTGGAACCGCCCACGCGCCGCCCCAACCGCTCGGCCAGGTAATGCATGGCCGCCAGAGACAGCGCATCCGGCACCTTGACCATCGCATCGATCACAGCGGGCAAAAACGAGGCTTCGACCCGTGGCCGGCCAATCCCTTCGATCCGTGAGCCGCAGTCCAGACGCAGGCTGGCGTCGCCGCTCAGGTAATAATCGAAAAACACCGAACGTTCGGCATCGGCACATAGCACTCGCGTGCAATGCTGGCGATAACGCACATAGCGCCCCAGGGTCGCGGTAGTGCCGCCAGTTCCGGGGCTGGAAATCAACCAGCTCGGCTCCGGGTGCTGCTCGAAACGCAACTGCTGGAAGATCGACTCGGCGATGTTGTTGTTTGCGCGCCAGTCGGTGGCGCGTTCGGCGTAAGTGAACTGGTCCATGAAGTGGCCGCCGCTTTCCTGGGCCAAACGTTCGGATTCGGCGTAGATCTGCGTGGGATCCTGCACCAGATGGCTCTTGCCACCATAAAAGGCGATTTGGGCGATCTTCTCCTGGGAAGTGGTGGCGGGCATCACGGCGATAAACGGCAGGCCGAGCAGGCGCGCAAAATAGGCTTCGGAGATCGCCGTCGAACCGCTGGAGGCCTCGATCACGGGGGCGTGCGGCTTCAGCCAGCCATTGCACAACGCGTACAGGAACAGCGAGCGCGCCAGCCGATGTTTCAGGCTGCCGGTCGGGTGGCTGGATTCATCCTTGAAATACAACTCGATACCCGGCAAACCCGGCAATGGCAAAGGGATCAGATGGGTGTCTGCGCTGCGCTGGAAATCCGCTTCAATGATACGAATGGCTTCGCGGGCCCAGGGACGGTGATCGCTCATGAGGAGGTTTCTCTAAGAATTTCAGCCCCGATATTAGGGGGTTTCCTACACTGCACACAGATACAGTGAGGACTCAATTGGACACACAATTGCTAGGCTTTGAAACAACGCCCGCTCTGACCAACGCTTATAACAAATAAGAATATAACTTTTGTTTTAACAACTAACGGTACGGGTTAGGGTACCCACCTATTGAACCTGGATTGGAGAGCATCCCTTGCCTCTGCGAAGCACTTTCACCCGTTTTTTCCAGCTGGAAGCCGCCAGCGGCCTGTTATTGATTGCCGCTGCCGCGTTGGCGCTGATTATCAACAACTCACCTTTGTCGCACCTGTATGGCGCCTTTCTCGACACCCCGGTGGTGGCACAGGTTGGCGCGCTGCAAATCGCCAAGCCCGCCTTGCTGTGGATCAACGACGGCCTGATGGCCCTGTTCTTCCTGCTGATCGGCCTCGAAGTCAAACGCGAGCTGCTCGATGGTCACCTGTCCAAACCGTCGCAGGTGGTCCTTCCCGGCGCGGCGGCTATCGGCGGCATGGTCGTCCCCGCGCTCATCTATTGGGCGTTGAACAAGGACAACCCTGCAGCACTCGCCGGCTGGGCGATCCCGATGGCCACGGATATCGCCTTTGCGCTCGGCGTCCTGGCGCTGCTGGGCAAGCGCGTGCCGGTGTCGCTGAAACTGTTCCTGATGACCCTGGCAATCATTGACGACCTGGGTGCCATTATCGTCATTGCGCTGTTCTATTCCGCTGACCTGTCCGGCGCGTCCCTGGCGGGTGCAGCGGCCTGCCTGGTCGCCCTTATCGCGATGAACCGCCTGGGTGTGGTCAAGCTCGGGCCGTACCTGATCATCGGCCTGATCCTGTGGGTGTGCGTGCTCAAGAGCGGCGTCCACGCCACCCTCGCCGGGGTGACTCTGGCGTTCTGCATTCCACTGCGCACCAAAAATGCCGAAACTTCGCCCCTGCTGACCCTGGAGCATGCGCTGCACCCGTGGGTGGCCTACGCCATCCTGCCGCTGTTCGCATTCGCCAACGCCGGGGTGTCCCTCACCGGCGTCAGCCTCGAGAGCTTCACCCACCCTGTGCCCATGGGCATCGCCGCCGGCCTGTTGATTGGCAAAACCGTCGGTGTGTTCGGCCTTACCTGGCTGGCCATCAAGACCGGCATTGCCTCACTGCCCAGCGGTGCGAACTGGGGCCAGGTGCTGGGCGTGGCGATCCTGTGCGGCATCGGCTTTACCATGAGCCTGTTTGTCGGCTCACTGGCATTTGTACCGGGGGTCAGCGAGTTCGCCGGCGAAGATCGCATGGGGATTCTGACCGGGTCGATAATTGCGGCGTGTATTGGTTATGCGGTGACGGCGATGGCGAGTCGCAAGAAAGCCGTTATTTCATAGTTGAGGTGACATCCAAACACCAAAAAGCCGCCTCGACCTGAATCGAGGCGGCTCCACTTCTCAGACCTTACAGGTCATCAAAGCTGTCCCGCAGGAATACCCATACGTGATAAACACGCAGGGCATTCACTACGAGGTTCCACGTACGTCGTGCAAACTTAGACATACTCGACCCTCCTAGAGTTGGGCCTACCTCCAGCGCACTTACCGGAACATGTGAGCCTTCGAATGCTGTCATTGCGTTCCATGAGGCGGCAGGGTTGACGGGCCCTCCGCATCAATCCGGCACGGATTACTAGCCCGTGGCGGCTGGTCCAGAAAACTTGTTTTTGCTGACCCCGTCGACTCACAGAGTGACGAACGTAGAACGGCGTCGATACTAGCTGAGCGGCCCTTCGAAGGTGTGACTAAGCACAGGGTGGCCCGGAATATTTATTGCCATTTTTTTCTGACAAAAAAAGTATCAGAAGCGATAGTTCCTCTTAGAGCTGCATCTTGCGTGAAGCATCAACCGACAGTAGTATTCCGACATGTCATTGCGTTCTGTGAGCATGCAAGCCAAGCTTCATAATGGCCTTGCGATAAAAAACCGCCCTACTAAGGCGGTTTTTTATTGCCTGCAACTTATGCGCTTTTAAAAAGATCAGGCCCACAGGCAAAAAACCCCAACCAGTCACCCGGTTGGGGTTTTTCTTTACTTGTTGCTTACGCTTTTAGCGAGTAACGCGGCTGGTGCCGTCGACCGTCATGATGCGCACACGGTCGCCAATTCGGAAAATTTCATTTTCCTGCACGGCTTGTACGTAGGAACGCATGCTGCCGTCGTCTTCACGAACGGTGATTTCCACGCCCTGGGTACGAGTCAGGCCTTCTTCGGTGGCCGAGCCCAGCAGGCCACCGGCTACCGCGCCGATCACAGCGGTAACGATGCTGCCACGGCCGCCGCCGATGGCGCTGCCGCCAACGCCGCCGATGACCGCACCCGCAGCACCGCCGATTGGGGTCTTGGTGCCTTCGATCTTGACCGGACGCAGGGATTCGATGGTACCCATGCGGACGGTCTGTACACGACGCGCCTCGTCACGGGAGTACGAGTCGCCGGTCAGACTCGAGGCGCAGCCACCCAACAGCAATGACAGGGTGGTAAAGCAGGCAACTAGTAAAACGGACTTACGCATAGCATCAACTCCAAAGGACAGGTATTCATTAAACGCTGCAGCCTGGCGCCTGTCACGGCGAGCCAGGCAGAAAAGTGCTTTCATTCAGCCTGAGTACAGGCTGTCGGCACCACACAGCTCGACGAACGGTAGCTTAACCAAAACATGCCATAGCGTGGTTAGTCAGTGTAGCCATACAGCCGAAAACGCCGAAGTCTCCTGCATAAAGACTTCGGCGCAAAGGGCATGATTCAAATTAGATGACGAAAGGGGACGCTCAGGGCGCCAGACGCTCGCGCGTCCATTGGCCCGCTTGCAGCCGATAGTTAAGACGGTCATGCAGGCGGCTGGCGCGGCCTTGCCAGAACTCGATGCGCTCGGGCAACAAGCGATAACCCCCCCAATGCTCAGGGCAGTCGGGCTGGGTGTCGCTGAAACGCTGTTCGGTCGCCTTGAGCAGCGCCTGCAGTTCTTCGCGATCACCAATGACCTTGCTCTGCGGCGATGCCCACGCCCCCAGGCGGCTGCCCAGAGGTCGTACCTGATAATAAGCATCCGATTCTTCAGGCGTGACCTTGACCACGCGACCTTCAATGCGCACCTGGCGCTCGAGGGTCGGCCAGAAAAAGGTCATTGCCGCGAATGGCCGCGCCGCCAGTTGTTCACCCTTGGCGCTCTGATAGTTGGTAAAGAAGGTAAAGCCCTGCGCATCCAGGCCCTTGAGCAACAAGATACGACAGTGCGGTCGACCCTCCTGGTCGACCGTGGCCAGGGTCATGGCATTGGCCTCCACCGGTGCCTGCTCGGTTTTCACCGCATCGGCGAACCATTGGTGGAACAAGGCAAACGGCTCGTCCGGGGCCTGGGCCTCGCTCAAACCGTCCCGTGTGTAGTCACGGCGCATATCGGCCAGTGCCTGGGTCATGCGGCGTTATCCTTCTGGTTCAACGGATCAGTTTTTCGCCTGGTCGTTACTCGCCGGTGCAGCAGCCTTGGCCTTGGCCGGAGCCGGTTTCTTTGCAGCCGGTTTGGCCGGGGCTTTTTTAGCGGCTTTAGCAGCCGGCTTGGCGGCGGCTTTCTTGGCTGGCGCTTTCTTCGCAGGAGCTTTTGCTGCCGGGGCCGGTGCGGGAACATCCTGCACGGCAACCATTTCCGCCACAGGCGGGGTCTTGCCCGAGTTGTACTTGTTCAGCAGCGCCAACATAGTTGTACGCTGAGTGAACATGATTTCCATGCGACGATTCAGCGCACGGCCCTGGGAACTGTCGTTGGCGGCACGCGGCATCAGGTCGCCCATGCCACGCAGCATCAGGCGATCCTGCTTCAAACCGCTGAGGCTGAAAATCGAGGCAATCGACTGCGCACGTTCCTTGCTCAGCGCCTGGCTGGCCGGCGCGCTACCGGTGGCATCAACGTGGCCCAGCACCAGTACGGCGGTCTTTGGATCCGCTTCGACGGCCTTGGCGACGCGAGTGAACGGGCCCAGGGTCACCGGCAGCAGCATCGCTGGACGTTTCGGGTTGTAGGAGCCGTCCACCGGGGCAATCACTACCAGCACGTTGTCACGACGTTCCAATTGCAGGTTGCTGTCCTTGATGGCGGCACGCAGGCGCGGCTCGTAATCGTCCAACCAGGCCTGGGTGATTTTCGGATCAGGCATCGGCACATTGGTCACATCGACCTTGGCCAGCGGCTTTGGCTTGGTATCGAACGGCCACCACCAGTGGGCTTCGGTATCGGTCTTGGCCACGACCGGAGCACCGTCCGGAGCCGGGGTTGCGGCCTTGAGGTCAGCTTTCAGGTCGGCCTTGGCCTCGGCGGCCTTTTCGTCGGCGCTCTTGGTGGAGAAGGGCCACCAGCTGGAGCCTGTGTCAGCCTTGGCTGCCGGAGCAGGCGCTGCGGCAGCGGCAACAGGCGCGGCATCCTTGGCGCCAGCAGCGGGCTTGGCATCCGGCTTGGCGTCGGTTTGGGTCACTGCGTCCTTGGTAGCAGCCTTATCGGACCCAAATGACCACCAGTGCCCACCTTCGGCATCATTCTGTGGTGTTTGTGCACAGCCGGTAATAGTGAGGCACAGCGCCAGTGCCAAGGACTTGTTCGATAACATGAGATATCCACAAAATGAGAAAAAACCAGGGGGGGCCAGGTGCCCCGTTAAACCGACGCTTAAAGAACATTGAAGTTACATCATTGCGTTCAGCGTCTTCTTATACGTGTCTTTGTAACAAAAAATTGTGAAACAGCAAGGGGTTTATAGACAACCGGCCAATATTCCGACCAACTTCTGCGCACGTGGGTCCATAAGTACATAGGGCCCCAGGGTATTAGTCACGAAACCGAACGCTACATCGTGCTCTGGGTCGGCAAACCCTACCGAGCCCCCTGCCCCGGGATGCCCAAAGGCGCGCGGGCCAAGGCCGAATGTCGCATTGGGCAACTGCGGTTGATCCAACATGCAACCCAGGCCGAAACGGGTTTGGGTCAATAAGGTTTTATCCGGGCCAATACTGTGTTCACGGGTCAATTGTTCGAGCATGTCGCTTTCCAGCAAACTACCGTCCAATAAACCGCTATAAAACCCGGCCAGGCTCCGTGCATTCCCGTGACCATTTGCCGCCGGTTGCTGCATACGCCGCCACTCGGGTTTATTAGTGCTGGTCAGAATAGACGGTGGGTTGGCAAATGCACGGGTAGTCATGGCCGTGGGTTCACGCATCATTACTTGAAGTAACCGTTGTGCCGCTGCATCGCCCATATTGCCTTTGCTGCGCGCTATATGGGCGACACGATAGAACTCTTCGTCCGCCAGGCCGACGTGAAAATCCAGCCCCAATGGCCGCGCCACCCGCGCCACGATGGACTCCCCAGGCCCGCGCCCGTCGGCACGGCGCAGCAGCTCGCCGACCAACCAGCCATAGGTGATCGCCTCGTAGCCATGGCCCTGGCCGGGTGTCCACCACGGCGCTTCGGCCGCCAGGGTATCGACCATCAGTTGCCAGTCGTACAGGGCTTCGGCGGGCAGCATCTCGCGGATCGCCGGCAACCCGGCCTGATGGCAGAGCAACTGGCGCAGGGTGATGGATTCCTTGCCCGCCGCCGCGAATTCCGGCCAGTACTCGGCCACGGGCGCGTCCAGCTTCAGCTTGCCTTCGGCCACCAGTTGCAGCGCAGCGACCGCAGTGAAGGTCTTGGTGCAAGAGAACAGGTTGACGATCGTGTCGCTGTGCCAGGCTTCGGCGCCGTCCTTGTCGG
This sequence comes from Pseudomonas sp. R2-7-07, assembly GCF_003852355.1. Classification (NCBI taxonomy): domain Bacteria; kingdom Pseudomonadati; phylum Pseudomonadota; class Gammaproteobacteria; order Pseudomonadales; family Pseudomonadaceae; genus Pseudomonas; species Pseudomonas sp. R2-7-07. Next base: position 1,567,734 of record NZ_CP027759.1, on the reverse strand, counting down.
CGGTGCCGGCCCACAGGTCGACGACCGTCTCGCCGCCGACCTGGATGCAAAGCCCGGCACCGCGCTCCTGAGGGTCATCGAACAATGCGGCGAACGCTTCACGTACCGCTTCGAACTGGAGCTCGTAATGACCCTGAATCTGCACCTGAGCGACCTCGAAAAACATCATGAAAAGTGGCCGACATTGTTCCAGCCATTAGGGGTTTTGTGAACCCATCAACGACGAATCAATGCCCATTTGCGGAGTGCCCGCCGGCGTGCCCGGCGCCCTGGCCTGCGTCTTTGCCGGCCTGGCCTGCCCGGCCGCCCTCGCTCTCGCGTGCCGCGCCGACCGCCTTGGCCTTTTCGGCCGCCTTACCCAACTGGTCGACCGCCGCGAGATTGCTTTTGCGCACGCTGTCGACAAAGCCCTGAAAGGGCACGTCGGTAATGCCAACGAGGCCGAAGTGACCGTTTTCACCGTCCAGCAAGCGCCCGGTCACCGGCTGGTCCAGGTACTGGAACCAGTGCACGCCGACAATCGACGGCTCCGCCATGGCTTGCTTGAGGAAGGCCGCGTACGCCGCGCCACGCTCTTCTTCGGCGGCCAATTGGGTGACGCCGCCCCAGAACGGGCCACGGTCGGTCGAGCCAAAATTGAATTCGGTGATCAGTACCGGCTTGTCGAGTGCACGCAGGGCGGCGAAGTCATAACCGTCCTGGGGCTTGAGGGTGTACATGTTGAAGCTCAGCACATCGCAGTACTGGGCACAGGCTGCCACGGCTTCGGGGGTGCTCACCGCATAACGCCCACCCAGCAGCAACTGGTTGGGTGCGTGCCATTTCAGCGAATCGGAAATGGTCTTGAAGTAGGCGTCGGCGAAGGTCTTCTGGAAATACTTGAAGTCAGCCTCGATTTCGGGATGCTCCGGGTCAGGCATCGGCGGCTCGAAGCCAGGGTCTTCCATCAGTTCCCAGCCGGCCAGGTGGATGCCCCAGGCTTTCGACAGGCCTTCTTCATTGCGGTATTTGTCGCGCAGTTGCTTGAGGAAGGCACGCTTGGCCGGTACGTCGGTGGTCATGCGCAGGGTGCCGTAGGCCAGGGCGTAACGGGATTTTGCATCGTCGCCAGGGCCGGCCCAGGCCAGTTCGTTGTCGGCAAAGAAGCCGATTAGCCACGGGTCGTCGCGATGATCGCGAGCGGCAATGGCCACGGCGCGTTCAGTGGCCATGGCAAAGCGTGGGTCGAACGGGTCGGGCATGCCGCCCCACCAGTCGGTGCCGGTGCTGATGCTGGCGTAGTCACCCACAATCGACAGCGGCAAGGTGTAGGGCACGCGGTCGGCCGTGGCCAGGTCCGGATCGCTCCAGTTGCCCACGGTATTGAAGCCCCAGGCTTGCAGGCGGTCGAGGGTGTGGCTCACCCAGCGCTGCTGGTCGAAACCGTCGGTGCCGGTTTCAGTGCCATAGGTGCGCTGCAGGTTGGCGCCATAAAAATCATACCAACGCCCTGCGCCAAAACCGCGCCCCTCGCCCGCGCCGTTGCCGGTGCGGTTATCGCCGCTGCCGTAATACTTGTCGAAGGGCTCGCCGGCCTTGGGCAGCGCCGCAAACATCCACTCACGCCCGGCGACGTAGCTCTGGCTGTTGTCCGGGGCCACGGTGTTGACACCCAGCGAGTAGAACGGATGGCCTTGCGGTGTGACCAGATACCAGCGACCGTCGCGCTTTTCGGTGCGGAAGAAACCGCTGGCGTCGAACGCCGGGCCCTTGTTCCAGCCGCCGTATTGATCCAGGGACGACTTGTCACGCTCGGCAAGCCACGCCTTCAGTTGTTGTTGCTCCTTGGCCGCCGCAGCCTTGAGCTGCTCGTCGTTGCTGACTTTTTCCGGCCAGCGCGCGCGGGTGGACTGGCCGTAAGCGTCCACCAGTTCGCTGTAGGCCGCTTTCAACACCGGCTCGCTGTCCTGCACGCCAAAGCGCTCCAGCAGGATGCTTTGGGCGGCATTCGGCTTGATCATTGACAGCGTCACCGACACCACCTGGCTGCGGTCGATTTCCCCGGCGCTGGCAGCCAGCAACACACGCTGGCCGTCCACGGTCATCGGCATCGGCGGGCCGGCCTTCATGCCCTGGCTCAGCGGCGAGTGGGCTTGCAGCGGCACCAGCAAGGTCTGCGCCGGGCCGGCCGGCAGGTCGATGCGGCTGACCAGGGTTTTACCGTCGGCACTTTGTACCTTTACGTAGAGGGTCAACGCCCAGTTCATGGCGCTCTGGATACGCAGGCTCATGGCGCCCGATTGCGACCAGTCCCACACGCCCGTTTGCGGGCTGAGTACCAGGCTCGGCTCGGCGGCCGGGTTGAAGGTGATGCGGCGCAGCACCTCGCCTTCGGGGGTTTGTTCGGCGTTGTATTGCGGCAGGCTGGCGTCCTGGGTCGCCACCTTGACCACATCAGCGGGCCGGACGAAATTGAACAGGGTTTGTTGCCCGGCCGGCGCGGCCAATAGCGGCGCGGCGAACAGCAGGGCAAAAATAGCGGGCAGCGTGCGAATCATACGAACAAGGTTCTCCCAAACGGCCGATGGCTGGCCTGATGACATACAGTGAGATAGACCACGCCGTGGGCGAATTCGCCCACGGTGGCTTAAGAAATTTCGCGCCTGAACGGCGGCAAGGCATTCAAGATGGCCTTGCCATAGCGCTGGGTGACCAGGCGGCGATCGAGCAAGGTGATGGTGCCCCGGTCCTGCTCGGTGCGCAGCAAGCGCCCGCAGGCCTGCACCAGTTTCAGGGAAGCATCGGGCACCGAGATTTCCATGAACGGGTTGCCGCCCCGGGCTTCGATCCATTCGGCCAGCGCGGCTTCAACCGGATCGTCCGGCACCGAGAATGGAATCTTGGCGATGACCACGTGTTCGCAGTAGGCGCCGGGCAAGTCCACGCCTTCGGCAAAGCTCGCCAGGCCGAACAACACGCTGGAATCACCGCCATCGACCCGCGCTTTGTGCTTGTTCAAGGTCTCCTGCTTGGACAGGTTGCCCTGGATAAACACCTGTTTACGCCAGTCGCGATCAAGGCCGTCAAACACGTCCTGCATCTGCTTGCGCGACGAAAACAGCACCAGGGTGCCCCGCGAGCCTTCCACCAATCCGGGCAGGTCGCGGATGATCGCCGCCGTGTGCGCCGGCGCGTCCCTTGGGTCGGCCTTGAGGTCGGGCACCCGCAGCACGCCGGCGTCGGCGTGGTGAAACGGGCTCGGCACCACCGCGGTGACAGCCTTTTTCGGCAGGCCGGCGCGCATGCGGAAGCGGTCGAAGGTGCCAAGGGCGGTCAGCGTGGCCGACGTCACCAGGCAGCCGTAGGCCACGTTCCACAGGTTGCGGCGCAGCATTTCGGCGGCCAGGATCGGGCTGGCATTGACCTCGATATCGAACAGCGCACCGCTTTCCGACAAGGTCAGCCAACGCGCCATGGGCGGGTTGTCTTCCGGGTCTTCGACGGTAAAGGCGGTCCACAACTCCCAGTTGCCCTGGGCGCGGGACAGCAGGCTACCGAACAGCGGGTACCATTCTTCGGCCTGGTTGCTGGCGATGCCGATATTGACCTCGCCATCCATGCCTTCCTTGAGCAAGTCCGTCAGACGGGTGAACAGGTCGGTCAGGCGTGAAAAGCCTTTCTTCAGTTCAATGCCCATTTCGCGCATATGCTCGGGAATCATCCCGCCAACAAACCGGTGACGCGGCCGCTCACGGCCTTCCACATCTTCGCCGGGCTTGAAGTCGGCCACCTGCTCGCAGGCGCTGAACATGAACTGCTGCTGGGTCTTGATCTCCCGCGCCAGCTCGGGCACCTGTTCGATCAGCTTGCCCAGGTCACCGGGCAGCGGATGCTGGGCGAGCAGCTTGGTGAGGTTCTTGGCGGTGGTTTCCAGCCAGTCGGCGGTAGAGCGCAGGCGCGTGTAATGGGCAAAGTGGCCGATGGCCTTGTCCGGCAGGTGATGGCCTTCGTCGAACACGTACAGGGTGTCGCGCGGGTCCGGCAGTACGGCGCCGCCGCCCAGGGCCAGGTCGGCCAGCACCATGTCGTGGTTGGTGACGATCACATCAACCTTGCCCATGCCTTCGCGGGCCTTGTAGAAGGCGCACTGGCCGAAGTTGGGGCAATGGCGGTTGGTGCACTGGCTGTGGTCGGTGGTCAGGCGCGCCCAGTCGGAATCCTCCAGGGCGGTGGGCCAGCTGTCGCGATCACCGTCCCATTTATTGCCGGCGAGTTTCTCGATCATGCTGGTGAACAGCTTCTGGCTGGCCTCATCGACCTCGATCTTGAAGCCTTCTTCTTCGAACAGCGAGGCGGTGGCGGTCTGCGCGTGGCCTTCCTGCAGCAACACATCGAGCTTGGACAGGCACATGTAGCGGCCACGCCCCTTGGCGAGGGCAAAGGTAAAACTCAAGCCGCTATTGCGCATCAGGTCAGGCAGGTCTTTGTAGACAATCTGCTCCTGCAGTGCGACGGTCGCCGTGGCGATCACCAGGCGCTTGCCCGCGGCCTTGGCGGTGGGGATCGCAGCCAGGCTGTAGGCCACGGTCTTGCCGGTGCCGGTGCCGGCCTCGACGGCCACGACCGCCGGTTCGCCCGCACGGCGGCCCTCGTCGTCAGTGTCGATATCCCCGAGGACTTTCGCCACTTCGGCGATCATCAGGCGTTGGCCGTAGCGCGGTTTCAAGCTCTTGGCTTCGAGAAAACGCGTATAGGCGCCCTGGATCGTAGTTTTGAGTTCAGTGCTGATCATGGATAGTCGGGCGCAAAAAACGCTGGATAAATTTTCAGTGGTTCGGATCGGCCGCTATCATACCCCGCTAATTAATCCCGCGCAGAACGGAGTACCACAATGACCGCGTTTAGCCTCGCTTACACCCTGCATGTATTGGCCGCCCTGATCTGGGTCGGCGGTATGTTTTTCGCCTGGATGATCCTGCGCCCCGCCGCCATGGCGGCCCTTGAGGGCCCTGCCCGGCTGAAGCTGTGGGCAAATGTGTTTCAACGTTTTTTTGTATGGGTGTGGGTGGCGGTGCTGGTTTTGCCGATCAGCGGCGTCGGCCTGCTACACCTGCGCTTCAACGGCTTTGAAACCGCACCGCGTTATGTACAGGTGATGATGGGCTTGTACCTGGTGATGACGGCGCTGTTTATTCGCATCCAGGCGTTGAAGTTTCCGGCGTTGAAGGCGGCGGTGGCGGCCGAGGATTGGGCGGCGGGCGCGGCTGCATTGGGGCAGATTCGCAAACTGGTGGGCGTTAACTTGATTGTGGGGCTGGTGGTGGTGGCGATTGCTTCGGCTCGGCCGATGTTCTGAATAGACCTATAGTCCGCTATCGGGGGCAAGCCCCCTCCCACATTGGAATGCATTCCAACTGTGGGAGGGGCGGTGCGACGATTCGACTTGCCCCCGATAGCGTCAGAACAAGCGACTCAGAGGCGCTGGATAGTCACAGACCCCGCAGGCCCAGCCGGCCCCGGCTGCCCTTCCAACCCCGGCCGGCCTTTGTCGCCGCCATCGGCGCGGTACACCAGGCAGCCCTTGGACTGCCCGCCCTTGCCAGGTTTGCCCGCTACACCGGCCAAACCACCGGCGCCGCCGTCCACCAAGATCTTGATCTTGTCGCCAGGGAAATCCTGAGGCAGCTCAATACGCACCGCCGCACCCGACGCCCCCGGCAACCCATCGCCGCCATTATCGCCATTGAACCCGCGCCCGGCTGAACCCCAGGTGCAACCTGGGTCGACGCCATTGGCGCCATCCAGGCCCGCATACCCTTGGGCACCGGCGCCACCACGGGCATCCACCGACAGTTCTTCAGCCGTCAGCGAATCAATGCGCAAGGTCAGGTCACGCCCGGCTTTGGCCGGTTTTTCATGAGTGCCGGGTGCGCCTCGGGAGGTGATCTGGCTGCCGTGCTCCAGTTGCGCCTGGCGCACCTGCAACTGCAGCGCGGTATTGCCGGGGACAATGGCGATGCGCGCGTCACGCCCCAGATGCAGTTCTTCCACCGCGATCTGACTGATGGTGGCCGGAATCAGCAGGGTGCCGTAGTCCGCCACGTCCAGGCGTTCCAGTTGCAACACGCTGGTGCTGCTGGGCAGGCGCATCAAAGAGTTGGTTTCGACGCTGACACTCTGGGCCAGGGCAATGGGGCTGACCAACAGGGCCAGCAGAAAAACCTTACGCATCATGGGGCTCCCGAGTGTTTTCAAATTTTTCTTTGAACGCACAGTAACGACTTCTACAGGCGCTTTGCCAGTGAAGGATCAAAAAACTTCGCACGCAACGACTCAAGTGCCGGCGGTATTACCCGGATGCTCTAGGCCCGCACGCCCAGGCGCGCTAGTCTCTACGGTCCTGATGTGAGGATCTGCGATGATCGCTGGAATTTCTGCCCGTACGCCCCAGCAAGCGTTGGCTGCGCTGCTGGACCTGCACGCTCCCAAACGCCTGCTGCTGTTGGGCGCCAGCCACTTCCCGGCACTGGATGCGTTTAAAACGGCGCACCCCGATGTGCTCGTCAGTGTTGCGCAACCCGGACCACTGCCTGCCGACCTGGCGGCGCAGCGTTTTGACCTGGCGCTGGTGGTCGATTGCCTTGAACACCTGCCCAAACCCCAAGGTCTGAGGTTATTGGGTGGTATCCGTAACCTCAATGCCAGCCGCATCGCGGTGCTGGTGGACATGGATGCCTGCGCCTGGAAGGACACCGACTTTTTCTCCCTGGCGTTGCAAGCCGGTGAGCGTTTCCAGCGTGATGAGCAAGTGCTGACGCTGTTTACCTACGATCTGCTTGACTATAAACAAGTGCCGGACTGGCTCAACGCTCGCTTTTGGGCCAATCCGGAAAATTTTGGAAAGTATTGGTGGTAACACGATGAGTACATCCATTTGCCCCTGCGGCAGTGGCAATCTGCTGGACGCCTGCTGCGGCCATTACCACGCCGGCCACCCGGCGCCCTCTGCCGAGGCGCTGATGCGTTCGCGTTACAGCGCCTACGTGTTGGGCCTGGTGGACTATCTGGTGAGCACCACCCTGCCGGCGCAGCAAGCGGGCCTCGATCGCAACGCGATTGCCGTCTGGAGTGCCCAAAGCACCTGGCTCGGCCTTGAGGTGGAAAGCTCAGAGGTGTTCGGTGGCCAGCCGGAGCACGCCTTCGTCACCTTCACGGCGCGCTGGCACGACAGTGCTGGTGAACACAGCCACCGTGAACGCTCTTCTTTCGTACAGAACGAGGGGCACTGGTACTTCATCGATCCGACGGTGGAGGTGAAGGCCGGGCGTAATGATGTATGTTTGTGTGGCAGCGGACAGAAATTCAAGAAGTGCTGCTCCAGCTACTTTTAACGACCTGACAGGGATAACGCCAATGCTCCGCACCTTCAGCTTGATGCTGGCGTTAACCCTGGGCCTGACCGGCTGCGCCTCGTGGTTCGAAGACGATTCGCCGCCGCCCCACGTCTCCCTGGTGAACGTCGAAGTGGTGCGGGCCAAGCTGCTGGAGCAGAAATTCAAGCTCTACTTTCGCGTGGACAACCGCGACGACGCTGACCTGACCGTGCGTGGCCTGATCTACAAGGTCACCCTTGGCGATCTGGTGCTGACCGAAGGTGAGTCCAACGAATGGCTGACCGTGCCGCCGCGCAGTCATAAATTCTTCCGGGTGTCGGTGCGCACCAACCTGTGGCCACGCATACGCGATGTAGTGCAGATGCTGAAGAATCCCGACCGCCCCGTGCCCTATCGCCTGGAAGGCGAGCTGAAAACCGGATTATTCATCGGTAATGACGTGCAGGTGGCCCACAATGGCGAGATAATCCCCGGCGATTTTATTCCGGAGCGACATCGATGACTCAGCAACCCCATGTCCATGGTCCTGACTGCAACCACGATCATGCTCACGATCATGGTCACGATCACCATGATCACGACCACGGCCATGTCCACGGCCCGAACTGCGGCCACGCTCACCAGGAGCCGGTGCGCAACGCCTTGAAAGACGTTGGTCGCAACGACCCTTGCCCCTGCGGCAGCGAGAAAAAATTCAAGAAGTGCCACGGCGCTTAAGCTACCCAATATCCAATGTGGGAGGGGGCTTGCTCCCGATAGCGGTGTGTCAGTCGACATAGGCTTCGACTGGATGACCGCAATCGGGAGCAAGCCCCCTCCCACATTGATTTGCATATAAGCCTGAGTACTCACGTAATTACAAAACTCCCGCTTGCGTCGTTTCGCCGCGCTCACTAACGTAGCGCCTTTAATGACGCTACCCCCCGCAGGAGCTTTGCCATGGCCTCGCCAGCCCTTACACATTTTCTTCCCCGGTTCGGCGTTGCCGCGGCAGTGGCCAGTGCGTTGAGCCTGGCCGGTTGCCAGCTCCAGAGCACCCAGGACACCCTGCCCCCCATCGCCGGCGTACAGCCGATCAAGGGCCTGGCGCAAAACGTGTCGATACGCCGCAATGCCCAGGGCATGCCGCTGATTGAAAGCAACACCTTCCACGACGCGCTGTTCAGCCTCGGCTATGTGCACGCCAGCGACCGGATCACGCAGATGGTCACCCTGCGGCTGCTGGCCCAGGGCCGTCTGGCGGAAATGTCCGGCCCTGAGGTACTCGATGTCGACCGTTTCATGCGCGCGGTCAACCTTAAAAAGAGCGCCGGCGAGCTGTACAACGCCTCATCGCCACGGCTCAAGCGGTTCTTTGAAGTCTACGCACGGGGCGTTAACGCCTACCTGTTCCGCTACCGCGACAAGCTGCCGACAGACCTGGCCCAGACCGGCTACAAGCCCGAGTACTGGAAACCGGAAGATTCGGCGCTGCTGTTCTGCCTGCTGAATTTCAGCGAGTCGAGCAACCTGCAGGAAGAAATTTCGTCGTTGGTGCTGGCGCAGAAAGTCGGTGTCGACAAGCTCGCCTGGCTTATCCCAAGCGCGCCGGACGAGGCGATCCCGCTGGCCGAAGCCGATAAGCTCAAGGGCGTGAACCTGAGCCAGATCACCGGCCTCGCCGGGCTGGACACGGTCAGCCAGCAACTCAACAGCCTCAATGCCCTGGGCATGACCACGTCCAGCAACTGGGCCATCGGGCCGCAACGCAGCCGCAGCGGCAAAAGCCTGCTGGCCAACGATCTCGCCGCCCAGCCGCAAGCGCCGTCACCTTGGAGCTATGTGCAGATCCGTGCCCCGAAATATCAGGCGGCCGGCGCGTCGATTGCCGGCCTGCCGACCCTGCTGTCGGGCTTCAATGGCAAGGTCGCGTGGAGCATGAGCGCGGTCAAGGGCGATACCCAAGACCTGTTCCTGGAGAAGGTCAAACGCCAGGGCAGCGCGTTGTACTACGAGAACAACGGAAAATGGCTACCGGCCGGTGTGCGTAACGAGACCTTCTTCATCAAAGGCCAACGCTCGATTCACGACGTGGTGTACGAAACCCGCCACGGCGCCTTGCTCAACAGCAGCCAGGCCCTCACCAGCGGTTATGGCCTGGCCCTGCAAACCGCCGATTTGAAGGACGACAAGAGCCTGGATGCGTTCTTCGACCTGTCCCGCGCGCAAAACGCCGGCAAGGCCTCGGACGCCACCCGCGAAATTCGCGCCATTGCGTTGAACATGATCTTCGCCGACGCCAGCAACATCGGCTGGCAAGTCACCGGCCGCTTCCCCAACCGTCGCGAAGGCGAAGGCCTGCTGCCCTCGCCGGGCTGGGATACGCGCTTTGACTGGGACGGTTACGCCGACGCCATGCTGCATCCCTATGACCAGGACCCGGCGCAAGGCTGGATCGGCACCGCCAACCAGCGCACCGCCCCGCGTGGCTATGGCATGCAGCTGTCCAATTCCTGGGATGCGCCGGAGCGCAGCGAGCGCCTGGCGCAACTGGCCAATGCTGGCAAGCATGACAGCCGCAGTCTGATCGCCATGCAATACGACCAGACCACCCTCTTTGCCGCCAAACTCAAAGGCATGTTCCAGGCACCGGGCATGGCTCAGCCGCTGAAACAGGCAATCGATACGCTGCCTGCGGCCGGACAGGCCAAGGCGCGCGAAGCACTGGGCCGCCTGATGGCCTTCGATGGTCGCCTTGCGCCAACGTCCGCCGACGCGGCGCTCTACGAGCTGTTCCTGCAAGAGAGCGCCAGACAGATCTTCCTCGACAAACTCGGTCCGGAACAGAGCGCCAGCTGGAAAGCCTTTGTCAGCAATGCCTGCCTGTCCTACTCAGCCACCGCAGACCATTTGCTGGGCCGTGAAGACAGCCCGCTGTGGGATGACACGCGCACGCCGCACAAAGAAGACAAGCCGGCGATCCTCGCACGCACCCTGGCCGCCACGATCAGCACCGGCGACAGCCTGCTGGGCGCTGATCACAAGGCCTGGCAATGGGGCAAGCTGCACACCACCACCTGGAAAACCACCAGCGGCCAGGTGATCCGTGGCCCGTTGGCCAGTGGTGGCGACCACAACACCCTGAACCCGGCACCGTACCGCTGGGGGCAGGACTTCAATGCGGCCCAGACGTCGGCGTTGCGCATGATTGTCGACTTCGGGCAGCCGGAACCGATGATGGGCCAGGGCGGCACCGGCCAGTCCGGCAACCCGGCCAGCCCGAACTATGCCAACGGCATCGACCCGTCGCTCAAGGCGCAATACCTGAGTTTCCCGATGCAGCCGCAGAATTTTGACAAGGTGTATGGCAAGACCAGGTTGACCCTGACACCCGGCAAGTAACCCGGCGCTCTGATCGTTCCCACGCTCTGCGTGGGAATGCCTTTTGCGACGCTCCGCGTCGCGCGAACCGAGCCGAGTTTCAGCTACCGTGCACAGGTGACGCAGAGCGTCACGGGTTGCATTCCCACGCGGGAGCGTGGGAACGATCCTTGATAGCAGTAGTTCAGTCAATGAATGTGTCGCCTGTCACACCGCTATCGGGAGCAAGCCCCCACATTTGGGCCCCATGCATTCAGATAGAACTTCTCCCACCGTCATATCCTCCTAAATGATAAGCCCACCTCCTCGGTCACCCCATGGACCTTGTCATTGCCCGACCCGAAGGCCTCTATTGTCCCGCCGGGGATTTCTACATCGACCCCTGGCGCCCGGTGGAACGCTCCGTCATCACCCATGCCCACGGCGACCACGCCCGCACCGGCAATCAACATTACCTGGCCGCCGCCCCCGGCGAAGGCATCCTGCGTTCGCGCCTGGGCCAGGACATCAACCTGCAAACCCTGGCCTACGGCGAACAGTTGGTGCACCACGGTGTGACCTTGAGTTTTCATCCGGCCGGGCATGTGTTGGGCTCGGCCCAGGTGCGCCTGGAATACCAGGGCGAAGTCTGGGTCGCGTCCGGCGACTACAAGGTCGAACCCGATGGCACGTGCGCGCCGTTCGAACCGGTGCGCTGCCACACCTTCATTACCGAATCTACCTTTGGCCTGCCGATCTACCGCTGGCAGCCGCAGGCGCAGATTTTTGCCGGCATTAACGACTGGTGGCAGGCCAATATCGCTGCCGGCAAAGCCAGCGTGCTGTTCTGCTACTCCTTCGGCAAGGCCCAGCGCATTCTGCATGGGATCGATGCCAGCATCGGCCCGATCCTCAGCCATGGCGCCGTCGAGCCGCTGAACCGGGTGTACCGCGAAGCCGGGGTGTACATTCCGGAAACGCTATATGCCGGCGACTTCAAAAAAAACGACCCGCTGCTGCGCCAGGCCTTGATCATCGCCCCGCCCTCCACCAGCGGCAGCACCTGGATACGCCGCTTTGGCGATTACAGCGACGCGTTCGCCAGCGGCTGGATGCGCCTGCGCGGCACCCGGCGGCGGCGCGGGGTGGACCGTGGCTTTGTGCTGTCGGACCACGCCGATTGGCCCGGACTGTTGTGGGCCATCGAACAGACCGGCGCCGAACGGGTGATGGTCACCCACGGTTCGGTCGGCGTACTGGTGCGCCATCTGCGCGAAAAAGGCCTGGATGCCCAGGGTTTCAGCACCGAATATGGCGATGACGAAGAGGAGGCCAGCCCATGAAAGCCTTCGCCGAGCTGTACGCCAACCTCGACGCGACGACCTCCAGCAACGCCAAGCTCGCGGCGCTGCAAGACTATTTTCAGCAGGCACCGCCGCAGGATGCGGCATGGGCGGTGTACTTCCTCTCCGGCGGGCGGCCGCGGCAACTGGTACCGACCCGTCTGCTGAGGGATATGGCGACCCAAGCGGCGAGCATCGAGCCGTGGTTGTTCGAAGAGAGTTACCAGTCCGTCGGCGACCTGGCCGAGACGATTTCCCTGCTGCTACCCGAATCGACCTACACCTCCGAAGACGGCCTGGCGGTGTGGCTGGAAGAAAAACTGCTGCCGCTGCGCGGCCTTGCGCCTGCTGAACTGGCCGAACGCCTGCCTGCGCTGTGGGCGCAGCTGGATCAACCGAGCCTGATGGTGTGCATCAAGTTGATCACCGGCAGCTTTCGCGTGGGCGTGTCCAAGCTGCTGGTGACCCGCGCGCTTGCCGCCATGGCCGGGCTCGACAGCAAGCGCGTGGCGCAACGGCTGGTGGGCTACACCGACCTGTCCAATCGCCCTACGGCTGCGGGCTACCTCAAGTTGATCGCCGCCGAATCATCCGACGAACATGCGCAACGTGGCGGTCAGCCCTATCCGTTTTTTCTCGCCCATGGCTTGGCGCAACCAGTGGAGCAGTTCGATGCCCTGCTCGGCTCCCCCGCCGACTGGCAGGTGGAATGGAAGTTTGATGGCATTCGCGCGCAACTGGTCAAGCGTGAGGGGCGCCTGTGGGTGTGGTCGCGCGGTGAAGAACTGGTGACCGAGCGCTTCCCCGAGCTGCACAGCCTGGTCAGTGGCTTGCCGGATGGCACGGTGATCGACGGTGAGATCGTGGTCTGGAAGGACGCGGTACAACCCTTCGCCCTATTGCAACAGCGAATCGGGCGCAAAACCCTGAGTAAAAAGGTGCTGGAAGATGCTCCGGTGGCGGTGCTGGCCTACGACCTGCTGGAGCATCAGGGCGACGACTGGCGCAACCACACCCTGGCTGAACGGCGTGCACAACTCGAAAGCGTGATCGCAGCGTGTAACCAACCGGTGTTATTGCCCTCGCCGCTGCTCGAGGGGCCAACCTGGCAAGCGTTGGCCGAGCAGCGCGAAGCCTCCCGCAGCCTGGGTGTGGAAGGCATGATGCTCAAGGACCGCAAAGGCCTCTACGGCGTGGGCCGCACCAAGGATATGGGCCTGTGGTGGAAGTGGAAGGTCGACCCGTTCAGCGTCGACGCGGTGTTGATCTACGCTCAGCGCGGCCATGGTCGGCGCGCCAGCCTGTACAGCGATTACACCTTCGCGGTGTGGGACGGCCCGCCGGGCAGCGAGCGCACCCTGGTGCCGTTCGCCAAGGCGTATTCCGGGCTGACTGACGAAGAAATGCGCAAGGTCGACGCGATCGTGCGCAAAACCACGGTGGAAAAATTCGGCCCGGTCAGCAGCGTTACGCCGAGCATGGTGTTTGAGTTGGGTTTCGAAGGCATCGCCCTGTCCAAGCGGCATAAAAGCGGGATTGCGGTGCGGTTCCCACGGATGTTGCGTTGGCGCCAGGACAAACCGGTGGAGGAAGCCGACAATCTCGCCACGCTGCAGGACTTACTGGCCTGACATAGTTCAAATGTGGGAGGGGGCTTGCTTCCGATGGCGGCGTGTCAGTCACAGCATTTGTGTCTGATCCACTGCCATCGGGAGCAAGCCCCCTCCCACATTTGAATTTCCGTTCGATCCTAAATGGTGCACTACTCTATCAGTGCCCACTAATGGGCATTTCCTACGCTCAGAAATCCCTCATCCCACCTTTTAAAACGATCATTCGGAACTATGGTGCAGAAATTGCTACTTGGGATCCGTCTGACACCGTTCAGTAACAGTCCTAAATGCGCCACAAGCGCTTATCTTGGTTTCCAGGGAATACATAATGAAAAAAGCATTGCTGACCCTTTCTGCACTGGCTCTGTGCATGGCTGCAGGTGTTGCAACCGCCAAGGAATACAAGGAATTGCGTTTCGGTGTCGATCCCTCCTACGCGCCATTCGAATCCAAAGCCGCCGACGGCAGCCTGGTGGGCTTCGACATCGACCTGGGCAATGCCATCTGTGCAGAGCTGAAGGTCAAGTGCAAATGGGTTGAAAGCGATTTCGACGGCATGATTCCGGGCCTGAAAGCCAACAAGTTCGACGGTGTGATTTCGTCCATGACCGTGACCCCGGTGCGCGAGAAGGCGATCGACTTCTCCAACGAGCTGTTCTCGGGGCCAACCTCGCTGGTGTTCAAGAAAGGCGCCGGGTACTCGACGCCGGAGTCGCTCAAGGGCAAAACCGTGGGCTACGAGCAGGGCACTATCCAGGAAGCCTACGCCAAGGCTGTGCTGGACAAGGCCGGCGTAACCACCAAGGCCTACGCCAACCAGGATCAGGTGTATGCGGACCTGACGTCCGGCCGTCTCGATGCCTCCGTGCAGGATATGCTGCAGGCTGAACTGGGTTTTCTGAAGTCCCCAGCCGGTGCTGGATACGAAGTCAGCGCAGCAATCGATGACCCGCTGCTGCCGTCGAAAACCGCGATCGGTATCAAAAAAGGTAACACTGAGCTCAAGGCTCTTTTGGATAAAGGTATCAAAGCGTTACACGATGATGGCACCTACGCCACTATTCAGAAGAAACACTTTGGCGATTTGAACCTGTACAGCGGCAAATAATGCCTGGGGCGCCCCTTTTTTGAAGGGGCGCTTTTTTATCGCCATAGGTCCTGATTTATGTTCGAAGATCTGTTGCAAACCCTCGGGCTGAGCGCGTTCAGCTTGAAGGGTTTCGGCCCGCTGTTGCTGCAAGGCACCTGGATGACCCTTAAATTGTCGGTGCTGTCCCTGGCCGTCAGCGTGTTGCTGGGCCTGCTCGGCGCCAGCGCGAAACTCTCCAGCCTGCCGTTCCTGCGTATCCCCGCCCAGCTCTACACCACCTTGATTCGCGGCGTACCCGACCTGGTGTTGATGCTGCTGATTTTCTACAGCCTGCAAACCTGGCTGACCGGCCTGACCGACGTTATGGAATGGGAGTACATCGAGATCGACCCATTCAGCGCCGGGGTCATCACCCTGGGCTTTATCTACGGTGCCTATTTCACCGAGACTTTTCGGGGCGCGATTCTCGCCGTGCCCCGCGGCCAGCTGGAAGCCGCCACCGCCTACGGGCTCAAGCGCGGGCAACGGTTTCGCTACGTGACCTTCCCGCAGATGATGCGCTTTGCCCTGCCGGGCATCGGCAATAACTGGATGGTGATGCTCAAGGCCACCGCCCTGGTGTCGATCATCGGCCTGGCCGACCTGGTGAAAGCCGCCCAGGATGCCGGCAAAAGCACCTACCAACTGTTCTACTTCCTGGTACTCGCCGCGCTGATCTACCTGTTGATCACCAGCGCGTCCAACTTCGTCCTGCGTCGTCTTGAACGTCGCTACGCCGCAGGCTCACGGGAGGCCGTGCGATGATCGAGCTTTTGCAGGAATACTGGCGCCCCTTCCTTTATAGCGACGGCCAGCACATCACCGGCCTGGCCATGACTATGTGGCTGCTCAGCGCGGCACTGGTGATCGGGTTTGTGGTGTCGATTCCACTGTCTATCGCCCGTGTCTCGCGCAGGCGCCTGGTGCGCTGGCCGGTGCAGTTCTACACCTACCTGTTTCGCGGCACGCCGCTGTATATCCAGTTGCTGATTTGCTACACCGGCATCTACAGCATCGCCGCCGTGCGCGCGCAACCGGTGCTCGATGCGTTCTTTCGCGATGCGATGAACTGCACGATCCTGGCCTTCGCCCTCAACACCTGCGCCTACACCACGGAAATTTTCGCCGGGGCGATCCGCAGCATGGCCCACGGCGAAGTCGAAGCGGCCAAGGCCTACGGGCTGAGCGGTTGGAAATTGTATGCCTATGTGATCATGCCGTCGGCGCTGCGCCGTTCGTTGCCTTACTACAGCAACGAGGTGATCCTGATGCTGCATTCGACCACCGTGGCGTTCACCGCCACCATCCCGGACATCCTCAAAGTCGCCAGGGACGCCAACTCGGCCACCTTCATGACCTTTCAATCGTTCGGCATCGCCGCCCTGATCTACCTGGCCGTGACCTTCGCCCTGGTCGGCCTGTTCCGATTGGCCGAACGCCGCTGGCTGGCCTTCCTCGGGCCGAGCCATTAAGGAGCTTTCATGCGTCATCAGCAACATGACCTGATTGCGCCGGTGCCTGGCACGGCGCGGCAGATTCACAGTTTCCATTTCGGCCCGGAACAGGCCGACCGCAAGATTTACATCCAAGCGTCACTGCATGCCGACGAACTGCCGGGCATGCTGGTGGCCTGGCACCTGAAGGCGCGCCTGGCCCAATTGGCCACCGCCGGGCGCTTGCGCAGCGAAATCGTCCTGGTGCCGGTCGCCAATCCGGTGGGGCTGGAACAGGTACTGATGGACATCCCCCTGGGCCGTTACGAGCTGGAAAGCGGGCAGAATTTCAATCGCCTGTTCGTCGACCTCAGCGACGCGGTCGGTGATCAGGTTGAAGACTCGCTGAGTGATGACCCCCAGCAAAATGCCCGGTTGATCCGCACCGCGTTATCCGACGCCCTCGCCAGGCAAACCGCGTCGACGCAATTGCAATCCCAGCGCCTGGTGCTGCAACGCCTGGCGTGCGATGCCGACATGGTGCTGGACCTGCATTGCGATTTCGAAGCCGTGGCGCACCTCTACACCACGCCTGAGGCCTGGCCACAGGTGGAGCCGTTGGCGCGGTACCTGGGTTCGGAGGCCAACCTGCTGGCCACCGACTCCGGCGGGCAGTCCTTTGATGAATGTTTCACCCTGGTGTGGTGGCAGTTGCGACAACGCTTCGGCGCGCGCTTCCCGATCCCCCTGGGCAGCTTTTCCGTGACCGTCGAGTTGCGCGGCCAAGGCGACGTCAACCACGGCCTCGCGGCCTTGGACTGCCAGGCGATCATCGATTACCTGATCCACTTCGGTGCGATTGAAGGCGACGCGGCACCACTGCCCGCGCTGCCCTACCCGGCCACGCCACTGGCGGGTGTGGAGCCGGTGACCACACCCGTGGGCGGCTTGCTGGTGTTCAGCGCCTTGCCGGGGGAATACCTGGAAGCAGGGCAACGGGTCGCCGAAATCATCGACCCCATCACTGACCGCGTAACGCCTGTGCATTGCCAGCATGCCGGCCTGCTTTACGCCCGTTCGCTACGCCGCATGGCCACTGCCGGGATGGTGATCAGCCATGTCGCCGGCGCTGAGGCCTACCGTAGCGGCTACTTACTTTCGCCTTGAGGATGCACGCCCCATGTACAAATTGACCGTTGAAGGCCTGCATAAAAGCTATGGCGACAATGAGGTGCTCAAAGGTGTCTCGCTCAAGGCCAGGACCGGTGACGTGATCAGCCTGATCGGCGCCAGCGGCTCGGGCAAGAGCACCTTCCTGCGCTGCATCAACTTCCTGGAAACGCCCAACGACGGCGCCATGACCCTGGACGGACAAACCATCCGCATGGTCAGCGACCGCCACGGCATGCGCGTGGCCGACGATGCCGAGTTGCAGCGCTTGCGCACGCGACTGGCGATGGTCTTTCAGCACTTCAACCTGTGGAGCCACATGAGCGTGCTGGAAAACATCACCATGGCCCCGCGCCGGGTGCTGGGGTGCAGCAAGAAAGACGCCGAAGACCGCGCCCGGCGCTACCTGGACAAAGTCGGCCTGCCCGCGCGGGTGGCCGATCAATACCCGGCGTTCCTGTCCGGCGGCCAGCAGCAACGGGTAGCGATTGCCCGCGCGTTGGCGATGGAGCCCGAGGTGATGCTGTTCGACGAACCCACCTCGGCACTGGACCCGGAGTTGGTCGGTGAAGTGTTGAAGGTGATCCAGGGCCTGGCCGAAGAAGGCCGCACCATGATCATGGTGACCCACGAAATGAGCTTTGCGCGCAAGGTTTCCAGCCAGGTGCTGTTCCTGCATCAAGGCCGGGTGGAAGAGCAAGGTGCGCCGGCGGATGTGCTGGGCAATCCGAAGAGCGAGCGCCTGCAGCAGTTTTTGAGCGGCAACTTGAAGTAAACCTTTGTGACGCCTGGAGGGTCTGTGCAATAGAGCCTCCAGAGCGTCAGCTGCCGCATGGCAAAACCCGTCGACTTTGCAAAACAATGGTTTGCCACCCGTGGCTGGCGTGCGTTCGCATTCCAGAAAGAAGTGTGGAAGGCCGTCAAGGACGGTCAATCCGGCTTGCTGCATGCCAGTACCGGCGCGGGTAAAACCTACGCGCTGTGGTTCGCTGCCCTCAATCGTTTCGCCATCACGCGCCCGCCCGCTACCGGCAAGCGCAAGGCGCCGGCCGAACCACTGACCGTATTGTGGATCACACCGATGCGCGCCTTGGCCGCCGACACCGCACGCGCGCTTGAGGCGCCGCTGGCGGCCTTGCAGATCCCCTGGAGCGTTGGCCTGCGCACGGGCGACACCAGCAGCGGCGAACGCGCCCGCCAGACCCGCCGCCAGCCCACTGCACTGATCACCACCCCGGAAAGCCTGACACTGATGCTTACGCGCGCCGACAGTGAGGTCAGCCTGGCGCATCTGCGCATGGTGGTGGTGGACGAATGGCATGAACTGATCGGCAATAAGCGCGGTGTGCAACTGCAACTGGCGTTGGCACGGCTGCGACGCTGGCACCCCGACTTGCTGGTCTGGGGCATTTCCGCGACCTTGGGTAATCAGGCCCACGCGCTGGATGTATTGGTCCCACAGAGTGGCGGCGTCAATGTGCAGGGGCAATCGCCCAAACAGTTGCTGGTTGACACACTGCTGCCGCCCATTGCCGAACGCTTTCCCTGGGCCGGCCATATCGGTTTGAAAATGCTGCCGCAAGTGGTGGCCGAAGTAGACGCCAGCAGCAGTTGCCTGGTGTTCACCAATACCCGGGCGCAGTCGGAAATCTGGTACCAGGCGCTGCTGGAGGCCAGGCCGGAGTGGGCCGGCCTGATTGCGCTGCATCACGGCTCGCTGTCGCGCGAGACCCGGGACTGGGTGGAACGTGCGCTCAAAGACGGGCAACTCAAGGCGGTGGTGTGCACCTCCAGCCTGGACCTGGGCGTAGATTTCCTGCCGGTGGAGCGGGTGTTGCAGATAGGCTCGGCCAAAGGTGTGGCGCGCCTGATGCAACGCGCCGGCCGCTCGGGGCATGCACCGGGGCGGCCATCACGGGTGACCCTGGTGCCGACCCACAGCCTGGAGCTGGTGGAAGCCGCCGCCGCAAAGGATGCGATTGCCCAGCGGCGCATCGAGGCCCGCGAATCGCCCCACAAACCCTTGGATGTGCTGGTGCAACATCTGGTCAGCATGGCCCTGGGCGGCGGGTTTGTTCCCGATGCGCTGCTGGCGGAGGTCCGCGGGGCCTGGGCCTATCGCGATCTTACCGACGCCGATTGGACCTGGGCCCTGGCCTTTGTGCGCCATGGCGGACTGTCGCTTACCGCTTATCCGGATTACCGCCGCGTAGAGCCCGACGAACAGGGCATCTGGCGCGTTCCCGATGCGCGACTGGCGCGCCGCCATCGCATGAGCGTGGGCACCATTGTCAGCGATGCGAGTATGCACCTGAAGTACTGGAGCAAGGGCGGTGGCGGCAAAAACCTCGGCAGTGTCGAGGAAGGTTTTATTGCGCGACTCAAGCCGGGCGACGGTTTTCTGTTCGCCGGACGCCTGCTGGAGTTGGTGCGCGTAGAAAACATGACCGCCTACGTGCGCCGCAGCACCGCGAAAAAAGCCGCCGTGCCGCGCTGGAATGGCGGGCGCATGCCGCTTTCCAATGAGCTGGCGCAGGCGGTGATCGAGCGCTTCGACGCGGCGGCACAGGGGCGCTTCGACGGCCCGGAGATGCAGGCGGTGCAGCCATTGCTGCTGACGCAACTGCGTTGGTCCGGCCTGCCGACCCGTGACCACTTGCTGGCGGAGTTTCTCAAGTCGCGCGAAGGCTGGCACCTGTTTCTTTACCCCTTCGCCGGGCGTCAGGTGCATCTGGGGCTGGCGAGTCTGCTGGCGTGGCGCGTCAGCCGGCAGCAACCCGTGACCTTTTCCATTGCGGTCAATGATTATGGGTTGGAGCTGCTGAGCGCCACCGAGGTGCACTGGCCCGAGTTGTTGAACGAGGCGTTGCTCAGCCCAGAGGATTTGCTCACGGACGTGGCAGCCAGTCTCAACGCCGGTGAATTGGCGTTGCGGCGCTTTCGCGAAATCGCACGCATCGCCGGGCTGGTGTTCGCCGGTTACCCCGGCGCGCCGAAAAGCACCCGCCAAGTGCAGGCCTCCAGTGGCCTGTTCTTCGAAGTGTTCAAACAATATGATCCGCACAACCTGCTGTTGACCCAGGCTGGGGAAGAAGTCCTGCGCAACGAACTAGACATTCAGCGCCTGGAAGAGACACTGCTTCGCCTGTCGGCGCTGCAACTGGACCTGCATATGATCCAGCGGCCAACCCCCCTGGCCTTTCCGCTGCTGGTGGAGCGGATGCGCGAAAGCCTGAGTTCGGAAAAACTCTCGGAGCGCATTGCGCGGATGGTCAAGGACCTGGAAAAAGCCGCGGACAGAGGCAAAGCTTGATGGTGTGTTCGGTAACGCTTGAGGGTGAGCAATTGTGGCTGCTGGCGGACAAGGCCGTGTATTGGCCGGCGCGCCAATACCTGCTGATCGCCGATGCTCACTTCGGCAAGGCCTCGGCATACCGCAGCCTCGGGCAACCCGTGCCCCAGGGCACTACGAGCGAAAACCTGCAGCGCCTGGATCGGTTGCTGGCGGCCTATGCCTGCGCTCGGGTGATCTTCCTCGGAGATTTCCTCCACGGCCCAGGCTCCCACGCCAGCGGCACCCTGGGCGCGCTCAGGGCCTGGCGAGCGCGCCACACTGAGTTACCGATTACGCTGATTCGCGGCAACCACGATCAACGCGCTGGCGACCCGCCTGCCGACCTGCACATTGAGGTGGTGACGGAGCCGCTATTAATAGGGCCATTCGCGCTACAGCACGAACCGGACTCCCACCCCAGCCATCATGTGCTGGCGGGGCATGTCCATCCGGTGTACCGCTTGCGCGGCAAGGGCCGGCAGAGCCTGCGCCTGCCGTGCTTCCAGATTGGCACGCGCGTCAGCCTGCTGCCGGCGTTTGGCGCCTTTACCGGCGGTTACGCAGTGGCGCTGGACGATGAGCGCCGAATCTTTGTGATCGGCGATCATGAAGTCTGGCCGGTTCAGTGACGCACAAGCGTGCGTGCTGGGTCAGGCAACAGGTGCGGGAGGCGGCTCATCCGGCAGGGTTGGCTCACCCGGTTCGGTAGGCTGCGGATAGTCCGGTTCAGGTTGGCCGGGAATGCCGCCCGCATAAGCAGGGTCGGCCATCAAGGACCAGGCCAGAACACCAATCTGGTTGGGTTCAAGCCGGGCAAGTTCTGCGCTGATTCGCGGGTTGATCTTCATAGGGCACTCCTCAAGCGTGGCTCGACGCGTTTTACACGCGCCGAAGCAGTACACCTAGATAGAGTCAATTTCCGCGGACTAATTCCCTTTACTCGTAGGAGCTTTCGATCAAGCGCGTGGGAGCGTGACGCCACGCTGGCCCTGATACTTGCCGGCACGGTCCTTATAGGACACTTCGCACGCCTCGTCGGACTGCAGGAACAGCATTTGCGCCACGCCTTCGTTGGCGTAGATTTTCGCCGGCAAGGTGGTGGTGTTGGAGAACTCCAGGGTCACATGGCCTTCCCACTCGGGTTCCAGCGGGGTCACGTTGACGATGATGCCGCAACGGGCGTAGGTGCTTTTACCCAGGCAGATGGTCAATACGTCACGCGGGATACGGAAGAACTCCACGGTGCGGGCCAGGGCGAAGGAGTTTGGCGGGATGATGCAGACATCGCTCTTGACGTCGACGAAGCTTTTTTCGTCGAAGTTCTTCGGATCGACGATCGCCGAGTTGATATTGGTGAACACCTTGAATTCATCGGCGCAACGCACATCGTAGCCATAGCTGGAGACTCCGTACGAAATCACGCGCGCGTCGCCTTCACCACGGATCTGGCGCTCGACGAACGGTTCGATCATGCCGTGTTCCTGCGCCATGCGGCGAATCCACTTGTCCGATTTGATGCTCATGGCGATGTCCTGAATGCGAGGTGAAAAAATTCTGTGGGGCATCTTACCGGGGCCGACGGTGGGGTTCAAAGGGCGCAGGGCTTTTAATGACGAATGCACCGGCTTCCATAACCCGCAGCCAACGGGGCCGGGGCTCCTGGCGCGACTTTCGGGGACAATAAATACCACCGCCAGTCACGAAAATAGAGAAACCTTCGGAAATACCATTGGCACGTTCCGGAAAAAGGGTTAAGGTGGCGTCACTGTGTTGCTTGTGTCACTGAGAATCTCTACACGATATGTTGAATTTCGATCCAACCATCTCCAAGAATTTTTCCTGCTCTTTGCACTCAGTCTCGGCCAGGGCTTTTCCTGAGTCGCAGTTAACTTTGTTCAAGGAGTTACACCATGTCTAATCGCCAAACTGGTACCGTTAAGTGGTTCAACGATGAAAAAGGCTTCGGCTTCATCACTCCACAATCCGGTGACGACCTGTTCGTTCACTTCAAAGCTATCCAATCCGACGGCTTCAAAAGCCTGAAAGAAGGCCAACAGGTTTCTTTCATCGCTACCCGCGGTCAGAAAGGCATGCAAGCTGAAGAAGTTCAAGTTATCTAACTTGTACTGACTTAGTCGAAAAAACCCCGCCCTCAAAAGCGGGGTTTTTTTATGCCGATCGTTCCCACGCTCTGCGTGGAAATGACTCTTGTGACGCTCTGCGTCACGCCATGGGACGCAGAGCGTCCTGGTGCTGCATTCCCACGCAGAGCGTGGGAATGATCAGCAAACGTTCGGCATAAAAAATGTGGGAGGGGGCTTATCCCCCCTCCCACATCCGGCATTCAAGCAGCGTTGTTTATTGAAACAGCGACTCACTCGACAAGCCATTCTTCTCGAGGATCTCGCGCAAGCGCTTAAGCCCCTCTACCTGAATCTGCCGAACCCGCTCACGGGTCAGGCCGATCTCCAGGCCTACGTCCTCCAGGGTACTGCTCTCATGGCCGCGCAGGCCGAAGCGGCGAATCACCACCTCGCGCTGCTTATCGGTGAGTTCCGACAACCACTGGTCGATGCTTTGAGACAGATCATCATCCTGCAACAGCTCGCACGGATCTGTCGGGCGATCATCTGTCAGGGTGTCCAGCAGGGTTTTATCCGAATCCGGACCCAGCGAGACATCGACCGAAGACACGCGCTCGTTCAGGCCAAGCATGCGCTTGACCTCCCCTACCGGTTTTTCCAGCAGGTTGGCGATTTCTTCGGGCGAAGGTTCATGATCGAGTTTTTGTGTCAGCTCACGCGCTGCCCGCAGGTACACGTTGAGCTCCTTGACCACATGGATCGGCAACCGGATCGTGCGGGTCTGATTCATGATCGCCCGTTCGATGGTCTGGCGAATCCACCAGGTGGCATAAGTCGAGAAGCGAAAGCCCCGCTCAGGGTCGAACTTCTCCACCGCCCGGATCAAGCCCAGGTTGCCTTCCTCGATCAAGTCCAGCAGCGACAATCCGCGATTGACGTAGCGGCGGGCGATTTTAACCACCAGGCGCAGGTTGCTTTCAATCATGCGTTTACGCCCAGCCGGATCGCCCTTCTGCGACAGACGCGCAAAATGAACTTCTTCTTCGGGGGTGAGCAGAGGGGAAAAGCCGATTTCATTGAGGTACAACTGGGTCGCGTCGAGCGCCCGCGTGTAATCAATGTACTTGTGTTGCTTTAACGCGGAGGAGTTTTTGGATTTGGTGCGAACTGAGGGTGGTGATGCCCCCTCATTATCTGACATCGGTTCCGTAGCGATACCGGTCTCCATAAGGAGAACCTCATCGTCGATGTCAAACTCCGGCGCTTCTTTACTGAGAGCCATTGTTATAGTCCTTTGGTGAGTTCGACCTCAAGCTCAAGCGACGCCTTTATCCTTGGCAACGCTGGAGCCTGTTCCTTCTACGTGAGGGAACAGGCTGGCAACACATCAACGACGGGGTAGGAATTGCAGTGGGTCTACAGGTTTCCCTTGGCGGCGAATCTCAAAGTGCAGTTTCACCCGGTCTGTACCCGTTGAACCCATTTCGGCAATTGTCTGTCCGACCTTGACCTGCTGCCCCTCCCGAACCAACAACCTGCGGTTATGACCGTAGGCACTGACGTAGGTATCGCTGTGTTTGATGATGACCAGTTCGCCGTAGCCCCGTAGACCACTCCCGGCGTACACCACTGTCCCATCAGACGCAGCCAAAACAGGCTGTCCCAAATCCCCGGCGATATCAATGCCTTTATTCAAACTGCCGTTTGAAGAGAATTTTCCAATTAACACGCCGTTTGAAGGCCATCCCCAACCGGTCGGCGCGGGCCCTGCAGGTGGCAACGGCGCGGGTGCCGGCTTGCTCGCCACCGAAGGTGCGGCGGTCCCTGCAGGCCTGGTGATAACCGTGGTTTTGCTCGAAGAAGAAGCCGAAGATCCCGACTTTGTCACAACCGCCGTGGGCGCCGAACCGGCGCGGCCATCGAAGCGAATCGTCTGCCCCGGATGAATCGTATAAGGCACGGGAATGTTGTTACGAGCTGCGAGCGCCTTGTAATCCCAACCATAACGGAAGGCAATCGAGAACAGCGTATCGCCCTTGCGCACGACGTATTGGCCGGTGGTCACCGTCGGCTTCTGCGGTGCCGCATTGGTGCGGTCAACTACCCGCGCACCGCCGGATGGCGTGCTCGAGCAGGCTGCCAGTAAGGAACTCAAGACAAGGCCAAGCACCAGTCGCTGAAAGCTTGTTTTACTCATTCGCTGCGCAGGACCTGTGAGACTCACCCGCCGCTCCCTTTGTGGTGGCTGAACGTTAACGCCTGTATCAGGCTTGAAAGATGACGCAAGTATAACTGGGCATTGGCTTTTTACCGGCACACGACTGAAACGAAACTTCATCATGTTTAATTCCGGCGCCTTCCCCCGTTGAATCTATAGACCCCGCTGTAAGACACATCCGCGCCTGTGGAATTCACTGCCTGGAAATAAATGATCAGGCCAGCGGGCCGTTGAGCAGCGGCACGAAGCGCACAGCCCCGAGCACATGCCGGGAAAAGCCATCGTCCTCGCGAATAATGAGCATCAATTGTTGCACTTCGCCGGAGCCCACCGGGATGACCAGCCGGCCGCCGGGCGCCAGTTGATCGAGCAGCGCTTGCGGCACATCGGTGGCCACCGCAGTGACGATGATGCCGTTATAGGGCGCCAATGCCGGCCAGCCTTCCCAGCCATCCCCCCAACGAAACACTACGTTACGCAGGTTCAGCTCCACCAGGCGCTCTTTGGCGCGGTCCTGCAGCACCTTGATGCGCTCGACCGAGAACACCCGTTCGACCAACTGAGACAACACGGCGGTCTGATAGCCGGAGCCGGTGCCGATTTCCAGCACCTTGTCCAACGGCCCGGCGGCCAGCAACAGCTCGCTCATGCGGGCGACCATATAGGGCTGGGAGATGGTCTGGTTGTGGCCGATCGGCAACGCCGTGTCTTCGTAGGCGCGGTGCGCCAGGGCTTCGTCGACAAACAGGTGCCGAGGCGTGCGCCGGATCACTTCCAGCACCTGCGCATTGGACAAGCCTTCTTCGTACAGACGCTGGATCAAACGCTCGCGCGTGCGCTGGGAAGTCATCCCGATGCCACGGCGCAGCAAGTCGTCTTGTTCACGAGCCATCAGCGCAGTCCCTCCAGCCAGCCATCAAGTCCACTGAAGGCATCACTGAAGGTGCGATCGAATTGCAACGGGGTAATCGATACATAGCCTTGCATCACCGCATGAAAGTCCGTGCCCTCGCCACCATCCTCGGCATCGCCGGCCGCGGCGATCCAATAGCCTTCCTTGCCACGCGGGTCGACCACCTTCAAGGGTGCCGCCGCACGGGCACGGTGCCCCAGCCGCGTCAGCTGGATACCGCGAATATGGTCAAGCGGCAGGTTGGGGATATTGACGTTAAGCACGGTGCGCGGCGGCAGGTCCAGGGACGCGTGCGCTTGCACCAGCTTGCGCGCGTAGTACGCCGCCGTCGCCAGGTTATCCAGTTGCCGTGAGGCGAAGGAAAAGGCGAACCCGATACCGCCGAGAAAGCGCCCTTCAAGGGCGGCCGCAACGGTGCCGGAATACAGCACATCATCGCCCAGGTTCGCACCCAGGTTGATGCCCGACACCACCAGGTCCGGCGCGTGCTCCAACAAGCTGTTGATCGCAAGGTGCACGCAGTCGGTGGGGGTGCCGTTCACGCTGATAAAGCCATTGGCCAGCACCTTGGGGTGCAACGGACGGTCGAGCGTCAGCGAACTGCTGGCGCCGCTCTTGTCCTGGTCGGGGGCCACCACCACGCATTCGGCGTAATCCGCCAGCGCAGCATGAAGCGCGGCGAGGCCGGGTGCGGTGGCACCGTCATCGTTTGATATCAGAATACGCATGGGTTGTCCGTCGGCCCCACCGGCACTAGATCAACGAGTTCGCGCACCAATACAGTGGCGAAGCATCCAGCCGGCAGGACGAATTCCAATTGCAGAATGTCAGGCCCGGGATAATGCCACGTCAACCCGCCAATGGGCAGCCGCAGAATGCGACGTTCTTGGCTCATTCCCGCATTCACCAGCCAATCACGCAGGTCAGCTTCTGCGGCGGCGACAGATTGTTCCAATTCATAGGTAAGACCTTTCGCCGGAGACTCGCCCTCCCCCCACTGCGGGCCGGTGGGATGCAGGTCGAGGATCGCCAGGCGCGGGTCGCTGCATTCAGCCTCCCCGGCCGGGAAAAAGCTGCGGCTGTCGGTGAAGGCCAGTAAGTCGCCGACTTGGGCGCGCTGCCAGGAGCCGTCGGCGACACGCGCCGCCAACACTTTGTTGAACAGCAAGCTACGGGCGGTGGACAGCAACCGCGAACGCACATTGCGCTGTTCCGGCAAGGCCTTGCGAGCCGCCCAGTCACGGGCATCGACGACATTACCGCCATTATGGCCAAAACGCTGGGCACCGAAATAGTTGGGAATACCGTGCTGGGCAATCTGTTGCAGACGCGCGTCGATGGCGGCGGTATCGCCGTTCAACTGGGTCAGGCGCAAGGTGAAGCCATTGGCCGCATGCGCACCGCGCTGCAACTTGCGCTTGTGCCGCGCGGTTTTCAGGATCCTGAGGGTGTCGTTCTCGGCGGCACGCATGTCCGGGTCGGCCTTGCCGGGCAACTGCACGCTGAACCACTGGCGGGTCAATGCCTGGCGATCCTTGAGCCCGGCATAGCTGACAGTGCGCAAAGGCACGCCAGCCGCCTTGGCGATACGCCGCGCCGCTTCCTCGGTATTCAGGCCGCGCTTCTCCACCCACAGCCACAGGTGCTCGCCTTCGCCGGTCAGCGGGATGTCGAGCACTTCGTCCACCTGGAAATCTTCGGCAGTGGCCTTCAGGACCGCGCTGCCCAACGCTTCGCCATAGGCACGCGGGCCCAGCAACTCAAGTTCGTTCATGCGCGCAGCAACAAGGCGACGGAGTGCACGGCGATGCCCTCTTCACGACCGGTAAACCCGAGCTTTTCGGTGGTGGTGGCTTTCACGTTGACTTGGTCCAATTCTATTTGCAGGTCTGCGGCGATCAGGGCGCGCATCGATTCGATATGCGGGGCCATTTTCGGCGCCTGGGCCACGATGGTGTTATCGACGTTGCCGACCTTCCAGCCTTTGGCGTGGATCAAGCCGACGACATGGCGCAGCAACACACGGCTGTCGGCGCCCTTGAAGGTTGGATCGGTGTCCGGAAAGTGCTTGCCGATATCACCCAACGCCGCTGCGCCGAGCAACGCATCGCTCAAGGCGTGCAAGACAACGTCGCCGTCAGAATGAGCCAGCAGCCCATGGTGGTGCGCGATACGCACGCCGCCCAAGGTGATGAAATCGCCTTCAGCGAAACGGTGCACATCGTAGCCGTGGCCAATACGCATAAAAAAACGCCCCGATTTAATTCAGGGCGTGATTCTACCTACTTTTGCCTCACATTAACCGAGCAAAGCACGACCATGATGGCGCAAATGGTCATCGATGAAGCTGGCGATAAAGAAGTAGCTGTGGTCGTAGCCAGGTTGCAGCCGCAGTTCCAGCGGATGACCGGCCGCCTTGGCCGCTTGCTGCAAGGCCTCGGGCTTGAGCTGCACGGCGAGGAAATCGTCGCGATCGCCCTGGTCCACCAGCAGCGGCAACTGTTCCGACGCTTCGCTGATCAGCACGCAGGCATCCCATTCGCGCCACTTCGAGCGCTCTTCTCCCAGGTAACGGGAGAAGGCTTTCTGGCCCCAGGGGCAGTCCATCGGATTGTTGATCGGCGAAAACGCCGACACGCTCTGGTAACGCCCAGGGTTGCGCAGCGCGCAGACCAACGCACCGTGGCCGCCCATCGAGTGGCCGCTGATGCCCCGCTTGTCTGACGCCGGGAAATGCGCCTCCACCAACTCCGGCAATTCCTGCACCACATAGTCATGCATCCGATAATGCCTGGCCCAGGGTTCCTGGGTGGCGTTCAGATAGAACCCGGCGCCCAGGCCAAAGTCCCAGGCGTTATCCGGGTCATCCGGCACACCGGGGCCACGCGGGCTGGTATCCGGCGCCACGATGATCAAGCCCAGCTCGGCGGCCATGCGATGGGCACCGGCCTTTTGCATGAAGTTCTCGTCGGTGCAGGTCAGCCCGGACAGCCAATACAGCACCGGCAGCTTGCCGCCCTGCTCCGCCTGCGGCGGCAGGTAGACGGCGAAGGTCATGTCGCAATCAAGCACAGCGGAATGATGCTTATAGCGTTTATGCCAGCCGCCGAAGCTTTTCTGGCAGGACAGGTTTTCCAGACTCATGGCCGACCTCAGAAATGGATGACGGTACGAATGCTTTTGCCTTCATGCATCAGGTCAAACGCTTTGTTGATGTCTTCCAGGCCCATGGTGTGGGTGATGAAGGTATCCAGCGGGATCTCGCCGGTCTGGGCCATTTCCACGTAGCTTGGCAATTCCGTGCGCCCGCGCACGCCGCCGAAGGCCGAACCGCGCCAGACGCGACCGGTCACCAGTTGGAACGGACGGGTGGCGATTTCCTGGCCGGCACCGGCCACGCCAATGATCACCGACTCGCCCCAGCCTTTATGGCAGCACTCCAGGGCCGCACGCATCAGTTGGACATTGCCGATGCACTCGAAGGAAAAGTCCACGCCGCCATCGGTCAAATCGACAATCACGTCCTGGATCGGGCGGTCATAGTCTTTCGGGTTGATGCAGTCGGTCGCGCCCAGTTGCTTGGCGATTTCGAACTTGGCCGGGTTGATGTCGACGGCAATGATGCGGCCAGCCTTGGCTTTCACCGCGCCAATCACCGCCGACAGACCGATACCGCCCAGACCGAAGATGGCCACGGTGTCACCCGGCTTGACCTTGGCGGTGTTGATCACCGCGCCGATACCAGTGGTTACGCCACAGCCCAGCAGGCAGACCTTTTCCAGCGGCGCTTCTTTAGGAATCTTGGCGACGGAGATTTCCGGCAGCACGGTGTACTCGGAGAAGGTCGAGGTACCCATGTAGTGGAAAATCGGCTGGCCCTTGTAGGAGAAACGCGTAGTGCCGTCAGGCATCAAGCCCTTGCCCTGGGTGGAACGGATGGCCTGGCACAGGTTGGTCTTGCCGGACAGGCAGAATTTGCATTGACCGCATTCCGGGGTGTACAGCGGGATCACATGGTCGCCGACGGCCACCGAGGTCACGCCTTCGCCAATGGCCTCGACCACGGCACCGCCTTCATGACCAAGGATCGACGGGAAGATCCCTTCCGGGTCTGCGCCCGACAGCGTGTAGGCGTCGGTATGGCACACGCCGGACGCGACCACGCGCAACAGCACTTCGCCCGCCTTGGGCATGGCGACGTCGACTTCCACAATCTCAAGGGGTTTCTTGGCTTCGAAGGCTACAGCGGCACGGGACTTGATCATCCGGGGTTCTCCATGGAGTAAAAGTTGATTGGATCAGTGTAAAACATGGCTCATTGATTAATAATCCAGGTAAAAGCAAAACATTATTGCTGTATAGGGACAATGGTCATGCTGGAGAATCGCTGGGAAGGCATTGATGAATTTGTCGCCGTGGCCGAGTGCAGCCAATTCACGGCAGCGGCCGAGCGCCTGGGGGTATCGTCGTCCCATATCAGCCGTCAGGTGGCACGCCTGGAAGAACGCCTGCAAACCCGCCTGTTGTATCGCAGTACACGCAAGGTGACGCTGACCGAAGCAGGCCAGACTTTCCTGCACCATTGCCAGCGCTTGCAGGACGGACGCGAAGAAGCGTTACGTGCGGTGGGCGACCTGACCAGCGAACCCAAGGGCATGTTGCGCATGACCTGCGCCGTGGCCTATGGCGAACGCTTTATCGTGCCGCTGGTAACCGGGTTCATGGCGCTCTATCCACAGTTGAGTGTCGATATCGAGCTGAGCAACCGCCCGCTGGACCTGGTGCACGAGGGGCTCGACCTGGCAATTCGCCTCGGGCGCCTGCAAGACTCACGCATGGTTGCCAGCCGCCTGGCGGCGCGACGCATGTATTTGTGTGCGTCACCTTCCTACTTGGCCCGGTATGGCCGGCCACACAGTTTGTCGGAATTGAGTCGGCACAACTGCCTGATCGGCAGTTCGGACATCTGGCAACTGGCCCAGGACGGCCGCGAATTTTCCCAGCGGGTGCAGGGCAACTGGCGCTGCAACAGTGGGCAGGCGGTGCTGGATGCCGCGCTGCAAGGCATGGGGCTGTGCCAGTTGCCGGACTATTACGTGCTGGAGCACTTGCACAGTGGCGCGTTGGTGTCGCTGCTGGAGGCGCATCAGCCGCCGAATACGGCGGTGTGGGCGTTGTATCCGCAGCAGCGGCATTTATCACCGAAGGTCAGGAAGTTGGTGGATTTTTTGAAGGAAGGGTTGGCTGGAAGGCCCGAGTACAGCGGGTGATTATTTGTTGCCTGGCCAGGCCGCATCGGGGGCAAGCCCCCTCCCACATTTGATCTGTGAACCCAATCAAATGTGGGAGCTGGCTTTCCTGCGATGAAGTCGACGCGATGCGCCTGACTACCTGCGGTTAGCCCAGCGCAACCGCAGCCACTCCAGGTCTTCCGGCCGCGTCACCTTGATGTTGTCCGAGCGCCCTTCGATCAGGCGTGGTGCCTGGCCGGACCATTCCATGGCCGAGGCTTCGTCGGTGATCACCGCATCGGCCACCAGGCTGTCCGCCAACGCGCGGTGCAAGGCGCCCAGGCGGAACATCTGGGGCGTGAAGGCTTGCCAGATCAGGCTGCGATCAACGGTCTCGACAACACGCCCGTGTTTGTCGACGCGCTTGAGGGTGTCACGGGCCGGCACGGCCAGCAGGCCACCCACGGGATCGTCAGCCAGTTCACTCAATAGCTTGTCGAGATCATCACGGCTCAGATTGGGCCGCGCCGCGTCGTGCACCAACACCCAATCTTCATCACTGGCGCCCAGAGCATTGAGCTGAAGCAGCGCATTGAGCACGGAACCTGAGCGCTCCGATCCGCCATCCGCACGATGAATACGCGGGTCGGCGGCACATGCCAGGCTGGGCCAGTAGGGATCATCAACCGCAAGACTGACCACCAGCCCTTGCAGCGCAGGGTGATCAAGGAAACTGCCAAGGCTGTGTTCAAGAATAGTGCGCCCGCCCAGTTGCAGATACTGCTTGGGACGGTCGGCGGCCATACGGGCACCAACACCCGCGGCCGGAATCACGGCCCAGAAGGCCGGTAACTCGGTGTTCATTGGGCCAACTGGTAGAGGGTTTCGCCCTCCTTGACCATGCCCAATTCATGACGCGCCCGCTCTTCAACGGTCTCCGTGCCTTTTTTCAGCTCAAGCACTTCGGCATCAAGCACGCGGTTGCGCTCCAGCAGACGTTCGTTTTCGGCGTGCTGGTCGGCAATTTGCTGGGTCAGCTCTTCCACCTGCGCAAAGCTGCCGTTACCGACCCATAGGCGGTACTGCAGGCCAGCCAGCAACAAGAGCAAGACGAGGAACAACCAATTGGGACTGCGCATCGAAATCCGGGTATCCAGTGAAAAAAGACAGTCATGCAAACCTTTTGCAGCAACTGATAGCACGAAGCCTGGATAAACCAGGCTTGTGCTTGTCAGTCAGCAGATTAGCGCCGAAATGCCCACTGTCGTGAGATTTCCGACGCAATCGGCCGACTTTTTACCATTTACTGCTCAGCCGCGAAACTCGCTGCGACCGTTGTACTTGGCTTTACCCGCCAATTGCTCTTCGATGCGCAGCAATTGGTTGTACTTGGACACGCGGTCGGAACGGCACAGGGAACCGGTCTTGATCTGGCCCGCCGAGGTGCCCACGGCCAGGTCGGCAATGGTCGAATCTTCGGTTTCGCCGGAGCGGTGCGAGATCACGGCGGTGTAGCCCGCAGCCTTGGCCATCTGGATGGCTTCCAAGGTTTCGGTCAGGGTGCCGATCTGGTTGAACTTGATCAGGATCGAGTTGGCGATCTTCTTGTCGATGCCTTCTTTCAGGATCTTGGTGTTGGTCACGAACAGGTCGTCGCCCACCAACTGGATTTTTTCGCCGATCTTGTCGGTGAGAATCTTCCAGCCGTCCCAGTCGGACTCATCCAGGCCGTCTTCGATCGAAATGATCGGGTAGCGCTGGGTCAGGCCCTTCAGGTATTCGGCAAAGCCTTCGGAATTGAACACCTGGCCTTCGCCGGACAGGTTGTACTTGCCATCTTCATAGAATTCGCTGGCAGCGCAGTCCAGGGCCAGGGTCACGTCGGTGCCCAGTGTGTAGCCGGCGTTGGCCACAGCTTCGGAGATCACTTTGAGTGCATCTTCGTTGGACGCCAGGTTCGGCGCGAAACCACCTTCGTCACCCACTGCAGTGCTCAGGCCTCGGGCCTTCAGCACAGCCTTGAGGTGATGGAAAATCTCGGTGCCCATGCGCAGGCCTTCGGAGAAGGTCTTGGCGCCAACCGGCTGCACCATGAATTCCTGGATGTCGACGTTGTTATCGGCGTGCTCGCCACCGTTGATGATGTTCATCATCGGCACCGGCATCGAGTACACGCCCGGCGTGCCGTTCAAGTTGGCGATGTGCGCGTACAGCGGCAGGTCCTGGTCCTGGGCAGCGGCCTTGGCGGCGGCCAGGGACACGGCGAGGATGGCGTTGGCGCCCAGGCTGCCTTTGTTCTCGGTGCCGTCGAGCTTGATCATCGCGTGGTCCAGGGCTTTCTGGTCCAGCGGGTCCTTGCCCAGCAACAGGTCACGGATCGGGCCGTTGATGTTGGCTACCGCCTTGAGCACACCCTTGCCCAGATAACGGCTCTTGTCGCCATCACGCAGTTCCAGCGCTTCGCGCGAACCTGTGGAAGCACCGGACGGCGCGCAGGCGCTGCCGATGATGCCGTTATCGAGAAGCACGTCGGCTTCGACGGTGGGGTTGCCACGGGAGTCGAGAACTTCACGACCTTTGATGTCGACGATTTTTGCCATTGTTGTAAACACTCCAAAGTTGACGAAAACGACGCAGCTGAAGGAAATCTTTTGACCGACCGCAAGGGTGGAACAACAGGGCAGGCTTGCAGACGACAAGGCTCAGGCCTGGGGCCTGAGCATAAAGCGTGGGAAATTCTACCGGAGAAACGACGCTTACGCGGTCTCTACCGTCGGAAAACTCTTGACCAGTTCGTCCAACTGTTTGAGCTGGGCCAGGAACGGCTCCAGCTTGTCCAGGCGCAGGGCACAGGGGCCGTCGCACTTGGCGTTGTCCGGGTCCGGGTGGGCTTCCAGGAACAGGCCGGCCAGGGACTGGCTGATGCCCGCCTTGGCCAGGTCCAGCACCTGGGCACGGCGACCGCCGGCGGAGTCGGCGCGACCACCGGGCATTTGCAGCGCGTGGGTCACGTCGAAGAACACCGGGTATTCGAACTGTTTCATGATGCCGAAACCGAGCATGTCCACCACGAGGTTGTTATAGCCGAAGCTCGAACCACGCTCGCACAGGATCAACTGGTCGTTACCCGCTTCCACGCATTTGCTCAGGATATGTTTCATTTCCTGGGGCGCGAGGAACTGGGCTTTCTTGATATTGATCACAGCGCCGGTCTTGGCCATGGCGACCACGAGGTCGGTCTGGCGCGACAGGAAGGCCGGCAGCTGGATGATGTCGCACACCTCGGCGACCACGGCAGCCTGCTCGGGCTCGTGGACGTCGGTGATGATCGGCACGCCGAAGGCTTGCTTGATGTCCTGGAAGATCCGCATGCCTTCCTCAAGGCCCGGGCCGCGATAGGAGGTCACGGACGAACGGTTGGCCTTGTCGAAGCTGGCCTTGAATACATAGGGGATCCCCAACTTCTGGGTAACCCGCACGTACTCTTCACAGACCTGCATCGCCATGTCGCGGCTTTCCAGTACGTTCATGCCGCCGAACAGCACCATGGGCTTGTCGTTGGCAATCTCGATGTCGCCTACGCGAATGATCTTCTGGGCCATCAGGGTTATGCCTTCTTCTGATGTTGCGTCAGTGCCGCTTTGACGAAACCGCTGAACAGCGGGTGACCGTCGCGCGGCGTCGAGGTGAACTCAGGGTGGAACTGGCAGGCCACGAACCACGGATGATCCGGTGCCTCGACCACTTCAACCAGCTTGCCGTCGCCGGAGCGGCCGGAAATCTTCAGGCCCGCTTCTTTGATCTGCGGCAGCAGGTTGTTGTTCACTTCGTAGCGGTGACGGTGACGCTCGACGATCACGTCCTTGCCGTAGCAGTCGTGGACCAGCGAACCGGCTTCCAGCAGGCAGTCCTGTGCGCCCAGGCGCATGGTGCCGCCCAGGTCGGAGGCTTCGGTACGGGTTTCGACGGCACCGGTGGCGTCTTCCCACTCGGTGATCAGGCCAACGACCGGGTGGCCGCTGGTGTGATCGAACTCGGTGGAGTTGGCGTCTTTCCAGCCCAGCACGTTACGAGCGAACTCGATGACGGCCACTTGCATGCCCAGGCAGATACCCAGGTAGGGCACCTTGTTCTCGCGAGCGTATTGCACGGCGGTGATCTTGCCTTCCACGCCACGCAGGCCGAAACCGCCGGGAACGAGGATCGCGTCCACGCCTTCGAGCAGCGCGGTGCCCTGGTTCTCGATGTCTTCGGAATCGATGTAGCGCAGGTTGACCTTGGTACGATTGCTGATGCCGGCGTGACTCATCGCTTCGATCAAGGATTTGTACGCGTCGAGCAGTTCCATGTACTTGCCGACCATGGCGATGGTGACTTCATGCTCAGGGTTGAGCTTGGCGTCGACCACGGCTTCCCACTCGGACAGGTCCGCGCCGTTGCACTGCAGGCCGAAACGCTCGACCACAAAATCATCCAGGCCCTGGGAATGCAGGATGCCCGGGATCTTGTAGATGGTGTCGGCGTCTTCCAGGGCGATCACCGCACGTTCTTCAACGTTGGTGAACTGCGCGATTTTGCGACGCGAGGAAATATCGATCGGATGATCGGAGCGGCAGACCAGCACGTCCGGCTGCAGGCCAATGGAACGCAGTTCCTTGACCGAGTGCTGGGTTGGCTTGGTTTTGGTTTCGCCGGCAGTGGCGATGTACGGCACCAGGGTGAGGTGCATCAGCATCGCGCGCTTGGCGCCGACTTCGAAACGCAACTGGCGAATGGCTTCGAGGAACGGTTGGGATTCAATGTCACCCACGGTGCCACCGATCTCGACCATCGCCACGTCGGCATCGCCTGCACCCTTGATGATGCGGCGCTTGATTTCGTCGGTGATGTGCGGGATCACCTGGATGGTTGCACCCAGGTAATCACCACGGCGCTCCTTGCGCAGCACGTGCTCGTAGACACGGCCGGTGGTGAAGTTGTTGTTCTGGGTCATGGTCGTGCGGATGAACCGCTCGTAGTGGCCCAGGTCCAGGTCAGTCTCGGCGCCGTCATGGGTGACGAACACTTCACCGTGCTGGAACGGGCTCATGGTGCCCGGATCGACGTTGATGTACGGGTCCAGCTTGAGCATGGTGACTTTAAGCCCCCGCGCCTCCAGGATGGCCGCCAATGAAGCGGAGGCAATGCCTTTCCCCAATGAAGAAACAACACCGCCCGTGACGAATATGTAGCGCGTCATGAAAAACCCTAGAAGTCTGCGTTAAAGCGGTACGAGCCGCCGGGGAAAGCGAAGAGAGGCCGAAGCCCCCGATCACCTGCATTAATCACAGTGCACCTTTCAAAAAAACCGCCGCGTTGTGACAGACCAGCAATGGAACACCGGTACGTTGATCGCTACACATTTTTTGGAATCGCCCAGCAAAGACTGCTTGGTAATCGGCAACTGCTGCGATTCAGGCGAATCCACAGAAGTTGTATCAAGAAGGGAGCGTAGTCTACCGGAAAGGCTCTATCAGCTCAAACCTTGATCGCAGGTCTGTGGCAACCAATGCAATTGCCAGTCGTTCGACGTGCTGGCCCATAGCCCCGCGAGGGTTGGGACAGCCAGCAATCGCTCGCCCCGATACAGCAGCGGCAATCTGCCACGGACAAACCCGGGCATGCCGCACTCATTGAGCAGGCGTTTCAGGTCGCGCCGGCCGCGACCTGGCACTTCGATGACTTCGCCACCCTGGCGGTAGCGGATTTCCAGCGGACCTTGAGGCGCCTCGCCAATGAATTTCAACTGACCATTGCCGGGTAACTCCAGTGGTTTTTGCGGATCGGGCCAGCTCACCGATGCGTCGGAAAATTCCGACCATGTAAAGGGCAGCCACCAGATGCGCTCGCCGCTGCGGTGCAACTCGCCGTCAGCCAGACGCCATAGGGGCTGCGCATCATTCTTGGCATCGCGCATGGAATGCCAGCCGGCCCAGTGGTCGCTGTCGGGTAGGCGGGTCAGCGGAGCCAGCCAATGGCGCAGTGCATTGCGCTGGCGTGCATCGGAAAGCTCGCGCAAGGGCGCAAGGGCCAGGGAGCGCAAAGGCAACCAGGGAAACAGCGAGGGATGATCGGCGCGCTGCAGGTCCATGGCGGCCAGCTCATCGAGCAAGCCTTGGGCTTGTTCCAGATGTTCAGCCGTGCGGGCCAGGCTTGACACCACTTGAGGCCAGCGCTGCGCCAGCACCGGGAAGACGCGGTGCCGCAGATAATTACGGGAGAAACGTGGGTCAGCGTTCGAAGGGTCTTCGATCCACTGTAAATGATGTGCCTGGGCGTAGGCCTCCAGCTCGACACGCGTGACGTCCAGCAGCGGGCGCACCAGATGACCTTGCGCCAAAGCGCGATGCGCGGGCATTGCCGCAAGCCCACGCACCCCGGCGCCGCGCAACAGGCGGAACAACAGGGTTTCAGCCTGATCGTCGCGATGCTGGCCGGTGAACAGCACCTCCCCTGCCCCGGTCACCTCGGCAAAGGCCAGATAACGAGCGTCACGGGCCGCGCGTTCAAGGCTGGCGCCGGGCTGTACCTGTACGCGCATGACCCGCAGGGGCACGCCCAGGCTGTCGCAGACCGATTGGCAATGACCTGACCAGGCGTCAGCGGCAGCTTGCAGGCCATGGTGAACATGCACAGCACGCAGCGGTGGAATGTTTGTCAGAGAAGCCAAGAGATGCAACAGGACGGTGGAATCGAGGCCACCCGAAAATGCGACATGCCAGGCCGGGGCGTTGCGCCAGGGGGCCAGGGTTTGCAGGAGCTTGGCGGATAGGAGTGGCTTCATCAGATAGTAACGCCGCAACCCTTGAATACGTTGGCCAAGCATACACAAAGCAAATGTGGGAGGGGGCTTGCCCCCGATTGCTGAGTGTCAGTCACCGAATCTAGTGACGGGTCCACCGCTATCGGGGGCAAGCCCCCTCCCACATTGAGTGACGGCGTCGGCTTAGAGACCGTAGCTCATCAGGCGCTCGTAACGACGGGCCAGCAGCGCTTCGTTATCCAGCTTCTTGAGCATCGCCAGTTGCGAGCCCAGTTCGGCACGGATAGTCGCGGCAGCCGCAGCCGGATCACGATGCGCGCCGCCCAGTGGCTCGGCGATGACTTTATCAACGATCCCCAGGCCCTTGAGGCGATCAGCGGTGATGCCCATGGCCTCAGCAGCGTCCGGCGCCTTTTCGGCGGTTTTCCACAGAATGGAGGCGCAACCTTCCGGCGAAATCACCGCGTAGGTCGAATACTGCAACATGTTCAGTTGGTCGCAGACGCCAATGGCCAGTGCACCGCCGGAACCGCCTTCACCGATCACGGTGGCAATAATCGGGGTCTTGAGGCGCGCCATGACGCGCAGGTTCCAGGCAATCGCTTCGCTCTGGTTGCGCTCTTCGGCATCGATACCTGGGTAGGCACCCGGGGTGTCGATGAAGGTCAGGATCGGCATCTTGAAGCGTTCGGCCATTTCCATCAGGCGGCAAGCCTTGCGGTAGCCTTCCGGACGCGGCATGCCGAAGTTGCGACGCACTTTTTCGCGCACTTCACGGCCTTTCTGATGGCCGATCACCATCACTGGCTGGTCGTCCAGCCGAGCGATGCCGCCCACGATAGCCGCGTCGTCGGAGAAATGGCGGTCGCCATGCAGCTCGTCGAACTCGGTGAAGATGTGCTGAATGTAGTCCAGGGTGTACGGACGGCGCGGGTGGCGAGCCAGGCGCGCGATCTGCCAGCTGGTCAGCTTGCCGAAAATGTCTTCGGTGAGCGTGCTGCTCTTGTCTTGCAGGCGGGCGATCTCATCGCCGATATTCAGCGAATTGTCATTGCCGACCAGGCGCAGCTCTTCGATCTTGGCTTGCAGGTCAGCGATCGGCTGTTCGAAATCAAGAAAATTCGGGTTCATAAGCGTCCGTCTTGGGTCGACGGCCAAGGGGTGCCTGGCCAGCCGGTTGTCTATTCGCGCCCTACCTTAAGGGAGAGGCGCGTTTAGGTCGAGATTAAATGTTTGGCCGAGATCAGGCGAATACTCTTCAGGGAAAAGCAAGCGCCTGGCCATCAGCGGTATTGGAGAAAGACGTTGTCACGGCCGAACTGGTCACGCAATGCTTGAATCAAGCCATCAGCGGGATCGATTCGCCAGGTCTCGCCAAACTGCAACATGGCCTTGGCGTCGTTGCCGGTGTACTCCATGGTCACCGGGCACGCACCACGGTGACGCTTGAGCAGGTCACCCAACCAGCGTAGCTGATCGCCCTTGAGCGCCTCGGTCTTGACCTTCAGGCGCAGGCTTTCGGCCAGGTTGGTACGCGCATCTTCCATGCTCATCACGCGCTTGATGCGCAGGCGCAGGCCGCCGGAGAAGTCGTCGTTGCTGACCTCCCCTTCCACCACCACCATGGCGTCGGTCTGCAGCAGCGACTGGGCGGAGTGGAACGCGTCGGCAAACAGCGACGCTTCGATCCGGCCCGAGCGGTCGTCGAGGGTGATGAAACCCATCTTGTCGCCCTTCTTATTTTTCATCACCCGCAGGGCGATGATCATGCCGGCAACCGTCTGGGTATCCCGGGCCGGCTTCAGGTCGATGATGCGCTGACGGGCGAACCGGCGAATCTCGCCTTCGTACTCGTCAATCGGGTGACCCGTGAGGTACAGGCCCAAGGTGTCTTTCTCACCCTTGAGGCGTTCCTTGAGGGTCAGCTCCTTGGCCTTGCGGTGGTTGGCATACACATCCGCATCTTCTTCGACGAACAGTCCGCCAAACAGGTCGGCGTGGCCGCTGTCATGGGTACGGGCAGTCTGTTCGGCGGCCTTGATCGCTTCTTCCATGGCGGTGAGCAGCACCGCACGGTTGCGGTCGATATTGGCCTGGTAAGCCTTCGGCTCATCATGGAAATACGGGCCGAGACGGTCCAGCGCACCGCTGCGGATCAGGCCATCGAGGGTGCGTTTGTTGATACGCTTGAGGTCAACCCGCGCGCAGAAGTCGAACAGATCCTTGAAAGGCCCGTCCTGACGCGCCTCGGTGATGGCTTCCACCGGCCCCTCACCTACGCCTTTGATCGCCCCGAGGCCATAAATGATGCGGCCTTCGTCGTTCACCGTGAACTTGAACTCCGAGGCGTTCACGTCCGGCGCGTCGAGGCGCAGCTTCATGGTGCGCACTTCCTCGATCAAGGTCACGACCTTGTCGGTGTTGTGCATATCCGCCGAGAGTACCGCGGCCATGAACGGCGCCGGATAGTGGGCTTTCAACCAGGCGGTCTGGTACGACACCAGGCCGTACGCAGCGGAGTGGGATTTGTTGAAGCCGTAACCGGCGAATTTCTCTACCAGGTCGAAGATGTTACCGGCCAGGTCCGCGTCAATATTATTGGTGGCGCAGCCCTCGATGAAACCGCCGCGTTGCTTGGCCATTTCTTCGGGTTTCTTTTTACCCATGGCGCGACGCAGCATGTCCGCACCGCCGAGGGTGTAACCCGCCATCACCTGGGCGATCTGCATCACCTGTTCCTGATACAGGATGATGCCGTAGGTGGGCGCCAGTACCGGCTTGAGGCCCTCGTACTGGTAGTCGGAGTGCGGGTACGCCAGTTCGGCGCGGCCGTGCTTACGGTTGATAAAGTCATCCACCATGCCCGATTGCAGCGGCCCAGGACGGAACAAGGCCACCAGTGCGATCAAGTCTTCCAGGCAGTCGGGCTTGAGCTTTTTGATCAGCTCCTTCATGCCGCGCGACTCAAGCTGGAACACCGCAGTGGTTTCGGCTTTCTGCAGCAGGCTGTAGGTCGGCTTGTCGTCCAGCGGGATAAAGGCAATATCCAGCGGTTCCTCGCCGACCTTGGCGCGGTCGCGGTTGATGGTCTTGAGCGCCCAGTCGATGATCGTCAAGGTGCGCAGGCCGAGGAAGTCGAACTTCACCAGGCCGGCCGCCTCCACGTCATCCTTGTCGAACTGGGTCACCAGGCCGCCGCCCTCTTCATCGCAGTAGATCGGCGAGAAATCGGTCAGCTTGGTAGGCGCGATCACCACGCCACCGGCGTGTTTACCGACGTTACGCACCACGCCTTCGAGCTTGCGTGCCATGTCCCAGATTTCGGCGGCTTCTTCATCGACCTTGATAAAGTCGCGCAGGATCTCTTCCTGCTCGTAGGCTTTTTCCAGGGTCATGCCGACTTCGAACGGGATCATCTTCGACAGGCGATCGGCCAGGCCGTAGGATTTGCCCTGCACCCGGGCCACGTCGCGGATAACCGCCTTGGCCGCCATGGAACCGAAGGTGATGATCTGGCTGACCGCATTGCGACCGTATTTTTCGGCCACGTATTCGATCACACGATCGCGACCGTCCATGCAGAAGTCGACGTCGAAGTCGGGCATGGAAACCCGTTCCGGGTTGAGGAAACGTTCGAACAGCAGGTCATATTCCAACGGGTCGAGGTCGGTGATCTTCTGCACGTAAGCCACCAGCGAGCCAGCACCTGACCCCCGGCCCGGACCGACCGGTACGCCGTTGCTCTTGGCCCACTGGATAAAGTCCATCACGATCAGGAAGTAACCGGGGAACCCCATCTGGATGATGATATCCAGCTCGAAATTCAGCCGGTCGACGTAGACCTGGCGCTTGGCTTCGTAGTCTTCGGTGGTGTCCCTGGGCAGCAGCACGCTGAGCCGCTCTTCCAGGCCGTCGAACGACACCTTGCGGAAGTATTCGTCGATGGTCATGCCATCGGGAATCGGGAAGTTGGGCAGGAAGTGCTTGCCCAGCTTCACTTCGATATTGCAGCGCTTGGCGATCTCGACGGAGTTTTCCAAAGCCTCGGGCAAGTCGCTGAACAGCTCGGCCATTTCCTCGGCGCTTTTGAGGTACTGCTCTTCGCTGTAGTTCTTGGAGCGACGCGGGTCATCCAGGGCCCGGCCCTCGCCGATGCATACGCGGGTCTCGTGGGCCTCGAAATCTTCCTTCTTGATAAAACGTACATCGTTGGTTGCCACCAGCGGCGCGCCCAGCTTGTCGGCCAGGGCCACGGCGGCGTGCAGGTGCTCTTCATCGTTGGGGCGATTGGTGCGCTGCACTTCCAGGTAGAAGCGGTCAGGGAACACCTGCATCCACTCGCGGGCGAGCACTTCGGCTTCCTGCGGGTTGCCGCCGAGCAGCGCGATACCGATCTCGCCCTCTTTGGCGGCCGAGAGCATGATCAAGCCTTCGCTGGCTTGTGCGACCCACTCGCGCTCGATGATGATCGAGCCGTTGCGCTGGCCATCGATGAAGCCACGGGAAATCAGTTCGGTCAGGTTGCGATAACCCACGCCGTTCATCGCCAGCAGGCTGATGCGGCTCAGGGGGTTATCCGGATCCTTGTTGGACAGCCACAGGTCGGCGCCGCAGATCGGCTTGATACCTGCGCCCATGGCGTTTTTGTAGAATTTGACCAGGGAACACATGTTGTTCTGGTCGGTAACCGCTACCGCTGGCATGTTCATGCCCACCAGGGTCTTGACCAGCGGTTTGATCCGTACGAGGCCGTCGACCAGGGAGTATTCAGTGTGCAGGCGTAGATGAACGAATGAAGCCGGCATAGTGATCCTGTGCAGTAACGTGGAAACAACAAGGCCCGGGATTGTACCGGGCCTTGAGCAAAACATCAGCCTCGCGACTACACCTCGCTGAGGCTCTCGCGCAGCTCATAAGCCTGGCGCACCGGGGCGAACGAGCGGCGATGTATCGGCGTGGGGCCGAGTCGCGCCAAGGCTTCCAGATGAACGGGCGTCGGGTAGCCTTTGTGGCCGCCCATGCCGTAGCCGGGGTAAATCAAGTCGAACGCCGCCATTTCGCGGTCGCGGCTGACCTTGGCCAAAATCGATGCCGCCGCAATCGCCGGCACCTTGCTGTCGCCCTGGACCACGGCCTCAGCGCGCATCGCCAGCTGAGGGCAACGATTGCCGTCGATCATCGCCAGCCTGGGCGTGATATGCAGCCCTTCAACCGCACGCTGCATGGCAAGCATGGTGGCGTGCAGGATGTTCAGCGCATCGATTTCTTCCACTTCCGCTCGAGCGATATGCCAACTCAGGGCTTTCTCACAGATCTCGTCATAGAGTTTTTCACGGCGGGCTTCGGTGAGCTTTTTCGAGTCATTGAGGCCAAGGATCGGACGGTTCGGGTCGAGAATCACCGCCGCCGTTACGACCGCACCGCACAGCGGGCCGCGCCCGACTTCGTCGACACCGGCGACCAGTTCGTGGGCCTGTGCAACCAGGCTGAAATCCAGGCCCATCTGCGTACTCATAAGGCTTCCTGTCTATGGCCGATCAAGTTCAACACGGCATCAGCCGCCTGGTTCGAGGCATCACGCCGCAGAGTGCGATGAATAGCATCGAAACCACGGGTCTGCTCTTCGCCACCGTCAATCAAGGGTA
The DNA here is from genome assembly GCF_003852355.1 of Pseudomonas sp. R2-7-07. Classification (NCBI taxonomy): domain Bacteria; kingdom Pseudomonadati; phylum Pseudomonadota; class Gammaproteobacteria; order Pseudomonadales; family Pseudomonadaceae; genus Pseudomonas; species Pseudomonas sp. R2-7-07. Next base: position 1,524,107 of record NZ_CP027759.1, on the reverse strand, counting down.
GCAGGGTCTGTGCAAGTGCCTGGGGCGTAGCATCGTCCTGCAACAACTCCGGCACCAACAACCGTTGGGCCAGCAGATTGGGCAAAGAAATATACGGGCTCTTGACCATCCGCTTGAGAATCCAGAAGGTCAGCGGCGCCAGGCGATAGGCCACAACCATGGGGCGCTTGTACAGCAAGGCTTCCAGGGTGGCAGTGCCCGAGGCGATCAGTACGGCATCGCAGGCGGCCAGGGCCAGGTGCGACTGACCGTCGAGCAGGGTCAACGGTAGGTTGCGCCCTTCAAGTAGTGTTTCGATTTGTGCGCGACGCTGCGGGCTGGCGCACGGCAGCACAAACCGAATACCCGGCTTGAGCGCTTGCAGACGTTCGGCAGCATCAAAGAACAGGCCGCCCAGGCGCCCGACTTCACCGCCCCGGCTACCCGGCATCAGTGCGACCAGCGGGCCATCGGGCAACCCCAGTTCGGTACGCGCTGCGGCACGGTCGGCCTGCAAAGGAATGGCATCGGCCAGGGTATGCCCGACAAACCGCACCGGCACGCCCTTCTCTTCGTAGAACCGCGCTTCGAACGGCAGCAGGGTCAGCATCAAGTCGCAGCCTTCACGAATCTTCAGCACGCGCTTTTGCCGCCACGCCCACACGGACGGGCTGACATAGTGCACCGTCTTGATCCCGGCTTGGCGCAACTTGAGTTCAATGTTGAGGGTGAAGTCCGGGGCATCGATACCGATAAAGACGTCGGGCTTTTCTTCGATCAACGTCTTGATCAGTAGCTTGCGACGCGCGAGCAACTCACGCAGGCGCCCCAGTACTTCTACCAAACCCATGACCGACAGGCGCTCCATCGGAAAGTAGGAGGTGAGGCCTTCGGCCTGCATCAGCGGACCACCGACGCCAATAAATTCGATGGTCGGGTGCTGGACCTTGAGGGCCCGCATCAGGCCGGCGCCGAGAATATCGCCGGAAGCTTCGCCGGCGACCAGTGCGATACGCAACTTGGCCATGGTCAGCGGGTGATGCCGCGAGTCGACGCCTGGATCGAGTCACGAAACACCGCGACTTCCGGGAACGACGCTGCCGGCTCGGCCAGTTCGGTCAGGGCCTGCTCAACCGTCAGCCCTTGACGGTAAACCGTCTTGTAGGCGCGGCGCAGGGCTTGGATCGCGTCGTCGCTGAAGCCGCGACGGCGCATCCCTTCAAAATTCATGCTGCGGGCTTCGGCAGGGTTGCCGAACACCGTGACGAATGCAGGGACATCCTTGCCGATGGCGGTGCCCATGCCGGAAAAGCTGTGGGCGCCGATATGGCAATATTGGTGCACCAGGGTGAAACCGGACAGGATCGCCCAGTCGTCCACATGCACATGCCCGGCCAAAGCGGTGTTGTTGACCAGGATGCAGTGGTTGCCGATCACGCTGTCGTGGCCGATATGGGCATAGGCCATCACCAGGTTGTGATCCCCCAGCGTGGTCTCGGCCCGATCCTGCACGGTGCCGCGGTGAATGGTCACGCCTTCACGGATGATGTTGTGGTCACCGATTACCAGGCGCGTTTCTTCACCCTTGTACTTCATGTCCGGCGTGTCTTCCCCTACCGAGGAAAACTGGTAGATACGATTGTGTTTGCCAATGCGGGTCGGACCCTTAAGGATCACGTGCGGCCCGATGACAGTCCCCTCGCCGATTTCCACACCTGCGCCGACGATCGACCAAGGGCCGACCTCAACGTCGGCGGCCAGTACGGCCGACGGATCGATGATTGCGCGAGGGTCAATCAAACTCATAGTTTGCGTTCCGCGCAGATGATCTCGGCAGAGCACACCGGCTTGCCATCCACCGAAGCCTGGCATTCGAACTTCCAGATCTGGCGCTTGCAGCTGATGAACTTGGCTTCCAGGATCAACTGGTCACCCGGGGTGACCGGATTGCGAAAACGCAACTTGTCGGAGCCCACGAAATAGTAAAGCGTGCCGTCGGCAGGCTTGAGGTCGAGCATTTTGAAACCAAGGATACCGGCAGCCTGGGCCATTGCTTCGATGATCAACACGCCCGGCATGATGGGATGCGCAGGAAAGTGGCCATTGAAAAACGGTTCGTTGATGCTGACATTCTTGTAGGCACGAATGCGCTTTTCCTCAACATTGAGGTCCACTACACGATCCACCAGCAGGAACGGGTAACGGTGAGGCAGGTATTCGCGAATCTCGTTGATGTCCATCATTTCGGGGGGAAGCCTGTAATAAAGATTGGGGGCGGGCGGACTAAAAGCACGCCCCGCTAGCAAATCAAGGAGGCAGTCTAGCGGCTGTGCACACTTGATATGGAAATGGTATCAGCCTTCTGATGAAGCATTACCGCCAGGGGTCACGTCTGCAACACGCTTTTCCAGCTGTTTGAGACGTCGCGCCATGTCGTCGAGCTGCCTCAGACGTGCTGCGCTCTTGCGCCATTCAGCCGCTGGCTGCATGGCGGTACCGGATGAATAAGCCCCTGGCTCGGTAATCGAGTGAGTGACCATGGTCATGCCGGTGATGAAGACGTTGTCGCAAATATCGATATGCCCCACCAGCCCCACGCCACCGGCGAGCATGCAATGCTTGCCGATTTTGGTGCTGCCGGAAATCCCCACGCAGGCAGCCATGGCGGTGTGATCGCCAATCTGCACGTTGTGGGCAATCTGAATCTGGTTGTCGAGCTTCACGCCGTTGCCAATCACGGTATCGGCCAGGGCCCCGCGATCGACAGCGGTGTTGACACCGATCTCTACGTCATCGCCGATCAACACGCCGCCCACCTGGGCGATCTTGTGCCAGACACCCTTGGCGTTGGCAAAGCCGAAGCCCTCACCGCCAATTACCGCGCCCGACTGAATGACCACCCGCTGCCCAATACGCACATCGTGGTAAAGGGTAACGCGAGGAGCCAACCAGCCATCGGCACCGATTACGCAACGCGCGCCGATAAAACAATGCGCGCCGACGGTGACGCCAGCGCCAATACGGGCGCCACTCTCGATCACGGCAAAGGCGCCAATGCTGGCCGCAGGGTCGACCTGGGCATCCTCGGCGATCACCGCTGACGGGTGAATACCGCCAGCCGCCTTAGGCTTGGGATCGAACAGGTGCGATGCTTTCGCGTAGCACAGGTAGGGGTCGTCCACTACCAGCGCATCCCCGATAAACCCTTCGGCGTCCGCGGCCTTCAGCAACACGGCTGCGGCTTGGCAATCGACCAGGTATTTACGGTATTGAGGATTTGCGAGGAAGCTCAACTGAGCTGGGCCAGCCTCCTGCAAGGTGGCTAGCCCAGTAATGTCTCTCTCCGGGGAACCACGCAAGGTGGCCCCCAGGAACTCGGCCAACTCGCCGAGCTTGATGGTCGCGGTCATGGTTTACTTCAGCTGATTCATGCGCTCGATCACCTGGCGGGTGATGTCGTATTGAGGCTTGACGTCAATCACGGCGCCACGCTCGAACACCAGGTCAAAGGCACCCTTCTTGATGACTTCTTCCACAGCGCTGTCGAGTTTCGGCTTGAGCTGCTTGAGCATTTCGCGGTCAGCAACTGCTTTGGCTTCGTTCAGTTCCTTGGATTGGAACTGGTAGTCACGGGCCTTTTGCTTGAATTCAAGCTCCAGACGCTCGCGCTCGCCTTGCTGCATCTTGTCACCACCGGCGACCAGACGGTCCTGGATGCCTTTGGCACTGCTTTCCAGAGTTTTGAGCTTGGTCAGTTGCGGACCGAATTTCTTTTCTGCATCCACGGCGTACTTCTTGGCCGCGTCAGATTCCAGCAGGGCCATCTGATAGTTCAGCACGGCGATTTTCATTTCGGCGAAGGCCGGGGTGGTTACCAGCACAGTGGCCAGCAGGACCAATTGAGTCAACTTACGCACGATGTACTCCTACAGAATCCGTTGTCGTTATCTTAGGTCAGACGCTTAGAACGTCTGGCCAAGGGAGAATTGGAAAATCTGGGTTTCAGCGTTATCCGGTTTCTTGATCGGCATGGCCAGAGCAAAGCTCAACGGGCCCAACGCAGTCACCCAGGTCACACCCACACCGACGGAGCTGGCCATATTGCTCAGGCTCACATCGTTGCACTGGGTGTTGGACTTCAAGCCACTTGGGTTTTTGATCTGCTCGCACTTGGAGTCGAACACGTTACCCACGTCCCAGAAGACCGAGGTGCGCAGGGAACGCTGGTCCTTGACGAACGGCAGCGGGAACAGAATCTCCGCACCACCCTGGATCAGCACGTTACCACCGAACGGAAGCGGGTCGTTGTCCGAGTCAGGCTGCGTGCCCTGGTTACCAGTAAACGCTTGACCACGACTCGGCGTACCACGAGGACCCAAGGTGCTGTCCTTGAAGCCACGTACCGAGTTGAAACCGCCCGCATAGTAGTTCTCATAGAACGGCAAGCCATTGGTCGAACCATAGCCGTCGCCATAGCCCAGCTCGGTGTGCAGGCGCATGGTGTAGTTATCGCTCAACGGCTGGAACAACTGGCCACGGTAGTCGAGCTTGAAGAACGACAGGTCGCTGCCCGGCGTAGTGACTTCCGCAGTCAGGCTCTGGGAATGGCCACGGGTCGCGAGTACGCCTTTGTTCAGGGTCGACTCGGACCAGCCGGCAGACGCCTTGAAGTTCAGGAACTTGTCGCCTTCACGACGGGTGAAGTCGAAAATTTCATCCACGGTGTACACACCGGTCTTGATCTCATCCTGCTGCGCGGTCAGGCCGAAGGTCAGGCGCGAGGTCTCACTGATCGGATAACCCACGTTGACGCCGGCACCGAGGCTGTCGATCGCATAGCTTGCAACGTCGACGTCGAGGTCTTTGTAGTCGGTGGTGCGGTAGAAGGCGTTGTAGCCCAGGCTCACACCATCTGCAGTCCAGTAGGGGTCGGTGTAGCCGAAGTTGTATCGGCTCTGGTATTCGCTTCGGGTCAGGCCGATGGATACACGGTTACCGGTACCGAGGAAGTTGTTCTGGGTGATGGAACCACCCAGGATCAAACCCGCGCTCTGTGCAAAACCGACGCTGGCGGTGATCGAACCCGAGGCTTGCTCTTCAACGGCGTAGTTCACGTCGACCTGGTCATCCACACCCGGTACGGCCGGAGTTTCGACGTTGACTTCCTTGAAGAAGCCCAGGCGCTCAAGACGGGTCTTGGATTGGTCGATCAGGTAAGTCGACGCCCAACCGCCTTCCATCTGGCGCATTTCACGACGCAGCACTTCGTCCGAGGACTTGGTGTTGCCACGGAAGTTGATGCGGTTGACGTAGGCACGCTTGCCCGGATCGACGACGAAGGTGATGTCCACGGTGTGGTCTTCATCGTTCGGGGTCGGCACGCCGTTGACGTTGGCGAAGGTATAGCCTTCGTTACCCAGGCGACGGGTAATCAGCTCCGAGGTGGTGGTCATCAGCTTGCGCGAGAACACCTGGTCTTTCTGGACCAGCAACAGGGACTTGACCTGGTCTTCAGGCACCTTCAAGTCACCGCTGAGCTTGACGTCACGAACCTTGTACTTCTCGCCTTCGTTAACGTTGACGGTAATGTAGACGTGCTTCTTGTCCGGGGTGATGGACACCTGGGTCGAAGCGATGTCCATGTTGATGTAGCCACGGTCCAGATAGTAGGAGCGCAGGCGTTCCAGGTCACCGGACAGTTTTTCACGGGCGTACTTGTCATCGTTCTTGAAGAACGACAACCAGTTGGTGGTCTTGAGTTCGAACAGGTCGATCAGGTCTTCATCCGCGAACTTGGTGTTGCCCACCACGTTGATGTGCTGGATGGCCGCCACGGTGCCTTCGTTGATATTGACCTTCAGGCCTACCCGGTTACGCGGCTGCGGGATGACTTCCGTCTCCACGCTTGCCGAGTAGCGGCCCTGGGCAACGTACTGGCGTTGCAGCTCGTTACGCACACCTTCAAGGGTGGCGCGCTGGAAGATTTCACCCTCGGCCAGGCCCGACTGCTTCAACCCCTTCATCAGGTCTTCAGTGGAGATGGCCTTGTTACCTTCGATCGTGATGCTCGCGACGGAAGGCCGCTCGACGACGGTGATGACCAGGACGTTGCCTTCGCGACCCAGTTGGATATCTTGAAAGAACCCGGTTTTGAACAGCGCACGAGTGGATTCCACCAGGCGACGGTCATCAGCCTGTTCCCCGACGTTCAACGGCAAGGCACCAAAGACGCTACCCGCGGAAACCCGCTGGAGGCCGTTGACGCGAATATCGGAGATGGTGAAGGACTCGGCGTGAACTTCGGCGATCATCAATACGGTGAGAACCGCAGTTAGCAGCAGACGTTTCATGAAGTCCTTTCTTATTCCAACTGGCAATAAACAAACTGCCGCAAAATGCGGCAGATTCGCAATTCAGCGAAGCGTTACAGTCGTCCCAGATCGTTGACCAGAGCTAACAACATCACTCCGACCACCAAACTGATACCGATCTGTATCCCCCAACCCTGCACCCGATCCGACAAGGGGCGACCACGCACCCACTCGACCAGATAAAACAGCAGATGCCCCCCATCCAATACTGGAATGGGCAGCAAATTCAGAACTCCAAGGCTGATACTCAGATAAGCCAGGAAATTCAAGAAATCCGCGACACCCGACTGGGCAGAAGCGCCCGCCACTTTAGCAATGGTTATCGGTCCACTCAAGTTTTTTACCGAGAGCTCGCCGAACAACATTTTCTTCAGGGATTCGAGGGTCAGCACGCTCATGGTCCAAGTGCGTTTAGCACCCTCGCCAATCGCTGCCAACGGCCCGAAGCTGATCTCTCGCACCATCGATGGCGGCCACTCGACACCTTTGACCCCGGCACCCAGGTAACCCCCGGCAGCCTTGGCCTCACCACGCACCGACAAAGTTACAGGGACGTCGATTTGAGCACCTTCGCGCTCAACTTTCAGCACAATTTTCGTATCAGGGCGTACACGTACCAGGTCGACCACTTGCTGCCAATCGCCCAGCGCCTGGCCGTCAAGGGCCAACAGCCGGTCGCCGGTTTTCAGGCCTGCGGCCTGGGCCGGGCCTTTAGGGTCCAGCTCGGCGAGTACCGGCGGCAACGCCGGACGCCACGGACGGATGCCCAGGGACTTGATCGGATCCGGCTCGTCAGCGCCTTGAAGCCAATGGTCCAAGGCCAGCTCACGCGGGCTTTCGGCACTGGAATCCGGCTCACGCACCACCACATTGACAGTGCCGCTCTCACCCAGTCGCCGCACCAACTGCAAATTGACCGCGCCCCAACCCGTGGTGGGCTCGCCATCAATCGAAACAATTTCCTGCCCTGCCAGCAGCCCGGCCTTGGCCGCCATACTGCCCGTCTCGACCGCACCGATGACCGGACGCACTTGCTGGCTGCCCAGCATGGCAAGGACCCAGAAGAACACCATTGCCAACAGGAAATTGGCAATCGGGCCGGCAGCGACGATGGCGATGCGCTGACGAACGGTCTTGCGGTTGAAGGATTGATCCAACTGGTCCGCAGGCACTTCGCCTTCGCGCTCATCGAGCATCTTCACATAGCCACCCAGCGGGATGGCTGCAATCACGAACTCGGTACCCTGACGATCATGCCAGCGGACCAGCGGCATGCCGAAACCGACGGAAAAGCGCAATACCTTGACGCCGCAACGACGCGCCACCCAGAAGTGGCCGAATTCGTGGAAGGTAACCAGCACACCCAGAGCAACCAGGGTGCCGACAATCATGTAGAGCGCACTCATCTAATTTCTCCGCATTTCAATCCAATGCCTGAAGGCGCTTACCCGCCTACAGCCTGACGCGCGTTGCGGCCCAGCCATTGCTCGGCCAGGGCCCGAGCCTTTGTATCGGCCTCGAACACGGCCCCCAGGTCATCCACAGCCACAACCGGCTCAGAATCCAGAACGTCCTCGATGATACTCGCGATCTGCGGAAAGCGGATGCGCCGTTCGAGAAACGCCGCCACGGCCACTTCATTGGCTGCATTGAGCATGGCTGGCGCACTGTTGCCCGCCTCAGCTGCTTGCCGGGCCAGACGCAGGCACGGGAAGCGCTGTTCGTCCGGCGCCTGGAAATCCAGGCGCGCGATGGCAAATAGGTCCAATGGCGCCACACCGGAATCAATCCGCTCCGGCCAAGCCAAGGCATTGGCGATCGGCGTGCGCATATCCGGGTTGCCCAATTGCGCCAGTACCGAGCCGTCCACGTAATCCACCAGGGAATGAATCACACTTTGCGGGTGAATCACCACCTCCACCTGATCAGGCCGCGCATCGAACAACCAGCACGCTTCGATCAGCTCCAGCCCTTTGTTCATCATGCTCGCCGAATCCACGGAGATTTTGCGCCCCATGGACCAGTTCGGGTGCGCGCACGCCTGGTCGGGCGACACATGCTCCAGATCATCCACCGGAGTCTGCCGGAAGGGACCACCGGACGCCGTCAGCAAAATCCGGCGCACGCCGACCTGGCCCAGGCCGCGGGCAAAATCAGCGGGCATGCACTGGAAGATCGCGTTGTGCTCGCTGTCCAGGGGTAACAGGACCGCCCCGCTCCTGCGCACGGCCTGCATAAAGAGCGCGCCGGACATGACCAGCGCTTCTTTATTGGCCAGCAGGATTTTCTTGCCCGCATCGACGGCAGCCAGTGTCGGGCGCAAACCCGCTGCGCCGACAATAGCTGCCACGACCGTATCCACTTCGGCGTCCGCAGACACCTGGCACAGCCCCTCCTCGCCCACCAGCACCTGGGTGGCAAGGCCGGCGGCCCGCAGATCATCCTGCAGGCTTCGCGCGGCAGCGACCTGCGGCACCACGGCAAAGCGCGGCGAATGACGCACGCATAACGCCAGCAGTTCATTCATGCGCGTAAAGCCGGTCAGGGCGAACACCTGGTAACGATCAGGGTGACGGGCGATGACATCCAGGCTGCTCAGCCCGACCGAGCCCGTCGCTCCAAGCACGGTGACCTGCTGCAGGCGGCTCACGAAGCGATCATCCACAGCAACACGGCAAAGATCGGCAACGCGGCGGTGAGGCTGTCGATACGGTCCAGCACACCACCGTGACCTGGCAGCAGGTTGCTGCTGTCCTTGATCCCGGCCTGGCGCTTGAACATGCTCTCGGTGAGGTCGCCCACCACCGAAATGAATACCACGACGGCCGTCCCCAACAAGGCCAGGAAAATCTCTTTCACCGACCAGTCGCGCCACCCACCGACCGCCAGCGCAATCAGCAGCGTCAAGGCCAGCCCGCCGTATACGCCTTCCCAGCTCTTGCCTGGGCTGACGGCCGGCGCCAGCTTACGCTTGCCGAAGGCACGGCCTGAGAAGTAGGCACCAATGTCAGCGCCCCAGACCAGCACCATGACCGCAAGGATCAATTCGTTGCCATTCGGGAAACGCTTGATTTCCACCAAGCCTTGCCAGGCCGGCAGCAGGATCAGCAAGCCAATCACCAACTTGCAGGCCACACTGGACCATTGACCGCTGGTGCGTGGATAGGTCAGCACCAGGAACGTCGCCAATGCCCACCACAGTACCGACGCCCCCAGCACCCAGGGCGCGATATCGGGCAGGATGTACATCAGGAACAGCAACAGCGCGACGATCGCGGCGTACGCCACGCGTGGCAACTGGTCGCTCAAGCCCGCCAGACGCGCCCATTCCCATGCGCCGAGGGTTACCACCAGGCCGATGAACAGTGCAAAGCCGGAACCCTCGAGCAGGAAAAAACCACACAAGGCAATCGGCAGCAGGATCAGTGCTGTGATGATTCGTTGTTTAAGCATTTAAACCCGGGCTCCAGCTTCGATCTGCTCGCTCGTTTTACCGAAGCGACGCTGACGGGAAGCGAAATCGGCCAGCGCATTGCGCATGGCATCGTGTTTGAAGTCCGGCCAGAACAGGTCGGAGAAATACAACTCGGTATAGGCTAGCTGCCACAGCAGGAAATTGCTGATGCGGTGCTCACCACCGGTACGGATGCACAAGTCCGGCAACGGCAGGTCGCCGGTCACCAGGCAGGTTTGCAGCAATTCGGGCGTGATGTCGTCTGGCCGCAAATGACCGGCCTGCACTTCGCGGGCCAGTCGCTGCGCAGCCTGGGCGATATCCCATTGGCCGCCGTAGTTGGCCGCGATTTGCAGCACGAAACGGTTGCTGCCGGCCGTGATAGCCTCGGCTTCACGCATGGCTGCCTGCAGCTCCGGATGGAACCGGGAACGGTCACCAATGATGCGCAGGCTGATGCCGTTGTCATTGAGGCGCTTGGCTTCGCGCCGCAGCGCCTTGAAGAACAGGTCCATCAAGGCACTCACTTCTTCGGCGGGCCGCTGCCAGTTCTCGCTGGAAAAGGCAAACAGCGTCAGCACTTCGACCTTGGCCTCGGCGCACACTTCGATGACAGCGCGCACCGCATCGACACCCGCTTTATGCCCGGCAACACCGGGCATAAAGCGTTTTTTCGCCCAGCGATTATTCCCATCCATGATGATCGCGACATGGCGCGGCACCACAGAGGGCACAGTCTGCTTGGTCTTTTCCATGAAGGCGTCCTGACCCCTTATACGGCCATCAGGTCCTTTTCTTTTTCTTCGGTGGCCTTGGTGATCTGGGCCTCCGCATCCTTGGTCAGCTTATCGATATCGGCAACGGCACGGCGCTCTTCGTCTTCGCTGATTTCCTTGTCCTTGACCAGCTTCTTCAGGTCACCCAAGGCATCGCGACGGATGTTACGCACGGCAACCCGTGCATCTTCCGCCGCGCTGCGCGCCTGCTTGGTGAAGCCCTTGCGGGTCTCCTCGGTCAGGGCAGGCATGGAAATCAACAACAACTCGCCCAGGTTGGTCGGGTTGAGGTTCAAGCCGGCACTCTGGATAGCTTTGTCGACCGCCGCGAGCATGTTGCGCTCGAAGGCCACGACCTGCAGGGTGCGCGAGTCTTTTACGGTGATGTTGGCCACCTGAGTAATGGAGGTGTCCGAGCCGTAGTAGGGCACCATCACGCTGCCCAGGATGCTCGGGTGCGCCTTGCCGGTACGAATCTGGCCGAATGCGTGGCTCAGAGACTCCAGGGATTTCTGCATACGCGCTTGGGCGTCTTTCTTGATTTCGTTGATCATTGTTGGCCTTCCTCGATCAGAGTCCCTTCTGCGCCGCCGTGTACGATATTCAGCAGGGCGCCGGGCTTGTTCATGTTAAATACGCGCAGCGGCATCTTGTGGTCGCGGCACAGGCAGATAGCCGTCAGGTCCATCACACCCAGCTTGCGATCCAGCACTTCATCGTAGGTCAGATGATCGAACTTCTCGGCATGCGGGTCTTTGAATGGATCTGCAGTGTATACGCCATCCACCTTGGTCGCCTTCAACACCACGTCTGCGTCGATTTCGATAGCACGCAGGCATGCGGCCGAATCGGTGGTGAAGAACGGGTTACCGGTGCCCGCGGCAAAGATCACCACTTCCTTGGCGTTCAGGTGGCGCATGGCTTTGCGGCGATCGTAGTGATCGGTCACACCGACCATGGAAATAGCCGACATCACGATGGCCGAGATATTGGCACGCTCCAGGGCGTCACGCATGGCCAGGGCGTTCATCACAGTGGCCAGCATGCCCATGTGGTCGCCAGTGACCCGATCCATCCCGGCAGCACTCAGTGCCGCGCCGCGGAACAGGTTGCCACCACCGATCACCAGGCCCACCTGAACACCGATACCGACCAGTTGGCCGACTTCGAGCGCCATGCGGTCAAGTACCTTGGGGTCGATCCCGAACTCTTCCGAGCCCATCAGGGCCTCGCCGCTGAGCTTGAGTAGAATGCGTTTATAGCGAGCCTGATAACCACTGCCCTGCTGAGCCATTGCGAATCTCTCCTGCGGCGTTTTTTTTAAAAAATTCTTGGCGAGCCGTTTACGGCTTGCGTTCACTCTAGCTGGACGCCATCACAGCGCCATCGGAACACGGCTTTGTAAGCCAGTTCCGAGGGGAAGCCAAATAAATTCGCTTTCCCATTTGAAAAGAGGCTGCGCGCGTGAGCGGGCAGCCTCTTTCGGGCGACAGTTGAAAACTGTCTTATTGCTTGGCGGCAGCCAGCTGGGCAGCAACTTCTTCGGCGAAGTTGTCGACCGGCTTCTCGATACCGTCGCCTACTTTGAAGTAGGTGAAGGAAACGATTTCAGCACCGGCTTTCTTGGCCAGTTCGCCAACCTTGATTTCAGGGTTCTTGACGAACGCCTGCTCAACCAGGCTTGCTTCAGCCAGGAACTTGCTGATACGGCCTTTGACCATGTTCTCAACAATATTTTCTGGCTTGCCTTTGATTTTTTCTTCGTTCAGCTGCAGGAACACAGCTTTTTCACGCTCGATCGCTTCGGCAGAAACTTCCGAAGGCAACAGGAACTCAGGGTTGCTGGCCGCTACGTGCATAGCGATGTCTTTGGCCAGTTCAACGTTGCCGCCTTTCAGGACAACTGCAACACCGATCTTGTTGCCGTGCAGGTAACCACCTACCACGTCACCTTCAACGCGCACCAGGCGACGGATGTTGACGTTTTCGCCAACCTTGCCGACCAGTACCAGGCGATCAGCTTCTTGAGCTTCGATCAGCGGAGCGGCGTCAGTCAGTTTGTCGGCGAACGCTTTTTCAACGCTGGCGGCAACAAATGCCTTGAAGTCGTCCTGCAGAGCCAGGAAGTCAGTCTGCGAGTTCACTTCCAGCAGTACCGCGGACTTGCCGTCTTCTTTCAATGCGATGGCGCCTTCAGCAGCCACGTTGCCTGCTTTCTTGGCGGCCTTGATGGCGCCGGAAGCACGCATGTCGTCAATGGCTTTTTCGATGTCGCCGTCGGCCTTTTCCAGGGCCTTCTTGCAATCCATCATGCCTTCGCCGGTACGCTCACGCAGTTCTTTAACCAACGCTGCAGTAATTGCTGCCATTTTCAAATTCCTCTTGGATAGGTTTTCAACCATTCCACCCGATCGAACGGGGGATCAATTCTTCCCGAATATCCGTTGTAGGCTGCTGCACGTTACAGAGCAACGATGCGCCGCCACAAGTGGGCGCCAACAAATGGTTTTCGAGGTGGCAAAAAGGGGGCCAAGCCCCCTTTTTGCTTACTGAGTCAACGCCAGGGCGTCAATTACTCAGCTGCGGCTACCGGAGCTTCTTCAACGAACTGCTCGGTACCACCAGCAACGTGGTTGCGACCACGGATTACAGCGTCAGCCATCGAACCCATGTACAGCTGGATAGCGCGGATTGCGTCATCGTTGCCTGGGATGATGTAGTCAACGCCATCCGGGCTGCTGTTGGTATCGACTACGCCGATAACAGGGATGCCCAGCTTGTTGGCTTCGGTGATCGCGATGCGCTCGTGATCAACGTCGATAACGAACAGTGCGTCAGGCAGACCGCCCATGTCCTTGATACCACCCAGGGAACGATCGAGCTTTTCCAGGTCGCGAGTGCGCATCAGCGCCTCTTTCTTGGTCAGCTTGGCGAAAGTACCGTCTTCGGCTTGCACTTCAAGGTCACGCAGACGCTTGATGGAAGCACGGATGGTTTTGAAGTTGGTCAGCATGCCGCCCAACCAGCGGTGATCGACGTACGGCGAACCGCAACGTGCTGCTTCTTCAGCAACGATCTTGCCAGCGGAACGCTTGGTGCCGACGAACAGGATCTTGTTTTTGCCCTGGGCCAGGCGCTCTACGAAAGTCAAAGCTTCGTTGAACATTGGCAGGGTTTTTTCAAGGTTGATAATGTGGATCTTGTTACGCGCGCCGAAAATGTACTTACCCATTTTCGGGTTCCAGTAACGGGTCTGGTGACCGAAGTGCACACCGGCCTTCAGCATATCGCGCATGTTGACTTGGGACATGATAGTTCCTTAATAAGTCGGGTTTGGCCTCCACGTATCCCAATGACCAACCAGCGGCTTCAAGGCCTCCGGCACCCAGGTCATCGTGTCGACACGTGTGTGGATTTAAGCTCTGCAGGGCATCCCCGGAAAGCGGCGCATTTTATACCACAGCAAGGGCGAAAACGGAACCCGCAATCACATTTGCCGCAAGCTTCCTTGCGCCAACCCTTTGAATGGCGCCGATATACCCCCACTCTATAGAGAGAAGCGATCGTTAGGGGCTCATGGTTTGTCGCCCGCGTCTGTTAGAATCGCGTTTTTTTGTGGCCTGTGCGAAGTGTCGCACGCCCGTAAACCGTATTGATTTCAGCGCGTCGCGCTAGAGAGAGCCTGTATGACCGTTAGTTTGAAAACCGCCGAAGACATCGCCGGCATGCGCATCGCCGGCAAACTGGCCGCCGACGTGCTGGAAATGATCGCCGAACACGTCAAGCCCGGCGTCACCACCGAAGAACTGAACCAGATCTGCCATGACTATATCGTCAATGTGCAAAAGGCCATCCCGGCCCCACTGAACTACAAAGGCTTTCCCAAGTCGATCTGCACCTCGGTCAACCACGTGGTGTGCCACGGGATCCCGGGTGACAAGCCGTTGAAGGACGGCGACACCCTGAACATCGACGTCACCGTGATCAAGGACCGCTACTTCGGCGACACCAGTCGCATGTTCCACGTCGGCAACGTGCCGGTCTGGGCCGAGCGCCTGTCCCAGGTGACCCAGGAATGCATGTACAAGGCTATCGAGATCGTCAAGCCAGGCTGCCGCCTGGGCGATATCGGTGAAGTGATCCAGAAGCACGCCGAAAAGAACGGCTTTTCGGTGGTACGCGAGTTCTGCGGCCACGGCATCGGCACCGTATTCCATGAAGAGCCGCAGATCCTGCATTACGGCCGCGCCGGCACCGGCATGGAACTCAAGGCCGGCATGACCTTCACCATCGAGCCGATGATCAACCAGGGCAAGGCCGACACCAAGGTGCTGGGCGACGGCTGGACCGCCATCACCAAGGACCGCAAACTCTCGGCCCAGTGGGAGCACACCCTGCTGGTCACCGAAACCGGCTACGAGATTTTCACCCTGCGCGCCGACGACACGATCCCGCGCACGTCGGATGCTGCTTCGGCTTAGGGATTACTCAGGTTTTCCCCCCACTGTTTTGTGAATGACTGATAGATAGAAAGGAAAGCCGATCGATGCCCCAGGTGGATCCCGAACTCTTCGACCGTGGCCAGTTCCAGGCCGAACTGGCGCTGAAGGCAAGCCCTATCGCCGCGTTCAAGAAGGCGATCCGCCAGGCCCGCGAGGTGCTCGATGAGCGCTTTCGCAGCGGCCGCGACATACGCCGGCTGATCGAGGACCGCGCCTGGTTCGTCGACAATATCCTGCAAAAAGCCTGGGAACAGTTCAGTTGGAGCAGCGAGGCGGATATCGCCCTGGTGGCGGTCGGCGGCTACGGTCGTGGTGAGTTGCACCCCTACTCCGACATCGACCTGCTGATTCTGCTGGACAGCGCCGACCATGAGATTTTTCGCGATTCCATAGAGCGGTTTCTGACGCTGCTGTGGGACATCGGCCTGGAAGTCGGCCAGAGCGTACGCTCGGTGGACGAATGCGCCGAAGAGGCCCGTGCCGACCTGACCGTCATCACCAACCTGATGGAAAGCCGCACCATCGCCGGCCCCGAGCGCCTGCGCCAACGCATGCTCGAAGTCACCAACACCGCACACATGTGGCCGAGCAAGGATTTTTTCCTGGCCAAGCGTGCCGAGCAAAAGGCGCGGCACCACAAATACAACGACACCGAATACAACCTGGAACCCAACGTCAAAGGCTCGCCGGGCGGGCTGCGGGATATCCAGACGATTTTGTGGGTGGCCCGTCGCCAATACGGCACCCTGAACCTGCGCGCCCTGGCCGGCGAGGGCTTTCTGGTGGAGAGCGAAAACGCCCTGCTGGCCTCGTCCCAGGAGTTCCTGTGGAAAGTGCGCTACGCCCTGCACATGCTTGCCGGGCGCTCGGAAGACCGCCTGCTGTTCGACCACCAGCGCTCCATCGCGACCCTGCTGGGTTTTGAAGGCGAGGACGCGAAGACCAGCATCGAAAGCTTTATGCAGCAGTATTACCGCGTGGTGATGAGCATTGCCCAGCTCAGCGACCTGATCATCCAGCACTTCGAAGAAGTGATCCTGGCCCCCGAAGACGAAGCGCCGCCGCAACCGATCAATTCGCGCTTCCAGCTGCACGACGGTTACATCGAGGCGCGCAACGACAACGTATTCCACCGCACGCCGTTCGCCATGCTGGAAATCTTCGTGCTGATGGCCCAGCAGCCGGAAATCAAAGGCGTGCGCGCCGATACCATTCGCCTGCTGCGGGAAAACCGTCATCTGATCGACGATGAGTTTCGTCATGACATCCGCAACACCAGCCTGTTTATCGAACTGTTCAAGTGCAAGATCGGCATCCACCGCAACCTGCGGCGGATGAACCGCTACGGCATCCTCGGGCGCTACCTGCCGGAGTTCGGCTTTATCGTCGGACAGATGCAGCACGACCTGTTCCACATCTATACCGTGGACGCCCACACCCTGAACCTGATCAAGCACTTGCGTAAGTTGCAGTACACCCAGGTGTCAGAGAAATTCCCACTGGCCAGCAAACTCATGGCCAAGCTGCCCAAGCCGGAATTGATTTACCTGGCCGGCCTGTACCACGACATCGGCAAGGGCCGGCATGGCGATCACTCGGAGATCGGCGCGGTCGATGCCGAAGCGTTCTGCCAACGCCACCAATTGCCGTTGTGGGACAGCCGCCTGATCGTCTGGCTGGTGCAGAACCACCTGGTGATGTCGACCACCGCCCAGCGCAAGGACTTGTCCGACCCGCAAGTGATCCACGACTTCGCGCAGATCGTCGGCGATGAAACCCGCCTCGACTACCTCTACGTGCTGACCGTCTCCGACATCAACGCCACCAACCCGACGTTATGGAACTCCTGGCGCGCCAGCCTGTTGCGCCAGCTGTACACCGAGACCAAGCGCGCCCTGCGCCGCGGCCTGGAAAACCCGGTAGACCGCGAAGAGCAGATCCGCCGCACCCAAAGCGCGGCCCTGGATATCCTGGTGCGCGGCGGCAACGACCCGGACGATGTCGAACAACTGTGGTCGCAACTGGGTGACGATTATTTCCTGCGCCACACTGCCGGCGACGTCGCCTGGCACACCGACGCCATCCTTCAACAGCCGGCCGATGGTGGCCCGCTGGTCCTGATCAAGGAAACCACCCAGCGCGAATTCGAAGGCGGTACGCAGATCTTCATCTATGCGCCGGACCAACATGACTTCTTCGCCGTGACCGTGGCAGCCATGGACCAGCTCAACCTGAACATTCATGACGCCCGGGTGATCACCTCCAGCAGCCAGTTCACCCTCGACACCTATATTGTGCTCGACACCGAAGGCGACTCGATTGGCGACAATCCGGTGCGTGTGAAGAAGATCCGCGAAGGTCTGACCGAAGCCCTGCGCAACCCGGATGATTACCCGACCATCATCCAGCGCCGGGTACCGCGCCAGCTCAAGCACTTTGCCTTTGCGCCGCAGGTGACCATCTCCAACGACGCCCAGCGCCCGGTAACCGTGCTGGAGCTGAGCGCGCCGGATCGCCCGGGCCTGCTGGCACGCATCGGCGGGATTTTCCTGGAGTTCGACCTGTCGCTGCAGAACGCCAAGATTGCGACCCTCGGCGAGCGCGTGGAAGACGTGTTCTTCATCACCGACGCCGATAACCAACCGCTGTCCGACCCTGAGCTGTGCCGCCGTTTGCAGGATGCGATCGTGGAGCAATTGAGCGTGACCCAGGAACCTGGCGTCGCGCTGACGCGCCTGACCCTATGAACACCGGCGTATGTGGGAGGGGGCTTGCTCCCGATAGCAGTGGATCAGATAAAGATCAGCTGACTGACACAACGCAATCGGGAGCAAGCCCCCTCCCACATTGAATTTTCGCCGGCAACCAGACCGCGTGCCGACAACTGAATTGACGAGACTTGCGATGAACAACGCCCTGAACCAGCTGCAGCCTTACCCATTCGAGAAACTGCGCGCCCTGCTCGGCAGTGTCACCCCCAACCCGGACAAACGCCCGATTGCCCTGTCGATTGGCGAGCCCAAGCACACATCACCGAGTTTCGTGGCCGAGGCGCTGAGCAATAACCTGGACCAGATGGCGGTGTACCCGACCACACTGGGCATCCCCGCATTGCGCGAGGCCATTGGCGCCTGGTGCGAGCGCCGCTTCAACGTACCTGCAGGCTGGCTGGACCCGGCGCGCAATATCCTGCCGGTCAACGGCACACGCGAGGCGCTGTTCGCCTTTACCCAGACCGTGGTCAATCGCGGTGACGACGCGCTGGTGGTGAGCCCGAACCCGTTCTACCAGATCTACGAAGGCGCGGCGTTCCTCGCCGGTGCCAAGCCGCATTACCTGGCGTGCCTGGACACCAATGGGTTCAACCCGGACTTCGATGCCGTGTCGCCAGACGTTTGGAAACGTTGCCAGATCCTGTTCCTGTGCTCTCCGGGCAACCCGACCGGCGCGCTGATTCCGGTGGACACCCTGAAAAAACTGATCGCCCTGGCCGATGAACACGACTTCGTGATCGCCGCCGACGAGTGCTACAGCGAGCTGTACTTCGATGAGCAAACCCCGCCGCCAGGCCTGCTGAGCGCCTGTGTCGAACTAGGTCGCCAGGACTTCAAGCGTTGCGTGGTGTTCCACAGCCTGTCCAAGCGTTCCAACCTGCCGGGCCTGCGTTCGGGCTTTGTCGCTGGCGATGCTGAGATTCTCAAGGCTTTCCTGCTGTATCGCACCTATCACGGCTGCGCAATGCCGGTGCAAACCCAACTGGCCAGCATCGCCGCCTGGCAGGACGAAGCGCACGTACAGGCCAACCGTGACCTGTATCGCGAGAAGTTCGACGCAGTGCTGGCGATCCTCAAACCGGTGCTGGATGTGCAAAGCCCGGACGGCGGCTTTTATTTGTGGCCGAACGTGAACGGGGACGATGCTGCTTTCTGCCGTGATTTGTTCGTGGAGGAACATGTGACGGTGGTACCGGGCTCTTACCTGTCCCGCGAAGTGGATGGCTTCAACCCAGGCGCCGGGCGTGTACGCCTGGCATTGGTTGCACCGCTGGCCGAATGTGTCGAAGCGGCTGGGCGGATTCGCGATTTCATCCAGCGCCGCGGTTGAGACACAAGCCGCTCCCAACGGGGCGGCCTCCAGCGTTGTTTCTTGCAACCATTGCGAGGGAACAGAAACACGCAAACCTTACACCTAAGTTCATATAAACACTTAGGTGAACCCCATGACGCTCACGATCTCGCCCACTTCGCCTTCTGCTCATTGCGTCACCGCGCCGCTCAATAGAAGTAAGCGCGGCGTCGCCATGCCCGACAAGCTCTGGCCTCAGCATTCGGTGCTGACTATCTCCCTGCTGAACATGACCCCAGAACAAAAAGCGTTGGTAAAGCACAACATCAACGCATGGGCCCCCCATACCAATCTCTACTTCAAGTTCACCGACAGCCCCAATGGCGATATCCGCATCACTGCGGATGCTGACACGAGAGCGGGATGGTCAAACGTGGGCACCGACGCAAAGAAGGTGCCTTTATCCGAACCGACCATGGGCATTAACTTCACAGTATCGCCAAGCAGCGTCGCCGCAACGATCCAGCATGAATTCGGCCACGCCCTCGGCCTCAAACATGAGCATCAGCACCCCGATCGGACATTGGACCTGAACAGGCAGAACATCTATGACGAATATGCATCGAGAGGAGAACCCTCCTATAAGGCCAAGAACGATATCCTCCGCCCCTTCTCGCGCAAAGAGGTAAAGACTTCAAACTATGATGACAAATCCATCATGCACTATGGGATTCGCGCCTCACACCTGAATAGCGGAAATCCCATCCCGCGCAACTTCAAACTGTCTGAAGGCGATAAAAGCTTTGTGCAGTCACTGTACCCTGAAGATAAAACACTGCTCGGCAAACTGCTCGGTACCGGCATCCGCGCAATGATCAATGCCCAAACTACTTGACGCTGCCCAAGTTCGCTTCACTCATATCCAGATCCGCCAGAACTTCGCGCAATACATCATCGCCAATTTGATGTTGGCGACTCAAACGATACAACTCCAGCCGCTGCGCACGCAGCCCCTTGAGCCGCAGCTTGCGTTCCAGTTGATCCATCTGCAGCGCCAGGGCCTGGGCTTCGGCGGAATCGTTGAATACCTCAAGCTGGTGGCGATATTCCGACATCAATCGCGCCTTGAGCTCAGTGGCCAATGCCGCTTGAGCCGCATCCGACACTGCGGTTTCATCAGACTCTTCAGCCTCCAGCGCATGGATCGCTGCCACGGCGGTTTTTTTCCAGGCCTCACGAACCTCCCGGTGACGCTTTTCATCGGGGCTCTTTTCGATCCCGCGAAGCAGCAACGGCAGCGCGATACAGGCGGCGACCAGCGACAACAGAATGACGCCGGCCGCGATAAAGATCAGCAGGTCGCGCTCCGGAAAAGCCTGGCCCGGCGCCAGCAGCAATGGCACCGACATCACGCCCGCCAGTGTCACCGCACCGCGTACGCCGCCCACCGTCAGCAGCCAACAGGATCGCGCCGTGGGTACCAGGGTCAGCTCGCTTTTCCCACGCACACGACGCAGCAAGCCTGACAGCCGCCAAATGCTCTGAACCCAGATAAAGCGCAACACCACCAGCACCACGAAGATCGCAATCACGTCCAGGCAGCGATACATCAAGGTCGGCCACAACGTCGGCTCATGACTCACCACTGCTTTGATGATGTCCGGCAGTTGCAGGCCCAACAGCAGAAAGATCAGGCCGTTGAAGGCAAACTCCAGCAGCGACCAGACACTGCGATTGAGCAGGCGTGTACTGGTTTGACGCGGCAGCAGGTCCAGCCAGCTCTGCATCATGCCCGCCGCCACGGCCGACAAAATGCCCGACGCGCCCAAGCGTTCCGCCAGTACGTAGGCCGCGAACGGCAGCAGCAACATGAACACAACGTGGGTGGCCGGGTCATCCCAACCCCGTGCAATCATCCAGGCGCGCAGGCGACCGACCAGCCAGCTCAACGCCACACCGACCGCCAGCCCACCCACTGCGACCAAGACAAAGGTCAGGCTGGCATCGGCCAGGGAAAACACCCCGGTCAACGCGGCCGCCAGGGCAAACTTGAAGGTCACCAGGCCCGACGCATCATTCATCAAGGCCTCACCCTGGAGCATGTGCATCAAGGGCGTGGGCAGGCGATTCTGGGCAATCGCCGACACCGCCACGGCATCCGTCGGCGACAACACGGCCGCCAGGGCAAAGGCTACCGGCAACGGAATCGTCGGCAGAATCCAGTGAATGAAGTACCCCGCGCCGACCACCGTAAACAGCACCAGCCCCACGGCCAAGGTCAGGATCGGCCCGCGCAGGCGCCACAGCTCACGCTTGGGCATGCGCCAGCCATCGGAAAACAGCAGCGGCGGCAAGAACAGAAACAGGAACAGCTCCGGGTCCAGCGCCACATGCAGCCCCAGCGTGGGCCAGGCCAGCAAGGCCCCGGCGGCAATCTGTACCAGCGGCAGCGGCAGGGGAATGATGCGCCCGACCAGACGCGACACGCTGACCAGCATCAGCAGGATAAGAACGGTGTAGGCGGTTTGCATAACGCGGTTTTCCCAGACAATCGACTTGCAACGACACATGAGGCAACAACTGGCCGTTGAAGTGCCATATTACCCGGCTATGGTAACCGGCTATGCGGCGCACTGCCCTTTGCACAAACGTCGCACAGCGTTGACGAACGGCGCCGAAACGCGCTGGGCGTGGCATACTCAGCAATGCCTTGCTTAAAATAATGACTCCCACCATTCCGCCACACTTTAGCGCGGTGAAATCATCAGGAATGCCGATGCTGAAGCGCATTACCGCGAAGGAAATCATAAGGCAGAGCCATCAGGGCGTCTCTGTCCAGCCATTTCTGGTCAGGGCTGACGATGACCAAACCTATTTTGTAAAAGGGCTTTCCAGGGCGCTCGGCAATGGCCTGGTTTCGGAGGCATTGAGTGCCGAATTGGGCAAACACCTCGGTTTGCCCATTCCTCCGTGGAGAATAATGGACATTCCACAGCGCTTGATCGACTTTAGCGTGATGGACGGTGTAAGCGACCTAAGTGGTGGACCGGCATTCGCATCATTGCAGGTTGAAAATGCATCCGACTTCATGTGGGCCAACCTCAAGTCTCTACCCGCTGATTTGAAGAAAACGGTTCTACTTTTCGACTGGTGGATACTCAACGGCGATCGTGGCCTTGGAGAAATGGGTGGCAACGTCAACCTTATTCTTGATCCGAAAGGTGAGCTGGTCGTAATCGATCATAACGTAGCTTTTGATCCGCACCTCAGCTTGGATGAGTTCAGGAGGTACCATGTATTCAGAGACCAATTGGGCTCATTTGATGGGAATCTGCTCGCTCGTCTGGATTACCTTCCATTGCTTGACGCTGCCCTTGCAGACTGGGGTAGGATCATCTCCCTTCTACCGGATGAGTGGCTTTGTCGCGACCACGATTGCGATGACGAGTACGAACCAACCCTTCAGCAAAGGCTACAAATACTGGAAAGGTTCAAGGACGAGCAATTCTGGGGGCAATTATGAAATATATTTGTAACTACTCAATTCTTAGGTTCCTGCCTTACCCGGAAACCGGTGAGTTCGTGAACATCGGTATTGTGCTGCTCGCAAATACGGGCGAATTCAAATTCAAAGTCGCTGCAAAACGCCAACGTGTCACGCGTTTCTTCGAGACTCTTGAGCATAAGGTCTATCTCCGCGCCAAAGGTGAAGTCGAGGACGAGTTCAACCGTCTCGTGGGATTCTTCGCGAACCATAAAACTGAGACGACGTTACTGACGAGTACGTTCAAACACCTCATCCATCCACGGGAAACGATGATGCGTTTCAGCCAGCCTGGATCCATGGCGACCGATAATATCGGACAAGCGCTGGACGAATTGTTTGAGCATTATGTAAATCACAGCTTTGCCAGTAAGGAATATCAAGAGAAGGTCCTAGAGCGTCAGCTAGGCACTCTTTTGGCCTCGTCGAATCTCAAGCAACTTTATAAAGAGCAACGATTGGGTACAAATGACTACGATGTGAGATTCCCATTCGTCATGCTTGACGATCAAATTGCTGAGCAGGCAATCAAACCGATTTTCTTTGGTCAGTCTGAACCAGGAAAAATCCTTGAACATGGTGACGCATGGCTGTCGAAAGTTATGCGTCTGAACAAAGCCAATAAATTAGCCAAGGACACCTTATTCATTGCTGAGCCTCCGGCCCAGGGTAAACCAAAGCTATTTAAGGCTTACGAGGAAGTCACACTTGCACTTGCTGAGTTCGACGGTGTGAGGGTCATCAACGCACACATGACAAACTCGCAAAAGCTCCAAGAAATAAAACGCGGCGTCCCGGAGATGTCTCACTAAAAAATCGGCCATGGCCGGTTTTTTCCATCCGTGCCACAAGCCCAGTCACGCCTGCATGCACACAGTTTACGGTCGTTCCATCGTCACGACCGATCCGTAACAGTCAGTCGCGGCGCCAGGCGAATTGACGTGGCATAATCCGCGATCTTTCATTTTTCATTCGTCCAAAGGGGGCAATTCCTTGACCGCTTCAAGCAAAACCTTGCACCTTTTCGGCATCAAAGCCTGCGACACCATGAAAAAGGCGCGCACCTGGCTTGATGAGCACGCTGTGAGCTATGAGTTCCATGATTACAAAACGGCCGGTATCGACCGCGAACACTTGACCCAATGGTGCGACGAGCACGGTTGGCAGGTGGTTTTGAACCGTGCGGGCACCACCTTTCGCAAACTCGAAGACGAACGCAAAGCCGATCTCGATCAGTCGAAAGCCATTGAATTGATGCTCGCGCAACCCTCGATGATCAAGCGCCCGGTGCTCGATCTCGGTGACAGAACCCTGATTGGCTTCAAGCCAGATAGTTATTCGGCGGCCCTCAAGTAGGCCAGCCTTCCATTTTTGTAGAGGTAACAGCATGTCCAATTCCCTGTTCAGCCTGGGCTTCGGCGTCGGCACTCAGAACCGCCAAGGTGCTTGGCTGGAAGTGTTTTACGCACAGCCCTTGCTCAACCCGTCGGCTGACATCGTCGCGGCCATCGCGCCGATCCTTGGCTACACCGAAGGCAACCAGGCGATTACCTTCACCGTCACCCAGGCCCTGCAACTGGCCGATGCGCTCAAAGGCGTCGACGCCACCCAGGCCGCCCTGTTGAGCCGCCTGGCTGAAAGCCATACGCCGCTGGTTGCGACCTTGCTGGCCGAAGACGCCGCTCTGACCTCCACGCCTGAGGCCTACCTCAAGCTGCACCTGCTGTCCCACCGCCTGGTCAAGCCCCACGGCCTGAACCTGGCCGGCGTGTTCCCGCAACTGCCGAACGTGGCCTGGACCAGCCAGGGCGCCATCGACATCGCCGAACTGGCCGAACGCCAGTTGGAAGCACGCCTGCGCGGCGAGCTGCTGGAAGTGTTCTCGGTGGACAAATTCCCGAAAATGACCGACTACGTCGTACCGAGCGGTGTGCGTATCGCTGATGCCGCCCGCCTGCGCCTGGGCGCCTACGTGGGCGAAGGCACCACCGTCATGCACGAAGGTTTCGTCAACTTCAACGCCGGCACCGAAGGCCCGGGCATGATCGAAGGCCGCGTATCGGCTGGCGTGTTCGTCGGCAAGGGTTCCGACCTGGGCGGCGGCTGCTCGACCATGGGTACCCTGTCGGGCGGCGGCAACATCGTGATCAAGGTCGGCGAAGGCTGCCTGATCGGCGCCAATGCCGGTATCGGTATCCCGCTGGGCGACCGCAACACCGTGGAGTCCGGCCTGTACGTGACCGCCGGGACCAAAGTTGCCTTGCTGGACGAGAAGAACCAACTGGTCAAAGTGGTCAAGGCGCGTGAGCTGGCCGGCCAACCGGACCTGCTGTTCCGCCGCAACTCCGAGACCGGTGCCGTGGAGTGCAAAACCCACAAATCGGCCATCGAACTGAACGAAGCGCTGCACGCTCACAACTAAGCAGCCACTCGATGCCCCAGCGGGCCGCACCTTCGGGTGCGGCTCGCTTATACGAGTCTTGAACCCCATGCTTGTGCCCTCCCCCTGGCGTGCCGACTTTCCAGCCATCGCCACCCTGCAACGGCAAGACCAGACCTACCTGGACAACGCCGCCACCACGCAAAAGCCCCAAGCCCTGCTGGATGCAATCAGCCATTACTACGCCAATGGCGCAGCCAATGTGCACCGTGCCCAGCATTTGCCGGGTGCCCATGCGACCCAGGCGTTTGAAGACAGCCGCAGCAAGGTTGCGCAGTGGTTGAATGCGGGTGACAGCGGGCAGGTAGTGTTTACCCACGGCGCAACCTCTGCGCTGAACCTCCTGGCCTACGGCCTCGAGCACTTATTCGACGCGGGCGATGAGATTGCCATCAGCGCCCTGGAGCACCACGCCAACCTGTTGCCCTGGCAGCAACTGGCCAGACGTCGCGCACTGACGCTGGTGATACTACCCCTGGACGCTGACGGCGTGATCGACCTTGACGCCGCTGCCCGGCTGATCGGCCCGCGCACGCGGCTGTTGGCGGTCAGCCAGTTATCCAACGTACTCGGCACCTGGCAGCCGCTCGACGCCTTGCTCGGGCTGGCCCGCAGCCACGGCGCGCTGACGGTGATCGACGGTGCCCAAGGCATTGTCCATGGCCGCCACGACGTGCAGGCTCTGGGCTGCGACTTCTATGTATTTTCCAGTCACAAACTGTACGGCCCAGACGGGGTCGGCGTGCTCTACGGCCGCCACGAAGCCTTGCACCGCCTGCGCCACTGGCAGTTTGGCGGAGAAATGGTGCAACAGACGGACTACCACAGCGCCAGCTTCCGCCCTGCCCCCCTGGGTCTTGAGGCGGGAACGCCACCGATAGCCGGCGTGATCGGCCTGGGGGCGACCCTGGATTACCTGACTTCGCTGGATCCACAAACGGTGGTCAGGCATGAAGCGGCACTGCACGATTATTTGCTGCGCGGCTTAAAAGCGCGCAATGGCGTGCGCATACTCGGCGCGCCGCAAGTGGCGCTGGTCAGCTTTGTGGTCGAGGGCGTGCATAACGCCGACCTCGCGCACCTGCTGACCGAGCAGGGGATCGCCGTGCGTGCCGGTCATCACTGTGCGATGCCACTGCTCAAGATGCTGCAACTGTCGGGGGCGATTCGCGTGTCCCTCGCGCTGTACAACGACTCCGATGACCTGGAACGCTTCTTTGAAGCGCTGGACCAGGCGCTGGATATGCTGCGATGAGCTTGCCGGTGGATGCGGTGGCTGCGCTGGAAGCCTTTCAGTCAGTCGGCAGTTGGGAACAACGCGCCCGAATGCTGATGCAATGGGGTGAGCGCCTGCCCGCCTTGGCGGATGAGGATAAGGTCGATGCCAACCTCGTACAGGGCTGTGAGAGCCTGGTGTGGTTGGTGGGGCATTTGCACAATGGCCACTGGCAGTTTGCCGCCAGCAGCGAAGCGCGGATGATTCGGGGGTTGGTGGCGTTGTTGCTGGCGCGGGTGAATGGGTTGTCGGCGGCTGAGTTGCAGGCGGTGGACTTGCCCGACTGGTTCACTCAACTCGGGCTTTCCCGCCAACTATCGCCGTCACGCAGCAATGGCCTCAATGCAGTCTTGCAGCGCATGCGTTCCCTGAGCCGTACACAAAACTGAATGTGGGAGGGGGCAAGCCCCCTCCCACATTTTCAGGCAGGCTTGACCCGCTCCGACGGCCGGCGAACCCCGGCCACAATCTTGTCCACCGCCTTGGTCGCCGCCACCATGCCGAACGTAGCGGTCACCATCATTACCGCGCCAAACCCTCCCGCGCAGTCCAGCTTCACGCCGTCGCCGACAAAGCTCTTCTGCAAACAGATGCTGCCGTCCGGCTTGGGGTAGCGCAGCTGCTCGGTGGAAAACACGCAGGGCACGCTGTAATGGCGGGTCACCGTGCGTGAGAAACCATAGTCACGACGAAGGGTGGAGCGTACTTTCGAGGCCAGCGGGTCGTTGAAGGTGCGGTTCAGGTCGCACACCTGGATCAGCGTCGGGTCGATCTGCCCGCCAGCGCCACCGGTGGTGATGATCTGGATCTTGCGGCGTTTGCACCAGGCAATCAGCGCCGCCTTGGCGTTGACCGCGTCGATGCAATCGATCACGCAATCGATGTTCGGGGTGATGTACTCGGCCATGGTGTCGCGGGTAACGAAGTCCGCCACCGCATGCACGGTGCAATCCGGGTTGATACCGCGCAGGCGTTCGGCCATCACCTGGACCTTGGGTTTGCCCACGGTGCTGTCCAGCGCATGCAGCTGGCGGTTGCTGTTGCTGACGCAAACGTCATCCAGGTCAAACAGCGAAATCTCGCCCACCCCGCAACGGGCGATGGCTTCTGCCGCCCACGAGCCCACGCCGCCGACGCCGACGATCGCCACATGGGCCGCTTTCAAGCGTTCCAGCCCTTCAATGCCATACAAGCGGGCGACGCCTGCAAACCGCGGATCTTCTGTGCTCATGACCATTACCCTAAAAACCGGCGCGCATTATGGACTACGCCGCGACAAGTTCGAAGCTTCCAGCTACAAGTAAAGAACTTAGGTGAACATTCGCGGACTAACGTCCGGCTTTTCTCTGTCTGCTGTACGCTCAGGGAAAGGCCGGTGTAGGATGCGCGCCGTTCGGTGCAGGCCGACACCTCTTTTCGTTCCACACCCTTTGGAACCCGAAATAACCATGGCATCGCGTAAATTTGGACTCAACCTGGTGATCGTGCTGGCAATCGCCGCGCTGTTCACTGGCTTCTGGGCGCTGATCAACCGCCCGGTCACCGCTCCCAACTGGCCCGAACAGATCTCCGGGTTCTCTTACTCGCCGTTCCAGCAAGGCCAGTATCCTCAGAAAAACCAGTACCCGTCTGACGACCAGATGCGCCAGGACCTGGCGATCATGAGCAAGCTGACGGACAACATCCGTACCTACTCGGTCGACGGCACCCTGGGCGATATTCCCAAGCTGGCCGAAGAGTTCGGTCTGCGGGTGACACTGGGGATCTGGATCAGCCCGGACCTTGAGCGCAACGAACGCGAAATCCAGCGCGCCATCGAAATCGCCAACAGCTCGCGCAGCGTCGTGCGCGTGGTGGTCGGTAACGAAGCGTTGTTCCGTGAAGAAATCACCCCGCAGGACCTGATCGTGCTGCTGGACCGTGTGCGTGCAGCGGTCAAGGTTCCGGTGACGACTTCCGAGCAGTGGCACATTTGGGAAAAAAACCCGGAACTGGCCAAGCACGTCGACCTGATCGCCGCGCACATCCTGCCGTTTTGGGAATTTATCCCGATGGACAAGGCCGGCCAGTACGTACTCGACCGTGCACGGGACCTGAAGAAACTGTTCCCGAAAAAGCCGCTGCTGCTGTCGGAAATTGGCTGGCCGAGTAACGGACGCATGCGCGGCGGTAATGAAGCCTCACCTGCCGACCAGGCGGTTTACCTGCGCACGCTGGTGAACAAACTCAATCGCCAGGGCTACAACTACTTCGTGATCGAGGCGTTCGATCAGCCTTGGAAAGTCAGCGACGAAGGCTCGGCGGGCGCTTATTGGGGCGTATTCAACGCCGCGCGTCAGCAGAAATTCAACTTTGAAGGCCCGGTGGTCGCAATCCCGCAGTGGCGCGTGCTGGCCATCGGTTCGGTGGTGCTGGCGCTGCTGTCCCTGACCCTGCTGATGATCGACGGCTCGGCCCTGCGCCAGCGCGGTCGTACCTTCCTGACGTTTATCGCGTTCCTGTGCGGTTCGGTGCTGGTGTGGATCGGCTACGACTACAGCCAGCAATACAGCACCTGGTTCAGCGTGACCGTGGGCATTCTCCTGGCCCTCGGTGCCCTGGGTGTGTTTATCGTGCTGCTGACCGAAGCCCACGAACTGGCGGAAGCGGTGTGGACCCACAAACGCCGGCGTGAATTCCTGCCGGTCGAAGGGGAATCGGACTACCGTCCGAAAGTGTCGATCCATGTGCCGTGCTACAACGAGCCGCCGGAGATGGTCAAACAGACCCTCGACGCCCTGGCCGCACTCGACTACCCGGACTACGAAGTCCTGATCATCGACAACAACACCAAGGACCCGGCGGTATGGGAACCGGTGCGCGACTACTGCGAAACCCTGGGCCCGCGCTTCAAGTTCTTCCATGTCGCGCCCCTGGCCGGTTTCAAGGGTGGCGCGCTGAACTACCTGATCCCGCACACCGCCAAGGACGCCGAAGTGATCGCGGTGATCGACTCGGACTATTGCGTGTCGCCCAACTGGCTCAAGCACATGGTGCCGCACTTCGCCGACCCGAAAATCGCCGTAGTGCAGTCGCCCCAGGATTACCGCGACCAGAACGAAAGCACCTTCAAGAAGCTCTGCTACGCGGAATACAAAGGCTTCTTCCATATCGGCATGGTCACCCGCAACGACCGCGACGCGATCATCCAGCACGGCACCATGACCATGACCCGTCGCTCGGTGCTCGAAGAACTCGGCTGGGCCGACTGGTGCATCTGTGAAGACGCCGAACTGGGCCTGCGCGTGTTCGAAAAAGGCCTGTCGGCGGCGTATTACCACGACAGCTACGGCAAGGGCCTGATGCCCGACACCTTTATCGACTTCAAGAAACAGCGTTTCCGCTGGGCCTACGGTGCGATTCAGATCATCAAGCGCCACACCGCCAGCCTGCTGCGCGGCAAAGGCACCGAGCTGACCCGTGGCCAGCGCTATCACTTCCTCGCGGGCTGGCTGCCGTGGGTGGCCGATGGCATGAACATCTTCTTCACCGTGGGCGCGCTGCTGTGGTCGGCGGCGATGATCATCGTGCCGACCCGCGTCGATCCGCCGTTGCTGATTTTCGCGATCCCGCCGTTGGCGTTGTTCGTGTTCAAGGTGGGCAAGATCATCTTCCTCTACCGCCGTGCGGTCGGGGTGAACCTCAAGGATGCCTTCTGCGCGGCCCTGGCCGGCCTGGCGTTGTCGCACACCATCGCCAAAGCGGTGCTGTACGGCTTCTTCACCACCAGCATTCCGTTCTTTCGTACACCGAAAAACGCGGATAACCACGGCTTCTGGGTGGCGATTTCCGAAGCCCGCGAAGAAATGTTCATCATGCTGCTGTTGTGGGGCGCCGCCTTGGGGATTTACCTGGTGCAAGGCCTGCCGAGCAATGACATGCGCTTCTGGGTGGTGATGTTGCTGGTGCAGTCGCTGCCGTACTTGGCGGCGCTGATCATGGCGTTTTTGTCGTCGCTGCCGAAACCGGCGCCGAAGGCAGAGCCTGTCACCGCCGTGTAAAAACTTGCGCAATGCACTAAACGGCGGCCTCTGGCCGCCGTTTTGCTATAAGATAACGGCCGTTTTACACGCCTTGCACACATCACTGTAGGAGCGAGCTTGCTCGCGAAAATCGTTAACGATGAAGCGGGCACCCTGAATGCACGCGGAGCCCTTGCGTTTTTCGCGAGCAAGCTCGCTCCTACAATTAGAACGTCGCTGTCTCGATTTCCGGAGTTCTCCCATGACGGCCCATGCCGACCTTTCGCCGACCCTTCAACTCGCCATCGACCTGATCCGTCGCCCGTCGGTCACGCCGGTCGATGCCGATTGCCAGAAGCTGATGATGCAGCGCCTGGGCGACGCCGGTTTTGCGCTCGAGCCGATGCGCATCTTCGAGGTGGATAACTTCTGGGCCACCCATGGCAAACGCGAAGGCCCGGTGCTGTGCTTTGCCGGCCACACCGACGTGGTGCCGACCGGCCCGGTGCAGGCCTGGCAGAACGACCCGTTCGACGCGCTGATCGACGAACACGGCATGCTCTGCGGCCGTGGCGCGGCGGATATGAAAGGCAGCCTGGCGGCGATGCTGGTGGCGGCGGAGCGTTTCGTCGCCGACTACCCGGACCACAAAGGCTCGGTTGCCTTCCTGATTACCAGCGATGAAGAAGGCCCGGCGCACCATGGCACCAAGGCCGTGGTCGAGCGCCTGGCCGCACGCAATGAGCGCCTTGACTGGTGCATCGTCGGCGAGCCATCGAGCACGACACTGGTGGGCGATGTGGTCAAGAACGGCCGTCGTGGCTCCCTCGGCGCCACCCTGACCGTGCGCGGTGTACAGGGCCACGTGGCGTATCCGCACCTGGCGAAGAACCCGATCCATCTGGCCGCACCGGCATTGGCCGAACTCGCCGCCGAGCATTGGGATGACGGCAACACCTTCTTCCCACCGACCAGTTTCCAGATCTCCAACCTTAATTCCGGCACCGGCGCCACCAACGTCATTCCCGGCGACCTGACAGCGGTGTTCAACTTCCGTTTCTCCACCGAATCCACCGTGGAAGGGTTGCAGCAGCGGGTCGCAGCGATCCTGGATAAACACGGCCTGGACTGGCATGTGGACTGGGCGCTGTCGGGTCTGCCGTTCCTCACCGAGCCGGGCGCATTGCTCGACGCGGTATCGGCCAGCATCAAGGCGATCACCGGGCGTGAAACCAAGGCATCCACCAGTGGCGGTACCTCCGATGGCCGTTTCATTGCGACCCTGGGTACCCAGGTGGTCGAATTGGGCCCGGTGAATGCGACGATCCATCAGGTCAACGAGCGCGTCCTCGCCAGCGACCTCAATGTGTTGACCGAAATTTACTACCAGACCCTGATCAAGTTGCTCGCCTGATGCTTGCCTGCCCCCTTTGCAGCGCCCCGCTCACTGCGGTGGACAACGGTGTGGCGTGCCCCGCCGGGCACCGTTTCGACCGCGCGCGCCAGGGTTACCTGAACCTGTTGCCGGTGCAGCACAAGAACAGCCGCGACCCGGGCGATAACCTGGCGATGGTCGAGGCGCGCCGCGACTTCCTCAATGCCGGGCACTACGCCCCTGTGGCCAAGCGACTGGCGGAGCTGGCCGCCGAACGCGCGCCACAACGCTGGGTGGACATCGGCTGTGGCGAGGGCTACTACACCGCGCAAATCGCCGATGCCCTGCCCGACGCCGACGGCTACGCCCTGGATATTTCCAAGGAAGCGGTCAAGCGCGCGTGCAAGCGCAACCCGGCGCTGACCTGGTTGATCGCCAGCATGGCCCGCGTCCCATTGGCCGACGCCAGTTGCCAGTTTCTCGCCAGCGTGTTCAGCCCGCTGGACTGGCAGGAAGCCAAGCGCCTGCTCAGCCCTGGCGGCGGTTTGATGAAGGTTGGCCCCACCCGCGGCCACCTGATGGAGCTGCGCGAACGCTTGTACGACGAAGTGCGCGAATACACCGACGACAAACACCTGGCACTGGTGCCGGATGGCATGGGCCTGGCGCACAGTGAAACCCTTGAGTTCACACTGTGCCTGGCCGAGCCCGGGGACCGCGCCAACCTGCTGGCCATGACGCCTCACGGCTGGCGTGCGAGCGCCGAGCGCCGCAGCGAGGTGATCGAAGCCGCCGAGCCGCTGCAGGTGACCGTGTCGATGCGCTACGATTATTTCGTGCTTCAATAACCGACTTTTCAGCACCCGCGAATGGATTTTCGAATCCCGCAACGAGGAACATCCATGCGCCAACCCGATATTGAGATTTACCTGAAGGACGCCGACGTCGACTACAAGGCCATCGCCGCCTGGCTGGGCGCCGCTTTGGGCCCCTGCACCGACTGGGTCCAGAAGGGCCAGACCTACAAGTGCAAAGCCGGCAACGTGCCGGTGACCTGGCTGCCAAAAGCCGTCGGCAAATGGAACAGCCTGTACCTGGAAAGCGACCAGACGCCGTGGGACGACGACATCGCCTGCGCCCGCGCCGCGTTTGCCGCATTGAATGTTGAAGTGCGCTGCGCGCCAGGGACTTGGGTCGAGGAAGAGGGTGAGGAAAGCGCCGACCGCTGGATGCGCATCAGTGCCGATGGTGAAGAAGAAATCACCTGGAAAACCGCCTGATTCCGAGTTGCAAACCCAATCAAAAAAATGTGGGAGGGGGCTTGCTCCCGATAGCGGTGGATCAGTCGATTTATTCAGCGACTGACACTCAGCAATCGGGAGCAAGCCCCCTCCCACATGGGTTGCAGCGGTGGACTTACAGGCCCACCACATCCTCCGCCTGCAAGCCCTTATCGCCTGTCACCACGGCGTATTCCACCTGTTGGCCCTCGGCCAGCGAGCGGTGGCCGTCACCGCGAATAGCGCGGTAGTGCACGAACACATCCTTGCCGTCTTCACGCTGGATAAAGCCATAGCCCTTGGCGTCGTTGAACCACTTCACACTGCCGGTTTCGCGCGTTGTCATCTGTTCACTCCCACTGGTTTTTATTATTGAGTCGCTGGCGTTGAACTGCCGAGTATAAGACACGTTCAAAAACCATCAACCCAACTTTACATCGCCGCTTTTTTGCCGATTTTCGATGAATACGGCACACTACCCGCCCGAGCGCCTGCTCGGTTTTTTCCACTTGAAGCAGTTCGCCTATGACCCGCTCCCCGTTCCGTCGTCTGGTGTTTGGCACCTTGCGTCGACTGCTGTACCTCTGGGTTCGCTCGGAGACGATCAACCAGTCGTCCCTCACCCTTAACCTGGACCGCAGCCGGCCGGTGTTCTACGTCCTGCAATCGCCCTCCCTGACCGAATTGGCCGTGGTCGATACCGAGTGCACCAAGGCCGGCCTGCCGCGCCCGGTGCTGCCGGTTTCGGTAGGCCCGTTGATGGAACCCGCAGCGTTCTTTTACCTCACGCCGGACCCGGATTGGCTCGGCCGCCAGGACAAGCGCGGCACACCGCCCACCCTGACGCGCCTGGTCAACACCCTGACAGAACATGCCGAAGAGAATGCACAAATCATTCCGGTCAGCGTGTTCTGGGGCCAATCCCCCGAAAGTGAGTCCAGCCCCTGGAAACTGTTGTTCGCCGACAGCTGGGCGGTCACCGGGCGCTTGCGCCGGTTGTTGAGCATTCTGATCCTGGGTCGCAAGACCCGGGTGCAATTCTCCGCGCCCATCAACCTGCGTGAATTGATCGAGCACAATAAAGGGCACGAACGCACCGTGCGCATGGCCCAACGCATCCTGCGCGTGCACTTTCGTAACCTGAAGACCGCCGTGATCGGCCCCGACCTGTCCCACCGTCGCAACCTGGTGAAGGGCCTGGTCAATATGCCGCTGGTGCGCCAGGCCATTGCCGATGAAGCCGAGCGCGAGAAAATCTCGCCGGAAAAAGCCAAGGCCCTGGCCCTGCGCTATGGCAATGAAATCGCCTCGGACTACACCTACACGGCGATCCGCTTCCTGGAAGTGGTGCTGAGCTGGTTCTGGAACAAAATCTACGACGGCATCAAGGTCAATAACATCGAGGGTGTGCAACAGGTTGCCCAAGGCTACGAAGTGATCTACGTGCCTTGCCACCGCAGCCATATCGACTACCTGCTGCTGTCCTACCTGCTGTTCAAGAATGGCCTGACCCCGCCGCACATTGCCGCCGGCATTAACCTGAACATGCCCGTGATCGGCAGCCTGCTGCGCCGTGGCGGTGCGTTTTTCATGCGTCGCACCTTCAAGGGCAACCCGCTGTACACCTCGGTATTCAACGAATACCTGCACACCCTGTTCACCAAGGGTTTCCCGGTGGAGTACTTCGTCGAAGGCGGCCGTTCGCGCACCGGGCGCATGCTGCAGCCGAAAACCGGGATGCTGGCGATCACCTTGCGCAGTTTCCTGCGCTCTTCGCGCATGCCCATCGTGTTCGTGCCGGTGTATATCGGCTACGAACGGGTGCTGGAAGGCCGTACCTACCTGGGCGAGCTGCGCGGTGCGAGCAAGAAGAAAGAGTCGATTTTCGATATTTTCAAAGTGGCAGGCGCGCTCAAGCAGCGCTTCGGCCAGGTCGCGGTCAACTTCGGCGAGCCGATCAAGCTGGCGGAGTTTCTCGACCACGAGCAACCGGATTGGCGCTCCCAGGAACTGGGCCCGAACTACAAGCCGGCCTGGCTGAATGAAACCACCCACCGCCTCGGCGAGCAGGTGGCCCGCCATCTGAACGAAGCCGCTGCGGTGAACCCGGTGAACCTGGTGGCATTGGCGCTGCTGTCTACCACTCGCCTGGCGCTGGATGAGCAGGCCATGGCCCGCCAGTTGGACCTGTACCTGGCGCTGCTGCGCCGCGTGCCCTATTCACCGCATACCACCCTGCCGGAAGGCGACGGCCTGGCGCTGATCAAGCACGTCAAGGACATGAAGCTGCTGTCGGAACAGAGCGATGCCCTGGGCAAAATCGTCTATCTGGATGAGCAGAACGCCGTCCTGATGACCTATTACCGCAACAACGTGCTGCACATCTTCGCCCTGCCCGCGCTGCTGGCGAGCTTCTTCCAGAGCAGTTCGCGGATGAGCCGCGAACAGATCCTGCGCTACACCCATGCGCTCTATCCGTACCTGCAGTCGGAGCTGTTCATCCGCTGGTCTCTGGAGGAGCTGGATGCGGTGGTCGACCAATGGCTGGATGCGTTCGTCGAACAGGGCCTGCTGCGCTTCGAAAACAACGTGTACCTGCGCCCGGCGCCGAGTTCGCGGCATTTCGTGCTGCTGACGCTACTGTCCAAGAGCATCGCCCAGACCCTGCAACGCTTCTACATGGCGATCTCGCTGCTGCTCAACAGCGGCCAGAACAGCATCAGCGCCGAGGAGCTGGAAGACCTGTGCACGATCATGGCCCAGCGGCTGTCGATCCTGCATGGCCTCAATGCTCCGGAGTTCTTCGACAAGAGCCTTTTCCGACATTTCATCCAGACCTTGCTGGAGCAAGATGTGCTGCGCCGCGATGAAGCCGGCAAGCTGAGCTATCACGACCTGCTCGGCGAGCTGGCCGAAGGCGCGGCCAAACGTGTACTGCCGGCGGACATTCGCTTGTCGATCCGCCAAGTGGCGTTGCATCGCGTCGATGGCGCGGCCGAGCAGCCGGTGGAACCGGCGCAATCCCCACAAGATTGAACAAGGCGCCGGGCGGTTTCCGGCGCCGTTGATAAGGAGCTGCACCATGAAGAAGATCATCCTCCTGGGCCTCACGGCCCTGCTCGGAGCCTGCCAATCCATGTCTCCCACCCCCAAGGCCAGCCTCGACGGCGAAGTGTTCTACCTGCAACGCATCGCGCTGCCGCCCACCGCCACCTTGAGCGTCAGCCTGCAAGACGTGTCGCTGATGGACGCCCCGGCCGTGGTGCTCGCCGAACAGAAAGGCCCGATCAAAGGCCAGGTGCCGCTGCCGTTTCACTTAAATTATGACCCGGCGCAGGTCAAGCCGGGCCATAGCTACTCGGTCAGCGCTCGCATCGAGGTGGATGGCAAGCTACTGTTCATCACCACTGAACGGCACGCCGTACAGCTCAACGGCCAGGATCAACAGCCACTGCGCGTGCGCGTCGATGCTGCAGCCCACTGAATTCAACCACAAGGAAGCGCCCATGCTCCGTAACCCTCTTCGCCTCACGGCCCTGCTCACCGGCCTGCTGCTGGGAACCAGCGCCATGGCCCTGGACCTTGGCAGCCTGTCCCAGGGCGACGCCAGCGGCGGCCTCAAGGACGCCTTGACCCAAGGCGCACAGATCGCCGTGAAACAACTGGGCACGCCCGGTGGCTTCAGCAATAACCCCGACGTGAAGATCGGCTTGCCAGGCAAGCTGGGCAAGGTCGCTGACAAGTTGAAGATGTTCGGCATGGGCGATCAGGTCACCCAGCTCGAAACCAGCATGAACAAAGCGGCGGAAACCGCCGTTACCCAGGCTCAGCCGATTCTGGTCAATGCCGTGAAAAACATGAGTGTGACCGATGCCAAAGGCATCCTCAGTGGCGGCCAGGACTCAGCTACCCAGTACCTGAACAAGAGCAGTCGCGACCAAATCCGCGCCAAGTTCCTGCCCATCGTCAAGGCTGCCACCGACAAGGTCGGCGTGGCCCAGCAGTACAACGCACTCGCCGGCAAGGCCGCCGCGTTTGGCGCGGTGGACGCCAAAAGCGCCAATGTTGAAAACTACGTGACCGAACAGGCGCTGGACGGCTTGTTCAAGATGATCGCGCAGCAGGAAGAAACGATTCGCAAGAATCCGGCAGCTGCCGCCACCAGCCTTGCCAAGAAAGTATTCGGCGCCCTGTAGACAGTGTATGCACCCGAGCAGGCGGGGAAGATCACCTGCTCGGGAGCCGCTCACTGCACCGTCAAAACAGCTTGCCGGCCAGCCCGCCAAAGATCACCGCACCCAGCGGCATCACGCCTACGCCGAACTTGATCGAGCCACCACCACCGCCACCGATCTCGCAGGCGGGTTGGGGTTTGCACTTGTCATTACAGTCATTTGCAGGTGGCTTGGGTTTTGCGCAGTTACCGCCGCCGAAGCTGCTGCTGACAGAAACGCTCAACGATTTGCCGATGAAAAATCCCATTGGACACTCCTTGAATCATCAGATTTGAGATCCGGCCCGACGGCGTGAAATCCGTCGGACTGAATACCTGTAATCAGGTAGTCCATGAGTGGCGAAACCTTAAGAAACGTTCCTTGCGAAGATTCCAATCATTGCCGCTTGACCCTGAACCACGCGGCGTAAAGCGCCGGTAGAAACAGCAGCGTCAACGCCGTCGCCACAATCAACCCGCCCATGATTGCCACCGCCATCGGCCCGAAGAACACACTACGCGACAGTGGAATCATCGCCAGTACCGCAGCAAGTGCGGTCAGCACGATCGGCCGGAAGCGTCGGACCGTGGCTTCAATGATCGCCTGCCAGGGCGCCAGTCCTGCCTTGATGTCCTGTTCGATCTGGTCGACCAATATCACCGAGTTGCGCATGATCATCCCCGACAGGGCGATGGTGCCGAGCATCGCCACGAAACCAAACGGTTGACGAAACACCAGCAGGAACAGGGTGACGCCGATCAGGCCCAAGGGCGCAGTCAGAAACACCATCGCGGTGCGTGAGAAGCTGCGCAGTTGCAGCATCAGCAAGGTCAGCACCACCACGATAAACAACGGCACGCCGGCCTTCACCGAGTTCTGTCCGCGCGCAGAGTCTTCCACGGTGCCACCGACCTCCAGCAAATAGCCGTCAGGCAACTCGGCACGCACGCCTTCAAGGGTCGGCAGGATCTGCTGGACCAGCGTCGCCGGTTGTTCCTTGCCATAGATATCGGCGCGCACGGTCACCGTAGGCAAACGGTTACGGTGCCAGATGATGCCTTCCTCAAAGCCATACTCAAGGGTTGCAATCTGGGCCAAGGCCACACTTTTACCGTTGTCGGTGGGTACGGCCAGGCTGGGCAGCAGCGACAACTCAGTGCGTTCGTGAACGGTGCCGCGCAGGAGGATTTCGATCAACTCGTTATCCTCCCGGTACTGGCTGACGGTGCTGCCGGTCAGGGAGCTTTGCAGGAATTTCGACAGATTGGCGGTGCTCACGCCCAGTGCTCGGGCGCGGTCCTGGTCGATATTCAGGTAGACGATTTTGCTCGGCTCTTCCCAGTCCAGATGCACATTGACCACGTGGGTGTTCTCGCGCACCTTGGTCGCCACCTTGCGCGCCAGGGCGCGGACTTCTTCGATGTGCTCGCCGGTCACGCGAAACTGCACGGGGTAGCCCACCGGCGGGCCATTCTCCAGGCGAGTGACGCGTGAACGCAGTTCGGGAAACTGTTCATTCAGGGTTTCGATCAGCCAGGTGCGCAGGCTTTCGCGCTCTTCGATGGTGTTGGCCAGCACCACAAATTGCGCGAAGCTGGCCGCCGGCAGTTGCTGGTCGAGTGGCAGGTAGAAGCGCGGTGAACCGGTGCCCACGTAGGCCACGTAATTGCCGATGCCAGCGTGTTCCTTGAGCAAGGTTTCGAGGCGTTTGACCTGCTCGGCAGTGTTGCTCAGGGAGGCACCTTCGGCCAGTTTCAGGTCGACCATCAGTTCCAGGCGACCGGAGGCCGGGAAGAACTGTTGCGGCACGAAACGGAACAATGCAACCGAGCCGATAAACAACAGCAGCGTCAGGACGATCACCGTCTTGCGCCGACGTACGCACCACTCCACCAATCGTCTTACGCGCTGGTAGAACGGCGTGCCGTAAGGGTCAGGACCGTTGGTGCCGTGTTTGGCCGCATGAATCTTCGCCAGGTCCGGCAGGAGCTTTTCGCCCAGATATGGTACGAACACCACGGCGGCAACCCAGGACGCCAGCAAAGCGATGGTCACCACCTGAAAGATCGAGCGGGTGTATTCGCCAGTACTCGATTGCGCGGTAGCAATCGGCAGGAAGCCCGCCGCCGTGATCAAGGTACCGGTGAGCATCGGGAACGCGGTGCTGGTCCAGGCGAAACTCGCGGCCTTGAGCCGGTCGTAGCCCTGCTCCATTTTGATCGCCATCATTTCCACAGCGATGATTGCGTCATCCACCAGCAAACCCAAGGCCAATACCAGGGCGCCCAGGGAGATTTTGTGCAGGCCGATGCCGAGGTAGTACATGGCGGCGAAAGTCATCGCCAGTACCAACGGAATCGCCAACGCCACCACCATGCCGGTGCGCACGCCCAAGGAAAAGAAGCTCACCAGCAACACAATGGCCAGTGCTTCAGCCAGCACCTGGACGAATTCGCCGACACTGGTTTTCACCGCTGCCGGTTGATCGGAGACCTTGCGCAACTCCATGCCCGCCGGAAGATTCTTCTGCAATCGTGCGAATTCACGCTCCAGGGCCTTGCCCAGCACCAGAATGTCGCCGCCGTCACGCATGGCCACGGCCAGGCCGATGGCGTCGGCGCCCATGTAGCGCATGCGCGGTGCCGGTGGGTCATTGAAACCACGGTGAATATCGGCCACATCGCCGATGCGGAAGGTTCGCTCGCCCACCCGAATCGGAAAGTTGCGGATCTCTTCCACGCTCTTGAAGTTACCCGACACCCGCAACTGCACCCGTTCGGTCGGGGTTTCAAAGAAGCCTGCGGTGGAGACCGCGTTCTGCTCCTGCAGCGCCTGCTGCACAGCGGCCATTGGCAGGCCGAGGGTAGCGAGCTTGAGATTGGACAGCTCGATCCAGACCTTTTCGTCCTGCAGGCCAAGCAGCTCAACCTTGCCCACGTCCGGCACCCGTTGCAGCTGAATCTGGATGCGGTCGGCGTAGTCCTTGAGCACGGCGTAGTCGAAACCGTCGCCGGTCAAGGCGTAGATATTGCCGAACGTGGTGCCGAACTCATCGTTGAAAAACGGCCCCTGAATATCCGGCGGCAAGGTCTGGCGGATATCGCTGATCTTCTTGCGCACCTGGTACCACAGCTCGGGAATCTGCGCCGAGTGCATGGAATCACGAGCGATGAAGGTGACTTGGGATTCGCCGGGCCGCGAGAACGAGACAATGCGTTCGTACTCGCCAGTTTCCATCAGTTTTTTCTCGATGCGCTCGGTGACCTGGCGTGAAACTTCCTGGGCCGTGGCCCCAGGCCAGTTGGTCTTGATCACCATGGCCTTGAAGGTGAAGGGAGGGTCTTCGCTTTGCCCCAGCTTGGTGTAGGACAAAGTGCCGACCACCGCCAGCAGGATCATCAGGAACAGTACGATCTGGCGATTACGCAACGCCCACTCGGAAAGATTGAAACCCATCGGGGACTACTCCTTGGCCGCCAGATTCACCACACGGTTGGCGCGATCCACCGGGCGCACTTGCTGCCCCTCATGGAGCACATGCACACCCGCCGCAATCACCCAGTCGGTGGGCGCCAGGCCTTCGAGTACCGGCACGGTCTTCTCGCCAAACGCGCCGATGCGCACGGGTGTGCGCTTGAGGGTGTTGTCCGGCTGCACACGCCAGACGTACGACGCGCCGTTCTCCGCACTCAGGGCAGACAGCGGCACCGACAGTGGAATCACACCGTCGACCTGTATGAATACGCGGGCGCTCTGGCCGAGTTCCGCCGGGACTTTACCGCCCGTGAACGCCACCCGCGCAGCGAAGGTGCGCGACTTCGGGTCGGCGGCGGGCGACAGCTCGCGAATGCGCCCGGCAAACCGTTGATCCGGCTGGCTCCACAGCTCAACCGACACCGGCTGGCCGATCTTGAAACGGCCGAAGCCTTGCTCAGGCAGGCTGATCAAC
Source organism: Pseudomonas sp. R2-7-07 (assembly GCF_003852355.1). NCBI lineage: Bacteria > Pseudomonadati > Pseudomonadota > Gammaproteobacteria > Pseudomonadales > Pseudomonadaceae > Pseudomonas > Pseudomonas sp. R2-7-07. The sequence continues at coordinate 1,482,881 of NZ_CP027759.1, read as the reverse complement.
ACTTCACGCTCGCCATCGGTGGCCAGGGTGAACACGGTTTGGCCAGCGGAAACGACCTGGCCGACTTCAACCGCGCGCCTGGCGACGACACCGTCCTGGGGCGCACGCAGCACCGCATAGCCGGCCTGGTTGCTGGACACGTCGAATTCAGCGCTGATCTGCTTGAGACGTGCCTCACCGGCTCGATAAAGATTTTCAGAATTGTCGTACTGGGACCGGCTAACCATCTGACGCTCCATCAGGGTCTTGTAGCGGTCACGCTCGGCGCGCACCAGGCTCAGGTTGGCTTGGGCAGCCGCCACTTGGGCACGGGAGGCTTCCAGTTGCAGGCGCACATCCTGGGGGTCGAGCTCTGCCAGGGGCTGGTTGGCCTTGACCCGCTCGCCCTCTTCCACCAGGCGCTTGCTGACTTTGCCACCGATGCGAAAGGCCAGATCCGGTTCATAGCGGGCGCGCACTTCACCTGGATAGCTGTCCATCGCCTGCGCCGAAGGCTGGGGTTGCACCACCATGGCCGGGCGAAGGATGGTTTGGACCGCGTCTTCGTGGCCGCAGGCGGCTAACAGGAAGACCAAGCTGACAGGCAACGCAAGGGGCAGGAAAGTGCTGCGCATGCTGTAGGACCTTTCGCAAATGAAGCTAGGAATAATTATACTGGCCGGTATGTTATTAATACCAAACTCACCAGTCCAGTATTAAAGGTGAAAATGTCCGACAATCCTATAAACACCAATAGCCCCGGGCGCCCCAAGGACATGGCAAAACGCCAGGCAATCCTCGACGCCGCCAAAGTTCTGTTTTTGGGCAATGGCTATGCCAGTACCAGCATGGACGCTGTGGCCCTTGAAGCGGGGGTGTCGAAACTGACCGTCTACAGCCACTTCACCGACAAAGAAACCTTGTTCACTGCCGCTGTCGTCGCCAAGTGCGAGGAACAATTGCCGGTGATGTATTTCGAACTGCCCGAAGCGATGCCGGTGCAAACGGTGCTGCTGAATATCGCGCGCGGGTTTCATCGGCTGATCAACAGCGAGGAGTCGGTGAACCTGCATCGCCTGATGATGACGACCGGCAATCAGGACGTGAAACTCTCGCAGATCTTCTTCGAAGCAGGGCCCATGCGCATGTTGCAGGGCATGGAGCGTCTGCTCAGTCGAATCGACGAGAGTGGCGCCCTGAGCATCGACAAACCCTTCAAGGCGGCCGAGCACTTCTTTTGCCTGCTCAAAGGCACGGCGAACTTCCGTCTGCTGTATGGCTGTGGCGGGCAATTGAGCGAGGCGGACGCCGAGGCGCATGTGCAGGAGGTGGTGGGGTTGTTTATGCGGGCATATGGGCGAGGGGCAGCGGCAAGTGGTTAGCTGCAAGCGCCAAGTTCAGCGCGCTTGCAGCTTAAAGCTCAGGGCTTGAGTGCTTTTTTAGGATAAATATCGTACCGACTGGATTTACCCTCCAGCGCATGGCTCGGCTTGGGCCCCTCAATGCACGGTGCCTTGCGCGGGCGCTTGACCACCACACGGTGGCTGGCCAGGGCCAACGCCGCTGCGAGCAAGGCCGGTGCGTCAGGGTCATCGCCGACCAGTGGCCGAAACAGACGCATTTCCTTCTTCACCAGGGCGGTTTTCTCACGATGCGGGAACATCGGGTCAAGGTAGATCACCTGCGGCGGCTCGCCTGCCCAATTGAGCATCACCTCGATGGAGTTGCCCTTGAGCAGCTGCATCCGCGCCACGATCGGCGCCACTTCAAAATCCTCTGCAGCGCGTGCCAGGCCATCTTCAAGCAAGGCGCCGATCAACGGCTGGCGCTCGACCAGGCTCATCTCGCAGCCCAGGCTGGCCAGCACGAAGGCATCCTTGCCCAGGCCCGCCGTGGCGTCGAGCACGCGCGGGCGAACGCCTTGGGCGATGCCCACGGCCTTGGCGATCATCTGCCCGCTGCCGCCGCCGTACAGCCGCCGGTGCGCTGCGCCGCCTTCGATAAAGTCGACCCGCACCGGCCCTGGCGCGTCAGGCCCGAGCTGTTGCAACTGCAGGCCTTGTTCCCCGACTTGCAGGGAAAAATCCGCATCATCGAGTTGCACAGGCAAGCCAAGCAGCGCCGCCCACTGCTCGGCGCGGGCCTGGAATCCTTCGGCCAAAGCCTCGACCCGAATGCGGCTGGCCGCTGGTTGTTCGCTCATCAATCGCTACGCTCAAAAATATTAAGGATCGGCAAACACCGGCCGATAAAAACAACAGTCAGGTATTTTGCCAGAGCTGAGCGTCGACCGAAAAAAATGTCAGACATTCTTCCCCTAACTATCGGTGTACTGCCGACCCACAACCACTACGGCCTGCGCAATACTCAAGCGCTGGCCGGGGTGAGCCATGTGTGGCAGGACTTCTTCGCCCGCGCCCTGGCCGAGCAGCTCGGTGCCACGCCGGGCGCGCTGGCCGCCACGGCGACTGCACCGAAAGACCCGGCGGTGGAACCCAGCGAAGGCGCCGACCTGCTCGCGCAGATCCTCACCCAGCGCGAGTGCGACGTAAAAGACACCGTGATCGCCCCGCCTGAGCCGCTGTTCCTGCCGATTGCCGAACTCGAGACCGAGTTGCTGCCACCCGCAGCGCCGCCATTTCCTGATGAAGACATCATCGCCCAGCAACGCCAACAGAATTTCGAAAGCGGCTGGGTACGCCCGATTGTGCTGAATGCGGGTCAACCCGTCGCTGAGCCGGGCCCGGCGCCGCAACCCCGCCCGCTGCACTTGCCGATTGCCGAGTTCGAGCTGGACTTGTTGCCACCAGCCGCGACGCCGTTCACCGAACAGGATCTGGCAGAACAACAGAAGGCCCTGGATTTTGACTACCACTGGGCACGCCCGCTGATCGCCAACAACCTGCGCCTGGCCGCCTGACGCTTAGCGACACATCCACCAGCGGCCCATATCCAGATGGAAGTGGTTACGGTGCGCGGCGTTATAGTCGGGGCTCAACACCCCATTGAAAGCGTGACACGCGCCGTCACGCACCTGACGTAAAAATCGCGCGTCAGCGCCCTGCCCCGGCCAGTCCTTGAGCACACTGATACGGCGCCCATCAGCCAGGCGAAACCCGGCGATATCCAATGCATTGGCCGACGCGTGCTGGCTGAGTCGGCCTTCGGCGCGGTTGTAGACATTGCGACAGGCAAAACTGCCCAGGTGATCGACCCGCGTCACCGCTTGGCCGTATATCGCCTGAGCCGCCGGTTGCAGGCTGTGGCGCTCGAACAGGGCAAACGCTACCGCCAGTGGGCAACTGGCCAGGAAGCTGCTGCTCAAGCCAACCTCTGCGCCCTGTACCCTCAACGTGCTGCGCAGGGGGCAAGCGGCGTCGGCGCGCGAGTCGGCCTGATGGCTCACCCGCAACCCCGAGGTTGTCAGCACCTGGTCGCACAGCGCGGGATCATCCTGCAGCCGCCCCAGTTTGTAGCGCGTCAACAGGTTCGGACTGACGCGCACATCCAGCGGCGCCCATGGGTTCCATTCATGGGGCAACGGCACCCAGCCGCGCCATACGCCCACGGCCAGCGCGCCGCCGAGCACCAGCAACGCGCCCATCCACCTGATCGACCGCACCGCTTAGCCTTTGAAGAATCGATTGGCCTGGTCGAACGGCATCTTGCGCTCGGTAAAGGTAAAGGTGCCCAATCCGTAGATTTCCTGCGCCGCCCGATAAAACTCGCCATAGGCCGCCAGGGCCAGGGCCGAGCCCACGCTGATGCGCCGCACGCCCAGTTCGTTCAACTGCGCGACGCTGAGGTTCAGGCCACCGGACATCAATACATTCACCGGCTTGGGCGCGACGGCCTTGACCACCGCCAACACCTCTTCGGCACTGCGCAGGCCCGGCGCATACAGCACATCGGCGCCCGCTTCGGCGTAGGCTTGCAGGCGGCGAATGGTGTCGGGCAAGTCCGGGCGACCGTGCAGAAAGTTTTCTGCACGAGCCGTCAGCGTGAAGGGAAACCCCAGGCTGCGGGCGGCGGCAACGGCAGCCTCGACGCGCTCGACGGCGAGGTCGAAGGGGTAGATCGGATTGACGGCAACCCCGGTGGCATCTTCGATGGAGCCGCCGACGATACCGGTGGCGGCAGCGCGCAGGATGGTCTGGGCACAGCCTTCGGGGGTGTCGCTGAAGCCGTTTTCCAAGTCAGCGGCGACTGGCAGCGAAGTCGCCCGAACAATGGCTCCGGCATTGCCCAGGGTGTCTTCCAGCGACAGCGCGCCTTCCGCATCCGGCCGTCCCAGGCTGAACGCAAAGCCCGCGCTGGTGGTGGCCAACGCTTCGAAGCCCAGGCTGGCAAGCATAATGGCGGAGCCGGCGTCCCACGGATTGGGCATGACAAAGGCACGGTCGCGCTCGTGCAAGGCTTTGAAGGTTTCGGCGCGAAGGGTTTGGGCATCCATGACTGACTCCTGGCGGGAAAGAAGCCCTAGAGTAACCCCAGTTGCTCTGCGACGGGTTCTCGATGCAAGGTCGGCAGCGGCGCGAGCCCTGGCAAACGCTTCATCAACTGGTCGTGGAAACGCAAGGCCAATTGCGCGGCGAGGCGGTTGTCCGAGGTGTGCAGGAACATATAGGGGGTACGCCCCTCTTCGATCCAGCTGGCGATTTTTTCGACCCAGGGCTTCAGGAACGGGTCGTTGGCTTCCAGCTCGGGATGCCCGATAAAGCGCACTTGGGGAAACAGAGTCAGCGCCGCCGGGCGCGGAGGCACCCTGGGCTTTTTCGATTGGGCATGCAGGACAGCCGCCGAGGTGGAGGTACAACTGAACAGCGCGCGCGGATCGAGGCAGACGCGTTCGACACCGCGATCGCGCAGCAGGCGGTTCAGCCTACGCTCGGCCTCGCCTTTGGCGAAGAACTCTTCGTGGCGAACTTCAACGGCCAGTGGGCGATCGATGCCATCGAGGAATCCGGCCAGCTCACCGAGGCGCTGCGGGGTAAAAGCCTTCGATAGTTGTAGCCACAGCGGCGAAACGCGCTCGCCCAAGGGGCTCATCAAGCCGACGAAGCTTTCCGCCGCCGGCAACTGCTCGCGCAAGTCACCGGCATGGCTGATATCACCCGGGAATTTGGCGGTGAAGCGAAAGTGCTCGGGCATGATCTCGGCCCAGCGCTGCACCGTGGCGACCGAGGGGCGCGCATAAAACGTGGTGTTGCCCTCAACCGCGTTGAAGACTTGGGAATAGAATGCAAGGTAATCATTGGCGCGTGCATCGGCGGGATACAGATATTCTCGCCAGGCGTTTTCACTCCAGGACGGGCAGCCGATGTAGTAAGGCAGACGCATCAGATGTGGATATCGAGACCCAGCACTTCCATATCCCATTCGACAAAGCCGGCGGTGGTCAGGTAGCTGGCCAGGGCAGTTGCAACGCTTTTGCTCATGGAGCGGGGGAAGACCATGTCTTGCTGACGGGCGGGAAGACCGCTGATGCGGGCTTGGGTGCTGGGCTGCGCGTCGGAGTGGACTTCAATGAAGTCTGGCGAGTCCTCGACGGAGTCGTCCACAGTAACGTTAGCCTTACGCGGCTTACGTTTGATTGGGTACGACTGTGAGGAAAAGCCATCAATACGCATAGGCGCGAACTCGCTATCGGTAATGGCATTTTAGTGGCGCGATCCGTAGCGCGCAAATGCTCTGGTGATAACTAGAACACATAATTTGAAAAAGGTTTAAAACCCGGTGCAAATTCTGACGATTGGCGATATTTGCCGCAGATTTACCGCAATTCTGGCGTCAAATAATCCCTCGCTCTGCCTTGGTCTGTGCGACTTTATCGCGCAGGTAGACCGGCGCCGCCAGATCCGCCGCAATCGCCTCGCCGCGCTCGAAAGCAAAGCGTGCGAGGGTCAGCAGGTCTTCGGCATGGGGCAGCATCGCAGCGTCCTGATTCGCCAGCTGCACCCCCATACGCTCGCCATAGCCCCAGCCAGTCCCGGCACCGAACCAGTCGCCGCTGGCATCATCGGGCAGTACCGATGACTCCGGCGCTTGCACGGCTTCCACGCCAACCAGGCGCATTTCACCGGCACTCTCGCGGTAGCAGCCCCAATAGACTTCGTCCATGCGCGCATCAATCGCCGCCGCCACTTGCGTGGCGCCATGCTCACGCAGCGCACGTTGGGCCAGTACCGCGAGGTTGGAGACCGGCAATACCGGACGCTCCAACGCAAACGCCAGGCCCTGCACCACGCCAATGGCAATCCGCACGCCGGTAAACGCGCCGGGGCCACGGCCGAACGCGATGGCATCCACGGCGGCCAGGCTGGTTCCGGCGTCTTCCAGCAATTGCTTGATCATGGGCAGCAGCTTCTGCGCGTGCAGCCGCGGGATCACCTCGTAGTGGCTCGTTACCTTGCCGTCGTGCAGCAAGGCCACGGAGCAAGCTTCAGTCGCGGTGTCCAGGGCCAGCAGGGTGCTCATGGGTGTGGGTGTCCAAGTCGAAAAAAAGTGCGCCAGTATAAACAACAACGGCCCGCAAGCGGGCCGTTGTGAATGCAGCCGATCAACGCATCAGCTCAGTGCTTGCAGCACCTTGGCAGTGATCGCTTCCACGGAGCCGACGCCAGGAATATGGCTGTATTTAGGCTTGCCCTGTGCAGCGGACAGCTTCTGGTAGAAATCCACCAGCGGCTTGGTCTGGGAATGGTAGACCGACAGGCGATGACGCACGGTTTCTTCGGTGTCGTCTTTGCGCTGCACCAGGTCTTCACCGGTGACATCGTCCTTGCCGGCCACTTTCGGCGGGTTGTAGACGATGTGGTACACGCGGCCCGAACCTTCGTGAACGCGGCGACCGGCGATACGCTGGACGATTTCTTCGTCTTCAACCGCGATCTCGACCACCGCGTCCAACTCGACGCCCGCTTTCACCAGGGCTTCAGCCTGGGGAATGGTGCGCGGGAAGCCGTCGAACAGGAAACCGTTCTTGCAGTCTTCCTGGCTGATGCGTTCCTTGACCAGGTTGATGATCAGGTCATCCGAGACCAGGCCGCCGCTGTCCATCACGCTCTTGGCGATCAGGCCCAGCTCGGTGCCGGCCTTGACGGCCGCGCGCAGCATGTCGCCGGTGGAGATTTGTGGAATGCCGAATTTTTCAGTGATGAACTTTGCCTGAGTACCTTTACCGGCCCCGGGAGCTCCCAGCAGAATGACGCGCATCGATGTGCTCCTCAATTTTTTATAGAGATGACGCTCGGATTCGCCGCGTGGGGCCAATCTCGTAAAAATGTGGTTCCAGGCCGATCAAACGGCCAAAGGCTGATCAAGATACACAGCAGGCCCTTACCACACAAGCCGCCAAAAGTAGCAGAAACCCGCGCCAGGCATGCGTCAGCCAAAGGGTTTGCCTGGGCGCAACCTACCCCCTCAAACAACGACCGCCCGTTTCAGGGCGGTCGTCGCGGTTGATTCGCAAGCTATTGAGAACAGGCGAAAAACCTCAACCGGTGTTGCGCAAACCGGCGGCAATACCGGCGACGGACACCAGCAGCGCCTGTTCCAGAGGGCTGTCCTGCGCCGCTTCGCGTTGGCGCGAGCGAGCAAGCAATTCGGCCTGCAGCAGGTGCAAGGGGTCGAGGTAGGTGTTGCGCAGGCGGATGAACTCCAGGGTGTCCGGACTGTGGGCCAACAGCTGCGACTGGCCAGTCAGGCCAAGTACCACGTCACACGCCTGCGACAATAGGTCGCGTAAGTGCGCACCCAATGGCAGCAAGTCGGGCTGCACCAGGCGCTCATCATAGAGGCGGGCGATATCGGCGTCGGCCTTGGCCAGCACCATTTCCAGCATATCAATGCGCGTGCGGAAGAACGGCCACTGCTCGCGCATCTGCCCCAGCAATTCACCCTCGCCGCGCTCCAGGGCTTTGCTCAATGCCGCTTCCCAGCCGAGCCAGGCGGGCAGCATCAGGCGGGTCTGGGTCCAGCCGAAGATCCAGGGAATCGCGCGCAGGCTTTCAATACCGCCGGCGCGCCGCTTCGCGGGTCGACTGCCAAGCGGCAAACGCCCGAGCTCCTGCTCCGGCGTGGACTGGCGGAAATACTCGACGAATTGCGGATTTTCCCGCACCACCGCGCGGTAGGCGCTGACGCCGTCGGCCGCCAATTCGTCCATCAGATGACGCCAGGCCGGCTCCGGTGGCGGCGGTGGCAACAGCGTGGCTTCGAGTACCGCCGCCAGGTAGAGGTTGAGGTTCTGTTCGGCGATATCCGGCAGGCCAAACTTGAAGCGGATCATCTCGCCCTGTTCGGTGGTGCGGAACCGCCCCGCCACCGAGCCCGGCGGCTGCGACAGGATCGCCGCATGCGCCGGGCCACCGCCACGGCCGACGGTGCCCCCACGACCGTGGAACAACAGCAATTCCACTTGTTGCTCACGGCAGATATCCACCAGCCGTTCCTGTGCCCGGTACTGCGCCCAGGCGGCGGCGGTAGTGCCTGCGTCCTTGGCCGAGTCCGAATAGCCGATCATCACTTCCTGCGGGCCATGCAACCGCGCGCGATAGCCCGGCAGTTGCAACAGTCGCTCCATCACCGGCCCGGCGTTATCCAGGTCGGCCAGGGTCTCGAACAGCGGCACGACGCGCATTGGCCGCTGTACGCCCGACTCTTTGAGCAGCAACTGCACCGCCAGCACGTCCGATGCGGCGCCGGCCATGGAAATCACATAGGAGCCCAACGATGCGGCCGGTGCAGCGGCGATTTCGCGGCAGGTGTTCAACACCTCAGCGGTGTCCGCCGACGGGTTGAAATAACCCGGCAGCAGCGGTCGACGATTGGTCAGTTCTTTGCTCAGGAAGTTGATGCGCGTGTCTTCGTCCCAGTCTTCATACCGACCCAGGCCAAGGTAATCGGTGATTTCGGTCATGGCCGACGAGTGACGCGTGGAATCCTGGCGCACATCCAGGCGGACCAGGAACAGGCCGAACGTGACGGCGCGGCGCAGGCAGTCGAGCAACGGACCATCGGCAATCACGCCCATGCCGCACTCATGCAGCGACTGATAGCACAGCTCCAAGGGGCCGAGCAGGTCGCGATTGTCCTGCAACACCTGCGCCGGTGCCGGTGCAGGGCCACTCAACGCGGCATGGGCCCATTGGCGCGTGGCGCGCAGGCGTTCGCGCAGTTGCTTGAGCAAGGCGCGGTAAGGCTCGACGCTGTCCCCCACCTGAGCCTGCAATGCCGGGCTGGCCTGCTGCATGGACAGCTCGGAGGCGAGCTGATCGATATCGCGCAGATACAAATCCGCCGCCATCCAGCGCGCCAGCAGCAGCACTTCGCGGGTGACCGGCGCCGTGACATTCGGGTTGCCGTCCCGATCGCCGCCCATCCACGAGGCAAATCGAATCGGCGCGGCCGTCAGCGGCAGACGCAAACCGGTGGCGGCGTGCAAGGCCTGGTCGGCCTTGCGCAAATAATTGGGAATCGCCTGCCACAACGAATGCTCGATGACCGCAAAGCCCCATTTGGCTTCATCCACCGGCGTGGGCCGGACGCGGCGGATTTCTTCGGTGTGCCACGCCTCGGCGATCAGGCGTTGCAAGCGTTCACGGATCTGCTCGCGTTCGGCGCTGGTGAGGTCACGGTGGTCCTGCAGCGCCAGTTGCGCGGCAATCGCGTCATATTTCTGGATCAGCGTGCGGCGCGCGACTTCGGTGGGGTGGGCGGTGAGGACCAACTCGATCTCCAGCCGCGCCAATTGGCGGGCCAGGGATTCGTCACTGTGGCCTTCGCGTTGCAGACGGGCCAGCAACTCCGGCAGCACACGGGACTCGAAGGGCGCCGGCTGCGATTCATCGCGCCGATGAATCAACTGGTACTGCTCGGCAATGTTGGCCAGGTTGAGGAACTGGTTGAAGGCCCGCGCTACAGGCAGCAGTTCATCTTCCTGCAGCTGATTCAGGCTCGCGCTGAGCTCAGCGCCCGCGCCGCGCCGGTCAGCCTTGGCGCCTTTACGGATCTGCTCGATCTTGTCGAGAAAAGCATCGCCGTATTGCTCTCGAATGGTGTTGCCCAACAGTTCACCCAGCAGGTGAACATCCTCACGCAAGCGTGCATCGATATCACTCATCAGCCAATCTCCAGCCAGAAATCCGGGACGCGCAGGTGTTCCAGAGTGCCGTCGGCGGCGCTTTCTGACAAGACACTTTAAACCTTGCGGCTTGCAGCTAGTCTCAAGGTTAAGGCGCCGGGTTATCCACACCGGTGGCTGGTCACTCATTATTGAGGTTGCCATGAAAATTCAAGACCTGCCCCAGCATTGGGAAGAAACCGCCAAGGGTCGACTGACCCAAACCCAATACGCGATTCATCTGGACGTAGAAGCCGCCGCGCGGCTGGCCGCCCTTGCCGAAATGTACCCCAAGCGCCACACCGAAGAACTGCTTGGCGAATTGATCGGCGCCGCCCTCGAAGAGCTGGAAGCCAGCTTTCCCTACGTCAAGGGCCAGCAGGTGATTGCCACCGATGAGGAAGGCGATCCGCTGTATGAAGACGTCGGGCCCACACCGCGCTTTCTGACGTTGTCGCGCCGCTATCTGCATGATTTATCTGCGAGTGCTGACGAACCGCAGCACTGATCTCCCCTTATTCAAACCGATTCAACCCCTGTATTCCGGGCCTTTCAGCGGCCCGGGGTACCACTGCGCGGGGTGAAAGTTCCAATTTTCTGATACTGACCATTCAGTCAGATATTTTTTTAGGCAAATCGCCATCTCCGCTGAACTTTTGAAAAAAGCATCCGGTCACAGCCAGTAAGCCATCACTTGGAACGCTCGTTTGAACTGGCGTCATGTGCTTAACCGCCGGGCCCGCAAACGAACGCCAAGATGGATTTTTCAGGAGTTATCCAATGGAGTTGAAGACGATGAAGACCAGCACTGCCAAATCCTCGTTTAACCACCTGCGCGGGCTCAAATTGGCCGCGCTGGCAATCGGCACCAGCTTCGTTCTGGCTGGCTGTGCCGGTAACCCGCCGACCGAGCAATACGCAGTGACCCAATCTGCGGTCAACAGCGCGGTCAGCGCCGGCGGTACCGAGTTTGCAGCCGTGGAAATGAAGTCGGCCCAGGACAAGCTCAAAGAAGCCGAAATCGCCATGCACGACAAGAACTACGACAAAGCGCGTCAGTTGGCTGAACAAGCCGAGTGGGACGCTCGTGTCGCTGAGCGTAAAGCCCAGGCTGCCAAGGCTGAGCAAGCGGTGAAGGATTCCCAGAAAGCAGTTGACGAGTTGCGTAAGGAAGGCATGCGCCCGGCTGCTATCCAGCAGAAGTAAGCCGCTGCCCCTTGACTGCATCGCACCTGATATCGAATTAAAAGGACGACACGACTATGCGTAAACAATTGATGATCCCTGCCCTGTTGGCGATGAGCGTTGCCTTGGCAGCCTGCTCCACCCCGCCGAACGCAAATCTGGAAAACGCACGGACCAATTTCACGGCCCTGCAAACCAATCCACAGGCTACCAAGCTCGCGGCGCTGGAAACCAAAGACGCCAGCGAGTGGCTGGACAAGGCAGACAAGGCCTACCGCGACAAGGAAGACGAGAAGAAAGTCGACCAGTTGGCTTACCTGACCAACCAGCGTGTAGAAGTGGCCAAAGACACCATTTCTCTGCGTGAGTCCGAAGCCAAGCTGAAAAACGCTGGCGACGAACGTGCCCGCGCCCTGCTGGACGCCCGTGACGCGCAGATCAAGCAACTGCAAGACAGCTTGAACGCCAAGCAAACCGATCGCGGCACCCTGGTGACCTTTGGTGACGTACTGTTCGCCACCAACAAATCCGACCTGAAGTCCAGCGGCCTGGTGAATATCACCAAGCTGGCTCAGTTTCTGCGCGACAACCCGGACCGTAAAGTGATCGTCGAAGGCTACACCGACAGCACCGGTTCCGACTCGTACAACCAGAGCCTGTCCGAGCGCCGCGCGGCTTCCGTGCAACGTGCACTGGCACAGCAAGGCGTGGATATCTCGCGCATCGTGACCCAGGGCTACGGCAAGGAATACCCGGTTGCCGACAACGGCAGCGTATCGGGCCGTGCAATGAACCGCCGCGTTGAAGTGACCATCTCCAACGACAACCAACCGGTCAAGCCACGTTCTTCCGTCGCTAACTGATGGATTGAAGCGGCATAAAAAAACCCACCTCATGGTGGGTTTTTTTTGGGCTCGTCGAACTGGACGGTTCGACCGGTATCGTCAGCCGGCATTTGAATCTGCGCACCCGGCGGCTTATCCATCTGGCCATCGCGCTTGTACCGGCGAGCGGCTTCCTCTTCGAGCGCCAGGTGCTGTCTTGCCATGATCAGCATATTTTCCAGTACTGGAATCTTGAATTCCATCCTCGCCTCAAACCGTGTGAGTGACAACGCCTTGTGTGGTATCTGACGAAATAAGGTTCCAGGCATTCCTGCCGAGAGCGGCGACTGGACATCTGGATCATAAAAAACCGCCCCTATGGGCGGTTTTTCTCAGAGGCTTTGATCAGCCGCCGATCTGGCCTGAACCTTGATAGTCCGGCTGCTGGATCTGGCCCTGGCCCGCGCCCTGCCCGCCGCTCTGGCCATCTTCCGCGCCTTGACCACCCTGGGCATCTTGAGCGCCCTGCGCGCCACCTGCCTTCTGTGCGAGCAGCTTCTTCAGCAGCTCCTCCAATGCCTTGAGGGGGTCTTCACCACCGGCACCGCTATTTCCCTGGTTGCCTTGAGCACCTTTAGTTTTAAGTTCCTGAATTTGATTTTGTACATCCTTAATCTGCCGGTCGAGGCCTTGGGAGCTTCCCTGGCCATTGCCTGCACCGCCCACACCACCTGTGCCGCCCATGCCGCCCATGTTTGCGCCGCCCGAGATACCGTTGATTCCTGTCATAAATGCTAACCCCAACCTGTGAATTAATGGACCGATCAGCCTTGCCAATCAGTGCATAATCAGTGGTGGGTGGGCCAGGATGGTTCCGCCCGGCTCAGGGGCTGACACGCGTGAAATCAATAATCTGTAAAGACGAGGGTGGTTTCCCACGGTAGGGAGGCATATTTCACTGCTGCAACTGCGGAGTTTCCTGCCCAATGCACCGCACTGCCTGTTTCTTGTTATTCACCAGCACGCCACTCAGGCCTTTCTGGTCGGTGTGTCGAACATCACCAATACGCCATCAATGCACTGTGCCACTTGAGCGGCAGGGGTCAACGAGATTTTGTAGTCCTCACCCGGCACGGTCTTGAGCATCGTGAAATCGCTGAGCAACAGCGCATCCTCCGGCTTGGCGAAGTGCAGGTAGCCGTAGTACCACAGGCAACCGACAGTACCGATGATGGTGCCGATGCCAGTGAGAATCAGCGGGATCATGTTGCGCTCTTCACTCATTGCGGGCTCTCTGATGGGTCAGCTTCAGGTAGGGGATAATTCGGGATTTCGCCGAGACGCCGCAGGCCGTTGAAGTGCAGCGGGTCATCCAGGTAACGCAGCATCACGGTTTGCCAGGTCTTGTCGGCAAATGTCTGCACATGCCCACCTCGCGTCAGTTGCAACACCCTGGGCGCCGGTGCCGCCTGGTACAGGCGGATACCGTTGGCCAAGGGCACGATCGGATCATCCAGGCTGTGAAACAGCAGCTTGGGCACGCCAGTCAGTCGGGGCATGGCGTTGATCGCGCTGTCGGCGTCGGGCACCAGCCAGGACAGAGGGACCTGCAACGGCCATGTTAACCAGGACGTGCTCAGGGCAAATTGTCCCACGTCACGATAACTGGCGGGCACGCCATCCAATACCAGGGCCTTGAGCCGGGACTGGCGCTCGGGGTGGGCCGCCAGATAATGCACGGCTAACGCACCGCCCAGGCTCTGGCCAAGGACGATCAGCGGCTGGCCGCGGACTTCGGGCGCCTGATCGAGCCAACTGAACGCGGCGTCCACATCCTGATAAATCGCCGGCAATGACGGCTTGCCTTCGGAGAGCCCATAGCCGCGATAGTCGAGCAACAGCACTTGGTAGCCCTGCTCCGGCAACCACCAACTCCCGCCCAGATGCCAGGCCAGATTGCCGCCATTGCCGTGCAGGTGCAGCACCGTGCCTCTGAGTGGCACGCCGGGCTTGGCGGGTAGCCACCAGGCGTGCAGCTTTACGCCGTCGGCGGTGGTGAGGGTGACGTCGCGGTACGCAAGGTGGGCTTTTTGCGGCGTGAACGGCAGGCCGGGCTCCGGGTAGAACAGCAGGGAGCTGCAGCCGTTCAATGTGAGTAGCAGGCAAAGAATGCCGAGGATTCTCATCCGTTGAAGCCTCGTGGGTGAGTTGAAAATAGCCAGCATCCTTACAGGATATTGGAGTAGTCCGCCTCGATGCGGTCCAGGCTCAAATGGTTGAGGAAGTTGGAGAAGCACATCCACGCAGCCAGTGCGTTCATGTCGCGGAACTGTTCGGGCAGGTATTTGGGCGGCACCACCAGGCCTTCATCGACCAGTTGGCGCAAGGTGCGCATATCTTCAAGCGTGGTCTTGCCGCAGAACAACAACGGCACTTGCTCCAACTTGCCCTTGCGCACGGCCAACTGGATGTAGTTGTAGACCATGATAAAGCCCTTGAGGTAGGACAGATCCTTGGTAAACGGCAAGCCAGTGGGCACCGAGCCACGGAACACGCGACTGGCGTTGCCGTAGCTTTCAGCCATTTCAAAGCCTTGCTCGCGGAAGAATTCGAACACCTGCAGGAAGTCGGCGCCCTCCTCCACCATATGAATGGCGCGGGTGCGGTTGGTCAGTTTGCGCAGCCGGCTGGGGTAGGAGGCGAACGTGATGATCTCCATCAGGATCGCCAGGCCTTCCTGGGTCACGGTGGATGAGGGTGGGCCCTTGGACAGGAACGTGCAGATCGGCTGGTTCTGGCCATTGAGAGTGGTGCCCACATGCACCAGGCCTTCGTGCACTTCCAGGGCGCGCACGTCACGGTCGTTGAACATCGCGTCGGCGCGGATCTTGATGTAGTCGGCGCCCGCCGCCGCGTCGGCGACGATGCCATCGGATTCGAACACGCGGATGGTTTCTTCGGCCTCGCCGAACACTTTGTTCAAGCGCGTTTGCAGCAAGGCGACGGCGTCCTTGGCGGTCAAGGTCTTGGCTTCGTCCTTGAGGTCGCCACGGCCGTCGATATTGTTCAGGTAGTCCGAGAGCATCAGGCCCAGGTCGGCCAGGGTCGGGTCACCGGCGTGGAAGGCGTCGGACGCGGCGCCGTAGAGTTCCTGGGAAATCAGGCCGAAATCCTCGGTGCCACGGGCTTCGAGCATACGCACGACCATGCGGTACTCCCGGCACATACGGCGCATGATCTGCCCTACCGGGCTGAACTGGCCGAGGCGGCGGGTGATGTCGCGCTCGATGTTCTGGAATTCCAGCTTGACCGCACTGGAGTCGAACGACAACGGGCGGTTCAGGTAGTAATCGCGATCCACGGCGGGCATGGCCTTGCCCTTGGCCTTGAGAAAGCCCTGGCGAATATTCTCGTCCCACTTCACGGCGTCGAGGACGCGGATCGGCGTTTGCGCCAGCACAATGCGATCGGACAAGGTGCGTATCGTCTGCTGGTAATCGTCCACCCGGTGCTTCCTCTTTAAACGTGGCCTTGCTGGTATCAGACCGAAGCCAATACCAGGTGCATGTAACGCTTGAGTATCTCCAGCATCTCGTCACCGGTCAGAGGCTCTGCGCCGCCCAACAGGCCCTGATATTCCATCCGACTGATAATCGCCGTCAACACCTTGGCATCCTGTTGCGGCTCGCGCGAGCCCAATACCTGGAAAAACTGCCCGGTGCCCTGCAACAGGATCTGCTGGTGGGAGCGTACCAGTTCGGCCAGGCGCGGATTCAACAAGGCTTCCTGGCGGAAGGCCTGTTCGGCCATCAGGTATTCACGGCGGTTGGCCAGTTGGCGCTGCACGTAGTCGGCGGTCAGCCGCGCAATGTCATCGGCCAGCTGCGAACGCGACGCCGGGCTGCCATCGCCATAGGCGACCATCTCGCGCAGCAGGCCTTCGTTGCGTACCCACAGTTTGCCCATGAAGGCAGCGCTGCGCTCGACGTATTGGGCAAAGGTGTCGGTGAGCAGGTCATCGATGTCTTTGAAATAGTAGGTGGTCGCCGACAACGGTACGCCGGCCTCCGCCGCCACCGCCCGGTGGCGCACGGCACGGACCCCCTCGCGGACCACGATGCGCATGGCCGCATCGAGAATGTCTTGCCGGCGTTGTTCACTGCCCCGGCGGCTGGCCTTGCGGCCTTGGTACTGGACGCTTTCAGCCACGGCAGCGGCAATGCCGGCGGCGCCTTCTTGAGCCATTACGCGGTTCACCACACACATCCTTGAATAGAACAAAACCTGGCGCTGTTTGCTTGACGCGAGTACACGCCACATAAAAAAGCCGCCTTATAAAAGGCGGCTTCGGATTTCGCTACGGTTACGCTTGTGGCCGCATGTGCGGGAACAAGATCACATCGCGGATCGACGGCGAGTTGGTCAACAGCATCACCAGGCGGTCGATGCCGATACCTTCACCGGCGGTTGGCGGCATGCCGTATTCCAGCGCACGTACGAAGTCGGCATCGTAGTGCATGGCTTCGTCGTCGCCGGCGTCCTTGTCGGCCACCTGGGCCATGAAGCGCTCGGCCTGATCTTCCGCGTCGTTCAGCTCGGAATAGGCGTTGGCGATTTCGCGGCCACCGATGAACAGCTCGAAACGGTCGGTGACGTTCGGGTTGTCATCGTTGCGACGGGCCAGCGGCGACACTTCGAACGGGTACTGGGTAATGAAGTGCGGCTGTTCCAGCTTGTGCTCCACCAGCTCCTCGAAAATCATCACCTGCAGTTTGCCCAGGCCTTCGAAGCCCAGCACCTTGGCGCCGGCTTTCTTGGCGATGGCACGGGCCTTGTCGATGTCGTTCAGATCATCGGCGGTCAGCTCAGGGTTGTACTTGAGGATCGAGTCGAACACCGACAGGCGCACGAACGGCTCGCCGAAGTGGAAGACCTTGTCGCCGTACGGCACGTCGGTAGTCCCGAGAACAAGCTGCGCCAGCTCACGGAACAGTTCTTCGGTGAGGTCCATGTTGTCTTCGTAGTCGGCGTAGGCCTGGTAGAACTCCAACATGGTGAATTCAGGGTTGTGTCGGGTCGAGACGCCTTCGTTACGGAAGTTGCGGTTGATCTCGAACACCTTCTCGAAGCCGCCAACCACCAGGCGCTTGAGGTACAGCTCCGGCGCGATACGCAGGAACATTGGCAGGTCCAGCGCATTGTGGTGGGTTTCGAACGGCTTGGCTGCGGCACCACCGGGGATGGTCTGCAGCATCGGCGTTTCCACTTCGAGGAAGTCACGCTGCATCAGGAAGCTGCGGATGTGGGCGATGACTTGCGAACGCACGCGGAAGGTCTGGCGCACGTCTTCGTTGACGATCAGGTCAACGTAGCGCTGGCGGTAGCGCTGCTCGGTGTCGGTCAGGCCGTGGTGCTTGTCCGGCAGCGGGCGCAGCGACTTGGTCAGCAGGCGTACGCTGGTCATTTCGACATACAGGTCGCCCTTGCCGGAACGGGCCAGGGTGCCTTCGGCGGCGATGATGTCGCCCATGTCCCAGGTTTTCACCGAGGCCAGGGTTTCTTCGGAAAGGGTCTTGCGGTTGACGTAGACCTGGATACGCCCGGTCATGTCCTGGATCACCATGAACGAGCCACGGTTGAGCATGATGCGACCCGCCACCTTGACCGGGATCGCCGCTTCTGCCAGCTCTTCCTTGGTCTTGTCCGCGTACTGCTTCTGCAAGGCATCGCAGTAGTTTTCGCGGCGGAAGTCGTTGGGGAAGGCGTTACCCTTGGCGCGCTCGGCAGCAAGCTTTTCCTTGCGCAGGGCGATCAGGGAGTTTTCTTCCTGTTGCAGGGCTTGCGGGTCGAGTTGTTGGTCGCTCATGTCTTTTGAAATTCCATCACAGATACGTTTTCCCCAGCCTTCGGCTGGGGATCGCGAGGCAAGGACTAGGCGTCCCCCCCGCTCCTACAGGGTTCTTTAGAGGCCCGATTTCAGGCTGGCTTCCAGGTATTCGTCGATATCGCCGTCGAGCACCTTGTCGCAGTCGCTGCGTTCGATGTTAGTGCGCAAATCCTTGATCCGCGACGCATCGAGCACATAGGAGCGGATCTGGTGACCCCAGCCGATGTCCGACTTGGTGTCTTCCAGTGCTTGAGAAGCGGCGTTGCGCTTCTGCATTTCCTGCTCGTACAACTTGGCCCGCAACATTTTCATGGCGGTGTCCTTGTTCGCGTGCTGGGAACGCTCGTTCTGGCAACTGACCACGGTGTTGGTCGGTACGTGGGTGATACGGACGGCCGAGTCGGTGGTGTTTACGTGCTGGCCACCGGCACCGGAGGAGCGGTAGGTGTCGATACGCAGGTCGGCCGGGTTGATCTCGATTTCCACCTTGTCATCGATCTCTGGCGAGACGAAAACAGCGGAGAACGAGGTATGGCGACGGTTACCGGAGTCGAACGGGCTCTTGCGCACCAGGCGGTGTACGCCGATCTCGGTACGCAGCCAGCCAAAGGCGTATTCACCCTTGATGTGCACGGTGGCGCCCTTGATGCCCGCTACTTCACCGGCGGACAGTTCCATGATGGTCGCGTCGAAACCGCGTTTGTCGGCCCAGCGCAGGTACATGCGCAGCAGGATGTTGGCCCAGTCCTGAGCCTCGGTGCCGCCGGAACCGGCCTGGATGTCCAGGTAGGCGTTGTTCGGGTCCATTTCGTGGCTGAACATGCGGCGAAATTCAAGCTTGGCGAGGTTTTCCTCGAGACGGGCCAGCTCGGCGACGACATCGCCCACTGCGCCTTCGTCATCTTCTTCGACGGCCATGTCCAGCAGGTCGCGGCAGTCGGCCAGGCCGGTGTTCAGCTCGTCGAGCGTGTCGACGATCTGCGCCAGCGCAGCGCGCTCGCGGCCCAGTTCCTGGGCATATTCAGGTTTGTTCCAGACACTCGGATCTTCAAGCTCGCGATTGACTTCGGTCAGACGCTCATGCTTTTGATCGTAGTCAAAGATACCCCCGAATAGTTTCGGAGCGCTCGGACAGGTCCTTGATGGTGTTCAGGATCGGGTTGATTTCCATGGCGGGCAGCACTCGTTGGCGAACTTTTGAAAGCCGGCGAGTATAACGGCAAACGCCTGGAAACGGCAGCCCGCCTAGCCGAAAAGGCGCGGATTTGTACACAATCCCAAGGCCAATGAAGATCTAAATGTGGGAGGGGCGGTGCGACGATTCGACTTGCCCCCGATGGCGGCCTGGCAGCAGACCATTATGTTGGATCAGAGCGAGTACATATCCGTTGCTGCGGTAACGGCGGCTTAGGGTTCCGCCCTTACGGCGGGTCACTTTTGGAAAAGAGCCCCAAAAGTAACCAAAAGGGCTCTTGCCCCACCACTCGGCACCTCGCCTAGGCTCGGTGTGCCCGTAATCCGACATTGATTTGGAGGGCCGCCGCCACGCGCCATCATGGCGCGGGGCGGCTAAACCGGCATCCCTGCCGGTTTACCCTCCAAATCAATGCCGAATTCCGGCCAGCGTGGTTTAACGGGGCGCTTAAGATCAAGATCAAGAGCGGCTCGCTTCGCATCGTGGTTACCGGAGGCTGCTGCAAAATTGTGTAGATACCTGTGCCCCGATGCAGTCTGTCTGTCAGTTTATCCTGAGCTGACACACCGCCATCGGGGGCAAGCCCCCTCTCACATTTGGCTCTGAGCCGGCCTTGAGTTACTCGATGCCGACCTGATTGCGCCCATTGTTCTTTGCCATGTACAACCCCTTGTCCGCTGCCATGATCAACTGGCGGCAATCCGTACCTTGCACCGGGGTCAGAGTCGACAAGCCAATGCTGATGGTCAGGCTCGCGCCTTCCGCCGGCGCGATATGCGGGATGTTCAGCGCGGCCACCGCCATGCGCAGTTTTTCCGCGACCAGCCGCGCACCGCCCGGCGAGGTGTTGGGCAGCACCAGGGCGAATTCTTCACCGCCGTAACGCGCCGGCAGGTCCGAAGGACGGCTGCTGGCATCGCGGATGGTGGCGGCGACCTTGCGCAGCGCTTCGTCGCCTTCGACGTGACCGAAGCTGTCGTTGAAGGTCTTGAAGAAGTCCACGTCGATCATCAACAAGGAGAGTTGGGTCTGGTCGCGCATGGCACGGCGCCATTCCAGTTCCAGGTATTCGTCGAAGTGACGGCGATTGGACAGCCCGGTCAAACCATCGGAATTCATCAGCCGTTGCAGCACCAGGTTGGTGTCCAGCAACTGTTGCTGGCTGACCCGCAACGCGCGGTAAGCCGCGTCCCGCTGCAACAGGGTCATGTAGGAGCGCGAGTGATAGCGAATGCGCGCCACCAGTTCGATATTGTCCGGCAGCTTGACCAGGTAATCGTTGGCGCCGGCCGCAAAGGCTGCGCTCTTGATCAGCGGGTCCTCTTTGGTGGAGAGCACGATGATCGGGATATTCGCCGTGGCCGGGTGATTGCGGTATTCGCGCACCAGGGTCAGGCCGTCGAGGCCGGGCATGACCAGGTCTTGCAGAATCACCGTCGGCTTGATGCGAATCGCCTGGGAGATCGCCTGGTGCGGGTCGGCGCAAAAGTGGAAGTCGATATTTTCTTCATGGGCCAGGCCGCGCCGCACGGCTTCCCCGATCATGGCCTGGTCGTCGACCAGCAGCACCATGGCGGCGTTTTCGTCGGTCTTGAAGCCGTCGAGTTGTAAATCAATCATGTGCAGTCACCTGAATTACTGCCTGCAAACCAGCACAGCGGGAGATGTTCGATCATTTTGCAAAGACCTCCAGCAGTCGCGGCGCAATTCTGTCCAGTGGGCGAATTTCAACAGCGGCGTCAATCGCCGCTGCCGCTTTGGGCATGCCATACACCGCCGAACTGTTCTGGTCCTGGGCGATGGTCAAATAGCCTTGTTCTCGCATCAACTTGAGGCCCTGGGCCCCGTCGCGCCCCATGCCGGTCAGCAGTACGCCGACGGCGTCACCGTTCCAATGGCTGGCGACACTTTCAAAAAACACATCGATGGAAGGCCGGTAAATTTCGTTCACCGGCTCTGCGGTATAGGCTAGCGTGCCATTTTTCAACAAGCGAATATGGTGGTTGGTACCGGCCAGCAAGACCACCCCGCTTTGGGGCGGCTCCCCTTCACGGGCCAGGCGCACCGGCAGGCCGGACGCGCTGCTCAACCACTCGGCCATACCGGCGGCGAACACCTGATCCACATGCTGCACCAGTACGATCGCGGCAGGAAAGTCACGCGGCAACCCCTTGAGCAGCACTTCCAGAGCCGCGGGGCCACCCGCCGACGAACCGATGGCCACCAGGCTTTGGCGCTTGCCGGTGCTGCGCTGCGGCGCGGTTTCAGCGCGTACGCGGCTGCCGCGCTGGCCGATCAGCCAGCCAATATTGAGGATCTTGCGCAACAACGGCGCCGCCGCATCCTTGGGGTTGCCCACCCCCAGCGCCGGCGTGTCCACCACATCCAACGCGCCGTGGCCCATGGCTTCAAAGACTCGGCTGACGTTGGCCTGGCGGTCCACGGTGACGATCACGATCGGGCATGGCGTATCGGCCATGATCTGGCGGGTCGCTTCCACGCCGTCCATCACCGGCATGATCAAGTCCATCAGGATCAGATCCGGCGTCACCTCAGCGCAACGCTGCACCGCTTCCAGGCCATTGCTGGCCACCCACACCACTTCATGGGCAGGTTCGAAACTCAAGGCGCGACGCAACGCCTCGACGGCCAACGGCATGTCATTGACGATTGCAATCCTCATGCCCGGGCGCCTCCAATCAATTCAACCACGGCGTCGAGCAGGGCGTCGTCGTGGAAGCTGGCTTTGGCTAAATAATAGTCGGCGCCGGCGTCGAGGCCACGGCGTCGGTCTTCTTCACGATCCTTGTAGGAAACCACCATCACCGGCAACGATTGCAGGCGACTGTCACGGCGCAAGAGTGTGACCAATTCAATACCGTCCATGCGTGGCATATCAATATCTGTGATAAGCAGGTCGAAATCCTCGGAGCGCAATGCGTTCCAGCCATCCATGCCATCGACCGCGACGGCCACTTCATAACCGCGATTGAGTAATAACTTGCGTTGCAGCTCACGCACGGTCAGCGAGTCGTCCACCACCAGCACGCGCTTGCGCGGCGCTTCGGTGGCCTGCTGGCTGCGCCTTGCGATGCGCTCCAGGCGGCCGGTGTTGAGCAACTTGTCCACCGAACGCAGCATGTCTTCCACGTCGACGATCAAGGCCACCGAGCCATCGTCGAGCAACGCGCCTGCGGAAATATCCTGGACCTTGCCCAAGCGAGCATCCAGCGGCAACACCACCAGGGTGCGCTCGCCGATGAAACGTTCCACGGCAATCCCATACACGGCATCGCGCTCACGGATCACCACCACTTTCAAGGTTTCCGAAGGGGTCTGCCCCGGTGGACGCTGCAACAACTGGCTGGCGGCGACCAGGCCGACATGCCGGCCCTCGTGCCAGAAATGCTGGCGACCTTCCAGCTGCACAATGTCCTCGGGGGCCAGGTCGCACATGCGTTCGATGTGCGCCAGTGGGAAGGCATACGCCTCTTCGCCGACTTCCACCACCAGGCTGCGCACCACGGACAGGGTCAGCGGCACCTCCAGATGAAAACGGCTGCCCTGCCCTGCCGCCTGCTCCAGCACCACCGCACCGCGCAATTGACGCACCATATGCTGCACCGCATCCAGGCCTACGCCGCGACCGGACACTTCGGTGACCTTGTCGCGCAAGCTGAACCCCGGCAGGAACAGAAACGTCAGCAGTTCCTCCTCGCTCAGGCGCAGCGCGGTTTCCACGGGGGACAAGTGCCGGTCGACAATGGTGCCGCGCAGGCGCTCAAGGTCGACGCCGTTACCGTCATCGCTCAACTCCAGCACCAGCAGTCCGGCTTGATGCGACGCGCGCAGGCGAATCAAGCCTTCCGCCGGCTTGCCCGCCAGCAGCCGCTGCTCGGGCATTTCAATGCCATGGTCGACGGCATTGCGCAGCAGGTGCGTCAGTGGCGCCTCGAGCTTTTCCAGCACGTCACGGTCGACCTGGGTCTTCTCCCCTTCGATCTCCAGGCGCACTTGCTTGCCCAGGCTGCGACCGAGGTCGCGCACCATGCGCGCCTGTCCGGTCAGCACATCGGCAAACGGGCGCATGCGACAGGCCAATGCAGTGTCGTAGAGCACCTGGGCCCGCTGGCCGGCCTGCCAGGTGTACTCGTCCAGCTCAGCATTTTTTTCCGCCAGCAACGCCTGGGCTTCGCTCAACAAGCGGCGGGTATCGGCCAGAGCTTCCTGGGCCTCGAGGTTCAAATCGACGACCTTGAGGTGACCGTCCAGCACATCCAGAGCGCGCAGGCTGTTGCTTTGAATGCGTTTGAGGCGCTGCAGGCTGACGAGGTAAGGCTTGAGTCGCTGGGTTTCCACCAGCGACTTGCTGGACAGGTCCAGCAGGCTGTTCAAGCGCTCGGCCGTGACCCGCAGCACGCGCTCGCCGCCTTCGGTCATCGGTTTGCTCTGACGCGGCGGCTCGCTCGGCACGGCTGGCGCTGGCTCAGGTTCCGGCGCCAGCGCTTCGATTACCGGCGCGGGCGCGGGTTTCGGCGCGAGCATGGCGCTGGATTGCGACGGGTCCAGCAAGCGCTCCATCAGCGCCACATAGGCGGCAATATCCGCAGGCCCGACATCATTGCCCGGGGTGGCGATGCGCATCAGTAAATCCGTGCCCTGCAGCAACGCGTCGATATGTTCGGGCTGCAGGTACAAGCGGCTTTCCTGGGCGCTGACCAGGCAATCCTCCATGACATGGGCCACGCTGACGCCGGCCTCCACGCCGACAATCCGCGCCGCGCCCTTGAGCGAATGCGCGGCGCGCATGCAGGCCTCGAGCTGGTCGGCCTGGGTCGGGTTGCGCTCCAGCGCGAGCAGGCCTGCGCTGAGCACTTGGGTTTGCGCGTCGGCTTCCAGGCTGAACAATTCCAACAGCGAGGCATCGCGCATCTGGTCGGGGGTCATGCGAGGCTCCGGGTCACGGCGGACAGCAATTGGGCTTCGTCCAGCCAGCGCAGGCTGCGACCTTTCCACTGCACGACACCCTGGGTGAAGCGCGCGCTGGCCTGGGTGCCGGAGGCCGACGCGGCGTTCAAGGTGCGCTCATCGATGGCATGGATGCCATCCACTTCGTCCACCGGCACGACTACCGGGCCATCCTGCGCGGCAATGATCAGCATGCGCGGCATGATGCGCCCGCCAGTGACGCCGGTGCTGCTGCTGTCCAGGCCGAGCAATTCCACCAGCGACAGGCAGGCCACCAATGCCCCGCGCACGTTGGCCACGCCCAGCAAGGCCCGGGAACGCTGGTGAGGCAACGAGTGGATCGGTTGCAACGGCGCCACTTCCACCAGGCAACGGGTGGCAATGCCCAGCCATTCTTCGCCGAGGCGGAACATCAGCAAGGAGCGGGTGACCACCTGGTGAGCGAGCTCGCCAGCCGCCTGCGCAGGCCGGTCGTCCTGCTGCAGCGCATAGCGGTCGAGCAGGCGCGTGGCGGCGGCGGAATACACCGAGCAGTTGCGGCAATGGATGTGCTCTGCCAGCAAGGGGCAGGATTTGTCGCCATGAATGCCGATGCGGTTCCAGCAGTCATCAATGGCTTGGGTGTCGGCCAGGGTCAGGTCCAGGCCTGCGGTGTCGAGCGCGTCAGGGCTACTCATCGTTTGGACTCACTGTCAGCTCGCTCGCTACGCGCGGCGCGCGCCTGCAAACGGCGCGCCCCCGCACTGTCGCCCTGAGACTCGAGCAACGCGGCCAGGTGCATCAAGGCCTGCGGATGCTGCGGTTCCAGGTACAAGGCTTTGCGGTAATAACTCTGCGCCTCCACGGCGCTGCCGGCGACATCGCTGAGCAGGCCCAGCCAGTAGAACACGGCGGCGGCCGGCGGATGGCTGTTCAAATAACGTTCGCAGGCAGCACGGGCCTCGGCACTTTTGCCTTGATTGGCCAAGGTGGCGATCTGGTTGAGCATCTCGCCTGCCTCCGGGGGCGGCGCTTTGACCGGTGCCGCCTGGGTGCCGGCCGTGCTGAACGGGCGCGGCTTGAGCGCGATCGGCGCCGGACTGCGTTGCGACGCGGGCGCCGGCATCGGTACAAACACCGGGGCGGGTGCGACCGGTTCCACATGCCGACTGAACGCAAAGGACTGCGGCACACCAATCGAACGCATGCCATGGCGCCCCAGCAGGCCGCCTTCGGCCGGGCCGATAAACAGCACGCCGTCCACGTGCGTCAGTTCCTTGAGCACGTCGAAAACTTGCTTCTGGGTGGGCTGGTCGAAGTAGATCAGCAGGTTGCGACAGAACACAAAGTCGTAGGTGGGTTCGTTGGCCAGCAGTGCCGGGTCGAGCAAGTTGCCGACTTGCAGGCGCACCTGTTCGCGAACCCGGTCGGCGATGCGATAGGTACCGCCGTCTTCAGTGAAGTGACGGTCGCGAAATTCAAGGTCGCCGCCACGAAACGAGTTCTTGCCGTACACACCGCGGCGGGCACGCTCCACGGACAGCGGGCTGACGTCCATTCCTTGTACCTTGAATTGGTGCGGCGCCAGGCCCGCGTCAAGCAGGGCCATGGCAATCGAATAGGGCTCTTCGCCGGTGGAGCATGGCAGGCTGAGAATGCGCAAGGCGCGCATCTGCTTGATCTCGGCCAACCGTGCGTGTGCCAGGCGGGCCAAGGTGGCAAAGGACTCGGGGTAGCGGAAAAACCAGGTCTCGGGGACGATCACCGCTTCGATCAGCGCCTGCTGCTCATCATGGGAGCTGTGCAGGAGCTGCCAGTACGCCTCTGCCGTCTGCGCCTGGGCCAACTGGCAACGCTGACGCACCGCGCGCTCGATGATCGCCTCGCCCACCGAGGCGACGTCCAGGCCGATGCGCTCTTTAAGGAAGGCCCAGAAGCGCGGGTCACTGCTCATAGGCTCAACTCGCTGGAAAACAGCAAGGCGCGCACGTCATCGGTCAACAGCTCGGCGACACCAATCCATTGCATCAAGCCCAGCGCATCTTCGCGCACCGGCCCCAGGTAAGGCGCCTGGCGGTTATCCAGGCCATAGGGCTGGAATTCGGCGGGGTCGCAACGCAAGGTGTCGGTAGCCTGTTCCAGAATCAGCCCCAGCCAACGCGCTTCGCTCCAGGGCTGTGGCTGATAATTGACCAGCACCAGCCGCGTGCTGGTACGCGCTTGGGCCGCAACGCCGAACGTCAAGGCGCTCAGGTCGATGACCGGCACCAGCGCGCCACGATGGGCAAAGATGCCCGCCACCCACGCCGGTGCATGAGCGATGGGCTTGAGCGGCAGGCGCGGCAGCACCTCGACCACTTCCGTCGCCTTGAGGGCAAAGCGTTCACTGCCGATGTGGAACACCAGGAACAACGCCTTTTTCGCTGCCGGGACGGCGCCGCGTTTAGCCGCGAGGTCGCTCATCAGACTTTGAAACGCGACACGCCGCTGCGCAGACCGACCGCAACCTGGCTCAGTTCATCGATGGCAAAACTGGCCTGGCGCAGGGACTCGACGGTCTGGCTGCTGGCATCGCCCAGTTGCACCAGCGCGTGGTTGATCTGCTCGGCGCCGGTGGCCTGGGCCTGCATGCCTTCATTGACCATCAGCACTCGCGGCGCGAGGGCCTGCACTTGATGGATGATTTGCGACAGTTGCTCACCCACCTGCTGCACTTCGAACATGCCTCGGCGCACTTCCTCGGAGAACTTGTCCATGCCCATCACCCCGGCCGACACCGCCGACTGGATCTCACGCACCATCTGCTCGATGTCGTACGTCGCGACGGCGGTCTGGTCGGCCAGGCGGCGTACTTCGGTGGCGACCACGGCAAAACCGCGCCCGTACTCACCGGCTTTCTCGGCCTCGATGGCGGCGTTGAGGGACAGCAGGTTGGTCTGGTCCGCCACTTTGACGATGGTCACCACCACCTGGTTGATGTTGCCGGCCTTTTCATTGAGGATCGCCAGCTTGGCATTGACCAGGTCGGCGGCGCCCATCACCGAGTGCATGGTTTCTTCCATGCGCGCCAGGCCCTGCTGACCGGAACCGGCGGCGACCGAGGCCTGGTCGGCGGCGGTGGACACTTCGATCATGGTGCGCACCAGGTCCTTGGAGGTCGCGGCGATTTCACGGGAGGTGGCGCCGATTTCAGTGGTGGTGGCGGCGGTTTCAGTGGCGGTCGCCTGCTGCTGCTTGGAGGTAGCGGCGATCTCGGTCACCGAGGTCGTGACCTGCACCGACGAGCGCTGTGCCTGGGAAACCAGAGCGGTCAGTTCGGTCATCATGTCGTTGAAGCCGGTTTCAACCACGTTGAACTCGTCCTTGCGCTCCAGATTCAGGCGCTTGCTCAGGTCGCCGGTGCGCATGGTTTCGAGGATATCGACGATGCGCTGCATCGGCGCCATGATTGCGCGCATCAACAGCAGGCCACACAGCGCAGCAGCAAGAATCGCCAGCAGCAGCGAGACGCCCATGCTGATTTTTGCGGCCTCGACGGCACTGTCGATGGCGTCGGTGGCGCCGTCGGCGACCTGTTTATTCGCGAGGATGATGTCATTGAGTTTCATGCGGCCGGCGACCCAGGCGGGCGTCAGTTGTTCGTTGAACAGCTTGAGTGCCTCGGCGGCGTTGTTGTTCTGCTGCGCCTCGAGCACCTTGGCGAGGGTCTGGTTGTAGCTCTGATGCAGCTTTTCGAAGGCATCGAACTCGTTGCGGTCCTGAGTGGAGCTGATGGTTTTCGTGTAATCGGCCATGTACTTTTCAAGGCGCGTTTCGAAAGACTTGTAGCCTTGCTTTTCGACCTCGGAAACGCCCTGGTTCTTGTGGATCCCCACCAACTCCTGGGTTTGCAGGTAGCTGTCGACCCAGGCGCTGCGAATCATCGAGCTTAAAAACACGCCAGGCACGGCGTCGTCCCGGACCAGGGTTTCGCTGGATTCGATTTTCAGCAGCCGTGAATACGAGAGCACGACCATCAGCAGCATGATCGCGATGATTACCG
This sequence comes from Pseudomonas sp. R2-7-07, assembly GCF_003852355.1. NCBI lineage: Bacteria > Pseudomonadati > Pseudomonadota > Gammaproteobacteria > Pseudomonadales > Pseudomonadaceae > Pseudomonas > Pseudomonas sp. R2-7-07. The sequence goes on along the minus strand of NZ_CP027759.1, from coordinate 1,454,699 downwards.
CAAAGCTCGCCAAAATCCGTTGGCGCAGGGTCCAGTTCTTCACAGTAATTCCTCGCAAGCCATTCAAATGGAGGGGAGTATAGCTGAGCGAAGGCGTCTATTAATCAATGGTTTTCGGGGGTTTTGGCAACGGTGCCAGTATTGGGCTGCGCCATTGCGGCGGCTCAAACCAGCCTCGATTTAAATGTGGGAGAGGCTTGCTCTCCCCACACTTGAATGGATGCACGGCGCTGCTTATGCGTTGAGGCGTACCTGTTTCTCCAGCTCTACCTTCAAACCCGGCTCAAGTTTCAGTTGGCGCGCCAGTTCGTCCAGGTAGGCCTTCTCCATGAAGTTTTCCTCGTCCACCAGCATCACGCTGGCGATGTACATTTCGGCGGCCATCTCCGGGGTGCTGGCGGCGCGGGCGACGTCGGCCGGGTCGAGGGGTTTGTTCAGCTCCGCGTGCAGCCAGGTTTGCAGCTCGCGGTCGTTGTCGAGTTTGGTGAACTCGCCTTCGATCAACGCGCGTTCACGCTCATCCACGTGGCCGTCGGCCTTGGCGGCGGCAACCAGCGCCTTGAGAATGCCCTGACTGTGCTGCTCGACCTGGGCCGGCGGCAGGCGGTCGATGGTCTGCGGCTCACCCTGGGGCGCGCTGGCCTGCTGCGCCTGCCAATTGCCATAGGCTTTGTAGGCGATGACCCCCAAGGCGGCCAGGCCTCCGTAGGTCAGGGCCTTGCCGCCGAATTTGCGGGCTTTTTTGTTGCCCAGCAGCAAGCCCATGGCGCCGGCCGCCAGTGCGCCACCGCCGGCGCCTCCGAGCAAACTGCCGAGCCCGCCGCCGCCAAGCAGCCCACCGAGGGCGCCTTTGTCGGCTGATGGGCGCTGGCCGCCAGCCTTGTTCTGCAACATGTCCTGACCAGACTTGAGCAACTGATCGAGCAATCCACGGGTATTCATGCGTAGCCTCCAGACACTTGGGTTCGTAGGACCAATAGGCCCCCAGCGTAAAACTAAGTGCAAAAAAGCCCCGATCTAGAGTGCTTCCAGATGTAACGCTCATCCTGATATCAGAAATGTCTTGTTGCACAGCGGCGCCATCATCCCGCCATCAATGATTTTTCCTTCACCATCGAACCGCTTAAGCTATCCGGCGTCTGTTTATTGTCCGTTGCGTTTGGCCGAAGGCATGTCCGAACCGTTATTTCTGATCCGTTACGTGCCAGGAACGGCGCGGGATTCGCTCACGACAGGTTGTCTCTATGCACCGCAGGAATTTGCTCAAAGCGTCCATGGCCATTGCGGCCTACACCGGTTTGTCGGCCAGTGGCCTGTTGGCCGCGCAGGCCTGGGCCGGGAACCGTGCCGCCGATGGCAAGGCCGTGGCATTCGATTTTGAAACGCTCAAAGCCCAGGCCAAGCAGCTCGCCGGCAGCGCGTATAAAGATACTCGGCAGGTGCTGCCACCCACCTTGGCGACCATGACGCCACAGAATTTCAACGCCATCGGCTATGACGCCAACCATTCGTTATGGAAGGAACTGAAGGGGCAGTTGGACGTGCAGTTTTTCCACGTCGGCATGGGTTTCAAGACGCCGGTGCGCATGCACAGCGTCGACCCCAACACCCGCGAGGCCCGCGAAGTGCACTTCCGCCCTTCGCTGTTCAACTATGAAAAAACCACGGTCGACACTAAACAACTGACCGGCGATCTGGGTTTCTCCGGCTTCAAGCTGTTCAAGGCGCCGGAGCTGGACCGGCATGACGTGCTGTCGTTCCTCGGTGCCAGCTACTTCCGTGCAGTGGACTCCACCGGCCAGTACGGCCTGTCGGCGCGCGGCCTGGCGATTGACACCTATGCGAAAAAACGTGAGGAATTCCCTGACTTCACGCAGTTCTGGTTCGAAACCCCGGACAAGAACGCCACCCGCTTCGTGGTCTACGCCCTGCTCGATTCGCCCAGCGCTACCGGCGCCTACCGCTTCGATATCGACTGCCAGGCCAATCAAGTAGTGATGGCCATCGACGCGCATATCAACGCGCGCACCGCCATCGAACAGCTGGGGATTGCGCCAATGACCAGCATGTTCAGTTGCGGCACGCATGAGCGGCGAATGTGCGACACCATCCACCCACAAATTCACGACTCGGACCGACTGGCCATGTGGCGCGGCAACGGCGAGTGGATCTGCCGCCCGCTGAACAACCCGGCCAAGCTGCAATTCAACGCATTCGCCGACACTAATCCCAAAGGTTTTGGCCTGGTCCAAACCGACCACGAATTCGCCAGTTACCAGGACACGGTGGACTGGTACAGCAAGCGCCCCAGCCTGTGGGTGGAACCCACCACCGCTTGGGGTGAGGGCTCGATCGACCTGCTGGAAATTCCGACCACCGGCGAAACCCTCGATAACATCGTGGCCTTCTGGACCCCGAAAAAGCCGGTGGCGGCCGGTGATTCGCTCAACTACGGCTACAAGCTCTACTGGAGCGCCCTGCCGCCGGTGAGCACACCGCTGGCCCAGGTCGACGCGACCCGTTCAGGCATGGGTGGGTTCACCGAAGGTTGGGCCCCGGGCGAGCATTACCCTGAGGTATGGGCACGCCGCTTTGCCGTGGACTTCAAGGGCGGCGGCCTGGACCGTTTGCCACCCGGCACGGGCATAGAGCCGGTGGTCACCTGCTCCCACGGCGAGGTGAAAGACTTCAGCGTGCTGGTGCTCGATAACATCAAGGGCTATCGCATTCTGTTCGACTGGTACCCCACCAGCGACAGCGTGGAGCCGGTAGAGCTGCGCTTGTTTATCCGCACCCAGGACCGCACCTTGAGCGAAACCTGGCTGTATCAGTACTTCCCGCCCGCGCCGGACAAGCGCAAATACACCTGAACCATCTGTGGCGAGGGAGCTTGCTCCCGCTGGGCCGCGAAGCGGCCCCAAACGATGGAACTGCTGCGCAGTCCAGCGGGAGCAAGCTCCCTCGCCACAGGTACCGTGTTCGCCTTGCCTGACGGGCATCGTGGCGAGCCCGTTTCGTCATTCAGAACCGCGACACGGTTTTCATCGCCCCGATCAGATAGCGCATCGCTACCTGGTCGCTCTCGGTGAGGGCGCGATAATGCGCCAGCAATTCAACTTCATCCGAACTCAATCTGCGGCCACGCAAGAACATCCTGCGGGTCAGAAAAGATAACACCCCACCCGCTACACCATAGGACTTGGCCATGGACTACTTCTCCTGATATCGATCCAATACTCCTGCCTTAAGCTTAGAAAGAATCCAGTTACGTGTGGGATTTTTTTAGAGTATTAACTTAAATAATTAGATCGGTAATAAATACCTACAGTCGATTCCCATGCATTCGTCGCTTAAATCCGCCTTCTTCATATAGGCGGGCAAAAAAAACCCACCGGATCAGGGTGGGCTCTGTAGGCATACGCTAAGGATCAATCCCTGAGATCGGACTCATGAATCGGCTGGTCGCGGTGCGTCGCCCGCTGATATTGCGCCGGCCAGATCGCCTTGCGCCCGCCCAGGTCATCGTCGGCATGCAGCGGCCAGTACGGATCGCGCAACAATTCACGGGCGAGGAAGATGAGGTCGGCCTGGCAGGTGCGCAGGATGTGTTCGGCCTGGGCCGGTTCGGTGATCATGCCGACCGTGCCGGTGGCGATGCCCGACTCTTTGCGCACGCGCTCGGCAAAGCGCGTCTGGTAGCCGGGGCCGGTGGGGATTTCGGCGTTGGCGGCGGTGCCGCCGGAGGACACGTCGATCAAGTCCACGCCCAGGTCTTTCAGGCGGCGCGCCAGTTCGACGGTTTCATCGGGGTTCCAGCCGTCCTCCACCCAGTCGGTGGCCGACACGCGCACGAACAGCGGCAAGTCCTGGGGCCACACGTCGCGCACCGCGCGGGTGACCTCAAGGACCAGGCGGATGCGGTTTTCGAACGAGCCGCCGTACTGGTCCTGACGCTGGTTGCTGATGGGCGACAGGAACTGATGCAGCAGGTAACCGTGGGCGGCATGGATCTCTACCACTTCGAAGCCGGCCGTCAATGCACGCTTGGCGGCGGCGACGAAATCGGCGATCACCTGCTGGATCTGCCCTTCGTCCAGCGGCGTGGGTTGCGTGTGCTGGGGGTCGAATGCGATGGGCGATGGGCCGACCGGCACCCAGCCACCGTCTGCTGGCTTGACGCTGCCATGCTTGCCAATCCAGGGCCGATACGTGCTGGCCTTGCGCCCGGCGTGCGCCAACTGAATACCCGCCACCGCGCCTTGGGCCGCAATGAAGCGCGTAATGCGTTGCAGGGGTTCGATCTGTTCGTCTTTCCACAGGCCCAGGTCCTGGGCGGTGATGCGGCCATCGGCGGTCACGGCGGTGGCTTCGGTAAAAATCAGCCCGGCGCCACCGACGGCGCGGCTGCCCAGGTGCACCAGGTGCCAGTCGTTGGCCAGGCCATCCTCACTTGAGTACTGGCACATCGGTGAGACCGCGATGCGGTTCAACAGGGTGAGTTGACGCAGGGTGTAGGGTTCGAGCAGCTGACTCATGGCGCACCTCTTCGGGTTCTGTGGGCAAGCTCCAAGGCTCTCTTTCATGGTGCTTAGAGCCTAGTCGACAACGACGGATCGCACAGGGTTCAGAGGTAAAGGGTTCAGAGGTAAACGGTTCAGAAGTAAACCGGGAGCCGATTGCCGGCTCCCGCAGGACAGCGCCTTACATTTCGACCTGGGTGCCCAGTTCGATCACCCGGTTGACCGGGAGTTTGAAGAAGCGCAGGTTGCCGTTGGCATTCTTCAGCATGAACGCGAACAACGCTTCGCGCCAACGCGCCATACCCTTGATGCGCGAGGCGATCACGGTTTCACGGCTCAGGAAGTAGGTGGTGCGCATCGGGCTGAAATCCAGTTCGTCCAGATGGCACAGCTTCAGCGCCTCGGGCACGTCCGGCTCATCGGTAAAGCCGAAGTGCAGGATCACCCGGAAGAACCCTTCGCCATAGGCGTCTACTTCGAAACGCCGCGTCGCAGGCACACGCGGGATGTCTTCGTAGACCACGGTCAGCAGCACCACCTGCTCGTGCAGCACCTGGTTATGCAGCAGGTTGTGCAACAGCGCGTGGGGCACGGCGTCGGGCCGCGCCGTGAGGAACACCGCCGTGCCCTGCACACGATGGGGCGGCTGCACGCGGATACTGCTGATGAATATCGGCAGCGGCAGGCCACCTTCGTCGAGGCGCTCGACGAGCAATTGCTTGCCGCGCTTCCAGGTGGTCATCAGCACGAACAGCACGATCCCGGCCAATACCGGGAAGGCACCGCCCTGGATGATCTTCGGCACGTTGGCGGCAAAGTACAGCCCGTCTACCAACAGGCAGCAGAGCAACACCGGCACCGCCAGCACCGGCGGCCATTTCCACAGCAGCAGCATCACCGCAGACACCAGGATCGTGGTCATCAGCATGGTGCCGGTCACCGCTACGCCATAGGCCGACGCCAGCGCACCGGAAGACTCGAAGCCCAGCACCAGCAGGATCACGCCGACCATCAGCGACCAGTTCACCGCGCCGATATAGATCTGGCCCTGTTCGGCACTGGAGGTGTGTTGAATGTGCATGCGCGGGATATAGCCCAACTGGATCGCCTGGCGCGTCAACGAGAACGCACCGGAAATCACCGCCTGGGACGCAATCACCGTGGCCAGGGTCGACAGCACCACCAGCGGGACCAGCGCCCAGCTCGGCGCCAACAGGTAGAACGGGTTGCGGGCCGCTTCCGGATCGCCCAGCAGCATGGCGCCCTGGCCGAAATAGTTGAGCACCAGCGCCGGCAGCACCAGGATGAACCAGGCGCGGGCGATGGGTTTGCGGCCGAAGTGGCCCATGTCGGCGTAAAGCGCTTCCGCCCCGGTCAGGGCCAGCACCACTGCGCCGAGGATGGCCACGCCAATTCCGGGGTGCGCCTCGAAGAAGCGCACGGCCCACATCGGGTTCATGGCACTGAGCACCTCAGGGTGCAGGGTGATGCCATACACACCGAGGCCGCCGAGCACCAGGAACCAGGTCACCATCACCGGGCCGAACAGCTTGCCGATGCGGTCAGTGCCGTGTTTCTGGATCAGGAACAGCGCCACCAGTACCACCAGCGCGATAGGGACTACCCACCGTTCCAGGCCATCGAAAGCCAGTTCCAGGCCCTCGACGGCCGACAATACCGAAATCGCCGGGGTGATCATGCTGTCGCCGTAAAACAGCGCCGCGCCGCACAAGCCGCACACCACCAGGAAACTACGCAACTTCCTGCGCTCCCCCGCCGCACGGCGCGCCAGGGCGGTCAGTGCCATGATGCCGCCTTCGCCCTGGTTATCGGCGCGCAGCACAAACAGCATGTACTTGATCGACACGACCCAGATCAGCGACCAGAAGATCAGCGCCAGGATCCCCAATACGCCGTCATGGTTGACCTGCACCCCATAACCGCCGTTGAACACCTCTTTAAGGGTGTAGAGCGGGCTGGTGCCGATATCGCCGTACACCACCCCGACCGCTGCCACCAGCATGCCAATCGGCTTGGCGTTTGAATGCTCGGCACCCGCTGCCTGACTACTTGCCTGACCCATCAACCACTCCTGCCCTTTGACCTGAGGTCTTTTATAAACAACGTGCCCAAACGGCCCCTAGCATGCGCTGTTTTACTTCACGTAACAGACGTTTTGTTGACCTTAGGATTTTACCTACGCGCAACGGCGCGAAGCATAGCGCAGCACTCGTCGCATTTCCCTGCATAAAGCTGGTCACCCGCCGCCAGAATTGCGCACTTTTTGATCAGAGGCGTCACAAACGCCTGTGTACCGCCGTGTCGTGCCCGACTGGCGGCGTCATTCAATACCGAGGTTAAGAATTTCACCCTGGCCAGCACCAGGTGTAAGGTTCGGACCCAACCATCACCAGCTCATGGGCAAAACATGAAGAGCAAGCCGGCACTCCCTAAAAGTAGGCAAGCGTTTTAAAGTCGATTGGGACTTTCAGGAAGCGCCCGAAAGCAGAGTGTTACTCCGTGAAAACGACCACTTAACTACGTTCATTGACGGTGTTCTGGTCGGAATGGGCATCACAGAAAAACAGGTCAGTTGCGCTTCCGGCCGGACAGGAACAGTTAACAGGCTGGACGAGGCCACGGCCATTAGGTTGGCTAGTATCCTCAGCGATCTGCTACTCCCGTTGGTTACCAAAGAGCACAAACGTCTCGTCGCTCAAGCAAAGCTCCCTGAGCATCTTAGGGATGCTCCGCGGGACTAATGACCCCCGGCCCTCCATTCGCGAACGATGTTGCATCGCGGATCATGAGCAGCTACCCTCAACAGTACGCCAATGACGGATAGCGCATTAGGTGATATTCATTGAGTCCCCCATCTTCACGGAAGATCTTGGCGAGCTTCTGAGCGATGAAAGCTACCGCGAATTTCAGGAGTACCTAGCCGAAAACCCAACGGCTGGTGATGTGATCCAAAGCACCAACGGACTGAGGAAGGTCCGCTGGAGCGCGAACGGGAAAGGTAAGAGCGGTGGGGTTCGGGTGATCTATTTCTACCTATCGGCGGCTTACCAGATCAGGCTGATCCTGATCTACCGTAAGGGGATAAAAGACGATCTATCCCCAGCGGAAAAGAAAGTACTGGCAGAGTTAAACAAAGGGTGGAAATGATGGAAAAGAATCTGTTCAACCGCCTGGTCGAAAGCATGACCCAGATGGACGAGATTGACCGTGGCGAACGCCCGCCGTCCCGTGAGTTCCATGTGGATGCGGTGAAGGTCAAAATGATCCGCAAGGCCACAGGACTTTCCCAGGCACGTTTTGCCAAAGCGATTGATGTCGCGGTGGGAACGCTCCAAAACTGGGAGCAAGGTCGGCGGGAGCCAGAAGGCCCCGCACGGGCACTCCTGCGCGCCATACACAATGATCCTGGGCACGTATTAGCGGCTCTTGAGCAACGCTAGGACGTTGACCTGCCACACCTGGTCGCCCTTCGGCACGCTGGGCATGCTCAGGCCGTGGGGTAGGATCGTTTGGATATAGGGCTTGTGCGGCAGACCGTATGCAAAGCACACCACCAACTGGGTGCCTTCCTCGGGAAAGGCATAGATGCCCATTTCCTCGCCACCGGTGGGCAGCGGCAAAGGCACGCCGGCCAAGATCGGCAGCTTTGTGTCTGGCTCGCCGTCAGGCCCCATGACCTCGATGTCGACCGCATAGCGCGGCCGGAAGTCATCACAGATCCCGGCGCCGGCCGGGGCATCGGCCACGGTGACAACCCGTGCAAAGCGTGGCAGGTGGTAACCGCCGGTAAGTTCAGGGAATTGTCGTTCTACGCTGCGGCGGATTGCGTCGTCCATCGGATGACCATCTGGTTGTCGATGAGCGCCACACTGGTGATACGCTCGCCATGGTTGATTGTTGCACCTGGTCGCAACCCGGGAAGGGCTGCAATCATCGCGCCTTGATTGCCCTGGTAGTCGTCGAACAGTTCCACCGGCAGCTGTAGCGATGGGCGAACCCCAAAGAAGCTGTCAGCCCAACTGCCCAAGAACACTTTCCCGTCGCCCTGCTGCTGCCAGATGAAGTCAGGGATGTTGAAAACCCGGGCCAGGCTGTCCATGGCTTGGTAGCCAGCGGCCAGGCTGTAGAAAAAACGGCGCCTTGACGCCGGCGTAGGGCAGATCCGGGACGCGAAGGCGCAATTCGGTTTACTGGCTGATCTCGACCAGAACGGCGCGCAGGTCAAGCGAGCACTCGTCGCATTTCCCTGCATAAAGCTGGTCAAGTGCGCGGCCCGCCGCTAGAATTGCGCACTTTTTGATCAGAGGCGTCACAAACGCCCGTGTACCGCCGTTTCGTGCCCGACTGGCGGCGTCATTCAATACCGAGGTTAGACATGTCCACCACCATCGCAAAAGCCAACCCCAAGGTCGGCTTTGTATCCCTGGGTTGCCCGAAGGCTCTGGTTGACTCCGAGCGCATCCTCACGCAACTGCGTATGGAAGGCTATGACGTCGTGTCCACTTACCAGGACGCCGACGTGGTGGTGGTCAACACCTGCGGCTTTATCGACTCGGCCAAGGCTGAATCCCTGGAAGTGATCGGCGAAGCCATCAAGGAAAACGGCAAGGTCATCGTGACCGGCTGCATGGGCGTGGAAGAAGGCAATATCCGCAACGTCCACCCAAGCGTGCTTGCCGTGACCGGCCCGCAGCAGTATGAGCAGGTGGTCAACGCCGTACACGCCGTGGTGCCGCCGCGCCAGGACCACAACCCGCTGATCGACCTGGTGCCGCCGCAAGGCATCAAGCTGACCCCGCGTCACTACGCTTACCTGAAGATTTCCGAAGGCTGCAACCACAGCTGCAGCTTCTGCATCATTCCGTCGATGCGCGGCAAGCTGGTCAGTCGTCCGGTCGGCGACGTGCTGGACGAAGCCCAGCGCCTGGTCAAATCCGGCGTGAAAGAGCTGCTGGTGATTTCCCAGGACACCAGCGCCTATGGCGTCGACGTCAAATACCGCACCGGTTTCTGGAATGGCGCGCCGGTGAAAACCCGCATGACCGAACTCTGCGAAGCCTTGAGCAGCCTGGGCGTGTGGGTGCGCCTGCATTACGTTTACCCGTACCCGCACGTTGACGAGCTGATCCCATTGATGGCCGCCGGCAAGATCCTGCCGTACCTGGACATCCCGTTCCAGCACGCGAGCCCCAAGGTGCTCAAGGCCATGAAACGCCCGGCCTTCGAAGACAAGACCCTGGCGCGCATCAAGAACTGGCGCGAAATCTGCCCGGAACTGATCATCCGCTCGACCTTTATCGTCGGTTTTCCTGGCGAAACCGAGGAAGACTTCCAGTACCTGCTGGACTGGCTGACCGAAGCCCAGCTGGACCGCGTCGGCTGCTTCCAGTACTCGCCGGTTGAAGGCGCCCCGGCCAACCTGCTGGACCTGGCCGTGGTGCCGGACGACGTCAAGCAAGACCGTTGGGAGCGCTTCATGGCGCACCAGCAGGCGATCAGCTCGGCGCGTCTGCAACTGCGCATCGGCAAGGAGATCGAAGTACTGATCGACGAAGTCGACGAGCAAGGCGCGGTTGGCCGTTGCTTCTTCGATGCGCCGGAAATCGACGGTAACGTATTTATCGACGATGCCAGCGGTTTGAAACCAGGCGATAAGGTGTGGTGCACGGTGACTGACGCCGACGAGTATGACTTGTGGGCTGAAAAGCGCGATTGATTGTAAAAAAATGAAAAAGCCCCGCTCCTGAACAGGATGCGGGGCTTTTTTACGTCTATCGTTTTGCCCATCACTCCCCATAAGGCAAAGGGTCGCGGGCATGCGTCAGCATTCGGTCATCCACACACCTAAAACCTGCGACTACCCAGAGTTGACGCGCATTTGGGAGGCCTCGGTGCGGGCTACCCACGACTTCTTGCCGGACAGCTACATCCTGCGCCTGAAAAACCAGGTGCTGACTCGCTATCTGGACGCCGTAATGCTGATCTGCACCAAGGACACGCGCCAACGCATCACCGGGTTCGCCGGGGTGGCTGCGGGCAAGGTCGAAATGCTGTTTATCGACCCACCCTTTCGAGGCCAGGGCCTGGGCCGGCAATTGCTGCGCTATGCGATCGAGTGCATGAATGCCGATGAGCTGGACGTGAACGAGCAGAACCCGCAGGCGCTGGGGTTCTATTTCAAGCAAGGCTTTGAAGTGATCGGACGCACGGAACACGACGGCCTGGGCCAGCCTTATCCGTTGCTGCATATGCGCCTGCGCCAGCAGCAGCGCATAGGCAGTGGCTGACCACCTTTTGAATCGGGCTTTATCAATAAAGCACCGTGCTGAAATGGGGCCGGGATTAACCGGCCCCACACAGGTACAATAGCCGCCCCCTTTTGTTACGGCCCTTGTCATGACTGACCCCATACGCCTCTCCAAACGCCTTATCGAACTGGTCGGTTGCTCCCGTCGGGAGGCTGAGCTGTTTATCGAAGGCGGCTGGGTCACGGTGGACGGTGAAGTGATCGACGAACCGCAGTTCAAGGTCACCACCCAAAAGGTCGAGCTGGACCCGCAAGCCAAAGCCACCGTGCCGGAGCCGGTGACCATCCTGCTGCACGCTCCGGCGGGCATGGATGCCGAGACGGCCATGGCGTCGATCAGCGCCGAGACGCTGTCGGAAGAGCACCGCTTCAGCAAGCGCCCGCTCAAGGGTCACTTCCTGCGCCTGACCGCCAGTGCCGACCTGCAAGCCAAGGCCAGCGGCCTGCTGGTGTTCACCCAGGATTGGAAGATTCTGCGCAAGTTGACCGCCGATGCCGCCAAGATCGAGCAGGAATACGTGGTGGAAGTCGAGGGCGACATGGCCGCCCACGGCCTCAACCGCCTGAACCACGGCCTGACCTACAAAGGCAAGGAGCTGCCGGCCGTGAAAGCCAGCTGGCAGAACGAGAACCGCCTGCGGTTTGCGCTGAAAAACCCGCAGCCGGGGGTGATAGCGCTGTTCTGCGAAGCCGTTGGCTTGAAAGTCGTCGCCATCCGGCGCATTCGCATCGGTGGCGTCTCCATTGGCAAGGTGCCCGTGGGCCAATGGCGTTACCTGTCCGGCAAAGAGAAGTTCTAAGCCGGTGCCCTTTTCCCGACACTGCCTGACTGGGCGGTGTCTACCCCGTTGAAAACCAGGATTGCCCACCATGATTCACAACGACGTACTGCGCAGCGTGCGCTACATGCTCGACATCAGCGACAACAAGATGGTCGAGATCATCAAGCTCGGCGGCATGGACGTAACCAAGGAAGACCTGCTGACTTACCTCAAGAAAGATGAGGAAGAAGGCTTCGTGTTCTGCCCGGATGAGGTGATGGCGCATTTCCTCGATGGCTTGGTCATGTTCAAGCGCGGCAAGGACGAAAGCCGTCCACCGCAGCCGATCGAAACCCCGGTGACCAACAACATCATCCTGAAAAAACTGCGCGTGGCCTTCGAATTGAAGGAAGACGACATGCACGCCATCCTCAAGGCTGCCGAGTTCCCAGTGTCCAAGCCGGAGCTGAGCGCACTGTTCCGCAAGTTCGGTCACACCAACTACCGCACCTGTGGTGACCAGTTGCTGCGCAACTTCCTCAAGGGGCTGACGCTGCGGGTTCGCGCGTAAGCCATGAGTTATCAGGTCGCGCCCGTCGGCTTCGTACGCTCCTGCTTCAAGGAGAAGTTCGCTATCCCGCGCCAGCCGCAACTGGCGCCAGCCGCCCGCGGTGTGCTGGAGCTGGTGGCGCCGTTCGATGGCGGCGAAGCGGTGCAGGGCCTGGAGCAGGTCAGCCATGTGTGGCTGCTGTTTCTGTTCCACCAGGCGCTGGAAGACAAGCCACGCCTTAAAGTGCGCCCGCCACGCCTGGGCGGCAACACGGCCATGGGCGTATTCGCCACCCGCGCGACCCATCGCCCCAATGGCATCGGCCAGTCGGTGGTAAAGCTGGACAAGGTAGAACCGGGGCGCCTGTGGATTTCCGGGATCGATTTGCTCGACGGCACGCCGGTGCTGGATATCAAGCCGTATGTGCCCTATGCCGACAGCGTTGATACCGCCACCAACAGCATCGCCAGCGGTGCGCCGCAGCTGATTGGCGTGCAGTGGCTCAAGACTGCACTGCAACAGGCCCAGGGCCATGCGCAGCGTCTTGGGGAGCCGTTGGTGGAGTTGATCGATCAGTGCCTGGCGCAGGATCCGCGCCCTGCCTACCAGACGCCCGGGCCTGAGCGCGAATACGGTGCGCAATTCTGGGACGTGGATGTGCGTTGGCACTATCCCGAGGCGGGGCTGATTTGTGTGCTGGAAGTGGTGCCGGCCAAATAAACCGGAAACAAATGTGGGAGGGGGCTTGCCCCCGATAGCAGTGTGCCAGTCACTCATCATGACTGATCCACCGCAATCGGGGGCAAGCCCCCTCCCACATTGTTTGATCGCGTTTATTTTTCGACGAACGCACGCTCGATCAGGTAATCACCCGGCTCACGCATGCGCGGCGAAACTTTCAGACCAAAGCTGTTCAACACTTCGCTGGTCTCATCCAACATGCTTGGGCTACCGCACAGCATGGCGCGGTCGTCTTCGGGGTTGATCGGTGGCAGGCCGATGTCGCTGAACAGCTTGCCGCTGCGCATCAGGTCGGTCAGGCGCCCCTCGTTTTCGAACGGCTCGCGGGTCACGGTCGGGTAGTAGATCAACTTGTCACGCAGGGCCTCGCCGAAGAATTCGTTCTGCGGCAGGTGCTCGGTGATGAATTCGCGGTAGGCGACTTCGTTGACGTAACGCACGCCGTGGCACAGGATCACTTTTTCGAAACGCTCGTAGGTCTCCGGGTCCTGGATCACGCTCATGAATGGCGCGAGGCCCGTGCCGGTGCTGAGCAGGTACAGGTGTTTGCCCGGCTTCAAATCGTCAAGCACCAGGGTGCCTGTCGGTTTTTTGCTGATGATGATCTCGTCGCCTTCCTTCAAATGCTGCAACTGGGAAGTCAGCGGGCCATCCGGCACCTTGATGCTGAAGAATTCCAGATGCTCTTCCCAGTTCGGGCTGGCAATGGAATAGGCGCGCATGAGCGGGCGGCCGTTGGGCTGTTGCAGGCCGATCATCACGAACTGACCGTTCTCGAAGCGCAAACCCGGATCGCGGGTGCACTTGAAGCTGAACAGAGTGTCGTTCCAGTGATGAACACTGAGGACACGCTCGTGGTTCATGTTGCTCATGTACGGGGGACTCCTGGAAATGGGCCTGCGCCAAAGGTGAAGTGCGCAATTGCACAGCATTCTAATGGCGGCGACAATATCTGTTAACTGGATTATTAAGATAAGGGTTATCGGTTATATCGATATGCGATTCACTCTCCGTCAACTGCAAGTCTTCGTCGCCGTCGCCCAGCAGGAAAGCGTCTCCCGCGCTGCTGGCCTTCTGGCCTTATCCCAATCCGCCGCCAGCACGTCGATTACCGAGCTGGAGCGCCAATCCAGCTGCCAATTATTCGACCGCGCCGGCAAACGCCTGAGCCTCAATGCGCTCGGGCATCAATTGCTGCCTCAAGCGGTGGCACTGCTGGATCAGGCGAAAGAGATCGAGGACCTGCTCAACGGCAAGTCCGGCTTTGGCTCACTGGCCGTGGGCGCCACCCTGACCATCGGCAATTACCTGGCCACCCTGCTGATCGGCAGCTTCATGCAGCAGCACCCCGAGAGTCAGGTGAAACTGCATGTGCAAAACACTGCGCATATCGTGCATCAGGTGGCGCATTACGAAATTGACCTGGGTCTGATTGAAGGCGATTGCAGCCATCCGGACATCGAGGTGCAGACCTGGGTGGAAGATGAGCTGGTGGTGTTCTGCGCGCCCCAGCATCACTTGGCCAAGCGTGGCGTGGCCAGCATGGATGAGCTGACCCATGAGGCGTGGATCCTGCGGGAACAAGGCTCAGGCACGCGCCTGACATTTGATCAGGCTATGCGCCATCATCGCAGCGCACTGAATATCCGCCTGGAGCTGGAACACACCGAGGCGATCAAACGAGCAGTGGAGTCGGGGTTGGGGATTGGTTGCATTTCGCGACTGGCACTGCGCGATGCGTTCCGCCGTGGCAGCCTGGTGCCGGTAGAAACGCCGGACCTGGACCTGGCCCGGCAGTTCTACTTTATCTGGCATAAGCAGAAGTACCAGACCTCGGCGATGCGCGAGTTCCTGGAACTGTGCCGCGCTTTTACCGCCGGGGTTCAGCGCAGCGACGAAATCGTATTGCCGAGCATCGCCTGATCGTTAGATCAGAATGACCGCCCACACCAGCGTGATCATGGTCAAGGCCACGAACTGCGCGGCGCTGCCCATGTCCTTGGCGTTTTTCGACAGCGGGTGGCGGTCCAGGGAAATGCGGTCGATCGCCGCTTCCACCGCAGAATTGAGCAATTCGACGATCAGCGCCAGCAGGCACACGGCAATCAGCAACGCCCGTTCGACGCGGCTGACCTGCAGGAAAAAACTCAACGGAATCAGGATGACGTTCAGCAGTACCAACTGGCGGAACGCCGCCTCGCCGGTGAAAGCCGCGCGCAGGCCATCCAGGGAATAGCCCCCTGCGTTGAAGATACGTTTGATACCGGTTTGACCCTTGAAAGGCGACATAGATGTAGGCAACTGAACCAAAGAAGTGGGGAAGCTAGATCACGCAAAGTCAAAAAAGCGTGAACCGGTTGTAACTTAATGCTGCGAAATTGACTCAAGTTGTTGCAAGAGCAACGCCGCCTGGGTGCGCGTTCGCACCCCCAACTTGCGGAAAATCGCCGTGACGTGGGCCTTGATGGTCGCTTCCGACACGCTCAGCTCGTAGGCAATCTGCTTGTTCAACAAGCCCTCGCAGACCATGGTCAATACGCGGAACTGCTGGGGCGTCAAACTGGCCAAGCCATCACGGGCCGCCTTGGCTTCCTCGGACACGTTGATTTCTTCAAACGCTTGCGGTGGCCAGGACACATCACCGTCCAGTACGGCACGCACAGCCTTTTGGATATCTTCCATCGCGCTGGACTTGGGAATGAAGCCGCTGGCGCCGAACTCCTTGGAGCGCACCACCACATCGGCGTCTTCCTGGGCCGAGACCATCACCACGGGAATCTGCGGATATTGCCCGCGCAGCAGCACCAATCCCGAAAAACCATAGGCGCCGGGCATGTTCAGGTCGAGCAGCACCAGGTCCCAGTCGGATTTTTCAGTCAGGCGGGCTTCCAGCTCGGCAATGCTGGCGACTTCGACCAGGCGCACGTCCGGGCCAAGGCCCAGGGTTACGGCCTGATGCAGCGCACTGCGAAACAGCGGGTGGTCATCGGCTATCAGGATTTCGTATGTGGCCATTGATTAAATGATCCTGTTTTTAGGGGAGCCCTGATGGGTTCAGGGTCCGCCAGTACACAAGGCAACAGCCAGGCAGCCATCGCCACGGGGCACGCTCAACGTCAAAAACATGCGAAACAACGTCGAAAAACCAAGCTAGCGCCCCAATCGGCGCCCAGCATGCCCAGCGCAGCCTGGGGGGTCAAGCGCTACGCCCATGGGGATTTTAGCGGGTTACGCGATTAAGGTGCCATCATGCGAACGTCGAGGGGTCAGGCCGCGGGGATATAAGGCGCCAAACGCGTGTGGACACTGTCCGTCGCGTCCAGAGGCAACTGAAACTTGGCGGCCAGATAATGCGTGCTGAATACATCGAGGTAGGCGTCCAGGACTTCGCTGGCGAGCTGATCATCAGCCAACTCCAGACACAGCGCGGCAACCTCGGCGGTGCAGAAATGATCATCACGCTTGGAGCGGCGCAACTTGTAGCGTGACAGCTGCTCCGGCGCCAGGCTCAGCACAGGCAAATGCTCCAGGTAGGGGCTCTTGCGAAACATCTTGCGCGCTTCGCTCCAAGTGCCGTCCAGCAGGATGAACAGTGGGCGCTTGCCCGCCTGCGTATTCACCGCGCTGACCACCCGCTCGGGCGCCACGAATTCGCCGGGGAACACGATGTACGGCTGCCACTGCGGATCGGCCAGCAAGGTGAGCAGGTCCGGATCGACTTCGGTGCGCGACCAGGCGAACGCCGTGGTGTCGTCGATAACGTCGGCGATCAGCCATCCGGTGTTACTGGGCTTCATCGGTTCGACGTCGTGCATCAACAGGCACATGGCAGCGTTGGCCTGAACCGTTGGTCGCCATGCGCACAGGCAATACTCGGGAATCACTCGGCAACCGGTGCACCGCTCGGCACGCGATCCCCGATTAAGGAAAGGCCTGACGGCTCGGGCCAGGCGCTGGGCACGCAAGCGGGAGACGGCGTGGCTCATCGGATGCGCCATACAGACGGGTAAATCGACACGGGGTCACTCAAGAGCAATTGAAGTGGGCGCAGTTTACCAGCGATACGCCTGGCTGTAGTGGCCAGCGCTCACCTATAATTGCGCGCCACTGAACGCACAGCGCAGTGGCTGGTCTATGCACCAGTAACCGAATCAGGAGAGTTTGATGCTGCGTTCCATGCTGCGCCTCGTTGCCCCATCCGTCGCTATTGCGCTGGCCTTGCCTATGGGCGCCCACGCAGCCTCGCTGCTGGAGGCGCAAATGAACCGGAAGCTGCAAAGCGTCGCGACCGAAAGCAACAAGGACCTGCCCCGGGAAATCGATGAGAAAACCTTGGAAGTGGCCTACACCGTTGAAGGCACGCAACTGATCGATCATCTGAGCGTGCAGCCTGACCGCGCCGAACAGATGCGTGCCAATCCCAAGGCGGTGTATTTCCAACTGGGCCGCAGTGTCTGCACCAACCCAGGCTACCGCGAGCTGATGGCGAAGGGCGCGGTCATGCGCTACGAAATTACCGAGAACAAGACCAACCGTCCTGTAGCCTCGGTAAAATTCGCCGAAGCCGACTGCCCGGCTCCGACCAAGAAGAAAAAGTAACCCTGGCTTGCCTTTCGCGCGTGGCTGCCTGGCGACGCGCACTCCCCCCGCTTCCACCACTAACGCCATAACGAGTGACCAATAAGCGGTTGCCAGCCAAGGGTTTTTCGGCCCATGATCGCATCATTCCATCCGCCCGCCCGCAGCAGCATCCACTGCTGTTCTGCAACGTTTTTTCAGGGCAAAAGAGGCCTGCCCTCCTGCGGCAAGCAACGACACATGCAGTGTCGTGGCCCCTGCCGACGCTCGTCGGCTACCCAGGCCCTGTGAAGAAGGAGAAGTTGAATGCCTTATGAATCGAATGACTCCCTGCTCCAGCTTTTTGAACAAAATGGCACCGACCTCACGCAACAGGTGGACGCGCAACTCCAGTTGATTGCCCCCAACAGTGCAAATATCCCCTTGTATCGCGACATGATCCTCACCGTTCTGCGCATGGCCCAGGACGACCGCGATCGTTGGAACGCCAAGATCACCTTGCGCGCCATACGTGAGTTGGACCACGCCTTTCGTGTGCTCGAACAGTTCAAGGGGCGGCGCAAGGTGACGGTGTTCGGCTCGGCACGTACTCCGGTGGAAAGCCCCCTGTATGCATTGGCTCGAGAGGTAGGCGCGACGTTGGCGCGTTCCGACCTGATGGTCATCACCGGCGGCGGCGGCGGCATCATGGCTGCGGCGCATGAGGGCGCGGGCCTGGAGCACAGCCTGGGGTTCAACATCACCCTGCCGTTTGAACAACATGCCAATCCGACCATCGACGGCACCGACAACCTGCTGTCCTTCCACTTCTTCTTTACCCGCAAACTGTTTTTCGTCAAGGAAGCCAACGCACTGATCCTGTGCCCAGGTGGTTTCGGCACCCTGGACGAAGCCCTGGAAGTGCTGACCCTGATCCAGACCGGCAAAAGCCCGCTAGTGCCGGTGGTCCTGCTGGACGCACCCGGCGGCGGCTTCTGGCAAGGCGCCCTGGACTTTATCCGCAGCCAGTTGGAGGCTAATCGCTATATCCTGCCGACCGACCTCAAACTCATACGCCTGGTATACAGCGCAGAAGAAGCCGTGGACGAGATCAATCGGTTTTATGCCAATTTCCATTCAACGCGCTGGCTGAAGCGTGAGTTCGTAGTGCGTATGAATCATCCACTCAGTGATCGAGCCCTGGCGCATTTGCAGGATGAGTTTGCCAGCCTGCGGCTGAGCGGAGCATTCCAGCAGCTTGCCTACACAGGCGAAGACCATGACGAGCCAAGGTTCAGTCACCTGACGCGACTGGTCTTCAACTTCAATGGCCGTGACCAGGGGCGATTGCGCGAATTGGTGGATTACATCAACCTGCCAGAAAACTGGGCCCAGGCTCAGGGCGAGACGCAGCAGCGAGTGGCGCCAGAGCCTGCGTGATTTTTGCAGGCGAAAAAAAAGGCCCACTATTTTCATAGTGGGCCTTTCGTTTTGTGGCGTTCAGTCGTCCATGTCCCGACCGCTTAACAAGCGGCTGATCATGTCCATCGAAAACCCGCGATAGCTCAGGAAGCGGCCTTGCTTCGCACGCTCCCTGGCATCAATTGGCAGATGCCCTGAAAACTTGCGGCGCCAAGTCTCTTCCAGCTGCGACTGCCAACTGATACCGCACTCACGCAGGGCGAGGTCGATATCGGCACGTTGCAGGCCGCGCTGGCTCAACTCTTCGCGAATCCGTGCAGGGCCATAACCGGAGCGCGCGCGGTAGGACACAAAGCTTTCGAGGTATCGGGCTTCCGATAGCAGCCCTTCTTCCGTTAAACGGTCGAGGGCCGTTTCGATCATTTCAGGCTCTGCGCCGCGCTGACGCAATTTGCGTGTCAACTCGACTCGACCATGCTCGCGCCGTGCGAGCAGGTCCATTGCAGTGCGCCGAACGGCAACGAGTGTATCCAGTACAACAGTCATCGTTTGCTTCAGATGTCAGTGTCGGCTTCTTCCATCTCGTCAACCGGCTCACGGTTGGCGGCGGCTTTGACGTCTGGCGCAGGGGTCAGCAGCTTGTCGCGAATCTGCTTCTCAAGCGTGGCGGCGATATCCGGGTTGTCTGCCAGGAATTTGGCCGAGTTGGCCTTGCCCTGACCGATCTTGCTGCCGTTGTAGGCATACCATGCACCGGACTTCTCGACAAAACCGTGCAACACGCCCAGGTCGATCATCTCGCCGTTCAGGTAGATGCCTTTGCCATAAAGAATCTGGAATTCTGCCTGACGGAAAGGCGGGGCTACCTTGTTCTTCACGACTTTGACGCGGGTTTCGCTACCGACAACCTCGTCACCTTCCTTCACCGCGCCGGTACGACGGATATCCAGACGAACCGAAGCGTAGAACTTCAGCGCGTTACCACCGGTGGTGGTTTCCGGGCTGCCGAACATCACACCGATTTTCATACGGATCTGGTTGATGAAGATCACCAGGCAGTTGGCGTTCTTGATGTTGCCGGTGATTTTACGCAGCGCCTGGGACATCAGACGGGCTTGCAGGCCCACGTGCATGTCGCCCATTTCGCCTTCGATTTCTGCCTTGGGTACCAGGGCAGCCACGGAGTCGACCACGATCACGTCGATGGCGTTGGAGCGCACCAGCATGTCGGTGATTTCCAGGGCTTGCTCACCGGTGTCTGGCTGGGAAACCAGCAGGTCGTCGACGTTGACGCCCAGCTTGCCGGCGTATTCAGGATCCAGGGCGTGCTCGGCATCGACAAATGCGCAGGTGGCGCCCATTTTCTGAGCCTGGGCGATCACCGACAGGGTCAGGGTGGTTTTACCGGAAGATTCAGGACCGTAGATCTCAACGATACGGCCTTTTGGCAGGCCGCCAATGCCGAGCGCGATATCCAGACCCAGAGAGCCAGTGGAGATAGCCGGGATCGCCTGACGGTCGTGATCGCCCATACGCATTACGGCACCCTTGCCGAATTGACGTTCGATCTGACCCAGGGCCGCAGCCAAGGCTTTCTTCTTGTTGTCGTCCATTAAAGTCCTCACGTAATCAATAAGGCCTGACGGCCAACACCTGTATAAGTAGACAGTATTGTTCCACAAAGATCGAAGATCGCCTACCCCTGATTGTCTATTTCTGCTGCAGCTCGTCGCAACAAGCCCTCCAGCGCGGCTTTTACCGTTTGTCGGCGGACTTCATCGCGGTTACCGGGGAAGTGCGCAAGCTCGGCCGTGACCTCATCGCCCACACCGAACGCCAGCCATACCGTGCCCACCGGCTTGTCCCGCGTACCACCGTCCGGGCCCGCCACGCCGCTGACCGCCACGGCAAACCGTGCCAGGCTTTTTTCCTGTGCCCCTCGCACCATCGCTTCGACCACTTCCTGGCTGACGGCGCCAACTTTGGAAAACAGCTTTTCCGGTACGTTCAATTGCCGGGTCTTCTGTCGGTTGGAATAGGTAACATAGCCCGCCTCGAACCACGCCGAACTGCCCGGTATGCGCGTGATGGCTTCGGCAATACCGCCGCCGGTGCAGGACTCGGCGGTGGTGACATGGGCATTGAGCACCTGCAAACGGCGCCCCAGTTCAGCAGCCAGTTGAGTGATTTCCTTCACGGTCATCTCCAGGAATGGGCGGTGGTTCGCCTACCCTACAGCAGCCCATCGGTCATGCAAGTTGCAGAGTGCATCAAAAGACTAACGCGCGACGGCTCGCACATAGGCCTGGCAGGCACGCAAGGCGATCAGGGCGTTATCGCCGTCGTCGGTGATGCGGATAATTCGCTGAGCATGCGCCGGGTCAAGTCGGGCTCGTGGGGCTGCATGAACCACGCCGCCGGGGGCGGAGGTGGCAGGCACTGTGCAGCCAGTGGCGGCGCTGTCGAGAAGGACTGACAACCGCACATCAGCAGTGGCCAGGCGGTCGCGCAGAGCAGCTTGGTTACGTTGGGCATCGCTCAACTCCTGGGTGTGTTGTTGGTCGCTGGCGTTGAGCTGTTGCTCCAGGGCCAGGCGCTTTTGTTGTTCTGCCTGTTGCTGTTCGAACGCGGCCTGGCGTTGCTGGCTCAGCGCCAGCGCATGACCCGCCGCCTGCCGCTCAAGCTGCGCACCATAGCGCCAGGCCTGCACTTGCCACACCAGCGCAAGCAGCAGGCAAATGCCGACCCAGCGCAACCAGCCTAGGAAACGCATAACACCGCCTTCGCCCGCTCCCACAATTGCACGCGATCCTGCAGGCCGTTCAGGCCGCCGTTGATACGCCGGGTAATGGTGGTGAACTGGTCCTTGTCGGCCAATTCGTTGAGGCCGTTGGTTTGCCAGAACCAGGCGGCGGATTCGCAGGCCCATTGGGGTTGTTCGAGCAGCTGCGGTTGTTGCAGCAGGCGATCATCGTCAAACAGTGCCTGGCTGCACGCCAGGTAGTTGCGCCGTCCCGTGACCTGAATCAGCCCCCTGCCCCGGTACTTCTGCCCATCACCATCCGCCTCCGGGGTATTGCCCAAGCGGGCGGACAGGGTGCCGGTGTCGTACTTGCTGAGGTAGTGATCGCTGCCCAGCTCGCGCACGTAGCGCAATTCGGCGGATTCGTGGCCGATCTGGGCGAGGAAGGCGGCGATGCGTTTGGCACTGCTAATCTCATACCGAACGAAGGCTGCATTTAAAGGGGACAAAAAAATGCCCGCTCGAAGGCGGGCCCCAGGCATCACACCCAGAAGCTGGGCAAGTGTTATCAGCATTGGTTTTTACTCTGAAAAAGTGTCTACACCGACAAACCGCTGGCCTGGATCGTGCACCGATAGCCGTCTGCTCGTTTACCACTGGCCGTCACCTTCTTGATTGACCAGCGCCCCTGCATAAAGCTTGGCCACGACTCGTCCAGCAGCAGCAAGCCTTCAGCGGCCAACGACGGATTACCGGGGCAAACCACATTGATCTGCAGCCCTTCCCGCCCCACACGCCGCATCTCTCCCTGCGCCGCTGAGCGCGCTTCGTCCTCGCTCTGGTAGCGCTGCGTCACCACCTTGAACGGCGCGGTACCTACTTCTACGACGTGCTTTTTGCCGGCCGCCGCATCCCACCAAGACGTTTGCGCGCCGTTGTATTTGGCACGGCTGGCTTCGATGAAGCTGGCGCTGATGAAGGCCCGGTCACCCGGGCGATTGTCACGGGTAACCGACAACCGCACATCCGGCAACGCCTTGCCCGATAGTGACTTGATCTGGCCTTTACGCCCCAGTACATACAGCTCGTCGACAGGCTTGGCCACCGCATCGAAGCGTTTGGCCAGCCTGGTCAGAAAGGCCATGTCGCTTTCATTGGTCTGATCGATGTGCGCGATCTGCTCGCGCTCGAGTTCAGGCGCCACACGCGGCGAAAAACCGTAGCGGCTGGTCAATTGGCGAAACAGTGCGCCCAAGGTTATCGGCCCATGGCTGGCGGTACGGCGCTGCTTGAATTCGTGATCATCGAACGGCGCTGCCGTGGCCACCAGCGCCAAGCGCATCGGGAACAGGGACGGTGTTCGCTGAGTGATCTTGAACACGCCCTTATCCACCAGGCCGGACTCAAGGTACCCCACGCGCAAGCCGATTTTGCCGCCCAGCTCGGGCAACCCTTCAAGGCCCTCGATATCGAGGGTCAACGTGAGCTGGTCGGAGACAAAGCCCGCTGCGTCGACATGCTCCCATTCCAATAGCCGCTCGTTGAACAGCGCAGCATTGGCGCCATACAGCTCCACTACAGGTGTGAATCCAAGTGCCATGATCGCTCCTTAATCCCAGGCTGAAACCGGCCGGCTCGCAGCAGGTTGCGCATCCAATTCGGGCACCAGCACGCTGACGCCTGCCGGCAATACCGCGCCCTTTTCCCCCAGCTCCGGATTCAAGCGCCACAGCGCTTCTTCTGCGGCATCATCACAACGCCCCAGCTCTCGGTAGAGCAGCAGGTTCACCGAGTCGCCAGCGATACTTCGAACCCTACGCATTGACGAACTCCTCCAATACCAGCGACCAACCGATCGCCATCGCCGTACCGTCGTCGATCACGCTGGTTTGCTTTTCGCTGATCGACTTGATGGTCCACAAACCCCAGTTACGCCCCAGGCCGTCCACCAACGGCAACGGTGCCCGCAGGTTTTGCAAGGCGCGCAACTCATCCAGGCGCTGCATGCCCTTGGCACGCGCTGCCTTGCCGCCAAAGGCCAGTGTTTCGAGATCCTGGCCCACTTGGCTGGACTTGGGTTTGCCAGCAATGATGTTCAGGCTGACCCAGCCACCAGTGCTTCCACGATCCAGGGTGTCGTAGGCGAACCCGCGCGACAGCCCGAAAATAAACGTGCCCAACACCATCTGTTGTCGCATCACACAGCTCCATCGGTGAGTGCTGCGCCACGTCGCGTCGCCAGCAGGTTGTCCATCGACAGCGGGGTAAATTGCGCTTCGATCTGTTGCACCACGAGTGTCGCCAATTGCTGATAGCTGGCTTGTTCCGGCGCGTTGATAGTGATTTGCGGGGCAAAATTGATTTGGCGGTTATCGGCTTGAGGGGTATTGAGGTGAGTGCTGACCTCCGTGGGAGACGGCAAGCGATCCTCGGACCCCATCACTTTTTCAGCCAGCCAGGCGCCAACGTCGCTGCCGACGAACGTCCCGACGGCACCGCCGACCACCTTGCCGATGGCACCACCGGCAACGCCGCCCATGACGCCACCCAGCAGCGTGCCGGCACCCGGCACAACCGAACCGATCACCGCCCCCGCCAGCGTACCGACAGCTCGGCCAAGCGCCATGCCGGCGAACTCACCGGCAAAACCACCGGCGACCCCGCCGCCTACCGAGCCCACGCTGGTGCCAACCGCTTCACCCAGATTCCCCGACAGCGCGCCCTTGGTGACATCGACTCCGGCGTTCGCCAGCACCAACCCCAACGCAGCCCCCTTGGCGACTTTGCTGGCCTTCGCCGTTCTGCGCGACCCACCAGCGCCCGGCGCCGAACCCGGCGTGCGTTTGCCTGCAGGTGCGTCGTTACCTCCAGAGTGCTGCGGGCGGGCGGATGAGTCGACGGCACCGCCTTCGCCAAGAATTTTCCCGGCGACCTTTTCAAAGACCTTGTCTTTCACGGCATCGAAAACGCCGGAAATCAACGGCCCCAGCGCAGCACCCGCCAGCGTGACGGCGGCGGTGGCCTGAGGCAGGGCTTCGGCCAACCAACTCACACCATTGACCAAACTGGTCATCGCCGTCAGCGAGGTATCCACAACGGGCGCCAGGGCGGCGTCGGAAGCGGTTTGCAAACGTGTAGTACTGGCCTCGTAGGCCTGCCGACGGGCCTGGGTGGAATCGGCGCGAACCGCTGCCGAACGCAGGAGAGCGCCATGATCCCCCAGCGCCGATGTGGCGTAGCTGGATGTGTCGGCCACTTGCGAAAAGGCCAGCTTCACAGTGTCGATCATCGGCACCAGGCTCAGAATCGCCTGGTTACCGTCGAACAGTTGCGTCGCCAGCGCCGCCTGCCTTTCGGCCGGTTGCGCTTTGAGTGCCTCCAGCACGGTGACCAGAGTCTGCGCAGCATCCTGTTTCATTCCGCCGGACAACACGTCGGGGTCAAGCTTTAGCGCTGCCCAAGCGTTACGCTGCCCAGGGGAAGCGCTGTCGCCTTTAGCCAGGGCAGCACTGATTTTTTCCAGCCCGAGGCCAGCAGCGCCTTTGCTATTACCTGCACTCAGCAACGCCGCCGACAGCGCCGCCGCCTGCGCGGGGCTCATGCCCGCATCCGTCGCGGCAGCACCCTGATGTTGCACGATTGCTGCGATATCCGCCGATTCGGCCTTGAGCGAGACAACATTGCCCAGCACAGTTGTCGCGTCGGCCAAGTCCAGGGTTTGTGCGCGGTCCAGATGCATTGACTCGCGCCAGCCGCCCATGAGGTCGCCGGCATGCTTGACATCGATTTTGAATGCCGTCGCCATGATCGCGGCGTCGCGGGCGAATTGCTGCAGGTCAGCCTGGCGCCCGGCCTGGTCGATATTGCCTGAAGCGTCAACTCGGTCGCTGCCGATACCCGACTTGGCGGCAACGTACTCGACCTTCGCAAGGTCAACGGCGCTTGCGCCACTGGCCGCCACCACAGGCTCCGACGCCATGGCGAGGTTGGCTTCACGCATTGACTTGCGCTCGCGTCCGACGAATTGCAACAGTTGGCCCAGGTCGGTCATCGCGGCATCCAGTGCCTGCGACGGTGTGCCTGCATTGGCCGTCGTGCTGGTAGTGGTATCGCTCGCTCCCGCCGGCTCGGCGTCGGCTTGCCGAGCGTCCATCACCTTGAGCAGCGAGACGTTGAACAGCTCGAGCGTCTCCACGAGCCGGCCCTGGCCTTCGGCCAGATGATTGATCTGCAGGCTGGCATCGGCCAATGCCAATGCCAGGTTCGCAGCACTCCCCGGCACAGCCTCAGCCGGACCCGTCAGCGTTTGCGCGAACGGGTTGAGGCTGGCCTGCCCCCCACCCTGTGCCAGCGAGCCTTGAGTCAGCCAGCCGTCCTTGACGATGGCCGACCCGCCCGCATAGTTACTGTCTGCCATCCCGCTCTACTCCTGTTTGAGCCCAAGGCGACTGATCGCGATGTCATAGCGGCGCATTGCTTTCCCGGCATTCCAATCGAGGATTTCCGCTTCGCTTACCGAGTAAACCAGCGGTACTACATCGAGGATCACTTCGATGTCGCGTTCCGAAAGAAGTCCGCCGGTTTGTTTAAAAAATCGTCGATGCGCCCCTGCAACTCTGTCCAGTCGGGCACGGTGAGTCCGGCGAGATCGGGAATCATCAGGCCGGCGCAATGCGCGGTGATGAACTCGGCACGTTCTTTATTGGTGGGCAGCTTTTTCATCACTTTGGTGGCGCGCAGGGCGGGCATTTCCAGGGTGACGTGGGTGAGCGTGCGGCCGCTGGCCTCAAGGGGCAGCAGCAGCGCGACCTGTTCGCAGGTCAACGATTCGCGTGGCGCATCGGCTTGATCGAGGAAGAACGATGCAGGCTGGGTCGACATCTCGTGTACGTACTGCGCGATGCTGACGTAGTCCGGGCGTTTGAGTTGGTCGAGTTCTTTTTCCGACAGGCCGGTGGCGAGCTTTGCCAGTTCGAAAAACTGGTCATCCTCGTCATCACCGGCGCGTGCCAGGGCTTCTTTTTGTGGCGCGTAGAACAACGGTTTCAGTTGAATCTGCTCGATCACGACGCCGGTGTCGGCGGTGATTGGGGACAGCAGGATGTGTAACGGAGGCATCCAGGCCATGGGGCAATTCCTTGATGGGGTATGGAGGCGAGCTGACCCGCCCCCAGGGGGATTAAGGCATCAGCACGGCGCGGCGCGCGTCGCCGAGAATGTCGACGCCGTTGAGCACGAACTTCTGGGTGCGCACATCGATGTCGATCACCGGAATACCGTTTTCCAGACGGCTGTAGGTGCGGCAGGACAGCTCCAGGGTGGTGACCGGCTTGGCGTTCATCGTCAGCGCGGTTTCGGCCAGAGACTTCAACTTGCCGCCTACGGTGTGGTAGGTGAAGTAGGTCTTGCCGTCCTGGTCCTGGCCGGCTTCGCGCACGTTCAACAGGATGTCATCACCCTGCGTGACGCCAAGCGCGAGCAGAATTTCTGCACCCACCCCTTGCAACACCAGGGTTGCGCCCAGCACCTTGGCGCTTTTGGCCACCTCTTCGGCGATGAAACGCCCGCCGGTCATCGGGTCCATTTCGAACTCGATCTTCGGCGGCGTAAAGGAATCGACCGTGGCCGACAACGGCAGGCCTTGAAGGGTGGCCGCAATGGCCTGTCTGACTCGGTTGGTAAACATTAGAGAACGTCCTCCAGGAACTGCTCGATGATTTCATCGCGGGCGTTGAGTTGATAAACCATGTGTTCGTTCGGCGCGTAGCGGCCGTAGTCAATGACGATGAACCAGGTGCCGTTCTTGTACTTCTCGACGCTGTTCAATTCCGGGTGCAGGTAGACGCTGCCGCCAGGGATGGTTTCGTCGGCAACCAGGGTTTGCAGCCAGTCATTGATGCGTTTGACCTCCTGGTCCATGAAGGACTTGGTGAGGTTCTTGGCCATGGCCTTCTGGCCGGCCTTGACCAGCTTGCGGCTGATGGCGTCTTCGAGGCCGACGTAGCTGATGAACTTGCCGGTGATGGAACGGTTACCCAGCAGCGAGAAACCGCCGAGCACCGTGCGGGCGTAGTAGCTCACGCCGTAACGGTTGAGCAGGTCGCCTTCGGTGGAGGTGTCGAGGATGTTGTACTCGACGACGCGGGAAACGTCTTCGGCGAAGGTCACCTGATTACCTGGGCTTTCCCATTGCTTGACCTTGGCAAGCGCGGCGATGGCCAACGAGGACGGCGACAGGAACACGTTCTTTTTCGCGGCCTTGGAATACACCGACGGCATGTTGTGCACCAACAGGCAACGGTCGAAGCCGAGGTCCGCGCCGCCCAGTTCGCCGCTGTAGGTCACTTGATCGGCAACCGAAGCGTCCTTGCCATCCAGCACCACACGGGCCTTGATGCGCTTGCCGAAGGAGGCGAACTCGCCGGCCACAGCCTTGGTGCCGGTAAAGCCCGGGGCGCCGATGATGGTCAGGTCTTCAGGCACGCTGCCCAGGGCAGCCAGGCCGAGTTTGCGGCCGGTGACGGGGTCGTTGCCGCCGATCACATTGTTGACCGTGTCGGCCGGGGTGGCGCCTTCTTCGACGATGACCACATAGACCGGCACCTTCACCACTTTGAGGATCTGGTACACCGCTTGGAACAGCGTGCCCGACTCGGTACCGGTAGGGTCCAGCAGCGCCTGGGTGGTAAAGCTGTTGATGCGGAACGGGGCGTTTTTCGGGATCGATGCATGGGCGTTGGGGGCAGTGCCTACCAGGCCGATGACGTTATCACCCAGGCCACCCATGGCCTCGGGGGATTCGGTGGCATTCACGGTGATGCCGTTGTGCTCGAAGTTCAAAACCTCAGCCATGATTAGTCAGCCTTCTTGGGGGTGGAGTTGAGGACGCTGGTCAGTTCCAGGCGGCCGGCGGTGCGCAGGGCGGATGCTTCGACGTCCAGCAATTCAAGCTCCTCGCCAGCGGTGGACCAGTGGCCGTTACCGATGGGGAAAGGGATGAGGACGGTGTAGGTTTGGCGGGTGGGCATGGGTAGGATTCTCCGGGTGAGAAACGCCAAAGCCCCTGCGGGGAGGGGCTTTGGGAGGGCGAAAAAAAAACCGCTTTCGCGGTGGTGGTCAGATGCGGTCGGGCAAGGGATACGACGCCTTGATTTCGGCGACTTTATCGCGCCATGCCTTTTCTTTTTCTGGGGTTTCGTCGTATTGCCATTCCAGAAACAGAGGATCGGCCTGGGTAGCGTAAAGAGTACGACGTGCAGTAATAGCCTCCTCCAGCTTTGCAGCGCTCTCAGCTTCCTTGCAAAGCTCCTCGGCGCGAGACTCGCTAAATCCAAGCGAAATCAATGTTGGACGGTCCAAAGGAACATTGATAAGTGTTTCACCCGAGCCCAGTAGCAGCTTTTTGATAGTGCGGGCCATGGTCATACTCCTTTCACTGCATAGCGTTTATCATTATCCAATGTATAAGCAGTGTTACTTTCAGGATATGTATCACCCAGCTCTGGGGCTGCCATCACGAACGGCTTTACCTTCCAAGAAATCTCGTACTCAGGAGTAACTGCCCGACTAAGCTCGACTTCCTCATCTATACGACTAAACTTCACCGGTTCTTGAAAGCTTTTAGTTACAAGATAACTTAAGCCACCACGTAAATAGCACCCAGACTCTTGTGGAGAGGTGGTTAAAACACCTGGTGTCAAGTTAAGCCAAATCGGCTTCAGCCCCGTAACCGGACGAACGAAGGACAGCATTGCAAACTGCGCTCTACGAACAGTTTCTCGATAGGTTTGAGAGACTCGTTTTATCGCCAAAAAATTCGCATCGCCGTTCCAAGGAATACCACAGCCTTCCATTTGAAGATTTAAACCAGCAACGTGAGGTTCAAAATTGTTATTAAACGGGTTCAACTCATGGTTTTGCGCATAGTTTCTGGAAATGATTATTTCCGAAATCCCTTGTTCATTACCTGGCATACGCCACCAAACCGGATAGAAAATTTCGGTGGATAGGCCGGTGAGATCAATTATTTGCGAATAAGATGCACGACCGTTGATATCCTTAGCCTGCACGCTACTTCGCCAAATCGTAAACTGGCTCGATGCAGCATCTACCTGCGCATCAATCTTGCCAATCTGATTGGTGACCGTTTCCGTCAGCTTATTACATGCATCCACAACCTTCGTGATAGTCGTTTCAATTCCCATCATTAACTCCCTGTCAATTTAGTCTTTCCAGCGTTTTTGTAAGCGGCCCTACTGTGCTTCCAACTGCATGACCCTAAACATCAAATCAACGTGCCGCGACATATTGCCAACCGAAGCCGCCGCCATAATTGCGATCTCCTCAGCCAACAACACATTCAAGTTTTCATTCCCCACCACAATCGTCACGCTATCCGCCGGCAACGGCGAAATATCCAGTGTGAACTTCTGCAGTACCCGCGCCGCCGCTGCTTTATACGTCAGCAACTTCCCTTCCACGGAATACACCGCCAGCAAGGTTCCACTGGCGAGGTAAAAACCGAACTCGCCAATCTCATACTCACCGTCGCCGTCAAACAGCGCGGCCATCCTGAGTTGGCGCTCGCCCAGGTCTTCGTAATCCACGATGGCGACCCGTTGGCGCTCATCGCGCAAGGCCACTTCTGTACCGTCTGGGTTGTAGCGACCAGTACCGGCGCCGATGTGGGTGATTTCGGCTTTGAGGCCCTGATTCTTTGCCTGCAGCACTTCATCCAAACCCTTGGAGGTGAAGCGCACCAGGCGCGTGATTTCATCTGTCATGGCTGCGCCCTGAGGTCGTAGTCGTTAATGGTGTAGTGCCGGGCAACGCCGACACTGTTAAGTCGAGCAACCAACGCCAACTCCGGCAGCGCGCCGTTTAAATACAGCTCGCCGTCGCTTAGCGGGGCATGAAGGACCTGCGTCAACGCAAGCCGACCTTCGGTTTCGTGAACAACCGTAATCGTCGCCTGATCCCGCTCGCTTTTGGCTGCGTTGATGCGGCGGATGAGCCGGTTGTGGTCGCCACTGGACCAACTGCGCCCAATGATCGCCTGCACGTCGAAGGTATAGGGCGTACCGATTGGCCGCTGCTGATACCAGGCGCTGATGTTGGGGGTGAATCCCAGTGACTCCACCGCATAGCTCAGCGCCTTGGGTGTGCCGGCCTGGCGCTGGATCTGCCAGGACAAGGCCACGGTCAGGCGCTTTTCCGATTCGCTGGCGTCGGCATCCCATTCGCTGACCCCGCGGTCGGCGGCCAGGTAAGGAAGAAATTCGCTGGGGGTTTGCAGTGGGT
Source organism: Pseudomonas sp. R2-7-07 (assembly GCF_003852355.1). Taxonomy (NCBI): domain Bacteria; kingdom Pseudomonadati; phylum Pseudomonadota; class Gammaproteobacteria; order Pseudomonadales; family Pseudomonadaceae; genus Pseudomonas; species Pseudomonas sp. R2-7-07. The sequence continues at coordinate 1,423,777 of NZ_CP027759.1, read as the reverse complement.
TCATCAACGCCGGAAACGGCGGCGTGACTCGCTCGAGCAACTGGCCGAAGCCCAAGTCCAGGGCTTTTTCCAGCGGTGAACTGTTGGCCGGCAACAAACTCGCGTCAGATTCACTCATAGCGTACGCACCTCCACCTCGACACCCGTGCAATACGGGGCCTGGAACGCGCTGCTGACAATCGGCGCCAGCGGTTCGAGGATTTGCAGTTGCGCCGCCCCTGCGCTGTGGATGGCGTAATCGATCCAGCTGGGGTCGACGCGTCCTTCCAGGCGATGACAGGAGTCCGCGTAAGTCTGCAGCAATTGCTGCGCCGCCACTTGGGTCAGGCCCGAGTCCGGGCCGGCGTTGATTTTGGCGATGACGCGAATCTTGTAGGGTTGAATTTGTGCGCCCTGGACGGTGACGAGATCGGTTTCCGGCCGTACATCCGGCCGTGCGAAATGTCGGCGTACACCGTCAAGCAAATCGGCAGAGGGGGTACCGTCGCCCTCACGAGACAACACGGTGACCATCACCTCGCCGGGCGCGGTGCGACGGCCATTGCCGTCCTTGACCTGTGCCGCATAGCCGTCCGGGTCGAAGGTGTAGTTGACAGTCACCACGCCCGGCGAGGCGCTCTGTACCTTGACCGTGGGTCGCTCGCCGAGGGTGAACACTTCGCGGCGATACTGCATCCGCGAGCCGGCAGCCGGGGCATGGGGCGCTAGGTAATAACGCAAGCGAGCATCGTCGTCGCTTTCCAGGGTCGGCGGCACGGGCGGGAAGGCCGCCGGGTCACCGGGATCGAGCACCTGGCGTTCAAGGCCCATGTCAGCCAAGCGCGCATCCAGATTACTGCCGGTGGCCCACCACGCCAGCATCTGCTTGATGCGTGCATTGTATTTGCGCTCATGGGTTTGCAGGCGCACGCAGAAGGCCTCGAGCGCCAACGTCAGCAGTTCACTTTCGTTGTCGAGGCTGACCTCGAGTTTGGCCGCGCTTTGCGGCGCACGGGTGGCAACGTAATCGACCACGAACGCCTTGAATTCGGCGAGCAGCGGCTCGAACTCATCGACTGCAATAATCGCCGGCTCGGCCAGTTGGTTCTGGCCAGGGATCAGCATGCTCATGTCACGACCTCGAAGGATTGTTGGCGGTTTTTCCAGGTACCGGCAAAGCGCAGCAGCAGCCCGGCGCCCTGGCGGGTGGCGACGATGACCTCGGGCTGGAAATCGCCGATGCCGTTCTGCGCGTTGTAAAACGCCTGGGCGGCATGGCTTTGAGCGAGCAGCAGCAGGTCATCGCCAAGGTTCTGCCCGAGCAGTTGCGGGATCAGCGAGCCATACAGCGGACGCTTCTGCCGCGTGCCGACGGGTGTGGTCAGCGCTCGGGTGGCGCGCTGCACGAATTGCAGCCAGTCATCGACGGCTGCCCCGGTATTGCGATCGATGCCGATCATGGAATGTCCTTATCAGGGGCTGATGACTCGACCTTGGTGGTCTATCACCGGGCCGCTGAAGTGAGCGCCGCCGGCATCCAGTAACAGTGCGGTGCCGCCGATTTGCAGGATGATGCCCTGCGGGCTGAGGGTCAGACTGGCGGCGCCGACCTTGACGTCGACCTGTTCGCGGGAAGCGCTGAGCATCGTCGGCCCGTTGACCCAGTTAAACGTATGACTGGCGTCGTCGTAGTCGCTCTGCGTGCCGTCCTGATGGCGTCGCCGGGTCAAGGAGGGCACAGTGGAAACAGGCGGAAAGAGACTACTGTTGAGGCCGAACAGCGCCACAGACTGTGAGCCCCCTTCCCCACCGCCGTAGTTGAGCAGCAGGCATTGCTCGCCCACGGATGGAATACGGGTTTCGGTTTGCGCACCGGCGCTGGGGTTGAAGAAGCGGATGGCCGGCGTGAGCAACTCGCCGTGGCTGACCCTGCAGGTATTGCTGGCGGCGTCGACCTGTTGGCAAATGCCAATTCGGCAGAAGCTTTCAGCGCGTCGGTAGAGGTCTTCGAGTTGGGCCTCCATCTCCGCCAGGCGCTCGACAATCGGCCCCAGTTGCATGCGTAACAGCGTGTCGAACATGGGCTACTCCGCCAAGGGCTTGTATTGATCGGGGTCATCGATGTCCAAGACGTCCCAGGTAGAGGCAAACAGCGGTTGGCCTGTAGGATCATCGAGCAACATCGGTCCGAGGTAGAGGGTTTGAGTGAAGGACACTGTCCAGGTGTCATAGTCCGTGGCTGCGGTTGCACGCCCGGAGGGAGCGGCGACGATATTGGTTGGCAAATCGCACTGGGACTGGGGCAGGCTCCAACGGTTGTCCAGCACCAAGTCCATCAACTGGCTGGCCAGGTCGCAGGCATCGAACGGCAAGGCGCCGGGGGCAACCATGACGGTGAGCGAAATGGCCAGGGCATGGGCCTTGCGGCCTTCGCGAGAGCGGATGCCAGGGCCACTGCCTTCAACGGTGACCATCACGCCGGTTTTTTCTGCGTCGCTCTGGAAGTCCTGGTGGCTGCCGACCCTGAGGTCGGGGAAGGCTGCATGCAGCGCCACGCCGATAGCCTGGGGGAGTTGGGATGGCTTTTCGATAAGGGTCATTTGAGTAGCGTCCTTGCGGTTACTGCGGGTCCTGACGGGAACCTTCATTGATCCCGATGCGCTTGGCCGCCCAGCGCTCATAAAGGCCGATGGCCACGTCGGCACCGGCCATGGCGGTCAGGCAACCAATGGCGCCGGCGGTCCAGATGGACATACCGGCGGCGTAGCACAGCATCAGGGCCGAAACCCCGCAGACCATGCACGCCCCGGAGCGGAGCGCCAGGCGCCGAATCAGCGACCAGCCGCGGGCGCCCTCCTTGTCGGCGCGCCACATTTCGCCGGACACCCCGCCGATCAACGCCAATATAATCACCAGCCAGATAGGCATTTCCGCTAACGCTTGTTGTTCGTTTGTCATGTCACGCCTCCTGGCTGAGCACTGAATAGTCCGTTTTTCAATTACACATACTTCGATAGGTAGGCATTCCAAAAAGCCCGGTTGCCCAGGCTTTTCAGTAATGCTGTCTGCGGACTTTCGGCGCTACTGGCGCGGTACGGTCCTTTCCTCAATGTTTTTCCGACCACGATCCCTGTCTGCCGGATAACTGCTTCTGGTGCTTTACGCTGCACACCCGGGTCAGTTGCCAACCCTCTGAACCGTTAAGGCCGGTTCATCGCTGCCTGTTTTTGAAGCGCTACCACTAAAGAGCGTCGGCATCCTTGCCGGTGTTGCCTGGCATCCTTGCCATCGCTTCGATGGCGTCCTTGCCGGTGTTACGTGCCTTCCTTGTCTTCCTTGGCAGCATCCTTGCCGCCTCCACCAGGCCTTGTTGGCTGGCTTGAGGTGAAGAATATGCATGTATGCATATACAGTCAATGCACAAATGCATTTATTTTTGCCAAACGGATGCGCTCATGCATGAAAAGCCTGACGGGCAGAGGGTTTGCCGGTTTTCTGCAGACGAAAAAAAGCCCGCTCGTTGGCGGGCTTTGCCTTACGTAAGTAGGTCAGCGGGCATACATGCCCCACCAGAACACATGGCCGAGGATGCTGATCTGCTCATCCTGGATATCCTGAAAGCTGTAGTCCTCGTCCGGATGCTCGTCACGATTGAAACTGCGCAGACGAATCCCGGACGGCAGGCGGTAGAGCTGTTTCACCCGCAGCTGGCCATTATGATTGATGGCATACAGGTCACCATCGACGATGTCGCCAATCCCGCTCTTGCCGGCATTCACCCCCACCGTCGCGCCATCGCGCAGCACCGGCAACATGCTGTTGCCACGTACCGTCACGCATTTGGCCTGGTCGAACTGCACGCCGTTATGCCGCAGGCTGCGCTTTCCAAAGCGCAGGCTGGCCTTCTCGCTTTCCTCGATGACGAATCTTCCTGATCCAGCAGCCAATTCAACCTCACGCAGAAAGGGGATCGACACCTCGTCATCATTAACGGGGGTGTCGTCGTCCCACAGGCTTATGTCCTTGAGTTCCGAATGCATCGGGTCGCGCCCGTCATCACGCAAGGTACCTACCGCTGCGCGTCCGCGCAGGTGGTCGGTGCTGACGCGGAAGTATTCGGCGATGCGTGAGATGTGTTTGTCCGACGGATCAACGATCTTGCCGCTGAGGATCCGGGACAGGGTGGATTGAGGCACGCCAGTGCGCCGATGAAGCTCCGTGGGGGAGATTCGGTCGCGATCCAGCAGCTCTTTCAAGACGATAGAAACGTTGCGTTTTTGCATAACCGGAATAGTGACGAGAGTTTTTGCGGATGGCAAATGCTAATTTGCATATTTATGCATTAAACAAGCTGATTAGGCGAATCTGAAACAAAATACTGTATATACGAACAGTCAAACAGCCTCTATCATTCCGTGCGACTTCATATACTCGCAGGCGACCAGATGTAAAAAGGGCGCAGATTGACAGCCGCCCTTGCTTATCGACAATTCAGGGCCTATGTATAAACTCTGTAACAACCTAGCCAGCAACGACGGAGGTGCTCATGGCTTATTCAGCTCTAGCTGTCGCTAACGCCTTCATTGAACGCGCGAAGGAAGGCAAGCTTTCAGGCCTGACGCCGATGAAGCTGCAAAAGCTGCTGTTCTATACCCAGTCCTGGCATCTGCGCGAGCGGGATCAACCGCTTATGGATGACCACTTTGCCCGCTGGCAATATGGCCCGGTCATTCCATCGCTTTACCATGAGTTGAAATCCTACGGCAGCCGTCCCGTGACTTCGCTGCTCAGCAATTTGAAGCCCGACGACGAAGACATTGTCTTTGTTACACCGAGGGTTCCTGAGAGCGATACCTACACCCATCGTTTGATTGACCGGATCATTAACAAATACGGCAAATGGTCCGGCACTCAACTGTCCAACCTTTCCCACGAGGACGGCACAGCCTGGGCCCTCAAGGGCGCCGACGGTTCCGCCATTGACTGGGAAGACATGGCAGCACTCATTCACCCAAAGAGCCGCATCCGTGAGTGAAGAACTCGACAACCTGGAACTCACCCTGCCCCCCATGGCGGGGCCTGACCAGGACTCCCAAGCCGGTGGCGAGCAAGCCATAGGCACCGACGATGAAAGAAACCAGAATCTGAAAGACCAGAAGGCCGAAAGGCAGCTGCGCAAGAAATATGCGGGGCGCGCCTTTTGGTTTGCTGCCTGCGGCGTGATCTTCTGGGCGGTCCTCCTCGTGTGGAATGGCTGGTCGACGTATTACTCCGGTAAAGCGCCGTTCTCGGATAACGTGTTAATGGCCATCACCACCGCAACTTCGATCAATCTGTTTGCGGCTTTCCTGGGTGTTATCAGAGGTTTGTTTCCTGCCAGCGGTCGCAGGGCAAAGTAAAGCCTCTACAGACGGCACTTCGTGCACCTTTAATGCATAGCCGCTTTTCTTCCCGCGTATTACCTGGCCTTTTGCAAACTGCGAACCCCCGACCTCGCGTGTTAACCTTGCCGCCATCGCAAAAAATGCTGGGCCAAGCGCGCCCTTTGCCCCATCACTTTCAACGAATTTGCCTATTACCCAATGAGTAAAAACGCCTCCGATCTGTCCTCCCACACTCCAATGATGCAGCAGTACTGGCGCCTGAAGAACCAGCACCCTGATCAGTTGATGTTCTATCGCATGGGCGACTTCTACGAGATCTTCTATGAGGATGCGAAGAAGGCCGCCAAGTTGCTGGATATCACCCTGACCGCGCGTGGGCAATCGGCGGGACAGTCGATTCCGATGTGTGGGATTCCTTACCATTCGTTGGAAGGTTACCTGGTCAAGCTGGTGAAGCTGGGCGAGTCGGTGGTGATCTGTGAGCAGATCGGCGATCCGGCGACCAGCAAGGGGCCGGTGGAACGCCAGGTGGTGCGCATTATTACGCCGGGGACGGTGAGTGATGAGGCGCTGCTGGATGAGCGGCGCGATAACTTGATCGCAGCTGTCCTGGGTGATGAGCGTTTGTTCGGCCTGTCGGTACTGGATATCACCAGCGGCAATTTCAGCGTGCTGGAGATCAAGGGTTGGGAGAACCTGCTGGCGGAGTTGGAACGTATCAACCCGGTGGAGTTGTTGATTCCGGACGATTGGCCCAAGGACCTGCCGGCGGAGAAGCGCCGAGGGACCAAGCGGCGCGCACCATGGGATTTCGAGCGAGATTCGGCGCTTAAAAGCCTGTGTCAGCAATTCTCCGTGCAGGACCTCAAAGGTTTCGGTTGCGAAACCTTGACCCTGGCCATCGGCGCCGCCGGCTGCCTGCTCAGCTACGCCAAGGAAACCCAGCGCACTGCTTTGCCGCACTTGCGCAGCCTGCGCCATGAGCGTCTGGACGATACCGTGGTACTCGATGGCGCCAGCCGTCGCAACCTGGAACTGGATACCAACTTGTCGGGCGGGCGTGACAATACGCTGCAATCGGTGGTCGACCGCTGCCAGACCGCCATGGGCAGCCGCTTGCTGACCCGCTGGCTGAACCGTCCGCTGCGGGATTTGAGCGTGCTGCAAGCGCGTCAGTCTTCCATTACCTGCCTGCTGGACGGCTATCGCTTTGAAAAGCTGCAGCCGCAACTCAAAGAAATTGGCGATATAGAGCGCATCCTGGCGCGAATCGGCCTACGCAACGCGCGTCCACGTGACCTGGCGCGCCTGCGCGATGCCCTCGGTGCCCTGCCACAATTGCAGGCGGCGATGACCGAGCTGGACACTGCGCACCTGCAGCAGTTGGCCGTCACCGCCGGCACATACCCGGATCTCGCGGCCCTGCTGGAAAAGGCCATTATCGACAACCCGCCGGCGATCATCCGTGATGGCGGTGTTCTGAAGACGGGTTACGACAGTGAACTGGATGAGCTGCAATCGCTGAGCGAAAACGCCGGGCAGTTCCTGATTGACCTGGAGGCGCGCGAAAAAGCCCGCACCGGGCTGGCCAATCTGAAGGTCGGTTACAACCGGGTGCACGGCTATTTTATCGAGTTGCCGAGCAAGCAGGCCGAGTCGGCGCCTATCGATTATCAACGTCGCCAGACCCTCAAAGGCGCCGAGCGGTTTATCACTCCAGAGCTTAAAGCCTTCGAAGACAAGGCGCTGTCGGCCAAAAGCCGCGCACTGGCGCGGGAAAAAATGCTTTATGAAGCCTTGCTCGAAGACTTGATCGGCCGCCTGGCACCGCTACAAGACACCGCAGCCGCCCTGGCGGAGCTGGATGTGTTGAGCAACCTCGCGGAGCGTGCGCTGAACCTGGATTTGAACTGCCCACGGTTTGTCAGCGAACCGTGCATGCGTATCGTGCAAGGGCGCCACCCGGTGGTAGAGCAGGTGCTGACCACGCCGTTCGTCGCCAACGACCTGTCGCTGGACGACGACACCCGCATGCTGGTGATTACCGGTCCGAACATGGGTGGTAAATCCACCTATATGCGCCAGACCGCATTGATCGTGCTGCTGGCCCACATCGGCAGCTTCGTGCCGGCGGCCAGTTGCGAGCTGTCCCTGGTGGACCGGATTTTTACCCGGATCGGTTCCAGTGATGACCTCGCCGGTGGGCGTTCGACGTTTATGGTGGAAATGAGCGAAACCGCCAACATCCTGCACAACGCCACCGAGCGTAGCCTGGTGCTGATGGACGAAGTGGGGCGCGGCACCAGCACATTCGACGGCCTGTCGCTGGCCTGGGCGGCGGCCGAACGCCTGGCTCATCTGCGCGCCTATACGTTGTTTGCTACTCACTACTTCGAACTGACCGTTTTACCGGAAAGCGAGCCGCTGGTAGCCAACGTGCACCTCAATGCCACCGAGCACAACGAGCGCATCGTGTTCCTGCACCATGTGCTGCCGGGCCCGGCCAGCCAGAGTTATGGTTTGGCGGTGGCACAATTGGCCGGTGTGCCCAATGATGTGATCACCCGCGCCCGCGAGCACCTCAGCCGCCTTGAAACCACGGCCCTGCCCCATGAAACGGTCGTTGCCAGCCCAGCCAAGGCCAGCAAGAAATCCGCGGTGCCGCATCAGAGCGATATGTTCGCCAGCCTGCCCCATCCGGTACTCGATGAGTTGGCTAAGCTCGACGTGGATGACTTGACCCCACGCAAAGCGCTCGAAATGTTATATGCACTGAAGACTCGGATATAACGCTGACGCTTGCAAGCTGGTAGACTCTCGCGCGGTTTGGGATGCTGCGGGCTATGAGCCTGGCCTGCAGACTATCGCTCCCGAACCTCGCGAGCCCTGCCACACAGGGTTTCGCTGCCGCCGCCTGAGGAGAAAATTAGAAATGACCTTCGTCGTCACCGACAACTGCATCAAGTGCAAGTACACCGACTGCGTAGAAGTGTGTCCGGTGGACTGCTTCTACGAAGGCCCGAATTTCCTGGTCATTCACCCGGACGAGTGCATTGACTGCGCCCTGTGTGAACCAGAATGCCCGGCCGTTGCGATTTTCTCCGAGGACGAAGTCCCGGCAGAGATGCAGGAATTTATTCAGTTGAACGTCGAGCTGGCAGAGATTTGGCCGAACATCACTGAACGCAAAGATCCGATGCCCGATGCAGCGGAGTGGGACGGCAAAAAAGGTAAGATTGCACAGCTCGAACGCTGATAGCGTCACCGTCCCAAAAGGCCCCTTGCGGGCCTTTTTGCGTTTCTACGTAGTCGGTTTCACTTTTCTACAGGCGAAAAAAGGGGCGGTATGACCCGCCCACATTTTTTCCCTAGTCCCTGTATTCCTTTTCATCGTCCTGATGATCGCATCCTGCGACATTCCTTCAAACCATCATTCCTTGATGGCCGTGCCAATCCGTGGACACAGGGCTGATGTTAGAGAATCCCAAAATAAGTTCAACGGGATCCAACTGGGCGACTGCAGGGCGCGGGCGTTTACACAGAGATAAATAACTGTTTTATTTCAATCAGTTAGAAACATCGCTCACGGATTCGAGACGCTCACACCCTGTAAAAAAACCGAATACCTACAAAAAAGTAAGCGAATGCTTACACAGGTTACTGCGGAAAAAGCGTAACGAGCCTGACAGGTAACGTTCCTACGCAAGGTTCAGTCGTCGCTGACCGTGATCGTCGGCATCGCGGGAGCAATCGCTTCCTGCAACACTATCCTGGCGCCCACATGGCGGGCCAACTCCTGGTAGACCATGGCAATCTGACCATCGGGCTCGGCAGCCACAGTGGGCTTGCCGCCGTCGGCCTGTTCACGAATGGCCATCGACAGCGGCAATGAGGCCAGCAGTTCGACACCGTATTGAGTCGCCAGCTTCTCGCCACCACCCTCACCGAACAGATGCTCGGCATGGCCGCAGTTGGAGCAGATGTGAACGGCCATGTTTTCCACCACACCCAGCACCGGGATGTTGACCTTGCGAAACATTTCCACGCCTTTCTTCGCGTCCAGCAATGCCAGGTCCTGAGGCGTGGTGACGATCACCGAGCCGGCCACCGGGACTTTCTGCGCCAGGGTCAGCTGGATATCGCCAGTACCGGGCGGCATGTCGATTACCAGGTAGTCCAAATCGCCCCAGGCGGTCTGGGTGACCAGTTGCAGCAACGCACCGGAGACCATCGGCCCGCGCCAGACCATCGGCGTGTTGTCATCGGTCAGGAAAGCCATGGACATGACCTCCACGCCCAGGGACTCGATCGGCACAAACCACTTCTGGTCCTTGACCTTCGGCCGTGTGCCCTCGGCGATGCCGAACATCACACCCTGGCTGGGCCCATAGATATCGGCGTCGAGGATGCCCACGCGCGCGCCTTCGCGGGCCAGGGCCAGGGCCAGGTTGGCGGCGGTGGTGGATTTACCCACACCGCCCTTGCCCGACGCCACGGCGATCACATTTTTGACGTTGGCCAGGCCAGGGATCTGCGCCTGGGCCTTGTGCGGCGCGATCACGCACTGGATATCGACCTTGGCCGAGCGCACGCCATTGAGGCCTTCGATGGCTATTTGCAACATCTGCGCCCATCCGCTTTTGAACAGGCCAGCGGCATAGCCCAGCTCCAACCGGACCGATACCTGGTCACCCTGGACCTCGATAGCCCGTACACAGCCGGCACTGACCGGGTCCTGGTTCAAATAGGGGTCGGTGTACTGGCGAAGAACGGCTTCCACCGCTGCGCGATTGACGGCGCTCATGGGCAACTCCCGAAAAAAGACTGACTGAAACAGGCGGCTATCCTAACCGTTCCAGACCGCCAGCGGCATGCTTTCGCAGGGATGGAAAATTCTGAAACAGCACCACGGGGTGAAATAAATTTCCCGGCGCTTTATAGTGGCCGACCTCCGTTTCATCAAGTAGCCGAGCCCCATGTCCGAGCCACGCAAGATCCTCGTCACCAGCGCCCTGCCCTATGCCAATGGTTCCATCCATCTTGGCCATATGCTTGAGTACATCCAGACCGATATGTGGGTGCGCTTCCAGAAGCATCGCGGCAATCAATGCATTTACGTCTGCGCGGACGACGCCCACGGTTCGGCCATCATGTTGCGCGCCGAAAAGGAAGGCATCACCCCGGAACAACTGATCGCCAATGTGCAGGCTGAACACAGCGCCGACTTTGCCGAGTTCCTGGTGGATTTCGACAACTTCCATTCGACCCACTCCGACGAAAATCGTGAGCTTTCGAGCCAGATCTACCTGCGATTGAAGGAAGCCGGGCACATCGACCAGCGGTCGGTCACCCAGTACTTCGATCCGGAAAAGAAAATGTTCCTGGCCGACCGCTTCATCAAGGGCACCTGCCCGAAATGCGGCACCGCAGACCAGTACGGCGACAACTGCGAAAAATGCGGCGCAACTTATGCCCCGACTGACTTGAAGGATCCGAAGTCGGCCATCTCCGGCGCCACCCCGGTGCTCAAGGATTCCCAGCACTTCTTCTTCAAGCTTCCGGATTTCCAGCAGATGCTGCAAACCTGGACGCGCAGCGGCACCCTGCAGGACGCCGTGGCCAACAAGCTCGCCGAATGGCTCGACAGCGGCTTGCAGCAGTGGGACATCTCCCGCGATGCGCCGTACTTCGGCTTTGAAATCCCGGGCGAGCCGGGCAAGTACTTCTACGTGTGGCTGGATGCGCCGATTGGCTACATGGCCAGCTTCAAGAACCTCTGCGACCGCACGCCAGAGCTGGACTTCGATGCGTTCTGGGGCAAAGACTCCACCGCTGAGCTGTACCACTTCATCGGCAAGGACATCGTCAACTTCCACGCACTGTTCTGGCCGGCGATGCTTGAAGGTTCGGGCTTCCGCAAGCCGACCGGCATTGCCGTGCACGGCTACCTGACGGTGAACGGGCAGAAGATGTCCAAGTCCCGTGGCACCTTTATCAAGGCGCGCACCTACCTGGACCACCTGTCGCCGGAGTATCTGCGTTACTACTATGCATCCAAGCTGGGCCGTGGCGTCGACGACCTAGACCTGAATCTGGAAGACTTCGTCCAGAAGGTCAACTCGGATCTGGTCGGCAAGGTCGTCAATATCGCCAGCCGTTGTGCCGGGTTCATCCACAAGGGAAATGCGGGGGTACTGGTCGCTGAAAATGCCGCTCCGGAACTGACCGATGCGTTCCTGGCCGCCGCGCCGAGCATCGCCGACGCCTATGAAGCCCGTGACTTTGCCCGTGCAATGCGCGAAATCATGGGCCTGGCTGACCGTGCCAATGCCTGGATTGCGGACAAGGCACCCTGGTCGCTGAACAAGCAGGAAGGCAAAGAGGCCGAGGTTCAGGCGATCTGCGCCACCGGCATCAACCTGTTCCGTCAGTTGGTGATCTTCCTCAAGCCGGTGCTGCCGCTGCTGGCCGCCGACGCAGAAGCGTTCCTCAACGTCGCGCCACTGACCTGGAATGACCACGCCAAGCTGCTCAGCAACCACCAGTTGAACGCGTTCAAGCCCCTGATGACCCGCATCGACCCGGTGAAAGTCCAGGCCATGTCCGACGCTTCGAAAGAAGACCTGGTCGCCAGCCAGACGGATACCGGTTCGACTGCGCCCGCAGGTAATGGCGAGCTGGCCAAGGACCCTATTTCCGATGAAATCGAGTTCGACACCTTTGCCGCCGTGGACTTGCGCGTTGCACTGATCGTCAAGGCCGAAGCCGTGGAAGGTGCCGACAAGCTGCTGCGCCTGACCCTGGATTTGGGCGGCGAGCGACGCAATGTGTTCTCCGGCATCAAGAGCGCTTACCCGGACCCGTCCAAGCTCGATGGTCGCCTGACCATGATGGTCGCCAACCTGAAGCCACGAAAAATGAAGTTCGGCATATCTGAAGGCATGGTGATGGCGGCTGGCCCTGGCGGCGAAGAAATCTACCTGCTGAGCCCGGACAGCGGCGCCAAGCCGGGTCAACGCATCAAGTAAACCCTGCAAGATGCCCTGGCGCTTCGACGCCGGGGCTTTTCAGCCTGCCTGCACCGGTGGGCCTGGCGTCAACGCTATGATCAAAGCATGAACCTCATTCAACGTATCGACGCGCTGCTACCGCAGACTCAATGCGGCAAGTGCGGGCACCCGGGCTGCAAGCCTTACGCCGAAGGCATCGCCAACGGCGAGGCAATCAACAAGTGCCCACCCGGAGGCCAGGAAACCATCGCCGGGCTCGCGCAATTGCTGCGTGTGCCAGTGCTGGCCCTGGATAACAGCCGTGGAGACGCGCCGGCGCAGGTCGCCTATATCCGTGAGGCCGAATGCATCGGTTGCACCAAATGCATCCAGGCTTGCCCGGTGGACGCCATCGTGGGCGCCGCCAAGTTGATGCATACGGTAATTATCGACGAGTGCACCGGCTGCGACCTGTGTGTAGCGCCCTGCCCTGTCGACTGCATCGAGCTGCGCCCAATCGCTGACGTCTTGCCTATCGTAGGCGGCCTGGCGGGCAGCGATCACGAACGGCACGAACGTGGCCTCAAACGCGACCGCGCTCGGCGGCGTTTCGAACAGCGCAACGCGCGCCTGCAACGTGAGGAAGCCTGCAAGCTCGCCGAACGCCTGGCGCGGGCCAAACGCACGGCCCCCGTGGCAGCGGCACAAGCTGATCCCCACCAGGCCGTTCAGGATGCCGCGATCAAGCAAGCCAAAATCAATCTCGCCATGAGCCGTGCTCAACTGCACAAGTCCCTGAAGGCGTTTGGGCATCCGCCGACTTATGAGCAGCAGTCGCAATTGATTGTCCTGCAAAGGCAGTTCGAAGCCTCGGAGCAGGCGCTTACCGCGCTGGAAGGCAACAGCCCGCCAACGCTGCCGACCACCCAGGGCCCTGAGCTCAAACGCGCCAAGATTCAACTGGCGATGCGCCGGGCCGAGTTGAAAAAGGCCCAGGATCAACAGGCAGATAAACAACAACTGGCCAGCCTGAGCGCCGCGCTGAACGCCGCCGAGCAGACGCTGCATGATGCCGAAGCCGACGCTACCGGCAACACCTGACCCACAGCTGATGCTGCACTGTGTATTGCTACAATCACGTCGACCGCCTGCAAGGAAACGTCCGCCCTTATGAACGCTGCAAAACGCCTGGAAATTTTCCGCAGGTTTCACGAAGACAATCCGGAACCCAAGACTGAACTGGCGTACTCCTCGCCGTTCGAGCTGTTGATCGCGGTGATCCTGTCGGCCCAATCCACCGACGTTGGCGTCAACAAGGCCACGGCCAAGCTATTCCCGGTGGCGAATACGCCAGAGGCTATTTATGCCTTGGGTGTGGAGGGATTATCGGAGTACATCAAGACCATCGGCCTTTACAACAGCAAGGCCAAGAACGTGATCGAGACGTGCCGCCTGCTCATGGAGCTACACGCCAGCGAAGTGCCGCAAACCCGGGAAGCCCTGGAAGCGCTGCCCGGAGTCGGGCGCAAGACCGCTAACGTGGTGCTCAACACCGCATTCCGTCAACTCACCATGGCGGTGGACACCCATATTTTTCGCGTCAGCAACCGAACCGGCATCGCTCGCGGCAAGAATGTGGTCGAGGTCGAAAAACAACTGATGAAATTCGTGCCCAAGCCCTATCTGCTCGATTCACACCATTGGCTGATTCTTCACGGGCGCTATGTTTGCCAGGCGCGCAAGCCTCGATGTGGCAGCTGCAGGATCGAAGATTTATGCGAATACAAGCACAAGACATCCGACGATTGAGGGTTCCGGGGTTTTCTCTATCCATCGATTGAAAAAATCTTTTTTACCCGTTCGTGGATTATCGCTATAAGGGGCGCCAACGGCAGTCTTAGCCTGGAGTGAACCTATGAGCACTGGCAAAGAACAAATCGAAGTTGATGACGACCTGGTGGAGCTGGAAGACGATGAGGCGCCAGCGCCCGTCGCAGAGGTAGCCAAGACCAATTTGAGCAAACGCCGAACTATCGACAATCTTCTGGAAGAGCGACGCTTACAGAAACAATTGGCCGATTACGACTTCGATCTTTGACCCTCTGGCAGACGGTCGGAAGCCTCCCTGACGGAGGCTTTTTTGTGCCGGTTGTTACAGGAACGTCAGAGCGGCGGAGCGCCCTGCTCACACCAAGCCATTGCGTTGGGCCAGTTCTATCAAGTCGACCAGGGAGCGGGCATTGAGCTTCAATAGCAGGCGCGTCTTGTAGGTGCTGACGGTCTTGTTGCTGAGGAACATGCCATCGGCGATTTCCTTATTGGTTTTGCCACGGGCCAGTTGCTGGAGCACCATCATTTCCCGCCCCGACAAACGTTCAACCATGTCAGCTTCACTGGCGTTGCCCATCGTGGAGCGTACCGAATTGAGCGCCTGGTTCGGGAAATAGCTGTAGCCGGAAAGCACTGCCTTGATGGCGCTCAGCAACTCGGTCAAGTCCTGCTGCTTGCACACGTAGCCCGCAGCCCCGGCCTGCATGCAGCGCATGGAAAAATGACCAGGCGCCTGGGACGTCAGCACCAGGACCTTGAACGATACGGCTTGCTTGGTTGAAGCTAACCGACAAATAACTTCAAGGCCATCGAGCTTGGGTATTCCAATATCCAGTATGACAATGTCCGGCATATGTTCCCGCGCAAGTTGTAACGCATCGACACCGTTATCAGTCTCGGCAACGACCTCATAACCATGACGCTCCATTAGCATGCGCACAGCAAGCCGAATGACGGGATGATCATCCACGATCAGCACTTTATTCATGAGAAAGTCCAATTTCGCTGTTCGAATTATTTAGAGAAAGCACAATAGCCTAGTCATCTGCTAGTTGGCATAGCGTCCCCCCCGAGCAACAGTAGGCAGAGACCCAACCCACAGCAAGATAGGAATTAACCTACAAAAATTCGCCAACTTTGAAGTATTCGGCTTTATGGAGCCTTTCAGACCTTTCCCTGCTCGTACATATTTTGAGTGAAATATCCTCAGCCCCGGGTGTACGCGGTAAACGTGGCGCACACGTCTTTCAGGAAATGCCCCTTGTATGACACCGCAACGTAAACGAAGGGCTAAAAAAACCGCATCAGTTTCAGTTCCATTTAACATATTTATACACACTCCATTTTCCTACAGAAAATTCCATAAATTACATCTCAATTGCTCCTACATGAGTGAAAATTCTGTAAGACATAGTTCCTATTCAGATGTAAAAAACCTTTCCTTGGAGAAGTAAAATGCTGAAATTAAAAAACATCTGTATGGTTTTTAAGCAGATCCCTTAAACAAACACTAAACGTTTGTAAACGTCGCACCTCAATTAATGCCCGTATGGGTATATTCAGGACAAAAAAAAGCCCCTTGCATAAGGGGCCTTTTCAGGACAAGCGAAACAGTCAGAACAACTTGCGGCCTTTGTTGGCCGCGATGCGCATGCGCAAGGCGTTCAACTTGATGAAGCCCGCGGCATCTGCCTGATTGTAGGCACCGCCATCCTCCTCGAAGGTAGCGATGTTGGCGTCGAACAATGACTCATCAGACTTGCGACCGGTCACGATCACATTGCCCTTGTACAGCTTCAGGCGCACGACACCGTTCACATGAGCCTGGGAGGCGTCGATCATCTGCTGCAGCATCAGACGCTCAGGGCTCCACCAGTAACCGGTGTAAATCAGACTGGCGTACTTGGGCATCAGCTCATCTTTGAGGTGGGCCACTTCACGGTCCAGGGTAATGGACTCGATGGCGCGGTGAGCGCGCAGCATGATAGTGCCACCCGGTGTTTCATAGCAGCCGCGGGACTTCATACCCACGTAACGGTTCTCGACGATGTCGAGACGGCCGATACCGTGTTCACCACCGATACGGTTCAAGGTTGCCAGTACGGTGGCTGGGGTCATCTCGACACCATCCAGCGCGACGATGTCGCCGTTGCGGTAGGTCAGTTCCAGATATTGCGGCTTGTCTGGAGCGTTCTCCGGGGAGACGGTCCATTTCCACATGTCTTCTTCGTGCTCGGTCCAGGTGTCTTCCAGCACGCCGCCTTCATAGGAGATGTGCAACAGGTTGGCATCCATCGAGTACGGGGACTTCTTCTTGCCGTGACGCTCGATCGGGATCGCGTGCTTTTCAGCGTAATCCATCAGCTTTTCACGGGACAGCAGGTCCCATTCACGCCAAGGCGCGATCACTTTCACGCCAGGCTTGAGGGCGTAGGCACCCAGTTCGAAACGCACCTGGTCGTTGCCCTTGCCGGTGGCGCCATGGGAAATGGCATCTGCGCCGGTTTCGTTGGCGATTTCGATCAGGCGCTTGGCGATCAGCGGACGGGCGATGGAGGTACCGAGCAGGTACTCGCCTTCGTAGACAGTATTGGCGCGAAACATCGGGTAGACAAAATCGCGGACGAACTCTTCGCGCAGGTCGTCAATGTAGATCTCTTTCACGCCCATGGCTTGCGCCTTGGCGCGTGCAGGTTCGACCTCTTCGCCCTGACCCAGGTCAGCGGTGAAGGTCACCACTTCACAGTTATAAGTATCCTGCAGCCACTTGAGGATCACCGAAGTGTCCAGGCCGCCGGAATACGCGAGAACGACCTTGTTTACGTCGGCCATGCCATCACTCCACGGGGTTGTACGGAAAGGCGACGATTCTACCGATCAAAACCGTGAAATTACAGGGGCGCGACAGCAAATGAAGATAAAGCGACAGATTATGTCGAACGCGCGACCGATGGTCGCACGTTATGAGGTGGCGGCGGGGTTGCTGGGTGCGGCGGCCTGGGGTGCCGGCTTCTCGGGCGCCGCTACGCGCTCGAGCTGCACGTTGACCCGACGGTTGCGGGCGCGGTTGGCGGCATTGGTGTTGGGCGCCAAGGGGTAGCTTTCGCCGTGGAAGCGCAGGGTGATCTGCGACTCCTGGATGCCATTGGCCTTGAAGTAGTCCATCACCGCCAAGGCGCGGCGTCGCGAGACATCGCGGTTGGTCAAGCGGTTGCCGCTGTTATCCGAATGGCCGTTCAACTCGATATGGTTGACGGTGGGGTCGGCCTTCATGAACGCGACAATCACCGACAGCTTCTTCTTGGCCGCGGCATCCAGCTCGATGCCACCACCGGGGAAGCCGACTTCCGTCTGCTTGACCTGATCGTAATTCATCGGCAACAGCTTGGTAGTACACAGCTGATAGTCGGTGTAGGCCTTGTTGAATTTCACCGGCAGCAGGCGAATCTCCGAGTAACCACCCTCGCGACCGTAATGTCGCACGGTCGGGCTGCGTCCTTCGAGCAAGCCGGTAAACAGCCGCCCGGCCTGGGCCTGAGAGCTGTTAAACAGCACATCACCACTGCCGACGCGTACCGCACCGAGGTTGATATCGCCGCGGCCCGGTTGCCAGGGCGCGGCGGCGGCCAGTAACGTGGCAGAGCCGGCACCAAGCGAACCGTTAAAGGCTTTCAGACGAAATGTCGCCTGCTCACCCGCCCGGCGCACGAACTCACCCGAGCCGAAATCGGTGATCGGCTGGGTCAGTCGGCACTCGAACTGATCGCCCTCCACCTTCCACTCAATATTCTCCAGACGTGTCTGGAACGTGAGGGCCATCGCGGGCAGGCTGGCGAACACACTGAGCAGGGCTAGATAATGCTGGCGCACGGGAGGCTCCACTGGTTTCTACAACACTTCAAAGCGTCATACATCGTTAAGGCATACCCAGAGCTATCGGTCGCATCCTGCAAAACTTGATAGCGAGTGCCTGCACGAGTCTTTTCCGGTAGCATTCCCTCCAGATTGACCCGCCTGGAATCCCCAATGTCCGACCGCCTGACCCTGCTGCGTCCCGACGACTGGCATATTCATCTTCGCGATGGTGCTGCGTTGCCCCAAACCGTGGCCGATGTAGCGCGCACGTTTGGCCGTGCCATCATCATGCCTAACCTGGTACCCCCGGTGCGTAACGCGGCCGAAGCCGATGCCTATCGCCAGCGAATCCTCGCTGTGCGCCCGGCCGGCAGCCGCTTCGAACCGCTGATGGTGCTCTACCTTACCGACCGCACCCAGCCTGAAGAAATTCGTGAGGCCAAGGCCAGCGGTTACGTTTACGCCGCCAAGTTGTACCCGGCGGGCGCGACCACCAACTCCGATTCCGGCGTCACCAGCATCGACAAGATCCTGCCGGCCATCGAAGCCATGGCTGAGGTTGGCATGCCGCTGTTGATTCACGGTGAAGTCACCCGTGGCGATGTCGACGTGTTCGATCGCGAGAAGATCTTCATCGACGAGCACATGCGCCGCGTGGTCGAGCTGTTCCCGACGCTCAAGGTGGTGTTCGAACACATCACCACCGCAGAGGCCGTGCAGTTCGTCACCGAGGCTTCGGCCAACGTCGGCGCGACCATCACCGCGCATCACCTTTTGTACAACCGCAACCACATGCTGGTGGGCGGGATTCGGCCGCATTTCTACTGCTTGCCGATCCTCAAGCGCAACACCCATCAGGTGGCTTTGCTGGATGCCGCCACCAGCGGCAGCCCGAAGTTCTTCCTCGGTACCGACTCCGCGCCCCACGCGCAGCACGCCAAGGAAGCCGCCTGCGGTTGCGCGGGGTGCTACACCGCGTTTGCTGCCATCGAGCTGTACGCGGAAGCGTTCGAACAACGCAACGCCCTGGACAAGCTCGAAGGCTTCGCCAGCCTCAATGGCCCGCGCTTCTATGGCCTGCCGGCGAATACCGACAGCATTACCCTGGTTCGTGAAGACTGGACCGCCCCTGCCAGCCTGCCCTTTGGCGAGTTGACCGTTATCCCGCTGCGCGCCGGTGAAACACTGCGCTGGCGCCTGCTGGAGGAAAGCAAGTGAGTGAAGACCATTACGATGACGACCAGGAACACGCCGGTGGAGGCGGTTCGCGCCACCCAATGGCCGAACGTTTCCGTGGCTACCTGCCTGTCGTTATCGACGTAGAAACCGGCGGCTTCAATTGCGCCACCGATGCATTGCTGGAAATTGCCGCGACCACCATCGGCATGGACGAGCAAGGCTTCGTGTACCCGGAACACACCCACTTCTTCCGCGTCGAGCCGTTTGTAGGGGCCAACATCGAAGCGGCAGCCCTGGAGTTCACCGGGATCAAGCTCGATCACCCCTTGCGCATGGCAGTGAGTGAAGAAGCGGCGCTGACCGACATCTTCCGTGGCGTACGCAAGGCGCTGAAGGCCAATGGCTGCAAACGCGCGATCCTGGTCGGGCACAACAGCAGTTTCGATCTGGGCTTCCTGAACGCCGCCGTGGCGCGCCTGGACATGAAACGTAACCCGTTTCATCCATTCTCCAGCTTCGACACCGCTACGCTCGCCGGCCTGGCCTATGGTCAGACCGTACTGGCAAAAGCCTGCCAGGCCGCCGGTATCGATTTCGACGGTCGCGAAGCCCATTCGGCCCGCTACGACACCGAGAAGACCGCCGAGCTGTTCTGTGGCATCGTCAATCGCTGGAAACAGATGGGCGGCTGGGAAGATTTCAACGACTGAGGTTGAATCCCGCGCATAAAAAAACCGGCCTTTCCAGGCCGGTTTTTTTCTACCTTGAATCTGGCTTACAGCTTGCCAGCGTTCTCGGTCAGGTAAGCCGCAACACCTTCGGTGGAAGCGGTCATGCCTTTGTCGCCTTTTTTCCAGTTGGCAGGGCAGACTTCACCGTGCTCTTCGTGGAATTGCAGAGCGTCGACCAGACGGATCAGCTCTTCCATGTTACGGCCCAGCGGCAGGTCGTTGATGATCTGCGAGCGCACAACGCCCTTGTCGTCGATCAGGAACGCGCCACGGAATGCCACGCCGCCTTCGGATTCAACGTCGTAGGCCTTGGCGATATCGTGCTTCATATCGGCTGCCATGGTGTATTGGACTTTGCCGATGCCGCCATCATTGATGGCGGTGTTGCGCCAGGCGTTGTGAGTGAAGTGGGAGTCGATGGAAACGGCGACCACTTCAACATTGCGCGCCTTGAAATCGTCCATGCGGTGATCCAGCGCGATCAGCTCGGATGGGCAGACGAAGGTGAAGTCCAGCGGGTAGAAGAACACCAGGCCGTATTTGCCTTTGATGGCTTCAGACAGTTTGAAGCTGTCTACGATTTCGCCATTGCCGAGAACAGCGGGTACGTCGAAATCCGGGGCTTGTTTGCCGACGAGTACGCTCATTGGATATCTCCTGATGAAGGGGTGACGATTGAAGTAACAGGACCAGCGTCGAGTCTGCCTTGTCTCAGCGACAAACCTGTGACGCGGTCACGCTTCGTAAAGACTGACCATCATACACCGAAAAAACCGTTCGTCAGCGCGCAGGCAATGTGCGTGCGATCGTTGATGAAACTACTTTGACAATCATTCTCGTTAACATTAAGATCCATCGCACTCAAGCCCTAAACCCGCGACGGTTCTCCCTTATGTATGTGTGCCTCTGTACTGGCGTCACCGACGGACAAATCCGCGAAGCAATCTATGAAGGTTGCTGCAGCTACAAGGAAGTGCGCGAAACCACCGGCGTTGCCAGCCAGTGCGGTAAATGCGCATGCCTCGCCAAGCAAGTGGTACGGGAAACCCTCACGCAGTTGCAGACAGCCCAGGCTGGCGTGCCCTACTCAGCAGAATTTACACACGCTTAAATAGGCGTGTTTTAAAGAACCGGACTCCGTGTCCGGTTTTTTTATGCCTGCAATTCAATTAGTTAGCGTCAAGACGCGGAACACAAACATTCTTATTCCGATTAATTTTCATTTATTATTCAATAACTTAGGTTTGACACCAGGATTTTCGCCGCTCAAACTCTGCCCCTACACAGCGATTACAGGGCAGGACCCCAGTCATGAAAGGCGACATCACAGTCATCCAGCAACTCAACAAAATCCTTGCCAATGAACTGGTCGCGATCAATCAGTACTTTCTGCATGCACGCATGTATGACGATTGGGGCCTGGAAAAGCTGGGCAAACGCGAATACAAGGAGTCGATCAAGGCCATGAAGGACGCCGATGCGCTGATCAAACGCATCCTGTTCCTCGAAGGCCTGCCGAACGTGCAGGACCTGGGCAAGCTGAATATCGGCGAGCACACCCAGGAAATGATCAGCAGCGACCTGGGCTTTGAACGCAAGAGCCACAGCGACCTCAAGGCCGCCATCGCTCACTGCGAAGCCACTGGCGACTACGGCAGCCGCGAGTTGCTGGAAGATATTCTTGAAGACCAGGAAGAGCATATCGACTGGCTCGAAACCCAACTGGGCCTGATCGACAAAGTCAGCCTGGAGAACTACCTGCAATCGCAGATGGGCGAATAACCCCGTAGTTCTTGTTTTACCGTAGGAGCGAGCTTGCTCGCGAAAAACGCCCAGGCAACGCGTTTATTCTGGATAAACGCGGCGGCCTTAAGTGCTTCGCGAGCAAGCTCGCTCCTACAGAGAAGCCAAAAAAAGCCCCGCCCTCTTACGAGAGGCGGGGCTTTTTATTGCATGGCCTTTTACCAACGCATCAAGCTTCAGTCTTGGCTGCCGCTTTTTCCGCTGCATCTTTGATCAGCGCTTGCAACGAGCCATCAGCCGCCATCTCAGTGATGATATCGCTACCGCCAACCAGTTCACCGGCCACCCACAACTGCGGGAAAGTCGGCCAGTTGGCGTATTTAGGCAGGTTGGCGCGGATTTCCGGGTTCTGCAGGATATCCACGTAAGCGAACTTCTCGCCACACGCCATGATGGCCTGGGACGCTTTCGCGGAGAAACCGCACTGGGGAGCGTTTGGCGCGCCTTTCATGTAAAGCAGAATGGTGTTGTTGGCAATCTGCTCTTTGATCGTTTCGATGATATCCATGGAACACCTCTGCAGGAACTTTGCGACTCACGGGTCGGCACGGTGGCGCATTGTAACGCAAAAAACCTGCAGGATGCTCGGGCGCGCCGACAGCCAGCCTCACGCCGCTGCAACTTTCACGGGCACGCCATTGAGCGCCGCATTGCCGGAGAGCTCGTCCAACTGCCGCTCATCGGTCAAATCATTCGCACTTGCCCCCGGCTGGCCGCTGGCGATGCTCATCTGCACACCCGGGCGCCCGTGCCCCCAGCCATGCGGCAGGCTGACCACGCCGGGCATCATGTCTATGCTGGCGACCACCTCGACTTCGACCATGCCGATGCGTGAGCTGACGCGCACGCGCTGACCGTCGCTCAGTTGACGATTGGCCAGGTCATCGGGATGCATCAGCAGCTGATGGCGCGGCTTGCCCTTCACCAGCCGATGATAGTTATGCATCCAGGAATTATTGCTGCGCACATGGCGACGGCCAATCAGCAGCAGTTCGTCAGCCACGGGCAGCGGTTGCGCCGCAAAACGCGCGAGGTCCGCCAGGATCACCAGCGGCGCCGCCTGCACCTTGCCATCGGCGGTTTTCAGCCGCTCGGCCAGGTTTGGCTGGAGCGGCCCCAGGTCCACGCCATGGGGATGATCGGCCAGCATCGCCACCGACAGCTTGCGCGCAGATGCGTCCCCGTAAGTCCCGGCGCGCAACCCGAAGTCGATCATCTGCGCGGGTGGCATCGTCGGCTTGAGCACCACGCCGGTATGGGCCGAGAACGCCTTGGCCAGGCCGACGAAGATTTCCCAGTCGTGCAGCGCACCTTCAGGCTTGGGCAGGATCGCGCGATTGAAGCGCGTGACGTTGCGTACCGCGAACATATTGAAGGTGGTGTCGTAGTGATCATTCTCCAGTGCCGAAGTGGACGGCAGGATCAGATCGGCATAGCGCGTGGTCTCGTTGATGTAGAGGTCGATACTGACCATGAACTCCAACCCATCCAGCGCCTGCTCCAGCTGCCGGCCGTTGGGCGTCGACAATACCGGGTTGCCGGCCACCGTCACCAGGGCGCGGACTTGCCCTTCGCCTTCGGTGAGCATTTCCTCGGCCAAGGCAGACACCGGCAGCTCTCCCCCGTACTCGGGCCGCCCGGACACGCGGCTCTGCCAGCGATTGAAATGCCCGCCGCCGGTCGAGGCCACCAAATCCACCGCCGGCGTGGTGCACAAGGCGCCGCCTACCCGATCCAGATTGCCGGTCACCAAGTTAATCAGTTGCACCAGCCAATGACACAGCGTGCCGAACGCCTGGGTCGAGACGCCCATGCGCCCGTAGCACACCGCTTTATCCGCCGCCGCGAAGTCCCGCGCCAGTTGGCGGATCTGCTCGGCAGGCACCGCACATTGACGGCTCATGGCCTCGGCGGTAAACCCGGCGATCGCTTGGCGCACGGTCTCCAAACCCTCAACCGGTAAATGGCTGTCGCGGGTCAGGCCCTCGGTGAAAAGGGTGTTGAGCAGCCCGAACAACAAGGCCGCGTCACCGCCAGGACGCACGAACAGGTGCTGATCGGCAATCGCCGCCGTCTCGCTGCGGCGCGGGTCGACCACCACAACTTTGCCGCCTCGGGCCTGAATGGCCTTGAGGCGCTTCTCTACGTCGGGCACGGTCATGATGCTGCCGTTGGAGGCAAGAGGATTGGCGCCCAGGATCAACATGAAGTCAGTGTGGTCGATGTCCGGAATCGGCAGCAACAGGCCATGGCCGTACATCAGGTGGCTGGAGAGATGATGGGGCAGTTGGTCTACCGACGTCGCGGAGTACCGGTTACGCGTTTTCAACAGGCCGAGAAAGTAGTTGCTGTGGGTCATCAGCCCGTAGTTATGCACGCTGGGGTTGCCCTGATACACCGCCACCGCATTCTGCCCGTGCCGGGCCTGAATGCCCGCGAGGCGTTCGGCTACCAGCGCAAAGGCGTCTTCCCACGGGATTGGCTGCCATTCATTACCCACCCGCAACATAGGCTGGCGCAGGCGGTCCGGGTCATTCTGGATATCCTGCAACGCCACCGCTTTCGGGCAGATGTGCCCCCGACTGAAGGTGTCCAACGGGTCGCCCTTGATCGAGGTGATCGCCAGGCTGCCGTCGTCGCCTTGGCTGGTTTCCAGGGTGAGGCCGCAGATCGCTTCGCATAGGTGGCAGGCACGGTGATGGAGAGTCTTGGTCATGGCCAGTCTCTTTTATAAGGGCTTTGTTCAACTATGGGCCGCGACCGCTCGGTGCGCCAGCAACGTTCGCGCGGTGAATCGGCAGCCATAGGCCAAAGCACGGCCAAGAGTGAGCAAATGTTTCGAAAACTCCCCCGCACGCGTCTGAAACCGCTCAAACCAGGCCCGGAGCCGCCCCTGCGCATTGCAAAAGGTCTCGGCGCCAGTGTACAAATGGACCGCTGCTGTCAGGAAATCGTCTTCAAAAGCGCTTCGGCGCCCTGCTTGAACACCCTTAAAAACCGTAGCCCTATTGGTAAGACGCGACATTTAATGTCAATATCGCGCCTTCCCCTATTTCGTCGCCCCGTGCGGCTTTCGCCGCAGGTCTCGCCCGTTGTCACAATAAACAAGGCTTTGAGTATCTGCGGTCTGTTGCAAAAGGTAGTTAATGATGAGCGCAAGGCACTTTCTCTCCCTGATGGATTGCACGCCCGAAGAGCTGGTCAGCGTGATCCGTCGAGGCATTGAGCTTAAAGACCTGCGTAACCGCGGTGTACTGTTCGAGCCTCTGAAAAACCGCGTGCTCGGGATGATTTTCGAGAAGTCCTCGACCCGCACCCGCTTGTCCTTCGAAGCCGGCATGATCCAACTGGGCGGCCAGGCGATCTTCCTGTCGCCGCGCGATACCCAATTGGGCCGTGGCGAGCCGATCAGCGATTGCGCCATCGTGATGTCGCGCATGCTCGACGCCGTGATGATCCGCACCTTCGCCCACAGCACCTTGACCGAATTTGCCGCCAACTCGCGCGTGCCGGTGATCAACGGCCTGTCCGATGACCTGCATCCGTGCCAGTTGCTGGCCGACATGCAAACCTTCCTCGAGCACCGCGGCTCGATCCAGGGCAAGACCGTGGCCTGGATCGGCGACGGCAACAATATGTGCAACAGCTATATAGAAGCCGCGATCCAGTTCGACTTCCACCTGCGTATCGCCTGCCCCGAGGGTTACGAACCCAGCGCCGAGTTCATGGCCAAGGCCGATGGCCGCGTGCAGTTGCTGCGCGATCCGAAAGACGCAGTGGTCGGCGCCCATCTGGTCAGCACTGACGTCTGGACCTCCATGGGCCAGGAAGACGAAACCGCCAAGCGCCTGGCCCTGTTCGCGCCGTTCCAGGTGACCCGCGCCCTGCTCGACCTGGCCGCGCCGGACGTGCTGTTCATGCACTGCCTGCCTGCCCACCGTGGCGAAGAAATCAGCCTCGACCTGCTCGACGACCCACGCTCGGTCGCCTGGGACCAGGCCGAAAACCGTCTGCATGCGCAAAAGGCCCTGCTCGAATTTCTCGTCCCGCCGTCGTACCACCACGCATGAGCCAGCCATTACTGCTGAACCTGCGCAATCTGGCATGCGGCTATCAAGATCAACGGGTGGTGCAGAACCTCAATCTGCACCTCAACGCTGGCGACATCGGCTGCCTGCTGGGCTCCTCGGGCTGCGGCAAGACCACCACCCTGCGTGCAATTGCGGGGTTCGAGCCGGTGCACGAAGGCGAAATCAGCCTGGCGGGCGAAGTGATCTCCAGTGCCGGCTTCACGCTGGCACCCGAGAAACGTCGTATCGGCATGGTGTTCCAGGACTACGCGCTGTTTCCTCATCTGAGCGTGGCCGACAACATCGCCTTCGGCATCCGCAAGCACCCGCAAAAAGACCGCGTGGTGGCCGAATTGCTGGAACTGGTCAACCTCAAAGACCTGGGCAAACGCTTTCCCCACGAGCTTTCCGGTGGCCAGCAGCAACGTGTCGCCCTCGCCCGCGCCCTGGCGCCGGAGCCGCAGCTGCTGCTGCTGGACGAACCCTTTTCCAACCTGGATGGCGAACTACGGCGCAAGCTCAGCCATGAAGTGCGCGACATTCTCAAGGCGCGCGGCACCAGCGCGATCCTGGTCACCCATGACCAGGAAGAAGCCTTCGCCGTCAGCGATCACGTGGGCGTGTTCAAGGAGGGCCGTCTTGAGCAGTGGGACACGCCCTACAACCTCTACCACGAACCGCAGACGCCGTATGTGGCCAGCTTTATCGGCCAGGGCTATTTCATCCAGGGTCAATTGAGCTCGCCCGAGTCCGTCAGCACTGAGCTGGGCGAGCTGCGCGGCAACCGTGCCTATACCTGGGCCACCGGTGGCGCGGTGAAGGTGTTGCTGCGCCCGGATGACATCGTCTATGCGCCGGACAGTGCTCTCAAAGCGCGGATTGTTGGCAAGACCTTCCTCGGTGCGTCGACCCTGTACCGCCTACAGTTGCCGACCGGTGCGCAGTTGGAGTCGATTTTCCCCAGCCACGTCGATCAGCAGATGGGCACGGATGTGGGCATTCGAGTGGCCGCCGAGCATCTGGTGCTGTTCCAGGCGTAAGCTGCTACCTTGTGGGAGGGGGCAAGCCCCTCCCACATTTGGATCTGCGCAGGGCTGAAAATCAGGCCCGACCAATCGGCGCGAAGGTGGCTTGGGTATGTTCAGCCAACACACTGGCTGGCAACTCTACTTCCAACCCTCTCCGACCGGCACTGACAAAAATCGTCGCAAACGGCTGCGCCGTCACATCGATGAACGTGCGCAAGCGCTTCTTTTGCCCCAAAGGGCTGATGCCGCCCAAAAGATACCCGGTGGAGCGCTGCGCCGCCGCCGGGTCGGCCATTTCGACTTTCTTGACGCCCGCCGCGTGAGCCAGGGCTTTCAGATCCAGACTTCCGACGACCGGCACCACCGCCACCAACAATTCGCCCTTCTCACTGCTGGCAAGCAAGGTCTTGAACACCTGCGCCGGGTCGAGAGCCAATTTCTCCGCGGCCTCCAGGCCATACGAAGCCGCCTTGGGATCGTGTTCATAACTATGGATGCGATGTTCGGCGCGAACTTTTTTCAACAAATCCAATGCGGGGGTCATGACCTCTCCGGGCTTAGCAAACTGAGACTCGATTCTAGGCCAACCCCGCACAAAACGCTCTAGTCCGCCCTATTCGCCAACCCTATTTAATGTGATGAGCGTGATCATTCATCAAACCTATAGTTCGAAAGTGACTGGCAGTTCACTTTCGACCTTTGACAGCGGTCATTCTTGTCTATATTTTTTCGTTTCCGAATACTGTAGGAATAGCCCTCGGTACTCGAGCAGTAAGCCGTGACACAGGATGGGGATCCTCGTCACGGTGAGAATCGCGCAACGGCCCGTTGAGGCCTGCGCCAGACAAGAACAACAACTGAGGTTTTCCATGACAACTGCTCTTCAACAGCCTTCACTTTCGAGCCAATGCATGGCCGAATTCCTCGGCACTGCGCTGCTGATCTTCTTCGGTACCGGCTGCGTCGCTGCGCTCAAGGTCGCGGGTGCGAGCTTTGGCTTGTGGGAAATCAGCATTATCTGGGGGGTCGGCGTGAGCATGGCGATCTACCTGAGTGCCGGTATTTCCGGGGCTCACCTCAATCCGGCGGTGAGTATCGCTCTGTGTATTTTCGCCGATTTCGAAAAACGCAAACTGCCGTTCTACATCCTCGCCCAAATCGCCGGCGCCTTCTGCTCCGCCGCGCTGGTGTACACGCTCTACAGCAATCTGTTTTTCGATTACGAACAAACCCACCACATGGTGCGTGGCTCCCAGGCCAGCCTGGAGTTGGCCTCGGTGTTCTCCACCTACCCCCATGCATTGCTCAGCACGGCCCAGGCGTTCCTGGTGGAAATGGTCATCACCGCGATCCTGATGGGTGTGATCATGGCCCTGACGGACGACAACAATGGCCTGCCCCGTGGCCCGCTGGCGCCGCTGCTGATCGGCCTGTTGATCGCCGTGATTGGCAGTGCGATGGGCCCGCTGACCGGCTTTGCGATGAACCCGGCGCGGGATTTCGGGCCCAAGCTGATGACCTTTTTCGCCGGCTGGGGTGAAATGGCCTTTACTGGCGGTCGCGATATTCCTTACTTCCTTGTACCGATTTTCGCGCCGATTGTGGGCGCATGCCTCGGCGCTGCCGCGTATCGCGGGCTGATTGCCCGTCACCTGCCGAGCGCCGCACCTGCTATAGCTGAAACAACTGACACGGCTGTCAACGGCAACACCCGCATTTCCTGAAAGCGCCAGCCAGGGTCCCTGCCCTTCGTGACCCCGGCTGATTTCTGACTTCCTTATTTCGTCCAAGGCAATTGACATGACCGACCTTCAGAATAAGAACTACATCATTGCCCTCGATCAGGGCACCACCAGTTCCCGCGCGATCATCTTCGATCGTGACGCCAACGTGGTGTGCACCGCCCAGCGCGAGTTCGTCCAGCATTACCCGCAGGCGGGCTGGGTCGAGCATGACCCGATGGAAATCTTCGCCACTCAGAGCGCGGTGATGGTTGAGGCGCTGGCCCAGGCTGGCCTGCACCACGACCAGGTCGCCGCCATCGGCATCACCAACCAGCGCGAAACCACCGTGGTGTGGGACAAGGTCACCGGCCGCCCGATCTACAACGCCATCGTCTGGCAGTGCCGCCGCAGTACCGAGATCTGCCAGCAGCTCAAGCGCGACGGCCACGAGCAATACATCAGCGACACCACTGGCCTGGTCACCGACCCCTACTTCTCCGGCACCAAACTCAAGTGGATTCTCGACAACGTCGAAGGCAGCCGCGAGCGTGCGCGCAACGGCGAGCTGCTGTTCGGCACCATCGACAGCTGGCTGATCTGGAAATTTACCGGCGGCAAGACCCACGTCACCGACTACACCAATGCTTCGCGCACCATGCTCTTCAACATCCACACCCTGGAATGGGATGCGAAGATGCTGGAGATTCTGGATGTTCCACGGGAAATGCTGCCGGAAGTTAAATCTTCGTCCGAGATCTACGGCCGCACCAAAAGCGGCATCGCCATCGGCGGCATTGCTGGCGACCAGCAAGCCGCGCTGTTCGGCCAGATGTGCGTCGAGCCCGGCCAGGCCAAAAACACCTATGGCACCGGCTGCTTCCTGCTGATGAACACCGGCGACAAAGCGGTGAAATCCAAGCATGGCATGCTCACCACCATCGCTTGCGGCCCGCGTGGCGAAGTGGCCTACGCACTGGAAGGCGCAGTCTTCAACGGCGGTTCCACCGTGCAGTGGTTGCGTGACGAGTTGAAAATCATCAACGACGCCCACGACACCGAATACTTTGCCGGCAAGGTCAAGGACAGCAACGGCGTTTATCTGGTCCCGGCCTTCACCGGCCTGGGCGCGCCGTACTGGGACCCGTATGCCCGTGGCGCATTGTTCGGCCTGACCCGTGGCGTACGCGTGGATCACATTATTCGTGCAGCCCTGGAGTCGATTGCCTACCAAACCCGTGACGTGCTCGACGCCATGCAACAGGACTCGGGCGAACGCCTCAAAGCCCTGCGTGTGGACGGCGGCGCCGTGGCCAACAACTTCCTGATGCAATTTCAGGCCGATATCCTCGGTACCCAGGTCGAACGCCCGCAAATGCGCGAAACCACCGCCCTCGGCGCTGCTTACCTGGCAGGCCTGGCCTGTGGCTTCTGGGGCAGCCTGGACGAGCTGCGCGGCAAAGCGGTGATCGAGCGCGAATTCGAACCACAGCTCGATGAAGCGGCTAAAGAGAAACTCTACGCCGGCTGGCAAAAAGCAGTCAGCCGCACCCGCGACTGGGAGCCGCACGAAGGCGCCGAATAAGCCAAGCGCCGGATCTCCACCGGTTGTAACTGGCAGGGAGCGGATTCCTGCGTCATCATGGGCCACTTTTGTATGGCAGCCCAAAGGACGCCCCATGAATCTGCCTCCCCGCCAACAACAAATCCTCGAACTGGTCCGCGAACGCGGCTACGTCAGTATCGAGGAAATGGCGCAGTTGTTCGTTGTCACCCCGCAAACCATCCGCCGCGATATCAACCAGCTGGCGGACGCCAATCTGCTGCGCCGCTACCACGGCGGCGCAGCCTATGACTCCAGTGTCGAGAACACCGCGTACGCCATGCGTGCCGACCAGATGCGCGATGAAAAACAGCGTATCGGCGAAGCCATCGCGGCGCAGATCCCCGATCACGCCTCATTGTTCATCAATATCGGCACCACCACCGAATCCATCGCCCGTGCGCTGCTCAATCACCATCACCTGAAAATCATCACCAACAACCTCAACGTCGCCACCATGCTCAGTGCCAAGGACGACTTCGATGTGTTGCTGACCGGCGGCAATGTGCGTCGTGACGGCGGCGTGGTAGGCCAGGCCAGTGTTGATTTCATCAATCAGTTCAAGGTCGACTTTGCGTTGGTGGGTATCAGTGGCATCGATGAGGATGGCAGCCTGCTGGATTTTGACTATCAGGAAGTGCGGGTTTCCCAGGCGATCATCGCCAATGCGCGACAAGTGATTCTGGCCGCGGACTCCAGCAAGTTCGGGCGCAACGCCATGATCCGCCTGGGGCCGATCAGTCTGGTGGACTGCCTGGTGACTGATCAGCAGCCGGTGCCGGCGTTGGTGCAGTTGTTGAATCAGCATAAGGTTCGTTTGGAAGTCGTCTGACTTCTCGTTCCCACGCTCCGCGTGGGAATGCACCGCAGGACGCTCCGCGTCCGCTGTGACGCAGAGCGTCATGGGCTCAATTCCCACGCGGAGCGTGGGAACTATCAGTTCACAAATTTTCCTTTCCCTACCCTTCGATGAGTTTTTTCAATCGAAGTTGGCTGGCTGCGCGCGCATTTATCAGCTACCATTTTCGCAAATGAACATTAATGTTCGAATTCCAATACGAAAAGATCGCGAGGCCAGCCGATGAACCCTTCTACCTTGCCTGCACCACCGCTTGCCGAAGTCTATGACGTTGCCGTAATCGGCGGCGGGATCAATGGCGTTGGCATTGCAGCAGACGCAGCCGGGCGCGGTTTGTCGGTATTCCTTTGCGAAAAGGACGACCTGGCCAGCCACACGTCTTCTGCCAGCAGCAAGCTGATCCACGGTGGCTTGCGCTACCTGGAACATTACGAGTTCCGCCTGGTACGCGAAGCCCTGGCCGAGCGTGAAGTGCTGCTGGAGAAGGCCCCGCACATCGTCAAGCAGATGCGCTTTGTGTTGCCGCACCGTCCGCACCTGCGTCCGGCCTGGATGATTCGTGCCGGCCTGTTCCTGTATGACCACCTGGGCAAGCGCGAGAAGCTGGCCGGTTCGAAAAGCCTCAAGTTCGGTGCCGACAGCCCGCTGAAAAGCGAAATCACCAAAGGCTTCGAATATTCCGACTGCTGGGTCGACGACGCCCGCCTCGTGGTGCTCAACGCGATGGCCGCGCGCGAGAAAGGCGCCCATATCCACACCCAGACCCGTTGCGTCAGTGCCCACCGCAGCAACGGCTTGTGGGAAATGAACATGGAACGCGCCGATGGCAGCCTGTTCTCGATCCGCGCCCGGGCGCTGGTGAACGCCGCCGGCCCGTGGGTCGCCAAGTTCATTAAGGACGACCTGAAGCTGGATTCGCCTTACGGCATTCGCCTGATCCAGGGCAGCCACCTGATCGTGCCGAAACTCTACGAAGGTGCACATGCGCACATTCTGCAGAACGAAGACCAGCGCATCGTCTTCACGATTCCGTACCTCAATCACCTGACCATCATCGGCACCACCGACCGCGAATACACCGGTGATCCGGCGAAAGTTACGATCACCGAAGGCGAAACCGACTACATGCTCAAGGTGGTCAACGCACACTTCAAGAAACAGCTGAGTCGTGACGATATCGTCCACACCTATTCGGGCGTGCGCCCGCTGTGCAACGACGAATCGGACAACCCGTCGGCCATTACCCGCGACTACACCCTGTCGCTGTCCGGCGGCAGCGGCGAGGCGCCGATCCTGTCGGTGTTCGGCGGCAAGCTGACGACTTACCGCAAGCTCGCCGAATCGGCCATGGCGCAACTGGCGCCGTACTTCACCCAGATGCGCCCAAGCTGGACCGCCAAGGCCAGTCTGCCGGGCGGCGAAGACATGACCACGCCAGAAGCCCTGGCCGAGGCCATTCGCAGCAAGTTCGACTGGGTGCCGAGCGAGATCGCCCGTCGCTGGTCGACCACCTACGGCAGCCGCACCTGGCGCCTGCTGGAAGGTGTGCAAACCCTGGCTGATCTGGGTGAGCACCTGGGCGGTGGCCTTTACACCCGCGAAGTCGATTACCTGTGCGCCGAAGAATGGGTAACCCAGCCTCAGGACGTGCTGTGGCGCCGCACCAAGCTGGGCCTGTTCACCACTGCAGCAGAGCAGGACAACCTGCAACGCTACCTGTCCAAGGTTGAACAGAACCGCAGCAAGACCGAAGCCGCCTGACCGCTCCCCCCCACTGTAGGAGCGAGCTTGCTCGCGAAAAACCTGAGAGCGCCGCGTTTATCCGGAATAAACGCGGCGTTTTTGCGTTTTTCGCGAGCAAGGGCTGGCCGCCCGCCTCGCTCCTACAGTAGCCGGGCTGGGCATTCGGTTTTCCGAACACAACACCTCCCCTCATTCGGTTTGCCGTACCCGATCCCTGAACCGTTGCCGTCATGAAAAGTTAATACTCATATAAATCATCAAGTTAAGCTTTTGTTTCGGGTATGGCACGACTCATGCTCTACACTTCCTGACGATTGCCTGAGACGCCTCAGCAGCCGTCAAGGCATTCGCTGTACAAGAGAGCCGTTTAGCTGGCTTTATAAGAAAAACAAATGTCGAGGAAGTATTGATGCGCATCGTTCCCCATATCCTGGGCGCAGCTATCGCTGCTGCTCTGATCAGCACTCCAGTTTTCGCCGCCGAACTCACCGGCACGCTGAAGAAAATCAACGACTCCGGCACTATCACTCTCGCTCACCGCGACAGCTCTATCCCGTTTTCCTACATTGCGGATGGCTCGGGCAAACCCGTGGGCTATTCCCATGACATTCAACTGGCCGTCGTTGAAGCCCTGAAAAAAGACCTGAACAAGCCCGATCTGAAGGTCAAATACAACCTGGTGACGTCGCAGACCCGTATTCCGCTGATCCAGAACGGCACCGCGGACCTGGAATGCGGCTCCACCACCAACAACGCCGAACGCGCCCAGCAAGTTGACTTCACCACCAACATCTTCGAAATCGGCACCCGTCTGCTGGTCAAGAAAGACAAGGATGGCAAGCCGTCCTACGTTGACTTTGCCGACCTGAAAGGCAAGAACGTCGTGACCACCGCCGGCACCACGTCCGAGCGCATCATCAAGGCGATGAACGCCGACAAGCAGATGGGCATGAACGTCATCTCCGCCAAAGACCACGGCGAATCCTTCCAGATGCTCGAAAGCGGCCGCGCGGTTGCCTTCATGATGGACGACGCCCTGCTGGCCGGCGAAGAAGCCAAGGCCAAGAAGCCGGATGACTGGGTGATCACCGGTACTCCGCAGTCCTTCGAAGCCTACGCGTGCATGGTTCGCAAAGGCGACCCGGACTTCAAGAAAGCCGTGGATGACGCCATCGCCAGCCTGTACAAGTCCGGCGAAATCAACAAGATCTACGCCAAGTGGTTTGAAAGCCCGATTCCACCAAAAGGCCTGAACCTCAACTTCCCGATGAGCGACAAGGTCAAGGAACTGATCAAGAACCCGAGCGACAAACCGGCTCCGGAAGTAAAGATCTAAAACCTGGCTAACCTTATCGCCTGAGGGAGCCAAACTCCCTCAGGCGTTTGTAATTACCTGCTGGCTTTAACTTGGAACACTCGACCTGGCGGTTTTCGAGCCGATTGCGTGTGCCTGACGTTCAACGTCAGGCGGGAACGGACTGTCCCAAGCGGGTGCTTGTACATCGATCGATCTCGAGGGGAGACCCTAATGAATTACAACTGGGACTGGGGCGTGTTCTTCAAGTCCACCGGCGTTGGCAGCGAGACTTATCTCGACTGGTACATCGCCGGCCTGGGCTGGACCATCGCCATCGCTGTCGTGGCATGGATCATCGCCTTGCTGCTGGGCTCCATTCTGGGGGTCATGCGCACCGTGCCAAACCGCCTCGTATCGGGCATCGCGACCTGCTACGTGGAACTGTTTCGTAACGTGCCGCTGCTGGTTCAGCTGTTCATCTGGTATTTCCTGATACCCGATCTGCTGCCGCAGAACCTGCAGGACTGGTACAAACAAGACTTGAACCCGACCACCTCGGCCTACCTGAGCGTCGTCGTGTGCCTGGGCCTGTTCACCGCCGCCCGTGTGTGTGAACAAGTGCGCACCGGCATCCAGGCGCTGCCCCGTGGCCAGGAAGCCGCCGCGCGCGCCATGGGCTTCAAGCTGCCGCAGATCTACTGGAACGTGCTGCTGCCCCAGGCCTATCGCATCATCATTCCGCCGCTTACCTCCGAATTCCTCAACGTGTTCAAGAACTCCTCCGTGGCGTCCTTGATCGGCCTGATGGAACTGCTGGCGCAAACCAAGCAGACCGCCGAGTTTTCGGCCAACCTGTTTGAAGCCTTCACCCTGGCCACGCTGATCTACTTCACCCTGAACATGAGCCTGATGCTGCTGATGCGCGTGGTCGAGAAGAAGGTCGCGGTGCCCGGCCTGATCTCCGTGGGGGGTAAATAATGGACTTCGATTTCAGCGGTATCATCCCCGCGATCCCGGGCCTGTGGAACGGCATGGTCATGACCCTGCAGTTGATGGTCATGGGCGTGGTCGGCGGCATCATCCTGGGTACGATCCTCGCGCTGATGCGCCTGTCGTCCAGCAAGCTGCTGTCCCGGGTAGCCGGCGCCTATGTGAACTACTTCCGTTCGATCCCGCTGCTGTTGGTGATCACCTGGTTCTACCTGGCGGTGCCGTTCGTGCTGCGCTGGATCACCGGTGAAGACACGCCGATCGGCGCGTTCACCTCCTGCGTCGTGGCCTTCATGATGTTCGAAGCCGCGTACTTCTGCGAAATCGTGCGGGCCGGCGTGCAGTCGATCCCCAAGGGCCAGATGGCCGCCGCGCAGGCGATGGGCATGACCTACGGCCAGACCATGCGCCTGATCATCCTGCCCCAGGCGTTTCGCAAGATGACCCCGCTGCTGCTGCAGCAGAGCATCATCCTGTTCCAGGACACGTCGCTGGTCTACACCGTGGGCCTGGTGGACTTCCTCAACTCTGCCCGTTCCAACGGCGACATCATCGGCCGCTCCAATGAGTTCCTGATCTTCGCCGGTGTCGTCTACTTCATCATCAGCTTTTCCGCCTCGCTGCTGGTCAAGCGTCTGCAAAAAAGGTTTGCCGTATGATCTCTATCAAGAACATCAACAAGTGGTATGGCGACTTCCAGGTGCTGACCGACTGCAGCACCGAGGTTAAAAAAGGCGAAGTGATCGTGGTGTGCGGGCCGTCCGGCTCGGGCAAGTCCACCCTGATCAAGTGTGTGAATGCGCTGGAGCCGTTCCAGAAGGGCGACGTGATCGTCGATGGCACTTCCATTGCCGACCCGAAGACCAACCTGCCGAAACTGCGCTCGCGCGTGGGCATGGTGTTCCAGCACTTCGAACTGTTCCCGCACCTGACCATCACCGAGAACCTGACCATCGCGCAGATCAAGGTGCTCGGCCGCAGCAAGGAAGAAGCCACCAAGAAGGGCCTGCAACTGCTGGAGCGCGTCGGCCTGTCGGCCCATGCCCACAAGCATCCAGGCCAACTGTCCGGTGGCCAGCAACAACGTGTGGCGATTGCCCGCGCCCTGGCCATGGACCCGATCGTCATGCTGTTCGACGAACCGACCTCGGCGCTGGACCCGGAAATGGTCAACGAAGTGCTCGACGTGATGGTGCAGTTGGCCCACGAAGGCATGACCATGATGTGCGTCACCCACGAAATGGGCTTCGCCCGCAAAGTGGCCGACCGCGTAATCTTCATGGACGCCGGCAAGATCATCGAAGACTGCCCGAAAGAAGAGTTCTTCGGCGACATCAGCGCCCGCTCCGAACGTGCGCAGCACTTCCTTGAGAAAATCCTGCAGCACTAAGTATTACAGCGCATCCACTGAAGAGACCGGACCAATGTGGGAGGGGGCTTGCCCCCGATAGCGGTAGATCAGCGACAGATATACCGACTGACACACTGCAATCGGGGGCAAGCCCCCTCCCACACTGACCGCACAGGCCGGCAGCGCTGGTTGACCCAAGGCATCTGTGATGAAATGCGACCCCACCCCCTATCGCGCTGCGCCGCCATCACTTGCCGTGAAGCCTCGCCTGATACGTCAACTGTTCCTGCCGCCGTTGATCATCGCCCTGATGATCGGCTTGGGTTATATCGGCCTCTGGGTCAGTGAGTACTATGGCATCCGCACCCTCAGCGACAATGGCGAACGCCAGTTGGAGTTGCACGCTCGCACCGTCGAAAGCGAACTGAGCAAATACACCTACCTGCCCAGCCTGCTTGAGCTGGAATCCAGCGTTTCCCTGCTCCTGGCTGACCCCAACCAGGAAACCCGCAAGACCGTCAACGATTACCTCGAAGGCTTGAACCGCCGCAGCCGCAGCCGCGCCATCTACGTGATGGATACCACCGGCCGAGTGCTGGCCACCAGTAACTGGCGCGACGCCGACAGTTACCAGGGTGAAGACCTGTCCTTTCGCGCCTATTTCCAGAACGCCGTGCGCGGCCAGCCCGGTCGTTTCTACGGCATCGGCAGCACCAACGGCGAACCCGGCTACTACCTGGCCCACGGCCTGGAAGAGCATGGCAAGATCATCGGCGTCGCCGTGGTCAAGGTCCGCCTGGAAGCGCTTGAAGAGCGCTGGCAACGCGCGCGCCTCGAAGCTTTTGTCAGCGACGAAAACGGCATCATCATCCTGTCCAGTGACCCGGCCCGCCGCCTCAAGGCCGTGCGTCCCCTGAGCGAAGACACCAGGGACCGGCTGGCTAACAGCCTGCAATATTACTGGTCGACACTGGACGCCCTGGAGCCCCTGGCCCGCGAGCGGCTGAACGAAGGCAGCGAAAAGCTGACCTTCCCGGCCAACAGCGAAGTGGTCAACGACAAGCAAGAAGTCAGTTACCTGGCGCAAACCCGGCCACTGAATGACACACCGTGGAACTTCACCCTGCTCACCCCGCTGAATGAACTACGCCGCGCCGCGATCAACCAGGGAATCCTGGTCGCCGTCGCGTTTGGCTTGGTCGCGTTTTTGCTGATTGCCTGGAACGAGCGGCGCAAGGTCATCGCCACCCGCCTCGCCGCGCGGGAGGCCTTGCAGGAAGCCAACAGCCAGCTGGAACGACGGATTGCCGAACGCACCGCCGACCTGCGCGCCAGCAATGAACGCCTCAAAGGCCAGATCCGCGAACGGCGCCAGGCCGAAGAGACTTTGCGCCGTGCCCAGGACGAACTGGTGCAGGCCGGCAAACTCGCAGCGATCGGCCAGATGTCCACCAGCATCGCCCACGAATTGAACCAACCCCTGGCCGCGCTGCGCACCCTGTCCGGCAACACCGTGCGCTTCCTCGAACGCGGGGCCCTGGACACCGCCAGCGCCAACCTCAAGACCATCAACGAACTGATCGATCGCATGGGTCGCATCACCGCCAGCCTGCGCTCGTTCGCCCGGCGCGGTGACGACCAGGGCGAAGCGAACCTGGCCAAGGCGGTGGACGCCGCGTTCCAAGTGCTCGGCGCGCGCCTGGACAACCTGTCCCTGGCCGTGCACCGTGACTTCACCCAAGCCCAGTTGCAGATCGATCAGACGCGCCTGGAGCAGATCCTGGTCAACCTGATCGGCAACGCCCTCGATGCGATGCAGGCGCAACCGGCGCCGCAGTTGTGGCTGGAAGGCCAGAGTGCCGAGGGCAAATATCGCCTGCGGGTGCGCGACAATGGCCACGGCATCGACCCCGAGGCACGCAAACACCTGTTCGAGCCCTTCTTCACCACCAAGCCCGGCGAGCAAGGGCTGGGCCTGGGCCTGACCCTCTCCGCAAGCCTTGCGGCGGCCACCGGCGGCAGCCTGGCCGTGGAACATCCGGCCGCTGGTGGTACCGCGTTTGTCCTGAACCTGCCGCTGGCGGGCGCTGAAAAAGTTGAGTCGACATGAATATTGAACCCCAAGACCTCACCGTCCTGATCGTCGAAGATGACCCCCACGTGCTGCTGGGTTGCCAGCAGGCATTGGCGCTGGAAGACATCCCCAGCGTTGGCGTGGGCAGTGCCGAAGAAGCGCTGACCCATATCGGCGAGAATTTTGCCGGCATTGTCATCAGCGATATTCGCCTGCCGGGTATCGATGGCCTGGCCTTGCTCACTCGCCTCAAGGCGCTGGATAAAAGCCTGCCGGTGGTGTTGATCACCGGGCATGGCGATATCTCCATGGCGGTCGGCGCGATGCGCAACGGCGCTTACGATTTCATGGAAAAACCCTTCTCCCCCGAGCGCCTGGTAGACGTCGCCCGTCGTGCCCTTGAACAGCGTGGGCTGGCGCGGGAAGTCTGGTCGCTGCGGCGCCAACTGGCCGAGCGCGATTCGTTGGAGGGCCGCATCATCGGGCGCTCGCCGGCGATGCAAAACTTGCGCGAACTGATCACCAACGTTGCCGACACGTCGGCCAACGTGCTGATCGAAGGCGAAACCGGCACCGGCAAGGAGCTGGTCGCGCGCTGCCTGCATGACTTCAGCCGGCGCCACGCCCACCAGTTCGTCGCCCTGAACTGCGGTGGGCTGCCGGAGAACCTGTTCGAAAGCGAGATTTTCGGCCACGAAGCCAACGCGTTTACCGGCGCCGGCAAGCGCCGCATCGGCAAGATCGAGCACGCCCATGAAGGCACGCTGTTTCTCGATGAAGTGGAGAGCATGCCGATCAACCTGCAGATCAAACTGCTGCGGGTCCTGCAGGAGCGCACCCTCGAACGCCTGGGTTCGAACCAGAGCGTGGCCGTGGATTGCCGGGTGATCGCCGCCACCAAGTCCGACCTTGATGAACTGAGCCGCGCCAGCCAGTTCCGCAGCGACCTGTACTACCGTCTCAATGTGGTCACCCTGGAACTGCCGCCACTGCGCGAGCGCCGTGAAGATATCCTGCAGTTGTTCGAACACTTCCTGCAGCAGTCCTCACTGCGCTTCGATCGCATCGCCCCGGAGCTGGACAACCAGACCCTGTCGAGCCTGATGAGCCACGACTGGCCGGGCAACGTACGCGAACTGCGCAACGTCGCCGAACGCTTCGCCCTGGGCCTGCCCGCGTTCAAGAAAAGCGGCACGGGCGGCAGCACCCACGGCCTGGCCTTTACCGAGGCGGTGGAAGCCTTTGAACGCAACCTGCTCGTTGACGCCCTGCAACGCAGCGGCGGCAACCTGACTCAGGCCAGCCAGGAACTGGGGATGGCCAAGACCACGCTGTTCGACAAGGTCAAAAAATACGGGTTGAGTCACTGATGGATCTATTCTTGAAAGCCGCCCTCGGCGCGGCGGTGGTGCTTATATTGGCCGCACTGGCCAAGACCAAAAACTATTACATCGCAGGCTTGGTGCCGCTGTTTCCGACCTTCGCGCTGATTGCCCACTACATCGTCGGCAAGGGCCGCTCGGTCGAGGATCTGAAGACCACCATTGTGTTTGGGATGTGGTCGATCATTCCGTACTTTGTGTACTTGGCGACGTTGTATGTGATGGTGGATCGGATGCGGTTGGAGGCGTCGCTCGCCGTGGCAGCGGTGGCCTGGTTGATGGCGGCAACCGTCCTGGTAAGCGTCTGGGTACGCCTACACACCTGACACACCACAGTCCAAATGTGGGAGGGGGCTTGCTCCCGATGGCGTTGGGTCAGTCAATAAATTCATGGCTGACATACCGCTATCGGGAGCAAGCCCCCTCCCACAGTTTTAACCACAGTGTGTCAGCGGACTATTTTGTCGACTTGGATGCCCAGCTTCTTCAGGCGATACCAGAAGCTGCGCTCCGAGATACCGATCTTCGCTGCCGCCGCGGCCTGCACGCCATTGCTCTCCTGCAACGCCGCCAGAATGTAGGCTTTCTCCACTTCCGCCAGCGCCGCATCCAGGTCCTGTGGCACACCCGGCCCGTCGCTGAGGATCGCCGTCACCCCGCCCTCGCTCGGTTTCGAAGCAAACAGATACCCCGGCAAATCGATATCCTCGATCACCGGCGAAGCCGCTACGATGGTCGCTCGTTCCACGCAGTTTTGCAGCTCACGGATATTGCCCGGCCAGTGGTACGCCGCCATGGCCTGCAAGGCTTCGGGGCTGAACCCGGTGATGCGTTTGCCGGCGGTCGCGCTGAGGGTGCGGGCGAAGTGCCGGGCCAGGGGTGCGATGTCTTCCACGCGCTCGCGCAGGGCCGGCAAAGGAATCGGGAAGACATTCAGCCGGTAATACAGGTCTTCGCGAAATTCCTTGTTGGCCACCGCGTCCAGCAGGTTCTTGTTGGTCGCGGCAATCACCCGCACGTCCACCTTGCGCTCGCGGGGATCACCCACCGGTTCGATGACCCGTTCCTGCAAGGCACGCAAAATCTTGGCCTGCAAGGCCAACGGCATATCACCGACTTCATCGAGGAACAGCGTGCCTTTGTCGGCCTGCATAAAGCGCCCTACCCGGTCGGCCACGGCGCCGGTGAAAGCGCCTTTGCGATGACCGAACATTTCGCTTTCCAGCAGCCCCTCAGGAATCGCCGCGCAATTGACCGCCACGAACGGTTGGTCGGCACGGCTGCCATGCTTGTGGATCGCGCGGGCGACCATTTCCTTGCCGGTGCCGCTTTCGCCGGTCAGCAGGATGGTTGCGCTGCTGTCGCGCACCGAGTCCACCGCTTGCAACACTTTACGAAACGCTGGGCTGTCACCGACCAGGCTGTCGAATTGTGCATGTTCATCCAGCTCGGCACGCAGGCGCGCGTTATCGCGCATGATGTCGCGAAACTGCAGGGCCTTGGCCACCGTAATGTCCAACTCGTCGATATCGAACGGCTTGGCAATGTAGTCGTAGGCCCCATTGCGCATCGACTGCACGGCATTTTTCACCGTGCTGTAGGCCGTCATCACGATTACCGGCAACTGCGGATAGCGCTGCTTGATTTCCGCCAGCAACGCCGGCCCGTCCATGCCCGGCATGCGCCAGTCGCTGATGACCAGGTCGATGTCCTCCTGCTCCAGCACCTTGAGCGCGTGCAGGCCATTACCGGCGGTAAACACCTGGATGCCGTTCTGGCTCAGGGCGGATGACAACAGGTCACAGAGCTTGGGCTCGTCGTCGACTACCAATACGTTATGCGTCATGCCCGTTCTCATCCTCGCCGTCGTCTTCACCGTTAGCCGGAATGTACAGGTTGAAGGTGGCGCCGGCATCTTTCTCACTGACGCACTCGATGCTGGCGTCGTGACTCTCCATGATCGAATAGACCTTGGCCAGGCCCAGCCCCGTGCCCGAGGCCTTGGTGGTGACGAACGGCGTGAAAATGCGCTCGACCATATCCGCCGGGATGCCCTGGCCGGTATCGGCGATGCTGATCACGGTAGTGTCACCCACGCTGCGGATACCCAGGGTGAGGCGCCCGCCTTCAGGCATCGCGTCGATGGCGTTGAGAATCAGGTTCAGGCAGGCCTGCTTGAGCTGCTTGGCATCCGCGTAGAGCGTGGCGTCGGGCGCCTGGTCGTCAATCTGTGCATCGATATTGTGAGTACTCAACTCCGGGCCACAGAAGCCGAGGATGTCTTCCACCAACGGGCGTGCCGGTTGCTGTACGCGGATCGGCGGATTGGGCTTGGCGAAGTCGAGGAATTCGGTGATCAGGTCGTTGATCCGGCTGACCTCGCTGATCACGTACTCCAAGTGGCGTTTGTCGGCGTCCGGAAGGTCGGCGCGCCGGTGCAACAGTTGAGTGGCCGTCTTGATGATCCCTAACGGGTTGCGGATTTCATGGGCCAGTCCCATGGCGACTTCACCCAGGGCGTGCAGACGATCACGCCGGCGCAGTTGGGCTTCCAGGTGATGCAATTCGCCCAGGCGCTCAGTCATGTGGTTGAAGGTGCTGCTCAGTTGCGCCAGCTCGTCGCCGCCGCTGACCTCTACCCGGTGCGCGTAGTTGCCGGAGATCACCGCATTCACGCCTTGGGACAAGTCCCGCAGGGGCTGGGTCAGGCGCCGCGACACCCACACCCCTGCCGCCAGTGACAGCGCCGAGCTGACCAGGAAAATCAGCACGAACAAGTTGCTCTGATTCACCAGCCCCACCAGGCTCGTGTGGCGCAGCAGGCCGCTGAAGATTACGCCTTGCAGCTCGCCGGCATCGTTGAATATCGGCCAGTACAAGCCGCTGTACTGGTTGGTGAACTGCTCGCTCGGCTGCCGGGTGCTGCGCAGCTCGGCTTCGACGTTCTTCGGGATGCGCGCCGGGTGGTTTTCGAAGCGCTGGGTGGAAAATATCTCGGAAAACCCCGTGGCATTGGCCAGGTACAAACGCAGGTCCAGGGAATGCACATCGGCCACGCTGGTGAGGAAGCTGCTGTCCAGGTAGGTGGCCACCAGCAACAGATAATCGACGCCATCGCGGTTGGTTTCGAAGGTCGATACCACCAGGCCCGTGCTGACACCGGCCACCTGTACGGTCTGCAACACCGTATTGCTGGTCAGGTTGATCTGCTTGACGATGTCGTCGGCGGCGGTGCTGAACACCACCTTGTGATCACTGCTACGAATCAGCGCCACCACATCGATGTCGGTGGCATCGGCGATGTCGGCGGTGAGCCGGTCATGCCGTTCGGCCTGCCGCGATGAGGGTGGGCTGGTGTAGCGCAGGAACAGCTTGGCCATGCGCGCGTTGTCGTGAAGGATGTCGCCGATCTCGTCCTTGACGATCTTGGTCGACTCCTGCAGCCAGATACGCACGTTGCTGTCGAAAATCTGCGACAACGTGGTGGCGGCCAATTCCGCCGCAATCATGGTCGGAATGACGCTGACCAGCCAGAAGGCCAGCACCAGCTTGCGCTGGACGCTCCAGCGCGAAATGGCAAAGGGGCGGGCTTTCTGGCGGGTCTTGGTGATCATCAGGTTTCGCTTATCGCAGCAGCCATGGCAGGGTCGGAACGATCCGGTCGGAACAACATTTTGACTAACTTGAGCACGCCGTTGACCCACCGATTGCGGTGGCGGAAGAACAGGCTGTTGCCCTGGAACTGACAGCCCAGGCGCAGTTTACTGGCATACCCGGCCTGGCCGCACTCGTACACCGCAATATTGTGTTGAATACAGTAGTCGACATTGGTCAGCCAGCTACGGAAGTACAGGTTGTACTCACGGCTGAACGCGATGTCATGCCCGAAAAACTTATCGATCAGCCGATGCTCATCGAGCAGGATCAGGTTGAACGCCACCAGGTGCTCGTCCACCCAGTAAAGAACACACACCGCACGCGCTTGCAGCTGTTCGAGAATCCCCGTGAAGTAACCGGCGGGCAGGCGTTCGAACTGCAAGTCCGCGCGCATCAGCGTGGCTTCATAGAGGCGCATGACCTCGGGCAGCACATCATTGATGTTGTGCCGCCACTCCACCCGCGGCCCCGGTGCGCGCAGTTTGCGGCGCAGGTCTTTGCGCGTGGATTTACCCAGCGAGCCAAGGTAAGCGTCCACTGAGCCGTAAGGCAGCGGCAACACGCCCGTGGGAAGGCTCGGCATGCTTTGAAAACCAGCCGCACGGCAACTTTCGGCCCAATGCGGGTCGTTGCTCGGTGCGTCCTTGACTGCCAGCAGGCCGACGCCAAAGTCATCCGCATCCCGGCGCGCGACCTCCAGCAAGTGCTTGAGCAACTGCGGGCGCCGCGCATCCGCCACGCCACTGGCAAAACCAACGTCGCAGCGCTCGGCCACCGGCGAACCGAGGGCATACAACCCCAGTTGCAACAGACCCGGCCACAGTCGCGCCACACGCTCGGTCAAGCGCTTGCCGGCGCCCGACAGTGTCGTGTCGAGACGATAATGGGTGATGAACGCGACAGCCACTGCCGCCAGCGTTCCCTCTTCGTAAACCGCCAGGTAACGCCACTGAAAGTCATCGATCGCGGCGTTTTCCACGGCGACGTAGTAATCCCAGTCTTCCAGCGCACCGGGAAAACACTCATTCCAGGCATCGCGCTGGATAGCCCGGATGGTGGGGAAGGCTTGGGTGGTTATCACATCTGATCCCTTTGTGGCGAGGGAGCTTGCTCCCGCTGGGCTGCGAAGCAGCCCCCTCAACAGCAGTGAGTTCTTCCAGCTAAAAAGAGGCCGCCGGCTTCAGGGCAGCTTCGCTGCCCAGCGGGAGCAAGCTCCCTCGCCACAACAGCTCAGGTTCGACGGACCGAATGTGCTGCTCGACAAACGCGGCGCTCAACTCGATCACCCGGCGGTATTGCAGGTCGACGGTGATCATGTGGTAGCAGTTATCCAGCAGGATCTTGGTCACCGGGCCACCGAGGTGGCGCTCCACGTAATCGGCGT
This sequence comes from Pseudomonas sp. R2-7-07, assembly GCF_003852355.1. Taxonomy (NCBI): domain Bacteria; kingdom Pseudomonadati; phylum Pseudomonadota; class Gammaproteobacteria; order Pseudomonadales; family Pseudomonadaceae; genus Pseudomonas; species Pseudomonas sp. R2-7-07. The sequence continues at coordinate 1,378,868 of NZ_CP027759.1, read as the reverse complement.
TCCAGCGGCTGGTGATGTCGTCCTCGAGGGAGTGCAGCACCAGCGTCGGTACCTTGACCTCGGGCATGCGTTTCCTGACCACGGCGTTCAGGCGGTGCAACTCGCGCACGGTGATACCTTCCATGGTCAGCAACCCCGCCTCGCTGCTCTCTCCTTGCTTCATCTGCCGCTCGACGACGGCCCGCAGGCGTTCATTCTTGATGCCGTAGGGCGGCTTTTCTTCGAAGCTGCACAGGTGCACTCCGAACGGAATCTTCATCAGCAACGGCGTGAGAAACGCCAGTTTGTTGATGCTCCAGCCGTCGTACTTCAAGGTGGTGGAATACATCAGCAGCCCGGCAACCCGCCCAGGGTGTTCGGCAGCCACATACATCGACATCACCGCGCCCATGGACAAGCCGCCAACGAACACTTGCGCGTGACGCCGCTCGATCTGTGCGAAGGTCTTGCGCACCCCTTCGTACCAGTCCCGCCAGCCGGTGGCCTGCAAGTCGCTGTTATCACCGCAGTGCCCGGCCAGGGTGGGCACGTACACCGTGCAGTTGCCCGCCTTGACCAGCCCCCTGGCGACCTGGCGCAATTCCGTCGGGGTGCCGGTCAGGCCGTGAATCAACAGGATCCCGACCGGACCAGCACCGAGAACGAAGCCGGCATCACCTTCACCGAGGTCGATCTCGCCGACACTCACCGTGTGGTCGCTCGCACCAGCAGTTGCTCGAGCAGCTTCAGGCCCAGGTCGATTTCCGGGTAGCTGATTTCCAGGGACGGCGCCAGGGTGATCACGTTCTTGTAGTAGCCGCCCACATCGAGGATCAGGCCGAGCTTCTGGCCATCCACCAGCATGTCGCCTTTCATGCCTTCTTCGACCATGTAGTCCAGGGTTGCCTTGTCTGGGGTGAAACCGTCCGGGCCGCAGATTTCGCAGCGCAGCGCCAGGCCCAGGCCGTCGACGTCGCCGATGATCGGAAAACGTTTCTGCAAATCCTGCAGGCCTTCGAGGAAGTATTTGCCCTTGGCCATGACCATCGCGCCGTAGTCGACCTCGCTGGTCATCTTGAACATTTCCAGGCCGACCGCGGTGCCCAAAGGGTTGGAGGCGAAGGTGGAGTGGGTCGAACCTGGCGGGAAGATTTTCGGGTTGATCAACTCTTCACGGGCCCAGATGCCGCCCAGCGGGTTGAGGCCGTTGGTCAGCGCTTTGCCGAACACGATCACGTCCGGCTGCACGTCGAAGTGTTCGATCGACCACAGTTTGCCGGTGCGGTAGAAACCCATCTGGATTTCGTCGCTGACCATCAGGATGCCGTGCTGGTCCAGTACATGCTTGAGCTCGCGGTAGAAGTTCATCGGCGGGATCACGTAGCCGCCGGTGCCCTGGATCGGCTCGACGTAGAATGCCGCGTATTCGCACTGGTTGGTTTTCGGGTCCCAGACGCCGTTGTATTCAGTCTCGAACAACCGCGCAAATTGCTGTACACAATGGCTGCCGTACTCTTCCTTGGTCATGCCCTTCGGGCCGCGGAAGTGATAAGGGAACGGGATGAAGTTGGCGCGCTCGCCAAAGTGGCCATAGCGGCGACGATAGCGAAAGCTCGAGGTGATCGACGAGGCGCCGAGGGTGCGCCCGTGGTAGCCGCCTTCGAAGGCGAACATCAGGCTCTTGCCGTTGGACGCGTTACGCACCACTTTCAACGAGTCTTCAATCGACTGCGAACCACCGACGTTGAAGTGCACGCGACCGTCGAGGCCGAACTTGTTCTTGGCGTCCACCGCGATCATTTCCGACAGCTCGATCTTGCCCTTGTGCAGGTACTGGCTGGCAATCTGCGGCAGGGTGTCGATCTGTTGCTTCAATGCGTTGTTCAGGCGCGGGTTGGCGTAGCCGAAGTTGACAGCCGAGTACCACATCTGCAGGTCGAGGTAGGCCTGGTCTTCGGTGTCCCACACGTAGGAACCTTCGCAACGGCTGAAAATACGCGGCGGCTCGATGTAATGCACGGTGTCGCCGTAGGAGCAGTACTTGGCTTCTTTATCCAGAAGGATCTGGTCTTCAGTGGTAGCGATACGGATATCAGACATGATGGAAAATTTCCTGAGTGTCGGCAGTAAAGGATGTGGCGTTGGCGGCGATGCCTTGTGGCAGTTGCGCCAGCAATGCAGGCACTTCGGCAAAGCTGTCGAAGCGCGCATGGGGAATCTGGTGGGCGACGCAATACTCGGCGAGGCTGCCCTTGGCGAACACGAAGTCGGCGGTGGAGGCCACGCACATATCGGACTTGCCGTCGCCGATCACCAGCACGCGCTTGTTGCGCGGCGTGGATTTGCATTTGCAGTTGCCGGAAGCGGCGCGACAGGCATCGCTGGCATACGGGAAGTCAATGCGCCAGCTGTTCTGGTCGACCTGGCGCAGACGGTTGGCGAGGATCGGCAGCAAGGTCACATAGTTGCGCGACAGAATGCGCGCGATGCCTTGCTCGATGCCGTCGCTGACCACTTCGATGGTCGCGCCCAGGCCCATGACGTGGTCGACGAAATCCGGGAATTCCGGGTCGATCTCGACACTGTCGAAATAGGCCAGCAACTCGCTCGGGGTCGCCTTGATCAGCGCCAGTTGGCGGCTCAGGCATTCGCGGGAACCGATATGCCCGTCCAGCCATTCCTGTTCGATGGTTTCCCATTCGGGGCCGGCGAAGCGTTGGAGGACGTTGTCGATGACATCGGTGGGGGTGATGGTCCCGTCGAAGTCACACACGATATGCCATTGGATCATTGCGTCTACCTTTGGAAAGAGGCGCGCTGTATGCGCTTGCCTTACCGGTAGAGCAGGGAGCGTGCCAATTGGCCAAAGCCCAGCGGGGCTGGGGCTTTTCCGGATATTCCGGGCGATAAGTGCGCCGCAAGCTACAATTTTTGTAGCTTGCTACAAACAAGATGAGTGCTTGCGCAGGCGCCAGGGTTTGCGCGTTCATGCGCGCCTGTTCACTCATCAGGAACTGTGACCATGTTAAGGATCACATGCGCTGCGCTCGTCGGGCTGCTGAGCCTTAGCGCCCAGGCCGGTGGCATCACCGGAGACGTCGGCGCAGGCGTCAGCTACCAACCCCACGACCCGACCGGCAGCCGCCACGAAACCCGCCCCGTGCCCTACCTGGACCTGGACTGGGGCGACGTCAGCCTGAGCACCGATGACGGCTTGACCTGGAGCGCGCTGAACGCCCACGGCCTCACCGCCGGCCCGTACATCAATTATTTGTCGGGGCGTACCTCCAATGGTGCGCTGCGAGGCCTGCGCAATGTGTCGGACATGGCCGAGGTCGGCGGTTTCATCCAGTACGCGCCGGCCGATTTCTGGCGGGTCTACGCGCAGCTGGGCCAGGCCGTGGGCGGTGGGCATTCCCAGAGCGGGGTGCTGGGCAAGGTCGGCGGTGAACTCGGTTACCCGCTGGGCGGTGGGATTATCGGCAGCAGCGGCCTGGTGGCGCACTTTGCCGACGCGCGCCAGAACCAGACGTTTTTCGGGGTGGACGATAACGAGGCGGCCGCCACGGGGTTCAAGGCCTATAACGCCAGTGGCGGTTTCCAGAACGTCACCTTGAGCCAGAGCTTCCAGTTCCCCCTGGCGCGCAACTGGTCATTGCTGACCAGTGCGAGTTGGGTGCACCTGGTCGGCTCGGCGGCCAACAGCAGCATCGTCAGGCAAGCCGGCGAGGTGAATCAGGGCCAGGTGCAGACGGCGATCAGCTACACATTCGATTGATTCACCTCGGTCAAAATGTGGGAGGGGGCTTGCTCCCGATAGCGGTGGGTCAGTCGCAGATGCACTTGCTGACACTCCCTCATCGGGGCAAGTCGAATCGTCGCACCGCCCCTCCCACATGGGATCGTGTTTCAGTTTTCTTCGCCTTCGGCCAATAGGGCGATGCCTCCAATAATCACCGCAACTCCCACCCAGTGCAGCGGACTGATGTGCTCCCCCAACCCCAGCCAAGACCCCAGCAGTACCGCCACAAATACCAGCGAACTCAACGGAAAGGCCAACGACAGACTGCTGCGCCGCAGGATCAGCATCCATACGAAAAACGCGCTGATATAACTGGCAATCGCCGCCAGAATCCCAGGGTTGCGCGCTACATCCGCCAGCCATTGCCAGGTGAAATCCATCTGCCCCAATTGATCACCGGCCACCTTGGTAAACAACTGCCCGGCACTTTCAGTGGCGATCAACAGCGCCCACAGCACCAGCGTGCCAAGCCGCCCATGCAACCAGCCCGTGTCGACGGTTTGCGTACTCATGCCTGGCCCCCCGCAATCGCCACCAACATCACGCCGAAGGTAATCACCAGCGTGCCCAGCCAACGGCGTCGGCTGACGGTCTCCTTGAGCACCCAACGGCCCGCCAGCACCACCAGGCAATAGGCCAACGCTGCCAGCGGAAACAGCAGGCTCAACGGCGCACGGGACAAGGCTTCGAGCCAGACGAAAAACTCGATGACATAGGCCCCGATGCCGGCCCAGAGCAGCGGCGCATTGAACACCTGGCCCCAGAACGCGCGCAGACGGAAACCGCCATCGAGTTGCGGCAAACGGTCCACGCCCAGCTTGAAACACAACTGGCCGATCACATCGAGCACGATGGAAAGCGCCAGCAACATCACCACGGTCAGGCTCACGGGAACAACTCCTCGAACAGATCGATCAGCGCCGCATTGGTCGCGGCATTGCGCTGCAAATCCTGCGCGCTCCAACGCTCGGGCGGGGGCTGGTCGGACTTGGCTTCCCAGCGCTTGAACGCGTTGCTGAAGGCAGGCGCCGCGAACTCGCCGCACACGTCGATGCCAATGATGCGTTTATGCGCCGCCAACGCCCGCAGGGCCTGGAGCAAGTGGCTCAGGCGCATGCCGCCCTGGTCCCAATTGGTGGCCGCGTCTTCACTGGCGAGCACGTCTTTGTCGAGGGTGATCCAGACCGCGTCGGTGGGCAGGCTGGCGATCATCTCGTCCAGGAACGTGGCCCAGTCCAGCTCCGCCAGGTTGCGCCAGTGCAGGTGATTTTCCTGCTGTCGGTGTCCGGCGCCATCGCCGACCCGGCCCCAGACTTTCGAGGGCGGGTGCTGCCAGGGGAACAGCTGCAACTGCCCGCGCTTGAGGGCCCCGAGGTTACCGCCGCGCAGCTGCGGGTTATGCAGGTCGTCACTGCAGGGGCCCAGGGTGACGATGCGTTTGATCGCCGGCATCTTGAGCGCGCGGTTGACCCACGAACCACAGTGGCGCTTGGGCGCAAAGCGCACCCAGTCGGGGTGGTTGTCAAAGTGGATCAGGCTGATGGGTTCTTTCAGGTCGGCGAGAAACGCCGGCGTGAGGTGGTGATAGTCGCCGGAGCCGACGAACAGGATTTCCGGGCGCGCATCCCTGGGCCGTGGCCGCTGGGCCAGGCGCTCGACGAAACGTTTCCAGGTTTTTTCGGTGGACCAGAGGCGCAGTTTCGGGCCCAGGTCCAGCAGATCCAGGCGCGTGGCCCGGCCGCTGGCCAACCGCTGGGCAATCGGCGCCTGAGCGGTGAGGCTGTGGTCGAGGTCAAGAATATTCAAGGCAGTGCTTCATCCCTAATGGCAGCGCCCAACCGCAGGCCGGGTGGGCTTCAGGGGGTCAATGCAAGGGATGGGCCAGGGAGATATTCGGACCAGCGCAGATCAAAATGTGGGAGGGGGCTTGCCCCCGATAGCAGTGTGTCAGCCAACTATTGGTGACTGATCCACCGCCATCGGGAGCAAGCCCCCTCCCACATTGGGTTTACTGTTTGGCGTCTTCGATGATCTGGCGAATCGCCCCAACAAAGGCTTCTGCCGGCTGCCCACCGCTCACAGCGTACTGGTCGTTGAACACGATGGTCGGCACCGACGTCACGCCACGGGTGATCCACAGCTTCTCCTGCTCACGCACCTCTGCTGCGTATTCGTCGCTGGCGAGAATCTCGGCGGCGCGCTTGAGGTCCAGGCCGACGCTTTCGGCGATGATCGCCAGGGTCGCGTGGTCGGAAGGGTCCTGGCCGTCGGTGAAATAGGCCTTGAACAGCGCCTCTTTGAGGTTGTATTGCAAGCCTTCCAACCCGGCCCAATGCAACAGGCGGTGCGCATCGAAGGTGTTGTAGATACGGCTCTGGCCATCGGTGCGAAAGGCAAAGCCCAACGCGGCGCCCATGTCGCGAATGCGCTCGCGGTTGGCCTGAGACTCTTCGGCGCTGGAGCCGTATTTTTCGGCGATGTGCTCAACGATGTTTTGCCCGTCGGCGGGCATGTTCGGGTTCAATTCGAACGGCTGGAAATGAATCTCGGCCTGCACCTCGGCGCCAAGCTCATCAAGGGCTTCGGTCAAGCCGCGCAGGCCGATGATGCACCAGGGGCAAGACACGTCGCTGATGAAATCGATTTTCAGGGGAGTACTCATGGGCAGGCCACCTCGCTGGCATTAATGCGCCGCAAAAGCGACACGATACACTACCTTCACAGCAGCTTCGAAGGCTCGCCCAGGTCGATCTGTGCCCAGTGCGCGGTATCTTCGCGATGGGCTTGCAGGTAAGGCAGCACCGCCGCCAGCAACGGCGCCTTGAACGCCTCCTGGAAACGGTGGGCCAGGCCTGGAATCAATTTCAACTGGCTGCCCTGGATATGCGCGGCCAGATGAACGCCGTGCATCACCGGCAGCAACGGGTCGGCGGTGCCGTGGACTACCAGGGTCGGCACCCGCAGCTGGTTGAGCAACGGCACGCGGCTCGGCTCGGCGAGGATCGCCATGATCTGGCGCTTCACGCCTTCGGGGTTGAACGCACGGTCATAGGACAGCGCCGCCTGATGCAGCAATGCCTGGCGATCATCCTGCACATTCGGGCTGCCCAGTGCCGCAAGCAAATCCGCCTGCTGTTCCAACGCCACCTCACGATTAGGCGCGCTGCGCCGCGACAGCAACTGCACCAACGCCGCGTTCGGGGCCGGCAGGCCTTCGGCGCCGGAGCTGGTCATGATCAGGGTCAGGCTTTCCACCCGCTGCGGCGCCATCGCCGCCAGGTGCTGGGCGATCATGCCGCCCATGCTCGCCCCCAGCACATGAAATTGCCGGACCTGCAATGCATCCATCAAACCCAAGGCATCGTCGGCCATGTCGGTCAGCGTGTAGGGCGCCGCCACCGGCAGGCCGAGCTTGTAGCGCAGCACCTCGAAAGTCAGGTTGGCGCTGGCCGGTGCCTGGCGCCAGGTGGACAGGCCAACATCGCGGTTGTCGTAGCGGATTACCCGAAAACCTTGCTGGCACAGGGCGACAACCACTTCGTCAGGCCAGTGGATCAACTGCCCGCCCAGGCCCATCACCAACAGCAAGGCAGGGTCGGACGCACGCCCGATACTCTGGTAGGCGATGCTTACCTGAGCCAGGTCGACCGTTTGGGTCGGGACATTGACGTCACATCGAGAAGCCGCAAAAGACGGCAGGCCGAACAACAGAGCGGCCAGTAAAAGCAACACGCGCATGAAAAACACCGAAACGCAGAACCCCAGTAGAGCGCGAGTCTGATGAAGTTTGTTCAAGCGCGCTGCCACAGTTCGATGACAGTTTGATGAAGAGTGCCAGGCGGTCCTGGTCGACATGCGCGGCAACATGAGACAAACTCACGCCATCCCACTTCATCACAAATTGTCTTCATGGAGAGCCCGTGCTCGAGATCCGTCACCTCAAGACCCTGCACGCCCTGCGCGAAGCCGACAGCCTGGTGGAGGCGGCCGAGCGCCTGCACCTGACCCAGTCCGCGCTGTCTCACCAATTCAAGGAACTCGAAGAGCGCCTGGGCATGCCGCTGTTCGTGCGCAAGACCAAACCGGTGCGTTTCACCAGCGCCGGCCTGCGCCTGCTGCAATTGGCGGACGCCACCCTGCCCTTGCTGCGCGGCGCCGAGCGCGACATCGCACGCCTGGCCGGCGGCACCGCCGGGCGCCTGCACATGGCCATCGAATGCCACAGCTGCTTCCAGTGGCTGATGCCGACCATCGACCAGTTCCGCGATGCCTGGCCCGAAGTAGAGCTCGACCTGGCCTCGGGCTTTGCCTTCGCGCCGCTGCCGGCCCTGGCCCGTGGCGACCTCGACCTGGTGGTGACGTCCGACCCGCTGGAGCTGCCGGGCATCACCTATGTGCCGCTGTTCACCTACGAAGCCATGCTCGCCGTGGCCAACCAGCACCCGCTGGCGAATAAATCCTACATCGTGCCGCAAGACCTGCTGACGCAAACCCTGATCACCTACCCGGTGGAGCGTGATCGCCTGGACATCTTCACCCGCTTCCTGGAGCCGGCCGACGTGGAACCGGCCCAGGTGCGCACCTCGGAACTCACGGTGATGATGATGCAACTGGTGGCCAGCGGCCGTGGCGTGTGCGGCATGCCCCATTGGGCGCTGCACGAGTACAGCTCACGCGGTTATGTGAAGGCCAAGCGGCTGGGCGAGAAAGGTTTGTTCGCCACGCTGTATGCGGGGATTCGCGCGGACATGCTCGATGCGCCGTACATGCGTGACTTCTTGCTGACGGCCAAGGACACGTCATTTTCGACGCTCGATGGCGTGAGTGCGGTGCGCTGAGGCCCGCGATAGGCTTCCCGTTACCTGCCAACTTGGCACGACCCTGAACCTGTGGCGGCTCGGAAGCCGAAGCCTCTCTAACTGATGCCGCGTTCCAAATGTGGGAGGGGGCTTGCCCCCGATTGCGGCCTGACAGCCGACCGAGATGCTGGATCAGTACGAGTACATATCCGTTGCTGCGGTAACGGCTGCTATGGGTTCCGCCCTTACGGCGGCTCACTTTTGAAAAGCGTGTACGGACCGGACACATGGTTGACGGGTGTGCGGGGACATGGTGGACACTTTGCGGCGAGCCAACTTCGTCGGAAAGCCATCATGCCTTGGACTACGAGAGACGCCATGAGCCTGAAAGAAGAGTTCGTTGCCTTAGCACGGCAACCCGGCAGCAACAAACGTGAGTTGTGTCGACGATTCGGTATCAGCCCACAAACAGCGTACAAGTGGCTCAAACGCTACGAGGCGCTGGGTCAGCCTGGTCTGCAAGAGAAATCCCGCAGGCCAGCGACCAGCCCTAAACTGACTCAGACGGCTTTGGAAGCCCAAATCATCGCACTTAGACAGGCCCATCCAGCATGGGGTGGACGCACCATTAGTAGCCTGTTGGAAAAGCGCATTGCTCCCAGCACCGTCACCAATGTCTTGCACCGCCATGGTCTGATTCAACCGCCTCAGAAGGAACATACGGCGACGTTGCGATTTGAGCACGACGCGCCTAATGATCTGTGGCAGATGGATTTCAAAGGACATTTCGCACTGCAACAAGGTCGATGCCACCCCCTGACTCTGTTGGATGACCACTCCCGGTTCAGCCTAGCCATTGATGCCTGTGATAACGAACGGGGAGCCACGGTGAAGGAGAAGATGATCGAGGTTTTCCAGCGCTATGGCTTGCCAGTTCGGATCAACGTTGATAACGGCGCTCCCTGGGGCTCGCCACGCAATCCGGGTGAAGTTTCAGAACTGAGTATCTGGCTGATTCGCCTGGGAATTCGGATCAGCTTCAGCCGTCCTCGCCATCCTCAAACCAATGGGAAGATCGAACGTTTCCACCGCTCGCTCAAAGCAGAAGTGCTTGATGGACGTTATTTTTCCACACTGATGGAGGCTCAATCGGCTTTTGATCAATGGCGTGAGGTTTATAACCTGCAGCGCCCTCATCAGGCGCTGGGCTACAAGGTGCCTATGGACCGCTATCGGAGCAGTCCCTGGGCGTATCCACAGCAACTGTCGGAATTTGAATATGGCCCAGATGATGTGTTGGCTAAGGTTTATGACAGTCGATTTCGCTTTCAGAAACGCTACTTCAGCATCGCCAAAGGTCTGCGTGGACAACACATCGCAATACGTCCTAACGCTGAGAGAGATGGCTTATTTGACGTCTACTTCTGTCATCAATTTCTACGGACCTTCGACGTGAATAACCCTGACTACGGGGCATAATGTGTCCACTATGTCCCCGCACAGGTGTCAACCATGTGTCCGGTCCGTACAAAAAGCGCAAAAGTAAGCAAAACGCTCTTGCCCCACCACTCGGCACCTCGCTTAGGCTCGGTGTGCCCGTAATCCGACAGTGATTTGGGGGGCCGCCGCCACGCGCCATCCATGGCGCGGGGCGGCTAAACCGGCATCCCTGCCGGTTTACCCCCCAAATCACTGTCGAATTCCGGCCAGCGTGGTTTAACGGGGCGCCTGGATCAAAAGCAAGATCACAAGCAAGAGCGGCTCGCTTCGCATCGTGGATACCTATGCGTTACCTGAGACCAACCCGGCATAGTGCTCGGCTGTCCGAGACACATGCACCGCTGGGCCTCTTGGCGCCGCGCCTACACTCGACCCTCACATTCATCCGGGCGCACGGCACCCTCCCTCAACCTGCGCCCTTTAGTAAGGGTTCGCGCATGCACACTTCATTGCCTTCTTCCCCAGCCCGACAGGGTGACGATCCACAACCGATCCAGGCCAAAGACACGCCTCTCGTCACTTTTCAGCCCGTGACGTGGCCTGTGGTACCCCCGGCGTCTTCGACCGAGGACCAGCAGGAGCACCTCATCGGCGAGCTTGCCAAACTCAACGTCCAAACCAACGACCTGATACAGGCACAGCCAAGCCTGGGCAGGGTGTATCAGCATAAATTGACTGAAGCCTTTCCCCATTCGCCCCGGCCCATCAACCCCAAGCAGATCTTTTACAGCCGTTACCGGGAGGACCAGGAGGGGCAACGGCAACTCTTGTTCAGCGAGCCGCTGGGGTCGTTGCTCACCCGGTTGCGCGCGCCAGACGGCGGCACCTATTTGACCCAACAGAGCGGTGCCTTCTACCGGGAGCCCAACACACTGGACGCCGACAAGCGCCTGTCTTCAAACGGCACAACGGCGCAGCTGGCCGGCTCGACGGAAATCGCCATCATCCAAAGTCTGAACGCGTTCTGGGACACCGCCGAGGACGACCAACCCGACCCGGAGGAACAACTGATTGCCTTGCGTCGCCAGGTGCTGGCCCATCAACTGGCGCTGCGCACGGTGGATGGCACGTTATCGGCGGCCGGGCGGACACTGGCCGACAATGTGCTCAAGTACCCCACTGCGGCGGCGCGGGAAAAGGCCTTCGCCACCGACAACAGGCCCGCGGTATACCGACTGATGCTGGAGGACGGCAGCGAGTCGCCGCGGCATTCATCCTCAACGCCACGGGCAAGACTCCGCCTACGGGCAGCGTGATGCTGTACAGCCCGGGCGAGGCGTTTGAGGAATATGAAAACCTGGACCGTTTGAATCAGGCCGTGGCGGCGCGCATACGCGAAGACGGCCCGGCCGGCAAGCGCCTGCTCGCAAGCCTGTCGAATACGGCCCGCGCAGGGCTGCCCGGTTTGCCCGTGCTGGCCGCAAGCCCGCCAACGATAGAGGCCGATATCGTGGCGCACTGTGTTCGCTCAGTACGAATTCGACAATATTTTGCTGTGCGCGAAGCCCTGCGCAAGGAGGCATTGCCGGTGGCCGGCGAACTCGATCTGGCGGCGGACACCACCCAGTATCTGGACATCACCGATGCCTTTGCCACACGTAATCTGCGCCTGATAGAGGTGCGCGAACCCGAGTGGCTGAAAACTGCCGACGTGCACGACCAGGCCCGCTACAGGCAACTGGAACAGGCGATGAGTGACAGCAATGCGGCGCTCATGCCTTTTCTTGAAAAGGTTCAGACACTGGAAGCGTTTTCACTCGAACACACAGACAAGGTCCTGAAAAAACAGAAACCGGCCTATGCCGACGTGGATATTGCCCCGTATAAAAGCCTGGTTCGTCTGCGTATATCCGCCTCCCTGCCGGTCGAGTTGATGGGGTATCGCGACGAGAACACCTCGGTCGTTTACATCACCGCCGATGAAAAAATAAACATCCCACGGTTTCTGGAAGGCCAGACACTGACCCGTGGCACCTGGAAGAGCCGGGTCGTCATGGACCTGCGCACACTGGGCAGTTACGCCCAGCGCAATGTCGACCCATGGTCCGCCCATGACTTCCACAGAACCATCAGCGCCACCGCCACCCTTGTCGATACCGACGGCAACACCAAGGGCACGCTGGGCGATTCGGATTTACGCGCGCTCGCCCAAGAAGCCGACATTGGAGAAAAATACGCCGAGTACCTCAGGTCAACCTTTTCGCAGGGCAGCGAAGGCAACAGCTTCGCCACCGCCTGGCAGCGCGCCAACGCGGCGAAAATGCACAAGGACGCCCTGGAGAGCCGGTTGAATCCCGATGTTCACAAGCTGTTTATATTCAAGACGCCCGGGAGCGGGTTTGACTGGATAAAGGCGGTGGTCGAGTACCCCGATTCCACAGAACGCCCCCGGGTCAGCGCGTCCGAGATCGACGTGAACCTGTTGGTGATGGGCGGCGCACTGGATGAAGGCCGAGGGGGGCAAGTGATCAACGGCGTGTTGATCATTCAGCGAAAAGGCACCACGCCTGGCGGCGTCTGCGTGCTGTATACACCGGATGCCCCGGATGAAGCGCCGTTCAGGGAACTGGCCAACGGCCTGAGAGAGCTGGACGCGCTGAAGGCAAAACCGCAATGGCGAGCCTACTTCAGCGCGCGCATGGCCACTAACGATGCGCACGAGCGCTCACGGATCTTCAGCGACACACGCGGCGTGCACCGCTATGCCTTAACAACGATAACCGGCAATTTTCACGCGTATTTGTATCTGGTGCAGCTTGGGTTTCAACTCGCGCATGCCGCTTTCCGTTCACGCAGCAATGCGCAGATTTCCCGCGAGTCCACCGTAAACGCCTTTATGTTCGGCATTGAAGTGGCCGATCTTTTTATCGGCCTGGTGCCCGGCAAGGCCGCACAGACGTTTGTGCGCAGGGGCATAGAGAAAGGGCTAGGCCTGACCAGACAACTGGGCCGCCGTATGCCGGGGCTGGTCCGAAAAATCGGCACCCACCACAGGGCACACATCGCGGTCACAAAGGCTTCGATCCGGCCGTTGGAGCCGGCCTGGGTCGATGTTGCCGCGTATCGGTTGCCCCAACCGATCGACGCATTCTTTGATGTGGAAGAATTTGCCCAGGCGAACCACTACACGCTGTGGCGCACATCGGGCAACGCCCCGTGTTTTTTTGACAAACACAATAATCAACTGATCGCGATGAGGGATGAAGGCGGGCGTTATCACCTGTTTCAGTCCTTTGTCGAAGACGGTGCGCGCTATGTAAAAGACCCGGCAGGAAACAGCGCGAACTTTATGGTGGTGCCGGGCGACGCAAAAAGCTGGAAGCCACGTTTCGAACGCACGACAGCGGGCGGCGGCACGGTGATGGGCATGCTGCGTGGGCTCACGCCTGAACAGCAAGTCGATGCCGACCTGATCGCGGCGCTTGGTATTTACTCAACAGATGAGCAGTTAAGGTATTTCGAACCCCTCATTAAAGAAATGACAGAGCCACAGAAGCGAACACTGCTGGCGAACGCACGACAGCAGATGGGTAATATCGACGAAGCCACCTTTCGTCGCAGGGTCTCGGGGCAGCGGAATTTAAGCCCACGCGCCAAAAATGAATTACGTGACGCATTGTTGAGGCTGCATTCGGAGACGGACATCTATGTCCACATAAACAGATCAACCTCGAACCTGGTCCCTCCCCTGCTCCCGTTGGACAAAGATAAATTATTTAAAAAAATAAAAAGACTAATTGGCAAAAACGATAACTTTTCAAAAGAAATCCGAGCCTCCATTAGAATTCAGGACCCCGACACAAACGCACAGTTTGTAGGTTATGCGATCACACCCAAGCAGATGAAGAGCCTGGATAAATTTGATGAAAATTATAAACTTTCAACTTGGTCATCGGATTCGCTCAAGGCGTTTCTAAACGAAAAAGGACGCCAACAAACACTTACCCGAATAGCTACCGATAATAAAATTACGCGCGAAGAGGCGCTGGAATCGCTTTTATCGAACCCTGAGGTACAAAAATCCTTAACCCTGTTCAGAACAATAAAATTCAAGGAAAAGCTCAAGGAACTTGGCGTGGTGTCCTACGCCGAGGACTTTAAAAAATCCGGCATTCCCTATGTCGCCATGTCACGCGGTACATACAAGAGTGGTGAGTCTGACGTAAGAATGATCGACAGTGTCGCCGTCACGGATTTTGAAAATAACCTCCCTCGGTTTTCAGCGTCTTTAGAGTTTGACGCCCCCCGTGTACCCACCAAAAAAATTGAAAAACCATCCCCTGCACCGACACCTTCCCCGGCTCCCCCAACGGCCCGAGATCCCGCGGTCAACATCGTGAAGCAGGACGAGTTGTTAGAAGCGCAAAGCCCGCTGCTATCAGAGAGTGCGAGAAACAAACTCGAGCAGATCACTCAGGACATTCAGGCAGGTCGTGTGAGCCGCAAAAAAATCGGCAACTACACCTATACTGATTTACCCCAGGTAGAGGCAGGCGCGGGCCGTGGTCGATGGCGGGTGGCCATTGAGCGCACCGCAAAAGAGGATGGCAAAGATGTCTTCGTACTCCGAGGTATCTTTGATTATCACGATACCCGGTCGGTCGCCTGGGGAATGTAATGCTCCCTTAACCCTCGCCGCGCAGCTCACGCCACATGTGGATCTTGTCGAAGTAGTCCAGGCCCACCCGCACCGCCAACGGTTCCAGGCCGTACTGGATAAAGCCGCAGCGCCGGTACAACGCAAAAGCGGCGTCATTGCCGGCGGTGACGGTCAGTTGGACTACCTTGAGGTGCGGGTGCTCGCGTGCCTGGTCGAGTGCCGCCTGCACCAACCGGCGGCCCAGGCCGTTGCGTTGATGGGCTGGAGTCACGTACATGCCGAACAACGTCACCTTGTGCCGCGCTTTCTCCCGAGGCTCGAACGCCAGGCCGATGATGCCGACCAGTGCGTCGCCGGCATATGCGCCGAGCAAACGATCCAACGCACCGTCCAGGCGCTTTTGCCACCAACTCAACGGCATCGCTGCGCGCTCGGCGACGCTGGAGGTGAACGCCTGGGGATAAACCTCATAGGCCTCGAGCATCAATGCCCGATAGGTCTCGGCATCGCAGGCATTGAGTGGGCGAATCGTCATGCGCCGAGCAGCGACGCGCGGTACAGCGGCAGGATCTGGTCACGGCTCAGCGGCGCCAATGGCAGGCCGCCGTCGCCCATGGGGTCGATCCAGCGTATTTCTTCAATTTCAGCGGCCGGGGACACCGCCACGTCGATGTGCAGCTGGAACATGTCGGCCTGCACGGTGAAGCCCGGCTCGTTGGCCGCAGGCCCCGAGAACTGGCCGAGGTACACAGCTTGTGCCGGATCGATATGCAGGTTCAGTTCTTCCCGCAGCTCGCGGGCCAGCGCCTCGACCGGTTGTTCGCCAGCGTCAATCTTGCCGCCGGGCTGCATGAAGGCCAGGGTCCCGCGTTTGCGCACCAGCAAGGTCTGGCCGTGTTTGTCGATCAGGACCGCGGCAGCGATGCGGATAATTGAAGGGCTCATGTGGGAATCGTTATCTCGTCGGGTTGTTTGATAAATACGCTGTATTTTGCGCCCTCCATCGACTCGAACGCGATCAGCTTGTCCACCAGCGGCAGGTTCAGCACCTTGCCGGCGTTGAGCAGAAGCATGCCGTTGTCGGCGTTGAGGTTGCGCGCCAGGACCATGCCGTCTTCAAGTTCGCGGGTGGTGAGGACTTTGACCGTGGGGTCGCCCAGGGTCACGTCGCTGAGGAAGGTGGCGCAGGCCTGCACAAAATCCTCGACCAACTCCGGGTCGTAAAGGCGCCCGGCGTACTTGCGGATATACAGCAACGCTTCATCGCTGTTCAGGTGCCGCTCCAGGATCAGGCCTTTTTGCAGCTCGATGAAGTCCACGGCCAATTTCAGCAGCCGCGAACCCGCCGGGATCGCCTCGCCCTTGAGGTGGTCGGGAAACCCCGAGCCGTCCCAACGCTCCTGGTGATGACGAATGATCCGCGCCGCATCCTTCATCGGCTCCAGGGTCATCAACAGCGACTCGCTCTGGGTCGGGTATTCGCGATACAGCGCGCGGTCGGTGCTGTACAGCTTGTCGGACGGCGCAACCATCATGCTGTCGGTCCAGCTCAGTTTGCCGATGTTGTACAGCGCCGCAGCCATGGTCAGGTCGCGGGTGCTGGCTTCATCCATGACCTGGGCGGCGCAGTACACGCGGATCAGCTCGATCAACGCGCGGTTGGTCTGCTTGTCCTTGGGCAACCGCAGGTTGGCCAGCAACGAAAACACTTCGGTACCGGTCACGTAGCTGCGCTTGAGCTCGTCGTAGGCCAGGTCGAGCATGTCGGCGGTCTGTTGCAGTTCGGCGGTACGCGCCGTCACACGCTTTTCCAGCGTGGCGTTCAGCGTTTTGAGCTGGTCGTTCTGCTCCCGTGTGAGGCGTTCAAGCCGCTGATGTTCGAGGGTCTGCTGCAAGACCAACTGCAACTCTTCGTCGTTCCAGGGTTTGCTGATGTAGCGGTGAATCTGCCCGTCGTTGATCGCCTTGACGATGGTGGTCAGGTCGGCGTAACCGGTGAGCAGGATGCGGCCGGTGGCCGGGTACAGGCGGTGGACTTGCGCCAACAGCGTGGCCCCGTCCATACCGGGCATGCGCGCATCGCTCATCACCAGGTCGATGGGCCGGGTTGCCATGATCTCCAGCGCCTGGGCACCGCTGGTGGCCAACACCACCTCGTAAGGCTGGCTGCGCAACAGGCGGCGCAGGCTGTTGAGGATCGACTCTTCATCGTCGACCAGCAGCACAGCGGACTTCGTAGCGAGTTGTTCATCCATGGCGACTCTGCCTTCAAATTAAACGATGTGAAGCTCGATTGAACCGGTGCGCCATGCCGATCCAGGCCAGCAGCGCGAAAATGCTGTTGATTTGACGCCAACTGGCCGTCGATATCAAGGGAGCTCAGCTATGCTGTCACTGCATGTTCACACCCCTTTGATTGTAAAACCAGGGAAGGAATCGTTATGCCGTCGAGTCTTCTGCACAGGCGCAGGGCACCATGACCCCGGAATCAGGGCGGGCCAACCGTCGCATCCTGATCGTCGATGACGCGGCTTCGATCCACCAGGATTTTCGCAAGATCCTCTGCGCCGATGAGCACGGCGAGCCCTCGCTGGACACCTTGGAGTCGGCCCTTTTCGGCACCGCCGCGCCGGTACGCCAGGCATTCGAGCTGGATTCTGCCTACCAGGGCCAGGAAGCGCTGGCGCTGGTGAACAAGGCACTGCAGGCCCAGGCGCCCTATGCGCTGGTGTTTATCGACATGCGCATGCCCCCCGGTTGGGACGGGCTGCAAACCATCGAACAACTGTGGGACGTCGACCCCAACCTGCAAATTGCCCTGTGCACGGCCTATTCCGACTATTCCTTCGAGGCGATCGAAGCGCGCTTGAAGTACAACGACCAGTTGCTGATTCTGAAAAAGCCATTCGATCACCTGGAAATCCGCCAGATGGCCAGCGCCCTGACGTGGAAATGGCAACTGGCCCAGGACGCGGCGCTCAAAGTGATCAGCCTGGAGCGCACCATCGAAGAACGCGTGCAGGAACTGCTCAAGGTCTCGCACCTGTTGCAATACGACGCCCTCACCGGGCTGCCCAACAGTACGCTGCTGGGCGACCGGCTGACCCAGGCCATCGCCCTGGGCCGGCGACACGACACGCAACTGGCGGTGATGTTTATCGGGCTCGACCGCTTCAAGCGCATCAACAATGCCCTGGGCTACCCGGTAGGCGATGAAGTGCTCGAGCAGGTCAGCCAGAACCTGGTGGCAACGGTACGGGCCTCTGATTCGGTGTTTCGCTACGGCGCCGATGAGTTCGTGATCCTGCTCAACGATATCCAGCACCCCCAGCAAACCCAGCACATTGCGCAAAAAGTGCTGAATGCCATCAGCGCGACGCGGCACGTCGCCGGGCAGGACCTGAGCGTGACCGCCAGCCTTGGGATCAGCGTTTACCCCAACGACAGCGCCAACGCGGTGGGGTTGATCAAGCAAGCTGAAACCGCCATGCACACCAGCAAGGAGCGCGGCCCGAACGACTTCAGTTTTTATACCGAAGACATGAACCTGCGCGCCCGACACCAGCAAAACCTGGAGAGCGCGCTACGCCAGGCGCTGGAGCGCGATGAGTTGGTGCTGCACTACCAGCCCAAGCTGGAACTGGAATCCGGGCGGATCGTCGGCGCGGAGGCGCTGACACGCTGGTTTCATCCAAGGTCCGGCTGGGTCAGGCCGGCCGAGTTCATTCCGGTCGCCGAAGACAGCGGCCTGATCGTGCGCCTGACCCAGTGGGTACTGCGCCAGGCCTGCGCACAAGCCCAAGCCTGGCGGCACATGGGCCTGGCGCCGCTGCGCATGTCGGTGAATATTTCGGCGATCGACTTTCGCCAACGCAACTTCGTCGACAACCTGGCCGCCATCCTCGAACAAACCGGCCTGCCGCCCGCCCTGCTGGAGCTGGAAATTACCGAAAGCGTGCTGATGCAGAACGTCGACGAAACCGTGGCGATCCTGCAAAGGATCAAGGCGCTGGGGGTGCGCCTGGCCCTGGATGATTTCGGCACCGGTTACTCCAGCCTCAGCTACCTGCGGCGCTTTCCCATCGATGTGCTGAAGATCGACCAATCCTTCGTGCACGGCCTGAGTATTAATAGTCAGGACGAACAACTGATCAGCGCTATCATCGGCATGGGTAAAAGCCTGAAACTGGAAATAATTGCCGAAGGCGTGGAAACCCTCGACCAACTGAATTTCCTCAAAGCCCAGCGCTGTGAGGAGGGCCAGGGTTTTCTCTTCAGCAAAGCGTTGGCGCCGCAGGATTTCGTCCAGTTGCTGCAGGTGGGTAGCGCGACACTGATGCCCGATCAATAGCCCCAGGCCGCAAGGAGTGCTCGCTTGAGCCATGTTTCAACTGCCCGTACCGGCTTCATTCTCGCGTTGTGCCTGGGCAGCGGCGCACCGCTGGCAGCCGCACCGCTGAACGAGGCGCTCAAGCCCATGCCGGCAATACCGGCGCTGGACCCGGCCAAGGTTGAACTGGGCCGCCAGTTGTTCAACGAGCCGCGCTTGTCGGCGAATAACACGCTGTCCTGCGCCAGTTGCCACCGCCTGGAATCCGGCGGTGCCGACAACAAGCCGTTTTCGATCGGCTTTGACGGTAAACCTGTGGTGCTCAACACGCCTTCGGTGTTCAACGCCAGCCTGAACTTCAAGCAGTTCTGGAATGGTCGGGTAGACACGCTGGAAGCACAGGTTGATCAGGTGGTCACCAGCCCCGTGGAAATGGGCAGTGACTGGAACACCGTGGTGCAGAACCTGGCGGCCGTGCCCGTCTACCAACGCGCCTTCGCCCAGTCTTACCCCGATGGCCTCAGCGCCGCCAACGTGCAAAACGCACTGGCTACCTACGAGCGCACGCTGCTTACGCCCGACTCGCGGTTCGATCAGTATCTGCAGGGCAACACCGCGATACTGACCACCCAGGAAAAGTACGGCTACCAGCGCTTCAAGGAGTACGGCTGCATCGCCTGCCACCAAGGCGTGAACATCGGCGGCAATATGTTCCAGAAATTCGGGGTGATGGGCGACTACTTCCAGGCACGCGGCAACCCGCAGGAGTCAGACCTGGGGCGCTACCTGCTGACAAAGGACGAAGAGGACCGCTATGTGTTCAAGGTGCCCAGCCTGCGCAATGTCGCCGTCACCGCACCGTATTTTCACGACGCTTCGGCCAAGACCCTGGAAGAAGCGGTCGATGTGATGTTCAAGTACCAACTGGGGCGTAACCCGACCCAGGACGACAAGGACCTGATTATTCAATTTCTCAAGACCCTGACCGGTAACTGGGCGGGCAAGCCCCTATGAGACGCTTGTCACGCCTGTATCGCCGCCGCGCCAGCCAGGTGTTGCTTGGCCTGATGACTCTGTTCCTGGCCTCCACGCTGGTGTTTTTGTACCTCAAGTCTTCCCGCGACCAGACGGCCACTTATACCCAGTCGCGAGACCTGATCCGCCAGCTCCAGCAGCTCAATGCCCAGTGGGACAGCGAAGTGCTCAAGGCGCGGATCGCGCTGACCCACAACTACGACCCGCTGGTCATGCCCCTGACGGAAATGACCCGGATCGGCGCCGAACTTGCGAGCCGCGACGCCTACCACAGCGCTACCGACCTGCCGGGTTGGCAAGCCAGCCACGCGGCCTATCAGGCGGCCATCCAGGAAAAAGCCCGGCTGGTGGACCAGTTCAAATCCCACAACGCGGTATTGCGTAATTCATTGGCGTTTTTGCCGACCGCCGAAGATGACATCCAGGCCCTCTTCAACAGCATTGACGACGAAGGCCGCCTGCAACTGCAGAGCGTGGCCACCGACACCTACGACCTGCTGCTCAGCAGCCTGGAGTTCGCCCAGGTCACCAGCGACGAGCGCGCCGCCGATATCCTGGTGGGCCTGGGCAAACTGGCGATCAACAAACAGAGCCTGCCCGTCGAGTTCCAGGTACCGGTGGATATCCTCAGCAATCATATTTCGCTGATCCTGCGCGAACAGCCCGTGGTCAACAGCCTGCTCGAACGGATTGCCGCCGTACCCGTGGCCGAGTGCCTCGACGCGCTGACCACCCACCTCGATCAGGACCAGCAGGCCGCCGACCTCATCGAACATCAATACCACCGCTACCTGCTGGTGTTCTCGACGTTGCTGGTGGTGCTGCTGCTCTACCTGGCCGTGCGCCTGCTGCGCAGTTTCGCCGAGATCAACCGCGTCAACCGCGCCTTGCAGTCGGCCAACGAAACCCTGGAACAACGGGTGGAACGGCGCACGCAACAGCTCAGGGACGCCCAGAGCGAACTGCTCGACAGCGCCCGCCAGGCCGGCATGGCCGAGATCGCCACCAACGTGCTGCACAACGTCGGCAACGTGCTCAACAGCGTGAACATTTCCGCCGACCTGGTCAGCCGCAAACTGCGCAGCAGCAAGGCCCAGGGCCTGGGCAAGGCCATGCAACTGATCAACGCGCACCAGGGCGACCTGGGCAGCTTTCTCACCGAGGATGAAAAAGGCAAATTGCTGCCGGGCTACCTGAACCAACTGGTGGACGCGATTGCCATCGAGCAGCAAGGCATGAGCGATGAGCTGGCGCAACTGAGCAAAAGCGTCGACCACATCAAGGACATCGTCTCGACCCAGCAATCCTATGCCGGCGCTTCCAAGCTGCTGGAGCCTGTGGATATCGCTGCCCTGATGGACGATGCCTTGCGCATGAACGCCGGCGCGTTGACTCGTCACCACGTCACGGTGGTCAAGGAATACGCGCCGGTGCCGCAGATTCTGGGGGACAAACACCGGTTGCTGCTGATCATGGTCAACCTGATCAGCAACGCCAAGTACGCCATGACCGGTCTTTCCGAGCGGCCACGGCAAATCACCCTGAGGGTCGAACAGGTAGATGACCAGACCCTTAAAATCAGTGTGAAGGACGACGGCGAAGGCATACCGGTCGAGAACATGACGCGGATCTTCACCCACGGCTTTACCACCCGCAAGGAAGGCCACGGCTTCGGCCTGCACAGCTGCGCCCTGGCCGCCGTGGAAATGCACGGCCAACTCACGGCTCACAGCGACGGACCGGGCCTTGGCGCGGTGTTTACCTTGACGATTCCCCTGACCCTTGTCGGAAGTACCGCATGAACCAGCCTCCCAACCGGCGCATCCTGCTGATCGATGACACCCCGTCCATTCATGAGGATTTTCGCAAGATCCTGATGCCGAGCGCGCCATCCAACGAGGCGCTGGACGAGATGGAGTCGGCACTGTTTGGCGATACCGCCCAGCCGCAGGCCCAGGCGTTCGAGCTGCACTGCGCCTATGGCGGCGAAGAAGGCCTGGCCTTGCTGAGCACCGCCATGGCCGAGCAACGCCCTTACGCGCTGGCCTTCGTGGATATGCGCATGCCCCAAGGCTGGGACGGCGCGAAGACCATCGAGCAACTGTGGAAGGTCGCACCCGACCTGCAAGTGGTGGTATGCACCGCGTACTCGGATTATTCCTGGGATGACCTGCTGTCGCGCCTGAACGCCTATGACCGCTTGCTGATCCTGAAAAAGCCGTTCGACAACATCGAAGTCCAGCAAATGGCCAACACCCTGGCCAATAAATGGGACATGGCCCGGCGCGCGTCCCTGCAAACCCAGCATCTGGAACAGCTGGTGGAACAACGCACCCAGGCGTTGCAGTTGGAAATCAACGAACGCAAGCACCTGGAAAGCCAGTTGGTGCAGTCGGAGAAGCTGGCCTCACTGGGGCAACTCGCGGCCGGCGTCGCCCATGAGATCAACAACCCGGTGGGCTTCATCTCATCCAACCTCAGTACCCTCGACAGCTACTTCAACCAGCTGCAACAGATGCTGGAGGCTTATCAACACAGCGAAGCGCTGATCCCGGCGCAGGACCAGCGCGAGCGGCTCAAGGCGTTGCGCACAGAACTGGAACTGGAGTTTCTCAAGGAAGACATTCCGGTGCTGATCCGCGAGTCCAAGGACGGCATTGGCCGCGTGGTACAGATCGTCAAGGACCTGAAGAACTTCTCGCGGGTGGATAACGACCAGACCTGGCAGTTCGCCAACCTGCAACAGGGCATTGATTCGACGCTGAACATCGTCGCCAGCGAACTCAAGTACAAGGCCGATGTGATCAAGCACTACACGCCCCTGCCGGACATCGAATGCCTGGCCTCGCAGCTCAACCAGGTGGTGATGAACCTGGTGATCAACGCCGCCCAGGCCATGGGGCCGGAGCGCGGCACCATCACCATCAGCAACGGCGTGGACGGCGACACCATCTGGTTGGAAGTGGCGGACAACGGCTGCGGCATCGCGCCCGACACCGTGCAGAAGATTTTCGACCCGTTCTTCACCACCAAGCCGGTGGGCGAAGGCACCGGGTTGGGGCTGTCATTGTCCTACGGCATCGTCAAGAAACACCGGGGGCATATCTCGGTCAGCAGCGAGCTGGGCAAGGGCACGACGTTTCGGGTGGTGCTGCCGATTCGGCAGACGGCGGCGTAGGGCACGCCGCCGGGTACAGCCAGTGACCCATCAAGCCTGCAGCGCTATTTTTTGCTGGCGCAGCGTCGCGGCCAGGTCTAACAAGCCTGAACCTTCGCGCAGACCTTTTTTGACGGACTCAGGCGTGGCGTCGTTCCTTACCACCGCATTGAGGTAACCGTTGGCTATCGCATGGTAATCGCCGGTAACCGCACCGAGAAGCGCCTTGTCAAAACCGTCTTCGCGGGTTTTACGAAACCCGTCCAGCGCCCCGCTGATGGTGCCATCAAGGCCTGGCTTAGCCTTTGCAATTCCCTGCAACACGTTGCTCATGCCTGGGATAAACCACAGGCTCTTGGCCGCGTCAGCGGCAAACCGCTGGAATTTTCCCGGTGGGGTGCCGTCGCGGTACGCGTGGGAAGTGTGGTGGTGCTGAGCGGATTGCATTCGCTGCTCAGGGTCGATCGCGGCGGACGCGCCTTGATGAATGATGGAAGGGCCGAAAGCGGCAGATATGTTCGACATGAGCGATGACTCCAAGAGCATGAGAGAAAGGGCGTCCTGCACGATAGTGGCCGCCTTTCGCCGAACGGTTCCATGGCCCGCGCCTGGCAAATGCCGCCCCAGAGCCTCCGATCCTTGTCCCCTGTTTCAGTACAGGCGCAGAATGGCGGATCGACCTCAAGAGTCCGAACCTAGGAAAACCGTATGAGCCTGTCGTTACTAAGCCGTTACGCGTTCTTTGCCGTATGCATCCTGTTCACCCTTGCCAGCCTGCCCTTTATCGAACATGAATGGCTGTGGCCCATCACGATAGTCACCGGCCTGCTCAGTTTGATCGGCATATTCGACCTGCTGCAAAGCCCCCACGCCGTGCGCCGCAACTACCCGATCCTGGGCAATATCCGTTATCTGGTGGAAGCCATCCGCCCGGAAATCCGCCAGTACCTGCTCGAATCCGACAGCGATGCCCTGCCCTTCTCCCGGGCCCAACGTTCGCTGGTGTATTCGCGCGCCAAGAACCAAACCGCCGACAAGCCCTTCGGTACCTTGATCGACGTCTATCAGTCGGGCTTTGAATTCATCGGCCACTCCATGCGACCCGCGCCGTTGAGCGACCCCAGCGCGTTTCGCGTAATCGTTGGCGGCCCGCAGTGCACACAGCCGTACTCGGCGTCGGTGTTCAATATTTCGGCGATGAGTTTCGGCTCACTGAGCGCCAACGCCATTCGCGCGCTGAACCAGGGCGCCAAACTCGGCAACTTCGCCCATGACACCGGCGAAGGCAGCATCAGCCCCTACCACCGCGAAAACGGCGGCGACCTCACTTGGGAACTGGGTAGCGGGTACTTCGGCTGCCGCACCAGTGACGGCCGCTTTGACCCGGAACGCTTTGCCACCCAAGCGCAAGACCCGCAAGTGCGCATGATCGAAATCAAGATGAGCCAGGGCGCCAAACCCGGCCATGGCGGGATCCTGCCCAAACATAAAGTCACCCGGGAAATCGCCGACACCCGCGGCATCATGATGGGTGAGGACTGCATCTCGCCGTCACGCCACAGCGCATTTTCCACACCGATCGAACTGATGCAGTTCATCGCCCGGCTTCGCGAGTTGTCCGGCGGTAAACCGGTGGGGTTCAAGTTCTGCCTGGGCCACCCCTGGGAGTTCATGGGCATTGCCAAAGCCATGCTTGAAACTGGCATCCTTCCGGACTTTATCGTGGTCGACGGCAAGGAAGGCGGCACCGGCGCGGCACCGGTGGAATTCACCGACCACATCGGCGTGCCGCTGCGCGAGGGCCTGCTGTTCGTGCACAACACCCTGGTGGGCCTGAACCTGCGCGACAAGATCAAGCTCGGCGCCAGCGGAAAGATCGTCAGTGCCTTCGACATCGCCAGCGTGCTGGCCATCGGCGCCGACTGGGCCAACTCGGCGCGCGGCTTTATGTTCGCCATCGGCTGCATTCAGTCGCAGAGCTGTCACACCAATAAATGCCCGACTGGCGTCGCCACTCAGGACCCGCTGCGCCAACGTGCGCTGGTGGTACCGGACAAGGCCCAGCGCGTGTTCAACTTCCACCGCAATACCCTCCACGCCCTGGCGGAAATGCTCGCCGCCGCCGGGCTGGAGCATCCTTCGCAGTTGTCGGCCAAGCACTTGGTGCGACGCATGTCGGCGACCGAGATCAAGCTGTTCTCGCAACTGCATGTGTTCCTCAAACCGGGCGAGCTACTCACCGGCGAGGTGAATGGCGAGTTCTATTCGCGGATGTGGCAGATGGCGCGGGCGGATAGTTTTGAGGCGCATGAAATCGCTGCAGCCTGAAGGTCCACGCTAAGGAGTGCTGATAGTTCGGGGCTCCAGAGGCGTTTGCAGCGGCGCGTCCGCTGGGCGGATGTTAATGAGTTCGGCCTTGGCCTCGCCTACCGTGAAAGTTTGCAACAGTCGCCAGTTATCAGGGAGTTTATGAGTCAAGCTCCCTCCCCGAACATTGTCAATCAACCAGACTCTACCGGAAGCCGTTGTGAGCGCCCCCAGTTTCTCCACGTAAATCTGGTCCGCTTTTTCACTACTGAGCGTCGACGTTTGATAGCCATCAGGACGGCCCGATGTACCATCACTGTTCCTCGGCGCGTAATACATTGGCAATGTGTCGCTTTTGAAGTAGTAAACCATCGGCAAATATATAAAAAAATCCAATACCAGCACACCATCACCTGGCTGATAGGAAGAATTTACAGTATTCGCCAAGACATTAAATTGGTTGAACTCATACAAGTTGCTAGGCTCTTTGGCATACACGACACTCAGCCCACGCCCTTCGAGAAAAAACATCATTCCCAGCAATATCACGAACGCAACTTTACATCGTACCAGAAGCATATCAAGCAGTACCGCAACAGTCATTGGATAGGCCATAGCAGCAAACAGCAAATAACGATCGATTAATAGCGGCTTGAACAAGGAGACAACGGCAACCAGCGCTATCGGAACCCAGGCAAACGTCACCAGCAATAAAAGCTTATCTCGCTGTCCTTCCCCCTTGACCACGATAGCCACTGATATCATGAACAATATGACCGGCAACCCATAAAAAAACACACTAGAATACTCCGTTCCATCGCTATAACTTAAAAACCTCCAAAATACTCCGACGACGTCCTCCGTTTTCAGCGGTGGTATCCAGTTAAAATTAGAATAACGGAGCTGTTTTATAAAACTTGGCAGCCAAGGAATGAACATTATCGAGATGACTATATTGGCTACCCACCAAGCCGGTCTCATCAAATAGCGCCGCTCTTCCCGTTGGGTACGCAGCAACAACGCCAAGTAAAGCCAGTGCGCGAAGGCACACACGACGGTGAAGTAGTGTGTGTAGAGTCCGCCGACCATCAGCAGGCAATACAAAATCAACGGCCGTCTACTACGAGAATTCTCAAGCCAGTAAACCAAGGCGATCGTTGCGCTAAGCATTAACGTCGCTAGGAAGGCATACATACGTATTTCCTGGCTGTAGCGCACTGCGATAGGCAACAAGGCTATCAACAGGCCGCCCAGCAGCATCGCTCGTCGGCTGCTGAGCAGCCGTATTAGCCACATAGCCAACACTACACTCAAAACACCAAAAATTGCACTCAAGACACGAGCAGCATGAACGCTCTCCCCGAACAGATGTATCCATCCATGCAGCATCCAATAGTAAAGAGGCGGGTGAACGTCACGTGTCGTGTGAAAAAATATCTCGGCCGGCGATTTAGCACTCAACAACAAACTGAACGCTTCATCAATCCAAATACCCGACTTATCGATATCGTGAAAGCGAGTCCATACGCCGATAACCAATACTGCCACCCATAAAAAAAACAGCATTGTATTAGCGCTCGGCGATGCGCTATAGATTGTTTTCATCGCTACTTCACCTATTAAGTGCTTCCCCAAAAATCACTTCGCGCACCACATACCTCGGCCGATGCTTGGTCTCCATATAAATCCGCCCCACGTACTCGCCCAATATTCCAATCCCGATCAGTTGCACCCCACCCAAAAACAATATCGCCGTCATCAGCGACGGATACCCCGGCACGTCATTACCAAACAACACTTTGTCCACAGCTAGAAACCCGGCATATACCAACGCCAACAGCGAGATGAAGCCGCCGATATAACTCCATAACCGCAGCGGCACGGTGCTGAACGAGGTAATCCCATCCAATGCCAGGTTCCACAATTTCCAGGCATTGAACTTGCTTTGGCCGTTAACGCGGGGCGCACGGTCGTATTCGACGATGGCCACGTTGAACCCGGCCCAGGACAATACGCCTTTCATGAACAACTGCTGCTCGGGAAGGGTTTTGATCACGTCCACCACCTTGCGGTCCATCAAGCGGAAGTCGCCGACGTTTTCTTCGATGTGGGTGTAGGCGATGCGATTGAGCAGGTGGTAGAACAGCGATGCACTATGGCGCTTGAGGTAGCTGTCGCTGGAGCGGTCACGCCGTTTGGCCAATACCACATCCGCACTGTTTTGCCATTGGGCAACCAACAGGGCGACGACCTCGATCGGGTCTTGCAGGTCGACATCCATGGGCACCACGGCGTCGCCTGTGGCGTATTCCAGCCCGGCGAACAGTGCGGCTTCCTTGCCGAAATTACGCGAAAGGTTGATCAACACTACATCGCGGTCGGCCAAGGCGATCGTCTTCACAAGCTCGGCGGTGCGGTCGGAACTGCCATCGTTGATAAACACGATTTCGACCGTATGCGCACTCAACGAGGGCTCATGTCGAACCGCCTGATAGAACCCGCCCACCGCAAGCTCCTCGTTATACAGAGGCACCACCAGCGAGATTTTCATCGCGCACGCTCGCGAAACACCACCCACTTGGACAGCAAAAAGCCGCAGACCAGGCTGATCAATGAAAACACCACGACGGTGACAAGCCCCGGCACGTACCAACGATCCGCCAACCAGCCCACGCCCAGGCTCAGACCGCCCATGCAGGTCATGAAAAGCAGATACCGGCCAAAGGAGGCCGGCATGTCAAACGTAAAGAAGGCATTCACATAAAACGAGAAAGACGCCGCCACGCAGAATGCCAGGAAATTACTCAGCGCCTGGCTCCATTCAAACGCAACCCGGAACATGAAAAACAGCTGCCAATGGATCACCGTATTGGCGATACCAATCAATGTGTAGCAGGTAAAACCTTTCCATACTCGGGCCATATCGTCGTCCTTTGCAGTTACCCCCTAAGCAAGCCACGACCCGCCTGTAGCGTCTACTGTCAGAACTAACAGGTAGCCCTTACCCACGACTGAGACATTCGGTAATACCCAGCCTTTGCAATCGCTTACAAATACCGCCAACCTGCGCCCGCCCGACGTGCGGCGTACGACAACGCGCGCGCTCGCCACTCTTACTCAACAACTTGTTCAAGAGCCCGCTGCCATGCTGAACGGACGCGATCCACGCATCGATTTTTTTCGGGGCCTGGCGTTGATCTTCATATTCTGGGATCACGTGCCCCACAATCCCCTGGCCCATGTCACCGTGCAGAACATCGGGTTCAGTGACGCCGCCGAAATCTTCGTATTCCTGGCCGGCTACGCGGCGGTGCTGGCGTACGGCAAGATCCTGCAGCGTGAGGGTTATTTCATCGCCTGTTTAAGAATCCTGCGCCGGGTGTGGACGCTCTACGTGGTGCACATTTTCCTGCTGGCGCTATTGATGGGCATCGTGATATTCGCCAACAGCCATATCGAAACCCGCGACTTGGTGCAGGAGATGGGCCTGGAGTATTTCCTCAACAATACCCAGCAGGCCCTGGTCGATGAATTGCTGCTGCGGTTCAAGCCCAACCTGACCGACCCGTTGCCGCTGTATATCGTGCTGATTCTGAGCCTGCCCCTCACGCTGCCGTTGCTGTTGCGGGTGCCGAGGGTCGCGGTGGGCGTTTCTGTGGCGGTGTACCTGCTGGCGCCCTGGCAGGGCTGGAACCTGCCGGCCAGCAACGGCGGGGTCTGGTACTTCAACCCGGTGACCTGGCAGTGCTTGTTTATCCTCGGCGGCGCAGCGGCCTTGCGGTCGGCCCGCCCGGCTGACCAGCGGCCTGTGTTGCGTCAACCGTTGTTCCTGGCGGCTGCGGCGTATGTCCTGACGAGCTGCGTGATCACCCTGTCGTGGCGCTGGCCCGAGGTGCACGACGCCTGGATGCCACGCCTGATCGGGGAATGGCTGTACCCCATCAGCAAGACCGACCTGTCACCGGTGCGCTTGCTGCACTTTTTGGCCCTGGCCTATGTCACCGCCAAATTGCTCCCCGGTGTCGGCTGGACGCAACATGCACTGGCCCGGCAACTGGGGCGGATGGGGCGCTACTCGCTGGAAGTCTTTTGCCTGGGTGTGGTGCTGGCGCCGTTGGCGGACATGGCCAACGCCCTGACCGGTGACACCTTCGCCATGCAGATATTCACCGCGCTGGTGGGGGCCGCCGTGATGATGCTGTTTGCCGCATGGCTGGAATTCAACAAGCAATTGGACCAGCGCAGAGCCGCTGTGCCCGCGCCTGGTTAGTGCCGAGCTGATTGACATGTGGGAGGGGGCTTGCTCCCGATGGCGGTGTGCCAGCTGCACATTGGCTGGCTGACACACTGCCATCGGGAGCAAGCCCCCTCCCACATTGGTTTTGCGTTGTTTGTTCAATCAGGACAAGGCTGCAACCTCGCTCGCACAATCATGACCAGGGCAAATCGCGTTGTCGCTGCAGATCTAAATGTGGGAGGGGGCTTGCTCCCGATGGCGGGGTGTCAGCTGCACATTGGCTGGCTGACACACTGCTATCGGGAGCAAGCCCCCTCCCACATTGGTTTTGCGCTGCTTGTTTAATCAGGACAAGGCTGCAACCTCGCTCGCACAATCATGACCAGGGCAAATCGCGTTGTCGCTGCAGATCTAAATGTGGGAGGGGGCTTGCCCCCGATGGCGGGGTGTCAGCTGCACATTGGCTGGCTGACACACTGCTATCGGGAGCAAGCCCCCTCCCACATTGGTTTTGCGGCGCCATCGGGCAAGGCCTCAGGCTGCAGAACGCACCGCCCCATTGGTCGGCTGCAACTTGAACACGTAGAACAACACCGTCAACAACACCAGAAACGCAGGCCCTACATACAGCGCTACGCGGGTGTCCGGGAAGTAAGCCATCAGGCCCACCACCAGCACCAGGAACGCCAGCGCCAGGTAGGAGCTGACCGGGTACAGCCACATGCGGTACTTGAGGCCCGCCTGCTCGGCCGGGCTCAGGCCTTTGCGGAATTTGAGCTGGGCCAGCAGGATCATCAGCCAGGTCCAGATCGCGCCGAAGGTGGCGATGGAGGTGACCCACACGAACACCTGGTCCGGCACCAGGTAGTTGAGCAACACGCCCAGCAGCAAGGCAAAGATCGACAGCAACAGCGCTTTACGCGGCACGCCATTGCTCGAGGTGGTGCCGAACGTCGCGGGCGCCTGGCCGTTCTGCGCCAGGCTGTAGAGCATGCGCCCGGTGCTGAAGATGCCGCCGTTGCACGACGACAACGCGGCGGTGATCACCACGAAGTTGATGATGCCCGCTGCGGTCTTGATACCCAGGCGCTCGAACGTCATCACGAACGGGCTGCCCTGGGTGCCGATTTCATTCCATGGGTAGATCGACAGGATGACGAACAACGCGCCCACATAGAACAGCAGGATGCGCCAGAACACCGAGCCGATGGCGCTGGGGATGGTCTTCTGCGGGTTGCGCGCTTCACCGGCGGTGAGGCCGATCATCTCCACGCCCAGGTAGGCGAACATCACCATCTGCAACGACATCAATACGCCTTGCACGCCGTTGGGCATGAAGCCGCCATGGGTCCACAGGTTGGAAATGCCCAGCGCCACGCCGTCATTGCCGAAACCGAAAGCGATGATGCCGACGCCGCCGATCACCATGGCAATGATGGTGACGATCTTGATCAGGGCGAACCAGAATTCGAACTCACCGAAGGCCTTGACCGCGATCAGGTTGATGGTGCCCATGCTGATCAACGCCGCCAGGGCCCAGATCCAGCGCGGGGTGTCGGGGAACCAGACGCCCATGTACACCGCCACGGCGGTGATTTCCGCGATGCAGGTCACCAACCACAGGAACCAGTAGTTCCAGCCGGTCAGGAAACCGGCCAACGGGCCGAGGTAGTCCTGTGCATAACGGCTGAAGGAACCGGCGACCGGGTTGTGTACGGCCATCTCGCCGAGGGCACGCATGATCACCAGGATGGCCAGGCCACCGATGATGTAGGACAGCATGATGGCCGGGCCGGCCATTTCGATGGCCTTGGCCGAGCCGAGGAACAGGCCGACACCGATACAGGCACCGAGGGCCATCAGGCGAATATGCCGTTCACCCAATTCGCGTTTGAGCGGGCCGCCTGAAGCGGTCTCGCCATGGGGCAGTTGGTTGCCGACTGGCATAGGGATACAACCTCATCTTGTTATTGGATTGTCCGTCGAGTTTCCACGGTGCAAGCCGGTAAGCCTGCGCCCTTGTTGAAACCGGGGCCGCCACATGGACGGGCCCGTCTTGCCAGGCAAGATCAACGGGGCGTGCAGTATAAAAAGCCCGGAGTAGGGCCTTTCACTATAAAAACGAGGCAATTTAGGGGAAGCGTGGGTCAAAATGCAATTTTACAGGAGCATCTTACCTGCATCGGGCGACAAAACGTCGCGGAGGCGCCGCTGCAGATCCACCGGAAGATTCCTACACTCAAAACACAATTCCCTCACACCCAGCCATCAGCGACTAAACTTCAGGCAAGTCCGATCTATCTGCGTGAAGGGATCAATCGACTATGGGCGCACTGTGGCAAACCGAATCGAGCAAGGCTGCGAAAGTACATGGCAGTTCGGACCCAGCGCCTTTATCCAAAAATAAACCCAGGCCTCGTTACGCACGGCGCCTGTTCTGGTTGATTGTGTTGATGGCGCTGGCGGCCCTGGGGTTTGCCGTCGCCAAGGAGCTGCGCACCTCACGCCTGCAGGCCCAGGAACTCAGCCGCCTGGCCCGTGACCTGACCTATCGGTTGGAGCCCGGCCCCAGCCCGGCAATCGCCTATCCCGGCGCCGGCCCCTTCGACCGGCGTCTCGGTTACAGCGACCTCGGCACGTTCCTGCCACGCTTGCTCAAACGCGGTTATGTGATTGAAACCCAGGCGCGCTTTTCGGCCGAATTGATGGACTACAGCGCCAAGGGCCTGTTCGTGCCTTACGCGGAAAAAATCCAGGCCGGGCTGTCCATCACCGACTGCCGCGCCGTGCCGCTCTACCAATACAACTATCCGCAACAACTGTACGAAAACTTCGCAGCGATCCCGCCGGTGGTGGTCAACAGCCTGCTGTTCATCGAGGACCGCGACCTGCTCGACCCGGCTCAGCCCGAAGCCAACCCGGCGGTGGACTGGCCGCGCTTTACCAAAGCGGCCTGGTCACAAGTGGCCAGGCTCCTGCATTTGCCCGGGCAGACCGCCGGTGGCAGCACCCTCGCGACCCAGCTGGAAAAGTACCGTCACTCCCCCGACGGCCTGACCCTGTCGGGCGGCGAGAAACTGCGGCAGATGTTTTCCGCCAGCGTACGCGCCTACCAGGATGGTCCGCAGACCTTGCAGGCACGCCGCAATATCGTGCGCGACTACCTCAACAGCGTGCCGTTGTCCGCCGTGCCCGGTCACGGTGAAGTGCATGGCCTGGCCGAAGGGTTGCGGGTGTGGTACGGCGCCGACTTCAACCGCACCAACGCCCTGCTCGCCGACAGCAGCACGCAAAACCTCGGGCAAAAAGGCCTGGCCCTGCGTGAAGTGTTGTCATTGATGATCGCCCAGCGCCGGCCCTCGCACTACCTGTCCAAGGGCCACGCCGAACTGGCGAACCTGACCGACAGCCACATTCGCCTGCTCGCGCAGAACGCGGTCATCGACCCGGCCCTGGCACAGGCCGCCCTGGCCAGCAAGGTGAGCTATCGCGATTGGCTGCAACAGCCGACGATTCAACCGATTGAAACCAACAAAGGCATCAGTGTTGCCCGCAGCCGCCTGGCCGCCCTGCTCAATCGCCCGCTGTACGACCTCGACCGCCTGGACCTGTCCGCCACCAGCACCTTGCAGGATGACTTGCAAACCCAAGCCACCACCTACCTCAAGCACCTGGCCGACCCCGCCTTCGCCGGGCAAATCGGCTTGCTCGGCCCACGCCTGTTGACGCCCGCCAGCACCGCGCAAGTGCGCTACAGCTTCACGCTCTATGAGATGACCGCCGATGGCGCACGGGTGCGGGTACAGACCGACAACACCGACCAACCCTTCGATATCAACGAGAGCAGCAAGCTGGAACTGGGCTCCACCGCCAAGCTGCGGGTGCTGACTACCTACCTGCAAATCATCAGCGAACTGCATGATCGTTATGCCGACCAGCCCCCCGCCGAGCTGAAAAAGCTCAGCGTCGACGAGCAGGATCGCCTGACGCGCTGGGCCGTGGACTACCTGGCGCAAAACCGCGACCGGAGCCTGCCGAAGATGCTCGACGCAGCGCTCGAGCGGCAATATTCGGCCAGCCCTGGCGAACGCTTTTTCACCGGTGGCGGCCTGCACCACTTCAATAACTTTCGCAACGAAGACAACGGACGTAACCCCACGCTGCGCGAGGCCCTGCGTGAGTCGATCAACCTGCCGTTCATTCGCCTGATGCGCGACCTGGTGCGCTACAGCACCTATCAGGGCCCCAACAGCAGCGCCGAGTTGCTCAAGGACGACAGCGACCCACGCCGCCAGGAGTACCTGGCGCAATTCGCCGACCGCGAGGGCACCACCTTCCTGCTGCGCTTCTGGAAGCGCTACCGCAACAAAGACACCCAGGCCCGGCTCGACACCTTTCTCGACAGCATGCACCCCACCGCCATGCGCCTGGCCGCGGTGCACCGTTATCTGCTGCCCCAGGCCAACCAGGACAGCTTCAACCGTTTCGTGCGCGCGCACCTGCCCACCAAGGCCCCGGAAAAACTCACCGATGAGCGCCTGGCCAAGCTCTACAAGGATTACGGTCCCGGCGCCTACGACCTGCCGGACCAAGGCTATATCGCCAAGGTGCATCCACTGGATTTGTGGCTGCTCGGTTACCTGCTGAACCACCCCGACGCCACCTTCACCCAGGCCGTCGCCGCCAGTGAGCACGAACGCCAGGAAGTCTACGGCTGGCTGTTCAAGAGCCGCCACAAGAGCGCCCGCGACAGTCGCATCCGCACCATGCTGGAGATCGAAGCGTTCCTGGATATTCATCAACGCTGGCAGGCTGTGGGCTACCCGTTCGATCACCTGGTGCCGTCCCTGGCCACCGCTATTGGCAGCTCGGGAGATCGCCCGGCGGCCCTGGCGGAGCTGGTCGGGATCATTCTCAATGACGGCGTGCGCGAGCCGACCGTGCGTATCGACAGCCTGCACTTTGCCGCCGGCACCCCGTATGAAACCCGCCTGGTCAACAACCCGGACCGAGGCAAGCGGGTCATGCCCAGTGAAGTCGCCAACGCCTTGCGCGAGGCGTTGTCCCAGGTGGTGGATGCCGGTACCGCAAAACGTGTGGCCGGCAGCTTCAAACTGGCTGACGGCACACCCCTGGCCATGGGCGGCAAGACCGGCACCGGCGACAACCGCATCGAAGCAATCGGTGCCGGCGGGCGCCTACTCAGCTCCAAGGCGATCAACCGCACCGCCACCTTTGTGTTCTATATCGGCGACCGCCATTTCGGCACGCTGACCGCATTCGTCCCCGGCGCCTCGGCCCAAGGCTTCACCTTCACCTCGGCATTGCCGGTGCAAGTGCTCAAGGGCATGGCGCCGCTGCTCAGCCCTTATCTGCAACCCGGCAGCCGGACGCAGTGCCAGCCGGGGGAGCCCGGCACATTCAGTGCACAAATTCTGCATTCGCACACCGAACAACCCGCACATTTCAGTCCCAACTTAGCTGCAATATATTGAACGTTTGTTCTTGATTTCGACGGATAGGCTAAGCACTCGAGCCACTTAACGAGTTCAACTTGATGCCTATACGTTCACTGCCTTCCAGCACGCCTGCGCGCGCCTATAAAGGCCCTCACTATGACTTGATCAAACAAACAATTCCGGACTGGCTTGCCACGACCTCCCTGGCCCGGGCCCATCAGATGAGCGCCGCTGACCTTTCTCGACTGCCCGCTTACACCCGCGCCCTCCCCGCAGAGCATCAAGCCCTGCAGGCGGCCAATGCTGAAGGCTGGCGGACGCAAAACGCCGTGGACCGACAGCTGCGCGACATACAGGACGTGTATGCCTTTGCCGAACCCCTGCTCAAACAAGCCATTCTGGACAAGTACCACCTTGACCTGGACGTCAAAGCAACGTTTCTGCACCTGTATATCGCCAAGAAACTGCCTTGGTACGCCCACAGTTTTTTCAAGGGCGTGACCGGCCGCAAGGTGTCATTGCTCGACGCGGCCTTGCAGAACTTTGCCGTCGGGGAATCCTTCGAAAGCGACTCCAGCTATATCACCCGTCCCGACTACCGTGGCCACTTCCAGCCCCTGGCGTTGAGCGACACGATGTCCATCCCACAGTTCAAGGCCTTGTGCCGTGAACTGGACCTCGGCGCACGCTATCAACAACACCTGGACAACTACTTGCTGCCAACGGACCTCAGCGCTCGCACCACCTTGAAAAACCAGGTCATCGCCAGCCAGAAAGCCGCGCTCAAGGCGGCGGCACACCTGGCTTACCTGCCCACCGACGGCCAACAGGTCGCGGACCTGAGTGCCGCGACCTACCACGTGTTGATGCGCGCGTTGCGCGGTGAAAGGGGCGTGATGCGGTTCTATCAACTGCACATCCTCGATGCTTCACTGAGCGGTATCCTGCTGATCGCCGCTGACCTGGATCGGGTTTCCAGCGCCTCGAAACTGATCGCCTACATCCCCCATGACCCCGAGAGTCCCGTCAAGGAGTACACCTCCAGCCTCGCGTTCATGCTCGACCTGACCCGCAAGCTGCAAACCAATGCGTCGATACCGTCTCGCCAGGGGCAAACCTACCAACAGTTCTTCAGCCAGTTTGTCGACCATAATCAACGCGGGCATTTCTTTGCCGGACTCAATCAGCGGCTGTCCAACGTTCGGTGGCACCCGGCGCAGCCACTGGACCCGCGCCCTCAATGGCGGGAAGCGCCGCTGGACAATCCCAACCTGCACTTCTCCTCGCCCGCCATCGAGGGCGATCTATGGGAATACCGCTACCAGCAATCCTTCAACAAGATATTCAACGACGCAAGCAGCATCGCGGTGCCTACGGCCGACGCCGACAGAGCAGAGCGCTGGGCCTGGTGGGACAACTTCACAAAAATCCTCTCGGATATTTTCAATGTCGCGCTGCTGGTCATCACTCCGTTCGTGCCGTTCCTCGGCGAGCTGATGCTGGCATACACCGCCTACCAACTGGCCAGCGATGTGATCGAAGGCGTGGTAGACCTGGCCGAAGGGCAGTTTATAGAAGCCGCCGAACACCTCGTCACGGTCGCAACCGATACGATCCAACTGGGACTCTTCGCCGTCGGTGGAGAAGTCGCGAGCGCGTTCAAACGCTCGCTCTTCGTCGACAATTTGCGCGCGGTTGAAGTCGACGGGCAACAGCGTCTGTGGAACCCGGACCTGGCGCCTTACGCCCACGACAACCTGCAGCTGGCGAGCGATTCTCAGCCCGATGAACTGGGCCTGCATACGCACCAGAACCAGAAAGTCCTGCCGCTGGATAACCGGCACTACGTCATCGAACACGACACCACCCACCACACCCATCGCATCAAGCATCCCACCCGTCCCGACGCCTATTCACCCAGCATCGAGCATCACCCCAGTGGCGCGTGGGTCCATGAAGGCGAGGCCCCCAACACCTGGGACAGCGAGACGCTGCGTCGGCGCCTCGGGCCTTCGGTGGAGGACCTCAGCCCCGCCCAACTTGAACAGGCCTGCCAGACCAGCGGCACCCACGACGACGCCTTGCGCATGATGTACGCCCAACGCGACACCCCACCGCCGCTATTGGCCGACAGCCTCAAGCGGATAAAGCTGCGCCAGCAACTCGAAAGTGCCCCGCAGCAGGTTCGCGCCGGGGCCAGTGCGGACCTGCCGACCAACTGGACGGTGCAAACCACCACCGAACTCCAGGGTTGGCCGGCAAACAAAGCCATCCAGGTGTTCATCAACAGCGACTTGAGCGGCCACTCCATCGTCTACGGCGCCACTGACGCCAGCGCTGCCGACACTTTGCGCCTCAGCTATCAGGCTGTGGAAGCCGGCCAGTGGTTTGAACAGGTCATCGCGTTCCTGAGCGACACCGAGCGGATGGCCTTGCTTGCAGCGCCCGGCGCGCAAATCCTGCCCGAACCCGTCATGGCGCTGCGTGAGCGCCTGGCCAATGAGTTGGTGCAGCAGAACACCAGCGTGTTCAACCACCTTTACAGCACCCGTGAAGCGCTCAATACCCCCCAGGGCCGACTGATTCAACAACAGTTTGCGCTATTGCCCAAAGACCTGGTGACCACGTTGCTGCTGCGCACCTCGCCACAAGAGTCGAGCGTGATGAGCCGTGGACGGCGCATCCCCTTGCGCCTGAAAAACCTGGCCCGGGAACTGGCCAATGAAGTCCGCGCCAGCCATGCCAGTGAAGGCCTCTACCACGACGCCTTGCTGACCCCGGACACCGAGCGCATGGCCCTCAATATCGTGCGCCTGCACACCGATGCTCTGGGCGACTTGAACATTGCCATTCACGATCAGACGCCCAGCGGCAGCCTGCGTTGCCAGGTGGGGCCGGCCGACGCGGGCACGAAAAAAATACTCCTGTACAAGGGCCAGGGGCGTTACCAACTGCACGCTGCGTCGCCTTCCACTCCCCCGCCGCAGTACACCTTTTATGAAGCGTTGTTGCGCGTGGTCCCCACGGACACGCTTGACTACCGGCCAGGTCAAGGCGCGAACTTCAAGGAATGGCTCAAAGCGCAACTGGCGCCACCGGCCGAACGCCGCAGCGTGATAGCGGACAGCCCGCTATCCCCGGCTGAGCAGCGCACCACACAACATTTACTGCAAAAACCCATGTGGGGGGCTTTCCGCCGATGGGTCCTGAGGCAACCCCCACAGCCGCGAACCCCTCGGGAAACGCTGATGAAGCTGTGCCCGCGTTTGACTGAGGAACAGATCCAGAAAGTGCTGCCCCACCTGAGCACTCTGCAAGGCGAGCAACTGCTCGGCACACTTGAAGCTGACCATGCGACGCTGCGCGAAGACATGAACAGGTTCCGCAAAAAACCACTCGTAGATCCCATGGCAAGCACCGATCAAGCCCTGCTTGAAATACACACTCGAAACCAGGTCATCCATGAGTTGACTGCCTGCTGGGAAGACGGTGCCTACCTGCGCATGCAACCGATGGAAGCGAAAACCCGCGGTACCCTGCTGGACTTGAACGGGCTGGCCCTGGGTCTTCACCTGGAACGCCTGGGACCACTGCGAGCAGACTTCAGTCATGTCACCCGCTTGAAGCTCAGCGGCTCAGCGCTGGGCGATCGCGAATTACCCTTTCTCGATAATTTCCACAACCTGCGCAACCTGGACCTGTCGGCCAATCGTCTCGACAAAGTGCCGTCGCAGATATTGCCCATGAACGGCTTGACCGCCCTGAACCTGGGTGACAACCCTATTGCATGGTCGCCCTCCGACCACGCCACGCTTAAACAATGCCCACAGTTGCGCGCGTTGAATCTGGAAGGAAATACCCGCCTGGAAACCCCACCGGATGTCAGCCAAATGCCGGAGCTGCGCCTGCTGGTACTCAATAGAACCGGTATCACTCAGTGGCCGCAAGGGCTGGAAAGCCCGAGGCCCGCTCTGCTGGAACTGGACCTGAGAAACACGGCGATCAACACCGTCCCCGTGTTTGCGCCAGAAACTCCCGCCGCCAGGATTGTGGCCAACAGTTGGCTGGATATGACCAGGCTTGAATTCGAGGATGAACAACGCTTCGTCAGTTATCGCCGGGCCCAGGGGATCGACCCTTACCGCACCACGCCTCGCGGCGGTAAAACCGACAGCCAATTCTGGATGGTTGGCCTGACACCTGAACAGCGCAAC
This sequence comes from Pseudomonas sp. R2-7-07, assembly GCF_003852355.1. Lineage (NCBI taxonomy): Bacteria > Pseudomonadati > Pseudomonadota > Gammaproteobacteria > Pseudomonadales > Pseudomonadaceae > Pseudomonas > Pseudomonas sp. R2-7-07. Next base: position 1,339,449 of record NZ_CP027759.1, on the reverse strand, counting down.
ACGGCACAGAAGGTGTGGGACGAGGTGGAAGCGGAACACGGCTCCCAGGGTTTGTTCGAGGTGTTCAGACTGTTGCAGCCGCCTGCAGGTTTTCAAACCGAAATCGATGCGCAGTTGTTTGAACAAGGTCGCGAGGACCTCTCCCAGCGAGTCTGGCAGGTGATGTTTCGTGCCTATGAGAACACCGGGTTTCGCGAGCGGATATTCAGTTTGGCCGGCGCACCGTCCCTGTGCGCAGATGCCGGGGCCCATACGTTCAACCGCATCGGCGTGGAAACCCTGCTGGAAATCATCCGCAATGACAACAGCCCTCACCTCGAACGTCACCTGGTGACACTGGCCAAACAGACCTGGCGCCTGGAGCAGATCAACCAAATCGCCCACAAGGAAATCCAGCATCGCATCGCGCCAGAAAGTGAGGGCGGATTGGGCCAGGCGTTTGGCAGCGGTGAAAACCAGGTCGATGACGTGCAGGTGTACCTCGCCTACCAAACCGGGCTCAAACGCCGTCTCGACCTGCCGTGGCTGTCCGAACACATGGTCTACCGCAACACGGCCGGGCTGACTCAAGAACATCTGGATACTGCGGTGCGCCAGGTTATCGAGCTGTCGCAGGGCGACGGCCTGGTCAATGGCATTCTTGAGCAACCGTTCTGGGCCGACTACCTGCATGACGCCCATCTGGAAGCGTTCAAGGCTCAAGCCGAGAAACGCACACACGCGGGCAGCCAACTGGAGGATCTACGGGATGCCCACGCGGAATGGATCGGCGCCGAGGTGACGCCTGAGCGCAAGGCACGTTTGCGCGAGCAGATCATCACACTGGCCAATGAACTGACGATCCCCCATACCGTGGTGCTGGCCGAAGAACCCTTCTCCGATGCCACCGTGCGACGGCTTTACAGCGACATCCAGGATGACTACAACGAATTGGCGCGCCGTTTGACGCGACAGGCACTGCTGGACGCGTACGAATAATCGAACGCGTCACAAGCCACTGCCGGTCACTGTTTCACCCGCAGAGCATCACACCTCGGAATCCCAGATCACCGTGACCATGCCCGAATAGGTACTGCCCGGCCGCTTGAGCATTTCGGCCACGTCATCCCTGGTCACCTCAAAGTGCAGGGTGCCTGGCCGATCATTGACGTAGTAGCGCGGATGGAACAGCTCGGTACCAACGCCGTCGAGGCGCAAGGGGCGACGGCTGACCGCCTGATCGTCCTGACCGGCCAAGCCATAGGGCAGGCTGACGGCAACCTGCACGGGTACCTCATCGCCATTGTTATTGCGCAAACCACAGGTATTGCCTGCAATAAGGGAGCATTCAAGTTGCATCTTGAAACGCGAACTGGCGGCGATCACAAAGGTTTGATCGCGGAACAGCCGCGACGGCGTACGTCCATGATTGAGCCAGTTTTGCCAGCCCCCCTGGGGGACCAACTCGATGCGGTTACCCCCCGCAGGGATATCGACCTTGAGGGCATGTACCACACTCAGGACAAAATTGAGCGTCACCGTGTCGAGATTGGGGCTCAGTTCATCCCCCATATCAAAGTCCATGCCCCTGCCAATGGCGTAAGTCAACGCGCCACGGTACTCACCGGCCTGCATGACCAACGGGTTGGGGGTACGCAGTTCATACGCATAGTCGAGCCCGCTCCAGCGGAAGTAAGGAATCGTCACCGACGGCGTCCTTGCACATGCCCCGGCGCCCTCGGGCGTCAGCCAGAAAAACTGGGCATAGGCGGCACCCGCCGCGAGAAAGTTGGTACTCGCGCAGGGAGCCGGGGCGGAATGCCACGCCGACTGCCAGGGCACCCCTGGGCGCGCCCAGGCACTCACCCCCGGCGGATAGGACATATTCCAGCTGCCACCGACACCGGCAATCCGCATCTGCACGATTTCTGTGTCGCCGGACCCGTGGACCACCTCCACATCCCGCCAACTGGAAGGCACTGTGAGCATGAAGCCTTGTCTCGGGTCTTCATGGTTCGCTTCAATCCCCCTTCCCGTAACGAACGCAAGCTGTGGAAGCCTGAGGCTGAAAATACCCAGTTGCTTGCAACGGGCCGCCATCCACTGAGCGCAGACGCCCGCCTGGGGCGTTTTATTCTCAAACTGGTTGACCATCGGGTTGGATGGATCGGGAACGAACGTCGCCCGGATCTCCTGATCCGCAGCCTGTGCAGGCCACGAAAATACACTGGCTGCCAGCATCAGCGCGACGGATAGTTTTTTGCGTATGGGCATCACGTTACCTACTTTGTTATTCACCTGACCGAGGCCTACACGTACAGGTACTGGGCCGAGACGATTCAGCCGTTTACTTCCACAATCCTGTCAGTCCCGCCTTCCACCACATGAAAGCGATACACGCGCCCGGCCTGTTTCTCGAAACTGAACACCCGCCCCGGGAAGATGTGGTTTTTGGTAGTGGGTGCACAATCGGTTCGATTGCTGGCCGAACAGTCCTTGAACTCATCCACCACCACCACCGTGTTGCCGGCGTTGCGCAAGGTGTAGTTGCGGCCACCGTTTTCGATCCGAGTGTCATAACGGCTGTCCTTGGGCCGCACGAAAAATACCGTGCCGTAGCCGGCCATCACCCGCACGCCGCCCGCGATCTTGTCCTCATACGCCTTGCGCTCCTCTTCCGTGGCCAGGAACTCGTCGTCTTTCTCCGGCGCCACGGGCAGGTAGCGCACCCGGAAGTAACGCTCGCGGTCACGTTCGCCCATAAACACAAAACGCGTGTTCTGCATGCCGGTGGCCGGCACGATCAGGCGCGCCGGGCTGGCGATCAGAGCGTCCGACTGGTTCTTGATCGGGACTTCGTCATACGTGCCGTCAGGCTTGTAGAGCATCTCGGTCACGCTGATCTTGACGAAGGCGGTACTGGTGCCGCCATTGAATATGCGCTTGAGGTAGTTGCTTTTATCACCACTCAAGTAGTCGTAAAAATCCCCGACATGAATGGCCGGCCCGGCCTGGACATTGACGGACCACAGGCAGAACACCAACACAGCAGATAAATATTTCATAAGCACCTCGCCAAATCGTTCGACATCACGGCCTCACCGCATCAAACAGCAGATGTACGCTGCCAAAGTATTCACCCGCCCTATAACCGCCCTCAGGCTCTACCGCGGCAATCTCCAGCAACACCCGTTTACCGGCACGGGCTTCGGCTTCCGGCACCACCAGGGTTTCGTCCAGGCTCAACACCTGGCCGTTGAAGGTGACGTTCAACGCAATCGAACGAGGACCGTTGGACAGGACGGGCGCCTGGTTCAGGCGCGCCGCAATGCCGCCGCCGCTGTTCTTCACATCGAAGTGTTCACGTAGCGGTTTAAGGGTGCCCGGCACCAGTTGCCAGGCCATTTCCTGCTCACGCTCCAGGAATCCGGGGTTGATCGGCAGTACATAAAAGTCGCGGGTGGGAATGGTCACCGACACGTCGAAGACCTGCACTTCGCGAATGGCCAAGGCCTGGGCACTGAGCAACACCCCGGTCACCAACAACATCCCCAGGACGACTTTGCGGAATTTGCCCGCATGGGCTCTCTCAATGACCATCAGCCTTTGACCTCATGTGTGTTTTTCTCGCCGCCCTCGATCAAGGTAAAGCGGTAGGTACGACCGGCCTGCTTGGTAAAGCTGAAATCGCGACCAGGCAGGATGTGGCTCTTGGTAGTGGGCTGGCAGTCCTGGGGTTCAGCGGTGGAGCAGTCCTTGAACTCATCGACCACCACCACGCTGTTGCCCGCGTTGCGCAACCCGTACTCGCCCTCACGCTCTTCGGTGCGTGTATCAAACAGCGTGTTTTTGGGGCGCACGAAAAACACCGTGCCGAATCCCGCCAACACCGTGACGCCTGCCGACAGGCTGTTTTTGTAGGCCTCGCGATCGTCGCTGGAGACGCCAAACTCATCGTCTTTTTCGGGCATTACCGGCACGAAGCGCAGGCGAAAATAACGCTCGCTTTCGCGCTCGCCCAGGTACAGCAAGCGTGTGCTCTGCATGCCATTGGCCGGTACGATCATGCGCGCCGGGGTGGCCATCAGACCATCCCGGGCGGTGTTGTCGGCGTTGCTCTTAAGCTCCACTTCCTCAGACGTGCCGTCAGCGTTGTAGACAATTTCCATCACCGCGACCTTGATAAACGCCGTGCTGTCGCCGCCATTGAAGACACGCTTGAGGTAGGTGGATTTATCGCCGTCGAGGTAGTCGTAGAACACCCCGACATTGATATTCGGCGCGGCCTGTGACAGCGGCAGCCAGCAGAGCGCGCACAGCGCGAATAGATGTTTCATGGACATATACCTCAAACCTCCGAATCCCAAACGACCGTCACCTGCCCCGAATAGGTGGTGCCTCCCTGCGCCACCATCGTGTCGGCATGTTCTTTCTTGACCTCAAAATGCAGCGTTCCCGGGCGGTGATTGACGTAGAACCCTGGCTGGAACTCCTCGGTACCAGCACCGCTCAAGAGCAAAGGTTGACGATCAACGCCGGAGCCATCGGGACGAGTCAGGCCGTGGGGAAGGCTTACGCTGATATCCAGGGGGACCTTGTGGCCGTCACCGTTTTTCAAGGCGCAGGTGTCGCCGATTACACGCTCGCACTCCAACTGCATCTTGAAACGCGACGACACGTAGATGTGGAAAGTCTGATCGCGGAACAACCGCGCGGGTTTGCGGCCCTGGTTCAACCAGGTTTGCCAGCCGCCCTGAGGGACCAACTCAATACGATTACCGCCCGCAGGAAGCTCGACCTTAAGGGCGTGCTCCACGTCCAGAACGAAGTTGAGCGTTAATACGTTGTCGTCGGGCAACATGACGTCACCCATGTCGAAGTCCTGGCCAGGGCCGATCAGAAAACTATGAGTCCCCTCATAAGTGCCCGATAACATACCCAGAGGGTTGGGTGTGATCAGTTCATAGGAAATACTCAAGTTCGAGTATTTGAAATCAGGGAGGATGTGCGTAGGGCGCTTGAAGCAAACACCAGCGCCTGGAGGTACCCGCCAGAAAAACCCGTAATAGTAAGCGTTGCCATACCCTACGCCGCCATATTGACACGGGGATGGAGCATTGACCCAGTTGCCCCCCTCCCATGTACCCTCATGCAGTGGCTGCGTCTGCTCATGGGCTCCGCCTATACCGCTGACCCGCAAGAGAACCTGCTCTGTATGCCCCTTTTCCCGGTGTCGGACAGTCACAGCCGTTAACGAAGAAGGGACCTGGAACATCGGCCCGTTACGTATCTGGTCCAAAGGCTGAATCGGAACGACGGCGTTGAAGTTGATCGGAAAATTGATGCTGAACACCCCATTTTGACAATACGTCGGGTGATCACGGCAATACCCTCCAGGCGGCGTGGTGTTCTCAAACTGGTTCACCATCGGGTTGCCGGGATCCGGACGGAACACTGCCGTGATCTCTTCAGTAGCGCCTGGCGCCGACGAGCTGAACAACAGGGCCGCTGCCACGGCCACAACCTGACTAAACAGTGCGCTCATGGTTTTCATGCGGATGAATGGTCTCGTCATGACATTCAACCGGCGGTCTGAGCGTTAAGGGTGGAATCGGCCAAGGTGTCCGGCGTGCAGCGCAGATCACCAATCATCAGCACATTGTTTTCACTGGGCGCTTTGGACGGATCAAGACGGAACTGGCACAGCAACTGATTGTTGTGGCGCACTTCCAGGGTCGGCGAGCTGGCGTTCATCTCCAGGGAGAAGAAACCATCCACCTCACTCACCCCACGGGTGGCGTGGTTGATGACGTGATGGCCCTTGAGCGGTTTACCCTGCGGGTCGACCAGGCGCCCGAGGACGGTCACGGTTTGCATCACGTTGACCTTGAGGTATTCCACCCCGCCCTTGTTCAGGTGGTAACTGACACGGTGCGGCTGGATCGAGGCCGAAGGCGCGTGGTTACCCTCGAAGTCAAACGTCACCGCGCCACCCTTGTAGGCCGTGATCGGGATAAAATTGCGCCCAATCCGCAACGGGGTGCTGCCGCCACTGAAGTCATCGGCGCGCAGGGCGATGTCGTCGATATCGGTCTCGACGTCGACAATCATTCCCGCGCCGGTACCGGAATACTGGCTGGTGAGGACCATCTTCTGGCGGCCGAGGGCGAGGGTGCTCTCCAGGTTCAAGCCACCGCTCAGCTCATTGTTGAACGACGATTGCTGCACAAACGCATCGCCCTGCAGGGCGTCGGTTTCAAAGCTGGCCATGCCCGACATGCCGATGCCGTAGGTGTCGGTAATTGCCGTGGCCGAGACGCTTTGCAGCAGGTGATCTTGCAGGTCTTTGCGATAGGTCACAGAGGCGTTGTTATCGCGTGAGCCGTCCCGGGCGGTGCGCGTCCCGAGGCTGGCGGACCACTGTTCACCCGGGCCGCCAAGGGCCAGGCTGACACTCAGATCGACGCCGCGATTACGCTTGTCGCCAGTGCTGGCACTGCCCGGCCGGTCATACAAGGACAAGCGCCAGTTGGCGTCGCTGCCAAACAGATGGGTGCGCTCGCTCCAGCCCAGGTCCAGGCCAACGCCTTCTACGTTACCTTCGGTGTGGGACAGTCTGGCACTCACCGAACGCAAGTTACTGAGCCGGTGATTCAGGGAAATCGAGGAGTTACTGGTCTGGCCGACAAACACATTCACCTGGCGAATGCGCGTGCCATCGGGCAGGTATTCGTAGGTGTTGCGGGTGTCCAGCCAGCTGCGGGTATGGTTAAACACCACCGTACCGGCGCCATAGTTATAGAGCCCGTTGAGGTCGACACCGGTGCCGTAGTTGTCGGTCTGGTAGACGTTGGCGTACACGCTGGCGGAGCTGGCCAGCGTCCAGTCGATGGAGGTGCCGTATTGCATGCGGTCTTTAACCTGGCGCCCCGAAACGCCCAACACCACGCGCGGGTGGGCCAGGTAGTTGAGGGAAACGCCAGCGGTCGTGTCGCCACTGGACTGTTCATCCCAGTTGCTGAGCAACTTGCTTTCCTGGCCGGCAAATACGTTATAGCGCCAGCGGTCATCGTTGTTACGCCAGTTGCTGGGCTTGTAGACCAATTCCTGGGTGGTGTTAGTGACCTGGCCGTCTTCTATCAGGCGCACTTCGACCTCATAGATCCCGCCGGGCAACGGACGTGTGTCCAGGTTCTGCAGGCCACTGGTGACGGGCTGGGTGTTGATCAACAGGCCATTGCGATAAATCTCCACCGAACCCTGGCGGTTGGCGGTAATGGCAATCGGATAGATGCTGGCCTTGGGGTTGTTGATCATCAAGGTGTCGGAGCTGCCGTACATCACGCCGATGGCGGTGTCGGGGCTGGCGCCGAAGGTGCGCAATTGCCGGGTGAGACCTTCGGCATTGGGCGTGAAATAGCCCAGGCGCAGGAACTGGCCTTCCAGTTCGCGCTGGGTGTAGAGCGAGTACACCGCATGGTTGAGGGCGTCGTTATCGGGGCCGCCGAGGCGCGAAAACTGCGCGTTCAACACCTGGCTCCAATTGCCCAGGCTGCTGCTGGCGTCAATCCCAAAACGCCCGCCCGTGTCCTGGCCCTGGCCGCCGTTAAGGTTCAGTTGGTTACGCACAATCAGGCCTGCGCTGCCCTCGTGGGGAAGCTCGTGGTAACGCCGGCTTTCGGTGTCGCGCTCGGCGTTCTCGGTCAGCAGTGAGACCAGGGATTTTTCCAGGTTGTAGTGCACGGCCAGCAACTGGTCGGGGCAGTTACTCTCGCAGGCGCCCAGTGGCACTTGCTGCTTGAGGTACTCGGCCCAGCGCTCACGTTCATCGTCCTTGACCGGGCTTCCTTCATGGTCGTTAAACGAAAGAAGGGTCAGGGTGTCTTCACGAGACAAGACAATCATTGCCTCCCCTACGAACTCTTGGTCACGCTCAACTCGAACGGCCAGGGGCACATCGAAAAAGTGCTCTTCAAAGTCCGCCGGCAAACCCTTGGCCTGAGCCAGCAAACTGCGCGGTGTTGTGCCATCGGCCACTGGAGCAGCTAACGCACCCGCACAAAACAACAGGGCAAGCGCTGCCGCGATGGGAGTCATCGGGAACATGAACGGAATACTCTGAATACGGATTTTCAACACAATAAAGGCCGATCAACCGACAGGGACACTGCCTGTTGATCGGTAATCGCTACCCAATAAAACGACGCTTACGGGTCAACTTATTGCGCTCACAGGGTGACGCGAGGCTCGTGGTCGAAGACCACGGTGAAGTTGGTGGTGAAGAGACCCGCATCCGTGTCGGCAGGTTTGGCTGGAACAATAACCAGGTCAGCCTGGGTACCTGGAGTGGAACTGGCATCATCGACAACTTCCAGCGGCGAGCCGGTCAGGGTGACGCCGTTGAAGGAAGTGGTCAGGGCAATGGACGCAGTGCCGTTGCTCAGGGAAGCTGGACCGCCTTCGATGTAAGCCTTGACCGAACCGTCGGTATTTTTTACCGCGTAGGTTTCGCGCAGGCTGCTCAGGTTACCGGTCACAGTGTTGTAGGTCATGGTCTCATCGCGACCGAAGTCCGGGTTGAGCGGTTGTGCATGGAACTGTTTGGTAGGAATGGTTGCCTTGATGTTGATGACGCTGGTGGCTTCACCGGCGGCAAAGACGCTGGAAGAACCGAAGGCCAACATAACCAGTGGCAGTACGAAAGCAGTTTTCTTAAGCATTATTAGGTACCTGTATATCGCTTTAATTGAGTTGAAAGCCCGATCAGCTTGCAACTTTCTCACGCATTTAAAGAGCACAGCTTTGCAAGATCCGACTGTGTCTTAGGACGCAGGCATATCTTCCACCGAATTAAAATCAAAGTAAGCCAGAGCCTTCTCTAAAGCATGTAGCCATAGGCCATATGGCCAGTGAGACAAAAACAAAAAAGCCAAATAATGCCATCAGCACCTGTAATACATGTCCTACAAAGACACTATAAACTCATGACTTTCGCGCGCTAAAAACCCGGACTGTCAGAAACGTATTACATGGCGATATAACGAGGCTTAATTAAACATCTAATTAGAGTATTAACTCAATCTTTTAATCCTGGCTTAGTTTTTTAATAACTCGGTATGTTAGTCGTTACCAGTCCGTCATCGCCTTTGGCGGCCGCCGAACCGCTCATCGGAGAAGGCCTTTACGCAGGATAAGATATATCTTAAGTTGTATCTTGATTTTTCAGAGAGCACGACAATGAAAGACCCTCACTCGCACCGCGCAACCGGTAGCGGCCGCGACATCTTTGACAAACGCTCCAGCCGCGAACGGGCCGAGCGTGGCCCGCGCGTCTTTGCGCCGGGTGATCTGAAATTGCTGCTACCGGCGCTGATCGCCGAAATGCCCTGCCACGGCTACGACCTGATCCGCCGGATCGAAACCCTGTTCGACGGCGCCTACAGCCCCAGCCCCGGGGTGATCTACCCCACGCTGACCTTTCTCGAAGAAAGCGAATTGATCACGGGCGACGCCGAGGGCGGAAAAAAACGCTACACAATCACCGATGCCGGTCGTCTGTTATTGAGCGAACAGGCGGTTGCCCTCGAAGGCATTCGCATGCGCATGGACGTAAGCAAACGCTCGCTGCGCGGCCACGACCGGCCACCGGAAATCCACGAGGCGGTGCACAACCTGCGCCATGCCTTGCATTCGCACCACGGGCGCTGGAGCCCGGACGAAATCACGCGTGTCGCGGCGCTGCTCAACCGCACCGCGCAAGCCATTGCCGACGGGAAAGACCAATGAACACACAAGCCATTCATCGCGTGACCCACGAAGTCAAACGCCGCCGCCTGCAGGTACTGCGGGTGGTGGACATCACCCCGCGCATGCGCCGCATTACGTTGGGCGGCCCGGAACTGGCGGGCTTTGTCAGCCTGGGCAGCGATGATCACATCAAGCTGCTGTTCCCGCAGAACGCCGCCGAACAAGCGGCCCTGGAAAGCCCGACGTTCACCATCAAGGGCGACGGCCCACAACCGGCGATGCGCGATTACACGCCACGGCGTTACGACCTGAGCATTGGCGAACTGGATATCGACTTCGTGCTGCACGGCGATGGCCCAGCGTCCACCTGGGCCGAGCAGGCGCAAGTCGGCCAGCACCTGTATATCGGTGGGCCACGAGGTTCGATGATCGTGCCGGATATCTTCGACAGCTACCTGCTGATCGGCGATGAAACCGCCCTGCCCGCCATCGGCCGGCGCCTGGAAGAACTGCCCGCCGGGCGCAAGGTGCTGGCGGTGATCGAAATTGCCGATGCCGCAGAGCAGCAAGTGCTGGAGAGCGCGGCGGATGTCGAGATTATCTGGGTGGTGCGCGGCGAGGCAGACCTGCTTGAGGTCGTGCGCAACCTGACGTTGCCCGGCGGAAAGTTGTACAGCTTTGTCGCGACCGAAACCAAGCTGTCGCGCCAGGTGCGGCGGGTGTTGCTGGATACGCACAAGGTCAATGAGGAGTTCTTGAAGGCGGCGGGCTACTGGCGTGCGGAAGGCAGCGAAGAAGATTAACCCTGAACTCGGTCAAAACTGTGGGAGGGGGCTTGCTCCCGATGGCGGTGGATCAGTAAATAAATTTGTTCTGACACACCGCCATCGGGAGCAAGCCCCCTCCCACACTGACTGTGCCCACTTTAGATCGTGGGTCACCTTTTCAGGCGGTTATCCAGCCCCACTACCGCCAACGCAATGACGATAAACCCCAGCAAAATCCCCCCGGCATTCAAGAACACCTGCGGGTAACCCAGGCTGCCCACATCCATGAACGGGTATTGATACTGCCCCAGCAAATGCCCGCGCAACAGCACATAGGCGAAGTACACCAGGGGGTAAACCACCCACCCGGCAATGTGCTTGAGGCGCAAGGTGCCCTTGGGCACGCACCGCCACCAAAAGATCAGAAACAGCACCGGCATCACGTCGTGCAGCAATTCATCGGCAATGAATTGAAAGCCCTCGGGGCTCCATAAGTGCCGCAGCAACAGGTTGTAGGCCAGGCTTACCACGACAATGCTCGCGGCAATACCACTGCTGATACCCGGCGCGAGGAAAAACCGCTTGCCGGCCGATTCGCGCTTGACCAGCCAATAGCTCAGCACCACGACGACCAAGGTATTGGTCAGTACCGTGAAAAAACTGAAGAAACTGATCAATCCGCCCAGCAAGCTGGCACCGCTGGACCAGCGCGAATACAGAATCAGGTATTGCTGAATCGCCAGCCCCACCCAACCGGCCAACGCGGCCGCTGTCACAAAACGCTTCACGGGCTCAGTCCAGCGGGCGTTTGGTGCGCATCAGCTTGACGTACAAGCCTTCAACTTTTTCCCGCGCCCATGGGGTCTTGCGCAGGAAGGTCAGGCTCGACTTGATGCTGGGATCGCTCTTGAAGCAGCGGATATCAATGCGTTCGGCCAGGCCTGCCCATTCGTAGTGTTCCACCAGGGTAGTGAGGACGTGTTGCAGGGTCACGCCGTGAAGTGGGTCGTTGCTTGTCGCGGTCATGCCGGGCCTTTTGCGAGAGAGAAAACACAGCCGCGCACCTTAGCGGACGGGGCGTACCGGTGGAAGCACTGCATTGAATATAGCCCGTCGGTAAAAGTTCCCCTTTTCAGCGAAAAAAGAGATGTTATATTGTAACGATACTTATCAAGATCCTGCCAAGGAATGTCCGATGTCGCTCTCCTGTCTCTGGCGCCTGTCGCCCCTCGCCGCCGCCCTGCTGATCTGCTCCGAAGCCCACGCCCTGGAACTGCCATCGCAAATCATCACTGGCAATCCCCTGGGCAGCGCGCAACTCGCCTCGCCCACCACCGTGCTGGAGGGCGACGACCTGACCCTGCAACAAAAAGGCAGCCTGGGCGAAACCCTGAACAAACAGCCGGGCGTATCGTCTTCGTACTTTGGCCCCGGTGCCAGCCGGCCGATCATTCGTGGCCAGGACGGTGACCGTATTCGCCTGCTGCGCAACGGCGTGGGCGCGCTGGATGCGTCATCACTGTCCTATGACCACGCCGTGCCGCTGGACCCGATCAACGTCGAGCGCATCGAAATCGTGCGCGGCCCGGCGGCCTTGTTATACGGCGGCAGCGCCATCGGCGGGGTGGTCAACACCTTCGACAACCGCATCCCCACCGCAGCCATCGAGGGCATCCACGGTGCCGGTGAACTGCGCTACGGCGGTGCCGACACCACGCGCAGCAGCGCGGGCAAGCTGGAAGCCGGCGACGGCACCTTCGCCTTGCACCTGGACGCCAACGCGCGGGAGTTCAACGACCTGAAAATTCCAAGTGATGCGCGCAGCCGTCATGCGCCCGAAACCGACGCAGGCCCCGGCAAAAACGGTCGCCTGGGCAACAGCGATGGGCGCCAGGATGGCGGCGCGGTGGGTGGGTCCTACACCTGGGATGATGGCTACGCGGGCCTGTCCTACAGCAACTACGACAGCAACTACGGCTCGCCCGCCGAGCAGGACGTGCGCATCCGCATGCAACAGGAGCACTACGCGTTCGCCTCCGAAATCCGCAACCTGCAAGGCCCGTTTACCTCGGTGAAAATCGACGCAGGCTACACCGACTACCAGCACCGCGAGATCGAAGGGGGCGAGACCGGCACCACCTTCAAGAACAAAGGCTATGAAGCCCGCGTGGAAGCCCGCCACCAGCCCATCGGGCCATTCGACGGCGTGGTCGGCGCGCAAGTGACCCGCAACGAATTTTCGGCCCTGGGCGAAGAAGCCTTCGTGCCCCAGACCGATACCAACGCCGGCGCACTGTTCATTCTTGAGCAGATGCACGCCACCGAGCGCCTCACCCTCAGCCTCGGCGGGCGCCTGGAACATACCAGCGTTGACCCGGATGCCAAGGGCAATGCGCGCTTCGCCAATGCCGACAAGGCCAATGCCTTCACCGCAGGCAGCCTGTCGTCCGGCGCGGTCTACAGCCTGACGCCGATCTGGTCGTTGGCCGCCACCCTGGGCTACACCGAGCGCGCCCCGACGTTCTACGAGCTGTACGCCAATGGTGCTCACGTCGCCACCGGCACTTATGAATTGGGCGACGCCAACCTGTCGAAGGAAAAAGCCGTGTCCAGCGACCTGGCCCTGCGCTTTGACAATGGCATCCACAAGGGCAGCTTTGGCGTGTTCTACAGCCGCTTCTCCAACTACATCGGTTTGCTCGGCACGGGGCGTACGTTGAACGATGAAGGTGAAGAAGACGCAGGCGGTATTCCCGAGTACACCTACTCCGGGGTACGCGCACGTTTCGCCGGCTTCGAAGCCCAGGATCACTGGAAACTTGGCGAAAGCGCCTACGGCAAGTTCGCCCTGGAGCTGTCGGGCGACTACACGCGTGCAACCAACCTGGACACCGGCGAAGCCCTGCCGCGCATTGCGCCGCTGCGCTTGAACAGCGGTTTGCTATGGGAGCTGGATCGCTGGCAGGCGCGCATCGACGTAGAACATGCCGCCGGCCAAGGGCGCGTGCCGAGTAACGAAAGCGGCACCGATGGCTATACCACCCTCGGCGCGAGCGCGGGTTATCACTTCAACGTCGGCAGCAGCCAGTGGCTGGCGTTCGTCAATGGCGAAAACCTGACCAACCAGACCGTGCGCTACGCCAGCTCGATCCTGCGCGATATTGCGCCGGCGCCGGGGCGCAGCGTGCAAGTCGGCATCCGCACCACTTTTTAAACCGCGCCGAAAATCCCCTGTGGGAGGGGGCTTGCTCCCGATAGCGGTGCGCCAGTCGGCACATTAAATGACTGACCCACCGCCATCGGGAGCAAGCCCCCTCCCACACTGTTTTGCCGCGACACTGAGTCACTGTTACCAAATCTGAAATGATGCATCTTGCGATTCACCCTTTCTCTAAACGCCCCGCCGCATTATCCTTCGCAACAACCTGAAACGCTTCACCCCCCGGTCTGACCCCATTTGCCGAATCTTCCCTTCACGCAAAGACAGCGCTGTCTTAAATCGACCTGCGCCTGGGGGTTTATTGCCCGCCTGTGGATAACCGAGTTATCCACAGAAAAAACCAAAAATAACGCTGAACCAAGCCCGCGCCGAATCGTCATCTACAGTGAGTGAAGCACGGGCTTACATAATTCCAACGTAACGGAGAAACACACTATGAGCACTGATGGTGCCTCAAGCCCAAGCCGCCTGCTGCCCAGGTTGCTAGGCGTCTTGCTGCTGATCATGGGGCTGGCCTTGCTGGCCGGTGGGGTCAAGCTGAGCATGCTCGGCGGCTCGCTGTATTACCTGCTGGCCGGTATCGGCATCGCCTTGACCGGCGTTTTGCTGCTGGCCACCCGCCGCGCTGCGCTGGGCCTGTACGCACTGGTGCTGTTCGCCAGCACGGTGTGGGCGCTATGGGAAGTCGGCTTGGACTGGTGGCAGTTGGTGCCGCGCCTGGCCCTGCTGTTCGCCTTGGGCATCGTCATGTTGTTGCCATGGTTTCGCCGTCCGTTGCTGCGTGGTCAAGCCGCGCCGTTGGGCACCGGCGCCCTGAGCGTGGCCGTGGTGCTGGCGGGCGCTGCCGCCCTGGCCAGCCAATTCACCAACCCCGGTGAAATGGTCAAGACCGGCCAACTGGACCGCGATGCGGTGCCGGGCATGGCCAGCGCTGCACCTGCCCAGGCCGATGGCGACTGGAATTCGTACGGCCGCTCGGCCTTCGGCGACCGTTACTCGCCACTGGCCCAGATCACGCCGGAAAACGCGCACAAGCTGGTGCCGGCCTGGACCTTCCGTACCGGTGACATTCCGGGCGCAGGCGATCCCGGTGAAACCACCGCGGAAAACACCCCGCTGAAAGTCAACGGCATGCTGTACGTGTGCACCCCGCACAGCCAGGTGATTGCCCTGGACCCGGACACCGGCAAGGAAATCTGGCGTTTCGACCCGAAGATCACCACCCAGGGTGCCGAGAACTTCAAGGGTTGGGCGCACATGACCTGCCGTGGCGTGTCGTATCATGATGACGCCGCCTACGCCTCCGAGCAGAGCCCGACTGGCAGCGCCAGCCCGGCCGCCGCGCCGACCGCCTGCCCGAAACGCATCTTCGTGCCGACTGCCGACACCCGCCTGATCGCCCTGAACGCCGACACCGGCAAGATGTGCGAAGACTTCGGTGACAAAGGCCAGGTCGACCTGCGTGCCAATATCGGCACCTTCGCCCCAGGCGGTTACTACTCCACCTCGCCACCGGCCGTGACCAAAAATCTGGTGGTGATCGGCGGTCACGTGACCGACAACGTCTCCACCGACGAGCCAAGCGGCGTGATCCGTGCGTTCGACGTGCACACCGGCAAGCTGGTGTGGAACTGGGACAGCGGCAACCCGGACGACACCACCCCGTTGGCCGAGGGCAAGACCTACACCCGCAACTCGCCGAACATGTGGTCCATGTTCGCCGTGGATGAAAAACTCGGCATGCTCTACCTGCCGATGGGCAACCAGATGCCCGACCAGTACGGCGGTGACCGTACCGATGACTCCGAAAAATACGCTGCCGGCCTGACCGCCCTGGACATCGACAGCGGCCACGTGAAGTGGACCTTCCAGTTCACCCACCACGACCTGTGGGACATGGACGTGGGCGGCCAGCCTTCGCTGATCGACATCAAGACCGCTGACGGCGTCAAGCAAGCGGTGATGGCGTCGACCAAGCAAGGCAGCATCTACGTGCTGGACCGTGCCACCGGCCAACCGGTAGTGCCGATCAATGAAATCCCGGTACCACAGGGCGCCGTTGCCGGCGATCGCACCTCCCCTACCCAGCCGAAGTCTGACCTGAACTTCATGCCGCCGCCGTTGAAAGAACGCGATATGTGGGGCGTGACACCGTTCGACCAGATGCTGTGCCGGATCGACTTCAAGTCGATGCGCTACGACGGCCCGTTCACGCCGCCGTCGCTGCAAGGCTCGATCGTCTACCCAGGTAACTTCGGCGTGTTCGACTGGGGCGGCATCTCGGTTGACCCGGTCCGCCAGATCGCTTTCGTGAACCCGAGCTACATGGCGTTCAAATCGAAACTGATCCCGGCCGCCGATATCGCCAAGCAAGGCCCACGTGTCAGCGAAACCCAAGGCGTACAGCCGAACAAAGGCGCGCCGTACGGTGTGATCCTCGAAGCGCTGCTCTCGCCGCTGGGCCTGCCGTGCCAGGCGCCAGCCTGGGGTTACGTGGCGGCGGTCGACCTGACCACCCACCAAACCATCTGGATGCACAAGAACGGCACCGTGCGTGACAGCTCGCCGGTTCCGATCCCGCTGACCATGGGCGTGCCAAGCCTGGGCGGTACGTTCACCACTGCAGGTGGCGTAGCGTTCCTGAGCGGCACCCTCGACCAGTACCTGCGTGCCTACGACGTAAAAAACGGCAAGCAACTGTGGGAAGGCCGCCTGCCTGCAGGCGCGCAAACCACCCCGATGACCTACACCGGCAAGGACGGCAAGCAATACGTGCTGGTCATGGCCGGCGGTCACGGTTCCCTGGGCACCAAGCAGGGTGACTACGTGATGGCGTTCAAACTGCCGGATTAAGTAAACCCGGCGGTAAAACAAAGGCGGCTACCTGATGGGTAGCCGCCTTTTTTGTGCACGCCTGATAAGCCGTCGTGGGTTTTACAGGCAACGTGCGCGCATGAAATCGCCCCAACGGCGCACCAGGTAGTTGTGCTCGTCCATCACCGAGTTCCACACCGCAATGTGCCCCATGCGCTGCTCATAGGAGCCGCCGTCGCGCACCTCGCCGATGTCGATCAATGGCAAGCCATCGCTGCCCGACAGCTCTTCACGCGCAGGCTTGCCGGCGTACCAGTAATCCCACTCCGCGCTGCTCAGATGATCGCGGGTACGCGCCGGGTTACCGATGTAGTAACCCTGGCGCGCCATCACCGCCCCAGGCCAGCCGGACAACCACCAGTTCAGGTAGGCATAGGCCGCATCCAGCACCGGCCCCTGGGCATGGCGCGACAACGACAAGCCGCCGAACCAGGCGCGATAGCCTTCGCGCGGCACGGCGAGCCGGTATTTCACCCCGGCACGGTGCAGGCGCATCAAGGTCGGCGACCACAGGCTCTGGATGTCGATGCTCGGGCTGAGCATCAATTGCGCGGCTTCTTCGTCGTCCGACCAGAACGCCGCAAAGTGCCCCTCCTTCTGCTTGCGCACCAGGATCTCGGCCAGCACATCGATCTCCTCGATGCTCATGTTGCCGATGTCCCGGAACTGCGCCAGCCCCGCACCCTGCACGGCGAGCGCGGCATCCAGGGCACCGATGGCGGCGTCGCTTTGCAGGGCGGTGCGCGCGCGCCACGCCGGGTCGAGCAGCCAGCCCCAGCTTTCGTTGCCGTGGCAGAAACCTTCGGGCAAACGCTCGGGGCGATAGGCAAAACTGTCGGCGTTGTGGGTCAGCGGCAGCATGCTGATGCGCTCGGTTACGCTGCTGCCGAGGCTGCCGTCGTGCTGCACGAACAGCCGCTCACTCGGCACGCTGCCACTGCCCAGGCGGTCGTTGGGCGAGAGTCGACCGCGCTTGGGCAAGTCGTTGATCTCATGCCACAGCGCGATGCGCCGCGTGTCGATCGGCTGGATCGCCCGCGCCGGCCACACAAAGTCGACGTTGTGGAACCACTGGTCGTAGAGGTCGTAGCTGTCCGGCTGCATCACCGCAATACGCTGGGCTTGTTCCACATCATGCACCTGGTACACCAGGCGAATGCCCAGCTCCTGCTCGGCCCGCACGCGCAGGCATTCGAGCAAGGTCACGGAGGTGCCGAGCACGCGCAGTGTGATCATGCCGCGAACCGCCGCGCGAACACGTCGAAGGAACGGCGCAACAGCGCGGGGTCGAGGCCGCGCAGGATAAACACCAGGCGCGACTGGCGCTCAGTGCCAGGCCAGGCAGGCAAATGCACCGGGGCATGCAGGCAGTGCTGTACACCATGGATGACGATGGGGGCCGAGCTTGCGTTCACGTTGAGCAGTCCTTTGACGCGAAGGATTCGTTCGCCGTGGCATCTTAGCAGCATCGACAACCACACCCCGAACCCGACCCAGTCCAGCGGTTGCTCGAAAGTCAGGCAGCACACCTGCGCCGCGCCGTGGTTGGCGGTGGCGGGTTGATGCAGTTGCCAGCGACTGACCTCGACGGCGGGCTCGGTGCCGCGCACGCCCTCGCCGAGCAGCAGTTGATCGCCGCTGTGAATCGCCTGGGTATCGAGGATCAACGTACCGCCGTTGAGGGCGTGCAGGTGCTCGCGCAGCGCGGCGCAATCGTCGACCAGGTCGGTCTTGCTCAGCAACAGCCGGTCGGCCGCCGCCACCTGGGCCAGCCACTCCGGGTGCAGGCGTTCCTGCAAGGCGGCATGGCTGGCATCGACCAGGGTGATCACCAGGCCGATATGAAAACGCCCGCGCAGTTGCATGTCGTTGTTCAGCGTGGCGAGGATCGGCGCCGGGTCGGCCAGGCCGGTGGTTTCCAGGATCACCCGTTTGAAGGCCGGGATTTCCCCGCGTTCACGGCGTTGCAACAGGCCGAGCAGTGCGTCTTTCAACTCGCCGCGAATCGAGCAGCACACACAGCCGCTGGGCAGCAGGACGGTGTCTGGTGCGACTTCCTCCACCAGCAGATGATCAATGCCGACATCGCCGAACTCATTGATCAGTAGCGCGGTGTCGCCCAGGCTTTCGCCCTGCAACAGGCGCTTGAGCAAGGTGGTTTTGCCGCTGCCGAGGAAACCGGTGATCACATTCAGAGCAATGCTCATATTTACCTCCGCCCCCTGTAGGAGCGAGCTTGCTCGCGAAAAACCCGAGAGCGCCAGGTACATCCAGACAACACGCGTTAGGGTTGACGTTTTTCGCGAGCAAGCTCGCTCCTACAGTGGGGTGTTTTCCAGGTGGTCAAGTAGACGCGGGTCAAGGGGATCCAGCGGGCGGCCGAGCATGGTTTCGGCCGCCTGCCAGAGTTGATCCAGGCCGCTGGCCAGGGCCTGCTTGCCGGTCGCGCCGAGCAACAGGTACGACGCGCCCTGGAAATCCTCGACCTTGAGCCGAAACACCGCCAGCACCTGGTTGATCGCCGCGATCCGGCGCAGGCGCTCGCGACGCCTGGGCAGTGCATCGCCCAAGGGGTCGCTCCAATGCAAGTCTTCGCCGAGCAGGCCGCAGAGTCCGCACATGGCTAAGCCCCGCTCATGGCATGACATCGCCGGCGTTCGGGCCGAGGGTCTGGCCGACGAACAGGTTACCGCCCGGGGTACTGGCCAGCAGCACGGCGGTGGGCGCGACTTCGTCCGCCAGGCCGAACCGGCCCAGGGGCAGTTCGGCGGCCTTGGCGCGTTTCCAGCTGTCGCTGATGCCGCCCACCAGCGGGGTTTCGATCGGGCCTGGGGCGATAGCGTTGACCAGCACATTGTCCTTGGCCACTTCCAGGGCCAGGGACTTGGTGAAGCCGATCACCCCGGCCTTGGCCGCGGCGTAGTGGCAAAGCTCGGCACCGCCCTTGATGCCCAGTTGCGAGGCAACGTTGATGATCCGCCCCCAGCGCTGCGCGAGCATATGCGGCAAGGCGCGTTGGCTGGCGATGAACACGCTGGTGAGGTCGACCCGCAGCATGTCGTTCCACATCTCGAGGGAGAGATCGACGCAACGCGCCTGGGTCAGCATGCCGGCATTGTTGACCAGGATGTCGATCCCGCCGAAGTGCTCGACGCACCGGTCGACACTGGCCTGGGCGCCTTCGACGGTACCGACATCGGCCAGGCACTCGAACACCTCGGCACCCAGGTTGCGACAGGTGATCGCGACTTCGGCCAGGCTCGCGGCGTTGCGGTCGGCCAACACCAGGCGAGCGCCCTCGACCGCGTAAGCCTGGGCAATGGCGGCACCGATGCCGCTGCCGGCCCCGGTGATGACGGCGCGGCGGTTAGTCAGTTGCTTCATACAAAAACTCCCGAAAAAACACAGTTCCCCTGTGGGAGGGGGCTTGCTCCCGATAGCAATGGCCCAGACAAAACATCAGCGGCTGACCCACCGCTATCGGGAGCAAGCCCCCTCCCACATTTTTCGATTGAGTACATTCAGTCAGGCCAGCGCACGGTCAGGCCGCCGTCGATGATGATGCTTTGCCCAGTTACGTAGCTCGCTGCATCACTGGTCAAGAACTGCACCAGCGACGCCACTTCATCCGCCCGCCCTACCCGACCCAGCGGGATTGCCTTGGCAGCCTTGGCCAACCCTTCAGGCCCCAGCGAATTCTTCGCATCCAATGACTGCGGCGTCTCGATCAACCCCGGGATCACCGCATTGCACCGAATGCCCCTGGCCGCCAGTTCCACCGCCAGCGAACGACACAACCCCGGCACCCCGGCCTTGGCCGCCGCGTAATGGCTGTGTTCCTGCCAGCCATACACGCCGCCGGCAATCGAAGAAATTGCCACCAGCGCGCCGCCTTCGGTCATATGCCGGGTCGCCGCGCGGAAGGTGCGCATCACCCCCGTGAGGTCGATATTGAGCATCTCATCCCACAACGCATCGCTCATTTCCAGCAACGGCGCGCGACGCAACAAGCCGGCATTGGCCACCGCGTAATCGAGGCGCCCAAAATGCTGCACCGCTTGCTCGGCCATGGCATCCACCGAGGCGCTGTCGCCCACGTCCAGCGCCAGCATCAGGCATTCGCCGCCGGCTGCTTCCACCAGGGCAACCGTGCTTTGCGGGTCATGGGGATCGGCCGGGTAATACCCTCCCACCACCGCCACGCCGCTGCGCCCGTAGGCCACGGCAAGGGCTTGGCCGATGCCGCTGGCAGCACCGGTAATCAAGGCAACTTTACGGCTCATCGAGAACTCCTTACTGAACGGTTTCCGGACGCACATGGCGCGCGGCAAACATCAACGCGCCGGACAAGAAGCACGGCAGCGCGCCGAACCACAGCGCGGCGGTCTGCCAGTCGCTGCCGGCGGACAACACCTGGGTGGCGCCAAACCCGGCCAACACGGCGCCAATCGGGCCCATGGCATGGATGATCGCGCCACCGGTGGCGCGGATGCTGGTGGGGAAGCTTTCGCTGATGAAGAACAGCGCTGCCGAGTACGGCCCGATCAGGAAGAACAGGCCCAGGCTGTACAGCCCGACCACCATCGGCATATTGCTCGGGCCGAACAGCATCCCGGCGAATGCCAGGCCGCCGAGCATCCAGCCCAGGCCGATCACGTTGCGCCGCCCGATCTTGTCGCCCATCCAGCCGTGGCTGAGGTACCCGCAATAGCCCACCAGGTTCGACAGCACGAGGATGATCAGCGAGTTCTCGAACGAGATGTGGTGCACGCTGATGATCACGGAGGTGCCCAGCACGCTGAACACCTGAATCGCCGCCCAGTTGAGCAACAGCGCGGCGCCGATCACCAGGGTGGCGCGCCGCGCCGGGCCCCGGAATGCAGCCTTGAGGCCGGCCTTGCTGTGTTCGTCATAATCCACGCCGTAGGTCACGGCGACGTTCTGCGCCTCGCTCACCGCACCGCGTTTACGCAGTTGGCTGATGCGCTGGTGAATCTGGAACTGCGGGCTCTCCTTGAGCTTGCGCGCCATGATCGCGATCACAATGGCCGGGATCGCGGCGAAGACGAAACAGCCCTGCCAGCCGATAATCGGCAGCAGCAGCGCGGTCAACCCCGCGGCGATCAAGGCCCCGACCGGCCAGCCGCCTTGTACCAGGCTGTAAATGAAACCGCGACGCTTGGTCAGTTTCGGGTCTTGCGAGGCGCCGTACAGCTCACTCAGATACGTCGCATTGACGGTTTCCTCGGCATACCCCAAGCCACCCAGCGAGCGAATCAGGATCAGCGGCGACTTGCCCCACGCCCCGCCAATCGCGGTGAGCGCCGAGCACAGCGCGGAGCCGGCCACGGTCAGAATAATCCCCTGGCGGCGCCCCAGTTTATCGACGACGGGACCAATGGCGAACGCGACCACCGCCGTGCCCACCGCCACCCAGGTCGCGATTTGCGCCTGCTCCACTTCACCCCAGCCAAAGTGCCGGCCGATCTCCGGCAGCAAGGTGCCGAACAGGATGAAGTCATACACCGCGAACACCCAGGCGAAAAACGCGATCCAGGTGGCGAAGCGCACTTCCTGGGACGTCAGTTGCCGGGGTTTCCAGCCAGTCAGGTCAAGCTTGTTGTAGATAGACATGGAGCGCGCCTCGGGGTGGGGGTCAGGTGCGGGGTTGACGGCGGATAAAGTCGTCGGCGATTTCATCGAAGGTGACGAAGCGCACACCGGCATGGCTCTGGATGTGTTCGATCAAACGCTCAAGCATCAGCAGCACTTGCGGGCGGCCGGACACGTCGGGGTGGATGGTCATGGTGAACACCGCGTGTTCATGTTCGCGGTAGACCCAGTCGAACTGGTCGCGCCACATTTCTTCCAGGTGACGCGGGTTGACGAAGCCGTGGCTGTTGGGGGCTTTCTTGATGAACATCATTGGCGGCAGGTCGTCGAGGTACCAGTTGGCCGGGATTTCCACCAGGTCGGTTTCCTCGCCGCGCACCAGGGGTTTCATCCAGGTGTCGGGGTGCTGGCTGTAGTCGATCTTGGTCCAGCTATCGCCCTTGCGCACGTAGTAGGGATGGAAGTCGTTGTGCATCAGGCTGTGGTCGTACTTGATGCCTTTCTTCAGCAGCAGCTCGTTGGTGACTTTGCTGAATTCCCACCACGGCGCGACGTAGCCGGTGGGGCGCTTGCCGGTGACCTGGGTGATCAGTTCGATGGATTTATCGAGGACGATTTCCTCCTGCTCGGCGGTCATCGCGATGGGGTTTTCGTGACTGTAGCCGTGCACGCCGATTTCATGGCCGGCGTCGGCCACGGCCTTCATCTGCTCGGGGAAGGTTTCCATCGAGTGGCCGGGGATAAACCACGTGGTGCGCAGGCCGTAGCGCTCGAACAATTTGAGCAGGCGCGGCGCGCCGATTTCACCGGCGAACAGGCCGCGGGAGATGTCGTCCGGCGAGTCTTCGCCGCCGTAGGACCCGAGCCAGCCGGCGACGGCGTCAACGTCGACGCCAAATGCACAGAGGATGTCTTTAGCCATGGTGTGTCTCCTTAGGGTTGAGGGCGGTTTCGACCGACAGCGCGGCCCTGAGCAAGCGCGCGTCTTCGCCGCAAGGGGCGCTGAGCAGCAGCCCGGTGGGCAGGCCCAGGGCATCGCGGCCGCTGGGCAGGCTGACGCCCGGCATGTCGAGCAGGCTGCCGGGCATGGTCAGGCGCAGGGTTGCCAGGTTGGTGCTGACGAACAATTCGTCGTCGGCCTCCAGCGGCGCCAGCGCCGGGGCGACGTGAGCGACGGTCGGGGTGATCAGCAGAGCGCCGTCGAGGTCGTCGCTCAGTTGGTTCTGCAGACGTCTGCGGGCGTCGGTCAGGTGGATCAGTTGGCTGGCTGGCAAGCCGCGCGCGGCTTCGAGGCGGCGACGCACGCGGGGGTCGAGCTGCTCGGCGTCAGGGCTGTCGAGCAGGGCCTGGTGCAGGGCGAAGGCTTCGAAAGCGCCAAGCCAGCCGTGCTGCCGGATCAGGTCGAGGGCGGCCTGGAAGGCGGCGCAGGGGCGCAGGTCGATCAACGCGCCGGCAGCCTTGAGCTGGTCCACCGCGCGCAGCAGGTTATCGCGCACCGCCGGTTCAATGCCTTCCAGCGCGCCTTGCTCGAGCACGAAACGCTGGCCCTTCAGGCTGCGGGCAACGTGGGTTTGCGCACGGCCATGGAGCAGGTCGTCGATGGCCAGCGCATCGCGCACGCTGCGGGTCAGCGGGCCGAGGCTGTCGAGGCTGCGGGCCAATGGAAACACGCCGTCGCGGCTGTAGCGGCGGCAGCTACTGCGGTAGCCCACCACGCCATTCAGGGCGGCGGGAATGCGGATCGAGCCAGCGGTGTCGGTGCCCATGGCAATCGGCACGATCCCGGCTGCCACGGCCACGGCCGAACCGGATGACGAACCGCCGGGAATCCGCGGCTGGTCGCTGCTGTTGGGGTTGTGGGGCGTGCCGAAATGCGGGTTCAGGCCCAGGCCCGAATACGCCAGCTCACTGAGGTTGGTCTTGCCCACGCTGACCATCCCGGCGCGGCACAACAGCCCCACGCTTGGCGCATCGAGCAAAGCGGCCGGCGCCTCGCGGCGATAAGCGGCGCCTGCGGTGGTGATGCTGCCGGCCACGTCAAACAAGTCCTTCCAGGCCAGGGGCACACCGTCGAACACACTCAGCGGCTGACCGGCACGCCAGCGCGCGGCGGACGCTTGCGCCTCACGCAAGGCACGCTCGGTGCACAGCGAGATGAACACGCTGGGCGCCGTGCTCGCGCGGGCAAGCGCTTGTTCGAGCACTTGCACCGGGTCGCTGCGACCGGTGGCGAACGCTTCGGCCATTGACGTGGCGTCTGACATGAAGATCACCTCATAAAACGTATATATTTATAAAATGTACGTTTTGTAGAGGCAGCTTTCGTGCCAGTCTCTTTGTGTGTCCGCGCGTATTATTTCGGCTTTTCGCCAATATCCACGGGATAGAGGCTTTTGTAAGAAGCAAAATATTTGAAGGTCAGCGGTGGGTCTGCCCTTCAATGAAATAACGTATCTTTAATTAATACATACATTTTGGTGCAAAAAAGTAACAACCCGGTGCCAAAGGCCCCAAAAAAGTGCCACCGACGTGGCGCGGAGTGACAGGCCCATCTATGAGAGAATCCCCAGCCATCGTCACGCCCTAGCACTCATGACCCAGAGAAGCAGATGAAACCAGTGTCCGCCCCGGCATCCCGTTACGCGATGATTCACAAGGTAATGCGTGACGCAATCGTCAACGGCACCGCGCGCCACGGGCTTGTGCTGCTGGAGGCGCCGCTGGCCGAGCTGTTCGGCACCAGCCGCGTGCCGGTGCGCAAGGCGCTGGACCTGCTGCACGATGAGGGCCTGATCTGCCGCTTCAACGGCCGTGGCTACCTGATCAATCCCGAAGGCCTGGCCGTGGAGCCGCTGCGCCTGCCCCTGAGCCACGCGCACCTGGGCCTCAACGGCGACGACGAACTGGTGGACACCCGGCCCCTGGGCGAGCGGATCGTCGAGGAAATCGGCGCAGCACTGTCCACCTGCATCGCCTTTGGCCATTACCGCCTGGACGAACAAGCCGCCGCCGACCACTACGGCGTCAGCCGCGCCGTGGTCCGCGAAGCGCTGATGCGCCTGCGCGACCGTGGCCTGGTGGAGAAAGAGCCCTACTCCCAATGGTTGGCCGGGCCGTTGACCGCGCGGGAAGTCACCGAAGACTACGAACTGCGCGCCTGCCTGGAACCCGAGGCCTTGCGCCAGAGCGCGCCGGGCCTCGACCGGGAAGTCCTCGAAGCCATGTTGCAGCGGGTCACGGCGGCCCAGCAGAACCCGCAATGCAGCCTGGAAGCCATCGAGCAGATCGAAGAGGACTTGCACCAGCGCTGCCTGGCCGGCCTGCAGAACCGCAAGATCGCCGCGCTGATCCGCCAGGGCCAGAGCCCGATGATCATCAGTCGGATTTTCCATCGATTGCTGGGAATCGGCGCCGATCCGGCCATGCTCGCCGAACATCGCCTGATCCTGGAGCTTTTGCTCCACGGCGCCTTCGATGCCGCCGCGCTGAACCTGCGCGAACACCTGCAACGGGCGCGGCAGCGAATGTTGCAGCGCTTGAAGGTGCTCTCGGTACTGCCCGAGCAGCCACTGCCGGCCTACCTCCACAAAATCAGCTGACCGCGTCGCTGCAGTAACTTTATGTAATATGTTCCTATCTCACCCCTACCATTGAAACCACCGCTGCCCTGCCCCATCTAAGCTGCATACTTCCTTATGCAGGTGCCCCATGAGCGACCAGCAAGACGTCCCTGATTACGACCTGAACGACTACGCCGACCCCGAAAACGCTGAAACTTCGTCCAACACCGGCCTGGCCCTGCCTGGGCAAAACCTGCCGGACAAGGTCTACATCATCCCGATCCACAACCGGCCGTTTTTTCCGGCGCAGGTGTTGCCGGTCATCGTCAATGAAGAACCCTGGGCCGAAACCCTGGAACTGGTGAGCAAATCCGACCACCATTCCCTCGCCCTGTTTTTCATGGATACACCGCCCGAAGACCCGCGCCATTTCGACACCTCTGCCCTGCCGCTGTACGGCACCCTGGTCAAGGTGCACCACGCCAGCCGCGAAAACGGCAAGCTGCAATTCGTGGCCCAGGGCCTGACGCGCGTGCGCATCAAGACCTGGCTCAAGCACCACCGCCCACCGTACCTGGTGGAGGTCGAATACCCGCACCAGCCGAGCGAGCCGACCGACGAGGTCAAGGCCTACGGCATGGCGCTGATCAATGCGATCAAGGAACTGCTGCCGCTCAACCCGCTGTACAGCGAAGAGTTGAAGAACTACCTCAACCGCTTCAGCCCCAACGACCCGTCACCGCTCACCGACTTCGCCGCTGCGCTGACCTCGGCCACCGGTAACGAGTTGCAGGAAGTGCTCGATTGCGTGCCCATGCTCAAACGCATGGAAAAAGTTTTGCCGATGCTGCGCAAAGAGGTCGAAGTCGCGCGCCTGCAAAAAGAACTCTCCGCCGAAGTGAACCGCAAGATCGGCGAGCATCAGCGCGAGTTCTTCCTCAAGGAACAGCTCAAGGTCATCCAGCAAGAGCTGGGCCTGACCAAGGACGACCGCAGCGCCGATGTCGAACAATTCGAGCAGCGACTGGTGGGCAAGACGCTGCCGGCCCAGGCGCAGAAACGTATCGATGAAGAACTCAACAAGCTGTCGATCCTCGAAACCGGCTCGCCGGAATACGCCGTCACCCGTAACTACCTGGACTGGGCCACTTCGGTACCGTGGGGCGTGTATGGCGAAGACAAACTCGACCTGAAACACGCGCGCAAGGTGTTGGATAAGCATCATGCGGGCCTGGATGACATCAAGAGCCGCATCCTCGAGTTCCTCGCGGTAGGCGCCTATAAAGGTGAGGTCGCCGGTTCCATCGTGCTGCTGGTGGGCCCGCCGGGCGTGGGCAAGACCAGCGTCGGTAAATCCATCGCCGAGTCCCTGGGGCGGCCGTTCTACCGCTTCAGTGTCGGCGGCATGCGCGACGAGGCCGAGATCAAGGGCCACCGCCGCACCTACATCGGCGCGCTGCCGGGCAAGCTGGTGCAGGCGCTCAAGGATGTGGAAGTGATGAACCCGGTGATCATGCTCGACGAGATCGACAAGATGGGCCAGAGCTTCCAGGGCGACCCGGCCTCGGCGCTGCTTGAAACCCTCGATCCCGAGCAGAACGTCGAATTCCTCGACCACTACCTGGACCTGCGCCTGGACCTGTCCAAGGTGCTGTTCGTGTGCACCGCCAACACCCTGGACTCGATCCCCGGCCCGTTGCTCGACCGCATGGAAGTGATTCGCCTGTCGGGCTACATCACCGAAGAAAAAGTCGCCATCGCCAAGCGCCACCTGTGGCCCAAGCAGCTGGAAAAAGCCGGCGTGGCAAAAACCAGCCTGAGCATCAGCGACGGCGCCCTGCGTGCGTTGATCGATGGCTATGCGCGGGAAGCCGGCGTGCGTCAGTTGGAGAAACAGCTGGGCAAACTGGTGCGCAAGGCGGTGGTCAAGCTGCTGGATGAGCCGAATTCGGTGATCAAGATCGCTAACAAGGACCTGGAAGCCTCCCTGGGCATGCCGGTGTTTCGCAATGAACAAGTGCTGTCGGGCACCGGTGTGATTACCGGCCTGGCCTGGACCAGCATGGGTGGCGCGACCTTGCCGATCGAAGCGACGCGCATCCACACGCTCAATCGCGGCTTCAAGCTCACCGGGCAACTGGGTGACGTGATGAAGGAATCCGCAGAAATCGCCTACAGCTTCATCAGCTCCAACCTGAAGTCGTTTGGCGGTGATCCGAAGTTCTTCGATGAAGCCTTCGTCCATTTGCACGTACCGGAAGGCGCCACGCCAAAAGACGGGCCGAGCGCGGGCGTGACCATGGCCAGCGCGCTGCTGTCCCTGGCACGCAACCAGCCGCCGAAAAAAGGCGTGGCCATGACCGGCGAACTGACGTTGACCGGGCATGTGCTGCCGATTGGCGGCGTGCGGGAAAAGGTGATCGCGGCGCGGCGCCAGAAGATTCACGAGTTGATCTTGCCGGAGCCCAATCGTGGCAGTTTTGAGGAGTTGCCGGAGTACCTTAAGGAAGGGATGACGGTGCACTTTGCCAAGCGCTTTGCGGATGTGGCCAAAGTGTTGTTCTGACAGTTATGTAGTGTCTGAGCTGGCGCTATCGGGGGCAAGCTGAACTGGTCAAGTAATCCCGGACACCGATTACGGTGTTTATGCCGCTTTTTGCTCCATGGCTATTGGCGACAGGTAGTTGTTGTAGCTGTGGAGCCTGATTCGGTTGTATCGCATGAAGAAGCTGGTCATATCCTGCTTGGCTTCTTCAACTGTCATATAGCCCTTGGTGGGCACCCACTCTGATTTGAGCGTCCCAAAGAAACGCTCTGTTGGTGCATTGTCCCAGCACTGCCCTCTGCGGCTCATGCTTTGGGTTATCCCATACTCCAGCAACGCGGACTGAAAGAGCTGGCTGGTGTATTGGCAGCCTTGATCCGAATGAAACATCAAGCCTGCATGTTTGCCTCGAACCTCCACCGCCATTCTCAGCGCCTTGCTAACCAGGTTGGCGTCATTGATCAGAGAAAACGCCCAGCCAACGATTCGGCGGGCGAACAGATCAATGACCACTGCCAAGTGATACCAGCGTTTCCCAACCATTAGGCTGGTAACGTCGCCGCACCAGACTTGATTAATTGCGGTTGGCTCGAAGTTACGCTCAAGCAGGTTCTTGGCCACAAATGCTTCAACGCCTCTAGAGCGATATTGATGGCGGCGGCGCTGTCTGCTGGCCAGATTTGCCTCCGCCATGAGTTTTCCGGCCAGATGCCGACCTACCTTGATCTGCTGGGCCTTCAAGTGCTGAGAGATCATCCGTGCACCTGCACTTCCCCGGCTTTCGTCATGCAGTTGCACGACTTTTGCTCTAAGCGCGTCACGCTTGGTATTCGGCTCTGAGCGACGCTTAAGCCAGTCATAAAGCGCGCTGCGGGAAACGTTCAGCGCACTACAAAGAAGGCGGGTCGGATATGAGCTCGACTCTCTCAGCTCCTCGATCAGGAAAAACGATCGGGATCCGACATCAAGAGAGCCGTAGCTTTTTTTAAGATTTCAGCCTCGGTCTCCAGGCGCTTGACCTTGGCTCGCAGCTGTTGAAGCTCTCGCTGTTCGTCGCTGATTGCCTTGGTACCTGCCACTGGCTGCCCTTTCTGACGCTCTTTGCGAACCTGATCAATCCAACGGCGCAGAGCCGTAGGCCCAACGCTCATCGACGCGCAGACGTCAGGAACTGAGCAGTTATCATCAAGAACCATACTTGCAGCACGTTGCTTGAACTCGCGGGTGTAGGTCTTTCGTTCTTGCATGGAACCTCCTGATTGGGCGAATCATATCGCCCTTAAGAGGTGTCCGGGATCATTAGGCCAGTTCAAGCCCCCTCCCACATTTTGACCGCATTCCAAAGAATGTACCCGGTCAAGTGTGGGAGGGGGCTTGCTCCCGATGAGGCCAGACCTGCCAACACAACCCCCCTCCTGTCACACCTTGTCTCATCTTCGGTTATGCTCGCCCTTCGTCGTGTACAACCGGAGCCCCCATGACCGTTGCCCGCCTGTTTCTCCCCTTGAGCCTTGCCCTGCTGGCCGCATGCGCCAGCGCGCCGAAGCAAAACATCAGCGTGGACGACCAGAGCGCCTGCCCGCTCCAGCTCACTTCCGGTCAGAACCTGATCCTCACCCTGCCCAGCAACCCCACCACCGGCTACCGCTGGGCCATCCAGGACTCCGCCGGCGGCGTGTTGCGGGCGCTGAGCCCGGAGGTGTACAGCAGCAGCGAATCCGGCGTGATCGGTGGCGGCGGCCAGTCCACCTGGCGTTTCCAGGCCTTTACCGCCGGGCAAGGCCGTTTGCGCCTGACCTCCCAGCAACCGTGGGAGCCGGAGGCCGAACCCGCCCAGACGTTCGACTGCGCCATTACGGTGAACTGACGGGCTGACCTCAGCCGCTGCCGGCCTCGGCTTTCCATCAGACAACCCGCGCATCCGCGGGCCAACTTGGCTAAAATGCCGGCCTTTCCTTCCTCGTCGCCGGAACAACCGTGAGCAAAGAACCCGATCGCCTATTCGCCCAGCCCCTGCCCCAGGTGCCGGACTTCGCCTTTAACGAAGACGTGGTGCGGGTGTTCCCGGACATGATCAAGCGCTCGGTGCCCGGTTACCCGACCATCGTTGAGAACCTCGGCGTGCTCGCCGCCCAGTTCGCCCAGCCGGGCAGTGTGCTGTATGACCTGGGCTCGTCCCTGGGCGCCGTGACCCAGGCCCTGCGCCGCCATGTGCGTACCGACGGGTGCCGGGTGATCGCGGTGGATAACTCGACGGCGATGGTCGAACGCTGCCGCGAATACCTCAATGGCCAGGATTCGATGTTCCAGGAATTGCTGCCGGTGGAGGTGATCGAGGGCGATATCCTCGCCCTGCACTTCCAGCCGGCCTCGGTGGTCGCGCTGAACTTCACCCTGCAATTCATCGCCCCCGATGAACGCCTGGCGTTGCTCGGGCGCATCCGTCAGTCGCTGCTGCCGGGCGGTGCACTGATCCTCTCGGAAAAGCTGCGCTTCAACGATGCCCAGGAACAGGCGCTGCTGACCGACCTGCATATCGCGTTCAAACGCGCCAACGGCTACAGCGAACTGGAAATCGCCCAGAAGCGCAGCGCCATCGAAAACGTCATGAAGCCCGACAGCCTCGAAGAACACCGCGAACGCCTGCTGGCGGCCGGGTTCTCGAAAGTCGTGCCGTGGTTCCAGTGTCTTAACTTTGCCTCGTTGATTGCCTTGCCATGATTGATTTGTCTCCCCTCGCCCGCCATCTGGTCGGCACTCCCTTGGCCGTGTGGGCCCAGGGCCTGCAAGCGCAGCTCGATAGCAAAATGGAAAAAGGCCATGGCGACCTGGAGCGCTGGCAAAGTGCATTGGACGCATTGCCCAACATCCAGCCCAGCCACGTCGACTTGCTCACAGGCCTGGTGTTGGACACTGAATGCGATGACGCCACCCGTGCGCAAATGCACACCGCGCTGATGGGCCTGAGCCCGTGGCGCAAGGGGCCATTCCACCTGTTCGGCGTGCATGTGGACACCGAATGGCGCTCGGACTGGAAGTGGTCGCGGGTGGCGCCGCACCTGGATTTGAACGGCAAGCGCATCCTCGACGTGGGCTGCGGCAACGGCTATTACATGTGGCGCATGCTCGGCGCCGGCGCGGACAGCGTGATTGGCGTCGACCCGAACTGGCTGTTTTTCTGCCAGTTCCAGGCGGTGCAGCGGTACCTGTCAGCACCCAGGGCCTGGCACCTGCCGTTCCCGTTCGAAGACTTGCCGGCGAACCTTGAAGGCTTCGACACGGTGTTTTCCATGGGCGTGTTCTATCACCGTCGTTCGCCGATCGAACATCTGCTGGCGCTGAAAGACACCCTGGTCAAGGGCGGCGAACTGGTACTGGAAACCCTGGTGGTGGAAGGCGACCAGCAACAAGTGCTGGTACCGGAAGACCGCTACGCGCAGATGCGTAACGTATGGTTCCTGCCCTCGGTCCCGGCATTGATGCTCTGGCTGCGCCGCGCTGGTTTCAGTGATGTGCGTTGCGTGGATGTGAGCGTGACCACGGTGGAGGAACAGCGTGGGACAGCTTGGATGAAATATCAGTCGCTGAGTGATTTTCTCGATTCAGAAGATCCCAGCAAGACGATTGAGGGGCTGCCGGCGCCGATGCGGGCGGTGATCATCGCCAGAAAGTAACCCGATCTCCCTGAAACAACATGGATCTAAATGTGGGAGGGGGCTTGCTCCCGATGGCGGTGGGTCAGCTACAACCATGCTGACTGACACACTGCTATCGGGAGCAAGCCCCCTCCCACATTTGCTTATCAGTGTTCTAGAGCGGTGGCTTGGCTCGGCGGGCCTTGAAGAACTCGCTCAATACCGTTCCACACTCTTCAGCCAGCACCCCACCCTCAAACAACACCCGATGGTTCAGAAAGCCCTGGGTAAAAAACTGCCCCTGGCTCTGCACAATCCCGGCCTTGGGCTCCAGCGCGCCATACACCACCCGTGCAACCCGCGAATGCACGATCAGGCCGGCGCACATGCTGCACGGCTCCAACGTCACATACAGCGTGCTGCGCACCAGGCGATAGTTGCTGATCGCTTGCGCAGCGGCGCGGATGGCGACCATCTCGGCATGCGCGCTGGGGTCATTGCCGCTGATCGGGCAGTTGAAACCGCGGCCAATGATCTCACCGTTTTGCACCAGGACCGCGCCCACCGGCACTTCACCCAGCGCCGCGCCCTGGGCGGCAAGTGCCAGGGCTTCGCGCATGAAGGTTTGGTCGCGGCTGCGGTCGATGATCGCCGGGCGAATCTGGCGCATCACGCCACCTCGATGGCGGCCATCAGGCCGGTTTCCATATGGTCGATCACATGGCAGTGGAACATCCACACGCCCGGGTTATCCGCCACCAACGCCACGCGGGCGCGTTCGTTCTTGCCCAGCAGGTAGGTGTCGGTGAAATACGGGATGACCTTGTGGCGGTTCGAGGCAATCACCTTGAAACTCATGCCGTGCAGGTGGATCGGGTGCTGGTACTGGGTCATGTTCTTCAATTCGAAAATATAGCTCTTGCCCTTCTCCAACTTGGCGATCGGGCGGTCGGCGCAGGTTTTGTCGGTGATGTCCCAGGCCTGGCCGTTGATCTGCCACAAGCTCGGTGGCTTGCCGTTGTCGACGTTGACCGACACCGAACCGACCCACTCGAAGTTGAAGTTGAGTTTCTCTGCATTGGCCAGGTCCGGTTCGGCAACCGGGTTGGGCGGCAATGCGGGCGGCCATTCGCTCGGCGCGTCGGTATTGGCCACCGAGCGGAACGTACCCAGACGCACCGGGCCATTGCGGATCGACAGCTCTTCGCCCGCCGGCGGCGCCTTGATCGCCAGGCAAATACGCATGCCAGGGCCCAGCCAGTATTCCTTGCCCAGCGGGCGCGGCTCGATGGGGTTGCCGTCCAGCGCGTAGATCTGCGCTTCGACATCCGGGATGTTGAGGCGATAAGTCAGGGTGTTGTCGAGGTTGAGCAGGCGCACTCGGGTGATCTGCCCGGCCGGCAGGTCGATCACCGCCTGGGCCACGCCGTTGATGGTGGACAGACGCCCTGCCGTACCGCCACGCGCCGCCTCACGGGGAATACTGAACGCCACGAAGGCGCCCTCTTCGTCCACGTGCCAGCTTTTCAGGCTGAGGGTGCGCTCGTGCTTGAAGCCGGTGGGCTCACGCTCTTCGATGATCAACGGCCCGACCAGGCCACGGCCGAGTTCTTCGCTGCTGTTCACATGGGGGTGGTACCAGTAGCTGCCGGCGTCGGGCACGCGGAACTTGTAATCGAAGTATTCCCCTGGCAATACCGGCAATTGCGAGACGTAGGGCACGCCGTCCATTTCCAGCGGCAGGCGGATGCCATGCCAGTGGATGGTGGTGGCGACCGGCAGGTGGTTGATAAAGCGCACCCGCAGCCATTCGCCCTGGCGTACGCGCAGCTCGGTGCCAGGCGCAGAGGGGCCGAACGCCCAGGCTTGGGTGGTGTGGCCCGGCACCAGTTCCACATCGAGCGGCGCGGCGATCAGTTGGTAGTCGCTTCCTGCGTTGGCATCGGCAACCTTGCCCAGCCAGTAGCGATAGGCGCCACCGGCGCCCACACCTACGACGGCCAGGCCGGCAAGGCCACCGAGGATCTGTCGACGGGAAAACGATTGGGACACAACAACCTCACGTATCGGTCGCAGGCCAGGGCCCGCAAAGGGCAGATACGATACACCTGCGCGGGCTAAACAGTAAGGGTTCGCATGTGAGAGGGGGCTTGCCCCCGATGGCGGTGTATCAGCCATAGGTGTGTGGCTGACACTCTGCTATCGGGAGCAAGCCCCCTCCCACATTGGATTTGCATTGTTTTCTAGTGCTTGGCGGCGGCCAGGATCAGGGCTTTCATCTCGGCCACGGCGCCTTTGAACCCGACGAACAGCGCATGAGCCACCAGCGCATGCCCGATGTTCAGTTCGTTGATGCCCTTGATCGCGGCCACGGCTTCGACGTTGTGGTAGTGCAGGCCATGGCCGGCGTTGACGATCAGGCCTTCAGTGAGGCCGCAGTTCACACCGTCGATGATGCGTTGCAGCTCCTCGGCCACTTCGGTCGGCGTGGTGGCATCGGCGTAGCGGCCGGTGTGCAATTCGATCGCCGGCGCGCCGACACGGCGCGAGGCTTCGATCTGGCGCTCGTCGGCGTCGATGAACAAGGACACTTCGCTGCCGATCTTCGACAGGCGCTCCACGGCAGCCTTGATCCGCGCTTCCTGGCCAGCCACGTCGAGGCCGCCTTCGGTGGTCAGTTCCTGACGAGTCTCCGGCACCAGGCAAATGTGCGCCGGGCGGATGCGCTCGGCGAACGCCATCATTTCCTCGGTGACGCCCATTTCGAAGTTCATGCGGGTCTGCAGCACGTCCTTGAGCAGCAGCACATCGCGCTCCTGGATGTGGCGGCGGTCTTCGCGCAGGTGCACGGTGATGCCGTCGGCACCCGCTTCTTCGGCGTCCAGTGCAGCCTTGACCGGGTCAGGGTAACGGGTGCCCCGGGCCTGGCGCAGGGTGGCGACGTGGTCGATGTTGACGCCAAGAAGAATGCGATTGCTGGTGCTCACGGAAGCGCTCCTGAAAAGGGAAAGAATCGGTGCACAGCATACACGGGGATGTCAGGGCTTTCGAAACAACTCGCGACTGACCAGCGGCCGTCCGCCCAGGTGCACGGCCAGGGCCTGGCGCATCAGGCGCTTGGCGGCGGACAAGGCGCCGGGGGCCGTCCAGTCCGCCTCGCTCATGGCCAGCAGTTCGGTGCCCTGGAACAGACCGGGTTGCAACAAGTACACACGTTCAAGGCCTGCGTCCACTTGCAGGCGATACATGCCATCGGCGGCGACGGGATCACCGTGCAGGTCGTTGTGCAGTTCAAAACCGTAGCCCAGATCATCCAGCAGGCACCATTCGAAGGCGCGCAGCAGCGGCTCCAGGGGACGGCCTTCAGCGAGGGCGAGCAAGGTGGCGGCGTAGTGATCGAAGACCGCCGGGTGCGGGTCTTCGGCGGGCAACAGGCGGATCAGCAGCTCATTGAGATAGAGCCCGCTGAACAGCGCATCGCCATTGAGCCAGGCAGAGGTGCCAACGCTTTCCAGGCGGCCGACGTTCTTCAACTCGCCCTTGCCACGAAACTCCACGTCCAGCGCCACGAAGGGCCGCGCCAACGTGCCGGCCTTGCCCCGCGCACTGCGCAAAACCGCGCGCAGGCGACCTTGAGGCGTGAGGAAATCCACCAGCGCGCTGGTCTCACGGTAGGCGCGGCTGTGCAGGACGTAGGCGAGCTGGCTGGGGGGTGGGGTTGGGGACATGGGTTCTCGATCTTGAAAACAACACAAACCTAATGTGGGAGGGGGCTTGCTCCCGATAGCGGTGGGTCAGTTAACACATAAGTGACTGACAGACTGCCATCGGGAGCAAGCCCCCTCCCACATTTTTTATCCTGCGGTGTGCTTACAGGTCGCCGTAGCCGAGGGAGCGCAACGCACGCTCATCATCGGACCAGCCACCCTTAACCTTCACCCACAGGTTAAGCATGATCTTGGAATCGAACAGCAATTCCATGTCCTTGCGCGCTTCGGTGCCGATGCGCTTGATGCGCTCGCCCTTGTCGCCAATGATGATTTTCTTCTGGCCGTCACGCTCAACGAGGATCAAGGCATGAATGTGCAGGGTTTTGCCCTGCTGCTTGAACTCTTCGATTTCAACGGTGATCTGGTACGGCAGCTCGGCGCCCATCTGGCGCATGATTTTCTCGCGCACCAGTTCGGCGGCAAGGAAGCGGCTGCTGCGGTCGGTGATCTGATCTTCCGGGAAGAAATGCTCGTTCTCCGGCAGGTAGCCGGCGATCACGCGCTCCAGGGCTTCGAGGTTGTGGCCGTGCTGCGCCGAGATCGGCATGATCTGGGCGTTCGGCAGTTGCTCCTGCAGCCAGCTCAGGTGCGGCATCAGCTCGGCTTTGTCTTCGATGCGGTCGGTCTTGTTCAGCGCGACGATCAAGGGGCCGGTGACGTACTGCACACGCTCGAGGACCATCTGGTCTTCGTCGGTCCACTTGGTGCGGTCAACCACGAAGATCACCACGTCGACGTCTTTCAACGCCGCCGAAGCGGTCTTGTTCATGTAGCGGTTAAGCGCTTTTTCGCCGCCTTTGTGCATGCCGGGGGTGTCCACATAGACCGCTTGCACGTTGCCTTCGGTCTTGATGCCCAGCATGTTGTGGCGGGTGGTCTGCGGCTTGCGCGAGGTGATCGCGAGCTTCTGGCCGAGGATGTGGTTCAGCAGCGTGGACTTGCCCACGTTCGGGCGGCCGACGATGGCAACATAGCCACAGCGTGTTGCGGTTGAATCAGTCATGGCCATTCTCCACGCCCAGGGCAATCAGTGCTGCAGCGGCCGCTACCTGTTCGGCAATACGACGGCTCACACCCTGACCTCGGCTTTTTTCGTTCAGTAAGGTGATTTCACATTCCACGAAGAACACGCGGCAATGCGGCTCACCCTGGATATCCACCACTTCGTAGCGTGGCAGTTCGCAACCGCGCGATTGCAGGTATTCCTGCAGGCGGGTCTTGGGATCTTTGTTGGTGTCGACCAGCGTCAGGCTCTCGATTTCCGACGCCAGCCAGGCGACCACGCGCTCCTTGGCCGTTTCCATCCCGGCATCGAGGTAGATCGCACCGATCAATGCTTCCAGGGCATCAGCCAGGATCGACTCGCGCCGGAAACCGCCGCTTTTCAATTCACCGGAGCCCAGCCGCAGGTACTCGCCCAGGCCGAAACCTCGGGCCAGCACGGCCAGGGTCTCGCCTTTCACAAGGCGTGCACGCAGGCGCGAAAGCTGGCCTTCACGGGCCTGGGGAAAACGCTCGAAGAGCGCCTCACCGGCGGCGAAGTTGAGGATGGCGTCACCAAGGAATTCCAGGCGCTCGTTATTGCGCCCCGCGAAGCTGCGGTGTGTGAGGGCAAGGACCATCAATTCCTGGTCCTTGAAGGTGTAGCCGAGCTGACGCTCGAGACGACTGAGAGAAACGGTCACGGTTTATCCATATCTAGTTGGTGGCACCGGCGGCCATCGACGATTGACGCAGTGTTCAAATTCAAATCCTGATGGGTGCTGCGGGGCAGCGGAAAATGTCCAAGCCCCAGAAAAGCATTCGGCGCTGTGTTCACAGCGCCGCTTGTATTACTTGATCAGCCCTACCCGCGAGAAGTTCGGCAGGTGGCTGAGCTTGGGTTCCGGCCAACTCATCCAGACCGCGAAGGCTTTGCCGACAATATTCTCGTCGGGCACCATGCCCAGCAGGTCCTTGGGAATACTGGGGTCGTCCCAGTAGCGGCTGTCATTGGAGTTGTCGCGGTTGTCGCCCATCATGAAATAGTGCCCGGCTGGCACTTTCCACTGACCATCGGGCATCGCGCGGTAGCGGCTCATTTCCTTGCGGATCTGGTGCTCTACCGTACCGAGTTTTTCCTGGTACAGCTCGGCGCTGCCCAAGGTATTCGGCTCGGCGCCCAGCAGTTTCTCGGCCACTGACTCACCGTTGACGAACAGGCGCTTGTCGCTGGTGTAGCGGATCACGTCGCCCGGCAGGCCGACCACCCGCTTGATGTAGTTGACGTTCGGGTCGCTTGGGTAGCGGAACACCATCACATCACCGCGCTGGGGGTCACCGACTTCGATGACCTTCTTGTCGATCACCGGCAAGCGGATCCCGTAGGAAAACTTGTTCACCAGGATAAAGTCGCCCACGTCCAGGGTAGGTTTCATCGACCCCGATGGGATCTGGAACGGCTCCACCAGGAACGAACGCAGCACCAGCACGATGAACAACACCGGGAAGAACGACTTGCCGTATTCAACCAGCAAGGGCTCCTTGTTCAGCTTCTCGACCACCACCGCATCAGGCTGGCTGACGCTGCCCTGATAGGAGGCGATAGCCGCCCGCCGACGCGGGGCGAAGAACACCAGATCGAGCAACGCCAGGAGGCCGCAAACGGCGACGGCGATGACCAGCAACAGCGGGAAATTTAGTGACATAGGACCTAACTATCCAACCTGAGCACCGCAAGGAAGGCTTCTTGTGGAATTTCCACGTTGCCCACTTGCTTCATGCGTTTTTTACCGGCCTTTTGCTTCTCAAGCAGCTTGCGCTTACGGCTTACGTCACCGCCGTAGCATTTGGCCAGTACGTTCTTTCTGAGTGCCTTGACGGAGGTCCGCGCAATGATCTGGCCGCCGATGGCGGCCTGGATCGCGACGTCGAACATCTGGCGCGGAATCAGTTCTTTCATCTTCTCGGTCAACTGGCGACCTTTGTAGTGCGCATTGTCCTTGTGCACGATCAGTGCCAGGGCATCGACCTTGTCGCCGTTGATCAGCACATCCAGTTTCACCAGATTAGCCGATTGGTAACGATCGAAATGGTAATCCAGCGAAGCATAGCCGCGGCTGGTGGATTTGAGACGGTCGAAGAAGTCCAGGACCACTTCGTTCATCGGCAAATCGTAGGTCACTTGCACCTGGGTACCGAGGAACAACATGTCGTGCTGCACGCCACGTTTTTCGATACACAGGGTGATGACGTTGCCCAGGTGCTCCTGCGGAACCAGGATATTGGCCCGCACGATCGGCTCGCGCATATCTTCGATGGAAGACAGATCCGGAAGCTTGGACGGGTTGTCGACGTAAATCGTTTCACCGGTTTTCAGCGCCAGCTCAAAAATAACCGTCGGCGCGGTGGTGATCAGGTCCAGGTCGTATTCGCGCTCCAGGCGCTCCTGGATGATCTCCATGTGCAGCATGCCCAGGAACCCGCACCGGAAGCCGAAGCCCAGGGCGTCGGAGCTTTCCGGGGTGTACTGCAGGGACGAGTCGTTGAGGGTCAGCTTCTGCAGGGCTTCGCGGAAGTCTTCGAAGTCGTCGGAGCTGACCGGGAACAGGCCGGCGTAGACCTGCGGCTGGATGCGTTTGAAGCCCGGCAGCACGTCGACATCGGGGGTGGAACTCAAGGTCAGGGTGTCACCTACCGGCGCGCCGTGAATGTCCTTGATACCGGCGATGATGAAGCCCACTTCACCGGCTTTCAGGTCCGTGGTGGCGGTGTGCTTGGGGTTGAACACACCGACGCTGTCCACCAGGTGGATCTTGCCGGTGGATTTGACCAGGATCTTGTCGCCCTTCTTAACGCGGCCGTGGCGTACGCGCACCAGGGACACGACGCCCAGGTAGTTGTCGAACCAGGAATCGATGATCAACGCCTGCAGCGGATCTTCGTAGTTACCGGTAGGGGCCGGGATGGTCTTGACCAGGCGCTCGAGCACTTCGTCGACGCCAAGGCCCGTCTTGGCGCTGCACTCGACGGCGTCGGTGGCGTCAATGCCGATGATTTTTTCGATTTCTTCTTTTACGCGGTCCGGATCGGCCTGGGGCAGGTCGATCTTGTTCAGCACCGGCATGACCTCCAGGCCCTGCTCGATGGCGGTATAGCAGTTGGCTACGGACTGGGCCTCGACGCCCTGGCCGGCGTCGACCACCAGCAAGGCACCTTCACAGGCCGCCAGCGAGCGGCTGACTTCGTAGGTGAAGTCAACATGGCCGGGGGTGTCAATGAAGTTCAGCTGGTACTTGATACCGTCTTTGGCGGTGTAGTACAGGGTGACGCTATGGGCCTTGATGGTGATCCCGCGTTCACGCTCGAGGTCCATGGAGTCCAGGACCTGGGCTTCCATCTCACGCTCGGCAAGGCCGCCGCACATCTGGATGAATCGATCGGCCAGCGTCGACTTGCCATGGTCAATGTGGGCGATGATGGAGAAATTGCGGATATGACTCAAATCACTCACGGATCAACACTCAAAAAGGCTGCAGGCAGATTGCCCGCTGAAAAATAGCCGGGAATTGTACCTGATGCTCAGGCCAGACGTCATCTTTGCTGACCAGAACAAAAATGCCCCGCTGGGATAAGCGGGGCATTTTTTATGCATAAGCGCGCAATCAACCGGCTCGGCGCAACAACCAGAACCCGGCCACGGCGCAGATAAACGTCGGCACCAGCACCGCAAACAGCGGCGAGAAGCCGAATACCAGGCTCGACGGCCCCAGCAGGTCCTGGGCGATGCGGAAGGTGAAGCCCACCAGCACGCCGGTGAATACCCGCTGGCCGAGGGTCACGGAACGCAACGGGCCGAAGATAAAGGAGATCGCCATCAACACCAGCGCGGCGGTGACCACCGGCTGCAGCACCTTGACCCAGAACGCCAGCCAGTAGCGGCCATTGTTCAGGCCCTGGTCCTTGAGGTAGTGGATGTAGCTCCAAAGCCCCGAGATCGGCAGGGTTTCCGGGACCATGATCACGGTATTGAGCAGTTCCGGCTTGAGCGCGATGTCCCATGCCTGGGTGGGCTCATTGACCACTTCGGTACTGGACTTGATGCCCTGGCCCACGTTATGGAAGAGCGTGGTGGTGACGTCGCTCAGTTGCCATTTTTCACCGTCATACTGCGCGCGCTTGGCGAAACTGGAGCTCAGCATGTGCCGCTCCTTGTCGAACGTGTAGCGCGTCACCCCGACCAACAACCCACCGGGCTGCACGGCGTTGATGTGGATGAACTGGTCACCCTGGCGATGCCACAGGCCGTGCTTGGAACTTTGCGCATCACCCGAACCCTGAGCCAGGGCGCGATTGGCCTGGGCGGTGGCTTCGGACGGTGGCGCGACGTATTCGCCGATCAGCACGCTGCACGCCATCAGCAGCAGCATTGGCTTCATCACCGCCCAGACGATACGCCCGATGGACACGCCCGCCGCGCGCATGATGGTCAATTCGCTGTTGCTGGCCAGGGTGCCCAGGCCGATCAGGCAGCCAATCAGGCCGGCCATCGGCATCATGTCGTAGAGCCGGCGCGGCGCGGTCAGCGCCACGAAGCTCAGCACGTCGGTGACCGTGTAGGTATCGGTGACGTTGCCCACTTCGTCGATGAACGCAAACAGCGAGGCCAGGCCCAGGATGATGCCCAATACCGCCAGAATGGCGATCAGTACGCTGCTACCAATGTAGCGATCGAGCTTAGCCACGAGCCAACTCCTTCAGGCCACGACGGCTCTTCATTTTCAAACGGATAGGCTCCCAATAGAGAAGCCCCAGGCCGATCACCAGGAAAATCCCGTGGACCCACCACAGGCCCAGGACGGGCGAAATCTTGCCCTTCTCCAGGGAGCCACGAGCGGAAATCAGGATGGTCAGGTACGCCATATACAACAGGATTGCCGGCAGCAGCTTGAGGAATCG
Source organism: Pseudomonas sp. R2-7-07 (assembly GCF_003852355.1). Taxonomy (NCBI): domain Bacteria; kingdom Pseudomonadati; phylum Pseudomonadota; class Gammaproteobacteria; order Pseudomonadales; family Pseudomonadaceae; genus Pseudomonas; species Pseudomonas sp. R2-7-07. The sequence continues at coordinate 1,297,802 of NZ_CP027759.1, read as the reverse complement.
GCCCTGACGCGGGTTGACGCGCGACAGCGGCACGGCCATCAAGGTCACGATGAATACCAGCAGCGGCAGCGACAGGCGCCATTGCAGCTCGGCGATGGAGCGCAGCTCCTGGCTACCGAACAGCGATGCGGTCGGGAGCGCATCGCGGTCGGTGACTTCGTCGCTGATATCGGGCTTGGGCAGCATGACGCCGTAGGTGTCGTACTTGATCACACGGTAATCGGCCAACCCCGGGCTGCCATCATAGCGATAGCCGTTGTCCAGGATCAGGTAGCGGCTGCCGTCGGGGCGCACTTCCTGGCGGCCGCCGTCGGCCACCAGGATCGAGATGCCCCGGTCTTTTTGGTCCTTGCCGAGGTTTTTCTGGGAAATGAACACGCCGCTCAGGTTGGAACGGTCTTCGGTCATTTCTTCGGTATAGGTCACGCGCGTGCCGTCGTTGAGCGCCTGGAAGCGCCCGGGTTCGAGGGTGTCGAACTCGGTCATCGCGTCCTGTTTGTTCAGCAACAGCTGAAACTGCATGGCCCCCTGAGGCGCCAGGCTCAGGCTCAACCAGGCCACCAACAGGGCAACGCCGGCGGCCGGCACCATGGTCATGGCCAGCAGGCGCTGCTGGCTCATGCCGGTGGCCGACAGCACGGTCATCTCGCTTTCGAGATACAGCCGGCCATATGCCAGCAGGATGCCAAGGAACAGGCCGAGCGGCAGGATCAGTTGCAAGAAGCCCGGCAGGCGAAAGCCCATGATCAGGAACAAAGAGCCCGGATCCAGGGCACCCGAGGCGGCCTGCGCAAGGAATTTAACGAAACGACCACTCATGATGATGACCAGCAATACCGCACTCACGGCACTCAGGGTCAACAGGACTTCGCGGGATAGATAACGGAAGACGATCAAACCAGACACTCCAGGGTTGTCAGGCTAAGGCGGCCAAACAAGCAAGCATACCGAGTCGACCCGTTTGCGCGGGCCGGCTAAAAAGATGGCGCATTATCCTGTGATTGACCGCGCCTGTCACTGCGCAACCTCATGCGCACGCACAAAGCGTGCTTCGAGGGTTGTCAGGCTCCGCCGCCGAGGTTCAAACTGCGGCCTTTGTCGCTGGCGGTTTACAAGGCTGCCACGCTTTAAAGCCTGGGTACACATGCCAGGCTCACCGACCGTATAAGGGACCCGAAAATGGAATTGGTTGTAAAAAGCGTTAGCCCCGAAACGTTGAAAACCGCCACCCTCGTGGTCGCTGTCGGCGAAGGCCGCAAACTCGGCGTTGCCGCCAAGCAACTCGATGAACTGAGCGGCGGCGCCATCAGCGCCGTGCTCAAGCGCGGCGACCTGGCCGGCAAAGTCGGCCAGAGCCTGCTGCTGCAGAGCCTGCCGAACCTCAAGGCTGAGCGCGTATTGCTGGTGGGCGTGGGCAAGGACGCCGAACTGGGCGACCGTCCGTTCCGCAAGATCATCAGCGCCATCCTTACCACCCTTAAAGGCCTGGGCGGCAGCGATGCGGCACTGGCACTCGATGAAATCGTCGTAAAAGGCCGTGACAGCTACGGCAAGACCCGTCTGCTGGCCGAAAGCCTGGTGGACGGCGGCTACGTTTTCGACCAGTTCAAGAGCCAGAAAGCCGAACCGCGCGCGCTGAAAAAAATCACCCTGCTGACCATCAAGGCTGCCCAGGCTGAAGTCGAGCGCGCCGTCACTCATGCAACGGCTATCGCCAACGGCATGTCGTTCACCCGCGACCTGGGCAACCTGCCGCCGAACATCTGCCACCCAACCTTCCTCGGCGAACAGGCCAAGGCGCTGGGCAAAGAATTCAAGGGCCTCAAGGTCGAAGTGCTGGACGAGAAAAAGATCAAGGACCTGGGCATGGGCTCCTTCTATGCCGTAGGCCAGGGCAGCGACCAGCCGCCACGCCTGATCGTGATGCAGTACAACGGCGGCAAGAAGTCCGAGAAGCCGTACGCGCTGGTCGGCAAGGGCATCACCTTCGACACCGGCGGCATCAGCCTCAAGCCGGGCGCCGGCATGGATGAGATGAAATACGACATGGGCGGCGCCGCCAGCGTGTTCGGCACCCTGCGCGCCGTGCTGGAACTCAAGCTGCCGATCAACCTGGTGTGCATCCTGGCCTGCGCCGAGAACATGCCGAGCGGCGGTGCTGCGCGCCCAGGCGATATCGTCACGACCATGAGCGGCCAGACCGTGGAAATCCTCAACACCGACGCCGAAGGCCGCCTGGTGCTGTGCGACGCGCTGACCTACGCCGAACGCTTCAAGCCGCAAGCGGTGATCGACATCGCCACCCTGACCGGTGCCTGCGTGGTTGCCCTGGGCGCCCACACATCGGGCCTGCTGGGCAATAACGACGAGCTGATCGAGCAATTGCTCAGCGCCGGCAAGGCCGCCGACGACCGCGCCTGGCAACTGCCGCTGTTCGACGAGTACCAGGAGCAACTGGACAGCCCGTTCGCCGACATCGCCAACATCGGTGGCCCGAAAGCCGGCACCATCACCGCAGCGTGCTTCCTGTCGCGATTTGCCAAGAACTTCAACTGGGTGCACCTGGACATCGCCGGTACTGCATGGACCAGCGGCGGCAAGGTCAAGGGCGCTACTGGCCGTCCGGTCCCCCTGCTGACCCAGTACCTGCTGGACCGCGCCAAGGCCTGAAACTGAAGATCCCGGGCGGCTATTCATATAGCCGCCTCGGGCTCCAGGAACCGCAATGACCCAAGTCGATTTCTACATCCTGCCCAGCGCCGATCCTTCAGCGCGGCTGGACTTTGCCTGCAAGCTCACCGAAAAAGCCTGGCGCATGGGCCATCGCATCTACCTGCATTGCAGCGATGCCGCCCAACGCGAGGACCTCGATGCCCGCCTCTGGCGCTTCAAGGGCGAAAGCTTCGTGCCCCACGGCCCCGCCGAATCCGAACCCGACGGCTTGGTCGTGCTGGGTCTGGGCGACAGTTGCGGCGACCACCATGACCTGCTGGTCAACCTCGACCTGAAAGTGCCGGCCTTCGCCAAGGACTTCGCCCGTGTGGCGGAAGTGGTGGTGGAGGACCCGGCTATTCGTCAGGCCGCGCGGGAGAGTTTCCGTTTCTACCGCGAACAGGGCTATTCTCTGCAGGATCACCGGCTACAACGACTTTGAGTACATGATGGACACGCCCAACCCGATGAAAAAAGACGACCACTTGCTGGACGACCTCGAGTCCATCCGTCAGTTGCTCGGTGATGATGACCTGCAACCGCCGCTGTTGACCGAATCGGTCGAGGCCGGGGTACAGATTCCATTGTTGTCCGACATGGTCGACCACCAGCCGGCTGCGCCCAAGCCCGTGGCCACGCCGCCCGCTCCCGCCGCAGAAAAAGCGCCCGACGCATTGCTGCTGCACCTGGACAACGAACTGCGCGCCGCCGCGCAACTGATCATGCAAGACGTGATCGCCGACTTTGCCCCGCACATCGAAGCCGAGATCAAGCGGCGGATGGATGCGCGGATGGAGCGACTGCTGAGTCAGTACCAATCCTGAGCCAGACAAAGATCCAATGTGGGAGGGGGCTTGCTCCCGATAGCTGAGTGTCAGTCAGTGATGTTGTGACTGATCCACCGCTATCGGGAGCAAGCCCCCTCCCACATTGGATCGCGTGCACCTCAAGCCTGTCTTCGCCTCGCCCTTCGCCCTATCCCCCGTTATACTTGCCGGCTTTCCTGAATAAATGCCAACTAGGGTCCCGCCGCGCATGGATAAGACCTATCAGCCCCACGCTATCGAAACTTCCTGGTACAACACCTGGGAGTCCGAGAACTATTTCGCCCCACAAGGTGCGGGCGACTCGTACACCATCATGATCCCACCGCCGAACGTCACTGGCAGCCTGCACATGGGCCATGGCTTCAACAATGCGATCATGGATGCGTTGATCCGTTTCCGCCGCATGCAAGGCCGTAACACGCTGTGGCAGCCGGGCACCGACCACGCCGGCATCGCCACCCAGATGCTGGTGGAACGCCAGCTGGAAGCCACCGGCCAAAGCCGTCACGACCTGGGCCGCGAGAAATTCCTGGAGAAAATCTGGGAATGGAAAGACCAGTCCGGCGGCAATATCAGCCGTCAGATCCGTCGCCTGGGTTCGTCCGTGGACTGGAGCCGCGAGCGTTTCACCATGGATGACGGCCTCTCGGAAGCGGTGAAGGAAGCCTTCGTGCGCTTGCATGAAGACGGCCTGATCTACCGCGGCAAGCGCCTGGTCAACTGGGACACCAAGCTGCACACGGCGATTTCCGACCTCGAAGTGGAGAACCACGACGAGAAAGGCTTCCTGTGGAACCTCAAGTATCCGCTGGCTGACGGCGCCAAGACCGCTGAAGGCAACGCTTACCTGATCGTCGCCACCACCCGTCCGGAAACCATGCTCGGCGACGCCGCTGTCGCGGTTAACCCGAACGACGCGCGCTACCAGGCCCTGATCGGCAAGTTCGTCGAGCTGCCGCTGGTAGGCCGGCGCATCCCGATCATCGCTGATGACTACTGCGACCCTGAATTCGGCACCGGCTGCGTGAAAATCACCCCGGCCCACGATTTCAACGACTACGAAGTCGGCAAGCGCCACAACCTGCCGCTGCTCAATATCTTCGACAAGAACGCCGCCGTACTGCCGGCCTGCCAGGTATTCAACCTGGACGGTACGCTGAACGAGAGCATCGACGGCAAGATCCCGGCCGAATACGCCGGCCTCGACCGTTTCGAAGCACGCAAGCAGATCGTTGCCGCTTTCGATGCCGCAGGTTTGCTGGTGAGCGTGGACGACCACGGCCTGAAAGTGCCGAAGGGCGACCGCTCCGGCACTGTGATCGAGCCGTGGTTGACCGACCAGTGGTACGTGTCGACCAAGCCGCTGGCCGAGCCTGCGATTGCCGCCGTTGAAGACGGTCGCATCCAGTTCGTGCCCAAACAGTACGAGAACATGTACTTCTCGTGGATGCGCGACATCCAGGATTGGTGCATCAGCCGTCAGTTGTGGTGGGGCCACCGCATTCCGGCCTGGTACGACGAGTCGGGCAAGGTCTACGTAGGCCGCGACGAAGCCGAAGTGCGTGCCAAGCACAACCTCGGCGCCGACATCGCGCTGCAACAGGACAACGATGTACTGGACACCTGGTTCAGCTCCGGCCTGTGGACCTTCTCCACCCTGGGCTGGCCGCAACAGACCGAATTCCTGAAGAAATTCCACTCCACCGACGTGCTGGTCACCGGCTTCGACATCATTTTCTTCTGGGTTGCCCGGATGATCATGCTGACCATGCATTTGGTGAAGAACGAAGACGGCACGCCGCAGGTACCGTTCAAGACCGTCTACGTGCACGGTCTGGTACGCGATGGCCAGGGCCAGAAGATGTCCAAGTCCAAGGGCAACGTCCTGGACCCGCTGGACATCATCGACGGCATCGACCTGGAAACCCTGGTGCAGAAACGCACCTCGGGCCTGATGCAGCCGAAGCTGGCGAAAAAGATCGAAAAGCAGACCCGCGACGAGTTCGCCGACGGCATCGCCAGCTACGGCACCGACGCCCTGCGTTTCACGTTCTGCTCGCTGGCGTCCACCGGCCGCGACATCAAGTTCGACATGGGCCGCGTCGAAGGCTATCGCAACTTCTGCAACAAGATCTGGAACGCCGCGCGCTATGTGCTGGATAAAGGCGAAGACTGCGGCCAGAACGGCGAAGCCTTTGAGCTGAGCCTGGCCGACCGCTGGATCATCTCGCAGCTGCAGCGTACCGAAGCCGAAGTGACCCGCCAGCTCGACCAGTTCCGGTTCGACCTGGCCGCACAAGCCTTGTACGAGTTCATCTGGAACCAGTATTGCGACTGGTACCTGGAACTGTCCAAGCCAGTGCTGTGGGACGAAAACGCGCCGCTCGAGCGCCAGCGCGGCACCCGTCGCACCCTGGTGCGCGTGCTGGAAGTGGCGTTGCGCCTGGCGCATCCGTTCATGCCGTTCATCACCGAAGAAATCTGGCAGCGCCTGGCGCCGCTGGCCGGTATCGAAGGCAAGACCATCATGCTGCAACCTTGGCCTGTGGCCAACGAAGCACGTATCGATGAGGCCGCCGAAAGCGATATCGAATGGCTCAAGACCTTGATGCTCGGCACGCGCAACATCCGCGCCGAGATGAATATCGGTCCGGGCAAGCCGCTGGCCGTGTTCGTCAAGAACGCCAGTGCCGAAGACCAGCGTCGCCTCAGCGAGAACGATGCGCTGCTCAAGAAGCTGGCGAAACTGGAGTCGATTACCGTATTGGCTGATGGCGCCGAAGCACCGCTGTCGGCGACCGCGCTGGTCGGCGACATGGAAGTACTGGTGCCGATGGCCGGCCTGATCGACAAGGGCGCGGAACTGGCCCGACTCGACAAGGAAATCGCCCGCCTGCAAGGCGAAGTGCAGCGAGTGGGCGGCAAGCTGTCCAACGCGGCCTTCGTCGACAAGGCGCCGGCCGAAGTGATCGACAAAGAACGCGCCAAGTTGGCCGAGGCTGAACAAGCCCTGGGCAAGCTGGCGGAACAACATGCACGGATTGCCAGCCTGTAAGGGCCAAACCGTGTGAAAAAAAAGAGACCTTCGGGTCTCTTTTTTTGTGCATGCGGTCAATGTGGGAGGGGGCTTGCTCCCGATGGCGGTGGGTCAGCTGGCAGATAAATGACTGACATACTGCCATCGGGAGCAAGCCCCCTCCCACATTTGAACGAGTTGGGCTCAGGATGTGTGACAATGCCCATCACTTTGAGCCAACACCAGAATCATCATGACCGCCCCCACTACGCCAAAACCTCCACGCAAGAAGCCTAAAACCGCAGCCACGGCCAAACCCGTCGCGCCGCGCAAAGAGGCTACCCTGCACCCGCGCAACCGCCACACCGGCCGTTACGACTTCCCGGCGCTGATCAAGACCACGCCGGAACTGGCGCAATTCGTGATCATCAACCCCTACGGCAAGGAAAGCATCGACTTCGCCAACCCGGACGCGGTGCGGGTGTTCAACCGGGCGCTGCTCAAGGCTTTCTATGGCATCCAGCACTGGGACATCCCGGCCGATTACCTGTGCCCGCCGGTGCCGGGGCGTGCCGACTACGTGCACTGCCTGGCCGACCTGCTGGCCAGCGTCAACGACGGCAAGATTCCGCGCGGTTCCATCGTCAAGGTGCTGGACATCGGCATGGGCGCCAATTGCGTCTACCCGCTGATTGGCTATATGGAGTACCGCTGGAACTTCCTGGGCTCGGAGGTCGATCCTATCGCCGTGGCCGCCGCCAAGGCCATCGTGCAGTCCAACGACCTGAGCAAAGTCATCCAGCTGCGCCTGCAACCCAACCCCAAGCATATTCTGCTGGGCCTGCTGGAGCCTGCCGAGCGCTTTGACCTGACCATGTGCAACCCGCCGTTCCATGCCTCGATGGATGAAGCGACCAAGGGCAGCGAGCGTAAATGGCGCGCCTTGGGCAGAGCCGATCCCAAGCGCAAGTTGCCGGTGTTGAACTTCGGCGGCCAATCGGCCGAGCTGTGGTGCGAGGGCGGTGAAGCGCGTTTCGTCACGCAATTGATCGCTGAAAGTGCGCACTTTGCCCACAAGGTGTTGTGGTTCAGCACCCTGGTGTCAAAAGCGTCAAACCTGCCGGCGATCGAGACCGCGCTGAAAAAAGCCGGCGTGTTGGAAAGCCAGGTGGTGGAAATGTCCCAGGGGCAGAAGCAAAGCCGGTTCGTCGCCTGGACCTTCCAGACCAAGAACGAACAGCAGCTCTGGCGCCAGCGCTGGGTTCGCGACTAGCCCCTCATCCCAGAAAAACCGCAGGCAACAAAAAACCGTGCCCGGATCGCTCCGGTGCACGGTTTTTTTTACTGCGTCTTACTTGTTAACAGCGTCGGTCAGGCCTTTGGCCACAACCAGCTTGATAACTTTCTTGGCAGCGATTTCGATGGCAGCGCCAGTCGAAGGGTTACGGCCAGTACGGGCAGGACGCTCGGTCACTTTCAGTTTGCCAACGCCTGGCAGAGTGATTTCGCCGCCGTTTTCCAGCTGATCAGCAACAACCTGGCTCAGTTGGTCCAGCAGAGCGCGCACGGTAGTTTTCGGTGCGTCTACTGCTTCAGCCAGGTCGGCGATCAGTTGGTCTTTAGTAATAGCCATTGTGGTGTTCCTTCCCTATCAAATTCATATGGATTGCAGAGTGCAGTGTCAGCCGTCGAGCCCGACCTTCTTGGCCTGGCACCCCGGCTATAACCTCGGAGAACGGGGTTATAGATGCTTGAAACGGGGATTGGTTCGACCTGACAAATGCTGAATGCACGCTTAACGCCGAGACTTGGCGTAAGACCGGGCAAAACTAGCACAGAGACGGGGAAATATCCGCCTCAACATACCCATTTGGTCAGCTTTATCGCTCTAAACCGTGAAAAAAAGGCATATACCCGGTCGGACAACGTCCAAAACGCCCTTCCAGGCGCGTCTTGACCAATGGGTGCGGTACACTGGGCAACTTTTTGGGGAGGCTCACCGCTCCCCTTCAACCAGCCGAGAAGCCTATGCCGATCCGTCATTGCATCGTCCACCTGATCGACAAAAAACCCGACGGCACACCCGCAGTTCTGCATGCCCGTGACTCGGAGCTGTCCGAATCCGCCGCCATCGAGAACATGCTCGCCGACCTCAACGAGAGCTACAACGCCAAACAAGGCAAGGCCTGGGGTTTCTTCCATGCCGAGTCCGGCGCGCACCCGTTCAGCGGCTGGTTGAAGGAATACTTTGACGGTGGTCAGGATTTCACCGCTTTCAGCCGTACGGCTGTGGAGCATCTGCAGAAGCTGATGGAAGAGTCCAACCTGTCCACTGGCGGCCATGTGCTGTTTGCCCACTACCAGCAAGGCATGACCGACTACCTGGCCATCGCCCTGCTGCACCACAGCGAAGGTGTGGCGGTGACCGACGAGCTGGACGTGACTCCCTCGCGCCACCTGGACCTGGGCCAACTGCACCTGGCGGCGCGGATCAACGTCTCCGAGTGGCAGAACAACAAGCAGTCCAAGCAATACATCTCCTTTATCAAAGGCAAGAACGGCAAGAAGGTCTCGGAGTATTTCCGCGACTTTATCGGCTGCCAGGAAGGTGTCGACGGCCCGGGCGAAACCCGCACCCTGCTCAAGGCGTTCAGCGACTTCGTTGAAAGTGAAGACCTGCCTGACGAATCGGCCCGCGAGAAAACCAAGACCCTGGTGGACTACGCCAGCAGCCAGGCCAAGCTCGGCGAGCCCATGGGCCTGGAAGAGCTGTCCGGTTTGATCGATGAAGATCGGCCCAAGGCGTTCTACGACCACATTCGCAACAAGGACTACGGCCTGTCGCCGGAAATCCCTGCCGACAAACGCACCCTCAACCAGTTCCGCCGTTTCACCGGCCGCGCCGAAGGCTTGTCCATTAGCTTTGAAGCGCACCTGCTGGGTGACAAGATCGAGTACGACGAAGCCGCCGGTACCTTGATCATCAAAGGCCTGCCGACCCAACTGACCGATCAGCTCAAGCGCCGTAACTGATGCTTGGCGGCGTGCTCAAGAAAGTCCTGCTGGTGCTGCTGGTGGTCGTGGTGATTCAGAACTGGGGCAAGATCGAGCGGCTGTTCAACCCCTCGCAGGTTGTTTCGGAGCAGGTACGCGCCTCGGCGCGCGTGGTGCTCTACGCCACCGAGTGGTGCGGCTATTGCAAGCAGACCCGGCGTTTCCTGGACCAGAAAGGCATTCCTTACCAGGCCTTCGATATCGAGAAGGACGCCCAGGCGCGCAAGGCGTATGAAGCGTTGGGTGGGGGCGGGATTCCGTTTGTCGACGTCAATGGCACGTTGATCCGCGACTACAACCCGGATGCGATCATGGCCGCGTTGAAGTAACACCGCAGATCAAATGTGGGAGGGGGCTTGCCCCCGATAGCAGTCTGTCAGCCAGCCTATGGGTAGCTGACCCACCGCAATCGGGGGCAAGCCCCCTCCCACATTGGTTTTGTGGTGAGGGCTTAACGCACCACAATCATCCGGCCCAGCACTGTGTGCTGCTCAAAGCCCAGCACCGCTTGCAGGGCGTTGAGCACCGCTAGCGGGTCCTTGCTTGGAAAGCTGCCGCTGACGCGTTTGGCGCCCATCTCGTCATTGAGCAACAGGATGCGGCCGGGATAATAGCGCGCCAAATCCTCGATCACCTCGGCCAGCGGCGCCTTGTAGTAATTGAGCCATCCATCGCGCCAGGCCAGGCGTGCTTCGCTGTCTACCGCATGCAGCGGCTCGGCTACACCCTCGGCGTAGGCTACTTGCTGGCCTGCCGTCAGAATTTGCTGCGGCGCCTGTTTGGAGGGCGTCACCCCAACCCGGCCGGACAACACGGTCACCTGTGCCCCCGCCGGTTGCAGGCGCACTTCGAACTGCGTGCCCAGCACCCGCGTTTCTCCGCTGCCCGCCTCGACCATAAACGGCTGGCCGGTGTGGACAACTTGGAAAAACCCGGCCCCTCGACGCAGCTGGACATGCCGCTCGCCGTGGCTGAAATCCACGGCAATGGCGCTGTCGGCGTCGAGGGTAACCTGGGACTGATCGGCCAGGGTGACGGTGCGCACCTCCCCTGGCGCCGTCACATAATCGGCGCCGAAGTCATCGACCCAACGCGACGGCTGCCAACCCGCGCCCATCGCCACCATCAACAACACACAGGCGGCCATGGCCAAGGCGCCAGACCAACGCAACGTGCGCGAGCGCGTGGAACGGTTCATCGCATAGAGATAGCCCTGCAACGCCTGCGCGTCTTCGTCCGCCAAGGCGCGTGCCGGTACTTCGCTCAACTCCCACAGCACCTGAGCCTGGGAATAGGCGTGGACATGGGCGGGGTCGGCCCGCAACCATTGGCTGAAGCTGGCTTGATCGCCACTGCTGGGCTGGTCGTGCAGCAGGCTCAGCCAGGCGAGCGCGGCCTGTTCCTGGGCGGGCGTGGGCGTCACGTTCATGGTGCTTTCCCTGGCGTGCGGGAGGGCGACGGTTCGCTCAGGCTCGCCTTGCAGGCTTGGAGGGCACGCATCATGTGTTTCTCCACAGCGCTTTGGGACACGCCCATCGCCTTGGCGATTTGCGCGTATTTGCGGCCGTGGATGCGGTTGAGCAGGAAAATCTGACGGGTGCGCTCGGGCAAACTACGCAAGGCGGCTTCGACATGGCGCAAATCATTGCCCGCTTCGAGGGCCGCCTGGGGTTCGCAGCCCTGGTTGCCCTGCTGTTCCGGCAGCCAGCCTTCATTACTGCGCACGCGGGCGCCTTCGCTGCGCAAATGGTCGATGGCGATATTGCTGGCGCAGCGCAGCAGGTAGGTGCTGAGCTCTTCGACCTGCACCAGCGGGCGACGCCAGAAGCGCAGGAACAGGTCCTGGACCAGATCCGCCGCCGTGGCGCGGCAACCGACACGGCGGCTGACCAGCGCCTCCATCTGCGAACGCTGGGACAGGAACACCTGCAGGAAATGAGCCCGCCCACCGGCGGCGTCCGGGTGCGAACGGTCTTGAGGTTTCGGCGCAGGGCTGATCATCATGGGCAACTCAGAACAGACCGAACGCCGCGACCGGGCTGGCCAGCAGGCCTACGCCCGCGAGGCTCAACGCCAGCCGAGGCCGATACGGCAGCAACAGCACCAGCAGCAAGGCGCTGAGCATCAACACCGCGCACCACTCCACCAACCCCTGGCCCCACCCCGTGACGGCCACCGCCGGCCAGGGCGACAGCGTCAGCAGCAACCAACCGGCCGCACGCAACCCCAGACGCCGTAAAGGCGAAGGCTTGCTGCGCAGCAACTCGCCGTGATGACGGTCGGTCGACAGGCACAGCGCGGTAAACCCGGCGTAGCACATGAGCAGCGCGAGCAGCATTCAGCTGGCCTCCTGTTTGAACGTCAATGCACCTGCGCGCGGCGCCTTGGGCTGCGTCGCCGCGCGGCGCTGCATCTTCCAGGCGGCCCAGCCCAGAAACAGGCCGCAGGCCAGGCACGTCAGGTCGAAGCCGGCCATGGCCCAGTCGCCACTCACCAGGGAAACGCCCAAATGGTGGGAGGTGGTCAGTGCATTGACCAACGGGATGGCCACCAACAGCAGCGCCCCCACGCTCAATTGCTCGACCCACGCCGGGCGGCCGCGCCGCAACAGCGCGTGCAGCAGGCTCAGGGCCCAGGCGATAAAGAAGGCGCGCACTTCCCAGTCGGAACGCGCGGAGAAGCTCACCGGCAACAACCGGTTCGCCCAGAAGAACAGTGCGATGGCGATCACCAGGCCGGACATGCTGGCGACATTCAGCACTTCCACCAGGCGCAGCTCAAACGGCATCACGCCGGTTTTGGCGTGCTTGAGCTGGCGCTTGCCCAGCCAGATCACCAGCCCGGTGCCGATCATCGCCGTGCCGGCCAGGCCACAGACAAAGTACAGCCAGCGCAGCACCGGGCCGGCGAAATGGCCCATGTGCAAACCGTAGAAACCGCCGCCGATGACCGCCGGCAACGACGGCTCGCTACTGGCCCGCAACAGCTCGCCCGTGGTGCCGCTGAACGATAGGCTGCTGGCGAAATTCTGCACCACGCTGTCGGACCCGGCGCGGAACACATTCACCGAGGCGTTGACGTCACTCGGATTATTCACCGCCAAGCGTCCGACATGCCCACCCGCCCACTGTTGCTGCGCCTGCTGATACATCGGCCACAATGCCAGCAAGGTGCCCGGCTGGCCGAGCGCCGGCGCATTATCGGAACTGGGGAACACCTCATTGAAGAACGCACGGCTGTCGCTGCCATACGAGGCCATGATCGGCGCCGGCATCACCATGTTCATGAAAATCACCAGGCTGCTATAGGTGATCATCAGGTGGAACGGCAACACCAGCACGCCCACCGCGTTGTGCCCGTCCAGCCAGGAACGCTGGCCTTTGCGCGGACGGAAGGTGAAGAAGTCCTTGAAGATTTTCTTGTGGGTGATGATGCCGGTGATCAGCGCGACGAACATCACCATGGCGGCGATGGTCGACAGCCAGCGGCCCCACGGGTAAGGCATTTGCAGCTGGAAATGGAAACGGTAGAAGAATTCGCCGCCCATGCTTTCACGGGCTTGCACCGCTTGGCCACTGGCCGGGTCGAGGATTTTCTGGGTGAAATTGCCGCGCTTGCCGGGGTCGACCTTGTCTTGCCACATCACCGACAGGCCGGGGTCGCGGCGGGTGGGCAAGGTGATGAACCAACGCGCGGCGGTGGGCGCCTGTTGCTGCAGATAGCGCTGCGCCACGCCGAGGCTGCGCGCGTCGTCCAACGGGTGGGCCTGCACTTCGGGCTGCATCCAGTGGGTTATTTCGTCCTTGAAATAAGCCAGGGTGCCGGTCAGGAAAATCGCGAACAGCAGCCAGCCGAAGATCAACCCCGCCCAGGTATGCAGCCAGGCCATGGCTTGGCGAAAGCCTTCCTTCATGTGCGCGCCACCCAGAAACCGATGCCCGCCAGGGTGGCGAACAGCGCGCTTGGCAGCATCACCCCCACCCAGGCACGCCATGCCGTGCGGCAGGCAAAACACCAGAGCACCGCCAGCAGGTAGAACACGAACGAACTCATCATGCCGGTGATCACCGCATCGGCGCGGGCCGTGGGCAGCCACAGTGCGAGGCAGATAGCGGCGAGGGAGGCCATCAGATAACCGCCGACCACCGCCGCCAACACCCGGGAGGTGACGGCAAGGCGATAGGACGCGGGCAGTGGGGTTTTGCTGTTCATGCGACAGGCGCCAAGTTCATCAGCACGCAATATTAATGATAAATATTCTCATAAGCAAAAGAGAACGGATGAATCACCGGCTTCGCGGATTGCCGAACCGCGCCCCCGCCCCTACAATGCGAACAATTCTTGTTCTCTAAAGCATGCCGATGCTGATGGAGTGATCCCGTTGCCGCCGTCCAACACCGTCGAAGTTCTGTATAACGACCATCATCACTGGCTTACCGGCTGGTTGCGACGCAAGCTCGGCTGCCCGGAAAGCGCCGCCGACCTGGCCCAGGACACCTTCATCCGTGTACTCAGCGCACGGGAAGCGCCAACGCTGAACGAGCCCCGCGCCTTTCTCACCACTGTCGCCAAGCGCGTGCTGTTCAACTTTTACCGTCGCCAGGACCTGGAACGCGCCTACCTCGATGCCCTGGCACAATTGCCGGAGCAGGTGACGCCGTCTGAGGAAGACCGCGCCATCATCCTGCAAACCCTGGTGGAGTTGGACCAATTGCTCGACGGCTTGCCGGTCCAGGTCAAGCGCGCCTTCCTGCTGGCCCAGCTCGATGGCCTTACCTATGCGCAAATCGGTGCGCAGCTGGGCATCTCCATTGCCACGGTCAAACGCCATCTGCATAAAGCCGCCCTGCGCTGCTACTTCGCCCTATGAACATCTCGCCCCCCGTCGCCGAACAAGCCGTGCACTGGTTGCTGCAAATGCAGCAAGGCACGCTCGACCCGCGCCAACAGGCCGCCTGGCAGCAATGGCTGGATGCGCACAGCGAGCACCAGCGCGCGTGGGACCAGATCCAGCGCGTCAACCAGCGCCTGCGCGGCGTGCCTTCGCCCCTGGCGCACGCGGCGTTGAATGCACCGACGTCCAACAGCCGGCGCCAGGCGCTGAAGCTGTTGTTGATCCTCGGCGCCGGTTCGGCGGCAGCCTGGAGCCTGCGCCAGCAGCGTATTCTGCCGCCGCTGACCGCCGACTACCGCAGCCCCGTCGGCCAGCGCCGCACCGTGCAGTTGGCCGACGGCAGCCAGTTGCAGCTCAACACCGGCAGCGCGGTGGATGTGCATGTCGATAGCCAGCAGCGACTGATCCGCCTGCTCGAAGGTGAAATCCTGCTGACCGCCCGCGCCGGTGCCACGCCGCTGCGCGTACTCACCAGCCAGGGTCTGCTCAGCAGCCAGGCGGCGCGCCTGAACGTGCGGCAGTTCAGCGACCATACTCAATTGGCGGTGCTCGACGGCCGGGTCGATGTGATGCCCAACCACTACAGCGGCCTGCCGCTGAGCGTCGAGACCGCGCATCAGGTCAATTACACCCGCAAAGGCTGGGACAGCCCTCGCCCCACTGACGCCAACAGCGGTGCCTGGGCAGACGGCATGCTGGTGGCTGCGCATATGCGCCTGGAGGATTTTCTCGGCGAACTCGGGCGCTACCGTCGCGGCCAGCTCAATTGCGACCCGCAGGTGGCAAACCTGTTGCTGTCGGGCAGCTATCCACTGGATGACAGCGAACGCATCCTCGACCTGTTGGAAGTCAGCCTGCCGGTCACCGTGCGACGCTTCACCCGCTACTGGGTGACGGTTCAGGCCCGCGCCTGAAATTATTCAGAAAAACAGTGAGCCGTTTTCCCGTCCTCGCGTGACAGAGAAGGAAAGCCATCTTGATCCTTCCTTCTCAGGACCGCCCTTCATGCCCCTGCAACCGACGCTTCTTGCCCGTACCCTGCGCCAATTCCTCCTCGGCGCCAGCCTCAGCCTGACCGCGCTGCCCCCAGTGATGGCGGCCGAAGCCAAGGCCTATCACATCGCACCGACGAGTCTGGAAGCGGCCCTGAACCAGTTCGGCCGTGAAGCCTCGGTGCTGGTGTCTTTCGGCTCCGAGGTCACCGCCGGCCTGCAAAGCCCCGGCTTGTCGGGCACCTACAGCGCCGCCGAAGGCCTGAATAAACTGTTGGAAGGCAGCGGCCTGCAAGCCCGCGCCGAGGGCGACAACGCCTACAGCCTGCAGCCGGCCAGCGCCCCGGCTACTCTAGAACTGCAGACCTCTAACGTGGTCGGCGACTGGCTTGGCGATGCGGCGCAGACCAACGTGTTCGAACACCCCGGCGCGCGCGATGTGATCCGCCGCGAAGCCTTCGAACGCCAGGGCGCGACCCAGGCCCGCGACGTGCTCAACCGCATCCCCGGCGTCAACGCCCCGGACAACAACGGCACCGGCAGCCACGACATGGCGCTGAACTTCGGTATTCGCGGGCTCAACCCACGCCTGGCGTCGCGCTCCACGGTATTGATGGACGGCATTCCCGTGCCTTTCGCACCATATGGCCAGCCGCAACTGTCATTCGCACCGATCAGCATGGGCAACATGGACGCGGTCGACGTGGTACGCGGCGGCGGCGCGGTGCGCTACGGCCCGCAAAACGTCGGCGGCATCGTCAACTTCGTGACCCGTGCGATCCCGGATGCGCCCACCGTCAAAGGCGGCCTGCAAACCGAAACCAGCCCGTCCTCCAGCCACGACGGCTTCAAGACCACCGGCAACCTGCTGGCCGGTGGCACCGCCGACAATGGCCTGGGCGGCGCGCTCCTGTACTCCGGCACCCGTGGCGGCGACTGGCGCGAAAACAGTGACACGCGCATCGACGACCTGATCCTCAAGGGCAAATACCAACTGGACGACGCCAACAGCTTCAACGCCATGGCGCAGTACTACGAAGGTCAGGCCGATATGCCCGGCGGCTTGAACGTCAAGGACTACAAGGCTGACCCGTACCAGTCGACCCGCCCCTACGATAAGTTCTGGGGCCGCCGTACGATGGTCAACTTAGGCTACCGCTACGAGCAGGACCGCCGTGAGTTCACGGTCAACAGCTTCTTCACCAAGACGCTGCGCAGCGGTTACCTCGACCAGGGCAACTTCCTCTCGCTGTCACCGCGCGAGTACTGGGTACGCGGCCTGGAAACCCGCTTCGCCCAAGGCTTCGACCTCGGCCCCACCACACACGAAGTCGGCGTCGGCTACCGCTACATCAATGAAGCCGGCCACGAGCTGCGCTACCGCACGCCGATTGCGGCCAACCAGCAAATCCCGACCACCGACAGCCGCAACGACCGCGACACGCGCGGCGGCACCGAGGCCAATGCGTTCTTCATCGACGACCGCATCGATATCGGCAAGTGGACCCTCACGCCGGGCATCCGCTACGAGATGATCAAGTCCCAGCAGACCAACAACCTGAGCAACGTCAACTACAAGGGCGACTACAACACTGCGCTGCCGGCGTTGAACGTGCTCTACCACCTCACCGACGACTGGAACCTCTACGCCAACACTGAAGGCTCGTTCGGCAGCGTGCAGTACAGCCAGATGCCCAACCGCGTGAGCAGCGGCGAAGTGAAACCGGAAAAAGCCCGCACCTGGGAGCTCGGTACGCGCTATGACAACGGCAGCCTGCGCGCGGAAATCGGTGCGTTCCTGATCAATTTCGACAACCAATACGACAGCAACCAAACCAATGACACCGTGATCGCACGCGGTGAAACGCGGCACCAGGGCATCGAGTCGAGCATCAACTATGCCCTCGACGGCTTGAACCCGGCACTGGCCGGCTTCGATTTGTACGCCACCTATGCGTATGTCGACGCGACCATCCGCGAAGACGGCCCGAACAAAGGCAACCGCGTGCCCTTCTCGTCCAGGCACAAAGGCACCCTCGGCGTGGGTTACACCGAAGGCCCGTGGAAGCTCAACCTGGACAGCAGCTACCAGAGCAGCCAATTCGCCAACAACGCCAACACCCAGGCCGAAAGCGCCGACGGCGCGAATGGACGCATCCCCGGCTACATGCTGTTCAGCAGCCGCGCAGCGTATGACTTCGGCCCACAGCTGTCGGATTTGAACGTCGCGGTCGGCGTGAAAAATATCTTCAACAAGCAGTACTACACGCGCTCGTTCGACGATAACAACAAGGGCAAGTACGTGGGTGAGCCGCGCACGGTGTACGTGCAAACGTCTATCGCGTTCTGACTGCCTGCCTTTGTAGATCACAACAAATCCAAATGTGGGAGGGGGCTTGCTCCCGATGGCGGAGTGTCAGTCAGTATATTTTTAACTGACCCACCGCTATCGGGAGCAAGCCCCCTCCCACATTTGGACCGAGTACCGCTTAGAGATCCGATGAGGTCCTTTAACTCCCCGCCAGGCAACTGGGGGTGGCCGCGACCAGCGCATCAATGGCGCATCGGGTCTTGGCCGGCATGTGCGGCGCCGTCGGCCAGATCACATGGATGGGGGCCGGCTGTTCGCGGAAATCGGCCAGCACCGCCGCCAGTTGCCCGCGCAGCGCATAGTGGGCGATCAACCAACTCGGCAACCAGGCCAGCCCCACACCCGCGATGGCCGCATCGGCCACGGCCTGGAGGTCGTCCAGCACCAAGGGCGTGATCAGCCGCGAGCGATAGGCGCTGTTGCTGCGGTAAGCAATGCCGCGATGAGCCGACAAGTCTTCAATCCGTTCAATGGGCTCCGCGCACTGCAAATACGCGGGCGACGCCGCCAGGCCCATGACCTGCTCGCCCAGGCGCCGCGCACTCAGGCGGTCGGTATCTGGCAGTGGGCCGATGCGCACGGCAAGATCGAAGCCTTCCTGCGCCAGATCTATCATGCGGTCGGAGAAACTGATATCGATCTCCAATTGCGGATAGCGGTCCATCAAGCCCCACAGCGCAGGCGCGGCATAGTGGTGACCAAACGCCAGTGGCAAACTCGCCCGCAAGCGCCCGCGTGGCTGCTGGCGGCCGCTTTCCAGCACCGACTCGGCCGCCTCCAGCTCTGCCAGCGCGCGCAGACAGTGTTCGTAGTACGCCTGCCCATCCTCGGTCAGACGCTGGCGGCGCGTAGAGCGTTGCAACAGGCAAGTGCCCAGCCGCGCTTCCAACCGCGCCAGGCCCTTGCCCACTGCCGAACGGGTGAGATTCAGGCGCTCGGCGGCTGCGCTCAGGCTGCCGCTCTCGACGATTTGCACGAACAGTTCGACGCCATCAAAACGTGGAGTAGTCATGTTAATTTGTCGCCCTGTATTCCCTTATCCATGGAAAAATCATCGCAAATAAAGAACCAGATTCCCGAGAGAATAATCCCTCCCCCTCTCGAAAGGAACATCCCATGCCACCCGTCGCCACGCTATCGGCCCTCAGCCCACCGCATGTCGCCAGAAACGGTCTGGCGCTCACCGCCGTATGCCTTGTGGCCCTGATGTTCGGCCTGGAAATCTCCAGCGTGCCGGTCACCCTGCCCACCCTGGAACGCGAACTGGGCACGGGGTTTCAAGATGCCCAATGGATCATGAATGCTTACACCCTGGCCTGCACCAGCGTGCTGATGGCGGCGGGCACCCTGGCCGATCGCTTTGGGCGTCGACGCATGCTGGTGCTGTGCCTGTGGGTCTTCGGCCTGGCCTCGCTGGCCTGTGGCTTGGCCAACGACGCACCGACGCTGATCGTGGCGCGTTTCGTCCAGGGCATCGGCGCCGGCGCGATGATGATCTGCCAGTTCGCGATACTGTCGCACTTGTTTCGGGAACCGGCGGCACGCGCCCGGGCATTCGCGATCTGGGGCGTGATTGCCGGCGTGGGCCTGGGGTTCGGGCCGATGGTCGGTGCGCTGATCCTGGCAGTCGCGGACTGGCGCTGGGTGTTTCTTGCGCATGTGCCGCTCACCCTGTTCACCTTGGTGCTGTTGCGCATCAGCGTGCAGGAATCCCGCGACCCGGCCAGCCATCGCCTCGATATCGCCGGCATGCTGACCTTGACGCTGGCGGTGTTCGCCCTGGTGTACTTCATCACCCAGGGCACCGAGCATGGCTTCACCACACCGGGCATGCTCGGCTGGGCGGGTTTGGCGCTGGTGGCGTTGCTGCTGTTCATCGTGGTTGAAAAACGCAGCGCCCATCCGATGTTCGATTTTTCGGTGTTGTGCATCCAGCGCTTCACCGGTGCACTGATGGGCTCGATCGGCATGAACTTCAGCTTCTGGCCGTTCATGATCTACCTGCCGCTGTATTTCCAGGCCGGCCTGGGCTACGACACCCTGACCACCGGCGGCGCCCTGCTCGCCTACACCTTGCCCACCTTGCTGGTGCCGCCGCTGGCCGAGCGCCTGGCCCTGCGCTACGGCGCCGAACGCATCATCCCGGTGGGCCTGGCGACGATGGGCGCGGGGTTTCTGGCAATGGCCGCCGCCAATGGCGCCGCGCAGCCAAGCGCGCTGATGGTACTGCTCAGTTGCGTGATCGCCGGCATCGGCCTGGCGCTGACCAACTCGCCGACCACCAACACCACTACGGGCGCCGTCTCGGCTGACCGCGCGGGCATGGCCTCAGGTATCGACTTCAGCGCACGGCTGATCACCCTGGCGCTCAACATCGCGTTGATGGGCCTGGTGCTGTTGCTGGGGATCAGCCATTACCTGGCCGAGGTATTGCCGCCAAGCACGGCAATGGATTGGCCGGCCCTCAGCCAGCACATCGCGGCGGGCAAGCTGGACGCGCCGGGATTGGCGTTCAACGAGGCCCAGGCGGCGCTGCGCAACGGCGCCGGCTGGGCCATGCTCTTTGCAGGGTTGGGTGCTTGCGGGCTGGCGATGCTTAGCGGGTATTTCTTCAAACAGCGCCGTTAAACGAAAAACGGGCCTGCATGTGCAGGCCCGTTTTCAATGGGGAGTGAAAAAAACTATCAGCCGTTGAATACGGCCCGTTCTTTTTCCAGAAACTCCTGTTCAAGCTCATCTTCATTGACTTTGGTGGTCGGCTGGTTTTTACCGGCAGCGCGGGGCTTGCCTTGCAGTTTGCCGAACAGATGGTCCAGCGCGTGGTCGAGCTTGGTGGCCGCGCCATCGATCGCTTGTTCCAGCGTATCGGCTTTATGGCAGACCGAAATCGCTTGATGGCCTTTTGGACGTGCCTCCAGACGGCAACTTAAATCGTGGGGACCGGGCTTGTCGCCGTTCTCATCCCGCAGGTAGACCTCGACACGGGTCAGGTCTTCTTCATAACGTTCGAGCGTGCTCTCAATGGTAGTACGTACCCACTCCTCCAGTCGGATGCTGCTTTCAATATGGTTATCGCTATTGACTTGGATTTGCATAGTTCTTCCCTTATTTCAGCTAGCTCGCCAGAGATCACAAACTGCAACACCGGGGTGGTGAAACCATGACCTCCTGATTACACAATTGAGCACTCGCTGAAACAATTCAACCCCTTTGCAAAGATAAATCCTACATTACAAATTAACCCTGACGACAAGCAGAAACGCTGTTAGGGTGGGGAGTTAGTTACATCTTCTTACCCCTGAAGATCCTCACAATTGCCCCGCTCCCATTGGGTGCAATGCCCGGAAAACCCCCGCCTCCTCCACCAGCCAATCATGCACTGCGCGCACGCCCGGATGGTTCAATGCGCCTGGCGCATACAGCAGCACGTAGCGTTTGTGGTTGGGCACGGCCAGGCCGAACGGCACGATCAGGCTGCCGCGTTCCAGTTCATCGTTGAGCAATGTGCGTCGCGCAATCGCGACGCCCATACCGGCGATGGCGGCTTCGATGGTCAGGTGGTTGCGGTTGAAGGTGTGCCCGCGGCGTACATCGGCGTCGTGGTAACCAATGGCATCCAGGTAAAACTCCCACTCGGCATACTCATAACTCCCACGCCAGGCGGTGATGTCGTGCAACAGCGGGAAATGCACAAGGTCCGCCGGCCCATGCAGCGGCGGGCGCCCGCGTAGCAGGCTGGGGGCGCAGACCGGAAAGATCTGTTCGTCCAGCAGCGCTGTGGATAACAGGCCTGGGTAGCTACCGTCGTTCAGGTCGATGGCCAGGTCGAAGTCGCCCTCGTGCAGGGCGATGCTGCTGTCTTCGGCGACCAGGCGCAGTTGAATGTCTGGAAAGCGCTGCTGCAAGCGTGGCAGACGCGGGGTCAGCCATTTGCCAAGAAACGACGGGATCGAACGCAGGCGCAAGGTGCCGCTGATCATCCCGGCGTCCAGACGCTGTAATTCGGCGTCAATGCTGCCATAGGCCTCCCCCACCACCGCCGCCAGGCGTTGCCCTTCGGCGCTGAGCTCCACGCCCCTGGCGCGCCGATGAAACAGTCGAAAGCCCAGGCGCTCCTCCAACTGGCGAATCTGCTGGCTCACCGCCCCCGGCGTGATGTGCAGTTCTTCGGCGCAGCGGGTGAACGACAAATGCCGTGCAGCGCATGAAAACACATGCAGCCAGACATACGTCTGGCCATGAAGGGGACGGGTCATAGCGTTTAGTCCTGCTAAAGAGTGTCTTAGGATAATTCGTTGGTCAGTGCCGATCCAGAGGCTCAGTATCGCGTCAATCCCGACTGCTCTACAAACATGGCAGCGATTTCTACTCCATTGCTTGTAAGGCTTTAGCATGGCTATCAGCGTTTTCGATCTATTCAAGGTGGGCATTGGCCCGTCCAGCTCCCATACCGTCGGCCCGATGCGCGCTGCGGCGACCTTTGCTCAGGCGCTGACCGACCAACGATTGCTCAGTGAAACCCGCCGCGTCGAAGTGCGTTTATACGGTTCGCTGTCAGCTACCGGCGTCGGCCACGCTACCGACCGCGCCTGTGTGATGGGCTTGATGGGAGAATGGCCGGATCGCATCGACCCCACCTCGATCAACGCACGCATCCAGCAACTGCGCGAGTCCGGCCAACTGCTCCTCGCCGGCCAGCAGAACATTGCCTTCGACTGGCACACCGACCTGCTGCTGCTCGACGAAAGCCTGCCCTACCACCCCAACGCCATGTCCCTGCACGCCTATGGCGACAGCGGCCTGCTAAGCGAGCAAACCTATTATTCGGTGGGCGGTGGTTTCATCATCGAAGCTGCCGAAGCCGCGTCGGGCATTGCGCCCACCAGCGATGTGCAATTGCCCTACGAGTTTTCCAGCGCCGTCGAGCTGTTGGCCTTGTGCAACCAGCACGGCCTGCGGGTTTCGCAGTTGATGATGGCCAACGAACGGGCATGGCGCAGCGACGCAGACATCCGCAGCGGCCTGCTGCATATCTGGTCGGTGATGCGCGAGTGTGTGGAACAAGGCCTGCGCGATGAAGGCATTCTGCCCGGCGGCCTGGATGTACCGCGTCGCGCTGCGAAATTGCACCGCAGCCTGTTGGAAATCGGCAAGCCCAACGTGATCACTTCGACCTTATCAGCCATGGAGTGGGTCAACCTGTTCGCCCTCGCCGTCAACGAAGAAAACGCCGCTGGCGGACGCATGGTCACCGCACCGACCAATGGCGCGGCAGGGATCATCCCGGCGGTGCTGCATTACTACATGAAGTTCAACGCCGACGCGTGCGATGACGACGTCGTCAATTTCTTTCTGGCTGCCGCCGCCGTCGGCATCCTCTGCAAGAAGAACGCCTCGATCTCCGGTGCCGAAGTCGGCTGCCAGGGCGAAGTCGGCTCGGCCTGCGCCATGGCCGCCGCCGGGCTGGCAGAGATCCTCGGCGCTACACCTGAGCAACTGGAAAACGCCGCCGAAATCGGCCTGGAACACAACCTCGGCCTGACCTGTGACCCGGTTGGCGGGCTCGTGCAGGTGCCGTGCATCGAGCGCAACGCCATCGCGGCGGTCAAAGCGATCAATGCCACCCAAATGGCCCTGCGCGGCGACGGCAAGCACTTCATTTCCCTCGACCGGGTGATCCGCACCATGCGCGATACCGGCGCCGACATGCATGATAAATACAAAGAAACGTCACGGGGCGGCCTGGCGGTCAGCTGGGTGGAGTGCTGACCGGGATGACTGCGCCGTCAGCGGTCGTTTTTTGCGTACTGCCCTGAAACGGATCACCGTTCCCAGGCACAACCTGTATCAAATGTGAGAGGGGGCTTGCCCCCGATAGCGGTGTGTCAGCCAATAAATGCTCGGCTGGAAGACCGCTATCGGGGGCAAGCCCCCTCCCACATGGGTTGCTGATCGTCTGGCAGTGCGCTGTACGGCACGGCCCTTGCTGTACAGCCTCTGAGGAAAACGGACTTTGGCCGGTGGTCAGGCACCACGAACTATTCCCGACACCGGTCGTCAATGACTGCATGTTCTTATCAGGCGGTAACGCACCATGGACAACCCTTTTCAGATCATCACCGACACCTTCAGCCCGCAATACCGCGTCAACCTGAGCATCCAGCGGCTGGACGGCAGCATCATGCTCACCCTCTCCGATGACAGCGGCGTAGTGGCCAAACGCATGATCAGCGCCGAACAACGCAACGACCCGCAACGGCTCAAGCGCCTGGTGCAAAGCATCCAGTTCGGCATCGCCATCGAGCAGGGTCACAGCGCCATGGAAATCCTCGCGGTGATGACCGATGGCGACAATCACAAGCTCTTGCAGCCACCGCCCACCCGTAACCTGCCGTTCAGCGTCGGGCTTTAAAGCTCGCCCTTCTCGGTTTCCAGGCTCGCCTCCCCCTTGCGACGCGGGCCTTCGACCTTCACCGACGGAAAGGCCGACGACGCGTAGCGCACCACCAGAATCGCGAAGGCCAGCAGCAGAATCCCACCGCACAGGTAGATAATGCCCACGTCCGGCGGGTTGTGATGGGACACGTTGGAGATCAGCAGACGCGTCAGCGCGGTGATTGCCACGTAGATCAGGAAACGCACCGGCATGTGGTTGGTCTTGAAATAGATCCCGACCATGGCGCCCAATTCCAGGTAGATGAACAGCAGCAAGATGTCATCGATCTTGATATGCCCGTTCTCCAGCATCCCGAGAAACTCCATCACCGCCGCCCAGGCAGTGACCGCCCCGATGGCGAACAGCGCCAGGTAGTGGAACGACTCCACAAACAGATTGCCCAGCGACTCGGCCAGCCCATGGACTTGTTGACGCAGCTTTTCGGCCCAGTTGATTTTCACGATGATGTTTCCTTAGGTCGGCTCGACCGGATAATGCGGGAGGGACGTGACGGTTGTTCTGCATGCAGAAAAAAGGCCAGAGGCCGGGTAGTGAGATGGTGGCAGGCTGATATTAGGCACTTAATCGGCTTGATGGAGTGAAAGCTTCGACTCGATGAGTGCGTTCATCTCGCTCATGACTTCTTCATGAGAAATGCCTGAGCATGGGTCATCCAAGGCTTTTTGCACCTTGGCTCGAAACCATTGGTCGTAGGCCGGCTCGTCATCCCAGCTTTGAGGGCTTTCAAAACACTCATTTTTCATATGAACGCCTCTTGTGTGGCGAGGGAGCTTGCTCCCGATGGGTGCGCAGCGCCCCCAATGCCTGTCACTGTGATCTCTCTCGAAGTACACCTTTGCCTGAATTGGGGCTGCTGCGCAGCCAGCGCGAGCAAGCTCGCTCGCCACAACCAACTCGCTCGGCAAAGGTGTTGAGGGCCTCAGACGGGCGCGACTTGTTCCAGCGCCCGGTCCACCAACAAACCGCCTAGTTCTAACAGTTGGTGAATAGCCAACGCCAAGCTTCGTTGAGGACCTTCAAGGTCGAAGGCCAGCGTGTCGGCCATTTCACGGGCGCTGTTCAAGGTTTCACTGGCGTTGGCCAGCAAAGTTTCCGTGTCATTGTTAGGGGTTACACTGAAAAGCGTGACAGGCGGCTCTAGATTCAGATGGTCGGTATTGACTGAGGTATTTCTTTCCATGGTACGACTCCAAAAGTAAACACGTAGGTTCTCCTTCCCTTAAATCGAGCCGCCAAGCTCGGCCATGCGAATGCAAAGCCCGTGAAAGGTAAGCCACCGTAGGATTGCTCAGCAACCTCGACGTGCTGTGCGAAATTTCCGCTGTAGCAACCCCCCATTTCCCAACTACATTAAAAACCTACTATCCAAACCCCGGCGTTTGGCTTATGCTTTTCGCTGTATATAAATACAGTAGTCGCAAAAGACAACTATCGTGAAGGCATGTGAGGTGGTGAATGGCCGTCGAAGTGGTATACCGCAGCAGCCGAGATCTGGAGCGTTTGTTCATGGATAAAGCCGAAGCTGACCGTCATGACAAGATGCTTGAACTCGCTGAGTTGCTGGCAGAAGTGTTGCAAAAAGCCGTGCCGTCCTTGAGCGAGCAGCAGGTGGAGGAAGCCGGGATCTACATGGCGAAGAACCGCGATGTATTTGCCAAGGCGTTCAAGAGCCAGCCGGACGCGTTGTCCGAGTTGCTGAACGCGGCGGCGGAATAAAGCCCGAATTGAACAGGCCCTGAATCATGGATTCAGGGCCTTTTTAATGCCTGGTCATTGGTACAGCAGGCGCTCGGCGAGTTCGTCCGCGACCCGTGCCGGGGAGCGTTTTTCGGCTTGGGCATGAGCGTAGACTTCGGTCAGGCGCTTGCCGATGTTGGACAGGTGCGCGGTGATGCTCGGCAGCTCCGCGCCGCTGTGTTTGAGCGCGACGTAGATCAGGCCGCCGGAATTGATCACGTAGTCAGGGGCGTAGAGGATGCCGCGCCCTTCCAGTTGGTCGGCCACTTGCAGGTTGGTCAATTGCGCGCTGGCGGAGCCGGCCACGGCGGCGCAGCGCAGCTGGCCGACGCTCTGGCGATTGAACACCGCACCCAGGCCGCAAGGCGCGAGGATGTCGCAGGGCGTGCTGAGCAAAGCGTCGTTGGCGATGGGGTGGGCGCCCAATTGCTCCATGGCCAGTTGCACCTTGCCGTGGTCGATGTCGCTGACCAGCAGTTCGGCGCCTGCCGCGTGCAGTTGTTCGGCCAGGGCGTAACCGACATTGCCCAGGCCCTGCACCGCCACGCGCAGACCTTCGAGGTTGTCGCTGCCCAAGCGGGCCATGGCGGTGGCGCGGATGCCGGTGAACACCCCCATGGCCGCATGCGGTGCAGGGTCGCCGGCGGCCGTGGTGCTGGTGACGAACCGGGTGTGTTGGGCGATGCAATCCATGTCGGCGACCGAGGTGCCGCTGTCGATGGCGGTAATGTAGCGCCCGCCCAGTTGCTCCACACAGCGACCGAAGGCTTCAAACAGGCTTGCGCGGCTCTCCACATGGGCGGGGCGCAGGATCACCGCCGTGCCGCCGCCCACCGGCAAGCCCGCCAAAGCGGCCTTGTAGCTCATGCCTTGAGCCAGGCGCGCGGCATCCGCCACGGCACTTTCATCATCGGGGTAGGCAAGATAGCGGCAGCCGCCCAGGGCCGGGCCCAGGCGGCTGTTATGAATGGCGATGATCGCCTTCAGCCCGCTCACCGGGTCGACGCTCAGGTGCAGCGATTCCAGGCGGGTGCTGTGCATGAGCGCAAACATCGTCGTGCTCCCGAATCACTTCTGGTAGTGGCCCAAGTATAGGCTGACAACAGCAAACTGCTCGATCGCACTGGAATAAGCGTCCCCGTTTCGTGGGACTCGCGGCATAAGAGCGTGGGATATTTACTTAAGATGCTGGACGAAAATTCGCAGCAAGGCTAAAACGAGGGCATCCGCCGGAGAATGCAATGAATCCCCGCACAGCCTTTTTCGCCTGCCTGGACCGTTCACCCCCTGCGCTGTTCGAAGCCGCGCTGTGGATTGCGGCCGAGCATGATGCTGGCGTACAGCCACAACTGATCCTGCAGGCGTTCGGCCTGCTGCAACAACAGGTCAGCCTGGGCATGCCCACGTTGCCGGCCGATGAACTGGGCCAGCCGCTGCTGCGCTGCATGAACGACCTGGGCTTTGCCCAGGATGACTTCACCCCGCTGCGCCCCGCCGCCGCGTTGCTGGACAAGGTATTGCAACGTAAACGCGGGCAACCCCTGGCCCTGGGCCTGATCGCGCTGGAGCTGGCGCGGCGCCTGGAGATACCCCTGGTCGGGGTGAATTTCCCCGGCCACTTCCTGCTGCGGGTACCCGGCGCCGATCACCTGCTGGACCCCTGCGGCGGTCGGCGGCTGTACCCCAACGACTGTCGCGAACTGCTGCACCGCCAGTACGGAGCCAATCTCAAACTGCAGGCAGAGCACCTGCACAGCGCCGATCCGCGCGCGATCCTGCAGCGGCTGTCACGTAACCTGCGCCAGCTGTACCTCGCCAACGACGAACCACTGGCCGCCCTGGCGGATGCCGAGCGTGTGCTCGAACTGGGCAATGCCAGCGCCGCCGACTACCTGGCGCGGGCCAGCCTGTATCAGCGCCTGGACTGCCCGAGCGCCGAGCGGTTTGACCTGGAACACGCGCTGATGCTCAGCGAAGACCCTATCCAGCGCCTGCGCCTGACCGAGCGGCTGGGGCACCTGCCGCCCAATTCAGTGGGGCATTAACGCGCCTTGAGCAGGTCGCCCGGCGACGGCTTCATGGCTTCGCTCACGCCGGGCGATCGCACCTGAATAATCAACAGCGCCGCAATCACTGCTGGGATCGCACAGAAGAAGAAAATCTGCTGCACCGGAATATGCATCGCCAGCAGCAGGCTGCCGAACAACGGCCCCAGGATCGAGCCGAATCGCCCCACACCCAATGCCCAGCCCGTGCCGGTGGCGCGCACGTGCGCCGGGTAGAAATTACTGGCGAACGCATTGAGGGTCAGTTGCCCGCCGATGATGCAGAACCCGGCGGCAAACACGCACGCCACCAGGTAACGCGGATTGTCATGGTTCAGGCCCAGCAGCACAGTGCACACCGCCGCCGCTGCCAGCACAGCGGACAACAGGCGCACTTTGCTTTTCAGCCGATCGGCGAACCAGGCCATGCCGATGGCGCCCACTGTGCCGGCAAACAGGAACAGCGAGGTCACCAGGTTGGCCTGGTTCAGCGCCAGCCCGCTTTCAAGCAACAGCGACGGCAGCCAGCTGATCATGAAATACAGCAGGATCAGGCTGACGAAAAAGGTCGCCCAGATCAGCACCGTGGGGCGCGCGTAGCCGTTACGGAACAGCTCCACCACGGTCAACCGGCCGCCCTGCTCCTGGCGATTCTGCGCCTCGCTCGCCAGGGGCGCCCGCCAATCGGGCAACATGCGCGCCGTGACCTTGTGCAAGCGCGCGTAGGGCGGCGCATCGCGCAGCAAGCGCGGCAGGGATTCGGGCAACCGCCACACCAGGAACGGAAACAACAGCAGCGGCGTAACACCGCCCGCCAGGAACACCGCCTGCCAACCGAAACCGTCGATAAACCCCGCCGCCACAAACCCACCGGCCGCGCCGCCGAACGAGAAGCCACAGGCTGCCAGGGTCACCATCAGGGTGCGCATGCGTGGCGGCGAATATTCCGACATCAAGGCCATGGCGCTGGGCATCGCGCCGCCCATGCCGATGCCGCAGATAAAGCGTGCGGCCATCAGCGTGGTCAGGGAGTTGGCGAACACCATCAATACGGTGAGGCTGGCGTAGATCAGCACACAGGCCAGTAGAATGCGCCGCACACCGAACCGGTCCGCCAGTGGCGTCACCAGCAGCGAGCCCACTGTGAGGCCGAGCAGGTTGGCGCTGAATACCGGGCCGAACGCGGCTTTTTCCAGGCCCCAGTCCTTGGCCAATGCCGGCACGACATAGCCGAGCACCTGGGCGTCGTAGCCATCGGTCACCAGTAGCAATGCCAATAGCAGGAGAATCAACCACTGATAGCGCGACACCGGACGGGCGTCGAGTGCCGCGCGAAAGCTGGCAATCTGATTGTGCATCGCAAGGTACCTTTCATTATTTTTATTGGCTGGCGCTGATCAAAAACTGTGGGAGGGGGCTTGCTCCCGATGGCGGTGTGCCAGTCGACATATTCATAGCTGGCACACCGCTATCGGGGGCAAGCCCCCTCCCACATTTTGTTTCTGTGCAAGTTATGGGAATTATGGTGTGTCAGGTTGATTGGCCGGGTGCGCCTGCACGAACGCCGGATGCTGCGCCGCCAGTGCGGCCACCCGCCCGATACGCGGGTACGCCGCCAACGGCACCTTGAAACGCTCGGCTGCATACAGCTGCGGGATCAGGAACGCATCGGCCATGCCCGGCTGTTCGCCAAAGCAGAACCCGTGATCGCCAATCAACTGCTCCACCGCACCGAGTCCCTGGCTGATCCAATGCGCGATCCACTCGAGCAATTGCGCCTCATCATGGCCCCACTGGCGCAGCAGGTTCTGGGTGCTGGAGTTGTGCAACGGGTGAATATCACAGGCGATGATCGATGCCACGGCGCGTTCGTGGGCACGCGCCGCCAGGTCTTTGGAGAGCAGCGGTACCTGGGGATAACGTTCCTCCAGGTATTCGACGATCGCCTGGGACTGAATCAACAGTTCACCGTCGCTGCGCAAGGCAGGCACACGCCCTTGTGGATTGATCGCCAGGTACTCGGGCTGGCGATTGGCTCCACCTGCCGGCACCAGCAGATTGATCGGCACCGCCGTGAAATCCAGGCCCTTGAGCGCCAGGGCGATGCGCACCCGGTAGGACGCGGTCGAACGATAGTACGTATAGAGTTCCATCACCCCGCCCCCTCAGCGTGCGCCGACCACAGTGCCACGGCATTCGCCGAAACCGATGGAGGCAAAGCCTTCGCGGTTGCAGCGCGCACGCAGGATGATTTCATCGCCGTCTTCGAGGAATTTGCGCACCTCGCCGGAGGCCAGTTCAATCGGTTTTTTGCCGCCTTCGGTGATCTCCAGCAGGCTGCCGAACTGCCCTGGCTGCGGCCCCGACAGCGTGCCCGAACCAAACAGGTCACCGGCCTGCAGCTGGCAGCCGTTGACGCTGTGGTGCGCAACCATTTGCGCCACGGTCCAGTACATATGCTGGGTGTTGCTCAGGGTCAGGCGATGGGCCGGCAGGTTCTGCTCACGCATCGATGCGGTGGTCAGCAGCACTTCCAGCTCGATATCGAAGGCGCCGGCCTTTTGATCGCGAGGGTCCAGCAGGTAGGGCAACGGCTGCGGATCGCCTTCGGGTCGCGGCGGTTGCGCCTTGCGGAACGGCTCCAGCGCTTCGGCCGTGACGACCCAGGGCGAGATGCTGGTGATGAAGCTCTTGGACAGGAACGGCCCGAGCGGCTGGTATTCCCAGGCTTGGATATCGCGTGCCGACCAGTCGTTGAGCAGGCAGAAACCGGCGATATGTTCGGCCGCTTCGCCGATGGCAATCGCGTCGCCCATGGTGTTGCCCTGGCCGATCCAGATGCCCAGTTCCAGTTCATAGTCCAAGCGGGCGCAGGGGCCGAAGGTGGGCTCGGCCTGGCCGGCCGGCAGTGTCTGGCCCTTGGGGCGGCGCACATCCGTACCCGAGGGACGAATGGTCGAGGCACGGCCGTGATAGCCAATCGGCACGTACTTGTAGTTGGGCAATAGCGGGTTGTCGGGACGGAACAGTTTGCCGACGTTCTGCGCGTGTTCGATGCCGACATAGAAGTCGGTGTAATCATTGATTTTGGCAGGCAAGTGCATCTGACAATCGGCGGCACGGTGCAACACCTGCGCCTCGCGGGTTTGCAGCTTGCTGCCTTCGGCGAGCAGTTCCAGCAGGCGCTCGCGCAAGGCCACGCGTGGGCCGCGGCCGAGTTCGAAAAAGGCGTTCAACTGGCCGCCCGCAGTCGCCTCGACCGCACGCCGCGCTTCACCGTCAAACTCATCCAGGGCGGCGTGCAGGTCAAGGATCGCGTCGCCAATCGCCACGCCACTGCGCGGCGCCGAGCCGTTGATGCTGAACACCCCCAGCGGCAGGTTCTGCAGGGGGAAATCCGCGTGACCGTTGGCGGAGGCGACCCAGCTGCGGGTCTGTGTGGGTTGAGTCATGGGTTATCTCCGATTCGGGTTGAAGGTGGCGGGCAGCGAAGCCCAGCACGCGTCATAAGCGGGTTGCAGTTGCGGGCATTCCAGGGCGAACTGGGTGGGGCGCAGCACCTGGCTGGTCTCGAACATGAAGGCCATGGTGTTGTCGATCTTGTGCGGCGCCAGGTCCGCGTTGATCGCTTTGGTACAGGTCTCGCCGTCCGGGCCATGGGCGCTCATGCAGCTGTGCAGCGACGCACCGCCGGGCAGGAAACCCTCGGCCTTAGCGTCGTAGGCACCCTGGATCAGGCCCATGTATTCATTCATCAGGTTGCGGTGGAACCACGGCGGGCGGAAGGTGTTCTCGGCCACCATCCAGCGCGGCGGGAAGATCACGAAGTCAAGGTTGGCCAGGCCGTGCACGCTGGTGGGCGAGGTCAATACGGTGAAAATCGACGGGTCCGGGTGATCGAAACTCACCGTGCCGAGGGTGTTGAAGCGACGCAGGTCGTACTTGTACGGCACGTTATTGCCGTGCCAGGCGACCACGTTAAGCGGCGAATGGTCGAGCTCGCAGGCCCAGAGTTCGCCGAGGAATTTCTGCACCAGCGTGGTCGGCTGCTTGAGGTCTTCGTAGTGGGCGACCGGGCTGAGGAAGTCGCGCGGATTGGCCAGGCCGTTGCTGCCGATGGGGCCCAGGTCCGGCAGGCGCAGCGGTGCGCCATGGTTTTCGGCGACGTAGCCACGAGCTTGGGCGTCGAGCAGTTCGACGCGGAACTTGAGCCCGCGTGGCAGTACCACAATCTCCAGCGGCTCGACCTCCAGCACGCCCAGCTCCGTGGCGATACGCAAACGGCCCTGTTCGGGCACGATCAACAGTTCGCCGTCGGCATTGAAGAACACGCGCTCCATCGAGCGGTTGGCGCGGTAAGTGTGGATGCTGATGCCTGACGGCTTTTGCGACCCGGCGTTGGCGACCATGCCTACGAGCCCGTCGATAAAGTCAGTCGGCTCGCCTGGGATGTCCAGCGGGCTCCAGCGCAGCCGGTTCGGCGTCACCGCGCCCAGAGGTCCGCCGGCCAACTGCCGCTCCAATTTGCTAAAGGCCGGGTGATTGGCCGATGGCTGGATGCGGTACAGCCAGGTACGCCGGGCTTCGCTGCGCGCCATGGTGAACGCGGTGCCGGAGAACAGTTCGGTGTACAGCCCGTAGGGCGCTTTCTGCGGCGAGTTCTGGCCGACGGGCAGCGCGCCGGGCAGGGCTTCGCTGGCGAATTCATTGCCGAAGCCCGACAGGTATTCGAGGTTCATGGAGCATCCTCTGGGGGTCAGTTGTTTTTATCGTAATCGAGTTACGCTTAACGTAATTTGATCGCCATGGACCGTCAAGCTATAAAGACGCCCACTCATCTCTCGGATTCTCGCACCCCCATGGAAAAGCCCCGCGACACCGGTAAACAGAAAGTCCGCTCGGCCGAAGTGGGCACCGATATCCTCAAGGCCCTGGCCGAACTGTCGCCGGCCACTTCACTGTCGCGCCTGGCCGAGCATGTGCAGATGCCGGCGAGCAAGGTCCATCGTTACCTGCAGGCGCTGATCGCCTCGGGCTTTGCTGAACAGAACGCCGCCACCAACCACTATGGCCTGGGGCGCGAAGCCTTGCGCGTAGGCTTGGCTGCGCTGGGCAGCATGGATGTGCTGAAAGTCGGCGCGATGCCCCTGGCGGAGCTGCGCGATGACTTGAATGAAACCTGCTTTCTGGCGGTGTGGGGCAACCAGGGCGCGACCGTGGTGCACATCGAACCGGCGGTGCGCGCGGTTACGGTGGTGACGCAACTGGGTTCAGTCTTGCCGCTGCTCAGTTCGTCCACCGGGCTGGTGTTCAGCGCCTATCTGCCGACTCGGGAAACCGTGGAATTGCGCGAGCGCGAAATCCAGGCCGGCACCGCCCATACCCTGGCGGACGACCAGGCCTACGCCATCACCTGCGAGCAGATCCGCCAGCGTGGCCTGCACTTTGTGCATGGTTTGCTGATGCCGGGGGTGGATGCGTTGTCGGCGCCGGTGTTCAACGCCGTGGGGCACGTGGCGGCGGTGATGACCGTGGTCGGCCCTACTTCGCTGTTCCACGCCGATGAAGACGGCCCGGCGGCGCAGCGCTTGCTGGCGGCGACCCGGGCCGTGAGTTGGCGTATGGGTTATCAGCCCTGAGTCAGTCGTGCCACTGCGCCAGAGCCACGGCCAGGCGGTTTTCCAGAGCATGGATGCTGGCGGTGTCGCTCAGGTAGTTATTGCTGATCATCGCAAACACCAGTCGCCGTCCTTGGGCATCTGTGAGGTAACCGCTCAGGGACGACACCCCGCTCATGGAACCGGTCTTGCCGTGCAGGTTGTTCTCGGCGGCCGTGGCGTGCAGCCGATAGCGCAAGCTGCCGCCGGTCATACGATCGCTGTTGCCGGCAATTGGCAATGCGTTGTACCAGGCATCGAACCACGGCTGTTTGCTTGCGGCCAGCAGCAGGTCGGTCAGGGTTTGCGACGACAGCAGGTTACGCCGTGACAGGCCCGAGCCGTCCACCTGGCTCAAGGTACTCGTATCCACCCCCTGTCGCTCGAGAAACCCGGCCACCGCCGCCACGCCCGCCGCCGCCGTGCCGCTGTTGGCGGTCTTGCGGCCCATGGCTTTGAGCAAGGCTTCGGACATGTTGTTGTTGGAGAGCTTGAGCAGCGGCGTGATCAATTCCTGCAAGGGCGCCGATCGATGCTCGACCAGCACGTTCGCCGTGGCCGGGCTCGCAGCACCGATCACCCGGCGCCCCATCACCTGGATGCATTGCCGCGCCAGCGCCTGCTCGAACAGGTTGGCCACCAGTTGCGTCGGCTCCCATACGCTGACCAGTTGCTCGCTCTGCCTGCCCGGCGCAACGGTGCCGCTGAGCTGCAACAGGTTGGTGCCATGCCGGCGGTTGACGCCATAGGTGTTGCCCGGCCCGCTGAGGGCGCGGTTGCTCAGTTGAAGGTAGTCGGTGGGCGGATAAATCTCGACCGTCACCGGCAGGCCGGTCCGCATCGGTGCCGTGGCCGTGACCAGCACGCTGCCGGCGTCGAAATCGGCGTTGGGCGCCACGGTCAGCGCCGAAATCTGCGCGCCGTAATAGGTTGTTTCATCATCCTGGGACCAATCGACCCCCAAGCGCTCAGCGTCGAACCAGGTGTCGTCGAACACCAGGTCGCCCTGGACCTGGCGGATGCCCTGGCTGGCCAATTGCGCCGCCAGGGCCTGGTAGTCGGCGAGCTGCAAGGTCGGGTCGCCGAGGCCGCGCAGGTACAGGTTGCCGGTCAGGCGTTCGCCCTGGCGCGTGCCGTCACTGAGCAGCTGCGTGGCGAAGCGGTATTGCGCGCCCAGCACATCCATCGCCGCCGTGGTGGTCAGCAGCTTGAGGTTGGAAGCCGGCACCAACCGCGTGCTCGGATTGTGTTGATACAGCATGTCGCCGCTGCGTACGTCGCGCACCGTCAGTGAAACCGTGGCGCCACGCAACGCCGGGTCGGCCAACAGTTGGTCGAGCGCCGCTGGGGTGGCGAGGTGTGAAACGCTGGCGCAGCCGCCCAGTAACAAGCTCAAGCCGACCAGCAGCGCGCTGGTGTGTAACCATCGTCCAAAGTGCATCAGTAGCGTTTTCCGTAGGCATCGAATGCCGGCAACGCTAACAGCTCAGGTGTCAATGTGGGAGGGTGCAATCCCCCTCCTCCCACAAAAAAGCAAATCCGGTCAGAAGGTAAGGGTGCTGGACACCGACACCTGCCGCGCATCACCGATGGACACGAACTGTGTGTTCACCGAAGAGGTGTAGTAAGTGCGGTCGAAAAGGTTTTTCACATTGAGCTGGAACTTGACCTTCTGCCCGTCGATTTTGGTGTCATAGCTGGCGAACGCATCGGCCACGGTATAGCTCGGCAATTCGAAGCTGTTGGCCGCATCCCCTGCCCGCTCGCCCACGTAGCGCGCACCGGCACCGACGCGCAGCTGATCGCCACCCAGCAGGCTGCCGAAGTCATACACGGCCGACAGCGACGCGGTATTTTTCGCCACGTTTTGCAGGCGATTGCCTTTGAGCGTCGGGTCGTCGGTGACCTCGGCATCGGTGTAGGCGTAACTGCCGATCAGGCTCCACTTATCGCTCAGTTGGCCGCTGGCATCCAGCTCCAGGCCACGGGAACGCACCTTGCCCGCCACGCTGTAGACCGAGGTCAGCCCCTCGCCCACCTGCACCAGCACGTTGCGCTTATCGATGGTGAACAGCGCGGCGCTCGCGGTGATGCGCCCCGGCAGGTCGAACTTGGTACCCAGCTCCCAGGCCTTGGATTCTTCCGGCTGCAGGCTGCCCTCCAGCACCGTTTTGTTGGCCAGCGGCGCAATGGTGGAGTTGGGTTTGAACGACTCGGTGTAGCTGCCGTAGAACGACAGTTCGTCGGTGTAGCGATACACCAGCCCGGCACGCGGCACCCACTTCTGGCCGTTGCCGTCGGTGTTGGCAGTGAACGGCACGCCTTTGCCGGCGTATTGGTCGTACATCTGGTAGCGCGCGCCGCCCACCAGGATCCATTGGTCGTTCAGGTGGATGGCGTCCTGGAAGAACAGCGAATCGCTGCGCAGCAGATCGGTCTGGTTGCTGTCCGGCGCGCTGACATTGGAGCCCGCCACTTCGTTGCCGTAGACCGGATCGTTGTAGTTGAAACTGCCGCGTGGCGCCTGGCGAATCAGCTCGGCGCGGTGGATTTTGCGGTATTCATCGTCCAGCCCGAACACCAGGTCGTGGCGCATGCCCGCCACATCGACCTTGCCTTCAAGGCTGGCGGTGGCGAAGCGGTCAGTGGTCAGCGCGCCTTGGGTGCCATCCATGCTGCGGGTGAGGGTGCCGTTGGTGTTGACCTTGACCACGCGCACCTGGCTGGCGTCATAGGTTTCACGGTTCCAGCTGTAGCCGAAGTGGGCCTTCCAGTCGTCGTTCAGGTCGTGGTCGACGGTCAGGCGGTACAGGTCGGAGCGGCCTTCCATATTGTTGAACGGCTCATCCAGGCGGCGCGTCGCAGGGATGTTCAGCGGGTGATTGGTTTTTGGATCGATGGCCGTGCCGCGGTCGAACGGCGACAGAAACTCGCGGTGCTCATAGGCGAACACCACTTGGGTCGAGTCGCCATACCAACCCAGCGACGGCGCCACCAGCGTTTCGCGGTGGGTGCCGTAGTTGCGCCAGTAGTCTTCGTCTTCATGGTCGACGATCAGGCGATAGGCCAGGCCGCCGTCGCCAATCGGGCCGGTGGTATCCAGGCTGCCGCCACTGCCATTCTTGCCGCTGCCGAAGGTCGAGCCGCGCGCGGTCAAGGACGTGGACTGCACCAACTCGGGCTTTTTGCTGACGATGTTGACCACGCCGCCCGGGTCCTGGATGCCGTACAGCAACGACGACGGCCCCTTGAGCACTTCCACGCGGTCGGCGGTGGCGTTCAACGCACGGCCCTGCACCACCGGCATGCCGTCCTTCATGATCGAGCCGTTACGGTTGTCGCCGAAGCCGCGCAGCATCACCGCGTCCTGGGTGCTGCCAAGGGTGTTGGACTGGGTGATGCCGCTGATATTGCCCAGCGCGTCATCCAGGTTGCGCGGTTGTTGATCGCGCAAGACCTGGGCGGGTACCACGTTGACGGTTTGCGGGGTTTCCAGCAGCAGGCCCTGGGAGCGCATCACCGAGCTGGTCGGCGGCGGCTGGTAGCTGGTGCTGTCCTGGCCAGGGCTGGCAGCGCTGATGGTGGTGGCGCCGAGATTGACCGCGCCGTCGGCGGGCAGCGGTTCCAGCGCCAGGGTACGGGCGTCGATCTGGCGGAAGGTGAAGCCGGAGTTGCCCAGCAGGCGTTGCAGCGCCTGGGTCGCGCTCATCTGCCCGTTGAGCGCCGGGGCGTTGAGGCCGTAAGGCGCTTCATCGGTATAGATCACGCTGATCCCGGTGACCCGGCTGAAATCACTCAGCGCCTGGGGCAGTGGTTTGGCCGCCAGAGCAAACGTGAACTGGGCGCTTTGCTGTTCCTGCGCCTGTGCCACGGCCAGGGGCAGCAACGCCAGCGCCGAGACTGAAAATACCGAGGCTCCCAGCCATTGTTTGAGCCTACCGCCCGCCGTCGATTTCATGCTGTGAGCACCCGTGTAAAAACGCTGTTAATGCGAATTGATCGCAGTTTCAAGCACTACACGGATGGGCGAGCGGTTTACCTCACCCTTGTTTGCAAATATTTTGTTATGGCGCCTGATGGGAACCTGTCAGTCAGCCTGATGAAGCACTGGTCGCCAGGCACTCCTTGGCGCTCTTCTTCAATTTCTTGATCAAGCGTTCCTGGCGCAGTGCTTCGCCTTTGCTCGCACATTGCTCGGTATACACCAGCGCAACGGCCGGGCTGGAGAGGAAAAACCGCGCGCCCTTGCCGCTTTGATGAGTGGCGAACCGGCGCACCGGGTCATTGCTGATGCCGCAATACAGCGAGCCATTGGCGGCGCGCACCAGGTAGACGAACCAGGGTTTGGATTCAGGCGTGTTCACGACGGGATTCGGCACTGTACAGAAGCACCCAGCTTATCAACGACCGGCCTGGAATGCCTTCAAACCTTTGCGCGCCTGGGCGCGTACGGCGTTTTTCACCAAGGGCGTCCAGCCCAGTAACAGGCCCTTGGTGCCCAACGCCTGGCGCGACCAGCGCCACAGGTCGAAATGGTCGTGATGCTCGCAAATCCTGCCGTCACGAAACACGAAGCGCGCCTGAATATCGTTGACCACCGTATTGCCGGTTGCGCTGAACAGGTAGGTCGCCACCCAGTGCGCGCTGCCCGCGTTGCCCTCGCTGCGCACGTTGTCAAAGGTCAGGGAAAAATCCTTGGCCCGAGTGGTGAGCATGCGCCACATGTCGCCGGCGTCCTGCCCGCGCAGTTCGCCGAAGGCCGGATCGCTGAACACCACGTCCTGGGTATAACAGGCGGCCATGGCTTCGGCATCCAGGCGCTGAAAGGCGCTATAGAACTCAGTGATCAGGGCGTTATGGGCATCACTCATGGGCAGTTTTCGCAGGATGAACAGGGATGCCGAACGATAGTCCGCGTAACACGAGAATGCCATTGCTTTCTACGGCACCATTCCCGTATCGCGCGCATAAGCAAACAAATCGACATCCGTCGAAATACTCAAACGTTGCATGGCCGTGCTTTTCTGCTTGCTGATGGTGGAAATACTGCGGTTGACCTGTGCCGCAATCTGGCTGACTGTCATGCCGCTGGCCAACATTCGCACCACCTCGCGTTCCTTGTCGGACAATTTAGGCTGCCCGGACTGGTCGCCCACCCCCGACTCCACCAACTGCAAGCGCAGGGATTCGCTGGTGAAGGTCTGGCCCGCACACACGGCCTTGATCGCCTGGGGCAACTCCTTGGCCGAAGCACTCTTGGCGACCACGCCGCGCACACCATGGGAAAAAGCTGCACGCAAGATGGCGATGCTGGCGAACATCGTCACCACAATCACCGGCACCTGCGGATACTGGCGATGCAGCAGGCCCAACAAACCGTAGCCATCGGCCTGCTGGCCGCCTGGCATGGCGAAATCCGTGACCAGCACGTCGCACGGGGTTGTGCTCAACACGTCAAGCAACTGATCAGGACCTTCGGCCTCACCGACCACTGTGCATCTTCCATTCGCCTCGATCACGACCCTTTGCCCGATGCGAACAATAGGGTGATCGTCAGCAATAATTACTCGAAGCATAGGTACCCACGAATGATTGCAACTTGAATCAGCGCAAAATACCTCCGCCGGCAATCATCAACAACAGCTAACAAAGCGTCACTTGCAGCCACGCCCAATGTTCTGTACTAGCTAAATTTTTGCCTACAAAACAACAGGAAAACACCTACAGTCAAAACCAGCTCACTCGGAAACGAAAAGCCCTTGCAGGCGCGGATTCAGAGACGGGACAAGTATTCGAGATAAACGCACAAACGTGCCTGGAACAGCTCCAGTTGCACCGAGTGGGAAGCAACATCGCCGGACTGGACCTGCTCGATCAATTGCGTGGCAGTGGACTCAAGGTCGCTGCCGCCCAGAAATACCAGGCTACCCACCAGGCGATGCAGGCGTTCGGCAGCCAGTGAGGCGTTGCGCGTTGAACAGGCTTGGCGCAAGACGCGATAGTCTTCCCAGGCTTCCACCAGCAGGCCTTCGAGCAGCTGATCGACGATCGCGTCGCTGCCAAACGTCGCGACAAGCGTGGCGCGGGTTGGCCAGCCAGGGGCTGGCGCAGTCTCCTGGCCGGCTTGCGGAGCATCACTGCCAGGCAGCCAGTGCATCAGCACGGCGTGCAATTGTTCCAGGGTCAGTGGTTTGAGCAGCCAGGCATCCATGCCCGCTTCGCGACAGCGCCGGGGGGTATCGTTTTGCAGATTGGCGGTCAAGGCAATGATCGGTACTCGCCTCAATCCGTGGTCGTGCTCATGCTGGCGAATGGCGCTGGCCATGCTGTAACCATCCATAAACGGCATCTGGCAATCGCAGATCACCAAATCAAAGGGCCGGCGGGTAAACGCCTTCAGCCCCATGAACCCATCGGCGGCCAACTCGTACCCCAGGCCCAGCTTCTGCAACATCCAGCCCAACAGCAGCCGGTAGGCTGAATGATCCTCCACCACCAGGATATTCATGTGCTGCCAATGAAGCGGGGGGACAACCGGCAGATCTGGTTTGCGGCTCGCTCCTGGGGTTGAACCTTGCGGCGAAACCATCACTCCCTCTCCATGGCTATTGATCCAGCGGCAACCTGTGACACTGATGCAATCGCCATGGGGGCCCTATGCAGGAATGATTGCCTAATCCTGTTGGGCGTTATCGACCAGAAACAGATAACCTTTTGAGTGATTGAAAGCCGATACAACAACTACGAAAAAGCCACCATCCACTGGCAGCGCACTGGAGTGGCGTGCCATGCAGGCACTGTCGAAAGTGTCTGCCTTCAGACTTTCTCGCTGGTGACGTTTACGTAGCGTGCACGACCGGCGCCAAGGCCCGCGATAATCGCGCCGAGGCCGATCACGGCGAAGATCCAACCGATCGCCGCCCAACCGCCGGTCCAGTCATGCACCAGGCCGACCGCAAACGGGCCCATCGACGCGAGGGTGTAGCCAATGCCCTGGGCCATGCCTGACAGGTTGGCGGCAACATGGGAATCCCGGGAGCGCAGCACGATCAAGGTCAGCGCCAGGCTGAAGGTACCGCCCTGCCCCAGGCCCAGCAGAATCGCCCAGCCCCACAGGCCATCGAGTGGCGCATACAGGCAACCGAACAGACCGCCGAGCGTCAGCAGCATCACCACCACGATTGCCAGGCGCTGGTCCTTGCCGCGTGTGGCCAGCCACGGCGCGGCCAGGGAACTGAACAACTGCAGGATGATCGAGCCCGACAGCGCCAGCCCGGCCTCGGTGGCGCTCAAGCCTCGACCGATCAGGATCGACGGCAACCAGCCGAACACGATGTAGGCCAGGGAGGATTGCAGGCCCATATACACGGTGACCTGCCAGGCCAGCGGGTCGCGCAGCAAGCCCTTGACCCGGTAAGCCACCTGATGGGCGCCTTGTTTCTGGCCGACCTGGGGCAACCAGAACAGCGCCGCCACCAGGGCCGGGACCATCCAGAAGCCCAGGCCGATGGCCCAACTGCCCGCGAAATAATGGCTCAAGGGCACGGTCGCGCCAGCAGCCAGGGCCGCGCCCAGGCACAGGGCCATGGAGTAGACACCGGTCATGGCGCCGGCCTGCCTGGCGAAATCACGCTTGACGATGCCCGGCAGCAACACACCGATGATGCCGATGCTCGCACCGGCCAGCAGGCTACCGGCGAACAGCCCGAATTCCCCGAGAGAACTGCGCAGGATGATGCCGCCGGCGAGTGTCAGCAGAATCCCCAGGACCACGCGCTCGGCGCCAAAACGCCGGGCCAGGATCGGCGCCAGCGGCGCGAACAGCCCCAGGCACAGCACCGGCAAGGTGGTCAGCAAACCGGCCCTGGCCCCCGACAAACCCAGGCTGGCGGACACTTCGCTGAGCAGCGGCGACAGGCTCGACAACGCCGGGCGCAGGTTCAACGCCACCAGGACCAGGCCGAGCAGCAACAGCCACGGCCGGCTGACCACCGGCTCGTGCTGCTGGACCAGCTCGTCGTCGGCTTCGGCATCGATCAGCAATTCTTCCAGTTCGGCTGCACGTTGCTTGTTTGGGGCTTCAAGGTTCATTGATTAACTGCCGGCAGAGGGATTTGGCGCGTTCCGGGTCTTGGTGTTCCACGGCGTCGAGCAGGGCGATATGCAGGTCGAACACGGCCTGGCGACGCGGCGAGGTGTTCAGGGTCTGGCGCAGTTGGGCGCCGACGATGCTTGAAAAATAAAGGTACAGCTCGCTTAGGGCTGGGTTGTGCGCCGCGTCCACCAAGCATTGGTGGAACACCAGGTCGGCGCTGATGTAGGCCTCCAGTTCACCGTGATACAACGCGGCGCTGGCCTGGAGGGCTTGGCGTAGCGCGACGAGGTCGTCATCGCTACGGCGCAACGCCGCGAGCCCGATGGCTTCCACTTCGAGGATCTGCCGCGTTTCCTGCGCCTGTTCCAGCGAGCAATGGGACAACGCACGCATCGCCCCCAGCGGGTCGGTCATCGAGCGCAAATAGCTGCCATCGCCCTGGCGGATTTCGATCAAGCCGGAAAACGCCAATACACGCATGGCCTCTCGTACGGTGTTGCGGCTGATGCCTAGCTCGGCGGAGAGCTCCGGTTCGGTGGGCAGGCGTTCGCCGATGGCCCATTTTCCTTCGGTTATGCGCCAGCGCAACT
The DNA here is from genome assembly GCF_003852355.1 of Pseudomonas sp. R2-7-07. NCBI lineage: Bacteria > Pseudomonadati > Pseudomonadota > Gammaproteobacteria > Pseudomonadales > Pseudomonadaceae > Pseudomonas > Pseudomonas sp. R2-7-07. The sequence goes on along the minus strand of NZ_CP027759.1, from coordinate 1,255,355 downwards.
GCTCCAGGGCCTGGTCCACCAGGGAGCGTTTGATCAACGGGGCGATGTCTGTCATGAGCTTTGCGCTTTCGTCCAATCATAGGATGAATTTTCCTACAGCCTATTCGGAGTTGCCTACAAAGGCAACGCACTAGGATTTTCAGGCAGGAAAAAGAACAGAATTTTCGATTGGTAAAATTACCCTCAGAGGGTAATTATTGGACTCAGGTGTCTTATGGAAAAGTACACACCTCATTACGATCTGGCGGTGATCAAGGCGGATGTCAGGCGGCTCGGAAATCGGGCCTTTACGCTCGCGGCAAAGGAAACGGGTTGGCGTCTCGGCCTCGACATCCCTGAGATGCAAGAGGTCATTTTCGAATTGCAAAACAGGATGTTGTACAAATCAATGACCACCTATGCCGATCATCGGGTGTGGCAGGACGTGTATCACATCAATTCACACGGTCTGGAGATTTACATCAAGGTCACTTACTGCTCAGTCGGTAACCCTCCAGTGATCTCCTTTAAGAAGAAGAGCTCATGAGAACTCAACATTGCTTCATCTGCGGTGCACCCGACGCTATGACGCGCTTCGAAAACCGCAGCGAAACCCTGCGTGTCAACGGTATGGAGCGGCGTGTCGATAATTTGTCGGGTTGGGAATGCCAGCAGTGTGGGGACGGCATGCATGATCCTGACAGTGCTGAGCGCCACGGCGCGGCCGGTGATGAACTCGTCCACGCCGCACGGCAAATGATCGGCACCGAAATGAAACGCATCCGTCGCAAGCTGCACCTTACGCAAAAGGAAACGGTCGAGCTGCTATCCGGTGGCGGTCACAACGCTTTTTCACGCTACGAGCGCGGCGAGCTTCTGCCCTCCAAACCCTTGGTGCTGCTGATGCGGCTATTGGATCGATACCCGCACTTACTTGCCGATGCCAGAGTATTGGCCGAGGGCGCTGACATGCGCGGATTCAGCCACACCATCAATACGGACCGGGAAGCGCTCAAGGCCTCCTGAACCCTCTAAAAAAACAAACCCGGCCAGGCCGGGTTTATTTTTTCAAGCATCCATCAATGCAGAATCTGGCTCAAGAACAACTTGGTCCGATCGTTCTGCGGGTTGTCGAAGAAATCATTCGGCGCCGCCTGTTCTACGATCTCGCCCTTGTCCATGAAGATCACGCGATTGGCCACGGTGCGGGCAAAGCCCATTTCGTGGGTCACGCACAACATGGTCATGCCGTCTTCGGCCAGGCCGATCATGGTGTCGAGTACTTCTTTCACCATTTCCGGGTCGAGGGCCGAGGTCGGCTCATCGAACAGCATGATTTTCGGCTTCATGCACAGCGCGCGGGCAATCGCCACGCGCTGTTGCTGGCCGCCGGACAGTTGCCCCGGAAACTTGTGGGCCTGCTCCGGAATGCGTACGCGCTCAAGGTAGTGCATGGCGATTTCTTCGGCCTTGCGCTTGGGCATCTTGCGCACCCACATCGGCGCCAGCGTGCAGTTCTGCAGGATGGTCAGGTGCGGGAACAGGTTGAAGTGCTGGAACACCATGCCGACTTCACGGCGGATCGCCTCGATCTGCTTGAGGTCGTTGGTCAATTCCACGCCATCGACCACGATGCGGCCCTGCTGGTGTTCTTCCAGACGGTTGAGGCAGCGGATGGTGGTGGATTTGCCCGAACCCGACGGGCCGCACAGCACGATACGCTCGCCCTGCTTGACGTTGAGGTTGATGTCTTTCAACACATGGAACTGGCCGTACCATTTGTTGACGCCCTGCATCTGGATAATGCCTTCAGGGCTCACAGGCTGTTTGATCGCTTCGCTCATCACATCAACTCCTAACGCTTGTGGCCTGTGTCGAGCTTGTGTTCCAAATGAATGGAATAGCGCGACATACCAAAACAGAAAATCCAGAACACCAGGGCGGCGAACACATAGCCTTCAGTGGCCATGCCCAGCCATTTCGGGTCGGCGGCAGCTTGCTTGACGCTGTTGAGCAGGTCGAACAGGCCGATAATGATCACAAGGCTTGTGTCCTTGAACAACGCGATAAACGTGTTGACGATGCCGGGGATCACCATCTTCAAGGCTTGCGGCAGAATCACCAGGCCCATCGAACGCCAGTAGCCGAGGCCCATCGCTGCGGCCGCTTCGTACTGGCCCTTGGGAATCGCCTGCAAACCACCGCGCACCACTTCAGCCACATAGGCCGACTGGAACAGGATCACGCCGATCAATGCGCGCAGCAACTTGTCGATGCCCATGCCTTCGGGCAGGAACAACGGCAGCATCACGGAGGACATGAACAGCACGGTGATCAACGGCACGCCGCGCCAGAATTCGATGAAGGTCACGCAGACCACACGAATGGCCGGCATGTTCGAACGCCGTCCCAGCGCCAACATGATGCCCAGGGGCAAAGCGCCGGCGATGCCGACGGTAGCGATTACCAGGGTCAGCATCAGGCCGCCCCATTGGCTGGTCGCCACGTTGGTCAGGCCGAAGATCCCGCCATGCAGCAGGAAGAACGCGATGATCGGGTACAGCACCAGAAAGCTCAGGCCGTAGACCGCCTTGCGTTGAAAACGCGAGATGAACAACGGCGCCACGCCGACGATGGCCAGCCATACGGTGAGGTCCACGCGCCAGCGCAGGTCGCCGGGGTAGTAGCCGTACATGAACTGCCCGAAGCGCTGTTGGATGAACACCCAGCAGGCGCCCTCCTTGGTGCAATCGGCGCGCGTGGTGCCGACCCAGTTGGCGTCGATGATCGCCCAGCTCAGAATCGGCGGCACCACCAGGTAGATCAGATAGAACGCCAACAAGGTCAGCAGGGTATTGAGCCAACTGGAAAACAGGTTGGCGCGCATCCATGCCATCGGCCCGAAGACTTTGCTCGGCGGCGGCATATCAGGTTTGAACGTATGCGAACTCATGCAGGTTTCCTCACCGCTCGATCAGCGCAATGCGCTTGTTGTACCAGTTCATCAGCAGGGAAATGCTGATGCTGATCGCCAGGTACACGCTCATGGTGATGGCAATGACTTCGATGGCCTGGCCGGTCTGGTTGAGCACCGTGCCGGCAAACAGCGAAACCATTTCCGGGTAACCGATACCGGCGGCCAGCGACGAGTTTTTCGCCAGGTTCAGGTATTGGCTGGTCAACGGCGGAATGATCACCCGCAACGCTTGCGGGATGATGACCTTGCGCAACGTCGGCCCGGGGCGCAGGCCCAGGGAACGCGCCGCTTCGGTCTGGCCGTGGCTGACGGACTTGATACCCGAGCGCACGATCTCCGCGATAAACGCCGCGGTATAAACCGTCAGCGCCAGGGTCAGTGCCAATAGTTCAGGAATCAACACCCAGCCGCCGACAAAGTTGAAGCCTGAAAGCTTCGGCATTTCCCAGTGCAGCGGTGCGCCGAAGATCAATGCGCACAACGCCGGGATCACGATGAACAACGCCAGGCCCACCCAGAATTTATGGAAAGGTACGCCGGTGGCTTCAAAGCGCTTGTTGGCCCAGCGCGCCATCAGCACGATTGCCGCAATCGCCACCACGACGCTGACCACAAACGGCCAGAAACCGTCAGCGGCAAGCGCTGCCGGCATATTCAGGCCACGACTGCTGACAAAAAAGGTATCGCCGAAGTTATGGCTGTTACGCGGCCCCGGCATGGTCAGGAACACCGCGAAGTACCAGAACAGGATCTGCAGCAGCGGCGGAATGTTGCGGAACACTTCCACATACACCGTCGCCAGCTTGTTGATCATCCAGTTCGGCGACAGCCGCGCCACGCCAATGACGAACCCGAGCAGGGTCGCCAGGATCACACCGATAAAGGTCACCAACAGGGTGTTGAGCAAACCGATCACAAACACCCGGGCATAGCTGTCCGATTCGGTGTAGTCGATCAAATGCTGCGCGATGCCAAAGCCGGCACTGCGCTCAAGGAAGTCGAAACCCGAGGTAATGCCCCGGTGCTGCAGGTTGGTCTGGGTGTTATTGAAGAGGTACCAGCCCAGCGAGACCACCGCCACTATCGTGATGATCTGGAAGAGCCACGCACGCACTTTGGGATCGCTGAAGCTGAGCTTCTGCTTGGGTGCGCCGATTTGATTTTGCATGAAGTGCCCCGAAAAGAATGGAACAGAACATCACCCGGCGGTTGGCCCACCGGGTGACAGAACCATCAGCGATCAGCGCACAGGGGGTGCGTATTGAATGCCGCCGGCGTTCCACAGGGCGTTCAGGCCACGGTCGATTTCCAGCGGGGTGCTCTTGCCCAGGTTGCGCTCGAACACTTCGCCGTAGTTACCGACTTGCTTGACGATCTGTACGACCCAGTCTTTCTTCACTTTCAGGTCTTTGCCGTATTCGCCGTCAGCACCGAGCAGACGTGCGACGTCCGGATTCTTGGTGGACTTGGCTTCAGCTTCGACGTTTTTCGACGTGATGCCGGCTTCTTCAGCGTTGAGCATGGCATAGCCCACCCAGCGCACGATGGCCAGCCACTCGTCGTCGCCATTACGCACGACCGGGCCCAACGGTTCCTTGGAAATGGTTTCCGGCAGAACCACGTAGTCCTTCGGCGCGGCCAGCTTGCTGCGCTGGGCGAACAGTTGGGACTTGTCGGAGGTCAGTACGTCGCAACGCCCGGATTCCAGCGACTTTGCGCTTTCATCGGAGGTGTCGAAGGTGATCGGGGTGTATTTGAGGTTGTTGCCACGGAAGTAGTCGGAAACGTTCAGCTCGGTGGTGGTACCGGCCTGGATGCAAATGGTTGCACCGTCCAGTTCCTTGGCGCTTTTCACGCCCAGCTTGTTGTTAACCAGGAAGCCGATGCCGTCGTAGTAGGTGATGAAGCCCGGGAATTTCAGGCCCATGCCCGCATCGCGGGAGCTGGTCATGGTGGTGTTGCGCGACAGGATGTCGACTTCGCCCGATTGAAGCGCGGTGAAACGCTCCTTGGCGTTCAACTGGCTGAACTTGACCTTGGTTGCATCACCGAAAACGGCGGCGGCCACGGCGCGGCACACGTCAGCGTCGATTCCGAGGATCTTGCCGCTGGCATCCGGCACCGAGAAACCCGGCAGGCCGTCACTCACGCCACACTGCACGAAGCCTTTCTTCTGCACGGCATCCAGGGTGGCGCCAGCTTGGGCAAAACCACTGACACCCAATACAGCGGCCGCGGTCACGATGGCCAGGGTGGATTTCAATACCTTCATTCAAACCTCCAGTTGCTCTTGTTGTGTCGGAGCTCCAACCTCAGCGCACCCTTATGAGGCGATATCGACCCGTGTTGGCTTTTTTTGGGGTCGAGCAGCATGAGATTTTTGCGGTAATTCCAGTTGCTTTCCCACAAGCGGCAGTCACTGATAGTGTTACCGCCCTAGGAGAGTTCTGACATCGACCTACACATAGCAAGGCCCGTACCAGAGTGCTGGCTGAGTCGCTGACGGCGATGTTCAATGGCAAAAGATTCACCCTTGCGACATTCTCTTAACAGATCAACCTGTCGCGCACCGTTCCGACGCACTTAATCGGAGCGCCCGCACAGCTATGGAGCAGACATGACCGAACCCTTGATACTTGAGCCCGCCAAGCCCGCAGATGCCTGTGTTATCTGGCTGCATGGCCTGGGCGCCGACCGCTACGACTTCCTGCCGGTAGCCGAAATGCTGCAGCAAACTTTACTGACCACCCGCTTCGTTTTGCCCCAGGCGCCCACCCGTGCGGTGACGATCAATGGTGGCTACGAGATGCCGAGCTGGTACGACATCAGGGCCATGAGCCCAGCCCGTTCCATCAGCCTGGAAGAACTGGAAGCGTCGACCACAATGGTCACGGATTTGATCGAGGCGCAGAAGAGAACCGGGATAGACGCTTCGCGGGTTTTCCTGGCGGGCTTTTCCCAGGGCGGCGCAGTGGTTTTCCACACTGCGTTTAAACAATGGCAGGGCCCGCTGGGTGGCGTGATCGCCCTCTCCACCTACGCGCCAACCTTCGACGATACGCTGGAATTATCCGCCAGCCAGCAACGCATCCCTGTCCTGTGCCTGCATGGCCAGTATGACGAGGTGGTGCAAAACGCCATGGGCCGCAGCGCCTACGAGCATTTAAAGCACCGTAGTGTCACCGTGACATGGCAGGAATACCCAATGGGCCACGAAGTGTTACCCGAAGAGATACGCGATATCGGCACCTGGCTGACCGAGCGCCTGCGCTGAAACCCGCGTTGATGTAGTTGTATGACAGACGCACTACGCCGCGCCCGATTCTTGCATTACACTGGCCGGCGTACATTCCTTAACCAATTAATGAGATGACCGTGCTCAAAGCACTCAAGAAAATGTTCGGCAAAAGCGAGGCTGAGCCGCTCGCGCCTGTTCCCAGTGCTCCCGCCCCCAAGCCCGGCAACCGCAATGACGCTAGGCAGCCCGAGCGGATCGCACCTGCCGCCGCACCGAAAACAGCCTCGGTGACACCGCCCGAACAGGCCGAGCCCGCAGAGATACTCGCCGCGCCTGTCGCTAAGCCACGCCGCGAACGCGCGCCCAAGCCGCCCGTGACGCCGTGGAAACTCGAAGACTTCGTCGTCGAGCCCCAGGAAGGCAAAACCCGCTTCCATGACTTCAACCTGGCCCCGGAACTGATGCACGCCATCCAGGACCTGGGCTTCCCGTACTGCACGCCGATCCAGGCGCAGGTGCTGGGCTTCACCCTCGCCGGCAAAGACGCTATCGGCCGTGCCCAGACCGGCACCGGCAAGACCGCCGCGTTCCTGATCTCGATCATCACCCAACTATTGCAAACGCCGCCGCCGAAAGAGCGCTACATGGGCGAGCCGCGCGCGCTGATCATCGCCCCTACCCGGGAGCTGGTGGTGCAAATCGCCAAGGACGCTGCCGACTTGACCAAGTACACCGGCCTCAACGTGATGACGTTCGTCGGCGGCATGGACTTCGACAAACAGCTCAAGCACCTCGAGGCCCGTCATTGCGACATCCTCGTCGCGACCCCAGGCCGCCTGCTCGACTTCAACCAGCGCGGCGACGTGCACCTGGACATGGTCGAAGTGATGGTGCTGGACGAAGCCGACCGCATGCTCGACATGGGTTTCATCCCACAGGTGCGTCAGATCATTCGCCAGACCCCGCCAAAGGCCGAGCGCCAGACCCTGCTGTTCTCCGCGACCTTCACCGAAGACGTGATGAACCTCGCCAAGCAGTGGACCACCGACCCGTCCATCGTCGAAATCGAAGCACTCAACGTCGCCAGCGAAAACGTCGAACAACACATCTACGCCGTCGCCGGTGCCGACAAGTACAAGCTGCTCTACAACCTGATCAACGACAACGGTTGGGAGCGCGTGATGGTATTTGCCAACCGCAAGGACGAAGTGCGCCGCATCGAAGAGCGCCTGGTGCGTGATGGCGTCAACGCCGCGCAACTGTCGGGCGACGTGCCGCAGCACAAGCGCATCAAGACCCTGGAAGGCTTTCGCGAAGGCAAGATCCGCGTGTTGGTGGCCACCGATGTGGCCGGCCGCGGGATTCACATCGACGGCATCAGCCACGTGATCAACTTCACCCTGCCGGAAATGCCGGACGACTACGTGCACCGCATTGGCCGCACCGGCCGTGCGGGTGCGGCGGGCGTTTCGATCAGCTTTGCCGGGGAAGATGACTCGTATCAGCTGCCGTCGATCGAGACGCTGCTGGGGCGCAAGATCAGTTGCGAGACGCCACCGACGCATCTGTTGCGGGCTGTGGAACGTAAGCACCCGTAAGGAACATGCCCCTGTGGAGCGAACTCGCTCCACAGGGGGGCCACGCCGGCAAACGCTGGCACTACCCCCGATACAATTCCCCCATGATGGGCTGGCGAACGCGCGACGCCTCGTCTCTGAATGCCTGGTAGTAGCCGGCACTGCCGCTCGGCATATCGACCAACCGCCTAACAGCAGGTTGCGATTGGGGCTGGGTCGAATCAGCCCCGCCATCCCCGCCCCCCTGCGATGCGGGTGTGACCGGCGAGAAGAATCTACTTTCGATCGAGCGACCAAGGTTAGTAAACCTCAACACCGCCCGCGTAGCCCCGAAAGTCTGGCTGAATCGGGTGATGCCGGTTTTATCAGTGAACTTGTAGGTTAAGCCCACCATACGCTTGCCTGCGGCGGATAGCGCAGTGCCGACGGGTGCGTTTTTCAGTGTGCCGACACCTGAAAACTTTGCAGCAGCAGAACTGTAGGCCATATGCGCCGAGGTATAGGCCCCCGCCACACTCACTGCCAATGAGGCCAAAGAGAATCCGAAGGATGCCCAACCAAGATTTCGGATGTGGCCCGAACGGTCCCACCCCATGGCTTTGTCGACCTCGGCAATAGTCATCGCTGTGATACTCAGCGTCCCGTTTACCAGACCAAGCCCCGCCCCGACAGTAAGCGCTGTCTTGGAGGCAATAACCCACGCCGCTGCGGCTGCCGTAGCCGCAACGGCAGTCGCAGCGGCTGCGGCGCCCGCCCCGGCCAAAGTTCCGGTAGCGGCTGGCACCGCCACAGCCGTCGCCGTCGTTAGAGCCGCTGCGAGTCCCGTAGCCATAGACGCTGCCCCATACACCGCCACCGCTCCCGAAAGAGCAACTGCCCCAAACCCCAGTGTTACTACCGACAGCGCCAACGCAACGCCGGTCAACGTCCACTTCAACCAAGTTGGCAACAACCCGCTGGGGTCCATCAGGTTGATCGGGTTACCGGCACAATAGGCGTAGCTATTGATTCCCCCCTCATCAAATGGACTCAACGGATCGGGCTGCAAGAACATCATCAGGTCTGGGTCGTAGGCACGCTGCCCGTTGCCCAGGAAATACAGGTTGATCGCCGCATCCAGGCGCTGGCCGTTGAATGCAGGCAGTTGCAAATCGGCCATGGTGCGGGGTTTACCGTCATCCAGAGGGATCTGCGTATCACCATAAGGCGTGTAGTGGCGACCCACAGGTGCCTGGCCCGGGGACGAAATCCCGCGGACGCTGCCGGCGGCATCGTTCATATGCAGTTGCGGGCCTTCCACCCCGCCAGTACGCGCCATCACCTGGTCCGCACCGTCGAAGTAGCGAATCTTCCTGCTGCCTTCAACCAGGGTATCAAGGCGGTCCCCGGCGTATGCCAGCATCACGGGCGGCTCATTGCTGCGGGCAGCGACGACCTGCCGGGCTTCGGCATCGTACCGATAGCTATAATTGAAGGCATTGGCCTGCACAGCAGTCAGTTGCTCGAAACCATCATAGGTATAGGCCTGGCCTGCAGGACTCGCCTGCAAGTTGCCGGCGGCATCATAGGCCGCTGTGAAACTCTGTACCGGAAGCGTGTGGGTCAGGCGGGTCAGTTGGGTGGGGTCGGCGCCGGTGAAAAAACGCTCGCACGTATCTTGGGTGCCATCGGCAAAAGTGGTCACTACCCGTGTGATGTTATTGAGGTTATCAAAGCTGAAGTCTTGCCCGGTGATGGCACGCCCCAGTCGATCCTTCGGATGTTCAAGGCCTTCACAGCGGTAGGTTCTAAGTCGCAGGTAGGCATCGTAGGCGAAGGTTTCACCGATCACCACCTGCGAACTTGCATTCCGGAGAAACCGAGTCGCCAACATACTGTTGGTGTGATAGGTGCTGCTCATCACCTGCAACAGCGCGCCGTTTTGCTCAAAGCGGCGCTCGGCTTCCCGCCCCAGCGAATCGTAGGACACCTTGGTAACGACTCGCGTATTGTCATAGGCGGTGGTCAGGCTATCGGGTCGGCCCAACGTATCGTAGGACTGTTCAATGACCATGGGTCCGGTGGTCATCCGGGAGAATCGTCCGTGGGTATCGTACTCAAGTAGGCTGCTCTGGCCATCGGCAGCCGTTTGATGAAGCAGGCGCCCTGCCGGGGAATAGCTGTACTGCGCGGTCAAGGTGGTGCCGCTGGCGGTTTGAACGTCCTTTTCGGTATGGCCGTTGGCATCCAGAAAGAACTCATGGATAAGGCCATTGGTCTCCGAACGGGTCAACGCTCCGTTAATCGGGTCATGCCGATAGGTGCTCACGGGGAGCCCTGTCATCTCAATCCGACTCGCTACATCCAACTCCTTGTCATAGGTCAGGCTCTGACGAACTCCACGGGGGGTCACCATGGCGATCGGCTCGATCCACCCCGCCTCATACTCCCAGGTCGTAGCCTGCCCCGTCCCTCGCGCCTGGCTGGTCATTCGGCCCAGGCTGTCGTAAGTGCGCGTCCCCAGCCGCCTGCCATCGACTGTAATCGCAGTGGCCAGTTCAGCGCTGGTACCTGGGGCATAGTCCGTTTTGCGCAGCCGCTGCGGGGTACCATCTACCGGTTTTTGAAGAACCGTCTGCAGTCGGCCAAACGTATCGTAGGCATATTCAGTACTGTTTTTGTTGACGTCCAGTACCGACAGGCATCGGCCCAGGCCATCGTAGGTGCGCGACTCCACTTCGACTTTATTATTATTGGCGTCCAGCCGTTCCACCTTTATCGGTTGGTTATGCGCATTGAAATAGCTCACCAGCCGCTCACCGCCTGCAACGCCTTCCTCTGTTTGATTCAGCAGCGGGTCGTACTCATTGATCTCGACGCTGCCATCAGAACGAGCCACACGGCTGGCATTGCCCCAACGGTTGTAGGAATGGGTGCTCTTCAGTGAAATCTGTCGGTCGGCCAGGTAATCGAAATTGACCGTCTCCACGGTTTGCCCAAGCGCGTCATACCGCCACGTTGCGGTGGCACGCTCCTGGTCCTGGTTCGGGCCAATCAGTTGAGCCTCGGATACCTGACGACCAGCGCCGTCGAAGTAGGTAATGGCCTTGTTACCTTGTGCATCCGTGGTGATCAGATGGGCCCGTTTAGCCTGCGTCGCAAAATGGTAGGCATAGCGTCGACTCGCTTGCAGTGGTTTTCCAGGGGAAACCGTTTCTTCCGTCAGCCGGCCGCTTATATCAAACGCCAAGGCGAGAGTGCTGCCACCGTCTCGCGCCATCGACAGCAGGCGTCGATTGAGCAGCGAAAGCGTGCGTACCGCCTCAAGCCACTGCCCCTCGCGCCCCGTCAGGCGTCGGGTTTCCACAAGATTGTCACCTGTAACGGTGTAACTGAAATCACTGACCAATACCTGCCCGTCGACCGTACTGATGCTGCTCTTCAGCCGGCCAGCCAACTCGCCGGGGGTTTCGTAGTAGCTTTGCTGCATCGAAAATACACCGGCCTGGCTGCTCGACTGCTGCAGAACAAAGTAACTGCTGCCCGTCTGCGGCACGCGGGTATGGGTGTACTCCGTGAGCACGGGTGCAGGCGTGCCTCCCACAGGTATGAGGCGCTCTTGCTTGAGGTAGCGCGGGAATAAATTATGAGGGTCAGCCGGGCACTTGCCGCTCTCGCCGGCAATCGGGTAATAGGTGTATTCGGTGCGAATCCCGGATGCCTCGGTGCGGCTTAGTTCGTTGCCGTAGTCGTCTGTCTCGATCTGCTGGATTTCTTCACGCGCCGTGCCACCGGCCACCAGTTCATAGCGCTTGGTGATGGTTTTCGGCAGTTGGAGGTTGGGGGGCTGGGCGGGGAACAGGCCGGGGACCACGTTATAGGCGATGGTAGTCTTGGCCCGCGTACCTTCACGCAATACCGATTCTTCGGTCAGCAGGTGGAACTTGTTGTAGGTGGTACAGGTAACGGTCAGCACGGCATTGTCATTTGCCGAGTCGATGACTTGCTCCTTAGTCCAATAGTCATAGGCGCCGCCAATCAGATACAGATTGTCCTCCCCTTCATGAAAACCAGCGGAATAGGGGAACCCGGTAAAATTTGTGCCAGAACTATAACTATAAGTCCGGATCATGGGAGGTTGATTGGCACCTGGGGTTTGCGTCCAACTGGACACCCGAGGGATGAACTGGTTATTGCCATATTGATGGCCGTTCTCGGTGTAGCTGATCCGTTCATCCCCGCCCATAGGCAGTTGCATCCGCTCGATCGCCACCAGGCCATTACGAAACGGTGTCCGGTAGGTAAATTGATAGGCCGCGATCTCAGGTGGGCCACTACGGTCATAAGGTGCGGTAACACTGGTGAGGCGAGCATTGGTCTGAGTAAACCGCATGCGCGCGTAACGACCACCCTCCACTCGCGCATCAGCCGTTTGCAGGGCTCCACTCGCATAGGTCAGCACCAGCAACTCTTCCTGCTTGTGATTGAGAACCCGCTCGAGAGCGCCGCCCGCGGCGTAGCGGAAGGTGAACACTTCACCATTTTCGAATCGTATGGAAGTGATCCGATAAGGGAGTGTGCTGCTGGTACGCTGCAAAACTTCGACAGTGCCATCCCGATAAATCACATGGAGTGTGGTTTCATCTGTGCGTCTTACTACCAGATCTTTAAGTTTTCGATCTTTGAACACCATCACGCCGCCAACTGAAGGCATACCTTGTGTTTTAAACTGCTCGCCGCTGAGCAAGGTAAGTTGGGCGTTGCTGAGATCAAACTGCGTATTACTCAGCCGCCAACCCAATCCATATGGCGTACTTTCAGAGCTGAGCATGGAGAATGACAAAACAATGCTGCGACTGACTTCAATAGGCCCTTGAGGGGAGAATTGCGCCAAACGGATCTGGCATCCATATTGACCTGTACGCGGATCGACTGAACCGCTTAAGTACGAGGAAAAATTAAATGCATTGGAATAGACATTCATGTCAAGCTCCTGCGCTCAAGAAAAATCACGGCAATTTAATCAGTTCTCATAATCCAACAACTCAATATTATTTCCACGTCGTTGCATCGTATATGCATGCATGCAACCATAATTATCCAGCAGGCGCCAAGGTGTTCTGGCGTCTCCCTCAGGCATGCCTTTCTTACCGGAAACCCACATCGCACGCATAATCGTATTTACTCGATTAAATGGCACTCTGTGAGTAGGATCTGGCAATGTTCTGTGAATATCATAAATCTTAGGATTTGCTCCAGGGATATCGTGCCCTATGACGACGCCAACCTTTCTATAATGCTTGTCAGCTCTATGAACGAAGGTTGTCTGAAAGTATATTCCCTCATCAAAGAGCCACATAGGTGAGTCCAGCCCCATTTGGGAGACAAACTTCAATCCCGGCGGTGGCAGCCAATACCAAACATCAATATCGGTATCCGTACTAAACTCCCAATAAGCATGATCCACAGTACGTACAAGATCAGCAACCCTTACTCGAAATGGTTGCCGAGGCGAAATATGCACCCAACTATCGAAATTGATTTCAGCATCAGAAAAGTTTGTAGTATAAACCTTGCCATCTATAACGATTCTGGCCATTAACCTTCTGGCCTCCATTGAGGCGCCCGTCTCTAAACGCATAAAACGATCAATTATCTCTATAGCATTCGGCAACCCCATTTTTTGCGTAATTTGCTCCTCTGCCTCATCCCCTTTTCCGCCTTCTACACTTCGATTCCACAGTCCGATCTCATATATATTTCGAGCTGTATCGCACGCCCACCCGGCAGGCAAAGGCTCATTCGCATTAGCCGAATACAGCGTGATCGTAGCACTGTCTTTCTCATCCGCCCGTGGCCGTACTTCCTCCCAAAGTCCATCAACTCCTTCCTGCTCCACACTGAGTTCAATAGAAACTTTGCATTGGTGGCGGCTATTGGCATATAGCGCATCAGTTGTATCCTGGCCATTGGTAAGGATGATTTTTAAGTGTCTAGGCCGCCGTTTCAATTGAACGGGTTCGACTGTCAGGCGGTTACCACCTTCAGCAGGCACAATCTTGAACGCATGAGTCGTTCCGAAATTATCTCGCAGGTACCATCTACTCTGTGTATCGCGCTGCGGAAGGTCCGGTATCGGAGTAGTAAGTTTAACGGCGCACATGACGCGACTATTCAATCGTCGAACAATCGGATTTACATTCGGATCGACTGACGGAAGATTCTGGTGGATCATATTCAAACGCAATTCTTCATCGGGTCGGTGTTTGAAGACGCCCCCTTTGAATATTCCCGCCAAACCATAAGACGTTTGAAAAAAAGTCCCTTCATTTGGTACCTGCAACGGCTCGACCAATCCATAACTATGAACAAAATACAAGCCGTTCACACCCTCCCAGTAGTACATATCCACATCAACGGCATACGCACTCAAAGCGTCGTAGTCAGTTATCAAGTCAAGTTCTGTAGAGAGCAATACGGGCGGCGCGACGGGAGCAATAAACACCGACGACTGAAAGTCAGTCGGGTATTCGGAATAGCTACGGGTGACGCCTTCGCCATCCAACATAATGGTTGCCATTAACTGTATAGGTTCAAGTGATGAAATCTCCTCGACGCGCACATATCGGCGGATAATTTCTATACGCGGATCAACAATAACACTATTTGGCCCAGGCCCGCCTGGTGCTTCCCCCGTGCGATTCCAAAGCCCTGAATCGTATTCATTTTTCTCGGTATCGAAGGCCCACCCGACCGCTTCACTTTGATCCACCGACATTAATACAGGTACGATTTTTATACTAGCGCGCTCGCTATCAGTTAACGCGACATTGTTCCATGAACCCAGCCTCCCTATAACCTCTTTTAAAACTTCAACAACAATTTCAACCTGATGATGCCCATTGGCATACAGCGCATCCGTATAGTCGGTACCGTCAGCAAACCTGACTTTAAAGTGTGAAAGTCTCATATTATTTGATTGTCTGATCATTTTACTCTCCAAAACTCAATATCAGCCGACGCACAGAGACTGGTCAAAATCAATTCGATTGAGAAACATCACACACTTAAATGCGGGGTGTTTAAGGAGATTAGAGATCAATAAAAAAACAAAGGTAACTGTCAGAATTGACAGTCAGATAGATCAAATCGAAATAGTTTAATAAGGCGTCATAATCGTAAACACCAGCGATGGCTACTTATTTATGCAAGCACCACCGACTGAAAGTCAGGCTTTCCAACGATCCGCCGCCACATGATCACTGTCCCGCCCTTCCACCCAGCGCGGCCCTTCACTGGTGTTTTCCTTCTTCCAGAACGGCGCGCGGGTCTTCAGGTAGTCCATCACAAATGCACAGGCATCGAATGCGGCCTGGCGGTGGGCGCTGGCGGCGGCTACAAAGACAATGGGCTCGCCGGGTTCCAGGGCACCGATGCGGTGCAGCACCTCCAATTTGAGCAGCGGCCAGCGTTGCTCGGCCTCGACGGCGATCTTGGCCAGGGCCTTTTCGGTCATGCCGGGATAATGCTCCAGGAACATCCCCGCCACTTCGCGGCCATCATTGAAATCGCGCACATAGCCGACAAAGCTCACCACCGCGCCCACGCCCACATTGGCCGCATGCATCGCGTTGACTTCGGCGCCGGGATCAAAGGCTTCGACCTGCACACGAATGGCCATGTTCAGCCTCCGGTCACGGGTGGGAAAAAGGCGACTTCATCACCGGCCTGCAACGGCTCGTCGAGGGAGCACAGCTCCTGATTGCGGGCGCACATCAGGCTGGTCTCGTTGAGCACTTCAAAACCCGGATCCCCAGCCAATGCAAGGCGCACCGCGTCGACGGTCGCGAAGTCACCTTCCATCTCCAGCGAATCCAGACCGATCGCTTCGCTGTAGCGCGCAAAAAACAATACGTTGATGCTCATGCCTGGTCCGCCTTGAAATGCCCGCTTTTACCGCCAAGCTTTTCCAGCAGGCGAATACTTTCGATGGTCATGCCCCGGTCCACGGCCTTGCACATGTCGTAGATCGTCAGCGCCGCGACGCTGGCGGCGGTCAGGGCCTCCATCTCCACGCCGGTCTGGCCGGAGAGTTTGCAGCGCGCCAGGATGTACACGGCGTCGGCGCCTTCGGCACGCAGTTCGACCTTGACGCCGGTAAGCATCAGCGGGTGGCAAAGAGGGATCAGGTCGCTGGTTTTTTTTGCCGCCTGGATCCCGGCGATGCGGGCCACGGCGAACACGTCGCCCTTGGGATGGGCGCCGTCGACAATCATTTGCAGGGTTTCGGGCAACATGCGCACCCGCGCTTCGGCCACCGCCTCACGGAACGTCATGGCTTTGTCGGTGACGTCGACCATGTGGGCGCGACCTTGGGAATCTAGATGAGTCAGCACAGCGATACTCCTGATCAGGAGCAGCGATTGTAAACCATGTGGGAGGGGGCTTGCTCCCTCCCACATTGACCGCGTTTACAGGTGTGATTCGGCGTATTCGGCCAGGATCGAACGTGGCACCCCTTGCAGCGCGATGTGCACGCCGTTCGGGAAGTCTTTGAAGCGTTCCGTCAGGTAGGTCAGCCCGGAGCTGGTCGCGGACAGGTAAGGGGTGTCGATCTGTGCCAGGTTGCCCAGGCACACCACTTTGGAACCGGCGCCGGCACGGGTGATGATGGTTTTCATCTGGTGCGGGGTGAGGTTCTGGCACTCATCGATCAGGATCAGGCTTTGCTGGAAGCTGCGGCCTCGGATGTAGTTGAGGGATTTGAACTGCAACGGCACTTTGCTGAGGATGTAGTCGACGCTGCCATGGGTGTTTTCGTCATCCATGTGCAAGGCTTCGAGGTTGTCGGTGATCGCCCCCAGCCACGGTTCCATTTTTTCCGCTTCGGTGCCGGGCAGGAAGCCGATTTCCTGGTCCAGGCCCTGCACGCTACGGGTGGCGATGATGCGGCGATAGCGCTTGGTCACCATGGTCTGCTCGATAGCAGCCGCCAGGGCCAGGATGGTTTTGCCGGAGCCGGCGGCGCCGGTCAGGTTGACCAGGTGGATGTCCGGGTCGAGCAGCGCGTACAGCGCCAGGCTCTGGTAGATATCGCGCGGTTTCAGGCCCCAGGCTTCCTGGTGCAACAGGGGTTCCTGATGCAGGTCGAGGATCAGCAGCTTGTCGACCTGGATCTCTTTGATCCAGCCCACGAAGCCCTGTTCGTCGACGATGAATTCATTGATATGCACGGCCGGCAGGTTGTCGATCAATTGCACCTGGTGCCAGGTGCGGCCATGGTCCTGGCGGGTTTCGACCTTGCTGACGCGGTCCCAGAACGAGCCGGTCATCATGTGATAGCCGCGCGACAACATCGACACGTCATCAACCAGTTGGTCGGTGCTGTAGTCCTCGGCCGCGATCCCACACGCTCGGGCCTTGAGGCGCATATTGATGTCTTTGGTCACCAGCACCACGCGCAGGTCCTTGTCGCGCGCATGCAGGTCGATCAATTGGTTGATGATCTTGTTGTCGTTGAGGTTTTCCGGCAGCAGGCTGTTGGGCTCGTTGCGCTTGCTCATCAGGATCGACAGCAAACCCTTGGGCCCGCTTTTGCCGCGCTGGATCGGTACGCCGACTTCAACGTCCTCGGGCGAAGCTTCACCCAGGGTCTTGTCGATCAGGCGGATGGCCTGGCGGCATTCGGCGGCGACGCTGTGATGGCCGCTTTTGAGTTTGTCGAGCTCCTCCAGCACGATCATCGGGATGGCGACATGGTGTTCTTCAAAGTTAAGCAGTGCGTTTGGATCGTGAATCAGTACGTTGGTATCAAGCACATAAAGGATTGGCTGGTCGGAAGAAGGGGTGCGTCCATGATCATCCATACTCGGTCACCTTTGTGGGAGCCAGTCGACGCAATACCTGGGCGGTGCTGCGCCTCGATTCGACCACCGACCGCAGCTTGAGTGACGTCAAGCGCGGTGCCCACATGAGGAGTCTTGGAAGACGCCACCTGTGTTGCAGGGTTCGGCGATCTGACTTCGTAATACCGCAAAACCCATGACAGGAAAAAGCACTTTGACGCTTTTTTGAAGTTTATTTTTCAGGATGACGAATAGCACTAGCCGAGTACCAGGCAGGCCGTTAAAGTCGGAAGTCCGCCTGCTGCGAAATGTCGCAGCAAATTACCCCGAAAATGCCTCTCGCCCAACAGGGCCGGGCATTTTCAGCGAAATGCCTCGCGACACTCCTGCCAACCCAGGCCACTTTGCGCCGTTGCCTGCAACAGCAGCGGCAATGCCACTCGCGCCTTGTCCTGGGTGTCGTGAAACACAATCACCCCTTTGCGCCACAACAGCATCAGCGTCAGCACCCGTTGCGCCGATTCCTCGGCCTTGAGCTTGCCCGGATCGTCCTGGGAATCGATATCCCACAATGCCACTTGCAGACCTTGCGCCTGAAAGAACCCCTGGCTGTCCGCACGGCGCTGCCCGTAAGGCGGCCGGAACAGCGGCACATAGTTTTCCGGCAGCAGGTTCTGCACCAACGATGCGCTGCGGATGATCGAGTCTTGCCAGTCGACCCAATGGCTGTGGGAGCGATATTGCCAGCCCTGGCTGCCCACGCACTGCCCCTGGTACAGCGCCTGCACATCGGCGGCCGAGCTGCGTTCCACACGGGTCTGCAGGCTGCTGCCGAGGGCGAAGAACGTAGCGTTCATCTTTTGCTGGCGCAGGTAGTCGGCGAGCCAGTCGGTATTGCCACCGACCGGCGCCGGCCCGCCGTCGAAGGTCAGCAGGAACATCCGGTCATTAAGCTCGTCACCATTGCGTTCATGGTCACCAAAGCGCGCGACTTCGCTGCTGATCTGCGGCAACAGCGCGGCCTTGCGCAGCAGTTCATCCAGATAGCGCCCATGGAACTGCCGGCTGGGGGCGGCCCAGCCTATATAGAAAGAGTTGTCACTGACTTCGAATTTGCCGGCCTGCTCGCGCAGGTCATCGATGTTTTCCACCAGATAGCAGAACGAGGCGTCCTGCTCGCAGCTCTGCTGGGCAAAGTCGTAGTTCTGGAGCAAACGCTGCCAGAGCTGGCGGCGCAGGTCGTCGATGGCCGCCAGGTTGATGTTTTTCAGCCCCAGGCGTTGCTTGAGCGCGGTTTCGTCCTGGGCTTCGCTGAGGATCAAACCATGGGCAAACATCAGGATTTCCGCACGCGAGGCGACGTCGAACAGCGCCGGGCTGCCGAGTTTTTCCGGCCAGGTGGCGCGGTCGAGGCTGGCGACATCAACCGGCGCGGCCTGCACATTCAGGCACCACAGGCACGCCGTCACAAAAAGCGCTAATCGCACTTGGGGTCTCCCTCTCCAGAGTTGCCGGCCATCATAGCGGATCGCGCCTATCACCATCATAGGTGGAGTCAAACTGCCCCAACCCCTAGAATCGCAGCCACGCTACACGCCACGATTTCTGGAGCCAACTTCATGCTGATGGTGATTTCCCCCGCCAAGACCCTCGACTTCGAGTCCAAGCCGGTAACCCCGCGCTTCACCCAGCCGCAATACCTTGATCATTCCCAAGAACTGATCGAGCAACTGCGCGAACTCAGCCCGGCGCAGATCAGTGAGTTGATGCACGTGTCGGACAAGATCGGTGGCCTCAATGCCGCCCGTTTCGGCAGCTGGACGCCCGCTTTCACGCCGGCCAATGCCAAACAGGCGCTGCTGGCGTTCAAGGGCGACGTATACACCGGCCTCAACGCCGAAACCTTCAGCGACGCCGATTTCAGCTACGCCCAGGATCACCTGCGCATGCTTTCCGGCCTGTATGGCCTGCTGCGCCCGCTGGACCTGATGATGCCGTATCGCCTGGAGATGGGCACCAAACTCGCCAACGCCCGTGGCAAGGACCTCTATGCCTTCTGGGGCACGCGCATCAGCGAGTGGCTCAATGAGGCGCTGGCCGAACAAGGTGACGATGTGCTGCTCAACCTGGCGTCCAACGAGTATTTCTCGGCGGTCAAGCGCACGGCCCTGAATGCACGGGTCATCAACACCGAGTTCAAGGACCTGAAGAACGGCCAGTACAAGATCATCAGCTTCTACGCGAAAAAAGCCCGGGGCATGATGAGCCGGTTTGTGATTCAAGAGCGGATCAACGACCCGGCCAGGCTCAAGCAGTTCGATGCGCAGGGTTATCGCTTCAATGCGGAGCAGTCCAAGCCGGACAACCTGGTGTTTCTACGCGATCACGCACCGGAATAAGGCCAGCCAGGCACTGAATTACAAATGTGGGAGGGGGCTTGCCCCCGATGGCGGAGTGTCAGTCACTGAAGTATTGACTGATCCACCGCTATCGGGGGCAAGCCCCCTCCCACATTTTGATGGTATTCCAGGCCGGCAAATCGTCATTAATTTGGCGCCAGAAAAACTTCCAGACACAACTCTAACAATTTCTTCACTCGACACTCGTCGGTTTTTTTCGTAGTGGCACCAGTTTTTTTAAACAGTAGTGGCACAAAACTATCTCAACGTGCCAACTCCCCACAACTACTGGCCTAAATAGCAAGTGCTATCACTATAGTACCAGTGCCATCTTTCCTAATATTTCAAAAAATTTCCGGAAACAGGATGAGCGGCCAGGAACTTCATCCTGAAGCACCGCTCATACCACCGGTAACGAAATTCTCTGCTGCTGTAAGAGATGACTTACATAACGACCAACGGAAGTAGTCAAGTTGTCACAGAACACTTTGACTCTATGGTCACAACATCAACTGATCGAGTTAAGGGTGGCGATAAGTACGCATTGCTATCCCCTACAGGCCAAGGCAGCGCCTGACCTAAATGAGCCGTGCATGCATTCAAGGCATTGATAAAAAAGGCATTTTTCCTGCATCAAGACCTTGCAGCACCGGCGCCGGAGCCTTCCTCCAAGGGAGCCCGGCTGCATTTCAGGGCAAGCCCCAATAATAAGGCCTGGTCGCGCACAACTTGAGTGCAATAGTTAGTCACTCGTTATTCAACATGCCTGCACGCGGTAAGTCGGCGTCTATTCGCCCAACTTTCGCGGCATCAGTGACGCTTGCAAACATGAACTCCGGCCATCTAATGGCATGATTTAAATACAGAGGTAATTGCGATGCGCATCAGCATATTTGGTTTGGGTTACGTTGGCGCAGTGTGTGCCGGTTGCCTGTCTGCCCGTGGCCACGAAGTGGTCGGCGTAGACATCTCCAAGGAAAAGATCGACCTGATCAACGCCGGCAAATCGCCGATCGTTGAACCGGGTCTGGGCGAGCTGTTGAGCCAGGGTATCCAGACGGGCCGGCTGCGTGGCACTACCAACTTCGCCGAAGCCATTCGCGATACCGACTTGTCGATGATTTGCGTCGGCACGCCGAGCAAGAAAAACGGCGACTTGGAACTCAACTACATCGAATCGGTATGCCGCGAGATCGGCTTTGTCCTGCGTGACAAGACCACCCGCCACACCATCGTGGTGCGCAGCACCGTACTGCCCGGCACCGTGGCCAACGTGGTGATCCCGATCCTCGAAGACTGCTCCGGCAAAAAAGCCGGTGTCGACTTCGGCGTTGCGGTCAACCCGGAATTCCTGCGCGAATCCACCGCCATCGCAGACTACGACCAGCCGCCAATGACGGTTATCGGCGAATTCGACACAGCCTCCGGCGATGTCCTGCAGTCGCTGTACGAAGAACTCGACGCGCCGATCATCCGCAAGGACATCGCTGTCGCCGAGATGATCAAGTACACCTGCAACGTGTGGCACGCCACCAAAGTCACCTTCGCCAATGAAATCGGCAACATCGCCAAGGCCGTCGGCGTCGATGGCCGTGAAGTGATGGACGTGGTCTGCCAGGACAAGACCCTCAACCTGTCCCAGTACTACATGCGCCCAGGCTTCGCGTTCGGCGGCTCGTGCCTGCCAAAAGACGTGCGCGCCCTGACCTACCGCGCCGGTTCCCTGGACGTGGAAGCGCCGCTGCTCAACTCGCTGATGCGCAGTAACGAGTCCCAGGTGCAGAACGCCTTCGACATCGTTTCCAGCCACGACAAACGCAAAGTCGCCCTGCTGGGCCTGAGCTTCAAGGCCGGTACCGATGACCTGCGCGAAAGCCCATTGGTGGAACTGGCGGAAATGCTGATCGGCAAGGGCTACGACCTGAGCATCTACGACAGCAACGTCGAATACGCCCGCGTACACGGTGCGAACAAGGACTACATCGAAGGCAAGATCCCGCACGTGTCGTCCCTGCTCAACTCGGACTTCGACGCTGTGATCAACAACTCCGACGTGATCATCCTGGGTAACCGCGACGAGAAGTTCCGTGCCCTGGCGCACAACGCCCCGGATGGCAAGCAAGTGGTCGACCTGGTGGGCTTCATGTCCAAGGCCACCAGCGTAAGCGGCCGTACCGAAGGTATTTGCTGGTAACAGCAACGGCAAGTTTCAGGCTGCAAGTGTCTTTATCCCCAGCGCTTGCAGCCTGAAACCTCCTCTCCTTGCGGATGACGCTTATGTCCAAGTTAAAACATGTATTCCTGCAAGCCGCCGGTTGGCTGTTGTTCCTCAGCCTGCTGATGGGACTCGCCCTGGCGTTGCCGGCGAGCACCTTCGATTCGCAATCGAAGAACTTTATTTTCCTGATTGGCGCCGTCGGTATCTGGCGCTACTCGATGGGTGCAACGCATTTCTTTCGCGGCATGCTGTTCCTCTACGTGGTCTACCCGCACCTGCGCCGCAAAGTGCGCAAGCTGGGCAAGGCCGCCGACCCATCCCATGTGTTCCTGATGGTCACCAGCTTTCGTATCGACGCGCTGACCACCGCGCAGGTCTACAGCTCGGTGATTCGCGAAGCCATCGAATGTGGCTTCCCCACCACCGTGGTCTGCTCGCTGGTGGAAATGTCCGATGAACTGCTTGTCAAGAGCCTGTGGGAAAAACTCAACCCGCCGGATCACGTCAAGCTCGACTTCGTGCGCATCGCCGGCACCGGCAAGCGTGACGGCCTGGCCTTCGGTTTTCGCGCCATCTCGCGCCACCTGCCGGATGACCGCGCCGTGGTGGCCGTGATCGATGGCGACACCGTGCTCGCCGAGGGCGTGGTGCGCAAGACCGTGCCGTGGTTCCAGTTGTTCGGCAATGTCGGCGGCCTGACCACCAACGAGTTCTGCGAAGTGCGCGGCGGCTACATCATGAGCGAGTGGCACAAACTGCGCTTCGCCCAACGCCACATCAACATGTGCTCCATGGCCCTGTCCAAGCGCGTGCTGACCATGACCGGGCGGATGTCGGTGTTCCGTGCCAGCGTAGTGACCGACCCGGGCTTTATCGCCGACGTGGAAAGCGACTCGCTGCAACACTGGCGCCTGGGCCGCTTCAAGTTTCTGACCGGCGACGATAAATCCAGCTGGTTCAGCCTGATGCGCCTGGGCTACGACACCTTCTACGTGCCGGATGCCGCGATCAATACCGTGGAGCACCCGCCGGAAAAGAGCTTCATCAAGGCCAGCCGCAAGCTGATGTTCCGCTGGTACGGCAACAACCTGCGCCAGAACTCTCGCGCCCTGGGCCTGGGTGTACGCCGCCTCGGCCTGTTCACCAGCGTGGTGCTGTTCGACCAGCGCGTATCGATGTGGACCTCCCTGCTCGGCCTGACCGTGGCGATCATCGCCACCTTCAAGTACGGCGGCGCGTTCATCCTCGCGTACCTGCTGTGGATCGGCATCACCCGCCTGATTCTCACCCTGTTGCTGTCGTGCTCCGGCCACAAGATCGGCCCGGCCTACCCGCTGATTCTCTATTACAACCAGATCATGGGCGCGTTGGTGAAGATCTACGTGTTCTTCCGCCTTGATCAACAGTCCTGGACCCGCCAGGACACCAAACTGACCCGCGATTTGGCCAGCTTTCAACGTTGGTTCAACACCTGGTCGTCTCGGACCATGACCTTCTCCGCCGGCAGCATCTTCGTTGCCGTGTTGCTGATGATGGTCTGACCCTGCCAAGCCTGAATTAACCAAGGAATTACACCGTCATGAACAGCCAAGTAAACGCCAACGTTGTCCACGAATCCGAAGCCCAGCGCCAGCACGCCCGGGTAAAAATCCCGGCCAAGCTGCGCTTTTTCAACAGCGACCGCACGCCGACCGAGGCCAAGGTCATCGACCTGTCCGCCGGCGGCCTGGCGTTCACCGCCACCCAGCCGCTCACCGTCGGCCAGGTGCACAAGGGTCGTCTGCAATTCGTCATCGATAACCTCGGCCTGGCGATGGACGTGGAGCTGCAGATCCGCTCCTACGACCGCCAGACCGGCCGCACCGGTTGCCAGTTCCAGAACCTCGATGCCCAGGACATTTCCACCCTGCGCCACCTGATCACCTCGCACCTGTCGGGCGACATCGTGACCATGGGCGACGTGCTCGCCACCCTGCAACGCGACAACTTCACCAAGGCGCGCAAGGTCAAGGACGGCGGCAGCGGCATGACCGCGTTCGGGCGCCTGCGCGCCGTGACGTTCAGCCTGGCGATCTTCCTGGTGGGCCTGGCGGCCTTCGGTTTTGTCTTCAAGTCGCTGTACGGCATGTATTTCGTCAGCCACGCCCAGGCCGGGCTTGTCAGCGTGCCGGGCATGAACGTGACCATGCCGCGCGACGGCACCGTGCAAAGCCTGCTCAAAGGTGACGCGGTAGCGGCCAAAGGCGCGCCACTGGCCACCTTCAGCACCAGCATGCTCGACGTGCTCAAGGGCCACCTGGACGAAGACCAACTGCAACCGGCCAAGGTCGAAGAGCTGTTCGGCAAGCAAATGACCGGCACCCTGACCTCGCCATGCGATTGCGTGGTCGCCCAGCAATTGGTCGCCGACGGCCAGTACGCCAGCAAGGGTGATGTGATCTTCCAACTGGTGCCACGCGGCAGCCAGGCCAACGTGGAAGCACGCTTCAGCTATCGCCAATTCGGTGATGTGCGCCCAGGTACGCCGGTGAGCTTCCAGGTCGCCGACGAAGAACAGGTGCGCACCGGCACCATCGTCAGCAGCACCAGCCTGAACAGCGCCGACCTGTCTTCGGACATCCGCGTGCAGATCAAGCCTGACGCCCCGCTGGACAGCACCTACGCCGGCCGCCCGGTAGAAGTCACCAGCGACCGTGGCCCTTCGCTGAACTGGCTGATCGATAAAGCCATGGCTCACGGTCTGTAAGCGAGGACATGCCTGTGAACCCTATTTCAAGAACAACACAATCCCTGTGGGAGCGGGCTTGCTGTGGCGAGGGAGCTTGCTCCCGCTCGACAGCGCAGCTGGAGCCGGCTCTTGGGGGCGCTTCGCACCCCAGCGGGAGCAAGCTCCCTCGCCACAAACGCCGGTCCCACATGGGTTCGGTAGCGTTGCTGGCGATTGCGGTGAGCCTGGCCGGTTGTGCCGGCCTGCCTGACCAACGCCTGGCCAACGAAGCACTGAAACGCGGCGACACCGTCACCGCGCAACAGAACTACCAGCAACTGGCCGACCTGGGCTACAGCGAGGCCCAGGTGGGCCTGGCCGACATCCAGGTAGGCACCCGTGACCCGGCGCAAATCAAACAGGCCGAAGCCACTTACCGTGCTGCGGCGGACACCTCGCCCCGCGCCCAGGCACGCCTGGGCCGCCTGCTGGTGGCCAAGCCCGGCGCCACCGAAGCCGAGCACCACGAAGCCGAAAGCCTGCTGAAAAAAGCCTTTGCCAATGGCGAAGGCAACACCCTGATCCCGCTGGCGATGCTGTACCTGCAATACCCGCACAGCTTCCCCAACGTGAATGCCCAGCAGCAGATCAGCCAGTGGCAAGCCGCCGGTTATCCGGAAGCCGGTTTGGCCCAGGTGTTGCTGTACCGCACCCAGGGCACCTACGACCAGCATCTGGATGATGTGGAGCGCATCTGCAAAGCCGCGCTGAACACCACCGATATCTGCTACGTCGAACTGGCCACGGTCTACCAGAAAAAAGCCCAGCCGGAACAACAGGCCGAACTGCTCAAGCAGATGGAGGCAGGCTACAGCCGTGGCACCGTCACCGCCCAACGTGTCGACAGCGTCGCCCGTGTGCTGGGCGATGCCACCCTCGGCACGCCGGACGAGAAAACCGCCCAGGCCCTGCTGGAAAAAATCGCCCCTGGCTACCCGGCATCCTGGGTCAGCCTGGCGCAACTGCTCTACGACTTCCCCGAACTGGGCGACGTCGACCAGATGATGAAGTACCTCGACAACGGCCGCGCCGCCGACCAGCCGCGCGCCGAATTGCTGCTGGGCAAGCTCTACTACGAAGGCAAGTGGGTGCCGGCCGACGCCAAGGCCGCCGAAGCCCATTTCGAAAAAGCCGTGGGCCGTGAAGTGGCCGCCGATTACTACCTCGGCCAGATCTACCGCCGTGGCTACCTGGGCAAGGTTTACCCGCAAAAAGCCCTGGACCATCTGCTGACCGCTGCGCGCAACGGCCAGAACAGCGCCGACTTCGCCATCGCCCAACTGTTTTCCCAAGGCAAGGGCACCAAGCCCGACCCGCTGAACGCCTATGTCTTCAGCCAGCTGGCCAAGGCCCAGGACACGCCAGAGGCCAATGAGCTGGCCACCCAGCTCGAAGCCCCGCTGACGCCTGAGCAACGCGCCGAAGGCCAACGCCTGGTGCAGCAGGAACTGGCCGCCCGCGGCACCCTGGCCCAAAGCACGCTGCAACTGCACGCCCTGCAAGAAGAAGACGGCGAGGAATCCCTATGAAGCTCAACCCATTCGTCAAGGCCGGCATCGGCCTGTCCTTCGCCCTGCTGTGGTCGTGCCCGACCCTGGCCGCGCTGACCGAAGCCAAGAACTTCGGCCTGGAAGTCAAAGCCACCGCGCAGTCCGAAGACGACCGCGACCTGGGTACCCAGAAAGGCGGCGACGTCAACGGCATCGGCCTCGACCTGCGCCCGTGGATCTACGCCGAAAGCGGCGCGTGGAGCGCCTACGCCATGGGCCAGGCGGTGGTGTCCAGCGACATCATCGAGACCGACACCCTGCAGCAGTCGGCGGATGACACCACCGAACAATCGAGCAACGACGACCGCAAGGCCAAGAAAAACTACCTGGCCCTGCGCGAGTTCTGGGTCGGCTACAGCGGCTTCACGCCCTACCCCGGAGAACTGCTCAAGTTCGGTCGCCAGCGCCTGCGCAATGACGACGGCCAATGGCGCGACACCAATATCGAAGCGCTGAACTGGACCTTCGACACCACCCTGCTCAAGGCCAACGTCGGCGCCGCCGAGCGTTTCAGCGAATACCGCACCGACCTCAAGGAACTGTCGCCCAAGGACAAGGACCGCCAGCACTTCTACGCCGACGCCGCCTACCAGTGGACGCCGGGCCAGTGGATCGGCCTGCGCGGCCACCACACCCATGACGACGGCAAGCTCGACTACGCCGAACCGGGCGTGGCCAGCGACCCGTTGGACAAGCGCGAAAACGGCGACCTGACCTGGCTCGGCATCGAAGCCAACAGCGACGCCTATAACTGGCGCAACACCAACACCGTCAACTACTGGGCGAGCATCACCGGCATGCGCGGCGACCGCGACACGGTCAACGCCTTGAGCGCCGACGGCACCCGCCCGACCAACGCCAAGCGCAGCGATGACGTGAGCGGCTGGGCCACCGATATCGGCGTGCGCCTGCGTCTCGACCCGCAGTGGCAAGTGGGTGCGGCCTATTCGCGCGCCAGTGCCGAGTACGAACAGAACGGCCTGCAAAGCAACCGTTCGAACTGGACCGGTACCCAGTCCCGCGTGCATCGCTTCGGCGAAGCGTTTCGCGGCGAAATGAACAACATGCAGTCCATGAGCCTGTTCGGTTCCTGGCAGCTGCGCGAGGACTACGACGCCAGCCTGGTGTACCACAAGTTCTGGCGCGTCGACGGCAACAAGCCGGTGGGCAGCAACGGCATCGATGCGGTGCAGAACAACACCGATGACGTGACTGGCGCGATCCTGTCCAGCACGTCCCTGCCCCTTGAAGATGGCAAGAAAGACCTGGGCCAGGAGATGGACCTGGTCGTCACCAAGTACTTCAAGAAAGGCCTGTTGCCGGCCGCGCTCAGCCAGTCGATCGACGAGCCGTCGGCGCTGGTGCGCCTGCGCGCCGGCGTGTTCAAACCGGGCGATGCCTATGGTAGCCAGGTCGACTCGTACATGCACCGCGCCTTTGTCGACGTGATCTGGAAATTCTGATGGGAGCCTGCGCAATGAATGCTCAAAGCCTACTCGTCGCGGCAATGCTGGTGGCCAGTGCCCCAGCGTTCGCCGATACGGCGGCCAAGGCGCCGACCATCGCCAAGGAACTGCAACAGGCCAAGACCTACACCATTTCCAGCCCGCCGACCGCGCCGCTGGAAATGGCCAAGCCGGCGCTGCCCGATCTGTCGGGCTATACCGCTGCGGCCATGGAAAAGAAAATCGTCAGAAGCAAACCGGGCAAGGTCAGCATCCGCCGCATGATGCAGGAAGACGCCCTCAAGGACTTTATCGGCGGCGATAACAAGATGGCCGAATGGGTGGTGCGCCAGCATGGCATTCCCCAGGCGATCTTTGTCGACGATGGCTACATGAACCTCAAGGACCTGCTGGGCAAGGTGCCCAAGCAGTACTTCAGCGAGACGTCGCCGGGTGTGTTCCTGGCCAAATTGCCAATCGTGGTCGGCCGTAAAGGCATCCTCGACATCGACAAACAGACCCAGGAATTGCGCCTGTCCCAGCAAGCCGGTTCGTTTCTGATCAACGACGGCCAACTGTTCGTGCGTGACACCAAGGTCACCGGTTGGGATGAAAAAACCAACGGCCCGGCGCTGTTCAAGTCACCCAAGGAATTCCGCCCGTTCCTGCTGGCCTGGGGCGGCACCGAGACCTACATTTCCAAGACCAAAATGGCCAGCTTCGGCTACGCCAACAGTAAGTCGTACGGGGTGAGTATTTCCCAGTACACGCCGAACATGGCCAAGGTGCTCAAGCGTCCTGAACCGACCGGCTGGATCATCGATTCCGAGTTCTCGGACATGTGGTACGGCTTCTACTGCTACGAAACCACGGGCTTTGTGATCAAGGGCAATACCTACAAAGACAACATCGTCTACGGCATTGACCCCCATGACCGTTCCCACGGCCTGATCATCGCCGACAACACCGTGTACGGCACCAAGAAGAAGCACGGCATCATCATTTCCCGAGAAGTGAACGACAGCTTCATCTTCAACAACCGCAGCTATGACAACAAGCTCTCGGGCCTGGTGATCGACCGTAACAGCGTCAACAACCTGATCGCCGACAACGAGATCTACCGCAACCACACCGACGGCATCACCCTCTATGAGAGCGGTGACAACCTGTTGTGGGGCAACAAGGTGATCAGCAACCGTCGCCACGGCATCCGCATACGTAACAGCGTGAACATCAAGCTGTACGAAAACACCGCCATGGCCAACGGCCTGACCGGTGTGTACGGCCACATCAAGGATCTGACCGACACCGACCGCGACATCGCCCTTGACCCGTTCGACGCCAAGGTCTCGCTGATCGTGGTGGGTGGTGAACTGGCGGGCAACGGCAGCGGGCCGTTGTCCATCGACTCGCCGCTGAGTATCGAGTTGTACCGCGTGTCGATGCTGGCGCCGACCAAATCCAGCGGCATCAGCTTCTCCGGCGTTCTTGGCGAGCGCCAGGAAGAGATTCTCGACCTGCTGGTACGCCAGCAGAAAGCCGTGCTGATCGACCCTGTCGAACGCCAGACCGAAATGCAGGATTGAGGATGACCCTTATGCACCCACACATGATCAAATTGCTGAGCCTCTCGGGTCTGACCCTCGGCCTGCTCGCGGCCAGCCAGGGCGTGCGCGCCGACGAGGTGAAAGCACCGACGTTCACCGCCGAGCCGTGCTGCAGCCTGTGCCCGGCGGCCCATGACGCGAAGAACTACACCACGCGCTACCAGCAGAACTTCACCACCCTGGTGCAAGCCCAGGGCGACTGGCTGTTCCGGACCCAGGAAGACCTGCGTACCGAATTCGACACCACCCCGGCCGGCTACAAGCGCATGCAGCAGTTGCACGATGCGTTCAAAGCCAAGGGCGTGGAACTGGTGGTGGTCTACCAGCCGACCCGTGGCCTGGTGAACCGCAACAAGCTCAACCCCGAGGAAAAGGCCAAGTACGATTTCGACAAGGCCCTGACCAACTACAAGACCATGCTCGGCCGTTTCGCCAAGATGGGCTACGTGGTGCCGGACCTCTCGCCGCTGACCAACGAGCAGTTGCCGGATGAACTGCCGGCCCACGACTTTTACTTCCGTGGCGACCAGCACTGGACGCCGTACGGCGCCCAGCGCACCGCGAAAATCGTCGCGGCCAAGGTCAAGCAGATGCCGCAATACGCGGAAATTCCCAAGCGCGAATTCGAGACCAAGCGCTCGGGCCGCATGGGCAAGACCGGCACCCTGCACAACATGGCCGGGCAGCTGTGCGGCACCAGCTATGCGATCCAGTACATGGACCAATTCACCACCGAGCCCAAGGGCGAAGCCGGTGACGGCGACCTGTTCAGCGATTCGGGCAACCCGCAGATCACCCTGGTGGGCACCAGCCACAGCGGCAAGAACTACAACTTCGCCGGCTTCCTGCAGGAGGAAATCGGTGCCGACATCCTCAACGTCGCCTTCCCCGGCGGTGGTCTGGAAGGCTCGATGATCCAGTACCTGGGCAGCGAAGAGTTCCAGAAAAACCCGCCAAAGATTCTGATCTGGGAATTCTCGCCGCTGTACCGTCTCGACCAGGAAACCATCTACCGCCAGATGATGGCGCTGCTCGACAACGGCTGTGAGGGCAAGACCGCACAGATGTCAGCCAGCACCACGCTCAAACCAGGCAAAAACGAACTGATGGTCAACAGCGCGAACAAAGACCTGCGCAACGCCAACCATCAGGTCGATATCCGCTTCGCCGATCCGTCGGTGAAAACCTTGCAAGCCACCCTCTGGTACATGAACGGGCGCCACGAGGACATCAAGATCGAAAAACCCGAGACATCCGATACAGACGGGCGTTTCGCCTTTGAATTGCGCACCGATGAAGACTGGGCCTCGCAAAACTTGCTGGCCGTGGAAGTGCAGGGCCCGGAAAAGGGTGCTGCGGCGCAGAAGGTCGAAGCGAAAATTTGCACACGCAACGTATTCCCAAGCGGTGGTCAGCAGACCGCCCAGCTCGGGAAGTGAGGTTACTTATGCAAAAGTTATTGCTGCCCACCCTGCTAGGCCTGGCGATGTTTGCCGGCTCCGTCAACGCCGCCGCACCCCTGCGGCCGCCCCAGGGTTATTTCGCGCCGATCGAAGCGTTGAAGACCGGCGACTTCAAGGAAAACTGCGACGCCATGCCGACGCCCTACACCGGGCCTCTGCAATTTCGCAGCAAGTACGAAGGCTCCGACAAGGCGCGTTCGACCCTGAACGTGCAATCGGAACAGGCCTTTCGCGACAGCACCGCCGACATCACCAAGCTGGAAAAAGACACCAGCAAGCGCGTGATGCAGTTCATGCGCGACGGTCGTCCGCAGCAACTCGAATGCACGCTGAACTGGCTGGTGTCGTGGGCCAAGGCCGACGCCTTGATGTCCAAGGACTTCAACCACACCGGCAAATCCATGCGCAAATGGGCGCTGGGCAGCATGGCCTCGGCCTATGTGCGCTTGAAATTCTCCGACTCGCACCCGCTGGCCAACCATCAGCAGGAATCGCAACTGATCGAGGCCTGGTTCAACAAGCTGGCCGATCAAGTGGTGAGCGACTGGGACAACCTGCCGCTGGAAAAAACCAACAACCACTCGTACTGGGCCGCCTGGTCGGTGATGGCAACGTCCATCGCCACTAACCGTCGCGACCTGTTCGATTGGGCGGTCAAGGAATACAAGGTCGGGGTGAACCAGGTCGACGACCAAGGCTTCCTGCCCAACGAATTGAAGCGTCAGCAACGGGCTTTGTCGTACCACAACTACGCCCTGCCGCCGCTGTCGATGATCGCCAGCTTTGCCCTGGTCAACGGTGTGGACCTGCGCCAGGAAAACAACAGTGCGCTCAAGCGCCTGGGCGACAAGGTGCTGGCCGGGGTGAAAGACCCGGACATCTTCGAACAGAAGAACGGCAAGGAGCAGGACATGAAGGATTTGAAGCAGGCGATGAAATTCGCCTGGCTTGAGCCGTTCTGCACCCTCTACACCTGCGCCCCGGATGTGCTCGAACGCAAGCATGGCATGCAGCCATTCAAAACGTTCCGCCTGGGTGGTGACCTGACCAAGGTCTACGACCCGACGCACGAAAAAGGCAACAAAGGCAGCTAGTCGCTGATCGTTCCCATGCTCCGCGTGGGAATGCAGCACGGGACGCTCTGCGTCCCAAAGCGTGACGCAGAGCGTCACAAGAGGCATTCCCACGCAGTGCGTGGGAACGATCAAAGCCTCCCCCGAAATCGTGGGGGGGTTTGGGGGGGCTCTGGCCCTTGACTGTTGGTTAAACATGGAGAGATCGGGATGGTTTTCTCGTCCAATGTGTTCCTGTTTCTGTTCTTGCCGATCTTTCTCGGCTTGTACTATTTGAGCGGGCAACGCTATCGCAACCTGCTGCTGCTGATTGCCAGCTATGTGTTCTACGCCTGGTGGCGGGTGGACTTCCTGGCTTTGTTCGCCGCAGTGACCCTGTGGAATTACTGGATCGGCCTCAAGGTCGGTGCCGCCGGTGTGCGCACCAAGCCGGCCCAACGCTGGCTGTTGCTCGGCGTGGCGGTCGACCTGTGCATCCTCGGCTACTTCAAGTACGCCAACTTCGGCGTCGACAGCATCAACGTGATGATGAAGTCGATGGGCCTGGAGCCGTTCATCCTCACCCACGTGCTGTTGCCGATTGGTATCTCGTTCTACATTTTCGAGTCCATCAGCTACATCATCGACGTGTACCGTGGCGATACGCCGGCGACGCGCAACCTGATCGACTTCGCGGCGTTCGTGGCGATCTTCCCGCACCTGATCGCCGGCCCCGTGTTGCGTTTTCGTGACCTGGCCGACCAGTTCAACAACCGCACCCACACCCTCGACAAGTTCTCCGAGGGCTGCACGCGGTTCATGCAGGGTTTCATCAAGAAGGTGTTTATCGCCGACACCCTGGCGGTAGTCGCGGACCACTGCTTCGCTCTGCAAAACCCGACCACGGGCGATGCCTGGCTCGGTGCGCTGGCCTACACCGCACAGTTGTATTTCGACTTCTCCGGCTACAGCGACATGGCCATCGGCCTGGGCTTGATGATGGGTTTCCGCTTCATGGAAAACTTCAAGCAGCCGTACATCAGCCAGTCGATCACCGAGTTCTGGCGGCGCTGGCACATCAGCCTGTCGACCTGGCTGCGCGACTACCTGTACATCACCCTGGGCGGCAACCGTAAAGGCACGCTGACCACCTATCGCAACCTGTTCCTGACCATGCTGCTCGGTGGCCTGTGGCACGGTGCGAACATCACCTACATCGTGTGGGGTGCCTGGCACGGCATGTGGCTGGCGATTGAAAAAGCCATCGGCCTCAACACCGCGCCGCGCAGCTTCAATGTGCTGCGCTGGGCCTTCACCTTCCTGCTGGTGGTGATGGGCTGGGTGATCTTCCGCGCGGAAAACCTGCACGTCGCAGGCCGTATGTACGGTGCGATGTTCAGCTTTGGCGAATGGTCGCTGTCGGAACTCAACCGCGCCAGCCTCACCGGGCTGCAAGTGGCGACCCTGGTGGTGGCTTACGCAACGCTGGCGTTCTTCGGCCTGCGCGATTTCTACCGCAATCGCCCTGCCGACAAGACCAAGCCGAGCGATCCGAGCCTGATCAAGGCCGTACCGGGCGACAACCCCGGCAGCATCCACGAGCCGGGCTTCAGCGTGGGCCGTGACGCCGCCGTACAACCGGCCTACTGGACCGCTGACTGGCCGCGCTACGCCATGCGCGCCGCCGTGCTGCTGCTGTTCGTGGCTTCGATCCTGAAACTGTCGGCGCAGAGTTTCTCGCCGTTCCTTTACTTCCAATTCTGAGGGAGCCGACCATGACCCGTTCATTACGCGTCCTCTATATCGCCCTGTTCCTGGTGCTGCTGTTGGCACTGGGGGCCTGGTCGCTGCGCAGTTTCTTCGGTTTCAGCACCAATGCCGATGCCACCGTGCTCAACGGGCGCTGGACCAAAGCCGTCGAGACCCATTACGACGACGAGTTCCCGATCAAGCGCCTGGGCACCAACCTCTGGGCGGCGCTGGACTACAAGCTGTTCAATGAAGGCCGCCCTGGCGTAGTGCTGGGCCGCGATCACTGGTTGTACAGCGACGAGGAGTTCAACCCTGCCGTCAATGAAGACCAGAACCTGCAAGGCAACTACGCGCTGGTCGAGGGCGTACGCCAGAAGCTCAAGGCCCAGGGCATCCAACTGGTGATGGCGATCGTGCCGGCCAAGGTGCGCCTGTACCCGGAGCACCTGGGTGAAGTGAAACCGGCGAGCATCCACGCCAACCTGTACCAGGACTTCCACGCCCGTGTCGCGGCGGACAAGATCATCGCCCCGGACCTGCTCGGCCCGCTGCAACAGGCCAAGCTGGGCGGCAAGCAAGTGTTCCTGCGCACCGACACCCACTGGACCCCGGACGGTGCCGAAATCGCTGCCAAGCAACTGGCCAAGGCAATTGCCGACAAGACTCCGCTCAGCGGCGAGCCCCAGCGCTTCGTTACCGAGGCGGAAAAGACCGAACCGCATAAAGGCGACCTGCGTCTGTTCCTGCCGCTGGACCCGCTGTTCGAAAACCTGATGCCGCCTAAAGAGCCGCTGGAAAAACGCGTGACGCACCTGGCCCAAACCCAGGGCGACGACGCGCTGTTCAGCGACAGCGAAACTCCGGTGGCACTGGTCGGCACCAGCTACAGCGCCAACCCCAACTGGAACTTCGTCGGCGCCCTCAAGCAAGCCCTGGGCAGCGACGTGGTCAGCTACGCCGAAGACGGCCACGGCCCGATCCTGCCGATGCTCAGCTACCTGAAAAGTGATGACTTCAAGAACAGCCCGCCGCAGGTGCTGATCTGGGAGTTCCCTGAACGCTATCTGCCCGTCAACAACGAAATCGGTGATGCCGACCCATCGTGGGTTGCGCAACTTAAACAAGCCGGTTCGCGCCAACAAAACATGGCACAGAACACCCCCGCTTTTAAAAATCAGAAATCCGAGACGCCCGACCGGGCGCAAAACTGAAAGAGAGGTAACTCACATGACTTTCACTACAACTCCTCGTCGTCTCGCCAAGACCCTGGCTATCGCCGCCGGCCTGAGCTTCGTATCGATGTCCGCCTTCGCCGGTGGTGACGCCGCGCTCTACGGCCCTACCGCGCCAAAAGGTTCGAGCTTCGTGCGCATCTACAACGCCAGCAACCAGGAAGTCAGCGCCACCGTCGGCAGCACCAATCTCAGTGACGTCGCACCGTTGGCCAGCAGCGACTTCAGCTTCATGCCCGGTGGTGACTACAGCGCCAAGGTCGGCAGCCAGACCGTGCCGGTCAAGCTCGCCGCCGATCACTACTACACCTTGGTCAACAACAGCAGCGGCCAGCCGCAACTGATCGAAGAGCCGCCGTTCAAGAACAAGCAGAAATCCCTGGTTCGCGTGCAGAACCTCAGCGACAAGGCCCTGACCCTGAAAACCGCCGATGGCAAGACCGACGTGGTCAAGTCGGTGGCCGCCAAAGGCCGTGGCGAACGTGAAATCAACCCGGTGAAGGTGAGCCTGGCGTTGTATGACGGCGACAAGAAGGTCGGCGATGTGAAGCCGGTTGCCCTGGAGCGCGGTGAAGCAGCGGTGCTGTACGTCACCGGTTCGGGTTCGAGCCTGTCGCCAGTCTGGGTGAAACGCCCGGTGTCGACCCGCTAACTATTTCCCGGACTGAACGCAATCTACTGTAGGAGCGGGCTTGCCCGCGAAGAACGTCAACGATGACGCAGCGCCTTTGGTTTATCGCGGTGCTCTCAGGTTTTTCGCGAGCAAGCTCGCTCCTACAGGGATCGAGGCGCCGGTTCGGACACGAGACAAAAACAAGAGTGAAACGACAAACCTTCGTAGCTCTGACCCAAATTGATTCAAGGAGAAACACATGATCCCAGTAATCCTTTCCGGTGGTAGCGGCTCACGTCTTTGGCCGCTTTCCCGTAAACAGTTCCCAAAACAATTCCTGGCCCTGACCGGCGAGCACACGCTGTTCCAGCAAACCCTGGAGCGCCTGGTGTTCGAAGGCATGGACTCACCGATCGTGGTCTGCAACAAGGATCACCGCTTTATCGTCAACGAGCAGTTGAGCGCGCGCAAACTTGAATGCCAACGCATCCTGATGGAACCGTTCGGCCGCAACACCGCGCCGGCCGTGGCCCTGACCGCGATGATGCTGGTCAATGAAGGCCGTGACGAGTTGATGCTGGTGCTGCCCGCCGACCACGTCATCGACGACCAGAAAGCCCTGCAACGCGCCCTGGCCCTGGCCACCGTGGCGGCCGAGCGCGGCGAAATGGTGCTGTTCGGCGTACCGGCCACGCGCCCGGAAACCGGCTACGGCTACATCAAGTCCACCAACGATTCGCTGCTGCCCGAAGGCGTGAGCCGCGTACAGCAGTTCGTGGAAAAACCCGATGAAAAACGCGCGGTCGAGTTCGTCAAAAGCGGTGGCTATTTCTGGAACAGCGGCATGTTCCTGTTCCGCGCCAGCCGTTTCCTGGAAGAGCTGAAAAAGCACGATCCGGACATCTACGACACCTGCGTCCTGACCCTGGAGCGCAGCGAGCAGACCGCCGACACCGTGACCTTCGACGAAGCCACCTTCGCCTGCTGCCCGGACAACTCCATCGACTACGCGGTAATGGAAAAAACCCAGCGCGCCTGTGTGGTGCCACTGAGCGCCGGCTGGAGCGACGTCGGTTGCTGGGCCTCGCTGTGGGCGGTCAACGATAAAGACGCCAACGGCAACGTGAGCAAGGGTGACGTGGTCATCCAGGACAGCCGCAACTGCATGGTGCATGGCAACGGCAAGCTGGTCTCGGTGATCGGCCTGGACAACATCGTGGTGGTGGAAACCAAGGACGCGATGATGATTGCCCACAAGGACAAGGTCCAGGGCGTCAAGCAGATGGTCAACACCCTCAATGAGCAGGGCCGCAGCGAAACCCAGAACCACTGCGAAGTGTATCGTCCGTGGGGCTCCTACGACTCGGTGGATATGGGCGGGCGGTTCCAGGTCAAGCACATCTCGGTCAAGCCGGGCGCCTGCCTGTCACTGCAGATGCACCACCACCGCGCCGAACACTGGATCGTGGTCAGCGGCACCGCTGAAGTCACCTGTGACGACAACGTGTTCCTGCTGTGCGAGAACCAGTCCACTTACATCCCGATTGCCTCGGTGCACCGCCTGCGCAACCCGGGCAAGATCCCGTTGGAGATCATCGAAGTGCAATCGGGCAGCTACCTGGGCGAAGACGATATCGAGCGGTTCGAAGATATCTACGGCCGCTCGACGCCGATTGAACGTGGTGTTTCCGTGAAAACTATCGCGCAATAAAGGAGTCGTACAGAAAGCCCCCGCCCAGCCGGCTGCGTCCCCTATCCGCAGCCGGTCAGGCGGGGGCTTTTTAATGCAATGAATGTCCCACGGCGTCGCACCTTGCCAACCCGAACTGTTGGCCGTGCAGTGCATCAAGATGCCGACCCAGGCAGCGGGCCCGCAGCTCAATAGCAGGCCACCATGGGTTACTTGGCCCAGTTCCGCGGGGCAAAGGCATTGTAATCACCCGCCCCGTGATCCTTGCCAGCCTCTTTATAAGTGCCTTTGCCAATTTTTTCAGCCGTTTTGCCTCCCCATATCAAAGCCGTACCCACCGCTTTGGAGCTTGCACCACCTGATTTCGTCATGCTCTGTCCAAGCACTTTTGCCATCCCCCCAGCTAGCGTCAAGGCAGCCCCTTTGGTTTGTTCCGAGTTCATCGAAAGCCTAGGGGAAACGTATGAACTGAGTTGGTCGCTGATACCTTGCATGACAGTCTGCCGCAAGCTCGTCAGCCCCAGGTTCTGCATACGCGGCAATGATGTTGAGCCGACCTCTGGATTGGGCGCTTGACTGATTGCTGCCGACACTGCGGGCGGTACCGGCGCCATAGGTGCGCTGAGGGAGGTCAACACGGGTGTGGCGATAT
The DNA here is from genome assembly GCF_003852355.1 of Pseudomonas sp. R2-7-07. NCBI lineage: Bacteria > Pseudomonadati > Pseudomonadota > Gammaproteobacteria > Pseudomonadales > Pseudomonadaceae > Pseudomonas > Pseudomonas sp. R2-7-07. The sequence goes on along the minus strand of NZ_CP027759.1, from coordinate 1,217,320 downwards.
TTGAAACGGTCATATAAAGCACCTGAATTCATGAATCTACGGTTGGGCACCTTCCTGGTTTTCAAGGACATTCCTTGTAAAGACTTCGTGGCAAAAGAGAGCGACGCAGTTCCTGCATCAGAGGGAACAGATACCTGCGCACGAGGGAAAGCAGCGCTGCACCATAGGCAATCGGCCCGCCCCACGAGTAGGATGTTTTATCCCTACGCGAGGTTGTGTGTATGTTCTTTGGTGTGTTGCTGATCATCACCTGGCTGGTCCTGCTGCTGCGCTATCCAGCCAAGGCCCTGCCGGTGTCGCTGGCCGCTGCCGTCGGCCTGGGTTTGGTGGCAGTCTGGGTGGCGTGGCTCGACAACCGCGAAGCCGCGCAACTGGCCCGCCTGGAACTGCGCGTCAGCTACGCTGCGCAGGAATGCCCTGCCGACCGCCCATTGAAGCTGACGCTGAACAACGGCAACGATGTACCGCTGACCGAACTGCGCTGGCGTATCGCCGCCTACGCACCCGGCGACACCGTGAACCTGGCCGACAACGTGTACGCGGCCCCACGCTATCGCGGCCCAGGCGACCTGCAGGCCGGCGCCACTTGGGAAGACTGCCTGCCCGTCCCGCCGTTACGCCCCGGCTACCGCCCACAAACCCTGGAATTTCGTGCCGAGCACCTGCAAGGCAGTTTCTCGGACTGACAAAGGATTGATGCATGCCCAACGTACTGATCACCGGTTGCTCCAGCGGCATCGGCCGCGCCCTGGCTGATGCCTTCAAGTCCGCCGGCTTCGAGGTGTGGGCCAGCGCCCGTCGCACAGACGATGTCGCCGTCCTCGCCGCCGCCGGCTTCAACGCCGTACAGCTGGACGTCAACGACCCTGGCGCCTTGCAGCGCCTGGCCGAACAACTGAGCGAGCTCGATGTGCTGGTTAACAACGCCGGCTACGGCGCCATGGGCCCGCTGCTCGATGGCGGCACCGAGGCGATGCAACGCCAGTTCGAGACCAACGTGTTTTCCATCGTCGGCGTGACGCAGGCGCTGTTTCCCGCCCTGCGGCGCGGCAGAGGCCTGGTCATCAATATCGGCAGCGTCTCCGGCGTACTGGTCACCCCCTTCGCCGGGGCCTACTGCGCGTCGAAAGCCGCCGTACATGCCTTGAGCGACGCCCTGCGCATGGAACTGGCGCCTTTTGGCGTGCGCGTCATGGAGGTTCAACCCGGTGCGATTGATACACACTTTGCAAAGAATGCCGGAGCCCAGGCCGAGCTGTTGATCAAAGAACAGTCGCCGTGGTGGCCGTTGCGTGAAGGCATTCGTGCGCGCTCCCAGGCCTCGCAGGACAAGCCGACTTCGGCTGACCAATTTGCCGCCAAAGTACTCAAAGCCGCGCAACAGCCGACACCGCCACGCCTGCTGCGTGCGGGCAATGGCAGCCGGGCATTGCCGTTGATGGCAGCCCTGCTGCCCAAAGGATTATTGGAAACCGTGTTGAAAAAACGCTTTGGTTTGAATGGGAGTTTATAAATGATCGACTACAGCGACTTTTTCGAAGAAGTGATCCAAACCCACGTCGAGATCGAACAATGGTTTGCCGGCGTTGCGCCTGAAGGCACCCTGCAGAGTCTGCTCGCGCGCTTCTCACCCGAATTCAGCATGGTCGCGCCCGCCACGGGTACGCGGGTCAACACAGCCGGGGTAAATGCCCTGTTCACGCGCCTGGGTGGCATGCGTCCGGGGTTGAAAATCACTTTGAGTGAAATGGCAGGGATTGACCGGCATGCACGCGGTGCCACGGTGACTTATCGCGAGCATCAGGTTGATGATAGCGGTACGCAGACGGATCGACGGGCCACGGTGATATTCGAGAAGCAGGCCAGTGGTGCGCTGTTGTGGCGCCATTTGCATGAAACTTTTATCAAGGCCTGACTCGATTGAAGAATGTGGGAGGGGGCTTGCTCCCGATAGCGGTGATTCAGTCATGGATTCAGTGACTGACACCGCGCTATCGGGGGCAAGCCCCCTCCCACATTTTAGTTCTGTGCTGGATTGACGATCACGGTGCAGGTGATGCCCGCCGCCAGCAGCACGCCTTCCGGCACTTCATCAATGTGAATCCGTACCGGCACGCGCTGGGCCAGGCGCACCCAGTTGAAGGTCGGGTTCACATCGGCGATCAGTTCGCGGCTCTCGGGGTTGTCGCGGTCGTAGATGCCGCGCGAGATGCTTTCCACGTGGCCCTTGAGGGTCTCGCCACTCATTAACTGCAGGTCGGCTGTGTCGCCGACCTTCACGTGGGGCAGCTTGGTTTCTTCGAAGAAGCCATAAACCCAGAACGAATTCATATCCACCACGGCCATCTTCGCCTCGCCGATACGCGCATAGTCACCGCGGTGCACGTTGAGGTTGGTGACATAGCCGTCTACCGCCGCCACGACGTGGGTGCGTTTCAAATTGAGTTCAGCCGCTTCCAGTTGCGCCAGCGCGTGCTGGTAATCAGCCAGGGCCGAGTCGGCAATGTTGCTGGCGTCGTCGCGGTTTTCCCGGGAGATCACCAGCGCATCGAGGTCGGCGCGACGGTGTGCGTTGACCTTGCGCATTTCCCAGGTGGCTTTGCGCGACGCCACCAGCGACTGCGCTTGCTTGACCGCGATGCGGTAGTGCTCGGGGTCGATCTGCATCAGCAGGTCTCCCTTCTTCACCAACTGGTTATCACGCACCGGCACGTCCACCACTTCGCCAGTAACGTCGGCAGCGACGTTGATGATATCGGCGCGTACACGGCCGTCGCGGGTCCACGGCGTTTCCATGTAATGCACCCACAACGTGCGGCCAATCCAGATCGCCAACGCCAGCACCAGCAGGGTCGCGAGCAGGCTGAAAAACTTTTTCATCGGGGCATTCTCAACGGTAGACGCTCAGCGCCAGGGCGCCGAACAGGCAAACGAACAGGCTCAGGCGCAGCAACGCCGGGTGCCAGAAAAACCGGTACAGGTCGAATCCGGCCAGGAAACGGTCCAGGGCCCAGGCCAGCACAGCCGCGATCAGGAACATCAGGGTCATGCTCGGCATGTAGAGGCCGTGGAAGGCTATTTCACGGGGCATTCGAATGTCCTTTAAGGGCCGCCAGCGGCGATTGCGGGTCCAACAACGAGGTGCGGATAAAGTGCAGGTAGCTTTTCACGCGGCGCAGGGCCGAGGTGTCGAAGTGCGGTGCGAACGGTTCATCGGTGGCCTGCACGCGGCTGATCGCATGGTCGACGGCGATCAGCCCGCGCTCCAGGTTGCTGGCGCTGGGCTGCAGGAACAGCCGCACCAGCGAGCGCCCCATCACGCGGATCGCCTGGCGCCAGGGCTGGGATTCGGCGTACGCCGGGTGCACCGGCAGGATCGCCTGTTCCTTGCGCAATTCGATGATCGCGTGGCCGACCTCCAGCACCACGAACATCCAGCGCAGCAGCTCGCGTTGCACCTGCGGCTGGCCGGCGGCGAGGCCATAGGCCTGGTGCAGCAGGTCACGGGTGCGGCTTTCGAAACTCGACGCCAGGCCCTTGAGCTTGCCGCTGATCGCGTACACCACTTGCTCGCGCAGGTCTTGCTCGAGGCGACGCCACAGCCAGCGGCTATTGGGCGGCAGGATGATTGCCCCGGCCGCCGCGCACACCAGCATGCCGATGACCATGGCGATGTAGTCGTTGATAAAGCTGTAAGGGTTGTAGAGCGTCAGGTTATCCGGCACCGAGCCGGTGCTGAAGAAGATCAGCAGGCCCACGCCGACCCCGGCGTACTGCGGGCGTGAGGCGAGAAAGGCGCCGAAAATGATCACCGGCGCCAGCATCACGCACAGCAGCGCGAAGCCATCGATCAAGGGAAACACGAAGAACATTTCGACGAAGCCCACCAGCGCACCAATCATGGTGCCGCAGGCCATCTGGAAGGCCATGCGCTTGGGATTGGGCGTGGCGGCGGACAGGCCGACGGTGGCGGCCGCGATCAAGGTCATGGTGGCGCCGCTGGGCCAGGCCGTGGCTACCCAATAACTGCCGAGGACGACCAGGATGAACGAGGCGCGTATCCCGGCGGCGGCGCAGGCCAGCCAGTTGGTTTTCGGCGTATAGGCCTGGTCCCAGTCTTCCCGCGCGTGGCGGTGATCGGCCAGGGACGCATGGGTTTGCGCATAGCTGTGCAGGTCGTCGACGAAGCGGTACAGCAGCTCGTAGGCGGTATGAAAATCCAGTTGTTCGGCTTCGGTGGGGGCACTTTGCTGGAAGCCGGCGCGCAGGCTGCGCACCTTGGCAGGCAAGCTGTCCTTATAGGCACCGAGCAAGTTGACCAACCGTGCCGCGTCGGGGCTGGTCAGCGCCTGGCCGGAAAACCCGTCGAGCACTTCGGCCAGGTCCTGCAGGCCGGGCTTGATCGCCGCCACCACATGATCGGCTGCGTCGGCGCGCAACCGCGCCAGCAACTGGTGCAAGGCGTTGAAGCGCGTGGTGATGCTCATGAACTCGCTGTTGAGACGATTGAGCCGGCCGTTGCGCCGGCGCATGTGCGGGTCTTCGAACACGGTGACGCTGCGCAAACCTTCCAAGCCCACTGCCTCGGCGATAAAGCGCACGTTGGTGCTTTCAAAGCCTTCACGCTGACTGCGACCGCGCAGACCGTCGGTGACGAACAGCGCGAACACCCCAAAGCGTTGATACAGCGCATTGCGCATCGCGGCGCTGGAGGTCTGCGGCAGTATCGCGGCGCTGACCAGCGTCGAGCAGAGAATCCCCAGGGAAATCTCCAGCACGCGCCACACCGCCGCCATAAAGGCGCCGTCCGGGTGGGCCAGCGCCGGCAAGCCGACCATCGCCGCCGTGTAGCCGGCGAGCACAAACCCGTAGGCGCGAAAGTTACGGTTACGCGTCGCACCGGCGGTGCAGATACCCACCCAGATGGCCAGGGCGCCGAGGAACAGTTCGGTGTTCTGCGCAAACAACGCGATCAGCAACACCATCACCGCCGACCCGGCCAAGGTGCCGAGAAAGCGGTAAAAACTCTTGGCGAATACCTGGCCGCTCTGCGGTTGCATCACGATAAACACCGTGATCATCGCGGTGCGCGGCTGCGGCAGTTCCAGGCGCATCGCCAGCCACAGCGTGAGGAACGCAGCGAGCAGCACCTTGAAGATATACACCCAGGTCACGCCATCGCTGCGCGCCCAGTCGAAAAAACCACGGCGCCACTCAAGGGCGTGCAGCCAGCGCAGGGGTGCAGGCAAGGGAATCATGGCCATCTACTCAGTGATCGAACACGGCCAGCGCCGCGGGGGGCTTGCCGGGGAGGGTCTTGTCGTTGCGCGGTACATCGTCGTCGGCACCGAGGCCACCGCCCAAGGCAGTCACCAGTTCGGCGTGAGCACTCAGGCGTGCGGCCTGTACGTGTTGCGCTATCTGCTGCTGGCGAAACAGCAGGGTCTGGGCATTCAGCACATTGAGGTAGTCGGTGAGGCCGCGTTGATAGGCGATGATCGCGATGTCGTAGGTTTTCTGCGCCGACGCCACCGATTGCGCGGCAAACGCGGCCTGCTTGTCCATGGACTCGCGACGGATCAGTTGGTCACTGATGCCCTTGAGCGCATTGACCAGGGTCTGGTTGTAATGCGCCACGGCGATGTCATAACCGGCGCTGGCTTGCCCCAGCTGCGCACGCAGGCGCCCACCGTCGAAGATCGGCAGGGTAATGGCCGGGCCGACGTTGTAATTGAATTTGCTGCCCGCAAGGAACTCCAGCATGCCGCCACCGGTGGCCATGAAACCGAGGCTGCCGACCAGATCGACGTTGGGGTAGAAACCTGCATGGGCGACATCGATGCCACGCGCCTGCGCCGCCACCTGCCAGCGACTGGCGACCACATCCGGTCGCTGGCCGAGCAATTGCGCAGGCAAATTCGAAGGTAGTTTCAACGCAGCGGCCAGCGACAGGCTGGGGCGCCGCAACCGGGCGCCCTCCCCCGGACCTTTGCCGGCCAGCGCCGCCAGCTGGTTGCGGCTCAGGGCGATTTCCTCATCGAGCGCGTCCAACTGACGGTGGGTTTCCGGCAGCGGGGTCTCGGCCTGGCTGACGTCGAAGTGCGTGCCGATCCCGGCGTCCAGGCGTTTGTTGGCCAGCTCCAGCATCTGCTGTTGCTGGGCCAAGGTGGCGGCGACGATGTCACGATCGGCGTAATGCAGCGACAACTGAATATAGGCACGCACCACGTTGTTCTGCAGCTCGAGCTGGGCCTGGCGCGCTTGGGCGACGTTCATATGAGCCAGGTCGACGGCACGCTCGGTGGCGTTGCTTTCGCGGCCCCACAGGTCGAGTGCGTAACTCAAGCCCAGGGATGAATTGTTATCCCAGGTGTTCGCACCGCTCAATTCGCCGGGGCCGTAGAACTGGTCCTTCGGCCAGTTGTGGCGTTTGAGGGTGGTGTCGCTGTCGATCTGCACGGACTCGGCAGACTCCGCCAACCCGGCCATGGCGCGCGCTTCACGCACCCGTGCGGCGGCCATGGCCATGCTCGGATTGTTTTGCGTGGCAAGTTCGACCCAGCGGTTCAGTTGCGGATCGCCGTAGGCCTGCCACCATCGGGCGGTGGGCCAGTGGGCGTCGCTGGCGGTGTTCTGGATCGCTTCGTCCGTGGCCAGCTCGTTTGCATTCAAGGATTTGCTCTGGGGGCCGATTCCTGCGGTTCCGATACAGCCGCTGATGGCGAGCGTAAAGGCCCAAACACTGAGAGTCTTCAGCTCTCTGCTGATGCAACGCGGCACGCTGACGAATTCCTGAGAGGGTGTTACGGGGAGAGGTGGCGCAATTCTAGGGCCCGCGATGAGCGCCGATAAGCTGTCATTCCTGTGAATCTTTGTTACCGTTAAGGCGATAATCCGTTGGTAGGGATCACTGGACGGCGCAACTTTCTGTCACAATTTGCCATCTCCCTTGAGAACACCCCATGGACACTTTGCAAAACATGCGCGCGTTCAGTTGCGTTGCAGAGGCCGGCAGCTTCACCGCCGCCGCCGCGCAGCTGGACACCACCACCGCCAACGTCTCGCGCGCGGTCTCAAACCTTGAGGCCCACCTGCAAACCCGCTTGCTCAACCGCACCACTCGCCGCATCGCGCTGACCGAGGCCGGTAAGCGCTATTTGCTGCGCTGCGAGCAGATCCTCGCCTACGTCGAGGAAGCCGAGGCGGAAGCCAGCGACGCCCATGCGCGTCCCGCCGGGCAATTGAAAGTGCACACCATGACCGGTATCGGCCAGCACTTCGTGATCGACGCGATTGCCCGCTACCGCCGCACCCACCCCGACGTGACCTTCGACCTGACGCTCGCCAACCGCGTGCCGGACCTGCTCGATGAGGGCTATGACGTGTCCATCGTGCTGGCCAGCGAACTGCCCGATTCCGGTTTCGTCTCGCAACGCCTGGGCATCACCTACAGCATCGCCTGCGCCTCGCCGGAGTACGTCAAGGCCAAGGGCTGCGCACAACGGCCCCAGGATTTGCTCAATCACGCCTGCCTGCGTCTGGTCAGCCCGGTAATCCAGCTGGATAAATGGACCTTCAACGGGCCCGAAGGCCAGGAAAGCGTTGCGGTGAACAGCTCGCCGTTTTTGGTCAACTCGGCCGACGCGATGAAAACCGCGATCACCAGCGGCATGGGCGTCGGCCTGCTGCCGGTGTATGCCGCGATAGAAGGTTTGCGTAACGGCACGCTGGTGCGGGTAATGCCCAACTACCGTTCCCAGGAGCTGAACCTGTACGCCATCTACCCGTCGCGCCAATACCTGGATGCGAAGATCAAGACCTGGGTGGAATACTTGCGCGGTTCGCTGCCGGAGATTCTCGCGGCTCATCAAGCGGAATTGGTGGCATACGAGTTGAGCGGCACCTTGAGCGGTGCGCGTTTGGCCAACTGATTCCTGGCAGACAATAAAGAACCTTGTGGGAGGGGGCTTGCCCTCCCACATGGTTCAACGGGGTCCTGACAATATGTTAGGTTGCTTGGCATTCTTCCGTAGTCGATGAGCCCGCCTGCCATGAAAAAGACTGTCCTTGCCTTCAGCCGTGTCACCCCGCAAATGATCGAACGCCTGCAACAGGATTTCGAGGTGATTGCGCCCAACCCCAAGCAGGGGGACATCAACGCCCAATTCAACGAAGCCCTGCCCCATGCCCACGGTCTGATCGGCGTTGGCCGCAAGCTCGGCCGCGAACAGCTTGAAGGCGCGCGTCGGCTGGAGGTGGTGTCCAGTGTGTCGGTGGGCTACGACAACTACGATGTCGCCTACTTCAACGAGCGCGGGATCATGCTCACCAATACCCCCGACGTGCTCACCGAAAGCACCGCCGACCTGGCCTTCGCCCTGTTGATGAGCAGCGCACGCCGCGTGGCCGAACTGGACGCCTGGACCAAGGCCGGCCAGTGGAAAGCCAGCGTTGGCGCCCCGTTGTTTGGCTGCGATGTACACGGCAAGACCCTGGGCATCGTCGGCATGGGCAATATCGGCGCGGCCGTGGCCCGGCGTGGGCGACTGGGCTTCAATATGCCGATCCTGTACAGCGGCAACAGCCGCAAGAGCGCACTGGAACAAGAGCTGGGCGCACAGTTTCGCAGCCTGGACCAGTTGCTGGCCGAAGCGGATTTCGTTTGCCTGGTGGTGCCGCTAAGCGACAAGACCCGTCACCTGATCAGCAGCCGGGAGCTGGCACTGATGAAGTCCAGTGCGATCCTGATCAACATCTCCCGTGGCCCGGTGGTGGACGAGCCCGCGCTGATCCAGGCCCTGCAGACCCAGCGCATTCGTGGCGCCGGGCTGGATGTGTATGAAAAGGAACCGCTGGCCGAGTCGCCCCTGTTCCAGTTGAGCAACGCGGTGACGCTGCCGCATATCGGTTCGGCGACCCATGAAACCCGCGAAGCCATGGCCAACCGCGCGCTCGACAACCTGCGCAGCGCCCTGCTCGGCCAACGCCCGCAGGACCTGGTGAACCCACAAGTGTGGAAAGGCTGACACCCCGCCCTGTTGGAACGCGCTTGTTGTGGCGAGCGAGCTTGCTCGCGCTGGAGTGCGTAGCGCTCCCAGGCTTTTTGGGGCCGCTTCGCAGCCCAGCGGGAGCAAGCTCCCTCGCCACAGGTCACACCTTTAGTTTTTCGTGAGAGGGTCGATAACCTTCCATAGATCGCCACCCCTGATCCACAGAAGGTTTTTATGCCCACCACCAAAGCCCGCGCAGACTCACTTTCGCTTCTGCTCTTTACCTTGCGCAGCGGCAAGCTGATGGCGATCAACCTGCTGAAAGTCAGCGAAATCATCCCCTGCCCTCCGCTGACCAAGCTGCCGGAGTCGCACCCCCACGTTAAAGGCATCGCCACGTTGCGCGGTAACTCGTTGGCGGTGATCGACTTGAGCCGCGCCCTGGGCGAGATGCCGTTGCAGGACCCGAACGGCGGCTGCCTGATCGTCACCGATGTCAGCCGTTCCAAGCAGGGCTTGCATGTGCAGGCGGTGAGCAAGATCGTGCATTGCCTGACCACCGATATCCGCCCACCGCCCTATGGCTCCGGCGGCAATCGCGCATTCATCACCGGGGTGACCCAGGTGGAAGGCGGCCTGGTGCAGGTGCTGGATATCGAAAAAGTCATCCATGGCATCGCCCCGGCGCCGATAGAAGCCGCACCGACCGACCTGACCATGGAAGAAGCCGAAGTCCTCGGCCATGCACGCATCCTGGTGGTGGACGACAGCCAAGTGGCGCTGCAGCAATCGGTGCATACGCTGCGCAACCTCGGGCTGACCTGTCACACCGCGCGCAGCGCCAAGGAGGCCATCGATGTGCTGCTGGAGCTGCAAGGCACGGGCGAGCAAATCAATGTGGTGGTGTCGGACATCGAAATGTCCGAGATGGACGGTTATGCCCTCACCCGCACCCTGCGCGAAACCCCGGACTTCCAGCAGCTCTATGTGCTGCTGCACACCTCCCTGGACAGCGCGATGAACAGTGAAAAAGCGCGCCTGGCCGGCGCCGATGCGGTGCTGACCAAGTTTTCCTCCCCCGAGCTGACCAAGTGCCTGGTGGTGGCTGCGCAAACCGTGGCGCAAAAGGGTTTGTAAGCCTTGGCTGAGTATTTCCAACTGCTGCGACGCGACCTGACCGGCAGCCTGCCGGCGCCGCAGTGGCCGGCCACTACCCAGCTGGATCACTATCGCGATGAACTGGCCCCGGCGATTCACGCGGTATTGCGCATGACCCAGGACCAGGGCGGTGGCCGTGTCGCGGGCCTTGAGCAATGGCGCCAGCAATTCGTTGCCGATGCCGAGTTCGACCCCTCGTTGTGCCTGGTAGCCAGTAACGCCGAGGGCATTCTCGGCGTGGCGCAATGCTGGACCAGTGCCTTTATCAAGAACCTCTCGATACACCCCTGCGCCCAGGGCCAGGGGCTTGGCCGAGCTTTGCTGCTGCATGCCTTCCACGTTTTCAAGCAGCGTGGCGAACCCTATGTGGACCTCAAGGTGCTGGAGAGCAATCTGCGCGCGCGGCAGCTGTATGAAAGTGCAGGCATGCGGTTCGTCCTGCGCGACGTGGTTCCTGAGGACTGAGGTGCACTGGCGCATAACTTGCTTCCAGAGAGCCCAAGCGGTGGATAGAGGTAAAAACCCGTCACCGCCCATGCTTGCCCTCTGACCTTGCCCGGTGAAAGATCCGCCATGAACACTCACTTTTCCTGCGTAGGTTGCGGCAAATGCTGCTCCGATCACCACGTACCCCTGACCCTCGACGAAGCCCGGCAGTGGGCGGCGGACGGCGGCAATGTCATTGTTCTGGTAGAAGGTTTTCTCGCCAGCGGCCTGGGTTTGCCCCAGCAGCAGCGTGAACATGCCGAACGCCGTTCAGTGGTGGTGCCCAGCGGCAATACCCAGGCATTCGTGGCGATCACCTTTGCGGCCTACAACGCCGGGCGCTGTCGGAATCTTGACGAAGACAATCGCTGCGGCATCTATGAACGACGTCCGCTGGTGTGCCGGATCTATCCGATGGAGATCAATCCGCACATCCCGCTGAACCCGAGCGCCAAGGATTGCCCGCCGGAATCCTGGGAACAGGGGCCGGCGTTGATCGTGGGCGGGGAATTGATGGATGCTGAACTGGCTGAACTGATCCGCCGTTCACGCCAGGCCGACCGTGACGATGTGCAAACCAAGGAGGCCGTGTGTGCCTTGCTGGGGATTCGTACCACCGCACTCAAGGGCGACGGGTTCACGGCGTATTTGCCGGATATGAATGCGTTTGCCCAAGCCATTGCGTTGGCAACTGACCAGCCGATCACGGCCAACGAGTGGGTGTTTCACGTCTCCGGGATGGATATTGCCGAACAACTGCTGGATGCCGGCGCGCAGATTGCTACCGAAGTGCCGGCCAATTACGCGTTTATCCCGTTGCGGGCGGCTTGAGGCTCGACGGGTTAACGGGCGCGGTGTCGAGGCGGTAGGGCTGGAGGATGCGCTGGTACTCGCCGTTCTGCTTGAGTTGCTCAAGGGCATGGTTGAGTTCGGTACGCAACACGGTATCGGTTTTGCGCAGTGCAATCGCGACACTGTTGCCCAACAGGTCAGACGATACCGGCGGGCCCATGAAATCGAAATCCATGCCTTCAGGCGTATCGAGCAAGGCCTCTCGGATTTCCACCGCCCCCTGCAGCGTCGCATCGATCTCGCCTGCAACCAGGCCGCGCACCAGTTGGTCATTGAGCCAATAGCTCTCGATGATCACACCGGCCGGCGCCCACTGCGACCGGGCAAAGGCTTCGCGATTGCTCCTGACCAACACTCCGACCCGCTTGCCCTTGAGTAACCGCTTGTGTGGGCTCAGGCCAGAGTTTCTGCGGGCCACCAGCCAGGTGGTGATCGGGTAGAGGTCATCGCTGAAATTGACTCTCTGCTGTCGACTCACGGTCGGTGCCATCCCCATGATCGCGTCAAATTGCCGGGCATCGAGGGCGGGGAAGTTTTCCATGACGATCTGGTCGACCCAGGTGCAATGCACATTGAGCTGCACGCACAGGGCGTTACCCAATTCGATATTGAGCCCCACCAATTGCCCTTGCGGATTACGGCTTTGAAAGGGGGGAAAATGCGCCGCGACAGCGAAGCGGATTTCGCGTCGCGGCGGCTCGGCGGCGGCCACGGCCTCCACCGATAACAGGAGGGCAAGCGCCACACAGAGATGTATCAAAGCCACGGGAAACGTCCTTTTCCGGAGAGAGCTGCGTCGCCATGTCCCGATACAAATGATCAGGGCAAGGCGATGCTGCGCAAGCTTTCAAGAAACGGTCGCGGACCTACAATAAGAAATATCGACGCGAGTTGTAGGCAACTGCCTATACGGCGAATATGCGCATTACTCTCAACGTTTACCCATCGAACGACGCGTACCCGGCGGCGCCATGCCTGGCGTTTTGGTATGGCCATTCTTCGCGCCACCTTTGTACCAGGGCTGGGCGGCCTGCTTGGCCCCGGCCAGTTCACCCGGGTTGAAAGGGAACTTGAACGCCGGGATTTCGGCTTTTTCAACGCCGTCGGCATCGACCGAATCGACGAGGTCGACCGCTTCAACGGCGGGTTGGATCGGGGAAGTCATGGGGTGCTCCGAGGTGCGCAAAAGATGAAGCGGGCCCGGCAAGCGGGCCACAGTGGCGCGCAGTATACCTGCGCGCCCCGGATCTTTAAGCGTCGTCGTACGAATGGTCGCCGCTTAACTGACAGCGCTGTCAGATAGCCGTCACTCTGCTGACCCGATCAAAAGGCTATAACGGTCATTCCACGTTTCCAATCCTTTGCCTGGCGCCACCTCTATGCCCACAAAACGAAACACGGCCCTGCTGGTGGGCGCCCTTCTGGTCCTGGCGCTGGCAGCCTGGACCTTGACTCGGCCCGCCAAGGCCCGGCTGGCGGCACCCAGCGCCATTCCCGTGCGCGTGGTAAGCGTGGCGCAAGAGGATGTCCCGCGGTTCGTCAGCGGCATTGGCACCGTGTTGTCGTTGCACAGCGTGGTGATCCGCCCGCAGATCGACGGCATCCTCACCCGGTTGCTGGTCAAGGAAGGCCAACAGGTAAAGGCCGGCGACCTGCTGGCGACCATCGATGACCGCTCGATCCGCGCCAGCCTCGACCAGGCCAAGGCCCAGCTGGGGGAAAGCCAGGCGCAGCTGCAAGTGGCGCAGGTCAACCTCAAGCGCTACAAGGAACTGAGTATCGACGACGGCGTATCGAAGCAGACCTACGACCAGCAACAAGCCCTGGTGAACCAGCTCAAGGCCACCGTGCAGGGCAACCAGGCGGCGATTGATTCGGCTCAAGTACAACTTTCCTACACCCAGATTCGTTCCCCCGTCAGTGGTCGGGTTGGTATTCGCACGGTGGATGAAGGCAACTTCCTGCGCATGAGCGATACCCAAGGCTTGTTCTCGGTCACCCAGATCGACCCGATCGCGGTTGAGTTTTCCCTGCCGCAGCAGATGTTGCCGACCTTGCAAGGCCTGATCGCCGCCCCGCAAAAAGCCAGCGTCGATGCCTACCTGGGGGCCGATACCGACGGCCACACCGGCGACCTGCTGGGGGAAGGCCACTTGAGCCTGATTGACAACCAGATCAGTTCCACCACCGGCACCCTGCGCGCCAAGGCCGAGTTCCCGAATGGCACACAGAAGCTGTGGCCGGGGCAACTGGTGACCATCAAGATCCAGACCGCCGTCGACAGGAACGCCCTGGTAGTGCCGCCGACGGTGGTGCAGCGTGGCCTGGACTCACATTTCGTGTACCGGCTCAACGGTGAGCAGGTGGAGGTGGTGCCCGTGCAAGTCACCTACCAGAACAGCGAGCTGAACATCATCAAGGGCGTGCAGGCCGGGGACGTGCTGGTCAGCGATGGCCAGTCGCGGCTCAAGGCGGGCGCCCAGGTGCAAGTGCTCAAGGAGCCGCCGCAGGTGATCCAGACCGTCGACGCCAAGGTGCAGCCATGAGCGGCAGCCGCTCGCCTTCGGCCTGGTGCGTCGATCACCCGGTCGCCACCCTGCTGCTGACATTTGCCTTGGTGCTGCTGGGGATCATTGCCTTCCCCCGGCTGGCCGTTGCGCCACTGCCGGAAGCGGAATTTCCGACGATCCAGGTCACTGCGCAATTGCCCGGCGCCAGCCCGGACACCATGGCCTCATCGGTGGCGACGCCGCTCGAGGTGCAATTCAGCGCCATCCCCGGCATGACCCAGATGACCTCCAGCAGCGCCTTGGGCTCAAGCCTCTTGACCCTGCAATTCACTCTGGACAAAAGCATCGACACCGCCGCCCAGGAAGTGCAGGCCGCGATCAATACCGCCTCCGGCAAGCTGCCCAGCGATATGCCGAGCCTGCCGACCTGGAAGAAGGTCAACCCGGCCGACAGCCCGGTACTGATCCTCAGCGTCAGCTCCGCGAGCATGCCGAGCACCGAACTGAGCGACTACGTGGAAACCCTGCTGGCGCGTCAGATCAGCCAGATCGACGGTGTCGGCCAGATCAACATCACTGGCCAGCAGCGCCCGGCGATTCGTGTGCAGGCCTCGCCCGACAAGCTCGCGGCAGTCGGCTTGACGCTCGCGGACATCCGCCTGGCCATCCAGCAATCGAGCCTGAACCTGGCCAAAGGCGCGATTTACGGGGCCAACAGCGTGTCGACCCTGTCGACCAACGATCAACTGTTTCACCCCGACGATTACGGTCAGTTGATCGTGTCCTACAAGAACGGCGCACCCGTGCAACTGCGGGATATCGCCAAAGTCGTCAACGGTTCGGAAAACGCCTACGTGCAGGCCTGGTCCGGCGATACACCGGGGGTCAACCTGGTGATTTCGCGCCAGCCGGGGGCGAATATCGTCGACACGGTCGACCGCATCCAGCAAGCACTGCCACGCCTGGAAGCCATGCTGCCGGCCTCGGTGCAGGTCAGCGTACTGACCGACCGCACCAAAACTATCCGCGCCTCGTTGCATGAAGTGGAAATGACCCTGTTGATCGCGATCCTGCTGGTGGTGGCGGTGATGGCGCTGTTCCTGCGCCAGCTGTCGGCGACGTTGATTGTGTCTGCAGTGCTCGGTGTATCGCTGGTGGCCAGTTTCGCGCTGATGTATGTGATGGGCTTCAGCTTGAACAACCTGACCCTGGTCGCCATCGTGATTGCCGTGGGCTTTGTGGTGGACGATGCGATCGTGGTGGTGGAAAACATCCACCGTCATCTGGAGGCCGGCCTGGGCAAGCGCGAAGCCGCGATCAAAGGCTCCGGCGAAATCGGCTTTACCGTGGTGTCCATCAGCTTCTCGCTGGTGGCGGCGTTTATTCCACTGCTGTTCATGGGCGGCGTGGTCGGGCGGCTGTTCAAGGAATTTGCGCTGACGGCCACCTCGACCATCCTCATTTCGGTGGTGGTTTCGCTGACCCTGGCGCCCACCCTCGCCGCACTGTTCATGCGTGCGCCAACCCATCACGCCCATGCCAAACCCACCTTCAGCGAGCGCCTGCTGGCCGGCTATGCGCGCAACCTGCGGCGTGCCCTGGCCCATCAACGCAGCATGGCGGCGATCTTCGTGGTGACCCTGGCCCTGGCCGTGGTCGGCTATGTGTTTATCCCCAAGGGCTTCTTCCCGGTGCAAGACACCGGTTTCGTGCTGGGCACCAGCGAGGCGGCAGCCGATGTGTCGTACCCGGACATGGTCGCCAAGCACAAGGCACTGGCCGACATCGTCAAGGCCGACCCGGCGGTGCAAGCCTTTTCCCACTCGGTGGGTGTGACCGGCAGCAACCAGACCATCGCCAACGGGCGCTTCTGGATCGCCTTGAAAGACCGGGGTGATCGCGATGTGTCGGCCAGCCAGTTCATCGACCGCATCCGCCCGCAACTGGCGAAGGTGCCGGGCATCGTCCTGTACTTGCGCGCCGGCCAGGATATCAACTTGAGCTCCGGCCCCAGCCGCGCCCAGTACCAATACGTACTCAAGAGCAACGACGGCCCGACCCTGAACACCTGGACCCAGCGCCTCACCGAAAAACTGCGCAGCAACCCGGCCTTTCGGGACCTGTCCAACGACCTGCAATTGGGCGGCAGCATCACCCACATCACCATCGACCGCCAGGCCGCGGCGCGTTTCGGCCTGACCGCCACCGACGTCGACCAGGCGCTGTACGACGCGTTCGGCCAGCGCCAGATCAACGAATACCAGACCGAGATCAACCAGTACCAGGTGGTGCTGGAACTGGACCGCCAACAGCGCGGCAAGGCCGAGAGCCTGAACTATTTTTACCTGCGCTCGCCGCTGACCAACGAGATGGTGCCACTGTCGGCGCTGGCCAGGGTCGACCCACCGAGCGTGGGGCCGTTGTCCATCAGCCACGACGGCATGTTCCCGGCCGCCAACCTGTCGTTCAACCTGGCTCCCGGCGTGGCGCTGGGCGATGCGGTGATCATGCTCAACCAGGCCAAGAACGACATCGGCATGCCCAGTACGATCATCGGTAATTTCCAGGGCGCGGCCCAGGCCTTCCAGAGCTCGCTGGCCAGCCAGCCGTGGCTGATCCTCGCGGCACTGGTCGCGGTCTACATTATCCTGGGCGTGTTGTACGAGAGTTTCGTGCACCCGCTGACGATCATTTCTACCTTGCCCTCGGCGGGCCTGGGCGCGTTGATCATGCTGTGGCTGCTGGGCCAGGACTTTTCGATCATGGCCTTGATCGGCCTGGTGCTGCTGATCGGCATCGTCAAGAAAAATGGCATCCTGATGATCGACTTCGCCCTGGAGGCCCAGCGCGTACGCGGCCTGGCGCCTGAGGACGCGATCTACGAAGCCTGCGTCACGCGGTTCCGGCCGATCATCATGACCACTCTCGCCGCCCTGCTTGGCGCGGTGCCGTTGATGCTCGGCTCAGGCCCTGGCGCGGAATTGCGCCAGCCATTGGGCATCGCCGTGGTCGGCGGCTTGCTGGTGAGCCAGGCGCTGACGCTGTTCACCACGCCGGTCATATACTTGTACCTTGAACGACTTTTCCACAGGCCCAAACCAGCGATCGAGCTGGCGACCACACACTGAGGCCAAGGCCCCGCCCTGGAACAAAAGGCTGATGCGCGTCCTGATTATTGAAGATGAAGAAAAAACCGCGGACTACCTGCACCGCGGCCTGACGGAGCAAGGTTACACCGTCGATGTGGCGCGCGAAGGCGTCGAGGGGTTGCACCTGGCGCTGGAGAACGACTACGCGGTGATCGTGCTCGACGTGATGCTGCCGGCGCTCGACGGGTTTGGCGTATTGCGTGCTTTACGCGCACGCAAACAGACACCGGTGATCATGCTCACCGCCCGCGAGCGCGTGGAAGACCGCATCCGTGGCCTGCGCGAAGGCGCCGACGACTACCTGGGCAAGCCGTTTTCCTTCCTGGAACTGGTGGCGCGCCTGCAGGCGTTGACCCGCCGTAGTGGCGGCCATGAGCCGGTGCAGGTGACGGTTGCCGACCTGTGGATCGACCTGATCAGCCGCAAGGCCAGTCGCAACGGTGTGCGCCTGGACCTGACCGCCAAGGAGTTCTCGTTGCTCAGCGTATTGGCGCGGCGCCAGGGCGAAATCCTGTCCAAGACGGCGATTGCCGAGATGGTCTGGGACATCAATTTCGACAGCGACGCCAACGTGGTCGAAGTGGCGATCAAGCGCCTGCGCGCCAAACTCGATGGGCCGTTCGAGCACAAGCTGCTGCACACCATTCGTGGCATGGGCTACGTGCTGGAGAACCGCAGTGCCGACTAACTCCATCGCCCTGCGCCTGAGCGGGATGTTCACCCTGGTGGCGCTGCTGATCTTCGTGCTGATCGGCGGCGCGCTGTACCAGCAAGTGGATCGCGGCCTGGGGCTGTTGCCGGGGGCCGAGCTGGATGCGCGCTACAGCGTGCTCGAATCCTCGGTGAACCGCTTCGGCACGCCCGAGCATTGGGTCAAGATCAAGGCCAAGCTCAAGCTGCTGGGGGAGGAAGACAAGCGCATTCGCTTCTGGGTGGTCAGCAGCGACCCAAGTTACGAATACGGTGAACCGGATGCGCAGATTCGCGCCTTTGCCCAGGGCCCGACCGGTAAACGCGACCTGCACCTGCCCGGCCACGATTACCCGTTCAAGGTGCTGGTGAGCCAGTTTGCCGCCAAGGATCAACGCCCACCGCTGCGCTTCATGATCGCCATCGACACAGAGAATTTCCGCGCCACCCAGCATCATCTGCTGGTAGCGCTGATCAGCCTGGCGCTGGTCGGCGTGGTGATGGCTTCGTTGCTGGGCTTCTGGGTGTCGCGCATCGGCCTCAAGCCACTGGAAAAACTCTCGGACGAAGCACAGAAACTCGCGCCGCCCAAACTCTCCGGGCGCCTGCAACTGTCACCGCTGCCGCCGGAACTGAGCCAGTTCGTCAACTCGTTCAACGCCACTCTCGACCGCGTCGAACTCGCCTACTCGCGCCTCGAATCCTTCAATGCCGACGTGGCCCATGAACTGCGCTCGCCGCTGACCAACCTGATCGGCCAGACCCAGGTCGCGCTGACGCGCGGGCGTTCGGCCGAGCATTATTTCGAGGTGCTGCAATCGAACCTGGAAGAGTTGGAACGGCTGCGCTCGATTATCAACGACATGCTGTTCCTCGCCAGTGCCGACCAGGGCAGCAAGGCCACCAAGCTGATTGAAAGCTCCCTGGCCGATGAAGTCGCCACCACCCTCGACTACCTGGATTTTATCTTCGAAGATGCCCAGGTTCAGGTGCGGGTACAGGGCGACGCCCAAGTGCATATCGAAAAAGCCCACCTGCGCCGCGCACTGATCAACCTGTTGAGCAATGCGGTGCAGCACACCGCGCCTGGGCAGGTCATCGACGTGAACATCGATGTGCTGGAGCATCAGGTAACGATCGGCGTGACCAACCCAGGCGAGGTGATTGCCAGCGAGCACCTGCCTCGACTGTTCGAACGTTTCTATCGGGTGGATGCGTCGCGCAGCAACAGCGGGGCCAATCACGGGTTGGGGCTGGCTATCGTCAAGGCGATTGCGTTGATGCATGGAGGGGATGTGTTCGTGCGCAGCGAAGGCGGCGGCAATACCTTCGGCATCACCCTGCCCGTCTGACACGCCCCTCCCACCCTTGACTGTGCACAGCCTCAAGCCAACTGTTACGATTTGGGCAACAGTCATTATCTTGTTACACTCTGTATCGCACCGCTCGCCTGCGTTACTTTGACGCATCGATGAGCGCGACGGTAAAGACAGCCGAACCCTCACCCGAATTTCCCTCGACTTATTTCCAGGGCTCTACACTGGGAATCTGTCTTAAAGCCGCTGACTTCAGCGGCTTTTTTTTGCCGTAAAAAAGGCCAGGCACACCCCACGACACTGGCCGTTCATGATTGATCAAAGGAGCTCCACCGGTGAAGAACTCGCTGACACTCACCCCGTTATTCCTCGCCATCGCAGCAACGATCACTCCCCTTGCCCACGGGGCAGACGCCACGCCCACCGAGGGTTTCGTCGAGGGTTCGCACCTCACGATCGACACCCGCAACTACTACATGAATCGCGACCGTCGCGACCTACATACCGATGACAGCAAGGAATGGGGCCAGGGCTTTATCGGTACCTTCACCTCCGGCTACACCCAAGGCACCGTAGGCTTCGGCCTGGACCTAAACGCCATGCTCGGTCTCAAGCTCGACGGCGGCGGTGGCACCGACGGTTCCAGCATCCTTCCGTACGGCAGCGGCAACGGCAAGGCGCCCGGCACGTTCTCCACCGCTGGCGGCACCTTGAAACTGCGCGCGTTCGATACCGAGCTGAAGGCCGGCGACCTGTTCCTCAACAACCCGGTGATCGCCGGCGGCATGACCCGCATGCTGCCGCAGACGTTTCGCGGCGTGAGCCTGGCCAACCACAGCCTCGACGGCTGGATGTTCGAAGGCGGCCAGGCCAGCTTCACCAAGCTCTACAACCAGAGCGGCCAACGGCGCATCGGCACCAGCTACGGCGCATTGCCGGCCAACGCCGACGCCCAGCACCTGAACTGGGCTGGTGTAGCGTTCAACGGCATCCCCGGGTTGACCAGCAACCTGTACGCCGCTGAACTCAAGGACGTGTGGCACCAGTACTACTACGACCTCGAGTACACCTATGCACTGAACGACCTGGTCAGCCTGACCCCCGGCCTGCATTACTACCACACCCAGGACACCGGCCAGGCACTGCTGGGTGCTATCGACAACAACACCTACAGCCTGCATATGACCCTGGGCGTGGGCAACCACAGCGTTACCGCCGCCTACCAGCGGGTCAACGGCAACACGCCGTTCGACTACATTACCCAGGGTGACAGCGTGTACCTGGACAACTCCCAGCAATACTCGGACTTCAACGGCCCCAACGAGCGTTCGTGGAAGCTCAAGTACGCCTACGACTTCGCCGGTCTCGGCCTGCCCGGCCTGACATCCGCCGTGTCGTATATCAGCGGCAAGACCGACCTGACCACGGTAGACCCGAACAGCCGGGGCTACAGCAGCTGGTACAGCGCCGACGGCAAGAACGCCAGGCACTGGGAGCGCGATATCGACCTGAAATACGTGGTGCAGGGCGGCAAGGCCAAGAACCTGGCGGTACGCCTGCAATGGGCGACCAACCGTGGCGGCAATGGCTACGCGGCGGTGGATCGGGATGTGGATGAGTACCGCGTGATCGTCGACTACCCAATCAACGTGTTCTAACCCCAATCTGAATAACAATGAAGGCCCAATGTGGGAGGGGGCTTGCTCCCGATGGCGGAGTGTCAGTCAATAATACTTTGACTGATTCGCCGCCATCGGGAGCAAGCCCCCTCCCACATTTTGCTTCTGCGCCATTTCCAGAGTAGCTACTACGCTAAAGGCATCCTCAGAGCAGAAGTACGCCCGATGAGTTCAAGCCTTGCCCGCCCTACCCGCCGCCCGGAACGCCTGCTGATCCTGAGCAGCACCCTCACGGTGTTGCTGATCGTGGGAATCGTCACCGCACTGTTGAATCGCGAACACGCCAACACCTTGCAGACCGCCAAGCGCACCGCCACTACCATTACCCAGTTGATTGATGCCGATGTGCTACGCAACGTCGAGCTCTATGACATGGCCCTCAAAGGCCTGATCGCCGCGACCGAGCGCACTGACCTGCAGGGCGTGTCCGCGAGCATTCGGCACCTGGTGCTGTTCGACCGCTCCGCCACAGCGCCGTACAAGGGCGACATCCTGTTGCTGGGCCCGAGCGGCGAGGTGATTGCCGACTCGTCCCTGCTCACGCCCAAGGCCGGCAACTTCGCCGACCGCGACTATTTCCAGGTTCATCGCGCCAATCCCGACATCGGGCTGTATATCAGTCGCCCGTTCAGGGCCCGCTGCGAATGCGATGACCCGTGGCGCATTGCATTTAGCCGCCGCGTTTCGTCGTCGGACGGGCGCTTCCTGGGTGTGGCTGTCGCCTCCATGCGTCTGTCGTACTTCCACCAACTGTTCAGCAGCCTGAATATCGGCAGCGACAGCACCATCAACCTGCTC
Source organism: Pseudomonas sp. R2-7-07 (assembly GCF_003852355.1). Lineage (NCBI taxonomy): Bacteria > Pseudomonadati > Pseudomonadota > Gammaproteobacteria > Pseudomonadales > Pseudomonadaceae > Pseudomonas > Pseudomonas sp. R2-7-07. The sequence goes on along the minus strand of NZ_CP027759.1, from coordinate 1,195,692 downwards.
AACCACCAGGGCATCCTGCTGGCGCAAGAGCCGTTGCTGGAAGTGGATATCATCAACAAGGACCTGAGCCAGCGGCCCAATGTGGCGCGCATGCTGCGCGAGCGAGACGGCACTTTCCACAGCGTCTCCAGCCTCGACCAGCAGCCTCGGCTCTACAGTTTCTCGAACGTGGGCGAATTACCGCTGATTGTCGCGGTGGCGTTGGCCAGCGATGAAGTGTTCGCGCCATGGCGAAGGGCGGCGTGGCTGGTCAGCCTCGCGACCGGGGTGCTGTGCATTGGCCTGTTGTGGCTGACCTGGGCCCTGTGCATGGAGCTGCGACGGCGCCACCGGGCCGAGCAGGTGCTGTCAGAACTGGCAGGTACCGATGCCCTCACTGGCCTGGCCAACCGCCGCACTCTCGACGAACGCCTGCGTCTGGAATGGGATCGCGCGCAACGTTCAACCGAGCCGTTGACGGTGCTGATGATCGACGTGGACCACTTCAAGGCCTTCAACGACCGCCACGGCCACCAGGGCGGCGACGATGCGCTGCGCACGGTGGCACAGGTGATCGACAGCAGTATCCGCCGCCCGGCCGACCTGGCGGCACGTTACGGCGGTGAAGAATTCGCGGTGGTGCTGCCCGATACCGACGCCAAGGGCGCTTGGGTGATCGCCGAGCATATCCGCAATGGTGTTGAGCACCTGCCACGGCCGGCATGGGACGAGCAGCCGATTACCGTGAGCATCGGCATGAGTACCTGGGAAAAGCGCAGCGGCCTGTCCCTAGAGGACTTGCTACTCAGGGCCGACCAGGCGTTGTATGAGGCCAAGCACAGTGGCCGCAATCGGACGATCAACGCCGGGACATAAAAAAAGGCCACCCGAAGGCAGCCTTTAAAACTAAAGAAGAGAGTTGTTACTTACACCGCCGCAACGGGACGCATGTAAGAGATCGGTGCGGTGCTGGCATCTTCGAAGGTCACGACTTCCCAAGCGTCTGTCTGCTCAATCAACTTGCGCAGCAGCTGGTTGTTAAGGGCGTGGCCCGACTTGAAGCCTTTGAACTCGCCTATCAGGCTATTGCCCAGCAGGTAGAGGTCACCGATTGCATCGAGGATCTTGTGCTTCACGAATTCGTCTTCATAGCGAAGGCCGTCTTCGTTCAGTACACCATCCGCGTCGACCACAATGGCGTTTTCAACGCTGCCGCCGAGTGCGAGGTTGTGCTTGCGCAGGTACTCGATGTCACTCATGAAACCAAAGGTACGGGCGCGGCTGACTTCTTTTACGAACGAAGTGCTGGAAAAATCCACGCTTGCACTTTGGATGCGGTCACGGAATACCGGGTGATCGAAATCGATCTCAAAGCTCACTTTAAAGCCTTCGAACGGGACGAAGGTGGCGCGCTTGTCGCCGTCTTCTACTGTCACTTCCCGCAGAATGCGAATGAACTTCTTGGCTGCGTCCTGTTCTTCCAGGCCGGCAGATTGAATCAGGAATACGAAGGGTCCAGCGCTGCCATCCATGATCGGGACTTCGGACGCGGAGAGCTCGACGTAGGCGTTATCGATGCCCAAACCGGCCATGGCCGAGAGCAAGTGCTCCACCGTGTCCACTTTGACGTCACCGTTGACCAATGTGGTCGACATAGTGGTTTCGCCAACGTTTTCCGCGCGAGCAGGTATCTGCACCACAGGGTCCAGGTCGGCACGCACAAACACGATGCCGGTGTCGACAGGTGCAGGCTTGAGGGTCAGGTATACCTTTTCCCCGGAGTGCAGACCTACACCTGTGGCACGAATAATATTCTTCAGGGTGCGTTGTTTAATCATGGCTTGGACCGCTTCAGCGCAAATTGCGAACTGGTATCAACAAAGGCTGGCGATAATAGCAGACCAGACCTTTGCTGAACACCAATCACCTTCATAGCCCTGATACATTCCATTAATCGGCCTGACGACGCAGGAATGCCGGGATGTCCAGGTAGTCCAGATCGTCTTGCGGATTCGGGCTACGGGACGCCGCAGCACCGGCCTGAGCCTGGTTGCGCATCACGGTCGGACGGTCCAGGTCACGGTAGTTCACCGACGGCAGTTCCTGGCGCGAAGGCGCTGGAGCGGCCGCTTGCTGGCTGGCGTGGCTGGTATGGACGGTATTGTCGATGACCTTTACAGGCTTCTCGATTTTTGCACCCAGGCCGGTCGCAACCACGGTCACGTGCAGTTCGTCGCGCATGTCCGGGTCGATAACGGTGCCGACCTTGACCATGGCGTGCTCGGACGCGAAGGCTTCGATGATGCTACCCACGTCGGAGTACTCACCCAGGGACAGGTCAGGACCTGCGGTGATATTCACCAGGATGCCGCGCGCACCTTGCAGGTTCACGTCTTCCAGCAGCGGGTTGCGGATGGCCGCTTCGGTAGCTTCGCGCGCACGGTTCGGACCGCTGGCGCAGCCGGTACCCATCATCGCCATGCCCATTTCGCTCATCACGGTACGCACGTCGGCAAAGTCGACGTTGATCATGCCGGGACGCTTGATGATGTCGGAGATACCGCGAACGGCACCGGCCAGTACATCGTCAGCCTTGGCGAACGCGGACAGCAGGCTGGCGTCCTTGCCCAGGATGGTCAGCAGCTTCTCGTTGGGAATGGTGATCAACGAGTCGACGCTTTCAGACAGCAGACGGATGCCTTCGTCGGCGATCTGCATGCGCTTGCGGCCTTCGAACGGGAACGGACGGGTCACAACAGCGACGGTCAGAATCCCCATTTCCTTGGCCACTTCGGCAATGATCGGCGCTGCACCGGTACCGGTACCGCCGCCCATGCCGGTGGTGATGAACACCATGTTGGTGCCTTGCAGCACTTCGGCAATACGCTCGCGGTCTTCCAGGGCGGCTTGACGGCCGACTTCCGGATTGGCGCCAGCGCCGAGGCCCTTGGTCACGGCTGTGCCCAATTGCAGGATGGTCCGCGCGCCGATGCTTTTCAGCGCCTGGGCATCAGTGTTGGCGCAGATGAATTCAACGCCTTCAATGTTGCTCTTGACCATATGGTTGACAGCGTTGCCGCCGCCACCGCCGACACCGATTACTTTGATAACCGGGCTAGCGGGGATGTTGTCTACGAGTTCAAACATGTTCCCTCTCCTTTCGTTTTCTCTAGTTTTTTCGCCTACTGCTTATTACGGGTGTTGCGGTGTCGCGGTAAATCTTCAGAAATTGCCTTTTACCCAAGCCTGCAGCCGCTCGAACAACGGCGCTTTCGCTTCGTCATCGCTGCGGTAGCTGTCACGGATGCTCGGGCCCGACAGGGAAATGCCATCGGTCTGCTTTTGCAGCCCGTACAACAGCAAGCCCACACCGGTGGAATAAATCGGGTTGCGCACCACGTCGCCGAGGCCTTTGACGCCATGGGGCACGCCCAGGCGCACCGGCATGTGGAAGATCTCTTCGGCCAGTTCGACCGCGCCTTCCATTTTCGAGGTGCCACCGGTCAGCACGATGCCGGCCGGGATCAGATCTTCGTAGCCGCTGCGGCGCAATTCGGCCTGGATCAGGGTGAACAGCTCGTCGTAGCGCGGCTCGACCACTTCGGCCAGGGCCTGGCGCGACAGCTCGCGCGGTGGACGGTCGCCGACGCTTGGCACCTTGATGGTTTCACCGGCACCGGCCAGCTTGGCCAGGGCGCAGGCGTAACGGATCTTGATTTCTTCGGCGTACTGGGTCGGTGTGCGCAACGCCATGGCGATGTCGTTGGTTACCTGGTCGCCGGCAATCGGGATCACGGCGGTGTGACGGATCGCACCCTCGGTGAAGATCGCGATATCGGTGGTGCCGCCGCCGATGTCCACCAGGCACACGCCCAGTTCTTTTTCGTCGTCGGTCAGCACCGAGTAGGCCGACGCCAACTGCTCAAGAATGATGTCGTCGATTTCCAGGCCGCAGCGACGCACGCATTTTTCAATGTTCTGCGCGGCGTTGACGGCGCAGGTCACTACGTGGACCTTGGCTTCCAGACGCACGCCCGACATGCCCAGTGGCTCGCGAACGCCCTCCTGGTTATCGATCACGTAGTCCTGGGGCAAGGTGTGCAACACGCGCTGGTCAGCCGGGATCGCCACGGCCTGGGCGGCGTCGAGGACGCGCTCAAGGTCGGCCGCACTGACTTCACGGTCGCGGATCGCCACGATGCCGTGGGAGTTCAGGCTGCGGATGTGGTTGCCGGCCACGCCGACGAACGCCGAGTGAATCCGGCAACCGGCCATCAGCTGCGCTTCTTCGATGGCGCGCTGGATCGATTGCACGGTGGACTCGATGTTCACCACCACGCCCTTCTTCAGGCCCCGGGACGGATGCGTGCCAATACCGACGATTTCGATCGTGCCGTCTTCACCGACCTCGCCCACCAGCGCCACCACCTTGGAGGTGCCGATATCGAGACCGACGATCATTTTGCCGCTTTGCACGTTTGCCATGGGTCCTGCCTCTTCTTAATTCTTCGCGACAGCGGGTTGTGCTGCCGTGGGCGCTACCGGTACACGCCAACCGACGGCCAGGCCGTTGGCGTAACGCAGGTCGACGCTCGCAATGTTCGTAATCTGTTCTTTCAAGGTTTTTTCATAGATGGCAATAAAGCGGCGCATCTTTTCCACCAAGCGGTCGCGTCCCAGCAACAACTCGATGCCCGGGCCGGAACTGCCTGCCCCGGTCGTCAGAAACCAGCTGCCCCGCTCACGCAATTCCAGGCGTGCGATGGAGAAGCCCAGTGGCCGCAGCATCTGGCTCAAGGCCTGGTACTGCTGCATCACTTGCTGTTGCGCCCGCTGCGGCCCGAACAGCTGCGGCAGGTGCTCATAGTTCGCTACTTCACGCGGCGCAAATGCCTGGCCCTGGTTGTTCAACAGCGCACCATCGCCCCAGCGGGCCACGGGCAGCTGTTCTTCCAGGCGGATCGTTACCTGGTCCGGCCATACGCGGCGGACTTCGGCGTGGGCGATCCACGGCATCTGTTCCAGCTCCGCGCGCATGCCGGCCAGGTCAATGGTAAAGAAGCTCGCCGCCAGGAACGGGCTGATGCGCTGCTGCACCGCTTGCTGGCTGATGTAGCTCAAGTCGCCCTGCACGCTGATCTTGGTGATCGGCCGATCGGCATACGGCAACAGGCGCTGCGCCCCTTCGTAGGTGCCAAAGCCCAGTACCACCAGCAACACCGGCCAGAACAGCGCCTTGATGAAACCAAAGTTGGCTTTGGGCAGGCGCGCCGACATCGGCTCTTTGGCCACCATGCGGCTGGCACCCCGTGGCACCGGCTTGCGGCTCGGTGCTTGTGCGGGCTGATGACGAAGCGATGCGCCTTTCATGTGCTTAGCCTCTTGGCTCAATGCTGTCGGCCAGGATCGCCAGCACCAACTGCTGGAAATCCAGGCCGGCGGCACGGGCGGCCATAGGGACCAGGCTGTGGTCGGTCATCCCGGGTGCGGTGTTGACTTCCAGGAACCAGAAATTCCCTTGGTCATCCTGCATCACGTCTGCCCGCCCCCAACCGGCGATACCCAGCGCCTCACAGGCTTGCGCCGTGAGGTCCATCAATTGCTGTTCCCTGGTTGCGTCAAGGCCGCATGGAATCCGGTACTGGGTATCGGAAGCCACGTACTTGGCGTCGTAATCGTAAAAAGTGTGGGGCGTGCCCAATGCGATAGGCGGCAATACCTGGCCACGCAGGGTGGCGATGGTGTACTCGGGACCCTGGATCCACTGTTCCACCAACACTTGCGAATCGTAGGTACTTGCCGCTTTCCATGCGTCGATCAATTCAGCGGCCGAGTTCACTTTGGCCATGCCGATACTGGAGCCTTCATGGGCAGGTTTGACGATCAAAGGCAGGCCCAGTTCCTTGGCTGCGCAAATACAATCTTCCTCGCTGCGCAACACGGCGTGACGTGGTGTGGGAATGCCCAGGCTGTGCCACACCTGCTTGGTGCGCAACTTGTCCATCGCCAGCGCTGAAGCCAGGATGCCGCTGCCGGTATAGGGGATGCCGGCGCACTCGAGCAGGCCCTGCATGCTGCCGTCTTCACCGCCACGGCCGTGAAGAATGATGAAGGCGCGGTCGATCTTTTCGGCCTGCAGGCGGGCGAGGAAATCATCGCCCACGTCGATACCGAAGGCGTTCACACCGGCGCTTTGCAGCGCTTCAAGCACCGCATTGCCAGACTTGAGCGACACTTCGCGCTCGGCGCTCTTGCCGCCGAACAGCACGGCAACGCGGCCGAAGTCGGCAGGCGCGACAGTGGAGAACAGGGAGGCGTAGTCAGTGATCATTTCGACTTCCCCTTTTCGGCCGCAAGCGCTTCTTTTACGAACAATGGACTGGCCAGCAATTTGGGCGCGAGGCCACCGATATCACCGGCACCCTGGCACAGCAGGATGTCGCCGGCGCGCAGCAGCGGCTTGACGATCGGCGCAAGGTCGACGCCCCGCTCAATGTAGATCGGGTCCAACTGCCCACGCTGACGGATGCTGTTGCACAGCTTGCGGCTGTCGGCGCCCGGAATCGGTTCTTCACCGGCCGGGTACACCTCCATCAGCAAGAGCACGTTGGCATCGGCCAATACATTGACGAAGTCGTCGTACAGGTCACGGGTGCGGCTGTAGCGGTGCGGCTGGTAGACCATCACCAGGCGACGCTCCGGCCAGCCACCGCGCACGGCCTTGATCACGGCGGCGACTTCGGTCGGGTGGTGACCGTAGTCATCCACCAGCATCACCTCACCGCCTTCAACCGGCAGCTGGCCGTAGACCTGGAAGCGGCGGCCGACACCGGCAAAGCGCGACAGGCCTTCGACGATGGCTTCATCGCTGACGCCTTCGTCGGTTGCGATGCAGATGGTCGCCAGGGAGTTCAGTACGTTGTGGTTGCCCGGCATGTTGACCGACACATCCAGCGGCTCGCGGTCGGGGCGCAGCACGGTGAAGAAGGTCTGCATGCCTTCCTGGCGCACATTGATCGCGCGCACGTCGGCGTCTTCGCTGAAGCCGTAGGTCACGGTAGGACGCTTGACCTGCGGCAGAATCTCGCGCACCACCGGATCGTCCAGGCACACCACGGCCAACCCGTAGAACGGCAGGTTGTGCAGGAAGTCGACGAAGGTTTTCTTCAATTTGTTGAAGTCACCGTCGTAGGTTGCCATGTGGTCTTCGTCGATGTTGGTGACGACGGCGACCAGCGGTTGCAGGTGCAGGAAGCTCGCGTCGCTTTCATCGGCTTCGGCGATCAGGTAGCGGCTGGTGCCGAGCTGGGCATTGGTGCCGGCTGCATTCAGGCGGCCACCGATGACGAAGGTCGGGTCCAGGCCACCGGCGGCGAACACCGAGGCGATCAGGCTGGTAGTGGTGGTCTTGCCGTGGGTACCGGCGACGGCGATGCCGTGGCGGTAACGCATCAGCTCGGCGAGCATCTCGGCACGCGGCACCACCGGGATGCGGCGCTCGAGGGCGGTGGCCACTTCCGGGTTGGACGTGTTCACAGCGCTGGACACCACCAGCACATCCGCCTCGGCGGCGTTTTCGGCGCGGTGGCCGATGAAGATCTGCGCGCCAAAGGACTTCAGGCGCTCGGTGACCGGCGACTCTTTCAAGTCAGAGCCGGACACCTGATAGCCCAGGTTCAGCAATACTTCGGCAATCCCGCACATGCCCACGCCGCCGATACCGACGAAGTGGATGCGACGGATGCGGCGCATTTCCGGTTGTGGCATGGCTTTCTGATTCTCAACCATGGGCCACCTCCAGGCAGATATCGACCACGGTGCGGGTTGCGTCAGGTTTGGCCAGGCGGCTTGCGGTGCTCGCCATGCTGTTGAGTCGTTCCGGTTGCATCAAAACCTCGGTCAGGCGTGCGGCCAAATCGGCGGCGCCAGTCGTTCTTTGCGGCAGCAGGAAGGCAGCGCCCTCCCCGGCCAAATATTCGGCGTTGCGGGTCTGGTGATCGTCGATTGCGTGGGGCAGAGGCACCAGCAACGACGGCAGACCGGCGGCGGCCAGTTCACTGACGGTCAGCGCACCAGCGCGACAGACCACCAGGTCGGCCCAGCCATAGGCGTGGGCCATGTCTTTGATGAAGGGCTGCACAGTCGCCTCGACACCGGCCTCGCGATAGCGCGTGGCGGTGACTTCATCGTGGTGCTTGCCGGCTTGGTGGAAGATCTCAGGCCGCAATTCCACAGGGAGTTGCGCCAGCGCCTCCGGCAGCAATTTGTTCAGCGGCTCGGCGCCCAGGCTTCCGCCGAGGATCAGCAGGTGCGCCTTGCGTCCGACCAGCGCTTGGCGGGCGATGTCCATGAACAGCTCGGTGCGCACCGGGTTGCCGGTGGTACGGCGCTTGCTCGACGCGCTGAAGGTATTCGGGAACGCTTCACACACCCGCGCGGCCAGTGGCACCAGTAAACGGTTGGCGGTACCGGCGACGGCGTTCTGTTCATGCACGATCACCGGTACGCCGGCGAGTTTTGCCGCCACGCCACCGGGCCCGGTCACATAACCGCCAAAGCCGAGCACACACACAGGCTGCAACTCACGGATGACCTGGCGTGCCTGCCATACCGCCTTGAGCAACACGAACGGCGCCTTGAGCAGCGACAATTTGCCCTTGCCCCGCAAGCCCGTGACGTTGATCAGGTGCAGCGGCAAGCCGGCGTTCGGCACCAGCTCGTTCTCGATGCCACGCGGCGTTCCCAACCAGTGCACGCTGTAGCCACGGTTCTGGAATTCGCGCGCGCAAGCCAGGGCCGGGAACACATGGCCCCCGGTGCCGCCCGCCATGATCAGCACGTTAGCGCCCATGGGTCGGCTCCTCGGCGAAGTCGCTTTCGCTGAACTCCATCTCTTCGCTGCCCAGGTGAGTGCGACTCTCCCACTCGATGCGCAACAACAAGCCAAGGCAGGCGCAGCAAATCACCAACGAACTGCCGCCGTAACTGAGGAACGGCAAGGTCAGGCCCTTGGTCGGCAGCAGCCCGACGTTCACGCCGATATTGATCAGGAACTGGCCGATCCACAGGAACGACAAGCCGTACGCCACATAAGCGGCGAAATACTGTTTGGCCCTCTCGGCCCACAAGCCGATGTACATGCCGCGTACACACACGAACACGAACAACGCGACGGTGCACAGCGAACCGACCACGCCCAGTTCCTCGGCCAGTACCGAGAACACGAAGTCGGTGTGCGCTTCGGGCAGGTAGAACTGCTTCTGCACACTGTTGCCCAGGCCCACGCCCAGCCACTCGCCGCGACCGAAGGCAATCAGCGCCTGGGTCAACTGGTAGCCGGAACCGAACTGGTCGGACCAGGGGTCGGTAAAGGTAATCAGACGGGCCATCCGGTAGGGTTGCGCCTGCACCAGCACCGTCACGGCCGCGACCGCCAGCACCACCATCAAGGTGAAGCGGAACAGGCCGACGCCGCCCAGGAACAGCATCGCGGCGGCGGCACCCATCATCACCACGGTGGCGCCGAAGTCGGGCTCCATCAGCAGCAGGCCGGCCATGGGCAGCAGCACGATGAATGGCTTGAAAAAGCCCATCCAGCTTTCGCGCACTTCTTTCTGACGGCGCACCAGGTAGCCGGCCAGGTAGATCACCACGAACACCTTGGCGATTTCCGAGGGTTGCACGTTGAAGGCACCGAAGCCGATCCAGCGCATCGAACCGTTCACCTCGCGGCCGATGCCGGGCAGGATCACCATCACCAGCAAACCAAACGCCCCGATCAGCATCAGCCAACCCAGGCGCTGCCACGTGGCGATCGGGATCATCATGGTGACGATGCACGCGCCGAGGCCGATCACCAGGTACACCAGGTGACGGATCATCATGTACAGGGTGTTGCCCGACTGCACCGCGGCCACTTCGGAGGACGCCGAGGTGATCATCACCAGGCCCAGGCCGAGCAGCGCCAGGCAACCGGCGAGCATCGGGAAATCCAGGTCGATGCCGCGCCCGGTAATGATCGGCGACGGGTACGGCTTGATGATGTTTTTCAGGTTGAGGCTCATGCCAAAGCCTCCACGGCGCGGGCGAACAGCTGGCCGCGCTCTTCATAGTTCTTGAACATGTCGAAACTGGCGCAGGCCGGCGACAGCAGCACCGCATCACCCGGCTGGGCCAGGGCTTTGCACTGGGCAATCGCGTCGTCCAGGGTAGTGGCGCGCACATGCGGCACCGCGTCGCCCAGGGCTGCGGCGATCAGGTCCGAATCACGGCCCATCAGCACCACCGCGCGGCAATGCGCAGCGACCGGCACTTTAAGGTCCTTGAAGTCGGCGCCCTTGCCGTCGCCACCGGCGATCAGCACCAGCTTGCCGTCGATATCGGCACCCAGGCCTTCGATGGCCGCCAGGGCAGCGCCGACGTTGGTGGCTTTGGAGTCGTTGTAATAGCTGACGCCGTCGAGGTCGCGCACCCACTGGCAGCGATGTTCAAGGCCGGCGAAGGTGCGCAGGCTGGCGAGCATGGCGTCGAAGGGCAGGCCCACCGCGTGGCCGAGCGCCAAGGCCGCCAGAGCGTTGGACTGGTTATGGGCGCCACGGATTTTCAACTCGCGCACCGGCATCAGGTTCTGGAATTCAAAGGCCAGGTATTTCTCGCCGTTCTCTTCGCGGATACCGAAGGCCTTGAAATCAGGCTTGCTCAGACCAAAGGTCCAGCAAGGCATGCCTTCGCCTATCAGTGGACGGCTCAAGGCATCCTGGCGGTTGACCACAAACTGCTTGGCGCCCCGGAAGATACGATGCTTGGCCAGGTGATAGGCCGGCAGGCCGCTGTAGCGGTCCATATGGTCTTCGCTGACGTTCAACACGGTCGCCACTTCGGCGCCGAGATCATGGGTGGTTTCCAACTGGAAGCTCGACAATTCCATCACGTACAACTCGACGTCGTCGCTGAGCAGGTCCAGTGCCGGCACTCCAAGGTTGCCGCCCACCGCCACGCGCTTGCCGGCAGCCTTCGCCATTTCACCGACCAGGGTGGTCACGGTGCTTTTCGCGTTGGAACCGCTGATGGCCACGATCGGCGCCTTGGCGTGACGCGCAAACAGGTCGATATCGCCGGACAGCTTCACGCCACGCGCCGCTGCCGCTTGCAGCGCCGGCGTGGCCAACGCCAGGCCGGGGCTCACGTAAAGCTCATCGGCACGGCACAGAAATTCGACATCCAGTTCGCCACAACGCACTTCCACGTGCGGATAGTCACGGCGCAGCGTGACCAGCTCCGGTGGATTTTCCCGCGTGTCGGCCACGGCAAACGACGTGCCCCGGTTCGCCAGAAAGCGAACCAGGGACATGCCGCTCTTGCCGAGGCCGACAACGATGCGGAAGTGGTCTGAAGCGATCAGGGACACTCGTTTCTACCTCAGTTTCAGGGTGGCAAGGCCGACCAGTACCAGAATCACGGTGATGATCCAGAAACGGACGATCACGCGTGGCTCGGGCCAGCCCTTGAGTTCAAAGTGGTGGTGAATCGGCGCCATGCGAAATACACGGCGCCCGGTCAATTTGAAGGAAGCCACCTGGATGACCACCGACAGGGTTTCCATCACGAACACACCGCCCATGATGAACAGCACGATTTCCTGGCGCACTATCACCGCAATAGTGCCCAGCGCCGCGCCCAGCGCCAGTGCGCCGACGTCGCCCATGAACACTTGTGCCGGGTAGGTGTTGAACCACAGGAAGCCCAGGCCGGCGCCGATCAGCGCGCCGCAGAACACGATCAGCTCACCCGCACCCGGTACGTAGGGAATCAGCAGGTACTCGGCGAACTTCACGTTACCCGAGAGGTAGCAGAAAATGCCGAGGGCGCCGCCGACCATTACCGTCGGCATGATGGCCAGGCCGTCGAGGCCATCAGTCAGGTTCACCGCATTGCTGGAGCCGACGATCACGAAATAGGTCAGCACCACGAAACCGATGCCCAGTGGAATGCTGACGTCCTTGAGCATCGGAATGATCAAGGTGGTTTCCACGGCGCTTGGCGCGGTGGTGTACAGGAAAATCGCCGCCCCAAGGCCGAACACCGACTGCCAGAAGTACTTCCAGCGGCTCGGCAGCCCCTTGGAATTCTTCTCGATCACTTTACGGTAATCGTCCACCCAGCCGATGGCGCCGAACAGCAGGGTCACCAGCAGCACCACCCACACGTAGCGGTTGTGCAGGTCAGCCCAGAGCACGGTGCTGACGCCGATGGACGACAGGATCAACGCACCGCCCATGGTCGGGGTGCCGGACTTGGACAGGTGCGACTGCGGGCCGTCATTGCGAACCGATTGACCAATTTGCAGGTTCTGCAGGGTGCGGATCATCCACGGCCCCAGAAACAGCGACAAACACAGCGCGGTCAGCACACCCAGGATCCCGCGCAGGGTCAGGTACTGAAAGACCGCGAAGCCTTTGTGGAACTGTTGCAGATACTCAGCCAGCAGCAGCAGCATTAATGTTTCTCCGTACTTGAGCCACACAAGGCTGCGACGACGTTTTCCATCACCGCGCTGCGCGATCCCTTGATCAAAATGGTTGTGTGTGTGTCGTGTTCAGCCGCAGCCAACGCCTGGATCAATTCGCCCTGGGTCGCAAAGTGCCGCGCACCGGGGCCGAAGGCGTTTACCGCGTGCGCCATGTTCGGGCCGACGGCGTAGAACGCGTCGACTTTATCGGCGGCATAGGCGCCGACTTCGCGGTGCCCTTGTTCAGCCCAGTCGCCCAATTCGCCGATGTCGCCGAGTACCAGCACCTTGCGGCCATCAAAGCCTTTGAGCAGATCCACGGCGGCGTTAACGGAAGACGGGTTGGCGTTGTAAGTGTCATCGATCACGCGCATGCCGTTGGCGGCCAATTGCGCAACGGTGCGTCCTTTGACCGGCTGCACGGCGCCCAAGCCTGTGGCGATGCCGAACAACGACACACCCAAGGCGTGGGCGGCAGCGGCAGCGGCCAAGGCGTTGGCGACGTTATGGTTGCCCAGCAGGTTCAGTTGCACGTGTTCACTGCCTTGCGGCGTGTGCAAGGTGAAGGACGGGCAACCACGCGCATCAACGGTGATGTCGCTGGCATGAAAATCGGCTGCGGCGTTGTGCACCGCAAAGGTCAGCACCTTGCGACCGGCCGCGCGTACGCGCCAGGTCTCGAAAGCCTTGTCGTCAAGATTCAGTACAGCGGTGCCCGAAGCGTCGAGGCCTTCGAGAATTTCACCCTTGGCTTCGACGATCTTTTCCGGGCCACCGAATTCACCGACGTGGGCAGTACCGGCATTGTTGATAACCGCGACATGGGGCTTGGTCAGCGCCACGGTGTAGGCAATCTCGCCGACGCGGGAAGCGCCCAGCTCGATGACTGCCGCCGTGTGTTCCGGGGCCAGTTCGAGCAGGGTCAGCGGTGCGCCGAAATCATTGTTCAGATTGCCACGGGTGGCGAGTACCGGCCCGCGCGTGCGCAGTACGCCGGCCAACAGTTCCTTGACGGTGGTCTTGCCACTGGAGCCGGTGATCGCGGCAACCGGCTTGTCGAACGCGGCACGGTTCAGCGCGCCCAGTTGGCCCAAGGCCAAGCGGGTATCGGCGACCAGCAACTGCGGCAACGTCGCGTGCGCCACTTCACGTTGCACCAGGGCACCCACGGCGCCTTTGGCGGCGACGTCGTTCAGGTAGTCGTGACCGTCAAACCGCGGGCCTGTGAGTGCGATGAACAGCTGGCCGGGCTGGATGTTGCGACTGTCGATACTGACGCCGTCGAACGTGCAATCGCTCGACAGCACACGGGCCGACAACGCCTGAGTCAGTTCGCTGAAGGTCATCGGCTTAAGCATGGGCGACCTCCCAAGCGGTCAGGGCGTGACCCGCCTCGACCAGATCGGAGAAGGCATGGCGCTCGCCATTGATTTCCTGGTAATCCTCATGCCCCTTGCCGGCCAGCACCACCACGTCATCCGCGCTGGCACTGGCGATCAATTGGGCAATGGCTGCGCCGCGACCCGCCACGAACGTGACGCTGGCAGTGTCTTTGAAGCCTTCGCGTATATCGTCGAAAATCCGGCTGGGGTCTTCGCTGCGCGGATTGTCGTCGGTCACCAGCACGCCATCGGCCAGGCGCTCGACGATCTCGGCCATCAACGGACGCTTGCCGCGATCACGGTCGCCGCCGCAGCCGAACAGGCACAACAGCTTGCCCTTGGCGTGCGGGCGCAGGGCCAGCAGGACTTTTTCCAGTGCATCAGGGGTGTGGGCATAATCGACCACCACCAACGGTTGCGTACCGCCGCCCAGGCGCTGCATACGGCCGGCCGGGCCTTCCAGTTTGGGCAGTACTTTCAGAATTTCGTCGAGGGCGTAATCCAGGCCGAGCAAGGCGCCGATGGCTGCCAATACGTTGCTCAGGTTGAAACGCCCGAGCAGCGTGCTGCGCAAATGGTGCTCGCCTTGTGGCGTTACCAGGGTGGCGCGCACGCCTTCGTCGCTGAACTGGGCTTCGCGGCAGTACAGGTACGCACGGGTGTCTTCCAGGCTATAGCTGATCAAGCGCGCTTCGCTGTCTTGAGCTGCCAGTTGTCGGCCGAAGGCATCATCCAGGTTCACTACCCGGCACTTCAGGTGATTCCAGGCGAACAGCTTGGCCTTGGCCGCTGCGTACGCGTCCATGGTGCCGTGGTAATCGAGGTGGTCGCGGGACAGGTTGGTCATCACCGCCACGTCAAACGCCAGGGCCGTGACACGGCCCTGGTCGAGACCATGGGACGACACTTCCATGGCCACCGCCTTGGCGCCGGCTTTTTTCAGGTCGGCCAGGGTCGCCTGCACGGCAATCGGGTTCGGCGTGGTGTGCAGGCCGCTTTGCAGCGCACCATAGAAGCCGGTGCCCAGGGTACCGACGATGCCGCAGTGCTGACCCAGCAGGTCCAGGGCCTGGGCGACCAATTGAGTCACGCTGGTCTTGCCGTTGGTGCCGGTCACGCCCACCAGGTTCAGGTGGCGGCTCGGCTCACCGTAGAAGCGCCCGGCAATATCGGACAACTGCGCGGCCAAGCCCTTGACTGGAATCAACGGCACATCGGTGATCGGCAGCACAGTAGCGCCTTCCACTTCATAAGCAACAGCGGCAGCACCACGTTGCAGGGCGTCGGCAATATGCGCACGGCCATCGAACTTGCCACCGGGCACGGCCAGGAACAGGTCACCGGCGCGCACGTTGCGGCTGTCCAGGCTCAACTCGCGAATCAGCAGATCGCGGCCGGCGTGGGCAAAAATCTTGTTCAGGCTAAGAGACATCAGCCGCGCCCTCCATTGGCTTTTACAGCAGCGGCCGGGGGTGCGGCGTTCGCTTGCTGGGTTGGCGCAAGATTGTCCGGCGTGATGTTCATCAGGCGCAGGGTGCCGGACATCACTTTGCTGAACACTGGCGCCGAGACCAGGCCACCGAAGTAACCGGCCTTGCTCGGTTCATCGATCACTACGACGATGGCGTAGCGCGGGTCGCTCATCGGGCCAAAACCGGCGAACAATGAACGGTAGGAATTTTCCGCATAACCCTTGGTGCCCACCGAGGTTTTACGCGCGGTACCGGACTTGCCGGCCACGTGATAGGCCGGCACCTGGGCGCGGAATACGCCACGCGGCGCCTCGATTACTTGTTGCAGCATGCCTTGCATGGTCTTGGCGACTTTTTCCGGGATCACCTGGGTGGCTTTCGGCGCTTCGTCCACATGGATCAGGCTCAGTGGAACCATTCGGCCATTATTCGCCAATACCGAGAAAGCGTGGGCCAGTTGGATCGCAGTCACCGACAGGCCGTAGCCGTACGACAGCGTGGCGGTCTCGGCCTTTTTCCAGTCGCGGTAGTTCGGCAGGTTGCCGACGCGCTCACCTGGGAAATCGAGCCCGGTAGGCTGGCCCAGGCCGATTTTTTGCGCCAGGTGATA
Source organism: Pseudomonas sp. R2-7-07 (assembly GCF_003852355.1). Lineage (NCBI taxonomy): Bacteria > Pseudomonadati > Pseudomonadota > Gammaproteobacteria > Pseudomonadales > Pseudomonadaceae > Pseudomonas > Pseudomonas sp. R2-7-07. The sequence continues at coordinate 1,179,741 of NZ_CP027759.1, read as the reverse complement.
GATGGTTTCGCCGCCGATATCGAAGGCGACCTTGCTCATCCCTACGTTACTGGAGTTGATCAGGATGCCGGTCAGATCCAGCACCGGGCCCTCGGTGCGCGACACGTCGCGGATGGTGTACTTGCCCAACTGCAAAGTGCCTGGATACACCTCGACCTTGTCGCTGGGCTTCCAGCGTCCGGTTTCCAGGGCGGCACTCATGGAGATGGCTTTCATGGTCGAACCCGGCTCGAACACGTCGATCATTGCGCGGTTGCGCATCATCGCCGGCTGCAGGTTGCGACGGTTGTTCGGGTTGTAGGTCGGCTGGTTGACCATGGCGAGAATCTCGCCGGTCTTCACGTCCATGATCACCAGGCTGCCGGCTTTGGCGCCGTTTTCGATGATCGCGTTACGCAGTTCGCGGTTGGCCAGGTACTGCAGGCGCAAGTCAATCGACAACGCCAAGGGCTTGCCGGCCTTGGCGTTCTTGGTGACCTGAACATCCTTGATCAGCCTGCCGCGCCGGTCCTTGATGACCTGGCGCTTGCCGGGAACGCCGGCCAGCCACTCGTCATAGGCCAGCTCGACACCTTCGCGGCCATGGTCGTCGATATCGGTAAAGCCGACCATGTGCGCGGTGGTTTCACCGGCCGGATAGAAACGACGAAATTCCTCGATGCCATAGACACCCGGAATTTTCAGGTCGAGCACTTGCTGGCCCTGTTCCGGGGTGAGCCCGCGAACCAGATAGATAAATTCTTTATTGGCCTGGGCTTCCAGGCGTTCGGTCAGCGCTTTGCGGTCTTGCCCCAGGGCGGCGGCGAGTTCGGGCCACTTGTCCTTGGCCACCTGCAGTTCCTTGGCGTTGGCCCACAGGGTGGTGACCGGGGTACTCACGGCCAGAGGCTCGCCGTTGCGGTCGGTAATCAGGCCGCGGTGCGCAGGAATCGGAATATGCCGCAGGCTACGGGCATCGCCCTGGCCGATCAGGAAGTCACGGTCGACGACCTGCAGGTCGAAGATCCGCCAGACGATCGCACCCACCATCAATGCCAGCAAGCCGAGCATCAGGCGGAAGCGCCATGGATAGAGTGCGCCTTCAAGTTTCATCATGGCGCCACCATGCGTACGTCGGCCGCGCCCGGAATGTGCATTTTCAGTTGTTCGGTGGCCAGCACTTCGATGCGGCTATGGGCCGTCCACGTGCTCTGCTCCAGGATCAACCGGCCCCATTCCGCCTGCGCCTTGTCGCGCACGCTCAACTCCCCATAGAGGGTATTGAGCAATTGACGATTCCAGTGCGCGCTGTAGGACACCGCAATCGCGGACACCAGCACGCCGATAAACAGCAGCAACATAAAGAAGCTGCCGCCCGGCAGGGGTTTGGCGAAAAGCTTGCTCACCGCAACTTCTCCGCGACGCGCATGACGGCGCTGCGCGAACGTGGGTTGGCCTTGAGTTCGGCTTCGGAGGCGAACTGCGCTTTGCCATGGATTTTGATTTTCGGCACAAAGGCTTCGAAACGCACCGGCAGATTGCGCGGCAGGTTGTCGGACTCTCCCTTGACCAGACGCCGCATGAACAGTTTGACGATACGGTCTTCCAGGGAATGGAAACTGATCACCACCAGGCGACCGCCCACTTCCAACGCGTCCAGGGCAGCCTCGAGGCCAGCCTCCAGATCGCCCAATTCGTTGTTGACGTGAATGCGCAGGCCCTGGAACGCACGGGTCGCCGGGTTCTTGCCCTTCTCCCATGCCGGGTTGGCGACCTTCAGCACTTCGGCCAGGTCAGCGGTGCGTTCGAACGGCTGGATTTCGCGGCGCTCGACCACGGCGCGAGCCATGCGACCGGCGAAGCGTTCTTCGCCGTACTCCTTGAACACCCGGGCAATTTTTTCCACCGGCGCGGTGGCGATGAACTGCGCGGCGCTGACGCCACGGGTAGGGTCCATGCGCATGTCGAGGGGGCCATCGTTCATGAAGCTGAAGCCGCGCTCCGGGTCATCGAGCTGCGGCGAAGACACGCCGAGATCGAGCAGAATCCCAGCCACCTTGCCCGCCATGCCGCGCTCGGCGACTTCGGCGCCCAGCTCGGCAAAGCTGCGCTGCACAACGACAAAGCGGCCGTCTTCGGCCGCTAGCGCTTGCCCGGTGGCAATCGCTTGAGGGTCTTTGTCGAACCCGAGGAGTTTACCGTTGGGCCCGAGCTGGCTGAGTATCAACCGACTGTGCCCGCCCCTGCCGAAGGTGCCATCCAAATAGCAGCCATCCGCGCGTACGGCGAGAGCCTCAACGGCTTCGTCAAGCAGTACGGTGATGTGGTTAAAGCCGCTATCAATAGTCACAGGATCAAATCACGCAGTTCATCAGGCATGGCGCCCGGTTGTTGAATAGCAGCCAGGTCAGCTGCAGAAACAGCATCCCAGGCATCTTCGTCCCACAATTGGAACTTGTTCAGTTGGCCTACCAGCATTGCGCGCTTGTCGAGCCTGGCGTATTCGCGCAAACGCGGCGGCACCAGGAAACGACCGCTGCCATCGAGTTCAAGGTCGACGGCATTACCGATCAGCAAACGCTGCAGGCGGCGGTTTTCTTCACGCAATGAAGGCAGCGCGCGCAATTTGGTTTCGATCAACTCCCACTCATCGAGGGGGTAAACACACAAACAAGGGTCAACCGCGTCAATCGTGATGATTAACTGCCCCGAACTTCGCGAAATGAGCTCGTCACGATACCGGCTCGGCATGGCGAGACGGCCTTTTGCATCGAGACTGATAGCGTTAGCTCCGCGAAACACAGGTGCGTTTCTCCAATTTTTAGCGTTTTACGTTCAAAAAACCCACTTTGTGCCACTTTCCGCCACTTGCGCACACTATAGGAATGCGCCCACCACACCGTCAAGGCGCGGATACAAGGAAAAGCCTTACAGAACGGAGATTTACGAGCGTAACGGGAGGAGAAACCCGAGTTCAGCGTGGTTTTTGACTCAACAAGCACAAATAACTCAAAGCGCTATGGCTCAGAGTTAAAGTAATTTATTAAGAGTAAGATTTTTTTGGTATTACGAAGACGCATCTGCCAATGATTTGGCAGGGAGGGATTCTTGCGTTACTACCGGGTTTTCTGCCCGAGGTTCAGGCAGAAGGAAAAAAGGTGGAGAGTCGATCTGTAAGCCGGGTTCTGTCTTGAACAGTCATTCGTCTACGATGGCCATCACTGGACATCTTTAGCAACCTACCCGGTCCCAGCGCGGGCCACGCCTTGGGACCCTATTTGGTCTTGCTCCAAGTGGGGTTTACCTAGCCACGAACTGTTGCCAGTCGTGCGGTGCGCTCTTACCGCACCTTTTCACCCTTACCGGCACCGAAGTGCTTAGGCGGTTATTTTCTGTGGCACTTTCCGTAGGCTCACGCCTCCCAGGCATTACCTGGCACTTCGCCCTATGGAGCCCGGACTTTCCTCCCCCCCCTAATTTTCATAGAGGGCAGCGACTGTCCAATCGACTCTCCGCCGCGCAGGTTAACGGCACGACGGCCTCAGGACAAGTATTAAAAGTGCAGCATTGCCATCACCATCGGACGAAACACCGGCCCGGCCCCGGAACTATTCGGCTTTCTGTTTATCCAGCGCCGCCTGATACAACACATTCTTGCGTACCCCGGTAATTTCTGCGGCGAGGGCGGCAGCCCGCTTGAGCGGCATCTCCTTGAGCAGCAAATCGAGGATGCGCATGGCTTCGCTACCGACTGCATCTTCATCCTCTGGAGCCGTCCAGCCGGCCACCAGCACCACGCACTCTCCGCGCTGCTGATTGCTGTCGCCTTCGACAAACCCGCGCAGCTCTTCCAGCGGCAGGCCCTTGAGGGTTTCAAAGGTCTTGGTCAACTCGCGAGCCAGCAGCGCCAGGCGCGCGCCGCCGAACACCAGCTCCATGTCCTGCAGGCACTCAAGGATGCGGTGCGGGGCTTCGTAGAAAATCAAGGTGCGCGGCTCTTCCTTCAGCGCCTGCAGACGCGCGCGACGCCCTACCGTCTTGGCGGGCAGAAAGCCTTCGAAGATAAAGCGGTCCGACGGCAAGCCCGCTGCAGATAATGCTGCAATCAGCGCGCACGCGCCTGGAACAGGCACTACATTGATACCAGCGGCGCGCGCCTGGCGGACCAGATGGTAGCCCGGGTCGGAAATCAGCGGCGTGCCCGCATCGGAGATCAGCGCAACATCATCCCCTGCCAGCAAACGGGTGATAAAACGGCTGCCCTCCTCGCGTTCGTTGTGTTCATGGCAAGCCGCCAGAGGCGTGGGGATTCCAAAATGCTGCATCAACCGTTGGGAGTGTCGCGTGTCTTCCGCCGCGATCAATTTAACCTCGCGCAACACTTTCAATGCCCGGGCACTGATGTCGTCCAGGTTGCCAATGGGCGTCGCCACGACAAAAAGCGAGCCTGCAGTGGAATTCAAAGGACCTGGAGCAGTCAAAACGCACACCTCGATGGTTGGCAAAAGCCACATTGTAGCGCGTCAACGCGCTGAAAATATGCCGTCACGGCGGATGTCGTTTCAGCCATTGTTAGTAAAACGCAACAATTGCACGACCTAAATCCACGGTTTCACGCCACGAACATCGCGCCTGGGCCAGTGCTTGGGTACACTTCCACGCTAATTTGATCGGTATCAGGAACACTTACATGATCGCTTGCCTGCGGCTGCTCTCCGCCCTCTGCCTCGCTGCCTTGCTGGCCGCTTGCGCCAGCTCGCCCTCGTCCAGCCTTGGCGACCTACCACGCACGCCCGACGCCAGTATCGAGCAACTGCTCGAACAGGCCACGGCCGCCAAGACGCCAGAAAAGGCCGCATTGCTGCGCCTGAGTGCGGCTGACCTGGCCTACCAGCAGAACAACCCCGGCCGTTCCTCGCAGATTCTTGCGCAGGTGCCTCTGGATGTCCTGAGGCCAGCCGCGCAAGTGTTTGCCAGCACCCTGGCCGCCGAGCTGGCGATGACCCGCAACCAGCCCAAGGCGGCATTGACGGCGCTGAACCACCCCAGCCTGCAAAGCCTGAAGGAGCTGCCGGTCGATCAACAAGTGCGCACCGGCACCGTGCATGCCCGTGCTTATGAAGCCGACGGCCAGACCCTGGCGGCAGCGCGGGAGCGTGTCGCCATGGCGCCGCTGCTCACCGGTGACGCCGCCAACAGCAACCACGAAGCGATCTGGGTGTTGATTGCCGCTCTGCCCGCCGAGCAGCTGCAAGCCACCGGCAACCCGACGCTGGACGGCTGGATCACCCTGGCCCAGGCGGTCAAGGGCGCCGGCACGCTGGAGCAGCAACAAACCGCCATCGACACCTGGCGCGCACGCAACCCGGGCCATCCGGCGGCCGTGCAATTGCCAACGCCCTTGACCAAACTCAAGGAACTGGCCAGCCAGCCTCTGACCAAGATCGCCCTGCTGCTGCCGCAGGAAGGCGCCTTGGCGTCGGTCGGCAAGGCATTGCGTGAAGGCTTCATGGCCGCTCACTACCAGGCCGAACAGGCCGGGCAAAAGCCGCCGGTGATTGAGTTCTACGACAGCTCGCGCCTGACCTCCATCGACGACTTCTACGCCAAGGCCCAGGCCGCCGGCGTGCAGCTGGTGGTTGGCCCGCTGGAAAAACCACTGGTCAAACAGCTCAGTGCACGCCCGCAATTGCCGATCACCACCCTGGCGCTGAACTACAGCGAAGGCGATCAAGCCCCGGCGCAGTTGTTCCAGTTCGGCCTGGCCGCTGAAGACGAAGCCCGTGAAGTGTCGCGCCGCGCCCGTGCCGACGGCCTGCATCGCGCCGCCGCCATGGTGCCCCGTGGCGAATGGGGCGAGCGTGTCTACAAGGCCTTCCGCCAGGATTGGGAAGCCAACGGCGGCACCGTCATGGGCGTCGAGTATGTCGACCAGCCTGTGGCCCTGGCCCAGCAGATCGCCGACCTGTTCCAACTGCGCAAAAGCGAAGGCCGCGCCAAGAGCCTGCAAGACACCGTCGGCACTGACGTTGCCGCCCAGCCTTCGCGTCGCCAGGACATCGAGTTCATCTTCCTGGCCGTCACCCCGCAACTGGCCCAGCAGATCAAGCCGACCCTGAACTTCCAGTACGCCGGTGATGTGCCCGTCTACGCGACGTCCCACGTCTTCAGCGCCAGTGGCGACCGCAACCAGTACCTGGACATGACCAACGTGATGTTCTGCGAAACCCCTTGGTTGCTCAACACCACCGACCCGTTGCGCAACCAGGTCGCCGCACAATGGCCGCAGGCCAATGGCAGCCTGGGTCGCCTGTATGCGATGGGCGTCGATGCCTATCGCCTGGCGCCACGCCTGGGCCAGCTCAAGGCGTTGCCGGACACCCGTGTCGACGGCCTCTCCGGTAACCTGGGCATCAGCGCCAACCAGCGCGTTGACCGCCAGATGCCGTGGGCGAAGTTCGTGGGTGGCGAGATCCAACGCCTGCCGGATACCCCGCGCTGATGCCCGAACCGTCCAGCGCACAAAGCGGCAAGGATGCCGAACGCTACGCGCTGAACTATCTGCAACAACAGGGTCTGCGCCTTCTGGCGCAGAACTGGTTATGTAAACGCGGTGAGCTTGATCTGGTCATGCTTGACGGCGATACAGTAGTATTCGTCGAAGTCCGCTACAGAAAACACGCACAATGGGGTGGCGCGCTCGCCAGTATCGATGGGCGCAAGCGTCAAAAGCTGATACTCGCCGCGCAGTTTTTCCTGCAGAAAGAGCATCGCTGGGCCGATAGCCCCTGCCGTTTCGATGTGGTTGCCATGGAAAGCACACCGTCGGGCCCAACTGACCTGAATTGGCTCAAAGATGCCTTCGACAGCTGACTCACCCGGCACCTTCACCCCACACTTTTGCTCTTTGCTTTGCGGGCTGCACATTTCTGTGCCAAACAGCCGCGCTCATTAAGGTCACACAGATGGACATGCAATCCCGAATTCGCCAGCTTTTCCAGGCCAGCATCGACACCAAGCAACAGGCGATGGACGTACTTGCACCGCACATCGAGCAAGCCAGTCAGGTCATGGTCAACGCCTTGCTCAACGAAGGCAAAATGCTTTCGTGCGGTAACGGCGGCTCGGCCGGTGACGCCCAGCATTTCTCCTCCGAGCTGCTCAACCGCTTTGAGCGCGAGCGCCCGAGCCTGCCGGCGATCGCCCTGACCACCGATTCGTCGACCATCACCTCGATCGCCAACGACTACAGCTACAACGAAATCTTCTCCAAACAGATCCGCGCCCTCGGGCAGCCGGGCGATGTGTTGCTGGCGATTTCCACCAGTGGCAACTCGGCGAACATCATTCAAGCGATCCAGGCCGCACATGATCGCGAAATGATTGTCGTAGCATTGACCGGGCGCGACGGCGGCGGCATGGCCTCGTTGCTGCTGCCTGAGGACGTGGAGATTCGCGTTCCGGCCACTGTCACTGCACGCATTCAAGAAGTCCACCTGCTGGCGATCCACTGCCTGTGCGATCTGATCGACAGCCAACTGTTCGGGAGTGAAGAATGACCGTTAATCGCCTCAGCCTTTTGGCCATCACGCTGTGCCTCGCCATCAGCGGCTGCAGTACGGCAATCACCGCTACACGGGACACCCCCATCCAGGATGACCGGGGCACACGTACCTTCGGCAGCACCATCGACGACTCGCTGATTGAAACCAAGGTCAAGGTCAACGTCGCCAAAGCGGCTACGGACCTGGGCAATGGCGCGTCACGCATTGTGGTCACCAGCTTCAACGGCGTCGTGCTGCTGGCCGGACAAACCCCGCGCGCCGAACTCAAGGCCCAGGCTGAACAGGCCGCCTCGGCGGTGCAACGGGTCAAGAAGGTGCACAACGAACTGCAGGTCATGGACCCGATCACGCTGCTGGCCATCAGCAACGATGCCTTGCTGACCACCAAGATCAAGGCGCAGATGCTCACCGACAGCGCCGTTCCGGGCTCGCGCATCAAGATCGTCACCGACAACGGTATCGTCTACATGATGGGCCTGTTGACCCAGGCGGAAGCCACTCGCGCGGCCAACCTGGTACAGGGTGTGTCCGGTGTGCAGAAAATCGTCAAGGTGTTCGAATACATCGACTGATGTAACCGAAAGCCAAAAAAAGGGCGCCGTGCAGTCAATGCACGGCGCCCTTTTTTGTGGCGGTGTTTACTGGTATTGCGAGTACGGGTTGCCCTGGAACTGGTTGTTCTGTTGTGGCGCCTGTTGCTGGGCGCCCGGCTGGCCGTACTGCTGGCCGGGGATCGGGCCGAGGTTCACTTCTACGCGACGGTTTTGGGCACGGCCGTTGACGTCAGCGTTACTGGCGATCGGATTATCCGGGCCGGCGCCGCGTGCGCTCAGGTTGGCGGCACTGACGCCCTGAGAGGTCAGGTAGTTGGCCACGCTCTGTGCACGGCGCTGGGAAAGGTCCATGTTCAACTGACGGCTGCCGGTGCTGTCGGTGTAGCCGACGATCTGGATGGTGTTCTGGTTGAACTGCTTGAGGGAGTTGGCCAGGTTGTTCAGCGGCTGGTAGAAGCTGCTGGAGATGGCGTCGGAGTTGGTGGCGAAGGTGATATTGCCGGGCATGATCAGCTTGATCTGGTCACCCTGGCGCTGCACTTCAACCCCGGTATTGGCCATGCTTTCGCGCAGTTTTTTCTCTTGCTGGTCGGCGTAGTAGCCATAGCCGGCGGCGCCGGCCCCCGCAACGACTGCACCGATCAGCGCGCCCTTGCCACGGTTGTTGTGGTCGATGGCCGCACCGGCCAATGCCCCGGCCAGCGCGCCGAGGCCGCCGTACTTGGCGGTCTTGCTCATGCCGCTTTCGGAACCATTGCCGGCCTGTCCCTGGCTGCCGTCATAAGGGTTGGGTGAAGCGCAGCCGGACAACAGGGCTACGGCGGTGGCGACAACAAGCAGACGACGCGGAGTGAACATGAAGGAAGCTCCTACTTTTGCATTCTGTGATGCAGAGGACATGGGCAACGGACCTGTGCCGGGTTTGGAACATGGCAAGCGGTAAAAATTCCGTGAGCGCGGCCCTTGCAGGATAAAAAAGCCAGCCACTCTGGGCGCTACGTAGACCGTAGCAGACACCGGCTGAACACGAGCTGGGGTTTTGTTGCAACGCTTGTTAGACGCTACTGCCAGCCGGCAATCGCTTGGCACATAAACACCAGAACTGATCGAGCCCGCCGTATGTTTAAGAAGGGTTAATGTTCAGTCCATAAACTTTGAATCTATGACGTTTGTCGTTAATGGTCTGCTATAGATATCGAGCTTCAAAAAGACGTACGCAAATGTCGACGATCCGAAACGAAGATATCGATCGGGTGACCGCCGCACTAGAACGCGCCGCTGATTAATATCCCTCTGGCTATCAGACTGTCGATTCCACAAGGAAAGAACCCATGTCTTCACCATCGTCCGCGAGCCACGCAACTGGCAACGGGCTATTCGGCCTGTTTTGCCTGGGCAGCTATCTACTATCCCTGTCCTACGGCACTACGTTCTTATTGGCCATGAAGCTGCGGGACAGCGGCGGCAGTGAGTCCGACGCCGGTACGATTATCTCGGTTGCGATGCTCAGCACGTTCCTGGCAGTCATATTTTCAGGCCACTTGACCGATCTGATCGGTGCTCCCAGAGCCATCGCAGCGGGTGCTGTGCTGCTGGCAGCGGCTTGCCTGGGCTTCGCGACCGTGCCAGCTTTCGGCGTGGCACTGCTGGCCAGCGGCTTGATCCTGGGGTTTGGATGGGGCGTTTTCTACACCCTTGGGCCGATCATTGTGGCGATGATCATAGAGCCCGCCCGGCGCGTGAAGTATTTTGCGTTGCTATCGGGCAGTATGATGAGTGGTATCGGCACGGGGCCGCTGGTAGGGCGAGCCGCCGAGGCGCTGGGCCATTCGGTGGAGTCCGCATTTATCGTCGCCGCCATTGCCAGCCTGGCTGGAGGGGCATTGTTTTTCCTGCTCGCCCCAAACATCAAGCAGCAGCAAGCACGTCTTGGGCCGGTGACAGTGTGCAAGATCAGCGCCCGGGCAGCACAGGCGGTGCTTGGTTCCAAGGCGGTATTTGCCATCATCATGGTCGGCCTCGGCGGCGCAATCTTCGGCGGGCTTTCGAGCTTCCAAACCTCCTATGCCGCACTTAACCATCTCGATTATTCCCTGTTTTTCCTGGGTTTCATGAGCGCGGCGATCTCCTGTCGCCTGCTGGTCGCGGGGTATATCGTCAAGCGCGATCCCTACCTGATGTCGAGCCTGTTAAGTGCGCTGATGGTGATTTCGGTATTGATGTTCACCTTCTTCGTACACTCTTCGGCGGCGTATTTGCTGGCCGCCATTGTGCTCGGGGTAGGTTACGGGCTGACTTACTCTGTAATAAACGGGCTGGCAGCCAATGAAGCTCCCGCGGGCCAGACCGCGCAATCATTGGTTTTATTCAGTCTTTCCTACTTTGTCGGCGTGTTCGGCTTTCCGTTGTTGGCCGGTCAAATAATCGTCAACCATGGCATGTCGACGTTGCTCTCTATCATCCTGGTTGTTGCCTTGTGCAACTGGTCGATCACGTTGGCGCGTCTGATATGGCGACGCACAATGCTCGGCGCAACAGCGTAACCGTCAATGCCTTAGAAAGGAGAGGATGCCGAGTAATAGGTAAAACGGTGGCATCGGCTGCTAAGCTACGCAAACGCGATTGGCTCTCCGGCAACGGCCAGCACCCTGGCCAGTCGCTTTTGGAGCGGCCCTATGGCGAATCAACAGATCATCTGCGAACACTGCGACTGCGTGTACCAGAAAGTCACGCTCGCCAAACATCAGAAAGCCCTGTGCGTACGCTGCGCCGGGGTACTGCAGCGCTACAATGGCCTGTCGGTGCAACAGCGTCTCGCGTTGACGCTCACCGCTGCGGTGCTGTGGGCGTTCGCCAATTTTTATCCGGTGATGAGCATCAGCCTGCAGGGCCTGAAGAACAGCGCCACACTCTGGGATTCAGTGGTTGCCCTGAGCCAGGGGCCGATCACATTCATCGCTTTGGTGGCAGCGATTTCCATGATCATCGCGCCAGTGTTTCAGCTACTGCTGCTGATCTGGGTGTTGAGTTTTGCCCTCTCCGGCAGGCGCTCACCGGCCTTCAAGCTGTGCATGCGCTGGCTGGAAGCCCTCAGGCCCTGGAGCATGCTGGAGGTGTGCCTGTTGGGCGCGATGGTGGCGGTCTTCAAGCTGGCCGGCATGCTCGATGTGATACCCGGCATCGGCCTGTTCGCGCTGGCCGCCCTCAGCCTTTTGCTGATCCGCATCGCCGGGCGCGATGTGCGTGACCTGTGGGACACCCTATGAATTCACCGCCCACCGCCCGCGAACTCAACCTGTGCCTGTGCCACACCTGCGGCCAGCCGTGCGACATGCGCAGCGAACCCACCGAGTGTGAGCGCTGCGGCGCCCCGTTGCACCGGCGCAAGGTTCAGTCCCTGACACGCACCTGGGCCTACCTGCTCACCGCACTGGCATTCTATGTGCCGGCGAACATATTGCCGGTGATGAACACCACCATGCTCGGCTCCGGGGCGGACAGCACTATCATGAGCGGCGTGCTGGAATTCTGGCAGCATGGCGCCTGGGACATTGCGCTGATCATTTTCATCGCCAGCATTGCCGTGCCGGGCATCAAGTTCGTATCCCTGGGGCTGCTGCTGATCACGGTGCAGCGCAATAGCCAGTGGGCGCGCAAGGAGCGCTCGAAGCTGTTCCGGTTTATCGAGCTGATCGGCTATTGGTCGATGCTGGATGTGATCGTGGTGGCACTGGTGGCCGCGCTGGTGAAGTTCCAGGCCCTGGGCGACATCGAGCCGCGCCTGGGCATTCTGTTTTTTGGTCTGGTGGTCGTGTTCACGATGCTCGCGGCCATGAGTTTCGATCCCCGGCTGATCTGGGAAAATCCACACAATGAGGAGACCTCGGATGAGCTCATCCAAGGCTGATGCTGACACCCCTGCGGGAACACCCGTAATCAAGACGCGTCGCTTCAGCGTTTCGCTGGTTTGGATCGTGCCGATTGTCGCCGTGCTGGTGGGTATCTCCCTGGTGGTCCATAGCGTGCTGCAACAGGGCCCGACCATCACCCTCAACTTCAAGACCGGCAGCGGGCTGGTCGCCAACAAGACCGAGGTCAAGTACCGCAACGTGGTCATCGGCCAGGTCACAGGCGTTGCCTTGAGCGATGACCAGAAAAGCGTCAACGCCACCGTCGAGCTGGCCAAGCAGGCGGAGAGCTTCACCCGCGAAGACTCAAAGTTCTGGGTGGTGCGCCCGCGCATCGGCGCCGGCGGTGTGTCCGGCATCGACACCTTGCTCTCCGGCGACTACATCGGTGCCGATATCGGCCAGTCCGACACCCGCGCCAAACAGTTCAAAGGCCTGGAAAACCCGCCGCCCATCACCTACGGCGAGCCAGGCAAACGCTTCACCCTGCATACCCAGGGCCTGGGGTCGCTGGATATCGGTTCGCCGGTCTATTACCGCAAGATCCCGGTCGGCCAGGTTGTTGCCTATGAATTGGACAGCGAGGGCAAGGGCGTGAATATCGAGGTGTTCGTGCATGCGCCCAATGACGCGTATGTCACCGAGAACACGCGCTTCTGGAACGCCAGCGGTGTCGACCTCAGCGTCGGCGCCAATGGCTTCGCGCTGAAGACCGAATCGTTGTCGTCCATGTTGATGGGCGGCGTCTCCTTCCAGGCACCGCCCTACAACCCCAACGACAAGCCCGCCGAGGAAAACCGCAACTTTGAACTGTTCGAAGACCAGCAAAGCGCCCTCGCCCCGCCCAATGGCAAGGGGCAGTACATGGTGCTGCGCTTCGATCAGGCCCTGCGCGGGCTGAAGGTCGATGCACCGGTGGAATTCCTCGGCGTCGAGTTTGGCAAAGTGGTCTCGATCAACCTGGATTTCGATGCCAAAAAGCGCAGCTTCCCGGTCAACGTCGGCATCGTGATCTACCCGCAATTGCTCGGCCAGGCGCACACCAAGCTGCTCAAGGCGATGAACAATAACCCTGACGATGAAGCGGCCGGCGTACGCCTGATCGGCAGCTTCATCGAAAACGGCCTGCGCGCCCAGGCGCGCAGCGGCAACCTGCTGACCGGCCAGCTGTACATCGCCCTGGACTTCTACCCCAAGGCCGAGAAAGTCGCGTTTGACCCGAACCAGCGCCCCGTGGGCATCCCCACCCTTCCCGGCAACCTGGAACAACTGCAAGAGAAATTCGAAGGCATCGTCAACAAGATCAGCCAACTGCCGGTCGAGCGTATCGCCGGCAATCTCGATGCCAGCCTGGTCGAGCTGCGCAAGGGCTTGGCGCAATTCAATGCAAAGACCCTGCCCGGTGTGCAGACGACCCTGGGCGACGTGAGCAAGACCCTGCAGTCGGCCAGTTCCACCCTGGCCGAAGACTCGCCGCAGCGCGAACAACTGACCCAGACCCTGGATGAACTGGCGCGCATGTCGCGCTCCCTGCGCGAACTCTCGGATTACTTGGGCCGGCATCCGGAGTCGCTGATTCGCGGTCGCGCCGATAATGCCGCGCCCCTGGACCTGCAAGGGCCACCCCGCAAATGACCATTGGAGCCGCCATGACAGTGCCGTTGAAAATCACCCTGGTGACCGCCCTGCTGTTGCTCGCGGCATGCCGCAGCGAGCCGATTGCATTCCATACCTTGACCCCGGCGCACTGGGATAACGCCACTCGCACGGAGGGGGGTGGCATCAGCATTGAAAGCATCACTGTGCCGCCCCAGGTCGACCGTGCGCAGATCGTGATCCGCCAGGGCGACAGCGGCCTGGCGATCCTCGAAACCCAGTGGTGGGCCGCCACCCTCGCCGATGAGCTGAGGAGCGCGCTGGTCGACCAGTTGGCCGGCAGCGATACCCGGCAAGCCGTGTCGTTGCGCGTGGAAGTGCAGCGCTTCGATTCGGTGCCTGGGCAATACGCGCTGCTTGACGTGCGTTGGCGCCTCAGGCCGGCTGGCGGCGGTGATCGACCTGCGCTGACCTGCCGCTCGACCTTGCAGTCACCGGCGGGCCCGAGCATCGATGACGTGGTGGTGGCGCACCAGAACAACCTCAAGCGCTTCGCCGCGCTGATCAACCGCGCCGCGGGCTCGTCCCTGAAGCAGTGCCCGAGCGCGCCATGAACGGTTGCGCAGTCAAGCCAGCAAGCCCATCGACTTGGCCCGCGCCACCGCCTGGGTGCGGCGCTCCACGCCCAGCTTGCTGTTGATATGGCTGGCGTGGGTTTTCACTGTGTGCAGGGAAATGAACAACTGGTTGCTGATCTCCTGGTTTGAACAGCCTTGGGCGATCAACTGCAGGACCGCCAGCTCCCGCGTACTCAGGGCTTCATGGTGAGGCGCGATCGCGACGACGGCCCTTGCCGGTAGCAGCGCCAGCAATGCCTGGTGCAACGGCTGATGGGGCGGCTTGCCCAACTGCTCGCGCAGCCAATCCGGGTAGTCCTCGAGCAACCGCTGGAACGGTTGCAACGCGCCGCCCGCGCCGGCTTCGAGTGCGCGGGCCACTATCGGCCTGGCCTTGGCTTCCTGGCCACACGCCAGCAGCACCTGGGCCTGCTGGGTCAGCGCCATCAGGGCAATCATCTGGCGGCCACTGCCGAGCGCCTGTTGCGCCAGGTCCTCAAGCCGTCGCAATGCCCTATCGGGTTGATGGCGAATGGCGTCCAGCGCGGCCTGTTGCAGCTCCACATGTTGTGGCAAGTGCGGATGAAACTCCGGTGCGGCGGCCGCCTGCTCGCCCGTGTAGGTCTGACCCAGCCGGGTCAGCCAGGCATCGGCCAGGTCGGTACGGTCCTGGGCCAGCCACAACTCGCATTTGATCAGGGTGATCATCGCCAGGTAGTAGATCGGCGGCACGTCCCAGATATGCATCAAGCGCTCAGCCTCGGCCAACTCGGCAAAGGCTGCGGAGAAATCGCCTCGCCGCCCTTCGAAGCTGGCGATCACGCAATGCCCGATCAGCACACTGATATCCCGGCAGGCACGGGCTTCGGTCAGGCCGGCACGCAAACGCGCAAGCCCGGCTTCGGGCTGGTAACGCAGCAGCAGCAGGTAGCCTTCATACAACGACAACCGCGCGCGTACGGCGTACAGCCGCTGGGGTGCCAGCCCCTGCAGGCGCAGCAGGCCCTGGCGCACTTCGTCCAGGGCGCGCAGGATCTCGCCCCGCGCCTGCAGCACCCGCGCCCGGTCGTAATGGGCCAAGGCTTCAAACAGCGGGTTGCCGACGCGCTGCGCCAGTTCCAGGGATTCGCGGTTCAGGCCACGAGCGCGCCACAGATCGGCATCGACGATCGCCAGGTTGGAGAGGGTCGACAGGCACATCAAACGTTGACCGTAACGCTTGTGCGGCAGGCTCTCCAGCGCCTCGTTGCAATAGCGCTGGGTCAATTCGCGGTCCCCTCGCCCACGGGCGATGATCCCGCTCAGTGCCAGCCATTGGGCCAGCATGGATTTTTGCGCGGTGGCCGACGGCGCCGGCAGGAAGCGACTGAGGTAGCCGGACAGCTCCTGCGCC
This sequence comes from Pseudomonas sp. R2-7-07, assembly GCF_003852355.1. NCBI lineage: Bacteria > Pseudomonadati > Pseudomonadota > Gammaproteobacteria > Pseudomonadales > Pseudomonadaceae > Pseudomonas > Pseudomonas sp. R2-7-07. The sequence goes on along the minus strand of NZ_CP027759.1, from coordinate 1,164,129 downwards.
GCATCCAACTGGCACGCCAGCCCCAGCGCCCAGCTGTACAGCACGATCAAGCGCGGGGTGCTGATCAGCAGGCTGTCGGGCAAGTCCATTTTCCAGCGCAGCAGCATGCCGACATTCTGCTCGGCCAGCAGCTGCTCCTCGGAGAGGTTCTGCACCAGGTTCGCCGCCACATCCAGATGCCCGGCCCGCAGCGCCTGCTCCACCGCCTCATCGATCAGGCCCTGGGCGTTGAACCAGCGACAGGCGCGCAGGTGCAGACTGGCCAACGGTAACGTGGCGCTCTTTTCGCGGCGGGCGCGCAACAGGTCGGAAAACAAATGGTGATAACGGTACCAGTGACCGTGTTCATCCAGCGGCACCAGGAACACCTGATGGGCCTGCAGGTAGCGCAGGATTTCCGGGCTGTCATGGGCCTCGCGGACCGCGTCGCACAGCTCGCTGCAAAAGCGCTCCTGGGGTGCGGTGTCGTAGAGGAACGCTTGCACCTCCGCAGGCAGGCAATCGATGACCTCTTCCAGCAAGTAATCGCGAATCAGCCCTTCGCCACCGTTCAGGCCCTGCGGCAGGGCGCCGTCATTGCCGGCTTCGGAAGCGGCCAGCAGCCAGAAGCGCAGGCCGGCGACCCAGCCCTCGCTGCGCCGAATCAGGTTTTCCAGGGCTTCGCCACGCAACGAACTGCTGTGCCGGTCCAGCACGGCCAGGGATTCGTCATGGGTCAGACGCAGGTCTTGCTCATGCAACTCCAACAGGTGCCGCGACAGGCGCAGGCGCGCCAGGTGCCAATCCGGGCGCTGGCGGCTGGTGACCAGCACCACCAGGCCGTCGGGCAAATGATTGAGGAAAAACTGCAGGCAACGGTCCAGCACCGGCCCCTGGGCCAGGTGGTAGTCATCCAGCACCAGTAACAACGGCGCCTGGACAGACAGGTGCACCGTCAGCTCATCGAGCAGGCCGTCGAGCCATTCTTCAAAGGCAAAGGGTTGGTGACGCTGACGCATTTTCAGCAGGCCCAGGGACTGGGCGCCGAGTTGCGGGAAGTACTGGCGCAAGCCTTCGAGCAGGCGTTCGAGAAAACGGCCAGGGTCGCTGTCCCGTGGGCTCAGGCCCAGCCACAGGTTTTGCCAGTGGGTGGGCAGGCTCTGGCAGAACTCCACCGCCAGGGAACTCTTGCCGAACCCCGCCGGCGCGCTGACCAGCAACAGTCGCCCTTCCAGGCCGGCGCCCAGGCGTTCGCACAGACGTGGGCGCAGCACGTAGCCGTCAGGCAGCGGCGGCCTGTAGAAGCGGCCTTCCAGGGTCGGAATCACCGCGCTGGCAGGCCCTTGGATTCGGGACAGATCAGTCATCGCCGGGCTCTTGTAGAAGGCTGTTGTCGGCATTGCAGATGTCCGCAGACTAGCGGTAAAAGCGGCGGGATTGTAGATCTTTGCAACAAATGCCTGAAAAAGAACTGCGACAAAAAATATCCCGTAAACGCCCCAAACAAAAATGTGGGAGGGGGCTTGCTCCCGATGGCGGCGGATCAGTCAACGTATTCATCGACTGTCAGACCGCTATCGGGGGCAAGCCCCCTCCCACAGGGGTATCAACACAGGTTCAGGTTAGCGCACGCCATCCTGGCGCAGGGCCGCTGGGGTGAAGTCGCTGGTGGTGGCGGTGAAGCCGAAGTCATAGGCCTGTTTCTCTTCGTTCTTCATGCCCAGGGCCAGGTAGCGGCCGGACTGCAGGTCGTAGAGGGTTTCCAGGGCGTACCACGGCACTTGCTTGTCGTAGTAGTTCTCGGCATGGGCTTCGGCGACGCGCCACAGTTGGCCACGGCCGTCGTAGTGGTCGATCACCGCCGCTTGCCAGGTGTCTTCGTCGATGAAGAAGTCACGCTTGGCGTAGATGTGGCGCTGGCCTTCCTTCAAGGTCGCGACCACATGCCAGACGCGGCGCAACTCATAGCGCGCCAGGTCCTGGTTGATATGGCCGGCCTTGATGATGTCGGCGTACTTGAGCTTCGGATCATCGATCTTGTAGCTGTTGGAGGCGATGTAGATTTCCTTCTTGCCTTCCAGTTTCCAGTCGTAGCGGTCCGGCGCGCCGTTGTACATGTCGAGGTTGTCGGAGGTACGCAGGCCGTCGGCGGCAGTCCCCGGCCCGTCATAGGACACTTGCGGTGCCCGGCGCACACGGCGCTGGCCGGCGTTGTAGACCCACGCCGAACGCGGCTCCTTCACCTGGTCGAGGGTTTCGTGCACCAGCAGTACACCACCGGCCAGGCGCGCCGGCGCGGTGACTTGCTGCTTGAAGTAGAACAGCACGTTGCCTGGGTTTTTCGGGTCGAAGTCCTTCATCTTGTCGCGGAACACGAACTGGTCGCGGAAGTACACCAGGCTGTAGGAACCGTTGGTTTGCGGTGTGGCCTGGGTGACCAGGCGGGTGACGCTGCCGCCGCGATAACGGGTGATGTGGTTCCAGATGACCTCCACGCCGCTTTTCGGAATCGGGAACGGCACGGCCGTCTCGAAGTTTTCCAGGCCGTTGCCGCCAGACACCAGGTTGGTGGTGGTGGCGTTTTTCTTGATCGCAGCGAATACCTCCGCTGGCACCGTGGCGCCACGATGGGTCGGATAGACCGGCATCTTGAACGAGTCCGGGTAACGCTTGAACATCGCGTACTGCCCCGGCGCCAGCTTGTCTTTGTATTGCTCGACGTTTTGCGCGGTGATGGTGAACTGCGGTTGTTCACTGGCATAAGGGTTGGCCAGGAAGCCTTTGGCATCCACGGCGCCGGCGTTGGTCGGCATCGGCGTCCATTTCGGGATGGTGCCGGCCGCGTTACCGGCCATTTCGGCGCCCATCGGGGTCAGGCTGGTGCCGAGCTTGGCCGCTTCATCGGCCGAGACCGCCGCCATGACGTTGCTCGCCAGGATCGACAGTCCAAGCACACCCACGTGCAACAGACTTTTAGTTATTTTCATACTCTGGTCTTCCTGAATACATGCCACTTGAAAAGAGTGTGCTTAGAAGTTGGCGCCAAAGCTCAACGCGACAAAGTCACGGTCATCCACGGTGCTGAACTTGCCACCAAAGAAGTTGGTGTAGGCCAGGCTCGCGGTGTAGGTGTTCTGGTATTCGGCATCCAGGCCCAGACTGACCGCCTTGCGGCCTTCTTCGAAGTTGGCGCCAGGGCCCGGCGAATAACCTTTGACGTCATGGGACCAGACCACGTTGGGCTTGAGGTTGACGCCAGCGAACACGTCCGGGTATTCCCAGATGGCACGGGCGCGATAACCCCAGGAGGTGGCGGTGGTGTAGCCGTCGTTGTTGCAGTTGGTGTTCAGGCCAGCCGCGTTGGGCAAGCCGGCGCCGTTGGCGGTGGAGTTGTTAAGCGCGTTGCAGAACCCACCTGGCAAGGTGCCGGGACCGAAGACCGGGTCGCGGCCGTAGCGGGCCTGGGATTTGCTTTCCAGGCCACCCACATGGGTCACGCCGATTTCACCGACGGTGGTCAGGCGGCTGGCGCCCATTACCTGGTCGAAGAAGTGCGTGAAAGTGGTCTGGAACTGGGTCACTTCCTTGCGGTTGTAACCGTGCAGGTCCTGGCCTGGCGAGCCCTTGAGCACCGACGCATTGCCAAAGCCCGGGATCGGCGTGACACCGGCATACAGGATGTCGGTGGTGCTCAACTGCACCGGCGCATTCGGACGGTAGCTCAACTCACCGCTCCAGGCGGTGCCGGTAGGCAGGGTGGTGGAGAAGCTCAAACCGTAGAGGCGGATATCTTCCGGGTACTCGACGAAGTAGTTGGAGCTGCCCGCCACGATCAGCGGCCGCAGGGCGCCCAGCGGACCCAGTGGACGGGTGTAGGCCGACGACGGCGCGCCCTGTGCACTGAAGATCGGCGCACGGCTGTGGTAGTTCATGAAGTAGGCGCCGAATTCGGTATCCAGCGGCTCGAAGTTGTAGTGCATGGCCATGCCGAACTGGCCGCTGTCGCGGGCATCGCGGTCCGGGCCACGGCGCACGAGTACGCCTTCGCTGTTCACGTCCACACCCAGGGCGCCCAACGTCGGCAATGCTGCGCCGGGGATGGTCGAGCGCTTGTTCAGTACCCGCAGGTTATTGCTGCAGCCATCGGAAATCACGTCTGGCTGGGAGAAGAAGGTGCCGCAGTTATCGGTGACGGTCTGGTCCCATTCCAGCTGATAGAACGCCTCGGCCGACAGGTTGTCGGTGAGCGTCTGGGACACGTAGAACATGTTGACCGGAATCAAGCCTTCCTTGATCTCGGCCCCTGGACGACGAAACGCCGACACGTCGATCGGGTTGATGGAGTTGATACCGCCGCCAATGAAGGTGCTTTCGCCCCAGCTCACCACCTGCTTGCCAAACCGCACGGAACCCGGCGCGTCGGCGATCGAGTAGTTATGGTAGACGAACGCATCGAGGATCTGCCCGCCCGACGACTTGGCGCCTTCCTTGCGGTTGTTGTCGCTGATGTCCTTGAACAGACGGCTTTCGTCCTTGAGCTCAAAGTCGTACCAGTACTTGCCACGCACAAACACACCGGTGTCGCCGTACTTCAGTTCCAGGTCGTGGATGCCCTTGAAGATCTTCGAGAACGTTTCTCCGCGCTTGAAGTTCAGGTGCCCGTCATCGGAGGTCTGGGACAAGCCCTTGCCGCCGTTGTTGGCGCCGATCAGGTCGCGATTGGCCTTGGACGTGCTCCAACTGGCGCCTACCGACAGGGATGAGTCAAAACTCCCTTCGATTTCACCGATGTTGAAACTGACGCCGAATGCGGGCCCGGCGAGCGTAGAAGCGAGACTGACGGCCAGGGGCAGACGTGCCCGGCGCCAGAACTGGTTTACTGAGGTCATCGACGCTACTCCATGTGCATTTTATTGTTATGGCAGTGAGCTCTTTCGGAAGATGCATGTAACGGCCGGGATACAACGATTCCAATGCCGAGCGACAACCGGGCGACCCTCGCCCGAAGCGCAACATCCACGAAAAACTCTGGAAGGGACTATAGCCAGCAGGGGGTAGTGCTTGATCCCTCTAAAGTGTGATTTGCATCACCAACCCGTCTGCCACAACCCTTTCGCCACGCCGACGAAGGTCGACGCGGCAAGGATGGCTGAAATTCGGCAAATCACAAGTAAAGGCTTGAGATAGAGCAGCGCGCGCCCGAACGGGCGCGGCGAGCGCTGTCAGAGGGTCGACAGGAAGGTGCTGTTGTTGGCCTGCCATTGGATGATGTCGATACGGATACGTTTTTTGTCGAGCTTGCCGACGCTGGTCTTGGGAATTTCCGTAACAACGGCGATCTGGCTCGGAATCGCCCACTTGCTCAAGTGGCCCAATTCAACGAACGGCTTGAGGTGCTCCTTGAGCTCACGGGCGCCTATCACATGGCCATCACGCAGCACCAACAGGGCAAACGGGCGCTCGCCCCACTGCGGGTCGGCAATGCCCACCACCGCTACTTCACGTACCGCCGGGTGGCGGCTGACCAGATCTTCCAGGGCCAGCGAGGAGATCCATTCGCCACCGGTCTTGATCACGTCCTTGATGCGGTCACGGATATCGATCACGCCGAACGCGTCCAGGGTGGCGACATCACCGGTGTGCATCCAGCCACCGGCCCACAGCTCGGCGCCCTTTTGCGGCTCGTTGTAATAGCCCTCGGTGAGCCAGGGCGCACGCAGTACCAGTTCGCCCTGGGATTCGCCGTCGGCCGGCAGAAAGTTGCCGTCGGTGTCCATGATCGCCGCTTCAACCAACGGGCCGGGCACGCCAGCCTTGATGCGGTAGGTGGTGCGTTCATCTTCGCTGCCGGCCATCAGCTCGGCATTGAGGTGGGCACAGGACACCAGCGGCCCGGTCTCGGACATCCCGTACGCGGCCGTCAATTGAATGCCACGGGCCTTGGCGGCTTCGTACAGCGAACGGTTGAGCGCGCTGCCGCCAATGACGATTTTCCAACCGCCGAAATCCACGCCCTGGGCGGCCTTGGCATTGAGCAGCATTTGCAGGATGGTCGGCACGCAGTGCGAAAAGGTGACCTTTTCCTGGCGCCACAGCGCCACCAGGTATTCGGGGTCGTAGCGGCCGGGGTAGACCTGCTTCAGGCCGAGCATGGTCGCCACATACGGCAGGCCCCAGGCGTGTACGTGGAACATCGGCGTGATCGGCATGTACACGTCGTTGGTGCCGAGCAAACGCACGCTGTCGACGCTGCCCATAATGGTGGCCACGCCAATGGTGTGCAGCACGAGTTGGCGGTGGGTGAAATACACGCCCTTGGGATTGCCGGTGGTACCGGTGGTGTAGAAGGTGGTGGCAACGGAATTCTCGTCGAAATCCTCGAAGGTGTACTTCGGGCTCGCCGCAGCCAGCAGGGTTTCGTACTCGCCCACCAGGTTGGGCAGGTCGGCGGTCTTGCTGTCGTCGTCGGTGATCAGCAAGGTCTTGTCGACGCTGGTGAGTTGCCCGGCGATGGCCTGGTAAAGCCCCACGAACTCGCTGTTGACCAGCACAAAGCGGTCGTCGGCATGGTTCATGGTGTAGAGGATCTGTTCCGGCGACAGGCGCACGTTGATGGTGTGGATCACCGCGCCGATCATCGGGATGGCGAACATGCATTCCAGGTAGCGATGGCTGTCCCAGTCCATCACCGCCACCGTGTCACCGGCCTTGACCCCGGCTTCGGTCAGCACATTGGCCAGGCGCGCGACGCGCTCGATCAAGGTCGGGTAGGTGTAGCGCAGTTTGTCGCGGTAGATGATTTCGCGAGTCTTTTCGTAACGGGTCCCGGACATCAACAGGCGTTTGATCAACAGCGGGTACTGGTAAGCGCCTTCGGCGGGGGGAATGACACGGGTCTGCAACATACGAATCCCTTTTATGACTGCGCGGTCTTGGCGTTAAGACCTGCACTGTAGAGACGTTATGTTTCAACCAAATCAGCCAAAGGAATGATTTGCACGGCCCAGTAAATGCTAGCTTTGCGCCATCATTCTGGATTCATGAAGATCAAATGTGGGAGGGGGCTTGCTCCCGATAGCGGTGTGTCAGCCAAGTATTCATCAGCTGATCCACCGCCATCGGGAGCAAGCCCCCTCCCACACAGATCAGGTTTACTTCATGCTGGTAAACGCCAGCTTCACCCCGATCGCAATCAGCACCGCGCCCATGGTGCGATCGAACCAATGCCCCATCTTCGCAAACCCGGCGCGCACGCGCTGCTGGCTGAACAGCATGGCCACCAGGCAAAACCACAGCGCCGTCGCCACCGCCAGATACACGCCATAACCGGCCTGCACCGCCAACGGTGTGTGCGGGTTGATCACCACGGTGAACAGCGACAGGAAAAACAGCGTGGCCTTGGGATTCAAGCCGTTGGTCACGAAACCCGCCGTGAACGCGCCGCGTGGGGTGCGCTCGCCCGCCTCGCGATGCAGCTCGCCTTCGGCCACAGGCTTGGCCGGCTGCGCGCGCAGCGCCTTGAAGCCGATATACAGCAGGTACGCCGCTGCCGCCCATTTCAGCGCATTGAACAGCACGATGGACTGGGACACGATCAAGCCGATGCCCAGCAACGAGTAACCGACGTGCAGAAAAATCGCCGAACCGACGCCCAGCGCGGTCCAGGTACCGGCCCGACGGCCGTGGGTCACGCTTTCGCGCACCACTACGGCGAAGTCCGGCCCGGGGCTGGCCACCGCCAACAAGTGAATCAAGGCTACGGTTAAAAACTCGGCGACGTACATGCGCGCTCCATGAAGTAACGGATTATTTCATCTGATAGGCTCAGCAGATTACGCCTTCGAACCTCGTCGCAAAAGGTACAGTTGATCATGAACAATCGCCGCGCCGTCTTCCTCGATCACCCCTCCCTGGACCTCGGCGACCTCGACCTCAGCGGGCTGCGCGACTGCTTCGGCGAGCTGCAGCTGTTCGAGCAGACCACGCCGCAGAATGTGCTCGAACGCTTGCAGGGCGCTCACGTCGCCATCAGCAACAAAATACCGCTCAACGCCGAGACTCTGGCCGCCTGCCCCGACCTCAAGCTGATCCTGGTGTCGGCCACCGGCACCAACAACATCGACCTCGACGCCGCCCGCACCCAAGGCATCACCGTGAGTAACTGCCAGGGCTACGGCACGCCGTCGGTGGCCCAGCACACACTCATGCTGCTGCTCAACCTCGCCACACGCCTGAAGGATTATCAACAGGATGTGGCCGCCGGCAAATGGCAACAGGCCAGGCAGTTCTGCCTGCTGGACTACCCGATTGTCGAACTGGAGGGCAAAACCCTCGGCCTGCTCGGGCATGGCGAGCTGGGCAGCGCCGTGGGGCGCCTGGCCGAAGCGTTCGGTATGCGCGTGGTGCTCGGCGCGATTCCCGGGCGCCCTGCCCGCGCCGACCGCGTGCCGCTGGATGAACTGCTGGCGCAGGTCGATGCGCTGACCTTGCATTGCCCGCTCAACGAGCACACCCGCGACCTTATCGGCGCGCGCGAACTGGCGCTGCTCAAGCCCGGCGCGTTTGTCGTCAACACTGCACGCGGTGGCTTGATCAACGAACAGGCGCTGGCCGATGCGCTGCGCAGCGGGCACCTGGGCGGTGCGGCCACGGATGTGCTGAGTGTCGAGCCTCCGGCCCAGGGCAACCCGCTGCTGGCCGGTGACATTCCTCGGCTGATCGTCACGCCCCATAACGCCTGGGGCAGCCGTGAAGCGCGGCAACGAATCGTCGGGCAATTGCGCGAAAACGCGCTGGGCTTTTTCAACGGTGCCCCGCTTCGCGTCGTCAGTTGATAAACTGCGCCCCTTTTCAAGGAGCAGACCATGGATCCGCGCAGTGAAGTACTGCTTCGCCAGGCCGAACTTTTTCAAGGCAACCTGCTGCTGGTCGGTTTGCCGGCCGACGATTTGCTCGGGCGCCTGCCCAATGCCCATGGCTGGTGCTGGCATGCCGGCGACCAGGCGGCGCTTGCGGCGCGTTTTCCCGAGCGCAGCCAGTTCGGCGTGAGCGTGCCCGAGCGCGCATTCGATGCGGCGGTGATTTTCCTGCCCAAGTCCAAAGACCTCACCGACTACCTGCTCAACACCGTGGCCGCGCGCCTGCCCGGTGCCGAGCTGTTTTTGGTCGGCGAGAAAAAAGCTGGTATCGAAAGCGCCGCCAAGCAGATGATCCCCTTCGGCAAACCGCGCAAACTGGATAACGCACGGCATTGTCAACTTTGGCAGGTCACGGTGGGCAACGCGCCGCAAGCGCGCGAACTGGATAGCCTGGCGCAGACCTTCGACGTGCCGCTGGCCGACGGGCCGCTCAAGGTGGTGAGCCTGCCGGGCGTGTTCAGTCATGGTCGCCTGGACCGTGGCACCGAACTGTTGCTGGCGCACCTGGACAAGCTGCCCAGCGGGCATTTGCTCGACTTTGGTTGCGGCGCCGGCGTATTGGGCGCTGCGGTAAAACGTCGCTATCCGCATAACACCGTGACGCTGCTCGATGTGGACGCCTTCGCCGCCGCCAGCAGTCGCCTGACACTGGCTGCCAATGGCCTGGACGCCGAAGTGTTGACCGGTGACGGCATCGACGCCGCGCCGATGGGCTTGAACGCGATTTTGAGCAACCCGCCGTTCCATGTCGGGGTGCACACCGATTACTTCGCTACGGAAAACCTGCTGCGAAAAGCGGCCAAACATCTGGCAAAAGGCGGCGAACTGCGCCTGGTCGCCAACAGTTTCCTGAAGTACCAGCCGCTGATCGAAGAGCATTTGGGCATCTGCGCAGTCAAAGCCGAAGGCAATGGTTTTCGCATCTACCGGGCCAAGCGCCCCTGACGGGCGTTTGAAAAAGAAGGCTTGCCGAATGGGTTTTGCCTAGGCAGAATCCGCTCCGTCCTAGGGGAGTAGTCTCCCACGAGCCTCACGCTCGTCCGGCATACGTCAACATACTTGGTCAGCAGACCATGGCGTATGCGACCCAGGAGTCCGCACAGACGGACCGGGGTTTGACAAGACCTATGACACGCACACCTTACCCGGGGCGGGAAGGCTGTACGTGTCATAGCCGTGTCGACCCGCCCCTGGAAACCTACCTGATGCTGGATTCACTGCTCGTTCCTACCGCAATCGTTGCCCTGGCCGAAATCGGCGACAAGACGCAACTGCTAGCGCTCATTCTCGCTGCTCGCTTTCGCAAGCCCTGGCCCATCATCGCCGGCATCGTCGCCGCGACCCTGGCCAACCATGCGGCGGCCGGTGCAGTAGGCGCCTGGTTCGGGAGTTTCTTCTCCGATGCGGTACTGCACTGGATTCTCGCGGCCAGCTTCTGCGCCACGGCGCTGTGGACACTGGTGCCGGACAAACTCGACGATGACGAAGCCAGCACCACGCGCAAGTTCGGGCCATTCCTGACCACGCTGATTGCGTTCTTCATTGCGGAAATCGGTGACAAGACCCAGATCGCCACGGTGATGCTGGCCGCGCAATACCCGGAACTATGGCTGGTGATTATCGGCACTACGCTGGGGATGTTGATTGCCAACGTGCCGGTGGTGCTGGCGGGGAATTTTGCGGCGGAGAAGCTGCCGTTGACGTTGATTCGTCGATTGGCGGCAACGGCGTTTTTCGTACTGGCGATTGTGGCGGTGTACAAGGCCATGCAAAGCAGTGGGTGGATCTAAATCTGCAAACCCAATCCAATGTGAGAGGGGGTTTGCCCCCTCCCACATTTTGATCCCATCAGGCCTTAGGACTTCTTGGCCTGTTGGTACAGCGGCATCACCTTCGGAATCGCCGCCTGCAACGAGGCGATTCGGCTGTCGGACGCCGGGTGCGTGCTCATGAACTCCGGCGGCGCGCCTTCCGAGGCCTTGGCCATCTTGTTCCACAGCGTGATGGCGGCGTTCGGGTTGTAGCCGGCGCGGGCGGCCAGCTCCAGGCCGATCAGGTCGGCTTCGTTCTCATTGCTGCGGCTGTTGGGCAAGGTCATGCCATAGTTGGCCACGGTATCGGCCAGCGCCAGGCTGTCCTGGCCCAGGCCGAACAATGCACCGGCGCCCTGTTTGGCCATCTCGATGCCGTAGGCCTTGGACATGGCTTCGCGGCCGTGTTCACGCAAGGCGTGGGCGATTTCATGGCCCATCACGGCGGCCAGTTCATCATCGGTGAGCTTGAGGTTGTCGATCAACGCGCTGTACACCAGGATCTTGCCGCCCGGCCCGCAGTTGGCGTTCATCTCATCGCTCTTGATCAGGTTCACTTCCCACTTCCATTGCGCCGCATCCGGGCGGAAGGTCGGCGCCTGGGCGATCAGGCGATTGGCAATGGCCTGCACGCGCTTGGCGTTGGCGCTGGTCTTGTCCAACACGCCTTTGCCGCTCGCCTCACCCAGGGTCTGCTGGTAGGACTGGGCGTACATCTGGTCGACTTCCTGGCTCGACAGCATGCTGAACATGTACTGCTTGCGCTCAACCCCAACCGCGCCGCCGCTGGTGGTGTTGACCGACTGACACCCGGCCAGCAGCATCGCTGCAACCAACCCGCTTACCGCCAATGACTTCTTCATGAACACGCTCCCTGGAAACATGGCGCGTATCGTAGGCGGACATTTGTATCGGCGCCAGATACATCAGACATTTAACCGCTGAATGTCGACGGTCAAGCCGGGGTCAGGCACTCCGGCCCATTGAGCTTGGGATCGTTGACCATATTGGCCAGGACCCGCTCGCGCAAAGCGGCGGGCTCACTGGCCAGAAGACCTTGCAGCACCGCCAGCGGTGTCGCGGGGTCCAGCCAGGCGGCCTGCCCTGCTTCATCCAGGATCAACGGCCGGCGCTGAGCCTGCGCCGCCTGAGTGACCACCGCCGTACTCAACCACACCTGCTCCTGCACCGGATACGCTTCCCAGATCGCCGCGAAAAACAACGTGGATCCCTCCCCCGGCGTGAGCCAGTACGGGCGTTTGCGCTGGGTGCCGCGCCATTCGTAAAACCCGTTGGCCGGCAGCAGGCAACGGCGTTGGCGAAACGCTTCGCGAAACATCGGTTGCTCGGCCAGGGTTTCGGCGCGGGCATGGGCCGGCGTGCGGGACAGGTCGGTGAGCCAGGGCGGCGTCAGGCCCCACCGTGCACGCGCCAGGGTGAGCTGGCCGTCGAGGGCGCGCTGGATCAGCACCGAATCATTGGGGGAAATATTCCACTGGGCCTGCTGGTCGGCCGGAAACCCCGGCAAGGCAGCAAAAGCGGGGGTCCAGCGAAACAGGGCATAACGTCCACACATGGGGCAACACGACTCTTGGGGTAAACCGACCGACAGCCTAACAGACCAATACGTCGGGGAAGCTGTCGGGTTCGTCGCCGGGCAAGGGTTGCGCGGCGTTATAGGCGGTAATGAGTTCGCGGGCGTAGGCGGCCTGATCATTGTCGACCTCCAGCCCCAGCAAGCCGAAGATCGGCAGTTCGCCCGTGCCACCGAGCAAATGGCGCCCCACCAGGTGCGCCTCGATGCCTTCGCTGGCGAGCATCTGTTGCAGCAGCTCGCCTTCCATGAGGTTTTCCGGTTCGTAGATTCGCTGCATCGCGTTACCTGTTGTTTATTCGTTCTCGCTGCGGGTCTCGAGCATCCACTCTTCGCCGTGCACCTGCAGGTTGAAACTGATCGGCCTGCAGCACACGTGACAGTCCTCGATGTAAACCTGATCACCGCCGGACAAATCCACCGTCGTTTCGACCGTTTCACCACAATAAGGACAATCGTACAGCGCATTTTCCAGCATCGCGGTCTCCTGAGTGACTTGTGCGTATAATCGCCGGTCTATTTACAGGGTTATATTTCGGCTGAGCCCATTACTCAGGCCGCACCCTGGTATTTCCTCTACTTACCCTAGCCGTTTCTAACAAGAGAGCATGATGGGCGAATTCGATACCATCCGACCTTACAACGACAGCGAAGTCCCGGCAGTGCTGGACCGGCTGTTCCGTGACAAGGCCTTTCTGGACATCCTGACCCACTTCCGCTTCCCGCGCTTCGCCGGCGCGCTGGGCTGGCTGCTCAAGCCGATGATCGCGCGCAAACTGCGCCGTGAATTCGCCGGTGTCACCACCGTGGCGACGCTGCAGGATAAAGTCGAGTATTACGTCGACCATACCATCGACCGCGCGACTGACGGCGTCACCTATACCGGCGTCGAGCAATTGAAATCCGGCAGCGCCTACCTGTTCCTGGCCAACCACCGCGACATCGTGATGGACCCGGCCTTCGTCAACTACGCCGTCTACCATGCCGGCCTGCCGACGCCGCGCATCGCCATCGGCGACAACCTGCTGCAAAAGCCGTTTGTCAGCGACCTGATGCGCTTGAACAAGAGCTTCATCGTGCACCGCTCGATCACCGGGCGAAAGGAAAAGATGGCGGCCTACCAGTTGCTGTCGGCCTACATCAACCATTCGATCCGCAACGACTGCCAGTCGATCTGGATCGCCCAGGCCGAAGGTCGGGCCAAGGATGGGGATGATCGCACCGAATCGGCGATCCTCAAGATGTTCCACGTCAGCCGCAAGGACGAGCCGTTCGCCGAAGTCATCCAGTCGTTGAACCTGACGCCGGTGTCGATCAGCTATGAGTACGATCCGTGCGACGCCGCCAAGGCCCGCGAATTGTATATCCGCGCCACCACCGGCACCTACTGCAAGGCGCCGGGCGAGGATGACGTCAGTATTGCGCTGGGCATCACCGGCTACAAAGGCCGGGTGCACGTGAACTTCGCGCCGCCAATTACCGAGCGCTTCGAAGACACCAAGCTACTGGCTGCCGAAATGGACCGGCAGATCCTGGGCGGTTATCGGTTGTTCCCGGTGCACTACCTGGCGTATGCCCAATGGAACGATGCCGACCCACAGCTTGAAGTGCCCAAGGCTGCGGACGTATTCCCGGCCGACGAGCTGGCCAAGGCGAAGGCAGAGTGGGAGCGGCGCTTGCACGAATGCCCGTCCGAGCATCGCCCGTACCTGGTGACGCAATATGCGACGCCTGTGCGTAATCAGTATCGGGTGAAGGCGGGGATCCCGTTGTAAACACCGGTCAAAAAATGTGGGAGGGGGCTTGCTCCCGATTACGGTGTGTCAGTGCAGGTATTTGCAACTGACCCACCGCTATCGGGAGCAAGCCCCCTCCCACATTTGTTTGGCGGCGTACTTACAAATGGGTACTGAACCAGGACAACACCAGCGCCAGCCCCAGGCCCGCAAACCCGGCGCGGTAAGCCTGGCGATAGGCCCGTTCGGTGCGCGTATCCAGGAACAGCATCGGTTGGTCGATGGCCCGCTCTTCGCTGCGCAGCGCGAGGTCGGCCATCGCACGTTGCGCGCGCAGGCGGGTCAGGAACAGCACTACGGCGCCCGAGCAGGCAATCAATAGGGCTACAGCATTGATGAGCAGCGCGGACAACGCCATCGCAAACCTCGGCGAAACAGTATTCGGGTATCGGTTCAGCTACAAACCTGAACGATAGTGGCTTCCTGCGCCGTTAATGCTCCCTCCCCGTTGACGGCTAATGTATCCAGTAATTTACAGCGTCACCTGAACGTCACCTTAACAAGCCACTCTGATGCCCTTCGACGTGAGGTGCTTGTCATGCTGCATGCGCAAAACCAGGACCGGCTGTATCTGATTGCCCCAAGCGATGAACAGGAGGCATTGGTCGGCGGCCTTGCGTTCAACGTCCAGGACCGCCACTGGCTGGTGTATTGCGCCCTCGCCGGGCAGGTGCATGCCGACCTGCCGGAGCTGGATTTACTCACTGGCGTGAGCATGTTGGATTTTTATGTCGACACGGCGGCGTGAAGCGCCAGGCGTAAAAAAACCGGGCTCAGCGATGAGCCCGGTTTTTTTTGAACAGCTTATTGCGAACTGAGCAACTGGCCGATGCTTGGGTCTTTGAACAGTCGGGTCAAGGCATCGCTGAGCACATCGCTGACCAGTTTGGTGTTGGTTTCCTGGTTCGGCGACATGCCGAAGCGCTGGTTGAGGGATGCGGCGTAGCGGCCGCTGTAGCGACGCGTACCGGCGCTGACGTCGGACTTGAAGGTCGCGCCGATGGACGCTTCGGTCACATACAGGCCTTCCTTGGGCGACTGGTATTTCAGCTCGGCCAGGGTGACGGTCAGTTGCGGCGCACCCGGCGTGTTGGTCGGGGTAAAGCCCAACAAGCGCACAGCGGCTTCAGCCTGGGCCTGCAGCTTGGGCAGCACGTCCTCGCCGGTCACCGAAATCAGCGCGGTCTCCGGGTACAGGCCGCCACGCGAACCCAGCGTAGGTGACGGACGGCCATCTACCACACGCACCGACACCGGCTGGCCGTGACCGACCGGGGCCAACTGCGCCGTGACTTTGGGTTGCGGGCTGAGTTGTTGCGGGCTGTTGGCGCAGCCAACCAAAGCCAAACTGGTCACAGTGATCAAACCGAACAACAGGCGTTGCAACATACTCATTTCTCCAGGACTAGGCGCACACAGGCCGCCAGTATAACGGTGCACGCGCGTCACTCACCAGCAATCCTGAACCGCAGCTGAAGGCATGGGGCAAATTACAATTTCACATAAAAGCGTCATTGCAATGTCATGGCAGACTGACAACCTTCAAGCATGTAACGCAACCGGTACATCGCCATGCGCCTTCTCAAGTCACTGTTCCTGTCACACGCCCGCCACCGCCACTTTGCCCTGCTCGACGCCCACGGCCATTGCCTGGCGTTCAAGCAATGCAGCTTGCCGCCCGTCGGTGAAGGCTGGGTGGAAGTTGCAGAGACACACCTTGGCTGGATGCACCGCCCGCTGCCGGCCAGTGCACGGGTCAGCCCTGAGTTTGTACGCGCATCTTCGCGACAAGCGTTGGCCTCCTGACCAGCGCACTAATAAAAGTCATAAAACACGCCCATTTCCCCGGCGTTCTTCGCTACAATCTCCCCCCGATTATAAGGACGTCTCCTGATCGGGCCCCGCAGCATCGTTATTGCCTCGGCATTAACCTCCCAATTGCCCACAGAGAGCCGCCCACACAGATCGAGTGAAGCTGGCGTGCTTGCTGTTTCCTTTGCAAACCACCCGTCTTTATCGAATCTGCCAGAGCTGCCATTGCGCTCGGCCACTTGAGTTTGTTGCCCGTTTCACGGGCCAGGTGCCAGGCTGGGCAGCCCTTTTTTGAGGTTCACGTCTTCAAAAGAGCGTGAAAAAACGGGTTTTCACAACTTCACAAGAGTGTGGCGAGCAAATGAATAGTTTGGCGTTTGTACAAGCACCATCAGCGTCTGGAACAGCCCAACACAGGATCGAGTACTCCTCAACAACCGGAGCTTGAGCCTGTCCGCTACGGATTGGTTGCACGAATCGCGCGCTTTGACCATAAGTCGAATTGCCACAGGCGCCCATGAATGCGTTCATAGGCAGATTAGCCGGGCAGGAAGCGTGCGCTGAAGTTGCAAAGAATTGCGAAACGGACATGGCAATCCTGGCCATGGGTAACCTGGGGCAACACGTGAATCGCCCCGTCACTCCTGGCAGCCATGCCGTCAATTTGGTGCTGCAGATTTTGGAGACGCGTTAAATGGCGCATAACGAAGCAGTCGACGTAGTTCTGGTAGGGGCCGGCATCATGAGTGCCACCCTGGCCGTACTGCTCAAGGAGCTCGACCCCGGCCTCAAGCTGGAAGTCGTTGAGCTGATGGATTCGGGTGCCGCGGAGAGTTCCAACCCGTGGAACAACGCCGGTACCGGCCACGCCGGGCTGTGTGAGCTGAACTACACGCCGCAGGCCGCCGATGGCTCCATCGACATCAAGAAAGCCGTGCACATCAACACCCAGTTCGAGGTGTCGAAACAGTTCTGGGCGTACCTGACCAAAAAAGGCACCTTTGGCTCGTCCAAATCCTTTATCAGCCCGGTCCCGCACCTGAGTTTCGTGCAGGGCGAAAACGGCGTTGCCTTCCTCAAGAAGCGTTTTGAAACCCTCAGCCAGCACCATGCGTTTTCGGACATGCACTACACCGAAGACCGCAGCGAGATGGCCGAGTGGATGCCGCTGATGATGCCGGGCCGCCCGCTGGACGAAAAAATCGCCGCGACCCGCGTGATGAACGGGACTGACGTCAACTTCGGCGCCCTGACCAACCAACTGCTCAGCCACCTGACCAGTTCGGCGGACGCCCAGGTCAAGTACTGCAAGCGCGTCACCGGCCTCAAGCGCAATGGTGCCGGCTGGACCGTCAGCATCAAGGACGTCAACAGCGGCAACAGCCGCGACGTGGATGCCAAGTTCGTCTTCCTCGGCGCCGGCGGTGCGGCGTTGCCGCTGCTGCAGGCGTCGGGCATCGAAGAAAGCAAAGGCTTCGGCGGTTTCCCGGTCAGCGGCCAGTGGCTGCGTTGCGACAACCCGGAAGTGGTCAGACAGCATCAGGCCAAGGTCTATAGCCAGGCCGCCGTGGGCTCGCCACCGATGTCCGTACCGCACCTGGATACCCGCGTGGTGGATGGCAAGAAGTCCCTGCTGTTCGGGCCATACGCCGGGTTCACCACCAAATTCCTCAAGCACGGCTCGTTCCTGGACCTGCCGATGTCGATTCGTGCCGGCAACATCGGCCCGATGCTCGCCGTGGCGCGCGACAACATGGACCTGACCAAGTACCTGGTCAGCGAAGTGCGCCAGTCCATGGAGCAGCGCCTGGAATCCCTGCGCCGCTTCTACCCCGAGGCGAAAGCCGAAGACTGGCGCCTGGAAGTGGCCGGCCAACGGGTGCAGATCATCAAGAAAGACCCGAAGAAAGGCGGCGTGCTGCAATTCGGCACCGAGCTGGTGGCGGCCAAGGATGGTTCGCTGGCGGCGCTGCTGGGCGCCTCGCCGGGCGCTTCGGTGACGGTGTCGATCATGCTTGACCTGATCGAGCGCTGCTTCCCGGAGAAAGCCAAGGGCGAATGGGCGACCAAGCTGCACGAGATCTTCCCGGCGCGCGAGAAAGTGCTGGAGACGGATGCCGAGCTGTATCGCAAGATCAATACGCAAAACAACATCAGCCTGGAGCTGGTAGATGGAGGTGCGAGCTCGCTCGCGAAAAACGATAACGATAACGCAGCGCATCTGGTTTGACGCGGCGCTCTCAGGTTCTTCGCGAGCAAGCTCGCTCCTACCGTTAAAAGCGAAACGCCCCGGACTCTTATGAGGTCGGGGCGTTTTTTTATGGCTCGGATAATCAGCTGCGGGCTTTGTCGATCAGCTCGATATACTCGGCGGCGTTGCGCTGGTCCTTGATCAGGTCGACAAAGGTCTGGCCATGCTCATCCTTGCCATCCAGGTCCAGACCGGCCTCCTTGAAGAAGCCCAGGAAGCGCTCGAAGTCGTCGATACGCAGGCCGCGATAGGCCTTGATCAGTTTGTGCAGGGACGGAGACGTCGCATCGACCGGCTCGAAGTTCAGGAACAATTTGATCTGGTCGTCGCCGATCTCGTCACCGATCACCTGTTTTTTATCTTTACGCATTACCGACTCCAGCCTGCAGACATTGATACGGGGGCTGAAGTCTACCTGTGGTGCACAGGCTTCGAAAGCGTAGAAGAGCCGCAGCTCAATCGAACTGGGCGAGCATCCAGCGTTGGTAGTCAGCCACACCGGCATCGCCCTCGCGGGGCGCCCAATCGGCCAATTCACCCTCGCCCACCGGTCGATAGGGCCCGGCCTTGCACTCGAACATCACCGTATCAGGCTCCAGCACCACCAGGCCATGGAACACGCCCGGCGGCAGGTCGACGCCCGCGCACTCGCCCCCTGCCTGCATCACGCGCTTGGTGATGACCTCACCGGTGTCGCTGAATATCAGCAGGCCCAGTCGCCCCTGGAGCACCAGCAAGGTTTCCGCCTTGTCCGCGCTCAGGTGCCGATGCGGCGGTACATAGGTACTCGGCTGCAGGGCCACGGCGAGGCGATGGCACGGCTCTTCCATCTGGTGGAAATTGTGATGGTGCCGGCCACGGGGGCTGTCGCCCGCTTTCTCGGCCAACTCTGCAAATAACGTCTGATCAAGAAAGCGGGCCATCGATTACATTCCTTTAACCGCGTAGATGCCATTGGCGTTGCGCCAGTAGCCCTTGTAGTCCATGCCATAACCGAAGATATAGCGGTCGATGCACGGCAGCCCGACAAAATCGGCTTTGAGCTCAGGGCGCGCCTTGCGGTCGTGGTCTTTATCGATCAGCACGGCGGTGTGCACTTTGCGCGCGCCGGCATGCTTGCAGAAGTCGATGATCGCGCCCAGGGTGTGCCCTTCGTCGAGGATGTCATCGATGATCAGTACGTCACGGTCGATAAACGAAACTTCCGGCTTGGCCTTCCAGAACAGATCGCCGCCACTGGTTTCGTTGCGATAGCGGGTAGCGTGCAGATAAGAGGCTTCCAACGGGAATTGCAGGTGAGTGAGCAATTTGCCGGCGAAGATCAGGCCACCGTTCATCACGCAGAACACCACAGGGTTGGTGTCGGCCATTTCGCGGGTGATGTGCGCGCCGACCTTGGCGATCGCTGCTTCGACTTGCGCTTCGGTGTACAGGCAGTCAGCCTCGTGCATGATTTGACGGATATGCTCGAGATCAGCGGACATGGCGCTCTCCAAGGGGTGCTGTGGCAAGAAAAGCGGGCGAAGTTACGCTTCTCGTGCGCTCCGAGCAAGCCTTAATGGACTAACGTGCTAGATGTCTATAGGACAACACCCTCGGATAGATTAATCTAGGCCGGTTTTTTTGCCCGCCGCCGGAGCCTTTCCCATGCCCACTCGCGAGATCCGCCACCCGCTGATCCGACACAAACTCGGCCTTATGCGCCGTGCCGACATCAGCACGAAGAATTTCCGTGAGCTTGCTCAGGAAGTTGGAGCGCTGCTCACTTACGAAGCCACCAAGGATTTACCCTTGGAAACCTACGAGATCCCCGGTTGGGCCGGTCCCGTACAGGTCGAGAAAATTGCCGGTAAGAAAATTACCGTGGTGCCGATCCTGCGCGCCGGTATCGGCATGCTTGAAGGCGTGCTCAGCCTGATCCCTGGCGCCAAGGTCAGCGCCGTCGGCGTGGCCCGCAACGAAGAAACATTGCAGGCCCACACGTACCTGGAAAAACTCGTCCCGGAAATCAACGAACGCCTGGCCATGATCATCGACCCGATGCTCGCCACCGGCAGTTCCATGGTCGCCACCATCGACCTGTTGAAAAAAGCCGGTTGCAAGGACATCCGCGCCATGGTGCTGGTCGCCGCGCCCGAAGGCATTGCCGCCGTCGAGAAAGCGCACCCTGACGTACAGATCTACACCGCCTCCATCGACGAGCGCCTGAATGAACACGGCTACATCATCCCAGGCCTGGGCGATGCCGGTGACAAGATCTTCGGCACCAAGCAGAAGGACGCGTGAGCATGCAGGATGAATTCAACGACCCGCTTTGGCGCCAGATCCTGTCTGGCGCACAAATGCTCTTCGTAGCATTTGGCGCGCTGGTGTTGATGCCGCTGATCACAGGTCTTGATCCAAACGTCGCACTGTTCACCGCAGGCTTAGGCACGTTGCTGTTCCAGGTGGTGACCGGGCGGCAGGTGCCGGTGTTCCTGGCCTCGAGCTTTGCATTCATCACCCCGATCATTCTCGCCAAGGGCCAATTCGGCCTGGCAGCGACCATGGGCGGGGTGATGGCGGCGGGTTTCGTCTATACCTTCCTGGGCCTTGCCGTGAAGGTCAAAGGCACCGGTTTCATCGACCGACTGCTGCCGCCGGTGGTGATCGGCCCGGTGATCATTTCCATCGGCCTGGCCATGGCGCCGATTGCCGCCAATATGGCGATGGGCAAGTCGGGCGACGGCGCCGAGCTGATCCACTACCAGACGGCCATGCTGATCTCGATGCCCGCGCTGCTGACCACCTTGATCGTGGCGGTGTTCGGCAAGGGCATCTTCCGCCTGGTGCCGATCATCTCTGGCGTGCTGGTGGGGTTTGCCATGTCGTTCTACTTTGGCGTGGTCGACACGGCGAAGATCGCCGCCGCGCCGTGGTTCGCCCTGCCCCACTTCACCGCGCCGGAGTTCAACTGGCAGGCGATCCTGTTTATCGTACCGGTGGCCCTGGCCCCTGCGATCGAACATATCGGTGGCGTGATAGCGGTCGGCAGCGTGACCGGTCGCGACTACCTGAAGAAGCCCGGTCTGCACCGCACGTTGCTGGGTGACGGGATTGCCACCACGGTCGCCGGCCTGTTTGGCGGCCCGCCCAATACCACCTACGCCGAAGTGACGGGCGCGGTCATGCTGACCAAGAACTACAACCCGAAAATCATGACCTGGGCCGCGGTGTTCGCCATCAGCCTGGCGTTTATCGGCAAGTTCGGCGCGCTGCTGCAGAGCATTCCGGTGCCGGTAATGGGCGGAATTCTGTGCCTGCTGTTCGGCTCGATTGCGGCGGTGGGGATGAATACGCTGATTCGCCACAGGATTGACCTGGGTGAAGCGCGCAATCTGGTGATTGTGTCGGTGACGCTGGTGTTCGGGATTGGCGGTGTACTGGTGGGTACCGGCACCGGCCCGGACGATTTCGGCCTCAAGGGCATCGCCCTGTGCGCGGTGGTCGCGATTGGCTTGAACCTGCTGTTGCCGGGCAATGATGGTTGGAAGCACAAGAAGCCGGATGAGCCGTTGCTCTAACTAATGTGGGAGGGGGCTTGCTCCCGATAGGGGTGTAACAGTCAATACATCTGTTGACTGACACACCGCCATCGGGAGCAAGCCCCCTCCCACATTTTTAGATCTTCAGTGTGGCTTAGAGCTCGCCAAGCCCATCGATCAGCGCCTGGTTCTGCTCCGGCGTCCCGATGCTGATCCGCAGGAACTGGGCAATCCGCTCCTGCTTGAAGTGCCGCACGATCACCCCTTGCTCACGCAGCTTGGCCGCCAGGCCAGCCGCATCATGCCGTGGATGGCGCGCAAAGATGAAGTTGGCTGCCGAAGGCAACACTTCAAACCCCTTGGCCTGCAACTGGCCGGTGAGTTTTTCACGGCTGTCTATCACCCACCCGCAGGTCTTCTCAAAGTATTCACGGTCCTCAAACGCCACGGCGGCGCCGACAATCGCCAGGCGATCCAGCGGGTAGGAGTTGAAGCTGTTCTTGACCCGCTCCAACGCTTCGATCAGGTCCGGATGTCCCACCGCCAGGCCAACCCGCAGGCCCGCCAGCGAGCGCGACTTGGACAACGTCTGGGTCACCAGCAGGTTCGGGTAATGATCCACCAGGGTGATTGCAGTTTCGCCACCGAAGTCGATATAAGCCTCGTCCACAACCACGACTGATTCCGGGTTGGCCTTGAGAATTTGCTCCACAGCGTCCAGCGCCAGCAGGCACCCGGTTGGCGCGTTCGGGTTGGGAAAGATGATCCCACCATTGGGCTTGGCGTAATCCGCCACGTTGATCTGGAACTGTTCGTCCAGCGGCACAGGATCAGACTTAATGCCATAAAGACCGCAGTAGACCGGATAGAAGCTGTAGCTGATATCCGGGAACAAAAGCGGCAACTCGTGCTGGAACAGGCCGTGAAAGATATGCGCCAGGACTTCGTCGGAGCCATTACCAAGGAACACCTTGTTCGCCTCGACGCCGTAATACTTCGCCACCGCTTGCTTGAGTCGGTCGCTGTTGGGGTCCGAGTACAAACGCAGGTCGTCGTTCAACTCGGCCCGCATGGCCTCTAACGCTTTGGGCGAAGGGCCATAGGGGTTTTCGTTAGTATTGAGCTTGATCAGCTTGGTCAACTTTGGCTGCTCGCCGGGCACGTAAGGCACTAGGTCCTTGACGAAAGGGCTCCAGAATTTGCTCATGCCTTACTCTCCCTTGAGGATGCGATATTCAGCGCTGCGCGCGTGGGCGCTCAGCGATTCGCCACGGGCCAGCACCGAGGCGGTCTTGCCCAATTCGGACGCGCCTTGGGGCGAACAGAAGATGATCGATGAACGCTTCTGGAAGTCATACACCCCCAGCGGCGACGAAAAACGCGCGGTGCCGGAGGTCGGCAATACGTGGTTCGGACCTGCACAGTAGTCGCCCAGGGCTTCGCTGGTGTGGCGCCCCATGAAGATCGCGCCGGCATGACGGATCGACGGCAACCAGGCCTGTGGGTCCGCTACGGACAGCTCAAGGTGCTCCGGCGCGATACGGTTGGCCACTTCGATGGCTTGCTCCATGTCGCTGACCAGAATCAGTGCGCCACGGCCATTGATCGATTTCTCGATGATCTCGGCGCGCTCCATGGTCGGCAACAACTTGTTGATGCTGGCGGCGACCTGATCGAGGAACGCGGCGTCGGGGCTGACCAGGATTGCCTGGGCGTCTTCGTCGTGCTCGGCCTGGGAGAACAGGTCCATGGCGATCCAGTCCGGGTCGGTCTGGCCGTCACACACCACCAGGATTTCCGAGGGGCCGGCGATCATGTCGATACCGACCTGGCCAAACACATGGCGCTTGGCGGTGGCGACGTAGATATTGCCCGGCCCCACCACCTTGTCGACCTTCGGTACGCTTTCGGTGCCATAGGCCAACGCTGCAACCGCTTGGGCGCCACCGATGGTGAACACGCGGTCGACGCCGGCAATGCAGGCGGCAGCCAGCACCAGCTCGTTGATTTCACCACGCGGGGTCGGCACCACCATGACCACTTCGGTCACGCCTGCCACTTTGGCCGGAATCGCGTTCATCAACACCGACGACGGGTACGAGGCCTTGCCGCCCGGCACGTACAGGCCGGCGCGGTCCAGCGGCGTGACCTTCTGGCCCAGCACGGTACCGTCGGCCTCGGTGTAGCTCCACGAATCCTGCTTCTGTTTTTCGTGATAGCTGCGCACCCGCGCCGCCGCCACTTCCAGGGCTTCACGCTGGGGCGCGGTGATGCGCGTCAGGGCCAACTCCAGGCGTTCACGGGGCAGAATCAGGTCCGCCATGGACTTGACGTCCAGGCCGTCGAACTGACGGGTGAAATCCACCAGTGCCGCATCGCCGCGCTCGCGCACGGCTTTGATGATCTCGAGCACCCGCTGGTTGACCGAGTCATCGGACACGCTTTCCCAGCTCAGCAGATGATCCAGATGATCGGCGAAATCCGGGTCGGCAGCGTTGAGTCGGGCAATTGCAGTGGACGTGGTCATAGCGAGGGCCTCAATAGAATTGGCAAAAACTCAGGCGCCCTAAACTAGCAGTCATTTCCGCTTGGGCACCTGAGAATTCTGGCTATGAGGCGGATAGACGGGCGCAGCCTTTGGGCTACGCGGGTGAGTCAACCGCGGTGTCGAGACTCCACTGCCGTGCGCAGGGTGTCGATCAACGCCTGGATACGGGCATGTTGCATTTTCATCGACGCTTTGTTGACGATCAGGCGCGAGCTGATGTCGGCAATGAAATCCTGGGGCTCGAGACCGTTGGCGCGCAGGGTGTTGCCGGTGTCGACCACGTCGATGATCTTGTCGGCCAGGCCGATCAGCGGCGCCAGCTCCATCGAGCCGTAAAGCTTGATGATATCGACCTGACGGCCTTGTTCGGCGTAGTAGCGTTTGGCGACGTTGACGAACTTGGTCGCCACCCGCAGGCGGCCCTTGGGCTCGACATCGCCGACACGGCCGGCGGTCATCAGTTTGCACAGCGCGATCCGCAGGTCCAGTGGCTCGTAGAGACCCTGGCCGCCGTATTCCATCAGCACGTCCTTACCGGCCACACCGAGGTCGGCGGCGCCATGTTCAACGTAGGTCGGCACGTCGGTAGCCCGCACGATCAGCAGGCGAACGTCGTCTTGGGTCGTGGGGATGATCAGCTTGCGGCTCTTGTCCGGATTCTCGGTCGGCACGATGCCCGCTTCAGCCAGAAGCGGCAACGTGTCGTCAAGGATGCGGCCCTTGGACAGTGCGATGGTCAACATGGGAAATGTCAGTCCTTCATCAGGCTATTGCTGTCCGGTCGCAAACGGCGCCAGACACAGATCGAGGCCCTTACAGCCTCGATTTGAAACAAACCAGTGTGTGCAGGAGCGAGCTTGCTCGCTCCTGCATTGCAGTCGGGGGTTAGCCCGGCACGCGGCGGATTTTGGCGCCGAGCATCTGCAGCTTTTCTTCGATGCACTCGTAGCCACGGTCTATGTGGTAGATGCGGTCAATCAGCGTATCGCCTTCGGCGCAGAGTGCCGAGATCACCAGGCTGGCCGAAGCACGCAGGTCGGTTGCCATCACTGGCGCGCCCTTGAGCTTGTCGATGCCGGTGACGATGGCGGTGTTGCCCTCGACCTGGATCTTGGCGCCCATGCGGTGCAGTTCGTACACATGCATGAAACGGTTTTCGAAGATGGTCTCGATCACGGCGCCGGTGCCTTCAGCGATCGCGTTCAGGGAAATGAACTGCGCCTGCATGTCGGTCGGGAATGCCGGGTACGGAGCGGTACGCACGTTGACAGCTTTTGGCCGCTTGCCGTGCATGTTCAGCTCGATCCAGTCTTCACCGGTGGTGATTTCTGCGCCGGCTTCCTTGAGTTTTTCCAGGACGGCTTCGAGGATGGTCGGATCGGTGTCCTTGACCTTCACGCGGCCACCGGTAACGGCAGCTGCAACCAGGTACGTGCCGGTCTCAATGCGGTCAGGCATGACTTTGTAGGTAGCGGTGTGCAGACGCTCTACACCATCAATAGTGATGGTGTCGGTGCCAGCGCCGGAAACCTTCGCGCCCATGGCGTTGAGGAAGTTGGCCAGGTCGACCACCTCGGGCTCGCGCGCGGCGTTTTGCAGAACGCTGCGGCCTTTGGCCAGGGCAGCGGCCATCATGATGTTCTCGGTACCGGTCACGCTGACGGTATCGAAGAAGAAGTTCGCGCCACGCAAGCCGCCTTCCGGCGCCTTGGCCTTGATATAGCCGCCTTCCACGTCGATGACCGCGCCCATGGCTTCAAGGCCACGGATGTGCAGGTCGACCGGACGCGAACCAATGGCGCAACCGCCAGGCAGGGCCACTTCGGCTTCACCGAAACGCGCGACCATCGGGCCAAGCACCAGGATCGACGCACGCATGGTTTTCACCAGCTCGTACGGGGCGATCAGGGTCTTGATGGTGCGTGGGTCGATTTCGACGGACAACTTCTCGTCGATCACCGGCTCGATGCCCATGCGACCGAACAGCTCGATCATCGTGGTGATGTCGTGCAGGTGCGGCAGGTTGGCCACCGTGACAGGGCCGTCGCACAGCAGGGTCGCTGCCAGGATCGGCAAGGCGGAGTTTTTCGCACCGGAAATGCGGATCTCGCCATCGAGGCGGGCACCACCGGTAATAATCAATTTATCCATAAGAATCTCGACGCCTTGGGGGCTCAGGTGCGCTCGGCCCAGGCCGCGCGGCTGAAAAATTTCATAGTGACCGCATGGATGCTGCCATCGGTGATCCATGGGTTCAAATGGGCATAGATCTGCTGCTGACGCTTGACCGGGCTCAATGCCGCCAGTTCATCGCTGATCACGTTCAGCTGGAAATTGCAGCCTTCGCCTTCAACTTCTACAGCCGTGTCCGGCAGCTTTCCTTCAAGGAAGCTCTTAACTTCTAGGGCCTGCATGCTCAACCTCTATCGGCGCCCAGTGCGCACGGGTCGCACATCATACAAAAAAAGCCCCGCGCCTGCGAACCCCGCATAGCAGGACTCTGACGGAGGGCTTCTTTGATAAATGTGTACTACGGGTGTGCCAACAGCTCGGTCAATCCGGAAACCTCGGCGATCTCGCGCATGTCTTCAGGCAACGCACGGAGACTGACCGGCTTTTTTACCGCAGCGGCATCGCGCATGAAGCACAGCAGCAACGACAGACCGACGCTGCTGGACTTGGTTACCGCCGAGCAATCCAGCACCAGCGCAGGCGCGGTGCTGGCCTTGATCAGGGCCTGGCCCTGCTTGCGCAGGTCAGGCCCGGTGCGGTAATCGAGCACGCCGCTGAGGAACAGCTCGCCGGCATCGCCGATACGAACAGCCGACTCGGTCATGGCGCTGGTTTCCCGGCTTCCTTATCGGAAGTTTCCTTGGCCTTGGCCACTTCGCCGGCCCAACCATTGATGGTCTTGTCCAGGTCGTTGCCATTGCGCTGCATCGCGTCGGCGAACTGGTCACGGAACAGCTTGCCGATATTGATGCCGTTGATGATCACGTTACGCAGCTTCCACTCGCCATTGACCTTCTCCAGCGTGTACTGCACAGGGTACACGGCGCCATTGGTGCCTTTGACGGTCATGTTGACGCTGGTGCGATCACCCGACTCATCACCGGCCGGAGCAACGGTAATCCCCTGGTTGTTGTACTCAAGCAGGGCGTTACCGTAGAACTGGAACAGGCCGCGCTTGAAGTTTTCCTGGAAACGCTGCATCTGCGCAGGTGTGGCCTTGCGCGAATACTTGACGGTCATGATGCTTTTGGAGATGCCTTCGGCATCCACCACCGGACCGACAATGGTATTGAGCGCGTTGTAGAACTGGCTCGGGTCTTGTTTGTACTTTTCCTTGTTGGCCGACAGGTCAGCCAACATTTTGTTGGTGGTGTCCTGCACCAGTTCGTGGGCAGAACCGGCTGCGTTGGCCATCAACGGCAGCGCTGCAAGCAGAACCAGAAGGCCACGTCGCAAGGTAGAGAGCATGAACAGATTCCTCATTTGGCGTCTTTATTGACCGTGTTGAGCAGGAATTTACCGATCAGGTCTTCAAGCACCAACGACGACTGTGTGTCGTGGATGGTCGAGCCATCCTTGAGCAGGGCTGTTTCCCCGCCTACGCTGACACCGATGTACTTCTCGCCCAGCAGGCCAGCAGTGAGGATAGATGCCGTGGAGTCAGTCGGCAGATTATCTACCTTCTTGTCCAACTGCATCGTCACTCGGCCGGTGAAGCTGTCGCGATCCAGATCGATTGCCGTGACCTTGCCGATGGTCACACCGGCCATGGTCACTTTAGCTCTGACCGTCAAACCGGCGATATTGTCGAAGTACGCATAAAGTTTATATGTGTCGGCGGTGGGGCTGGCCGACAGGCCACTGACCCGCAGGGCCAGCAACAGTAAAGCCAGGATGCCAGCCAGCAAGAAAAGGCCGACACCGATCTCCACAGTGCGGTTTTGCATCAGAAATCTCCAAACATCAAGGCGGTCAAAATGAAGTCAAGGCCCAGTACCGCCAGCGAGGCGTATACAACGGTCTTGGTGGTGGCGCGACTGATCCCTTCTGAAGTGGGCTCACAGTCATAGCCTTGGAATACGGCGATCCAGGTCACTACAAAGGCGAAGACGATGCTCTTTATGATGCCGTTGAGCACGTCACCCGTGAAGGTCACGCTGTTTTGCATGTTGGCCCAGTAGGAACCGTCGTAGACGCCCAACCAGTCCACCGCCACCCACGAACCGCCCCAGATCCCGACCACGCTGAAGATCATTGCCAGCAGCGGAAGGGAAATGAAGCCGGCCCACAGGCGCGGGGCAACAATGTACTTGAGCGGGTCCACGCCGATCATTTCCAGGCTGGACAGCTGTTCGGTGGACTTCATGTTACCGATTTCGGCGGTCAACGCAGAACCTGCACGCCCGGCGAACAGCAACGCGGTGACTACCGGCCCCAGTTCACGCAATAGCGTCAGGGCAACCATCTGCCCTACCGCCTGTTCTGAACCGTAGCTGGACAGAATGTTGAAGCCTTGCAGCGCCAGCACCATGCCGATGAACATCCCGGAGACCACGATGATCACCAGGGACATCACGCCGACCGCATGCAGTTGTTTGAGCAGCAAGCCAAAGCCGCCGCCGATGCCGCCGCGGCCGAGCAAGGCGTGAAACAGGAAAATAGTCGAACGCCCGAGGACTTCGACGATGTCGATGCCCGAGCGACCGAAAAGGCGAACCTTTTCGATAATAGATGTCTTGCGCATCAGCGCTTCCCCAGAAGATCTGCGCGGTAGTCCGCTGCCGGAAAGTGAAAAGGCACCGGGCCATCAGGATCGCCGGTCATGAATTGGCGAATGCGCGGGTTATCGGCGTTCATCAGCTCTTCTGGCGTCCCCTGCCCCAGCACCTGGCCATCACCCACTACATAGAGGTAGTCAGCGATGCTCGCGGTTTCGGCCAGATCGTGAGATACCACGATGCTGGTGATGCCCAAGGCATCGTTGAGCAGACGGATCAGGCGCACCAGTACGCCCATGGCGATGGGGTCCTGGCCCACGAAAGGCTCGTCATACATGAGGATCTGCGGGTCGAGGGCGATGGCTCGCGCCAGGGCGACACGACGCTTCATGCCACCGGACAATTCGTCAGGCATCAGGTCGATGGCCCCGCGAAGCCCTACGGCCTGCAGCTTGAGCAACACAATGTCACGAATCATCTCGTCGGACAGCTGGGTATGCACCCGCAGCGGGAACGCTACGTTTTCGAAAACATCGAGGTCGGTAAACAGCGCACCGCTCTGGAACAGTACCCCCATGTGCTTGCGCGCATCGAACAGATCGCTGCGCGACAGCGTCGGCAGGTTCTGGCCGTTGACCCATACTTCGCCGGCACTTGGGCGCAATTGCATGCCCATCAGGCGCAACAAGGTGGTCTTGCCGCAACCGGAAGGCCCCATGATGCCCGTGACTTTTCCGCGAGGAATGCGAATATCGACGTTATTGAAGATGCTGCGCGTACCGCGCTTGAAGGAAAGGCCCTTCAGCTCGACCGCGTAGGCGTTATCGGCACTCATCTAATCTCCTTGGGATGCAGCCTTTCACTCAGACACCATGTATGCGACTTTGGTTTGCAACGGATGTGCAATAGTTACGCCATGGGTTGGGCGGACCGAACTGGCCGCGAACTATATCACTGCTGGTGCAGAGCCCCCAAGGCCGGAACAGCGCTTGTTCAGATTCAGCACAGCGAAAAACGTTGCCAGCGATGTTATTCAGACGAATCCTGGAGACGCTCAGAATAAAGCCTGACGAACTTATGTGAGCGAATCGATCATTACCGCTATAATCGCCGACTTTTCGTCAGGCTATACGACTTCAGACATGAGCCAATCCAGCGACCTCATCCAATCCGCACAACGCACCATCCGCCTCGAGCTGGAAGCCGTAGAAGGTTTGCTGGCGCATATCGACGCAGATTTCGTACGCGCCTGCGAGATGATTCTGGCCAGCAAAGGCCGCGTTGTCGTGGTTGGCATGGGCAAGTCCGGCCACGTCGGCAACAAGATCGCCGCTACGCTGGCCAGCACCGGAACCACAGCGTTCTTCGTGCACCCGGCCGAAGCCAGCCATGGTGATATGGGCATGATTACCAAGGATGACGTGATTCTGGCATTGTCCAACTCCGGCACCACCAACGAAATCGTCACCCTGCTGCCGCTGATCAAGCGCCTGGGCATTAAGATGATCAGCGTCACCGGCAACCCGGAATCGACACTGGCCAAGGCCGCCGAAGTGAACTTGAACGTTCATGTCGCCCATGAAGCCTGCCCGCTGAACCTGGCGCCCACCTCGTCGACGACTGCGGCACTGGTCATGGGCGACGCGCTGGCGGTGGCGCTGCTTGAGGCTCGTGGGTTCACCGCTGAAGATTTCGCATTTTCGCACCCCGGTGGCGCCCTGGGCCGTCGCTTGCTGTTGAAAGTGGAAAACGTCATGCATGCGGGCGATGAACTGCCCCACGTGCAACGCGGCACCTTGCTCAAGGACGCGTTGATGGAAATGACCCGCAAGGGCCTGGGCATGACCGTGATCCTGGAAGCCGATGGCCGACTGGCCGGCGTGTTCACCGACGGCGATTTGCGGCGCACCCTGGACCGGGCCATCGACATCCATACCGCAACCATCGATGCCGTGATGACGCCCCACGGCAAGACCGCGCGCCCCGAAATGCTTGCAGCCGAAGCCCTGAAGATCATGGAAGACCACAAGATCGGCGCGCTGGTGGTGGTCGATGACCACAACCACCCTATCGGCGCCCTGAACATGCACGACTTGTTGCGTGCAGGAGTGATGTAAATGACCAGCGACCTGTTGCAACGCGGTAAAAACATCAAGTTGGCGATATTCGACGTCGATGGCGTGCTGACCGATGGCCGCCTGTACTTTCTCGAAGACGGCAGCGAATTCAAGACGTTCAACACCCTCGACGGCCAGGGCATCAAGATGCTGATGGCGGCAGGCGTGCAAACAGCGATTATCAGTGGTCGAAAGACCCCCGTTGTGGAACGTCGCGCACAAAACCTCGGAATTGCTCACCTGTATCAAGGCCGCGAGGATAAACTGGTGGTGCTGGACGAGCTTCTTGGCCAACTCAACCTAAGCTATGAACAAGTCGCCTATCTGGGTGACGATCTGCCTGACCTGCCGGTAATCCGTCGGGTAGGCCTGGGCATGGCCGTCGCCAATGCCGCAGCGTTTGTGCGTGAACACGCCCATGGCATTACCGCCGCCCGCGGTGGCGAAGGTGCCGCCCGCGAGTTCTGCGAGTTGATCCTGCGTGCCCAGGGCAGTCTTGAAGCGGCCCACGCCGCCTACTTATAGAGCGTTATATGCTGAGCAAAAAGATTCGCAACTTCCTGCTATTCGGGGTCATCGCCGCGCTGTTGCTCGCGGTGGGCTACTGGAATATCAGCCCGGAGCGCTTTCTCGACAAACCTGTCGTGCAGGTGGATGAAAGCATCATCGACAACTTCGCCACCAACACCCACACCGTGCAGTTCCTGCCCGATGGCAAGGTGCAGTACGAGTTGGTCTCCGACAAGGTCGAGCGCCTGAAAGCCTCGGAAGTCAGCCTGCTGACCAATCCGGACTTGAACATGTACCGTGGCACCGAACTGCCGTGGCACGTCACCAGCCTGCGTGGCGAGGTCAATCCGGACGGCACCGAAATCGAACTGATCGACTCGGTGCGCGTCGCACGTACAGACGCGCAGAACCGGGACACCATTATTACCAGCAGTCGCATGACGGTATTCCCACAACAGCAATATGCGCAGACCGAGCAAGACGTTAGAATCGACGGCGCTGGCGGTGTATCGACCGGCAAGGGAATGAAAGCGTATTTGAAAGAAAGCAGGATACACCTGCTATCGAACGTAAGAGGACAGTATGAGGCTCGTTAAAACCCTCCCTATTTTGCTCGGTCTGGGCGCAGCACTGGGAAGCGTGAGCGCCTGGGCTCTGCCGAACGATAGCCAGCAACCGATCCACATCTCGGCTGACGATGCGCAGTTGGATGACAAGCAAGGCGTCGCGACCTACACCGGTGGCGTGATCATCACCCAAGGCTCGATGAAGATCACCGGTAATACGGTGACACTGACTCGCACCCAGGCCGGCGATATCGACGTCGTGACCTCGGTGGGCAACCTGGCTTACTTCGAGCAGAAGCAAAAGGCAGAAGACCCAGGGCCGATGAAAGGCTATGGCAAGACTATCCAGTACCATGCCCAGCAAAATCGCATCGTATTGATCGACCAGGCCAAGGTGTTGAGTGCCGACGGTAACTCCACCGAAGGCGAGAAGATCGTCTACAACACCCAGACCCAGGTCGCCCAGGCGGGTCGCGCCAATGGCAACAAGGTCACCGCGCCTCGCCCACGGATCGACATGGTCATCCAGCCGAAGAAGAAGGCCGAGTAATGGCAACCCTGAAAGCCCAGCATCTGGCCAAGGCCTATAAAAGCCGTCAGGTGGTACGCGATGTGAGCCTGTCGATCGACAGCGGCCAGATCGTCGGCCTGCTCGGCCCCAACGGCGCCGGCAAGACCACTTGCTTCTACATGATCGTCGGGCTGGTCCAGGCGGACCAGGGGCGTGTATTGATCGATGACCTGGACGTCAGCCACCAGCCGATGCACGGCCGTGCGCGTGCAGGTATCGGCTATCTTCCGCAGGAGGCGTCGATCTTCCGCAAACTGTCGGTAGCCGACAACATCATGGCAATCCTCGAGACCCGCAAGGAACTCGACCGCGACGGCCGCCGCCAGGAATTGGAAAGCCTGTTGCAGGAATTCCACATCAACCACATTCGCGACAACCTCGGCATGAGCTTGTCCGGTGGTGAGCGTCGCCGCGTGGAGATCGCCCGCGCCCTGGCAACTGCCCCCAAATTCATCTTGCTGGACGAACCGTTCGCTGGCGTTGACCCGATTTCGGTGGGCGACATCAAGCAGATCATTCACCACCTCAAGGCCAAGGGCATCGGTGTGCTGATCACCGACCACAACGTCCGTGAAACCCTCGATATCTGCGAAACCGCTTATATCGTCAACGATGGGCAGCTGATTGCCGAAGGGGATTCCGCGACTATCCTGGCCAACGAACTGGTGAAAGAAGTTTATCTGGGTCACGAGTTCCGCCTGTAAACACGGTGATATCGGGCCATTTGCGAGCGCGCGAGCGAGTCAATAAAAAACTCAGCTTTTTTATTGTTACCGCGCTCTAGGCAAAGGCCCCGATATCAGGCATATAATTTGCTTATGTTTGGCGCTCACGCGCCCTGTCGTGGATGGCGCATTGCGCCGGCGAATAAGGTGTTAAGCCCCTGCCATGAAACCATCGCTAGTCCTGAGAATGGGCCAGCAGCTGACGATGACACCGCAGCTGCAACAGGCCATCCGCCTGCTCCAATTGTCGACCCTGGACCTGCAACAGGAAATCCAGGAGGCCCTGGAGTCCAATCCGATGCTCGAACGCCAGGAAGAAGGCGACGACTTCGACAACACCGACCCCTTGGCCGACAATATCGAGCAAAAGCCCAATCCTGATGTACAGGAACCGTCCTATCAGGAAACCGCCCCTACGGTGGACAACCTCGAGGACGGCGAATGGAACGAACGCATTCCCAACGAGCTTCCGGTGGACACCGCATGGGAAGACGTCTACCAGACCAGCGCCAGCAGCCTGCCCAGCAATGACGATGACGAATGGGACTTCACCACCCGTACGTCGGTCGGCGAGAGCCTGCAGAGCCACCTGCTGTGGCAGCTGAACCTGGCGCCGATGTCCGACACCGATCGCTTGATCGCCGTCACCCTGATCGACTGCATCAATAACCAGGGTTATCTGGACGAAACGCTCGAAGAAATTCTTGAGGCCTTCAACCCGGAGCTGGATATCGAACTGGACGAGATCGAAGCCGTCCTGCACCGTATCCAGCAATTCGAACCCGCCGGCATTGGCGCCCGTACGCTCAGCGAGTGCCTGCTGCTGCAATTGCGCCAGCTACCGGCCAAAACCCCGTGGCTCGCTGAAGCCAAGCGCCTGGTCAGCGACTACATCGACCTGCTCGGCAGCCGCGACTACAGCCAGCTGATGCGCCGCATGAAGCTCAAGGAAGACGAGCTGCGCCAGGTTATCGAGCTGGTTCAGAGCCTCAATCCTCGCCCGGGCTCGCAGATCGAGTCCAGCGAAGCCGAATATGTCGTGCCTGATGTAATCGTGCGCAAGGACAACGAACGCTGGTTGGTGGAACTGAACCAGGAGTCGGTGCCACGTCTGCGGGTCAACCCGCAATACGCCGGCTTCGTGCGCCGCGCCGATACCAGCGCCGACAACACCTTCATGCGCAACCAGCTGCAGGAAGCACGCTGGTTCATCAAGAGCCTGCAAAGCCGCAACGAAACCCTGATGAAAGTGGCCACCCAGATCGTCGAGCACCAGCGCGGCTTCCTGGAATATGGCGACGAGGCAATGAAGCCCTTGGTACTGCACGACATCGCTGAAGCGGTCGGCATGCACGAATCGACGATTTCACGGGTGACCACGCAAAAATTCATGCATACCCCACGGGGTATTTATGAGCTGAAATACTTTTTCTCCAGCCATGTAAGCACCTCCGAAGGCGGCGAATGCTCGTCCACGGCGATCCGCGCGATCATCAAAAAACTGGTTGCCGCGGAAAATCAGAAAAAGCCGTTGAGTGACAGCAAGATCGCTGGTTTACTGGAGGCACAAGGCATTCAGGTCGCCCGTCGAACCGTCGCCAAGTACCGCGAGTCTCTCGGGATCGCGCCTTCCAGCGAGCGAAAGCGTTTGATGTGACGGGCGGGGCACAGCGTTCCAGTGGCAGGCGCTTTTCGCCTGCCGCTTTATGCACTGGCAACGAAGGAGAAGCTGTATGCAAGTCAACATCAGTGGACACCATGTAGAAGTCACCCCACCCATGCGCGAATACGTCGAACAGAAGCTGAAAAAGCTTGAAGGACATTTCGACAAGATCACCAACGTGCAGGTCATCATGAAGGTCGATAAGCTTCAGCAGAAAATTGAAGCGACCCTGCAGATACCCGGTGGCGAAGTGGTTGCTAACGCCGAGCATGAAGACATGTATGCATCGATCGACTTGCTCACCGACAAGCTTGACCGCCAACTCAAAAAGCATAAGGAAAAGAATCTGCACCTGATGCAAGGTACAGGTCGTTAACTCTCCCCCCATGATCCGACTTGAAACCATCCTGACCCCCGGCCGTTCCCTTGTGAACGTGCCGGGCGGCAGCAAGAAAAAAGCCCTCGAACAAATTGCCAACCTGATCAGCAGCCAAGTGCCTGACCTGGAGATGCAAGATGTCTTCGAGGCTCTGATCGCCCGTGAAAAACTTGGCTCGACCGGTTTTGGCAACGGCATCGCCATCCCCCACTGCCGCCTCAAAGGCTGCACAACTCCGGTCAGCGCACTGCTGCACCTGGATCACCCCATCGATTTCGATGCCATCGACGGCGCTCCGGTCGACCTGCTGTTCGTTCTGCTGGTCCCACAAGCTGCCACCGATGCGCACCTGGAACTGCTCCGGCAGATCGCCAGCATGCTCGACCGCAAGGAAGTACGCGATAAACTGCGCAGTGCCGAAAGTAATGAGGCGTTGTATCAGGTCGTCCTGGATGAGCAAAGCGGGCAATAATCATGCGTTTGATCATCGTCAGTGGCCGTTCCGGCTCGGGCAAGAGCACTGCCCTTAATGTGCTTGAAGACAGCGGCTTCTATTGCATCGACAACCTGCCCGCCGGCCTGCTGCCGGAATTGGCCGAGCGCGCCTTGATCCATACCGAACTGGCGCAACCGCTGGTTGCCGTGTCAATCGACGCCCGCAACCTGCCCAGCCATCTCTCGCGCTTCCCCGAACTGCTTGAGGAAGTGCGCGCCAAGCATATTCATTGCGACGTGCTGTACCTGGATGCCGACGAAGAAACCCTGCTCAAGCGTTTCTCCGAAACCCGTCGACGCCATCCGCTCAGCAGCGCCAACCGCTCCCTGGCGGAAGCTATCCAGGACGAGACCAAGCTGCTGGGGCCGATCATCGATCTGGCCGATCTGAAGATCAACACCACCAACTTGAACCTGTACCAACTGCGCGATGCGATCAAACTGCGATTGCTGAACCAGCCGGAGCCTGGCACAGCGTTTCTGGTCGAGTCATTTGGCTTCAAGCGTGGCATGCCGGTGGACGCCGACCTGGTGTTCGACGTGCGTTGCCTGCCCAATCCTTATTGGAAGCCGGAGTTGCGCGATCAATCCGGGCTCGATCAACCCGTGATCGACTATCTGGCGGCACAAGCGGATGTGGAAGAGATGTTCCAGGACATCTCCACCTACCTGCTCAAATGGTTGCCG
Organism: Pseudomonas sp. R2-7-07; assembly: GCF_003852355.1. Lineage (NCBI taxonomy): Bacteria > Pseudomonadati > Pseudomonadota > Gammaproteobacteria > Pseudomonadales > Pseudomonadaceae > Pseudomonas > Pseudomonas sp. R2-7-07. The sequence continues at coordinate 1,127,453 of NZ_CP027759.1, read as the reverse complement.
CGCTTTGCCGCGAGCAATCGCGCCTATGTCACCATTGCCATCGGCTGCACCGGTGGTCACCACCGCTCCGTTTACCTGACGGAACGGCTCGGCCAGGTGCTGCAACAAACCCTCAAGAATGTCCAGGTTCGCCACCGCGACCTTAGCTGAAAGGAACACCACTGCGATGCCGGCTCGGGAAATTGAAATCATCAACAAGCTGGGCTTGCACGCCCGCGCCTCAGCCAAGTTTGTCGGCGTTGCCGGGCAGTTCCCCTGCCAGATACGCGCCGGGCGCACGCCCGAATCGATGGTCGACGGTAAAAGCATCATGGCGATGATGATGCTTGCCGCAGGCAAAGGCACCAAGATCCACTTGGAAACCCAAGGCGAACAAGAGCAGGAAGCCATGGACGCGCTGGTGAAGTTGATCAATAACTACTTTGATGAAGGCGAATAACCGCCTTCCGCTGTAGGAACAAGCTTCATCCCAACGCCGTATCCATCACCATCATCAAGCAGAACCCGATGCACAGCCCCAGGCTGGCGAGCTTATCGTGACCGTTTCGGCGTGACTCGGGGATGACCTCATGGGTCACCACCAACAGCATCGCGCCAGCAGCCAGCGCCAGCCCCAGGGGCAACAGCACTTCGGCAAGGCTCACCAGCCACGCGCACAGCACTGCGAAGACCGGCTCGACTAAACCGGACGCAGCGCCGATCAGGAACGCCTTGATCCGCGACATCCCCGCCCCAGCCAATACCAGCGCGATCACCAGGCCTTCCGGTACGTCCTGCAGAGCAATGCCCATGGCGAGGCTGTCTGCATCTGCCATGCCGCCACCCGCAGAGACCCCCACGGCCATGCCTTCCGGGATGTTGTGGGCAATGATGGCAAACACGAAGAGCCAGATGCGCGGTGGGATAACCGGCTTATCCGGCGTGCCCACCAGCATTTCCGGGCTGGCGCCGGAGACCTTGCGGTCCACGAGATAGAGCCCGAATGCACCCAGCATAATGCCGAAGCTGATCAAGCCAGCCGCGCCCCAGGGCGACAATCCCAGGCTCTCAGCGGCGGCAATGCCCGGCACAACCAGCGAAAAGGCAGTCGCCGCCAGCATGACCCCCGCCCCAAACCCCAGCAAGGTATCGCTCAACGCCGCTGGCATTCGGCGGATCACCAGCACCGGCACCGCGCCCAGGGCGGTGCCGAGTGCGCAGATCGCCCCGCCCTGCAAGGCGCGCAAGATGCGTGGCTCCAGGTCGAGCCAGGCCAGCCCATTGGCCACCAGCAATGCCGTACCGACTAATACAAGCAGGGAGCCTAACGCGTAGCGAAATAATCGCACGCTGCTAATCGCCAGTGTTTCAGTACCCATAGTCGGCCTTAGATCTTGTTATAGGGTGAATATCAGGCCAAAGCGGCCTGGTAGCGCGCGGCAACCTCCGGCCAATTGATGACGCTATAGAATGCATTGATGTACTCCGGTCGTCGGTTTTGATACAGCAGGTAATAAGCGTGCTCCCAAACGTCCAAACCGAGGATCGGCGTGTTGCCGCTCATCAGCGGGCTGTCCTGGTTGCCGCTGCTTTCCACCACCAAGGTCTTTTGCGGGGTGACGCTCAACCAGGCCCAGCCGCTGCCGAAACGGGTCAACGCCGCTTTGGTAAAGGCCTCCTTGAAACTGTCGAAGCCACCCAGTTGCTCGTCGATCGCCTTGCCCAGTTCCCCCTCAGGTTTTCCGCCACCTGTGGGCGACATGACCGCCCAGAACAGCGAATGGTTGGCATGCCCGCCTCCTTGATTGACCACGGCAGCGCGTAATTGCTCCGGTAATTTTTCAACGCTGGAAACCAGCTTCTCCACCGGCCAGCCTGCGAACTCGGTGCCCTCGACCGCAGCATTAAGGTTATTGATGTAGGTCTGGTGATGCTTGGTGTAGTGAATTTCCATGGTTTGCGCATCGATATGGGGTTCGAGGGCGTCGTAGGCGTAAGGCAAAGCCGGCAGGGTGTAGGTCATATCAATGTGCTCCATAGTGAGAGGGGGTCGGCTGCGAAGCGGCGCTGCCCAGCAAGCGATGGGTGCGCGGGTACTCGCCGTGATCGCTGATGAAATTCAACAGTTCGACGTAGGTTTTGCTGCTCTGGCGCAACGCCGCCTCGCGCAACTGCGAACTGAGCCGCGCGTCCTGCATGGCCTGCAGTAGACGCTGGTGAATGGCGCAGAGGTATTCCGCGCTTTCTTCAGGCTGGTTCAGGCGCAGGTGCAGGTCTGCCAGGTTGTGATGGGAAATGACGCAAGCCGCCACGGCTTCGTCGGCATCCGCCCAGCGTTCGAACAACACCTGGGCGAGGGCCAGGGCTTGCAAGTAGGCCTCGCGGGCGTCTACCAGCTCGCCCGCCATAAAACAGCGATTGGCCCGTTCGATCGTGCGTTTCCAGTGCTCCATGGTGAGCCTCCAAAACAGGGTCGGTGATTACACGCCGCCCGCCGTAAGCTTTTCCGGGTCCAGCAGGACTTCCAGTTGGCTGCGCGGCAAGTCGGTGTGTTCGAGGGCGACATCGATCACCGGACGACCCTGCTGATAAGCCTGCTTGGCGATTTCAGCGGCCTTTTGGTAACCAATGATCGGATTGAGGGCGGTGACCAGAATCGGGTTGCGCGACAACGCCTCCTTGAGTTTGGCTTCGTTGACCTTGAAGCTGGCAATAGCCTTGTCCGCCAGCAAACGGCTGGCGTTGGCCAGCAACTCCAGGCTACTGAGCAGGTTCTGGGCGACGATCGGCAGCATCACGTTCAGCTCGAAGTTGCCGGATTGGCCGGCGACGGTGATCACCGTGTCGTTGCCAATCAGCTGGGCAGCCACCATGGCCGTGGCTTCCGGGATTACCGGATTGACCTTGCCCGGCATGATCGATGACCCCGGCTGCAGACCTTCCAGCTCGATTTCGCCGAGGCCGGCCAACGGGCCGGAGTTCATCCAGCGCAGGTCATTGGCGATCTTCATCAGCGATACAGCGGTGGCTTTCAACTGGCCGGAGACGGCGACGGCGGTGTCCTGGGAGCCAATCAACGCAAACAGGTTCTTGCCCGGCGTGAACGTCACCTGGGTCAGCTGGCTCAGGTGCTGGCTGAAGCGTGCGGCAAACTCCGGGTGTGCGTTGATGCCGGTGCCTACCGCCGTGCCGCCCTGGGCCAACGCCTGCAGCGCCGGCAGCAGGTCTTGCAGGTGGCCGACATTGGCCTTGAGCTGCTGCGCCCAGCCATTGAGCACTTGGCTCATGCGCACCGGCATGGCATCCATCAAGTGAGTACGACCGGTCTTGATAAACGGGTGGACCGCTTCGGCCTTTTGCTCCATCACCTGCACCAGGTGCAGCAAGGCCGGCAGTGTTTGCTCGTGCAGCACCAGCGCGGCGCTGACATGAATGGTGGTCGGGATGATGTCGTTGCTGCTTTGTCCGCAGTTGACGTGGTCATTGGGGTTGACCACCTCGCCCAGCAAGCGGCTGGCCAGGGTCGCAATCACTTCGTTGGCATTCATGTTGGAGCTGGTGCCGGAGCCGGTCTGGAAGATATCCACCGGAAAGTGCTGCATGTAGTCGCCTTCCAGCAAGCCTTGGGCGGCATCGACAATGGCCTTGCCCTGCCCTTCGCTGATCTGCTTGAGGTCGACGTTGGCCCTGGCAGCAGCGGCTTTGGCCAGGATCAGCGCGCGAATGAACTGCGCCGGCATGCGCTGATGGCTGATCGGAAAGTTGTTCACCGCGCGCTGGGTTTGCGCACCGTACAAGGCCTCGGCGGGGACTTGCAGTTCGCCCATGCTGTCGCGTTCGATACGGGTGTTACTCATCATCAGATCCTTGCACCAAGTCGGCGTGAGAGAGGGATGGCAGCAATTGGCAAGTCGCCAATTGCCAGGCGAAGGCCTGCCAGCGCTTGAGGCGGCAGGCACAGTGGGAGAGTTTTTCCAGGTCACGCAGGGGGCGCCAGGCCTGGTCCAGACACGAGGAGCGCCAATGCCAGGGCAGCGCGATATCGTTGGCGGTGTCGATGAGCAATCGAAATGACGTTTCGGCGATCGTCCACGGGTGGGTCGCCGTGCAACACGCCAGGTAGCGCCCCTCATTGAGGTAATGTTCGATCAGGCGAGGCTCATTGGGGTCGAGCCCGCAGCGAATCTGACGACTCATCCACCGCCAACTTTCCAGGTACGGGTCCTCACGCAAGACAGAACTCATGATCTACACTCATCCAGTAATGATATTCATTATTAAATGATATTAAGAATCAAAACAAGAACAGCAGATTAATCCTGTCTGCCAGCGGCACAAAAAAAGGCGCGCCATCATCGATATGGCGCGCCTTTTTTGGTGAAACCTCGCAGGTCAGCTACCGGCGACTGTCATCCGTTCGATCAACACGGAGCCCGTGCGGATATTGCTGCGCAATTCAAGGTCGTTACCTACGGCCACGATCTGCTTGAACATATCGCGCATGTTGCCGGCGATCGTCACTTCCTGGACGGCGAACTGAATCTCACCGTTTTCCACCCAGAACCCCGCCGCGCCACGGGAATAGTCACCCGTCACCATGTTCAGCCCTTGGCCCATCAATTCAGTCACCAGCAGGCCGCGCCCCATGCGACGCAACAGCGCCGCCTGGTCTTCATCGCCATGGGTCACGAACAGGTTGTGAACGCCGCCGGAGTTGGCGGTGCTTGGCAGGCCAAGCTTGCGTCCAGCGTAGGTGCCCAATACATAAGACACCAACTCGCCCTTCTCAACGAACGGCTTGGCATACGTGGCCAGGCCGTCGCCGTCGAACGAGGCGCTGCCCATGGCGCGCATCAGGTGCGGGCGCTCATCGATGGTCAACCACTCCGGGAACAGCTTCTGGCCGATCGCGCCTTCAAGGAATGAAGATTTGCGATACAGGTTGCCGCCGGAAATCGCCCCAAGAAAACTACCGAACAAACCACCGGCCAATTCTGCGGAAAACAGTACCGGCACTTCACACGTAGGCACCGGGCGTGCGCCCAAGCGACTGGCTGCACGCTGCGCCGCACGCTGACCAATGCTTACCGGGTCGGCCAGCAACTCGCCTTGGCGGTTCACGTCATACCAGTAATCACGCTGCATCTGGCCGCCGGCTTCGGCGATCATGACGCAACTCAGGCTGTGACGCGTGGACGCATAGCCACCGATAAAACCATGGCTGTTACCGTAGACACGGCAGCCCTGATGCGTACTCAGCGTGGTGCCGTCGGCGTTCTTGATACGCGCATCGGCGTCGAACGCCGCGGCTTCGCAGGTCAGCGCCTGTTCGATGGCTTGCTCAGGCGTGATATCCCAGGCGTGGAACAGGTCGAAATCCTGCAGGTCCTTGGCCATCAGCGCTTTGTCGGCCAAGCCTGAACTTTCATCCTCAGAGGTGTGCTTGGCGATTGCCAACGCGGCGGCAACGGTCTCGCGGATCGCCTCCGGGCCACTGGCCGAGGTGCTGGCCGAACCTTTGCGCTGGCCCACATACAAGGTAATCCCAAACCCTTGGTCGCGATTGAATTCTACGGTCTCCACTTCCCGCTGACGCACCGAAGTCGACAGTCCCTGCTCCAGCGACACCGCTACCTCACAGGCGCTGGCCCCCTGGCGCTTGGCCTCGGCAAGGATCTGCTCGACTTGTTCCTGCAGTGCCGGTAACGCTTGCGGACCGACGCTTTGGGCTGCACTCATGGTTTTCTCCACTCAAATTCTGCTCTCGGTTAAGGCCATCGAGCGACCGGGCCGGACAAGCGGCCCCCGACTGGTTATCATGGCGGCGTTTCTTTGCGGACTGCCACCATGGTTGATTCTTACGACGACTCCCTCGATGGGGAGAAAAGCAAAACCCAGGTCAAACGTGAGCTGCATGCTCTGGTTGACCTTGGCGAGCGCCTTACGACGCTCAAAAAGGACTTGATTGCAAAACTGCCACTGACCGACGAAATGCGTCGGGCCTTGGCCGATGCGCCTAAGCACACCGCGAATATCGCGCGCAAACGGCACATCATGTTTATCGGCAAGCTGATGCGCGATCAGGATACTGACGCCATTCTGGCCTTGCTCGATCAAACCGATGCCTCCACTCGCCAGTACAACGAACGCTTCCATAACCTGGAGCGTTGGCGTGACCGCCTGATCGAGGGCGATGACGCCGTGCTGGAAAAATTCGTATTGGACTATCCGGAAGCGGACCGCCAGCAATTGCGCTCCCTGATCCGTCAAGCCCAACATGAAATGGCGCATAACAAGGCGCCGGCCACCAGCCGTAAAATCTTCAAATACATCCGTGAGCTGGACGAGACTCAACGCGGCCTGCGTTGATCCTCTTCCCCGGGTGGCGACCTTCGCCACCCGAAGCTTGCGGGCTTACGAGCCCGTGCCACCCACGGTGATCGCATCGATTTTCAAGGTTGGCTGGCCCACGCCCACCGGCACCGACTGCCCATCCTTTCCGCACGTGCCCACGCCGCTGTCCAGCGACAGGTCGTTACCGACCATCGACACCTTGCTCATCGCCTCCGGCCCATTACCAATCAATGTGGCTCCCTTGACCGGCGCGGTAATCTTGCCGTCTTCGATCAAGTACGCCTCGCTGGTGGAAAACACGAACTTGCCGCTGGTGATATCCACCTGCCCGCCGCCGAGGTTGGCGCAGTAGATGCCGCGCTTCACCGAAGCAATGATTTCTGCCGGATCGCTTTGGCCACCGAGCATGTAGGTGTTGGTCATGCGTGGCATGGGCAGGTGGGCATAGGATTCGCGGCGACCGTTGCCGGTGCGCGCCACGCCCATCAGGCGGGCGTTGAGCTTGTCTTGCATATAGCCCTTGAGTACGCCGTTTTCGATCAGGGTGGTGCACTCCGTGGGCGTGCCCTCGTCATCCACACTCAACGAACCCCGGCGACCGGCCAAGGTGCCATCATCGACAATGGTGCACAGCTTGGACGCAACCATCTCGCCCATGCGCCCGCTGTAGGCGGAACTGCCCTTGCGGTTGAAGTCGCCTTCCAGCCCATGGCCCACGGCTTCGTGCAGCAGCACACCGGACCAACCCGAACCCAGCACCACCGGCAAGGTACCGGCCGGCGCCGGAATCGCTTCCAGGTTGACCAGCGCCTGGCGCAGCGCTTCACGGGCGTAGCCCATGGCGCGGTCTTCGGCGAGGAAATAACGGTAGTCGGTGCGCCCGCCACCGCCATGGCCGCCGCGCTCGCGGCGGCCGTTCTGCTCGACGATCACACTCACGTTGAAACGCACCAGTGGCCGCACATCTGCCGCCAGCCCGCCGTCGGTAGACGCGACGAGGATGCGCTCCCACACGCCGGCCATGCTCACGGTGACCTGCTGGATGCGCGGGTCCAGGGCGCGGGTCGCCGCGTCCACACGCTTGAGCAGCTCGACCTTCTCCGCGCGGCTGATCACTTCCAGCGGATTGTCCGGCGCGTACAACTGCGCCACGTCCTGGGTGCTGAATGCCTGCACCGTGCCATTCTGCCCTGCGCGGGAAATCGAACGGGCCGCACGCGCAGCCAGGCCCAGGGCCTCCAACGTAATGGCGTTGCTGTAGGCAAAACCGGTTTTTTCTCCGGATTGCGCGCGAACGCCGACACCCTGGTCAAGGTTGAAACTGCCTTCCTTGACGATGCCGTCTTCCAACGCCCAGGACTCGGAAATCTGCCCCTGGAAATACAGGTCGGCCGCGTCGATCCCGGGTCCGGCCAGATCGCCCAGCACGGTTTGCAGACTTTCGATGGTCACGCCACCGGGTGCCAGGAGATGTTCACTGACTGAGGACAACAACTCGCTCATAGGTTTGGCCTTAAATTCATCGTTCTGAAGCAGGTCGCTGTGCGCCCTGCGAGAAAAAGCGCCGGTGATTGACCACCGGCATGCGCGCCCGTATCGACGCCTGTTCATTGCTGTCGCGTTCGGTCACCAACACCGCTTCGCCTTGATCCTGTTGGGCCAACACCCGCCCCCAGGGGTCGACAATTGCCGCATGCCCGTGGGTTTCCCGTGGTCCCGGGTGCACACCGCCCTGGGCAGCCGCCAGCAGGTAACACTGGGTTTCGATGGCCCGTGCACGAATCAGCACATCCCAATGCGCAGCGCCGGTCACCGCCGTAAACGCCGAGGGCGCGCTGATCAACTCAGCCCCCGCCGCGCGCAACTCACTGTACAACTCCGGGAAGCGCAGGTCGTAGCACACCGTCAGCCCCAAGCGCCCCACCGGTGTATCCGCCACCACCACATCGCTTCCGAAAGCATAGTCGTCAGATTCGCGATAACGACCCCGGGCATCCGCCACATCCACATCGAACAAATGCAGCTTGTCGTAGCGAGCGACGATTTCACCGCGATCGTCGATCAGCAGCGAACAGGCGTTGGGCTTGGCGTTCGGTTGGTCCTTGGGTGGCAACGGTAGTGTGCCGGCCACTATCCATAAGGTGAGGTCGCGGGCGGCCTGTTTCAACCATGGCAGGATCGGGCCTTCACCCAAGGCCTCGGCCCGACCAATGTCAGCCATGTCACGGCGGCCCATGGCGGCGAAGTTCTCCGGCAGTACCGCAAGCCTGGCGCCATCCGCCGCTGCACGTTCCAGCAGGCGGCGAGCCTGGGCCAGGTTCGCCAGCACGTCACTCTGGCTGACCATTTGAATTACCGCAAAGGACATGGGCCGACACTCCGTAAAGGGCATGGGGCCATGCTACTCCACAGCCTCTCAGTTTGGCTTTTCAAATGGCTTGTCGAAGGTGATTTTCGGGTCTTTCCACGGGCCTTGCACGGTGTACTGCACGCTGGCGAAGCGCGATACCCGGTCGCCGATCAGCTTGTCGATCAGAAACAATGCGCCGCCAATGGCCGGCGCGCCGACAATCAACGCCGCGATGGGCAGGTTGTTGGTGACCGGCAGCGTCACCAGCAACTTGGCATCGACGCGATCCGCCACCAGATCCAGGGTGCCGTTCAGCTCAAGGTTGGTGGATGGCCCGGTCATGGTGATGGGCTCACGGGTCACGAACACGCCGTTACTGGCCGCGAGCAAGCCCTTGACCCGGTCATAGCTCAGGCCCTTGCCGAGCAAGTCGGAAAAATCCAGGCGCAAACGACGGCCGATGGAGTTGAAGTTAAGCAGGCCGAACACCCGAAGTGCCTGGGCGCCACCTTCCACTTCCACGAACTGGCCTTTACGGAACGCTGCGTCCAGGCTACCGGAGAACCGCTTGGGCCCGACCCACGCGGGCGAACCGGGCCAACGGCCATCCACGTCCAGGTGGAAGTCCTCGCTGGTCACCGTAGGCGCAAAGCCCCAGCCTTTGAGCACGTCGGCAATGTTCTTGCCGTCCAGCCGCCCCTTGTACCAGCTGCTGCTGGCCCCCGGCGCACCTTCCCAACCGCCGGCACCATTGAGTTGCATGCCCTTGAGGCCCAGGTCCAGGCTGTTGAAGGCCAGGCCCTTGGCGGTCGGCCGGACTTTCAGCGACCACGCGCCCACCAGGTCCGGGCCCTGGAAAAGTTGATCGATGGCGATATCCAATGCCGGAATATCTTTGGGGTCGACATCGGCCAACGGGTCCGGCGCATTCTCGTCCGCCTGTACGGTCGGGTCGACCGCAGGCAGCTTCACGTACTGCAGGTTGATTGCGATAGGTGCGCCCTTGGCGTCCGGCAGGTTGACCGTGCCCTTGGCTTGCTGGCTGTCGAACTGCAGGCCCCAGGCCACGGGCTTGCGATCCAGTTGCAGTTTGACCTGATCGAACCGAGTACCGAAACCGGTCAGCTTGCCTACCTTGAAATCAGCGCCACTGAGCAGCTGCTTGGCATTGCCGCCCGGATCGTTACCGGCGTAACGGTTGGCGAGTTGTTTCCACGGGTCGATGTCCAGTTCGGAGAGCACCCCGCGAATGCGCAGGCCCTTCGCGCCAGGCAACACCGCGTCGCCATCGCCAAGGAACAATTCGCCGCGGCCCTCATTGAAGTTGTCCGGCGGCGCCGCAAACGTGAAGTTCGCCAGCTCACCGTAGTCAAACCAGTAACGCCGTTCATCGCCCTGCAAGGTCATGCGGAACGTGCTGTCACGGCCCTGGCTCGCCGGCATGCCAAACGGCGCCGGCAGGTCCACCGCGACGCCCTTGAGGTTGGAGTTGACCATCAACTGGCTGTCCGCGCCGTCCAGGATCACTTGCAACTGGTACGGAATATCGCCGGAGACCGGCAGCGGCTGGCTGATCTTCAACCAGTCGGTGAGCCGCTTGACCGTCACCTGCCCCTTGGCGGTAACGCGGGTGTTGATATTGCCGGGTGTGCCCTCGGCAAAAATCTGCGCGGTGATCGGACGGTCGAACGCCTGGGCCGAAATATTCTGGCCACTCAGGCCCTTGGTGCTGTCGAAACGGAAGTCACCCTTGAGCTGGGTCAGGTCCAAGGTGGGCTCCGCCAGTTGCAGGCGCGCTTTGTCGGTCTTGAAGTCGACCACGATCTTAGGCTCGGTGCCTTTGGCCAGGGGCACGTCCAGGTCCAGACTGCCCTGCAGGATGCCCTCGCCCTTCCAGCCCGCAAAGGTGGATGCGGTGCCGATGGGGGCTTCCTGGAGGATTTTCAAACCGTCGCCCAAACCACCGGAAAATCCGCCGGTGAGCAGCAGGTGGCTGTCCTTGCCGGCCGGCGCGTGGGGGATATTGACGTAGACGTCCTTGACCTGGGTATCGAGCAGTTGGCCCTTGCTCGCCAGGATACGCACGCCGCTCTCCTCGACGAACACCTCACCATTGACCTTGTTCACATGGGGCCAACCCGGCTGGAAGGCCAGCTCGGCATCATGCACCTTGAAGAACAGGCTGATATTGCGCGAAGCCGGCACCGCGTTGTGGCTCAAGGAGCCCTGGTACTGGAAAAAACCTTCGTCTACCGCGCCTTTGAGGATCGCCGTGCGCAACCATTCATCCAGCGCCGGGCTCAGCACTGCCGGTAAATATTTGGGGGTAAAACGACCATCGCCATCGACCATGCCGACCCGCAGGTCCATGTAGTCCTCCTGGCTATGGTCGAAATGCAGGCGAATCAGGAAATCCGCCGCGACCTTGCCTTCCTCCCCCAACACCTTGATATACGGCGCGATCAGGGTGAAGCCCTGCTTGTCCAACGTCCAGGTCAGGCGCGCATTGGCCTGGATGTATTGCCATGGCTTGGCGAAGATCGGGAACAGGTGCAGGGAGAAGTCCTTGCTGTCCATGCGCAACTCGCCATGGCCCAGGTCGCCGCTGATGCTGCCGGACACATTGCGCGCAGCCGGCGCGCCGAAGTACGCGTCAAAACCGACACGCTCGAGGTTGGCGGCAAAACTGACTTTTTGATCGGTGGTGTCCTGGGGGCGGAAGTCCACCAGCACATTGCGCAACAAGCCGGTGGCTTTCAGGTGCTCGACAGCCTTGGCGAACCCTTCCGGCAGCGGCGCCAGGGCATTGAGTAATGGCGTAATGGGGGTCAGGTCGAGCCGATCGGCCTGAAGCTTCCACACTTCCTGGGCGTCATCGGTGGCCAGACTCTGCTGCAGTTGCAGGCGCGATTCCCAACGGGTTTCGCCGATGTTCATCGCCAGCGAATCCAACAGCACCTTGAGGCCGCTGTCGCTGCGTTGCACATACGCGGTCAGGGCCAGGTTTTCGATATGCACCGGCTGACGCTCGGCATAGCTGCCCTTTACCTGCGGCGAATTGAGGCGCACCACCGCGCTTTGCACGGTGCCATTGGCCCAGTTGAGCCAGAACTCACCGCCGGCCTTGAGCTGGGTGAGCTTCCATTGTTGGGTCAGCCGGGACGGAATCCACTTGGCCCAGTCGCTTTGAGGCAGGCTCAGGTAGGCCTCGACCTCAGCGTCTTTCCATTGGCTGGCGCGTATACGGCTGCGCAGGCTCAGGGCGAGCGGTTGGCCGTCGGGTAACGTCAGGCGCGCGTCCAGGCGTTGCCGGGCCATACCGGTGTGCAGGCTCAGGCCCACATACGTCACGGTCACCGGCACCCGGTCGAACGGTTGCAAGGTCACCTGGCTGTCGAGCACCGAGACGCGCTTGACCATTTGCATACGGGTGAGCAGTTGTTGCGGGTCCAGTGACGGGCTGTCCTGTAACGGCAAGCCCTGCAGCGTCCAGCGACCGTCCTGGTCTTCCTTGACGCTCAACTGCACGCCGCTGACTTGCAGATGGGCGATGCGCACTTCACGGGTCGTCAGGCTGGCCCAGAGGTCGGGCACCACCTCGACCTGGTCCAGGCGCAACGCACTGCTGCCCTCGCCGACCATCACGTCGTGGGCCAGCAATATCGGCGCAAAGCCACTCCAACGGCCTTCGAGGCTACCGATATGCACCGGCATCTGCAGCGCAGCCTGGGCCTTGGCCTGGACTTCAGCGCGGTATTCGGCCACCAGCGGGGTCAATTCACGCCCCAGGCTCACGTACACCGCCGCCAATACCAGCAGCAAGGCACACAGGCCCAGCCCCCAACGGGTCAAAGCGGCAAAAAAGCGTATCAGACGCTCCATGTCAGGCGACCCTCAAAGCGGTAGTCGGACGACAGATCATTGCCTGTCGGTCTCGGAAAAGAAAAACGAATGGGGATCAGAGCAGCACCACGTCGTATTGTTCCTGGGAATACATGGTTTCGACCTGAAAACGAATAGTGCGCCCGATAAACCCCTCCAGTTCGGCGACGTTGCCCGACTCTTCGTCGAGCAGGCGGTCGACCACTTTCTGGTTGGCGAGCACCCTATAACCTTCGGCCTGATAGGCGCGTGCCTCCCGTAGGATTTCACGGAAAATTTCGTAGCAGACCGTTTCCGGGGTTTTCAATTTACCCCGGCCCTGGCAACTGCTGCAGGGTTCGCACAGCACTTGCTCGAGGCTCTCGCGGGTGCGCTTGCGGGTCATCTGCACCAGGCCCAGCTCAGTGATGCCGATGATGTTGGTCTTGGCGTGATCGCGCTCCAGCTGTTTTTCGAGGGTGCGCAGTACCTGGCGTTGGTGCTCTGCGTCTTCCATGTCGATGAAGTCGATGATGATGATGCCGCCCAGGTTACGCAGGCGCAGTTGGCGCGCAATCGCCGTGGCAGCTTCGAGGTTGGTCTTGAAGATGGTCTCTTCGAGGTTGCGGTGCCCCACGAACGCGCCCGTGTTGACGTCAATGGTGGTCATGGCTTCTGCCGGGTCCACCACCAGGTAGCCACCGGACTTGAGCGGGACCTTGCGCTCCAGGGCTTTCTGGATTTCGTCTTCGACGCCATACAGGTCGAAGATCGGCCGCTCGCCCGGATAGTGCTCCAGACGGTCGGCAATTTCCGGCATCAGCTCGGCGACAAATTGCGTGGTGCGCTGAAAGGTTTCCCGCGAGTCGATGCGAATTTTCTCAATTTTCGGGCTGACCAGATCGCGCAAGGTACGCAACGCCAGGCCGAGGTCTTCATAGATGACGCTTGGCGCGCCAATGGTCTGAATCTGCGCCGCGATCTGGTCCCACAGACGCCGCAGGTAGCGGATATCCATCAGGATTTCATCGGCGCCCGCCCCCTCGGCGGCGGTGCGCAGGATAAAACCACCGGCTTCCTTGATGCCCTCGGCGGCTACACAGTCGCTGACCACCTTCTTCAAGCGCTCGCGTTCGGCCTCATCCTCGATCTTGAGGGAAATACCGACATGGGCGGTGCGCGGCATATACACGAGGTACCGCGACGGAATCGACAGCTGGGTAGTCAGCCGGGCGCCCTTGGAACCGATGGGGTCCTTGGTGACCTGCACCACTAGGCTCTGCCCTTCGTGCACCAGAGCGCTGATGCTTTCCACCGCCGGGCCTTCACGCAGCGAGATTTCCGAAGCATGAATGAAGGCGGCGCGGTCCAGGCCGATGTCGACGAACGCCGCCTGCATGCCCGGCAATACGCGCACCACCTTGCCTTTATAGATGTTGCCGACGATCCCGCGCTTCTGGGTGCGCTCCACATGCACTTCTTGCAGAACACCGTTCTCTACCACCGCCACGCGCGATTCCATCGGCGTGATATTGATCAGAATCTCTTCACTCATGGCTGGGTCTCGTTCAGGCGTTTTCACAATAGTGACCGATCGCTTATGGCTTGGCGCGCAAGTAGAGGCGTTCAGCGCGCGGTAAGGTTTTGCCAACAGGGTATGCCGAATTGGCCGAGCAGTTGCGCGGTTTCGCACACCGGCAGGCCGACCACGGCGGAATAGCTGCCATTGAGTCCGCTCACGAACACCGAGCCCAGCCCCTGGATAGCATAGCCGCCGGCTTTGTCCTGGGGTTCGCCACTGTGCCAGTAGGTCGTAGCCTCCTGGGCAGAAATCTCACGAAACTCCACGCGGCTGCTTACACAGCGGGTTTCACAGCGCTGGCCGTCGGTAACGGCGATGGCCGTGAGGACTTCATGCTCACGCCCTGCCAAGGCCATCAACATTGCAAAGGCGTCGGCCTGATCCACCGGTTTGCCAAGAATCTTGCCATCCACGATCACAGCGGTATCGGCACCCAGCACGCAGATGCCAGCGCTGTGCTCGAGCGCAGCCAGACCCGCCGCGGCCTTGCTGCGAGCCAGGCGCTCGACATAGGCCACGGGGGTTTCGTCAAAAAGAGGCGTTTCATCGATGGCGGCGCTGACCACGGTGAAAGGCACACCGATCTGGGTCAACAACTCACGTCGCCGCGGGGAGCCCGAGGCCAGATAAAGCACATTCATTGCAGACTCTCCCTGTAGGGTTCGGTAACCAGGCAGAGCCTCGCAATCCGTCAATTGATTTTGTAGCGACGACGTAGCCCGCGCAGGCCGAAGCTGACCCAAGGCCACAGCAGTGCACTGACCAGGGCCGGCAACACCAGGGCCAAAGTCGGCTGGCGATTGCCGGTCAGGGCGCTGAGCCAGAGCTGAACCAACTGCGCCAGGCCGAAGATCACCAGGATCACCAGGCACTGCTGCCACATCGGGAACATGCGCAAGCGCTGCTGCAACGACAGCACCAGGAAGGTAATCAGGGTGAGGATCAACGCGTTCTGGCCGAGCAAGGTGCCATAGAGCACATCCTCCGCCAAGCCCAGGCACATCGCCGTGACCATGCCTACCTTGTGCGGCAGGTTCAACGACCAGAACGCCAGCAACAGCGCCAGCCACAGCGGGCGCAGGATTTCCATGAATTGTGGCAGCGGTGAAACGCTGAGCAACAGGCCGATGGCGAAGGTCAGCCAGACAATCCAGCCATTGCGCGAATGAGTACTGGCCATTATTGCTCCCTCTGCCGCGTGGTGGCCGGGGCGGTTGTCGCAGGCCTGGCGGCAGGCGCGGTGGTCGCCGCCGGTTTCGCCGGACGTGCGCTGTGTGCAGCGGGCTTGGCCGGTGTGGCGACAGGGGCTGCGGTTGCGGGTACGACCGCAGGCGCCGGTGGCCCCACGAACGCCGGTTTCGGTACGGTGGCGGGAATCACAGGCGCGGTGCCGTTCTGCTTGTCTTCCGCTTCCTGGGCCTGCGCGGCGTCATTGGCGCGCTCTTCCGGGGTGCGGTTGTCGCTGAACACCAGCAGCAGATAGCGGCTGCGGTTCAGCGCGGCGGTCGGTACGGCACGCACAATGGCAAACGGCTGGCCGGAATCGTGGATGACCTCCTTGACCGTCGCCACCGGGTAGCCCGCCGGGAAGCGCTGACCCAGGCCGGAGCTGACCAGCAGGTCGCCTTCCTTGATGTCAGCGGTATCGGCCACGTGCCGCAACTCCAGGCGTTCCGGGTTACCGGTGCCGCTGGCAATCGCGCGCAAACCGTTGCGATTGACCTGCACCGGAATGCTGTGAGTGGTGTCGGTCAGCAGCAAGACGCGCGAGGTGTAGGGCATCAATTCAACCACCTGGCCCATCAGGCCACGGGCATCGAGCACCGGCTGGCCGAGGACCACGCCGTCGCGCTCACCCTTGTTGATGATGATGCGATGGGTAAAGGGGTTGGGGTCCATGCCGATCAACTCGGCCACTTCGACCTTTTCGTTGACCAATGCCGAAGAGTTGAGCAACTCGCGCAGCCGCACGTTCTGCTCGGTAAGGGCCGCGAGCTTTTGCATGCGGCCCTGCAACAGCAGGTTTTCGGTCTTGAGTTTTTCGTTCTCGGCAATCAGCTCGGTGCGGCTGCCGAATTGGCTGGCCACGCCCTGGTAGAGACGTTGCGGCAGGTCGGTGATCCAGTAAGTCTGCATCAACACCAGCGACATCTGGCTACGCACAGGCTTGAGCAGCGCAAAACGGGCGTCGACCACCATCAGCGCGACCGAAAGCACGGTCAGCACCAACAAGCGCACGCCCAATGAGGGGCCTTTGGCGAAGAGCGGTTTAATAGGCCGCTCCTCCCAGGCAAATGTTCTCTTTATTCATACGGCATCAAACCGGCCTGGATGCAGATTGAAGAAGATAAACGCCAGCAGGCAGCACTGCAAAGTGCTGCCTGCCGACCGAGCATGAACCATCCAGGCAAGCTTATTCGCTGGAGAGCAGGTCCATGGTGTGTTTATCCATCATTTCCAGTGCACGACCACCGCCACGCGCCACGCAGGTCAGCGGGTCTTCGGCGACGATCACCGGCAGGCCGGTTTCCTGGGCCAGCAACTTGTCGAGGTCGCGCAGCAAGGCGCCACCACCGGTCAGTACCAGGCCACGCTCGGCGATATCGGAAGCCAGCTCAGGCGGCGACTGCTCCAGGGCGCTCTTCACCGCCTGAACGATGGTGGCCAGGGACTCTTGCAGAGCCTCCAGCACTTCATTGGAGTTCAGGGTGAACGCACGTGGCACGCCTTCGGCCAGGTTGCGGCCGCGAACATCGACTTCGCGAACTTCGCCGCCCGGGTAAGCGGTGCCGATTTCCTGCTTGATGCGCTCGGCGGTGGATTCGCCGATCAGGCTGCCGTAGTTACGACGCACATACGTGATGATCGCTTCGTCGAAGCGGTCGCCGCCGACACGCACGGATTCGGCATACACCACACCGTTCAGGGAAATCAGGGCGATCTCGGTGGTACCACCACCGATATCCACCACCATCGAACCGCGGGCTTCTTCAACCGGCAGGCCGGCGCCGATTGCGGCGGCCATCGGCTCTTCGATCAGGAACACCTCGCGGGCACCGGCACCAAGGGCCGATTCACGGATGGCACGACGCTCCACCTGGGTGGACTTGCACGGGACGCAGATCAGCACACGAGGGCTGGGCTGCAGGAAACTGTTTTCGTGAACCTTGTTGATGAAGTACTGCAGCATCTTCTCGCAGACACTGAAGTCGGCGATCACGCCGTCTTTCATCGGACGAATGGCAGCAATATTGCCTGGTGTTCGGCCGAGCATCCGCTTGGCCTCGGTGCCAACGGCAACGACACTTTTCTGATTACCATGGGTCCGAATGGCCACAACCGATGGCTCATTCAGGACGATACCGCGCTCGCGCACGTAAATAAGGGTGTTGGCAGTGCCCAGGTCAATGGAAAGATCGCTGGAAAACATGCCACGCAGTTTCTTGAACATGGGAAAGGGACCCTAGGCAACGCGTGGGTAAAAAAGTGCGGCAAACTCTAACAACGACAGGGATTTTGGGCAAGGCGCCAATGTGCTAAATTGGCCGACTTTCTGTGCACCAACCCCCACAATCGCGGCCTTATGACCGTAGAAATGCGGTAGTGTTCCGACAATCTAACACACGGACGCCTTCCGTTCTGTTTTCCACTGGAGAATCCCATGGCGCTTGAACGCTCCGACGTGGAAAAAATCGCGCATCTGGCCTCGCTTGGCCTCAATGACGCCGATCTTCCACAGACCACCGCAGCCCTGAACAGCATTCTCGGGCTGGTTGACCAAATGCAGGCCGTCGACACCGACGGCATCGAGCCCCTGGCTCACCCGCTGGAAGCCAGTCAGCGCCTGCGCGCAGACGTCGTGACCGAGCGCAATAACCGCGAGGCCTACCAGTCCATCGCGCCAGCGGTCGAAAACGGCCTGTACCTGGTTCCGAAAGTCATCGACTAAAGGGAAAGAGCCTTTCATGCATCACATGACTCTGGCCGAGATCGCCCGCGGTCTCGCCGACAAAACGTTTTCTTCCGAAGAGCTGACCAAGACCCTGCTGGCGCGCATCGCCGCGCTGGACCCCAAGGTCAACAGCTTCATCAGCCTCACCGAAGAGCTGGCCCTGAGCCAGGCCAAGGCCGCCGACGTGCGTCGCGCCAACGGTGAGAACGGCGCGCTGCTGGGCGCTCCGATCGCCCACAAAGACCTGTTCTGCACCCAGGGCATTCGCACCAGTTGCGGCTCGAAGATGCTCGACAACTTCAAGGCGCCCTACGACGCCACCGTGGTGTCCAAGCTGGCCGCCGCCGGGGCCGTGACCCTGGGCAAGACCAACATGGACGAATTCGCCATGGGTTCGGCCAACGAGTCGAGCTACTACGGCGCGGTGAAAAACCCGTGGAACCTGGACCACGTACCCGGCGGTTCGTCCGGTGGGTCGGCCGCCGCCGTTGCCGCGCGCTTCCTGCCGGCCGCCACGGCCACCGACACCGGTGGCTCGATCCGCCAACCGGCAGCCTTCACCAACCTCACCGGTTTGAAGCCGACGTACGGTCGCGTATCCCGCTGGGGCATGATCGCCTACGCGTCGAGTCTCGATCAGGGCGGCCCTCTGGCCCGCACGGCTGAAGACTGCGCGATATTGTTACAAGGTATGGCCGGCTTCGATAAACAGGATTCCACCAGCATCGATGAGCCGGTGCCGGACTACAGCGCCAGCCTGAACACGTCGCTCAAGGGCCTGCGCATCGGCGTGCCCAAGGAATACTTCAGCGCCGGTCTCGACCCACGTATCGCCGACTTGGTGCACAACAGCATCAAGGAGCTGGAAAAGCTCGGCGCCGTGATCAAGGAGATAAGCCTGCCGAACAACCAGCACGCGATTCCTGCCTACTACGTGATCGCCCCGGCTGAAGCGTCCTCCAACCTGTCGCGTTTCGACGGTGTGCGCTTCGGCTATCGCTGCGAAAACCCGAAAGACCTCACCGACCTGTACAAGCGCTCCCGTGGCGAAGGCTTTGGCGTGGAAGTACAGCGCCGGATCATGGTCGGCGCCTACGCCCTGTCGGCCGGCTACTACGACGCGTACTACCTCAAGGCGCAGAAGATCCGCCGCCTGATCAAGAACGACTTCATGGCCGCCTTTGAAGAAGTCGACGTGATCCTCGGCCCAACCACGCCGAACCCGGCCTGGAAGATCGGCGCCAAGACCGGCGACCCGATCGCCGAGTACCTGGAAGACCTCTACACCATCACCGCCAACCTCGCGGGCTTGCCGGGCTTGTCCATGCCCGCCGGTTTCGTCGATGGCCTGCCGGTCGGCGTGCAATTGCTCGCCCCGTATTTCCAGGAAGGCCGCCTGCTCAATGTGGCGCACCAGTATCAGTTGAACACCGACTGGCACACTCGCACCCCTACCGGCTTCTGAGGAGAACACTATGCAATGGGAAGTTGTGATCGGGCTGGAGATTCATACCCAGCTCGCCACCCAATCGAAGATTTTCTCCGGTAGCGCCACCACGTTCGGCGCAGAGCCCAACACCCAGGCCAGCTTGGTCGACCTGGGCATGCCCGGCGTGCTGCCGGTGCTGAACCAGGAAGCGGTGCGCATGGCGGTGATGTTCGGCCTGGCGATTGACGCCCAGATCGGCCAGCACAACGTGTTCGCGCGCAAGAACTACTTCTACCCGGACCTGCCCAAGGGCTACCAGATCAGCCAGATGGAACTGCCGATCGTCGGTAAGGGCTACCTGGACATCCCGCTGGAAGACGGCACCATCAAGCGTGTCGGCGTGACCCGTGCGCACCTTGAAGAAGACGCCGGCAAGAGCCTGCACGAAGAATTCCCCGGCGCCACCGGTATCGACCTGAACCGTGCCGGCACGCCGTTGCTGGAGATCGTCTCCGAGCCGGACATGCGCAGCGCCAAGGAAGCCGTGGCCTACGTCAAGACGATCCACGCGCTGGTGCGCTACCTGGGCATCTGCGACGGCAACATGGCCGAAGGCTCGCTGCGTTGCGACTGCAACGTGTCGATCCGCCCCAAGGGCCAGGTCGAGTTCGGCACCCGCTGCGAGATCAAGAACGTCAACTCGTTCCGCTTCATCGAGAAGGCGATCAACAGCGAAGTGCGTCGCCAGATCGAACTGATCGAGGACGGCGGCAAGGTGATCCAGCAAACGCGCCTGTACGACCCGAACAAAGACGAAACCCGCGCCATGCGCAGCAAGGAGGAAGCCAACGACTACCGTTACTTCCCCGATCCGGACCTGCTGCCGGTGGTGCTGGAGGACTCGTTCCTCAACGATATCCGCGCCACCCTGCCGGAACTGCCACAGCAAAAACGCGAACGTTTCCAGGCGCAGTTCGGTCTGTCGGTCTACGATGCCAGCGTCTTGGCGTCCAGCCGCGAGCAAGCCAACTACTTCGAAAAGGTCGTGAGCATTGCCGGCGACGCCAAGCTGGCGGCCAACTGGGTGATGGTCGAACTGGGCAGCCTGTTGAACAAACAGGGCCTGGAAATTGACGCAGCACCGGTGAGCGCCGAACAACTGGGCGGCATGCTGCTGCGCATCAAGGACAACACCATCTCCGGCAAAATCGCCAAGACCGTGTTCGAAGCGATGGCCGCCGGTGAAGGCAGTGCCGATGACATCATCGAGAAGCGTGGCCTCAAGCAAGTCACCGACAGCGGCGCCATTTCGGCCGTGCTCGATGAAATGCTCGCGGCGAACGCCGAGCAGGTCGAACAATATCGCGCGGCTGACGAAGCCAAGCGCGGCAAGATGTTCGGCTTCTTTGTTGGCCAGGCGATGAAAGCATCCAAAGGCAAAGCCAACCCGCAACAGGTCAACGAATTGCTCAAAAGCAAGCTTGAGGGCTGATAGCGGTGAAGGAGCCGAGTGAGTGTTCATGCTCGACTCGGACCTCCTGTGGGAGGGGGCTTGCTCCCGATAGCGGTGATTCAGTCAACACATCAGTGACTGGCCCACCGCTATCGGGAGCAAGCCCCCTCCCACATTTGATACGGGAATACCTGGAATGAAGCGTCTACTCGGCCTCCTGGCTGTCTTTTCCCTGCTGACCGGTTGCGCCAACGGCCTCATCGACCCCAACGGCTACGATGAAACCGGCACCGCCTCCTATTACGGCGCCAAGCACCATGGCAAACGCACCGCCAGCGGTGAAGTGTTCAACCAGAACGGCCTGACCGCCGCCCACCGGCGCTTGCCCTTCGGTACCCAGGTCAAGGTGACCAACCTCGACAACAACCGGTCTGTGGTGGTGCGTATCAATGATCGCGGCCCCCACACCCGTGGACGCCTGATCGACCTTTCACGCAAGGCTGCCGAGCAACTGCGTATGCTCGGCAGCGGCACCGCGCGGGTTCGCCTGCAAGCCCTGAACAACTGATCGAGGCAGCCTTGAGCATTTTTGGATTGAACGCCCTCTCACCCTGGAGCCTGCTCGAACTGGTCAGCGGTTTGCTGCTGTTGATCGTCGGCGCTGAAATCCTGGTGCGGGCCGCAGTGCGCCTGGCCGCCAGCCTCAAGGTGCGGCCGTTGATCATCGGCCTGAGCATCGTGGCCTTCGGCAGCAGTGCGCCACAGATGGCCGTCAGTCTGCAGGCCACCCTGGCCGGCAACACCGACATTGCCGTGGGCAGCGTAATCGGCAGCAGCATCTTCAATATCCTCGTCACCCTGGGCCTGTCCGCGCTGATCATTCCGTTACGGGTGTCGCGCCATTTGGTGCGTCTGGATATTCCGGTGATGATCGTCGCCGGCCTGCTGGTGTTCGTCCTGGCTGCCAACGAGGCTCTGACGCCGTTCGACGGCCTGGTGCTGCTGGTTGCGCTGCTGGCCTACCTCGGCGTGCTGCACTACCAGACGCGCCACTCGCGTCGTCCACGCACGCTGGCCAGCATGACCAAGGCACCCTGGCTGAGCAGCGTGCTGTTGATGCTCGGCGGGTTGCTGGTGCTGGTGCTGGCCGGGCATTTGCTGCTGGGTGCGGCCGTGGAGGTGGCGGGCGATTTGGGCTTGTCGGAGCGCGTCATCGGCCTGACGCTGATCGGCGTCGGTACCTCATTGCCCTGCCTCGCCACCTCGTTGATTGCCGCCCTGCGTGGCGAGCGCGAGATTGCCGTGGGCAATGTGATCGGCAGCAACCTGTTCAACCTGCTGGGCGTGCTGGGCTTTACCGCCCTGGTGGCGCCTGCGCCGCTGTCGGTCTCGCCCAACGCGCTGGACTTCGACCTGCCGGTCATGCTCGGCGCCATCGTCCTGTGCCTGCCGGTGTTCTATACCGGCTACCGCGTCACGCGGGCAGAAGGCCTGGTGTTACTGGGGCTGTACCTGGCGTATGGCCTGCATGTCATGGCGTTTACCACCGGCATGCCCCTGGCCACCAAGCTTGAACACTTGATGCTGTTTTACGTCTTGCCGGCGTTAGGGATGGGGCTGTTGTTCACGTCGCTGCGCGCCTGGCACCGCCAACACAAGAGGGAATCGCAATAGCCGCTCAGAAAAGAGCTTAGATCCAGCCACCGGCCTGCAACACGAAGATCCCGATATTGGTGGTCACCGCGGCCATCAGCGTGGTGATCACGATAATCGCTGCCGCCAGTTCATGATTGCCTTCGGCGGCCCTGGCCATCACGAAGCTTGCGGCCGCCGTCGGCGCGCCAAAGTACAGGAACAAAATCCCCAGCTCCGGCCCCCGGAACCCCAGCAGCCACGCGCCCCCTGTGGCGATCACCGGCAGCCAGACCATCTTCATCAGGCTCGCGCTCAATGCCATCTTGCCGCTCTTGCGCAGCGCCGCCAGGGACAGGGTGCCGCCGATGCAAATCAGCGCCAACGGCAAGGTGGTGTTGGCCAGGTACTGCAGGGATCTTTCCAGCCAGCCGGGCAGGCCGAGCTGGAAATAGGCGAACGGCGCCGCGACGAACACGCTGATGATCAGCGGGTTGGCCACCACACTCTTGAAGATGCTCCATGGGTCGGACTTGATCACCGGGCTGTACACCGCCAGCACAATGGTCGACAGGGTGTTGTAGAACAGGATCACCAGTGCCGCGAGGATCGCTCCGAGGGAGATACCGTAGTCGCCGTACATGCTGGCAGCCAGCGCCAGGCCGATTACCCCGTTATTGCCACGAAACGCGCCCTGGGTGTAGATGCCCCGGTCTTCGCGCTTGCAGCGCATAATCGCCCAGCCCCACGCCATGGCAAAGCTCACCAGCGTGGCCACGGCAAAGTAGATCAGCAAACCCGGCTTGAGCGCTGAATGCAGGTCGGCATGCAGGATGCCGAGAAACAACAGCGCCGGCATGGTGACGTTGAACACCAGGGACGAGGCGGTATGGATAAAGTTGTCGTTGATCCAGCGGATGCGCTTGAGCAGCACACCGAGGAAGAGCATGGCGAACACCGGCGCGGTGATGGTGAGCGTGGTGAGGAAGATTGCCAGCATGCAGGGGAGAACCTTGGTGAGCGTCGTTAGTTGGCTAATGATAAGCCATACAGCTCGATGGTGCCTGGTAGACCGCTATCGGGGGCAAGTCGAATCGTCGCACCGCCCCTCCCACATTTTGACCGCATTTATCCTGTAGGAATGCGGTCGAGTGTGGGAGGGGCTTGCCCCCGATAGCAGGCGACCCGGTCTCAGGTTATTGGCGCCGGGTTGAACAATGTGATGTCGTTATGCAGCTTGTGCCGCTCCGCCCACGTCTGTTTCTTGCCGCTGGCCACATCCAGGTAGAAGTGAAACAGCTCCCAGCCCAGCTCTTCGATGCTCGCGCGCCCGGTGGCGATACGCCCGGCGTCGATATCGATCAGGTCCGGCCAGCGCTGGGCCAGCTCGGTGCGTGTCGACACCTTGACCACCGGCGCCATCGCCAGGCCGTAAGGTGTGCCACGCCCGGTGGTGAACACGTGCAGGTTCATGCCCGCCGCCAGTTGCAAGGTGCCGCAGACAAAGTCACTGGCCGGGGTTGCGCAAAAAATCAGGCCCTTGCCCTTGACGCGTTCGCCAGGGCCGAGCACGCCGTTGATCGCGCTGCTGCCGGATTTGACGATGGAGCCCAACGACTTCTCGACGATATTCGACAGCCCGCCCTTCTTGTTGCCCGGCGTGGTATTGGCGCTGCGATCCGCCTCGCCCTTAGCCAGGTAACGGTCGTACCAGTCCATTTCCCTGACCAGCTCCTGGGCGACTTCCTTGCTCTGAGCCCGAGACGTCAGCAGGTAAATAGCGTCACGGACTTCCGTCACTTCGGAAAACATCACCGTGGCCCCGGCACGCAACAACAGGTCTGACGCATACCCCAGCGCCGGATTGGCGGTGATGCCGGAAAAAGCATCACTGCCGCCGCATTGCATGCCCAGGATCAGCTCGGACGCGGGCACCGTTTCGCGGCGGCGCTGGTCGAGCTTTTTCAAGCGCACCTCGGCCAGCGCCATGATCTGCTCGATCATCTCGGTAAAACCGTGGCTGGAATCCTGCAACCGGTACAGCCAAGGCTCGCTCAGGTCGACGGAGCTGTCGTTGTCGTGCATCACTTGCCCGGCCTGCAATTTCTCGCAGCCCAGGCTGATCACCAGGGCTTCGCCGCCCAGGTTCGGGTTGCGCGCCAGGTTGCGCACGGTACGGATCGGGATGTAGGCGTCCGTGGCCGTGATCGCCACACCGCAGCCGTAGCTATGGGTCAGCGCCACGACGTCATCGACGTGCGGGTACTTGGGCAGCAATTCATCCTTGATGCGCTTGACGGCATGGTCCAGCACGCCGGTCACGCACTGCACCGTGGTGGTGATACCGAGGATATTGCGCGTGCCCACGGTGCCGTCGGCGTTGCGGTAGCCCTCGAAGGTAAAGCCTTCCAGCGGCGCCTGGGTTTCAGGCACCTCGGTGGACAACGGCAGGCTGTCCAGCGGCGGCGCGGTGGGCATGCGCAACTGGTCTTCCTGCACCCAGCTGCCACGCGGGATCGGCGCCAGCGCGTAGCCAATGGTCTGGCCATAGCGAATGATCTGGCCGCCTTCGGGAATGTCTTCCAGGGTTACCTTGTGGCTCTGCGGGATGAACTCCACAGTGACCAGGCCGTCCGGGAATTCGGTGCCGGCCGGGACGCCCTGGTCGTTCACCACGATCACTACATTGTCGCGCTCGTGCAAACGAATCGAGCGCGGCGAGTCGGCATGTTCAATCAACTGCATCACACGAACCTCAGGAATGCGCTTCGGTTAGGTTGGTCAACTCAGGGCCCTTGGCTGGCGGCTCTTTGAGTACTACACGCTTGATCGGGCCGACGATGACCAGGTAGCTGAACACCGCCACCAGCGCGTTGGCGCCGACGAACACCAGCGCCCACTTGAACGAACCGGTGGTGGCGATGATGTAGCCGATGACAATCGGCGTGGTGATCGACGCCAGGTTACCGAAGGTGTTGAACAAGCCGCCACTGAGGCCGGCGATTTGTTTCGGCGAGGTGTCAGACACCACCGCCCAGCCCAGTGCGCCAACGCCCTTGCCGAAGAAGGCCAGTGCCATGAAGCCCACCACCATCCATTCAACGTCGACGTAGTTGCACGCAATGATGCTGCTGGACACCAGCAGGCCGGCAATGATCGGCGCCTTGCGAGCGAAGGTCAGGGAATGGCCCTTGCGCAGCAGGTAGTCGGAAATCACCCCACCCAGTACGCCGCCGATAAACCCGCAGATGGCCGGCAGCGAGGCGATGAAACCCGCCTTGAGGATGGTCATGCCACGGTCTTGCACCAGATACACGGGGAACCAGGTCAGGAAGAAGTAAGTGATGCCGTTGATGCAATATTGGCCCAGGTACACGCCAAGCATCATGCGGTTGGTCAGCAACTGGCGGATGTAATCCCACTTCGGGCCGTCGGTTTTCTTACCCTTGCCCTTGTCTTGGTCCATGTCCACCATCGCGCCATTGGCCGCAATGTGATTGAACTCCGCTTCATTGATCATCGGATGTTGACGCGGGCTGTGGATAACTTTCAGCCAGATCAGCGAGAACACGATGCCGATCACGCCCATCACGATAAACACGTGCTGCCAGCCGAAGCGGTAAACGATCCAGCCCATCAGCGGTGCAAACAACACCGTGGCGAAGTACTGCGCCGAGTTGAAGATCGCCGAGGCAGTACCGCGTTCGGCGGTCGGGAACCAGGCCGCCACAATCCGTGCGTTACCCGGGAAGGATGGCGCTTCGGCCAGGCCCACCATGAAGCGCAGCATGAACAGCGCAACCACGGCCGTGGAGATACCGAACTCACCGACGTAGCCTTGCAGCACGGTGAACAGTGACCAGGTGAAGATGCTCAGGGCATAGACTTTTTTCGAGCCGAACCGGTCGAGCAGCCAACCGCCGGGAATTTGCCCGGCGACATAGGCCCAACCGAATGCGGAGAAGATGTAACCGAGGGTGACCGCGTCGATGCCGAGGTCTTTTTGCAGGCTGGAACCGGCGATGGCAATAGTTGCACGGTCGGCGTAGTTGATCGTGGTCACCAGGAACAGCATGAGCAGGATCAAATAGCGGACGTGGGTCGGCTTGGTCGCTTGCATGTAGAAGTACTCCCACTAATTATTTTTTTTGCGGGTAATGGTTTTCTGTTTTTGTCGTGGGGGCCGGCAGGCATCCGGCCCCCACTGGATGTTGCGTGTTACGAACCGATGTAGCTGGTTTTCACCACGGTGTAGAACTCTTGCGCATAGCGACCCTGCTCACGCGAACCGTAGGACGAACCCTTACGGCCACCGAACGGAACGTGGTAGTCCACGCCGGCGGTGGGCAAATTGACCATGACCATGCCGGCCTGGGAATGACGCTTGAAGTGGTTGGCGTACTTCAACGACGTAGTGGCAATGCCCGCCGACAAACCGAACTCGGTGTCGTTGGCCATGGCCAACGCCGCCTCGTAGTCGGCCACGCGCACCACGTTGGCGACCGGGCCGAAGATTTCTTCACGGCTGATGCGCATGGCGGCTTCGCTGTCGGCAAACAGCGTCGGCGCCAGGTAGTAGCCTTCGGTATCGCAGGTCACCAGACCGCCACCGCTGACCAGCCGCGCACCTTCGCTCTGGCCGATGTCGATGTACTTCATGTCCTGGTCCAACTGGGCCTGGGAGACCACCGGGCCGATGTCGGTACCGCTGTTGAGTGCGTGGCCGACTTTGATCGACTTCATGCGCTCGGCCATGGCCGCGACAAACTGGTCGTGGATGCCGGCGGTGACGATCAGGCGGCTGGATGCAGTGCAACGCTGGCCGGTGGAGTAGAACGCGCTCTGCACCGACAGCTCGACTGCCTGCTTGAGGTCGGCGTCGTCGAGAATGATCTGCGGGTTCTTGCCGCCCATTTCCAACTGCACCTTGGCCTGGCGCGACACGCAACTGACGGCGATCTGACGGCCCACGCCCACCGAACCGGTGAAGCTGATGCCG
Source organism: Pseudomonas sp. R2-7-07 (assembly GCF_003852355.1). NCBI lineage: Bacteria > Pseudomonadati > Pseudomonadota > Gammaproteobacteria > Pseudomonadales > Pseudomonadaceae > Pseudomonas > Pseudomonas sp. R2-7-07. The sequence continues at coordinate 1,099,862 of NZ_CP027759.1, read as the reverse complement.
TCGACTTTCGGGCTGTTGACCAACACATCGCCCACAACGCGGCCGCTGCCCATCACCAGGTTGAACACCCCGGCAGGGAAACCGGCGCGGGAAATGATGTCGGCCAGGGCCCAGGCACAGCCGGGCACCAGTTCGGCCGGCTTGATCACCACACAGTTGCCATAGGCCAGGGCCGGGGCGATTTTCCAGGCCGGGATGGCGATCGGGAAGTTCCATGGGGTGATCAAGCCGACCACGCCGAGGGCTTCACGGGTAACTTCTACATTGACGCCCGGGCGCACCGACGGCACGTAGTCGCCGGACAGGCGCAGGCATTCACCGGCGAAGAATTTGAAGATGTTACCGGCGCGGGTCACCTCACCGATGGCTTCGGGCAGGGTCTTGCCCTCTTCCCGGGCCAGCAGGGTGCCAAGCTCTTCACGGCGGGCGAGGATTTCGCTGCCGACTTTGTCCAGCGCATCATGGCGCGCCTGGATGCCGGAGGTGGACCAGGCCGGAAATGCGGCGCGGGCGGCCTCGATAGCGGCGTTGACTTGGGCGACGTCGGCCTTGGCGTATTCGCCAATCACATCGGAAAGGTCCGACGGGTTGATATTGGTGCAGTAGTCGGTGCCGGTAACCCATTCACCGTTGATGTAGTTCTCGAAACGTTTTGCTTGGGACACGAATCTTCTCCTGACGCAAAAGGCCGCTGATTGCTCAGCGGCCTTGTTGATAAGTTATTGCGCGCCTTGCTTGTCGATCAGCGCGGCCAGGGCTTCGTATTCTTCCGGCAGCAGGTCGGTCAGCGGGGTGCGCACCGGGCCGGCGTCATAGCCGGCGATTTTCGCACCTGCCTTGACGATGCTCACGGCGTAACCGGCCTTGCGGTTACGGATGTCCAGGTAGGGCAGGAAGAAATCGTCGATGATCCGGGAGACAGTGGCGTGATCATCCTTGGCGATCGCGTGGTAGAAATCCATCGCGGTTTTCGGGATGAAGTTGAACACCGCCGAGGAGTACACCGGCACGCCCAGGGCCTTGTAGGCAGCGGCGTAAACCTCTGCGGTCGGCAGACCGCCGAGGTAGCTGAAACGGTCGCCGAGACGACGGCGGATCGACACCATCAACTCGATGTCACCCAGGCCATCCTTGTAGCCGATCAGGTTCGGGCAACGCTCGGCGAGGCGCTCGAGCAGCGGCGCGGTCAAGCGGCAGACATTGCGGTTGTACACCACCACGCCGATCTTGACCGATTTGCACACCGCTTCAACGTGGGCGGCAACCCCGTCCTGGCTGGCTTCAGTCAGGTAGTGCGGCAGCAGCAGCAAGCCCTTGGCACCCAGGCGCTCGGCCTCTTGAGCGTATTCGATGGCCTGACGGGTCGCGCCGCCGACACCGGCAAGAATCGGCACGCTGGTGGCGCAGGTATCAACAGCGGTCTTCACCACTTGGGAATATTCGCTGGCGGCCAGGGAGAAAAACTCACCGGTGCCGCCCGCAGCGAACAGCGCGGTGGCACCGTATGGGGCAAGCCATTCCAGACGCTTGATATAGCCCGCTTGGTGAAAGTCACCCTGGGCGTTGAAATCGGTCACCGGAAAAGACAGCAGACCGTGGGAGAGGATGGACTTCAGTTCTTGTGGATTCATTATTCGAACACCCTGGGTAAAGACTTTCTGTCGAAAGGTTATTGTTGGTTTTGGTGATGTCGTACGTCATCGTACAACTATAAAAAGATTCGTCAACTGCAAATCGTCAGTGTTCACCTCAAGCTTGCCGATGAAGCAGAGTTCTTGATCTACGGGTTTTTCCTCAACTCTCGGCCTGACTGTATATGCACACAGCCAACTAGAACGATGTCTTACGACATAGCGCGGCCTTGCAACAGGCGGTGGCCGCTCATCAAACCGGTACCGACCAGGCATTGGAAATGGCGTACGCCATGAATTGCGCCGCAAGGATGTGAATGATCTGAACGACAAGCTGGACAGGTGATAGGGGGCGGTGGAGTACGCACGAGTTACTCAAGGATGACAAAACCGGCACGCCTCTTCCGTCGGTGGGCAGGACCATGGCCGTGCTTGATACCGCTCGTCAGAACTGTGAATTCTGACAGTACCCTCCCCACCCTCAGGCCCCCTAACGTGGTCAAGCCCACGTGCACTTGCAAGGAGCATAGGCAACGTGCGGGCACTACCCTATTTTGTTCCTGCTCAATGAGGCTTGATCATGACAACTAAAATCCCGGTCAAATTCAAAGGCACCAAGAAAAATAGCACTGCGAACATTAGTATTGAGGAATTACCGAACAAAGGTGATTTTCTGAATCTGGATGGGCAGGTTTGGGAAGTACTGAAAAAGACGTTCGTTTATGACGCTGATGGCAGCGTTACAGGAATAGAATTCGATCTAGCCTGAACACGTCAGCTCACCCACGCTGCGCCTCTGCCTCTTCATGGGCATGGCGCAGCCGCTCCCGACTATTCGTCAAATGCAAACGCATCGCCGCACGCGCCGCATCCGAATCCTGGCGCGCGATCGCCTCATAAATCTCTTCATGCTCGCGACTCAGGCGCCCCATGTAATGCTGCTGGTCATCATGGGCCAGACGCGCCGAATTCAGGCGGGTACGCGGAATGATGCTGGTGCCCAGGTGGGTCATGATGTCGGTGAAATAACGGTTGCCGGTGGACAGCGCTATTTCCAGGTGGAACGCAAAGTCTGACGCCACCGCATCACCCGCATGGGCCGCGCTTTCATTCAAGGCATCGAGGGCCGCACGCATCGCCGCCAGCTGCTCGTCACTGCGGCGCAAGGCAGCCAGGCCTGCCGATTCCACTTCCAGGCTGATCCGCAACTCCAGAATCGCCAACACATCGCGCAACGTCACCACGGTGGCCGGATCGATCCGGAAACCGCTCGGGCTTGGCGTGTCCAATACAAACGTACCGATGCCGTGACGCGTCTCCACCTGCCCCGCCGCCTGCAAGCGCGAGATGGCCTCGCGCACCACGGTACGACTCACACCATGGGCATCCATGATCGCCGACTCAGTGGGCAGCTTGTCGCCACGCTTGAGCTGGCCGTCGCGGATTTGTTCGGACAACACCGTGACCAATTCCTGGGCAAGGCTGCGGCGCTTGCGGGGCAGACGTGGGGCGGCGTTGGCGTTTTCCATGATGGATCATCTTTCTCGGCGAACTGAAGACGCATCATAGCCCATGGCGGTTGTACGATCACCGTTCCTGTCGAGACTTTCACTTCTGCGCGGCAGGCAAAAAAATGCCCCGGCAACCGCCGAGGCATTTTTCAGGCTCGCCCGAAGGCAACAGCCGCTTACTTCACCACTTTCAAGCTCGGCCGGCCCGTAGGGCGCGGTGGCTCGTTATCGGGTGGCGGCACATCATCGCCGCCTTCGCCTTCGATCGTTTCGTCATCCTCGAAAGGCGACTCCAGATCGAACACCATGCCTTGGCCATTCTCACGGGCATAAATCCCGAGGATGGCGCCAATCGGCACGAACAGCGTATGCGGCACGCCGCCGAAACGCCCTTCGAAGCTGACCGCTTCGTTGTCCATGTGCAGGTGGCGCACGGCACTGGGCGATACGTTCAATACAATCTGTCCGTCACTGGCAAAACCCTGCGGAACCTGCACCGCAGGAAATTCGGAATTGACCAGCATGTGCGGGGTGCAATCGTTGTCCACAATCCACTCATAGAGCGCGCGGACCAGGTAGGGTCGACTGGAGTTCATCAGCGGCTCCTTAAGCCTTAGCGCATATCGCGTTCGACACCAGACAGACTCGCCTGGAAAGCCTCACGCGCAAACTGGCGCTCCATGTAATCAAGCAGCGGCTTGGCAGGCCGCGGCAGTTCAATGCCCATAATCGGCAAGCGCCAGAGTATGGGTAATAGGCAGCAATCCACCAAGCTTTGTTCCTCACTGAGGAAAAAAGGCTTGTCGGCGAACAGTGGCGAAACGCCGGTCAGGCTTTCGCGCAATTCCTTGCGCGCCACGACACGGGCCGGCTCTTTGCTGCGTGAATCCAGAATCACATCCACCAGCCGGCACCAGTCACGCTGGATCCGATGGATCAGCAGGCGGCTGTTGGCACGCGCTACCGGGTACACCGGCAGCAAAGGCGGATGCGGGTAACGCTCATCCAAGTATTCCATCACCACGGTTGACTCCCACAACGCCAGGTCACGATCGACCAGGGTGGGCAAGCTGCCGTAAGGGTTCACTTCGATCAGTTTCGGCGGCTGACGGCCCGCTTCCACACTGATGATCTCGGCGCTGACACCCTTCTCTGCGAGCACGATGCGTACTCGGTGGGAATAGTGGTCGGCGGGGTCGGAGTAACAGGCCAACCGGTTGGTCACGCCCATGGCGGTCCTCCTCGCTTGTTGAAATTATCGAAAGCTCAAAAACGAGCGCGCCCAGGGAGCATCTCTGTAACGTCTGGAACAACCGACGCTACGTGTTCAGAGATGCCGCTGGGCGCGCAAGATTAACAGCAATTGCTTACGGTTGGATCAATGCACATCCTTCCAGTACTCGCGTTTGAGCAGATAGGCGAATACGAAGAAGAAAGCCAGGTACAGCAAGACGTACGTACCGATGCGCTGGTGCTGCAGTTTGACCGGGTTGGCCGAGTAGGCCAGGAAAGTCACCAGGTTCTTGACCTTCTCGTCGAACTGCTCTTCATTCAGCGTACCGGTCTTGGGCACGATGGTCAGTTGATCGCACGCCTCATGGGTCAGCGGCGTGCCGGTCAACGGATCATATTGCTTCTTGCCGTCTTCAACGACCTGGACTTGCTTGCATCCTACCACTTGGCGCCCCTGCAGGCCGACCAGAACGTTAGGCATGCCGACGTTCGGGAACACTTTGTTGTTCACGCCCCAAGGCCGGGCGGGGTCTTCGTAGAAGGATTTGAGGTAGCCATAGAGCCAGTCGGTGCCACGCACGCGCGCCACCAGGGTCAGGTCGGGCGGTGCTGCGCCGAACCAAGCCTTGGCGTCTGCCGGTTTCATGCCGATGTTCATGTGGTCGCCGACCTTGGCCCCGGTGAACACCAGTTTCTCCAGCATCAACTCATGGGGAATGCCCAAGTCATCGGCAACCCGCTCGTAGCGCTGGAACTTGGCGCTGTGGCAGCCCATGCAGTAGTTGGCAAAGGTACGTGCACCATCTTGCAAAGCGGCTTTATCGGCGACGTCGATGTCGACTTTTTCCAGTTCCGCGCCATGCTCGGCAGCCAAAGACAGGAGCGGCAGGGCCGCAAGCACTAATGCAGCAAATAATTTTTTCATCAGCCAGTCACCCTTTCCGGAACCGGTTTGGTCTTCTCGAGCCGGGTGTAGAACGGCATCAGAATGAAGTAGGCGAAGTACAGGAAGGTGCAGACCTGCGACAGCAACGTGCGCTCAGGGGTCGGCGCCAATACGCCCAGCACGCCCAGGATCACGAATGCAATGCAGAACACCCACAGCCAGATCTTGCTCAGCCAGCCCTTGTAGCGCATGGACTTGACCGGGCTGCGATCCAGCCACGGCAGCACGAACAGCACCGCGATCGCCGCGCCCATGGCGATCACGCCCATGAGTTTGTCGGGGATCGCACGCAGGATTGCGTAGAACGGCGTGAAGTACCAGACCGGGGCAATGTGCTCGGGCGTCTTGAACGCGTTGGCTTGTTCGAAGTTAGGCTTCTCGAGGAAATAACCACCCATCTCCGGGAAAAAGAACACGATCGAGCAGAAGACGAAGAGGAACACGACCACGCCGACAATGTCTTTCACGGTGTAATAAGGGTGGAATGGAATGCCATCGAGCGGGATGCCGTTCTCGTCCTTATGCTTCTTGATATCCACGCCATCCGGGTTGTTGGAGCCCACTTCATGCAGCGCCAGGATGTGCAGCACCACCAGGCCCAGGATCACGATCGGCAAGGCGACAACGTGCAAGGCAAAGAAGCGGTTCAGGGTAATGCCGGAGATCAGGTAGTCACCACGAATCCACTGGGTCAGGTCGTTGCCGATCACCGGGATCGCCCCGAACAGCGAGATGATCACCTGGGCACCCCAGTACGACATCTGGCCCCACGGCAGCAGATAGCCCATGAAAGCTTCGGCCATCAGCGCCAGGTAGATCAGCATGCCGAACACCCACACCAGCTCGCGCGGCTTCTGGTACGAGCCGTAGAGCAAGCCACGGAACATATGCAGGTAGACGACGATGAAGAACGCCGACGCGCCGGTGGAGTGCAGCAGGCGCAGGATCGAGCCGTACTCGACGTCACGCATGATGTATTCGACGGAGGCGAACGCCTCTTCCGCAGACGGCGTGTAGCTCATCGTCAACCACACACCGGTGACGATCTGGTTGACCAGCACCAGCAGTGCCAGGGAGCCGAAGAAGTAGAAGAAGTTGAAGTTTTTTGGCGCGTAATATTTGCTGAGATGGTCTTCCCACATTTTGGTGGCGGGGAAACGCGCATCCACCCAATCCATGAACTTGCTCATCACGCGTTCTCCTTATCGAGGCCAATGACAATGAGGTCGTCAGTTTCGTAGGTGTGCGGAGGAACCGGCAGGTTCAGGGGCGCGGGCTGAGACTTGTAGACACGGCCGGCAAGGTCGTAATGAGAACCGTGACACGGGCAGAAATAACCGCCGACCCAGTCCTTGCCCAAGTCGACAGGAGCGACTTCCGGGCGGAAGGTGGGTGAGCAACCCAGGTGGGTACACAGACCTACCAGCAACAGGATCTCTGGCTTGATCGAACGCACTTCGTTCTTGGCGTAGGCGGGCTGGTCGGAATTCTCGGATTTAGGGTCAGACAACTGGCCTTCGATCTTTTTCAGATTCCCCAGGATTTCCTCGGTACGACGAACAATGAATACCGGCTGGCCGCGCCATTCAGCAATCATCTGCTGCCCTGGCTCGATCTTGCTGACATTCACCTTCACCGGTGCACCTGCGGCTTTCGCCTTGGCACTGGGAAACCATGACCCCACGAACGGGACCGCAGCCCCCACCGCTCCTGCAGCACCCACCACGGATGTGGCTGCTACCAAGAAGCGACGCCGGCCTGCATTCACGCCGTCATTGCTCATTCAGTCCTCTCCCATCAGCTTTTTGGCCTGTTAAATCAGGCGTCTACTAAGTGTTGAATCTTTACTTATAAAAATTTTGACGGATGGTAATGAAAAGCCCCACGGATGACAAGGGAATTGCCCAGGCCACCACCCCCGGGCCTTGTAGTATAGGGGGTCTGTGGATGTGGCAAGTTGTCACGGCGAAAAATGTGCATAAATCGCAGGCAATAAAAAACGCCCAGCTCCGTGAGGAGGCTGGGCGTTTTTGTGGAACGTAAAGCGAATTAACGCTTCGAGTACTGCGGACGCTTACGCGCTTTACGCAGACCGACTTTCTTACGTTCAACTTCACGAGCATCGCGAGTAACGAAGCCAGCTTTGCGCAGAGCGCCACGCAGGGTTTCGTCGTACTGCATCAGAGCGCGAGTGATACCGTGGCGGATTGCGCCAGCTTGACCACTTACACCGCCACCGATAACGGTGACGTAGATGTCGAACTTTTCAACAGTCTCGGTCAGTTCCAGCGGCTGACGAACTACCATGCGGGCAGTTTCGCGGCCGAAGAAATTTTCCAGAGTGCGGTTGTTGATCGAGATGTTACCAGTGCCCGGACGCAGGAAAACGCGTGCGGTTGCGGTTTTGCGACGGCCAGTGCCGTAATTTTGAGTCGCCGACATAATGAACTATTCCGTTAAAACTTCAGTTCTTGGGGCTGCTGAGCAGCATGAGGGTGTACAGCGCCCGCATAGACTTTCAGCTTGCGAAACATATCGCGACCCAGTGGGCCCTTAGGCAGCATGCCTTTGACCGCGATTTCGATCGGGGCTTCAGGCTTCTTGGAGATCAGGCCTTCAAAGTTGGAAGACTTGATACCGCCTGGGAAACCGGAGTGACGGTAGTACATTTTGTCTTGCGCTTTGTTGCCGGTAACACGTACCTGCTCAGCGTTGATGATGACAATGTAGTCACCGGTATCAACGTGCGGGGTGTATTCAGGCTTGTGCTTGCCACGCAGACGGCTGGCGACTTCAGTGGCCAGACGACCCAGGGTCTGACCAGCGGCGTCGACGACAAACCAGTCGCGCTGAACTGTTTCCGGTTTTGCAGTAAAAGTTGTCATTCTTTAATAGCCTCAGGGGCCGCCCTGTAAATTAGACGGCGGATCTTACTGAATAGTGCGTACTTTGACAAGGTCAAAGGCAGCCGGATACAGACGCTATCGGGGGCTCGGGTCAGCGCGTCCGTTCAACGGCAAGATTCTTCGGCAGACGGCGCATCACTTCCACTGCAGAAAGAGGTGGGCAATTATGCAGATTGCGAAAAAAAATTCAACCTGCTTTTATGAATGTTTTCCCCTGAAGGAGTACCCGATGGATTATCGACAGCTGGGCCGGACCGATCTGAACGTGAGCGCGATTGCCTTGGGCACCATGACCTGGGGCGAGCAGAACAGCGAGCCAGAGGCCTTCGCACAGATCGAACGGGCCAAGGCCGCGGGCATCAACTTCCTCGACACGGCAGAAATGTACCCGGTACCGCCCAAGGCCGAGACCTACGCTACCACCGAGCGTTATATCGGTAATTACTTCAAGAGCCGTGGCGATCGCGCCGACTGGATCCTCGCCAGCAAGATCGCCGGCCCCGGCAACACCATCGACCATATCCGCGATGGCTACCTGCGCCACAACCGCAAGCATATCGTTGACGCCCTCGACGCCAGCCTCAAGCGCCTGCAGACCGACTGGATCGACCTCTACCAGCTGCACTGGCCGGAGCGCAGTACCAATTTCTTTGGCCAGTTGAGCTACAAGCACAAGGACGAAGATGACCTCACCCCACTGGAGGTAACCCTGGAAGCGCTGGATGAGCAGGTCAAGGCCGGCAAGATCCGCCACATTGGCCTGTCCAACGAAACCCCGTGGGGCACCATGAAATTCCTGGCCCTGGCCGAAGCCCGTGGCTGGACCCGCGCGGTGTCGATCCAGAACCCCTACAACCTGCTCAACCGCAGCTTTGAAGTGGGCCTGGCTGAAATTGCCATCCGCGAACAATGCGGTTTGCTGGCCTACTCGCCACTGGCATTCGGCATGCTCAGCGGCAAGTACGAAGGCGGTGCGCGCCCGGCCAAGGCGCGTCTGACGGAGTACAGCCGCTTCAGTCGTTATTTCAACCCACAGTCGGAAGCGGCGTGCAGCCGTTATGTGGCACTGGCGCGGGAGCATGGGTTGGACCCGGCGCAAATGGCGTTGGCGTTTGTGACGCAACAGCCGTTTGTGACCAGCAATATTATCGGGGCCACGAGCCTGGAGCAGCTGGACAGCAACATTGCCAGTGCTGACCTGAAGCTGTCCAAAGAGGTGCTGGAAGGGATTGAGGCGATCCAGAAGGATCATCCGAATCCGGCGCCGTGATTGATCGTTCCCACGCTCTGCGTGGGAATGCCGGCTTGGACGCTCCGCGTCCGCTGCAAGAGCCATGACGCAGAGCGTCATCTGAGGCATTCCCACGCGGAGCGTGGGGAACGAGCATCAAAGCGCCCGCGCAATAATCTCCTTCATGATCTCATTGGTCCCCGCATAAATCCGCTGCACCCGCGCGTCGGCCCAGGCGCGGGCTATCGGGTATTCCCACATGAAGCCGTACCCGCCGTGCAGTTGCACACACTCATCGAGCACCTTGCATTGCAGGTCTGTGGCCCAGTATTTGGCCATTGCAGCGGTGGGCACATCCAGCTTGCCTTCCAGGTGCAGCGCCAGGCATTTGTCCACGAACACGCGGCCGATCTGAATCTCGGTGGCCATTTCTGCCAGCTTGAAGCGGGTGTTTTGAAAGTCGGCTATCGCCTTGCCAAACGCCTTGCGCTCGCGGGTGTAATCCAGCGTCCACTGCAACGCCGCTTCAGCGCAAGAGAGCGCGCCAATCGCCACGGTCAGCCGCTCCTGGGGCAACTCCTGCATCAGGTAGGCAAAGCCCATGCCCGCCTGGCCCAGCAGGTTTTCCCTGGGCACGCGTACATCCTGAAAGAACAACTCCGAGGTGTCCTGGGCCTTCATGCCGACCTTCTCCAGGCGCTTGCCCTTATCGAAGCCCGGCGTGTCGGCCTCGACCAGGAACAGGCTGGTGCCCTTGGCGCCGGCCTTGGGGTCGGTCTTGGCCACCACAATGACCAGGTCGGCCAGATAGCCGTTGGTGATGAACGTCTTGGAGCCGTTGATCACATAGTCATCACCGTCCAACACAGCCGTGGTCTTCACCCCTTGCAGGTCGGAACCGGCCCCCGGCTCGGTCATGGCGATGGCCGTGACCATCTCGCCGGAGATCAACTTGGGCAGGTACTTGTGCTTCAACGCCTCACTGCCGTAATGCAGGATGTACGGCGCAACAATGTCCGAATGCAGGGAAAAGCCAATTCCGGTCAAGCCCAGGCGGCTGATCTCTTCGATCACGACAGCGCTGTAAAGGAAATCCGCGCCCAGCCCACCGTATGCTTCCGGTACGTGCGAACAGAGCATCCCCGCCTCCCCCGCCTTGTTCCAGAGGTTGCGGTCGATGTAACCCTGTTTCTCCCACTGCCCATGGAATGGCGCGGCGTCTTTTTCGAGGAAGGTACGCACGCTTTCGCGGAAGAGTTCGTGCTCCGGGCTGAACAAGGTTCTGGGAATCATGGCTCACCTGTGAGGATTGTCGGACAAGAACGGACTCACAGAGCCTATGCCGCGAATGCGTCACGGGACACTGGACACATGCGACAAAAAATAAGACGATCCAGCCGTCTGGTGACCACTTTCCCCTATAAGAATAAATGAAATTATGTCTAACCAAATCTCCACGCCCTTGCGGCGCGTCAGCATCCTGGCCGTCGATCGGGTCTTCGCTTCAACCCTCATGCAAGCCAAGGATTTCTTCCATCTCGCCAGCCTGCGGTATGGCAAGCAACAGGGCCTGGGCCTGACGCCCGCATTCGAGACGCGCCTGGTCAGCCCCGACGGGCAATCGGTACGCAGCTTCAGCAATGTGATCATGCCGGTGGACGGCGGCCTGGAAGATGCCGACATCATCGTGCTGCCCGCCTTCTGGGACGACTTCGAGGCCTTGTGCACCCGCTACCCACAGGTACTGCCCTGGCTGCGCGAACAGCACGCACGCGGCGCCGTGCTGTGCGGGGAAGCCACCGGTGTGTTCTGGCTGGCCGAAGCCGGCCTGCTCGATGGCAAGGAAGCGACCACCTATTGGCGCTTCTTCACCGCCTTCAGCGAACGCTTCCCCAAGGTGCAGCTCAACCAGGACAAGCACCTGACCGACGCCGATAACCTGTATTGCGCCGGCGGCACCACCTCCGCCTGTGACCTCTACATTTATTTGATCGAACGCTTCTGCGGCGCCAACATCGCCCAGGCCGTGGCCCGCGACATCCTGTATGAAGTGCAGCGCAGCTACTCGCCAGGGCGTATCGGTTTTGGCGGGCAGAAGCTGCACCAGGATGTGATCATCCTGCAGATCCAGCATTGGCTCGAAGAACACTTCGCCGACAAGTTCCGCTTTGAAGACGTCGCCCGCGAGCACGGCATGAGCATCCGCAACTTCATGCGACGCTTCCAGACCGCCACCGGCGACAAGCCGCTGCATTATCTGCAACGCCTGCGCATCGAGACGGCCAAGGGCCTGCTGTCGGGCAGCCGCAAGAGCATCAAGACCATCAGCTATGAGGTGGGTTATGACGATGCGAGTTTTTTTGCGCGGTTGTTCAGGCAGCACACGGAGTTGTCGCCGAATCAGTATCGCCAGCAGTTCCAGCAGGCTGCGTAAGCAGGGGTTCATACAGGACAAATGTGGGAGGGGGCTTGCCCCCGATAGCAGTGTGTCAGTAAGCACATCTGGCACTAATACACCGCAATCGGGGGCAAGCCCCCTCCCACATTTTTTACTGTGTCGGTCTCAGGGTTTGTGGCCGCGCGAAAGGAACTCGTGGGACTGCATTTCCAGCAAACGACTCAAGGTGCGTTGGAATTCGAAGTTCAAGCGACCGCCCGTGTAGAGGTCCTTGAGCTCGACTTCCGCCGAGATGATCAGCTTGACGTTACGGTCGTAGAACTCGTCGACCATGTTGATAAAACGTCGCGCGATGTCGTCGGTGGTCACGCCCATCTGTTCCACACCGCTCAAGATCACCGCATGGAAGATCTTGCCCAATTCGATGTAGTCGTTCTGGCTACGCGGGCCGTCGCACAGTTGGCGGAATTCGAACCAGGCCACGTCATCGCAGGTACGTAAAGCGATAATTTCGCGGTTTTCGATCATCAACTTATCGTTTTCCACGGCCTGGGTGCATTCCGGCGTCAACGCGCGGAAGCTTTTCTTCAGGCTGTCGTGGGCCGCTTCGTTGAGCGGGAAGTGGAACAGCTCCGCTTGCTCGAGGTGACGCAAACGATAGTCGACGCCGCTGTCGACGTTGACGATATCGGTGTGCTGCTTGATCAACGCAATGGCCGGCAGGAAGCGTGCGCGCTGCAGGCCATCCTTGTAGAGACCATCGGGCACGATGTTTGAGGTGGCGACCAGGGTCACGCCGTTCTTGAACAGCTCTTCCATCAAGGTGCCGAGGATCATGGCATCGGTGATGTCGGAGACGAAGAACTCATCGAAGCAGATCACCCGCGCTTCGTCGGAGAAACGCTTGGCGATGATCGTCAGCGGGTTCTTCTCCCCCGGCAGGGTCTTCATCTCTTCGTGCACGCGCTTCATGAAGCGGTGGAAGTGGGTGCGGACCTTTTCCTTGAACGGCAGCGCTTCGAAGAAGGTGTCCACCAGGTAGGTCTTGCCCCGGCCGACGCCACCCCAGAAGTACAGGCCCTTGACCGGCGTGCGGTCTTTCTTGCCAAACAGCTTGCCGAGCATGCCCTGCTTGCTTTGCGAGGCCGCGACCAGGTCTTCGTACAGGCGCTGCAAATGACGCACCGCATTTTCCTGGGCCGCGTCATGGAAGAAGTCAGGGCGTTTCAGATCAGCTTGATATCGTTCTAGGGGCGTCATAATTTCGTTAGCAAGGCAACAAAAACGGGCCGTCACTGTAACGACGGCCCTGGATAATGGCAATCAACCCTTGGTCGGGTTAATCCTCGGAGGGTGTCAGCGCGACGCGCAAGGCGGCGATGGCGGCGTCACGGGACGCGCTGTCGGCGAACTCGGCGCTGTCGGCCACGGCCGCGTCGCCCAGCCATACGCTGAAGCCCTGGGCTTGGGTGCGTATGTCCAAGGTACCGCCGCTTTGCAATTGCTTAGTCACCGCGCCCGCCGCCTTGCCGTCGGCGAAGGTGCGCGACAGCAGCAGTTGCTCGCCGTCGGCGGCCAGCAGGCGGAAGCGGAAGCTGCCGTCGTCTTCACGAAAGCTCACGAAGCGCGCGGCCTTCGCCGCCTTTTTCTTGGTGGCAACCGGCGCCGCAGCCTGGTTGACGAACGAACGCAGGCCCACCGCTTCGCGCAGTTCGGCGAGGAACGGTGCCGCCACGGCACGGGCTTTTGTGGCGCCAACCTGCAGCAGATCTTCCATGTCTGACGGGCGCGACATCAGTTGGTGATAACGCTCGCGCGCTTCACCCAATTGACCGTCCAGCAACTGGAACAGACGATTCTTCGCCTCACCCCAGCCCAGGCCTTGCAGCAGTTCACTGCGCAGCTCTTGCTCCTGGGCCTTGCTCGCAAATGCCTGGTACAGGGTGAACAAGTGGGACGTGTCCGGGTCCTTCGCCTCGCCGGGCGCGCGTGAGTCGGTGACGATCCGCGAGATCGCCTCCTTCATGTCCTTGGCGCTGGTGAACAACGGGATGGTGTTGTCATAGCTCTTGGACATCTTGCGGCCATCCAGGCCCGGCAAGGTGGCAACGCTTTCTTCGATCAACGCCTCGGGCATGGTGAAGAATTCTTTACCGTTGCCGAACAGGTGGTTGAAACGCTGGCCGATATCACGGGCCATTTCCACGTGTTGGATCTGGTCACGGCCCACCGGCACCTTGTGCGCGTTGAACATCAGGATGTCCGCTGCCATCAGCACCGGATAGCTGTACAGGCCCATGGTGATGCCCGCATCCGGGTCTTCGCCGCTCTCTACGTTTTTGTCCACCGAGGCTTTGTAGGCATGGGCGCGGTTGAGCAGGCCCTTGGCGGCCACGCAGGTCAGCAGCCAGGTCAGCTCGGGAATCTCGGGGATGTCGGACTGGCGATAGAACGTCACCCGGTTCACATCCAGGCCACCGGCCAGCCAGGTCGCGGCGATTTCCATACGCGAGCGCTGGATGCGCTGCGGGTCATCGCATTTGATCAGGGCGTGGTAGTCGGCCAGGAAGTAGAAGGAATCGGCATTGGCGTCCTGGCTGGCAAGGATTGCCGGGCGAATCGCACCGGCGTAGTTGCCCAGGTGCGGCGTGCCGGTGGTGGTGATGCCGGTGAGGATACGGGTACGCGTCGTCATGGGTAATCGCTTATCAGACTGCTATCAATTCGAGAGGCGCGGCAGCACCAGATCCTTCAGATCGGTGAGCTTGCCGTGAAAAAAGTGTCCGCATTCTGCCACTTTCAGCAGCTCATGGGGGCGTTTCAGGGCGCCAGACCAGTCGTAGACGACTTGCGGGTCGACCACTTCGTCGGTTTCCGGCTGGATTAGCGTCAACGGGCAATCATGTGGCAGCACATCCGTGTCACGCAGGCGCATCACTGCGGCAGCCACCATGAACAGGTGCGCCAGCTTCTCGCCCTTGGCTTCCAGGCGCCCGCCGAGGCTGGCGGCCACGTAGCCACCGAAGGAAAAGCCCAGCAGGGTGAGCGGTAGATCAGGGTGTTTTTCCCGCAGCCACGTGGCGGCCGCTTCGGCATCGTCAACTTCGCCGCTGGCCATGTCGTGGCTACCGGCACTCGCGCCGACGCCACGATAATTGAAACGCAACGTAATCAAGCCGGCATCACGGGCGGTGCGTTGCAGGGTCGAGACAACTTTATTGAGCATGGTCCCGCCCTGCACCGGGTTAGGGTGGCAGATCAGCGCCAGGCCGCGTGGGGCGGGGTGATCCAGGTACAGGGCTTCCAATTGACCCACCGGGCCATCGATCAAAACGGGGGTTTCACGCATGAGCAAGGATGAACTCCGTGACCTCTCAAGGGGTCGACTCGTCTAGCTAAAAGTCTGTGCATGGCATCATTGCGAGCTTAATCGCGGTATACAGCGCAGGTTTGAGCCGTTAACGTAAAGCAAAGCCGTTTATAGAGGAAGGACTCGTGGAACACTCGCTCTTAGTTTGGTTGTTGCCGACTCTTGCCCTGGTTGCCGGTGTCGCCATTGGATTCCTGGTTGCTCGCCTGCTGCCGAATGCCGCGCCTAACCGCACGCAGCGTCAGCTGGATGACATTCAGGAACGTTTTGACAGTTATCAGAACGAGGTTGTTACCCACTTCAACAGCACCGCGACCCTGGTCAAGAAGCTCACCCAGAGCTACCAGGAAGTACAGGATCATCTCGCCGATGGCGCTAACCGCCTGGCCCTCGACGACATCACCCGCCAGCGCCTGCTGGCCGCGTTGCATTCCGATGCACCGCAGACCCCACGGGAACGCCTGACCCCGCCCCGGGAAAACCAGGAACCGCCACGGGACTACGCGCCAAAAACGCCGGACGCCCCAGGCATGCTGGATGAGCATTACGGCTTGAAGAAGTAAGTTAGCTTCCAGCAACACAAAGCCCGGCTGATCGATGATCAGCCGGGCTTTTTATTGGGCCGTTTCTGTTGCTCAGTGAAGATCCAATGTGGGAGGGGGCTTGCTCCCGATGGCGGCGTGTCAGACTCAAAGTAGGTGACTGACACACCGCAATCGGGAGCAAGCCCCCTCCCACACTTGACCCCACATGACCTTAGGCCGGTTGCTGTTCCTGCAACCGCCCACCCTCTATACGCACATGCCGCCCATGGAAGCGCTTGAGGCTGCTGCGATGACCAACGCTGACGATGCTCAACCCCGGCAGTTCATCGATCAACGCCTGATACAGCGTCGCTTCATCCTCTTCGTCCATGGCCGAGGTGGCTTCGTCCATGTACAGCCATTGCGGTGCGAACAACAAGGCGCGGGCAAAGGCCAGGCGCTGCTGCTCGCCGGGCGAGAGCATGCGCTGCCAGTGGTTGGCTTCATCCAGACGGCTGACCAGATGCGGCAGGCGGCAGGTTTCCAGTACCTGTGCATAGCGTTGCGCAGGGTAAGCGCTGTCCTCTTGTGGATAACTCAACACGGCCTTCAACGTGCCAATCGGTAAATAAGGCTTCTGCGGCAGAAACAGATAACGCGTCGCCGGCAGGCGAATGCTGCCATGCCCTGCCGGCCACAAATGGCCCATTGCGCGCAGCAGCGTACTTTTACCACTGCCGGAACGCCCGCTGAGCATCACGCGCTGACCCGGTTCCACGGTCATGTCGGCGTCGGTAAGCAAGTGACGACCATCGGCCAGGTCCATGCCCAGATTCTTGATCACCAGGTGTTCGCCTTCAGGGCGCACATCGATGGCCGGGGCACGCTGCTCGTTGTCGCTCATGGCCTGCTGGAAACTCAGCAGACGGTCGCTGGTGGCACGCCACGCCGCGAGTTCCGAGTAGGCGTTGATGAACCAACTAAAGTTTTCCTGCACATTGCCAAACGCCGAGTTGATTTGCATCAGCTCGCCCAGTTCGATCTTGCCGGTGAAGTAGCGCGGCGCGGCGACGATAAACGGGAAGATAATCGCTATCTGGCTGTAGCCGGCGGTGAAGAAGGTCAGGCGCTTGGACACTTTCATGATGTCCCAGAAGTTGTGCCAGACCTTGCCGAAGCGCGAGCTCAGGCGCTGCTTTTCATTCGGCTCGCCGTTGTAGAGGGCGATGCTTTCAGCATTTTCACGCACCCGCACCATGGAGAAACGCAGGTCCGCTTCGAAGCGCTGTTGCTGGTTGTTCAAGCCGATCAAGCGCCGCCCGATCAGGTGCGTCAGCCAACTGCCCACGGCGGCATACAGCAGCGCACACCAGAACATGTAGCCGGGAATGGTGATGCCAAATACTTCGATGCTGCCCGACACGCCCCACAGGATGATCGAGAACGACACCAGGCTGACTACGTTGCGCAGCAGTCCCAGGCCCAGGCTCAAGGTGCTGGTGGTAAAGGTATTGAGGTCTTCGGAAATCCGCTGGTCCGGGTTATCGGTGTAGCCGCCCTGCTCCAGCTGGTAGTAGTTCTTGTGGGCGAGCCAGCGCGCGAAGTGCTTTTCGGTCAGCCAGGCACGCCAGCGGATGGTGAGCATCTGGGTCAGGTACAAGCGATACACCGCGCCGAGGATCGCCACGGCCGCGATGCCGCCGAAGTAACCGATCAATTGCCAGAAGGCGGCCGTGTCCTTCTTTTCCAGGGCGTTGTAGAAATCCTTGTACCAGTGGTTGATCCACACCGAGATCGCCACGCTGAACAGCGACAAACCAATCACGGCAGCCAGCAGCAACCAGGCCCGGCCCTTCTCTTCACTACGCCAATACGGCGTGATCATCGCCCAGGTTCGGCGGAAGAATTGCCCACGCACCGCATCATTGACCGCGGAGTATTCAGCGTTCTGATTCATCGTTCAGGCTCGGTAGGAAATTATGACAGGCGTTTGAACCGATCATAGGCGATCGGTTCACGGCTCCGTGCAGCCTGAGGCAGATTGTTCAGTCTTCGTTCAGCGCCGTACCGGGCGTTTCTGCAGTTTGCGCTGCAACGTACGACGGTGCATGCCCAGGGCGCGAGCAGTGGCGGAGATGTTGCCTTCGTGCTCGGTCAGTACGCGCTGGATGTGTTCCCACTGCAGGCGGTCGACCGACATGGGGTTTTCCGGCACCAGGGTGTCGAGGTCAGCGTGCTCGGAAAGCAGCGCGGCGAGCACGTCATCGGCATCCGCCGGCTTGCACAGGTAGTTGCACGCGCCACGCTTGATCGCTTCGACGGCGGTGGCGATGCTGGAATAACCGGTGAGGATCACCACGCGCATTTCCGGGTCGAGTTCGAGCAGCTTGGGCAACAGCACCAGGCCCGAGTCGCCGTCCATTTTCAGGTCGAGCGCGGCGTAGTCCGGCAGGTCGGCCTGGGCGATGGTCAGGCCCTCTTCGGCTGAGCCCGCAGTGCTGACGCGAAAACCGCGACGGCTCATGGCGCGGGCCATCACGCGGGTAAAGGTGGCGTCATCATCTACCAGCAACAGATGCGGCAGTTCTTCGCCTTCGACTTGGATCTCGTCACTCATCGATATCTCCTCGTGCGACACGGGGCAGGCGCAGCTCGGTGAGCGTGCCACCTTCCTCATGACTATAGAGCTTCACTGAGCCGCCCGCGCGGGTCACGCTGGCCTTGCTCAAAAACAGGCCGAGGCCGAAGCCTTTGCCCTTGGTGGTAAAGAACGGTTTGCCGATCTGCTCGGCAATGGCCAGCGGCACGCCCGCGCCGTGGTCACGAATGCTGATGGTGACGTTTTCCGCGTCCCAATCCAACTGCACGCCCAGGCCTTCGGGGCAGGCGTCGGCCGCATTGTTCAGCAGGTTGAGCAAGGCCTGGGTGAGGTCCGGCGGCGGCGCCATGCGTGGCACGCTGCCCTGGCCCAACAGGCTGAACCGGTAACTGGCTTCGGGACGCATCAGGTGCCAACGGTTCAGCGCTTCGTCGAGCCACTGGGTGACATCCTGCATTTCTACCGCCAGGCGTCGATTGGCTTCGGCGGCGCGTACCAGTTGCTGCAGGGTCAATTTGCACTGCTTGACCTGTTCCTGCAGCACGCTGAGGTCATCCTGCAACGCCGGGTCGTGATGGTCCTGGGTCATCTCCTTGAGCAGCACGCTCATGGTCGCCAGCGGCGTGCCCAACTCATGGGCAGCACCTGCGGCCTGAGTGGCGACGGCCAGCAATTGCTGGTCGCGCAGGCCTTCTTCACGGCGAATTGCGCGCAGTTCTTCCTGGCGGCGCAACTCTTCGGCCATGCGCGCGGCAAAAAAGGTGATCACTGCGGCGGACAGCGCAAAGCTCAGCCACATCCCGTAGATCTGCAGGTTTTCCCGGGCGATGGGAAACGTCTGCAAAGGATAGAACTGCGCCAGCAGCAAGGTGTACAGCGTCAACGCGATGCCCGACAGCACCACCGAATAGCGCCACGGCAACGTCACGGCGGCAATGGTCAGTGGCACCAGGTAATAAGAAACGAACGGGTTGGTGGAACCGCCGGAGAAATACAGCAACACACTGTGGATAAACAGGTCGCACGCCAATTGCAGGGCATATTCCAATTCGGTGACCGGCCATGTGGTGCGCAATCGAATCGCGGTAAACGCACACAACACGGTGGAGAAGCCGAGGGTCACCGCCAGTTGCAGCCAGGGCAGCGGCAACAGGTCGAACCAATAGGCGAGCCCGACGGAACCCGCCTGTGCGGCCAAGACCAGGGTGCGAATGAACGTCAGGCGCCAGAGGTTCTGGCGGGTGGCGGAAGTCAGTTTTACGGCGGCGAGCATGAGCTCTCCCGATGAGCGCTGCAGGCGGATCGGCACGAGTATAAACGAAGCAGCGCCTCGGCATTCGGTGTGTGGCTCTTTGACGCAGTGGGCGCTGTAGCTATAAGCCACAAGTTGAAAGCTGCAAGTCAGCCTCGCTTTCACTTGTAGCTTGTAGCTTGAAACTTTTTTCTAATTCATAAACCCGAAGAACCCGATGCCACCGTCTACAGTCATACCGAACACGACAATCCCAAGGAGCTTTCATGTCTCGTTTCACTCGCAGTGCAGCGGTTCTCACCCTCGGCGCCAGCGCCCTGGCCAGCCTGCCGGCCATGGCCGCCGATGAACTGCATTACAACCAGATCTCCCTGCGCGCCGAAGTCAGCCAGGAAGTGGCGCGCGACAAGATGATCGTCACTCTTTACACCGAAGCGCAAAACGCCGACCCGGCCAAGCTTGCCGCTGAAATCACCACCACCATGAACCAGGCGTTGGGCCAGGCGCGCGAAGTCAAGGCCGTGACTCTGCGCCAAGGCAGCCGCAACAGCTACCCGATCTACGACAGCAAGAATCAGAAAATCACCGGCTGGCGCGAACGCGCCGAACTGCGCCTGGAAAGCGCGGACTTTCCGGCGCTGTCCAAACTCACCGGCGAGCTGTTGAACACCCTGAAAATGGACAACATGGACTTCGCCATCGCTGACAGCACGCGCAAGGCCAGCGAAGACGCGCTGCTCAAAGACGCGGTTGCCGCGTTCAAGGCCCGCGCGCAACTGGCCACCGATGCGCTGGGCGGCAAGGGTTACAAGATCGTCAACCTGAACTTCAACACCAATGGTTATCCACAGCCGTATGCGCGCGGCGGGATGATGATGAAAGCGGCCATGGTGGATTCGGCGCCAACGCCTGAAGTGGAGGCCGGCACCAGTCAGGTCAACATGAGCGCAGACGGTGTCATTGAAGTTTTGCAATAAGTTTTCGACATACCAACAAGGCGTAATCCTTTAAGGGTTACGCCTTTTTTATTGCCGCCTACGGAACACTAGGACCGTTACGACAAACTCAAAGGCTTTAGACTACAGTTACTTTTCTCCAACGCCCCCGTTACACCCTAGAGACTTCTCGTTAAAAAGCCTCGATATAAGCTCGGAACTTAAGCCGCCTAATTATCCACCCACTGTAGCGACCACGATTACTTTGAAACAGAGCCTCGAACAACCATCCAACTAACACACATCCCACCCACAGAACATTGCGCACAACGATTCTTTTGTTTTTCGGTCAACGGCGATTATTAATCCAATCATTAATGTGAGTTGATTATGAATATAGCGGCGGCTCTCGTTCCCACGCCAACCTCCTTCCCCACACCGCCCACGAACAATCGTCAGCAACGGGGAATAGATGACTCGCACACAACGCAAAAGAGGGCACTGGAAGAAAGGGTAGACCCACCCCCTCCTAAAAATTCGCTCGGACTGCATCCAGTTCCAGCACCGACACCCGAGCATGAGCTTGATACTTCTAAGACCATCATCTACGGTTCAGTCAACATTATTCCGCCAACTGCGAACTATACGCAGCGCGAACGCGAGCAGCGTATCCACGCCTACGCCGATCGTGTCGCCACACAAATCAAGCACATCGAAAGCGGCAGCGAGGGTGAGCGCAATACCAAGTTCCAGCACACTCGCCCGTTCCTCGAACCTGCCGGTTACTTCAGCGGTGGGTTGTTGGCAGCTGGCTACGACCCCCACGAGAAAGTCACGGTCACCTTCTACTCCTATGTAGGAATGGGCACACCCCAGGAGGAAACCAATAGGGACGTACGCACCTACTTTGCCTGGGAGATTGCCGCCGGAGCATTTGCCCATGACAAGGTGCCAAGGGGTGGCCCGCTGAACTTCCAGGGTATGCAAATCAGTGCGCAAGACAAAAATAAAATCGACGAACTGGAAGTGCTGGGCAGCCATTTGCAAGATCATTGGGAACATGATGTCGCCGCCCCCCTGCGCGACGCTTCGGGAGCACTTGCAAAACGCTCGGGCGAAGCAGACGCCTATGTGTTGCAGGGAACATTGCAGAGTCTACGTAACGACAAACACAGTTATGAACGTTTGTCCCCTGCCGCTCAGGCTGCCATTACTCGCACACTGGAAAACCGTGGAAACGCCGTCATTCCGAACCTATACGGCTATCCATTGGCCGGGTATGCCTTTATTCCGTACATCAATTACCACGGTGATTACGATCACCGCCCCAACAAAGGCCTGATGATCGATTTGAAGAACGGCACCGTCAGTGAAATAGACGGAGATGACAACTTCGCCTACTGGGCTAAACATAACCATGCCCAATTACTCAACCGTTTCAACGCCCGCGATAGGCAAGGCGGTCACGACGCTCACTGGGTAAGCGCCGGCTACGTACTCACCGCTTTGATTCTAGACAAGCATTCCACGTTTCCGGGGAGAAAAAGCGCCCTCTCGGATAAGGCCGTGCCGGTCCGAGAATTATTCAATTACGCACAATCGCGCGACAGCGATTACTACCTGAAATTCGGTGACCTCAAAAACGGCATTGCCCCTCACTATCAGGCGATGAATGCGAAAAATGCATTGTGGGCAGACCAAACCGAGGTATTTGGCGCCTCTCAGCAACACTGGAAAGAGGCAAAAGAGTTTTGGGGCAACACCTTTGGTTACTTACCCATCGTTGGCAATGCAGGCAATATCGTTTTCGGCGTGCACGATGGCCTCTATGGCCAGACCGCAGAGGATCGGGTTGGCGGCAATGCCGCAGCAGTCATATCCGGCCTGCAACTGGCGCACGAACTTGCACCCATTGGAGTGCACGGGGCAGAAGAACCGCCGGTGAACTTCTCTAATGGCGCGCATTACAGGTGGCAGTCCGATGAGCAAACACATCAGTTGGAATTAGTGCGGGTGAGGCAGGCTTCAACCCAAACAGACCCCGTCGATGTCGGGCTAACGCCCTCGCCAGACAATGGCATCCCGCCCACACCCACGCTAACCGACGAAAAAATCGCCACCCTCAGACAACTGATTTCACGCCAGGACTCGCCAAGCATTGATGAATTATTCTCCGATAAAAACAATTTCAGCACGCTGGATGGAAAAATAAGCCAACTCAAGGAAATCGATGAGCAACTCTACACCTTTGTAGATAGCACCAAGCTGGGCAAGGACACTCGTTTGAACATACTGGTGCATGGCCTATCCGACCCCACCACAGGTATCGCTAAAGTTATATATGACGGGGAACTTAATACCCCACAGGATTTACTCGACACCTTACGTTTTCAAGGCATTAACCCACAAGACTATGGAAACATTCGCCTTCTATCATGCGGCTCTGCAGATGGCGGTACCGCATCGTTTGCCGCCGAGTTCCAGCGACTCATAGATCGCCCTGTAAAAGGTTATAAAGGCACGGTAACGGTGGGCGTGACGCCGGAAGCAATAAAGCGCTTCACCGACACAATTGAAAACCACTATGTACACCAAGCCAAACAAAAAAACCTCACGATGACGGACAGCCTCAGAAATGACATCAGACTTCTCGCCGAACGCGATGTTAATGAAGATGTAATGAAGCACTTCAGAACCTTGAAGAAAAACCCATACTGGAACCCTTGGAAGTGGTGGACCTTTGAATACAACCCCGTTCGCTTCGACCAACGTAGCGCATCACGATGATGGTGGTGCCTCTTTCCATGTACACCCTTACATCGTCAAACTTTCGCTCTCCGTGCAATTTTTTATAACCTGATCCTAAGCGCCCTGACCAAAACATGTGCGCTGCCTGAACCGTGCAGACGGTAATTTAACCTATCGTCACTCCCACACTGACGACAACCTCGGTTATCTTCGTTTGAATTCGGGCAGCGCTTTATGTCTGTCACTTCAGGGGGCATCATGGAAAGAATCTTCTTCAAACCGCTACTTCTCGCCGTCGGCGTTCTGGCCTTCACGCCACTGGCCCAGGCGGCCACCACCCTGGTCTACTGCTCCGAAGCCAGCCCCGCCGGCTTCGACCCGAGCCAATACACCAGCGGCACCGAGTTCGACGCCTCCGCCGAAACCGTGTTCAACCGCCTTACCCAGTTCAAGCGCGGCGGTACCGAAGTCGAGCCCGGCCTCGCCACCCGTTGGGAGGTGTCCGAAGACGGTCTCACCTATACCTTCCACCTGCGGGACGGCGTCAAGTTCCACACCACCGATTTCTTCACCCCCACCCGCGACTTCAACGCCGATGACGTGGTGTTTACCTTCAACCGCCTGCTGGATGCCGAGAGCCCGTTTCGCAAGGCCTATCCCTCCGAATCGCCCTACTTCACCGACATGGGCTTGAACACCACGATCAAGAGCCTCGACAAACTCGACGAACACACCGTGCGCTTCAACCTGAACAACGTTGATGCATCGTTCGTGCAGAACCTGGCGATGAGTTTCGCTTCGGTGCAATCGGCCGAATATGCCGCCCAGCTGTTGAAGCAGGGCAAGGCCGAGGACATCAATCAGAAACCGGTCGGCACCGGCCCGTTCGTGTTCAAGCGCTATCAGAAAGACTCGCAGATCCGCTACGTTGCCAATAAGCAGTACTGGAAACCCGAGGACGTGAAGCTCGACAACCTGGTGTTCGCCATCACCCCTGACGCCGCCGCGCGCGTGCAGAAACTCAAGGCGGGTGAATGTCAGGTCAGCGGCTACCCGCGCCCGTCCGACATCGAGGTGATTAAGCAGGACCCAAACCTGCGCGTGCAGCAGCAGGCCGGCTTCAATTTGGGTTTCCTGGCGTACAACGTCACCCACCCGCCGCTGGACCAACTCAAGGTGCGCCAGGCGCTGGATATGGCCATCGACAAACCGGCCATCATCAAGGCCGTTTACCAAAGCGCCGGACAATTGGCGCAGAACGCTCTCCCTCCCGCGCAGTGGTCTTATGACCCGACGATCAAGGACGCCCCCTACGACCCGGCCAAGGCCCGGGCGCTACTAAAAGAAGCAGGGGTTGCACCAGGTACCACCATCAACCTGTGGGCAATGACCGTGCAACGCGCTTCCAACCCGAACGCGCGCATGTCGGCACAAATGATCCAGCAGGATTGGGCCAAGGTCGGCATCAAGGCCAACATCGTCAGCTATGAGTGGGGCGAATACATCAAACGCGCCAAAAATGGCGAGCATGACGCCATGATCTACGGCTGGACCGGCGATAACGGCGACCCGGATAACTGGCTCGGCGTGCTCTACAGTTGTGCCGCGGTCAAGGGCAGCAATTACGCCAAATGGTGTAACCCGGCCTATGACAAGCTGGTGCAGCAGGCCAAGGTCAGCAACGACCGCGAGCAGCGCATCAAGTGGTATCAGCAGGCTCAACAAATCCTTAAGGAACAAGTACCTATAACGCCTATTGCGAACTCGACGGTTTTCCAGCCGCTGCGCAAGGAAGTTCGCGATTTCAAGATCAGCCCCTTTGGGCTGACACCGTTCTATGGCGTGAGTCTAGATAAGTAACAACAACGCCCCAACCGAGTGCACTAGACACGTCGGTTGGGCCTTTTCGGTGCGCGCGGCGCACCGAAAAAACCCGCCAAATAGATGCATTTATGTCGAAACTTTCATAAATGCGACATTCTTGTACGCCCGTCCCACTGTTTGGCGCTTGCAACCGTTCAACATCTTGCAATGGGTATGGCGCCTGCATAAGTATCCGCAGGCCGACTCACGAGGTCGCCCTCACCACCAAAAATGACAACAAATCATGAGGCCAACATGCTTAAACACGCAGTCCTTCCGTTCTTAGTGAGCGCTGGCCTTATGGCCGCAGCCCCGTTTGCCCAAGCGGCAACTAACCTGGTGTTCTGCTCCGAAGGGAGCCCGGCCGGTTTTGACCCAGGCCAGTACACCACCGGAACAGACTTCGATGCCTCGGCCGAAACCATGTTCAACCGCCTGAGCCAGTTCGAACGTGGCGGCACCGCCGTGATTCCTGGCCTTGCTACCAGCTGGGACGTGTCCCCGGACGGCCTGACGTATACCTTCCACCTTCGGGAAGGCGTCAAGTTCCACACCACCCCGTATTTCAAGCCGACGCGTGAATTCAATGCCGATGACGTGCTCTTCACGTTCAACCGCATGATCAACAAGGACGACCCGTTCCGCAAAGCCTACCCCACTGAGTTCCCGTACTTCTCCGACATGGAGATGGACAAGAACATCAAGAACATCGAAAAAGTCGATGACCACACCGTCAAGTTCACCCTTGGCACCGTGGACGCCGCCTTCATCCAGAACCTGGCGATGAGCTTCGCCTCGATCCAGTCGGCCGAATACGCCGCCCAGCTGTTGAAGGAAGGCAAGGCCAGCGACATCAACCAGAAGCCAATCGGCACTGGCCCGTTCGTGTTCAAGAGCTACCAGAAAGACTCCAATATTCGCTTCACCGGCAACAAGGAATACTGGAAGCCTGAAGACGTCAAGATCGACAACCTGATCTTCGCAATCTCCACGGACCCTTCGGTCCGCATCCAGAAACTGAAGAAGAACGAGTGCCAGATCACGGCCTATCCTCGCCCGGCGGACATCAAGCCACTGGAAGCGGACAAGGACATGAAGATGCCGCACCAGGCCGGTTTCAACCTGGGTTACATCGCCTACAACGTGATGCCTGTGCTTAAAGGCCAGACCACGCCGAACCCATTGGCTGACCTGCGGGTTCGCCAGGCGCTGGACATGGCGGTGAACAAGCAGCAGATCATCGACTCCGTGTACCAGGGCGCTGGCCAATTGGCCGTCAACGCCATGCCGCCAACCCAGTGGTCGTATGACACCACTATCAAGGATGCCAAGTACGACCCGGCAAAAGCCAGGGAACTGCTCAAGGAAGCCGGCATCAAGGAAGGCACCGAGATCACCCTGTGGGCCATGCCAGTACAGCGTCCGTACAACCCGAACGCCAAGCTGATGGCCGAGATGCTGCAGAGCGACTGGAAACAGATCGGCCTGAAGGTCAACATCGTCAGCTACGAGTGGGGCGAGTACATCAAGCGTTCCAAAGGTGGTGAGAACCAGGCCATGATCATTGGCTGGAGCGGTGACAATGGTGACCCGGACAACTGGCTGGGCACGCTGTTTTCATCCCCGGCATTGAACGGCAACAACTTCTCCAAATTCGTCAACAAAGACTACGACGCCCTGATCAGCCAGGCCAAGGCGACCACAGACGTTGCCAAGCGCACCGAACTGTACAAACAGGCGCAACAACTGCTTAAACGTGAACTGCCTTACACACCTATCGCGCACTCGACGGTGTATCAACCCATGCGCAACACCGTGCAGGACTTCAAGATCAGCCCGTTTGGCTTGAACTCCTTCTATGGCGTCAGCGTAAGCGGCAAGTAAGGATCGATACGGCGACGCTCATAACGTCGCCGTTATTACATCTGCCAGGCCCGTAGGAAACAGACCACACCCGCAAGCGTTGCCGCCTTACAGCAATGAACTGCGCTTCGTGCCTCCGTTGCCTACAGGGTCAATCCGATTTGGCGCATTTACTGTGAAGTCCGCGACCCATAACGTCGTAGGACTACAGAGGTACCAATTCGGGAAAGGCACTTACCGCATGTGGGACCAGTGATGTCCCCTTGGCTACAGGCCTGAGGGATTGCTCGCTGTTGATAACTACACACAAGGATTGGAATCGTCATGCGCCATACCACCGTTCTATCCGCAATGTTTGCCGCCAGCCTGCTGGCTGTGGCCACCACGGCTCAGGCCGCCGAAAAGAAGAGCCTGGTGTTCTGCTCCGAGGGCAGCCCGGCGGGCTTTGACACGGCGCAATACACCACCGCCACCGACAACGATGCCGCTGAGCCGTTATACAACCGCCTTGTCGAGTTCGAAAAAGGCGCGACTGACGTAGTGCCTGGGCTGGCAACCAAGTGGGATATTTCCGAAGACGGGCTGACCTACACCTTTCATCTGCGCGAAGGGGTGAAGTTCCACAGCAACAAGGAGTTCAAGCCGACGCGCGACTTCAACGCCGACGACGTGCTGTTCACGTTCAACCGCATGCTTGACCCTGACCACCCGTTCCGCAAGGCCTACCCTACCGAGTTTCCGTACTTCAACGGCATGAGCCTGAACAAGAACATTGCCAAGGTTGAAAAAACCGACCCGCACACCGTGGTGATCACCCTGAATACGGTGGATGCCGCGTTCGTGCAAAACATCGCCATGAGCTTCGCCGCAATCCTCTCGGCCGAGTATGCCGAGCAATTGCTCAAGGAAGGCAAACCCAGCGATATCAACCAGAAGCCCATCGGCACTGGCCCGTTCGTGTTCCAGCGTTATCAGAAAGACTCGCAGATTCGCTATGTGGCCAACAAACAGTATTGGGACCCCAGCAAGGTCAAGCTCGACCAGTTGATCTTCGCCATCAATACCGACGCCTCGGTGCGCGTGCAGAAGCTCAAGGCCGGCGAATGCCAGGTCACCCTGCACCCGCGTCCCGCTGACGTCGACGCGCTCAAGGCCGACCCGAACCTGCAACTGCTGACCAAGCCCGGCTTCAACCTTGGCTACATCGCCTACAACGTGCGCCACAAGCCCTTCGACCAGCTCGAAGTGCGCCAGGCGCTGGACATGGCGGTGAACAAGCAGAGCATCCTCAATGCGGTGTACCAGGGCGCCGGGCAACTGGCGGTCAACGCCATGCCGCCGACCCAGTGGTCTTACGACGACAGCATCAAGGACGCCGCCTACAACCCGGAAAAAGCCAAGGAACTGCTCAAGGCCGCCGGCGTGAAGGAAGGCACTGAGATCACCCTGTGGGCGATGCCGGTGCAACGGCCGTACAACCCCAACGCCAAGCTGATGGCGGAAATGCTGCAGAACGATTGGGCCAAGATCGGCCTGAAAGTGAAGATCGTCAGCTATGAGTGGGGCGAATACATCAAGCGCACCAAGAAC
Source organism: Pseudomonas sp. R2-7-07 (assembly GCF_003852355.1). NCBI lineage: Bacteria > Pseudomonadati > Pseudomonadota > Gammaproteobacteria > Pseudomonadales > Pseudomonadaceae > Pseudomonas > Pseudomonas sp. R2-7-07. The sequence continues at coordinate 1,071,262 of NZ_CP027759.1, read as the reverse complement.
GGTGAGCACGATGTCAGCCTGATCGGCTGGACCGGTGACAACGGTGACCCGGACAACTGGCTGGGCACTCTCTACAGCTGCGACGCCATCGGCGGGAACAACTACTCCATGTGGTGTGACCCGGCGTACGACAAGCTGGTCAAGCAAGCCAAGGTCGTGACCGACCGCGAACAAAGGACTGTTCTGTACAAACAGGCGCAGCAACTGCTCAAGCAGCAGGTGCCGATCACGCCAATCGCCCACTCGACGGTCAACCAGCCGTTGAGCGCCAAAGTCGAAGGCTTCAAGGTGAGCCCCTTCGGCCGCAACGTGTTCTCGGGCGTCAGTATCACCCCATAAGAAAAAATAACCGGATGGCGAAGGGCCAAGCGGCCCTTCGGCAAACGTGCAGCCTTTTGTTGGGATTTTTCCTACGCCAAACGTTTGCAATAGTTTGAACGAGTTACACACCCAATAGCCGGTTCACCTAAAAAGACCGGCATAAAAAAGAGAACCAAAGGAGCTTCACCCATGAAACTGAGCAGCAAAGCGCTTCTGGCCTTGGCCATCAGCAGTATCACGGCCACCGCCTACGCTGAAACGCAGAGCCAGGACTTCGTTCCTACCACCCTGGCCGGCACCAGCGCGCAAAGCGAAGCCAAAGGCTTTATCGAAGATTTCAGCCTGGGCGGTACCACGCGTAACTGGTACTCCCATGAAAGCAAATACCGTGGGGGCACCTTCGCCTACCAGAAGCATGGCCAAACCCTGACCGACCGTAACCGTACCAACTGGGTACAGGGCACCATCCTCAACGCCAGCTCGGGTTTCACCCAGGGCACCGTAGGCGTCAAGACTGAAGTGGCGGTGTACAACGCGCTGGTGCTGGACCGCAGCAAGCGTGACATCAAAGGCGGCTCCAACCGCACCCTGGCCGACTCCAACGGCGACGCTGTAGATCAGTGGAGCAAACTGGGCCTGGCCAACGTGCAGTTCCGTGTGTCCAACACCACCTTGACCGCCGGTCGCCAGAACTTCAGCAGCGGCATCGTCGATACCATCGGTAACCGTGCGCTGCCTTCCAGCTTCCAGGGTGTGAGCTTCAACAGCGAAGAGTTCAGCAACCTGTCGTTCCAGGGCGGTGTCTTCGATCGCGTGTCACCGCGTAGCGAACAGAGCCTGTCGAAATTCCGCAGCGAATACGGCAATGGCGCAGAAACCGATAAAGTCTCCACCCTGGGTGTGAACTACCAGCCGTTGAAAAGCCTGAAGACCAGCTTCTTCGCCGCCAACGTGAAGGACTTCTGGAACCAGTACTACTTCGGTGCTACCCACGAATTGGGCGACGCCAAGCAACTGGGCCTGACCACCGGTTTCAACTACTACAAGACTGTCGATGAAGGCAAAAAAGAGATGGGGGAAATCGACAACGATACCTTCTCCCTGTCCCTGGGCCTGACTCACCAGGCACACAGCCTGACCTTCGCTTACCAGCAAGTGAACGGTAACGAGTACTTCGACTACCTGCACGAAACCAACGGCATCTACCTGGCCAACTCCCTGACCTCGGACTTCAACGGCCCGAACGAGAAGTCCTTCCAGATCGCCTACGCCATCAACATGGCCGAATACGGCGTGCCAGGCCTGAAGTTCAACGCCTACTCGGCGCGCGGCTGGGACATCGACGGCACCCACTACACCGGCAACAACGGCCGGGCCAAGTTCGCCTACGACGGTATCCAGTCCCAGGACGGCGAGAAGCACCAGGAATACGGTGTAGGCGCTTCTTATGCCCTGCAAAGCGGCCCACTCAAAGCCACTACCGTGCGCGCAACCTATGTTGAGCACCGTGGCAGCGAGTTCCAGTCCGACGGCAGCATCAAAGAGTTCCGTCTGGTCACCACCATTCCGTTCAACATTCTTTAATTAGCGCCAGGCAGGCGGCGGGCTCAGGACGAGCCCGCCGCCTACGCGTTTCTGGCTCCATCGATTGCAGAGGGCTCTGAATGAAAATGCTCCCGTTACAAGCTGCCATGGCCGCTGCGCTGCTGAGCGTGGCGATCGGCGTTTCGGCCAAACCGCTGGTGGTCTGCACCGAAGCCAGCCCGGAAGGTTTTGACCCGGTCCTGTACACCACCGCCGTGACCGCCGACGCCGCTGCGGAAACCATGTTCAACCGCCTGGTGGACTTCAAGCCTGGCACCACCGAAGTCGTTCCCGCGCTGGCCAAAGACCTGCCCGAGATCAGCGCCGATGGCCTGACCTACACCTTTCACCTGCGTGACGACATCAAGTTCCACACCACCGACTATTTCAAACCCACGCGCAACCTGAACGCCGACGACGTGCTTTGGAGTTTCCAGCGTCAGCTGGACCCGAATCACCCTTGGCATAAAAAGTCCCTCGTGGGCTACCCGTATTTCGAAAGCATGGGCTTCAAGGAACTGCTCAAGAGCGTAGAGAAGACCGACGACTACACCGTTGTCTTTACCCTGACGCGTCCTGAAGCACCCTTCCTGGCCGACCTGGGCATGGCATTCTCTTCAATCCATTCGAAGGAATACGCCGACCAGTTGCTCAAATCCGGCAAGACCGAAGACCTCAACGCAAAGCCCATCGGCACTGGCCCGTTCATCTTCACCCGGTATCAGAAAGACGCCCAGGCGCGCTTCAAGGCCAACCCCGACTACTTCCGTGGCAAACCGGCAGTCGACCCGCTGATCCTGGCGATCAGCACCGATAACAACGTGCGCCTGCAGAAGCTCAAGGCCAATGAATGCCAGATCGCGCTGTTCCCCAAGCCGGATGACATTCCAAGCATCAAGAAAGACCCAAACCTGAAAGTCGATGAACTGGCGGCGATGACCACCAGTTACACCGCGTTGAACACGACCCACAAATACATGAGCGATGCGCGGGTGCGTCACGCGATCAACATCGCGTTCGACAAGGCCGGCTATACCGAAGCCCTGTTCGGCAAAGGCAATGCGGTGGTAGGCACCGGCCCTTATCCGCCGACCTTGCTGGGTTTCAGCGACAAACTAAAGAACCCGCCTCGCGATCTGGACAAGGCCCGCGCCCTGCTCAAGGAAGCCGGCGTGCCGGAAGGCACCGAATTCACCCTGTTCACGCGTAACGGCGGCGGCCCGACCAACCCCAACCCGATGCTCGGCGCCCAGCGCATGCAGGCGGATCTGGCGCAGATTGGCCTGAAGGTAAATATCAAAGTCATGGAATGGGGTGAGATGCTCAAGCGCGCTAAAAACGGCGAGCACGACATGGTATCGGCTGGCTGGGTCGGTGATAACGGCGACCCTGACAACTTCCTTACGCCAAACCTGAGTTGCGATGCAGCGAAAAACGGCGAAAACTACGCGCGCTGGTGTAACAAAGAGTTCCAAGACTTGATCGACAAAGCGCGCGCCACCGCTGAACCCGCCCAGCGCGCCGCACTCTATGAACAAGCCCAGGACGTTTTCGACAAGGACCAACCATGGCTTCCCATGGCTTATCCGAAACTGTTCACCGCCATGCGCAAGAACGTAGAAGGCTTCACCCAAAGCCCTCTGGGGACGAATAACTTCGCCACCACCCAGGTGAAGTAAATAAGAAAAACGCTCGGCGCCGTCGACCCTGACGGCGCCGAACCTGCCTAACCGGCTGATTGAGGTACACACCAAGATGTTTAGTTTTATTGCCCGCCGACTGGGGTTATTGATCCCCACGTTCTTCGGCATCACGTTGCTGACCTTTGCGTTGATTCGCATGATTCCAGGCGACCCCGTAGAAGTCATGATGGGCGAGCGGCGGGTTGACCCCGAAATGCATGCCCAGGCAATGGAGCGCCTTGGCCTTAACAAGCCGTTGTATGCGCAATACCTGGATTACGTCGGCAAGCTCGCCCAGGGCGACCTTGGCGAATCGCTGCGTACCCGCACCAGCGTGTGGACCGAGTTCACCGCACTCTTTCCGGCGACCCTGGAACTGTCCATCGCCGCCCTGTTGTTCGCCGGTATCCTGGGCCTGTTGGCCGGGGTGATCGCGGCCTTGAAACGAGGATCCCTGTTCGACCATGGGGTGATGGGCATCTCCCTGGCGGGATATTCGATGCCGATCTTCTGGTGGGGCCTGATCCTGATCATGTTCTTCTCGGTGAGCCTGGGCTGGACCCCGGTTTCCGGGCGTATCGACCTGCTCTACGACATCGAGCCGCGCACCGGCTTCATGCTCATCGACACCCTGCTGGCCGACGAGCCGGACGCGTTCTGGGACGCACTGCACCACCTGATCCTGCCGGCCATCGTGCTGGGCACCATCCCGCTGGCGGTGATTGCGCGGATGACCCGCTCGTCGATGCTCGAAGTGCTGCGCGAAGACTACATCCGTACCGCCAAGGCCAAGGGCCTGTCGCCGGCGCGCGTGGTGTTCGTGCACGGCCTGCGCAATGCGCTGATCCCGGTATTGACCGTGGTCGGCCTGCAAGTCGGCACGTTGCTGGCCGGTGCGGTACTGACCGAAACCATCTTCTCGTGGCCCGGCATCGGCAAATGGCTGATCGAAGCCATTGGCGCGCGGGACTACCCGGTGGTGCAAAACGGCATTCTGTTGATCGCCTGCCTGGTGATCCTGGTGAACTTCGTGGTGGACATCCTCTACGGCTTCGCCAACCCACGCATCCGTCACCAGCGCTGAGATCATGACCATGACTACCTCTACTCCAGTGTCAGCAGTCGATCAGAGCCTGCTGTACCCGTCTCCGTACAAAGAATTCTGGCAAGCCTTCTCCAAGAACAAAGGCGCAGTTGCCGGCCTGCTGTTCATGTTGCTGATCGTGTTCTGCGCGATCTTCGCCCCTTGGGTTGCACCGCATAACCCGAGCGAGCAATACCGCGACTTCCTGCTCACCCCGCCATCATGGCTGGAAGGCGGGCAGATCCAGTTCCTGCTGGGCACCGATGAACTGGGCCGGGATTTGCTCTCGCGCCTGATCCAGGGTTCGCGCCTGTCGCTGTTGATCGGCTTGTCCTCCGTGGTGATGTCGCTGATCCCGGGCATCCTGCTCGGCCTGTTCGCCGGGTTCTTCCCGCGCCTGCTGGGCCCGACCATCATGCGCTTGATGGACATCATGCTGGCCCTGCCGTCGCTGCTGCTGGCCGTGGCGATTGTCGCCATCCTCGGCCCTGGCCTGATCAACACCGTGATCGCCATCGCCATTGTGTCGCTGCCGTCCTACGTGCGTCTGACCCGCGCCGCAGTGATGGGCGAACTGAACCGCGACTACGTGACCGCCGCGCGCCTGGCCGGTGCCGGCCTGCCCCGCCTGATGTTTATCACCGTGCTGCCCAACTGCATGGCGCCGCTGATCGTGCAGGCCACCTTGAGTTTCTCGTCGGCGATCCTCGATGCCGCCGCCCTGGGCTTCCTCGGCCTTGGCGTACAACCGCCAACGCCGGAGTGGGGCACCATGCTGGCATCGGCCCGCGACTATATCGAACGCGCCTGGTGGGTCGTGAGCTTGCCGGGCTTGACCATTTTGCTCAGCGTGCTGGCAATCAACTTGATGGGTGACGGCCTGCGCGACGCGCTGGACCCGAAACTCAAGAACGCCGCCTGAGGAGATTCCCATGTCACTGTTAGAAATCAAGAATCTCAACGTTCGCTTCGGCGACGAGACCGCCGTGCCAGTGGTCGATGGCCTCGACATTACCGTCGACAAAGGCGAAGTCCTGGCCATCGTTGGCGAGTCGGGCTCGGGTAAATCCGTGACCATGATGGCGCTGATGGGCCTGATCGAGCATCCCGGCATCGTCACCGCCGACGCCCTGAACTTCGACGGCAAGGACATGCTCAAGCTGAGCAACCGCCAGCGTCGCCAGATCGTCGGCAAAGACCTGGCGATGGTGTTCCAGGACCCGATGACCGCGCTGAACCCCAGCTATACCGTGGGTTTCCAGATTGAAGAAGTGCTGCGCCTGCACCTGAAAATGTCCGGCAAGCAAGCGCGCAAGCGGGCCATCGAACTGTTGGAAAAAGTGGAGATCCCTGGCGCCTCCAGCCGTATGGATGCCTACCCGCACCAGCTGTCCGGCGGTATGAGCCAGCGCGTGGCAATCGCCATGGCGATTGCCGGCGAGCCGAAACTGCTGATCGCCGACGAACCGACCACCGCGTTGGACGTCACCATTCAAGCGCAGATCATGGACCTGCTGCTGGCCCTGCAAAAAGAGCAGAACATGGGCCTGGTGCTGATCACTCACGACCTCGCGGTGGTGGCTGAAACCGCCCAGCGCGTGTGCGTGATGTATGCCGGCCAGGCCGTTGAAGTCGGCCAGGTCCCGCAACTGTTCGACATTCCAGCGCACCCTTACAGCGAAGCGCTGCTCAAGGCGATCCCCGAGCACAGCCTGGGCGCCACACGCCTGGCCACGCTGCCGGGTATCGTGCCCGGCCGTTACGACCGCCCGCAAGGTTGCCTGCTGTCGCCGCGCTGCCCGTATGTGCGTGAGAACTGCCGTACCGAGCGCCCTGCGCTTGACCCGAAAACCAACAGCCTTGCGCGCTGCTTCTACCCCTTGAACCAGGAGGTGGCGTAATGGCCGTCGTTCTTACCGCCCGCGACCTGACCCGTCACTACGAAGTGTCCCGTGGCCTGTTCAAGGGCCACGCTACGGTGCGTGCCCTCAATGGCGTGTCTTTCGAACTGGAAGCCGGCAAGACCCTCGCCGTCGTGGGCGAGTCGGGTTGCGGCAAGTCCACCCTGGCCCGCGCCCTCACGCTGATCGAAGAGCCATCATCCGGCTCCCTTAAAATCGCCGGCCAGGAAGTGGCCGGTGCCGACAAGGCCCAGCGCAAGCAGTTGCGCAAAGACGTACAGATGGTGTTCCAGAGCCCGTATGCCTCGTTGAACCCACGGCAGAAAGTCGGTGATCAGCTCGGCGAGCCGCTGCTGATCAACACCAACCTGTCCGCCGCCGAACGCCGCGAAAAAGTGCAGGCGATGATGAAGCAAGTGGGCCTGCGCCCTGAGCATTATCAGCGCTACCCGCACATGTTCTCCGGTGGCCAGCGCCAGCGGATCGCCCTGGCCCGGGCGATGATGCTGCAACCAAAAGTACTGGTGGCGGATGAACCGACCTCGGCACTGGACGTGTCGATCCAGGCCCAGGTGCTCAACCTGTTCATGGACCTGCAGCAGGAATTCAACACGGCCTACGTGTTCATCTCCCACAACCTCGCGGTGGTGCAGCACGTTGCCGATGACGTGATGGTGATGTACCTCGGCCGCCCGGTGGAAGTGGGGCCCAAGGAAGACATCTACGCCCGCCCCTTGCACCCGTACACCCAGGCGCTGCTGTCGGCCACGCCGACCATCCACCCGGACCCGAACAAGCCCAAGATCAAGATCGTCGGCGAGCTACCCAACCCGCTGAACCCGCCGTCAGGTTGCGCCTTTCACAAGCGCTGCCCGTACGCGACGGCACGCTGCAGCACCGAGGAGCCGCTGTTGCGGCCGTTGGATAATCGCCAGGTGGCTTGCCACTATGCGGAGCAATTCGTGGCCTGACGATCATTCCCACGCTCCGCGTGGGAATGGCGCCTAGGACGCTCCGCGTTCCGCCGTTGAGGTGACGCGGAGCGTCAGGGATGCATTCCCACGCGGAGCGTGGGAACGATCAAAGTCTGAGTTCTACAGCCCTTCCCGCCAGGTTGCGCATCAGCCGGGCGGGAGGGGCTTCTTTTTGCGCACGGCCTATGTCTGGCTGTCGCCTTCGTCCGAATCGTCGCGGTAGTTTCCACCCAAACAATTACAAACTTCCCACACGACTTCCACGCTCTAACTTCAAGCCAAAAAGAAAACTTCTTAAATATGTAACAGCAACTAAAAAACAAAGATAATGCGCTTCTAATTCCATAAAGCCTGATTAAGAATGCCCGACTCTCATCATTAACAAACGGGCTATCTCATGACTGTCATCCGCGAAAAATGCTCTATCTCCAAATCCTTGGAAACCCTTCTTAACGACATCTATGCCGATGATGAGGTTTCAATGGCCGAATACAAGACCCTCCAAGCCGAAGCCGACCTTCGCTGGCAGAAGGTCATTGACGAATTAGGGCCAAACAACACGCTTAAATCGTTTCAGAACTCGATGGATATCTCCATGCATTTGCTGTACCTGAGCGCAGAGTATGCTGCATCGCAGGAAGTTACAGACCTGGGGGAAGCCTATGTAAAAGATGCGATGTATGCACAAGTTGAATACATCCAGGCGGGCACCCAACTGGCATTGAAACTGTTGCGAGTGGGGCAAAACCACCCGTAACTAACCGTCATTTCCTAAATACAAAAAAGGGCGAAGCCATGACAGCTTCGCCCTTTTGTATGCCTCATCAGGAATTGCGGTCACCCTCAGGGGCATCAGGTTTCGCCGTCGTCGAAGGTCACACTGTCTTCCCCTTCATTGATGGGGTTTTCCGGATCCCTGACGTCTGTGGGCTGGGGCTGCGGTTTCCAACTGCCCGAGTTGACCTCGTTCTGCTTTTTCTTGGTGACCGGGCCGGTGTCTTTCCACTGGGGCGCCCCGGCGTCGGCCAACGCCGGAAGGGCCGTCACTCCCAGGATGGCCAGCAACACCAAAGGGATGACACGTTGAGCATTTCGCACGGTAGTCTCCTTTACAGTCGGTGGGTAAACGCTAGACCCGAAGCCGGGTTCTCGCCAATTCATGGCGTTATGAAGATCCAAATGCGGGAGGGGGCAAGCCCTCAATACTGTAGGAGCGAGCTTGCTCGCGAAGAACTCAGGGCCCCCGCGTTTATCCAGAATGAACGCGTTGCCTGGACGTTTTTCGCGAGCAAGCTCGCTCCTACAGTGTGCCCCCTCCCATATTTTGGCTTTGCAGCAGGCATAAAAAAGGGCGAAGCCATCACAGCTTCGCCCTGTTCTTTACCGCTCAGCCCTTAATGATGCTCGCGAGTCGCCCGGAATTTCACATCCGGCCAGCGCTCTTCCATCAGCGCCAGGTTGACCCGGGTCGGCGCCAGGTAAGTCAGGTGACCACCGCCGTCGATCGCCAGGTTTTCCACCGCTTTGTTGGAAAACTCTTCCAACTTCTTCTTATCGCTGCAATCGATCCAGCGCGCGGAGTACACGGTGATCGGCTCGTAGGAGCACTCGACCTTGTATTCCTCTTTCAGGCGGCTGGCGACCACGTCGAACTGCAGCACACCCACGGCGCCGAGGATGATGTCGTTGCTGCGCTCGGGGAAGAACACCTGAGTGGCGCCTTCTTCGGCGAGTTGCTGCAAACCTTGACGCAGTTGCTTGGATTTCAGCGGATCGCGCAGGCGTACGCGGCGGAACAGTTCCGGGGCGAAGTGCGGGATGCCGGTGAAGCCCAGTGCTTCGCCTTCAGTGAAGGTGTCGCCGATCTGGATGGTGCCGTGGTTGTGCAGGCCGATGATATCGCCGGCGTAGGCTTCTTCGAGTTGTTCACGCTCGGAGGAGAAGAACGTCAGGGCGTCGCCGATGCGCACGTCCTTGCCGGTGCGCACGTGGCGCATCTTCATGCCTTTTTCGTAGCGGCCGGAGCAGATACGCATGAAGGCGATGCGGTCGCGGTGCTTGGGGTCCATGTTCGCCTGGATCTTGAACACGAAGCCGGTGAATTTTTCTTCCACCGGTTCCACGGTGCGCTCGTTGGCGACACGGGCAAGGGGCTTTGGCGCCCAGTTCACGACGGCGTCGAGCACGTGGTCGACACCGAAGTTGCCCAAGGCAGTACCGAAGAACACCGGGGTCAGTTGACCGTCGAGGAATTCCTGCTGGTTGAACTCATGGCAGGCGCCCTGTACCAGTTCGAGCTGGTCGACAAAGCGGTCGTACTCGTCGCCCAGGTGGGCGCGGGCTTCGTCGGAGTCGAGCTTTTCGATGATTTTCACATCGGTGCGCTCATGACCATGGCCGGCGGTGTAGACAATGATGTAGTCGTCGGCCAGGTGGTACACGCCCTTGAAGTCGCGGTAGCAACCGATCGGCCAGGTGATCGGCGCGGCCTTGATCTTCAGGACGGCTTCGATTTCATCCAGCAGCTCGATGGGGTCACGAATATCGCGGTCGAGTTTGTTGATGAAGCTGACAATCGGCGTGTCGCGCAAACGGCACACATCCATCAACGCGATGGTGCGTGGCTCGACGCCTTTACCGCCGTCGAGGACCATCAGCGCCGAGTCCACCGCAGTGAGGGTGCGGTAGGTGTCTTCGGAGAAGTCTTCGTGGCCTGGGGTGTCGAGCAGATTGACCATGTGGTCGCGATACGGGAACTGCATGACCGACGTGGTAATGGAAATACCCCGTTGCTTCTCCATCTCCATCCAGTCGGATGTCGCATGGCGGTCGGATTTGCGGGATTTCACCGTGCCGGCCACCGCGATTGCCTTGCCCATCAGCAGGAGCTTTTCGGTGATGGTGGTTTTACCGGCATCGGGGTGGGAAATAATAGCGAAAGTGCGGCGTTTCGCGACTTCGGCGGCCTGGTGGGTCATGGGAAATCGCCTGGCAGGTGAGTCAAAAAAGGGCGGCGAGTATAGCGCAAACCCAGGGTTACAGACCACCGTTGAGCCCATTGGGGGTGGCTAAATGCTCCCAAGTGTGGAACCTTTTAAAAGGTAGAGACGTCCACTCCCCTGCTATCGCACTCGGAACAGGGGCTGAAAAATCAGCAAGTTAGCCTGACGAGGCTGCGCTCATGGCTCGATCGCATACTGCGTTGCCAGTATCGGCGAGCTGCTTTTCGCGAACTCATTCAGAGGCAGCCAGCCATGGCATTGCCACCGGAGAATGTGTTCGCCGACAAAAGAAAAAAAGGAGTCCGCCTGTGGCTATTCGCTATGGCAAAGGGCTGATAGGAGGTGCGGTTGTCGTCGCGCTCCTGGCCCTGCTGGTCCACTGGATCGGCATCAACACGATCGAACTGTACCGCGACGATTTGTTGTTTTACCTGCAAGCTCATCTGATTCTGGTTTTAGTTTCCATGCTGGCCGCCCTGATTGTGGGCCTCCCCGCCGGCATCCTGCTCAGTCGACCGAACATGGTCGGGCGTGCAGAACGCTTCATGCAGATCTTCAACATCGGCAACACCGTCCCTCCCCTGGCCGTACTGGCCATCGCCCTCGGCGTCCTCGGCATCGGCAGCGGCCCGGCCATTTTCGCGCTGTTCCTCGCCTCCCTCCTGCCCATCGTGCGCAACACGTACGAAGGCCTGAAAAACGTTCAAGGCTCGCTGAAAGAAGCCGCCACCGGTATCGGCATGACGCCACGCCAGGTGCTGTTTCGCGTGGAGTTGCCCAACGCCGTGCCGATCATCATCGGTGGCGTGCGTGTGGCCCTGGCGATCAACGTCGGCACCGCACCGCTGGCGTTCCTGATCGGCGCCAACAGCCTGGGCAGCCTGATCTTCCCCGGCATCGCCCTGAACAACCAGCCGCAACTGCTGCTCGGTGCCGCATGCACCGCACTGCTGGCATTGCTGCTCGACGGCCTGGTGACCATGGCCAGCCGCCTCTGGCTGGAACGCGGGTTGCGTCCGTCTTAAGGCTTGGCAAAGGAAATCACATGAAAAAACTGACCTTGATATTGAGCTGCGTCCTGCTGTTTGCAGGTTTTGCGCAAGCCGCTGAAAAACCGGTAATCCGCATCGGCGCACGGGTGTTCACCGAACAGACCCTGCTCGCCGAAATCACCTCCCAGTACCTGCGCACCAAGGGCTACGACGCCCGCGTGACCGGTGGCCTGGGCAGTAACCTGGCGCGCAGCGCCCAGGAAAGCGGGCAACTGGACCTGATCTGGGAATACACCGGCGTGTCGCTGGTGGCGTACAACCACATCGACGAGAAACTCGACAGCGCTCAGTCCTACGCTCGCGTGAAGGAACTCGACGCAAAAAAAGGCCTGGTCTGGCTCTCGCCGTCGCGCTTCAGCAACACCTACGCCCTGGCGTTGCCGGAGAAAGTCGCCAAGGAACATCCCGAAATCAACAGCATCAGTGACCTCACCCACGCCATGGCCGCAGACACCCGGGAACACCGCCTGGTCGCCCTGGACACCGAGTTCGCCAACCGCTCCGACGGCCTGGCCGGCATGGTCAAGCTGTACGACATGAACCTCACGCGCAAAAACACCCGGCAGATGGACGCCGGGCTGGTCTACACCGCGCTGCGCAATGGCCAGGTGTTTGCCGGCCTGGTCTACACCACCGACGGTCGCCTGAATGCCTTCAAACTGAAGCTGCTCGAAGACGACAAGCACTACTTCCCGGACTACACCGCCGCCCCGGTGATCCGCCAGGAATATCTCGACCAGCACCCGCAACTGGCGGCCGAGCTCAAGCCACTGGCCGCGCTGTTCGACGACGCAACCATGCGCCAGCTGAATGCGCGGGTCGACGTCGACCATGAAAGCCCGTCCGCTGTTGCCGCAGATTTCCTGCGCCAGCACCCGATCAATCAATAAGAGGAAAAGACATGGAATTTCTCAACGCCTTTTCTCATCTTGATTGGGCCCAAGTCCTGCAACTGACCTGGCAGCACATCACCCTGGTCGGCGTCGCGGTTGTCCTCGCGATCTTGATCGGCGTGCCCCTGGGCATCCTGATGACGCGTTTCCCGACCCTGGCCGGCCCGCTGCAGGCCAGCGCTACGGTGCTGCTGACCGTACCGTCCATCGCGCTGTTCGGCCTGTTGCTGCCGTTCTACTCCAAGTTCGGCCAGGGCCTGGGGCCGATGCCGGCGATCACCGCCGTGTTTCTCTATTCCCTGTTGCCAATCATGCGTAACACCTACCTGGCGCTCACCGGTGTCGAACCGGGCATTCGCGAGGCCGCCAAAGGCATCGGCATGACCTTCGCCCAGCGCCTGCGCATGGTCGAGCTGCCGATTGCCGTGCCGGTGATCCTCGCCGGTGTGCGCACCGCCGTGGTGATGAACATCGGCGTGATGACCATCGCCGCCACCATCGGTGCCGGCGGCCTGGGTGTACTTATTCTGGCTTCCATCAGCCGCAGCGACATGTCGATGCTGATCGTTGGCGCCGTACTGGTCAGTCTCCTGGCCATCTTTGCCGACCTGCTCTTGCAATGGCTGCAACGCTCGCTGACTCCAAAAGGATTGCTCAAATGATCGAACTTCAAAACCTGTCCAAGACTTTTCAAAGCAACGGCAAGACTGTCACCGCCGTCAACGATGTCAGCCTGACCGTCAACGAAGGCGAGATTTGTGTGTTCCTCGGCCCTTCGGGCTGCGGCAAGAGCACCACGCTGAAAATGATCAATCGCCTGATCAAGCCCACCTCGGGCAAGATCCTGATCAACGGCGAAGACACCACCGACCTCGATGAAGTGACCCTGCGGCGCAATATCGGCTATGTGATCCAGCAGATCGGCCTGTTCCCGAACATGACCATCGAAGAAAACATCGTCGTGGTGCCCAAACTGCTCGGCTGGGACAAGCAGAAATGCCACGACCGCGCCCGCGAGCTGATGAGCATGATCAAGCTGGAACCCAAGCAGTATCTGCATCGCTATCCGCGTGAACTGTCGGGCGGGCAGCAACAGCGCATCGGCGTGATCCGCGCCCTGGCGGCGGATGCCCCGTTGCTGCTGATGGATGAACCGTTCGGCGCGGTCGACCCGATCAACCGCGAGATGATCCAGAACGAGTTCTTCGAGATGCAGCGTGCGCTGAACAAGACCGTGATCATGGTCAGCCACGACATCGACGAGGCCATCAAGCTGGGCGACAAGATTGCGATCTTCCGCGCCGGCAAGCTGCTGCAGATCGACCATCCCGATACGCTGCTGGCGCACCCGGCGGACGAGTTCGTGAGCAATTTCGTCGGCCAGGACAGCACCCTCAAGCGCCTGCTGCTGGTGAAGGCCGAAGATGCCGCGGACAACGCGCCGTCGGTGAGCCCGGAAACGCCGGTAGCCGATGCACTGGAGCTGATGGACGAGCACGACCGGCGCTATGTGGTGGTCACCTGCGCCGAGAATAAGGCGCTGGGCTATGTACGCCGTCGCGACTTGCACCGTCAGACCGGTACCTGCGGCCAGTACCTGCGCGAATTCAACGCCACCGCCGCGTATGACGAGCACTTGCGCATCCTGCTGTCGCGGATGTACGAGTTCAACCGTTCGTGGTTGCCGGTGATGGATGCGGAGCGGGTGTTTTTGGGTGAGGTGACCCAGGAGTCGATTGCCGATTATCTGAGTTCCGGTAAGTCGCGTGGGGGCAAGACCAGTATCGTTTCGCCTGCAGAGACCGCACTGGCCTGACACAAAGCGGTAAAAAAATGTGGGAGGGGGCTTGCTCCCGATAGCGGTGGGTCAGTCACTGAGGTATTGGCTGACCCACCGCTATCGGGGGCAAGCCCCCTCCCACATTGGCTCTGCAGGGTGTCAGGGAAATGCACTCAATTCGCCCATCCGGGGAACATCAATCCGTCACACCGGTCGGTTACATAGTAGCTGCACGGGGTCGCGCGACGAACGCGTGCAAAAACGCGACATTTTTAGTTGATCCCACGCCCATCAAGCCCTAAAGTTCGCGCCGAACGTCCATGCTGGAAACGATCCATCCGGCTCAAGTACTGACGACGAGACAGCAAGGCCAAGGGACGCGTATCCCATGGCCTTTTTGCTTTCGGCGACATGCCTTGGGAAGTAGGCGAACCAAAGTGGGGATACGGAGGACGTTCAGTTGCACCCATTGATTACTACAGTTTGCCCTTAGGAGTTCCCAGCATGTCGATCAACGTCGAAGACTATTTCGCGCGCGCCACGTTTGACAAAATGAAGGCGTTCGCCGACAAGCAAGAAACCCCGTTCGTGGTGATCGACACCGCGATGATCAGCCAGGCCTACGATGACCTGCGCGCCGGTTTCGAATTCGCCAAGGTGTATTACGCGGTCAAGGCCAACCCGGCTGTCGAGATCATCGACCTGTTGAAAGACAAGGGTTCGAGCTTCGACATCGCGTCGATCTACGAGCTGGACAAGGTCATGGACCGCGGCGTCAGCGCCGACCGTATCAGCTACGGCAACACCATCAAGAAGTCCAAGGACATCCGCTACTTCTATGAGAAAGGCGTGCGCCTGTTCTCCACCGACTCCGAAGCCGACCTGCGTAACATCGCCAAGGCCGCGCCGGGCTCGAAAGTCTATGTGCGTATCCTCACCGAAGGCTCCACCACGGCTGACTGGCCGTTGTCGCGCAAGTTCGGCTGCCAGACCGACATGGCCATGGACCTGCTGATCCTCGCCCGCGACCTGGGCCTGGTGCCTTACGGCATCTCGTTCCACGTCGGCTCGCAGCAGCGCGACATCAGCGTATGGGATGCGGCGATCGCCAAGGTCAAAGTGATCTTCGAACGCCTGAAGGAAGAAGACGGCATTCATCTGAAGCTGATCAACATGGGCGGCGGCTTCCCGGCCAACTACATCACCCGCACCAACAGCCTGGAAACCTACGCCGAGGAAATCATCCGTTTCCTCAAGGAAGACTTCGGTGATGAACTGCCGGAAATCATCCTCGAACCCGGCCGCTCGTTGATCGCCAACGCCGGCATCCTGGTCAGCGAAGTGGTGCTGGTGGCGCGTAAATCGCGCACCGCCGTCGAGCGTTGGGTGTACACGGACGTGGGCAAATTCTCCGGCCTGATCGAAACCATGGACGAAGCCATCAAGTTCCCGATCTGGACCGAGAAAAAAGGCGAGATGGAAGAAGTGGTCATCGCCGGCCCGACCTGCGACAGCGCCGACATCATGTACGAAAACTACAAGTACGGCCTGCCGCTGAACCTGGCCATTGGTGACCGCATGTACTGGCTGTCGACCGGTGCCTATACCACCAGCTACAGCGCAGTTGAGTTCAATGGGTTTCCGCCGTTGAAGTCGTTTTACGTGTAAGCACGCTGCGTATAAAAAACCCATGACGTGTCATGGGTTTTTTTATGGCTGTCAGGTGGAATGTCGCGCATTTCGTCAGGCAGATAGCTCACGCAGCGCTGCCGTCGCCAGAAAACCTGACCGCGACGCATACCGATGATCCTTCAGCACCCGCTCGTCAATGCGCAACAGCAACTGTTCCGGCAAGGAAGCGTTAAAACGGACTGACTTGCCCAGATAAGGCGTGAGATCAAAGTCGACTATCGCCCATACACCGCCGACAAAATCCGGATTATCCAAATGTGCATCGACCTCCAGCGCCTGGGGGAGCACTTCCTGATCGGCAACCAATCCTTCCAGATGCAGCGCGATCGCCTCACGCACATTGTCCAGCGCTTCGGAAAAAGATCCTCCGGCCGAGAAACATCCCGGAATATCCGGAACCGTCACGCTGTAATCCGAATCAGCATCTTTATGGACTACCACGGGAAATTTCATTGTTCCTCCTCTGAATGAGCTTCTCGGAGCTCATTCAACTTATCAATCGGGGCCATCATTTCAGGCCTGCCGATCTGAAAATACTATGCAGAGTGCCCTTTGCAAGTTCTGACTTGGGATGAGGGACCGTCACCCGCCCTCGCTTCACTGGATGTTTGAATTGGTGATGACTACCCTTCACCGCCACCTCAAACCAACCGTCCGCCACCAGTAGCTCAATCACCTCTCGACTTCTCATCGCCTCACCCTTGGTGTGTATATTACACACGCCAGTCAGCAATGCGCTTTTTTATACACACGAGTCACACCAATGAAAAAGCCCGCTTAACCTTCAAGCGGGCTTATGTGACGGAATGATGACGATGTGCGAGCTATTTTCGCCACCGATCAAGTGTCAGTTTTTGTGCCCCGGTCTGGCTCAGATGAGTTAAGAGAGATCGGCAGCCCGGTGCCGAAAGGCTTCAGCCATCGCGCGAATCTGTGGATGGTTGGCCGCTGCCAGCGTCTGGTGTGCTATCCGTAAGAACTTGAGATTCCCGCCTGCCAGCGCCTTGTACAACCACTCCAGTGCCGCTTCGATTCGGCCACTATCCGCCAACACCGCCGCATAACTGAACTGCCCACGAAAATCCCCGGCTTCGGCTGAACGCCGGTACCACTCAACGGCCGCTTCAAAATCCCTCGGGCAATACTGCCCGTCTTCCAGATAACGCCCCACCAGGTTCATCGACTTGGCATGGCCCTGCTCTGCCGCCTGGCGATAAAGCATCAGCGCTTGGGCCTGATCTTGCACAACGCCACGACCGGTCGCCAATAGGTTGGCATAGTTGTACTGCCCCCAATCCAGCCCGGCCTCTGCTGCCAACCGGTATTCACGCGCAGCCGCCGCCTCATCCACCGTGCAACCCCAACCATGCTCCAGACACCGCCCAATCATATTGCGCGCCATCAAATGCCCGCCCTGGGCGGCAATCCGGAACCAGCGCAACGCCAGTGTTTCATCGCGTGCGATGCCGCGTCCTTCCAGCAGGATCTGCCCGAGCAAGGCCTGGGCATCGACCACGCCTTCCCTGGCCGCGATCAGGATCGCCTGGGCCGCGCGCACCGGGGAATCATCAAGCATCGATTGCAGCTGCTCGACGTTGAGCACTTCCTGGCGACGCAATAAAAAGCCCATCTCAGACCTCGACCCAACGACGCAGCAGGTTGTGATAGGTGCCGGTGAGCTGGATCAGCGCCGGGTGATCGGGCACGTCGCGGCTCAGTTGCTGGATGGCGCCGTCCATTTCGAACAGCAGGGTGCGCTGGCTGTCTTCGCGCACCAGGCTCTGGGTCCAGAAAAACGAGGCGTAGCGCGCGCCGCGTGTCACCGCGTTGACCTTGTGCAGGCTGGAGCCGGGGTACAGCACCATATCGCCGGCGGGGAGCTTGACGCGCTGCAGGCCGAAAGTGTCCTGGATTTCCAGCTCGCCGCCGTCGTAGTCGTCGGGGTCGCTGAAGAACAGCGTGGACGACAGGTCAGTGCGCACGCGCTCGTGGCTGCCTTTGGGTTGGCGCACGGCGTTGTCGATATGGAAGTCGAAACTGCCACCGGCGGTGTAACAGTTGAGCAACGGCGGAAACACCTTGTGCGGTAACGCCGCTGACATAAACAGCGGGTTGCTCCACAAGCGCTCCAGCATCGCCGCGCCGATTTCCTTGGCCAACGGGTGGCCTTCGGGCAATTGCAGGTTGTGCTTGGCCTTGGCCGATTGATGGCCGGCAGTGACTTTGCCGTCGGCCCATTCGGCCTCCTCCAAGGCTTGGCGAATGCGCTGCACTTCCTCGCGCGAGAACAGGCCGGGAATATGCAGCAACATGGGGCAATACCTGCGATCAGAGGGGTGCCAATGATATTGATTCTTATCCTCTGTGTAAAACGTCGAGACGAACGAGACTGTAAAAACCGTAAGCAAAAAGTGTAAAGAATGTAAATTCGATGCGAATAGCAATGTATCGCAATTGATAGAAAGTCTTGTTAGCCCTATATTCCGCGACCTCACATCCTTGGGGAAAGGACACGTCATGTCGCGCATCACACCAACAACCACCGCCAGTTCACCACGCATGCTGGCTTCGGCCATCGGCGTTGCCCTCAGCGCCAGCTCTGCCGCCCACTTGGCGCAGGCGGCTGAGAACACCGAACAACAAGGCGAGCGCAACCCTATCTCCCTCGGCGCCACCAACATTACCGGTCAGGAGCAGGTCACCCCTTCCTATCAGGTAGAAAAAGCCGCTTCACAGAAATACACCGCACCGCTGGTAGACACACCGCGCTCGGTCACCGTGGTCCCGCAGCAAGTGCTCAAAGACACTGCCGCCACCTCGCTGCAGGATGCCCTGCGCACCGTACCGGGGATTACTTTTGGCGCCGGTGAAGGCGGCAACCCCCAGGGCGACCGTCCGTTCATCCGTGGTTTCGACGCCCAAGGCGACACCTACCTGGACGGCGTGCGCGATACCGGCGGCCAGAGCCGGGAGATCTTCGACATTGAATCGATCGAAGTCAGCAAAGGCCCCAACTCGTCCTTCGGCGGTCGCGGCTCAGCCGGGGGCAGCCTCAACCTGGTGAGCAAAACCCCACAAGCGCGGGACTTCACCAACGGCGGCTTCACCTACGGTTCCGACCAGACCCGCCGCTACGTGCTCGACGTGAACCGCCAGTTCCTCGACGACAGCGCGGCATTCCGCCTGAACCTGATGAGCCACGAACAAAACGTGGCCGGCCGCGATGCGGTCAATTACGACCGTTGGGGCGTGGCGCCATCGCTGACCTTTGGCCTGGGCACACCGACCCGCGTCAACCTCAGCTACTACCACATGGAAAGCGACGACCTGCCGGATTCGGGGATTCCCTATGGCTACGGTTCGGCGACCGCCACCGCCCACGTGCATGACAAGCCCAACGACGGCGGCGACAGCAACAACTTCTATGGTTTGAAGAGCCGTGACTTCCGCAAGACCCGCGCCGACATCAGCACGTTCTCCATCGAGCATGACCTGAACGACAACATGACGCTGAAGAACACCCTGCGCCACGGCAGCACCGGCCAGGACTATGTGCTCACCCAGCCGGATGACAGCAAGCTCAACGTCAACAAGTTCGGCACTGTCTGGCGCCGGGCCAACAGCCGCGTGTCCACCACCACCACGACCACCAACCAGACCGACCTGTTCGGCAGCTTCCAGGCGCTGGGCTTCAAGAACACCTACTCCACCGGCCTGGAATTCACCGGTGAAGAAACCCGTGTCAGCGGCTACACCGTCAGCCCCAACGCCAACCCGGTGTGCACCGTGGCCAAGGGCAGCCTGGGTGGCCAGTGCACCTCGCTGAGCAACCCGAACCCGGACGATGCCTGGAACGGCAGCGTCGCGCGCAACTACAACGGCACCAACACCAAGGCCACCAGCCGCGCGGCCTACGTGTTCGACACCATCGAGCTGGATCCGAAATGGCTGCTGAACGTGGGCCTGCGCTACGACACGTTCGATACCGAAGCCAACACCAACGCCATCACCGGGCGCAGCAAAATCAAGGATGACAGCCAGTTCTTCAACTGGCAGGCGGGCCTGGTGTGGAAGCCGCTGGACAACGGCAGCATCTACGCTTCCTACGCGACGTCGGCCACCCCGGCCGGTGGTCTGGTGGGTGAAGGCGCCGATGGCAACCCGCTGTCAGCCGGTGCCGCCATCAGCGACCTGCAGCCGGAAGAGACGGTCAACTACGAGCTGGGCACCAAGTGGGACCTGTTCCACGACCGCCTGTCCCTGACCGCCGCCGTGTTCCGTACCGAGAAGAAAAACACCCGCGTCCTGGTTGATGCCCTCACCTACGAGAACGCCGGCGAATCACGGGTCGACGGCGTCGAGTTGTCCGCCAGCGGCAAGCTGACCGAGCACTGGCAAGTGTTCGCCGGGTACACCTACCTGGACAGCGAACTGGTCAAGTCCGGCCTCAACGGGCGTAACGGCGTGGTGAGCGCCGGTTCCAATACCGGCAACCAGATGCCCAACACGCCGAAGAACTCGTTCAGTCTGTGGACCACCTACGACATCACGCCCAAGCTGACCGTCGGCGGCGGCGCCTTCTATGTCGACGAGGTTTACGGCGATGCGGGCAACACCGTGTACGTGCCGTCTTACACCCGCTACGACGCCATGGCCAGCTACAAGCTGACTAAAAACGTCGACCTGCAATTGAACGTGCAGAACCTGACCGACAAAACCTACTACGACAAGGCTTACGCCTCGCACTTCGCCAACCAGGCGGCCGGTCGGACGGCGTTGCTGACCACCAGCTTCCACTTCTAAGCGCAAGCGCGCCACGACTTGAGCCCCACGCATCGGATGCGTGGGGCTTTTGCATGCTAAACAGAATATTTCTCGATAAGCCACGGCATAATGCGCGCCGTGACATTCATAACCAGTTGAGCGAGGCGGTCCGACGTGTTGAAGAAAACCCTGTTCCAGTTGCACTGGTTCTTCGGCATCACTGCCGGGCTGGTGCTGGCCTTGATGGGGATCACCGGGGCTGCGTACTCCTTCCAGGATGAAATACTGCGGGCGCTGAACCCGCAGGTCTTGCATGTTGAAAAGCGCGAAGCCGGGGTGCTGCCGCCCGCCGAACTGGTGCGCAAACTGGAAGCCACCGAAGGCAACACCGTGGCGATGCTCTGGGTGGAACGCGACAGCGGCAACGCCGGGCGCGTGTCCTTCACCCCGCCACCGGGCGAGCGCCGGGGCCCGCTACGCTACTTCGATCCGTATACCGGCGACTACCTGGGCGACGCCGTCGGCCAGGATGTATTCGGCTTCATCCTGCAGTTGCACCGCTTCCTGGCCATGGGCGACACCGGGCGCACGATCACTGGCGCCTGCACCCTGATCCTGCTGTTCTTCTGCCTCTCCGGCCTGTACCTGCGCTGGCCGCGCCAGGTAAAGAACTGGCGCGTGTGGTTGACCCTGGACTGGCGTAAAAAAGGCCGCAGCTTCAATTGGGACCTGCACTCGGTGTTCGGCACCTGGTGCCTGCTGTTTTATCTGCTGGCGGCACTGACCGGGCTGTATTGGTCGTACGACTGGTACAACCGAGGCGTGACCCAACTGCTGTCCGACGCGCCGCAGAACGAGCGCACGCTCAAGCGCGGCCCGCCGCCGGCTGGCCCTGCGCCCGTGGCCAACTACGTGACCAACTATGAAGCCATCTGGAGCAGCATCTACAGCAACGCGGGGCCTGGCTTGAGCGCCTACAACATCCGTCTGCCGGCCGTCGCCGGGCAACCGGCCACCGTGTATTACCTGCTGGAAGACTCACCCCATGACCGTGCACTGAACCAGATCAACCTGGACCCGGCCACCGGCGAGGTCAAATCCCATGAGCGCTACGCCAGCAAAAGTTATAAGTCGCAGTTGTTGACCAGCGTCTATGCCCTGCACACCGGCAGCTATTGGGGGCTGGCAGGACGGATCGTGCTCACCCTGAGCGCGTTGTGCATGCCGCTGTTCTTCATTACCGGCTGGTTGCTGTACCTCGACCGGCGCCGCAAAAAACGCCATGTAAGGGACGCACGCAAGGGTCTTGACGCCCACTCCAGCGATGCCCCGGCCTGGTTGATCGGGTTTGCCAGCCAGAGCGGTTTCGCCGAACAATTGGCTTGGCAGACGGCCGGGCAATTGCAGGCGGCAGGTTTGCCGGTGAAGGTTCAACCCTTGGGCACGCTTAGCCAGCACGACCTGAGCCAGTCGGAAAATGCCTTGTTCGTGGTCAGCACGTTCGGCGACGGCGAAGCCCCCGACAGCGCCCGTGGCTTCGAACGCAGCGTGCTCGGCCAGGACGTGTCCCTCAAGGGCTTGAACTACTCGGTACTGGCCCTGGGTGACCGGCAGTACGAGCACTTTTGCGGCTTTGCCCGGCGCCTGCATTTCTGGCTGACCCACCAGGGCGGCAACCCGCTGTTTGCGCCGGTGGAAGTCGACAGCGGCGATACCGAGGCCTTGCTGACCTGGCAACAGCAGCTCGGCCAGCTCACCGGCCACACGCCGACAGCGGCCTGGCAGACCGCCCAGTTCGAACACTGGACCCTTAGCCGGCGCACCCTGCTCAACCCTGGCAGCGTCGGCTCACCCGTGTACCTGCTGGGGCTCACACCGCCCTCGCCCCTCGTTTGGCAGGCCGGTGACCTGGTGGAAATCCTGCCGCGCAATAGCCCGCGAGCCGTTGAGCACTTCCTGGCAGGGCTGGGCCTGGCCGGCAGTGATGGCGTGCTGATTGAAGGCCTGGCGCAAACGCTCAACCAGGCCCTGGCCACGCGCCAACTGCCGGATAACCGCACCCACTTGGTCGGCCTGCATGCCCAGGCACTGGTCGATGCGCTGATACCGCTGGGCCTGCGTGAATATTCGATCGCCTCGATTGCCAGCGACGGTGTGCTGGAGCTGATCGTGCGCCAGGAACGCCACCCGGATGGCAGCCTGGGCCTGGGTTCCGGCTGGCTGACTGAACACGCCGCCATCGGCGCGGGCATCAGCCTGCGCCTGCGGCGCAACAGCGGTTTCCATCTGCCCGAAGCAGCGGTGCCGCTGATCCTGCTGGGCAACGGCACGGGCCTGGCCGGCCTGCGCAGCTTGCTCAAGGCGCGCATCGCCGACGGTCAGCAGCGTAACTGGCTGCTGTTCGGCGAACGCCATATCGCCCACGACTACCTGTGCCAGGCAGAACTGCAAGGCTGGCTGGCCAGTGGTGATCTGGCCCTGCTGGACCTGGCGTTTTCGCGGGACCAAGAGGAGAAAATCTACGTGCAGGACCGCCTGCGTGAATCGGCGGATGTGCTGCGCAAATGGCTGGCCGATGGCGCAGCGATTTATGTGTGCGGCAGCTTGCAGGGGATGGCGACGGGGGTGGATCAGGCGCTGGTGGATATCCTCGGCAGTGAAACAGTGGAGCGCTTGATCGAGCAAGGCCGCTATCGCCGGGATGTGTACTGATCCCTCACAGACACTGAAGATCAAATGTGGGAGGGGGCTTGCTCCCGATAGCAATCTGACAGTCTACTCATCAGTCGACTGATACACCGCTATCGGGAGCAAGCCCCCTCCCACAGTTTTTTACCGCGTTCTAGGTCAGACAGGTTGCAGCTTTTGCTCGAACACCGAGACACCATCGAGATCGCGCAAAATCACCGTCAACTCCGCCGTCTGCCCATCAATCTGCACCTCGCCAAAAAACTGAAACCCGGCAAACGGCGAGGTGTTTTGCGCAGGCGGTGCCTTTTCGAACACCACCTCTGGCCCAAAGGTCTTGTCCAACGGATTCGGCCCGAAGCTGCCTGCATTCAACGGCCCTGCGACGAACTCCCAGAACGGTTCGAAATCCTGGAACGCCGCCCGATCCGGGTGATAGTGATGCGCGGCGCAATAGTGCACATCAGCGGTCAGCCACACGTGGTTGCGCACCTGGTGTGCGCGCAGGAATCCCAGCAGCTCGGCAATTTCCAGCTCACGCCCCTGGGCCGGGCCGGGGTCACCGTTGGCGATCGCTTCCCAGCGCGGCACGCCAGGGCTGACCTCACCGTCCGGCACACCGAGGCCGATGGGCATGTCGGCCGCGACTACCTTCCACTGCGCTTGGGAGGCCTTGAGTTCGCGCTTGAGCCAGTCCAACTGGTCGCGCCCCAGGAAGGGTTTCGCGCCGCCCAGGTTGTCGTCGTTGGGGCCGCGATAGCTGCGCATGTCCAGCACGAACACATCCAGCAGCGGCCCATAGCTGAGCTTGCGATAAATCCGCCCGCCGCCGTCGGCGCTTTGCCGGCGCATCGGTGAATATTCCAGCCAGGCCTGGCGCGCGCGGCCGACCAGGGTATTGATGTCGCGGGTCTGGTAGCGCTCGTCCAACTGTTTACTTGATGACCAGTTGTTGATCACCTCGTGGTCGTCCCACTGCCAGATCTGCGGCACCTCGGCATTGAAGCGCCGCACGTTTTCATCCAGCAGGTTGTAGCGGTAATTGCCGCGATATTCCTCAAGGGTTTCGGCAACCTTGCTCTTGGCTTCGGTGGTGATATTGCGCCAGATGCGCCCGCCCTCAGTGGCCAGTTGCGCCGGCACCGGGCCGTCGGCGTAGATGGTGTCGCCGCTGTGGATAAAGAAGTCCGGCAGGCGCAGGCGCATGGCTTCGTAGATGCGCATGCCGCCGATGTCCGGGTTGATACCGAAACCCTGGCCGACGGTGTCGCCGCTCCACACAAAGCGGATGTCGCGACGCTGTTGCGGCACGCTGCGCAAGTGGCCGAACCACGGCTCGCTGGCGATGCCGGTCTGGGCGTCTTCGAAACGCACGCGGTAGAAAATCGCCTGATCGGCGGGCAGCCCGGTGAGTTCGACGCGGGCCGTAAAATCGCTGCGGTTATCGGCCAGGGGCGAGATGAACCGGCGTGGGTTGCTGAACACACTGCGGGTGTCCCACTCCACCACCATCCGCGCGGGGCGGTCGCTGCGGCTCCAGATCATCGCGCGGTCGCCCAGCAGGTCACCGGACTGCACGCCATCGGTGAGCAGCGGACGGTCCTTTACCGACGCAATCACCGCCGGCGCCAGGCCCGGCAACAACAGGCCCGCCCCGACAGCTTGCATCACGCGGCGACGGCCGAGATCGAAGTGGCTCATGCGGGTGCCCTCTTGAGTATCAAAAGGACAACTTAAGCAGGCGACGATGAAACAGTTATGACACCGTCCTCACAGACACTGAAAATCCAAATGTGGGAGGGGGCTTGCCCCCGATGGCAGTGTGTCAGGCACCAGATGCACTGGCTGACAGACCGCTATCGGGGGCAAGCCCCCTCCCACATTTTCAGCCCGCCGCCAACTCGGCCGCTTCCGGCCGCTTGATCAGCGCATACACCAACCCGGTCAGCACACTACCGGCCACAATCGCCAGCAGGTACAGCAGCGCATGATTCATCGCGTTCGGAATCACCAGCACAAACAAGCCGCCGTGGGGCGCGGCCAGTTTGCAACCGAAGTACATCGACAGCGCCCCCGTCAGCGCGCCGCCCGCAATGCTGGCCGGGATCACCCGCAACGGGTCTTTGGCCGCAAACGGGATGGCCCCTTCCGAGATAAAACACAGGCCGAGAATCATCGCGGCCTTGCCAGCTTCGCGCTCAGTCTGGGCGAACTTGCGGCGGGCCAGGAAGGTCGCGATGCCCATGCCAATCGGCGGCACCATGCCGGCCGCCATGGTCGCGGCCATCGGCGCGCCGCTCGACGCCGCCAGCAGGCCGACGGAAAACGCATACGCCGCCTTGTTGATCGGCCCGCCCAGATCGACACACATCATGCCGCCCAACAGGATGCCCAACAGCACCGCGTTGGTGGTGCCCATGGTGCTGAGAAAATCCGTCAGCCCAGTCAGCAAGCGTGCCACCGGAGGCCCGACCAGATAGATCATCGCAAGGCCAGTGAACAAACTTGCCAGCAACGGGATGATCAGGATCGGCTTGAGCGCCTCCAGGCTTTGCGGCAAGCGCACCGCGCGTGAGATCAGCTTGACGCTGTAGCCGGCGAGGAAACCGGCGAAGATCCCGCCAATGAACCCGGCGCCCAGGGTGCCCGCGAGCAACCCGCCGATCATGCCCGGCGCCAGGCCGGGGCGATCGGCGATCGAGTAGGCGATGTAGCCCGCCAGCAACGGCACCATCAGCATGAACGCCTGGTCGCCGACGGTTTTGAGTGCCGCCGCCAGGGTGCCCTTCTCCTCAAAGGCATGAATGCCGAACACGAAGGACAAGGCGATCAACAGGCCGCCCGCCACCACCATCGGCAACATGAACGACACCCCGGTGAGCAGGTGTTTGTACACGCCGGTTTTTTCCGACTTGGCCACCGCACCGCTGGCGGCGCTTTCCACCGCGCCCTCGGCCAGCGCCTTGTTGAGCGTGGCTTCGGATTGCTTGAGCGCAATGCCGGTGCCACAGCGGTAAATCTTCTTGCCGGCGAAGCGCTCGGTGGCGACTTCGATGTCCGCCGCCAGCAGCACCACGTCGGCGTTGGCGATGGCCTCAGGCGTCAATGGCGTGCGCGCACCCACCGAGCCCTGGGTCTCGACCTGCAAGTCGTAGCCCAGGCGCTTGGCGGTCTGCTGCAAGGCCTCGGCGGCCATGAACGTATGGGCCACGCCGGTGGGGCAAGCGGTAATCGCGACAATGCGCGGGACATTCCCGACCGGCGCCTCGGTCGCCACATACACCTGCGCCTCCTCCGCGCCGCGACGCAACACCGCGTCGACATCCGCCAACGCCTGGGCCGGCGTGCTCTGGAACACGCGCTTGCCGACAAAACGCTGCATATCCACCGGCGTGCTGCTGACCAGCAACACCCACTCGGCGTCATCGAGGGTCGCCTGGGACAGCTGGCTGTCCGGGCGTTGCACGTCCACCACTTCGACACTGGTGCTCCAGCCCTGGCGCTGTGCGGCGGCGTCCAGCAAACGGGCGCACAGCACACTGGTAACCATGCCGTTCGGGCAGGCGGTAACAATGGCTAACTTCATCACAAACCCTCTTATTGTTCTGTCAGCGCGTGTACATCGACACCGCTTTCAAGGCGCGCCAACTGCGCGTCATCGCTGATGCCGAAACCGATTTGCGTCACCGCCATCGCGGCAATCGCCGTGGCGCGGCGCAGGGTCTGCTCGGGCGCTTCGTCGCGCAGCAGGCCGTGGAGCATGCCCGCCAGCAGCGAATCGCCGGCGCCTACGGTGCTGGCAACCGTCACCTTGGGCGGCGTGGCATGCAGGGCCGCGCCCGCGCTGTACCAGTTCACGCCGGCAGCACCGTCCGAGACCACCACATGCTCCACACCCTGCTGATGCAGCTGGCGGATGCCGTCGGCGGCGGCGTCCAGCGCTTCGGCGAGCTCTTCAGTATTGGGTTTGACCATCCACGGGCCTGCCTTCAAACCGGCGCGCAGCGCTTCGCCACTGGTGTCCAGGGCCACTTTCAAACCGAGGCCTTTCAATTGCTCGAGCATCTGCTGGAACCATTGCGCGGTGACGCCACGCGGCAAGCTGCCGGCCACCACCACCGCGTCAAAGCCTGGCGCGATCCGAGCCAGTTTTTCGAGCAGCGCGTTCTGCGCCTGCACCGACACCTCAGGCCCCGGTGCATTGATATCGGTGACGCGGCCATCGTGCTCGGCAATCTTGATGTTGCTGCGGGTGTCACCGGGCACGCGAACAAACGCGTCGGTAAAGCCCCGTTGTGCAATCAGCGCCTCGAAGGCCTGCGGGTTGCCCTCACCCAGGAAGCCGCTCACGGTCAGCTCATGGCCCAGATCGGCCAGCACCTGCGCCACGTTCACGCCCTTGCCGGCGGCATGGGTGAGCAGGGTTTCGCTGCGGTTGACTGCGCCGGGTGCCAGGTGCGCCAAGCGCACCGTCAGGTCCAACGCCGGGTTCAGCGTCAGGGTCAGAATCTTTGCCATCTACACGGCCTCCACAAGGGCACGCACTTCGGCGGGCGAACCCACCGCCAGTGCTTTTTGCGCCAGGCTCTGGGCCTCGCTTAAGCTGAATTCGCGCACGCGCGCCTTCACTTCGGGAATGCTGCGCGCCGACACACTCAACTCGTCCACCCCCAAGCCGACCAACACCGGCACCGCCAGCGGGTCGGCCGCCAACTCGCCGCACACGCCGACCCATTTGCCATGGGCATGGGCGGCGCGCACGGTGATGTCGATCAATTGCAGGACGGCCGGGTGCAGGCCATCGGCCTGGGCCGACAAGGTCGGGTGGCCACGGTCGATGGCCAGGGTGTATTGGGTCAGGTCGTTGGTGCCGACGCTGAAAAAGTCGACTTCCTTGGCGAGTACCGGTGCCAGCAGCGCGGCCGAAGGCACTTCGATCATGATCCCCAGTTGCAGGTCGGCCACCGGGATTTCCAGGCGCAGGCGCTCGGTCATATCCCGGGCGGCGCGCCATTCATCCACGCTGCCGACCATGGGAAACATGATGCGCAACGGCCGGTTGTCCGCCGAGCGTAACAACGCACGCAATTGCGCCTCCATGATCTGCGGGCGCTGCAAGGTCAGGCGAATACCGCGCACACCGAGGAAGGGGTTTTCTTCTTCGGCAATCGGCCAGTACGGCAGCGGTTTATCGCCGCCCACGTCGAGGGTCCGCACCACCAGCGGACGCCCGTCGAGGCCGTCGAGTACGCGACGGTATTCGGCTTCCTGGGTGGCCTCGTCCGGCGCTTGCGGGTGGGCCATGAAAATCAGTTCAGTGCGCAACAGCCCGATGCCCTCGGCGCCCTGCTCCACCGCAGCGGCAACCCCGGCGCTTTCGCCGATATTGGCAAAGACTTCCACCGCGTGGCCGTCGCGGGTCAGCGCCGGTTCATGGCGTTGCGCCGAGGCGGCTTGCAGGCGTTGTTCGCGGGTGTCGCGCTCGACTGTCGCGCGCTGCAGGGTGGCGGTGTCGGGGTCGACGTGCAGGCGGCCGCGCTGGCCGTCGAGCAATAAAGGTGTGCCGGCGCCAAGCAGCAACACCGCCGCCCCGGCGCCGACCAGCGCGGGAATGCCCAGGGCACGGGCGACGATGGCGCTGTGGGCCGTGGCACCACCACGGGCGGTGAGGATGCCGGCGACACGGGCCGGGTCCAGGCGCGCGACGTCCGAAGGGCCGACTTCGTCCATTACCAGGATGTAGGGCTCATTCGGTTCCTGAGCGGTGTCGACGCCGCACAGTTGCGCCAATACGCGACGACCGATATCGCGCAGGTCAGCGGCGCGTTCGGCGAGCAGGGCGTCCTGCAATGATTCCTGTTGCTTGGCGGCGGCTTCGATCACGCTCATCCACGCGGCTTCGGCGCTTTCGCCTTGCTTGAGGCGGGTGTCGACTTCGTCGGTGAGTTCCGGGTCGTCGAGCATTTCCTGGTGGGTGATGAAAATCTCGCGGATGGCCTTGGATTGGCTGCGTTCGATCAGGCCTTCTATATCGCGACGCACATCACTCAGCGCGGCGAGCAGACGCTGGCGTTCAACGGCGCAGGTCTCACCGCGCAACGGGTAGTCGAACACCTGTTGCACCTGGATATGCGCGGGGCCGATGGCGATACCGGGCGCGGCGGCAATTGCCTGGATCTGGCTGCCGGGCAGTGGCGCGCTGATGACCGGTTCGATGTCGACGGTGACGGGCTGGGCGCTGACCGTCGGCAACGGCTCGACTTCTTCGCCCAGGCCTTCGTCAATGGCAGCCAACAGCGCCGGCAGCGCATCGCCCGCGATCGTCGGCTCGGCGACAAATTCCAGCACCTGACCACGCCGCGCGCCGAGGCTCAGCAACTTGCTCAGGCTTTTGACTGATACGGCGCCGACCGGGCCGTCGACAATGCGCACGCGGATATCGCCGTCAAACTGCTTGGCCAGTTGCGCCAGGATCTTCGCCGGCCGCGCGTGCAGGCCGTGGGCGTTGGCCAGGGTGACGCGGGCGCTGGGCCAGTCGGGCGGCAGCTCGCCACCCAGCACTTCAAGCACGGCACGACTGCTGGTGGCGCGGCCCAATTCCTGGCCGCGTCCTTCGATCAGCAAGGCGCACAGGCGCTCGAGCAGCGCCTGATGCGCTTCGCCCAGGCTGGCCAGGCAGAACAGGCCATTAAGCGGCTGGCCCAGGTAGCGCATGGGTTTGTCCGGCGTGACGAACGCCAGGCCCGGACGCTTGACCGTCTGTTCGCTGTGCAGCCACCACAGGCCATCCCCCAGGGGCAGCGCATCGACTTGCTGCAACACGGCGGCAAAGCCGTTGCTCACGCAATCGGCCTGGCGCAACAGGCGCGCGCCGCGCCACACCAATTCCTCGAAATCATCGGCCGATACGCCCAGGCTGATCATCTGTGCATCCAGCGCCAGTTCCTGCGGCGCGCCTTGCAACAATTTCAGCAAGGCCTCCGCGGAGCCGGCACGGCGCAACGCCTGGCCGAGGTCGGTTTCACCCAGGGCGCGGGTCAGCAGTTGCAGCAGGCGCAGGTGTTCATCGGATTTGGCGGCGATGCCGATGGCCAGGTAGACGACCTGGCCATCGCCCCAGTCCACGCCTTCGGGAAACTGCAACAGGCGCACGCCGGTGGAAAACACCTGATTGCGGGTTTCCGGGGTGCCGTGGGGAATGGCAATGCCTTGGCCGAGAAAGGTCGAGCCTTGGGCTTCACGGGCTTGTAAACCACTGAGATAACCTTCGGCGACCAGGCCATCGGCCACCAGTTTTTCAGCGAGCAGGTGCAAGGCAGCAGATTTATCCACCGCCACCTGGCCCATGGATATCTGCTCTACAGTGAGCTCGAGCATGCCGTTCTCCTAGTTAGTGCGAGGTGCGCACTAGGTATTGTTTTGAATAAATCAGCTTAGCGGTGTTCGGAAACAACTGACTGAGCAGTCAATTGGCAGTAGCTACTCAGTGGCGAACATCGTAAAAATACGCTTGCTGAAACGTTTAATCTAGAATTTATGGCAGATTACGCGTTAATTGCGCAAGCTTGAAGGGCCACTCGGCGCCTGCTGTGGGACATTGGTCGCAGGCTGGAATCGGTTAGGATTGAACAAAATGTCGGGGCACGCTCTAAAAAACAAGGAAATCCCGGTTTGAAACTCAGTGATATTGCACGTCTGGCCGGTGTGTCCGTGACCACCGCCAGCTATGTCATCAATGGTAAGGCCGAACAACAGCGCATCAGTCACGCGACTGTCGAGCGAGTGCGGGCCGTGGTCCAGGCCCATGGTTTTACGCCTAACCCACAAGCCGCCGGATTGCGCAGCCGGCACACACGCACCTTGGGCTTTATCCTGCCGGATCTGGAAAACCCCAGTTACGCACGCATTGCCAAGTTGCTTGAACAGGGTGCGCGGGCGCGCGGCTATCAATTGCTGATCGCCAGCTCCGATGACGAGGCCGACAGCGAGCGCCAACTGCTGCAACTGTTCCGCGCACGGCGTTGCGATGCGTTGTTCGTCGCCAGCTGCTTGCCAGCCAGCGATGATAGCTATCGCGAGCTGCAGGCCAAAGGCTTGCCGGTGATCGCCATCGACCGGGTCATGGAGCCCAGCGAGTTCTGCTCGGTGGTCAGCGATGACCGTCAAGCCTGCCAGCAACTCACCAGCAGCCTGCTGCAGCCGTTGCCCAAGCAAATCGCGCTGATCGGCGCGCGCCCGGAGCTGAGCATCAGCCAGGAACGCGCCGCGGGTTTCCGTGAAGCCCTGCACGGCTTTACCGGAGAGGTGATCATCGAACAGGGCGAAGCCTTCAGCCGAGACTGCGGGCGACAGCTGATGGAGCAATTACTGCAACGCCTGGGGCACTTGCCTGACGCCCTGGTGACCACGTCCTACGTACTGCTGCAAGGCGTGTTCGATGCGCTGCACGACGTCCCACTCAAGTCACGGCCACTGCGCCTGGGCACCTTCGGCGACACTCAGTTGCTGGACTTCCTGCCGCTGCCGGTCAACGCCATGGCCCAGCAGCATCAACTGATCGCCGACACCGCCCTGCGCCTGGCGCTCGCCGCCATTGAAGAAGAACACTACCAGCCCGGCGTGCACGGGATCAGCCGCACCTTCAAGCAGCGCATTCACGAGGCCTGAGCGTGGAGCTGATCGACACCCACACCCACCTGGACTTTGCGGACTTCGATGGCGATCGCCACGAAGTCCTCGCCCGCAGCCGCGATCAGGGTGTGAGGCGCATGGTGCTGCTCGGTGTTTATCAGAAAAATTGGCAAAGGTTGTGGGATCTGGTGCTGGAGGATGAAGGCTTATTCGCCGCCTTCGGCCTGCACCCGGTGTATCTCGATGAGCATCGCCCCGCCGACCTTTTGGAGTTGGGCGACTGGCTGACGCGACTGCAGGGCCATCGGCAGCTCTGTGCCGTGGGTGAAATCGGCCTGGATTACTTTCTGGAGCACCTGGACCGCGAGCGCCAGCAAGCGCTGTTTGAGGCCCAGCTGCAATTGGCGGTGGACGTTCAACTGCCGGCCTTGCTGCATGTACGCCGCAGTCACGCGGCAGTGATCGCCACGCTCAAGCGCATCCGCCTACCGCGTGGCGGCATCATTCATGCGTTCGCCGGCAGCCAGGAAGAAGCCCGCGAGTACATCAAGCTCGGCTTCAAGCTCGGCTTGGGCGGCGCCGCCACCTGGCCGCAGGCCCTGCGCATGCACCGGGTGCTGGCCCAATTGCCCCTGGAAGCCGTGGTGCTGGAGACCGACGCCCCGGATATGGCCCCGGCCATGTACCCGGGCCAGCGCAACAGCCCCGAGCACTTGCCGGCTATCTGCCACGCCCTGGCCGAACGAATGGGTATCAGCGCTTTACGGCTGGCTGAGGCGAGCACACGCAACGCGCGCGAAGTGTTCAATTGGTAGCGGGCTGACGGCTTGCAGGTTCAAGGTCATCATTTGTCGATGACGGGCGTAGCGCAGCACCAGGCAATGGATCAACAGCGTCGTCAGGGAAATATTGAACTGCCCGATCACCGTGAGCAGCCCCAGCCATTCAGCAAACAGTGCCGCCAGCAAGGTCGCGCACGTCAGCATGATCATGCTCGGCCGCACCAGCGCCCAATGGTCCAGGGCGCGGAATTGACTCAGCTGTTTCTGGCAACACCGCTGCAGGCACGCATGGCAATACGTACAGACAAAGGGTTCGTCGATAGCAATGGCGTTCAGTCACGCCAGACAGCATCAAATCCGAACGAAAATTCCTACACGCGAAACGCGCCAATCAATTGCTTCAATTGCGTCACCTGCAGCGACAACTGGCGGCTGGCCGCTTCGGTCTGGTCGGCGCCCTGCGCCGCGTGTTCGCCCGCACGATGAATGGCGACGATATTCTGGTCGATATCATGGGCGACGGCCGTTTGCTGCTCCACGGCGGCGGCGATTTGCTGGTTCTGATCGACGATCATTCCTACCGCGCCAAGAATATTTTCCAGAGCCTGCTGGACTTTTTCCGACTGCCCCACCGTGCCACTGGCCGTGTCATGGCTGGCGCCCATGGCCTTGACCGCTGCGCCGACGCCGCTGTGCAGGCGTCCGATCATCTGCTCGATTTCTTCGGTGGACTGCTGGGTACGCTGGGCCAGCGTACGCACCTCGTCGGCCACCACCGCAAAACCACGCCCCTGCTCACCCGCGCGCGCGGCCTCGATAGCCGCGTTGAGCGCCAGCAAGTTGGTTTGCGCGGCGATGCTTTTGATGACTTCCAGGACGCTGCTGATGGCCTGGCTGTCGGCCGCCAACTGGTTGATCACCCGCACCGACTCATCGATCTCCGTGGCCAGGCGCGCGATGCTGCCTTGCTGGGATTGCACCAGCCCACGGCCGCTGACGGTTTCATCGTTGACACTGCGGGCGCTGCCGACGGCGGCTGCGGCGCTGCGCGCGACCTCCTGCGCGGTAGATGACATCTGGTTCATCGCCGTCGCCACCTGCTCGATCTGACTGCGCTGGCCGGCCACTGCCTGGTTGCTCTGCGCCGACACCGTTTGTACCTGCCCGGCTTGCAACTCGACCTGGGCGACCGTGTGCCCGACGCGCTCGATCAAGTCGTGGATCTTGGCCACGGTGCCATTGAATACCTGGCCCAGGTCCCCCAGCTCATCGCGACTGTCGGCAACGAAGGTGACTGTCATATCGCCCGCCGCCACCTTGTCCATCATCGCCCCGAGGCTGCGCAAGGTCATGCGCGTGGACGCATAGAAGCCCGCATATAAATAGAAAATCAGCGCAAACACCGCCGCCAGCGCCGTGACCAGCAGCAGCATGTGCAGGCGCTTTTGTTCCAGGCGTTGCTCCAGTTGCTGCTTGAGGAATGCCAGGGTGGCGTCATCCAGTTGATAGGTCTTGGCCATCAGTTGGCTGACGCCGTCGTAAAAGCCCTGCCACGGTGTGTCGAGGGTTTCAGCCACCACCACTTGTTCTTCGAACAACTCCGCACCCTGCTTGAGGCTGGCCCGGCTGGCCTGCGCCGCAGTATCGAGTGCTGCCTGCGCGGCATGACTGGCGCCAAGCGCATCCTGCAGCTTCAAGGCATATTCGCCCTGGAGTTTTTCCAGCTGCTGCAGCAGTTCGTCGAAGCGTGTGCTGGAGGATGAATTGATAAAACCCTGGCCGAGGGAATACGCGCCCATCGCCCGGCCCTCCCCCAGCAGCTGAGTGACTTGTGGAGTGACGGCGGTGATCAGGTCGCTGAGCTGGCGCAGATCGCTCTGGGGATCACGGCTCAAGCCGGATTGACTGGCGATGATCTGGCTGAGTATCTGGGCCTGGTTGAGCAATTTGCCGATCAACGCACTTTTGTTGAGCAGTGAGGTTTCCTGTTGCTGAGCCTTGAACGCGGCAATCAGTTCGTCACGCTTGGTGTCGAAGGCCGCAACCTGTTCAGGCTGGGTAGCCATCGCGCTGAGCCCCTGCACACGGCTGAGCACGCTCTGCTCCACGGCAACGATCCTGGCTTCCAGGTCGCCGGCCTTGCCGGACTGGCCGAGGGTCGTATTGATCTGCACCTGGTTATTGAGCGCCTCCAGCTCGCGACGCACTATCAGGCTGCTGCCGAGTAGATCGAGGCTCTGCAGTTCGATGCGGGTGCCCTGGAATTCAGCCCAGGCGTCACGCACCAGAAAGTAATTGGTCGCCAGCATCGGCAGCAGGAACAGCACGCTGATCAGACTGAATTTCATGCCGAAACTCAGGCGATTCATCAATGCGACGGCGGGATAGAGCAAGCGCTTCACGGGTGATCCCCCTTTCTTTTATTTTTATTGAGGCGCAGGGCGGCGGCAGATAGCCACTATTTGGCGCTCTGTCTGTATAGCTCAATTTGAAAGGGAGTTTTGTAACGTAAGGTTAACGGCAGGGGGTTAACCCCTGCCGAGTGGCTCAGGGCAACACGGTCCAGATGGCAAAGCCGGCATACCACAGCACCGCCGCACGCAGCAGCAGTTCCCACAGGCGATCAAGGCTGTTGATGCCTTCGGCGCCCACCGCCGGCGGCGGTATTTCCGCAGCGGCCAGGCCGACTTTTTCCACCAACTGTGCTGCGCTGATATCCCAGTTCAGCAGTTCGTGGAGCATCACCCGACTGACCCCGACGAAATTGCCCACCAGGGCAAAGCTCGCCGCCAGCAGGCGCACCGGCAGCCAGTCGAAGGCATGACGCAATTGCGTGGCGCGCTCGGCCACCAGCGGGTTCTGGCTGTGCTCACTGGCCAGCGCCAGCAGGCGGTAGGCCAGAGCGGCCACCGGGCCCAGCAGGAAATACCAGAAAATCACTGCGAAAAAGCTCTGATAGGCCTGCCACAGCAAATAGCCCTGAACCCGCTCGAGCAACTGCGCGCCGTTGTCGGCACCCAGCGTCAGGTCACGCTCGGCCACATGCTCGGCGGCTTGCAGATCGCCCCGCCGCCAGGCATCACGAAACGGCCCCAACGCGGCCAGCAGATCGCTACGGCCCAGGCTGTAGATCACCACCAACACGTGCACCGGCAACGCCAACAAGCCATAGGCCACGGGTTCCAGCACCAGCAGCAACAAGCCCAGCAAGGCCACGGGCAGCACCACCAACACCAGCAGGATCAGCCAGGGCCGCGTCCCCATGCGCGGGCTCGATTCAAGCTTGGCCAGCTCACGCAGCCAGCCGCCGTCGCGCTGCAACCGCTGGCGCAAGGCCGAGAACTTCTCGATCCACACCGCCAGCACCAGCACCAGAAAACTCATTGTTTATATCCTCCATCCTGCAGCGCGCTGCGAAAGCGCATCCAATCAAAAGCCGGGCCCGGGTCGGTTTTGCGGCCGGGGGCGATGTCGCTGTGACCGCAGATACGCTGGGCAGTGATCCCAGGGTAGGCTGCGAGCAACTGGCGCGTCAGGTCAATCAGCGCCGCGTATTGGGCATCGGTGAATGGCAGCTCGTCGGTGCCTTCCAGCTCGATCCCCAGGGAGAAGTCATTACACACTTCACGCCCATCAAAGCTGGACACGCCTGCATGCCAGGCCCGGTCGCGGCACGCGACAAATTGCGTGACCGTGCCGTCGCGCTCAATCAGAAAATGCGCAGACACCCGTAGGCTGGCAATGCCTTCAAAGTAGGGGTGTTCCGAGACATCCAGGCGGTTCTGGAAAAATTCCTGCACTTTGCCCGTGGCGAACTGCGCCGGGGGCAGGCTGATGTTATGTATCACCAACAGCGATATCTCGCCTGCCGGGCGCTCGTTGAAGTTGGGCGAGGGGCAATGGCGAATGCCCTCGAACCAACCGCTGACGGGGTCCAACTGCATACAGGCTCCTTGAATGAGACGAAGTGTTACCAGTATGCCGCGTTCCGCCCTGCCGTTGCGATCACTTGCCGCGATTGAGTTGACGCAGGTTGCCAACCACCGCAGCCAGCGCGCGCTCGAACAGCAAACCCTCGTCCAGGCTGCGCAGGCCGCCCTGCTTGAACGCCATGACCAATTGGCCGGCGGTTTGCTCCAGCACTTTAAGCCCCGTGCGACTGACGAAAATGTAACGATGAGTTGGCGCCATGATCGCGGTGAGCTTGCACCGCAGCGCGGTGTCCGGGCCCTGCTGGAACTCCACCCAACCGCCGATCCGTAACTGGTGAACCTTGAGCAGGTCCGGGTCATCTTCGGGCAGATCTTCCAAGGCGTCCGACAACTGGCTGCCGAGAACCAAGGGCTCGCGGACTTCAATCAGCCTGTCGTCGCCCTCGCCTTCGCAGGCCTGAACGTGAAAGGCCTGCAAGCGCAAAAAGAATTCACGCGTACTGAAAGGATCGAACGCCGCACCGGCCAACCCGTCGCGTAATGCCTTGAGCAACCCTGGCAATTGCTCGAGCAAATGCCGGCCGGCCTCGGTGTCTTCGCGCAGGCCGACGCTCCAGATCAAGTCGTCCATGGTGCGCAGTTCGGTCTGCCATTGCACCGATTGTTCGCCATGCTTGAGAGTGGCCAGCAACAGTACCTGGCTCCAGGTTTGCTGCAGGAATTGCACCACGAACGGCGGCAAGGCCTTGCCCAACAATCGCCGGTTGAGCGCCTGTGCCACACGCTGGCGGGCCACCTCGGTACGCAGGCGCCCTTGCTCGACGTCACGGGTGTGCTGTTCGAGCAACTCGCTGCGCTGGCGCTCTTCTTCAATGAATGTGCTCAGTTGCGTCAACAACTGCGAAAAAATCGCCGGGTCTTCAACGAACTCAGTCAACAGGCGCTGGATGACCTGTTCGATACGCAGGTACAGGCTGTCGTTCTGATCGCCATTCTGCGGGCTGTAACCCAGGGCGGCACTGGCGATCTCGTTGAGCAAGCGGCGTGCCGGATGCCCGGCGCAGCTGAACAGGCTCTTGTCCAGCACGGCGACTTTCAATATCGGGATCTGCAGGCGCGCGATCAGGGCCTTGAAAGCGTGGGGCAGACTGCGGTCATTGAGGATGAACTCAAACAGCAGGGCGACGAGGTTGATCACATCCTCGTCTGCCGTCTCCACCACCCGCGACTTGCCGCTCTTGACGCTGACCCGGGTCAGCAACTGTTCGAGCTGGTTGCGCAGGTCGAAGTCGTCCTCCGCCGCAGGCTCCGGTACATATTGTTGCAAATGCGAAAGCAGGCGCAGCAGGTCTCGGGTGGCGATGGGTTGCGGTTGTGCAGTGGCTTCAAGCGTCGGCGCTACGCTACCGCGCACCGCGACCAGCAGGGCTTGCAACGCGGCAAAGGCTTGCTGGCCGTTTTCGTCGCACGGCGGTTCGGCAGCCGGCGCACGGGCCTGGTATTGAAGCTCACGCGCCGCACGCCCACCTGCACGACGGGACGGCACGCTCTTGAGTTCAGGCAGCACCCCGGTAGCGACCAGCAATTGATTGGCGTCGCCATAGAGCTGGTCGGCATCGCTGAGTACATATTTCTCGAACAGCTTGAGCATGATCAGCTTGACCCGGATCTCCACCCCCAGGCTGCGGCCCGCCTGCAGAAAAAACTGGCAAAGCCGTGCCGGGCCCAGTGGGTTCTCCTGATCGCTCATGCACCTGCCCAACACCTCACTCAACCGCGCGCTCAATTGCCCGAGCGCCAAGCCGTCACGGTGTTGCACGCGACCGAGCATCGCCTCCAGCGCCACGGCTTTTTCCCGTGCATCCGCCCGCGTACCGCTGGTCACCTCGTAGGACACCACCGGCACCGGATGCAACCCGACGCTATCGGCCTGGCCCAGGTTGGCGAAGGCCGCAAACAGCTGTTCCATGAACACGCGTTCGAAGTTCTTGCGCTTGAGGCGCAGGTCGCGCATGGCCTCGAAGAAAATATGCTGGTCGACGGTGCTACGGGCCTTGTCGGCCATTTCGAACAATGTGTCGTCGGCGTTATCGAACAGTTCCTGCAACCCCTGCTGCAGGTGTTGCGCGGCTTTATCACGCACCTGCAACACCACCACCGGCAGGCGTGCGAGCGGCGATGGCGTGGCTTGAGCCTGCTTGATCGGCACCACCTTCCCGTCATTGTGCATCCTGGCCTCCTGAAACGGCGGGTGTTGAGATGGGCAAGGAACGCAGGCAAGCCCTCTGGGGCGCTGCCAATACCTGGTCACCATCAGGACGTCAAAGCTATGACGCCAATTGCAAGGCGCGAGATTATCTGGCAAATGAGGGCGGTTGCGCCAGCAAACTCTGCCCCTATGCGCTAAATGACTGACCAGCCTGGGTTCCAATCCACACAACCCCTATAATCGCGACACTTTGTTTGTGGAGCCTGTTATGCCGAATCTGCGTCTTGCTGACCTCACCGCCGAAATCGAAGCCAACGTGCGCCGCGCACTGCTGGAAGACATCGGCAGTGGCGATATCACCGCACAGCTGATCCCGGCCGAACGGCTGGCCAAGGCCACGATCATTACCCGTGATGCAGCCGTTATCGCCGGTACCGCCTGGGTGGATACGGTATTCCGCCAACTGGACCCGCGCGTCGCGGTGCATTGGCAGGTCGCCGATGGTGAGCGTGTCAGTCCCGACCAGCCGCTGTTTCACCTTGAAGGCCCGGCGCGTTCGCTGCTCACCGGTGAACGCAGTGCGCTGAATTTCCTGCAGATGCTGTCCGGCGTCGCCACCCGTGCCCAATACCTGGCGGATTTCGTCGCCAGCACCCAGGTCAAGCTGCTGGACACCCGCAAGACCCTGCCGGGCCTGCGCCTGGCACAGAAATACGCCGTCACCTGCGGCGGCTGCCACAATCATCGCATCGGGTTGTATGACGCTTTCCTGATCAAGGAAAACCATATCGCTGCCTGCGGAGGCATTGCCCAGGCAATTGGCGCCGCCCACAAGATTGCGCCGGGCAAACCGGTGGAAATCGAAGTGGAGAGTCTTGAGGAGTTGCGCGAAGCCTTGGCGGCGGGCGCCGACGTCATCATGCTGGATGAGCTGAGCCTGGACGACATGCGCGAAGCCGTGCGGCTGAACGCGGGCAAGGCCAAGCTGGAAGCCAGCGGCGGGATCAATGAAAGCACCCTGCGGCCCATCGCCGAGACCGGCGTGGACTACATCTCCATTGGCGCGATGACCAAGGATGTGAAGGCGGTGGATTTGTCGATGCGGTTGAGTATCTAAAGCGCCCTGACTTTAGGAGCGAGCTTGCTCGCGAAAAACTCAAAGGCACCGCGTGCATTCAGAGTTCACGCGGTATCGTTAACGTTTTTCGCGAGCAAGCTCGCTCCTACAGGCTGCCTTCAAACTACGAGATTGTTCATCTCGCAGTACTCTTCCCATTCGACGCCCAGCACTTCGGCGGCCTCCTTGTGCAAGACAAGGCGTGTGGCTTCGAACTCTTCCGGTGTAGAGGTGTATTTGAGGGTCAGTTCCCAAGGCTGGAGGCCCTGGCTTTCTGCCTCGTCCTCGAATGCCCACTGGACCTGATCACGCTGGTCATCCGCGCTCAGGTCCTTGATCTCTTCTTTAAGCTGCGGCGTTGCCTCGAGGTATTTGTCGAGGGCTGCTTGGTGCCGAACTTCCTGGGTCATCTCAGTCGTGGTCATGTCGTTCTCTTAGATCGAGGAATGGGGATGCATCTGGGTCATCAAGGTTGCGCAGATACAAAAGAGTGGGCGCGAATACCCGCTCGTCTGGCCTTCAGAACCATTCTGGGATCATCTGAAAACATTGCCTTTGAAACAGGCCTTTGAAACAGGCCCTTGAAACAGTGCTGCCTTGGTGCCCGAGACAGGAATCGAACCTGCGACCTTCGCGTTACGAGTGCGCTGCTCTACCGGCTGAGCTACACGGGCGGTGGGCTAAAGCTAGCACCGCATTGAACATGCGGCAACCGGCTCGCTCACCGCCCGGTCGCCGTCATGCTCCGTTGGCGCCACAGCCCTTGGCGACGTATTGCGCATCGGCCGTGGTTACACAGGTCCAGCCGGTGTTGGCGCTGCGCGTCAAGGTGATGGTCTTGCCCAGCACGGGCGCAGGCGCATCAAGGATTTCACAGCTGATGGAGCCGCTACCCGTCGCAACATCGCCTGTCACGTCGATCCTGCAATTGGCGGTGGGACTGTTGCCGCCGATCAGATCAAGCTTGGGCACCGTGCCTTGGTTGATGACATCCTCGTAGCCGGCCTTCAACGCGCTGATTTCCGCCAACCCCGCCGTGAACTTGGCCTTGGCCTGGTGCTTGGTGTACATGGGCAAGCCAATCGTGGCCAAAATGCCGATGATCGCCACGACGATCAACAATTCGATCAAGGTAAAGCCTTTCTGACGCATCACTTTCACTCTCCAGAATAGAACCATGACAAGGCGCGTCCTGCGCCCCGTATTGTGCAGCGGCGCCAGTGTACTCATCCCTGCGTGGCCCATCGCGTACCAGACGCACAATCTGACATTTTATCGGCCAACGCCAGCCTGGCCTGCATCCGCCCTCTGACTAAGCTGTAAATTCTCAACCTGCATGTGCGAAGGCGACATGAACGACACCTCAACGATCTACACTTGGCAAGGCATCAACCGCAAAGGCCGCCGGGTGTGCGGGCAAACCACGGGGCATGACCTGGCGCTGATCAAGGCGCAACTGCGCCAGCAAGGCATCTGCCCCGAGCATGTGCGCAGAAAATCGTCGGGCCTGCCAAGCCTGGCTCCGCCGATTCAGTCCGCCGACATCGCCCTGTTCACCCGCCAGCTGGCGACGCTGTTTAAGGCTGGCATCCCCTTGTTGCAAGCTTTCGACATCATCCGCGAGGGCGTCGAGAACCGAGCGCTGCGCGAGTTGGTCGAGGGTTTGAAACAACACGTCGCCGCCGGTAACAGCCTGGCCAGCACGCTGCGCCAATACCCCCGTTATTTCGATGAGCTGTACTGCCATTTGATTGCCGCCGGTGAACAGGCAGGTGCCCTGGAAACGCTGCTGGAGCGAGTGGCCATTCATCTGGAAAAAAGCCAACGGCTCAAGACCAGAATCAAGAAAGCCATGACCTACCCTCTCGCCGTATTGGTGGTGGCCAGCCTGGTCAGCGCAGTGTTGCTGATGCAGGTGGTGCCGCAATTCCAGAACCTGTTCGCCGGGGTCGACAGCCCATTGCCCGGTTTTACCCTGGGGGTCATCGCCCTCTCCGACTTTCTGCGACAGGCCTGGTGGATGCTGGCGCTGAGCCTGGGCGTGGCAATAGGCGCCTGGCGCCACGCCTACCGTGTTTCGCCGGGTTTTCGCCACGGGCTGGAGGCGGGTTTGTTGAAAATCCCCCTGGCAGGCAAACTGTTGAACAAAGCGGCCGTCGCCCGCTACGCCCGCACGCTTTCAACCACCTTTGCGGCAGGTGTTCCCCTGGTGCAGGCACTGGGCTCAGTGGCCGGCGCCGTCGGTAACGGCCCTTTCAAACAGGCAATCGAACATATGCGCCACGATGTATCAACGGGTATGCAGTTGAATCAATCCATGGCCGCCAGCGGGCTGTTTCCAGGCATGGCGATCCAGATGACAGCAATCGGCGAAGAGTCCGGCACGCTGGACCGCATGCTGGACAAGGTCGCGAGCCATTACGAGGCCGACGTAGAAACCCTCGTCGATAACCTTACCAGCCTGATGGAACCACTGATTATGGTCGTGCTGGGGAGCATTGTCGGTGCATTGGTGATTGCGATGTACCTGCCGGTGTTTCAATTAGGGTCGGCATTTTGAGTGCGTTGCTGGGCGAGCAGCCCTGGGTGTTTGTGGGCGTGGCGCTGCTGCTGGGCCTGATCGTTGGCAGTTTCCTCAATGTGCTGGTCTGGCGCCTGCCCAAAATGCTCGAGCGGGAATGGCGCGCCCAAGCCCATGAAATTCTCGGCCTGCCCGTCGTACCGGCGGGGCCGGTCTATAACCTCATGCACCCCGGCTCGTGCTGCCCGCGCTGCGACCAGCGGATTCGCCCCTGGGAAAACATCCCCGTGCTCAGCTACCTGATGCTCAAGGGGCGTTGCAGCCATTGCCATGCAACCATCAGCGCGCGTTACCCCCTCACCGAACTGGCATGCGCGCTGATCAGCGCGAATGTCGCTTGGCATTTCGGTTTCAGCTGGCAGGCGGGCGCGGTGCTGCTGCTGAGTTGGGGGCTGCTGGGCATGAGCCTGATCGATGTGGATCACCAGTTGCTGCCGGATGCATTGGTGCTGCCACTGCTATGGCTGGGGCTTATGGTCAACAGCGCGGGCCTGCTGGCGACATTGCCCGATGCGTTATGGGGCGCGGTGTTTGGCTACATGAGCCTGTGGAGCGTGTTCTGGCTGTTCAAGCTGGTCACCGGCAAGGATGGCATGGGCCATGGTGACTTCAAGCTACTCGCATTGTTGGGAGCCTGGGGTGGCTGGCAAATCCTGCCGATGACGCTGTTGATGGCGTCACTGCTCGGCGTGTTCGTCGGCGTGCTGCTGATGCGCTGGCGCAAGACCGGAGCGTCGGTGCCGATGCCATTTGGCCCCTGCCTGGCAATTGCCGGCTGGATTGCATTGCTCTGGGGTGGTCAAATAACCGACTTCTATTTGCAGTCTGTCGGTTTCAGATGACCACTCCTGTTGCAACACCCTGGATTCTCGGCCTTACGGGCGGGATCGGCAGCGGTAAAAGCGCTGCGGCCCAGCACTTCACCAAGTTGGGTGTCGACCTGATCGACGCCGATCATGCAGCCCGCTGGGTGGTAGAGCCCGGCCGGCCGGCACTGGCGCGCATTGCCGAACATTTCGGCAGCGGCGTGCTGCAACCGGACGGCCAGCTGGACCGCGCCGCGTTGCGAAAATTGATTTTTGACGTACCCGCCGAACGTCTCTGGCTGGAAGGCTTGTTGCATCCGCTGATCGCCGAAGAGATTCGCGACCATCTGGCGCGCGCCCGATCACCCTACGCGATTCTGGTCTCACCGCTGCTGATCGAATCCGGTCAATACAGCATGACCCAACGGATCCTGGTGATCGACGTGCCGCAATCCCTGCAGATTCAGCGTACCCTGCAGCGCGACGGCATCAGCGAGCAACAGGTGCAGGCCATTCTCAAGGCCCAGTCGAGCCGCGAAGACCGCCTGAACCATGCCGATGACGTACTGGTCAATGACCAGGACCTTGCCTGGCTGCACGGCGAGGTCGAGCGACTGCACCACTTTTATCTCACTTTGCGTGGAGGCCGATCATGAGCCAACCCTTGACCGTCGATTGCCCAACCTGCGGCGCCCCCGTGGAATGGAAACCCGACAACCTCAACCGGCCGTTCTGCTCGGACCGTTGCAAACTCATCGACCTGGGCGCCTGGGCTGCTGAAGAACATAAGATCCCGGTGGCCCCGGACGCCGAAGACGAGTTGTTTTCCGAAGACCTGCCGCCGCGCCATTAAGGCCGCATAAAGGCGTATTCCTGCTGGTCGTCGAGGTTTTCCGCAAGGTATTGCAACTCGTCGGCCAGGTCTTCAAAGCTGCGCACGCCCTTGCTCTGCTCCACCACCGCGCTGAGCATGGCGCGCAGGGTCAGGCCCGGATCAAACCCGATTTCCTGTGCGGCATCCTGGCTCCTGCGCAACTCCTGCCGTGCCCATTCGTACACACTCATGATTCGTGCTCCTGAAATTTCGACGAGCATGGGCCCGTGCGGCCATCCGGTGTTTGATCTGGATCAACCCCGCGAATCGTCATCCTTCCACGGAGCCGAGAGATAGCGGGTGCGGTTGAACGTCTCCA
The DNA here is from genome assembly GCF_003852355.1 of Pseudomonas sp. R2-7-07. Taxonomy (NCBI): domain Bacteria; kingdom Pseudomonadati; phylum Pseudomonadota; class Gammaproteobacteria; order Pseudomonadales; family Pseudomonadaceae; genus Pseudomonas; species Pseudomonas sp. R2-7-07. The sequence goes on along the minus strand of NZ_CP027759.1, from coordinate 1,026,594 downwards.
GCCAGTCCGGGCAGAACACCACCAAGGCACTGATCACCATGCCGTTGATAAACGCTTCGGGAAAGATGATCAGCCACAGGTAGCCTACGAAGTCTTCCAGCCATTCCGGCATCGCAAATCGTCCATCGAACCATAGCAGCCCCAGGCCGGCCAACAGGCAGAGCAACGCCGACAAGGCGGCAGCCAAAAAACCGGAACAGAAAATGTACACGAAAGGGTTTCGCGGTTGCGCCCGCTCTACCAGCGCCGCACAGGTTTCGGTCACCAGCACCGGTAGCCCAATCAACAGCAGGCCGTTCACACCGATTGCGGCGAGGTCCTGACGACCTAGCCATATCAATCCCAACTGCGCGGCACACCCACCAACGATCGCCAACGGCCAGTCCAGCAGCAAGGTCACGGCGGTCATGCCGATAAAATGGTAAGACACCCCCGTATCGAAATCCCGCCGCACCAGCCATAACATGAACAGCGCGAACACCGTGCCGAACAGCAAATGCTGGCGCCGTCGGTCAGCAAACAACTCGACCCAAGGCGCACGCCAGATCGCCCAGAGCACCAGCGGGGCATACAACAGCCCGCCGATGCCAAGGGTCTGCGGCGTCAGTACCGCCGCGCCGATCACCGTTTCACCTGCCTAGCCGCCTCATAGCCCGTCATGGGCCTGGCCGCATTGATCCTGTACATGAACGCCTCGAATGCGGAGTCGCTGCCGGATGGTCAGATTACATCGCCAGGTTATAGGGTAGCCAGCTGTAAGGCTGAGCAACGCTGGGCCCGCAACGAGTCTTCCTGCGGTCATCATTTGAACGCTAAGCTACGCCTATGGATGACTCAGATTATTTGCGCCTGCTCACCGTAGCAGCCGAACAAGCCAACGCGTTCCTGTCCAATGCCCGCAAATGGGAGCGTGAGCGTTGGGTCTGTCAGCGCCTGCTGCAAGGCTTGAACGTGCCCTATCGCGCCGAGGAGTTCCACGCCGCCGGCCAGGAACCGCCGGACGTGCTGTTTCGCGACGCCAGTTTCGAGGTGTTCTTTGTATTGGACGAAGGCCGCCGGCTGAACGACGAATGGCGCGACGAATTGCTGCGCCGACGCAGCGCCTTTTCCTCGAGCCAACTGGTGCGCCGCGAAGCCAAGCCAAGGCGCATCCCTGCCCACGAGTTCCTGCTGCGCCTGGCCCCGACCCTGCGCAAAAAAGCGCATAACTACAAAGAACGCGGAATGGACCTGGGGGAACTGGACCTCATCGCCTTCACCAGCCTCAAGCGCGAAGTGCTGGACCTCAACAGCCACTTCCCACCACCCACCGAATATCTGCGCCAGGGCTGGCGCTCGCTGTCGCTGGTGGGGCCAACCTTTGCGCGGGTACTGTTCGCACATCCGGACGCGCCGGATTTCTTGCGCAACAACCTGGGCCGCAGCATAGTGTTCGATGTGGGCATCAGCCTTTGATGCCCCGGCTGTAACGTGGCGCCCTTTTGCAACGTCTACCTGACGAGGCCTTTATGACCAGCCGCCTGAACCCCGATGACCAACAGCATGTCGAAGAGTACCTGCAACTCTCCCAGCACAGAGTCGAGCGCAAGCCTTTCAGGCCGTGGCTGCTCCTTGGTGTGGTGCTGGTGGTGGTGATCGGGCTCGGTTTGCTGAGCCGCCTTTTGAGTTACCTGACGCTATGAGCTGCCTGGCGCTCGCGGGGGTAACTGCTCCGATTTCTTTTAGCCTTGCGAGATATCCCCATGACCCATCGTATTATTGTCGTCGGCGGCGGTGCCGGCGGCCTGGAGCTAGCGACCCGCCTGGGTAAGACTCTGGGCAAACGCGGCAAAGCCAGCATCACGCTGGTGGACGCCAACCTGACGCATATCTGGAAACCGCTGCTGCATGAAGTCGCGGCCGGCTCGCTGAACTCTTCGGAAGACGAACTCAATTACGTCGCCCAGGCGAAATGGAACCACTTCGAGTTCCAGCTGGGGCGTATGAGCGGGCTTGACCGTGAACAGAAGAAAATCCAACTGGCCGCCACCCTCGACGAAGAGGGCCGGGAGCTGGTACCTGCGCGCGTACTGAGCTACGACAGCCTGGTGATTGCCGTGGGCAGCACCACTAACGATTTCGGCACCGAGGGCGCGGCGCAGCATTGCCTGTTCCTCGACACCCGCAAGCAGGCCGAGCGCTTCCATCAGCGGTTGCTCAACCATTACCTGCGCGCCCACGCCGGGCAAACCGACACCGTTGAACAGATCAGCGTCGCCATCGTCGGCGCCGGCGCCACCGGCGTCGAACTGGCCGCCGAACTGCATAACGCAGCCCATGAGCTGGCAGCGTACGGCCTGGACCGTATCAAGCCGGAAAACATGCACATCACCCTGATCGAAGCCGGCCCTCGGGTATTGCCCGCGCTGCCGGAGCGGATTGGCGGGCCTGTGCATAAAACCCTGGAAAAACTTGGGGTGACCGTGCTGACCAACTCGGCCGTCAGCGAAGTGACCGCCGACGCGCTGATCACCAGCAGCGGCCAAGTGATCCCGGCCAGCCTCAAAGTGTGGGCCGCCGGGATTCGCGCACCGGGCTTTCTCAAGGACCTCGATGGCCTGGAGACCAACCGCATCAACCAACTGCAGGTGCTGCCGACGTTGCAGACCACCCGCGACGAAAACATCTTTGCCTTTGGCGATTGCGCCGCCTGCCCACAGCCGGGCACCGACCGTAATGTGCCGCCGCGCGCGCAGGCCGCTCACCAGCAGGCCTCTTTGCTCGCCAAGTCGCTGAAGCTGCGGATTGAAGGCAAGGCGCTGCCGGCCTACAAGTACACCGACTACGGCTCGCTGATCTCGCTGTCGCGCTTTTCCGCGGTGGGCAACTTGATGGGCAACCTGACCGGCAGTGTGATGCTGGAGGGTTGGTTGGCGCGGATGTTCTACGTGTCGCTGTACCGTATGCACCAGATGGCGCTGTATGGCTTTTTCCGCACGGCGATGCTGATGCTGGGCAGCAAGATCGGTCGGGGGACTGAGCCGCGACTCAAACTGCACTAACAACATAAAACCATGTGGGAGGGGGCTTGCCCCCGATTGCGGTGGGTCAGTTAAGTAATGACTGACTGACACACTGCTATCGGGGGCAAGCCCTCTCCCACATTTAATCTCCACTGTTTTACCGAGTTTTGCGCAGACAAAAAAAATCCCCGTATCTTTCGATACGAGGATTTTTAATATGGTCGGGGTAGGGGGATTCGAACTCCCGACATCCTGCTCCCAAAGCAGGCGCGCTACCGGACTGCGCTATACCCCGGTAATAAAAAGGCGACCTTTCAGTCGCCTTCTTCGATCAGTGCTTTTGGCCTCTGATCTTAAGATCTGATTCCAGCGTTAACTGGTCTCAAAAATGGTGGGTCGTGTGGGATTCGAACCTACGACCAATTGGTTAAAAGACAATTGGTTTTAGTGCTTCAAAGCCCAGGATCGTGTTCGCTACACATAGCTGTTTCCGTGGCCTCGCAGCCTCTAATGAACCCACATTAGAGGCTCCAAACCATGAAAATCTCTGCGGTCGTTTCGACCAAAGGCGGCGTAGGCAAAACCACCATTGAGGCCAACCTGGGCGCTTTTTGTGCGGATGCAGGTCTGCGCGTGCTCCTCATCGACCTAGATCCTGCACAGCCCTCACTCTCCTCGTATTACCAATTGGTCGATGAAGCTCAGGGCGGCATCTACGATCTGCTGGCATTCAATATCACCGAATCAGCCAAGATCATATCCAGCACCGCGATACCAAACCTGTCGCTTGTCATTTCCAACGACATCAACAACCAACTGAACAGCCTGCTCCTGCAAGCACCTGATGGACGGTTGCGACTCGCCAACCTGATGCCGGCGTTCAAAGATCATTTCGACCTGGTACTGATTGACACCCAAGGCGCCAGATCGGCCATGCTCGAAATGGTGGTCCTAGCCTCTGATTTGGTCATATCCCCACTTCCGCCCAATATGCTCGCTGCACGGGAGTTCAGCCGGGGAACCATGCAGATGTTGGACGGCCTGCGCGCCTATGGGCGCCTGGGCATGAAAATCCCTCCCGTGCGGATCGTCGTCAACAATCTCGACCAGACCACCGACGCGCAGATGATCGAGCAGTCGGTACGGGAAATTTTCCAGGACAATGACGAAATCAACGTTCTGGATAGCGTAGTCCCCAGCGCAGTGGTGTTTCGTAGCGGTTCTTCCCTGGGCGTCCCAGTACACCGCCTGGAATACCGACAGCCTTCCAACCGCATATCCCCGGCAGCCCTAGTCGTCATCCGCCGTTTGGCCATTGAGCTTTTTCCAGAATGGCGTGACCTCTTCGAGGCCATGACCGAGGAAAAGGTAGCCAACTTGGTGCGGGAGGGTCGTTGAAATGGCGAAGCCCTCCATTACCGACGCCCGCAGTATTACTGCAGATGTCATTCTAGAGGTTGGCAAGTACTACAGCGCTCAGCAATTGCGCAGCTTGCAAGCCAAGCTAAGTGGAACCGCACGAGAAATCCAAGCCCTGACAAGCGGTTGCCATCTACCCGGTCGGATTGGCGCTCAGTTGAGCGTTGAACAGCGTCAGCTTTTGCAGGACGCCGCGAAGCTTATCGAGTCAGTGAACTCGAACATAAAGCACGCAAAGGAAAAGCGCGGCCGCGACGAAAGCCTAGCCAAACGCCGTCAGCAAGCTCGATATGCCGAAGCCAAACGCCTGGTAGCTGAAACATATCTAGAACCTTTTGTTCCTGAGTCAACGGCTTTGGACCCCCTCCTAGATATTCTTAAAACAGCGCTGACGCTCAATCGCGCAGACGTTTTCAGGAATGGTTATTCCCCTAGGGAGTTCAATCTCAGGCTCCGTGATTACCTGTCGCCTGCCAGAACTCGAAAGCTTATTGGCTGGACCAGCCCAAGTGCTTCCTGGATAAGCACGGTTCTCTCTCTGCGTAATGACGTTGTGCAAACTGTTGAGCAAGAGATTGCTTACGACGATGGCTCAAGTGTTCAAGACCGCCTTGAGGCCTTGAAACAGAAGGTTGCGGACTGTCTTGCCCGGACTCACGTCTCATCTGATGAGGAAGAAACACTTCGCCTGTGGTCAGACGCGCTCTCCCCGCGACTCCAACAGGAAGGGGGTGAATGATGGACAAGCAAAAAGTCCTCAACAAGGTCGCTAAACTTACGGCGCTTGCCAAGTCACAAGGCGCTGCCCCCAACGAAGTGGAAACTGCACTTCGTCAAGCTCGCCACTTGATGAAGCAGTACAACTTGGAACACACCGAAGTTGCTGCCCATACAATCGAAGAAGCCATAGTGGGTATCAAAACCCGTCGGGCGCCGCAGGATTGGCTGCACAGCCTTGCCTCAATCTGCTCCCAAGCCTTCGATTGCAGCCACTTGGCCTACTTCAATCCGCTACTCGGCTGGTCCTTCAAGTTCTTGGGGAAAGGTATTTCACCCGAGCTGGCCGCTCACACCTATTCAACGCTGCATCACCAGCTTGTCGCAGCCCGACGAGCTCATGTTGCCCAGCAGAAGCGCTGCCAACTAAAAACCAAACGTCACCGCGGCCAACTGTTTGCCGAGGGCTGGCTAAATGCCATCGCCTCTAAGGTGAACCAGTTTGCAGGCGGGATAGACGACAACACAGCGCTGGAGATCCAAGCCTACCTAGAATGGCATCACCCAAAACTAACCCTGGCCATTATCAAGCCCATCGAAGCCAAAGGTCATGACACCCGCTCTTTGCAAGCGGGATGGGACCAGGGCAAGCATGCCAGGCTGCATCGTGGTGTTGGACAGCAGTCACAAGGAGCCCTTGGGCATGGGGGGAGCCAATGAGAACTCATTCGCTTTCACCTTTGGCCATGGCGGCGCTGGAACAAGCCAGATCCCAACTTGGGCTTGCCCCGATTCACAAACACCATGTTTGGAGTGAGGAAGAAGAGCGCACGCTCATTGCCCGCTATTCCGATGAATCGACTCAGGTCCTAGCCGGTGAACTGGGGCTCAGCGTCTATCAGGTCTATGCCAAAGCCAAACGGCTGGGTTTGAGCAAAAGCGCCGAGTTTCTTCGCAGTAGTCTCTGTGGCCGGCTTGACGGCAAGTTGGGCGCTGAATTCCGCTTTCCCAAGGGTTTCGTCCCATGGAATAAGGGCCTTAAGGGGCTCCCCTCCTCTGGCCGCATGACTCAGACGCAGTTTAAGGCGGGCAATAAGCCGGAGAACTGGCTCCCTATTGGCAGCCTGCGCACGACTCCTGACGGCTATCTGCAGAAGAAAATCACCGATACCGGTTACCCACCCGTCGACTGGAAAGCCGTGCATGTACTGCTTTGGGAGGAGCATCACGGGCCGGTCCCTATAAACCAGTGCGTGTGCTTCAAGGACGGTAACAAAGCCCATATAGCCCTCAATAACCTGGAGTTGCTGACGAGAGCAGAACGCATGCGGCGGAACACCATTCATCGGTATCCGGAAGAGCTGAAATCTACCATCCGTGCCGTCAGCAAGCTTAAACGCGCCATACGGGAGGCCGAACATGAAAAACAAGATTGAAGATCTACGTAATCATCTGTTCGTCGCGATTGAGGGCCTCCTGGATCCAGACAGACCTATGGAAATCGAGCGGGCCAAAGCCGTTGCCGAGGTTGCTCAGGTCATGATCAATTCAGCGAAGGTTGAAGTCGACATGGTCAAAGCTCTGGACGCAATCAACGGCACTGGTTTTATCCAGATCGGCGAGGAGTCCGGGAAATGAATCATCTTGACCTCTCACCGCCCTACTCCGTAGAGGCTGAACAAGGTGTGTTAGGTGGGCTACTGCTCGACAACAACACCTGGGATCTCGTCGCGGACAAACTGGATGCCTCTGATTTTTTCCGACACGACCATCGGTTGCTATTCCGGACAATGGCGAGCCTTGCTGACAAGTCCATTCCGTTCGACATCGTCACCGTCCACAACGCCTTGGAGGAGCCAGACGAAGCCGGAGGGCTGAGCTATCTGGGCGAGCTGGCCAAAAACACGCCGTCTGTAGCCAACATAGAGCATTACGCATCTATCGTGCGTAATCGCTCACGGCTCAGACAGCTCATGTCCCTTGGATACCAATGCTCTCGCGAGGCGACAGACCCGCTGGCAAGTGCGGAGGATGTTCAAGAATCAATTGAACAGCAGCTGTTCGCTCTGGGTGAAGGCAAGAGCGCAACGGAATTCGTCAACATCAACCAATGCCTGACGAACGTCGTCGAACAAATAGACGAGCATTTCAACGGCAATGTCACCGTGACCGGCTTGCCTTCAGGCCTGGAGGACCTGGACGAGCTGACGTCGGGTTTTCAAGAAGCCGACCTGATTATCCTCGGCGCGCGCCCGTCTATGGGGAAGACCTCTCTGGCCTTGAACTTCATAGATACGGCTCTGCAGGCAAAGCTTGATCGTACAGTTCAGGTTTTCAGCATGGAAATGCCGGCCAAAGCACTGATGTATCGATTGATGGGCATCCTAGGCCATATTGATCTGGGCAGGCTATTGAAGGGCAAGCTCGATGATGATGATTGGCCGAAGCTGACTGCAGCGGTTTCTCGTATTAATGGATATGGAGAGCGGCTGGTCATCGACGACTCATCAGCGCTCACGCCTGCAGTAATCAGAGCTAAATCTCGTCGAGCAGCTCGTCGCTTCGGACACCCGAGCTTGATCCTGATCGATTACCTGCAGCTCATGCGCTGCCCAGGTCAGGAAAACAGGGCCAACGAGATCAGCGCTATATCCCAGTCCCTCAAGGCCCTAGCGAAAGAGATGAATTGCCCGGTGGTTGCGCTTTCCCAGCTCAACCGAGAACTGGAGCGACGGCCAAATAAGCGTCCGATCAACGCAGACCTCCGTGATAGCGGTGCGATTGAACAGGACGCTGACCTGATTATGTTCGTCTACCGGGACGAGGTGTACCACCCTCAGAGCGAACACAAAGGCATTGCAGAAATCATTCTCGGCAAGGCGCGTAACGGTCCAACTGGGACCGTACGAACAGCCTTCATCGCCAATCAGACCCGGTTTGCCAACCTCAGTCCCAACGCCGGCTGGCAAGGGGCTCAACTATGAATAAGCACTCCTCAGCGATGAATACTCTCGTCCGCATCACTCACTGGTGCCTTCAATGCGATAGCCATCACCCGAAACATCAAGTGAGTGGCGCTCCAGCCTTACCCGGCGGTGAAGTGGACGAGCTTATTTGCCCTACTTGCAATAGCTATGACATCGAGGAGCTTCAGGAGGTGTCGGATGCACAGTAGCGCCGAGCTATTTCCTAGTATCCATGCCGGTGCCGTGTTCGAAGCCTCTGCCGTGGCTCATGCCCATAAATCTGGGATCAACCCAGTGGAGCTCGATGCATTAGCTCAAGCGATCGGCCGTCTTGCTCGTGACCACAGCACCGTGGTCCCCATGAGCATGCGAGAGGATCTGTTGGAGTTTGAGAGGCTCGGCTACGTCGAGCTGATCAACACGCCCAGCGCAGCAATTACCGTTGAACTGGTCTGCGCGGGCGCCTTGCTATCCAGCTACTTCTGGTCGGTTTGGGTGCCCCGCTACCTCCAGTGCTGCTCGCTGAAAGTGGCCGTCATGTCTCACTTGCAACACCCCGCGGAAGTTCAGCACTGCAGCGTGGTGTTCCGCGTGCCTGGAGCACGTGAGGCTACGCGTCACTTTTTGCATGAGCTCGGTACCAAGTTTCCTGGCGACCAGGCTGAAATCATCGCGATCCAGGCCGGTAACGTTCTGGCAGACAGGGATGCAGAGCTATGACCACTAATCTCCTACGCGGAAAAAGCGAGAGCCTTCGTGTACTCGTGAAGTTTGCTGAAGCGAATGGCTGGACGGTGTCTCGCACTCAAGGTGGCCACATCAAGTTCACGAAATCTGGCCTTGGATCGATTTACACCTCATCAACCGCAAGCGATTACCGCTCAGGCCTCAATGCCAAAGCCCGTATTCGTCGTGCTGATCGAGCTCAAACCATACACTCGCAGGAGGCAATCTAATGCCTATCCGTCATTGCATCGTCCACCTGATCGACAAAAAACCCGATGGCACACCAGCTGTTCTCCAGGCACGCGATTCGGAGCTATCCGAATCGGTCGCCATCGAGAACATGCTTGCCGACCTCAACGAGAGCTATAACGCCAAACAAGGCAAGGCCTGGGGTTTCTTCCATGCCGAGTCCGGCGCGCACCCGTTTAGCGGCTGGTTAAAGCAGTACTTTGAAGGTGGCCAGGACTTCACCGCCTTCAGCCACACGGCGGTCGAGCATCTGCAAAAGCTGATGGAAGAATCCAACCTCTCCACCGGTGGCCACGTACTGTTTGCCCATTACCAGCAAGGCATGACCGACTACCTAACTGTCGCCCTGCTCCATCACAGTGAAGGCGTGGTGGTTACTGACGATCTGGACGTCACTCCTTCACGCCACCTGGACGTTGGCCAGTTGCACCTGGCGGCGCGTATCAACTTGTCCGAGTGGCAGAACAACAAGCAGTCCAAGCAGTACATCTCGTACATCAAAGGCAAGAACGGTAAGAAGATCTCGGGGTATTTCAGCGACTTCATTGGCTGCATGGAAGGCGTCGACGGCCCGGGCGAAACCCGCACCCTCCTCAAGGCGTTCAGCGACTTCGTTGAAAACGAAGACCTGCCAGACGAATCGGCTCGCGAGAAAACCAAAGCCCTTGTGGACTACGCCACCAGCCAGGCCAAGCTCGGTGAACCCATGGGCCTGGAGGAACTGTCGGGCTTGATCGATGAAGATCGCCCCAAGGCGTTCTACGACCATATCCGCAATAAGGACTACGGCCTGTCGCCGGAAATCCCCCTGGATAAACGCACTCTCAACCAATTCCGTCGGTTCACCGGCCGTGCCGAAGGCTTGTCCATCAGTTTTGAAGCGCATCTGCTAGGGGACAAGATCGAGTACGACGAGGCGTCCAATTCATTAGTCATCAAGGGGTTACCTACCCAACTCACTGATCAGTTGAAACGTCGCTGAACACATTTTCTACCCTAGGCATCGGAGCCCACCATGAGTAACAAACCAAAGCGTCTGCATGAAGAAAAATTCGTTATTCGCCTTCCCGACGGGATGCGCGAACGCATCGCGTTGGAAGCACGTGACAACGCCAGGTCGATGAATTCAGAAATTGTTTATCGGCTGGAAACAACTGCCGAACTTGAAGCCGCTCTTGATCGTGCTTTAAAAATCATTGACCAGCTTTTGGCGGCAAGCCCGGCTTACGAGCAGCCAGGAGCCAGAGTATGAAACCGTCTTTGGCCCAAACCATGAAAGATAAGCTGTTGCTGCCGGCGTTTGAATCGAAGTCGCCGGTGGCAGCGCGAATGAGCGACCCCATCGTCGATACCCCCATGCTGTTGACCCTCGACGAAACGCTGCCGTATGACGAAAACCCAAGGACGACTCGTAACCCGAAGTACGATGAAATTAAAGAGTCGATACGAAATCGGGGACTTGATACCCCACCTCCCGTCACCCGTAAACCTGGGGAAGATAAGTACCGAATCCGCAACGGCGGCAACACTCGCCTGGCGATTTTAAACGAGTTGTATCGTGAGACCGGCGACGAGAAATTCTTCAAGTTCCACTGCCTATTCCGCCCCTGGGACGCCGTTCGGGGCGAAATCATCTCTCTCACCGGCCACTTGGCTGAAAACGACCTGCAAGGCCAGCTCCTGTTCATTGAGCGGGCTATTGGTGTCGATAAAGCAAAAGTGTTGTATGAGGCTGAAGCTGGAGAATCGATCTCTCAACGTGAACTTGCTAGGCGGCTGGCTGCTGACGGATATCCAGTTTCACAATCACACATCAGTCGCATGCAGGACACCATTCGGTACTTACTACCAGCAATTCCTACAGTACTTTACTCCGGACTAGGCGTAGACCGGATCTCGAAACTGCTTGCGCTACGCAAAACAGCTCTTCAGTGCTGGGATCGAAATTATCAAGATCAGGAGCAGAACCTCGATTTCGAAACGATCTTCCATGATGTACTGGCCCAGTTTGAGGGAGACGCCGAAGAGTTTCTGTTCCAGCGATTTCAGGACGAACTGATTGATCAGCTCAAAAAGCCCCTGAACCTCGGCTACGAGAAAATATTGCTGGAAATTACCCAGAATCAGGACCAACTGCGTCGTTCAACGCCGGTACTTGAGCTGCCTCAGTACCCTGCATCGCAGTTTGAGGGGGCCACTCAACTTAACGCTTCAAACAATGGCACTGAGACTAATCAGAACCCTCTACAACTACCCCCTACTCCTTCGGGAGGCAGCACACATAAGACTACGTCCTCCATAGAAAGTCCTCCACCTCAAGGGGTGCAACAGCAACTGGCCCCTACTCCGCAGGATCAAATGAGCCCGCAAGAGCGCCAAGCACGTATCGATGGGCACGTTGCGAGTCCTGTGAAGACTTCTCCCAGAGTCGACAAGATGAAACGGGAGCTCGCTGCGCTTGACGGTGAGGTCTTGCCCGACTTCGCTTCCAATGCCTTGGTGGCCATCCCTGTTCAAGCTGGCGGACTCAATCCCATTTCTGACCTTTGGTACATCGAACGCGAAATTGACAATACCGCGACCCTGCGTCAGCACATTGCTCAATTGGCTCGCGAAATAGCCAGCTCGGTCAAAGCCCCAGGTCAATTTATCGATATTGATGGTGGAGTCGGGTTCAGCTACCGACACCCCGAAGCGGAAGTCGAAATTACTGCGACAGCTCAGCATACCTTGACGCTGCTCCAGTCCTTGAGCGGCTCGATGGCCATCGTACTGAAAATGATTCAGCAGCAACCCGAGCTTCAAATCGACGCGTTAGCCGACTTCGAATTCGCATCCGGGCTGGGCCAGATCTTGCTTGGACAGCCTCAAACAAAAGATCAGTCCCCAGAAAGTGAATGCCGTCTCAGCGACGGCGCTCTAGTGAAGCTGTTCCGCATCATTCGTCTCGCGAGACGTTTGATTGACCTGGAAATCCAGTCAGTCGCCAACAACGGTCCGAATTCAGCCAGTTAACACACGGACTCTAAAGGGGGAGTCGTCATGTCCAAGACACCGATAAATGAAGCAATCCTGTCACAGGTGCTTCATCACATGCGTAATGGCCAACTTCGGCGCTGCATCGAGATGGGTCTTGAGCCAGAGATACTGGCTCAGCTCCAACAACCTTCAGTACTGAGTTTGTTGCTCAATACTCCCGTGTCCTGGTGCAGCGTCACCATTGATGGGGACATGGTAAAAAAACTTTTGTCAGGCGCGCAGCGTTCTGATGAAGAAGTGCGCATGATCGAACGTGCGCTGCGACTTGGCGCGACAACTCAGATGTTGCAACAGTTCTTTGGGCTGTCTCCGCAGGATGTAGCCCTTCAACGCCTCATGATCGGCGTGACGGCACGCCGTGGCCGGTGGCGAGAATTCAGTGAGGAGATGGACGCTCAGCTTTGGTACCGGTGGACGCACCTTATGCAAGAGCATCAGGTTGAGCTTGGGGACAGTCTCGCTTTGCTGGATATCGCCATGCTGGTCGCCGAGGAACTCAACGCTCCACAGGATACCAGCGCAGATGAACCCCAAGAAAACCTCAGCTTGGCAATCATCTGGCATCGCATTCAGTCTTGGATAAAAGAAGGGCTTTATCCTCCCTCAAACTCTGGCCTCCCGAGGAGGCTACAGCTTGTGTCCTCTCAACGACTTGCACAGCCTGCAGCGACATCGGTGGAAGGTGACTCTGTACTATGAGGTTGTCTCGGCTGCCCTTGTCGACGCTTTTAGACTCGGCCTCGGGCCATCTTGAAGCTCACTTGCTTCAGAAAAAAGTGTCAGCGCCACCGGGGATTGAAGGGTCTGCACCCTACTCCGGAATTATATTCAGCGGGAACCCACACGAGACGGTACCTCGCCGACTGCTTCTGGATGATCGCTTAACCCCGCTTGAAAGAAATACCTGGCAGGTATTCCGCCTACTGATCAATGACGACGGCCTTACGGCGTTCCCTACCTATGACCAACTGAGGCCATATTTGGGTATGCAACCCGGCAGGCCGGCTTCGCGTGAAACTGTATCCAAAGCACTAGTGACCCTTCGGCTTACCCGTTGGCTAAGTCTGGGACGCCGGGTGCGCAATGATCTGAGTGGACAAGTACAAGGCAACGTCTACTTGCTTCATGACGAACCGGTAACACCCTCCGAAGCTCTAGAGTTCGACAAGGACTACTTACAGCTACTCACGCAGTCCATGCAACACCAGACCAAGGTGATCCGCGAAGTGGCGGAAATTGCCTGGAAAGAGTTTGCCGCTGATTCAGATGTTGGCCAGCGTTTACCCAGCCGGTTGGACATCATCGAATCCCGCATGAACAGCCAAGCCTGGACAAAAGCGCAAGCTCCAATCGCCCTAAAAGCGCCTGAGTTCGGAATCCGAACTCAGCAAAATATTGCTCTATCTCAACTGAGTTCGGATGCCGAACTCAGTAAAAACGACGAAGAGCGATTCGCTTTTGAGCCGAGTTCGGATGCCGAACTCAGCCGTAAATCACAGAGTTCGGACTTAGTTCGGCATCCGAACTCATATAGTACGTATACAGATACACACAAAGATGTTTGTAAAAGCTCTGTACATGTACCGCCCGCACCAAACGACATCGCTGCCGATTTGCTCGATGCACTGCATCGACTACCGGTCGAGCAAAAACAGAACGCGGTCCTGGCACTGCAAAAGGTTCCAGCAGAGTTGAAAACGGCGCTCATCAAACAATGGGTCCACCGATGTGACTCGGGAGGGGTCCGAAACCCGCTGGGATACTTAATGACGCTCGTCGGCATGGCCGTTCGCGGCGATTTCAACAGCCAATGGAGCCCTGACGACAAGGTAAAAGCGGGCCCCGAGCGTCAAGACGCTTCAGCCCCGCCAGAGGGCGCAGAGCAACCAACAAAGACGGTAGCTCAGCCGCGTAGCCCTGAGTCGATACAAACGGCAAAACACACACTCAGCGGAATGCTGCATCTGCTGAAGCCTAATCGGGGTACGCATCCATGATGTTAGGCGGACAACCAGAATATCGTGGTAATGCGGCCCACAGCGAAGCAGTCGTGACCGGAATATATACCGGCGACACGGCAAGTGTTGTGGCCCACAACACCTTGTCAGAATCCGGCACCGGTGGCGGAAGTCTTGGAAGTGATGCGGCCCGCATCACCCCGGCAGGATCCGATATCGGCGCCGGCAGCACTACAAGTGATGCGGCCCGCATCACCCCGGCAGGATCCGATATCGGCGCCGGCAGCACTACAAGTGATGCGGCCCGCATCACCCCGGCAGGATTCGGCATCCGTGCCGGGGACACAGCATGTGTTGTGACCCACAACACCCTGACAGGATCAGGCACCGGAGGTGGTAGCCGAATAAGTGTTGCGGCCCGCAACACCTTGGCAGGATTCAGCACCGGTTGGGCAGCCCTGCAAGTGATTCTGCCCGCACCTCCATGAAGGAGTCCGAAATCGGTAGTGGCTATCAGCTCACTGGCGAATTACAGCTCTTCCTATATAGAAGCCCCAACAAATCCCCTTCCATCGGGCTACGTATTTAATGCTGCGTCTCCTATAGCCAAATTGCAGCATGGGTACGTCAATCCTCTTCCCAAGGAAACACTGCACCATGGCTGATAACTTCCGGCTCAACATCGGTTCACTGCGCAGCGATGTGAAGCTCACCCTTCACACTCATCATGCCGCACGTATATGGATGGGGCGCCCTAAAAATGACCTCAAAGCCGGCATCATCGGTCTGTCAGGGTTCTGCACTGTCGTCAATCGAATGTCTCGTGGCGCCCAACAGGACGACCCCTACTCTGATTGGTGGATGATCCTCCTCGAAGAAAAGATCAACGATTCCAAGGAAGCGCTAAAGACTATCGAAGATCGCTTGGACACAGCCATGGCCTCCCTTCCTCCGGCCATCAGCATTAGCGAAAACCTGTCGATCCAACCTGTCAGCCTCCCGCTGTACATCTCCAATCCCCTCGGATTTCAGGCTGTGTACCTGCTGACGAACTACGACGAAATAGTCAGACGCATTCTGCTGGCCCAGCACGTTGGTCTTGTCGGGCGGCACGATATGGAAACCTGGATCGATGAGGGCGCAGCGGTACTGCGGAGACTGTTTGGTCTGGCCCAGATCTATAAGTACTCAGGCGCTGCCCGCGACGACTTCGCTGCAAACAATGCCAAGGCTGAAGCAGCCCGCAAAATGTACGAGCGCTACGGTGAGCTACCACAGGACATCCTGGAAGGCACCCGCCGTTCGAATTTCGCGCCACCGATCATCCGCGGTCAGCAGCAAACCGAGACGGATGATCATCTCGATGACTCCGTTGAGGGTTAAAGAGTATGGGCCAGATTCCCTCCAATGATGGGGCGCTGCAACAGACCGCCTTCCGGCCACTGCAACAGGAAGCCTTTCAGCGGCTGCAACAGGCTGCCTCACTAAAGGGCCTTTTAAAGCCTTTTAAAGGTAAGGGGGAGCTGACCCAATTTGCCGATCTTTGCCGGGCTCAAGAATCGGACTTAAAAGCTCTTGCCCAGGAAGTGCTGAGCCAGGCCCGTCGATATCCATTCACCCTTGTTCCAGTGCGGTTGACTGAGCAGAACACCCAAGCCGGTACCCAGTTTTTGAGATGGCAGCAGGTGACAGATCGGAGGATGGGCGTCGGGGTTTGGGCAGAAATGATGGGCTCACCCAGAACACCGGAATCCATGCTGCAGGATCTTTACGTGATGGAGCTGCAGCGCATCACCTTGAACATGCAAATGAGTTTGTTGCACTCGATTACCAAACAGGCCGCCGAGTGCGCGGAAAAAATGGGCCAGGCAGAGGCCGTGTATACCGCTCGGCTGCAGCAGCTCAACAACCCAACGCAATACCAATAACCTCGGAGAATACCCATGGGCACGCCCGTACAAGGCTGGGAAGGCAATATCGGTTCTGCACCGGAATTCAAAGAATTCCCTAACGGCAATAAAGACCCACGTCGACTCATGCGAGCCAACGTTTACTTCGACAATTCGATTCCGGATGGCAAAGGCGGCTACGAAGATCGTGGCGGTTTTTGGGCGAATGTGGAGTGGTGGCACAAGGACGCCGAGCATTATTCGCAACTGTTCCAGAAAGGTATGCGAGTGCTGGTTTCCGGTCGCGCAGTTATGGACCGTTGGAAGAACGACGATGGCGAATTCGAAGCTTTGAAAATTCAGGCCAGCCGGGTCGGCATGCTGCCGCACCGCGTGACCATGGTGAACCTGGCGCCTTCGCAAAACCAGAATTCGCAACAGTCCAACAGACCCGAATCGCGGCCGCAGCCAGCTCCAGGCCCGGATGAATATCCAGATACCGATCCGCCGCAATTCTGAAAACAGGGGCTTAATTTTTCGGCCCATTCGTGTAGCTGTCGGTGTTGGGGGAACAGCTCATCGTTTCCCCCAACCTGATCAGGAAACCACTATAAAGTAGGACGTGCCGATGGATGATGTTTTGAGGGACCCAACTGGGTACGTTGTCATTGGCGCAGAGCACCCAGCTTTAGGCCGTGTGTACTGGGCATACTTCGATGAGAGCGAAGTGAATGCTCCGGACTACTACGGACTCACCCTGGATCTAGACCGAGCATCATGGGCTCCAGTTGGGTGGCGAACGGGGGAACATCTTATGGGAGGCCGTGGAGAAACCGACCTTGATACCTGGCGAGCCCGCCGATTTCTCAACACCTTGCTCGATGAATTCCGCTTAGATACTGAATACCGCGTCGACTTTGACGACGACGACGAAATGACTGAACACTTATACGGTAAGCTGGAACAATTACGTGTTCAAAGCGGACAATCAACTCAGGACTTCATCGCGTGGATCAGAACTGCGAACTGGACGGACGAGCCAGCTACGAATTGATATAAAGCGCGCCAATTGGTTGGCAAAAAATCGCGCCATTCGTTAACTTTCAGGTTGGGTCATACTTCCATTCGGCTATCTCAGGCACAGAAGTTTAAAACTTCCGTTTTTGAGGCCAAAAATGCCCTATCCGTGATGTTACTGTCTGATAGATCTGTTCTTCGGGGACCGATAGCCAATGGCGCAATCTCGAACTTCTTTGAAACCAGCAGATAGGCGGCAATTCAATAACCCTCATACTGCCGTTCATACAGCCGGTGCTGACGCCGCCCGAAAAGGGCTACGGGTGTATGACTGCCCTTACCACCATCCTGCGATGCGCGCGTCGTGGCTAAAGGGCTTTGCCCAGGAACAGCAGCTGACGCTGAACCTCTAGCCGCTAAAAGCCCCCCGTTGTGCATTGACCATTTCCCATTGAAGCCCTACCTGCCATGACGTGACAGTCCCTCTTTGCATAATTGAGAAGGGGCACACCGTGAAGCTATTGATCATCGAGGCACCTGGGAAGCTGAAAAAGCTTCAGCCAATGATAAAGAAGCTGCGCCCAGGCGAAGACTGGTTGGTTGTCGCCAGTGGTGGGCACATACGTGACTTGCCGGCCAGAGGGCAGGACGACAGCATGATCACCACAGGCGTCCGCAAAAATTACACACCGGTGTACGAGATCCTGGATAAGAGCGCCAAGGCCGTGCGGACCATCAAGGCCGCAGCTAAACAGGCCGATGAAATCTACCTCGCAACCGACCCGGATCGCGAAGGTGAAAGCATCAGCTGGCACATCCAGCAGGTACTGGCGGTCAAATCCTACAAACGCATCACCTTCAATGAAATCACCCTGAAGCGTGTCGCAGAGGCTCTAGCCAATCCTCGCCAAATCGATTTGAACAGAGTCGCGTCACAAGAATGCCGGCGTGTACTTGATCGCTTGGTGGGTTATCTGGTGACTCAGGAGCTACGCCGACTGATGGGCAAGCCCACCTCTGCAGGCCGCGTGCAATCGCCTGCCGTATACCTGGTAGTTTTGCGCGAGCGCGAGATCCGTAACTTTCAGGTAGTCAACCACTTCGGTGTGCGTCTGAACTTTGTGAATATGAATCAGGGCACCACCTGGTATGCAGATTGGCAACCGGTACCGGATTTCGCGAGCAAAGACTTTCCTTACGTTCAAGATGCCAACTTGGCCCAACTCGTCGCCGGCACACGTAATGTCGTCGTCGAGTCCTGTGAAGACCGCAAGGCCGAGCGCCACCCACCCGCGCCCTTCATCTCTTCCACACTTCAACAAGCAGCCAGCAACGCCTTGAAATGGGACCCGGACAAGACCATGCAAGTCGCCCAGCGATTGTATGAACAAGGCGTCATTACCTACCACAGGACGGATAATCCCAACGTACCAGACGAGGCCATGGAGGATATTAGAACCGTAGCTAGATCTATCGGGTTGAAGACCGTCGACGTGCGACGTACATTCAAAGCCGCCGAAGGCGCGCAGGAAGGCCACCCCGCTATTACCCCGACGCATTGGGCTGATGCAAAAGCCGGTGAGAACGACGAGGAGCTCGCCCTGTACAAGTTGATTTGGGTCCGGGCGCTTGCCAGCCAGATCGAAGCGGCGGTATTCGACGTGCGTGCTGTAAAACTGCTCGCGGTTGGCCCAAATGGTAAGGCACTGCGATTCAGTGCAACTGGTGAAACCCTTTTTCATCCTGGGTGGCGGAAGCTGCTCAAGGGTGATGACACGGACGATGAGGAAGATGCGGCAGCGAGCAACCCAGTTCCTGCACTCTGCCCAAAACAGATCCTCTCTGTGCACAACGGAGAACTGCTGAAGAAGAAAACCCAGCCGCCATCCCGCTACACCAAGGCCAGTCTAATCAAGGAAATGGAGCGCCGCGGTATTGGCCGTCCCAGTACGTTCGCCTCGATCTTGAAGAACATCACCAGCAAAGGAATGATCGAGGAAAAAAGCCGCAAGCTGGTACCGGCGCCGCTGGGGGAGGAAACAATCGCGAAGCTGGAAGGGTTCTTCAGTTTCGTGGAGCTCGATTTTACAAGGGAGCTGGAGCGCGATTTGGACAAAATCGCCCAGGGCCAAGACACATATGGAGCTGTCGTTGCACGTCTGCATAGGCGCTTGGAAGAGGAGCTGTCTCAGCAACGTGGAATGCCGAGTGTGCCGATGGCGTCCGCTCCACGCCCAGCCACAGAAGGTGGCGCTTTCAACTGTCCCAAGTGCAATCAGCCCCTCGCAAGGCGACAGAAAAAAGGAGACGGTGGCTATGACTTTTGGGGTTGTACAGGCTTTAAATCGAATGGATGCAAGGTGAGTTTTCCAAACTTGAATGGCAAACCCGATCTCAGTAAACCCAGAGGGCTGTGACTTCTGCCATTGCCGATATAAATCACCGACAACGCCGTTACTCATTAACCCTGGAAGCCCACCATTCCTATACCTGACAGTCCTCTGCGAAATTGCAGAGGAGGTCATTGGTGAGCGTACAGAAGAGACAATCGGTGGTGGGGCTGCGCATCTTAGCGCCGAAGCTGGAGAAGTTCTCAGACCGGCAAATTGAAGTCGCCCAGACCTGGGCTTTACAATTTAACGTATCGCCCTCCCAGCTGACCTCCTTCATCGAGACCTATCTGAGTTCTACTGTCCATACTCGTTGCTGGTGCGTAGCCCTGCCCTCTACAGATGATCAAACACGGCCGGTCCTGGCCAGAATCGGCGATCACCTGCAGTACTTCGATGGTCATCAGGCTAAGGCCTGCAAAATTTTCAGCAAGGACCGCGTGCATAAGAGAAAACCCACCGCAATGGTGGCCCAGCAGCTACTGCTCAGGTTTGAAAAACGCTGGTATGCAGACGTCCTACTGACCTCCTTCTGCAAGTCGGCTGGAGAGAGGGCGAAAGCCCTATCGATTGAAGATCTCGGAAGCTTTAATCGCCGCGGTTTCGATTGGAAGGCGAGCAACAATCGGTACTTCAATCCCCGCACCCGATTTTACCTAAAGCAGATTGGCAGCACGCTGAAGCGGTTTTGCCATTGTCTGGACCAAGAGCTTTTATTCGCCATTCGTTCAGCGCAATGTCCCTCACCCAAGCTCTATAACTGGCTGGCTCAAGGTGACCGAAAACGCCGCCTCCAGGCCCTAAAAGCCCAGCCAGTACTGATTCCACTTCTGGTACTAGTAGATCAATGGCCGTGGCCGTGGGATGGGCAGCAGCAGGTATACATGAACTGCCCATGGGATGAACTTCAGGCGTGTCGCCCATACTGGTGTGAGGACCGTTATTTGATTTCCTCTGAAGTGTGCCTGATAGGTCGCATAGCCGACGCGGGCCTCCCCCTTTCCGACACACTGGCTTGGCTGCTACAAGCGCCGCGCACCGCAGTGCGCTACCTGGGTCAACAGCGGGTATTCGATACCGGCAGTGCATTGACCCGTATCAGCCGTGAGGGGCCACAAGGACCCTGGCATCGACTGCTGCTGGGAGCCTCACTGGGCAATCGCCGTCCTCTTAAAAAAGCGCACTGGATCGCTCTCTTCGCCCTGCTGGATAAAATTCCGTATCAACTGCTGGATCAAACACAGGACTGGAACAGGCTGCTTTCAGGGTGTCCAACTGATTGGTCGGACGACAATTGGTCCAAAATCGCCGACGACTTTCGAGACCTGAACGAGCTCTTTAACAACGTTGATGAGAGCGACGGACCAACTGCTGGTGAAGCACTGCAAAAACTCCAAAGCTTCATTGCTACTGCTTCATATCACCAGATCGCCAGCTTGGTGAATGGCTTTCACCTCGCGTTGATAGACATACGTGAGGCTTTAGATGCAGTAGATCCACAAACAAAAACAGACTCTTTAACGCCCTGGAAGCCGCTGCTTTATTCAACCGGCATAACCATCGTAAGTCCGAATGGACTGCAAATTATCGAGCTGAAGTGCCCCGCCGATCTTGATGCAGAACATCGAGCGCTGGCCCACTGCATTAATGGTTACGACTACAGTGCTTATCGGGGTATCTGCCGTCTTATTTCGGTTCGCGAAAACGGGAAATCGTTGGCCTCTGCAGAGATCCAAATGGATGAAAATGCCTGGGGCGAAACGTTAGCAAAATTGACTCCCAAACATCTGGTGACGATTCAACTGAGAGGGCTCCGCAATCGCACACCTAAGTCGGGCTCCAGGGTTGACCGGGCCTATCAATGGTTTTGGGCAAAGATCAAATCGAGTGAACTCGCCATTAACCTGGAATGGCCCGACCAAACACTATCCATGTCGCGCTATACAAATCGAAACCGGAAAAAACTGCATGCCCAGGCCTGTGCGGAATGGATCAACCAACGCTTGAGCAGGACATGAGTCGTCCACGTCTGATGAACCGCCGGCAGGACCTGGTCGAAAAAGTCATTTTTGACGGCTATGACTTCGGGGTCTTAATGCAATACGTCGAGGGTGCGAACCGGCTGTTTCTCGAACGTAATGGTTTCTATATTCGGCGTGCCGAGCATCCTCAACATCGCTATTGGCGATTACCAAAAGGCAAGTTGCTGGATGACCTGGATGTGCTCTTCCACCGTTTGATGGAGTTGTCCGAGGACCGTTTCAATGAAAGTTGGGAGACGTTTTCACATAAAATCACAGCCGCACAAAACGACCCAGATCGGCAGGCATTCACGTGGGGGCTGACCTTTCGGATAGCTCCACTCGTTCAGGGCGGGATCCTGCTGTCAGGTGACTACCATCCTGGCGCGGTCGCCGTTTCAAGGCGCATGCACGGCGTGTTTCTCGGGCATTCCAAGTCCTGGCGCATCGACGCTGGTGCGGAAGTGGTGCGAAGCAACTTGATCCTGGAGCTTGGGTTGTCGGAGGATCAGTTCGAAATCCTCGACACCGTACAAGAGCTACTGACCGACGGATCCGTTGTTCCCGCTGATGAAATCACCCGCATCAGTCTTGGTGGACCTCCACAAGAGCGCGCTGCAAAAGCGGCTGATGACAGCACCTCAACCGATGTGTATCTAGCCGCGGTGCCCTCAATCGAGCGCACCGGGTTCACCACCGAACAGATTAACCAGGCATTGGCTGGTTATTCTTTACTGGACCATCAACCGGCAGGCATCCGGCACTTGCTACAGCGCACAAGCGCCTTGCTTGCGGATGACATGGGGCTTGGCAAAACTCGCCAGGCAATCATTGCCGCTGCAATCCGAGCAGCTGATAGACCCATCTTGGTAATCACGCTGTCGACGTTGATCATCAACTGGCAACGCGAAATCCAGATGGTGTATCCCGAGGCCGCAATCGGCCAACAGGTCTTTGATCCCTCTTCGCAATGGATTATCACCAACTACGAACGCCTGGGCGATTTTGTTCTGCATGCAGGACACTTTGACGTGATGATCATCGACGAGGCGCACCGCCTGAAAGAGCCGACCGCCGCGTGGACACGTCACGGCTTCGACATTGCCGCCAAGATACCCAACCGCTACCTGCTGACGGGTACGCCAGTCCTCAACCGAGAATCTGAGCTGCACACGCTGCTACGGCTATCCGGCCACCCCGTAGGGAAACTGCCCTTGAAAGAATTCTGCGAACAGTTCGCCGGCAGTCAGGATTTCCGCATGAATCTGCGGGACGCAATCGGCGATTGGATGCTTCGTCGACGCAAGGATGTCCTGCCCGGTCTCAAAGGCAAACAGCGCCAAACGTTACCCATCGAGCTCACTGCTGCAGAGCGCAAGCAATACGATCAGATTCGGCTTGAAGACAGGCCTAGCCTCGCCAGGTTGGGATCACTGCGTCAGTTGCTTGAGCAGGTGAAGATTCGCGTCGTAATGGATCTGCTGTGTGAACTGGACGCCGAGGACAAAGTTATCTTGTTCTGTGAGTTCAAGGATACGGTAGGAACACTTCGCACTCGGTGCAAGCAAGCTGGGTACGGGTGCGTCACGGTTGTCGGCAGTGACTCTGTAGGCAAACGGCAGAAAGCGATCGATCAATTCCAAAGTGATCCAGAAACGCGCATCTTTGCCGCCACTACCTCCGCAGCCGGCACCGGCAACAATCTCACTGCGGCCAACTATGTCATGTTCCTGGGCTTGCCCTGGACGCCTGGGCTGCAGGACCAGGCAGAGGACAGGGCCTATAGGAATGGGCAATTGCGCATGGTCGTAGTGAAGATCCCGCTTGTGGAAAACTCCATCGACCAGATGCTCTGGCAAATGCTGCTGGATAAACGCCAGTTGGCAAGCGACCTTATTGAGCCTGATGCTGTCGCCAACGCCAGATCTGAATTACTGAACTACGTGTAACTTTACACTCTTGCTCCTGCACGATGCGGAAATCCAAGATTTAGGTCATGAGGCAAGGTTTTCATATGATTTTATTTATGAAAGAATTCTCGCGAGGCTATCAGCAAGGTACTTGGAGTTTTTATGCGCAAAACGGCTTTCCCCAACAAACTATATTTCTTAATAGCCACTGCCCTACTATGGGGAGTGCTCGCCTATCTAAGTCGTTATGAAACACATCTTCCCGTAAGAGAAGTATTCAAGCTCATCGGATTCGGCAATGCGAGCTTGATTGAACACTTCATAGGAGGATTTGCGGCCACTGCTGTCTTGCTGGCGATACTGCTTTTTGCAATGACCGTCACATCAAAAGCCCGCTTTATAAAAAGTCCTATTCGAGTATTGGCGTTTGGGAAGTTCCGCAGATGGTTAATGACCAAAACCCGCCCAGCTTACATCACTCATTGGACGGCAATCCTTGCAAGCGCTTACATCGTAGTATCAATAGCATGGGAGATAGACCAAATCAAAAAGCATGGTTTTTTCCAGCTCGATCAGTTCGGTATGGATCTCATGGGTGTTCTCGCATTTTGTTTATGCATGTGGGTACTTCTTAAAAAAAAACCTTCAGCACGCCAGAGCACACCGCTCATTTTCCTTGGTGTGAGAAATAGCAACGAGAGCCGTGGTAGCGGTTACGTAAATACCTAAAGACGCAGTTTTCTATTTCCTACTGCACAGCTGGTACCAGCCTGTCACCGTTCCCCTATCATTACAGGGGGCCTCTCGGCACATGATCAGGCACGTCACCACGCTCTCGCTGCTCGCGTTAATCGCCAGTTGCACGACCCAAACGGCGCAGACACCCAAGCCCGCATTCGACAGCAGTCGCAATCCGGACATGTTGACGCCAGACCTCTATCCTGGCGGCGCCGTTCCTGAAAAAGAACCAGTAGTGCGCTATGGCCGCTACACCCTCGTCAGCACGCTGCCAGATTCTGGCCAACGTGACCTGATGGCTCAGATTATCGACATCAGCATTCCTGCCAACATGCACCCAAATGTGCGTGAGGCCATGCAGTACGTGGTTGACCGTTCAGGTTATACGCTTTGCTCGGCAGACTCTGGCCACGTCAACATCCTTTACACCCGACCACTCCCAGCAGCCCAATATAAACTTGGCCCAATGACCCTGCGTAACACCCTGCAAGTGCTCGCAGGTCCGGCCTGGCAGGTGAAGGTCGACGAGGTCAACCGTCAGGTGTGCTACGTCCTGCGCCCTGGCTACCAGCTCCCGGACTCTCCACGTCCTACATCAACTCAGATTGCTCAGCTCAACACATCGACAGCTGCACAGCCTGTCGAAGCAAAGAGCAATAACAACGATGCGGGCAGCCAAGTAGTAGTCGCCGCCGTTCCGCAAACAGCGCCTTTCACAACAACTGCATCTTCCGCCACACCTGCGGCGAATGCTGCACCAACCAAAACCGTGGCCCCTCCTACGGTGAATACCAAGGACGGCTCTACCAAACAAACGTCTACCTTGCCGACTCCGAGTCCGGCCTCGACTACGTCCAGCAATGCCAATGCGAAGGTCGCTTCAACTCCGAAACTGATCACCGCGGCGTCTGCAGCTTCTGCAGCGCCAAAGCCGGTTGCGACGGACATAGCAGCGCCGAAGCCGCTGGCCCAGATATGGACGGCTTCAACTGGCTCAACCCTTCGTCAAACCGTCGAAGGCTGGGCTGAAAAAGCGGGCTGGAAACTGATGTGGCAGGTCGATGATTTGGATTACTCAATTGACGCTCCACTTCGATTTGAGGGCAGTTTCCAAGAAGCCATTGGGTCGATTTTCCCACTGTACGACTCGGCTCCACGGTCCTTTCTGGTCGATGTGGTCGACAGTAACTCATCACAGCGGCTGATTTTTATTACAGAGAGGAACAAATGATGACTGCTCGTCTCTGGATCAAAGGCACAGCCTTGTCATTTATGGTCGCGCTGGTGAGTTCCTGTTCGCTGCAGCGTGTAAATGAATCGGCCAGCCGAGCTGAAAATGACGCTGCGACAGCCTCCCAATACAGCCGATTTCTGAGAAATCAGCAGCAAGAGTCCGCGCGCGCGACGGTGGTGTACAGCGACAAACCATGGGTCTCCAAAAAACCGCTGGTCGCCAAGCGTGGTTTACCGCTGACCATGGATTGCGACATCACCTATCGCCCTTCGTATAACGTTGGGATCGCTGAGATCGCGCAGTACATCACTAGTGAATGTGGTGTTCCGGTCATCGTAGCCCCTGATGCAATCGACCCAAGTGTCCTTTCCAGTTCGACCCAGGGCAACTCAGGACCTGCAGTTCCACCTGGTATGGGCTCTGCCGACAACCTGGCCAACTTCATGCCCGCCGGCGTCATCGGCAATGTTCCGAGCAACGCCCGCACAATGAATTCGGTTGGGCTGACTGCGCCCAACACATTTCCCATTAAGTACAGCGGCAAGCTGTCCGGGTTGCTGAATCAAGCAACTTCCCAGTTGGGCTTAGCGTGGAATTATTCCTCCGATGATCGCAGCGTGCATGTCACTTACTTCGACACCAAGACGTTCGACGTCTGGGCATTTGGAGATGACCAAGTCATTGAAAGCACTGTGAAGTCGGGCTTGCTGACCGCCACAGGCAGCGGGAGCAGCTCCGGTGGTGGTGGTGGCGGATCTTCGTCAACAGGTGCATCGGGTGAATCAGGCAGCAACCAGAGCACCACCGTTACCATCAAAACCTCGCTGATCGGAGACATTGAAAAAAACGTCAAGGCGATGCTGAGCCAACAACCCCAAGGTCGGATGTTTCTCTCACGATCCACTGGCACCCTGACGGTAAGCGATCGACCAGAAGTACTCTCCAACGTTGCTAGATACCTGAATTCGATCAACAGCAGTATCACTCGTCAGGTTTTGTTCAATGTCAAAGTCTTCGAGGTAACTCTCACTGACACAGACCAGACTGGCCTGGACTGGACAGCTGTCTATACGTCCCTGAGCAACAAATGGGGCTTCTCCCTGAAAAATGCCACCACCGGCATAAGTACGGGCGCGGTGTCGGGCTCCCTGAGTATTTTGGACACGTCGAAGTCTCCCTGGGCTGGCTCCAACTTAATTATCAAAGCACTTTCAGAACAGGGCCGAATCTCAAACGTTCGCTCGCCGTCGGTCACCACGCTGAATCTGCAGCCGGCACCAATCCAGATCGGCAATGTGAAGAGCTATGTCGCATCTAGCTCGACAACTACAACGGCTTCCGTTGGATCGTCTACTTCGCTCACCCCCGCAACCATCACCAGTGGCTTCAACATGATGTTGCTGCCTCGAATCATCGACCAGGACAACATGCTCCTGATGATCACCCTGAGCATGAGCAGCAAACCGACGTTTACCACTTTTACGAGCAACGGCTCCAGTGTGCAGACAGCGGACTACGACACTAAGAACCTGTCGCCCAAGGTCAAATTGCGCAGCGGTCAAACCCTCGTACTGACTGGTTTTGAGGAGAACAGCGAAAACGCAACCAAGTCAGGCGTGGGGGACCCCGGGTTCTTCGGTTTGGGCGGCAGCCGTGTCCGCACCACAGGGCACAGCGTGCTCGTAGTGCTGATTACTCCTGTTGTTGATAGCGACACAGGCAGTCCCAGCGCGGTGATTTCACCTGCTGCCAACGAGCCTTGGGGCTCTTGCCCTACCCCACTGCTGCATTGCACAGGTTTCAAGGGGTAAGCCATGGTTGCGGAAACCTCAAAAAATGGACGCTCTGCTCGGGTCCAGGTACTCCAGTATCGAGGAAAATCATTTGTCACCGGTCTGCGCTGGCATCCGCTGGGCAGTGTCACCGGTCACATGAAGGAAGCGCGCCAGTACGGTCGTGAGCACCACCTCGACATTGTCGCCATTAGAAGAACACCAGCCATTATTCAGGCAGGTTTTGTAGCGCGCAGCGAGGAGGTCACAAAAGGGATGTACTCGCTCGCGGCCACCCTGGCTGGACAGCTGGGGGACTCATGGATCGCGGCCTGGAAAACTGAAAGCGAAATTGATCAGTATGCCCTCGTTGCTGTGTATCAAGGTGGCGTGATCTCTGGCTGCGACATGATCGGCACAGGTGCTGAGGTTCGCCGCCGAGTCGCGCAACAACGCAGTCGTGGCATCAATTTCGACAACGAGTACCTGCCCCCAGAGTTCGATATGGGTGGTCAACCACTGGACGTGGAAGAGCTACTTCAGCCGTCGCATCTAAAACGCGAGTACCGGCTACGGCCACTCGTCTTTGGGCTATCCAAACCCGAACTTGTGCAGCTGGCAGTTCTTGGCGTGCTGATCGCTGCCGGCATCATTGGATGGACTCAGTGGCAGAGCCATCAGGATCGGATAGCCAAAGAGGCGGCGTTCCAAGCTGAACAGCAACGCCTGGCAGAGTTGGCCAGGCTGCAAAAAGAATCCGGTATGGAGCAGCCCCCCAAGCGCTTGAACACCCCTGGGCCAAACGTCCATCTGTGGCAGATTTCTTGGAAGGTTGCAGCAACGTAATCTATCAGTTGCCTCTGTCCATTCAGGGATGGCAGTTCACGAGTGCCGTCTGCGACGGCGCACAGGTCTTGTCCTCTTATAAGCGCTCGGGCAATAGCACGGCCGACAAACTGATACAGGCGACTCAGGGTCACTTTTCTGATCGGCCGGCCTTCTTTGATGAGGGCAACTCGGCCACGTTGAAATTCGACATCTCGCTACCCGCAGCCGGTGATGAGTCTCTAAACGAAGCCATCGTGATATTGGCGAACCTGTCGTCTTGGCTGCATAGCTTCACTCAAACCCCAGTGCTGAAAGAAGTGCCGGTCGTTGTACCCATTCAACCAGCGATACCGGGCCAACCTGCTCCACCGCCGCCGCCACCGCCTCAATGGAAGCAATTCGAACTGAGCTATGCCACTGGCATTACCCCGCTGGACTCATTGTCCGGCGCACCCAGTCAGGGCTTACGGCTGCGTGAAATCACAACCAAATATGAGACCGGCCACCTTGTCTGGTCAGTAATAGGTGACCTTTATGCGAAATAAAGCGCTGTGCGTTTTGTGCTCCATCCTTGCGTTAGGGGCACCATCGAGTTGGGCAGATGAAAACACCCTATCTGGGGTGAACGTCGGCGAGCTTGCCCAGATTCAAAGCCAGACGATCTTGTTGAATGCCAAAGCCGAGAAGGCCAAGGCCGAAAGATCGATCAAGGGTGAAGACCAAAGTGCGACGACGCAGCCGTCAACTGTGTTTTTTTCTCAAGGAAACCTCACACAGCCGGCTGCAGCCTCGGGCCACAGCAGTGACACACAGTTTGATTTGCCTGTCGTGAAGGCGGTATTCGGCTCAGCAAAACGGCTCCGTGCAACCCTGCTCTACAGCAGTGGATTTGAAGTAGATGCTGATGCCTCATCTCGGGAATTACCCGGTGGCTACCGCGTGGCCATCCTCTCCGTCGAAAACGTGACCCTCGAACGTGATGGTAAGCGCTACCCCCTCGGCTTCTCCAGTATGCCCCCGGTCAGCTTGAGCAACGTCAACAGTCCAGCCCCCGGCATTACCCCATCAGCACCTATGCCGCCTGGTCTGATCCCTGGCCAACGTTGATAGAGAAGTTCGATGACGATCCTGACTGAAAAACCAGATGTCATAGAGCCTGACAGTGATGAGTCTGCTGCAGTCCTACTGACGTCGCACCAAACACTGCTGACGGCCCCTGGTGGACCGTTTGAGCTGAAACCCGAGCTGCGTCAACTGTGTGCGCTGACCAGCGACGGGATTTTGTATGTGTCTGCCCAACACCAAACGGATGCCTATGTCATGGCATTCGAGGACCAGCTGGAACACGAAAATCACCACTTTGAGGTCAAGGTCTGCTCAATGAGCACGATCAAGGCACTCTACCGCGCAAATGATGATGCAAACGGTAAAGCGCTGTCGGCGACTGAGACGAAGCGCCAAGCCCAGGTGGTGCAGCTTTTAGGAGAAGCCCACCGGCGCAATGCAAGCGACGTCCACTTTGTCGTAGGTCACGATATCACTCGAATCTTCTTTCGCATCCACGGGCTCTTGTGGGAGGCAGAGCAGCATCAGAGTCAGGTGGGCATGGAGCTCTGCTCATCCCTCTACAACAGCATGTGCGATGTCGCGAAAGATCACTACCAGCCGCAGGTGAGCCAGGACGCCAGGGTGAAACGCGCCTATGTCGACCAGCTCGGTTTGTTCGGTGCCCGAGTCGCCACTCGGCCGCTCGTAGATGGCCCCCTAATGGTTTTGCGTCTGCTGTATGACGACAAAACCAAAATGACGCTTAGTGATCTCGGTTTTCTGACGCAGCAAATTGATGCATTCAGCCGCATCCGCAGCTTGCCTTATGGGGTGAACCTGATCACTGGTCCCACCGGTTCAGGTAAATCGAAGTCGCTGCAGGTAAACCTGAACCTCTTGCATGAAGAGTGCGGTGGAACAAAACACATTCTGACGATGGAAGATCCACCTGAATATCCACTCCTCGCCAATCAGTCACCGCTGGGCGCCGGTGAAACCTGGAATGACGGTATTACCAATTCCATGCGGCTCGACCCTGACATTCTCATGTATGGGGAGATCCGGGACCTTGCATCAGCACAAGCGGCTTTCCGCGGCGGTATGACTGGTCACCTGGTGCTGACGACATTGCACACCAACAACGCTGTAGCAGCTCTTCAGCGACTGATCGACATGGGTGTAGACCGACACCTGGTTACTGATCCTGCATTGATGACAAGCGTGGTCAACCAATCCCTCTTGCCTGTGCTGTGTTCCCACTGCCGCGTACCCGCACGCGAGCATCTCGGGCAGCTAAACAGCGCGCTGGTGCAGCGCTTGCGCGATCTGGAAGCGATTGATGAGACCTACCTCAAAGGATCTGGATGCCCGCACTGCAAGGGCTTGGGCATCACCGGTCGCACAGTGGTTGCGGAAACTCTGCTCACCGACCTTGAGTTCATGCGCGTTTTCAATGGGCAGGGTGCAAGTGCGGCACGTCGCCACTGGGTCAAGGAAATGGGCGGTATTACCAAAACCGCACACACGATCATCAAACTGAAACAAGGCTTAGTAGACCCCCGCCACGCCGAAATGACGGTGGGGCCTTTGGACTTTGACCGGCAGATCCTGGAGCTCACTCATGCTGAGTGACGTCAGAGCGATGCTGAATCGTTGGGCAGAGACCTTCTATGCCAAGCAGTTCGGCAAAAACGAAAGAATCCAGTTCTACGAGAGCCTGATGGGCATCCTTGAGGACGGTGTGTCGCTTGAGGACGCGCTGCATACGGTGGCAAGAGCGTTCAGCGATAACGGCCAGAAGCTACATCCGGTATCCCTTGCATGCAGGGATATCGCGCAATCGGTGAAAGGCGGGAAATCCCTGAGCATTTCCTGCGAAGGCTGGGTTCCCTATGACGAGAACTCTCTGATCGCTTCCGGGGAAGACACCGGCAACCTGGTGCAGGCATTTCGGGACTGCGTGAGGATCATCGAAGTACGTCAGCGAATTAGCAAACTCGTGGCATCAGCCACAGTTTTCCCCTCCGTGGTGTGGAGCGTTATGGCGGCGTTGCTGTATGTGATTGCAGTGTGGATGGTGCCCTCCATGACACGACGCTCCAACCCCGAGGCGTGGACCGGTGTGCCGGCCTTCCTCTACGCCCTATCGAATTTCGTGACCCACTACGGACTTGTAACGCTGATAACTGTGATCGTCTTCATCCTCATATCGATCGTCACTCTACCCGTCTTTTGCGGACTTCAGATTACGGCCGCCAGCCCTTCGTGGAAGCTGCAGTTGAACAAGCTGCTCCAGATCCTGCGAGTCCGTGCTGAGAGGCTCCCGCCTTGGTCAGTCTACAAGGCACTCCACGGTTCGATCTTTCTGCTCAACATGGCTGTGATGCTGCGCTCCGGCATCAACCAACTCGATGCGTTGACCTCCCTTCAACGCAATGCCTCCCCGTGGTTGAAAGAGCGCCTGAGCGCCATTCATTACGGAGTGAGCGCCGGCAAAAACTTCGGTACTGCATTGAAGCTTGCGGGTCATCAATTCCCAGACCCCATGGCGATGCATTTTCTGGAAGTGCTCGCCACCCGCAAAGGCTTCGCCGAGTCGATGGAACGGTTTTCAAACCGGTGGCTGGAGCAAACGCTTCAGCGCGTCGAAGCCATCGCCAAATCTCTTATCGGCATGTCCTCCATGGCCATGGGGGTCATGATGATTCTGGTAGTGATCGGGATCTTCCAGTTGGCCGGCAATGTGACTGCAACGCTTTAAATCAAACCTAAATGAGGTACTGGAAATGCCAACAAACACTCCAAACAACCAACGCGGATTTCTCTCCCTGGACGGGATGTTCTGGTTGATGCTGATCGCGGTGGCACTTGGTTTCATCGTGTTCATGGGCTACAGAACGTTCGGCAGCTCGGACGTCACCATTGAACAGAGCAATCTCGGCACGTTGCTGAGCAATACCAAACGACTGAAAAGCACCACGGGTTACGCCACGGCAGGCACCAACTTGGCGCCTTCTTTGATCAACCTCGAGGCAACTGGCGGCATGAGCATCAACGGTAATGCCCTGTCCAACCGCTGGAACGGCGCAGTGACCGTGATGAGCAACGGCATGACCTTCACCATCACAGAATCCAACCTTCCGAAAAATGCCTGCATCACCCTTGCCTCGAACATGGCCAAGGACAAACAGACAACAACGGCGATCAATGGCGGCACTGCAATTGCCGGCGAAATCACTGCGGTGGCAGCTGCGACCAGCTGCTCCTCGGACGCCAATACCATCGCTTGGACTTCGTACTAAGGAACTCAGTGTGAGCGTGATCTCTGATGCTGAATTCGTCGACCTGTACCTCGGCGATGGATTTGCCGACGCCAAAGGTCTCCCTGGGCAGGCACGAAGGGTTGAAGCGCCCGCCGAATGGCGGTCAGACCTTGAGCGCTTACGGGCGCAGTGCGAGGAAAAGCACAAGGCAACCCAGGATCCAGAGTTCGCCCTAATTGAAGATGGCGTCGTCCTTCGTGTAACCCAGTTGCTGGATTTGAATGGCAAGCCTGTGTTTGTCGTAAGCAAATCCTCAGTCCAGATCCGTCCATTGGACATGCTGGGTCTGCCCGACTATCTGCAGGACGCGTTGATGAGCGACACGGTTCGCGGCCTGATATTCATTTGTGGGGAAATGGGCACAGGGAAAACCTCCAGTGCTGCATCACTGGTGAAAGCTCGCCTTGAGGCCTGGGGAGGCATTTGTGTGGCTGTCGAGGATCCTCCAGAACCGTTTTTGAATGGTCGGCATGGTAGTGGGCGCTGCATTCAAGTTCCGGTCTCTCGCCGGATGGGGGGATACGAGGAAGCGTTGATTCTAGCGCTGCGCACAAGAGCGGATTTCCTGTTCGTGGGAGAAATTCGCGACAGCTCGACAGCAGCACAAGTAATTCAAGCCTCGATCAATGGCCATCTCATCATCAGCACAGGTCATGCGGGCAGCGTTACTCAAGGCATTGAGCGTATATCAGCCCTGGCTCAGCCGTTACTCAATAACGCCCGAGAGCTGCTCTCCAAGGGGTTAGTGGCCGTTCTTCACCAGTCCTTATCAAGCGGCAACGAAGGGAGTCGTCGATTAACCCTGCAGAGCCTGCTTTTCACGGGCGATGACGGACCGGGCATCCGAGAGAAAGTCCATGCAGGAAAGATCACGATGCTCGATCACGACATCGCTCACCAATCATCAAGGAGTCTCTGGAATGACCAGTAGGAACAAGCAGCGGGGCTTCTTGAGCTTGGACATGGCGATCGGATTGGCCGTTTTCTCCGTTGTCGTCACTTTGGCGATCGCATGGCAAATCAAGCAGATGGACTCTCAGGACTATCGAATTGCTGCTGATCAACAGAGAACCATTTCAGAGGCATTGGCCAAATATCTGAAGGATAACTACAGCGTGGTGCTGGCCAACGCAGCAGCAACCGTACCGGTGCAAATAACCGTTCCGATGCTCGTCAACACCAACTACCTTCCTGCAGGTTTTAGCCCCACGAACGCCTTTGGGCAGACCATTCTCGGCCTCGCCCGGAAACCCAACCCTAATCAACTGGAAGTGATTGTGGTTACTAGTGGTGGGCAGACGATTCCTGAAATGGGTATCCGAACCATCGCTGAAAATCTCGGAGGACCTGGTGGCTTCATCTCTTCAGCCAACCCGAACATCGTCCAGGGCGTGCGGGGTGGATGGCAGGTAGCACTAAGTAACTATGCTATAGCTCCTGGCCCAGGACATACAGCTAGCGCACTTTTCCTTATGGATGGTGCGTTGGCTAATGACTATCTATATCGAAACGCAGTGCCAAACCATCCAGAATTCAACACGATGAATACTGATATCACGATGGGTAACCACAATATTAACAACGCAGGAAATATCACAGCCTCAGGCAACATAACAGCTAATGCCGACATTACAGCTCGAAACGTCATCGCCACAGCCAATGTAAATGCCGCTACTGCAACCATTACCGGTGATACCAGCACAGGTGGTTGGTTCAGAACACGTGGTGACACAGGCTGGTACAGCGAAAAATGGGGAGGCGGGTTTTATCAAAACAGCCCCAACTGGGTCCAAGTTTATAACGACAAAAACTTTTCAACCGGTGGTGAACTATGGGGTGGAAAGATAACCTCGACTGGCAAGATAACGGCCTATGATCGCATTCAGACAAATGAATATTTGTCCCTGGGAGGCATAGCTACCGAGGGGCAACAGTGTAGTGACCGAACCCTTCTTGCAAAAAGCGCCGCGGGAATAACGTTGTCCTGCGAACAAGGCTTATGGAAAAGACCAGGGGGGTGGGAATTCCAGCTGATCCAGGGCACCTGCCAGGCGCCTGCCAGAGGCAGTGTGACCTGCTCCCTTGGCGACACCACATGGAAATCATGCTCTTTAACTGGCGCTTTTGGCATCGGAGATAGCGAGACAGGCTACATCTTCAGAAATGCCAGTGGGTGGTTTCTCTCCACTTCTCGACTTTCCTGGCCAGGTCTTTTCTATTGGAGCTGCTTCAAATAAAGCAGCCGCTTAAAAAATTAAGAAACGCTATTTTTGTATGTTTATGGGGATTATTGCAGTGCAGACGCTTGAGAATGACGTTGAGTATAGTGCTGGAGAATTACAGACCTGGCTAAGCACCCGAAGCAGGATATGCTCAACTGTGCTATGGCGTCGCGCGCTAGAAGGAAAAGAAGTATTCGAGGTCGGTGATTTCACATACAGATTACACCCAACACCCTCTGGTCGTTATTTAGTAAAGAAGATCACCACTATGGAATTAATCAACCCAAAACCTAAATCAATGAGCATCAAGCGCGCCGCTAAGTGGACTGTGATTGCGCTTGGCCTCGCGGGAATTTGCTTAACATTGATTGCCCTTTCGAAATAGTTTTGTTAGAGGCACGTAGGTGGTAACAACCACCGTTCTGCAGATGGAGCTCATGTCATGACAATGCAATGGCTCGTTTTGATGGTGGTGCTCATTGCCTCCAGTATATTCATGGAGAACCAACATCAGGACCAACGTATATCCGACTACGCGACCCTCGACTCGCTGGGTCGCGGCTTTCTGGTGTACCGATCTGCAGCAACCGAATTTGCTCAGTCCAACCCGGGCTTCAGTGGAATACCGAACGATTCTGCGCTCAACTTACCTGGGTGGTTTGTCAAACCTATGGGCATAGGTTCTTACATCACAGCCGGAACGGCTTATACCTATTTTGATGGGGTTGCACCGTCAGGCTTGGCCTCGGTGCTGGTAGATCTGACAAAGACAACTACAGTTGGTGTAAAGCGTTCAGGGATGCTGATTTCACAGATATCTGGGACGACTGCTATAGCGATTCCTCCCCCCGTGCCCGAGGGTGCGATTGTCGCCATCAATTAGTCTGGAGTAGAGCGACTTTGAAAGGCACTGGGTTGCATAAGCTCCGGCCTATCAACATAATGCTCGCAACAACGTTTCCACCCCGTTGGCTACTGGCGGTCATCAGTAGCGCCCGGTGATACGGCTTGCCTTATCACCAACCCCAAAGCACGCATAGCTCCGGGAAGGGCGTGCGGACCTGGTTCAGAGCTCTCCCTGTGTCTCCCTGTTCAAGCCAGACACGCAGCCGTCTAACTCGTGAATTGCGAGTTCAAAGGCACATAGGGCTCTGTTGAGGTTCGAAGCACCGTAGTCTTAGGGCCACACTGGTGTTGTGGCCCACACTTTTTAAAGCTTACACAATAGGTAGCCTGATCATCTTGCAAAGGATGATCAGGCTACCTATTGGTAGCTGCTTTTCCTTGCCGGTGGCCCGCCGGCGAAACGCAGGGCTCCCTTTGTGCGCGGATGCGTGCCTTATGTTTGCTGGCCTCAGCCACGATAATCGGCCAGGTGTAGGAAGTGAGACGTTCAGATCACAGCCCAGGGATCGATAACGCCTTCATCCCACACAGGTGGTATTTTTTTCTGAAAGACGCTTCTTACTACATCCGAGAGTGACTGTTGACCCAGCTACTCTCGGTAGCTTCTCCTGTCGACATGAACCTGCTTCGCCCTCCCCGAAATTTCCCTCCCCGCTTGACACATCACCCTCTCCCCTTCGATGATATGAACGTGCTTTGCTGACGTCGTCAGCATCATGCCCAGGCAGTCAGGATCTTGAAGACTGCGACACGATTTTCGTGTCAGATCCGCCCAAGGCCGCTGAGCTTCTGGTAGCGCGGTCGGTCGACAATCGTCGATAGAAGCACCTTATGCAACTCACCTCGCGGGGAATCACTTCCCCGACAGGGTCAGTGGGTTCTCCGCATTCAACCTGCAGGAGAATCACCATGTCCAAACTTGCTTATGGCTTCGGTTTCGCGGTTGGCACCATCACGCGTCAGTTTCTGCGTGCGGTGAAGAAAACCAGCGCTGCACCCATAGCTATCCATACCAAAGCAGCTCCGTTGCTTCCACCGCCTTGCGTACCTGAGCGTCTCGTACGTGAGATGGATCATGTACCGGCAATAACTCGCAAAGGTGTCGACCTGAACCTTTGGTACGCGGCTAACACTCGAGTGGTCGAAAAGCCTGCTCGGAAATCGCGTAAGAAGCCAGCTGCACGCTCGTTGGCGCCAGCAACTTGCTAAGTCTGCGCCCTTCGCCTCTGTAGGGAGCCTTCCCAACGGGAAGGTTTCCTTAGAGTATTCACAGTAGGGGCTTGACAAGCGACAATCGTATTTCCATGATCTACACATGTATCGCTGACGTTGTCAGCAACATGCCCAAGTAGTCTGGATCCGCAAGACTACGATGCGGTTTTCCGCATTGATCCATTCCCAAGATCGCCATAGCTTCCGGTAGCGCGATCAGTCGACTTAGTCGATGGAAGCACCTTTCCCACCCATGACGGGCCTACCCGTCAGGGCAGGCCTCTCACTTTTGGAGGTCTGATGAAAACTGAACTGGCTCTCTACCAGGCGTTGATTTCTATTAACGTCCCGGAACAGAAGGCAAATGCTGTTATTGAAGCTTTGGAGACCGACATGCTTTCACGTTTGGCTACCAAGGCAGATTTAACTGCTCTTGCTGCAGAGTTCAAATCTGAGATTTCACAGCTTGAAGTCAAGCTCACCATTCGCATGGGCGTCATGTTGTCTGCAGCTGTCGGTGTAATGATTGCTGCAATGAAGCTGATGCATTAAACAACCTTAAACTCCACCCACCCTCGCGGGGAATACTTTTCCCCCCTAGGGCGAAGTGTTTCTCCGCTTTCTGTTATTTCGAAACTGGAGAATCACCATGAGCACTAATCAATCCAACGAAGCAAAATTCTTCGACCTTCACACCACTGGTATCGGTTATCTCAACCGTATCCGTGAAGTGAAACCTCGCGGCAAAGGTAAGCCATTCATGGCAGTTACCGTTGCGGCACTGCGCGGCTCGATGGATGATGCCGAGTATTCCTATATCGACTGCAACGTGGTCGGCGCTGAAGCTGAAAAGCTGATTCGTCGCAGCCAAGCAGCCGTTGAAGCCGGAAAGAAGGTCCTTGTGAGCTTCCGAATCGGTGATATCTGGACCGACGCATTTACCTACGAAAAAGGCGATAAAAAAGGTCAACCTGGAGCAAGCCTCAAGGGACGCCTGTTGTTTATCGGCTGGATCAAGGTGGATGGGGTAACTGTCTATGAAGCCAAACCGAAAGACTCTGCTGAGCCCCTTCCTGCCCAGGATGGTGCTGCTGGAGATGATTCGGATGACGCCCATGGACAACCAGAACCTGAACAACGTCAATCTGCATGATTGAAATCATGGCGCCCCCTGGGCGCCTTTCAATATTCGTACCGAAGGGAACGCCTCCCTTCGGGATTGGTGATTTCCGAACTCTGGAGATAAACCATGATGATGAATCCTCAACGACTGCCGCTGCTGACCGAAATTGGTCTTTTAGCTGCTCAAGCTAGTGTTTACAGCGAGCTGGATAAACTACTTCCGAGCAACCCGGCGCTCGATCCCGATGACGACCCGCGCTACACCCTTACTTCTGACCTTTGGTTAGAAGTTCTGGATGGCGTTATCTCATTGGCAAAGATGGACCATCGAGATGAATTCACTCCCAAAAACAGCCCACTGTTATCGGAGTACGGACTTCTCAAGGAATATCGAAGAGCTCGTTGGGAGTTGGAAGATGAGATCAACCACCCCGAGTATTACTAAATCGCCAACTGGCATTAGCTGACTCTCACACTGACTCTACAACAGCATAACCACCCAACGGGAAACCATCTCCCGAACGGGCCAGGTGGTTTTCGCACCTGGAGATAAACATGCAAACCACCACTAACCTCGTGTCGTCTGACCTGCTCAAGCTCCCGGTCGTTTTAACACCCCGGGCCTGGCAGGAAGCGGTGCATATTGAAAACCCACAGGATGCAAGTGTTGTCAGTGAGCGACTGGGCGATGTTGTCCTGGAGGCCTATCGAGAACTGCATTTGCAACCTGACAGCACACAGATCCATTTCGGCCTCTATCGTTTATTGCCTGCCGGCAATAACACCGATCGAGTCTGGCTGGACCTAAAACTTGACCGCATAGAATCACCGCCAGGCGTTTTCTATCTGTACATCTCACTCAAGGAAGAAACTCATACTTCTTGCCCATAATCCTTCGACATTCACAGCAATACCCAAAGCCCGACATCTGTCGGGCTTTTTTCATTCGTAGCAGTGTGGAGCTGCCCATGATCAACATCCCCGGCCAACTGGCCATCCGTACCATCAGTGGCCGCAATGGCGAATTCAACGTCGGACGGCTCTCGACCTCTATCGGTGAGTTCGTGATCAAAGACGCACTCCTTGATCAGTACGATGAAGGAAAATACCGAGGCGACTTTCTGATAACGGAGATCCGTCCTTCGTATTACTCCACAGCAGGTCGCCTGGTCGTTGAGATCCGTGCAAAGCTGGAAAGCATGAGCCTCGACGACGTGGACAATCTGACACCAGAAGACGCCGCCAGGCTCTCGCCAAACGAGCCTGACCCTATGGATGAAGAGTCTTCCTCCAACCTCTCCAAGCCAGTGCAGCGGAATAATCCGCCCGCAGTACCGGCCTCCAATAAACAGGTATCAAAAGAGGAAGCCCCGTTTGGGATGACCCCGACCGGCGGAACCAACGACCTCGAGGCAGATGCCGAGTTGTTCGGCACAATCTGGCCTCTAAGCGATACAGTCAGGCTGGACACAACTGTTGATCGTCAGCAACTACGCCAACAGTGCAGTCGGCTCTCTGAGCTCGGCTATGTACACAACTTCAAACTGCAGGTATGGAATATCTCCAATACCTGACGAAGCCCGCGATACGCCAAGCCAATCGGCATAACCCATGAGGGGCTCCCTCCTGGGCGCTCCTCGACTCAGCAGGAGCAGCACATGAATCCAATCTTCAATAACCTGACCCAAGAAATCCTTGAAAACATCGAAGATCAGCTCGCCAATAACGAGGTGTCGACGAATGAGGAGCTTTGGGACTTCTTCGTAGAGGAGCTCGAAATGACGGCAGAACAAGCCGATGCCGCCGTTGCCCTTCGCCCCAAATACCTGGGGCAAATTTTTCTCACTGGGCACAGCCCTCTATTTCAAGACGAGACGGTCTCGTTTGACCCGAACGATAAAACGTTCAAATCGGACAACCTGCTGTTTCCCAAGCAATAACACTTACTGCTAACACCCCCGAGGGGCTCACCGCCCCTCCGGGCGGGTTCCCCCTCCATTATGGAGGTTCCCATGCCCAGCCCTACCCCGCTCTTCCCAATCGAGGAGTGCAATGATCTTTTCGTCGACGCTTGCGCGTGTGACGAACAACGCAACCTGGTGTTCCTCTCTGCATGGGGTCGAGACACGGCGCTGCAGGAGTTCCTGGCCAGGCTGACCCTCGGCACGACAGAAGATGGTCTAAGCCAGTTTCACATCGTTGTAGATGGCCAAAGTCTTCCTGTTTTCCCCAACATCGATCTGTTGGAGAAGCGCACCACGCGACAAATGCGCGGTACGTTATTCGGCAGCTTGATTCACCTCTGGTTGTTTGACCGACGCTGCGTACAGCCGGATCGGGCCAACCACTTCGCCTACGCCCTTCTTGAGAACGGGCAGTCACCTCATCAACGGCTTTGGCCGTTGATACAGGACACCTGTCCATTACCGCTACTGCCTCATTGGCAGGAGCAGGTAATGGGGTTGCTCACCCAACACGACATGCTGCAGCTGTTACCTGGAACGTCCGGTGCTGTTGCGGCATGGCGTTTGTCGTTGCAACTCGACGTTCTCGAAACAGCCCTAGGCGAGCTCATTCGCCAGGGGCAGCTCTCAACCCACGCTCAGTTTGAGCATTGACCCAGGAGCCTCAACATGGCTTTGATGTTCCCACGATTGGCGCGCAACTTCGCTCGCAATGGCTACTACCCCACTGACGAAACGACGCTGGAACTCACCCTACAAGCGTTGGCACCATCCCCAAGCGGGAAGATGCGGATCTTCGATCCCTGTGCAGGTGAAGGCGTTGCCTTAGCTGAAGCTGCTCATGCACTCGGGCGTGACCGCGTTGAGACCTATGCAGTCGAGTATGACCAGGAGCGTGCCAAACACAGCAAGACACTGCTGGATTGCGTGCTGCACAGCGACTTGATGGACACCATGATCAGCCGCCAGGCCTTCGGCTTGCTCTGGCTCAACCCGCCCTACGGTGACCTGGTCGCTGACCATGCAGGTGCATCTCAGTACCAAGGTAACGGCCGTCGGCGCCTGGAGAAGTTGTTCTATCAACGGACGCTACCACTGCTGCAGTACGGGGGAGTCTTGGTGCTGATTGTTCCGCACTACGTGCTGGACGATGAGCTGTGTGGTTGGCTATGCAATCACTTTACTGAACTGCGGATCTACAAAGCCGCTGATCCAACCTTTAAACAGGTAGTGATCTTCGGTATACGAATCCGCCGGCAGGACCTCGCTCGAGCGCAAGAGGTCAAAAACGTACGCGCACGCCTTCAGGCGATCGGTGCCGGCACATTGAGCGCGGAAGCGTTACCAACCAGTTGGCCATGGGAGCCCTACAGGGTTCTCCCGGCATCCAACGAGCTGGAACACTTCTACCGTATCAGCCTTGAACCTGAACAGCTCAGCGAAGAAATCAAAAGACTTCGTGGCATGTGGCCTGACTTCACACTGCACTTTGGTCAAAGCGGCGCTCAGCCACGACCTCCCGTGAGGGAGCTGTCGCGCTGGCACTTGGCGTTGGCATTGGCTGCCGGTGCAATTTCCGGCGTAGTGAAATCCAAAACCGGCCGAGTATTGGTGCTCAAAGGCGATACCTACAAAGATAAGGTCCGCAAGACCGAGTTCACCGAGGATCAGGACGGCAACGTGTCCGAGGTAAGGATCCTGACTGATCGTTTTGTGCCCATCATTCGGGCATGGGACATGACGCCAGGCTCTGCCAACGAAGGCCGCGTGATCACCATCAGTTCATCGGCGGATACGCCGCATGAACCTGATGAGGCGCTGACACAACCAACACTGACCCCACCACCACGAGTGACATTTGAACCTGGCCGCTTAGTGCTGACCCAGTCAGTGCACCACCTGGTGGAGCATGGACAACTCGATCCAAGCACTTACTTGCGACGGCATTTCTCCGGTGACTGGGGGGAACTGCCCAATGAAGACTGGAGCAGTAACCAACAGGCTCTGACCTCCGGGGATCGATTGTTCTCCTGTTATGACATATGCGCCGGCGATGAGACCCGGCTCTGGATCATCACCGAAGCTGA
Source organism: Pseudomonas sp. R2-7-07 (assembly GCF_003852355.1). Classification (NCBI taxonomy): domain Bacteria; kingdom Pseudomonadati; phylum Pseudomonadota; class Gammaproteobacteria; order Pseudomonadales; family Pseudomonadaceae; genus Pseudomonas; species Pseudomonas sp. R2-7-07. Next base: position 984,836 of record NZ_CP027759.1, on the reverse strand, counting down.
CCGCAGTTCAACAACCGTGTTGCTGCCATCGGACTACTGACCCACCACGCCACTTGGCCATCCGTTAACCAACCCGCAGGGTATTCACCATACCCGTCGGGGTGTCGTGCATGCCCTGTTTCGTTCCTATTGGAGAAACACTCATGAACGACCTATCCAAAGTCTCTGTATCGCCCTTGGCCATCGGCCTGACTGAGTTCATCGACGAATTCGGTGATGAATTACTGGACTCCCTCAACCGCTCTAACCCACCGGTCTATTCCGGCAACCTCAACGAAGCCCATCAACGGGTTATGAGCGAACTCAAACGCCAGCCTTTCCCTGCTCAAGCTGACGTAGTGCAGGCCGTTGCGGCTTTATTGCTAGACCGGAACGAGCAGGCTGCCGTTATCAATGCAGAAATGGGCACTGGGAAAACCATGATGGCCATCGCAGTAGCGGCTGTCATGCACAGTGCGGGCTACCGCCGCACTTTGGTTGTTTCTCCTCCACACCTGGTCTACAAATGGCGACGGGAGATACTCGAAACCATCCCAGACGCACGCGTGTGGGTTCTCAACGGACCCGATACGCTGGTTAAGCTGATCAAGCTACGTGACCAACTGGGGGATCCTTACGATGGCCGCAAAGAGTTCTTCATTCTCGGACGCGTGCGAATGCGCATGGGGTATCACTGGCGTACGGTATGTTGGCCACGTCGTGCCAGCGGCGGATACAACTTCGCAGGATGCCCCGACTGCGGACGCCTTCTGGAGGACTTAGAAGGCAACCGGGTCACTGTCGAAGAGTTTCACCGAGAGGAACGCCGTCGGAGCTGCCCTCATTGCCAAGGACAACTCTGGACGCTGATGCGCCCGGGCAAAGCCGAAAACGGAACTCGTCGTGCGACCATACTAAAATCGATGTGTCGGATTCCGACTATCGGTCCAGTACGTGCGGACCGATTGCTGAATGACTTCGGGGAGGACTTCCTCGCCTCTATGCTGATCGACAACGTTAGCGAATTCATCAACCTGATGGACGCCCAAGGCAATTTCATCTTCAGCGACCGCCAAGCCAAACGCATGGAGCGCGCCATGGCCAACATTGAGTTTGGCTTTGGCGAGGGCGGTTACCAACCCACCGAGTTCATCAAGCGCTACCTACCAGACGGATATTTCGACCTGCTGGTGGTGGACGAAGGACATGAATACAAAAACAGTGGCTCGGCCCAGGGCCAAGCCATGGGTGTATTGGCAGCGAAAGCACGTAAAACCGTGCTGCTGACCGGCACCCTCATGGGTGGCTATGCCGATGATCTGTTCTACCTCCTGTTCCGAATACTTACCCGGCGAATGATCGAGGACGGTTACAAACCAAACGCGCGCGGAAGTATGGCTCCGGCCGCGATGTCATTCATGCGCGACCACGGCGTATTGAAGGACATTTACACCGAGCGGGACAACGTGTCACACAAAACAGCCAAGGGAAAAAAACTCTCGGTGCGCACGGTGAAAGCCCCAGGCTTCGGCCCAAAAGGCATTCACCGCTTTGTGTTGCCGTTCACCGTGTTTCTGAAACTCAAAGATATCGGTGGCAACGTCTTGCCGACGTACCAGGAGGAATTTATCGACATCAGCATGTCTACAGAACAAGCGTCGGTGTATCAGCAGCTGGCAGGAAAACTGACGCAGGAACTTCGCCAGGCACTGGCCCGTCGAGACACTACCTTGCTAGGGGTAGTGCTCAACGTGCTGTTGGCATGGCCTGACTGCTGCTTTCGACCGGAGATCGTTAAGCACCCTCGTAGCAAAGATACCTTGGCGTTCGTTCCCTCGGTCTTTGCAGATGAACAAATAATGCCGAAGGAGAAAGCACTGCTCGACCTCTGCCTCACGGAAAAAGCCAAAGGCCGAAAGGTTCTGGCTTATACCGTGTACAGCGGCACTCGTGACACCACCTCTCGCCTGAAACGACTGCTGGAGCAATCTTGTTTGAAAGTAGCGGTCCTGAGGGCGTCAGTAGATACCGCCAGGCGCGAGGATTGGATCCTCGACCAGGTAGACAGAGGTGTCGACGTACTGATCACTAACCCGGAGCTGGTCAAGACCGGGTTGGATTTGCTCGATTTTCCGACCATTGCGTTCCTGCAGACGGGGTACAACGTATACACCTTGCAACAGGCAGCTCGACGGTCATGGCGGATTGGGCAAAAGCAGCCGGTGCGGGTTGTTTTTTTTGGCTATGCCGGCAGCTCTCAGATTACTTGCCTGCAGTTGATGGCCAAGAAAATCGCCGTGGCTCAAAGCACGTCGGGAGATGTGCCAGATTCTGGTCTCGACTCGCTGAACCAAGATGGTGATTCAGTTGAAATGACACTTGCAAGGCAGCTCATTGCTTCATAGTTTGACGGCCACCTTCGGGTGGCCATTTTTTTATAACGATCCCAATTTACCAGCAACCAACTCGACACTTCAAAAACCATGCGTCCTGGAAAACCTATTTCCTGATGCACCTAAGAGACCGGTTTGAGAGGGTGTATTCGCTTTTGCGCGAGGACGCCCATGAACCTACCACGCCCTACTCGAACCACAGCGATACTCAGTCTGTGCCTTGCATTATTGGCAGGCATTCTGGGTTATGAGCATCATCAACTCTCCCAACTCAGCAACAGCTTGGCTGCGACTGCAGACAAAGAGTCGCTCGATGCGTTGTTGACGCGGCTGGGCAAAGTCGATGAGCGACTGGACACGGTAGCCGGCAACCACCTGGTGACCAATGAGGACTTCCGGGCCGGGCAGCAGGCTTTATCGAATCGAATTGATGCCGCACAAGCGTATGCAAAGCAAGCGACGGAGTCAGCGCAAGAAATCTCTCAAAATGCTGCGTCTGCTGGTGAATTGGTAGTCCTCAAAGCCAGCGTCGAAACACTCGATAGCCGTCTTCAAGAACTCAGTCAGTCACGAATCAAACAAACCACTGCTGTTCCCCTCAAGCCCAAGCCTAAGCCCGTTGCCCGCCAAACAAAGCGGCCAACACCGCCCGCTACCACCACTGTCACACCGCAAACACCCCCTTTTACCGTTGTCGGTATCGAGTATCGCGGCGGTGAACGCTTTTTGTCCGTAGCACCGCCTGGCAGCACGCAGTTGAATCAAATTTACCTTATCCGACCTGGTGACGCTGTGGCGGGCACCGCCTGGCGACTCAACGCGCTGGACGGAAGATCCGCACGCTTTGACGTGGCCGGAACACCTCAAACCGTAACCGTCGCGCAATAGGACCTCCTTTATGCACTCCCCTACCACTTCCTCGAAAACAATGAAGCCCAGGAACATTTTGGGTTTCATTGCAGGCTTGGCCACCTTCGCGTTTGCATACGGCTGTCATGCGGCTTCAGGGCAATCAACGTCGATCTCGAACACTCAGAACAGTGAAGTTCACAACTCTTCTCAAGGAGCCAGTCAGACAGAAATCGCCCGCGAGTGGGGATTAACCCCCCAAGAATGGTCCCGCTTTCAAACTGTGATGGAGGGTCCTCGCGGAATCTATTCGCCAGGCCTGGATCCTCTGACAGCACTTGGCATCGAAGCGAAGTCGGAGGAGGAGCGCCGACGCTATGCAGAGCTGCAGGTGCGAGCCGAGCGACAGCGTATCGATAAGGAACTGGCGTACCAAAGGGCCTATGACCAAGCCTTCGCACGTCTTTACCCCAATGAAAAAGTCATCCAACTATCGTCCAACCCTGCATCTGCTCCAGGCTCGGGAGCGGTAACTGCTGTGAAAGGCACTGGACGACTAGCCGTTTTTGTTCAAGACAGTTGCAACGCATGTATTGACCGCGTCAAAGACTTACAAAACCATAAACAGTCCTTTGATCTGTACTTCGTTGGTAGTCAAGGTGATGACGAAATAATTCGCCGCTGGGCCATCTTGGCCGGAGTCGAACCGGCCAGCGTGCGAAGCCGACAGATCACACTGAACCACGATGCCGGTCGATGGCTTGGCCTTGGACTCGGCGGTGAACTGCCGGCCGTGGTACGCGAGGTGAATGGACAATGGCAGCGTCTGTAATTCGCGCGGCTTTAACGGGGGGGCTACTGCTCACCGCGGCATTTGCTAACGGTGCCGAGGTTCCGCCACCGGCCTATCAGTTGATTGCCCTGCCTGCCGGCGTTCCGTCCGAGGTGCTGTACTCCGTTGCACTGCAAGAGAGTGGCACCCGACTTCGCGGCCAGATCGTCCCCTGGCCCTGGACGTTGAATGTCGCCGGCGCCGGATATCGCTTTGCGACACGCAGCGATGCTTGCAGAGCGTTGATGATCGCCCTTCAGACCGCAGGCCCAAATAGAGTCGACGTCGGTCTTGGACAAACCAACATCGGTGCCAACGGCCACCGTTATAGCTATCCCTGCGAAGGGCTGGATCCGTACAAAAACCTCTCGGTTACGGCCCAGATCCTGGCTGAACAAAAAGCCAAAGGAGGCGATTGGATCACCGCTGCTGGCCGGTACCACCGCCCTGCCGGAGGTGAACCCGCTGCCCGCTACCGACGAGCTTTTGCCAAACACCTCAGCCGGGTCACCGGTATCAACCTGATGGCGAATAATCCATGAATAGATTGCTGCATCTGCCTGTTTTGCTGTGTTTGGCCTCCCCCATAGCGGTGCATGCCACCTCGCTGATTGTTGTTGAAGACCGAGGGGGTGTTTCCGCTCTGCCCTACTACCAGGACCTGGCTCCAGAACCTACCGAGCAGTCAGCACAGTCAGAGAATATTGGTGTGCGTGGGCAAGGCTCGTTTCCAGTGCGCTCTGACCAACTGACACCCGGGCAGGTACAGGGCCGGGTAATCAATGCTCCAGGCCTGCAACCATTGTTTCTTGTAGGCGACGATGAAAGCTCCAGAAAGTGGTTATCTCAGCGCCGCGATCAGTTACAGCAACTGCAGGCAGTTGGCCTAGTGGTTAACGTGGCCAGCGCCGAGCGGTTTGCCGAAATCCAACGATGGGCAGGAAATCTACAGTTGGTCCCGGCACCATCAAATGATCTGGCACAGCGCCTGGGAATTCAGCATTACCCGCTGTTGATCACTGCCACAACGATCCAGCAGTAACCAGGGTATGGCCTCTCTTACGCACATCACCTTGGTCATCAAGCAACCGGATGACCCACGCGCAGGCCAGCTGCTTTTTGAACAGGTCACCTATGTCGCCAAGCTCTATGGCGGCACCGTCATCGCTCGCGTACCTGGTGACGAGGTGGAGCTATGTCAGCGGCTGAAAGAACGCCTGCCTGAGGCAGTTGAGCAAGCGAGGCAAGAGTTGGCCAATTCATCATCACGCATCAAAGGAGGAGCTAGGTCCCATGAAGCTGACCAAGAAGCAACGCTGCGAGCTTCACGCTAAATTCGCAGGCCATTGCGCATACTGCGGTGTGCTGTTGGGTGACCGGTGGCATGCGGACCACAAGGAAGCAGTATGGCGAGAACCTGAAAGGGTGAACGGCAAGTACACCGGTGCCATCATTTTGGGGCTGCCAGAGAACCACGTCATCAGCAACATGATGCCCGCGTGCGTGCCGTGTAACTTGAGCAAGGCAGCGATGCCACTGGAGGTCTGGCGAGAGCGCATTGCTGGACACGTCAACTCCCTCAACAGCTACCACCCCATATACCGCCTGGCCAAGTCCTATGGGCTGATCGCTGAGACGGGCAGGCCTGTCGTTTTCCATTTCGAAACAGTGGGGCCACTGCCCCCCTTTCACTCATAGGAAGTGATCCATGGCGACCTCCTACACCATTGAGTCGTTACTACGCCCTGCCGTCGAGCTGTACACAGTTTGCGTATGTGCCGCTGCGGCATTGCTTTGTATTTTCGCGCCATGGGCGGTTGCTCTGACGCCCTTATTCGGCATGGTTGCCGGTGCAGGCTTTCTGGGTCTAGGGTTCGTCCGCCTGAAACAGGCGTTAGTGGTGCTGCGTTACCGACGCAATATTCGGCGCTTACCCCACTACACCATGACCAGCAAAGACATGCCGGTCAGCAATGAGCGGCTATTCATCGGTAAAGGCTTTCGCTGGACCCAAAAGCATACTCAGCGGTTGATGGAGACCTACCTACCAAAATACGCCGAGTATGTCGAGCCCACCTCTATCTATACCTTTGCTCGCAGAATTGAGGAGCGTTTGGAGTTCGCGCCCTTTCCACTCAAATTGCTGTCAAAGGCTACCTCATGGGATGTGCCATTTAACCCGGCGCGTCCACTTCCTCCTGTCGGGGGGCTACCGCGCTTACACGGTATAGAGCCGAACGAAGCGGATGTCAGCCTGCCACTGGGTGAGCGGGTTGGACACTCCCTTGTATTGGGGACTACTCGTGTTGGAAAAACCCGCCTGGCAGAGTTGTTTATCACCCAAGACATCAGGCGTACCCGCCGTAGCCCCCGGCGCCGCGTTCATATGGGGCGCCGCGTGCAACCCGTTCATCGAAGCCAGCGCAATGTAGAAATGAACCTGGACCGCGAGGTGGTAATTGTCTTCGATCCTAAAGGCGATGCAGACCTCCTGAAGCGCATGTACATCGAATGCAAGCGCGCAAACCGACTGGAGGAGTTCTACGTGTTCCACCTAGGCTGGCCCGATCACTCCGCGCGCTACAACGCCGTCGGCCGGTTTGGTCGGATCTCGGAGGTTGCAACCCGCATTGCCGGCCAACTTTCGGGGGAAGGCAATTCCGCGGCATTCCGGGAATTCGCCTGGCGTTTCGTCAACATCATCGCGCGCGCCCTCGTGGCACTGGGACGTCGGCCGGACTATGAACAGATCCTCAAGCATGTGACAAACATTGACGCGCTGTTCATCGAGTATGCGCAGAAGCACTTTGCTGAAAATGATCCCAAAGCTTGGCAAACCATCGTTGAGCTGGAAGGAAAAATCGATCGTAAGAACCTCAGTTTCGCCATGAAGGACCGACCGCTACGCGTGGTGGCCCTGGACATGTACCTCACTCAGCAACGCATCTCCGACCCAGTGATGGAGGGTCTGCGATCAGCTGTACGCTATGACAAAACCTATTTCGACAAGATCGTGGCCAGCCTTCTGCCATTGCTGGAAAAACTGACCACAGGCCGGATTGCAGAGCTGCTATCTCCCGACTACATGGATCTTGAGGATCCACGCCCAATCTTTGACTGGATGCAGATCATCCGCAAACGGGCAGTGGTCTATGTCGGCCTGGACGCTTTATCTGATACAGAGGTGGCTGCAGCGGTGGGCAACTCGATGTTCAGCGACCTGGTGTCAGTTGCGGGCCACATCTATAAGTTTGGCATCGATGATGGCTTGCCCAGGGCGACCGGCGGCAAGGTCGCAATTAACGTGCATGCGGACGAATTCAACGAATTGATGGGCGATGAATTCATACCGATGATTAACAAAGGCGGTGGTGCCGGCATGCAGGTCACGGCCTACACCCAAACCATGAGCGATATTGAGGCAAAAATCGGTAACCGGGCTAAAGCTGGGCAAGTCATCGGTAACTTCAACAACCTGTTCATGTTACGTGTACGTGAGACTGCAACCGCCGAGCTGTTGACCAACCAGTTGCCAAAGGTCCAGGTGTTTACCAGTACACCAGCGAGCAGTGCAAATGACGCTATTAACGGCAACACCGCTTTCACCTCTAACACCCACGATCAGATCCAAAGTGTCAGCGTACCGATGATCGAACCTGCGCATGTGGTTGCCCTACCCAAGGGGCAATGCTTTGCCCTGATAGAGGGCGGGAATTTGTGGAAGATTCGTATGCCGTTGCCGGCAAGCGATCCCGATGAAGTGATGCCCAAGGATCTTCAGGCCTTGGTTGAGGGCATGCGTAAAGGATCCGGAACCAGCAGCGACTGGTGGCAAGCTCCGGGATATCACGCATTAAGTGAGTCGCTTCCTGATGACTTGGTAGACGACTTCCGCCAGATGGCCAATAACGGAAAAGCCGCATAGGCCTGAGGGAACAGAGCCATGGCCGATATCGCGGAAAAAGCCCAGCAACAACAGGAAGGTCAAAAAAACTTCCTGGGCATGCTGTTCTCCACCCCTTTTCATTTCTTGGGGGTGATGTTCGGCTCCTTGCTCGGCGCCATCGTCGTTGAATGGCTGTGCGTGTACACGTTCTGGCCAGATGCCGGCTGGAAACATGCTCAGCAGATGTTCCAACACGAACTGGGCTGGCTGTCCCAGGATCTGCTGCACAGCGTTGTCATCAAAGAGCCGGGGCGTACGGCGACCTGGCTGGCACAAACGGTCTATGACTGGCTGATGGTGAAAACCGGTATGCAGGACAACATAAATGCACTGACACAGTACGCCCGCTCAACATCACCACAACAAGCGGGAACCTTTAACCTTCGCTACGAACTCGGTCGGGCGATGATCAATTTCCAGGACTATGGCTTAGCCGCGTTATACACAGTCCTGACCTTTTGCGTGCGGATGGTCATTCTGACGCTGACGATTCCACTGTTCGCACTGGCGGCGTTCACTGGCTTGGTCGATGGCCTGGTGCGGCGTGATCTACGAAAATTCGGCTCCGGCCGCGAGTCAAGTTACCTGTATCACAAAGCCCGGGGGACGATCATTCCGCTCACCATCGTGCCCTGGACGGTCTACCTGGCCATCCCCATCAGCATCAGCCCACTTTTGATTCTGTTGCCCTGCGCGGTGCTGTTGGGTGTATCCGTTTACATCACCGTCTCAAGCTTCAAGAAATACCTTTAGGAGCTGCCCATGCAGTGGACTCAAGAACAGCAGCCCATCATCCATTCCACGGCTGACAAGCTGCTGGTGCAGGCTTTCGCCGGTACCGGCAAAACCACAACACTGGTGGGCTACGCCACACAACACGCCTCGGTGAAAATGCTCTACCTCTGCTACAACAAATCCGTCGAGCTCGCTGCCAGAGGTCGCTTTCCACGCAGAAACGTGGTGTGTAAGACGGCGCATGGCCTCGCATACGCAGTCTATGGCAGTCAGTACGCCACCAAGCAGACTAACAACTTGCGCCTGACGGATATCGCAAGGGCCATCAACACCCAGGACTGGGAGCTCGTGCGGGACGTCCTCAGCACGCTGAACAACTTCATGGCCAGCGCCGACGACGAGTTGGGTCGTGGGCATTTTCCCAGGTTCCAGGGGCAACGAATGCTCACCAGTGCCCAGGAGCGGTTCCTGAACAGTGCTTTAAACGTGGCCAAAACTATTTGGAACCGGATGATCGATCTGCAGGACACTGGAATGTCGATCACCCATGACGCGTACCTGAAGCTGTATCAGCTAAGCAAGCCGGACCTGAGCGAACGATTTAACGCCATCCTTCTCGATGAAGGTCAAGACGTTAACCCGGTTATTGCCGACATAGTAAAAATCCAACGGATTCGCAAGGTGGCAGTCGGCGATCCCCATCAGCAGATCTATCGCTTCCGCGGTGCCGAAGACGCGCTCAACAGCGACTGGATGGCCGACGCCGAACGTCACTACCTGACCCAAAGCTTTCGCTTCGGCCCTGCGGTCGCGCACGTGGCCAACATCATTCTTTTTTACAAAGGTGAGACACGAAAGCTGCAGGGGTTAGGTTGCAATACCCTGGTTAAACGGGCTCTGCCTGAAGAGCTACCGCATCGCACGTTTATCCATCGTACCGTGACCGGCGTCATCGAGAACGCCCTGCAGCTGGTCGCAAGCAACCCCAAGATTTTCTGGGTTGGCGGTATCGACAGTTACTCGCTGCGCGACCTGGAAGATTTATACCTGTTCAGCCGCAACCGTAATCAGGAAGTGCAGAACCGCAAGCTGTTGCGAGATTACCGGGACTTTTCACAGTACGTGGAAATAGCCGAGGTAAGCCAGGACACGGAGATGTTGCGATCGATCAAGATTATTGCAGCCTATCCGGACCTGCCACAGCGGATCCAAACCTTGCGTTCCCGCTCGGTAGATAACGAGCTAGACGCCACCGTGACACTCACGACTGGGCACAAGGCCAAGGGGCTGGAGTGGGACTTTGTCAGCCTGTATGACGACTTTAGCGCTGACCCGCTTTCACCCGATATCGATCAAGGTCGCAAAGATGACGAGTTGAATTTGCTGTACGTGGCGGTGACGCGAGGAATGAAGATTCTAGCGCTGAATTCAATGGTCCTTTCTATCATGCAACGCTACGTCGATGCTCGGACCTCTCCACCCCAACCTCAGAAATCACGCGCTTAGCAACAAACTATTTCAGATTGCTGGCACGCGCTCAATATTGAAACCCTGGAAGCTCTGCACATTGAGGACGTCGCCATGGACCGTCAGAAATTTGAATACCACACTGAGTTCTCTCCTTTTCAGTACCTTGTCCGAACAAAAAAACTCCTCATGTTCAAGTCCGAAGAGCCCACCACTGAACCCGACACCCAGGGTTTCCTGGAAGATTCTGAACGTCAGAACCGCCTCGCTCATTTAGGCCGCGAAGGCTGGGAGCTGGTCAGCGTCCAACCCGTGGTCAAAGGAGAAATCAAGGTTGGCAATCAAAACGCCCAAGGATGGGCCTACGGATTCGCCTTGCCCACCGGGTATCTGCTGTTCTTCAAACGCCCTATCCACTGTGAATGATGGAGTCGGTACCGCCAGAAGAAATCCTTACAGCCCTGAATATGGTTTTCTTGCGGCGACCATAGCTTGATCACGGCAAGCTGACGGCATCAGGAATGACTAGAGCCCAGCCGTGATCCAGTACCCGCGTCTCACTGCACTCACTTGCCGACTTGCCTTGCCAGGCCTCATCGTACTTTTTGGATGCAGCTTGCCCGTCTCTCATGCGGCCGCTGCTTCAGCCTCCGAACAGGCAAACCTGGATGTGATGATCCGCCAGTTAAATGCCTTGGAGGACACTGCGCGTCGTAGCGCACAAGTGGCCGACGAACCTGGCAAGCGTTACTTCTTCGATTACCAGCGCCTAGCAGGTGATATCGCCCGAATTCGTCATGGGTTGGAGGGCTATCTCACCCCAACCCGAGCCCAGCCTCGTGATCCTGTTGAGCTGTCAGGCCAATACACGACTGAAGGACGCAAGCCATGAGCATGAGCGGCGCTCAGGCTGCTGCGTTCCAAGCGGCGGGAGGATTCCCTGCCTCGACGAGCTACCTGTTTTTCGTCGGCGTCGCTGTTGCCATCATCTTTATGTGGGGCGCCTGGGCTATCTGGAGCTGCTACCGAGGATGGGCCACTGGCAACCTTGATCGAACGATTGCCTCGACCTCAGTCGTCCGCATCCTACTGCTTTGCATGATCCTCACCACATTTGTTCTTAGTTGACCCTATGGGAGTTACACCATGACTACTTTTTTAAAACCGGGCCGCATGCTGATCGGGTTACTTGCTCTCCCCCAACTGACCATGGCGGCACTTCCGCAGTCTCAGCCTCCTACCCGAGGGGAAGGCTCTAACCTGATGCAAACCATGCAGAACTACGCCTTTGACGGTTTTTCTTTGCTTGGCCTCATCATCTGCGCCGTCATTTTCAGTGGCGTTGCTTGGCATGCCTTCGGCACCTACCACGAAATTCAACTTGGCAAGAAGAAATGGGGAGATCTGGGGGCGACAGCCGCAGTTGGCGTCGCCATCCTCGGGGTCGCCATTTTTCTGGTCACCAAGGCTACAAATATTCTTTAAAGAGCCGTGGCCATGACAGAACTCTCAGACGATGGGACCCTGATCTTCCTTCCAGTGCGATTGAACAATCAGCCAGTCATCATGGGCGGCCTTACCGCTGACGAAATGTGGGCCACCTTGGCGTTAAGTACCGGCGCAGGGCTGGTTATCGGTATTCCGGCCGCGATATTGACCCAGATTTGGGCACTTATCATCGGCGCCGCCATGCTCTGTGCTGTTCTAGGGCTGTTTCTTGCCAGTCGTTTCTTGCGTCGGTGGAAACGCGGTCGACCTGATACATGGCTATACCGCCAGATGCAATTGAACATCGCGCGGTTTTTTCCGACCTGGAATAAAGCCCTGCTGATTACTCGTACAGGTGCGTGGACCTGTCATCGAACGGAGGTTCAATGACTTACCGTAAAAAAGTAGACGCCCAACTGGCCCACATCAACAGCCTGCGCATGGTCATTGGCCTTCTCATTGCCCTGGGTCTGTACATGGCTTATGGCTGGCAGAGCGCACCGCGTGACCTAACTGTTCATGTACCTCCAGATCTACGTTCAGGTAGCACCCGTAAGTGGTGGGATATTCCACCGGAGTCGGTATACGCCTTCGGTCTGTACATTTTTCAGCAAATGAACCGTTGGCCCGTTGATGGTGAAACCGACTACGAGGACAACATTACCCGCTTGGAAAGCTACCTGACACCCAGCTGCAAAGCCTACTTGCAGAAAGATTTCGAGCTACGCCGCAATAGCGGGGAACTGCGCAAACGTGAACGGGGTGTATTTGAAATTCCAGGCAGAGGCATCGACGATAAATCTGAGCAACATATTGAACAGCACAGCATCAATGACTGGACCGTCAACCTGGATATCACCGCTGACGAGCACTACGGCGGGGAGCGCGTAAAGCGGGCATTTGCTCGCTATCCATTACGAATTATCCGATCTGACGTCGATCCCGAAAAAAACCCGTTCGGCCTGGCCTGGGACTGTTATAGCAGTAATCCACAACGCATCGAAGTCTCCGCAGAAACGACCAGAGCAGGAGGCAAATGATGACACGCCGCCTAATGATCATCGGGCTCTTAGCCCTTCACTTCTGCGGGTTGGCCAACGCCGTCGAAATCCTGCGCTGGGATCGAATCCCTATAGCACTGCCCTTGATCGTGGGTCGGGAGCGTATTGTCTTTGTGGACCAAAACGTACGGGTGGGTCTGCCTCGTAACCTCGTCGACAAACTGCGCGTGCAGAGCACCGGTGGAGCCCTCTACCTGTTGGCGAAAGAGCCGATTGAACCGACTCGCTTACAGCTGCAGAACATGAACTCAGGTGAGATCATGCTCGTGGATATCATCGCAACGGTAGGGAAACCGAATCAGGTCGCACCCGAGCCGGCTAAAATTGTAGCCGGGGACAGTCCCGCCCCGCGTTACGGCCAAGTCAACGCCAAACCTATAAGCAACCATGCAACTTCTTCCACGGCCCAAGCCAGCGCTCAAACCGAGGAGGATGAGGACGCGCCGAAACCGCGTCGTGAGACCCCACTTCCGGTGGTCATGACGCGCTATGCCGCACAGATGCTTTACGCGCCCCTACGCACCGTTGAGCCCGTGGAGGGGATTGCTCAGATCAATCTGAAGCGCGGTTTGGACCTCACCACCCTAATGCCGACATTGCCGGTCGAAGCCTATGCGTTGGGGTCGTGGCGGTTAGACGAGTATTGGGTCACGGCGGTTAAGCTACGTAACACGAGCGCCCAAAACCTCACATTGGATCCGCGTGACCTGATGGGTGACTTTGTCACCGCGACTTTTCAGCATCCCTACCTTGGCGCCAAGGGTGATGCCAGCGATACCTCGACGGTCTACCTGGTGACCCGTGGCCACGGTCTAGCCGAATCGTTGTTGCCGGCTGCCATCAGCCAGATCGATCCGAAGGGAGCCCGCCGTGAAGAATAATCCTTTGATTAAATTCCTGGTCATCCCGTTCGCGATCCTAGCAATTTTCGTCGTGGTTAAATTGTTCAGCCGCGGCAGTGCGGAACAACAAATCCATGCACCAGAAACAGTCGCACTCAGTACGGATGAGGCGAAGAAGCTGGGTGTTGACGGTGATACGCCTGGCGACACATTGCGCACCATTGTCGTTGAAAGCCGACAACTAAAGGACCAAGTCTCCAATGCTTTGAAGAACAATGACGAGCTCAAGCAACAGAACATCGAGCTGCAAAAACGCCTGCAGAACATCGATCTCAACGTCGATAACAAGTTGCAAAACGTTCAGCAAACGATGAAGCAGGAGGCGCAACAACAGAGCCAAACCCTCTTGGACACGCTGCAGCAGCAATACAATACCCTGAGCAACAAATCAGGCAGTGGCAATGAGTCTGGGTCTGATTTGCCGATCGGCTTCGGCGTTCAGCCCGGTGACGGTCAAGCCTTCAAAGGCGGGCCTGGCGCGGACGTTGTTTGGATAGAGCCGCAGGACGCAACGCCGGTCGATATCAACGGCAAACCCCTCGCTGCAGGGTCAAATCAAACGGCAAGCGGTTTCAACTTCCCGACCTCTTTTGGCGAGTCCGTGGACCGAGGTCAAAATGCACTGCGCACGGGCGCTCAAAGTGTTGCGAATGAAATCTCGCCACAGGAGGCCCGCAAACAGGTGCGTAAGGTGTACACCTTGCCGCAGAACTCGACATTGATGGGTTCGGTGGCCATGTCCGCGCTGATCGGCCGGGTACCCATCGACGGCACTGTAAACGACCCCTACCCGTTCAAGGTATTGATCGGGCCGGACAATCTCACAGCCAACGGCATCGACCTGCCCGACGTCGCCGGCGCGGTGGCCAGCGGAACGGCTTCCGGCGATTGGACCCTGTCTTGCGTACGCGGTCAGATCAAAAGCCTGACGTTCGTCTTCAATGACGGCACTGTGCGCACGCTGCCACAACCTCAAGAAGAAACGAATAGCAGTCAAAATAGTAACAACCAGAACAATGGCAACCAAACCACCATTCAGGGTGGCCTGGGCTGGATAAGCGATGCTTATGGCATCCCTTGCATCAGTGGTGACCGCAAAAGCAACGCCTCGCAATACATTGGCTCGCAGGTACTGATTACCGCCGCCGGCGCGGGTGCTGCCTCCCTCATCAAGTCAGATGGAAACAGCGGATCTTTTATAAACCCTCAGTCCGGGACCATCGGTTCTGTCGGCGGCTCGGGCAGTGAAGCCATGGGCAAAATCATTGGCCAGGGCGTCAATGACGTCTCCAGCTGGGTCAACAAACTCTACGGGCAAGCCTTCGCAGCGGTGTATGTACAACCCGGTGCAAAGATAGCTGTGCACCTGGACCAGCAACTGACCATCGACTACGAACTCAATGGCCGCAAGGTCAACTATCGCTCAGGAGCCCGTCATGTTTCGACTGCGCTTGACTAATCATGGCTTAAAACTAGGTGCATACCTGGCCATCGCCCTACTCGCCTCGGCATGTTCCACCAACAAAGACGAATTACTCCCCCATGGGGACCGCACAATGATGGACGTTTGGGATCAAGGTTCCAGCGGCTCAAGCAGCTCGAGCAGCCGCCAATTGCTCGATGCACGCCAAGATCTTCGTCGGCCTCTTGAGACGAGGGAAACAGACAACACCAGGTTCACACGTACCGCACAAAACGAGATCTACAGCCAATTTAAACGCCTACCCAATCCCGACCTGGTGATGTACGTCTTTCCTCATTTAGCGGGTTCAGACCCAGCACCGATCCCAGGCTACACCACGGTGTTTCCCCTGTATCAGCGGGTGCAATACGCCATGCCTGGCGAACGCACGGAGGCATATTGATGGGTTTTTTTGAACGATTCAAAACGCGGCGGGCGTCAGAGCGTGTGGAGCCTGGCGTAACACCAGGTGCGCCGGTATCTGACGACGTGCAGGGATCAGCAACCGAGACGTTTGAGGCCGCGATTGAGCGTTACTACGAGCGCCTTGCGGCCATGGGTATTCCCTCGCCGAGCGATTGGCGTAATCCAAAGAAAAAACCAGCCACGACCGCTGATGCTGACCGTCTATACGACGTCAATCCCTCCTTCGTAGACTTGCTGCCCTGGGTGGATTACCTACCTGCGGAAAAAGCCATGCTATTGGAAGACGGGGTGTCTCGCGCTGCATTTTTTGAGCTGACACCGATTGGTACTGAAGGTCGGGATCCCGAATGGTTACGCAAGGCCCGCGACGCCCTGGAAAACGCCCTCCAGGACTCCTTCGACGAGCTTGAAACCTCACCCTGGGTGGTTCAGCTCTATGCCCAGGACGAAACCAGCTGGGACGATTACCTTCAGCAACTGCATGACTACGTTCAACCACGCGCACAAGGCAGTGCATTTACCGAGCTTTATTTGAAGCTGATGAAGCAACACCTGGAATCCATCTCCAAACCAGGCGGGCTGTTTGAAGACACCAAGGTCAGCCAACTGCCCTGGAGGGGCCAGCAGCGCCGCGTCCGTGTTGTTGTCTACCGCCGTACCCAAGGCGCGCAAGCGGATGTGCGAGGCCAGGCGCCAGGTCCTTACCTGAAAATCATATGTGATCGCTTGGTGGGCGGCTTGGCGAACGCCGGCATTAAAACCCATCGCATGGATGGCCACGCCATCCGCCATTGGCTGATTCATTGGTTCAATCCACGTCCCGATCATCTTGGCCCTGCCGATGCAGATATTCGCCGCTTCTACGAATTGGTGTGCAAGCAAGCACCTGCTGCTGCAGAGGGCGAGCTGCCGCTCGCCAGCGGCACTGACTTCTCGCAAAACCTGTTTTATCGCGAACCACTGTCAGATATAGAGAAAGGTCTGTGGTATTTCGACGGCCTTCCTCATCAGGTGGTGATGCTTGACCGCTTGAGGGATGCTCCCAAGACCGGGCACTTAACCGGTGAAACCCGAAAGGGCGGTGATGCGCTCAACGCGTTGTTCGACAAAATGCCAGAGGACACCATTCTCTGTATCACTCTCGTGATCACCCCGCAGGACATTCTCGAAGGGCATCTGGAACAGCTTTCACGCAAGGCAGTTGGAGACACTCAAGCCTCGATCCTGACACGCGAAGACGTCGCCACCGCCCGTCAGTTGCTCGGGCGCAAGCACAAGCTGTACCGAGGTAGCGTAGCGTTTTACCTGCGGGGTAAAGACGATGCCCAGCTGCACGAACGCAGTTTGCAACTCAGCAGCGCATTGCTGGGTGCGGGCATGGAGCCGGTGGAACCTCGGGATGAAGTGGCACCGCTGAACTCCTACCTTAGATGGCTACCCGGCAACTTCGACCCCAATGCGCGCAAAGCACTGGAGTGGTACGCACAACTGATGTTCGCCCAACACATTGCGAACCTTGCCCCCGTCTGGGGTAGGTCGACCGGAACCGGGCACCCGGGTATTACCCTGTTTAACCGTGGGGGAGCGCCGATAACCTTCGACCCGCTGAACAAGCTGGACCGGCAGATGAATGCGCATCTGTTCATTTTCGGGCCTACGGGTTCAGGTAAATCGGCCAGCGCGACAAACATCCTTAGCCAAATCATTGCCATCTATCGGCCACGCCTGTTCATTGTGGAAGCTGGCAACAGCTTTGGGTTACTCGGTGATTTCGCCAAAAAGTTGGGTTTGACAGTAAACCGGGTTCGTCTTGCCCCTGGATCAGGTGTCAGCCTCGCGCCGTTCGCTGATGCTGTGAAGCTCATCGAACCCACCCAGAACGTGAAGATTCTCAAAGCTGATGATCTTGAGGCGTCGGACGAACACCTGACTAGCCAGACCGAGGATGAACAACGCGACATCCTGGGTGAGATGGAAATTGCGGCCAGGCTGATGATCACCGGTGGTGAAGAAAAAGAGGATGCCCGTCTTACTCGTGCCGACCGTAGCGCCATCCGCCAATGCATACTGAATGCAGCGAAAAAATGCGTGACGGAACAACGTATCGTTCTGCCCGAAGATATCCGTGAAGCGCTGCGAGAAATGGGACTCGAGCCCGGTATTCCAGACGCCCGAAGCACACGATTCTTGGAGATGGCGGAAGCCTTGTCCATGTTCTGTATGGGCACCGAAGGCGACATGTTCAACCGTCCTGGCACCCCGTGGCCTGAAGCGGACATTACCATTGTTGACCTGGCCACCTATGCGCGAGAAGGCTATAGCGCACAGATGGCCATTGCTTATATTTCCCTGCTCAACACCGTCAACAACATCGCCGAGCGTGACCAGTTTAAAGGCCGCCCGCTGATCTGCTTCACCGACGAAGGCCACATCCAGTTGAAGGTCCCACTCCTATCCCCCTACTCCGTCAAGATCACCAAAATGTGGCGAAAGCTCGGCGCCTGGTTCTGGATGGCCACCCAGAACGTTGACGACGTGCCGCCAGAGGCCTCAGCCCTGCTCAACATGATCGAATGGTGGATGTGCTTAAACATGCCACCTGATGAGGTGGAGAAGATCGCGCGGTTTCGTGAACTGACTCCTGCACAGAAGTCGATGATGCTGTCAGCGCGTAAAGAAAGCGGCAAATTCACCGAGGGCGTCGTGTTGTCAAAAAGCATGGAAATGTTATTCCGGGCGGTACCACCGAGTTTGTACCTGGCCCTGGCCATGACCGAGCCGGAAGAGAAAAAGCAACGCTTCGACATCATGCAAGCCAAAGGCTGCAGCGAGCTCGATGCCGCCATTGAAGTTGCTGCAACGCTTGACCGCTATCGCGGTATCGAACCTCACATCATTACTTTCCCCGAACAAGTCACGGCCTTGGAGCGCCAAGCATGAGAGCATTGAATTCCCTGACCCAGAATCTGATAGAAAGTCTGACCCAGCTGCTTGAACAACCGGGTGAAGACGCCCTTCAAACCCTTGAGGTGTGTGCCCCCGTTTTGATAGAGCAACTGCAACAGGTTTTGGTTCGTGCGGTGGATCGTCGTGACATCGAGTCCCAACTTCACGCGGTGTTAGCCAACTGGCTGCGACAGCACCCACAACCCGAGAATGCTGAGAACGCTCTGCTTGAGGCCCTTCGTAAACAAGCGCTTCTTTCATCGAAGCCAGCCGAGGCTCGGGCATGACAGGCCTACGCAAATATTGGGTGATGCTGGGGTGCGTTTTGGCAGGCACATCGATGGCCTGCTTAGCCCTCACTCGAAGTGAGATACCAGCCCAGCACAACACAGGCCCGTGGTTGTTTGGCCCTTCCGAAGCACGCTGGACTGTGACTGAGTTCGCGGACCTAGAGTGTCCCTACTGCAAGACGTACACACCTGCGTTGAAAACCTGGATACAGCAGCAGAAGAATGTAAACCTGCAGTGGCATCACCTGCCACTGGATGTGCACGGTTCGGCAGCAGTACACGAAGCCAAGCTCGCTGAATGTGCGGGTGTGCTTGGTGG
This sequence comes from Pseudomonas sp. R2-7-07, assembly GCF_003852355.1. Lineage (NCBI taxonomy): Bacteria > Pseudomonadati > Pseudomonadota > Gammaproteobacteria > Pseudomonadales > Pseudomonadaceae > Pseudomonas > Pseudomonas sp. R2-7-07. The sequence continues at coordinate 965,741 of NZ_CP027759.1, read as the reverse complement.
CGCGCCTTCCTTCTGGCAAGCCATTGACCAAATCTTTGACCGGACCCGTAGTAACGGTCAGGGTTTCAAAGGGGATCTGAACGTTGTTGGTGTTACTAACCAGGCCCTGTTGTCCTGTGCAGCCACCGACAAAGTGATCGCACAGCATGTCGGCCAACAGGCCGATGAGGCCATCAAAGCCGGGGTTACGGCCACTCCGACCGTCATAATTAGAGACAACACGACTGGCAGCTCCGTAAAGCTTGAGGGCCCAGCTGATGGGGTGTTGTTGTTATCAGCCATTGATTGGCTAGCTCAGAAAAAGGAGCAGAACTCTGAAAAAGTTGGCCGATAAATGCGGCTTTTCTTTGTCAGCGTTTTGCTCACATTGGTAATGCTTCCCTGGCCTATACTTCCTCGGTCGAGCTTTCGCTCCCTCTCGATACTCGACGGCCCGCACGTGCGGGCCTTTTGTTACCCCTCATGTCTACACCTTTGACTACCTGACATTCACGAGGTCGACCTCGCTGATCGATTTGGTTGAAGCCGACCTTAAACCCCCCAATACTAATCAACCCGCTTTAGCTTGTAACGAGAACAAAATACTGACTTCGGTCATTTAACGACATAAACCACCACGCTGCTCGCCCGCCTGATAAGTCGTGATAAAATAGGTTATCGTCCCAAATGAGCAGGGTAGGCCGTATGTCGATTTTTGCGCTGGTGCAGGACCTTTTCCGTAGACACGCGACGAAAGACCTGATGAGCAGGCAGAGCGCGTGCTCCTGGTCAATCGCCGGCAAGAATCCCCGCGTGGCAACTTTGTCTTTCCCGGTACCGACTACCTGGACGTCATCGAGGTCAATGGCCAACGCGTGGGCCACGTCGATTACGGCATCAATCCGCTGGGCGATCGGCTGTACATCAACATGCTGGAAATTCAGCCTGAGCATCAGCGGCAGGGAATTGGCCTGGCTGTGCTGTGGCGGCTGTGGTGCACGCACCAGGTGCCCGTGATACCGCTGTATCACTACACCTCATCCGATGGGTTCTGGTACCGGGCGCGCCGGCGATTGGCAGCGGCCGGCGCCGCGATCGGGGACGAGCTGCGCGGCGTCGATCAAATGGACGTGGAACAGCAGCGCTGGCAGCACCTGGTGCCCGAACCTGAACACGAGCGGCTGATTCGCGAATACTGGGAATAGGTTGAGGCTGAGCACGCTGCAGGTCGACCGGCAGGACCGGGCATACGATGAACGACCTCACTTCCCCAGTCTCCGGCCATGCTAATGCCGGCCAGCGAACGTCGTCTTAGCGCCATCGAATTCCAGCAGCTGGCCGGTGTGCCGACAGCGGTGGAATGGTTCGCCAATATCGATAACCAGCGCACCCGCCGCGCGTACCAAAACGACCTGGAAGACTTCTGCAGCTTTGTCGGGCTCACCGGCGCCGAGGAATTCCGCGCGGTCACCCGCGCGCACGTACTGGCCTGGCGTGCCCAGCTGGAAGCCCGAGGCCTGGCCGGGGCCACCATCCGGCGCAGACTGGCGGCGCTGGCCAGCCTGTTCGCTCACCTCCTGGAGAACAACGCCGTCGCCGGCGGCAACTCTGTGCACGGGGTAAAACGGCGCAGGATCGAAATCAACGAAGGCAAGACGCCAGCACTCGGTGATGACTAGGCTAAATTGCTGCTGACGGCGCCGGACGGCTGGACGTTGAAGGGGATCCGCGACCGCGCCATTTTGGCGGTGCTGCTCTAACACGGCCTGCGCCGTGACGAAGCCGCGCAGCTGATGACTGGCGACCTGCAAATCAAACACCTGCAGGTGAGAGGGAAAGGCGGTAAGACCAGCTATTTGCCGTTGCACCCGGTTGCGGCCGAGCGCATTCATGAGTACCTAGAACGCGATAGTCAACGAGACTCAGGTAACTGCCAGCTTTTTCGCTCGATCCGTGGCTGTACCACCGGCGAGGCCGTTACGGATAATGGGATCTATAAGGTGGTGGCACGATGGGCGCACGCGGCGGGTATTAAGGTCGTGGGCTTAGGCGTGCACGGACTGCGCGCGACGGGGCCAGCGGCCGGAGGACTAAGCGACGTACAAGATGAAGTATTGAAGGGGCACCTACAGAAATCTAAAAAACGTACCCTAAGCAAATATCATCAGGGGATACATCAAGTCCTTATCCTGGTCGATTGCGCCGGGCTGTTACAAACGTCTTTTTCTAGACATGGCACAATGATGACCTGACAACCTCCAAATCGAGCTACGACGTTTGAGCACGGACCCTCTCCTACCCAAGATTTCTGAAGTAAAAGGCCAACCCACGTGGATTGATAGCAGTCTTCCCGACTTGCGTACGTTAGAGCGCGAGCTGCGTACACACGCTCTTGAGGAAGTTACCGCGGCGACCACACATGAAGATGCCATCGAGGTGACAGCTCTCCATCTGGGGTTCATTGACCCTGCGATCTTGTCCATAACCGTCGAGACGCCTATGGGTGTTGTGACGATCTTGCGCAGCAGCATCCATCACATCGTTGAAAAACGGCTGGATGCCCGTGAGCGCTACGTAAGATTGGCCTTGGATACGCTCACAGGCCCGCTGGAGGTCTGGAAAGTTGCGTTCACAGACGGTAGTGACCGCCTGGCTTTCATCGGAGCATATGAGTCGAAGCGGCAGATGCTCGTAAGCGTCGTGTTCTTCGAGGGCCAGATGCTCTGGAACTTTATGCACACGGACGCCAAATCGCTCAATAAGCATCGCCATGGCGAACTGTTATACAAGCGCTACACGCTTTTCTGAGAGCAAAGAAAAAGGGCTACTCATGAAAGTAGCCCTTAAATTTGAAGCTTGATATTCATATACACACCCTCAAGCAGGGGTGTGGAGGTCTCACCCTACGCCGATGTTCAGCCATCGCCGGGGTTCCTACGCCAGTCATTGCCGCTGAAGGCCACTGGTTTCGCGCTCACCTGCAATCATATACAAGGTGACACTTGTGTCAACCAAATTTGATGAATGGCCGTAATTTTCCGGGACTTCCGGTGATTCCGGATGAATGCTTTGCGTACGGATTCCCCAGCGTGCAAGGCGAAGTATTAAAGCTCAGGCACAGGCTTTTGCTGCACGGCCAGGAAGGAAGCTCGCATCAGCTGCGTGACCTGCAGTTGCAGATCCTCACAGGCTTCAAAAAAGCCAAGGGCGCGTCGTCGGTACCGTCCTTGAGCAGTTTGGCCATGTCCTGGACGAGTTCACCCATCTCCGGCAGCTGCTGTTTGATGTGAGCGGTGTTGAGCACGGTCATTATCTCCGGTGACGTTTATTGGTTAGTGCCGCGCCAGTGGGCTCAAGCGTGGCCAGCCAGAACGCACCTGCCGCCAAGCCCCCAGGGCCAGCGCGATTGCGCAATGCGATACCCACTGACGCCCAGTATTTAAACGGCTCACCGGCGACGGTGTACACTGTCCGGGGGCCATTTGTTGGTCGACAGGGTAGTCCCGCTTAGCAATTCTCAGGCGACGCTGCTGATCAGTAATGCGGTGGTGACCACCAGTAGGTAGCCCACGATGCGGGAGACCCAAGCCCCGGGCTTTGGACTCGACATGTCGATCTTTTTGGGGTGTTTTTGTCGCGATCCCCGTTACGCGTAACGCGCGACACGGTCAGGCCAAGGGACGGAAGGGCGTGCCATTTTTGGTCAGGGTGATTAACACAGGCATAGTGGATTCATTGGTAATGTCATACACCCAAAAATGTCGACCCTTTGGCCCCATGAGGTGCGATTTATCGGTCACCTGGTGGCGCATCCCCTCAGCTGCTGCTGAAATTTCATAACTGTACCTCGGTAATCCGGTCGCCATGTCGTACGGCCCGGCGCCCAAGCGGAACTTGGCTCCAGGTTGAATATCAACCGGGATATAAGCAGCACCAGTTTTGGCTATTGCCAAGATTCCAATGATAAGCTCCGGCGTACGCTGTGCTATCAAGGGAACTGTGTGGCTGGAATTGACGCCTGCTTGTTGCAATACTCCGCACAACCTGTCGCTTTCCTGGTTCAACTGTTGATAAGTCATTCTGGCATCACCATGAATGACGGCAACGTTTCTGGGATATCGGCGGCTTGTTGGATGAATTGCGACAACACATTACGCATTTTCTTCTCCCGCACTCTTGAAGATAAGATTTGTATTGATTTCGCAACTAAAAAATAAAACATACCTCGCGCATGAAGTACAAGCGCCATGAGAAAACAATCAAGCTATAGACGCCAAGGCTTATACAGTCGATTTCCCTCGAATAAAGTGATAGGCGCAAACAAAATCCCGCCATAAGAAAACGATCAATGGCGGACGGTTATTAATACGTTTAAGCTTTCATAAGCTTCGAACCACTTGCCCGGACATGGTGCCGCTGGCAAAAAGTCATTTGACCTGCAAAGAAAATAATTTGAGAACAGACTAGAGTTATACTTGCGTTCCTTTGCAGGATGGGAGCTACAATTCCTGTTAGCTATTTTAGCTTAGCGCAACCAATTTGATTGTTAAAGTCTAATTTCTATAGCTTTTTGCGATGACGTGCAAAATATAAATTCTAAGAGAGTGAAGATGAATCAAGCCGTCAGTCAGCGTGCTAGTTCGCGTCCAGCCACACCTGTGCTTCGCTCACAGCAAACAGCAGGTCGTGGTGCAAACTGCATAGCATAGGCCGGGGTAAATATACGCTTATCCCTGAGCTGGGAGAGGAGGCGAAACCCTATGCCCAGGCCATACCTAGTCTGAGCAAACTTAAATTTCCGAGCATGTCGGCGATTGGCAGCGGTCGGCACCGGGGGGCGAGGGTGAGCTGCGCGGCGTCGATCAATGGAAGTCAAACAGCAGCGCTGGCAGTACCTGGTGCCTGAGCCTGAACATGAGCGTTTGATTCGTGTGTACTGGGACGGGCCAACCGCCCGGCCGGGCCGGGCATCTGATGATACGAGTTGGTGACTCATTATGATCGGCGTGGTCAGCGCCCGGAAAATTCCCCGACGTACGAGGTGAAATATTAAAGGTCGGACACAGCCTTTTGCTGCACTGCCATGAAGGTCGCGCGCATCAGCTGTGAGAGCTGCAATTGCAGATTCGCACATACTTCTAAGAAGGCCAAGGGCGCATTATCTGTACTGTCCTCAAGCAGGTAGGCGATGTCCTGAATGAGTTCACCCATCTCCTGCAGCTGCTGTTTGGTATTGAGCATGGCAATCATCTCCGGCGGGGCTTTTGGGTTGGTGGATCGTCATTCGATTCCAGTCTGGCCAGCCATAACGCGCCTTTCGCCAGGGCGGTCGGTATCAATGCAATTGCGCAATGCGACCCCACTTAGGCCAGTCAAAAGGTTCGCGTGTGTGGCTGTACACCGTCCTGAGGGTCCATCTATCGGTCGGCATGGTGGTATCGCCAGGCAGTTCCTGGGCCGCGCTGAGAACCTATAAGCCAGTGGTAACCGCCAGAAGGCAACCCACGGCTTCGAAAAAAGCATTTCTCCAGCATTAGTAGCTACTTTCCAGCGCCACGAATTCTAGGATGTGCTCTGAGGGTTGAATGATGCGCCCGTAGTGCCTACGCTCAGATTCTCGACCGTGCTTCCCCACCGGTGCATTGAAGTGCGGCCGCGGACTTGCGCGCAACCTGACAATTTTTCGGTGGCCTGCGACAGTTCCAACTCCAACCTCACCAGCTCGGAGCTTGCATCAGCCTGGAGTTTTTTTATACGTTCGAAAATTTGCAGTTTTATATCGTCGGCGGAGCGCTTCAATCGCAACATTTCGATGGGTGAAGCACGCCCCTTATTAGCCAGCTGTTCGGCAATAGTAAGATCTCGCATAGAGACTAAATATTTGCGTTCCAACATCAGGATACTTTCATTAAGTGCACGCTTTTCTGATTTATAAATACGGATTTCCTGGTCCATCACCATAGGAAATCGCTTAACTATATTATCGAAAACCAGTGGCTGCTGGTAAGCCACGGAACGTAGACGGGTAATTGCCGCTTTCAGGCCGATCACCTTCAATAACGCTTTGCGATAGCCGGGGCTCGGGCAAACGGGATCGACTGCCAAATACTTTTTACCCTGCTCCACCACATCCCCCTGACCCACGTAAATTTCCGAAATAATTCCGGTCTCCAAGCCCTGGACTACCTGAACTCGGCTCAATGAGGCAATCTTGGCATCTCCCCCACCCATGTTTTCGACCTGGGTACAATTAACCGATATCACACCGCTGATAATCATCGCCGCAATAAAGTATCTTTTTATTCGGGGCATAACTTATGCTGCATCAATTTAGGCTCGTGCGCATCGCAAATCAAATAAGCGATACCGGACTTAAATACTGTGTAAACGTGACTCTACCAATTCTGATTGGTACGACGTAGACCTCACCAATATGAATGCTAATGAGGGCGGGAATCAATGATCATCAAAGACTGGTTGAGCAGAACAAATTGTAAATCAAAAAACGACTAACAAACGTTATCGCAACCTGAGACCCTTGTTAATCTCATACCCTAACATGTGATGCTCTATACACCTCAAAACTCTAGCCAAAATCGGAATATCAGCCCCTTCTAAGCTTGTAAAGTGACAGCCAGACAACCACGAGCATTGCGTCTTATATAAGCCCACACTATTATAAATCAACGAATGCCTGATACAGCCCCTATTATATAACACCAAGTCAAGTTCCACCCCTGCAAAAAAAAGAATTTCCTCGTCGATTACCAACAGATCAAACACATCGATCGCATTATCCATCAACACCGTCAACTCTCGAAAGGAAGAAAGCGGTACCAGCCGGTGATAACCTAAACTGCTAAGGTTTTTTTCAACTCGCACTCTTCGAGTGCTATCGCCATCAACTAAAATGATACGTAATCGCGGATTTTTCATAACTTATATTTGTCTATTCGTATTAAATAGAGCAGCGTAAGGCAACCAATGTGTCGGCATAGACCAAGGTACACCCATCAGGCCAACCATAGGATTAATTATATCGTGGAGCTTTATGCTATTCGCGCCAGACATGTCAAAACCACCCACTAATACGACAGGCACTTCCTACCAGACAAACAACAACCAATAGCGACAGCAACGGAAACACCCAAAATCGCGTAAACCATATTAGAGATAGCGAACCTGACACTTCAGGAAGGTAAGCTTTATCCTATATACACAGCACAACAAAGTGCTAATTGTATTCCAAGACCATCGTCATTACCGCATTAGCCACACCGGGCTGAATATTTCCCTCTTTTGGAATATACTTTGCCAGTCCATTGAAGCGGAAGACCTCTCCTAGCGGTTGAGAACTCTGCCAATCGACTGGTATGGCGTTAGCCCTATCAAAAGGTAATGCAACCCCCTTATCGTTTTCTAGCCCAATTACAACACCTTCAGCCACCCCAGAACTTCCCCTACCCGAAAGATTTAGAGTACCAGCGGCTGGAGAGTCACCGTCAAAATATACTTTTACCGGCAAAGGTTTTCCTGCAGGTACACCAGTGCAAGAAACATCAAAAGAAAATGACTTTGGCGCAGCGCTACTGGACCTCACTTGTCCGACAAAAACTTTCCCCAAGTGGACATCTAAATTTAGATTTCCGGCAGAACATATCATGTAATTGTTCTCAGTCAACTCTGTTGACACCTTCCCTTTATATGACGCAAGTTTCAGCCCTGAACCTCCAACTTCTACGGCCTCAATGTCCAAATCGAACTCTAGCCTATTTTTTCCAACCCCCGCACCTGTGCGTACTAACTCAATTACAATAGTAGTTTCGGCCACCATCGGCGGATGGAAAACAAAAGAATAAGGCAATGTATGTTTTGTGTACATACCTAACACAAACCTTATACCAACCCCTTCAACGTTGGTCTTATATACTTTAGAAATCCCGGACATTTCCATACCCGTTTTTTCTTCATACGATATGACATCTCCGTCCACACAGCCAAAGAAATAATCGCCAGGAGTGTACCATTTTATCTGCGCCAGCACTCCCCCAATAGGAACAGATGAAATTCTAACCGAGCTTGGAAATGTCACATCAAATGCTTTGAGCTTATCCGAACACTTAGCATGCGCCGACTCCACAGGAAAAATATATAAAAACAAGCAAGCCACTACAAAACTAAAAATACGCACACTCATGACCACTACCTTTCAGGATCAACCCCATCAGCTTACAGATTAAAAAAACGAAGCCAATAGGACAAAACCTTGCACCCACTCAGACAATTCTTACATCAAAGCATGTGAGGCGCGCAGCCGGCGTACAGTAGGGTCCTCTTAGCTGCGATCCACTCCGCTCCGGCACAAGAAGGTGAGCTGTAAACAGCCTTTTATTCTTTACTCACGCTATCATAACCGGCAAAAGCCAGAACTTCACTCCACATACCAACGCAAACAAGGTACTAGTTGTATTCCAAGACCATTGTCATTACCGCATTCGCCACACCGGGCTGTATGTCTCCCCCTCTCGGAATATACTTCGCCAGTCCATTGAAGCGGTAGACCTCTCCTAACGGTTGAGAATTCTGCCATTCGATTGGTACCGCATTAGCCCTATCAAAAGGTAAAGCAACCCCTTTATCATTTTCCAACCCTATTACTACGCCTTTAGCCACCCCAGAACCTCCCCTACCTGAAAGATTTAAAGTACCGGCAGATGGAGAGTCGCCGACAAAATATACTTTTACCGGAAGCGGCTTTCCGGCCGGTACACCAGTACAAGAGACATCAAAAGAAAATGATTTTGGAGCAGCACTACCGGACTTTACTTGCCCAACAAAAAACCTTCCCAACTGCACATCTAAACTCAGATTTCCGGCAGAACACATCATATAATTATTGCCAATTACGTCAAATGATAACTTTCCCTTATATGTCGCAACTTTACCACTCGCCCCTCCACCCTCCTGGCCGATCTCAATGTGGAGATCGGACTCTATCCTTTCTTTCCCGACTCCAGCACCTATGCGTACAAGCTCAATCACTATCGTACGATCCACAGACCCAGAACGAGAGAAAACCCTGGAAAAAGGCAATGGTATTCCTCTATTTCCCAGTAGGAATCTCATACCAATGCCTTCAACGTTTGTCTTATACACGCCAGGAATTCCGGACATCTCCATGCCCGTTTTTTCTTCATATAAGAGTATATCTCCTATGTCACAACGTATGGCATTACTGAGAGGGCTCTGCCATGCCGTCTGCGCCAACACCCCTCCAATGGGAACGGATGAGATCCTAAGCGTGCTTGGAAATGTCACTTCATATTTATAGTCATTGTCAACACAGACAGCGAGTGCCGACTCTGCAAGAAATATATAGGAAAGCAAGCAACCCATTACAAAATTTATAAGACGTACGACCAAGACCACCTCCCCCCAGAATCAAACTTACAGGTAGAAAAAAGAAGCCAACAGGACAAAGTCCTCCTCTCCCGGAACAATTCCTACACCAAAGCATTTCGTGCGTTTTTTGAGCAACAGACGCCGCCCGTATCTAACCTTTAGGCCGATGGTACCTTTGAGTATTACCAACCCGAGCAGAGTAGCTCTGCCATGAGCGTCGTAACAAGATGATACCTAACCATATGTTGACCTTATTGAGTCTGGCCGAGAAACTCGACAACACTTCACAGACCACAATCACAGACATGTGGCGGGACATAGCGCACTGATATTAGCGAGTCAGAGCGAAGGAAAATGCATACTGGATGAAACCGCTGAACAACATGCACATGGTCAAGTCCGCTTTAACTGTTAGGCGCGCAGACGGCGCACAATAAGCCCCTCTTAGCATGTGATACACTTCGCTACGACACAAGAAGGTGAGCTGCAAATAGCCTTTTATTTTTTACACACGCTTTCGACTCTTTCTACAACGTTATTTACAGGTTCTAAAAAACGCCAGATCATTAAATATCGATGAAAGACTTACGCCCTTCCAGATAACAACGACAGGAAGTCTACCGGATATAAAATCATACTGAGAATGCCCCCTTTGCGGGCCAGTGCTTCAAGCCAGCTACCTTACTGATGTTCAAGTTAAACTTTAGTTAAAATAAAGCCTTCACTTCATAATTGGCAATGACGTTCTCCAATTCCGCCCTAAACAAAATCAACATCAAATCCTCAATTGTGGAGCGCCACCTTAGAGCATAATATTACAGAAAAGCCAGAGCCTCGCTCCTACGCAAACAAAGGAACTAGCTGTATTCCAAGACAATTATCATTACCGCATTCGCCATACCGGGCTGTATGCTTCCCCCTCCTGGCATATATTTCGCCAAACCATCGAAACGGTAGACCTCTCCTGACGGTTGAGAGCTCTGCCATTCGATTGGTACCGCATTAGCCCTATCAAAAGGTAGAGCAACTCCTTTATCATTTTCCAATCCAATTACAACGCCTTTAGCCACCCCAGAACTTCCCCTACCTGAAAGATATAAAGTACCGGCAGATGGAGAGTCGCCGACAAAATATACTTTTACCGGAAGCGGCTTTCCGACAGGTACACCAGTACAAGAAACATCAAAAGAAAATGACTTTGGTGCAGCGCTACCGGATCTTACTTGTCCAACAAAAAATCTTCCCAGTTGCACGTCTAAATTTATATCTCCGACTAAACACATTGTATAATTATTTTCCTCCAATTGTGTTGATATCCTCCCCCTATATGTCGCAGCTCTTGAGGCCGTACCGTGACCGACCGAAATGTCAAAATTAGCCTCTAGCCTGTTTTTCCCGACAAACGCACCTGTGCGAATTAAAGAAATTTCTACCCCAATGTCCACACCAAGTGGCCGTTCGTAATGTAGTGCAAAAGGCACTGCTCTATTGGTATGAGGTTTCAATACAAACTTCAAACCAACCCCTTCAACGTTGGTCTTATATACCCCCGGAATCTGGGACATCTCCATACCCGATCGTTCTTCATATAAGACTTTATCTCCGACGCTACAGACTATGGAATACGAGCCAATACCCATCCATAACGACCGCGCCAACACTCCTCCTATGGGAATATTGGGTGAAATCACAATCGCGCTTGGAAATGCCGCGTCAAATGTCTTGTTATCATCAGAACACCGAGCAAGTGCTGATTCCACAAAAAAAACACAGGAAAGCAAGCAGCCTATTACAAAATTAACAAGACACACACCCAAGACCACCACCTTCAAGAATAGGACTTACAATTTACAGTTAGAAAAAAAGAAACCAACAGGACTAAACGCCCCACCCCCTCGGACAATTCCTACATCAAGGTATTTCGTGCAGCTTTTGGCTAAAAATGCCATCCAGTACCTGATTTATGGGTAGGTGGGGATGGTTTGCGTGCAGCGCCTTGCAGATGATCACCCACATCTAAGGAATCATTGTGCAGAAAGCTGTGAGAGCATTACCAACCCAAACGGAGTAGCGCAGTTTGAAATTAAAAATCAACCGCTTCCTAAGCATGCATTGGGCTTGTTGACTCTGATGGGAAACTTGACGGAACTTCACAGGCCTGCGCTGCGGATCGCGAGATATATCTATTGATATAGGCGAGCCGAAGCAATCAACAACGGTAAGCGGCTGGCAAATACACCTTTGGCTACGTGCAGCAGCTCTCGCCTGTCTGCATGACAGGAGTAGCATGAGGAATATATGTTTGTATGAAACCACAGTGCAGATAAAACGCGTCGCCTTGGGATATATCAGTTGATGTGCACGGCCCGAAAGCGAAGAGCCGCATGTCTCATAAGAGCTTTTACTAACGCTTGACCAACATGCTGCTCTCCTGATGAATTTTCGACATACACCCGGCGTAGCCTCGGCATATGGATCATATGGACAAGCCACCGATGCCTATCAGTTGCTGGTTCAAGCACGCAACTATAAGGCACTCACTGGGCGCATTGAAACGGTGCTTCCCTCGAAAGTTACTCGTCAATCAGCCGGATTGATAAACCTGAATCCGTCTTCAACCCCCTCTTTTTCCCAATTTCAAAATCTTCGATAGCAAGTGCGTGATCTGAGGAATCTCGAGTTATTCATTATCGGGGCGATTTATTAGTAATCGTACCTAGAGCAGGTCTCGTACAGATCAAGCGGGCATCCGCGCATCATGAGGTGCTGGCTCCGGAAGAAATCGGGAGCAAAGCATCGCGGATCAGGCTGATACGTTAAATGTGGGGATCATCGAGCGCTTACGCCACTTTGAGATAATGTTGGCGTTGATATCGAGGTGGATAACTATGATGGAAATCGTCGCTCCAGGTAGTAAGCATTCCTGGACGACCTGAGCTTTGAACGGTTTGGGGTATAAGCTTCGTTCGCGAATGAGAATTTTTGTGACAAAGGCTAGCGCGTCAGCTTAAAAATACTCGAACACCACCACCCTTAATGCTGGAGCTTGGCAGGTGAGTTGGCCAGAGCTTACCGATAACGCGTGCTGGATAAACGCCGCTTCACAGCTGCGCATGGCCAGTCCATTTAAACTGTGGGCTGCTTAGACGGGGCATATTAGCCCCGCCATGTGTTCCGCTTCGCTGCGACATAAGCCGGCGGGCTACAAAGAGCGTCTTATTTCTTACTCTCGCTTTCGATCCTTTCCACGACAGTATTTACCATCTCTAAAAACCGCTCTAGCTTATTAGACATCAATGGAAGACTTTTACCCTTTTTAAGAATGAGCTCAATTTCCAAACTCGCTTTTATCAAGTAGGGTATTTTGACGACCGCTAACGCCCCACGAATACGATGAAGCAAGAAAATCAGTTCACTCACGTCATCACTGGCCTTAGCAGCATAAACAGCATCTAAGTCTTTTTTCATGGAGTCGACGAAAAGCTTACGCATCTGCATTGGTAAACCCGACGCGTCGTCTTCGGCTAGAGGGATTCCGCTCCGAGAAGTCGCTTCACCCAGCCTGACAACCTTGCCTTCCGTCACAGCTTTTAAACAGCTGCGTAATGCAGCCAAGCTAACAGGCTTGGTCAGCCATGCATTCATACCAGCACTGATACAACGATCACCTTCGCCTTGTAATACATTGGCCGTTACTGCCACAATCGGTATTGAACTATCGGATGATCTTACCAATTTGGTAAGTTCATAGCCGTCCATCACGGGCATATTAACGTCCGTCAGCAACACGTCGAACTCACCCACCTCTAGCATGTGAAACGCACTTTCTCCATTGCTGACCGTAATTACCGAACATCCTAACCGCTCCAATTGTTCGGAGAGCAAAGCTTGATTAACCGGATGATCCTCAGCCAACAAGACCCTTAAACCGAGCGGGACTTCGGCAAGCTTATCGTCTTGCAGAACAGCCGATTCAACTAGCCAGCCCATTGATAACATGACGGCACGTGTAATCTCCAAACGGCTATGGATATTGACATGCCATCCGTGTACGTCGCGTAAAGGGTGGATGCTCGCATGCGCGGCAGCCAGGACACGAGGGCCGGACCATTCAATGGGGGGAATTGAATCGCCATACAGCTCCAATAATAAATCTTTATCGTTGGACGTTACCGATGCTTGCTCGCTCCACTCGATGACGCCTCCCATCGACATTTCCAACCAGTGACAAATCTCGCCAGTAAGATCCGCCTCCGGAGAGCGAACATGAACTTTCACAGTCCCCACCGGAATAGCGCGAGGAAGCAGTACACTGCTCTCAAGCTCAAGAAGCTGGACTTCAAAACTAAAATTACTTCCCAGTAGGGGCACACTCGAGACCTTTAGTTCTCCCCCCATCAGTTGGCTGAGTTGCCAACAAATGGTCAAGCCCAGGCCGGCTCCATTTGTGCCAGACTGTTGATTATCAGCCTGAAAGAAAGGCTCGAATAAATTAATTTGGTGCTCTTTGGAGATACCAACTCCGGTATCGACGACCTCCCATTGAAGGCGCACCCGCCCATCCTCACGACCAAGCACTCTTAAATGAAGCACGATTTTGCCTGTAGAGGTAAATTTGATGGCGTTGCTAAGCAGATTATTAACAATCTGACGCACTCGCATACCATCTCCCAGGACTTTGCCCGGTAAGTCGGTATCGACACAGCTGTACAATAACAAACCCTTCCCCTCAGCAGTAGCCGAATAACTGCGTATCGCCTCCTCCGCCAACTCCAAAGGTGAAAAAGACTGCAGATTCAAGGCTACTTCTCCAGCTTCGATCTTTGATAAATCAAGGATATCACTGATCAATTGCAATAGAACGTTAGAAGACCCTTTAATTATCTGTAGGTATCCTGCCTGTTGCTGGCTAATCGGGGTCAACCCCAACAATTCCAGCGTTCCAACTACGCCATACAGCGGCGTTCTGATCTCATGGCTCATACATGCTAAAAAACGACTTTTTTCCGCGCTAGCAAGATTAGCTAAATTACGCGCCCTAACAAGCTCCGACTCTGAGTTTTTATAAGCTGTAATATCAATAAACGCACACAAAGAAGCGGGGCTACCGTGGTAAGTCGTCGGGGCGAATCGGGCATGCAAGCAAAGCGCGTTTATCATAACGCATGCTTCACCGGACACCGGCTCACCGCCTTCAAACATGTGCCAGTCGAGCATCAAATGCGCCACAAACTTCAGGTCGCCGACCCACTCTGATGCTAATGAATTTTGCAAAACCACTTGTCGCCCACGCTCTTTTATGACGCACAATGCAACCGGCGTCGCCTGGATAACACCGTGGCTAAACTCATTCCTACTAATTAAAGAGCCATAATATCGATCTGCTGGATCTACGATATTCCGACGCTGCCATCGCAATAACAAATACCCAAGACCAAGACAGGAGATAAGTAAAAGCAGAACATTGAGCAACGACCATTTCGCGTCATGAAATAGCCGTTGATAGCCAATGTGGTAAAAAGCTTGCCAGCTTTTTTCAAACCCAGAGCTGCGCTTGATCAACAAACCAGTCTGGGTTAAAAAAATCCCGTTTCCATAGTCAGACTTAGACATATCTGCCCCTATGACTACCACTCCCTCAGGTGAAATAAGATCTAACGAATCGAATATCGCATTTTCAGGCTGACCATATTTATAAAGGCTATCCAGTTCAAATAGAGCGGCAATATTGAATTTTGACGATGTGCTGTTGATGCCCCAAGCCTTATCGGGAATAACACCGGAAACATAAGCCAGAGTTTCCCGCGCGCCCGCCCCCAGAAATTCAGAAGCTGGCCGCCAATGTACTCGACGGGAGCCGGAGTCCGAAGGCAAACTACGCACATTACGAGCGACTTTCTCAATGACCTGTCGAAGGCCGTTACGAGCAGTTTCGCCTCGCCCTGCTCGGCGGTCAATGGGAGGAATGGAGAAGCCAGCAACACTGCGACTATCTAGAACGAATAACTGCGGCGCCGAATAGGGGGAATCATCCCAGAAGCCCTTGCGAAACTTCGAAACTTTCATGGCCAACTCTAATTTATGCCTTATCGCCTGTCCATCAAGAATAGCCTTAGGCAACATCATGGAAAATGCAAGTTCGCGCTCACCGCCCTCGACGTCATAAAAATCATGATAATTTGAGATATAATGGTTGACGCTTGACAGCACTAATGGCTTATCAAATTTAAAAGCAGCAGACGTCAGCCGAGCAACTTGTAGTAAAAAAAGCTCATGCTCATGTATTGCACCAACCATTCTAAAATAATGGTAATTAACCTTGACGCGTTGCTCCTCTACGACCGTATAAATAGCCCAATAGCTGGTACCAAAAAAGAACAGCGTAAGAAGAAATGAATATAACAACAGCGAGTTGAAGCGCAACATAGACCTTGACAAATTCCGAAGCTTAGAACGCATTATTTTCATAGTTCGTCCAGTTAAAATTTGTGCAATTTTTCATTAATGTCAGGAAATGCTTCAGTATAGGACAAAATCGGAGACCAGGAAAGGAACAGCACCACACGAATATGTAGATAATACTAAAAATTAGGGACGCCGTCTCAGTTCACCCAATAGAAAGGGCTTGAGCAAAAAGTTATGCGGGCCGTCATATCAAGCTGTTCCGACTCAGGCGCGCCTACAGACATAAGCTTATGAATTCTGAATCATATCTCTAGCTAACCAATAGAATCGCCAATTTTTTGAAACTGAATAGCTTAATGCCTAGGATACGTTGCAGACGCAGCCAAACGGTATCCTTCGGGCAAGATTAATTGAATTTTCGCTTCAATATTTTATAACCGAGCATTAGGCTTAACGCCACCAAACGGCTATTTTCAGGAAATGCCATTGCGCTTGGCTAACTCAACTAGCGCCACAAGATTTGGAGCGTTAAGTTTTCGTTGTAATCTGACCTTATAGGTGCTCACAGTCTTGTGACTGATGATCAGTGTCTCGGCGATTTCCTGATTACCAAATCCTTGGGCGAGCAGCCTCAAGACAGTTATTTCACGATCAGAAAGGTCTCTGATAAGGGCACCTTCATCATGAGCACCTTGAGCGTTTTCCCTCAACATGAAAATGGTATCTTCTGGAAAATAGGAATACCCCGATAATACCGCCTTGACCGCGCCCGCCAGCTTGTCAAGGTTGTCCCCCTTGCTGACGAACCCAGCAGCTCCGGCCTGCAAACAACGCATCGCAAAATTGCGCGGCTCTCCTGAGGTAAGAACGAGTATTTTGACGGCAAGGCCAATCGACTTCAGGTGAGCAATCACCGCAAAACCGTCCTTGCTAGGGATGCTGAGATCAAGAATGATCAAGTCGGGAAGGAGCCTGCGGGCTATCTCCAAAGCGTCTGAGCCATTATCGACTTCTGCAAGAACGGTATGCCCCTCTTCTTCCAAAGCCACCTTAACCGCCAAGCGGATAAGCGGGTGATCATCCACAATAACAATACGTCCCATAGAGACCTCTCCGAAAAACGCACGAGCGTGAGGATAATCAACGGGGTAAATTCACCTTACCTCGCGGCGGATGGCATCCGCGTCCCCTGCGTCAGCGAGCGTATCAGAATTAGTTAGGGTAAATACTCAACGCTTATATTTTTTTAGCTCGTCAGCCTGACTCAGCCCTTTCGTAATCCTAAAGACCCCCGTTATAAATCAGCACCAATGTGCCAAGGCCGACGCGCTAGAGCGCCCCCCCTTACCTAGGCTAGTGACCTTAAAATCAACGATTGTAGTGCGCAGTCACCTTAACAAAGGTAGCGTACTCAGAAACGTCTCTGCCTTTCTGCCCTTTCCGAAATCTTAAAAACCAACAAATATTCGCCTTAAAAAGATAGTCTTTAAACGCATAAATCTACATGTGATTTTCGAATAAGCCTGTCTCCGAGGTGTAAAATTATAACGAGGTAGATAATTTCAACCAGAGAACAAACATAAAGATAAGAGCAATAAACTTTAGACTCCTCACACTTCCTCCGAAGATCCAGAATATACACAAGTATAATTAAATTTTTCGTAAGCAAGATTTTTATTAGCAACTGGCAGCGCATAATCGAATCTACAGCTATCTCGCCCCCAACGAACACTCAGAGTTCCGGAATCATCGACACCAAAAACAAGCAAACGGGATAGGCTATCAACAGCACCGAGAGCCTTACCTTTTTTATCATATGCCTGCGCGCCAAAAGGAATTTTCCCACCTGTATCAAGGGTTAAATTAAACTGAAGTCGGCGACCCGACTCAGCAGCGAAACGACTTTTGACGACTGCTCCTCGCGTGGGCACAACAATTTTACTGCTCTCGGCAACTTCCATATTGCTGTCAATTGTATTTGTGTCCAAATTCAGCCAATTGTAACGATAAGGCTGTACATAAGGGACCACGGCATAACCACTATTGTCAGTACGGACCGAGTTATAGCTATCAACTCCCACACCGGCAACGTTAGGAACTTCAACCAAAGCAAATGTTTCGCCGACAGGCTGACCGAAGGTAATACCACCCTCATGAGCCACTATAGAACCGGAAGCGCTGAGATCAACATGCTTACTGTCCGAACTCTGATTATAGCGGGCACCCAGCGTAGCAACTGGCGCATCCCAACCCACCCCAATGCCTCCAGAACTTCCACTCTGTTTACTATATCCCGATTGTGCGGAGTAATTAACAGTGTTTTTATCGTCTAAATAGCCAGACACGCCAGTTTGTAAAACCGAATCCCCGTGCTGCGATGATACAGCGCTAGAATTCACATAATGCGTGCTTGAGCGCTCACCAAGAGGAAAACTAAAAGATGCAGTAAGTTGCGTATCAGAACTATTTACATGATCAGAATTTTTAGTCTTAGACACTGCCAAGCTATAACTTCCTCTCGATAAGCTACCGCTATAGCCAGCCTGCCAACGTCGAGTACGCCCAACCACGTTCCAATAGCTTGTTTCACCCAAGCTCAAAAACAACGAACCATGCTTAGAAATAGCCTGACTGACATTCATATCAAAATGGCTTTTTTGTCGCCCGTTACGTCGCCCCATCGTGAGGTCCATCTCATCGACATGCTGATTCAGCGTACGGTAGCCGTCTGTAGAATAGCGATAGCCGACCATAGTGAACGTAGTGTTGGTGCTGTTGACCGTTTTTGAGTATAGAAACCGTGCGCTCTGCCCTTTATTTTTCTTACCGTGGTCATCCTCAGAAGCGCTGCTGGTAATATCGACGGAAACGCCCCCCAAACTAGAGTTGATCCCGACACCCACGTTCAACGCTTTATATTTCTGAGCAACCAGCAGGCCACCATAACCCGTGAAGTTATTGGTTAAGCCGTACACCAAGGTACTTTGGGTAAATTTTGGTGAGGGCCGCCCTGGAACGTTGTACTTACCGGCGGCCAAGCTATAACGCATACTGCCTCGTCGCGCCATAACCGGCAAATAAGAATATGCTTGAGAAAATTCGCGCTCACGCCCGTCAGCCTCGATAATTTTTACTTTAAGATCACCATTAGAGCCGCCTGGGTAAATATCGGATATTTCAAAAGCACCTGGCGAAACAGTAGTCGAGTAGATAACGTAGCCGTTCTGCCTCACTTCTACGGTAGCATTGGACTCAGCAATACCACGCACGACCGGAGCATAACCTCGCTCACCATCAGTTAGCATGCCTAAGTCCGACGTCACTTGAGCACCGCGAAAACGGACGCTGTCGAAGATATCACCTTGAGAATAAAGGTCGCCCATGGCGAGCTTGCCTTTTAGCGATGCAAGATCACGCTCAAGGTAGCTACGATTACTACTAAATGTATTAGGCCTGCCGCTCCCTCCGGACAATGAAGACTCATTGCGAAAACGCCAGCCCTTCAGGTTAAACCCATTCCGTAACCCGATGTACCGATAGTCCGAGCGCGCTCCCGAATTTTCATTACGATTGACGTTGATTTGATAATTTGTATACAAAGCCGTTATGCCCTGATCCCACAATGTAGGGTCAACATAACCTCGGGACCGACGCAAAATATAGGCGTGAGGAACACTGATGTGTAAAGCGAGGTTCGTCACATCAAAATCGACCGAAGCCCCTTCCAGCAAAGCAGCAATATTGATAAGCCGTGCGTCATCGCTGCTCGCAGGTATAAGCCCTTCCTTTTCCAGACGTACAATATCGACCCCTAACGCGCGAAGTGTTCCCAACGAAATATCTGGCCTGACTTCTCCGTCAGCGGCACCGCGAAAATCAACGTCCTGACGTTTAATCAGCACTTGGTTAAGATAGATATCTACGCCATAGGAGCCAGGCAAAACCCCATTGCCCTGTTCGAAAAAATGAAGCTCAACTGGCGCACCGCCCTTGGTTAAAAAGTGCTCGTTAAACTCTACAGCGCTAGCGACAACAGGGCATAGAAACCCAATCCCAACCAAACACGGGATCCGAGAATTATATTTCACCGTCAATACCTCGCCATCCCAGGCATTTTACAGAGCGCCAGGTCAAAAAAATAATTAGCTCTACGATCTATGAAGTTACTTAGAAAGCCCGGACTTCTGACTAATAACCCCACCGTAATCGTTGATAGTTTTAAATTCCACCTGAGTGGCTGCGGCGGAAAATTTTCCGTCTAACGCATTAATTTTAAACACCGACGTCTTGTATGGCGCCAGCATCTCAGGAACTACTTCATAAGTGTTAGAACCACTACGTAGCGTAATCTTTCCAAATGACACGTAATAGGCCGAATCATTTACTACTTCCAATCGCGCCTGAGCCCCTTGGCCTAGTACGCGCCATTTCAGATTTTTCTGTACATCTTCAGCCCCCTGTTTCAACCCAGACGGACGGTAGAACATTTTGATTCTCTGGCGCACCGCGATTTGCAAGGTGTTATCCACTTTGGCTTTTTGTGGAATTTCTTGGACATTCAACCAAAACACGGATTCCCGGTCTGTAGGCAACCCTTCTCCATAATAAAGAATACGGAGCACTTGCTGCTTCCCCCCCCCAGACGACTAAGCGACGGCGTAATTACAAAGGGAATATCTCCTTTTTCCTGCGGCGTCCCGGCCTCCAACCACGACTGGATCATGACATCCTGTCCGCCCCCATTCTTGACCATGATTGAAGCCTCTTTATTAGGGGCCTCAAATACTAACCGCGTGCCGCCCAATGAGATCCCCGCACTGCACCACCCTGAAAACAGCAGTAAGGTAGTCACCAGAAAACATCGTCTAAAAGATATAATTTTCATATTAAACTCACAGGGAGAGAGCGAGTAACCACTCTCTCCCAGTACTATCTAGACTTACTCGTAAGTCAAAGTAAATGGCAGAGTCCCGTTTGCGGTACCGGGTGCGACCGGACCGCCAGAGGCCACATAAGATGCTCGAAGAACGATATCAGCAGTATAGTTTGTCTCGTCCTCGCCTACTTCTTCCCCTACCAAAGGAGCAGTAATGGATTCGTTCGCGGAAAGGTTCAGCAACTCGTTTTCAGAATTGTAAACACCGATCCCCACACCTGTTGCAGTACCGACGGTCTTCAGCAAGCTCCCATTAACAAGATCTACACCCGAGCCCGAGAGCGGGTCGAATTTCATTTTTACGAAGTTCAAGCCTTCAGCAGTACCACCGCAATCCAATTTCACATTGATTGCAGTACCCGATACGATGCCTCCTTCAGAATTTTGAAGGGAGTCCATGGCAACTTTACCCAAATCTACATCAATATTTTGAGCGCTTGCATTGCCACCCGTTGAACCACCAGTAGCATCACACGTTACCGCAACAATTTCACCGGTAAAATTAATAACGCCATCAGCGGCCATTGCGGAGTTAGCGATAAAACCCGAAACAGCTATTGCCAGTAAAGTTTTCAAACTATTAGACATGCTTAACCTTCCTTTTACAGTAGAGTAGTTCTCAACACACGCCCCTGGAGAGCACGAAAATATTATCGCCCTTTAGCCTTGGAAAATAGTGCCAAGTTCTTACCCAGCCGCGGACAATTCGCCCCCCCCTATCAGATAAGTCCTACGCAGGCCGAGCTACTGCTGTTGTTTTTTAATTACAACTATTTAGCCCCCGCGAGAAGAAACTCCTTCTCCAAAGATTGACACCTCAATCGCAATCAATGCATTCGCTTATTTTTTATATTTTTTAGCTCATTACGTCATTAATCTTACAAACTGCCAGACATTTGACTTAATCAGACCAATCAGGATTCAGTACGAGACAATACGCCTTCACTAGCGCTATCAAGCGTCGGCGAATATCAATAGTGAATGTGCGATTTAGTTTTTTTGGGGGAAGTTTAACTGTACGGCTGTTCAGGTGATGCAAGCGCGTGCCTGGACTGCTTAACCAAAGACTTCGGGAACGTCGCCTAGTACTTACTAGGGTTCAAGCCCTCAATGACTGACTACCGTGGATTGATCCTTCGAGGCATCCGGGAAGCTGCATCTGACCATACCACCTCCTAAAAGAGACTCGACTCGGTGCCCGCTTTCCAAGACCTGCAACGGCGCCGCGGTGAAATGTGACGTATGGCAACGATGAGTAGCGCCGAAGATGATTCACTAATCTTTTTGCTGCAGGGGCTGGAGTCGGCGAAGCGTATAAATCCCACCCCTTTTGGTACAGGCCAGTCGCCTCAGGCAATCCACTTGCGATCGCCCGTAAAGCTGATCGTTAACCAGCGTGCCGGATCAACCTTACCGAGCTTCGCCGATATTTCTTCGCGGATGCGATCAAGCTGCCCTACACCGCGCAATTGATGCTCAGTCGGCAGCACAATATGGATTTCGATAAACCGCGCCCGACCATGCTTTTGTACATACGACACATATTCAATGAATCCATGCTCTATTTGAGTCTCATCCATCACCTTACGGACCTTTTCATCCAATTGATCGGGAGCAACCCCAAGCACGTCTCGCAATGCTGGCTTAAGTATTTTAAATGCAGGCATAAGCATGCACAGAGCCAACAGAATCAGAATCATTGGGTCGACATAGACCGCCCACTCGGCGTAACCCTGTTGCTTCAACAGCAATGCGGCGAGAAAACTCACCAGCAAACCCACTGAAAGCATCGCGTCCACCAACCAACTGACATTATCGAACTGGATAAGCGAGGACTTCAACGTACGATTGCGATGACGGATGTATAAGAAATAGCTGATACTAACTACGCTAAGCACCGCAGCAAAAGGAATTACCAGGTTCAGTTCGATTACGCGGCCACCATTGATGATGCCAAATATACCGCTGAGAAAAGCGTAAACTGAAATCAACAAAAGAAAGCTGCCTTCGATTAAGAGCACCATCGGCTCAAGGTGCCAGAAGCCAAACTGAAAGCGCAGATTGCTTCCCCTGGCGATCAGTTTTGCGGTGATCAGCATCAGCACCTTGATAAGGGTCGCGATCAGCGAGAAAAATCCATCGAACAGAATTGATTGAGAACCAGAAGCAACACCCGTGGCGACCGCAACGATCGCGACAACAAACATCAAAATGGTCGATTGTTTGAGCAGAACCTGCTCACCCCAATTACTCATAGTACCTCCTATTGAACCGTAAAGTAGTCGCCTCTGCGAGGTATTCCTAGTGCCTTTTGAAAGCAACGCCGTCTCGACTTTGTGTTCTTGACCGCCCTACGTTTACGGCAAAGTTTCGCTCACTTGAAATTGCGGAAAACCAGTAGAATCTAGGCTAGATAAAACTGGTTGAACAGCGCCGTACGTGGGTCATCCCCATAGCTCGAAACAGATGGTCAATAAACATCCGTGAATGCAAGTGAATTCTTTGGATTAAGAAATTGCGCTGTGGGGGCTTACAAGAAACACCCTTTTTATCACCTTGCCGGCCCGCCATCATATGGGACTTATCTAATATTCATCGCGATTATTCTGACCCATCCAACAGCGCGACTATTACGGGTGGTACGCTCACAACGCGCTGCGTGTCTGCAGTCCACGTCTATAGACACGCAGCGGCTGCCGCGGCCATTTTTAACTTGGTCAGCTCGCGGCCGAAACATGCTGTGACATCCCTAATTTGGCAGGAGTTTCGTTTGTAGGTTCAATGAGCTTTTTTACGGAGAGTTAATCATGCCTTTCGGATATCAGATATTCTTCATGATCATCTTTGCTGTCATCGTCCTCGCTGTCGGCGCTAGACTTGATATAAAGAACCACAAAGAAGAAACTGCGGCTAGACAGACGCAAAAAAAATCTAAACAATGATCCTACGGTTTCATTCCCAGATGCAGATTTCACTCGCAGAGCTCTATAAGGTTTTAAGACTGCTTAACCGACAATTATCCCAGCACGGATAGCGAAAACAGTGCATCCAACGCATGGGAAAGGTGGCGTATAAAAATGCTGCTAACATTGCTGGCGTACAGAATGTATATACATATCAAGACATAGAGGGTGCTGCTTGTTTTTAAGACTTATACTCTTCGCATTGCTGCTGACGCTTTCATCCTGCAGTTCTCCCTTCCCGGTCTTTCACAGCACCTCGACAAACAGGGATGCGCTCGGAGAATATAAGGTCAAACGAGGCGATACTTTATGGTCGATCGCTGCACATAACGGTCTGAAATGGAAGAACTTGGCTCGAAGCAACCGGCTTGCCTCTCCCTATACGCTAAAAGTCGATCAACTCCTACGACTTGAGGGAGCTCGGACACAGCCCAGAGGCGCCAGAAAAAGAAAAGTGGCTTCAATTAGCAAGTTTGGAACAGTGTCACTTCAGCCCCCCCCCACGAAAGAAACTCTGCAGGGTTGGAGTTGGCCAATCCATGGCGTATTGATCGGGCGCTTCTCCCCCGGCAGCAAACTAACCCAGGGAATCCGCATTGCTGCCGTCCAAGGGCAACCAATCTATGCCTCGCTGGGGGGCAAAGTGATGTTCGCCGGTTACATGCGTGGCTACGGTAACGTGCTAATCCTTCAGCACAGCCCTTCTTACACCAGTACCTATACCTACAATAGTCGATTGGTTGTCAAGGAGGACCAGATGGTGATCAAAGGACAGAAGATCGCCGAAGCCGGTGCGCAGGACACCAACCGTGCTCAGCTGTATTTCGAAATCCGTGTCAACGGCGTTCCGGTCGACCCGCAGCAGCTGCTACCGCCGGTTTGACCCACACCAAGGTGGCACTCAAGCAACTTTGACATTCGTTGTGTGACTTGAGCAATTGAGGGGCGAAGCCCAGTGGCGACTCCGCGCCGGGGTCGCGTCCTGAATTGCCCTGACGCTTCTACTACAAATGGTGTTGGACTTTCGTAGCCGTGCGGCAACTCACCTTTCTGACCTCAACGCCAAAGGCGAGGGTGTCCACTTAATTTGAATCTACCTGGGTTTTCTAGAAAAATAGCCTTGGCACCTGCTCCCTCCAAAGCCATGCTGACCACCGCCATAGTGTTTGGTCGTTACTTTGCATAGATAGCTAGGTTTGTATGAAAAGCAGCGCCGCATACAATATAGGTAGCAGGCCAGCGATACCATGGCTGCAAAACTTTTCGCCAGCTTGTCGCAGCAAGTGCGACTCTGCGGTTCTTTTTTGGTCAGCAAAATTACCCGTTCAATGATATTCCGTTGCCGATATTTTGGACTATCAGATAATCGAGGCAGCCTGGTCTGATTTTGCGCGGCATGGCGCGCAAGTGGATCTGGTTGCATCCGGTAACGGTCGCTGTAGTAAGGTAGGTGTTCTGCGTCATGGCCTTTGTCAGCCAGTACCAGCAGCTCTGCTTGCGTAATCGCCCTAGCTTACCGGTAATTCCTACTTGCTCCAGTAGCGGCCGGACGTGAGCGATATCGCCGGCGCGCCCCCGGCGGGGCATGAAGCGTAATGTCACGCCATTGGCGTCGCAGGTCACGTGAAACTTGTCAGGCCGCTTCGACTGCGCCCCAAGGCAGGGTCTATTGGTTCTTCAGCCTTTCTTTCCGACACCTGAAGAGGATCGGGTTGCACGTTCCGCTATGAATCGATAATCCAGGTGCCCCAGATCGATCAGTCGTCCTGACTCCACTTGATATGCGAACGTTCCAGTATCTGGCCGGACGTACCGCCATCGCGCCAGCACAAAAATGCTGATACACCGTCTACCAAGGCCCAAATCGTTCAGGCAGGCCACGCCATGCAGCGCCCGAGCACAGGATCCAAAGGATCCATAAAGTTCTAGACGATCATCGCTGTGTGGTTGACCCATTTTCTACTCGGAAGAAACCAGATCCTTGATCGATTCTAGGATGCATCGGAAAGTTCGTAACGCACTGCATGCGGATCTCTAGCCAATCATGGCGGCAATTTTACCGTACCCACTTTTCATGCAAAACCTAGTCAAAAACGGGCGCAGAAAAAAAGAGTGCAACTATTGATATCGCCATAGGGCGGAGAAACATAGATATTATCTGAAGCACCAAAATCCGCGATTAAGACGGCCGCCTCCGCATCCGGATACGCCGTATCCCGCAAATCATTAACATGCAGAGCGTTAGCAAGAATGGAATAAAAGCAATATTGATCACTTTCAGTTGTCGTCCTAAAGCGCCAATATCGCTATTGAGCTCATATTGCAACTCGCGTAACTGTTTACGGATATGGATTTTATTCCTCATAAACTCTCGAATCATGGCCTGTTGCCGCGCCTCAGATTCATCCGAGCTTTCGGCCGCTGAGGTGTGTATATCCTGCATCTTGCGCTCGGTTTCATCAAGCTGCTGCTGAAGTGCAGACTGCTTATCCAAAACGCTCATTTGCGCCTTGCGCTGCATTTGCTCCACACGCACAAAGCTGCGGTCGTGCCGCCCGCGAGCACGTAAGCCATTGAGCGTGTCCGATCCGCTTAAACTATCCAGTGCCCCCATCACGAACGCAGCGTTGTCCGACCATGGTTTCAGCCCTACGCTGATGTCCGGCTGGTGCAGCCACATCGAGTCACTCAGTAGATCCGTATCGGCTACTACAATGACATTTATTTGCTTCGCCTGCTTAACCCCCCCCTCATGATCTTCAATACCATCAGCAAAAGCAGATGCCACCGGCCCTTGGATTCTGGCAGCCACGATATATCGTTGCGTAAAGAGCTTTAGCATCTTCATCAGCCGATCATGATCATCTGATTTATCGAAATAGCTCACCTCCATCGGTAACGCATAATCAGAGCTGTGTATGAGCGGAGTAAAGTGCGTCGAAGCACCTGGTATTGACTCTATTATGCCGGCGGTACTCATACTTATAACTTCCAGCCCGGCCGTACTCGGATCGTTCTGATTGAATGCATTCCTTGAAAACTTGAGTGTGAATGGGAGTGGCGTTGCTACTACTTCCTCTGCGGTGCCACCAAGCATGGTGTAGGCGCCGTCAGCCAATATCTTTCCGGTCTGCATCCGAACCCCCCATGCTTCAAGCAGTGGTGCCAGATCAGAAGATTTGTCTTTACTCAAAATACCAAAGTGTTCGGCTCCGGGATCCAGCTCGCTCAATGGGTCGATAAAAGCCAGCAACTTGCCCCCCCTCAGAACAAACTGATCAATGGCGTAGAGCGTTGCCTTTGACAATTGCTTTGGATGAACCAGCATCAAGACACTCACATCTTTGGGTATTTCCTTGACATCCGCCGCTACCTCTCGCAAATCGTATGCTTGACCTATTTCTTCGGCCAGCATCCAGCGTTCGGCCATGCGTTTCGTACGCACATCGTAAGCGCCATTTAACGGCAAACTTGTAACCAGCCCAACTACGGGACGCTTAGGCTGATTTAGAACCTGGACAAGGCGGCTGATTTCATATTCAAGTCTATTCTCTTGATCTGGAAAAAAAAACGGAATAACGTGGGTGGTATTCTGCGAGTCGATGCCGGCCAGCCCCAAATAGACGGGCGCAGCGCCCTCTCCCCACAGCATAGGCTCAAGACCTAAACCATTTGCGCGATCCTCGTCATCGGAATACGGTACAGGATCTATGACATGCAGACGAATTGATCCTTTAGCCTCTCGCTCGTACACTTTGAGCAGCTCTTCTACACGCAATGCATAACTTCGTATAGCGCTCAACTCCCTTGAGCTGGAATTGGAGTAAAAAAAGTATAACTCTATAGGCTTCTCTAAGCCCATAATTATTTTTTGGGTATCCGAACCGATGGAATAGAGTTTATCCTCCGTCAAGTCCAAGCGAATGTTAGTCAGCCACTGCCCACCCAGCATATTGAACGCCAAAAAAAACAGAGCTATCAATAGAAGCCCCGTGCCAGAATATATAATTCGCCTCATATCCTTCCTTTATTCCGCTTTCTTCAGATTGACGACCACGGTGGTAGCGGTCAACCAAGCCGCAATTGCACTGAAAAAATATAGCGCATCGCGCACATCAATTACCCCCCTGCTGATTGCCTCAAAACGAGCCAGAATGCTAATCGAAGCTAATAAATCAATAGTCCATTGCGGGGCCCATGGATTAAGTGCGTCCAGTACAAGGGGAAATCCACTGACGACAAATAAAAAACATACGACAAGTGTTAGAATCAACGCGATTACCTGACTCTTAGCAAGCGCAGACATACAAGAACCGATCGAAAGGTAAGCCCCCACGAGCAACCAACTACCTATGTACCCCGCAAAGATAATTCCATTATCGGGGTTACCTAAATAATTTACAGAAATCACTAACGGAAATGTTAAAAGCAAACTAACTCCCGCCACCACCCACGCGGCAAAAAACTTCCCCAACACCACATTTCGCGTTGCTACCGATAACGTGAGCAGTAATTCGATGTTTCCGGACTGTCGCTCTTCAGCCCAAAGGCGCATAGTGAGCGCAGGAGCCAGAAATAAATACAACCACGGATGGATACCAAAAAAAGAGACCAAGTCAGCTTGATTGCGCTCAAAAAAACCTCCGACATAAAATGTAAGAACGCCGGACAGAACCAGAAACACCTCAATAAATATATAGGCCAAAGGAGAGACGAAATAGCCGCACAACTCGCGCTTAAAAATAACGAATATCGGCGTCATGGCTTACCTGCCTTGGTTATCTTCCTAAAAACTTCATCCAGACGCCCTCTCTCCAGCTCCAATGCTTTGACCTGCCAACCACGACTTGCTACCAACGCGCTTACCGCCGGAAAAATCACTGCACCTGGTCGGGCCAGTATTGTAAAACAATGCCCAGTCTTCCTTTCCTCCACTCCGGCAACTCCCGGCAGCATTGCTAGGGCCATCAGGTCTATAGGTCCATCAATCAATAGCGTGACGGCTTGGTAATAACGACAACGCCTTCGCAATTCTTCAGGCGAACTATCCGCCAAGACCTTACCTGCACCTAATATCACGGCACGACTGCAGATTGCCGAAACCTCTTCAAGCAAATGCGTAGAGATAACGACTGTTTTGTCCTGCCCATACCTCCGGATCAGCTCGCGCACCTTGTGTTTTTGATTCGGATCCAACCCATCTGTAGGCTCGTCCAAGATCAATATCTTTGGGTCGTGCAAGATCGCCTGCGCCAGCCCAACACGACGGACAAATCCTTTCGACAATTGCGTAATGGGCAATCCAACAACCCCCCCCAACTCCAGCATGTCTATCGCACGCTCCACTCGCTCACGCCTTTCGGCGCCACGGTATCCTCGGGCACCGGCAATAAACTCAAGAAATCCTCCTACTCGCATCTCCACGTAACAGGGCGCCCCTTCCGGCAGGTAGCCTATTTGCTGCTGCACTTGGAGAGTCTGCCTCCGAACATCGAGCCCCAAAATACGAATCGTACCTGAGGTGGGTGCCAGAAACCCTGTCAGCATTCTCATTGTCGTGGTCTTGCCTGCGCCATTGACTCCCAGAACGCCCAAAACCTCCCCGGATCCGACGTGAAGAGAGAGATTATCTACCGCAATATGCCGAGAGAAGCGCTTGGTAAGATTGAGTATTTCGATCATGGCTTCCCCTTTTCAAAAACTGTATTTGATAAGTCGTACGCCGCGCATAAAAAAGCGCACAGATGCATGCCGACCCACATGCGAGCGACGAAGGCCGCATAATTTATAAGTTAGGCCGACGATAAAGCTTGCGTCGTGCGGCTGCTGAGAAGAACAGACTCAATCAGATAAATCTGATTGATATTCAGATTTATCCCATCAGCAAATGCGCAACATCTTAGATCGCTGCGGGGTCCAGTCGTCATATCCTGTACCCTATGATTCCTCAACCCGATGGAGAGCACATGCTGGTATCAACTTTTTCAATCCAACACGACAACGAAAGCACGCTGACGGCTGTGCATTTATGTAGCTTCGCGGTCCACGACATCGAGCAAAACTTTCTCGTTTACAGTCTGAACGAAAAGATCGACGACAACTCTACCCGGGTCTATCTGACGTCACTGCATCCCGATGACGATGGCCACAGCTTACTCCGCCCTCTTACAACCAACGAACATTGGGAAAGAGCTTCGGAAGTGTTCGGCCTTATTCTGCAAGAGGCATTTACAGGCGAGACGAGTACCACTAATACCAGTTTTCACCTATTAGACTCAAGTGAATTGATTATTTCGCCGACCGTGTTGAATATGCACAATACTCTGGACATCACGGAAGCCCAAATTACTAAGCTATTTAGTTTTCAACCTTTAACCCCTTACGGGCCTGCATTTCAGACAGAAATCACACCTGTAAGTTATTCGAGTGTTGAACAATCGGAAGCGCCCACAGAACAGCCGGCTCGAGAGATTGAGGAGAAAACAGCTGTGCCCCTGTCAGAACCTGCCGAAACCGTCCCTGCCGCATCCACTTACACAGATATGGCTTCTTCTGCTGTAGCCTCCCCCCTTCAATCCACTACGGTTCAAGATGAGTTGATTCAGGAGCCCACTTATCAAGTGGCTGATGATCAACCAATGAATTTTTCAGCTGCGTCAACTCTCTCAAACGAGATATCCTGGCTTCCAGCAACAGACACTCTTGACAGCAAAGCTCCAGTGGACGACGGGGAAACCGTACTTCAGGAACTTGATAAACTGTCAGATTTGGCAGTAGAGATGACGACACAAAGAAAACAAAGCAAACTTCACCAAGAAACTTTGGAATCTAAAGAATTACAATTGCAAGAGCTAGAGCGCCTATATGAAAAGAAAAACGAGCTATTTCTGCAAAATGTTAAAAATTTAGCTCATCGACAAGCAGAGCAAAATAGAAAGCAGGCAGAACTAACCAACCGGGAGAAGGTCCTTCAACGTATGGCCGAGGTACTAACAGTAAAGCAGAAAAAATTGGAAGATGCAAAAAACAAGCTTAATAATATACTGAAAACACTACAACCAGGCGAACATGATGTTTAAGGCTCCCTTTTAGCATTACAGAAAATCGAACCTCCTTCGCTTCTTACAGCGTTAATTTTGTTATTCTCGATCAATGCGACATCGCTAGTACAGCCGCCCTTATTCCATAGTATAACTCGACTGTGGAGATTGTTATGCGCGACAGCATTAGCAACCCCGCCCACTCGAATATGTGAGAGTACAAATATTCACTCCACCTAGAAGCAGTACCAGCATGCTCGGAATTTTGAAGTTCAACTGATATTGCGATATGCAAATCCAAAACGGGACCCATTCAATGCTGGCGTTTCTATCGGTAGTTATTAGAAATATTCGGTGCAACGCCATCTGTTTGTCGCGGATATGCAGATGTTTGCAAACCTATTTGGCGTTGAGCGCAGCAACTTGCGTGCTGTCGCCCCATGATCTTGGCCAAATACATGTGCGACGGGCGAATAACTCATCTAGCGATATTAATCTCTCAAGGTAATCGGCCGCAGGAGAAGGTAAGCTAGCTGAGACCTGACACAAATAAGGTGTTTCGCACTACTATCGTTGATAACGGGACCGGGAAGGGTAACGCTCATAAAACCGGCCCGAAATTACTGTATTGATAGCCAGTTAACTGCGTACTCGCGGCGTCGTCAATTTGAGCCGACCAAGTGCCATCTCAAATCCAACCCACACGAATTCGTCGCTCTCAAATACCCGAAGGCTCCAAATTCCTATTTCTTACTGCGCTCAAGACAGCCATCCGGTTTTCTGTACCTGAATCCATATCAGGTACGGTGCCATGCTCCAGATCCTTACCCACCTTAGCGAAACGCGGCGCTGGCTGTTTTCACTGCTACTGTTCTTGTCCACTGCGTCCCACGCGGAGACGTGGGTCATTACAAACCGAGCACATCCAGTATCCGCACCTTCTGGCGCTCGCGTCATCTTCCTGGATGATCAGCAGCGCCTTGAAGAACTACTTTCTAGACAACTACCCGCCGATCCACGCCAGGCAGAAGCGGCCATTCAACGCTACCTGGTCAGCCCTGCAGGGAAGCATCTGCAAAACGAGCTGGCCCAGGCCCAGCAGGGCGTCACAGACGCCTGGAGCCTGCGAGTCGAAAAACTCCCAGCCGTGGTCGTAGATCGTCGCTACGTCGTGTACGGCGAGCCTGACGTAGCTAAAGCCGTCGCGTTGATCGAACGAGCACGGAGCCTGTCACGATGAGACGCTCACGTTTTGCGATCCGGCCTTTGTCGCTGGCTATCACTTTCAGCCTGTCATTCAGTGCATCGGCTGCGATCAACTCGGCAGCGATTATTGCCTCGACCCTGTCACCAACCTGCCTGGAGTACAAAGTAGTCGGCATCTGCTATTGGCTGCTCTGCACACCATTCGGATGCAAAGTCAAAACCTCGACCAAGGTTCGTCACTACGTACCGGACGCTGTGGTGTCTGCATATGCGAATACCGGGATGAACCCTTGGATCGAGATGTCACCTCTTGGCACCCCGAATCCGATCGCCCAAGCGGGTAACGACGGCACTACCAATCACGTTGCCGAGAACAACATCATCAAATTTAAGGAAGCCGATGTCATCGGCCATCCAGGTGGTGCGACGTTGAGTCAGTTTGCCAGAGCCTCGGGCTATGTATGCAAAGGCGCAACCTTACCGCTTGTGCCTTACTTTCTCAGCACCCTTGACCCCATTGCTTGGAGATACGGCGTCCCAGAATCCGTATACCCCGAAGCGCTCATTCCGGGTATGCGTGAAGTCGGTAGCCTGCTCTCAGCAAGCAGTTGGGGGAACGTCTACCCACGTAGCGGCTTCCTTAACCAGACTGACGACTACAAAACGGGCGCAGTTATTGCGCAGCGTGCCGGCGACGTGGTTACCCGTCCAGGCCAGGTACATGTCTACTTGCCGATGCTCGCCCTTCCATACCCCGGCTACTGGCCTGCGGGGCCGTTACGCGAAGGTGACGCGTCCACTGGCAAGTGGCAAGAGCTCACCCCAGTCCTCAACCCGACTTGCGCAACCTTTCCCACCATCGGTCCGAACATCGATGCGCAGGATGGCGGCTACGCCTGGGCACTCTGGCGCCCTTATTCGTGCTGCCAGCGTCGTGGCCAGACCTTCCTCGGCAGTACGGACTTCCAATGAAACAGCGATCGGAGCAAAGCATGAAACTCACTACCTTGGCGATAGGGCTCGCCTGCAGCCTCAGCAGTGCAATAGCGCTCTCTGCTGATCCAATCAACGTCTCATCCTCCGGAAGCGTTATTGGGGACAACGTGCTGTATAGCATTGGCGGCGGCAACGCAGTAACCATGGGGAGCGCAGGCAACATGGATAGTATTTCTGTGGGAGGCGGTTGGAATACCAACCTGATCTGCGGAAACATGAGCCTGAGCACAACCCTAGAAAACCAATTGAATGGTGCCACTTCCGGCTTCAAAAACATCATGAGCTCGGTGGTACAGAGCGCCACCAGCGCCGTGGCTTCGCTGCCGGCACTGATTCTTCAACGTGCGAACCCGGCGCTATACAACCTCATAACCAACGGCATTTTGCAGGCCCGCTTGGACTTCGACCGCTCCAAAGGCACCTGCCGCGCCATTGGCGAAAAAATGGCGGATATCGCCGGTAACCAAATGGGCTGGGGCAAGCTTGCTGAAGGTCAGGCTATGAGTCAGGCGCTAACATCCAACACGGACGCAGTATCGGCGGTGGAACAAGTCGAAAAGAAAGGTGGCAACGATGGCGTCACTTGGGTTGGTGGTGATAGAGCAGGTGGTTCCGGTCAAAAGCCAATTCGTATCGTAGGCGACGTCACCAAGGCGGGCTACAACCTTCTGAACAAGCGCGCGGCCGGCGACACCGCATCCATCAGCAAAGCGAACTGCAACAACGGCATGGTGTGCAATGTCTGGTCATCGCCCCAAGAAGCCACCACCTTTGCCACTCGTGTCCTGGGTGAACAACAACAGCAGACCTGTGACAGCTGCCCTAAAACGGTGACAGCCGCAGGCGTCGGCCTCACGCCGCTGATCCAGGAAACGTACGAAACCAAGCTGAAGGCCCTGCAGGAACTGCTGAGCGGAAGCAAAACGCTGTCGCTAGAAAACCTGGAAGCAGCGAGCAGCAACTCGTTACCCATCACACGAGGCGTTGTAGCAGCACTCAAGGATGAGCGCGACCAGGACGTACTCGCTCGCCGGCTTGCTTCCGAAGTCGCGTTGTCCGATGTGCTGGAGAAAGCCCTGACCCTGCAGCGCACGTTGATGGCAGGCAGTCGGGAACCGAACGTCGCGGCAAATGACCTCGCCGTGCAGGCAGTCGGCCAGCAGAGCTCATCCCTACAACAGGAGATCGGCAACCTCAAAATGGAACTGGACATGCGTCAGCAACTCGCCAAGAACTCGCCTCTGACCATCATTGAACGCAGCAAAGCACGGGCCGAAAACTCTCGTGGTGTGTCCCAGGGAGCCCCAGAAACAGATCGATTGGACCAGTTGCAGTCACCCGCCCAGAACAAACAGTGAGAAAGGCCATGACCGATATGCCGGAGCCTGTCACCGCCTCCAATCGCTCGCTGGTTCGACGAACCGGGAGGAGCATTCTGCTTGTTCTGGGTGTTTTGCTCGCGACTACCGCCCTCGTAGTACTACTCAGCGCTGTCTTGATGAACATGTTCGACAGCGCTGAGCAATGGCAAGCCTGGCGTACCGACCACTACTGGCCGCTCTTCACCTGGCGCCTGGTGCTTTATATCGCGCTGTCCGTTGCCTGGTTCAAATTCAAGGCAGGGTTATCGAACTCAGAACGCTCGAAACGGCGCAAAGGTCTGTTGAAGATCGAGGCAATGGTGTTCCTATTATTTCTGATGGTTGAGCTGAGCAAGGTGCTGTATGAGGCAGGGGGTGACTTGTGACGCTCTACACCAATGATTATTTGGAGTACTACCTGACGTTGGTCGGTTGGATCATCAACAATGGTATCTGGGCGATGATTTCAGATACGGGCCTATTCGCCCTGCCCTTCTGCATCATCGTTATTCGAGAGTGGCTGAAAGTCCGTGGTGAGGGGGCTGATGAGGGCAACAAAGGCGTTCTCTCACTGGCACGTATCGAGACCAATATCTATGTTGGCTACATCGTCGTCGCATTCTTCGCTGTACCAGCCGTCAATGTGAGTTTTGATACCTTGGCATTCGACCAGAGTAGAGCTCAGCAATGTCAATACAACTTACCTAAACCCACAGACACAGGCTGGAACACAACATTCAGCTCACTGGCAGGAAAGAGCGCCCAGATGCCCATGTGGTGGGCGTTAATGCATGCATTATCAAAGGGGTTAACCAGTGGCGCGGTCGCAGCAATTCCTTGCGGAACTGATTTGCGACAAGTACGCATGGAAGTTAGCAACACCAAGATCAACAACCCACTATTGGCTCAAGAAATTGGGGACTTCACGCACGATTGCTACGGCCCCTCCCGTGCTAGACTATTCATGCGTCAACCTGAACTGGGCGCGCAAGGGAATGACCCTCGTTTTGCGCAAGAACTCAGCTGGATTGGTTCTCACTTCTTATTGAACACCTCGGGGTATTACGACACGGACTACTCCAAAACTCCAAGGACTTCTTGGCCTTATAACGCATCTCGCGATGTGGGTTTACCAGAAGTGAGTGGAGGTGGCGGCTATCCAACATGCAAACAATGGTGGTCGGATAGCGGAGTGGGGCTGCAGGATCGTATCAAGGCTCAAGTGTCGCCGGACCTCCTGACCAAAATGCTCGGCTGGGCAAAGTGGCTATCCCCGGAAGAAGTGACTGACTCGCTTGTCCGGCAACTGGTCTCGCCGTCGAACCAGGTGAAAGGGGATGTTTATACGGATTACGGGGGGCAAATCAACGGAACCGTGTGGAATGGAGCAGCCCGGGCAGCGGGGACTCTCGGAGTTGCATTAGGATCTATGGCCTATTTCCCAGCGATGGACATGGTTCGCCAAGCGCTACCGATGGTCATGGCGTTCTTGAAAATGGCGATGGTGATTTGCATTCCATTGGTGCTAATTGTCGGGGCTTACCAACTAAAAGTGGCCATGACTATGTCCGTTGTTTTTTTCGCTCTGATATTCGTGGACTTCTGGTTTCAACTGGCTAGATGGGTCGATACCACAATACTGGACGCTTTATATGGAGCCGGCTCTCCGCATTTATCATTTGATCCTGTGATGGGTTTGAACACTGCCACCCAGGACGCAATTTTAAACTTCGTGATGGGCTCGATGTTCATCATCCTGCCAGTGTTTTGGATAGGCGCGCTGGGATGGGCAGGGGTGAGCGCAGGAAAAGCGTTGGAAGGCCTTACCAGCGGAACAAAAGATGTTCAAAAGGCAGGTCAGGAAGGGGTGAATACTGTCAAACGTAGCGTTATGTAACGTAAGGGTCTCATATCATTATATGAGTCCCTTAATCATCGTCGTCTACACGTTGACCAGCAACATAGTACCCATAGCCATCGGGGCCATAACATTGACCGTACTCTATTTGGTTTCTGCGAGGCGTAGGTTTGTGATTCAACGCCCAGAGCCCTCCACCCAAAACCAAGGTAAATACTGCAACGCTGATAATTCCGCTGAAAATGTCTGCAGAAAAATATAGGAGCACGGCAGCTACAACCAGACGCTTGACCCAACGCAGGGTACGGTTCTGACTGCACCAAACGAGGCGCGCAACCTGACCCAGGCCATAGCCTAAGCGACTTGCTACTCCCTGAGAGGTCTGTGCGGTCATGGTGCGTCTCCTTCTTACCCGATCTAGGGGCGATTTGACATTACTTATAATACCGATTTTTCTCTGCTGCAAGATCATGAGACAAACGGCCCTTGCCTTGCACCAGAAGCCCGCCCTTTTTCACAGCAAAATGGCCCAAAGGGTAAAAGGTTTTGTAGAAGCGAATGGAATGGTTAACAAGGGTAAAAGCCTTACCCGAAAGGGCCGCTTTCAGCGGAAAAAAGGACTAATCCCATCAACGCATCTCCCGAGTCGAATAAATTTCAACTAACTCGTCTTCTGTAAAATTACTAAGCAATGAAAAGTATTCAGCTCTGGACTCAACCGTCAACGGCTGGATAGAACCTAAATCAATAAGAGTTGAAACTGCCTCGTCAGGAGTCATTTCGCTAGTGAGTGAGCTCTCTGCTCAGAGTAATAAACCTTGTCTGACGCAATAGCTACATCCAGCAAGTCTCGTACTTCACCATAACGAGCGGGACGCGCAGCGGTTAAAAACACCCCATCAAAAACGACCAAGACGCTGTCAACGTGAGGAATAATATATTTAGCTAAGGCGACAACCAAAGGAAGGTTGTTGTCCCACCTTGCTTCTTCATCGTCAAGATCATTCCCTACGCTAGCAAAAAGAATGATCTCATCACACTTATTGTCACGTATCAAATCACAAAGTGCCCAAACATTATCTGAGGTTGATTTCGTAGCGTAGCGAAGTGAAACCATCATTTTTTCCTGACATGGTCGATCTGCGGCACCGTACCTTAGGCCGAAATGACGATAATTCTGCATTCCTTTCTCCGTCACCACCATAGAAAGATGGCTTTTCGCCAAAAGAAATACCCGAGACCACCAGTGATCCTTTCCCCTTGCTCGCCCCCCTTTGGATAGGAGAAAAGCATGGCCCATGAATCATTTATGGAGCAGGCGATGTTCTCTATTTTCCGCCGCAATAAAGCGCTACCCGCCCAAAGCCCCTCCCCTAACGGTTTTATACAGCCGGCCTCTAGCCAAGCACTACTGGCATCGCCACGCCGTCAGAAACTACTGGAGAACATTTGGCAGCGCGCATCGTTATCTCGCTCACAGTTTGTCGAGCTCTATCGGCGTCCACTTGAGCGCTACGCGGAGTTGGTCCAGCAGCTCCCTGCTTCGCAAAACCACCATCATGCACACCCTGGCGGCATGCTGGATCACGGACTTGAAATCGTCGCCTATGCCTTGAAGATTCGACAGAGCTACCTGCTGCCTATAGGCGCACCGCCGGAATCCCAATCAGCACAGGCTGAGGCCTGGACTGCCGCCGCGGCTTATGGCGCTTTGATACACGACCTGGGCAAGATCGCTGTCGACGTGCACGTCGAGTTGATAGGAGGGAAAACCTGGCACCCCTGGCACGGTCCAATCGATCGTCCCTATCGATTCCGCTACGTGAAAGGACGCAATTACCAACTTCACGGAGCCGCTGCCGCACTGATCTACGCGCAGATCCTCTCCTCAGAAATCTTAGATTGGCTCAGTAATTTCCCCGAAGTGTGGTCGCAGTTAATCTTCATTTTGGTTGGTCAGTACGAACATGCCGGCATTTTGGGCGAGATCGTGGTCAAGGCCGATCAGGCGTCCGTCGCACAGGAACTCGGAGGAAATCCAGCCCGCGCGCTGTCCGCGCCCAAACAGTCTTTGCAGCGTCAATTGGCAGATGGGTTGCGTCACTTGGTCCGAGATACATTCAAACTGAATCAACCCGATGGACCGTCAGATGGATGGCTGACACAGGATGCTCTTTGGCTGGTTAGCAAGCCTATTGCTGATCAATTGCGAGCCTATTTGCTGACCCAAGGCGTTGAGGGTGTACCCAGTTCGAATGCACCTTTCTTCAACATGCTGCAAGATCAGGGGGTGATCCAGACCAATGCCCAAGACAAGGCGGTCTGGAAAGCCACGATAGACAATGGTCGTGGCTGGCGAAACACCTTCACCCTGCTGAAGCTCTCACCGGCGCTGATCTGGAATGATCCAAATGATCGGCCCACAGCTTACCTGGGGACGCTTGAAGTAGAAGCTGGCAATCCGGCAGAAGACTCTGCAGCTGAAAATAACGTCACCTCACCGGCAAAAAATTTGCCTTCGGACATTCAATCCAGCTCTAAGTCGGCGCCTTTAGCACCGGCACAGCCATCGCCGTTCGAACTCCCGCAGCATTTCTCGAGCAGTAACGAGGAATTTGACGAGCTACTGGCGCTCCTTGGTAACATCAATGAGCCATCAGAAGACACCAAGAACAAAGAGGTCTCAGCGGCACATACCGCGCCTCCGAAACTGGATGACATCCAGCCTTCCCAAACCTCCAATCAAGGAGGTGCGCCTCTAGCAATAATCGAAGAAGTCACCCCGATGCCTAGCAATAACACCGAGATCGGTCAGGGATTTGTTGAATGGCTTAAGAAAGGCATCGCATCCCGGACCATCATTATCAACGATACCAAAGCGTTGGTTCATACCGTAGCAGGGACCGCTATGCTGGTAACGCCTGGAATTTTCAAACGCTACGTCCTTGAATTCCCCCATATCGAACAGCAAGCCAAAGTACAGCAAGTCAGCGCCTGGCAGCTGGTTCAACGTAGTTTCGAGAAACAGAAACTTCATCGAAAAACGCATAAGAGTCTGAATATTTGGACCTGTGACGTTGTTGGACCTCGAAAATCCAAGCAGCTCAAGGGGTACTTACTACTAGACCCGCGAACAATCTTCTCTGAGGTCCCCTTCGACAATATCAGCCTGTCCTTGAAGTCAGAAGCAACGGAGCCGCCACAATGACGACGCCCTCGAATCTGACGGAGGAATACATCTTTGCCCATGATCTGCGGCCTGCCAGTGCAAAGATCTATCGTGCCTCGACCAAAGCACTACTTAAGCATTTCCGAACGGCCTCAGTTGAGGAGATCGATCATCGTGCGATTCTGACATGGCGAAAAAAAGTATTTGAGAACGGATTATCCAAACGCAGCTGGAACACCTATTCAAATCACCTTCGAACTGTTTGGGGCTACGCCATAGAACACGGCCTGATGACCCATACCACGATCAACCCATTCAAGAAAACCAGCGTTATCCCACCAAAGCGAGCCAGCAAGACAATCAATGGAGACGCCATCCAACGAGCACGCAACTGGCTCATATCCCTTGTAGGCCAAGAACGTTGTACGCATGAACGTAGCCAGATCACACCAGCCTGGTTCTGGCTCAGCGTCTTCGAGATGTTTTATTACACAGGCATACGTCTGAACGCCCTGCTGTGCCTTCGCTACAGAGATATCGACTGGGGCAACCAGATGATCTTGGTCCGCGCTGAAACAGAGAAGACCCATCGGGAGTTTTTCCTACCCATTATGGAAGGACTAGCTCCGCACCTATCCAGGATCCTGGGGGAGGCCGAGAAAATCGGATTTTCACCAGACGATCAGCTGTTCAACGTCAACAGGTTCTCCCGTCACTACCATGGCAAGGAAATGAACATCGACCAGGTAGAGTCAATGTACGGCAAACTCACCGATAAGATCGGCGTGCGCATGACCCCTCACCGTTTCAGGCACACATTAGCAACAGACTTGATGAAGCAGCCTGAGCGAAACATCCATCTCACGAAAAGCTTGCTGAATCACTCGAATCTCGCGACAACGATGAATTACATTGAGGCAGACTACGACCATATGCGTGCTGTTCTGCATGAGCGAAGCCTGGCTCAGGGCGCTCTAAGCCGAGTGAGACGGGTTGATCCAAGTGGCACACCCTCTGCCCCCTTACCCGCCAACATAGGTGTGCATTCACAGGACACCGCTCAACCAGAGCCCAAGAAGCTGCCAGCTCCACAACAATCTAGCAGCACAGAGATCAGTATTGATCGGCCGACCAAGTCGACTGGCCGAAGCGCGCTACAGAGGGCTCTCGAGCTCGCATCTGCGCAACTGCATCGCGAGTCAATGACATGCTCTATGGACCCACCAGTAGATCAAGTAGAGCAGAGTCTACTATTGACGCTAATGGCGAGCGGGCTTGGTGTCGGCACATTCAGGAAACGCACCTCGACTGAGCATTCAATGCGAAGCTCATCCTTTTCTCGAGCATCGCCCTAGTACGCTTATAATCAAAGCGCACTGGCTATAGGGGATTCTGGTTGGCCAGAGGCTTTCGCTTGCCCGGAATAAAGCACTAGGTCGAGATCCGTATTTTTTTCAGACGAACGGTACGACTTTGCTCAAGGCACAAAAAAAGGCGCCATAAAGACGCCTTTTTTCATTAAATATGGTCGGGGTAGGGGGATTCGAACTCCCGACATCCTGCTCCCAAAGCAGGCGCGCTACCGGACTGCGCTATACCCCGGAATGCGCATCGCAAAACCGACGCACATTGACATCATGACGAACCGAAACTACTGTTCGCCTCAGACGGCTGCATGTCTACGGCGATATCTAAGTGCTGTAACACTTTCCAAAACCGTAAAACCGCCTCTATCAGAGCTTCAACCTCTGATTCTAAGATTTGATTCCAGCGTTAACTGGTCTCAAAAATGGTGGGTCGTGTGGGATTCGAACCTACGACCAATTGGTTAAAAGCCAACTGCTCTACCAACTGAGCTAACGACCCAAATATGGTCGGGGTAGGGGGATTCGAACTCCCGACATCCTGCTCCCAAAGCAGGCGCGCTACCGGACTGCGCTATACCCCGGTTTGAAATTGGCTCCGTGACCAGGACTCGAACCTGGGACCCAATGATTAACAGTCATTTGCTCTACCGACTGAGCTATCACGGAACTACATATTTCAAAGTGCAACTTTTACTGCGGTACTACCTTCTCTTCGACCCTGTCCGTATCGCTACGTTAGCGTCTCTGAGGCGCGCTATTCTACAATCTTAAAAACCCCTGTCAACCCTTTAAATTGCTTTTAAGACAATGATTTGCGCTTCTTTCTGATTTCTTCTTGGGGAGAAGAAACCCGTGGGCTGACGTTGCTGCGGGGCGCACTTTACAAGCCTTTGCCTTACAGTTCAACGCCCTATCGAAAAAAAAGGCCCCGCAATGCGGGGCCTCCTCTTTTAGCACTGGCTGCCGGGCTTAATGGAAGACGATTTCGTCGTTCTCCACCGTCGCCTTGACGGGAGTGCCGGGCATAAAGCTGCCCGACAGGATCAGCTGTGCCAGCGGGTTTTCGATCCAGCGCTGGATCGCACGCTTCAACGGCCGTGCGCCATACACCGGGTCGTAACCCACCGCGATCAGCTTGTCCAACGCCTCGCTGCTCAGCTCCAGCGCCAGTTCGCGCTCGGCCAGGCGTGCACGCAGGCGTCCCAACTGGATCTCGGTGATACCCGCAATCTGATCCCGGGCCAAAGGCTCGAAGATCACCACTTCATCCACCCTGTTGATAAATTCCGGGCGGAAGTGCGAGGTCAGCGCATCCATCACCGCTGCCCGCTGGGCCTCGCGATCGCCCACCAACTCCTGGATCTGCGCCGAGCCCAGGTTAGAGGTCATCACAATCACCGTGTTGCGGAAATCCACTGTACGGCCGTGGCTGTCGGTCAGGCGGCCGTCCTCGAGCACTTGCAACAGGATGTTGAACACATCCGGGTGCGCCTTCTCGACCTCGTCCAGCAAGATCACCGAGTAAGGCTTACGCCGCACGGCCTCGGTCAGGTAACCGCCCTCCTCGTAGCCCACATAGCCTGGTGGGGCGCCGATCAGGCGCGCCACCGAGTGTTTCTCCATGAACTCGGACATGTCGATGCGCACCATCGCCTCTTCAGTATCGAAGAGGAATTCGGCCAAGGCCTTGCACAGCTCGGTCTTACCCACGCCGGTCGGGCCGAGGAACATGAACGAACCACTTGGGCGATTCGGGTCGGACAACCCGGCGCGGGTACGCCGCACCGCATTGGACACCGCCACCACGGCCTCTTCCTGGCCAATAACGCGCTGGTGCAACAGGCTTTCCATCTTCAGCAGCTTGTCGCGTTCGCCCTCAAGCATTTTCGACACAGGAATGCCGGTCCACTTGGAGACCACCTCGGCTATTTCTTCCTCGGTCACCTTGCTGCGCAGCAACTGGTTCTCACTGTGCCCGTGCTGGTCGACCATCTGCAGGCTGCGTTCCAGGTCCGGGATCACCCCGTACTGCAACTCGGCCATGCGGTTCAGGTCGCCCTTGCGGCGCGCGGCTTCCAGCTCCTGGCGCGACTGCTCGATCTTCTGCTGGATCTGCGCCGAACCCTGCACTTCGGCTTTTTCCGAGGTCCAGATTTCTTCGAGGTCCGAATACTCCCGCTCCAGGCGGACGATTTCTTCCTGGAGTTTTTCCAGACGTTTCTTCGCCGCCTCATCCTCTTCTTTCTTCAGCGCCTGGGATTCGACTTTCAGTTGAATCAGGCGGCGATCCAGACGGTCGAGCACTTCCGGCTTGGAGTCGATCTCCATGCGAATCCGGCTGGCCGCTTCGTCGATTAAATCGATGGCCTTGTCGGGCAATTGACGATCGGTGATATAGCGATGGCTCAACTTGGCCGCCGCAATGATCGCGCCGTCGGTGATCGCGACTTTATGGTGAACCTCATAGCGCTCTTTCAGGCCACGCAGGATGGCGATGGTGTCCTCTTCGCTGGGTTCTTCCACCAGCACTTTCTGGAAACGCCGCTCCAGCGCCGCGTCTTTTTCAATGTACTGACGGTATTCGTTGAGCGTGGTGGCACCGACGCAATGCAACTCGCCTCGCGCCAGGGCAGGCTTGAGCATATTGCCGGCATCCATGGAGCCCTCGCCCTTACCGGCGCCGACCATGGTGTGCAGTTCGTCGATAAACAGAATGATCTGCCCTTCCTGCTTGGACAATTCATTGAGCAGGGATTTGAGGCGTTCTTCGAACTCGCCACGGAACTTGGCGCCGGCGATCAGCGAGCCCATGTCCAGGGACAGCAGGCGCTTGCCTTTCAGGCCGTCCGGCACTTCGCCATTGATGATGCGCTGGGCCAGGCCCTCGGCGATGGCGGTTTTACCCACGCCAGGCTCACCGATCAGCACGGGGTTGTTCTTGGTACGGCGTTGCAGCACCTGGATGGTGCGCCGAATTTCGTCGTCACGGCCGATGACCGGGTCAAGCTTGCCCTCTTCGGCGCGCTTGGTCAGGTCAACGGTGTATTTATCCAGGGCTTGGCGCGACTCCTCGTGGTTGGGGTCATTCACCGCCTCGCCGCCGCGCAGATTGTTGATGGCGTTTTCCAGGGCTTTCTTGCTCACACCCTGGCCCAGCAACAATTTGCCGAGCTTGCTGTTGTCGTCCATGGCGGCGAGCAGCACGAGCTCGCTGGAGATGAACTGGTCACCTTTCTGTTGGGCCAGGCGGTCAGCCTGGTTCAGCAGGCGCGCCAGGTCCTGGGACATATTCACGTCGCCGGTAGGATTCTGGATTTTCGGCAGTTGGTCGAGCTCTTTGCTCAACTCCTTGCGCAGGCTGTTAATGTCAAAGCCCACCTGCATCAACAAGGGCTTGATAGAACCACCTTGTTGCTCCAGGAGCGCCTGCATCAAGTGCGCAGGTTCAATTGCCGGGTGGTCGAGACCGACCGCCAGGGATTGGGAGTCCGATAAGGCCAACTGCAATTTGCTGGTTAAACGATCAATACGCATAAGTCACCTTCCTTTTGAGCAGGCCGGAGCTGTAGAAACATCCTGAATGAAGAAACCTGCCAGATACCCCTATAGATGGGGTGGATTCTGGGGGATTCAAGCAGCGGATGGTTGATACAGATCAGGACAGTCTAGCGTTCGAGCCAGATAAGGGAGGCGA
Source organism: Pseudomonas sp. R2-7-07 (assembly GCF_003852355.1). NCBI lineage: Bacteria > Pseudomonadati > Pseudomonadota > Gammaproteobacteria > Pseudomonadales > Pseudomonadaceae > Pseudomonas > Pseudomonas sp. R2-7-07. The sequence continues at coordinate 921,365 of NZ_CP027759.1, read as the reverse complement.
ATCGGCCCGTGCGTGGGCTGCGGCGATAGGAAAAGAAGCGCGGGTCGGTCACGGTGCACAAACCGCCACCATACACAGCGCTAATGCCCCGCGCAGCGAGGCGCAGACGAGCAAGCTGATAGATATCGGCCATGAACTTGCCGGGATTACGGCTGGGCACGAAGGCTCGGGCAGTCACGGGCAGTTGTTGCATGAAGGCTTCACGCACCTCGGGGCCGACCTCAAAGGCCTGCGGACCAATGGCCGGGCCGAGCCAGACCAGCACGTCGGCGGGGTCGCAACCCAGGCTGTCGAAGGCTGCCTCCAGCACCCCGGCCGCGAGCCCACGCCAACCGGCATGCGCCGCCGCTACTCGGGTGCCCGCTCGATTGCAGAACAATGCAGGCAGGCAATCAGCCGTCATCGCGGTGCAGGCGATACCGGGTGTGCTGGTCCAACTGCCATCCGCTTCGGCGATACGGCCCGGGTCGGCCTCGACCACAGTGGTCCCGTGGACTTGGCGCAACCAAGCCGGCTGGATACCGAAGGCATCGGTAAGACGGCGACGATTTTCCAGGACCGCCTCAAGGCTGTCCTCGACGTGATCGCCCAGGTTGAGGCTGTCGAACGGCGCCACACTGACGCCGCCCGCACGGGTAGTGACGCGGGCTTTGACCTGAGACGGCGCGGGCCAGTCAGGAATCAGCCAGTCACTCATCCGATAAACGCCTCGCGATCCTGCTTGAGCAGCGACAACAACCAGACCAGATCATCTGGAAGCGGCGATTCCCAGCTCATGCGCTTACCGCTCGTCGGATGATCCAGTTCCAGGAAGCGTGCATGCAGCGCCTGGCGCGGGAACGTCTTGAGCGATTCAACCATGGTCTGGCTGGCCGCCGGCGGAATACGGAAGCGACCACCGTAGGCCGGATCGCCGACCAACGGGAAGTTGATGTGGGCCATGTGCACGCGGATCTGGTGGGTACGACCGGTTTCCAGCTTGACCCGCACGTGCGTGTGGGAACGGAAACGCTCCAGCACGCGATAGTGGCTGACGGCCTGCTTGCCGCCCTCCATCACCGCCATGCGCTGGCGCTGCTGGCCGTGACGACCGATTGGGGCGTTGATCTTGCCCCCGGCCACCACGACGCCGATCACGATGCACTCGTAGATCCGGCTGACGCTGCGACTCTGCAATTGAGTAACCAGTTGCGTCTGCGCCTGAATGGTCTTGGCCACCACCATCAGGCCGGTGGTGTCCTTGTCCAGACGGTGCACGATGCCGCAGCGCGGCACATTGATGATGTCCGGTACGTGGTGCAACAGGGCATTGAGCAAGGTGCCATCAGCGTGCCCGGCAGCCGGGTGAACCACCAGGCCTGCGGGTTTGTTGATGACCAGGATGTCGTCGTCTTCATAGACGATATCCAGCTCGATGTCCTGGGCGACCCATTCTCCCTGGGCTTCCTGCTCGGCAGTTAGCTCAAGAATCGCACCGCCATGCACTATGTCTCGCGGGCGGATAACCGCTCCATCCACAGTCAGGCGGCCGTCTTTGATCCAGGCGGAAAGGCGCGAGCGCGAGTGCTCAGCGAATAATTGTGCGGCGACTTGATCGAGGCGTTGGCCGCCCAATTCGGACGGCACCTCTGCGCGAAGTTCAATTTTATCGGACATGCTCAGACTAGGCGTGGCACAGCCTTTGGTTTCGGCTGCGCGCTTGTGGTTAAATACGGCGTCTTTTGCCCCGAGGCTTTCAACGGGGCGCTCATCATAACAGGACGGCCCCGCCCAAGACAGCGGCCGTCATAGGGACGCAAGCCGCCATGCAAGTGAAACACCTGCTGCTGATCGCCATCCTCGCCATGACTGCTGCTTGCTCGTCAACCAAGGAGGTCGTCGACGAAAACCTGAGCGAAGTCGAGCTGTACCAGCAAGCTCAGACAGACCTGGACAATAATAGCTACACCAGCGCCACAGCGAAGCTGAAGGCCCTGGAGTCGCGCTATCCGTTCGGACGCTATGCCGACCAGGCCCAGCTCGAGCTGATCTACGCCAACTATAAAAACGCCGAGCCGGAAGCAGCCAAGTCCGCTGCCGAGCGTTTTATCCGCCTGCACCCGCAGCATCCGAACGTGGACTACGCCTACTACATGAAGGGCCTGACCTCGTTCGACCAGGACGTCGGCCTGCTGGCGCGCTTCCTGCCGCTGGACATGACCAAGCGTGACCCGGGCGCTGCCCGCGACTCCTACAACGAGTTCGCCCAGCTGACCAGCCGCTACCCGAACAGCCGCTACGCGCCGGACGCCAAGCAGCGCATGATCTACCTGCGCAACCTGCTGGCTTCCTACGAGATCCACGTGGCCCACTACTACCTGACCCGTCAGGCGTACGTGGCCGCCGCCAACCGTGGCCGCTACGTGGTGGAGAACTTCCAGGAAACCCCTTCGGTGGGTGACGGCCTGGCCGTGATGACCGAGGCTTACCAGCGCCTGCACCTGGACGAACTGGCAGGCACCAGCCTGGAAACCCTCAAGCTCAACTACCCGGACCACCCAAGCCTGAAAGACGGCCAGTTCGTGCCTCAGGTTGACGAAGCCGACAACCGTTCGTGGCTGAGCAAGTACACCCTGGGCCTGATCGAGTCCCGTCCACCGCTGCCACCGGGTGAAACACGCGCCAACCAGGACGTGATCAAGCAGTACCAGGACGCCAAGGACGCGATTCCTTCGGATCTCAAGCCGCACGACGAGAACGGCGACGTGATCGAAGAGGAAGAGCCGCAAGCCCTGGGCAACAACCAGGACCGCTCGTGGTTCAGCTACATGACCTTCGGTGTGTTCGACTGACCGTTCGACGCAACGCAAAAGGGAGCTCTCAGGAGCTCCCTTTTTCATGGGCGAGTATTTATTGCGCTGTGCGCCCATGGCGACCTTGGCTAAACTGGCGCATTCCTCATTGAGAAACTGCCCATCATGCTCCGTCTATTGTTCTGGATCGCCGTCATTGCCGCTGCGGTATGGCTCTGGCGCAAATTTAAAAGCCCTGCGGCCGGCCAATCCCGTACCGGCGAACCCAATGCCGCACTGATGGTGCGTTGCGCCCATTGCGGCGTGCATGTGCCGCAGGATCGTGCGCTGAGCTCGGGCCAGCAATGGTATTGCACCCAGGCGCACCTGCAGCAAGGGCCGAAGTCTATCCAGCGTTAAGTCGACCGGCGGGCGCGTAAGGTGCCGGGTCGATGATCGGTGCCTGCCCCAGCAACAAGTCGGCAAACAACTGGCAGGACGCCGGGGCAAGCACCAGGCCGTTGCGGTAGTGCCCGCAATTGAGCCACAGGCCTTTGAAGCCGGGCACCTCGCCGATATAAGGGATGCCTTCCGGCGAGCCGGGCCGCAACCCCGCCCAATGCCCCACCACCTCGGCGTCCGCCAGGGCGGGAAGCAGTTCCACCGCAGAAGCCTTGAGACTTTCGAGTGCGGTTTCGGTCGGCGTTTTATCGAACCCCTCATGCTCCAGGGTGCTGCCAATCAGAATGTGCCCATCCCGTCGCGGGATCGCATAGCGTCCTTTGGCCAGGACCATACTCGATAAAAAATCAGGCGCGCATTTGTAGAGGATCATCTGGCCCTTTACCGGCTCCACGGGCAGCGCCAAGCCCAGTTTTCCCAGCAACGCCCCGCTCCAGGCACCGGCCGCAAGCACCACCTGATCACCCGTGATGGCGCCAGCAGACGTATTCACGCCCACCACAGTGCCGCCTTCCACGATAAATCCAGCGACCTCGCACTGCTCGTGAATCGTCACACCGGGCAGCGCCGACAACGCCGCCTTGAGTGATTTGACCAGGCGCGGATTGCGCACATTGGCCACGTCGGCCATGTAGATCGCCCGCGAATAACCGCCGCCCAGCACCGGGACCGCGTCATGGGCGGCCGACACGTCCACTTTGCTCAAGGGCCGGCCTTCACGCGCAGCCCAGGCCAGAGCCTCGGCTTCGTCATCCAGGTCGAGCCAATACAGGCCCGTGGTATGAACCTCAGGATCAACCCCGGTCGCGGCGAACAGCCGTTGCGCCAGCTGCGGGTAGAAATCCTGGGACCAGTGGGCCAAGGCAGTCACCGCCGGGCTATAGCGCCACGGGTACAACGGCGAAACAATTCCGCCGCCGGCCCAGGATGATTCCTGCCCAAGCCCGGCGCGCTCCAGCAATATGACCGCCAGCCCCCGGTTCGCCAGGTTGTATGCCGTCAACAAGCCAATCACTCCGCCGCCGACAATCACTACTCGCTGTTGCTTAGCCATCATTTGATCCAGCCGATAAAAAGGGAAAAGCGCGCCCGGCGCCCATTCATCCAGTACTCTCATCACTGCCCCCAGCATGCCTTGAGCGACATCTCTGGCGGCGCTCCCGGATTGCTCCGCATGCCGGTGCTGGTCAAGCTGAACCGGCCACAGGCGTCGTCCGCCATGACAGAGCCCGTGGCAGGCGTGGCCAGCAAGGCAAAGTCCTGAGGGTTCAAGACTGAGCTGATTCTATAGTGATCGTTGCCTGTACTGACGCCGCTTGCATCAATATAAGTGCCGTTGCGCGTGTAAAAACGCTCCAGGTACTGAGCTTGCTCGGCCAGCAGCGCGACGATCTGCACCCGGTGGACCTTTTTCACCTGGACGGTATATGCGGGGTAAGCGATCCCGCCCAGCAACGCAATGATCGCCACGGCGATCAATAATTCGATCAGGGTAAAGCCCTGGCTATCCATGCCCATTCGATTGCTCCTTATTGAAGTTGCCGCCATAAGACTCGCCGAAACCGTTCGCCGTCGCCCTCCTCCACCCGCGCATACACAGCCTCCAGCACGGTGCGCGATCGGCCACCCAGCCCGACGGCCGTCACCCGGAAGAGCGCGGCTGGGGCATACGGCGGCAAATGTGCCTGGCCCGAACCCACGCCCAAGGATTGAACGCCATACACCCCGTCCTTGAACGCCACCCACGTCACCGCCGAGACCGGATTGTGTCCGGCGCCCACCACCGATGAAGCTTCATCGGGCGGCGCGCAACTAATGATCGACTGGCAAACCGGCATCACCTGCCCGCCCCTGCGCACCGCCGACTCCCCCAGCCGCAGGCCACTTTCAGCCGTCTGGAACGATTGATTACGCTGCCACAGGCTATTAGCCGCCTTCTGCTGAGCGAGCGCGCCCTGCATCGACGACAACCCCACCAGTGACAACAACAGCAGAAATACCAGGCTGATCAGCAATACCATCCCCGCCTGCCGCACCTGGCTACACCGCATCATCGTCATCGCCCTACTCCAGCCGGTTGCGCAGTGCCGCCACAACGGCGTAGGCCTGGTCCTTCACCCGACCGGTGGGGTCTTGCAGGGTCATGAGGATGCGCACGCTGCGTATCAACGATGCGTCGGCCGGGTGGCTGTCGTAACGCACCACGCCGGTCGATTCAGGCCTGGCCGCCACACCAAAACTGATCTCGAAGGCCCGTACGTTATCCATCAGTACGGCTTTGGCCGGAGCTGACGGGGTACTGATCTTTAACTGACCCGTCTCATAGGTGTAGGTGAGCTCGCGTATAGCGAAACGAATCTGCCCGGGCGCAATCCCAGACGGCGTCCCGGTATAGGCCTGGGCGGCCTCTTTGCAGTCGGATACCACCGTCCAGTCAGGCTTGCCTGTACTGTCGCTGGCATTGGCGGTCACCAGAGTCAGTGACTTTGCGCTTGCCGAAGCTTCCCAGCCAATCGGCCGATCAAAGGCCGCCGGGGCGTTGTCGATAAAAGCCGTGGCCAGACACCCCAGCATGCCCGTCTGGCGAATATCCTGAGTCATCTTGCTCAGGACGAACCGTGCATCGTCCTGCAGCACCATGGCGGCCTGCTGGCTGGCCTGGGTCAACCGCGAACCGATCAGCACCTGGCTCGCCCCAAGCACTACCACCAGCCCGACAGCCAGCGCCAGCAGCAACTCCACCAGCCCGAAACCTCGCACAGGACGGATCATTGCAACCGCCCTTGCCCATTGGCGATCCGACTGGTCAGGGTGAAGGTTTGCCGCTCACCCAGTCTGCTCCTGACATCCTCCCAACTGATGCTGACAGTGACCTCATCGCCGCTGGCCGCTATCGCACCCTTGGCGTCCTTGCCGGCAAAACCAGTGATATTGGCCTCGAAGTCACGCAGGTCCAGGTCACGTACGCTGGTAGCCGAGGTGCTGTCGGTGCGAGCCTGGGAGTAATCGACAGCGGCGTTGGCGCGAATACGGTCGAGCATGTCATAGGCAATAAAACTGGCTTGGCTGGTCATTCTTGCGCTGTCGGTGGTCTTGAGCGCGTTGAGCTGGATCGCCGCGGCCCCCAGCAGTCCGAGCGCCAGGACCAGCACCGCGACCAGCACCTCGATCAGCGTCATGCCGGATTGGTGCCGATAAAAAGCGCGTAGAGAAAATGTATTCCGGCAGAAAGGCATACCGTCGTCATCCATGTCGAAGGCCTTAGGAAACAGGAAAAACCTGCTGTGTGCCCCAAGCCTAGCGTCGGTTTTCGGCCGCTGCCGCTACCGGAACAAAGGGAAATACATTGGACGTAAAGGCCATCATTCAGCACCAGGGACCAAGCGCTATACCTATGCCTGCCACTTGACGATCACTCGCATCCACGGAGGGAGCACACATGACACAACGAGGTTTCACCCTGATCGAATTACTGCTGGGATTGATCGTGACGGGTGTTCTGGCGCAACTGGCCATACCCAACTTCAAAGGTTTGCTGGAATCGCAGCAGCGACAAAGCGTGGCCCAGGCACTGGCCGACGGGCTGCGTTACGCGCGCACCGAGGCGATTGCACGCAATCGTGCGGTGGTGATCCATGCGCGGGATGAAGACTGGAGCCAAGGATGGCGGGTGATACTGGATATCAGTGGGCGCGGCCACCTGGACGACGATAATCCGGTGCTACTGGAGCGACAGGACAGCGGGCAAGTACCGGTTGCCGGCAATGGCCCGGTCAGCAGCCAGGTTCGTTTCAGCGGTTTGGGGGAGCCGGTGTTTGCGGGCGGGGGATTTCGTGCCGGCACCGTGCATGTGTGCGACACACAACAGGCCCAGAGCCTGTATCAGGTCGTGCTCGCTCCCAGCGGGCGTATCAGCCTGCGCAGTGACAAGACCGAGCAGGCGCTATGCCGAGGTTAATCCAGCCGCCAGGGGTTCACAGCAGCGAGCGAACCCGTAATTCCTTGGGCATTGAAAACGTAATGTTTTCTTCCCGGCCCGCCAATTCGTCGGCGCCGGTGGCACCCCAGGCGTGCAATTGCTGGATCACGCCGCGCACCAAAACTTCCGGGGCGGAGGCGCCTGCCGTAATGCCGATGCGCTCTACGCCGTCGAACCAGCTACGCTGCATGTCCTCGGCGCCGTCGATCAGGTACGCCGGCGTCGCCATGCGCTCAGCCAACTCGCGCAAACGGTTGGAGTTGGAGCTGTTGGGGCTGCCGACCACCAGCACCACATCACACTCATCGGCCAGTTGCTTGACTGCATCCTGGCGGTTTTGCGTGGCGTAGCAGATGTCGTCCTTGCGCGGGCCGCCGATGGCCGGGAATCGCGTGCGCAGGGCGTCGATAACGCGGCTGGTATCGTCCATGGACAAGGTGGTCTGGGTGACGAAGGCCAAGCGTTCAGGGTTTTGCACCTGCAAACTGGCAACGTCTTTTTCGTCTTCTACCAGGTAAATCGCGCCGCCATTACTGGAGTCATACTGGCCCATGGTGCCTTCGACCTCCGGATGGCCGGCATGGCCGATCAGGATGCATTCGCGGCCATCACGGCTGTAACGCGCCACTTCGATGTGCACCTTGGTCACCAGCGGGCAAGTGGCGTCGAACACTTTCAGGCCACGGCCAGCCGCTTCAGTGCGTACGGCCTGGGACACGCCATGGGCACTGAAGATAACGATGACATCATCGGGCACCTGGTCGAGCTCTTCGACGAAGATGGCCCCGCGAGCACGCAGGTCTTCGACCACGAACTTGTTGTGGACGACTTCATGCCGCACATAAATCGGCGGGCCGAAGACTTCCAGGGCGCGGTTGACGATTTCGATCGCCCGGTCCACGCCGGCGCAGAAGCCACGGGGGTTGGCGAGTTTGATTTGCATGCTGTGCCTCGTGTCTTGCAGCCACTTAGAGTCGGGGGGTGTTGCTGACCTAAGGGACAATGGGGATCAAAGGTGGGAGGGGGCAAGCCCCCTCCCACATTTTAGACCAGCGCCTTGACGTTGATGATCTCGACGTCAAAGGTCAGTGTCTTGCCGGCCAACGGGTGGTTGAAGTCGATGGTCACTTGCGCGTCATCGAAGGCTTTGACCACGCCGGGCAATTCCGTATTCGCCGCATCATTGAAGATCACCAGCAGGCCTTCCGACAGGTCCATGCCTTCGAACTGCGAACGCGGGATGATCTGCACGTTTTGCGGGTTGGGCTGGCCAAAGGCATTTTCCGGCGGGATCTGCAGGTTGCGCTTATCGCCAGCCTTGAATCCGAACAGCGCCGTTTCAAAACCCGGCAACAGGTTGCCATCGCCGACTTTGAAGGTAGCCGGGGCTTTGTCGAAAGTGCTGTCGACCGTGTCGCCATTCTCCAGGCGCAATGCAAAGTGCAAAGTGACTTCCGTGTTCTGGCCGATGCGTTGCTCAGCCAATACCTGATCAGTCATTGACGGTCTCTCCGGTTTTTTTGCTCTTGAACATATCCAGCGCCAGCATGATTGCACCAACGGTGATGGCGCTGTCGGCGAAGTTGAACGCCGGGAAATAATGGCGGTTCTGCCAGTGCACCAGGATGAAGTCGATCACATGGCCCAGGGCAATGCGGTCGTACAGGTTGCCCAGCGCGCCGCCCAGCACCAGGGCGAGAGCGATGGCCAACCAGGTGTCATCACGGCCCAGGCGCTTGAGCCAGACCACCAGCACCGCACTGACCACCACGGCGATCAGTGCGAACAGCCAGCGCTGCCAGCCGCCGCCATCGGCGAGGAAGCTGAAGGCCGCGCCGGTGTTGTAGGCAAGGGTCCAGCTGAAGTAATCCGGGATCACCACGATTTGCTGGAACATTTCCAGGGTGCCTTCGAAATGAGCCTTGCTGACCTGGTCGATGACCAGGACCAGCACGCTCAGTACGAGCCAGCCAAGACGTCCGAAACGGCTGGCGTCAGGCATGCTTTTACTAGGCATAGTGGCGAACCTCGCCTTCACCGCTGATGTTATCCACGCAACGACCGCAGATTTCCGGATGTTCCGGGTTCACACCGACATCTTCACGGCAGTGCCAGCAACGCGCGCATTTAGGGAAGGCCGACTTGACCACTTTGAGCTTCAGGCCCGGTACTTCGGTCGCCACGGCGTCTGCCGGAGCCTGGGCGAATGGCGCCAGGCTGGCGGTAGAGGTGATCAACACAAAGCGCAGTTCGTTGCTCAGCTTGGCCAGGTCGGCGGTCAGGCCGTCCTCGGCAAACAGGGTGACTTCGGCTTGCAGGTTGCCACCCACAGCCTTGGCCGCGCGCTGCACTTCCAGCTCCTTGTTCACCGCAACCTTCACGGCCATCACGCCTTCCCAGTACGCGCGCCCCAGTTCGAAGTCGGCCGGCAGTTCGGTCAGGCCTTCGTACCAGGTATTGAGCATGACGGACTCGTTACGCTCGCCCGGCAGGTACTCCCACAGCTCGTCGGCGGTGAACGCCAGGATCGGTGCGATCCAGCGCACCAGCGCTTCGCTGATATGGTAGAGCGCGGTCTGCGCCGAGCGGCGCGCCTTGCTGTTGGCGCCGGTGGTGTACTGGCGGTCCTTGATGATGTCGAGGTAGAACCCACCCAGCTCCTGGACGCAGAAGTTGTGGATCTTCGAATAGACGTTCCAGAAGCGGTACTCGCCGTAATGCTCCTGCAACTCGCGTTGCAACAACAGGGTACGGTCCACGGCCCAACGGTCGAGGGCGAGCATGTCTTCGGCCGGCAGCAGGTCGGTGGCCGGGTTGAAGCCGGTCAGGTTCGACAGCAGGAAGCGCGCGGTATTACGGATGCGACGGTAGGCATCGGCGCTGCGGGCCAGGATCTGGTCCGACACGGCGATTTCGCCCGAGTAATCGGTCGACGCTACCCACAAGCGCATGATGTCGGCGCCCAGGGTGTCGTTGATCTTTTTCGGCTCGATCACGTTCTTCAGCGACTTGGACATCTTGCGACCGTTTTCGTCGACGGTGAAGCCGTGGGTCAGCAGTTCGCGGTACGGCGCATGGCCGTCGATGGCGCAGCCGGTCAGCAGCGACGAGTGGAACCAGCCACGGTGCTGGTCGGAACCTTCCAAGTACAGGTCGGCACGCGGGCCGCTGTCGTGGCCCATCGGGTGCGAGCCGCGCAGTACGTGCCAGTGGGTGGTACCAGAGTCGAACCACACGTCGAGGGTGTCGCTGATCTTGTCGTACTGCGGCGCTTCATCGCCCAGCAGCTCGGCGGCGTCCAGCTTGAACCAGGCTTCGATGCCTTCCTGTTCAATGCGCTGGGCCACTTCTTCCATCAGTTCGACGGTGCGCGGGTGCAGTTCGCCGCTTTCCTTGTTCAGGAAGAACGGGATCGGCACGCCCCAGTTACGCTGGCGGGAGATGCACCAGTCCGGACGGTTGGCGATCATCGAGTGCAGGCGCGCCTGGCCCCAGGCCGGGACGAACTGAGTGTCCTCGATGGCTTTGAGCGAGCGTATGCGCAGGGTTTCGCCGCTGGCCGGCTCTTTGTCCATGCCGATAAACCACTGTGCGGTGGCGCGGTAGATCAACGGGGTCTTGTGGCGCCAGCAGTGCATGTAGCTGTGCTTGATGGTGTCGGCCTGCATCAGCGCGCCGACTTCACGCAGCTTGTCGATGATCGGCTGGTCGGCCTTGAAGACGAACTGCCCGCCGAAGAACTCCAGCGACGGCACATACACGCCGTTGCTCTGTACCGGGTTGATGATGTCGTCGTTGACCATGCCGTACTTCTTGCAGGTCACGAAGTCGTCCACGCCATAGGCAGGCGAGCAGTGAACGATGCCCGTGCCCGAACCCAGCTCGACGTAGTCAGCCATATATACCGGCGACAGGCGGTCATAGAACGGGTGACGGAAGTTGATCAGTTCCAGCGCGGAGCCGGTGGTGGTGGCGATCACCGAACCTTGCAGCTCGTAGCGCGCCAGGCACGACTCGACCATTTCTTCGGCCAGCACCAACAGGCGATCGCCAACATCGACCAGCGCGTAGGTGAACTCCGGGTGCACGTTCAGTGCCTGGTTGGCGGGGATGGTCCATGGCGTGGTGGTCCAGATCACGATGGCAGCGGGCTTGGCCAGCGATGCCAGGCCAAAGGCCTCGGCCAGCTTGGCGTCGTCGGCGATCGGGAAGGCCACGTCGATGGTCGAGGATTTCTTTTCCTCGTACTCGACTTCCGCCTCGGCCAGCGCCGAGCCGCAATCGAAGCACCAGTTCACGGGCTTGAGGCCCTTGAACACGAAACCGCCCTTGACGATCTCGGCCAAGGCGCGGATTTCACCGGCCTCGTTCTTGAAGTTCATGGTTTTGTACGGGTTGTCCCACTCTGCCAGCACACCCAGACGGATGAACTCGGACTTCTGCCCTTCGATCTGCTCGGTGGCGTAGGCACGGCACAGTTCGCGGGTTTTATCCGCGCCCAGGTTCTTGCCGTAGGTCACTTCGACTTTGTGTTCGATCGGCAGGCCGTGGCAGTCCCAACCCGGGACATACGGTGCGTCGAAGCCCGACAGGGTTTTCGAACGCAGGATCATGTCCTTGAGAATTTTGTTCAGCGCATGACCGATGTGAATCGTGCCGTTGGCATAAGGAGGGCCGTCGTGCAGGACGAATTTCGGACGATCCTTGCCAATTTCGCGCAACTTTCCGTACAGGCCAATACTGTCCCAGCGCTGCAGGATCTGCGGTTCGCGCTGTGGCAGGCCGGCCTTCATTGGGAAGGCGGTGTCCGGAAGGTTTAGCGTGGCTTTATAGTCGGTCATTTAAGGCTCTTCGGTTAGCGATGGGCGCTAGGTGCGGCTAGTGCACGGGCGGCGGCGACATCCGCATTGATCGCCGTTTTCAACGCCTCAAGGGAGGCGAAACGCTGCTCTTCACGCAGCTTCTGGTGGAAAACCACCGTTAAACGCCGGTCGTATAAATCACCGGCAAAATCCAGAAGGTGAACTTCCAGGTGGGCCTTGCCATCACCTGCAACCGTGGGCCTGACGCCTATGTTGGCGACTCCCGGCCACGATTGGCCATCGATGTCGACGCTCACCAGATAAACCCCGGTGAGTGGCACACGACGGCGCTTGAGTTGCACGTTGGCAGTTGGCGTGCCCAGTTGGCGCGCCAGCTTCTGGCCGTGCAATACCCGCCCGGCGATGCGGAACGGGCGACCGAGCAAACGCTCGGCCAAGGCGAAGTCGGCAGCGGCCAGGGCGTTACGCACCTGGGTACTGCTCACGCGCAGGCCGTCCAGTTCGACGGTTTGCGCGGCTTCGACGGTAAACCCCTGGTTGACGCCGGCGTGTTGCAGGAAATCGAAATCTCCGACGCGGTCGCAACCAAAACGGAAGTCGTCGCCGACTTCCAAATGCTGTACGCCCAGGCCATCGACGAGGATGCGGTCGACGAACTCAGCGGCGCTCAGGCTTTGCAAACGCTGGTTGAAGGCCAGGCAGAGCACGCGGTCGACGCCTTCTTCAGCCAGCAGTTGCAGCTTGTCCCGCAGGCGGGCCAGACGGGCCGGCGCGGTCTCGGGAGTGAAATATTCCCGCGGCTGCGGCTCGAAAATCACCACGCAGCTGGGCACGCCCAACTCGACCGCACGCTCGCGCAGCCTGGCCAGGATAGCCTGGTGGCCACGGTGAACACCGTCAAAGTTGCCAATAGTGGCGACGCAGCCCCGATGCTCGGGGCGCAGGTTGTGGAGACCTCGAACCAGCTGCATAACGCGCTTCTTGCTCATAAAGTGGTCGATTATAACCACACCCGGCCCCGGACGACAGGCAACAGCACAGGCCAAATGGATCGATTCGATAAAACAGCCGTTTTATCGGGGCAAACTCTCTACCCCAGGGACTTGCGATTGAAATCGCGCAGGCGGAAACCCTGCAGCAGCAACATCCCGAAGTACACCACCACGCCCGCCACCACCAGCACGCCAAGGCGCATGAAGCGCTCCAGCATATGGCCCTGGTCCCAGGCCGGCATGACATGCATCAGGCCCAGCAACACGGCAGACATCGCGGCGACCGCCACGAGCAGCTTGAGGGTGAACCCCCCCCAGCCCGGCTGCGGCTGGTACATCTGTTGTTTGCGCAGTTGATAAAACAGCAGGCCGGCATTGATGCACGCACCGGCGCTGATCGCCAACGCCAGGCCGGCATGGGCCAGCGGGCCGATAAATACCAGGTTGAGCAGTTGCGTGACGATCAGCGTGAAAATCGCGATCTTTACCGGCGTGCGGATGTTTTGCTGGGCATAGAAGCCCGGCGCCAGCACCTTGATCACGATAATACCGAGCAAGCCAACGGAGTAAGCCACCAGCGCGTGCTGGGTCATCAAGGCGTCATGGGCGTCGAACTGGCCGTATTGAAACAGCGAGACCGTCAAGGGCTCAGCCAGGATTCCCAAGGCCAAGGCGCATGGCAGCACCAGCAGGAAGCACAGGCGCAGGCCCCAGTCGAGAATGCGCGAGTACTCCTGGCGGTCCTTGCTTGCATAGGTGCGCGCCAGGGTCGGCAGCAGAATTGTCCCCAAGGCCACCCCGAGTACGCCGGACGGCAATTCCATCAGGCGGTCGGCGTAGTACATCCACGACACCGAGCCGGATACCAGCAGCGAAGCGAACGCCGTATTGATGATGAGGGATATCTGACTGACCGACACCCCGAGGATCGCTGGCAACATATTGCGCATCACGCGCCAGACGCCGGTGTCCTTGAGGTTCAGGCGCGGCAGCACGAGCATGCCGATTTTTTTCAGATGCGGCAGTTGGTAGAGCAATTGCGCCAGGCCGCCGGCCAGGACTGCCCAGCCGAGGGCCATCACCGGTGGGTCGAAGTACGGCGTGAGGAACAGCGCGAAGATAATCATGCTGACGTTGAGCAGCGTCGGCACGAATGCCGGCACCGAGAAACGGTTCCAGGTATTGAGGATCGCCCCGGCGAGGGATGACAGCGAGATCAGCACTATATAAGGAAAGGTCACGCGCAGCAGGTCGGTGGTCAGCGCAAACTTTTCCGGGGTGTTGGCAAAGCCCGGCGCCGTGGCCCAGATCACCCAGGGCGCGGCAAGTATGCCGACCAGGGTCACCAGCATCAGCACCAGGGTCAGCAGGCCCGAAACGTAGGCAATGAACGTGCGGGTTGCCTCCTCGCCCTGCTGAGTCTTGTATTCGGCCAGGATCGGCACAAAGGCCTGGGAGAACGCGCCTTCGGCGAAGATTCTGCGCAGCAGGTTAGGCAATTTAAAGGCAATAAAGAAGGCATCCGTGGCCATACTGGCGCCAAAAATGCGCGCCAGCAGGGTGTCACGCACAAACCCCAAAACCCGGGAGATCATCGTGATAGAGCTGACGGCAGCCAACGATTTGAGCAGATTCATTGAAAGAGTTTGCGCCTATAGATAAAGAGCAGGCGAACAAAGCGCCTACTTATGCGATACTGCGCGCCTGCAACAGCACAGAGCCAAAGCTCGCGAGTTTACAGGTCAAGCGCCGGAAATAAATCACCCGCCTCTTCAGATCGACCACTCAGCAGTTCGCATCAGCCGCCCTTGACAACCCATCAAGTCATCGGCATGATTCGCGGCCTATTTTGTTTGCTATTTCCTAAAAAGTCTTTCGAGGAGCTCGACGGTGGCCAACACACCTTCCGCCAAAAAACGTGCAAAACAGGCTGAGAAGCGTCGCAGCCACAACGCCAGCCTGCGTTCCATGGTTCGTACCTACATCAAGAATGTAGTTAAAGCCATCGACACCAAAGACGCTGAAAAAGCTCAAGCTGCTTACGTTCTGGCCGTGCCAGTTATCGACCGTATGGCCGATAAAGGCATCATCCACAAGAACAAGGCCGCTCGTCATAAGAGCCGCCTGAATGGCCACATCAAGGCTCTGAGCGTTCCTGCTGCAGCCTAAGTGGTAACAACTGCTACGCAGCCCAGGTTGCGAAACAGTTAAGAAATGCCCCGTACCGAAAGGTGCGGGGCATTTTTGTTTTCTGGAGTGCATAAATCAAAATGTGGGAGGGGGCTTGCTCCCGATGGCTGAGTGTCTACCACTGCATCTAGTGACTGACCCACCGCTATCGGGAGCAAGCCCCCTCCCACATTTGAATAGTGGTGCATGTTCAACCGCGCAAAAAAAACGCCCCGAACCAGTCGGGGCGTTTTTGCTACCGCTTGATCAAACCACAATCAATGGTGATGACCGCCTTCACCGTGGACGTGACCATGAGCCACTTCTTCCTGGGAAGCGTCGCGGATGGCAACGATCTTCACTTGGAAGTTCAGGCGCTGACCAGCCAGCGGGTGGTTACCGTCAACGGTCACGTCGTCGCCGTCCAGGTCGCGGATGGTCACGATCTGCATTTGGCCGTCCGGGGCGGAAGCGTGGAACTGCATGCCCACTTCCAGCTCATCAACACCTTCGAACATGCTGCGGCTCAAGGTGCTGACCAGTTCGGCAGAGTATTCGCCGTAGGCCTCTTCAGGCTCTACGGCAACGGTCAGTTCGTCACCAACTGCCTTGCCTTCCAGCGCCTTTTCCAGGCCTGGGATGATATTACCCGCGCCTTGCAGGTAGACCAGCGGCGCGCCGCCGGCTGAGCTGTCGATGACCTCACCAGCGTCGTTGGTCAGGGTATAGTCGATGGAGACAGCCTTGTTAGCGGCGATCGTCATGGGGCGAGACCTTTTGCATAAGAATGAAGAACGGACAAGTCTAAACAAGGATTTGCCCGAAAGCGAACAGAACCCGGACAGACGGGGCCGACCAACGGTCGCGACGATCAGCGGATTCCACCAGGACGACGACCTGCACTGGGTCGTCGAGCTGTCCTGCGGCCACACCCAGCATCTGCGCCACCAGCCGCCATGGCAGTCGCGCGCCTGGGTGCTCGACCCCGCGCAGCGCCTTGAAAAAATCGGCCAGCCCTTTGCGTGCGGCTGGTGTGCGCAACACCCCGAATAACGATAACCTTGGCGCCTGATTCGCGGTAGGCACTCACGCATAGGGTGCCACCCCAGCCATGCACCTCCAGAGAATTCGCATGCAGACTTTTTTTATCGCGCCCACCGATTTTGGTGTGGGTCTGACCTCCATCAGCCTTGGGCTGGTGCGTACCCTGGAACGGGCCGGGCTGAAAGTCGGTTTCTTCAAACCGATTGCCCAGCCACACCCTGGCGATACCGGCCCCGAGCGTTCTACCGAACTGGTGGCGCGCACCCACGGCCTGAAGCCGCCGCAACCTCTGGGCCTGGCCCATGTTGAGCGCATGCTCGGCGACGGCCAGCTCGATGAGCTGCTCGAAGAAATCATCACGCTGTACCAGCAAGCCGCCGTGGGCAAGGACGTGCTGATCGTCGAAGGCATGGTGCCGACCCGCAGCGCCAGCTATGCGGCACGGGTCAACCTGCACTTGGCCAAAAGCCTGGATGCGGAAGTGATCCTGGTCTCGGCCCCGGAAAATGAAGTGCTCACCGAACTGTCCGGCCGCGTGGAACTGCAGGCGCAACTGTTCGGCGGCCCGAAAGACCCGAAAGTGCTGGGCGTGATCCTCAACAAGGTGCGCACCGACGAAAGCATGGAGGCCTTCTCGGCGCGCCTCAAGGAGCACTCGCCGTTATTGCGCAGCGGTGATTTCCGCCTGCTCGGCTGCATTCCCTACCAGCCCGAACTCAACGCGCCGCGTATCCGCGACGTGGCCGACCTGATGGGCGCGCAGATCCTCAACGCCGGCGATTATGAAACCCGGCGCATGACCAAGATCATTATCTGCGCGCGCACCATGCGCAACACCGTGGAGCTGCTCAAGCCCGGCGTGCTGGTGGTGACGCCGGGCGATCGCGACGACATCATCCTCGCCGTCAGCCTGGCCGCGATCAACGGCGTACCGCTGGCCGGCCTGTTGCTGACCAGCGACACCCTGCCCGACCCGCGCATCATGGATTTGTGCCGTGGCGCGTTCCAGGCCGGGCTGCCGGTACTGTCGGTGAGCACCGGTTCCTACGACACCGCCAACCAGCTCAATAGCCTCAACAAGGAAATTCCCATCGATGACCGCGAGCGCGCGGAGATCATCACCGACTTCGTCGCCAGCCACCTCGATGCGCGCTGGCTGCACCAGCGCTGCGGCACCCCACGGGAGATGCGCTTGTCCCCGGCGGTATTCCGCTACCAATTGATCCAGCGCGCCCAGGCCGCCAACAAGCGCATCGTGCTGCCCGAAGGCAGCGAGCCGCTGACCGTGCAGGCCGCCGCGATCTGCCAGGCCCGCGGCATCGCCCGCTGTGTGCTGCTGGCCAAGCCGGCGGACGTGGAAGCGGTGGCGCGGGCCCAGGGTATCGAACTGCCCGAAGGCCTGGAGATACTCGACCCGGACCTGATCCGCCAGCGCTATGTTGAACCGATGGTTGCACTGCGCAAGAGCAAGAGCCTGAACGCGCCGATGGCCGAGCAGCAATTGGAAGACACCGTGGTGATCGCCACCATGATGCTCGCCCTCGACGAGGTGGACGGCCTGGTGTCCGGGGTGATCCACTCCACCGCCAACACCATCCGCCCGGCCCTGCAGCTGATCAAGACGGCGCCGGGCTGCACCTTGGTATCGTCGGTGTTCTTCATGCTGTTCCCCGAGCAGGTGCTGGTGTATGGCGACTGCGTGATGAACCCGCACCCAAGCGCTGCGGAGCTGGCGGAAATCGCTCTGCAGAGCGCCGATTCGGCCGCCGCGTTCGGCATCGTCCCGCGCGTGGCGATGATCAGCTATTCCAGCGGCGAGTCGGCCAGCGGTGAGGAAGTGGAAAAAGTCCGCGAAGCCACCCTGCTCGCCCACGAGCAACAGAGTTCGTTGCTGATCGACGGCCCGCTGCAATACGACGCCGCCGCCAATGAAAGCGTCGCCCGGCAACTGGCGCCCAACAGCCAGGTCGCCGGCAAGGCCACGGTGTTCGTGTTCCCCGACCTGAATACCGGCAACACCACCTACAAAGCCGTGCAACGCAGCGCCGATTGCGTAAGCCTGGGGCCGATGCTCCAGGGCCTGCGCAAACCGGTCAACGACCTGCCGCGCGGCGCTCAGGTGGACGACATCGTGTACACCATCGCCCTGACCGCGATCCAAGCCGCCAACCGACCTATGGATATCTAAATGCTGGATTTTCTACCTGCCGCCGTACGCGGAGTAATCGCTTCCCTGCTGCTGGCGCTGAACACAATCCTGCTGTGCTCGTTCCTGTTTATCGTGGCGCTGTTCAAGGCCCTGCCCTTCGCCAAGCGCTTGAGCGAAGGCTTGATGAACCACACGCACGAAGCCTGGGTCAGCAACAACAAGGCTTGGATGAACCTGGTACGGCGCACCCGCTGGCACTTGAGCGGCCTTGAAGGCCTGGACTATCAACACTCGTACCTGGTCACCAGCAACCACCAGAGCTGGGTCGACATCATGGTGCTGCAATACGTGCTCAATCGACGCATTCGCCCGCTGAAGTTCTTCCTCAAGCAGGAGCTGATCTGGGTGCCGGTGATTGGTTTGGCGTGGTGGGCGCTGGGCTTTCCGTTCATGAAGCGCTATAGCAAGGCGTACCTGGAAAAACACCCGGAAAAGAAAGGCAAGGACCTGGAAACCACCCGCAAAACCTGTGCGAAGTTTCGCGACAACCCGGTGGGGATTTTCAACTTTGCCGAGGGCACACGGTTTACACCGGGCAAGCATGCACAGCAGAAGTCACCGTTTCGCTATTTGCTCAAACCCAAGGCCGGAGGGATTGCGTTCGTGCTGGATGCCATGGGTGAGCAGTTGAAGTCGCTGGTCAACGTGACCATTCACTACCCTGGCGGGCGTCCTGGTTACTGGGATTTGCTGTGCGGGAATGTGAAGGATGTGGTGGTGCAGTTCGAAGAGGTGCAGATTCCGCCCGGGTTTATCGGCAAGAATTATGAGCAGGATGGGGAATATCGGTTGGCGTTCCAGGGCTGGATCAACCGGTTGTGGGAAGAGAAGGATGTGTTGCTGGACAAGCTTCACACAGAATTTCCTGGCAAAAGGTGATCACCCTGTGGGAGGGGGCTTGCTCCCGATGGCGGCGTGTCAGTCAGTACAGCTGTTACTGATCCACCGCTATCGGGAGCAAGCCCCCTCCCACATTTGACTGAGTTGTTTTCAAGGCCCCATAAAAAAACCCGCCAACATGGCGGGCTCTTTTGTGCGCGTGACGCTTAGATCGCGCCGCGCTGACGCAACAACTCCAGCACTTGCTTGACGCTCTCTTCCAGCGACAACGCCTGGGTGTCGATCACAAGATCAGCATTCAACGGCACGTCATACGGGAAGGATTCACCGGGGATGTTATCCCCACCCGCCGCGTACAGCCCTTGCGGATCACGCTCGGCACACACCTGCGGCGACGCCTGCACGTACACGGTCAGCAAACGGTCGCTGCCGATCAGCACCTTGGCCTGTTCGCGGCCTTCGGCATCCGGGGCGACGAACGCGGCCAGGGTCAGCAGGCCGGCTTCGTTGAACTGGCGCGCCACATGAGCGGCACGGCGCCAGTTCTCGGTACGCCCGGCGCGGTCCTGCGGCAGACCTTTGTTGAGGTCGTGACGCAAGTTCTGGCCGTCCAGCACAAACACCGCACGCCCCATGTCGAACAGCCTGCGCTCGACCGCATACGCCAAGGTGCTCTTGCCGGCGCCGGACAGGCCGCTGAACAGCACGGTGGCCGGTTGCTGGCCGAAACGCAGGGCGCGTTCTTCGGTCGCTACATGGGCCAACTTGCCATGCTGCGCCGCGCTGCCATGGGTGACTGGCGGGGCGATGATCATGCCGGCGGCCACGGTGCCGTTGGTCAAGCGGTCGATGACGATAAACGCGCCAGTGGTGCGGTTGCTGTCGTAACCGTCCAACGCAATAGCCGCGTCAAGGCTGACCTTGACCCGGCCAATCTCGTTCAACTGCAGCGAACTCGCCGGGCCTTCGGCCAGGGTGTTTACGTCCACGCGGTGCACAATGCTGGTGATGGAGCCCGGCACATAGCTGGTGGCGCGCTTGATGTCGTACTTCTTGCCCGGCAGCATCGGTTCTTCGGCCATCCACACCAGCATGGCGTCGAAGGCGTCGGTCACTTGCGGCACGTTGTCGGCATGCACCAGCAGATCGCCACGGGAGATGTCGATCTCGTCTTCCATGGTCAGGGTCACGGCCTGGCCCGGGCCCGCCTGTTCCAGCTCGCCCTCGAAGGTGACGATGGATTTGACGCGACTGCTCTTGCCCGACGGCAGCACCACGACGTCGTCGCCCTTGTGCACGATGCCGCTGGCCAGGGTGCCGGCAAAACCTCGGAAGTTCAGGTTCGGACGGTTGACGTACTGCACCGGGAAACGCAGGTCGGTGTAGTTGCGGTCGTTGGCGATCTCGACGGTCTCGAGAATCTCCATCAGCGACTGCCCGGTGTACCACGGCGAACGCTCGCTCTTGTTCACCACGTTGTCGCCCTTGAGCGCCGACATCGGCACGAAGGCCAGGGTGCTCGGCTTGAACGCGATACCGTCGGCGAACTTCAGGTAATCGGCCTTGATCGACTCGAATACGCTCTGGTCAAAACCATTGATGTCCATCTTGTTGACGGCCACCACGATGTGTTTGATGCCCAGCAACGAGGCGATGAAGCTGTGGCGACGGGTCTGGGTCTGCACGCCGTAGCGCGCGTCGATCAGGATAATCGCCAGGTCACAGGTGGACGCACCGGTGGCCATGTTGCGGGTGTACTGCTCATGGCCTGGGGTATCGGCAATGATGAATTTGCGCTTGGCGGTGGAGAAGTAACGGTAGGCGACATCAATGGTGATGCCCTGCTCACGCTCGGCCTGCAGGCCGTCGACGAGCAGCGCCAGGTCGATGTCGTCACCGGTGGTGCCGGACTTCTTCGAATCGCGGGTGATGGCTTCCAAGTGATCTTCGTAGATCATCTTGGAGTCGTGCAGCAGTCGCCCGATCAGGGTGCTCTTGCCGTCATCGACGTTGCCGCAGGTCAGGAAGCGCAACATTTCCTTGCGCTCGTGCTGGCCCAGGTAGGCGAGGATGTCCTCGCTGATCAAATCAGATACGTGCGACATGACAACCCCTTAGAAATAACCCTGACGTTTTTTATCTTCCATGGAGCCGGCGCCATCATGGTCGATGACCCGGCCCTGGCGCTCGGAAGTTCGCGTCAGGAGCATTTCCTGAATGATGTCCGTCAGCGTTTCGGCTTCGGACTCCACCGCGCCCGTCAACGGGTAGCAGCCAAGGGTGCGGAAACGGACTTTCTTTTTGACGATTCGGGCTTTGTCTTCGTCGGACAGGTGCTCGAGGATGCGGTCGTCGTCGATCATGATCAACGTGCCGTTCTTCTCGATCACGTCGCGTTCGGCGGCGAAGTACAGCGGCACGATCGGGATACCTTCCAGGTAGATGTACTGCCAGATGTCCAGCTCGGTCCAGTTGGACAGCGGGAATACGCGGATCGATTCGCCCTTGTTGACGTTGCCGTTGTAGACGTTCCACAGCTCGGGGCGCTGGTTTTTCGGGTCCCAGCGGTGCTTGCTGTCGCGGAATGAGTACACGCGCTCTTTGGCGCGGGATTTCTCTTCATCGCGACGGGCGCCGCCGAAGGCTGCGTCGAAACCATGCTTGTCCAGGGCCTGCTTGAGGCCTTCGGTCTTCATGATGTCGGTGTGCTTGGCGCTGCCGTGGGTAAACGGGTTGATGTTCTGCGCCACGCCATCGGGGTTGATGTGGGTGATCAGGTCCAGGCCCAGTTCCTCGACCATCTTGTCGCGGAACTTGTACATTTCCTGGAATTTCCAGCGGGTGTCGACGTGCATCACCGGAAACGGCAATTTGCCCGGGAAGAAGGCCTTGCGGGCCAGATGCAGCATCACGGCGGAGTCTTTACCGATCGAGTAGAGCATCACCGGGTTATCGAACTCGGCGGCGACCTCGCGGATAATATGGATGCTTTCCGCCTCCAGCTGTTTCAGATGCGTCAGTTTGTCGACCATGGCTACTCACGGAAAAACGATCGTGTGGACGGCCAGCGGGCCGTGTTCGAGCGGGGCATGCTAGCACAGCACCTGCTTCTATTCAGGGCGCCAACTAGATCGAAACGGTATATGAATATACCGCTGAGTTTGGCCCCAAACGCGATCCAGTGTGACTCAGATCGGATTCGGGCAATCGATGAAGATATGCTCTAGGGCAAAGCGTCGTGCCAGGTAATCCCCCAACGCCTGCACGCCATAGCGCTCGGTGGCGTGGTGGCCGGCGGCGATGAAACTGATGTCGTTTTCCCGCGCGCTGTGGAAGGTCTGCTCCGAGGCTTCGCCGCTCAGGTACAGGTCGACACCGGCAGCCACTGCCTGGTCGATATACCCCTGGCCGCCCCCGGTGCACCAGCCGACGCGGCGGATCATTTCACTGCCTTCGATCAGCAGCGGCTCTCGGCCCATCACGTCCTGCACGCGACGGGCAAAGTCGCGCGGCGACAGCGGCTCGGCGAGCGAGCCGACCAGGCCGACGACCTTTGGGTTACCTGGGTCGAGCGGGCCTTCGACGGTGATGTCCAGTTGCTTGGCAAGCTGCACGTTGTTGCCGACATCGGGGTGCAGATCCAGTGGCAGGTGGTAGGCCAGCAGGCTGATGTCATGCTTGAGTAACGTTTTCAGGCGACGCTGCTTCATGCCGGTGATGCAGGGGTTTTCGCCCTTCCAGAAATACCCGTGGTGCACCAGGATCAGGTCGGCCCGCGCTTCGACGGCGGCGTCCAGCAGGGCTTGGCTGGCGGTGACGCCGCTGACGATGCGCATCACCTGCGGCCGGCCCTCCACTTGCAGGCCGTTGGGGCAATAATCGGCGATTTTCAAGCTGCCAAGGTAGCGGTCCGCTTCCTCGACGAGGGTGGTAAGGGGGACGGCCATAAAAGACTCCTAAATATCCCGTTCGCTGGCGTCGCAGCCTCGTATAATGCGCGTCATTATGGGCGCTCCCGCGCCCCCTGCAACCTGTCAGGACTTACTTGATGCTCAAGGCGCTGCGTTTTTTTGGATGGCCATTGCTGGCTGGCGTGCTGATCGCGATGCTGATCATTCAGCGTTATCCACAGTGGGTTGGCCTGCCCAGCCTTGATGTGAACCTGCAACAGGCCCCGCAAACCAGCACCGTGGTGCAAGGCCCGGTGACCTATGCGGACGCCGTGACCATCGCCGCCCCTGCGGTGGTCAACCTGTACACCACCAAGGTCATCAACAAGCCGGCGCATCCGTTGTTCGAAGACCCGCAGTTTCGCCGCTACTTCGGTGACAACGGGCCCAAGCAACGCCGCATGGAGTCGAGCCTCGGTTCCGGGGTGATCATGAGCCCCGAAGGCTACATCCTCACCAACAATCACGTGACCACCGGCGCCGACCAGATCGTGGTGGCCCTGCGTGATGGCCGCGAGACCCTGGCTCGCGTCGTGGGCAGCGATCCGGAAACCGATCTTGCGGTACTGAAAATCGACCTGACGAACCTGCCCTCGATCACCCTCGGCCGCTCCGATGGCCTGCGCGTAGGCGACGTCGCGCTGGCCATCGGCAACCCGTTCGGCGTCGGCCAGACGGTGACCATGGGCATCATCAGCGCCACCGGGCGTAACCAGCTGGGCCTTAACAGCTACGAAGACTTCATCCAGACCGACGCGGCGATCAACCCCGGCAACTCCGGCGGCGCGCTGGTGGATGCCAATGGCAACCTGACGGGTATCAACACGGCGATTTTCTCCAAGTCCGGCGGCTCCCAGGGCATCGGTTTTGCGATCCCGGTGAAGCTGGCGATGGAGGTGATGAAGTCGATCATCGAGCACGGCCAGGTGATTCGCGGCTGGCTGGGCATTGAAGTGCAACCCTTGACCAAGGAACTGGCCGAGTCGTTCGGCCTGACCGGGCGCCCTGGCATCGTGGTCGCGGGGATCTTCCGCGACGGTCCGGCGCAGAAAGCCGGCCTGCAATTGGGCGATGTGATCCTCAGCATCGACGGCGCTCCGGCCGGTGATGGCCGCAAGTCGATGAACCAGGTGGCGCGGATCAAGCCGACCGATAAGGTGGCGATCCAGGTGATGCGCAACGGCAAGGAAATCAAGCTGTCGGCGGAAATCGGCCTGCGCCCACCACCGGCCACGGCGCCCGTAAAAGAAGAGGAATAAGCGACATCGCCCAGGTGCCCGTTCGCGGGCACTTGAAAGATGATATTACATAACAATTCATCTCATTAGACATGTTATATTGTTTCAATACCGACATTGGAACGCTCTATCATGCCGTCTCGAAAGTTTGCGCCCCTGGCCGGCCTGGCCCTGGGCTTGCTGCTCGACCCCGCCTACGCCGAAGAAAACACCCTGGAACTGGACACCATCAGCGTCACCACCGACGCTTATGAGTCGGCGATCAGCCCGGTGCAGGGCTACCGCGCGACCCGCTCCGCCAGTGCCACCAAGACCGATACCGCCCTGCGCGACATCCCGCAATCGATCAGCGTGATTCCTGCCACGGTGCTCAAGGACCTGGGCAGTACCAGCGTGGAACGCGCTTTAGAGTTTGCGGGCGGCGTCTCCAAACAGAACAACTTCGGCGGCCTGACCCTTTACGAATACAGCGTACGCGGCTTCACCACCTCGGAGTTCTATCAGGATGGCTTCAGTGCCAATCGCGGTTACCCGAGCACGCCGGACGCCGCGAATATCGAGCGCATCGAAGTGCTCAAGGGGCCTGCCGCCAGTTTGTATGGGCGTGGCGATCCGGGCGGCACGGTAAATATCGTCACCAAGAAGCCCCAGCCGGAAGCCTTCACGACCCTGCAAACCAGTGCCGGCAGTTGGGACCGCTATCGCACAGCCCTCGACGTCAACACACCGCTGGACGCCGAGGGCAATGTGCTGTCACGGGTCAATCTGGCAGTGGAAGACAACCACAGCTTCCGTGATCACGTCGAGAGTAAGCGCGTGTTCGTCGCGCCTTCGTTCAGCTGGCAGCTGAACCCGGACACCCGCCTGCTGGTGGAAAGCGAATTCGTGCGCCACAGCTCGACCTTCGATCGCGGCATCGTCGACGCACCTGGGGTATCACGCTCCACCTTCCTCGGCGAACCCAACGACGGCGACATCGACAACCACAACAATCGCATCCAGGCCGCCCTGGAACATCACCTCAACGATGCCTGGACACTGCGCCTGGCCAGCCACTACAAACAGGGCAGCCTGTGGGGCGACGCGTCGGAAAACCGTGCACTGAATGCAGACGGCCACACCCTCAACCGCCGCTACCGCGAGCGCTCCATGGGTTGGCACGACAGCATCACCCAGCTGGAACTGCGCGGCCTGTTCGACGTGGGCAGTTGGCAGCATGAACTGCTGATCGGCACGGAATACGAGGACTACCGCAAGAAGGAGCGCGTGACGACCATCGGCGGCAGCGCCTACCCCATCGACCTCTACAAGCCGGTGTACGGCCAGACAAAACCCAATGGCACGCGCTCCGGCACCGATATCTTCGAACAGACCCAAAGCCATGCGCTGAACCTGCAGGACCAGATCATCTTCACCGACCGCCTGCGCGGCATGCTGGGCGCGCGCGTCGAGCATTTTGAACAGCGCACCGACGATTTTGCCCGCAACCACGCCAAAAGCCGGCAAACCCACGATGCCCTCACCCAGCGTGCCGGCCTGCTCTATCAACTGACGCCGCAGGTGGGGGTATTCGCCAACGCCTCCACCTCGTTCAAGCCCAACAGCGGTGTGGATGCCGGCGGTCAGACCTTCAAACCCGAAGAAGGCGTGGGGTACGAAGTAGGGATCAAGACCGAGCTGTTCGACGACCGCCTCAGCGCCACCCTCGCCGCCTTCCATATCGAAAAGGAAAACGTGCTGACCCTGGACCCGTCGACCAACACCAACCGCGCCATGGGCAAGGCGCGCAGCCAGGGGTTCGATCTGCAACTGACCGGGCAAGTCACCGACGCCATCCGCGTGATCGGCGCTTTCGCCTACATCGACGCCGAAGTGACCAAGGGTGATAACACCATTCCGGCAGGCAGCCGCATCCTCGGCGTGGCCAAGCGCAGCGGCAGTCTGTTGGGGGTGTATGAGTTCCAGGACGGCGCGTTACGCGGTTCGGACCTGGGGGCGGCGTTTACCTATGTCGGTGATCGCTCCGGTGAAGCGGGCACAGGCTTCGAACTGCCCGCCTACCACACCGTCGATCTGCTCGCGCATTACAAGGCAACGGAAAATGTCACCGTGGGCCTGAACCTCAACAACCTGTTCGATGAGCACTATTACGAGCGGTCCTACAGCAGCTACTGGGTCAACCCCGGTGAGCCGCGCAACCTCACGCTCAGCCTGACCCTCAATCTCTAGCCGGCACAGTACTAATGTGGGAGGGGGCTTGCCCCCGATGGCAGTGTGTCAGTCTCAACTTTCCTGACTGATGCACCGCTATCGGGGCATAGGTATCTACACAACTTTGTAGCAGCCTAAGTAACCACGATGCGAAGCGAGCCGCTCTTGATCTTGCTCTTGATCTAGGCGCCCCGTTAAACCACGCTGGCCGGAATTCGACAGTGATTTGGGGGGTAAACCGGCAGGGATGCCGGTTTAGCCGCCCCGCGCCATGGATGGCGCGTGGCGGCGGCCCCCCAAATCACTGTCGGATTACGGGCACACCGAGCCTAAGCGAGGTGCCGAGTGGTGGGGCAAGAGCGTTTTGCTTACTTTTGCGCTTTTCAAAAGTGAGACGCCGTAAGGGCGGAATCCATAGCAGCCGTTACCGCAGCAACGGATATGTACTCGCCCTGATCCAGCATCCTGGTCGGCTGTCAGGCCGCCATCGGGAGCAAGCCCCCTCCCACATTTGGATCGCGCGGCATCAGTCAGATAGCTATAGGCCGCCAGGTCGCCACGGGAGCAAGCTCCCTCGCCACAGGTTCAGGGCTACGCCAAAGTTGTGTAGATATCTATGGCTATCGGGGGCAAGCCCCCTCCCACATTTGGCTATTCGCACGGCTTAATTACAGTGAAACAGGCGCCCGTTCACACAAGGTATTGAGCGCCGCAGCCCATTGCGGGTCATCATTCAGGCAGGGCACCAACACCAACTCCTCGCCCCCGGCCTCACGGAACTGCTCCCGCCCGCGATCACCGATCTCCTCCAGAGTCTCGATGCAATCGGCGACAAACGCCGGGCACATCACCAGCAGTTTTTTCACGCCTTGTTGCGCTAACGCTTCGAGACGCGCCTCGGTGTAGGGCTCGATCCACTTGGCGCGGCCCAGGCGGGACTGGAACGCCACCGACCATTTGCCGTCCGGCAACCCCAGCCGCGCAGCCACGTCCCGGGCGACGCTGAAACACTGCGCGCGGTAGCAGGTGGCAAGCACCTCCGGGGACGCGTTCCTGCAGCAGTCAGCGTCTTTGAAGCAATGCTGGCCCGTGGGGTCGAGCTTGGTCAGGTGACGCTCAGGCAAGCCGTGGAAACTCAACAGCAGGTGGTCGTAATCCTGTTCTACATACGGCCGCACACTCGCCGCCAAGGCATCGAGGTACTCAGGCTGATCGTAGAACGGCTGCAGGATCGAGAATTGCACCTTCAGTTTCTTGTCGCGCACCACGCGCCTGGCTTCCTCGATCACCGTGGTCACGGTGCTGTCGGCAAACTGCGGGTACAGCGGCGCCAGGGTCACTTTCTGGATGCCCTGGGCGGCCAGGCGCGTCAGCACCGTTTCAAGCGAAGGCTCGCCATAACGCATCGCCAGTTCCACCGGGCCCTGGGTCCATTGCGTGGTCATCTGCTGCTGCAGGCGACGGCTGAGGACCACCAGCGGCGAGCCCTCCTCCCACCAGATGGACGCATAGGCATGCGCCGACTGCTCAGGGCGCTTGATCAGGATCAGCGACACCAGCAGGCGGCGCACCGGCCACGGCAGGTCGATCACATAAGGGTCCATCAGGAACTGATTGAGGTAGCTGCGCACATCGGCCACCGAAGTGGAGGCCGGTGAGCCCAGGTTGACCAGTAACAACGCGTGATCCGTCATGCAACATCCTATCTCTAGAGGCGGCTGGACAAGTCGTCCAGGGCCGCACGCAACTCAGTGAACTGGAAAGTGAAACCCGCCGCCAGCAGCCGCTCAGGCAGGGCCTTTTGCCCGCCCAGCATCAAGCCCGACAACTCGCCCAAGCCGACCTTCAACGCAAAGGCCGGCATCGGCATGAACGCCGGGCGGTGCAGCACCTGGCCCAACGTCTGGGCAAATTCGCGATTACGTACCGGGTGTGGCGCACAGGCATTATAAGGACCGCTGGCGTCAGCCTTGTGCAGAAGAAAATCAATCAGGGCGATTTGATCCTGGATATGCACCCACGGCATCCATTGCCGACCATTGCCGATCGGCCCGCCCAGCGCCAGTTTGAACGGCAGCAGCAGGCGCGACAAAAAGCCGCCCTCGGCCGCCAGCACCAGGCCGGTACGCACCAGCACCACACGAATGCCCAGGGCCTCGGCCCGCACGGCGGTTTCTTCCCAGGCGATACACAACTGGCTGGGGAAATCGTCCTGCACCGGGCCGCACGCTTCAGTCAGTTCGCGCTCGCCGCCGTCGCCATACCAACCCACCGCAGACCCGGAGATCAGCACCGCCGGTTTTTGTTCCAGGCCTTCCAGCCATGCCAGCAGGCTTTCGGTCAGGCTGATGCGGCTGCTCCACAGCAAAGCCTTGCGTTTGTGGGTCCAGGGACGGTCGGCGATGGGCGCACCGGCGAGGTTGACCACCGCATCGACGCCGCCGATCACGTCCTGCAAGCGCCCGACACCCGCCACTTGCGCGCCGCAGACCCGCGCAACGGCTTCGGGTTTGCGGCTCAACACGGTCAAGCGATGGCCCTGGGCAAGCCAGTGCCGGCACAGTTGACGGCCGATCAAGCCGGTACCGCCGGTCAGCAAAATATGCATGGGACGCTCCTCATGTAACGTTCGCCGCCGCTCACTGGTCTATTTTATAAGCAGGGATCAATTTAATAATCGAGCGTGGCGGCCATTCAGCCCTTAGCTTAACCATAGGTCACGCCACACAATCAGGCACGCCAAAACTTATACCAAAAAACAATATTGTACAGCTATTGGTGTCGGCGTAGTCTGTACCCAACGGTAAAACGAGGCCTCCCATGACTGTCCCCATTGCGATCATCGGTACCGGCATTGCCGGTCTCTCCGCCGCCCGAGCGTTACGAGACGCTGGGCACGTTGTACAACTCTTCGATAAAAGCCGCGGCAGCGGCGGCCGTATGTCCAGCAAGCGCAGCGATGCCGGTGCCCTGGACATGGGCGCACAGTACTTCACCGCGCGCGATCGGCGCTTCGTCAACGAAGTGCAGCGCTGGCAAAGCCATGGCTGGGCGCAACAGTGGAAACCCCAGCTGTACAACTTCAAGTCCGGCCAACTGACGCCCTCCCCCGACGAACAGATCCGCTGGGTCGGTACACCGCGCATGAGCGCCATTACCCGCGCCCTGCTCGATGATCTGCCGGTGGAATTCGGTTGCCGCATCACCGAGGTGTTCCAGGGCACCCAGCACTGGAACCTGCTCGACGCCGATGGCGGCCATCACGGCCCGTTCAGCCATGTGGTCATCGCCACGCCGGCGCCCCAGGCTACCACCCTGCTGGCCGCCGCACCGAAACTGGCGAGCGTCGTGGCCGGGGTGAAAATGGACCCCACCTGGGCCATCGCCCTGGCCTTCGACACGCCTCTGGATACGCCGATGGAAGGCTGCTTCGTGCAGGACAGCGCCCTCGACTGGCTGGCGCGCAACCGCAGCAAACCGGGGCGTGACGTCACCGTCGACACCTGGGTGCTGCATGCCACCAGCACCTGGAGCAAGGCGCACCTGGACCTGCCCAAAGAGGCCGTGATCGAACACTTGCACGGCGCCTTCGCCGAGTTGCTGCATTGCGCCATGCCCGCGCCCTCATTCAGCCTGGCACACCGCTGGCTCTATGCCAGACCGTCCAGCAGTCATGAATTCGGCGTGCTGGCCGATGCCGACCTGGGCCTGTTCGTCTGCGGCGACTGGTGTTTGTCGGGGCGCGTCGAAGGCGCCTGGCTCAGCGGCCAGGAGGCGGCGCGACGGTTGATCGAGCACCTGCAATGAATCGCATCAACCCGGCCAAATTGCTATTGTCGAAATGGACAGCCACCTTGCCGAAAAACAAGGAAAAACACTTCCTCGTCACCGAACTGTTTCGTGACGAGGAAGGCACCGTGCTGGAGATCGAGCTGCAAGCGGTGATGACCCGACGAACCGAGCGCGTTGGCTGGCAAACATTGCAGAATACGGATAGCTGGAAAATGGGATGGCAGTAAGCCCTGCGAAAATACCTGTACAAAATAATTGACTTGTACAAGATCAAATCTATGATGAAATTAGTTGTACAGTAATTCGCACCTGTACAGGAATTTCACAGAGGTTTGCCCATGCCCCATTCCGTGAAACCCAAGATCGGCATCAGTGCCTGCCTGCTGGGCGAGAACGTGCGTTTCAACGGCGGGCATAAACAATCCCTGTTGTGCAGCCAGACCCTGGCCGACTACTTCGACTACGTGCCGCTGTGCCCTGAAGTCGCAATCGGCTTGGGCATCCCCCGCGAAACCATTCGCCTGGTCGGCGACGCGGATAATCCCCAGGCCGTGGGCACCGTCCACCGCGAACTCAACGTGACCCAGCCACTGGATGAATACGGGCAGGCGATGGCGCGTGAACATACCGACCTGTGCGGCTACATCTTTATGCAGAAATCGCCGTCCTGTGGCCTGGAGCGGGTCAAGGTTTACCGTGAGAACGGCGCACCGGTGGATGGCGGGGGGCGCGGTGTCTACGCCCAGGCATTCTGCGCGCGCCACCCCAACTTGCCGGTGGAAGAAGACGGCCGTCTGAATGACCCGGTATTGCGAGAAAATTTCCTCACCCGCGTGTTCGTCTACGCCAGCTGGCAGCAACTGCTCGCTGATGGCCTGACGCGTCATCGCCTGCTGGCCTTTCACTCGCGCTACAAATACTTGCTGATGGCCCACAGCCCGGCGCACTACAAAAGCCTCGGCCAGTTGCTCGGCACCATGGGCAAGGATGACAAACTCGACGAGTTGGCCACCTGCTACTTCTGCGAACTGATGACGGGCCTTAAGAGGTGCGCCACCCGCGGTACCCACACCAATGTGCTGCAACACATCAGCGGCTACCTCAAGGCGTCGATCAGCGCCGACGACAAGCAGGAAATGCAAACCATCATCGGCCAATACCACCAAGGCATCGTGCCTCTGGTGGTACCGCTTACCCTGCTCAAGCATCACTTTCGTCAACACCCGGACCGCTACATTGCGCAGCAGGCCTACCTGCAACCGCACCCGGAAAATCTCAGCCTGCGTAATGCGATCTAAGCCATGAACGTTGCCCTGCAAGACGAAACCGGCGAAGACATCGCCCAAGCCCTGAAAAATGGCTGGTTACCGATCCGCGAGGTGGCGCGCCAGACCGGCGTCAACGCCGTGACCCTGCGCGCCTGGGAGCGCCGTTATGGCCTGATCGTGCCCCAGCGCACGCCCAAAGGGCATCGGTTGTTCAGCGCCGACCATGTGCAGCGCATCCACGCCATCCTCACCTGGCTCAATCGGGGCGTGCCGGTCAGCCAGGTAAAAGGTTTGATCGACTCCGCCCAGGCCAACCCCGAGCCGATGGAAAATGAATGGCACACCTTGCGTCAAACCTTGATCACTGCCATTGGCGAATTGGCTGAACGCCGGGTCGACGATGCCTTCAACCAAGCCATGGCGCTCTACCCGCCACGCACCTTGTGCGAGCAGTTGATGCTGCCGCTGCTTCGCGAGCTTGAACAAAAATGGCAGGGTCAATTCGGCGCGCAGATGGAGCGGGTGTTTTTCCTGTCCTGGCTGCGCAGCAAGTTTGGCGCGCGGATTTACCACAACAATCGTCAACTCCACGGCACTCCGTTGCTGCTGGTCAACCACTCCGACTTACCCCTGGAACCGCACCTGTGGCTCAGTGCCTGGCTGGCCAGCAGCGCCGACTGCCCGGTGGAGGTGTTCGACTGGCCGCTGCCCGCCGGCGAACTGGCCCTGGCGGTAGAACACCTGCAACCGCGTGCGGTGCTGCTGTATTCAAGCAAAGCGCTGCAGGTCCCGGCACTCACCAAACTGCTGGCCGGCGTTGGTTGCCCGATACTGATTGCCGGCCCCACGGTATGCATCCACCACGCCGAGTTGGCCGCACTCACCCATGACCTTCCCGACGTGTTCGTCGCCGAAGACCCGTTGTCGGCCCATCAGATATTGCTCCAGCGTGGAATTGTCTAAATGCACTTGATCTGGCTGCGCACCGACCTGCGCCTTCACGACAACACCGCCCTGGCTGCCGCAAGCCAGCGAGGCCCGGTCGCGGCGGTTTACCTGATCACACCGCAACAATGGCTGGCCCACGATGACGCGCCCTGCAAGGTCGACTTCTGGCTGCGCAACCTGCAAGCGCTGAGCCAGGCGCTGGCAGCCCTGAACATCCCGCTGTTGATCCGTCACGCCGACACCTGGGACCAGGCGCCCGGCGTATTGAGCCAGCTGTGTCGGGAGCTCAAGGTGCAATCGGTGCACGTCAACGACGAATACGGTATCCACGAGAGCCGGCGCGACGCCGCCGTGGCCCAGGCGTTGGAAGCCCAGGGCGTGACCTTCCAGCGTTACCTGGACCAGCTGTTTTTCCAGCCGGGCAGCGTGCTGACCCAGTCCGGCACCTACTTCCAGGTATTCAGCCAGTTCCGCAAGGTGTGTTACACCCGTCTGCACAGTGCCTTGCCGCGCCTGGTGGCAAGCCCCAAGGCCCAGGCCCGGCTCGACGTGAAAAGCGACGTCATCCCCACCCGCGTTGAAGGGTTCGCGCCACCCAGTGAAACCTTACGTGCCCTGTGGCCCGCCGGTGAAGACGAAGCGCGCCGCCGCCTCGACGCTTTTGCAGACGAGCAGATCAGCTATTACAAAGACGAGCGCGACTTCCCCGCCAAGCCCGGCACCAGCCAGCTGTCCGCCTACCTGGCCGCCGGAGTCGTGTCGCCACGCCAGTGCCTGCACGCGGCGTTGCAGTCCAACCAGGGCGAGTTCGAAAGCGGCGACATCGGCACGATCACCTGGATCAACGAACTGCTGTGGCGTGAGTTCTACAAACACATCCTGGTGGGTTACCCACGGGTCTCGCGCCATCGTGCGTTCCGCCCCGAAACCGAAGCCGTGGCCTGGCGCAACGCGCCCGAGGACCTGGCCGCCTGGCAGCAAGCGCGCACCGGTTTGCCGATTATCGACGCGGCCATGCGCCAACTGCTGGAAACCGGCTGGATGCACAACCGCCTGCGCATGGTGGTGGCGATGTTCCTGACCAAGAACCTGCTGATCGACTGGCGCGAGGGCGAGCGCTTCTTCATGCGGCACCTGATCGACGGCGACTTGGCGGCCAACAACGGCGGCTGGCAGTGGAGTTCGTCGACGGGCACCGATTCGGCGCCGTATTTCCGGATTTTCAGCCCGCTGAGCCAGTCGGAAAAATTCGACAGCGAAGGCCTGTTCATCAAGCACTGGCTGCCGGAGCTGGCCGCGCTGAACAAGAAGGACGTGCACAACCCGCAAGCCGCCGGCGGTTTGTTCGGCATCGCCGATTACCCGCGCGCCATTGTCGACCTGAAACACTCCCGCGAGCGCGCCCTTGCCGCCTTTCGCAGCCTGCCCACGCGTCCAGAGAGGAGAATGGGATGAGCCTGACACCGCCCCGTCGTTATTGGTTGACCGGCGCCAGCAGTGGCATCGGCGCCGCGCTGGCCGTGGAGCTGCTCAACAGCGGCGCCCATGTGGCGCTCAGCTCGCGCACTAAAGGCCCATTGGCAGCACTCGCCCAGCGTTATCCGGGGCAGGTGCTGGTGGTGGCCGGCGACTTGACCAACAGCCAGACCGTACGCGAAATCGGTGAACGAATCGGCGAAGCCTGGGGGTCGCTGGATACGGTGATCCTCAACGCCGGCACCTGTGAGTACGTCGACGCCCGGCAGTTCGATGCGTCGATTGTCGAACACGTGGTGCGCACCAACCTGCTGGCCAGCAGTTATTGCATCGAAGCCGCGCTGCCGCTGTTGCGTGCCGGGCGTACGCCACACCTGGTGGGCGTGGCCAGCGCCGTGACCTACCTGCCCATGCCACGTGCCGAAGCCTATGGTGCCTCGAAGGCGGGGCTGCGCTACTTGTTCGAATCCCTGCGTATCAGCCTGTCGCCCGAGAACATCGACGTCACGGTGATCAGCCCGGGGTTTGTCGACACGCCCCTGACCGAACGCAATGATTTTCCCATGCCGTTGAGCTGGTCGGCCGACAAGGCGGCGAAGCATATCTTCGCCAAACTGGAAAAGCGCCCGCTGGAGATCGCCTTTCCGGCCATGTTCATCGCCACCTTGTGGCCGCTGTCGAAGCTGCCTAACCGGGCCCAACTGATCATCGGCAAACGCATGTTGCGCAGCCCGCCGCCGCACAAGGACGACCTGTGAAGATCGCCATTATCGGCAGCGGCATCGCCGGGCTGACCAGCGCCTACCTGCTCAGTCGGCGCCACGACATCACACTGTTCGAGGCGGGTGACTGCCTCGGCGGGCATACCCATACGGCCAACGTGACGGTCGAGGGCCAACGCTATGCGGTGGACACCGGTTTTATTGTGTTCAACGACTGGACCTATCCCAATTTCATCCGCCTGCTGGAGCAGATCGGCGTCAGGTTCAAACCTACCGAGATGAGTTTCTCGGTGTGCGACCCGAGCGCGGGGTTCGAATACAACGGCAATAACCTCAACAGCCTGTTTGCCCAGCGTAGCAACATGCTGTCGCCAGGGTTCTGGGGCATGCTGCGCGATATTCTGCGCTTCAATCGCCAGGCGCCGCAGGACCTGCAAGCGCAGCGCATCAGCGCCGACATGACCCTGGGTGATTATCTCGACGCCGGCGGTTATGGCCCGCGCTTTATCCGCCACTACATCGTGCCGATGGGCGCGGCGATCTGGTCGATGTCCTTGGCCGACATGCTCAAGTTCCCCTTGCAGTTCTTCGTGCGTTTCTTCAAGAACCACGGTTTGCTGTCGGTGAGCAATCGCCCGCAGTGGTGCGTGATCGAAGGCGGCTCCAGCTGTTATATCGAACCGCTGGCCCGCAGCTTCCGCGATCACGTACGCCTCAACTGCCCTGTGCATAACGTGCAACGCACCGACGACGGTGTGGTTATCCACAGCGCGGCCGGCAGCGAGACGTTCGATCGCGTGGTCTTCGCCTGCCACAGCGACCAGGCCCTGGCATTGCTCGCCGACCCCAGCCTGGCCGAACAGCAAATCCTTGGCGCCCTGCCCTATGCCGACAATGACGTGGTGCTGCACACCGACACCCGACTGCTGCCCGACCGCAAGCTGGCCTGGGCCAGTTGGAACTACCGGCTGAGCGGCAGTCAGCAGCATCAGGCCGCTGTCACCTACGACATGAACATCCTGCAAGGCATCGACAGCGCCACCACCTTTTGCGTGAGCCTCAACCAGACGTCGATGATCGATCCGCTGAAGATCCTGGCGCGCTACACCTATGCCCATCCGCAATACAGCCTGGCAGCGGTGGCCGCGCAAGCGCGCTGGGAAGAATTGCATGGCGCGCGCAACACGTTCTACTGCGGCGCCTACTGGGCCAACGGTTTCCATGAAGACGGCGTGGTCAGCGCCCTGCGCGTGGCCCAGGCCTTTGGGGAAACCCTGTGAACAGCGCCCTGTACAGCGGCTGGATCGCCCATCGTCGGTTTGCGCCCAAGGCCCATGCCTTTCGCTACCGCATCGGCCTGCTGTACCTGGACCTCAGCGAAGAGGACGCGGTGCTCGCGCTCTCCCCCCTGGCCGGCGGGAGCCGCCTGGCGCCGTTCGGCTTTCGCCAGCAGGACTACCTGCGCCAATTCACGCGCCACGGCCTGGGTTTGAGCGACGCGGTGCGCCAGGAAGTCGGCAAGGCCCTGGGGCGCACCCCGCAGGGCGCTATCTACCTTCTGACCCAGGCCCGCAGTTGGGGCCTGGCGTTCAACCCGGTGAGTTTCTTCTATTGTTTCGAGGCCGACGGGCAGCTGGCGGCGATCCTGTGTGAAGTCACCAACACCCCCTGGCGCGAGCGCTATCACTACGTGTTGCCGGCCCAGGCACTGGGCGCCGATGAACACCAGCACTTCGCCGTGGCCAAGGCATTCCATGTGTCGCCCTTCCTGCCGCGCGACCTGGAATACCGCATGAGCTTCAGCCCGCCGGCCGCCCGGCTCGGCGTGCACATGGCCGATTGGCAAGGCGCGCATAAAGTCTTCGACGCCACCTTGAGCCTGCAAAAAGAGGCCTTGAACCGCGCCAGCCTGCATCGCTATCTATGGCGCTTTCCCTGGATGACCGCCAAAACTTGCCTCGCGATCTACTGGCAGGCCCTGCGCCTGCTGCTCAAACGCACACCGATTTTCCCCCACCGAGCCGCCGAAGGCGTCTCCAGCACCGCAGTCGGGTATACCAAGGACCGCCGCCATGAAATCCCCTAGCTTATCGGTCAAGACCAATCGCCTGAACGTCAACGGCCTCAGCGCTGCGCTATTGCGCAAAGGCGTGTTGCGCCAACTCAGCCAATTGCGCCATGGGCAATTGGTGATCGTCGAGGACGGCGAGCGACAAGTGTTCGGCGCACGGGAAGCGCAACTGCTGGGGGAGATCCAGATCCTGGATTCGGCGGCGTGGGGCCTGGTGGCCGCCAACGGCTCTATCGGCGCCGGCGAGGCATTCATCCACGGTTATTGGAGCAGCCCGGACCTGACCGCCGTGGTGCGGGTGATGGTCAGCAACCTCGACGTGCTTGATGCGATGGAAGGTGGCCTGGCCCGCCTGGCGCGGCCGTTCACCCAGGGCCTGCACTGGCTCAACCGCAACACGCGCAAGGGCTCGCAGAAAAACATCGCGGCCCATTACGACCTAGGCAACGACCTGTTCGAGGCGTTTCTCGACCCGACCATGATGTATTCGGCAGCGCAATTTCTCAGCGCCGACGACACCCTGGAACAAGCGCAACTGAACAAGCTGGAACGCATCTGCCAGAAACTGTCGCTCAAGCCCACTGATCACCTGCTGGAAATCGGCACCGGCTGGGGCAGCATGGCGCTGTACGCGGCGCAGCATTATGGTTGCAAGGTCACCACGACCACCTTGTCCAAGGAGCAGTTTGCCTACACCGCGCAGCGCATCGCGGCGGCGGGCCTGCACAGTCAGGTGACGGTGCTGCTGCAGGACTACCGCGACCTCACGGGTGAGTACGACAAGCTGGTGTCCATCGAAATGATCGAAGCGGTAGGCCATCGCTTCCTGCCCACGTATTTCAAGCAGTGTGCGCATTTGCTCAAACCCGACGGCCTGATGCTGCTGCAAGCCATCACCATCCGCGAACAACGCTTTGAGCAGGCCAAGCACAGCGTCGACTTCATTCAACGCTACATCTTTCCCGGCGGCGCCCTGCCCAGTGTGCAGAACATGCTGCAGATCGTCTGCCGCGACACCGACATGAACCTGCTGCACATGGAAGATTTCGGCCTGCACTACGCACGAACCCTGCGCCTGTGGCATGAGAACTTTCGCCGCGCCCATGGCCGCCTCGCGGAGCTTGGCTACGACGAGTACTTTCTGCGCTTGTGGGAGTTCTACCTGTGCTACTGCGAGGGCGGCTTCATGGAGCGCACGATTGGCACCGCGCAGTTACTGCTGGCTAAGCCTGCGGCAATCAACCCGCCGTTGCTCGGACGCTTCAGTGCTTAAATCCCTGGCGAATGCCGCGTTGTTCCAGTGCGGCTGGTTTGCCTGCGTACTCGGCGGCGATAGCCTGTGGTTGCTGGTGGGGTTGGCGGTACTGGTGATCAACCTGCTGTGGATAAGTCCGCTGGCGGATGAAGGGGTACTGATCATCGGCGTGACGCTCGCCGGCACGCTGCTCGACACGCTGTTGCGCACCCTGGGGGTATTCCACTTCAGCGAACCGGGGCCGTTGATTCCGTTCTGGTTGATGCTGCTGTGGGCATTGCTGGCCACCACCCTGCGCCACTGCCTGGCCTGGAGCGCCCGGCCGTGGTGGCGTGCCGCCCTGTTGGGGGCGGTGGGTGGGCCGTTGTCGTATTACGCCGGCAGCCAATTGGCTGGCGTGCAGTTTGGCTATGGACTGGGGCCGACGATGGCCGGGCTGGCGGTACTTTGGGCCGCAGTGTTTGTCGGCATGCAGCGGCTGGCTAACTGACGTCCGTCGCGCATTCCTACACCCATGGCCTGCTTGGCTTACACTGCGCGCCTATGACCAACATCCCTCACATTCAAATCACCGAACCCGCCGTCACCTGCTCGACGTGTGCGGCCTGCTGTTGCCAGTTGGAAGTCATGCTGATCACCGACACCGGCGTGCCGCAGCGCTATATCGATACCGACGACTGGGGCGGCGAAGTGATGCTGCGCCTGGATGACGGCTGGTGTGCGGCGCTGGACCGGAACACGATGATGTGCACGATCTATGAGCTTCGGCCGTTGATATGCCGGGAGTTCGAGATGGGGGCGCCGGAGTGCCTGGAAGAGCGTGCAGGTATTGCTACGGTTTATCGCTGAGACTGAAATGAGTGGGGATCCAAATGTGGGAGGGGGCTTGCCCCCGATAGCCATAGGTATCTACACAACTTTGGCGTAGCCCTGAACCTGTGGCGAGGGAGCTTGCTCCCGTGGCGACCTGGCGGCCTATAGCTATCTGACTGATGCCGCGCGATCCAAATGTGGGAGGGGCGGTGCGACGATTCGACTTGCCCCCGATGGCGGCCTGACAGCCGACCAGGATGTTGGATCAGAGCGAGTACATATCCGTTGCTGCGGTAACGGCTGCTATGGGGTCCGCCCTTACGGCGGCTCACTTTTGAAAAGCGCAAAAGTAAGCAAAACGCTCTTGCCCCACCACTCGGCACCTCGCCTAGGCTCGGTGTGCCCGGAATCCGACAGTGATTTGGGGGGCCGCCGCCACGCGCCATCCATGGCGCGGGGCGGCTAAACCGGCATCCTTGCCGGTTTACCCCCCAAATCCCTGTCGAATTCCGGCCAGCGTGGTTTAACGGGGCGCCTAAGATCAAGAGCAAGATCAAGAGCGGCTCGCTTCGCATCGTGGTTACCGTAGGCTGCTACAAAATTGTGTAGATACCTATGCCCCGATAGCGGTGTGTCAGTCACCTATAATTTGACTGACCGGCCGTCATCGGGGGCAAGCCCCCTCCCACATTGGTTTATCGGTGTTTCTTAAACCTTACAGCGGCATGGTGTAGTGCAGCGCGTAGCTCTCTACCCCATCGTTGTTGCTGCTGATCCCGGCGTTGGAATAGTGCGTGGCGCGAATGCCCACTTCATGTCCGCCGGCAAACCGCAGGCCGAAACCCAGGCGGTCTTCGAACTGGAAGGACTGGCCGATGTTGTTGTCTTCCAGTTTGGTGCGGGAGAACAACGCCACGCCGATCCCGGCCTCGATGTAGGGTTTGACCGACTCGCCGGCAAACTCATACACAAACACCGGCGAGAACGACAGGCTGCTGGCGCCTGCACGGTCATCACCTTCCCAATACGTATAAGCGCCGCTCCAGTAGCCTGTCAGGCGACCGACATTGCTCTGCATCCAGCTTTTGTCCCAATCCGAGGTCAGGCCCAGACGGTAGGTCAGCGTTGAATCGCTGGTGCTGCCCAGCCCGAACTCCAGGCCGGCGGCCTGGGTGGTAATAGAGTGTCCCACCATCACAGCCGCAATAGCAGCCATACAGAACAAGCGCTTCATAGAAACTACCTTTGCGAACGAAGTTGTTGGTTATTTACGGGCCATCTCGCTATAGAAGCTGACGTAGAGCCAGAAGTTCAGCGAGATTTCACGAAATTTTCACGAGGCGAAGCTTCGCACAACTCCAGGATGTTTCCAAAGTGTCGGTAGGATATTTCTTAGGTGATACACATCGCCGCTGGTCCAGAACTGTGCCGGGACATGTGCGCCGCTGGCCAGCAAGCCGCGTTCGCCCAGTAAGCGCTTGAGTTGTCGCGCGACGGCGGCGCCAGTGTCGATCAGGATGATGCTCGGGGGCAGCATCTGCGCCAGCAGTGGCTTGAGGAAAGGGTAGTGGGTACAGCCGAGGATGATGGTGTCGCAGCCAGCGCAGAGCAGCGGTTCGAGGTAGCCCTGCAATAACTGGCGCAGGGCCGGGCTGTTCAGGTCGCCGGTTTCAATCAGCTCTACCAGGCCCGGACAGGGTTGGGTAATCACCCGCACGTCGGTGGCGAAACGGTCGAGCAAGGCGGCGAACTTGGCGCTTTGCAGCGTGCCAGTGGTGGCCAGCACGCCGACCACGCCACTGCGTGTCGCGGCAGCCGCCGGTTTTACCGCAGGCTCCATGCCGACCAGGGGCCACTCGGGGTAGTCCTGGCGCAAATCGGCAACAGCGGCGACCGTCGCGGTGTTACAGGCAATCACAAACGCCTTGGCCCCCTGCCCGCGAAAAAACTCGGCGACCCGGCGCGAGCGTTCGCGGATGAAGGCCGGGGTTTTCTCGCCATAGGGGATGTGCCCGCAATCGGCCACGTACAACAGTGACTCCTGGGGTAACAACTGCTGGATTTCCTCCAGTACCGACAAGCCGCCGACCCCGGAATCGAACACACCGATGGGCGCGTCGTTAACCATGTTGCGTCCCGCACACGCTGCAACCAGGGTCGCGTTTGACGCGCAACTCACGAAAGCGCGTGGTCAACGCGTCGATCAGCAACAAGCGCCCCACCAACGGTTCGCCGAACCCGGCCAGCAGCTTCAACGCTTCCAACGCTTGCAGGCTGCCGACCAGCCCCACCAGAGGGCCGACCACGCCGGCTTCACTGCAGGTCAGTTCGGTGTCGCTGCCATGCCCGTATAAGCAGTGGTAGCACGGGCTTTCGGGGCGACGTGGGTCGAAGACCGACAACTGCCCTTCAAGGCGAATCGCCGCGCCACTGATCAAGGGTTTGCCGGCCATCACACAGGCCGCGTTAACCGCCTCGCGAGTGGAAAAGTTGTCGCTGCAATCAAGCACCACGTCGACGGCAGCGACGGCTGCCGCCAACGAATCGGCATCCAGCGCGGAACGGTGGGCGAGCAGCGCGACCTCGGGGTTGAGGGCGCTCAGCCGCCCCATGGCCGAATCGACCTTGGTCTGCCCCACGCTGTCGCTGTCGTGGATGATCTGGCGCTGCAGGTTGGTCAGGTCGACCGTGTCGAAATCCGCCAAATGCAACTCGCCCACCCCAGCGGCGGCCAGGTATAGCGCAACCGGCGCACCCAGCCCGCCCAGGCCGACGATCAGGGCGCGGCTGTTTTTCAAGCGCAACTGGCCGTCGATGTCCACATGCTGCAACAGAATCTGTCGGCTGTAGCGCAACAGCTCCTGGTCGCTCAGCACGAGCGGCGTCCCAAGGTGATGCGCTCATGGCCGCCAAGGTCGATGCGGCTGTGCACCTCTTCAAAGCCTTCACTGAGCAACAGCTCGCGCACGGCCGAAGCCTGGTCGTAACCATGCTCCAGTAACAGGCGGCCACCGGCATTCAAGTGGGCCGGGGCCTGTTTGATGATCAGGCGCAGGTCGTCCAGCCCGTCGCCGCCGGCCACCAGCGCACTGGCCGGCTCGAAGCGCACGTCGCCGGCTGCCAGGTGTGGATCGTTGGCGGCAATATACGGCGGGTTGCTGATGATCAGGTCATAGGTGTGGCCTTGCAACGCGCCGAACCAATGGCTAGTGAGCACCACTGCGTTATTGAGGTGCAGCCGCTGGCGGTTGCGCTCGGCCAAAGCCACCGCTTCAAGCACGCGGTCGACGGCCGTGACTTGCCACATCGGCCGTTCACTGGCCAGGGCCAGGGCGATGGCGCCGCTGCCGGTGCCCAAATCCAGGACCTCGGCGGGCGTGGCTGGCAGCAATTCCAGGGCGGTTTCCACCAGCAGTTCGGTATCCGGACGCGGGATCAGCGTGTGGGGAGCGACCTCCAGGTCCAGCTTCCAGAAGCCTTGCTGGCCGAGGATGTAGGCCACCGGCTCACCGACGCGACGGCGTTGCAGGTAGCCAGCAAAGGTCAGGGCGTGCTCGCTGCTGACGATCTTTTCCGGCCAAGTGTGCAGGTAGCTGCGGGACTTGCCCAACGCAGCGGCCAGCAGCAATTCGGCATCCAGGCGCGCGGTGGGCGAGTCGGGCAGGTCGGCGGCGCGCAACAGGCTGGCAATGATGGTCATTTATTCACCTATCGCCGCCAATTGATCGGCTTGGTATTCGGCGAGCAGCGGCTCGATCACGGCATCGACGCCACCGGCGAGAATTTCATCCAGGGAATACAGGGTGAGGTTGACTCGGTGGTCGGTGACCCGGCCCTGGGCAAAGTTATAGGTGCGGATGCGCTCGGAGCGGTCGCCCGACCCCACCAGCAGCTTGCGCTCGCTGGCAATCGCGTTGGCAGCGGCGCTGGTCTGCTGGTCATTGAGCTTGGCCGACAGCCAGGACATCGCCCGCGCACGGTTCTTGTGCTGGGAACGTTCTTCCTGGCATTCCACCACAATGCCGGACGGCAAGTGAGTGATGCGGATCGCCGAGTCGGTCTTGTTGACGTGCTGGCCGCCCGCGCCCGACGAGCGGTAGGTGTCGACGCGCAAGTCCGCCGGGTTGATCTCGATCGCTTCCTGCTCGTCCGGCTCGGGCAACACCGCCACAGTGCACGCCGAGGTATGGATACGGCCCTGGGACTCGGTCGCCGGAACACGCTGCACACGGTGCACGCCGGATTCGAACTTCAGCTTGCCGTAGACGTTATCGCCCTCGACCCGCGCGATGACTTCTTTATAGCCGCCGTGCTCACCTTCGTTCTCGGACAGGATTTCCACGCGCCAGCCGCGGCGCTCGGCGTAACGCGAGTACATGCGGAACAGGTCGCCGGAGAAAATCGCCGCCTCGTCGCCACCGGTGCCGGCGCGGATTTCGAGGAACACATTGCGCCCGTCGTTAGGGTCTTTGGGCAGCAACATGCGCTGCAGGTCGCCTTCCAGCTCGACGAGCTTTTCCTTGGCCTCGCGCACTTCTTCCACGGCCATTTCGCGCATGTCCGGGTCGCTGTCCTTGAGCAGCGCCTGGGCGCCCTCGAGGTCGGCCTGCACTTTGAGCAGGTGCGTGTAGGTGGCCACAATGGGCTCGACTTCGGCGTATTCCTTGGAATAGGCACGGAACTTGGTTTGATCGGCAATGATCTCGCCATCGCCGAGCAAGGCGGTCAGTTCTTCGAAACGGTCCTGGAGCACATCCAGTTTATTGAGCAGTGACGCTTTCATTGCGGTTTTTTATCCGAAGAGCTGTCTGACGCGCCCTCACCGAGGGCAAAGAGTTCCTGGGCCATGGCCAGCGCATCAAGGCGGCCTTCGGCAGTCAATTTTTTAAGCTGTACGCTGGGGGCGTGGAGCAGCTTGTTGGTCAGGCCACGGGCCAGCTGCATCAACACCTCTTCGGCGCTGCTGCCATTG
This sequence comes from Pseudomonas sp. R2-7-07, assembly GCF_003852355.1. NCBI lineage: Bacteria > Pseudomonadati > Pseudomonadota > Gammaproteobacteria > Pseudomonadales > Pseudomonadaceae > Pseudomonas > Pseudomonas sp. R2-7-07. The sequence goes on along the minus strand of NZ_CP027759.1, from coordinate 877,360 downwards.
GCCAACGAACGCTGGGCTTTGATCAGCTCCTCATCGCGCAGGCGTTCGCCCTGCTGACGATACGCCTTGAGCACATCCACCGCCGCCAGTTCACGCAGGCGCACCATGAAATCTTCAGCGCCGGTGCTGACCATTTCCTCAGCGGCCTGGGCGGCGCCCTGGCGACTCTTGAGGTTTTCGGCGACCACTTCGTGCAGATCATCGACGCTGTAGAGGTAAACGTCGTCCAACTCGCCGACTTCTGGTTCGATATCCCGGGGAACGGCGATATCCACCATAAAGATCGGTTTGTGCTTGCGCAGCTTCAACGCGCTCTCGACCGCGCCTTTGCCCAGGATCGGCAACTGACTGGCGGTGGAGCTGATGACGATGTCACTGCGCACCAGCTCAGCCGGGATGTCCGACAGCAGCACGGCATGCGCACCGAACTGCTCGGCGAGGATGCTGGCGCGCTCAAGGGTGCGGTTGGCCACCACAATGCGCTTCACACCCAGTTCGTGCAGGTGACGCGCGACCAGGGTAATGGTTTCGCCGGCACCGATCAGCAACGCCTGGCTGCGCTGCAAGTCGCTGAAAATCTGCTTGGCCAGGCTGACGGCGGCAAACGCCACGGATACCGGGTTCTCGCCAATGGCCGTGTCGGTGCGCACCTGCTTGGCGGAATTGAAGGTGGCCTGGAACAGGCGGCCCAGCAGCGGGCCGACCGTGCCGGCCTCGCGGGCCACGGCATAGGCTGATTTCATCTGGCCAAGAATCTGCGGTTCGCCCAGCACCAGCGAATCGAGACCGGCCGCCACGCGCATCATGTGACGAACGGCCGCATCGTCTTCGTGCACGTAGGCACTGGCGCGCAGGTCATCGAGGCTCAAATGGTGGTAATCGGCCAGCCAGCGCAGCACAACATCGGCAGACAGGTGTTCCTGCTCTATATAAAGCTCACTGCGATTGCAGGTCGAAAGGATTGCAGCTTCGCGGCTGTCGGTAAGCCGGCAGAGCTGCTGCAAGGCCTCAACCAACTGCTCTGGCGTAAACGCTACGCGCTCGCGCACGTCTACCGAGGCAGTCTTGTGGTTAATACCGAGTGCGAGAAAGGCCATTCACTATCGCTGATGATGTCGGGAAGCCGACAATTGTCCTACTTCGAAAGATCCAGAACAACCACCGTCGTCTATTGTCCCTATACGTTGTGCCTATAAAGGCATCCATTGAGACTCGGTTATGTTTGGCCGAAGGCTTGTGTCATGATGATCCGACCGCAGGTTAGTCGTCCTCTTCCTATATGAATAGATCTTCCGCGTTGCTCCTTGCTTTTGTCTTCCTCAGCGGCTGCCAGGCCATGGCACCCGTGTCGCCGGACGCTACAGCGCCGGTGGAAGACAGCACCCCCGCCCCTGAAAAGCCCAAGGTTTATTCCTCGTTCAGCGAAGAAACGGTCTACAGCCTGTTGACCGCAGAACTGGCCGGCCAGCGTAATCGCTTCGATATTGCCCTGGATAACTACGTGACCCAGGCCATCAATACCCAGGACCCCGGTATCTCGGAACGCGCGTTTCGCATCGCCGAGTACCTGGGCGCCGACCAGGCTGCGCTGGACGCCTCGCTGATCTGGGCAAAAAACGCCCCGGACGACCTGGAAGCCCAACGGGCGGCCGCTGTGCAACTGGCACGCGCCGGGCGCTATGACGATTCCATGGTCTACATGGAAAAAGTCTTGCAGGGCAAAGGCGACACGCATTTTGACTTCCTTGCGCTGTCAGCCGCCGATACCGATCAGGACACGCGCAATGGCCTGATGAAGAGTTTCGACCGCCTGCTGCAAAAGCATCCGAAGAACAGCCAGCTGATTTTCGGCAAAGCCTTGCTGCTGCAGCAGGACGATGAAGCCGACGCCGCCCTCAAGCTGCTGGAGCAGAACCCGCCGGAAGACGGTGAGATTGCACCGATCCTGCTACGCGCCCGCCTGCTGCAGAACCTCAACCGCGGCAAGGAAGCGATTCCACTGCTGGAAAAAAGCATCAAGAAATATCCGGACGACAAGCGCCTGCGCCTGACTTACGCGCGGATGCTGGTTGAGCAGGACCGCATGGAAGACGCCAAGGTGCAGTTCGCCAATCTGGTCCAGCAATACCCGGACGATGACGAACTGCGTTATTCCCTCGCGCTGGTGTGCCTGGAAGCCAAGGCCTGGGATGAGGCCAAGGGTTATCTTGAAGAGCTGGTCGCGCGCGAAAGCCATGTGGACTCGGCGCACCTGAACCTGGGCCGCATCGCTGAAGAACGCAACGACCCGCAAGCGGCCTTGCTTGAGTACGCCCAGGTCGGCCCGGGCAATGATTACCTGCCGGCCCAGTTGCGCCAGGCCGATATTCTGATGAGCAACGGTCGTACCGACGAAGCGGAGAAACGCCTGGCCGCGGCTCGCGATGCCGAACCGGACTACGCGATCCAGTTGTATCTGATCCAAGCCGAGACTTTGTCGGCCAATAACCAGGGCGAACGCGCCTGGAAGTTGTTGCAACAAGCGTTGCTGCAATACCCCGACGACCTCAACCTGCTCTACACCCGCGCCATGCAGGCAGAAAAACGCAACGACCTGGCGCAGATGGAGAAAGACCTGCGCCTGATCATCAAGCGCGACCCGGACAACGCCATGGCCCTCAACGCCCTGGGCTACACCTTGTCCGACCGCACAACGCGCTACGCCGAAGCCAAGGTGCTGATCGAACAGGCCCACAAGCTCAACCCGGAAGACCCGGCCGTGCTCGACAGCCTGGGCTGGGTCAACTATCGCCTGGGCAACCTCGACGAGGCCGAGCGCCTGCTGCGCCAGGCGCTGGAGCGCTTCCCCGACCAGGAGGTAGCCGCCCACCTGGGCGAAGTGCTGTGGGCCAACGGCAAGCAACGCGAAGCGCGACAAATCTGGGAAAAATTCCTCAAGGAACAACCCGAAAGCCCCATCCTGCGCGGCACCATCAAGCGCCTGACCGGATCCGAGACCCTATAAGCTTATGTTCTTGCGCCACGTTATCGTTTTCAGTTTCATCGCCCTGCTCGCCGGTTGCGCGGGCGTAGGCAACCGCGAATCCGTTGAAGGCCAGGGCAACCCGGCACAATGGCAACAGCACAAGGACCAGCTCAGCAGCATTGACGGCTGGCAGATCGAAGGCAAGGTCGGGGTGCGCGCACCGAAAGATTCCGGCAGCGGCACCTTGTTCTGGCTGCAACGCCAGGATTACTACGATATTCGTCTTTCAGGCCCGCTGGGTCGCGGTGCCGCGCGCCTGACCGGTCGACCGGGGCAAGTCAGCCTTGAAGTGGCCAACCAGGGCCGCTACGAAGCGACCTCCCCGGAAGAACTACTGGAGCAGCAGATCGGCTGGAAGCTGCCCGTTTCACACCTGGTCTGGTGGGTGCGCGGCCTGCCCGCGCCGGACAGCAAAAGCCGCTTGAGCCTCAATGGCGACAGTCGCCTGGCCTCCCTGGAGCAGGACGGCTGGCAAGTCGAGTACCTGAGCTACGTGCAACAGAACGGCTACTGGCTGCCCGAGCGCATCAAACTGCACGGCACCGACCTTGACGTCACGCTGGTGATCAAGGACTGGCAACCGCGTAAATTGGGGCAATAACGTGACTGTCGCAAAACTCACGCTGCCCTCTCCCGCCAAACTCAATCTGATGCTGCACATCCTGGGCCGTCGTGAAGACGGCTACCACGAGTTGCAGACGCTGTTTCAATTTCTCGACTACGGCGATGAACTGACCTTCGCCGTGCGTGACGATGGCGTGATCAAGCTGCACACCGCGTTCGAAGGCGTGCCCCACGACAGCAACCTGATCGTGAAGGCCGCGAAGAAGCTTCAGCAGCAATCCGGCTGCCCACTCGGCATCGATATCTGGATCGATAAGATCCTGCCCATGGGCGGCGGTATCGGTGGCGGCAGTTCAAATGCCGCGACCACCCTGCTCGGCCTCAACCACTTGTGGCAACTGGGCTGGGACCTTGATCGCCTGGCCGTACTGGGCCTCACACTCGGCGCCGACGTCCCGGTTTTCGTGCATGGGCATGCCGCATTTGCCGAGGGTGTGGGGGAGAAACTGACCCCCGTGGAGCCCGAAGAGCCGTGGTATCTCGTGCTGGTGCCGCAAGTATCTGTAAGTACAGCAGAAATTTTTTCAGATCCGTTGTTGACACGTAACTCTTCTCCCATTAAAGTGCGCCCCGTTCCCAAGGGAAACAGTCGAAATGACTGCTTACCGGTTGTAGCAAGGCGTTATCCAGAAGTACGTAACGCTTTGAATTTGTTAGGTAAATTTACCGAAGCAAAATTAACCGGAACTGGAAGTTGTGTGTTTGGGGGCTTCCCAAGCAAAGCTGAAGCTGATAAAGTCTCGGCCCTTCTTACAGAGACCCTTACAGGGTTTGTAGCAAAAGGAAGCAACGTTTCGATGTTGCATCGCAAGCTGCAAAATCTGCTCTAAAAGGAATCGAGTGTTAGGCACTCGTTGCAACAGATACAGGGGCGTCGCCAAGCGGTAAGGCAGCAGGTTTTGATCCTGCCATGCGTTGGTTCGAATCCAGCCGCCCCTGCCATTTTCTAATACTCATCCAGGTTACCCTCAGCCTCTAGGTACTGCGCGTGTCCAAGATGATGGTCTTTACGGGGAATGCCAACCCCGATCTGGCTCGACGTGTCGTACGTCAGCTGCATATCCCTCTCGGTGACATCTCTGTCGGTAAATTCTCCGACGGCGAAATTACTGCCGAGATCAATGAAAACGTTCGCGGTAAAGACGTCTTCATTATTCAGCCGACCTGCGCTCCGACCAACGATAACCTGATGGAACTCGTCGTGATGGCTGATGCCTTCCGCCGCTCCTCAGCGACTCGAATCACAGCTGTAATCCCTTATTTTGGTTATGCCCGTCAGGATCGCCGTCCGCGCTCCGCACGTGTGGCCATCAGCGCGAAAGTCGTTGCTGACATGCTGACCGTGGTAGGTATCGACCGTGTTCTCACGGTTGACCTGCACGCTGACCAAATCCAGGGGTTCTTCGATATTCCGGTAGATAACATCTACGGCTCCCCCGTCCTGGTGGATGACATCGAAGACCAACGCTTTGAAAACCTGATGATCGTGTCCCCGGACATTGGTGGCGTCGTGCGTGCACGGGCTGTCGCCAAATCCCTGGGCGTGGACCTCGGTATCATCGACAAACGCCGCGAGAAAGCCAATCACTCTGAAGTGATGCATATCATCGGTGATGTCGAAGGGCGTACCTGTATTCTGGTTGATGACATGGTCGACACCGCCGGCACCCTGTGCCACGCGGCGAAAGCCCTGAAAGAGCACGGTGCCGCAAAAGTCTTCGCCTACTGCACACACCCTGTGCTGTCGGGCCGAGCGATCGAGAACATCGAGAACTCCATGCTGGACGAACTGGTGGTGACCAACACCATCCCGTTGTCCGCTGCAGCTCAAGCCTGTTCGCGTATTCGTCAACTGGATATCGCACCGGTAGTTGCCGAAGCGGTTCGCCGCATCAGCAACGAAGAATCGATCAGCGCGATGTTCCGCTAAGGGTCAAACCTGCGGACCATTTCACTGACGAAAAGCGCCCCGCCCCAGCATTCCGCTGGGGCGGGGCTTTTTTGCCCATATCGCCTTTAGCGCTGGTCGCAAACGCTGGGGCGAATGTGGTTATTTTGGAGATACAACATGAACGATTTTACTCTGAATGCTGAAGTGCGTTCCGACCTGGGGAAAGGTGCGAGCCGCCGCCTGCGTCGTCTCGCAAGCCTGGTTCCAGCTGTAGTTTACGGTGGCGACAAAGCCCCTGAATCCATCAGCATGCTGGCTAAAGAAGTTGCCAAACTGCTCGAAAACGATGCTGCCTACAGCCACGTTATCGAACTGAACGTTGGCGGCACCAAGCAGAACGTGATCATCAAAGCCCTGCAACGTCACCCGGCCAAAGGCCACGTGCTGCATGCTGACTTTGTACGCGTTATTGCCGGCCAGAAACTGACCGCCATCGTTCCAGTGCACTTTGTTGGTGAAGAAGCTCCGGTCAAGAAAGGTGGCGTTGTTTCCCACACTACTACCGAGCTGGAAGTAAGCTGCCTGCCGAAAGACCTGCCTGAGTTCATCGAAGTCGACCTGTCGGCTGCTGAAATCGGCACCATCATTCACCTGTCCGACCTCAAGGCCCCTAAAGGCGTTGAGTTCGTTGCACTGGCTCACAACGACGACAAGGCTGTTGCCAACGTCCACGCGCCACGTGTTGTAGCAGAAGATGAAGCAGGCGAAACCGCTGCCGAGTAATGCTCTGTGCAGCGTCGGAGCTTGAGGAAACATCGCGGACCGAAACGTAGCGAGAAAGCGGGCGATAACGCGAAGTTTATCTCTGGATAAGTGAGCTCCTGTCGTCCACTTTCGCCGCACGTTGGTTGCGGCGATGTTATCCACAACTCCAAAGGAAGGGCCCCTGTCGTGACCGCCATTAAACTGATCGTTGGCCTGGGAAATCCAGGCGCCGAATACGAACAGACCCGGCATAACGCGGGGGCCCTTTTTGTTGAGCGCATCGCCCACGCCCAAGGCATCAATCTTGTGGCCGATCGCAAATATTTTGGCCTGACCGGGCGCTTCTCGCACCAGGGTCAGGATGTTCGTCTGCTGATTCCCACCACCTACATGAACCGCAGCGGCCAGGCTGTCGCGGCGCTTGCGGGGTTCTTCCGGATCAAACCCGAGGAAATCCTGGTGGCCCATGACGAACTGGACCTGCCACCCGGCGTTGCCAAGCTCAAGCTGGGCGGCGGGCATGGCGGGCACAATGGCTTGCGCGACATCATCGCGCAGTTGGGTAATCAGAATAATTTCTACCGTCTGCGGCTCGGCATTGGCCACCCAGGCGTTGCCAGTATGGTTTCAAATTTCGTCCTGGGTCGTGCGCCACGCGCCGAACAGGAAAAACTCGATGCCAGCATCGACTTTGCCCTCGGCGTGCTGCCGGATATCTTCGCCGGTGAATGGAACCGTGCGATGAAAAACCTGCACAGCCAGAAGGCCTGACTTTTACCGAGGGGAAACACCATGGGATTCAATTGCGGCATCGTCGGCCTGCCCAACGTCGGCAAATCCACCCTGTTCAACGCCCTGACCAAGTCCGGTATTGCAGCGGAGAACTTCCCCTTCTGTACCATCGAGCCCAACAGCGGCATCGTGGCCATGCCCGACCCGCGCCTGGCTGCATTGGCGGCCATCGTCAATCCCAAGCGCATCCTGCCGACCACCATGGAATTCGTCGACATCGCCGGCCTGGTAGCGGGCGCCTCGAAAGGGGAAGGCCTGGGCAACAAGTTCCTGGCCAACATCCGTGAGACCGATGCCATCGCCCACGTGGTCCGCTGCTTTGAAGACGAGAACGTGATTCACGTCTCCAACAGCGTTGACCCCAAGCGTGACATCGAGATCATCGACCTGGAACTGATCTTCGCCGACCTCGACAGCTGCGAGAAACAACTGCAGAAAGTCGCGCGCAACGCCAAGGGCGGTGACAAGGACGCAGTAGTCCAGAAAGGCCTGCTGGAGCAGTTGATCGCTCACTTCACCGAAGGCAAGCCGGCGCGTAGCCTCATGAAGAACATGAGCACCGACGAAAAAGCCGTGATCAAGGGCTTCCATCTGCTCACCACCAAGCCTGTGATGTACATCGCCAACGTCGCTGAAGACGGCTTCGAGAACAACCCGCTGCTGGACGTGGTCAAGGCCATCGCCGACGAAGAAGGCGCGATCGTGGTCCCCGTGTGCAACAAGATCGAAGCGGAAATCGCAGAGCTGGATGACGGCGAAGAAAAAGACATGTTCCTCGAGGCCCTGGGCCTGGAAGAGCCTGGTCTGAACCGCGTGATCCGCGCCGGCTACGAAATGCTGCACCTGCAGACCTACTTCACCGCCGGTGTCGAAGAAGTCCGTGCCTGGACCGTCAAGGTTGGCGCCACCGCGCCACAGGCCGCCGGCGTGATCCACACCGACTTCGAAAAAGGCTTTATCCGCGCTGAAGTGATCGCCTACAACGACTTCATCCAGTACAAGGGCGAAGCGGGTGCAAAGGAAGCAGGTAAATGGCGTCTTGAAGGTAAGGAATACATCGTCAAGGATGGTGATGTGATGCACTTCCGTTTCAACGTGTAAGAATTGCCTGCGGTTTTTGACGCCGCAAAAAAGAGCCGATGCATTGCATCGGCTTTTTTGTGGGCGTTAGAGCGCCGCGCAAATAAAATACTTCCTATCAAGAAACACACTTTGCAAGCATGACATCTGTTGATACGTTTTAACTTCAAACGCTCGACGCACATTAACCGCAACTCCTCGTTAAAAAACTCGCCATTTAAAATTAATCGTTATTAATTCAGGATTTCTCTTACACCCAACTTGCCTGACACCTCCAATCTTCACTTGAAATCCTTTATCGCTTGAGCATTCATACTTTTCACTTTGCCTGCTGCTTTAACAGGATCATGACAAGCCAAAAAAATCCTGTTTAACTAACACTAATGGATACAGCCCTTATCGAGTGGCTACCGCAATGGACCAAAGCATTTATGTCGACGCTCAGTCAGAATAAACCTATAACAGATATAACTTTTTCTGATTGCCCGAACATCGAAACGACTGTTAACAGCACAGCCGCTCTCGATATAGATATTCTGTTGATGGGAGAAACAGGTACCGGTAAAGATACATTGGCACAACGTATTCACCACCTGTCACGCCGCAAAGGAAACTTCGTTGCGGTCAACTGTGCGGCCATCCCGGAAAGCCTTGCCGAAAGCCAGTTGTTCGGCGTCAACAGCGGCGCCTACACGGGCGCCATGCAATCTCGAGCCGGATTCGTTGAAGCGGCACACTTGGGCACCTTATACCTCGATGAAATCGACAGCATGCCACTGACGTTGCAAGCCAAGCTGCTACGGGTATTGGAGTCTCGCGGGGTGGAGCGTTTAGGCTCGACCCGATTCATACCCGTGGACATGCGAGTGATCGCCTCTGCTCAGCACGCGCTGCACGACATGGTCGAGCAAGGTACCTTCCGGCGAGACCTGTACTTTCGCTTGAATGTTGTCAGCATTCATCTTCCGGCTTTACGGGAGCGGCGAGAGCGAATTATACCGATGTTCCTCGATATGATTGAGCATGAGGCTGAGCACTTCAAACTCCCTGCTCCGCCCCGTCCCGGCAAGTGGTTGTTACAGCAGTTGCTGTGTCATTCCTGGAAGGGCAATGTGCGCGAGTTACGTTCTACGGCGAAGCGTTTTGTACTGGGCCTGCCACCGCTCTCAGCAACGGTGATAACGCGCCAGGAACGGGAAATGAGCCTGAAGGCCCGCTTGCATCAGATGGAGAAATCGCTGATTGAGGAGTCTCTTCGTCAAAACGACCGCTGTGTCGACAGTGTGGCGATAGAACTAGGAGTAGCCAAAAGAACGCTCTACCACCGGATGAAGCATCTGGGCGTTTCGCTGAGCTGAGAATCGCCACGACCTATACCGCTATCAACTTACATTTTTTGAAACATTCCGCTCGGTACCCCATGGAACGCAAAAATCTCTTGAACCACTTAAATGATGGAAAGGCACTACGGTTATACAAACATTTTTTAGCGTATTGCTGACCCCAGTAAAAATAACGTTATCTACGGAGAAAATGATATGACTATTCCTAGTGGATCTTCCTATTCACCTTATGCGGGCGGTTTTGGCGCTGGCGGTGGCGGTATGTCTGCGCAGGATGCCGACGCTGGCTTGGAAGCCTCTGAACGAAAGAAACGCGCAGACGGTGTAAAAAACGCGTTCAAAGCGGCAGAGAACGCCAATACCAGTGGTATCAAATCGGCTGTCGACGCCCTGCGTTTGTAACCGCCTGAACGTATCTGGCCTTTCCGGCAGCCTCTGCCGGGAGGGCCATTTAAGTGCAGACTCCATTACCGACTATCAACACCGCATTGGCAACTACTCAACCACGGGGCTGCATGATGATAGAAGTTATAAAGCCTGCTGACGCCAGACTGCCGGGCGCCTACAGAACAGAAGAAGTGTTCGCCTCAAGCACAGATGTGAACTTTTTCAATTCGGCCATGACGCCATCTGCCTATACGAGCCCGACAGTTGATCAGCCAACGCCAAAAAACCTGTTGACCGACACCGCAGGCAAGCTAACCGGCGTAACTGAACGTATGTCCAAAAGTTTGCGTGCACTCGGCAGCACAGACAAACTTGACGAGGCCCGAAAATACCCAAGCCAACTCTCCGACGCATTATTGCTTCAGCTAATGTTGACGAAGTGTGTTGGTAAAACCGCGCAGTGCATTGATAAAATCAGCAACCTCCAGTAGGTCAACATGACGCGCACGTTGTTTACTGCATTAACCCTGTCTTTCACACTCATGCTAAGTGGCTGCAGTGAACGTGTCGAACTCCACCGGCAATTAACGGAACAAGAGGCCAACGAAGTTGTAGCAGAGCTGGCGGACAAACATATTCGTGCGAGTAAGGTTCCCGCCAAAGACGGCGTTGTCGTGGTAGTCAATGCCATTGATATTGCAAGGGCCGTACGAACGCTGGAGGCCGTTGGACTACCTCGGGCAGCACGCGCTACGTTGGGCGACACTTTTCGTAAGGAAGGCGTCATCTCGACGCCGCTGGAAGAACGAGCACGCTACATCTACGCCCTGTCCCAGGAGTTGGAAACCACCTTATCGAACATTGATGGGGTCATCGTGGCCAGGGTCCATGTGGTACTGCCTGAGCGAGTGGCGCCGGGCGAGCCTGTCCAACCGGCCTCCGCGTCGGTGTTTATCAAACATGATCCGCGGCTTGACCCCGACAATATCAGGGCCCGTGTGCGCAGGCTGGTTGCCAGTAGCATACCCGGCATGGCCACAGCGCTCGATAATCCGCAGAAACTGACCGTGGTATTCGTGCCAGCGACAGCTTATACGGAACAACAAAGCCTGGTTTATTTCGGGCCGTTTCTGGTCCCAGGCGACGACCTCGGTTTTTGGCGGGCCAGCGTGACGGTCTCGCTACTGGTCCTGGCGCTTATGGTGTCGGCCACCCTGTTCTGGCAGAAGCGAAAACAGCGAGCCACGCCCGAACCTGTCTTGCACGCTCAAACGCACGCGCGGTCCCCTGACATGCCCGCTCATTCAAACAATGAGTAACCTCGCATGGGCCCGATGGTGGGCAGCCCCTTGGTTGTATGCGCACGCAGACTGGAAAAGCACGCATACCCATGCGGCGCTTGTAGACATTCATCGCCGCGGGCTAGTCGCAACGGGTACACATTACGGTATTACTCCCTGCCTGCCGACAATGCCTGACCCCGCCTTACTCCAATTGGCAATTGCCTCATGCGAGCAACTTGAGCTGGGGCTGGCACTGATCGACGGTATCTGCCGGCCCAGCTACGCAGCAGCATTGGACGAGCACCATCTTCTGTGGTGTAACAGCCTGTCCAAGGCGCTATGCCTGGATATCGTGCAACCGGATAAGGATCCGTTGCAGTTGTTGCGCGCTTGGATCCCACCTGCGGCCTGGCAACGGATAAGGCTACGCTTTGCACGCCGACGCGTGCTTGATCTGGAAGAAATGCCACTGGCGCTCAATGGATCGCACAGTCGGCTCGATACCCTCTGGCACGCCGTGGTGTGGCGTATAGGCACGCTGAACCTTAACAGCAGCGCTTGCGAGTCATGGCCGCAGCCGCAAGGAGATTAACGATGCTATGTCGACGTACGATCAACTCGCCTGGCGCTACGCCGCCTCTCCCGGGAAGCCTGATTTCCGGTGAAACCCTGGCCAGTTATACCCAGGCCAGTGATGTGATAGAGCAGGCAAAGGCTGGTGCCAGACAATTGCTGAGGGAGGCACACGAACAACGGGAACACTTGCTTGAACAAGCAGGGTTTGAAATATGGCAGCGTGCCGATGCCCAACTCAAACGCTGGGAAGCAGAGCGCCAGGTCCTCTGTGAAAACCTCGAACGATGCGCCACTTCAATTGCCAACCAGGCTATTCACCTTTTGCTCGAGCAAACGTCCCCACCTCACCGTATCGGCGCCCTGATCAAGCAGTTGCTGGCGTGCCAAATCCCTGCAATCAAGGCGACATTACTTTGTAATCCACATGACCTCGAGACGGTGAGGCGATGCCTAGACAGCAGCGGTAGTCATCACTGGTCGCTGCGCGCAGCAAACTCGATCGAGCCTCAAACGCTGTTATTGAATACCGATGAGGGAGATTTCCGCATTGACTGGATCTCTATGGTCAAGGCCGTCATGAACAGCGATGAAAGCCCTTCGACAGCGAACGGCGGGGACATATTTCTTAACATATAAGCAGCAATACATGGAACCATTTCGTAATAAAAGCCATTAAGGGATACACACCCAGAAAGGCACCTCACATGAACTTTTTCGACAGCCTTAGAGATAGACTTGTCAGAGACGCAAAACACGTTAAACGTGAGGTCGACTCTGCAGTAAATAATTACTCCGGGTCAGAGCAGGACGCGGACTTGTTTTATGACCTTGTGGTAAAACATCGCAAGTCTGAATACCTCATCAATGAACAGACCCGCGTAAAGTTCATGCTAATGAAGTCTGCTCTGGACAGCGCCCAGTAACATGAAAGAGCTACTTGCCGAGTGTTTGAGAAGTGGCGGCGCAGAGTTGAGGTTATTCGAAAACGACGACGAAATCGTCTTGCGTCACTGTCCGGACACTCTTCTGCTAAGTGTCCAACTGACCCAACAACCCCCGAATAAATCAGTGCTGATGACGTGGATGCGACTGGGCGCGATAAGCCTGCATCACTTCCAGGGTGCTCTCGCTCAACACCCAACCAGCGGTGAACTCTGGCTGGTTCATTGCCTGCATAAGCCCTACGGCGAACAGCTTCTGCAACGCTGTATAGAGTCCCTGCTCAACCAACGCGATACCTGGCGGGCAACCTTTGCACGCCTGAACAAGCCGACCCATCCGCTCAGCCCCACCTCGCTACGTTCGTTGTCGCACTAATCAGGGAAACACCTATGTATAAGAACCTCTTCAAGCGCAACAGCTTGCGCGTCAACCCGCCTGAGACTTCGTCCAGACGTGTCCACTTCAGGTGCCTGATCGCGCTCGCCGGTTTGCTCGCTCCGGTGCTCAGCGCCTTTGCTGCCATCCCTCCCGAGTGGAAAAACACCGCCTACGCCTATGAGGCCGAACACAAGCCTCTACGCGAAGTGCTTGAGGACTTCGCCCAGACCTTCGGCACGCAACTGCAAATCGAGGGCCTGCTGGAGGGCGACGTCAATGGCAAGATCCGAGCGAACACACCGCAGTCGCTGCTGGACAGACTGGGCGTCGAACACCGCTTCCAGTGGTACATGTACAACAACACACTGTTTATCAGCACACTGGACCAACAAGAGTCCGCGCGCCTGGAAGTCTCTTCCGAGACGGTTTCCGACCTCAAGCAGGCGCTAACTGATATCGGTCTGCTCGACAGTCGCTTCGGCTGGGGCGAGTTGCCGGAAGACGGCATCGTTCTGGTATCCGGCCCCAAAAGCTACATCGAACAGATCAAGCAATTCAGCAGCCAGCGTCGCTCTGCGGATGAAAAACAGAGCGTGCTGACGTTCCCGCTGAAATTCGCCAATGCCGCAGACCGCCAGATAGAGTATCGCAGCGAAAAAATCGTTATCCCTGGCGTTGCCAGCATGCTGCGCGGGCTATTGGAGCCGCGCTCTGGCACGACGCTTTCCGGGCTGGCCCAACGTTCCCCGTCCCAGTCCCAGCCCGCACCTGTCACGCCCAGCTTTGCGCGCCTGGGCAACCCGCTGCTGGGGCAAATGCTCAGTGCACCTGCTTCCCCGGATGCCGGCATGTCGATTACGCCTCGGGCGCCAGTGGGCACCAGCCGGATCCGCGTCGAGGCGGATGTGCGTAACAACGCCATCCTGATTTATGACTTGCCGGAGCGACAAGCGATGTATCGCGAGTTGATCAGCCAACTGGATGTCGCGCGCAAGCTGGTGGAAATCGATGCAATCATCCTCGACATCGAGCGCACGCAATTAAATGAATTCGGTATCAAGTGGGGCTTTCAGAACAGTCGCTTCCGTGGCGGCGCCAACATGGCGCCCGGTACCGCATCACAATTATCGATCGGACGTCTTGATCGCTTCTATGCCGATATCCGCGCGCTGGAGTCCCGCGGGCTGGCAACCATGGTCTCCAATCCCTCGGTGCTGACCCTGGAAAACCAACCGGCGATCATTGACTTCAACCGTACTCAATACCTGACTGCCGGCACCAGAAACGCGACGATCCTGCCCATCACCGTGGGCACCAGCTTCCAGGTGGTTCCCCGAGTGATCACCAGCCGGGGCGGTCATCAGATCCATCTGGCGATAGACATCGAAGACGGTAACTTTGACGAGTCCAACCCCGAACGTATTGGCCCGGATGTACGCCGAGGCAAGGTCAGCACCCAAGCCGTGATGGCAGAAAAGCGCTCGTTGGTGGTGGGCGGGTTCCACGTCACCGAAAGCACCGATAAACAAAACAAGGTCCCCGTGCTGGGGAACATACCGTTACTGGGCAAGGCGCTGTTCTCCTCGACCGAACGGCAGAATAACCGGCGTGAGCGGCTGTTCATCCTGACCCCGCGAGTGATCGGCGATCAGTCTGACCCTTCGCGCTATTTGCCTCAGGACGATCAGGTCGAACTGCAAGCTGCGCTCAAGCCATTGGCGCGGCGCTACGCCCCCCATCAGCCGGTGATTAACCGCAGCGATATCACCAGCACCCTGGCGCATCTGGTCAGCGGCGAAGTGCCCAAGGCGTTCAAGGCCGAACCTATGCCGCTGGGGCTGAACACGTTGTGCAGCACCCGCGACTTGCTGGCGCTGAATACTGAGCGCAGCCAATGGTATGCAGGCCCGCACTACAACGTGGCGGTGGTGGTGCTGCGCAATCAGTTCAAGCGCAATGTGCGCATCGATGAGAAGGAATGCAGCAATTCGCAAACGCTGGCAGTCACCGTCTGGCCGCGTGCCTGGCTCAAGCCTGGTGAAGAAGCTGAAGTGTTTATCGCCATGCGTCCGGTCATCAAGGATGAACATCTGAGTGTGCCACGCCCTTCCCTGATCACCCCACTCCCAACCCGGACACCTACACCATGAACCACAAACTGATGCATGCCGCGCTTATGGCTGCCGTACTGCTTGTTACCGGTTGCACATCGACCTGCAAAGGCGACTCCTGCTCACGTCCGCAATCGAGCAAAGACAAGATGGTGGTCTGGTGGCCCCCGCAGATGCGCGTCGAACCTGGCCCGGCCGGGGAGCGTTCGGACTATCAGACCGTGTCCTTGGAGCGATGAGCGTGGAGGCAGGCGCCCCTGTGAACCGCCAGATGCTCATTGACGACCTGGTGAGCGGCCGTCCCGCTCATCAGCAGTTGTGCAGGGGGATTACATTGCGCTCGTGCGATGCGGGCACACGCAAGGGCGTAGCCTTACACATTGCAGGCATGGCCCTGCAAGCTGGGCAGTTGGAACAGGTATTGGAGCGTCGTTTCCAACAGGCGCTGGCGTTTGACGGCTGTTACCTCTATGTGGACAACCAGGGCGCGCTGGTTATCTGGCACACCCTGCCCGCACAACCCCAGGCGCTGGAAAAAATCCTCAGCCGGATGTTGTCTCTGGCCAACTTGCACGCTCTGGACCTTTCGGTCATACGCTGATCAGCGCTGCTCGAGCTCCGGCAATGTAAGGGTTTCACGCTTGGCCTCATCGTCAAGCTCACGCAAGGTACGGTAGATCAACGCCACGGCCTGCAACGTCTCACGAGGAATCGGCGCGCCGAGCTTTTTCTCGTAAATCGTGCGGGCCAGCCATACGCATTGAATGACCGGAACATCAGCCGCCTTGGCGCGATCGATCAGTTTGCGCGCCTGCGCATCCGTGCCTTTGGCCACCAACTGCGGCAACGGCGTCTTGCCGCGACGGTAATACAGGGCGACGGCAAAGTGGGTCGGGTTGACGACCAACATGTCCGACTCTTCCAGCTTGGGCAACTTGACCTTGGGTTCCTCCTGCGCCAACTGATACGCCAACGAGCGGCGCTGCCCCTTGACGTGCGGGTCACCCTCCATGTCCTTGTATTCCTTGACCACTTCGACCTGGGTCATGCGCATGCGCTTGGCGAAGAAGTACTTTTGCAGGGTCAGGTCGGTCAGTGCCAACACCAACAGCAATCCGAGACAGGCATGGAGCAGATAGCGGAACAGCGCAATCAGCGCCAGCAGGTAGCTTTGCAGATCGCTGTTGGCCAGATTAATCAGCGTGCCCAAAGAGGGCCAGACCACCAGATACACAATCAGGCCCAGGAGAAACGCTTTGGCCACGCTCATCAGCAGGTTCATCACCGACTGGGCGGAGAACATTTGCTTGAGTTGGCTCATGGGATTGACCCGATTGAAATCGAGCTTGAGTGCTTCCGGGGCGAACAGAAACCCGACTTGCAACCAACTGCTGATCAGCTTCGTGGCAATCGCCACCCCAACCATCAATAAGGCGAACGATAGAAACACCACCACCCCATCGAACAGCACTTCTTCCAGCGCTCGCACGAAGGGCTGATTCATGCGTGAAATCGGTAGCACCATCAATTGTTCGAAACGTTGCAAACTGCTTTGGGCGGAATACAGCGCGATTTCGCTGATGGCGGTCAGCGCCAGCAACTTGCCTACATCCTGGCTCTGGGAGACTTGGCCTTTCTTACGCTGGTCACGCAGCTTTTTAGCGGAGGCGGGGTGTTTTTTCTCTCCCGAGTCGCTCATGGCATCGCCACCTTGAACAGCAGCCCAAGGGAATGCTTGAGGTCACCCAGCAAACTCATACGCCCGACGATCAGATCCTGCAATAACGCAAAATACAGCAAGAGGATACCGATACCCGCGAGGCTCTTGAGTGGCGGAGCCAGTGTGCTCACCTGCAACTGCTGACTGTAAACGCCCAGCAGTGCGATGCCGAACTCCAGCAACAGCAGCACGCCGATAAAGGGCGCCGCGTAGAGCATCATATGGGTGAACGTATCCCCGAGCAGCGCGATGAATACGCTGAACCCATTGGGCCCCGGCAGCGGGAACCACACCGTCGGCGGCCAGATCAGGTAGCTGTCCCAGATCACCTGAGTCAGTGCGCCAAGCCCCAGGGTGACCATCAACAGAAAAATCGCCAACTGCTTGAGCATATGCCCGATGGGCGTTGCGTCCGGGCCCAGCGACGGGTTGAGCTGGCCCCCGGCCAACGCGCCTCGCTGGTTATCCAGCAGCGCGCCCACCGACTCGAACATCCAGAACGGCATCGACAGCAACACGCCCAGCACTACCCCAAGGGCCAACTCCTTGAGCGCCAAGGCGGCGAGCATGAGGCCCGAGTAATCCAACCCCTCCAACGCTGCATGGATACCCGGCGCGGGGATCAATGCCATGACCATCACAATCGTGTGCCGGGGCATGCCACGAATATGTTGAAAACAGAATGCAGCGACCAGAAAGGCACAGGGATAAATGCGCGCCATGGCAATCACCAGGCTTGGCAGGTATTCAAGATACAGCAGCACAGAAGCAACCTCAGTGGAGGGCCGAACGGCCGATCATGTCGAACGTCAGGTTGATCAGCTGGATCAACTCCACGCCGATCCAGCGTCCGGTCATGATCAGGGTGATACCCACCGCCACCAGCTTGATGCCAAACGGCAGCGTCTGATCCTGCACCTGCATCAGCGCCTGAACCAGCGAGGTCAGCACGCCCACCACCACAGCCACGATCAGCGGCGGTGCGGTCAATACCACGACCAGTAACATGCCCTGCTTGAACAATACGATCGGTTCCATATTCAGCTCAGAGATAAGAAAGGAACAGGCTGTCGAGCAGCCGCGACCAGCCGGACACCATTACAAACAGCAGCAATTTGAGCGGCAGGGAAATGGTCATGGGTGAAACCATTTGCATGCCCAGCGCCAATAAGAGGTTGGAGACAATCAGGTCAATCACGATAAAGGGGATGTAGATCAGAAACCCGATCTCGAACCCCGCCTGCAGTTGCGACAATACATAGGCGGGAATCAGCAGGATCAGGTCTTCACGCTGCACCTCCTGCGCCATCTGCGCGGGCCAGAGGCGGTGGGTATTCTCCAACAGGTGGGTGAGCACGTCGGGGTCGAGATTGCGCAGCATGAATGCACGCAACGGCTTGATGGCCTCTGCGCCTGTCTGCAGCACCCCCTGCACGCTGCTCGTGTCCAGCGGAGAAATCTTGAGGGTTTCTGCGATCTGGTAGCCCACCGGCGCCATGATAAACAGCGTCGCGGCCAATGCGATGCCGTTGATAGCCATGCTCGGCGGCACTTGCTGCACGCCGATGGCATTGCGGGTAATCATCAGCACAATCACGATTTTCAAAAACGATGTGCAGATAATCAACAGCATCGGCAGCAGCGTCAGCGTGGCAATAAACAGTGCGAGAACGAGGGGGTCCAGCCCCTGAACTGTCATCGACCAAAAAGCACGCGGGACAGCTGCAACCCCAAGCGGCCATCGACTTCCACCAGTTGGCCCTGCCCAATGGGACGGTCGCCGTAATACAGGCCTGCCAGGCCAGGCGCGTAACCGGTAATGCCCAGCACCGAGCCGGGCCCCAGATTGCGCAACTCGCCCAGCGTGAGGTTCAGCGTGCCGCAGCGAACATTCAGCGCCATGCTCAACTCATCGAATGGCTCGTGGCCGAAGATATCCACCACAGGTTCATCCTGCGCATCCTCGGAGTAGGCGTGCGCCGCAAAATTATCGTCCACAGACGTGTCCTCGATAGAAGAAAGGGTCAGGCACAGAGTCCCGTTTTCATCGTCAATACTGCCCCGCAGCCGATGCCTGCCAACCTGCACATAGCCGCTGCCCTGCGCATGGAACAGCGCGAGCTCGGGGACCAGCACATCACCGGCGCGCAGGCCGCGTACCTGTGCAATGGTCAGGCGCATGCGTCCCAGGGTGACGGCAATCGCCAGTTGAAACTGCCCCGGCAGCGGCGCAGCGACAGAGCGCCATGGGGCGGCCTCGCACAACGCGAGGAAGCTTCCAGCGCTCAGCCACAGGTAGCCCATGACCCGTGAGGCGCCCAGGGACACGCTGAGCCGGCAACCGAACCCCTCGGGGCGATCCGTCTCCAGCAGCCGCATATAGCCGAACAGGTCACGTATCTGGGGGCTCAAGTAGTGCTGAAACAATGCCCAGAACCAGGAGTCCGGATCGTTGCCGGCCTGGGCCAACGTCACCGGGCACTCACCCATCAAGCTCAATTGCGGCCCCGGTTCGCTGAACGCCAATACTCCACTGGTGGTTTCAAAGCACAGCGACTGAGCGCCAACCGGCTCAGTGCCAGGCTCCAGGCGTAATTCACCGCGCTGTTCGGCCACCTGGAACGGCATGTGCAACCCACGCCCCAGCCGTCGCCGGGCAGCCACTGCATCAGCCCTCACAGTGCGCAAGGCCAGAGAGGGCAACATCATGCCGGCGCCGAATTCGCCACGCACAGCGCCACCGGTAACGCCAGGCTCGCGGCGAGCCTATGCTCACATTGGTGCCGTACGCCGTAGAGCCAGCGCGCTGTTGCTTCCTGCTGCGCCTCAAGCTCGATATTCCACCCCGCCCCTTCTCGACGAATACGGGCATTGATCCGCCCCAGGCGTGGCAAGTACATGGCCACCGTCAGCGGCCACGTCGAGCCGCTTTGCAGCCGAGGTATCAACTGCTCCGACAACGCCTCGACCATGGCGAGATCGCCGCCGGCCCGGGTTCCGGGCTGTGACGCGCTACGGCCCGAGTCCTGTTCGTCATCACCGAACAATTGGCTAAAGAGCTGCCGTTGCTCCCAAGGCACTGGGGCGCTTACCTCGTGGACACGGTCCTCGCGAGGGTCGCGTCGGCGTTGGCGTTCAGGCGTGTTGGCTGAAATAGCGTTCATAGCGGTTCCTGCGTGAGTAAATTGGCCAATTCCTGCAGTTTTTCTACTTGGCGAAGGCACTGGGTGACGTGCTTCTGCGCGATACCTATCTCCACCTCACGCTGTTCCTGCTGCCCTTGCAGCTGTTGCACCTGGCCTTCTTCACGCCGGGTACCGGCAGACAGGCTTTGTTCCTTGCGATTCCACGACTTCAGCGCCTGGACGCTCACAACCTGCCCCTGGTGCTCGCTCAACAGTTGTGCACATTGGCGTTGCTCTTCCTGACGGGTTTTCTCCAGCAGGTCTTGGGCCTGCTGGATGTGCGCCACCAATGCCTGCTGTGATCGTTTGGCCTCGCGCAGCGCGCGTTCGGCACGATCAGCCCGGTACCGACGCAACCGCCGCAGGGTTTCGATCTCACCGGCAACGTTTCAGAATGGGACATAGGCAGTCAGCTCCGTCAGTTGGTCCATAGTCGTGTCGATCGCAGAAGGCTCACGCAAGTCTTGGCGCAGGAAGCTATCCACCGCCTGGCGGCTGCTTACCGCCATGTCGGTCAGGGCATCATTGCCTGCCTGGTACTCACCCAGCTTGAGCATTAGCTCGATCTGCTGGTAGGCCGACAACAGGCGCCGCAATGCCGTACCGGCCTGGATATGCCTGGGCTCGCAGACATTGGTCAAAATCCGCGACAGGCTGGCCAGCACGTCCACGGCCGGATAATGGCCGCGCTCGGCCAACTTGCGTGACAGCACGATGTGGCCGTCGAGCAGCGAGCGAACTTCGTCGGCCACCGGGTCATTCATCGAGTCCTGCTCGATCAACACCGTGTAGATGGCCGTGATCACGCCGTCACGCGTCAACCCCGCCCGTTCCACCAGGCGCGGCAACAGGCTGTACACCGAAGGCGGCAGACCGCCCCGCCCCAGCGGCTCGCCGGCAGCCAGACCGATTTCACGCTGGGCTCGCGCAAAACGCGTCAAGGAATCGATCAACAAAAGCACGCGCTGGCCCTTGCGCCGGAAACCTTCGGCGAGCGCCGTCGCGGTGAAGGCGGCGCGGGCGCGCTCCATGCTGGAACGGTCAGAGGTGGAGCACACCAGCACCGCCTTGGCCCGTAGTTGGTCATCCAGTTCATGGTCAAGAAACTCGCGCAACTCTCGGCCCCGTTCGCCGATCAAACCGAACACGATCACATCGCAGTCCACGTTACGGGCGATCTCGGCCAACAAGGTGGTCTTGCCACAGCCTGCCCCCGCGAACAGCCCGACGCGCTGGCCTTCTCCCAGCGTCATCAGGCCGTCGATCGAACGCACCCCCGTGGCCAATGCGCGGTTGATGCGCGGCCGCTCCGTGGGTAACGGCGCCTCGCACAACACCGGGGTTGCGTCGGGCGTATCCGCTTCGGCGAACGCACTGGGACCGTTGCCGGCAATCGGCCGGCCGAAACCGTCCAGCACCTGGCCCAGCAGGTCATCACCCACCCGTACCCTGTGCGGCACACCAAGACGCTCCACGCTGGCGCCCACGCTCACGCCTTCCAGATTCCCCAGGGCACTGAGCACCGCATCCTGCTGATCGAAGCCAATGATCTCGGCGAGCATGTAATCGCCCGGTTGCTTTTCAACCTGGCACAGGTCGCCGATGCGCGCCTGGGGCAGCCGACACTGCATCAGCATGCCGTTGACGCGCTGTATGCGACCGCGCATCGTGACCGGCGCAAAGCTGTCCAACGCCGCCGACTGACTGCGTTGCCAAGCCTGGAGACGCTCTTGCCACGCGCCGCTCACCAACGCACCTCATAGCGCTGCGCACCGTCGAACACCACCTTGCTGTTATCGATCAGCACCAGGCGCAGACCATTGACTTCGTCGCCCACAAACAACCGGGTGCCCTCTTCCAGCACAACGTGGCCGTTCGGTCCGCTGATGATCTGCACGATCTTGAACGGCAGTGCTCCGTCACGCGTGCGTACGCGGCTGATCACCGGCACAACGGTTTCGAACTGCCCGGCAAAGCGGTCGAGCATGCGCGCGACCAAGTCCGCCTCTTCCTGGGAAACATCACCGCTCAGGGAAATCTGCCCATTGATGACTTGCAAGCTGACCCGTGAACTCAGTTCCCGCTCGCTGAGCATCTTCAGCAATTGCTGGCGCACCTCAAAGGGCGAGCCCAGTTCGGGCTTCTGAACCACTACCGGCATCAGCGATGCCTGGGCCTTGCGCTCGCCACTAAAGATGATGCCGGCTGCCGCAATGAGCACGGCGAACGCAAGTACCAGGCTAAGCAAACGCTTTTGTTGGGACGATGGAATTGATGACAGTTTCAACGCGAGCGGCGCCTGCTCCGCAGGCTCAGGCGCCGCAGGTGCAGGCGCGGGTGCCTGTGGCCAGGGCTGATCGGCAGGGCTGACGCACAAGCGAACGGGGCCGATCAAAAAGACCGTGTTCAGCGCAAGCTCGCCGATCTGCGCCAGCACTTGCCCATCGCTGTTTTCAAGCAGCCCCGCCTCGGCCTGCACCGACCACCGGCCATCGGCCAAGCGCAAACGTGCGTGATGCTCGGCAACCCCGGGATCGTTCAACACAAGATCAGCGTCCGGGTTGGCACCCACGCCCCACTGCTCACCAAACAACGGCAGCGCGGCGCCTTGATGCATACCATCCAGCACCCGCAGCTCGAACATCATGGGGCCACCCTCGATCCGGATAAAAATAACGCGCTCATGCCGCCGCCCCACGCATTGGTTCGTCCTGGCCCAGGTCGAAACGGCCCAATACCTTGACCTTGGAGTTGCTCCCCAGCTCGGCAAAAGACATCACCGGCACATGGTTGAACTCATCCAGCAAAAGCGCCCGTAACGGGCTGCGCAGATCCTGGGCAACCAACAGCACGCTCTTGGTTTTCGGCCTTAGCACAAAGGCCTGGTTGAGCAGCCCGACCAAGGCCGCACTGCTGTCGTTATCGAGGGCGAAAAACACCCCGCTCTGGGTTTGGCGCAACGCTTCGCGCAGGATGTTCTCGGTCTGGGGCGACAGGAGCCACGCATGCAGGCCATCGGCTTCGCTGTACTGGTGAAAAATCTGCGACTTGAGGGCGATCCGTGCGTAATCGGCCAGGGCATCCGGTTCACGCTCATGCTGGCCGTACTCGATCAATGACTCGACGATCAAACGTACGGCGCGCAATGGCACACCCTCACTCGCCAGGCGCTGCAGCACCGACGAAAAGCGCGAAAGCGGCATGATGCGCTGCAGCTCCTGCACCAGCTCCGGCTGGTTGTGTTCAAGCCAACTGAGGATCGACTTGCATTCCTGGATGCCGAGAAACCGCGGTCCGCTCAGCAACATCGCCCGCTTCATCCGTTCGATGATCAGGCTCTGGGCGCTGAAACGCTCAATCTGGGGGTCATCGAGCAATGGATCATCAGGGTCGAGCCACAGCCAGTCCGCTTCGTCCCGCTCGGCCAGGCCTCTATCGCCGCTGTCCGGGGGCTGCGCCAAGGAGGCGTATTCAACCGCAACACGGTCGCTGAGGGTCGCCGTCACGGTCGGAACTTCATGCACGCAAAAGCGCATCTCGTCGACGGCCAGCGCCTCACTGAACTCGGCTTCGAACGGGGGTAGCGTCAGTCCGATATTGGCGACCAGCGCATTTCGGGCCTGACGAATTTTTTGCACGATGTCGATGACCTCAGGGGCCCCGTACATCTGGCTGTTGAATTGCAGCAGATACGGCCGTGACGGGTCGAAGCCGCGCAGGTCTTCACTGCCGTTCTCTTCCGGACGGACCGCTTTTTCGTCCGACGCCGCCGGGGAGTCCTCGCGCTGACGCTGGCGCATGAGGTAGTACCCCAGGGAGCCGGTCATCAGCGAAATCAGAATGAACACCACGGTAGGCATGCCGGGAAGCGTGGCGAAGGCCAACATGCCCACCGACGCGATCATCCAGCTCTTGGGTTCGCTGGTCATCTGCCGGGCAATTTCGGCGCCCATGTTCGTGACGCCCTTGCGCCCGTCCGGCGCCACCCGGGTAATGATCATGCCTGCCGTCAGGGAGATCAGCAGCGCGGGAATCTGTGCGATCAGGCCGTCGCCGATCGTCAGTACCGAATACAGCGCCATCGACTCGCCCGCGCTCATCCCGTGCTGGAACATGCCGGTAGAAAAGCCTCCCAGCAGGTTAATGACCACGATGATCAGCCCGGCAACGGCATCGCCCTTGACGAACTTCATGGCCCCGTCCATCGCCCCGAACAGCTGGCTTTCGCGGGATAACTGCTCACGTTTGTCCCGAGCCTGCATACCGTCGATCAACCCGGCGCGCAGGTCACTGTCGATCGACATCTGCTTGCCCGGCATCGCATCCAGACTGAAGCGGGCAGCCACTTCGGCGACCCGCTCCGAACCTTTGGTGATCACCAGGAAGTTGACGATGGTCAGGATCATGAAGATCACCAGCCCCACCGCCAGGTTGCCGCCCACCACGAAATTACCAAACGCTTCCACAATATCGCCCGCGTCCTGCTCCAGCAGAATCAAGCGTGTGGTGGCAATCGACAGGGCCAGGCGAAACATGGTGGTCAACAGCAGGATCGATGGAAACGACGAGAACGCCAACGGCCCCGGCAAGTACAGCGCCAGTACGATCAACAAGCAGGAAATACAGATGTTCAACGCGATCAGGATGTCCACCAGCCAAGTGGGCAGCGGCACGATAAAGATAAACACGATGGCCAGGACCACCACCGCGCCGAGCACTTCGGCACGCCGCGCCACCTTGAGCAGCACGACATTGACCGATGACAGCAGTGTCACCCGGACGTCCTCGTCTCGCCGGGAAACGTCTGATGACCGCGCTCTTCGCGCGCCCACTCAACCATGACGTCCTTGAACGCTTTCACGGCAGATGCCTGGGATTGCGCATCAAGCCACCAGTCCTTGGGCAGACTTTTTACTTCCGTGGCCAATTCATTAAGCGAGCGCAGACGAGCGGCAAGCAGCGTCCCCCCAAACTCACTGGCCAGCCTTTGCACCTCGGCCGCATCGATACCGGTACTGGCATAACCCAGAAAACGCTGCAATAAATCCACCGCCTCCAGATCGACGTTCAGGCGCCGGATCAACGCATCACAGTTGCCCAGCACCGAGCGCAATTGACGACACTGCGCCAACCCCTTAAGCAGCAGGTGCAATTTTTCCGTGGGCACCGACTGGGTGTGCGCCGCGATATCGCTGTTCAGAGCCTGAGTCATCAGGTCGACGCCTTTAGAAAACGCCGTTAAGCCGTACATCTTCAACAGCGTCTGCAGCATCAACGCCAAGGATTGGCGAACGACCACGGAGGCGTAATAAAGCGCACGCACGTCCTGACGCTCCTGCGGGTCAGCGCTGGCCTCCTTCAATGCCAAGGCGATATTCAGGCCTGCCTGGATGTGCCCGCCGAAATCCTGCCTCAGCGCTTTCAAGGCCCCGCGCGCCAGGCCCTCTTCTACTGTCAGCCCATTGGTTTGCGCTTCGTTGGCGATGAATTGAAGCACCACGAAGGCACGCGCGGGGTCACCCCCGGCATGGCTTACCAATTTTTCGACAGTGGGCTTGCGCAGCAACTCGAACCGAAGCCGACGAACAACGGTTTCCAGCGTGGCCAGGCCGGGGTGGCCCAGTTGTTCATAGAGCTGCACGAACTCTGCGACAGGCGAAACTTTTGTGCCAATGGATCGCCGGCCCAGGGCCTGTGCGTTGAGTGCCACTTCTTCGCTGAAAATCTGCGCGATGTCATCTAAGCCCTGCGAACGGATTGGCACATCGACAGTGCTCACACTGGGTTTGTCCGCAGGTTGGATCTGCTGCACATCGTTGAAGGATTCGACTTTCATGGGCGGGCCAGAATGGGAAGTTTGTGTCCCTATGTGGCAAGCCGCTGCGGTTCAGTTCCATCAAAACATTTCACGGCGAGGGGTATGAAAATACCCGCACACCCAGATCGTCTTCTTTGCAAGTTACGGCACAGAAAACCCCTAACAAAAAATGTATATCTATATAAATCAATAAGTTGTGTGTTTTTCCCATTTGGCACAGCCGGTGCAAAAGGGGTCCCTATCGAAACCATTTCGATCGAGCCTTCCCGGAGGAAAAACAACATGAAAATACCTATTGGCGATCTAGTTCACCTCGTCGGCAATTCGCCTCAGTTCATGGTCCAGCTGACGGACGACCAGCAAAAAAAACTGCGACGCTTCATTCATAAACGCGTGCTCAACCCTGAAGATGCTGACGATCTGCTGCAATTGACTTACCTGGAAGCATGGCGCAACAGAGAGCGTTTCAGCGGGCAGGCCACACTCAGCACCTGGATGTGCGGAATTGCGCAGAATTTGATCCGCAACCACTTCAGGCGCATGTATGCCAAACCGGTGCATTGCGAGTTCGATGAATCGTTGTGGCATGGCCAGGAAGAACACAACAGCCTGGACTGGGAGTTTGAAGTCAACCGACGGCTTGAAAAGACCCTGAACGCCATCGACCACCTGCCGATAGAAATGCGCAAAACGCTTTACGCTTCGCTCGAGACCGATGGTAGCTATCAGGACACCGCCGATGCGTTGGACATCCCCATCGGCACGGTACGCTCACGTTTGTCGCGAGCGCGCGAACAGCTCAAACGCGTGACGCGCAACCCGTTGCCGTAAGTCTCGCCACAGCAACACCGTTGGGCGAAAGGGATATCTGCCCAACACGATTGACGCTTGATAGGCGCGACCGCCCGAGAATCGCAGCCTGAAGAGTCCCCCGCCGCTCGTCGCCAATCAGCCTGTTTTTCGTTAAACAGTTGAAAGCGTAGAAAAAACTTAACAAAACCTCTTGACGCATTCCCGTTCTGCGCGAATAATGCGCGCCACTTGGCTACATAGCTCAGTTGGTTAGAGCATAGCATTCATAATGCTGGGGTCCGGGGTTCAAGTCCCTGTGTAGCCACCAAGTACTAAAAACGGCTTACCGAAAGGTAGGCCGTTTTTTTATGCCCGCCGTTTACCTTTCAGGCGATGGAAGCCGGCGTCCTTATGCGCAGGTCCCCCAGGTCAATCGTCAGGTCATGGCCAGGCAGGCTGCTCAGCGTATCGTTCAAGTTCATCCGCAGCGGTTTATCCGCATCCACCCCGTACTCGAAGTCGACGTTGACCTGTTTTTGCGTATAGCTGACGGCCGCGCTGCTGGAAAAACTCAGATTCATCATGGCTGGCACCGACATGCCATGGGACTGGCTCGCGGTGTAGCTCATGCTCATGCTTTTGACGCGCAGGTTGTTCGGATCTCCCAGTGCCTGCTTGATCAGCGGCTCGGTATCTGCGCCCGCGAGCAGGCTGCGCTCGATGGTGCGTAGAACCTCTGGCTTGAGCTCCATGCCAAGCCTCAGTGAAGTCCCGTCACCCCGCTGCAGTTGACCGATCACCTGGGCAAACTGCGGGTCATCCTTGAGCCACTGTTCGATGGCGGCCTTGTTGGCCGGCGCGACATCGTCCAACCAGTCATGCCGCCCGTTATCGCGTAACCCCACGCGCGTGACGGAAGACTCGACCGATGCCAACTGCTGCAGCCCCTTGTTCATCAAGTCTTGTTGGGTCATCAACGTGTCCAGCGACTGACTGATGGCGTAATAAGCGTCCGGCTTTGTCGCCAACGCCGGATGAGTGGAAAGAAACTGCTGCAACTTGGCCAGTTGTTCTTTTGGGGAGCCCTGCGCGCCCAACGGGTCAGCGGCGGCCAAGTCCCGTTTGAACTGGGGGGAATACAGTGACAGGCTGCTGTGAATATCATCGACCTGAGATTGAGTCACTGGCTGCGGCGGCTTGAAAGAAAAGCTGAAGGCCTGTGACTGCCCCCGGTCAAATTTCACCATGACCGATACGTCCGCCGAGGCAGCAACCATCGTCGCCGGCCCGCTGGCCCCGGCACTGCCCGCCAACGCCAACGTACTGATCGGCGCAAAGTTGGCCCCCACGCCGCCCTGCCTCAGCCACTGTGCGCTGCTTGCCTGGTCACGGCTGGTGCCCGTCGCAGAGCGCGTGGTGGCTTGGCTTTTATCCGTGTGCGCAAGGTTAAGGTTCCCCATCACTCCAATCCCGGCGCGTATCACTGAATCCAACTCGGCGATGTCTTCCTGCGGGCTGTACATCAAACGTAATTGCGCGAGCCCATCCAGGTTAACGTCAGCACTGAGTTTCGAGCTTTCGCCAACTGCGCCTTTTTCTCCCAGCGCCAATAAGTCGTGGAAGCCCCCGGACTGCCCCATAAGTATCGACATCATCTTGCCGAAGTCCGACTCCTTCACATCGAAACTGATGTTCGATCCAGTGTTCTTCACAACGGCGGCCGTCAGCTCACCGGCAACTCTCAGGCCGGGCCCCACTGCACCGTCCCCGCGACCTAACGTCGCCCCCGTGGCCACGGAGCCGGCCAGGCGCCGCATATCGTCGCGGCTGATCTGGACCCTGGCTCCCTTGTCGGTACGGGTGATACTCACACCATGCGTATGAGACCTGGAGGCTCCCAGAAAAAACTCTACGGCTGGCGCAGGTTTTATACCGGTCACCATCAGCCCCAGGCTTTCGCCCTGGGTTCGGCTGGGGTTAAGGGTTTGACCACTTTCCATCTGCTGCACTTGCTGTGTCATTGCCTGCGTAATGGACGCATCGGCGGGCAACCCCAGCAGGCCCGAAAGGTGCCAATGCAAGGCAGACCCCGGCGTGCCAAGGTCCTTGGCCAATAGCTTGAAATTGTCATACAGGGATTCCGCCTGGCTATAACTGGCGACTTTCTGGCTGGCCAGTTTATGGACAGGGCTGTCATCAAACCCTTTCATCACAGTGCCCATGGACGCTTCGATTCTTTTCAAGGCACTGGGGCTGTGGCCAGTAGTGCTGTCGAGTTCCTTGACCAAGTCGTTTAGTTGCTTGAGCGTATTGGCATGGTGAATAAGGTCGCCCTCGACGATGGCCGCAGGGTGGTCAAGATCGCGTTTACGCTCAGGTTTCCACTTGGGCAACGTCAAGCCTTGACCTTCGAAGTTGGCCAGCAGGCCTGCGGTTGAAGGCTCGGATGAAGGCGCAACCCGTTTGAATGCCTCATGCAGTTGGTGCAGCGTCGACTCAGGGCTCGTCAGCGCTCGGCTCAGCGTGGGCCGCGGGTCAAACGCCAGCCCGTGTACGTCTCCTAACAGGCGGGCGCTCGATTGGCTGCTTTCTGTTACCTGCGTCAACGCCTGGCTGATCCGCATGGCCAATGCCTGACGCGGCCCGGGCTCGCACAGGGCGGCGAGACGCGCGTTCAGGTCAGCGGCAACCGGCTTGCTCTTGGAAAGCGATGCGAGCTGCTGGTGCAGTTGCTTATCGTCAGCGTAAACGTGCTCCAGCCCCCGGCGCCCGTTTACGTGATGTTGAATGGATTTGCCTCTCTCACTGATGGCTTCCAGAGGATGAAAGTGCGCATTGAGTCCCTGGAAAAAATTGCGCTGGAGCGGCACGCCTTCACGGGTTTGCCCCACGACAGTGCTTGTGGCCGTCAGCGCGCCTCCTGCCATCGGCTTGCGCATCTGCGCGGCCGATAACGTATCGGCCAATGAGGGCCGCTGCACCGCCACTGCCAACGGCCCCCACGCCATTGCGCCCAAGGCCGCCTTATCGAGTCGATGGAACTGTTTATTCCATCCGCCAACCAGATGCTTATCTGCCCCCATCCGCAAGGAATCCAGCGATTGGCCCTGCGGTAATTCAATCTGGGTCCAGCTTGGCGCGGCACCATCGCCGCCCTGCCAGGCGTGGTAATCCGCCTTGAACAATTCGCCCGCCTGGGTGTGCGCATAAAGACTTGCTTCATGATCGAGCGCCAGGGTTTGTATGGCGAGCGCGGGGGAAAGCCGTAACGGGTTGACCACCCCATCCACGCAGGCTTGGAGCTGATGGTTTTTATCGACGGTTACAAAGTTGCGACCGTCAGCGATAGCGAATCCTGTGACAGGGCGCTGAGGATCGCCCGCCAGCACCTCGTCAAGTGACACTTGAGGACGGGGCTTGGGCAGTGCGCTCAATTCATGGCTGGCCCCCTCGAAGACGGGGTCACGCACCTTTTGCAGGGTCACCGCTTTGAGCTGCCCTTCCTGCAGCACATAGGCACGTCCGTCCAACCCTCGCTCCAGCTGTGTGACGCCCTGCAGCCCCGAGTGATCCCAACGTTGCGCAGCCGCGTCCCAGCTCAACAACGCGCCTGCGTCAAACGCAACCTTGCCGCGTGGGCCCAAGTCGACTGCGGTCGTCAGCGCCTGCTGACTGGGCAACGGCAGACCTTTCTCGATGCCCTTGACCCACACATCGCTCAGGTTCCACTGAGGGCGCAGCCCGCTTGCATTATCCAAGGGTACGCTGTGCAGTTGCTGCCGGGCATCGCGAACCTGGGCATTGAGCTGCCCGGCATCATCATGGAAGAAGCCTTCGACACGCACAGCGCCCTTTAACGCCTGCTCCAATGATTCGAGCGATTGCGCAGCCATCGGCAACACGCCGTCCCGAGCCATGCGCACATCCGCGCGCAGCAGTTCGCCGTCGGCCGTGGCCCCATACAGCGTACTGCCGGCCAAACCGATTCGGGTAAGTTGCACAGGCGCGCCGGTCTCATCAACCGGGCGTACATCCGCCGCCCCGGCACCTTGAATCTGCACCATCGGCGCGCCCTGAACCTGACTTAATACAACCGAGCTGCGCCCCTGCGCACTGCTGTCCAGCGCCCCCTGGGGTGTTTTCGACAAGTGCCCCTCACCGGTCAGCCCAATACGGCTGTAGGCCTGGTTGTCGGGGTCGGGCAACCACGCCAGGGTGAGAGGTTCGAAGCGATACAGGCGCTGTTCGTCCAGACGAAACTGCTTGCCGTCGACCGTCGTCTGTACACCGCTGACGCTTGCCAAATGCCCGCGACCAGGGCTGTCAAATGACGAAACGCCCCCGCCGCCGCCGACAGGATCGGGCACGCTGCTTTTGAATACCGCCGCGACAGCGGGCGTAGACTGAATATGAAACAGGTAATCTCGTTCATCCCTGACACGCAAGGTACCTGCGGCGCAGGCGCCATCGGCGGCAAAGTGTCTGGTTGGCGCGTTGAGATGAAGAGCGATATCGCGTGCCACCCTGGTCGTGTCAGGTTCCAGCTGCCCGTCTTTTAGGCGGATATCAAACAGCATTGAGGCGGGAGTCAACGATTGATAGCGGGGTGACTGCTGGGTGGGCACCGCAGCCTTGTCGGGCGTGGAGTAGTGGTCGATAACACTGAGCGGCGCGTGGGGCAAATTGTCTAGTCTTCTGTGCATAACTGGCTCCAGAAATAGCTTAATACCAGTAATGCTGTGAGCGTTTACGCGGCTTTGGTTCCAGCGTCGCGGAATAAAACCAGGCCTCGACGGGCTCAGCCAGAAAAAACAGCCCGCTCGCCCCTCCCCGTCTTTCGTGCGTTAAAGTCTGCCGACAGGAAGACCAGATCATTCTCAAGATGAACGGAGTTCAGCGCGTGCTTTTTATTTCCCGCCGTCAACTGGCAATAGTTGCCACCACCCTCGCCCTGGCCGGCTGCCACACCGCAATCAATGAACCACCGCCCGCCCCGGAGCTGGGTTCGGGCTATCGCACCGACCTCACCCCCCGCCATGCCGAACGTCATATGGCCGCCGCCGCCAACCCGCTGGCCGCCCAAGCCGGGCGCGAGATGTTGCGCCAGGGCGGCTCGGCAATCGATGCGGCGATCGCCATGCAAGCGGTGCTGACGCTGGTGGAACCGCAGTCCTCCGGCATCGGCGGAGGCGCCTTTATCATGCTGTGGGACGGCGTAAACGTGCACGCCTATGATGGCCGTGAAACCGCCCCGGCCGGGGCGACAGAACGGTTGTTCCTGAACGCCGACGGTACGCCGATGGCATTCACCGATGCGCAAATTGGCGGGCGCTCGGTGGGCACGCCAGGGGTATTGCGGGCACTGGAAATGGCGCACAAGCAGCACGGCCATCTGCAATGGGCCAAGCTGTTCGAACCGGCGATTCGTTTGTCCGAACAGGGTTTCGCGATTTCCCCGCGCTTGCACAGCTTGATCGCGGCCGACCGCTTTATCGCGCAATCGCCGGACATGGCCGCTTACTTTCTGAACGCCGATGGGTCGCCAAAAGCCACCGGCACGCTGTTGAAGAACCCGGCGCTGGCGAAGGTGTTCAAACGCATCGCCAAGGAAGGGCCGGATGCGCTGTATCACGGCTCGATTGCCGATGAGATCGCGCGCAAGGTGCAAGGCAATCGCAATGCTGGCAGCCTGACTCAGGCCGACCTTACGGGCTACGCCGCCAAAGAGCGCACACCGCTGTGTACCGACTACAAACACTGGAAGGTGTGTGGCATGCCGCCGCCATCGTCGGGTGGGATCGCCGTTGCGCAAATCCTCGGGACGTTGCAAGCGTTGGAGACCCGCGATCCACGCCTGGCCATCGCGCCGATGACGCCAATCCGGAGCACCTCGCCCGCCGGGCTTGAACCGACGCCCGAGGCCGTGCACCTGATCGCTGAAGCCGGGCGCCTGGCCTTCGCTGACCGTGCACTTTACGTGGCCGATGCGGACTTTACGCCGGTGCCGGTCGCAGGTCTCATCGCCCCTGATTACCTGGCCCAGCGCGCCGCACTGATCGGTGAACGCAGCATGGGCGTGGCCAAGCCAGGCCAACCGACGGGCATCCGGGTAGCCTACGCGCCAGACCGTTCGCCGCTGCGCATCTCCACCTCACAAGTGGTGGCCGTGGATGACCAGGGCGGCGCCGTTTCGATGACCACCACAGTGGAAGCAGCGTTCGGCTCCCACGTGATGGTGCAGGGCTTTTTGCTCAATAACCAGATGACCGACTTCTCGTTCATTGCCCAAGAAAACGGCCAGCCCGTCGCCAACCGCGTGCAGCCCGGCAAGCGTCCGCGTTCGGCCATGGCGCCGACGCTGGTGTTCGATCGTCAGAGCGGTGAATTGCTGGCCACGGTGGGTTCGCCGGGCGGCTCGCAGATCATCGAGTACGTGAGCAAATCACTGGTGGCCATGCTCGATTGGAAACTCGACCCGCAAGCTGCGATCAGCCTGCCCAATTTCGGTAGCCGCAACGGCGCCACCGAACTGGAAGCCGGGTTGTTCAGCCCGGGCGTGAAGCAGGCATTGAAGAGCAAGGGCCATGCGCTGAGCGAGATCGAGATGACCAGCGGCGTCCAGGCGATCGTTCGCACACGGGATGCTCAGGGCAAGGTGTCACTCAGCGGCGGTGCAGACCCACGGCGCGAAGGCGAAGCACTGGGCGATTGACCCGCCCTGTGTGGCGCGGCGAGTTGAAAGCAAGGCTTCCTGCCAAGGCTCGCCAGCCTCTGCACGATCGTACAAGACCTCGGCAGACAAGGCATACAGACTGGGTTAACGTGTTTCCACCTCCTTTTGTGACAAGTCACCATGGGCAACCCTACCCACACCCTCGACTGGCTGCACCGCGCCCCGCACGCCAGCGGCCTGGACCGTATCGAGGCGTACTTTGCCGGTTTTGCGTTCGACCCCCATCGCCACGACACCTACGCCATCGGCCGCACGTTGTTCGGCGTGCAGAGTTTTCATTATCGCGGCGGCATGACCCACAGCTTGCCCGGCACCACCATGGTCATTCACCCCGATGAAGTCCATGACGGCCGCGCTGGCAGCACGGAAGGCTTTAAATACCGGATGATTTATGTGCAGCCGGCGCTGATCCAGCAGATCCTCGGCGGTAAGCCGTTGCCCTTCATACCCGGCGGTGTGTCCACCGACCCTCGGCTGCATCGTGCCAGCGAAGTGTTGCTGCAAAGCCTGGATTGCCCGATCGACCCGATGCAGGAGCAGGACGCGATGTTCGACCTGGCCCAGGCGCTGAGCGAGGCGTGCGGCGCAATCGCCAACCGCAAATCCTTTGACTACATCGCCGCTGAGCGCGCCCGGGAATTTATCCACAGCGCCCTGGGCCGCAGCATCACCCTGGATGAAATGGCCGAGCATGCCGAGCGCGACCGCTGGGCATTGTCGCGGGATTTCCGCTTGCTGTTCGGCACCAGCCCCTACCGCTACCTGACCATGCGTCGCTTGGACCTGGTGCGCCAATTGTTGGCCCAGGGCCTGCCACTGGTGGATGCGGCAATGACCGCCGGCTTCACCGACCAAAGCCACATGACCCGGCAATTTCGCAGCGCCTACGGCATGCCGCCGTCGCGGTGGGTGAAGATGCTCGGGCGCTGATCCAAGACTTGGAATGCATTCAAATGTGGGAGGGGGCTTGCTCCCGATGGCGGTGGGTCAGTTTCGGATGCGTTACTGACACGGCCTCATCGGGAGCAAGCCCCCTCCCACATTTTGGATAAGGTGGCGTTGCTGGCATTTGGTCATGGTTTGTAAAGGGCCAGCAAGCCGTGTCCCTTTAAATTGCAGGACGTTTCCGAGACAATCCCCGCCGCCTTGTGCCTGTTGGAATCGATGGCTAGTCTTCGGTCCGTCACTGAGTTTCAGTGATCGGGTTTAGCAGCCTGAGTTCAATAGGCACACGTTCACACTGCATCATGGCGGCTGTGCGTGGGGCACCTTCGGGTGCGCTGGTTTCCTATTGACCGGTCTGCTAACCCGCGTACAGCTGCCACCCTACGTTTAGCAGCGTTGGTGGTCGCTCCCTTGTTCAATAGGAGCCACACCATGACTAAAGCACTTCCCGATCCACCCATGGATTGCCTCGTCGTCAATGAAGAGCTCAGCTTCGAAGACGCCCAACTTTATATTTCCCATCTGATCCATAGCGCATCGGCAACCGTATGGGACTGTTGCGACCATCTGCAACCCCACGACCGAGCCAAGATCCACGCCGTGTGGCATTTGCTGGAGATCGCCAAAACCGTTCTAAATCGCACCATCGACTGCATGCCGCGCACCTGAAAACACCACTAACCGAATGTGGGAGGGGGCTTGCTCCCGATGGCGGTGTATCAGCGACAGATAGGCTGGCTGACACGCTGCTATCGGGAGCAAGCCCCCTCCCACATTTGAGTGCTGTTGTATTCAAAACCGCGTACGGCGTTGACGCGGGCTTTGAGAGAGAAAACCTAATCAGTCAGTTCGTCAGTTGGTTGGCAAATTGCCCGACGGCGCTTACCACTTTTTGCGCGCCATCCTGAATCTCCACGATCACCGTGCCCGCTTCCGCCGCCAGCGCCAGGCCTTGCTCGGCTTGCTGGCGGCCGCCGACCATCAAGGCTACTGCGTCGCGGGCCATGTCCTGGTTCTGACGCACGACGCCGACTATTTCT
This sequence comes from Pseudomonas sp. R2-7-07, assembly GCF_003852355.1. Taxonomy (NCBI): domain Bacteria; kingdom Pseudomonadati; phylum Pseudomonadota; class Gammaproteobacteria; order Pseudomonadales; family Pseudomonadaceae; genus Pseudomonas; species Pseudomonas sp. R2-7-07. Next base: position 841,930 of record NZ_CP027759.1, on the reverse strand, counting down.
TCGGTGGCTTTGCTGGTCCGAGAAGCCAATTGCCGCACCTCATCGGCCACCACCGCAAAGCCACGTCCCTGCTCACCGGCCCGCGCAGCTTCAATGGCCGCGTTGAGCGCCAGCAGGTTGGTCTGCTCGGCGATGCCGCTGATGGTCTTGACGATGCTGCCGATCACCTGGGACTGGGCGTTCAACGCCTCGATACCTTCGCCGGCCCGCTGCATATGCTCGGCCAGGTCACGCATTACCTCCACCGCCTGAGTCACCACGGTGGTGCCGCGCTGGGCGCTGTCATCGGTTTGCCGGGAGGTGCTGTAGGCAATGTTGGCAGCCTCGGCCACCGCAAGCTCGCGGTTGACCTGGTCGGTGATCACCGTGGCGAACTTGACCACTTTGTACAGCCGCTCATTGGCGTCAGCCACCGGGTTATAGGTGGCTTCCAACCACACCAGGCGGCCATGACTGTCCACGCGTTTGAAGCGCGCCGCGACGAACTCACCGGCGTTCAGGCGCTTCCAGAATTGTTGATACTCAGGGCTGTTGTATTCCTGTGGCTCACAGAACATACGGTGATGTTTACCCTGGATCTGCGCCAGGCTGTAACCCATGGCGTTGAGGAAGCGGTCGTTGGCGGTGAGCACCTGCCCGTCGAGGTCGAACTCGATCAATGCGGTGGAGCGCATCAGCGCGGTGATCAGGTTTTCATGTTCACGCGAACTCTCGATGGTGCGCGTGAGGTCGCTGGAATACATCGCAAAATGCAGAAGACGCCCGTCCGAACTGCGCACCGGCTGTAGGATCGAGCGTAGCCACGCCTCTTTGCCGCTACCGCGCATCAAGCGCACGGCTCCCGCGAAGTGTTCGCCACGCGCCAGCGCATGCTTGAAGCGCAACTGGAACTCGTTCTGGCGGATGTGGGCCGGCGTCAGGTCTTCAATCGGCCGCCCCACAATCTCGCCCAACGGGTAGGCCAGTTCCCGCAGGAAGTTGGCATTCGCCCACTCCACCCGCCCATCAGGACCGAGCGTCAGACACAGCATTTCGTTTTCCAGGCTCTCTTTGACCTGGAGCAAGCTCGACAATTCTTCGCGAAGAGCCGACAGCTCCTGCTTCAGGCGGGTATTGAACATGGGGCACCGATGGCAAGTGAGGTGGGTGTCTAACCTGCATCGGCGCAGCTGGCCTTTTCTGAAGAGGGCTTGCGGCATTGGCCGAACTATATTCCGCTCTCGATGATGGTCGGCACGTTGTTGCTCCGGCACTTTCTGACCAGAACCTCAGCCCGCCAAGGTGTGGCGCTTGCCGAACAGCATCACGCTCCCCACCCCCACCGCCCCCATCACCACGCAATAGCCCACGCAAATCCACGGACTAGTGGGCATCAACGCAATCAACATCAGCGGCGTAGTGCTCGCCCACAGCGCATAGGCGATGTTGTAGGTGAAGGAAATTCCCGATACGCGCACATGCGCTGGAAACAACCCGACCATCACCGACGGCACCGCGCCCACCACCCCGCAGCTCAAGCCGGCCACGGCATACGCCGCGCCCAGCCAGACGCCGCCGTTGATCAGGCTGGCGTACAGGATAAACACCCCCACCGGCAACAGCAGGCTGTAGACCAGCACCGCGCGCCAGGCGCCAATGCGGTCGACCAGCAGGCCAGCCAGCACGCAGCCGATGTTGAGGAACACAATCCCCAACGCGCTCAAGGCGAAGGTGTGGCTGGGGCTCATGCCGAAGGTTTTCTGCATCATGGTCGGGGTGATGACAACCAGGACCACCACCGCCGACGTGAGCACACAGGTGAGGATCATCGCCGGCAGCAACACGGCGCGGTGGTCGCGCAATACGGTGCGCAGCGGCAGTTCGGCAGCGGCCTGGCGGCGGGCCTGCATTTCGAGGAATACCGGGGTTTCGCTGAGCCAGCGGCGCAGCCATACGCCAATCACGCCGAATACGCCGCCGAGCAGGAAGGGCAAGCGCCAGGCGTAGTCGAGAATCTCGGCCGGGGTGAAGACCTGTGCAAGCAGCGTGGCGGTGAGTGCGCCGAGCAAGTAGCCGAACGTCAGGCCGGCTTGCAGAAAACCCAGGGCATAACCGCGATGGCTGCGCGGGGCGTGTTCAGCGACGAAGGTCCAGGCGCTGGGCACTTCCCCCCCCACCGCGGCGCCTTGTAATACACGCAGCGCCAGCAGGATCAGCGGTGCGAAATAGCCGATTTGCGCGTAGGTCGGCATGATGCCGATCAGCAGGCAGGGCAAAGCCATCATCAGGATGCTCAGGCTGAACACGCGCTTGCGTCCCAGGTGATCGGCAAAGTGCGCCATCAGGATGCCACCCAGCGGGCGCGCGAGGTAGCCGGTGACGAAGATGCCAAAGCTTTGCAACAGGCGTAGCCACTCGGGCATTTCCGGGGGGAAAAACAGTTGGCTGAGGGTCAGCGCAAAGAACACGAAGATAATGAAATCGTAGATTTCCAAGGCGCCACCGAGGGCGGCCAGGCCCAGGGTTTTGTAGTCGGAGCGGGAAAAACGCTGCGCCTGTGACGAAAAGGTGGCAGTCATGTACGGGCTCGGCAGACAAACAAAATGGCGTGCAGGTTATGAGTTGAACCGGATGATGGCAATCGCGACGGATATATTTGTTTTACTCATTGATCAATGAAGATAACTACATTCCCAAATCAATGACCTTGGAGGAACATGCCGAAAAACTGCCATCCCCATAATAAATACAAGAGGAAAGACTCGTGGCCGATGCTATCGAAGAAAGCCGCTATGCCCGATTTGCCTTGCGTTGCTCCAACTTCGCCGAGCGCTGGTTCCCCGACTCCTGGGTGTTCGCCGCCCTCGCCGTGATCATCGTTGCCGTGGCGACCCTGGGCATGGGCGCTGCGCCCAGCGAAGCCGCCAAAGCATTTGGCGACGGGTTCTGGAGCCTGATCCCGTTCACCATGCAGATGGCCTTTGTGGTGATTGGCGGTTATGTGGTCGCCAGTTCGCCGCCTGCGGTAAAGCTGATTGACCGCTTGGCGCGCATCCCGAAGAACGGCCGTTCGGCGGTGGCCTGGGTCGCGTTGATTTCCATGGTGGCCTCCTTGCTCAACTGGGGCCTGTCCCTGGTGTTCGGCGGTTTGCTGGTGCGTGCATTGGCCCGTCGCACGGATTTGCGCATGGACTACCGCGCCGCTGGCGCTGCGGCCTACCTGGGCCTGGGTGCCGTATGGGCGCTGGGGTTGTCGTCGTCGGCCGCGCAGTTGCAGGCCAACCCGGGAAGCTTGCCGCCGTCAATCCTGGCGATCACCGGGATGATCCCGTTTACCGAGACCATCTTCCTGTGGCAATCCGGCGTGCTGTTACTGGCGTTGATCATCGTGTCGCTGATCATCGCCTACGCCACCGCACCGGGCCCGAACAGTGCGCGGGATGCCAAGGCCTGTGGCGTCGACCCGGCATTCAACCTGCCCAAGCCGCAGGCGCCGACCCGACCCGGCGAATGGCTGGAGCACAGCCCGCTGCTGACTATTCTGCTGGCGCTGCTGGCGGCCGGTTGGTTGTTCCACGAGTTCTCGACCAAACCGGCGATCAGCGCCATCTCGGGGCTCAACACCTATAACTTCCTGTTCATCATGGTCGGCGCGCTGCTGCACTGGCGCCCGCGCAGCTTCCTCGATGCCGTGGCCCGCGCCGTGCCGACCACCACGGGCGTGCTGATCCAGTTCCCGCTGTACGGCTCGATCGCGGCGCTGATGACCGTGGTCAAAGGCGGCGACGGCCAGACCCTGGCGCACCATATCTCGCTGTTCTTCACCTCCATCGCATCCCACGACACCTACGCCCTGCTGATGGGCGTGTACTCGGCAGTGCTGGGCTTCTTCATCCCCTCCGGCGGCGGCAAGTGGATCATCGAAGCGCCTTACGTGATGCAAGTGGCCAATGACCTGCAGTATCACCTGGGCTGGGCGGTGCAGATCTACAACGCGGCCGAAGCGCTGCCGAACTTGATCAACCCGTTCTATATGCTGCCGTTGCTGGGCGTATTGGGTCTGAAGGCGCGGGACCTGATCGGGTTTTCGTTCGTGCAATTGCTGGTGCACACGCCGCTGGTGTTGTTCTTGCTGTGGGCGTTGTGGGACGACGCTGACGTATTTGCCGCCGGTGATGCCGTAGATAGCGGCAGACCGTACCTGCTAGTACAGTAGGTGCGGTCATTCAGTGGGGGGAAGGCGCTCCAGCAAATCGGGCAATGCGCTTTGTATCGTGTCCCAAACGACATCGAAGTTGATATCGAAGTAACCGTGAGCAATTCGATTGCGCATCGCGCGCATATTGCGCCAGGGAATGTATGAATGTTCTGTAGCGAAGTCGGGGTGCCGGTCCATGATTTTCGTCGACGCCTCACCAATGATGATCAGGCTCATGACCACTGCTTGTTGCGTTCGCCTGTCCTCCAAGAACTCTTCTTTGCTTAACCCCTCAACAAAGGTAATCGCGTCAGTGCAAGCTTGCTTGATGTGTTCCAGATAATCCCCAAGGCGATTTTCCGTCATACCGGACGAGCCTCAGCCAACACCTTCGCGCGAAACTTCAAAGGCAAATCACCGGGGGTCAGCAGATCCACATTGACGCCCAGCAAGCTTTCAAGCTCTACCTGCAACCCACCGAGATCAAAGAGCGTCGTTCCCGGCGGTGCGTCGACCAGCAGGTCCAGGTCACTGCCTTCGTGATCGGTCCCCAGTAATACAGACCCAAACACTCTCGGATTTGATATACGAAAACGTCCGACCACTTCTCTAACAGCGGCTCGTTGTAGATCAAGTGCAATTGAAGGTTTCACGGTTCACCTCGCGGCCTGCATCAAGAGGCCAGTCTAGCAGCGCTTATGCGGTGTAGGCACGGCCCACTCATCATAGGTCTGTCTTTGTTCCGTCACATTCCATTGCTACCGTCCTGCGAAACATCTTGCAACATCTCGCCAAGGACTCCCGCGCAATGAGTGACGAGCACGTAGACCGCCCTTCCACGGATTCGCCAGGCCAACCGCCGGTTGACACCAGTCGTCGGCGCTTCCTGGGGGGCGCGGCGGTACTGGGGGTGGGCGCGACCTTGAGTGCGTGCGGTAATACCGGCGAAGCACCGGGAAAACCGATGCCGCGCCCACTCACCTCGCAGGAGCTGGATAAAGCCTTGCGCGACAATGTGAAAACCGTCGTGGTGATTTACGCCGAGAACCGCAGCTTCAACAATCTGTTTGCAGACTTCCCCGGGCTGGAGAAACCTCTCTCGGCGCTTTCGGTGGCTGACGTTCAACAACGCGACCGCGATGGCAGCGTATTGACCACCCTTCCCCCGACCTGGGGCGGCGTGTTGCAGGTGGGCCCGCAAAGCGTGGATGGTGTGACCTACCCGAGCGCCGTGCAATTCCAGGAAAACCTGCCCAACGCCCCGTTCGCCCTCAAGGGCCCGGATGCGCAGGACTTGCCGCTGAGCCTGGTGACCCGTGACTTGTGGCATGTGTTCTACCAGAACCAGATGCAGATCAACGGCGGCAAGAATGACGGTTTCGTTGCCTGGGGCGATTCCGGCGGCCTGGTGATGGGCCATTACGCCCAGAGCCGCTATTCCCTGCGCCTGTGGGACGTAGCCAAGGAGTTTGTGCTGTGCGATAACTTTTTCCAGGGTGCGTTTGGTGGCTCGTTCCTCAACCATCAGTACCTGATCAGCGCCACGGCACCGATCTATCCGAATGCCGCGCAATCGGTGGCCAAGGCGCAGATCGCCACGCTGCAAAGCGATGACCCCGCCGACACGCGCCTCAAGCCCCTGGACACCTCGCCGGCCAGCGCCATGACCGGCCCGCCGCAGTTCGGCCCCAGCGCCTTGACGCCGGACGGTTACGCCGTCAATACGCTGGCTCCGCCCTACTGGCCGACCTGGATCCGCGACCCGCAGAACCCGGACTACGCCAAACCGGACCTGCCCAATGTGCTGGTACCGCAAACCCATGAACACATTGGCGACAAGCTCTCGAAAAAGAACATCGACTGGGCCTGGTACGCCGGCGCCTGGCAAGCCACCCTGGAGCAATTCAAGGACTCGGGCGGTATTCCCAAGATTCCGAACTTCCAGTACCACCATCAGCCGTTCAATTACTTCAAGCAGCAGGGCCCCGAGAACCGTGCCGAGCGCGACAAACGCCTGCGCGACGGCGGGTTGGGCGATGAGTCGAGCACCAACAGGTTCTTCGCCGACGCCCAAGCCGGCAAGCTGCCCGCCGTGACCTTCTACAAGCCCCAGGGCAACCTGAACATGCACGCTGGCTATGCCGATGTGGCCTCGGGCGACCGCCATATCGTCCGCGCCTTGAAGCTGCTGCAGGAAAGCCCGCAGTGGAACAACATGGTGGTGGTGGTGACCGTCGATGAGAACGGCGGCTGGTGGGACCACGTGGCACCGCCCAAGGGCGATCGCTGGGGCCCGGGCACACGGGTTCCGGCCCTGGTGGTGTCGCCGTTCGCACGCAAAGGCACGGTTGACCACACGCTCTACGACACCGCGTCGATCCTGCGCTTGATCACCCGCGTGTTTCAGCTGGAGACCCTGGACGGCCTCAAGCAAAGGGATGCCGCGATGATCGCGCGCGGCCAGAAACCCATGGGGGATTTGAGCAATACCTTGCAGTTCAGCGTGTAGGTTCACTTATCCAATCGCGACACATGTGGCGATTTAGCACGCGGTTTTCCCGGTCAGCCGCTACTGTGTGAGGGTGGGCTTTCATCCCGCGCAGACGGGCTTTCGCTGACAAGGAACCAATTATGTTCAAACCGACCAGGCTGTGCTTGACCCTGGCCGCACTGCTGGCCAGTGCGGTCGTACAGGCCGACATCGAAGTGCCGTTGGGCAGTACACAGCGTGTCACCCAGTTGTTCGCGTTTCCCAACAACTGCAACGTGATCTGTTTTCGGCCCTGGACGCTGGAGCAGACCGCCGAGCATTATTTGAACCAGAGCCTGCAACGTGACGGCTACAGCCGCGCCAAGGTCAGCGTCAAGGTGCATGACGGCCAGGTTGCGGCAACCTTCAGCGGCGTGCCGGACGGTTACGGCCAGCCCCTGACCACACTGCTCGATACCGCAGACCTGGCTTACCGAGGTGCCAGCCAGCTCAACAGCGACGGCAAGTGGGCCTATAACTGGTACTTGTTCCTGCCGCTGGGCATGGCCCTGGAAAACCGCAAAAGCATCGAGCTGCTGCATTTTCCGCCGGATTATTCGCTGACCCAGGCCCAGGACTACCTGGAATCGGCTACCACCGACCGCTGGGCGACCCTGCTCACCAGCAATGGCATTCCTGCCAGCGAAACCCCGGCCTACCAGACCATCATCGATATCGCCCCCATCGCCGCGCCGTCCAATGCGGGTAAAGACCTGGAAGCCGTCTACGGCTACTTCACCGACTACCAGACCCGCATGGTCAAGGAACTGAGCCTGCGCCCCAGCGATTCGCTGCCGATGGTGGCCTTCGGCGCGCCGGTGCGCAGCTGGATCAAGCAACAATACGGGCAAACGGTGGCGGTGCTGGGCCTGGCGCAGATCAACCCGGAGCCGGGCAAGCCGGTCTCGGTGCTCGGCGCCAACCATCCGAGTTATATCTGGTATGCCGCCAGCCCGGACACGTACGACGGCAATGAGCAGAAGGCCGATGAGGCCGGCTTGAAAGTGATGGGCCAGGACCTGAGCGCAGCCTGCTGGCAAGCCGGCATGGGCCAAAAACCCGCCAGCGACGCGAATGTATTGCTCAAGGCATGCATGAACACCTGGCAGGTCACGCGCAAGGAGCAGACCTGTGAACTGTTTTACACCTCGGTGCGCAACCTGAGCCCGGAGCAGGCCAACGCCAAATGCGCCACGCCCGCCATCAAAGACCAGCTGAAGCAGCTGCGCAGTGCAGCCCCTGCCCCCACCCTCGCACCGCCCGCGCTATGAGGAGCACCCAGGATTTCTACTGTCAGATTTGACAGTAGAAATCGGCTCTGACTTCGGTGAGTCTTGCGCGGCGCCCATTTGCGCGAGCGTAAACGGACTTAGACTTCGCCCAACGGCCGCAGGCGGTACTGCGGCGGCAGTTGCTCGAAGCCACTGATGGTGGTGTTCAAGCTCTTCCAGCGGCCGTCCTTGATGCCATAGATGCAGCCATGGATCGACAGGCTCTGCCCGCGGTGCCAGGCGTTTTGCACTATGCTGGTATGGCCGACGTTGGCCACCTGCTGAATCACGTTCAACTCGCACATGCGGTCGACGCGCTCTTCTTCGGTGGGCAACTGGGCCAACACGTCGCGGTTTTCGTAGTAGAGATCACGAATGGTGCGCAGCCAGCCGTCGATCAAGCCGAACTGACGGTCCTGCATCGCGGCGCGCACGCCGCCGCAGCCATAGTGGCCGGTGACGAGGATATGTTTGACCTTGAGCACATCGACTGCGTACTGGATCACCGACAGGCAATTGAGGTCGGTGTGCAGCACCACGTTGGCCACGTTGCGGTGCACGAACAGATCACCGGGCAACATGCCGACGATCTCGTTGGCCGGTACACGCGCATCGGAGCAGCCGATCCACAGGTATTCCGGGGTTTGCTGGCGGGCGAGCTTGGCGAAGAATTCGGGATCTTCCTGTTTGATCGCATCCGCCCAGCGTTCGTTGTTGTCTAGCAGGTCTTGTAGTTCGTTCATCAGGGAAAGCCTCAGGAATGATGCGCAGTTTTGTGACTGACAAGCCTTCGTCCAGGTCACGCCTTGCGCAAATTAGCTTGAATCTTTGCGGCGCAAAGCCTGTCCACACACTATAAGCCCCACAGTATGAGGATTGGCCATGACTGAATCACGACGTCCCTACGGCGCTACGCAGCCCGAACCCATTGATGATAACGAAGACCGCATGGGTTCGATGCGCGAGCTGGATTTTGACGAAGAAGACCAGACAGCGGAAATCGGCGATGAACTTCCACCTGGCGAACGCGAGCACCTGATGCCCGACGAACGGGTACGCGAGGCCGGGCTGACCGGGGCTTCGACGGATGACCATGAGTCGACCGATGATGACATGAGCCCGGAAACGCTGATCCATGAGGACGGCGCGCGGGATGCAAGGGAGGAAGGTGAAGATAGCGCGGCGGATTATGACCTGAGCATCGTCGATGAAGATGAAATTGGCGGTGGGAATGGGTTGGATGAGGCTGAACTGGCTGACCTGGACCCGCTCGACGGCAAACGCTGACCCAACTCGGGTCAAAATGTGGGAGGGGGCTTGCCCCCGATAGCGGTGTGTCAGTCAACTCATGTATTGGCTGAACCACTGCCATCGGGGGCAAGCCCCCTCCCACATGGATTTCGGTGTCTAGTCGACCAGGGTGCAGGCCATCACGACCGCGTCCTCACGGCCGCCTACCGCAGGGTAGTAATCCCTGCGACGGCCAATTTCGTTGAAGCCGTAGCGTTCATACAAGCGGAATGCGCCGGTATTGCTGTCACGCACTTCCAGGAAACACTCACGAGCATTGGCCGCATACGCGCGGGACATCAGATGCTCGAGCAGCGCCAAGCCCAAACCTCGGCCCTGATTCTCCGGCTTCACGGTGATATTGAGCAGATGCGCCTCATCGAGGATGATCTGCACCACGCCATGGCCCACCTGTTGCTCACCTTCGAACATCAGCCAGATCTGGTACTTGCCCAGCCCGTCGAGAAAGATGCCCCGGGTCCAGGGGTGGCTGAACGCTGCGTATTCGATCTTCAGCACGGCATCGAGGTCAGCCTCGGTCATCGGGCGGAAGGATAAAGCCTCACTCATCGGTTGTTTTCCAGCGCGCCATCAGCCGGCGCATGGCTTGCCAGATATCAGCCTTACGCTGTGGCTCTTCCATTAATAATTCCAGGCCCGGCAGGGCCCATACCGAACCCAGGCCTTCAACCTGCAGTTCGCGGTACCAGGCTTCGGCATCCGCCTCACCGGCAAAGCGCACGGCCGGCAAGCCGATCAGCCATAGGCAGACGCACGGTTCGTCTTCCAGGCGTGCCGCAACAAAACTCTGTACAAAATCCCGTGCGGCGTCCGGGCCCTGGTCCATGGTGCCGCGCACCAGCAGTGGCCAGCGCACCGGGTCGCCGACGATTTGCGGGCTGTCGGGCAGGCCGGCGGCGCGCAGCATGTCCTTGAGCAGCAGGTAGGCCGGGTCGCGCGACTGGAAACGTTCGCCGGTGGGCAATTCCACCAGCAGCAGGCAACGCCCGGCGCGCAGCAGTTGCAGGGCAAAGCGTGGCGTCGGCACGACCGGGGCCTTGGCCACCGGGGCAGTGTCTTCGGCGACCACTGCCTTGACCACCGGTGACGGGCGCGGCACCTCGATCTTCGTGCGCTCCACCGTCGGCCGCGTTTCGGGCACAGACTTGATCACCGCCACCGGCGCGGCGGCTTCCTCGCCTGACGGCGCGAACGCTTCATAGGGCTCCGGCGCCTGCAACAGCTCGGGCCGCGACGGCGCGGCAAACGGCAGTTCGGTGCGGGGCAGCCAGTTGACCACCTGCATGGCGCTCAAGTAAGCGCGACGTCGGGACTCGGTAAGCACAGCTCAGCCACTTGTGGATAACTAAAGAGCGGGGATTCTACCGCTGTTCGGCAACAATCGCCCACTGCACACTGACCGGCTGTGGATAAATCCCGCGCCCGATGCAGTACAATCGCGACTTTTAATCGCCAACCAGCCGGCCTTTCCCATGATCGAACCCAAGCGCGTCCTGCGCGCCCTCGCCGAACACTGGGCCTTACTTGAGCCACTGTGCGAACACTTCGACCAAGGCACCCTGAGCCTGGGCGAACTGCGCGCGCAACTGGCCGCCCAACAATTGGACAGCACGCCCCAGGACATCACCAGCCTGCTGGACGTGTGGATCCGCCTGGATATCCTGGTGCCGGTGGCCAAGAGCCCGAACCGCTTCGAGCTCAACGCGCAGATTCACGACTTCCTGGCGTATCTTCGCAAGGAGCACCGGCTTGGCCTGTGCCTGGAAATCGAAGCTTACCTGCGTCATCTCGAGCGCCTGGCCGGTTATATCCAGGACGCCTTCGACATCCGCGATGGCCACGACCTCGCCCGACAACTGCGCCTGCTGGATATGCGCGTGCGGGATGTGCTGAAAAAACTCGCCAACGACGAACAGGCCCTCGCTGCCGTGGCCGACCGCGCCAAGACCAGCGACCGGCAGATCCCGTTGCGCCAGCGTTACGCCGAGGTCTTGGCCACCTGGGACGAATACGTCGAACCGATGATCCAACTGGTGAACGCCGACGGCGCGTTCGAGCAAGGCGTGCGCAAGGTGGAAAACGTGCTGCTGCGCATGCTCACCGAGCAGCAGCGTCTCGGCCACCTAGTGGACGACGACATGCTGCTGCGCACCCACGCGCGCATCCTCGAGATGCAGACCAGCGCCCAACTGACCCTGCGTCATGCGCGCGAGCTGCTGTTGCCGCTGCGCGAAGAAGCACGCCGGCACAACGCCGTGACCCGTGGCGCGGCGCTGGCCCTGTCGGCCATTCGCCGCAAAGGGCTGGACGCGGTGCCGCAGGCTGCCATGCCAATGTTCAGCCGGCCGCAAAGCACCTTCCTCGGCAGTGCCAGCCAGGTCGAGGCGTATGTGTATGCCCTGGCGAATTTCGAGCCGAAACCGGCGCGTTTCCCCAAGGCGCACAAAACCCACAAGGGCGAAGCCCCGCGCGCACCGCGAACGGTCAAGGAAATGCTCGAGCGCTGCGAAGACGCACTGCCGATGCCGGACCTGATGACCTGGCTGCTGGAGCAGGAGCCGAACGGCGCGACCGACGAATTGTTGTACTGGTTCTCGCGGCTCTCGCGGGAAAAACGCTTCAAGCGCGAGCGCCTGGAACGCCGCGATTACCACACCCACGAGCACCAGGTCAGCCTGCGCTCCTTCGCCCTGCTCCCGGCCAGCTCTGACGCGGCCGAGCACTCTGCGAGCATCCCAAATGCATCTTGATCTATCCGAACTGTCCCAGCTGGCGCCGATCTTTCGCGAGCTGTTCAAGGGCTACCACGTCAGCCGCCGCGACCCGGAGCTGTACGCACAACTGTCGAATTTCCAGGACCAGTACCGCACGCTGTTCAAGGCCCTGGGCTTTGAGCTGGTCTGCGATACCCGTGGCTTCTACTACTTCGTGCCGGACTCCGCGATTGCCAGCGCGCAGGTAAACAAGACCGCCCAGCGCCTGGCGTTGTTCACCTTCATTCTCGTCGAACACCTGGCCGACCAGGGCCGCGACCCGGTTGCCGTGCTCGATGGCGGCAGCCTGGGCCGCGATGAACTGCCGTCGTTACTGGAGAAATACCGCGACCTGTTTATCCAGGCCGAAGTGCAGACCCAGGAAGAACTCGAAGAAAAAATCATGCGCCGCATGACTCAGCTGGGTTTCGCCAGCGAAGACAACGGCATCTATCGCTTCCTGCCGCCGATGCACCGTTTCCTTGATGTATGCCTGTCGGTGCAGCAGGACCGCGACCTCGCCGCCAGTGTGCACAGCGTCTTGCCGTTGCCTGCGCCGGTGATCATCGACGAAGACAGCGATGAAAAACTGCTGAAGACCGATGACCCGCTGGACTTGAGTGACTTCGCCGAAGACAGCGAAGAAGACGCCCTCGCCCGCGCCATTGCCGAAGAACAGGAGACCGACGCATGAGTAAGGAACGCTACGGCATACGCCGCTTCGCCCTGTTGAATACCGCCGGCTACAGCCTGGGTTTGTTCCCGCTGGAAGAGCCACTGTCGGTGTATGGCGCGAACAACCTGGGTAAATCCGCGTCGATCAACGCTTTGCAGTTCCCGATCCTGGCGCGCATGTCGGACATGAGTTTCGGCAAGTACACGCTAGAGCAATCGCGACGCTTCTACTTTGCCACCGACACCAGCTACATCCTCGTGGAAGTCTCGCTGCCCCACGGCCCGCATGTGATTGGCGTGGTCGGGCGCGGCCCGGGCGGTGGTTTCGGTCATCAGTTCTTTGCCTATGCCGGCAAGCTGGACCTGGCCCACTATCAGAAAAACGATACCTGCCTGCGCCAGAAAGAACTGTTCACCAACCTTGAGCGCGAAGGCCTGAAGGCCTATGAACTCAAGCCCGACGAACTGCGGCGCCTGTTGGTGGGCGGCCACACCTCGATCCCGCTGGACCTGACGCTGATCCCACTGCGCTCCACCAGCGAGCAGAGTCTTAAGACCTTCCGCGCGTTGTTCATCAACCTGCTGCACATGCGCGAAATCACCGCAGCCAAGCTCAAGCAATTGTTCCTCGATGCGTTTGAACACAGCCTGCGCTCCGGCAGCGTCGATTACATCGCCGCGTGCGAAGAAGCCTTCCGCGATGTACGGCGCATGGAGCAGGACTACAACTCCTTGGTGGCCGCCGGGCCGTTGGTCGAAGCACTCGCCAATGGCGTGAAACAGCGCGACATTTTGCGCGGCAAATTGCATCGCCTGTCGCCGTTGCTCGATTCGCTGTTGGGCACCTGGTCGGATTACGCCAGTGCGCGCAAGGAAGAGCTGACGATCCAGGCCGAACACTATCGCAACGAGCAGGATGCGCTGCAGAACGACCAGCGTGGCGGCACCCAGGAGCTGATGCGCCTGGAGCGCGAGATCAGTGGCATCCAACGCTGGTTGGGCGAGTTGTCGGTGCTCAAGCATCGCTTCGCGCTGGTCGATGATGTGCGGGTGCTGGAGCAGCAACTGCTCGCGGCCAAGGACGCTCACGACGAATTGGCGGGTGCGCTGGCGCAGTCGCGTCAGTTCAGCGCCGAGGACCTGGACGAGCGTCTGCGCGACCTGGAAAAACGCTTGAAGTCGGTCAGGCAGCAGCTTGATCACGCGGACAACAACAGCTACGCCAAGCTGCGCGAAGAATTCTCGCAACAGGATGTCGAGCGCTTGATGCGCCTGTTCAACAGCGCGTTGTTCAGCCTGCCTCTAGGTGAACATGGCATCACGCTGGATGAGCAAGGCCAGTGGGTCAAATCCCTGGAACAGATCCTCGATGGTTTCAAGGGCGAGCGTTTCGAAGTGCCGGGGCTGTCCATCGACATCTCGCACATCGAGCCTCCGGCGTTGCAGGCCCTGGCGGATCGCGCGGCGTTGCGCGACCAGAAAGAGCGCCTGGAAAAAGAACTCAAGCAACTGAAAACCCAGCAAGCGGTCGCTTCCGACCGAGCGGCGAGCAAGACCCAGACCGAAGCGCTGTACCAGCAGGTATTGGACGCGCAGAAGGCGCTGGAAGATTTCCGCCGCACCCAAACCCTGAGCGCGGAGGAAGGCGAGAAGCTGGAACACCTCGCGCAGATGGAAGCGGCCCAGGATGAACTGAAGCGCTCCAGCGATGCGTTCACCGAGCGAGTCCAGCAGCTGTCGGCCAAGCTGCAATTGGTCGGCCGCCAGATTGGCGATATGGAAGCCAAGCAGCGTACGCTGGACGACGCGTTGCGCCGGCGCCAGCTATTGCCGGCGGACCTGCCGTTCGGCACGCCGTTCATGGACCCGGTCGACGATTCCATGGACAACCTGCTGCCGCTGCTCAACGACTATCAGGACAGCTGGCAAGGCTTGCTGCGTGCCGATGGCCAGATCGAAGCGCTGTATGCGCAGGTGCGCCTCAAGGGTGTGGCCAAGTTCGACAGCGAGGACGACATGGAGCGGCGTCTGCAACTGCTGATCAACGCCTATGCGCACCGTACCGATGAGGCATTGACCCTGGGCAAGGCGCGCCGCGCGGCCGTCACCGATATTGCGCGGACCTTGCGCAATATCCGTAGCGACTACGACAGCCTGGAACACCAACTGGCGTTGTTCAACCGCGAAATCAACAAGCGCCAGGTCTCCAACCTGCAGAGCTTTCGCATCGTGCTGGCGCCGAACAAGGAAGCCCTCAAGCATATCGACCAGATCATCCACAGCGCCGGTCAGTATGAGGAAGGCGAAACGTTGTCGGTGTTCGACCTCAGCCAGAGCGCCGAGCAGGACAACAAGAACGAAGAAGCCAAGGAATACCTGGCCCGCCTCGTGGCGGCCAACCATAACCAACTGGGCCTCAAGGACCTGTTCGAGCTGGCGTTCGAGATCACCAAGGTGAACGGCCAACCAGTGATTCATACCGACATCGACGGCGCCGCGTCCAACGGCACCACCATGACCATCAAGGCGCTGACCAACATGTACTTGTTGCTGCACTTGATGGACCGCGACCAGGCTGGTCGCGTGCGCTTGCCGTACTACCTCGACGAGGCGGCGGATATCGATGAGAAGAACCAGGCAGCGTTGCTGGAAACCAGCCTGCAGTTGGGCTTCGTGCCGATCCTGGCCAGCGTGAAGCCGCAGGTGTCTGCCCAGGTGGCGATCGACCTGGAAGGCGGCAGCGGGCCGAACGGCATCTACATTGATGAGGCGGACTGGAAATATATCCGTCGTCACGATGCGGTGAAGGCCACGCTGAACGTGCAGGCGGACGAGCCGGAGCTGGATGCCGTCTGACGTGTAGCGCTGAAAGGCAAAAAGGCCGCGATCGTTTGGATCGCGGCCTTTTTTGTGGGTTTTGCAGTGATTTTTAAGGCCTCATCGGGGGCAAGCCCCCTCCCACACTTGAATGTATTCACACATCGGAACGTGGGAGGGGGCTTGCTCCCGATAGCCGCGCCTCGGTCTACTTGCCGAGTGGAATCTTCGGCGCCCAGGTCAGCCACTCATCCTCAAACTTGTCGAACAGTGCAAAGGTCTGCTGCGGCCGTGCCGGGTTACCCATGCGTTCGCCTTCAGGCGTGGCAAAGGCGATACCGCCGGCAACCAACGTCTCCAGGGACTCGGTACGCACCGTCGCGCCCTTGAACAAGCCGAAGTCGAGCCCGAAGCCGCTGGCGTTCCAGAAGCGACTGCCACTGCGTACCAACGGCGCGTATTTGGGCTCGATCAGGATGTGCACCAGGACACGGTCGGCGGTCTGTCCCAGCTCATAGCCGGTAACTTTGCCCACGGTGACTTCACGGTAGGTGACGGGCACGCCTTCCTTGAGCGAACCACGGCGTGCGGCGCTGAGTGTCAGGCTCAGGCCGGCCTGCTGACGGGCGGTTTCAGGCGGTTGGGCAAGGGCGACAAAGCTCTTCTGCGCGCCGGCGTTTTTCGCGGCCGGTTGCACTTCGATGTATTGACCGGTGACCAGGGTTTCCAGATTTGCTGTCTTCATCAGGCCCAACTCCGGCTTGACCACCCAGAACTGGCTGCCAACCCGCGCAATACGGTCCGCAACCTGGGTGATACGCGCCTTGAGCAGCACCGATTGCATGTCGGCACTCAGGTCCACGCTCTCGAGCTTGCCCACTTCCAGGCCTTTGAAGCGCACCGGCGTGCCTGGGCTCAAGCCGTCGGCGCGATCGACCTTGATGGTGACCAGGGTGCCATGTTGATTGGCAGCCTCACGATCGGCAAACAAGCGGAAACGGGGGATGCGTCGTTTCAGCGGCACATTCGGTTCCGGCGTTTCGAAGGCGATGCCGCCGGCCATCAGACTGGCCAGGGATTCACTTTTCACCTGGATACCACCGGTAAGCCCGCCGGTGAGGGTGACACCGCTGGCATTCCAGAAACGTGTCGAACCGTTGACCAGGCTTTCATACTCTTTCTCGATATGAACGCCGATCACCAATTGCTTTTTCTTGCGTGAAAACTGGTAGCTCTGTACCGAACCGACTTTGACCTGCTTGTACAGAATCGGGCTGCCGACATCCAGCGAGCCGAGGTTGTCGGTGAGCAACACCATGTGCAGGCCTGGGGAGCGCAGATCCAACGGTGGCGCCTTGGCGCGCGCCACGTATTCACGTTGTGGCGGGGTGCCTTTGTCGCCGGGGCGGATGGCGATGTAGTTACCTTTGACCAAGGCCTCCAGCCCGGTAATGCCGGCCAGGGAGATGGACGGCTTGACCACCCAGAATTGCGTGTCCTGAACCAGGTAGTCTTCGGCCAATGGGTCAAGGGTCAATTCAGCGCTGGCGCTGGTCAGGTCCGGGTCGATCTTCAGGGTTTTCAGGCTGCCGACCTGGATACCTTTGTACATCACAGGAGTGCGACCAGCCTGCAGGCCTTCGAAATCGGTGAGTTTGACCTTGACCTTGATGCCCGCGGCGGCGGCGTCGAAATCCTCGTACAAGCGAAAAGGCAGGCTCGGGTCGGTTGGCGGGCTGTCTTTGCGGTTTTCCGGGGTGGCGAAGGCAATACCACCGGCGACGATACTGGAGAGGGATTCACTGCGCACCTTCACACCGGACAGATTGGCGTCGATGCTGATGCCGCTGGCATTCCAGAAACGCGTGTGTTTGCGCACCAGGTTGGCGTAGGTCGGTTCGATATAAACCTTGATCTCGACAGTGCTCTGGTCTTCAGACAACAAGTAACTTTTGACCTGACCCACCTGGATCTGCTTGTAGAACACCGGGCTGCCACGGTTCAGCGAACCCAAGCGATCAGCCTTGAGGGTCAGGTGCAGGCCGGGCTTGGCGTCGGATAACGGCGGCTCCTCGGAAAGCGCCTTGAATTTGCGGGTGGGCTCACCATCCCCCGGGCTTGCGGCGATGTAGTTGCCCGAGACCAGGGTTTCCAGGCCGGTGATGCCGGCGAGGCTGACGCTGGGCTTGACCAGCCAGAAGCGGGTGTTGGTCTTGAGGTATTGTTCGACGTCCTTGTTCATCTCGATGGTGGCAATCACCCCGCGATTGCTGCCTTCGTCATCCAGCGCCAAGGCCTTGACCTTGCCCACCGTCATCCCTTTGTAGACCACTTCGGTCTTGTTGACTTGAATGCCTTCGCCGCTTTCAAAGCGGACCTGAATCTCGATACCTTGCTGGGAGTAGGCACGCCACCCCAGCCAGCCACCGATGATCAGGGCGATCAGGGGCAACACCCAGATGGCCGACCAGTTGGACGCAGGGCGGGTTTTAGCTTTAGGCAAATCACTCATGGTCGTCATCCGACTCCGTGTTATCCCAAATCAGTCGGGGATCGAAGGTTACTGCGGCAAACATCGTCAAGATCACCACACTGGCAAACGCTGCAGCGCCGAGATTGGCTTCGACACTGGCAAGTCGCCCAAAGTTTACGACCGCCACCAGAATGGCGATCACGAAGATATCCAGCATGGACCAGCGACCGATGAATTCGATAAAGCGGTACATGATAATGCGTTGTTGCGCAGACAGCGGTTGCCGGCGCTGCACCGAAAACAGCAGCAGGCCGATACCCACAAGCTTGAACGTCGGCACCAGGATACTGGCGATGAACACCACGGCGGCAATCGGAAACATGCCGTGCTGTACCAGCTGGATCACGCCGGACATGATGGTGCTCGGGTCGCCTTGGCCGAGAGAGTTGACGGTCATGATCGGCAGCAGGTTGGCCGGGATGTACAGGATCGCCGCAGTCACCAGCAGTGCCCAGGTGCGTATGAGGCTATTGGGACGACGCGGGTGGATCAGCGCACCGCAACGGGTGCAGAGTTGCTCATCGGCATCGGCTTGCTGCTTGTTCAACTCATGGCATTCGGTACAAATCAGAATGCCTGCATCAATTGCCCGCATGGTCATCCTCTCCTGACAGCGCTTGCCAGATCTGGTGGGGTGACATCACCACCTCGAGCAGAATCTGAACCATTAACAGACTTACAAAGCAAACCAGACCCAAGCCAAGCGTAATGGAGGCCATGTCAGCCAGCTTCACAAGTGCCACCAGCACGCCCATCAAGTAGACCTCCAGCATTCCCCAATCTTTCATATGGTGGTAGATGCGGTAGAACAGCAGTCCATAACTGCGACCGATGTTCCAGCGGATGCTGAGCAGCACAGCCAGCTGGCACACCAACTTGAGCAGGGGGATGCCCATGCTGCACAGGAAAACCACGACGGCAACGCCTTGCATTCCGGTGTTGAACAGGCCGACTACGCCGGTCCACACGGTGTCCTCCGAGGACTGCCCGAGTAGATTGAGCTGCATGATGGGTAAAAAATTCGCGGGGATATACAGCAGCAGTGCTGCCAGCACCAAGGCGAGGCTGCGCTCGACGACATTGTGACGATGAGCGTAGAGCTCGTAACCGCAACGTGGGCATTCAGCCTTCTCACCGAGGGCGAGCGAGGGTTTGCGCATCAGAAGGTCGCACTCATGGCATGCCACCAAGTCGTCCAGGGGTAAGTCCGACACCTCAAGGGCATCAACCGGATCGGGCATAAATAGGGCTCGGGCTCTAAAAAAGGTTAGGTGCCTATTCTAGTGGTCTGGTTCAGAAATAACTGTGCAAATTTGTCGGAGGTGGTGAGGGAGTGTTGGCACTTTTCGACCGCCCAAAACAAAACCCCACCTGCTTTCGCAAATGGGGTTTCGGAATTTAATCTTGACGATGACCTACTCTCACATGGGGAAACCCCACACTACCATCGGCGATGCATCGTTTCACTACTGAGTTCGGGATGGGATCAGGTGGTTCCAATGCTCTATGGTCGTCAAGAAATTCGGGTACTGAGTCGTGACCAGATGGCCTCGCTTCAGCAAATTGGGTATGGGATAGAATTCGGTGTTTCGTGAGCATCGAACTTTCGGTTCATTGCGTCTTCACACACCGCAATCTGGCCTCTTTCGTCTTTCAACTAGGAGCAACAAATTGCTTGGGTGTTATATGGTCAAGCCTCACGGGCAATTAGTATTGGTTAGCTCAACGCCTCACAGCGCTTACACACCCAACCTATCAACGTCGTAGTCTTCGACGGCCCTTCAGGGGACTCAAGGTCCCAGTGAGATCTCATCTTGAGGCTAGTTTCCCGCTTAGATGCTTTCAGCGGTTATCTATTCCGAACATAGCTACCCGGCAATGCCACTGGCGTGACAACCGGAACACCAGAGGTTCGTCCACTCCGGTCCTCTCGTACTAGGAGCAGCCCCTCTCAAATCTCAAACGTCCACGGCAGATAGGGACCGAACTGTCTCACGACGTTCTAAACCCAGCTCGCGTACCACTTTAAATGGCGAACAGCCATACCCTTGGGACCGGCTTCAGCCCCAGGATGTGATGAGCCGACATCGAGGTGCCAAACACCGCCGTCGATATGAACTCTTGGGCGGTATCAGCCTGTTATCCCCGGAGTACCTTTTATCCGTTGAGCGATGGCCCTTCCATACAGAACCACCGGATCACTAAGACCTACTTTCGTACCTGCTCGACGTGTCTGTCTCGCAGTCAAGCGCGCTTTTGCCTTTATACTCTACGACCGATTTCCGACCGGTCTGAGCGCACCTTCGTACTCCTCCGTTACTCTTTAGGAGGAGACCGCCCCAGTCAAACTACCCACCATACACTGTCCTCGATCCGGATAACGGACCTGAGTTAGAACCTCAAAGTTGCCAGGGTGGTATTTCAAGGTTGGCTCCACGCGAACTGGCGTCCACGCTTCAAAGCCTCCCACCTATCCTACACAAGCAAATTCAAAGTCCAGTGCAAAGCTATAGTAAAGGTTCACGGGGTCTTTCCGTCTAGCCGCGGATACACTGCATCTTCACAGCGATTTCAATTTCACTGAGTCTCGGGTGGAGACAGCGCCGCCATCGTTACGCCATTCGTGCAGGTCGGAACTTACCCGACAAGGAATTTCGCTACCTTAGGACCGTTATAGTTACGGCCGCCGTTTACCGGGGCTTCGATCAAGAGCTTCGCGTTAGCTAACCCCATCAATTAACCTTCCGGCACCGGGCAGGCGTCACACCCTATACGTCCACTTTCGTGTTTGCAGAGTGCTGTGTTTTTAATAAACAGTCGCAGCGGCCTGGTATCTTCGACCGGCATGAGCTTACGGAGCAAGTCCTTCACCCTCACCGGCGCACCTTCTCCCGAAGTTACGGTGCCATTTTGCCTAGTTCCTTCACCCGAGTTCTCTCAAGCGCCTTGGTATTCTCTACCCAACCACCTGTGTCGGTTTGGGGTACGGTTCCTGGTTACCTGAAGCTTAGAAGCTTTTCTTGGAAGCATGGCATCAACCACTTCGTCGTCTAAAAGACAACTCGTCATCAGCTCTCGGCCTTAGAATCCCGGATTTACCTAAGATTCCAGCCTACCACCTTAAACTTGGACAACCAACGCCAAGCTGGCCTAGCCTTCTCCGTCCCTCCATCGCAATAACCAGAAGTACAGGAATATTAACCTGTTTTCCATCGACTACGCTTTTCAGCCTCGCCTTAGGGACCGACTAACCCTGCGTCGATTAACGTTGCGCAGGAAACCTTGGTCTTTCGGCGTGGGTGTTTTTCACACCCATTGTCGTTACTCATGTCAGCATTCGCACTTCTGATACCTCCAGCAAGCTTCTCAACTCACCTTCACAGGCTTACAGAACGCTCCTCTACCGCATCACTTACGTGATACCCGTAGCTTCGGTGTATGGTTTGAGCCCCGTTACATCTTCCGCGCAGGCCGACTCGACTAGTGAGCTATTACGCTTTCTTTAAAGGGTGGCTGCTTCTAAGCCAACCTCCTAGCTGTCTAAGCCTTCCCACATCGTTTCCCACTTAACCATAACTTTGGGACCTTAGCTGACGGTCTGGGTTGTTTCCCTTTTCACGACGGACGTTAGCACCCGCCGTGTGTCTCCCATGCTCGGCACTTGTAGGTATTCGGAGTTTGCATCGGTTTGGTAAGTCGGGATGACCCCCTAGCCGAAACAGTGCTCTACCCCCTACAGTGATACATGAGGCGCTACCTAAATAGCTTTCGAGGAGAACCAGCTATCTCCGAGCTTGATTAGCCTTTCACTCCGATCCACAGGTCATCCGCTAACTTTTCAACGGTAGTCGGTTCGGTCCTCCAGTTAGTGTTACCCAACCTTCAACCTGCCCATGGATAGATCGCCCGGTTTCGGGTCTATTCCCAGCGACTAGACGCCCTATTAAGACTCGCTTTCGCTACGCCTCCCCTATTCGGTTAAGCTCGCCACTGAAAATAAGTCGCTGACCCATTATACAAAAGGTACGCAGTCACCCAACAAAGTGGGCTCCCACTGCTTGTACGCATACGGTTTCAGGATCTATTTCACTCCCCTCTCCGGGGTTCTTTTCGCCTTTCCCTCACGGTACTAGTTCACTATCGGTCAGTCAGTAGTATTTAGCCTTGGAGGATGGTCCCCCCATATTCAGACAAAGTTTCTCGTGCTCCGTCCTACTCGATTTCATGACTAAGAGATTTTCGCGTACAGGGCTATCACCCACTATGGCCGCACTTTCCAGAGCGTTCCGCTAATCTCAAAGCCACTTAAGGGCTAGTCCCCGTTCGCTCGCCACTACTAAGGGAATCTCGGTTGATTTCTTTTCCTCAGGGTACTTAGATGTTTCAGTTCCCCTGGTTCGCTCCATACACCTATGTATTCAGTGTAAGGTAACCATCTTATGATGGCTGGGTTCCCCCATTCAGACATCTCCGGATCAAAGTCTGTTTGCCGACTCCCCGAAGCTTTTCGCAGGCTACCACGTCTTTCATCGCCTCTGACTGCCAAGGCATCCACCGTATGCGCTTCTTCACTTGACCATATAACCCCAAGCAATCTGGTTATACTGTGAAGACAACATTCGCCGAAAATTCGATCATACTCAATTAAGAGCGACTCACAAATTTTACCTTAGCCTGAGCCGTTACCAGTGAAAGTAACGGTCAGTCTATCTTTCTATCACATACCCAAATTTTTAAAGAACGAACTAGTCAAAGACTAGAAATCAACATTCACCATCACAACGATGGAATGCTCATTTCTAAGCTTTCTACAAACAGAAGCAGTAGTGGTGGAGCCAAACGGGATCGAACCGTTGACCTCCTGCGTGCAAGGCAGGCGCTCTCCCAGCTGAGCTATGGCCCCGTATTTCTACAGGCGTTTCCCACACAAAATTGGTGGGTCTGGGCAGATTCGAACTGCCGACCTCACCCTTATCAGGGGTGCGCTCTAACCAACTGAGCTACAGACCCAATTTCGGGCTGCTTCTTTTCGTCTTCTTCAATGAATCAAGCAATTCGTGTGGGAACTTATGGAGCAGCTGATGTCGTCGATTAAGGAGGTGATCCAGCCGCAGGTTCCCCTACGGCTACCTTGTTACGACTTCACCCCAGTCATGAATCACACCGTGGTAACCGTCCTCCCGAAGGTTAGACTAGCTACTTCTGGTGCAACCCACTCCCATGGTGTGACGGGCGGTGTGTACAAGGCCCGGGAACGTATTCACCGCGACATTCTGATTCGCGATTACTAGCGATTCCGACTTCACGCAGTCGAGTTGCAGACTGCGATCCGGACTACGATCGGTTTTCTGGGATTAGCTCCACCTCGCGGCTTGGCAACCCTCTGTACCGACCATTGTAGCACGTGTGTAGCCCAGGCCGTAAGGGCCATGATGACTTGACGTCATCCCCACCTTCCTCCGGTTTGTCACCGGCAGTCTCCTTAGAGTGCCCACCATAACGTGCTGGTAACTAAGGACAAGGGTTGCGCTCGTTACGGGACTTAACCCAACATCTCACGACACGAGCTGACGACAGCCATGCAGCACCTGTCTCAATGCTCCCGAAGGCACCAATCCATCTCTGGAAAGTTCATTGGATGTCAAGGCCTGGTAAGGTTCTTCGCGTTGCTTCGAATTAAACCACATGCTCCACCGCTTGTGCGGGCCCCCGTCAATTCATTTGAGTTTTAACCTTGCGGCCGTACTCCCCAGGCGGTCAACTTAATGCGTTAGCTGCGCCACTAAGAGCTCAAGGCTCCCAACGGCTAGTTGACATCGTTTACGGCGTGGACTACCAGGGTATCTAATCCTGTTTGCTCCCCACGCTTTCGCACCTCAGTGTCAGTGTTGGTCCAGGTGGTCGCCTTCGCCACTGGTGTTCCTTCCTATATCTACGCATTTCACCGCTACACAGGAAATTCCACCACCCTCTACCACACTCTAGTCAGTCAGTTTTGAATGCAGTTCCCAGGTTGAGCCCGGGGATTTCACATCCAACTTAACAAACCACCTACGCGCGCTTTACGCCCAGTAATTCCGATTAACGCTTGCACCCTCTGTATTACCGCGGCTGCTGGCACAGAGTTAGCCGGTGCTTATTCTGTCGGTAACGTCAAAACAATCACGTATTAGGTAACTGCCCTTCCTCCCAACTTAAAGTGCTTTACAATCCGAAGACCTTCTTCACACACGCGGCATGGCTGGATCAGGCTTTCGCCCATTGTCCAATATTCCCCACTGCTGCCTCCCGTAGGAGTCTGGACCGTGTCTCAGTTCCAGTGTGACTGATCATCCTCTCAGACCAGTTACGGATCGTCGCCTTGGTGAGCCATTACCTCACCAACTAGCTAATCCGACCTAGGCTCATCTGATAGCGCAAGGCCCGAAGGTCCCCTGCTTTCTCCCGTAGGACGTATGCGGTATTAGCGTCCGTTTCCGAACGTTATCCCCCACTACCAGGCAGATTCCTAGGCATTACTCACCCGTCCGCCGCTCTCAAGAGAAGCAAGCTTCTCTCTACCGCTCGACTTGCATGTGTTAGGCCTGCCGCCAGCGTTCAATCTGAGCCATGATCAAACTCTTCAGTTCAAACATCTTTGGGTTTTTAAGAAACCCTAAACTTGGCTCAGCAATCGTTGGTTACATCTTTGATTTCTCGCGGAGTAACTTGTGATGCTGACAATCTTGTTGACTATCAGTCTGACTCCACAAGCACCCACACGAATTGCTTGATTCAATTGTTAAAGAGCGGTTGGTTAAGAGCTATTCGTCTCAACCGAGGCGCGCATTCTACAGCAGCCTCATTTGCTGTCAAGCGGTTATTTTCAGAAGTTTTCGAAGAATTCTTCAACAACTTCAACCACTTGCGCTTGCGATCTCTCGTAAGCGGGAGGCGAATTCTACAGCGTTACACGCTGCTGTCAACACCTCTTTTTCAACTTCCTTTTGGCTTCGATGGACTGAAGCAACCTGCCGCCGAAAACTACTTAACTCATTGTTTACCAAGGAGTTTTCCGTTTCGACTGCGCCGGAAGTGGGGCGAATTATAGGCGCACAGAATCTGCCGTCAACCTTCTTTTTCACATTTCTGTCATATAGGTCAAAAAGCCCAGAAAACGCAAAGGTCGGCCCCAAGGGGCCGGCCTTCTATTCACCCACCTTACAGGCTCGGAAAAGCGAACTGCGATGCCTCATGGCTGGCCCGCTGCGGCCAACGCTGAGTGATCGCCTTGCGGCGGGTATAGAACCGCACCCCATCCGGCCCATAGGCGTGCAAGTCGCCAAACAGCGAACGCTTCCAGCCACCGAAGCTGTGATAAGCCACCGGCACCGGCAGCGGAACGTTAACCCCCACCATGCCCACTTCAATTTCATCACAGAACAGACGCGCCGCCTCACCGTCACGGGTGAAGATGCAGGTGCCGTTGCCGTATTCATGATCGTTGATCAATTGCATCGCCGCTTCCAGGCTGTCCACCCGCACCACGCACAACACCGGCCCGAAGATCTCTTCTTTATAGATACGCATCTCGGGGGTCACGCGATCAAACAGGCTGCCACCGAGGAAGAACCCATGTTCATGCCCGGCAACGCTCAAGCCGCGACCATCGACGACCAACTCGGCCCCCGCCGACACACCGTCCTCTATATAGCCGCTGACCTTGTCCCGCGCCTGCCCCGTCACCAGTGGCCCCATATCCAAGCCACAGGTGGTGCCCGCGCCGATCTTCAATGCCTTGACCTGCGGTACCAGCTTGGCGATCAACGCATCCGCCACCTGGTCACCCACACACACCGCCACCGAGATCGCCATGCAACGCTCGCCGCAGGAACCATACGCCGCACCCATCAAGGCACTGACGGCGTTATCCAGATCCGCATCGGGCATCAGCACCGCGTGGTTCTTCGCCCCGCCCAGTGCCTGCACGCGCTTACCGCGTTTGGTCGCTTCGGCATAGATGTATTCGGCAATCGGCGTCGATCCTACAAAGCTAAGCGCCTTTACCTCGGGCGCTTCGATCAAAGCGTCCACTGCCCCCTTGTCACCGTGCACCACGC
Organism: Pseudomonas sp. R2-7-07; assembly: GCF_003852355.1. Taxonomy (NCBI): domain Bacteria; kingdom Pseudomonadati; phylum Pseudomonadota; class Gammaproteobacteria; order Pseudomonadales; family Pseudomonadaceae; genus Pseudomonas; species Pseudomonas sp. R2-7-07. The sequence goes on along the minus strand of NZ_CP027759.1, from coordinate 815,764 downwards.
TCAGCACACCTTTAGGCAGACCCGCTTCCTGCAACAATTGCGCGATCAACAACGTTGAACTCGGGTCACGCTCCGACGGTTTGAGGATGAAACAGTTACCGCACACAATCGCCAGCGGATACATCCACAACGGCACCATCGCCGGGAAGTTGAACGGCGTAATCCCCGCCACGACTCCCAGCGGCTGAAAATCCGACCAGGCATCAATGTTCGGCCCCACGTTACGGCTGTATTCACCCTTGAGAATTTCCGGCGCCGAGCACGCGTACTCCACATTCTCGATGCCACGCTTCAACTCACCGGCGGCATCCTCCAACGTCTTGCCGTGCTCTTCGCTGATCAACTGCGAAATACGCGCTTCGTTCTGCTCCAGCAACTGCTTGAAACGAAACATCACCTGCGCCCGTTTGGCCGGCGGCGTATTACGCCAGGCCGGGAACGCCGCCTTGGCCGCGTCGATCGCCTGTTGAATGGTTTCGCGACTGGCCAACGGCACTTGGTGAATCACCTGGCCAGTAGACGGGTTGTACACGTCGGCACTGCGACCGCTGTCGTTGACCAATTCACCGTTGATCAAATGCTGGATAAGGCTCATGCAGGGCTCCTGAAAAGTTGTTCTATATAGAAGGAGAAATCAGTCGATCTTGTTCAACACTTCACCGACCGCATCGAACAGGCGATCCAAGTCCTGCGGCTTGCTGTTGAAGGTTGGCCCGAACTGCAGGGTGTCACCACCGAAGCGCACATAGAAACCGGCTTTCCACAGCGCCATGCCGGCCTCGAACGGGCGCACGATCGCATCGCCGTCACGCGGGGCAATCTGGATGGCTCCGGCCAGGCCGTAGTTACGGATATCAACCACATTCTTGCTGCCCTTCAAGCCATGCAGCGCATTCTCAAAATGCGGTGCGACTTCGGCTACGCTCTGCACGAGGTTTTCCTTCTGCAGCAGGTCGAGTGCCGCGAGGCCGGCCGCGCAGGCCACCGGGTGCGCCGAATAGGTGTAGCCGTGGGGGAATTCCACCGCGTACTCGGGCGTCGCCTGGTTCATGAAGGTCTGATAGATCTCGCTGCTGGCAATCACCGCGCCCATGGGAATCGCGCCGTTGGTGACTTGCTTGGCGATGCACATCAGGTCCGGGGTCACGCCAAAACTGTCGGCGCCGAACATCGAACCGGTACGGCCGAAACCGGTGATCACTTCGTCGAACACCAACAGGATGTTGTGCTGATCGCAGATTTCACGCAGGCGCTTGAGATAACCCTGTGGCGGCACCAGCACGCCTGCAGAACCGGCCATTGGCTCGACGAACACCGCAGCAATGTTCGAAGCATCATGCAGCTCGATCAGCTTGAGCAACTCATCGGCCAACGCGATACCGCCCAGCTCCGGCATGCCACGGGAGAACGCATTGCTCGCCAGCAAGGTATGCGGCAGATGGTCAACGTCCATCATCGCCTGGCCAAACAGCTTACGGTTACCGTTGACGCCGCCAAGGCTGGTGCCGGCAATGTTCACCCCGTGGTACCCACGGGCGCGGCCGATCATCTTGGTCTTGGTGGCCTGGCCCTTCAGGCGCCAGTAGGCACGCACCATCTTCACGGCGGTATCGGCGCACTCGGAGCCGGAGTCGGTGAAGAACACATGGTTCAGGTTGCCCGGGGTCAGGTCGGTAATCTTTTCCGCCAGTTGAAAGGACAGCGGATGACCGTATTGGAAGCCCGGAGAGTAGTCCAGGGTGCCCAACTGCCGGGCCACCGCTTCCTGGATTTCCTTGCGCGTATGCCCGGCGCCGCAGGTCCAAAGGCCCGACAGCGAGTCGTAGACCGTGCGCCCCTTGTCATCGGTCAACCAACTGCCCTCGGCGGCCACGATCAGGCGCGGATCACGCTGAAAGTTGCGGTTGGCGGTGTAAGGCATCCAGTGAGCATCCAGCTTGAGTTGGCTGGCCAGGGACGATGGGGCGTTTTCCGGCATGTTCATCAGCAAAACCTCGCAAGGCAAAAGGCAGCGTCGGGATTGAAAAAGCGTTGTTGCAGCTAAATTGCCACGGGGATAAAGTCGGTGAAATTCAACTCTTCTAACCTTCAGTCAGGACTTCACTAAACTATGAGCCGTCGTCCCGACCCCCTGGCCCAGGTCAGCGACTTTGATATCCGTCTGCTGCGCATCTTTCGCAGCGTGGTGGAGTGCGGCGGGTTTTCGGCGGCGGAAACCGTACTGGGGATAGGTCGCTCGGCCATCAGCCAGCAAATGAGCGACCTGGAACAGCGCCTTGGGCTGAGGCTCTGTCAACGCGGCCGCGCCGGATTCTCATTGACTGAAGAAGGCCGCGAGGTCTATCAGTCGGCGTTGCAACTGTTGAGTGCCCTGGAAAGTTTTCGCACCGAGGTCAATGGCCTGCACCAGCACTTGCGCGGAGAGCTGATCATCGGCCTCACCGACAACCTCGTCACCCTGCCCCATATGCGCATCACCCACGCCCTGGCGCAGTTGAAAGAGCGCGGCCCGGACGTGCAGATCCAGATCCGCATGATCGCCCCCAATGAAGTGGAGCAAGGTGTGCTCGACGGCCGTCTGCACGTTGGCGTGGTACCCCAGGCCAGCGCGTTGTCCGGCCTGGAATACCAACCGCTGTACAGCGAGCGTTCGCTGCTCTATTGCGCGGTCGGCCACCCGCTGTTTTACGCCGACGACAAGCAACTGGACGACGCGCGCCTCGACAGCCAGGACGCCATCGCCCCGACCTTCCGCTTGCCCGCCGAGATCCAGGCCCACTACCAGGCGCTCAATTGCACGGCCAGTGCTTCGGATCGCGAAGGCATGGCATTCCTGATCCTCACCGGCCGCTATATAGGCTACCTGCCCGATCACTACGCCAGCCTATGGGTACAACAAGGCCGACTCCGCGCGCTGAAATCGGCCACACGGTTTTACGATTTAAGCCTGGCATCGGTCACGCGCAAGGGCCGCCGCCCCCATTTGGTGCTGGAGAGTTTTCTGGAAAGCCTGGCAGCAACGCGCTAGTTCGGGCCTCGCACAAAAAGCTGAGCAGGTGGACAGTTTTTTGCAAGGCATAGGCACCTTGAACCGTCCGCCCCGAGTTGACCCGCCATGCCACCAGAATCCTCCAGCCCCAACGACCTGATCTACGGCCTCGATGACCGTCCGAAACCACTGCCCGCCCTGCTGGCTGCCCTGCAACATGTGCTGGCGGCGTTCGTCGGCATTATCACCCCGCCACTGATCATCGGTTCCACCCTGGGCCTCACCGCGCACCTGCCCTACTTGATCAGCATGGCGCTGATGGTCTCCGGCGTCGGCACGTTCATCCAGGCGCGCAGGCCGTTCGGTATCGGCGCAGGGATGATTTGCCTGCAAGGCACCAGCTTCGCCTTTCTGGGTGCGGTGTTGTCCGCCGGTTTTCTGGTCAAGCAACGCGGCGGCAGCCCTGAGGACATCCTGGCGATGATCTTCGGCGTGTGCTTTTTCGGCGCCTTGGTGCAGATCGTGCTGAGCCGCTGTATCGGCCAACTGCGCCGGGTCATCACGCCCCTGGTGACCGGGATCGTGATTACGCTGATCGGCATCAGCCTGATAAAAGTCGGCATCACCGATCTCGGCGGCGGCTTCAACGCTCCCGACTTCGGCGCCCCCATCAACCTGGCCCTGGGCCTGTTCGTGGTAGTGACGATCATCCTGCTCAACCGCTCCAACACGCCCTGGGTACGCCTCTCGGCCATCATCATCGGCCTGGCCCTCGGCAGCCTGGCCGCCTGGTTCAGCGGCAAGCTGGTGCCCCACGCCTTGCCCGACTTGCCTCTGATCAGCCTGCCTACGCCGTTTCGCTTTGGTTTCAACTTCGACTGGAGCGCCTTCCTGCCAATCGCGCTGATTTATCTGATCAGCAGCATCGAAACCGTCGGTGACCTTACCGCCAACTGCATGATCGCCCGCCAGCCCATCAGCGGTGCGTCTTATATAAGCCGACTCAAAGGCGGCGTGCTGGGTGATGGGGTCAGTTGCATGATCGCCGCGACGTTCAGCGCCTTCCCCAATACCACCTTCGCGCAAAACAACGGGGTGATCCAACTCACCGGCGTGGCCAGCCGTTACGTCGGCTTGTACATCGGCGCCGTGTTGGTTTGTCTCGGGTTGTTTCCCATGATCGGCGCGGTGTTGCAGCAAATCCCCAAGCCGGTGCTGGGCGGCGCGACCCTGGTGATGTTCGGCAGCGTCGCGGCGGCAGGTGTGCGAATTCTTGCGCAGGCGCCGCTGGATCGACGCAGCATGTTGATCATCGCCACCTCGTTCGGGGTCGGCCTGGGCATCGCCGCCCAACCCAACTTGCTGCACTTGATGCCGACCCTGGTGCAGAACCTGTTCGACTCCGCCATCACCAGCGGCGGCCTGACCGCCATTGTGTTGTGCCTGCTATTGCCCGAGGCCAAAACCACCGGCGCCGTTGCAAACCACACGCCCGAAAGTGACTCCCTGGAATCGCTTTGACGGTTTTATTGCATCAACACTTGTCTGAGGCTTGAGGGTGGGTTATCTGTGCACACGTCGCCTCTATCGATCAGCACGGAAACCTCCATGAGCCTCGAAGTTCCTGCCCACAGCAACCACGCCGGTAAACCCGCCAGCCGCATTCGGCAAAAGAACGAACAAGCGATTCTCCAGGCGGCTGAAGATGAGTTCGCGCGCCATGGCTACAAGGGCACCAGCATGAACACCATCGCGGCCAGCGCCGGGTTGCCCAAAGCCAACTTGCATTATTACTTCACCAACAAGCTTGGCCTGTACATTGCGGTGCTCAGCAATATCCTCGAATTGTGGGACAGCACCTTCAACGCGCTGACCGCCGAGGACGACCCGGCCGTGGCCCTTTCCCGTTACATCCGCACCAAGATGGAATTCTCACGACGCCAGCCACAGGCCTCGCGAATCTTCGCCATGGAGATCATCAGCGGCGGCGAATGCCTTACCGAATATTTCAGCCAGGACTACCGCGCCTGGTTCAGCGGCCGTGCGGCAGTGTTCCAGGCCTGGATCGATGCCGGCAAGATGGACCCCATCGACCCGGTGCACCTGATCTTCCTGCTGTGGGGCAGCACCCAGCACTACGCCGACTTCGCCACCCAGATCTGCCGCGTCACGGGGCGCACCAAGCTGACCAAGCAGGATATGGAAGACGCCGGCACCAATCTGATCCACATCATTCTCAAAGGCTGTGGCATCAAGCCGGCCCAATAAACGAAGCGACTTATGCCATTCACGCTGACAGGCCTTTGCGAATTTCGTGAAGAAATCCGCAAAAGCCGCTTTATCACCCTGGCGGCACCCATTACCAGCCCGCACGACGCCCAGGCGTTTTTCGAGCAGCACAGCGACCTAAACGCAACACACAACTGCTGGGCCTGGAAACTGGCCGACCAATACCGCAGCAACGACGACGGCGAACCCGGTGGCACCGCCGGGCGGCCAATCCTCGCGGCCATCGAAGCCCAGGGTTTCGATCAGGTCGCGGTGCTGGTGATTCGCTGGTACGGCGGCATTCAACTAGGCACCGGCGGGCTGGCCCGGGCCTATGGCGGTGGCGCCAACAAGTGCCTGCAGAATGCCGAGCGCATCGAGCTGATCAGCCGCATACCCTTGCGTTGCGCCTGTGCATTCGCCGAGCTGAATCTGGTAAAACTGCGCGTTGCCGACCTTGGCGGGTTGGTGGTGGAGGAAACCTTCACCGCCAACGGTGTCGAACTGCAACTGGCCTTAGGCGAAGAGCAGGTCGATACCCTGCAGGCCCAACTGGCCGACCTGAGCCGTGGACGTATCCTGCTGCAACGCTGAAAACTGTTACTGTTATTTGCTGAACTCCCTGAACCGCGACTCTAAAGGAAGCTTTTCATGCCTACGCCAAAAACCGCACTGATCATCGGCGCCTCACGCGGGCTGGGCCTTGGCCTGGTCAAGCAACTGCTCCAGGACGGCTGGGACGTGACCGCCACCGTGCGCGACCCGAACAAGGCTGACGCCCTGAAAGCCGTAGGCCCGGTGCAGATCGAGAAACTCGACATGGACGATCAGCAAGCCGTGATCGCCCTGGCCCAGCGCCTGAAAGACCGCACCTTCGACCTGCTGTTCGTCAACGCCGGCGTCAAGGGCCCGGCGAACCAGGAACCTGGCCACGCGACCCTGGCGGAAGTCGGCCAACTGTTTTTCACTAACGCCGTGGCCCCGATCAACCTGGCCCAGCGTTTTGTCGGGCAGATCCGCAAGGACACCGGCGTGCTGGCCTTCATGAGTTCGGTGCTGGGCAGCGTCACCATTCCTGATGGTTCGGACATGGCGTTGTACAAAGCCAGCAAGGCGGCGCTCAACTCCATGACCAACAGCTTTGTCACCCAACTGGGCGAACACAAGCCGACGGTGTTATCGCTGCACCCAGGCTGGGTGAAAACCGACATGGGCGGCGAAAATGCGCACATCGACGTCGAAACCAGCGTGCGCGGCCTGGTGGACCAGGTAAATGCCTACACCGGCAAAGGCGGTCACCATTTCGTGGACTACAAGGGCGACACCATCGCCTGGTAAGTACACTGATCACCCTGTGGGAGGGGGCTTGCCCCCGATTACGGTATGTCAGCCAAACATAAGTTGGCTGATCCACCGCTATCGGGAGCAAGCCCCCTCCCACACTGACCGCGTCCGCTTGCCTGCATGTGGACCAACACGTAATCTAGCCACCTCGCCCTCCCCGGCGACCCTGGATCAGCAGACAGGGCAACACTGAGCTGGCAAACCTGAACCCATCATTCAGAGGAGCCGGCCAATGCCTGCGACCCGTATCTGGTTAAAAAACCCCCTCGCTATTTTCACTGCCAATGGCCTCGATGCCCGTGGCGGCCTGGTGCTGCAAGACGGTGTCATCACCGAAGTGCTGGCCCGGGGGCAAGCACCTGCACAACCCTGTGCGCAGGTGTTCGATGCCCGCGAGCATGTGGTCCTGCCCGGGCTGATCAACACCCACCATCACTTCTACCAGACCCTGACCCGCGCCTGGGCGCCGGTGGTCAACCAGCCGCTGTTTCCCTGGCTGAAAACCCTGTATCCGGTCTGGGCACGACTGACTCCGGAAAAACTGGCCCTGGCGTCGAAGGTGGCACTCGCCGAATTGCTGCTCTCCGGCTGCACCACAGCGGCAGACCACCACTACCTGTTCCCCGACGGCCTGGAAAACGCCATTGATGTGCAGGTCGACAGCGTGCGTGAACTAGGCATGCGCGCCATGCTCACCCGCGGTTCCATGAGCCTGGGCGAAGCCGAGGGTGGCCTGCCACCGCAGCAGACCGTGCAACAAGGCCAAGTGATCCTCGACGACAGCCAGCGCCTGATCCGCGAATACCACGAGCGCGGCGACGGTGCGCAGATCCAGATTGCCCTCGCACCCTGCTCGCCGTTTTCCGTCACCCCGGAGATCATGCGCGCCAGTGCCGAACTGGCCACCTCGCTCGACGTGCGCCTGCACACGCACCTGGCGGAAACCCTCGACGAGGAAGACTTCTGCCTGCAGCGTTTCGGCCTGCGCACTGTGGATTATCTCGACAGCGTCGGCTGGCTCGGCCCGCGCACCTGGCTGGCCCACGGCATTCATTTCAATCCGGATGAAATCGCCCGCCTGGGCGCTGCCGGCACGGGCATCTGCCACTGCCCGAGCTCGAATATGCGCCTGGCTTCCGGTATCTGCCCGACCCTCGACCTGCTCGCCGCCGGTGCCCCCATCGGCCTGGGCGTGGACGGCTCCGCTTCGAACGACGCCTCGAACATGATCCTCGAAACCCGCCAGGCCCTTTACATTCAGCGTCTGCGTTACGGGGCAGAAAAAATCACGCCCGAAGGTGTATTGGGCTGGGCGACCAAAGGCTCGGCGCAGTTGTTGGGCCGTACGGATATTGGAGAATTGGCTGTGGGCAAACAGGCTGATCTGGCACTGTTCAAGCTGGATGAACTGCGCTTCTCCGGCAGCCACGATCCCATTTCCGCACTGTTGCTGTGCGGTGCCGATCGAGCGGACCGGGTGATGATTGCAGGTCAATGGCGGGTAATCGACGGCCAAGTGGAGGGCCTCGACCTGAAAGGCCTGATCGCCGATCACACTCAGGCAGCCCGGCAGTTGATCGCCGGAACCTGAGCCCAACACAGTTAAAAATGTGGGAGGGGGCTTGCCCCCGATGGCGGTGTGTCAGTCCTATATAAGCTGGCTGACCCACCACTATCGGGGGCAAGCCCCCTCCCACATTTGGCTTTATGGTGTGCTTGAAATCGGGTTACAACCCCAGCAACGACAACATGATAAACGTCGCAAACAGCACAAAATGCGTCATCCCTTCAATGGCATTGGTTTCACCATCATTGAGGTTGATCGCGCTGACGATCAGCGTAATAAACACCATCACCGTCTGTACCGGCGTCATTGCCATCTGGAACGGCTGGCCGCTGTAGAGTGCCATCGCTTCCATGACCGGCACCGTCAGAATCACCGTCGACAACGAGGCACCCAGTGCGATGTTCACCACCGACTGCATGCGGTTGGCCAAGGCGGCGCGCAATGCGGTGAGGATTTCCGGCGCGGCGGAAATAGCCGCCACTACAATCGCGGTGATCACTGGCGGCGCGCCCGTGCCTTCCAGGCCCAGGTCGAGGGTCTTGGACATGACCTCGGCCAACGCGCCAATCACAATCACGCCAAACACCAGGGTGCCGATCGAGAACGCGAGGTTCACGGGCGGCGCCTGCTCGTCTTCCGGCAATTTCTTGCGGCGTTTTTCCGGGTAGCTGTAGCTGAAGAAATAACTGTGTGGGCCGACCTGCATTCTCAGGAACAGGGTGTAGAGCACTACCATGGCGCCGATGGTGAAGGCCGAGTAAATTTTCCAGTCGGCCTCGGGGATAAATTCCGGCACCACCATCGACACGCCCATGGCGGTGAGAATCATCACGCTGTAGGTGCGCGCAGAATCATCGTTGTAGGACTGCTCGCCATGCTTGATGCCGCCCATCAGCGCGGCCAGGCCGAGGATGCCGTTGATATCGAGCATCACCGCCGAATAGATGGTGTCGCGCACCAGTGTGGGTGAAGGCTCGTTGCTCATCATGATCGCCAGGATCACCACCTCCACCAGCACGGCCGCCAAGGTCAGGATCATGGTGCCGTAGGGGTCGCCGACCTTTTCCGCCAGTTGTTCGGCATGATGGGCCACACGCATCGATGCCATCACGATAAACGCGATCAAACCGAGGCCCGCGAGCAATGCAACAATCTGCCCGCTGTGGAGCATCCAGTGTTCCAGCGGGTAGGCGGCAATGGCGGCAATCAGCGCCAGCAGCATGAATTTTTCTTGCTTGAGGGAAGTGAGCATGGGAGGCCTTTATGTGCAGCAAATCAGTCATCGTTGGGGTACAGACTGCGCCCAGCCGCTAACGTTTCGTTACACCTTAGTTCACGCCGCTCTTGCGCGAAAAAATCAAATACTCTCCTGCTGGTCAGGTTTTGCCGATTATTTCGGCCATGGCCTGTAGAATGCCGCCATTGCACCTGATGAGATTTTTAGACATGTACGATTGGCTCAACGCCCTGCCCAAGGCTGAACTGCACCTGCACCTGGAGGGCTCGCTGGAGCCCGAGCTGCTGTTCGCCCTGGCCGAACGCAACAAGATTGCCCTGCCGTGGAACGACGTCGAAACCCTGCGCAAGGCTTACGCGTTCAATAACCTGCAAGAGTTTCTCGACCTGTACTACAAAGGCGCCGATGTGCTGCGCACGTCCCAGGATTTCTACGACCTGACCTGGGCCTACCTGCTGCGCTGCAAAGCCCAGAACGTGATCCACACCGAACCCTTCTTCGACCCGCAAACCCACACCGACCGTGGCGTGCCGTTCGAAGTGGTGCTCAACGGCATCGCTGCCGCCCTCAAAGACGGCGAGCAGCAACTGGGTATCACCAGCGGCCTGATCTTAAGCTTCCTGCGCCACCTGAGCGAAGCCGAAGCCGAGAAAACCCTCGACCAGGCGCTGCCGTTCCGTGACGCGTTCGTCGCCGTGGGCCTGGACAGTTCAGAAATGGGTCACCCGCCGAGCAAGTTCCAGCGTGTGTTCGACCGCGCCCGTCACGAAGGCTTCCTCACCGTGGCCCACGCCGGCGAAGAAGGCCCGCCCGAGTACATCTGGGAAGCCATCGACCTGCTGAAAATCCAGCGTATCGACCATGGCGTGCGCGCCATCGAAGACGAGCGCCTGATGCAGCGCATCATCGACGAGCAGATCCCGCTGACCGTTTGCCCACTGTCCAACACCAAGCTGTGCGTATTCGACGACATGGCCCAGCACAACATCCTCGACATGCTCGAGCGTGGCGTGAAGGTCACCGTGAACTCGGACGATCCGGCCTACTTCGGCGGTTATGTCACCGAGAACTTCCACGCGCTGTACACCTCCCTGGGCATGACCCAGGACCAGGCCAAACGCCTGGCGCAGAACAGCCTGGATGCGCGGCTGGTAAAGCCTTGACCGTTATTCACTGAATAGCGAAGGCTAATGTGGAAGGGGGCTTACCCCCGATAGCCATAGGTATCTACACAACTTTGTAGCAGCCAACAGTAACCACGATGCGAAGCGAGCCGCTCTTGATCTTGCTCTTGATCTTAAGCGCCCCGTTAAACCACGCTGGCCGGAATTCGACAGTGATTTGGGGGGTAAACCGGCAGGGATGCCGGTTTAGCCGCCCCGCGCCATGGATGGCGCGTGGCGGCGGCCCCCCAAATCGCTGTCGGATTACGGGCACACCGAGCCTAAGCGAGGTGCCGAGTGGTGGGGCAAGAGCGTTTTGCTTACTTTTGCGCTTTTCAAAAGTGAGACGCCGTAAGGGCGGAACCCATAGCAGCCGTTACCGCAGCAACGGATATGTACTCGCCCTGATCCAGCATCCTGGTCGGCTGTCAGGCCGCCATCGGGAGCAAGTCGAATCGTCGCACCGCCCCTCCCACATTTGGATCGCGCGGCATCAGTCAGATAGCTATAGGCCGCCAGGTCGCCACGGGAGCAAGCTCCCTCGCCACAGGTTCAGGGCTACGCCAAAGTTGTGTAGATATCTATGCCCCGATAGCGGTGGATCAGTCGCCACAGTATTGGCTGACAATCAGCGATCGGGGCAAGCCCCCTCCCACACCGACCCCACCCGTCTCAAGCCTGAGTGAGTTCTTCCAACGTCTTGCCCTTGGTCTCCATCCCGAACACCCACACCACCAGCGCCGCCACCGCGAAACACAGCGCGCCCAAGGCGAATACCCCGCCCTGCCCGGTAATCGGAAACACCAGCCCGGTCACCAGTGGCCCCAGCAACGACCCCACCCGCCCAATCGCCGAAGCGAAGCCGGACCCGGTCGCACGCGCCGAGGTGGGATATAGCTCGGGCGTATAGGTGTACAACACCGCCCACATGCCAAATAGAAAGAACTGCATCAACAAGCCGGACGTAATCAGCAGCCCGACGTTGCCGCCAAACACCGCACTCTGCCCATACAAAAATGCCATCACCCCGCCACCGAGCAACGTCACCACGCACACCGGTTTACGCCCCCAACGCTCGACCAGCCACGCGGCCATAAGGAAACCCGGTATTCCGCCCAGGGAAATGATCACCGTGTAATACACCGATTGCGTCACCGCAAAGCCTGACTGCTGCAAGAGCGCACTCAACCACGAGGTGAGCCCGTAGAAGCCGAGCAGGGCAAAGAACCACACGCTCCAGATCATCAAAGTGCGTTGACGGTACTGCGCCGACCACAATTGCTGGAAGGCCGAGAAGAACGTGCCTGGTGTACTCGCCACTCGCGGCAAGGCCACCGGCTCCGGCAGGTCGGCGCGCCCGAGGGAGTCGCGCACCTTTTGCTCGATACCGAGCAGTACCTTGTCCGCCGCCTCATGGCGCCCGGCCTGTTCCAGCCAACGTGGCGATTCCGGAATGAAAAACCGGATGGCCAGCACAAATACCGCCGGCACCGCCAACACCAGAAAGATGTCGCGCCAGCCCACCACCGGCAGCAGGAAATATGACAGCACCCCGGCGGCGACAAACCCCAGCGGCCAGAAACCATCCATCAACGCGATATACCGCCCGCGTCGCTTCGCCGGAATCAGCTCCGACAACATCGACTGTGCAATGGGAAATTCCATGCCCATGCCAATGCCCAGCAAGATGCGAAACAGCGTCAGCGTCTCGACCGTCTGCGCCGTGGAGCACAGGTAGCTGGCGCCGCCCCACAACACGATGCTCCACTGAAACACCGGCTTGCGCCCGAAGCGGTCCGCGAGCATCCCCGAGAGCGACGCACCGATCACCATGCCGAAAAAGCTCGAACTGGCGAGTAACCCGGCTTGGGCCGTACTCAGGCCGAACTCGGCTTTGATCGAGCCCAATAGAAACGTCATCATTGCCAGGTCCATGGAGTCGAAGAAAAACGCCAGGGCAATAATGATGAAAATGATTCGGTGGTAACCACTGATGGGCAACCGTTCCAGCCGCTCCGCTGCGCTATAGCCTTGCATACCCATGCCGCCGCCCCCTGTCTGAAAAGTCCCCCAAAGAGTGTGCGGCATCGTCTGCCCTGGCGTTTGCTGGATGCGACCTGACCGAAACCAGGAGCGACGCGCCTACGCTGTGGCCAGCCGGTTGATCTCCGCAAGCCCGGCGTCGCTGACCGACAAGGCCCGGGATTCATCGATCGCACTGACCCAGTTCGACTGCAGGAACAGTTGCAACAACCCCGCGCCGAGCGCACCGCCCACATGCGGTTGCTGTTGGCTCCAGTCGAAACAGTCACACACCAACGGCGACGAGAATGCCTGGATAAAGATACCCAGGCTCGCCAAATGCTGGGTGCCCTTGACCGTGACTTCGGTACGTTGTTCGTAGCGCTGGATCCACCCAGCCTCCATCATCCGCTGGTACAGGCCGGCCGCCAGTTCACCGCCGAGGTGGTCCTGGCACACACGGGCGCGACGCAACAGCGACGGTACCCGTAACGCCGCTGGCTGAGTATCCGGCGTGCTGCGCCCGACACTGGCCATGGTGGTCGTCGCCAGGGCATCGATGGCGGCGCTGACGTCCGCAGCCGCCACACGAAAAAGCCGCTTGCCCCGTCGCGCTTCGACCCGCAGCAGGCCGCTGCCGGTCAACCGCGCCAAATGGGCATTGGCCGACGCCGCCGACAACCCGGCGCACGTCGCCAACTCCTCTGAAGATTTTGCCGAACCGTCCATCAATGCCCATAGCATTGCGGTGCGTTTGGGCTCGGCAAGCAAGCTGGCGATATGACTGATACATGGTGCCTGTTCCATCTCTCGACTCCCTGTTGAACCGTTTTCTGCTGCGGTTGGCGCCAAAGTATAGGGGCCAAAACAGCCGGTTCCATGGCGTCTTACAGCCTGGACAGGGACAGTACTTGAGCGAAATTTCCTGCTTTTCTGCCGGCCATTACTTAGCCGCGAATCGCTCCGACCGTTGCGCCGTCAATGTCGCACAACGGGACACGAGCATCTCCCGCAGCAGGTTGACGGGTTTGCTCAACTGCGCACGATGCGCGCACAGCAGGTTAAGCGGCGTGCGCTCACCGCGCAGCTCCGGCAGGATCAAGCGCAAACGCCCAGCCACGACGTCGGTACTCACATCCAGCCAGGATTTATAGGCAACGCCCACACCCGCCACCGCCCAGCGGCGCACCACGTCGGCGTCGTCGCTGACCCGATCCCCCGAGACGGTCAGGCTGACCTCGCGCTTGCCATCAAAAAAACGCCAGTGGTCATGCACGCGACCGGCGAGCATATAGAGCAAGCAATTATGCTGGGCCAGTTGTTCAAGGTGTCGCGGCTCGCCATAACGGGCCAGATAACTGGGTGCTGCGCACAGCACCCGCACATTTTCCGGGGCGATGGGCAGCGCCACCAGGCTTGAATCCTCGGGTTCGCCATAGCGCAAAGCGATGTCTACCGGTTGCCGGAACAGGTCGGCTATGCGATCACCCAGCAACAGGCGCACGCTCAGTTGCGGGTATTCACGCTGGAAATCATCCAGCCAGGGCAACAGCTGATTACGGCCGAAATCCGAAGGCGCCGACAGTTGCAGCAGGCCGCTCACATGGTCCTGCCCACTGGCCAACAAGCGCCGCCCTTCATCCAGTGAACTCAACGCGGCGCGGGCGTAGGTGAGAAAACCTTCGCCCTCGGCGGTCAAGCGCAGGCTGCGGGTGGAGCGTGCCAGCAAGCGCGTGCCCAGTTGCTGCTCTATACGCTTCAACGCGGCGCTGGCCACTGCTGGGGACAGGTCCATCACCCGCGCGGCTGCGGACAAACTGCCCAGGTCCGCCGCCCGCACAAACAACTGCAAATCATCAAAGCGAAGCATGCATTCCCGCCAATTATCAATTTTTTATTGAAACAGAACGCTGTTTTATCGGCTTTTATCTGCATTGGAAATAGCCAATCATCTGGCCACGCCGTTCCTTTTCGACCAGGAGTTGAGTATGTCCACTGCTTTTAACGTCATCGCCACGCTGGTCGCCAAGCCTGGCCAACAAGCCACTCTGGAAACCCTGCTGCGCGGCCTGCTCGAACCGACCCGCCTGGAACCCGGCTGTGAGCAGTACGACCTGCATCAGGACCTGCAACATCCCGAGACGTTCTACATGCTCGAGCGCTGGAGCGATGAGGCGGCCCTGGCTGACCACGATCAGAGTGCGCATATCCAGAGCTTCCGGGCCCAGGCCGCCGAGGTGATTGAACACTTCGACCTCAAGCGCCTGAAGTTTCTCGCCTGACCACCAACCCTTTACCCGGAGCAATCATGAAAGCCATCGCCTATTACAGCTGCCTGCCCATCACCGACACGAACGCCCTGCAAGACATCGAACTGCCCGAACCCGTGGCCGGGCCGCGCGACTTGTTGGTGGAAGTCAAAGCCATCTCGGTCAACCCGGTGGACACCAAGGTGCGCCAGAACGTCGCCCCGGAACACGGCGCCGCCAAGGTGCTCGGTTGGGACGTGGCCGGTGTGGTCAAGGCGGTCGGCAGCGAAGTCACGCTGTTCAAGGCCGGTGACAAGGTGTTCTACGCCGGCTCACTGGTGCGCCCTGGCGGTAACAGCCAATTGCACACTGTGGATGAACGCATCGTCGGTCATATGCCACAGACCCTGGGTTTCGCCGAAGCCGCCGCGCTGCCGTTGACCGCCATCACGGCCTGGGAGCTGCTGTTCGAACGCCTGCAGGTCCCCGAGGGCAAGGCGGACCTGGGCCAGAGCCTGCTGATCGTCGGCGCAGCGGGCGGCGTGGGTTCGATCCTGACCCAGTTGGCCAGACAGCTCACTGCACTGAAGGTCATCGGCACCGCCTCGCGCCCGGAGACTCAAGAATGGGCCAAGGCCCTCGGCGCCGACCTGGTGATCGACCATAGCCAGCCGCTGAGCGAAGCGCTGAAAAACGCCGGCCACCCGCACGTGACCCACGTCGCCAGCCTGACCCAGACCGACCATCACCTCGACCAACTGGTGGAAGCCCTGCAGCCCCAAGGCAAGCTGGCGCTGATCGATGACCCCAAGGCGCTGGACGTCAGCAAGCTCAAGCGCAAAAGCCTGTCGCTGCATTGGGAGTTCATGTACACCCGCTCGATGTTCGAGACACCGGACATGATTGAGCAGCATCACCTGCTCAACCGCGTGGCCACGCTGATCGACGCCGGCACCCTGAAAACCACGGTAGGCGAGCACTTCGGCGTGATCAATGCGGCGAACCTGCAGCGTGCCCACGCGCTGCTGGAAAGCGGCAAGGCCAAGGGCAAGATCGTTTTAGAAGGGTTCTAAAAAACGGCTGTCAGTGTCGTCTGTCACTGATGTAGGTAATGGGCGACACCATTAGTCCGAGAGTTGACGTTTGTCATATTTGTGCGCGCTTACGGGTTTATATTGGCCGCCTTTGCCACGATTCTTTTACGTGAGGAAGTCAGCAATGAAGATCCTGATAAAAGCGTTAGCAAAATCGCAGTGGGAGGTCCGCCTGGACCAGAAGTCGATTATTTTCCACACCGAAGCCGAGGCCCGTGCTTTCGCCGACACCTTGCAAGCCCGCATCCAGGCTCCCCACCGTTTCCCACTCAGCCAGCAACGCGCCGCCGCTGGCTGATCGGCTCTTCAGATCAGACCTGCGCCTGCGCGGCCCTGGCCCGTTGCAGGCGCTGGGTCGACATCGCTATCGTCACCGCCAGCACACCGCACAGGCTGATCACCATCGCCATCGGCATCGCCGTGCCGTCATGCAACGCGCCAACTAACGATGCCGCCCCCGCCGCCACGCCGAACTGAATGCAACCGAGCAATGCCGACGCGCTGCCAGCACGGGCGCCTTGCCCGTTCATGGCGCACGCCGAGGTGTTAGGCAAAATGCAGCCCAGGCTGGCGATGCAGATGAACAGCGGCACCAGCAACGGCCACAGGGCTTCGGTGCGCAGCGCTGCAATGCCCAGCAGGGCCAACGCCGCCGCTACATAAACCCACACCGTACGCGAGAGCAAAAACGCCGGGCCGCGCTTGGCCAGTAGCCGCGCATTCAACTGCGCCACCAGGATAAACCCGGCGGCGTTGGAGCCAAACAGCCAGCCGTAATGCTCGGCGGGTACGCCATACAGCTTGATGAACACAAACGGCGAACCGGCAATGTAGGCAAACATCCCGGCAATCGAGATGCCGCCGGTCAAGGCGTAGCCGAGGTAAACCCGGTCTGACAACAGCGCGCCGTAGCGGCGCAGCGAGCCGGACAACGGCTGGCGCGGCTGATGCGCCGGAAACGTTTCCGGCAAGCCCACCGCCACCGCAACCGCCGCCATCACGCTGAACAGCGACAGCGCCAGGAAAATCGACTGCCAGCCCCACACGCCTACCATTATCCCGCCCGCCAGCGGTGCGAGAATCGGCGCCAGGCCAGTCACCAACATCAGTTGCGAATACACCTTGGCCGAGCCCACGGCATCGCATTTGTCACTCACCACCGCCCGTGAGATCACCATGCCCGCGCAACCGCCCAGGGCCTGCACGAAGCGCGCGCCGATCAGCCATTCCAGGGAGGGCGCGTACGCACAGGCGAAGGACGCGAGGGTAAACAGCGTGACGCCGCTGAGCAGCGGCACGCGCCGGCCAAAGCGGTCGGCCAAGGGGCCGTAGATCAATTGGCCGATGGCCAGCCCACCGAAATACACCGCCAGGGTCAGCTGGATGTGTTTTTCATCGGTTGCAAAAGCGGCTGCCATCGCCGGGAAACCCGGCAGGTAAAAATCGATCGCCAACGGCGCGAAGGCGCTCAAGGCGCCCAGGATCAGAATTATGCGGAGGTTCATCAGACACCCAAGTGAGTCGGCAGCCCGACAGTCTAGCCGCGCTTGGGCGTCTTGAACATTAAGATAGCTCGCTAACTATCGAGAATCAGACGACTGTGTAGCCTTCTTCTCTGATCAGGCCCGCGATCGCTTCACGGTCCAGTTTGCTTTGGACACTGACCTGCTTGGCCGCAAGGTCCACCGTGACCTCGGCATCTGCATCCTGGCTGCGCACCGCCTGGGTCACCGCACGAACGCAATGGCCGCAGGTCATTCCTTGCACCTTGAATACTTGCATGACATGTCTCCTTTGATGAGGTTGAACGCAGTCTCGACCTTGCCACGATGGCAAGGTCAAGTTTCAGAAACGTCGGCCGGGCTGGTATTCGGTGGCGACGTCGGCCAAGCTTCACCTTCAATAGAAGTGAACCACGGAGCATTCGCCATGCGCTGGTCGATTTTTGCCCTTGCCGGCCTGATGAGTTTTTCTACCGTTGCGCCCGCCGCTGAAGACTATGCGGTGCTGATCATTTCCCGCGAGCGCCTGGAGGTGCCGACCAACTGTGAGATCGGCCTCTACATTCAGGACCAACTGGCCGGGCGCCTGTTCCAGGAACAAGCCACCTCCTTCAATTTGCCGCCGGGCGATGTGTCATTGCGCCTCAAGCTGCTGCCGAGCCAGACACCGGGCTGCTTGCCGGGCATGCTGGCACCGCCGGCACAGAACATCACACTCAAGGCCGGAGATGTACGCAAACTGCGTATCGCCCAAGGCCCGGACGGTATGTACCTCAAAGCCGCCACGCTGGAATACTGAAGCCGCCGATCGTCCCCATGCTCCGCGTGGGGACGCCTCATGGGGATGCATTCCCACGCAGAGCGTGGGAACGATCGCGCTTGACCTTCCCCACAGGTCAAGGTTGATCCTAGGAGCATCGTCTTCTGGAGGACTGCCCCATGAATGGACCCACCACGTTTGACCTGCCCATCAGCGGTATGACCTGCGCCAGTTGCGCCGGCCGTGTGGAGCGTGCGCTGGGCAAGGTGCCGGGGGTGCAACGGGTCAGCGTCAACCTGGCCAACGAACGCGCCCACATTGAAGTACTCGGCCAGATGGCCCCCGACGTACTGATCGCCGCGGTGGAAAAAGCCGGCTACGGCGCGACCCTGCCCCAGAGCGCAACCGCCACCCAGGCCAGTCAAGCCCAGCGCCTGCAACGCGAACGCTGGTCGCTGATGCTCGCGATCGTGCTGGCGTTGCCCCTGATACTGCCGATGCTGGTGGAACCCTTCGGCCTGCACTGGATGCTCCCCGCCTGGGTTCAGTTCGCGCTGGCGACGCCGGTGCAATTGATCCTCGGTGCGCGTTTCTACAGTGCGGCGTGGAAAGCCGTGCGCGCCGGTGCGGGCAATATGGACCTGTTGGTGGCGATCGGCACCAGCGCCGGTTACGGCTTGAGCGTCTATCAATGGCTCACCCAACCCGCTCCGCACTTGTACTTCGAAGCCTCGGCCGTGGTGATCGCCCTGGTGCTGCTGGGCAAATACCTGGAGAGCCGCGCCAAGCGCCAAACCGCCAGCGCCATACGCGCCCTCGAAGCCTTGCGCCCCGAGCGGGCGGTCCGCGTGCTGGAGGGGCGCGAGGAAGAGGTCGCCATCAACACGCTTACGCTCGGTGACCTGGTGCTGGTCAAGCCAGGCGAACGTTTTCCGGTGGATGGCGAAGTGGTCAACGGCCAAAGCCATGCCGACGAAGCACTGATCAGCGGCGAAAGCCTGCCGGTGCCGAAGCGGCCCGGCGATACGGTTACTGGCGGCGCGATCAACGGTGAAGGCCGCCTGTTGGTGCGTACCCGGGCCCTGGGAGCGGAAAGCGTGCTGGCACGGATCATCCGCCTGGTCGAAGACGCCCAGGCCGCCAAGGCTCCGATCCAGAAATTGGTGGATAAAGTCAGCCAGGTATTCGTCCCGACCGTGCTGGTACTGGCATTGCTCACCCTGGCGGGCTGGTGGCTGTACGGCGCCCCGCTGGAGAGCGCAATCATCAATGCGGTCGCGGTACTGGTGATCGCCTGCCCATGTGCCCTGGGCCTGGCGACGCCGACGGCGATCATGGCCGGCACCGGCGTCGCCGCGCGCCATGGCATTCTGATCAAGGATGCCGAAGTCCTGGAGCATGCCCGTGGGGTGAGCGCCGTAGTCTTCGATAAAACCGGCACCCTCACTTCGGGCACGCCGAAAATCACCCATTTGGCGGCGCTGGATGGCAACGAATCGTTACTGCTGCAACAGGCGGGGGCCTTGCAGCGCGGCAGCGAGCACCCGCTGGCCAAGGCCGTGCTGGACGCCTGTGACGAACGCGGGCTGAACGTGGCCGATGTCAGCGCCAGCCAGTCCCTGACTGGGCGCGGCATCGCCGGAACCCTTGATGGCCGGCCATTGGCCCTGGGCAATCGGCGTCTGTTGGAAGAGGCCGGCCTCAGCGCGGGCCAGTTGAGTCAGCGCGCGACGGCATGGGAAGCCGAGGGGCGTACCTTGTCCTGGCTGATCGAGCAAGGCGCAAGCCCTCGCGTGCTGGGGCTGTTCGCATTCGGCGACACGCTCAAGCCCGGCGCGCTGCAGGCCGTGCAGCAACTCAAGGCGCAGCACATCAGCAGCCACCTGCTTACCGGCGACAATCGCGGCAGCGCGCGGGTGGTTGCAGAGGCGCTGGGCATCGACGATGTACACGCCGAAGTGCTGCCCGCCGACAAAGCCGCCACCGTGACCGCACTGAAAAAAACCGGCGTGGTGGCCATGGTCGGCGACGGCATCAACGACGCACCGGCCCTGGCCGCCGCCGATATCGGCATCGCCATGGGCGGCGGCACCGACGTAGCCATGCACGCCGCCGGCATCACCCTGATGCGCGGCGACCCGCGCCTGGTGCCGGCGGCACTGGAGATCAGCCGCAAGACCTACGCGAAAATCCGCCAGAACCTGTTCTGGGCCTTTGTGTATAACGTGATCGGCATTCCCCTGGCGGCCTTCGGCCTGCTCAACCCGGTGCTGGCAGGTGCGGCGATGGCGTTGTCCAGCGTCAGTGTGGTGAGCAATGCGTTGCTGTTGAAAACCTGGAAACCCAAGGACTTGGAGGATCAACGCCCATGAATATCGGCCAAGCCGCTCGCCAGAGCGGGCTGAGCGCGAAGATGATTCGCTACTACGAATCCATCGGTCTGCTCAAGGCAGCCCACCGCACCGACAGCGGTTATCGCATCTATGGCGCCGACGACCTGCACACCCTAGCGTTCATCAAACGCTCGCGCGACCTGGGGTTTTCACTGGAAGAGGTCGGCAAACTGCTGACCTTGTGGCAGGACCGACAACGGGCCAGCGCCGACGTGAAAGCCTTGGCGCGCCAGCATATCGATGAGCTGAATCAGAAGATCCGCGAGCTGGCGCAACTGCGCGACACGCTGCAAGACCTGGTGGAGCACTGCCAAGGCGACCACCGACCGGATTGCCCGATCCTCAAGGAATTGGCCTCCGGCAGTTGCTGCACCTGATATTCCAACTGACTCACCAAAAAACTAAATGTGGGAGGGGGCTTGCCCCCGATGGCGGTGTATCAGCCACTGTATATGCTGACTGAACCACCGCTATCGGGAGCAAGCCCCCTCCCACACTTCGATCTCCATGTGCCGGGAGATCACTGCATCCAAGGCGGCGGCGGTTCTTCGGCGGTCTTGGTGGGTGGGGCATCATCTGCCGCGCGATTCGCTTGCTTGCGCTCTTCATCCAGCCGCGCCGCTTCGATCTCGCGGATCACACCGCCCACATCCGCCAGTTCTTCCGGCTCGTCGAACTCACCGGTCAAGATGCTGGCCGGGTGCAGGATACCGGCTTCGTACAGCGCCCACATTTCCTTGGCGTACTTGGTCTTCTTCAGCTCCGGGGCAAAGCGCCCGAAGTAGGAAGCCATGTTGCCCACATCCCGCTCCAGCATGCTGAACGCGTGGTTGTTGCCCGCCGCATCTACCGCCTGGGGCAGGTCGATGATCACCGGGCCCGTTGGCGTGAGCAGTAC
Source organism: Pseudomonas sp. R2-7-07 (assembly GCF_003852355.1). Classification (NCBI taxonomy): domain Bacteria; kingdom Pseudomonadati; phylum Pseudomonadota; class Gammaproteobacteria; order Pseudomonadales; family Pseudomonadaceae; genus Pseudomonas; species Pseudomonas sp. R2-7-07. The sequence continues at coordinate 794,278 of NZ_CP027759.1, read as the reverse complement.
GTTGAACTCGGACAGGTCACCGTGCACCAGCCCGGTACACAGCATCAGCACGATCTGGGAAATCAGGAAGGCGTGATATTCACGCGCCTGGTCCGGCTCCAACGTCACGTCATTCAGGCGCGGCGCCGCATCGCCATACTCGTCGGCGACCAGTTCCATCAACAGCACGCCTTCAAGAAAGTCGTACGGCTTGGGCACGCGAACGCCCGCACCGGCCAGGCGGAACAACGCCGCTACTTCGGCGTTCTGCCAGGCATCTTCGGTTTCTTTCTTGCCGAACTTGGAGCCCTTGGCCATGGCCCGGGCCTGGCGGCTGTTACGGACCTTACGGCCTTCCTGGTATTCGGACGCCTGACGAAAGCTTCGTTTATTCGCCTCCTTGTAAACCTTGGCGCAACGCAATTCGTTGCCGCAGCGCACCACATAAACAGCTGCTTCTTTACCACTCATCAGTGGGCGCAGCACTTCGTCGACCAGACCGTCTTCGATCAGGGGTTCAATGCGTTTAGGAGTCTTCATCAGCTTTTATTGTGGGTCCTGTATTACCAAACACGCGTGTGGCACTCGTTATACGGCAATCGGCGCGCCGGTGGGAGAGGCTACCGACCTCTGGCCCACGAAGAATGCATTCAATATGCCAATTTTGCCCGGTAATCAACGTTCGATAATCGCCGTCACACCCTGCCCCCCCGCCGCACAGATCGAAATCAGCCCACGCCCTTTCCCGGCCGCATCCAGCAACTTGGCCAGGTTGGCGACGATGCGCCCACCAGTCGCGGCGAACGGGTGCCCGGCGGCCAGTGAGCTGCCTTTGACGTTCAGACGGCTGCGGTCGATGGCGCCCAGCGGTGCATCCAGGCCCAGGCGCGTGCGGCAATAGTCGGCATCTTCCCAGGCCTTGAGCGTGCACAACACCTGGGCGGCGAATGCTTCGTGGATCTCGTAGTAATCGAAGTCCTGCAGCGTCAGTCCGTTCCTGGCCAACAAACGCGGTACGGCATACACCGGCGCCATCAGCAGGCCTTCGGCACCGTGGACGAAATCCACCGCCGCCGCTTCGCCATCGCGCAGGTACGCAAGGATCGGCAAGCCGCGCTCCTTGGCCCAGGCTTCACTGCCCAGCAGCACCAGCGAGGCGCCGTCGGTCAGCGGCGTCGAGTTGCCGGCGGTGAGCGTGCCCTTTTCACTGCGCTCGAAAGCGGGCTTGAGTGCGGCAAGTTTTTCCAGGGTCAGGTCAGGGCGCAGGTTGTTGTCGCGGGTCAGCCCCAGAAACGGCGTCAGCAAATCGTTGTGCCAGCCTTCGGCGTAGGCGGCGGCCATTTTCTGGTGGCTCTCCAGGGCAAGTTGGTCCTGCTCGGCGCGGGGGATCTGCCAGGTCTGCGCCATCAGCTCGCAGTGCTGGCCCATGGACAAGCCGGTGCGTGGCTCACCGTTGCGCGGCAGTTCCGGCTTGAGGTGCTGCGGACGAAGTTGTAACAAGACTTTAAGTTTATCCACCATGGACTTGCTGCGGTTGGCCTGCAGCAAAATCTTGCGCAGGCCTTCATTGACGCCAATCGGCGCATCGGAGGTGGTGTCCACCCCGCCGGCGATACCGCATTCGATCTGGCCCAGGGCAATCTTATTGGCCACCAGCAATGCCGCCTCCAACCCGGTGCCGCAGGCCTGCTGCACGTCGTAGGCCGGGGTTTGCGGCGACAGGCGCGAGCCGAGTACGCATTCGCGGGTGAGGTTGAAATCGCGGGAATGCTTGAGCACCGCGCCGGCGGCCACCTCGCCGAGGCGCAGGCCGTGCAGGTTGAAACGTTCGATCAGGCCTTCCAGGGCAGCAGTGAGCATCGCCTGGTTACTTGCCGTGGCGTAGGGGCCATTGGAGCGGGCGAAAGGAATGCGATTACCGCCAATGATCGCCACACGGCGCAATTGAGTCATGGAAAGCTCCCTCTGTCTGTTATGGGCTTGATCAGTGAGCCTAGTCGAACGACTGCTACCCTGGGATGGTCCACCTTTTGAACCCCAGTCTTCGGAGAGCGTTCCATGTCAGACCGTTATATCGACTTCGCCAACTCCAGCCTCGGCCATCGCCTGGTCGCCGCCCTTGGCCTGCCGTCGCCGGTACGCCTGGAACGCTGGCAAGCCGGGCGCCTGCGCCCGGTGGAAGGTGCGCTGCTGCTGGGCGGTGGCGCGCTGGCGACTAACGTGTTGCCGTTTGCCAACAAACTCACCGATGCCGTCTACAGCTACGGTGCCGAAGCGCTGGGCGCACCGGCGTGGATTCCCGGCCACGGTCCCAAGCTCAAGGCGGTAGTCTTCGACGCCAGCACCTTACAGCACACCGATCAGCTCAAGCAGCTACGTGAATTTTTCCAGCCCTTGCTGAAAAACCTCGCCCACAGCGCACACCTGGTGATCCTCGGCCGCGCGCCGGAAAGCCTCAGCGACCCGTTCGCCGCCAGCGCCCAGCGCGCCCTGGAAGGGTTCAGCCGCTCCCTGGCCAAGGAACTGCGCAGCGGCGGCGTGCTGCAGTTGCTGCAGGTGGACGAGGGTGCCGAAGACCAGTTGGAAGGCGCACTACGGTTTTTCCTGTCGCCCAAAAGCGCCTATATCTCCGGGCAGGTGATTCGCCTGCAGGCCTGCGCCACGCCGGTCGAAGACTGGACACGCCCATTGGCCGGGCGCAAAGCCCTGGTCACCGGCGCTGCGCGTGGTATTGGCGCTTCAATCGCCGAGACCCTGGCCCGCGATGGCGCCGAGGTGATCCTGCTGGATGTGCCCCAAGCCAAGGCCGACCTCGACGCCCTGGCCGCCCGCTTGAATGCGCGTACCCTCACCCTGGACATCTGCGCCGAAGACGCCGCCGGCCAGTTGATCGAACACCTGCCTGATGGCCTCGATATCCTGGTGCACAACGCCGGTATCACCCGCGACAAGACCCTGGCCAACATGACCCCGGAATACTGGGACGCGGTGCTGGCGGTCAATCTCAATGCGCCGCAGGTGCTGACCAAGGCGCTGCTCGACAGCGGCACCCTGCGCGACAATGCCCGCGTGGTGCTGCTGGCTTCCATCAGCGGCATTGCCGGCAATCGCGGGCAAACCAACTATGCCGCGAGCAAGGCCGGGCTGATCGGTTTGGCCCAGGCATGGGCACCGCTGTTGCAAACGCGCGGGATCAGCATCAATGCCGTCGCCCCTGGTTTTATCGAAACCCAGATGACCGCGCATATTCCGTTTGCCCTGCGCGAGGCCGGAAGACGCATGAGTTCCCTGGGCCAGGGCGGTGTGCCGCAGGACGTGGCCGAAGCCGTCGCCTGGCTGAGCCAGCCGGGTTCGGGCGCCGTCAGCGGCCAGGCGCTGCGGGTGTGTGGGCAAAGTCTTCTGGGAGCGTGAATATGCAATGGCAGATACTGGACAGCACGCCGTTTCTACCGCCGCTGTACTGGCGTGCGGCGCTCAAGCGCAAGATCACCGGCAGCGCACTGCCCGAGCACGGCCTGCGCTGCCAGGTTCGCGTCGACCCCAGGGCTGTGGCGGCGTACCGCAAGGTTTGCGGTTTTGCTGACAGCCCGATGCTGCCGGCGACCTATCCGCATATCCTCGCGTTCGGCCTGCAGATGCAACTGCTGACCGACAAAGCGTTCCCGTTTCCGTTGCTGGGGTTGATCCACCTGAGCAACCGTATCCGCCTGCATCGGCCCTTGGGCAGTGTGAGTGAGCTGACGGTCGGGGTGTATGCGTGCGACCTCAAGCCCCATGCCAAAGGCGCGACCTTCGATGTGGTGACCGTGGTCGAGGATGCCCTCGGGCTGCTCTGGGAAGCTGAAAGCACGATGTTATGCCGGGGCGTAAAGCTTGAGGGCGAGGCCGAGGAACGCACGTTGGTGATTGACGCTGCCCTCACCGAGCTCACGCGCTGGAAAGCGCCTGCCGATATCGGTCGCCGTTATGCCCGCGTGTCCGGCGATTACAATCCGATTCATCTCAGCGCGCTGACGGCCAAGCTATTCGGCTTTCCCCAGGCGATTGCCCACGGGTTGTGGAACAAGGCCCGCACGTTGGCGGCCATGGGCGAGCAACTGCCGGTGACCAATGTCGAAATAGCCGTTGAATTCAAGAAACCCGTACGCCTGCCCAGCGAAGTGATCGTGATGACCAGCGAAGCCGGTTCAACTGGCGAGTTAGTGTTGAACGGCGCGGGAGATATCCAGCATATGCTCGGGACGTGGCGGCCGATTGCCTGAGAGACACTGATTAATTGTATATATACACCTTAAGTTATAGCGGACCCGACCGGGTCCGCTACTGCATTCAACCCTTTGATTTACAAGCAACAGGCAGCCAGCATTATCTGAATTTATAACGTTCGTATTAGTGCTTAAGACGACCAAGACCTAATGTATATAAATCGTTAATACCAAGTTGAGATTGCGAGAAAACCGGCCCGGGTCTGTGATAACCACACGGACAAACGTATCGCTAGCCAAAGAAATAGCGAACGTTTGAAACAACCAAGGTTGTACCAGGTGCAAGGAACTCAATCATGAAAACTCAAGTAGTGTTTTGGAAAGCAAGTACCGCGCTGGCGTTGATTCTGGCCATGAGCCTCGGCGGCTGCAGCAGCGGTGGTGGCGGGCATAAATCCAACGTGGCAGCGTCTTCGCCGGATGCTGGTGCAGGTGCTGGTGGCGGTACGGGTGGTGGCGCTGGCGGCGGCGACGGCACTGGCGGTGGAACCGGTGGCGGTACTGGCGGTGGTACTGGCGGTGGTACTGGTGACGGTACTGGCGGTGGCACTGGCGGCGGTACTGGCGGCGGTACTGGCGATGGCACCGGTGGCGGTACTGGCGGTGGCACTGGCGGCGGTACCGGTGGAGGTACTGGCGGGGGCACTGGTGGCGGAACCGGCGGGGGCACTGGTGGCGGCACTGGTGGCGGAACCGGCGGCGGTACCGGAGGTGGCACTGGCGGCGGCACCGGTTCGACAACCACCCCACTCGTCACTGGCCAGATCGCCGGCACCCTCGGCACCACCGTGGGCAATGTAGGCGCAGCGGTCGGTGACCTCGGTTCGACCTTGAACGGTGTTCCCATCGTCGGCACAACCGCTGGCGGCCTGGTCACTTCGGCCGGCACCGCCGTGACCAGCATCGGCACTGGCGTGACGGCGGGCCTGGGCTCCCTGGGCACCAGCAGCAACTCCCTGGGCATCACGGTCGCGGGCGTCGGCAATGGCGTCGCCGACCTGGGCGGCGGCCTGTCGACCACCGGCCAATCGCTGTCGACTACGCTCGGCGGGGTTCCCGTCGTCGGCGGCTTGACCGGCGGCGTGGGCGGTGCAGTCGGTGGCGTAGTGGATAAAGTGGGCACCACGGTGACCATGCTCGGCGATACCCTCAGCACGGCCAGCACCACCGGCCCATTGGGTTCCCTGACCGGCACCCTGGGCGGCAAAGTGCTGGTGCCGGTGGTGTCGCTGGTGGAAAACACCACCGGCAACCTCGGCAACGCAACCGGCCTGGGTGCGCCCGTCAGCGGCCTGGTGGATAAATTGGGCGCCACCGTCACCGGCCTTGGCACTCAAGTCGCCAGCACCGGCGGCGCAGGCAACCCTGTGACCACGATTGTCGGCAGCGTGCTGACAGGCGTAGGCGGCACACTCGACAAGTCCGGCGGCTATGTCGCGCCAACCGGCGGCGCCGCAGCACCCGGCATACCGGAACTGGTCGGCGGCCTGGTGAACAACGTCGGGACCGGCCTGAACGTCGGCAACACCAACGGCACGGTCAGTGCAGCCGGTGTGACCGGCGGCGCATTAGGCAACACCGTTGCCTCCGTGGGTACCGTGCTCGGTGGCACGGGTGTCGCCAACACGGCCGCCACTGCACCGGTCGCAACGGTTGCAGCCAACGTAGGCGCTGCGCTGAACCCAGTAACATCGGGCGTCACCGCACTGACGCAAAACATCGGCACCACCACCGGCGTCGGCACTCCAGTCAACGGCTTGGTGACCCAAGTCGGCGGCGCCGTCAGCAGCCTGGGCACTAACCTGAGCACCGCCAACGCCAACCCGGTCACCACGACCCTGGGCACCACGGTAACCGCCGTCGGCAATACTGTCAGCTCGGTCGGTGGGCTGGTCACAGGCGGCACCGGCGGTACCAGCGGTGGCCTGCTCGGCGGTCTGAATATTGGCGCCACAGCCCCCGCCACAGGCACCGCACCCACCACTGGCGGCACGGCAACAACGGGAGGTCTGGGCGGCTTGCTGAACGGCCTGAGCGGCAAATAGAAATGCACCTGGCCGATTAGACGGCCTCCCCTACAGCGCCTACGCTTGGTTGAGACGAGAGACCCTGACTAAGTCTCTCGTCTTTTTTAGGGGCCGCTGCTGGATGTAGACACTCAGCGCCCTCCCGAATCGCGTCCCAGAGCGCGGCGGGCCCGAAACGCTGCTGCAATTGACCATGGAGTGTCCTATGCGCGTGTTGACCCCGTTGTTATTGCTTACCCTCAGCACTTATGCCCAGGCCGAGGCCCTTCCCAGCTTCCTCAACAGCAACGACACCATCCGCACCCTGCCGGTGCCCAACCTGCCCGCCGATGCCTATCGACCGGCCACGCCGCAAACCCAGGTGCCAGAAACGCCACCCACTGCGGGCCAGCCGTTGTTGATGGACACCAAGGTCACCATTCGCAAGCTGCAGATCGAAGGCGGCACGGTCTACCCGCTCACCGAGACGGCCCAGGTCTATGCGCCGTTGATTGGCCATGAGACCAACCTCGCGCAACTGATCGAGGCCACCCGTGGCATCACCCGTCGCTACCAGCAGGACGGCTACCTGTTGTCCTACGCGTTCCTGCCGCAGCAGACCTTCGAAAACGGCTTGGTCCGCGTGGTGCTGGTAGAAGGCTACATCAAGGATTATCAACAAACCGGCGACATCGGTTCGGTGTCGGCCTACGTCGACAAACTCGCGCAAAAACTCCTGGCCGAACGCCCACTCACGCGCGAGACCTTCGAACGCTACACCACGCTGATGAGCCGCATCCCCGGCCTCACCGTACAGGCACAAGTGCCGCCGCCGGGCACCACCGATGGCGCCACGCACATGCAGATCCAGGCCAGCCGCAAACCCTTCACCACCAGCATGAACCTGGTGCAGAAAAGCCGCGGCGGCACCCAGGCCTTGCTCAGCGCAACCAGTAATGCTCAAACCTCAATGGGCGAACAGCTCAGCCTCAGCGGGTTGTTTCCGCCCGGCGAGGACAAAGAGCACTACTACCGCATGGACTACAACCAGTTCATCAATACCGAGGGCACCCAACTGGCCCTGGCCGCCGAGCGTTATCGCGCCGACCCCAGCAGCAGCGTGCAATTGGACGGCGGCTTCGAACTCAAGCCACACCAGTCGATCGATCGCTACTCCATCGGCCTGAGCCACCCCTTCATTGCCTCACCCACCGAGTCGCTCACCCTGGGCACGCGCCTGTATGCCGTAGACCAGACCACCCGCTATAAACTGGTGGGCTACCCGCTGCGCTTCGATATCGAATCCAACCTGCGCGCCCTGGCCTTCGAGGGTGACTGGCGCAAGGCCGACGCCAGGCAGTTACGCATTCTCAGCGGCGGCTTGTATCAAGGTATCGACGGTCTGGGCGCCAAGGCCCGCAGCGACCTGGACGTAGCAAAGCCCGATCTGGATTTCTTCCGCCTGCGCCTGTCCGGCGTGCAAAGCGACAAGTTCTTCGACAACTGGCAAGGCGTGCTCTCGAGTGCGCTCTACTGGAGCAACAACACCCTGCCCGACAGCGAGCGGGCCACGTTTGGCGGGCAGAACTTCGGCCGTGGCTACCCCGATGACCAAGGCTCGGGCGACAAGGGCTGGGGCGTGGCGTATGAGGTCAACTACAGCTTCAACCGGGCCGGCGATTGGGTGAAGGTGCTGCAACCTTACGTAGCGCTCGACCGCGCCAAGGCCTGGTTCAACGACCTGCCGGTCAAGGCCAGCGACATGTCCTCGGCAGCGGTGGGTCTGCGCTTTGGCGATAACAAGTACTACAACATCGCCCTGGAAGCGGCCAAGCCGATGTCGGACATCGCCCTGGACAGCTTCAACCGGCGGCCGCGGTATACGTTGAGTTTCAGTTATCAGCTGTAAACGCCCATCTCTGCAGGAGCGAGCTTGCTCGCGAAGAACGCCAAGGCGACACGGGGAACCAGGAGGCCCACGTCATCGTTAACGTTCTTCGCGAGCAAGCTCGCTCCTACAACTGGCGAATTGTTTTGGGGAACAGACTGTTCAACGTATCGAGCAGCCGCGCGAGGTAGATGGGCTTGCGAAACAGGTCCAGCACCTGCAGGCGCAGCATGTCGCTGACGTCATCCATTTCCGCATGCCCCGACATGACGATCACGGGCAGGTGCGAGCGGGAGGTGTGTTCGCGCAGACGCTTGATCAAGGAGATACCGCTTTCCTCAGGCATGCGCAGGTCGGTGATGACCAGGGCAATATCGGGATGCAGGGTGAGTTCCTGCAGCGCGAACATCACGGAGGTGGCGGTAAAGCAAACGAAGCCCTCGTTCTCCAGCGACTCCGCCAGTTCAACGAGGGCACCTTCTTCGTCGTCCACCAACAGGATTTGTTGGCGGGGAGAGACAGCAGCATTCATGAGCACGACCTGATCAATCAACAACGGCAACTCATGGGGAAATGGCAGTACCGATCCTGGTAAAGAAGGCCGTGATCTGAGGCCCCAGCGTCGTTCCGGCGGCGAGTACCACCAGCGCCACAATCGCCACCAGTATGAGGTACTCGATGGCTGTCGCGCCGTCTTTACGGTGAAATAACAATTGCAGTTGAACGTGAAGCTTCATCAGCAGAGCAAGGACCATAACACTTCTCCTCAGGCGACCAAGCGCCGTATCCCGATACCGCACAGTGATTGCGATGTGCCATCCAAAGCATTGACAACAAAGCCCAGCCTCACAACTGTAAGAACTGATTAGTCCTAAAGTAGTAGTTGCTCTTCTGACGCCGTAAATGTGTGTTTTAAAAGGGCACGTCCAGCTCCCTGAAGAAAACTTTCTGTCAGTAATGGCATTTTGTCCTAGCTCAACTACCGTCAAGTAGCGAAATAGTTAGTCACCGTTCGGCCGGGTTGCGAAAGTAGCCTGTTGGACAGACAGGCGGTGGTGCAACGGGAAAAGGGGAGCCGTCATGAACACGCGTCTAAGCATGGTACTGGCCGCTGTGTTGTTGGTCGGTGCGTTGTTTGCCGGTTACTGGGGGTTGGTCCTCAGCCGTGAGCCTGCTCCGGCGCCGCCACAGGCTGCTCCCGTCGAAAAAGCCGTCGCTGTGGTGGAAGACCAGACCCGTCAATCGGTGGTCGTGCTGGCCCACGATGTGCCGCCCTTCGTAGCCCTGACTGCCGCTGACCTGAGCCTCGAAAAACTGCGCACGGCCCCGGCCGGCAGCATGAGCCATATCGACCAGGCGGTTGGCCGTACCCCGTGGCGGGCGCTCGGCGCGGGCACCTGGCTCAACGAGGAAAGCTTCACCCCTGGCGGGCCGCTGGCACGGATGATCCGCGCCGATGAACGCGCCCTGGCCGTCGCCGTCGATGAAGTGATTGGCGCGGCCGGCCAGTTGAGCCCTGGCGACTATGTGGACGTACTGCTGTACCTGCGCCAGGACGCGGCCAACCTTGAACAATCGGCCCAAGTGGTCGTCCCCGCCATGCGCCTGCTCAGCGTCGGCGATCAGATGGGCCTGACCAACGACGGCAATCCCGCCTCCCCTCCCGCGCTCACCGCCGAAGAGAAAGCCCAACGCCATGCGCCCTCGCGCACGGTGGTGCTGGCCGTGCCCGAGCAGTTGCTGAGCAGGCTGATGCTCGCCACCCAGGCCGGCACCTTGCGCCTGGCCGTGCGCAGTGCCGACGAACGCCTGCTGAGCCGCTACTGGGCCGGCGCAGACGATGCGCCGGGCGATCTGCAGAACGCCAACCGCGACCTCTATCAGTTCACCCAACTGGCCTTCGCCCAGGCCCCCAGGAAAGTGGCCCAGAGCAGCGCCCCGCGCCGTGCTGGCGTCGAGGTGATACGCGGCAATCAAGCAACTCAACAAACCCCCGACTGAACAAGGATGCTGTGCATGAACCGACGTTTCATACCGGTGTTCACGCTGAGAATTACCTGTGCGTTGCTGCTGTCGCACCTGTCCATCGGGCTGGCCATGGCCGCTGCAAGCAATTGCGCCACCCTGGCTCAACTGCCCGCCGCGTTGTCGGTAGGCGAAGGCCTGCAACAGGAACTGCAATCGCCGGTGGCCATAACACGCCTGGCCATTGGCGATCCGAAAATCGCTGACGTTCATCTCAATGGCGACCGGGGTTTCCTGCTGACCGGCGTCGGCTCCGGCACCACCAGCCTGATGGTGTGGACCGCCTGCTCGACCACCCCGCGCCAGAGCATGGTGTTCGTCAAGGGCAAGGCCAATACCGCCTTGACCAGTCTTTCGCTGTCGCCCGCCGATGATCCTTTGCTGCCCAGCCAGGTACAGACCGATATCCGCTTCGTCGAAGTCAGCCGCACCAAACTCAAGGAGGCCAGCACCAAGATCCTGGGCATCGGCAACAACTTCTTCCTCGGCAGCCCCAACTTGCTGTCCCCCACGCCCGGCACGTTCAAGCTGCCGGTGAGCGCCGACAACTTCAACATCGGTTTTGGCGGCGGCCGCGTCTCGGCGATGATCAACGCCCTGGAAAGCAGCGGCTTTGCCTACACCCTCGCGCGGCCGAGCCTGGTGGCCATGAGCGGGCAAAGCGCGACGTTCCTCGCTGGCGGTGAAATACCGGTGCCGGTGCCGAGCAGCGGCAGCGATACCATCTCGATCGAATACAAGGAGTTCGGTATTCGCCTGACCCTCACCCCGACCGTGATCGACCGCAACCGCATTTCCCTCAAGGTGGCGCCGGAGGTCAGTGAGCTGGATTACACCAACGCCGTGGTCATCGAAAATATCCGCGTGCCGGCCCTGACCATTCGCCGCACCGATACCAGCGTGTCCCTGGCCGATGGCGAAAGCTTCGTGATCAGCGGCCTGATCAGCAGCAACACCACCACCAGCATCGCCAAGTTCCCAGGCCTGGGCGACATCCCGATCCTCGGGGCGTTCTTTCGCGATTCCTCGGTTCAGCGCGAGGACAAAGAGTTGCTGATGATCGTCACGCCGCACCTGGTGCAACCGCTGGCGGCCAATGCCCAATTGCCGTCGTTGCCCGGTGAGAAAATGCGCAACTACGACCCGAACTGGTATCGCCTGTTCTTCCTCGAAAACGGTAATTTCGACCGTCTGAACGGGTTGTCCCAATGAGCGACAATCTGAGCCAGACCTTCCTGGCAATCACCCGCAATACCACCGACCTGGAATGGCTGCAGGGCGCGCTGGCGCCCCTTGGCCAAGTGGTCGGTGCCGGCAGCGGCACCCTGGATGAATTGCTGGCCCTGGTCGATGTGACCTTCGCCAACCTGGTGTTCATCGGCCTCGACCGCGAGCATCTGGTGGCCCAGAGCGCGCTGATCGAAGGCGCGCTGGAAGCCAAGCCGATGCTGGCCATCGTCGCCCTCGGCGACGGCATGGACAACCAGTTGGTGCTCAACGCGATGCGCGCCGGGGCGCGGGACTTCGTCGCCTACGGCTCGCGCTCCAGCGAAGTCGCCGGGCTGGTACGCCGCCTGAGCAAGCGCCTGCCCGCGGTCACCACCCACACGCAGCTGGGAGGCCTTTCGGTGCTGTACGGCACCCAGGGCACTTCCGACGGTGCGCTGCTCACCAGCCACTTGGCGCTGGTGGTGCAAAAAAGCGGCCAGCAGACGCTGTTGCTCGACCTCGGCCTGCCACGCGGTGACAGCCTGGCGCTGCTGGGCCTGGAAAGCTCGTTCAATTTCGGCGATGCCCTGCGCCATTTGAGGCGGCTGGACGCAACCCTGATCAACAGCGCCTTTACCTCAGCCGAAGACGGCCTGCGCATTCTCGCCTACGCGCCCCACGATGAGCTGCTGGAACACACCAGCGCCGCCGAGCTGTACATGTTGCTCAGCGCCCTGCGCCAACATTTCCAGCACATCGTGGTGAACCTGGTCGGCCAGCCGGACAGCGAAGCCTTGCGCACCTTCGTCAGCCATTGCGACAAGCTGCTGTGGTGCACCGACCAGAACGTGCTGGACTGCCGACGCAACCTGGCCGTACTGAGCCATTGGCGCGAAAAAGGCATGAAGCTCGAACACGCCACGCTCTTGATCGATGGCTACCTCAAAGGCTGCGCGCCTGACGCCGAAGCGCTGAGCAAAAGCTTCGGCCTGGAAGTGATTGCGGTGTTGCCACTGAGCCCGGAGGTGCGGCTGAACGCCAAGAACCAGGGGCAAACCCTGTTTGCGCTGGCGCCGCGCGAAGCCCTGACGCAGGTACTGAAAACCCTGGGCGAGCGCTTGGCAAAACGTTCGCAAGACCCCACCCAAAAACCCCACAGCCGCTGGCTGGAGCGCTTGCTCGGAGCCGATAAATGACCACTGAAAAACTCTTCGGCGCACCCGCGCGCGGCGTGGCTGGCAACACCGATCACGACGGCCTGAAGCTGGTGCTGCATCGCTACATCATCGATGCCATCGAAGAGTCGGGGCTGAACCTGCTGGAAGGCTCGCGCCAGTCGCTGGCGCAATTTGTCATCGACAAAGTGGCCGAGTACATCAATCGCATGCACCTGGCGATCTCGCGCTATGAGATGGAGCGCCTGGCCGAAGAAATCGTCGACGAACTGACCGGCTTCGGCCCGCTGGAAGTGCTGCTGCGCGATCCGTCCGTCACCGAAATCCTGGTCAATGGCCCGCACCGGGTGTTTATCGAACGTGACGGTCTGCTGCATCAAAGCGATTTGCGCTTTATCGACGCCCACCATGTGGAGCGCGTCATGCAGCGCATCCTCGCGCCGCTGGGACGGCGCCTGGATGAGTCGTCGCCGATGGTCGATGCGCGCTTGCCCGATGGCAGCCGGGTCAATGCGATCATCCCGCCGATTGCCTTGGACGGGCCGTGCCTGTCGATCCGAAAGTTTCGCAAGGACATGCTCAAAAGCAGCGACCTGGTGGCCATGCAGACCATCGACCAGAACATCTTCGACTTCTTCCAGGAAGCAGTAGCCAAGCGTTGCAATATCCTCATCAGCGGCGGGACCGGCACCGGTAAAACCACACTGCTGAATATTCTCAGCCAGTTGATCAACCCCCATGAACGCCTGGTCACCATCGAAGACGTGGCCGAATTGCAATTGGGCCATCCCCATGTGGTGCGCCTGGAAACCCGCCCGCCGAATGCCGAGGGGCATGGCGAGGTCAAGGCCAGCGACCTGATCCGCAACGCCTTGCGGATGCGCCCCGACCGCATCATTCTCGGCGAGATTCGCGGGGTGGAAGTGCTTGATGTACTGACCGCCATGAACACCGGCCATGACGGCTCCATGAGTACCGTGCACGCCAACAATGCCGCCGATGCCCTATTGCGCCTGGAAACCCTGGTGGGCCTGACCGGCCGCATGATCGCAGAAAAGACCCTGCGGCAAATGATCTGCGCGGCGCTGGATGTGGTGGTCCAACTGACCCGCCTGCCGGACGGACGTCGTTGCGTCAGCGAAGTGGTCGAGGTGGTGGGCATCCGCGAAGACGTGTACGTGACCAACACCCTGTTTCGCCATGACCGGCGCACCGGTTTCGGCTTCGTGCGTGAAGCGCTCCACCCGGCCGGCGACAAACTGCGCCGCGAACCGGTATAGCCTTGAGGGGGAACCAAGCATGACCGGGGCCATCCTGCTACTCATCTGCCTGATCCTGATCGGCCTGTCGATCCGCTCGTTCCAGCATGGCTTGCGCCGTGCCCAGACCGAACGCGTGCTGGGCCGCCTCGCCGAAGGCCAGCCACAGCTCGCCGAAGAAAACGACTCGTGGAATCGCGTGGAACGCATGTTCCTGCGCGCAGGCCTGGGCAAACCCAGCGACAGCCTGGGGCTGTGGCTGACCCTGTGGGGCCTGGGCGCGGTACTCGGGTTGATCGTCGCCAGTTGGGTCGGCCTGCTGGTGATGCTGGTGCTGCCGCCCGTGCTGCTGCGTCTGTACATCGCCTGGCGTTATCAACGCCGCATCACGCGCATGATCGAACAGCTGCCGCAATTGCTCGACCACACCGTGCGCAGCCTAAAGGCCGGGCGCACCCTGGCCGATGCGGTGCTGGGCGGCATCGACGTGGCCGAAGACCCGCTGAAAAACGCCATGGGCCGAATCCAGCGCAACGTGCAACTGGGAGTCAGCCTGCCGGAGTCCGCCCACGACTTCGCCGAATTCTATGAGCGCGACGAGTTGCGCTTGTTCGCCCTGGGCTTGAAGGTCAACCACCGCTATGGCGGCAATGCCAGCGAGCTGTTGGAAAACCTGATCAAGATGATCCGCGAGCGCGAGCAAGCCGCGCGCCAGTTACGCGCCCTGACCGGCGAAACCCGGGTGACCGCCTACGTGCTCACCGCGCTGCCCATTTCCATGGTGGGCTATTTCCTGGCGGTCAACCCAGCCTACCTGATGACCATGTGGAACGACGGCACCGGCCGCATGCTGTTATTCGTGGCCCTGGGTATGCAGGTGCTCGGCTGCTTCGCCCTGTGGCGCATGTTGCGGAGCGTATGAGATGGCTATTTCGCTGCTGATCAGCGCCGTGTTATTGCTGGCCGCCCTGGCGCTGGTCCTGGCCAACCTGGTCAAACATCGGCGTGGTCAGCGCCTGGTTGCCCAACGCCTGCAGGGCCAGTTGGGCCGCGAACACCGTCTCGGGGCGATGATGCGCCAGCTGGGCAACAGCCCGCTCGCGCAACGTTCGGTCAGCCTCGACAACGAAACCCAGACGCTGCTCAACCGCATCGGTTGGCGCACCGCCAGCCAGCGCTCAATGTTCGCCGCCTTCCAGATCGGCACGCCGGTGCTGCTGTTGGTCGTGGCCCTGATCGCTCAGCCGTTGCTGTTTCCTAAAAGTGGCTCGCCATGGCTGCTGCCCCTGATCGCGCTGGGCGTCGGCTACCTGTTGCCCAAGCGCATCCTGGCCAGCGTGGCCAAGGCGCGTCAGCTGCGGATCTCCCAGGAAGTCTCGACCTTCATTCCGTTACTGCGGATCCTGTTCGAATCGGGCATGGCGGTCGAACAGGCATTGCGCGTATTGAGCATCGAAGCGCAACACCTGCTGCCGACCCTGACCCATGAACTGCGGCTGGTTCTGCACCGGGTCGACTCCGGGCTGGAGCTCAGTGAGGAACTGGGCACGACCGCCAGGCTGCTGGCCGTGGATGAGTTCACCGACACCTGCATCATCCTCCAGCAACTGATCCAGCAGGGCGGCGGTGCGATGAAGTCATTGCTGGCGCTCAAACAATTGCTCGACGACCGACGCCTGACACGCATCCAAGAATTCGTGTCGAAGTTGTCGGCGAAGATGTCGGTGGTGATGATGGTGTTTTTGTTTCCCGCCTTGCTGATCGTGCTCGGGGGGCCGGCCTTCATCGGTATCACCCGGGCGTTGAGTAACCTATGAGGAGCGCCCGATGAGAGCTTTGATAGCCGGTTTGAGCCTGTTGCTGCTGGGGGGCTGTGCCACCAACGGCCAAACCCCATGGGGCGCCCTGACGGCCCCCGGTAGTTGCCCCAAGCCCGGCGCGGAACAGGAGCTGTCGTTGAGCCTGGCCGATGAAATGGCCAACGACGGCAAACTGCACGCCAGCCTGGCCAACCTGCAGAGTTTGCCGGCCAGTCTGCCCCAGGTTCGTCTGCGCCAGGCCAAGGCTTATCGTTTGCTCGGGCGCAGCGAGGCAGAGCCGCTGTACCGCAGCCTGCTCGGCACCTGCATGGCCGCCGAAGGCGAACACGGCCTGGGGCAACTGGCTTCGGCCAAAGGCGACAACGCCCAGGCCATGGCCCACTTGCAGCGCGCGGCGCGGCTGGCGCCCACCGACGAGAAAATCCGCAATGACCTGGGCGTGGTGTACCTCAACCAACTGCGCCTGGACGACGCGCGGTTTGAATTCATGACCGCCATGGAACTCAAGCAAAGCGACCCACTGGCAGCGATCAACCTGGTGACGCTGCTGATCTATCAAGACAACTGGAAGCAGGCCGCACAGGTGGTCAGCCAAATGGGCCTGGGGCCCGAACAAGTCACCGAAGCCCAGGCCCGCGCCGAAAAACTCAAGGCTTCAAGCGCGACCGCCGCCAAGGCCAAGGACCAGATCGCCAGAGTCAGCGACGCCAACAGCAACCCGAGGAATTGATGATGAAACTGCCTTATCTCGCAAGCCTGGCCGTGCTGGCCTTGCCGCTCGGTGTCATGGCCATCGAGCCCGGCCCCTCCTCGCCGCAGCAGGCCGCCACGGAGAACTGGCTGGCGTTGCAGGTCAGCGGGAAAGCCGCGTCGGCTACGCCACAATCAGCCTCCGCCACCGAACGCGACGTGGCCGCCCAGCGTTGGGTGGACAGCTTCAAGCATGAGATTCCGGAGTTTTTCGAGCAGAAGATCGGCGGGAAAACCCAAGGGGACAACTGAGTGGTCAGCGTGCCCACGCTCCCGCGTGGGATGATCGTTCCCACGCTCCGCGTGGGAATGTAGCCCGTGACGCTCTGCGTCAGCTGTGCGCATTACCGCGGTGGGCGCGACGCGGAGCGTCGCAGGAGGCATTCCCACGCAGAGCGTGGGCACGATCACTCAGTGAGCCGTCACCCGCTGGCGCAGCGTCGAATTACTCGGCGATAACGCCAGCGCCAACTGCGTACGGTTGTGCATATGGGTCAGCCGCAGCACTTGCGACACATACAGCTTGACGGTGTTCTCAGTGATGCCCAGCTCGCAGGCAATCTGATAGTTGGTCTGCCCTTTGCCAACCAGCTTGGCTACATCCAGCTGACGCGGTGACAGCTGGTTGAAGATCGCCGGAATTTCCACCGGCCCGATTTCTTCCGTCGTGGCCTCTTCACCCTTAGGGTTGCGGCGCACTTTATCGAGGTCCTGGTACAGGTCGTTGATCGACTCGGATAGAAATTGCAGCTTCTGGTTCAGGTTCCCCAGTTGCAGGTCGTTCTTGCGCTCTTGCAACGCGGCTAGCTGGCGCTGCAAACCTTCGAGCAACTCGTCCAGATTGATCGGCTTCTGATAGTAGTCCGCGATCCCGGCGCGCAGGGCCTTGATCACGTCCTGTTTGTCGGCGCGCCCGGTCAGCATGATCGCCTCGAAGACCCGCTGCCGGCCGGCCACTTTTTGCAGGGCCTGGACCAGTTCGATGCCATCCATCTCCGGCATATGCAGGTCACACAGCACCAGGCCGATCTCGGTGTCTTCGCTGAAACGTGTCAAGGCTTGCTGGCTGGACTCACACGGCACACAACGCAACCCGCTGCTTTCAAGAAATTCGCAAAGCTCTTCCACGATCAACGGCTGATCGTCGACCACAAGCACTTTTACCGCAGAATTAAGCTTGTCCACACGCTACTCCATGCCTGGCAGCCAAAAGATTGACCCATCCTTAACCACGAATATTCCTATACAACGCTTGATTAAACGTAGACGTACTTTCCAACTATGTACATAGCGTTAATCCCTTCCGACGCTCAATGGATCCAAAACCAGACAAGCGCAAATCCCACCAGCAAAAACGGCGCAAACGGCAGTTTTTTTGACGGTGCGGGCGCAAGGTGCCCCAGGCAAGCCGCAAGCCGTTGACTCATAAGCGGCCAGAGCCTTGGCGCCAGCAACAGCCACAGCACGCTCGCCACGGCTGCGCCGATAAACGCGCCCAACAAATACTCGGCATCCGACACCAGGGCCAAGGCCGCGAGCAGCTTCACATCCCCAGCGCCAAGTCGGCCCAAGGCGTACCCCGGCAAGGTCAACAGCAGCGCCAGAATAAACGCCCACAGACCTTGGCCGACGGAGGCACCGAGCCAGGTGCTGCCGGTCCAGAACAGGTAGATCCCCGCCAACACCGCAACGCCCAGTGTCAGGCGATTGGCGAGCAAGCGCTGCCGCGTGTCCTGCACCGCGCATAGCCCCAACCACAACAGCACCACCGCACCCTGGATCACCTAAAAAACATCCCTTTTCGCCGATTGATTCTATGCTGATATCAAGTAGTAGCCGTCAGGGTAGACGCGGTGATGAAAACTAGCCTCCCCAACAAACAGAAAGGCACGGCCGCGATTGAGTTCGTCGCGGTGTTCGTGATGTTCTTCGCCGTGTTCTACGGCATGGTCAGCTACAGCCTGCCGCTGTTGTTATTGCAGTCGTTCAACCAGGCCACCGCCGAGGCCGTGCGCCTGAGCGTGGGGCTGGACCCGGCGATGCCGGGCTACAGCGCTGCGGTACAAAGCACCGCCAAGAGCGCGATCAGCGAACGCCTGCGCTGGATCCCCAACACCTATAACTTCAACGCGGCGACGCAGGTCAGCACCACCTTCGTGGGTGGTCTGCTGAAGGTGCAGATCAACTACCCCTCGGCCAATCTGCAGGCGGTGATGCCGTTCATTGTGCTGCCCGGCATTGGCAGCGTGCCGCAGTTGCCGGTGACGCTGCAGGCCCAGTCGAGCCTGCAGTTTTGACCTCCGGGGACAAACTGTTCGGGCGCCTGCTCGGCCGGGGCAGCGCGCTGGCGATCGCGCCTGCGGCGGCGCCCTCGGCCGGTTTGCAGGTGCTGTTGGATGCTCAAGGTCGAGTGCTCGATATCAGCGGCACACTGCGCTCACACCTGGCGCCCTTTGCCGCAGGGACGCCGTTGCACGCCTTGCTGTGGGCCCATAGCGCTCTGGCGGTGGAGGGCGTTCCCGCTGACTGGCAGCGGCATAGCCTTGACCTGGATTTCCAGGGCAGCGCCGGGCAGGTGCTGCACACCCGTGGCACCCTTGAGCCTGACGACCAGGGCTGGCGCCTGCATGCGGTGGATATCGGCGATTTGCTTGACGGGCGGCAACTGGCCGAGCAGCGCGAACAGAATCAGCAGTTGGCCAGCCAGGTCAGCGAGCAACTGCGCGTGTGCAGCCTCAGCCGCCTGCCCGATGTGTTCAACGAACAACTGTGCAGTGTGGCGCAGCGCTGGAAGATCCCCTGTATCGCCCTGGCGCTGCTCGATCAAGAGGACCAGGGCTGGATGATCTACAGCCAATACGCCCAGCATGACGCGCCGCTGTTCTGGCACCCCGGCCAGCGCCTCGGGACCTGCCTGGACAGCCTAAACGGCACCACCCCATTGAGCCTGCAGGCACTTTACGGGCGCGGTGAACACCCACGCTTGCACAGCGTGTTTGGCAATGCCGATGGGTTCCTCGTGCCCTACCGCGATAGCCAGGGCGTCGCCGCGTGGTTGCTGTGCGGGGCCTACAGCGGTGAACCCGACACCCGCGAGCGTGACTGGCTGAACCTCGCCGCCGCCCTCGCCGCCCCGCTGCTCAGCCGCCTGCGCGAACACCGTCATCATCTGCAACTGGAGCGCCAGGAAGCCCTGCAGGGCTTGCTGGGCACCGGCTGGTGGGAGTTGCTGCCCGCCAGCGACGAGATACAGCTGGCGCCGCAATTGCTGCGCAACCTGGGCCCCGAAGACGGCCCGACCCGGCAAGCCCTGGGCACCTGGCTCAACCTCATCCACCCCGCTGATCGCGAGGAATTGCACAGCCGTCTGCGCGACCTGCAAGCCCTTGGCAAACCCTTGCTCGCCAGCGTACGCCTCAACCGTGGCGACAGCGACCAACCACCCACCTGGTACCGCGTGCAGGGCCAGGTGCTGGGCGCGGGTGAGCAGCGTCGCTGGATCGGCTTCATGCTCGACGTCAGCGACATCAAAAACCAGCAACTGCAAGCCGACGCCGCCCATGCCCGTTTGGATAACCTGATCGCCAGTTCGCCGGCGGTGATCTACGTACAGCGCTACGTGAACGGTGCCTTGCAGCCGGTGTTTTTCAGCGACAGCCTGCTGCCGCTGCTGGGCCGCACCCTCGCCGAATGCAGCCACGACAGCCTGGTGCAATGGGTCCACCCGCAAGACCGTGACCTGTATTTCCAGCGCACGCGCCAACTGTTGCGCGAAGGCAGCGTGCGCAGTCGCTATCGGGTCCAGGATAAACAGGGCGACTACCACTGGCTGCTCGACGAGGCCAAGTTGCTGCGCGACGACCTCGGCCTGCCGGTGGAGGCGGTCGGCCTGTGGCTGGACGTCACCGAAGCCACGTTGGCCGCGCAACAGGTCACGGCCAGCGAAGAGCGCTACCGCATCCTGGTGGAAGACTCCCCGGCGATGATCTGCCGCTACCGCCCGGACCTGACCCTCACCTTTGGCAACACGCCCCTGGCCAACTACCTGGAATGCCGGCCCGGGCAATTGCCGGGGCTGAACCTGGGGCACTGGCTGTCGGAAGAACAACGCGCAGCCTTTGTGCTGCGCATCCAGCAACTGACCCCGGAATTTCCCGTGAGCACGGCGGAAATCAGCCTGAAACTGCCGGGGCGCGAGCATGCCTGGTGGGTGTGGTCGGACCGTGGCGTGTTCGACGAGCATGGCCATCTGGTCGAAGTGCAGGCCGTGGGCCGCGACAACACCGAAGTGCGGCGCTCCCAGCAGCAACTGACGCAAAGCGCGAAAATGGCCACCCTCGGCGAAATGGCTACCGGCCTGGCCCATGAGATCAACCAGCCGCTGAACGTGATGCGCATGGCCGTCGTCAACGTGCTCAAGCGCCTGAGCAATGGTGACGTGCAGGTCGACTACCTGACGGAAAAACTCCAGCGCATTGACGCACAGGTGCAACGCGCGGCGCGGGTGGTGGACCATATGCGCGTGTTCGGCCGCCGCTCGGAAGTCGAGCAGCAGCCCTTCGACCCGGCGCACGCGGTGGAAGGTACGCTGTCGCTGCTCAGCGAAGGCCTGCGCGGCAAAGGCGTGGAGGTCAAACTGACCCAGGCGGATAGTTCGGTGCAGGTCACAGGTTACGCCGACCAGCTGGAGCAAGTGCTGATCAACCTGATGGTCAATGCCCGCGATGCGCTGTTGAGCCTGAAGCAAAAGCAACCGGACCTGCGCCCCTGGATCGCCGTGCACACCGAACACGACAGCCGCCACGTACGCATCTGGGTCGAAGATAACGGCGGTGGCATTGACCCGCGTTTGCTGGAACGCATCTTCGAGCCGTTCTTCACCACCAAGCCGATTGGCGTGGGCACCGGGCTGGGCTTGTCGGTGAGCTACGGCATCGTCGAAAACATGGGCGGACGCCTCAGCGTCAGCAACGGCGAGCACGGCGCGCGGTTTTGCGTGGAACTGCCCAGGGCCAGCGACGTTTAAATCACCAGGTAAGCTTCGCCGGCCTGGCCGCAGCTCAGGTTGGCGCCCACGGTCACGCTTGCCAGGCTGATGCTCAGGCTGTTCAACAGGTTGTTGAGGATAGGGTTGAGCAATGGGCTCAGGGCGTTATTCAACACGGGCGTCACGAGGGTGGAGACGCCGCTGAGCAGCGATACCGTGCTTGCGACCACGCTTCCCAAAGGGTTGCTCCCCACGGGTCGATAAGCCGTGATCCCGACGCCATTGAGCGCGGCGGAAAGGCCACTCACCAAATTTGCAGCCGGCACAGCCGATTGATAACTGGGCGCAAGCCCCATATCAGGCGGTGTGGCGAACGGCGTGGTGCTGGAAAACACCAGGTTCTGCTCACTGTTGCTCCCCGCCACAGTGCTTTGCACGTTGATCGCGATGCCGCCGCCAGCAAACGCCACACGCGGATCACAACTGCCGATTCCAAGGATCTTGTGGCAGGTCTTGATGCCGATATCGACCAGCGGCAGCGGCGCCACGCTCATCGGCTGGGTGGACGAAAATGCGTTGCTGATGTTGCCAACGTTCAAAGACACGATCGAGCTGATGGTGTGGGCGGTCAGGCTCTTGGTGCCCGCGCTGCCCGTCGGGCAGGTGTAGCCGGTGACATAAGTGCTGGCGCCGCCGGCATCCAGCACGATCTTGAGCGGCACGTTACCCGGCACCGCAATGATGTCCAGTTGTTGGCAACCGGCACCCAGCAGGCAAAACGCCGAGTTGATCGTGGTCACCAGGTTCAGGCTCAGCAGGCCGTTGAGCACCGGCGTCAGCGGCCCCACCAGGTCATTCACCGCCGTGGTCAAGCCGGCCACGCTGTTGAGCACCGGCAAACTCACCGTTACCTGCGTGCGCAGTTGCGCAGTGCGCACAAAAATCCTGTTCGGGCCCAAGGGGTTGGCCGCCGCGAGCATCGGATTGCCGATGGCCGACAGCTGCGGCGGCTCGATCACCTTGATTTGCGTGGTGACATTGGCCAGCCCTAACACATTGATGGGCAAGGTCGCCGCCGCCCCGCTCTGGCTGCCGGCCAACTGCACCACGCCCTGGACCAGTTGGAACACCTGCAGGTTGGCGTTCAGCGCAGCGGCGGTGGTGCCGGTCTGCAGTTGCAGGATTGTGCCGACGGTCAGCGGCACCGGGTTGGTCGCCGCGACCTTGATAACGCCCAGCGCGGTCACGGCATTCACCGTCAACGGGTTGTTACCCAGCACGCTGATGGCGGCTTGGAGCAACTGGGAGGCGGTCACCGTGGTGTTGAGCAACTGGGTGTAGTCACCGGCGGTCACGTGCAGGTCGAGGGCCAACTGGTCGAGGTAGCTGAGCATATTGATGTCGCTGTTAAGCAAGCCATTCCAGCCCAGCACCGACACATTGACCGCGCCGCCGAGCAACCCGCTGAACACCGCGTTCAACGAGCTGGCGCTGGCGGTATCGACGCTGGTCAGGGTGCTTTTGATGCTCAACTGGGCCATCGGTGGCGTAGGCTTCGCCGCCACGGCCTTCGCGGTCAATTGGGTATTGAGACTGACCGGGTTACCGGAAAACAACGACCACACGCCGCCGGCGACACTGGTGGTGACGGTTTTGCTGACCACTACTTCGATCGCCGCCGACACTGCGGGGTTGGCCGCGAACACGCGCTGGCCGGACGCGCCGGTGATCACGGCGCCACAACGGGTGACCAAGGTATTGCCGTTACCCACCACGAATTGATTACGGGCCACGCTTTGCGCCGCATACGCCGCTGCGCTCAGGCCGGCCGCGCAAGTGCCGTCGCGGCTGACAGCTTCCAGCGCTGCCGTGTCCGCTACCCCTTGCAGCCTGCGCTTTTCCAGGTAAAGCCGTCCGCTGTCGACCGCCAGCAACGTGAACGCCAACACCACTGCCAATACACCGACCGCCATCAAGCCGATGGCGCCGCGTTGCTTGCCATGAAGTCGGGGAGACATCGAGCACTCCTGTGCCGGCGAGTTGCCGTGCGCTTACTCTCCTTAGGGTATCGATGAGTGTAGACGCGCTGTCGGCGCAGCGCTTCTAAAGGGCAGGATCAGCGCGGCGGGTAGTTAGCGAGGATTTTGCTCACGGTGTTGCGAATGGCCGCGCTGCGGTCCTGGGGGTTCGGCGAGCTGGCCATGATTTGTTCGTCACTGCCACGCCACACCAGCTTGCCGTCCTTGCCGTCGAGCAGGTCAATCTGCAGGGTCGCCACCTTGTAAGTGATGTTGCGCGTTTCGTTGTACATCGGCGCGCCCCAATAGCCGTTCCATGGCCCGCCCCAGGCACCGCCGTAGTTGGTGGAGACCTGCTGCTGGCGGTCTTCGACGATAAGGTAGGCCTGCACATTCAGGTCAGCCTTGGTGCCGGGCGCTGCTGGGCGCAGACCGCGCTGGTCAAGCTGCTCGCCCACGGCCTGGCGGATACGTTGCTCGGTGAGGTCGCTCTTGATGCGTGGGTCATCCGGGCGGTATTGCAGCGCCGGCTCCTTCCAGGCCCAGTGACGGTAGGCGGCAAAGTCGCGGCTGGCGTCAAAATCGTGGTTGACCTGGTTGCTCTGGCAACCGCCCAGCAGCAGCACAACGGCAAGCGTAGCGATACGACGAAACATGATGGCTCTCCAACGTTCGGTCCAGGCTTTAAATCAGAATAGCGGTTAACGCGGAGGATACGCCGTCAGTGCCTTCTGCACCGCCTGGCGCAGCGCATCCGCACGCTCGCTGAGGCTGCCCTGGCTGCCCGTTTCCGCACTGGCGCTCCACACCGGCTGGCCGCTGCGGGCGTCGAACAGGTTAACCCGCACCACCACGACCTGCACTTCATAGGTACGCACCATCGGCACCGAGTTGTACATGCCGTAACCATTGCCATAGCGGTTGTAGCCGCCATAGCCGTAGCCATAGTCATCCTGGACTTGCCGCAGGCGTTTCTCCAGGCGCACATCGGCGCTGACCAACAGGTCGGGCGCGCGATTGTCGTGCAACGGGCGCAGGCCGCGCTGGTCCAGTGCGCCGCTGACCGCTTCGGCCACCTGGGCCGAATCCGCCCACGCGGTGCCGGCCGGCAACTGGCCGTTACGCCAGGCCCAATTGCGGTAGGCACCATAGTCGCGCACCGGCGCCGGGTAGGCACTGGCATCGAAGGTCGTGGCCGCTTGCGCCGGGGCCGGTGGCATCGGCGCCGAAGCGGCCACATAAGGGTTAGGGCTGGAACAGGCGCCTAAGCCGAGAGACAACAGAAGCAAACCGAGACGACGCATTTCGACCTCCGCAGACTGGGCCGCTTAAACCGGACGGCACACCCAGTGCAAATAACGCCCAAGTCCGGCAAAGCTTGGGTGACGACGATGAGCGAGCTCCATCTCCAGCAAATCCTGCAGATCGGCGCGCGCCTGGAATTCCACCGGCATATAGTCGTGGAACACGCGCACGCCACTTTGGCTTTCGACCTGCCAGAGCCCTTCGAGTTGCGCCGCCAATTCCCGCGGGTCCAGCGGCTGCTGCGGTGTGAGGCTCTGCTTTTCGCCGGCCATATCGTTCTTGCGCATCTTGCGAAAGTGGCCCTTGAGCAGGTTGCGGTAGATCAGCGCGTCGCGGTTGTAAAACGCCAGGGACAGCCAGCCGCCAGGCAATGTCAATTGGTGCAGCACCGGCAGGATCGCATGGGGTTCGGCCAGCCATTCCAGTACCGCGTGGCACAGCACCAGGTCGTAGGGCTCGGTGAGTTGGCCGAGCAGGTCTTGCCAGGGCGCATGGATGAACGTGGCGTTCTGCCCGGCGTCGGCGAAACGCTGGCGTGCGCCTTCGAGCATGGGCTCGGCGGGCTCGGCCAGGGTCACCTGATGGCCGCGTTCGGCCAACCACAGCGACATATGCCCCAACCCGGCGCCGATATCCAGTACGCGCAACGGGCGGTCCGGCAAGGCTTCGGTAAGATCGGCCTGCAGCACCGCCAGGCGAATCGCACCCTTGGCGCCGCCATAAATCTTCTCGGCAAAACGCGTGGCCAACTGGTCGAAATGCCGATCACTCATGGGCGAACCGCCGTTCGCTGTCGGCGAGTTTGGCGCGCACTACTTCGTTCATGTCCAGGCCCAGCTCACTGCACAGCAACAGCAGGTACAGCACGATGTCGCCGATTTCCTGGCCGGCGTGGGCCAGTTTATCGGCGGGCAATTGGCGCGACTGGTCTTCGCTCAGCCATTGGAAGATCTCCACCAGTTCGGCCATTTCCACACTGGCGGCCATGGCCAGGTTTTTCGGGCTGTGGAACTGCTTCCAATCGTTGGTATCGCGGATGCGGTGCAGGCGTTCGGTGAGGTGTTCGAGGTTCATTGGGGGCTCCTGAATGGGTATAGCTTCAGGGGGATGGAGATTGAAGGCAAGTGAATAGCGGTGGTGGGCTTGAGGACGCTATCGGGGGCAAGCCCCCTCCCACACTGGAATGTGTTCACAAATCAAATGTGGGAGGGGGCTTGCCCCCGATGAGGCCCTAATCAACAACACTGAACTCCAGCCTGGCGGTCTGCCCCGCCTCATCCAGAACACTGAGCTGATAACGCCCCAACCGCTCGAAGCTGGCATTGATACTGTCCTGATTGGCGCTATCCCCCAAAGGCGCCCCATTAAGAAACCACCACCGCCGCCCGCTCCCGCCCAGGGCGGAGATTTTCAGGCGTAGCGCCTGTTGACTGGCAGCGGGCAGACGCAGTTGATCGCCCTCGCGCACGCCCACAATGGACAACGGCGAAGCGGCGGCCAGGGCCGGCGGCGGGCAATCCGGGTCGGCTGCCGGGATGCGCGCTTCGCGGCGCTCCGCCCTGGGCAACCAAGGCTCCAGCGGCGCCGGCCACAGGGCGATATTGGTCGCTTCTGCGCCGGGGCAATGGGCATCCACGCGTAACCCCTTGGCGTTGACCCAAATACTTTCCATCAACCCCACGCTCAAGGGTTGGTCCAGCGCCTGCAGGGTCGGCGGCGTGGTGTTGTCCAGGGTCCAGGCAAAGCGCTGGCGACGGCAATTGGGATCGCTGCGACTCATCGGCTGGCCCAGCGGCCAACAGATGGCCGCCACGCCGACATTGGCCGGCACCGGCTTGACGGCTGCGCTGATGCCGCGCTGGCTGTCGCGGTTGGCCAGCACGTCATGCACCTGCAACATCAATGGCGCCGCCGACGCCAGGCCAAACTGCCCTGGCACAGGCGTGCCGTCTGGTCGACCGATCCAGACGCCGATCAGGTAACGCGGGCCGACACCAATCGCCCAGGCGTCGCGAAAGCCATAGCTGGTGCCGGTTTTCCAGGCCAGCGTCGGGCGTTGCACGAGTTCGGCACGTGGGTCGCGGTCGGGGCGCGCCTGGCCGCTGAGAATACGCCGCACGATCCAGGCCGCTCCCGGCGACAGTAACGGCCGCTCCCTCAACGCGTCATCCGGCTGCAAGCGCAGGGTTGCGCTCTTGCCGTCGCGGGCGAACGCACTGTAGCCGCTGACCAGGTCTTCCAGGCGGCTGCCCGCGCCGCCGAGGATCAACGCCAGGTTCGGTTCGGCCAATGCCGGCAACGCCAACGGCATGCCGCCGATGCGCATCTGCGCGGCAAAGCGTTTCGGCCCGTAGGCTTCCAGCAATTGCACCGCCGGCAGGTTCAGCGAGCTGGACAGCGCCGTACTTGCCGGCACCGCCCCGGTAAAGCCCATGGAGAAATTGCCCGGCCGGTAATCGCCGTAGCGTCGCGGCACGTCCTGCAGCAGGGATTCGGAATGAATCAAGCCATCGTCCAGAGCCATGCCATAGAGGAACGGCTTCAAGGTGGAGCCGGGCGAGCGCAGCGCGCTGATCATGTCCACATGCCCGTAGCGCTTGGCGTCATTGATATCCACCGAGCCGAGGTAGGCCCGCACGGCCATGGTCTCCTCCTCGACCACCAGGATCGCGGCGGAGGTGTGTTCCGGCAAACGCGCGCGCCAGCCCAGCAGCAGGTCTTCCAGACGGCGCTGCAACGTGGCATCCACCGTGGTGCGGATCAACGGCGGGCTGTCGGGACGGTTCAAGCGCCGCGCGAGCAACGGCGCCAGGCTCGGTTCCAGGCGCGGCGCGAGCAGCAGCGGTTCTTCCAGCGCCTCATCCACCGCCGATTGCGGCCATACCTGGAACTCGGCGAGCCGGCGCAGCACTTTATCGCGGGCCTGCTGGGCGCGCTGCGGGTGACGGTCCGGGCGCAAGCGGCTCGGTGCCTGGGGCAATACCGCGAGCAGGGCCGCTTCGGCGTGGGTCAATTGCGCCGGGGATTTACCCAGGTAAGCCCAGCTGGCCGCCGCCACGCCCTGCAACGTGCCGCCGAACGGCGCGCGGTTCAAGTACAGGTTGAGGATCTGCTCCTTGGACAGGTGCCACTCCAACTGCGCGGTACGCCACAGCTGACGCAACTTGCCGAGGAAGGTGCGCGAATGCGGATCGAGCAAACGCGCCACTTGCATCGATAACGTACTGCCGCCCGACACCACCCGTGCGCCGGTCAGGTTTTGCCACGTCGCCCGCGCCAATGCCAACGGATTTACCCCGGGGTGCCGATAGAACCACCGATCTTCGTAGGTCAGCAACGCGTCCAGGTAATACGCTGAGACTTCGCTGGTTTGCACTGGATAGCGCCACACGCCATTGGCATCGGCAAAGCGCCACAACGGCGTGCCATCCTCGGCCAACACCACCCGCGCCAGGTCGTCCTGGGGCAACGGCAACGGCCAGATACGGTCGGCCAGCCATAGCAGGGCAATCGCCAACAACAGGCTCACCAGTGTCCAGCGGGCAACAAAACGCAAATTCAAGCGGGCAAACCTCTATGCTTGTAGGGAACTCGCCTGTCGCTACAACGACCAAAGGCACAGTTACGCCCACCTTCTTATCAGGACACGCACATGCAGGTAGAAAGCTTTTTCGAGTGGTTGGGCCAGGCGCTCGGCTCCGTCATCCGCTTTATCGTCGACGGTCTGAGCGGCTTGTTCGGAGCCCTGACCCACGCCGGCGGCAACTTTATCGATGGCTTGTCACGCACCCTGGGCATGGACACCTCGATCATCAGCATCCTTACCCTGATCGTCGGCCTGTTGCTGCTGTACTCAGCCGTGCGGGCGTTCATGCGTGCGTCGATCATCATGGGGATTATCTGGTTGATCCTGGGGTTGTGGCTGCTCAGTTGGGTTGTGCACTAGATCCAAGAATGTCCCCAATCCCATGTGGGAGGGGGCTTGCTCCCGATAGCGGTGAATCAGTCAAAACATCATTGGCTGACACTCAGCTATCGGGAGCAAGCCCCCTCCCACATTAGTTTCGATTCCAGGTTGAGCGATCAGCGGCCCTTGATCACCATATCTGCCGGTGTTTCCCCCACCGCCTGCCAGTTCGGCCGGTACATCGACTCCACCTGCGGCGGCGGCACGCGGTAGGTGCCCGGCGTTACAGCCCGCGCCAGATAGAGCAAGTGCGTCGTGCCACCGTAGCCATCCAGATTCATCGCCGCCACATAACGGTCATCACGAAACTCCTGATGCTTGAGCGAGGCATTCTGCATCGATTCGCGCCACTCCTTCACCTGGCTGCTGGCGTTCTCCAGGCTGGCAGCGCTCTGCGCCAGGTTCTGGTTTTCCAGTTCCAGGCCGGCGGGCAGCAGGTCGACCACCAGGGCGTCCGGCACCCGTTGTTTGGCGCTGACCGCCAAGTGCACCAACACCAAATCACCGCTGTTGAGGCTGTGCAGGTTCAGCGGCTGGCCGTTCATGCCCAGGTATTCGCGACGGATGCTCAGATTCTCGCCGCCCGCTGCCGGTGGCACTTGTGGATAACCGGAAAGGGTCAGTTGCTGGTACACCGGCGTTTCCCCTTGATTGCTCAGGGTCAGGTCGCTGGACAGCAGCTTGTCATCCAGTTGCAGCGTCGATTGCTGATTGTTCAGTTCGCGCACCGCGCCACTGCCGGTCAGCGACACCTGCCAGCTCGCCTCTGGCTGGGCGAGCCCAAGGCGCCCAGCGAGGAACAGTGAATTACGCTCCTGGGTCGACAGATACGGGCTGGCCGCCAACTGGTCCGCCAGGGTAAACAAACGTTCCTCGCGCTTGCCCTTGGCCAGGTCATTTTCTTCCAGCAAGGCCAGGATCATCGCCTGGTCGCGCAATGGGCTGCCGTAGTCGGCCAACCATTCCTTGGCGCTGCGCTGCGCCGCCAGGCCCGCGAGCAACGCCTGGTCCGCACGCGGCTGGTCGCCCATTTTCTGCAGGGCGATGGCCAGCTGCACCAGCGGCAAGCCGGAACGCGCATCGCTGCGGCGTTCGAAGATGCTGCGCAAGGCCCCCAGCGGCGCCTGCTGACTACGCGCCAGGACCATGCCGGCGTAGGCCTGCACGGCGAAACGGGTGTGGTCGGCGTTGTCGCTGTAGTCGACTTCGATCAGGTTGCGCTCCTGCACGTAGCGCAGCAGACGCTCACTGGCTTTCTTCAGCGCCTCGGGCGGTACGGCAAAACCCTGGTCGCGCGCGCGCAGCAGGAAGTCGGTGACGTAGGCGGTCAGCCAATATTCTTCCTCGCCGTCAGCGCCCCACAAACCGAAGCTGCCGTTGTAGCGCTGCATGCCCAGCAGGCGTTCGATGCCCAGCTCGATCTTGCGTTTACGCTCGGCATCCGGCTCGCCCTTGATACTCAGGCGTTTGAGCAGCGCGTCGTCGGCATAGAGCGAGGGGTACAGACCGCTGGCGGTTTGTTCCAGGCAGCCGTAGGGGTAAGCCTTGAGCGCACTGATCTGCGCGCCGAGGTTCAACGGCGGCCGGCTGGACAGGCTCAACAACGCCTCGCGTCCAGAGCTGTCGAACTGCTCCAGGGTGCCTGCCGGCAAGCTCCACGGCTGGTCCTTGAGCACGGCGCGGTAATGCTTGAGCAACGCCGGGTAGGCAGGGCGCACGCCCAGGGTCCATTCACGGCTGAACGGCGGCAGGTTTTCACCGGGCAGGTCCAGGCCATTGACCGTGACCTTCACTTTGCCCTGCCCCAGGCCGCCCCAGGCTTTTACCGGGATACGCAGGGTGGTGCGCTGGCCTTGTTTCAGCTCGACGGTTTGCGCGCCGTTACCGGCCAGTTCAAGTTGCCCTTCGGCGGTCAGTTGCACCTCGAGTTTCTGCGCCTTGCCTGACAAGTTGGACAGGTCCAGCGCCAAGGTGGTCTGGTCACCCCCGGCCAGGAAGCGCGGCGCCGACAGCTCGGCAATCAGCGGCGCGGCGATGACCGTCTTGGCTTCGGCCATGCCATAGCGATCATCGCTCCAGGCCTGGGCCATCAGGCGCAGTTCACCGTTGAAATCCGGAATATTGACGCTGACTTCACCCTCGCCCTTTTCGTTGAGGGTGACCGGCGCGCTTTGCAGGGCGACGATGGTCACGCTGGTGTCCGGGCGCTTGCCACCCTTGGCCAGTGCCGCATCGCCACCGAACGCCAGGCTGGCCAGGCGGCCCTGCCCGGCTTCGATCAACTGGCCGTAGATGTCGAACTGGTCCACGCCGTAGGCCTTGCGGCCGAACAGGCTGGCGTACGGATCGGGTGTGGGGTATTCGGTGATATTGAGAATGCCCACGTCCACCGCGGCCACCAGCACATGCACCTGCTTGGGCACACTGCCGTCGGCATTCCTGGCAGCGATCTTCACCGTCAGCGGCTGTTTGGGGCGCATTTTTTCCGGCGCGGTCAGCGTGAGGCCAAGCTTGCGCTGGGTACGATCCAACGGCAGGTGCAGCAGGCCCACCGCGCGCTTGGGGGTGATATTGGCTTTGCGCTCGCCAGGGCGGATTACCAGTGCGCTCACGTACAGATCATGCCGCGACCATTTCGGGTCGAGCTTCACGGCGAAGCTTTTACCTTCGGCCGGCACGTCGATTTCCTGCCACCACAGCGGCCCTTCGGCGGACTCCACCAGCAGGTAGCCTTTGCCGGCAGCCGGCGGGGTGACGGTGACATTGGCGGTGTCGCCATCGCCATAGGCGGGTTTATCCAGCGCCAGCTTGACCTGGTCGGGGCGCACGGCGCCGCCTTCGGTGTTGTCCTGGGCCTGGTAGCCGGCCCAGAAGCGCAGGCTGCTGATCAGGCCGGTCTGCGGATCTTCGACCTCCACGCGATAAGGGCCCCACTCCACCTGGAAGCTGACCTTGGCGGTATCTCCAGCCTTGATGTCGAGGGTCTGTTCGTCGAGGTTGAGGAATTTCTCGTTGTAGTGATAGCTCCAGCCATCATTGTCGGAGTAGTTCCAGTAGTAGTCGCGGCGCTCACGCACCAGACGCACCTTGAGGTTCTGCGCGGCGAGTTTCTGCCCGTCCTGGTTGGCCACCAGCACTTCAAATTCCGCCGGACCATCGCCGTTGGTTTCAGTGCCGTCAAACAGCCCGCGCAGGCCCGGCAGCTGCTCGGCCGGCCAGATCGGCTGTACCAGGCGCCGGGTGATCGGCCGCCCGCCCGACTCTTGCAGGCTGGCTTGCACGATCAGTTGCAGCGGCGACTTGGCCTCGGTCCATTTGCTTTCCAGGGTCAGTTCTTCCTGGCCCTTGGCGTCGAGCGTGCTTTCGTCCAGTTCGAAATCCTGGCTCAGCTCTTCTTCGGTGACCGAACCGAACTGGAAGCCCGGCAGGGCTTTGACCGCCTCACGCAGCGGGCGCACATAAACCTGCCCGCTGACCCGATTGCCCGAGGCCGGCGCGCCGTACAGATAACGGCCGTTGACCTGGATGACCGGGTCATCCGCCGGGCTCAGCGCGGTGTCACTGCCCTTGAGTTCCAGCGCCAGGCGCTCAGGCAGGAAGTCTTCGACGAGGAATTCATACAGCTGCGGCTTGCCATCGCCCAAGTCGAATACCAACTGCCACCGCCCGGTCGGTGCTTCGCCGGCCAGTTGCAGCGCGTATTGATAGAGGCCGGAAGCGTCGGCGTCCCACACGAACTTGCGGCTGACCTGCTCATCCGGTCGGCGCACTTCGACGCTCACCGGTTGCGGCTTGACGGCGTTGCCGTCCTTGTCGCGCAACAGCGCGTTGAGCAGCACGGTTTCGCCGGGGCGGTACAAGTCACGCGGGCCGAACACAAAAAACTGCAGCGGATGGGACGGCTGGCCAGCGATGTCGAACTCGGCCAGGTCCAGCGCGGCGCTGTCGAGGCGCAATAAGCTGGTCTGTTCGCCTTGCTTGGCTAGCAGCACCTGGGCTTTTTTCGGCAGCGGCAACTCGGCGTGGCCACCGTCTTCGGTCTTGCCCTGGCCGAGTACACGGCCTTCGGCATCGAGAATTTCCAGCTCGACGCCGTTCAGCGCCTTGCCACCTTCCAGCGCCTGGGTAAACACATCCAGGCGATTGGCGTAGCGGTGCACCGACAGGCCGATATCGCTCAAGGTGAACAACGTGGCCGGTTGCGAATAGTTGTAGGTGCCTGAGGCGCGCATCACCGCCAGGTACACACCGGGCTGCTGCAATTGCTTGAGGCCGGCGATCGGCAGCAACAGGGTTTCGCGGGTGTTGCGCGCCGGGTTCAAGTCGAAACGCCCGCCGTAGACCAGATCGGCCATCGGCAGCAATTCGCGCGACTCGTAACTTTGCAGGCTGGTATTGCGCCCCCACTGCGCGAGGAACGACGGCAGGGACTCGGGCTTGATGCGGAAGAATTCGACGTCGATCTTGTCGACGTTCAGCGCGATCACCGGCAAGCCCTCAGCCAGGCGTGTGGGCAACAATGTGCCGCGGCTGGCGAAGCCGACGGTGGCTTGCAGGTCACGGGTTTCCAGGCGGGCGCTGTACTCGGCGGGCAGCAGGGCGTTATTCACCGCCTTGACGCCAGGGTCAACCGTAAGCACCAGCTTGCGCTGCGGCTCCAGGTGGCGCAGGCGCAATTCCATCAAGTTGTCGGAGAGTTCCCAGGCGCCATCGACCCTGCCCGAGGTGCTGTCCACCAGATGGACTTTGTCGGCGAACTTCTGATCAGGGTCCAGGGGAATGGAGAAACTCACCGACAAGGTGCTGGCCCCATCCAACTGCACCTCGGACACGTCCACCACACTCAACTCGCGCCCGGCGTAGCGCTGCTTCAACGCCGCCACATCCACTGCCGCCTTGGCCGGCTTGGGCGCCACGCTCGCCGCCGGGGCGGAGGGCGCAGACGGTTTATCGGAAGAATCGCAGGCGCTCAGCAGGGCCAGCGCGCAGGCCAGGAACAATCCTTTGTTAAGCATGGGGCACTCGTCGTCAGAGGAAACCGGGGGTGAACTATATATCAGCGCCGGGCAAGCCGCTGTGGCGCCGGTCACATTGACCGACGGAGGGTGGGTTGGTTCTCGGCGTCATTCGGGCTAAACCAAATCCCACAAACAATGCAGATCAAAATGTGGGAGGGGGCTTGCTCCCGATAGCGGTACATCAGCAACAAATCAGTTGTCTGACACTCTGCCATCGGGAGCAAGCCCCCTCCCACATTTGGATCTGCTGTGTGACTGAGGGCCGGGTACAATGCCGCTCCACCAAGGAGCCTTCATGACCACCCTGCTCGCCGACTGGCGCCACCGCCCCACCCATCGCCGTGTCTGGGCCCTGGCCGCGCCGATGATCCTGTCGAATATCTCCGTGCCGCTGGTAGCCCTGGTCGACAGCATGGTCATCGGCCACCTGCCCCACGCTCACCAACTGGGCGCCGTGGCCGTCGGGGCCAGCCTGTATACCTTCCTCGCCTGGGCCATGGGTTTCCTGCGCATGGGCTCCACCGGCTTCGCCGCACAGGCCGCCGGGCGTAATGACGGCGCGGCCTTGCGGCAAATCCTGCTGCAGGGTTTGTTGCTGGCGCTGGGGTTGGCGATGTTGCTGGGAACCGTCGGCATTCCGCTGAGCCATCTGGCCCTGGAGTGGATGCAGCCCTCCGCCGAACTGAAACAGCTGACCCGCGAGTTCTTCCATACGCGCCTGTTTGGTTTGCCTGCCGCACTGGCCACTTATGCGCTGGTCGGCTGGTTCCTCGGCACCCAGAACGCCCGGGCGCCGCTGGCGATTCTGCTGACCACCAACCTGGTCAATATCGCGCTGAACCTGTGGTTCGTGCTCGGCCTGGACTGGGGCGTGGTCGGTTCGGCCCGCGCCTCGGTAATTGCCGAGTGGACCGGCGCCCTGCTCGGCCTGGCTCTCACGCAAAAAGCCCTGCGCGCCTACCCTGGGCATATCGCCTGGGGCGCATTGAAACTGTGGGAAAGCTGGCGCCCGCTGCTGGCGGTGAACCGCGACATCTTTATCCGCAGCCTGGCGTTGCAGTCGGTGTTCTTCATGATCACGGTACAAGGTGCGCGCCTGGGGGATGCGACCGTGGCGGCCAATGCGCTGCTGCTCAACGGCCTGCTGCTGACCGCTCACGCTTTGGACGGCCTGGCCCACGCGGTGGAAGCCCTGTGCGGCCACGCCATCGGTGCGCATGATCGCCAGGCGTTGAGACGTTCATTGGTGGTGGCCTGTGGCTGGTCATTGATCGCCAGCCTGGGCTTCGCATTGCTCTTTACCTTCGGCGGCCATGTGTTTATCGCCATGCAGACGGATATTCCCAGCGTGCGCGAAACCGCCGATATCTACCTGCCCTACCTTGCGGTATTGCCGTTGATTGCGGTGTGGAGTTATTTACTGGATGGGCTGTTTATCGGCGCAACGCGGGCGCGGGAAATGCGCAATGGGATGTTGCTGACGGTGCTGTTGGTGCTGCCGCTCGCCTGGGCACTGCAGGGGCTGGGCAACCACGGGTTGTGGATAACCTTCCTGGTGTTCATGGCGGTGCGCAGTCTAACCCTGTGGGCGATTGCGTGGCGGTTGAATCGGCAGGGCCTGTGGCTGGGCGCCAACTGAAGAAATGCAATCCAAATGTGGGAGGGGGCTTGCTCCCGATTGCGGTGTGTCAGCCACTAATGTTCTGACTGATCCACTGCTATCGGGAGCAAGCCCCCTCCCACATTTTTAGAGCTGTATCAGTTGCTATTACGAGGACAGGTACGACGACCGCGTCAGGCCCAGGCGCAGCGCATCCAGGAACTGGGTGCGCTCCGACGCGGAGATCTTCGCGCTCGCGCACTTGTCACGGTAATGCGTCATCAACTCTTCCGGCGACAAGTGCACATAGCGCAGCATGTCTTCGATGGTGTCGTGGGTCTCGATACCGGCGCTGTACACCGAACCGTCTTCACGCTGGTAGATGTTCACCGAGTCGGTGTCGCCGAACAGGTTGTGCATGTCACCGAGGATTTCCTGGTAAGCCCCCACCAGGAAAATACCCAGCAGGTAGTCTTCGCCCTCGTTCAGGGCATGTACCGGCAGGCTGGTCTCGATGCTCTGCTCGTCGACGTACTGCTTGATCTTGCCGTCGGAGTCGCAGGTCAGGTCTTGCAGCACGGCGCGGCGCAGCGGCTCTTCGTCGAGGCGATGCAGCGGCAGGATCGGCAGCACCTGGCCGATGGCCCAGGTGTCCGGCAGGCTCTGGAACACCGAGAAGTTGCAGATGTACTTGTCGGCCAACTTGTCGTTGAGTTCGTCCAGCACCTGGCGGTGCGAGCGCTGGCGGGCTTTCAACGAATTGTGCAGGCGGCGGCACACGGCGAAGTAGCACTGTTCGGCCAGGGCTTTCTCGGCCAGGGTCAGTTTGCCGTCGGCATACTGGGTAGCCACGTCGCTCATGTAGTGGGTGGCGCGCCAGTAGGTTTCGGTGACCATCTCGATATCGGTCGGGCCGAGCAGGTCCACCAGCCATTGCACGGTTTCGGGCAGGCTTTCCTTGTTTTCGATAGTCGGGATTTCGTCGTTGTGTTTCTCGACGTCGGTCACCTGCACCACCAGCATGGCGTGGTGGGCGGTCAGGGAACGGCCGCTTTCGGAGAAGATGTGCGGGTGCGGCAGGCTCTGCGCGTCGCAGAATTCCTTGAGCATGCCCACCACCACGCCGGCGTAGTCGTCCATGTCGTAGTTGATCGAGCTGGCGTTACGCGAGTGGGTACCGTCGTAGTCCACGCCCAGTCCGCCGCCGACGTCGATGTGGTCCACCGGCAGGCCGAGGTTGCGCAGCTCGCCGTAGTAACGAATGGCTTCCTTGAAGCCGTGCTGGTAGTCGGCCAGGTTGGCGATCTGCGAGCCCATGTGAAAGTGCAGCAGGCGGATGCCCTGGTCGAGGCCCGCCGCGCGGAAACGCTCGACCACCGACAGCAGTTGCGCCGCCGACAACCCGAACTTGGACTTTTCACCGCCGGTATCAGCCCACTTGCTCGAGGCCAGCGACGACAGGCGCACACGCAAGCCGACCTGGGGCTTGACCTTGAGGCTGGCAGCCTCTTCGATCACCAGCCCCACTTCGGATTCTTTCTCGATCACGATAAACACGTTGTGGCCGAGCTTCTGGCCCATCAGCGCGAGGCGGATGAACTCACGGTCCTTGTAACCGTTGCAGACGATGGTGCCGCCCTTCGGCGCCAGGGCCAATACGGCCAGCAGCTCAGGCTTGGAGCCGGCTTCCAGGCCGATGGAGACGTTCTGGGTGGCGATGATGTTCTCGATCACCGCTTCCTGCTGGTTCACCTTGATCGGGTACAGCGCGGTGTATTGGCTCTGGTATTCCAGGCGCTCGATGTTCGAATCGAAGGCACCGGTGAGCTGGCGGACACGGTCTTGCAGGATATCGGGGAAGCGCACCAGCAGCGGCAACGACAGGCCGCTTTTGCGCAACGCGTCGACTTGCTCGTACAGATCGACGGGCGTGCTGTTCGGACCGTTCGGACGGACTTCTACGCGACCGGCTTCATTGATCGCGAAATAACCGGCCCCCCAATGGCGAATCCCATAAACGCTACGGCTGTCCGCAACTGTCCATTGGCTGCCATCGTCTTTGCGTGTGCGTCGTACGGACATCGAAGTCCCCTATAAATGAAGGCGAAGGCGCCACCTCAAGCGGAGGCTGGCGCAGTCTAAAGAATGAAAATGACGATTTGCCTGTGAGGGAGGTAGACCTCGCTTGCAGGACAGAGTTTAGACACAGGTTGGGAAGAGGCTTTCAGCCGCCGGACTTCTTGGCCTTGTAACCGAGCTTGATCAACTCGGCCAACAGCAGTTCGACGTGATCGCCCTGGATTTCGATGACCCCGTCTTTCAACGCGCCACCGGTGCCGCAGCGCTTTTTCAGCGCGGTGGCAAGCTCCTTGAGCGCCTCTTCGGCCAGCGGCACGCCGGTGATGGTGGTCACCGTCTTGCCGCCACGGCCTTTGCTCTCGCGGCGTACGCGGGCAATGCCGTCGCCTTCGGGAATCAGGGTGTGTTTGCAGGTGCACGAGTCCACGGGCTGACGACAGTCCGGGCAGTGTCGACCTGCGTCGGTGGAAAATACCAGGCCACCCAGGGCGGCGAAGGATGCGGCTTTCTTGGCCACCGGCAATCCTCTAGGGGATGAAAAGTGGCGCAGTGTAACGGCAAAAAGCCAAGTTGCTAAGGGCCAAATGGCGCCATTTCATGCAACTTTAGCGACGCAACGCCAGATAGCGCCGCAGGCCCTCTTGAGCGTCCGGGCAGTAAGACTTGTGTTTCGCCTCGCTCAACACCGTTTCAATCGGCAGGAAGCGCGCTTCCATGACTTCTTCGGGCTGCAGGCACAGTGGCCCGTCCCATACCGCAGAGTAGGAGGTGCACCAAAGCCTGCTGTCGCCGTCTTCGAAATAGAAATGGTCATGTTCGGTCAACTCCACGCCGCTGACGCCGAGTTCTTCTGCAAGCTCACGGGCCGCCGAATCGGCATAGGTTTCCCCTGCCGCGACCATCCCGCCCGCAGCCGTGTCCCAGAACCCCGGGTACAGTGCTTTGCTCAGGGTGCGCCGATGCACGCACAACTCACCCTTGGCATTGAACAGGAATATGAAGGTGCAACGGCCGATCAAGCCACGCCGGCGTAGGTCGGACCTGACCAGGTGGCCGAGCAGGTTGTCCTGCTCGTCGACCCAGCAGATCAGTTCAGCATCGGAGGCTACCCGGTGGGCGGCCTCCCTTTGAGTAGCGTCCATCATCAACCCTGGTTGAGGAGCTGACGCAAGTCGATCACTGCAGCGTTGGCCCGGGAAATGTAGTTGGCCATTACCAGCGAATGGTTCGCCAGTACGCCGAAACCACTGCCATTGAGAATCATCGGACTCCACACCGGTTCCTGCGAGGCCTCAAGCTCACGAATGATCTGGCGCACGCTGACGGTGGCGTTTTTCTTGGCCAGCACGTCGGCAAAATCGACTTCGATGGCGCGCAGCAGGTGGGACAGTGCCCACGCCTGGCCACGGGCCTCGTAGAACACGTTGTCGATCTGCATCCAGGGGGTTTCCACCACTTCCTCATCGACCTGCGGCACTTCGCCCGGCGCCAGCGCTTCGGTTTTCAACGCGGTGTTCAGCTTGACCCGGCCCACGCTGGCCGACAGGCGTTGCGACAGCGAACCCAGGCGGGTGGCGACATCGCCCAGCCAGTTGTTCAGGTTGTCGGCGCGGGAATAGAACAGCGCGCCCTTCTGGTTCGGGTCGGACAGGCGTGCTTCGTAGCGGTTCAGGGAGTTGATGCCTTCCTGGTATTCCGACTCGCTGGACGGCAGCACCCAGCTCTTGTTGTCGAAGTTGAAACGCGGCTCGGCCTTGGCCAGGTCAGCGTCTTCAGCCGACTGCGACTGGGAACGGGCGAAGTCTTTGCGCAAGGCACGGGTCAGGTCACGCACCTGCACCAGCACGCCGTACTCCCAGCTGGGCATGTTGTCCATCCACAGGCCTGGCGGGAAACGGTCGTTGGAAATGTAGCCACCGGGCTTGTTCAGCAAGGTGCCGACCACGGTTTTCAGGGTTTCGACGGTGGTGTAGCCGATCACCATCTGCTTGCCTTCCTTCTCGGCGGCCAGCTGGGCGTTTTGCTGGACCGGGAACAACGCCGGTTCCTGACTCCAATACCAACCCAGGCCACCGGCGACCAGCAAGTACAAGCAGATCACGCTGAGCAAGGCGCGGCTCATCAGCAGGTTGCGAACGTAGCTGCGGTTGGCCGACTTGGGCTCAGGGGCGGGGCCTTTGGCACTGCCTTCGCGGTTTTTCCAGTCCAGCATGGCGATATCCTTTCAATCACTTGAGTTCATGCACATCAATTGTCCGGGTGCGGTCAAACATTCCGACCACAACCCTACCCCATCGTGCCCATCGGTGCGGGCTTTTAAACCAAATTGGCGCATACCGAAGGTTGGACTATAAAGGATGCACGCTTTTTACACAGCGCGACCACGAGGTCAAAAAATGAATACCGCAGACACCTACTTAATTGACGTATGACACTCATGCAGCAGAAAAGAGATGCTAGCATAGAGCCATCAGTCGACCTCAGCATGCACCCGCACAGTAGTCAGGATATGACCGAGTCAGAAGACCCCAGCCGCGAGCGTCTCAAGCAGCACTTTGCCCAGCGGGTAATTCATCAGGCACGTCAAATCCTTGAGATCTGGCAGCGCCTGCAGCGTAGCGAATGGTCCAACGCGGATTTCTCCGAGCTCAATGAAGCCAATCTGCGCCTGCAGCGCTTTGCCGAGCGTTTCGAACAGCCCGAACACCGCCAACTGGCCCAGCACATTGGCGAGTCCCTCAGGGCGGTGGATGAAAACCGCGGGCGCCTGAGCAGCCAATTGATCACCGAGCTCAATCGCTTGATGCAGCGCTTGTCGCGCACCGGGCTGCGCCAGGGCGATCAGCTGGAACAAACCCTGCTGCCGCCGATGCGCAAGCCGATCTACGTGATGCTGGCCGACCACAACCGCGCCGAGCGCCTGGCCAAGCAGTTGGAATTCTTCGGCATGAGCGCCCAGTCCCTGGACAGCGTCGCAGCCTTTCGCGCCGCCATGGCCGAGCGCCTGCCGTCGGCCATCGTGATGGACGTGGATTTCTGCGGCACCGGCCTGGGCCTTAAACTGGCTGCCGAAGCCCAGGAAGGCCTGGAGCAAAAGCTGCCGCTGCTGTTTTTCAGCCTGCATGAAACCGACACCCCGACCCGCCTGGCCGCCGTGCGCGCCGGCGGTGAAGAATTCCTGACCGGCACGCTGGAGGCCTCGAGCCTGCTGGAAAAGATCGAAGTGCTGACCTGCGTGGCTCAATATGAGCCGTATAAAGTGCTGATCATTGACGACTCCCGCGCCCAGGCATTGCATACCGAGCGCCTGCTCAACAGCGCCGGCATCGTCACCCGCACGTTGATCGAGCCGATCCGGGCCATGGCCGAACTGGCCGACTTCCAGCCCGACCTGATCATCCTCGACATGTACATGCCCGCCTGCACCGGCACCGAGCTGGCCAAGGTGATTCGTCACAACGACCGTTATGTCAGCGTACCGATCATCTACCTGTCGGCCGAAGACGACCTGGACAAACAGCTGGATGCGATGAGCGAAGGCGGTGACGATTTCCTGACCAAGCCGATCAAGCCGCGCCATCTGATCACCACCGTGCGCAACCGTGCGGCGCGTGCGCGCAATTTGAAAGCGCGGATGGTGCGCGACAGCCTGACCGGGCTGTACAACCACACGCATATCCTGCAACTGCTCGAAGACTGCAGCTTCCGCGCCCGCCGCGAGAACAAGCCGCTGAGCTTTGCCATGCTCGATATCGACCACTTCAAGCGGGTCAATGACAGCCACGGTCACCCCATGGGCGACCGCGTGATCAAAAGCCTGGCGTTGTTTCTCAAGCAGCGTTTGCGCAAAAGCGACTATATCGGCCGCTATGGCGGTGAGGAATTCGCCATTGTGATGCCCGACACCGACCTCGAATCGGCCTGCAAAGTGCTGGACGAGATTCGTGGGCGTTTTGCGGAAATCCATTACCCGGCCCAACCCCAGGATTTATGGTGCACCTTCAGCGCCGGACTGGTGGAGCTGTGCGACGGTTCCGACAGCCTGACGATGGCCGCCCAGGCCGATGAGGCGCTGTACCGCGCCAAGCATGCCGGACGTAACCGCGTGCAAGCCGCTCGCACATCAAAGCAAAGTGCCATCTTTTCACCGGAATCCACTGATTCGGTCATAACTTTGTAATGTAAACGCAATAACTTCAGGCACTTATCTTTTGCTGTCGGTTGAAACCACGCATGCGCCTGAAGCTGCTGACCAATCTCAATACCCTTTTGTTGGTGGCCGTGTGCCTGGCACTCGGAGCGACGCTGTGGTGGTCGCAACGGGCGCTGGAGCGCCCGTACCTGTTGATGGAGCGCTATCTGGGGCTGTCCCAGGCCTTTGAGAACCAGGCCGCACGCAATATCGACGACTACCTGGCCAGCGGCGATGCCCTGCGCTTGAGCAGCGCCGGCCAGAGCCTGGAAAGCCTGCTGCAGCAGCTCGATTCATTGCCGCCCGAGTTGGCGCAGAACCTGCGGCCCAGCCTCACGGAGCTAGACACCTTCAGCAAAACCGACCTGCTCGCCGCCGGCAAACTGGCCGGCGACCCGCAAGCGCTGTTATTGCAGGCCGAACGCGAGCTGGGGGCGAACCTGGAGCAACTGAGCCAGTACGCCAGCGCCGTGAATGCCCCGGACGCGGCGCGCTATCTGCCGCCACTGCTGGCCGCCTCGCAACACTTGGGCAAGCTGTCCCTGGCCCGGGACAAACTGGTGAGCAGCGGTCGCGCCGAATTGGCCGATGATGTCGAGCGTGAAATCGCCAACATTCGTACCCAGGCCGACCTGTTGGCCCAGCTGCCTTTGCTCGGGGTGAAGGCCAGCGCCGAATCCAGCAGCGACGATTTTTCCGCGTTGATGGGCCTGGAAAACGCTGAAAAAACCGAAGCCCAGGACACCGGCGTCGACCTCAAGCGTGAACTCAACAGCCTGTTGACTCGCTACCCCGCCGAACTCAAGCGCACCCGCGAACAGATCCAGCAACGCACCGACCTCGCCGCCGCTACACATATCAAGATCACCCGCGTGCGACAAGCCATCGCCGGCCTGGAGCCGGTGGTGCGCGCACAGCACGCCAACATCCAGGGCGAAGTGCGCCTGATGCAGGGGCTGATGATTGGCCTGATCCTGCTTATCGCACTGTTGATCGATACCCTGCAACGCCGCCTGGCGCGGGTGCTGACCCACCTCGCCCCGGCGCTGTCCACCTGGGCCGAAGGCAACTTCAGCCAGCCGATCGCCTTGGGCAGGACCAATCGCGAACTGCACGACATCGAAGCCTCGCTGAACCGCCTGCGCGCTTATCTGGTGGACCTCGTCGGCACGATCCGCGGCAATGCCGAAGAAGTCGCAGGCAGCAGCCGCACCCTGGCCGAACTGAGCAGCGGTTTGCACGACGGCGCCGAACGCCAGGCCGGGGACACCGCGCAGATTCGTGACTCCCTGGGCGAACTGGAGGCGACCATCCAGCAAGTGGCGGGTGATGCCAGCCAGGCTGCGGGTGCGAGTCGCAGTGCCGGCGTCGCAGTGGAACAAGGCCAGCGGGTGATCGGCCTGAGCCTGGCCGGGTTGCATGCCCTGGTGGGTGAAGTGCAGCAAAATGCGCAAATGATCGAGAAACTCGCCGCAGAGTCCGCGACCATCGGCGGCGTACTCACGGTGATCCGCTCGATCGCCGAGCAGACCAACCTGCTGGCGCTCAACGCAGCGATCGAAGCGGCCCGCGCCGGTGAGGCCGGGCGCGGTTTTGCCGTGGTTGCCGATGAAGTGCGCTCCCTGGCCCAACGTACCGCCGGCGCCACCGCCGAAATCCAGGGCCTGATCGCCGGCCTGCAAACCGCCGCCCACCAATCGGTGCAAGGCATGCGTGCCCAGGTCGAACACGCCGAAGCCACCGCCGAGCAAGCCCAGGCCGCCGATGGCGCGCTGGATGAAATCGTCGGGGCGATCCAGACCATCTCCGCGACCGCCGTGCGCATCGCTGACGTGACGGCGCAACAAAGCGGGGCCGTGAGTGAGATTCGCGACAACAGCGAAAGAATTCACCAACTGGGTGAAGACAACCTGCGGCGTATCGGCCAGGGACGCAGCCAGGGCGAGCATCTGCTGGTGCTGGGTGGGCAGCTCAATACGGCTGTAAAAGCCTTTCGGGTCTGACCCGATCCCGCGCCCTATGAAGATCAAATGTGGGAGGGGGCTTGCCCCCGATTGCGGTAGCTCAGTTACAGATGTAGAGACTGACACACTGCTATCGGGGGCAAGCCCCCTCCCACATTGATCTCCCACATGCTCTCGATTGCATTGCCAATGACCAGATCCTGAGCCACAGTCACAAATTTC
Organism: Pseudomonas sp. R2-7-07; assembly: GCF_003852355.1. Lineage (NCBI taxonomy): Bacteria > Pseudomonadati > Pseudomonadota > Gammaproteobacteria > Pseudomonadales > Pseudomonadaceae > Pseudomonas > Pseudomonas sp. R2-7-07. Next base: position 750,550 of record NZ_CP027759.1, on the reverse strand, counting down.
GCGCAATCCTCGCTAATCGTGCTGGCTACTGCATAGAACTGGACAGTCACAAAGGCTTTGCGGCATAGTCGCCGGGTTCTGCCATACCCCACCAATAACAAGGAACAGCCGATGGCGACCTTACTGGTTCTTCACGGACCCAACCTGAACCTGCTCGGCACCCGTGAACCGGGCGTCTACGGGGCAGCGACCCTGGATCAGATCAACCTCGATCTGGAACAGCGGGCCCGTGTCGCCGGCCACCATTTGCTCTACCTGCAAAGCAATGCCGAGTATGAATTGATTGATCGCATCCATGCCGCGCGTGGCGAAGGCGTGGATTTCATTCTGATCAATCCCGCCGCTTTTACGCACACAAGCGTTGCATTACGTGACGCGCTGCTGGCGGTGAGCATCCCATTCATCGAAGTGCATTTATCGAACGTGCACAAACGCGAAGCTTTCCGCCATCACTCTTACTTCTCCGATGTAGCGGTAGGAGTGATCTGCGGCCTTGGCGCCAGCGGTTACCGACTGGCCCTGGAGGCCGCCCTGGAACACGTTGAAGAACAGGCTAAACGCCCCTGACCGACCCTTGGGAGTTGATGATTCATGGATATCCGTAAAGTTAAGAAACTGATCGAACTGCTGGAAGAATCCGGTATCGACGAGCTGGAAATCAAGGAAGGCGAAGAGTCCGTACGGATCAGCCGTCACAGCAAGACCCCGGCTCAACAGTTCTACGCGCCACAGATGCAAGCACCGGCTCCCGCCGCTGCCGCACCTGCAGCCGCTCCAGCCGCCGCCGCGCCTGCGGCGCCAGCAGCCCCTGCGCTGAACGGTTTCGTCGTCAAGTCGCCAATGGTCGGTACTTTCTACCGCACCCCGGCACCGACCTCGCCAGCCTTCGTTGAAGTGGGCAAGACCGTGAAAGTGGGCGACACCATCTGCATCGTTGAAGCGATGAAGATGATGAACCACATCACGGCTGAAAAAGCCGGCGTCATCGAATCCATCCTGGTAGAAAACGGTCAGCCGGTTGAGTACGACCAGCCGCTGTTCACCATCGTTTGAACCGCGGAGCGCCTTCGATGTTGAAACCTGCGAAGAAACTGCAAAAAGTCCTGATCGCCAACCGCGGCGAGATCGCGCTGCGTATCCTGCGCGCCTGTAAGGAAGAGGGCATCAAGACCGTCGCTGTTTACTCGACGGCCGATACCGAATTGATGCACGTTAAACTGGCGGACGAGAGCATCTGCATCGGCCCGCCCCTGGCGACCAACTCGTACCTGAAAGTCTCGAACATCATCGCTGCCGCCGAAGTGACCGGCGCCGATGGCATTCACCCAGGCTACGGCTTCCTCGCGGAAAACGCCGATTTCGCCGAACAGGTGGAAAAATCCGGGTTTGCCTTCATCGGCCCGAAAGCCGAAACCATTCGCCTGATGGGCGACAAGGTCTCGGCCAAGGACGCCATGATCGCGGCCGGCGTGCCTACCGTTCCCGGCTCCGACGGCCCGCTGCCGGAAGACGAGGAAACCGCTCTGCGCATCGGTCGTGAAGTCGGCTACCCGGTGATCATCAAGGCCGCCGGTGGCGGTGGTGGTCGCGGCATGCGCGTGGTGCACAAGGAAGAAGAACTGATCGAAGCCGCCAAGCAGACCCGCTCCGAAGCGGCTGCTTGGTTCGGCAACCCGATGGTCTACCTGGAGAAGTACCTGACCAACCCACGTCACGTGGAAGTGCAGGTACTGTCCGACGGCCAGGGCCACGCGATCCACCTGGGCGACCGCGATTGCTCGCTGCAACGTCGTCACCAGAAGGTGCTGGAAGAAGCACCGGCACCGGGCCTGGACGAGAAAGCCCGCCAGGAAGTCCTGGCGCGCTGCGTCAAGGCGTGCATCGACATCAACTACCGTGGCGCCGGTACTTTCGAGTTCCTCTACGAGAACGGCCGTTTCTACTTCATCGAGATGAACACTCGCGTGCAGGTAGAGCACCCGGTGTCGGAGATGGTCACCGGTATCGACATCGTCAAGGAGATGCTCAGCATCGCCGCCGGCAACGTGCTGTCCTTCACCCAGGACGACGTGAAGATCCATGGCCACTCGCTGGAATGCCGGATCAACGCCGAAGACCCGCAAACCTTTATGCCGAGCCCAGGCCTGGTCAAGCATTTCCACGCGCCCGGCGGCAACGGCGTACGCGTAGATTCGCACCTGTACAGCGGCTACAAGGTTCCGTCCAACTACGACTCGCTGATCGGCAAGCTGATCACCTGGGGCGCGACTCGCGACGAGGCCATGGCCCGCATGCGCAACGCCCTGGACGAAATCGTGGTCGACGGCATCAAGACCAACATCCCGCTGCATCGGGACCTGGTGCGTGATGAAGGCTTCTGCGAAGGTGGCGTGAACATTCACTACCTGGAACACAAGCTGGCCAACCAGTAAGTGCTCCACCCAACCTAGCCGCCTTCGGGCGGCTTTGTTGTTTCTGGAACTCCGATTTCCAGGATGTACACAGTTCAAATGTGGGAGGGGGCTTGCTCCCGATGGCGGTGGCTCAGTTACAGATGTTGAGACTGACACACCGCTATCGGGGCATAGGTATCTACACAACTTTGTAGCAGCATAGGTAACCACGATGCGAAGCGAGCCGCTCTTGATCTTGCTCTTGATCTAGGCGCCCCGTTAAACCACGCTGGCCGGAATTCGACAGTGATTTGGGGGGTAAACCGGCAGGGATGCCGGTTTAGCCGCCCCGCGCCATGGATGGCGCGTGGCGGCGGCCCCCCAAATCACTGTCGGATTACGGGCACACCGAGCCTAAGCGAGGTGCCGAGTGGTGGGGCAAGAGCGTTTTGCTTACTTTTGCGCTTTTCAAAAGTGAGACGCCGTAAGGGCGGAACCCATAGCAGCCGTTACCGCAGCAACGGATATGTACTCGCTCTGATCCAACATCCCGGTCGTCTGTCAGGCCGCCATCGGGGGCAAGCCCCCTCCCACATTTGGAGCGCGGGGCGGCAGTTAGAGAGGCTTCGGCTGCTGAGCCGTCACAGGTTCAGGGCCACGCCAAAGTTGTGTAGATACCTATGGCTATCGGGGGCAAGCCCCCTCCCACATTTGGTCGGCGTTCAGTCAGTAATGTCGTCTTCTGCACGCCGCTCGCGTAAACTTGCGCGCTTTCGCAGCCCCATCCCGCTGCACACTCATTTTTTCAAAGGTGCCCGCCATGCCTTGGCTGCAAGTCCGTCTCGCCATCAGCCCAGAACAAGCCGAAACCTACGAAGACGCTTTCCTCGAAGTCGGCGCTGTGTCGGTGACCTTCATGGACGCTGAAGACCAGCCGATCTTCGAACCGGAACTCAACACCACCCCGCTGTGGTCCCACACCCACTTGCTGGCCCTGTTCGAAGACGGCACCGAGGCCGCCAGCGTGCTGGCCCATCTGGAGTTGCTCACCGGCGCCCCGCTGCCGGAGCATCACAGCGAAGTGATCGAAGACCAGGATTGGGAACGCAGTTGGATGGACAATTTCCAGCCCATGCGTTTCGGCCAGCGCCTGTGGATCGTACCCAGCTGGCACGCCGCCCCCGAGCCGGATGCCGTCAACCTGCTGCTGGACCCGGGCCTGGCGTTCGGCACCGGCACTCACCCCACCACCGCGCTGTGCCTGGAATGGCTGGACGGCCAGGACCTGAGCGACTGCAACGTGCTCGACTTCGGCTGCGGCTCGGGAATCCTGGCCATTGCCGCGCTGCTGCTGGGCGCCGAGCAGGCCGTGGGCACCGATATCGACGTGCAGGCCCTGGAAGCTTCCCGCGATAACGCCGGGCGCAACCACATTCCTGAAGGCAAATTCCCACTCTATCTGCCTGAGGACCTGCCCCAGGTACAGGCCGATGTGCTGGTCGCCAACATCCTCGCCGGGCCGTTGGTGTCGCTGGCGCCGCAGTTGTCGAACCTGGTCAAGCCAGGCGGGCGCCTGGCACTGTCGGGCATTCTCGCCGAGCAAGGTGAAGAGGTCGCCGCCGCCTACGCCAGGGATTTCGAGCTGGACCCCATCGCCAACCGTGACGGCTGGGTACGCATCAGCGGTCGTCGGCGCTAGAATGAGCGCTTGTCTGAATCGGATGGCCGCATGAGCGACAGTTTCGTCACCCAGTGCCCGCATTGCCAAGCACGCTTTCGCGTCAACCACGCTCAATTGAGCGTGGCCCGTGGCGTGGTGCGCTGCGGCTCCTGCCTGCAGGTGTTCAACGCCGCGCGCCAGTTGCTGGAGCAGCGAGCCTCGGTGCCGGCAGCGCAACCTGAACAGTCCGGCGCTGATGAACCCACGCCTGAGGCGCCGCGCGCAATCAGCCAGAAACAGTGGACAGCCCAAGAGCTGGACCTGGACAACCTGGACCTGGACGAGGAACTGGCCAAGCTCGAGCGCCGCGAAATTCAGCACACCCAGCCCGTCGGCGCGGACCGCCGCCAGCCCGGTGCCGAGCGTCGGCACAAGGAAGATGCTCTCAGCGCCAGCCGCAATACAGTCAAGGCCGAGGAAGAAAAGTGGGCCGCCAGCCTGTTCAGCGAGCCGCCGCAAGAGCGCGTCCTGCCCGCCGAAGCCGAGCCGGAGCCGAGCGAGCGCACCGAGCCGTCCCTGTCGTTTCACCGCGACGATCTCGACGACGAACCGCCACTGCGCTCGACCCCGGACGACGATCCCGATCCACCCTTCACGCCCCTGACGCCAGCGGCGCAAGCCACCGACGACCGCCCCCACGCCCGGCGCAAGCGCGCACGTGCCGAGGCCAATGTCGACGAGGTGTTCCAGGACCTGGAGGACGACCCGCTGCACCTGTATGCGCAGAAGCGTCCGTCAGGCCTGGGCCGCCGCCTGACCTGGATCGTGCTGGTACTGCTCGCTGCCGCGGGCCTGGCGGGCCAGTACATCGCCTATCAATTCGACGAACTGGCCCGTCAGGACGCCTACCGTCCATGGTTCCAGCAACTGTGCCCGAAATTGGGCTGCACCGTGCCATCACGGGTCGACATCGCCCACATCAAGAGCAGCAACCTAGTGGTGCGCAGCCATCCGGAGTTCGCTGGGGCGCTGGTGGTGGATGCGATCATCTACAACCGCGCGACTTTCTCCCAGCCCTTTCCGCAGCTGGAGCTGCGCTTTGCCGACTTGAACGGCGGCCTGATCGCCAGTCGGCGCTTCAAGCCCGCCGAGTACCTCAGCGGCGAGTTGGCCGGGGTCAGTGAAATGCCGTCGCAGACACCGATCCACATCTCCCTGGACATCCTTGACCCCGGCAGCAAAGCGGTGAACTACAGCCTGAGCTTCCATTCGCCCGAGTGAAGCTGCGCCAGCACCGAGGTTTGACGGCGGTTTATTGACTGCGCCGACGTCAACCAAACCGCTGGCGATAAAAAAATAACTGTTCAGATTTTATCCAATTCAGCCTTTATCCAGTCATCGAGAGCGGGTATCATGCCAACCCTTTTTCGAACTCTAATGATCCGGCCCCACAACAGGGAAGTCCTATGTCGGCGGTACGCATCGGCCCATATACATTGCACAACGGCTTGATCCTCGCCCCAATGGCGGGCGTCACGGACCAGCCCTTTCGTCAGCTCTGCAAACGTTTGGGCGCGGGTCTAGTAGTCTCTGAAATGGTCACCAGCGACATGAGTTTGTGGAACACCCGCAAGTCGCGGATGCGCATGATCCACGAAGGTGATCCCGAGCCACGCTCGGTGCAGATCGCCGGGGGTGATGCGCAGATGCTGGCGGATGCGGCTCGGGCCAATGTGGAGCTGGGTGCGCAGATCATTGATATCAACATGGGCTGCCCGGCCAAGAAGGTCTGCAACAAGGCCGCAGGTTCCGCCCTGTTGAAAGATGAGCAGTTGGTTGCCGAGATCCTGCAGGCCGTTGTCGCCGCAGTCGATGTGCCGGTGACCCTGAAGATTCGCACCGGCTGGGACCGGGACAACAAGAATGGCCTGACGGTGGCGAAGATCGCCGAACAGGCAGGTATTGCAGCGCTGGCGGTGCATGGCCGCACCCGCGCCGACCTTTACACCGGGGAAGCCGAGTACGACACCATCGCCGCGATCAAGCAGGCGGTGTCGATGCCGGTGTTTGCCAATGGAGATATCGATTCAGCCGAGAAAGCCCGGCGCGTTCTGCACGCAACCGGTGCCGACGGCTTGTTGATCGGTCGGGCCGCCCAGGGGCGGCCATGGATTTTCCGTGAGATCGAGCATTTCCTGCGTACCGGCGATGTGTTGCCGGCACCGGGACTGACCGAGGTGGAACGTATTCTGCTAGAGCATCTGGCCGCCCTGCACACCTTCTATGGGGATGTGATGGGCGTACGCATTGCTCGCAAGCATGTCGGCTGGTACCTCGCCACCTTGCCGGGCGCCAGGGAATTTCGCGCTCAGTTCAACCGTTTGGATGAAACGCAGGCACAGGTCGCCACCGTTCGTGAGTTCTTCGCCGAACGTGACAAGAGCCTGGGAACAGGGGATGGAGAAGGGGTGGCCGCATGACGATGATGACCGAGACTTTAGTGAGTGGAACAGCACCCGTGAGCGACAACGTCAATTTGAAACAGCACCTCAACACGCCGAGCGAAGAAGGCCAGACCCTTCGCGGGAGTGTCGAGAAGGCGCTGCACAATTATTTCGCCCACCTCGAAGGCGCTTCCGTCACGGACGTGTACAACCTGGTGCTCTCCGAAGTCGAGGCGCCCCTGCTCGAAAGCGTGATGAACTACGTCAAGGGCAACCAGACCAAAGCCAGTGAGCTGCTGGGCCTCAACCGGGGCACGTTGCGCAAAAAGCTCAAGCAATACGATTTGCTGTAAGCATTCAATCAAACCAGAAAGGCGCCCGCGTAAAAACGGTCGCCTTTTTTGCTGACTCCTTTGCTTTTGATGGAAATTGAGATGACCGACCAGACTACCCGCCTGCCGATCCGCCGCGCCTTGATCAGTGTTTCCGACAAGACCGGGATCCTCGAATTTGCCCGGAGCTTGCAGCTCCTTGGCGTGGAAATCCTCTCCACGGGCGGGACCTTCAAACTGCTGCAGGACAACGGCGTGGCCGCAGTAGAAGTCGCGGACTACACCGGTTTCGCGGAAATGATGGACGGTCGGGTCAAGACTCTGCACCCGAAAATCCACGGCGGCATCTTGGGTCGTCGCGGTATCGACGACGCCATCATGAACGAGCACGGCATCAAGCCGATCGACCTGGTGGCGGTTAACCTCTACCCGTTCGAAGCCACCATCAACAAGCCAGGCTGCGACCTGCCGACCGCCATCGAAAACATCGATATCGGCGGCCCGACCATGGTTCGCTCGGCCGCCAAGAACCACAAAGACGTGGCCATCGTGGTCAACGCCAGCGACTACACCCAAGTGCTCGACAGCCTCAAAGCCGGTGGCCTGACCTACGCCCAGCGTTTCGACCTGATGCTCAAGGCGTTCGAACACACCGCCGCCTACGACGGCATGATCGCCAACTACATGGGCACCGTGAACCAGGCCGCCGACGTCCTGAGCACCGAAGGCCGCAGCCAGTTCCCACGCACCTTCAACAGCCAGTTCATCAAGGCCCAGGAAATGCGCTACGGCGAGAACCCGCACCAGAGCGCGGCGTTCTACGTGGAAGCCAAGCCGGCCGAAGTGGGCATCGCCACCGCGACCCAGTTGCAAGGCAAAGAACTGTCCTACAACAACGTGGCCGACACCGACGCTGCGCTGGAGTGCGTGAAGAGCTTCGTCAAGCCGGCCTGCGTGATCGTCAAGCACGCCAACCCGTGCGGCGTGGCCGTGAGCCCGGACGCTGAAGGCGGGATCCGACAAGCGTACGAACTGGCCTACGCCACCGACACCGAATCGGCGTTCGGCGGCATCATTGCCTTCAACCGTGAACTGGATGCCGACACCGCAAAAGCCATCGTCGAGCGTCAGTTCGTCGAAGTGATCATTGCCCCGTCCGTCAGTGAAGAAGCCCGCGCCATCGTCGCCGCCAAGGCCAACGTGCGCCTGCTGGCCTGCGGCGAATGGTCGGCTGAACGCGCCGCAGCCTGGGACTACAAGCGCGTCAACGGCGGTTTGCTGGTGCAGAGCCGCGACATCGGCATGATCGGCAGCCAAGACCTTAAAGTCGTGACCAAACGCGCGCCGACCGAGCAGGAGATCAACGACCTGATCTTCGCCTGGAAAGTCGCCAAGTACGTTAAGTCCAACGCCATCGTCTACGCCAAGAATCGCCAGACCATCGGTGTCGGCGCCGGCCAGATGAGCCGCGTGAACTCGGCACGTATCGCTGCGATCAAGGCCGAACACGCCGGCCTGCAGGTTGCCGGCTCGGTGATGGCTTCCGATGCGTTCTTCCCGTTCCGTGATGGTCTGGATAACGCCGCGAAAGCCGGCGTGACCGCCGTGATCCAACCGGGCGGTTCGATGCGCGATGCTGAAGTCATCGCTGCTGCCGACGAAGCTGGCATCGCCATGGTCTTCACTGGCATGCGCCACTTCCGCCACTGATCGATCGTTCCCACGCTCTGCGTGGGAATGCCTCTTGTGGCGCTCTGCGTCACGCTTTGGGACGCGGAGCGTCCCGTGTTGCATTCCCACGCAGAGCGTGGGAACGATCATGCTAAACGAGGTTTTTTGAAATGAATGTTTTGATCATTGGCAGCGGTGGCCGTGAACACGCCCTCGCCTGGAAAGTTGCCCAAGACCCACGCGTCCAGAAAGTTTTCGTTGCACCGGGTAACGCCGGTACCGCCATTGAAGCCAAGTGCGAGAACGTCGCTATCGACGTGCTGGCCCTTGAGCAACTGGCAGATTTCGCCGAGAAAAACGTCTCCCTGACCATCGTCGGCCCGGAAGTGCCGCTGGTGGCCGGCGTTGTCGACCTGTTTCGCAGCCGTGGCCTGGATTGCTTCGGGCCGACCGCCGGCGCCGCTCAATTGGAAGGTTCGAAAGCTTTCACCAAGGATTTCCTGGCGCGCCACAAGATCCCGACTGCCGACTACCAGAACTTCACCGAGATCGAGCCGGCCCTGGCTTACCTGCGTGAAAAAGGCGCGCCGATCGTGATCAAGGCCGACGGCCTCGCTGCGGGTAAAGGCGTGATCGTCGCCATGACCCTGCAGGAAGCCGAGGACGCCGTGCGCGACATGCTCGCCGGCAACGCCTTTGGTGACGCCGGTTCGCGCGTGGTAATCGAAGAATTCCTCGACGGCGAAGAGGCCAGCTTCATCGTGATGGTCGACGGCAAGAACGTACTGCCAATGGCCACCAGCCAGGACCACAAGCGCGTCGGCAACGGCGACAGCGGCCCGAACACCGGCGGCATGGGGGCTTACTCCCCGGCGCCGGTGGTCACCGCCGACGTGCACCAGCGCGTCATGGACCTGGTGATCTGGCCGACCGTGCGCGGCATGGCCGACGAAGGCAACGTCTACACCGGCTTCCTCTACGCCGGCCTGATGATCGACAAAGCCGGTAACCCGAAAGTCATCGAGTTCAACTGCCGCTTTGGCGACCCGGAAACCCAACCGGTGATGCTGCGCCTGCAGTCGAGCCTGGTGCTGCTGGTGGAAGCCGCGCTGGCCCAGGCCCTGGACAAGGTCGAAGCCCAGTGGGACCCACGCCCGAGCGTCGGTATCGTGCTGGCGGCCGGTGGCTACCCTGCCGATTACGCCAAGGGCGATGTGATCGAGGGCCTGGAGGCGGCGGCAGCGCTGGAAGGCAAGGTGTTCCATGCTGGCACTGCGCTGAAGGACGGCCAGGTCGTCACCGCCGGTGGCCGCGTGCTGTGCGCCACCGCCATGGGCGCCAGTGTCGACGCCGCGCAGCAACAGGCGTACAAACTGGCCGCGAAAATCGACTGGAAAGGCTGCTTCTATCGCACCGACATCGGTTACCGCGCCATTGCCCGTGAACGTGGCGAGAGCAACTGAGTAGCTATCCGTTCGGGTAGGTAAGGGCCTCTGGCCCTTGCCGTACTCATGCCCCCCGCGCATAGTTAACCCGTGCATTCACCTACGAAGGGACTTCGCCTTGCGCTGGCTCAGGATCGCCTTAGCTTTTACAGTCAGCCTGCTGACCTTGCTCTGCCTGGCCCCGGCTCAAGCCGCTGCGCAAGGCAGTGGTTGGGCAGTATTGCTTGATGAACAGGCCGACCTGCAACTGAGCGATATCCGCTCCGCCCGCTACACCAATCAATTCAGCCCCATCGAACTGGACCGGATTACCGCCGCGCAGCCAGACGGTGCGTTGTGGGTACGCTTCAAGCTGCAACCCGGCAAGCATGAACAAGTGCTGCGGGTGTTCGCGCCGGACCTGTCGCACCTGAGCCTGTATGTGCTGGATGGCGATACCCTGGTGGAACAGCAGACTACTGGCACGCGCCAGCCCCAGGCCGAGCGCCCGCTGCCGAGCAGTGACTTCATGCTCCCGATGCCGCAGAGCCAGCGCCCGCTCGAGGTGTACCTGCGCCTGGTGTCGGAGCACGAGCTACGCCCTTACATCACCCTGGAACCCGCCGTACTGGCCGCCGCCAATCAGAACCAGACGCTGCTCTATGGCCTGTTGTTCGGCGTGCTGCTGATGCTGATCCTGCATAACCTCACACGCTTCGCCTACCACCGCTCGCGCAGCAGCCTGTGGCTGGCAGCCTGCGAAGTGCTGTTGATGCTCAGCCTGGCGCTGTTGCTCAACGTGGTGGGGCCATGGCTGCCGAACTGGCATGCGATCCAGACCCCAGGCGCCTACCTCGCGCTGCTGCTGACCGCGCCCTGCGGGCTGATGTTTGCCTATCGTTTCTTCATGCCCCTGGGCCCACACCCGCTGAACAAACTGTTGATGGCCGACATCTTGTTGATCGTGCTGTGTGGCCTGCTGCTGTTGTTCGTCAACACCCTGCCGCTGAACATCATCACCTACGCCCTGGTCGCGCTGGCCGGCCTGAGCATGCTGTTTGTCTCGGCCTATCACTGGCAAAGAGGCTATCGCCCGGCGCGCCTGTTCGTGGCCGGCATGGTGGTGTTCAACATCGGCACGCTGATCATTCTGCCCGCCCTGCTCGGCCTCACGCTGGTGGCGCCGCAAGGCCTGATCGTGACCCTGCTCACGTTTATCTGCCTCAGCGGCCTGTTGATGAGCCTGGCCCTCGGCGAGCGCCAGCGCGCCATTGTCGAAACCCGCTTCAGCCTCAGCCGCGACCTGGCCGCCAGCAACGCCGAAATTGCCGCCAAGGCCGAATTCCTGGCGAAGATCAGCCACGAAATCCGCACCCCCATGAACGGCGTGCTGGGCATGACTGAGTTGCTGCTGGGCACGCCGTTGTCGGTGAAACAACGCGACTATGTGCAGACCATCCACAGCGCCGGCAACGAGTTGCTCACGCTGATCAACGAAATCCTCGACATCTCCAAGCTCGAGTCGGGACAGATCGAACTCGATGATGTGCAGTTCGACCTCAACGCGCTGATCGACGACTGCCTGAGCATCTTCCGCGCCAAGGCCGAGCAGCAGAATGTCGAGCTGATCAGTTTCATCCAGCCCCAGGTGCCGCGCGTGATCAGCGGTGATCCGACACGCCTGCGCCAGGCGTTGCTGAGCCTGCTGGAAAACGCCCTGCACAAAACCGACGAGGGCGAAGTGCTGATCGTCGTGGCCCTCGACGAACGCAGCACCCAGCCACGCCTGCGCATCGCGGTACAAGACAGCGGCGTGCCGATGGAAGCCGCCGAACGCGACGCCCTGCTGCACAGCGAACTGCACAGCAAGAACTTCCTCTCGGCGACACGCTTGAGCGGTCACCTGGGCCTGGTTATCGCCCGCCAGTTGATCCTGTTGATGAACGGCGAGTTCGGTATCAAGAGCGGCAGTCACCAAGGCAGCACGCTGTGGCTGACCCTGCCGCTGGACCCGGAACGCTTGGAGCATCCGACCTCCGATCTCGACGGCCCGCTCAAGGACGCACGCGTACTGGTGGTGGACGACAACGACACCTGCCGCAAGGTGCTGTTGCAGCAATGCTCGGCCTGGGGCCTGAACGTCAGCGCCGTGGCTTCCGGCAAGGAGGCCCTGGCCCTGCTGCGTACCAAGGCGCACCTGCGCGATTACTTCGACGTGGTACTCCTGGACCAGAACATGCCCGGCATGACCGGCATGCAACTGGCGGCGAAGATCAAGGAAGACCCGAGCCTGAACCACGATATCCTGCTGATCATGCTCACGGGCATCAGCAACGCGCCGAGCAAGATCATCGCGCGCAACTGCGGGATCAAACGCATCCTGGCCAAACCGGTGGCCGGCTATACGCTCAAGACCACCCTGGCCGACGAACTGGCCCAACGCAGCAAAGGCGTGACCCACCCTCGCCCCGCGCCAGCCGCCCCGGCAGTGATTACGGTGCCCAGCGACTTCCGCATCCTGGTGGCCGAAGACAACAGCATCTCCACCAAAGTGATCCGCGGCATGCTGGGCAAGCTCAACCTCAACCCGGACACTGCCAGCAACGGCGAAGAAGCGCTGGAGGCGATGAAAGCCCAGCGTTATGACCTGGTATTGATGGACTGTGAAATGCCGATCCTCGATGGTTTCTCCGCCACCCAGCAACTGCGCGCGTGGGAAGTCAGCCACCAACGCGTACGCACGCCAGTGGTGGCGCTGACCGCGCACATTCTTTCGGAACACAAGGAGCGTGCGCGCCAGGCCGGGATGGATGGGCATATGGCCAAGCCGGTGGAGCTGTCGCAGTTGCGTGAATTGGTGGAATTCTGGGTGGCGCAGCGCCAACAGCGACCAGAGCACGCGCCCTCCTGACTTGAAACGCAATCAAATGTGGGAGGGGGCTTGCTCCCGATGGCGGTGGGTCAGTTACAAATAAGCTGACTGTCACACCGCTATCGGGAGCAAGCCCCCTCCCACATTTGTTCCATGTCGCCTGTTAGACTCTGCACACTTCTACTGCCGCGAGCCGCCCCTCATGCTCCATGTGTTATTCAGCGTTTACCTGAAGATGCTGGTGCTCTATAGCCCATTCTTTGTGCTGTCCTGCTTTATCAGCCTGACCCGTGGTTATTCCAGCAAGGAGCGGCGGCGCCTGGCGTGGAAAGTCGCGCTGGCGACGCTGGTATCGAGCGTGCTGCTGTACCTGTTCGGCCGGGTGATTTTCAGTGTGTTCGGCATCACCGTGGATGCCTTTCGCATCGGCGCCGGCAGCGTGCTTTTTATCTCCGCCCTGGGCATGGCCCAAGGCAAGTCGGCAGTGCAAACCGATAACGTGCAGCAGGACGTGACCATCGTACCGCTGACCATCCCGCTGACGGTCGGCCCCGGCACCATCGGCGCGCTGCTGGTGATGGGGGTAAGCCAGCCCCACTGGGACGACAAGCTCACCGCCATCCTCAGCATCGCCCTGGCCAGCCTTACCGTGGGCGTGGTGCTGTACCTGTCCAATCGGATCGAACGAATTCTCGGCGACCAGGGCTTGCAGATTGTCAGCCGGTTGATGGGGTTGTTCGTGTGTGCCCTGGCCGCGCAAATTATCTTTACCGGGGTGCGCGGTTATCTGGTGACCTAGATCCGGTATTTGGCAATGGCCGACTGCACCTTGTCACCCGCGCTGTCACGCATCAGTTGAAGGGTCTTCTCGTTGACCACCGAGGTATTCAGCACCAGGCAGGTCTGCCCGCTGAAGGCCTCGAACGATGAGCTGTCCCATTCAAGGAACGGCAAACCCACCTGTTTACTCACACCATGGCTGCTGTAGGTCACCAGCACCATCATCACTTCGCCATTGGTTTGCGCGCAGGACGCCACGCCAAAGTCACCGCCCTGGTGCACGCTGCAGTTGCGCTTGAACAAATCGAATGACGCCGGCTGTTGCTTCAAGGCTTCCAGCGCATCCGCGGCCAGTTTCGGCAGCAGGCTGAGCAGCGGCCCCGACAACGACATCGACGCGAGCATCGCGCCGATGATATTCAATGCCGCCAGTTGCACCGTCAGCCCCTCGCCGACGCGTGAGACTCGCTCAAAACTGCTGCGCAACGGCAACCAGCCGAGGCTGACCATGACCTTGATAAATTCGTCGTACCAGGCCTCGGTGCCCCGATGAACCTTCAATACATCGCTCACATAACTGCTGGCCAACAGGTAGCTTTTGCGAATGTACTCGCGGTTAAGCCCGGACAACCCCTCGGCAAAGGAAATCACGCCGTTGTTGACCACCGCCGCATTGCAGTCATCTTCGGTGTCCAGCGGTAAAGCCGCGTGCGTGCCTGGCGCACCCGGCAATTTGTAGGCGGCAATCAACTTGCGCCTTTTGGTACTGTTGATCCTTCTGTGATGTCGCTCCATTTCCAATTCTCCACGTACACCCCGACTCGGGGCTTGTAACCACACTAGTCCACTGACCGACGGGCTTTCCAGGCGACAAACATCCCTTGGCGCGGCTCGGCCAAGCGCGCCGTCCAGCAATAGCGCGGCATGCACGAAGGGCTTCATGGTTTCGTCGTAAAAAAAAGAAAAAGCCCCGAACGACTACAGGAAAATCCTTGAGTCATTCGGAGCTTTCGGACCACCGCCGAGGTGTTTTCAGGAGGCGGGTTTACCGCCGTACCAGCGCGGTGTGTACACCCACTCCCCGCCGCCGGCACGCGCAAAGGTGCAGGTGGTGGACGAGCCGACCAGCACCATGGTCCGCATATCCACCTGGTCCGGGGTGAGCTGGCCCAGCGTGGTGACGCGCAGTGTCTGGCCGGGGCGACCGATATCACGGCCCAGTACCACCGGTGTTTCAGGCGTGCGGTGCTGCGCGACGATCTCCAGCGCACGCCCCAGTTGCCACGGGCGCGCACGGGAAATCGGGTTGTAGAACGCCAGCGCCAGGTCGGCCTGGGACGCGAGGTCCAGACGCTTTTCGATGATCGACCAGGGCTTGAGGTTATCCGACAGCGACATCACACAGAAATCATGCCCCAGCGGCGCGCCCGCCTGGGCAGCGGTGGCCAGGGAAGCCGAGACACCAGGCAGGATCTGCAGGTCGACCTGATGCCAGGCCGGGTCGCTGGACTCATGCAACGCCTCGATCACCGCAGCGGCCATGGCGAATACACCGGGGTCGCCGGACGACACCACCACCACCGAGCGCCCTTGGGCGGCCAGTTCGAAGGCGTGACGTGCGCGCTGCATTTCTTCGCGGTTGTCCGTGCAGTGCTGCACCTGGTCGTCACGGAACGGTCCGGCCATGCGCACGTAGGTTTCGTAGCCCAGCACATCGGTGCAGCGCGCCAACTCGGCCTTGACGGCCGGCACCATCAAGTCAGCGGCGCCAGGGCCAAGGCCGATCACGGCGAGACGGCCGCGCGGGCGGCCTACCTGTGACACATCCACCGGCTGCTTGGCCACGCTGAGGGTGATGTCCGCGAGCGGCTCAAGCTCGGCAAACCGCAGCGGTACGCCCAATTCCAACGCGGCCTCATGCAACGAGGCTTCGGCCATCTGCAGATCGCTCGCCAGCAGGCACGCCAGCGCTTGCACGGCAATGCCCGCCTCCTGCAAGGCCGTGCGCACACGTGCCGCCAGGTGCGCACCGGGCTTGCAGGTGACGCACACCGTCTTCGGGTAGATCAGCAATTCGTTGGCGGCAGGCGTACGCTCGGCACTGCCCACATGAATCGCCAGGCGTGCCTGCGGATCCTGCGGCAAATTGGCCTGCTCCAGCCAGGGCGCCGCGCCTTCGATGCGCACGCTTTCACCGGCCAGCAGGTCCGAGACAAAGCGCTTGCCCAGCTCCAGGTCCGCCAACGCATAGCCCGTGGGCGGGTTGAGCAGGCAGGTGCCGAACCGCAACTCGCCGCTGGTGGTGATCGCCGCTGCCACGCCCAACGCGGCGGCAATCTCGCGCGCCATCACATTCACGCCGCCCAGGCCGCCCAGCAGCGGCACCACGGCGCTGCCGTCTTCGGCGACGGCCAGCACGGCCGGCTCCTCACCCTTTTCGAGCAAGAGCGGCGCAAGGGTGCGGATCACGATGCCGGTGGCGCACAGCGCAATCAGCGGCGTGCCTTGCTGGTAGAGCTGGCGCAGGGTGGCGCCGAATTCGCTGTAGCGTTGGTCTGCACCCTCAACCCGACCGTCCAGGCCATGGATCAGCGCAGCCGGGTAAAGTTGCTGGATCCTGCGCGCGGTCGCCAGGCTGCCCTGGCCCAGAATGACAATCGCCGGGCTCATCAACCTTGCCACCGTTCACCGGGCACGATGATCAACGAGAAATACGGCGACGACATCGGCTCCACCTGATCCAGCGGCACGATTTTCTGATTGGCCATGGTGGCGCGCTCCACATACAGCGCGCGCCCGGCCAGACCGAGTTCTTCCAATACCTGGCGCACCTTGGGAAAGTTGCGCCCCAGCTTCATGATCACCGCCGCATCCGCGTCCGCCAGTCGGCGCTTGAGGTCATCGTGGGGCAACACGCCGGAGAGCACCGACAGGCTCTGATTGCGATACACCAGCGGCGCGCCCAATACCGAAGCACCGCCCAGCATCGAACACACGCCGGGGATGACCTGCGCCTCATAGCGCTCGGCGAGGCGGTCATGCAGGTACATGTAGGAGCCATAGAAGAACGGGTCGCCTTCGCAGATCACCGCCACATCGCGGCCGGCATCCAGGTGCGCGGCCACGGCGACGCTGGCCGTGTCGTAGAAATCGCTGATCACTTGCTCATAGGACAGCGGCGCCGGCAGCGCCTCGGTGGTCACCGGGTACACCAGCGGCATCAGGGTTTGCTGGGGCACCAGGTGGTCTTCGATGATGCCGAAGGCATTGCCCTTCTTGCCCTTGGCCACGAAGTACGCCACCACCGGCGATTCGCGCAGCAGGCGCAGGGCCTTGAGGGTGATCAGTTCCGGGTCGCCGGGCCCTACGCCCAGGCCGATCAGACGTCCGCGTGCAGGCATTATTCAACCTCCGTGGCGAGCGCATTGACGGCGGCGGCGGCCATGGCGCTACCACCCAGGCGGCCCTGCATGATCACGAACGGCACACCACGGCTGTCGGCGGCGAGCATCGCCTTGGATTCGGCGGCACCAACAAAACCCACCGGAAAACCGAGGATCAACGCCGGTTTCGGCGCGCCGGCGTCGAGCATTTCCAACAGGTAGAACAAGGCGGTCGGCGCGTTGCCGATCACCACCACGCTGCCGGCCAAATGCGGGCGCCAGAGTTCCAGGGCAGCGGCGGAGCGTGTGTTGCCAAGCTCGCGCGCCAGCTCCGGCACGCTGTCGTCGCGCAGAGTGCAGATCACCTTGTTGTTGGCCGGCAGGCGCGCACGGGTCACGCCTTCGGAGACCATCCGCGCATCGCATAAAATCGGTGCGCCCGCCGCCAGCGCGTCGCGTCCGGCCTTGCCTGCGCCGTCGGAAAATTGCAGGCCGTCGATGGCCTCGACCATGCCGCATGCATGAATCACCCGCACCGCGAGTTTCTCCAGATCCGCCGGGATACGCGCCAGGTTGGCCTCCGCGCGAATAATGGCGAAGGAGTTGCGATAGATCTCCTGACCGTCGCGGATGTAATCAATCATCGGTGTTGCTCCGTGGGCGAGCGCGCAGCAAGGCGCCCGCCGCGTCAATAGAAAGAGTGCGCGCGTGCAGCCGGCCAAAACCTGGATGAGCAGCATCGCGAAAATAGAGATCGTAGTGGCCGGGGCTCACCGCCAGCAAGGTGACCGGCGCGGTGTGTGCAGCGGCGCAGGAGCGCGGGCAGCCGGACAGATGAACGTCGTGACCCGGTTGCAGGCCGGCCAATTGCACGGCGTCGGCCTTGGTATCCGACAAGCCTTTGCCGCAGCCACTGGAACCGGTGCAGGCGATCAGGCGCGCCAGGGGTTGGTCGGCTGCGCAGAGAAAGCCCAGTTGCGCCAACTGCTCGGTCACCACGCCTGGCTGTGTGAGGTTAGGCAGCAGCACGCCCTGCCAAGGGGTGAACCGCAAGGTCGCGTCGCCATACTCGCAGGCCAGCTGTGCAGCGCCCTTGAGCATCGCCGAATCCAGGCGGCCCAATGGCGCGGCGGCGGTGACATAGAACCGGCCTTGCTGGCGCTGTGGATAACTGCCCGGATGGCCTGACGCGCTGCTGGCCGGGCGGTTGAAGCCATCCGCAGGCAGTAGCGGCAGGCGCAGGCGGCTCAGTAAGTTATCCACAACCAGCTGGCGCATGCGCGTTTGTTCCGGCGTGGCCAGGTCGAGAAAGGCTTCGAGCACGGCCACCACCAGCGCATGGCCTTGGTCCAAGCGCACAGCGGCCAACGGTGCGTTCAGGCCAGGACAGCCGGCCAGGCCGAACGCGAGCAGGGTTTCACCCGCCTGTTCGAAGGCCGACAGCCACAGATCGTGATGATGTTCGAGCATCGCCAAGGCCTCGAAGCCATCCAGCTGCACGGCGAATTTGGCCGACAGCTCATGAAAGCGTGGATGGTTTTCCAGGGTGGCGAGGATCTGCCCGGCCAGTGGGCGCGTGTCGAACAGCATCTGCGGGTCGATGCCGGCGCTGGGGCTGAGCATCAGGTTGCGCACGTCATCACCGCCCGCATTGCTCGGGCCGAGGCCTGCCGCCAGCAACATCGCGATCAAGGCCTCCTGCTCGGCGCCGATCCCGCGAATCTGCAGGTTGGAGCGGTTGGTCGCCTCAATCACCCCGCCCGCGTACGCCTGGGCAGCGTCCGCCACGGCGTTGGCTTGGGCCGCGGTGATCGAGCCACCGGCCAGTTTGATCCGACAAATACCGCCGTCCAGCGCCTGGACGATGCGCAACAACCCCGGACAAGCCGAGGGGCGCAAGGTATTCAGAGCGGGCGTTGGCTTCACGGGGCTTCCGGTTGACGGGTAAAGGCGCGGTATTATGCCTGCTTTGTCCGACGGCATGAAAAGCCTGCCCGTCGGATGTCGCTCAAGGAATTGATATGTCGCCCTGGCTGACGGTAGTAGGCATCGGTGAAGACGGCTTCAAGGGCCTGGGCAGAAACGCTCGGCACGCCTTGTTGCACGCCACACGGATTATAGGGGCGCAGCGCCAGTTGGACCTGTTGCCGGTGTGCATTCGCGGTGAGCGCGAGTTGTGGCCGAGCCCGTTCTCCCTGGAACCGGTACTGGCGCGGCGCGGTGAACCGGTGTGCGTATTGGCCAGCGGCGACCCGATGTTCTATGGCGTGGGCGCCAGTCTGGCGCGACAGATTGCGGCGCAAGAGTTGCTGATTGTGCCCGCGCCGTCGTCGGTATCCCTTGCAGCCGCGCGTTTGGGCTGGCCGTTACAGGACGTGGTGACGTTATCCGTGGTGGCGCGGCCCGTCGCGGCAATCAACGCGCATCTGGCCAGCGGTGTGCGCGTGTTAGTGCTGAGTAATGACGGCGGCAGCCCTGCGTTGATCGCTGCGGTGTTGACCGAGGCCGGGTTCGGGCCGAGCCGATTGAGCGTGTTTGAACACTTGGGCGGGGCGAATGAGCGACGTGTCGACGGCCTGGCCGAGGATTGGCAGCACCACTCGGCCGCCGATCTGAACCTGGTCGCCATCGAGTGCCTGGCCTCGCCCGACACGCCACGCCTGTCGCGCCTGGCAGGCCTGCCGGATAGCGCCTTTAAGCACGACGGCCAGCTGACCAAGCGCGATGTGCGCGCCATGACCCTCGCGCGCCTGGCCCCCATGCCGGGCGAGCTGCTGTGGGACGTGGGCGCAGGCAGCGGTTCCATCGGTATCGAATGGATGCGCACTCATCCCAGTTGCCGCGCACTGGCGATTGAAGCCGACGCAGGCCGCCAAGACTTGATCGAACACAATCGCGACGCCCTCGGCGTGCCCGGCCTGCACCTGGTACGCGGCACCGCCCCGGACGCCTTGCATGGCCTGCCGACACCCGACGCCATCTTCATCGGCGGCGGCGTCACCCGCGACGGCGTACTCGACAGCTGCTGGCAACAGCTGCGCCCCGGTGGTCGACTCGTCGCCAACGCCGTAACCCTGCAAAGCGAAATGACCCTGATGAACTGGCGCGCCGAGCACGGCGGCGAACTGACGTGCATCCATGTGGCGCAGGCGCAGCCGCTGGGAGAGTTCGATACCTGGCGCCAGGCGCTGCCGATTACCTTGCTGGAGGTGGTCAAGCCGCTATGAAACGAATTCTGCTGCTGGGTGGCGTGACCGAAGCGCTGGCCATCGCGCGGACGTTAGGGCCGGAACATATCTACAGCCTGGCGGGCGTGGGACGTGTGCCGACCGATCTCACCTGCCAAGTGCGGGTCGGCGGTTACGGTGGCGCTGAGGGCTTGGCGCAGTTTGTTCGGGATGCGGGGATCAGTCTGATCCTCGATGCGACCCATCCATACGCGGCGCAGATCAGCCAGAACGCGGCACAGGCGGCGCAGTTGTGCGGTGTCCCCTGCTGGGCGTTGCGCCGACCAGCGTGGCAGCCGCAGGCCGGTGACGATTGGCGTGAGGTCAGTGATTGGGCCGAGCTGATCGAAGCACTCAAACCGTTCAATCGTCCCCTCTTCACCTTGGGTCGCGAACCGTTGCAGCACCTCGACGAAATCCCCGCCAACCAATTCTGGACGCTGCGCGCGCTGGATGTGTATCCGGGCAATGATCGCTGTGAAGTGATTGGCGCACGCGGTCCGTTCCTGCTTGAAGACGAACGTGCGCTGTTTGAACGGCGCAGAATTGATGTGCTGATCAGCAAGAACAGTGGCAGCACAGCCACCGAGCCGAAGCTGGAAGTGGCGCGGGAACGCGGGGTGCCGGTGTTGGTGTTGAAGCGGCCGGTGTTGGCGGCGGTAGATCGGGAGCTTTTGTCGCCCGCAGAAACAATCGATTCGTTGGCAGATTTCATTCGATAGATCAGGATCATCCGCCACCTCTATCCGATCTATTGTTGCTACAAGGGACGGCGATGAACCCACAACACGAAGTGCTAAACTCCAGGAACAGTTCAAGCCAGACCCAAGGATATTCAGGAGCTGACATGATAGAAGTTAAAGAAGCCGTCCAAGTTGCCAAGGCAGCCGCAAACGACTTTCTCGGACAAGAGACAGCCCTGCAAGACCTGATGCTTGAGGAAGTAGAGTTGAATCCAGATAATAAAACCTGGGCCATTACACTGGGCTTCAATGTTCCCAACCCCAATCAATATGAACGACTAGGTGCATCTCTCGCGGGACACATGTATGCACGAAAATACAAAACATTCATCATTGACTCGGAGACTGGCGAGTTCCGCTCCATGAAGATTCGCGAAGTATGATAGAGGCCTACATCAAGCAATATCGAAGAAAAGGACTCATCGTTGACACTAATTTGCTACTCCTGGCCCTGATAGGAGGAACGTCCAGCATCGTAGCGTTCAAGAGAACACGCGGCTACAGCGATGACGACTATCAACTTCTACTCAAAGTGATTGATCAGTTCGAAAAGCTTGTTGCAACCCCTCACATACTCGCTGAAGTCAGCAACCTTACAAACGGACTTCATGGAAGTAAGCTGCGCGATTTTTATTCAACATTAAAAAATTCACTGTCAACAATAATCGAGATTCATAATCCAGCTTTGGCTATAAGTCGTGATTATGAGCTATCGCCCTACGGTCTTACCGACGTCGGCATTGTTGCCGCAGCAAAAGATAATTATCTGGTTTTGACTGATGATCTCAGGGTCGCAGGGTTTGCTCATCAGCACTGCGTAGATGTCGTTAATTTCAATCATATACGGGAAGCCAGCTGGGAGGTCTGATACCTGCCACACGATCATTCCCACGCCTAAGCGCAGGAACGATCGCTCATCGAACTTGTTAACGACTTGCAGCCTGCCCTACACCTTCGTGCACCCTGTCAGCAAGCAATTGCGCCAGCTCAATCAACTGCGCAACGCCCAGCAATTCCTCGCGTGGTGCGCCTTCCAGGTTAAAGGCAATGCCGCAACTCAGCGCATTGGCCGAGGCGAGTGTTTCGCTGAGGTTGACCAGCAGGTCTTCGGTGCTGACTCCATCGGCCACGGTGAACAGCCGGATGGGGGGATTTGGGGTGGGTTTGATCATTGTGAAGCTCCTTAGGAAAGTGGAGCTGCCATTGATCGCCGCGACGCGATGGGGGTGGCAGCTGTACGCAGGTTCGCGGACCGGTCCTAAGGAAACCCGGCATACCCGAAGGTATCCCGCGCACAGCCGCCATAGCGCTGCACAGTAGACGATAAAAAAGCGCCAACTGAAAGCAGACGATGACGCTCAGCGTCCATAGAAATCCGGGCCGCGACGCCCGACCGCTGAGTTTGCAGCGGTGTACGGAGACTAGAGATTGAGTTTCCTACCGGCAACCTCAAAGAGTTGTCGGAGAATTCTGTGCACGAATTCATATTCGGACTGCGTAACGGATCAAGGAGACTTTACCTACATGCGCAACGGAACTCGCTGACTACCTAGAACTGCATACCCTTGGCGATGATCCTCAACACTTCGTCCACCGGCGTAAACATGAGGTTCACATGACTAACAAACCCCGTACGCGGAACCTGACTCGGCCTGCTGAAAGTACGATTATCGAACACATAATCGCGAATCCCGAGTTCGCACACGCGCTAAGACTTGAGGCCGACGAACTAAACCGGGATGAACCCGAAGTCGCAGCACGCTTGACCCAATGGCTGAAAAAAGCCCAATACTTGCCTGACAGAAAGGCAAAATTCACAAATTTCGACACTGCGGACCATCTTCACACACAAGAAGATATGGATGCTTTCCTCGAAGCCTGCATCGAAGAAGACCCAGGCGATGGTTCATTGATCAAAATGGCGCAAGCCGACATTGCCCGCGCACTTCGCAGGCTTAACGCCATTCCATAACCAAACACAATCCAAATGTGGGAGGGGGCTTGCCCCCGATGGGTACGTGTCAGCCATACATGGGCTGGCTGACACTCAGCTATCGGGGGCAAGCCCCCTCCCACATTGGACCTGTGTTGCCTTGTTGATCGGCACTCCCTCGATTCCCCGTCTATCCTCAAACCCAGCACTGCGACACCAAACCACACCGCCCCTTTTTACTTATCCCCCCCGATCAGGCTAAATACCCGCCTGATCGTTTAACCCTACGGATTATCCGCCATGGCCCGTCAACGCTTTGCAATTGCCTGGATCGCCTGCCTTGCAGTGCTGTTCAATGCGTTTGCCATGCCGCTGGCCGGTGCGATGCAGCAGGCGGATGACCCGGTCAAGCGGTTGATGTGGGGCAGTTTCTGCTCTTCCAACGGCGCCAGCTTGAAGACGCTCGCCCTAAGCACGCTGGAAGTTCCCGCGGCGCCGGATGATCACTCTGCCATGCAGCATTGCTGGTGTTGCTCAGGTTCGGCATCGTGGGTAGCGTTGCCGGGGCATGTGCCGCAGCTGTATGTCACAGGGTTCGAAGCCCTGCGCGGCCTGCTGGCGCCTGCACTGCAAAATCCCACGCCACGCCAGCAATGGCCGAGCCTCAACCCCCGCGCCTCTCCAACGGTCTGATCTGCTTCGCAAGTGAACTGCGTTTAGAACTGTTCTGGAGAACTGCCATGCTCAAATCTTCCCTGCTTCTGGCGGCGTTGCTGCTGCCGGTGTTCAGTGCCGCCAATGCCGATGACTACAAGGTCGGCGACCTGTTGGTCAGCGATCCTTGGTCCCAGGAGTTGCCGCCGAATGCGCCCACCGTCGCAGCGTATTTCGTGATTCATAACAGCGGCGCTTCCCCGGATCGCCTGCTCGGTGTCGAAACCAGCGTCGCCGAAGAAGCCGAGTTGCACGAGCATGTGATGCAAGGCGACCTGATGAAGATGCGCC
This sequence comes from Pseudomonas sp. R2-7-07, assembly GCF_003852355.1. Lineage (NCBI taxonomy): Bacteria > Pseudomonadati > Pseudomonadota > Gammaproteobacteria > Pseudomonadales > Pseudomonadaceae > Pseudomonas > Pseudomonas sp. R2-7-07. The sequence goes on along the minus strand of NZ_CP027759.1, from coordinate 726,683 downwards.
AAGTGCCCAGCGTCGCCGTGCCGGCCAAGGGCGAGCTGACCTTCGCGCCGATGGCTTACCACGTCATGCTGCTGGGCCTTAAAGACCGCAGCCTGTTGGCCGACGGCAAGCAGTTCCCGCTGACCCTGACCTTTGAAAAGGCCGGCAAGGTCGTCGTGAACGTATCGGTGCAGAAAACGCCGCCGGTGGCCACCCACGCGCATCAGCACGCCCAATAGGCTGACCTTGATGGGCGCCTCTCGCGCCAGGTTGTCTCCACGCCCGCGCCTGATGCGTGGCAGTTGGATCAGCCTGTTCGCCATGCTGATGATCTTTATCGGCCCGCTGATTTCCCAAGCGATGCCGATGGATCATCACGCCGGTATGTCGATGGACATGCCGAGCTGCCATGGCGAGTCCAAGCCCACCAAAACCCCCGACGAGCACCACGTACTCTGGGAAAAGTGCGGCTATTGCAGCCTGCTCTTCAGTTGCCCGGCCCTGCCCGGCGGCGTGTCCTTCATCGCCCTCGACGCCCCGCCGCCCGCCAACGCCCTTCCCCCCGCCCCGCGCCTGGGCCACGCCCGGCAAAGCATCTTCCCTGGCGCCCGCAGTCGCGCGCCGCCCATCGCCTCGTAAGCCCCACATCGCGTTACTTCACACCGGCCGACTTTAAACAGACAGCCGCAGGCTGCTGGCCGTGTCGTTTACGATTGATTGATGGAATTTTTCATGTCCAGGTTTTCTGCCGACACCCGTTTGGGGGTTGCCCCTGCTTTTGCCGTACTGTGCGGCGCACTGCTTGCTCCGCAGGCCCACGCGGAGGAACACGAATTGAGCCCCACGGTGATCACCGCGATCGCCCCCAGCTCGCCACTCACCGTGGTCACCAACCCGAAAGACCCACGCCAGCCAGTGCCCGCCAGCGATGGTGGCGACTACCTCAAGACCATCCCCGGCTTCGCCCTGGTACGCAACGGCGGCACCAATGGCGACCCGGTGCTGCGCGGCATGTTCGGCTCGCGCCTGAATATCCTCACCAACGGCGGCATGATGCTCGGTGCCTGCCCAGGCCGGATGGATGCGCCCACCTCGTACATCTCACCGGAAACCTACGACAAGCTCACCGTGATCAAGGGCCCGCAAACCGTGCTGTGGGGCCCCGGTGCATCAGCCGGCACCGTGCTGTTCGAGCGTGAGCCGGAACACTTCGGCGAGCTGGGCACGCGGCTCAACGCCAGCGTATTGGCCGGTTCCAACGGCCGTTTCGACAAGGTCATCGATGCCGCTGCCGGCGGGCCGCTGGGCTATGTGCGGGTGATCGGCAACCAGGCCCATGCCGACGATTACAAGGACGGCAACAACGACACGGTCGCGTCGCGCTATGACAAATGGAACGGCGACGTCGCTGTCGGCTTCACCCCCGACGCGGATACGCTGCTCGAGCTCACCGCCGGCCGTGGCGATGGCGAGGCACGTTACGCCGGGCGCGGTATGGACGGGTCGCAGTTCCTGCGCGAAAGCCTGGGGCTGCGCTTCGAGAAGTCCAACCTCGGCGAGGTGCTGGATAAGCTTGAGGCCCAGGTCTACTACAACTACGCCGACCACGTGATGGACAACTACAGCCTGCGCGTACCGTCCGGCACCGGCATGATGGCCGGGCCCATGGCCTCCAACGTCGACCGCCGCACCCTCGGTGCAAGGGTCAAGGCCACCTGGCGCTGGGCCGATGTGCAGTTGATCGGCGGCCTGGATGCGCAGACCAACGAACACCGCGCGCGCAGCAGCATGGGCGTCGACACCTACAAGGACCTGCCGCGCGACAAGGACGCCAACTTCCACAACTACGGCGTATTTGGCGAGCTGACCTGGTACGCCGCCGACCGCGACCGCCTGATCACCGGCGCACGCCTGGACCGCGCCTCGGCCAAGGACTTTCGCCAACGCACGGGCTCGGGAATGATGTCGCGCCCTAACCCGACCGCCGGCGACACCCGCGCCGATACCTTGCCGTCAGGCTTTGTGCGCTACGAGCACGACCTGGCGGACACCCCCACCACGCTGTATGCCGGCGTGGGCCACGCCGAACGCTTCCCGGATTACTGGGAGCTGTTTTCCCCCAATACCGGCGCGCTCGGCTCGGCCAATGCCTTTGACGGCGTAAAGCCCGAGAAGACCACCCAGCTGGATGTCGGCGCGCAATACAAAACCGCCGACCTGCAAGCGTGGGCCTCGGCTTACGTCGGCCAGGTACGCGACTTCATCCTGTTCGACTACCGGCCCGGCATGATGGGCACCACCTCCCAGGCGCGCAATGTCGACGCGCGCATCATGGGCGGTGAACTGGGTGCGGCCTACACACTGACGCAACACTGGAAAGCCGACGCCAGCCTCGCCTACGCCTGGGGCAAGAACAGCAGCGACGGCAAGGCACTACCACAGATGCCGCCGCTGGATGCGCGCCTGGGCCTGACCTACAGCGAAGCTGACTGGAGCGCCGGGGCCTTGTGGCGCGTGGTCGCGGCGCAAAACCGTATCGACCCGAACAAGGGCAATGTGGTCGGCAAGGACTTCGACAAGAGCGGCGGCTTTGGTGTGTTCTCACTGAACGCGGCGTACCGCATCAATAAAAACTTCAAGGTCAGTACCGGTGTCGACAATCTGTTCGGCAAGGCTTATGCCGAGCATTTGAACCTGGCGGGGAATGCCGGGTTCGGTTACCCGGCCAGCGACCCGCAAGCCATCAAGGAGCCGGGGCGCACTCTCTGGACCAAGGTGGACATGAGCTTCTAAAAGCATCGGGGGCAAGCCCCCTCCCACATTGGATAGGGTTCACAAATTGAACCTTGTGAACGCAGTGAAGTGTGGGAGGGGGCTTGCCCCCGATGGCGGTGTAACTGACACAAAAAAATCTAAGGCCTTGCGGAGCACCCGATGAGCACTAAAACAGTTTCCTTCTACAACCTGGCCTGGCGCTGGCACTTCTACGCCGGGCTCTTCGTCGCCCCCGTCATGGTGCTGCTGGCCCTGACCGGCATCATCTACCTGTTCAAACCCCAGCTCGATCCCCTGATGTACGGCGACCTGCTCAAAGTGCCCGCCGCCGCGCAGGCACTGAGCGCCGACGCGCAACTGCAACGGGCCAAGGCCGCTTACCCTCAGGCCGCGATCAGCAAATACCTGCCGCCCGCCGACGCCACCAGCAGCGCGCAGTTCGTGATGCAACACCAAGGCCGCGAAATCACTGTATTCGTTGACCCGTATCGCGGCACCGTGCTCGGTGAGCAGGACGCCAAGAACAACCTGCAAGCCATCGCCCGCGCCCTGCATGGCGAGCTGATGATCGGCACCACGGGTGACCGCCTGATTGAACTCGCTGCCGGTTGGGGCGTGATGCTGGTGGTGTCCGGCCTGTACCTGTGGTGGCCGCGCGGTCAGTCATCGGCGGGCGTGTTATGGCCACGCCTGGGCAGCCGAGGCCGGTTGTTCTGGCGCGACCTGCACGCCGTCGCCGGTTTCTGGGGCGCGGCATTTCTGCTGGTGATGCTGCTCAGCGGCATGACCTGGACAGGGTTCTGGGGCAAGCAATACGCCGACCTGTGGAACACCTTCCCGGCGGCGATGTGGAACAACGTGCCGCAATCAGACCAGCAGGCACGCACGCTCAATTCCGCCAGCCAGCAGACCGTGCCCTGGGCCATGGAAAACACGCCGATGCCGATGTCCGGCGATCACGCCGAACACATGAACCACGGGGCCATGCATGCAGGCCCCGCCGCGCCCAGCGTCAGCCTGCAACAGGTGGTCGACCTGGCCACGGCGCGCCAGGTCCAGCCCGGCTACAGCATCACCTTCCCCACCACGGCCACGGGCGTGTTCACGGTCGCGGTGTTCGCCGACGACCCACGCAACGACGCCACGCTGCATGTGGACCAGTACACCGGCAAGGTGCTCGCCGACGTGCGCTGGGCAGATTACAACGGCGTCGCACGCGCCACCGAAACCGGCGTGATGCTGCACGAAGGCAAGATGTTCGGCTGGGTCAACCAACTGATCGTGCTGGTGATCTGCCTGATGATCCTGCTCAGCGCGGTGAGTGGCGTGGTGATCTGGTGGAAGCGTCGGCCGCAGGGTGGGCTGGGTGTGCCGCCCCTGCGTCATGATTTGCCCAGATGGAAAACTGCCATGGCGATCATGCTCGGCCTGGCAATCATTTTCCCGTTGGTGGGCGCTTCGCTGATCGTCGTGTGGGTGCTGGACCGCCTGCTCTTGTCACGGATCAGCGTCACCGCGTAGTACCGGGTTGCGCACTGCCGGCACGGCCTGTTGCGCAACGCCCTGTTTTGAAGCTTGCCGTGCACTGCGCAACGGAATGTGGCGCCATGCTGGTGCGCCACTGTGCCGAGGCGCCTCCCGAACCCGCCTGTAATCCTGTGCCTCGCGTAGCAGGCACAGCCCTTGCAAAGTCGTGTGTATCTGCCCAACAAAAACTATCGGTTTTACGGAGATCGCACCATGAAGCGTCGCAGCTTGATCAAGGCTTTCACTTTGTCGGCATCCATTGCCGCCATGGGCATGACCTGGACCCTCCAGGCCGCCGAGACCATCAAGGTCGGCATCCTGCACTCGTTGTCCGGGACCATGGCGATCTCCGAAACCTCGCTCAAGGACATGGCGCTGATGACCATCGACGAGATCAACGCCAAGGGCGGTGTGAACGGCAAGATGCTTGAGCCGGTGGTGGTCGACCCCGCGTCCAACTGGCCGCTGTTCGCCGAGAAAGGCCGCCAGTTGCTGACCCAGGACAAGGTCGCCGTGGTGTTCGGTTGCTGGACCTCGGTGTCGCGCAAATCGGTCTTGCCGGTGTTCGAAGAGCTCAATGGCCTGTTGTTCTACCCGGTGCAATACGAAGGCGAAGAAATGTCGCCCAATGTGTTCTACACCGGCGCGGCGCCGAACCAGCAGGCGATCCCGGCGGTGGAGTACCTCATGAGCGAAGAAGGCGGCGGCGCCAAGCGGTTCTTCCTGCTGGGCACCGACTATGTGTACCCGCGCACCACCAACAAGATCCTGCGCTCGTTCCTGCATTCCAAAGGCGTGGCGGACAAAGACATCGAAGAGGTCTACACCCCGTTCGGCCACAGCGACTACCAGACCATCGTCGCCAACATCAAGAAGTTCTCCGCTGGCGGCAAGACCGCAGTGATTTCCACCGTGAACGGCGACTCCAACGTGCCGTTCTATAAGGAACTGGCCAACCAAGGCCTGAAGGCGACCGATGTACCGGTGGTGGCGTTCTCCGTGGGTGAAGAGGAGCTGCGCGGCATCGACACCAAGCCACTGGTGGGCAACCTCGCGGCCTGGAACTACTTCCAGTCGGTGGAGAACCCGGTGAACCAGAAGTTCGTGGCCGACTGGAAAGCCTACGCCAAGAAACACAACCTGCCAGGCGCAGACAAGGCCGTGACCAACGACCCGATGGAAGCCACCTACGTCGGCATCCACATGTGGGCGCAGGCGGCGGAAAAGGCCAAGTCCACCGACGTCGACAAAGTGCGTGAAGCCCTGGCCGGCCAGACCTTCGCCGCACCGTCCGGCTTCACCCTGACCATGGACAAGACCAACCACCACCTGCACAAGCCAGTGATGATCGGCGAAATCCAGGCCGACGGGCAGTTCTCGGTGGTGTGGCAGACCAATGAACCGATCCGCGCACAACCGTGGAGCCCTTACATTCCGGGCAATGACAAAAAGCCCGACTACGCCGTGAAGAGCAACTAAGCCCCACCACAGGCCAAATGTGGGAGGGGGCTTGCCCCCGATAGCGGAGTGTCAGGCCTATATTCATCAATTGACACCCTGCAATCGGGGGCAAGCCCCCTCCCACACTGTCCGCGCATGATCAGGACATTTTGTTATGCCTACTGCCCTGCACCGCTATTTATTCGCACTGCTGCTGTTGCTGCCTTTGGCCGCACACGCCAGCGACGCCGAAGACTTCATCAACGCCAACCCGGCGCAGCAAGCCAAGCTCCTTCAGGACTGGGCCGCCCAGCCAGACCCGGCGCGCATCGAACTGGTGGACGCCCTGCAACAAGGCCAACTCACCGTCAACGGTGAAACTAAGACCGTACGCCTGAACAACCGCCTGCGCGGCCTGATCGATAACGTACAGGCCAGCCAGCAATTGCTCGCGGCTGACCCCAAGGTGCGCCTCGCTGCCGCGCAAACCCTGCAAAAAGCTGCCGTGCCGGCCCAACTGAAATTCCTCGACCAACAGCTCGCCGCCGAGCCCGATGAGCAAGTGCACAGCGCCCTCAGCCTGGCCCTGGCCAACCTGCAATTGGTCGACAGCGACCCGGTGGTGCGTCTGGCCGCCGTGCGCTTGCTCGGCAGCACGGGCGATCCGCTGGCCCGCACTCGCCTCGAAGCCTTGCTCGCGCCCGGCGTCGAAACCGATGCCACCGTGCACACCGCCGCCGAAACCAGCCTGGCCCAGGTCAAACGCAAATTGATGGTCGGGGAGATCCTCGGCCAAGCCTTCAGCGGCATGTCGCTGGGCTCGATTCTGCTGCTCGCGGCCCTGGGCCTGGCGATCACCTTCGGCCTGCTCGGCGTGATCAATATGGCCCACGGCGAAATGCTGATGCTCGGCGCCTATTCCACCTATGTCGTGCAGTTGCTGATGCAGCGCTACGTGCCCCAGGCCATCGAGTTCTACCCGCTGATCGCGCTGCCGGTGGCGTTTTTTGTCACTGCCGCCATCGGCATGGCCCTGGAGCGTACGGTGATTCGTCACCTGTATGGCCGCCCGCTGGAAACCCTGCTCGCCACCTGGGGCATCAGCCTGATGCTGATCCAACTGGTGCGGTTGGTGTTCGGCGCACAGAACGTCGAAGTGTCCAACCCCGCCTGGCTCTCCGGGGGCGTTCAGGTACTGCCCAACCTGGTGCTGCCGTACAACCGCTTGGTGATCATTGCCTTTGCGCTGTTCGTGGTGGTGCTGACCTGGCTGTTGCTGAACAAGACGCGCCTGGGTCTCAACGTGCGCGCCGTCACCCAGAACCGCAACATGGCCGCCTGCTGCGGTGTGCCGACCGGGCGGGTAGACATGCTCGCCTTTGGCTTGGGGTCCGGCATCGCCGGGCTGGGCGGCGTCGCCCTGAGCCAGGTCGGCAACGTCGGCCCGGACCTGGGCCAGAGCTACATCATCGACTCGTTCCTGGTGGTGGTGCTTGGCGGTGTGGGCCAGCTTGCCGGCAGCGTCACGGCGGCCTTCGGCCTGGGCATCGCCAACAAGATTCTTGAACCGCAGATCGGCGCCGTGCTCGGCAAGATCCTGATCCTCGCGCTGATCATTCTGTTTATCCAGAAACGCCCGCAAGGACTCTTCGCACTGAAAGGACGGGTGATCGACTGATGAACCAGCCATTGATGCTTACGGCCGCACAGAAAGCCGGCCCCAGGGTGACGATTACCGTCGGCGCGATCCTGCTCGCGGTGCTGCTGACCCTGCCGTTGCTGTCGCTGTTGCCGGCGGAAAACGCCTTTCATATCTCCGCCTACACCTTGACGCTGGTGGGCAAGATCCTCTGCTATGCCATCGTCGCCCTGGCGCTCGACCTGGTGTGGGGCTACGCCGGGATGTTGTCCCTGGGCCACGGTTTGTTCTTCGCCCTGGGTGGTTATGCGATGGGCATGTACCTGATGCGCCAGGCGTCCGGCGATGCGTTGCCAGCGTTCATGACCTTCTTGTCGTGGACTGAATTGCCCTGGTACTGGGCGGGCACCCAACACTTCTGGTGGGCGCTGTGCCTGGTGGTGCTGGCGCCGGGGTTGCTGGCCCTGGTGTTCGGCTTCTTCGCCTTCCGCTCGCGGATCAAGGGCGTGTATTTCTCGATCATGACCCAGGCCCTGACCTTTGCCGGGATGCTGCTGTTCTTTCGCAACGAGACCGGGTTCGGCGGCAACAACGGCTTTACCAATTTCCGCAGCATCTTGGGCTTCGGCATCACCGAGCCGGGCACGCGGGCGGTGTTGTTCGTGGCCACGGTGCTGCTGCTGGTGACGAGCCTGTACCTCGGTTGGCGCCTGGCCCAGAGCAAGTTCGGCCGGGTGCTCACCGCCTTGCGTGATGCGGAAAACCGTCTGATGTTCTGCGGCTATGACCCGCGCGGCTTCAAGCTGTTCGTGTGGGTATTGAGCGCAGTGTTGTGCGGCTTGGCGGGGGCGTTGTATGTGCCGCAAGTGGGCATCATCAACCCCAGCGAAATGTCGCCGACCAACTCCATCGAAGCCGCCGTGTGGGTGGCGCTCGGCGGGCGTGGCACCTTGATCGGCCCGTTGCTCGGCGCCGGCGTGGTCAATGGCATGAAGAGCTGGTTCACCGTGGCCTTTCCGGAATACTGGCTGTTCTTCCTCGGGGCGTTGTTCATTCTCGTCACCCTGTACCTGCCCAAGGGCGTTATCGGCCTGCTGAAGAAATGAGGAACGTCATGCTTGAACCTATTTTCGACGCGGGCAGCGGCCGCGAGGCCATCGGTATCGGCCAGGCTGCGGGCAAGGGCCTGAACACCCGCCACGGCACCATCCTGACCCTGGAAGACATCAGCGTCAGCTTCGATGGCTTCAAGGCCTTGAACGACCTCAACCTCTACATCGGCGTCGGCGAGCTGCGCTGCATCATCGGCCCCAACGGCGCAGGCAAGACCACGCTGATGGATGTGATCACCGGCAAGACCCGGCCCAGCCACGGCAAGGCCTGGTTCGGCGAAACCCTGGACCTGACCGGCATGAGCGAAGTGCAGATCGCCCAGGCGGGTATCGGCCGCAAGTTCCAGAAACCCACGGTGTTCGAAGCCCTCACGGTGTTCGAAAACCTCGAGCTGGCGCAGAAGACCGACAAGTCCGTCTGGGCCAGCCTGCGCGCGCGCTTGAGCGGCGAGCAAAAAGACCGCATCGATGAGGTGCTCGACACCATCCGCCTCACGGCCTCGGCACAGCGCCCGGCCGGGTTGCTGTCCCACGGGCAGAAGCAGTTCCTGGAAATCGGCATGCTGCTGATGCAGGACCCGCAACTGTTGCTGCTGGACGAACCGGTGGCGGGCATGACCGATGCCGAAACCGAATTCACCGCCGAACTGTTCAAGGGCCTGGCGGGCAAGCATTCGTTGATGGTGGTGGAGCACGACATGGGCTTTGTCGGCTCGATTGCCGACCACGTCACCGTGTTGCACCAGGGCAGCGTGCTGGCGGAAGGGTCGCTGGAACAGGTGCAGGAAAATGAGCGGGTGATCGAGGTCTACCTCGGTCGCTAAGGTGGTTGATCGTTCCCACGCTCCGCGTGGGAATGCCGCCCTGGACGCTCCGCGTCGTTTCATTAGGAGGTTTGAGAATGCTGCAAGTCGACAAGCTGCACCAGTACTACGGCGGTAGCCATATCCTGCGCGGCCTGTCGTTTGACGTGCAGATCGGCGAAGTCACCTGCCTGCTCGGGCGTAATGGCGTGGGCAAGACCACCCTGCTCAAGTGCCTGATGGGCCTGCTGCCGGCCAAGGAAGGCGCGGTGACGTGGGAGGGCAAGCCGATCACCGGCTTCAAGCCGCATCAGCGCGTACACGCTGGCATTGCCTACGTGCCCCAGGGCCGAGAAATTTTCGGCCGGCTCACGGTGGAAGAAAACCTGCTGATGGGCCTTTCGCGCTTCCCCGGTGCCCAAGCCAAGGAAGTGCCGGCCTTTATCTACGAGCTGTTCCCGGTGTTGCTGCAGATGAAGCACCGGCGCGGAGGGGATTTGTCCGGCGGCCAGCAGCAACAGTTGGCCATCGGCCGCGCCTTGGCGAGTCGCCCGCGGTTGTTGATTCTCGATGAGCCCACCGAAGGCATTCAGCCCTCGGTGATCAAGGAAATCGGCGCGGTGATCAAGAAACTCGCGGCACGCGGTGACATGGCGATTCTCTTGGTGGAGCAGTTCTACGACTTTGCCGCTGAACTGGCCGACCAGTACCTGGTGATGTCCCGCGGCGAAATCGTGCAGCAGGGCCGGGGTGAAAATATGCAAAGCGAAGGTGTACGCGGGCTGGTAACCATCTAATCTGTAGCGTCCTGACGATAAGCACAAAACCATGAACCTGCCCGTTACCCCTGCCCTGTTCACCCCCAGCTGGCGCGCCGAGCTGGAACTCGGCTATGCGCGTTTCGGCGACACCACACGCCCGGTGCTGCGCCGCCACCTCGGCCCGCTGCGCGTGCAAAAACACCTGTACGCCGAAGGCCCCGAGGTGTGCCAGCACATCATCGTGCACCCGCCGGGCGGCATTGCCGGCGGTGATCGCCTTGATATCAGCGCGCAGGTTGCCCAAGGCGCCTGGGCGCAATTGACCAGCCCCGGCGCGGCCAAGTGGTACCGCGCCAGCGGCCCGGCGTTTCAGCAGTTGAATTTGCGCGTGGAGGCCGGCGCGACCCTGGAATGGCTGCCCCAGGAAACCATCGTATTCAGCGCCGCCCAGGCCGAACTGAGCACGCGCATCGAACTGCACGGCGATGCGCGCTTGTTCTACTGGGACGTGGTCGCCCTCGGGCGACCGGCCAGCGGCGAGCGGTTCGACCTCGGCCACTTTCAATCGCACCTTGATATCCGCCGCGACGGCCAGTTGCTCTGGCATGAGCGCCAGCGCATTGTGGGCGCCGACGGGCTGCTGGACTCGCCTATCGGGCTGGATGGGCAACCGGTGTTTGCCACGTTGCTGGTGACCGGTGAAATCGATGCTCAATTGCTCGAACACTGCCGCTCACTGCCCCACGCGGTGCGCGGCGATTTGACCCAACTGCCCGGTTTGCTGGTTGCGCGCTGCCTGGCCAGCGAAGCGCTGCTGGCGCGGGGATGGTTGATTGAATTATGGAAACTGTTGCGCCCCGCTGTACTCGGCCGCGAAGCAGTCGCACCAAGAATCTGGAGCACATGAAGATCAAAATGTGGGAGGGGGCTTGCTCCCGATAGCGGTGGGTCAGTAGCAGATGCATTGCCTGACACTCAGCTATCGGGAGCAAGCCCCCTCCCACACTTGATCTGCATTGTATTTATGAATGTATTTCACGACGGACTCAACCATGGATTTGACCCCACGGGAAAAAGACAAACTGTTGATCTTCACCGCCGGCCTGGTAGCCGAACGCCGCCTGGCGCGTGGGGTGAAGCTCAACTACCCGGAAACCATCGCCTATATTTCCGCCGCGCTGATGGAAGGCGCCCGCGATGGCCGCACTGTGGCCGACCTGATGCACTACGGCACGACCCTGCTCAGCCGTGAGCAAGTGATGGAAGGCATTCCGGAAATGATCCCGGACATCCAGGTGGAAGCCACCTTCCCGGACGGCACCAAGCTGGTCACTGTCCATCAACCCATTGCGTGAGGCGCGGCAATGATTCGTGATGCAACCGAGCAAGACCTGCCGGCAATCCGCGATATCTACAACGACGCGGTGTTGAACACCACGGCGATCTGGAACGAACGGCCGGTCGACCTGGCTAACCGCCAAGCGTGGTTCAGCGCCCGCCAGGCCCAGGGCTATCCGATCCTGGTGGCGATGGAAAACGCCGAAGTCACCGGCTACGCCTCGTTCGGCGACTGGCGGCCCTTCGAAGGCTTTCGCTACAGCGTCGAGCACTCGGTGTACGTGCGCAACGACCAGCGCGGCAAGGGCCTCGGCCCGCGCTTGCTGCAGGCCCTGATCGAACGCGCGCGCAGCGGCGGCAAACAGGTAATGGTGGCGGCCATCGAAAGCGGCAATCTGGCCTCGATCCACCTGCATGAACGCCTGGGTTTCATCACCACCGGGCAGATGCCGCAAGTGGGTATCAAGTTCGGCCGCTGGCTCGACCTGACCTTTATGCAACTGGCCTTGAACCCGGGCGCCGAACCGCCCAAGGAGTGAGATCGATGAGCGCTGCGCAACTGCGTCGAGTCAATGCTGAAAGCTTTGCCCATTACCGCCTCGGCTTGATCGAGCTGTTGCTGGACGCGGTCCGACATGGCGCCTCGGTGGGCTTCATGGCCGACTTCGATGAGACCCAGGCCCGCGCCTACCTGACCGGTGTGCAAGCCGGCATCGAAGACGCCAGCCTGTTGCTGTGGGTGGTGGTGCGCGATGAACAGGTGGTCGCCAGCGTGCAGTTGGCGCTGTGCCAGAAAGCCAACGGCCTGAACCGTGCCGAGGTGCAAAAGCTGCTGGTGCACAGCCGTGCGCGGCGCCACGGCCTGGGGCAGCAATTGATGAATGCCCTGGAACTCGCCGCACGCCAGCACAAGCGCGGCTTGCTCTACCTCGACACCGAAGCCGGCTCCGACGCCGAGGCCTTCTACCAGTCGTTGCGCTACACCAAGGTCGGCGAATTGCCCGACTACTGCCAAAGCCCGGACGGGCGCTACAGCCCGACCGCCATCTACTTCAAGACCCTGGGGCAACCTGCATGATTCCTGGCGAATTCCAGATCCAGCCTGGCGAGATCGAACTGAACGTGGGCCGGCGCACCATCAGCCTGAGCGTGGCCAACAGTGGCGACCGGCCGATTCAGGTGGGCTCGCATTATCATTTTTTCGAGACCAATGATGCGCTGACCTTCGACCGCGCCGCGAGCCGTGGCATGCGCCTGAATATTCCGGCGGGCACGGCGGTGCGGTTTGAGCCGGGGCAGAGTCGGGAGGTCGAGCTGGTGGACTTGAGCGGTGGGCGCCGGGTGTTTGGGTTTGCCGGTCGGATCATGGGCGACCTCGACTGATCGTTCCCACGCTCCGCGTGGAAACGCCGCCATGGACGCTCCGCGTCCGCTCTTAACATCGTGACGCAGAGCGTCACAGGATGCATTCCCACGCAGAGCGTGGGAACGATCGAGGACACAGATGAAGATTTCCAAACAAGCCTACGCCGACATGTACGGCCCCACCGTTGGCGACAAGGTCCGCCTGGCCGACACCGAGCTGTTCGTCGAAGTCGAGCAGGACTTCACCGTGTATGGCGAAGAAGTGAAATTCGGCGGTGGCAAGGTGATCCGTGACGGTCAGGGCCAAAGCCAGTTGCTCGCCCATGAAGTGGTCGACACCCTGATCACCAACGCGCTGATCATCGACCACTGGGGCATCGTCAAGGCCGACGTGGGTCTCAAGAACGGCCGCATCCACGCCATTGGCAAAGCCGGCAATCCCGACATCCAGCCCGGCGTGACCATGGCCATCGGCGCCAGCACCGAAGTGATCGCCGGCGAAGGCATGATCCTCACCGCCGGCGGTATCGACTCCCATGTGCATTTCATCTGCCCGCAGCAGATCGAAGAGGCGCTGACCAGTGGCGTCACCACCATGATCGGCGGCGGCACGGGACCTGCCACCGGCACCAACGCGACCACCTGCACCTCAGGGCCTTGGCACCTGGCGCGCATGCTGCAGGCCAGTGATTCGTTCCCGATGAACATCGGTTTTACCGGCAAGGGCAACGCAAGCCTGCCCGAGCCGTTGATCGAACAGGTCAAGGCCGGCGCCATTGGCTTGAAGCTGCACGAAGACTGGGGCACCACGCCCGCCAGCATCGATAACTGCCTGAGCGTCGCCGATGAATACGACGTGCAGGTGGCAATCCACAGCGACACCCTCAACGAATCCGGCTTCGTCGAAACCACCCTCGCCGCGCTCAAGGGCCGCACCATTCACACCTACCACACCGAAGGGGCCGGTGGCGGGCATGCACCGGACATCATCAAGGCCTGCGGCTTGCCGAACGTGCTGCCCAGCTCCACCAACCCGACGCGGCCGTTCACCCGCAACACCATCGACGAACACCTGGACATGTTGATGGTCTGCCATCACCTGGACCCGAGCATCGCCGAAGACGTGGCCTTCGCCGAAAGCCGCATCCGCCGCGAGACCATTGCCGCCGAAGATATCCTGCACGACCTCGGCGCGTTTTCGATGATCAGTTCCGACAGCCAGGCCATGGGCCGCGTCGGCGAAGTGATCACCCGCACCTGGCAGACCGCCGACAAGATGAAAAAACAGCGCGGCGCCCTGCCCGGTGACGGCCCGGGCAACGACAACTTTCGCGCCAAGCGCTATATCGCCAAGTACACCATCAACCCGGCGATCACCCATGGCATCAGCCATATCGTCGGCTCCATCGAAGTGGGCAAATGGGCCGATCTGGTGCTGTGGCGCCCGGCGTTCTTCGGGATCAAGCCCACGCTGATCCTCAAGGGCGGCGCGATTGCCTCCAGCCTGATGGGCGATGCCAACGCTTCGATTCCCACACCGCAGCCGGTGCACTACCGGCCGATGTTCGCCAGCTTCGGCAGCTCACTGCATGCCACCAGCCTGACCTTTATCAGCCAGGCGGCACAGGCGGCCGGCCTGCCCGAGGCCCTGGGTTTGAAAAAGCAGATTGCGGTGGTCAAGGGCTGTCGCGAGGTGCAGAAGAGCGACCTGATCCATAACGATTACCTGCCGGATATCGAGGTGGACCCGCAGACGTATCAGGTCAAGGCCGATGGTGTATTGCTGTGGTGTGAACCGGCTGAAGTACTGCCGATGGCGCAGCGGTATTTCCTGTTCTGACTCAGCCCTGTGGCGAGGGAGCTTGCTCCCGCTGGGTCGCGGAGCGGCCCCAAAATCCTGGGAGCGCTTCGCACTCCAGCGGGAGCACGCTCCCTCGCCACGGGTACAGTGCCTTAGAACTGCTCGCGCGGATTGAAGTTGGCTTTCTTGGCCAGCTCCTGCCACAACGCTCTCACCTCGTCATTGCCTGCCGGCGGCATCACCGCCTTGAGCTGCACGAACAGGAAACCACGCTGGCCAGCCTTGTTCAGCAACCCGTGGCCCTTGGCGCGCATGCGCTGGCCGTTCTGGCTGCCGGCGGGCACCTTGAGGTTGATCTTGCCGGTCAGCGTAGGCACCGGGACTTCCGTGCCCAGCGCCAATTCCCACGGCGCCAGCGGCAGGTTGATCACCAGGTTTTCGCCATCCACTTCAAACTTGGCATGCGGCGCGAACTTGATGATCAGGTACAGATCACCGTTGGCACCGCCGCCAATTCCGGGCGCGCCCTGGGCCTTGAGGCGGATGCGTTCACCGTCGGCCACACCGGCCGGGATCTTCACGTTCAGGCTCTTGACCGTATTGCTCACGTGCCGGCCCGAAGCATCGTACTGAGGCACCTGGAAGCTGATCTGCTTGGACTCGGTGGACAGCGTCTCCTCAAGGGACACCGACAGCTGCATCTCCACGTCCTGGCCCTTGCGCCCGGCAGGGCGGCGCTGGCCGCCGCCGAACCCGTCACTGCGCGAGCCGAAGATCGAGCTGAAGAAGTCCGAGAAATCCTCAGTGCCCGCGCCACCGCCAAAACCGCCACGGCTCTGCCAGCCAGGTGGCCCCTGGAACGGCTGACCGTGCTGGCCATATTTGCGCAGCTCGTCGTACTCGGCACGCTTGTCAGCGCTCTTGAGGGCTTCATAGGCTTCAGACGCGTCCTTGAACTTGGCTTCGGCGTCTTTTTCCTTGCTGACGTCCGGGTGATATTTGCGCGCGAGCTTGCGATAGGCGGCTTTGATTTCCTTGTCGTCGGCGCTCGGCTCGACACCCAGAATCTTGTAGTAGTCTTTGAAATCCATCGGTGGTTCACCATCCTTAAACGAGATCGCACAGCCCGGACACAAGGTGCGCTAGTTTGCACGTGTTGAGTCTTGCGGCCTGGGGTGCGTCGGAGTTTTACAGGCACTTGCCGTATGCACCAGATGTGGGGGCGAATCGCGCGCTTTCAAGCGCTATTTAACGGATGGTCGGCCTACGCATCCGGCGTCGACTGGCATACACTGCGCGGCCGTTTTGCAACCGGAACCCGATCGACATGAAAAACCCATCCCCAGCCCGTGCCTGCGGCATCGACTTCGGCACGTCCAACTCCACCGTCGGCTGGATCCGCCCCGGCGAGGAGACGCTTATCGCGCTGGAGGACGACAAGATCACCCTGCCGTCAGTGGTGTTCTTCAACTTCGAGGAACGCCGCCCGGTGTACGGTCGCCTGGCGCTGCATGAATACCTGGAGAACTACGAAGGACGCTTGATGCGCTCGCTCAAGAGCCTGCTGGGTTCCAAGCTGATCAAGCACGACACCAGCGTATTGGGCACGGCAATGCCGTTCACCGACCTGCTGGCGCTGTTCATCGGCCAGCTCAAGAGCCGCGCCGAAGCCACCGCCGGCCGCGAGTTCGAAGAAGTGGTGCTGGGGCGCCCGGTGTTTTTCGTCGATGACGACCCGATGGCCGACCAGGAAGCGGAAAACACCCTGGTCGACGTGGCCCGCAAGATCGGCTTCAAGGACATCTCGTTCCAGTACGAACCGATTGCCGCCGCGTTCGACTACGAGTCGACCATCGAAAAAGAAGAGCTGGTGCTGATCGTCGACATCGGCGGCGGTACCTCCGACTTCTCCCTGGTGCGCCTGTCACCGGACCGTCGTCACAACGACAACCGCCAGAGCGACATCCTCGCCACCGGTGGCGTGCACATCGGCGGTACCGACTTCGACAAGCAGCTCAGCCTGCAAGGCATGATGCCGCTGTTCGGCTACGGCAGCCGCATGAAAAGCGGCGCCTACATGCCGACCAGCCACCACATGAACCTGGCCACCTGGCACACCATCAACTCGGTGTACTCGCAGAAATCCCAGCTGGCCCTGAGCAGCATGCGCTACGACATCGAAGACACCGGCGGCATCGACCGCCTGTTCAAGCTGATCGAACAGCGTGCCGGGCACTGGCTGGCGATGGAAGTGGAAGAGACCAAGATCCAGCTGACCCATGAAGACAGCCGCCTGGTGTTGCTGGACAGGGTTGAGCCTGGCTTGAGCGTGGAACTGAGCCGCAACCTGTTTGAATCGGCCATCGATGGCCTGCTCGAGCGCGTGCGTAACAGCGTGACCCAACTGCTCAACGACGCCTCGGTGGATGTGGCCCAGGTGGACACGGTGTTCTTCACCGGTGGTTCCAGCGGGATCCCGGCACTGCGCCACAGCATCTCGGCGATGCTGCCGAATGCGCGGCATGTGGAAGGCAATATCTTTGGCAGTATTGGCAGTGGGTTGGCGATTGAGGCCAGCAAACGTTACGGCAACTGAGTTGTAACTTGAATCTGCGGCGCCCCCATCGGGAGCAAGCCCCCTCCCACCTTTGATTTGTGAACACGGTCAAAATGTGGGAGGGGGCTTGCCCCCGATGAGGCCCGCCCAGGCAACACAAAACCTAAACCATCCCACCGAGCTTCAGCTCACTCTTCAGATACGCATAATAAATCGGCCCCGCCACCACACCCGGCAAGCCGAACGCGGCCTCGAACACCAACATCGCCAGCAGCAACTCCCACGACTTGGCACTGATCTGCCCACCGACGATGCGTGCGTTGAGGAAGTACTCGACCTTGTGGATCACGATCAGATACCCCAGCGCCGCCACCGCGACCCAGATCGACAGCGACAACGCGACAATCGTGATCAGGGTGTTGGACATCAGGTTGCCGATCACCGGCAGCAGGCCGAGCAGGAAGGTCAGCACGATCAGGGTTTTGGTCAGCGGCAGGTGAATGCCGCACAGCGGCAGCACCACGGCGAGGAACACGGCGGTGAAGGCGGTGTTGAGCGCGGCGATCTTGATCTGGGCGAAGACGATGTTGCGAAACGCCTGGACCAACAGGTGCAGGCGGTCGAACAACGCGGCGGCCAGGGGTTTGCGCTTGGTCAGGTCGGGCACGCGCTGCAGGGCGATGATCGCGCCGAGCACCATGCCAATCAGCAAGGTGACGAACATGTGGGCCGCGTCTTTGCCGACCAGTTGCAGTTCGCTCAGGTGTTTGCTCAGCCAGTCGCCGATGGCCACGCGGAATTCGGCGGCGCTGGCGGGCAGATAGGCATCGATGGACGGCGGTAACTGGCCGCGTGCGCGGTCGACCACGTGCATGAATTTATCCAGCGAGGCGCCGGGGTTTTCCGCTTCGTGCAGCAGGAAGCTGATCGCGCCGGCGAAGATCAGCGTGAGCACGCTGACGATCAAGGTGCCAAGCAAGGCTACCGCCAGCCAGCGCGCACGCCGCCCTTCGATCAGCCGCTGCAGCTGGGGCGTAAGCATGTTGACCAGCTCATAGACCAACAGGCCAGCCAGCAGGCTGGGCAGCAGTTTCAGCGGCAGCACCAGCAGCAACCCGCCGAAAATGATGATGTAGCTGGACAGCAACAACACATGACGCTGAGAAAACGTTGGCATACAGCCTCAAAACGAACGGCGTTAAAGGATGGGCAGTCTGCCAGCCTTGCGGGAATCAAGCGAGGGGGTCGGTTGTGAATGCGATCAAGTGTGGGCGGCGGTGAATCAGCCTATGAATCGGTTGACTGACATTGCGCTATCGGGGGCAAGCCCCCTCCCACATTTGATCAGCAGCGCCTGCACAATTGTGATTAACCCTTGAGGCAAGTACTCATGAAGGTTTTACGCGCATCCCCGGCCAACGCCTTGGTTTTCGCCGACGCGTTGCAATCCTTCATCTTCTGCTGCTGTGGGGTCAGGGTCTTGGCGTCATTGGCCGCCGGGGCCGACAGGCAGGTCTTCATGAAGGCCTTGCGCTCGTCGCCCTTGAGGGTCTTGGTAGAGGCTTCGGCATTGCAGGTGGTCATTTTGTTTTGCTGGGCGGTGGCGGCAAAACCTTGGGAACATAGCAGCAGGCTCATCATGATCAACGGAATACGCAGCATCTTCATGGAGTTTTCTCCCGGTTACCGTGCCGAAGGGCGCGGCCTACAGCGCAGTGTAGTCAAAACTCGTTACAACTTCACCGGCCATGGATATTCCAGTCGCCGCGATGCCAGTACATGGAGTGCTCATGACACATCCGGTTAAATCCGATAAAACTTTTCGCCCTTTGCGCGACTCACAACCTGGAGCGATCACGCCGGCAGAGCGTGGCGTAAAACCGGATTAGCCCCAGGAGATTGAGATGACTGAAGCACACTTGACTGACGTTGCGACCCTGCGCAGCCGCGCCCGCCAGAACGTCGAAAACGGTGCCGTGACCGAAGGCTATAACGCCGACCGCGAAGAAATCATCCGCCTGCTCAACGAAGCGCTGGCCACAGAGCTGGTCTGCGTGTTGCGCTACAAGCGTCATTACTTCATGGCCAGCGGCCTGAAAGCCAGCGTCGCCGCCGACGAGTTCCTGGAGCACGCTACCCAGGAAGCCGAACACGCCGACAAACTCGCCGAACGCATCGTGCAACTGGGCGGCGAGCCGGAGTTCAACCCCGACCTGTTGTCGAAGAATTCCCACGCCCAATACGTGGCGGGCAATTCGCTGAAGGAAATGGTCTACGAAGACTTGGTGGCCGAGCGCATCGCGGTGGACAGCTATCGCGAGATCATTCAGTACATCGGCGATAAAGACCCGACTACCCGTCGCATCTTCGAAGAGATCCTGGCCCAGGAAGAAGAACACGCCGATGACATGGCGGATATTCTGCAGGGTCTGTAACCCGTAACACCGCAATACCACTGTGGGAGGGGGCTTGCCCCGATGGCAGGGTCTCAGTCAAAGATTGATTGGCTGATACACCGCAATCGGGAGCAAGCCCCCTCCCACATTTGGTTTCAGGTGCAGTCCGTTATTACTTCACGGTTTTCGGCGCCTTGCCTTCTCGCATCTGTTGCAACAACGGCGCGCATGCATTCGGCTCGCCGCCACTTGGGGCGACCAGTGCGAGCAACCCGGCAGCCGGGCCGGCGATCACACCCAGGGCGACCATGCCCGCGCCGCGCAGCGCCAGGGGGATGGCTTTCACCCCGGCATTGGGCTTGATGAACGGCCCGTTCACATACAACGGCGAGCGCAGGGAGAACAGACGAAAGCCCTTGGACTCCGGCGTGATGGTCAAGTCCAACTGCTCGGTCGCCATATTCGCTGTGCCATCGACATAGATGATCGCGTTCTCGGTATCGAACACAAACAACCGCGTTGTCGCCAAACCGGTCTTGATGCCGAAGTCCGCCGCCGCGCAGTTGATCTTCACTTCCTTGTCGCCAAACAGGCGCCCCACCACGTAGTTGCCCACGTTAAGGCCAGCGATTTCCATCAGGCCACGGCTGATGGCGCCGTCGTTGATCAGCATCTTCAAATCACCGTTGGCCGTGCCCAGCAGCGCCGCCACGGAGTTGCCGCGCCCGGCAATATCGGCGTCGCCGTTGAGTTCACCAAAGCTGGTTTTCATCGGTTCAAAGGTCGGGAACAGCTGTTTGAGCTTGAAGTTACGCGCCGTGAGTTTCGCGCGGCCTTCCATCGGCGTGGTGCGCCCGTTCAAGCGGATCTGCGCATCGAGCTTGCCGCCGGCCACGCCGAAGCGCAGGGGCTCGAGGCTCAGCTCACCATCGTTGAGCACCAGGTGCGTATAGAGGTCGGTGAAAGGCAGGTCCGCGCTGTGCACAATGCGTTTGCCGGTGAATTCCACGTCGGCATCCATCTCGCGCCAGCGCTCGGTGCGGAACTCTTCAACCGGTAGCACTTTGGTGGCCGGTTGTTTGCTTTCGCCGCCACGGGCTTTCTGCTTGGCGTTGGAGTCGGCGCCGATCAAGGGTGCCAGGTCATCCATCAGCAGTTGGTTGGACACCAGCGCGCCGCTGAGCTTGGGCCGTGGCTGGCTGGCAACGTAGGCGAGGTTGCCGTGGATGTCGCTGTTGCCGATCTTGCCGTTGAAGTTTTCATAACGAAATGAAGCGCCGCTGGCTTCGTGCAGCTTGGCGATCAAATGACCGTCGGTTGAGTACGCTGGCGAATCGGGCAATGTCACGCCAGTCAACGGGTAGAGGTTGCCGAGGCTGCTGCCCGACAGCTTCAGGCGCAGGTCCAGGGCGCCGAGGTTGAGCGGGTCGGTCAGGGTGCCGGCCAAGGCGATGCTGGTGTCGGCGATCCTGACCTGGGCCTGCAGCGGGAACGGCTTGGCCGCGTCCTGCAAGGCGAGCAACCCGCCGATCTTGCCGGTGCCGGCGAGCGCCTGGCCATGGTATTGGCCTTTGACCTTGAGGCCGAACGCATAGTCCTGCGGCGCCGAGCCTTTCTCCAAGACCTTTTTGGCATCGGCGTCACCGACGATTTCACCGAAGGGAATCGGTTTGCCCAGCGGGTCGATGATCACATCGAGGCGGGTCTTGAGGGTCTGGTCGTCGAGGGTGACGTGGCCCTTGTCGAAGCCGATGGCGCCGATGTCCACCACCCAGCTGGAAGGCTCGGCGTCGGGGTCCTTGGGGTCGAACTTGAAGGTCCAGTTGGCCCGGCCGTCCGCCAGGCGCTGCAGGTCGGCGCTCGGTTCGGTGAGGTCGATACGCGGGATCACCACACGTTGTGCCAGCAAGGCCAATGGCGAAATACGCAACTCGACTTTCTTCAGCGTGACCATCTGCGGCTGCTTGGACCAGTCGGGGTTGCCCAGGCTCAGGTCTTCGGCAATCACATGGGGCCACGGCACCCATGCGCGCCAGCCGCCTTCGTCGGGCTCACGCTGCCACACCACCGCCAAGTTGCCATTGATGGCGAACGGGCGGTGCAACTCTTCGGAGACCTTGGCATTGAGGGGGGGCTTGATGCGGTTCCAGTCGAAGAACACCAGGACCAATACCGCGATGGCAATCAACAGAACGAAGCTGGCGCAGCTCCAAGCGACAATTTTTCGAGTGCGCGTCATTGCACAGGGCTCCTGAATACGACTGGCTGGGCAACAGCCTTTGACACAGCTTATAGGACTACGACTGGCAAAGTGCCTGGGGGTTTAACGCAACGGCCGATTTAGCCGAAAAAACCGATTTTCCTGATCAATCCGACAAGGTTGATCATCAACGACGCACCATTGTTACCCAGGTTCGTGTCGAAAATACCCACCCCGGTGCAAAACCGCGTGCTTGAGAGGCGCGTTCTAGAGCCTCCCGTGGGAACAATCAATTCTGTTGATTATTACCATTGTCTTTATGAACTTTTATATCGACTTATCAAGAGTAGCATTAGCCCTGTACCCACTTTATCGCCCTCCCAAGGAGCAACCCTCATGAAACGCCAAGTACTCGCTACCGTCCTGTTATCCATCCTGGCTTCCAGTGCCTTTGCCCTGCCAGCCGCCGAACAGGCCACCCCACAGAACAAAGCCCAAGCCGTGCAGTCCAGCCAGACCCTGGCGCGCAGCGGTTCGCAAGAAGACGAAAATCGTGATTACGCTAAAGGCGCTGTCGCTGAAAACGGTTCGGAACAGGCCAACAAACGCGCCTACACCGAAGGCCTGACCGAAGGTGGCAACGACCGCCTGCAAGAAAAAGGTCTGGTAGAAGGCGGCGCTGAACAAGCCAATGATCGCGCCTACACCCAAGGTCTTGCCGAAGGCGGTGCCGACCGTCTGGAAGAACTGCATCAAGCACAGAGCTAAGCCCATGGTGGCCCAGAAAAAAGCCCGGTCTGTCGATCGGGCTTTCGCTTTTATATAGACCGCGTCACGTCTCGCCCCCGCCAAGTTCGACGCCGGCAAAGCGGTTTTGCTAGAGTGCGTCGCTGTACTCGCCGACAAAGCCCATCCGCTCATGCTGCCCCGCGCCGAACAGAAGCAACAGACCCGCCTCGCCTTGATGGACGCTGCCCGCCATCTGATGGAGTGTGGCCGTGGGTTTGGCAGCCTGAGCCTGCGCGAAGTGGCCAAGACAGCGGGTATCGTGCCTACCGGGTTCTATCGCCATTTCGCCGACATGGACGAGCTTGGGCTCGTATTGGTCAGTGAAGTCGGCCAGACCTTCCGCGCCACGATTCGCCTGGTGCGCCACAACGAATTCGTGATGGGCGGGATCATCGATGCGTCTGTGCGGATCTTTCTCGATGTGGTCTCGGCCAACCGTTCCCAGTTCCTGTTCCTGGCCCGCGAACAATATGGCGGTTGCCTGGCAGTGCGCCAGGCCATCGGCGCCCTGCGCGAAGACATCACCCGCGACCTGGCGGCCGACCTCACGCTGATGCCCAAGCTGCAACACCTGGATGCCGAAGGTTTGCACGTAATGGCCGACCTCATCGTCAAAAGCGTGTTCGCCACCCTGCCCGACATCATCGACCCACCCGCCCACGCGTTGCCTGCCCATCTCACGCCCCAGGCGAAGATCACCCAGCAATTGCGCTTCATCTTTATCGGCCTCAAGCATTGGCAAGGCCTGGGCAGTACCGAGTAATGCCTCAGCCGGCCGTATGAAAGCGCTTGGCCGTGGTGTAGTTCTTGCTCCAATAGGTATTGCTCAACGAATCGATACGCACATTTTTGCCGGTACGCGGTGAATGGATGAATTTGCCTTCGCCGATATACAGCCCGACGTGACTCACCCGCCCCTGCCCGTTGCCTTTGAAAAAGACCGCGTCGCCCGGCTTCAACGCAGTGCGCTTGATGGTCGCGGCGGTGGAACGGTGCATCGCAGCCGTGGTGCGCGGAAGCTGAATATTCGCTTCGGTCTTGAACAGATAGACCAGGAAACTGCTGCAATCGAACCCTTGCTCGGTAGACGTACCGCCCCACTTGTAGGGTGTGCCGAGCAATTGATGGGCCCGGTCGATCACATCGTCGACCGAGGACGATGCGGGCTTGGAAACAAAGGTGGGCGGCTGTTGAAGAGTGGCCGAGGCTGATGAGATAAGGCACGACAGGCTGACAATGACGGAACAGATAAGTGACTTGAACATGATGAACATCGCAGTGAATTAAACACGGCGCGAATCTTAAACAACCCCCGTGTAACTCCACGAAGGCCGATTCCCGTAGCCTTGTGGGAGAAATCCTTAAAAACGCCACGAAGAATTGGATGAAAGAAGTTTCATGCAACACACGGCCGTTCACCACGCAAAATGCCCTTTTCAGGTGCTAAAACCCGCTTAAGCGCACCAAATTGCAACACAGATGCACTCAGCGAGTGCCCTGCCTTGTGGCGCTCGCGCCCTGCTGACAGGAAATTCCTACGCGCCTGCCGGGTTGGCAAGCCCCTTGCTCTAGCTCCCTTATCGCTCATAGCCGGAAGCTTTCTGATGCTGGTGATCCACCGCCGAATCGCCCCGCAAGCCCTCTGGGCCGCCGAACTGCTGCTGAACTTCGAAGCCCGCAGCAAAAGCCGCCTGCGCTGTTTCAGTGCCGAGGGTGAAGACGTCGGCCTGTTTCTGGAGCGTGGGCAACCGCCGCTGCATGATGGCGAATTCCTACAAGCTGAAGACGGACGCGTCGTACGTGTCTGCGCGCGCCCTGAACAGCTGATGCATGTCACCTGTCGCAACGCGTTTGAACTGACCCGCGCCGCCTATCACCTTGGCAACCGCCATGTGGCCCTGCAGGTCGGCGATGGCTGGCTGCGCCTGCTCGATGACTATGTGCTCAAGGCCATGCTTGAGCAGTTGGGCGCCGACGTGCACACCATTGAGGCGCCCTTCCAGCCTGAACACGGGGCCTATGGCGGTGGCCATCATCATTCGCGGCATGGCGATGAAGCCTTCAACTACGCGCCCAAACTGCATCAGTTCGGCGTGCGTCTATGAACCCAGCCTGGGCGCTGTTGCGCCTGGCCAGTCCGCAGTTGCCGATTGGTGGCTACAGCTATTCCCAGGGCCTGGAAATGGCCGTGGACAACGGCCGCGTCAACGATGCCGCCAGCGCGCGGCGCTGGATCAGCGATCAATTGCTGCTCAACCTCGCGCGTTTCGAAGCGCCGTTGCTGCTCGCCCATTGCCGCGCGGCCACAGAACAGGCGTGGCCACGCCTGGCGCAGCTGTGTGAAGAACACCGTGCCAGCCGCGAAACCCGCGAGCTGTATCAGGAGAGCCGGCAGATGGGTTACTCCCTGCAACAACTGCTCAATGGTTTGCCGGAACTGGACGCCGCCGCCCGTGACTTTCTTGCCCACCACCCTGAACCCCATCTCGCCCTCGGCTGGGCGCTGGCCGCGCGGGCCTGGGCAATCAGCGCCGACGACGCGCTCGCCGCCTGGCTATGGAGCTGGCTGGAAAATCAACTGGCCGTGCTGATGAAAACCCTGCCCCTGGGCCAGCAAGCCGCGCAGCGCTTGACCAGCGAGCTGCTGCCGCTGCTGCAACAGGCCCAGCAGGAGGCCGACCGCATCGAACCCGATCATCTGGGCAGCGCCGCCTTTGGCCTGTCTTTGGCGTGCATGGCTCATGAACGCCAGTACAGCCGCCTGTTCCGTTCCTGAGACTGTTTTTGGAGAACCTGACATGAACACACAACCCCTGCGCGTCGGCATCGGCGGCCCGGTAGGCTCCGGCAAGACCGCCCTGACCCTGGCCCTGTGCCTGGCGCTGCGCGACCGCTACAACCTGGCGGTGGTCACCAACGACATCTACACCCGCGAAGACGCCGATTTCCTGGTGCGCAACCAGGCCCTGGCGCCGGAGCGCATCATCGGCGTGGAAACCGGCGGCTGCCCGCACACCGCCATCCGCGAAGATGCCTCGATCAACCTGGAGGCGGTGGACCAACTCAACCGGCGTTTTCCCGGCCTGGACCTGATTCTGGTGGAGTCCGGCGGCGACAACCTGTCGGCGACGTTCAGCCCCGAGCTGTCAGACCTGACCATCTATGTGATCGATGTGTCCGCCGGCGACAAACTCCCGCGCAAGGGCGGGCCCGGTATTTGCAAATCCGACCTGCTGGTGATCAACAAGATCGACCTCGCGCCGCTGGTGGGTGCCTCGCTGGAGTTGATGAACAGCGACACCCAACGCATGCGCAATGGCAAACCCTTTGTGTTCAGCAACCAGAAAACCGGCGTCGGCCTGGATGAAATCGTCGCCTTTATCGAACGCCAAGGCCTGCTGACCGCTGCCTGATCCCCTACGGAGCCTGTGTATGAACCTCAAGAAACTGTTCGCCGCCGCCACATTGCTGCTGGCCCCCGCCCTCGCGTTTGCTCACCCGGGTCACGGCGACAATGGCCTGGTTGCCGGCATCAGCCACCCCCTGGGTGGTCTCGATCACTTGCTGGCCATGGTTGCGGTCGGGCTGTGGGCGGCACAGCAAAAAGGCAACGCACGCTGGGCCCTGCCTTGCGCCTTCGTCGGCACCATGTTGATTGGCGGCATGCTGGGGTTTGAAGGCCTGCAATTGCCGGCGCTGGAAAGCGGGATTGCTGCGTCGGTGCTGGCGCTGGGCCTGGCGGTGGCGCTGGCGGTACGGCCGCCGTTGTTCGTTGCGGTGGGTGTGACGGCGTTGTTTGCCCTGTTTCACGGCGTGGCCCATGGTTTGGAACTGCCGGACATGTCCAGCCCCTGGGCGTATGCGGCGGGGTTTGTCGGCGCGACTGCGGCGTTGCACGCGGCGGGCTATGCGGTGGTACGTTTGCTGCCAGCGGCGGCGGCACCGTTGGTGCGGGTGGCCGGGGCTGCTTCCGCTGCAACTGGGGTCTGGTTGCTGGCGGGCTGATAGATCATTCCCACGCTCCGCGTGGGAATGCAGCCGGGGACGCTCCGCGTTCCTACGCATGACGCGGAGCGTCATGAAAAGCATTCCCACGCAGAGCGTGGGAACGATCAGCCTGATACCATGCGCGCCACACCCCTGCCGTGACGACGCCAGCCGATGCCCCAACCTCTTTTGAACTCCGTGCTCACGCACTTCCACAACCTGATCGTGCCGCTCTGGCAGGGCCCGGGCTGGAATGCCGACCTGGCGCTGCCGTACGAGGCACTGGACGCCGATCACCAGCCGTTACCCCCACAACGCTACCGCGCCATGGCCTGCGCCCGGCAGTTGTACCTGTTCGCCAGCCTGATCGGCGAACCCGGTGCAGCCTTTGCAGAGGAGCGCGCCGCCACCCTGTTCCGCTCCTTGCAAAGGCACTTCCACGACGCCGAACACGGCGGCTGGTTCTACAGCATCGACCCGGCCGGGCAGCCGCTGGATAAACGCAAAGACCTCTATACCCACGCCTTCATCATCTTTGCCTGCGCCCATTACTGGGCCAAGGTGCGTGAACCATTGGTGGAATCGGTGCTCAATGCCGCGCTTGCCGTGGTCGCCGAACGCTTCGCCAGCGGCGACGGCCTCTACGAAGCGGTGCTCGAGCGCAACTGGTCAAGCCTCAAGTCGGGCCCCTTGCAGAACCCGCTGATGCACCTGGCCGAAGGCTTTCTCGCCACACTGGCGGTGCGTGACGATTCCCTCACGCGTGACGCATTGCTGGACTTGGCCGGCGCCCTGCAAAAGCGCTTTATCGACCGCCAGCACGGCGTGATGATGGAAAAACCCCTGGGCGCTGTGGATAACTGGTTCGAGCCAGGGCATCAGTTCGAGTGGTTCTTTTTGCTCGAGTCGTCAGAGGTGCTGCGCGGTACAGCGCTGCATGCCTCACTGACACGAGCGTTTGCCTATGCTGAGCAAAAGGGTGTGAATAAGTTGAGCGGTGCGGTCAGCGGCATGCTGTCTGTGGATGGCACGGTGCGCGACGGCACACAGCGTATCTGGGCGCAGGCTGAATACCTGCGGGCATTGACCTTGCGGCCCGGCAGCGAAGCGGTGCTGCAACGCCAGTTGCTGGCGCTGCAGAACAACTTCCTGCACGACAAGGGCTGGCATGAATGCCTGGATGCCCAGGGTGCGGTGAGCCGACGGGACATGCCTTCTACTACCCCTTACCATTTGGCTACTTGCTATCAGGGGCTGATCCAGCACCAGGGCTGACCTTCAGGGCCTCATCGGGGGCAAGCCCCCTCCCACACGTTGATTTGTGAATGCATTCAAATGTGGGAGGGGGCTTGCCCCCGATGGCCTCACCTCGGTCTAACTGACTTCACGCAATCCACTTGCGATCCCCAGTAAAACTGATCGTCAACCAGCGCGCCGCATCCGGCGTGCCTAGCCCTGTGGATATCTCCTCGCGCAGCAGGTCGAGGGTCGCGACGTTATCCACCGGGTAATCCGCCGGCAACACCACATGGATTTCGATGAACCGCGCCCGCCCGTGCTTTTGCACATAGGACACGTAGTCATCGAAACCATGCCTGGCCTTGGCCGCGTCCATCACTTCGCGCACGGTGTCGTCCAAATGATCCGGGGCAATCCCCAGCACCTCACGCAACGCCGGGCGCAGGATCTTGAAGGCCGGCGCCAGCATGCTCAGGGCCAACAGGATCAGGATCAGCGGGTCGACATACACCGCCCATTCGCCATACCCCTGGGACTTGAGCAGCAGTGCCGCCAGAAAGCTGATCAACAGGCCTACCGACAGCATCGCGTCCACCAGCCAACTGATGTTGTCGAACTGGATCAGCGAGGATTTCAGCGTGCGATTGCGATAGCGCACATAGAAGAAGTAGGCGAACTCCACCACGGTAAACACCGCCGCATAAATGATCACCAGGCCCAACTCGATCTCGCGCCCGCCGTTGATGATGCCGAACACGCCGTTGAGAAACGCATAGATGGCGATCAACAGCAGAAAGCTGCCTTCGATCAACAGCACCATAGGCTCCAGGTGCCAGTAGCCGAACTGGAACCGCTCGTTGCTTTTCTTGACGATCAGCTTGGCCGTGATCAGCATCAACACCTTGATGGCGGTGGCGATCAGCGAGAAAAAGCCGTCGAACAGAATGGATTGGGCGCCGGATATCACACCCGTGACAATCCCGGCGATCGCAACTGCGAACATCAGGATGGTCGATTGTTTGAGCAGTGCCTGCTCACCTCGGTTACTCACATTTCCTCCCGTCAAAACCTTTAAACCGCACAGTGCGGAGGGTTTTCAGGAGCGGAGTGTACCTTTGATCGTTCCCACGCTCTGCGTGGGAATGCATGGTGTGACGCTCTGCGTCACCAGCAAAGCGCGACGCAGAGCGTCCCCGGCGGTATTCCCACGCGGAGCGTGGGAACAATCAGTTGAGCCTTACTTGGCCCCGCGCTCAATCGCAAACCCAGCCCAGGTCTGGCTCACCGGCATCAGCTCCAAGCGGTTGATATTTACGTGCGCCGGCGTATTCAGCACCCAGAAGATCGTGTCGGCAATATCCTGCGGCTGGATCGGCTCGGCGCCCGCGTAGGTCGCGTCATAACGCGCCTGATCGCCGCCGAAACGCACCAGGGAAAATTCGCTCTCGCACAAGCCCGGCTCGATGTTGGTCACACGCACACCGGTGCCTTGCAGATCGCAGCGCAGGTTCAGCGAGAACTGCTTCACGAACGCCTTGGACCCGCCATACACATGGCTGCCCGGGTAAGGGTAGTTACCGGCGATGGAACCCAGGTTGATGATCCCGGCGCCACGGCCATGGGCGATCAGGCGCGGCAGCAGCAGGTTGGTGGTGGTCAGCAACCCTTTGATATTGGTGTCGACCATGGTTTCCCAATCGTCGAGGTTGCACTTGGGCGCGGGATCGGTGCCCACGGCCAGGCCGGCGTTGTTGATCAGCCCGCGCAACGTGGCGAACGAGGGCGGCAGGTTGGCAATGGCGTCTTCCATGCCTTTGCGATCACGCACGTCCACCACCAGGCCATGCACTTCGGTTTGCTTGGAAAGTTCTTCGACCAGCGCATTCAAGCGCTCGGCACGCCGACCGGTGAGCACCAGTTTCCAGCCAGCTTCGGCAAAACGGCGGGCACAGGCTTCACCGAAACCTGAAGTGGCGCCAGTAATAAACAGCGTGTCGGACATGGTGGTCTCCTTGCGGGCAACGGGAAAAGTTGCCAGCAGAATGCCCTTACGCTGCCCTCGCGGCAACCGCTACGCGCGCATCTTCCTACTCGCCTGATCACTTTTTAACCACGCCGGGCAGAGCTATGCAGATCAAGGCCTGCAGCCACATACGCGCAGGTTATCCACAACTGCGCCCACAGTCTTTGGGGGCAAGTGCAAATCGCCTTGAGCCGCGTGATACAAGGCCTGCAGGAGCTTTTAGAAAGTTTTTTGCTTGACCTGGACAGAGGCGTATGTAGGCGTTTTCCCCGGTGAACATCTAGACGATGGCTCCAGGCCAGTCATTCCGGCCTCTGCGGCAGTCTTTCCAGAGTTTAGTCACAGACTTATCCACAGGCAGGAGTGACATGCAACGGTCATATACCTGTGTCTTTAAACAGGTTGACAAACCCCTCGAAGGGTCGCGAAAAAGTGGCTGATCAAATACTAACCACACCGCTGCAAGCCACGGTTTCAGAGGCCTGCAGCCAGCTACTCCCACCTTACCCACAGCCGGTTCCACAGCGGATGGGGACAAGTCAAAACTGTGACAAAACAGGGATTTGCGGCGGCTATATGTCGCGCTTTGGAGGGGAGCTGAATTTGTTTTCCACAATTTGGTGGAAGGCCTTGTGGATCACACAAAACAATGTGGGAGGGGGCTTGCTCCCGATGGCGTTTTGTCAGTCAGCACATCTGAAACTGACACTCCGCTATCGGGAGCAAGCCCCCTCCCACAGGGTACCGCGCAGTCAGTGACCGCCCAGGTAGGCGTTGCGCACTTCTTCATTCACCAGCAGTTCCTTGCCCGTACCGGTCAGGCGAATCTCGCCGTTGACCATTACATAGGCGCGGTCCGACAAGCGCAGGGCGTGGTTGGCGTTCTGCTCCACCAGGAAGATGGTCATCCCGGTGGAGGCCAGCTCGCGCAGGGTGGAAAAGATCTGCTTCACCACGATCGGCGCCAAGCCCAGGCTGGGCTCATCAAGCAGCAACAGCTTGGGCCGGCTCATCAGCGCGCGGGCGATGGCGAGCATTTGCTGCTCGCCACCAGACATGGTCATCGCGCGCTGGTTACGCCGCTCCTTGAGCCGTGGAAACAGCTCGAACATGCGTTGCATGTCTTCCTGCGCGAACTTGTCGCCAATGGGGATGGTGCCCATCAGCAGGTTTTCCTCGACGGTCATGTCGGGGAATACCCGCCGCCCTTCCGGCGACTGCGCGATGCCGTTGGAGGCGATGTAGTGGGACGACTTGTGGGTAATGTCCACGCCGTTATAGAGAATCTGCCCCGACTCGGCCCGTGGCTGGCCGAAGATCGACATCAGCAGCGTGGATTTGCCCGCGCCATTGGAGCCGATCAGGCTGACGGTTTCGCCTTCGTTGATGTACAGCGAGACTTTTTTCAGGGCCTGGATCGGGCCGTAGAACACGTCCAGGTCCTTCATTTCGAGGATAGGCCCGTTCATACGAGTTCCTCTTCGTCTGCGCCCAGGTAGGCGGCGATCACTTTCGGGTCGTTGCGGATCGCGTCCGGCCCGCCTTCGGCGATCACGTTGCCGTGGTCCAGCACCACGATGTGGTCGGAAATACTCATCACCATGCCCATGTCGTGTTCGATCAGCACCACCGTGAGGTCGTGTTCGTCGCGCAGCAGGCGAATCATCGCGCTGAGGGCTTCGGTCTCCTGGGGGTTGAGGCCCGCCGCCGGTTCATCCAGGCAGATGATCTGCGGCCGCGTGCACATCGCGCGGGCGATTTCCAGGCGGCGCTGCTGGCCGTAGGAAAGCTCGCCGGCGAGGCGGTTGGCGCAGTCCACCAGGTCGACCACTTCCAGCCAGTAGAACGCGTGGTCGAGGGCATCGCTTTCGGCCTTGCGGTAGCCCTTGGTGTTGAGGATACCGGCGAGCATGTTGCGGTTGACCCACATGTGCTGGGCCACCAGCAGGTTCTCCAGCACCGACATTTCCTTGAACAGGCGAATGTTCTGGAAGGTCCGCGCCAGGCCCGCGCGGTTCACCAAGTGGGTGCCGCCGAACATCTTGTAGTACACCCGGCTGAAAAAGCTTTTGGGCGAGACGAAATCGGTGGCCTGGAAGCGCTCACCCAATAACTGGATCACATTGGTCTGCTTGCCACGCACGTTGAGTTCGATCTTGCCGCCACTGGCCTTGTAGAAACCGGTGAGGCAGTTGAACACGGTGGTCTTGCCGGCGCCGTTGGGGCCGATCAGGGCAAAGATCGAGTTGCGCTTCACCTTGAGGCTTACATCGCTCAAGGCCTTGATGCCACCGAAGTGCATCATCAGGTGTTCAACGGAGAGGACGACTTCCTTGCTCATGGCGCCACTCCTTTACGTGGTGTCACACCGGTGCGGCTGATGCGGATCAAGCCGCGCGGTCGCCAGATCATCATCACCACCATCAACACGCCAAACAGCAGCACGCGGTATTCAGAGAAGCTGCGCAGCAGTTCCGGGGCAACGGTCAACACGAACGCCGCGATCACCACACCGACCGTCGAGCCCATGCCGCCCAAGACCACGATGGCCAGGATCAACGCCGACTCGAAGAAGGTAAACGACGACGGGTTGACGAAGCCCTGGTAACTGGCGAAGAACACCCCGGCCAAACCAGCCGTGGAGGCACCGATGGTGAACGCCGAAAGCTTGACCAGTACGTGGTTCAGGCCCATGGAGCGACAGGCGATTTCATCTTCGCGCAGGGCTTCCCAGGCACGCCCGACCGGCATGCGGGTCAGGCGATGCTTGATGTACAGCACGGCCAGCACCACCAGAAACAGCACGATGTAGATGAACATGAACTTGATATTGGGGTTGTAATCGATGCCGAAGAACTCGTGGAACGGGATGCCGCCGTCCTTGGCACGCTTGCCGAACTCCAGGCCGAGGAAGGTCGGCGAAGGCACCGGCATCCCGTTCGGGCCACCGGTGAACGACAGCCAGTTGTTGAGCACCAGGCGAATGATTTCACCGAAGCCCAGGGTCACGATGGCCAGGTAGTCACCATGCATTCGCAATACCGGAAAGCCGAGTATGCACCCCGCCAACGCCGCCGCGATGGCCGCCAGCGGCAGCACCGTCCAGAAACCCAGGCCGAGGTATTGGTAACCCAGCGCCAGGCCGTAGGCGCCGATGGCGTAGAACGCCACATAACCCAGGTCGAGCAGACCGGCCAGGCCGACCACGATGTTCAGGCCCAGGCCGAGCAATACGTAGATCAGCCCGAGGATCACCACGGTCAGCAGGTACTTGTTGGCAAAGATCGGAAACACGATGGCGATCACGATCAGCGCCGGAATGATCCAGCGCAGCCGCGACTTGTAGTCCGGCGCCCGCACGTGCACGCCGGAGCCGCTGCTCTCGAAACCCTGCAGGATCTTCACGCCCTTGGGGGTTTGCAGGAACAGGCTGAGGGCAAAGCGCCCGGCCATCACGATGGCGACCAACGTGGCCACGCGCGCCGGTTCCAGGTTGAAGCTGTAGCCGTCGAGCACCACGCCGACGATCGGGCCGAACACGATCAGCGAAATCAGCCCGGCGAGGACCGTATCGACCACACTTTTCTTGATATCGATAGATTTGGCAGCAGACATGTTTACACCTTCGCCACAAGTGGGCGACCAAGCAGGCCCTGGGGACGGAAAATCAGAATCACCACCAGCAGGGAGAAACTGAACACGTCTTTGTAGTCGGAGTTGATCAACCCCGAGAACAGCGACTCGGAGATACCGAGGATGATCCCGCCCAGCATCGCCCCAGGCAGGGAGCCGATGCCGCCGAGTACCGCTGCGGTAAACGCCTTGATGCCGATGATGAAGCCGGCGTAGAAGTCGAAGGTGCCGTAATTGAGAGTGATCAGCACGCCGGCCAGGGCGGCCATGGCGGCGCCGATGACGAATACGTAGGAGATCACGCGGTCGGTGTTGATGCCCAGAATCGAGGCCATCTTGCGGTCTTGCTGGGTGGCGCGGCACATGCGGCCGAGCTTGGTGTATTTGATGATGTAGGTAAGCAACGCCATGCCGGCGAATGCCGCCACGAGGATGAACACTTTGGTGTAGGTGAGTTGCACGAACCCGGTGCCGATATCGACGCGCCAGGCGCCGGCCAGCAGGGTGGGAATGCCTTGTTGCTTGGCGCCCTGGGCGATCTGCGCGTAGTTCTGCAGGATCAGTGAGATACCGATGGCGCTGATCAGCGGAGCCAGTCGGGTGGAGTTGCGCAGCGGTTTGTAGGCGACACGTTCGATGACCCAACCGTACACGCCGGTGACGACGACGGTGAAGACCAAAGTGCCGAGAATGAGCAGCGGGAAGGATTCGATGCCGAAGTAAGCCAGCAGTGCCAGACTGATCGCCGCGAGGTAAGCGGAAATCATATAAACCTCGCCGTGGGCGAAGTTGATCATGCCAATGATGCCATAGACCATTGTGTAGCCGATGGCGATCAGGCCATAGACCGACCCGAGGGTCAGGCCGTTGACCAGTTGCTGCAGGAAAATACCATCCATAACGCAATCTCACGCGGTGAGCACCTGCACACCGGTGGGTGTGCGGCGCTTCTGGAGGAAAAGACAGATCTTGATAACAGCACGGTCTCCTGTGGGAGGGGGCTTGCTCCCGATTGCGGTGTGCCAGTCAATAGATTTGAACCTGATCCACCGCTATCGGGAGCAAGCCCCCTCCCACATTGGGACTGTGGTGCAGAGCCTTACTTCTGCTTTTCCAGCTGGTGGTATTTACCGTCTTTGTCCCACTGGTAAACCACATAGTCGGAGATTTTCAGGTCGCCCTTGGTATCCCAGGCCTTTTCGCCCATGACGGTTTTAACCGGGTGAGCCTTCAGCCACTTGGCTGCGTCCTCGCCCTTGTTCGACTTGGCGCCGTTGAAGCCGGCGGCCAGGGCCTGGATCGAGGCGTAGGCGTACAGGGTGTAGCCTTCGGGCTCGGTGCCGTTTTTACGGAACTGCTCGACCACCGCCTTGCTGTCCGGCAGCAGGCGCGGGTCGGCGCCGAAGGTCATGTAGACGCCATCCACGTACTGCGCACCACCGGCGGTCGCCACCAGTTCGTCGGTTACGATGCCGTCGTCGGACATGAACTTGACGTCTTTCAAGCCAGCTTCACGAATCTGGCGAACCAGCGGGCCGGCTTCCGGGTGCAAGCCGCCGAAGTACACAACGTCGGCGCCCAGGGAACGGATCTTGGTGACCAGGGCGCTGAAATCTTTCTCGCCACGGGTCAGGCCTTCTTCCAGCACCGGCTTCACGCCGCGCTTGGTCAACTGGGCAGCGGTGGCGTCGGCCAGGCCCTTGCCGTAGGTGTCCTTGTCGTTGATGACCGCGACTTTCTTGCCCTTGAGCACGTCGACAATGTAGTCGCCGGCGACGATGCCTTGCTGGTCGTCACGCCCGCACATGCGGAACATGGCGCCCAGGCCGCGCTCGGTCACCTGTGGGTTGGTGGAGCCGGGGGTGATGGCGATGATGCCCGCTTCGTCATACACCTCGGAGGCCGGGATGGTGTTGGAGGAGCAGAAGTGCCCGACCACGCCGATTACTTTGTCCTGGTCGGCCAGGCGGTTGGCCACGGCCACTGCTTGTTTCGGCTCGCAGGCGTCATCGCCGGCCACCAGCACGATTTTCTCGCCGTTGACGCCACCCGCCTTGTTGACCTCATCGGCTGCCGCCTGGGCACCCTTCATGTACTGCTCACCGAAAGCGGCGTTGGCACCCGTCATCGGGCCTGCCACGCCAATTTTCACATCAGCTTGAACAAACGTAGAAACACCCAGCGCCGCTGCAACGGCGAGGGCCAGAAAACCTTTCTTGTAAAACGTCTGGGACATGAGTGGTGCTCCGATATTTTTGATTTTTGGCACGACAACTTGCGTTCAAACTTTTCACTGAAAGCTCAGAGCAAGCCGCGTGCCATTACTTTTTTATTCTTCAAAAAGACACGGTGTCATTGTTATTGCTGGCGTTTCGAGTCCTTTCGCCAGGACGTGCAACCGTCTAGCTCCGACAGGTGCAACCGGCACACCAAAAAAGTACAACCCAGAACGGTGGCACCTGCAACCGGAGGGATAAACGACAGCTCCACTACTTGTAACCAGCTGCGTAACGGAACTGCACATTTACAGTGCGCGATTGCTACGACTTGCACCAATACAGATGGGTAGCCGGCTAAGAAAATGCCGGCTTCCGCGCGCTATTTCGTGGATCAGATCACGATCCGCAGGCATTGCCCGGCGTGATACAGCGAGAATCCCGCTTCATACAGGCAACTGCGCAGGCATGCGCCCGCCAGGGGTTGCATCGGTGTAAAGGGAATCGGCAGCGCCTGGGGATTCTGGTGACACAGATAGTCGGCAAACGCTTTACCGACCACGCTGCCGGTGGTCACCCCGCGGCCGTTATAGCCGGTGACCGCCACCAGCCCAGGCGCCGGCTCAAACAAACGCATCAAATGGTCGGGTGTAAAGGCAATGCAGCCGGTCCAGGTGTATTCCCACTGCACCGATTTGAGATACGGAAAGTAGTGCTGCTGCACTCGATCGGCCCACGCCTTGAGGAACCAGGCCGGCTTCTGGTTGCCATTGCCCAGGCTGCCGAGCAACAGGCGGCCATCGGCATCACGGCGGATGCTGCTCAACACTTGGCGCGTGTCCCATGAACCCTGGCCACCCGGCAGGATGCGTGTGGCGGCGTCATCGGTGAGCGGTGCCGACGCAACCTGATAGTAATAACCGGGGAAGAAATTGCGGCGCAGCTCGGTCCATTCGCCTTCGGTGTAGGCATTGGACGCGATCACCACCTGTGCGGCGCGCACCGCGCCCTGGGCGGTCTGCACCAGCCAGTCTGCGCCCTGGCGTTCAAGCTGGGTCACCGGGGAATGATCGAATAACTGCCCGCCCAACCCGGCCGCCGCATTCGCCAGGCCGCTGGTGTAGGCCATCGGGTTCAAGGTGCCGGCGCGTCGGTCCAGCAACGCGGCGGCGATTTTCGTGGTGCCGGTGGCCTGCTCGCACGCCTGCCCGGTCAGCAACTCGACCGGCGCACCCCGGCGCTTCCATTGCGCTTCCCGGCTGCGCAAGTCCGCCTCGCCACGGGCGTTGTGCGCCATGTGCAAGGTGCCCTCGCGGCGCAGTTGGCAATCGATGGCGTATTTGTCGATCAGGCCGAATACCAGCGACGGCGCGGCGCCCAACATGCGATTGAGCTGACTGCCCACGGCGTCGCCGAAACCGGCTTCGATCTCGTCCGGCGGGATCCACATGCCGGCGTTGACCAGCCCGACGTTGCGCCCCGAACCGCCATGGCCGGTGCGGTGAGCCTCCAGCACCGCGACGCTTTTACCCTGTTCCAGCAAGTGAATGGCCGCCGACAAACCAGTGATGCCTGCACCGATCACGCATACATCCACCTTGATTTCGCCTTTGAGCGCGGCGCGATCCGGCCGGCTCGGGGTGAGGTGTTCCCACAAACATGTTTCGCGTAAGGGCATTGCCAGACTCCGATGAGACCTAACAAACAACTTTTCAGAATTGAAAATCCGGCCGAATGTGGGAGGGGGCTTGCTCCCGATAGCGGTGGGTCAGCTACAGAGTCGCTGACTGAAGCACTGCTATCGGGAGCAAGCCCCCTCCCACATTTTTGCTCTCACTTCGACTTGAGGGGGCTTCAGTCGAAGGTGATGCCCTGAGCCAGCGGCAACTCCAGCGAGTAGTTCACGGTATTGGTCTGGCGCCGCATATACCCGCGCCACGCATCCGAGCCCGACTCACGCCCGCCGCCCGTCTCCTTCTCACCGCCAAACGCACCACCGATTTCCGCGCCACTCGGGCCGATGTTGACGTTGGCAATCCCGCAGTCACTGCCCACCGCCGACATGAACTGCTCGGCTTCGCGCACATCGGTGGTGAAGATGCATGACGACAAGCCTTGTGGCACCGCGTTGTTCAGGCGCAGGGCCTCGGCAAAGTCGGTGTAGCCGATCACATACAGAATCGGCGCGAAGGTCTCGGTGCACACCACGTCGCTCTGCTCGGGCATTTCCACAATCGCCGGCGACACGTAGTAGGCGTTGGGGAACTGGTCTTCGAGCTGGCGCTTGCCGCCGAACACCTTGCCGCCCTCGCTCAGGGCTTGCTCCAGGGCGTCCTGCATGTTGTCGAAGCCGTGCTTGTCGATCAGCGGACCGACCAGGTTGCCTTCCAGCGGATGGCCGATGCGCACCTTGGCGTAGGCGGCCTTGAGGCGGGTGACGATGTCGGCCTTGACCGATTCATGGGCGATCAGCCGGCGCAGGGTGGTGCACCGCTGGCCGGCGGTGCCGACCGCACTGAACAGGATGGCGCGCACGGCCATATCCAGGTCAGCGCTGGGGCTGAGGATCATCGCATTGTTGCCGCCCAGTTCGAGGATGCTGCGGGCAAAGCGCGCGGCAACTTTCGGCGCCACTTCGCGGCCCATGCGGGTGCTGCCGGTGGCGCTGATCAGCGCCACACGCGGGTCATCCACCAGCGCGGCGCCGGCATCGCGACCGCCGATAATCACTTGGCTGAGGTACTGCGGTGCATCCTTGAAATTCTTCAATACCCGTTCGAACAGCGCCTGGCAGGCCAGCGCGGTGAGCGGGGTCTTTTCCGACGGCTTCCAGATCACCGCATTGCCGCACACCAGCGCCAGCGTGGTGTTCCACGCCCACACGGCAACCGGGAAATTGAACGCGCTGATCACGCCGACCACGCCCAGCGGGTGCCAGGTTTCCCGCATATGGTGGCCGGGGCGCTCGGAGGCGATGGTCAAGCCGTAGAGTTGGCGTGACAAGCCGACGGCGAAGTCGCAGATGTCGATCATTTCCTGCACTTCCCCCAGGCCTTCCTGGGTGATCTTGCCGGCTTCCCAGGAGACCAGCTCGCCAAGGTCGGCCTTGTATTGGCGCAACATGTCGCCCAACTGACGCACCAGCTCACCGCGACGCGGGGCCGGCACTTTGCGCCAGGCGTCGAATGCATGCTCGGCGCGACTGACCTGCTGCTCCACCTCGGCGGCGCCTTCCCAGTGCACACTGCCGATACGGCTGCCATCGATCGGCGAATGCACGGGTTGTGTACCCGCCTGGTACAGCGCCGGGTCTACCCCGAGACGGTCAAGCAATGCGGCAACCATGGGTCACTCCTTCAAACAAAAACAGAAAAAT
This sequence comes from Pseudomonas sp. R2-7-07, assembly GCF_003852355.1. Lineage (NCBI taxonomy): Bacteria > Pseudomonadati > Pseudomonadota > Gammaproteobacteria > Pseudomonadales > Pseudomonadaceae > Pseudomonas > Pseudomonas sp. R2-7-07. The sequence goes on along the minus strand of NZ_CP027759.1, from coordinate 687,727 downwards.
GTGCGCCGCAACCGGCGCGGCGATCCAGGCCTCATTTGTAGCTGGCCCAAGACTTGCCAACAAACGACGATTAGGCGAGATATCATTCCGTTTATTCATGCAAAGAATAAAAAGAGGCATGCCGTGCTGAACAAAAGACATTTGCCTTCGATCACCGCCCTGCAGTGTTTCGAAGCCGCCACCCGCCACCTGAGCTTTACCCGCGCCGCCGAGGAACTGAACCTCACGCAAAGCGCGGTGAGCAAACAGGTGGCGCAGCTGGAAGAGTTGCTGCAACACCTGCTGTTCCGCCGGGTGCGGCGCCGCTTGCAGATGACCCCGGCGGGCGATCTGTACCTGGTGGAAGTGCGCAAGATCCTCACCCAGGTGGAGATGTCTACTCACTATCTGCGTTCCTACGGCGGCGAAACCGAAGTACTGCGCGTGTCCACGCCCTACACCTTCGGGGCACGCTGGCTCGTGCCGCGCCTCAAGGGCTGGCGCCTGCGCCACCCGCAGATTCATTTGGACCTGTGCAACGAACAGGAACCGGACGAACTGCTGCAAGGCAAGGCCGACATGGCGTTCTACTTCGGCCAGGGTTCACGCCCCGGCACCGAAAGCTTGAAGTTGTTCAGTGAAGAACTCATCCCTGTGTGCGCCCCGGAGAGCCTGCCGACAGCGCCGTTCACCGACCCCACCCAACTGAGCGAGCTGGTGCTGCTGCAAAACGCCTCACGCCCCCAGGGCTGGCATGACTGGTTCGCCAGCCAGGGTTTCCACACAGAGCACAGTTATCACGGGCCGCGCTTTGACACCTTCTATATGTGCATTCGCGCGGCGCAAGTCGGCTGCGGCGTGGCGCTGCTGCCGCGGTTTCTGGTGGAGGAAGAACTGGCCGACGGCAAGCTGGTGATTCCCTGGCAGCATGCGATGCCGAGTCAGGATGCGTATTACCTGGCTTATCCGGAGCATTCGGCGGAGGTGCCCAAGGTGCGCGAATTTGTGAAATGGATGATGGAGCAAGTTGTTTAGTGCCTGAAATACCGCTATCGGGAGCAAGCCCCCTCCCACAGGTTGGAATGCATTTCAAAATGTGGGAAGGGGCTTGCCCCCGATGGCGCCAGTGGCCTTGGCAAAAAAATCACTGGCAAACCGACCCAGGTCTATGCGCCACTAGCCCCCTTCCTCAATTGAGCGTAAAGGCCGGCGCCCCTCGCCGACCCGTCTGGAGATTCCCGTTATGAGCGAGAGTGTGTTTGCCGATCGCATCGTGCAGAACCTGCTCGACACCGACTTCTACAAGCTGACCATGATGCAGGCGGTGCTGCACAACTACCCGAACGTGGAGGTTGAATGGGAGTTTCGTTGCCGCAACAGCGAAGACCTGCGCCCTTACCTGGCGGAGATTCGCTACCAGATCGAGCGCCTCGCCGAGCTGAGCCTGAGCCCGGACCAACTGGGTTTCCTGGAACGCATCAGCTTCATGAAGCCGGATTTTTTGCGTTTTCTCGGGCTGTTCCGCTTCAACCTGCGCTACGTGCAGACCGGTATCGAGAACGGCGAGCTGTTTATCCGCCTGCGCGGGCCGTGGCTGCATGTGATCCTGTTTGAAGTGCCGATGCTGGCCATCGTCAGCGAAGTGCGTAACCGCTACCGCTACCAGACCGTGATCCTGGAACAGGCCCGCGAGCAGCTGTACCGCAAGTTCGACTGGCTGACCGCCAACGCCAGCAGCGATGAGCTGTCCGAGTTGCAAGTGGCCGACTTCGGCACGCGTCGGCGCTTCTCGTACCGGGTGCAGGAGGAAGTAGTCAGCGTGCTCAAGCACGACTTCCCTGGGCGTTTTGTCGGCACCAGCAACGTGCACCTGGCCCGCGAGTTCGATATGAAGCCGTTGGGCACCATGGCCCATGAGTGGATCATGGCCCACCAACAACTCGGCCCGCGCCTGATCGACAGCCAGATCGCCGCCCTCGATTGCTGGGTCCGCGAGTACCGTGGCCTGCTGGGCATCGCCCTGACCGACTGCATCACCACCGACGCGTTCCTCGGCGACTTCGATTTGTACTTCGCCAAGCTGTTCGATGGCCTGCGCCACGACTCCGGCGACCCGGTGCAGTGGGCCGAAAAAGCCATCGCCCATTACCATAAGCTCGGCATCGAGCCGATGAGCAAGACCCTGGTGTTCTCCGACAGCCTGACGTTGCCCAAGGCCCTGGAGATTTTCCGTGCGCTGCGCGGTCGCATCAATGTGAGCTTTGGCATCGGCACCAACCTGACCTGCGATATTCCAGGGGTGGAACCGATGAGCATCGTGCTTAAAATGACCGCCTGCAATGGCCAGCCCGTCGCGAAGATTTCCGATGAAGCGGGCAAGACCCACTGCACCGACCCCAATTTCGTCGCCTATTTGCGTCACGTTTTCAAAGTACCTGCCCTATCCAGCAAGGAGTGAATCATGCAAGCCGTACAGCGTGAGATTGCGCAGCAGCTCAAGGTGCAAGCGCCGTTCAAAGACCAGGCCGCCCTTGAGGCAGAAGTCGCCAGGCGCGTGGCCTTTATCCAGGACTGCCTGCGCAATTCCGGGCTCAAGTCGTTGGTACTGGGCATCAGTGGCGGTGTCGACTCCCTGACCGCAGGCCTCTTGGCCCAGCGCGCCGTGCAGGAACTGCGCGCCAGCAGCGGCGACGAGGCCTATCGGTTTATCGCCGTGCGCCTGCCCTACGAAACCCAGTTCGACGAACTTGAAGCCCAGGCGTCGGTGGACTTCATCGAGCCGGACGAGCGCCACACCGTCAACATCGGCCCGGCGGTCAAAGCCCTGGCCAATGAAGTCGCGGCGTTCGAGGGCAAACCGGTAGCCTCCCGCGATTTCGTGCTGGGCAACACCAAGGCGCGCATGCGCATGGTCGCGCAGTACACCATCGCGGGCGCGGCCGGTGGGCTGGTGATCGGTACCGACCATGCGGCGGAAGCGGTCATGGGCTTTTTCACCAAGTTCGGTGACGGCGCCTGCGACCTGGCGCCGCTGAGCGGGCTGGTGAAAAACCAGGTGCGGGCGATTGCGCGGCATTTCGGCGCGCCGGAGTCGTTGGTGGAGAAAGTGCCGACCGCCGACCTGGAAGACCTGTCGCCGGGCAAGCCGGACGAAGCGTCACATGGCGTGACCTATGCCGAGATCGATGCGTTCCTGCACGGCGAGCCGGTGCGTGAGGAGGCGTTCAGGATTATTTGCGAGACGTACCGCAAGACTGAGCACAAGCGGGTGATGCCATTTGCGCCTTGAGGTGAGGCAGGTAGTGTTGCGTTGATTGTCAGAATGCTATCGGGGGCAAGCCCCCTCCCACAGTTGACCGAGTTCCGGCATGAGAACGCGGTCGAATGTGGGAGGGGGCTTGCCCCCGATAAACGATAACGCGGTCTTATTTCAGAACCACAGCACCCTTCATCATGGAGTTATGGCCTGGGAACGAGCAGAAGAACTCGTATTCAGTGCCCGCTGCCAACTTGGACACATCGAAGGTCACCGAATCTTTCTCACCAGCGCCAATGATCTTGGTGTGGGCAATGACGCGAATGTCATCTTCTTTCAGGTAGTTTTTGTCGATGCCGGCGGCCATGCCGTCGGCGGCAACGCCAGGCATGTCGGCCTTGGTGGTCAGCACCCAGTTATGACCCATGACGTTTTTCGGCAGGCTGCCAGAGTGAGTCAGCTCAACGGTGAACTGCTTGCAGCTCTTGTCGATTTCAATCGCTTTGGTGTTGAAAGACATCTGGTCGGTGGAGTCGACAGTGACCTTGCACTCTGCGGCAAGCAACTGGCCGCTAGCCAGAGTCAGCAGGGAAACAGCAACGAGTTTGGCGAACATGTGAATCTCCAAGGCAGGGTTGAATAACGCGTATTGCGACAAGGGTGCCTCATTCAGGCGTGAGTTCTTATGATCTGCATCAACAGATTGTATACAACTTTAGGCTATCAGACTGATCAATACAATCTACCAGCCAACGTCGCGGCAACCGAATATGATCGGCCCATCCCCCCTTGGAGCCTGAGCCATGCACCTCAATCAACTGTTCCACGGCCTGCTGGCCGCTTACGCCAGCGGTAAGTGAAGGCCAAGCGCGCTGCTAAGCTGCTACCATAGCGACCCAAGGCAGCCGCGCGCCGCCCACCCTCACCTTCGTACCCTAGAGGATCGCCCATGGCCAAACCTAATTACTCCTTCGCCAAACGTCAGAGAGACTTGGCCAAGGAACAGAAGAAAGAGGAAAAGCTGCAACGCAAGAAAGCCGCTGCAGATGAAGAAGCAGGTGCACTGAACCCGGATGCGGAAGGTGAAGTGGCAGCAGACGAGACTGAAACCCCGAAAGACCCGGCTGAATAATTGATCGTTCCCACGCTCTGCGTGGGAATGCAGCCTTGGACGTTCCGCGTCCCGGCGCACAGTGACGCTGAGCGTCACCGCAGGCGTTCCCACGCAGAGCGTGGGAACGATCCCGTTACATCAGCGGCATTACCGTCACCCGCACCTCCGGGTCATGGCTCCCTCCTCCCAGGATCACCCCTCGCAACGGCGACACATCGGAAAAATCCCGGCCCCACGCCAGGGTGATGTGCTCCAGCGCCGGCTGCACATTATTCGTCGGATCAAAATCCACCCAGCCCGACTCCGGGCAGAACACCGACACCCATGCATGCGACGCATCGGCGCCGATCAGCCGTGGCTGGCCGGGCGGTGGCTGGGTCAGCAGGTAGCCGCTGATATAGCGTGCCGCCAGCCCGCGCGAACGCAGGCAGGCGAGCATCAGGTGGGCGAAGTCCTGGCACACGCCGCGACGGCGTTCCAGCACTTCCACCAGCGGCGTGGCAACTTGCGTGGCTTCGGCATCGAAGGTGAATTCGCTGAAGATCTTGTGCATCAATGCCTGCACGCCTATCAACAAGGGCGCGCCAGGCGGGAAGCAGCTTTCGGAGAATTCGACGAAGGTTTTTTTCAAATGCACGTAAGGCGATTCGAAGCGATAGCGGCAGGCTTCGATCACCTCCAGCGACAGCGGTTGGCTGCTGTAGGTGAGGCTGTCACGGGTTCGGTCCCATGGCGGCGATTGCCGGAAGTCCAACGCGGGTCGCGCCAGCACTTCCACGGTCAGCCCGGCATTGACCAGCAGTTCATCATGGGGCCGCTCGAACGCCAGGCGCGTGATCGGGTTGCCGAATACGTCCAGTTCATCGCGGCGTGAAGAAGGCGGCGGGCTGATATCCAGGGTTTGCCAGGTGCAGCGTTGCCACGCACAGGGCCGTGGCCATAAATGCGCCAGCTGCTGGGCCAGGGACACCGGGCTGTCGTAGTGATAATGGGTGTCATGGAAAATCTGGTAGCGCGCACTCATCACACCGACACCGTTTGCTGGCTGACATCATCTACATGGGCAAAGTGACGCAAGGCCAGGCGATCCGACACTTGCCCGCTCTCATCGGCCACCGCTTGCAGCAGGTCGGCCAGGCCGTCCAACGCGGCGCGCACGCTGGATTCACCGAACAGCGGGTTCTCCAGGCAACCCAGGTCAAAGCGCGCCAACTGCTCCACCAACGGCCCCAGGCCGGTTTCCCGTGGCACGCCGAAATCATCGTTCAAGCGCCGCAAGGTACGGCTCACCAGTTTCAGCTGGAACAGCACCGCATGGGGGTTCTGCTCGTCGAGCAACAGCAGGTCGAGCACCGGAATCAGTTGCGGCACCGCCAGGTAACGCGAGCGGTAGGTGATGCTGCTGTTGCCCAGCTCCAGCAACCACTCCAGCCCGGCCTGATCGAATACCGCCACACCGCGCAGGAACGCCGCAAGGCTGCTGCTGAGAAACTGCAGGCGCTCGATACGCCGGCCCATCATCAAGAAGCGCCAGCCTTCATCGCGGGTCATATCGTCCAGGGCAAACCCCGACAGCGCCGCCAGGGACATCACCAGGCGGTTGAGGAAATCCAGCAACTCGCCGAAGTCCGGGGTTTCGCTCTCCAATTGCAGGGCTTCGCGTTGCAGCTCCACCAGGGCCTGCCAGTTTTCCCGGGACAACTTGCCGCGCACCTGGGACGCCGCCCACTGCAAACGCTGCAAATTGGCGCGCAGGCTCGACGGCCAATCATCGCCGAGCAACGCGGCCAGCAAGCGTTCGGGAAGCGCCCCTTCATCCGGCAACAATCGCAGGCTCTCACCCAGCTCCACCGCCGCCTGTAGCGCCAACGGATCGTCACCGTCGACATAGCGCGCCAGCACGATGCGCAACCAGCGCGCGCTGTCATCGCAGCGCTCGCAATAACGGCCAAACCAAAACAGGTTTTCCACCACGCGTGACGGCAGATACGGATCGCGGCGCACCAGGTCGTGTGCGCCGATCGCGCGCTGGGCGCGCCATTGCTCGCCACCGGGGGCACGTTCGCCGAGTACCCAGGTGTCCTTGCTCGCACCGCCGCGCTGCATCGACACCACTTCGGCGTCGGCGTCGGCGGCCACGCGGGTCAAGCCGCCGGGCAGTACGCGGTAGCCGTCGTCACTGGCCACGGCGTACACGCGCATGCCGATGGCACGATGTTGCAAGTGGTCATCCACGGTGTGCCACACCGGCGCCTGGGACAGCTGCGCCAATTCCTGGGCAACGTAGGCGTAGGGCCGCGCGCGCATGCGTTCGGCCAGGGCCTGGCGTTGTTCGGCGTTCAGGTCGCGCCCGAATACCGGGGCAAAACTCTGCGAGGGGAACGCCGGTTTGATCAGCAACTGCGGCAGCTTTTCCAGCGCCTCGGCCAGCACCGGCGCCTCACCGCACCACCAGGTGGCGATGGACGGCAGGATCAGTTGTTCACCAAATAAAAACTCGTTGATCTTCGGCAGGAAACCGAGCAGCCCCGGCGACTCCAGCACGCCGCTGCCCAGGGCATTGGCCACCAGCACATTGCCTTGGCGCACGGCATCGAGCAGGCCGGGTACGCCGAGGGCCGAATCGGTGCGCAGCTCCAGGGGGTCGCAAAAGTCGTCGTCCAGGCGACGCATGATCGCGTTGACGCGGCGCAGGCCACTGAGGGTCTTGAGGAACACCGTGCTGTCACGCACGGTGAGGTCGCCGCCTTCCACCAGCGGGTAACCGAGCTGACGGGCGAGGTAGAGATGCTCGAAATAGCTTTCGTTGAAGCGCCCCGGCGTGAGCAGCACGATCAGCGGCGGCTGGTCATCGCCGGGCGCCTGGCGGGCCAAGGTGTCCTGGAGGGTGCGGAAGAAACCGGTGAGGTGTTGCACCTGCAGGTCACGGTACAGATCCGGGAAGGCGCGGGACACGATGGTACGGTTTTCCAGGGCGTAGCCGGCGCCCGACGGGGCTTGGGTTCGGTCGGCAGTCACCCACCAGCGACCATCCGGCGTGCGGGCCAGGTCCACGGCGAACAGGTGCAGAAAGGTCCCGTCCGGCGGCTGGATACCCTGGCACGGCCAGAGAAAGTTGTTGTGGCCAAAGACCAGCTCGGCGGGCAGCAGGCCTTCTTTGATCAGGCGCTGCGGGCCATAGAGGTCGGCGAGGACGGCATTGAGCAGACGCGCCCGCTGGGCGATACCGGCCGACAGGTGCTGCCACTCATCAGCAGCCAGCACATGGGGCAACAGGTCCAGTTCCCACGGACGATCGGCGCCCTTGGGGTCGGCGTAGACGTTGTAGGTCACGCCGTTTTCCTGAATCTGCCGGGTCAGCAATGCCTGGCGCTGGGCCAGTTGGGCCGGCGTGCTGCGTTGCAGGTGGTCGAGCAGGCGCTGCCAATGGGCACGCACTGCGCCGCTGTCATCCAGCAGTTCGTGATAGGTGCCTGGGGTCAGGGGGTAACGGTCGAGCAAATCGGACATGGAACGCTCGGCAGAGGCAAGGGAAGTCAGGTTAACTCAACAAACACTGCAAATCCCCTGTGGGGGGGGGCTTGCTCCCGATGGCGGTGCATCAGCAACAGATATTCTGACTGACAGACCGCTATCGGGAGCAAGCCCCCTCCCACATTTGGATCGCATTCAATCATTTTTATTGGGGAAGCGGCGTAAATCCAGGGTCATTGGCAATTCATCGTTGATAACGACAGTTGGTACGTCCAGCTTGCCTGGACTATGCCCCAAGCGGAAAAACCGCGCCATCCGCCGGCTCTCGGCTTCATTGGCATTCACCGGCAGGCTGTCGTAATTGCGCCCGCCCGGATGGGCCACATGATACTGGCAGCCGCCCAGCGAGCGCTGCATCCAGGTGTCCAGCAGGTCGAACACCAGCGGTGCATGCACGGCGATGGTCGGTTGCAGGCAGTTGGACGGCTGCCAAGCGCGGTAACGCACGCCGGCGACGAACTCGCCGACGCGGCCGGTGGGCTGCAGCGGTACCGGGATGCCATTGCAGGTCAGCAGGTAGCGTTGCGGCGGCAAGCCGCTCAACTTCACCTGCAGGCGTTCCAGGGACGAATCCACATAACGCACCGTGCCGCCCACCGCGCCCTCCTCGCCCAGCACATGCCAGGGTTCCAGGGCCTGGCGCAGCTCCAGCTCGATACCACTGACGGCATAGTCGCCGACCTTGGGGAAACGGAACTCCAGATGCGCGGCGAACCACTCGGCGCGCAGCGGATAACCGGCGGCGTTGAGCTCGACGATCACATCCGCGAAATCCTGTTCGATAAAGTGCGGCAGCAAATAGCGGTCATGCAGTTCGGTGCCCCAGCGCGCCAGCTTCGGTGGCGCGTAAGGTTCACGCCAGAAACGCGCGACCAGCGCCCGCAACAGCAACTGCTGGGTGAGGCTCATGCGCGCATGGGGCGGCATTTCAAATGCGCGCAGTTCCAGCAGACCCAGACGGCCGGTGGCGCCGTCGGGGGAATAGAGCTTGTCGATGCAGAACTCGGCACGATGGGTATTGCCCGTCACGTCGATCAGCAGGTTGCGCAGCAGCCGGTCGACCAGCCAGGGCGGGCACTCTTCGCCCGGCGCGGGCATTTGCGCAAAGGCGATTTCCAGCTCATACAGCGCGTCGTTGCGCGCTTCATCCACCCGTGGTGCCTGGGATGTCGGGCCGATAAACAGGCCGGAAAACAGATAGGACAACGATGGATGGTTGTGCCAGTAACTGATCAGGCTGCGCAGCAGGTCGGGCCGGCGCAGGAACGGTGAGTCCTTGGGTGTCGCGCCGCCCAACACGAAATGGTTGCCGCCGCCGGTGCCGGTGTGGCGGCCGTCGATCATGAATTTCTCGGTGGTCAGGCGGGTTTGCCGCGCTTCTTCGTAAAGAAACTCGGTGCGCTCCACCAACTCGTCCCAGGTGGCGGACGGCTGTACGTTGACCTCGATCACGCCAGGGTCCGGCGTGACGCGAAAGTTGCTCAGGCGCGTATCGGCCGGCGGCTCATAGCCCTCCAGCAACACCGGGCAATGCAGTTCTTCAGCGGTGGCCTCAATGGCCGTCACCAGCTCCAGATAGTCTTCCACGCGCTCCAGCGGCGGCATGAACAGATAGAGGCGCCCTTCCCGTGCTTCGGCACACAGCGCGGTGCGGGTCAGCCAGTCGGCGGATTCATCCAGCTGTGGCTCACGCTCCTCACTCGGCGCGGGCTCGCCATGGCTTTGCAGTTGCGCGGTGGTCGGCAGTTGCGGTTGATCCTGATTCGGGTCGGTCGGATGCACGAACGGATATTCCGCTGCCGTCACCCAAGGTTGCGAGGCCAACGGCAGCCGATAACCCAACGGCGAGTCACCCGGCACCAGGCGGCAGTGATTGTCGCGCAGGTACCAGCGCCCGCTCTGCCAGCGATCATTGGCGGCGGTGCGCGCCAGCGGCAGCACCTGGCCGATGATTTTATCCAGGCCTTGGCCGAAGACTTTGCGCAGGCGTTCGCGTTCTAGATCGTCGCTCAGGCGCGGGTCCTGGGCGCTGACGTTTTGCGGTAGCGCACCTTCGCGCCACAGGTAGTAGAAATTGTCTTCGAACGCCGGAAACACAAAGTGCACCGGTAGCTTGAGGCGTTCGGCGACGCTGGCCAGGAAGCGCCCGGCCAACAGGCCATCCGCGCCATAGTCTGCTTGCTCATCGGCGATCAGCGCACTGTTGTGCCAGATCGGCACCCCATCGCGGCGCCAGTAGCAGTTAAGCGACCAGCGCGGCAATTGCTCGCCGGGGTACCACTTGCCCTGGCCGAAGTGCACCAGGCCCTGGGGCGCGTAGTGCTTGCGCAGGCGTTGGAACAGTTCAGCGGACAAGCGACGTTTGTCCGGCCCCAGGGCGGCGGTGTTCCACTCGGCGCCGTCGGGGTCGTCGATGGACACGAATGTCGGTTCGCCGCCCATGGTCAGGCGCACATCGTCCCTGAGCAGGTCACCATCGATCTGCCGACCCAGGGCCTGGATCGCCAGCCACTGCTCTTCGGTGTAGGGCTTGGTGACCCGTGGGGCTTCCCAGATCCGTTCTACTGACATTTCGTGAGTGAATTCGCACTCGCACGGTTCCACCAAGCCACTGATGGGTGCGGCAGACGACGGATCGGGACTGCAAGCCAAAGGAATATGCCCTTCACCGGCGAACAACCCGGAGGTGGCATCCAGGCCGATCCAGCCGGCGCCGGGTAGATACACCTCGCACCAGGCGTGCAGGTCAGTGAAGTCCACTTCGGTACCGGAGGGGCCGTCCAGGGCTTTGACGTCGGCGGTGAGCTGGATCAGGTAGCCAGAGACAAACCGCGCTGCCAGCCCCAGGTTGCGCAGCAGTTGCACCAGCAGCCAGGCCGAATCGCGGCACGAGCCCGAGGCGTTTTCCAGGGTGAATTCCGGGGTTTGCACGCCCGGTTCCATGCGGATCAGGTAGCCGATATCGGCGGCCAGGCGCTGGTTGAGCCCGACCAGGAAATCCACGGCCGGCAACGGTGTGCGGTCGATACCGGCCAGGTAGGCGGCAAACTTCGGCGTCAGCGGCAAGGTTTCCAGGTAAGGCGCCAGCTCGCGCTGCTCATCGGCGGCGTAGCTGAAAGGGATGTTCTCGGCGCAGGGCTCGAGGAAAAAGTCGAAAGGGTTGAAGACCGCCATCTCGGCGACCAGATCGACTTCGATGCGCAGCTGGTCAGTCTTTTCCGGAAACACCAGGCGTGCCAGGTAGTTGCCCTGGGGGTCTTGCTGCCAGTTGATGAAATGCTGCTCGGGCAGCACTTTCAGCGCATAGGACAAAATCCGCGTGCGGCTGTGGGCAGCCGGGCGCAAGCGCACAATCTGCGGCCCGAGTTCGACAGCGCGGTCGTAGCGGTAATGCGTAACGTGGTGCAACGCGACATGAATCGACACGGCGGCCTCCTGCGAGCCAGGGCATGGGCACAACGCGCGCAAGACTTATGCCAGAGCGGCAGTCATTGCGCTTTATCGTGGAGCCCGGTGCAGTACAGCACCAAAACAACGCCATCGTACGTGCCATGGTGCAGCCGCCGCACATATTTGTGGCGAACCTTTGGAGGGAGGTGGCGAATCTACCCAGTCATGGGGCCTTGTGCCTGGCGCCGAGGGCTTGGCGCAGGTGGCGAATTTCAACGAGTTTGGCGCGCATCTCGCGCTGCCCCTTGCTGTTGAGTATCAGCAGCCCGAACAGTGGAAAAACCAGCGCCAACCCATAAAGAACACGATGAGGGCCGTATTGGATCATCGGCAACACAAACAGCAGGCAGGCGACGTAGATACCGACCATCACCCATGTCCAAGCGGGCTTACCGCGCAAGATCATAAAGTTGCTATGCACCGTCAGCAGCGTGAACACCGCCCCGGCCAGCATGATCTTGAGCCCGACTTGAGCAAGGGGCGCATCATCAAAATAGGTGACGAACGCCAGCGCCACGGCCAACGCCAATGAAAAATACGCCGCAAATACGCCGCCCAGAAACGTCAGAAAGTAATGCCTGAAAAAGTCCCGGAGCGTCATCAATTCGCCCATTCTTTTACTTCCTCGTACAGCCCGATCGCGATGGTATTGACGTTTCCGGAGTAGGCGCTCCCGCCGAACCCTACTACTGCGCTCAGGGCGTCCTTAATCTGGGTCGTTGTGCCGTGCTTGAGCTGCGTAGGGGTGAAACGCTTGGTGAGTTCACCCGACGCCTGCCTCAACTTGAGCATCTTCGCGGTCAAGCTGGGATGGTTGATGCTCAGCAGCTCTTTCGTCAGCCTGGCTCTTTCCTGGCGATTCAAACCGCGCAGCACATCACGCAGGCTCTTGCCCGTCGAGGCTTTAGCGGCCCTGACCAGCTTGACCGTCGTGAGGGTCGAAGCGCCCACGCCGACCAGCGACGCTGCGTCGAGCACAATGGAAGCATTCTGGTACCAGCCTTCACTGTCGAGCCAATCGTTGACCTCGGGCTTGGCCACCTCAAGCGTCGTGCGGGCAAGGCCATTGATGCATTGCAGCGAACTCGCGCCCGCCGCCGCGTACCCTATCACCACAACGACGGAACTGGCGCCCGCACTGAACGGCACCAGGAGAGTACCGCTGGCAATCGCAGCCCAACTGATGACAGCGCCCAGACAAGAGATACCGGTGTTCACAGCCTCGCCGATCAGCCTGGACTCTCTGGGGTTGCTCGTCACATGTTGAGCGAATTGTGTGGGTGCAACGTATTTCTGCGCCTCCCGCAGGATGATGCGCTTGGGCTGGATGCTGCAGATGGGCTTGAATTCGCGCAGGGTAATGACGTTGAAGTCGGCGTCGATGTAGACAACGCCTGCGCCAACGATGCCTGGATCGGCGTCGATGGCCGCGAACAGGCGCGGCAGGTTGATCTGGCTTTCAATACGCTGGCGCGCCATGAACTGGGAGCGGTTGGAGTCCATGCCGATGGTGAGCAGGGGGTTGCTCATGGGGCGTTCTTCCTTGGTTTGGGTGGGGACTGGACGGGCGCTATCGGGAGCAAGCCCCCTCCCACATTTTGAATGTATTCACAGGTCAGAATGTGGGAGGGGACTTGCTCCCGATAGCGATCCAATGCCCGCCACCTTACCAAACAGGCTCACCACCGGCCAGAAAGCAAAACGCCAGCACTAGGCTGGCGTTTGGCATGTTCAGGTTGCGATCAACGCGGCACAACCGGCTTACGCGCAGGCTTGCCGCCTTTGCCCTTCGCCGCATCGGTACGTTCCTTCGCCGCCTGCTTGTTCCGCGCCTGGGCCGCTGCCTTGGCTTGTTCACGCTTGTCCCACGGGTTGCTGCCGTCGCTGCCACGGGGTGGCAGGCCGGTGTGCTGGGTGAGAATTTTGGTGGTGGTTTCCTTGGCGACCTTATGGCTGCCGGCCGGCGTCGAGTTCTTGCGACGGGCGCTCTGGTAGCTGTCGGTGGACGGCTGGTGCAGCGGGATCAGTTGGTCCTTGCCCGGCCCGATCAGGTCGGCGCGGCCCATGCGGGTCAGCGCTTCACGCAGCATCGGCCAGCCTTTCGGGTCGTGGTAGCGCAGGAACGCCTTGTGCAGACGGCGCTGCTCCTCGCTCTTGACGATGGTTACCGCGTCGCTCTTGTAGGTGACCTTGCGCAGCGGGTTCTTGCCCGAGTGGTACATCGCGGTAGCGGTGGCCATCGGCGACGGGTAGAACGCCTGCACCTGGTCGGCGCGGAAGCCGTTGCCCTTGAGCCACAGGGCCAGGTTCATCATGTCTTCATCGGTGGTGCCGGGGTGGGCGGCGATGAAGTACGGGATCAGGTACTGCTCCTTACCCGCTTCCTTGGTGTACTTCTCGAACATGCGCTTGAACTTGTCATAGCTGCCGATGCCCGGTTTCATCATCTGGTTGAGCGGACCTTCCTCGGTGTGCTCCGGGGCGATCTTCAGGTAGCCGCCAACGTGGTGGGTAACCAGCTCTTTCACATATTCCGGCGACTCGACGGCCAGGTCATAGCGCAGGCCGGAGGCAATCAGGATCTTCTTCACACCCGGCAACGCACGGGCGCTGCGGTACAGCTGGATCAAGGAGGAGTGGTCGGTGTTCAGGTTAGGGCAGATGCCGGGGAACACGCACGAAGGCTTGCGGCACGCGGATTCGATTTCCGGGCTCTTGCAGGCGATGCGGTACATGTTTGCGGTCGGGCCGCCGAGGTCGGAAATCACCCCGGTAAAGCCCGGCACCTTGTCGCGGATCTCTTCGATTTCGCGAATGATCGACTCTTCGGAACGGTTCTGGATGATGCGGCCTTCGTGCTCGGTGATCGAGCAGAAGGTGCAGCCGCCGAAGCAGCCACGCATGATATTCACCGAGAAACGGATCATGTCGTAGGCCGGAATTTTCTCCTTGCCATACGCCGGGTGCGGTACGCGTGCGTACGGCATGCCGAACACGTAGTCCATTTCTTCAGTGGTCATGGGAATGGGCGGCGGGTTGAACCACACGTCCACTTCACCGTGCTTCTGCACCAGGGCGCGGGCGTTGCCTGGGTTGGTTTCCAGGTGCAACACGCGGTTGGCGTGGGCGTAGAGCACCGCGTCGCCACGGACTTTTTCCACCGACGGCAGGCGGATCACGGTCTTGTCGCGGGTCATGCGCGGGCTGGCCAGGATCTGCACGACCTTGGCTTCTTCCGGATCGTCGACAGGGCCTTTCTCTTGCTCGATAGCGCAAGCCTGGGTGTCCTGGGTATTGACGTACGGGTTGATGATCTTGTCGACCTTGCCCGGACGGTCGATGCGCGTGGAGTCCACTTCGTACCAGCCGGCCGGAGTATCACGACGAATGAACGCGGTGCCGCGCACATCGGTGATGTCTTCGATCTTGTGGCCCCACGACAGGCGCTGGGCGACTTCGACAATCGCGCGCTCGGCGTTGCCATACAGCAGGATATCGGCGGTGGCGTCGATCAGGATCGAGTTGCGCACGCGGTCCTGCCAGTAGTCATAGTGGGCGATGCGGCGCAGGGAGGCCTCAATGCCGCCGAGCACGATCGGCACGTTCTTGTAGGCTTCCTTGCAGCGCTGGCTGTACACCAGGCTGGCGCGGTCCGGGCGTTTGCCGGCCATGCCGCCTGGGGTGTAGGCGTCGTCGGAACGGATTTTCTTGTCGGCGGTGTAGCGGTTGATCATCGAGTCCATGTTGCCGGCCGCGACGCCGAAAAACAGGTTCGGCTCGCCGAGCTTCATGAAGTCGTCTTTGGACTGCCAGTTCGGCTGGGCAATGATCCCGACGCGAAAGCCCTGGGACTCCAGCAGCCGGCCGATGATCGCCATGCCGAACGACGGATGGTCAACGTAGGCATCACCGGTGACGATGATGATATCGCATGAATCCCAGCCAAGCTGATCCATCTCCTCCCTGCTCATCGGCAGGAATGGCGCAGGACCGAAACATTCGGCCCAGTACTTGGGATAGTCAAATAACGGCTTGGCTGTTTGCATGACGGTGACCGGTGTTGAGATGAAAAATCGCGGGCGCGGAATATAGCACAAATTTTGACCAATTCCGACGATGGCGGTCGGCTTTTAAGCCATAGGCTCACGGGGCTGCAGACCACGCTCCTTTAATAGAACGCGCGGGGGCTAATCCGTTAACCGTTGATCGAAAATTCCATGGGTAATCTGCGGCAGGTCAATCATCACTCCGGATGGCCTAGCCCATGAGCAGTCCCTTGCCACAATCGCCCCACAAGGCATTCATCAAATCCAACTTACCGGCCTGGCTGACCCAGGCGCCGGCTTCGCAGCTCGCCGATTTTCGCCGCGACCTGATCAGCAGCAATCAGGCCAGGCACGACCTCAAGGCCCTGATGGATGAACTGCAGAACCCCGAGGAGTTTGCCCGGCCTTTGTTACGCCAGACCCTGCGAACCGAGTTTTTCGGTTTGCAGGACGATGAAAACGCCATCCTGTCCCGTGAATGGAAAAACCATCACCTGTTGGGCCTGATCCGTACACACGCCCGCACCACCCGGCAGACGCTGCTGGAAGCGGCCCTGCAGAATTTCGAAGCGACCGAAGCCGAGACCGGCGGCATGGAAACAGGCACCGCCATTTACAATCCCGGCCCCACCGGCGAAGTGCTGAGCATTATTGCTGCGACACGCTTCGCCAGCGTCTGCCGCAACCTGGATATCGGCAGCCAGTACCTCGCGCATATCGATAACGTGCTTGAACCCGCGCCCAACTCCGGCACGTCCCGTACCGCCGCCGAGGTCATGCAACTCTTGTCCAGTCAAGAGCAGCTTGCCTTTGGGGTCGCACTGCATATCGCCTACCTGCAGAAGGCGTTCACCACCTGGCAGTTTCTGCAGCTGCGCAGCCTCCAGACCACTGGAAATAACATCGACATACGGTGCAGCCTTTTGACCCTCCAGGATGTTGTTCTGCCCAATGTCATGGTGATTCAGGCGTCGGCGATCGGGCTGCCGATGGTTCTCTACACACCCCAGGACCCCAGCGCGGCGTTTCGCCTGCATCCAACCTGGGAGGATCTCTACCACGGCCTGGCCGAACGCCTGGAACAGCCGCAGTACCTGGCTTTTTTCACTCGCCTGGTACCGTTGCAACATCAGGACAGCCTGTTGCATCTGGCCCCGCGACCGTCGCTGAATGCGCGCCCGAGCCTGGTGAGCACGCTCAGCCTGACCCCGGTCCCCGTACGCATGTGTTTCAGGACATGGCTACGCAACGCATCATCCAGATCAGGAATGACGCACGCATCCTGGCGGTGCCCACTGCCGACGTCGACCTGGTGAGCCGGCAGAAGCGTCTGCAGGGCTATCTGGAACTGGGTAAGTCACTGTTGTTTTTTGCCGCGTCATTCATTCCAATCGTCGGTGAAGTGCTGTTGGCCGTCAGCGCCTTGCAACTGCTCAATACCGTCTATGACGGCTTCGCCGCCTGGAGCCGCGGCGATAGCGAAGAGGCCTTGAACGACTTTCTCGACGCGGTGGACGACGTCGCGATGGCAGTCGCCACCGCAGGCGTGGTCAAGACCGCCGGCTTCGGTGTAAAACTGCTGAAAGTGCACGTGGCCAACAAGGGCTTGCGCCTGTGGAACCCCGACCTGACCCCCTATCGGCATCCCAAAGTGCTGCCCGACAGCCTGGTCGCGGATAAGCAGGGTTTGTATAAACATGCGCAGCGGCATTACCTGAAGCTCGATGATCAGGTTCATGCCTTGCAACGGGCGCCCGATAGCCAGCAATGGCAGCTGTCCCACCCCACCGACCCCGACGCGTACGCGCCGCCCGTGCGGGGCAACTCTGTCGGCGGATGGCGCGCCGAGCATGAGACGCCCGCCGACTGGAACAACCTCAAGCTGATCCAACGCCTGGGACCGGACGGGGCCTCGATCAAACAGCCCGCCGTTGAGCCGATCCTGCTGCTCGGCGGCATGGACAGCGCCGGCCTGCGCGAGCTCCACCAGGATATGCTGAGGCCGCCGCCGTTGCTGCGGGACACGATCAAGCACTTCAACCTGGACCAGGAGATCGCCGATTTCAACCTCGATCGCGCCGAAGGCACTAAGGTCACACCGCAGTCCCCCTTCATCCAGTTCCACCTGGTGTGTGCATTGCCGGAATGGCCTGCGACCCGGCGGCTGAAAATCGTCGACGAACGGCAACAGGTACTGATCAGCCACGGTAGCGGCGCCAACGCGATCGAGGTGAGCGCTTCACGCTTCAGAAAAGGCGAACTGCTGCATGCACTGGAGGAGCAGATGCCGCGGGAAGAATTCAATCAACTGCTACCTGCGCTGTACATCGACTATTTCACCCCGGTCGAAAACCTTGCCTCACGCCTGCTGGAAAGCGTTCCGGCACAACGCCAGCGCCTGTTTTCGTTGCTCGATAGCCACGGCGAGGAACCCGTTAGCCAGGTTGAACAGGACCTTCGCGTAACCATGCCCGAACTGTCCAAGCGTCACCTTGAAGAAATGGAAACCACCCTCAGCCCGCAGGAACGGCAACACCTGCACCAGGAGAAAAAACTGCCGTCAACACAAGAGTGGGAAGCCACCCAATACCGCGACGTGGCGCGCAGCGCACGCATCCACAAAGGCATTTTTCTCGATTCGATGAGCAGTAACGAGAGCGTGCCACTGGTGCTGCACACTCTGGAACAGTTGCCAGGCTGGCCAGGCGCACGCCGCATCGAAGTGTACGAGAATGATAACAGCGGCCCGCTGCTGGGACATATTGGCAGCGAACAGGACAGTGTGCGTCACATCCTGATCCGCCAGGGCGAACAGTACGCCGTGCAGGACGCCGAGGCGACAGAGCTGCATGCACCGAGCACGCTGTTCAGCGCGCTGGAACATACGCTGACCGAGGCCGAGCGCAGCGCGCTTTTGCGTGAGTCGAATGCAGGCACGCTCAAACAAGCCATCCACCAGCATAGCCTGGCAATGATCGCCAAACCGCCGCTGCCGCCGCTCGCCAGGCTAGCCCCAACGGCGCCCATGCAGGCCCTCGGGATTGCGCTTGATCCACTGTTCGCCACGCAAACCGCCCCGGCAGGCCTGACGCTGCGCGCTGATGGTATCCATCAGTCAGCTCCGCTGCCCAACGGTGGCTATCACTATTACGTCCTGGAGGGCGGGAACTACTTTCAGGTCAAAGCCGAAGGGCAGAAATGGCGACTGATCGATGCCCGCAGCCCGTTCCGGGCTTACCGGCCCTACCTGCGCGCAAAAACCTCCGGTGGCTGGGATATCGATCCGAGCAGCCAGGGGTTGATGGGTGGCATGCAAGCGGCTGCTTTGCCGTCGGGAGAGCCGATGGAGCTTAGCGACGAGTTTGAGTCGGCGCACTCATCCAGCGAATACGACTCAGCAGAAGAAGGCACGGTCAACAGCCTGTATACGCCGCAGGAGATGGAGACCATGCGGTCCACACGAAGCTATCAACACAGCCAGAACTATCGACGCATTTATGATCGCGCCAACAATGGCCGCTACCCCCTGCGCGATTTAACAGGTCGCCCATTGCGGATTAGAAGCATACAAATCCGCAGCAAATCGCTCACGTCCGATCAAACTTTCAGCAAGGAACTGATCCTGCCTTTTTTGCAGTGGGAAGGGTATGAACGGGTTGCACGCCTCTATGAAGACAAACTAGAAGTGACACCCTTCACCGCAGCCCACCAAAAGTGTGTGCAGGAGGCAGTGATGATCGGCGAGCAGACCGTCATAAGCAGGAAGCCGCTGATAAAAGGTGAGGCGCTCGGCGTCTATGGCGGGGAACTGGTGCCGTATTATGTGGCGGCTTATCGGCAGGATCCCTATTTGATCGACGTCAAACCTTTTGAACCCATTCCCGCTGCACCACAGCCGGTCATTTTGTCGGGTGACAACGTACTTTCGCGAATAAATACGATTTTTGAGTACGAAGCAAATCTGCCGGTCAGGCAGGCATCCACGGGCTATAACGTAGAGGTTGCGCGGTTCAACGTCACGACACAGATTGCCGAGCAACCCAGGGACAACTTTTTCCTCAGTGCATTCTTTGCCAGTGAAGATATCCCTGCCGGTACCGAGTTGCGCTGGAACTACCAATACAACGAGCCCACGGTGAGGGCGCTGTTCGGTGCGCTCCCTCAGGCAAACGCCTGAAGCCGATTACTCATCGTCATCGAAGTTGTAGCTGCCCGGCGCGAGGTTCTCAAAGCGTGTGTACTTACCGATGAACGCCAGGCGGATAAAGCCGATCGGCCCGTTCCGCTGCTTGCCGATGATGATTTCGGCAATGCCCTTGTGCTCGGTTTCGGGGTGATACACCTCGTCGCGGTACACGAACATGATCACGTCGGCATCCTGCTCGATCGCGCCGGATTCACGCAAGTCGGAGTTCACCGGACGTTTGTTGGGACGTTGTTCCAGGGAACGGTTGAGCTGGGACAGCGCCACCACCGGGCAGTTGAATTCCTTGGCCAGGGCCTTGAGGGACCGAGAGATTTCGGAAATCTCGTTGGTGCGGTTGTCGCCGCTGGAACCCGGAATCTGCATCAACTGCAGGTAGTCGATCATGATCAACGCAATGTCGCCGTGTTCACGCACCAGGCGACGGGTGCGCGCGCGCATTTCGGACGGGCTGATACCGGCAGTGTCATCGATGAACAGCTTACGGTCGTTGAGCAGGTTGACCGCCGAGGTCAGGCGCGGCCAATCGTCATCCTCGAGTTGGCCGGAACGCACTTTGGTCTGGTCGATACGGCCGAGTGACGAAAGCATACGCATGATCAGCGATTCGCCTGGCATCTCGAGGGAGTACACCAGCACCGCCTTGTCACTGCGCAGTACGGCGTTTTCCACCAGGTTCATCGCAAAGGTGGTCTTGCCCATCGACGGACGGCCGGCCACGATGATCAAGTCGGACGGCTGCAGGCCGCTGGTCTTCTCGTCGAGGTCGGTGTAGCCGGTGGAAATACCGGTAATCGCGGCATCGGTGTTGAACAAGGTGTCGATGCGGTCGATGGCCTTGGTCAGCAGGTCATTGACGCTGACCGGGCCGCCGGTTTTCGGGCGGGCTTCGGCGATCTGGAAGATCTGGCGCTCGGCTTCGTCGAGGATCTCGGCGGCGGTGCGGCCTTCAGGGTTGAAGGCGCTGTCGGCGATTTCGGTGCTGATGCCGATCAACTGGCGCAGGGTGGCGCGCTCGCGGACGATCTGCGCATAGGCCTTGATGTTGGCGACGGACGGCGTGTTTTTCGCCAGTTCGCCGAGGTAACCCAGGCCGCCGACTTGGGAGGTCTGGCCTTCCTTGTCCAGTTGCTCGGCCAGGGTCACCACGTCGATCGGTGAGTTCTGGTCGGCCAGCTTGGCGATAGCACGGAAGATCAGGCGGTGGTCATGACGATAGAAATCCCCGTCCGAGACTTGATCCAGCACGCGTTCCCAGGCGTTGTTGTCCAGCATCAAGCCACCGAGCACGGCCTGTTCGGCCTCGATGGAATGCGGCGGCACCTTCAGGGCAGCGGTTTGCAGATCGTATTGCTCAGGAGCGGAGATTTCGTTCATGGCCACTTGGAATTTAGGGGTGTGTAGAAAAACAAAAGGCACGACCTGTAAACAGGATCGTGCCCGATGTTAACCGGCTGACACGCGAGGTGCCAGTCAGTTAGGTGCGGCTTAAGCTGCTACCACGACAACGCGTACGGTGGCTTCAACTTCGGCGTGCAGGTGCACGGCCACGTCGAATTCGCCTACGTTGCGGATGGTGCCGTTCGGCAGACGAACTTCGCTCTTCTGCACTTCAACGCCGGAGGCGGTCAGTGCATCAGCGATGTCGTGGGTGCCGATCGAACCGAACAGCTTGCCTTCGTCACCGGCGGTGGCAGTGATAGTCACTTCCAGCTCAGCCAGTTGGGCAGCGCGAGTTTCGGCCGAAGCTTTTTTGTCTGCTGCTGCTTTTTCCAGCTCAGCACGACGCTCTTCAAACGCAGCCAGGTTGGCAGCGGTTGCAGCGGTGGCTTTGCCGTATGGCAGCAGGTAGTTACGACCGTAGCCGGCCTTAACGTTCACTTTGTCGCCCAGGTTGCCCAGGTTGGCGACTTTTTCCAGAAGGATCAGTTGCATGTGAAAATCCTCTAACTTTTAACCTTCACCGTTCGCGCTATCGGCATCTTTCGACGCCAGACGTCCGCGAAAATCAATCAGGCCGTCGACAATGGCCAAAACCACGAGTAACGGATAGATCAGCTGCATGAACAGCAACAGCGTGACGTACAACCCCACCAGCCAGAACCTGGCCAGGCGCTTGCGCGCAACCAGCCCATGAATCAGGGCCAGCCCGGCAAACACCAGCGGTACGCTGCAAATCGGCGCCAACAAGGCCATCTGTGGACCGAAGTTCGGCCCGACAACCATGCACGCCAGCAGCAACATCGCCGGCCCCGCAGGAATTCTGATACTGCGAAATTCGCGACCAAAACCACCCGGGTTGTACAACAACGCCTGCCAATAACGCCCAAGAATCAGGCTCAGCACGCTGACAACCTGCAACAAAGCCGCAATCAGGCCGGTCAGGACCGGCGCAATCAGTGACGCAAACCGCGCTCGCTCATCTACCGACAATTGCTGGTAGAGATCCCCGAGGGCCAGCGGCAGGATCTTGACGATTTCCTGCGCCAGCGCCTCGATTTGCGGGCGGAAAGCCGCGCCAAGCATCACTGAGTACACCAACCCCAATGCCACGCTGACCAGCAGCGTGCGGACCCAGGACTCACTTGCGCGTAAAACCAACGCAAGGCTCGATGACCCCAGCAGTACCAGAAGTACCCGTGGATCACCCATTTGCAGCCACCAGATCAAGGCCGGCAACAAACCCAGGGCAAGAACGCCAAGAGCGTCCTTCAAACCGCGCCGCAGGAGCACAAGGCAACCTGCGGCAGCACCCAACCAATAAAGCAACGGCAATGCCGCACAGCCAGCCACTACCAGAGTGGCCTGCATACGACCGCGCATGATGAACTCAGCTAAGGCGCGCATGCATTCAATCCCTTACTACTTGTCGACTGCCCGGTCTCAGCGGCCGTGGCTGTCGGTGTAGGCCAGCAGGGCCAGGAAGCGGGCGCGCTTGATAGCGGTGGCCAGCTGACGCTGATAACGTGCTTTGGTACCGGTGATACGGCTTGGAACGATTTTGCCGGTCTCGGATACGTAGGCTTTCAGAGTGTTGAGATCTTTGTAATCGATCTCTTTCACGTCTTCAGCGGTGAAGCGGCAGAATTTACGACGACGGAAGAAACGTGCCATTTGATAGGCTCCTTAAAAGGTCCGTGGATTACTCGTCAGCGTTATCGCTGTTGTCGCTGTCATCACTATCAGCGCTATCAGCGCCTTCGTGCTCAGGACGGTCGCGACGCTCACGGCGCTCACTGCGGTTTTCTTCAGCCTTGAGCATCTCGGATTGGCCGGTAACGGCTTCTTCGCGACGGATGACCAGGTTACGGATCACTGCATCGTTGTAGCGGAAGTTGTCTTCCAGCTCGGCCAGGGCCTTGCCAGTGCATTCAACGTTCAGCATCACGTAGTGAGCCTTGTGAACATTGTTGATTGCGTAGGCCAGTTGACGACGGCCCCAATCTTCCAGACGGTGGATTTTGCCGCCGTCTTCTTCGATCAGCTTGGTGTAACGCTCAACCATGCCGCCGACTTGCTCGCTTTGATCCGGGTGGACCAAAAAGATGATTTCGTAATGACGCATGAATGCTCCTTACGGGTTGTAGCCTGCCGCTCAAAAACGGTCAGACAAGGAGTGAATGACACTTATGGATCTTGCCGCAGGGGAGGCACATGCGTGCCTGCCAGGTGGGCAAGGGGCGCAATTGTAGAGAAGGGGAAGGAGCGGCGCAAGGTGATTGGTGATTATTTGAACAATCCCCCAAACACCACAAAAACAAATGTGGGAGGGGGCTTGCTCCCGATGGCGGTGTTTCAGTTACAGATGTTGTGACTGACTCACCGCAATCGGGAGCAAGCCCCCTCCCACAGTTTGATCCAGGCCAGGCCTGGCTTACTTCTTGGGCTTGGCCTTCGCCTTGGCACCGCGCTGACGCTGGGCTTCAAACAGGCACACGCCCGTTGCCACCGAAACGTTCAGGCTGCTGACGCTACCGGCCATCGGCAAGTGCACCAGGTAATCGCAATGCTCACGGGTCAAGCGACGCATGCCCTTGCCTTCGGCGCCCATGATCAGGATGGTCGGGCCGGTGAGGTCCTGGTCATAGATGCTGACTTCAGCCTCCCCCGCCGTGCCGACAATCCACAAGCCGCGTTGCTGGAGCTTTTCCAGGGTGCGCGCCAGGTTGGTCACGGCCACCAGCGGAATCACTTCCGCCGCGCCGCAGGCGACTTTACGCACGACCGGCGTGAGGGTCGCCGACTTGTCTTTAGGCACGATCACCGCCAGCGCGCCGGCGGCATCCGCCGAACGCAGGCAGGCGCCGAGGTTGTGCGGGTCGGTCACGCCGTCCAGCACCAGCAGCAACGGCGCGCCTTCAGTACGGTCGAGCAGCTCGTCGAGCATGGCCTCGCCCCACACCTGGCTCGGGCTGACGTCGGCAACCACGCCTTGGTGAACGCCTTCTACCCATACGTCCATTTCACGGCGTTCAGCCTGGCCGATGGCAACCTTGTTCTGGTTGGCCAACTCGACCAGCGCCTGCACGCGTGGCTCGCTGCGACCTTCCGCCAACCACACTTGCTTGACGCGCTTGGGGTGGTGACGCAGCAGTGCTTCTACGGCATGCACGCCGTAGATTTTTTCCAGACTCATGGCTTGGCCTTAGGTTTGCGCGACCCGCCGCTTTTCGCGGGGGCCGAACCCGCTTTGGGCGGGCCTTTACGGTGTTTACTGGGTTTGCTCGAGGGTTTTTCCGCCCCTTGGGACTTTCCCCCAGACGCCGCTTTACCACCGCTTTTGGCTTCGTTGAGCAACTGCTGCTTCAACTCGCGACTCTTGCGCAGCTCGGCATTTTTCGCCGCAGCGTCGCTTGGGCGATAGGCTTCCGGGGCCTTTTCCTTGGCCGACGAACGACGACCAGCCTTGGCCGGCGCAGGCTCGGCGGCCGCCGCTTTCGCAGGAGCCCCTTTGCCTTTGCTGGCCGGTGCGGTGGTTTCGCCGCCACGCTTTTTGCGACCCGCAGGCTCGGCCGGCTTGTCAGGCATACCGAAGTCGATCTTGCGTTCGTCGAGGTCGACGCGCATGACCTGTACTTCTACCGTGTCACCCAGGCGGAAACTGCGCCCGGTGCGCTCGCCCGCCAGGCGGTGATGCACAGGGTCGAAGTGGTAGTAGTCACCCGGCAAGGCGGTGACGTGCACCAGACCCTCGACGTAGATGTCGGTCAGCTCGACGAACAGGCCGAAACCGGTCACGGCGGTGATCACACCCGGGAACGACTCGCCCACGCGATCCTTCATGAATTCGCACTTGAGCCAATTCACCACATCGCGGGTGGCTTCATCGGCGCGGCGCTCGCTCATGGAGCACTGCTCGCCCAACTGTTCCAGGGCCGCTTCGTCGTACGGATAGATCCGTGCCTTCGGAATGGTCATGGCACCGGCGCGCTTGACGTGCGGAGTGTTCTGCTTGGAATGGATCACGCTGCGGATCGCGCGGTGCGTGAGCAGGTCCGGGTAACGCCGGATCGGCGAAGTGAAGTGGGTGTACGCCTCGTAATTCAGGCCGAAGTGGCCCTGGTTATCGGCGCTGTACACCGCCTGGCTCAACGAACGCAGCATGACGGTCTGGATCACGTGATAATCCGGACGGTCCTTGATGCTGGCCAACAGAGCCTGGTAGTCCTTCGGCGTCGGGCCGTCCTTGCCTTTGTGCAGGGACAGGCCGAGCTCACCGAGGAAGGCGCGCAGTTTTTCCAGGCGCTCCGGCGGCGGGCCGTCGTGCACCCGGTACAGCGCTGGAATCTCGTGCTTTTTCAGGAATTCAGCGGTGGCCACGTTGGCGGCCAGCATGCATTCCTCGATCAGCTTGTGCGCGTCGTTACGCGTCGTTGGGGTGATCGCGGCGATCTTGCGCTCGGAACCGAAGACAATCCGGGTTTCCTGGGTTTCAAAATCGATCGCGCCACGCACATGACGGGCACCCAGCAACACTTTGTACAACGAGTACAGCTGCTTGAGGTGCGGCACCACGTCGGCGTACTCGGTACGCAGGGCTTTGGCTTCGCTGGTCTTCGGCGTTTCCAGGATGGTGCTGACCTTGTTGTAGGTCAGGCGCGCCTGGGAATGGATCACCGCTTCGTAGAACTGGTAGTCGGTCATTTCGCCGGTTTTCGAGATGGTCATCTCGCACACCATGGCCAAACGGTCGACTTTCGGGTTCAGGGAGCACAGGCCGTTGGACAGCTGCTCGGGCAGCATCGGGATCACGCGCTCAGGGAAGTACACGGAGTTGCCGCGCACCTGGGCTTCGTTATCCAGGGCCGAACCGATCTTCACGTAGCTGGACACATCGGCAATCGCGACGTACAACTTCCAGCCGCCGGAGAACAGGCGCAGTTTGCCAGGCTTGGCTTCGCAGTAGACCGCATCGTCGAAGTCACGGGCGTCTTCGCCGTCGATGGTGACGAACGGCAGATGGCGCAAGTCGATGCGCTTCTCTTTGTCCTTGTCTTCGACTTCCGGCTTGAGCTTGGCGGCTTCCTTGAGCACAGCGTCGGGCCAGACGTGGGGAATATCGTAGGTGCGCAGCGCGACGTCGATTTCCATGCCCGGCGCCATGTAGTTGCCGACCACTTCAACGATATCGCCTTGGGGCTGGAAGCGCGCAGTTGGCCAGTGGGTGATTTTCACCTCGACGAACTGGCCGACCTTGGCGGCGCCATTGCGGCCCGGGGTGATCAGCACTTCCTGCTGGACCTTCGGGTTATCCGGCACGACAAAGCCGATACCGCCTTCTTCGAAGTAACGGCCGACGATGGACTCGTGGGCACGGGACACCACTTCGACGATCACGCCTTCACGACGACCACGACGGTCCAGGCCGGAAACACGCGCCAGCGCACGGTCGCCGTCGAACACCAGGCGCATTTGCGCGGGGCTCATGAACAGGTCGTCGCTGCCATCATCCGGGATCAGGAAGCCGAAGCCGTCCCGGTGGCCGGCGATGCGGCCGAGGATCAGGTCGAGCTTGTCGACCGGCGCATAGGTGCCACGGCGGGTGTAGATCAGCTGAGCGTCGCGCTCCATCGCACGCAAACGGCGGCGCAGGGCTTCGAACTGGTCTTCGGTGGTCAGACCGAATTCTTCAACCAGCTGCTCACGGCTAGCAGGCGAACCACGATCGGCGAGGTGCGCCAGGATCAGTTCGCGGCTAGGAATAGGGTTTTCATATTTTTCCGCTTCACGAGCGGCCTCGGGATCGAGGGACTGCCAATCGGCCATTAGAGAGTTTTCACCTTGTCTATATGCGGGTTAGTTTGGCATACGCGTATTGAAACGGGAAATTTCAGGCATCAACAAGTGTTTAAAAGCCCTTTGTAGCCCACCGACGCATACCTTGCACGACCATTGAGGGAATTTTCCAGGCTTTTTTCATACCGGGGGTTTACAGCTGAAAAAGGGCTCCGTATAGTGCGCGCCATCGACGACGGCAACGTTGTTGATGCTGCCCAGGTGGTGAAATTGGTAGACACGCCAGCTTCAGGTGCTGGTGATCGCAAGGTCGTGGAAGTTCGAGTCTTCTCCTGGGCACCAAATTCAGATCAAACCCGCGAAAGCGGGTTTTTTCGTTTCAGGCCTTTGATTCTTAACGTAAAGCCTGATTTATTTTTTTGAATCAGGGGTTTACAGATTAAAAAGCCCGCCGTATAGTTCGCCCCATCAACAGCGGCAACGTCGCTTGATAATGCCCAGGTGGTGAAATTGGTAGACACGCCAGCTTCAGGTGCTGGTGATCGCAAGGTCGTGGAAGTTCGAGTCTTCTCCTGGGCACCAAATTCAGATCAAACCCGCGAAAGCGGGTTTTTTCGTTTCTGGGGTTTAAAACTTGGTAATGGGGCCTGCTCATGCGCACTTGAGAAGGTTTATCGTTTATCCTTGTAAGAATTTGTAGCTTACAAGTGAGGAAAACCCCGGATGATGATCCGCGATACCCGTCTCAAGACCTCCCTTCTGCGTGGCCTGACCATCACTCTGCTCGGCCTGACCCTGCTCTCGCCCGCCGCCCATAGCGCCGAAAAGATCTCCCTGACCCTGTACAACGGCCAGCACAAGGAAGTCGGCGATGAACTCGCCAAAGCCTTCGAAGCCAAGACCGGCATTCACGTCAATGTACGCAAGGGCAGCAGCAATCAACTGGCCAGCCAAATCGTCGAAGAAGGCGACCGCTCGCCTGCCGACGTGATCTACACCGAAGAATCGCCGCCGCTGAACAAGCTGGGCGAGCAAGGCCTGCTAGCCAGGATCGACGCCAGCACCCTCGATGTATTGCCCAAGGACTACGTCGGCAGTAACGGTGACTGGATGGGCGTGACCGCACGCACCCGCGTCGTCGCTTTCAATCCCAAGCTGATTGCCGAAAAAGACCTGCCCAAATCGGTGCTGGATTTCGCCGGTCCCGAGTGGCAAGGCAAGGTTGGCTTCGTGCCCACCAGCGGTGCGTTCCAGGAGCAGGCGGTGGCTATCATCAAGCTGCACGGGCGTGAAGCCGCAGAAGAATGGCTGACCGGCCTGCGCGCATTCGGCAAGGTGTACAGCAACAATATGGTTGCGCTCAAAGCCGTGGAAAACGGCGAAGTCGCCACCGTGCTGGTGAACAACTATTACTGGTTTGCCTTGAAGAAAGAGAAAACCAACCTCGACTCCCAACTGCACTATTTCACCGACGGCGATGCCGGCGGCCTGATTACCGTGTCTTCGGCTGCCGCGCTGAAATCCAGCAAACACCCCAAGGAAGCCCAGCAACTGCTGGCGTTCATGGCCAGTGAAGAAGGCCAGCGCGTGATCACCAACACCTCGGCTGAATACCCGCTGCGCAAAGGCATGCAGTCCAATCGCGGCCTCAAGCCTTTCAACGAACTGCAGCCGCCGAAAGTCACCCCCGCCGACCTGGGCAATGCCGAAGAGGCCCTGGACCTGGAACGTGACGTTGGCTTGAACTGATGAACCCATCGCTCAGCGCCGCAGGTTTTCGCCCCCGGCGCAAACGCCCTTCGATCTGGCTGCTGTTGCCGGTGCTATTCCTGGTAGGCCTGAGTCTGTTGCCGCTGGCCTATGTCGGGCTCAAGACCTGGCAGGCTGGTTGGGCGCAGGCGGTGCATCTGCTGTGGCGACCTTATGTCTTCGGGCTGCTGCGCAACACCCTGGCGCTGATGGTGGGCGTGACGGTGGTGTGCGGCGTGGTCGGCCTGTCCCTGGCCTGGTTGCTGGAGCGCAGCAACCTGCCTGGACGGCGCCTCTGGGGGGTGATCCTGTGTCTGCCGTTTGCGGTGCCGGCGTTTGTCAGCAGCTTCACCTGGGTGTCGCTGAGCGCCAACTTCGAAGGCCTCGGCGGCGCGATCCTGGTGATGAGCCTGTCCAAATACCCGCTGGTGTTTCTGCCGGTGGCCGCGACACTGCGTAATCTTGATCCCGCCCTGGAAGAATCAGCGCGCACCCTGGGCCTGAATCGCTGGGGCGTGTTTCGACGCATCACCTTGCCGCTGTTGTGGCCCTCGCTGGTGGCCGGCGCGCTGCTGATTGCGCTGCACATGCTGGTGGAGTTCGGGGCTTTGTCGATCATCGGCTTGCAGACCTTCACGACCGCGATCTATCAGCAATTCGAGCTGGAGTTCAGCAACGCCAATGCGGCGATGCTCTCGGCGGTACTGCTGGCGATGTGCCTGACCCTGTTGTGGCTGGAGCTGCGCATGCGTGGCAAGGGCCGCCATGTGCGTATCGGCCAGGGCGCGGCGCGGCACGCTGAACAGGTGAAATTGGGCAAGTGGGCGCCGCTCGGTCAGCTGTATTGCCTGGCGCTGGCAGTCATCGGCAGCGGCATTCCGCTGGGGATGCTCGGCTATTGGCTGGCCGTGGGTTCGTCGGCGGCGTTTCCGGTGGCCGAGATCAGTGAAGCGTTGTTATCGTCCCTGGCGCTGTCCCTGGGTGGCGCAGCGGTGTGCCTGGCGTTTGCGGTGCCGGTAGGCTTGCTGGTGGTGCGCTATAAAGGCCGACTGGCGATCTGGGCTGAACGCCTGCCCTACCTGCTGCACGCACTGCCCGGCCTGGTGATTGCACTGACCCTGGTGTATTTCGCCCTGCATTACGTGCCGGCGCTGTATCAAACGTCGGCGCTGCTGCTGATCGCCTACGCGCTGTTGTTTCTGCCGCTGGCCCAGGCGCCGATACGCACGGCATTGAACAAGGCCGCGCCCCAGCTGGAAGAGGCTGCGCGGACGCTGGGGGCATCGCCCTTCAGTGCGTTTTGCCGGGTGACACTGCCGATCATCTTCCCGGCATTGGGTGCGGCGTTTGCCCTGGTGTTTCTGGATGCGATGAAGGAATTGACGGCGACCTTGCTGCTGAGTCCGACCGGGCTGAATACCTTGGCGACTGCCGTGTGGGCGCATACGTCGAATGTGGAGTTTGCGGCGGCTGCGCCTTATGCGGCGTTGTTGATCCTGGTGTCGGGGTTGCCGGTTTATTTGCTGACGACGCGGATGTATCTGAGTCGCTGAGACCGCTATCGGGGGCAAGCCCCCTCCCACATTTGGAATGCGTTCCCATGTGGGAGGGGGCTTGCTCCCGATGAGGCCAGAACAGGCAACACTAAGCTCGGAACTGCCCCAGACTCGCCTTCAACTGCGCCGCCAACCCGTCCAGCACCTTGCCACTGGCCGTGGTTTCCACCACCGCCTGCGCAGCACGCTCGGCCTGGGCGTGGATCACCTCGACGCGCCCACGCACCGCATGCGCGCCCTGTGCCTGGTGCTCGGCCGCGCGGGTCGCCAGGCCGATTGCCGCGTGCACCTGCTCCACCGAAGCCTGCACCGTCTGCTGCAAACGCACGCTCTCGCGCAGTACCAGCAAGCCCTCACTGGCCTGGCGCCCGGCTTTGCCGATGGTGTCCACCGCCTCACGCGCGCCCTGCTGCAACGCCACGATATGCGCCTGGATATCACCGGTGGAGCTTTGGGTTTTACTGGCCAGTGCGCGCACTTCGTCTGCAACCACCGCAAAACCGCGCCCCGTTTCACCGGCGCGTGCCGCTTCGATGGCGGCGTTCAGGGCGAGCAGGTTGGTTTGCTCGGCGATCCCATGGATCACCGTCAGCACCACTTCAATCTGCTCACTCTGTTGGGCCAGGCGCTCAATAACCTGGGACCCCGCCTGCACCTGCCCCGCCAACGCTTCGATCAAACTGCCAACTTCGGCCGACGTGCGTGAGTTCTCATCCGTCGCCTGCCGAATCTCCACCACCTGTTGCAGCGCCGCCTGCATGGCATGGCTTTCGGCCTGGGCCTCATCGGCCATCTGCGACAGTGCGCGCAGGCTCTCGGCGACTTCATCACGCTGCAAACCGGCAGCCTTGTCGGCGCCCGCATTGCGCAAGGTCATCGCGCCGATTTCCACACCGGTGCGCTGGGCCACCTCCCCCGCTTCGCGCACGATGGGCTGCAACTTATCCACAAAGCGATTGACCGCCGAAGCCATGTCGCCGATCTCATCCTTGCTGCTGATTTGCACCCGCTTGGTAAGGTCGCCCTCGCCCGCCGCCAAATCATCCATGGCAGCGATCAGCAGCTTCAAGCGGTTGACGACGCGGCGACCGAGCACGATGGCGATCAGCAGTAATACGCCAAGACCGACCAGCGCCAAGCCCATGCCGATGCGCCAGCGCAGGGTGCCGGCAGCCTCTTGAACCGCGCTGGTGGTGTTGGCGGTCATCTGGGTGGCCGTGGCTTGCGCTGATTGCAGGCGCGCGCCCATGGCCGCAGCGCTATCCGCCGCTGCGCCTTTGAGGCTGTCACCGACCAGTTGATCACCGCTGGCAATCAGCGCGGCAAAACGCTTGTCCAGCGCTTGCAGATCGGCCTCGACCGACGCGGTGGAAACCCCCATGCGGACCTTGCCGATCTCCACGCCGTTGGGGCTGATCGAGGCTTCGACGTAATACACCGCAGGATCAGTCTTGGCCGCGTCCAGCACTTTATCCAGGGCCCGCTCCCCCGCGCCCTTTGCCAACAGGGCCTGGTTGATCGGGTTTTCACGGTTCAGGTAACGGGTCAGGTGCTCGCCCGCCGCGTCGTCATACACCACGAACAACACGTTGGGATTGCGCTGCGCACGCCGGGCGAACTCCGACAGGGTCGGCACATCGCTGTCCCACATGGCTCGCGGCGCCACCGACGCCAGCAACTGCGCCATGTCATTGGCAGAGTCCTGCAAGTCTTTTTCCAGGGTCGCACGCAATTGCTTCTGCTCTTGCTGAAGGCGCGTGGAAAGCCCTGCGGTCAGACGCTGACGGGTGCTGGTGGACAAACTGTCCAGGCTGGACGTGACTTCCTTGCCGGCCTGGGCCAATTCGCCGGACAGCTTCTGGCTGTCGATGCCCAGGCGATTACCCAAATCTGCCTCCAAGGCGGTGACGGTGCTCCGCGTCAGCGCGACGGCCACCAGCACTTGCACCAAAAGAGCGATACCTAGGGTAACGAACACTGGTCGCAACAGACGACTTTGTAACAACGAGAGAACGGCAGACACTGGGAATCCCTCCACCACGGGTGCCATTAAATTGATAGCACCTCGGAAAGAAGGAAACACAGCAAGGGTCGTGCCGCTTGCCAGACACAAACGACAAAGGGCTCCCGAAGGAGCCCTTTGCTTTTTACATCAACAGCTTATTAAGCGAACGGATGACGCAGAACGATGGTCTCGTTGCGGTCCGGGCCCGTCGAAATAATGTCGATCGGCGCGCCAATCAGTTCTTCAACGCGCTTGATGTAAGCACGGGCATTGGCTGGCAGCTCTTCCAGGGTCTTCGCGCCCACGGTCGACTCGCTCCAGCCCGGCACTTCTTCGTACACAGGCTGCAGGCCCACGTAGCTGTCGGCGTCCGTTGGAGCGACGTCATTACCTGCGGCGTCTTTGTAACCGGTGCAGATGTTGATGGCTTCCAGACCGTCGAGCACGTCCAGCTTGGTCAGGCAGATGCCCGAGATGCTGTTCACATCGATAGCGCGACGCAGGATAACCGCGTCGAACCAGCCACAACGACGGGCACGGCCGGTGGTTGCGCCGAACTCGTGGCCTTGCTTGGCCAGGTGCGCGCCGACTTCGTCGAACAGCTCAGTCGGGAACGGGCCAGAACCTACGCGGGTGGTGTAAGCCTTGGTGATGCCCAGGATGTAGTCCAGGAACATCGGGCCGACGCCCGAACCAGTAGCAACGCCGCCAGCGGTGGTGTTGGAACTGGTCACGTACGGGTAGGTGCCGTGGTCGATGTCGAGCAACGAACCCTGGGCGCCTTCGAACATGATGTCTTTGCCGGCGCGACGCAGGTCGTGCAGTTCGGCCGTCACATCCAGCATCAGCGGCTTGAGCAGCTCAGCGTATTCCTTGCACTCGGCCAGCGTCTTTTCGAACTCGATGGCCGGTTCTTTGTAGTAACCCACCAGCATGAAGTTGTGGTAATCCACCAATTCACGCAGCTTGTCTTCAAAGCGCGGCATGTTGAGCAGGTCGCCCACACGCAGGCCACGGCGCGCCACCTTGTCTTCGTAGGCCGGGCCGATGCCGCGACCGGTGGTGCCGATCTTCAGCTCGCCACGGGCCTTTTCACGGGCCTGGTCCAGCGCCACGTGGAAGGACAGGATCAGCGGGCAGGATGGGCTGATACGCAGGCGCTCACGCACCGGTACGCCTTTCTCTTCCAGCTTGGTGATCTCGCGCAACAGGGCGTCCGGTGCAACCACCACGCCGTTGCCGATCAGGCACTGCACGCCTTCGCGCAGGACACCCGACGGGATCAGGTGCAAGACGGTTTTTTCGCCATCGATGACCAGGGTGTGACCCGCGTTGTGGCCACCTTGGTAGCGCACTACGGCGGCAGCATGTTCGGTCAGCAGATCAACGATCTTGCCTTTGCCCTCATCACCCCATTGGGTGCCCAGGACTACGACATTCTTACCCATAACACTTGTCCTCATTCGCGCAAACTTGGTGCCGGCGATGGCCGGCAGGAAAACTCAAGAAGCCAGTGGCGATACTTGCCAAAGCCCGTTCTGCTGAATCAATTGCCGGTCGCAGTCCGCTTCACGGGCGGCGGCCAATGGCTGCCCAGGCAAGGCCTGGACGACACGCTGACCCTCACTGCGCAACTGGCAAACCTGCTGCCAGAGTGCCGCGTCCGTACTGTCGGGCATCCAGATGCCACCAGACGGCAGCTCGACCTCAGCACGCCCCAGGGTCACCAGGGTTTTCAAATCAGTGGAAAAGCCAGTGGCCGGACGGGCGCGACCGAAGTCGGCGCCGATATCGTCGTAGCGACCGCCCTGGGCGATGGCTTGGCCAACACCCGGAACGAACACCGCGAACACCACACCGGTGTGGTAGTGGTAGCCGCGCAACTCGCCCAGGTCAAAATACAGCGGCAATTGCGGGAAGCGCGCCGACAACTGCTCGGCAATCGCCAGCACATCGTCCAACGCCGCCAGCACCGGCGCTGGCGCATTGGCCAGACGCTCACGTGCAGCCACCAGCACTTCACGGCCGCCGCACAGGTTGACCAACGCGCGCAACATCTGCGCGAGGTCAGCCGGCACGCCTTCGGTGAGGGCGATCACTTCGTCAATCGCCTTGCGTTGCAGGGCGTCGAACAGTTGTTGCTCGGCTTCACCGGACAAACCAGCGGCACGAGCGAGGCCACGGTAGATACCGACGTGGCCCAGGTCCATGTGCACGTCCGGCACATCAGCCAGTTGCAGCATGGCCAGCATCAGGCTGATCACCTCGACGTCGCTGCTCGGGCTCGCATCGCCATACAGCTCGGCGCCCAACTGGATCGGGCTGCGGGACGATGACAAGGCTCGCGGCTGGGCGTGCAGCACGCTGCCGGCGTAGCACAGGCGGCTCGGGCCCTCGCGGCGCAGGGTGTGCGCATCGATACGCGCCACTTGCGGCGTGATGTCGGCACGGAACCCCATCTGCCGGCCCGATTGTGGGTCGATAACCTTGAAGGTGCGCAGATCCAGGTCCTGGCCCGCGCCGGTCAGCAGGGATTCCAGGTACTCGATATGGGGAGTCACGACAAACTCGTAACCCCAGCTCTGGAACAGATCCAACACCTGGCGACGCGCTATTTCAATGCGCGCAGCTTCTGGTGGCAGTACTTCTTCGATGCCATCTGGCAGCAGCCAGCGGTCTACCGTTGCCATTACGCCATTCCCCTATGATCCGGGCGGCCAGCCCTCGGCCGAGCCTTGAGTGAAGCAGAAAATACCCGCCGCCTGCATAAACCACGCGCAAGAGCGACGTGACGAACGACCTGTAACCGGCCTCGTCGGGCACTTTCCTCGAAAAACCTGTCACGCCTGCCGAATCGAACATGCAGACGCAAAAAAGCCGGGAATTTCCCGGCTGCCGCATCATACACCCGTTTTCTGAAAGGATCACCCCGCCAGGCATTTTAGCCGCCCGACGGAGTGGTTCCTACAAAGAGACAGGCCTGTTACTTGGACTTTTCCAGGTAGCGGAAGAAGTCGCTGCTTGGGTCCAGCACCAGCACGTCGGTCTTGTTCGCGAAGCTTTCACGGTAGGCACGCAGGCTGCGGTAGAACGCGTAGAACTCCTGGTCCTGGCCGTAAGCCTTGGCGTAGATCGCCGCGGCTTGAGCATCACCATCACCACGGGCCTCTTCAGACTCGCGATAGGCTTCTGCCAGCAGTACACGGCGCTGACGATCGGCATCCGCACGGATACCTTCGGCCAGCTCGTTACCCTTGGCGCGGTGCTCACGGGCCTCACGCTCACGCTCGGTGCTCATGCGCTCGAACACGCTGCGGTTCACTTCCTTCGGCAGGTCAATGGCCTTGACCCGCACATCGACCACTTCGATACCCAGCTCTTTCTCCGCCATGGTGTTCAGCGAACGAGTGATGTCAGCCATCAGCGCATCACGCTCACCGGATACCACCTCATGCAGGGTGCGCTTACCAAACTGGTCGCGCAGGCCCGATTCCAGACGGCGCGACAAACGCTCGTCAGCAATCTGCTTGAGGCCGGAAGTCGCGGTGTAGAAGCGCTCGGCGTCCTTGACGCGCCACTTGGCGTAGGCGTCAACCATCACGGCTTTCTTTTCCAGGGTCAGGAAGCGCTGTGTCGGTGCATCCAGGGTCATCAGGCGGGCGTCGAACTTGCGCACCTGGTTGACGTAGGGGACTTTCACATGCAGGCCCGGCTGGACATCCGCCTGGACCACGCGACCGAATTGCAGCAGCACCGCACGCTCGGTCTGAGCCACGATGTAGAAGCAGTTCCAGGCAGCGATGACCACGACGACGCCCACAATCAGGGCGGTCAGCGATTTATTGCTCATCAACGGCTCTCCCTGGTACGTGTTTGCTGTTGCAGCAAGTCAGCGGCCGCACGGGCGCTCGCTTCGTTGGCAGCGGCATTCGAACCGGTGGACGGCGCGCTGGCGCCGCTACGACCACCTTCGATCATCTTGTCCAGCGGCAGGTACAGCAGGTTGTTCTGCCCACCCTTGCTGCCGGTCACGAGAACCTTGCTCGTATTGCTGAAGACTTCCTGCATGGTGTCCAGGTACAGACGCTCACGGGTCACTTCAGGTGCCTTGCGGTACTCGGCAACCAGTTTGGTAAAGCGGTCTGCCTCACCCTTGGCACGGGAGACCACTTCGTCGCGGTAGCCGTTGGCATCTTCGAGGATGCGCTGGGCTTGACCACGGGCTTCCGGCACCACGCCATTGGCGTAGGTTTCTGCCTGGTTGCGCGAACGCTGCTCGTCTTCACGGGCACGGATCACGTCGTCAAAGGCTTCCTGCACTTCACGCGGTGCGGCAGCGCTCTGTACGTTGACCTGGGTGACGGTGATACCGGTGCGATAGGTATCGAGGAACCGTTGCAGGCGCTCCTTGATTTCGCTGGCCATCAATTCACGCCCTTCGGTCAGCACCTGGTCCATGGCGGTGGAACCCACCACATGGCGCAAGGCACTTTCGGTTGCGTGTTGCAGGCTGATTTCCGGCTGGTCGACGTTCAGCACGAAGTCCTGCAGGTTGGTGATCTTGTACTGCACGGTCAGCGGCACTTCGACGATGTTCTCGTCTTCGGTCAGCATCTGGCCCTGCTTGGTGTAGGCACGCTCACGCGTGACGTTCTCCATGTACTTCTTGTCGATCGGCGGGAAATAGATGTTCAGGCCTGGCCCGACAGTCTCGTAGTACTTGCCGAAGCGCAGCACCACGGCTTGCTCCTGCTCGTCCACTACATAGACCGCGCTGTACAGCCAGACGGCCGCAAGCACGACAAGGCCCAGGCCCAGCAGGCCATAGCCACCGCCCTTGCTTGTGCGACCACCCTCGTCACTACCGCGTTTTTTTCCACCACCGAACAACCCATTCAGGCTTTCCTGCAGCTTTCGGAAGGCCTCGTCGAGATCCGGTGGCCCCTTGCGGTCGCCATTATTGCGGCGCTTACCACCCCAAGGATCCTGATTATTCGAGTTGCCACCCGGCTCATTCCAAGCCATAGCGCTCTCCATCTGATAAAGCAAAGACGCACCCACGGCGCGCCGACCAATGCTACAGAATGCCTGCCACCGCGGCACAACCGCTTTCTCAGGCTTTTATTGCAAAGTGTGTTGCTCGATGAACTCTGCCGGTACGACACCCTCGCGACTGACCAGTCGATTGAGCTCCGAGCGCGGCAATCGAACGTCCAGCAAGCTGACACCTTCTTCGTCGTGTTCTTCTTTCTGTACCGCGCCCAGCTCGAAAAACTGTGCACGCAGTCGAGCAAAACGCTGCGGCAAGCGCAAGGTGCCCACGAACAAATCGCTGCCGAGCAACTCGGCAATGGCTTGTTCCAGCAGCTCCAGGCCACTGCCATCACGCGCCGACAGCCAGACCCGTTGAGGCTTGCCGTTCTCGTCGCGCTGAATTTGTGGCTCGACGCCTTCAAGCAAATCGAGTTTGTTATAGACCTCGAGGATCGGCAAGTCCTGTGCACCAATCTCGCCCAGCACTACCATCACCTGCTCGATCTGCAGCATGCGATCCGGTTCAGCCGCATCGATTACGTGCAACAGCAGGTCGGAATTGCTCGACTCTTCGAGCGTAGACCGAAATGCCTCGACCAGCTTGTGCGGCAAGTGCCGGATGAAACCCACGGTATCGGCCAGGACGATCGGCCCCAGGTCGCCGATATCCAGGCGGCGCAGGGTCGGGTCGAGCGTGGCGAACAGTTGGTCTGCCGCGTACACGTCCGATTTCGTCACGTTGTTGAAGAGTGTGGATTTGCCGGCGTTGGTGTACCCCACCAGTGACACGGTAGGGATATCCGCACGCGAACGGCCTCGACGCGATTGCTCGCGCTGGCTGCGCACTTTTTCCAGGCGGCCCTTGATCTGGCGCAGGCGAACCTGCAACAGACGCCGGTCGGTTTCCAGCTGGGTTTCACCCGGACCACGCATGCCGATGCCGCCGCCCTGGCGCTCAAGGTGAGTCCAGCCGCGCACCAGACGGGTGCTCATGTGGTCAAGCTGGGCCAGTTCGACCTGCAGTTTGCCTTCATGGGTACGCGCGCGTTGGGCGAAGATATCGAGAATCAGACCGGTGCGGTCGATCACGCGACACTCGAAGACACGTTCGAGGTTACGTTCCTGACTGGGCGTGAGGGTGTGATTGAAGATCACCAGATCGGCTTCTTCAGCGTGGACCAGGTCGCGCAATTCCTCGACCTTACCGCTGCCAATCAGGTATTTGGCGGTTGGCCGATGACGCGGCACGTTAAAAAACGCAACGGTCTCGGCGCCGGCCGAATTTGCCAACTCCTGAAACTCCTGCGGATCTTCGCGCGCCTCAGGGTCCTGTCCATCCAAGTGAACGAGGATCACTCGCTCACCACCACCGTGGCGCTCAAAGAACAAAGGAGACTCCTATCAGGCGTTACCTGGCTCAGCGTCAGCTGCTTCATCACCTGCTGCGCTAGGCAGACGGATCGGACGAACAGGGACGACTGTCGAGATAGCGTGTTTGTAAACCATCTGGCTGACGGTGTTTTTCAGCAGGATCACGAACTGGTCGAACGACTCGATCGTACCTTGCAACTTGATACCGTTGACCAGATAGATGGAAACCCC
Source organism: Pseudomonas sp. R2-7-07 (assembly GCF_003852355.1). Taxonomy (NCBI): domain Bacteria; kingdom Pseudomonadati; phylum Pseudomonadota; class Gammaproteobacteria; order Pseudomonadales; family Pseudomonadaceae; genus Pseudomonas; species Pseudomonas sp. R2-7-07. The sequence continues at coordinate 648,962 of NZ_CP027759.1, read as the reverse complement.
CACTTTCTCTTTACGTAAAGTATTCAAGTAAGGGTCTTGTAGCGAATGCCCTTTTGACATGTGCCGCACTCCTTTAAGGATCAATAATAAAAATCGGAAAATAAATAGCTCATGGCCGTCACACCCCCAAGGATAGACGGCAATTGCAAGGACTCAGCTCAATATGGAGACCGTTCCCAAGTATTTCAAGGCGCGTGACAGATTGTCGCTGTCCAGGCTGTCCAACCAGTGCAAATCGCTCCAGCTGCGCAGCCAGGTGAACTGGCGCTTCGCCAATTGGCGCGTGGCAATGATGCCGCGCTCCTGCATTTCGGCTGACGTCAGCTTGCCATCCAGATGATCCCAGACTTGGCGGTAGCCTACAGCACGTATCGAAGGCAATCCTGGATGCAGATCACCTCGGGAACGCAGTGCTACGACCTCCTCCACAAACCCCTGTTCCAACATAATTGTGAATCTTTGTGCAATTCGTTCATGCAGCACCTGGCGATCTGCCGGAGCGATGGCCAGATTCGCCACAGTATAGGGCAATTGTGACTGACCAGATGCGTCTGCATCAGCACTTTGCGCAGTTTGTTTCAGCCTGTGTTCAGTCATGGTCTGGCCGCTGACGCGCCAGACTTCCAGCGCACGGGTAAGTCGCTGGGGGTCGTTGGGGTGGATGCGCGCCGCAGACACCGGGTCTACCGCCGCCAGCTGGTCGTGCAGGGCCTGCCAGCCGAGGCGCGCGGCTTGATCTTCAAGCTCGGCGCGCACCTGGGCGTCAGCGGGCGGCATGTCCGCCAGGCCCTCCTGCAGAGCCTTGTAATACAGCATCGTGCCGCCGACCAGCAGCGGGATGTTGCCCCGCGCGGTGATTTCAGCCATGGCGGCCAGGGCGTCGGTACGGAAATCTGCGGCCGAATAGCTTTCGGACGGGTCGATAATGTCGATCAACCGATGCGGATGCCGGGCCAACAGCTCTTTTGAAGGCTTGGCCGTGCCGATGTCCATGTCCCGGTAAACCAGGGCAGAGTCGACGCTGATCAGCTCGCACGGCAAGACCTTGGTCAGTTCGATGGCCAGGTCGGTCTTGCCCGCGGCCGTCGGGCCCATCAGGAAGATCGCGGGGGGCAAGGCACTCATCAGCGACCGCGCAGGAACAGTTTGTCCAGATCATCCAGGCCCATCTGGGTCCAGGTCGGCCGGCCATGGTTGCATTGGCCACTGCGCTCGGTGTTTTCCATGTCGCGCAGCAGGCCGTTCATTTCCGGCAGGGCCAGTCGGCGGTTGGCGCGGATGGCACCGTGGCAGGCCATGGTGCCGAGCAGTTCGTTGATATGCGCCTGGATACGGTCGCTGGTGCCGTATTCCATCAGGTCCGCCAGTACGTCGGACACCAGGCGATTGGCCTCAGCCTGCTTGAGCAGCGCAGGAATCTGACGGATCGCCAGGGTCTCCGGGCCCAGACGTTGCAGTTCGAAGCCCAGCTTCTGGAACACGCCGTGGTGTTCCTCGGCACAATCGGCTTCCCGCTGGCTGACTGCCAGGGATTCCGGCACCAGCAGTGGCTGGCCGCTGAGCCCTTCACTGGCCATGGCGATCTTCAGGCGCTCGTACATGATCCGCTCGTGGGCGGCGTGCATGTCTACCAGCACCAGGCCGTGGGCATTTTCCGCAAGGATGTAGATGCCCTTGAGTTGCGCCAGCGCGTAGCCCAGCGGCGGAATATCACCGCCGCCCTCGGGCAAGGCAACCGTGCCCGGCTCGGCACCCGGCAACGGCGCGAAGAATTCACGATAAGCCGCCTGGGCCTCAGCCACCGGCACGGTCGATTGCGGCCGTGGGGTGTATTGATATTGATAACCCGCGCCGGCTCCCGAATTGGGCGCGGTGTAATTCGGCTGCGGCTGCGATGATTGCAGAAGGTTACCAGCAAGGCTCATTTCGCCCTGGGGACCGAACTCGCCAGCCTCGGGGCCGCTCGGGCGGACCACCGCCGTTACGATTGGCGCGGATAACTGGTCATCCGGGCGCACATCACCCAAGGCACGGTGCAAGGTGCCGTACAAGAAGTCATGCACCATGCGCCCGTCACGGAAGCGCACTTCGTGCTTGGTCGGGTGCACATTGACGTCGACCACCGAGGGGTCGACCTCGAAAAACAGCACAAACGTCGGATGCCGACCGTTGAACAATACGTCGCGGTACGCCTGGCGAACCGCATGGGCCACCAGTTTGTCGCGCACCGCACGGCCGTTGACGAAGAAATACTGCAAATCGGCCTGGCTGCGGGAGAAGGTCGGCAAACCGACCCAGCCCCATAGGCGCAAGCCATTGCGTTCGATTTCAATCGGCAGCGCCTGCTCCAGGAACCCGGCACCGCACACGGCCGCCACTCGCCGAGCGCGCGCGGCGTCATCATTGGCTTCGTGCAGGCTGAGGATGGTCTTGCCGTTGTGGCGCAGATGGAACGCCACATCGAAGCGCGCCAGGGCCAGGCGCTTGATCACTTCCTGCAGGTGGTCGAATTCGGTTTTCTCGGCCTTGAGGAATTTGCGCCGCGCCGGGGTGTTGAAGAACAGGTCGCGCACTTCCACCGAGGTGCCCACCGGATGGGCCGCCGGCTGGACCCGAGGCGCCATGTCGCGGCCTTCGGTTTCCACTTGCCAGGCCTGTTCGGCGTCGCGCGTGCGGGAAGTCAGGGTCAGGCGGGCCACGGAGCTGATGGAGGCCAGGGCCTCACCGCGAAAGCCCAGGCTCATCACCCTTTCAAGGTCTTCCAGGTCGCGAATCTTGCTGGTGGCGTGACGGGCCAGGGCCAGCGGCAGGTCATCCGACGAGATGCCGCTGCCATCGTCACGCACCCGCAGCAGCTTGACGCCGCCCTGCTCCACGTCCACGTCAATGCGCCTGGCGCCGGAATCGATACTGTTTTCCAGCAGTTCCTTGATCACCGACGCCGGGCGCTCGACCACCTCACCTGCGGCGATCTGGTTAGCCAGGCGCGGGCTGAGCAGTTCGATGCGCGAGCCACTATTCAACACAGATTCGCTCATTACTGCGCCGCCAATTCAGTGCCGGGGATGGTCAACATCTGGCCAATTCTCAACTCGTCGGTTTTCAGGTTGTTAGCGCTGCGCAAGGCGGCGGGGGTGACCTGGAAACGTACGGCCAGCATGGCCACGGTGTCGCCAGGCTGCACGCGGTGGTCACGCGGGCCCTGGGCGATTTTGCCGGAGTCACGCAACCAGGCGATGTAAGTGCCCGGTGGCGGGTTCTGTTGGAAGAACTGGCGCACGCCGGCGCTGATCGAGCGCGCCAACGCTTGCTGGTGGCTGGCACTGGCCAGCTTCGAGGCCTCGTTGGCGTTGGAAATGAAGCCGGTTTCGACCAGGATCGACGGGATATCCGGCGACTTCAACACCATGAACCCGGCCTGCTCCACGCGCTGCTTGTGCAGCGAGGTGACCCGGCCAATGTTACTCAGGACTTTCTGGCCGACATTCAGGCTGGAGGTCAGCGAGGCGGTCATCGACAAGTCGAGCAGTACGCCGGCGAGCATTTTGTCTTTGTCATCGAGGGAGACGTTGCCGGCCCCGCCGATCAAGTCGGAACGGTTTTCACTGTCGGCCAGCCAACGGGCGGTCTCGGACGTGGCGCCACGATCGGACAAGGCAAACACCGACGCACCGAACGCCGCCGAGGATGGGGCGGCGTCGGCGTGGATCGATACGAACAGGTCCGCGCCCTTCTTGCGGGCGATTTCGGTGCGCCCGCGCAATGGGATGAAGTAGTCACCGGTACGGGTCAGTTCGGCGCGATAGCCTTTCATGCCGTTGACCTGGCGTTGCAGTTCGCGGGCGATGGCCAGCACCACGTCTTTTTCATGCTGGCCGCGCGAGCCGGACGCGCCGGGGTCTTCGCCACCGTGGCCGGCATCGATCACCACGATAATGTCGCGCTTGCCTGCCGGAGCGGGCGGCGGCGGTGGCAGCTTGACCTGCGGCTGCGAGGGGTTGACCGGCACCGCCGGCACCGTCGCCACGCTGGGCGTCGGCGCAGGCGGTGGTGCGGCATCGGCGGGGTTGTCGAACAGGTCGACCACCAGGCGGTTGCCATATTGGGCGTTGGGCGCCAGGGAGAAGCTTTTGGGGGTGACCGCTTTTTTCAGGTCGATGACCACGCGCAAATCGGTCGGCGTGCGCTGCGCCGAACGCATCATCGTAATCGGGGTGTTGGCGGTGGAGACTTTCAGCGGCGCGGCCAGGGTCGCACCGTTGATGTCGATCACCAGGCGATCAGGCGCCGTGAGGGTAAAGACGCTGTGCTGGACCGGGCCCGACAGGTCGAACACCAGTCGCGTGTTATCCGGCGCTCGCCACAGGCGGACACTCTTGACCTGTGAAGCAGCCACAGCATTGACAGTCATTGCCGCAAGCAACACCCCCACGACAGCAACCAACGCGCGAAAGCGCATACCTAACCCCACCAATTATTTGAATTCCAATGCCAGAGCATCACGCCACGCTTCACCGCGCGGGCTCTGGGGCAACAACTTCAGCTGACGTCCGTGCTCGTGCGGCGTAATGGTAATGGTCATGTCAGGCTTTGGCAAAAAGCCTGTGCCTTTATCTGGCCACTCGATCAGGCACAGCGCGTCTTCGTCGAAGTAATCACGAATGCCCATGAACTCCAGCTCTTCAGGGTCGACCAGGCGATAGAGGTCGAAGTGGAACGCACGCACCTCACCGATCTCGTAAGGTTCGACCAGGGTGAACGTCGGGCTTTTTACCGCACCGGTATGGCCCAACCCGCGAATGATGCCCCGGGACAGCGTGGTCTTGCCCGCCCCCAGGTCACCTTCGAGAAAGACCAGCCCCGCCCCGCCCGTCACTCGCGCAATAGCGTGACCGAACGCGACCATCGCGTCTTCATCGGCCAGGAAAAGATTTACTTCAGGCACGGCGACTGCTCCTCCAGCAATTGACGAATGGCAGGTATCAGGTCGCTCGCTACCAGCCCGCGACCGAACGTGCCCTGGCGATCCCCTGCCGTAGCGTGCAACCACACGGCCAGGCAAGCTGCCTCATACGCCGGCATGCCCTGGGCGAGCAACGCGCCCACGAGGCCAGCCAATACGTCACCGAGCCCCGCCGTCGCCATGGCGGGATGGCCTTGGTCACAACGTGAAACGCGCCCGTCCGGGCTTGCAATCAAACTGCCAGCACCCTTGAGAATAGCCACTGCGTCGAATTTACGGCTCAACGCGCGCGCCACCTTAAGACGGTCGGCCTGAACCTCGGCTGTCGAAATACCCAGCAGCCGCGCGGCTTCGCCTGGATGCGGAGTGATCACGCAGTTGGCAGGCAGGCTGACGCTGCCGGTCGCCAACTGATTCAAGGCATCGGCGTCCCAGACCTGTGGCAGGTGCGCGTTGGCGGCGACGGATAGCAGGCTTTTACCCCAGGACGCATCGCCGAGACCGGGCCCGATCACAATGACCGAGATTTTTTCCAGCAAGCCCATCAGTTGATTGGCCGAACTCACGCCCACGGTCATCACTTCCGGCAAGCGCGCCAGCGCGGCGGGAACATGTTCCACGCGGGTCGCCAGGGACACCATACCGGCGCCACTGCGCAGCGCGCTCTCGGCACTGAGCAGCGCGGCGCCGCCAAAGCCTCGGTCGCCGCCAATCACCAATAGATGGCCAAACTGCCCCTTATGGGCGTCCGGGGAGCGCGCAGCCAGTTGCGGCAAGTGGCCGGGCAACAGCGGCTGCACGTCGGTTATTTCGTGTTTTGTCTGAGGCATGCGTCTTCAAGCTCCGATGTCTGGCAGAATTATACGCATCTAACCTGTGGTTTCCCGTGTCTCATGCCCGCTATTACCTCCGATCTGCCCGCCCTCGCCCAATCGATCAAAGACTGGGGCCGCGAGCTGGGTTTCCAACAAGTCGGCATCAGCGGCCTCGATCTGGCTGAGCATGAACAGCACCTGCAACGCTGGCTCGACGCGGGCTACCACGGCGAGATGGACTACATGGGCGCCCATGGCAGCAAACGCTCCCACCCCGAAGAACTGGTGCCCGGCACCTTGCGCGTGGTGTCACTGCGCATGGACTACCTGCCCGGCGACACGCAAATGGCACAACTGCTGGCCGAGCCGGAAAAAGCCTATGTCTCGCGTTACGCCCTGGGCCGCGACTATCACAAGCTGATCCGCAAGCGCGTGCAGCAACTGGCTGACCGTATCCAGGCGCAGATCGGGCCGTTCGGCTTTCGAGCCTTTGTCGACAGTGCACCCGTACTGGAAAAAGCCATCGCCGAACAGGCCGGCCTCGGCTGGATCGGCAAGAACACCCTGGTACTCAACCGCAAGGCCGGCAGCTATTTCTTCCTGAGCGAACTGTTTGTCGATTTGCCGTTACCGGTCGACCCACCCCATACCACCGAACACTGTGGCCGCTGCACGGCGTGCCTGGACATCTGCCCCACCAACGCGTTCGTCGGCCCTTACGTGCTGGATGCCCGGCGCTGCATTTCCTACCTGACCATCGAGCTCAAGAGCGCCATTCCCGAGGACCTGCGCCCACTGATCGGCAACCGGGTATTCGGTTGCGATGACTGTCAGATCGTTTGCCCGTGGAATCGTTTCGCCCGACCCACTGGCGAAAGCGATTTCAAGCCACGGCACAATCTGGATAACGCGACCCTGGCCGAACTGTTTATGTGGGACGAGGATAAATTCCTCAGCAGCACTGAGGGCTCACCCTTGCGCCGGGCCGGATACGAGCGCTGGCTGCGCAACCTGGCGGTGGGCCTGGGTAACGCACCCTCGAGCATTCCGGTGTTGGAAGCCTTGAAGGCGCGGCGCGACTACCCGTCGGAACTGGTGCGTGAGCATGTGGAATGGGCACTGAACCAGCACGCCGCACGCTAGTGGACGTCGTCGTTGTAGACGAACTTGGGCATTTCCCAATGAAACCGGATCGCCAGCAGGCGCAGTAGAAAGCCGCTGAACAAGGTCAGCAGGATCGCCTGTTCGCTGGGCAATTCCAGATACAGGCACAGCAAGTAAAACCAGGCGGCGAGGAAGGACACGCTGGCGTACAGCTCACGACGGAAGATCAGTGGGATGTCGTTACAGAAAATATCCCGCAGGATGCCGCCGAATACGCCGGTGATTACGCCACTGACCGACGCGACCAGCATGCCATGCCCCATTTCCAGGGCGGTCATGCAGCCGATCAAGGTGAACGCCACCAACCCCACGGCATCCAGCGCCAGGAACAGCGAGCGCAGATGGCGCATCAGCGGTGCGATAAAGATAGTCACCAGTGCGGCGACGGAGGTCAGCACCAGGTATTCAGGGTGCTTGACCCAGGTCAGCGGGTAATGCCCCAGCAACATATCGCGCACAGAACCGCCACCCAGCGCCGTCACGCACGCGATCAGCACCACGCCAAACCAGTCCATGCCGCGCCGGCCGGCGGACAAGGCACCCGTCATGGCTTCGGCGGTGATGGCGATGAGGTAGAGCATCAGCAGCATGATGGCGATCCTTGCAGAGAGGCCGGCAGTCTAATCATTTGCTGATGGCACCAAAAGGGGGCGCTTGGCGATAAACCGAGTCGCCGGCTATCGGGGGCAAGCCCCCTCCCACATTGGGACGCAGAGCGTCCTGGGCTGCATTCCCACGCGGAGCGTGGGAATGATCCAAGGCGGAAGGTCTTCAAGCCTTGATGAAATGCTTGCGGTAATGCTGCAACTCGGCGATCGACTCGCGAATATCATCCAGCGCCAGGTGCGTGCTGCCTTTGTGGAAGCTGTCTTTGACCTCCGGCGCCCAGCGTGCAGCCAGCTCTTTCAAGGTGGACACGTCCAGGTTGCGATAATGGAAGTAGCTCTCCAGCGCCTTCATATGCGTATAAAGGAAGCGACGGTCCTGGCAGATACTGTTACCGCAGATCGGCGATTTGCCCTTGGGCACCCATTTTTCCAGGAACGCGATGGTTTCGGCTTCGGCTTCGGCCATGCTGATGCGGCTGTCGCGTACACGCTGGGTCAGGCCGGAGTTGCCGTGGGTGCGGGTATTCCATTCGTCCATGGTGGCGAGCACGGCGTCGCTGTGATGGATGGCGATCACCGGACCTTCGGCCAAGGTGTTGAGGTTGCTGTCGGTGACGATCGTTGCCATCTCGATGATGACGTCGGTGTCGGGGTTCAGACCGGTCATTTCCAGATCGATCCAAATCAGGTTCTGTGGGTTTTGCATGGCTTGATTCTCTTGGCACCTTGGCGTAGCCAGGCAGTTTAGCAGGCGGCGCCGTGCTAGACTCGCGACCGTTTCACCCAACTTTTGCATTATCGACACGGAACACCAATGGCCAAACGCCAGCTCAATCGTCGCCAAAACTGGCGCATCGAAAAGATTCAAGGTGAACGCGCAGCGCGCGCCGCCAAACGAGAGTCCTCCGCCGTGGAAGCGCTTGAGGGCGGCGACCTGGGTCCCGAACAAACGGGCCTGGTGATCGCGCACTTCGGCGTACAGGTCGAAGTCGAGGCGCTGGAAGGCGAGCTCGCCGGCTCGGTATCCCGCTGCCATTTGCGCGCCAACCTGCCTGCGCTGGTGACCGGCGACAAGGTCGTCTGGCGCGCTGGCAACCAGGGCATCGGCGTGATCGTCGCCCAGTTGCCCCGCAGTACCGAACTGCGCCGCCCCGACAGCCGCGGCCAGCTCAAGCCGGTGGCGGCCAACGTCGACATGATCGTGATTGTGTTCGCGCCGCTGCCCGAGCCCCACGCCAACCTGATCGACCGCTATCTGGTCGCCGCCGAGCATGCCGGTATCCGCCCGCTGCTGCTGCTGAACAAATTCGACTTGATCGACGAGCAGAACGCACCGGCGCTTAACGCATTACTGGCGGTCTACCGCACCCTGGGTTATCCGGTACTGGAAGTCTCGGCACACCACGGCAACGGCATGGAACAGCTGCAACAGCAGTTGGACGGGCGTATCAGCGTGTTTGTCGGCCAGTCCGGCGTGGGCAAGTCATCGCTGGTCAACAGCCTGCTGCCGGAAGTCGACACCCGTGTCGGCCCGCTGTCGGAGCTGTCCGGCCAGGGCACGCACACCACCACCACCGCACGGCTGTTCCACTTCCCCGGAGGCGGCGAGCTGATCGATTCCCCAGGCATTCGTGAGTTCGGCCTCGGCCATGTCAGCCGCAGCGACGTGGAAGCGGGCTTCATCGAGTTCAACGACCTGATCGGCACCTGCCGCTTCCGCGATTGCAAACACGACCGCGAACCGGGTTGTGCATTGCTCAAGGCCCTGGAAGATGGCCGCGTGCAGCAGCAACGGATGAATAGCTATCGGTCGATTATTGCGAGTTTGCCTGAGAGCAGTTACTGACGGTCAACGTCTTGATACATATAAATCAGGACGCCGATCCTCATAATCCATTGATTTAATAGGTGCAGGCATCAAGAATTCAGTCCAACTCGGTGGCTTACAACACGAGCTGGCTTGTATTCGGATTTTCTGATGCCCATAATTGCTCCGTCACCAGCGAAAGCTGGCAGGAGTCTGGATCCTTTTCGGAGTTGATCCAGCGGCGCAGAAGGGGCGAAGCAAGCTCCGCTGCGTGTCGAATGAAGCCGCCTTCGGGCGGCTTTGCTTTTTGTGGGGAATTAACATTTGGCTCTCTACTATCACCCCAAACAGGGCGATGTACTGCTGTGCGACTTCACGCGGGGCTTTGTGGCTCCGGAGATGCTGAAGATCCGTAAGGTCGTAGTGATATCCCCAACCTCTACGCACAATCGCAAACTGTGCACCGTGGTGCCGATTTCCTCTACTGCACCAGATATCCGGCACGACTGGCACCATCTGCTACGCGCCAACCCACTTCAATCCGACCGTTACAAAGAGCTGTGGGTAAAGTGCGACATGATTTACACCGTCAGCTTCGAACGCCTCGACAAACTGCACAGAAAGACCCGCTCCAAGGGTCGAGAGTACTTCGTACCGCGCCTGTGCGCGGATGATATGCGGGGCGTAATCGGTGGCGTCAAAGCGTACCTGCCACTCTGACCGCAAATGAAAACGCCCCGGCTGATCGGGGCGTTTTCATTTCTGGCTTATAGAGACCGCTTACGGCGCAGGCACAGGCGCCGTCGGGTCCTTCACGCCGCCATCATCAAACAGGTTCAGCTTCTGGCGCAGTTCATGGGCTGGCAGCGGCTCCTGCCCTGGCGGGAGCGCGTTCGGGTCCGCCGGCACTTCACCGGGGGCGCCTTCACCCTGAGCCGGCTGTGGCGGTGGCGGTTGATCGCCCTCGATCGCACGCTGGGCCTTTTTGGTCAGCACAACGATGTCGATCCGACGGTTGATCGGGTTGAACGGTTCCTTGGGGTCAAACAGCTGCGATGACGCAAAGCCCACCACCCGCGCCACTTGCGGGTCCGGGTAGCTGCCAGCCACCAGCGCACGGCGGGCGGCGTTGGCGCGGTTGGCCGAAAGTTCCCAGTTGCCGAAGTCGCCCTGCCCCGCATAGGGCTTGGCATCGGTGTGGCCGCTGATACTGATCTTGTTCGGCACCGCCTTGATGGTGTCGGCCATGGCCAGCAGGATATCTTCGAAGTACGGCTTCAAGCGTGCGCTGCCGGAATCGAACATCGGCCGGTTGGCGGCGTCGGTGATCTGGATGCGCAAGCCTTCCGGAGTGATCTCGAAGGAAATCTGATCCTTGAACTTCAGCAGTTGCGGGTTCTCCTCAACTTTGGTCTGCAGCTCCTGCAACAACAGCTCGAGGCGTTCTTTCTCAACCTGTTCGGCCATGGTTTCGACCTTATCGCGCTCGATCGGGATTTTTTCCTGGGGCGATTCGGTCTGCACTTCCGGGTTGATGGTGCGCTCAGGCGCCAACTGCGGCGAGCCACCCAGGTCGATCACGAAGGGCGTGCCACTTTCCGAAAAACCAATCGGGTCCTTGAAGTAACCCGCGATGGCGATCTTCTGTTCAGGGGTAGCGGTGGACATCAGCCACAGCACCAGGAAGAACGCCATCATTGCCGTCGCGAAGTCGGCAAAGGCGATTTTCCAGGCGCCGCCATGGTGCCCCGCTGCGAAGCGCTTGACGCGCTTGATGATGATCGGCTGGTTGTTTTCCATGGCTTAGCGACCGCGAACCGCTTGTTCCAGCTCGGCGAAACTTGGGCGATGTTTCGGGTACAACACTTTGCGTCCGAACTCTACCGCCAGCGAGGGCGGCATGCCGGATGCCGAAGCCACGAGGCACGCCTTGATCGCTTCGTAGAGGTTGATCTCTTCCTTGGCATCGTGGGCCAGCGACGTGGCGAGCGGGCCGAAGAAACCGTAGGCCGCGAGAATACCGAAGAAGGTACCGACCAACGCCGCGCCGACGTGCATGCCGATGGCCGCCTGGTCGCCCTCGCCCAGGGAGGCCATGGTCACCACGATACCCAGCACCGCCGCGACGATACCGAAACCGGGCATGCCGTCGGCAATGCCAGTCACCGCGTGGGAAGGATGCTCCAGCTCTTCCTTGAGGCTGAACAGCTCCATGTCGAACAAGCCTTCGAGCTCATGGGGGGCCATGTTGCCGGAGGACATGATGCGCAGGTAATCGCAGATATACGCGGTCATGCGCTCGTCTTTGAGCACGGCCGGGTATTTGGCGAAGATCGGGCTGGCGGCGGCGTCTTCGATGTCTCCTTCAATCGCCATCATGCCTTCGCGGCGGCTCTTGTTGAGGATCTCGTAGACCAGCCCCAGCACTTCCAGATAGAACGTGTGCGAGAAGCGCGAGCTGAACATGCCCAGCGACTTCTTGATCACATGCATGGTCATGTAGCCGGGGTTGGCCTGGAGGAAGGCGCCAAAGGCGGCGCCACCGATGATCATCACTTCGAACGGCTGGATCAGCGCGGCGATTTTACCGTGGGACAGGACGTACCCACCGAGCACACTTGCGAGGACGACAATGATGCCGATAATTTTAGCCATAGGGGATCTGTACTTGCGCCGTCGGGTTCATGGACATAGTGGGTGCAGCTGGAAAACTCTTGTTCTACTTATCGGCAAAACTGCGCCAGACTATAGCCCGTTAAGGCGAAAAGCCAATTCAGCCCGTTCCGGGCGTGTTGAACACAAGTGACGATCGCGCCCCAATCATGGCTAATGAAACGACAGTTCCAACTGCAAAACCCGCCACACTCGCCGCCTGGATCAAGTGCCTGGACGACGTGCTGCTGCCCGTTCCCCAGGCCAGCCACGAGCGTGTGTGCAAAGCCATCCGCGACAGCCGCAGCTCATTAAGGGACATCGCCGAGCTGATGCAAGACAGCCCGGCCCTGGTGCTCAGCGTGATGCGCGAGGCCAACAGCCACACTCACGGCAGCCTGGCGGAACCGGCGGAAAACCTCGAAGTGGCGCTCAACCGCCTCGGTCTCAAGCGCGCCGAGGAACTGCTGGCACGCCTGCCTTCGGTGCCGGCCGATGAAATTCCCGTAGCGCTGCGCCAGCTGCTGTTGATCAGCCAACATGCCTCGCAGCAGGCCAACGGCTTGTTCGGCAACCGCCTGGCGCGTCTGTGGCAGGATATTCATTGGGGCAGCCTGTTGTTTCTGTCACCGTTGTGGCCGATGGCCGTCGCCTACCCCAAGCTCCTGGAGGAATGGGAACTGCGGGTGATCCACAAAGGCGAGTCGGCGCACCAGGTCGAGCAGCAATTATTCGGCGTGCGCCTGCTGGACCTGTGCCTTGGCCTGACTGCGGCCTGGCACCTGCCTATCTGGGTATCCCAGGGCTATCACCTGCTGCTGGGCGAGCGTCGCCTGCTGGTCAAGGCCTTGCGCATCGCGCGCGAAGACGACCCTCTGCGCCACCAGCAATTACTCGACGCCGACCCCAACCTGCGCCGCTGGCTGAACCAGCCGGCCAACACCGTATTGTTGGCCAATGGCCTGGCAATGTCGGCGCAGGAGTCCTGGACCTGTCCGCACACCGAGCGCTGGCAATACCTCACTGCGCTGTACCTGCAGGAGCCATTGGGCGATGTGCAGCAGCAAGTGCACCAACAAGCGGTGACCAGCGCGCGCAGCACCTTGATGCCTGACCTCTGGCACCCGGCCCTGTCGCTGATCTGGCCGTGGCATGTGCAAAAAGTCCATCGTGGCCTGTTGCCCGCGCCGCCGCCCACGGCCGAAGCACTGGCACTGTGGCGCAGCCGCTGCACCGAGCTATTGGTCGAGCCGAGCCGCTTTGCCAATGCGATGCACCTGACCACTTGCGCCAAGGAAGCCCTGGTCGCCAGCGGCATGCAACGCGTATTGCTGTTCATGGCGGATCGCGCTTTGAGCACCTTGCGTGTGCATCAGGCCGATGGCTTGCCCAGGGACGCTGCCAACCTGAGCCTGGATGTGGTTAACAGTACATTGCTGCAACGCCTGCTGGAAAAGTCCGCCCAGGTGCGTCTCAGCCCTGACAACCATGCACAGTTCGCCGCCCTGCTGCCACCGATCCTGCGCCGCCTGTTTACCGGCGAGCACCTGCTGTTGCGCTCGCTGAGCTGCAATGGCCGCGTGGTGATGCTGATGGTGGCGGACCAGGGTGGCGGGCCGTTCTCGGAAACCACCGTGCAAGCCTTTGGTAAAACCGCGCAATGCATCGAAAAGGCCCTGCACAGCTTTACCAACCGCAGCGCCTGATGCTTGCGCTACAATCGCCCTCCTTTATCGCCAACATTTGTGCCCAGGAGACCTCACATGCCTGACTTCTCTGGCTTGCCGCTGGTGATCGAATCCAGCGACCTGCAAGGTCGCCTGGATGCCGACCACCTGATTCTGGTGGACCTCACCAGTGCCGCCCGCTACGCCGAAGGGCATATCCCCGGCGCGCATTTCGTTGACCCCAAGCGCACCCAATTGGGCCAGCCCCCCGCGCCAGGCCTGCTGCCGCACAAGGCCGACCTGGAAAAGCTGTTCGGCGAGCTGGGCCACACCCCCGACGCCACCTATGTGGTCTACGACGACGAGGGCGGCGGCTGGGCCGGTCGTTTTATCTGGATGCTCGACGTCATCGGCCATCAGAAGTATCACTACCTCGACGGCGGCCTTCTGGCGTGGCTGGAAGAAAAGCATCCGGTTTCCACCGAGGTGCCCGCGCCAGCCGGTGGCCCGGTCAGCCTTACGCTGCACGACGGCCCCACCGCCACCCGCGAATACCTGCAAAGCCGGCTGGGCGCAGCCGACCTGGGTATCTGGGACGCACGCGGCCCGCTGGAGTATTCCGGCGAAAAAGTGCTCGCGGCCAAAGCCGGGCACATTCCCGGCGCGGTGAACTTCGAATGGACCGCCGGCATGGACAAGGCGCGTAGCCTGCGTATCCGCCGCGACATGCCGCAAATCCTCGAAGACCTCGGGCTGACCCGCGATAAAGAAATCATCACCCACTGCCAGACCCACCACCGCTCTGGCTTCACCTACCTGGTGGCCAAGGCGCTCGGTTATCCGCGAGTCAAAGGTTATGCCGGTTCCTGGGGCGAATGGGGCAACCACCCCGACACCCCCGTCGAGATTTGAAGCTTAAGGACACTTAATGAAAAAGCAGTTGTTTATCCTCAGTCAGTACTTGCTGCCGCACCACCTGCTGTCGCGCTTGGCCGGCTGCATTGCCGAGTGCCGTGTGCGCTGGTTCAAGAACGCCTTCACCCGCTGGTTCGCCAAGCGTTACCAGGTGGACATGTCCCAGGCACTGGTTGAAGACGTGACCGCCTACGAGCATTTCAACGCCTTCTTTACCCGCGCATTGAAAGACGGTGCGCGCCCGCTGGACCCGACCCCCGGCGCCGTACTGAGCCCGGCCGATGGTGCGGTCAGCCAGCTCGGCCCGATAGAACATGGCCGTGTGTTCCAGGCCAAGGGCCACAGTTTCAGCGTGCTGGAATTGCTCGGCGGCGACGCAGCGCTGGCGGCGCCGTTCATGGGCGGTGACTTCGCCACTATCTACTTGTCGCCCAAGGACTATCACCGCGTACATATGCCACTGGCCGGTACCCTGCGCGAGATGGTCTATGTGCCGGGGCGGATTTTCTCGGTGAACCAGACCACCGCCGAAAACGTGCCGGAACTGTTTGCGCGTAACGAACGGGTTGTCTGCCTGTTCGACACCGAACGCGGCCCGATGGCCGTGGTATTGGTGGGCGCGATGATCGTGGCCTCGATCGAGACGGTGTGGGCCGGGCTGGTAACACCACCGAAACGCGAGCTGAAAACCTTCCGCTATGACGAAGCTGCTCGCGCACCGATTCACCTGGAGAAAGGTGCGGAGTTGGGTCGCTTCAAGTTGGGTTCTACTGCGATCGTGCTGTTCGGGCCGGACCAGGTGCAGTGGGCGCAGGAACTGGCGGCGGGCACGCCGGTGCAGATGGGCCAGGGTATCGGCTCACCTAAAGCCTGATGATCGTTCCCACGCTCTGCGTGGGAATGCAGCGCAGGGCGCTCTGCGCCCCCAAAGCCTGACGCAGAGCGTCACAGAAGGCATTCCCACGCGGAGCGTGGGAATGATCTGTCGAGTTACAGCTGACCATCACGGTCACGCAAGCCCAGCAGATACAGCACTCCATCCAACCCCAAGGTCGAAATCGCCTGCTTGGCCGATTGCTTGACCAATGGCTTGGCACGAAACGCCACACCCAATCCCGCAATCGCCAGCATCGGCAAGTCGTTCGCGCCGTCGCCGACCGCAATGGTCTGCTCCAGGCGCAAGCCTTCCTTGTGCGCCAGCTCCTTGAGCAGGTCCGCCTTGCGTTGTGCATCGACAATCGGCTCCACGGCCACGCCGGTCACTTTGCCATCCACCACTTCCAGCTCGTTGGCGAACACGTAGTCAATGCCCAGCTTGGCCTGCAGTTGCTTGGCGAAGTAGGTGAAGCCGCCAGACAGGATAGCCGTCTTGTAGCCCAGGCGCTTGAGCTCGGCGAACAAGGTTTCGGCGCCTTCGGTCAGGCGCAGGGACGCGCCGATTGAATCGAGCACGCTCACATCCAGGCCCTTGAGCAACGCCAGGCGCTCCTTGAAGCTGGCGCGAAAATCCAGCTCGCCGGCCATCGCGCGCTCGGTAATGGCCGAGACTTGCTCGCCCACACCGGCGGCCTTGGCCAGTTCGTCGATGACTTCGGCTTCGATCAGCGTGGAGTCCATGTCGAACACCGCCAGGCGACGGTTGCGTCGGAACAGCGAGTCCTCCTGGAAGGCGATGTCGACATTCAGCTCCTGGGCCACGCTCAGGAATTCAGCGCGCAGCGCCTGCGCATCGGCCGGCTCGCCCCGTACGGAGAACTCGATGCAGCCCTTGCCTTTGTCTGCGGGCGTGTCCAAGGGCATGCGACCCGACAGACGGTCGATATGGTCGATGTTCAAGCCGTAGTGCGCCGTGATCGAACTGACGCGCTGCAACTGTTCGGCCGTGACCTTGCGGGTGAGCAACGTCACGATATGGCGTTTTTTGCCCTGGCCTTCGACCCAATGCTGGTAATCGACTTCGGACACCGGCGTGAAACGCACCTGCTGATCCAGCTTGTAGGCCGTAAACAGGATGTCCTTGAGTACCGACGAAGCCTGCTCGTTGCTGGGGATTTCCACCAGGATGCCGAACGACAGGGTGTCGTGGATCACCGCCTGGCCGATGTCGAGAATGTTCACACCACCCTGGGCCAGAACGCCGGTAATAGCAGCGGTGAGACCCGGTCGGTCAAGACCTGTGATGTTGATCAGGACAATTTCGCGCAAAGCGCACCCCCAGGCTGGAAAAAAACCGCATTCTACCCACTTTCAGTGACCATCGGGCACAGCCAGCGCTTTGCCGGTCATGGGCCTGTCGCTATACTGCGCGTCAACTTCACGGACCAAGAGCCGAGCGCAAGTGAACCGGCCCACGCCAGTAAAAACCGATAACTTCTTCCTGCTGATCTTCCGGGCACTGCGCCACCGCCGTGTACCGATCGCATTACGCATCGCCAGCCATAATGTGATCCTGGTCGCCCTGGCCCTGGTGATCTACGCCTGCGTGATGGGTTTGCAGTTCAAGCAGGCCATGCACGAGCAGGCCGACGCCCTCGGCGAGAGCCTGACCACCCAGACCGCCACCTCGGCGACTGAGTTGTTGGTGTCTAACGACATCCTCAGCCTCAACGTATTGCTCAACAACCTGACCAAGAACCCGCTGGTGGCCCACGCCGCCATCTATAGCGTGGACAACCGGATCATGGCCGAAGCCGGGCAGCGCCCGAAAAACGGCCTGTTGGGCGAAGCCGAGGGCCTGTACCAGAGCAATATCACGTTTCAGGATGTAAAAGCCGGCCAATTGCGCATCAGCCTGGACATGCAACAATTCCAGCAGCCGATGACCATCAGCCTGCAGAGCATGGGCATCTTGAGCGCGATCCTGCTGGCCCTCGCCCTGGCGTTGAGCCTGCGCCTGGGACGGCATATCTCCACGCCGTTGATGCAACTGCGCATCTGGCTGCGCGATATCGACGAACACACTCCAGCCACCGACCGCCAGGACGAAATCGGCGACCTGGCGCGCCAGTTGCATGCCAGCTTCGCCCCGGAGCCGACCGTGCCTGAGATCGAACCCGAACCCGAGTACGACGACGCCGACTACACCGACGAGCCTGAGTTTGAAGTACGCGACCTGCGCGACCCAGGCTTCGACGAAAGCGCTCCGGTAGCGGGCTTGAAGCCTGCACCGCGGCATGTGGTCAAGGCCGAAGAAGACGAGCTGGACGACGAAGACCCGTTCGCCGACCTGCGCGATACCGCCGAGTCCGCTCCCGTCGTAACGCCCAAATCGCTTCCCGCCAAAAGCAGCGAACCTCAGTACAGCGCCGTACTCGCCGTGCAACTGGGTGCACAGGACCAACTGCGCCGCCTGCCCCGCGCTCGCTTGACGGAACTGCTGGAACGCTACCGCGACTGTCTCGACCAGGCCGCCTCGCTCTACCAGAGCGAACTGCACACCCTGAACGACGGCAGCACGCTGATGCTGTTCCACAGCGAAGACAGCGGCGAGGACTACCTGACCAACGCCATCTGCTGCGGCGAGTTGTTGCGCGCCCTGGGTCATGCTTTGCAGATTGAAGTGGCGGACAGCGGTATCACATTGCAACTGCAGCTCGGTTTGACGGTGGGTGATGACCTGTTCGGCATCAGCCAGATCGACCTGCTGCTGACCGAGATCGCCCAGGATGCCCTGGCCTTGTCGCAACACAGCCGCAACCTGCTGCTGGTGGAGCGCAAGATCAGTGAAGACACGCTGATCCGCCAACGCGCACGCATCCGCCCGATTGCCAGCCCTGAGGGTGCCAGCTGCGTGGAGCGCTTGATGGAGCCTTACCCGTCGATGCTGGAACGGCAGCTGGCGCGGATGCATGAGACGCGCAAGCCCTGAAGCACGCTGCAAGAACCTTGTGGGAGGGGGCTTGCCCCCGATAGCGGAGTATCAGTCAGCACATCACTCACTGAAACACCGCCATCGGGGGCAAGCCCCCTCCCACATTTGACTGCGCCATGGCTTCTATTTTCAGATACAAAAAAGGCCCGCTTACTCAGCGGGCCTTTTGCTTGTCTGCCATTCAGATCAAAACCTGAACACTTCCAAATCCGTACGAATCGGTGTCGCCATCGGCATCTTGGGTTTTTCCGGTGTGGCCGGCTTGGCCTGTGCCGGCGCCTGCTTGCGCGGAGCCTCGGCAATTGGCGGCTGGTTGGCCAGCGGCTTGAGCGCTACCGACAACTGTTGCGCCAAGTGCTGCAACAATACGCCCTGGGCCTGGACCTGGGACGCCGTGGTGCCGGTATGTTCTTCCTGCAGGTGCACGATACGGTTGTCCCGCACCTGGCCGCGACGGTCGATCAGGCGCCACTGTGCATCCAGGATCGCCGGTTGCGAGGTACCGGAGTCAAGCCGCGTGATCGTCAGCAGCACCTGCACATCCGGGGTAAACCCGGATGGCCCCGGCGCCAGGACTACGCGCTGGCTGTCCAACTGGCCGGCCACCTGACGCAACATCAATTGATTGATATCGGAGGACAGGCTGCCCGCCCAGCGACCATCGGTGGAACCTTGCAGGCTGCCGTCGTTCTGACGTTGCAGCAGGGTTTCGCGTTGCAGGTAATCGGCAACGATTACCGGCCCCAGCAGAACGGCCATGCCGGCGGTTTGTGCTGGCTGAGCCGGACTTCCGCTGTCCAGCTGGTACAGCGACACCGGCTGGTGCGTGCTGCAACCCGCCAGCCCTAACAGGCCAGCGAGCATCAAAAATAGAGGAAGGCGTGGAGCAGTCATCATCCCATCCAGGTGGCTGCCGCACGGCGAACCACAATGTAATACTAAAAATAACCTAAATACGCTCGGCCACGCCGGCGCTGGAAAGGCCATATCATCCGTGAATATGCGCCATGACTCCAGCGCCAAAGCGTCGATCTACGCGTTAAATCGTAGATCGAGGCCTCTAGTACGCCTTAAGCAGGCGTTTCTACCAACAAAGCATCCACTCTCTGGAAGCCGCGAGGCAGTTTGTTACCGCGTCGACCGCGCTCGCCCTTGTAGTGTTCAAGGTCGTCGGGGCGCAAGGACAACGTGCGCTTGCCGGCCTGGAGCACCAGGGTGGAGCCTTCCGGGATGACGGCGATGTCGGTCACGTACTCTTCGCGACTGGCCACCCGCTCTCCAGGGATACCGATGATCTTGTTGCCCTTGCCCTTGCCCAACTGCGGCAGGTCGCTGATCTTGAACACCAGCAAACGCCCTTCGGTGGTCACCGAGGCCAGCCAGTTATGCTCGCGATCCTCCACCGGTCGCGGCAGGATCACCTTGGCGTTGTTCGGCAGGCTCAACAACGCCTTGCCCGCCTTGTTCTTGGCCTGCAGGTCTTCACCCTTGACCACGAAACCGTAGCCGGCGTCGGACGCGATGACGTACAGCGAATCATCGTCCGGCAACAGCACGCACTCGAAATTCGCCCCCGGCGGCGGCGTGAGGCGCCCGGTCAGCGGCTCGCCCTGCCCGCGTGCTGAGGGCAAGGTGTGAGCCGGCACCGAATAACTGCGCCCGGTCGAGTCGATAAACACCGCAAATTGGTTGGAACGCCCAGCCGCCGCAGTCTTGAAGCCATCACCGGCCTTGTACGACAGGCCGGTGGCATCAATATCATGCCCTTTGGCGGAACGAACCCAACCCTTTTCCGACAGAACGACGGTAATTTTCTCGTTAGGCAACAGCTCGGTTTCTGTCAGAGCTTTCGCTTCTGCGCGCTCGACAATCGGCGAGCGGCGGTCATCGCCGTAGGTTTCGGCGTCTTTGATCAGTTCACTGCGCACCAGCTTCTTGAGCTTGGCTTCGCTGCCCAGCAGCGCCTGCAGCTTGGCTTGTTCCTTGAGCAGCGCGTCCTGCTCGTCGCGCAGCTTCATTTCTTCCAGGCGTGCCAACTGGCGCAAGCGGGTGTCGAGGATGTAGTCAGCCTGGATTTCGCTCAGCTCGAAGCGCGCGATCAGCTCGGCCTTCGGGTGCTCGGCGGTACGGATGATATGGATCACTTCATCCAGGTTGAGGTAGGCAATCAGCAAGCCGTCCAACAGGTGCAAGCGGCGCTCGACCTTGTCCAGGCGAAATTGCAGGCGGCGGCGCACGGTCTGCACGCGGAACTCCAGCCATTCCACCAGCAAATTGCGCAGGTTCTTGAGCTGTGGCTTGCCGTCCAGGCCGATGATGTTGACGTTGACCCGGTAGCTGGACTCAAGGTCGGTGCTGGCAAACAAATGCTGCATCAGCACTTCATGATCAACCCGGCTATTGGTCGGGATGATCACGATGCGGCAAGGGTTTTCGTGGTCGGACTCATCGCGCAGGTCGGCGACTTGCGGCAATTTCGACGGTTTTGCCTGCATCAACGCGGCGATCTGCTCCAGCACCTTGGCGCCGGATACCTGATGCGGCAATGCGGTCACAATAATGTCGCCGTCTTCGACGTGGTACACCGCGCGCATGCGCACCGAGCCCTTGCCGGTTTCGTACATCTTCAGCAGGTCGGCGCGCGGCGTGATGATTTCCGCCTCGGTCGGGTAGTCCGGGCCCTGGATATGCTCGCACAGCTGCTCGACCGTGGCTTTTGGCTCATCCAACAGGCGCACGCATGCCGTGGCGACTTCGCGCAGGTTGTGCGGCGGCACGTCGGTGGCCATGCCGACCGCGATGCCGGTGGTGCCATTTAGCAGGATGTTCGGCAAACGTGCCGGCAACACCAGGGGTTCGTCGAGGGTGCCGTCAAAGTTCGGCCCCCAGTTCGCGGTGCCCTGGCCCAGCTCGCTGAGCAGTACTTCCGAGTAGCGCGACAGGCGCGCCTCGGTATAACGCATGGCGGCGAAGGACTTGGGATCATCCGGCGCACCCCAGTTACCCTGGCCATCGACCAGGGTGTAGCGGTAGCTGAACGGCTGGGCCATCAGCACCATGGCTTCATAGCACGCCGAATCGCCGTGGGGGTGGAACTTACCGAGCACGTCACCGACGGTACGCGCCGACTTCTTGTGCTTGGAGTCGGCGTCCAGGCCCAACTCACTCATGGCGTAGATAATGCGCCGTTGTACCGGCTTCAGGCCGTCGCCGATATGCGGCAGGGCACGGTCCATGATCACGTACATGGAGTAGTTGAGGTAGGCATTTTCGGTGAAGTCAGCCAGCGATCGGCGTTCTACGCCATCTAAGCTGTCTGCGAGGATGTCACTCATGCGGGCCTCATCATGGGGTAAGGCGCAACGGAATTGCCGCTGCGCTGATTCAATTCAAATTCGTGACGGCTCATGGCTGGGCACTCCAGCCACCGGCCGGGGCGGCGAAACGATAGACCACCGGGCGCTTTTCACCATCGGCACGCGCGCCGAAATTATTGTCGATGCCAATCCAGGCACCGTCGGCGTCCACCGCCAGGGCTTCGGCCAGGCCGTAAGGCTGGGGGTAACGCCGCTCGGGCGTCAGGGTTTCGTCGGCAAACGACCAGCACAGCTCAACCTTGGCCGTCACCGTATCGCGCCGGCAAATCTGGAACGCATTGCGCTCCAGGGTAAACAGCTTGCCGTTGAACAGCGCGAGGTCGGCAAAGTCCTTCGACACCGCCTTGGCGTTGGGGAACTGCGCCGGTTGCACTTCCAGGCCGGCCTCGCTCAACAACACGCAAGCACCGTCGCAATCCCACACGCTCTGCCCGCGCTTGATCGAAACCAGGCCGCGGCGCTCACGCTCGGCCGCCAGCCAAATCCGATCGCCTTGCGGGTTCACCGTCAGGCCCTCGAACAACGCATTGAAGTGCAGCAACATGCCGCTGGCCCGGGCCTCGCGCACCATGCCTGGGGCAATTTTCAGCCACTCGGGTGCGCCTGCTACCGGCACCTGCAACACCGCCGCGTGGGCTTCGCTGACGATGTAGCGGTTGCCTGCGGCATCACAGCTGATGCCTTCGAAATCCAGGTCGCCACCGCGAACGAACGAAGCCGCCTTGGTGCGCGAGCGCAAACCCCACGGCAGGCCGGATTCGGGCACGGGGGGTACGTCGATCTTCACCACTTCGGCGGTCCAGGTCGGCGCGCGGGTGTCCAGGCGATAAATCTGCTCATCATCACGGTCCGACACGGTCCACAATTGCTCGCCACATAGCGCCAGGCCCGACAGGTTCCCGCCGCGCATGCCGTCTACCGGGTGTTCCGACACCAGCTTGAGTTCAGCCACGGGCGCGGCAACCACATCGGTGGTCGCCAACCCGCACACCATCAGGATCGCCAGGGCGACGCCTGTGCGCATCAGCCCAGAACCTCGGCCAGGTTGCCTTTGGATTCGAGCCAGGCTTTGCGATCCGGTGCGCGCTTTTTCGCCAGCAGCATGTCCATCATTTCCGACGTGCCGGCGAAGTCTTCCAGGGTCAACTGCACCAGGCGCCGGGTGTTCGGGTCCATGGTGGTTTCGCGCAGTTGCGGCGGGTTCATTTCGCCCAGGCCCTTGAATCGCGTGACCTGTGGCTTGCCGCGTTTCTTCTCGGCCACCAGGCGGTCGAGAATGCCATCGCGCTCGGCTTCGTCCAGGGCGTAGAAAATCTCCTTGCCCAGGTCGATCCGGTACAGCGGCGGCATGGCGACGTAGACGTGACCGGCATCCACCAACGGGCGGAAGTGCTGCACGAACAACGCACACAGCAGGGTCGCGATGTGCAGGCCGTCGGAGTCGGCGTCAGCGAGGATGCAGATCTTGCCGTAGCGCAACTGGCTGATGTCCCCCGCGCCCGGGTCGACGCCGATGGCCACGGCAATGTTGTGCACTTCCTGGCTGGCCAGGACTTCGCTGCCGTCGACTTCCCAGGTGTTGAGGATCTTGCCGCGCAACGGCAGGATCGCCTGGAACTCCTTGTCCCGCGCTTGCTTGGCGGAACCACCGGCGGAATCACCTTCCACCAGGAACAGCTCGGAACGCATCGGGTCCTGCCCGGCGCAATCGGCCAGCTTGCCGGGCAATGCCGGGCCCTGGGTGATGCGCTTGCGCTCGACCTTCTTGCTGGCCTTGAGGCGACGACCGGCGTTGTTGATCGCCAGTTCCGCCAGGGCCAGGCCCAGCTCCGGGTGCTCGTTGAGCCACAGGCTGAAGGCATCCTTGACCACACCGGAGACAAACGCCGCCGCCTCGCGGGACGACAGGCGCTCCTTGGTCTGGCCGGAAAATTGCGGCTCCTGCATTTTCATCGACAGCACGAAGGCGATGCGCTCCCACACGTCTTCCGGCGCCAGCTTCACGCCGCGTGGCAGCAGGCTGCGGTATTCGCAGAATTCGCGCATGGCATCCAGCAGGCCCTGGCGCAAGCCATTGACGTGGGTGCCGCCCTGGGCGGTGGGGATCAGGTTGACGTAGCTTTCCTGCACGCTGTCGCCGCCTTCGGGCAACCACAACAGCGCCCAGTCGACGGCTTCCTTGTTACCGGCCAGGCTGCCGCAGAACGGCGCGTTGGGCAGGCGCTCGAAGTCGCTGACGGAGTCTTCCAGGTAGGAGCGCAGGCCGTCTTCGTAGTGCCACTCGACCTTCTCCCCCGTGCCTTTGTCTTCAAAGCTCACCAGCAGGCCCGGGCACAGCACGGCCTTGGCCTTGAGCACGTGCTTGAGGCGGCTGATGGAGAATTTCGGCGAATCGAAGTATTTCGGGTCCGGCGCGAAGTACACGCTGGTGCCGGTATTGCGCTTGCCAACGGTGCCGATCACCTGCAGGTCGGTGGCTTTGTAGCCATCGGCGAAGGTCATCTCGTACTCGTTGCCGTCGCGCTTGACCTTGACCCGGACGTGGTTCGACAGCGCGTTGACCACCGAAATACCCACGCCGTGCAGGCCGCCGGAGAACTGGTAGTTCTTGTTGGAGAACTTGCCGCCGGCGTGCAGCTTGGTAAGGATCAGCTCGACGCCCGACACACCCTCTTCGGGGTGGATGTCCACTGGCATGCCGCGACCGTCATCGGACACTTCCAGGGAGTGATCGGCGTGGAGAATGACCTGCACCGACTTGGCGTGGCCGGCCAGGGCTTCGTCAACGCTGTTGTCGATGACTTCCTGGGCGAGGTGGTTCGGCCGACTGGTGTCGGTGTACATGCCGGGGCGTTTGCGCACCGGGTCGAGGCCCGAGAGGACTTCGATGGCGTCGGCGTTATAAGAGCTAGCGCTGGGAGTGGCCATGGGGTCTCGTCGTGAGTCGTTCGATTAAAAAAGTAACCCGCGATTTTTACAGTGACGAAAAATCGAAGGATTGATACTGATCTGCGCCAATGCCGGCAAAGCTCAACAGTGCCGGCAATTGCTGGGCGAACCCTTGGTAACCATGGTCGCCACCGGCCTGGATGCGCAAGGCACAGGCCCGGTAATACTGCTGGGCCAGGCGATAATCCAGGGTTTCATCCCCGGTCTGCAACCACACCTGATAACGCGCGGCGTCTTGAGGAGCCGGCACTTCCAGCTCGGCCAGCGCTGTGACGTGATCGTGGGTCAATTCCCAGGTTTCATCGGTGTAGAGGTTCTTCTGGGTGCCCAGGTAACCGTCAAACATCCGATGGGGGCTGATCGCCGGGTTGACCAGCAGCGCCTTGAGGCCATGGCGTTCGGCAAGATGGGTTGCATAGTAGCCGCCGAGTGAGCTTCCCACCAGCAGTGGCCGACCCAGTTGCGCGATGGCTTCCTCCAATTGAGGAATCGCCTGACGCGGGTGGTGATGCAGGGCCGGTACACGCAACTGGTCGGCCAGGCCGAGGCTGTCCATCACGGTCATCAACTGGCTGGCCTTGTTGGACGCCGGCGCGCTGTTGAAACCGTGGATATACAAGATTGATGCGGACATGCCGGGCTCTCCATGCTTGCGCCAAAGAGGCGCAGTTTACAGGTAACAGCGGGGTCGTGGGTGCAGCCCATCGCCGCTGGCGTTACTATCCGTTCCACGCCCCTTAAGCACCTGATCGGCTGCAAACTGCTCATTTTTTGATCAGCGCACTCTTTCTTCATTGCTTGTGGAATTCGCCGGTACTGGCGGCGCGTTAAATAGGTTGCCGAGCGGGAAAACAGCATGCAACTGGAATGGCTTGAGGACTTTATTGAACTGACCCGCACCCGCAGCCTGTCGCGCGCGGCGGAAAATCGGTGCGTCACGCACCCCGCGTTCGGGCGACGTATCCGGGCGCTGGAAGAATGGGTCGGCACGCCATTGATCGAACGTACACAACCGGTGTCACTGACCCCTTGCGGCGTACTGTTTCTGGATGCTGCAACCCAATCGCTGGAACTGCTGACCGCCGTCAGAGCGCAATTCAAAGGTGGCCCCCTGAGCCGCGATGAACCCGTGCGTATCGCCACCGGGCGAACCCTGGCCTGTGACTTCTTCCCCGACTGGTACGAGTCGCTGCACCCGCAATTGGGCAGTTTTGCGGTGTCACTGCTCACCAGCGGTGCGCAAGAGGCCATCAGCCGGCTGTCGGCTGGCGAAGTCGATCTGCTGCTGAGCTTTTCCAGCCCGCTGACCCAGTCATTGATCGACCCGCAGCGTTTTGACTCTCGAGTGCTGGCAAAGGAGCAATTGCTACCGGTCAGTGCGCCGGACGCTCAGGGCCAACCGCGCCAGCAGATAGCCGCAAGCAGTAACGCCCTCCCCATTCCCTGGCTGGCCTTTTCACCTTCCCTTGCGCTGCGCGGCGTGCTGGCGCAGCACCTGGAGCGACTGCCACAGCGCCTGGCGTTGCGGATGGTTTACCAAGCCGATTCCTATGATGCGATTCTGGAAATGGCCAAGCGTGGCAAGGGCCTTGCGTGGTTACCGCAGATGGTCGTCAACGATGCGCTGGCGTCGGGCGAACTGCTGATTGCAGGCGGCGCCGAGTTTTGCGTCAGCTTCGACGTCTCGCTGCATCGGTTACGCGATAACCAGAGCGAGATGGTGATGAAGATATGGGAAGCGTTGGCAGCGTTTGAAACGCTGCCGCCCCCCTCATAATCGCCCGTTTTTCCGCTTCACCACCGCTACCAGCCGCGGCTGGCCTGGCCCGTGCCAAAACAGCTCAAACCTGTGCCAAATCAGCAATTGCCGCTACACCGCTATTGATTCACTTTCATCCGGGCTTTCACCCATAACAATTAACGCTTTCGATCTCGCCAGGCCGCGTAGCAGCTTGGGCGAATCCGAATGCCAAACGTGAAATACACCCGGGGCACACCCATGACCGCTCAATCACCCGTCTTACCCTCGGCAACGACCCCAGCCCGACGAGGCCCATGGAAGGAAATCATCGCTGCCAGTTTCGGCAATGCGCTGGAGTTCTATGATTTGTTGATCTACGGCTATTTTGCAGTCGTCATCGGCAAACAGTTTTTCCCCTCCGATAACGAAACCACCTCACTGTTGCTGGCCGTGGGCTCATTCGGTATTTCCTTTCTGATGCGTCCGCTAGGCGCCATTGTGCTGGGTTCCTACACCGACAAAGCCGGGCGAAAAGCCTCGCTGACACTGTCGATCATGATCATGTTGCTCGGCACCGCAATAATCACTTTCGCACCCACCTATGAACAGATTGGCTTGGCCGCGCCGTTGTTGATCATCGTTGCGCGCATGCTTCAGGGGTTCTCCACAGGCGGTGAGTTCGGCGCCGCGACGGCGTTTATGGTCGAACACGCAGACGCCAGGCGCCGGGGTTTCTTTGCCAGCTGGCAACTGTCCACCCAAGGGCTGGCAACCGTCCTGGCAGCGGGGGTCAGCGCGATCCTCAGTTATGTACTGTCGGATGTGCAGTTGAACGAATGGGGCTGGCGCGTCGCATTCGGTTTCGGCCTGCTGATCGGGCCGGTGGGCTATTACATTCGTACACAAATCGATGAAACCCCGGACTTCAAGAAAACGCTGGTCAGCAGCACGGCCAAAACCCCGCTGCGAGACGTCTTGATCAAGGGGCATGTCAGCCTGCTGCTGGCTATCGGTGTAGTGGCCGGTGCGACCGCATTCAATTATGTCCATAAGTTGTACATGCCGATCTACGCGTTCAAGCAACTGAACATCACCGCCACGTCTTCTTACCTCGGGGCGCTGATGACGGGCGTGACGTTAATGCTGATGGCGCCGGTATTTGGCGGGCTTTCAGACCGCTACGGACGATACCGGGTACTGACCATTGCGCTGTTGATTACCGGGTTTTCGTCTTACCCGATGTTCGTGCTGCTCAACACCTTCCCCAGCTTCACCACACTGCTGATCGTGCAAGCCCTTGTTGGCTTGTTGATCGCAGCCTGCCTGGGGCCGATTCCAGCGATGCTTTCCGACATTTTCCCGACCAGCATTCGCGGCACGGGCCTGGCGCTGAGCTACAACTTTTCCGTCACCCTGTTTGGTGGTTTTGCGCCATTGATCGTGACCGCGTTGATCGAAGCCAGCGGCAGCAAGCTCGCACCGAGCTTTTACGTGATGGGGACCATCTTGATCAGTGTCGTGTCGATCGTCTGCCTCGGCCGGCGCATGCGCGGTACGCAACCTTCGGCCAGTTGAGCCGGGCCCTTATAAAAGCCAGCTTCCCATGTTTGTCGCGCCCTATCTGGCGACACGTCTAAACGTTGGTCTATCGGAGACAGAAATGAAAACCTTAGAGCAAGTGCGTGCATCCCTGAAGCCATACCCGATTGAAGTCAACTTCCCCGACCTCAGCCCATGGAAAAACGGTAATGGCGGGATCGACTACGTTTACAGTTTCGACAGCGGCGAACCGGGGCCGCATGTTTTGATCATGGCATTGACCCATGGGAATGAAGTCAGCGGAGCCATCGCGGTAGACACCCTGTTACGCAGCGGTATCCGTCCGCGCAAGGGCCGCTTGTCACTGGCGTTCGGCAACGTTGAGGCCTATCAACGCTTCGACCCGCAAAACATCGACGCGTCCCGCTTCATTGACGAGGACATGAACCGTGTCTGGCTGCCATCCGTATTGGACGGCGAGCGAGAGTCTGTCGAGTTGCGCCGCGCCCGTGAGCTGCGACCGCTGATCGACGACGTCGATTTTCTGCTCGATATCCATTCAATGCACGAAGAGTCCCCACCCCTGATGATGTGCGGGGCGTGCGCCAAAGGCCTGGCATTTGCAAAATCGTTGGGTGTACCGGCCACCGTCGTCGCCGACGCCGGCCACGCCAATGGTCGACGCATGCGTGACTACGGCGGGTTTGGTGACGCCAAAAGCACCAAAAACGCGCTGCTGATCGAAACAGGTCAGCACTTTTCAAAAAAGAGCGAACACGTCGCCCTCGATATAGCCGCTCGTTTCCTGGTGGCGACTGAAACCGTCACCGGGGCTGACGTTTCGAGGTTTCTAAGCCGGGAACAGCCCGTTGCCCAGCACTGTTTGCAGGTCACCGATCCGGTGATCGCGAACAGCATGGACTTCAGTTTTACCGATGACTTCCGTGGCCTGGAACGGATCGCTCACGCGGGAACAGTGATCGCCCGAGACGCCGAACGCGAAATCCTCACGCCGTATGACAACTGCGTGCTGATCCAACCCTCGCTGCGGCACTTGGGGCAAGGCGTTACCGTGGTCAGGTTGGCGAAGGCGCTGGACCTATAGCCGCGCCGTCGGTGGTCAATAGCCGTTGCTGCCGTAGTCCACCTGGAACGCGAAGCCTTGGAGCCTTTCTACGCCGGTATCCAACCGCCCGTCGGCATGCAGGCGCAGCCAGCGATAGCCCGGCGCTTGCTCGCTGACCTTGAAGTCCTCACTGCCGGGTGCGAACTGGATGCACGTGGACGGCGAAGCCAGCAGGCGTACACCGTTGCGCTCGCGGTCGATTTCCTGGTGCACATGGCCCCAGAGCACCGCCTTGACCTGCGGGAAGCGGTCGAGCACGGCAAACAACGCATCGGGGTTGCGCAGGCCGATAGGCTCCATCCAGGCACAGCCGATCGACATCGGGTGATGATGGAAGCACACCAGATGATGCCGGTTCGGCGCTTCGCTCAAGGCCTGGGCGAGTAATTGCAGTTGCTGGTCTTGCAGGTAGCCGGGCACGGAGCCGGGTACGGCGGAGTCCAGCAGGATGATGCGCCAATTGCCGACATCGACCACCGGCTCCAGCAGGTCGCTGTGCACGGCAGCCTGGGCCATGATCTGCGGCTCATCGTGGTTGCCGGGAATCCAGCGCGCGGGAGCACCTATCGGCGCAGTCATATCGCGAAATTGCTGGTATGACGCCAGCGTGCCGTCCTGGGACAGATCCCCGGTGGCCAGCACCAGATCGATAGACGGCTGTTGTTCGCGGACCAATTCGATCACCCGCTGCAGGCTCTCGCGGGTATTCATACCCAGCAGCGTACTGTCGGCCTCGGCAAACAGATGGCTGTCGGTCAGCTGCACCAGCAGCACAGCGTCAGGGTTCACGGCGGATACGCTCGGCAAGGCGCTCTCCCTAGCAATCACAGGAATAGATAGTTGGGGCAATTATGCTGGGGCAGGACACAAAGAGGAAACCTGGACAAACGGACACCGTTCACATCTACCGCACGACTTCGAACTCATGGCCCAAGGCCAGGCAGTGGCTCAACCATTCGCCAAGGAACACATTGAGCTGGGCTTTCTCGTCGGGCTGGTGCATGAACACATTCGGGTAAGGATAGATGCTGCGAAAGCGCCGTGCATGTTCGGCGCTGATCACTTCGGCCATGCGCGCATCGTGGTACACCTGCACTTCCAGCTCCGGCACCGGCAGCCACGGCAGGCTGTGTTCCTGGCGCACGCGCAGGGTGGTGGTGTACGGGCAATTGACGATGACTTCCAGGGCCAGCACGCCGAGCATCTGGTCGCCGTGGGTCACGGCAATGCGCCGCGCCTCGGGCGCGTGGCGCATGTCGGGCAGCAGGCGCATCAGCCGCGCGTAGTTGGCCTCGCACGCGGCTTGCAGCCCGATCAGGTCGACCCGATAACGTTCCCGTGCCTTTACTGCCATAACCCCCTCACTTCCGCGCGATTAAGCGCAAGCCATTGCAGGGCGATAATGCTGGCTGCGTTGGAAATCTTACCGTCGCGTACCGCCTGCAAGGCATCTTCGAATGCCCAGGTGGTGACGCGGATGTCTTCTGCCTCTTCTTCCAATCCATGGATACCACCGGCCTGGGAGCTGTCGCAACGGCCCAGGTACAAGTGGACAAATTCGGTGCTGCCGCCAGGCGAGGGGAAATACTTGGTGATCGGCCACAGCGCGGAGAACGTCAGCCCAGCTTCCTCCTCGGCTTCGCGGTGTGCAACCTCCTCCGGCTGCTCGTCCTTGTCGATCAGGCCGGCGACCATTTCCACCAGCCAGGGGTTGTCGGTGCGGCCCATGGCGCCCACGCGGAACTGCTCGATCAGCACCACTTCATCGCGCTGCGGGTCGTAGGGCAGCACGCACACCGCATCATGGCGCACGAAGACTTCACGATTGATCACGCGGCTCATGCCGCCGTCGAACTTCTCGTGGCGCAACTGCACGCGATCGAGCTGGTAGAAGCCCTTGTAGGCAGAGTCGCGCTGAACAATCTCGATTTTATTCGGCGTCGACTTCGTAAAATCCGTCATATCCTTCCTCGTCATAAGCCGTGCAATGGGCGCCATCCTAACGCGCCCATGCAGGTTGGCGCAGCCCCTTTCCGGTTGCCGGGATAGACGGCGGGCGTCAAACTCACTCTAATCAGTCTAGTGGCGAACTGGCGGCCTTGTTGGCAGTCCAAGCGCTACTCTTTTCGCTTTCCATCGATTTACGAAGGACACACATGTCGCTTTTAAAAATCGCCTCCGTGGCTTGTATTGCCTTGACCCTGGGTGCCTGCCAGAGCCTGTTCCAACCCAGCCAGCTCAAGCCGCTGGACGTCACCACCGACAAATCGGAGCAAACCAAGCCCGGCTGCGGCAGCCCTGACTGCCCGCTGGTGAATATCGATACCGTGCATTTTCCCGCCGACCCGCAACTCGACAGCCTGGTGGAGCAGCGCTTGCTGCAAATGACCCGCACCAGCCCCGGCGCCAGCGTACCGGCAACCCTGAATGCCTACCGGGACAAGTTCCTGCGCGAATCCCCCGACCGCCACAGCATGTATTTGCAAGCCAAGGTACGCGAGCAGCATGACGCCCTGGTGATCGTCGAAGTGTCCAGCTACCTGGACACCGGCGTGGCCCACGGTGAGCCTGGCCGCGGGTTCATCAACTATTCACGTGTGCTGCATAAAGAGCTGGGCCTGGCCGACATGTTGTTGCCCGGCCAGGAGCAGGCCTTCTGGAATACGGCAAAAGTTGCCCACAATAGCTGGTTGATCAACACCAAGATGGACCGCGATCCGGAGTTCGTGAAGAACTGGCCGTTCCAGAAAACCCCGAATGTGGCCTTGACCAGTGGCGGCGTGGTGCTCAAGTACAACGTGAGCACCATCGCGCCTTATGCACAGGGGTTGATCGAAATCACCATCCCCTATGCGCGCCTTACCGGTGTGATCAAGCCTGAGCTGATGCCCGCGCGCCACTGACCGCCCGCCCCAGGATGAACTGCAGCAGCCCCGCCAGCAGCAATGCCGGCAGGGTTGCGCCAATATCCGGATAGAGGTTGGCCAGCACATGATAGGTAGCGATGCCGCCCAGCCAGGCCACCAGCGCTGGCCAGTGCAGCTGGGTCACCGCGCCCTGGCGCCGATGGCGCAGGATGAAGTGATCCACCAGTACCACGCCGAACAGTGGTGCAAATACTGAACCGATCAGCAACAGGAAGTTCTGGTATTGCGCCAA
The DNA here is from genome assembly GCF_003852355.1 of Pseudomonas sp. R2-7-07. Classification (NCBI taxonomy): domain Bacteria; kingdom Pseudomonadati; phylum Pseudomonadota; class Gammaproteobacteria; order Pseudomonadales; family Pseudomonadaceae; genus Pseudomonas; species Pseudomonas sp. R2-7-07. Next base: position 616,609 of record NZ_CP027759.1, on the reverse strand, counting down.
GGGCGCAAAGCAGGCGATCAGGGTGCAGATCACACCAATGGCCAACGCCAGGTGCTCGACCTTCAAGCGCAGCAGAATAGCGCTCGACACCGCCGCCGAGTGAATATCGGCAAACGCGTTTTCCGACTCGTCCAGCAGGATCAGCAACAGCGGAATACCCAGGCCGGCGCCGGCCAGGGCCAGCAGCAATGCATTGACCTCACCGCTTGGCGCAAATGCCAGGGTGTAGGCCACCCCCAGGCTCATCAGCCAGAAATTACCCACAAAGAACCCCAGCGCAGTGCCGCCGAACACGCTTTTGGCGCGCTTGCCGAAGCGTGAGTAGTCGGCAATCAACGGCAGCCAGGACAGCGGCATGGCGATGGCAATGTCGAAGCCCACCGCAAACGGCATCGAGCCATCACCGGCCTGGGCCCACAGGGCAGCGAGGTCGGCCTTGACGAACAGGTTCCAGGTCAGCCACAGGCAGGCCGCAAGCAGCAGCCAGATACCCCATTTGCGCAGGACCTGGCGCACGAAGGTCAGCGGGCCGCTCACCGCCAGCAAGGTGGCAAGGCCGCCGAAGAACAGCGTCCACAGCAAGGGGCTCGCCAGCAGGCTGCCTTCGCTGAACGCTCTTGTGCCCAGCAGACTGGCGGCATCGCGCATCACGATGATTTCGAACGAGCCCCAGCCAATCAATTGCAACAGGTTCAACAGCGCCGGCAGGCTGGCGCCCTTGGCACCGAGGCTGAGCTTGAGTGCGGCCATGGCGGACAAGCCGGTGTCGCTGCCGATCACACCGACGGATGCCAGCAACAGCACGCCCACCAGGGTGCCAAGGAAGATGGCCAACAATGAGCCGGACAAACCCAGGCCCGGCGCCAACAGCGCGCCGGTTTGCAGGACCATCAGGCCGATGCCGAGGGAGAACCACAGGGAGAACAGGTCGCGGGCGCCGAAGACGCGCTTGTCGGTGGGCACCGCGATGTCGGGGGAGTAGGTACTCGGTTGAATGTTCAAGGGGGGTATCTCTGAGGGGCTGATCGTTCCCACGCTCTGCGTGGGAATGCCGCTTTGGACGCTCTGCGTCCGCCTTTGTGACGCGGAGCGTCACGGGATGCATTCCCACGCGGAGCGTGGGAACGATCATGGGTTTCAGACTTTTTTGTACAGCTGACTGCCTTCCTGCTTGAACCGCTCCGCCTGCTCCGCCAGGCCCTTGGCCACGTCCACATCCACCGCTTCAATGCGCTGGTTAGCCGCGTACTCACGCACTTCCTGGGTAATTTTCATCGAGCAGAATTTCGGCCCGCACATCGAGCAGAAATGCGCGACCTTGGCCGAATCCTTCGGCAGGGTTTCGTCGTGATAGGAACGCGCGGTGTCCGGGTCCAGGCCGAGGTTGAACTGGTCTTCCCAGCGAAACTCGAAGCGTGCCTTGCTCAGCGCGTTGTCGCGTATCTGCGCACCCGGATGGCCCTTGGCAAGGTCGGCAGCATGCGCCGCGATTTTGTAGGTAATGATGCCGGTCTTCACGTCATCCTTGTTCGGTAAGCCCAGGTGCTCCTTGGGCGTGACGTAGCAGAGCATGGCGCAGCCGAACCAGCCGATCATCGCCGCGCCGATACCGGAGGTGATGTGGTCATAGCCTGGCGCAATATCGGTGGTCAGCGGCCCGAGGGTGTAGAACGGCGCTTCGTCGCAGCACTCCAGCTGCTTGTCCATGTTTTCCTTGATCAACTGCATCGGCACGTGGCCCGGGCCTTCGATCATGGTTTGCACGTCGTGCTTCCAGGCGATCTTGGTCAGCTCGCCAAGGGTTTCCAGTTCACCGAATTGCGCGGCGTCGTTGGCGTCGGCGATCGAGCCAGGGCGCAGGCCGTCGCCTAGGGAGAAGCTGACGTCATAGGCCTTCATGATTTCGCAGATCTCGTCGAAATGCGTGTAGGTGAAGTTCTCTTTGTGGTGGGCCAGGCACCACTTGGCCATGATCGAGCCGCCACGGGACACAATGCCGGTGACGCGCTTGGCGGTCAGCGGTACGTAGCGCAACAACACGCCGGCGTGGATGGTGAAGTAGTCGACGCCCTGCTCGGCCTGTTCGATCAAGGTGTCACGGAACAGCTCCCAGGTCAGGTCTTCGGCGGCGCCGCCGACTTTTTCCAGGGCCTGGTAGATAGGCACAGTACCGATCGGCACCGGCGAGTTGCGGATGATCCACTCGCGGGTTTCGTGGATGTGCTTGCCGGTGGACAGGTCCATCACCGTGTCCGAACCCCAGCGAATACCCCAGGTCAGTTTCGCCACTTCTTCTTCAATGGACGAGCCCAGCGCGCTGTTGCCGATGTTGCCGTTGATCTTCACCAGGAAGTTACGGCCGATGATCATCGGTTCCAATTCGGTGTGGTTGATGTTGGCCGGAATTATCGCGCGGCCACGGGCGATTTCTTCACGCACAAATTCAGGGGTGATGATTTTCGGCACGCTGGCGCCGAAGCTGTGGCCGGCGTGCTGCTGGTCAAGCAAGCCACCGGCGCGGGCTTCTTCAAGCTTCATGTTTTCGCGGATGGCAACGTATTCCATCTCGGCGGTGATGATGCCCTTGCGCGCGTAGTGCATCTGCGTGACGTTAGCCCCGGCCTTGGCGCGGCGCGGGTTCTTTACATGGGCGAAACGCAGGGCAGTCAACTCGGCATCGCTCAGGCGCTGTTGACCGAAGTGCGAACTCAGGCCCGACAGGCGCTCGGTGTCGCCACGGGATTCGATCCAGGGCGAGCGCACATCGCCCAAGCCTTTGCGCACGTCGATGATCACGTTGGGGTCGGTGTACGGACCGGAGGTGTCGTAGACCACCACGGGCGCGTTGATTTCGCCGCCGAAATCGGTGGGCGTCACATCCAGGCTGACCTCGCGCATCGGCACACGAATGTCCGGGCGAGTGCCTTGTACGTAGATTTTCTGCGAGCGGGTAAACGGCTGCACGGAGCCGGAGTCGACCTTGGCCGATTCACTCAAGTGCACGGTGTTTTTCAGTTTTGTACTTTTTATTTCTGTGCTCATCACGGGCTCTCCAACTCTCCAGGCGGTGGATGTTTGTCGGAGCGAACCTGTGACGGACGGAGGCACTGGAACCAGTGCTGTGCTTGGCGCACGAGGGCTGTTCGATTGTCGAACAACATCCCGGACGAAGCACAAGAGGACTCGCCGGGTGACGAGAAATCTTGTTCCCTACGCAGGCGTTAACCTGATCAGGTTCAACGGGATCCGGTATTTACCGATCTCAGCCTTCCAACAAGGCACCCCGACAAGAACGCGGCCAGTCTAGACCATGGCGTGGGCAAATTGCCAATGGCGCCGCATTGGGCACGATAAATGGCGTGATTGCAGGATTGTTGTGCCGCGGTCCGGCCACTACACTCCGGAGCTGCCTCAAGGCTTGACGCTCCAGTTGGGTCACCGTAGCCTTGGCTAACAAATTATCATCGTAATATTTACTCAGGGATCGACTCATGCTGCGCAAACTTTCACTGGCAGTTGCCGTGTCTTGTGCGACCCACACAATGGTCTGGGCAGCTGAAGCGCCCTTGTCTGCCAGGACCGACCTGGTCAGCGTCTATCAGGAAGCGGTGGACAACAACGCTGATCTGGCCGCCGCACGCGCCCAGTACGGCGCGCAGAAAGAAGTGGTGCCCCAGGCCCGCGCCGGGTTGCTGCCGAACCTGACCGGCGGCGCTGATATCAACAACGTACGCACCCAGATCGACACGCCGGCCGCCACCGCCAATCGCGATGCGCACTCCTGGCGTGCAACCCTGAGCCAGCCGCTGTTCCGTGCCGACCGCTGGTTCCAGTTGCAAGCTGCCGAAGCCACCAACGAGCAGGCGGCGCTGCAGCTCTCGGCGACCGAACAGAACCTGATCCTGCAGAGCGCCGAAAGCTACTTCGCCGTGCTGCGCGCCCAAGACAACCTGGCCTCGACCAAGGCCGAAGAAAATGCCTTCAAGCGTCAGTTGGACCAATCCAATGAACGCTTCGATGTGGGCCTGTCGGACAAGACCGACGTGCTGCAATCCCAGGCCAGCTATGACACGGCACGGGCCAACCGTATCCTCGCCCAGCGCCAGGTGGAAGACGCCTTCGAGGCGCTGATCACCCTGACCAATCGCCAATACAATTCGATCCAGGGCATTGTCCATACGCTGCCGGTGTTGCCGCCGCTGCCGAACGACGCCAAGGCCTGGGTCGAAACCGCCGGCCGCCAGAACCTGAACTTGCTGGCCAGCAACTACGCCGTCACCGCCGCCGAAGAAACCCTCAAGCAGCGCAAGGCGGGCCACGCGCCGACCCTGGACGCGGTGGCGCAGTACGAAAAAGGCGATAACGATGCCCTGGGTTTCAGCAACCCGAATGCGTTCGGTACGCCCTATCGCGGTGACGTCGAACAGCGCACCATCGGCCTGCGCCTGAACATTCCGATCTACAGCGGCGGCCTGACCAGCTCCCAGGTCCGTGAGTCCTACTCGCGCCTGGGCCAGACCGAACAGCAACGCGAAGGCCTGCGCCGCCAGGTCGTGGAAAACACCCGCAACCTGCACCGCGCGGTGAATACCGACGTGGAGCAGGTACAGGCGCGCCGCCAGTCGATCATCTCCAACCAGAGTGCGGTGGAAGCCACGGAAATCGGCTATCAGGTGGGCACGCGCAATATCGTCGACGTGCTCGACGCCCAGCGCCAGCTCTATGCGTCGGTGCGCAATTACAACAATAGCCGCTACGACTACATCCTCGACAACCTGCGCTTGAAGCAGGCTGCGGGCACGTTGAACCCAGGGGATCTGCAGGACCTGACGCGCTACCTCAAGGCCGACTACAACCCGGACAAGGACTTCCTGCCACCGGACCTGGCCAAAGCCGCCGCCGAGCAATTGAAGGCCCGCCCAGGTTCTTGAGAACACTGCAAAACCAATGTGGGAGGGGGCTTGCTCCCGATAGCGGTCTGTCAGTTCAAGTAGTTTTGACTGACACTCCGTCATCGGGAGCAAGCCCCCTCCCACATTTTGGATCGGCGTTGAGTCAGTGAGTGATCAATCGATCCAAACCATCCAGCAAGCGCTTAAGCGCGCCCTGGTTGGCCTGCATCACCTTCAACCCCGCCTGCGCCATCCTGCGCGCATCCTGTGGCAACTCGAACAGCTGCCGCACCGCCTCGGCCAAGCCGTCTGCATCATCCACCTCACGCAACGCCCCGGCGTCGCGCATCATCGCGGTGATTTCCAGGAAGTTGAACAGGTGCGGCCCCATGATCACCGGCTTGCCCAGCGCGGCCGGCTCCAGCGGGTTGTGCCCTCCGGTCGGGACCAGGCTGCCGCCGACAAAGGCGCTGTCGGCCAAGGCGTAGAGAAACAGCAACTCGCCCATGGTGTCGCCGAGCAACACTGAGGTGTGGGCGGTGACCGGCTCGCCACTGGAACGACGTACCGTGGCAAAGCCCTGCTGCACGCAACGCTCAAAGGCCGGGTCAAAGCGTTCCTGGTGACGCGGTACCAGGATCAGCAAGGCGTTGGGATAGCTGGCGAGCAATTGGCGATGGGCCGCAAGCACGACTTCGTCTTCACCTTCGTGGGTGCTGGCGGCGATCCACACCGGCCGCTCGCCGGCCCCCCATTGTCCGCGCAGGGCGGCGGCGCGGGCCGGCAGTTGCGGGTCGACGGTCAGGTCGAACTTGATCGAGCCGGTGACTTCAACGGTTTCAGGACGCGCGCCGAGGCTGCGAAAGCGTTCGGCCTCGGTCTCGGTCTGTACCGCAATCAAGTTCATTTGCGCCAGCATCGGCGCGGTCAGCCTGGCAAACCGGGCGTAGCCCTTGGCCGAGCGCGCCGACAACCGCGCATTGGCCAGGGCCACCGGAATACCGCGCTGGGCGCAGGCGTGAATATGGTTGGGCCACAATTCGGTTTCCATTATCACCGCCAGCCGGGGCTGTACCCGGTCAAGGAAACGCTTGGCGGCGCAGGGCAAGTCGTACGGCAGATAACAATGTTGAATGCGCGGTTCATTGGCGAACAGCGCCTGGATGCGCTCGGAACCGGTGGGCGTCATGCAGGTGACGGTCATCGGTAACTGCGGATAACGCTCCAGCAGGGCGCGGATCATCGGCGCGGCGGCAATGCTTTCGCCCACCGACACCGCATGCACCCAGATGCCGCCGGGCCGCATCACCGGCAAGCCATAGGAAAACCGCTCGCCCACGCGCTTGGCATAGGCCGGCGCCTTGCGCGCGCGCAACCATAGACGTAAAGCCACCAACGGCAGCGCCAGGTAAAACAGACAGCTGTAGAGAGTTCTATTCATGGCGGCGGAGTTTATCGGCTTTTTCAGTCGATCGCCTGCAGGCACTCGGCAAAACGTTCAGCCAAAAAGCGTGCGGCAGGCCCGAGGTGTTCATCGCGGCGCCACACCAGCTCCACCACCAGCGCCGGCGGGGTCCATTCGCTGTCCAGTTCAACCATCTGTTGCTGGTAGGTCGGGTATTGCACGATATGCCGTGGCAACCAGGCCCAACCGAGGCCGCTCATCAGCCATTCGGCCAGTACGTAGAAGCTGTCGGCCCGCCACACCAGCGGGCTGGCGGCTTCGCTGCCGGGGTAGACGCTGGTCTGGGTCGACATCAGCAACTGGCGAAACTGTGCCAGTCGTTGGCAATCTACATATTTTTCCCTAGCCAAAGGGTGATTCACTCCGCACACCGTGACCATTTCCACACTGCCCACCACCCGCCGTTCGAGGGCTTCGGGGATCTGGTCGTGGTAGAACAACAGGCCCAGGTCGGCCTGGCGTTCCACCAGCTTGCGCGCCACATCGCCCTGAGCGGCGCTGGACAACTGCACTTCAAGCAACGGATAGCGCACGGCCAGCGCTTCCAAGCTGTCGAGCACCGGCTGGAACAACATCGCCTCGTCCTGGGCCAGGCGCAGGCACGCTTCCTCGCCACGGGTCAACGACAATGCCCGCCCCGTCAGGCGCTCGCACTGGCGCAGCACTTCGCGCGCCTCCTCCAGCAGCACACCGCCGGCTTCGGTCAGGCGCGGCTGGCGGCCGCTGCTACGCTCGAACAGGCTGACGCCGAGGTCCGCCTCCAACATCGCGATAGCATTGCTGACGGCCGATTGCGCCTTGCGTTGCCCGCGCGCCACGGCAGAGAACGAACGCTGCTCGGCAACGCTGACAAACAGGCGCATCTGTTCCAGATCCCACTGCACGCTCATGGCTGAACCTATCTTGAATTCGGATAGGTAATGACTTTACCCCATCTGTTGAACCTCTAGAATGCCGACCTTATCAAACGAGCTTCACCTTGAGGAACGCACCATGAACGCCGCCTACTGTTACCTGGCCATCGCCATCTGCTCGGAAGTGATCGCGACCGTTTCCATGAAAGCCATCAAGGGCTGGAGCACACCCATCCCGCTGTTGCTGGTGATCGTCGGTTATGGCGTGGCGTTCTGGATGCTTACGCTGGTGGTGCGCACGGTGCCGGTGGGCGTGGCTTATGCCGTCTGGGCGGGGATGGGCATCGTGATGGTCAGCGTTGCAGCGCTGTTCATCTACGGGCAGAAGCTGGACATCCCGGCCATGCTGGGGATGGGCCTGATTGTGCTGGGCGTGGTGGTGATTCAGCTGTTCTCGAAAACCGCCGGTCACTGACCACCACTCAACAGCCTGTATACTGCACCTCTTGTCTTGAACATTGAGGTCGCCGATGCCATCCGTTATTTCCACCGACGTTCTGATTGTCGGCGCCGGGGTTGCCGGCCTTTGGCTCAATGCGCGCCTGCGCCGCCAGGGGTTTTCCACGGTGCTGGTGGAAAGCGCGACCCTGGGTGGCGGGCAAAGTGTGAAGTCTCAGGGGATCATCCACGGCGGCGCGAAATACGCCCTGCACGGCGCCCTCACCGGCGCCTCCGAAGCAATTGCCGACATGCCGCGCCGCTGGCGTGAAGCCCTGGCCGGCACTGGCGAGCTGGACCTGTCCGGCGTGCGCCTGCTCTCCGAAGCCCACTACCTGTGGTCCCCCGGCACCCTCGCCGGTAATCTCACCAGCTTTTTCGCCAGCAAAGCCGTGCGCGGTCGCGTCGATCAGGTCAAGGGCGACGAACTGCCCCCGGCGCTGCAAGATCGCCGCTTCAAGGGCAAGGTCTATCGCCTGGCGGAGTTGGTAGTGGACGTGCCGAGCCTGATTGAACGCCTGGCGCACCTGGCTGGTGACGGTTTGCTCGCAGGCCGGCAGATCGAACCACTGCTCGACGGCGACACGCTGGTCGGCTTGAAGGTTGATGGCCGCGACATCCGCGCCCAGCGCATCGTACTGAGCGCCGGCGCCGGCACGGCGGAGTTGCTGGCGGCCCTGGGCTTGAGCCAGCCGGCGATGCAGACCCGCCCGCTGCACATGATCATCGCCAAAGGCCCAGGCCTCAAGCCGTTGTATGCCCACTGCCTGGGCGGCGGCACCAAGCCGCGCCTGACCGTGACCACCCACCCGGCCGCCGACGGTCGCTGGGTGTGGTACATCGGTGGCGATATCGCCGAGGCCGACGGCGTGGCGCGCACGCCGCAAGAGCAGATCGCTACCGCCCAGAAAGAGCTTGCCCAGTTGTTGCCGTGGATCGACATGAGCCAGACCCAGTGGGCCACCCTGCGCGTCAACCGCGCCGAGCCACTGCAATCGGGCCTGACCCGTCCCGACAACGCCTTCGTTGCCGAACAGGGTCGCCTGTTGGTGGGGTGGCCGACCAAGCTGGCCCTGGCACCGGATTTCGCCGACCGAGTCATCACCCGCCTGGAACGCGACGGCATCCGCCCAAGCGCCAGCGCCCCCCTGCCCGAGCTGCCAAAGCCTGCTATCGGCCAACCCGCCTGGGAGCAACTGTTGCCATGAGCCTGCCAACCCTGCACGACCTGCATCGCCCCCTGGGCAGCACCGGCTTGCTGGTGTCGCCGCTGGGCCTGGGCACCGTCAAGCTGGGCCGTGACCAAGGGGTGAAATACCCCAGCGGCTTCAAGATTCCGGATGACGACGAGGCGCGGATGTTGCTGCGCCAGGCGCGCCAGCTGGGCATCAACCTGATCGACACCGCACCCGCCTACGGCCGCAGCGAAGAGCGCCTCGGACCACTGCTGCGCGACCAGCGCAAGGATTGGGTGATCGTCAGCAAGGTCGGTGAGGAATTCGAAGCGGGCGTTTCCCGCCACGATTTCAGCGCTGCCCATACGCGGATGTCAATCGAGCGCAGCCTGAAAAGACTTGAAACGGATTTTATCGACCTGGTGCTGGTGCACTCCGACGGTAACGACCTGCATATCCTCAACGATTGCGAGGTGTACCAGACCCTGGCGGCGCTGAAAAAAGAGGGCAAAATTCGCGGTTTCGGCTTCTCCGGCAAGACCGTTGAAGGCGGCGTGAAGGCGCTGGAACAGGGTGATTGCGCAATGGTCACTTACAATTTGAACGAACAAGCTGAAAAAGCCGTCATTGAATACGCAGCGGCCCATGGCAAGGGCATCCTGGTGAAAAAAGCCCTGGCCAGCGGCCACGTGTGCCTGGAGCCTGGAATGGATCCAATTCAGGCCAGTTTCATGTTGTTGTTTGCGCAAACGGGTGTCGCCAGTGCTATTGTCGGGACCATTAATCCGCTGCACCTGGCCCATAACGTGGCAACCGCTGCCCGAGTCATCCGTCAACTCTGATGCCGCCCACGCGGCCGACCCCGTCGCAAAAAGGAGCCGACATGCCGCGTACGCTCATAAGAAAGAACCCCAGCAACTTCAAGACATTGCCGCTGCACGTAGAAGCCACCCCCGAAGGCCTGAGCTACCAGAGCGTCGGTATGCCGCTCAACTTCGCCCAGACCCTGCAACGGCGCAAGCCGGTCGAGGTGCCCGACGCCGAACGCTTCACCCTGGAACTGGCGAACCTCGGCGTCTCGGTGCGCCTGACGCTGCACTGGCAAAACAAGGATTACTGGGTACTGGTGCGCCAGCGGCGCCAGGATCGCGGCGATGTGGTGCTCAAGCTGATCTCCGGCTACGTCCCGGCCCATGAACTGAACCTGCCGCTGCATACCGCCATCCAGGAAATTGCCGAAGAGTGCTTGCTGGAAACCCCGGAAGGCTGGCTCGGCGGGCGCTTCAACGACACATGGCTGCCGGCGCCCTACTCCGCCGCGCTGCATTACCGTGAAGCCCTGCCGTTTCGCCTGAGCCCGCTGTCCGGCGCCGCGCGCCCGGTGCGCTGCGCGACCACCCAGTTGATCGAGCGCCCACGGGCCTATGTGCACCTGCCAACGGCTTCACTGCAGTTGATTTACGATCTGCGCCTGGAAGTGCCGAAAGAGGCCAAGTCGCTGAGCCTGTTTCATGTGGATGAGCGCCTGGAAGGTGACCAACTGGTGGCGCGCCTGGATCGACAGCGTCCGGATCTGTACTTGATGCCGCTCAAAGACGGCGAGCCGCTGGCCGAGCTGTACACGGTCAAGAAAGATCAGCTGTACCCTGCGAGCACGCGTGGTTTGTACCTGGCCGAAAGCTTCGCCCAGCAAGAAGGCTGGCTGGTGCGTGATGAGCGGATTCGCTGGAAGGACTGGCTGCGCCAGCAAGGCCTGGCAGAACCGGAAAAAGAATCGAAGCTCAAGCGCTTGACCGGCAAGGCGCAGCAGATGCTGCGCAAGATCGTGCCGAAGAAAACCAGCCGCTAGGCGCGAGCCCAGCGGCTACAGGCTTTATTCGTTATTGCGGATTTTCTCGACGATCGCGGTGGTCGAGCTGTTTTCCACCAGCCCCAACACTTTGACCGTGCCGCCGTAGGCACTGACGATGTCCGCACCCACTACCTGGTCGACGGAATAGTCACCACCCTTGACCAGCACGTCTGGCTTGACCTGGGCCAACAGGTTTTCCGGGGTGCCTTCAGAAAAACTGATCACCCAGTCCACCGCACCCAAACCCGCCAGTACCGCCATGCGCCGGTCGACGCTATTGATCGGGCGGCCAGGGCCTTTCAAGCGGCTGACGGACGCGTCATCGTTGACCGCGACGATCAGGCGATCACCCTGGGCGCTCGCTTGCTCGAGATACGTCACATGGCCGGCGTGCAGGATGTCGAAGCAACCGTTGGTGAAGACAATGCTTTCGTTGTGGGCGCGAGCGTCGTCAATCGCCAACAGCAATTGCTCGAGCCCCAGCACCCCGCGTTCCGAGCCTTCGGAGCGCTGGATGGCGCGACGCAACTCGGGTGCGCTGATGGCAGCGGTGCCCAGCTTGCCAACCACGATGCCCGCCGCCAGGTTGGCCAGGGCCACGGCGTGGGGCAGCTCCTCACCCGCGGCGATGGACGCGGCCAGGGTGGAAATCACCGTGTCACCGGCGCCGGTGACGTCGAACACTTCCCGCGCACGCGCCGGCAGGTGCATCGCCGGATGGCCTGGACGCAGCAGGGTCATGCCGTGCTCGCCACGGGTCACCAGCAGGGCGCCGAGTTCAAGATCGGCCATCAGCGCCGCGCCCTTGCTCACCAGCTCGTGCTCATCGGCGCAACCACCGACGACGGCTTCGAACTCGCTGAGGTTTGGCGTGATCAGGCTGGCGCCGCGATAAATCGAGAAGTCCTTGCCCTTGGGATCGGCCAGCACCGGAATGTTGCGGGCCTTGGCGGCCTGGATCAGCACCTGGTGGTTCTTCAAGGCGCCTTTGCCGTAGTCAGACAACACCAGCACCTTGATGCCTTCGAGCAACTCCTCTACCTGGCTATTGAGGGCCAGGGCGTCGGTGGCGAAGGGTTCTTCGAAATCGATGCGCAGCAATTGCTGGTGACGGCTCATGACTCGCAGCTTGACGATGGTCGGCTGATGAGCGATGCGCTGGAATAATGCGCGCACGCCCGCCCCGCGCAGGCTGTTGGCCAGGCTGTCGGCCGCTTCGTCGTCACCGGTCACACCCACCAGAGAGGCCGGGGCGCCGAGCGCGGCAATATTGAGGGCGACGTTGGCAGCGCCACCTGGACGGTCTTCGATTTGCTCGACCTTGACGACCGGTACCGGCGCCTCAGGGGAAATCCGTGAGGTACCACCATGCCAGTAACGGTCGAGCATGACATCGCCGACCACCAAGACAGGGGCTTGATTGAATCGCGGCATGGACAACTTCATGGAGCAACCCACATACAAAATGAACAGGGGCGCGATATTAGCACAGGGTTTGCGCTGGCTTGCGACTGGCGCGACGCCGAATATAGCGCAGGGCAAATGTGGGAGGGGGCTTGCCCCCGATGGCGCTGTATCAGCCAGCACTTCTGCAAGCTGACACTTCGCTATCGGGGGCAAGCCCCCTCCCACAGTAGATGTGTGCGTATTTCAGATCAGGTGATATCGGCCGGTACCGGCGCGTCCAGGCCCATGGCATGCAGGCGGGCGTAATAGCCGTTCTGCGCCAACAGTTCGCCGTGGGTGCCGCGTTCGACGATCCGACCGTCGTCCATCACCAGGATCAGGTCAGCCTTTTCGATGGTGGACAAGCGGTGTGCGATCACCAGCGTCGTGCGGCCCTGCATGACCTTGTCCAGCGCGGCCTGGATATGCCGCTCGGACTCGGTGTCGAGGGCCGAGGTGGCCTCGTCGAGAATCAACACAGGCGCGTTCTTGAGCAGGGCGCGGGCGATCGCCAGGCGCTGGCGTTGGCCGCCGGACAACAGCACGCCGTTCTCGCCGACCTGGGTATCGAAGCCCTTGGGCAACTGGTCGATGAAGTCCCTGGCGTTGGCATCCGCCGCCGCCGCCTCGACGTCTTCGCGTGGCGCGCCGGCCAGGTCACCGTAGGCGATATTGTTGGTCACGGTGTCGCTGAACAGGGTCACGTGCTGGGTCACTTGGGCAATGTGCTTGCGCAGGTTGAGCAGCTTGTAGTCTTCGATCTCGATGCCATCGAGCAGGATTTCACCGCTTTCGTGGTGATAGAACCGCGGGATCAGGCTGGCCAGGGTCGACTTGCCACTGCCCGAGCGCCCCACCAGGGCGATCATCTGCCCAGGCTCGGCGGTAAAGCTGATGTCCTTGAGCACATGGCGCTCGGTGCCCGGGTAGGTGAAGTTCAGGTTGCGCACTTCCAGGCGGCCGCTGACTTTTTCACGCTCGAGGGTGCCGTGGTCGACCTCCACCTCTTCGTCCAGCTGTTCGAAAATGCTTTCGGCACCGGCCACGCCTTTCTGGATAGTCGAGCTGACTTCCGACAGTTGGCGGATCGGTTTAGGCAACAAACCGGCCAGGGTGATGTAGGCCACCATGTCACCGGCCGACGCATCGCCTCGCAGGTACAGCACCAGGAACATCAGCACCGCCATCGCGGAGTAGATCACCAGTTGCAGCGCCGGCGTGTAGATCGCCCCGGTGCGGGTCATGCGCAATTGCTTGTTGGTGTTGCTCTGGCTGGCCTTGAAGAATCTTTTTTCTTCGTAGACCTCGCCGCCGAAGCTGCGCACCACGCGGTAGCCCTGGATGGTTTCCGAGGCGACGTGGGTGACGTCACCCATGGCCACCTGGATCTTCTTGCTCTGCTTGCGGAATTTCTTGCTGGCCGTGCTGACCATGACCGCAATCAACGGCAGGATGGCGATCATCACCAGCGTCAGGCGCCAGTTCATGAACAGCAGCGAGGCGAACAGGAAGATCACTGTCATGCCTTCGCGGATCACCACCTTGATGGCATCGGTTGCCGCCCCCGTGACCATGGTCACGTTGAAGGTGATGCGGGAAATCAGGTGGCCGGAGTTGTGATTGTCGAAGTACCGGTTTGGCAGCGTCAGCAGGTTGTTGAACAACTGCACGCGCAAATCGTGGACCAGCCCCAGGGAGACCTTGGCCAACAGGTAGTTGCCCAGGAATGAGCCCAGGCCTTGCCAGGCCGCGATCAGAATGATCAGCAGCGGCACCGCCTGCAGCAGCTGCAGGTCGCGCAGGAAAGGCACGGTCGGAAACAGCACGGCTTCGGGGTTGGACAGGCCGTCGACGAAGTATTTGAGGATGTAACCCAGCATCGGTTGAGTCGACGCGAAAATCAGAAATCCAAGGATACTCAACGCGAACAAGCCCATATAAGGCTTAACGTAACTGAGCAGGCGGAAGTATATTTTCAAGCTCGAAGGGCTTGCGCTCGGACTGGAGTCGGTCATATCACGCGGCGTTTTGAAAAAGGAGGCTGACTTTAGCACAGCTTCTCTGTTGTACTTGCACCCGGCGTAACCCGCAGCCCGGTTGGATCAGACGGGCGACATTACATAGCCACTACCTTAAGATGGTCGGCTTTCTCTTTCTGGAATGGCTTTATCGTATGCACTCAAAGCGCCTTATCTATGGCTCAAATCGCGTTTTCGACTTCCTGGTCTTGTGGATTTTGCCTGTTGGCTTGCTGTTGCTCTTGAGTGCGCTGTTCTTCGTCGGCAACCGTAACGTACTGCATAAACTCTATTACGGCCTGTTCAGTGCGCCAACTCTGTTGTTGTTGTGCTTGCGCCCAAGGGAGTTCAAGGAGGCCTTCCGCGAGCCTGTGATCATCGCTTTTGTGATGTTTTCGGCCTGGGCATTGATCAGTCTCTTATGGAGCCCTGAGCATCACCCTGATACCGATCTTTTCAAGAGACCGATGCATACGTTCATGCTGCTGGCCGGCTGCGGCATGTTGTTGCATTACCGTAACGAACTATTCAAGCCGATCTTTTTCAGCGCGGCGCTCATCGCGCTGGTCACCACCCTCTTCAACCTTGCACATTTCATCAAAAGCTTTGAACCCGGAATGCGCATGATTGGTGGGCGCGGCGCACTGGACAACCCACTGCTCAGCTCTCACATCTTCGGTTTCTTTACTATCTACTGGCTCTTTGTCTGCGTAACAACCCGTCAACTCAAGAGTCTGTGGTTCGCAGTTCCCGCGCTTGCCATTATGCTTGCGGCAGTATTGGCGACAGGGTCCAGGACGCCGCTGGTAGCGCTGGTGGTTGCCGCACTCTGGTTGACCCTCATAAGCCCGAACCGTCGGTCGGCTCTGATGATCGCGGGTCTGATATTCGGTTTCGCGACGGTAGTGGCGATTGCCCCTGAAATTATCACTGTACGCGGCGATTCTTCGCGCCTAGGTCTCTGGCAGCTCTCGCTGGAGCGTATCGCCGAGCATCCGTGGATCGGTCACAGCTACGATTCTGATCTATACCTGAGCTTCGGTTGGGGCGAAACTCTGCGTGAACCCCATAGCTTTGCCCTAGGCGTGCTGTATTATGTCGGTATCATCGGCTTCATCCCATGGATTCTCATGATCTGCTGGGGTTTGTACAGCAGCTTCCGACACCGTACCCAAGCGCTTTTCATTCTTGCCTCATCACTACTGGCATATGGGATCGGTGCAGGTCTAACTGAGGGCGGCGGTATTCTCTCGCGCCCTAAAGAGCACTGGTTCCTGTTGTGGATTCCGCTGGCGCTGATCGCCGGCCTGAATATCGCCCGGCGCCGACGCAGTCTCTTGCGCTTACCTGTGGCAGACATTAAGTCGCAAGAGTTCGACCAGCTGTGCAGCAATGCCCATGTAATCGAAGCCGATGGCCTCGGGCCAAAAGTCCTGCGCCTGGAAGATGGCAGTTTCCTCAAACTGTTCCGCCCACGCCGCTGGTACACCTCCGGTAGCTTCAATCCGTATTCAGAGCGCTTTGCCAGCAACAGCGAGCAATTGCGCACCCTGGGCATCCCCGCACCGCACATCCTCGGGCTCTACTCCTTGCCCGATGCCAGCAGCGCCGTGGCCTACACGCCCCTGCCCGGCCTGACCCTGCGCCAGGCCCTGCAAAGCCTGGACAGCAGCCTGCGCGAATCGCTGGTCGAGCGTTTTGGTCGGTTCATGGCGCAATTGCATGAGCGCGGCGTGTACTTCCGCTCGCTGCACCTGGGCAACGTGTTGCTGATGGACGACGGCGAGTTCGGACTGATTGATGTCGCCGACCTGCGCATCTACCCGTCGCCCCTGCGCTACGCATTGCGCCAGCGTAATTTGCGCCACATGCAGCGCTATCCGCAGGACCGCAACTGGCTGTTCGAAACGCACTTCGAGCAGCTGGTGAAGGGCTACGCAACGGTTGCGAGCCCAACGGCCACTGCGAAAATTCGCGAGCAGGTACGCAGCCTGGCCCATTCAGGTGATAAGCACCTGTAGGCGCGAGCTTGCTCGCGAAGATCGTCAACGATAACGCGGGCATTCAGACTGCCTGCAGTGTCCTCGGGTTTTTCGCGAGCAAGCTTGCTCTACAGGGGGAGCGCCTCAGCTTTTGAGCGGTGCCAGGTAGAGCCGCACCAACCCGCGCAAGGTTTTGCGGCCCCAGAACTTCAGTGGAATCTGCTTGAGAATCTCGCGCGCCAACGGCCGGTCGCGCTGGGCGGTCTTTAAGAACATCGAGTTCAGGAAGTTGTAGCGCACCGCGTCATAGGCCGGGTGGTCGCTGAACTTGGCGTACGTCTTGAGAATGTTCTGGATCATGTAGCGGTGGTTCTTGTAGGTGTTGCTGCCGTGCTGCCGATACTGCGCCATCACCACGTCAAGGGCGTCGATGGTGTAGCCCGCCGCCGTGATCTTCAATTGGATCAGCAGGTCCTCGAGGGGAATCTGCGGGTCGAAACCGCCGACCTCCTCGAGCACGTCCCGACGAATCAGCATGGTGGGCGCCGGTGGGAACGGCTTGCGGTCCATGAACATGTCGTCGAAATCGAGACTGCGAAACGGCACATCGCGACGTTGCTTCTTCTCCGGGTGCAGGTTGCCATCGCCATCGATCAGCTCGATGTTGCCGGCGCACATGCCCACCTTCGGCTTGCCTTCCATATACGCCACCTGGGTCGCGATGCGGTCCGGCAACATGATGTCATCCGAACCGAACGGTGCGATCAGGCTGCCCTTGGCGCGAGCGATCGCGCCGTTGAGGGTGGCGCTGAGGCCCTGGTTCTGTTGCACCTGGAAATCAAAGCCATGCTCGGCCTGCAGGCGCCGGATGCGCTCGACGCTGTCATCCTTGGAACCATCGTCCACCACCAGCAACTCGATATTGGGGTAGGTCTGCCCCAACACGCTGAGGATGCTCTGCTCGATGTACCGGGCATGGTTATAGGAAGCAATGATCACCGAGACCAGGGGTTGCTGCTGATTCATGCTCTACCTACTTCACGCAAACCGGTTTCAATCAGGGTCAGGTACTTGTGCTTGAACTCGTCGAGGGTGTGGTTGGCTTCCAGATAGCGGAACACCTCTTCCCCCTTGGCGCGCAGCTGTTCATCGCTCAGTGCCAGATAAGTGTCCAGGGCCGCGGCCAGTTGCTCGACATTGCCTGGGTCATGGGACAAGCCGCCCGCGCCCTGCACCAGGGGCAGCATCGCAGGGCCGTTGGAAGCGATCACCGGCAAGTGGCCGCTCATGCCTTCCAGCAGCGCAAGGCCCAGGCCTTCGAACAGCGATGGCATGGTCCAGATGTCGAAACCGCGCACGTACTTCATGCCGTCTTCGCGAAAGCCCAGCAAATGCGCACGGCCCGTCAGGCCCAGGCGCTCGATGTCGGCGCGCAGATCGGCTTCGGCACGCCCGGAACCAATGATGCCCACCTGCGCTTCAGGGTATTTGTCCTTGAGGGTGGCAAAGGCTTGCAGCAAATGGGTGTGGCCCTTGATCGGCACCAGGCGGCCGAGGGCGCCGATCATGCGTGCGTCCATCGGCAGCCCCAGGGCTTGGCGGGCATCCTCGCGGGACAGCTGCAAAGCCTCTGCCTGGGGAATATCGATCGCGTTGGTCACATAGGTCGTGTTCTCACGGGTGAACCCGCAGTTGAGGTCCACCAGGTAGTCCTTCACCGCCTCCGACACACCGACGAACCGCCAGGCCGGGCTGACCCAACGCCGGGTCTGGCGCCGGCGATAGCTACGGGCATACTCGCCGAAACCGTGGGAGATGCCGATGCACAACGGGATCTTCAGCCAACGGTTGAGCGACAGCATCATGTTCACCGATTTGAAGCGGTTACAGATGACCACGTCGAATTTCTGCTCGCGGCAATACTTGTAGATCTGCCACATGGCGCCAAAGCGGATGCCCTTGAGGGACTTCTCCGGCAACTCGAAATAGTGGGAGTGCTCGGCCACGCTCAAGGGCTGGCCTGGCTGCGGACGCCCACTGAGAAAACCGGAGGTCACCTCGAAACGCTCAACCGGCAGGGATTTGACGATCTGCTCACCCAGGTCGGCGAAATCATGGGTCTTGACGTTGTAGTCCGGCTGTAACTGCAAAACCTTGAAACGCGGCTTCATAACTCTCCATGCAGCGATCTGGCTACGGGCGCACGGCCCGGTAAAAAACAGCGACAGGCCCATGCCGGCCTGCCTTCGATAGGGTCTCAGTCCTGCTTAAGGACCCACAACAGCTCGTGACGACGCACGGCCTTGCGAAAGAATTCGTTCTCGCCATAAGGCGATGGACTACGGCCCGCCAGCACCTGCTGCAACCACTTGCGCACGCGACGCTTGAACGGCGCTCGCGGCTGCAGGTCATGCATCATGCCCAGCGCCATGGCCTTGTCCTGCTGCTGGCGCAAGGTCAGGTTAAAACTGCACGGGACCAGCGCTACGGCGGCATCGAAATGCGGCGGCAGCGCCACCCCGGCCCCGGAATCGCCCATCGGCCAGCGGTCGTTATCATGCAGGTGATTGGCGTAGCCGAGCAATGTGTCGGGCTGCCACGCCAGGCCCTGCAACGCTTCAAGCACCGCCGCATGGGCGCAGATATGGTCGGCGTGCGGGTCGAGCAACGGCGTGGGTAACACGATCACCTGAGGCTGCGCCTTGAGCAGCAGTGCGCGCAGGTCGGCGATCAGGTTGTGCCAGGTCGGCGCGCCGTCCACATCCCCGGGCAAAGCAAAGCTATTGAATTGACGGAACAGTCGCGTATCGGCCAAGTCGGCTTCGCGCGAGGCCTGAGGCTGATCCGGCGCGGCCTGCATGGCCTGCAATTGCATGCAGAAATAACCCAGTTGCACACACTGCGCCTCGGGCACACCGGCCCAACGCGGCACGGCGACGCTGTCCCAGGCGCGCAGGCGGCCTTTGAGCCGTGCCGCCTCAGCCGTGGGCAAACCCATGTGCTGGTAATGCTCGGCTTCGATTTCGCCGGCGGTCAGGGTCACGATCCAGCTTTGTGTCGCCTGGCTGTAAAGGCTGAACGCGGCCAGCTCGGCATCGTCGGCGTGGGGGGCGATCACCATTACGCGTTGCTGGCGATAGTCGGGTTGGCGAAAACGCCATAGCGTCGGCTGGCCCTCGATCCGGCAAAAACGTCCGCGCAAGACGATATTGCCCGCCGCAAGTGCTTCAGTGGCGCCGGTCAGGTTGAGATAACGCCGCCCGGCGACACCCCGTTCGAAGACTTGCCGGTCCGGTGTTTCCAGGCCCAGCACGTCCAACGCCGGGTCGAGGAAGCGCCCTAGCCATGAGCTTTTCAACTCAACCCCGACGATCAGGGTTTCATCGGCCGCCAACGGCGCGTCCAGCAATAGCCGTCCTGCCTCCAGACGCAAACCGGGCTGTTCGCTGCCGGCCGGGAAGGCGTACGCATAAGGGTCTTTTGGCGAGTAGAACAGGTGGTCGGCAAACCAGGCTTCATGGGCCGCCCACAGCAGCACCGCGAGGATCGGCAGCAGCCACCAGGCCACCAGCACGCCGGTCGCGATCAGCACCAGCAAGCCGATTAACAGCGCAATGCGCTTGTTGCGCCGATGGCGCTTGAGCAACTGCTGTTTGCGGCTCATACGCTGAACACCGGCACCGGGTTGCACCAGCGCTCCTTGTATTCGCGGTCGGCACGCCCGAAGGAAAAGCGCAGCGACTTGTCGGCCGCCCGCGCCTGCTCCCAGGCACTTTGGGTATTAAGGAAACTCAATACGCTGCCGGGGCTGAACGCGCGAGTTTCAGGGTCGACACCGCCGTTGACGTATTCGGCGCTGAACCATTCGCGGGACTGCACCTGATACACCAACTGCACAGCGATTGCGGCGTCGTTGAGAAACAGCACCGAACCGAACAGAAACTCCTTGAGCAGCTCCAGCACCTCGGCCAAGCGCGCCGCGCCGGCCGCCGGGAAACCCCAGCGGCGCTGGAACAGGTCGCAATAAATCGCCGCCAGTTCCACGCTGGAAAACTCGTTGACCGCCCGCACCACGCCACCCGCTTCTTCCAGCAAACGCAACTCACGCCGCTGGTTGTAGCGAAACTTTTTCGAGAGTTCTTCAGGGGTGCGCGCCATGGCCAATTGTTCGGCCTGGGGCTTGAGGGTGCTGATGCGTCCTTCGTTCAGCGCTGACAGGTAACGCCCACGGTGGCGCAGCGGCGCCTGCGCATCGGCGGCAATCGGCAGGATGATCTCGGCATTGCCCAGGTCAAACAGGCCCTTCCTGCCCGTGCGCTTGAGTACGTCCTTGGACAGGGCCAGGTCGCGCCCCCAGGTGGCAATCGCCCCCTTGAGTTCGCCGTCCTGCTCCCAACCCAGGTAGCGCACCGGAAGCTGGGCCAGGCCGGCCAAGCGTTCGATGACCTGCGGATGGGTCGCCACACTGCCGCCGTAACGCTGCCAGGCCTGGGCGTAAACCTCGGCCTCGACAGGCGTCCAGCCACGTTCACGCCAGCCCCGCAAGCGGTTCAGCATTTAAACCACGGCGTCATAGGGGTCCACGCCGTCCTTGACCACCAGGATGTCTTCCATGATCAGGTACTGCAGGTCGGAGCCGAAGAACATGTTCAGCGCGTCGGTCGGCGAGCAGATCATCGCTTCACCCCGGCGGTTGAGCGAAGTGTTCAGGGACACGCCATTGCCGGTCAGGACTTCCAGCTCCTTCATCATGTCGTAGTAGCGCGGGTTGTATTCGCGCTTGAGCACCTGGGCACGGGAGGTGCCGTCTTCATGCACCACCTCCGGCACGCGGGTTTTCCATTCTTCCGAGACTTCAAAGGTGAAGGTCATGAACGGCGCCGGGTGATCGACCTTGATCATCTGCGGGGCCACGGTGTCGAGCATCGACGGGCAGAAAGGCCTCCAGCGCTCGCGGAACTTGATCTGGTGGTTGATACGATCGGCCACGCCGGTGGCGCTGGGGCAACCGATGATCGAACGACCGCCCAAGGCACGCGGGCCGAACTCCATGCGGCCCTGGAACCAGGCCACCGGGTTGCCATCGACCATGATTTTGGCGATACGCTTGGGCATGTTTTCGATCTTGCGCCAGTTCGGCTTGCTCGCGTGCTTGGCGCACGCCGCGATGACGTCTTCGTTGCTATAGGACGGGCCGAGATAGACGTGCTCCATCTTCTCCACCGGCACACCACGGGCGTGGGAGACATAGGCGGCCGCACCCACGGCAGTGCCGGCATCGCCGGACGCCGGCTGCACAAACAGCTCTTTGACGTCATCGCGGGCAATGATTTTCTGGTTCAGCTTCACGTTCAGCGCACAGCCGCCGGCAAAGGCCAGCTTGCCGGTGTCCTTGAGGATGTCGCCCAGGTAATGGTCGATCATCTGCAAGGCCAGTTTCTCGAACAGTGCCTGCATGCTGGCCGCGTAGTGGATGTACGGCTCGTCGGCAATATCGCCTTCGCGCTTGGGCCCCAGCCACTCGATCAGTTTTGGCGAGAAGTAGAACCCCTTGCCCTTCTCTTTATAGCGACGCAGGCCGATGACGTTGGCGTAATCGGTGTTGATCACCAACTCGCCATTTTCAAAGGAGGCCAGGCGCGAGAAATCGTATTTGCTGGCATCGCCATAAGGCGCCATGCCCATGACCTTGAACTCACCGTCGAGCATCTCGAAACCGAGGAACTCGGTGATCGCGCCGTAAAGGCCGCCCAGGGAGTCCGGATCGTAGAATTCCTTGATCTTGTGGATCTTGCCGTTTTCGCCGTAACCAAAGAACGTGGTGGCGTATTCACCTTTGCCGTCGATGCCCAGGATCGCGGTTTTTTCCTGGAAGCCGGAGCAGTGGTAGGCACTGGAGGCGTGGGCCAGGTGGTGTTCAACCGGTTCGATCTTGATTTTCTTCGGATCAAAGCCCAGTTGCTCCAGGCACCAGACGATTTTGTTGCGATAGCGCTTGTAGCGGCGGTTGCCCATCAGGATCGCGTCGAGCGCGCGGTCCGGGGCGTACCAGTAACGCTTGGCATAGTGCCAGCGCGCTTCGCCGAACAAGCTGATCGGAGCGAACGGAATAGCCACCACGTCAACGTCGGAAGGCTTGATGCCCGCTTGCTCCAGGCAGAACTTCGCCGACTCGTAGGGCATGCGGTTCTTTGCATGTTTGTCGCGTACGAAGCGCTCTTCTTCGGCGGCCGCGATCAGCTTGCCGTCGATATACAGGGCCGCGGAAGGATCATGGCTAAGGGCGCCGGACAGGCCAAGAATCGTCAATGCCACTGGGGTCTAGCCTCTTTTAGTCTGCATGCAGGCGGGTCGCGCCTGAAAAAAGTGTGCCTCCCGCACGGGCGGGAAACAGCTAAAGGGCGGGATTATAGCTTAAAAGCACTAGGAAGCTGTTAGCGCCAAGGGCTAGCGAAGCTCAAGGTTACCGTCGGCGTTTTGCCGGTAGAGGGTATAGGGCAGGACGAGCGTATCCAGCACTCCGGAGAGGGGCACATCGAGAATGGCCCACGGAATACCGTTCAGCGAGAGTCCGCCTGCGGAATTGGGGGGCCCGTGCAGGACACACAGGTCATACGCCACGCCGCTGTAGATGCGTGAAACAGACTGGCAATAGGTTTTCTTGCCCCTGAGCTCCCGAACAGTGACGTCATCACCTCGCAGCACAGTGGTCGCGGTACCGCAGCCGCCCAGCAGCAAAGATATTCCCAGCAGCACCGATAACCGCACGATAAGCGTCCACATATTTGCTTCTTCTTTCTTATTGAGAGGACCGAAAATCTAGCACCCTAGAGCCGCCGACTCAGGTTTCCATAGCCGCTGCCTGGCGTAGGAAACCTCTCATTCGGCCCAACGGCAAGGAACTCGGCAATTCCCAGGCTGAATCGTTAAACTTGCGATATTTGCACCCGCGCACCTGAGTCGGGTGGCGCCACGGACCTGACCTGTTCATGAACTCATCTACCCCCGCTTGCCTGGCCCTGCTCCTGGGCTTGGTGAATACCGCCCAGGCTGACGATGCGCCGCTGATCCTCGACCCCAGCGTGGTCACCGGTTCGCGCAGCGCCAGCCCCACCTTTGACCTGCCCTACTCGGTCGACGGCATCAGCCGCGAACAGATCAGCGACGGCCAACTCGGCATCAACGCCTCCGAAGCCTTGTCCCGTGTGCCCGGCCTGGTGGTGCAGAACCGCCAGAACTACGCGCAGGACCTGCAAATCTCCTCCCGTGGCTTTGGCGCCCGTTCAGCCTTCGGCGTGCGCGGCATCAAGCTGCTGGCCGACGGGATTCCCGCCAGCACCCCGGACGGCCAGGGCCAGGCAGCGACCTTCAACCTCGATACCGCCGAACGCATCGAAGTCCTGCGCGGCCCCGCCGCGACGCTGTATGGCAGCAACGCCGGCGGGGTGATCCAGATGTTCTCCCGCGACGGCGAGGGCCCGCCGCGCATCGGTGCCGAAACCCTGGTCGGCAGCGACGGGCTGAACAAAAACCACCTCACCGCCGAAGGTGCGGCCAACGGCGCCGGCTTCGTGCTCGACGCCTCGCGCATGGACACCAACGGCTATCGCGACCACAGCAGCGCGCGTCGCGACCAGACGTTCGCCAAGCTCAACGTCGAGCCGGATGACGACAGTAAGCTGGCGTTGATCTACAGCAGCCTGGAACAGAATGGCACGCAGGATCCGCTGGGCCAGACCTGGGCGGCGTACAAGGCTGATCCACGTTCGGTGAGCGCCAATGCGCTGACCTACAACACACGTAAAAGTATCGATCATCAGCAATTGGGCATGAATTACGAACGGTACTTTGGCGAGGCTACCTTGCAGGTCAACGCTTACACCGGGCGGCGTAGCGTGATTCAGTACCTGTCGATCCCCAAGGGCACGCCCGCGAACGAGCGTGGCGGTGGCGTCGTGCAATTCGACCGCAAGTTCTACGGTGGCAGCGTGCGCTGGATGCAGCCCATCGAACGCGCGCCGGGCGAGCTGATGATCATCACCGGCCTGGACTTCGACCAGAGCGAAGACAGCCGCCACGGTTATCAGAACTACAGCGGCAACACCCTGGGCGTGAAAGGCGAGTTACGCCGTGATGAAATCGACACCGCCCGCAGTCTCGACCCCTATATCCAGGCCAACTGGGCCCTCGACCGCTGGACCCTGCAAGCCGGCATCCGCCATAGCACCATGCAGCTGGACGTCGACGATCAATTCCTGAGCAATGGCGACGCCAGCGGCAACAAGACCTACCAGAAGAACACCCCGTCGATGAGCGTGATGTACGCGTTCACGCCCGACCTGCACGGTTACATCAGCGCAGGCAAAGGCTTCGAAACCCCCACCCAGGCCGAGCTGGCCTATGCACCAGGCAATGTCGAAGGCTTCAACTTTGGCTTGAAGCCGTCTGACAGCACGCAATACGAAATAGGCCTGAAGGCTCAACTGGCCAACACCCACGTCAACGCCGCCGTGTTCCAGATCACCACTGAAGACGAACTGGTCGTGCAGCAATCCATCGGTGGCCGCACCAGCTACCAGAACGCTGGCCGAACCTCGCGTCGCGGTTTCGAACTGGGCGTGGAAAGCCAGCTCAGCGAGCAGTGGAGTACCAGCCTCGCCTATACACGCCTGCAGGCGACCTACGACAGCGCCTTTGCCAGCGGCGCGAATACCATCGACAAAGGCAACTACCTGCCCGGCGTGCCGCAAACCACGCTGTTCGCCGAACTGAATTGGAAACCGCGCGACTGGGTCAGTACCGCCCTCGAAGGCATGTACCGCAGCAAAGTCTACGTCGAAGACACCAACCGCCAACACGCCGCACCGGGCTACAGCGTATTCAACTGGCGCGCGCGGTTCGAGCAGAAGGCGGAGCACTGGACCTTTCACCAGACCTTGCGCCTGGATAACTTGCTGGATCGTCAGTACGTGGGCTCGGTGATCGTGGGGGACGGCAATGGTCGCTACTACGAAGCGGCGCCGGGGCGGTCGTGGTATGCGGGGGCGGGGGCGGAGTATCAGTTCTGACTGCAGCTCCATCATCTGGCGCCGCCTGGCCGCAAGCTGGCTCAATAGCTGCGTTGACACCTAAAAATCGCGCGCATAGAATTTGCTTCAAATGGACTGGGGGATCCTGGTCGGCGCTATAGCCTCGGTGAGTTTCACCGGGGCTTTTCGCTTTCAGCGACAGGAAAAATCTTCAGCCCCCAATTTTCGAACCCTTCTCCGACCTTGCCACGCCCTCCACTGCAGTAGAACTTTCGCGTAAGCACATCAAAGGCTCGATTCTCCTGGCCGGGGCGCAAGACGCTCATGCCGATGGGTCTCGCAACGAGATCCGCAAGTTGCAACCCTGTGGAATTAACCTGTTTTGTAGCGAATACAATGTCAAATGGCATACGAACACCTGAACGATTCGCACCGTCACACATTCGGCGAAACTCCAACTCAAGCTCATTATCCTCCCTGCGGCCTCGACGCTCGAAAATCACATGAGTTAACGCATGCTGTTGATTTTTCTCTTGAAGGAATTCGTAAAGCGTTTCAAGACAGAACCCCAACGCCAGATGATACGGGTTGTGTATCGGCCCCTGCTGTTCACGAAGTGCAATTTTATCAATCACACAACTGATCAATACGAAATTGCTCACTTGGATAATACTGGTCAATTCTTCAAGAAAGTCGTGTTTATGCTGGCGTGACATAAACATGTTCGAGAACGCGCCTTTCTCTTTGCGGATCTCCAATTCATGCAAACCCACAAGGTCATGCCCCATATGGTTGAATTTGAATTTCTGAAGCGCGGGGATGACCTTTTCGCAATAGTGCCGCTTATGAAACACGCAAAAAGCCAATACAAACATAGGGTAGTTAACGTCAAGCGTTTGCATCCCATGATCGCCGCTTTCATCCACGTAAACGATGAAATCGCTGAACTGCCCAGTCGGCGAGCTGGCCATCACACTTTTTGCGGCTCGCTCAGTCTCGCTTTCATTTTCAAAAAGTAAAAACTGCGGGGAAGCTGGCGGTTCATTTGCCATGGAGTTGTTAATCCCAGGTTTTCGTTTTTGTTCGCCGGGATAATATCGAAAGGTCTGTCCAGCCAGACCTTTGCTTACGTTACAGAATCAGACAGAGAGATCCTGGGCAAACGCTGATCAATCACCTGATACAACGCACTGCCCTGCGGCCAATTACGCATGAACCGCGCACGATCCTTGGCATACGCCCCAGCGAAGCTGGCAGCGGAGTGGTGCTGGCACATGGCGTCAAGGTCGATCATCGCCCAGCGGCCTTCGCTCCAGAACAGGTTGTGGCCTTTGAAGTCTCCATGGCTGATGCGCTCGCGGATCAACTCGGCGAACAACCGGTCCAGCGCCAGCAGCTCATCTTCTGGCGCATCGCCGTTTTCAACATAGGGCGCAAAACGCTCAATAATGTCGGGGCCAGGCAGGTATTCAGTGACCAGATACGCACGGCTGCGCAACCAGAAAAAGCGCTTCTCCAACACCGCCAGCGGCTTGGGCGTGGCGATGCCAAGGAATGCCAGGCGATTGCCTTCGCGCCAGGAATGCCAGGCACGGCTGGGGCGCCAGAAGCGTTTGAGCCAGTGGGCGAAACCCTTGATGTTGTAGCGTTTGATCACCAGGGGCCGGCCGGCCACTTCGACCTTGGCCACGCTTGCCGCGCCACCGGTCTTGTACAGATGGCCCCGGTCGAGCAGCGCATCGGCCTGCTCCAGCACGGGCAGCATGGCGGCCTCTTCTTCACGCCGAATCGCGCGCAGGCCGAAGGCGCCACGCACCACGCTGAACAGCGTGCAGTCGCGACCGACCTTGTTCAGATAGTCCCTCAAGCGCCAGGCGCTGACTTTGCGCACCTGCTTTTCGAGCGCTTCCAGGGGCAAGGCATGTTCGCCGTTTGCCAGCAGGTAGTACACCAGCAATTCTTCGGTAAACGGCTCGAGGTTTTTCGGCAACTGGGCAAAGAACACCCCGAGGTTTTCCAGCACCCGATTGCGCGACAGCGGCTTGCCCGCCTCTTCGACACGGATTCCGGCACCATCGATCAAATACAGTTTGCCGTCCTGGCGCAGCAGGTTGTCCAGGTGCAGGTCTTCCTGCCACAGCCCTTTGGCATGCATCTGCGCAATCGCGCCGAGCGCTTCGGCGAGCACAGCGGTTTGTTCGTCGGCCAAGGGCGGCAAGCCTTCGACAGCGAGCCAGGCGTCTCCCAGGCTGTGGGCGCCTTCGAGAAACTCGAACAGCAGCCAGCCCCCCTCACCTTCCTGCAAACCGTCGGCGAGCAGCAGCGGTGTGGTCAAGCCTTGCTCGGCCAACAACCGCACACCACTGAGTTCACGTTGGAAATGCCGCGCCGCCTTGCTGCCCACCAACAACTTGGCCAGCACCGGGCGACCGCGCCACACGGCGGCGCCGACGTAGCGCTGCCCCGGCAAAACCCGCAACAGGCTGAGCAGCTGCAGTTGCCCCGGACCTGCCGCATCCGCCAGATCGAGGGTCAGCGGCAGGCGGGGTGTACGACCGGCATTTTTCAGCTCGGACAAACGCATCAGCGGTTCTCCTTGTGGCTGCGGCGCGCCGTCAGGCGCTGGTGCCAGGTAGACACCGATGCGCTGTCTTCGGGCTGCTCAAGGTAAGCCGCCAACAGCTGTCGCACCTGGGCGTCGGTCCACTGCGGTGCACGGCGCAGCAGCGGTTCCAGGTCCTTGACCCGGTCACGCCAGCCGAACAGCAGCGGGCGGGTTTTTTCCAGGTCGATTAGTTGCGCGGCATAACTGTCGCCACGGCCCTGCAGGAAAATATGCTTGGGGTAAAAGCAGCCGTGCACCTGGCCCACGCTGTGCAAATGCCGCGCAAGCTTGCCGCAGGCCAGGAGGATCGCGTGCTGCTGGGCGTCGCTCAGTTGCGTCCATTGCTCCAGCAACGAGTCAAGGTCGTTCCAGCCGTCCAGGGCACGGGTGAGCAGCATCGCACGGCGCTCGCCCGCAACCTTGCGCTCGCCGAAAAAGGCTGCCTGCAAGGCCGGGATACCCAGCTTTCGGTACAGGCTGATATTGCGAAACTCGCGGGCAAAACTCGGTTCGCCAAACGGCCGGTGCAAGGTGCGCGTCAGGTAGTTGCTCTGGCGCTTGAGGTAGTAACCCTGACCTTCAAGCTCCAGGCGATACACGCTGCTCCAGCCGTCGCCGCTGGTGTTCGGCTCGTCCACCGCGTCCAGTTGCCGGGCCCACAGCGCGTCGAAGCTAGCCAGGCCGTTGCGCTCAAGCAGAGCGCGGTCTTCGGCCGCCAGGAAGTCACTCATTCACGTCCCTCGAAAAACTTCACCACATGGCGAATTCGTTGTTTGTCCGACGTCTTCAGGTGCGTGCGTTGGCGGTATTGCATGTAGAAACGCAGGCGCTGGGTGGCCGACAGATGATACTTGGCGACCTTGTCCAGGCAGGCCAGGTCTTTGGTAATGCGGTACTTGAGCCAGAAACCGCGCCAGAAATCGCCGTTGGGGCAGTCGATCAGGTACAAGGTGCGCTGGTCGTCGACCAGCAGGTTGCGCCACTTCAAGTCGTTATGAGTAAAGCGGTGATCGTGCATGGTGCGCGTGTATTCGGCGAGCTGGCGGCTGATCGCATCAACCCACGTGGGGTCTTTGAGGCGCGGATCGTTGCGCTCAGCCAACGCCGACAGGTCTTCAGTCTTGGGCAGCTCACGGGTGATCATCGCGCCACGGTCGTAGGCCAATCCGCTACGTTGCAGGCCCCAGGCGATGACCTCGGCGGTGGGAATGCCCCACTTGGCAAAGCGCTTGAGGTTCTGCCACTCGGACTTGACCCGCGGCTTGCCCAGGTAGCGGCGCAGGCCTTTGCCAGCCCCGACATAGCGCTTGACGTAATAATTGACCCCGCCGCGCTCCACCCGAATTACTTCCGACAGTGGGTCGCGGGTCAGGCGCTCGCCTTGCAGGGCAAACACCGCTTCCAGGCTTCCGAAGTCGTCCGCGAGGGCGGCGTAGGCAGGTTCCAGATTCCAACCCGCCATCAGAGCGCATCCCCGTAGCGCTGCTTGCGCGCATAGAGCTTGGCGGCCATGCGTTCCAGTTCGCGCAACAGCGCGGTTTGCTCGGCGAAGATCTGGCGCAGCGGCTGCTGAAAGTAATGCTTGAGAAAGCGCAGCTTGTCGCGCTGGGTCAGGCCGATTTCCAGGGCAGAGTAATACAGCCCGGCCAGGTCTTTGTTGCGCCAGCGCACGGGGATCGTCGCACGCACCTGGGCGCGGTGCAGGTCGATCACCGACAGCTTGAGGGTGTCGACCGCAATGGGCCGGTCAGTGTGCAGCAGGAAGTGGCACAGGTAGCAATCGCGATGATTGACGCCGCCCCGGTGCATCGCCCCGACGGTGTTCGCCAACTCGACGGTCAAGGCGTGCTTGATCGCCGGCACGGGCGGATGCTTGACCCAATCGAGGGTCAGGTCTTCCAGGCTGATGATCGGCGTCAGCTCTTGCGTGATGATGAACGAATGCTGGTCGGCCGGGTTGCTGCCTTTTTCGCCAAAGGCCACCGCCGTCATGGTCGGCACGCCAAGTTCCTGCAAGCGCTGGATCGCCAGCCACTCCTGGCCTGCGCCCAGCACCGGCAATTTGGCGGTGACCAGATTCTTGAGGATTTCGCCCCAGCCGATACCACGGTGGATCTTCACGAAATAGGGTTGGCCCTGCACCACCGTACGCAGCGTACGGCGAGCGGCCAGCTCGCGGAACACCTGGCCTTGCAGCTTCTCTACCTCGGCGAACGCATCGCGTCCGGCCCAGAGGGTGTTGAAGGGTTCGGCAAGAATCAACTTCATCGGTTTGGCTCCGCCAGAATCAGGTCCGCAGCGTACTGCGGCATGCTAAACAGGTCGGCCGTCTCGGCGAAGGCCAGACCATTGCGACTCCAGGTCGCGCGCGCGCGTGGATCTTTGAGCATATCCACCAGGTACTGGTTGAGCTGGGCCTGTTCGAACGGCTCGTCCAACACCCGGCCGCTCTGGGCCTTGTCGATGTAGAACGCGTAGCCGCAGACCCGGCTCACCAGGACCGGGAGGCCGGCGACCACCGCTTCGACCAGCACCATGCCGGCCGCCTCGTTGTAGGCAGGGTGAATCAACAGGTCCGCCCCGAGCAGGAAGCGCGGGATATCGTTGCGGCCTTTGAAGAACTGCACCTGGTCGCCCAGGCCCAGCGCGGCGCTCTGCAATTGGAAGACTTTGGGGTCGTCCTGGCCGATTACAAACAGGCGGGTGCGTTTCTTCAGTTTGGACGGCAATGCGGCGACGGCCTTGAGGCTGCGGTCGACGCCCTTGGTCTTGAAACCCGAACCGATCTGCACCAGCAGCAAATCATCCTCGGCCAGGCCGAACTCACGGCGAAATTCAGCGCGGATGTCAGCGGCGTTCGGCGGCGCGCGCCGGTCACGGGCGATGCCCGGCGGCAGCAGGTGGAACCGCTCGGGCTGGGTGCCGTAATACTGGCTGAACAGTTGTTGTTGATGCTCGGACAGCACCATGATCTGGGTCTTGGCGTTCTTGTCGAACACCGCACGCTCGTATTCGGCAAAGTGCTTGTAACGCCCGAACCAGCGGTACATCGGGTTGCGCAGTGTCTGGGCCTTGTCTTCGAACACGCCGTCGGCGGCGAAGTACAGGTCGAGCCCCGGCATCTTGTTGAAGCCCACCACGCGGTCCACCGGGCGCCTGGCCAGGTCGGCCTGGATCCAGGCGTAGAGCCTTTCGTTGCGGCGATGGTTGACCAGCGCCTTGACCGGCGCCACCAGCACTTCGAAGCCGGGCGGGATATCGCCTTCCCAGATCAGCGTATAGACACGAATCTGATGGCCGCGCTGCTGGCACTCCAGGGCGATGCGCATGAAGTCACGCTGCAGGCCACCGAAGGGAAAGTATTTGTACAGTACGAAAGCCAGTTGCATCAGTGCTGCTCCTCAGCCAGTAACAACGCGCTCAGTCGGCTTGCTACGCGCTCAGGATTCAGGCGCGTGAAGCACAGGGGCGACTCGCGCGTGATGTCGAACCGCCGCAGGTCATCGGCGGTGGGTTGGTAGGTGCAGTGCTTTTGCAGGCACGGCGCACACGGCCAGTCGCTGGCCAAGTGGACCTGGCCTTTGCCGTAGGCGCCGGTGAGGCCCGGGTTGGTCGGCCCGAACAGCGAAATGGTCGGCACATCCAGCGCCGCCGCCAAGTGGCCGAGGCCGGTGTCCACCGCCACACAGGCGCGGGCACTGGCCAATACACGGGCTACGCCCGCCAGGTTCAGTTTTGGCAGCACTTCGGCGTTGGGCAAGCCCTGGGCCAGGCGCTCGGCGCGGGCTTTTTCGGCGGCGTTGCCCCACGGCAACTTCACGTCCACGCCCAGGCGGGCCATGCGTTCGGCCAGTTCGCGCCAGTAGGCTTCGGGCCAGTGCTTGGTATCCCAGGTGGTGCCGTGCAGCAGCAGCACGAAGGGTTTCTTCGGCGGCAGGCCAAGCAGTTTCTCGACGCTCAGCCCATAGTCACCCAGGCCCTTGGGCAGGTCATAACCCAGCGCCACGGCAAACAGTTGGCGCAACCGCTCCACCGCATGTTGCCCACGGGCCACGGCCAGGCGTCGGGAATAAAAACGCGCCGCCAGGGGCTCACGGGCCGAGGTTTTATCGAAGCCGGCGACCGGCGCCCGCACGTAGCGGGTCAGCCAGGCACTTTTCAGCAGGCCCTGGGCATCGATCACCAGGTCATACTTGGTCGACTGCACGGCCTGTTTGAAACGCCGCCATTCGCCGCTCTTGATGGTTTGCCAGAGGTTCTTGCGCCAGCGACGAATCGCCACCGGGATCACCTTGTCCACCGCCGGGTGCCAGGTCGGAATTTCGGCAAAGCCTTCTTCCACCACCCAATCGAAACGGATGCCGGGGATCGCCCGCGCCGCGTCGGTGAGTGCCGGCAAGGCGTGGATCACGTCGCCCAGGGATGAGGTCTTGATTACCAGTACCCGCAACTCAGTGAACCTCGACCACGTCGCCCTGCAACCGCTGCAAGGCATCGGTTACCGGCTGCGGCAGCAATTGGCGCAGGCAGTTGTAGTGGCCGAAACGGCAGGTGCGCTCAAAACAGGGGCTGCAATCCAGGCCCAGGCGTACCACTTCGACCTGGTCGGCCAAGGGCGGAGTGAACCCAGGGGACGTCGAGCCGTACACCGCCACCAACGGACGATTCAGCGCAGCGGCGACGTGCATCAGGCCGGAGTCGTTGGACACCACCGCGTCGGCGCACGACAGCAAGTCGATGGCTTCGGCCAGGGACGTCTCGCCACTGAGGTTCACCGCCTCTTCGCGCAGGCCTGGAATCAGGCGCTGGCGAATATCTTCACCCACCGAGTGATCGTTTTTGGAGCCAAACAGCCACACCTGCCAGCCTTCGCGGATCTTGGTCTCGGCGACCTTGGCGTAGTGCTCCGACGGCCAGCGCTTGGACTCGCCGAACTCGGCGCCCGGGCACAAGGCCAATACCGGGCGGTCCAGCGCCAGGCCGAACTTGGCCAGCGCCGCATCGCGGGTCAGCGGGTCGATCTGCAAGCTGGGGCGCGGATACGGCGTGGGCAGCTCGGCGCCGGGTTCGTAGGCCAGGGCCATGAAACGCTCGATCATCAACGGGTAGCGCGCTTTGTCCAGGGTGCGTACATCGTTAAGCAGCACATAGCGAAACTCGCCGCGCCAGCCGGTACGTTTGGGAATACCGGCAAAAAACGGCACCAGCGCCGACTTCAGCGAGTTGGGCAACAGGATCGCCTGGTCGTACTGGCCGGCCATGGCTTTGCCGATGCGCCGGCGGGTCGCCAATTCCAGCGCGCCATGGCCGAGCGGAAAGCTCAAGGCCTTGCGCACCTGAGGCATGCGCTCGAGGATCGGCCGGCTCCACTCAGGGGCGAGCACGTCGATCTGGCAGTCCGGATAGCGCTGCCGCAGGCACTGGAACAGTGTCTGTGCCATCACCATGTCACCGACCCAACTGGGCCCAACGATCAGAATATTCATGTAGTTTCCACAAACGATGCGGGGAGGCTTATGCCTCCCCGCCCTAATAGTGTTTCAGCTCAAACCGAGCGCCTGCCAGATTCGCATCACCTGGCGCCGCTCGTCTGCAAATTGGTCCCCGGCCACCGTGCCCGCCTCGTTCTGCAAGGCTTGGCGGTGCGCGGCGGAGCGGTACGCCTTATACACCTCCCGCAACAAATGGGCATCGGCGGCGGGCATCAGCCCGACCTGCTCCAGGCCTTCCAGAATGCGGATATTGTCGGTGTAGCGCAGCAACGATGGATGTTGCGCAGACCACGCCAAAGCGGCGTATTGCACCATAAATTCAATATCGACGATACCTCCGGCGTCCTGCTTGAGGTCGAACAGCGCCGTGGCTTCGAAGGCATTGGCGCCCATACCGGCCGCTGTGCTCCTGGTCCCCAGGTTGTCACGCATCTTGGCGCGCATCTCGCTGACCTCCTGGCGCAGCTTCGCCAAGTCCCGTTCACGCCCCAATACCTTGGCACGGACCTGCTCGAATGCCTGGCCCACATCCTGGCTGCCGACCAATACCCGCGCGCGAATCAGCGCCTGATGTTCCCAGGTCCAGGCTTCATTATGTTGATAGCGGTCGAACGCGCCCAGTGAACTCACCAGCAACCCGGATGCACCTGAAGGTCGCAGGCGCATGTCCACCTCATACAGCTGGCCGGAGTTGGTCTGGGTGGTCAGCAGGTGAATGATGCGCTGGCCCAGGCGCGTGAAGAACTGCGCACCGTCGATCGGCTTGGCGCCGTCAGTCTCGGCCTGCGGGTCGCCATCATGGATAAACACCAGGTCCAGGTCCGAACCATGCCCCAATTCGATACCGCCGACTTTCCCATAACCGACAATGATAAACCCAGGATCGCACAGGCTGCCGTCCAGCCGTTGCGGCGAGCCATGACGGGCAACGGTCTGGCGCCAGGCCAGGGCCAGCACTTGCTCGAGAATGGCTTCGGCCAGCCAGGTGAGGTAGTCGCTGACTTTCATCAATGGCAGGCTGCCGGCGATTTCCGACGCGGCCACCCGCAGACGGTGCGCCAGCTTGAAATGGCGCAAGGCTTCCATCTGCTGCTCGAGGTCGTCTTCGGGAATACGCGTAAGGCGCTCGCGCAACTCGGCGGCCAGCTCCGGCGCCAACGGCGGCTTGAACAGGCGCCCTTCGTTGAGCAGTTCATCGAGCAACAGCGGGAAACGGGTGATCTGCTCGGCGATCCACGGGCTCGCGGCGCACAGCGTCAGCAGACGGCGCAGGGCGTCGGGGTTTTCAGTGAGCAGCACCAGGTAAGCCGAACGACGGGCGACAGCCTCGACCAGCGGCAATACGCGCTCCAATACCAGGTCCGGGTTGGCGTGCTCGACAGCCTGGGCCAGCAAGCGCGGAATAAACGCATCCAGCCGCTCGCGACCGAGGCGCTGCATGGCGCGCAGCTGCGGACTGCCGCGCAAGCCAGCCAGGGCCTTGAGGGCCTTGGGCGCATCGCTGAAGCCGCCTTCGCTCAACTGGCGGCAGGCGGCGTCGTCATCCTGGGATTCTTCCCACAGCGGCAACCATTCCCCGCCGACGACCAGTTCGCTTTCTGCGCCCTCTTCTTCATCAGGGTCGGCAATCACTTGGCGGAAGTGCCAATCCACCCGCCCACGCCAATACATCAGGCGTTCGTGGAACGCGGCCCAGTCGGCAAAACCGAGCATGAAGGCAATACGCGCCTGATCTTCCGGGCTGTCGGGGAGCATCTGGGTCTGGCGGTCGGCAATCGCCTGGATCGCGTGTTCGGTGTAGCGCAAAAACTCGTAGCCATTGCGCAACTCACTGATCACGGCGGCCGGCAAGTAACCCTGGCCCTCCAGGGTGCCCAGCACATTCAATAGCGGACGTTGCTGCAGGCTGAGATCGCGGCCACCGTGGATCAGCTGGAACGCCTGGGCGATAAATTCCACCTCACGAATACCGCCCGAACCCAGCTTGATATTCTCGGCCATGCCTTTGCGCCTTACTTCCTGCTGGATCAGTTGCTTCATGGTGCGCAGCGCTTCGATGGCCGAGAAGTCCAGGTAACGGCGATAGACGAACGGGCGCAGCATGTCGAGCAACTGCGCGCCGGCCAGTTGGTCACCGGCGACGACGCGGGCCTTGATCATGGCATAACGCTCCCAGTCACGGCCCTGGTCCTGGTAGTACTGCTCCAGCGCGTTGAAGCTCAGTACCAGCGCGCCGGCCGAACCGTAGGGACGCAGGCGCATGTCGACGCGGAACACGAAACCGTCAACCGTCATCGGGTCGAGGGCCTTGATCAATTTTTGACCAAGGCGAATGAAAAACTCCTGGTTATCCAGGGAGCGCTTGACCCCCACCGTCTCGCCGCCTTCTGGGTAGGCGAAGATCAGGTCGATATCCGACGACAGGTTCAGCTCCACCGCTCCGAGCTTGCCCATGCCGAGGATGACCATGTGCTGCGCCTCGCCGCTGCGCCGCCCGGTTGGCGTGCCGAATTGCACGCAATGGCGCTGGTACAGCCATTGGTAGGCCTGGTCGATGCAGGCGTCGGCCATGTCGGAGAGGTCGCGGCAGGTTTGCACCAAATCCGCCTGGCGGGTCAGGTCGCGCCAGATGATGCGCACTTGCTGACGCGTACGCTGGCGCCGCAGCACACGGCCGAGTTCGTCTTCTGTTTCGGCCTGTTGCACGGCACCGGCAATCTGCCCGCACAGCTCACCCGGCGCAAACCCCCGGTCCAGCTCGCCCCAAGCCGCCAGCTCAAGCAACATCAAAGGGTCACGCACACTCTGTTCAATGACAAAATCACTGGCGGCGCACACCCGCGCGAACTCGGCCCACCGTTGCGGCGTCCAGCCAGAAAGGCCATGATCGTCATCCAGCGCGGCCACTGCGTCACGAAATGACTGCTCGGCCCGGCTGGCGTAAGGCAAGAGAATGGCCGGCAGTTCGGCCAGCGTTGGAAGGCTCATGGTCTATCCTTGATCGGCGTGTAAATGGCGTGTAGTTGTGAACGCAGGAGCCATGCTCGATGAAGGACTGTCGAACAAAAGTTAGAAATAGCTGAAATTAAATTAATCTTGGCAGGCAACATCAAACTTTCACCTTTTCTTGTTCGCAATAGACCAACAATAACGATTATGCTCACCAGCCAGACCGAGCCATACGCTCAGTCTTGTGTAGTTTTACTACTCGTATATACATTCGAAAGGCTGAAATGGCCGACGATTTGTAGTAAAACTACAGGACGCCGAAGCAACCTTCGGCCATCCAAGAATTTATGTCGTCTGCCCACAAGGCCAGTCGCAAACTTCAGGCAACCGATTCTGGTAGCCTTTCCGCCCTGGAGCAAGCCATGCAAGACCTCGATCCCGTCGAAACCCAGGAATGGCTGGACGCCCTGGAATCGGTTCTCGACAAAGAAGGCGAAGACCGTGCTCATTACCTGATGACCCGTATGGGCGAACTCGCGACCCGCAGCGGCTCGCAATTGCCTTACGCCATCACCACGCCATACCGCAACACCATCCCCGTTACCCACGAAGCACGCATGCCTGGCGACCTGTTCATGGAACGCCGCATTCGCTCGCTGGTACGTTGGAACGCCATGGCGATGGTAATGCGCACGAACTTGAAGGATTCGGACCTGGGCGGTCACATCTCCAGCTTCGCTTCCAGCGCAACCCTGTATGACATCGGCTTCAACTACTTCTTCCAGGCCCCGACCGACGAACACGGCGGCGACCTGATCTACTTCCAGGGCCACACCTCGCCAGGCGTCTACGCCCGTGCGTTCATGGAAGGTCGCATCACCGAAGAGCAAATGAACAACTTCCGCCAGGAAGTCGACGGTCAGGGCCTGTCGTCCTACCCGCACCCTTGGCTGATGCCTGATTTCTGGCAGTTCCCGACCGTATCCATGGGCCTGGGCCCGATCCAGGCGATCTACCAGGCACGTTTCATGAAGTACCTGGAAGCCCGTGGCTTCATTCCCGAAGGCAAGCAGAAAGTCTGGTGCTTCCTGGGTGACGGCGAGTGCGACGAGCCGGAATCCCTGGGCGCCATCTCCCTGGCCGGCCGCGAGAAGCTGGACAACCTGATCTTCGTCATCAACTGCAACCTGCAGCGCCTCGACGGCCCGGTTCGCGGCAATGGCAAGATCATCCAGGAACTTGAAGGCGTGTTCCGCGGTGCGCATTGGAACGTGACCAAAGTCATCTGGGGCCGTTTCTGGGACCCGCTGCTGGCCAAGGATGTCGACGGTATCCTGCAACGCCGCATGGACGAAGTCATCGACGGCGAGTACCAGAACTACAAGGCCAAAGACGGCGCGTTCGTGCGTGAACACTTCTTCAACACGCCTGAACTCAAGGCGATGGTTGCCGACCTGTCCGACGACGAGATCTGGAAGCTTAACCGTGGCGGCCACGACCCGTACAAGGTCTACGCGGCGTACCACGAAGCGGTCAACCACAAAGAGCAACCAACCGTCATCCTGGCCAAGACCATCAAGGGTTATGGCACCGGTGCCGGCGAAGCGAAGAACACCGCGCACAACACCAAGAAAGTCGACGTCGACAGCCTGAAGCTGTTCCGCGACCGCTTCGACATCCCGGTCAAGGACGAAGAGCTGGAGAACCTGCCGTTCTTCAAGCCTGAGCCGAACAGCGCCGAAGCCCGCTACCTCAGCGAGCGTCGCACTGCACTGGGCGGTTTCGTGCCGCAACGCCGCGCCAAGAGCATGAGCATCCCGACGCCGCCACTCGATACCCTCAAGGCTATCCTGGACGGCTCGGGCGACCGCGAAATCTCCACCACCATGGCCTTCGTGCGGATCCTCGCGCAGCTGGTCAAGGACAAGGAAATCGGTTCGCGTATCGTGCCGATCATCCCGGACGAAGCCCGTACCTTCGGTATGGAAGGCATGTTCCGTCAGTTGGGCATCTACTCCTCCGTCGGCCAGCTCTACGAGCCAGTCGATAAAGATCAGGTGATGTTCTACAAGGAAGACAAGAAGGGCCAGATCCTCGAAGAAGGCATCAACGAAGCGGGCGCCATGAGCTCCTTCATCGCTGCCGGTACTTCGTACTCCAGCCACAACCAGCCGATGCTGCCGTTCTACATCTTCTACTCGATGTTCGGCTTCCAGCGCATTGGCGACCTGGCTTGGGCCGCAGGCGACAGCCGTACTCGTGGTTTCCTGATCGGCGGTACCGCCGGCCGTACCACGCTCAACGGCGAAGGCCTGCAACACGAAGACGGTCACAGCCACATCCTGGCTGCCACCATTCCGAACTGCCGCACCTTTGATCCAACCTACGGCTATGAGCTGGCGGTGATCATCCAGGACGGCATGAAGAAGATGACCGAAGAGCAGCAGGACGTTTTCTACTACATCACCGTGATGAACGAGTCCTACCAGCAGCCAGCCATGCCGGCCGGTGTCGAGGAAGGCATCATCAAGGGCATGTACCTGCTCGAAGAAGACACCAAGGAAGCGGCGCACCACGTACAGCTGATGGGCTCCGGCACCATCCTGCGCGAAGTGCGTGAAGCGGCGAAGATCCTGCGTGACGAGTTCAACGTCGGCGCCGACGTGTGGAGCGTTACCAGCTTCAACGAACTGCGTCGCGACGGCCTGGCCGTGGAACGCAGCAACCGCCTGCACCCGGGCCAGAAGCCTGCACTGAGCTACGTCGAAGAGTGCCTGGCCGGCCGTAAGGGTCCAGTCATCGCCTCTACCGACTACATGAAACTGTTTGCTGAACAAATTCGCCAGTGGGTCCCGTCCAAGGAATTCAAAGTCCTGGGCACCGACGGTTTCGGCCGCAGTGACAGCCGCAAGAAGCTGCGTCACTTCTTCGAAGTCGACCGTCACTTCGTGGTGTTGGCAGCCCTGGAAGCCTTGGCTGACCGTGGTGAGATCGAACCCAAGGTGGTGGCTGACGCCATCGTCAAGTTCGGGATCAACCCGGAAAAACGCAACCCACTGGACTGCTGAGGAGATTTTTTGTGAGCGAACTCATTCGCGTACCTGACATCGGCAGCGGTGAAGGTGAAGTAATCGAGCTGTTTGTGAAGGTTGGCGACACCGTCGAAGCCGACCAGAGCATCCTGACCCTGGAGTCGGACAAGGCGAGCATGGAAATCCCTGCTCCCAAGGCCGGCGTGGTCAAAAGCCTGAAAGTGAAGCTGGGCGACCGCCTGAAAGAAGGCGACGAACTGCTGGAGTTGGAAATCGAAGGTGCCGCTGATGCGGCCCCTGCGGCGGCTCCTGCTGCCGCTGCACCTGCGCCGGCTGCTGAAAAGCCTGCTGCTGCCGAGGCTGCTCCAGCCCCGGCCGCTGCACCTGCCGCCGCCACCGTCCAGGACATCCACGTTCCGGACATCGGCTCGTCGGGCAAGGCCAAGATCATCGAGCTGCTGGTCAAGGTCGGCGACACCGTCGAAGCCGACCAGTCGCTGATCACCCTGGAGTCCGACAAGGCCTCCATGGAGATCCCATCGCCGGCTGCCGGCGTGGTGGAAAGCATCGGGGTCAAGCTGGAAGACGAAGTCGGCACTGGCGATTTCATCCTCAAGCTGAAAGTACAAGGCGCTGCGCCTGCTGCTCCAGCACCTGCCGCCGCTCCGGCTGCGGCCAAGGCTGAAGCGGCTCCGGCCGCTGCTGCTCCTGCCCCGGCTGCCAAAGCCGAAGCTGCACCGGCTCCTGCCGCCGCGCCTGCGCCAAGCGGTGCCAAGGTTCATGCCGGCCCTGCCGTGCGTCAGCTGGCCCGTGAGTTCGGTGTCGAGCTGGGCGCCGTCTCGGCCAGCGGCCCTCACGGCCGTGTGCTGAAGGAAGACGTGCAGGCTTACGTCAAAGCCATGATGCAGAAAGCCAAGGAAGCGCCAGCTGCCGGCGGCGCTACCGGTGGCTCGGGCATTCCGCCGATCCGCACCGTGGATTTCAGCCGTTTCGGCGAAATCGAAGAAGTGCCGATGACCCGCCTGATGCAAATCGGCGCGGCAGGTCTGCACGCGAGCTGGTTGAACATCCCGCACGTAACTCAGTTCGATCAGGCCGATATCACCGACCTGGAAGCGTTCCGCGTTGCGCAGAAAGCCGTGGCCGAGAAGGCCGGCGTGAAACTGACCGTGTTGCCTCTGCTGCTCAAGGCTTGTGCGCACCTGCTCAAGGAACTGCCGGACTTCAACAGCTCGCTGGCGCCAAGCGGCAAGGCGATCATTCGCAAGAAGTACGTGCACATCGGCTTCGCGGTAGACACGCCTGACGGCCTGCTGGTACCGGTCATCAAGAACGTCGACCAGAAGAGCCTGCTGCAACTGGCTGCCGAGGCTGCTGCGTTGGCCGCCAAGGCCCGCGACAAGAAGCTCACCCCGGACGACATGCAGGGCGCGTGCTTCACCATCTCCAGCCTCGGGCATATTGGCGGTACTGGCTTCACGCCAATCGTCAACGCGCCGGAAGTGGCGATCCTGGGTGTGTCCAAGGCAACTATCCAGCCAGTCTGGGACGGTAAAGCGTTCCAGCCCAAGCTGATGCTGCCACTGTCGCTGTCCTACGATCACCGCGTGATCAACGGCGCGGCGGCGGCACGCTTCACCCAGCGCCTGAGCCAGCTGCTGAACGACATCCG
Source organism: Pseudomonas sp. R2-7-07 (assembly GCF_003852355.1). Classification (NCBI taxonomy): domain Bacteria; kingdom Pseudomonadati; phylum Pseudomonadota; class Gammaproteobacteria; order Pseudomonadales; family Pseudomonadaceae; genus Pseudomonas; species Pseudomonas sp. R2-7-07. The sequence continues at coordinate 575,648 of NZ_CP027759.1, read as the reverse complement.
CACCATCCTGCTGTAAGCCGCAGCGGCCTCCCCTGAGCGGGAGGCCTTTGCCGCACCGATTTCCGAGCGCCACGCTCGTACCTCAACCCCGCCACTTGGCGGGGCTTTTTTTGCCCGTTTGTTGTATACATAGGACAGGCTTGTACACCTTCCGTCACTTCGACTGCAGAAACGCCCTGCGTGGCCGATAACAGGGTTATAGCACTTAGCCTTCATCCTCTCTTGTCAGTGCGTGCCGCATGATGCAACCTTGCCGCAGGCAACAGTAAAGAGGGCGTGAGCCCGGCGCCGTGCGCATTTTTCCAAGCGAGTTTCCCCCATGAAAAGCCAACCCGATGTCGCCCGAACGGCGGCCGAGGTAGTGACGCAATTACCGGTGCCTTCGCGCCTCGGTATGCTGCGTTTCGAGCGGCTTAATGAGGCAAGCTGGGCGCTGCTCTACCTCGATCCCAATTGCGAGCGCCAATTCGGCCTGCCGGCGGTCGAACTCTGCGCCCTGATCGGCACGCCGTACGCCAGCCTGATGGAGCCCCAGGCACGCTATCAACTGCACGACGCGATCCAGCAGCAACTGAGCCTCAGCCCCCACTACCTGGTGCGCTACACCCTGCACACCAACGATGGCCCGCTGAGCCTGCTGGAAATGGGCGAGGCCTACAAACAACACAATCGCCACCTGCTGCGCGGCTACCTGATGGTGGTTGATGGCCTGTTCAGCGAAATTCCCGCCACGTTGCCGACCGCCGACCTGGAAAACCAGAACAGCCGCCTGCAAATCGCCCTGGAACTCAACCAGCGCGCGCAACAGGAACAACTGCAGCACCTGGAGCGGGTACGCGCCCAGCAGGAGTTGATCCTGCTCCTGGCCCGCCAACGCTACACCACACCCAATTCGCTGCAAGAAGCCGCCGAACTGATCACCCGCAGCGCCTGCGACATCTACCAGATTGATTGCGCCAGCATCTGGAACTTGGAAGGCCAGCGCCTGGTGCCGATTTCGGCCTATCACCGCGCCGATCAGCAATACCATTTGCCTGAAGCGATTGACGCCAGTTGTTTCCCCGATTACCTCGAAGCCCTGCACAGCAGCCGCGCGATCGATGCCACCAATGCCCTGCGCGACCCGCGTACGCGGGAAATGGCCGAAAGCCTGTTCGCCAAGGATATCCACGCCATGCTCGACGCGAGCATCCGGGTGGATGGCCAGGTCGTCGGCGTGCTGTGCCTGGAGCAAAGCGGCAGTTCGCGTGCCTGGCAGTCCGATGAAATCGCCTTTGCCGGCGAGTTGGCGGACCAGTTCGCCCAAGTCATCAACAACCACAACCGCCGCACCGCCACCAGCGCTCTGCACCTGTTCCAGCGTGCCGTGGAACAAAGTGCCAATGCCTTTCTGCTGGTCAATTGCGATGGCGTGGTGGAGTACGTCAACCCAAGCTTTACCGCGATCACCCAATACAGCGCCGAAGAGGTGCACGGCCACCGCCTGGCACAGTTGCCGGCCCTGGAGAACCTCAGCGAGTTGCTGTTCGATGCGCCGTCGAGCCTGGCCAAGAGCAACAGCTGGCAAGGTGAATTCAAAAGCCGACGCAAAAACCTCGAACCCTACTGGGGCCAGCTGTCGATTTCCAAGGTGTATGGCGACAACCGTGAGTTGACCCACTACATCGGCATCTACGAAGACATCACCCAGACCAAGCTGGCGCAACAGCGCATCGAACGCCTGGCCTACACCGACAACCTGACCAACCTGGGCAACCGCCCGGCCTTCATCCGCAACCTCGACGAGCGCTTTGCCCGCGACAGCGACAGCCCGATCAGCCTGCTTTTGGTGGACATCGACAACTTCAAGCGCATCAACGACAGCCTCGGGCACCAGACCGGGGACAAGCTGTTGATCAGCCTGGCCCGTCGTCTACGCAACAGCCTGAGCAGCGGCGGCAGCCTGGCGCGCTTTGCCAGTAACGAGTTTGCGGTGTTGCTGGACGATGCCGACCTGGAGACCGGCCAGCAGGTCGCCAGCCAGTTGCTGGCCACCCTCGACAAGCCGATGTTCGTCGACAACCAATTGATCAGCGTGACCGGCTCCGTAGGCCTGGCCTGCGCACCGCTGCACGGCCGCGACCCGCAGACCCTGATGCGCAACGCCGGTTTGGCCCTGCACAAGGCCAAGGCCAACGGCAAACACCAGGTGCAGGTGTTTACCGAAGCCCTGAATGCCGAAGCGAGCTACAAACTGTTCGTGGAAAACAACCTGCGCCGCGCCCTGACCCAGAACGAGCTTGATGTGTTCTACCAGCCCAAGCTGTGCCTGCGCAGTGGCCGCCTGTTGGGTATGGAAGCGCTGTTGCGCTGGAACCATCCGGAAAAGGGCATGATCCGCCCCGACCAGTTCATCAGCGTGGCCGAAGAGACCGGTTTGATCATCCCCATCGGCAAATGGATCGCGCGCCAGGCGTGCCGCATGAGTCGGCAGTTGACAGCGGCGGGCCTGGGTAATCTGCAGGTAGCGATCAACCTGTCGCCCAAACAGTTTTCCGACCCGGACCTGGTGGCCTCGATCGCCTCGATTCTCAAGGAAGAACAGTTGCCGCCCAATCTGCTGGAGCTGGAGCTGACCGAAGGCCTGCTGCTGGAGGCCACCGAAGACACGCGCTTGCAACTGGACCAACTGAAGAGCTTTGGCCTGACCCTGGCCATGGATGACTTCGGCACCGGTTATTCGTCGCTGAGCTACTTGAAAAAATTCCCCATCGACATCATTAAGATCGACCGGAGCTTTATCCACGAAATCCCGGATAACCAGGACGACATGGAAATCACCTCGGCGGTCATCGCCATGGCCCACAACCTCAAGCTGAAGGTGGTGGCCGAAGGCATCGAGACCGCCGCGCAGCTGGCGTTCCTGCGCCGGCATCGGTGCGACGTGGGCCAGGGCTACCTGTTCGACCGGCCAATCCCCGGCGCAGAGCTGCTGGAGAAGCTTAAACGCTATCCACGCGGGCCAATCGCCTGACAGCGCTGTAACACTCGGGCACACTGGCTGTCTGACCATTTACTGCTAATCAACCTGACGAGAGGACTGATCATGGTCTTGCGCTCGGAAATTCTGGTGAACAAAAACGTGCTGCCTACTCAAGAACAAGCTCTGCCTGGCCGTGAAACCCCGATGAACCTGCCGGAGACGCATTTCGTCAACGGCAACCCGCTGCTGGGCCCGTTTACCGACGACGTCGGTTTTGCGATCTTCGGCCTCGGCTGCTTCTGGGGCGCAGAGCGCAAGTTCTGGCAGCGCGACGGGGTGGTCAGCACCGTGGTCGGCTACGCCGGCGGCTTCACGCCGAACCCGACCTACGAAGAAGTCTGCTCAGGCCTGACCGGCCACAGCGAAGTCGTGCTGGTGGTGTATGACCAGGCCAAAGTGAAATACGAAGACTTGCTGAAGATGTTCTGGGAACTGCACAACCCGACCCAAGGCATGCGCCAGGGCAACGATATCGGCAGCCAATACCGCTCGGTGATCTATGCCACCACGCCGGAGCAACTGGCGGCGGCCAAAGCCAGTGCCGAGGCTTATCAGCAAGAGCTGACCAAGGCCGGCCTGGGCGAGATCACCACCGAAATCGACGAAGCGCCGACGGTTTACTTCGCCGAGGCGTATCACCAGCAGTACCTGGCGAAGAATCCCCAGGGTTACTGCGGCATCGGCGGCACCGGCGTGACCTGCCCGATATAAAGGGGCAACACAGCTCAAAATGTGGGAGGGGGCTTGCCCTAAAGCCAGTCAGTTAAGGCTTTTTGTAGGAGCGAGCTTGCTCGCGAAAAACGTCAACGATAACGCGTGCTTCCTGAATAAACGCGGTGTCTGTGAGTTTTTCGCGAGCAAGCTCGCTCCTACAGACGGTGGTGTACGCTTAACTGACTGGCATTAGGGCTTGCCCCCGATTGCGGTGTACCAGTGACAGATGCACTGACTGACACTCCGCTATCGGGAGCAAGCCCCCTCCCACACTGGTTTTGTGTTTGGCTTGAAATAGGCTATTCAGCGATGAGCCAATCCATCTGCCACCCGCCCTGAGTCTGGCCCAGTTGCCTGGACAGCCACGGCAGCAATTCACGCAGCTCCTCTTCCAGGCCCCACGGCGGGTTGGCAATTGCCAGGCCTGAGCCGGTCAGGGTGTTGGGCGTGTCCAGCGGATGCACCAGCAGCTCTACGCGCAACAGTTTCGGCGCACCGGTGCCGGCCAGGTCCTGGTAGAAGCGGCGCAACATGCGCGGATCTTTCACCGGGTACCAGATTGCCGCGACCGTCTGGCGCATGCGGCTGACGGCTTCCTTGAGGGACGCCGCGCAACGCTGCATTTCATCGAGCTTTTCAAACGGCGGGTCGATCAGCATCAGCGCGCGTTTTTCCGGCACCGGCAACAGGGCGCGCGGTACGTGCCAGCCTTCGCCCAGGTGCACCTTGACCCGACGATCACCCTTCATGTTGTCCTTGAGCAACACGCCGTCTTCCGGGTGCTTTTCGTTGAGCAGTACACGGTCCTGGGGACGCGTCAGGCGCCGCGCCAGTTCCGGCGAACCTGGGTAGTAGCGCAACTGGCCATCCGGGTTCATTTCGTGCAGCACGCGCATGTAATCAGCAGTGAGCGGCGGCAGGTCGTCTGCGCCCCACAGGCGGGCGATGCCTTCCAGGTATTCACCGGTGCGGTTGGCCTGGTCACCCTGCAGGTCGTACAGGCCAATGCCGGCGTGGGTATCGAGGTAGGCGAACGGCTGCTCCTTGCGCGACATCAAGGCGATGAGGCGGGTCAAGGTCAGGTGTTTGAAGACATCGGCGTGGTTGCCGGCGTGAAAGGCGTGACGATAATTCATGGTTGCTCCTGCGCAGGGGGCGAAGTTTACCTTCTACCGGCGCAAAGGTGCAGGGCCGCATGGCGGCTGGTGTTTTTGTTAACTCAACTGCGCAGCGAGGTAATCGGCCAGCGCTGCATGGTTGACTCCCGGCCTGCGCGCGAACCAGGCGAGCTTGTGCTGCAAGGTGGCCGGCGTGAACGCGGCATACACATCAGGACGCTGCTCTTGCAACCATTGCAACAGGTTGTCGACCAGTACCTGCGGCGACCGCTCAGCCAGGTGCCTGAGCAACGGCTCAGGCACTCGCCACCAGGGCCAGGGCTTGGCAGGGGTGATCGGGCCAGTCGCCACCGTCAGCGGCTGACCATTGATCAGATAACGTCCAAACACCGGCAAGACCGTCCCTGCCTCGTCACCCAATTGCTGCCACATCGGCTGAAACTGAGCGCCATCCCAGAAGCGTAGGAACACCGCCTGGTCATTGGGCATAAACACCTTGGTCAAGCTTTGCAGATGGGCAACTACGGTTTCCAACGGGCTGGAGGACACCGCCAGCCAACCCCAATCCACGGCTTGCACAGTGGCGACCCAATCGAGAAATGCGCTGCCCGACTCGACGATGCCCACGTAAGGCATCACCTCATCCCAAGCGTCGTAGGCCGTGCCGGCCCAGATCGCGTGCGGCGCCGGCCCTGCCGTCATGGCTTGCCAGGCGGCAAATGGCTTGGCGTCGCTGGTAGTGCCTAGCACGGCAAAGATTCGCTCACCGGCAAGCAGCGGGAACTGCGCCAGCCAGGTGCTGGGGTCCATGGGCGTCTGCATCAAGGAACACTCCGTGCATGCTCGGGGATACTGCACTGCCCGTCACGGCAGCGTTCGCACTCTTCACAAAAAGGCGCGCTGCGTTTCAGGCTCTCAATCTGCACAGGGCTCAGAGGGAGCGGGACCGCCGCCAGTGCTGCCTCCTTCAAGCCCGGCTTCAAGGGCGCCGCCGCAGGGGCTGGCGCCCCGCCAAGCTGGATCGGCACGCTGCTGAAAATACCGCCCGCCGACAGCGTGATCGACTGCCCTCCCGCCTGAATCGTAACGCTGGCTCCCGCGTCGATAACAATGCTTTGCCCGGCCGCCAACTGAAGGGTGCGACCGGCACGCATGTGCTGAGAACCGCCGACCACCAGGTGGTCATCCTGCTTGAGTTCCGTCAGGCGGTTGCCATGGGTAATGCGCTGCTCTTCGCCCTGCAACTCATGGTGCGATTCGCCGCCCACCCTCACCCGGCGCTGGTTATCGACCTGCACCTGTTGGTCATGCAATACATGCTGGGTCCAGTCGCGCTGAGCGCGCAGGTAGATTTCCTCGGCGCCCTTGCGGTCTTCGATGCGCAGTTCGTTGTAGCCTCCGCCACCAGGGCTGCTCTGGCTGCGAAAAATACTGCGGGTCTTGTCCGCCGGCAGGTCGAGGGGCAAACGATTCGCCGCGTTGGGCAGGCAACCCATGACCAGCGGCATGTCCATGTCGCCATCGACGAAACCCACCAGTACCTCCATGCCGACTCGCGGGATCAGCACCGCCCCATAACGGTCATGGGCCCAGCCGCTCGCCACGCGCAGCCAACAGCTGGAATGATCGTTGTGCTCACCGTCGCGGTCCCAGGCCATCTGCACTTTGACACGACCGTACTCGTCGCAATGGATTTCACTGTCGACAGGCCCGGTGACCACCGCGTTCTGGTAGCTGGATAGGTGCGGCCGGGGCGTGATCAGAGGCGTTCGAAACGGCACATCCCAGGGCGTCACTACAAAATCGTTGCTGTAACCCGCAGGCAAGTCATCCCTATAGGTGTCAGGCGCAGACTCTTCCAACACTTGCGATTGTTGCCCCGTGTGGTGCAACTGGGTAACCAGCCACAGGTCATTCCACTCCTGACGCGGGTGGCCAGCCATCTTCAGAAACCGCCCAGTGCCCAAGGCCGGCTGATCGCTGATGCCGCTGGCTTGGCGAAAGTCGCTGCGATGACGCTCCAACACACGCTGTGCCAGGTACTTGCCATGCGCACGATCGGTAAAGTTTCCAGGGTAACGTTGCTCGTCCAGGGGCAGGTGCTGCCCGCTGGAGGCCGTGCTTTCCAACACCAGGCTGGGCTTTTTGAAGTCGTAGGCCCGCAGGTTCACGCCGGCGGTACGGGTTTTCAGCCGCAGGATGAAGCGCTTTATCGCAGGGGCCTCGGCCACCATCCCGGAACCGGCCAGGTAGGGGGTGACCTGGTCCGGCTGGCCAAACACACTCTGGTCATCGCCAAACACCAACAGGTGACGCTCGGGACTGTGCTGAAAGTGATAGTGAATGCCCGACTCAACGCACAAGCGCTGAATGAACTGCAGATCGGTTTCGTCGAACTGAACACAGTACTCACGCTCGGGATATTTTCCGCTCAGGCGGAACACGAAGGTATCACCCTGAATGTCCTGGGCCTCCAACACCCGAGCAATGATCTGCGGCACGGTTTTCTGCTGAAAGATCCTCTGGTGAGTGCTGTGCTCCAGATAGGCCAACTGCGGCACCAGGGTCATCTGGTAACGGGTAAGCCGCTTGCCCGAATCGCCTTGCGCGACCCGGTAAACTCGGCCATGGATACCGTGGCCCTGAGCGTCAAACCCGAGGAACGCCTGACGGTGCAGCAGGCCATCGAGGTCCAGATCGGGTCGCTCGCTCACCAACTCAAGGTCAAAGCGAAAGGGCAGGCTGATAAATTCGTCGCCCATGAACCCATGAACCTTGAGATCATAAGGCTCCCCGTCCAGGGTCAGGTTAAAGGCACTTTGATTGGCAGGAGCGAACATCCGGTGTTTCTCTGCGAAGGGTGGGTGAGCGATTCTGCCTCAGCCGTTTGCCGAGTCGAGCGCTGTGCCGGCAAATAAGTAACGTCCTACATCGACAGTGCCGAAATCCTGCGCAGGGCTTTTTTTCTTCATAAAAAAAGGCCCAGCATCCATAGGACGTGGGCCTTCTTTTCGAATACCAGGCGATCAACGCCCGGCTGTATTACTTGTTGAGGTTGTAGTCTTTTTCCGCGGCATCAAAGCGCTCGACCATACCAGCCGTCGGTGCACCCATCTTGCTCACGAAGTAGATCGCCAGGCTGGCGAAGATGAAGCCTGGGATGATTTCGTACAGGCCCAGCACTTCGAAGTGCTTCCACACGATTACGGTGATCGCGCCGACCAGGATGCCGGCCAGTGCGCCGTTGCGGGTCATGTTTTTCCAGATCACCGAGATCAGCACCACAGGCCCGAACGCGGCGCCGAAACCGGCCCAGGCGTAGCTGACCAGGCCCAGTACGCGGTTTTCCGGGTTGGCGGCCATGGCGATGGCGATCAAGGCTACCGCCAGCACCATCAGGCGACCGACCCACACCAGCTCAAGCTGGGACGCGCCCTTGCGCAGGAATGCCTTGTAGAAGTCTTCGGTCAGGGCGCTGGAGCACACCAGCAATTGGCAGCTCAGGGTACTCATGACAGCCGCCAGGATGGCCGACAGCAATACACCGGCAATCCATGGGTTGAACAGAATCTTGGCCAGTTCGATAAACACGCGCTCAGGGTTTTCGGTCACGGGACCGGCCACCTCAGGATGCGCCGAGAAGTAAGCGATGCCGAAGAAGCCCACCGCCACGGTGCCGCCCAGGCACAGGATCATCCAGGTCATGGAGATGCGACGCGCATTGGCAATCGACTTCACCGAATCCGCCGCCATGAACCGCGCGAGGATGTGCGGCTGGCCGAAGTAACCCAGACCCCAGCCCATCAGCGAGATAACGCCGATAAAGGTGGTGTTTTTCAGCATGTCGAAGCTGGTCGGGTCCTTGGCTTCGATGGCCAGGAAGGTGGTGTCCACGCCGCCGGTCGCCAGCAGTACGATGATCGGCGTCAGGATCAACGCGAAGATCATCAGTGTGGCTTGCACGGTATCGGTCCAGCTGACCGCCAGGAAACCGCCAACAAAGGTGTAGGCAATGGTCGCTGCGGCACCGGCCCACAGCGCAGTCTCGTAGGACATGCCGAAGGTGCTTTCGAACAGGCGGGCACCGGCCACGATGCCGGAGGCGCAGTAAATGGTGAAGAACACCAGGATCACCACAGCGGAGATGATCCGCAGCAGCCCGCTTTTATCTTCGAAGCGGCTGGAGAAGTAATCCGGCAGGGTCAGGGCGTCGCCGTTGTGTTCGGTCTGCACGCGCAGGCGGCCGGCCACGAACAGCCAGTTGAGGTAGGCACCGACGATCAGGCCGATAGCAATCCAGCTTTCCGACAAGCCCGACATGTAGATTGCGCCAGGCAGGCCCATCAACAACCAGCCGCTCATATCGGAAGCGCCGGCGGACAAAGCGGTCACCACGCTACCGAGGCTGCGGCCGCCCAGGATGTAATCGGAAAGGTTATTGGTGGAGCGATAGGCCATCAAGCCGATCAGTACCATTGCTGCGATGTAGATCACGAACGTGATCAGGGTGGGATTACTAACGCTCATAGAAGTGACGCCCTGGCTTTGTTTTTATGTAGCGACGGTCAATCAGCCCGCTACCGGTGGTTAACCGGGTAAACGATGCTGCCTGCCGCGCATTTATGACTGGCGTTTCCCCAGGAAAGCCGCCAGCCGATGAACCGACCTGTGGAAGTGGTTGCACCTTGGTGCGCGAATGCTATTCAACAAAGCAAATAAGGTGCAACCAGTTTCTCGCGAATAAGTTGCACCTACGCGGTTTTAAGGACAAACACCGGGTTTTTGCTCCTTTTCGGAGCAAGAACAGTCAACCTCAGAAGCAAATGCACCAACAAGAAGTTGATTCGAGAGAAGGCCGGAATTTTTCCGATCAACCGTCGGAAATTTCCTGAATAAAAAGGGTTGCACCCGGTTGCACCTCTTCATGGGCGAGGCTAATCTTGCCGCCAGCAGATGCCACTCGGTAGTGGCACCCATGAGGATAAGAAAATGGCTACGACCACCCTTGGGGTCAAACTCGACGACCCGACCCGCGAGCGCCTGAAGGCCGCCGCGTCCTCCATTGATCGCACGCCGCACTGGCTGATCAAACAGGCAATTTTCAATTACCTGGAGAAACTCGAGGGTGGCGCAACCCTTTCCGAGCTCAACGGTTCGGGCAGCAAGGATGCCGACGACGCCGGCGAAGTCCAGCATGACCACGCCCACCAGTGCTTCCTTGAGTTCGCCGAGAGCATCCTGCCGCAATCGGTACTGCGCGCCTCGATCACCGCCGCTTACCGTCGCCCCGAGCCGGAAGTGGTGCCGATGCTGATCGAGCAGGCGCGCCTGCCGGTAGAGATGGCCGAAGCCACCAACAAGCTGGCCGCCACGATTGCCGAAAAATTGCGCAACCAGAAAAGCGCTGGCGGCCGTGCCGGTATCGTTCAGGGCCTGCTGCAGGAATTTTCCCTGTCGTCCCAGGAAGGCGTGGCGCTGATGTGCCTGGCCGAAGCGCTGCTGCGCATCCCCGACAAAGGCACGCGCGATGCGCTGATTCGCGACAAGATCAGCACCGGCAACTGGCACCCCCACCTGGGCAACAGCCCGTCGCTGTTCGTCAATGCTGCTACCTGGGGCCTGCTGTTGACCGGCAAACTGGTCGCGACCCATAACGAAGCAGGCTTGACCTCGTCCCTGAGCCGCATCATCGGCAAAAGCGGCGAGCCGATGATCCGCAAGGGCGTCGACATGGCCATGCGCCTGATGGGTGAACAGTTCGTCACCGGCGAGACCATCGCCGAAGCCCTGGCCAACGCGAGCAAGTTCGAAGCCAAGGGTTTCCGCTATTCCTACGACATGCTCGGGGAAGCCGCCCTCACCGAACACGACGCCCAGAAGTACCTGGCTTCGTACGAACAAGCCATTCACTCCATCGGCAAAGCGTCCCACGGCCGTGGGATCTATGAAGGCCCAGGCATCTCCATCAAGCTCTCCGCCCTGCACCCGCGTTACAGCCGCGCGCAGTACGAGCGGGTGATGGACGAACTGTACCCGCGCCTGTTGTCGCTGACCCTGTTGGCCAAGCAATACGACATCGGCCTGAACATCGATGCCGAAGAAGCCGACCGCCTCGAGTTGTCCCTGGACCTGCTCGAGCGCCTGTGCTTCGAGCCGCAACTGACCGGCTGGAACGGTATCGGTTTCGTGATCCAGGCCTACCAGAAGCGTTGCCCCTACGTGATCGACTACGTCATCGACCTGGCCCGCCGCAGCCGCCACCGCCTGATGATCCGCCTGGTCAAAGGCGCGTACTGGGACAGCGAAATCAAGCGCGCCCAGGTCGAGGGCCTGGAAGGCTACCCGGTGTACACCCGCAAGGTGTACACCGACGTTTCCTACATTGCCTGCGCACGCAAACTGCTGTCGGTGCCGGAAGCCATCTACCCGCAGTTCGCCACGCACAACGCCCATACGTTGTCGGCCATCTATCACATTGCCGGTCAGAACTATTACCCCGGCCAGTACGAGTTCCAATGCCTGCACGGCATGGGCGAACCGCTGTACGAACAAGTGGTGGGCAAAGTTTCCGAAGGCAAGCTGAACCGTCCGTGCCGTGTGTACGCACCGGTCGGCACTCACGAAACACTGCTGGCGTACCTGGTACGTCGCCTGCTGGAAAACGGTGCGAACACCTCGTTCGTCAACCGCATCGCCGATCACTCCATCTCGATTCAGGAGCTGGTGGCCGATCCAGTGGCGAACATCGAGCAGATGGCGACGGTGGAAGGCGGCTTCGGCCTGCCGCACCCGCGTATCCCGCTGCCGCGTGACCTGTACGGCAGCGACCGCGCCAACTCGGCCGGTATCGACCTGGCCAACGAGCATCGCCTGGCATCGCTGTCCTGCGCCCTGCTGGCCACCGCTCACAACAACTGGAAAGCCGCGCCGATGCTCGGTTGCGCCGCCAGCGAACAACCGGCTGCAGCGGTGCTGAACCCGTCCGACGTGCGCGATGTGGTCGGTCACGTTCAGGAGGCCACCGTCGAAGACGTCGACAATGCCATCCAGTGCGCCATCAGCGCCGCGCCGATCTGGCAGGCCACCCCGCCCGCCGAACGCGCCGCGATCCTGGAGCGCGCCGCCGACCTGATGGAAGGCGAGATTCAGCCATTGATGGGCCTGCTGGCCCGTGAAGCCGGCAAGACCTTCGCCAACGCCATCGCTGAAGTGCGCGAAGCCGTGGACTTCCTGCGCTACTACGCGGTGCAGGCGCGTAATGATTTCACCAACGACGCCCACCGCCCGTTGGGTCCGGTGGTGTGCATCAGCCCCTGGAACTTCCCGCTGGCGATCTTCAGCGGCCAGGTGGCGGCGGCATTGGCTGCCGGTAACCCGGTGCTGGCCAAACCCGCCGAACAAACCCCGTTGGTCGCCGCCCAGGCCGTGCGCATCCTGCTCGAAGCCGGCATCCCGCAAGGCGTGCTGCAATTGCTGCCGGGCCAGGGCGAGAGCGTCGGTGCCCGCCTGGTCGGTGATGATCGCGTCAAAGGCGTGATGTTCACCGGCTCCACCGAGGTTGCACGCTTACTGCAACGCAGTGTCGCCGGTCGCCTGGATGCCCAGGGCCGTCCGATTCCGCTGATCGCCGAAACCGGCGGCCAGAACGCGATGATCGTGGATTCCTCGGCGCTCACCGAACAAGTGGTGATTGACGTGGTGTCGTCGGCTTTCGACAGCGCCGGCCAACGTTGCTCGGCGCTGCGCGTGTTGTGCCTGCAGGAAGATTCGGCAGACCGCGTCATCGAAATGCTCAAGGGCGCCATGGCGGAATGCCGCCTGGGCAACCCGGAACGCCTGTCGGTAGATATCGGCCCGGTGATCGACGCCGAAGCCAAGGCTGGCATCGAGAAGCACATCCAGGCCATGCGCGACAAAGGCCGCAACGTTTACCAGGTGGCGATTGCCGACGGCGAAGAGATCAAGCGTGGCACCTTCGTGATGCCCACCCTGATCGAGCTGGAAAGCTTCGACGAACTGCAACGCGAAATCTTCGGCCCGGTGCTGCACGTGGTGCGCTACAAGCGCAAAGAGATCGACCAGCTCATCGGCCAGATCAATGCCTCCGGCTACGGCCTGACCCTGGGCGTGCACACCCGCATCGACGAGACCATCGCCAAGGTGATCGACAACGTCAATGCCGGTAACGTCTACGTCAACCGAAACATCGTGGGTGCCGTTGTGGGCGTGCAGCCGTTCGGCGGCGAAGGCCTGTCGGGTACCGGCCCGAAAGCCGGTGGCCCGCTGTACCTGTACCGCCTGCTGTCGACTCGTCCTACCGATGCGATCGAGCAATCCTTCGTACGTGGCGACGCATTGACCGCACCGGACCTGCGCCTGCGCGACGCCATGAGCCAACCGCTGACCGCGTTGAAAACCTGGGCCGACAGCCACAACTTCAGCGAACTGAGCGCCCTGTGCAGCCAATTCGCCGCCCAGTCGCAAAGCGGTATCACTCGCCAACTGGCCGGCCCGACCGGCGAGCGCAACAGCTATGCGATCCTGCCGCGTGAACACGTGCTGTGCCTGGCGGAAGTGGAAGGTGACCTGCTGACCCAACTCGCTGCGGTATTGGCGGTAGGCGGTTCTGCGGTATGGCCGGAAACCGAACTGACCAAGGCCGTGTTCCCACGCCTGCCGAAAGATATTCAGGCGAAGATCAAGCGCGTGGCCGACTGGACCAAGGACGTGGTGTTCGACGCTGTCCTGCATCACGGTGATTCCGACCAGCTGCGTGCGGTGTGCCAGCAAGTGGCGCAGCGCGGTGGGGCGATTGTTGGGGTGCATGGTTTGTCCCAGGGCGAGACATCCATTGCCCTGGAGCGGTTGGTGATCGAGCGGGCGTTGAGCGTTAACACGGCTGCTGCCGGCGGCAATGCCAGCCTGATGACCATCGGTTAAACGCGGTAAAAAAAATGTGGGAGGGGGCTGATCGTTCCCACGCTCCGCGTGGGAATGCAGCTCAAGGATGCTCTGCGTCCAGAAGCGTGACGCGGAGCGTCAAGAGAGGCGTTTCCACGCAGAGCGTGGGAACGATCTTAAATACACTGCTATCGGGGGCAAGCCCCCTCCCACATTTGATTGCATTTCAATTCCCTCTCTCCGAGTTCTGCTCGTCCATCACCCAGATCAATCTTGCTATCCAGCCTCTATTCGCGCACTTAGACTCACGGCAATTCCTCAAAGGTAAGCCGCCATGTCCGAGACGCTGCTCAGTTCCCGCAATCTGGCTTTCGAGCTGTATGAAGTCCTCGATGCCGAGGGCCTGACCCAGCGCGAGCGGTTTGCCGAGCACAATCGCGAAACCTTCGACGCCGCCATCAGCACAGCGCGCAACATTGCCGAAAAGTACTTCGCGCCTCACAACCGCAAGAACGACGAGAACGAACCGCGCTACGAAGACGGTAAGGCGATTCTGATTCCGGAAGTGAAACCGGCGGTGGATGCTTTCCTGGAAGCCGGTTTCCTCAATGCCGCCCGCAGCTTCGAGGCCGGCGGCATGCAGTTGCCGACCCTGCTGTCCCAAGCCTGCTTCGCTCACTTCCAATCCGCCAACGCGGCATCAACGTCCTACCCGTTCCTGACCATGGGCGCCGCCAACCTGATCGAAAGTTTCGGCACCGAGGAGCAGAAACAACGCTTCCTGCAACCGATGATCGAAGGCCGCTTCTTCGGCACCATGGCCTTGACCGAGCCGCACGCTGGCTCATCCCTGTCGGATATTCGTACCCGCGCGGAGCCTGCGGCTGACGGCAGCTATCGGCTGAAGGGCAACAAGATCTTCATCTCCGGCGGCGACCATCCGCTGTCGGAAAACATCGTGCATATGGTGCTGGCCAAGCTGCCCGATGCACCGGCCGGGGTGAAGGGCATTTCGTTGTTTATCGTGCCCAAATTCCTGGTCAACGCTGACGGCAGCCTGGGCGAGCGCAACGATGTACTGCTGGCCGGGCTGTTTCACAAGATGGGCTGGCGCGGCACGACGTCTACAGCACTCAATTTTGGCGATAACGGCAACTGTGTCGGCTATCTGGTGGGCAAACCGCACCAGGGCCTGAGTTGCATGTTCCAGATGATGAACGAGGCACGGATCGGCGTCGGCATGGGCGCGGTGATGCTCGGTTACGCGGGCTATCTCTACTCGTTGGAATACGCCCGCGAACGTCCGCAAGGCCGCCTGCCGGACAGCAAAGACCCGAGCACCGCGCCGGTATCGATCATCCAGCACGCCGATATCAAACGTATGCTGCTGACCCAAAAAGCCTACGTGGAAGGCGCCTTCGACCTGGGCCTGTACGCCGCACGCCTGTTCGACGACACCACCACCCTGCCAAGCGAAACCGAACGCAAACAAGCCCACGAGTTGCTGGACCTGCTGACCCCCATCGTCAAATCCTGGCCGTCGGAGTTCTGCCTCAAGGCCAACGAACTGGCGATCCAGATTCTCGGCGGCCATGGCTATACCCGCGAGTACCCGGTCGAGCAGTATTACCGCGATAACCGCCTGAATCCGATCCACGAAGGCACCCATGGCATCCAGTCCCTGGACCTGCTTGGGCGTAAGTTGGCGCAGAACGGCGGGGCCGGCCTCAAGCAATTGATTCGACTGATCGCCGAGACAGGTGCTCGGGCGCAGCCATACCCATCGCTCACCGCACTAAGGGAACCGCTGGAGCAATTGGTCAACCGCCTGCAAAGCGTGACTCTCGGCCTGCTGAGCGATCTCGCCCAGGGCAAGGTCAACAGCAGCCTGGCGAACTCGGCGCTGTACCTGAAAGTGTTCGGGCACACGGTAATTGGCTGGCGCTGGCTGGAACAGGCGATTCGCGCCGAAGAAGGTCTGGCCAAGGGCAATGCGGCCGATGTGGCCTTCTATAAAGGCAAGCTCCAGGCCGCCCGGTACTTCCTGACCTGGGAAGTACCAAGCTGCCATCATGAACTGGCGATTCTGGAGGCACGCGACGATACGTGCCTGGGGATGCAGGATGCGTGGTTCTAAGGCTGGATCGCCTTGGAAATCACTTCGACCGTGGCGCTGACTTGCTCTTGGTAACGGTCGAGTTCCTGTTGATGGGCCTGCTGCATTTCGATCTGCTCGGCGCACAGGTTCAGCGCGGCCAATACCAATAATTTGTCACCAATCAGGGTCGGGTACTTTTTCTTGGTCGTGGCCAGGGAAGCCTTGAGCATGGTCACGGCGTGCATCAGGGTCTGGTCTTCCCCGGCCGGCGCCTTGATCGAGTAATCCTCACCGAGAATCGAAACGACCTTTATCCCTTCATTCATGCGCTGACAGGCCCTGCGCTCACACGCTCAACCAGTGCCTGGATGCGGGCGGCGGTGGCGCCATGCTTTTCTTCCTGTTCCATCAGGTTCAGTTGCAGGCTGTCGTTTTCGTCCTTGGCCTGGGCCAGCTGCGCCTTGAGGGATTCGTTGCTGCTCAGCAGGTCCTGGTTCTGCTGTACCAGGTCGTTGACCAGTTGTTCCAGTTGGCTGAGGGATGCTTCTAACATTTTGATTTCTCGGGCTTTTTAAAAGGGCGGTGACGATAAAGAAAATTCACCTCGGATGCCAGGGTTATCCCCGGCGCGCAGCCCGATGTTCAAGGGCCGGGCCGCGCTTTCGAGCCTTAGTGACTGCAATTACCCGATCTGGTTCCTGAATCCGTGCAACCCCCGGTCAGCTGCGACAAAAGCGCGCGCCCCCCTTAAGACTTTAGTCGCAGGGCCGATACGCGATGCACACCCCGTCTCATGGCCGCATGGATCGCGCTTCTCCCCAGGATTCCAGCATGTCTCTTCGTAATATGAATATCGCCCCGAGGGCTTTCCTCGGCTTCGCGTTTATCGGCGCGTTGATGTTGTTTCTCGGCGTGTTCGCCCTGAACCAGATGAGCAAGATCCGTGCTGCCACCGAAGACATCACCCTGTCCAGCGTGCCAAGCATCCGCGCCCTCGACGAATTCACCCAGCTGACCTTGCGCCTGCGCGTGTTGTCGTACCGCTTGCTCACCAACCGCGAGCCGGAGGTACAGCAAAAGACCCTGGAAGCCTTCGACGTGCGCAACCAGCAGATCCGCACCGCCCAGGGCGTGTATGAAAAGCTGATCGAGAGCCGCGAAGAACGAACGACCTACGATGAATACGTGCGATTGCTGGCCCAGTACCATCAGATCGAAGAGCGCATGAAAAGCCTGTCCCGGGCCAACCAGGTCGACGAATTACGCGCCCTGCTCAACACTGAACTGCTGAACAACTCCGAGCAGGTCAATGCGGTGCTCAGCCGCCTGCTGGAAATCAACAACAGCATGGCCCTGGACACCAACCAGCAAGCCAAAGACCAGTACGACCTGGCCTTCAACATGGTCGTGAGCCTGCTGGTGATCGCCACCGCGCTGACCCTGTTGTTCGCCTGGCTGCTGACCCGCAGCATCACCGTGCCGATTTCACAAGCGCTGGAAGCGGCCGAAGAAGTGGCCGAAGGCAACCTCACGCGCCCGATCAAAGTCGACGGCAACGATGAGGCCGGCCGCCTGCTCGCCGCCATGGCCAAGATGCAGGACAAACTGCGCGACACCCTGCAACGTATCGCCGGCTCCGCCACGCAGCTGGCGTCGGCCGCCGAAGAGCTCAACGCCGTCACCGACGAAAGCGCGCGTGGCCTGACCCAGCAGAACAATGAGATCGAACAGGCCGCCACCGCCGTGAACGAGATGACCAGTGCGGTCGAGGAAGTCGCCCGTAATGCCGTGAGCACCTCTGAAGCCTCGCGCAACGCCACCACCTCGGCCGGTGATGGCCGTGACCTGGTACAGGAAACCGTCAGCGCCATCGAACGCATGAGCGGCGACGTGCAAGCCACCGCCACCTTGATCGGTGAGTTGGCCAATGAATCCCGCGATATCGGCAAAGTGCTGGACGTGATCCGTGGCCTGGCCGACCAGAC
Source organism: Pseudomonas sp. R2-7-07 (assembly GCF_003852355.1). Lineage (NCBI taxonomy): Bacteria > Pseudomonadati > Pseudomonadota > Gammaproteobacteria > Pseudomonadales > Pseudomonadaceae > Pseudomonas > Pseudomonas sp. R2-7-07. The sequence goes on along the minus strand of NZ_CP027759.1, from coordinate 557,810 downwards.
CAACCTGCTGGCCCTCAACGCGGCCATCGAAGCGGCGCGGGCCGGTGAGGCCGGGCGTGGTTTTGCGGTAGTGGCGGACGAGGTCAGGGCGCTAGCCCATCGTACCCAGCAGTCCACCAGCGAGATCGAGCGCATGATCGGCAGCATCCAGGCCGGCACCGAGCATGCGGTGGATTCGATGCGCAACAGCACTGAGCGCGCCGAATCCACGCTGAACATCGCCAAGGGCGCAGGGATGTCGCTGGATACCATCAACACGGCAATTGTCGAGATCAACGAGCGCAACCTGGTGATAGCCAGTGCGGCGGAAGAACAGGCGCAGGTCGCGCGGGAAGTCGACCGTAACCTGGTGAATATCCGCGATCTGTCGGTGCAATCGGCGACAGGTGCGAGCCAGACCAGCGCGGCGAGCAGCGAGTTGTCGCGCCTGGCAGTGGACCTCAACGGCATGGTGGGCCGCTTCCGGCTGTAAAAATGTGGGAGGGGGCTTGATCGTTCCCACGCTCCGCGTGGGAATGCCTCAGGTGACGCTTTGCGTCACGACGTCAAGAGCGGACGCGCAGCGTCCAATGAGGCGTTCCCACGCAAAGCGTGGGAACGATCTTTTGACAGCGCAGCAATTCAACAGGTTAGAATCCCTGGCACGCAGACTGCATGGTCAGTTTGCGCCCTGTCTTTCCCTGCTCTGGAGTACTGCCTTTGAATGCGACGACCATCAACAGCCTGTTCTTGATCGGCGCGTTGCTGGTGAGTGCGAGCATTCTGGTGAGTTCTCTGTCGTCGCGCCTGGGCATCCCGATCCTGGTGATCATCCTGGCCGTGGGCATGATCGCCGGCGTCGATGGCGGCGGCATCATCTTCGATAACTACCCGACCGCCTACCTGGTGGGCAACCTGGCGCTGGCCGTGATCCTGCTCGACGGCGGTTTGCGCACGCGGGTGGCGAGTTTCCGCGTGGCACTCTGGCCTGCGTTGTCCCTGGCCACGGTGGGCGTGTTGATCACCACCGGCCTCACTGGCATGGCCGCGGCCTGGCTGTTCGACCTCAACATCGTGCAGGGCTTGCTGATCGGCGCCATCGTCGGCTCCACCGACGCCGCAGCCGTGTTCTCGCTGCTGGGCGGCAAGGGCCTGAACGAACGGGTGACCGCCAGCCTGGAAATCGAATCCGGCAGCAACGACCCGATGGCGGTGTTCCTCACCGTGACCTTGATCGACATGCTCGCCAGCGGCCAGACCGGCCTGCATTGGAGCCTGCTGACCCACCTGGTCCGCGAGTTCGGCATCGGCGGCCTGGTCGGCCTGGGCGGCGGCTGGCTGATGCTGCAGATGGTCAACCGCATCAACCTGGCCACAGGCCTGTACCCGATCCTGGTGATCGCCGGCGGCCTGTTCGTCTTCGCGCTGACCAACGCCTTGCACGGCAGTGGCTTTCTCGCCGTGTACCTGTGCGGGCTGGTGATCGGCAACCGTCCGGTGCGCAGCCGTCATGGCATCCTGCATATGCTCGACGGCATGGCCTGGCTGGCGCAGATCGGCATGTTCCTGGTGCTGGGCCTGCTGGTCACGCCCCATGACTTGCTGCCGATCGCCCTGCCGGCACTGGGCCTGGCACTGTGGATGATCCTGTTTGCACGGCCGCTGTCGGTGATGGTCGGCCTGTTGCCTTTCAAGGCGTTCCACGGCCGGGAAAAAGCCTTTATCGCCTGGGTCGGCCTGCGCGGCGCGGTGCCGATCATCCTCGCGGTGTTCCCGCTGATGGCCGGCCTGCCCCATGCCCAGCTGTATTTCAACCTGGCGTTCTTTATCGTGCTGGTGTCGCTGCTGGTGCAGGGCACCAGCCTGCCGTGGGTGGCCAAGTTGCTGAAAGTCACCGTACCGCCAGACCCGGCGCCGATTTCTCGCGCGGCCCTGGAAGTGCACGTCACCAGCGAGTGGGAGCTGTTCGTCTACCGCCTGGGCGCAGAGAAATGGTGCATCGGCGCCGCCCTGCGCGAGTTGAAAATGCCCGAGGGCACGCGGATCGCGGCGCTGTTCCGTGGCCAGCAATTGCTCCACCCGTCGGGTAGTACGGTGCTGGAAGTCGATGATTTGCTCTGCGTCATCGGCCATGAACATAACCTGCCGGCCCTGGGCAAACTGTTCAGCCAGGCCCCACAACGCGGCCTCGACCTGCGCTTCTTCGGCGACTTCGTACTCGAAGGCGACGCCCAGCTCGGCGCGGTGTCGGCCTTGTACGGGCTCAAGCTCGAGGGTATCGACCCGGACATGCCGTTGAGCCGCTTCATCACCCAGAAAGTCGGCGGCGCGCCGGTGGTGGGCGACCAGGTGGAATGGAACAACACCATCTGGACCGTCGCGGTCATGGACGGGAACAAGATTGGCAAAGTCGGCGTCAGATTCCCCGAAGGAAGTCGCCCGGGCCCCGGTCTCTTCCTCTAAACTGCGGGGCCACAACGCCCCGATTCTTCATCTAGCTCGACCGGTCTCTATGCCAACCCTGCGCACTTTTCTCGCCACTGCCCTGCTGGGCCTGACTCTTTGTGTCGGCACCGTTCACGCGGCCGACCCACCCAGCGCCGACGCCGTCCAGCAAACCCTGGACAAACTGCCCGACCGCAAGCTGCCCGACGCCGACATGAAGGCGTTGCAGGGCATCCTGCAACAGACCCTGACTTACCTGGCTAACAAGCAGGAATACGAGCAGCGCCTGGCAGACCTGAAGCGCCAGCTGGAAGATGCCCCGCGCCAGACGACGGACAACCAGCGCGAGCTGACTCGGCTCAAGGCCACCAAAATCATCCCGGTGGCCCAACGCTACGCCAGCCTGCCCGTGCCGCAGCTTGAACAATTGCTGGTGCAACGCACCACCCAGCAAGGTGATTTGCAAAAAGAGCTGGCCGACGCCAATAGCCTGACCATCGCCGCCCAAACCCGCCCCGAGCGCGCCCAGACCGAGATCAGCAGCAGCCAGACGCGCATCCAGCAGATCAATGCGACCCTCAAGACCGGCAAAGACAACGGCAAAGCCCTCAGCGCCGACCAGCGCAACCAGCTCAACGCCGAACTCGCCGCCCTGAATGCGCTGATCCCCCTGCGCCGCCAGGAACTGGCCGGCAACAGCCAGTTGCAAGACCTGGGCAACAGCCAGCACGACCTGATCCAGGAAAAAACCGCGCGCCTGGAGCAGGAAATCCAGGACCTGCAAACCCTGATCAACCAGAAACGCCTGGCCCAGTCCCAGCAGACGGTGACCCAACAGTCCATCGAAGCGCAGAAAGCCGGCGGCAGCAGCCTGCTGGCCACGGAAAGCGCGGCCAACCTGAAGCTCTCCGACTACTTGCTCAAGAGCACCGACCGCCTCAACGACCTGACCCAGAAAAACCTGCAGACCAAGCAGCAACTGGACACCGTCACCCAAAGCGATTCGGCGCTGGACGAGCAGATCAACGTGCTCAAGGGCAGCCTGCTGCTGTCCAAGATCCTCTACAAGCAGAAACAGGCGCTGCCACGCTTGACTGTCGACCGTGACCTGGCCGACGACATCGCCAACATTCGCCTGTACCAGTTCGAGGTCAACCAGCAGCGCGAGCTGATCAGCTCGCCCAGCGCGTATGTGGATAACCTGCTGGCCAACCAGCCGCCGGACGAGGTCACCCCGCAATTGCGTCGCACCCTGCTGGAACTGGCAATTACCCGCAGCGACCTGCTGGAGCGCCTGAGCCGTGAACTGAGCGCGCTGCTCAACGAATCCATCACCCTGCAACTGAACCAGAAACAACTGCTGAGCACCGCCACCACCCTGCGCGCCACGCTCGATGAACAGATGTTCTGGATCCCGAGTAACAAGCCGCTGGACACCGAGTGGCTGGAAACCGTACCGGCGCACCTGAGCAAGCAAATCACCACCCTGCCCTGGGCCTCCAGCGTCAGCGAACTGTATGACGGCCTGACCCAGCGCCCGTGGCTGTTCCTGCCACTGCTGCTGTTGATCGGCGCGCTGCTGTGGCGGCGCAAGGCGCTGTATCAGCGCCTCAACAAAGTTCACCTGGACATCGGTCACTTCAAGCGCGACAGCCAGTGGCACACGCCGCAGGCGATCCTGATCAATATCCTGCTGGCGATGCCGGTGTCCCTGGGCCTGGCGCTGTGCGGCTATGCGTTGCAGATCGACGCCCGTGGGCAAAACGCCAACCTGGGCTCGGCTTTGTTGCAGATCGCCCAGGCGTGGCTGGTGTTCTACACCGCTTACCGCATCCTGGCGCCCGGCGGCGTGGCCGAGTTGCACTTTCGCTGGGAAAAACCCCAGGTCGAATTCCTGCAAGGCTGGGTACGCAAGCTCGGGCTGGTGGTACTGGCCCTGGTGGCCGTGGTCGCCATCGCCGAGCACCAACCGGCGGCGCTTGCCGAAGATGTGCTGGGCATCGCCGTGGTCCTCACCTGCTATGCCTTGATGGCGTGGTTGCTCAGTCGCCTGCTGCTGAACAGCCCCACCCATGAAAAAGCCTCGCTGTTTCGCAAGACGATCGGGCTGGTCTTCACCGCCCTGCCCGTCGCATTGTTTATTGCCGTGTGCTTTGGCTACTACTACACCGCACTGAAACTCAGCGACCGCTTGATCAACACCCTGTACCTGCTGATGTTCTGGCTGGTAATCGAAGCCACCTTCGTGCGCTGGCTGAGCGTTGCCGCCCGACGCCTGGCCTATGCGCGCGCCCTGGCCAAACGCCAGGCCGCCAAGGAAGCCGGTGAAGGCGAAGCGGTGGTGGAAGAGCCCACCCTGGACATCGAAAAGGTCAACGAGCAATCCTTGCGCCTGATCCGCCTGGCCTTGCTCGGGGGCTTTATCGCAGCCCTGTACTGGGTCTGGTCGGACCTGATCTCGGTATTTTCCTACCTCGATAACGTCACGCTGTACGAATACACCAGCGGCACCGGCTCGAATATCAGCATGGTGCCGATCAGCATCGGCGACATGCTCGGCGCGCTGATCATCATCGGTATCACCTTCGCCCTGGCACGCAACCTGCCCGGTCTACTCGAAGTATTGGTGCTGTCCAAATTGGAGCTCGCACAAGGCAGCGCCTATGCCACCACGACGCTGCTGTCCTATGTGATTGCCGGCGTAGGTTTTGTCTCCACCTTGTCCACCCTGGGCGTGAGCTGGGACAAGTTGCAATGGTTGGTGGCCGCGCTGTCGGTCGGCCTGGGCTTCGGCATGCAGGAAATCTTCGCCAACTTCATCTCCGGCATCATGATCCTGTTCGAACGCCCCGTGCGCATCGGCGACACCATCACCATCGGCAACCTGTCGGGCACGGTGAGCAAGATCCGCATTCGCGCCACCACCATCACCGATTTCGACAACAAGGACATCATTGTCCCGAACAAGACCTTCATTACCGGGCAACTGATCAACTGGTCGTTGACCGACACCATCACTCGGGTCACCTTGAAACTGGGCGTGGACTACGGCTCCGACCTGGATCTGGTGAAGGAATTGTTACTCAAGGCCGCCAAGGAAAACCCACGGGTACTGAAAGAGCCCGAGCCCCACGTGTATTTCCTCAACTTCGGCGAAAGCACCCTCGACCACGAGCTGCGCATGCATGTGCGCGACCTGGGCGACCGCAACCCTGTGCTGGACGAGGTCAACCGCTTTATCAACCGTGAGTTCAAGAAACAGCACATCAACATCTCGTTCCGACAGATGGAGGTGTACCTGAAAAACATGCAAGGCCAGGAATACAAACTGGTCCCGGTGGAAGACGAGCGCAAGACCATCGTCGCGCCCGAGCAGGACACCCCCGAGCCGCCCGCCGGAAAGGTCGCAGACGCGCCTGAACCACCGCCGAGCAAACTCGACTAACGAATTACCCCCAGCAAAACGCTGGGGGCATCCTGCTGGAGATGGCCGGTGAAAGCCCTCGACGAACTGACCTTCGACAACCGCTTCGCACGCCTGGGCGATGCGTTCTCAACCCATGTGCTGCCCGAGCCCCTGGACGAGCCGCGCCTGGTGGTGGCGAGCAACGCCGCCATGGCCCTGCTCGATCTCGACCCGGCCACGGCCGAAACGCCCGTGTTTGCCGAACTGTTCGGCGGCCACAAGCTGTGGGCCGAAGCTGAACCGCGGGCGATGGTCTATTCCGGGCACCAGTTCGGCGGCTACACCCCGCAACTGGGCGATGGCCGAGGGTTGCTGCTGGGCGAGGTGTATAACCAGGCCGGCGAGCATTGGGACCTGCACCTCAAGGGCGCCGGCATGACGCCCTACTCGCGGATGGGCGACGGGCGTGCGGTATTGCGCTCCTCGATCCGTGAGTTCCTCGCCTCCGAAGCCCTCCATGCATTGGGCATCCCCAGCAGTCGCGCCTTGTGCGTGATCGGCTCCAGTACACCGGTATGGCGTGAAAAACAGGAACGCGGGGCGATGGTGTTGCGCCTGGCGCCCAGCCATATCCGCTTCGGGCATTTCGAATATTTCTATTACACCAAGCAGCCCGAACAGCAGGCCGAGCTGGCTGAACACGTATTGAACCTGCACTTCCCCGAGTGCCGCGAGCAGCCGGAGCCTTACCTGGCGATGTTCCGTGAAATCGTCGAACGCAATGCCGAGATGATCGCCAAATGGCAGGCGTATGGCTTCTGCCATGGCGTGATGAACACCGACAATATGTCGATCCTGGGCATCACCTTCGACTTCGGGCCGTTTGCGTTTCTGGATGACTTCGATGCGCACTTCATCTGCAACCATTCCGATCATGAGGGGCGTTATTCCTTCAGCAATCAGGTGCCGATCGGGCAGTGGAACCTCAGCGCGCTGGCCCAGGCGCTGACGCCGTTTATCAGCGTTGACGCCCTCAAAGAAGCCCTTGGCCTGTACCTGCCGCTGTATCAAGCGCACTACCTGGACCTGATGCGTCGCCGGCTGGGGCTGACGACCGCCGAAGACGACGACCAGCAGCTGGTGGAACGCTTGCTCAAGCTGATGCAGAACAGCGGCGTGGACTACACGCTGTTTTTCCGACGTCTTGGCGATGAGTCGGCAGCCTTGGCAGTCACGCGGCTACGCGATGACTTTGTCGACCTGGCCGGTTTCGATGCCTGGGCCGACCTGTACAAGGCCCGTGTTGCCCGGGACGGGGACGACAGCGAGGCACAGCGCCGTGAACGCATGCATGCCGTGAACCCGCTGTACATCCTGCGCAACTACCTCGCCCAAAACGCCATCGCCGCTGCCGAGTCAGGCGATTACAGCGAAGTGCGACGGCTGCATGAGGTGCTGACCAAGCCGTTTGAAGAACAAGCGGGGATGGAGCAGTACGCACAACGGCCGCCGGATTGGGGCAAGCATTTGGAGATTAGTTGTTCGTCTTGACCTCTTAGATAAAGGTCTCCACAGACACCCCGAAACGCTCGGCCAGCCAACGAATCTGGCGGACGTTGAGCTGGCGTTTCCCGCTCAATATTTCCGAGACGACTGATTGCGCGCCAACGCCCGGAAGGTCGCTCTGGGTGAGATCGTGCTCGCGCATCATGTAGCGCAGCACATCGACGCCGCTGGCGACGGGCATTGGACGATGCTCACGATCATAAGCTTCGATCCAGTCGCTCAGAATGTCGACCAGGCTCATCAGCGGGCTGTCCTCATCTTCACCCACCAGGCTCAATAGTTCATCCAAACCGCACACCAGTGCGTCGTAGTCTGCCTCGTTTTCCGGCTTGCGCAGCACAGGCGAAACGAACTGCCAGTGCTCTGCCGCCACTCGCATAAGTGCGCTCATCTGATTTTTTCCTTCCATTTGTCCTTCTCATAATCGCGATGGTCAAGCAGGTGCTTGATGTAAACGCGCTGCATTCGATACTGCACCGACGCAATCAACCTCAGCTTGTTACCGCCAATATCAAACACATGAAATTCACCTACCTTGTCCGTGGCAGGAAACATGGTTTTCATTGCGGCGAAGTCCTTGGGGGCGTTGCGTTTGATCACGCGATACCACTGATCCAACGCTGTTGCCGAGCGCGGCCATTTTCCCTTTGCTTCCCAGATCCTGCTTTCACTGATGACTCGCATGCAACGTCCTTATCGCATCTTGCTATGGAGGTTAAACCTGAATTCGAACTATCGCAATTTGCTATAGCCGCAAACAGACCGGTGGCGCACACCAGGAAGCCTAGACAGACGATTCACCGCAGCGCGGGTAAAACTGTGAGCGAATGAGACGCTGCACCCAGCCTTGATAAATCTCCGCTCCAGCACCACATACAACCTATTGGCCAGTCCCCAGGAGCCTCCGATGTCCGAACCTCTCGTAATCCCTTGCCCACATTGCAACGGCCTCAACCGCATCCCCGGCGAACGCCTGGGTGATGCGCCGAAATGTGGGCGCTGCAAGCAGCCTGTGTTGTTGCGCAAACCCTTTGAATTGAAACAAGGCGACTACGCCAGCCAGATCAAGGGTGACCTGCCGTTGCTGGTGGATGTGTGGGCGGATTGGTGCGGGCCGTGCAAGTCGTTTGCGCCGGTATTTGAACAGGCCGCCGGTCAGCTGGAAGGCAAGTGCCGGCTGGCCAAGCTGGACAGCGAGGCCAATCAGCAGTTGTCGGCGCAGTTGGGGATTCGCTCGATTCCCAGTTTGATTCTGTTCAAGAATGGCCGCGAAGTAGCACGCCAGAGTGGGGCGTTTCCGTTGCCGCAATTGATGAGTTGGTTGCGTAGTCAGGGCGTTTAACCCGATCAGGAAAGCACCACAGGACAGTGTGGGAGGGGGCTTGCTCCCGATAGCGGTGGGTCAGTGACACTTAAGTGCCTGACACTCTGCCATCAGGAGCAAGCCCCCTCCCACATTTTGACCGCGTTTCAGCCTTGGACCAGTGGGGCTTGGCGGTCCATCATTTGGCTGACCAGCATGACGCCAAGCTCACTCAATTGATGGATAGCCAAGGCCACATCGCGGTGTTCGCCGGTGAGGTCGTTGGATAGATTGAGCAATAAGGTGCGGACTGAGGCGAAGGTTTCGTAGCTGTTGAGCACGAGGGTTTCGGTGGGCAGGTTGGGTGTAACGGTATAGAGGTTAACCATGAATCGTCTCCGGGTAGAAGCCGCAACCAACCCGCTACTAAACGGAGGGTGGCAGCTGTACGCAGGTTAGTAGACCGGGGAGACTCAACCGGCGCGCCCGAAAGCGCCCTCCGTACAGCCACCATCAAATTCAGGAGAGTCCTGACCGACGATTTACCGTACGTCTCACCACGGGCTACTAAACCCGATCACTGAACATTCAGCGACCGGCAAACCTTAGAGATGCCCATCCAGACGCACAAGCCGGCGGATTCTGGCGTAGCTGTAGGCAACGACACAAGACCCAATCCCTTGCGCCAGACCCTTCCTACAGACCATGTGGGAAAAATCCAAATACCCCTGCTCGATCGCTATCCAAAATGTGGGAGGGGGCTTGCTCCCGATAGCGGTGGGTCAGTGACACTTAAGTGCCTGACACACCGCTATCGGGAGCAAGCCCCCTCCCACATTGGGTCTATGCAGCCCTTAAGATCAGGCGCTTTCCAGCAGGTTATGCAGTTCCACAAACTGCAGCGTCAGCTTATGCCGTGGGTCCAGATGGATCAGCGGCTTGCTCTCCTGGTGCGACTCGCGCATGCGCACGGAGCTGGCCAGGTACACCGGCAATACCGGCAAGCCTTCGGCAATCAGTTCATTGAGGATCTGCTGCGGCAGGCTCGCCCGGGCCTGGAACTGGTTGACCACAATGCCTTCGACTTCCAGGCCTTCGTTGTGGTCTTCCTTCAATTCTTCGATTTCAGCCAACAGGCCATACAAGGCCTGGCGCGAGAAGCTGTCGCAATCAAAGGGAATCAGCACACGATCAGCGGCAATCAGCGCCGACACCGCATAGAAATTCAACGCTGGCGGCGTATCCAGGTAAATGCGGTCGTAATCCTCGCTCAGCTCGTCCAACAGCTTTCGCAGCTTGTTGATCTTGTGCTTGGCCTCAAGCTTGGGCTGCAGGTCTGCCAGTTCCGGAGTGGCCGTGATGACGTGCAGGTTGTCGAACGGCGTTTCGTAGATATCCACCTTGTTTTTCTTCGAAAATGGCCCGGAAGACAGGGTTTGCTTGAAAAAGTCGGCGATCCCCATGGGGATATCGTCGCCAGTCAGCCCGGTGAGGTACTGGGTGGAGTTGGCCTGTGCATCGAGGTACACCAACAGGGTTCGATAACCTTCGCTGGCGCTGACCGCCGCCAGGTTGCAGGCGATGCTGGACTTGCCCACGCCGCCTTTCTGATTGAACACCACGCGCCGCATGGGAAAACCTCCGTGTATCAATGAATGACCGAGTGTAGAGCGCAAAAGCGCCGGTTAGCTACCTCGTTCATCCATACGCTGTGTCTGGCCCACAAATGAATGGGAACGCTCCGACAATCCAGTTCGGCCCTCTATCGCGCACAATTTGTGAATCCGTCCAATTTATTTGTGATCCGTCGTGAACAAATTTTTACCAATATTTGCTAGAAGCCCACGGCACCGGGATAATGCGCGCCATTCGGCCATTGCCCTCTGTCCCGGAATCCGGGGCCATTGGCCGCACATGGAAGCCCGCAGGGGCGGGATAACTTCTCAGTGATCAACTTCAACATCGCCCAATGGCGCGCCTGGGCCCCTGGCCTGGAGCGTGCGGACGACTGGCTGGCCTGGTGCCGGGACCCGGTGTTGCTGCCCGCCAGCGATGCCTCTCCGGATGTGTCATTTTTGCCAGCCATGCAGCGCCGGCGCTTGAGCCGTCTGGCGCGCATGGCATTCAGTGTGGGCTGGCCGCTGGCCGAAGGCCGTGAAGCGCTGCCGCTGGTGTTTGTTTCGCGCCACGGCGAGACCCCGCGCACCCTCGACATCCTCAGTGACCTGGCCAACGAACAGCCGCTGTCGCCGACCCAGTTCAGCCTGTCGGTGCACAATGCGGTGATTGGCCTGTGGTCGATCCTGCGCAATGAAACCAGCGAAATGACCGCCCTCGCCGCCGCCGGCGATGGCCTCGAACACGGCCTGCTCGAAGCCGCCGCGTTGCTCAACGAAGGCGCCCCGGCGGTATTGCTGGTGATTGCCGAGGAACAACCGCCCGAGGCGTATGCCAGCTGGATCGCCGACGTGCCCTTCCCCTACGCCCTCGGTCTTTTGCTCACGCCCGGCGACGAGTGGCAACTGGAACTAAACAGCAGCGCGGTCCAACTCACTCAAACCCAGTGGCCCCACGCCCTGAACCTGCTGCGCACCCTGCTGACCGAACAGGGCGCCTGCCAACATGCCTGGAAGAACCGAGTATGGAACTGGCGACGCAAATCCTGACCGACAAACCACGGCAGGCCTATTACTGGCGCCTGTTCGCCACCGCCACCAGCTTCTTTATGTTCGGTGTCGGCGGGCTGTGCCTGCGCCTGCTGGTATTCCCGCTGCTCAGTTGCCTGCCGGGCGACGCCAGGCAGCATCAACGACGCGCACGTCACACCATCAGTTGCCTGTTCTGGTTTTTTATCCGGATGATGAAGTTTCTGGGCATCCTCACCTACAGCGTCGAGGGTACGGACAAACTCGGCCGCCCCGGCCAGATGATCGTCGCCAACCACCCGTCGCTGATTGACGTCGTGTTCCTGATCGGCCTGATGCGCCAGACCAATTGCGTGGTCAAGCAGAGCCTGTTTCAGAACCCGTTCACCCGCGGCCCGGTGCGCGACGCCGGCTATATCAGCAACGACGGCAGCGCCGACATGCTGGACGCGGCGGCCGACGCCCTGCGCGCAGGCCAGACCCTGATCATCTTTCCCGAGGGCACCCGCACCACACCCGGTGCGCCACCTGCCTTTCATCGCGGCGGCGCGGCCATTGCGCTGCGGGGTGCGACAATCATCACCCCAGTGGTGATCAAGGTCAGCCCCACCACCCTGACCAAGGCCGAGCCCTGGTATCGCATTCCCAGATGCCGATTCCACTTCAGTTTGCGCGTGGGTGCCGATATAGAACCACAGGCGTTCGCCGCACTGGGCCCCGCGCCCCAGGCGTCACGCAAGCTCAACGATTACCTGCATCACTATTTCATTAAGGAGCTCGCCGAAGATGAGCGACCAACACCGCCTTAGCCTTGAGCACGACATAAAGACGCTGATCATCGAGGCCCTGGGCCTGGAGGACATCAGTGCCGACGACATCGGCAGCGACCAGACGCTGTTCGGCGAAGGCCTGGGCCTGGATTCGGTCGACGCCCTGGAACTGGGCCTGGCCATCCAGAAAACGTACGGCATCAAGATCGACGCCGACGCCAAGGACACGCGCAATCACTTCACCAACGTGGCCAGCCTTGCGGCATTCGTCACGGCCAGACAGGCAGCTTGAGACCGGACCATGCAAACTCGTGACGATATTTTCAACACCCTGCGCGACGCCTTGGTGGAACTGTTTGAACTGGAACCTGAACGCGTCACCCTCGATGCCAACCTGTACCAGGACCTGGAAATCGACAGCATCGACGCGGTGGACCTGATCGACCATATCAAGCGCCAGACCGGCAAGAAGATCGCCGCCGAAGAATTCAAGGCGGTGCGCACCGTGAATGACGTGGTTGAGGCGGTGTACCGTCTGGTCCAGCCCGCCGCATGAGCCGGCTGATCGGCCTCGGCCTGCTGCTGGCGGGGCTGCTGTACCCCTTTGCGGTGTATTACGGCACCGAGCATTTTGCGCCATGGCAATTCGGCCTGCTGCTGGGCAGCCTGTGGCTGCTGCGCGCGCTCACCGCTGCACGCCGCCCCGGCAGTCGCTGGATGGCGGTGGTGGTGATTGTGTTTTGCCTGGCGCTGGCCTGGTTCGATAACCCGCAGTGGCTGCGTTGGTACCCCAGCCTGGTCAGCGCGTTCATGCTGGCACTGTTCGGCCTGAGCCTTAAATACGGGCCGCCGATGGTCGAACGCCTGGCGCGCATGAGCGACCCGCAGTTGCCGCCGCACGCGATTGTGTATACGCGCCGGGTCACCGTCGTGTGGAGTGTGTTTTTCCTGGGTAATGGCCTGCTCGCCGCCGCCCTCACCCTGTGGGCGCCGCTGAGCTGGTGGACGTTGTACAACGGCTTGATCGCCTACGGGCTGATGGGGCTGTTGTTTGCCGTGGAATGGCTGGTACGACAAAGGGTTCGAGGCCGCGTATGAAAGGTTTGAAACTTGAGCATCTGCTGCTCGAGCCGCAGGAACACCGCCAGGTCACTATTGAGCCTGCGCTGAATCATGCTCAACTGGTGGAGCAATCCCTGCGCCTGGCGGCAGGCCTGCAGGCGCGTGGCATACAGCGCCTGGCGGTGCACCTGGAAGACGCGGGCGTGCTGGCGATTGCCCTGCTCGGCGCCTGGCGTGCCGGGGTCAGCGTGCTGCTGCCGGCCGACCTGCAACCCCAGACCCGCCAACGCTGGGCCGCCGCCGTGGATGCCTGGCTGACGCAGGCGTCGGACCTGCAAGCGCTGTATCACACGCCACTGAGCCCAGCCGCACTCGACCTGGATAGCTGCCAACTGAGCCTGTGCACCTCCGGCTCCAGCGGTGAACCCAAACGCATCGACAAGTCCCTGCGCCAGCTGGCCAATGAGGTCCAGGCGCTGGAAGCGCTGTGGGGCGCCGACCTGAAAGACGCCTGCATCATCGGCAGCGTCGCCACCCAACATATCTACGGCTTGCTGTTCCGTGTGCTGTGGCCGCTGTGCGCCGGGCGCCCCTTTGGGCGCAGGCAGCTGGCATTCCCGGAAGACATGCAGCGTGCCAGTCGCGAGCATCCGCACTTCGCCTGGGTGGCCAGCCCGGCATTGCTCAAGCGCATGGGCGATAACCTCGACTGGCCGGCGCTGAGCCAGGTCTCCCGGGTGTTTTCCTCCGGCGGTGCCTTACCTGTCGACGCCGCCGCCAGCCTCTACGACCGCTTGCAGCAATGGCCGACGGAAATCCTCGGCAGCTCGGAAACCGGCGGTATCGCCTGGCGCCAGGGTGCCCAGCCGTGGCAGCCGTTTACCGACGTACAGCTGAGCCAGGATGCCGACGGTGCCCTGCGCATTGCCTCGCCTTACTTGCCCGAAGGGCATATCGAACAGACCGCCGACGCCGCGCGCATCCATGCCGATGGCCGCTTCGAACTGCTCGGGCGCCTGGACCGCATCGTCAAGCTGGAAGAAAAACGCATCGCCTTGCCGATGCTCGAACAGGCCTTGATGAACCATCCATGGGTCGCCGACACCCGCCTGGGCGTGGTGCAGGAAAACCGCGCCTCACTCGGCGCCCTGGTGGTGATGAGCGCCGAGGGCCTGCATGCCCTGCGCAACCAGGGCCGGCGCACGGTGACCCAAACCCTGCGCCAGCACCTGAGCCAGCATTGCGAAGCCCTGGCCTTGCCGCGCCGCTGGCGTTTGCTGCGCCACCTGCCGCTCAACAGCCAGGGCAAGCTGCCCCAGGCCGATACCGAGGCGCTGTTGCTGGCGCCGCGCCCCAAGGCGCCGGAGGTGCTGGCGCAGGTCGAAACCGACGGCGAGTGGACGTTGCAACTGAGCGTTCCGCCGGACCTGGCCTATTTCAGCGGGCATTTCCCGGTGACGCCGGTTCTGCCCGGTGTGGTGCAGGTGGAATGGGCCTTCAACCTGGGCCAGCAATTGCTCGACCTGCCGACGACGTTCGCGGGTATGGAAGTGCTCAAGTTCCAGCAACTGGTGCGCCCCGGCGATCACATCGAATTGCACCTGCGCTTTGACCGCGAACGCAGCAAGTTGTACTTCGCCTACCGCAATGGCGCCGCCGCCTGCTCCAGTGGGCGGATAGTGCTGGAGCCTGCCAAGTGAATAGGCTTTTGTGGCGAGGGAGCTTGCTCCCGCTGGAGTGCGCAGCACTCCCGACTCAGGCACCGCCATTTGCCAGGATGAATTCGTTCGCCTGCATTGGGGCTGCTTCGCAGCCCAGCGGGAGCAAGCTCCCTCGCCACAAGATGAGCGACAACCTTGAGAAGGTCCACCATGCATAACCCCTGCGCCCTGATCCCGGTCTACAACCACGAAGCCGCCGTGCCCGCCGTGGTCCACAGCCTGCTGGACAGCGGCCTGCCCTGCCTGCTGGTGGACGACGGCAGCAGCGCGGCCTGCGCGGCGGTGCTGGCCCAGTTGGCGACGCTGGAACATGTCACCCTGCTGACGCTGCCCCGCAACCAGGGCAAGGGCGGCGCGGTCATGGCGGGCTTTCGCGAAGCCGCGCGGCTGGGGTACACCCATGCCCTGCAGGTGGATGCCGACGGCCAGCATGACCTGCGCGAAGTCGAGACTTTCATCGACACGTCGCGCCGGCACCCCGACGCCGTCATCTGCGGCTACCCCGAATACGACGACAGCGTGCCCAAAGGCCGCCTCTACGCACGCTACCTGACCCACGTGTGGGTGTGGATCAACACCCTGTCGCTGCAGATTCGCGACTCGATGTGCGGCTTTCGCGTGTACCCGCTGGCCCCCACGCTGGCGCTGATGGACTCGGCCTACATTGGCACGCACATGGATTTCGACTCGGACATCCTCGTGCGCCTGGCCTGGCGCAACCAGCCCATGCGCTGGCTGCCGACCCAGGTGCATTACCCCGCCGACGGCCTGTCGCACTTCCGCCTGTTCCGCGACAACCTGCGCATCAGCGCCATGCACACGCGGCTGTTCTTCGGCATGCTGGTGCGCGCGCCGGCCATCCTGTGGCGCCGGTGGCAGGCATGAGCGACAGCGGTAAACACTGGGCCGACCGCGAGGAGCGCGGCAGCTTCTGGTTGATGAAACTCACGGCGGTCGCGGCAAAAGTCCTCGGCCGCCGCCTGTTGAGCCCGTTGCTCTACAGCATTGTGTTGTACTTTTTCCTGTTCGGCCGCACCGCGCGCCAGAGCGCCTGGCACTACCAGCAGCGCCTGGCGCAGTGGAGCGGGCGTGATGACCTGCTGCCGAGCCACAGGACGGTCTTTGCCCAGTTCATGGCCTTCGCCGACTCACTGCTCGACAAGCTGGACGTGTGGAACGGCAAGCTGCGCCTGGAACAGATCGACATCAACGACCCGGCGCAATTACGCGGCCAATTGCGGGGCGAGCGCGGGCAGATGCTGGTGGGCGCGCACCTGGGCAACCTGGAAGTGTGCCGCGCCCTGGCGGAAATCGGCGAACGCGTGACCATGAATGTGCTGGTGCACACCAAGCATGCCGAGCGTTTCAATCGCCTGCTGGGCGAAGCGGGCGCGACCCACTTGCGCCTGATCCAGGTCAGCGAGCTGGACCCGGCCACCATGCTGCTGCTCAGCCAGCGCCTGGACGACGGCGAATGGCTGGCGATTGCCGGCGATCGCATCCCGCTGCACGGCGGGCGCACGGTGTGCGTGGATTTCCTCGGGCATGCAGCCGCGTTCCCCCAAGGTCCGTGGCTGCTGGCCGGCCTGCTCAAATGCCCGGTCAACCTGCTGATGTGCCTCAAGCACCAGGGCCGCTATCGCCTGACCATCGAGCCCTTCGCGCAATCGATTGAATGGAAGCGCAGCACCCGCGAGCAGGTCATCGCCCTGTGGACCGCCCGCTACGCCACGCGCCTGGGTGAGTTCTGCCTGCAGGCGCCTCAACAGTGGTTCAACTTTTACCCTTTCTGGAAGACCGATGACGACGCCTCTTGAGCCGATCACCTTTGGCGAACGCCCCCTGCGCATCGAAGACGTACTGGCCCTGGCCAACCGTCAGGTGCCTACCTGCTTGCAGAACGATGCCGCGTATCGCCAGCGCATCGCCAAGGGCGCGCAGTTTCTTGACTCGCTGCTGGACAAGGAAGGCGTGATCTACGGCGTGACCACCGGCTACGGCGACTCGTGCGTGGTCGCGGTGCCGTTGCACCATGTCGAAGCGCTGCCGCGTCATCTCTACACCTTCCACGGTTGCGGCCTGGGCAAATTGCTCGACGCCCAAGCCACCCGCGCCGTGCTGGCGGCGCGCTTGCAGTCGCTGTGCCACGGCGTGTCCGGCGTGCGTGTGGAATTGCTGGAGCGCCTGCAGGGGTTCCTCGAACACGATGTGCTGCCGCTGATTCCAGAAGAAGGCTCGGTGGGCGCCAGCGGCGACCTGACGCCGCTGTCGTATGTGGCGGCGACCTTGTCCGGCGAGCGTGAAGTACTGTTTCGTGGCGAACGGCGCCAAGCCGCCGACGTGCACCGCGAACTGGGTTGGCAGCCGCTGGTACTGCGGCCCAAGGAAGCCTTGGCATTGATGAACGGCACTGCGGTGATGACGGGCATTGCCTGCCTGGCCTTCGCCCGCGCCGACTACCTGCTGCACCTGGCCACGCGCATCACCGCGCTCAATGTGGTGGCGCTGCAAGGCAACCCGGAACACTTCGACGAACGCCTGTTCGCCGCCAAGCCCCACCCCGGGCAGATGCAAGTTGCCGCCTGGCTGCGCCAGGACCTGGCTATCGATGCACCGACTGCACCGCTGCACCGCCTGCAGGACCGCTATTCGCTGCGCTGCGCG
The DNA here is from genome assembly GCF_003852355.1 of Pseudomonas sp. R2-7-07. Lineage (NCBI taxonomy): Bacteria > Pseudomonadati > Pseudomonadota > Gammaproteobacteria > Pseudomonadales > Pseudomonadaceae > Pseudomonas > Pseudomonas sp. R2-7-07. The sequence continues at coordinate 540,249 of NZ_CP027759.1, read as the reverse complement.
CCCCATGTGCTCGGCGTGCTGGCCGACAGCCTGAATTGGTTGCGCTCGTTTATCGAAATCGAGCTGAACAGCGCCAATGACAACCCGATCATCGATGCCGAAGCCGAACGCGTGCTGCACGGCGGGCACTTCTACGGCGGGCACATCGCTTTTGCCATGGACAGCCTCAAAACCCTGGTGGCCAACGTCGCCGACCTGCTCGACCGCCAACTGGCGCTGCTGGTGGACGTGCGTTACAACCACGGCCTGCCGAGCAACCTGTCGGGCGCGCCGGCCGACCGCGCGATGATCAACCATGGCTTCAAGGCCGTGCAGATCGGCACCAGCGCCTGGACCGCCGAAGCGCTGAAAAACACCATGCCGGCCAGCGTGTTTTCGCGCTCTACCGAGTGCCATAACCAGGACAAAGTGAGCATGGGCACCATCGCCGCCCGCGATGCGATCCGCGTACTGGAGTTGACCGAGCAGGTTGCCGCCGCCACCTTGCTCGCCGCCAACCAAGGGGTATGGCTTCGCGCCCAGGCCGACGATGCCCGGCCGTTGCCACCGGCGCTGGCGGCGATGCATGAAGCGCTGGCCAAGGATTTCCCGCCGGTCATTGAAGACCGCGCCCTGGAAGGCGAACTGCGCCTGTGCCTGCAACGTATTGCCGCGCAACACTGGAGGCTGCATGCGTAGTCCCGGCGTATTGCACAGCGACACTGAAATCCTCGTGCCGTTTTTCGATATCGACTCGATGAACGTGGTGTGGCACGGGCATTACGTGAAATACCTGGAAGTGGCGCGCTGCGCGCTGCTGGACAAAATCGGCCACAACTACACCGCGATGCTCGAAGCCGGCTACGCCTGGCCGATCATCGACATGCAGCTGCGCTATGTGCGCGGCGCGACCTTCGACCAAACCCTCAACGTGCGCGCCAGCCTGGTGGAGTGGGAGAATCGCTTGAAGGTGAATTACCTGATCACCGACCTCGCCAGCGGCGAACGCCTGACCCGCGCCAGCACCGTGCAAGTGGCGGTAGAGATCGCCAGCCGCGAGATGCAACTCGCTTCCCCCAAAATATTCACCGACGCCGTAGAAAGGGCCTTGAAATGAGATCCCCTGTAGGAGCGAGCTTGCTCGCGAAGATCGCCAACGATAACGCGCTGCACCTGACGCCCCGCAGGGCCCTCAGGTTTTTCGCGAGCAAGCTCGCTCCTACAGTGGCCGCCGCGTTGCTGAGCTTCAGCGCCCACGCCTTCGACCTGCAACAGCTCAGCGATCAACTAGCCAAACCCCGCGTGATCCACGGCAACTTCATCCAGGAAAAACACCTGCGCGCCCTGCCCCAGCCGCTGGTCAGCAAAGGCACCTTCGTGCTCGCCAAGGACCACGGCTTGCTGTGGCTGTTGAAGACCCCGCTGCAACAGGACTACCGCATCAGCGCCCAGGGCATCGCCCGGCGTGACGCCAACGGCTGGCAATTGCTGCCGAACAAGAGCGCCGGCGCCGAGCAGAATCGCCTGTTCCTTGCGGTGCTGCAGGGCGACAGCAGTGGCTTGCAACGTGACTTCGAACTGCAACTGCAAGGGCAAGCCCAGCAATGGAAGCTGACGCTGATCCCGCGTTCGCTGCTGCTCAAGCAGGTCTTTACCCAGATCAATATCGACGGCGGCGAGCTAGTCAATACCATTGAGCTGCTGGAAACCCAGGGCGACAGCACGCTGCTGCGCATGCAGGACAGCAGCGCCGACCAGCCATTGAGCATTGCCGAGCAACATGACTTTGCCCAGTGAGCGCCTGCTGCCGCGCCTGTTCCTGACCCTGCTGGCGGCCGTATTGGCCCTGGCCGGCTGGCAGTGGCGCGAGGGTGCGCCGCTGTCGGCCAACCTGATGGAACTGGTGCCCGGCAGTACGCCGGACGCCTTGGAGCTGCAAGCCGAGCAGCGCATGCAGGAGCCGCTGAACCGCGAGATGCTGGTGCTGGTGGGGCACGCCGACCGCCAACGAGCGCTGGCCGTGGCGCAGCAACTGGCCGAGCGCTGGCAAGCCAGCGGCCTGTTTGAAAAGGTGCAATGGAACCTGCAAGCCGACTTGCCGGCGCTGCGCGAACAGCTGCTGCGCGGCCGCCTGGCGATGCTTGCGGCCAAGGACCGCGAGCAACTGATCGAACAGCCTGAGGCCTTTATCCAGCAGCGTGTGCAGTCGCTGTTCGACCCCTTTACCGGCTTCAGCCTGGTGCCGAGCCAGGACGACTGGCTGGGCCTGACCGGGCGCATCCAGAACAGCCAGCCGCAACACGGGGCGGTACAGCTGGATATCGGCAGCGGCGCGCTGATCGCCGATGCCGACGGCAAAAGCTGGGTGCTGCTGCGGGCGCGCACCACCGGCAATGCGTTCGATATGAAACTGCCGCTGCAAGTGGCCGATCTGCTCCAGGCCAGCCGCGCCGAGGCAGGCAAGCAAGGTGTGCAACTGCTCGCCGCCAGCGGCTTGCTCTATGCGGCCAATGGGCAGCAGCAAGCCACGCGGGAAATCACCTGGGTCGGCGGCGGCGCAACCGTGGGCATCCTGCTGTTGCTGCTGCTGGCGTTCCGGCGCTGGCGGGTGCTGCTGGCGTTCGTGCCGGTCGTGGTCGGCATGCTGTTTGGCGCCGTGGCCTGTGTGGCGCTGTTCGGCCATATGCATGTGATGACCCTGGTGCTGGGCTCGAGCCTGATCGGCGTGGCGGTGGATTACCCGCTGCACTACCTGTCCAAAAGCTGGAGCCTGCAACCCTGGCGCAGTTGGCCGGCATTACGCCTGACCCTGCCAGGGCTGAGCCTGAGCCTGGCCACCAGTTGCATCGGCTATCTGGCCCTGGCCTGGACGCCGTTCCCGGCGCTGACACAAATCGCGGTGTTCTCCGCAGCCGGTCTGGTCGGTGCTTATCTCTCAGCCGTGTGCCTGTTGCCCGCGCTGCTCAGCGGTGTGGAACTGCGCCCGGCACAATGGCCGCTGCGCATCGCCGAACGCTTGTGGCAGTGGCGGGCTGCATTGATCAAGCGCGTACCAGGCTCGGTGCTGCTGGTGTGGGTGCTGTTGTTCTGCGCCGGTGGCCTGTGGCAGCTGAACACTAAAAACGATATCCGCCAGTGGATCGGCGCACCGCCGCAATTGTTGCAGGAGGCCCAGGCCGTGGCGCGCATCACCGGGTTCCAGCCCACCAGCCAGTTCTTCCTGGTGCGCGCCGAGACTCAGCAGCAGTTACTCGAACGCCAGGCCGCCCTCGGCCAGCGCCTGGATCAACTGGTGAATATGGACAAGCTGCAGGGTTACCTGGCGCTGAATCAGCTGGTCAACCTGCCCGCCGAACAACAGCAACTGCGCGCGGCGCTGGATACACTCGCGCAGCATTGGCAACCGCTGCTGGACCTCGGCGTGCCCGCCGCCGCGCTGCAGGCCGAAGTCGCGCAGTTGCAGGCGCTGCCCACCGAAGACATCGACGCCGCGCTCAAAGGCCCGCTGGCCGAGCCATGGCGTACGCTGTGGCTGGGCCCGGTAGACGGCGGCGTGGCGGCGATGGTCAGCCTGCAAGGCTTGAACAACCCGGCCTTGCTGCGGGTGCAGGCCGTGGACTTGCCCGGCGTGCAACTGGTGGATCGCCTGGGTGACTTGAACCGCGTGTTCGCCGACACCCAAATCAGCGCCGCCGAGTTGAAGTTGCTGTCCTGTGTACTGATCGTGGTGCTGTTGATGCTGCCCTTCGGCTTCATCGGCGCCTTGCGCATCGTCGCGCTGCCGCTGCTGGCGGCGCTGTGCAGCCTGGCCAGCCTCGGTTGGCTGGGGCAGCCGCTGACCCTGTTCAGCCTGTTCGGCCTGCTGCTGGTCACGGCCATCAGCGTCGATTATGCGATCCTGATGCGCGAGCAGATCGGCGGTGCTGCCGTGAGCCTGCTGGGAACCTTACTGGCCGCGCTGACCACTTGGTTATCGTTCGGCCTGCTGGCCGTCTCCAGTACCCCGGCAGTGAGCAATTTCGGCCTGTCGGTCAGCCTCGGCCTGGCATTCAGCTTTATGCTGGCGCCCTGGGCCGGGCAACAGAAACACGCCTTATGAATGTGATTATCGCCAAAGCGGCAAGGAGCCTTCGTGCCCACAGTTGAAATGGAACGTCGCCAAGTGGTGGTGATCGGTGCCGGGCCGTCCGGGGCCATCGCGGCCGCGCTGCTCAAGCGCAAAGGGCATGATGTATTGGTTATCGAGCGCCAGCATTTTCCGCGCTTCTCGATTGGCGAAAGCCTGCTGTCGCACTGCATCGACTTTATCGAAGAAGCCGGCATGCTCGACGCCGTGCAGGCGGCCGGCTTTCAACTGAAAACCGGTGCCGCGTTCGCCTGGGGCGAGCGCTACAGCGCGTTCGATTTCGGTGACACCTTCAGCAACGGCAAGCCGACGACCTTCCAGGTGCAGCGCGCCGAGTTCGACAAGCTGCTGGCCGATCAGGCGGCACTGCAGGGTGTGGAAATCCGCTACGGCGAAAGCATCGTCGGCGTGGACTTTTCCGGCGAGTGTCGTTACCTGCACGTACGCCGCGAGAATGGCAGCGAGTACCACCTCAAGGCCAAATTCGTGCTGGATGCCAGCGGCTATGGCCGCGTGTTGCCGCGCCTGCTGGACCTTGAAGCCCCATCGAATTTCCCGCTGCGCCAGGCCGTGTTCACCCACGTCGAAGACCGCATCGAACACCCAGGCTTCGACCGCACCAAGATTCTGGTGACCACCCATCCCGAGAAGCGCGATATCTGGTTCTGGACCATCCCGTTCAGCAACGGTCGTTGCTCGGTGGGCGTGGTCGCGGCCAAGGAGCACTTCGACGGCCACGACGGCGACCTCGACGCCTGCCTGCGCGGGTTTATCGAGCAAACCCCGAGCCTGTCCGGCGTGCTGCAAAACGCCGTGTGGGACACCCCGGCGCGCAGCATCGGCGGCTATTCGGCCAACGTCAAAACCCTGCACGGTCCGGGCTTTGCGCTGTTGGGCAACGCGGCGGAATTTCTCGACCCGGTGTTCTCTTCCGGCGTGACCATCGCCATGCGCTCGGCGAGCATGGCCGCCGGCTTGCTGCATCGCCAACTGCAAGGCGAAACGGTGGACTGGCAAACCGAGTTCGCCGAACCGTTGAAGCGCGGGGTCGACACCTTCCGCTGCTACGTCGAGGGCTGGTACGCCGGGACGTTCCAGGATGTGATTTTCCACGCCGGCAGTTCGCCGGATATTCGCCGCATGATCAGTTCGATCCTCGCCGGTTACGCCTGGGATGAACGCAATCCGTTTGTCAGCGAGCCCAAGCGGCGCCTGCGCATGCTGTCGCAAATCTGCGCGAGTGAGACGGTATGACCAGCCCTGCCGTTGAAAAAAACTACCTGAGTAAGAACTACGTCGAAGAAACCCGGTTCGGCTTCTGGTTCCTGCGCAGCCACACCTGGCAGCACCATGTATTGCGCGTAGCGATCAACGACCTGCGCAGCCTGTTCAGCGAACCGCTGCCGGTGGCGCCGGTGTTGCTCGACGCCGGCTGCGGCCAGGGCAAATCCTTCAACTTGCTGCAGCAGGTCTTCGCGCCCTCGCGTTTGATCGGCCTGGATGCCGACCCTCACAGCCTGGCCCTGAGCCGCGAAGAAGCCGCTCGCCAGGGCCTGGCCGTGGAGCTGATCGGCAGCGACTGCGCCACCCTCGACGTCGCCGACGCCAGCGTCGATATCGTGTTTTGCCACCAGACCTTTCACCACCTGGTCGAGCAACATCGCGCACTCAAGGAGTTTTATCGGGTACTCAAGCCGGGCGGCTATTTGCTGTTTGCCGAGTCCACCGAAGCCTATATCGACACCTGGGTAATCCGCTGGCTGTTCCGCCACCCGATGCACGTGCAGAAAAGCGCCGAGGAGTATCTGCAGATGCTGCGCGAGCAAGGCTTTGAATTCGGCGCGCGGAACGTCTCGTATCCCTATTTGTGGTGGAGCCGTTCCAGCGATTTCGGCCTGCTGGAACGCTGGGGCCTGCGCAAGGCGCCGCCGGTGGGTCAGCGTGAGGAAACCCTGGTCAACTGTGTGGCGCGCAAACCGTTAGAGGCCGCGAGCTCATGATGCGCTGGCTGTTGATGGGCTGCCTGTTGCTGCTCAGCGCGTGCGCCAGCCAGGCGCCGTTACCCGAGAAAATCCCGGCGCTGGCCTTGCCGATGCAATTGCATGTGCAACGCCTGGAGGGCGAGCGCAGCCAGGACTGGCTGTTGGTGATCCAGCGTGAAGGCGCGGCGATTCGTTGGTCGATGATGGATCCGCTGGGCATTCCCCAGGCCCGGCAGAAGCTGATCGACGGGCAATGGCAGGCCGATGGCTTGCTGCCGCCCAATCCCCAGGCGCGAGAACTGTTCGCCGCGCTGCTGTTTGCCCTGGCCTCGGCGGATGACGTGCGTGCGCTGTATCCTTCGGCCCAGGCCATGGACCTCACGCGAACGCTGCCGGGCCATTGGCAAATCGTCTATCAGTCCTCGGAGGTGTTCAGCGTGAACATGGCGGGCCAACCGTTGAGCTATCGCATTACTCCGCTGGGAGTCGGCCGATGACCGCTTACCTCAATGCCCTCGGCGTGATCTGTGCCCTTGGGCGCGGCCAGGCCGAGGTCAGCCGCAGCCTGTTTGCCGGTGACTGTTGCGGCATGCGCGCCGAGAGCGGCTGGGTGCCGGAGCGCGTGGTGCCGGTCGCGGCGGTGCGCGGCGAGCTGGCAACCATTCCGGCGCAATTGGGCCAGCAGAGCAGCCGCAATAACCAGTTGCTGCTGGAAGCGGCGTTGCAGATTGAGGCGCAGATTCGCCAGGTGGTCGACACCTACGGCGCCTCACGGGTGGGCGTTGTGCTGGGTACCAGCACCTCGGGCATCGACGAAGCCAGTCGCGGCATTGCCCACTACCTGCGCGATCACGCGTTCCCTGGCGACTACGACTACCAGCAGCAGGAACTCAGCGCTCCGGCGAATTTCCTCGCCGACTGGCTGCAGTTGAGCGGCCCGGCCTATGTGATTTCCACCGCCTGCACGTCCAGCGCCCGCGCGTTGATGAGCGCCCAGCGCCTGCTCGACCTGGGCGTGTGCGATGCGGTGCTCTGCGGCGGCGTCGACAGCCTGTGCAGGCTGACGCTGAACGGGTTTACCGCGCTGGAAGCCGTGTCTGCCGAGCGCTGCAATCCGTTCTCGGTGAACCGCGACGGCATCAATATCGGCGAAGCGGCGGTGTTGTTCGTGATGAGCCGCGAGGCGGCGCCGGTCGCCCTGCTGGGCAGTGGCGCCAGTTGCGACGCGCACCATATCTCCGCGCCCGAGCCCAGCGGCAAGGGTGCGTTGCAGGCGATGCGCAAGGCCCTGGCCAGCGCAAAACTTACCCCTGCGCAGATCGGTTACCTGAACCTGCACGGCACCGCCACCCAACACAACGACGCCATGGAAAGCCAGGCGGTCGCCAGCCTGTTTCCGGGCGGCGTGGCCTGTTCATCGACCAAACCCATGAGCGGCCATACCCTCGGCGCGGCGGGCGCATTGGAAGCGGCGTTCTGCTGGTTGAGCCTGACTCACGGCCTTGTTCCGCCCCATGTGTGGGACGGCCACCTTGACCCGGCGCTGCCCGCGTTGCAGTGGGCGCAACAGGGCGACACCCTGGAAAAACCCTACCTGATGAGCAACTCGTTTGCCTTCGGCGGCAACAACGTCAGCCTGATTATTGGAGAGGCCCCATGATCGATTGGCCACTCGCCGAACTGCTGCCCCACGCGGGCGATATGATCCTGCTCGACCAGGTGCTGTCGTTCGATGAAGAGCAGGTGCATACCCGCCTCACCGTCAAGCCCGGTGGCCTGTTCAACCGCGCAGACGGCAGCCTGCCGGCCTGGGTCGGTATCGAGTTGATGGCGCAAAGCGTCGCCGCCTATGCCGGTTGTCGCGCGCGCCAGCAGGGCCTGGCGGTGGAACTGGGCTTCCTGTTGGGCACGCGTAAGTTCGAGTGCAACGTGGAGCACTTCCCCGCCGGCGCCGAGCTGAACATCCACGGCCTGCGCTCCCTGGAAGACGACAATGGCATGGGGGTGTTCGAATGCCACCTCACTGGCGATGGAATCCAGGCCAGCGCACGCTTGAACGTATTTCGACCGCCCCAGGCGGCCAACTATTTAGCTGAAACGAAGGACGAAACGCCATGACTGAATCCGTACTGGTCACCGGCTCCAGCCGTGGCATCGGCCGCGCCATTGCCCTGCGCCTGGCCCAGGCCGGGCATGACATCGTGCTGCATTGTCGCAGCGGGCGGGCCGAAGCCGACGCGGTACAGGTCGAGATCCAGGCCCTGGGCCGCCAGGCGCGGGTGCTGCAGTTCGATGTGGCAGACCGCGCCGCATGCAAGGCAATCCTTGAGGCCGATGTGGAGCAGCACGGTGCTTATTACGGCGTGGTGCTCAACGCCGGCCTGACCCGCGACGGCGCCTTCCCGGCCCTGTCGGAAGAGGACTGGGACGTGGTGCTGCGCACCAACCTCGACGGTTTCTACAACGTGCTGCACCCGGTGATGATGCCGATGATTCGTCGGCGTGCCGCCGGGCGCATCGTGTGCATCACCTCGGTTTCCGGGCTGATCGGCAACCGTGGCCAGGTCAACTACAGTGCTTCCAAAGCGGGCCTGATCGGCGCAGCCAAGGCGCTGGCCATCGAGCTGGGCAAGCGCAAGATCACCGTCAACTGTGTCGCACCGGGCTTGATCGACACCGCCATGCTGGATGAAAACGTCCCGGTGCAAGAGCTGATGAAGATGATCCCGGCGCAGCGCATGGGCACCCCGGAAGAAGTGGCTGGGGCGGTGAATTTCCTGATGTCGGCCGAGGCCGGCTATATCACGCGCCAAGTGTTGGCCGTAAACGGGGGCTTGTGCTGATGAAGCGCGTCGTCGTCACCGGCATGGCCGGCATGACCTCCCTGGGCAGCGATTGGGACACCATCGCGGCCAACTTTCGCGCCAACCGCAGCGGCATCCGGCGCATGGATGAGTGGGACCGTTTTACCGAACTGAACACGCGCCTGGCCGGGCCGATCGACGATTTCGTCGTGCCCGCCCACTGGACGCGCAAACAGCTGCGCAGCATGGGCCGTGTCTCGCGCCTGGCGGTGTGGGCAGCGGAGCAGGCGTTGCAGGATGCCGGCCTGCTCGGCGACGCGTCGATCAAGGACGGGCGCATGGGCGTGGCGTGTGGTTCGTCCACCGGCAGCACCGACGAGATCAAAGCGTTCGGCAATATGCTGCTGAATTCGGTGGCCGAGGGGCTGAATGCCAACTCCTACGTGCGCATGATGCCGCACACCACGGCAGCGAATATCAGCATTTTTTTTGGCCTGACCGGCCGCTTGATCCCCACGTCCAGCGCTTGCACCAGCGGCAGCCAGGGCATCGGTTATGCCTACGAGGCGATCAAGTTCGGCCGCCTGCCCTTGATGCTGGCCGGAGGCGCGGAAGAGCTGTGCCCCACCGAGGCCATGGTGTTCGACGCGCTCTACGCCACCAGCCTGAAAAACGACGCGCCCCAAACCAGCCCGCGCCCCTACGACAGCGGCCGCGATGGGCTGGTAATCGGTGAAGGCGGCGGCATGCTGGTGCTGGAAGAGTTGGAACACGCGTTGGCGCGGGGTGCGCATATCCACGCCGAACTGGTTGGTTTCGGCAGCAATGCCGACGGCCAGCACACCACCCGCCCGGAGCAGAAAACCATGCGTCGCGCCATGGAACTGGCGCTGGAGGATGCCGGGCTTGAGCCGTCCGCCATCGGCTACGTGAACGGCCACGGCACCGCCACCGACCAGGGCGACATCGCCGAAACCCTGGCCACCAGCAGCCTGTTCGGCCCTCGCATGCCCATCAGTTCGCAGAAGAGTTTTCTTGGTCACACCCTGGGCGCGTGCGGGGCGCTGGAGTCATGGTTCAGCATCGAGATGATGAACCGCGACCAATACGTGCACACCTTCAACCTGGACGCCGTCGACCCGCACTGCGGCGCGCTGGATTACCTGCAAGGTGGCTTTCGCGAGATGCATCACGACTACGTAATGAACAACAATTTTGCCTTCGGCGGCGTCAACACCTCGTTGATCTTCCGCCGCTGGTCCTGACTTTTAAATCAATTGGAGAAAACGGAATGTCTTCCCTGCTACGCGCGACCCTGATCACCCTGGCCCTGCTGACCACCGCCGGCTGCACCAACAAACCGGTACTCAACACCCAGCACGAACTGCCGGCCACCACTCAGGTCAGCGAAGAAAAAATGAAACAGGTGATCGTCGCTGCCCTGCAAAAACGCGAGTGGACGGTACAACGCCTGAGCCCGCAACTGGTGCAGGCCGAGATCACCGTGCGCAACCAGTTTTATGCAGCCATCGACATCCGCTACACCCGCAACAGCTACGCCATCACCTACCGCGACAGCCGCGACCTGGGCTACAAGGACGGCAAGATCCATCGCAACTACAACCGTTGGGTGAGCATGCTGGACCGCGACATCATGGCCGGGTTGCGCTCGGCGGGAATGCAGTAACGCCGATTGTTTGGATCGTTCCCACGCTCCGCGTGGGAACGCTGCCTCGGACGCTCTGCGTCCCGCCGCGAGTGCACGGTTGCAGTCCCCTTCACCTGAGTGACGCGGAGCGTCACGGGATGCATTACCACGCGGAGCGTGGGAACGATCGGATGTGACCCGGCCTACACCGACGCCTTACGCGTCAACAACTCCACAAACGCCTGCGCCATCGGCGACTGCGCGCCCTTGCGCTGCACCAGCCACACCGCCGTCACCGCCTCCGGGTCCAGCAAGGTGCGGTACACCACGCCATCAATGCGGATACGCTGGTAAGACGCGGGCAGCACCGATACCCCCAAGCCCGCCGCCACCAGGCCGATGATGGTCATCGCCTCGCCTGCTTCCTGGGCAAAGTGCGGGCTGAACCCGGCGTCGCGGGCCAGATTGAGTAATTGTGCGTAGAGGCCGCTGCCATAACTGCGCGGGAAAAATACAAAGGGTTCGTCAGCCAATTGCGCCAGGTGCAAGCCGCCTTCGCTGCCCTGGGCCAACGGGTGCCCGGCGCTCAATACCGCCACCAAAGGCTCGCGCATCAGTTCGATCACACTGAGGGAATCCGGCAATGGCAACGGTCGCATGAGCCCGACCTGGATCGACTCATCCAGCAACGATTCGGCCACCTGGGTGCTGCTCATCTCTTGCAGGCTCAAATGCACGGCCGCAAACGCCTGGCGAAACGCAAAGATCGCCTGCGGGATGCTGGCGTTGAACGGCGCCGACGACGTGAAGCCGATTTTCAGCTCTCCAAGCTCTCCCAGCTGCGCACGTCGCGCGACGTCTGCCGCTTTATCGACCTGCGCCAGCACCAGGCGCGCCTCGTGCAGAAACAGTCGCCCTGCTTCGCTCAGCTCGACCCGACGATTGGTGCGCTCAAATAAGCGCGCGCCCACGTCTTGCTCCAACGCCTGAATTTGTTGGCTCAACGGCGGTTGCGAGATGCCCAGCACTTGCGCGGCGCGGCCAAAATGCAGCTCCTCGGCGACGGCGATGAAGTACCGCAGGTGACGTAATTCCATTCAAACCTCATTAGGTCGCTAAAGCTATCAAACGGGTCGAACAATATATTGGAAAGAATCATTAGCCAGCTATATTCTTTTTCGTATTGCCGGCCGTGGCAGTCTTTCCTCCCCGAGGTCACCGTGAAATCTGCTGTTGCTGCACACGCCCAAGAAGCCCCGCACACTGCCCTGGATGAGGTCGTCGCGCAGCTCAACGACGAGTACATCGAAAAAGGCACACCGATGTTCATGCGCACGGTGTTGGCGCTGTTCTCCGGCGGCTTTGCCACGTTTGCCCTGTTGTATTGCGTGCAGCCGATGATGCCAGCGCTGTCCCACGAGTTTTCCATCAATGCCGCACAAAGCAGCCTGATCCTGTCGGTCGCCACCGCGATGCTTGCTTTCGGCCTGCTGATTACCGGGCCGGTTTCCGACAGGCTGGGGCGCAAGCCGGTGATGGTCGCCGCGCTGTTCTGCGCAGCGCTGGCCACCATTGCCAGCGGCTTGATGCCGAGCTGGGAAGGCATCCTGTTGATGCGGGCGCTGGTGGGCTTGTCCCTGAGCGGCCTGGCCGCCGTGGCCATGACCTACCTGAGCGAAGAGATCCACCCGCAGCACATCGGCCTGGCCATGGGCCTGTACATCGGCGGCAATGCGATTGGCGGCATGAGCGGGCGCCTGATCATTGGCGTGCTGATCGACTTCGTCAGTTGGCACACCGCAATGCTGATCATCGGCGCCCTGGCGCTGATCGCCGCGACGGTGTTCTGGAAAATCCTCCCCGAATCGCGCAACTTCCGCGCCAGCAGCCTCAAGCCGCGCAACCTGCTGGACGGCTTTGTCATGCACTTCAAGGACGCGGGCCTGCCGTGGCTGTTCCTTGAAGCCTTCCTGCTGATGGGCGCGTTTGTCACGCTGTTCAACTACATCGGCTATCGCTTGCTGGCCGATCCGTATGACCTGAGCCAGGCCGTGGTCGGCCTGCTGTCGCTGGTGTATCTGTCGGGCATCTACAGCTCGGCAAAAATCGGCTCGCTCGCCGACCGCCTGGGCCGCCGCCGCGTGCTGTGGGGCACCATTGTGCTGATGCTCGCCGGCATGACCCTGACACTCTTCACCCCGCTATGGCTGGTGGTGCCGGGCATGCTGATCTTTACCTTCGGCTTCTTCGGCGCCCACTCGGTGGCCAGCAGCTGGATCGGCCGTCGTGCGGTGAAGGCGAAGGGACAGGCGTCGTCGCTGTATCTGTTCTGCTATTACGCAGGTTCAAGCATTGCCGGGACGGCGGGCGGATTCTTCTGGCACTTTGCCGGATGGAACGGAATAGGCGCATTTATCCTGGCGTTGCTGATCGGCGCGTTGCTGGTGGCGTTGAGGTTGGCGAAGTTGGCGCCGTTGGGCCATGTGAAGGCCTGAGATCACCTGCGTCTGCCGATGCAGGTGACCCGGTCTCAGCACTCAACCGCACTCACCGCCAACCCGCCCCGCGACGTCTCTTTGTACTTGTCATGCATATCCGCACCGGTATCGCGCATGGTGCGGATCACCCGGTCCAGGGAGATAAAATGCTGCCCATCGCCGCGCAAGGCCATTTGTGCGGCGTTGATCGCCTTGACCGCCGCAATCGCATTGCGCTCGATACACGGCACTTGCACCAAGCCGCCCACCGGGTCGCAGGTCAGGCCCAGGTTATGTTCCAGGCCGATTTCTGCGGCGTTGCACAGTTGTTCGGGGGTGGCGCCGAGAATTTCCGCCAGGCCCGCTGCGGCCATGGCGCAGGCGGAACCGACTTCACCCTGGCAACCGACTTCGGCGCCGGAGATCGAGGCGTTCTTTTTGCACAGAATGCCCACCGCCGCCGCGCCGAGCAGGTAGTCGACCACGTTGGCCTCGGTCACCTCTTCACTGAACTTCATGAAGTAATGCAGCACTGCCGGAATGATCCCCGCTGCGCCATTGGTGGGCGCCGTCACCATGCGCCCACCGGCGGCGTTTTCTTCATTGACCGCCAGAGCGAACAGGTTCACCCACTCCATGGCGCTCAAGGTCGAGCCGATCACATTGGGTTTGTTCAACTCCTGCAGGCTGCGGTGCAATTTGGCGGCGCGACGGCGCACGTTCAAGCCACCGGGCAAGATGCCTTCATGCTTGAGGCCTTCCTCCACGCATGCTTGCATGGCACGCCACAGGGTCATCAGGCCACTGCGGATTTCTTCTTCGGAGCGCCAGACCTTCTCGTTGGCCAGCATCAATTCGGCGACGCGCAGGTTGTGGGTCTTGCACAGCTGCAACAGTTCTGCGGCGCTGGAAAAGTCATACGGCAGCTCGGTGCGGTCCATGTCCGCCACGCCGCTCTGGGCCTGGGCTTCATCCACCACAAAGCCGCCGCCCACCGAATAGTAGGTGTCGCGGTGCAACTCGCCGTCAGCATCGAACACCACCAGGGTCATGGCGTTGGGATGGAACGGCAGGTTTTCGTCGAGTAGACGCATGTCCCGTGACCATATGAACGGCACCGGCAAGCGACCGTCGAGCAACAGGGTGTCGGTTTCGCGCAGCGTGTGGATGCGCACGCCAATCTGGGACGGGTCGATTGCGTCCGGCCACTCGCCCATCAGCCCCATAATGGTGGCGGTGTCGCTGCCATGGCCGATGCCGGTGGCCGACAAGGAACCGTAGAGTTGCACTTCGACACGCCGAACCTGTTCCAACAGGCCACGTTCGCGTAACGTTTGAACGAACAACGCCGCAGCGCGCATGGGGCCGACGGTGTGAGAGCTGGAGGGCCCGATGCCGATCTTGAACAAGTCGAAAACGCTGATAGCCATTAACCTGAAACTCCTCGATAAGCGCGGCCAGGCTTGAACGAGGTGCTACGCTCAGATCGCCCAGATGGCGGCATCATCCAGCTTTTATCCGCCGTCACGGCGTCTCACACCGACGCACCCATGCTCACCAGCGTCGCTAACGTGCGATCGCCTGTTTTGGCCGTTTTTAGCGGTGCAGATGAGTAAAAACTGCAGTTTCACTGTGGTAAAAATCTGTAAGCGACGTCACCGACACTGGATGCGACCCTCCCTGTACTGGATACGACGCCCCCTGTAGGCGTCAGATTTTCACTGGTACATGATCAGTCTCGACTCGTTTGCAAGGCACCGTGCCAGAGCTGTCCGACGCATACTCCAATAGCAGCACCTATAAAGCGCGGCGAATGCCGCCAGAAAAAACACAGGAGTCTACCCCGATGAAAGGTTCACCCTCGTTGTTGTTGGCCGCCATGCTGAGTCTGCCGGTCATGGCGCACGCCGCAGAACCGGAACAATGCAAGACCGTCAACTTCTCCGATGTCGGCTGGACCGACATCACCGTCACCACCGCGACCACCAGCGAAATCCTCAAGGGCCTGGGCTACAAGCCGCGCACCACGATGATTTCGGTCCCCGTGACCTACAAGTCCCTGGCTGACGGCAAGAACATGGACATCTTCCTCGGCAACTGGATGCCGACCATGGAAAACGACATCAAGCAGTACCGCGATGCCGGCACCGTGGAAACCGTACGCGCCAACCTGGAAAACGCCAAGTACACCCTGGCGGTGCCCGAAGCGCTGTATGACAAGGGCCTGAAAGACTTCGCCGATATCGCCAAATTCAAGGATGAGCTGGGCGGCAAGATCTACGGCATCGAGCCGGGTAACGACGGCAACCGCACCATCCAGACGCTGATCGACAAGGATGCCTTCGGCCTCAAGAAAGCCGGTTTCAAAGTGGTCGAGTCCAGCGAAGCGGGGATGCTCTCCCAGGTTGAACGCGCCACCAAGCGCGGCCAGGCCATCGTGTTCCTCGGCTGGGAACCGCACCCGATGAACACGCGTTTCAAGATGAAGTACCTGACCGGGGGTGACGATTCGTTCGGCCCCAACTACGGCCAGGCCACCATCTACACCAACACCCGCAAGGGCTACACCCAGGAATGCAGCAACGTGGGCCAGTTGCTGAAAAACCTGCAGTTCACGCTGAACATGGAAAGCACCCTGATGGGCAACGTCCTGGACGACAAAATGAAGCCCGATGCTGCCGCCAAGGCCTGGCTGCAGAAGAACCCGCAAATCCTCGACACCTGGCTGGCCGGTGTCACCACCGTTGATGGCCAACCAGGTCTCGATGCCGTTAAAGCTTACCTCGCCAAATAGCACCCGCTGACCCCGGGGCGGTGCGCTGCCCCGGGATGTTTTCCTCTTCGCATGTGGACATTCACTACCATGCTGACTGAACAGAAAATCCCACTAGGCCAGTACATCGCTGCCTTCGTCGACTGGTTGACCCAACACGGTGCCAACTACTTCGACGCAATCGCATCGACACTGGAAACGATGATCCACGGCGTGACGTTTGCGCTGACCTGGTTCAATCCGCTGGCATTGATCGGTCTGATTGCGCTGCTGGCTCACTTTATCCAACGCAAATGGGGCCTGACCGTCTTTGTCATCGCCTCCTTCCTGCTGATCCTCAACCTGGGGTACTGGCAGGAAACCATGGAAACCCTCGCGCAGGTGCTGTTCGCCACCCTGGTCTGCGTGGTCATCGGCGTGCCGCTGGGCATTGTTGCCGCGCACAAGCCGATGTTCTACACCATGATGCGGCCGGTTCTCGATCTGATGCAGACCGTACCGACCTTCGTCTACCTCATCCCTACCCTGACCCTCTTCGGGCTGGGTGTGGTGCCCGGCTTGATTTCCACCGTGGTGTTCGCGATTGCCGCGCCGATCCGCCTGACCTACCTGGGCATCCGTGATGTACCGCAAGAGTTGATGGATGCCGGCAAGGCGTTCGGCTGCTCGCGCCGCCAGTTGCTCTCACGCATTGAACTGCCCCACGCGATGCCGAGCATTGCCGCCGGTATTACCCAATGCATCATGCTGTCGTTGTCGATGGTGGTGATCGCAGCGCTCGTCGGCGCCGATGGCCTCGGCAAGCCGGTGGTCAACGCACTCAACACCGCTGACATCGCCCTGGGCTTCGAAGCCGGGCTGGCCATTGTGTTGCTGGCCATCATGCTCGACCGTATCTGCAAACAACCCGATGCCAAAGTAGGGGGTGATGCATGAGCATTATCCGATTCGACAAAGTCGACGTGATCTTTTCCAAAGACCCACGCGAAGCGCTCAAGCTGCTGGACCAGGGCATGAGCCGTAACGAAATCCTGAAGAAAACCGGGCAGATTGTCGGCGTTGAAAACGCCAGCCTGGATGTGGAAAAAGGCGAGATCTGTGTGCTGATGGGCCTGTCGGGTTCCGGCAAGTCGAGCTTGCTGCGCTGCATCAACGGCCTCAACACCGTCAGCCGTGGCCAGCTGTTCGTGGAGCATGAAGGTCGCCAGATCGACATCGCGTCCTGCACCCCCGCCGAGCTGAAAATGATGCGCACCAAACGCATCGCCATGGTGTTCCAGAAGTTCGCCCTGATGCCCTGGCTGACGGTGCGCGAGAACATCAGCTTCGGCCTGGAAATGCAGGGCCGTCCAGAGAAAGAACGGCGCACCCTGGTCGATGAAAAACTCGAGCTGGTGGGCCTGAGCCAATGGCGCAACAAGAAGCCCGATGAGCTGTCCGGCGGCATGCAACAGCGCGTGGGCCTGGCCCGTGCGTTGGCGATGGACGCCGATATCCTGCTGATGGACGAACCCTTCTCCGCCCTCGACCCGCTGATCCGCCAGGGCCTGCAGGATGAGCTGCTGGAGCTGCAACGCAAGCTGAGCAAGACCATCGTGTTCGTCAGCCACGACCTCGACGAAGCCCTCAAGCTGGGCAGCCGCATCGCGATCATGAAAGACGGCAAGATCATCCAGTACAGCGTGCCGGAAGAAATCGTGCTGAACCCGGCGGACGACTATGTGCGCACCTTCGTCGCCCACACCAATCCACTCAACGTACTGTGCGGCCGCAGCCTGATGCGCACGCTGGATAACTGCACGCGGGTGAACGGTTCGGTATGCCTGGACCCAGGCGGAGATTCCTGGCTGGACCTGGCCGAAGGCAACACCATCCAGGGCGCACGCCAGAATGGCGTGGTAATGAACCTGCAGAACTGGGCGCCGGGCCAAGCGGTAGAAGGCCTGGACCGGGTGCCGACGCTGGTGGATTCCAATATCGGCATGCGTGATGCGCTGCAGATTCGCTATCAGACGGGAAACAAGCTGGTGTTGCATGACAACAACAAGGTGGTGGGGATCCTGGGCGACAGCGAGCTGTATCACGCCCTCCTAGGCAAAAACCTGGGCTGACCAACACCGCAAAACAACTGAAGGAACCGGGCCAATGTGGGAGGGGGCTTGCTCCCGATTGCGGTGTATCAGCATCAAATGTGCTGACTGACACACCGCAATCGGGGGCAAGCCCCCTCCCACATTTAGGGCATTGCTTGGCTTCAGCTATAAACCCGGCCAAGGAGCTGCCGATGGCTTTCGAACTGATCGAGCACGTCACGGCTGATCTGCTCCTGGGTGAAGCCCATCAGGTCGTATTCCTGCGGCCCGTTGTGCAGGTACACCTCGGCGCGGTAGTAGCGGGTGCGTTCTTCTTCGGGCAGGTCAGTGGGCGCCGAGGAATAAGCATCCAGGCTGACTTCGTAGACGAACGGGTTGCCCTCTTCCATCTCGATCCGCACACCGATGCAGCGTTTGGATTTGCCCAGCAAGGTCTGCACTTCCAATCCCTGCTCGCGCAACGCTGTGGCGGCTTCTTCCAATGCCGGCGTGACGTGCTTGTCCATAAAGCGTTGCACGGTGCCCTGGCTCGGTTGCAGGTCGAGCGCGGTCAGGCGCTCGCTGAACCCCCGGCGCCCGCGTTCAGCCAACTGCGCCTGCTCTTGTTCGATGGCCACATCCTGGCGCATGGCCTTGTGCAAACCGAACATGAACAGAATCAGCACCACCGAGAACGGCAACCCCGCCAGCACCACCATGGTCTGCATGGCTTCGAAGTTGCCGGCGAACAGCAGGCCAATGGTCACCAGGGTGATCACCGCCGACCAGAAGATCCGCAGCCAGTGCGGCGCATCTTCATCCACGTTGCCGCCTTTGCACGACAGGTTGGCCATCATCACCGCGCCGGAATCCGCAGGCGTCAAGAACAGCACGAAGCCCACGAAGATCGACACGCCAATGACGACTTTCGACGCCGGGTAATGCTCAAGCAGCTGGTAGATGGCCATGGACGGCTGTTCCAGCGCAGTCTTGCCCAGCTCCACCGCACCATGGTTCAGCACCAGGTCCAACGCCGAGTTACCGAAGATCGACAACCACGCCAGAGTGAAGCCCAGCGGGATCAGCAGCACGCCGGCGACCAGTTCGCGCACGGTGCGGCCACGGGAAATGCGCGCAATGAACATGCCCACGAATGGCGCCCAGGAAATCCACCAGGCCCAGTAGAACAGGGTCCACAGGCCCATCCAGCGCTCGGTCTTGTCGGCGTCGCCTTCGTACACATAGAGGTCGAAGGTTTTCAGAATGATGCCGTTGAGGTAGTCACCGGTGTTTTGCACCAGGCCGTTGAGCAGGTGCAGGGTGGGGCCGAACAGCAGCACGAAGATCAGCAAACCGCTGAACAACACGATGTTGAGGTTGGACAGGCGGCGAATGCCATTCTCCACACCCGACACCGCAGCGATGGTCGCCACCGTGCTCATCACAATGATCACGATCAGCAGGTTGGTGTTGCTGTGCGCCATGCCGAACAGGTTTTCCAACCCGGACGACACCTGCATCGAACCGATCCCCAGGTTGGTCACCAGGCCCAGCAGGGTCACGAACATGCCGAAACCGTCCACCGCATGGCCGGCCGCGCCCTTCACCCAACGCTCGCCCACCAGCGGGTACAGCGCCGAACGCAGGGCCAGCGGCTGGTTGTGGCGGTACGCGAAGTACGCCACGGCCAGGCCGACCAGCGCATAGATCGCCCAGCCATGCAGGCCCCAGTGCAGGAAGGTCAGTTGCAGCGCCTGACGTGCCGCGCCATTGCTGGCGGCCGTGCCTTCGGGCGGGTTGAAGTAGTGATCCAGGGGCTCAGAGGCGCCGAAGTACAGCAGCGAAATGCCGATGCCCGACGAAAACAGCATGCCGGCCCAGGCGCCGTAGCTGAAGTCCGGGGTGTCGTCCTTGCTGCCCAGTTTCAACTTGCCGTAGGACGAAAACGCCAGGCCGACCACGAACACCAGGTAGGCGGCGATGACCACCATGTAGTACCAGCCGAAGCTTTTCGACAGCCAGGCCTGGGCGACGCCGAGCATGCGCCCGGCCTCCTGCGGGGCGATGATCAGGATGGCGGTCAACAACAGAATCAGCGCGGTGGAGGTGTAGAACACCCAACCGTTGACCCGGACCTTTTCCGGCGGGGTCTTTATAAGAGAGGCAGAACTCATGGCGCAGATGCTCCGGGCAGTGCGAGAGAGAAACACAAGGCAACGGTTATCCCGGGACATCGATTTTTCGGCAGTCGACGGACGGGTGTTATAAAGACACCCCGAAAATCCTCAACCCCGCCGAAGCGGTAGCCAGGCCCTGATACGGCCTGTTTCAGGGGTTTTCGCAGGTGTCAGAGGTCGCGGCTGCCAGGTAGGAAATATCTGTAGGCAGCGACCATTTGTCGCAGAGCTTATTCTTTGTTGATTGAACGTTCAATCAAAACAAAATAGACTGGCCTTCAAGCTGATGGACGTGATCGCCCGCCAGCAGGCCTAAGGAGAGGTGCTACATGCCCAAGGTCGGTATGCAACCCATACGCCGCCAGCAGTTGATCGAAGCCACCTTGACGGCCATCGATCAGGTTGGGATGGGAGATGCCAGCATTGCGCTGATCGCCCGTCTGGCGGGTGTCTCGAATGGCATCATCAGTCACTATTTTCAGGACAAGAACGGCCTGATCGCAGCGACGATGCGTTACCTGATGAACGCGCTGATCGAGAACGTCCAGGAACGCCGGCGTGCCCTGAACGATGACAGCCCACGGGCGCATCTGCGGGTGATCATCGAAGGCAACTTCGACGCCAGCCAGGTCAACGGCCCGGCAATGAAAACCTGGTTGGCCTTCTGGGCCACCAGCATGCATCACCCGTCTTTGCACAGGTTGCAGCGGATCAACGATCACCGCCTGTATTCCAACCTGTGCTGCCAGTTCCGCCGTGCGATGCCGTTACCCGAGGCTCGCAGCGCAGCTCGAGGCCTGGCGGCCCTGATCGACGGTTTGTGGTTGCGCGGCGCCTTGTCGGGAGACGCTTTCGACACGGAGCAGGCGCAACGGATCGCTTACGACTACATGGATTTCCAATTGGCCAAGCAGGTGAGTTAGAGCCCTTATAAACGCTCAACCCCTGAACGTCCGCCGCGCAGTATTGCCACATCCACATGGCCCACTGTTCGGCGGGTAACGCCAACCACTTATGCACTTGCGAGGACTTTATGGCCCGTTTCGACCTGCAAAAACTCTACATTGACGGCGGCTACAGCGACGCTGGCAGCGATGCCACCTTCGAAGCCATCAACCCGGCTAACGGTGAAGTTCTCGCCCAAGTGCAACGCGCAACCAAGGAAGACGTCGAGCGTGCCGTGGTCAGCGCTGAAAAAGGCCAGAAGATCTGGGCCGCCATGACCGCCATGGAGCGTTCGCGCATCCTGCGTCGCGCCGTCGACATCCTGCGCGAGCGCAACGATGAGCTGGCCGCCCTGGAAACCCTGGACACCGGCAAAGCCTTCTCCGAAACCAAATACGTCGACATCGTCACCGGCGCCGACGTGCTGGAGTACTACGCCGGCCTGGTGCCAGCCATCGAAGGCGAGCAGATTCCGCTGCGCGACACGTCCTTCGTCTACACCCGCCGCGAGCCGCTGGGCGTGGTTGCTGGTATCGGCGCGTGGAACTACCCGATCCAGATCGCCCTGTGGAAATCCGCACCGGCCCTGGCCGCCGGCAACGCGATGATCTTCAAGCCGAGCGAAGTCACCTCGCTGACCACCCTGAAACTAGCCGAGATCTACACCGAAGCCGGCGTTCCAGCCGGTGTGTTCAACGTATTGACCGGCAGCGGCCGTGAAGTCGGCACCTGGCTGACCGAGCACCCGCGCATCGAGAAAGTCTCGTTCACCGGTGGCACCGACACCGGCAAAAAGGTCATGGCCAGCGCTTCGAGCTCGTCGCTCAAGGAAGTGACCATGGAACTGGGCGGCAAGTCGCCGCTGATCGTGTTCGAAGACGCCGATCTGGATCGCGCCGCCGACATCGCGATGATGGCCAACTTCTACAGCTCCGGCCAGGTCTGCACCAACGGCACCCGTGTGTTCGTGCCCAAGCACCTGCAAGCGGCGTTCGAAGCCAAGATTCTTGAACGTGTTGCGCGCATCCGTGTGGGCGACCCGCAAGATGACAACACCAACTTCGGCCCGCTGGTCAGCTTTGCGCACATGGAAAGCGTGCTGGGCTACATCGCCAAAGGCAAAGAGCAAGGCGCACGCCTGCTGTGCGGCGGCGACCGCCTGACCGACGGCGACTTGGCCAAGGGCGCGTTCGTGGCACCGACCGTGTTCACCGACTGCACCGATGACATGACTATCGTGCGTGAAGAAATCTTCGGCCCGGTGATGAGCATCCTCACCTATGAAACCGAAGAAGAAGTGATCCGCCGCGCCAACGACACCGACTTCGGTTTGGCTGCGGGCCTGGTCACTAAAGACCTGAACCGCGCGCACCGCGTGATTCACCAACTGGAAGCGGGTATCTGCTGGATCAACGCTTGGGGCGAATCCGACGCGAAGATGCCGGTCGGTGGCTACAAGCAATCCGGTGTGGGCCGTGAGAACGGGATCAGCTCGCTGAATAACTTCACGCGCATCAAATCGGTACAGGTTGAGCTGGGCGATTACGCCTCGGTGTTTTAACACCCGGGATTTGTATTGCCTTTGAGGCCGCCATCGGGGGCAAGCCCCCTCCCACACTTTGATTTGTGAATACATTCAAATGTGGGAGGGGGCTTGCCCCCGATGAGGCCCGACCTGACCACACTTCAAAGAGGGTGCATTCAATGTCCCAAGAATACGACTACATCATTGTGGGTGCCGGCTCTGCCGGTAACACCCTGGCGACCCGTCTGACCGAAGACGAAGGCGTCACCGTCCTGTTGCTGGAAGCCGGTGGCCCGGACTACCGCCTCGACTTCCGTACCCAGATGCCCGCCGCCCTGGCGTTCCCGCTGCAAGGCCGTCGCTACAACTGGGCCTACGAGACCGACCCAGAGCCACACATGGACGGTCGCCGGATGGAATGCGGTCGCGGCAAGGGCCTGGGTGGCTCTTCCCTGATCAACGGCATGTGCTACATCCGCGGCAACGCCATGGACTACGACAACTGGGCGAAATTGCCGGGCCTGGAAGACTGGACCTACCTGGACTGCCTGCCGTATTTCCGCAAAGCCGAAACCCGCGACATCGGCCCCAACGACTACCACGGTGGCGAAGGCCCGGTCAGCGTGACCACGCCCAAAGCCGGCAACAACCCGCTGTTCCACGCCATGGTTGAAGCCGGCGTGCAGGCCGGTTACCCGCGTACCGAAGACTTGAACGGTTACCAGCAAGAAGGCTTCGGCCCGATGGACCGCACCGTCACGCCGAACGGCCGTCGCGCCAGCACCGCACGCGGTTACCTGGACGTCGCCAAGAAGCGTTCGACCCTGACCATCGTTACCCACGCCCTCACCGACAAAGTGTTGTTCGAAGGCAAGCGTGCGGTCGGCGTGCGTTACCTGATCGGCGCTGCTGAAGAGCGTGTCGAAGCCCGTGCGCGTAAAGAAGTGCTGGTCTGCAGCGGCGCGATCGCTTCGCCGCAGCTGCTGCAACGCTCCGGCGTCGGCCCGGCCAAACTGCTGGAAAGCCTCGACATCCCGGTGGTCCACGACCTGCCAGGCGTCGGCGAAAACCTGCAGGACCACCTTGAGCTGTACCTGCAATATGCGTGCACTCAGCCGGTGTCGCTGTACCCCTCGCTGCTTTGGTACAACCAGCCGGCCATCGGTGCCGAGTGGCTGTTCAACGGCACGGGCATTGGCGCCAGCAACCAGTTCGAAGCCGGCGGTTTTATCCGTTCGCGTCCGGAATTCGAATGGCCGAACATCCAGTACCACTTCCTGCCGGTCGCGATTAACTACAACGGCAGCAACGGGGTGAAAGAGCACGGTTTCCAGGCACACATGGGCTCCATGCGTTCGCCGAGCCGTGGCCGTGTGCAGTTGAAGTCGAAGAACCCACGGGACTACCCGAGCATCCTCTTCAACTACATGGCCACCGAGCAGGACTGGCAGGAATTTCGCGACGGCATCCGCCTGACCCGTGAAATCATGCAGCAGCCGGCGCTGGACCCATACCGTGGCCGCGAAATCAGCCCGGGTATCGAGGTGCAAACCGATGAACAGCTCGACCAGTTCATCCGCGAGCACGCCGAGACCGCGTTCCACCCGTCCTGCTCGTGCAAGATGGGCACCGACGAGATGGCGGTGGTCGATGGCGAGGGTCGCGTGCATGGCATGCAGGGCCTGCGTGTGGTGGACGCGTCGATCATGCCGATCATCACCACCGGCAACCTGAACGCCCCGACGATCATGATCGCCGAGAAAATCGCCGACAAGATCCGTGGCCGCCAGCCGCTGCCGCGCAGCACCGCCGACTACTACGTGGCAGGCGATGCGCCGGTGCGTGGCAAGCCGCTGCGTGAAGTGGGGCCACTGCGCAATAACTGATACACCGCCAACCGATCGTTCCCACGCTCCGCGTGGGAATGCCGCCCTGGACGCTCTGCGTCTGCTCTTGAGGTCGTGACGCGGAGCGTCACAGGATGCATTCCCACGCGGAGCGTGGGAACGATCACCTCCCCCTCCTTGATCAGCCCCCCAGCCCCGGCCTACTCTGTTGGCCTGCCCCGCGCTGAGCTGCCCACAAGGAAGGCCCCATGTTCGAACACCACGCCACGCTCAAACAACACTTCAGTGCCCTGCACACCACCGCCCAATTCTTCTCCCTGCGCTATGTGCGCGAATCCGGCCGGTACCTGTCGGTGCGCAAGAACGTCGCCGAACCGCCACACCTGAGCCATGACGAAGGCGCCATGCTCACCGTGCGTCTCAACGGCGTCGAAGCTTACGCCGCGACCAATGATCTGTCCCTGGCCGGCCTGCAAGCCGCCCTCGAACGTGCCGAGCAGCAGGCCCGGCGGATCAAGCCCCACGCGCTGCTCGACCTGCGCGAGCAAGCGGTCTCGAGTGACGTTGCCGACTACCTGTCTCCCGACTTCGACCAGCCCTTCCCGTCCCTGAGCGACTGCTACCAACTGCTCGGCGATGAGTCGGCCGCCGTGCCCAGGGATGAGCGCCTGGTGAGCTGGGACGTCAGCCTCGGCCAGACCACGGTCGAACAGATCTACCTCAACACCGCTGGCGCGCAATTGCGCCAGGCCCAGCGCTTTGTGTTTCCCGGCGTCAATGTCACCGCCTTCGATGGCAGCGACAGCCAGACCCGCACCCTTGGCGGCAGCAACTTCGGCCAGCAAGGCGGTTTTGACGTGATCAGCCGCTTCGGCCTGATCGGCGCCGCGCCGCGTGTGGCCGATGAGGCCCTGCAACTGCTGCTGGCACCGAACACGCCCCAGGGTCCGCGTGACTTGTTGCTGATGCCCGACCAGATGATCCTGCAGATCCACGAGTCCATCGGCCACCCACTGGAACTGGACCGCATTCTCGGCGATGAGCGCAACTACGCCGGCACCAGCTTCGTGAAGGCCAGCGACTTCGGCCATCTGCAATACGGCTCCAACCTGCTCAACGTGACGTTCGACCCGGACATCCCCGAACAGCTCGCCAGCTACAGCCATGACGATGACGGCAGCCGCGCCAGCAAACAGTTCCTGATTCGCGAAGGGCTGCTGCTCAAGCCGTTGGGCGGCGCGCTGTCGCAATTTCGCGCGGGGCTGGGCGGTGTGGCCAACAGCCGTGCCAGCAGTTGGAATCGCCCGCCGATCGACCGCATGGCCAACCTCAATATCGAGGCAGGCGACCAGAGCCTGGCCCAACTGATTGGCGGTATCGAACACGGCATCCTGATGTCGACCAATCGCTCCTGGTCCATCGACGACGCGCGCAATAAATTCCAGTTCGGCTGCGAATGGGGCCAACTGATCGAAAACGGCGAGCTCAAGGGCGTGGTCAAGAATCCCAACTACCGCGCCATTTCCGCGCAGTTCTGGCGCAAGCTCAGCGCGGTCGGCGATGCCAGCACCTTCAAGGTGCTGGGCACACCGAACTGCGGCAAAGGCGAACCCAACCAGGTGATCCGCGTCGGCCATGCTTCGCCGGCGTGTGTGTTCAGTAACGTCGACGTATTTGGGGGAGATGCCTGATGAACGACTTCAAGGCACTGGTGGACTGGCTCAAACAGGCCATCACCGAGCAGGAACAGTTTCACCTCGGCTTTGCCGCTGAAGCGTCCGAGTTCGTGCGTTTCAACCACGCCCAGGTACGCCAGGCCGGCCAGGTGCAGCAGGCCAGCCTCAACCTCAAGCTGATCAACGCCGGTCGCCATGCCGACCTCGGCATCACCTTGGCGGGTGATCCGCAATTGGACCGCCAACGCCTCGCCACAGGCCTGCAGCAATTGCGTGAAACCTTGCCGTTGCTGCCGCCAGACCCCTACCTGCTGCTGAACCACAACGCCTGGCGAAGCCACAACGAACAACTGCGACCCTTGCCGGAACTGACCCAGGTGCTGCACGACATCAGCCAGGCCGCCGAAGGCGTGGACCTGGTCGGCTTCTATGCCGCTGGCCCGATCAGCCGTGGCTTTGCCAGCTCCGACGGCGCGTTCGGCTGGCACCAGGCCAACAGCTTCAACTTCGACTTCAGTCTGTTCCATGCCAATGGCGAAGCGGTCAAGGCCAGCTACGCCGGGCACACCTGGGACAGTGCCGAGTTCGCCCGGCGCGTCCAACAGGCCCGCGACCAGCTTGAATTCCTCGGCCGACCGTTGCACCCGCTGGCACCCGGACAATACCGCGCCTACCTCGCTCCGGCGGCGCTGGAAGAAATCATCAGCATCATTACCTGGGGCGGTTTTTCCGCGCAGGCCATCGCCAGCAAGGGCAGTTCGCTGCAACGCCTGTATGCCGGCGAACAACACCTGAGCCCGCTGGTGACGGTGACCGAGCAGATCAGCGGTTCGCTGAGCCAGGCATTTTCCACCGAAGGCTACCCGCGCAGCGACGTCACGTTGATCAACGCCGGCCAGGCCGACGGCCAATTGGTCAACTCGCGCAGCGCCGCCGAGTATGGCCTGAGCGCCAATGGCGCCAGCAGCGACGAGTCCCCCAGCGCCTTGCAAATGGCCGCCGGTAACCTGGCCCAGGCCGATATCCTCAAGCAGTTGGGCACCGGGTTGTACATCAGCAACCTGTGGTACCTGAACTACTCCGACCTGCCGGCGGCGCGCCTGACCGGAATGACCCGCTTCGCCACGTTCTGGGTGGAAGACGGCGAGATCAAGGCGCCGGTCAGCACCATGCGCTTTGACGACAGCGTGTTCAGCCTGCTGGGCTCGCAGTTGGAAGCGCTGACTGTGGATCGGGAACTGCTGCTGTCGGCGAGTACGTATGGCCAGCGCAACACTTCATCCAATTTGCTTCCCGGCGCACTGGTCAAACGCCTGACACTGACCTTGTAAACCAAGGAAATCCCCTGTGGGAGGGGGCTTGCCCCCGATGACGGTGGGTCAGCCAAGTATTTATCGACTGGCACACCGCTATCGGGGGCAAGCCCCCTCCCACATTGTCCTGTGTTGATTTCGGACACTTCGCTGAGCCCCTTCCTACCGTTCAATCCCATACTCCGGGCAGCCTGTTGTCGCCCGCAAAAAACCCCGTTATAAAAGCTAATGGCATACCGCCACACGACAGGGAGTGTTGCGATGACCCAGGCAAGTTTTGTCATAGACAAGCTGTACAAGCACTACAACGTCCACGTAGAGCAACTGGGCAACGACCCACACAGAAAAACCGTGCTGATGGTCAATGGCGCCCTGTCCACCACGCGCTCCTTTGCCCGCACCTGCAAATGCCTGGCCGAGCATTTCAATGTGCTGCTGTTCGACCTGCCCTTCTCCGGCTATTCCCGCGAGCACAACACCGACCTCGACCTGGTCACCAAAGATGACGAAGTGCAGATCCTACGGGCGCTGGTGCAGCGCTTTGCGGTCAACCATCTGGTCTCGGCCTCGTGGGGTGGCATCTCCACGCTGCTGACCCTGGCCCATAACCCGCCCTCCATCGAAAGCTCGGTGGTGATGGCCCTGGCGCCGAACCTCAACCAGGCGATGCTCGAGTATGTGGAGCGCGTACGCGTGTTGATCGAGGCCGATGACAAATCCGCCGTCGGCCATCTGCTCAACGAGACGGTCGGGAAATACTTGTCGCCCCGCCTCAAGCGCAACAACCATCGCCATCTGGCGAACATGGCCACCACCGAGTATCGCCAGGCACGCTTTCATATTCATCAGGTGCTGGCATTGGGCGACGGCAACTACCTGCCGGCGCTCAGGCAGATTGAAACGCCGGTGCACTTTCTCAACGGTACGCTGGACGAATACACCCCCGCCGCCGATGCACAACTGTTCGGCAGTTACGTGAGGCGCAGCAGTTTCGCCGTGGCCGAACATACTGGCCATTTGCTCGACCTGGAATCCCGCGAGGCGGCACTGGCAGTGCACCGCGCCTTGCTGGATTTTTTGGTCGGCGAACACGCGGCCTTGTCGGACTTAGACGAACCGCCAGTGGGAAAAGCAGCGACGGATGGCGCATAATCGCCGACACATAGCCTGCTAACAAAAGGGATCCCATGCCGAATCGTGCCCCTCTCGACGCCAAGACCGCCCGCTGGCTCCCCTGGGTGGTAGCGATTGCCTTCTTCATGCAGTCGCTGGACGGGACGATCCTCAACACGGCTTTGCCGGCCATGGCCCGGGACCTGGCGGAAAACCCGCTGCGCATGCAGGGCGTAGTCATTGCCTACATGCTCACCGTCGCCTTGCTGATCCCGGCATCCGGCTGGATCGCCGATCGCTTCGGTACCAAGAAAATCTTCTTCGGCGCCATTTTGCTATTCAGCATCGGATCATTGCTGTGCGCGCTGTCCAGCAGCTTGAGCATGCTGGTGGGTGCGCGGGTGATCCAGGGTTTGGGCGGGGCGCTGATGCTGCCGGTCGGGCGCCTGGTGGTACTGCGCGCCTATCCCCGTTCCGAGCTGGTGCGGATCATGGGTTTCATCACGATCCCCGGCCTGCTCGGCCCGTTGCTCGGCCCGACCCTGGGCGGCTGGATGGTGCAATACCTGACCTGGCACTGGATCTTCCTGCTCAACCTGCCGGTGGGCATGATCGGCTGCTATGCCGTGTGGAAATTCATTCCCGACCTGCGCGGCAGCGAGCGCACGCGCTTCGATGGCCTGGGTTTTGTGCTGTTCGGCGCGGCGATGGTGCTGATCACCATCGCCATGGAAGGCCTGGGCGAACTGCACTTGCCGCACCTGCGGGTGATGTTGCTGCTGTTCGGTGGCCTGGCGTGCCTGGCGGCATATTGGCTGCGCGCCGGGCATGTCGATAATCCGCTGTTCTCCCCGGTGCTGTTCAAGACCCGCACCTTTGCCGTGGGCATCCTCGGCAACCTGTTCGCACGCCTGGGCAGCGGCGCCCTGCCGTTTCTGGTGCCCTTGCTGCTGCAGGTGGCGCTGGGTTATTCGCCGTCGGAAGCCGGCATGAGCATGCTGCCGCTCGCGGCGGCGGCGATGTTTGCCAAGTCCATCGCCCGGCCGCTGATCGAGCGCCTGGGTTATCGCGTGGTGCTCACCGGCAATACCCTGGCCCTGGGCGCGATGCTGGCGAGCATGGGCCTGGTCAGCGAGCAGACGCCCTATCCCGTGCTGCTGGGCATGCTCGCGGTGCTGGGCGCGATCAACTCCCTGCAATTCACCGCGATGAACACCGTGACGCTGATCGACCTCGACGACGCCCAGGCCAGCAGCGGCAACAGTTTGCTGTCGGTGGTGGCGCAACTGTCCCTGAGCCTGGGCGTGGCCTGCGCCGGTGCGCTGCTCGGCGGGTTTACCTTGGAGACCGGCAACGATGGGGTGAACACGGTACTGGGCGCGTTCCAGCTGACGTTCCTCACGGTGGGCATCATGGCCATGCTGGCGGCGGCGATCTTCCTGCAATTGTCGCCAAAAGATGGCAAACGCGTGGTCAGCCGCGAGCACGACCTGGAGCATTGAACGGCGGCTCGTCTAGAACTTGCGGGGAAATTCCCACGAGACTGGTACACTGCGCGACATTTTGTTTTGCAGAGCCAGTCCCGTGACCACCATCGCCACCGCTTTTAATACTTTGCCCCTGTCCGCCGCCATGCTGGCTAACCTCGACTCGCTGGGTTATGTCGAGATGACGCAGATCCAGGCGCAGAGCTTGCCGGTGATCCTCAAGGGGCTGGACCTGATCGCCCAGGCCAAGACCGGCAGCGGCAAGACCGCCGCCTTCGGTATTGGCCTGCTGAACCCGATCAACCCGCGCTACTTCGGTTGCCAGGCCCTGGTGATGTGCCCGACGCGCGAGCTGGCCGACCAGGTTGCCAAGGAAATCCGTCGCCTGGCCCGCGCCGAAGACAACATCAAGGTGCTGACCCTGTGCGGTGGCGTGTCCCTCGGCCCACAGATCGCCTCCCTTGAGCACGGTGCCCACGTGATCGTCGGCACCCCGGGGCGTATCCAGCAGCACTTGCGCAAAGGTTCGCTGGTACTGGACGGGTTGAACACGCTGATCCTCGATGAAGCCGACCGCATGCTCGACATGGGTTTCTACGACGCCATCGAAGACATCATCAGCAAGACCCCGCCGCGCCGCCAGACCCTGCTGTTCTCGGCCACCTACCCGGTGAGCATCAAGCAGCTGGCCTCCAAGTTCATGCGCGCGCCACAACAGGTGAAAGCCGAAGCCTTCCACTCCGACGACCAGATCGAGCAGCGTTTCTACGAGATCTCGCCGGAAGAGCGCATGGACGCCGTGACCAAGGTGCTGGCGCATTTCCGCCCGGCTTCGTGCGTGGCGTTCTGCTTTACCAAGCAGCAAGTGCAGGAAACCGTCGACCACCTGACCGCCAAGGGCATCTCCGCCGTTGGCCTGCATGGCGACCTGGAGCAGCGTGACCGCGACCAGGTGCTGGCCATGTTCGCCAACCGCAGCACCTCGGTCCTGGTAGCCACCGACGTGGCCGCCCGTGGCCTGGACATCGACGCACTGGACATGGTGATCAACGTCGAACTGGCCCGCGACTCGGAAATCCATATCCACCGTGTCGGCCGTACCGGTCGCGCGGGTGAGACCGGCATCGCCATCAGCCTGGTGGCGCCGTCCGAAGCGCACCGTGCCCAAGCCATCGAGCAGTTGCAAAAGTCGCCCTTGAACTGGGACCAGCTGGACAACCTCAAGCCGCAGAGCGGCGGCCCGCTGCTGCCGCAGATGAGCACCCTGTGCATCGCCGCTGGGCGTAAAGACAAGGTTCGCCCAGGCGACATCCTTGGCGCACTGACCGGCGATGCCGGCATTCCGGGGGCCCAGGTCGGCAAGATCGCGATCTTTGACTTCCAGGCCTTCGTCGCCGTGGAGCGCGGAATCGCCAAGCAGGCGCTGCAGCGTTTGAACGACGGCAAGATCAAGGGCCGTTCGTTGCGCGTGCGGATTCTGTAACACAACCGTTGATCCAATGAAGATCCAATGTGGGAGGGGGCTTGCTCCCGATTACGGTGTGTCAGTCAGTACATCTGTTACTGACACACCGCCATCGGGAGCAAGCCCCCTCCCACATTTGACTGTATTCCAATTCAGAATTTGTATGAGGACATTGCTGTGCGCTCGACCGAAGTTGTGATCATTGGCGCCGGCGCCGCAGGCTTGATGTGCGCGCTGACCGCCGCCGGGCGGGGACGCGAGGTGATGCTGATCGACCATGCGAACAAGGCCGGCAAAAAGATCCTGATGTCCGGCGGTGGCCGCTGCAATTTCACCAACCTGTACACCGAGCCGGCCAACTTCCTCTCGCACAACGCGCACTTCTGCAAATCGGCACTGGCGCGCTATACCCAGTGGGATTTCATCGGGCTGGTAGCCAAGCACGGCGTGCCGTATCACGAAAAGAAACTCGGCCAGCTGTTCTGCGACAACAAGTCCAGCGACATCCTCGGCATGCTGCTCGACGAATGCATCCAGGCCGGCGTGAACCTGCACCTGGACACCTCGATTGAAGCCATCGCCAAGGTCGACAACGGCTACCAGTTGCAGACCACCCTGGGCGAACTGCGCTGCGAGTCCTTGGTGATCGCCACGGGCGGCCTGTCGATCCCGACCCTCGGCGCCACCGGCTTCGGTTATCAAGTGGCCAGGCAATTTGGCCATGAGCTGCTGCCGACCCGCGCGGGACTGGTGCCGTTCACCATCACCGATCAGCTCAAGGACTTGTGCGGCGAGCTGTCGGGCACCTCGGTGGACTGCCTGGTCAGCTGCAACGGCCAGAGCTTTCGCGAAAATATTCTGTTTACCCATCGCGGTCTGAGCGGGCCGGCGATCCTGCAGATTTCCTCCTACTGGGAATCCGGCGACACCGTGGAAATCAACCTGCTGCCCGACCACGACGCCCACACCTGGCTGCAACAGCAACAGGCCGAGCGCCCCAACAGCGAGCTGAAAACCCTGCTGGGCGAGATTTTCACCAAGAAGATGGCTAATCTGCTGGCGGAGACCTGGTTCGCGTCCAAGCCGATGAAGCAGTACACCCATGCCGAAATCGCCGACATCGCTTCGATGCTCGGCAGCTGGCAGTTGGTACCGGCGGGCACGGAGGGCTATCGCACCGCCGAGGTAACATTGGGCGGGGTGGACACGCGGGAAGTGTCCTCCAAGACCATGGAGTCGCTGAAAAGCCCAGGGTTGTACTTTATCGGTGAAGTGCTGGATGTAACCGGGCACTTGGGCGGGTTCAACTTCCAGTGGGCCTGGGCATCAGGCTATGCGGCTGCGCAGTACGTCTGACTCAACACGGTAAAAAATGTGGGAGGGGGCTTGCTCCCGATAGCAATGTGTCAGTCACCTGATGAGTTGACTGGTCCACTGCTATCGGGGGCAAGCCCCCTCCCACATTTGGTCTGTGGTGAGCCAGGGAAATATTTTGCGGGTGGATGTGATCACCACCCTTGCCGTGGCGTCCTTGATAGCTCAATTTAGCGGCATCGTCCCGGAAGACTCCCGACTTCATGTCATCGACCTCGTTCAAGCAGTCCCTGCGGCGCCTGTGGGCACTGGATAAATTCAGCTACAGCATTCGGGTATTCATCGCCCTCACCGGCAGCATGGCGCTGTGCTGGTATCAGGATGAAATGACGCTGTTGATCCCGCTGTTCCTGGGGATTATCGCCAGCGCCCTGGCCGAGACCGATGACAGTTGGCAAGGCCGCCTCAACGCCCTGGCGGTGACGTTGGTGTGCTTCAGCATCGCGGCGCTGTCGGTGGAACTGCTGTTCCCTTACCCCTGGATTTTCGCGGCCTCCCTGGCCCTGGCCACGTTCGGCCTGACCATGCTCGGCGCGCTCGGCGAACGCTATGGCGCGATTGCCTCGGCCACGTTGATTCTGTCGGTCTACACCATGATCGGCGTGGACCAGCGTGGCGGTGCCGTCAGTGATTTCTGGCACGAGCCGCTGCTGCTGGTGGCGGGCGCGGCCTGGTACGGCGTGCTGTCGGTGCTGTGGCAGGCGCTGTTTTCCAACCAGCCGGTGCAGCAGAGCCTGGCGCGGTTGTTCCGCGAGCTGGGGCGTTACCTCAAGCTCAAGTCGTCGCTGTTCGAACCGATTCGCCAGCTTGACGTAGAGGCGCGACGCCTGGAATTGGCCCAGCAGAATGGCCGGGTCGTCGCCGCCTTGAACGCCGCCAAGGAAATTATCCTGCACCGCGTCGGCAATGGCCGCCCGGGCTCGAAGGTCAGCCGGTACCTGAAGCTGTACTTCCTGGCGCAAGACATCCACGAGCGCGCCAGTTCGTCCCACTATCCGTATAACGCCCTGGCCGAAGCCTTCTTCCACAGCGACGTGCTGTTCCGCTGCCAACGCCTGCTGCGCCAGCAAGGCAAGGCGTGCCAGGCCCTGGCCGAGTCGATCCAGCTGCGCCAGCCGTTCATTTATGACGACAGCTTCGCCGAAGCCCTGGGCGATTTGAACGCCTCCCTGGAACACCTGCGCATCCAGAGCAACCCGGCCTGGCGCGGCTTGCTGCGCTCGTTGCGCGCCCTGGCCGCCAACTTGTCCACCCTCGACCGCCTGCTCGGCGACGCGAGCAACCCCGATGCCCTGGCCGACGCCACCGACAGCAACCTGTTGGACCGCGCCCCGCGCAACCTCAAGGAAATGTGGACGCGCCTGCGCACCCAGCTCACGCCGACCTCGCTGCTGTTTCGCCACGCCCTGCGCCTGTCCCTGGCACTGACCGTCGGCTACGCCACGCTGCATGCCATCCACGCGTCCCAAGGCTACTGGATCATCCTCACCACGCTATTTGTTTGCCAACCGAACTACGGCGCGACGCGACGCAAGCTCGGCCAGCGGATCATCGGCACCGCCATCGGCCTCACGGTGGCCTGGGCGCTGTTCGACCTGTTCCCCAGCCCGGTGGTGCAGTCGATGTTCGCCATCGCTGCCGGCCTGGTGTTCTTTATCAACCGCACCACGCGCTACACCCTGGCCACGGCAGCGATCACCCTGATGGTGCTGTTCTGCTTCAACCAAGTGGGCGATGGCTACGGACTGTTCCTGCCACGCCTGTTCGATACCCTGCTCGGCAGCCTGATCGCGGGCCTGGCGGTGTTCCTGTTCCTGCCGGACTGGCAAGGCCGGCGCCTGAACAAAGTGCTGGCCAATACCCTGACCTGCAACAGCATCTACCTGCGCCAGATCATGCAGCAGTATGCCGCTGGCAAGAGCGACGACCTGGCCTACCGCCTGGCCCGTCGCAACGCGCACAACGCCGATGCGGCGCTGTCCACCACCCTGGCGAACATGCTGATGGAGCCGGGGCATTTCCGTAAGGAAGCGGATGTGGGCTTCAGGTTCCTGGTGCTGTCGCACACCCTGCTCAGCTACTTGTCGGGCCTTGGCGCACACCGCGACACCCAGCTGCCGGCCGAGGTGCGGGAGCAGTTGATCGACGGTGCCGGGCACGCCCTGGCGTTGAGCATCGACGAGATCGCCAGTGGGCTGGCGAATAAACAGCCGATTGCGATTCAGAGTGATGAGGAGGAAGCACTGGCGGCGCAGCTTGAGCAGATGCCGGATGAGATCGACGAAGGCCAGCGGCTGGTGCAAACGCAGTTGGCGTTGATCTGTCGGCAGCTGGGGCCGTTGCGGACGTTGGCGGCGCATCTGATCAAGGATACCCGCGCGGCTTAGAACGCCATCGGGGGCAAGCCCCCTCCCACATTTTGACTGTGTTCACAAATCAAAAGTGTGGGAGGGGGCTTGCCCCCGATGAGGCCCTCACAGGCACTACATCCCATGCGCCTTCATCAACCTGGCATAACTGCCATCCGCCTTCATCCTGGCAATTTCCCGATCAAAGCCGGCCACGATCTGCGCATGCTCGGGGTTCTTCAGGCTGACCAGAATATGCAGGCTGTTCTCGCTCAGCGGCTTGCCCAGGAACTCCACGGCATTGCGCACCCTCGGCGACTCCCGCGCCAGGTAGTAACGCGCCACGTACTCGTCTTCCAGGGTCAGCCGCACACGGCCCGCCGCCAGCATGCGCACGGCCATGGCAAAGTTATGCACCGGGACTTTCTGTAACAGCGCATCCTGGTCGAACGCCGCCGAATAGGCATAACCGCGCACCACGGCGATGCTTTCGTCGTGCAACTGTTCCAGGTTCTGATAATCGATAGCGTCGTCGCGACGCTTGATAAAACGCACACGGTTGACCAAGTATTGCTCGGAAAACTGCCCCAGCTGCGTGCGGGCATCGTCGTACCACGCGTTGATCAGCACGTCGTAGCGCCCATCGCCTACACCCTTCAGCGCGCGCGCCCAAGGCACCTGCTCAAAATCACTGGCGTACCCCGCCCGAGCCAGCGCGGTGCTGACGATATCCGTGGCCAGCCCGCCGTTGACCAGGGTGACATCGGTGAACGGTGGCCAACCATCCGCCACCAGGCGCAGACGCTGCGCCACCACCGGTTGAGCCAGCAGCAACACTGCAATCAAAGCAACGGCACGAGACAATCGCGGCATGCTTAAAATCCTTGGCGGGCAGGCGATGGCCTGATAACAGTAGCTCATCAATGAGCGTGCATTGCTTATTACACAAAGAAGTCGGCCGTGCATGCACTGAATGATGGCAAATTGACGCCATTCACAAAATAGTCGGTTTTAGACAGCAGCGCCGGTCGCGCTTACTATCCCTGCCAAGCCTTTGACAAGAGCGCACATCATGACGGTTGATTGGGTCTGCAAACATCACGACGATCTGGGCAAGGAACAGCTTTACGCCATCCTGCGCCTGCGCGGCGAGGTGTTCGTCGTTGAACAGAAATGCGTTTACCAGGACATTGACGGGCAGGACCTGTCAGGCGATACCCACCACTTGATGGCCTGGAACGACAATGAGCTGGTGGCCTACCTGCGGCTGCTGGACCCAGAGACCCAGGGCGGCGATGTGGTGATCGGTCGAGTGATCGTCGCACCATCGGCACGCGGCACCGGGCTGGGGCATTTGATGATGGAAAAAGCCCTCAAGCAGATCGAGGATATCTGGCCCGAGACACCGATTTTTCTGTCAGCCCAGGCGCACTTGCAGGGGTATTACGGACGGTACGGGTTTGTGGTGGCGGGAGAGGAATACCTGGAAGACGATATTCCACATATCGGGATGCGACGGGTTTGAGGGCCTCATCGGGGGCAAGCCCCCTCCCACATTTGAATGTATTCACAAATCAAGTGTGGGAGGGGGCTTGCCCCCGATAGCGTCAGGCCAGGCACTGCAAGCCTTCAGGGATAACCCAATACCCGCTTGATCGACACCAGATTCCCCTCGATCCACCGTCGATCAATCGCCCCCCAATCACGAATCCGATAACGCCCGGCATGGTTACGGGCGCCATCCTCCTGCTCGAATTCGCACACAATATCCAGATCGGCCAACGCCGCAATCGTGTCCTGCGCCGTGCGCCGGGGCATGCCAGTGGCATCGGTCAGGGCGGGGACGCTGCTGGCCAGGCCGCTGTCGATCAGGTACGCCACATACAGGCGGCGGTAGAAGCTGCTCTTGGTCTTGCTCACATCCATGGTCAATCGCCTTGTGATTAGGGCTTGCCCTGCAGATCGCGCCAGGTGAGGTACACCCGCAGGTCGAATTCCACCTGGTGGTAGCCGGGCATCATGTATTCACAGAGTTTGTAGAACGCCTTGTTGTGGTCCGATTCCTTGAAGTGCGCCAGCTCGTGCACCACGATCATGCGCAGGAACTCGGGAGCCGCTTCCTTGAACAGCGAGGCGATGCGGATCTCCTTCTTGGACTTGAGATTGCCACCCTGCAACCGGGAAATCGTGGTGTGCAGGCCCAGGGCGCGGTGGGTCAGGTCCAGGCGGTTATCGAACAGCACCTTGTCGATCGACGGCGCATTGCGCAGGTGTTCCTGCTTCAAGGCCAGGGCGTAGCTGTACAGGGCCTTGTCGCTCTGCACGGCGTGCCGCTCGGGATAACGCTGCTCCAGGTAGGCACCCAACCGGTCCTTGGCGATCAGCTGGCGAACTTGCTCCTGAAGGGCAGCGGGATAGGCCTGGAGGTATTTCAACGCGGTCATGGGGTCTGCAACGTGGTTCGGACGGGCGCCAGTGTAGCGAATTCAAAGCGCGTGAGGGTGCGACCAACCGACAACGTCCTCGGCCATCAGCGGCGCCGCCGCCCAGGTGCCCTGGATGAACGAGCAGCCATGGGCCTTGAGCCACTGCGACTGCTCAAGGGTTTCCACGCCCTCGGCGATCACCAAAACATCGAAATGCCCGCACAGCTCGATGATGCTGCGCGCCATCGCTGCATCCCGTGCCGAGCCTGGCAGGCGGGCCACCAATTGCGGGTCCAGCTTGAGGGTGTCGAACGCCAGGTCGCGCAAATGCGCCAGGGAACAACGTCCTGAGCCAAAGTCATCCAGGGCGATACGCACCCCAAGCCCACGCAACAGCTTGAGCTGCTTGGTCGATTCCTCAAGGTTACTCATCAGGCAGTCTTCACTGATTTCCACTTCCAACTGCCGCCCCTGTAACCCGTGCCTTTCGAGGACCTGGCGCAGTTGACTGGCCAGGTTGGGCATATTGAACTGGCTGCTGCTCAGGCTCACGCTCAGCACCAGCTCTTCATCGAACGCCGCTTGCCAGGCCTGGCGTTGGGCGGCGACTTGCTGGTAAATCCAAGTGCTCAACTGGCTGATCAAGCGCGCCTCTTCCAGCAACGGCAAAAACAGACCCGGCGACACATCGCCGACGCTCGGGTGCTGCCAGCGCAGCAACGCCTCGACACCGCGCAAGCGCCCGTCCTCCAGCGACACCTGCGGCTGGTACACCAAGGTGAATTCCTTGTTTTGAATCGCGGTGCGCACACTGTCTTCCAGCATCAGGCGTGAACGGGCTCGGCCGTTCATTTCCTGGTCGTAATAGCGATACTGCTGACGGCCGGCGCGCTTGGCTTCGTACATGGCGATGTCCGCCGCGCGCAACAAACCGCTCAGGTCCGAGCCACAGTCGGGAAACGTCGCAATACCGATGCTGACCCCAAGCATCACCTCCAGACCGTCGACCTGCTGGCACACCGACACCCGTTCGATCAGTTTTTCCGCAATCTTCGCCGCCTGCTCCGGGAACTCCAGCTCCAGCAAGGCAGTGAATTCATCCCCGCCCATGCGTCCCAGAATGTCGTAGGAGCGCAGGCACGCCTGCATCTGCTCGGAAACCCAGCGCAGCACGCGATCACCGGCGTCGTGGCCCAAGGTGTCGTTGACTCGTTTGAAGCCATCCAGATCCAGGTACAGCAATACCAGCGACTGCTCATTGCGCTCGCTGCGCGACAACATGTTGCCCACTGTCTGGTAGAAGCCGCGACGATTCAGCAGCCCGGTCAACGGGTCGGTCACCGCCTGGAACTCCAGTTGCTGGTGCAAGTGACGCACCTCGGACATGTCCAGCACCGTCACCACCATCGCCTTCTGCTCTGCGGGCAAGGGCGCGCAGGACAACGCCACCGGCACCTGTTGACCACGGCTGGTGCGCAAGATGGCATCGTGCAAGCGCCACGTTTCGCCTTTGCGATAGGCCTCGTACATCGGGAACCCCAACCAGGCCGGCACATGGGGTTTTTGCAGGAAGCTCAAGAAACTCTCGCCTTGCAACTCCGCCATCGTGGCGTTGAGCAGCCTGGAGATCGCAGGGTTGGCATACTCAATCACGCTGCCCTCGCCCACCACCAGAATGCCTTCGGCGGCGTTGTCCAACACCGAGGCATTGAAGGCGCGAGCGGCCTCCAGGTCAT
Organism: Pseudomonas sp. R2-7-07; assembly: GCF_003852355.1. NCBI lineage: Bacteria > Pseudomonadati > Pseudomonadota > Gammaproteobacteria > Pseudomonadales > Pseudomonadaceae > Pseudomonas > Pseudomonas sp. R2-7-07. Next base: position 500,956 of record NZ_CP027759.1, on the reverse strand, counting down.
GGCTCAACCGCTGCAGGGCGCGGCGATTATGCTGATGCTCCAACAGCGCCTGCACCTTGGGCTTGAGGATATGCGGGTCGAAGGGCTTGAACAGATAGTCGATCGCACCGCTGGCATAGCCTTTGAGCACCGCGTCGGGCGACTGTGCATCGGCGGTGAGAAAGATGATCGGCGTCATGCTCGTACGCTGGCTGCCCCGCATCAGGCGTGCCACCTCGAAGCCATCCATACCGGGCATGCGCACATCCAGCAATACCAGATCGACGTCGTGGACCAGTAGCAATTCCAGGGCCTCCATACCGGAAGCGGCGGTAATGATTCGCCAGTCTTCGCGCTGCAACACTGCACGCATGCTGACGAGATTTTCCGGGTAGTCATCGACCACCAAGAGAACTGAACTGCCGTCGCCGAGGTTTGGAGCGCAATCCATGCTACGTCTCTTCCTTAAGGAACTGCACCGGTCACTTCGGGTACTTTAAACCGGACAAATAATGAGGCCTCACTCTAGCCCCGGTTATAAAAAAGCAGAAGTAACGTCGATGCCATCATTGCGCCAAAGCCGAGGCAGCCGACTAACGGTCAGGCTCTGTAGCCCGCGTACCATGGGCAACATGGCTTTTTGGCATTCCTCTGACGCCAATAAATTGCCAGTCAGTGTTAACAACTTGGTTAACACCACCTATAAAGAACCTGTGCAGCCCTCGGGCTAAAGCTTTCACCCCTCGTAAAAGGCCAACACCATGATCGACCTTTCCACCTGGAACCTGAGCATTCCGGTCGGCTCCCCGCCCACGACCATCGAAACCCCGAAGCTGCTCACCGGCTTCAATGACCAGTATTTCCAGGCCGAAGGCAGCGATGTGCAGTTCTGGACCCCTGTCACCGGCACCCGCACGGAAAACGCCATCTACCCGCGCAGCGAACTGCGCGAAACCTACGCCGACGGGCGCTTGCGCAACTGGACCTACCCCGAAGCCGATAACTTCCTGCGCGCCACGCTCACCGTCAACCAGGTACCGTCCACCGGCAAGGTTGTGATCGGCCAGATCCACGCCTACGACAGTCAGAAACCGCTGATCAAACTGGAGTACCAATTCAAGGAAAAAACCCAGACCGGCAACATCGTCGCCAAAGTGCGCATGCGCCCGGACGAATCTGAAAGCCGGGTAATCATCGTTGCCTCCAATGTGCCACTGGAAAAGACCTTCACCTATGTGATCAACCTCAACAAAGCCGGGCTGCTCAGCGTGTACGCGGCCGACAGTGAGTGGAATGAACGCATCGGCGCAGCCTGGGCCGACAAGCCGCTGTATTTCAAGGCGGGGGTGTATGTGCAGGACAACAGTGGGGATAGCAAGGAAGGGGCAAAGGTGACGTTTGCGAAGTTGGATATTGATCATGAATAGGTGGACTGGCCTCAATGCGCGTAGGCCATGTCCGATGAGCGCGAGGGTCATTCCCCAGTAAGTGCAGACACTTGAATCCCCTGTGGGAGGGGGCTTGCTCCCGATGGCGGTGTATCAGCTTGCACATGGAGTGACTGACGCACCGCCATCGGGTCCCACATTTGCCCTGCTTGGCCTGAGGATGCGGTGCCGGTCCTACAGCACCGTTGCGGCAAGGCAACTCGCCGCTTATAGTTCGCCCCGTCGCTGGCATTGAACGGCGATAGGGTTTCGCAGCCCTAACGATACGTGTGTAACCAAGCATCATGAATACAATGATGAGCGCTTCGGCGCCCGTCGTCTGTTTTATGGTGGCTGTGTGTGGGAGACCTTCGGGTCTGCCGGGTTCCTCGTATCCTCGGTCTGCGAACCCGCACACAGCTACCACCCAATTCGTTTCGCAGCGAATGGCGGTAGTCCTTTCAGATACGAGGAATATTAGCCATGACCCAACAACTTCCACCCCGCCGTTTTAGCCCCTGCACGGAAACCGCCACCGACTACCCTGTGCTTCTTATCGACAGCGAAGCCCCACTGCTCGACCTCCACGCCTGTCTGCGCGAACGCCTCAACGTCGCATTGGAACACCTCAACCTGATCGCCTGCTCCAGCCTGCCGGACTTCGCCGAGCGCGACCTGAACAACGTGGCTAACACTGCGCGTATTTTGGTACAGGACGTAAGTGACGTGTTCCGCGTTATCGAACACCGTGGCTTCGATGCTGCCAGCGTTGCCTGATCAAATTCCAAACACAAAAAAGCCCGCATCACTGCGGGCTTCCTTTTAAACGCGGAGGCTTAATTGACCTTAGCGTTCAACTCACCTTTCAAATACCGCTGGTACATCGCTTCCAACGAGATCGGCTTGATCTTCGAAGCATTACCCGCAGTACCAAACGCTTCATAACGTGCAATACACACATCACGCATTGCAGTCACGGTAGCGCCGAAGAATTTACGCGGGTCGAACTCACTCGGGTTGGTGGCCATCAGGCGACGCATCGCGCCCGTGGAGGCCAGACGCAGGTCAGTGTCGATGTTGACCTTGCGCACGCCGTACTTGATGCCTTCGACGATTTCTTCAACCGGTACGCCGTAGGTTTCTTTGATGTCGCCGCCGTACTGGTTGATGATTGCCAGCCACTCTTGCGGTACCGAGGAAGAACCGTGCATCACCAGGTGGGTGTTGGGGATGCGTTTGTGGATTTCCTTGATGCGGTCGATGGCCAGCACGTCGCCGGTCGGTGGCTTGGTGAACTTGTAGGCGCCGTGGCTGGTGCCGATGGCGATGGCCAGGGCATCTACCTGGGTCTTCTTGACGAAGTCGGCGGCTTCTTCCGGGTCGGTCAGCATCTGGCTGTGATCCAGCACGCCTTCGGCGCCGATGCCGTCTTCTTCGCCGGCCATGCCGGTTTCCAGGGAACCCAGGCAGCCCAGCTCGCCTTCAACCGATACGCCGCAGGCGTGAGCCATGGCCACGGTTTGTTGGGTAACGCGTACGTTGTACTCGTAGTCGGTTGGGGTCTTGCCGTCCTCGCCGAGAGAGCCGTCCATCATCACCGAGCTGAAGCCCAGCTGGATCGAGCGCTGGCACACGTCAGGGCTGGTGCCGTGGTCCTGGTGCATGCACACCGGGATGTGCGGGAATTCTTCGATGGCCGCGAGGATCAGGTGGCGCAGGAACGGCGCACCGGCGTATTTGCGGGCACCAGCCGAAGCCTGGACGATCACGGGGGAGTCGGTCTTGTCAGCGGCTTCCATGATGGCGCGCATCTGCTCAAGGTTGTTGACGTTAAAGGCTGGAACGCCGTAGCCGAACTCGGCTGCGTGGTCCAGCATTTGACGCATGCTGATAAGTGCCATTGTGTTGTCTCTCCCGGTCGAGGGTCGTTAATCGTGCAAGCCTGCCGTAGCGGCGGCTGCTATTCAAGTTATTGCAGATCAAGGGGTTGAGCCTTGTGCTGCTGAATCGTTATTGCAGTGTCCGGCTCACAACCTATGTCACTTTGGAACCGGATTTAATGTGGGAGGGGGCTTGCTCCCGATAGCGTTTGCCAGACACCTGTGTGCTGGCTGACCTACCGTAATCGGGGGCAAGCCCCCTCCCACATTTGGATCTCGTCACATTCGAGACCTTATTGGGCCTTACAGCCGCGCCCAATCAAATCATCCGTGGCCGTCCAGTAAATCAGGCCTTCCTCACCCTTGGTGTGAAACGCCAGCTGATCATTGCTGTACAGCACGCCCGAAGCCGCCACGTCCTGCTTGAGGCGATAAACCTGGTCGGAACCTCCGAGGCGTACATCCACCTCAGTGCGGGCTGGGTTGGCGAAGCGCCAATTGACCTCGGCCTTGCTGTCGCAGGTCCACGTCGTCCATTTACCTTCCGGCCCAGCCTTGTCGAACATGTTCATGCTGCTGCAACCGGCCAACAAGGCCAGGGTTGCCAGGGCGATAGCGCCTTTCATTGCCAATCCTCGCAGGGCGACACAAGGCCGCCATTGCTGTGGGTTAGTGGATCAGACCCGTCAAGGGCAACCCTGTTCCTGACCGTTGGGCGCGGAGTCGTATTTCTCCAGCCGGTCATTGCCCATGCGCTTGTTGATCACCGGCATGGTCTCGGCTTGCCAGTCGGCCTGGTAGCAGTTTTTTTTCAGCGGTGCCGTGGCTTTATCCGCCTCGGGCGCCGCGCTTGGCGTGCTGCTGCAGCCAGCCAACAGGCCCACTGCTATCACCAGTGCCAACGACTTGATCATGGGACGCTCCTTTTTCCTGATCACGCGCGCCTTAACCTTTGGCTCGGGTTTCCAGCACTTCAACGGCCGGCAGTACTTTGCCCTCGACGAACTCGAGGAACGCACCGCCACCGGTAGAAATGTAGGAGATCTGATCAGCAACGCCATATTTATCGATAGCCGCCAGAGTGTCGCCACCCCCCGCGATGGAGAATGCCGAGCTTTCAGCGATGGCTTTGGCCAACACCTTGGTGCCATTGCCGAATTGGTCGAACTCGAATACGCCGACCGGGCCGTTCCACAGGATGGTCTGGGAGGCTTTCAACAGCTCAGCGAAGTTGGCTGCGGTTTGCGGGCCGATATCCAGGATCATGTCGTCGGCGGCCACGTCAGCGATGAGCTTGACGGTGGCTTCGGCGCTTTCGGCGAATTCCTTGGCGACCACCACGTCCACCGGCAGCGGCACGCTGACTTTGGCGGCGATGGCGCGGGCAGTGTCGAGCAGGTCCGGCTCGTACAGGGACTTGCCCACCGGGTGGCCGGCTGCGGCCAGGAAGGTGTTGGCAATGCCGCCGCCGACGATCAGCTGATTGCAGATCTGGCTAAGGCTGTTGAGTACGTCCAGCTTGGTGGAGACCTTGGAACCGGCGACGATGGCGGCCATCGGTTGTGCCGGAGCGCCCAGGGCCTTGCCCAGCGCATCCAGCTCAGCGGCCAGCAGCGGGCCGGCAGCGGCGACCTTGGCGAACTTGGCCACGCCGTGGGTCGAGCCTTCGGCGCGGTGGGCGGTGCCGAAGGCGTCCATCACGAATACGTCGCACAGCGCCGCGTATTGCTGGGCCAGCTCGTCGCTGTTCTTTTTCTCGCCCTTGTTGAAGCGCACGTTTTCGAACAGCACGATCTCGCCAGGCTTGACGTCAACGCCGCCCAGGTAGTCAGCCACCAACGGTACGTCGCGGCCCAGGGCCTTGCTCAGGTATTCGGCCACCGGCTTGAGGCTGTTTTCGGCGGAGAACTCACCTTCGGTCGGGCGACCCAGGTGGGAGCAGACCATCACGGCCGCGCCTTTTTCCAGGGCCAGCTTGATGGTCGGCAGCGAGGCCAGGATTCGCGCATCGCTGGTGACAACACCGTCCTTGACTGGGACGTTGAGGTCTTCGCGAATCAGTACGCGCTTACCTTGCAGATCGAGGTCGGTCATCTTCAACACGGTCATGGGTCGCAGTTCCTGAATTACTGTTGAGGTTGTTTGGAAGCCACTTGCAGATAGTGTTCTGCAACATCGAGCATTCGGTTGGCAAAGCCCCATTCGTTGTCGAACCAGGCCAGGATGTTCACCAGCCTCGGGCCGGAAACGCGGGTCTGGCTGGCATCGACAATCGCCGAATGCGGGTCATGGTTGAAATCGCAGCTGGCGTGGGGCAACTCGGTGTAGGCCAGCAAGCCTTTGAGCGGGCCGCTGGTGGCGGCGTCGCGCAATATCCGGTTGACCTCGGCCGCATCGGTGTCGCTCACGGTTTGCATGGTGATGTCCAGACAGGACACGTTCACCGTCGGCACCCGTACCGCTTTGGCCTGGATTCGCCCGGCAAGTTCCGGCAGCAATCGCTCGATACCACGCGCCAGGCCGGTGGACACCGGAATCACTGACTGGAACGCCGAGCGCGTGCGGCGCAGGTCCTCGTGGTGATAGGCGTCGATCACCGGTTGGTCGTTCATGGCCGAGTGGATCGTGGTGATCGACACGTAGTCCAGGCCGATCGCCTGGTCCAGCAGGCGCAACAACGGCACGCTGCAGTTGGTGGTACACGAGGCGTTGGACACCAGCAGCTCGGCGCCGGTCAGGCAATCCTGGTTGATGCCGTAGACGACGGTGGCGTCCACATCCGCTTCGCTGGCCATCGGCTGGGAAAACAGCACGCGCGGAGCGCCGGCATCGAGAAAACGCTGGCCGTCGGCACGAGTATGGTAGGCACCGGAGCATTCCAACACCAGGTCGACGCCCAGCGCCGCCCAGTCGATGCCCTCGGGGGTGGCACTGCGCAGTACTTTTACGCAGTCGCCATTGATATGCAGACAATCGCCCTCGACCCGCACTTCGCCAGGGAAGCGGCCATGGGTGGAGTCGAAGCGTGTCAGGTATTCGATGCTGGCCATGTCGGCCAAGTCGTTGATCGCGACAATTTCAAACCCTGCCGTCGCCCCTCGCTCGAACAGAGCACGCAAGACGCAACGACCAATGCGGCCGTAGCCGTTGAGTGCAACTTTGTAGGGACGCGGTTGGGGCATGGGGTTCTCGATCAAGGTTAGTTCGGTGTTGAATGTTCTGACGCCATCGCGGGCAAGCCCCCTCCCACATTGGACCGCAATCCAAATGTGGGAGTGGGCTTGCCCGCGATGGCGTCAGTGCAGACAACGCAGACTGGCTTAGTCTTCCAACAACTCTTCAGCCTGGCCCAGGATGTTTTCCAGGGTGAAACCGAACTCTTCGAACAAGGCGGGCGCCGGCGCCGACTCACCGTAGGTGGTCATGCCGATCACGCGGCCTTCCAGGCCTACGTACTTGTACCAGTAGTCGGCGTGAGCCGCCTCAATGGCGATACGCGCGCTGACCTGCAACGGCAATACCGATTGCTTGTAGCCGGCGTCCTGGGCTTCGAACACGCTGGTGCACGGCATGGACACCACGCGAACGTTGCGGCCCTGCGCGGTCAGCTTGTCGTACGCCTGAACGGTCAGGCCCACTTCGGAACCGGTAGAGATCAGGATCAGCTCCGGCTCGCCGATGCAGTCCTTGAGCACGTAGCCACCACGGCTGATGTCGGCGATCTGTGCGTCGGTACGCACCTGGTGTTGCAAGTTCTGGCGCGAGAAGATCAGCGCCGAAGGGCCGTCCTTGCGCTCGATCGCGTGCTTCCAGGCCACGGCGGATTCCACCGCGTCGGCAGGGCGCCAGCAATCCAGGTTCGGCGTGGTGCGCAGGCTGGTCAATTGCTCGACCGGCTGGTGCGTCGGGCCGTCTTCGCCCAGGCCGATGGAGTCGTGGGTGTACACATGGATCACGCGCTTCTTCATCAGCGCGGCCATGCGTACCGCGTTACGTGCGTACTCCATGAACATCAGAAAGGTCGCGCCGTAAGGCACCAGGCCGCCGTGCAGGGACACGCCGTTCATGATGGCGCTCATGCCGAACTCGCGCACGCCGTAGTACATGTAGTTGCCGCTGGCGTCTTCGGCCGACACGCCTTTGCAGCCTTTCCACAACGTCAGGTTGGAACCGGCCAGGTCGGCCGAACCGCCGAGGAACTCAGGCAGCAGAGGGCCAAAGGCGTTCAGGGTGTTCTGGCTGGCTTTACGGCTGGCGATGGTCTCGCCCTTGGCCGCGACTTCGGCGATGTAGGCCGAGGCTTTTTCCGAGAAATCGGCCGGCAGGTCACCGGCCAGGCGGCGTACCAGCTCATTGGCAAGCTCAGGGAACTCGGCGGAGTAGGCAGCGAAGCGCTGGTCCCACTCGGCTTCGGTGGCCAGGCCTTTTTCCTTGGCGTCCCACTCGGCGTAGATGTCGGCCGGGATCTCGAACGGGCCGTGGTTCCACTTCAGCGCTTCGCGAGTCAGGGCGATTTCCGCGTCACCCAGCGGGGCGCCGTGGCAGTCTTCCTTGCCTTGCTTGTTCGGCGAACCGAAGCCGATGGTGGTCTTGCAGCAGATCAGGGTCGGCTGCGCGCTCTTGCGAGCGGTGTCGATGGCGATCTTGATTTCTTCCGGATCGTGGCCGTCGACGTTGCGGATCACCTGCCAGTTGTAGGCTTCGAAACGCTTGGGGGTGTCATCGGTGAACCAGCCTTCGACTTCGCCGTCGATGGAAATGCCGTTGTCATCGTAGAAGGCAATCAGCTTGCCCAGGCCCAGGGTGCCGGCCAGGGAAGCGACTTCGTGGGAAATGCCTTCCATCATGCAGCCATCACCCAAAAATACGTAGGTGTGGTGATCGACGATATCGTGGCCGGGGCGGTTGAACTGCGCGCCCAAGACTTTTTCAGCCAGCGCGAAGCCAACCGCGTTAGCGAGGCCCTGGCCCAGGGGACCGGTGGTGGTCTCGACGCCTGGGGTGTAGCCGAATTCCGGGTGGCCCGGGGTGCGGCTGTGCAACTGGCGGAAGCTCTTGAGGTCATCGATGGTGACGTCGTAGCCGCTCAGGTGCAGCAGCGAGTAGATCAGCATCGAGCCGTGGCCGTTGGACAGTACGAAACGGTCACGGTCGGCGAACGACGGGTTGCTCGGGTTGTGCTTCAGGTAGTCACGCCAAAGTACTTCGGCGATATCCGCCATGCCCATCGGGGCACCGGGATGGCCGCTGTTGGCTTTTTGCACGGCATCCATGCTGAGGGCACGAATGGCGTTGGCACGCTCACGACGGCTGGGCATCGCTGATCTCCTGGGGGCTTGAACAAAGAAACGGAAAAAAGGACCGGCATTTTCCCTCAGCCACCGCCTGCGGGCAATGACAGATAGTCACTTGAAGCGGTTTTTCCTGTGGTTTGCCCGCCAATCCCTTGCAGAACTCGGATGCCGGTTCGTCCAAAGGTTATAGCGCCCGCTTATAACTGCCACTTATCGATCAATATCAAAACTTTTTGATATTGGCCTTGCGGCGATTACCACCCGTCACTAGACTGCTGGCCTTATGAACCTACCCGTGCCCTCCCTGCGTCCTGACGACGGCGATGAACTGGCTGCCCTTTGCAAGGCTGCAGGTGATCCGCTGCGCTTGAACGTCTTGCGCGCACTGGCCAACGATTCCTTCGGCGTATTGGAACTGGCGCAGATCTTCGCCATCGGCCAGTCCGGCATGAGCCATCATCTGAAGGTACTGGCCCAGGCCGACCTGGTGGCGACCCGCCGCGAAGGCAATGCAATTTTTTACCGTCGCGCCCTGCCCCACACCGAACTGCTCGGCGGCAAACTGCACGCCGCCCTGCTCGACGAAGTGGACAGCCTGGACCTGCCGAGCGACGTACAGTCACGCGTCAGTCAGGTTCACGGACAACGCGCCGCTGCCAGCCAGGATTTTTTCGCACGGGTTGCCGAGAAATTTCGTGCTCAGCAAGACCTGATCGCCGGCTTGCCCCAGTACCGCGAAAGCGTACTGGCGCTGCTGGACAAGCTGAGCTTCAGCAATGAGGCCACGGCCCTGGAAGTCGGCCCTGGCGACGGCGGTTTCCTGCCGGACCTGGCGCGGCGCTTTGGCCAGGTGACGGCGCTGGACAACAGCCCGGCGATGCTTGAACTGGCGCGCCAGCTGTGTGAACGCGAGGCGTTGGGCAATGTCCGCCTGCAACTGGCCGACGCCTTGAGCGACACCCGCCTGCGGGCCGATTGCGTGGTGCTGAACATGGTCTTGCACCACTTTGCCGTCCCCGCCGACGCGCTCAAGCAAATGGCCGGGTTGCTGCACCCCGGCGGCAGCCTGCTGGTAACGGATTTATGCAGCCACAACCAGAATTGGGCCAGGGAGGCCTGCGGTGATCTCTGGTTGGGTTTTGAACAGGACGATCTGGCCCGTTGGGCCACCGCTGCGGGACTCGTTCCCGGGGAAAGCCTCTATGTAGGTTTACGTAATGGTTTCCAGATTCAGGTCCGCCATTTTCAGCGACCGGCTGGCGACACTCACCATCGGTAAATATCAGGAAAACATCGAGATGAGCGAATACTCCCTTTTCACCTCCGAGTCCGTGTCTGAAGGGCATCCGGACAAAATCGCCGACCAGATTTCTGACGCGGTGCTGGACGCCATCATTGCTGAAGACAAGTTCGCCCGTGTGGCGTGCGAGACTCTGGTGAAAACGGGCGTGGCGATCATCGCCGGCGAAGTCACCACCACGGCCTGGGTCGACCTGGAACAGATCGTGCGCGACGTGATCACCGACATCGGCTACAACAGCTCCGACGTCGGCTTTGACGGCGCGACCTGCGGCGTGATGAACATCATCGGCAAGCAGTCCCCCGACATCAACCAGGGCGTCGACCGCGCCAAGCCTGAAGATCAAGGCGCTGGCGACCAGGGCCTGATGTTCGGCTACGCCAGCAACGAAACCGAGGTGCTGATGCCCGCACCGATCACCTTCTCTCACCAGTTGGTACAGCGCCAAGCCGAAGCACGTAAATCCGGCCTGCTGCCGTGGCTGCGCCCGGACGCCAAGTCCCAGGTCACCTGCCGCTACGAAGGCGGCAAAGTGGTGGGTATCGACGCCGTCGTACTGTCCACCCAGCACAACCAGGATGTCTCCTACAAAGACCTGCGCGAAGGCGTAATGGAGCTGATCGTCAAGCACGTACTGCCTGCCGAGCTGCTGAGCAAGGACACCCAGTTCCACATCAACCCGACCGGCCAGTTCATCATCGGCGGCCCGGTGGGCGACTGCGGCCTGACCGGTCGCAAGATCATCGTCGACAGCTACGGCGGCATGGCCCGTCACGGTGGTGGCGCGTTCTCCGGCAAGGATCCATCCAAGGTCGACCGTTCCGCAGCCTACGCCGGTCGTTACGTGGCCAAGAACATCGTCGCCGCCGGCCTGGCTGAACGTTGCGAGATTCAGGTGTCCTACGCCATCGGCGTGGCCCAGCCTACTTCGATCTCGCTGAATACCTTTGGTACCGGCAAGATCAGCGATGACAAGATCGTCAAGCTGGTGCGCGAGATCTTCGACCTGCGCCCTTACGCGATCACCACCATGCTCGACCTGCTGCACCCGATGTACCAGGAAACCGCAGCCTACGGCCACTTCGGTCGTACCCCTGCGCAGAAGACGGTCGGCGACGACACCTTCACTACCTTCACCTGGGAAAAAACCGACCGCGCCAACGACCTGCGTACCGCTGCCGGTCTGTAATCGTTCGCGGCTGCCAAAGCCCCGCCAGGTTCGCCCGGCGGGGCTTTTTGATTTTCAAAGGTTGCAACAAAATCGTTGAAACCGAGGCCGAAGTCGACGCGGGCCAGCAAATCGGGCGGCCGAGGCTGATAACCACGACGCGCCGGACACGTTGGACGGCTGGTTCAAGCACGCAGAAACACCCGGTAAAAAGCCCCGCTCGGTCAGGGCTTTTTTGTGGCCGTGCGGATCACTTAGGCTGAACGCCCTTTTCGAGCAAGGATGCTCCCGATGCGCGCGTTAATGGTTCTCCTGATCGGCTTTCTACCGTGCTGGGCCTGGGCCGATGACTGTCCCGAGGACGCCCGATCCCAAATCGACACGTTGTCCAGGCAGGTCAGCCAGTGGGATGACGTCTACCATCGACAGGGTCAATCCCCCATCAGCGATGAACTGTACGACCAGGCCCGCCAACGCCTGACTCATTGGCGCAAATGTGACCTTCAACCCACACCCAGGGCTGACAACCCGCTGGCAAGCTCACGCGGCACACTACGCCACCCGGTCGCGCATACCGGCCTGGAGAAGCTGCTGGACGCGTCCGATGTGGGTGAGTGGCTCAGCACCCGCCAGGACGTCTGGATTCAACCCAAGGTCGACGGGGTAGCCGTGACCCTGGTGTATCGCAAGGGCCAGCTGCACCAACTCATCAGCCGCGGCGATGGCCTGCTCGGTCACGATTGGACAGCTTCCGCGCGCAAGATGCCGGGTATCGTCCAGCAACTGCCGGAGCCCGTCGACGCCGTGCTGCAAGGCGAGCTCTACTGGCGCCTCGACGGTCACGTACAGTCGGCAAACGGCGGGCTCAACGCGCGTAGCAAAGTGGCCGGCTTGATGAACCGACGCCAATTGAGCGACACCGAGGCGGGCGGGATCGGGTTGTTCGTCTGGGCCTGGCCCGAAGGCCCGGCGAGCTTCACCGAGCGCCTGGCCACGCTGGCACGTTGGGGGTTCACCGACAGCCAGCGGTATAGCCAGTCCATCGACAGCATCAGCGATGCCACGCGCTGGCGTACACATTGGTACAACCATCCGTTGCCGTTCGCCAGCGACGGGGTGGTGTTGCACCAGGCTGCGCGCGCACCCGCCAAACGTTGGCAAGCCAGCGCACCTTACTGGGCGGTGGCCTGGAAGTACCCTGCGACCAAAGCGCTGGCACTGGTACGCAAAGTGCAGTTCAGGATCGGGCGTACCGGGCGTATCACACCGATTCTCGAACTGGAACCGGTGCGACTGGATGACCGGCAAATCAGCCGAGTCAGCGCGGGTTCGTTGAGAAACTGGCAGGCCCTCGACATCCGGCCCGGCGATCAGGTATCCATCAGCCTTGCCGGCCAGGTCATTCCCCGGCTCGACGAGGTGATCCTGCGCAACAACACCCGAGTGGAAGTGCCAGTACCCGATACTCGAGACTTTCACGCCTTGAGCTGCTGGCAGCTGGACCCTGGCTGCGAGGAGCAACTGCTCTCGCGCCTCACCTGGCTGAGCAGCAACCAGGGCCTGGCCTTGCCACATATGGGGCGGGAAACCTGGAACGTATTGATCCAGGCCGGTCTAATCGCAGGCTTTCTCGATTGGTTGACCCTGGATGCGGCAGAGCTTGCTAACATTGATGGCTTCGGCGAACGCACCCGCGCGCGGGTGCTCGACAGTATTCACAGCGCCCGGCAACGCCCGTTTGCACAGTGGCTCAAAGCCCTGGGCGTACCGCCTGCGGCGCGCAACAACCTGGAGGGCGACTGGCATACCCTGGTCGCCAAAGACACCCAAGCCTGGCTGGCCTCAGACGGCATCGGCCCGGGCCGCGCAGCGCAACTGAGCGCCTTTTTCCGCGACCCGCAGGTCCAGGCATTGGCTGAAACATTACGTGAAGCCGGTATAGACGGTTTCTGAGTCCGGCCCGACCCTCTGAATGCTACTTGGAGTCCTTATATGAAATTTCTTGCCCCTCTTGCCTTACTGACTGTCGCAAGCTTCATGGCCACGCCGCTGCTGGCCGCCGACGAAGCGCCCGAACTGACCGGCTGCGCCGCCAAGCGCCAGGCCATCAGCACCCAGATCGAACAGGCCAAGGCCCATGGCAACAGCGCCCAACAGGCCGGCCTGGAAAAAGCCCTGAGCGAGGTCACCGCCAACTGCACTGACGCATCGCTGAAGAAAGAACGCGAAAACAAGGTGCTGGATGCCAAGCACGAAGTCAGCCGCCGTCAGGCCGACCTCGACAAGGCCATGAAAAAAGGCGATCCGGACAAGATCAACAAGCGCAAGGACAAGCTCGCCGAATCGCGCAAAGAACTGCAGGATGCGGTGGAAGAACTCGACCAGTAAACCGCTCAGTGGTCCCGAAACTGCTTATGGCAGGCGCTGCAGGCATCTTCAACCTTCTGCACTGCAGGTTGCAGATTGCTGGCCTTATAGGGCTGGACCCGGCTTGCGATCACCAATTCACCGGTGGCCGCTTCAAGGTCGCGGGCCATTTGCTGGAATTGCGCCTGCTTTTGCCACACCTCGTCCCTGGCACTGGTGTGGTCCGCTTCACGCACGTTCGGGAAGTGCTGCCACGGTTGATGGGACAACGCGTCCAGCTTGACCGCGCCGTCGGCGAACTGGGCGCCGTCGAAAGGGATGCGCCCGCGCAACATGCCGCCCAGGCCTTCGGCGGTCTTGAGCATCTGTTTGAAGATCGCCTTGCGCTGGCCCAGGGGGGAATTGGGGTCAACCCCGCCGCAGGCGGACAAGGCCAGGCAGGCCAACACTACAACGGTCATATTTTTTAAAGTCATGGTGGCTCAGGGTCACGGAAACGGCGGTCAGTATCCCCGCCCCCTCCGCAAAGGCCAATAGCCCTATTAATAACAAGGTTGCCCAAGCGCGATAAAGCACGGGCAATCGCTTCAGGAATTACGTGCATGAATGTCAATTGGAAACCCTGGAGCCGCCTGGCGTGGGCTCTACCGATGATCGCGCTGCTGGCCGGCTGCGACGTGGGCAAAGACGCTGGCAAAGAGACAGCCAAAGAAGAGGCGCCCAAACCCCATGCCGTCGCCACTTACGTGAGCGCTCCGTGGGAAGCGCTGCCGGCGGTTTCCGACAGCGACTTGCTGGCGGGCTTCGAATCCTGGCGCAGTGCCTGTCAGCGCCTCAAGGCCGACCCGATCTGGAGCGCGACCTGCGCAGCGGCAGCCAGCGTACCGGGCAATGCCATGGCGGTTCGCGGGTTTCTTAAAGAGCGCCTGGATGTATTCGGCCTGCGTTCAGCCGACAACACCCCGAACGGCCTGATCACCGGCTACTACGAGCCGGTCTACCCCGGCAGCCTGACCGAAACCGCCACCGCGCATGTGCCGGTGTACGGCGTGCCGGACGACCTTATTATCGTCAACCTGGAAGCAATCTACCCGGAACTCAAGGGCAAACGCCTGCGCGGCCGCCTGGAAGGCCGCGTGCTCAAGCCGTATGACGATGCCAGCACCATCACCGGCCAAGGCTCGACCGCCAAGCCGATAGCCTGGCTGACCGATCCGATGGACCTGCAATTCCTGCAGATCCAGGGCTCTGGCCGTATTCAACTGGCCGGTGGACGTCAACTGCGCGTGGGGTATGGCGACCAGAACGGCTATCCCTACCGCCCTATCGGCCGCTGGCTGGTCGAGCAAGGCGAACTGAAAAAAGAAGAGGTGAGCATGGGTGCCATCAGCGCCTGGGCCAAGGCGCATCCGCAGCGTATTCCAGAGTTGTTGGCGAGCAACCCCAGCTATGTATTCTTCAGCGCCCGCCCCGACAGCAACGAAGGGCCGCGCGGGTCGCTGAATGTGCCATTGACGGCGGGGTACAGCGTGGCGGTGGACCGCAAGGTGATTCCGCTGGGCAGCCTGTTGTGGCTGTCGACCACCAAACCTGACGGTTCAGCCATCACCAGACCCGTCGCAGCCCAGGACACCGGGGGCGCAATCACCGGCGAAGTGCGGGCAGACTTGTTCTGGGGCACAGGCGAGGCAGCGGGCGAGTTGGCGGGCAACATGAAGCAACAGGGGCAGATCTGGATGTTGTGGCCCAAGGGTGCGGCGCTGCCTCAGGCGCCTGTCACGGACGCTCTATGATGATCGGGGCAAGCCTCCTCCCCCAGTGAATCGGTGGCGCTACAGAATCCCGTGCACATGCCGATAGCCTGTGAATAAGTCCAAGCCTTGTTCCAGGGGAGTTCGCAGCATGTATCGTTGGTCGGCCGAAAAGCTCGGAAATGTGAGCGTCAAAACCAAACTGGGCGTAGGCTTCGGCCTGGTGTTGCTGCTTACGTTAATCATCACACTCACCGGCTGGACCGGGCTTTCCAGCGTGATAAGCCGTGGCGACAAACTGGGCTACATCGCCAGCCTCAACGACTTGAGCAAGGACCTGCGCATCGCGCGACTGGACTTTGAAATGCGTCGTGGCGAACAGGGCCCGGCAACCGTCAATGGCCTTCTCGGCCAACTGGAAAGCGGCCTGAAAACTGCGCGGGCGCTGATTGAACAGCCCGCCGATATCGCGTTGGTCGATGACCAACTTGCGGCGGTTGACCAGTACAAGCGTGCATTCGACGCCATGGTCCAGGCAGGTGCCAATCGCGAAAACGCGCGCAGCAAACTCGGCGATACCGCCGACAACGCGGTGCTCAAAGTCGGCGAAGTGGAAAAGGCCCTGTTACAGGGCGACAGCGTCAGCCAGTTCAACAGCATCGTCGACCTGAGCAAGCTGATCCAGCAGGCGCGGTTCCAGGTTCGCGGTTACACCTACGGTGGCAAAGTCGAGGCCGAGCAGCCTGCGCTGGATGCCATCGACAATACGCTGAAGAAAATCGCCGCCCTTGACGGCCAGCTACCTGACCAATTCTCGACCAACCTGCAACAGGCCAGCGCCTCGCTGCAAGCCTACCGCGCCGCGGTCAGCCAGTACCGCGACTCGCAGGTGGCCAGCGCCGCTGCGCTGAAACTCATGAACGTCCAAGGCGACATTCTGCTGGACCGCAGCAGCACACTCACCGCCTCGCAAACCGTGGTCCGCGACAGTGATGCCGCGCAAGCCAAACGGCTGTTGCTGCTGGCTGCCCTGCTGGCACTGAGTTTTGGTCTCTTCGCCGCCTGGGCCATCACTCGCCAGATCATCATTCCGCTCAATCAAACCCTCAAGGTCGCCGAACGCGTAGCCTCGGGCGACCTGAGCCACAACCTGGAATCTGCCCGCCAGGATGAACTCGGCCAACTGCAACGCGCCATGCAAAGCATGACCGTGGGCCTGCGCGAGTTGATTGGCGGCATCAGCGATGGCGTCACGCAAATCGCCAGCGCCGCCGAGCAGTTGTCGGCAGTAACCGAACAGACCAGCGCCGGGGTCAACAGTCAGAAGATCGAGACCGACCAGGTAGCCACGGCCATGAACGAGATGGCCGCTACCGTGCAGGAAGTTGCGCGCAATGCCGAAGAAGCCTCGGAAGCCGCCGTGGCCGCCGACCTGCAGGCCCGTGAAGGCGACAAGGTGGTTGGCGAAGCCATCGCCCAGATCGAGCGCCTGGCCACCGAAGTCGGCAATTCGACGATCGCCATGGCAGACCTGAAGCGCGAAAGCGACAAAATCGGCAGCGTGCTCGACGTGATCAAGTCCGTGGCCCAGCAAACCAACCTGCTGGCGCTGAACGCGGCCATTGAAGCGGCGCGTGCCGGTGAAGCCGGGCGTGGCTTCGCCGTGGTAGCCGACGAAGTGCGCAGCCTGGCCCAGCGCACACAGAAGTCCACCGAGGAGATCGAGGAACTGATCGTCGGCCTGCAAAACGGTACCCAGCAGGTGGCGACCATCATGGACAATAGCCGCGGCCTGACCGACAGCAGTGTCGAACTGACCCGCCGCGCCGGCAGCGCATTGGAGAACATCACACGTACCGTTTCGACCATCCAGGCGATGAACTCGCAGATCGCCACGGCCGCCGAGCAGCAAAGCGCGGTGGCCGAAGAGATCAACCGCAGCGTGTTGAATGTGCGCGATGTCTCCGAACAAACCTCTTCAGCCAGCGAAGAAACGGCGGCGTCCAGCGCAGAGCTGGCACGCCTGGGCATCTACCTGCAAACCCTGGTCGGGCGCTTCCGCATCTGACTGACTTGAGCGGCGGCCGATTGAGGCCGCCGCATCTTGTGAAATTTCCTACACAGTTATCAGCCAGCCCTCACCTCGAATCGGATTAGCGTTCATCTGTCGCGAAACGCTTTTTCTGATTGGGAGGTGTGCCATGTTTTCTCGGCTGACCCGCATACTGGTTAACGCCAGTGTTCGCCTCAAGCTGGCTCTGGGTTTTGGCCAAGTGCTGATCCTCAGTTTCATGATCGCCGCAGCGGGCTGGCAAGCCCTGAACGCCGTGCTTTATCGGTCCAATAGCCTGACGAGTCTGGGCGAACTGGCCGTGTACGCGGAGGCCATGCGCGCCGACCGCACCGTCTACCGCACCCTTGCGGACGAAGCCAGCCTGGCTCAGATGACGCAGAAGACCGAGAAAATCGACCAGCTCCTGGCAGACCTTTCGCATCGATTGGTAGACCCGATCGATGTGCAACGCAATGAGGAGGCGACACGCCTGGTGGCTGGCTTGAAGGCCGCGCTGGCGGAGCTGCCCGCGTTGATCGAGCAGCGAGAGAGTGTCCGGCCAGCGCTCAAAAAATCCGCCCTGCAAGCCAGTGACACCCTTGCCCAATTCGCCAGCGACTTGCCCGACCAGAATGACGAAAAGGCGCTCGACGCCATTGAGCAACTGCGCCAAGCCATGGAGCAGGCCGAGGATCGCGCCCAGAATCCCGCCTGGGCCGCCGAGTCGTTGCAAGCCTATGCCGAGGCAGCAAGCCAGGCGCTGGATGCGCTGGACATCGCACAGAAGGCAGTGTTCATGCTGCCCGTGGACTCAGCACTGCTCAAAACCGACCTGAACGACTACCGTGCACAACTGCTCAAGCTCAAGCAAGCCCAGCTCAACGTCGAAACCGTGCAAAACCGCTTCGAACAGCAGCTCAATGAGTTGCGCGAGAACAGTAGCTTGCTGAGCCAGAGCCAGAACACCAAGCGCAATGACGAGGCCGACCACACGCGCACGCTGCTGATTGGCGTCACGGCGGCTGCACTAGTGCTGGGCGCCCTGGCCGCGTGGTGGATTGCCAGCCAGATCGCCTCGCCGTTGCGTGACATCCTCGTTGCCGCCAACCGTGTCGCTCAAGGCGACCTGAGCCACGACACCCACGTGGAGCGCCGCGACGAACTGGGCCAGCTGCAACAAAGCATCGGGCAAATGACCCGCAGCCTGCGCAGCCTGATCAGCAGCATCGGTGACAGCGCTCGGCAGATTGCCGGTGCGGCGACGCAGTTATCCACCGTGACCGAACAGACCCGCAACGGGCTGAACAATCAGAAAGATGAAACCGACCAAGTGGCCACGGCGATGAATGAAATGCTCGCCACCGCCCAGGAAGTGGCGCGCCATGCCGAACGCGCGTCCGTTGCAGCGAACGAAGCAGACCAGCAGGCCGGTGCCGGCGAGCAGGTCGTCATCCATGCGGTTGAGCAAATCGGCAACCTGGCCAGTGAAATGGCCTTATCCGGCCGCGCGATGATGGCTCTGCAAAAAGAGAGCGAAAAGATCGCCAGCGTGCTGGACGTTATCAAGTCCGTGTCCCAGCAGACCAACCTGCTCGCCCTGAACGCCGCCATCGAAGCGGCGCGCGCAGGCACTGCCGGGCGAGGGTTTGCCGTGGTCGCCGATGAAGTGCGCAGCCTGGCCCAGCGCACACAGGAATCGGCTGAAGAGATTGAAGGGCTGATCCTGGGGTTGCATAACGGCACCCAGCAGGTCGCGGACATCATGGACAGCAGTCGCAACCTGACCGACAACAGCGTTGCCCTGACTCGCGACGCCGGCGAGGCCTTGGCAGCGATTGCCCGCACGGTATCGGTCATCCAGGAAATGAACCCGCAGATTGCCGCCGCCGCCGAACAGCAAAGCGCGGTGGCCGAGGAAATCAATCGCAGTGTCTTGAAGGTGCGGGATGTGTCGGAACAGACCGCCGCCGCCAGCGAGGAAACGGCGGCCGCGAGTGTTCAGTTGACGAGGTTGAGCCTGGATCTGCAGACGCTGATCGGCAAATTCAGGCTCTGAAAACGCCGCCATCCTATGTGGGAGGGGGCTTGTTCCCACATAGGCGCCCGAACCTATAGGACCTGGCGCAGGAAAGCCTGGGCCCGCGGGTCCTTCGGCGCCGCGAAGAATTCGGCCGGCGCCGCGTCTTCCAGCAATTTGCCGTGATCGAAGAACAACACCCGGTCTGCCACCTCGCGGGCAAAGCCCATCTCGTGGGTAACGCACACCATGGTCATGCCTTCCAGTGCCAGGGTCTTCATGACGTCGAGCACTTCACCGACCATTTCCGGGTCGAGGGCCGAGGTGGGTTCGTCGAACAGCATCACCTTGGGTTCCATCGCCAGGGCACGGGCAATCGCAACGCGTTGCTGCTGACCGCCGGAAAGGCGTGACGGGAACTCATTGGCTTTCTGCGCAATACCCACCTTTTCCAGGAGTGCCAAGGCCTTGGCCTCACGCTCTTGCTTGCCGCGTTTGCGCACGACCTTTTGCGCCAGGCACAGGTTTTCCAGCACGGTCATGTGGGGGAACAGATTGAAATGCTGGAACACCATGCCGACTTCACGGCGATAGGCATTCACATCGGTCTTCGGGTCGGCCAGCTGCAAACCGTCAATGCTGACCGAACCTGAGTCGAATTCCTCCAGCCCATTGAGGCAGCGCAGGAAGGTGGATTTGCCGGAGCCGGACGGACCGATCACCACCAGCACTTCGCCCTTGGCCACCTGGGTGGTGACATGGTCCACCGCACGCACCACATGACCACGGGTGTCGAAGACTTTTACCAGATCGCGGACTTCAATCACTTTGCGCGAGCCTCCGCTCAAGCCGGCTGGCCATTTTCGACAGCGGCAGGTTGATCAGCAGGTACAGGCCTGCCACACAGAACAGAATTTCAAACGGCGAAAACGAGGTAGTGATCACTTCGCGTCCACTCTTGAGCAACTCGGTGATCGCGATCACCGAGACCAGCGAGGTGTCTTTCACCAGGCTGATGAATTGCCCGGCCAGCGGCGGCAGCACGCGTTTGAACGCCTGAGGCAACACTACATGGCGCATCGACTGGCTGGCGCTCAAGCCCAGGGAGCGCGCGGCCTCGTTCTGGCCACGGGTGATCGACTGCACACCGGCACGCACGATTTCCGCTACATAGGCGCCGGTGAACAGCGACAGTGCGGCGATCCCGGCAAACTCCCGTGACAGGTTGAGCACCGTGCCGATAAAGAAATAGAAAATGAAGATCTGCACCAGCAGCGGTGTACCGCGCACCAGTTCGACGTAGAGCGTCGACAGATCGCGCAAGGTCGGGTTGCTGGAGAGGCGGCACAAGCCGGTGGCCAGGCCAATCGCCAGGCCCAGGACGCCGGACACCACCGACAACCACAGCGTGGTCCACAGGCCCCACATCAGCGGCCCCAACGCCCAATGACGGGTGACACCGATGACGTCACCTTCAGCCACATCATCGCCGCGCGCCACCTGCAGGCTGTTGTCGGCAACCGTCAGCGTTTGTTCGGTGCCGGCGTCATTGCGCAGGGTAACCTCGGCCACGTCGCCTTTGCGTACCAGTTCAATGACCGTCGAAATATCCGCCGCACGCTGCGCTTCCTCAGCCTGATAGGCGAAGTACTGCGGCACGCGGTTCCAGCGCCATTCGTAGGACATCAGCGAGGTGGCGTAGTACAAGGCGCCAGCCAGGCCGACCAGTACGAGCACCGTCAGCAGGTGCCAGGGCCATTGGGCTTTTTTCTGTTTCATTTCACTGTCCGCATAGGTGTTGCCTGGTAGGCCGCCATCGGGGGCAAGCCCCCTCCCACAGGGAAACGCGTTCCAAATGTGGGAGGGGGCTTGCCCGCGATACAGGCAACTCGGTCTTAAGCCTTATTCCATGTCCTTGAGCCACTCGGAGCTCTTGAACCACTTGTCATGGATGCGATCGTAGGTGCCGTCGTGCTTGATCTGGTGCAGGAAGTTGTTGATGAAGTTGACGCTGTCGTAATCGCCTTTCTTCAGGCCGAACGCCAGGGGTTCGAAGGTGAAGGGTTCGTCAAGGAACACCAGCTTGCCGTTGCCGACTTTCTTCTCGGCCACCACGTTGTACGGTGCGTCGTAGACAAACGCGTCAGCCTTGCCATTGACCACGTCGAGCACGCCTTCCTGCTCGTTGTCGTAGCCGTGGTACTTGGCTTTGGCGATCAGCTTTTTGGCAACCATTTCACCGGTGGTGCCAAGCTTGGAGGTCAGGCGGTACTTTTCGTCATTCAGGTCTTTGTAGGACTTGATGGTGCCTTCCAGGTCCTTGCGAATCAGCAGGGTCTGGCCGACCACGATGAACGGTTCGCTGAAGTTCAGGCGCAGATTGCGTTCCTGGGTCAGGGTCATGCCGCTGCCGATCATGTCGAACTTGCCGGTCAGGAAGGCCGGGATGATACCGTCGTAACCGGTAGACACCAGTTCCAGCTTGACGCCCATGGACTTGGCGAGAGCCTTGAGGATGTCCACTTCGAAACCGATGATGTCACCACGCTTGTCGGTCATTTCGAACGGCATGTAGGTCGGGTCCATGCCGACTTTCAGCGTGCCGCGCTTGGCCGCATCATCGATGGCGCCGGCCTGGGCCGCAGTGGCCGCCACCAGCGCGGTGACGCCGAGCATCAGCATCGAAAGATACTTTTTCATCATCAAGTCCCCTGAACGGTTCTTATAAAGTGGGCGCACAAAAGGGCTGCGCCATTTCGGGGTGCGATCCTAACCCACTCGTTGCCCGTCACAAAGGTTTCACGGCTAAATGTTATCGGCGTGTGTAAGAGAAACCCTACGGCGCCGCGCATGACCGCAGGCCTGGGCCGGTCAGCGCCTGGGTTCACTAATGGGTTGATGTGTAAGCAGTTATGACGACAAGTCAATTTCCGCGATCCAGGCAGTGTCCTTGAACCACTTATCATGCAATTGATCGTAGGTCCCGTCCTGAGCCACTTGGTTGAGAAAATGATTGATCCAGTTGAGGCTGTCGTAATCACCTTTTTTCAGGCCGAACGCCAGAGGCTCAAAGGTAAACGGCTGCTCCAGCGTCAGTAATGCGCTGTTCTCGGGCCGGGCCATCGCGATCAGGTTATAGGGCGCATCATAAATAAAAGCGTCGGCCCTGCCCTCCACCACCTCGCGCACACCCTCCTCCGGCGTTACGAAACTCATCAGCCGGGCCGCCCCCAGGAAGCGCTGCGCCGCCGCCTCGCCGGTGGTGCCTTCGGTGACCGCGATCCGATAGCTCGCCTCGTCCAGGTCTTCGATGCTCGACACCGTGCCGGCCAGGCGCGGATGCAGCAGGACGGTCTGGCCCACCACGATAAAAGAATCACTGAAATTGAGCTTGAGGTTGCGCTCCTGGGTGACCGTCATACCGCTGCCGATCAAGTCGAACTTCTTCGTGATCAGCCCCGACAGCAACTCCGTATAGGGCACCGTGACCAGTTCGAGTTCAACCCCCAGCGCCCGACTCATGGCGTGGAGCAAATCGATCTCGAAGCCGACGACGCGCCCCTGCCTGTCCGTCATTTCGAACGGTACGTAAGTCGGCGTGGTGCCGACTTTCAGCACTCCACGGCGAACGGCGTCGTCAATTGCCCCGGCGTTGAGCAAGCCTGTGTGAATCAATGCGACAACACCCATCAGCAGTGCCGAACCATACCTTTTGAACATATGTGCCCCCATGGCGAGTCAGATTGGGGGGCGATGCTACCCCAGCCACAGACACGGCAATACGCTTCGAACGAAGGTGTTTTGTTTCGAAATAACAAGGGGTTAGCAAACAAAGGAAGGGGCGGTAAACGCTGTAGGACAAGCACTTGGAACACCCCCGAGGTGAGCCCTCGGGGGCGTCTGAATCAGGCCGGTAGAGCCTGGGACGACTGCGGTTGCAGGGGTAGCAATGGTGCGTGCGGGTCAGCCTTGATCGAAGCACGCCAAGCGTCCAGCCACTCGGCATGGCCTTCGCTCCACACCTGTTCATGCAAGCGAGCCAGGGCCACCGGATCGCTGAGCAAGGCCAGGCGTTCGCCGTTGTTGAGGCCGGCCGGGCCGACTTTCAACGCGTGGCGAACACGCTCCCCACGCAGGTACTCGATCGGCTCCGCCTCGCGGTGACGTGAAGTCGCCAGGGCGCAAGCCAGGGCGTTCTGCTGCGGGTCGACCACCGAACGCACGAACCCGTCGTTAAGCGCGTGCCAACGGTTTTCGTGGGTGTACTTCTCGGTCGACAGCAACGCCTGCGGTGGATTGTATTCCTCGGGGATCAGGAACAGGCTCTCATCGCGAGACTTGAGGCCCAGCTTGACCCGACTGGAAATCACCGACACCGGGATCGACAGCATCAGCGAACCGACGATGGGGATCAGCCACCACAAGAAGCTTGGATTCAGCCACACCACCAGCAGTGCCCACAAGAAGCCCAGCACAGTCTGCGGACCGTGGCGCTTGACCGCTTCGCTCCAAGGCGTGGAGTCGTCATCGCGTTGCGGCGAGTTCCAGGTCGCAGCCCAGCCGAGGAACGCGGCCAGTACGAAACGGGTGTGGAAGATCATGCGCACCGGCGCCAGCAGCATGGAGAACAGCATCTCCAGCAGCATCGACAGGGTCACCTTGAACTTGCCGCCAAATTCTTTCGCACCCTTGGCCCAGATCAGGATGATGCTGAGCAATTTAGGCAGGAACAGCAACACGATGGTGGTGGAGAACAGCGCCACCGCCTTGTCCGGGTGCCATTGTGGCCACAGCGGGTACAACTGGCGTGGCGCCATGAAGTACTGCGGCTCCATCAGGGTGTTCACCGCCAGCAACGCAGTGGACAGCACCAGGAAGAAGAACCACAACGGCGCCGACAGGTAGGACATCACGCCAGTCAGGAACACCGCACGGTGCACCGGGTGCATGCCTTTGACCAGAAACAGGCGGAAGTTCATCAGGTTACCGTGGCACCAGCGACGGTCACGCTTGAGTTCGTCGAGCAGGTTCGGCGGCAGTTCTTCGTAGCTGCCCGGCAGGTCGTAGGCAATCCACACGCCCCAGCCGGCACGGCGCATCAGCGCGGCTTCGACGAAGTCGTGGGAGAGAATCGCACCGGCGAACGCGCCTTTGCCCGGCAACGGCGCCAGGGCGCAGTGCTCGATGAACGGCTTCATGCGGATGATTGCGTTGTGGCCCCAGTAATGGGATTCACCCAACTGCCAGAAGTGCAGGCCGGCGGTGAACAGCGGGCCGTAGACGCGGGTGGCGAACTGCTGCATGCGCGCATACAGGGTGTCCATGCCTGACGCACGCGGCGCGGTCTGGATAATCCCGGCATCCGGCGTGGCTTCCATCAGGCGTACCAGGCTGGTCAGGCATTCGCCGCTCATCACGCTGTCGGCGTCGAGCACCACCATGTACTTGTAGTCCCCGCCCCAGCGACGGCAGAAGTCGTCGAGGTTACCGCTCTTGCGCTTGACGCGACGGCGACGGCGGCGATAGAAAATCTTGCCGAAACCACCGGCTTCGCGGCACACGTCGAGCCAGGCTTGCTGTTCGGCAATGCAGATATCGGCGTCGTTACTGTCGCTGAGCACGAAGAAGTCGAAGCGGTCCAGGTCACCGGTAGCCGCCACCGATTCGAACGTCGCACGCAAACCGGCGAATACCCGAGGCACGTCTTCGTTACAGATCGGCATGACCAACGCGGTGCGGGCATCCTTCGGAATCGGCTCATTACCAGCACTTTTACCGGAGATACGGTACTTATCGTGGCCGGTCAGCAGTTCGAGGAAGCCCATCAGCGCGGTCCAGAAACCGGCCGACACCCAGCAGAACAGAATCCCGAACATGATCAGGATGCTGGTCTGCAGTGCATAAGGCAGAACCTGGGTAGCGGTTTGCAGCAGGGTCTGGTTGCGGATTTCGTCGAAGTCGACCAGCGACCAGCCCTGGTACGGCATGATGCCTTTCATGTACCAGCCGGCCACGATGGTCTGGCCAAGCATCAGCACCAGCAGGATATAGCGACGGATCGAACCTACGGTACGCCAGCGCGCCGCCGGCAGTACCCGCTCGTCTTTCGGCGGCTTGGGCGGGTTGGTGCGACCGGTCATCCGGCGCCAGCCGCGTACCAGAATATTGGTGCGCCAAGGCTCGGGCACGACTTTGGTGCGCCGGATCGGCGGCGTGGCCTTCAGGCAGACGCGACCGCTGGCGTCGAGCGCCAGCATCTCGGCGTCCTGCAGCTCTTCGGCCGTGCTGAGGGTCAGCCTGCGGCCCACCGACGCTTGGGCGGCGTCGGTAGGTGCGTCGAAGGTTGTGGACGACAGGCGTTCGTGCAATTCGCTGAAGGAGCTGCAGCCCGCCAGTTCGGCACGCTGCTCAGCGGTCATGGGCAGATGCGCCAGGTACTCGGTCAGAGTCTCTGGCTTGACTTGTGAATTACTCATCGGCGGGCAACTGGTAGCTCCAGGTTTCGGTCAGGACTTGTTCGGTCTTGGCCGGCTCCGGCGTGACAGGCGCCGGGGCAGCTTCTGGCTGCTTGGCGTCCTTGTCCTTCGCCTCTTTGGCGTCTTTCTTGGCCTGTTTCTCGTGTTGCTTGGCCAAGACCTTGTCAGCCTTGAGCACGTGGGTCGAAACCTGTTCTGGCTCGGCCTGTGCGATCTCCTGCACCAGCGCGGCGCGCATTTCAGTCGGCTTGCTCGCGTCCTTGATCTTCATGCGCAGGGTCAGGCGCCAGCCTTTGGTGTGCTCGTTGTAGCGCACGCTGTTTTCAACCAGCTCGGCGTTGTCGCCAACACTCACCTGGCTGCGCACCGGGGCGTCCGGCAGCAGTTTTTTCAGGGCCGGGCCTTCGAAGTCCACCAAGTAAGCCACGCTGCCGTCCGGCTGACGGATCAGGTTGGATTGCTTCACGTCACCGGTGGAACGCAGGGTCTGCTTGACCCAGGCACTGTCAGGCGAATGGAAGGCAGCATCGTCCAGCGTCCAGTGCAGGCGGTAGGACACATCCAGCGGCTTGCCGACTTCCGGCAGTTCGGCCGGGCTCCAGAAGGCAACGATATTGTCGTTGGTTTCGTCGGCGGTCGGAATCTCTACCAGGTCGACGGTGCCTTTGCCCCAGTCACCTTCAGGTTCGATCCAGGCGCTCGGGCGCTTGTCGTAGTTGTCGTCCAAGTCTTCGTAATGGCTGAAGTTGCGGCCACGTTGCAGCAGGCCGAACCCACGCGGGTTTTCGACGCTGAAGTTGCTGACCGACAGATGTTTAGGGTTGTTCAACGGGCGCCAGATCCACTCGCCATTGCCGGCATGGATCGACAGGCCGCTGGAATCATGCAGCTCGCGACGGTAGTTGAGGACCTTGGACGGCTGGTTGGCGCCGAACAGGAACATCGAGGTCAACGGGGCCACGCCCAGCTTGCTGACCTTGTCGCGCAGGTACATCTGGGATTTGACGTCGACCACGGTGTCGGTGCCCGGACGCAGAATCAGGCGGTAGGCGCCCGTCGCACGGGGGGAGTCCAGCAGGGCGAAGATCACCAGGTGCTTGTCGCCCGGCTTCGGACGCTCGATCCAGAATTCGGTGAAACGCGGGAATTCTTCGCCGGACGGCAGCGCGGTGTCGATCGCCATGCCACGGGCCGACAGGCCATACACCTGATCCTTGCCGACGACGCGGAAATAGCTGGCGCCGAGCATGGTCATGATTTCGTCTTGCTTGTCAGCCTTGTTGATCGGGAACAGCACACGGAAGCCGGCATAACCCAACTGTTCGGTGGCTTTTGGATCAAACTTTACGTCGCCGAAATCGAAACGATTGGGGTCGTATTTGATTTCCTGGACGCTGTCAGCGGTGACTTCATTGATTTTCACCGGTGTATCGAAGTGCATACCCTGGTGATAGAAGGACAGCTTGAACGGGGTGTTCTGATCGGCCCACTCGGCTTTTTCGTTGCGGAAACGAATCTTCTGGTAGTCAGCGAATTTCATTTCGCGGAATTCGTTCGGCAGATTGCTGCGCGGAGCTTCGTATTTCTGCCCAGCCAGTTCTTTTGCCTTGGCCGACACATCGTCCAGACTGAATGCCCACAGTTGACCCGCGCCGAACAGGCAAAACAGGGCAGAGCCCGTCACCAGTGCGTTTCGTAACCGTTTGGCAGACAATTTTGGTGCATTACAGGGACTAACAATCACGAGCAACCCTCGCCGAAAACAGATCAAAAAACCAACGGCCAGCTATCTATATGCCAGGTTGGCGAGCATTGTTCCGACTCCTCAGGGGCAAAATGATTCCCCACTGGTTTGTCGGACAAGTCTCTACCTAAGTCAAAAATGGACCAAACAACGCTGATCCCCGTAGCGCGCGATTATCTAGTAGCCCGCGAGACAACGCATCAGGGACAACGAAGTATTTGTAGCGAAACCCTGCGTTTTTAGGCATTAACGTCGCTTTTCATACATTCAGGTCTGTAAGAGGAAGGTCACAGGGCCATCATTGACCAGATGCACCTGCATATCCGCGCCAAAACGCCCTGACGCCACCTTGCCATGCAATTGTTGCGCTTGTAACAACAAGTGATCAAACAGCGCCGCTCCCAGGGCCGGCGGGGCCGCTGTGGAGAAGCTTGGCCGCAGCCCGCTTTTGGTGTCCGCCGCCAGCGTGAACTGCGACACCAGCAGCAAACCGCCGCCGAGGTCCTTCAACGACAGGTTCATCTTGCCCTCGTCGTCGCTGAACACCCGATAGTTAAGCAGCTTATGCAGCAGTTTATCGGCGCTCTCGGGGGTATCTGAAGGTTCGACGGCCACCAGCACCAGCAAACCCTGCTCAATCACCCCGACGACTTCGCCGGCAACCTCGACCCGGGCGCCTCGCACCCGTTGCAACAGGCCCTTCATGCTTCTTCAGGCGGTAAATCAAGCAGGCGTCGTGCCATTTCGCCGGTTGCGCGTACCAGCGCATCGGTAATCCCAGGCTCGGACGCCGCATGGCCCGCTTCGCGGATCACCTGCAGTTCGCTGTTCGGCCAGGCCTGATGCAGCTCCCAGGCGTTATCCAGCGTACAGATCATATCGTAGCGGCCATGGATGATGACGCCAGGCAGATGGGCGATCTTGTGCATGTCGCGAATCAGCTGGTTGGGCTCCAGGAACGAGTTGTTGGTGAAGTAATGGCATTCGATGCGGGCAATGGACAAGGCACGCTGCGGCTCGGAGAAGCGCTCGACATGCTGCGGGCTCGGGCACAGGCCCAGCATGCGCCCTTCCCAACCCGACCAGGCCTTGGCCGCGTGCATCTGGGCGATCTGGTCGTTGCCGGTCAGGCGCTTGTGGTAGGCCGCGATCATGTCGTGACGCTCATCCACAGGAATTGGCGCGAGGTAGTCCTGCCAGTAGTCCGGGAACAGGCGGCTCGCACCGGCCTGGTAGAACCATTCGATGTCCTGTGGGCGCGCGAGGAAAATGCCGCGCACGATCAGGCCATGCACGCGCTCGGGGTGGGTTTGCGCGTAGGCCAGGGCCAGCGTCGAACCCCAGGAGCCACCGAACAGCACCCATTTGTCGATGCCCAGGTGCTCGCGGATGCGCTCAAGGTCGGCGACCAGATCCCAGGTGGTGTTGTTTTCCAGACTGGCGCGCGGGGTGGAGCGCCCGCAGCCGCGCTGGTCGAAGGTGACGATGCGGTACAGGTTCGGATCGAAGTAGCACCGGCTCTGGGCATCACAACCGGAACCGGGACCGCCATGGATGAAAACCACGGGCAGCCCTTCGGGGGAGCCGCTTTCATCGACGTACAGGGTGTGAACATCATCGACTGCCAGATCGTGCCGGGCATAGGGTTTGATCTGCGGGTACCAAGTCTGCATTGCGCGCTCCGTAGGGTGTCGGGTTCATCCCTGGGGGGACGTCTATTATTTTTGCCGTCTGGCATCATAAACCCGAATTGTGCAATGAGCATGCCCTTGAGCGCTTGTACCGGTGTCAGCCATTATCGATAGCGGGTTTGCCCCCATGCCAGCAATGCTTGCAGCAATTGTTTCAGCACCACCTGGGTCGGCTCGGCCAGGTCGGGGCGATAGCGGAACGGCTCGACCTCTTCCATATAGGTGCTCTGGCACAACTCCAACTGCACCGCATGAATATCCTGCGCCGGGTCGCCGTAGTGCCGGGTGATATGGCCACCCTTGAAGCGCCCGTTCAGCACATGGGTGTATTGCGGGTGATTGGCGCAGATGGCTTCGAGCTGGCTGGCCAGTTGCGGATCGCACGCGGCGCCGTTGAAGGTGCCGAGGTTGAAGTCGGGCAGTTTGCCGTCGAACAGGTGCGGGATCACCGAGCGGATCGAATGCGCGTCGAACAACAACGCATAGCCGAACTCGGCCTTGAGGCGGGCGAGTTCCTCTTGCAGTGTGCGGTGATACGGGCCCCAGATTTTTTGCAGATAGGTAGCGCGCTCGGTCTCGGAGGGTGTTTGCCCTTCGCGGAACAACGGCACGCCATCGAACAGCGTCTCCGGGAACAGGCCGGTGGTAGCGCCCGCGTAGAGCGGCTTGTTATCGGATGGCCGATTCAAGTCGATGACGAACCGCGAATACTCGGCCGACAAGGTGCTGGCGCCCAGTTCATCGGCAAAGTCGTACAGGGTGGGGATGTGCCAATCGGTGTCCGGCAGGCTTTGTGCTTCAAGGATCAACCCGGCCTCGACCGCCGGGGTAAGCCGCAGGCCGGCGTGGGGCATGCTGATCAGCAGCGGTGTGTTGCCTTGTTTGAACGTCAGAACTTTATCCACAACGCGACTCCTTACACAGTGACGTCGACGCCATGGCGTACGACGCGTTTATCCAGTTCGCCACCCAGCCAATAGGCCAGGTCGGCGGGGCGATCGATCTGCCAGGCGACAAAATCCGCGACCTTGCCCACTTCCAGGGAACCATGGGTATCGCCCATGCCCAGGGCGGTGGCCGCATGCTGCGTGGCGCCGGCCAGGGCTTCTTCCGGGGTCATGCGGAACAGGGTGCAGGCCATGTTCAGCATCAGGCGCACCGACAGTGCCGGTGAGGTGCCGGGGTTGAGGTCGCTGGCAATGGCAATCTTCACGCCGTGTTTGCGCAAGGCCTCCATGGGCGGCAACTGGGTTTCACGCAGGAAGTAGAACGCGCCCGGCAACAACACGGCGACCGTGCCGGCAGCAGCCATGGCGATGGCATCCTCTTCGGTCATGAATTCCAGGTGATCCGCCGACAACGCCTGATAGCGCGCCGCCAGGCTGGAGCCGTGCAGGGAAGACAGTTGCTCGGCGTGCAATTTCACCGGCAGGCCGAGTTGCTGGGCCACTTTGAACACACGTTCCACCTGCTCGGTGGAAAACGCCAGGTATTCACAGAAGGCATCTACCGCGTCCACCAGCCCTTCGGCCGCCAGGGCCGGCAGCATGTCGTTGCAGATGTGCTCGATGTAGTCATCGGCGCGGTCTTTGTACTCCGGCGGCAACGCGTGGGCCGCCAGGCAGGTGGCGCGCACGCTCACCGGCAGCGCTTGCCCAAGGCGTCGCGCCACGCGCAGCATCTTGCGTTCGTTGGCCAGGTCCAGGCCGTAGCCGGACTTGATCTCCACCGTGGTCACGCCGTCGCGCAACAGACTGCGCAAGCGTTTTTCCGCGCTGACGAACAACTCATCTTCCGTCGCCGCACGAGTAGCGCGCACGGTGCTGGCGATACCGCCGCCCTTGGCCGCGATGTCCGCATAGCTGACACCTTCGAGGCGCTGCTCGAATTCGCCGCTGCGGTTACCGCCAAACACCGTGTGGGTATGGCAGTCGATCAGCCCGGGGGTGACCCATGCGCCTTGCAGGTCGTGGACCTGGGCGTAATCCGCCGTCGGCACTTGGCTGCGTGGGCCGATCCACTCGATGAGCGAATGTGCGGTGACCATGGCGGCGTCCTCGATGATCGAGTATTTGCCATGAGCCATGGTCGCTATGTGGCAGTGTTGCCAAAGGGTTTTCATCAACGCCTCCCTCAGTTATCGATGAGACATTCTTATGAGGAGAAGATCGTTCCCACGCTCTGCGTGGGAATGCATCCTGCGACGCTCCGCGTCACCACTCTAAAAGCGGACGCAGAGCGTCCAGGGCGGCATTCCCACGCAGAGCGCGGGAACGATCGGTGGGTTACAGGCTCGGCAGCAACTTGGCCGGCACCAGTTCATTCAGGCAGCGGCTGGCGAGCAGTTCGCTGGCGGCGATGATGTCCGGGGCGAAGAAGCGGTCCTTGTCATAGAACGCCACTTTGTCACGCAACAGGCCACGGG
The DNA here is from genome assembly GCF_003852355.1 of Pseudomonas sp. R2-7-07. Classification (NCBI taxonomy): domain Bacteria; kingdom Pseudomonadati; phylum Pseudomonadota; class Gammaproteobacteria; order Pseudomonadales; family Pseudomonadaceae; genus Pseudomonas; species Pseudomonas sp. R2-7-07. The sequence continues at coordinate 469,384 of NZ_CP027759.1, read as the reverse complement.
CTTTTTCCAGTGTTGGCGAGGTTTTCAAGCCGTCGCGCAGATCCAGGCCCTGGCAGGCGGCCAGCCACTCGACAGCCAGGATGCCACGGGTGTTCTCGGCCATTTCCCACAGGCGCTTGCCCGCAGCCGGGGCCATGGACACGTGGTCTTCCTGGTTGGCCGACGTCGGCAGGCTGTCGACGCTATGGGGATGGGCCAGTGCCTTGTTCTCGCTGGCGAGGGCCGCAGCCGTGACCTGGGCGATCATGAAGCCGGAGTTGACCCCGCCATTGCCCACCAGGAACGGCGGCAATTGCGACATGTGCTTGTCCATCATCAACGAGGTACGGCGCTCACTGAGGGAGCCGATTTCGGCGATGGCCAGGGCCATATTGTCAGCGGCCATGGCCACCGGCTCGGCGTGAAAGTTACCGCCGGAAATCACATCGCCTTCTGCGGCAAACACCAGCGGGTTATCCGACACGGCGTTGGCTTCAACGACCAACACGTCGGCAGCCTGGCGGAACTGGGTCAGGCAGGCGCCCATCACTTGTGGCTGGCAACGCAGGGAATACGGGTCTTGCACCTTGTCGCAGTTCTGGTGCGACTGGGACACCTGGCTGCTTTCGCCGAGCAGGTCACGATAGGCCGCCGCCGAATCGATCTGCCCACGTTGGCCGCGCGCGGCATGAATACGCGCGTCGAAGGGTGAGCGCGAGCCGAGCACCGCTTCCACGGTCAGGCCGCCACAGACCAGCGCTCCGGCGAACAGGTCTTCGCCCTCGAACAGGCCGCGCAAGGCATAGGCGGTGGACACCTGGGTACCATTGAGCAGGGCCAGGCCTTCTTTGGCGGCCAGGGTCAGCGGCGTGAGGCCGGCGATTTTCAATGCGTCGGTGGCCGAAAGCCACTCGCCCTGGTAACGCGCCTTGCCTTCGCCGAGCAGCACCAGGGACATATGGGCCAGCGGCGCCAGGTCACCGGACGCACCGACCGAGCCCTTGAGCGGAATATGCGGGTAAACCTCGGCGTTGATCAGCGCGATCAGCGCGTCGATCACCTGTCGACGAATCCCGGAGAACCCACGGCTCAGGCTGTTGACCTTGAGCACCATGACCAGCCGCACCAGCGCATCGCTGATCGGCTCACCTACGCCGGCAGCGTGGGACAGCACCAGGGAACGCTGGAGGTTTTCCAGGTCAACACTTGCGATGCGGGTCGAGGCCAGCAGGCCGAAACCGGTGTTGATGCCATAGGCGGTGCGGTTCTCGGCGAGAATCTGCTCCACACAGGCCACACTGGCGTCGATTTGGGCAGTGGCGCTGTCATCCAGGCTGAGGGTTACCGGCTGCTGGTAGATGGCCCGCAGTTGGGCAAGGCTCAGTTGGCCTGGAATCAGGTTTAGCGCAGTCACATTCGTTCTCCTTGTGAATTGTTCTTCTTGAATAGGTGTTCAGTGCACATTCGGTAATGCGGTGTGTTTGAGCAGGTGGGCGGCCGCCGCGATGTCCGGCGCCAGCCAGCGGTCCTCTTCGTAGGCCGGTACGACTTCGCGCAGCAAGCGCCAGGCGCGGTCGGTGCCGGCGCCGAAGCGCTGGTCCTTGAGGAACTCGAACGCCTGGGCCGCCAGCAGGTATTCGATGGCCAGAATCTGGGTAACGTTGGCCAGTAGCTGATGCAGCTTGAGCGCGGCGTTGGTGCCCATGCTCAAGTGGTCTTCCTGCAGACCCGAGGTGACAAAGTTGTCGAGCACCGCCGGTTGCGCCAACTGGCGGTTTTGCCCGCACAAGGAAGCGGCGACGTACTGCACGATCATCATTCCGGAGTTGACCCCCGGTTTGCTCACCAGGAATGCCGGCAGACCGCTGACGTGCGGGTTGATCAGGCGGTCCAGGCGGCGTTCGGCCACCGAGCCGATCTCGGCCATGGCGATGGCGAGCATGTCGGCGGCCATTGCCACGGACTGCCCGTGGGGGTTGGCCTGGGACACCACGCGGTAGTTGCCCGGCGTGCCGAGCAGCAGCGGATTATCCGTGGCGCTGTTGAGTTCGGTCTCGATCTGGCGGGTCGCGTGCTCCACCTGATCGCGCGCCGCGCCGTGGATTTGCGGGATCGAGCGCAGGCTCAAGGCGTCCTGGGTACGAATGCCCCGGCTGCTGGCGATCACTTCACTGCCGTCGAGCAAGGCGCGCAGATGGCGGCCGACGTGCTGCATCCCCGGGTGCGGCTTGAGGGCGATGATTGCTTCGTCGAACGCGTCGATCTGGCCGCGCTGGGCTTCAAAGCTCATGGCGCCGATCACGTCGGCCCATTCCAGCAAGTGATGCGCATCGGCCAGGGCCAGGCAGCTCAGGCCGGTCATGCACGGCGTACCGTTGACCAGGCACAGCCCATCCTTGGCGCCGAGCACCACCGGCTGCAAACCTTCGGCTGCCAGTGCTGCTTGCGCGGTCACCACCTGGCCGCGATAGCTGACGTTGCCGACCCCGAGCAGCGCTACGCCGACATGGGCCATGTGGGTGAGGTAACCGACCGAACCCTGGGACGGCACCTGTGGCGTGATGCCGTGGTTGAGCAGCGCCAGCAGCGCATGCACCACTTGCGGGTGCAGGCCGGAGTTGCCGTGAGAGTAGTTGATGATGGCGGCGCAGATGATCGCGCGGGTCTGCTCATCGCTCAGTACCGGACCGACGCCGCAGGCGTGGCTGAGCAAGGTGTTGCGCGACAACTGGCTCAGTTGCTCGCCCTCAAGCGAAACATTGCACAGCGCGCCCAGGCCGGTGTTCACCCCATAGGCGCGTTCGCCGCTGGCGACGATGCGCTGCACGATGGCCTGGGCATTGTCGATACGCGCCCAGGCGTGGCCCGAGAGTTCGAGCACGGCGCCGTGGCGGGCGACGGCGACGACGTCCTGCCAGCGCATTGGGGCGTCGGCGAGGGTGATTTTTGTTGCCTGGGACATTTTCAGCCTCTTAAGTTGATCGTTCCCACGCTCTGCGTGGGAATGCCGCCTGGGACGCTCCGCGTCCCGCTGTCAGGGAGTGACGCAGAGCGTCACGGGATGCATTCCCACGCGGAGCGTGGGAACGATCAGTCAGACCACCGCCGCCCGCCGCTGAACGAACCGGTCCACATATTCATCCGCCGGCGAGTGCAGGATTTCCCTGGGCGTGCCGACCTGAATCAGCTTGCCGTCCTTGAGGATCGCAATGCGGTTACCGATACGCACCGCCTCGTCGAGGTCGTGGGTGATAAATACGATGGTCTTGTGCAGGGTCTTTTGCAGCTCGAGCAACTGGTCCTGCATCTCGGCACGGATCAGTGGGTCGAGGGCGCTGAACGCCTCGTCCATCAGGATGATGTCGGTGTCAGCCGCCAGGGCGCGGGCCAGGCCGACACGTTGCCGCATGCCGCCAGAGAGCTGGTGCGGGTATTTGTTTTCATAGCCCTTGAGGCCCACGGTTTCGATCCAGTGCAGGGCGCGTTCGGCACACACCTGCTTGGTTTCGCCGCGCACTTTCAAGCCATAGGCAACATTGTCGAGCACGCTCTTGTGGGGCAACAGGCCGAAGCTCTGGAACACCATGCTGATCTTGTGGCGGCGGAATTGGCGCAGGGCTTCCATGTCCAGTTGCAGAATGTCTTCACCGTCGACCAGGATCGCGCCGCTGGTGGGGTCGATCAGGCGGTTGAAGTGGCGCACCAGGGTGGATTTGCCGGAGCCCGACAGGCCCATGATCACAAAGATCTCACCGGTGCCGATGCTCAGGGACAGGTCGTTCACGCCGACCACGCAACCGGTCTCGGCCAGCACTTGGTCCTTGGTCTTGCCCTGGCCAATCAGCGCCAGCGCTTCCCGCGAGCGGTTGCCGAAGATCTTGAAGACGTTTTTGACTTCGATTTTGCTGACGGTAGTCATTTGCTCGCCTCATGCCGTGGACGACCATAGGCCTGGGTAATGCGGTCGATGACCACGGCGAGAATCACGATCGCCAGCCCGGCTTCGAGGCCTCGGCCGACGTTGAGGGTCTGGATGCCGACGAGTACGTCTTCACCCAAGCCACGGGCGCCGATCATCGAGGCGATCACCACCATCGACAACGCCATCATGGTGGTCTGGTTGATGCCCGCCATGATGCTCGGCAGCGCCAACGGCAGTTGCACGCCGAACAGCTGCTGCCAACGGTTGGCGCCGAAGGCGTTGATTGCTTCCATGACTTCGCCGTCGACCTGGCGGATACCCAGGTCTGTGAGGCGGATCAGCGGCGGCGCGGCGTATATGACCGTGGCGAAAATCGCCGGCACCTTGCCCAGGCCAAACAGCATCAGCACCGGGATCAGGTACACGAAACTGGGCATGGTTTGCATGATGTCGAGCAACGGCATCAGTACCGAACGCAAGCGATTGCTGCGCGCGGAAAGAATGCCCAATGGGATGCCGATCAGCACCGAGATCACCGTGGCGACCATCATCAGCGCCAGAGTCTGCATCAGTTTGTCCCACAGGCCGACCGCGCCGACGAGGAACAGCAAACCGACGATCACGGCCGTGGTCACCACCTTGCGCGTGGCATGCCAGGCGATGACGCCGACGATGGCCAGCATCAGCCACCAGGGCGCTGCGCGCAGCAGGCTTTCCAGATTGACGATGGCCCATAGCAGGGTGTCGGAAATGTGCCGGAACACGTCGCCGTAGTTGGTGACCAGCGAATCCACCCAACCGTTGACCCAGTCGGCAATGGAAAACGTAAAACTCTCAGGAAACATAGCGTGCTCTCGATCCAGTGGGTTGAGGCCAGGCGCCCGGCTGCCCCTCAGGGTAGCCGGACACGCTTGACCTACAAGGCCGCGTCGATTTTCTTGGCGGCGTCTTCGCTCACCCAGGCGTGCCAGACTTCAGGATGTTCCTTGAGGAAAATTTTCGCCAGTTTCGGCGACTCGATCCGCTCCTTGGCCATGCGGCCCAGGTTCTGGTTCAGCAGGTCGATGGGCAGGTTGACCTTTTCCAGCACGGCCACCAGTTCCGGCGCTTGCTCGTGGAAAACCTTGGACAGGCCGACCTTGATGCTCACGCTTTTATCCACGCCCGGCTTTTCTTCCAGCTTGACCAGATCCACCTGGCCCATCAGCGGCGTCGGCGACCAGTAATAGAACAGGATCGGCTCACCGCGCTTGTAGCTCGACAGCACCGCCGCATCCAGCGCCGGGCCGGTGCCGGGGCGGAAGTTGGTGTAGGTGCTTTCCAGGCCGTAGCTTTTGAGCATTTCACTGTTATCCAGCTCGCAGGTCCAGCCGGCCGGGCAGTTGTAGAAGCGTCCCTTGGAGGGCTCTTCCTGGTCCTTGAACACCGCAGCGTACTTGGCCAGGTCGGCAATGGTCTTGAGGTCCGGGGCCTTGGCTTCCAGCTTGCGCTTGGCGTCGCCTTCGATCACGTAGCGCGGCACGTACCAGCCTTCGATGGCGCCAACCACGGGCGCACCGACGCCGACGACTTTGCCGGCCTTCTCGGCCTTGTTCCAGACTTCGCTGCGGCCGACCCACTCTTCGGCAAACACTTGGATGTCGTTACTGCTCAGGGCGTTTTCCATGGTGATGGAATTGCCCGGCAGGCTGTCGGTTTTGCAGTCGTAGCCTTTCTCCAGCACGGTTTGCAGGATGTCGGTGAGCAACATGCCGCTTTCCCAGTTCAGCCCGGCGAACTTCACCGGCTTGCCGGATTCGCACCAGCCGGCCGCCTGGGCGCCGGCGCTTGCCAGCAAGCCCGCAGAAAACAACGTGGTCAGCAGGGTCTTATGCATTTTCATTGTGTGACGCTCCCAATCATGAAATGGATTACGGCAGTCAAAAGGCATCCTGCCTTGTCCACGTCCCGTCAGGCCTGCGCCGCAGCGCGACCGATACCGCTTGTTTGCGTGGGTGCAACGCTGTCCTGCTCGATCGGCAGGATCAGTTGATCAGGCATCGTGCCGTGCCATTTTTTCGCGCACAGGTAGTACAGGGCCGCCGGCAACACCAGGCCGATGATCCAGGAGATATCCACCCCACCCAGGGTTTCTACCAGCGGGCCGGTATAGAACTTGGTGGAAATGAACGGCAGCTGCACCAGCACACCGAATACATAAACGCTGATGCCCAGGGGGTTCCAACGCCCGTAGCGACCTTTGGGATCAGCCAGCGCCGGCACGTCATAACGCTCGCGGGTGATGCAGTAGTAATCCACCAGGTTGATCGCGCTCCAGGGCGTGAAGAACGCCAGCAGAAACAGGATGAACGACTTGAACGCTCCCAGGAACGAGTGCTGGCCGAGCAGCGCGATCAGGGTTGCCGTGCCGACAATCGCCAGCACGAACAGCAGGCGCTGCAGGCGCGATACCCGCAGGTGGCCCTGGAAGCCGCTGATGATGGTCGCGATGCACATGAAACTGCCGTAGGAGTTCAGCGTGGAAATCGTGACCTTGCCGAACGCGATACTGAAGTACAGCAACGCCGCCGCTGCACCGCTGCCGCTCAGGCCAACGATGTAAGCCACTTCGTGCCCGGCGAATTGCCCGTTGGCCATGGCGGCGGCAAATACACCGAGAACCATCGCCACCTGCGCGCCGATGACCGACCCTGCGCCAGCCGCCAGGAAGGTTTTCACCGAGGAGGTGCTGCTCGGCAGGTAACGTGAGTAGTCCGCCACATAAGGCCCGAACGCGATCTGCCAGGACGCTGCCAGCGAAACCGCCAGCAAAAAGCTGCTCCAGCTGAAATGGCGGATCTGCAGCAATGCGCCGATGTCGGCCTGGCCCATCAAGCGGCTGAACAGGTAGACGAAGGCGATCACCCCAATGACGCTGGCGACGCGCCCGATGAAGTGGATCACCCGATACCCCAGCACCGTGACCAGCACGATGACACTGGCGAAGATCAGAATGCCGACGCTGTCGCTGACCCCAAACAACTGGCCCAGCGCCTGTCCGGACAGTACCGTGCCGGTTGCGGTGAAACCCAGGTACATCAGGCACACCAGCACGATCGGGATGGCCGCGCCATATACGCCGAACTGCACCCGGCTGGAAATCATCTGCGGCAGGCCGAGCTTGGGCCCTTGTGCCGCATGCAACGCCATCACCCCGCCGCCCAGCAGTTGGCCGATCAACAGACCGATCAACGACCAGAACACATCCCCGCCCAGCACCACGGCCAGAGCCCCGGTGACGATAGCCGTGATCTGCAGGTTGGCACCCAGCCACAGGGTGAACTGGCTCAATAGACGACCATGTCTTTCCGCTTCCGGGATGTAGTCGATCGAACGCCTTTCGATCAACGGGGTGGTGTCGTTTGCAGCCATGGGTGTTCAACCTCTGATGGATTGTCTTGGGTTCGCCGCCGTTCCAATGTGGGAGGGGGCTTGCCCCCTCCCACACTTGTTACTTGATCATCGGCAGATTCAGGCCCTGTTCCTTGGCGCAATCGATCGCAATCTGGTAACCCGCATCCGCATGCCGCATCACCCCGGTAGCCGGGTCGTTATGCAGCACCCGCGCAATGCGCTCGGCCGCTTCGTCGGTGCCGTCACACACGATCACCATGCCCGAGTGCTGGGAAAAGCCCATGCCGACGCCGCCGCCGTGGTGCAACGACACCCAGGTCGCGCCGCTCGCAGTGTTGAGCAAGGCGTTGAGCAGCGGCCAGTCGGACACAGCGTCGGAGCCGTCCTGCATGGATTCGGTTTCACGGTTGGGGCTGGCCACTGAGCCGGAGTCGAGGTGATCACGACCGATTACGACAGGCGCGGACAACTCGCCGCTGCGCACCATTTCGTTGAACGCCAGGCCGAGCTTGGCGCGCTGGCCCAGGCCGACCCAGCAGATACGCGCCGGCAAGCCCTGGAAGCTGATGCGCTCGCGCGCCATGTCCAACCAGTTGTGCAGGTGGGCGTCGTCGGGAATCAGTTCTTTGACCTTGGCGTCGGTCTTGTAAATGTCTTGCGGGTCGCCCGACAGCGCAGCCCAGCGGAACGGGCCGATACCCCGGCAGAACAGCGGGCGAATGTAGGCCGGTACGAAGCCTGGGAAATCGAAGGCGTTTTCCACGCCTTCTTCCTGGGCCATCTGGCGGATGTTATTACCGTAGTCGAAGGTCGGAATGCCTTGCTTCTGGAATTCGAGCATGGCTTTGACGTGCACCGCCATCGACTGCTTGGCGGCCTTGATCACAGCGGCAGGCTCGGTCTTGGCGCGGGCGCGGTACTCGTCCCAGGTCCAGCCGGCCGGGAGGTAGCCGTTGAGCGGGTCGTGGGCGCTGGTCTGGTCGGTGACCATGTCCGGGCGCACGCCACGCTTGACCAGCTCCGGCAGAATTTCAGCCGCGTTACCCAGCAGGGCAATGGAGATCGCCTTGCTTTCCTGGGTGTACTTGGCGATGCGCGCCAGGGCGTCGTCAAGGTCGGTGGCCTGCTCGTCGACATAGCGGCTGTTCAAACGGAAATCGATGCTGACCTGCTGGCATTCGATGTTCAGCGAACACGCGCCGGCCAGGGTCGCGGCCAAAGGTTGGGCACCGCCCATGCCGCCGAGGCCGGCGGTGAGGACCCAACGGCCTTTCAAGTTGCTGTCGTAATGCTGGCGACCGGCTTCGACGAAGGTTTCGTAAGTGCCCTGGACGATGCCCTGGCTGCCGATGTAGATCCAGCTGCCGGCAGTCATCTGGCCGTACATGGCCAGGCCCTTGGCATCCAGTTCATTGAAGTGCTCCCAACTGGCCCAGTGCGGCACCAGGTTGGAGTTGGCGATCAGTACGCGCGGGGCATTGCTGTGGGTCTTGAACACGCCGACCGGCTTGCCGGATTGCACCAGCAGGGTTTCGTCGTCGTTCAGATTCGTAAGGCTCTCGACGATCTGGTCGTAGCACTCCCAGTTGCGCGCGGCACGCCCGATACCGCCGTACACCACCAGCTCCTTGGGGTTCTCGGCCACTTGCGGGTCGAGGTTGTTCATCAGCATGCGCAGCGGCGCTTCAGTCAGCCAGCTTTTGGCGGTGAGCTTGTTACCGCGGGCGGCACGGATTTCCACGTCACGGTATTTTGTAGGCCTTGCTTTCGAAAAATCGGTCACAGCTGGACTCCTCGGCATGATGCGCGAACATGGATGGTGCGAAGCACAGTCTTACGCACACATCTTTACTTGTATGTACAAGCATATGCAATCAAGCGGCCAACTTTCAGAGCGAGGGTTTGGATTTTTTCGAAAGCGCGTGGAAGCCTTGGAAATTAAGGCTTCGAGGCGTGATGAAATTTCCTACGAAGGAGTTTTGCAGCGATGGAGGTTTGTCACGACAACGTGGCTTTGCGCCGCGCTGGGGCGTTAGGTAACAATTTGGTGCGGGGCTGTGGAAACAGATCCTAAGAGCAACACAAAACAAATGTGGGAGGGGGCTTGCTCCCGATAGCGGTGTGTCAGTCAAAGATATATTGACTGATCCACCGCTATCGGGAGCAAGCCCCCTCTTATCAAACTTAAAATAACTCGCTGATTTTAAAGGATTAATTTTTCAGTTAAAAACTGAAATTTCACATTCAAAGATCGTTCCCACGCTCCTGCGTGGGATTGCAGCCCGTGACGCTCCGCGTCACCTGTGCGCAATCGCCGAAACTTGCAGCGCTTGGCGGGACGCGGAGCGTCCCAGGAGGCATTCCCACGCAGAGCGCGGGAACGATCACCTCAGCGCCAAGAATATTTGTAGGCGCCCCCAGTTTGCTGCGCGACAGCGCTACGTCGAAGAGGTAGTGGGGCCTCCCACATTTTTAACCGCGCTGGGTCAGTTCGATCAGGCAGCAGCGGCCACTGACCGAAATATCCAGCAAGCCGGTGTTACCGTCCACTTGCAGGCAATCGTGATGACCCAGCACATGGTCCAGCACCTTCACTTCATCCACCACGCTGAACACCAGCACAGTGTGCGCCGAACTGAAAAACCGCTGTACGCCATCCACCCACTGCAACCGCGCATGATAACGCTGGGGCGAGTAGATCAGGTTGAAATCGCGGATCGGCCCGGTGATCAAGCGGCACGCCACCTGACTGTCACCCTTGAACGCGAACGGTTGCAGCGGTAACAAACCGCGCTGCTCCTCACCGTCCACGGTCAACACCATGCCCGCGCCCTTGATCACGGTGATCACGCGCTGGTAGCCAGCGAAGGTGGAAAATCCACCCGACTCGGCGATGTCGGCAATCGACAGGCGCCAGCCGAAACCATCGAGGCCGGTGCCCGCGTCACGGGCGATTTCTTCGGTACTGCCGCCGCCGTTCTTCCACGGCATGCGCACGTAGTCGGCAGCGCGCCAGACGTTGACTGAACTCATTTGCTGAAGCGTCCTTCAAGGCTGTGCCGGGAACCGGGGTGGATCAAGCGCGCGGCCGTCACCGGCTGGCGGCCAGACCAAGTGCGTCGGCGGATCAACAGGCAGGGCTCGCTCGGCTCGATCTGCAACAGCTTGCACTCGGCAGCATCGGCGAGAATGGCTTCGACCACATGCTCGCCCTCAGTCAGCGGCGCGACCTGGTTGAGGTAGGCGTAGGGCGTTTGCTGGGTGAAATCCTGTTGCAGGTATTCCGGCGCAACCAGGGCGTTGACGAAACGGTCTTCGATCTGCACCGGAATGTCGTTTTCGAAATGCACGATCAGCGAGTGAAACACCCGCCCGCCTTCGCGCATTTCCAGCGCGACGGCACGTTCCGAGCCGGCCGCTTCTTCGCCCAGGGTGATGACCTGGCACGTATGCCGATGGCCGCGGGAGGCGATCTCATCGGCAATGTTGTGCACTTCAAACAGCGCCGACTGACTCTTGGGCTCGGCGACAAACGTACCGACGCCCTGCATGCGCACCAGCAAACCTTCGGCCGTGAGCTCGCGCAACGCGCGGTTGATGGTCATGCGGCTGAAGCCCAGTTGGCTGACCAGCTCGCTCTCCGACGGCACGCGGTAATGGGGCGGCCAGTTGCCGTTGAGGATCTGCTGGCTGATCATCTGTTTGACGCGGGCATACAAGGGCGCCGGACTTTCGTCCATGTGGGCAGCCAGCGGAGACTTGGCAGGCGGAGTCGGCACAGGGAATCCTTGCAGGGGGAAAAGATGCATAGATTGCCGGAGTTTACCGAGCAGGCAAACGTCTGTATATGTATATACAAATAAACACACGACCGGGGTGCCTTGATCATGTCCGCTTTCTTTGCCGAACGCGCGCTGCTGCCTGATGGCTGGGCCAATGATGTACGTCTTGAAGTCAGTGCCGATGGAGTGCTGACACAGGTTGAGGCCAATGCCAGCGCGGTGGGCGCCGAACGGCTAAGAGGTCCGGTATTGGCCGGCATGCCCAACCTGCATTCCCACGCTTTCCAGCGCGCCATGGCGGGGTTGGCGGAAGTGGCGGGTAACCCCAATGACAGCTTCTGGACCTGGCGTGACCTGATGTACCGCATGGTCGGCAAGATCAACCCGGAGCAGTTGCAGGTCATCGCCCGCCAGCTGTACATCGAGATGCTCAAGGCCGGCTACACCTCGGTGGCAGAGTTTCATTATGTGCACCACGACGTCAGTGGCCAGCCCTATGCCGACCGCACTGAGCTGTCGCGTCAGATCAGCCAGGCCGCCGCCAGCAGTGGCATCGGCTTGACGTTGGTGCCGGTGCTTTATACGCATTCGGGGTTCGGTGGCCAGGCGCCCAACGACGGCCAGCGCCGGTTTATCAACAGCACCGACAACTATCTGGATCTGCAGTCGCGCTTGCAGCCGATGCTCGCCGCGCAACCTGCGCAGCAACTGGGCCTGTGTTTCCACTCCCTGCGTGCGGTCACGCCCGAGCAGATCAAGGACGTGCTGGCCGCCAGTGATCAGGTGTGCCCGGTGCACATCCACATTGCCGAACAGCAAAAAGAAGTCGACGACTGCCTGGCCTGGAGCGGCAAACGCCCCTTGCAGTGGCTGTACGACAACGTGGACGTCGACGAGCGCTGGTGCCTGGTGCACGCCACTCACGCCGATGCCGACGAAGTCGCGCGCATGGCCAGGAGCCGGGCGATTGCCGGTTTGTGCCTGACCACCGAAGCCAACCTGGGCGACGGGATTTTTCCGGCGGTGGATTTTCTGGCCCAGGGCGGGCGCATGGGCATCGGGTCCGACAGCCATGTGTCACTGAGCGTGGTGGAAGAATTGCGTTGGTTGGAATACGGCCAGCGCCTGCGCGATCAACGGCGCAATCGCTTGTATCGCAATGACCAGCCGATGGTCGGCCGCACGCTGTTCGATGCCGCATTGGACGGCGGCGCCCAGGCATTGGGCCAGCCGATTGGTCGATTGGAGGTGGGCAAGCGCGCGGACTGGATCGTGCTGGACGGCAACGACCCTTACCTGGCGACAGCGACAGGGGACGGCATTCTGAATCGCTGGCTGTTCGCTGGCGGTGATCGACAAGTGCGGGATGTGCTGGTCAACGGCCAGTGGGTGGTGCGGGATGGGCATCATGCCGGCGAGGAAGAAAGCAGCCGGGCGTTTACCCAGGTCTTGAGAGACTTACTCGGTTAAAAAATGTGGGAGGGGGCTTGCTCCCGATGGCGATGTATCAGTATCAGATGCGCTGATTGACACACTGCTATCGGGGGCAAGCCCCCTCCCACATTTGGATTTATGGTGATCCAGTTACTGCGAAGTCTTCGCCATCTGCTTGTCCGACGTGCGCCAGATCAAACGCGTGGTGTCATACCCCTGCTGTCGTGCCCTGCTCAAGAGATCTTCACGTGTTTCGGCACTTACCGTTGGCGTACGCGACAAAATCCACATGTAACGCCGGCTCGGGCTACCGACGATGGCGGTCTTGTAGTCATCGCTGACATACAGCACCCAGTAGTCGCCCTTGGCAACGCCCGGCAACAACGACGTAAACCAGTTATCGAATTCTACCCAGAGCTTGTCGGTCTTGCCCGGCACTTGCGGCGTGGCCGTGCCTTTGGCTTCCTGCCATTTCCACTCAGGCGTCAGGCAGCGATTGAACACCGACATGTCGCCATCCGGCAACAAGGTGTAGCGGGCTTCGGATTGCGCGCAGTTGCGCTGGAAGTACATCGGCAAGCGAGCCAACTCATACCAGGTGCCCTGGTAACGCTTGAGGTTGACGTTGCTCGCGGTCTTGGGTTGCAGATCATCGCCAGAATGGCTGGCGCAGCCCGCCAAAAACAGGCTGGCGCAAAGGAACACAACAAAACGCATCATTCTTCTTCTCCCGCAGGCTCGCGCCCCGGTTTACTTCAGGCCTTGCCCGGAAAACATCAGAACTTTGTCACCGGCGTACTGCACGCTGATAAAGCTGTTTTTATCGCCCCAGGTGCAGCTGGACATGCCCAGTGCGCCGGAACAATCGGTCGGCTTGCCCAGCAACGACTCAACCTCGGCCTTGGCCATGCCGGCCGACAGCTTCTGGTAATTTTCTTGGTTGACCTTGCTGCAGGCGGCTAACAGCACGCAAAAAGCCAGCAGGGCGAGACGGCGTAAAGACATGGAAAAGCTCCTGGAGAGACAAAGCAGCTGGGGTATCTGCCAGAAGCTTAGAAGGGAAAAGAGGTGTCTGGTTCCCGACGAGCGAAAACAAAAAAGCCCCGAAAACGCTGAAACGTTTCGGGGCTTCTTTAACGGTGATCCGCCTCACAACACGGCGGATAACCTATCGCAGCAGCTTACTTCTTGTGATACGCCGTCACACGCTCAACTTCTTCCTTGGAACCCAGGAACACCGCCACACGCTGGTGCAGGCCTTCGGGCTGGATGTCGAGAATGCGCTGGTGGCCGTCAGTGGATGCACCGCCCGCCTGCTCCACCAGGAACGACATCGGGTTGGCTTCGTACATCAGGCGCAGCTTGCCCGGCTTGGACGGCTCGCGGTCGTCACGTGGGTACATGAACAAGCCACCACGGGTCAGGATGCGGTGCACATCGGCAACCATGGCCGCGACCCAGCGCATGTTGAAGTTTTTCTTCAGCGGGCCTTCTTCGCCTTCCATCAACTCGTTGACGTAGCGCTTCACCGGTTCTTCCCAGTGACGCTGGTTGGACATGTTGATCGCAAATTCCTGGGTGGAAGCCGGAATGGAGATGTCTTCGTGGGTGAGTACGAAGCTGCCCATTTCGCGGTCCAGGGTGAAGCCTTTGACGCCATCGCCCAGGGTCAGCACCAGCATGGTCTGTGGGCCGTAGATCGCGTAACCGGCGGCGACCTGCTCGGTGCCCGGCTGCAGGAAGGCCTTTTCGTTCAGGGCTTCGTTCTGGCTCAGGTATTCGTTCGGGCAACGCAGTACCGAGAAGATAGTACCGACCGGCGCGTTGATGTCGATGTTGGACGAACCGTCCAGTGGGTCAAATACCAACAGGTACGCGCCTTTGGGGTATTTGCCCGGAATCTGGTAGGCATTGTCCATTTCCTCGGAGGCCATGCCGGCCAGGTGACCGCCCCATTCGTTGGCTTCGAGCAGGATTTCGTTGGAGATAACGTCGAGCTTTTTCTGCACTTCGCCCTGCACGTTTTCAGTGCCCATGCTGCCCAGGACACCACCCAGTGCGCCTTTGGACACGGCGTGGCTGATCTCCTTGCAAGCACGCGCCACCACTTCGATAAGGAAGCGCAGATCGGCAGGCGTGTTGTTGCTGCGGGTCTGCTCGATCAAATAGCGACTCAAGGTAACGCGGGACATGGACGGCTCCGGAGAATGGGGGGCTTAAAAACCCGCGCAGTTTAACGCGAGTCGGGGCTGATTTCCTCTAATCAGAGGATTTAACGCCAATAGAGTTCACGGCAGGCCCTGCGGTTTGCGCACCATGGCGCCTGGTATATCGACGCGGACCCCATGTGGGAGGGGGCTTGCTCCCGATAGCGGTGTGCCAGTCGACATCGCTGTTAACTGATAGACCGCTATCGGGAGCAAGCCCCCTCCCACATTTTTTTACTGTGGCGTTTAGTCGAGGGCTTTCCAGATTTCGGTGGCGTATTCGCGGATCGTCCGGTCCGAGCTGAACCAACCCATCCGCGCCGTATTCAGCACCGCCGAGCGCCACCAGGCCTTGGAGTCATGCCAGTGCGCCTCGACCCGCGTCTGGGCGTCCCAGTAGGAGTCGAAGTCGGCACACACCAGGAAGCGGTCATAGTCGATCAGCCCGTCGATCAAACCCACATACCGGCCCGGATCATCCGGCGAGAACACCCCGCCACGGATCGCCTGCAGCACATCGCTCAAGCGATGGGAGGCGGCGATTTCCGGCCCGGCGTTGAATTCACCGGCGTGCTTGCGGGCTTCGACCTGCTGGGCACTGAGGCCGAAGATGAACATGTGCTCGGCGCCCACCCGCTCGTGCATTTCCACGTTGGCGCCGTCCATGGTGCCGATGGTCAGCGCGCCGTTGAGGCCGAACTTCATGTTACTGGTGCCCGACGCCTCGAAACCGGCGGTGGAGATCTGCTCGGACAAATCCGCCGCCGGGATGATGCTCTCCGCCAGGCTGACGTTGTAGTTGGGCAGGAACACCACTTTGAGCAAGCCGCGTACGGTCGGGTCGTTGTTGACGGTGCGCGCGATATCGTTGGTCAGCTTGATGATCAGCTTGGCCTGGTGATAACTCGCCGCGGCCTTGCCGGCGAAGATTTTCACCCGCGGCACCCAGTCGACCTCCGGCTCGGCCCGGATCGCCTGATACAGCGCCACGGTGTGCAGCAGGTTGAGCAACTGGCGCTTGTACTCGTGGATCCGCTTGACCTGCACGTCGAACATCGCCGCCGGGTTCACCGAAATGCCCAGGCGCTCATGGATGATCTCGGCCAGCGCCCGCTTGCTGTGCAGGCGCTGGTCGGCGAAGGCTTTGCGGAAGGTCTGTTTCTCAGCGAAGGTTTCCAGTTCGCCCAGGCGTGTTTCCATGTTGTCGAGAATGTCAGCACCCAGCGCTTTCACCAGCATATCGGTGAGCTGGGGGTTGGCCTGGTACAGCCAGCGGCGGAAGGTGATGCCGTTGGTTTTGTTGTTGATGCGCTCAGGGTAGAGCTTATGCAGTTCGGAAAACACCGTGCTGCGCATCAGCTGGGTGTGCAGGCCGGACACGCCATTGACACTGTGGGAACCGAGGAACGCCAGGTTGCCCATGCGTACACGGCGGCCGTTGTCTTCTTCAATCAACGACACGGCGCGCAGTACGTCGAAGTCGTGAACGCCCTTGGCGCGCAGCGAGTCGATATGCTGGGCGTTGATCAGGTAGATGATCTGCATATGCCGGGGCAGCATGCGCTCCATCAAACCGACCGGCCAGGTTTCCAATGCCTCAGGCAGCAAGGTGTGGTTGGTGTAGGAAAGCGTTTCAACGGTAACGTCCCACGCGGCTTCCCACGGGATGTCATGCAGGTCAACCAGTTGACGCATCAACTCGGCCACCGCGATGGACGGGTGGGTATCGTTGAGCTGGATCGCCGCGTGTTCGCCCAGGCTCAGCACCGAGCCGTGCATGTTCTTGTGGCGGCGCAGCAAGTCTTGCAACGAAGCGGAAACGAAGAAGTATTCCTGGCGCAGGCGCAGTTCCTGTCCCGCTTCGGTGCTGTCGGCCGGGTACAGCACCCGGGAAATGCTTTCGGCGCGGGCCACCTCGGCGACGGCGCCCAGGTGGTCACCGGCGTTGAAGCGTTCCAGGTGCAAATCTTCGACCGCCCGTGCGCGCCACAGGCGCAAGGTATTGACGCTGGCGCCACGCCAGCCGACCACCGGGGTGTCGTAGGCAACGGCACGTACTGTTTCGCTGGGCGTCCACACCTGGATCAGCTTGCCGGAGGCGTCCGGCAGGGTTTCGACGCTGCCGCCAAAGCCGATCGGGTAAATCACCTCGGCCCGCTCAAACTCCCACGGGTTGCCGAAATCCAGCCAGCGCTCGGTCTGCTCCTGCTGCCAGCCATCGACAATCGCCTGGCGGAACAAGCCATGTTCGTAACGAATGCCATAACCATGGCCGGCAATGCCCAGGGTCGACATGCTTTCCATGAAGCATGCCGCCAGACGGCCCAAGCCACCATTGCCAAGCGCCGCGTCGGGTTCGAGTAGGCGAATGCGCTCAAGGTCTACGCCCAGCTCGGACAGGGCTTCGCGCGCGATTTCCAGCACGCCGAGGTTGCTCAGGCTGTCGTAGAGCAAGCGACCGATGAGAAATTCCAGCGAGAGGTAATAAACCCGTTTCTGGCCTTTGCGGTAGATGCGCCGCGTATGGTCCATCCAGTGGTCGACCATCTGGTCGCGGGCGGCCAGGGCAATGGCTTCGAACCAGTCGTGGTCGAAGGCGTGATCCGGGTCCTTGCCCACCGCGTAGGTGAGTTTGGTCAAGACAGCATCGCGAAATGCGGCTACCTCTGCTTCTCGTGCAAGTGGTTCCTGAGACATCAATTGCGACCTCGGGCGAGATAGAAGGAGTTGCTAGAGCCTAGACGGTCTGACAGACGGTGGACGCTCTGGTTCGTCAGTTTTTTAACTCATTGCGCGTTGCATGAATTTGATGCAGAGGTCGTGCCTGATCGCCGTTCGCGCAGAAACTCTGAAAAGGTTGTTCAAAAAACCACCAATCCCGGTATGATCGCGCGCCCGGATACAGCCCCACCTTTTGGAACCCTGATGAAGCCTCAACTGATCGCCGCCGCGGAACTCGACCGTCTCGAGACCTGGCAGAAATATTCCGCCCACATGTGCGGTGGCTGCGTGTCCAGCTGCTGCACGCTGCCGGTCGAAGTGAAGATCAAGGACCTGATCCGCATCGGCATCGTCGATGAGTTCGAGCGCGGCGACCCGCCGAAGAACATCGCCAAGCGTTTGCAGAAGGAAGGCATCGTCGAGCGCTTCAATTCCAAATCCGAAATTTTTACCTTGCAGCGCATGAGCAACAACGACTGCCTGTACCTGGATCGTAAGACGCGCTTTTGCACTATTTATGACAAGCGCCCGGATACCTGCCGCAACCACCCGAAAATCGGGCCGCGGCCGGGGTATTGTGCGTACAAGCCGAAAGAAGTGGTGCGCGAGACTAATTTCAAGACACTCGACAAGTTTTGATGATCGTTCCCGCGCTCCGCGTGGGAACGCAGCCCTGGACGCTCCGCGTCCGCTCTTGAGGGCTGGACGCAGAGCATCCCAAGAGGCATTCCCACGCAGAGCGTGGGAACGATCAGACATAAAAAAACGCCCCCGGCCTTTCGACCGGGGGCGTTTTTATTCAGCCTGAGTTAACTCAGTTCTTGGCTTTCTTGGCAGCGCGGGTGCGCTCGCCTTCGTCCAGGATCTTCTTACGCAGGCGGATCGACTTAGGCGTGACTTCGCACAGCTCGTCGTCCTGGATGAATTCCAGGGCCTGTTCCAGGGTGAACTTCACCGGTGGAACCAGAGCGATGGTTTCGTCTTTACCCGAAGCACGCATGTTGTCGAGCTTCTTGCCTTTGGTTGGGTTGACGCCCATGTCGTTGTCACGGCTGTTCAGACCAACGATCTGGCCGTTGTAGATCTCTTGACCGTGTTCAACGAACAGCTTGCCACGCGCCTGGAGGGTTTCCAGGGAGTAGGTCAGCGCCTTGCCGGTTTCTACCGATACCAGCACACCGTTCTGACGGCCGGACATGTCGCCGGACTTCATGGTGTCGTAGCGATCGAAGATCGAGGTCAGGATGCCAGCACCGTTGGTCAGGGTCAGGAACTGGTTACGGAAACCAATCAGACCGCGAGCAGGGATGTTGTATTCCAGACGTACACGGCCTTTGCCATCCGGCACCATGTTGGTCAGGTCGCCCTTACGCAGGCCCATCTCTTCCATCACCTTGCCCTGGGATTCTTCCGGGGTGTCGATGGTGACGTTTTCGAACGGTTCCTGCTTCACGCCGTCAACGGTACGGATGATCACTTCCGGACGACCAACACCCATTTCGAAGCCTTCGCGACGCATGGTTTCGATCAGTACCGAGAGGTGCAGCTCACCACGGCCGGAGACCTTGAACTTGTCGGCCGAGTCGCCTTCTTCAACGCGCAGGGCAACGTTGTACAGCAGCTCTTTGTCCAGACGCTCCTTGATGTTACGGGAGGTCACGAACTTGCCTTCTTTACCGCAGAACGGCGAGTCGTTGACCTGGAAGGTCATGGAAACGGTCGGCTCGTCAACGGTCAGAGGCTTCATCGCCTCGACGGTGTCCGGCTGGCACAGGGTGTCGGAGATGAACAGCGAGTCCATGCCGCTGACGCACACGATGTCGCCGGCGAAGGCTTCTTCGACGTCGATACGGTGCAGGCCGTGATGGCCCATCAACTTCAGGATACGGCCGTTACGCTTCTTGCCGTCGGCGCCGATCGCTACAACCGGGGTGTTTGGCTTGACGCTGCCACGGGCGATACGGCCAACGCCAATAACACCCAGGAAGCTGTTGTAGTCCAGTGCCGAGATTTGCATCTGGAACGGGCCTTCACGGTCAACCTTCGGTGGTGGAACGTGGTCAACGATGGCCTGGTACAGCGGGGTCATGTCTTCCGCCATGGCGGTGTGTTCCAGACCGGCAATACCGTTCAGGGCCGAGGCGTAGATCACTTGGAAATCAAGCTGCTCTTCGGTGGCACCCAGGTTGTCGAACAGGTCGAAGATCTGGTCCAGAACCCAGTCCGGACGCGCGCCTGGACGGTCAACCTTGTTGATGCACACGATCGGACGCAGGCCGGCTTCGAAAGCCTTCTTGGTCACGAAACGGGTTTGCGGCATAGGGCCGTCTTGAGCGTCAACCAGCAGCAGAACGGAGTCAACCATCGACATTACGCGTTCTACTTCGCCGCCGAAGTCGGCGTGGCCCGGGGTGTCCACGATGTTGATGTGGTAGCCGTTCCAGTTGATTGCGGTGTTTTTTGCCAGGATGGTAATACCGCGCTCTTTTTCCTGGTCGTTGGAGTCCATCACGCGCTCGTCGTTGAGCTCGTTGCGCTCCAGGGTGCCGGATTGACGCAAGAGTTTGTCTACCAGGGTGGTTTTACCATGGTCAACGTGAGCAATGATGGCGATGTTACGTAGATTTTCGATCACTTGTGTATCTCGATCAGAGGATTCGGTGTGCTGACAGGTCGTGGCAGCGATTTACAGTAGAGTCAGGCCTTGCCGTTACAGCTTGACGGCAGAGTCGGGGGGCCGGTGACGCAGGCCACAGGCAAACAGCCCCGGGCTCTTAGCTCGGTCGATAAACGCGCACATTGGCATGCCCCTCACTGAGCAAATGGTGGGCATGCAGGCGACTCATCACGCCTTTGTCGCAATACAGCAGGTACTGACGGCTGTCATCCAGTTCCTTGAAACGCGCGTTCAATGCATAAAACGGCAGCGTTTGTACGTCGATGCCAGGAATTTCCAGCGGCTCATCCTCGGCGGCATCCGGGTGACGGATGTCGACGATGATCTGGCCGGCCAGGGCTTCGCTGACTTCTTCGATCTGCACATCCTGGCCCAGCTCGTCGATGACGCGATCGATCGGGACCAGTTTGGCGTTCTCGAGCGCTCGCTCCAGAATCGCCATGTCGAACTGTTGTTCTTCATACTCCACGCGGTTGCGCTTGGCGTGGGTCTTGGGGTTCACCGAGATGACCCCGCAATACTCAGGCATATGCTTGGCAAAGTCGGCGGTGCCGATCTGCTCTGCCTGATCGATGATGTCCTGCTTGTGGCTGGCGATCAGCGGGCGCAACACCAGTTTCTCGGTGACGCAGTCGATGATCGACAGGTTTGGCAGCGTCTGGCTGGATACCTGAGAGATCGCTTCACCGGTCACCAGCGCGTCGATCTGCAACCGATCGGCAATCCGCGACGCCGCGCGCAACATCATACGCTTCAATACGACGCCCATATGACCGTTATCGACTTTGCCGAGAATTTCGCCCAGCACTTCCTCGAACGGTACGCTCACAAATAGCACGCGTTGGGAGCTGCCGTACTTCTTCCAGATAAAGTGCGCGACTTCCATCACGCCCAATTCGTGTGCACGCCCGCCCAGATTGAAGAAGCAGAAGTGGCTCATCAGGCCGCGACGCATGATCTGGTAGGCCGCCACCGTCGAATCGAAACCGCCGGACATCAATACCAGGGTCTGTTCCAGGGCGCCCAGCGGGTAGCCGCCGATGCTGTTGTGCTGGCTGTGGATCACGAACAACCGTTTGTCGCGAATTTCCATGCGCACTTCAATTTGCGGTGCTTTCAGGGAAATTCCGGCGGCGCCGCACTCGCGACGCAGCTTGCTGCCGACGTATTTCTCTACGTCCATGGAGCTGAACGGATGCTTGCCGGCACGCTTGCAGCGCACCGAAAAAATCTTGCCGGCCAGCGCGTCACCGAAGTGCTGTTTGCACTTCTCGGTGATGTCGTCGAAGTCGCCCAGCGGGTATTCATCCACCTGCAGGAAATGCGCGATGCCCGGCATGCAGCTCAGGCGCTCGGTCATGTCCTTCAAGGCTTTGGCGTCGGTCAGGCGGGTTTCCAGCTCGAGGTTGTCCCACACGCCATTCACCACCACAGCCGGGTCCAGGTCACGGAGCACGGCACGGATGTTCTTGGCCAATTGACGGATGAAACGCGTCCGTACCGGTCGGCTCTTGATGGTGATTTCGGGGAAGACTTTAACGATTAATTTCATGGAAACAGCGCGCGCCGGGCCTGCTGAAAAAGGGGGGCGCGGATTATAGCGGAAATCGCTCAAGGTTTAACCAGTTAATATGCAGCGCATTCGCTGCGCACCAAAACGGGTCATTTACGCCCATTAACGCTACATTGCAGTGCGCTATTTGCCGCGCTTTGGCCGATTGCACCGTTATAGGGGCCATTTTGACGCAAAAAGACCATGTTGGCGCACTGGCATGCAATTTGCTCTCTTGTGAGGCAGGTTGCCTTGGCGGAGTATCCGCGCCGGCATCACCCAAATTCTAAGGGCTAACTCCACTACCCTAGCCCGAAGCCACCCGGAGGACACCATGTCGAAGTCGGTTCAACTCATCAAAGATCATGACGTTAAATGGATTGATCTGCGCTTCACGGACACCAAAGGTACTCAGCACCACGTGACCATGCCGGCTCGCGACGCGCTGGATGATGCTTTCTTCGAAGAAGGCAAGATGTTCGACGGTTCCTCCATCGCCGGCTGGAAAGGCATCGAAGCCTCCGACATGATCCTGATGCCGGACGACAGCACTGCCGTCCTCGACCCGTTCACCGAAGACCCAACCCTGATCATCGTCTGCGACGTGATCGAGCCTTCGACCATGCAAGGCTACGACCGCGACCCACGTGCGATCGCCAAGCGTGCCGAGGAATACCTGAAGTCGACCGGTATCGGCGACACCGTATTCGTAGGCCCGGAGCCAGAATTCTTCATCTTCGATTCGGTCAAGTTCAAGTCCGACATCTCCGGCTCCATGTTCAAGATCTACTCCGAACAAGGCTCGTGGATGTCCGACCAGGACGTGGAAGGCGGCAACAAAGGCCACCGTCCAGGCATCAAAGGTGGCTACTTCCCTGTTCCGCCGTTCGACCACGACCACGAAATCCGTACCTCCATGTGCAACGCCATGGAAGAAATGGGCCTGGTCATCGAAGTTCACCACCACGAAGTGGCGACTGCCGGCCAGAACGAAATCGGTGTGAAGTTCAACACCCTGGTCGCCAAGGCTGACGAAGTCCAGACCCTGAAGTACTGCGTACACAACGTGGCTGATGCCTACGGCCGTACCGCTACCTTCATGCCTAAACCGCTGTACGGCGATAACGGTTCGGGTATGCACGTTCACTTGTCCATCGCCAAAGAAGGCAAGAACACCTTCGCCGGCGAAGGTTATGCCGGCCTGTCCGACACCGCCCTGTACTTCATCGGCGGTATCATCAAGCACGGTAAGGCCCTGAACGGCTTCACCAACCCGTCGACCAACTCCTACAAGCGTCTGGTTCCAGGCTTCGAAGCGCCGGTGATGCTGGCCTACTCGGCCCGTAACCGTTCCGCCTCTATCCGTATCCCTTACGTGTCCAGCCCGCGCGCTCGTCGTATCGAAGCCCGCTTCCCGGACCCGGCGGCCAACCCATACCTGGCTTTCGCAGCCCTGGTCATGGCTGGCCTGGACGGCATCCAGAACAAGATCCACCCTGGCGACGCCGCCGACAAAAACTTGTACGACCTGCCGCCTGAAGAGGCCAAAGAGATTCCACAAGTGTGCGGCAGCCTGAAAGAAGCCCTGGAAGAGCTGGACAAGGGCCGTGCGTTCCTGACCAAAGGCGGCGTGTTCAGCGACGACTTCATCGATGCCTACATCGAGCTGAAAAGCGAAGAAGAAATCAAGGTTCGTACCTTCGTACACCCACTGGAATACGAGCTGTACTACAGCTGCTGATCCGGTAGCGCTGCTTGATGTAGCGTGATTGAAAAAAGGCCTCCTTCGGGAGGTCTTTTTTTGCGCAATTTTTTGTAGGAGCGAGCTTGCTCGCGAAAAACGCAAAGACACCTCATTTCTTCAACATTTACGCGCTATCGTTAACGACCTTCGCGAGCAAGCTCGCTCCTACAGGGGATCGCCTTTGAAATCTCGATTCGTATTTGCCTTGATGTTCGTCAGTGCCGGTGCTTGCGCCGCCCCGCCCACGCTCGAGCCGCTGCTCAACAGCATCGCCGAGCGCCTGGAGATAGCCGACCAGGTAGCCTTGAGCAAATGGGACAGCCATAAGCCCGTAGAAGATAAAAAGCGCGAGCAGGAAGTGATCGCCAGCGTCGTCGCCCAAGCACCGAGCTACAAACTGGACCCCGCCTCTGCCGAGCAATTCTTCGCGGCGCAGATCGAGGCAAACAAACTGGTGCAGTACACCCATTTGTCCGACTGGCAATTCCAGGGCAAGGCCCCCGACGATCCGCGTCCGGACCTGGTCAAGCAGATTCGCCCGCGATTGGATGAGCTGCAAAAAAGCCTGCTGCAGCAACTGGCCGACTTCACGCCCATGCGCACAGATCCTCAATGCCCCCAGTGGCTTGCCGAGGCGGTGCATGAGCCGCTGAATGATCCGCTGCGCCAACTGGCGATGATCCGCGCCACGGCGGAGCTGTGCGTCTACAAAGGTTAACTCGTGCAAACCCAATCAAAACTGTGGGAGGGGGCTTGCTCCCGATAGCGGTGTATCAGGCATGTAGATGTCGACTGACACTCCGTCATCGGGGGCAAGCCCCCTCCCACATTTTGATTGCATGTATTCAGGACCGTCTCTGGCAGCTCCCTGAACAACCTTTACAAACCGCACTATATTGGTGCGATAGGTTGCACCCATCCCAGCGACCCAGCCCATTTTGGTTCGATTCTTCCCGAACAAGCTGGCGGAACGCCACAGTTTCGCGCCTGAACCCCTTATTTCAGGGCTTTAACGCTTCTTTTCGGAGCCTTGGTTTGGTTTTTGCATTTTCCTTGTATCAGCGTGTGCCTCAAGCCTGCGCCTTGCTCCAAAAGAGGTCCTGATGACCATCAGTGATGCACTGCACCGTTTGCTACTCGACAACCTGACCACCGCGACCATCCTGCTCAACGCCGACCTGCGTCTTGAGTACATGAACCCGGCGGCGGAGATGCTCCTGGCCATCAGCGGCCAGCGCAGCCATGGGCAGTTCATCAGCGAATTGTTCACCGAGTCGGCCGAGGCCTTGAGCTCGTTGCGCCAGGCCGTGGAGCAGGCACACCCGTTCACCAAGCGTGAAGCGATGCTCACCGCACTCACCGGCCAGACCTTGACCGTCGACTACGCAGTGACGCCGATCCTGAGCAATGGCGCGACCCTGCTGCTGCTCGAAGTGCACCCCCGCGACCGCCTGCTGCGCATCACCAAGGAGGAAGCGCAGCTGTCCAAGCAGGAAACCAGCAAGATGCTGGTGCGCGGCCTGGCCCACGAGATCAAGAACCCGCTGGGCGGCATTCGTGGCGCGGCGCAGTTGCTGGCCCGCGAGCTGCCGGAGGAGCATCTCAAGGACTACACCAACGTCATCATCGAAGAGGCCGACCGCCTGCGTAACCTGGTGGACCGCATGCTCGGCTCCAACAAGCTGCCGTCGCTGGCGATGACCAACGTGCACGAAGTGCTGGAGCGCGTCTGCCAACTGGTCGAGGCCGAAAGCCAGGGCTGCATCACCCTGGTGCGCGATTATGACCCCAGCATCCCCGATGTCTTGATCGACCGCGAGCAGATGATCCAGGCAGTGCTCAACATCGTGCGCAACGCCATGCAGGCCATCAGCAGCCAGAACGAGTTGCGCCTGGGCCGCATCAGCCTGCGCACCCGCGCCCTGCGCCAGTTCACCATCGGCCATGTGCGCCATCGCCTGGTGACCAAGGTCGAAATCATCGACAACGGCCCGGGCATTCCTGCGGAATTGCAGGAAACCATCTTCTTCCCCATGGTCAGTGGCCGCCCGGACGGTACCGGGCTGGGCCTGGCCATTACCCAGAACATCATCAGCCAGCATCAGGGCCTGATCGAATGTGAGAGCCATCCCGGCCACACCACGTTCTCGATCTTCCTGCCATTGGAACAAGGAGCCCCCACGACATGAGCCGTAGTGAAACTGTCTGGATCGTCGATGACGACCGTTCTATCCGCTGGGTCCTGGAGAAAGCCTTGCAACAGGAAGGCATGACCACCCAGAGCTTCGACAGCGCCGACGGTGTGATGAGCCGCCTGGCTCGCCAGCAGCCGGATGTGATCATCTCCGATATTCGCATGCCCGGCGCCAGCGGCCTGGACCTGCTGGCGCGGATTCGCGAACAGCACCCGCGCCTGCCGGTGATCATCATGACGGCGCACTCGGACCTGGACAGCGCTGTCGCGTCGTATCAGGGCGGCGCCTTCGAATACCTGCCCAAGCCGTTCGATGTGGATGAGGCGGTGGCGCTGGTCAAGCGCGCCAACCAGCACGCCCAGGAACAGCAGAACCAGGAAGCCCCGCCGGCCCTGACGCGCACGCCGGAAATCATCGGTGAAGCGCCGGCGATGCAGGAAGTGTTTCGCGCCATCGGGCGCTTGAGCCATTCCAACATCACCGTGCTGATCAACGGCGAGTCGGGTACCGGTAAAGAGCTGGTCGCCCACGCGCTGCACCGCCACAGCCCTCGGGCGGCGTCGCCGTTTATCGCGTTGAACATGGCGGCTATCCCGAAGGATTTGATGGAGTCCGAGCTGTTCGGCCATGAAAAAGGTGCGTTCACCGGTGCGGCCAACCTGCGGCGCGGGCGCTTTGAGCAAGCGGACGGCGGCACCCTGTTCCTCGATGAAATCGGCGACATGCCCGCCGATACCCAGACCCGCCTGCTGCGGGTGCTGGCCGATGGTGAGTTCTATCGCGTCGGCGGGCATACGCCGGTCAAGGTGGATGTACGCATCATCGCGGCGACCCACCAGAACCTGGAAACCCTGGTCCACGCCGGCAAATTCCGCGAGGACTTGTTCCATCGCCTCAACGTGATCCGTATCCACATCCCGCGCATGTCGGACCGCCGCGAAGACATCCCTACCCTCGCCCGTCACTTCCTCAGCCGCGCCGCCCAGGAGCTGGCCGTCGAGCCGAAGCTGCTCAAGAGCGAGACCGAGGAATACCTGAAGAACCTGCCATGGCCCGGCAACGTACGCCAGCTGGAGAACACTTGCCGCTGGATCACGGTGATGGCCTCCGGGCGCGAAGTGCACATCAGCGACCTGCCGCCGGAACTGCTGAGCCTGCCGCAGGATTCGGCACCGGTCACCAACTGGGAACAGGCACTGCGCCAATGGGCCGACCAGGCCCTGGCACGCGGCCAGTCGAACCTGCTGGACAGCGCCGTGCCGGCGTTCGAGCGGATCATGATCGAGACCGCGCTCAAGCACACCGCTGGCCGCCGTCGCGATGCCGCTGTGCTGCTGGGCTGGGGGCGTAATACCCTGACGCGCAAGATCAAGGAACTGGGGATGAAGGTCGACGGCGGGGACGACGACGAAGGTGACGAGGGCTGATCACCGCTCTCTGATCCACCGAAGATCCAATGTGGGAGGGGGCTTGCTCCCGATTGCAGAGTGTCAGTCAACATCTACCTGACTGATACACCGCAATCGGGGGCAAGCCCCCTCCCACATTTGGATCTTCATAAGGCTCATAGTCATGCACCGATTCAATGCACCATGAACCGGCATCGGGCATGGAGCCGGCGCCCGAAAGATTGCTACGGCTGAAAAACTCTTCAACGCTGAGGCCACCAAAGCCCCGAATTCCGGGGCTTTGCGCTTTCTTGCAAGTTTTATGGCGCCAATTGCAAACTCTGGCACGCCCCCTGCAATACCCCTTGTACTACCCAGTTTCGGGGACCTTGGTACAGGCAGGCCGAGAATCCCCTCTTTAACACCGAAGCCCTAGGCTTCACCCCGTTTTGGGAGCCCTGGTACAGGCAGGCCGGGAACTCCCTCTTTTATTGTTCGTGGAGATGGATCTCCAGCCGCCAGCGGTCATCGACCTCTTCGCCCTTCCACTCCCCGCGTAATGGTCGAGCCGCCACCAGGTTCAGCAGCAAGCCGCCGTCGGTCTTGCGTACGCGCCAGTTCACATCCTTGTCATTGACCTTGAGTTGCCCACTGGCGGCATTGCCCTGTGCGTCGAACAGCAGCGCCACGGTGCCGTCGATATGCTCGCCATGCAGCTTGGGTTCGCTGTTGAACCACACCACCAAACCGTCCGCCACAGGTTCCACCTGTTGCAGCTCGACCGGGTCGGCAGTGGTCAAGCGACCGATCATCAAGCCAATCATCAAGCCGACAATCGCCAGTGAGCCGAGCACCCGCGGCAATAGCTTCGGCCTCGGGTCGTCTTCGGGGGTAGAATGCAGCGCATCTTTACCTTCGGAGCCGTGCATGTTTCACGTCATCCTTTTTCAACCAGAAATTCCGCCGAATACCGGCAACGTTATCAGGCTGTGCGCCAACAGTGGCTGCCACCTGCATTTGATCGAGCCGCTGGGCTTCGACATGGACGACAAACGCCTGCGCCGCGCCGGGCTGGATTACCACGAGTACGCTACCCTCAAGCGCCACGCCGACCTGGCAAGCTGCCTGGAAAGCCTGGGCCACCCGCGCTTGTTCGCGTTCACCACCAAGGGCTCGCGGCCGTTTCATGATGCCAGCTTCGCCGAGGGTGACGCGTTTCTGTTCGGCCCCGAGAGCCGGGGCCTGCCGGCCGAAGTGCTCGACGCCCTGCCCGACGGCCATCGCCTGCGCTTGCCGATGCGTGAAGGCTGCCGCAGCCTGAACCTGTCGAACACCGTCGCCGTGGCGGTCTATGAAGGCTGGCGGCAACTCGGCTTCAAGTAACACCGCATAGCAAATGTGGGAGGGGGCTTGCCCCCGATAGCGGTATTTCAGCCAGCATATCTGTAGCTGACCCACCGCCATCGGGGGCAAGCCCCCTCCCACACTTTTTACCGCATCGACTTATTGAACCGTCGACGAACCTTCCTGTTGCATGCGCTGCAGCTCTTGAGCGTACAGGGCATCGAAGTTCACCGGTGCCAGCATCAGCGCCGGGAACGAGCCACGGGTGACCAGGCTGTCCAGGGTCTCACGGGCGTACGGGAACAGGATATTCGGGCAGAACGCGCCCAGGGTGTGGCTCATGGACGCTTCGTCCAGGCCCTGGATCAGGAAGATACCGGCCTGCTGCACTTCAGCGATGAAGGCCACTTCTTCGCCGTTCTTGACGGTGACCGACAGGGTCAGCACGACTTCGTGGAAGTCGCCTTCCAGGGCTTTTTGACGGGTGTTCAGGTCCAGCGCGACGCTCGGGGTCCACTCCTGGCGGAAGATGGCCGGGCTTTTCGGTGCTTCGAACGACAGGTCACGCACATAGATGCGCTGCAG
This sequence comes from Pseudomonas sp. R2-7-07, assembly GCF_003852355.1. Taxonomy (NCBI): domain Bacteria; kingdom Pseudomonadati; phylum Pseudomonadota; class Gammaproteobacteria; order Pseudomonadales; family Pseudomonadaceae; genus Pseudomonas; species Pseudomonas sp. R2-7-07. Next base: position 440,461 of record NZ_CP027759.1, on the reverse strand, counting down.
CGAAAACTGTGGGCCTTGGGCTTCTGCTGCTTCGGTGTTCTGTTGATCAGTCATCGCAGATCCTTCTCTATCTTGGGGCTTTTAGGGGTTAGGCGGACAGCAGCGCATCAAGTTTACCGGCGCGCTCAAGGGCAAACAGGTCGTCGCAGCCACCGATGTGCCGGGTGCCGATCCAGATCTGCGGGACCGACGTGCGCCCTGCCTTCTGGGCCATTTCGGCGCGCACCTGGGGCTTGCCATCGACCTTGATCTCTTCGAAGGCAACGCCCTTCTTACCCAGCAAAGCCTTGGCTCGCACGCAATAAGGGCAATAATCGCTGGAATACACGACAACCTGGCTCATATCACTTCACCAGCGGCAGGTTATCGGCCTTCCAGCTGCCGATACCGCCGGACAGTTTGGCGGCGGTGAAGCCGGCCTTGAGCATTTCACGCGCGTGAGTGCCGGAATGCTGGCCCTGGGCGTCGACCAGGATGATGGTCTTGGCCTTGTGCTTTTCCAGCTCGCCCAGGCGCGCCATCAGCTTGTCCTGGGGAATGTTCAGGGCGCCGACGATATGGCCGGCGGCGAAATCCTTGGCCGGGCGGATATCCACGACAACCGCTTCATCCTTGTTGACCAGCGCGGTCAGCTCCGACGTGCTCAGGCTGCGGCCACCACGGCTCAATTCGTGAGCGATCAGCAGCGCCAGCAGGATGACGAAGGCACCCACGAGCAGATAGTGGGCAGTGGCAAATGCAATCAGGTGATCAACCATCAAGGAGGTTCCAGGGCGTTAAAATGGCGGTAAGTATACACAGCCGCCAGGGGCGGCCAACCCCCGTAAAGCGGTGACGCGGTTGGAACTTCGCTTTAAACTGCCACTCCCTTTTCCATTGTCTTCCTTTATTACCGCCGCGAGAGGATCTATGACTACCACGCCTAAACCTTTGGTCCTGATTATTCTCGATGGCTTCGGACACAGTGAAAGCCACCACGACAACGCTGTGTACGCAGCGAACAAGCCCGTGCTGGACCGCCTCACCGCCACCGTACCCAACGGCCTGATCTCCGGTTCCGGCATGGACGTGGGCCTGCCGGACGGTCAAATGGGCAACTCGGAAGTCGGCCACATGAATCTCGGCGCCGGACGAGTGGTCTATCAGGACTTCACCCGCGTGACCAAAGCGATCCGCGATGGCGAGTTCTTCGAGAACCCAACCATCTGCGCTGCGGTGGATAAAGCCGTCGCCGCCGGCAAGGCCGTGCACTTCATGGGCCTGCTGTCCGATGGCGGCGTGCACAGCCATCAGGACCACCTGGTGGCCATGGCCGAGCTGGCCTTCAAGCGCGGCGCCGACAAAATCTACCTGCACGCCTTCCTCGATGGCCGCGATACCCCGCCGAAAAGCGCGCAGTCGTCCATCGAACTGCTCGACACCACCTTCGCCGCCCTGGGCAAGGGCCGTATCGCCAGCATCGTGGGCCGCTACTTCGCCATGGACCGCGACAACCGCTGGGACCGCGTAGCCCAAGCCTACAACCTGATCGTCGACGGCCAGGCCGAATTTAACGCCCCTACCGCCCAACAAGGCCTGGAAGCCGCCTACGCGCGTGGCGAGAGCGATGAATTCGTCAAGGCCACCACCATCGGCGAGCCGGTGAAGGTCGAAGACGGCGACGCCATGGTGTTCATGAACTTCCGCGCCGACCGTGCCCGCGAGCTGAGCCATGTGTTTGTCGACGACGGCTTCAAAGACTTCGAACGCGCACGCCAGCCGAACGTCGAGTTCGTCATGCTGACCCAATACGCTGCCAATATCCCGGCCCCCTCGGCATTCGCTCCGGGCAGCCTGGAAAACGTGCTGGGCGACTACCTGGCAAAAAACGGCAAGACGCAACTGCGCATCGCCGAAACCGAAAAATATGCCCACGTGACCTTCTTCTTCTCCGGCGGGCGTGAAGAACCGTTCCCCGGCGAAGAGCGCATCCTGATCCCCTCGCCCAAAGTCGCCACCTACGACCTGCAGCCGGAAATGAGCGCACCGGAAGTCACCGACAAGATCGTCGACGCCATTGAGCATCAGCGTTACGACGTGATCGTGGTCAACTACGCCAACGGCGACATGGTCGGTCACAGCGGCAACCTGGAAGCGGCGGTCAAGGCCGTGGAATGCCTGGACCTGTGCGTCGGTCGCATTGTCGATGCCCTGGACAAGGTCGGTGGCGAAGCGCTGATCACGGCGGACCACGGCAACTGCGAGCAGATGTCCGATGAATCCACCGGCCAGGCCCACACTGCCCACACCACCGAACCGGTGCCGTTCATCTACGTTGGCAAGCGCGATTTCAAAGTGCGCAACGGCGGCGTACTGGCGGATGTGGCGCCGACCATGCTGATGTTGATGGGGCTGGAGAAGCCGAAAGAGATGACCGGGACCTCAATTCTGGTTTAATCCAAAACACACCACAAAACAGTGTGGGAGGGGGCTTGCTCCCGATAGCGGTGTGCCAGTCGACACTTATGTGACTGAGCTACTGCTATCGGGAGCAAGCCCCCTCCCACATTGGATTTCGCACGTTTGAAAGATATCTTTTTGCCATACCACCGCCACTCGGCACCTATCTTGCCCGCCAGCCCCAATTGGGCGTTTTTTTTGCAGCGCTTGGCGGGCATACTAGGCCGTCCCTTTCCCCTGGTGTCGCCCGCCTCTATGCTTCGCGCCTTGATTACCCTCGCTCTTGTCTGCCTGCTTCAACCGGCGTTTGCCGATGAGCGCGCACAAACCCAACAACAGTTGGACGCTACGCGTCAGGACATTACCGAGCTGAAGAAACTGCTCGGCAAGCTCCAGGAAGAGAAATCCGGCGTGCAGAAAGACCTGCGCGGCACGGAAACCGAAATGGGCAAGCTGGAGAAGCAGGTCCAGGAGCTGCAAAAAGAATTAAAGAAGAGCGAGTCGGAACTGGAGCGACTCGACGCTGAGAAAAAAAAACTCCAGAGCGCACGCGTTGAGCAGCAACGCCTGATCGCGATCCAGGCCCGCGCCGCCTACCAGAGCGGCCGCCAGGAATACCTCAAGCTGCTGCTCAACCAGCAGAACCCGGAAAAATTCGCCCGCACCCTCACCTATTACGATTACGTGAGCCAGGCACGCCTGGCGCAATTGAAGAGCTTCAACGAAACCCTGCGCCAGTTGGCCAATGTCGAGCAGGAGATCAATGACCAGCAGGCACAGCTGCTCGACCAGAAAACCGCACTCGACACCCAGCGCAACGAGCTCGATAAAGTCCGCAAGGAACGCCAGCAAGCCCTGGCCAAGCTCAACGACGACGTGAAAGCCCGCGACGCCAAGCTGCAAGCGCGCGAGCAAGACCAGGCCGATTTGGCCAAAGTGCTCAAGACTATCGAAGAAACCCTGGCGCGCCAGGCGCGCGAGGCCGAAGAAGCGCGGCAGAAGGCGTTGATCGCGCAGCAGGAAGCCGAAAAAAAGCGCCAGCGTGAGGCCGAACTGGCAGCCACTACCGATGCGCCGGCTCCACGCAAGCCGGCACATGCAGCGCCTGGCCCATTGGTTTCCAGCAGCGGCGAGTCGTTCGGCGGGCCTTTTGCTTCAGCTCGCGGAAAACTTCCATGGCCCGTTGATGGTCGACTATTGGCACGCTTTGGGGAAACCCGTGGCGATGACACCCGCGCCAAGTGGGATGGGGTGATGATCAGCGCCTCTGCCGGCAGCCAGGTCCACGCCGTCCACGGCGGGCGCGTGGTGTTTGCCGATTGGCTGCGCGGGGCCGGTTTGCTGGTGATTCTTGACCACGGCAATGGCTATTTGAGCCTTTACGGCCACAATCAGACGTTACTCAAGTCGGCAGGTGATGTGGTAAAAGCCGGTGAATCCATCTCCACTGTCGGTAACAGTGGTGGCCAGGACACGCCGGCGCTGTACTTCGCTATTCGTCAGCAGGGTCGCCCGAGCGATCCCGCACAATGGTGCCGATCCCAAGGATAGGGTCGCATCTACATTAGGAGCTCGTTCGACATGCTGCATTTGTCCCGCCTCACTTCGCTGGCCCTGACGATCGCCCTGGTGATCGGCGCGCCTCTGGCTTTCGCCGACCAGGCCGCACCGGCTGCGCCCGCCGCTATGGCCGCGACCACCAAGGCGCCGTTGCCGCTGGACGAGCTGCGTACCTTTGCCGAGGTCATGGACCGGATCAAGGCAGCCTATGTCGAACCCGTAGACGACAAGACCCTGCTGGAAAATGCCATCAAGGGCATGCTCAGCAACCTCGACCCGCATTCCGCCTACCTGGGCCCGGAAGATTTCGCCGAACTGCAGGAAAGCACCAGCGGTGAGTTCGGTGGCCTGGGCATCGAAGTCGGCTCCGAAGACGGCCAGATCAAAGTGGTCTCGCCCATCGACGACACCCCTGCGTCCAAGGCCGGCATCCAGGCCGGCGACCTGATCGTCAAGATCAACGGCCAGCCGACCCGCGGCCAATCCATGACCGAAGCCGTCGACAAGATGCGCGGCAAGCTCGGCCAGAAAATCACCCTGACCCTGGTGCGCGACGGCGGCAACCCGTTCGACGTGACCCTGGCCCGCGCGACCATCACGGTCAAGAGCGTGAAGAGCCAGTTGCTGGAGTCGGGCTACGGTTACATCCGCATCACCCAGTTCCAGGTCAAGACCGGCGACGAAGTGGCCAAGGCCCTGGCCAAGTTGCGCAAGGACAACGGCAAGAAGCTCAACGGCATCGTGCTCGACCTGCGCAACAACCCAGGCGGCGTGTTGCAGTCGGCGGTGGAAGTGGTCGATCACTTCATCACCAAGGGCCTGATCGTTTACACCAAGGGCCGTATCGCCAATTCCGAGCTGCGCTTCTCGGCCACCGGCAACGACCTCAGCGAGAACGTGCCGCTGGCCGTGCTGATCAACGGCGGCAGCGCCTCGGCATCGGAGATCGTCGCCGGCGCCCTGCAAGACCAGAAGCGCGGCGTGCTGATGGGCACCACCAGCTTCGGTAAAGGTTCGGTACAAACGGTGCTGCCGCTCAATAACGAACGTGCGCTGAAGATCACCACGGCGCTGTACTACACGCCCAATGGGCGCTCGATCCAGGCCCAGGGCATCGTGCCGGACATCGAAGTGCGCAGGGCCAAGATCACCAACGAGATCGACAGCGAATACTACAAGGAAGCCGATCTGCAAGGCCACCTGGGCAATGGCAACGGCGGGGCCGACCAGCCGACCGGCAGCGGCGCCAAAGCCAAGCCGATGCCGCAGGACGACGACTACCAGTTGGCCCAGGCGCTGAGCCTGCTCAAGGGCCTGAGCATCACGCGCAGCCGTTGATATGCGTGTTGCACTGATTATCGCGGTGCTGTGCAGCCTGGCCGGATTCGCCCAAGCGACGCCGGCCGGTGAGCCGCACAAAGCCTACCTGACCCTGATCATCGACGACCTGGGGCAAAACCTGCCCAGGGATCGTCGCGTGCTGGCCCTGCCTGGGCCGGTCACCACCGCGATCATGCCCGACACCCCCCACGCCGCCGAATTCGCCCGCGAAGCCCACAAGGCCGGCAAGATCGTCATCCTGCACATGCCCATGGACCCGGCCACCGGGCCGTATGCCTGGCACCCTGAGCTCCCCCTCGAAGAACTGGGCAAGCGCCTGGACGCCGCATTCGCGGCCGTGCCCTACACCGCTGGTGTCAATAACCATATGGGTAGCCGCATGACCGCGCAGCCGCAAGCAATGGCCTGGTTAATGGGCGAGCTGCAGCGGCGTCACAAGTTCTTTGTGGACAGCCGTACCAGCGCGCAAACGGTGGCTGCGGCTGAGGCGCAGCAGATTGGTTTGGCGCATGTTTCGCGGGATGTATTCCTCGATGACGAACGCACCGAGGCGGCGATTACCACGCAGTTGCAAACCGCAATCAAGCTGGCGCACAAGCAGGGTTCGGCGGTGATGATCGGGCATCCTTATCCGCAAACGCTGGCGGTGCTCGAGCGCGAGCTGCCCAAGCTCAAGGCCCAGGGCGTGGAGTGGATCGATATCAAGTTGATGATCAGCGTGCGCAGTAACCGGGCGATGGCCGGGCACGGCAAAGACGGCATTTACCGCTAAATGAAGGCTGCGAAGATCCAATGTGGGAGGGGGCTTGCTCCCGATGCGGTGGGCCAGCCCCTAATGTATTGACTGACACTCCGCCATCGGGAGCAAGCCCCCTCCCACATTTTTGAGCGCGTTTATTCTGCTGATTCCCCTGCGCTGCACATGGGAACTGCAACCTTTAGAGGTAACGCGCCATGATTTCATCTACTCGACCGCTCCTGCGTAACTCATCCAGCGCCGCCTGGAGCTTGGCAACCATCTCATCCGGCACGTCCTTGTTCAACGCAAGGTAAAGCTGCGCACTGTTGAAGCGCAGTACGGTCTTGAGCCCGTTCACCCCCACCTGCCGCGCCAGGTAACGGCCAGCAGGATCGCCGGTGGCCCACAGGTCTATCTGGCCCTCCATGAGCTTTTGCGCATTATCCTGGTCACGCAAGGCGACAATCGGCTTGAGCCCCTGCTTGTCCAGGCTCTGGGCAATGGCATCGCCCTTGTAGGCGCCAATCCTGTAGCGGCGCGCCTGCTCAAGGCCGTCGAGCTGGATCTTGCTGTCAGCCTTGGCCAGCAGCACCCAGTCGTCCGGGCCGATGGGGCCGACCCATTTGAACAAGGCTTCACGGTCCGGCAAACGCGCCATGACGAATACGCCATAGCCAGGCTTTTCCAGGGCGAGTTTGTAGATTCGCTCCCAAGGAAACCGCAACGTGAGATTGTAGGAAATGCCGGCGCGCTTGAAGGTTTCCCGCACGATGTCCACGGCGATACCTTCGATGTTCTCGTCCTTGGCGAAATTCTTGCCGTTCTTCGCCATGTTGTAGGGCGGGAAATTTTCCGTCAGCAACACCAGGGAGGCGTCAGACGATTCTTCGGCGTGTGCCGTAGCCACCATGAGCATGGAGGAACTGGCGAGGGCGAGCAGCAGGTGTTTGAACATGAAGGCTACCGGAATCCATGGCAAGCGCAGAGAGTGCCGCGAGCCTGCCATGGTGTCCAGCGTTTAGCGAACGACGATACCGCGCGCGGCCATGTAGGCCTTTGCCTCAGGGACCGTGTATTCGCCGAAGTGGAAAATACTCGCCGCCAGCACCGCGCTGGCGTGGCCTTCGATGACGCCATCGGCCAAGTGCTGCAGGTTGCCGACCCCGCCGGAAGCGATCACCGGGATGCCCAGCGCGTCGCTGATGGCGCGTGTCACGCCCAGGTCGAAGCCGTTTTTCATGCCGTCCTGGTCCATGCTGGTCAGCAGGATTTCACCAGCGCCCAGGCCTTCCATTTTCATCGCCCATTCCACCGCATCCAGGCCGGTGGGTTTGCGCCCGCCATGGGTGAAGATCTCCCAGCGCGGGGTTTCGCCAGGGCCGGAGACTTTCTTGGCGTCGATGGCAACCACGATGCACTGCGAGCCGAAGTGCTGCGCGGCCTCGCCGACGAACTCCGGGTTGAACACCGCGGCGGTATTGATCGAGACCTTGTCCGCACCGGCATTGAGCAGGTTGCGGATGTCCTGCACGGTGCGCACGCCGCCGCCCACGGTCAGCGGGATAAACACCTGGCTGGCCATGCGCTCGACGGTGTGCAAGGTGGTGTCGCGGCCGTCGACGCTGGCGGTGATGTCGAGAAAGGTAATTTCGTCGGCACCTTGCTCATCGTAGCGACGGGCAATTTCCACCGGGTCGCCGGCATCCCGGATGTTCTCGAACTTGACGCCCTTGACCACGCGACCGTTGTCGACGTCCAGGCAAGGGATGATGCGTTTGGCCAGCGCCATGGTCAGTCCTCAGCCGTTGTAGGCATCGCAGTAAGCCTGGGCTTCAGCGACGTCCAGGGTACCTTCGTAGATCGCGCGGCCGGTGATGGCGCCGATGATGCCAGGCGCCTTGGCGTCCAGCAGCGACTTGATATCGCCCAGGTTGTGGATACCACCGGACGCAATCACCGGAATCTTCGTCGCCGCCGCCAGCGCTGCGGTGAACGGCACGTTGCAGCCCTGCATCATGCCGTCTTTGGCGATGTCGGTATAAACGATAGCGGACACGCCGTCGGCTTCGAACTGCCTGGCCAGGTCGATCACTTGCACAGTGCTGATCTGCGCCCAGCCGTCGGTGGCGACGAAGCCGTTCTTGGCGTCCAGGCCCACGATCACTTTGCCTGGGAAGGCGCGGCAGGCTTCGGCAACGAAGGCCGGGTCTTTCACGGCCTTGGTGCCGATGATCACGTAGCTCACGCCGGCCTTGACGTAGTGCTCGATGGTTTCCAGGGAACGGATGCCGCCGCCGATCTGGATCGGCAGGTTCGGGTAGCGCCTGGCGATGGCGGTAACCACCTCGCCATTGACCGGCTGGCCTTCGAAGGCGCCGTTCAAGTCCACCAGATGCAGACGACGGCAGCCCCCTTCCACCCATTTGGCAGCCATGCTCACCGGGTCATCGGAGAACACGGTGGAATCTTCCATGCGGCCTTGGCGCAGACGTACGCAGGCGCCGTCCTTGAGATCGATAGCGGGGATAATCAGCATCTGGCAAACCTTATTCGATATTCAGCAATGCTTGGGAAATCAGGGTTTCTCAAGCGACCACAAGTCGCTTTCGATGCTTTCGAACCTTTCTTTAAGGAGCGTCTGCGTATCGAAAATCGCCCTGTTGTAATAGTGCGGCGCCACTTCGGTGGTGAACAGCTCAAGAATCTCGGCGACCTCGAACGAGCCCAGCTTGAGCTCGAAGCGGTCCTCCATGAAACGCTTGATCTTGTCAGTAGCCTCACGTTCCTGCTCAGGCGTAAGGTTCAAGATCGGCGGCTTGGGCTTCTTGGCCATTTACCAGCGACCGTCCCACGCGGCAAAGTTCTGCAGCAATTGCAGGCCATGGGTATGGCTCTTCTCCGGGTGGAACTGCACGGCAAAGCGCGAACCGTCGGCCAGCGCGGCGGCGAAGTCGACGCCGTAGTGCCCGCCACCCACCACTTGCTCCGGTTTACCGGCGGCGATGTAGTAGCTGTGCACGAAGTAGAAGCGCGCCATGTCCGGCACTTCGTGCCACAGCGGGTGATCCATGCTCTGGCGCACTTCGTTCCAGCCCATGTGCGGGACTTTCAGGTGGGCGCCGTCTTCATGCAGGTTCTTGCCAAAGAACTTCACCTGGCCTGGGAACAGGCCGATGCAGTCAACGCCATCGTTCTCTTCACTGCTGTCGAGCAAGGCTTGCATGCCCACGCAGATGCCGAGGAACGGGCGGTCCTGGCTGACTTCACGCACCAGGCTGTCAAAGCCCAGACGGCGGATCTCGGCCATGCAGTCGCGAATCGCGCCCACGCCTGGGAACACCACGCGGTCGGCTTCGCGAATCACGCTGGCATCGCTGGTGATCAGCACCTTGCCGGCCCCGACGTGCTCGAGGGCTTTGGCCACCGAGTGCAGGTTACCCATGCCGTAATCGATAACCGCGACCGTCTGCATTACAAAACGCCCTTGGTCGACGGCATTTGCCCGGCCATGCGGTCATCGAGCTCGACGGCCATGCGCAGCGCGCGGCCGAAGGCCTTGAACACGGTTTCGATTTGGTGGTGGGTGTTGGTGCCGCGCAGGTTGTCGATGTGCAGGCTGACGAGTGCGTGGTTGACGAAACCCTGGAAGAATTCCTGGAACAGGTCGACATCGAAGCCGCCCACGGTGGCGCGGGTGTAGGGCACGTGCATCTGCAGGCCTGGGCGGCCGGAGAAGTCGATGACTACGCGCGACAGCGCTTCATCCAGCGGGACATAGGCGTGGCCGTAGCGACGAATGCCTTTTTTGTCGCCGATGGCCTTGGCAAATGCCTGGCCGAGGGTGATGCCTACGTCTTCCACCGTGTGGTGGTCGTCGATATGCAGGTCGCCCTTGCTGACGATATCCAGGTCGATCAGCCCGTGACGGGCGATCTGGTCCAGCATGTGCTCAAGAAAAGGGACACCGATATCAAATCGGGCCTTTCCGGTGCCATCCAGGTTGATCGAGGCTTTGATCTGGGTTTCCAGAGTGTCGCGCTCGACGGACGCCATACGTTCGACCATCACCAGCTCCGCAAATCATTGGGCGAAAAAGGCAGCCATTATAGGGGCGCGGGCGCTAAACAGAAACATCGGAGGGGATAAGACTGACGAGTTGAAGCGGGGAATGTCGGGGATAGACATGTGTATACATGTGGGAGGGGGCTCGCTCCCGATCGCGGTGGCTCAGTCGCCTAGTGGCTGACTGATCTAACGCTATCGGGAGCAAGCCCCCTCCCACAAGGGTTTTGCAGTGTTAGTGGAACAACACCGCCGTCTTCTGCAGCGTCACCCACACACCCCACGCCAGCGGAATGCCCACCACCAGCCAGGCGGCGATCGCCATGGGCACGGTGCCAGGAGCCGCTTTCCACTCCAGGGAAGTGCTGGCATCAGCACCTTTGTCATGGCCCAGCGCCTGCTCGGCGGCAAGTTCGGCGTCGGTCATGAAGTACTTGTCGGCCACCGGACGCACCAGCAGATTGCAGATGAAGCCCAGCACCAGGAGGCCGGCGAGGATGTATAAGGTGATGTCGTAGGCCGCAGCGCGCTCGACGCCGATGCTCAACTGATATTCACGCAGGTAGTTCACCAACACCGGGCCCAGCACGCCGGCCGCAGCCCACGCGGTCAGCAGGCGACCATGGATCGCGCCGACCATTTGCGTACCGAACAGGTCCGCCAGGTAAGCCGGCACCGTCGCAAAACCACCGCCGTACATCGACAGGATGATGCAGAACGCCGCCACGAACAGCGCCACGTTGCCCAAGTGCCCCAGGTTCGGGATCAGCGCGTACAGGGCAAAGCCCAGGGCGAAGAACACGAAGTAGGTATTTTTACGGCCCAGGTAGTCGGAGAACGACGCCCAGAAGAACCGGCCACCGATATTGAACAGGCTCAACAACCCGGTGAAGCCTGCCGCGATGGCTGCAATCGACGCCAGTTGCCCGGCATCCAGCTGACCAAACGGCACATCCACACCCAGCAGCTTGCCGCCGAACACTTCCTGCAACAGTGGCGACGCCATGCCGAGGATGCCGATACCGGCCGACACGTTCAGGCACAGCACCAGCCATACCAGACGGAATTGCGGGGTTTTCCACGCCACGTTCACATGCACATGACGGTGGGTGATCATCGCGTTGCTGGCTTTTTTCGCCGGCGCGGTCCAGCCCTCAGGCTTCCAGCCGGTCGGCGGCACGCGATACGAGAGTGCGCCGCCGATCATGAACACGAAGTAAATCGCAGCCATCACCAAAAAGCTCTGCCATACGCCCACGCTGGTCGGCGAAGCGAAGTGGCCCATCAGTGCTGCGGCCAGCGGTGCACCGACCATCGCGCCGCCACCGAAGCCCATGATCGCCATGCCGGTGGCCATGCCGCGCTTGTCCGGGAACCACTTGATCAGGGTCGACACCGGCGAGATATAGCCCAGGCCCAAGCCGATACCGCCAATGACCCCGGAGCCGATCCACATCAGCCAGATCTGGTGGGTATAGATACCCAAGGCCGAGATCAGCAGGCCACCACACCAGCACAGTGCCGATACGACACCGGCCTTGCGTGGCCCGGCGTGTTCCAGCCAGCCGCCCCAGATTGCTGCCGAGCAGCCCAGGAAGATGAAGAACAGGGTGTAGATCCAGCCCAGCATGGAGATGGGCCAGTCGCATTGGGACGAAAAGACTTGGGCGATGAAGCCCATGTCCGGCGCACAGGCGACCGGCGCGGTGATACCCAGCGCCTTGGACAGCGGCAACCAGAACACCGAGAAACCGTAGGCCATGCCGATGCACAGGTGGATGGCCAGGGCGGCCGGTGGAACCAGCCAGCGGTTGAAGCCGGGCTTGGCGATAATGCGTTCCTTGGACAGGAACGCAGGCTGTGCGGCGCTGATATCAGCCGCAGTGCTAGTGCTCATTGGTGTTTCCCCCAGTTATTGGTATGCGTCCGTCAGGCGCTCTCCCCCTCGGCCTTGCACGCAAAGCGTGACCGTTTTTTTGGGTGAAACTCCATTTTGGCGCGACGATACGTCGCAGAAGGCAGACGAACGCGCAGAGATTAGCACTTGCGGACGCGAGAAAAACCAAAGTGACATCACTTTTTTCAGCAAATCGGTTTTTTTGACGCCAGAATCTTGTTTCGGCGGTCGTAGATACAATGTAACGATCCACGAACTGATGCAGGCCGTCGGGCGTTATACTCTGCGGCTAAATTTTGAAATCGACATACAAGGACTCGCCCATGAAAGCGTTCGGCAAAATCCTGGGTCTGGTATTTCTCGGGCTGTTGCTGATCATTGTGGCTCTCGGCTTTGCCCTGACCCATCTCTTCGATCCCAACGACTACAAAGAAGAAATTCGCCAGATTGCCCGCGACAAGGCCCACATCGAGCTGACGCTCAATGGCGACATCGGCTGGAGCCTGTTCCCCTGGCTGGGCCTGGAGCTGCACGAAGCCGGGGTGGCGACCCTGACCAACCCGACCCAACCATTCGCCGACCTGCAGATGCTCGGCCTGTCGGTACGCGTGCTGCCGCTGCTGCGCCGCGAAGTGCAGATGAGTGATGTGCGCGTCGAAGGCCTGAACCTGCGCCTCAACCGCGACAAGAACGGCCACGGCAACTGGGAAGACATCGGCAAGAACCTGCCCGATGAACCCACAGGCACCCCCGCTCCCGCGCCGGTCGAGCCGGTGGCCGAAACCAAGCCGGAAAAACCGCCGCAGCCGATCCGCCTGGACATCGACAGCCTGACCATCAACAACGCCCGCGTTGAATACAACGATGAACAGACCGGCAAGCAGTTCAGCGCCGAAAGCATCCAGCTCAGTGCCGGCGCGATCCACGAAGGCGCCAACATTCCGCTGAAACTCACCGCGTTCCTCGGCAGCAACCAGCCGGTCATGCGGCTCAAGACCGAGCTGAACGGCAATCTGCGCATCCAGCGCGCCCTCAAGCGCTACCAGTTCGAAGACATGCGCCTGAGTGGCGAAGCCACCGGCGAGCCGCTGCAAGGCAAGACCCTGACCTTCTCCACCCAGGGTCAAGTGCTGGTGGACCTGGCGGCCAACTTCGCCGAATGGACCAACCTGAAACTCTCGGCCAACCAATTGCGCGCCCTCGGCGAACTGCGGGTCAATGACCTGGACAAAACCCCGCAGTTCAGCGGCGCGTTGTCGGTCGCCCAGTTCGACCTGGCCAAGTTTCTGGAGAGTGTCGGCCACCCGTTGCCAGCGATGGCGCCGGGCAGCCTGAGCAAAGTCGAACTGGTCAGCCGCGTCCAGGGCACGCCGACCAGCGTTGCGCTGGAAGACCTCAACCTGAAACTCGACGGCAGCACCTTCACCGGTCGCGTCGCCGTGGATGATTTCGCCAAGCAGTCCCTGCGCGTGCAGCTCAAGGGCGATACCTTCAACGCCGACAATTACTTTCCGGCCAAATCCGAAGCCGCCAAAGGCGCCACCGCCGCACGCCAGGCCGAAGTGCAGAGCAGCGAAGCCGGGGCGATGGCCGCCGGCGGTACCACTCCGCTGCCGGAAGCACCAACCAAGGGCGCCTGGAGCAGTGACAAACTGCTGCCGCTGACCCGCCTGCGCAGCCTGGATGTGAACGCAGACCTGGCCTTTGGTCAGCTGACCTTGAGCCAGTTGCCAATCCAGAATGCAGTATTTAAAGCCTCCGGCATCGACGGCCAGCTCAAGCTCGACAGCCTCAGCGGCGGCCTCTACAACGGTACGTTCCAGGCCAACGGCAGCCTCGACGTGCGCCAGGACATCCCGCTGCTGGCGCTGCAAAGTCATATCAAGCAAGTGCCCGTCGAACGCATCCTGCAGGCCCAGGGGAAAACCCCGCCGGTCAAGGGCCTGATCACCCTCGACAGCAACCTGAGTGGTCGAGGCAACAGCCAGAAGGCCCTGATCGACAGCCTCAACGGCACCGCCAACGTCGTGATCAACAACGGTGTGTTGCTCAATGCCAACATCGAGCAACAACTGTGTACCGGTATCGCCCTGCTCAACCGCAAGACCCTGAGCACCACGCCACAAGGCAAGGACACGCCCTTCCAGGAACTGCGCGGCAACCTGACGTTCCGCAATGGCGTGGCCAGTAACCCTGACCTGAAGGTGCGCATTCCGGGGCTGACGCTCAACGGCGATGGCGATGTCGACCTGCGCGTGCTGGGCATGGACTACCGCGTGGGCATCATCGTCGAAGGCGACCAGCGCGACGTGCCGGACCCGGCCTGCCAGGTCGGCGCCAACTTCCAGGGCATCGAAGTGCCGCTGCGCTGCCGTGGCCCGCTGGAGCTGGGCGCCAAGGCCTGCCGCCTGGACAAGGACGGGCTTGGCCAGGTCGCCATCAAGGCGGCGGGCAATCGTCTTAACGAGAAGCTCGAAGAGAAGCTCGACAAAGTGAATCCAAAGCTCAAAGACGCACTGAAAGGCTTGTTCAACCGATGAGAAACGAGCAGTTTTCAGCGGCGGTACTCGACTGGTACGACCGCCATGGTCGCCACGACCTGCCCTGGCAACAGGGCATTACGCCTTATCGGGTGTGGGTGTCGGAAATCATGCTGCAACAGACCCAGGTCAGCACCGTGCTCAATTACTTCGACCGGTTCATGGCGTCCCTGCCGACGGTCGAAGCCCTGGCCGCCGCGCCGGAAGACGAAGTGCTGCACCTGTGGACCGGCCTGGGCTACTACACCCGGGCGCGTAACCTGCAAAAAACCGCAAAGATCGTCGTAGCCGACTACGGCGGCGAATTTCCCAGGGATGTCGAAAAGCTCACCGAGCTGCCCGGCATCGGCCTGTCCACCGCCGGAGCGATCGCCAGCCTGAGCATGGGCCTGCGCGCGCCGATCCTCGACGGCAACGTCAAACGCGTGCTGGCACGCTTTACTGCGCAAGAGGGCTACCCAGGCGAACCCAAGGTCGCCAAACAGCTGTGGGCCACCGCAGAGCGCTTCACGCCCCATGACCGCGTCAACGCCTACACCCAGGCGATGATGGACATGGGCGCGACCCTTTGTACCCGCAGCAAACCCAGCTGCCTGCTGTGCCCGCTGGAAAAAGGCTGCGAAGCGCACATGCTCGGCCTGGAAACGCGCTACCCGATCCCCAAGCCACGCAAGACCATCCCCCAGAAACGCACGCTGATGCCGCTGCTCGCCAATGCCGAAGGCGCGATCCTGCTTTATCGTCGCCCCTCCACGGGCCTGTGGGGCGGTTTGTGGAGCCTGCCGGAGCTGGACGACCTGGAAGACCTCGATCATCTGGCCAACCAGCACGCATTGGCATTGGGCAAGCATCAGGAACTGCCGGGGCTGATCCACACCTTCAGCCATTTCCAGCTGGCCATCGAACCCTGGCTGGTCCAGGTCGAGGAAAGCGCCCATCACGTGGCCGAGGCCGACTGGCTCTGGTATAACCTCGCCACCCCGCCGCGCCTGGGCCTTGCCGCCCCGGTAAAGAAACTGCTGAAGCGCGCGGCTGAAGTATTGAACGCAGGAGAGTCGTCATGACCCGCACCATCATGTGCCGCAAGTACAAAGAAGAACTGCCCGCACTCGACCGCGCCCCTTTTCCGGGTGCCAAGGGCCAGGACATCTACGACCACGTCTCCGCCAAAGCCTGGGGCGACTGGCAGAAACACCAGACCCTGCTCATCAACGAAAAACGCTTGAACATGATGAACGCCGAAGACCGCAAATACCTGCAGGGAGAAATGGATAAGTTCTTTTCCGGCGAGGAATACGCCCAAGCCGAAGGTTACGTTCCGCCTGCTCAATAATTGATCAAAAACCGGGGTCGGCACGTAAGCGACGGTAATAATTAAATATTTTTTGAAAACTTGCTTGACGACCCCCTGAAAAACCCGTTTAATGCGCCCCGTTGCCCAGATAGCTCAGTCGGTAGAGCAGGGGATTGAAAATCCCCGTGTCGGCGGTTCGATTCCGTCTCTGGGCACCAAAATACCGAAAAACCCCAAGGAACCATGTTCCTTGGGGTTTTTTATTGCCTGCGATTTAATGGCTGCTGGACCATTTCTGGACCAAGTCGCTTTGGAGGTGTGGCTGAAAGGTGTCCAAGGGATTTATGGAATAGTTACGAAAATCTAATATTTTTAACCTAATTTAAATTTTCAAGTTGAGAGCCTCCCTCAGGCAAGCTGAGGCGTCGGCAAATACCGTCCGCAGCCCTTTCGCTCCCCCAGGCACGCCACAAGGCCTCCGAGCAACCGTCGTAGCTTTTGTTTTTCATGGGCTCTGAAGTCACGCGGTATGCGCGGCGAAAGAAGGCTAGAGTGCACGCTCAGTACCAAGTACCTGCCTATCGAACGGCCCCCCTCCCCAAATGAAAAACCAAGTAGCGCTGATCCTTCCTTTTAACTCAAGCCAATGCCCCCCTCAAATAACAATATCTCTCCCGCCTCGAAAACCTCACTTTTATTGAAGCCTCGAACTATTCGGACGGTTGCGCTGATGGACGCGGCCCTCCGCAAATGCTGCTCCTGCATTGCTTGCAAAGTATTCAACCACTGCGTCGTTTGTAATTTCTAAGCAGCACTCATGGGCTAGGCCGCTGCTATGCTTTGCTTTTTTTCGACGGAGCAGCGCACATGTCCAGGTGAGTATTCACTCGCGGATTTGCTTGAACGGATGTACGAAAATCAGCTCGCGCTGGAAGCAGGCCTGATGGAGTTGGTGCTCCAAAGCGAGAAGCAGGGATTGAGTGAGGCTGGCGATAACGTGCGTGGCGCTCTGTTTGTGATCAGTGAAAATGCTGGCCACATCAAACAGGGGCTGGCCAAGCTGAAGGGATCAAGAGCAGGCTAGCCGTCCTTAAAGGCATTTCAGAATCGCGGCGGGTAAGCCTGATGATGGGCAATATGAATTATTCTGACGAGCTGCTTCCGGCCAAAAGCGGGCATTAGGTTGGCAATGACGGCGGCTAACGGGTGGCGGGGAGTGCTACGCAAGACCAGTACATATTGGCAACCAGCGTCAGGTTGCCCGGCTGAAGATAGGCACCCGATCACCTTGGGCACTTCACCTAACTCACTTCTCCTCACCGTCTCTGTCTAGAAAGTCAAAGAGCGTCACTTCATCGCAATTCATACAATGGTACATACCTTACTCCCTGCAGAAGAGCCGCTAGGGTCGACTTGATCAGCAGATGCACCAGCTGGCTCGGGGCTCTCCAGCTCCTTTGCCAACAAAAGGCCATCACGATAGAATCCAGTGAGCGCTCACTGGGACACTGTATATAAAAACAGCTCCAATGATTGGCGTATTTGGCCTCTGCGTTTATAGCGGTTTTTCTTATTTCTGGATGAGGCTTGCCAGGGTGGCTGTATCTCACGCTCCTGGTGAAATTCTCCTTTTCACGACAATAACGTGATGAGCGGAGGACGTGTTGAATAAGCTCGCTAATAATGCAACGAGACTACTCGAAGCCATTTCCTATCAACTGATAGTGACGCTGGAGTATTGCCATGCTCTGGCTAAAGGGCAGACCCTTTGGCTTGAATATTATGGCGACGTCACTGTCAGCGGCGAGGTTCAGGTTGAAGTAAAGGATTTTGTCGAAGACCTGACAGATGGCCACATCAACTTCTGGAATACACTGAAAAACTGGATGTCGCCCAATTTTAAACAGGCAAAGTATTCTGAGTTGATCTTGTTGACTACACAGACATACGGTGCCGCTTCAAAGCTTCGTCACTGGAACCAGTTGACGGTTCAGGAGAAGCTAGATCTTCTACAGGGTGTCCTTGATCAAAGCGAGGCCAGGAACTCAGCCTCAGTGGATAAGCCGTCGCGGGCTGTCCAAGCTCAGCGGTTTGTGATGGCTAAAGAAAGAAGGCAGACATTGCTGGATGTTATTGAGAAAGTCCACATCCTTACCGATGAGCCTGATTTAGTCACGCGTGCTGACCGCGTAAAGAGTGTGCACTGCAAGGGTGTACACCCTGATAAACATGACGATTATTTCCGGGCCATGATGGGGTTTTTGATTGATCCTGAAAAGTCCAAGAATGGTTGGAAGGTTGGCTATGAAGACTTTGACTTACAAATCGCCTCACTAAATGCCTTGTATGGCAGGCACTCCCGAAGATTTCCAATTGTGGATAAGAGTCTATTCAAAGACAATGTGGGCGAGCCATCCTATTCAGAGCGTCTGTTTGTAAAGAAGCTTCATGAGATTAAATACCCTACAAAAGTTCCTACGGCGATTTTGGAGCACATGGTTGCTGTGCACACCATCAGCAGTGAGTTCCAAAGATTCAACCTAGAGAAGGATGATATTGATCGCTACAAAGAAGAACAGCTAAACCGTCATGTGAGCCTCAGGGCTGCGGCAATGAGGAAATGTCGCCGTGAGCCTAAAGAGTACTGGTGTGATGAGTCAAAGAGCTTCTTCGATCTTCGCTGCGGTGAAACCCCAGACAAAATACCCACCTTCGATGATACAAGCTTAGATTTCCGCAATGGCATCTGGCATATGCTTGCTGATGACGAGGATGAGGTGGATTCTGAAAAGCTTCATTGGAGACTCTGGTAAATGGACGTTATGGGAATGAAGGTTTCAACATCTGATCATATCCACACCCTGCATCGAAGCCCATTTATAATGGCTCCAATTATTCATGCCTTTTATAGCGAACTAAAACCAAGCCCAAACAATATTCTATTCAGCTACCTTGTCCTTCCCCTTGTGCTTCATGAACCCACATCCGCTTATTTATACCGCTTGAGCACACGCAGCAACTGGCGAACCATGATCTCGGATAAGACTCGGATATCAGGAGTGCACAAGAGAATCCAGACTCTGAGAGAGATCACTAACGTCACTATCATGAGCCTTGAGAGTGCTGGATATTTAGAGATTGACGAAAATTTGGCTGTAAAGCCGACCACCAAAAAATTCCCACATCTGCAGGGTGTGGAGAGAAAGATTACATCGGCTCGAAAGCTTGCAGGGGTAATGGAAGATAGAGAGCCACAGCATATATATAAGTCGCTAGGGATTGCTCAGTTATGAAGTGCTTCGTCAAGTCGGTTGGCGTGATTGATCACGACAACGAAATACACAAGGTAATATTCAAGCCAGGTTTGAACGTCATTACGGGAAAATCTTCGATGGGCAAAAGCGCCATCATTGAGATTTTTGATTTCTGCTTCGGCAATAGCGATGACACCATCCCCAAAGGGGTCATAACGCGACGCTCACAATATTACTTCACTATCCTGCAGTTTGAGAGCCAAACTGTCGTTCTGGCTCGTGACAGAATTAGTGATCGGGTCTTCATCAGTGAAGTTCCTGGCACACTAGATGAAATCCTCACTAGGATGAAAGATCCTAAAAAGTTCTTCAGCCCTAATTTATTTCTGCCTTTACGTGATTTCAAGAAAGAACTAGGCCGGCATTTTGCGATAACAATGACGGATATTGATGAAGATCAAAGTGGCAGGGCGTTTGGTAAGAGCAAAAGCGCGACGCCCTCTGTTCGTAGCTTTGTATCTTTCATGTTGCAGCACCAGAATCTTGTGGCTAACAAGCATGCTCTTTTCTATCGTTTTGACGAGAAGGAAAAACGTGAGCAGGTTATTGATCACCTCAAGATATTCATGAATTTTGTGGATCAAGATTATTTCTGGTTGTCCCAGGAATACAATTCTCTTAAGGCAGACCAGAGGAAGCTTGAGGCACAGATACCTAAGAACAAAGATGCAAAAGACAAATTTATCAAGAGAGTAGATGAATTACTTGCAGAGTATAAGTCCGCCGCAGGCACTCCTTTAACTGCTTTGACAGGAGCGCAGATCGCGGCCAGCCTCAAGTCCTCGCTTGAAAAAATCAGTAATGCTAATGTTCGAATTGATAGCCAGACAGACGATTATGCCGTACAGAAAAAGGAGTTAGAGCAACGGAGATCAAATCAAACCCTGGTAGTTCGTGAGCTTAACGATCAATTAAGCGCTGTCAGATCTTCAATTAGTTTTACCGAGGACTTTGCAAAAAATATAAGCGAAACCCCTTTGCCGGAATATGCAGAGATCAAAGAGGCACATTGTCCGTTTTGTGACTCACCCAGCCAGCATGTTGAACACGAAGCGAATAAACTAACTGATGCCATTGGCTGGATGAACAAAGAACTTAGAACCTCCTCCTATGCACGTGAGAGCTTTCGCGAAGAGGAAGGACGGATTCTATCCAAACATAAAGAAGAAAAGGAAAAACTATTAGGCATTCAGGCCAAGATTACTCAGCTGGATAAGCAGGTAGACGATCTTAAGAAGAAAAAGACAGTTGACGAGATTGCACTACGCGTCAAGCATCGCATTGAAATAGTTATTGAGGATTATGCCAGCAGGCCAAAATATGAAGTCGACGGCACTCTGCTGACCATTAAAAATAAGCTCCTGGAAATTAAGCCACGCTTAGACGCTTATAATGTGCCCAACAAGATGAGTAATCTAAGCGATCTGATCAACAGTGAAATGGCTCGCATAGGCGCCGGGTTCGACTTTGAGGAAGCTTACAAACCGATCAATCTCAAGTTTGACTTGCACAACTTTGATCTGTGGCATGACAGCACTGAAATGGGGGGCGTGTATCTGCGTTCAATGGGCAGTGGAGCGAACTGGCTGTATTCGCACCTAACCTTATTTTTAGCCCTCCATTCAGTATTTGCGTTGAAACATGAGGAGGGATGCAAAATACCCCCTATCCTTTTCCTCGATCAGCCAACACAGGTGTATTTCCCTGCAAAGATCGATCATGGCCAGGCCTTTGACGCAAAAGCACTGGCCGTGTTCACGAATACGACGGCAAGAGTAGATGCAGACCTGCAGTCGGTCAGCAACATGTTTGACAAACTTGCCGAGTTCTGCCAGCAAACAAAAGACGCGACTGGAATGATGCCGCAGATCATCGTGACCGATCACGCCGACGAACTGGAGCTGAGTGGCGATGTTACGTTCGAGTCCTTCGTGCGTGCTACTTGGCGTACGCGTGGATTCATTGCAGATCGTATCGCAGGCGCTCCTGCCGAGTCCCTAGATGAAGAGGTTGTAGCGTCACAGGCTCAGGATCCTACTCAAGCGTCGACTGACGACTCCGGTGAAGATCTGGCTGGAGACCTTGCTGAAGATACGACCGGGGGCCCTGCGTAAGAGCCTGTTTGAGGGGATGCTGCCGAAGATGGCTAGGCCGTGTTGAAGGCTGTATGTAGTGGTCAGGCCGATGGCAGGAGCCTGTTTGACGGGAAGACGGGTCTACAAGGATAGGTCTAGGCTGAAGGTGGCGTTGAAGGTGACGCCGCTGTAAGCAAGAGCCGTCGACATGGAGATTTTTGACAAGACTTAGTTTTTTGATGCAAATGGCAAAACATAACACGCGCTAAAGACCAAAACGAGACATCACTGGGCACGGTTTTTCTTGGGCTGGCGCGGTAGCCAAGTGCTATCCTGGCATCTCCTTTTGACATCAGAGAATGAATCTATGGCAGCTGAAGAGAAGGCGCTCAGTAAACTGCTTGAATACGGGCATTTCGATCAAGAAGAAAACAAGGTTGAAGGCATCGCAAAGCGAGCCATGAGCCATGGTTACGACAGCCTTACTCAACCGCAGAAAGCAGTTCTCAGTAAACATCTCACAAGAAACTGCGAAGGCGTTACAGACCCGGGCGGACACCACAATGGCTGTCAAGCAGAGCTTGAGGGTGAAGCACTCGCCGAAGCGCTCGAAAGAGAGAGCTACGGCGATGGTTTCATTTGTGACTCGTGCGACCAAGAATCACATGAGCATCAGCGTCAGTGGGACAAGATGAACGCTGAGTAAGTCATGACCTGCACACGCCGATTGTGTAGGGGTATGTAGGAGATTTTGAGAAATAGGCCCGTGGCTGGTGGCTGCGGCACTCGTTCATAGCAGGTGGCACAAATGCATATTGGGCATTGAATGGCATAGATTGGCGTACGGTTTGCCCCATTTTTGCCCCATGCGAGGGTCTAGGACTCCCGCCTGCCCAAGCAGCACAATGACCGAAGCACTCTCCTCTTACAGCCATTCCTTAACACCCAGGGTTCACGGTCGCGTCAGGCAAGTCTGATGATGGGCAATATGATTTTTTGATGGGCAGCTTTCGGCCCAGAGTGTGTAAAAACGCTTCGCCAAAATTGAAGTGTGCGCGTCTACGTTAAATCTGAAATTTATTGGCCCGTCAGCAGATGTGGATTTCGCATAGAAGCGCGATTTCCAGTCCAGTTTTGAGTACCTGTCGCGCTGAAGCACGTTTTTACACAGCCTCGACCAAAAGCTGCCGGTCACCAGAGCCCAAGAACGGGCCAGAAGTGGAAATCTAGCGTCTGCTAAGTCGGAGTCTTAGCCCGTCCCATTGAGCGAAGAGGACGATTTGAACCAGCTGTTATCTGTGTGATGTCAAGTCAACGAGGGCTTCATAGTTAGCATGGAGGTCATAAATAAAATCCTCAGCCAATTCGGGGAGACCCAAAATATAGGTATCTCGGTAGGATATTTTGAATAGCTTGTAATTTTGCATGCTATCAATGCACCCTGTGGATACGGGCTTGAATGGTCTGCTTCTGAGTATTTTTCTATTAAGCTGCTTTTCTTCAATTATGTTGTATTGATCCGCTGTCAAGTCTATAGCTACGCCTTGATACTCAAGCCAGTAATGGGAAATCGCATCGTCCCCTTCATGGTTTGCGGCTCTACCACTAACACCATAGATCACTATAGATGGCCACTTTTGAAGTGCATGGTAAGCGAATAACAAGGATGATAGTTTGCAGTTCATGACTGGAAAATCTTCCGTGACTAATGGAAGATTTGCTTTTTTGGCAAGTTCCAGTTTGAGTCTGAATTGTTCTGCCTCAGCGATTACTTCATTGATATCTGGCTCGATCATGATTCTATTCACGCTACGATTGAGTTACGGGCAAGCAAAAGCTGGAGATGTATATGGTGCCGGGAGCCGCCCAACGCGCCTTGTAGCGCGCCATATCCCCCCGCCCCACTTTCGTACCAATACCATTCTCCAGCCCCTGCTACTTCCCGCCTGTTCCATCTTTGTAGCAAAAATTAAGCAATCTGTGCAGGCTCCAATCATGGGAACTGCCGTTGCTATGCTTGTGCTTTCTCGAAAGGAGTCGATCATCGTACTGTCCCGCCGGGAACATGGGGGCAGAAAACTGTCTTGATGACCTTGGCTACGCCGTCAATGAGATCTGAATCGTCCCTAGTTTCGTAGACACCCGATGGCCGCTTCTAGCCGCTCTCTACCAATCGAGACCATGAAAGGTACTGGTCAAATCCGATGCAATAGACTGTTGCCGCTGACCGAAAACTGACCCAGTAGAGGCTGCTCTGCCGACTGAAAACTGACCCAGGTGTTCAACTGCTTGTGCCGGGTTCCACTCACTTTGCGCAAGGTTGCTGGCAAGCAACCACGGCTCACGCTCACGTTTGGCGGACTGTCGGCTGAGCTTGCTTCTGGCGATTGAACCCGTGACTCGTTGGTGTTTTCGGCCCTTGGCTGAATGGCGAACGCAGTACAAATCGACGAAGTGAGGGGCGCTACGCGTCATCTCAACGCGCCCCAGCGATTTAGGTGATGAAGTGGCCAGAGCGTACAAATTCTTCACGGGTTGCCAGTCGTTTGCTTCTCGACGATAAAGTTCACGGTTGCGTATGCGAGCCACGTAATACCAGCCCTTCGCTACCACAGCCTTCATCCACGGACGCCGAAAACCCGCATCCGTGACCAAGACTGGAACGCATCCGTCAGGCAGTAACTCAGCTAACATTTTGAGCAGGCGGCTTTGATATTTGGGACAGCTCTCACGCTCATGAACGCTTTCATAAATAGGAAACGAGCGTCCCGCAAACGGGACCGCGGCTCTCAACAAAAACGCATCGCCAGGAGCATCAATTCGCGACCAGTCCACCAAGATTAAAGGGTGCTTCAGGGAGCCTAACAACGCCCGCAGCATCACCCAGTAGAACAGCGGGCGCTCTGCTCTGAGGTGTTGATTACCCAGTAATCGGTCCACTCGTTTGATCGCATGCTTGGGGTACGCCTGACCTGGCATAAAACGTCCCAGCGCTGTTAGCGTCAGGCGACGGCCTTGCAGTAACGAACTGACACAACTCATCAGCGTCGTTAGGCGGCGAGAATGGATCGAGGGCAGTGCTTGAGCGAGCGCTCTGTGTAAAAATCGGATGGCCTGCATGGGTTCGGGTTCTTAGTTTTGTGTGGTGCAAACCAAGTTGCCGGCTCATGCAGGCCTCTTCAATATTCCAACTTCTTGATTTTAAGTAAGAAAATTCGGGGATCCCTCAGGGTCTGACCCCATTTTCCCCCTCCTCCTTTTGCACCAACTAAACCTTAAGCGAAACAGAAAAATCCGGACCGAGTTCGCTTCTCAAACTTTCAGCTAATCGCTCTCCCTCTCGCTTGAATTCTCGCTCTAACTCTTCGCTCTTGAATCCAGAATTTGGAGGGTAATCAGCATCCAACGTTTCATCGTACATATTGGCCCACTTTGATAGACGCAGCTGGAGCTCTTTAGAGATAGGAAGGTCGCAAGGATCTATGTCCCCATACTCGTCATGGGACATATTCCAAAGTGGATGACACTGGTAATCAGCCATCAACTTTATATTTTTCACTTAACACTGCCTCTAGGAAAAATAGAGGAAAAATAGGGGTCAGACCACGTTTAGTGCTCCGCCAGAAGAATAGTGGTCTGACCCCGCTTTTCCACTACACCTAAACTTTCCGCTTAGTTCTCAAGGATAAATAAAATCCATACTAATTTTAACCTTAACTAAGTCCAAGGTCACCTCACAGCCACTCCACGCTGGCAGCCCTCCTGTAAGTTTATTCTCAACATACCAACTACGCAGCTCTGTTAAAAGATCTAAAATATCTGTATTGGCTCGCCCGCCTGCCGTGAACCAGGCAACGTTACCTTGTGCATCAATGTAGTCATACTCATACTCACAGCTATCTAGCTCTTGGGATAGCTGTGCACGCATTATAATTTTACAGGCTCCGCTGGGAGCAATCTCAAATAAAATACCCCCAATGTCATTGTAGATATCATTATCACTACGCATCAATTTCCACCCGGTGAGTTTTTAAATACAATCTCTTTTGGACGAGCACCGCCTATTGAATACTCCACATTAAAGCTATCTGGCCGAACACTTTTACCAGAATACACAGGCTCAATCTTCACGCTAACCTGCTTGCCCTCCTTAAGTGCGGACGCCCATGTATTCTCCATAGATTTCCAAGTACCTTTATTCAAGTTCCCATTCATGGGAAGGAGGTTCAATCTCTCCCCAGGCCCGTTGAATATACTAGCAATCAAGTGCCCACCCTCGTCCCCAGTGACGCCGCACTTTCCTGCCACACATTGCTGATATGTATTCCGATCATTTTTAGTCAATGAAAGATTTGACTCGACTTTCTCAACGCGGCCCAAGCCATCTGTTTGGAAGGTTTTATTCCCATCAACTTTATATACGGTATTCGGCACAGGCTTATTCAGCTCTTTATTCCATGCACCTTTACCACCAGAACTAATCTCGACTTCCCTTAAAGCTTGCCCTGTTCCTTTTGCACCGCCGGTTTCAGCGTTAACCTTACTCCAGTACGCCTCTGATTTACCAGCCTGCGCACCTGCGGTCTCACCCTCTCGAAGCGTAGGCTGCCTAGGACGCACGCCTCCAGCAACACCACCAGCTATGCCTGCAATATAAGGTTCATAGGTGTTAACCAACGTATGGAGCTTATCCAGATTCTCATACGCCCTAGCCTCCAATGTCTGCTTGTAGTTAAAACACACATCTGTTTGGCAGTTGAGCGATTTAAGCGCAAACAAACCACCTTCGAGCGTTGTTATCTGAGACTTTGCCCACGCCGGGCCAGCGGTTTTCATGGCCTCTTCATAATTTCCGAGGCTGATATTGTCGTACTTACCTGCCCTCCACGTTTTCTGCTGGCAGGTCACGTCTTTCCCGCAGATATTCATATCTGCTACAAAATCGGCGGCATCCTCATGATTTAAGCTGTTGTAATTGGTGGCATTCTGGGCGGCCCAAGCGGCGACTTGAAGGTTTTTCGTGTCGGCACCACCGTCAACCAATGCTGCTGCCGCTACACCAATCAGCTGAGCGGCGGTGGTGAGAAGAACGTCCCGCTTCTCAGGACTTATATCTGTGGCCAAGCGACGTAGCTGGTTTGCCAGTGCTTCGTTAGCTCCCGCGGCGATAGCCCCGCTAACAAAATCC
Organism: Pseudomonas sp. R2-7-07; assembly: GCF_003852355.1. Lineage (NCBI taxonomy): Bacteria > Pseudomonadati > Pseudomonadota > Gammaproteobacteria > Pseudomonadales > Pseudomonadaceae > Pseudomonas > Pseudomonas sp. R2-7-07. The sequence continues at coordinate 414,012 of NZ_CP027759.1, read as the reverse complement.
CCTCCGGCCACCTCTGCGATAAATCCACCAACGAGCGCGTGGGTAGCTACTTTTTCGATGCTGCCCGTCTTCAAACCTATTTCACCAACTGCGTTGAAGCTGGTGGCCGCTAATGTATTGAATAACACGCTGGTGAGTGCATCACCCAAATCGGCATCCTGACCCAGCGCTTTTTTAAGCACGGCCGAGGTGCCGTTCTGTAGCGTCTGGTTGGCCGCAAACTGCCCTACGCCCTTCAGCGTATTAAGTTGTAAGTCGATTTTTCCGGAAGCTTGAGTCGTTTTACTTCCCGTCCAACCGTCAAAATATGCGGCCGTGAAACCTGCTGTGAGGCCAGATACTGCGTATCCCTTCATCGCATCAGACGAAGTGACGTCTTTAAATACCGCGCCGAGGTTGCCGCGATTATTAACCGCACTCACCGTGGCATTAGTCGCAGCACCTGCGGCAATAGCGCCCGTGCCAGCCGCGACGCCAATACCAGCCCCTGCGGTGGTCATTGCCCCCATGGCTGCAGGTCCAACAAATGCAGCCATCACAATCGCAATAATGATCTGCGACGCCGGCCCCAACCCCGAGTTGCTGTACTTGAAGCTGTCATGAATCTCCTTGACCTGCCTCCAGTCCACATCCCCCCGCGCCTCGGCGTCCTTGATCCAGGCCAGTTGCGGATCAGCCTTGACCATCGCGTCGATGGACTGGCTGACGGTTTGCTGGTTGACCTGCCTGACGTCGATCTTCAGGCCTTCCACCGCCTTGATCGCGATGTTGCCCTCAGCCACCATTTGGGTTTGGCGCAGGGTCTCATCTGTATTTCCTTTACCTTTTGACGATGTCCAGAACGCATCTCCCTTGCTCTTCTCATGACTCTCCTGATGCAAATCCTTCACCGCCTCAAACGTCACCGCCCCGCCACTGACAATCGCTATATCCCCGCCACTGTCGAGCTTCGCCGCTTGATACTTCTGATCCCCACCACTCTCCAGCGTCAGGTCTCCCCCCGTCTTGATCTCGCTGCCGATGTTCTTCACATCGGTCACTTCATCCCGCTGGGTCTTCTTGCTGCCCCACCCGCCTTTCTTGCTCATGTCATACAGCGAGTAGTTACTGTCTTGCGCGGCGAGCAGTTGCAGTTCGTTGTCGGCATGCACGTAGGCTTCGTTGCCCGCGCTGATTTTGCTGGCGACCAGGGTCAGGTCGGTGCCGGCCACAGCGATCAGGTCGCCGCCGGCTTTGAGTTCGGCGCTTTGTTGGGTGACGCTGTCCAGTTGGGTGGTGGTTTTGGTGTCGCCTTTTTTGCCTTTGGAGTAGTCGTGTTGTTCGTTGGCGGCGGCGGCCAGGGTGAGGTTTTCGCCGGCTTTGACGCTCAGGTCTTTGGCCGCGCTGACGGTGCTGGCGACCACGGCGATGTCGCGTCGGGCGTCGATGGCGAGGTTGCCGCCCACCTCCACGCTGGAGCCGTGTTGCAGCAGGGTTTGCTCGGTGCTCTTGACCCGGCGGCGCTGGTAGGCGGCGCTGTCTTCTTCGGTCTGGCTGGCGATCACTACGTCGCGGCCTGCGGTCACGCTGGCGTTGCCGCCAGCCTTGAGATTACTGCCTACGTTGAGCACATCCCGGCCGGCGTTAAGCCGCAAGGTATCGGTTGCTTCGAAGCGCGAGGCATCGCTGACCACGTCGTCGCGCAGTTGGAATTTCTCGCCGTCGCGCTTGAAGGTGGTGACGGTGCGCTCGTTGATGATGTCGCCGGTCACGGCCGTGGCGCTGATGTCGCGGCCGGTGATGATGCCGCCACGGCTGTTGCGGATCGAGTCGGTAGCGAGCATTTCCAGGCGGTTGCCGGCTTGCATCAGGCCGCTGTTGTCGATGTTGCCCGCGATCATGCTCAGGTTGTTGGTGGCGCGCAGGGTGCCGCTGTTGTGCAGGTCGCCGCCGCTGATCAGGCTGACGTCCTGGCCCTGGATCAGCGCACCGTTGGGCGCCAGGCGGTTGTTGGCCTGGGCCAGGTATAACACCGGGGTCAGGACTTTCTCCCCGTTGACCTCGGCCTCTTCCATCCAGACGATGTCGTGGGTCAGCGCCGCGACTTGTTCGGCGCTGAGGGACACGCCGAGTTGCAGGTTGAGCGAGTCCTTGTAGGAGATGGCGTTGTCCATCAGATAGCGGAACAGCGCGTCGTCGCTGGCGATGCCGTTGATGTAGCGCTGGCCGGTACGCGCCACCACGGCTTCGCGGATCAGGCGTTGCTCGTAGAGGCCGTCGCCCAGACGCTTCCAGCTGGCGTCGGGGTTGTAGCCGAGTTTGCCGAGCAGGTAGTCGGAGCTCATGAACTGCTTGAGGTCGGTGAGCGCCGGGTTGGTTTCGATCAGGTATTTGTGGCTGTTGTCCACCGGGGCAATGTCCGGCACACCCTGCACGCGGGTGACCGAAGGCGCGCGGCCGTCCAGCACCAGCGGGCCCTGGCCGTTGACCGCGCCGCTGGCAGGCTGGCCATCGAGGCTGAAGCCGCGCTCTTGCACGGCGCTGTAGTCGAGGGTTTTCTCGCGCTCGGCGGCGCTGACCACACGCCCGTTCACGCTGAAGTCACCGCTGCCGGTGGCGGTTTTACCCGCTGCGCCGGCCTTCGCGGCCTGGCCGCTGAGGCGGAACAAGCCGTTCTGACTGGTCGGCAAACTGAAGCCCGGCAAGGTCACCGGGTTGACCTGGCGCTGGGCCAGGTCCGGCGGCAGTTGCGCGGTGATCGCCGGTTTGACCGTGGAGGCAAACACGTCGGAGTTGGTATTGCGGTTTTGCGCCGGCGTATTGATATCCGTGGCGTTGGCGCGGATCACGCTGTTGTTGATTTGCTGCGTAGCGTTAACGGTGACTGATCCAGCCGCCTGAATAACAGCGGGGGCAATCACACGTCCGGCGGTGGCGACGACATAGCTGGAATCGTTGTAGAAGTTACCGATCCCGTCCCTCAGCTTGGCGATGGTCATTTCGCCCGGACGGTAGTCGGCCGAGTTGGGGTTGTTGTAAAGGTTGAACTGGTCCCTGCGAGTGATAAACGTGTTGTAGACGCTGTCGTTGCGGGTATAGAACTCCGAGTCAAAGTGACGATCCTCGCCACCGGCTGCGCCTGTGTTGTTCAGTACACCGGTATCGATCTGAATGTTGCCCGCAGCCGAGATGGAGCTGTATAGATTGTTTACGGTTTGCGCGCCAACGGTCAGGCCTGCGCCCGACGAGATGTACGCGGTGGGGGAACTGCCGGTGACGACGTCCTCGTAGCGCTCAACCGAGCGGAAGTGCACTTCACAGCCCTTGCCGTCACAGAAGTCGTCGTAGTAGGTGTCGAAGCTGCCCGACACCAGTTTCATTTCGGTGCTGAACTGGTCGCGACGGTTGCTCAGGGTGTCGGCCAGCAAACGCATGTTGCCGGTGCTTTCCAGGGTACCGGAGACGTTTTCAATCAGGGCGCTGCGCCCATTGGCGTCGTCGCGGGCGATGTCCAGGCCGCCCAGGCTGTAGACGTCGCCATAGCGATTGCTGAAATCATTGACGCGCAACGTCATGTCGTTGCCACTGAAGATCAGGCCCTTGTCGTTGAGCAGGTGAGTGGCGTTCAGGCGGACCTTTCCAGCGCCGCCGAGGGTGCCGTAGTTGTTCAAGGTGGTGGCGTTGACGGTCAGGTCGCCGATGGCAGTCAGGCGTCCGCGATTGTTCAGGGTGGTGCTGTTGATCTGGGTAAGTGCGCCGCCGGCAATGCGTGCGTTATCGCCGAGGTCCATGCGGGCGCTGGTAAGGCTCATGGCGCCCAGGCTGCTGACCCGACCATTGCCGCTGTAGCCACCGGTCAGTGTCAGGTTGAGGGTGCCATCGCTGGCCAGCAGGCCTTCGTTGGTCCAGGTGCCGCCGATGCCGGTCAGGCTTTGTGCGCCCAGCAACTGGCCGCTGGCGGTCTGGGTGAACTCGCCGATGTCGAGGTTCAGGCGCGCGGCCTGAATCACGCTGCTGTTGGTCCACTTGGCGGCCGTGATGTCCAGTTGGCCGCTGGTGATGAAGCTGCCGCCGGCTCGGGTGACTTGGTCGGAAGTCAGGTCGAATGTGCCGCTGCCGGTGTGCACGATGCGCCCGCCGTTGTTGTCCAGGCTGGCCGCTTGCAGGTTGAGTTCTTCGTTGGCGCTTTCCAGCGCACCCAGGCGGTTATCGAACAGCCCCAGTGTGCTGATGCGGGTGGAACCGGTGCGGCCCATGGCCCGCAGGGTACCGCCCACGTTGCTGATGGTTTGCGCGGTGAGGCTTAGGGTGTCGTCGCTTTCGATCAGGCCAAAGCGGTTGCTCAGGGTGCCTGTCAGGCCGAAGTCGATGGTGCGCGCGCCGACTTTGCCGCCGTTGCCGGCAGCCGTGCCCTGGTTATCGAAATCCTGGGCCGTGACTTTGAGCAAGGTGTCGGCATACACACCGCCACCCTGGTTATTGAAGGTGCTGGTGACGATGCGGTTTTCACCGCCCAGGGCCGAGAGATGCCCGAGTTGGTTGAGCAAGCCGCCGTGGGCGGTGATGTCCAGCGATTGCGCCTGGGTGATCCCGCTGCCGTTGTCGAACAGGCCGCTGACCAGTTTGATCCAGCCCTTGCTGCTGTTGAGTATGCCGCCAGCGGTGTTGGCTACACTGGCTGCTTCCAGGTCCAGGTTGCCGCTGAGGCTGTCGACCCGGCCACCCTGGTTGTTCAGGGCGCCACTCAGACGTAGCCGGTTATCGACTTGGCTTTGCAGCGTGCCTTTCTGGTTATTCAGGGTACGCGCAGCCAGATCAAGCTTGCCCTTCTGGCTGAAAATCAGGCCGTCCTGCTGGTTGTTGATGTCACCGGCCAACAGCTTGATCACCAGGTCTTTCTGGCTGGCGAGGGTGCCTTTGTCGCGGTTATCCAGATCACCGTCGGCGAGGGTCAGGTCGAGTCGGTCCTGGCTGACCAGTTGGCCGCCCCGGTTATCCAGGCTCGATGCGTTCAGCAGCAAAGCTGCGCCACTGGCCAGGCGGGCGTTGTTGGCGTTGATCAGCGCACCGCTGAGGGTGCCTTCCAGGGTGCCCTGGCTGATCAGTTGACCGGCGCTGTTGTCCAGGCTTTGGCCAACCAGAGTGATGTTGGCAGCACTGATCTGGCCGCCACGGTTGAAGATTTCACTCTGGGCATGGTTGAAGTCCAAGTGCTGACCGGCAGAAATCAAGCCGCCGTTGCTGTTGTCCAGGTGCCCGGCGACGGTGAGGCTGACATCCGCCTGGCCGGAAATGATCCCTTGATCATTGTTCAGGCTGGCCGCGCTGATGGTTTGCTTGCCCTGGCTGACCAGCGCACCTGCCGCGTGGTTATCCAACGCGCCGGTAAGCGTGGTTTGCAAGATGCCGCTCTTGCTCGACAACGTGCCTTCGGCGCTGTTGTCCAGGCTGCCGCCGACGACGGTCAGGCCATTCCAGCCAGAGATCAAACCCTTGCCAGCGTTGACCACCGTATCCGCTTCAAGACGCAATTGATCGGCACTGAGGATGACCCCGCGATCGCCGTTATCGATGCGCTTGGCCGCCACGCTGAATGCCGTCTGGCTGGAGATTTCGCCTTGTTCACGGTTGGTCAGGTTGGCCAGGCGCGCGAAGGTCAAAGGCCCTTTGGCGCTGATCAGGCCCGCGCTGTTGTCCAGATCACCGCCTTGCAGATCGAGGCTCACGGCGCGCTCGCCAATCAAGCGGCCCTGGCGCTGGATCAGCTTCTGGATCGTGAGTTTCAAGTCGCCCTTGGACGAGATTTCCCCGTCCTGGCTTGAGTCCACGCGCTGGCCCGCCAAGGTGAGGTCGTTTTGACTGTTGATCAGGCCCGCAGCGTTATCGAGGTTGGCGACGGTCATGTTCAAGACGTGCTGGCTGCCGATCACACCACTGCGGTTATCCACATCGGCGGCGGTGATTGTCAGGCTGCCATCGCTGACCAGTTGGCCGCCCTGGGAGTTATTCAGCGCACCGGTATTAAGGGTGTGGAACGTGCCGGCAGAAAGCCGACCGTTGGCACTGTTATTCAAGGAGCCCGAGGTGACGGTGAGCGCAGTGGCAGCAGAAATCAGCCCCTGGTTATGGTTGTCCAGAAGGCCGGTGACCTTCAGGCCCAGCGCGCCACGGCTGGCGAGGGCGCCGCTGGCCTGGTTGTCCAGGCTGCCCGCTTCCACCTGCAGGAGGTTCTTGGCAGACAACACACCTTCAACGCTGTTATCCAGCGCCTTGGCGATGCGCACCTGAAGGCTGTCGCCACTGATGACTTTGCCGCCCCGGTTGTTCAGTGCATCGGCCGTCAACAGGAAGGATTGGGTGCTGGAAATCTCGCCGCCCTGGCTGTTGTCGACGCTGCCCAGGTTGCTCAGCAGCAATTGGCCGGGGGTCGCAATCAGGCCGTGGTCGCGGTTGAGCAGTTGCCCGTGGCTCAAATCCAGATCGATGTGGCTATCGCTGACCAACTCGCCACGATCATGTTGGTCCAGTCCGGTCAGGGTGGCCTTGACCGTGGACTTGGCAAAGATCGAACCTTGCTGGCTGTTGTTCAGTTGCCCGGCATTCAGGGTGATGCCGGCGTCACTGCTGATGCTGCCGCGCTGGCTGTTGTCCAGCCCCGCACTGCGCACGTCAACCTGTTGCTTGGCGCTGATCACACCGCCCTGGCTGTTGTTCAGCGCAGCGCTCACCAGCGTGGCCGTGCCATCGGCCAGCAGCTTGCCCGCCTGATTGTTCAGTTGGCCGTCCGTTGTGATCGACAGGGCGTTGGCGGCGGACAGAATACCGCCCTGGCGGTTGTCCAGCGTGCCAGCCTTGACCGTTAACGTGCCTTCACTGAGCAAGGTGCCCTGATCATGGTTGAGCAGGTCGCCGCTCAGGTTGATATTCAGGTCTTTCTGGCTGGTGATGCGGCCGCCCAGGCTGTTATCCAGTTGACCGCCGTTCAGCACGAGGCCGTCGCGCCCCGCCAGCAGGCCTTTGCTCTGGTTGAGCAGGCGTTGCACGGTCAGGCTCAAGCCGCTGTCACCAATCACCTTGCCGGCGTTGTTGTTCAACTGGTCGGCCACCAGCAGCACCTTGGCCTGGCTGGAGATCTCGCCTTGCTGGTTGAGCACGCTCTGGCTGCGCAAATCAACGCCGTTGGTGGCGGCGATGAAACCGCCGTTGCGGTTGTCCACCGAGGTGCCAATAAGGCTCAGCGCGCCTTCGCTGACCAGCTCACCCGCTTGCTGGTTGAGCACGCCGACGGTGGCCTGCAGATCACCCTTGGCACTGATCCGACCGGCGGTGTTGTCGAGTTGGTTGGCATTGAGCGTCAACCCGCTATGACTGCTCAGTTGGCCGCCATTGCTGTTGTCGACGCTACCGCCGGTCAGGGTCAATGCCCCATCAGCGATCACCTGGCCGCTCTGGTTGGCCAGGGTATCGCCGTGCAGCGCCAGGGTGGTTTTACTCGATACCAGCCCAGCCTGGGCGTTGTTCAGCTGCCCGACCCGAACCTGCTGGGTCCCTTGGCTGACCAGGTTGCCTTGATTGTGATTGTCGAGCAGCCCGGCGATGGTCGCGGTCAAGCTGCCCTGGCTGGCGACGGAGCCTTGGTCGCTGTTATCCAGGCTTGCGGCTTGCACCGTCAGCAGGCTGGTGGCGGAGAAAATCCCCAGGCGGTTATCAATGGCGCCGCTGGCGGTCACGTTGAGTTGGCTGCCCAGCAGTTTGCCGGAACGGTTATCCAGCGACGTGGCGCTAAGGGTGGTTTGCTGGGCGGAGATTTCGCCGGCTCGGTTGCTCAACGCTCCGGCGGTTACCTGGGCCTGCTCTTGGCTGGCGACCAAGCCGTTATCGTTGGTCAATTGCCCGGCGTTGAGCGCCAGGCTCTTGAGGCCGATCACTCGGCCGTTCTGGTTATCCAGGGCAGCCGTCACCGTGACGTCGGTGCTGTTATCACTGTGCACCAAGCCAGCCGCGCGGTTATCCAGGCCGGTGGCGTTGACTTTGAGCGCATCGGCCCCCAGAACCCGGCCGCCCCGGTTATCGAGCTGGCCTGCGCTGACCACGGTGTTCACACCGCTCAATGTGCCGCCCTGGTTATCCAGGGTCTGCGCAGCGGTCACCATCAGGGTGCGACTGGCAACCACGCTTTGGGTGTTTTTCAGGCTCGTCGCCGTCAGGTGGACGTCGCCGCTGGTATTGCGGCTTTCATCGCCATTCACGCCCGCTTCGATGATGCCGTTGTTGATCACCTGCCCGCCGCTGGTCAGGCTGATGCTGTCGCGCGCGGCGAGGCTTTTCTGGTTGCTCATCCCTGTGGTGGTTTGCGCATCGATTCGGGTACCGGCATATACCGCGCCCGTTGCATCCAACTGGTCGGCCTTGATCACCACCGCTTCGCTGGCCTTGGCATTGACCATGCTCAAGCGCCCATTGGCATCGAGCTGGATATCCCCACCACTGGCTGCCAACGTACCGTCGAGCTTCACGCCCACACCGGCCTCGGTGCCCACCAGTTTGATCGCACCGGCGTACATACCGCCCAGGGCCGAGGAGTCGATCGCCAGCTCGGGCTTGGCACTGCCGTCATCGGCGCGGACGTTGGTTTTCAGGGTTTGCGCATCGACGTCGTTGCGCCCGGCGATCACGTTGAGTTCGCGGGCGTTGATTTTCGCGTTGATCTTGGCTGAGCGGGTGATGATGTCGAAGCGGTCGACGTTGCTGGCGTTGAGGCCTTCACCGTCGATAGTCACGGCGCCGCCGTCGACCTGGTAGCTTTTCAGCTGGCCGGTCGGGTCGATGATGGGTTTGCCGGTGGTGAGGGTGACGTTCGGCGTGTTGATAAAGCCGCAGCCGCTGCAGGTGATCCCGTACGGGTTGGCGACGATGACCTTGGCCGACTGCCCCGCCACTTCGGTGTAGCCGCGCAACTGGCTGGCGCTGCCGCCGTTGACTTCGTTGAGGATGACGCTGGCTGCGCCGCCCTTGAGGTTGGGGTTGCCGACGATGTAGCCGCCCAGCTGGGTGTTGACCAGGGTGCCGGTGGCGTTGTTGAGGATCACGCCGTTGGGGCCGACGTTGTACTGCTGGAACTGGTTATGGGACAAACCTGCGCCGTTGGGCGTGGCGATGTTCACCACCGGTACGCCATTGCCCGCCGCACCCAGGCTGGTACCCGGCGCGCTGACCACGATGCCCTCGGCCTGGGCCAGCAGCGGTTGCCAGAACAGCGCATTGGCCAGGATTAACGCCAGCCCGCGCTTGGGCAGGCCGAAGAACGAGTTTCGCGACTTCAGAGCAGCAGAAGGTTGGCGGGCCAGGAAGGCGAATTGGCGAACGTCCATTGTCAGGTTCTCATTGCAGCGGGGCGTTAATTACAGGAAGAAATCCATGCGGAAGTAGATCGGCGCTTCGCGCTCGGTCACGACCCCAGGTCTTTCTAACGAATGGGCAAAGGTCACGCTGGTGCTGACGTTTTTGCCGCGGGCGAACAGTTCCAGGGAGTTGCTGGAGACCCGCCCATGCAGGTTGTCGTTGTAGCGGTCGTTGCTGATCACGCCCTGGTCGTAGCCGACGCTGGCACCGTATTCGAAGAAGGCCGGGCGCATCCAGTCGAGGGTCACCGGGCGCGCCCAGCGCACTTCGTTGCGCCAGTAGCCGCCGCTGTCGCCGGTGAGCAACTGGTCCTTGAAGCCGCGCACCGAGGCCGAGCCACCGAGGCTCATGCGTTGCGGGCTGAACAGGATGTCTTCGCTGCGTTGGCCGGTGGCCAAGCTGGAAAAACTGAACGACTCGCCCCACAGGCTGAACGGTTGCAGGTAGCTGACGGTGGCGGTGTATTTGCGGTAGCGCGAATTCGGCTGGCGCCGACCGAATTCGTCGCGCTCTTCCTGCGACTGGGCGTCGAGCAGGCCGATGCCGTTTTGCATGCCCAGGTCGAGGTTGACGAAGGCACTGCCGATGCGGCGGCCGTGGTTGATGCCCAGTTGCAGTTCGCTGAGGCGGTTGCTGCTGGGCGCGGTGCGCACGTCGAGGAGGTAGTTGTTGGTGCGCAGGTGCGCCAGGCCGACGTTGACCGAGGTCTTGCTCACGTCATCGCGGTGAATCACCCGCTCGGCGCGCAGTTGGTGGTTCTGGTTGTCGCCGTCCTGCTTGTACTTGGCGTTATCGGCCACGATGTAGGTGCGGTAGTCGCTCTCGTTGTAGCTGTAACTGAAGTTCCACCAGCCCCACGGTACGTTGTAGTAAAGCAGGGTGTTTTTCGAGGTTTTCTGATGGTCGCTGATGGCGTCGTGGCCGCCGCGCAGCATCAACTGGTCGCCGAGGCCCAGCGGGCTGTCCCACTCGAGGCCGGCGCCCCATTGCTGTTCGCCGGTGCTTTTCTGGCCGTCGTTATTGCGCGACAGGCTGGCGCGCCAGGGCTTTTGTGGGGTGTTCTTGACCACCACGTCGCTGCCGCCGACCTGGCTGCCGGGGGTCAGCTCCATCTGCGCTTGTTTGGACGGCAGGCGGTTGAGCTGGTCCACCAGTTGCTCGATTTCGCGCAGGTTCAGCGCCTCGCCGACCTTGCCGGGAAAGGCCATGGCCAACTCGCGCTCGGTCACCGTGCTGCCTTCGGCGCCTTTCAGCGCTTCGAGCTTGCCTTCCACCACCAGCACTTGCAGGTGGCCGCTGGAGAGATCCTGCTGCGGCAGGTAGGCACGGCTGGTGACGCGGCCTTTGCCGAGGTAGTAGTCGGTGATGGCCTTGAGCAGTTCGTTGAGCTGGGACACGCCCAGGCACTGGCCGATATATGGCTTGAGCAGGCGCTCACGGTCGGCGGCCGGCAGGCTGTCGGCGCCTTTGAGTTCGATGTCCTGGATCGGGAAGCAGCGCGTATCGGCGGGGGTGGCCGGTGCTTCGGGCTTGGCTGCTTTGCCGGGCAGGTCCTGGAGTTCCTGCAGACGCCGCTGCTGCTCTTCGAGCAGGCGGTTTTGACGGTCGCGGATCAGGTCCTGGTCGCCGGGGGTGGGGGCGGCGAATGCAGTGTTCAGCGTGAAAAAAGTCAGCAGGCAGGCGCCCAGCAGCCGAGTCCATGGCAGGAGAAAGTACATGTTCGATCCGTCGATTTACAAAGGGTGGCAAATTAACATCGAAGCATGCGTCAGCCAATATCCCGACTGTCTTATCGGCAGATGCGTTAATAACTCCTAATTAACTGATTTTTAAATAAAAAATTATAAAGTTAGAGTATTTGGCGTTGCGATTCCGATAGACGGTAGCGGTGGTCTAACTGAACGAGCAACGGTAACGTGCTGAGCGTCGCCTCAGATGCTTTCTAAAAAGGGCTTCTCAGTTGAGCAAAAACACCATCAACGGATTGTCATTCAATCGCCCCTGAAAGCTCGGCGCTAATGGTTCCACTGGCGAGCCCTTCAACAGAGCCGTGTCCTTGCGCGGCACAATCACCCAGGATGGCCGGGGCAATGTGACGAGCTTCTCAAGCTCGTTACGCCCGACGAACAGCGGCTGCTCATCGTGATCCAGGTTCATCATGTAGCGCACCGCCCAAGTGTCCCGGGCCAGGTCGACAAATACCAGAGGCCCCGGCTGCGCATCCCGCAACGCCTCTACCTGGCGGACAAACTGGCGGGTATCGAACTGAAGGTCCTTGGCCGGCTCGATGACACTCACCAGCAGCAACCACTGGGCCGCCAGGGCGATTGCGCTGAGCCACACCAAACGTGTGGCCCGACGCCACGCAAACATCGCCGCGCCTTGCAGCAGCACCAGCACGCCGATCAATAGCGGCATGGACACGTCGGGCCAGTAACCCTGCTTGTGCCAGGCATGCCGACACACAAACAGCACCACCACGCACAGCGCCGGCAGCGCTACAACGAGCCCTTCGTAACCGCGGCGCACGCCAACGAGCCAGCCTTGCGCCTGGAGCAACCCATAAGCCGCGACGGCGGCAAACATCGGCACCATGGGCAGGATGTAATAAGCACGCTTGAAATGCGGCACGGACAGGCCGAGCAGAATCATCAGGCCGCACGCGCCGAGCCGTATCAATAACTGCACATCCTCGTTGGCCCAGCGTTGCGCCCAGCGATGACGCAGCGCAATCAAGGTAGCCAGCGCCAATGGCACCACCGGGAAATACCGGTACAGACTCAGCTGGAAGTAAAAGTAGAACGGCTCGCCGGACTCATCGAGGCGTCCGCCGACCTGCATCTTGAACACTTCATCAGCAAAGGCATCGCCACCACTGATGCGCGCGAGCTTCATCAACAGCCACCAGCACGCTGCCAGCAACACCAACCCGACAACGCCGTGAATCAACACCTGCCTGACCCGCTCCCCTGGCCGGCCCAGCGCCCAGTACACGCATGCGACGCCACACACCTCGATCAACCCCAGCGGCCCGCGAATCGCAAAGGCCAGGATAAACAGTGGGAACACCGCAAGCTGCCTGACCCGCGAGCCCAGGCGCTCACCACTGTGCAGCAGGTAGAAAGTGCCGATGCACAACAGCGCGATCATCTGGTCCAGGCACACCGAGCGCGACTTTTCGAGCAACTGGGTGGTGAGCAATGTCAGCAACACCGTCAGTAATGCCCAGGGCCGGCTGGACGGCGCCAGCAGGCGATAGGTCAAGGCAATCACGCCGGCCGAAGCCAGCGCGGTGGGCAGCACATTCGCCAGATGGTTGGGCGCGTCGAACAACCGGGCGAAGACGTAGCTGAAGAAGGTCGCGGTGCCGGGATAATCGGCGTACGGCTGGCCGTAGGTGGTGGGGAAAAGACTCGCGCCGTGGCGAAACATTTCCTGCAGGAACAGCGCCCAACGTCCGTCAAAGCCCTGGGGCTGCTGGTCCCAGATACCCCAGGTGAACAGCAATAAGGCGATCAGAAAGATGCCCAGTGACTCCAGGCGATAGCGGTTGCGATGATCCATCGGGTGACCTGTCAGGTGGGAAGCGCGCGCTTATGGTGCCGGCCGACTCCCTGAATAGCGCCTGAACAAACCTGATTATTCACGCGTCAGCGGCTGGCGGGCCACACCAGAGCCGGGATCAGGCGGATATAGATCAACTGCGCGACCAGCTCGACCAGGGTCTGCAGGATCACCGCCGTCGCGGCCAACCCGCGCACGCCTTCAGGCAACGCCAGCGCCAGGGGGAGCACCACCAGCGAATTGCGGGTGGATGCGCTGAACGTCACCGCACGCGCCGTGGCCGCCGGCAGCGCAAACAGCCGCGCGGCCAACATTCCCATCAGCGGCGCCAGCAGCACGAAGCCTGCGTAGACCGCGAGCACTGGCAGCAGTACGCCGATGTCACGAATCACTGATGTGATCTGCGAGCCGATCACCACAAATAGCACAAGCGCCATCGCCGGCACCGGCAGCCAGGCCCAGGCGCTGTTCCACCGGCTTATGCGTGTTGAACGGCGCGCAAGGAGCAGGGTCAACGCGGCCAGCAGCATCGGCGCCACGATCAAGCACAGGAACGCTTGGATAAACGGCCCGACCGCGATCACCACCCCGGATTGCGCGCCCAGCATCAACCCCAAGTACACCGGCAGCAAGGCCAACTGCATCAGCAGCAATAACGGCGTGGCCGCCAGTACCAACCGCGAGTCGCCTTTACCGATGTGAGTAAACACCACCACGTAATCGATACACGGCGTGAGCAACACCAGCAACGCGCCCACCAACAGCGCAGGGTGCTCCAGCAGGCCACGGGTCAGCGCCCATACCAGCAAGGGCACCAGGATGAAATTGGCCAGCAGCAACGCCGCAATAAAGCGCTTGCTGCCCCAGCCGCGGCGCAGCTCGAGGAAAGGAATCTGCAGGAACATCGCGTACATCAATACCGCGATAGCCGGCGTGATCAGCACGCTGAGGCCCTGAGCGAATGATGGCGCGAATACGCCACACAGAGCGGCCAGCAGGATGGCAACAAAGTAGACGGGAATCTGGTTGTGCTCGAGGGTATCGCGGGTCATGAAGACGCTCTGGCAGGTTGCGAAGGCCAAGCCTATTCATCTATTGCCTGGCGGTCGAGTTGGATGAGCGACCAAACCTTCTTGGGATTTCTCCCAACCTGCGCTTCAATACCTGCCCCAAACCCAAGGACGTTACGCCCATGGCCTCGCCAAACAAGCAGCAAAAACGCGCCCAGCGGGCAAAAACCAAGGCCAAGCAAAACCGCACCCAGCGTGCCGTCGCAACCAAGCCGGACGCGTTCGCAGGCGACGACAGCCGTATCGACCTTGAGTCGGTGGACTTGACCGAGCTGTTCGTGGAAATGCGTACGGCGGGCGAAATCAGCCAGCAGGCGCTGTGTGCGGTATTCCTGGCGCACCCGCTGCTGGCGCTGGTGCTGGAGCAGGAAGGCGAAGAGGAAGCGACCGACTTTATCCTGGCCGCGCTGATTGAATATCGGCAATGGGCCACTGACAGCGATGACGAGGCCGCCGCATTGGCGTGGATCGAATCGCCGCAGTTCCAGGCGGACTACTTAGCCGCATCCCAAACGCTGACAAATTCAGCAGACTGACACATACGAAATGTGGGAGGGGGCTTGCTCCCGATGGCGGTGGGTCAGTTAACAAATAAGTGACTGACACACTGCTATCGGGAGCAAGCCCCCTCCCACATTTTGATCTACATTTTTCAGTTCAGTACAGCAGCACCGACTCTCTGGGCCTTGCGACGACTCGCAACAAACAGCCCCGCCAACACCACCAGCAAGCTCAGAATCCCTGTCGCGATGATCTCAACGCGGTGCGCTTCCTGGAACAGCATGATGGTCAGCGTGCCCACGATAAAGACCATCACCGCGTAGGTCAGGCCCGGGAACAGCCACATCTTGAACACAATCTTCTCACCCGCCGCCGTGCGCTTCTGACGCATGCGCAGTTGCGACACGGCAATCACCAGATACACCAGCAAGGCAATGGCGCCCGAACTGGCCAGCAGGAATTCGAACACCGCCGCCGGCGCCACATAGTTGGCAAACACCGCCAGGAACGCAGCGCCCGTGGACAGCATCACGGCCCAGTAAGGCGTGCCGCTTTTATTGGTGCGCTTGGCCACAGCCGGGGCGTCGCCACGACGGCCCAGGGAGAACAGCATGCGCGAGGCGGTGTACAGCGCCGAGTTAAGGCAGCTGGTCACGGCAACCAACACCACCAGGTCGACGATCAGCTTGGCATTCGGGATGCCCATGCGCTCGAGCACGGTCTGGTAGGAACCCACCGCGGCCAGCGTCGGATCATTCCAGGGCACCAGGGATACGACGATGAAGATCGACAAGAGGTAGAACAAACCAATCCGCCAGATCACCGAGTTGGTGGCCTTGGTGATTTGCTGGCCGGGGTTCTTCGATTCTGCGGCGGCGATGGTCACGATCTCAGTGCCCATGAACGAGAACATGGTGGTCAGGATCGCCGCCAGCACCGCGCCCATGCCATTCGGCATAAAGCCCTGGGTGTCGAACAGGTGCGATACACCGCTGACCTGGCTGGTGGGTAAAAAGCCGAAAATCGCCGCCAGGCCAAGGATGACAAAGCCCACGATCGCCACGACCTTGATCAGCGCGAACCAGAACTCGAACTCACCATAATTCTTCACGCTGAACAGGTTGGTCGCCGTCAGCAGCAAGGTGATGATCAGGGTGAAGGCCCAAATGGCTACGCCCGGGAACCAGGCATGCAGGATGGTCGCGGCCGCGTTGGCTTCCAACGGAATCACCAGCACCCAGAACCACCAGTACAGCCAGCCGATGGTAAACCCGGCCCAGTGGCCGATCGCGCGGTCGGCGTAAGTAGAGAACGAACCGGTGTCCGGCGAGGCAACGGCCATTTCGGCCAGCATGCGCATCACCAGTACCACCAGCGTACCTGCTGCGGCATACGCCAGCAGTACGGCGGGGCCGGCGGCGGCAATCGCGTGGCCGGAGCCCACGAATAAACCGGCACCAATCACCCCGGCAATCGAGAGCATGGTCACGTGACGCGGTTTAAGCCCCTGTTCGAGGTCATTGCAGCTTTGCGTACTACTCATTGACACACCTTTGGGAGGAATTGCGAAAACGGTTCGCCCGGCCCGCAGTCTTTCTCGTGAAAAGAAACCAACAGGGCGTTCTTTATTTTTTACGCAAGTTTTGCGCCAAAATGTTACAAAGCCTGGATTGACGCGGGCTGTAGGACAATTCCTCAGTCGTTGCAAGTCATTGAGAACAATGGCATTTCGCTATAGCGTTACCGAGCGACCCATTTTCACCGCGCAAGAGCGCACCAAAAACACACACAAAAAGTAGGCGGCGCTCTATAAAGGGGCCGATATGCACCGTTTACCCGGTTAACCCTTCCAACACCCGGCCAAAGCTGGCACCATCGCGCCCTTTTTTACGCGAAGCCTGTGGATTGGCCAGGTCCAAACGTCTGTTAGTTGTTGATGGCGCGACACGCTGCTGCGCCGATGCGACACCCTGCCGCAGACCACCTGTTAACCGTCCGCAGCGCTGTTGGCTGTCATCCAAACGCTATGCTAGCTTGGCGCCTCGCCAGGAAGGCGGCCCAACAGCAGGAATGCAATGCACACAATGAGGACCGCACATGGCCGAGGCCGCGCCCGCGCTTGAAATCCGCAACTTGCACAAACGCTACGGTGAGCTGGAGGTACTCAAAGGTATCTCGCTGACCGCTCGCGACGGCGATGTGATCTCGATCCTGGGTTCCTCCGGCTCCGGCAAGTCCACCTTCCTGCGCTGCATCAACCTGCTGGAAAACCCGCACCAGGGCCAGATCCTGGTGGCCGGCGAAGAACTCAAGCTCAAGGCCGCAAAAAACGGCGAGTTGATGGCCGCCGACGGCAAGCAGATCAACCGCCTGCGCAGCGAAATCGGTTTTGTGTTTCAAAACTTTAACCTGTGGCCGCACATGAGCATCCTCGACAACATCATCGAGGCCCCTCGCCGCGTGCTCGGCCAGAGCAAGGCCGAGGCGATAGAAGTGGCCGAGGCCCTGCTGGCCAAGGTCGGCATCGCCGACAAGCGCCACGCCTACCCGGCGCAACTGTCCGGCGGCCAGCAACAGCGCGCAGCGATTGCGCGTACGTTGGCGATGCAGCCCAAGGTCATTCTGTTCGATGAGCCGACGTCGGCGCTTGACCCGGAAATGGTCCAGGAAGTACTTAATGTGATCCGCGCGCTGGCCGAAGAAGGCCGCACCATGCTGCTGGTCACTCACGAAATGGGCTTCGCCCGCCAAGTGTCCAGCGAAGTGGTGTTCCTGCACCAGGGCCTGGTCGAAGAGCAAGGATCGCCACAGCAGGTGTTCGACAACCCGCTTTCGGCGCGCTGCAAACAATTCATGTCCAGCAACCGCTAACGGAGCAACATGCATGCAGACCTATAAAAAATTCCTTCTGGCCGCGGCCGTCTCGATGGCGTTCAGCGCCACGGCCATGGCAGAAACCTTGAAAATGGGGATCGAAGCGGCCTACCCGCCCTTCAACAATAAAGACGCCAGCGGCAATGTCGTCGGTTTCGACAAAGACATCGGCGACGCCCTGTGCGCCAAGATGAAAGTCGAAAAGTGCGAAGTGTATGTGTCCGACTGGGACGGCATCATCCCGGCCCTGAACGCCAAGAAATTCGACTTCCTGGTGTCCTCGCTGTCGATCACCGATGAGCGCAAGCAGGCGGTCGACTTCACCGACCCGTACTACTCCAACAAGCTGCAGTTCATCGCGCCAAAAGCCACCGCCGACTTCAAGCCCGACGCCGCCTACCTCAAGGGCAAGGTGATCGGTGCACAACGTGCGACCCTGGCTGGCACCTACCTGGAAGACAAGCTGCCGGACACCGAGGCCAAGCTGTATGACACCCAGGAAAACGCCTACCTCGACCTGACTTCCGGCCGCCTGGACGGCATCCTGGCCGACAAGTACGTGCAGTACGAATGGCTCAAGAGCAAAGACGGTTCGGCCTATGAATTCAAGGGCGACCCAGTTGTAGAGAGCGATAAGATCGGTATCGCCGTGCGCAAGGGCGACCCGCTGCGCGAGCGCCTGAACAAAGCCCTGGCAGAGATCAAGGCAGACGGCACTTACAAGAAGATCAACGACAAGTACTTCCCGTTCAGCATCGAATGATCTGAACGGCCTGACCGACGCGCTCAGCCGAGCGCGCCGGCTTCCAGCAATGCCTGCCGCGATATGAAAACACCATGAATTTCGACCTCTACGGATTCGGCCCGGCCCTTGGCGCCGGCGCGCTGATGACCGTCAAACTGGCGCTCACGGCCCTGTGCCTGGGGCTGGTGCTCGGCCTGGCCGGCGCCTTGGCCAAGACTTCACCGTACAAGCCGTTGCAATGGCTGGGCGGTGCTTATTCGACCATCGTTCGCGGTATTCCCGAGTTGCTGTGGGTGCTCCTGATTTATTTCGGCACGGTCAACCTGATGCGTGCCTTGGGGGAATTTTTCGGTAACCCCGACCTGTCCCTGAGTGCCTTTGCCGCCGGTGTCATCGCTCTGGGCCTGTGCTTTGGCGCCTACGCCACGGAAGTGTTTCGCGGCGCGATCCTCGCCATTCCCAAGGGCCACCGTGAAGCCGGTGTGGCGTTGGGGCTGTCGAAATTTCGGATTTTCACTCGGCTGATCATGCCGCAGATGTGGCGCATCGCCCTGCCGGGCCTGGGCAATCTGTTCATGATCCTGATGAAAGACACCGCTCTGGTATCGGTGATCGGCCTGGAAGAAATCATGCGTCACGCACAGATCGGCGTGACCGTGACCAAGCAGCCGTTCACCTTCTTCATGGTCGCCGCCTTCATGTACCTGGGCCTGACCGTGCTCGCCATGACCAGCATGCACTTCCTGGAAAAACGCGCCGCCCGCGGCTTTGCAAGGAGCGCCCAATGAGCGCTGATTACAGCTGGCTGTCGCATTTCGACCTGGGTCTGAACTGGGCCGTGATCATCAAGTGGCTGCCTAAATTGGCCCAGGGCGCGACACTCACCCTGGAGCTGGTGGCAATCGCCGTGATTGCCGGCCTGCTGCTGGCGATCCCATTGGGCATCGCTCGCTCATCACGCCGCTGGTACGTGAGCGCCCTGCCCTATGCCTACATTTTCTTCTTCCGTGGCACGCCGTTGTTGGTGCAGTTGTTCCTGGTCTACTACGGCCTGGCGCAATTCGACAGCGTGCGTGGCAGCTTCATGTGGCCCTACCTGCGCGATCCGTTCTGGTGCGCCACCGCCACCATGACCCTGCACACTGCTGCCTATATCGCTGAAATCCTGCGCGGCGCGATCCAGGCCATTCCCCCGGGCGAGATCGAAGCGGCTCGCGCCTTGGGCATGTCCAGGCCCAAGACACTGTTCTACATCATCCTGCCCCGCGCCTCGCGCATCGGCCTGCCGGCCTACAGCAACGAAGTGATCCTGATGCTCAAGGCCAGCGCCCTGGCCAGTACCGTGACCTTGCTGGAACTGACCGGCATGGCCCGGACCATCATTGCCCGTACCTACCTGCCGGTGGAGATCTTCTTCGCGGCCGGGCTGTTTTACCTGGTGATGGCCTACGTGCTGGTGCGCGGTTTCAAACTGCTGGAAAAATGGCTGCGCGTCGATGCATGCCAAGGACGTTGAGGCACGCTTCCAGGCACTGGATGCGTTTCTGATCGAGCACCAAGGGCTGTGGCGACCGCGGCCCTTTACCCAGCTTCGATTGGACTGGGAAACCGAACATCCCGCGCTAGCGCAGTGGCTACGCCAACGCTCGCTGGACGACGCCGAAGCCAGTCACAATCACCCCCACGACCTGCCGGCGCCCGCGCCTTTTCCACAGTTGGCCGCACAGGCGCTGCGCCTCAGCGCCGTGGACAAATTGCCGACACACGCGCTTGCACCCGCTCGCCATCGCCTGGATGTCGACGTTCCGGGGCGCAAATGGCAGCAGATCGAAGCCTTCGGCGCCGCCCTGAATTTTGCCGCAGAGCCCCACCACTGGCTGGACTGGTGCGCCGGCAAAGGCCATCTCGGCCGCCGCCTGCTGCAACCTGGCCAACAGCTGACCTGCCTGGAATATGACCCAGCCCTGATTGCCTCCGGCACAGCCTTGAGCGATCACCACGGCTTGCGCGTTACCCATCGCCTGCAAGACGTGATGGCGGATGTGGCGATCAGCCCCGAGCACACTCCCGTCGCCCTGCATGCCTGCGGCGACCTGCATGTGCGCATGCTGCAACTGGCCAGCGCTGCCGGCTGCAAGCAACTCGCGCTGGCGCCGTGCTGCTATAACCGCATCGGCGCCGATCACTATCAAGCGCTGTCCGCGACCGGGCGCGCGTCAGCACTGCACTTGTCGATCGACGATCTGGGCCTGCCGCTGAGCGAAACCGTCACTGCCGGTAACCGCGTACGCCAGCAACGCGATGCCTCCATGGCCCGGCGCCTGGGCTTCGACCGGCTGCAACGGCAGCTGCGGGATTGCGACGACTACCTGCCCACGCCGTCCCTGCCCACGAAGTGGCTGGATAAATCCTTCGCTGACTATTGCCGGGAGCTGGCACGCCTGAAGGATTTATCTACCGGTGACCAGGATTGGGGGGCGCTGGAAGCACACGGCTGGCGCCGGCTGGCCGAGGTGCGAAACCTGGAACTGGTCCGAGGCCTGTTTCGCCGCCCGCTGGAAGTGTGGCTGGTACTGGATCGCGCGTTATTCCTGATGGAGCACGGCTACAACGTCGAGCTCGGCAGCTTCTGTGAACACACCCTCACCCCACGCAACCTGATGGTGCTGGCCGAGCGCGATTAAGGGGCAAAACTTCCTACCGCGCCCTGTGGATAACTCTGTTGATGAATTCTTTGCCAAAGCTGTAGCCATCAGCGCTGCAGACCAAAAGCAGCGCTGGTCATTTTTTGTTCACACAATAAAACGCACGCAAAACAGGCAGTTGCAGCGTATTGAGAACGGCTCCACAAAATGGCCGTTCAGTAACCACCGTTACCAACCGATTGTGCATAAGCATCTGGCGTAAACCGTATAAACCGCGCTTTCACGCGGTTTTCCTCGGCGCCTTCAGCAGCAGGCACAACGCGTTGATATCGTCACTGGCGAGCCGCTTGGTCACGTTATCCAACGGGTCGGCCGCGAAGGCCAATGCCTCGTTGATCGCCATGTCGCGATGCACCTCCAGCAGGTCTGTGCCAAGCCGATGTTTGAACGCCTCAACCATGTCCAGGCTAAAGGCATTGCTTTCGTCCACCTGGTTGACCACTACGTGCACAGCCGGTGGGCACTGGCCCTCAAGGTACGGGGCGAGCAGCGTATCCAGATGATCCAACGTACCAAGGCACGCAGCGTCCGGCTGCACAATAAGCAGCACCACATCGGCCACGTTCAGCGCCTGATGGAAATAGACATTATTGCCGGCGGGCGTATCGATAATCACCGTCTGCCGCTCGCTCAAGCCCAGCGACGCGAGACGCTGCGCCAACCAATCGGGCTCATGCTTGAGCCAACGCTCCAGATTCTCCTGCTGCTGAATATCGACATCGCCGAAGGTGATCACCTGGCAACCGGCAAACCCCAACTGCTGCAGCGGGCCCCACTGCCCATGCTCCAGACTGGTGCGCCCGATCCCGGGCAATGTGGAACTGACGCCAAAGTGGTGGTGCAAGGCATTCTGCGGGTCCAGGTCCAACGCCACCACCGACTCACCATGGCGCTGCAAACCACTGCTCAACGCCGTAACCAGCGTGCTGCGCCCGACACCGCCATTGATCGACACCAGCGCCACTATTTTTGGACGCAACAAAGGGGTAACCAGCGGCTGGAGATGGGATTGTTCAGGGACACTGCCGAAAAAGTGCATTCGCGCATTGATGCCATCGGCGTCATGGGCGACATCCTTGCCGAACAACGCCAGGATTTCTCTGCTAAGGCTCATAACCTGCTCCTCACGACGCAGCGTTAAGACGTGAAGCTCGGCAAGCGCGGATACTTACCGCAGGTCTTATTATAGGCGTCCTTGTTTGGGCATTCTGTGGCAACGGTTAGGGTGTGTCATTATTTTGATGTTTTTGTTTTGTGCTTTCTGGATGAACGGTAAAAAGTCAATTTAATGGCTCTTTTATGAGTGCTGCCTGCACAGGTTTTCATGCAGTGACATTGGGCAAAAAACACAGCGACTGCAAAAAACCGCAGCGTTTGCAAAAATAGTCAGAATTCAGGGGTTTACAGAACCTTTTCAATCGCTATAATCGTCGCCCTAACACGCCGGTATAGCTCAGTTGGTAGAGCAACTGACTTGTAATCAGTAGGTCCCGGGTTCGACTCCTGGTGCCGGCACCATACAAAACAAAGCCCTCGCAGAAATGTGAGGGCTTTGTTGTTTCTGGGTTAAGACAACCCCAGCCGCTCGCCTGCAAACCCTTCCCAAACCGACAAACCGCTATTGACCGCCAACCTGCCGAAGCCTAACGTTTGTATACCGTGTACACAGCGTATACAAAAACGTATGGAGCAACGTTATGGCAGCCTCTCCCGTTCTGTCTTTCCGAGTAAAGCCCGAACTTGCCAGCGAGCTGGATCAACTGGCGCAGGCGACCGACCGAGACCGCCAATACCACCTGCAACGGGCTTTGAGCCGCTATGTGGCCGATGAATCCTGGCATTTCAAAGCCGTGCAGGAAGGCATCGCAGATGCTGATGCCGGCAACGTCACCGATTTGGATGCCGTAAAGGCTAAGTGGGTAAAACGTGCCGAAGATCGCGTTAAGCAGCAAAGCGGAAAGTGACCTGAATGGAATTTACGAGCATTACGAAGGTTTAGTCGGCGCGGAATTGGGGGAGGCAGCCGTCTTCCACATCCTCAACTGCCTGGAAATGCTGGAGCGTTTTCCTAATGCAGGGAAAGCGTCTCCAGTGCCCGATTGCCGAGAGCTGACTATCACCACGTATCCGTATCGAGCGACCTATAGCTTGCAGGGTGACCGCGTGATGGTCTTCCGGATTCTTCACCAGCATTCAGAGCGTCGGGAGGACTGGTGATCGTTGATACGCAGAAGCGCCCGGGTAACTGACCAACTGATTACAAGTCGGTAGGTCCGACTCGTCACCACAATACAAAGCCCCTTAACTCGGGGCTTTGTGGTATCTGGGGTTTGAATGAATAGTGGCAATTGCAAGAAAATAAGTCCGTCCCTTTTTTCTCTTTGATTATGGACTGGCAATAATTATGCCCTTTAGCGGCTCTTTAATTTCTAGGGTGCTGCAACTTCCCACCCCCCTATCCCCACTAAGCCTCTCCCGAGAACGACCCAATCATCTCCCCCCGACACACCCCCAAAATCTCATCCGCCAACGCCGAGTCATCAGGACAAGCGCGCGACAACACAATCGCACCCACCGCCCTCGCCAGCAGATCAATCATTTTTACCCTCGCCTCATCCGGCTCCGCATCCGGTCCGGTTGGGTATTTTTCGCCGAGGGTTTGCAACATGTGCTCGATGCCTTCGGCGAAGGTCGATTTCAAATCGCCCGACTGACGCGCCGCGTCGCCGCACAACGCCGCCATGGTGCAGCCCGTGGCGCGGTTGTCGCGATGAGCCCTGGACACGTACAGGTCGATGAAGTCCTTCACGCTCAATGTTTCGGCGCTGGCCAGGGACTGCGAAAGACTGCAGGCCGAGGCTTCGGCCATCAGGTCGGCCTTGGAACCGAAATGTTTGTAGAAACCGCCATGGGTGAAGCCGGCGGCGGCCATCAGATCGGCCACGCCGACGCCGTCAAAACCGCGCTCGCGAAATACCACTGAAGCCGTTTCGACGACGTGCTCCCGGTTTGCTTGGGCCTGGGCCTTGGACACGCGCATGTTCGCTACCTCTCTACCGCTGAATTCATGGGCTGATGATACATAGATGTCGTTCATAATCAAAACCGTTGACAGTTTAGATTTCGATCATCATCCTAATCGCAAGTGACATGACCTCTACCCACGGGCACGGAACCAACATCCATGAGCGATCTGAATCTGTTTACTCCCTACACACTTGGCAACCTGACGCTCGCGAACCGTGTGGTTCTCGCGCCACTGACACGCAATCGCGCGGGCAAAGGTTTTGTGCCGAGTGAGTTTGCTGCTGCCTATTACAGCCAACGGGCCAGCGCGGGCTTGTTGATTTCCGAAGCTTCGCAGATTTCGCAGCAGGGCCAGGGTTATCAAGACACCCCGGGCATTTACACGCAGCCGCAGATAGACGGATGGCGCGCGGTGACCGATGCCGTGCACGCCAAGGGTGGGAAAATTTTCCTGCAGCTGTGGCATGTGGGGCGTGTATCTCATGTGGATCTGCAGCAGCAAGGTGCAGCGCCGGTCGCTCCTTCCGCGCTTCGTGCCGCGACCAAGGTGTTCGTCAATAACCGCTTCGAGGATGCTTCCGAGCCGCGAGCGCTGGAGGCCGACGAGCTGCCGGGCATCGTTAACGACTTCCGCCAGGCAGCGGCGAACGCGATTGCGGCGGGCTTCGACGGCGTGGAAATCCACGGTGCAAACGGCTATCTGCTGGATCAGTTCATCAAGGACGGCGCCAACCAGCGTACGGATGCCTACGGTGGTTCGATCGCGAACCGGGCGCGTCTGTTGCTGGAAGTGACGGCGGCCGTGGTCGACGAGATTGGTGCTGATCGCACCGGCATTCGCCTTTCGCCTGTGTCGCCGGCCAATGGTGTATCGAGCAGCGATCCACAGGCTCAGTTCGATTACATCGTCGACCAACTCAATGCGCTGGACATCGTGTATCTGCACGTCGTCGAAGGCGCGACCGGCGGGCCACGGGACGTCGCGCCCTTTGATTTCGAGGCCTTGCGCCAGCGCTTCAAGAACACCTACATCGCCAACAACGGCTACGACCTGGACCTGGCCGAGGCACGCGTGGCGCATGACAAGGCCGACCTGGTCGCCTTTGGTCGCCCATTTATCAGCAACCCCGATCTGGTGGAGCGGCTCAAGACCGGTGCGCCACTGTCCGCCTTCGACCCCGCCACGCTCTATGGCGGCGGTGCGGCAGGTTACATCGACTACCCGACGCTTGCCGAATCAAGCGCTGTCGCTAACTAGGCGTCGGCTGATCGAGCCTGGTTCTACGCGCACCTCAATCCCAATCCCTGATAAAGAGCTGACATCATGACGACTCGCCCTACTGTTCTCATCACTGGCGCTTCCACCGGCATCGGCGCGGTGTACGCCGAACGTTTCGCCCAACGCGGGCATGATCTGGTGCTGGTCGCCCGCGACCACGCACGCCTGGAAACGCTCGCCGCGAAGTTGCAGGACGAACACAACGTCGCCATTGATGTGCTTCAGGCCGACCTGACGCAACTCAGCGACCTGCACAGCGTTGAAGCGCGCCTGCGCGATGACGCGCGCATCGGCATCCTCGTCAACAATGCCGGCGCCGCACAATCGGGCACTTTCATCGAGCAAAGCACTGACAGCGTTGCGCAGCTGGTGGCCCTCAACACCACCGCGCTGGTGCGGCTCGCAAGCGCCATCGCGCCACGCCTGGCCAAAGCAGGTGAAGGCTCTATCATCAACATCGGTTCGGTGGTGGGGCTGGCGCCTGAGTTCGGCATGTCGGTCTATGGGGCGACCAAGGCGTTTGTGCTGTTCCTTTCCCAAGGTCTGAGCCTGGAACTGTCGCCCCAGGGTGTTTACGTACAAGCCGTACTGCCCGCCGCCACCCGCACGGAGATTTGGGACCGCGCCGGTATCGACATCAACACCCTGAGCGAAATCATGGAAGTGGGTGAGTTGGTCGATGCGGCACTGCTTGGTTTCGACCGACGCGAATTGGTGACTATTCCTGCGCTGCAGGAAGGCGAGCGTTGGGATGCGCTGCAAGCCGCGCGTGGGGGGCTGTTGGGGCAGATCAAGCAATCAACGGTGGCGCAACGCTATTTGACTCAAGCCTGAACGTTCTGACGTTGCCGGGGCCGCGCCTCGCTCATTCCACGACAAGAGCAGTTGCACCATGAAAGCATTTTTTATCGACCGCTACGGCAAGCAGAACGGAATGATTGGCGAAGTGCCCGACCCTGCGGTCGGTGTGCATGACGTGCTGGTCCAAGTGCATGCGACGAGCGTGAACCCGTTGGATTCGAAGATCAGGACGGGGGCGTTCAAACTGATCCTGCCCTATCGGTTTCCATTGATATTGGGCAATGACCTGGCCGGGGTGGTGGTTCGCACGGGTGCGGCGGTGACGCGATTCAAGCCGGGAGACGAAGTGTACGCTCGGCCTCCCGACGCGCAGATCGGGACCTTCGCTGAACTGATCGCTGTGAACGAAGACGCGCTGGCGCTGAAACCTTCGAACCTCGACATGGCCCAGGCGGCGTCCATCCCCTTGGCCGCCTTGACGGCCTGGCAGGCGCTGGTTGAAACCGCCCAGTTGAAAAAAGGCCAGAAAGTGTTGATCCATGCCGGCTCCGGCGGTGTTGGCACGCTTGCCATCCAGCTCGCCAAACACCTCGGCGCCTTCGTTGCCACCACCACCAGCACGGCGAATGTCGAATGGGTGAAAGCACTTGGGGCGGATGTGGTCATCGATTACAAACAGCAGGATTTTGCCAACGAGCTGCGCGATTTCGACGTGGTGTTGAACAGCCTCGGCACCGATGTACTGGAGAAATCGGTCAAGGTTCTCAAGCCTGGCGGCCAGCTAATTTCCCTGTCGGGGCCGCCGACCGCGCAATTTGCCCAAGCCCAAGGCTTGTCATGGGTGCT
Organism: Pseudomonas sp. R2-7-07; assembly: GCF_003852355.1. Lineage (NCBI taxonomy): Bacteria > Pseudomonadati > Pseudomonadota > Gammaproteobacteria > Pseudomonadales > Pseudomonadaceae > Pseudomonas > Pseudomonas sp. R2-7-07. The sequence continues at coordinate 387,219 of NZ_CP027759.1, read as the reverse complement.
GGGGCAGGTCATGCGCCTGCTCAGCAGCGGCATTCGCAGAAAGGCCCGCAAACAGGGGGTGAGCTATGCGTTTTTGTTCATGCATGCCGACGGGGTACAGCTGCAAAAAATCACCTCGCTGATCGAGGCTGGAGTCATCAAACCGGTCATTGATCGCTCCTTCCCGTTTACATCGACCGCAGAGGCGTTGCGGTACGTCGAGCAGGGCAGAGCAAAAGGCAAGGTCACCATTACGCTCCGATAGTTTTTTTTGCGAAAGGCGATCCAAGCGCACGAAGAATGTGGCACTTAGCCATCTCTTTGATTGACACCCTTCTCTACTCCGTTAAAAAACCCGCCTTGCTGTGCATTTAATCGAGACATGGATGTCGTCCAACCCCCCGCTGTTCAAATACCGCCGCTATTGGCTGGCGGCCATCATCGTGTTGCTGGCGATTCTTGATCCTTTTGGCCTGGCCAGTTCCAGCGACAAGGCGTCGGCGCAGTGGCTCAATCGTATGTTCGCCAGCCACTACCCAAGCCTCGGACAGCAGCAGGTGGCAGTGGTGTTGATTGATGATGCCTACCTGATGCGCAATGACAGCCCATGGCCAATGCCGTACAGCGACCAGAGCAAATTGTTCAAGCGTTTGCTGGCATACAAGCCACGGGCTGTGTTTGTGGATTTGCTTTACAGCCACGACCACTCGTTCGGCGACCCGGCGCGGGGCAGTCAGTTGCTGGCAAATGTATTTGAGCGTTATCAACGCCAGGGCATCCCGCTGTGGTTGGCCAATACTGGGCTGACGCGAGCAGAGGCGGGCCAGGCCAATACGCTGGCGCCTTTTATGCAGGTCAGCCGGCCAGCACTGGTGGCGTGGGAAGGGGTAGACGACAAGTACCCACTGGCTAAGCATACGCAGGCCGGGCTGATGGAAACTCCCGCCTTGGCACTATACCGGGCCTTCTGTGCCACCCAAGACTGCACGTCGCCGCCTGTGGATGTACAAACCGCTGCGCAGCGCCAGCCCATCGCGGTGCAATGGGGGCTGAAGCTGGCAGCGGACCAGGCGCGTGTTGCCGATATCCGCCACTGCGCAGCGGCACGACATTTCTTGCTGGACGGGGTGGCTCAGTTCTTCCAGGCCGTGTTCTGGAAGCTGGATGACTCCGCCCAGGCGCGGTGCCCTTATACGCTGACGTTGTCGGCCAGTGACCTGGAAGTCAGTGACCCGGACGACCAAGCCTTGATCGCCGAGTTACTCAACGACCGCCTGGTGCTGATCGGCGCCAATATCGCGTCCACGGGGGACCTGGTGGAGTCGCCGGTACACGGCCAGCTCCCCGGCGTTTACCTGCACGCCATGGCCCTGGATAACCTGATCAATGCAGGTATGAATTATGACCATGAACCCGCCGACTTCCCCCACCTGCCTTTCAATTGGCTGGACCTGCTGGAACTCGGGCTGCTGGCGTTGATCGCGGTGCTCAAGGCGCTGCACGCCCGACGCTTGGCGGGCCATTGCACCTGGGGCCGATGGCGGCGCCAGGAAATCTGGTTTTTCACCTCGCCGTGCCCGTCGTGGCTGTTGGTGATGTCAATGTTGGGATTGGTCAGTGTGCTGCTGAGCCTCAATGACATCACCCCGGTCAACGTGCTGGGCATCGTATTGCTGTCGTTGGTGTTGTTCAGCGAGCGGATCGAAGCCTTCTTCGACCGCGATCGTTGAGCGTACCGCTTTGCCATTTGACTTAAGGAACTCAAGGATGAACAGAAGCCTCATCGTCTTGCTCGCAGCCGTCTTTACCCAGGGCGCCTGGGCGGAAACCCACAGTATCCAGGCGTTCCTCGCCGATCCGGTGACGGTGCTCGACGAGCAGGGCAAGCCACAGCGCGAGTTGGCGAAAAAAGATGCGCCTACCCAACCCATGCCGGTGCTGCAGTACAACCAGGCGCTGGACCTGGTGCAGGTAGAACTGGCAGGCCAGAAAGTCTGGCTGGACACCATGGACCTGCGCATCGAACCGCCGCTGAACGTGGTCGACCTGCCCTGCCTTGGCCTGACGAAAAGCCAGGCCAGGGACGCCCGCAATAATTCCACCATAGGCTTTGGTGCCGGTTGCAATCAATAAAGGGAGCGTTGCGGTGAGGGAATATCTAGTAGCAGCCAGCCTATTGGCCAGTTCGGTGCTCAGTGGTTGCGCCACCTTGAAGGGCGCGGACCAGGCGTTCCTGAACCTGGTAGGGCCGTCGACCCAGTCGCGGGTCCAAGGCCACTACGTGGACAACATCGACGTGCGCCAGTACTACAAGCTGGACCCCCAACGCCAGAGCCAACAGCGCCTGAGCTACGACGGGCGGGCGGTGCCGGCTGCCGAAGCACGCCAGCAGAACCTGGTGGATATCCCGATGCTGCAAGGCTACTTGCAGGGCATTGTCACGCGCTTGTCCAAGGGCTGGCCGGGCGAAGTGCCGCCGCTACAGGTAAAGATCACCGACAGTTATGGGTTCGGACCGTCGGCAGACCCTTACGGCAACCTGTTCGTACCGCTGGGCATGCTGGACAACGTTGCCAGCGAAGACGAAATCGCGGCGATGCTTGGTCACGAAATGAGCCATGTGCTGCTGCATCACCATGACCGCATGGCAGCCTTCCAGCAGCAGAAAGACATGTTTACCACCGTCGCCTCCACGGTCGCCTTGGCTACCATGGCTGCCGATACCGGCGTCGACCGTAGCGCCGGTACGATGAAGCTGTTCAGCAAAGACCCGGCCGGTACCCAGAAGACCATCGGCAACACGGTGCTGTACACCGCGCTGGCCAATACGTTTTCCGACCAAGTGTGGAGCACCGCCTGGGGCCGTAGCCAGGAAGACCAGGCCGACCTGCTTGGCACCGACTTGATGATCCGCGCCGGTTACGCGCCGCGCGCCGCTACCCATAGTCTGGAGCGTCTCAACGACTTCCAGGGCAAACAGAAGCCCTTGCTCACGGGGTTCCTCACGGCGCGCAAGAATGCCATGCAGGATTCGCTGCAACAGTTCAATCTCAACCAGTTCACCAAGGAGTTGGACGTGTTGGTCAAGGACGGCTTGACCACCGGCATCACCGCAACCACGCAGTACTTCAACCGCTCGCATATGTCGACCACGGACCGCGACACCGAGCTGCGCCAATACTTGCAGCGCGAATATCGCCAGGAACGCCGCGCCCGGGTCAACCCGCAAAGCTGGTCGAAGATGAAGGCTACGCCCAAAGTGGCGGAGGCCTTGCAGGGCTACAAAGACGCATACTTCGCAATCGACGCCCTGGAGAAAAACAAGGTACCGGATGCCGAAAGGTTTGTTCGCAAGGCCCTGGCCTCGCCCGTCAAGGACCAGCCGAGCATTCGGCGCACCGCCTATACCTTGCGCCTGGCCCAGGGTAAAAACAGCGAGGCGGTGAAAGAGTTGCAAGCGATCAAGGACTGGTCCCTGGCCGGCCCTTCCACCTATGACTTGATGATCAGCTACCACCTCAAGCGGGGCGACGGGCAATCGGCACTGCAGATGATCGACAAGGCCGAACGCAATCTGGGCTCGGAAGAACTGTTCATCACGGAAAAACTGTTGGCCAACCAGCAACTGCAGAATGTGCAGCAGGTGCAAACCGTGCTGCGCAAGTGTGAGCGATACCCGACACGCAAGGAAAACTGCAAGAAGCTCGCGCCGATCAAGGCCTGACGTTCGATGCTCACCGCCTAGCGGGAAATGCTCGTCGCCAGAAATAAAAAAACCCCGAACCAGTCGTAATGCTGTTCACTTAAGCGGAGCAGCCTTACGGTCCACTGGGTACCGGGTTTTGGAAATCTTCACCGTCCTTGGCCTTCCCGGCCTTGGGCGGTGATCCAGAAACATTCCTCCTACTCCTCCCCTCAGCTCGCTTAGCCTCCTTCCTGTTGCAGATACCGGATTAGCGGCTGCCATCACTATCAACTGCACCGCTATGTACTGGCAGGCAGGCTTGAACCGTATATCCGAAGGTGCGCGGCCGAACGCTACAGCGGCTTGGCTGGCCTCTCGACGAATAATGTTATAAGCCAGCAAAAGCCCCCAGACCTCCTGATAAATCAGCTCGACTTTCTTACTGCGCAGCGTTACCGCGTTCTGTTGCATCGAGCTTTTGATATCCCTGAAGCCCAGCTCAATCTCCCATCGCTCCAGGTACAGCTCAGCCACAGCTGCGGTGTCGTAGTCCTCGACAGGCAAAGAGGTAAGCAGCGATCTGACTTTTCCATGGCTTTCATAGCTAACTTCACGCACTTCCCAACTCAGGGGCAACTCAGGATTTCGTTTACGTGCCTGAGGGGAAACCTTCATCCGGACGAGACGGTCGTGCTCGCCGTAGCGCTCTACTTCCTCCATGACCAAATTCTTGCGAGCAGGTGTCAGCCAGTGTCGGTTCGCGCCGCCGCCCACCACGCTTAGCAGTAGATCCGCGCCCCAGAAGCCTTTGTCGAACAAGGTGATCGAATTGTCCGGAATTTGCCCCAGAAACGTTTCGGCCAACCGCATTTCACTGCCCCGATAAGGGCTGAGCTGCGCATCGAGGATGACATGCGAACGGACATTCATCAGCGCAACGAGCCGCAGCATCGGAAACGGGGTCTGACGGTCGGTGCCGGTGTTACCGGAGCCAAAATGTTCTCTGAGCTCAGGTGAGTCAGCAGTTCGCAGTAGTGCACCGTCCACCGCGAAGACCTGTAGACCGTTCCAGTCATCTCCCTCGTAGCGCTCGTTGCCCCAATGTTTACCGGTTTGACGGAACAGCGATTCAACGGGGTCAGCGCCAAGCCTTTTGCGAGCTTCAGTTAACCCGCTTCGGGCCAGCAACTGATCAGAAGCCAAGCCTTGCGCGCAGATATTCAAACGCCTGGCGACCTCATGAACAGGCTCATCGCGGAACAGAGCCATGCCCAAAACTAGCCAAAGAACTTGATCGCTCGGCAAACGGCGCCGTCGTATCGTGGCTTGCGCCGAGAGGTTCAGCGCACTCGCTACCCACTCGATAGGGATGTTCTGAGTGAAGGTACTCAGGTCAGAAAAATTGAAGAGATCGCCAAGGTCGAGCAACTGCTGCTGAATGGGCATAAAAAAATCCGATGCCAGGGGTCTGACATCGGATTCTCTAGAAAGCCCGGCTTGGACTCAAATGCTTAAGTGAACAGCATTACGAACCAGTCGGGGTTTTTCTCGCCTGGCATCAGGCGCGACCTGCAATCAATCAGAAAACATTGATCGGGTAGTCGGCGAACAGGCGGATTTCGTTACCGCCCACGTTGTATTCGCTGGCGTTGTTGGAAACGCGCAACCACGAGGCGCGAGCGCGCAGGCTCAGGTCTTTGGCCGGGCCGCTCTGGACCACGTACTTGAACTGGTTCCAGATTTCACGCTCGGTGCCATCGCCACGGCCAGTGCCGTCGTCGATGTTGGTGCCGCGTACATAGGCAATGTTGTAGGTCAGGCCCGGTACACCGAAGGTGGTGAAGTCGATGCCGTAGCCTGCTTGCCAAGAGCGCTCGTCCTTGCCGTTGAAGTCGGACCAGTAGGAGTTGGCCAGCAGGATGGTATTGCCGCCGTCGCCGATGCCGCCAGCGTTGCGGTAGCCGCCGTAGAGGTAGCCGGTGTCACCGGTGCTGCGCTGGTGCGCGATGGTGAAGCTGTGCGCGCCAACGGCCCAGGTAGCGCCCAGGCTCCAGATTTTGTTGTCGCGAGCGTCGGCGTCTTTCTGGTTTTCCAGGGCGAAGCTGCGGTCCAGCTTGGTTTTGTAGCCGTTGAAGTCAAAGGTCAGCGACTGTTTCTCTGGCAGCGCCAGCACATAGTTAACGTTGACGTATTGCTTCTTCAGCACGTCCTGCATGTCGGACGCGTACAGGGCAGCCGACAGGCTTTCGGTGAATTTGTAGCTGCCACCGATGTAGTTGATGCTTTTCAGGCCACCGCTGTCGCTGCCTTCGGCGCTCTTGCGTGCTTCCTTGGTGAAGTGGCCGGCGTCCAGTTGCAGACCGGCGATTTCCTTGGAAACGATCGAGGTGCCCTCGTAGGTTTCCGACAACAAACGCGAATTGTCGTACTGCAACACAGGCACGGCTGGCATCTGCTGACCGTATTTGATCACGGTGTTGGAAATGCGCGCCTTGACGGCAGCGCCACCTTTGGCCAGATCGTTGGCCGCTTCACCGCTATCGCCTTGTTTGAAGAAGTCGATACCGCCCGCACCGCTGCGACCTTTGCCGCCGTCCAGACGGATAGCGTATTGGCCAATCACGTCCACACCCACGCCCACAGTGCCCTGGGTGAAGCCGGACTCGAACTTGCCGATAAAACCCTGGCCCCACTCGGCCTTGTCCTGCTTGCCGTTTTTGTAGTCCCGGCTGATGTAGGCGTTGCGTGCTGCGATGTTCAGGTGGCTGTCTTCAACGAAACCCTTGGATTGCTCCTGGTCGTTCGCCATGGCTGTCGATGCGCTCAAAATCCCCAGAGCGATCAGACTCATCCGTTGCTTCAACATTTTCTTATATTCCTTATTACTGGTTGAGTACGCGCTATGACACCAGGCCCCGTATCGCTTTCTGATGTCGACTTTCTCCGAAAAAAACAAGGCCCGCGGACGACTGAACTGCCGCGGGCCTTTTCTTATTGGATGAGTCATGGCTGTTAGCCACAGGCGTTGGACGCAATCCTATGCGCGCGTTGAACTATGTGTCAATTTCGTGAACCGCTTGTATTTAGGCTAAATAATTCTAAGCACAGACCTATGGCGCTTTGGCAAAAGTCGGAAAAACCGCCTTTCTCCTGCCGAAAACACACTAAGTAACAAATTATCAGCCGCTACGTTTGGGAATAGATCACGCGGGCAAATGCAAAGCATTACCATTCGCGCACTTCTTCCTACCTGACAATTCGGACACATTTCCCCATGCTCGCCCCTCGCCTGACGCCCATTTCCCTTGGGCTTTCCGTTGTGCTGTCGGCCAGTTTCGCCTGCGCCACCACGGTCTTGCCTACCACCTCGATCAGCGCCGAAGTCGATGAAGACGACCCGCGCGTCAAGGAGAGCAACACCGCCACGCGCACCGCGACTGCCGTGCGTTATGTGCCCCAGGCGATCGACTCGGTGAAAACCGAAAACCTGCGCGCCTATGGCACTAACGATCTGGGCCAGGCGTTGAGCGGTATTCCCAACGTCAGCAGCGGCGCCGACACCCGCTTCGACAGCCTGCGTATCCGTGGTTTCGACGCCAGTAATGACTTCTACCTGGACGGCATTCGCGACGACAGCCAGTACGTGCGCGACCTGCACAATATCGAGCGCATCGAAGTGCTGAAGGGGCCGGCGGCGGTGCTCTATGGGCGCGGCGGCCAGGGCGGGATCGTCAATCGGGTCAGCAAGCTGCCATCCCCCGGCCGTCAATCCAGCCTTGAAGCCCAGGGCGGCAGCAACGACCTGCGCAGTGTGTATGCCGACCTGAGCACCGATCCCAGCGATACCATCAGCCTGCGCCTGAACATGGGCAACCAGGACACCAACAGCTTTCGCGATGGCGTCAGCGGCAACCGCCAGTTGTTCGCGCCGTCGATGAGCTGGCAGCTCACGCCCGAGTTGAACTGGCTGGTGCAATACGAATACAGCCGCTACAACCGCACGCCGGACCGTGGCATTCCTGGGGTCATTGGGCGCCCTGCCGATGTTAGTCGCAGCACCACTTATTTCTCCAGTGGCGATTACATCGATGACACATCCCAGTCCCTGCGCTCCAAGCTCGCCTATGCGCTCAACGACGACTGGCAACTGCGCCACACCCTGGGCGTGTTCAAGCTCGACAGTGATTTCGACAACACCTACCAGACCGGCTACGACGCGAAAACCAACACCGTCAGCCGCCAGCACTGGCAGCAGGACCTGACCACGCGCAATGTGTTCAACAACCTGGAGCTGGAGGGTGGTTTCGAGACCTTTGGCCTCGAGCACCGCCTGCTCACCGGGATTGAACTGGGCAGCCAGCGCCGCGATCCGACACTCTACTCAGCCACCGCGACCAATCGGGGCGGCCAGGCTGTGCCGAGCCTGGACCTCAACCACCCCAATCGTCACCTCAACCATACCGGGCGGATGAGCGTTTCGAGCAACAACCACACTGAAGTCGAAAGCCGCGCGCTGTACGTGCAGGACCAACTGCGCCTGAACGATCAGTGGCAGCTCCTGGGCGGGCTGCGCTATGACCGCTTCGAAGTGGACACCACCAACAAGCTGCTCGATACGCAGCAGAACGTCAAAAGTCACAGCACCAGCCCGCGCGTCGGCCTGGTGTGGACGCCTCTGGAACATCACTCGTTCTATGCCTCGTGGAGCAAAACCTTCTCCCCGGCAGGCGGCGGTTTGATCGGCATCACGCCGAACGCGGCCGGCAGCGTCAACGACTTGAGCCCCGAGCTGACCAAACAGAAGGAGATCGGCGTCAAAAGCGATTGGCTCGACGACCGCTTGAGCACCACCTTGGCGGTGTATGAACTGGTGCTCTACAACCGCCGCACCAGCGACCCGCTGGACCGCACGATTACCCTGCTGACCGGCGAGCAACGTTCACGCGGCATCGAACTGACAGCCACCGGCAAGGTCGTCGGCAATTGGTATGTACGCGGCGGCGTGGGTCTGCAGGATGCCAAGGTCGAGAAGGACAACAACGGTTTCGAAGGCAAGCGCATCAGCGACGTGGCCAAGCGTAATGGCCGCCTATTTGTCACCTGGAAGCCGGAGATGGGCTGGTATGCGGAAACCGGGCTGACCCTGGTCGGTGATCGTTATGCCGACAGCCTCAACACCGTGGTGTTACCGGGATATGGTCGCTGGGATGCGCTGGCCGGGTTCCGTCAACAGGCGTGGGACGTGCGGGCGGCGTTGAACAATATCGCTGACAAACACTATTACGCCTCCGCGACCAGCGTGGCGCAGATCCAGCCGGGTGAGCCGCGTAGCCTGGTGGTGACAGGGACCTACAGCTTCTAGGTTCGATCAGACCAGACGCAACTAATGTGGGAGGGAGCAAGCCCCCTCCCACATTTACTCTTCGGCGCTCTTCAGTTGCGCTCCAGCTCGCACAAGACCTGCACCTCATCCTCCGTTAACAAGCCCGCCGGGTAGCGTTCACTCATCACGCTGCGCCAGTCAGGCGGTTGCCTGTTCTGGCGCGCGCCGTTTTCCTTCAACCAGAGCGCCAGCGCGTGGATCGCATCGCCGTCGACCCGCACCGGGTGGAACGTGCGCGTGTACATCGGGTTGATTTCGGCATTCATTTCAGCGCTCTCTCCTGCTGCGTGAGCGGCTAACTTACTCAAGGTTTGTGACAGAACCATGCGGTCATCACCTTGGCGCTCTGTGGTGTGTTTGCCGATACAAGAGCTATGCCAATCTCCCGCACTCACAGGTATTGAGGCACAAAAATGCCCGCGACCGTGCTGGATCGCGGGCTTGCCTGGAACACTGCGCTCGCGCAGTGCTCGCTCGCCCTCAAGGCGCTGTTACAACTGCACTCAATTTCTCTGCGGTGCTGGCTGCTGCTGGGTCAGGCAGTGAATATTGCCACCCCCCAGTAACAGTTCGCGGCCCGGCACCATCACCACTTCGTGTTGTGGGAACAGGTTCTGCAGGATCTGCTTGGCCTGATGGTCCAGCGGGTCATCGAAACTCGGCGCGATGATGCCACCGTTGACGATCAGGAAGTTGACGTAGGAACCGGCCAACCGCACGCTCGGATTTCGTTCCTGGCTGCCGTCTACCGGATCGACACCGGCACATTCTTCTTCGGTAGCGTACAGCGGCCCTGGAATTGGCATCTTATGCACCGTGAACGAGCGGCCCCGGGCGTCGGTGCTGCTTTGCAGTACGTCCATGGCGGCATGGCAGCGCAGGTAGTTCGGGTCTTGCGGGTCGTCGGTCCAGGCCAGCAGCACTTCGCCTGGGCGTACGTAGCAGCAGAAGTTATCCACATGGCCGTCGGTTTCGTCGTTGAACAGGCCATCCGGCAACCAGATGATCTTATCCACAGCCAGGTTGGCGCTGAGCACCGCTTCAATGGCTGCGCGATCCAGATGCGGGTTGCGATTGCGGTTCAACAGGCATTCTTCGGTGGTGATCAGGGTGCCTTCGCCGTCGACGTGGATCGAACCGCCCTCCAGCACAAAACCTTCGGTGCGATAACGCGACGCGCGCTCGATCTCGAGAATCTTGCCGCCCACCTGTGCGTCACGGTTCCACGGCGCATACAGGCCACCATCGAAACCGCCCCAGGCGTTGAAATCCCAGTTCACCCCGCGTACTTCACCGCTGTCGTTGATCACGAAGGTCGGCCCCGTGTCCCGTACCCAGGCGTCGTCGCTGGACATTTCCACCACGCGGATATTCGGCACATCCAGGCGGCTACGAGCGTTTTCATACTGGCCGGCGGAAACCGCAACGGTCACCGGCTCGAACCGTGCGATGGCCTTGGCCACCGCCACGTGGGCCGCTTGCGCCGGTTTGCCGCCGAGCCGCCAGTTGTCCGGGCGCTCGGGCCAGATCATCCAGGTTTGAGTCTGTGGCGCCCATTCGGCGGGCATATGGAAGCCATCGGCGCGAGGTGTGCTGTGCAGGGTGGTCATGGCGATGAGGACTCCGAATGGGGTGAAAGCCGACTTTATAACGGATAAATATCGGTTTTAATAGTGAAAAGGAATAATAATTAGGCTAAATCACGTAATTTAGCCGATAACAATCGAATTACTACAGCTCATCCAGCACCTTCGACAGCATGTCGACGAAGAAATCCACACTGCGCCGGGTCGTGACCATCGGCGGCTTGATCTTGAGGATGTTCAGGTAGTCGCCGGTCGGCTGCATGAAGATTCCCAGTTCGCGCAGACGGTCGCATAACAGCGCAGTCTCTTGCGTCGCGGGTTCCAGGGTTTGTCGGTCACGTACCAGCTCGAGGCCCAGATAGAAGCCGGAACCGTGTACCGCACCGACTAACGGGTGAGGCTCGATCAACGCTTGCAGGCGTGTCTTGAAATACCCGCCCACTACCTGGGCGTTTTCCCACAGCTTTTCCTCTTCCATCACATCCAGCACCGCCATGCCGATACGGCAGCTCACCGGGCTGCCGCCCGATGACGAGAAGAAATAGCCCTCGGCCTCCAGGGCTTCGGCAATCTCTCGACGGGTGATCACCGCGCCCAGTGGCTGCCCGTTGCCCATCCCCTTGGCCATGGTAATGATGTCCGGCACGACGCCCTGCTCTTCAAAGCCCCAGAAAAAATGCCCCATGCGCCCATAACCTACCTGCACCTCATCGGCAATGCAGACACCGCCCTGGGCGCGGACCAGCCCATAGACCTGCTGCAAATAGCCGGGCGGCAACGAAATGCCACCGGCGTTGCCATACACCGCTTCGCAGATGAAACCCGCCAGTTGGCGTTGGCCAGCGGCGATTTTCGCCAGGTTATGCTCCACGCTTCGTACATAGTCAGGCGCACTGTCTGGCCCGCGAAACTCACCCCGGTAGGTATTCGGCGCCGTCACCGGGTGCACCCAGTCCGGGCGGCTGCTCAACGCCTGGGGGTTGTCGGCAATTGAGGTAGACACCGCGTCCGCCGCCACCGACCAGCCGTGATAGGCCTCCAGCACGCTGAGCATGTCGCGCCCGCCGCTGTAGGCCCAGGCCAGGCGGATCGCCAGGTCATTGGCCTCGGTGCCGCTGTTGACCAGGAACACCCGGTCCATGCCCGCCGGTGCCAGCGCCAGCAGACGTTCGGAAAACTCGGCAATCGCCGCGTAGTGAAACCGTGAATTGGTGTTGAGCAGTGACCACTGCCGCGCCGCCACCGCCGCCATGCGCGGGTGGCCGTGGCCCAGCACCGCCACGTTGTTGAGCATGTCCAGGTAGGAGCGGCCCTGCATGTCGATCAAGTGATTGCGCCAGCCCCGCTCGATACGGGGCGGGTCGACGTAATAATGCTTCTGCGAACGGGCGAAGCTGGCTTCGCGCCGGGCCAGCAGGGCTTCGGCGTCCAGCTCCGGTTCGGCATCACAGGCCAGCCCGAGCAACGCCGCCGGTGACGGGCACAGCGCCCGCCACGCCGACGCCCGGGAAGGCGCACAGAACAGCGGGGGCGCAAGATCGGCACGACACAGCTGCACGATCAACGGCCCGTGGACTTCACCGAGTATTTGCCCCTTCACCACCTGCGCACCGGCTTTGAGCCGCGTTGTCACGCCCCATACGCGCAGATTCAGGCGCTCTTCGTACACACACAGCAAGCCGTCGGCGCCCTCGCGCAGTGTCCCGGCGAAAGGTGCCTCAAGCACTGTGCCATGGGGCAGGCTTAATTCGACATGAAGAGCGAAGGTGTCCGGTTCCCCAGCACTGTCCGGGCGGGTGCGCGACAAGCGATATTGCCCATAACGGCTGGCTGCCAGCCCATGCACCGCAGCGGCTTCATTCAGCAGCCGCCGATCCATGCCCGGCGTCTCCCAATTGCCCGCCTCGAAATGCGGGCTGAGCACGCCCAGGTCGATCAGCGCGAACTCCCGCCCGACCAGCCCCGGCAGCAAGGGGGCAAAGTCCTGGCTGGACAAGGCAGGCAACGCCTCGCCGACGCTGTTCAGGATCGCCGCTTCCATCAGTTCGAACGGCACCGACGTGGCGACATGGAAAATTTCCCACTCGTGCTCGGCGTTCTTCAACAGGTAGGCGTTATCAGGGTCCAGACGTCGCTGCTGCTCACTGCTCAACACCAACACCGCCGCGCGGGCGACGATCAACGGCCACAGCGCGCGCAACTCTTCATGCTGCAACGGCGTGATCGCATGACAGGCTTGGATCGCCGGCAGGATGGCAAACGGGTCGCCCTCAGCGTGATGCAGCAGCGCAGCGCACGTCACCGACAGGTCAGCGATGCGCCAGGTGTGCACCAGGTCGCCGAAATCGATCACCCCCTGGACCTGCCAATACCGCTGCGCATCGCGCTGCCAGACCACGTTGTCATCGGTGATGTCCATGTGCACGGCCTGCCAGGGCAGGTGTGCAGCCAGAGGCCGGATATGCGCTTCGATCTGCCCGGTGAGCTGCTCCAGTGCAGTGCGATGGGGAAGCTCGGGCAAGGTCGCCAGCAGATGGGTAATCAGCTCCTGCGCGTGGCGTGGGTCCCATTGCAGGGTGCGGTCCAGGCCGGGATGGGTGAACGTTGACAGTGCCAGGCTCATTCGCCCGCACAGGTCGCCGAACCCTGCGATCACATCGCGGCCCAGGTGAGGCAAATCGGTCAGCGGCTGGCCGTCGATGTAGTCCAGTAGCCGCAGGTGCAGGGTTTGCCCATCGACGGTGACGCTCAGCAGTTCGTCGCCATTGAGGGCCTTGATGACCTTGGGCACGCGCACCTTTACGTGGGCCTGCAGCTCGTTGAGGGCTGCATGCTGGGCCAGTAGCTCGATTGCGGCGTAGTCACCCCGGCAGATTTTCAGAACAAAGCGGCCCAAGGCGCTGTCGATCCTGTAGTTAAGGTCTTGTTGGCTGCCCAATGACTGCAATGTGCCCCTGAGGCCGTAACGCTGCTCAAGCAAATGGGCCGCCTGCTCAAGGCTCAACTGGGGGCAAGGCAAACTGGCACGATGGATCAATGTGGCAAGCAACATTGTGACGACCTCGGTTTTATCAGGCGTCTATATCGCCATTGTTCCGGGGCGTTAATCAACCCCTCGTGCTCGCCGCACTTGCGCCCGCCCGATTCACAACTCAAGCTATGCTTCTTTCGCTTAATGTCCGTCTAAGGAAAAGGCCCTCGACATGCGTATTCTCATCACCGGCGGTGCCGGATTTATTGGCTCGGCCCTGATCCGGCATCTGATCCAGCACACCGAGCATGAAGTGCTCAACCTGGACAAACTCACTTACGCCGGCAACCTTGAGTCGCTGGCCAGCATTGCGTCCAACAGCCGCTATGAGTTCGTCCAGGCCGATATCATCGACCAGGCCACCGTCAGCGCGGTGCTGGCGCGCTTCAAGCCCGAAGCGATCATGCATTTGGCGGCCGAGTCCCATGTGGACCGTTCCATCGACGGCCCGTCGGATTTTATCCAGACCAACATTGTCGGTACCTACAGCCTGCTGGAAGCCACCCGGGCGTACTGGCAGACGCTGGCAGAACCGGCTAAAAGCGCATTCCGCTTCCACCACATCTCCACTGACGAGGTGTATGGGGACCTGCACGGTGTGGACGATCTCTTCACCGAAACCACGCCCTACGCCCCCAGCTCGCCGTACTCTGCGAGCAAGGCAGCCTCCGACCATCTGGTCCGCGCCTGGCAGCGTACCTACGGCTTGCCGGTGCTGTTGACCAACTGCTCAAACAACTATGGGCCGTTCCACTTCCCAGAAAAGTTGATCCCTCTGGTTATCCTCAACGCCCTGGCCGGCAAGCCGTTGCCGGTCTATGGCGATGGCTTGCAAGTGCGCGACTGGCTGTTCGTCGAAGACCACGCCCGTGCGCTGCTCAAGGTAGTGACTACTGGGGTGGTGGGCGAGACCTACAACATCGGTGGCCACAACGAACAGAAGAACATCGACGTAGTTCGCGGCATCTGCGCCCTGTTGGAAGAGCTGGCGCCACAGCGTCCAGCCGGGGTGGAAAAGTTCACCGACCTGATCACTTTCGTCAAGGATCGTCCGGGCCACGACCAGCGGTACGCGATCGACGCCAGCAAGATCGAGCGCGAACTGGGCTGGGTCCCGGAAGAAACCTTTGAAACCGGCCTGCGCAAAACCGTGCAGTGGTACCTCGATAACCTGGAATGGTGCCGCAGGGTCCAGGATGGCAGTTATCAAGGTGAACGACTCGGCAATACTGACGTAAAGGATCTGATCGCATGATGAAGGGAATTGTATTGGCCGGCGGTTCCGGCACCCGTTTGCACCCCATCACCCTGGGCGTGTCCAAGCAACTGTTGCCGGTGTATGACAAGCCGATGATCTATTACCCGATCTCGGTGCTGATGCTGGCGGGGATCAAGGACATCCTGGTGATCTCCACGCCCGTGGACCTGCCGCAATACCGCAACCTGTTGGGCGATGGCAGCCAGTTCGGCGTGCGTTTCAGCTATGCGGAGCAGCCTTCGCCGGACGGCTTGGCACAAGCGTTCATCATTGGCGAGGAATTCATCGGGGATGACCCGGTGTGCCTGATCCTGGGCGACAACATCTTCCATGGCCAGCATTTCGGTGACCAATTGCGCCACGCTGCCCAACGCCCGTCGGGCGCCACGGTGTTCGGCTACTGGGTGAAAGACCCGGAGCGTTTCGGCGTGATCGATTTCGACCAAGAAGGCCGTGCCCTGTCGATCGAGGAAAAACCGGCGAAGCCTAAATCCAGCTATGCGGTGACCGGCCTGTATTTCTATGACAACGACGTGATCAAGATCGCCAAGGCCGTCCAGCCTTCGCCACGCGGCGAGCTGGAGATCACCGACGTCAACAACGCCTACCTCAAGCGCGGCGACCTGCACGTTGAGCGTTTCGGTCGTGGTTTCGCCTGGCTTGATACCGGCACCCACGACAGCTTGCTGGAAGCGTCGACCTATGTGCAGACCATCGAGCACCGCCAGGGCCTGAAAGTAGCCTGCCTGGAAGAGATTGCCTACGAGAACGGCTGGATTGATCGTGACTATCTGCTGGAACGTGCGAAATATTTCGGCAAAACTGGCTATGGTCAGTATCTGTACACTCTGGCCGGGAACCCTAAATGAATGTGAGCGCCACTGAGCTGCCTGGTGTATTGGTCATCGAACCAAAGGTTTTTGGCGATGACCGCGGCTTTTTTTATGAGAGTTTCAACGCTCGCGAATTTGAAAACGCCAGCGGATTGAAACTTCAATTCGTGCAGGACAACCACTCACGCTCGTTGAAAGGCGTGCTGCGCGGCTTGCACTACCAGATAGAACACGCCCAGGGGAAACTGGTGCGGGTGACGGCCGGGGAAGTATTGGATGTGGCGGTGGACATCCGCCGCAGCTCTCCTCATTTCGGTCAATGGACCAGCGTGCGCCTGTCTGCCGAGAACAATCGTCAACTGTGGATTCCACCCGGTTTCGCCCATGGGTTCGTTGTGCTGAGCGATTACGCCGAATTCCTCTACAAGACGACAGATTACTACACGCCGTCTGCCGAGCGGTGCATTCGCTGGGACGACCCGGACCTCAATATCAATTGGCAACTCAATGGCCCACCGACCCTGTCCGCCAAGGATCAAACCGGTAAAAGCCTGAAAGTTGCGGACCTGTTCCCATGATAGCCCCCCTGAAAATACTGATCACCGGCCAACACGGCCAAGTCTCCCAGGAGCTGCAACAGCGGCTCCAAGGCCTGGGCGAACTCATCGTGCTGGGTCGTGACCAACTGGACCTTGCCAACGCACCGCTCATCCGTGAGCAGGTGCGCGCCCACCGCCCAAGCCTGATCATCAACGCCGCCGCCCACACGGCGGTCGATCAGGCCGAAAGCGAGCCGGAAGCAGCCTTCGCCATCAACGCCATCGCCCCCGGCATCCTCGCCGAAGAAGCCAAGGCCCTTGGCATCCCGCTGATTCACTACTCGACCGACTACGTGTTCGACGGCAGCAAGCCGGCCCCTTACACCGAAAGCGACTCACCCAACCCACTGGGCGTCTACGGCCAGAGCAAGCTGGCGGGCGAGCAGGCGATTGCGGCCGTGGGCGGGAAGTACCTGATTCTGCGCACCAGTTGGGTGTATTCGAGCCACGGCAAGAATTTCCTGCTGACCATGCAGCGTCTGCTGCAGGAGAAGCCGCAGATGCGCATCGTCGCCGACCAGATCGGCGCGCCAACCTGGGCCGGGACCATCGCCAACAGTACGCGTGCGTTGATTGAGCGCTGGCAAGCCGGTGACGCCGGGGATTGGGGGGTTTACCACCTCACGGCCCAGGGTGAGACGTCGTGGTTCGGCTTTGCCGAGGCCATTGGCCAAGCCCTTCGCGCTGCGGGCAAAGCCTGCGCCGAACTGGAAGCGATCCCGTCCAGCGCCTATCCGACACCCGCCCTGCGCCCGCTGAATTCGCGCCTGGATTGCAGCCGTCTGCAACAGCAATGGCAAGTCAGCCAGCCGCAATGGCAAGACGCATTGCACGAGTGTCTTGCCGGGCAGCACTAGGCATAATGCGCCTGTACCCACAGGCGCACGATTCCCATGACCCCACCCCTTCCGCGAAGACCCCGCTGGCGCAGCCTCGCCCTGTTGGCGCTGTGCCTGGCGCCGCTGCTCTGGCCGCTGGAACACTTGGCCGAGCGCTACTACCGCAGCGAGCTGGCCGGGCAGAACCGTCAGACCCTCGACCTGTACGTCGCCAACCTGTTAGGCACTCTGCACCGCTATGAAGTGCTGCCGCAGATCCTCGGTGACCTGCCGGCCCTGCGCACCGCGCTGGATGCGCCTCACGTCAGCACCAACCTGGTCAACGCCAACTCGCTGCTCAAGGACGTCGCCGCCCAGGCCGGGGTGGAGGTGATGTACCTGATGGACACCACCGGCAAGACTCTCGCCGCGTCCAATTGGGACAAACAAGACAGCTTCGTCGGGCGCAACTTTTCCTTTCGCCCCTATTTCAGCGAAGCCATGGCCGGGCGCCTGGGGCGCTTTTTCGGGCTAGGCACCACCTCGGCCAAGCGCGGTTACTTCTTCGCCGCCGCCGTACGCGATGGCGAGAACATCATTGGCGTGCTGGTGGTCAAGGTGGATCTGGACCACACCGAGAGCTTGTGGGGCAACACCCCGGAACAACTCCTGGTGACCGACCACAACGGCGTGGTAATCCTCACCTCGCGCCCGCAATGGCGGTTCCGCGCCACCCGGCCGCTGACCGCCGCAGAGCGCCAGGCCATTATTGCCATCCAGCCTTATCCCACCCGTGATCCTCAGCCGCTGAACCTCAGCAGCAGCGCCTGGCTGCGCCAATCCACCGCCATCGCCGAGACCGGCTGGAATGTGGAAATCCTCGCCCCCCAATCCTTGATCAACCGCCCGGTGCGTACCGTGGTGGCCGTAGGCGGCGCGACCTTGCTGGTGCTGATGCTGCTGCTCGGCTTGATGATGCAGCGCCGCCGGCATTACCTGGAGCGTATCGCCTTCGAAGCCAAGGCCCGCCGCGAGCTGGAAATGCGCGTGGCCGAGCGCACCAGCGACCTGGAAGGCCTGAACCGGCGCCTGAAACAGGAAGTGCTGGAGCGCGAACACGCCCAGCAGGAACTGGTACGTGCTCAGGATGACCTGGTGCAGGCCGGTAAACTCTCGGCGCTGGGCACCATGTCGGCCAGTATCAGCCATGAACTGAATCAACCCCTGGCAGCGATTCGCAGCTACGCGGAAAACGCGGAAATCCTGCTCGACCATGAACGCACCGCCGATGCGCGCGGCAACCTCAAGTTGATCAGCGAACTGACCGGGCGCATGGCGTCGATCATCGCCCACTTGCGCGCGTTCGCCCGCCGTGACCGCCACGCGCCGGAAAGCGTGGCGCTGCAACCCGCGCTGGACGATGCCCTGGCCTTGCTGGCCAAACGGCGGCGCTCGATGGAAGTGGAATTGATCCGCGACTTACCCGAAGCGACCTTATGGGTACAAGCCGGTGAAACCCGTCTGCGCCAGGTGCTGGGCAACTTGCTGGCCAATGCCCTGGACGCCCTTACCGAAAAAGGCCCGCCACGCAAACTGTGGCTGAGCGCCCAAACCACTGACCAGGGCGTCAACCTGTACATTCGCGACAACGGCCCGGGCTTTTGCATGGAAGCGTTGGGCCGCGCCAGCGAGCCGTTCTACACCACCAAGACGCGCACCCAGGGCCTGGGCCTGGGCCTCGCCATCTGTGACACCCTGATGCGTGCCTTCGGCGGCGAACTGCTGTTCGCCAACCACAAGGAAGGCGGCGCGCTGTTAACCTTGAAATTGCGTGCCGGCTCGCCGGGCGTCAGTCTGCAACCGTCCGAGGACCGCAGTGTATGAGTATCGATAACCAGATTCAGGTGGTGCTGATCGATGACGATCCCCATTTGCGTCAGGCGCTGTGCCAGACCCTGGACCTGGCCGGGCTGAAAGTGCTGCCCCTGGGCGAAGCCAGCGGCCTCACCGCGCGCTTGTCGCGGGACTGGTCGGGCGTCGTGGTCAGCGATATCCGCATGCCCGGCATGGACGGCCTGGAACTGCTCGCCGAACTGCACGGCCAGGACCCGGACCTGCCCGTGCTGCTGATCACCGGCCACGGTGACGTGCCGCTGGCGGTGCAGGCCATGCGTGCCGGCGCCTATGACTTCCTCGAAAAGCCCTTCGCCAGCGACGCCTTGCTCGACAGCGTGCGCCGCGCACTGGCCCTGCGCCGACTGGTGCTGGACAACCGCAGTCTGCGCCTGGCCCTCAGCGATCGGCAGCAACTGAGCACGCGCCTGGTGGGGCATTCGCCGCAGATGCTGCGCCTGCGCGAGCAAATCGGCGCACTGGCGGCGACCAAGGCCGATGTGCTGATCCTTGGCGAAACCGGCGCCGGCAAAGAAGTAGTCGCCCGCGCCTTGCACGATCTGTCGAGCCGCCGCAGCGGTCCGTTCGTGGCGATCAACGCCGGGGCCCTGGCCGAATCGGTGGTGGAAAGCGAGCTGTTCGGCCATGAACCGGGCGCGTTTACCGGCGCGCAGAAGCGCCGCATCGGCAAGTTCGAATTCGCCAATGGCGGCACGCTGTTCCTCGATGAAATCGAAAGCATGAGCCTGGATGTACAGGTCAAGCTGTTGCGCCTGCTGCAGGAGCGCGTCGTGGAGCGGCTGGGCGGCAACCAGTTGATTGCACTGGATATCCGCATCATCGCCGCCACCAAGGAAGACCTACGCCAGGCGGCCGACCAGGGCCGCTTCCGGGCCGACTTGTATTACCGCCTGAATGTCGCGCCGCTGCGCATTCCGCCACTGCGCGAGCGTGGTGAAGATGCGCTGATGCTGTTCCAGCACTTCGCCGACGAAGCCAGCAGCCGCCACGGCCTGCCCTTGCATGAGCTGCAACCGGGCCAGCGCGCGCTGCTGTTGCGCCACAGTTGGCCAGGTAACGTACGCGAGCTGCAAAACGCCGCCGAACGCTTTGCCCTGGGCCTTGAACTGGCCTTGGACAGTACGCAGGACAATCCCTCCGCCAGCACACTGACCTCCACGCCCGGCGGCTTGAGCGAGCAGGTCGAACAATTCGAAAAAAGCCTGATCGCCGCCGAACTGACCCGCCCCCACAGCTCCATGCGCAGCCTCGCCGAAGCCCTCGGCGTGCCCCGTAAAACCCTGCACGACAAACTGCGCAAGCATGGCCTGAACTTCGCCGACAGCGCCAGCCACAGCGCAGACGACGAATGACCCTGCCCACCCGCCAAGAGACCGCCATGAGCCGCGACAGCCGTTACCTGGAATCCATCCTCCACCACGACATCCCTCTCACCCGGGAAATGGGCCTCAAGGTGCTCGACTGGCAACACGGCCAACTGCAACTGCATTTACCCTTGCAAGCCAATATCAACCACAAGAGCACCATGTTTGGTGGCAGCCTCTACTGCGGCGCCGTGCTGGCGGGTTGGGGTTGGTTGCACCTGAAACTACGCGAAGAGGGCATCGAAGACGGGCATATCGTGATTCAGGAAGGGCAGATCAGCTATCCGTTGCCGGTGACGCAGGACGCGACGGTGATTTGCGCGGCGCCGGAGGAGAAAGTGTGGAAGCGCTTTGTCGCAACGTACAAGCGTTATGGGCGAGCGCGGTTGACGCTGGAGACGTGGATTGTGAATGAGGGCAGTGACGAAAGAGCAGTAGCCTTCACTGGTCAGTACGTCCTGCACCGCTAAAATGTGGGAGGGGGCTTGCTCCCGATAGCGGTGTATCAGCAGCACATTCAGTGACTGACATTCCATTATCGGGAGCAAGCCCCCTCCCACAGTTTGATCTGTTGCGGCTTCAGGATCTGGCCAGGGTCAACAGGCGCTCACGCCACGCCGCCTTGGCCGGCAGCGCCAGGAAAAACGGGTTCAACAACGATTCCCGCGCCGGGTAGCTGAACGGCTTGCCATTCAACTCCAGCACTTCGCCCCCCGCCCCTTCCAGCACGCCTTGCGCCGCCGCAGTGTCCCACTGCGAGGTCGGCGCCAGGCGCGGATAGCAGTCGGCACTGCCCTCGGCCAACAGGCAGAACTTCAACGAGCTGCCGATATTCGCCAGTTTCAGCTCCCCCAAGCCTTGGCTCAGCCCCTCCAGCAAACGCTCCTGCTCCGGGCTGGTATGACGGCGGCTGGCAACCACGGTAAAGGCTTCACCCGCGGCCGGAGCCTGGCGCACCTGGATCTGCCTGGGCGCGGCATTCACATCCGAACGCCAAGCCCCCAGGCCCGCGCCGCCGAAGTAGCAACGACCACTGGTGGGCATCGACACCACGCCGAACACCACGCGGCCTTGTTCGATCAAGGCGATATTGACCGTGAATTCTTCACTGCCACCAATGAATTCCTTGGTCCCATCCAACGGGTCCACCAGCCACCAACGCTGCCAACCGGCGCGCACGCTCTGGTCGATATCGGCGTCTTCTTCGGACAGCACCGGAATGCTTGGGTCCAGCGCAGTGAGGCCAGCGAGAATCAGGTGGTGCGCAGCCAGGTCGGCGGCCGTCACCGGCGAATCATCCGCTTTGGAGGTAACCGCGACGTCGGCACGCCAGTACGGCAGGATGGCTTCACCGGCCTGGCGAGCCAGTTCGATGACGGGGGCGATAAAGGGGTGGCCCAGAAACAGTTCGCTCATAAGGTAAACACTCCACGCTGGGTCAGCAGGTCTCGCACCAGGTACAGCGCGGCAAGTGCCCGGCCCTCACTGAACTGCTCGTTTTGCGCCAGTGCCGACAGCTCACGCAGGTTGACCCGCTCCACGCGCATGGGCTCGGGCTCATCGCCTTCCAGGCGCTCTTCATAAAGCTCGGTGGCCAGCACCACCTGGATTTTCTGGCTCATGTAGCCGGGTGACAGCGAAAGCTCAGTAATGTGTTCCAACTGGCGTGCGCCATAGCCGGCCTCTTCCTTGAGTTCGCGGTCAGCCGCCGCCAGCACATCCTCGCCGGGCTCGATCAAGCCTTTAGGCAAGGACAACTCATACTCGTCGGTGCCACCGCAGTACTCTTCCACCAGCAAGGCATGGTCTTCGTCGATCATCGCGACGATCATCACTGCGCCGTAACCGACACCACGGCCCACCAGGCGCTCGTAGGTCCGTTCAACGCCATTGGAAAAGCGCAATTGCACTTCCTCCACGCGGAACAAACGGCTACTGGCGACTATTTCGCGGGCGAGGACGGTGGGTTTCTGGCGCATGAACGGCTCCTTGGCGTGATCGGGTTACTATACCGTGGCTTTTCCGATTGTCTGTGTCGGATATCTTTACTTACATGAGAACGCCCCATGCCCTCTTTGCCCTGGCACGCCATCGATACCGTCCTGCTGGACATGGACGGCACCTTGCTCGACCTGCACTACGACAACCATTTCTGGATGGAGCACCTGCCCCAGCGCTATGCCGAACTGCATGGCGTAAGCCGGGCCATGGCCGAAATGGAACTGCAGCCCCTGTTCGAGCGTAACGCCGGACAGTTGCAATGGTATTGCCTGGATTTCTGGAGCGCCGAACTGAAGATCCCAGTGCGCGAACTCAAGCTTGAAACCGCCCACCTGATCGCCCTGCGCCCGGACGCCGATACATTTCTGGCGGCGATCAAACAGGCCGGCAAACGCGTGATCCTGATCACCAATGCTCACCGCGATTCGTTGTCATTGAAGTTGGAGCGCATTGAGCTGGCGCCGTACTTCGAGCAACTGATCAGCTCCCACGATTACGGTTTTCCCAAGGAAAACCAACAGTTCTGGGAAGCGCTGCACGCTGATATCCAGTTCGACCCGGCCCGTAGCCTGTTTATCGACGACACCCTGCCGATCCTGCGCAGCGCCAGGGAGTTCGGTGTGGGGCATTTGCTGGCGGTGAAAGAGCCGGACAGCAAGAAGGGGCCGAAGGACACAGCTGAATTCGCGGCTGTCGAGGACTACCGCGATCTAATAGCCGGACTCTGAACCCATGTGGGAGGGGGCTTGCTCCCGATAGCGGTATATCAGAAACACATCCAGTGACTGACACACTGCCATCGGGGGCAAGCCCCCTCCCACAGGGTTGTTGTGCGTATTACTCAGGAATACGCAGGGTCTGGCCTGGGTAGATTTTGTCCGGGTGCGACAACAGCGGCTTGTTGGCCTCGAAAATCTTGTTGTACTGGTTGGCGTTACCGTACACAGCCAGGGAAATCGCGCTGAGGGTATCGCCCTTTTTCACCACGACGAAACGCGCAGCGGTAACCGCAGGGCCAGTGACGGTGATCTGATCATCCACGCTCGCCACGCCGGCGATGTTGCCCAGTGCCAGCAGGATCTTTTCTTTCTCTTCCTGGGTGGCCACTTCACCGGTCACGGTGACCTTGTCGCCATCCACCGTGGTTTGCACGTTTGGATTACCCAGGCCCACCTTGCTCACATGCTCCTTCAACTGCTCACTCGCGTTCGCATTACCCGGCGTCAACAGGTCGACGATCTTTTCGCCGGCTTCTTTGATAAAGCTGAAAATACTCATAGTGCGCTCTCCTTGGGTTTAAGTTCCTGATGCCCAAGACTAGACCAGTCCCAAGGTTTTGGGTTCCAGAGCCTGCGACGGCGAGCAGACAACCGCGCAAAACCGAGCCT
The DNA here is from genome assembly GCF_003852355.1 of Pseudomonas sp. R2-7-07. NCBI lineage: Bacteria > Pseudomonadati > Pseudomonadota > Gammaproteobacteria > Pseudomonadales > Pseudomonadaceae > Pseudomonas > Pseudomonas sp. R2-7-07. Next base: position 363,380 of record NZ_CP027759.1, on the reverse strand, counting down.
TGATCGACGCCGTCTATCACTACATCAATACTGGCAATTAGACGCGACCCTTTGTCGCGCCTAGTCTGAACACTGATCAATCCGTCGGTGGTAATTGCCTCATGAACGCCAAGCGCCCAACCTGCGCGGCGCCCGCCCTTGAAACGCCCGCGCCCGCCGCCAGCCAGAGCTATGAGTACAGCAATCTCGAACTCACAGACGTCGGCAGTACTGCACTGGCCGAAGAGGTGGCGTTGGCGATTGCCTATAACGACATCAGCCAGGCCGTCATGCTGGTGACGCCCACCGACCTGGAAGACTTCATTGTCGGCTTCAGCCTTGGCAGCGGCATTATCACCGACGTCAGCGACATCTATGACCTGAAGCTCAGCGGCTCGGGCTCTGCTCAGTATGCCCAGGTACAGATTTCCAGCCGGGCGTTCTGGAACCTCAAGCAGCAGCGCCGCCAATTAGCGGGCACCAGCGGCTGCGGGCTGTGCGGCGTCGAAGCCGTGGAGCAGGCCTTGCCCGACCTGCAGGTGCTGCCCGGCGCACCCTTGCCACCCGCCGCATGGCTTGATGGGCTGCGCCAGCGCATCAGCGCCTTCCAGCCCTTGGGCCAACACAGCGGCGCGGTGCACGCAGCCATATTTATGAACAACCAGGGCGAATTGCTGATGGGCCGCGAAGACATCGGCCGGCATAACGCCCTGGATAAATTGATTGGCGCACTGATCCGCCAACAGATTCCGACCGACGGTGGCCTGGCAATTGTCACCAGCCGATGCAGCCTCGAATTGATCCAGAAAGTCCTGCGCGCGGGCATCCAGACCCTGGTCAGCCTGTCGTCGCCCACCGGCCTTGCCCTGCAATGGGCGCGCCGGCATAACCTCAATCTCATCCACCTGCCGCAGAAAAGCGCGCCGCGGGTTTACAGCCCAGCGATGGAGTACCAGCCATGAGCCTTCACCACCAAGCCGACCAAACCCCAACCCCACGCTACAAGCCCTATAAAGGCCCGGCAGGCGGCTGGGGTGCATTGATCAGCGTGGCGCACGCCTGGCTGACCAGCGACAACGCGCTGAAAAACCTGCGCATGATGCTCAAGACCAACCAGAACGGCGGCTTCGACTGCCCGGGCTGTGCCTGGGGCGACTCGCCGGAAAGTGGCATGGTCAAGTTCTGCGAAAACGGCGCCAAGGCGGTCAACTGGGAAGCCACCAAGCGCCGCGTGGACGCCGCATTCTTCGCCAAACACAGCGTGACCGCGCTGCTGGAACAAAGCGATTACTGGCTGGAGTACCAAGGGCGTCTCACCGAGCCTATGCGCTACGACGCCGCGACCGACCGCTACCAGCCCATCAGTTGGGACGCCGCGTTCGACCTGGTCGGCAAGCACCTCAATGCCCTGCCCAGCCCGGACATGGCCGAGTTCTACACCTCGGGTCGCGCCAGCAACGAAGCCGCCTACCTGTACCAGCTGTTTGTGCGCGCCTACGGCACCAACAATTTCCCGGATTGCTCGAACATGTGCCACGAAGCCAGCGGCGTCGCCCTGGCCCAGAGTGTGGGCGTGGGCAAAGGCACGGTGACCTTTGATGACTTCGAACATGCCGACGCAATTTTCGTCTGGGGCCAGAACCCCGGCACCAACCACCCACGCATGCTCGAGCCGCTGCGCGAAGCGGTGAAGCGCGGCGCTCAGGTGGTGTGTATCAACCCCCTGAAAGAACGTGGCCTGGAACGCTTCCAGCACCCGCAACATCCGCTGGAAATGCTCACCAACGGCGACAAGCCAACCAACACCGCCTACTTCCGCCCGGCGCTGGGCGGCGACATGGCCATCCTGCGCGGCATGGCCAAGTTCCTGCTGCTGTGGGAGCGTCAAGCCTTGGCCGAAGGCAAGGAAGCAGTGTTCGATCACGACTTTCTCAACGAACACACCATCACCGTGCTGGACTATCTGGGCCAGATCGACGACACCTCGTGGGAGGAAATCGTCGAGCAGTCCGGCCTGACACTGGTGGAGATCGAGCAAGCCGCGCGCATGTATGCCAAAGGCAAGAACGTGATCATGTGCTGGGCGATGGGCATCACCCAACACCGTCACTCGGTGCCGACCATCCAGGAAATCGCCAATCTGATGTTGCTGCGCGGCAATATCGGCCGCCCAGGTGCCGGCCTGTGCCCGGTGCGCGGTCACAGCAACGTGCAGGGCGACCGCACCATGGGCATCAACGAACGCCCACCGGTGGCATTCCTCGACTCACTGGAGCGCCGCTTCCAGTTCCAGGTGCCGCGCACCAATGGCCACAACGTGGTCGAAGCCATCCACGCGATGCTTGAAGGCCGCGCCAAGGTGTTTATCGGCCTTGGCGGCAACTTCGCCCAGGCCACGCCGGACAGCACCCGCACGTTCGAAGCATTGCGTAACTGCGACCTGACTGTACAGATCAGCACCAAGCTCAACCGCAGCCATCTGATGCACGGCAAAGACGCGCTGATCCTTCCATGCCTGGGCCGTACCGACATCGACATCCAGGCCGAGGGCCCGCAAGCGGTGACTGTGGAAGACTCGTTCAGCATGGTCCACGACTCCAACGGCCAATTGCAGCCGCTGTCGAAGCTGATGAAATCGGAGCCCGCGATTGTGGCGGGCATTGCCGCCGCGACCCTGGGCAGCAAACCGGTGGATTGGAATTGGCTGGTGGCTGACTACGGACGCATTCGCGACCTGATCGCCGACACCATTCCAGGCTTCAAGGACTTCAACGAGAAGCTCAAAAACCCGGGCGGTTTCTACTTGGGCAACTCCGCCGGCGCACGCCGCTGGAACACCCCATCGGGCCGCGCCAACTTCCGACCGAACGTCCTGCCCAAAGACCTGATTCACGAACGCACCCACGCCACAGGGCGTGTGCCGGACCTGATCATGCAGTCGATGCGTTCCCACGATCAGTACAACACCACTATCTATGGGCTAGACGACCGTTATCGCGGCGTCAAAGGCCAACGGGATGTGCTGTTCGTTAACGAAGCCGACATCATCCGCCTGGGCTTCAAGCCGGGGCAGAAGGCGGACATCATTTCGCTGTGGGAAGACGGCCGAGAGCGGCGCGTCAAGGGCTTCACCCTACTGGCGTTCGATATTCCGGCCGGGCAGGCCGCTGCTTACTATCCGGAAGTGAACCCTCTGGTGCCATTGGAAAGCACGGGCGACGGTAGCCATACGCCGACGTCGAAGTTTGTGGCGATTCGTTTGGAGGCGGCGAGCGATAATGGGTTGATCATGGCGCGCTCGGCCTGACACGGGTTTGTTTGAACTGCCGCTTTGGCAAAGAAGCCCGCACGATCACTACACATTCTGCAGGCACAAAAAAAGGCCGCTTTTTATATAAAAGCGGCCGTTCCCAAGTAGCTAAAGACTCGTAAAAACAACTTAAGTTCCCCATACAAAACAGCAACTTAGCAAATTGTATACAACTGCTGCCGCCGGTCGGATTTCGATTGTCAGCGACTCGATACAACCTCAGGATCGCGCCGTCATCCCCTTGAGGTTTCCCTGAATGAAGTTCTCCTCGATTCTCTTGTTGTCCCTTGGCCTGGTCAGTGGCGCAGCCATGGCCGGTGGCACCACCGAAGCCGGTGTGGGCGGCGCATTGGGCGGGGTTCTAGGCTCGGTTGTCGGCCAGCAGTTGGGCGGCAACACCGGTTCGACCATCGGCGCAGCGCTAGGTGGCGCGGGCGGTAGCGCAGTCGGCGCCGACAAGCGCAGCCGTGGCGAAGCCGCCATTGGCGGTGCACTGGGCGCCGCCGGCGGCAACGTGGTAGGCCGCAGTGTCGGCGGCAGCACCGGCGCACTGATCGGCTCAGCCGCCGGCGGTGGCGCAGGTGGCGCGCTGGGCAACTACATGGGCAACAAGAGCGATGACGATGACCGTCGTTACCGTGGCCGCGACGACCGTCGCTACTACCGCGATGGCCACCCTGGCCGCGGTCATGCCTATGGGCATCGCAAGAACAAACATCACTACCGTCACCGCTAAGCTTTAAGAACACTGCAAATCAATGTGGGAGGGGGCAAGCCTTAATGCCGTCAGTTAAGGCTTTTTGTAGGAGCGAGCTTGCTCGCGAAGAACTCTGGGCCTCCGCGTTTATTCAGAATGAACGCGTTGCCTAGACGTTTTTCGCGAGCAAGCTCGCTCCTACAGTGGACCACTTTCGCTTAACTGAATGGCGTTAGGGCAAGCCCTCTCCCACGTTTGGTTTTGCGGCGTTTGTCTGAACGAGTCAGACCACCAACCGCTGCAACGCCTCACGCAACCTCCCCGGAATCGTCACCGGCTGGTTCGTGCCCCGTTCGACAAACACATGCACAAAACGCCCCGCCGCACAGGCTTCCTGCTCGCCTGCCTTGAATACCGCCAACTCGTATTGCACTGAGCTATTGCCCAACTTGCCCACTCGCAGGCCGATATCAATGTGCTCTGGGAAAGCGATCGACGCAAAGTAATCGCACGCCGAACTGACTACAAACCCGACCACTTCCCCGTCATGAATATCCAGACCGCCCTGTTCGATCAAGTAGGTATTCACTGCCGTGTCGAAAAAACTGTAGTAGGTGACGTTATTCACATGGCCGTACACGTCATTGTCGTGCCAGCGCGTAATGATCGGCTGGAAGTGTGCGTAATCGGCACGTTGGGGCACTGAGTCAGGCATGGGCACCTCTCGTTAGAAGGAGTTTACAGGTCATTCAAATGGGCTTCGGCCCACTCACGAACCTCGGCGTAGGGGTAGTCCTCCAGCGCAGCGAAACCGGGAATGCCCCGCGCCTTCAACTTGGTGAACAACGGCACGCTGATCCCACTCAGAAAGCGCGTCAGCCGTTCCGCACCCGGCAATTGGCCGGTGTGCTCATGATGCCTGTGGATAAAATCACCGCACAGCCCCATAAAGTTTTTATCCACAAGCGGCGGCAGGCGCGGCGGCGGCGGTAGATGGGCGACGTGCCCGTGGCACACCGAGCAATGCCCGCAACGCTCAGGTACATCTTCGTCGCCAAAATAGCGCGCCAGGCGTTGCCCCAGGCACTGCTCGGTGGCGAACAGATCAAGCATGGCGTGAATCCGCGCCACTTCTGTCACCTCGTGCTGCTTGAAGCCTGTGTATAACTCGGCGCTCAGTACCTGTGGGTCGAAATCGGTGTTCAGCAAGCTGTAGACCTCGGTCATCTGCTTGCTCTCCAATTCGATCAGGCCCTGTTCCTGGAAGTAATCCAACGCTTTCACCACACGACTGCGCTCGGCGTTGTGCTGCTGGTAGAGCGCGTCGAAATCCACTGTCGCCCAGGTTTTCGCGCGCTTGCACACCTGGATGATCGCCGCGACAAACTGTTGCCGCTCCCCGGAAAACCGGGCCAGCAAGGCCTCGGGTTCGATCAGGTACTTGAAACGGTACTCGGCATAAAACGCGTAGCGCGGCGCGATCACGCCCTTGAGCTCCAACTGCACCAGCAGCGTCTTCAACGGCAGCTCGCGAATGTTACTGTGGTCCGATAAAGACCTGAGTAAAAACTCCCATTGGCCCTCGTCTCGCGCGGCCTGCACCTCTTCCAGCACTCGACGGATACCTTCCTGCTCCGGCGTATCACCGTACACGAAGTTTTCCAGCACATTGAGGCTGTCGCGATTGGCCAGCACCAGGCAGTCCGAAGGCTGGCCATCGCGCCCGGCGCGGCCGATTTCCTGGCTGTAATTTTCGATGGATTTGGGCAGGTCGAAGTGCACCACATTGCGGATATCACTTTTGTCGATGCCCATGCCAAACGCGATGGTGGCGACGATGCAATTGGAGCGCCCGCCCATGAAACGCTGCTGGATGCCCTCGCGTTTATCATGGGGCAAACCGGCGTGATACGCCTCGGCCTGGATGCCGTTACGGTTCAGGTGCTCGGCGATCTGCTCGGCGGTTTTTTGCAGGGTGACGTAGACGATGCTCGGCTGATTGGCCCGCTCGCTCATCCATTGCACGAGACGCCGGCGTTTGTCCGCGCCGCTCACCGGTTCTACCAACAAGTTGAGGTTGGGCCGGTAAAAGCCCGTGGTAATCACATCCTGCGGCGCAATGGCGAACTTGGCCTGCATATCGGTAATTACCTTGGGCGTGGCCGTAGCCGTCAGCAGCAGCGCTTGTGGGATCTTGAACTGGCGCTGGTAGTCCGGAAGCTTCAGATAGTCCGGACGGAAGTTGTGGCCCCACTCGGAAATGCAGTGCGCCTCATCCACCACCAGCAGCGAGAGCTGCACACTTTGCAGGAAGTTGCGGAAACGCTCATTTTTCAAGCGTTCCACGGAAATCATCAGGATTTTCAACTCCCCGGAACGTGCGCGAGCCATCACGTCATTGGCGTCCTCGCGGCTTTGCGCCGAGTCGATACTGCCCGCTGAAATACCGTGGCGCTTCAGGAAACCCAACTGATCCTGCATCAACGCCAACAACGGCGACACCACCAGCGTCAGGTGTGGCAGCAATACGGCTGACAGTTGATAACACAGAGACTTGCCCGACCCGGTGGGGAAAATAGCGGCCGCCGAACGACCGGCCAGCACGGCGCTGACCGTCTCTTCCTGGCCCAAACGAAACTGTGGATAACCAAAGACCTGCTGGAGGGTGTCGTGCATAGGCTGTCACTCCATTGACCGTTGAACGTGGGTTAAAAACGTAGCCCATTAAGTTCAGCGGATCGAGAAAGGTCGCATGGAAAAAAGAGACAGGATGATACACAGGGTGCAGCAATGGCCTTGGGCCAAATACGACTGTAGGAACACCAACAACCAAATGTGGGAAGGGGCTTGCCCCCGATGGCGGTGGATCAGCTACAAATAACTCACTGACCCACTGCTATCGGGAGCAAGCCCCCTCCCACATTTCAAAACCGCGCTACAACCGAATCAGCGGTTCTGCACCCGCTCAATCGCCGTGTCGTACACCGGATTGGCCTTCTGCTCCTTGGCCAACTGGTAGTGACGCAGCGCATCCGGGAACTGGCCCGCCGCTTCGTAGATTCGCGCAATGTTGTAGTAGGCACCCGCGCGTACGGTTGCCGCATTGGCCCCCGTCGCCAGGGCGATGGCCTTGCGGTTGGCCCAGATCGACTCGGCGGTGTTGCCAGCCTTCTGATACGCCAGGCCGAGGTTGCCATAAGCTTTACCGAAGCCGTTATCCAGATCAATGGCCTGTCGGAACAGATCAATCGCCTGGTCCAGATTACCCGCCTGGTAAGCAGCTTCACCCTGCACGTTCAGACGCTTCGCGTCGGTCTGTGCGGAAGAGCTGACGGCTACTGCGGTAACGGCAACGCTGTCGTCCAGCAATGGTTTGACTTCGTTGAGTACATTGGCGGCATTCACGGTCACGCCGCTGAAGGTGTTGATGTCCTGGAAATCGCCACTGCCGGTCATGCGGAACACGGTCCACAGGTTACCGCTGCGGTTTTTCGGCACGTAGTAGGTGCGCACCAGCGATTGGCCCATGTACACGAATACTTTGGCTTCACTGTTGGACAACTGACGCGAGCCTGGATTGCCGCCGTTGCTGTAGTCATGCACAGCGTAAACGTAGCTTTCACCGTAGTGTTTTTTCTGCAGGGTGATGGTCTCCGGGCCGTAGCTGTCGGTGTCATCCACATCCAGCTCGGCGTCAGTGCCGGTCTTGTTCTCGAAGTAGATATTGTTGCCGGGGAAGATCATATGGGAGTCGAGATCGTCCGGCGTCTGGCCCCAGCTCAGCACCACGCGCAAGCCATCGAGGTTTTCCATCACTGGGCTGATGGCGTAGGTCATGCCTTTGCAGGGGCACTTCACCACCAGGTTGGAATAGCCCGGTTTTTTGATGATCAATAGATTGCTGGCGTCGTCAGCCGCCTCGCTGGTCAGCGTCACCTGCCCTTGAGCGTTGGTGCGGCCCACCACGTTCTGCGCACCGTTGCGTTGCAGCAGCACCTCGGCGTCGGCGATTTTCTGGTCCTTGACCACCGCACTCAGCACCTCGATCGGCAACTGCTCGGCCTGAACGGAAAAAGCCACCGCACACAATGACATCGCCGAAGCGACACGAAGCAAACCCATGCTAATTCCCTTTAAGTAGTGGGCGGAATTGCCCTACAAGATTTTGCGGTGAAACATACGCTGAATTCAGCACGCTGGCGGATTTTTTACAAAGAATGTGACGTGGTTATAGCGAACACTGACCGCACGATGAAACCAGCCTCTGTCTTGGAGAACTGCGCCGTGGAAGAGATGACGTTCAAGCAGAAACAGGCTTACTACAAGCAGATACAACGCTCCAACTATCTCGCCAGCTTGCGTCTGGCAGGCTTTGACACCCAACCGTCCGATGTCGACAATGCTCTGCCGACGAGAGCCGCGGTCCTTGCCTGGTATCTGCCTCGCGAACTCGACGCCTCAGCACTGCACGGCTTGAACCGCAGGTGTTGGTGACGCAGAGCGTCACGGGATGCATTCCCACGCAGGAGCGTGGGAATGATCTGAGGCCATGAACAGTTAAACCATTCGTTTATTGCCCGAGAACACACTCACTTCTAAGGTTCGTTCCGTCGCTGCCAAATCAGCGACCGGGTTTGGTCATCCGAAAAACAGCAGGGACAAACGTGCCAACTCGTTTGGTGTATTTCTTTGAATCTGTATTGGAACTGAAATGACAAAGCCCAACCTCCCAACCAATCGTTATCGCATTCTGCGCACTAACTTCACCGATACCTACCCCCTCGTCATCGACACCGAAGCCAAAGCCGAAGACATCCAGTCCGCCGCCCACCAACGCATCCGCGCAGCTACGGACCTACTGGAAACCTTCTCCTGCCTGACCTTCGAACAAGCCGACCTCAAAGACATCTCCCACATCACCAACGCCTTGTACCTGCTCGTCCAGGACGGATGTGATTTGCTGGAAGCGGCGCAACACGTGCAGCTACAGCCGGCGGCCGACAGTCCAACACAAACTGGCCAGCCACACAGCTAACCCTGTGGGAGCTGGCTTGCCTGCGATAGCGGAGCATCAGGCGAAATTTCCACACCTGACCCAACGTCAACGCGGGCAAGCCCGACTCCCACATTTGACCAGTTTTACCTATGGCGTCGCTGCCAAGGCACAAATGCCGGAAACCGCTGTAAGAAACTTCCAAACACCGCGACATCCCCTTCCCAAACTGCTCCAAATACCCACCTAACGTCTACAGAAGTTACCCGTAGCTGAATGAAAATAGCGCGGTCTCAACTTTCTCGGCGGACACCCGTGAACATCGAAAGGACTCAATACATCGGCCATTATGGCATCACCTTCACGGTGCTTCGCCTTATAGCCTTACCAGCCAACCGGCACGCACTGGCAAACCTATGCCTACTGGAAGCAGGCACATTCGCAAATGAGCTGCGCCAGCGGCTCGTAGATTTATACGACAAAATGCTTGCCCGTGATTTGCCTTGCAAAATCACCATCGGCATCTCGAAGCCAATCACCCGGCAACATGCCGACTTGCTCAACATTCGCGGGGAAATCGTTGCAGGATTAATCAGCGGCGCGGTATCAGCGCCAATGAGTCTGGCATCTCCAGCAGTTGGACTCGCCGCAGGAGCAGCCGTAGGTCTGACTATCAAAGGCCTCATTCGTAGCTATCACGCCGGTGACGTCGTTATAGGGATCGACGCTCAGGTCAACGGAGGCATCGGCCCTCAGCGATCTCTCTCGTCAATGGTCCGACAATTTCAGGGTGGCTAATACGATAACCATGTACATCCAATGGATAAATCTGATTCTACTCTTGGCACTTGCCGCTTTAGCCGACAAAACAATCAAGCGGCCCGTATTCAGAAAGGCTTTTGGGCTCATACTCGTGGTGAGCGGTCCGACAATCTTATTCTGCGCCACCTCTTGGATAAGGGAGACACAAACAGAGAGCCTGCCGGTCATCGCTTTTGTAACAGGCATCATTTTGTTAAAAAGCCAAAACAAGTATCGCCACCAACGCAACCGTCCCCCTCACCCACTCCTGCGTGCCCCTACCGTGAACCTCGCCCCCAACTTCCCCAAAGACCCCGCCATGCAGCAACTCCTGCAACTGCTGCACGAAGAAATCGGCCTGCCGAAACACAAGACCATCCATCTGCAAACCTCACTCAATTTCGACCTGGGCTGTGACGGCAGCGAGGCCAAGCAACTGATGGAAGCACTGGAGCAGGAGTTCGCCCTCGACTTGGGCGACTACGACACTTATCGTTACTTCAACCCACCGGTCTTCGACGTGTTTCTCAAGCGCCGGGCCAAGGGGCATAGCGACAAAGTCCCGCTGACCATTGGTATGCTCTACCTGGCGATCAAGACCCACAGCTGGGACACACAGACGCTGGAAAATCTGAGCTGATCTAAAGAACGCTGATATCCAAATGTGGGAGGGGGCTTGCCCCGGTACAAACCGGGGACATCGTTTACATTTCTAACCGGGGACATGGTTTACAGGTTAATACGCATGATCAGGAGGTAACTGATCATGCCCTGGAACCAAGAGTCTCCGATGAATCAACGAATCAGACTGGTCGCTGACTGGCTTTCTGGTAACTACACCAAAAGCCAGCTGGCGCGCCGCTTTAACGTAAGTCGGCCTACCGTCGACAAATGGATCGGCCGGCACAATGGCGATTTAAAGTCTTTAGCCGAACTGTCCCGACGCCCTCACAACAGCCCCAATAAAACCGACGATGAAATCCTGGCTCGTGTGGTGGCGATGAAGGAGGCGCACGATAAATGGGGTCCGAAGAAGCTTCTCGAGCTATTGCGGCTTGAGGATCCCTCCATCGCCTGGCCTTCCCCAAGTACAGCAGGCCAATGGCTTGATCGACTTGGGCTCGTCCAAAAGCGGCGCTTCAAGCGCAGACACGGTACTTCCCCTGTAGCAATGCGCGAGGCCAACGAACCTAACCAGACGTGGTGCGCCGACTACAAAGGGCAATTCAAAATGCATAACGCGCAGATGTGCTTCCCTTTGACCATCACAGACCACGCGTCCCGGATGATTTTGGCGTGCAGGGCTCATTCAAAGATCAAGACTGAACCTGTTAAACACGCCTTTGAGAGACTGTTTCAGGAGTACGGCATGCCCGAAGTTATCCGCTCGGACAACGGGGTTCCGTTTGCCTCTCCTGGCCTGGCAAGAATGTCCACGCTGGCAGTTTGGTGGATACGTCTGGGCATCTATCCGGAGCGCACCATGCCAGGAAGACCGGCCCAAAATGGTCGCCATGAGCGGATGCACCGTAGCTTGAAACTGGAGCTGCCCTTAGGAGAAAACTTAATCGAGCAGCAGCTTTTGCTGGAGCATTTCAGGCATGAGTTCAATTACGTGCGCCCTCATGAAGCGCTCGGCATGAAGCGTCCAGGGGACGTGTATGTGCCGTCTACCCGGATTTACCCAGGATGCTTGCCGGATGTGGAGTATCCGTCCGAAATGAAGGTTCGAAGCGTCAGACAGGACGGGTCGATCAAGTGGAACGGCAAGTTGGTATTTATCAGCGAGGCATTGTCTGGGGAACGGATAGGACTCAGAGAAGCTGAAGATGATGTTTGGGATCTGTACCTATGTGATTATCCCTTGGGGAGATTTGGACGCGGTATGACCCGCGTCCAGGCCTCAAATGTGTAAACGATGTCCCCGGTTTCAGTTGTAAACGATGTCTACGGTTCTACACCCCGATAGCAGTATGCCAGCCAGCAAATTTTTGTCTGTTACACCGCAATCGGGGGCAAGCCCCCTCCCACATTAGCTTTGCGCAAATCTGCCGAGCGATACATAACAAGGACCTTACATGGACGTAACGATGGGCCTGCTGGCCGCCCTGCTCTGGGGCGGCACGGACTTTCTGGTGGGCCTCAACGCCCGGGCCGTTGGTGTTAAACGCGCGGTGTATTTCGGCCAAGCCCTCGGTTTTTTGATCATGACCCTGCTGCTGGTCAGTTTTCCTGCCTTCTTTTTCAAATCCCTCAATGCGCCCTTGAGCGTCTGGCTCCTGGGTATCGCGGCCGCGCTGCTCACCGTGTCCGGCGCCCTCGCATTGTCCAAGGCCTTCGCCCTGGGCAAAGCCGCCATCGTTGCGCCACTCGTGACCTCATACGGCGTAGTCACTACCTTGCTGTCCTGGGCCAGCGGCGAGCAGATCAGCCTGATCCAACTCGGCTGTATCGGCCTGTGCGTCATCGGCGTGATCCTTTCCAGCCTCCATAAGGACAACGGCGTACCCCAAAACAAACCGCGCCTGTCCATCGCCTACGCCATGCTCGCCGCGCTGCTGTACGGCACCAGTTTCTGGCTGCAAGGCCGCTATACGCTGCCAGCGCTGGGACCCATCACCATGCTGTGGCTGGGTTACCTGGTTGGGGGGTGCGTAATGGTGATGATGGTGCTGAAGATCAAGGACGGCTTGAAAATCCCGCCGCTGAAAAACTGCGCGACATTGACCGGAGCGAGCGTGATGAACCTCGGTGGTTTCTCGGCGTTTTCGTGGGGGGCGATGGCAGGGTCGGTTTCGGTGGTGACGGTGATCAGTACGCTGTCAGGAGGGATTGCAGCGATCCTGGGGTTTGTGTTTTTCAAGGAGCGGCTGACGGCGGTGCAGGTGCTGGGGGTTGTGCTGGTTCTGGTCGGAGCAGTGGTTTTGCACATCGCCGACTGACCTTTTGCGCACAAAAAAAGCCGCCCACAAGAGGCGGCTTTTTCACAACAAACGAGTCTTACAACTTAGGCCCTGCAGCCTTGATCGCATCGCTCACTTCAAACTTCTTGAAGTTCTCGATGAACAACCCAGCCAACGCCTTCGCCGCTTCATCGTAGGCAGCTTTGTCAGCCCAGGTGTTACGTGGGTTCAACAGGCCAGTCTCAACACCCGGCACGGCCAATGGCACGTCGAGGTTGATGGTGTCGAGGTGTTCGGTTTCGGCACCGATCAACGCGCCGCTTTGGATTGCTGCGATCACGCCGCGCGTGGTCGGGATGTTGAAGCGTTTGCCGACGCCGTAGCCGCCGCCGGTCCAGCCGGTGTTGACCAGGTAGACCTTGGAGCCGAAGCCGCGGATGCGCTTGATCAGCAGCTCAGCGTACTCACCGGCCGGGCGCGGGAAGAACGGTGCGCCGAAGCAGGTGGAGAAAGTCGACTTGATGCCGCTGCCCGAACCCATTTCGGTCGAGCCCACCAGTGCGGTGTAGCCGGACAGGAAGTGGTAGGCCGCTTGTTCTTCGCTGAGGATCGACACGGGCGGCAGGACGCCGGTGAGGTCGCAGGTCAGGAAGATCACCGCGTTGGGCTCGCCGCCCAGGTTCTTCTCGGAACGCTTGGCAACGTGTTCCAGCGGGTAGGCGGCGCGGCTGTTCTGGGTCAGGCTGACATCGGCGTAGTCGGCATGCCCGGCTTCGTTGATGACGACGTTTTCCAGCACGGCGCCGTGCTTGATGGCCTTCCAGATAACCGGCTCGTTCTGCTCGGACAGGTCGATGCACTTGGCATAGCAACCGCCTTCGATGTTGAACACCACGCCTTCGCCCCAACCGTGCTCGTCGTCACCGATCAGGTAACGGCTTTCGTCGGCGGACAGGGTGGTCTTGCCGGTGCCGGACAGGCCGAAGAACAGGGTCACATCGCCTGCTTCACCGATGTTGGCGGCGCAGTGCATCGGCAGTACGTCGGCGGCCGGCAGCAGGAAGTTCTGCACCGAGAACATGGCTTTCTTCATTTCACCGGCGTAACGCATGCCGGCGATCAGCACTTTTTTCTGGGCGAAGTTGAGGATCACGCAACCGTCGGAGTTGGTGCCGTCACGCTCTGGCACGCACTCGAAGTTGGCGACGTTGAGCACTTGCCACTCTTCACGACCGGCCGGGTTGTACTGCGCCGGGTTGATGAACAGGCAACGACCGAACAGGTTCTGCCAGGCCGTCTGGGTGGTCATTTTCACGGCCAGGTAGTGGTCTTCGGCAGCCCCTACGTGAACGTGGGAAACGAAGTGCTCTTGCGCATTGTTGAAGGCCTCGACGCGAGCCCAGAGGGCATCGAACTTGTCGGCCGGGAACTTGCGGTTGATCGGGCCCCAGGCGATTGCGGCCTGGGTAGTCGGCTCTTCAACGATGAAACGATCGACCGGCGAACGACCGGTGCGGTGACCGGTTTCTACGACCAGCGCGCCAGTATCGGCAAGCACGCCTTCACCGCGCTGCAGGGCTTCTTTGACCAGATCGTCAACACTCAGATCGGTGTATACGGCGTTATTGGCTTGCGTCATGAGGTTCCCCGTCGGCCTATGGCCGAGTGCTCCAAACGTTTTGTAGTAGAAAGTTGCGCACTACTACCGCGAAAAAAGTGGGCCGGATTATGCCAGAAAAGCCCAAAAAAAGTAGGGTCCTCCCGTCAGAACGCCTCTAATCCGGCATTTGACAGGTGATTTACCTCTGCTTAAACGTTTTAGTGGCGGGTGTCGGAAGGGGTGTCGATGCCTGCGCCGGCGAATAATTGGGCAACATCGGCAGCATCGAACAGATAACGCTCGTTGCAGAACTGGCAGTCGATCTCGATATGGCCACCGTGCTCCACCACCAGATTTTGCGCATCTTCCAGGCCCAGGCTGACCAGGGCATTGGCCGAGCGCTCGCGGGAGCAGCTGCAATTGAAGCGCAGGGACTGTTCGTCGAACAGGCGCACGGCCTCTTCGTGGTACAGGCGGTGCAAGATGGTCTCGTTGTCCAGGGCCAGCAATTCTTCAGCGGTCAGGGTGCCCGCCAGGGCGGTCAGCTTGCGCCAGCTATCCGTGCGCTCATCCTCATCCTTGATCCGGTCAGCCGGCAATTGCTGCAACAACAGGCCGCGAGCGCGCTTGCCGTCGGCGTTGAGCCAGAACTTGGTGCCGACTTGCTGGGACATTACGAAATAGTTGGTAAAGCAGTCCGCCAAGGTCTCGCCGTCGAGGTCAACGATGCCCTGGTAGCGCTGGCCCTCGGTGGGGTCAACGGTGATCGCCAGCACGCCATCGGCCATCAGCTCGGAAAAGGTGGCATCCGGTGTAATCCGGTCGACGTCATAACGGGCCAGGCCACGAATCTCGCGCTCGCTGGAACACTCGATCATCAGCATCGGGATCGGACCTTCGGAACGCGCCTGCAGGATCAGCAAGCCATCGAATTTCATCGTGCCCACCAGCAGCGAAGCCGCTGCCATCAACTCACCGAGCAACTGCGCGACCGGCTCCGGATACGCGTGTTTGGCAAGGACTTCGGCATAGCTGAGCTCCAACGAAACCAATTCGCCGCGGGCGTCGTTCTCGTCAAAGATAAAGCGTTGGGTGAAGTCGGTATCCGGTAGATCAGTCATAGGTCTGGGTATCTGAAGTGATGACAAAATGATTACAACGTTTATAAAATTAAACGCTTTAGCACCATATTGGTGCGGATTCTCCTGAAACAAGGAGCTAATAGAGCGATGAGGGACAGTTTATGAACAATCCGGGTTTGTTCCAAGCGAACTGGAACCTCCGGCGATGGGCTCTTTGCAATCTACTCGCTATCGCGCTGCTGTGTTTTTGGCTGTGGCCCACGGGGCAGATGCTGTGTGTGGTTTTCGACGAGTGGCTGTTTCATCTGCTCAATGGTCCGCTGGCGAGCAACTCCACTTGGTTGCATGTGTGGGCCGTGGCGAGCCTGCGGCCATTTGATGCGGTCGTCGGGGTGATCCTGTTGGCATTGCTGATACGCGGCGACTGGGTGTTCAAGGCCGTGCAGGTGCGCCAAGCGTTCTTTGGCTTCCTCAGCATTCTTTTGTTGTTGCTGTTTATCCGCATGCTGTTTTCCAAACTCGCGGCGCAGATGGGTTGGCAGCACAGCAGCCCGTCGATGGTGATCGGCGGCGCAGTGCAGATGAGTGATTTTTTCCCTGGACTGGAGAAAACCTGGGAACTGAAAGACCGATCGAGCCAGAGCTTTCCCGGCGATCATGCGTCGGTATTGTTGATCTGGGCGATGTTCATGACCGTGTTCGCCAAGCGCATCGGCCAGGTGCTGGTGATCTGGGGCCTGGCGCTGTTGTTCATGATGCCGCGGCTCGTAGCAGGCGCGCACTGGGGCCAGGACGATTACATCGGCGGGGTTTTGCTGGCGCTGTTGGCATTGGGTTGGGGTTACTACACGCCGTTTGCAGCGAAGGTGTCGGGGTTCCTGTTGCGGGTAACAGCGCCGGTTTTCGGGTTGCTCGGCAAATTGCCGGTGATCGGGCGATTGAGTGTGATACGTACAGCCCGTTAACACCGCCAGCTAAATGTGGGAGGGGGCTTGCTCCCGATAGCAGTGGATCAGTCAGCTTATAGGTAGCTGACCTACCGCAATCGGGGGCAAGCCCCCTTGTGTCTTGAGTCAGGATTAGACTGAGGGTGAGAGCGGTGAGTAGCAAGCTGAATGCCCCGAGTGCTTAAAGCACGTGTGGGAGCCCACGCTGCTACTCACCTCTCCGCTCTGGACATGAGCCCGAACAGTTGAACGAGCCCACCTCGAACAGTTACAAGCGTGGGCCAAGCCAGAGCGCTCTCACTCTAAGTGTAAGAGGATTTGGCCATGTTTTCCTGTTCCGCAGGCATTGATGTTTCCAAAGACAGTCTTGAGGTTCGGATTCATTCACTTGAAGCTGGGGTAAGCTGTTCCAACACTGAAAGAGAGTTACCGGCGTTGATCGGTTGGCTAATGCTTTACCAGGTTAATCGCGTGTTGGTGGAAGCCACGGGCGGCTACGAGCGCAAAGTCGTCAAAGCGGCCCAGGCTGCCGGCCTTGAGGTTATGTGCGTTAACCCCCGTCGCGCCAAAGAGTTTTCCAGAGCGATGGGTCAAAAAGCCAAAACCGACCCGATAGACGCAAAGTCTCTGGCGCACTATGCAGCCATTCTAGACTCGCCAAGTGCCCGAATCACAAGCCCGGAACACGACAAGCTGCGCGCGTTGGTCCAGCAGCGGGAACATTTTGTTCAGCAAAGAGATGACGACAGACGACGCCTGAAAACTGCTTCCTGCGATGCGGTAAAGCCTGCATTGCAGAGCCATATCGACTATTTGAACACGGCAGTGGAGGCGATAGATCAACTAATTCGTCAAAGTGCGAACGAGCTAGATAGCGAAAAGGTGGCTCGACTGTGTTCAGTCAAAGGCATCGGGTTGGTTACTGCCACCAGTCTTATGGCTTACCTGCCCGAGCTGGGAGAAATTGGCGGACGCCCTATCGCAGCATTAGCGGGACTCGCTCCGTACAACAACGACAGCGGAAGGCATAAAGGTGCACGTCATATCAGTGGCGGAAGGTTTTCAGCTCGTCGCTCACTTTACATGGCCTGTTGGGTGGTCATCCGGGACCAGCCAGAATTCGGGACTCGATATAAGGCGCTACGTGATAAAGGGAAATGCGCCAAAGTCGCGTTGATCGCCTGTATGCGCGTTTTGTTGGTACGCCTGAACGCGATGCTGCGCGACCGTACTGAATGGATAGAGCGCACCGCTTAGCGCGGTAGCAGCTACTTCGTTCAACATCGCACGGCCTAAGGCTGTGGGAGCTTTGCTGCCTATGAGAAATGACTTCTGAATTGAATCCATTAAGACAGTTGCTCCCACATTTTGATCTCCTTTGGGTTGGAGATTTGCGCAATCAATCATCATTGCCACTACCGCGAAACTTGAACAAATCCCGGCGTTGCTTCTTGCTCGGCTTGCCGTCGGTGGTCAAACCTGAAGCACCCGCCTTGCGCATGGCCGCAGCGTTCTCGCGCTTGGCAATGCTGGCTTGGGTCTCCACATACAGTGTCTGCGCTTCTGGCGCACCCCGGCGCACGGCGGAAAGCGCCTGAACCACGACAGTCTTTTCATCGAACCCTGTACGAATCTGAAACTCGTCACCGACACGCGGTTCCTTCCCCGGCTTGCAGCGCTCGCCGCGATGGTGCACCTTGCCGCTCTCGATAGCGGCCTTGGCCAGGGCACGGGTTTTGTAGAAACGCGCGGCCCACAGCCACTTGTCCAGGCGGACCTTTTCTTCCTCTTCCTGTTTTTGAGCCACTTGAATTCCTCGCTCTGAAAAATGTCGCAACCTTACCGTTGAAACGCTTCGACGCATAAACCCTGAGGCTCACCTAAGATACGCCAGGTAGCACTCTGTTTTCGCGAGGACACGCTGTGACCGACTTTCCCGTTTCACTCACCTCGCCCAACCAGCGGTGCGTGGGTTGCCAGCAAAGCGAGCCTCTGGGGTTCGATTTTGCTTTCGCCTACCAGCCTATCGTAGACCTGCGTGATCATTCGATATTCGCCAATGAAGCCTTGGTGCGCGGCATCCAGGGTGAAGGCGCGTCGTCGGTGCTGGCCCACGTCAACGCAACCAATCGCTACCGCTTCGACCAGCGCTGCCGCACCCAGGCAATCGCCGGCGCCGCCGCCCTGGGCATGCAAACGCACCTTTCCATCAATTTCATGCCCAATGCCGTATACCGGCCCGAACTGTGTATTAGCAGTACCCTGGAGGCTGCCCGCGCGCACAAGTTTCCGCTGGACCGACTGATTTTCGAGACACTGGAAAGCGAGCATGTAGATAACAATCGCCATTTGACGAATATTCTGCGTGAATACCGCGAATTCGGCTTCAAGACCGCCATCGATGATTTCGGCGCGGGCTATTCGGGGCTGAATCTGCTGGCCGATTTCCAGCCGGACCTGATCAAACTCGACATGGCGCTGATTCGCGATGTCGATCAAGACCGTGTCCGTCAGGTGATCGTCCGGGGGATTGTCACAATCTGTGAGCAGTTGGGGGTTACTGTCATCGCCGAAGGCATCGAAAGTGCCGGCGAGCGGGACTTCCTCTCCGACTGTGGAATATTTCTAATGCAGGGCTATTGGTTCGCCAAGCCCGCATTCAATGCCCTGGCCAAGGTTTCGCCTGACGCCTGGGCACATTGACCGGTACCCATATTGAAGACATTTGACCATTTGACCGTTGTGGGTCTGCGAGAGTGGGTGGCGCTTCCCGACTTGGGAGTGGCTGGCCTGCGCGCCAAGATCGACACCGGCGCCAGTACCTCGAGCCTGCACGCCACTGAAATCGAGCCGTTCGAACGTGATGGCGAGAAATGGGTGCGTTTTACCGCCCACTTGGGCAGCGTGGTGCAACTGCGTCACCGCCGCTGCGAAGCGCCCCTGGTAACGATGAAAACCATCAAGAGCTCCAACGGCCATGCGCAGGTGCGCTACGTGATCAGCACCACCCTGGCGTTGGGCGATCGGGTGTGGCGGGTGGAATTCACCCTGGCTTGCCGCAAAGCCATGCGTTATCGCCTGTTGCTAGGCTCCAAGGCGCTGATTGACGGCCATTTGGTGGTCAGCCCGGGCGTCAAGTACGTTCAAGACAAGCCGGTGTTCCCGGTCTCTACTATTTCAGCCCCAGGTGCTGCATGAAGATTGCTGTGCTGTCGCGAAATCCGCGTCTGTATTCCACCCGCCGCCTGGTCGAGGCCGGCACTGAACGTGGCCATGAAATGGTGGTGATCGACACGTTGCGGGCCTATATGAACATTGCCAGCCACAAGCCGCAGATCCACTACCGCGGCAAGCCGCTGGAAGGCTTTGACGCGGTGATCCCGCGCATCGGCGCCTCGGTGACGTTCTATGGCTGCGCGGTGCTGCGCCAGTTTGAAATGATGGGGGTCTTCCCGCTGAATGAATCCGTGGCCATCGCGCGCTCGCGGGACAAGTTGCGCTCGCTGCAGCTGCTGTCGCGCCGGGGGATCGGTCTGCCGGTCACCGGCTTTGCCCACTCCCCGGATGACATCCCTGACCTGATCGAAATGGTCAATGGCGCGCCGCTGGTGATCAAGGTGCTGGAAGGCACCCAGGGCATTGGCGTGGTGCTGTGCGAAACGGCAACGGCGGCGGAATCGGTGATCGAGGCGTTCATGGGCCTCAAGCAGAACATCATGGTGCAGGAGTACATCAAGGAAGCGGGCGGTGCGGATATCCGCTGCTTCGTGGTGGGCGACAAGGTGATTGCCGCCATGAAGCGCCAGGCCAAGCCGGGTGAGTTCCGCTCCAACCTGCACCGTGGCGGCAGCGCGAGCCTGATCAAGATCACCCCGGAGGAGCGCATGACCGCGCTGCGTGCAGCCAAGGTCATGGGGTTGGCCGTGGCGGGCGTGGATATCCTGCGCTCCAATCATGGCCCGTTGGTCATGGAGGTGAACTCATCGCCGGGCCTGGAAGGGATCGAGACCACCACGGGCAAAAATGTGGCGGGGATCATCATTGAGCATCTGGAAAAAAATGGCGGGCCGAACATGACCCGGACCAAGGGAAAGGGCTGAAAAGCTCTGCCCCTGACACACCATCAGTTCAGATGTGGGAGGGGGCTTGCTCCCGATAGCGGTGGGTCAGTCACATCTGCATTGACTGACATTCTGCTATCGGGAGCAAGCCCCCTCCCACTATTTGATTCATGTTGTCTGTTAGACCGCATCCCGGGGCAACATCAACCCAAGCGGCAGGCGCACCCGTGCCTCCAGCCCGCCCTCTTCGCGGTTGCGCAATTCGACATTGCCGCCATGCATCGACGCAATCCGCCGCACAATCGCCAAGCCCAAGCCGGTACCTTTACCGCCCCGGGCGCGGTCGCCACGGGTGAACGGGTTGAAGATGGCCTCCAGTTCCGCCGGGTCGATACCGGTGCCGCGGTCCATCACGCTCAGCACCACATAGGGCGCAGCGCTGTCGCCAGACACGTACGCCGCCACTTCCACATCCGAACCGGCATGATGCAAGGCATTGCCGATCAGGTTGTTCAGCAGGCGCTTCATCGACACCCGGCGCAACGCAAACGGCTGAATCGGTTCCAGGCGCAGGCGCACCTGCTCACCGCTCTGGTTGTAGGGTGCGACCACTTCACGTACCAGATCGGTCAGGTCAACCTCCTCCACTACCTCGTCGCGCCCATCACGGATGAATGCCAGGAACTGGTCCAGAATCGCGTCCATGTCCTCGATGTCGCGCACCATGTCATCGGTGAGGTCGGTATGGTTGCCCATCAACTCCAGGGACAAGCGCAATCGCGTCAACGGTGTGCGCAGGTCATGGGACACGCCCGCCAGCATCAGCTCGCGCTCGCGCCCGGCCTGCTCGACATCCTCCGCCATCTGGTTGAACGCGCCGTACACCTCGGTCATCTCACTGGGCGTATCGCTGACCGGCAGGCGCACGCTGCGCCCCTGCCCCAATTGGCGGGCCGCGAACACCAGGCGTTTGAGCGGTTGATTGAGCTGGCGCACGAAAATCCATGCGGACGCGGTTGAAAGCAAGCCAATGGCGAGGAACCAGCCCAATACGTTCCAGATTTTCTGCCCGCGCAACGGGTGCGGATACAGCGGTACCTTGATCCAGGCATCTCCCAGGCTGGGCGCCCTCACCCACAGCGCCGGCGACACATGCATGCGCAGCCGCACCTCGGTGTCGTCGCCCAGTTCCGCCTGCATCTGGCGCTGGTAGATCTCACTATAGGGCCAATGCTGTTCGCCCTCAGGCACGCCGGCCCCATCAACCCGGATCAGGGTTGAGGCCTTGGCTACCTTTTCACGGTTCTCAGGGTCTACGGCCCAGTAGGCGCGCAACGTCAAGGCGACGCCGTGGCTGTACTGTCGATCCACCAGCACGTCCTCGTTCATCAAGAGATAAACCAGTGTGAGTGCCTTCGAAAACAGAACGACGATCAGCACCAGCCAAAGGGTGCGGGAGAAGAAACTTTGCGGGAACCACAGCGGGGTTTTCATAGGAGACAGCTAGACACCTTGCAGGAACGAGCGGCGCTCGCAGAATTGCAGACGCCGGACACCCCGTCGATCCTCATGGAATCAAACGCCGGATGCCCGCCCCTGCAAATCATCGGTCACTTGGTTGCGGTGCCATCCGGCACAAACACATAACCCACACCCCACACCGTCTGGATATACCGCGGCTTGGAAGGGTCCGGCTCGATCATCCGGCGCAGTCGGGAGATCTGCACGTCGATGGACCGCTCCAGGGCGTCCCATTCTCGGCCACGGGCCAGGTTCATCAGCTTGTCGCGGGTCAGCGGCTGGCGAGCGTTCATCACCAGGGCCTTGAGCACCGCGAATTCGCCGGTAGTGAGCATGTGCACTTCGTCGCCACGCTTAAGCTCGCGGGTCGCCAGGGACAACTCGTAGTCGCCAAAGGTCACGCTTTCGTCTTCGCTGCCCGGCGCACCCGGTACCGACGGGGCCTGGCGGCGCAATACGGCCTTGACCCGCGCCATCAGCTCGTCCGGGTTGAACGGCTTGGCCAGGTAGTCATCAGCGCCCAGTTCAAGACCCTTGATGCGGCTCAGCTCATCACCCTTGGCAGTGAGCATGATGATCGGGATCTGGTTGTTCGCACCGCGCAGACGCTTGCAGGCGGTCAGGCCGTCTTCGCCGGGCAGCATCAGGTCGAGCACGACCAAATTGAACACTTCGCGCCCCAACAGGCGGTCCATCTGCTCGGTGTTCGGCACCGCGCGCGCCCGGTAGCCTTTGGAGTTGAAAAAACGCTCCAGCAGGCTGCTCAGCCCCGGATCGTCGTCAACGATGAGAATTTTTTCGCCTTCAGCAGTTTGTGCAGTGCTGCTCATTAGATGCTCCTCTTATCTCGGCGCGCATTATGGCCTAGCTGCCGTTATACGCACCGTGTGCATTGTTAGCAGATTTTTCCTCTACTGCCAGCCAAGCCGCGCTCTACGACCACTGGCGCAGTAGCCCCCAAGGGCAGAACGCTGGTTATAATGCGGCGCCTTCGTGCAGGGCAACGTCAGATCGTTACCGTTTACTGCCAGGCTTTTTTTACCCGCTTGTCGTGTTTTTTCGATTTCGAGGGTCAACAGACTGTCTCTTGACCCAGGCAGCGGCGCCAGTCGGGCCGCTCAACCAGCCTCGCAAAGCCTTGTGTTTCGGGCCTGCGAGCTGCTTTTCAGAATTTCAGGTGGTTTTATGGACAGCATCAACAGCCGCATCGCCGAGGAACTCGGTGTACGCCCACAACAGGTCGAAGCGGCCGTCGCGCTACTGGATGAAGGCTCCACGGTGCCTTTCATCGCCCGTTACCGAAAAGAAGTGACCGGCAGCCTTGACGACATCCAGCTGCGGCACCTGGAAGAACGCCTGCGTTACCTGCGAGAACTCGACGAGCGGCGTATCAGCATCCTGGCCAGCATCCAGGAACAGGGCAAGTTGACTCCGCAATTGGAACGCGACATCAAGCTCGCCGACACCAAGACCCGCCTCGAAGACCTTTACCTGCCGTATAAACAGAAACGTCGCACAAAGGGCCAGATCGCCCTGGAAGCGGGCCTGGGCGACCTGGCCGACGGCCTGTTCAATGACCCGTCGCTCACCCCGGAAACCGAAGCCGCGCGCTTTGTCGACGCGCAAAAAGGCGTCGCCGATATCAAGGCTGCCCTGGAAGGCGCCAAGTACATCCTGATGGAGCGCTTCGCGGAAAACGCCAGCCTGCTGGAAAAACTGCGTACCTACCTGAAACAGGAAGCCATCCTCAGCGCCCGCGTCATCGCCGGCAAAGAGGAAGAAGGCGCCAAGTTCCGCGATTACTTCGAACACGACGAGCCCCTCAAGAGCATGCCGTCCCACCGCGCCCTGGCGATTTTCCGTGGCCGTAACGAGGGCATTCTCAGCTCCGCGCTGAAAGTCGGCGACGAGCTGCCGGGCACCATGCACCCGTGCGAGGGCATGATCGGTCAACAATTCGGCATTCAGAATCAGAATCGTCCTGCGGACAAGTGGCTCAGTGAGGTCGTGCGCTGGACCTGGAAGGTCAAGCTCTATACCCACCTGGAAACCGACCTGCTCGGCGAGCTGCGCGACGGCGCCGAAACCGAGGCGATCAACGTATTCGCCCACAACCTGCATGACCTGCTGCTGGCCGCTCCGGCGGGCCCACGCGCCACCCTGGGCCTGGACCCGGGCCTGCGCACCGGCTGCAAGGTCGCGGTGGTCGACGCCACCGGCAAGCTGCTCGACCACGCCACCGTCTACCCGCACGTACCGCACAACAAGTGGGACCAGACCCTCGCCATCCTGGCCGCCCTGTGCGCCAAGCACGCCGTGGACCTGATCGCCATCGGCAACGGCACCGCCAGCCGCGAAACTGATAAGTTGGCCGCCGAGCTGATCAAAAAATACCCGGCCCTGAAGATGACCAAGGTCATGGTCTCCGAGGCAGGCGCTTCGGTGTACTCGGCCTCGGAACTGGCGTCCAAGGAGTTCCCGGACCTCGATGTGTCGATCCGCGGCGCCGTGTCGATTGCCCGTCGCCTGCAGGACCCACTGGCCGAACTGGTGAAGATCGATCCTAAATCCATCGGCGTCGGCCAATACCAGCACGACGTGTCGCAGCTCAAGCTGGCGCGTGGCCTGGATGCTGTGGTGGAAGACTGCGTGAACGCCGTGGGTGTGGACGTGAACACCGCTTCCGTGGCGCTGCTCGCACGTATTTCTGGCCTCAACGCTACCCTGGCGCAGAATATCGTGACTCACCGCGACGAGAACGGCGCTTTCAAAACCCGCGCCGCGCTGAAAAAGGTCGCGCGTTTGGGCGAGAAAACCTTCGAGCAAGCCGCCGGTTTCCTACGCGTGATGAACGGCGATAACCCGCTGGATGCCTCTGCGGTTCACCCGGAAGCCTATCCGCTGGTGCAACGAATCGCTGCCGAAACCGACCGCGACATCCGCTCGCTGATCGGCGACGCGGCGTTCCTCAAGCGCCTGGACCCGAAGAAGTACACCGACGAAACCTTCGGCGTACCGACCATCACCGACATCCTGCAAGAGCTGGAAAAACCCGGCCGCGACCCGCGCCCCGAATTCAAGACCGCCGAATTCCAGGACGGTGTCGAAGACCTCAAGGATCTGCAACTGGGCATGATCCTCGAAGGCGTGGTGACCAACGTGACCAACTTCGGCGCCTTCGTGGATATCGGTGTGCATCAGGACGGTTTGGTGCATATCTCTGCGCTTTCGGAGAAATTCATCAAGGATCCCCGCGAAGCGGTGAAGGCCGGTGACGTGGTCAAGGTCAAGGTGATGGAAGTCGACATCCCACGTAAACGCGTGGGCCTGTCGATGCGCATGAGCGACACCCCCGGCGAGAAAATCGACGGCGCCCGTGGTGCTCGTCCTGGCTCGGCCCCGCGCTCGTCGCAGAACACCGCGCCGCGCAAGGAAACCGCGACAGCCGCACCGAGCAACAACGCCATGGCTTCGCTGTTCGCCAACGCCAAACAGTTGAAGAAGCGCTGATGGAGATTCCGGCCGGTTTGACCCAGAGCGCGTTCAGCGAACTGATCGGCTGCCGCCTGCAGCGCCTGGATGAGGGCGTTGCCGAGGTGGCCCTGAGCCTGGAGCCGCGTTTGCGCAATCGCGGCGGCAAGCTGCATGGCGGCGCGATTTTCAGCCTGGTGGACATCACCATGGGCCTGGCCTGCTCCAGCGCCCATGGGTTCGACCAGCAGAGCGCGACCATCGAGTGCAAAATCAACTATATCCGCGCCGTGGAAGACGGTGACGTACTGTGCACCAGCCGGGTGATTCACGCCGGCAGGCGCACATTAGTAGTCGAAGCCGACGTGTACCAGGGCGACAGACTTGTCGCAAAAGCACAGGGCACGTTCGCTGTCCTATAGCTCCCCGCCCATGATTTGAGTTAATTTCGGCGCTGTGACAACAGCGTCGGAATTTTCTCGCTGCGCTGTAGCCCAATTCATGGAGTGAAGTCGGCATATTCAGAGCGGGTCAAATCGACTCAGAACCAGGCGATCACGCCAGTTTCAACTTCACCCTTGTAGACCGTCTTGCCCACCCCCATATTGGGGCGACTGACGCGTGAAGGAATCCAACTTGAGCGAACTTCTCAACCGCCGCCTGGCTCTGCTCGGCAAGCGCGAACACCTCTCCCTGCTAGAGCACTGCCTGCATGGCATCGAGCGTGAATGCCTGCGCGTCACCAGCGAGGGCCGCCTGGCCCAGACGCCGCATCCGGAAGCCCTGGGCGCCGCGTTGACTCACGAACAGATCACGACCGACTACTCGGAATCGCTGCTGGAGTTCATCACCCCCGCGCTGCCCAACCCGGCCGATACCCTGAGCAGCCTGGACAAGATCCACCGCTTTGCCTACACCAAGCTGGGCAGCGAGTACCTGTGGAGCCCCTCGATGCCGTGCCCGTTGCCGGCCGAGGAAGATATTCCGATTGCCTACTACGGCACCTCCAATATCGGGCAGCTCAAGTACGTTTATCGCAAGGGCCTGGCCCTGCGCTACGGCAAGACCATGCAGTGCATTGCCGGTATCCACTACAACTTCTCGCTGCCGGAACAGCTGTGGCCGCTGCTCAAGGAAGCCGAAGGGTTTGTCGGCACTGACCGCGACTATCAGTCCACCGCCTATATCGCGCTGATCCGTAACTTCCGGCGCTACAGCTGGCTGTTGATGTACCTGTTCGGTGCGTCGCCGGCCCTGGACGCCGGCTTCCTGCGCGGTCGCTCGCACCAGCTTGAAGTGCTCGACGCCGACACCCTGTACCTGCCGTACGCCACCAGCCTGCGCATGAGCGACCTGGGTTACCAGAGCAACGCCCAGGCTGGCCTGACGCCGTGCTACAACGACCTGGCCAGCTACACCGACAGCCTGCGCGAAGCGGTGGCAACGCCCTACGCGCCCTATGTCGCAGTCGGCACGCACAAGGACGGTGAATGGGTGCAGCTCAACACCAACATCCTGCAGATCGAAAACGAGTACTACTCCAACATCCGCCCCAAGCGCGTGACCTATACCGGCGAACGGCCGATCCAGGCCCTGATGGCGCGAGGCATCCAGTACATCGAAGTGCGCTGCCTGGACATCAACCCATTCCTGCCGATGGGCATAGATCTTCCAGAGTCGCGCTTTCTCGATGCGTTCCTGCTGTATTGCGCGCTGAATGACAGCCCGCTGTTCGCCAATAATGAATGTGGGAATGCCACCTCCAACTTCCTCAGCGTGGTCAAGGAAGGTCGCCGTCCGGGCCTGCAATTGCAGCGTGAGGGCCAAGCGGTGGATATGAAAGAGTGGGCCACCGAGCTGCTGGAACACATCGCCCCCCTGGCCGCCCTGCTCGATGCAAGCCACGGCATCACTGAGCACAGCCAGGCACTGGACGCGCAGTTGGCGAAGGTCAATGACCCGTCACTGACGCCGTCGGCTCAGGTGCTGGCAGCGATGGCCGAGCGCAAGGAAAGCTTTGCGCAGTTCTCCCTGCATCAGAGCGAGGTGCATGCTGAGTATTTCCGCAAGGAGCCGCTTCCCGCTGAGGAACAGGCGCGCTTTGAGGAACTGGCGCGGACGTCGCTGGCCCAGCAGGCGGAGCTTGAGCAAAACGAAGTGGGCGATTTCGATGTGTTCGTGGGGTCGTACCAGGCGAGTATTCTGGCGATCAGTAACTGATTAAACGCCGAAGCTGCTTTAAAAATGTGGGAGGGGGCTTGCCCCCGATAGCAGAGTGTCAGTCGACCGATCAGTGACTGATCCACCGCTATCGGGAGCAAGCCCCCTCCCACATTTGCTCTCTGTGCATTCAAATTCACGGTTACTTCTGTAACTAAGCTAATTCGAAAATGTTATTTATTTTCGGATTCTTAGATCATTTAGTCTCCTCACACGCCGACCCCCGGCCGCCTGATCGAGGAGCTTCCCTTTGAAACTGCTGACCCCCCTGCGCTTGCTGGCGGCGTTGTCCCTGGCCGGTGCCAGCCTGTTTGCCCAGGCGGCGGATGTGACCGTCGCGTACCAGACCACCGTCGACCCGGCGAAAGTCGCCCAGGCCGATGGCGCCTATGAAAAAGCCACCAATGCCAAAATCGACTGGCGCAAATTCGACAATGGCGCCGATATCATCGCCGCCATCGCCTCGGGCGACGTGCAGATCGGTTACCTCGGTTCCAGCCCGTTGACCGCCGCAATCACCCGCAACGTACCGGTGCAGACCTTCCTCGTCGCCACCCAGATCGGCGGTGCCGAAGCCCTGGTGGCGCGCGAGGGTTCGGGGATAAACAGCCCGCAGGACCTGATCGGTAAAAAGATCGCCGTGCCGTTCGTGTCCACCGGTCACTACAGCCTGCTGGCCGCGCTGAAGCATTGGAACATCGACCCCTCGAAAGTGACCATCCTCAATCTCGCACCGCCCGCCATCATCGCCGCCTGGAAGCGCGGTGACATCGATGCCACCTATGTGTGGGACCCGGCCCTGGGCGTAGCCAAAGAAAACGGCAAGGTGTTGATCACCTCCGGCGAGCTGGCCAAGTTCGGTGCACCGACCTTCGATGCCTGGATCGTGCGTAAGGATTTTGCCGAGAAGCATCCAGAAATCGTCACCGCCTTCGCCAAAGTCACCCTGGATGCCTACGCGGCTTACCGCAAAGACCCACAAGCCTGGCTCGCCGACAAAGGCAACGTCGACAAACTGGTGAAGCTCTCCGGTGCCAAGGCCAGCGACATTCCGTTGCTGCTGCAAGGCAACGTCTACCCGCTGGCCGCTGACCAGGTCACCCTGCTGGGCGCGCCGACCACCAAGGCCGTCACCGACACTGCGGCGTTCCTCAAGGAACAGGGCAAGGTCGATGCCGTGCTCCCAGACTACGCCCCTTACATCAGCGCCAAATTCATCACTAACTGAGGAGTTCATCGCGATGGCCTTGCTACAGCTGGAGCGCATCAGCGCACAGTACCCAGGCGCTCCGGAACCGGTACTGGCGGATATTTCACTCGAGCTTGGGCCCCAGCAATTGCTGGTGGCCCTCGGCCCGTCCGGCAGTGGCAAGACTTCGCTGTTGAACCTGATTGCCGGCTTTGTCGAGCCCTCGGCCGGGCGCATCACCCTCGATGGCGTGCCGGTCAAGGGGCCCAGCGCCGAGCGCGGCGTGGTGTTCCAGGACGATGCCCTGCTGCCCTGGCAGGACGTACTGGCCAACGTCGCCTTCGGCCTGGAACTGGCCGGCGTGCCCAAGGCGCAACGTGAAGTGCGCGCCCGGGAAATGCTCGCGCTGGTGGACCTGGGCGGTTTCGACAGCCGCCGCATCTGGCAACTCTCCGGCGGCCAGAAGCAACGCGTCGGCCTTGCCCGCGCCTTGGCGGCCGACCCTCGTGTATTGCTGATGGACGAGCCTTTCGGCGCCCTCGATGCCTTCACCCGCGAACAGATGCAGGAACTGCTGCTGCAAGTCTGGCGACGCACGGCCAAGCCGGTGTTCCTGATCACCCATGACATCGAAGAAGCGGTGTTCCTTGCCACCGACTTGATCCTGCTGGCACCCAACCCCGGCCAGATCGTCGAGCGCCTGCACCTGGACTTCGGCCAACGCTACGCGGCGGGCGAATCGGCACGGGCGATCAAGTCCGACCCGCGCTTTATCGAAACCCGCGAACACGTGCTGGGCAAAGTGTTCTCGCAACGGCAGGTGTGCGCATGAGCAGCTACGAATTCGCCGCCACGGCGGCCAAGCCGGTGACACACGCCGTCATTCCATTACGCCGCCGCGTGAGCACGCGCTGGATCAGCCTGTTGACCCTGTTGGCCTTGCTGGCTATCTGGTGGGCCGTGACCGCCACCGGCTTGATCGAGCCGCTGTTCCTGCCGCCGCCCTCTGCCGTGTTGCAAAAAGGCTGGTTGCTGGCGACTACGGGGTATATGGATTCCACCTTGTGGCAGCACCTGGGCGCGAGCCTCAGCCGCATCGGCCTGGGTTTGGGCTTTGCGGTGCTGACGGCCGTGCCGGTGGGCATCGCCATCGGTGCCAACCGTATGGCCCGTGGCATTCTCGATCCGCTGATCGAGTTTTACCGGCCGATCCCGCCGCTGGCCTATCTGCCGTTGATCGTGATCTGGTGCGGCATCGGCGAGCTGTCCAAAGTGCTGCTGATTTACCTGGCGATCTTTGCGCCGATCACCATCGCCACCGCGACCGGCGTACGCACGGTCGACCCGGCCAAGTTGCGCGCCGCACAGTCGCTCGGCGCGACCCGGGCCCAGTTGATTCGGCATGTGATCCTGCCCAGCGCCCTGCCCGACATCCTCACTGGCGTGCGCATCGGCCTGGGTGTGGGGTGGTCGACCCTGGTGGCCGCCGAGCTGATCGCCGCCACCAGCGGCCTGGGCTTCATGGTGCAGTCGGCGGCGCAGTTTCTGGTCACTGACGTCGTGGTCCTGGGCATCCTGGTGATCGCGCTGATCGCCTTCGCCATGGAAATGGGCCTGCGCGCCCTGCAGCGTAAATTGGTGCCGTGGCATGGCCAGGCACACTGAGTGATGATGAATAAATGAGCAGCCTGACCGTTACCCCACTAAGCATCGCACTCGGCGCCCAGATCAGTGGCGTCGATATCACCCAGACACTGAGCGCCGAACAGCGCGACGCCATCGAACACGCCCTGCTCAAGCATTCGGTGCTGTTCTTCCGGGACCAGCCGATCACCCCGCAGCAACAGGCACGGTTCGCGGCGAATTTCGGCGACCTGCACATCCACCCGATCTACCCCAATGTGCCGGAACAGCCCGAAGTGCTGATCCTCGACACGGCGGTCACCGATGTGCGTGATAACGCCGTATGGCACACCGACGTGACCTTCCTGCCCACGCCAGCCCTGGGCGCGGTGCTCAGCGCCAAACTGCTGCCGGCGTTCGGTGGCGATACCTTGTGGGCCAGTGGGATTGCGGCTTATGAAGCGCTGTCCGAGCCATTCAAAGCATTGCTCGATGGGCTGACTGCCACCCATGACTTCACCCAGTCTTTCCCACTGGAGCGCTTTGGCAACACCGCCGACGACCGAGCCCGTTGGGAAGAAGCCCGCCAAAAAAACCCACCCCTGTCGCACCCGGTGATCCGCACGCACCCGGTGAGCGGGCGTAAATCGCTGTTCGTCAGCGAAGGCTTCACCACCCGGATCAATGAACTGGAATCGGCTGAAAGCGCGGCGATTCTCAAACTATTGTTCGCCCATGCCACACGCCCGGAATTCACCATCCGCTGGCGCTGGCAGGAAAATGACGTGGCGTTCTGGGACAACCGCGTGACCCAGCATTACGCGGTGGATGACTACCGGCCGCAGCGGCGGGTGATGCACCGGGCAACCATCCTGGGCGATGTGCCGTTCTGAGTCATACACACTTCAAGCAACACTGAGGACCAAATGTGGGAGGGGGCTTGCTCCCGATAGCGGTGGGTCAGTCACTGTATCTATTGACTGATCCACTGCCATCGGGAGCAAGCCCCCTCCCACACTTTTAACCCAGCTGTGTCAGGTCATTCAGCGGTGGATGGTTTTTCCCACAAGTTGATTCCGCCTTCCAGGGCAAACCGATCAATCTCCGCCAGTTCCTCCGCACTGAAGCTCAGGTTCTTCAACGCCCCAACGTTCTCGATGATCTGCTCCGGCCGGCTGGCACCGATCAGCGCGCTGGTCACCCGTGGATCACGCAGGGTCCAGGCCAGCGCCATTTGCGCCAGGCTCTGGCCGCGACGCTGGGCGATTTCGTCGAGGGCACGGACATGGGCGATGTTGGCGTCGGACAGGTGCTTGGCCTGCAACGAACCGCCACCTGGGCGGTTGACTCGTGCGTCGGCCGGCACGCCGTTGAGGTACTTGTCGGTGAGCAAACCCTGGGCCAACGGTGTGAACGCAATCACCCCGGCGCCGAGTTCTTCGGTGGTGTCGAGCAGGTCTTTTTCCACCCAGCGGTTGAGCAGGTTGTAAGCCGGTTGGTGAATCAACAGCGGCACTTTCCACTCGTTGAGCAGCGCTGCCATCTCACGGGTTTTTACGCCGGAGTAGGACGAGATACCGATGTACAACGCCTTGCCCTGCTGCACGGCGGTGGCCAGCGCACTGGCGGTTTCTTCCAGCGGCGTGTCGGCGTCGAAACGGTGCGAATAGAAAATATCCACATAGTCGACGCCCAGGCGTTGCAGGCTCTGGTCCAGGCTCGCCAGCACGTATTTACGCGAACCGCCGCCCTGGCCATAGGGGCCGGGCCACATGTCCCAACCGGCCTTGCTGGAGATGATCAGCTCGTCGCGGTAGTGCTTGAAGTCTTCGCGCAGCAACCGGCCGAAGTTGATCTCGGCGCTGCCGTAGGGCGGGCCGTAGTTATTGGCCAGGTCGAAGTGGTTGATGCCTAAGTCGAACGCGGTGCGCAGCAGGGCGCGCTGGGTGGCGATCGGGGTGCTGTCGCCAAAGTTGTGCCACAACCCCAGGGACAGTGCCGGCAGCACCAACCCACTGCGGCCTACGCGGCGATAAGGGATAGATTCATAGCGGTTTTCGGCAGCAATGTACGTCATCGAATCCTCTCTGGGCTTGGGGCAGATAAGGCCTGGGAATAAGGTTATTCCCAGGCCTTATCTGCCTGCTGAATCGCTTAAGTCTGCCTCTGTCTTTTACAGCAATTTTCCGCCAGGGTGGAATTGGATACTCCACGACACTGTCACGCTCCACTCGCCGGTCATGCCCTGCGCGGTACGCATGTCATCGCCTTGAGCGGATGAAGTCAGCGGGCATTTTCGAAAATTTCAGCGAGCCAGTCGACGAATACGCGCACCCTCGGCGAGAGATGTCGATTGTGCGGGTAAAGCACGGAAACCGGCATCGACGGCGGCGGCGTTTCTTTTAGAATTTCACGCATTACCCCCTGCTCGATCAGCTCGGCCATGCGGTAATGCGGGCACTGGATAATGCCCAACCCAGCCACCGCACTGGCAGAGTAAATTTCCGCGCCAAACACCGACAGCGCATTCTCGATAGCGACTTCCCGCAGCGCGCCTTCGACCATGAATTCGAACGGAAACAACTTGGCCGTGGTGCGCGAAACGTAGTTCACCGCGCGATGCCGACTCAGGTCAGCCAGGCTCTCAGGCTCGCCGTAGGTGCGCAGGTAGGCGGGGCTGGCGCAGGTGACTTGGCGCAAGGTCGCCACCCGCCGGCCGATCAGCGCGGAGTCGCCCAAGCTGCCTGCGCGCAGCACGCAATCCACCCCTTCGCTGATCAGGTCGACAAAGCGATCCGCCTCGCTGATGGACAGCTCGATCTGCGGGTAACGCGCCATGAATTGCGGCAACGCCGGTATCACAAAGTACTTGGCCAGGGTGCCGTGCAGATCCACTCGCAAACGGCCCTTGGGCGCCACGCTGCGAAAAGCCAGTTCAGCCTCTTCGAGTTCGGCGAGCAGGTGCACGCACCGCTGGTAATAGGCCTCGCCATCCAGGGTCGGACGCACGCGTCGAGTGCTGCGCTCCAGCAGGCGCGTGCCCAGCCAGGCTTCGAATTGATTGAGGGTGTGGGTCAACGTCGCACGCGGCAGATTCAGGTCGTCGGCCGCCAGCGTGAAGCTTGAGCGTTCGTAGATGCGTACGAACACCTTCATCGCTTTGACCTGATCCATTTTGCGTCTCCATTGTTGGCGATAATTGAACAGTCAAGGCAACTTTGGCGCATTTATCGGCTTGGGTAAACATGTGAATCTGCTTCCACACCCCCAACTTCAAGGAAACCGAATCATGAAAACTCAAGTCGCAATCATCACCGGCGCTTCCCGCGGTATCGGCGCGGTAGTCGCCAGGCAACTGGCCGCCGAGGGTTACGCCGTGGCCATCAACTACGCCAGCAGCGCGACCGAGGCATCCAGGCTGGTCGTAGAACTGCGCCAGGCAGGGTACCAAGCCATAGCGATTCAAGGCGACGTGGCCAAGCCTGCCGACATCAAGCGGCTGTTCGATGAAACCGAGGCGCAACTGGGCAAGGTGGATGTATTGGTCAACAACGCCGGCATTCTCAAGGCAATGCCCCTGGCCCAGCACAGCGATGAGCTCTACAACCAGAATTTCGATATCCACACCCGGGGCACCTTCAACGCCCTGCGTGAAGCCGCCACACGCCTGAATGACGGCGGGCGAATCGTCAATTTTTCCAGCAGCACCGTCGGCCTTAACTTCCCCGGTTACGCGGTGTACATCGCCAGCAAGGCGGCGGTGGAGTCCTTGACCCAGGTATTTGCCAAGGAAATGCGCGGGCGTGGCATCACCGTCAACGCCGTCGCCCCTGGCCCGGTCGCCACCGAGTTGTTCCTGCACGGCAAGAGCGAAGAACAGATCCAGGGCCTGGCCAAGATGGCGCCGTTGGAGCGCCTCGGCCAACCGGAAGATATCGCCCGCACGGTGGCTTTCCTGGTTAGCCCGGCCGCCAGCTGGGTCAACGGGCAAATCCTGCGCGCCAATGGCGGCCTTGTTTAATTCGCTGATCCTATCGGAGGAGTTGCATTCATGAACCACGCAAACAGCGCTGCCCAACCTCGCAGTCAATCGAAATGGGCGTTTACCCTGGCCACTGCTATCGCGGCCGTCATGGCGGCCGTGGCTGCGGGTACCAGCGGAATGTTGACCTTGCCGGTCTGGGCGATGTTCGTCGGATGGGTGGCATTTTTCAGCCGCGGGCTGACCCTGCGCCACGGCTTGGCCAACCTCGGATGTGTATGGATGGGCATTGCCTTCGGTCTGTTGGCGGCCCTGGGCATCGGGGCCTTGAACCCCGCACTCGGTGCGTGGGCACTGCCGACGGTGGTGTTTATCGTGGCAATGGTCGTGGTATCGCTGCGCGCCGTGCCGGTGATGAACAACATCCTGAGCTATTTCCTCGGCCTGATCGCGTACTTCGCCTCGCATCTGGAGCCATCGCTGGAAAGCGTCGCTGAGTTGGGCGGCGCCAGCAGCCTCGGTGCCTTCGCCGGCTGGCTCTCACACGCCGTGCAGCAACGCCTTGCACGCCACGCCTGAATCTCCATTTTTAAAGGTCAATGCCATGAAATCCATCATCCTGATTACCGGTGCGTCCAGCGGTTTCGGCGCCCTTACCGCTCGCGCCCTGGCCGATGCCGGCCACACCGTTTACGCCAGCATGCGTGAAACCCTGGGGCGCAACGCGCCGCAGGTGGCCGAGGTAGAGCGTTACGCCGCCGAACACAGCGTGGACTTGCGCAGTGTCGAGCTGGACGTGGCATCCAGTGACTCCGTGGAGGCAGGCGTCGCCAGGATCGTCGCGGACTGTGGCCGCCTGGATGTGATCATCCACAACGCCGGGCATATGTCATTCGGCCCGGCAGAAGCTTTCAGTCCTGAACAGTTCGCCCAGCTGTACGACATTAACGTGTTGAGCACCCAGCGGGTCAACCGCGCCGCACTGCCGTACCTGCGCAAACAAGGCAAAGGCCTGGTGCTGTGGGTGTCGTCCAGCAGCGCACGTGGCGGCACCCCGCCGTTTCTTGCGCCGTACTTCGCGGCCAAGGCGGCGATGGATTCCCTGGCGGTTTCCTATGCCAGTGAACTGAGTCGGTGGGGGGTTGAAACGTCGATCATCGTGCCGGGTGCTTTTACCAAGGGCACCAACCACTTTGTGCACTCCGGCAAACCCGCTGACCAAGCCCGTGCGAGCGAGTACGAAGACGGCCCCTACGCCGGCGTGGCGGATACCGCCCTGCAAGGCCTGGCGGCGCTGGAACCGGCGGATGCCGATGTGCGCGAGGTGGCGCGGGCGATTGTCGAGGTTGTCGGCCTGCCCTTTGGTACGCGCCCGTTTCGTCGGCATATCGACCCTTCCGAAGACGGCTGTGAAGTGGTCAACGGCGTGGCAGACCGAGTGCGCGCAGAGATGTTTCGTCGTATCGGCCTGCAGGACCTGCTGAAACCGGCTGCACATTGAAAAATGGCTGGCGGGTCGATCTCTGCAGGAGCGAGCTGTCTCGCGAGAAAAACGCCAGGACAACGCGGGCATCCAGCATGCCCGCATTCCCGTTAACGTCCCTCGCCAGCCAGTTCGCTTCTGCTAGCGCACCAGGTGCAGGAACTGCAGATGCCGCTCGTACTGGTCGAGGATGTCGTTGATGATCTGCTCCTTGGTGTAGCCCACCAGGTCGTAGTCCTGGCTGCCCTCACGCAAGTGCACTTCCGCCCGATAATAGCGGCGATTGTTGAGCTGTTTGGACCCCATGCCGCCGCGCGCAAACGAGGGCGTGAAATAGCCGCGCATCTGCACCTGGTAAACGAACGGATGCTCTTCGCCGTGGCCGATTTCCAGGCTGACGCTGTCGTTGGACGGGTCAGGCTGGGTGACGACGTTGAGGCCTTTTTCGACAAACACTGCCGTCACTTCTTCGATCGCCGGACGTACCGTGGTCTCAAGGAAGCGGTACACCTCATCCCGCGACGGGAAATGCACGGCCTGACTCAAACGCTGGCGCCAACCGCCCGTGCCCTTGCGTGAGCCCGACACCGGCGCCAACGAATGCAACTGGGCGATCTGCTTTTGCGATTCGAGGTAGAACGCCTTGTGCAGCCCCCACATCATCAGCAACAGGATCAGCGAGAACGGCAGCGAAGTCAGCACCACCGCGGACTTCAACGAATCGATACTGCCGGCAAACAGCAAGGCGCTGGTGACCAGGGCGGTCATTGCGCCCCAGAACACGCGTAGCCATTTCGGCCCGTCTTCATCGGCGTTGCCGCCCTTGGACGACAGCGTCGACAGCACCACGGTGCCGGAATCGGCCGAGGTCACGAAGAATACAAAGCTGATGAACACCGTGACCGCAATCACGGTTTTACTCCACGGGTAGGTTTCCAGCAGCAGGTACAGGCTCATCGACGGTTCATCGATGGCGGACTGGCCCAGCGCGGTCATGCCATGGTTGAGCACCTGGTCGATGGCGCTGTTGCCGAAGATCGACATCCACGCCAGGGTGAAACCCAGCGGGATCAGCAGCACGCCAAACACGAATTCGCGGATGGTGCGGCCACGGGAGATCCGTGCGATGAACAGGCCCACAAACGGCGACCATGCGATCCACCACGCCCAGTAGAACACCGTCCAGCCACCCAGCCAGTCGCTGGGTTTGTCGTACGCGTACACATCGAAACTCTTGGTCGGCAAGGCCCCCAGGTAGTCCCCGATGTTCTGGATCAAGGTGTTGAGCAAATGCTGGGTGGGCCCGGCAAACAACACAAACAGCAGCAGCGCGCAGGCCAGCAGCATGTTGATGTCGGACATCACCCGCACACCCTTGTCGACACCGGCCACGGCGACGATGATCGCCGCGCCCATCATCAAGGTGATCAAGCCCACCTGGATCCACTGCGTATGGGCAATACCGAACAGGTAATCCAGGCCGGAATTGAGGTGCAGCACGCCAAAACCCATGTCGGCGCCCAGGCCGAACACCGTGGCGATGATGCCGAAGCCATCCACCGCGTAACCGATCGGGCCATTGATGCGCTTGCCGATCAATGGGTACAGCGCCGAACGCAGCGCCAGCGGCAGGTTATGCCGGTAGGCGAAATACGCCAGGGCCATGCCGACAAACGCGAACACGCCCCAGCCGTGCAGGCCCCAGTGCAGGAACAGGATCTGCATGGCCTGGCGCGCCGCGTCGGCATTCAGCGCCTCGCCCTGGGGCGGTTGCACCAGGTGGGTCAACGGCTCGGACACGCAAAAGAAGAACAGCGTGATGCTGATCCCGGCGGCGAACAGCATGCCGGCCCAGGACAGGTAACTGAATTCGGGCTCGTCGTGGTCGGCACCGAGTTTTATCTTGCCGTAGCCCGATAACGCGGTGACCACCACGAAGACCAGATACAGGGTCATCGCCAGCATGTAGTACCAGCCGACCGTATTGGCCGCCCAGTTTTGCGCCGCCAGCAGCCAGGCACCGGCCTGTTGCGGGATAGCGATGACAGTGATGCCGAACAGCAGAATAGCCGTGGCGGCAAAGTAGAAGACGGGCGCATTCATGCGCACCTGACCGCTGGACGGGGTAGATGATGCACTCATGAACCATGCACCCCCGAGGTGTGAAATGTGGCTGTCAATAACGGACTCAGCAAAGGTAAGCCTCCTGTTGTGAGCGGGCAGCGAACCACCGGTTTAACTTGAACGAACGTTCAAGTTAAACATGGATAGGCGGTTTGGGACTAATTTCGGGGCCGAGTGGTAGGTGATTCCTACACTAGCTTAGGGATTGGTATGACGCGTGAGGTGCGGAATTCGTTCAGCAATGACGGGATGATTTTGGAATGCAGTCAAACATGTGGGAGGGGGCTTGCTCCCGATAGCAGTGGGTCAGCCAGCACATGTATGGCTGGTCCACCGCTATCGGGAGCAAGCCCCCTCCCACAGGGGATTTGCGCAGGTTCGTTACTTTTGCGCGCCATCATCATGCTGCAAATTCGCCTGGGTAATATTCGCCCCGGCCGGCACGCTGCGGGTCAGCCACACATTACCGCCAATGGTCGAACCCTGGCCGATGGTAATCCGCCCCAGAATCGTAGCGCCGGCGTAGATCACCACATCGTCCTCCACAATAGGGTGGCGCGGATGGCCTTTCTGCAATTGCCCATCTTCATCCGCGGGGAAGCGCTTGGCGCCCAATGTCACCGCCTGGTAGATGCGCACCCGCTCGCCGATGATCGCCGTCTCGCCAATCACCACGCCGGTCCCGTGGTCGATGAAGAAACTCGGGCCGATCTGCGCGCCGGGATGGATATCGATACCGGTGGCCGAATGAGCGATTTCCGCGCTGATCCGCGCCAGCAGGGGCAAACCGGCGCGGTACAGATGATGGGCCAGGCGATGGTGGATCACCGCCAGGATGCCGGGGTAGCACAGCAGCACCTCATCCACGCTCCGCGCGGCCGGGTCTCCGTGGTAGGCGGCCAGTACGTCGGTGTCCAGCAGGCTGCGCAACGCCGGCAAGGCCAGGGCGAAATCCTGGATCAGGCGAATGGCCTGGGCGTCGACCTCACGGTCATCCTGGCCGCCCTGGCGCGCGGCGTAGCGCAACTCCAGGCGGGCCTGGGCGAGCAAGGCGTTAAGGGCGACGTCGAGGGTATGCCCGACGTAGAAGTCTTCACTTTCTTCGCGCAGGTCCACCGGGCCCAGGCGCATCGGGAACAGTGCGCCGCACAAGGCTTCGAGAATCTGCGCCACCGCCTGGCGAGACGGTAATTCGCGGCCTCCATGTTCGCCACTCAAGCGGCCATTGCGCGTTCGCCACTGGTCCCGGGCGCTGCGCAGTTGGCTGACGATGGTCTGTAGTTGCCAATGGCTGGAACGCTCGCTCAAAGGGGTTTGCTCCTGAATAGGGGGGCGCAGCGGCAAGCTGCAAGCTGCAAGCTGCAAGCTGCAAGCAAACCGCGATCAACTTGCAGCTTGCCGCTCACAGCTTGCCCCTGAAAAGACACCCACTCTACGACATGCACTGAAAGCAGCCTTAATAACCAATTATCCCAAACATATAACCCCAGCCCATAAGCGATTGGCGGTTGCCCGATGAAAAGTGCCTGCCTATAGTCGCCCCATCACTCAGCCACCGTGCATAGCCATGATCAAACAACAGCTCGACCGCTTTAACCGTCTGGAACTGTTGGGCGGCGCCACCGCCTTGGAAAAACTCGAGCGGCTGTCGACCTGGCTGGGCAGGGATATCTACGTCAAGCGCGACGACACCACCCCACTGGCCATGGGTGGCAATAAATTGCGCAAACTTGAATACCTCGCCGCTGACGCCATCGCCCAGGGCGCCGATACCCTGATCACCGCCGGCGCTATCCAGTCCAACCATGTGCGCCAGACCGCCGCGCTGGCCGCCAGGCTCGGCCTGGGCTGCGTCGCCCTGCTGGAAAACCCCACCGGCACCGAAGACCCCAACTACCTGGGCAACGGCAACCGCCTGTTGCTGGAGCTGTTCGACGCCAAGGTGGAGCGGGTGGAAAACCTCGACCATGCCGACGACCAACTCAACGCCCTCGCCGACCGCCTGCGCAGCAACGGCAAGAAGCCCTACCTGGTGCCTATCGGCGGCTCGAACGCCCTCGGTGCGTTGGGGTATGTGCGCGCGGGCCTGGAGCTGGCGGCGCAGATCGAAGACAGCGGCCTCGACTTTGCGGCGGTGGTACTAGCCTCCGGCAGCGCAGGCACCCACAGCGGCCTGGCACTGGCGTTGAGCGAAGCGCTGCCGAACCTGCCGGTGATCGGCGTCACCGTGTCGCGCACCGACGAAGCCCAACGCCCGAAAGTGCAAGGCCTGGCCGAGCGCACGGCCGAACTGCTCGGCATGCAGGTGCCGGAAGCCTTCAAGGTGATCCTGTGGGATGAATACTTCGGCCCGCGTTATGGCGAGCCGAATGCGGGTACGTTGTCGGCGATCAAACTTCTGGCCAGCCAGGAAGGTCTGTTGCTCGACCCGGTCTACACGGGCAAGGCCATGGCCGGCCTGCTGGACGGTATCGGGCGCCAGCGTTTCGCAGACGGGCCGATCATTTTCCTGCATACCGGCGGAGCGCCGGCGTTGTTTGCGTACGATTCGGTGTTCAACTGACTGAGCGCTGTAAATGTGGGAGGGGGCTTGCTCCCGATAGCGGTGGGTCAGATACAGATAAAGGGACTGTTACACCGCCATCGGGAGCAAGCCCCCTCCCACACTTGACCTCATTGATATTCGAAATATGAATATGAAGTTGGATTTATATTATTTTCAAGTCTTAAAAACCGGCTTTATCATCGCGCCGAAGGCGAAGACGCGCACCGCGCTTTAAGGCAGGATACGGCTACTGCGTCACCGGCTTCGCTCACCATAAAAAACCACAGGGGCTCTTCATGACTATTTCTGTATTGCGTCGCACATTGCTGGTCGGCACATTGGGCTTGGCGCTCGGCGCAGGCATGCTTGGCCAGGCGGTCGCCGGCGAGCAACTGAACACCATCAAGAAAGCCGGCGAGATCAAGATCGGCCTGGAAGGCACCTACCCACCGTTCAGCTTTGTCGATGAAAGCGGCAAGCTCAGCGGCTTCGAGGTGGAGCTGTCCGAGGCGCTGGCCAAGGAGCTGGGCGTCAAGGTCAAGCTGCAAGCCACGCCATGGGACGGCATCCTCGCCGCCCTGGAATCCAAACGCCTGGACGCCGTGGTCAACCAGGTGACGATTTCCGAAGAGCGCAAGAAGAAGTATGACTTCTCCAAGCCCTACACCATTTCCGGTATCCAGGCGCTGACCCTGGCGAAGAATGTCGACAGCATCAAGACCGCCGCCGACCTGGCCGGCAAGAAAGTCGGGGTAGGCCTGGGCACCAACTACGAACAATGGCTCAAGGCCAACCAACCCAAAGCGGAAATCAGGACCTACAACGACGACCCGACCAAATTCCAGGACCTGCGCATCGGCCGCATCGACGCGATCCTGATCGACCGCCTGGCCGCTCTGGAATACGCCAAGAAAGCCAAGGACACCGCCGCTGCCGGCGACGCCTTCTCCCGCCAGGAATCCGGTATTGCCCTGCGCAAGGGCGAGCCTGAACTGCTCGACGCGGTAAACAAGGCCCTCGACAAGCTGCGCGCCGACGGCACCTTGAAGAAGTTGTCCGAGAAGTACTTCAACGCTGACGTCACTCAATAATGGAAGCAGGTTTCCAACTCGCGCTGGACTCCGCGCCCTTTCTGCTCAAGGGCGCGTATTACACGGTGATCCTCAGCCTGGGCGGGATGTTTTTCGGCCTGCTGCTGGGCTTCGGCCTGGCGTTGATGCGCCTGTCGCGCTTCAAGCTGCTGAGTTGGACGGCGCGGGTCTACGTGTCGTTCTTTCGCGGCACGCCCTTGCTGGTGCAACTGTTCCTGATCTACTACGGCTTGCCGCAAGTGGGTATCGAGCTGGACCCGATCCCGGCCGCCATGATCGGTTTTTCGCTGAACATGGCCGCCTACGCCTGTGAAATCCTAAGGGCCGCCATCGCGTCCATCGAGCGTGGCCAGTGGGAAGCCGCCGCGAGTATCGGCATGACCCGTGCGCAGACATTGCGCCGGGCCATCCTGCCGCAAGCCATGCGCACGGCCTTGCCGCCGCTGGGCAACAGTTTCATTTCGCTGGTCAAGGACACGGCGCTGGCCGCCACTATCCAGGTGCCCGAGCTGTTCCGTCAGGCGCAACTGGTCTCGGCGCGCACCTTCGAAATTTTCACCATGTATCTGTCCGCAGCCCTGATCTATTGGATCCTGGCGAGCATCCTGGCGCATCTGCAAAATCGTCTGGAAGACCGGGTCAACCGGCATGACCTGGAGTCTTGAAGCATGATCGTGGTTGAAAAGCTGACCAAACAATTCAACGGCCAGGTGGTGCTCAACGGTATCGACCTGGAGGTCAAGGCCGGCGAAGTCGTGGCCATCATCGGCCCCAGCGGTTCCGGCAAGACCACCTTCCTGCGCTGCCTGAATTTTCTCGAAGAACCCACCAGCGGCCGCATCAAGGTGGGCGACATCGAGATCGACAGCAGCAAGCCACTCAACCAGCAACAGGGCCTGGTGCGACGCCTGCGCCAGCACGTCGGGTTTGTCTTCCAGAACTTCAACCTGTTCCCCCACCGCACCGCGCTGGAAAACGTCATCGAAGGCCCGATCGTGGTCAAGAAGATGCCACGCGAAGCGGCGACCGAACTGGGCCGCAAGCTACTGGCCAAAGTCGGCCTGGCGGGCAAGGAGGCGGCTTATCCTCGGCGCTTGTCCGGTGGGCAGCAACAGCGTGTGGCGATCGCTCGGGCGCTGGCCATGGAGCCGGAGGTCATCCTGTTCGACGAACCCACCTCGGCCCTCGACCCCGAACTGGTGGGTGAAGTGCTGGCGACCATCCG
Organism: Pseudomonas sp. R2-7-07; assembly: GCF_003852355.1. Classification (NCBI taxonomy): domain Bacteria; kingdom Pseudomonadati; phylum Pseudomonadota; class Gammaproteobacteria; order Pseudomonadales; family Pseudomonadaceae; genus Pseudomonas; species Pseudomonas sp. R2-7-07. The sequence continues at coordinate 320,533 of NZ_CP027759.1, read as the reverse complement.
CAGCCTGGCCGAAGAAAACCGCACCATGGTGATCGTCACCCACGAGATGAGCTTTGCCCGGGATGTGGCCAACCGTGTGATCTTTTTCGACAAGGGCGTGATCGTCGAACAGGGTGAAGCCAAGGCGCTGTTCGCCAATCCCAGGGAAGAACGCACCCAGCAGTTCCTGAGCAAGTTTCTCGCTCATTGACCCAGCTTTTTGTGGCGAGCGGGCTTGCTCGCCACAAAAAGCCGCTCCTACACCGAATCGCCATTGCCGCCGGTAAAACATCACGCTGCGCCCCTCTTGAAATACCCCTTCCAGTCAGACCCTTCTGAATATCCTCCAACCCGCCGTTTAGCCTTTTGCCGCCATTGACGCCCCCGGCCCAACCCTCTTATCTAGCGTCCAGAGGATTGGATCCTATCCCGGCTACTCACTGAATCGTTCTTTCGGCCCCTTTGCGCACCCGCGCCCAGGCCCGGAACGATTGCTGCTGGCTGCATCAAGGAGATCACTTATGACGCACACTACAACCCCGGCCATGCTGACCGCACCCACCCTGCCCCAAGCCGTTCGAAACGGCATCAGTGCCCACGCGGCTGCCCAATTGCAGGTCGACATCGCGCCTTACCCCGGCATGGAAGAAGGCGACCTGATCGAGCTGTTCTGGAACAACTGCTTTGCCGCCTCACGCCGGGTGACGGCCGGCAAAATCGGCACGCCTACCCACCTGCGAGTGCCGGAAAGTTTTGTACAGGATGGCCCGGCGCGGGTGCATTACCAGATCATGCAGATCGGCCACGGCCCGGCGCGCTCGGCCACCACCCAGGTCCGGGTCAAAACCAACTACCCGGGCGGCGCGCCGTCGGCCCTGTATAGCGACGAAAACCAGAACCTCGCGCCGGTCAGCCTGCCCGAGACCATCCGCCGCCAGGGCGTCAACAGTCGCCAGGTGCAACGCGGAATTCCGCTGAGCATCGAGCCGTACGCGAACATGGCCAGTGGCGATGCCATCACGCTGCGCTGGGGTGACGTGCGCATGGACCTGCCGAACATCCAGGCCAGGGACGTCGGCCTGGCGGTGCAGGTCTGGGTGCCTTCGACAGTCATTATCGAAGGCGGTGACGACTGCCGCCTGGAGGTGACGTACTGCATCCTGGACCGCGTCGGCAACAATTCGCGCTGGGCGCCAGCCCGCACCTTGCGCATCGCCGCCTGGGTTCCCACGCCCCCTGGTGCAGCCAAGGACGTGTATCAACCCCGGCCTTTCGGCTCTCCCTGCGAACCGGGGTGACGCGCCTTCTATGCATATTCCTAAAAGTTAGTTTATTTAAAAAATAAACACGCTTAGGGTATATGCACCGGACCACCGGACATTCCTGATTGTTTTGTTTTTATTTCATTGAATGCGAGGTCGGTATGGTCAGAATTACCCCGGTGCATAACGCCAGGGCATTACGTGCAGCCAAGGAGCGGCGCTGATGTCTAACTTGGCTCTAACACCCCTCCAGAGTGATCTGGACGTAGCCCCACTGTTGTTGCCGGCCACGGTGCTGCGCAACGACGCCCAGGCGCTGAGCGCCGCCCATGAGCTGGCCGACGCCGCGCGCCTGCAAGCCGCCAAGCGCGACCAGCAACGCCAATTGCCCTGGGCGCAGGTCGAACAGTTCACCCGCAGCGGCTTGGGCAGCATTTCCATTCCCCGTGAATACGGCGGTCCGCAGGTTTCATTCGTCACCCTGGCCGAGGTTTTCGCGATCATCAGCGCGGCCGACCCGGCCCTGGGGCAGATCCCGCAGAACCATTTCGGCATCCTGCACCTGTTGCAAAACACCGCCAGCGAGCGCCAGAAAAAGCAGCTGTTCCAGAGCGTGATCGACGGTTGGCGCATCGGCAATGGCGGTCCGGAACGCGGCACCAAAGATACCCTGGAGCTCAAGGCGCGTATCACTGCCGAGGGTGACGGCTACGTGGTCAGCGGCCAGAAGTTCTACTCCACCGGCGCTCTGTTTGCCCACTGGGTGGCCATCAAAGCGCTCAACGACGACGGCAAGCAAGTCATGGCGTTCGTGCGCCGTGGCAGCGAAGGGCTGCGCATCGTGGATGACTGGTCGGGCTTTGGCCAACGCACCACCGCCAGCGGCACCGTGCTGCTTGACCGGGTGCCGGTGGACGCAGAGCTGGTGGTGGACAACTGGCGCCTGGGCGAAAGCCCGAATATCCAGGGTGCCGTCTCGCAATTGATCCAGGCGGCCATCGACGCCGGTATTGCCCGTGGCGCCCTGGACGACACCATCGCCTTTGTACGTGAACGCTCGCGCCCGTGGATCGACGCCAAGGTCGAACGGGCCAGCGACGACCTGTATGTGATCGCGGACATCGGCAAGCTGAAAATCGAACTGCACGCCGCCGAGGCGCTGTTGCGCAAGGCTGGCCAGGTGCTGGACCAGGTCAGCGCTGCGCCGATCACCGCGCAGTCCGCTGCACGCGCGTCGATCGCCGTCGCCGAAGCCAAGGTACTCACCACTGAGGTGGCGTTGCTGGTCAGTGAAAAACTCTTCGAGCTGGCCGGCAGCCGCGCCACCCTCGCCGAATTCAACCTTGACCGGCACTGGCGCAATGCGCGGGTCCACACGCTGCATGACCCGGTGCGCTGGAAGTATCACGCCATCGGCGCCTATCGCCTGAACGGCACTCTGCCGGCTCGCCATTCCTGGATCTGACCGACCAGACATCTGGAGAACATCATGACTTTCTCTCACCCCGTCGCGGTCATCACCAGCGACGAACAAGCCCTTGTTGTCGCCAGCGACCTGGCTGAAGACTTGCGCCGCGACAGCGCCCAGCGCGACCGCGAGCGCCGCCTGCCGCTGGCCGAGCTGGACGCCTTTTCGCGCTCCGGCCTGTGGGGCATCAGCGTGCCCAAGGCCTACGGCGGCGCTGGTGTGTCCAACGTCACCCTGGCCAAGGTCATCGCCTTGATCGCCCAGGCGGATGCGTCCCTGGGACAGATTCCGCAAAACCATTTCTATGCCTTGGAAGTGCTGCGCGTGAATGGCAGCCCGGCCCAGCAACGCAGCCTGTATGCAGAAGTATTGGCCGGCCAGCGTTTCGGCAACGCCTTGGCGGAATTGGGCACGAAAACCGCTCATGACCGCGTCACCAAAATTACCCGCGACGGTGATGGCTTCCGTATCAGCGGCCGCAAGTTCTATTCCACCGGCGCGATCTACGCCCAGCGCATCCCCACCTCGGTGGTGGATGAACATGGGGTTCAGCAACTGGCCTTCGTGCCCCGCGACAGCGCGGGCCTGAGCGTGATTGACGACTGGAGCGGCTTCGGCCAGCGCACCACCGGCAGCGGCTCAGTGGTGTTCGACAACGTGTGGGTGGCGGCGCAGGACGTGATCCCGTTCCAGAGCGCTTTCGAACGCCCGACCACCGTCGGCCCCTTGGCGCAGATTCTTCATGCCGCCATCGACACCGGTATCGCCCGCGCCGCCTTCGAAGACGCGTTGCATTTTGTGCGCACCAAGACCCGTCCCTGGATCGACTCGGGCAGCGACAGGGCCACTGATGACCCGCTGACCTTGAAGAGCTTCGGCCACTTGAGCATTCGCCTGCACGCCGCCGAAGCGCTGCTCGAGCGCTCGGGCGAATTTCTCGACCGCGCCCAGGCCGACAGCAATGCCCAGACCGTCGCGGCCGCCTCCATCGCCGTCGCCGAAGTACGCGCCTTGAGCAGCGAAATCTCCCTGGCCGCCGGCAGCACGCTGTTCGAACTGGCCGGCAGCCAGGCGACCCTGGCCGAGCATGGCCTGGATCGCCACTGGCGTAACGCCCGCGTGCACACCCTGCATGACCCGGTGCGCTGGAAATACCACGCGGTGGGCAATTACTACCTCAACGATGAAAACCCGCCGCTGCGGGGGACCATCTGATGAGCAAGAAAAAAATCCTGCTCAATGCCTTCAACATGAACTGCATCGGGCATATCAACCACGGTTTGTGGACCCATCCACGGGACACGTCCACCCAGTACAAGACCCTCGAGTACTGGACTGACCTGGCAAAAATCCTCGAGCGCGGGCTGTTCGACGGTTTGTTTATCGCCGATATCGTCGGCGTGTATGACGTGTACCAAAAGTCCATCGACGTGCCGCTCAAGGAATCGATCCAGTTGCCGGTCAACGACCCGCTCCTGCTGGTCTCGGCCATGGCGGCCGTCACCCGGAACCTCGGCTTCGGCCTCACTGCCAACCTGACCTACGAGCCGCCGTATCTGTTCGCCCGGCGCATGTCCACCCTCGACCACCTGAGCCGGGGCCGGGTGGGCTGGAACATCGTCACCGGCTACCTCGACAGCGCCGCCAAGGCCATGGGGCTGACCGAGCAGGTCGAGCATGACCGTCGCTATGACCAGGCCGATGAATACCTGGAGGTGCTGTACAAACTCTGGGAAGGCAGCTGGGAGGATGACGCGGTGGTCAACGATCCCCAGGCGCGGGTGTATGCGCAGCCGGGCAAGGTGCACAAGGTCGAACACCACGGCGAGTTCTACCAGGTGGAGGGCTATCACCTGTGCGAGCCATCGCCGCAGCGTACGCCGGTGCTGTTCCAGGCCGGCAGTTCGGACCGTGGCCTGCAGTTCGCCGGGCGCCATGCCGAGTGCGTGTTCATCAGCGGGCAGAACAAGGCCGCAACCCGAATCCAGGTGGACAAAGTGCGCGCCAGCGCGGTGGAGGCCGGGCGCAATCCGGATGACATCAAGGTGTTCATGGGCCTGAACGTGATCGTCGGCGCGACCGAGGAACTGGCCTGGGCCAAGCACGCCGAGTATCTCAGCTATGCCAGCGCGGAGGCCGGCGTGGCGCACTTTTCCGCTTCCACGGCGATCGACTTTTCCGAGTACGAACTGGATGAACCGATCCAGTACGTGAAGAGCAACGCCATCCAGTCGGCGACCAAGAACCTGCAGAACAACGACTGGACCCGGCGCAAATTGCTCGAGCAGCACGCCCTCGGTGGGCGCTATATCACGCTGGTGGGGTCGCCCGAGCAGGTCGCCGACGAACTGGAATCGTGGATCAGCGAAACCGGCCTGGATGGCTTCAACCTCACGCGCATTGTGACGCCGGAGAGCTATGTGGATTTCATTGATCTGGTGGTGCCGGAGCTGCAAAAGCGTGGCTCGTACAAGACTGAATATGAGCAGGGAACGTTGCGCGAAAAAGTCTTCCACGGCGCCGCTCGCCTACCCGAACAACACACCGGATCTACCTATCGACACTAACCCCTGTAGGAGCGAGCTTGCTCGCGAAGATCGTTAACGATAACGCGGTGCATCTGGTTTACCGAGGCGCCCTCAAGTTTTTCGCGAGCAAGCTCGCTCCTACAATTGGAAATTCATATGAAAAAAATAGTGCTCTCCCTGGCCTTCGGCTTGTTCAGCTCGGCCGTATTCGCCGCCGATGCGCCGTTGAAAGTCGGCACCACCGCCGCCTTCGCGATTCCCCTGGAAGCCGCTGTAGAAGAAGCCGGCAAACAGGGCCTGAAGGTCGAACTGGTGGAATTCACCGACTGGATCGCGCCGAACGTCAGCCTCGCCGCCGGCGATATCGACGTGAACTACTTCCAGCACATCCCCTTCCTGGAAAATGCCAAGGCCGCCGCCGGCTTTGACCTGGTGCCCTATGCGCCGGGCATCATCAACAACGTCGGTTTGTATTCGAAGAAGTACAAAAGCTTCAATGACCTGCCCGAAGGCGCCAGCGTGGCCATCGCCAACGACCCGATCAACAGCGGGCGCGGCCTGCAACTGCTGGCCAAGGCCGGGCTGATCACGCTCAAGCCGGGGGTGGGCTACAAGGCCACCGAAGACGACATCGTCAGCAACCCGAAAAAGATCAAGATCCTGCAGGTGGAAGCCGTGCAACTGGTGCGCGCCTATGACGACGCCGATCTGGTGCAGGGCTACCCGGCGTACATCCGCCTGTCCAAGACCTTCGATGCCGAATCGGCGCTGCTGTTCGATGGCCTCGACCACCCGGAATACGTGATCCAGTTCGTGATCCAGCCCAAGAGCAAAACCGACCCGAGGGTGATCAAGTTCGTCGACATCTACCAGCACTCGCCGACGGTGCGCGCCGCCCTGGATAAATCCCTCGGCAAGCTCTACCAGGTCGGCTGGGACGATAAAAAATGACCGCTGCCAATGCCCAACTGCGCGACCTGGGCACATTGCCCAGGGACGCCGAGCAGACCGAACTGCATCCGGACTTCAACAGCGCCCATGTGCGTTTCATCAACCTGGGCAAAACCTATGACGGCACGGTGCATGCCCTGAAAGGCATTGACCTGGCGATTGCGCGCGGCGAAGTGTTCGGCATCATCGGCCGCAGCGGCGCCGGCAAGTCGTCGCTGATCCGCACCATCAATCGCCTGGAACAACCCAGCAGCGGGCGCGTGCTGATCGATCAGGTGGATATCGGCTGCTTCGATGAAGACCGCCTGGTCGCGCTGCGCCGGCGCATCGGCATGATCTTCCAGCACTTCAACCTGATGTCGGCCAAGACCGTCTGGCAGAACGTCGAACTGCCGCTCAAGGTCGCCGGGGTGCCCAAGCCGCAGCGTGAGCAAAAGGTGCGTGAGCTGCTGGAACTGGTGGGTTTGCAAGACAAGCACCAGGCCTATCCGGCGCAGCTCTCGGGCGGGCAGAAACAGCGCGTGGGCATCGCCCGTTCGCTGGTGCACGACCCCGAGATCCTGCTGTGCGACGAAGCCACCTCGGCCCTCGACCCGGAAACCACCCAATCGATTCTCGGCCTGCTGCGCGAGATCAACCGGCGCCTGGGCCTGACCATCGTGTTGATTACCCATGAAATGGCGGTGATCCGCGACATCTGCGACCGCGTGGTGGTGCTGGAGCATGGGCGCATCGTCGAGCAAGGCCCGGTGTGGCAAGTGTTCGGCAACCCGCAACACGAGGTCAGCAAGACCCTGCTGGCGCCGCTGCAACATGGGCTGCCGGAAGAACTGCAAAACCGTTTGCATACCCAGCCTGAATCGCCGGAAGCCGCAGTGGTGCTGCGCTTGCAGTTCACCGGCAGTGCCAGCGATGAACCCGACCTGGCCGCGCTGTTCAGTGCCCTCGGCGGCCGCGTGCGTCTGCTGCAGGGCGGCGTCGAACGGATTCAGGGGCATGCCTTGGGGCAACTGCTGCTGGCGGTGAATGGCTCGCCCCATAGCACCGAAGAACTGCGCAACCGCGCCGCAAACTGGGCACAACAGGTGGAGGTGCTGGGCTATGTGGTTTGATCGTTTAGTACAGGGCGCCATCGACACCTTGTTGATGGTCGGCGTGTCATCACTGATCGCCTTGCTGGTAGGGATTCCACTGGCGGTGTTTCTGGTCACCAGCGACAAGGGCGGCATTTACCAGGCACCGGCGCTGAACCGGGTGCTCGGGGCCTTCGTCAATCTGTTCCGCTCCATTCCGTTTCTGATCCTGATGGTGGCGCTGATCCCTTTCACCCGCCTGATCGTCGGCACCACCTACGGTGTGTGGGCGGCAGTCGTGCCGCTGACCATCGCGGCCACGCCGTTCTTTGCGCGCATCGCCGAAGTCAGCCTGCGCGAGGTCGACCATGGCTTGATCGAAGCCGCACAGGCCATGGGGTGCCGCCGCTGGCACATCATCTGGCATGTGCTGTTGCCCGAAGCGCTGCCGGGAATCGTCGGCGGGTTCACCATTACCCTGGTGACCATGATCAACTCGTCGGCCATGGCCGGCGCGATTGGCGCGGGCGGGCTGGGCGACATTGCGTACCGCTATGGCTACCAGCGCTTCGATACGCAGATCATGCTCACGGTGATTGTGCTGTTGGTGGTGTTGGTGGCGGTGATCCAACTCGGCGGCGATCGACTGGCGCGGGTGCTCAACAAGAGGTGAGGTATAGTCGGCGCATCCCAGCGCCCGGTATTGCCTGTCATGACCCTCAAGCCCGACGACCTTAACCAGATCACCGCCATCACCCTCGGCCATTACAACAAAGTGGCCGAAGACTTCCGCGAGGGCACCCGCGATCACGATGTGAGCCAGAACATCGACGCGTTGCTGCGGCATATCCAGGGCACGCCGCCGTTTACCGTGCTGGATTTTGGCTGCGGGCCGGGGCGGGATCTGCAGACCTTTACACGCCTGGGGCATATCGCCGTGGGGCTCGATGGTTCCGAGCGGTTTGCGCAGATGGCGCGGGACGACAGTGGCTGCGAGGTGTTGCAGCAGGACTTCCTCAAACTGGACCTGCCCGACGGGCGCTTCGATGGGGTGTTTGCCAATGCGGTGCTGTTTCATATTCCCAAGCAGGAATTGCCCCGGGTCCTCAAGCAACTGCATGGCACGTTGAAGCCTGGGGGCGTGCTGTTCAGCTCCAACCCTCGCGGTGACAACCAGGAAGGCTGGAATGGGCCACGGTATGGGTCTTATCACGATCTGGCGGCCTGGCGGGCATTGCTGACAACGGCGGGGTTTGTGGAGTTGGAGCACTATTACCGGCCGGCGGGATTGCCTCGGGAACAGCAGCCTTGGTTGGCCAGCGTTTGGCGCAAGGCTTAAGTCTGGGGTTGCCCGGGCTGATGCCATCGCGGGCAAGCCCACTCCCACATTTGGATGCATTCCCCTGTGGGAGGGGGCTTGCCCCCGATGGTCTCAATGACCCCGCTGATCCACCTGATACACCACCGGGCTTTCACCCTCCACCAGCGCCGTCACACTGCGCCCGGCATAGCCTTGTTTTTCTCCCGTCGAAAAATTCGCCACCAGCCGCGTGCCATCGGCAAACGTGGTTTGCTGCACCTGTTTATCTGCGGTCAGCCAGCGAAAATCAGTCATCGCCTGAGTCGCCAGGCGCTCATGCAGGGGACGGAAAAATCGGTCCTGGCGCTGGATCAACGGCAGCCGTTCCTTGAGCGTCGCAGCACTCAGGTGATACAGCGGCGGTACGTTGTAGAGCAACTGCGTCAGCTCATTTTCAGCCCGCACATTGCTCAGTTTGAGGCTATCGAACAGCCAGTGATGGGTGGTGATCACCGAGCCATGGAACACCGCCTGGTACAGCGGCAAGCGCAGCGTCGGATCGAAGTAGAGGGTGCGAAATGGCTCGTTCAGCGGCACCGACTTGAAGAACACCGCCGGTTGCTCCGGCGGATACCAGTTGCCCACGTAGTAGGGCGACTGTTTGTCCTGAGTCATGTCGCGATCCCCCCAGCCCAGCACCGGGGTTTGCATGCCATGGGCGAACAGGATCCCCTGGGCGGTGACGGCGTTGCCGTCTTCGGAGCCTGTCGGCAATTGCAGCGTGGTGTTCAGCCAACGGGACGCATCGATATTGCCTTCAGCGTTTTGCGCCTGGGTCATCGGTGCGCTGTCGCGGTAGCTGTCGAGCAGCATGCTGGTAGCGTACGCATCGAGAAACCAGGCGTTGAAGCCGGCCCTGGCCTGTACGGCTTTCACCCGCGCTTCCAATAACGGCCGCACACAGCGCGGATCGGTGTAGTGGCCGGACCGCTGGAAGCCAGTCTTGAGCTGGCCGTCCTTCAATACAATGGCGCAGTCGCGGTAGGCCTTGCTGCCCAGGTGGGCGGTGGTCCAGTCGGGATTTTCGGTGGCGGACAATGCGGTTTGATAGGAGTCGTAGGGCGCCATCAGGTAGCCCGCGTCGACACCGGCGCGGATGGTTTCGGGGTGCCACAGGCCGCCTTCCCAGCCTTCGCCCAGGGTCAGCATCAAGCGTGGCAGCCCGGCGTCGCGCAGTGTCTGTACTACCTTGCTGCCCCAGGTGTCGGGGCTACCATCGAGGGCACCGGCAAAATCCACCGCCAGTTCGCGACGCAACTCACCGTAGCGGGCGGCAAGACGGGTCATATCGGGCTCGTCCACCTGCCAGCTCTGCCGGGCCTTCTGGTTGATCGCCGCGTTGAGGCCGCGCAACAGCACGGTTTGCTCGTAGCGATTCAACCTGCCCGGCTGCGCCAGCAGCGCTGCGGAGTCCTTGTCCAACAGGCCCTTGAGCGCATGATCGCGCAAGCGCTTGAGCAACAGCGGCCAATCACGCACATCCTCCAGCGCCAGCAGGTCATTGCCCCACAGGTAGGCATGGCTGGCGCCCAGCAGTTTTTGCGCGCCCGGCGTTTGCCGCAGCTTGGCCTCCAAGGGTTCGTAACGGTCCTGTTCGACCAGCCATTGGCGATAGCGCTTGGCGCCGGCCAGCGGGTCGCTTTCGCCCAGGTGCAACAACAGGGTCATGGGCGCGGCAGGTGCGAGCGACGTGAACTCATGGGCCAACGACAACGCCTGGCCTTGCCAGCGCAGGCGGTTGTTGTAGGGATTGGTCAGCAGCCAGTTCAGGGTGAAGGCGCCGTGATCGACACCCCACAACGGCAGGCTGAGGTCCTGGGTGGTGTTGATATCGCCCTGCTCTACCAGGAAATCGCTCCACAGGGCATTGCCGGCCGGCACGTAATGCCCTTCGGCCAAAGGCCACATCAACCCCTTGCCCAGGGCGCTCGCCGGCTGCACAAGGATCGGCAGTTCACCGTCTTCCCGCGCCCTGATCGACAGCAGCAGGTCGCGCTGCTCGAGGCTGGCAGTCACGCGATAGGCACCGTCGTCCCATTGCCAACTGACCTGTTGATCGTTTTGTGCGAGTTGACTGACGGCGCGGGCCGATACCCCTTTGGAGGCTTGAACCTCGGGTTGGCCGCTGGGTGTCACACGGATGGCGAGGGTGGCCGGGTCGAGTTCGACTCGCCACAACGGGTTTTCCAATACGGTGCTGGCAAAGGCCAGGGGCGACAGGAAGCAGCAGAGCAGCAAGGTATGACGCAGACGGTTCATGGCAGGCGACCGTTGAGAGGTGGAGGCCGGAGGGTAAAACACTCAACGGGGTGACCAGGGCAACACCCGTCGCTTCCGGAAGTTTCCCACGTCTCAAAGATCGTTCCCACGCTCCGCGTGGGAATGCGGCCCGTGACGCTCCGCGTCACCTGTGCGCAGTAGCCGAAATTTGCAGCGCTTGGCGGGACGCGGAGCGTCCCAGGAGGCGTTACCACGCGGAGCGTGGGAACGATCAGCCCCGCTCACATTTTTAACCGCGTTCTTCCTGCTGTGGCTCGCGGATCTTGTACCAGGCCACATACAGCGCCGGCAGGAACAACAGCGTCAGCAAGGTGGCGATGATGATACCGCCAATCATCGCGTAGGCCATCGGCCCCCAGAACACTTCCCGCGCAATCGGGATCATGCCCAGGCTCGCCGCCGCCGCGGTGAGCAGGATCGGCCGGCGCCGATGCTCGGTGGCTTCCACCACGGCGTCCCACGGCGTGTAGCCGGCTACTTCATATTCGTGGATCTGCGTCACCAGGATCACCGAGTTGCGGATGATGATGCCGATCAACGCGAGGATACCGAGGATCGCCACGAAGCCCATGGGCGTGCCCGTGGGAATCAGCGCCAGCACCACGCCAATCAGGCCCAGCGGCGCGACACTCGCCACCAGGAACATCTTCTGCACGCTGTGCAGTTGGATCATCAGGAACGTCGCCATGAGGAACAGCATCAGCGGCACCACGCTGGCAATCGGGCCCTGGGCCTTGCCGCTTTCTTCCACGGTGCCGCCGGTGGCGACTTTGTAACCCACCGGCAGGCCGTCGCTGAACTTCTGGATAGTCGGCGCCAGCTGCTTGACCAGGTCGGTCGGCTGCATCTCGTCGCGCACTGCGGCCTTGATGGTGATGGTCGGCTTGCGGTCGCGACGCCACACCAGCGGCTGCTCCAGCTCGTAACGCACGGTGGCGAAGGCCAGCAGCGGGATCGAGGTGCCGTTGGGCGTGACGATCTGCAGGTTCTGCAAGGTTTCCGGCGTACCGCGTTCGGCGTCTTCGGCGCGGCCGACCACATTGATCAGGTAAATATCGTCATGCACCTGGGTCACCGAGGCGCCGCTGACCACGCTGTTCATCAACTGCGCCACGTCTTCCGACGACAGCCCCAGTTGCCGTGCCTTGTCCTGGGCGATGTCGACGCGCAGAACTTTGCCCGGCTCGTTCCAGTCGTAGATGATCTCGCCCAGGTGGGTGTTCTGGTCGAGCAAGGTCGCCAGTTCGATGGCGTGCTTGCGCACCTGGTCGGTGTCTTTGCCGGACACGCGATACTGGATCGGTCGTCCCACCGGCGGGCCCATTTCCAGCGGCTGCACGAAACTGCCGATGCCGACGAAATCATCGCGCAGGCGCTTCTGCAGGCGCGCAATCAAAGCGCCACGCTCTTCCAGGCCCTTGCTGACGATCACCAACTGCGCGTAGTAGGGGTTCTCCAGTTGCTGGTCCAGCGGCAGGTAGAAACGGATCGCGCCCTGGCCGATGTAGGTACTCCAGCGTGTGATGTCCGGGTCGTCCTTGATGATGGCTTCGAGACGGTCGACGGCTTTGCGCGTTTCATTGATCGAGGCGTTCTGCGGCAGGTTCAGGTCCACCAGGATTTCCGGGCGATCCGACGACGGGAAGAACTGGTTCTGCACAAATTGCATGGAGAACACCGACGCCACAAACAGGCCCACGGTGATGCCGATGGCCCACCAGCGGTTGCGCATGGCCCACAGCATGCCGCCATTGAACGCGCGGCCGATGCGCCCCGGCTCGGCGCTATGGGGCTTCACGTTGGCGCTGAGGATATGCACGCCGATCACCGGCGCGAACAGCACCGCCACCACCCACGACACCAGCATCGCCACGGCGATGACCGCGAACAAGGTGAAGGTGTACTCACCTGCCGAACTGGCGTTGAGGCCAATCGGCACGAAACCGGCGACGGTCACCAGCGTGCCGGTGAGCATCGGGAACGCTGTGGAGGTGTAAGCGTAGGTCGCGGCCTGCTCCTTGGTTTCGCCTTTTTCCAGGCGTGTGATCATCATCTCCACGGTGATCATCGCATCGTCCACCAACAGGCCGAGGGCGATGATCAAGGCGCCCAATGACACCCGCTGCATGGTGATGCCGCTGTATTCCATGAACACAAACACCAGGGCCAGCACCAGCGGAATCGAGCACGCCACCACCAGCCCGGCACGCATGCCCAGGCTGATAAAGCTCACCACCAGCACGATGATCACCGCTTCGAACAACGCGCTGGTAAAGCCACCGACCGCTTCTTCCACCACTTCAGCCTGGTCCGAAACCTTGTGCACCCCGACGCCCACCGGCAGGTCGGCGGTCAGCTCATCCATGCGCCCGTGCAGCGCCTTGCCGAACGACTGGATATTGCCGCCCTTTTGCATCGCAATCGCCAGGCCGATCGCCGGCTTGCCGTTGAAACGGAACATCGGCCGCGCCGGGTCGACGTAACCTCGGCTGATGTCGGCAATGTCGGCCAGGCGATAGAAGCGGTCATTCAAGCGCAGGTTGACGTTGGCCAGATCCTTCTCCGAGGCGAACTGCCCCGAGGTGCGCACCGAGATCCGCTCCGGCCCGGCCTCGATCACCCCAGCGGGGGTCACGGCATTTTGCGATTGCAGGCTTTGCACGACCTGGCGCTGATCGATGCCCAGGGCCGCCAGTTTGCGTGTGGAAAAATTCAGGTAAATCACTTCGTCCTGCTGGCCGATCATTTCGACCTTGCCCAGCCCCGGCACCGAGCGGATTTCAGCGCGCACCTGCTCCACGTAGTCGCGCAACTGGCGCATCGACAGGCCATCGCCGGTAAAGGCATACACCGAGCCGAACACATCACCGAATTCGTCGTTGAACGACGGCCCCTGCAAGCCTTGGGGGAAGGTGCCGCGAATATCGTCGATCTTCTTGCGAACCTGGTACCAGATCTCCGGAATGGCCTTGGCGCTGGTGGTGTCCTTGAGGAACACGAACACCGTGGATTCGCCCGGCCGGGTGTAGCTCTTCACATAATCGAGGGAGTCGAGTTCCTCGAGTTTTTTCTCGATGCGGTCGGTGACCTGCTTGAGGGTTTCTTCCTGGGTCGCGCCCGGCCAGCGGGTCTGGATGACCATGGTCTTGATGGTGAACGAGGGGTCTTCCTCGCGGCCCAGGTTCATGTACGAAAACACGCCCATCAACAGCGCGACGAACATCAGGTACCAGACGAAGGACTGATGCTTGATGGCCCAGTCGGATAAGTTGAAGCTGCCTTTCATCGCGGGCTGTCCTCGTCGATTTTGACTTTCTGCCCGGGTTTCAGGCTGTTCACACCGGCGGTGACGACGCGCTCGCCGGGCTTGATGCCACCATTGAGCACTGCGCTGTCGGCGTCACGGCTGACAACCGTGACATCACGCGGTTGCACCGTCTGGCTCTGGGTGTCGAGCAACCAGATGCGGGTCTTGCCATCGACTTCCTGCAAGGCGCTCAACGGCAGCTCGATACGCGGCGCGATGGCGCTGCTCAAGGTCACGCTGATGGCGGTGCCCAGGCGAAACGCGGCAGGCGTTTCGGTCAGGCTCAAGCGCGCGCGACGGGTGCGCGTGGCGCTCTGGGCCTGGGGCTCGATCTCGCGCACGATGGCGGTGGTGTGCACACTGGGGTCCAGTTGCCCGGCCACCAGAAACACCACATCCGCCGGCAGGCGCTCGGCCAGGCCGGCGGGCAGGTCGATCACCGCTTCCTTGATGTCTGGGCGTGCCAGGGTCACCACTTGCTGGCCGGCGCTGACCACCTGGCCGGCCTCGGCGTTCCAGGCGGTGACGATGCCGGCGTGGTCGGTGCGCAGCTCGGCGTAGTTGAGCTGGTCCTTGGCTTGATTGACCGAGGCGCGGGCCTGGTCGAGGGTGGCCTGGGTGGTTTTCAGGTCAGTCTGGGCCACGTCCAACTGCGCCCGGGCGCCGACGCCACGGTCGAACAGCTCTTGCTGGCGGCGGGCATTGGCCTGGGCATTGATGAACTGTGCCTGCACCCGAGCCAGGTCACCCTGGGCGGCGCGCAGTTGGTTCTGCTGGTCGGTGGGGTCGAGGACGGCGAGCAAGGCGCCCTTCTCCACCTCGGCGCCCACGTCCACCGCGCGGCGGGCGATACGGCCCGGCACACGGAAGCCCAGGTTACTTTCGTAGCGGGCCTGAATGGTGCCGGCAAAACGACCGAGGTGTGCCTGGTCTTCGGCCTTCACCTCCATGGACAACACCGGGCGCACCGGTTCGGGCGGCGCGTCTTCCTTGGAGCAGGCCACCAGCAACAGGCTGGCGGCGAGGATCACCGTCAGGTGCTTCATGGCTGGGCTCCTTGCTGGGCGATTTCGACGAGCATGCCGGGGTGCAGCAATTGCCCACCGGCCACCACGACTTTTTCGCCGCCTTTAAGGCCGTCACCGATGATCACCTTGCCGGTGAGGTAACGCGCCACCGTAACCTTGTGCAGTTGCGCCTTGCCGTCGCCGTCTACCAGCCACACGGCGGGTTCGCTGAGGTCCTTGGTCAAGGCCGACCACGGCAACTCGATGCTGGCCTTGGCCGGGCCATTGGCGGTGGCGCTCACCACCGAGCCCAGTTCCATGCCTTTGGGCAGGCTTTGCAGGGCGATCTTCACTTGCACGGTGCCGGTATTGGCAGCCACGGCAGGGGTAACTTCGCGGACTCTGCCCACTGTCTTGATGCTCGGGTTATCCAGCAGGCTGACGGTGATCGGCGCGTCCGGCGGCGGCTCCACCAGCAGCGATTCGTAAACGTTGAACACCGCGTCGCGTTCGCCATCGCGGGCCAGGCTAAAGATCGGCACGGTGGCTTGTACGACCTGGCCGACTTCAGCCTGGCGCGCCGTGATAATGCCCGGCGCATCGGCGATCAGCGCGGTGTAGCCCAGTTGTTCACGGGCGTTGGCCAACTGCGCCTGGGCGGCGGCCAGGGCGCTTTGGCTGCTGCGCAACGCGGCCTGGGCGGCGTCGTATTCGCTGCGGCTGGTGTAGCCCTTGGGCAAGAGTTTTTCCTGACGCACGAAGGCGGCGGCGGTTTGCTTGACCCGCGCCTGCTCGGCCACGACCTGGGCCTGGGCGGAATCGACGTTGGTCTGCAGGTCCTTGGGGTCGAGCCTGGCCAGCACTTGCTTGGCCGTCACCCGATCACCGACGTCGACCAGACGCTGGATGATCTTGCCACCCACCCGAAAGGACAGATCGGTTTGCACCCGCGCCTGGACATCTCCGGTCAGCGTGACCGCTGCGGCAAAATCCGCCGGCTGCACGGTTTGCACGAACACCCGCGAATGGGCCTTGGGCTCGGTCTTTTCCTGGCCACAACCGCTCAGCAGCGTCAGTAAGCCAAGCCCGAATAAAAATGTGGAAATGCGACCGCCCATGCAGGCTCCTTTTGCGTGATGCCGACGTGCCAGTGTGTATGCGACTGTGAGCTTAGATCAGGGTTCCTTATCTGCATGGAGGATCCCATACTTCAATGGTTCCCCTACCGACTCAATTGCCATGCTCAAGACCCTCGCGGTGGCCAATTACCGCTCGATCAATAAATTGGTGGTGCCCCTGGGCCGCTTGAACCTGGTCACAGGCCCCAACGGCAGCGGCAAGTCCAATCTATATCGCGCCCTGCGCCTGCTGGCTGAAACCGCTCAGGGCGGAGTGATCAATGCACTGGCCCGGGAAGGCGGGCTGGACTCGACGTTCTGGGCAGGGCCGGAAACCATCAGCCGGCGCATGCACAGCGGTGAAGTGCCGGTGGAGGCTGTCGTGCGCAAGGGCGTCAAGCGTCTGCGCCTGGGGTTCGCCGCCGAAGATTTCAGCTACGCGATCTCCCTGGGCTTGCCGGAACTCACCCAGTCGTTTTTCAGCCTCGACCCGGAAGTGAAGAGGGAGTGCATCTGGGCCGGGCACGTCTACCGCCCGGCCAGCCTGTTGGTACAGCGTTCCGGGCCGTTGGTGCGCGCTCGCGAAGGCCGTGCCTGGGATGTACTGGCCCAGCACACGCCGAACTATCACAGCCTGTTCGACCAAGTCGGCAGTTTGCGTGGCTCGCCGGAAGTATTGCTGCTGCGCGAAAGCATCCGTGGCTGGCGCTTTTATGATCACTTTCGCAGCGACGTGGACGCGCCAGTGCGCCAACCGCAGTTAGGCACCCGCACGCCGGTGCTGCATCACGACGGGCGCGATTTGGCCGCAGCGTTGCAAACCATTCGTGAAATTGGCGACCCCGAGGCGTTACAGCGCGCAGTCAGCGATGCGTTTCCAGGCGCGCGCTTAAATATCCAACCGTTACAGGGCGGGCGCTTTGCCATCGAGTTTTACCAGGAAGGCCTGCTGCGCCCGTTGTCGGCGGCGGAGTTGTCGGACGGCACCTTGCGCTACCTGCTGCTGATCGCCGCGCTGCTGACGCCACGGCCGCCGACCATGATGGTGCTGAACGAGCCTGAAACCAGCTTGCATCCGGACCTGTTGCCGGCGTTGGCGCGCTTGATCATCCAGGCGTCGGCGCAGTGCCAGGTGTGGGTGGTGTCCCATGCCAGCCGCTTGATTGCGGCGTTGCAGC
This sequence comes from Pseudomonas sp. R2-7-07, assembly GCF_003852355.1. Lineage (NCBI taxonomy): Bacteria > Pseudomonadati > Pseudomonadota > Gammaproteobacteria > Pseudomonadales > Pseudomonadaceae > Pseudomonas > Pseudomonas sp. R2-7-07. The sequence continues at coordinate 303,022 of NZ_CP027759.1, read as the reverse complement.
AGGATGAGGAATGCAATTCGATTGTGCTGGAGAAGGTGCTGGGGGAGACGCGGATTGTGGGGCAAGGGATGCTGGATGCGCCGGCGTGGCAATGGCCGGAGTGAAGGGTGAGGGTACCGGCCTCATCGGGGGCAAGCCCCCTCCCACATTTGGATATATGCACAAATCAGAACCTGTGAACCCAATCCAGTGTGGGAGGGGGCTTGCCCCCGATGGCGGCAGAACAGCCAACACAAAAGCCAGGCCTCAGCCCTGCCACTTCCCGCCTTCAACAATCACACTCTCAGGCTTGGTGTCATCGCTCAGCTCTTTACGCACATATTGGTCATAGAGCTTGAGCAAGAACTTCTCTTCGCCCAACTTCGCCAACTCCGCATTCACCCAGTCGCGCAGTTCGATATTGCCCTTCTTCACCGCCGGGGCAATCGGTGCTTCGTCACCGAGCTTCTGCTCCAGCACGCGGTAGCCGGGGTTCTGCTTGGCCCAGCTGAACAGCACCAGGTTGTCCTGGGCGTAGGCATCGCCACGGCCGGCCGACAGCGCTTGCAGCGACTCGGAGTTTTTCTCGAACTTGAGCAGTTTCCAGTCCGGGTGGTGCTTGGTCAGCCAGATGTCGGCGGTGGTGCCGGTGGTGACGATGGTGGTGCGGGTGGCCAGGTCATCCAGGTTCTTGACCGGGCTGTTGTTCGGTACCAGGGCCTGTACCGCCACTTTCAGGTTGGGGTTGGTGAAGTCCACCGCTTCCTTGCGCTCAGGGGTCACGGTCATATTGGCGAGGATCAGGTCGACCTTATCGCTTTGCAGGAACGGGATACGGCTGGCGGGCTCCACGGCGACGAACTCGACTTTGTTTTCATCGCCCAACAGGTCCTTGGCGAATTGGCGGCCGATGTCGGTATCGAAGCCGACGTAGCGGCCGGCTTCGTTAACGAAGCCGAACGGCGGTTTGTCGGTGAAGACGCCGACGATCAGCTTGTCGCGGGCCTTGATCTTGTCGATCGCACTCACCGCGCTGGCGGCAGGTTTGGCAGGTTCTTCGGCCTTCTTGTCGCAGCCGGCCAGTAACGCGACGGCAAACAGTGGCAGCAGTAACTTTTTCATAGCAGCTCCGGTTCCTTGATCTTTCTGGGCAGTGTTGAAACAAAGGAGAACTTCTCCAGGAACTGCTGCGCGCGTGCGGTTTGCGGGTTCGTAAAGAATGCCTCGGGGGTGTTGTGTTCGAGGATGCGACCGGCCTCCATAAACACCACGCGGTCGGCGACGGCGCGGGCGAAGGCCATTTCGTGGGTGACGATCAGTAGGGTCATGCCATCGCGGGCCAGGCCCTGGATGACTTCCAGCACTTCCTTGACCATTTCCGGGTCGAGCGCAGCGGTGACTTCGTCGAACAGCATGACCTGGGGGTTCATGCACAGCGAACGGACGATGGCGATGCGTTGCTGCTGGCCGCCGGAAAGCTGGCGTGGATAGGCGTCGCGCTTGTCGGCCAGACCCACGCGCGCCAGCAGTTTTTCCGCTTGCTCGCGCGCTTCACGCGGGTCGCGCTTTTGCACCTTCAAGGGGCCGAGCAGAATGTTGTCGAGCACGCTCATGTGCGGGAACAGGTGGTAGCTCTGGAACACCATGCCGATGTCCTGGCGCACCTGGCGCCAGTCGGAATGTTTTGCCAACAGCTCGTTACCGGCGAACCGCAAGTGCCCGCTGTGAGCCACTTCCAAGCCATTGAGGCAGCGCAGCAAGGTGCTTTTGCCGCAACCGCTGGGGCCGAGGATCACCACCACTTCGCCGCTGTGCACGCTCAGGTCGATGCCCTTGAGCACCTGCTGTTCGCCGAAGAATTTGTTGAAACCCTGAAACTCGATCAATGCGCTCATGCTTGGGCCCAGCGCCGTTCCAGCACCTTGGAGGCGGCCGACAACGGGTAGCAGATAAAGAAGAAAAACAGGAACAGCGCGCCGTAGATCAACACCGACTCATAGGTGCGCTCGATGATTTGCTGGCCGACCTTGATCACATCCACCACGCCGATCAGCACCGCCAGGGAGCTGGTCTTGATGATCCGCGTGTAGACATTGATGGTCGGCGGCGTCATGCGTTTCAGGGCCTGGGGCAGCAGCACGTAGCCGTACAGCTGCGGGTCGGACAGCCCGATCGACAAGCCGGCTTCGCGCTGGCCACGGGGCAGCGAATGCAAGGCGCCGCGCACCACTTCGCCAACTTCACTGGCGCCCCACAACGACAACACCAGCACCGCACACCAGAAACTGGGGATGCTCAGGCCGAAGAAGATCGGCAGGCCGAAAAACAACAGGTACAGCCAGACCAGCACCGGAATGGCGCGAAACAGCTCCAGGTAAACCCGCAGCAGCGCATTGATCACGCGGTTGTCCAAGGTGCGCAATACGCCATACAACACGCCGCCGACCGTGCTGAAGGCAATGCTCAAGAACGAAATCGACAGGGTTTGCGCAGCGCCTTTGCCCAGTTGCGGCAACGACACCCATAACAATTCAAGACCCGAACTGGCCATGCTGGAGCCTCCTTTCCAAGCGGCTGAGCAACAGCGACAACGGCAAGAACAGCAGCACGCAGATCAGCGTCAATACGGCGAGCATTTCGTAGGTCTTGTAGTAGAGCGCGATGTAGCTCTTGGTGGTGTAGAGAATCTCCGGCACCGCCACAGCGGAAACCACCGTGGTCTCCTTGAGCAGAAAGATGAAATTGGCGAACAGCGCCGGCAGGCTGAGGATGCCGGCCTGGGGCAGAATCACATGGCGCAGCAGCTGCCAGTCGGACAGGCCGATGGACTTGCCTGACTCGATCTGCGCCGTTGGCACCGCTTCCACACCGGCGCGCAGCACTTCGGTGAGGTAGGCGCCGCCGAGGAAGGTCATGGTGATGATCGCCGCCCAGAATCCGGAAATATTCAAGCCCAGGGCCGGCAGCGCGAAATACACGAAGAACAGTTGAATCAGCAGCGGCGTGTTACGCGCCAGCTCTACATACAGCGCCACCAGCCGCGACAGATAGGGCGTGCGAAACACCAGCAGCGCTGCGTTGATCAGCGCCACCAGCAAGGAGGTGGCAATGGCGATCAGACCCACTTGCAGCGTCACCCCGACCGCTTTCAGAAATGCCGGCAGGGTGCTGAGGATAAATGCGAAATCGAAGGTCATGTGCAGTCCAAATCGCCGCATGGGTAATGCCGCGAGCGCAGTCCGTTCCGGCGTGGATAACGTCGGGTAGCGCGAACTTTAAAGGTATAAAAAGCAAAGTTTAAATACCGAAATAGCATATTGATATCACCCAAATAGCTAACCTATTGGGGGAGTGCCTAACCGAGCGCAAGACGTGAACGCGTCGATAAAAAAGCCCCGCCGACAGGCGAGGCTCTCAACACTATTTAGCCCCTCTTCAGCGTGTCGGGCTGGCCGCCACCGGCCATTGCTTTGGTAGCGCTGTTTTGCTGCTCTTCGGTCTCAAAATTGACGTAGTTGTCGGGGAATTTGAAATGGGAATCCACGAGTTTCCAGTACTCTTCGTTTTGCGGCTTTGCTTTGTCCCATATTCGATCAGCCAGAGAGCGGGCGTCGCTGCGCACCAGATCCGGCTGCCCCTTCGCTTGCTGTATCACTTTGTCGACGTGCCCGCGTAATGCATTGGGGCCGGTGGTTTCAATAGTGCTTTTATTCGGGCGACTGAAGTAACGGTCACCGCCGTACTCATTGCCCTTCATGGAACGGTAGTTGTTGCCGATGTCATCAATCAGGCTGGACAGCATCGCACTCTGGGCATGGCTGGAAAATAAGGCGTTGGCGAAATAAGGGGTGGCGCTGCCCTTTGCGTCATTTTTGCCTTCAGCCATGCCGACCAGCATTAAATCGGGATGGGCATGCAGTGCGCCATCGAGGGGTCGTACGCTCTCCAGATCAATATCCGTATAAGTGCCCGCATAACGATTGACGATTTCATAACGGGCCACGTCCGAGGCTGCAGCATAGCCACCGTTGCGTCCGATAATTTCGTGTTGATACACGTCTTTGTTCTGTAATCGAATGTCCGAGGGATTGCTCAGGTCACGAATCTGAATGTTCTTTTGATCGGCAAACCGCTCTTTTAAACTCGTCAGCGTACTGATATCACGGGGAGGGTTACTCGCGTAACGGTCCCAGGATTTTGTCGTCTGGTCCAGAATCACGGCTTCTGCTTGATAAAACTTATCGTCGGTGCGCTGCGCGTAACGCTCAAATCCGTCAAGTACCTGCCGAGCGTTAGCAGCGGTCACGTTTCCACCTTCGGGCAGCAGTAGCGCTTTCAACTGTTTGTTACTTGAGGCAGACAGCTCTTTGTTCAACTCGCTGATGACTTGTGACTGTTCTGCAGGTTTACGCTGCCTGGGAGATTCCGTAGTCACTTTGAGCTGACTGAATAAACCGCGAATGGGACGCTCTGATTGATAGCCTGGATAAATAGCTTCCGCCTTTGCCTGCGCGGACTTATTCGTGGCGTAAGCATCAAATTGAGTGGAATCCACCCAAAGCGTGACTTCATGGTTAGGGTTCTTGGCTGCCCACTGACGCAAGTATTCATCCTGCTTGACGCTTGGTTCCGAGCCCACCCACACCATATGGATATTGTTCGGGACGGGCTTGAATTCGCTTAGAGGGTAGGTGGATTCAAAGCTCTTAGGGCTCTGGGGCTGGGCCGCTATCGGACTCATGCTTGGGGAGGTGGTGAGCAGTTGATGCGAAGAGACATGCTGAGTCATAACTATTGGCTCCAAAAAGCTGACAACACTTGCCGGCGCCTCCATGCGTTAATTCCTTCATCGACTCCAAGCCTGCGGGTAAAAAAACAAAAAAACAAAGATACAAATGTAAGATTATTTAAGAAACATAAGCCGGCAATTCAAGAAAACATCCAATGGAACTAATCCACAAACAAAACCAATAAACTCCCTTAATGTAACGGGTATAAAGTTGCGTTCCACAACTTAACGCCTCACTTCGGCGCCCTGTATCTGTCACAAAAAAAAACGCCGGCGCTTTATTAGCCACCGGCGTTGAAACCTTGAAGGGGGTTTTGACTTACATCAGAACGCTGGCACGACCGCGCCGTTGTACTTCTTCTCGATGAAGGCTTTGACTTCGGGGCTGGTCAGGGCCTTGGCCAGTTTCTGGATCGCGTCACTGTCCTTGTTGTCCGGGCGAGCGACCAGGAAGTTCACGTAGGGCGACTTGGCGTCTTCGATGATCAGCGCGTCTTTGGCTGGGTTCAGGCCGGCTTCCAGCGCGTAGTTGGTGTTGATCAGATCCAGGTCAACCTGGTCCAGCACGCGTGGCAGCAGGGCTGATTCCAGCTCCTTGAATTTCAGGTTTTTCGGGTTGCTGGCGATATCTTTCGGCGTGGCCAGGGCATTGGTCGGGTCTCTGAGGGTGATTACACCCGCTTTCTGCAGCAGCAACAGGGCGCGGCCGCTGTTGGAGCCTTCGTTCGGGATAGCCACGGTGGCGCCATCCTTGAGCTCGGAAATATTTTTGATCTTTTTCGAGTAACCGCCGAACGGTTCAACGTGCACACCGACTACGGTCACCAGGTTGGTGCCCTTGCCCTTGTTGAAGTTTTCCAGGTACGGCAGGGTCTGGAAGTAGTTGGCGTCCAGACGCTTCTCGGCCACTTGCACGTTCGGTTGTACGTAGTCGGTAAAGACTTTGATCTGCAGGTCTACGCCTTCCTTGGCCAGGGCTGGCTTGACCAGCTCAAGGATTTCGGCGTGCGGGATCGGGGTGGCGGCCACCACCAGTTTCTCGTTGGCCTGGGCGAAGCTGGCAGTCAGGGCAGCCGCCAGTGCGGTAAACAACAGAACCTTTTTCATGCAATGTCCTTCTAACGACCGTTTTTATGTGGAGTGCCAGCGAAGTGCTATCGCGGCGTGGAGTGGACAATACCTAAGTTTTTTATTCCCGAACAATATCTTTTATTCACGTTGATATTCCATTTTGCTCATACAGGAAGGTACGCAGCGTCTCCCGTTCGGTGGGACTGGCGCTCGCGAAAATCCGCTGCACCTGCTCCAACGGCGACCCGGCGGCGGGAAGGTTCAGATGCTCAGGCAGAATCTCATCGCCGCTGCTCACCAACAGGGCAAAGTGGATAACGTTTTCCAACTCGCGGGTATTGCCCGGCCAGCTATGACGTTCCAGCACGCGCTGGGCGGCGTCGCTGATCAGCGGCACCGGCAGTTCCAGGCGTTGGCTGTAGATGCCCAGGAAGTATTCGGCCAGGGACAGGATGTCGCCGACCCGCTCGCGCAATGCCGGCAGGTCCAATTGACCTTCGCTCAGATAATGGAACAGGCGCTCATGGAACTTGCCCGCTGCCACCGCCTGGGCCAGGTCGATGCTGGTGGCGGCCACCAGGCGCACGTCCACCGGGCTGGGTTGGTGGGCGCCGACGCGGGTGACTTCGTGGTTTTCCAGAGCGGCGAGCAATTTGACCTGGATCGGTAAAGGCAAGTCGCCGATTTCGTCCAGGTACAGCGTGCCGCCATTGGCCGAACCGAACCACCCGGCCCGGCTGCTCGCCGCGCCGCTGTGACTGCCGGCGGCATAGCCGAACAGCTCCGCGTCGGCATAAGTCGGGCTGATCGCGCCGCAATTGACCGACACAAACAAGCCCGAGCGATCACTGCCACGGTGAATATGCCGCGCCAGCAGCTCTTTGCCGCTACCGGTCTCGCCGCGAATCAACACGGGCAATGCACGCGGTGCGAGACTTTCCAGCTCTTCGCGCAGCTGCCGCGAACGTGGGTCGACGAACACCAGCGCCTTGGCGCGGATGCTCAGCGGGCTTTTTTCGGCATCGGGGAAGGTCAGCAATGGCTGGCCGTAGGTTTCATGCAGACTCATGGCAGGCTCCCGCCCCCATCCACTCAGGGACAGGGCGTTGAAATAGGTTATGCACGGCGCCGAGCGTGATGCTCGAGGCGATTTTGCAGGCGATAGAGGTACGCGAAACCCTGCTCCCAACGTTGGTGGCCGGACTTCACATTGATATGCCCGGCCCCCGACAGGATGCCGGCTTCGGCGCCCCAGTGACGCGCCAGCTCCAACGCCCGTGGCGCGCTGACGGCACTGTCGTTGTCGGAACTGACCACTTGGCTGGGAAACGGCAACAGGTCGGTAGGAATCGGCGCAAAGTTGCGCAGGGCGGGGGCGCAGGCCGGACGTTCGACGTCCGCCGGGGCCACCAGCAAGGCACCGCGCACCTGGCGCAGGAAATTCACCGGCGCGGTGGCCGCCCAATGCGCCACGGTGATGCAACCCAGGCTATGGGCGATCAGGATCACCGGCGTGCTGTCGGCGGCGATGGCCTCGGCCAACGCCGCCACCCAGTCTTCGCGGCGCGGGGTCAGCCAGTCATCCTGCTCCACGCGCGCACTGTTGGGCAGGCTGTTCTGCCAGTGACTTTGCCAATGATCTTCTGGCGATCCTTGCCAGCCCGGCACGATCAGGTAACGAATCGATTCGCTGTGCATGGGTGTGCCCTCCTGCAGCGTTTAACGTTGCAGACCAGTATAGGGACGCGGTTTATATTCTTTAAGGAATAAGAAGCTATTTATTAATAACCAAATTCCATAACCAATGATGATCAAATGTGGGAGGGGGCTTGCTCCCGATGGCCATAGGTATCTACACAACTTGGCGTAGCCCTGAACCTGTGGCGAGGGAGCTTGCTCCCGTGGCGACCTGGCGGCCTATAGCTTTCTGACTGATGCCGCGCGATCCAAATGTGGGAGGGGCGGTGCGACGATTCGACTTGCCCCCGATGGCGGTCTGACAGCCGACCAGGATGTTGGATCAAGGCGAGTACATATCCGTTGCTGCGGTAACGGCGGCTTAGGGTTCCGCCCTTACGGCGTCTCACTTTTGAAAAGCGCAAAAGTAAGCAAAACGCTCTTGCCCCACCACTCGGCACCTCGCCCAGGCTCGGTGTGCCCGTAATCCGACAGTGATTTGGGGGGCCGCCGCCACGCGCCATCCATGGCGCGGGGCGGCTAAACCGGCATCCCTGCCGGTTTACCCCCCAAATCACTATCGAATTCCGGCCAGCGTGGTTTAACGGGGCGCCTAGATCAAAAGCAAGATCAAGAGCGGCTCGCTTCGCATCGTGGTTACAGTAGGCTGCTACAAAATTGTGTAGATACCTATGCCCCGATAGCAGTGTGTCAGCCAGCACATCTGGCACTGACACACCGCCATCGGGGGCAAGCCCTAATGCCAGTCAGTTAAGGCGGCACCGAACCTGTGGCGAGGGAGCTTGCTCCCGCTGGACTGCGCAGCAGTCCCATTGTTTGGGGCCGCTTCGCGCCCCAGCGGGAGCAAGCTCCCTCGCCACAAGTTAGTTCTCGCTCCTGCTACTTCTTAACTGACTGGCATTAGGGCAAGCCCCCTCCCACATCCAAAAAAAAAGGCCGCACCCTGCCAAGGAAACGGCCCAAAAATCGTCGAGGCTTTGTTGCGACTCAACGTGCGGTAATCACCGACAGTTTGGTTATCCCCGCGCGCTCGATAGACGCCATGGCTCGCGCCACTTCGCCGTAGTTCACACCATCGTCAGCCTGCAGTTGCACCCGTACATCGGGGTCCTTGGCCTTGGCCGCCTGCAGCTTGAACTCCAGCAGGTCCGGCTGGATTTCGTCCTTGTTGATAAACAGTTTGCCGGCACCGTCGATGCTCACCACCAGCGGGTCTTTCTGCTCGACCGGGGCCACGGCCTCGGTCTTGGGCAAATTGATCGGAATCGCATTGGTGAGCAGCGGCGCGGTGACGATAAACACCACCAGCAGCACCAGCATCACGTCCACCAGCGGCGTGACGTTGATCTCGCTCAGCACCTCATCGCTGTCCTGGGTGGAGAAGGCCATGTCAGGAGGCCTCCTTCACTTTTTGCGGGGTGCCGGCGCTGGCTTTGGTCAGCGCGGGGTGCAACAGCACGCGGAAGGCGTTTTTCTGCGCAAGGCTGTAGAAGTCGTGGGCAAAGTCGTCCAGGTCGGCAGCCGTCAGCTTCAGGCGACGCAGGAAATAGTTGTAGACCAGCACCGCCGGCACCGCGACGGCAATCCCCACGCCCGTGGCGACCAGCGCCGCACCGATGGGCCCCGCCACGGTTTCCAGGCTGGCCGAGCCGGCGGCGCTGATCCCCTTGAGCGCTTCCATGATGCCCCACACCGTGCCGAACAGGCCGATAAACGGCGAGGTGCTGCCGATGCTGGCGACCACGGCCAGACCGGTTTCCAGGGAGCGGCGTTCACGCACGATCTGCTGGCGCAAGGCACGTTCGAGGCGATCTTGATGATTGATGGCCTGGCTCAGGTCAGCCGCGTGCTGGGTATCGCCGACCTGGATCGCGGCGTAACCGGCATGGGCTACTCGGGCCGCCGCGCCCGGTTGGGTTTCGGTCAATTCGGCGGCGGCGTCCAGGCTTGAGGCAGCCCAGAATTTTTTATGAAACCGGCGATCCTGGGCCTTGAGGCGCCCGAATTGCACGCCCTTCAATAACGCCAAGCCCCAGGTGGCGACCGAAAAGACCACCAACAGCCAGATCACCGCGCTTTCAATGGATTCAAGTGGAGATGCCAAAGCCATGATGTGTTCCCTCTGTGCAGCTGAATAATTAATGGATCTTGAAATCGATCGGCACGCTGACCCAGCCGTCCTGGGCCACGTCACCCTGCTTGGCCGGCACGAAACTCCAACGCTTCACGGCGGCCAATGCGGCGTCATCGAGTTGCTGGCGACCGCTGCTTTTTTGCAGCTGGATCTCACCCGGTTTGCCGCTGGCCAGTACGTGCACCCGCAACAACACGCTGCCCTCCCATCCGCGACGCTGGGCCAGCGACGGGTATTCCGGCGCCGGGTTCTTCAAGTACGCGGCGTTGGCCGAAGCGGGCGTTACCGGGGCCGGCGCGGGCGGTGCAACAGGTGCCGGCGGCGCGGGTACAGGCGGCGCTGGCGGCTGTTCGATAGCCTTGGGTACCGGCTTGGGCTCAGGTTTGGGCACGGGCTTGGGTTTGGGTTTAGGAATCGGTTTGGGCGGCGCCGGCTTGGCGGCCAACTCATCCACCACCGGCGGTGGCGGCTCGACCACCGCAGGTGGTGGCGGCACGGGCGGTGGCGGCTCGACCACGGGTGGCGCCGGCCGGGAAAATTCGATGGTCATCGGCGGAATTTCCGGTGGCACCAATGGCAGCACCGGAGTGGGCTTCTGGCTCACCCAATAGATCACGGCGCCGTGCAAGGCCAACACCAACAAGCCCAACAGAATGCCTTCGCGTCGGCTGGAAAACCGCTTGGGGGTCTGTTGCAGGCGTAACTGCCCCAACGGCGCACGGTGCGGCCGGCCAAGGTCGACCAACTCACCACCCGGTGCCAGGCGCCATTGCGCCTCTTGTGCACTGGCGGCGGTCTGGACATTGCCCATTGATTCACTCCCTACGGCTTTAAGACCAAAAAACCGACAGGCCTGCTTGAAAGGCCGTCGAGGGCTGAATCATCGGGGTTGAGCGCTTATCTCTTAAAGTAATCTTTAAAGTTATGGATATATCTAAAGCGAATATAAAAATAGACCCGCTGCGTCAAGCCCGCGTCTTCCGTGGCTTTGCGCGAAGCGCTTGTTTTTGCATGCATTTACGGCATACAAAATATTCAGCGAAGGCATGGTTCAAACGGGATTTGCATCGCACCAGGCAAGCAACTCACCACGGGCATGCTCAGGCTGTCGACCCAGCACAACGACTGGCATACTCCCTGCCTCTTTTTGCACTCCGGCAGGTCCTGCATGACGTTTAACCATTCGATCGCCAGCAAGCTCGCAAGCTGGGGCCTCCTGGTGGTCCTGGGACTGAACCTGCGGCCCATCCTCAGTTCCATCAGCCCGCTGCTCGGTGAAATTCGCCAAGCCACCGGCCTGAGCTTTCAGAGCAGTGCCTTGCTCACCAGCTTGCCGGTGGTGTGCATGGGGTTGGTGGCGCTGGTGGGCGTGAGGGTAGAAGCACGGCTGGGTGAACGGCGCGGTATTGCGCTGGGACTAGTGATGATTTTGCTGGCGTGCCTGGCGCGCTGGCTGATGGGCCAGGCCTCGGCGCTGTTGGTCACGGCATTGCTCGGCGGCGCGGGTGTGGCGCTGATCCAGGCGTTGGTGCCGGCGATGATCAAGCGCGAATTTCAGCACCGCGTGCCGGTGGCGATGGGTGTGTATTCGGCGTCGCTGATGGCCGGTGGAGGGCTGGCGGCGCTGCTCAGCCCGCTGGTAGCCACGTATTTCCAGCAATGGCAGGCGGGCCTGGGCGTGTGGCTGTTGCCAGCGTTGGGGGCGTTGTTGCTATGGGCAGGGTTGCCGCTGGGCGCCGCCCGAAATACACAGGTCGCCCCGGCCTTCAAAGGCCTGCGCAACCGCCGCGCCTGGCTGCTGGCGCTGTATTTCGGCCTGGTCAATTGCGGCTACATGAGCATGGTGGCCTGGCTGCCCGCCTACTATCAGCAACTGGGTTGGGGCGTGCTGCCCAGCGGCTCGTTGCTGGCGTTCATGACCATTTTTCAAGTCATCGCCGCGCTGTTGATGCCAGTACTGGCGCAACGCGGGATCGACCGTCGCCCGCTGCTCGGCATCAGCCTGTTGGCGCAAACCCTCGGCTACCTCGGCCTGATCATCGCGCCCACCGCATTCCCCCACCTGTGGGTGGCCTTGTGCGGGTTTGGGCTGGGTGCGTGCTTCGCCCTGAGCCTGCTGCTGGCCCTCGACCATCACCGCGACCCACGCCAGGCCGGGCAACTGGCGGCCTTCGTACAAGGCGTGGGCTTTTTGATCAACGCTATTTCGCCGTGGTTGACCGGCTGGCTGCGCGAACTCACCGGCCACTTCGTCAGTGCCTGGGTCGTGCTCACGGTAACGGCGGTGGCGATGCTGCTGGTGACGCGGGTGTTCAGCCCGGCCACCTACCGCACCGGGCTAGAAGTCGTAGCGCCCGGTCACGCCTAGGGTACGCGGCGTGCCCAGCAGACCTTCGTAACCGCCGTTGCCGCCGGTCCACAGGGTGGTGTAGTAGGTTTTGTCGAAGGCGTTTTTCAGCCACAAAGACACATCCCACTGGCCTTGCTCGTAGTTGCCGCGCAGGCCAGTGGAGAGGTTGACCAGCGCATAGGCGGGGATCTGCCCGTAGTCGGAGTCTTCCACCGTGCCCACCGCCTTGGAGCGAAATGCGTAGCTGGCGGTGACGTAGGGTTCAAAGCCGTTATCCAGGTTCCACTTGTACTCGCCGTTGGCATTGGCAATCCATTTCGACGCGCCCACCACCTGGTGCCCGGTCAAGTCGCAGGACGCCGGCGCACCGGGGCGCAGGCTGACTTCCGGCGGGCATGGCGCGTCCTTGTAAGACAGGTAACTCACGTCGTTGAACGACCCGTTGATGTTCAGCGTCAGGCCCTTGATCGGCACCAGGGTGCTTTCCACTTCAACCCCCCGCGAGCGCACGGAGCCGGCGTTGGTGAGGTATTGCACACGGTTGTCCTGGTCGTAGGCGTTGGTCTGGTAGCCGTTGACCTGGGTCCAGAACAGGTTGGCATTGAGCTGCAGGCGTCGATCCCACAACGTGCTCTTGAAACCCAACTCGGCATTGTTGGCGCGCTCGGTGCCGATCAGCAGCGAGTCGGCCCCGGCCGTCGGCGCCGAGCCCACCGCCAGGTTGACGCCACCGGACTTCTCGCCGTGGGACAGCGTCGCGTAGCCCAGCAGGTTGTCGTTGAAGTGATAACTGAGGTTAAGCAGCCCCGACGGCGTGGCGCTGTATTGCGTCAGGTCACCCGAGTCATACGCCCCGGCACGCCCGCGCCGCGCCGTGGCAGCCGCGCCGCTGACCGCTGCGCCGCCGAGCGGGGCATTGCGCGTCACCCAGGCACTTTTTTCTTCGTAGGTGCCGCGCAGGCCGGCGGTGAAATCCAGGCGTTCAGTCAGGTGCCAGGTGCCTTGGGCGAACAGCGCAAAGCTGTCGGTGCGGATGTGCCCGTTGCCGACGCTGCTCACATTATTCAACGCGCCGGTCGGCGTGCCGTTCCAGATGTCCGCCTTGGGACCGTAGTAGGCGAAGGCTTGGTTATCCAGGTCTGAGCCGAAGTAATAGGCGCCGAGCACGTAGTCGAAGAACCCGCCCTGGGGTGAAGCCAGGCGAAATTCCTGGGACCACTGTTTGTCTTCCACCGATACGCCGGCGTTATACGAGGCCGGCACGTTAAGCCCGTCATCGTTGCGCGGGGTGAAATTCCACCAGCGATAGGCACTGACCGACGTCAGGGTGAAATCGCTCGGCAAGGTCCAGTTGGCCTCCAGCGACGTTCCGCCCTGGAACACCGTGACGTGCTGGTCATTGTCCAGATTGACCTTGCGGTGGGTGCCGTCGACCAGCGTCGCGCCCGCTGCGTTGGCCCTGGACTGGTAGAGGTTGGTACCGTTGATGGTCGGCCCGGTGCTGTAAAGCACGCGCGTACCGGCGCTGGAATCCTCCTCGTTGTAGTCACCGATCCAGCGCAGGTTGAACGCCTCATTGGGCTTGTACAGCAATTGCCCGCGAAAGCCCTGGCGCGAGCCGCCATTGAGGTCGTGCCCGTCATGTTCGTTCTTGATGTCGCCGTCGCTGCGCGTGCGATAGGCCGAAAAACGCCCGGCCAAGTCATCGGTCAGCGGCCCGGAAATAGTGCCCTTGGTCTGGAAATAGCCGTCCTCGCCCAACGAGGTTTCAATGCTGCGCTCCGGGGTGAAACTCGGCGCGCGGGTGCTGATATTGATCACCCCCGCCGTGGTGTTCTTGCCGAACAACGTGCCTTGCGGGCCGCGCAGCACCTCGAGCTGCTCGATGTCCATCAGGTCGAACACCGCCATACCGGGGCGCCCGAGATACACGTTATCGATATACAACCCCACGCTGCCTTCCAGGCCGTCACTGGCCGGGTTGTTGCCCAGGCCGCGAATCGACACGCTGGACTGGCGCGCATGCATGTAGGCGACGTTGACGCTGGGCACCAGTTGCTGCAAATCCTGAATCCGGTACACCCGCTGGCTCTCCAGCGCCTGGCCGCCGACCACGCTCATGGGCGTCGGTACCGCCTGGGCGCTTTCGGTGCGCCGCCGGGCCGTGACCGTGACGGTCTCCAGCTGACCACTGGCGCTTTCGCCCGCAGGCGCAGGCTCAGCCGCGTGGCTGGGCGTCCAACCGGCACTGCCCGCGAGCAACAGGGCCAGGGGCAGGCGCTTGAGCGGCCAGGGAGAGCAAGGTAAAGCGGGCGTGAACAGACTCATGAGCGGCTCCGGAACCCAGGAATATTCAATCTCTGATATTCCTTTAGGTTATTTATTTATGTTTTTGCGAACATTTACTGCATAAGAGATAGCCTTTATAAGGAGTCGACCTAATGCATAGCCAATGCATTTCCCGGATATTTTTGATGTGAAAAATGCATATCGACCTGCGCCAGCTTCGCCACTTCATCGCCCTCGCCGAACAACGCAGTTTTGTCGCGGCGGCGTTGACGGTGAACCTGTCGCAATCGGCCTTCAGCCGCAGCATCCAGGCCCTGGAACACAGCGCCGGCTGCCAGTTGGTGGACCGCGGGCGCAAAGACCTGGCGCCGACCAAACAAGGCCAGGTGCTGCTCGAACACGCCCGGCGCCTGGTCAGCGGCGCGCAGCAACTGGCTAACGAAATCAGCCAATTCAACGGCCTCGAGGCGGGCGAACTGCGCTTCGGTTGCGGCCCGGCGCCGGCGGGCGGCTTGATCCCCCGCGCCATCGGCAGTTTTATCGGGCGCTATCCCAAGGCCCGCGTGCAGTTCCAGGTGGACGACTGGGAAAGCTTGAGCAAACGCCTGCTCAGCGAAGAGTTCGAATTCTTCGTCGCCGACACCCGTCATTTCGAGGCCAACCCCGACTATCACACCCATCGCCTGCGCGCGCGCCGCTGGTATTTCTGCTGCCGCGTCGGCCACCCCCTCGCCGCCCGCGACAGCGTCAGCGCCGCCGAACTGATGAGCTATCCGCTGGCCGTGACCATCCGCCCACCGAACCTGCGCAAAGTCATCGTCGACCTGAGCGGCCGACCGGATTACCTGCCCAATGTCGAATGCGAAAACGGCTACAGCCTGCTGGGCGTGGTGCTGCGCTCGGACGCCATCGGCATCGTCAGCGCCAACAGCGACGTGCTGCAGATGGCTCGCGGCGAATTGGTGTGCCTGACGATCGACGGCCTGGATGAAAACCTGGAGGAGCGTTACACCCGCTACGGCATCGTCAGCCGCGCGGGGTATCGGTTGTCGCCGCTGGCGGAGGCGATGATTGAACAGATCAAGCAAATAGATGAGTTGGATGAAGATATTTGTACGCTGGAAAATGTCGCTGTGTGAACCGACGCCATCGGGGGCAAGCCCCCTCCCACATTTTGAATGTATTCACAGATCAAGTGTGGGAGGGGCGGTGCGACGATTCGACTTGCCCCCGATGGCGCCGGTAGCAACACCCATGCATTGCCTGCATCAAAACCAGACCCCAAATGCACTTGCCAGCGCCCTACCCAAACAGCGAAAAAACCTCACCTGTCCTCCATTCGGTGAGCCTTCATGTCCCAGCCCCAACCCGTGCGCAATGTGCTGTACATCATGTGCGATCAACTGCGCCGCGATTACCTGTCGTGCTATGGCCACGCGCATTTGCACACCCCCAATATCGACCGCCTCGCCGCTGCCGGCGTGCGTTTCAGCCGTGCCTATACCCAAGGCACCATTTGTGGGCCGTCGCGGATGTCGGCGTACACCGGGCGTTATGTCAGCAGCCACCAGGTGGCGTGGAATGCCGTGCCGCTGCCGCTGGACGAGTTGACCATTGGCGACTATCTGCGCCCCCACGGCATTCGTACTGCGCTGGTGGGCAAGACCCACGCCACGCCGAATCTGGATGCGCTGCAACGCGTGAACATTGACCCTGAAAGCGCCCAGGCCGAGCCGCTGAATGAAGTGGGCTTCGACACCTACTTTCGTCACGACGGCATCTACCCCGACAGCCCGTTGTTCGAGGATAAACGCGAGTCCGCGCCCTACACGCATTACCTGCGCGAACAGGGCTACAGCGGCAGCAACCCGTGGCATGAATGGGCCAATGCCGCACAAGGTGAAAACGGCGAAGTGCTCAGCGGCTGGCATATGCGCAACGCCGGTTTGCCGGCACGGGTCGCCGAGCAGCATTCGGAAACCGTCTACACCACCGACCGCGCCATCGACTTCATCCAGGAGCAGGCCGAGCAACCCTGGTGCCTGCACCTGTCCTACATCAAGCCGCACTGGCCCTATATCGCACCGGCGCCGTACCACGCGTTGTACGCTGCCGAGCATGTGCAGGCGCCGATTCAACCGGAGCAGACCAGCGATCACCCGGTGTACCAGGCGTTCCGCCAGCACCAGGAGAGCGTGAATTTCTCTCGCGACGAGGTGCGGCTCACGGTGGTTCCGACCTACATGGGGTTGATCAAACAGATCGACGACCAGCTCGGGCGGCTGTTCGATTTCCTGCAAAGCAATGGGCGCTGGGATGACACGCTGATCGTGTTCACCAGCGACCACGGCGACTTCCTCGGCGATCACTTCCTCGGTGAAAAGGAATTTCTACTGGAGCCTGCGGTGGGCATTCCCTTGATTGTGCGCGACCCGCGCGCGAGTGCCGATAGCAGCCGCGGCTCGGTGGACGCGCGCCTGGTAGAGACCATCGATGCGCTGCCGACCTTCCTCGACGCCCTGGGCCTGCCCGCCGCCGATCACCGCCTGGAAGGCCGCTCGCTGATCCCGCTGCTGCATGGTCAGCCGACTCCTTGGCGCCAGTATGCGATTGCCGAATACGACTACGCCTTCCAGGCTCCGGCCCGCGAGCGCCTGGGCCAGCCGATCGACCGTTGCCGCATGACCATGGTGCGCAGCGAGCGCTGGAAATACCTGGCGTACGACGGCTTTCGCGCGCAGCTGTTCGACCTGGAAAACGACCCGCAGGAAGTGCACGACCTGGGCGCCGATCCGGCCTATGCGGATGTGCGCGAGACACACGTGGGTTATCTGTTCGAGTGGCTGCGTGGGTTGAAGCGGCGCACGACCATCAGCCACACGGAGATTGAAGTGCGTGGCCAATGGTTTCGCTACGGGGAGCCGGAGGCGGAGAAGGTCGTGCAGATTGGCGTCTGGTAGAACGACACAGGTCTAAATGTGGGAGGGGGCTTGCTCCCGATAGCGGTGGGTCAGTCACAGGTGCAGTGGCTGACACTACGCAATCGGGAGCAAGCCCCCTCCCACATTTGAATCTCTGTGAATTTAAAGGCCTTTGGTGGTCTGGCTGCGTTGGCCCTGCACACCCACCGGCACATCGCCCTTGAGTGTCACCCGGCGCACGATACGTTCCTGGGTGCCGTAGTCATCCACCGCGTAATGCTGGGTGGCGCGGTTGTCCCAGATGGCCACGTCGCCGCTGTTCCAGCGCCAGCGCACGGTGTTCTCCAGGCGGGTGACGTGGCTTTGCAGCAGGTTGAACAGTTGCGTCGAGTCGGCCTGGGAGTAGCCTTTCAGGCGTTTGACGAAATGCCCCAGCAGCAGGGTTTTCTCACCGCTGACCGGATGCACGCGCACCACCGGGTGCTCGGTTTCATACACCGTCGAGGTGAACACCTTGCGGTATTCCTCAAGCTTCTCCACCGCCACATCCGGCTTGCGCGCGGCGTAGTCGTATTCGTTGCTGTGAATGGCCCACAGGTTATCGGCCAGGGCCCGCAGTTCGACGCTGAGGTCGTTGTAGGCGGCCGCCGTGTTGGCCCAGACGGTGTCACCGCCGGAGGCTGGCGCCAGCACTGAACGCAGGATCGAGGCTTTCGGGTAGGCGTCGACGAAGGTCACGTCGGTGTGCCAGGAATTGGCGCGCTGGCCGCGGGTGCCGTCCAGCTCCATCAAAAAGCGCGTGCCGTCGCGTACCGGCACAGTCGGGTGCGCAATCGGCTCGCCGAGCAGATGGGCGAAGGCTTCCTGGCTCTGGTCATCGAGGTGCGTTTGCTCGCGAAAGAAGATCACCTTGTACTGCACCAGCGCTTGCTGGATGGCTTCGACCGTGGCGGCATCGAGGTGACCGGACAGTGTGATGCCACGAATCTCGGCGCCGATGCGGCCGGCGACCGGATGAATCTCCAGTGCCTGGGCGATGGGTTGAACAGCTAATGCGGCGTTGCTCATTGTAGTGACCCTCATGTGCCTGCGGATGGTGGAACGCTCGCCGACAACGCTCTATTCATATGCCTTTTAGATCTAGCAATTGAACCAATGCTTCGTTGACGGAATAAGAGCTTGCATTTAAAACCTCAGCTGGGTCGCTCGCAAATGCCTTCGACCTATTTTTCAAATGCCGGGAATGCATATGGATCTTCGTCAGCTGCGCTACTTCATCGCCCTCAACGAACACCGCAGTTTTGTGCGTGCGGCGGACGCCATGGGCATCACGCAACCGGCGTTCAGCCGCAGTATCCAGGGGCTGGAACAGGAGTTTGGCTGCGTACTGGTGGACCGTGGCCACAAGGACCTGCGCCCGACACCGGAAGGCCAGGTGGTACTGCAACACGCCCTGACCCTGGTGCATGGCGCCGCCTTGCTGAGCAGTGAAGTCACGCGCATGACCAAGCTCGATGCCGGCGACCTGCGCTTCGGCTGCGGCCCGGCGCCCGCGGTGAAGCTGGTGCCGGATGCGGTGGCGCGTTTTATCGGCGCGCACCCGAAAATCCGCACCAGTTTCCAAGTGGATAACTGGGAAAAGCTCAGTCGTGCATTGAGCCGTGAGGAGATCGAATTCTTCATTGCCGACATCCGCCAGTTCGAAGCCGACCCGAACTTCCAGACCCGTGCGCTGACGCCCAAGCGCGGCGTGTTTTTCTGCCGCCCGGGGCACCCGCTGCTGGCCAAGGACAGCCTGTCGACCAACGACATGTTCGACTACCCGCTGGCCGCGCCGCTGATCTCCCAGGGCATTCGCAAACTGCTGGCGAACCTGAGCGGGCGCATGGACTTTTCACCGAGCATCCAGACCGAACACTTCCCGGCGCTGGTAAAGATTGTGCTGCAGTCCAATGCCATCGGCGTGGGCACCGAAGAAGCGTTCGCCGAGGATGTCGCCCGGGGTGCGCTGGTGCTGCTGCACTGGCGCAACCTGCCGCAGAGCCTGGAGACCCTGAGTGCGCGGTGCGGGATTGTCAGCCGTACCGGGTCGCGCTTGTCGCCGGCGGCCAAGGCGATGATCGAGACGTTGGTTGAGGTAGACAGGCAGGAGGTGAGTGTGGCGGTTTGAAGGGCCTCATCGGGGGCAAGCCCCCTCCCACATTTTGAATGTATTCACAGATCAACTGTGGGAGGGGGCTTGCCCCCGATGCGATACCCCAGACACCACAATACTCAAAGCCCCGCCGCCACCAACCCAGGCGCCACCCAATCACTCACCTGAAACGACCGGCGAATCAGCTTTTCCTTGGACGCCAAGTCCACTGCATCCTGCAACTTGCCAAGAAACACCGGATCAAGCGTCGCCGGGAAAATCGCACTGAGCTGCTGGTCTTTCAAATCATTGGTCAGGATCACCGGCGGATAACTGGCCAGCCCCGACACCAGTTCGATGTACGCCTGCTTGTTGCTGTCATCGGTCAACCATTGCACCGCCTGCTGCTGTGCCCTTAGCAGCTTGGCCACGGCGTCGGGATGCTCATCGACAAACTGTTTGCTGCCCACCAGCACCGCCTGAATGCTGCCGGCACCGCCGAGGTCCTTGGTGGTCAGGGCGATTTCGGCCAGCCCCTTGGCTTGCAGCGCGGTCAGGTTCGAGCCGCCCCAGGTCGCGTCGATCTGCTTGGCGGCCAGCGCCGCACCGGCCGCGTTGAAATCCAGGTTGATGACTTTCAGGTCTTTCTCATTCAAGCCCTGGCTGGCCAGTGCGCTGTCGAACGACAACTGGCTGGCCGTGCCGCGAAACACCGCGACGCGCTTGCCCTTGAGGTCTTGCAGGGTCTTGATGCCCGAGCCCGGTACCACGCCGAGGTACTGCTTGATGTCCCGTGCCGTTGCACTGAGCAAGCGGGTCTGCAGGCCATTGGAGCGGCCGATGATGGCCGCCAGGTCGCCCAGATAGGCGAGGTCCACCTGACCGTTGGCAAAGGCTTCGTTGATCACCGGGCCCGCGCCCTTGAAGTAATTCCACTGAATCGTGATGCCTTGGTCGGCGAAGGCCTTTTCGAAAATCTGCTGTTCGCGCAACACATCGGTGATGCCGCCACCGCTGTGTTGGGTGCCAGCGCTGAGGTCGGGCACGGCAATGCGGATTTCCTTGAGTTCGGCGGCATGCACCAGCCCCGCCAGTGCGGTGCCCGCGAATAGCGTGATCAGACGTTTGAAGGGCAGTTTCATAAGCGCAGCTCCTGGTGGGCGACGGTCGCCGGGGAGCTGAAAGTAGGCACAGGCTGCTGAAAACTTTAAATACTATAAATTCACAATTTTATAGCTTTTAGCACTATGCGAGCCAAATCGCAGGCTCCAGCGGCCTATGCATAAACAGCATCGAAAATATTCTTCGAATGCATTGGATGCGTGCCGGGCGCAGGCTTTAAATGACTTCTCTTATCCCACAATCATCTTGATTACGTTTTTATAAGATCGAAATCACATAACGAAAGGGAAGTCCTCAATGGCCCGAAGCGCACGGTTGAGCCCGCCTCTTACAACGCCCATCCTGCGCTGGCCGTCGTTCAGCCACTGGCTGCTGCCGCTGTCGCTGTTTGCCCTGTGGTGGCTGGCCAGCCGTCAGCAGTGGATGAGCGAACAGATCCTGCCGCCGCCTTCATTGGTCTGGCGCAGCGCGATGGAACTGGCGGGCGGCGAGTTGTGGAGCCATTTGGCGGTCAGCCTGCAGCGCTTGTGCTGGGGCTTGCTGGCGGGCATCGGCGCCGGGGCCTTGCTCGGCGCCTGGCTGGGCTTCAGCGCGCGTGCCGAGCGCCTGGTATTTCCGACATTCAGCGCGCTGTCGCAGGTACCGACCCTGGCGTGGATCCCACTGTTCATGGTGTTTTTCGGCATTGGCGAGACGCTGAAACTGGTGGTGCTGGTCAAGGCCATCGTGGTGCCGGTCACCCTGCATACCCTGGTCGGCGTGCGCGACGCCCAACCGCAGTTGCGTGAGGCTGCGCGGGTGCTGCGCCTGCCCACCCCTCTGCTGATCCGCCGGCTGATCCTGCCCGCCGCCCTGCCGGCGTTCATGGCCGGCGTGCGCCTGGCCCTGGCGGCCGGTTGGACGTCGCTGCTGGCGGTGGAACTGCTCGCCTCCAGCGAAGGCATCGGCTACCTGATGGTGTGGGCGCGCCAGTTATTCATGCTCGATATCGTCTTTGTGTGCATCGTGGTCATCGGCGTGCTGGGCGTGGCGATGGACCGTGGCATCGGCTGGCTGGATCGGCGCTGGGTGCACTGGCCGCATCCGGCCACGGCGCAGATCCGTCGCGGCCCGCGTTACCACGGCTGGCAACGCCTGCAGCCGTGGCTGCTGCCGCTGTTGTTGCTCGCGCTGTGGCAGGTGGCGACGCAACAGGGCTGGGTCGACGCGAATATCCTGGTGAGCCCGTGGACGGTGCTGCACACCACCGCCTCGGGTGTCGCGGATGGCACGCTGTCGGGGGCGCTGGGCAAAAGCCTGGGGCGCACCTTGGGCGGCTTGGTGCTGGGCGGCAGCCTGGGGTTTGCCGTGGGCTTGTGGCTGGGCTTGTCACCGCGCAGTGAGCGGGTACTCGGCCATACCCTCGCCGCGTTACGCCAGATCGCTATCTTCGCCTGGGTGCCGCTGCTCACGGCCTGGTTTGGTCTGGGGGAGCTGGCCAAGTGGGTGTTTATCGGCCTGGCGGCGTTTTTCCCCTTGTTTGTCGCCACCCAGCGCAGCGTGTTGAACCTGTCACCGCAACTGAGCGAAGCCGCCCAAGTGCTGCGCCTGGACCTGCCCCAACGGCTGCGACGCCTGATCTTGCCCGGCGCGGCAGCGGGAATTTTCGCCGGCCTGCGCCTGAGCCTGATCTACGCCTGGCTGGGCACCATCGGCGCGGAATACTTCATGCCGTCCAACGGCGGTATCGGCAGCCTGATGATCGGCGCCCAACAGCTGCTGCGCATGGACTTGATCATGAGCGGCATGCTGCTGGTCGGCCTTACCGGCGCCACCCTCAACCTTGTCGGCCAACGCCTGGAAACTCGCGCCACCCGCTGGAGACACGCATGAACGCACCGATTGTCAGCTTCAACCATGTGGGCAAGTCTTTCGATGTGGAGGGCTTCGAATTGGAGGCCATCCGTGAGTTCAACCTGCAGATTGCCGAGGGCGAATTCGTTGCGATTGTCGGCTCCAGCGGTTGCGGAAAATCCACGCTGCTGCGCTTGCTGGTGGGGCTGGATACGCAGTTTCGCGGCGAGATTCAGGTGGACGGTAAGCCGGTGAACGGCATCGGTGGCGAACGCGGCATTGTGTTCCAGGAACACCGCTTGTTTCCGTGGCTGACGGTGGCGCAGAACATTGGCCTGGGTCTGGTCAACGAGCCCTTGAGCGAGGCCGAGCGCAGCCGGCGCATCAGCGACTTTATCGAACTGGTGGGCCTGACTGACTTCACCCGCGCCTATCCTCACCAGTTGTCCGGCGGCATGGCGCAACGGGTGGCGATCGCTCGCGGCTTGGTTGCCAGCCCACGGATTCTGCTGCTGGACGAGCCGTTCGGCGCACTGGATGCGCTGACCCGCCAGCAGATGCAGGACGAACTGCTGGCGATCCGCGCCCGCGCCAGTATCACCACGGTGCTGGTGACGCACGACGTGGAGGAAGCGATTTTCCTGGCCGACCGGGTGGTGGTGATGGAGCCACGACCGGGACGGATCAAGCAGGTCGTGGAGATTGCCCTGCCCCATCCACGCCAGCGCAGCAGCTTTGAATTCCACCAGTTGCGCGAAGAGCTGCTGCATGAATTGACCAGCGACGATCACTACCAGCCGCCGGCGCGCGAACAGATCCGCGACCTGCCGTTGGCGTTCATCGCTTGCTGAACGACAGTTCGCTGCGCGGCTGCTCCTGGCGCTCAAGCCGATTGGCCCGCGCAAAGGTGCCCAAATCATTGAAGCGCACACCCATCTCGGCCATGACCTTGTGCGCCACCTTGGCGGTCATCTGGCGAATATAGAACGGCTCCTTCACCACAAAATGGTGGATGCCGTGGGTGCTGCCGAAATTGAAACAGAACGCCTGCAACGGCCACATCCACCAGGGGTTGAGCACCTGGGTCTGCTGGATCACATTGCCCAGCTCCACATCGCCGTAATAGTGCATGTTGGAGCTGACGAAGTGCAGGCAGAAGGTGCGCAGCACGTTGGGGCCGATGATCACCACGGCGGCGATGTCGATCACCTGCATCATCTGCAGCGTCCCGGCTGACCACTCGATGGGCGCGCCCATCAGGCTGGCGATGCCATTGGCGGCATGAAAACCCAGGAACACGTACCACGCGCCCCAATGCAGCAGCGCCAGCGGTGCGTACACCAGCACCACGCGCTTGAGGATGCTGAACCGGTGCCGCCAGGTCTTGGCGCGCAGCAGGCGGATCAATGCCGACATCATGTTGTCGCCGACCATCAGCAAGCGCGCGATGCC
The DNA here is from genome assembly GCF_003852355.1 of Pseudomonas sp. R2-7-07. NCBI lineage: Bacteria > Pseudomonadati > Pseudomonadota > Gammaproteobacteria > Pseudomonadales > Pseudomonadaceae > Pseudomonas > Pseudomonas sp. R2-7-07. The sequence continues at coordinate 279,250 of NZ_CP027759.1, read as the reverse complement.
CCAGGGCTCGCCGTTGGTGATCGCGCGCTCTTCCATATCGGCCTCGGTGCCGGAGACCTTGTGATGATTGAGGTGCAGGTGCCGGCGAATCCATGGGTTGATGGTGCTCGGCCGCGCCAGCCAGACCAGGCCCATCATCAGGTTGTGCGGCACGCGCTGCTTGCGAAAGTACATGCTGTGGATCAGGTCATGTTCCAGCTCATGGGTGAGTGAGGCGAAGAAGGCATTGAGCAGCAGGCACACCCACCAGGCCATCTGGCCGCTGATATAGAGCGCCGCCGAACCCAGCATGCCGACCAGCGCAAACGCCAGGATGCCCGCGCCCAGGGCGTCCTGATGCAGCAGCCAGGGGTGGCGCTGGCGCAGTCGCACGCCCTCGGCCAGCACCACCTCACGGATATGCGCCGAACGCTGTTGGGCGTTCATCTGCTGGGGACTTGCACAAGTACCGTCCATGCTTCCATTCTCTAGTGGAGTGATGCCTGCATCCTGCACCCTACCCTGGCGCAGGGCGCTAGCTCCGCACGCCAACCTGTTGACCGCAAGCGCCAATCGCCATGACCGAACCCACCTCCCTCGCCAGCTGGACCCGCGCCCTGCGCAAGCAACTCGACGCCCTGGGCCTCGACAGCGCCGCGCTCTGCCGCGAGGCCGGGCTCGACCCGCTGTTGATGGACGACCCGAATGCGCGCTACCCGTTGTCGGCCACCACGCGCCTGTGGGAACTGGCGGTGCAGGCCAGTGGCGATCCGGCGATTGGCTTGCGGGTGTCGAGGTTTGTCAGCCCCACCACCTTTCATGCGTTGGGGTATGCGCTGGTGGCCAGCGGCAGCCTGCGCGAGGTGTTCGAGCGTATCGTGCGCTATCACCAAGTGGTCAGTGATGCCCTGAGCCTGGAGCTGAGCCGTCACGGTGACGGCTACCGTTTCCGCCTGCTGCAACCCGAAGGCAGCCCGGCGCCGGCGCTGGAAGCCATAGATGCGTTTGCGGCGATCTATGTGCGCACCTGCCGCAATCGCCTCGGGCGTGACTATGCACCGCTGGCGGTGTACCTGCGGCGCCCGGAACCGGCCGACCCTGCGCCCTGGCACACGGTGTTTCGCTCACCGGTGTTCTTCGGCGCTGAGGAAGACCGCCTGGAGTTCGCCGCCCGCGACTTCGACAGCCACCTGGACGACGCCAACCCGGAGTTGGCCGAACACAATGAAACCGTGCTCAAGCGCACCCTGGCCCAACTGCAACCGCTGACCTGGGAGCGCAAGGTGCGCGCCGCCATCGAAGCGCAACTGCCCGACGGCGAACCCAGCGCGGAGCGGATCGCCCAGGCGCTGCATTTGAGCCTGCGCAGCCTGCAGCGGCACCTGGCGGATGAAGGCTGCCGGTTTGATGCACTGCTCAATGAGTGTCGGCAGAACCTGGCGCTATTGCACCTGCGCGATCCGCAGTGTTCATTGGCCGAGATCAGCCATTTGCTGGGGTTTGCCGATACCAGCAGCTTCAATCGGGCGTTCAAGCGCTGGACGGGGATGACGCCGGGGCAGTTCAGGGATGGGTTGCGGTAGGCAGATGTGGGGTGGCTTTGAGGGCCTCATCGGGGGCAAGCCCCCTCCCACATTGGGTCTGTGAATACATTCAAGTGTGGGAGGGGGCTTGCCCCCGATAGCCATAGGTATCTACACAACTTTGTAGCAGCCAACAGTAACCACGATGCGAAGCGAGCCGCTCTTGATCTTGCTCTTGATCTTAAGCGCCCCGTTAAACCACGCTGGCCGGAATTCGACAGTGATTTGGGGGGTAAACCGGCAGGGATGCCGGTTTAGCCGCCCCGCGCCATGGATGGCGCGTGGCGGCGGCCCCCCAAATCGCTGTCGGATTACGGGCACACCGAGCCTAAGCGAGGTGCCGAGTGGTGGGGCAAGAGCGTTTTGCTTACTTTTGCGCTTTTCAAAAGTGAGACGCCGTAAGGGCGGAACCCATAGCAGCCGTTACCGCAGCAACGGATATGTACTCGCCCTGATCCAGCATCCTGGTCGGCTGTCAGGCCGCCATCGGGAGCAAGCCCCCTCCCACATTTGGATCGCGCGGCATCAGTCAGATAGCTATAGGCCGCCAGGTCGCCACGGGAGCAAGCTCCCTCGCCACAGGTTCAGGGCTACGCCAAAGTTGTGTAGATATCTATGCCCCGATAGCGGTGGTGGAGGCCATCACCGCCCTCGGTCACGCCGCAACACCTTCCTCACCCGCGCCACCAATACCTTGGCATCAAACGGCTTGAGCAAGTAGTCGTCTTCATGCAATTCCAACCCACGCAAACGATCTTCGATGCCATCGGGCGTGGTCAGAAACAGCACGGGCGTTTCGCCGCGTTGGCGAATCGCCTGCTGCAACTTCCAGGCATTCAGGCCCGGCAGCATCACATCCAGGATCACCAGGTCGTACACGGTGCTTTCCACAAACCGTTGCGCGGCCATGCCGTTGGCCGCGACTTCCACGGTAAAACCGGCCTCGCTCAAGCCCTGGGCCATCCGTTGCGCCAGTTGCGGCTGGTCTTCCACTAACAACACGTGCATGCCTTACCTCTGGGTTTGATTACAAACCTGTCATCAAATTGTGCGGCTTTTGTCCACCTCCACTGGCTACCGTGACGGCCTGCCTTCTGGAGCGTTCACCATGTATCGCACTGCTTTATTCCTGAGCCTCGCCGTGGCGACTGCCGCCCAGGCGACGCCACAACTGCCACGCCACGCCACGCTTGATTTACACACCGCGCGCCAATTGGCCGATGCCAGCCTGGCTCACTGCAACGCCGCGCTGACCGTGCTCGACCGTGGCGGCAACCTGCTGCTGAGCCTGCGCGCCGACGGCGTCGGCCCGCACAACAGCCTCGCCAGCCAGCGCAAGGCGTACACGGCGTTGTCGACCAAAACCCCAACCCGGCTGTTCGCCGAGCGTGCGCGCAACAACCCCGAGGCCGCCAACCTTAACAGCTTGCCCGAATTGCTGTTGCTCGGCGGTGGCGTGCCGCTGTTTGCCGAGGCCGAACTGGTCGGCGCGCTGGGCATCGCCGGTGCCGGCGGCGCGCCGCAGGATGAAGCCTGCGCCGTACAGGCGGCCGAGCAACTAGGCTTGAAAATCACCCCTTGATTCCACTCCTGTCAACAAGGACTTCTCGATGAAAACCCTAAGCATGACCCTCGCCGCCCTCAGCCTGAGCGGCCTGTGCAATCTGGCCCTGGCCGACGGCAACCCGCTGAGCGTGCATGTGCTCAACCTGGAAAATGGCCTGCCGAGCGCCGGCGTCAACGTCACCCTGGAGGAACACGTGGGCGACCAATGGCAGGCGCTGTCCCAAGGCGTGACCAACCAGCAAGGGCGCATCGCCGAACTGTTCCCGGCAGATCGCAAAATGAAGCCGGGCGAGTACCGCGTGGTGTTCAAGACCGGCGACTATTACAAGAAAGCCAACCGCGAAACCTTCTTCCCCGAAGTGCCGGTGATTTTCCAGGTCAAGCAGGTCGATCAGCACTACCACATCCCGCTGTTGCTCAGCCCCTACGGCTTCTCCACCTATCGCGGTTCATAGGCGCGCCTGCTCGACTTCACCCTGGCCTTGCGCGATCATCATCAACAGCCGCTGGCAGCCGACTGACAGGGCATGATCAAACATCCTACAGGAGGAATAACAATGAAAAGCCTCGTCGACCACCTCAGTCAATACGCCGCCTACCACCGCGACCCGCGCAATATCACCAGTCATTTCATCGGCATTCCGTTGATTGTGGTGGCGGTCGCCGTGCTGCTGTCACGCCCCGAATGGGCGGTGGGCGGGCTGTGGCTATCACCGGCGGTGCTGCTGGCGCTGTTTTCGGCGTGGTTCTACCTGCGCCTGGAGCTGGCGCTGGGTGGTTTGATGACGGTGCTGATGGGTTTGTCGGTGTGGGCCGGGCACGTACTGGCGGCGCAAAGCACGACGGTGTGGCTGGGCAGCGGCGTGGGCCTGTTTGTGCTGGGCTGGGTGATCCAGTTTGTCGGGCATTACTACGAAGGCCGCAAGCCGGCGTTTGTGGACGACGTGTCGGGGCTGATCGTGGGGCCGTTGTTTGTGGTGGCGGAGTTGGCGTTTCTGGTGGGGCTGCGGCAGGACCTGAAACAACAGATTGAAGCGCGCTCGGGGCCGGTGGCTCGTCGCGATCTCAAGCCAAGCGAGGTCTGAATGTGGGAGGGGGCTTGCTCCCGATGGCGGTGGGTCAGCTGATTCATAGGCCAACTGACACTCCGCTATCGGGAGCAAGCCCCCTCCCACATTGGCCCCATTTCACATTTGGCACTGGGGTGAGCTTAGGCTTTTTGCCAGACCTTGGGCTTGAAGAACAGGGTCTCGCCACGGGCCAGGCCGGTGAGGCTGTCGTGGTCTTTGACCACTTCGGCTTCGATCAACTCGGGTTGGCCTTCGACCTTCAAGGTCACCCGCGTGGTCGCGCCCAGCGGCCGAATATCGCGCACCTCTGCCGCATGGTGATCCTCCAGCTCATGCCGCGACAGCGACACCTCATGGGGGCGGAACAGCAGGTGTTTATCCTCGCCCAGGTGCAGGCGGTTCGAGTCACCCAGGAAGTGGTACACAAAATCGCTGGCCGGGTTTTCGTAAACCTCGCCCGGTGAGCCGATCTGCTCGATCACGCCCTTGTTCATCACCACGATACGGTCGGCGACTTCCATGGCCTCCTCCTGGTCATGGGTCACGAACACCGAGGTCAGGTTGATATCCTCGTGCAAGCGCGCCAGCCAGCGGCGCAGCTCCTTGCGCACCTTGGCATCGAGGGCGCCGAAGGGTTCGTCCAGCAGCAGCACTTTAGGCTCCACCGCCAGGGCGCGGGCCAGGGCGATACGCTGGCGCTGGCCGCCGGAGAGTTGTTCTGGATAACGATCGGACAGCCAATCGAGCTGCACCATGTTCAGCAGGTCGTGAACCTTGGTCGCGATCTGGCTTTCGCTCGGGCGCTGGTTTTTCGGCTTCATGCGCAGGCCGAAAGCGACGTTGTCGAACACGGTCATGTGGCGGAACAGCGCATAGTGCTGGAACACAAAGCCCACGTTGCGATCACGCACATCGTGGCCGGAGACGTCCTCGCCGTGGAACACGATGCTGCCGGCATCCGGGGTTTCGAGACCTGCGATGATGCGCAGCAAGGTGGTCTTGCCGCAGCCGGAGGGGCCCAGCAAGGCCACCAGCTCGCCACTCTGGATATCCAGGTTGATGCTGTCCAGGGCCTTGAAGGCATTGAAGTTCTTGCTGACATTACGGACTTCGATCGACATGACTTATTCCTCACCGGCGCTGTTGCGCAGGCGGTTGATTCGGTTCTCGCTCCACTGCTTGAGCAGCAGGATGAAGAGCGCCAGGATCAGCAACAGGCTGGCCACCGCGAAGGCGGCGACGTGGTTGTATTCGTTGTAGAGAATCTCGACGTGCAGCGGCAGCGTGTTGGTCACGCCACGAATATGGCCGGACACCACCGACACCGCGCCGAACTCACCCATGGCCCGCGCGGTACACAGCACCACGCCGTAGATCAGGCCCCACTTGATGTTCGGCACGGTGACATGCCAGAACATCTGCCAGCCGTTGGCACCGAGCAGGCGCGCGGCTTCTTCTTCCTGGGTGCCCTGCTCCTGCATCAACGGGATCAGCTCGCGGGCTACGAACGGCACGGTGACGAAGATGGTCGCCAGCACGATGCCGGGCAAGGCGAACACGATCTGGATGTCATGGTCCTGCAACCACGGCCCGAAGAAACCCTGGGCGCCGAACATCAGCACATACACCAGGCCCGCGATCACGGGCGAGACCGAGAACGGCAGGTCGATCAGCGTCACCAGGATGCTTTTGCCACGGAAGGAATACTTGCTCACGCACCACGCGGCGCTGACACCAAACACCAGGTTGAGCGGCACCGAAATCACCACGGCGATTACCGTGAGTTTCAGCGCCGACAGCGCGTCCGGTTCGAGGATCGCAGTGAAGAACGCGCCGAGGCCATTCTTCAAGCCCTGGGACACCACGATCAACAGCGGCAGCAGCAAAAACAGCGCGAACACCAGCCAGCCGAGGCCGATCAGGATACGTCGCGAGGTGGCGCTGCCGCGCCGGGCGGCGTTGGCCGAGGACGCGGCGGAGATAGACGATTGGGACATGTTCCGCGCCTCCTTATGGACGTTCGATGCGCCGCTGCAACAAGTTGATCAGCAGCAGCAGGACAAAGGAAACCACCAGCATCAGCACACCGATCGAGGTGGCGCCGCGGTAGTCGTACTGGTCAAGCTTGACCATGATCAGCAGCGGCAGAATCTCGGTTTTCATCGGCATGTTGCCAGCGATGAAAATCACCGAACCGTACTCGCCGACGCCACGGGCGAAGGCCAACGCAAAACCGGTCAGCCAGGCCGGCAACAGCGCCGGTACGAGGATGTGACGGAACACTTGCAGCGGCTTGGCGCCCAGGCAGGCGGCGGCTTCTTCGACTTCCCGGGGGATATCGGCGAGTACCGGCTGCACGGTGCGCACCACGAAGGGCAAGGTAACGAAGGTCAGCGCCAGGGTGATGCCCAGCGGGGTGTAGGCGATCTTGAAGCCCAGGTCGGCGGCGAACTGGCCAACCAGCCCGTTAGGCGCGTACAGCGCGGTCAACGCGATACCGGCCACAGCCGTGGGCAAGGCGAACGGCAGATCGATCATCGCATCGATGATCTTGCGTCCGGGGAAGGTGTAGCGCACCAGCACCCAGGCCAGCAGGGTGCCGATCACGCCATTGATCAGCGCGGCGTACAACGCGGTGCTGAAGCTCAGTTTCAACGCCGCCAGCACGCGGGGTGCGGAGATGATGTTCCAGAACTGATCCCAGGTGAGTTGAGCGGCGTGTACAAACATCGCCGCCAGCGGGATGAGCACGATCAGGCTGAGGTACACGACGGTGTAGCCCAGCGTCAGCCCGAAGCCGGGTATGACGGGGGAGATACGACGCGACATAAGAGTCCTTGGTTAAAGGGTAGAAACCACTGTAGAAGCCAGCTGTTGTGGCGAGGGAGCTTGCTCCCGCTGGGCTGCGCAGCAGCCCCAGGACCAGGCGACCCGATGAACCGTGGGGACCGGTACTGGGAGCGCTTCGCACTCCAGCGGGAGCAAGCTCCCTCGCCACAGAAAGCTCGCTCCTACAGGTACTTTGGCTTACTGCGCCGTGTAGATCTGGTCGAACACGCCACCGTCGTTGAAGAATTTCGGTTGGGCAGTTTTCCAGCCGCCGAAATCTTTGTCGATAGTCACCAGGTCCAGTTTCGGGAACTGCTGGGCGTATTTGGCGGCGACTTTCTCATCGCGTGGGCGGTAGAAGTTCTTCGCCGCAATCTCCTGGCCAGCCGGGCTGTACAGGTGCTTGAGGTATTCGGTGGCGATCTCGGTATTGCCCTTTTTCTCGGCGTTCTTGTCGACCACGGCCACTGGCGGCTCGGCGAGGATCGACAGGGACGGCACGACGATGTCGAACTTGTCGGCGCCGCCGTCTTCTTTCAGCGCCAGGAACGCCTCGTTTTCCCAGGCCAGCAGCACGTCGCCCTGGCCGTTGTTGACGAAAGTGATGGTGGAACCGCGCGCGCCGGTGTCGAGGATCGGCACATGTTTGAACAGCTCCTTGACGTATTCCTGAGCCTTGGCTTCGCTGCCGCCGGTCTTCAGGCCGTAGGCCCAGGCGGCGAGGAAGTTCCAGCGCGCACCGCCGGAGGTTTTCGGGTTAGGTGTGATCACCGAAACGTCTTTCTTGACCAGGTCGCCCCAGTCCTTGATGCCCTTGGGGTTGCCCTTGCGTACCAGGAACACGATGGTCGAGGTGTACGGGGTGCTGGCATCCGGCAGGCGGGTCTGCCAGTTTTCCGGCAGGGTCTTGCCCAGCTTGGCGATTTCGTCGATGTCGCCGGCCAGGGCCAGGGTCACCACGTCGGCGCGCAGGCCGTCGATCACCGCGCGGCCCTGCTTGCCCGAACCACCGTGGGATTGCTGGATCTTCACGTTGTCGCCCGGGTGAGACTGTTTCCAGAAGCTGGTGAACTCAGCGTTGTAGTCCTGGTACAGCTCACGGGTCGGGTCGTACGAGACGTTGAGCAACTCGTAATCCTTGGCAACGGCGGAACCGGCAAACACGGCACTGGCCAATGCGGCCAGGGCGTAACGGCGAATCGACGACATAGAAGCTCCTGAAATTCTTATGTTGGCGCAACCCTGTAGGAGCGAGCTTGCTCGCGAAAAACCCAGGAGCACCGCGTTAAACCTGATGCGCTGCGTTATCGTTGGCGTTTTTCGCGAGCAAGCTCGCTCCTACTGGTGGCTTATTCTTAGGCGGGTTTGTTACCCGGGTTCTGCAGACGGAATTTTTCCTTGCGTTCGATCTGTACCACTTGAGCGTTGTGTACGGTGATTTCCACCGCGCCAAACCGCAGATCGCGCAAGGCGCTCTGGATCTCACGCAAAATGGCTGCTTCGTCCTGGCCGTCGACGCTACGTAGAGATGCGCTCATGGTCTCGCTCCTGAAATGAATAGTGCCTGGCAGTGGCGGCACTGCTTGCGGCGTGAGGGCGATAGTAGATAAGCGCGGATATTCTTAAAAATACTATTTAAGAATGTTTATATAACCAGAAAGAATTTTCTGACGGGACGTGGGGTTGCGCGCAGGTTTTGCGTTCAACCACTGAATTTAAGCAGTGATGCAATCCAATGTGGGAGGGGGCTTGCTCCCGATGGCGGTGGGTCAGACAAGATTTTCTAACCTGATAGACCGCTATCGGGAGCAAGCCCCCTCCCACAGTTGAATGCATTTCAAATGTGGATGGGGGGTGTTCGGCTCCAATCTATCTCTTGGGCCGGCATCGGCTTGCCAAACCAATACCCCTGCCCCATGTCGCATTCCTGGTCCAGCAGGAAGCGCGCCTGCTCCACTTGCTCGATCCCCTCGGCATGCACCTGCATGCCCATGCTTTTGGCCAGGGCGATGACCACGCGCACGATGGCGGCGTCGTCTTCATCCCAGGGCAAGCCGGCGACAAAGCCTTGGTCGATCTTGAGTTTCTGCACCGGCAGGCGCTTGAGGCGCAACAGCGAGGAATAGCCGGTGCCGAAGTCGTCGATGGCCAGGCGCAAGCCCAGCTCGCGCAGGCGGTGCAGTTGTTCAAGGGCGACTTCCGGGTCGTCCATCACCGCGCTTTCGGTAACTTCCAGCTCCAGGAAGGCGGGATCCAGGCCGGTGTCGTGAAGCACCTGGCCGACCTGTTCATAGAGTTCGCGCCGGGCAAACAGACGGCTGGAGACATTGATCGCGATAAACCCCAACGGCGCGCCGTCCGCCAACCATAGGCACATCTGGCGGCAGGCCTGGTCCATCACCCAGGCATCGATGTCGGCGATCAACCCGGTGCGCTCGGCGATGGGAATAAATTCAGCCGGCGGCACCAGGCCGCGCTCCGGGTGCTGCCAGCGCACCAGCGCTTCCACGCCAATCAAACGGCTGTTCTGCAGGTCGTGCACGGGCTGGTAATAGACGCGCAGTTCCTGCCGGTCGAGGGCGCGGCGCAATTCGCTGGCGATTTCCACACGACTCTGCGCGTGAGCCGTCAGTTCCTCGGTGTACAAGGCGTAGCTTTCACGGCCCGCGTTTTTGGCCTTGAACAAGGCCGAGTCAGCGTTGCGCAACAATTGCTCGGCGCTCAGCGCATCGCTGGGGAACAGGCTGATACCGATGCTGGCGCTGATAAACAGTTGGTTGCCGTCAAAAATGAACGGCTCCTTCATGGCCTCAAGCATCCGCTGGGCCATGGCCGCAGCCTGCATCACCTGTGGACAACTTTCCGCCAGCACGGCGAACTCGTCGCCCCCCAGGCGCGCCAGGGTCACCCCAGGCCCGAACAGCCCCTTGAGACGGTCGGCCACCAGCTTGAGCAGTTGATCGCCAACGTTGTGGCCCAGGCTGTCATTGATGATCTTGAAGTGATCCAGGTCCATCAACAGCAATGCACAGCCGCGCTTGTGCACGCGTGCCGAGGCCAGCGCCTGCTCGGCGCGGTCGGTGAACAGCAGGCGGTTGGGCAGGCCGGTCAGCGGGTCGTGGTGGGCCAGGTGCGCCAGCTCGTGTTCGGAGTCCTTGATGGCGCTGATATCCGAGAACACGGCGACGTAGTGGCTGATGTGGCCCTGGTCATCACGGATGACGCGGATGGTTTGCCACTGGGGGTAAATTTCTCCGCTTTTGCGTCGATTCCAGATTTCGCCGCTCCATTCGCCGCTGCGCTCGAGGGCCTGGAACATCTGTTGATAAAAATTCGACGAATGGCGCCCGGACTTGAACAGGCTGGGTGGCCGGCCCATGACGTCTTCGCGGCGGTATCCGGTGATCTCGATGAACGCCCGATTGACGTGCACGATCAGGCCCTGAGCGTCGGTGACCAGCACGCCTTCGCGGGTGCAATCAAACACCGCAGCGGCCTGTTGCAAGCGTTCACGGTTTTCTTTCAGGGGATGTTGCAACGCGTGAGCACGGGCAAAGCGCAACCCCATCAGGTAAATAGCCAGCGCGCTCAGGCCTACCCAGACATAGCCGCGCAGTTGCAGCCAATGCGCCAAGGCCCGTGGATCATCGATAAAGCTGATTAATAGATGGTGGCTAAGCTGAAGCCATAGAATGGAAATCAGCAGGTATACCAGCCCCGCACGTAGGGCTCCTCGGTATGAAAACAACATATGCTCAGTAATCCTTACCAAAAAAACACAATCGCCCTACGGAGGCTGAGGATTATAGAATAAGAAACATCCAGTCACTTCTATCTGAAAGGGCGGCTGGTTTTCTCTGTAGGCTTAGTGATAATGCGTGAGCTGTTCTTTACTTTATCTGAGGGCCATACAGCCTATGTGGTACAACGGTTTTCTTGACCTGTCAGCCTGGCAACTGGTGGCAGTCACGTTGTTGATGACCCATGTGACCATTATCGGGGTCACCGTCTATCTGCACCGTTATTCGGCCCATCGCTCGCTCGAGCTCAATGCTGGCCTGAAACACTTCTTCCGCTTCTGGCTGTGGTTGACCACGGCGCAGAACACCCGCGAGTGGACCGCCATCCACCGCAAGCACCACGCCAAATGCGAAACCGTCGATGACCCGCACAGCCCGGTGATCAAGGGCCTGTCCACCGTGCTGCGCAAAGGTGCCGAGCTGTACCGCGCCGAGGCGGAAAACCCCGAGACCCTGCGCATCTACGGCAAGAACTGCCCGGACGACTGGATCGAACGCAACCTCTACACGCGCTACCCGCTGCTGGGCATCGCGATCATGGGTGTCATCGACGTGCTGCTGTTCGGCACCATCGGCATCACCATCTGGGCGATCCAGATGATGTGGATCCCGTTCTGGGCCGCCGGCGTCATCAACGGCCTGGGCCATGCCGTGGGCTATCGCAACTTCGAATGCCGCGACGCGGCGACCAACCTGGTGCCGTGGGGCATCATCGTCGGTGGCGAAGAACTGCACAACAACCATCACACCTACCCCAATTCGGCCAAGTTGTCGGTGAAGAAGTGGGAATTCGACCTGGGCTGGGCCTGGATCAAGGTGTTCAGCTTCCTGCGCCTGGCCAAGGTGCAGCGCGTCGCGCCGATCGCCCACCGTGTCGAAGGCAAGGGCCACCTGGACATGGACACCGCAATGGCGATCCTCAACAACCGCTTCCAGATCATGGCCCAATACCGCAAATTGGTGATCGGCCCGCTGGTCAAGCAAGAGCTGGAGAAAGTCGATCATTCGGTGCGCCACCAGTTTCATCGCGCCAAGCGCCTGCTGTCACGGGAAACCAGCCTGCTGAGCGATCGCCACCACGTGCGCATCCAGAGCATGCTGGAACACAGCCATGCGCTGAGCGTGATCTACGAGAAGCGCCTGGCGCTGCAGCAAATCTGGCTCAAGACCAGTTCCAACGGCCACGACATGCTGGCTGCGATCAAGGAATGGGTGCACGAAGCCGAGGCCAGCGGCATTCAATCTCTGCGCGATTTCGCTCACCAATTGAAGACCTATTCACTGCGTCCCGCAGCGGTCTGACGGTACTGCGGGAGGGCTCTCCCTCCCGCACACTGGCTTTTTGGCGCCATTTTCCGGGCACCGCCAATCCATCCCGATCACGGAACTTCACCGCAATTCCCCTCTCTCAAAGAACACTTCGCCATCATGGTGACCCCTTGTAGTGACCGCTGTTCCATCCTGCGGCGCGCCCAGAGAGAGTTGTTCCGATGGTTCACGAAAAGCCCTGCCCGATTGACCTGTCCTCTGCCCAGCCACCGCGCCCAGCGGCGGCGTCGACCCTGCTGGCGCTGATGCATGCCCAGGGCGAGGTCGAGCGGCTGAGTGAGCGTGAGCAGCTGCTCAGCTCGCTGCTGGTGAGCGTGAACGCGGTGCTGTGGGCCATCGACTGGGAAACGCGTCGTGTGCTGTACGTCAGCCCGGCCTACGAACGGATATTCGGCCGAAGCGCCGGTTTGCTGTTGGCCGATCACCGGGAATGGCGCAACAGCATCCACCCCGAAGACCTCGACTACGCCGAACACAGCCTGGCCCGCGTGCTGGAACAGGGCGCCGTGGAAGACCGCGAATACCGCATCGTCACGGTCGACGGGCAGATCCGCTGGCTCAGCGACAAATGCTATATCAATCAGCAGGCCGAGCCGGGCAAGCCGATGATCGTCGTGGGCATGGCCGAGGACATCACCGAAAAGAAGCAGTTGGAGCTGGAGTTGCATCGCCTGGCCACCACCGATGTGCTGACCCAGAGCAGCAACCGCCGGCACTTCTTCGAACTCGCCAACCAGGCCTTTGACAACGCCTGTATGCAGGGCACGCCGCTGGCGTTCCTGTTGTTGGACATCGACGACTTCAAAGACATCAACGACAGTTATGGCCACCTCGAGGGTGACCAGGTGCTACGGCGCATCGCCGAAAGTGGCCGAAGCGTGTTGCGCCGTGGCGACCTGTTCGGCCGCATCGGCGGCGAAGAATTCGCCGCCATACTGCCCGGCTGCGCCCCGGACATGGCCCTGCAGGTAGCCGAGCGGCTGGGCAAGGAAATCCAGGCGCTGAGTTTCAGCGTTGAAGGCCACGCGTTTACAGTGACCGTCAGCCAGGGCCTGACCAGCCTGCGCGAAGACGACTCGACCCTGGACAGCCTGTTCGGCCGCGCCGATGCGGCGATGTATGAGGCAAAACGTCAGGGTAAAAATCGGGTGATCGCTGCCTGACACTGCTCGAAATGTGACTGATCGTTGACTGATCGTTCCCACGCTCCGCGTGGGAATGCCTCCTGGGACGCTCCGCGTCCCGCCACACAGTGACGCAGAGCGTCACGGGCGGCGTTACCACGTGGGAGCGTGGGAACGATCTTCGGTGTGAGCGGCGGGGCTTAAAAAAACCCGCCGAAGCGGGTTTTTTACATCGACACAGCGCTGGGATTAGAGCTCTGCGAAGCACTCTTCAATGATTGCCAGGCCTTTGTCCAGCTGCTCGTCCGGCGAGGTCAGTGGCACCAGTACGCGCAAGACGTTGCCGTAGGTACCGCAGGACAGCAGGATCAGGCCCTTGTCACGCGCCTTGGCCACCACGGATGCAACGGCAGCGGCGTTCGGTTTGTGGCTATCGCCATCTTCGAACAACTCCACGGCAATCATCGCGCCCAGTGCACGCACTTCGCCGATTACCGGGTATTTGGCCTGGATGGCCTTGAGGCCGGTTACCAGGCGTTCGCCGACGGCCTTGCAGCGGTCCAGCAGGTGCTCTTCTTCGAACACTTCCATTACCGCCAGCGCGGCCGCGCAGGCGATCGGGCTACCGGCGTAGGTACCGCCCAGGCCGCCTGGGGCGATGGCGTCCATGTATTCGGCCTTGCCGCACACACCGGCCAGCGGGAAGCCACCGGCGATGGATTTGGCGAAGGTGGTCAGGTCGGCGGCGACGCCCATCTGTTCCATGGCGAAGAAGGTACCGGTGCGGCCGGCACCGGTTTGCACTTCGTCGGCGATCAGCAGGATGCCGTGCTTGTCGCACAGTTCGCGCAGACGCTTCATAAAGGTTTTCGGCGCGACGTAGAAACCGCCTTCGCCCTGCACCGGCTCGATGATGATCGCAGCGATATCACGCGGCTCGGCATCGTTCTTGAAAATACGCTCGATGCTAGCGATGGCGTCGTCGTCGCTCACGCCGTGCAGCTCATTGGGGAACAGCGCACGGAACACGCCGCCCGGCATCAGGCCCATGCCCGCCGAGTACGGCACGACTTTACCGGTGAGGCCCAAGGTCATCATGGTGCGGCCGTGGTACGCGCCGGTGAAGGCGATCACACCGGCACGGCCCGTGGCGGCGCGCGCGATTTTCACGGCGTTCTCGACCGCTTCGGAACCGGTGGTGACCAGCAGGGTTTTCTTGGCGAAATCACCTGGCACCTTGGCATTGATTTTTTCGCACAGCTCCACGTAAGGCTCGTAGGCCAGGACCTGGAAGCACGTGTGCGTCAGCTTGTTCAGCTGCTCGGTCACCGCTGCGATGATTTTCGGGTGCACGTGACCGGTGTTCAGCACGGCGATACCGCCGGCGAAGTCGATGAACTCGCGACCTTCAACGTCGGTCACGGTGGCGTTCTTCGCAGATTCGGCGAAGATCGGGTGAATCTGGCCAACACCGCGCGGTACAGCGGCTTCGCGGCGTTTCATCAGGGAAGCGTTGGTCTTGCTCATAAAGTCCTCATTCGCCGCTCATCGGGCGGCGTGGCTCAAGGATAGGTGGCGGGGAGGCAACTACGGCAGCATGCGATGATCGACTGCCACAGCTTTCCGGCCACTGCGAATAACGGCGTGAAACACGCAAAGGGGCAGCGCTCTCGTGCCCTCTGCGTTTACTGCAATCCCTTACCGGTCAGATGCCCAGGCAGAGGTATTTGATTTCCAGGTAATCCTCGATCCCGTACTTGGAACCTTCACGGCCCAGGCCCGAAGCCTTGATGCCGCCGAACGGCGCCACTTCGTTGGAGATCAACCCGGTGTTGACGCCGACCATGCCGTATTCCAAGGCTTCAGCCACACGGAACACACGGCCCAGGTCACGGGCATAGAAGTACGACGCCAGGCCGAACTCGGTGTCGTTGGCCATCGCGATCACTTCGGCTTCGTCTTTGAAGCGGAACAGCGGCGCCAGTGGGCCGAAGGTTTCTTCCTTGGCCACGGCGGCGTTTTTCGGCACGTCGGTCAGGATGGTCGGCTCGAAGAAGTTGCCTTCCATCACCTTGCCGCCAGCCAACAGCTTGGCACCTTTACTCAGTGCGTCGGCGATGTGTTCCTGGACCTTGGCCACGGCCTTTTCGTCAATCAGCGGGCCAGTGGTGGTGCCCTCTTCCAGACCGTTGCCGATCTTGAGCTTGGCCACGGCCACTTTGAGCTTTTCGGCAAACGCGTCGTAGACCGAATCCTGGATGTACAGGCGGTTGGCGCAGACGCACGTTTGGCCGTTGTTACGGTACTTGGAGATGATCGCGCCTTCGACGGCCTTATCCAGGTCGGCGTCGTCGAACACGATGAACGGCGCATTGCCGCCCAGCTCCAGGGAGACTTTCTTGATGTCCTTGGCGCATTCGGCCATCAGCTGGCGACCGATTTCGGTGGAGCCGGTGAAGGACAATTTACGCACGATCGGGTTGCTGGTCAGCTCGCCGCCGATGTCGCCGGCGCTGCCGGTGACCACGCTCAGCACGCCTTTCGGGATGCCGGCACGGTGTGCCAGCTCAACCAGGGCCAGGGCCGAGAACGGGGTTTGCGACGCCGGCTTGATCACCATGGTGCAACCGGCGGCCAGGGCCGGGCCGGCTTTGCGGGTGATCATCGCCGCAGGGAAGTTCCAGGGGGTGATGGCAGCGGTCACGCCGATCGGCTGCTTGATCACGATCAAGCGCTTGTCGGGTTGATGGCCGGGGATCACGTCACCGTAGATGCGCTTGGCTTCTTCGGCGAACCACTCGATAAAGGAAGCGGCGTAGACGATTTCGCCCTTGGCTTCGGCCAGCGGCTTGCCTTGTTCGAGGGTCATCAGGCGGCCGAGGTCGTCCTGGTTTTCGATCAACAGCTCAAACCAACGGCGCAGCTTATTGGCGCGCTCCTTGGCGGTGAGTGCACGCCAGGCCGGCAGGGCCTTGTCGGCGGCTTCGATGGCGCGGCGGGTTTCGGCGGCGCCCATCTTCGGCACGGTGCCGAGAATTTCGCCTGTGGCCGGGTTGTTGACCTTGATGGTTTGACCATTGTCCGCATCGACCCAAGCGCCATCGATGAACGCTTGCTGGCGGAACAACTGGTTGTCTTTAAGCTGCATGTCGGCTTTCCTTAACAGCACCGCGCGCACGCGGAGCGAATTAGAGTTGTTGAAAGGCGCCTGGTGGGCTGCCGTCAGGGAAATCAGCCTCAACGCGCCACAGTGAATAGATAGAGCACGAGAGGCAGAGCGTTTGAAATCTCAAACGAATCCTAGGAGCAATGGGGGTACAGGGCAATAGGATGTTCGAAAAAAAGAACAAAAACGCCATATCCGTCAGACCTTTCTGATCAGCGTAGTTGCACTTGGTTTAACCGCACTGATCGATGGCCCCCGGCCCAGAGCCTGCACGCGGCGGATTCCTACACTTAAAGGCCCAAAGACCAGCATGGACGCCCAAGGTCGACATGGGTATGATGTCGCCCGCACAAGCATCCGTAGCTCAGCTGGATAGAGTACTGCCCTCCGAAGGCAGGGGTCGTGGGTTCGAATCCCGCCGGGTGCACCACATACTAGTTTCTGGCTGTCTCAGACAGCCTACGAAACACCCCAAGAAGCCCGCCCCGTGCGGGCTTTCTTGTTTCTGGCTATCCGGCGCCTGTAATCGCGACGATAAGGTCCACCACTGGGGCCTGTTGGTCGAATTCGATTACCCGGACTGCGCCAAAAAGCGCTGGAACATTCCAGCCCGAACCATGGCTGGCGACTTCGGAAAGGACGTACTCGGTCCACCGGTCGGCATGGGCCTGCGCCTCGCGGGAACCCGATAAGGGCGCAATGCCCGCAACGACCTGCAGAGTTATCTCGGCGGCTTCGACAGCGCCCAGCGCGCACGATTGGTGTCACGCCTGGCTGGCACGACAATGCGTTCCTATTGCCCGAACAACAGATCGACTCGCACGCCGAACACTTGCATTTTTACGAGGCCGGTGCGCGGTTGCCGCCGATCAGCGAGGCGGATTCTCTGGAGCAATGGCAGCAGCAAATCGGCGCGCTGTGCGTTGGTAATCACCGCTTGGCGTTTGTCGTCTCTGTGGCCTTTGCGGGGTCTCTGATGAACCTGCTTGGGCATGAGTCGGGCGGCTTCCACCTCTACGGCGACAGCTCCGGCGGCAAGACCACCCACCTGCAGATCGATGCCTCCGTCTATGGCGGGCCGCGTCTGGTGCGTTCTTGGCGATCCACAGATAACGCCCTGAAGTCCATCGCCGCTGCACACTCAGACGGCCTCCTGGTGCTGGATGAAATCGGCATGTGTGACCCGCGCATTATTGGCGAGACGGTGTACATGCTCGGCAACGGCACCGGCAAGGCCCGGGCGAATGATCGAGGACAAGCGGGCCGACAGGTGCAGGAGTGGCGCTTGCTGTTTCTCTCGACCGGCGAGAAGACGTTGGCGCAGCACATGGCGGATGCAAACAAGGAGCTGAAAGCCGGTATGGAGGTGCGCATGCTCGCTGTGCCAGCGGATGCCAGCAAAGGCCTCGGCATGTTCGATGTGCTGAATGGTTTTGAGGACGCTGCGGCCCTCTCCGATGCGCTCAAAGCCCGTGTAGCGAAATACTACGGCACGCCCCTCACCGCCTTCCTGCACGCACTGTGCGCGCCAGGAGAAATGCTCAGGTGGTGGGTGATCGTTCGCCGCACGGTGGAGCAGTTCATCACCCAAAACCTGCCCGCCTCGGCCAGTGGTCAGGCCCAGCGTGCCGCCCTTCGCTTTGGCCTCGCTGCAGCGGCCGGAGAGCTGGCCACCGCCTTTGGCGTTACTGGATGGCCCGATGGTACGGCCACGACCGCTGCACGTGTATGTCTGCACGCTTGGCTGGCCGAACGAGGCGGCGCCGGAAACTTCGAGGGCGATGCGATTTTGGCGCGGCTGAGGCAGGTCATCGAGCGCTTTGGAGAAAGCCGCTTTACCCGTTGGGAATCTGCCGCCGCCAAGATCGATGAGCACGGTCCACGCACGATTGATCGACTGGGCTTTCGCAAGACGATGGAACACGGCATAGGCGACGCCCTGCATACCACCAACACCTACTACGTACTGCCGGAAGCCTGGAGGGCCGAGATCTTCAAGGGCATGAATATCAGTGCAGTGAATAAGGAGCTGCTGCAACGGGGCATGCTCGAACCGGGAAGCGATGGCAAGGCGTACAGCTTGATTCGTCTACCTGGGTTAGGACCTCAGCGCTGCTACGTGGTGAAGACAGTCCCGGGAACCGATGAGAGCGAGGCTCAGGCGGCCTGATGGCCGGCCTACGGAGTAATGCAGGCTCAACTTCGGCCTAGCCTGCCACTATCCCCATCAGACAATCAAATTACACAGGAAAAAACACATGAATGGCATACAAGAACTAAAAGATAAACCCGAAGCCCAGCTTCCTGGATTGGAAAAACTGGAAACGGAACTGCTCCCTTTTGAGGCCGCGCTGGAAAGTTCAAAAGGCATAGACCGTGACCAGACAAGAGTGATCATGAACGGAACTCAAGAACTCAAAGATAAATGCGACACCCTGCTTCCTGAATTGGAAATTCTGGAACAGGAGCTGCTCCCTTATGAGGACGCGCTGGAGAAATCCGAAGGCATAGACCGTGACCAGCAAAGAGCGATGAGAGACGAGTTCAATGAGCGCAAGCGCCGAATCGATTCGATCAAGTTTGAGCTCTATCAAATCAATCAAAAACTGCTTCGCCGAGAGGCGATTGCTGAGCAGGATACTCGGATAGCTGAATACGTCTCCGGCATGAATAACTGGAAGGTCGGCAAGGAAGAGCTTCTCACCAAACGACAGAGCCTTAACGTTCGGCTGGAGCAAGTCCGCAAGCAAGCGCAGGAGGATATGAGTAAAGCGCGACAAGCTGAAACTGAAGCGGCATCAGCCTATGCCAGAGCTGTTGCATGGGGTGATGAAGAAGGCGAAAAAAACGCGAATAGTGATGCGCAGATAGCCGCGAAAAACCTTGTGGCTGCCACTGAACATCACCGGCGGCAACAGCTCATTATCACCGCTCTCGAGGAGGAGTTAGTGACGGTGGACAAACACATCATTGAGGCAGAAGAGGAATACAAGCAACTTGAACGCTCTGCCTTGCATGTGGCGCATTACGCCTTGGAAGAAAAGTGGAATGTTGCCGCCCGAAAACTACTGGATGTGGGAGCTAAGCTGTACGCAGCCGGACGTTTAATCGGGGGTGATCCCGTGGCGTTTTTGAAACTGGATATTCCCGAACTGGGTGAAAATTACGGCCACTGGCACCTGCGCCATATGTCCGAGCGGGCCAATTACGACGTTTCAGATATTCTGACGCGATAGTTGGCGAAGCTCTGCTGGAAACATCGAAAAAGTCGGCTTATGTCGGCTTTTTAATACACTGAAAAACGATAGACAAGCTTAGGGATAATTTGCCGCCACCCACAGAGCTTCAAACGTTCAACATCCACACCACTTGGTTTCAGCGCGACCTGGCAACGGGACGACAGGAAGCTTTAAGCGATCCGTGGAGTATCTTCAATCTTAGCGCAAAGGTATGCACCTGCTGGCAATGAGAAAAGTTTTGCACGCGCAGCTCGCGCATAGGCGGCATCAGACCGGGTAGAACGTTTTAACTGTTCTTGTAAGCGATCTATGGCCGCACGATCATTTTCTTCAGCCAACAGTTCCATCAGGGTCAGGTAGTGATCTTCTACCTCGCGCATCACACGTTTACGTGCGCTAATCAAGTTTCCCAAGTTCAAACCATACAACTCGACAGACTTACTAACACGCCAATTTTTAACAGCACCCACGCAGACCATACTTGCCACTGCACGACCATCCTCTGGGTTGATATCGACCAAATCAACATCCACAGCTTTTGTCGGATCTAGCAATACAGGCCACTCATCTCCAATGCATCGGTCTTCCCAACTAGCCTTCTTACTGCCGTCCAGTAACGGAAACCAACTCCCCTTCCCTACCGTTGTTTCGGTAGCCTCGTCTTTGTTGACGCTGTTTGAGCGCCCGGCGGTATAGCAAAAATTGTCCCATGAAAAGGCTAGCCAGGGATAACCGCTATCCGAATCTAAGTCAGTTCGCCGAGCCTGCTTCTTGGGTCTAAAATGATCCACGGCGAAAAAGGACTGCGGATCATTACTCTCCGAGTACCAGCACTTTCCATATGACATTTTCGCCAGGTACCGCCCGAACGCCCGCCACACATGGGCCTTCTTCTCAATGAAATCTTTCCGTTCAGCAGAAGCTAAACCCTCCAACTCCGCCTGCGCACGCTCGGCGACCTTCAACACTTTCTCGGGAATCAGGCCAGTGTCGCGCTTCACATAAATCATGTAGGCTCCTGCTCCGTACTTATTAAACGTTGAATCAGGGCTTTCATAGCGACATGACGTGCTTCAATCTGGGTTGGAGTCAAGGGTGGCCTGTCGGCATATCTGACATCGTGCCATGCACGTAGAAAGGCTTGGTACAGAGGCTCTCTGTCCTCAAAGAGGAAACCAAGCCGCGCCAGCTTATCGTTGATAGCAATGAGCTGGCGCTCCTGCTCATCAGATTTGGTCATTAGGTGAGTCAGAGCATTTCGCTCATCTACCAAACTCTGAGTCTCAACATCCAAGCTCGTTGGCAGGCCAAAGATTTCAGTCAGAGTAGACGTGAATCCCATGCCTTTGGGGTCGGCATATGGCGCTACCGCCTCCACTCGACCATCTTGCCCTTGTGTGATTATCCGTACTTCATCTCGCGTCAGCGCGGAGATGGTTAAGGGGTTATGCGAGGTTAAAATGATATGGCATTTGTCCACATCTGCAGCAATACCAGTCCAGTCCTCGATCAGCTTCAGGTAGCTGTGCTGCCAGTGGGGATTGAGATGGGTGTCAGGTTCATCCAGCAGAAATAAGGCGCGTTTACCACGTGACACCCGTATTAACCCGAGAACCATCAGCAGCTGACGTTCTCCATCGGAGAGGTCAGCGAAACCAACATCGCCAGTGACGTCGTCCTGACGCGTTACCCATACCAGCATCTCGCGAATGAGATCAGAAATGTCCATAGCCTCCAGGGCATAGAACATGTCACGTTCACTCTGAAATCCACTGGCAAAACGAAGCAAGTGATCGAAAGAGGGAAGAAATGTAGCGTACTGCGATTCGGTCTGTTGTTTATCGCGGTAATCGTCAATAGCGTTTCCTTCGAGCGCCAAGGGATGAAAGGCCATCTCCTTGAACTGATGCGCTGTACGCCCGGCGGGTCCGGCAGCCCCCCAAAAATTTTGCGGCAAACGTTCATCAGCTTTCTTGGACCGCGCAAACCAGGGTTCGCGAAAATGCGCGAGCAACGAATGAAACCCAGAAATTCCCAACTTAGACGACAATTCTTCCGTTAACTTCCGATCAGGAAAGGCGAACAACGCCATCAAGGCCAAAACACCATGGATAGGGCGACAATAAAAAAGACGTCGCGCCTGTTGCGCCGACTTGAAAACGCTGAGACTGTCTTCCAGCTTAATCGCGTCGTAGTAACGGCGCTGGTGGCTATCGAAAAGCGATTCTAAGCGACGGCTGCCCCCCGAGTAATAACCGAACACCAGGTCAGGAAACCATTCTTCCTTACGCTTTTCGAACTCGTTTCTCTTGACCTCTTTACCGTTAACGAGAATGGCAGGCTCACCAGGCAAGTTACTCAATGTAATACGCGCTGGCTCGGAAACGATATGTTCCGGTGGTTGGATGCGGTAATCGACGCGGTACTGAAAACGTGGTTCCTGACGACGCAAGTCCACCCAGCGAAAGACCTGAGTGATGGCCTCGATCAAGTTCGACTTACCGGCGCCATTCTGGCCGATGAGCACCGTAGTGAGCTTTTGTTCATCAAAGTCCACCTCCAGATGTTTCAAGTTTTTGAAGCCGTCGATATAGACCTTATCCAGCCGCATGGCCCAACTCCAATAGGTTGGTGTTATCTTTCACATAGCCTTGGGCGACTTCCCAGGCTAGTTGCTTGTAAAAGTCGGCCACTGGTAGCTGTACCAGTTTGAAGAGTGATTCGGCAGTTGCAGAACCATTTAGGCGGCGTAAATGGTCGGCTAAGTAGGCTTTGCCTTTCACGTCATCATCGTGTCGACTTTTGGTCATAGTTGCGGTTTCCTTGGGCGCACGCGGTGGACGAACTTGGCGGATCTTACGGACTCTGGGCTTAGCCACCGCGCTAGCGCGCCGCGCCGCGATGCGAGCCAGTAAGGCACTGGCGGATTCGTTGTTAGGGTCTTGAGGGACCAACTCACCGCGAAAAGCTTTAGATAGCAATAGTAACGTCAAGCGCTGGACTTTAGCATTTGCTTCAGCATAGTGAGCGTCTATGCAATCGGCGAAGCTGAAAAGGCTATCCACGCGCCGCACTATCTCTAGCTGTTCGTCGAGGGGAGGCACAGGCAACTGAAGTGCTCGAACATCTCCAATATTAATTCCTTTTACAGCCACGCCTCGTATAGCCTTTTGCATACGTAACTGAATGGAGCTTTCTAGCAAACTAAAATACACATAGCGGCGTTCAATCCGAGGATTGATAGAGAGTCGCGCTGTATCTTGAGTGATATTTGCTCCATCCAACTCATCAGGTACTTCGATCAAACGACCGACGGTTCCACGAATAGAAAGGATAAGATCGCCGGGACGTAATCGGGATCTCTTAAATTGTTCATCGATCGCCGCACTTGTCTTTCGGATCAGTTCAAGCTGCAAGCGATTTCCAGGAAAGTCTGCTACCCGTATGTAAGGCACACCCACATCAAGTTCGGGGCCAGGCTTCAATATGCCGTAGGTTATAGGTCGACCAGGTTCACAGAGATCCCTTAGTGTTGCCACCGCCCATGACTTCGGCAAAAGTCTACCATCAAAGTTATGCACACCATCACTAGGCTCGGCAGCATTACCTTTGGCATGTCCACCATTAGCTTCATGATCTCCTTTGAGAAGATCTAGCAGATCACTTGCATGATTAAGTGTTCTCTCTTCACGCCAATCTGATGTCAGATCTCCGGAAGTCGCAGCGCCTAAAACCGACTGTCTGTAGCGTTTAAGTAAGTTAGGTAAAGCGTCGAGGTGCTTTTTACAAACTTGTACACGGGCAATAAGAACATCAAGCTTATCGGCAATTTTAGACTGCTCGGCCAAAGGAGCAATTGGTGCGATGAATGCCCTAACATCCTTAGAGCGAATGGCGGGATATAACGCACCTTGCACTAACGACGACATTGATTTAACGAACGCCTCAGTTCTGACCAGATAATTAATCCAACGAGGATCCATGTCTTGGCAGGGACGAAGCACATCAAAACCGGTCGAGGCGATCGCACCATCATGCTGCGCGGGTATTAGCGCAACCGCATTAAGGTTAGGCCGTGTCATTGACACTAATGTGTCACCCTCTCGCACCACTTTACGGGCGCGGCTTGGCGCATCAGCACCTCTCATTTGCGTAGAAGTGGCTACGGTCTTATCTGCACGGTTAATTGCACCAATGTCGATGTAGGTAAATACCTCATCAACGTCAGGCACCTTTTGGTCAGGCGCTGTTGTGACGCCGCCCAAGGGGGCACTACTCCAACCCTGAGGGAACTTACTCATTCTTGGTTCCAACCAAAATCTCTACGCGATGGACCAGACGCATCGGTCTTATTCCAAATCGCTGGCTACTCAGAACTGAAAGTATAAAGCCCCGGGGAGTGATGGCGATGAGGCGCCGCCCCTCTACGAACTTAGGTGCGGGGATCAGGGCAGGCTGGATCATGCCTCTGTCTCACAAGATGCACCATTGGTTGAGTCGGTCTCGTCGTCGAGAAGTAGTTCATCCAAGGGAAGATCGGGGTCTTCGCCCAATTCATCCAGTAGGGCACTGAGCTCGGCCACAGCCGCGTTGAGCTTGCATAGAATCAAGCGAGCGACTAAAGCCGGCTCATCGGATTTGTTTTTTGTAGTTTCAGCAGTCTCGTCCTTGAGCCAGCTGACGTCGAGATTGTCGCCACGCTGGACAATCTGCTCACGAGTGAAGCGCCGCCAACGCCCAGCTTCTCCGGCGTCCACTCGTTTAGCCAGGGCTTCTGGACCACCTTGCGGATCATTGCCAAATAAATCTTCAAATTTATCTCGGGGTAAATCTGCGGGAGAGTTGTTCTGCGTACGAAAGTAGTCACGAGTAAGGGGGGTGCGTTTACCAAATTGCGGCATATTGGCGCGCATATCGTACACCCACAACTCCTTGGTGTTGTCCTTGTCGCTTTCTCCCCTGGTGAAGAAAAGAACATTGGTCTTCACCCCTGGAGCGTAGAAAATACCTGTGGGTAACCGCAAAATGGTGTGCAGATTGCATTTATCCATGAGGTCACGGCGAATTTCAGTGCCCACATTACTTTCAAATAGTACGTTATCAGGCAGCACCACTGCCGCTCTACCGCCAGGTTCAAGATCCTTATAAATATGCTGCAAAAAAGCGAACTGCTTATTGCTGGTCGGATAGGGAAGGTCAGTACGAGTGGGGTGGCCACCGCCTTTCTTGGTACCAAACGGGGGATTGGAAAAAATCAAAGTGGCGGGCGGCAACTTCATGTAATCGTCGCTCAGCGTATCACCATACGTGACACCGCCCTCAATACCATGCAACAGCATATTCATAAGCGCTAAGCGATGAGTATCTTGCACTAACTCCATGCCATGGAAAGTTTCTTTGCAATAGCGATTTAAAGACGCGTTGTCGAGACTTCCGAAATCGTTGTGTTGGCGCAAGTAGTTATTGGCGGCAATCAAAAAGCCACATGTGCCTGCAGCTGGATCTTGGATCACATCGCTCAGACTCGGTTTCATTACAGCCACGATGCTGTCAATCAAGCATCGAGGTGTGAAGTACTGACCCGCACCACTTTTCTTTTCCGTAGCGTTCCGTTCCAACAAGTCTTCGTACAAGTCACCCAGATCATCGCGTTGCACGCTGTACCAGTCGAGCGCATCAATGTCTTGTACCAGTTTGCTAAGCGTAGCCGGCTTGGTAACGAAGGTATTAGCGTTGGCGTAGATCTGTTGCACCGCGCCTCGCCCATGCAGACTGTAATCCAGCAATATTTCCTTGTAGATATCCAAGCGTTCGGAAGGCGCGGCGCTCAGCAGATCATCCCAGCGTGTACCGCGCATTTCTTCTACAGGGGCGCCCCTCTTGGGGCGCTTCCAGACCTTGAGCTGCTCCTCTTGCCCAGTCTCCTTCATCATTTTAAGGAATAGGAGATAGGTTAGCTCACTCAGGTATTGGTGGTAGGTGACGCCATCATCGCGCAGCACATGGCAGAGCGACCAGAGCGTGGCACCAATGTCTTGGGCTGCTTGGGAATTGGTAGACATATAGAGGAAAATTCAAGACCTTCAGAGGACGGCTTCTGAGAGTTCACCCGCGACACTCATGACAGAAAATCATATCACACGACGGCTCAGCTCGTACCAACACTTAGGCCAGAAGGTTCGGTAGTTATTACGAATAAAGTAGTCAACGAAAAGCATCGGATGCCTGCTATAGGCCTGAGCGGTGTAACCATGTCAACGGTCAGCTGAAGGAATCGAAAGCAGCACAAAAGGGATGTCTCCTGTGGAAATCCAGATCTGTTCGCTAGACGAATGGGCGTACATTTCACACGGCGCACAATCAGTGCCTGGGTTTTCCCACCCTAGGGAGAAAGCGGTTCGTGGTGAATGGCTGCAATTGGCTGAAAACTAATGGTATCACACCCATTATTGACACAAAGCCTCTGAGTAAACCCACTTAGGGTTGAACCAGCGACATCCTGTGCTGTAACACGAACCACACCTGTAACACGGTATGCTCACGAGCCTAGGTTGCGGCGTTACAAACTATATCACCTTATAATTCAATAGTTTGCGGGCATAAGTAACACACGTAACACATGTAACACGACTTTTGGAGACCCGATCCCCGCCCCCCTATATCGCTCATGCCACCAGCGATTAAATCCTATGCAATTACTCTATGCCCAAGATTACGTCAGCACTTCACTAGACATCGCAGGGCCCCTGGGGTGTCGGTTCTACACAGGGGCAAGTAACCCGCCGGATCGTGTTAGCGGAAGGGCAGCCAGCTCAGTGAACAGGTGAACCTGGTGAACTCCAGTTCACCTGTGCATATGCCCTACCCTTTTCAGCCATCTGCGAGTACCGTTACCAATACGGTAACGATGCCCTTTTTTCTTCAAGATCCTTTCAATTTCAACATTGAAATTTCAGTAAGCTGGTGTGGCTGCCGCTACCACGATCCCGCGGGTTTCATGCCCCGTGTGAAGCTAAAGCTCTCAGGGTCCCCAGCGTGATTTCCTCTCATCGAAAGGCGGAGCCCGCCAAATTCGCTTGGTAGGCTCGAGCGCAACGCGCCTGCCCACAACACCCGGATGCTGACTTTAGCGTTACACGCAGGGGCAGCGTTACATCGGGGGTACGCTATGTCGCTCAACTGTGTAACAGGCATGAAAGCCAATGAAACCGGGCGTTTGGTGAAGGGCGTTACACTCGTAACACCGGTTACACCAGTTTTGGAGGGGGGCTGGATATGTGCTCTCATGCTGCCTTTCCAAATTGGCCCTACACCACATTGTTGGTGGCCTCTAGGGTGGGTAATTGCACTCAACCTGACCACCCATTCGCATTGCGCTTGCCCACTCATTTGCATTCGACTTGGCAAGTCGTTCGCATCGGATTTGACCAGAACACTGGCTGGCCCTGATTGGCAGAAGTCGACCCTGAGCAGACATTCAAGAGCTGACGTCAAGGGGAAAGCTACTCAGCACCTCATAGGTCAACCCAGCCTCAAAATATGACGCTCTCCACTCAAGAAACCCTTCTTCTGGCTCGCACAACAAGAGAACAGTGGATCCAGCCTCCCCCATTAAAATCCTTTCCACCACAGCGATATCTCCAGGAGCCGCCTCCCGAGAGTTCAACCAGTCCGTGAGTACCACCGCTGCTCGGTCAATAGTGATCAGCTTTATGATACTGCCTTTGGAAAGTGCCATGCCGTCTCGCCTTAACTTGTGCAGGTATGTGGTTTGTAAAGCTATTTGAAGATTTAAGGAAGGTCTGCTTTTGGCCGTTTGTTGCCGACCAAGGCCACTCAGTGTGCTGGTCAGATCCGATGCAAACGACTGGTCAAGTCGAATGCCTGGATACCCTGGATGAAAATGCAGGATTCATCACACTTGCGCTCGCCTCACTGGCGGCAGAAGGTCGAACGAAGAAGTAACTACTCAGCTGCATGGCAATACATCAGCCACCATTGGGTGTTGCTTTACCCTACGGGGACACTTCGAAAAAGAGGCCAGAAGGAAGCGCCGTGTATGCCCATGTGTATGCCTAACCGAAGCAACACCAAGCATACCCAATAAATACGAGCCTCTTACCGCCCAGTTCAAACGACGCCGGGCACCAGATATGAATGAAAAAGCCCCAGGTCAAAAGACCTGGGGCTTTTTTGTGTGTGCCAATTCAACGCTTCCGCAACGCCTCCAACCTCCCCGGCAAATCCTCCCCGGGAAAGCGCTTATGCAGCGCCAGCAGCTTCTCATCAGCCGCCTTGCTCGCTCCCGCCTCACGCAACTTCACGATCGCCTGCAACTCCTGCTCCAAAGACGGCAATGCAACCGGCGCGGCCTTGCTGAGCTTTGCCGCTGGCGGAGCCGCCAGTGAATCTGCGGTTTCAGCCTGAGCTGGCGCACTTTCAAGCCTGGGTGCCGCAGCCATTCGGGCCATTGGCGCGGGGGCGGAGAAGGCTTGGGGCGTTGGCTGGGCGGCTTCTTGGTGGTGCAGGGCGGAGAATGTCGCGGTGGAGATTTCGGGCTGCGGCACGGGGGAGCGTGTGAGCACGCCGATCATCAGCGCTAAACCTGCGACGGTGGCGAATGCCATTTGCCAGCGTGGGCGTTGGCAGGCGTGCAGCCAGCGTTGCCACAGGTTGAGTTGTGGCGCCGGGGCTTCGCGGCGGGCGGTGTTGAGGATGAAGGCGTCGAGGGACGCGGGGGGTTCGCCGGTGCTGTGTTGACGGTAGTGCTGGAGCAGTTCGTCGTCTGGGGTGGGTCGAATGTCAGTCATACAGTTACCTCCTCCGCCAACAAGCGCCGCAATTTCTGCAGGGCGTAGCGCAGGCGGCTTTTTACGGTTTCCAGCGGGGCGCCGGTGAGGGCGGCGATTTGGGGGACTTCGAGTTCGCCGTGCAGGCGCAGCAGGAAGACTTCGCGCTGGTCTTCGGGCAGGTCTTGCACGGCGGCGTCGAGGCGCGCCTGGTCGCGGCTCAGGCTCAGGTGTTGCTCGGGGCCGGCGCTGTGGTCGGCCTGGGCGTGCAGCTGCTCGTCGTAGCTGTCGTGCAACGGGTTGTGGATGCCGTGCTTGCGCCAGTGGTCGATCAGGCGGTTGCGTGCGATCTGGAACAACCACGTACGAAAACTCGCCCGGCCCTGTGGCTGGGTGGTGCTGCGGATCAGGCTGAGCCAGGTGTCCTGGTAGATTTCCTCGGCCAGTTCGGGTTTGTTGCACAGGGCCAGGAGGAAGCGGTACAGGCTTTGGCGGTGCTGGGCGTACAAGGCTTCGAAAGCAGCGGCGTCGCCGGTGCGGTAGCGGGCCAGCAGCGATTCGTCGCTGGGTGGATCGTCTGGGACGGCCATGTGCTGGGGTGAACTCCTTTTTGTCAGCCGAAGCAGGATTGACTGTGGGAGGGGGCTTGCTCCCGATGCGGTGGGTCAGATAGCACATTTGGTGCTGATGTACCGCTATCGGGGGCAAGCCCCCTCCCACATTTGGACAGTGTAGGATTTGAGATCAGCGTTTCAGGCTTTGGGCCAGTTCCACTAGCTGTACGAACTCGTTGCGCAGGCCGAACGGGTCGTCGCCGCGTGCAGAGCGGGCCAGGTTGGCGGTGTCCTGCAAACTCATGTTGCCAGTGTAGCGGCCATCGCCCTTGAGCTGTTGGGCGAAGGCGGCTACGGCGGCGCTGAAACGCAGGTCGTCGCTGGGCTTGGTGGATGCTTTACCGACGGCCCGTTCGATCAATTGGCTATCACCGCCCACCGCAGGTTTGTAGCGTACGCGCACCGTCGCCAGTTCGGCCGAGGTGTTTTCAGCCGCAGGCGCTCTGGCATAGCGCAACGGCTCCAACCAGCCCTTCTCGCCCTTCGGTACGATTTCGTACAGCGCGGTCAGCGTGTGCCCTGCGCCGATTTCGCCGGCATCGACCTTGTCGTTATTAAAATCCTCACGTTTCAAGGCGCGGTTTTCATAGCCGAGCAGGCGGTATTCGCTGACTTGTGCCGGGTTGAATTCCACTTGCAGTTTCACGTCCCGTGCCACCACCGCCAGCGTTGAGCTGAGCTGGTCTACCAACACCTTGCGGGCTTCGCGCAGGTTGTCGATGTAGGCGTAGTTGCCATCACCGGCATCGGCCAGTTGCTCCATCAGGTGCTCGTTGTAGTTGCCCACACCGAAGCCGAGGGTGGTCAGCGAAACGCCGCTTTTGCGCTGGTCGACGGCCATTTGCTTGAGGCTGTCGAAGTCGCTGATGCCCACGTTGAAGTCACCGTCGGTGGCGAGCAGGATGCGGTTGATGCCCTTGTCGATAAAGCCTTCGCGGGCCAGTTGGTAGGCCAGTTCGATGCCGGACGCGCCAGCGGTGGATCCACCGGCAGTGAGTTGGTCGATGGCGTTGCGGATGGTGGTTTTGTCACGCCCGGAAGTCGGTTTGAGCACCACGCGGGATTCGCCAGCGTAGACCACCAATGACACGCGGTCCTGATCACGCAATTGATCCACCAGCAATTTCAGCGTGCTTTTCACTAACGGCAAACCTTCGCGACGGTCCATGGAGCCGGACACATCCACCAGAAACACCAGGTTGGCCGGCGGCAGGTCCGCCACGGCGCGGTCGGACGCTTTGATGCCGATGCGCAGCAGTTTAGTCCGTGGGTTCCACGGCGTGGCGGCGACTTCGGTCGTAACGCCAAAGGGTGAGCCATCGGTAGGCAACGCGTAGTCGTAGGGGAAGTAATTGACCATTTCCTCCAATCGCACAGCGCCTTCGGGCGGCAGGCTGCCTTGGTTGAGGAAGCGTCTGACGTTGGCGTAGCTGCCGGTGTCGACATCCACGCTGAAGGTGGAGACCGGGGTTTCGGCGACGCGATGAACCGGGTTGTCGGGCAGGTTGGCGTATTGCTCGCGGGGTTCGCTGCGGTAGTCCATGGTCGCCGTCTCGCGCATTTGCATCGGTGCAGGCATGGCCATGCGCTTGACCAATGCGCCCTGGGCCGGCGCACGCTGAAGTTCGGCGGCGGGCTCAGCCGGTTTCGCCAGGTCAGGCGAGGACGACAGCCCGCATCCGGCCAGCGCCACCAGCAGGGTAAGGGTGAAGCCTTGGGCAGCAGGACGCAGGGAAAGCAGAGGGCGGGACATGGGCTGAACCTCGTGAGTGAATAGTCCGTTCACAAGGTCAGACGCGGGGAATGTGGGGTCCGGGTTAACATTCTCGATTTAGATAACGCCAGAAATCAGTGTGGGAGGGGGCTTGCTCCCGATGGCGGTGGGTCAGCCACCAGATGCAGTGGCTGACACTAAGCTATCGGGGGCAAGCCCCCTCCCACATTTGATCTTCATTGTCTGAAGAAAAGGGTTACTTCAGTCCGTGCCGTATTTCGGGTTGCGCGGGCCGTAGAGGATGCCGGTGCGCTGCCCGGCCGAGAGCAACCGGGCGCTGGTGATACCGGCAATCGGGTGCGCCGCATCGGTGGAGCTGTTGATCACTTGCTTGACCGCCGCTGTAATCAACATTCCCACCAGGCCACCGCTGTTATTGTTGCCCTCCTCGCTCGACGCACGCGCCGTGCCGGTCCACAGGGTGGTGCCGGTGCGCAGGTCCACCAGTTTGGCCGAGGCGGTCACGGAGGTGTCGCTGGAGATCAGCATGTACTTGGTGCCGTACTCGCTGACGGTGATGTACAGCGCGGCGTCTGCACCAAAGATGTCATGCAGCTTGGCCGGCAGTACGGCCTGGATATCGTTGGCGGTGGTCAGGCCGTTCTGGCGGAAGGTTTCGTCCACCAGGGCGATCGGCAGCACGTAGTAGCCGGCTTCGGCCAACGGGTAGGTGACTTGCGACACCAGGCTGTAGGACGCCTGCACTTCCGGTGACTCGTTGATCGGCGGCAATACCAGGATCGACTTGGGCCGCGCCTGTTTGTAGGCTGAGTAATCAAACGTCTTGGGCGCCGCGCAACCGCCGAGCAAAGCCAGGGCCAGCAAGGCGCCGGTGAGTTTTAACAGGCTCATTTGGTGGCGACTCCGGTCTTGGCGTTTTTCAGCAAAAAGTCCATGTAGGCGGCCGACTCAGGGAACAGCGCCTTCTCGGTACGAAACTCCTGCACCATCTGGTCGTCCTTGCCCATGTTCATGTACAGCATGCCCAGGTGCGCGTGGTAACCCGGCGGCGCCTTGCGGCCGGTGGCGTTGATTTTTTGCAGGTCGCGCTCCAGTGCCTCGACCTGCGCTTCCTTGGGCTCACCCTTGAAGTATTCGTAAACCTGCGGCTGGTAGCTTTCCCATTGATACAGGGGTTGGGGCGCCGTCTGGCACCCGGTTACCGTCGCGATTGCTGCCAGCGTCAGCGCCAACTTCACTGCCTTGCTCATCCGTGTACTGCTCCTTGAGGTGTTGCTGATCAGTTACGTGGGTTCCAGGCGCCGGCATTGATGCCGTCCACCAGGCGGTTGATCGCTTCGCGCATGGCCAGGTCCAGCACCTTGCCATTGAGGGTGGAGTCGTAGCTGGCGGTGCCGCCGAAGCCGATCACTTCACGGTTGGAGAGCGCGTACTCACCGGCGCCCTGGGTGGAATACACCACTTCGGAGGTGTTGATGTTGACGATATTCAACGCGACTTTGGCGTAGGCCACTTGGGTCTTGCCACGGCCGAGGATGCCGAACAGCTGGCGGTCGCCGGTTTCCTTGCGGCCGAACTCGGTCACATCGCCGGTC
This sequence comes from Pseudomonas sp. R2-7-07, assembly GCF_003852355.1. NCBI lineage: Bacteria > Pseudomonadati > Pseudomonadota > Gammaproteobacteria > Pseudomonadales > Pseudomonadaceae > Pseudomonas > Pseudomonas sp. R2-7-07. The sequence continues at coordinate 246,832 of NZ_CP027759.1, read as the reverse complement.
ACCACGTAATCAGCGCCCTTGAGCTTCTGCACGGTGCCTTTGATTTTGGCTTCCTGGGAGATTTCGCCCATGTTGTCGCGGTCCAGCACGCTGAAGCGGTTGGTCTGCTGCAAGTGGGTGATAAGGATGGTCTTGGCCTGGCCACCGAGGCGGTCGACGCCGTCGGAAAAGATACCGCGCATGTAGCTGGAGCGGTTGTCGAACTTGCCCACGGCAATCGGCACGCGCACGCCGGAATAGGCCACGCTGGCGCTGGCGACTTGCTCCACCGGCATCGCGCGGTTGCTCTCGGTGGCGCAACCGGCCACGGTCAACAGCGCCACGGCGGTGAGGCCCGACAGCAGGATTTTGGACAGTGTCTTCACGTGTTGCTCCTAAAGTGAGATATCGGCAGAGCGCAGGGCTGCGGCCATTTTCGGGGAGGGAAACACGAGCGTCTGTATTCATCCCTGAACCTGTCGTGCCGCAACGGCTGCGGCATTTTACGGGGTTGAGAGCGGTTCTCAAGGTGTTTTGAATAAACGCAGGGTTAAGTGATGAATGGGGCTGCTGAGGGAGGGAAACCGGATCGGCCTAAAGTTCTGAGCCGACGTGCCGAGACCCTGACCTGGTTCATTCATTAATAGGGATATTGCGTGTTGAAAATCCTCTTGCGGGCAGCCGCCCTCGTTGCCGCGCTGTCGATGACGGGCTGTGTGTCCTACACCGTCACCGGCCCTATCGGCGCCCCGTTACACCCGGCTTCTGTCAGCAGCCCGCGCAGCGCGCAAATCGCTGATGTGACGGTGAACGCCGCCGACGTCAACGACGCCAACAAAACCGCGATCAGCCGTTCGTTGACGTTGCAGCTTAACCAGTACGTGCGCGCGGCCGGTTACTTCAAGCAGGTTACCGAGTACCCAGTGCGCCTGGGTGAGCAGGATGTTTCGCTCAAGTTCAACATGACGTCGCTCAAGGGTCATCGCGGCGTACACCCGGGCTATGTACCCGGCGCCTTGCTGACGTTGACGATCTGGATCTGGGTCAACGGCCCGATCTACGTCGACACGTTCGATCTGGCCGGCGACCTGGTGATCGTCGACCGCGACGGCAAGGAACTGGCCAGCAGCAAACAAGAGGTCAAGTTCGAGCGCAACGTGGGCCTGTACGGTCGCGAATACTGGGCCCCGACCATGGGCGCCAAACAACTGAACGAACTCGTCGCGCAACTGCTCGACACCGCCACCGCCAAACTGGCCAAACCGTAACCGCAAGGAGCATCACATGAAAGGATTGATCAAGCACAGCCTGGTACTCGCGGCCGTCTTGCTGACGGGCTGCGTGTCTTACTCGCAACACGAACTGCCACCGGTACAAACCTGGCCACCGACCGCCAACGCGCCCGCACAAAAACCTACGGCGTACGTGCGCACCACCGGGCTGAACCAAGTCAACGGCGGCCCCGCCAACGCCGCTGCCGGCGCACCCGCCGCCCTGTGGGAAAAAGCCGTGGCGGATGGGTTCCGCCAGTCCAACCGCTTCGCACGGGTGAGCACCGACAAGGTTGACTCGGACATCTACGCTGACGCCACCCTGTACAACAACGAACAGTTCAGCATGGCCTCGGCGATCATCACCGGCGTGACGTTCTTCATCATCCCGTCCACAGCCAAGAACACCTTCACCCTGGAAACCGTGTTCAAGGACAAAGACGGCAAGGAATTGGGCCGCGTCAAGAAGAGCGAGTCGGTACGCACCTGGATGCACCTGGTGCTGATCGTGGGCATCCCGTTCCAGGCAGACACCCGGGAAGTGGTAGAGGCGTTGACGCGCAGCACGCTGGATGAGGCGGTACAGCGCAAGTTGTTCTGACGGATTCACACAAATCCAAATGTGGGAGGGGGCTTGCTCCCGATGGCGGTGAGTCAGTCAACACGACATTGACTGGACCACCGCTATCGGGGGCAAGCCCTAATGCCAGTCAGTTAAGGCTTTTTGTAGGAGCGAGCTTGCTCGCGAAGAACTCAAGGCCCCCTCGTTCATCCAGAATGAACGCGTTGTCTGGGCGTTTTTCGCGAGCAAGCTCGCTCCTACAGTGAAGCCCTTTCGCTTAACTGACTGGCATTAGGGCAAGCCCCCTCCCACAGGGGATTAGCGGCAGGCTCTACGTACGCGGGTTGAGGCTGTACAGCGCAAGTTGTTCTGATGGATTCACACAAATCCAAATGTGGGAGGGGGCTTGCTCCCGATGGCGGTGAGTCAGTTAACACATCATTGACTGGGCCACCGCTATCGGGAGCAAGCCCCCTCCCACATTTATGTTGAGGTGTTGCTTAGAACGCGTAGCGTGCCTTGAGCATGACGCCGTCAGCATCGAAACCGCTGCGTGCCTGGCGGGTGTAGCTGGCGCCGACGCTAAAGTCCGAGACCTGGTAATTCACGCCCACACTGGCTTCATAGCTGTCACGCGCCACCGACGCGCCGGTCACGGTAAACGGCGAACCACCCGCCACGAAGCTGGAGGTTTGCGCGACGCGATCACCCATCAGGTCGTGATAGGCCATCAACGTGGCTTCCGGTTGCAGCGTGCCGGCGCTCAACGGCAGGTTGGCCGCCAGACGCACACCAGCACCCAACTCGCCCACTTCATAACGCTGCGAAGCCGTGCTCAACGCCGCCGACGAACCTTTCTCGGTAAAACCATCCATGCGCACGTTGGCATACCGCGCCGCTACACGTGGCTCGATCACCACCGCCTGGGACGGCTTGAAGCTGTAGCCGCCGATCACGCTGGCCGCCAACACATTGCTGTCGTAGCTGCCCTTGGCCGTGGTGCCCGCGACGTGGCGCTTGCTGTCGTTCTCGTTATGGCCGTAGCTGAGGCTGCCATCCACGAACCAGTTCTGCAGCGCCCAGTTGCCGTACAGCGACAGCGCGTGGCCCTCGACGTCAGTCTTGTTGCCCAGGTCCGAATGGATATTCGAGTTGAGGTAGCTGTACGCCACGCCCAGGGTGGTGGTGTCGTTCACACGACCGTCCACGCCCACCGCCATACCGCTGCTGTTGGCCGAGTAACCGTTGTTGCCGCCACGGCCGTCCTGGTCCATGTTGCTGCTCAGGCCCTGCACCCACACACCGCCGACCTGGTGGCTTTCGCGCTGGTCGGTGAGGCGATTGAAGATCGCGCCGTTGACCACAGTTTGCCCCGACAGCGCCACATCGAGGGCGCCACGGTTGACGTCCGGCGTGAGTTGGCCGGCGAGCTGCGCCAGTTGCTGTGCTGTCCCGGCGTTCGCCAGGCTCTGGAACACCGGGTCGTTTTGGTTGAGCTGGCCGAGCACATCGTTTTTCAACACGTTGACGGCGGTCGCAGCCGACGCACCCGCGCTGGCACCCGCCAGCTCCTGCTGCACCTGCTGATCGCTTTTCACCGCCACCACGGCCTTGACCGTCTGCGCATCGGCCGAGTAGCTGAGCACGTTCAGCAACGACGACGCACTGGCCACGGCCACGCCGTTGTTCTGCACGTTGGTGGCTTGCAGCAGGGTGTATTGCGTGCCGGCTTTAGGCGCGGCGAAGTCGCCCGGGTTGGCGCTGACGGTCAGCTTGGAGGCCTGGGCCAGATTGGCCGTGCCGTTGACGGTGAGATACGGCGTGGTCGGCACCACGCTGTCGGCCAGGTGCATATCAATGCCCGCGCCGCTGGCCACATTCAGATTGCCGGTGATGGCGGTGCCAGGTGCGGACAGGTTCAGCGAGCCCGAATTGATCGAAACAGGCGCGATGATACGGCTACCGGTGAAACCCGCCTGGCCATCGACGTTGACGGCGGTGAGGTTGAGCAAGTCGCCGGTGATTTTGCCACCGGTCCAGTTCAGGCTGGCGAGGTTATTGGCATCGACGGCGATACCGCTGTTGCTGCGGATTTCGCCGGCTTGCTGGTTGATTTCAAAGGTCGCGACCTGCTCGGCCGCATCCACCTGGATCGCGGTGCCGTCGGCTGTGATGAGGCCACGGTTGACGATACCACGCGCACCTGCGGCACTGTTTTGCGCAAAGCTGGCGCCGGACAGGTCGAAGGCATTGGCCGACGCGCCCTTGGCTTCGATGGTGCCGGTGTTGAGGATGTAATCAAAGGTGCCCGCGTAAAACGTCAGGCCCTTGGCTTCATTGCCGTTGGCGGAAATCAGGCCACTGTTTTCGATGCGCAGGGGGTTGGTAGCGGTCTCAACTTCCATACCCCAGGCGCCATTACCTGTGGCGATAATCGAGCCCGAGTTGAGCAGCTTGCCGCCGATGGTGGTCGGCGTGCCGCTGTTGACGTCGAGGACCAGGCCGATCGCTTCCGGGCCGGCCATATCAATCACGCCAGTGTTGGAAACGTCACCGGCAACCGTGGTGCCGTGCAGGTAAATACCCTCACCACCGCCCAGGTAGCCGGGAAAGGGCTCGGCGCTCACCGGCGGCGTGGAACGGATGGTGCCGGAGTTGATAACGCTGCCGCCAATGGTGGTAGCGCCGATTTCAAGCCCTTCATAGGCGCCATGGGTCATCAGGATATTGCCCGCCTGAACCACATCCCCAGTGATTGTGCCGGGGTTCAGACCGGAAGGACCAGACCAGAACATCGGGTCGATGGCGATGGCGCGAATGGTTTTGCCCTGTGAGTCCAGCGTGATGTCTGCGCGGTTGATCAGCGAGCCTTGAATGTTGGTGTTCACAAATCCGAGACCGGCGGGGTCAGTGGTGCCGGAATTGACCACCTCGGAAAACTTGCCGGTAATGGTTACCGGCTCGTTAAACGTCTCATTGGCCCAAATATTCTTGCCCTGACCCAGGTCGAACTCTACTGCCAGCACCTGGGTGCTGATCGCGCCAACCATGATTGCCAACAGACTTTTCTGGAACTGCTTGCGCTTCATTTCAAACTCCATGAACTACAGGTCAAAACCGCCAAGAGGCCCGGCGGCAGTAGGTGTGCTTTGGGAAAGGATCAATCGATCCGAATGAGTCCCCCGGGGCCGCCCTTCTGAATCCCAGGCGCGGGCACGCGCACCGTGGGCGGTGGCAGACAGGGGCCGTAAGGGGAATAGGGCTCACATCAATCCTTAATGTCATTTGAAAACGCTGCAGTCCATGCAGCCCGACCGATTGCGGGTGGGCGGGGTAAAGACACTGGGATAAACAAAATGTTCAAAGCTATAAGCGGCACGCCCCAACACCGCCCACCCTGTAGGAGCGAGCTTGCTCGCGAAAATCGTCAACGATAACGCGAGCAACCAGAAAAACGCCGCATAGACGTTGTTACACCACCGTCAGACTTACTTGAGCTCCTTCACCAGATACTGCGCAGATATCTGCGTAATCCCGGTCAACGCCCGGCGCAAGGCCTCAGGATCGGTGCGATAAGTCAGCGGCGTGTAGCCATAAACGTTCTGGCCATTGAATGGCGTAACCGTTTCAAAGGTGCGCCAGATCATCTCATCGCCGCGATTCATCTGCGCCACCACGCTAATGGTGGGGTAAATCACGCTGCTGAACCCCTGGGTCAGGCGAAAACCCCACTCGGACACGGTCAACTGGATCTGCGCATCGGCCGGTTCATCGTCGCCGACCACCTTGAGCGTCGAGGTCTTGCCCAGTGCATCGACAAAGCCCTGCTTGAGCAACACACCCACGTCGATTTTTTCCGCTTCGATCAGCGTCAGAATCGCCATCGACGTCGGCATCTCTGCCAACTGCCCAAGCTTCATGCCGCCAGCCAAACCGGCGCCGCTCAACGCCGCGGTACCCACCTTGGACGCACCGCTGGCCATGCCAACACCCGCGCCAACCCCGGCCCCGAGTGCCGCGCCCCAGGCTTGTTCGCGACCGAAGTACACCATGTTCTTTTCCCACTTCACGGGCAGGACTTTTACCGTCTTGATCTGCGCGCGGTTTTCGGGGGTGAGGGGGTGGCTGACGCAACCGCCGAGGATGAGGGTGGTGATGAGGATTAGGAGGAGGTTTTTCACATCAGTCCTTTAATGTTTTATTCAAGTTGAAGTCGTCATGTGACTTGCCGACCCGCTTCAAGAATCCAGAAGCGAACTCAGCATCCACTTTTAATAAAAGCTCCAAAACATCATAAATCTTCCATCGGTGAAGCTCAGGATGCGCGCTAATAGCCAACAAATGCTCACGCAACGCTGGAATGAAATCCCTGAACTCTTCGCGCTTGACCAACCAAAACATATCAGCGATTTCAAAAGGGCGGTCATTCGACAGATGGATGATTTTCACCATTGGTTCATAGATGTCAGCCCGTGCTTTTTCGCTCTCACCTGCATCTGCCAGTCTGCAGAAGTAACCCACTAACGACCTCAGCACGAACTTGAAGGTCTCGTCGTGGCCGTGCAATCGATGTGAGTCAAACCCTCCGAATGCCTGGAAGTGGTCAACGATATGAACCGTATAGCTCAATCCTTCTTGTACGCCCCAACTCGTCAACAAACGCGCGGCCAACAGCCGCACACCCTCATCGGGATGAGTCCTGAGCAACTCGGTCACGCCCGCTATTCGACGGTCGGGGATATCTTCCGGGTCCAGATCTGTAGCGTCCACAGCATAATCGGCATGCTGGGGGACAAAATGCAGCAGTTCATTTAGCTTATCGTCCACTTTTTATCCTCAAGCAGCGCAGGACTTCCCGTCGTCAAAATATCGGCAAGGCTGCGTACCTTGGTCAAGTTGCCGGTTTGAATCACGATAGTCTTGGCAAACATGTCGCCCAGGCGGGTTCTGGACTCCAGAAAAATCCACACCCAGTCGACAATCAACAGCGCCCCGGCATTACAGGTAAACGACTGGGAAACGCTGCAGCCCTTGCGGCTATTACGGTTCACCGTCGCAATACTCAGCAAACGCTTGCCCAGGCTTTGACCGCTGGACAGCGCGTCGGCGAACAAGATGATTCGGGCCAGCAGGCGGCGGCCGATGCTAGCCAGAACGGTCGGCTGTTTAGTGGGGGAATTTGCGTCCATACGGTGTTACTCCGGCTTATGTCGCGTGTCAGTCAAACATGATTGAAGAATACTGGGTGAGCCACAAGCAAACCCAGTGTTCAGGGCAGAGGACAGGGACAATGGGCGAACTCAGAGCCCGCCCGTTTCAAGCCTTTTTAACTTACTTGCTTTCTTTGGCAATGGTGCCCAGGGACGCATCCTTGACCAGATAACGGCCTTCTAGATCGCTAAGCACTTTGAGGCTGTTGCGCGCCACAGCGAAGCCCATTTCGACTTCCTGCTTGAGGTAAACCACCTCACCCGCCTTGACGTCGATCGGCATGTCCGCCCAGTTCTCAGCCTTGGAGCTGATCACATGCTTGCCCGGCGTCACGAAAAAATAGATGTACTGGTTACCACGGTTGTAACCCATCTCCGAGTTGGCTTCCTTGTCATCCAGGAACACGTTGAACCGAACCATCATCCCGACGTTGCTAGGGCGCACGACATAGACCAGGCCTTTATCGGCCACGGCGGCCTTGGGCAATGAGTAGTTCGCCACGTCAGCCTGCATCTTCTCTACCGACGGCGTGGAGGAACAGCCAAACAGAGTGGCCAGCGACAGAACGACAGCGGCTTTGCAGAACAACTTGATCATGTACTTCTTCCTTGTGGTTAACGGTGGAGCGGTTGCGAGAGCGCCGATGATGGCGGGGCCTCAGTTTTGATGCGTTGGGTCATCGCCAATGTGTCGGCAAGGGTTGGCATGGCATGAGGGCTGGTGCCACTGCTGTGATGCCTTGCGCGGTTTTGGGCGAGGGGCTTATAGTCCGGCCGTCGCTCAAAAAGCGACCGGGTTTGGCGACCCGAAAACCGAGCCCTCAATAATCTAGAGAGCTTAATGATGAATCAATACATGCCCCTAACCGGCCACGACTGCACCGTCCCCGCCCTGATTATCGACACCCAGGCACCCCTCGACGTCCTTCACGACGCCGCCGTGCACCGTATTCGGGCCGTCACCCAACTGCTGGAAAACCTAGCCTTCCGCGAACAACTCAGCAGCGATGCCGTAGTGCTTTCAGACTTCGCCCATTTGCTGGCCATTCCGCTGCGCGATGGGTGTGATTTGCTGGATGTCATCAGTCGCAGGCTGAATGCTGAGCTGTCTTGAGTGAAAATCGGGCGACCGTAGTGTCGCCCGCTTTGGTGCGCTAAAAATAGAAACAAAGGGGACTGATTTACTTAATAGGCTTTAACTGACATCACGAATTAAAATAAATCTGCCCCCTTTTTGCTTCCTACTTCCTCTAATCATTCAACATAAAGAACTTACATCTCTAAAATTCAAAAATTCTTGAAAGCAAGAAATGACGACACCTATATCTCTTGTGATGAAACTCGCCGGATAACAATCGCTAAGAATCTCAACCGGACTTGTTCCAGCCGACGTATTACTAAGAGTACGTACAGCGTGCTCCCCATCATCCAGATATTGATTTAGCATTAAAAAATAATTTCCAGAATCAGCGTAGAGATTGATTTCGTAAGGCCCATATTCAGGCGCCGGGGAAATAGAAAAAGATGCGACGCCATCGAATTTACTATATGTGTTTAGAATGGCTTTTACATCTTCCATGGTCGGTTGATGAACCATAGGGACTTGCAATCTACCGTGCTCAGGGCTAAGTGTATACCCTCCAATCATCAACCATTTTTTCTCCTTAGTAGACTCCATACCTAGCCTCAGCAATAGTTTTTCCACGCGTACAACGCTGCCAGCATAGCTTTCTATACACCGCACTTACTTATACTAAAAATCGATTAAAACCTTTTCGATACACGCATCACTATTCATTGTCGAGCGTCCTTTTCTGCTGCCATGACTTTCCTACCGCTGCTAATGGGAAAGTTCGCGAGTAAGATGGGTGAATTTAAATTGGCTTTTCAACAGCTACCTAAAATTCGAATAAATCCGTTTTTCTCCCCGTTCTTTTTCTAATATATTTTTACACTATCCTGCAGGAACCGCATCGATATCGAACTCACCTCGCTCGTCAATTTCTGAGTCCGCTCTCAACACCTCAAAATCGCAGCGCCCCAAATTCAGATAGACATTTATCGCATATAACCCACTGGAAGATGGCCTCATAAATTCGACCTGAAGAGAATAGTCGCCTTCAGCCATCTCTAGAGAAATCGAATCCGAAATACTACCAATCTCAATATTTCTATCTCTCACCGCGAAGGGTACTTTAAAGGCCCGAACCACGTCTGCGCTTATAGCTGGTACATGTTCATTAATGAAAAAAATAGTTATATGCCCCCCTTCGTCTACCAGTGATCTAAATGAGGCACTCCCCAATCTCCACGCGAATCCTTGCGCACAACTACGATCGCTCCAATCGTTATACGGCTGATCAAGCGAACTCAAAAATACGCAAAATTGCGAATAAGATAAATATATACTTTCTTTAAACGTAGCCATCAGCCCACCACTTTGATTCTGGCTCTCTCCCCATGCACTACCTATACATGCGCCAGTCCCTATTAGCCTCCGGGACTTCGGGTCTAACACTCGCTCCGGCCCCACTTTCTTAAAATAAAGGGAAAAGATTTATTTATTTGGCTTTTTTACTGCCACCTCGAACCCGAATAAATCTGTCCCGCTTCTCCGTTCTTACCCATTCAGACGACGATGATGCCACCAGAATCCAAATAAATCGAGTAAGACTCATAACCATCTGAAACGTCCGACTCGATGGTAATTTTCGCTCCCGTGCTAAATGTTATTTGTAGTGCATCAGTTTCGACTTTCTCAACAGACTCAACGTCCATTAATAAAAAATCTAATAAGGGTGAACTGGTAGACGAGTCGTTAAATTCGCGCTGACCCACAATGTCGTGAATTTGATATTTCAACCCGGCTTCTACACAGAATGAAACTTTATAAGGCGACACACCAGCGAATGTCTGCGGTCTTGAAAAGTCAAACCTCGTGACACGCACTCCAAAACAAACCATTTCCAAATAACAATCAGAAAGCAGCGAAAAGTCAAAACCATCTGGCGAAGTCCTCATACATCCCTCTAAAGCGCTCAGCGACGAAAGGGCGATAGAGATCAAGAAGAAACCAATATGATAAAGGGGCTATGTTTATCTAATACGTTTTTCAGTTCATATTAAATAAATCCGCCCTCTTTCCTCTACCGTCATGATCTCATTTCCGCTGCCATGACGTTCCTACCGACAAAGAACATCATCACGTCAGCCCTTGACTTTTCTCTGCCCATTTAACTTATTCTATAGAAACTTCGTATAAGGCGTCCGGAGGGGCCTGCGCACGTTCAAAATCTGACAAAACGACATCAACAATACTAAAAACATCAATTTTTTTAATTACTTCTATTTGGCTACTTTCTGAAATTGAAAATACAAGTTTTTTACATTCACAAATTGCAATGATCTTAAAAATCGCCGCCAATAAAATTTTAACTCTTTCTACCGGATCACCAGGAAACCCAATATCCGAATACAGCGGATCATACTGATTATAGTCAGTCAAATACGTAGCATTGGGATACCCGGGCCTATCCCCAATTAAAAACACAAAAGTTTCTTCGCTTGGCAACAACTGTGGCGGATAATTAAATAGCTCCGCGCTGCTAATTTTAAATATCCCCAGATCGCTTTCGGAAATATATTTATCCAACGCTACCCAAGCGTCTGGGCTGGGCGGCGGAAAAACATATCCACATACATCATTCGACATGCTGATACCTATTTATCTAAAATCCAAGGCTCGACAACTTTTTCGTCGGCACTTACTTCTCGATAATACTGTTTATCGACGAAACCCCGACCGTTATATTCTATTTTGTGCTCATGAGGCACCGCCCGACCGTCCGTAGCGTAACCTAAGCTGCCATGACTCCGTGGAAAATTAGGGGTCAGACCACTACTCTTCTATTAGTAAACCCTAGGACGGCGAGCCATCTAAAACCCTTAAGTGGATAAGCGTTTTCAGCTTCGCCTCCTATCAACAGACTAACTAAATAGAATAACTAATTACAAAAATAAATCATATTTTTAAAGAGCAACTCTGCTGAACACTAAAAATGCAAAAACGTGGTCTGACCCTATTCCCTCGATTTCCACCCGTTCATACATTTCCCACCAGTTCAAACTTCCTCCTAACATGAACATAATCAACCAACTTACTATCAAAATCATAATGCACTGTTACCGCATTCCCTCTCACTAAAAACTCGCACCCCGGACTCGTGGGAGCCCTACCGGGAATTCGAACGGAGGGCACATTACGCAAGGGCGCACCATATTTAGCAATTGACTCTTCAATTGTTTCAATATCCGCACAAGCAGTTTTAGTTTCAGCATCAGCTGGGAAATACTCATCAGAGGCTTGATAATAAACGCGGTATGCAACGATGACACCGTCACTACCCGCCTGAAAATAGACCCCATACTCCGGCAGCTTTAGAAACTCTTCACCCTCAACCTTTACGTACTCGACTATCGATATATCCCTTCTAAACTCCGCAAGAACATCAATTAACGACGCATTTAAGTATTCATTTGGATCCATATTAAGCCCCATTCTTTCGAATAAACTTTTGTTTAATTCGTGAATTTGATTTCGCGTATTGTCGATTTTACTAGCCGACCAGCCTTCGTCCTCCCACACAGGCATCCACGTTTCTACATCAGCTTCCGCAGCCTTATAATGGTCGGAGCCATCTAGGAAAAAATAGGGGTCAGAACACTATTACTCTATTCTTTCAACTCACACTTCTTCGGGCGTCCTGACACACCCGGTGAAACTCTTTTACCTAAAATCTGCGCGATTTCGGACGCAAACTTCTGATCGCCCAAAACGTAATTACCGTTTTTAGAAGATTGAATTTGTTCTATCAATCCAGGTGAAAGCCGATCCTCGAACATAGACCGATAAGCTTGGGCTCGTTGCGCGGTGCTGCTACCTAACTCGCTATAAACCGCATGCGGGCTTATAATCCTGATAGCTCGCCCTGTGCGTTTGCTCTATAGCTGCTCCAGCGATAGTCGCCCGGATGAGCAACCATACCCGCTCTGATCGGGTTCATTTCAATATATCGATAGCAAGCTAAAACATAGTTGTCTTGTTGAACCAAACAAGAGCGGAAACGGCCTTCCCACAATGTTCTTGTTCGTTGATATGTTCGATTGGCGTACTGAACATCTCGCTGCCCACCCCCTTCATAAGTAGGCCAGCCCCTGCGCAGCAGGTGGGAGTCAACAATAGATGAACGTGATTTGTCATCAAGCACAATGCGTGAACTTTACAGCCATACAGTTGAGCAAGCACAGCTAATGTTTCAATGTAAAAAATGTAGTCTCTACCTGAATAAAAACACGCAGACCGATTATTTCCCCGCTGTATAATGTGAAACGGGATACCCGGCATAAAAACCTAGGACGGCGGGCCATATAAAACCCCTAGCTGGATAAAAACTTACAGCTTAGCCGCCCATCAATAGGCCAACGAGATAGAATAACTACAAAAAATAAATCATATTTTTAAAGAGCAACTCCGCTGAACTCTAAAAAATGCGAAACCGTGATACTCCCCCTATTCCCCTAGAAAACGCAAAAACGTTGTCTGCACCCTATTCCCCGCTATTTTTACTTCCGTTCGTTACGCAGACTGCTGATAATCCGATTCCAGTAGCGCACTGCCTCAAAGTGCTGCTGCCTCGTCAACCAAGTCTTATTCTCAGGGCTGCTCGGATCACCACCAACGATAGCGGGTTTAATCTCGAATAGCTCCATGCCTTTAGGGCGTGAGTACTTATTAAGGTCACGCATTTCGGTCTGCCAATCGAGCAAATAGATCGGGGAGGTCACTCGCGACCGAGATGGCGTACTGCCGATCCATACCTATAAAAGGGACTCGAACTACCGGCATTGCTGTATCCTCCATATCGAACCCATACCCCTCCCCTCCTCCGTTAGAAGCGAACAAAAAGATGCCTGGCGCATATATCTCGACCTCATATTCACGATTGAAATCAATTAACTCTTCTGCTTTCCAAAAAATAATGTAGCTATCGCCAATGAACCCTTCCCCACCGTCGTGCTGCTTAAGGAATTCAATGTAACTCTCAGGGAGTGCAACTCCCAAGCGTGTTGACAGACCATCAACAGTCGAAATTTCAGCCGGACCATTGAGCTGCCCCTCTGTTAGATGATATTCCATAGCTATTTTCCTAAGTCTTTCTGCAATTGGTTCCACCAAGGAGTTACCTGCTGCCGATGAACATCGCGAGGCAGGATAACTTTATTGGTAGAGTCGGTTGGACTTCCACCAAATTTCACTGGGTTGATTTCATGCACGTCCACAGGCTGACCTACAAGTCCTTGTTCTGGGCGGAGAGTGCTATTGGCTTTGTTGGCGGCATTTCTGGCGGCATTGTACTCGGCCCCCTCCAGTAATCTGAACGGCCCTTGCGGTACAGGGACGCCCGTTGGATAGCCTGCCCAATCTGAAATCGAGAAACTTCCTTCCGGGGGATCGATAGAAACCCGAGGCGTAGCACCTTCGGCAGCACTGTTAACAGTAGTTTTTGCACCGACTTACAGCTTGATAAAGGTAAAGACCTCTTTGAATAAATTTTCAATATGTGGTGACGCTTCAAGGTGAATGAGCGCTTCGGTCGTGGATACAGGCATGTCATAAGGCTTAAAACCTCTACGGAGGGCGATACCATACAGTGCGTATTCGTCGCCCTCCGCATGCTCCCAATGGGGCACGTAACCAGTTATCTTATACACCTTGAAAATCTCATCTTGAAAATCCATCAAATCATATAAAAAAGCTGGGACGTTACTTAGTGACAAAGCTTGAGCGCACCACGTACTGAGCTCATCTTTGCTGATAGCACCACAAAATAAACACGTAATGACAAAAGCCATCAGTTCATCATTGAAACCATCAAGCTCAATAGCACTCACATTCCACCCCCATAGCTTCGCCACTAATATGTCCTGTTTTTTTATGAATCAATTCTTTGGGGAGTCTGGCATTTCGGGAGGAGATCAGCAGTGGTGCGGTTGTGTTGCATGATTTTGCGCTGCTGCTGGCTATTCCCCTGAGAGATGGGTGTGATCTGCTGGATGTGGCTGGATGGAAGTTAAACTCGAAAGTTTCGTAAATAATTAAGGGCGGTTATCTGGTAACCGCCTCGCTTAGACATTTAAACAAAAAATAAAATTATTTTTTAAAGAGCTGTGATTGAACGAGCGCAAGAAATACAGAAAAAGTTAAAAGAGAACACTAATATCGCTCTCAAAATTAGAACATTACTGCACGACATCCTTTATATCCAACACCCGTTTACTTTCCATCTTCACTTCCTTCTCTCAATCAAAACGTTACATATATCCCTTTTTTTACTGAATTAGCTTGATTGAGAAAACCTTCGTACCTCTCCAGATCTTCAATTAAACTATCTTTCATCTCACCCTTCACTTTCTCAATTTTTTTTAGACTTTCACCCACTTCACGGGTAGTTTGAAAGTACGACCCCATTTTACCAGGATCAAAAAACTCGCCATCTACACCTACTGGCGCACCCAAAAAAGGAGAAATATTTAGCTTACCTCGATTGGAGATTTTTTCTTGAAAATCTGCCCATTTCGCGCCTAATCCATGATCATCCTTCGGGGAATAATATTTCGTCAGCGCAAAGTCCCCATATTGATGAACATCCCTGTCTTCGATCATATCCTCCCAGTCGTTATCCAGCGCATCTCCCTCATAGGGATCGACCAAAAGCTCTTTGTTAGAAAGAATAAAACAACGTAGCGGCTCAATATCTCCAGAGCGCAGGGAAGCTTCCAATAACGGCTTAAGCTCGCTATCAAAGCTATCAAAGTCAAAAATGAATGCTTTATGCTCGAAACTCATAATTTAGACTCCTAATTCTTTTTTGGCAAAAAATCATACGGTGAGTACAAGTCGGTTTTCACAGGCAAGCCAGTTTTAGGGTCATATCGTTGTATGCCTATCGTCTCAGGCAAAACGCCCTCTCTTTGCCTAAACGCCTCAATAAATCTAATAATCTCTTGCCTGTCCTTCGCAATAGGACGGCCCAGAGGTTTGTCATCCACTATAAGTCTACGATCGAAGTTAGCTGCATCAGGGATCGCCTTTTGGAAGTTTGCCCCAGGCTGCGCTTCGCCCGTTTTCAAATCAACCCGCTTTGGGACCAAAATTGGATTGCCAAATTGATCTGCTATTGGCTGCTCCACCGTGCTGAATAGCCCGGACTCTCTGCGGAGGTCCGCTTGTGTTTTATGAACCCTTTTACCCAGAGAAGTCGAAGCTGTTTCACCGGTGATCGCTACCTCGCTAACTCCGTTGGCGGCTAGCCCTCCTGGACCAAAAAAGCCCTCCGGCAACGCACACGGCCCAGTATTGTGCACCCACGTCTTCAACTCCCCAACATAGAACGTGTGCCCCACATCCACCGTCAGGTTGAAGGTCTCGCCCACAGGCAAGTAAAGCTCCAGCGACTCCACCTCAGACGAAGTATTGTTCGTCTCGCCATCAGCCAGGGACTGCAGCAGATCGCCCGGTTTCAGATGGATGACAGGAATGAAGTCGCGCTTGGCCGGAACATAGAACGGGTGACCCGGCGTGACTAGCAGGGTTTCGCCCTCAGCTATGCCGTCTGCCCGAACGCTTTTCAGTTTGAGGCGGTAAATCGGCTGGTCGGAACGCTGATGGGTCGCCAGGATCTTAGCGGCGAAGGGTTTGCCGCCTTTTTCCGGTTTGCTCCAGACCACGTCGCCGACTTTGAGCGATTCGATGGCGCGGTCGCCGTTAGGGGTTGAGACTTTAGTGCCGGCAGCGAAGCAGCAGGGCTCTTTGTATTTCGTGAGCACGACTTCATTGCTTCGGGCAGCAAGTAAGTCATCCGCTCTGACGTAGCTGCCTACATCACCAGTGAGGGCAGTCGGTTGATAGGCGCCGACGGATGTGGTCGGTGTACGGGTGCCCGTGCGCTCAAACTGTAACGTGGTGTCAAAGCTGTTGGGGCTCAGGCCGTAGGTTGGGATGTCATCCGCCAATCGGGCCGTCATCCCCGCAGCGGCTTCGCTTCTCGCCACCAGGGCACTGTCAGCCCTGACAAGAGCCGAGGCTTCGCCAGCCTTGGAAATCTGCCCAAACCTGCCAGCAGTAGACCCAGGAGCGGCCATGGTCGCAGCGTCAGTGACTAACTCTGAAACTTGCGCGGCTGACTCATAGCTGTTGCCTTGCAGGTCTGAAACGAATGCCCGACCCGTTTGCCGGGTGGTCATTTGACCAACCGGGTTCAGAGACGGGTCGGCAACAGGCCCCAGAAAGTCGTTGGCAACGCCCAGTGCATTTCCACCCAAAAGCTCACTACCGAGCTTAGCAGTGGATGTAACTAGGCCCCACGCACTACGACCTACGCCTGCCACTCCGCCTTTAAAGCTCTCCAGGTAGTCCGTCGGCTTATCGCTGTAGTTCAAATTGGACTGATAGAAATCCACTGTTCCTTGGCTGTTGTGCCCTTCAGGGTCGCCCAAGTAGTCGATATTTCTAGTGCCGTCTTTGTAGGCAGACGGGCGCGTGTCCTTGAAATCAAGAATCAAGGCCGCCGTCTCATTACCACTGTATCCGCGCTGGCTTCCGTCCGCGGACGCATCGGTTCGCGCGTAGTTATCCGCAATGGGTGCCAGAGCCACACCTAAGTGCTGCAAGGTTGCTGTATCGATATTGCTTACATCATCTGCCGAGATTGATTTTCTCCAGCCATCATCGGTGTAATAGGCCAGCGCAACCCCCATGCGCCGCGAGGCCTCTTCCTGACTGATCTTTAAATCCGCCGCCATTTTTGGCGCTTGCTCTTTAATCAGTTCGGCGGCTCGCGGGTGCAGTTGCTCGTTGTAACGTTCAACATTGCCCGCCACCCAAGCGGCGTCGTTCGGATTTCCGTTCACTAGAGAACCAGCCGCAATACCGATGATTTGCGCGGTTGCGACTTTGAATTGATTATCCGTTGCGAAACGATCATCCAGGTATTTACCCAAGTTCTCGGTCGCAATTGCTGTCAGCCCTTCAGCCGCGCCGGCGGCAATGGCGCCGGTCTTGAAGTCACCGCCTCGAGCAGCTGAAAGTGCGCCACCCAGGATGGCATGCATCAGGACCTTCTCCGCCGAGCCGGGGCTCAGATCAAGGTCGCTCGCCAGATTGCCAAGCCCCTTGTTGCCGGCCGCAGCGGCAAGGTCGAAACCTTGCGACACCAAGGCGGAGCTCAGATTGTCTTTCAAGCTGCCGCCGTTGATGGCTGTAGAAATGCCACTTTCGATGACGGCATGGGTGCCACCTCGCAGGACTGCATCCTGAGCTTTTGGCCAGCTGAGCCAATCACTGGAATAACCCGGGCTCTGCACCGGCCCCGCCGTAGTGACTTTCGCGCCCGCGCCGTCGGCCGGGCTCGCACCCTTGAACCAATTACTATCGGCGTAGTTCAACGCCCCGGTTGCCAGACCAGCGATAGCGGCGTTTTTCAGGCTGCTGCTGCTGAAAGTGTCCTTGAGCGCAATGCCGATGTTGCCTTTGTTGTTGATCGTGCTCACAGCACCGGTACTGGCCAGCGAGGTCAGCGCGGCGGTGGCCATCATGTTACCTAGCCCCGCACTTGTGGCTGCAACCGCCGCCGACGTACTGGTCGCCGCAACCGCAGCTGTACCGGCGGCCATGGTTGAACCAGCCGATGCACCTGCGCCCACCAGTGCACTCGCGCCACCCGCCGTCACAATGGTGACGATAATGATGACCGCCAACATGGCGCCCTGGCCCATGCCGGAGTTGCTGTACTTGAAGGAGTCGTGCAGCTCTTTGACTTGCCGCCAATCCACGTCGCCGCGCTTCTCGGCGTCCTTGATCCAGGCCAATTGTGGGTCGGCCTTGACCATGGTGTCGATGGTCTGGCTGACGGTTTGCTGGTCGACTTGTTTGACGTCGATCTTCAGGCCGTTAACGGCTTCGATGACGGTCTGCCCCTTGGCAACCAGCTCACTCTGACGCAAGGTTTCATCGGTCTTGCCTTTGCCCTTCATCGAGAACCAAGCCATGTTGCTCTTGCTCTTGGTATGGCTCTCGTCGTGATAGTCCTTTACGCCTTCAAACGTCACGGCGCCGCCGCTTTTCAGGATGAGGTCGTTGCCGCTGTTGAGCTTGGCGACCTGGTACAGCTGGTCGCCGTTGCTAACCAAAGTCAGGTTGCCTGCGGTTTTGATCTCAGTGCCGACGTTGGTGGTCTGGGTAACTTCATCACGCTTGGCTTTTTTCGCGCCCCAGCCGCCGTTTTCCTTCATGTCATACAGGGTATGCGTGCTGTTCTGCGCCGCCAGCAAACTCAACTTATCCCCGCTATACAGATAAGCCTCATTCCCCGCACTGATCCTGCTCGCCACGATCGTGGTATCACGCCCGGCCTGGCTGACAAAATCCCCACCCGCCGTCAGTACGCTGGCCACTTGGGTGGTCTGGTCGTCCGAGGTTTTGATGCGTTTCTTGCCGTGTTTTTCCTTGCCTTCGACGTTGTGCATGTCGCTGACCGAGGCGACGTTGAGGTCGCGGCCGGCGGCGATGGTGAGGTCTTTGCCAGCGGTGGCGGTGCTGCCGATGATGTTGACGTCTTGTCCGGCTTGCATATTGATGCTGCCGCCCGCCGTGACGCTGGCGGCGAGGTTTTTGACGTCGGTGGTGATGCTGGATTTGTGCCCGCCGTCGCTGAACTCGTGTTTCACGCGGGTATCGCTGGCGGCGATGAGGTTGAGGTCGCGGCCGGCGGTTAAGTTAGCGTCGTTGCCAGCG
This sequence comes from Pseudomonas sp. R2-7-07, assembly GCF_003852355.1. Lineage (NCBI taxonomy): Bacteria > Pseudomonadati > Pseudomonadota > Gammaproteobacteria > Pseudomonadales > Pseudomonadaceae > Pseudomonas > Pseudomonas sp. R2-7-07. Next base: position 227,959 of record NZ_CP027759.1, on the reverse strand, counting down.
GTGAGGGCGCCGCGGTTGGTGAGGTCGCGGCCGGCGTCGATGGCGAGGTTTTCGCGGGCGACGATGGTGCCGGCGCTGGTGTCGGTGAGGGTGCGCATGCCGGCGCCGTCACGTACCTGGATGGCGGTGTTGTCGTTGGTGACATCGCCCTTGAGCGCGGTGAGGCTGACTTGCTTGCCGCGGATTTCGCCGGCCATGGCGTTGCGGATGCTGTCCTGGGCCAGCAGGTTCAGGTTGTTGCCGGCTTCGACCAGGCCGCCGGTGTAGATACTGCCGCTGCTGATGGCGGAGAGGTTGTTGCTGGCGCGCAGGGTGCCGACGTTGATCAGGTCGCCGCCGGTGACCAGGTTGAGGTCGCGGCCCTGGATCAGGCTGTTGCCGCGCACGTTGCGCGACTCGGCCTGGGCCAGGTACAGCACGGGCACGAGGACGGTCTGGCCATCGATGACGCGGTTTTCCATCCACACGATATCGTGGGTCAGGGCGCCGACTTGCTGGCCGGTGAGGGACACGCCGAGGCTAAGGCGCAGGGCGTCTTTGCTGGCCAGTGCGTTGTCCATCAGGTAGCGGAACTGGTCGGCATCGCTGTACAGGCCGCCGGCGAGGAAGCGTTGGCCGGTTTGCGCGAGCACGGCGTCGCGGATCAGGCGGGTTTCGTACTGGCCATCACCGAGGCGGCGCCAGGCGTTATCGGAATTGAAGCCGAGTTTGCCGAGCATGTAGTCGGAGCTGAAGAAGCCCGACACCGAGGTGAACTCGGGGTTGGTCTCGATCAGGTAATGGCTGGTAGGGTCGGCGTTCTTGACGAACAGGCCGTACTCGCCCTTGGGCAGTTGGAAGGTGGGCGAGGTGGTGGGGTCGACCGGGGCGAAGGCGGTGCCGGTGTAGTCCACGGGCACGAAGCCGCCGCCGGGGGCCACGCCCACTACAGGCAATAGGCTGCCGGGCGCCTGGGCACTCGGGTCGTTGGCGTGTTTGCTCAGGTTGATGTTGATGCCGCCGACGGGGATGCCGGTCTGGTCGTCGCCGAGGGTGCCGGTCAACTGGGCCAGGGTGTTGTTGTGCAGCGTGCCGTTTTGCAGGGTGCGAGCAACGTTGAGGTTGACCGTGCCGCCGGCTTGTAGCGTCGCCGCGTAGCCAGGGCCGCCGTTGTCGGTCCAGGTAGTGACATTACTGACCTCGGCAAAACGGTCATCGGAAGACCGCGCTTTGAGTGCTTCAAACCGTGCCAGATCGAAGTTGCCGGCTGCGACAGCGGCATTGAACGCTGGGACGTCGTGAAACTCCATCTGGTCCCAATAATCGGTGTCGATCTTTTTAGGTGTACCCACGACGATGCTGTTTTGGCCGGTGCGGGTGCCCGCGCCCTGATTGAGCAGGTCATTGGCGCTGATGCTCAGGTTGCCATTGGCGGCCAGCAGGCTGTAGCGGTTCTGAACGTTGTCGCCCTGGATGACCACGTCTTTGCCAGCGACCAGGCGAGCAGGTGCCGAGTCCTTGACCGCCGACTCGAGGTAGGTCTGGTAAATGTTGATCTGCCCGCGCTTGAACCAGTCGTGGCCGGCGCAATGCTGGCCACAAACCCACTCTATACGGCCACTGGTCAGAGTTTGGCCCAGTTCGAACTCTGCTTTGGCGTTTTCTACGAACGCGGCATTGATGCCGATATTGCCTTCGCTTTCCACAGTGCCGGAAAGGTTGCTGAAACCTGCCGCACGCCCGCCATCTACCGCCGCAAAGCTCAGGTTGCCCTTGCTGTAGACGTCACCGTAAAGGTTGCTGAAGCCATTGGCGCGCAACGTCATGTCGCCGCCGCTGAACAACAGCGAATCGGCCGCATTGGTGATGCCGTTGACGGCGGTCAGGTTCACCGCGCCCTGGGCACCGAGGGTGCCACGGTTGTCGATTTGCGCAGCGGCGATATCCAGTTGCTGGCGGGCGGTGAGGAAACCGAGGTTGTCCAGGGTGCCGCTCAGGTTGAGCTGAGTGCGTACGCCAGCCAGGCGGCCGCCGTTCTGGCTGAGGTTGTTGGCCTTGACGGTGAGGGTTTGCAGGGCCGATACGCGGCCGCTGTTGCTCATATCGCCAGTGGTGATGCTGATGTCACCGTCGCTGAGCAGTTCGCCGCCGTTGTCCAGGCTGGCCACATTGAGGACCAAACCCTTGGCGCTGGCCATGCGGTCGCCGGCCTTGAGAGTCAGCGCTTGGTCGCTCTTGTAGGTGAGCACGTCGTTGAGTTGCACGCGGCCCAGGCCGTCGACTTTGCCGAATGCCCAGTCGGCGCTGCCCATGCCCTGGATATTGCCCTGGCTGCCGGACAGGCTGGCGGTGTTGAGGTGGAACAGGCCGGTGCCGGCGTGCTGCAGCATGCCGTTCTGGTTGTTGAGGCTGGCGGCGTCGAGGCTGAAGGCCTGACTGCCGAATTCCAGGGTGCCGTTCTGGTTGTTCACCGCCCCGCTGAGATTGAGGCTGCTGCTGGCGCCGCCCAGGCCGCGCAGTTGGCCGTTGGCGCTGTTATCCAGGTTGCCGCCGGTGAGGGTCAGGCCCTGGTTGGCTTCGATCAGGCCGCCCTGGTTGGTGAGGGTGTCGCGGGAGGTGAGGTTGAGCTGGTTGCCGCTGATCTGGCCGCCTGCGCTGTTGTCGAGGGTGGCGCCGCTGACGGTCACTTGTTCTTTGCCGAACAGTTTGCCGCCACGGTTGGCCAGGGCTTGCACGGTCAGTTGCAGATTGCCCACCAGGCTTGCCATCAGGCCGCCGCTGCCGTTATCGACGCTGTCGGCGGTGACGCTCAGGCTATCGCCTTGCACGGTGCCGTCCTGGTTATCCAGGCTGGCGGTGGTCAATTCGGTGAGGGCGCCGCCGCTGAGGATCAGGCCCTTGCGGTTGCTCAGGTCGTGGCCGCTGTAGCTCAAACCCCCGGCGCCGGCCAGCAGCTGGCCGTTGTCGTTGTTCAGGTGCTGGGCGGCGATGTCCAGACGCTTGCCGCGCAGGGTGCCGCCGTCGTTGTTGAGGGTGGTGAGCTGCTTGACCAATACGCTGCGCTCGCCCGCATCGATCTGGCCGCCGACGTTGGTGAGCAGGTCGCTGACCTTGAGCACCACGTCACCGCCATCGCTGACCAGCGCGCCTTTGTTGCTGTTGTTGAAGGTCTGCGCGGTCACGTCGACGGTCTGGCCCAGCAGGATGCCGGCGCTGTTGTCGAAACGCTCGCCCTGCAATTGCAGCAGGCCTTCGCTCTGGATGCGGCCCTGGGCGTTAAGCAACTGGCCCGGACCTTTGAGCAGCAGGCTAACGCCCTGGGCACCACCGGCCAGCAGGCCGGCGCTGCGGTTGTCGAGGCCGGAAGCGCGCACGTCGAGCTGGTCGCCCAGTACGCGCCCGGCACGGTTGTCGATGTCACCACCGGCAACGTCGAGCAGCAGTTGCTTGCCGACGATCACGCCGTTCTGGTTATTCAGGTTCGCGGCGCGCAGTGCGATATCGCCCTGCCCGGCCTGCAGGCGGCCCTGGGCGTTGTTGAGCTGTTGCGCGGCGGTGAGGGTCAGCTTGCCGGTGTCGGCGCTCAGCACGCCGTTGGCATTACTGCTGAGGGTGCCGGCAGTGACGTTGAGGTCGGTGCTGGCCTGGGCGAAACCCTGGTTGTTGTTGAAGGTGTTGGCGACGGTGAGGTTGAGCGCGCCGCCGTCGGCCTGGATCAGGCCCTTGAGGCTGTTGTCGAGGTTACTGGCATTGACGGTGGCGGCTTTGCCCACCAGCACGCCGTTCTGGTTGTTCAGGTTGCCGGCGTTGACGCTGAGGCCGTTGGCGATGATTTGCCCGCTGCTGTTGTTGAGGCTGGCGCTGGTCACGACCAGGCTGCCACCGGCCATTTCGATACGGCCCTGGCGGTTGTCCAGGGAGGCGCTGTTGAGCGTGGCGGCCTGGCCTTCGCCGAAGCGAATCAGCCCGCCGAGGTTGACGATGGCCGGTGAGCTGATCACCAGGCTCTGCTCGCCGAACAGGCGCGCGCTGACACCCTGGTTAGTCAGCTTGGCGCTGCTGAGGTCGACGGTCTTGGCCTGGATGATCGCGCCCTGGTTGGTCAGCGCCTGCGCGGCGGTGATCGCCAGGGCGCGGCTGGCCAGCAGGTTGCCGGAGGTGGTGACGGTTTGCGCGTTGACCACTAGATCGCCGGTGGTGTTGCGGGTGTTATCGGCGGCGACGCCGGCCTCGATGATGCCGGGGTTGTTCACGTTGGCCGCGTTGAGTTCGATGCGCTGGCCGGCAGCGATGCTTTTCTGGTTGACCAGGTTCTGAGCGCTGGTGACCTGCACGTTGCCGTTGGCGTAGACCTTGTCGGTCAGGTCGACATTCTGCGCCGTGACCTTGACGTTGCCGGTGGCAGCCGCCTGCGCCATGCTCAACCGCCCATTGGCATCGAGCTGAATATCCCCACCACTGGCCGCCAGCGTACCGTCGAGCTTCACGCCCACGCCAGCCTCGGTGCCCACCAGCTTGATCGCGCCGGCATACATGCCGCCCAGGGCCGACGAGTCAATCGCCAGCTCCGGCTTGGCACTGCCGTCATCCGCGCGTGGGGTGGCGTTCAGGCTTTGCGCATCGACGTCGTTGCGCCCGGCGATCACGTTGAGTTCGCGCGCGTTGATCTGCGCGTTGATCTTGGCCGAGCGGGTGATGATGTCGAAGCGGTCGACGTTGCTGGCGTTCAGGCCTTCGCCGTCGATGGTTACGGCGCCGCCGTCGACCTGGTAGCTTTTCAACTGGCCGGTCGGGTCGATGATGGGTTTGCCGGTGGTCAGGGTCACGTTAGGGGTGTTGATAAAGCCGCAGCCGCTGCAGGTGATCCCGTAGGGGTTGGCGACGATGACCTTGGCCGACTGCCCCGCCACTTCGGTATAACCGCGCAACTGGCTGGCGCTGCCGCCGTTGACTTCGTTGAGGATGACGCTGGCCGCGCCGCCCTTGAGGTTGGGGTTGCCGACGATGTAGCCGCCCAGCTGAGTATTCACCAGGGTGCCGGTGGCGTTGTTGAGGATCACGCCGTTGGGGCCGACGTTGTACTGCTGGAACTGGTTATGGGACAAGCCTGCGCCATTGGGCGTGGCGATGTTCACCACCGGTACGCCATTGCCCGCCGCACCCACCGTGGTGCCTGTGGTGCCTGGCGCGCTGACCACGATGCCGTCGGCCTGGGCCAACAGCGGCTGCCAGAACAGCGCGTTGGCGAGGATCAACGCCAGCCCGCGCTTGGGCAGGCCGAAGAACGAATTGCGCGGCTTCAGGGCGGCAGAAGGTTGGCGGGCCAGGAAGGCGAATTGGCGAACATCCATTTTCGTAGTCTCGTTGCAGCGGGCATTAAGGACATGCGGTAGTAACCGGCGCTGTAGCTCGCTCATTACTGTCGACACGCGATCGTCAGGCTGGCGGGAAATAGAACGTCAGCTCTTATATCCATATCGAGAAAGAGCCACTACTTAGCCATCAGATCGCCGAATAGGTTAGTACAAGGAAAGGGGCAAAAGTTCGCGAGGGTTGTGTGAATTGGATCCCACTTATCGGAATTCATGTGCAGGGCTGGTTTGAATAGCGTCGACGCAGCCGGCGAGTGAGATCGATCAGTTGCTGCCGCATCAGCGGGCGCCTACCTGAGCTTGGGAGAAGCGGCCGAAACTCAGGCAGAATATCTATTGTTTTGCGCAAGTACTCGATGGGATTTCTGCGATAGGGCCAGGCGTCTCTACACCGGAGAGCAGTCGAATCACTGCGCCGCATCTCCAGTCATGCCGGTCCAGATACGCCTCATAATCCTTACCTGCCTCAGGAGTAAATACTTGAGGAGCTGGCGCACAGATGAATTGGTCGGTGACCATTTTCATCACGACCACAGAAGGGGCGCCTGCGGGGATAATAAACTCTGAGTACGACTCGCCATAGCTCAGATGATCACTCCTCCATGACGCAGGCATTCCGATGCTTCGTCTGGTGTGTTTGCCCAGAGTGGAATTGAGCTTATCTGCAAGGGTATCGCCGTAGGCATAAAGAGGTTCTTTGCTCGAAGCGCAGTCTTGCCCGGGATTGATTGCGACGGGCAAACCGTTGTTTCCGAAAAGACGGATTCTTGCGGAGGTTGTGTGATCGTAGGGCTGCTCTTGTATAGGCTGTTCGTGACTAGTTAGCTGCTAATTAAATGCCCTTCAAATCTGTCCCTTTTATCATCATCAAGGAAAATTGGTATCCACAAAGTCTCTAGCAAAATCTTCTGCGTTTATTTTTACACCAGCTCGCGCGAATTTTTCCGAATTCACGCGCCACACTTCTTTTATTTTCTCCACCAGGGATTCCGGAAAATCCATCTGAGACGCGACGACATCACCCCAACTGCCTTGCACCCCGTACAGCTCGTGCAACTTGGGCTCCAGCGCACTTAACGCCGCACACTGCTCGTCTGTCAGCTCATCAATAGCCGAAAGCACGTAGCATTCCAGTAGCCGGAGAAAAGGCTTTCCTTCATATCGATTCATAACGGCTCTTAAATAAAATCCGGGTGAACTTGCAACTGCTGCAGAAACTTATCGAAGCTATCGGCAAGTTGGGTGCGTTCTGAGCCTTCATGTGAATAATACCAAACAAAACCGGATGGCGAATCCAGCGAAATATAAAACTGGCTGCCACCTCCGTCGCGCCCAATGGGCAACATGAATGGCCCCAACACTTGAGCCCAGTCATCAAGAGCCTTATCCAGGCTGTCGATACCTGCGTCTCCTAGTGAATAAAACCAATCAACGCTGACGCTAGCATCTGGTGATGCGTTCAAAAAGAAACTTCCGGCTTCAGGATGCCCACCGTTGGCACTTCGGATGAATTGAAGGTAGGTTTCTGGAAACCTACGGCCCAGCCGAGCCTCAAGGGCGCGCACGCTTGAGTCATTACCACTGAAACCCACGCTGGGGCGTCCCCCGACATTGATGTTCAACTCAGCAATATTCATTCTTCCACCTAATTTTTTGGGCCTTGCCCAGCAAAAGTCCCAGGGATTACTTTTTCAGGGTTACTCCCAACGTCATGAATTTTATCAAGTACCATTTTACGATCTGCTGGGCTAGCCGCGTTGCCGCCGAAATCTTCAACGTGCTTACCGAGCTTTTTACCTAGCTGCTTCGAATCTACCTTAAATGCTGCAAAATAGGGGTCAGACCCTGAGGGATCCCCGAATTTTCTTACTTAAAATCAAGAAGTTGGAATATTGAAGAGGCCTGCATGAGCCGGCAACTTGGTTTGCACCACACAAAACTAAGAACCCGAACCCATGCAGGCCATCCGATTTTTACACAGAGCGCTCGCTCAAGCACTGCCCTCGATCCATTCTCGCCGCCTAACGACGCTGATGAGTTGTGTCAGTTCGTTACTGCAAGGCCGTCGCCTGACGCTAACAGCGCTGGGACGTTTTATGCCACGTCAGGCGTACCCCAAGCATGCGATCAAACGAGTGGACCGATTACTGGGTAATCAACACCTCAGAGCAGAGCGCCCGCTGTTCTACTGGGTGATGCTGCGGGCGTTGTTAGGCTCCCTGAAGCACCCTTTAATCTTGGTGGACTGGTCTCGAATTGATGCTCCTGGCGATGCGTTTTTGTTGAGAGCCGCGGTCCCGTTTGCGGGACGCTCGTTTCCTATTTATGAAAGCGTTCATGAGCGTGAGAGCTGTCCCAAATATCAAAGCCGCCTGCTCAAAATGTTAGCTGAGTTACTGCCTGACGGATGCGTTCCAGTCTTGGTCACGGATGCGGGTTTTCGGCGTCCGTGGATGAAGGCTGTGGTAGCGAAGGGCTGGTATTACGTGGCTCGCATACGCAACCGTGAACTTTATCGTCGAGAAGCAAACGACTGGCAACCCGTGAAGAATTTGTACGCTCTGGCCACTTCATCACCTAAATCGCTGGGGCGCGTTGAGATGACGCGTAGCGCCCCTCACTTCGTCGATTTGTACTGCGTTCGCCATTCAGCCAAGGGCCGAAAACACCAACGAGTCACGGGTTCAATCGCCAGAAGCAAGCTCAGCCGACAGTCCGCCAAACGTGAGCGTGAGCCGTGGTTGCTTGCCAGCAACCTTGCGCAAAGTGAGTGGAACCCGGCACAGATTGTGGCGATTTATAAGCGGCGTATGCAGATCGAGGAAGGTTTCCGAGATGTCAAAAGTGAGCACCTGGGATTCGGTCTGAATTTGCATCGAAGCCACTGCCCAAAGCGCATTGAGGTGCTGTTGTTGATTGCGGCATTGGCCAACTACCTCATATTTTTAACAGGGCTGCAGGCGCGAGAAGATGGTTTGGAACGGTGCTATCAAAGCAATAGCCTCAAAAAGAAACGAGTGCTTTCATTGTGGCGATTGGGTTTGGAATACTGGCGCAGTTGCACCGAGTTCGGTGGTCAAAAACACCTGGAGATATTGGAGAAAGCTCTGCGTGATGAGGTGCACCATCAGGCGCAGAGCTTGGAGTAAATTTGTGGGGATCCCTCAGGGCCTGACCCCATTTTTCCAGACCCAATTTTTCACATTAGACAATAAAACACTGCCCTTTTAATTTCAAACTAGTCAGAGAGAACAAAACGTATACGGGTGCAGGTCTTACTTATAGGACTTGGCACCGGATGCTCCTATGTGGATTGTACCGTCTTAATAATGCAGTGTTCTTTGTGACCATCCCCATAGGTCATGACTACTGACGTGGTAAATGTACCGTCTTCGTTCCAAACCGTCATTACATTTTCACTCTTCTCAGGGCGCTTATCGGGTCCACCGAAAGGATCAGGATTGACAGCAGTGGGCTCTGCCGCGTAGGTCACTGGGACGAAAAGCGATAGCATTGCTATAAAACTCAATACTGAAGCTAACAATTTCCTATTTTTTTCTCCATTACACCGAATACGATAGCTGTGTTGTGTAAGCTCAGAATCTGATTTGCTTGCCATTACCGACCTCCTATTTAAGCGCCCAAAAAAGCTATAGCAGTGGCTCCCCCAAGTACATAGAAGCCAGACCAAAATCGCATGTTACTGACGAGACTAAAATATTGGGACCCATGCGGATCGCGAATAGCTACAACGGAGTTCCCGTTCTAGTTATAGCCCCATCAACCACAATAAAATGGAAAAAGTCAGCGCAAAAACGTGGTCTGACTCCTATTCACCCCTGCTGAACTCTAAAACGCAAAGACTTGGTCTGATCCATATTCCCTCTATTTCGCACTCGACCTTGTATACCTATCACTGATTTCAGAGTAATTAATGGTCACAGAATTAACGTCATCAACAACACAATTCCATTTTTTACCGAACTCGTACGCCAACCATAAATACATCTCCATCGACCCTTTTGAGTGTCCCAACTGCATTTCAATCATTGTCCTCGGTGTGGCACCCAATAAATTCTCCCATTCTAAAATATCTTGCGCATCATAAAAACCTATGAATTTTTCGGAGGTGAGTAATGACACATACAAAGTCGCCTCGCCCCAGCTCAATACTCCGCGACTACGTTTACCGCCGCTGACGATTCCACCTATAGAGTGAAGAAAATCAGCGAACGTGTCTTCATCAATTTCCACATCCGATATAATTGATGCTGAGTCGCTCACAACTATAACCCCCCTTTTTTGGCTCCATACTCGAATAACTCTTCGACGCTGTTAATTACTTTAACCCCTACCTTTTCATAAGCTTTGATCTGCTGCGGCTTAACCACGTTCGGAGCAAAAAGTATGACTTCTTTACGATCAGGGTTAAGCATAGTGTTATTTTGTAACTTCTGTAACTGTTCGATTTTTCCAGGCTTCGGACTGCTGGCAACCTCAATGATAAAACGAGGTGTTTCAGCGTCTATCTCGCCAATTCCCACAGGTTTTCCGTCAACAAAACCAGATCTGAATTTGCTTTGATAATCCAAAAGCATCCCTTTTTCGCTCAATGCTCTTCCGACTTGCCCCTCTAAAACCTCTCCCGTGACATCTGATTTAAGTGCCAAGTCAATTTCATTATCAAATCTTCCTGGAACAACCGTAAGAGGTCTCCCGGCTAACCCAGCTTCGTTATCAGCTGCCCCAGCCCAATTTTTTCCCGCAATCAGCTCACCGGACTTAGCTGCGCTGTTTAACTCGGCAGCTGATGCAAGCCTCTTAATCGCAATACTCTCCAAAACAAGTTCGAAAACAGTCTTGGCACCCCGTGCCGCCGGTACCACAGCCGCCAGAATATCCAGCTCAGGCGTGACGTCTTTAGTCCCCTTGATCGCGATGTCCGCCAAACGCTGCGACGCATCCGCAACGCTCGACTCATACGTAGACAGCCCCGATAGCTCGTTTTGATGCTGAGCCGTCTGCTCTTGACCGTACTGCCGCCATTGATCATAGACAGCTCCGGGGCCGTAGACATTTGCCGCATTAAAAAGGGTGGGGTCGTTTTTCTGACTCTCTGTGGCACCGAAGGCGTAGACCTTCTCGCCCTTGACCATAATGGGCGTGCCATCTTTCCAGGTCAGCGGAATTTCCTGTGCGGCTAACTGGGCAACGATTCCCTTGGCCGTGTTCAAATCTTCCATGAATCGCTCGGACTCGGTGTCCTTGCCCTTGGATTGCTGCACCAGTGCATTCAAGCGTGCTTCGTCAGCTTTATCGACCGCACCGCCTGCGGCAATCATCAGCAAATCAATCCAACGTGTACTGGACTCAGCTTTGCCCCGCTTTTCCAGCTCTTCGGCCTTCTTCTCCAGAATTGGCACTTCCTGGGTCTTGTGCAGGCGGCGGTTGAATACTTCAACACTATTGGCCGTTCCACCAGCCACTATCGAACCGTTTACGCCATTACCAGCACCTACAACAGTGCCCACACCCGCCGCAATCAACGACGCCAGCGCATCTTGATCCGTACCCTTGATTTGGTTTTTTTCCAAAGCATCTGTGATCGCCGGTATCAACGCGGCTGATGCACCTGCACCTAGTGCACCGCTTTGAGGGCTACCGCTGGACAACCCAATCGCCGCCCCAGCCAGCGCATGCAACATCACACGTGCCGCACCACCCTCTGCCCAGGCTGCGCGGGTGGCCGCATCGGATTTCGGATCTATGGATCTGGCCTGAGCGTAGTCGCCTATCTTTTTAAAGATGTCACTGGAGGACGTATTGGCAACAATGCCGACGGCTGTACTTCCTGTCGCTCCGCCTAACCCCGCTGCGATTAAACCGGTGGCGATATCGGCCATCACACGCTTGTCACCACCCACCTGCCAGCCCTTGGCATCCAGATATGCCGCGTTTGCCGCCAGTGCGGTTTGCTCAGCATCGGGTGAGCCCGCCTTGGCCTGATCATCTGCCTGCTTGCTCAAGGCTGCGGCTTTATTCGCCTTGGCTTCGGCAACTTTGTTGATCACGCTACTCGACAGTTGCGCCGAGCTTTGGATCAAGTCGATCCGCTCTTGCATGGCCTTTTCGTCGGGCCGGTCGAGCGGCTTGTTGGCGTTGGCAGTGTCACGGTTCAAGCCGACCAGGTCATTGACCCCGGCCGCGTTCCTTACCTCAATTGTTCCCGGGCTGACGGCGCTACGGGTTTTGTTGCTGTCGGACTCCTTGAGCAGCAACGGAATCGTGCCGCCCACGCCCGAGCGCGCATCAGTGAACCCTGCTGTCGCGCCGGAATAGCTCAAGCTCGCGGCCTGGCTTTTGATGTCGCTGTTGTTTTTGATATCGCTGACCAGCAGACGATCAGTACTCAGGTAGTTCTTGTCGTTGCTGGCTTCGCTGGCGATTATCGCGCCCTGAAGCGTAGTGTTTTTACCCACATTGATGTCATAGCCACCCTTGCCAGCATAAAGGCCGGTTTGCTGGGTCACCGCGTTGTAATCGCTGTTCATTTTGTTGCCGGCGATATTCGCGGAGCCTGAAACCATGGAGCCCAGGCAGAAAGGTGGCACGCAAATGCTCACGCCAACACCGCCGCTGGTTTGCTTGTTCTTCTGGCTCGCTTCGTCCTGGCGAGAGGCGATGTTCAAGTTGCCGCCAACCTGCGCCTTAATAGCATCGGCATGCACCTGCGCGCCTGCCAATGTTGTGTCCTGGCCACTCTTGAGGACGAGAAGACCCGTCTCAACCGTACTATTGACTTGGGTGACTTCATGGCCGGTTCCCATACCCTTGGCCATCTGTGCACCCAGGTCCAGCACGAAGCCGCTCTGTTCACCAAAACTGAGGCTCACACCGATGCTGGTCTTGTTATTTTTATTCTGGTTGTCCCAGTTCTTACGGTCCTGAGCGCTTTCCAGGATGACGTCGCTCTTGGCCTGCAACAGCGTGTCTTTGGCTTTGATGCTGCTGCCGATCACATGCAGGTCACCTGCGGTGCCCGGAGCATTGCCGGTTGCCACGATCGCCAGACCACCGCCACTGTTGAGGGTCGATTGCTTCACCGTCTCGGCGTTGTACTCGCTGGTGCTTTTCTTGCGGGTATTCGCGAGTTCAGTACCAATCTTAAACACCGACCCTTTGCTGTTGGCGGGCTTGCCGTCTGAATCGTTGGCTGCTTCATTGCTACCACCCAAAGCATCGTAGACCGAGAGCGCCGCCTGAGCGCCCTTGACGGCCTTCAGGCGGCTGTCGTCGGCTTTTTGAACGGCCTGTACATCGTTGCGAATACTCTTGTAGGTATCGACCGCTACACCACCAATCACCCGCCCGACTGCCAGGCTTTTGGAGCTGTCTTTACTGGTTTGATTAGCTGTTTCTGTCCCGGAAGCAATGGTGACGTTAGAGCCGTTGAGCGACATATCCTTGGTGCTCACCAAATCACTGGCGACCACCTTCAGCTCGCGCCCGGCGGCCAGACTCACATTGCCAGCACTGGACCCGACCGTGCTGCCCGTCAAGGTCGTTTCGTTGGCTGTGCCGTTGTGTTTCTGGCTATTGATGAACAAATGCTGATTGCCGGTGATGTCATCCAGCCCCAGCTTGTTGCCAGTCAGTACACCGGTGAGGTCGCGATTTTTTTCCTTGTGCATGTCGGTGCGCGAGAACGTGTTCTGCGTGGCATCGATTGTCAGATCACGCCCGGCCTGTACAGCCAGTTCTGCGGTGCTCACCAACGATGAGCCGGTGACTCTGACGTCCTGCCCACTGGAAACAGTGACGGTGTCACCCGAAACCATACTCCCCACCGCAGTCGTGCGCTTCTCGTCGACTTTGTCTTCAACCTTGCTCGACTTGAACCCACCCCAACTGCTTTTGCTTTCTTTGCGTTCGTGACGGGCGTGGTCGGAGTTAGTGACCGCAAGAATGCTGACGTCCTGGCCTGCGACCAGTTGCGCCGCGCCTTTTTCGGCGGTGACGGCACTCCCAGCCAGCAACAGGTTTTCACCCGCCACGGCGGTGCTGTTGGTACCCGCGCTGACCAAGCTGCCGACATTGTTGATGGCAGAAGTCTCATCCAGGCGGAATTTTTTCCCGGACGAGCTCTTCTTGGTTTTGCTGTAGAAGCTGTAGTCCTGATTTTCAGCCGCCTTTAGGGCAAGGTCGTTACCCGCAACCAGATACGCTTCTTTGCCCGCATCCACCTGGCTGGCCACTAGTTGCAGGTTCTGCCCGGCGCTCAGGGTGGCGTCACCACCCGCCTTGAGTACGGTGGACACCTGCTGAACATGATCCTCTTGACTGGTGACCTTCTTGGAATTAAACGCCGAATGCTGTTCATTCGCCGCCGAAGCCAGGTTCAAATTGCCCTTGGCCACCATCGCCAGATCACGCGTTGCATTCAACTGGCTGCCGATGGCGCTGATGTCCCGTGCCGCCACAATCTGGAAGTCCCGTCCGGCTTCTACCACAGTGCCGTACTGGGTCGCGCTGCTGTTACGTGAGTAGGTGCTGACAATATTGGCGTTACGCTGTTCGGCGGTGGCCAGGTTCACGTCACGCCCGGCTTGCAGGCGCGTGTCGGCGCCACTCTTGAGTACACCGCCGGTGCTGTTGACGTCGCGACCGGCTTGCAGGGTCAGGCTGTTGGCGGCTTCGATGCGCGCGGCGTTGTCGACGAAGTCGGTGCGTTCGGTGCGGTAGCCGCTACTGCTCTGGTGGCTGGTGACGCTGCGCTCATTGAGGACATCGCCGCTGATCGCGCCCAAGCTGACATCGCGTCCGGCAATGATGCCGCCGGCGCGGTTGGTCAGGCTGTTGCCGGCGAGCAGGTCGAGACGGTTGCCGGCCTGGGTCAGGCCGCCGTTGACCATGTTGCGTCCGGCGCTGGCGGCGAGGTTGTTGGTGGCGCGCAGGGTGCCGACGTTGTTGAGATCTGCGCCGCTTACCAGACTCAGATCGCTGCCGGTGATCAACGCGCCATTGGGGGCCAGGCGGTTGTTGGCCTGGGCCAGGTAGAGCACGGGCACCAGCACTTGCTGGCCGGCGACGGTGGCGTTTTCCATCCACACGATGTCGTGGGTCAGGGCCGCAACTTGTTCGGCGGTGAGGCTTACACCTACAGACAAATTGAGCGCCTGACGGCTGCCGATGGCGTTGTCCATCAGGTACTTGAACATCGCCGTGTCACTGGTTTGGCCGTCGATGAAGCGCTGGCCGGTGCGGGCAATGACCGCCTGTTGGATCAGGCGTTGTTCATAGAGGCCGTCACCCAGGCGTTTTTGCGCCTGGTCGGGGTCGTAGCCGAGCTTGGACAGCAGGTAATCGGAACTGAGGAACTGGCTGAGGTTGGTCAGCTGCGGGTTGGTTTCGATCAGGTATTTCTGTGGGTTGGAGACGAACTGGCTGTCCGGCAGGCCTTGCACGCGATTGATAGTTACACCATCGGCCGAGGTGCCGGTGCCGGGTACGACCGGCCCGGAAACCGGGGCCCGGTCTACGTTGCCGCCGCCCAGGGTCCAGCCTTGCGGGCCGGTACTGGCCGGCGCGCTGGCGCTTGCGCCGCTGAGGCGGAACAGGCCGCCCTGCCCGCTGGGCAAGGTAAAGCCGGGCAAGCTCAGCGGGTTGATCTGCTGCTGGGCCAAGTCAGGAGGTAATTGCTGGTTAAGGGTGATGCGGGTCGAGTAACCGGCGGCGCCGCTGGCGCCCGTGGCGTCGGTTGGGTTTTTTGCGCCCGCACCGATGTAGTGGTAACCCAGGCGCACCACGCTGTTGTCGATACCGGCTTGCGCCTTGACGTCCACCGCGCCGCCAGCCTGGATCACGGCGGCGTAACGCTGATCATCGCTGGCGATTTTGGTGACCTTGCCGAACTGGGTACGCTCGCTCTCCATCATGCCGACGAAGTTGGCCACGGTGGCCTCAAGGCCGCCGAGGTCATTGGGGTTGTAACCGGCGCTTTTGTACCAGTATTTGTTGGTCAGTGCGCTGGCGGCATTGAACCAGGCACGCGGATGTTCGGTGCGCGCGGAGGTAAAGAGCCGATAGGTCTCGGTCTCGCCGGTTTCAATCCCCGTGTTGACCAGGTTGTTCAGGCGCGCCGTGAAGTTGCCGCCGGCTGCAATCGAACTGCTGCTGTTGAGCAGGTCGCCCCCGGCCAGGGTCATGTTACCGCCCGAAGTGATGCTCGAACCGGCACTGGCCGCGGTCACCTCCAGTTTGTCGCGGGTCACCACTTCCCACACGTAGTTACGCCCCGTGCCACC
Source organism: Pseudomonas sp. R2-7-07 (assembly GCF_003852355.1). NCBI lineage: Bacteria > Pseudomonadati > Pseudomonadota > Gammaproteobacteria > Pseudomonadales > Pseudomonadaceae > Pseudomonas > Pseudomonas sp. R2-7-07. The sequence continues at coordinate 212,304 of NZ_CP027759.1, read as the reverse complement.
AGCATGGCAGTCACCGGCGTTGACATACTCGATGCATGTGCCTTCAGTGGCGGAGGCGGTGTATACGCCCGCATCATTGACGGTCAGTACCGCACGTTCATTTTTGATCGTGGCGGCGGTCAGGCTCAGGTCACCATCACTCTGCATGCTCGACGAGCTGTTGATAATGCTGTCGGCCAACCCGCCCTTGCCGTCGCGATCGACGCTCAGGTTGCCCATGCTGTAGATGTCGCCGTAGCTGTTGTTCAACGACGCGACGCGCAGGCTCATGTCGGCACCGCTGAAGATCAGGCCGTGGTCGTTGAGCAACGCGCCAGTGGTGACCGTGAGCGCTTGCCCGCTGCCAAGCGTGGCGTAGTTGTTGAGCGCGCCCGCGTCGATCAGCAGGTCAGTGGCCGAGGTCAGGCGGCCACGGTTGTTCAGGGTGCCGCTGATGGTTGCGCGGGTCACGCCGCCGCCGGCGATGCTGGCGGTGTCGCTCAGGTTCGCCTGGGCGGCAGTGAGGTTCAATTTGCCCAGGCTGCTGATGCGCCCGCTGCTGTTCAACGCGCCGCTTAACGTAAGGTCGAGGTCACCGTCGCTGGCGATCAGGCCGTTGGTGGACCAGTTGCCGCCGCTGCCGATAAACCGCCGGGCGCCGAGCAATTGGCCGGTTGTTGTCTGGTCGAGCGTGTTGACGTTGACCGTCAGTTGCCCGGCCTGGATCACGCTGCTGTTGGTCCAGTTGTCCCGGGTGATGGTCAGGTCGCCCCGCGTCACCAGGCTGCCGCCGACGTCATTGAGGTTGGCGGGGGCAATGCCGAAGTTGCCGGTGCCCACATGCAGCACACTACCGCCAAGGTTTTGCAGGCTGCCGGCGTCCAGTGTCAGGTTGGTGTTGGCGGTTTCCAGCACGCCGTTGCGGTTGTCGAACACGCCACCGATGGCGAACTCAGTCGTGCCGTCGGGCCCCAGGGCACGCAGGCGTCCGGTCTGGTTGTCGAGGCTGGCGGCGTGCACCTTGAGGGTGGACTCACTTTCGATGATGCCCAGGCGGTTGTTCAGTGCGCCGCTCAGGTCGAGGTCGATCTGTTGGGCGGCTATCTGGCCATCGTTGTCACCGCTGTTATCGAAATCGTGCCCAACCACGCGCATCAGGCCTTTGGCATAAAGCCCGCCGTTGCGGTTATCGAAATTGCCGGTGGTGACCAGGCCGTTGCCACCCTGCGCAGAAATGCGTCCGCCATAGTTGTCCACGGCGCCGGCTTGCAGGTCCAGGGTTTGGCCCTGCATCACGCCACCCTGGCGATTGTTGTTGAGGTCGTAGCCGTTGCGCAGCACGCCGACGACTCGGGTCTGGAGCAGGGCCTTAAGGCTGGCGAGGGTGCCGCCACGGTTGTCGAGGCTGGCGGCTTTGATAGTCAGGTCGCCGGTCTGGGCGATCAATTTGCCGCTCTGGTTGTCGACAGCGTCGACCACGTCGAGGGTCAGACCGTTCTGGCTCTGCACGGCGCCTTTGTCGTTGTCCAGCCGGTTGGCGCTGAGCTTGAGGTCAGCGTTCTGGCTGTAGATCAGGCCATCGCTGCCGTTCTGCACCAGGCCGCTGGCGGTGATGCTCAGGCGATCATTGGCGGCCAGTGTGCCGCGATTACGGTTATCCAGGCCGCCGGTCAGCAGCGTCAACAGGCCTTGGCTGGCGAGCTGCCCGCCCTGGTTGTTGATCTGCGCCGCTCGGTTGATCAACAGCGAGCCGCCGCTGGCCAATTTGCCGTTGGTATTGGTCAGGGTCGCCAGCAGGTCCAGGCTGGTGTCGGTGCCGCCGCTGATGCTGCCGGCGCTGTTGTCCAGGTTCCGCGCGGTCAGGTCCAGGGCCGTGCCGCTGTCGATGGTGCCACCGTTGGCGTTGTTCAGCAGGCCGGTGACCTTGAGGTTTTGTTCGGTGGCGCTGGAAAGCACGCCCTTGTCGCTGTTATCCAACTCGGCGGCGCTGACGGTGAGCGCCTTCTGGCTGACCAACGCACCCGCGCCGCTGTTGAGCAGGCTGCCGGTGAGTGTGGCATTGAGGGCGCCGTAACGGCTCGACAGGGTGCCGCTGTTGCGGTTGTCCAGGCTTGCGGCAGTGGCGTTCAGGCCTTGCCAGCCGGACATCAACCCGTTTTGGTTGATCAGCGTGTCGGCGTTGAGCACCAGCAGGTTATTGCTGATCAGCTTGCCCGCGCTGTTGTCGAGGGTGCGTCCACCGAGGTTCAGGGTTTGCGCGCTGGAGAGTTCACCGCCCTGGTTATTCAAGTCGCGCAGGTGATCGATGCTCAGGTTGCCGGCGGTGGTGATCAGGCCACCAGAGTTATTCAGATCGCCGGTGGCACTGCCGAAATCCACGGCAATCGCGCTGCCCAGCAACGAGCCGCCCTGGTTATCCAGGCTCGCGGTATTGATGCTCAGAAGGTTGGCCGCGTTGATCAGGCCCTGGGCCCGGTTGGTCAATGGGCCACTCACGTTGAGCACGGTGTCGCCACGGCTGGTGAGGGTACCGCCGCTGTTGTCCAGGCTGGCGGCGCGTGCATCCACCGCAGCGGCGGCAATCATGCCCTTGACGTTCGCCAGGGCCAGGCCGATGCGCAGGGTCAGGGCAGTATTGCCGAGCACTTTACCGCCGCTGTTGTCGAGGTTGTCGGCAGTGAGCGTGAATGCCTGGCTGCTGGAAATCTCGCCGCCCTGGTTATTCACATCCTTGAGGTTGTTGAGCACCAACAGCGGCCCGTTGATCAGCCCGCCCTGGTTGTTGAATTGGCCCCGATTGAGTTCAAGGGTCAGGCCGGTGGCGCTGGTCACCTGGCCGCCTTGCTGGTTGTTCAGGTCGCGGGTGTCGATACGCAGCGCATCACGTGCGCTGAGGGTGCCTTGCTGGCTGTTGTCGACGCTTGCGCTGGTCAGGGTCAGAGTGCCATCGGTCACCAGGCGCCCGCCCTGGTTGTCCACCGCGTCACGGGCGCCGATGGTCAGCGGGCCAGCGCTTGAGAGCGCGCCACCACGGTTGACCAAGGTGCCCGCGGTCACGGTGAGCAGCCCTTCACTGCTGATCAGGCCCTGGTTGCGGTTGAGCAGTTGATCGACGTTCAGGTTCAGGCCGCTGCCGGCTATTACCAGGCCGCCATCGCTGTTATCCAACTGCGTGCCGTTTACCGCCACGCCCGCACGGCTGGACAGCTCGCCGTTGCGGTTGTCAATGCTGGCGACGTCGATCTGCACGCCGCCGGTGCTGGCGACCAGGCCTTTCTGGCGGTTGTCCAGGCGATTGCCGTTGAGGTGAAGGGCGCCCTGGCTGGTGACCAGCCCGTTCTGGTTGTCGAGCGTGCCGGCGCTGAGGCTCAACGCCTTGCCTGCGGTGACCAGGCCCGCGACGTTGTCCAGGGTGGTCACCGTCAGGGTGGCCGTGTCCAGGCTGGAGATTTCGCCGCCGGTATTTTGCACAGTGCCCACGTTGGCGGTCAGTGGCCCATTGCTGGTGACCAATCCGCCCTGGCCGTTCTGCAGTTCGCTGGCGCTGACCTCCAGCGCGGCGTTGCTGAGGACTCGTCCCTTGTTGCGGTTATCGAGCGCAGCCGCCGTGACGCTGGTGTGTTGCCGGGCGCTGAGGGTGCCGCCCTGGTTGTTCAAGGCTTGGGCATCAACGGTCAACGCACGACTGGCGATGACGCTGGTGCCGGTGTTGTTGAGGGTCGTGGCGCGCAGGCTCACATCACCCGCCGTGTTACGGGTGTTATCGGCGTTGACGCCGGCTTCGATGACGTCGCTGTTGGTCAGCGTGCCGCCGCTGGACAGCGCGATGCGGTCACGTGCGGCGAGGCTTTTGCGGTTGATGAGATCGCCTTGGGCTTGCACGTCCAGCGCTTTACCGGCGTAGACCTTGTCGGTTAGATCGACATTATGCGCCGTGACCTTAACGTTGCCGGTGGCAGCCGCCTGCGCCATGCTCAAGCGCCCATTGGCATCGAGCTGGATATCCCCACCACTGGCCGCCAGCGTACCGTCGAGCTTCACCCCCACCCCGGCCTCGGTGCCCACCAGTTTGATCGCACCGGCATACATGCCGCCCAGGGCCGATGAGTCGATCGCCAGCTCCGGTTTGGCGCTGCCGTCGTCGGCGCGTGGCGTGGCATTGAGCGTTTTTGCATCGACGTCGTTACGCCCGGCGATCACGTTGAGTTCGCGGGCGTTGATCTGCGCGTTGATCTTGGCCGAGCGGGTGATGATGTCGAAGCGGTCGACGTTGCTGGCGTTCAGGCCTTCGCCGTCGATGGTCACGGCGCCGCCGTCGACCTGGTAGCTTTTCAGTTGGCCGGTCGGGTCGAGCACCGGTTTGCCGGTGGTGAGGGTGACGTTCGGCGTGTTGATAAAGCCGCAACCGCTGCAGGTAATCCCGTAGGGGTTGGCGACGATGACCTTGGCCGACTGCCCCGCCACTTCGGTGTAGCCGCGCAACTGGCTGGCGCTGCCGCCGTTGACTTCGTTGAGGATGACGCTGGCTGCGCCGCCCTTGAGGTTGGGGTTGCCGACGATGTAGCCGCCCAGCTGGGTGTTGACCAGGGTGCCGGTGGCGTTGTTGAGGATCACGCCGTTGGGGCCGACGTTGTACTGCTGGAACTGGTTATGGGACAAACCCGCGCCGTTGGGCGTGGCGATGTTCACCACCGGCACGCCATTGCCCGCCTGACCAACCGAAGTACCCGGCGCGCTGACCACAATGCCCTCGGCCTGGGCCAGCAGCGGTTGCCAGAACAGCGCGTTGGCGAGGATCAACGCCAGCCCGCGCTTGGGCAGGCCGAAGAACGCGTTGCGCGGCTTCAGGGCGGCAGAAGGTTGGCGGGCCAGGAAGGCGAATTGGCGGACGTCCATTGTCAGGTTCTCATTGCAGCGGGGCGTTGAATTACAGGAAGAAATCCATGCGGAAGTAGATCGGCGCTTCGCGCTCGGTGATCACGCCAGGTCTTTCTAACGAGTGGGCAAAGGTCACGCTGGTGCTGACGTTTTTGCCGCGGGCGAACAGTTCCAGGGAGTTACTGGAGACCCGCCCATGCAGGTTGTCGTTGTAGCGGTCGTTGCTGATCACGCCCTGGTCGTAGCCGACGCTGACGCCGTATTCGAAGAAGGCCGGGCGCATCCAGTCGAGGGTCACCGGGCGCGCCCAGCGCACTTCGTTGCGCCAGTAGCCGCCGCTGTCGCCGGTCAATAATTGGTCCTTGAAGCCGCGCACCGAGGCCGAACCGCCGAGGCTCATGCGTTGCGGGCTGAACAGGATGTCTTCGCTGCGTTGGCCGGTGGCCAGGCTGGAAAAACTGAAGGACTCGCCCCACAGGCTGAACGGTTGCAGGTAGCTGACGGTGGCGGTGTATTTGCGGTAGCGCGAATTCGGCTGGCGCCGGCCGAACTCGCCGCGCTCTTCCTGCGATTGGGCGTCGAACAGGCCGATGCCGTTTTGCATGCCCAGGTCGAGGTTGACGAAGGCGCTGCCAATACGGCGGCCGTGGTTGATGCCCAGTTGCAGTTCGCTGAGGCGGTTGCTGCTGGGCGCGGTGCGCACGTCGAGGAGGTAGTTGTTGGTGCGCAGGTGCGCCAGGCCGACGTTGACCGAGGTCTTGCTCACGTCATCGCGATGGATCACCCGCTCGGCGCGCAGCTGGTGGTTCTGGTTGTCGCCGTCCTGCTTGTACTTGGCGTTATCGGCCACGATGTAGGTGCGGTAGTCGCTCTCGTTGTAGCTGTAGCTGAAGTTCCACCAGCCCCACGGTACGTTGTAGTAAAGCAGGGTGTTTTTCGAGGTTTTCTGATGGTCGCTGATGGCGTCGTGGCCGCCGCGCAGCATCAACTGGTCGCCCAGGCCCAGCGGGCTGTCCCACTCAAGGCCGGCGCCCCATTGCTGTTCGCCGGTGCTTTTCTGGCCGTCGTTATTGCGCGACAGGCTGGCGCGCCAGGGCTTTTGTGCGGTGTTCTTGACCACCACGTCGCTGCCGCCGACCTGGCTGCCGGGGGTCAGCTCCATCTGCGCCTGTTTGGACGGCAGGCGGTTGAGCTGGTCCACCAACTGCTCGATTTCGCGCAGGTTCAGCGCCTCGCCGACCTTGCCGGGAAAGGCCATGGCCAATTCGCGCTCGGTCACCGTGCTGCCTTCGGCGCTTTTCAGGGCTTCGAGCTTGCCTTCTACCACCAGCACTTGCAGGTGACCGCTGGAAAGGTCCTGCTGTGGCAGGTAGGCACGGCTGGTGACGCGGCCTTTGCCGAGGTAGTAGTCGGTGATGGCCTTGAGCAGTTCGTTGAGCTGGGACACGCCCAGGCACTGGCCGATATACGGCTTGAGCAGACGCTCGCGGTCGGCGGCCGGCAGGCTTTCGGCGCCTTTGAGTTCGATGTCCTGGATCGGAAAGCAGCGCGTGTCGGCGGAGGTGGCCGGGGCTTCGGGCTTGGTTGCCTTGCCGGGCAGGTCCTGGAGTTCCTGCAGACGCCGTTGCTGCTCTTCGAGCAGGCGGTTTTGACGGTCGCGGATCAGGTCCTGGTCGCCGGGGGTGGGGGCGGCGAATGCAGTGTTCAGGCCCAGGCAAGTGAGCAAGACAGTGCATAGAAGAAACCGAGTCCGTGGCATTAACAGAGGCATGTTCGATCCGTCGAAAATTAAGGGCCGGCAAACTAACATCGAACTTCCAGCAGTCCAAGAAGCTGGGCTGTTGGGTGTTTGAGCGGGCCTGGCCGTTAATGTATTGATTAGTAACAAAATTTAATCATCTAACGGCTTTCAGGCTGATCGCGGAAACGTTTAATCCGACCGGCGGCAGCTGTTTCGATGAGGATTCGACTGAGCAGCCATTGATCGCCATTATTTAGCCATCAGGTGTCGTCGCTAGGTTAGTACCGGGGATTGGAGGAAAGTTCGCGGGGGTTTTGTGAATTGGATCCCACTTATCGGAATTTCGAGAACAGGGATTGAACCGCTGCGCCTAGGGGATCGTTCCCATGCTCCGCGTGGGAATGCAGCCCGTGACGCTCCGCGTCACCTGTGTGAGCGGTTGGCGGGACGCGGAGCGTCCGAGGAGGCATTCCCACGCGGGAGCGTGGGAATGATCTTTAGACCGCTATCGGGGGCAAGCCCCCTCCCACATTGGGTATTCGCAGCATTGGAAGAGCCTAGCCAATACCCTTGTCTTTTTCCGAGCCGGGCACCAGGGCCAGGCCGGGGCGTTCGACGTCGCGGGACACGTGGGACTTCACTTCTCCCACCCCACCCTCTTCATCGTTGTGGATCACCAGCACGCCAGGCCGGCGCAGTTGCTCTAGGTCGCCCGCGCCGAGGTTGAAACTTTCACTCAAGTGCTGGTCGCTGAGCGCATTCGCTTCGGCGCGACGCTGGGCGAATTTGCGCCCTTTGCGCTGCTGGTAGCGCGCCCAGGCGATCAGGATCACGGCGTTGAACAGGGCGATCCACAGATAGATCTGCAAGGTATTGAGCGCGGCGAAAATCGGCGCTTCCAGGCGCGGGCCGCCGTGGGTTTCGAGCATGGCGCTCATGCCCCGGGCCAGCAGCCAGACCAGGCCGCCCCAGGCCAGCAGGGTGAGCAATACATCGATGATCCACATCACCAGGTGCTGGCGGGTTCTGACCAGTTTCATCGTCACGCCTCCTCTTGGGCAGGTTTGATACCACGGTCCGGGCTGACCCAGCGGGCGCGTTTCTGGTGCTGGTTGAACAACACCTTGGGAAAGCTGACCAGCGTGGTGAACAGGCTCACCAGCCAGAACACCATCGGGTACCACACGGTCCAGAACAGGGTTTTCCACAGGTCTTTTTCGTAGCGCCGGTCGATCAGGATGCTCACCGCGAACTGCAGCAGGCACACCATTGCCAGGACCAGTCCGGTAAACGCCGGGGGCACCAGGGAGACGACGGTAATCGCCTGCGGCAACACCATGAATTTACCCAGCCCCCAGAAAAACACCGAGAGCAGGAAGGTGAACGCCCAGCCGGTGGACAGGCAGTACTCGAACAGCAGCGGCCACAGGTAGCGATGGCGCCATTGCCAGATGCCGCGGATATTTTTGAACAGCACTTCAGCACCGCCCTGGGCCCAGCGCAGGCGCTGTTTCCACAGGCCGCCGACGGTTTCGGGCATGAGGATCCAGCACAGCGCGCGCGGCTCGTAGAAGATCGCCCAGTGATCGAGCTGCAGCTTCCAACTCACGTCGATGTCCTCGGTGATCATGTCGGTGCTCCAGTAATCGATGCGGTTCAGCGCCTTCTTACGGAACGCCACCACCACCCCCGACACAGTGAAGATCCGCCCGAACACGCGCTGGGTACGCTTGATCAGGCCGATGATCGAGGAGAACTCGCCCACCTGTACCCGGCCAATCAGGGTTGAGCGTGTGCGTACACGCGGGTTGCCGGTCACGGCGCCCAGGCGCGGGTTGTCGAGCATCGGCGCAACCATATAGGCCGCCGCGTTTTTGTCGAGCAACGCATCGCCATCGATGCACACCAGGTATTCGCTGCGCGCGGCCACCGCCCCCATGCGCAGGGCCACGGCCTTGCCCTGGTTCTGCGCCAGGTGCAGCACGCGCAGGCGTGGGTGTTGCAGCGCCAGCGCGTCGAGTACGGCGGCGGTGTTGTCGCTGGAACCGTCGTTGACCGCGATCACCTCGATGTTCGGATACACCTGGGCCAATGCAGCGGCCATGGTGTCGGCGACGTTATCGCCTTCGTTGTAGCAAGGGATGATGATCGAGATCAGCGGGTTGCCGGCCAGGGTCGGCGCCGGGGTGTCTTCCTTCCACGGCCAGTGGCGCTCCCAGTGCAGCCAGAAGTACAGGCCGCCGGCGATCCACAGCGCAGACATGAACAACGGGTAGAAAAACACGAAGTCCATCAGGAACTGCCCGGTGACCAGGAAGATCAGGCCCAGGGGCACGCCCAGTACCAACGCCAACACGAATAAAGCCAGGATTCTGTCGAACATGATCAAGGGTTCCACTGGTTGGAAAGGGCCGGGCGTACGGTCTTCAGGTCCGGCGAGTTTTCCAGGAAGTTGTCCGGGTAGTAGCCAAAGCTCTTGACCCCCTGGCGTTTGAGCACCCCCATCCATTCAGCCATTTGCACAGCGTTGATATCGGGGGCTTGCTGGGTACGCCAATCCTTGGCTTGCAGTTCGAATACGGTTCGCTCCAGCGCACCGGGGCGGGCCTTGACGGTGGCGACCAGTTTTTCCAGCCAGGCGTTGGAGTTCTCCAGCGACTGGCCTTCCATCAACGGCATGGCCATCGGCGCGGTCCAGTCGTAGGCCTGCAGGAAGTCATCGAGGTTCTGGGCGAACCAGGCTTCGCTGGCCGGGTTGAGCATCGGTTCGGCGAAGATATTGCGCGCGGTCTGCACCTGCGGCCCGGCGATGGCGCGCACCTTGGTGGTCAGCTCCTGGGTGAAATCGATCAGGTAGCGGCTTTTGAAGCGGGTCCAGCGTTGCAGCGTTGCCGGGTCTGCGCGCAAGGCGGCGATGCTGCCCGGCAGGCCATTGGCCGCATAAGCCTTGAGCGCGGCGGGGCTGGCGTCTTCGAAGTCCGAGAGCACGGCGTCGTCGTGGTACAGCACCCCGTCGATGGCGCTGTTGCGGGCGAGGTCTTCGTAGATCTCGCCGATGATTGTGCGCACCTGCGGGTCGAACGGCGACAGGCGTTTGTACTGATCAGGATCGGCGCCCAGCGTGCCGCTTTGCGGGTCCCAGCGGGTCACGCGGGGCAGCTTGGGGTCGAGGGCGAAACTGAGCACCGGCATCCACGCATACACCGCAGCATGGGCACGGGTGTGCAATTGCCAGGCAACGCGGTTGAACAAGTCGGCGCGCACCGGCAGATGACGGTTGGGGAAATACAGCGAATGCACCAGGCCGTCGCCCTTGGGGTCGGCGAAGGCTTGCAGGAATACCGTGCCGACGCCCATGTCCACTACCCGCTGGACCAGTACGTCGAGATTGCGCGCCTGTTGGGCCGGGTCGGGGTCGTAGACATTGTCCAAGTCCACGTGCAATACGCGCAGCGGCGCCGGGGTCTGCGCCGCGACGATGCTGTTGGCGAAGTGCTCGCCGTCCGGGTCGGAGGCCACCAGGAAGCGTGGGCTGTTCATCAGGTTGCCGAGGCTGTCGAGGCCGTCTTCCAGGGTCAGGGCCATCTGGTAGCCCTGCTCGCTGACCACCGCCAGGGACGTGCCTTTGGCCGCACCGTACGGCCACACCCAAACCCGTGGCGCCTTGCCGGTCACGCTGCGGATTTTCTGCGTGATGGCCGCCACATCGGCACGCATCCGCGCCTGGAACTGCGCTTGGGTTTCATAGCGCTGGGTCGCCGGGTCGTAGCGCAGTGAGGTCGCCGCCGGCTCCAGGTTGCCCTGGGGGTTGGCCAGAATCCCGGTGTGGCTGGCATCGGTGTGCGCGGCGATTTCCACCAGGCCCGACTGGGACACTTCGCGAATCTGCTGCCAGGTGAGGAATTCGCCACGCGGGCGCGGTGAGCCGGCGAAGTCCACCGGCTTGTTCAGTGGCGTATCGATCCAGTAGCCCACCGGCGCCAGCACGGCCGGCCAGTGATAGGCGCGCAGAATCGGCATCACGCGGGTGTAGAAGCTCGTGTAACCGTCGTCGAAGCTGAGCATCACGGCCTTGGGCGGCAGTTCAGGGCCACCGTTGCGCGCCGCCAGAATCTGGTCGACGCTGACCGCCTGGTAGCCGTTCTCCCGCAGCCACGACAGTTGCTCGATCAAGCGTTCGGTGCGCACCGCCACCACCGTCTGGTCGGGGTCGCGGTCATTGACGTCGTGGTAGGCAATGCCCAGGAAATGGTTTTTCGGCCAAGGCGCTTCGTTCGGCGCTGTTGGCCGCTGCGCGGGTGGGGTATAGGGCGCGGGTTGCTGGGCGCAGGCGGCGGCCAGCATTACACCCAGGACCAACAAGCAACGGCTGAGGACGGTCATGGTCAGGCTCTTCTAGAAACGGTAAGTGAGGTCGACGAGCAGGCGCAGATCGCGTTCGCGATCACCGTCATAAGGTCGGCTGATCAGGCTGAGGTTGGCGCCCATTTCCAATACGTCGTTCCAGCGAAAGCGTTGGCCGTAACCGATAAGGCCGATGCCGCCGGTGGAGTAGTCGCGCTGGCTGTAGGTGCCCGCACCGATCTGGAACTGCTGGCTCCACTGGGTCTCGTAGCGGTGATAGAGCACGTGATTGACGTTGATCATCGGTAACACCGTGAAGTCCGACTTCGGGTTGAAGTACGCGGTGTCTTCCTTGCTGTTGCGGCTGGCGCCCACTTCCAGGCCCAGGTCGACTTGCACATGGGGCGAGCTGTAGAGGCCTTCGCGGCCGCTGAGCAGCGCTTCGAAGCGGTCGTTGCCGTCACTGAAGTGCGACGGGCTGAGGGTCAGTTTCCACTCGCGGCTTTCATTGGCGCGCCAGCGGATAAACCCACTGCCGCCGTTGGCGGTGACGCCGTCGTTCAAGGCGCGCAATGGCGTGGTGGTGAGCAGGTAGCCGACGCTGCCGCCGTACTGCCAGTGGTCGTTGATGTCGCGGGCAATCGACACTGCCGCGCCTTGCTTGGAGCCATCGCCGTAGGAATGGTTGGACACTTCGGCCTCAATGGTCATGTCGCGGGTACGCCGCTCCACGCCCACGCGCTGCCAACGGTGCTGGCCGGTGCCTTCGCTGAAGTCGGCGGTGGCGTAGCCGGCACCGGCGAACAGGCGCCAGTCTTCGTCGATGGGCGGCGTGTAGATCACGCTTTCAATGCCCCAGTCACGGCTACCGGTCACGGCACCCGCGTCGTTGTTATTGCCACCGCCATAGCTTTTGCCGGTGTAGGCCTCGACGCGCAGCTCGGCCATGTCGTGCACATCGCGCAGGCGGCGCAGACGTTGTACTTGGCGGTTGTCCGGGTTGCGCGCAACCACATCGTCGGTGAGGGCGTCCATCTGGCGCCACTCCTGCAGGTCCATGGCGGTATAGGCCTGGGAAATTTCCAGGCCGATGTCGCGCGGGGCCTGGGCTTCGGTTTCCTTGAGGGTGCCTTCGGCGCGGCGCGGCCAGTCACGGGCGCGGTACATGTCGGCCTGGGCGATGCGCAGGCCGACGTTGCCTGGCGCCTTGGCCACCAGGGCTTCCAGGCTGGCTTCGCTGCCCGGCAGGTCGCCGCCGAAGGTGCCGGCCTGGGCGGCCAGTTGTTGCGCGTCCATCCAATTGTCGTTGGGGTTGCCAATCGGCAGGCCCTTGAGTTCGACGCGGGGGTTCTGTTCCTTGGCCAGGGTGTTAGCGACCTGGCGGGCGTCCTCGACCTTGTCGCTTTCCAGCAACGCGTAGAACAACGCGGTGCTGTCGTCGACGCGGTAACTGGCGTCGGCATCCGGTGCGGTCAACACCTGGCGGTACAGCGGTTCGGCTTGTTCCGGCTGGCGCTGGTCGAGATACGACGCGGCAACCCAACGCAACGCGTAAGTGGGCAACTGCACGCCTTCGCCGGTGAGGGTCTGGTATTCGCGGATCACTTCCGCGGTGCGCGCCCTGGCCTTCAGCGCGCCCAGGCGGTCGATGCGCCAGCGCACCACGTCGTCATGGGCGCTGGCGTCCGGGGCCCAGCGGGCGATCAGCCGGTCGTAGTCATTGAGCGCGCGGTCGGCCACCACGTAGCGTTCTTTTTCGGTGCGCGTGGCGAACTCGGCGATGCGCACGCGCTCGGCGGCGAGGTCGCCTTCCAGGCGGCGCTGGGTCACCGCGTCCACCAGCCCTGGGCGCTTGGCCGACAGGCGCAGCGCGGCTTCCGGCAGCCGGGCCTTTTGCAGGGCGACGATGTATTCACGGGCTACATCGGGTTTGTCGCCGGCGCGGATAAATGCCTGGTCGAATTCAAACAGTGCGTCGTAGTTCAAGCCGGCACGGCTCAGCGCGTAGCCCAGGGCCATGCGACGGTTGGGGTCATTCGGCTGCGCGGCCACCAGCGCGCGCAAACGTTGCACCGCCTCGGTGGCTTTGCCGCCATCGGCCTGGGTGAGCGCCAGGCCCAGTTGCAGGTCGATATTGTTCGGTTCACGCACCAGCGCCTGGCGATAGACCGCCTCGGCCTGGGCCCACTGTTTTTGATTGCGATAGGTGCGCGCCACCGTGGCCAGCGCCTGGCTGGTCAGGTTGCGATTTTTGCCCTGGGCTTCATACACCTTCAGCACTTCGGCGTCCTGCCCGGCCCAACCGGCAATCACTAGGTGATCGCTGACCTGCCCTGGGGTTTGACGTTCGGCGGACAGTTGGCGCAGTTGAGTCAGGGCCGGCGTGAAGTGGCCGTTGCGGGCCTGGATGATCAACGCGTCATAGGCAGGGTCGGCCACGGCATAGGCGGGCATCAGCAATTGGCTGCACAGGGCTGCTCCGATGAGCAACCGCAACCGGCCTGATGCACTGAGTGAATGGATTGGCAACATGGCGTCAGCTTCCTTACAAGGAAAGCTGCAACGATGGGTGATCCTGAGCGATGTGCTTCAGGGTGTCGGCGTCTCGGGACCCGACCTAGCTTTCCTATGGGAACTATCCCTCAGCCAGGCGAGGCCAAGGGCAATTCAGAACAATTGTTCAGAATTGGCTGAACGCGTTTTTTTGCCAAGCACAAACAAAATGTGGGAGGGGGCTTGCTCCCGATGGCGGAATGTCAGTCAGTAAATTTTTAACTGACCCACCGCTATCGGGAGCAAGCCCCCTCCCACATTTTCAATTGCATTTCAGGGTTATTGCGCGCCGCTCATTGCGCCGGCCTTGGACATCACGAAGCTGATGAACTGCTCGACCGTCATCTTCTGGCCGTTGAAGGTCACTTCGTTATTGGCATAGTGCAGCTTGGACACCACATCGGTACCTTCCAGGGTTGCCAGCTGAGTACCCACGGCCATGCCGCTGACCATATCGGCCGCCATCTGCGATTGCTGTTCGATGGCTTTCGGGTCGGTCACGCCGCCGACCTGCGCCTGCAGCGCGGCCACGTCGCCGATCATCGGCTTGGACAGGGTCAGGTTGGCGTCCAGCAGCGAGATCATCTGCTTGCCCAGTTCAACCGGCGGCAGTTCCATGGAGGCCGGCTTGGCCAGGTCCAGCACCAGACTGAACTTGCTTTCGCCGTGGGTGGTTTTCAGCGACAGGTTTTCCACGGCCAGTTGCGGCTTGGCGGCCAGCACCTGGTTGACGTTGGCTTCGGCCAGGGTCTGCTCGGCTTCGGTCAGTTGCAGCTCCGGCGCGGGTTGGCCGGCAGCGGCAGCGGCTTGCACCGGCTGCATCTTGTCCTGGTAGAGCTTGGTCAACACCAGCATCGCCGGGATATCGACGTTCTTCATGCTGACGGCCATGGCAGCCGAGCCCACCGGCTTACCCTGGTAACCGATCTCGTCGATCTTGTAGTCGACGCGGCCGGCCAGGTTATTGTCCTTGGTTTCGCTGGAGTCTTTCTGCTCGAAGCCCTTGAGGGTCAGCACGGCTTTCTGCGGGCCGAAGGTAACCTTGGTGTCGGTCAGTTCGATGGTGTTCTGGCCGGTGTAGAACCCGAAGGTGGATTTGGCCAGGTTGCTGGCGACGGTCAGGCCGGCCAGTTCGGCTTCGAACGCGTCGCCGTTGGCATCGACCGCCGCGACCTTGAGGCTGTTCATGTAGCCGTCGGCCTTGACCTTCTGGCCTTCGGCGCTGCTGTCGAAGTCGAGGTTGGCGCCGGAGAAGCTCACCGAGGACTTGTCGTCCTTGAATTCCAGGGGCAGCAGTTCGACATTGCCGCTGACCGAACGGCTGTAACCGATATTGGCCACGCCTTTGAGCGGCGACACGTCTTTGCTGGCGGCGAACCATTGTTCGGTGGTGGCGTTCTTTTCCAGTGCATAGTGACTGGTGGCCATCACTGGCAGCCACTTCAGGCTGACCAGGCGCGAGAACGGCAACGGGCCGTGTTCGATATGGTCGACGAACAGCAGCTCGGGGTTCGGGTTTTGCTCGCCGAACACACTGCCCTGGCCCTTGAGGCGGTAATGGGCGGTGCTGCTGAACACGCCGCGGTCCAGGGACACCAGTTCCAGGGACACGCTGCCGTCCACGCCGGCCATGGAGGTCT
Source organism: Pseudomonas sp. R2-7-07 (assembly GCF_003852355.1). Classification (NCBI taxonomy): domain Bacteria; kingdom Pseudomonadati; phylum Pseudomonadota; class Gammaproteobacteria; order Pseudomonadales; family Pseudomonadaceae; genus Pseudomonas; species Pseudomonas sp. R2-7-07. The sequence continues at coordinate 197,169 of NZ_CP027759.1, read as the reverse complement.
GCAGTTCCTTGTTGGCGTTCTGGATCGCGGTTTGCAGGACCGGCTCCAGTTGTTTACCGGTGTACCAGGCGCCGCCTGCACTGACGACGCCAACGGCGACAACGAAACCCAAAAGAACGACTGCTGGCTTATTCATGAAGTGACCTGATCAAATCCTGTGAGAAGTGGGCTGTCTTCCTTGAACTGTAGGAGCGAGCTTGCTCGCGAAGAACGTATAGGCACCGCGTTCATTCAGAATGCACGCGTTATCGTTGACGTTTTCGCGAGCAAGCTCGCTCCTACAGTACTGGCCCGTATGGCCGAAAGGCTGGGGAAGATTAGCACTGGCGGGCGCAAACGGCCCAGCCTTTCAGAGGGATCAGTTCAGCAGGAGTTCAGGAGTACTCCAGCTCAATTTCGTCCAGTTGGTGATCGAAACTCTTCAAGCGCGCCGTCCAGGTGTAGACCAGCACCTCAAACTCGCGGTGTATCACGGCATTGCCGGGGGTGTCGGTCTTGGGGTCACAGAAGTCCAGCTGGTAGCGTTCACGGGCCATCTGCGTGGCGACATCGGACAATTCCCGCGCATTATTGAGCCAGTGCCTGCCGTCCGCGACCTGCCGGTCGAGTACCACGCACTGCTTCTTCAGGACTTCGAGGCTTTTTTCCAGGGGCGTGCCGGTGAGGTCGCCCATGACTTCCTGGAAGGTGCGCCCGGGTTGCCAGTAGCTGCCCCAGAAATAGCGGTCGAACACGGTTTCGACACGGCGCAGGGCAACCTTGGTGTCCCAGATCGTTACGCGGGTCTTGCCTTGCTCGAGCAGCTTTCGCTTCACCCGCTGGTTTTGATAGGACGCCCAGGCCACCACGCCGATGGACAAGGTGCCGATAACCAGACAGGCGCTGTCGAGAAACACCATGGCCTTGTCGAGTTGGTGGGCGAGCATGACCCCGTAGAAATACGCGGCCGATAACAGCACCAGTGCGAAGAGCACGCACCAGAAAGCGGGAGCATAAGGGTTTTTCATTATTGGAATCCCCATGAGCAAACGCGAGCAGTGTCAGGCGAGGCTTTACGCCCCTTAGACACAGCATAGCCATCACCTCACGGATTGCCGGGTTTTACCCCTTGCGTTCGTCCGCTTTCCCAGCCGCCGCCCAGGGCCAGGAACAGGTCGATCTGGCTCATCGCAACCTGGGTGTTGGCCGCCGCCAATTGCGCGCGCATGGTGGTGTAGGTACGGGTCGCTTGCAGATCGGCGAGGAACGACTCGCGCCCGGCCTGGAAGAAGCGGTGGGTCTGGTCTGCCGCTTCACGTGCCGAGCGTTCGGCGTCGGCCAGCGCCTCACGGCGCTGCAACATGGCGGTGTACTGCGCCAGGCCGGTCTGGGTTTCGCGGATCGCGTTGAGCACCACCCCGTCGAAGTGCGCCAGGGCGCCCTGGGTCGCGGCTTCGGCTTCGTGGATACGGGCTCGGGCGCCGTTGGTCGGCACTGTCCAGCTGATCATCGGGCCAAAGCCCCAGCGATTGGTCGCCGGCTGGCCGAGGTTGTCGAGCAGGCCCACTGTGCCCACCGTGGCGCCGATGGCGATGTCCGGGTACAAGGCGCCGGTGGCCACGCCGATGCGCGCGGTGGCAGCGGCCAGTTGACGTTCGGCCTGGCGTACATCCGGGCGGCGCTTGAGCAGGGCCGCGCCGTCGCCCACCGGCAACAACTGCGCGATGTGCGGCAGCTCGGCGCAACTGGCGGTGCCGGCCGGCAATTGATCGAGCGGTTTGGCCAGCAGCATCGACAGCCGGAACAGCCCCGCCTGGCGCGCGGCTTCGTAGCGCGGCATATCGGCACGCAGGGATTTGTATTGGGTTTGCGAGCGCGTGACCTGGGTTTCATCGCCACGCCCGGCGTCGCGCAGGCGCTGGGTGAGCTGGGTGCTTTGCGCTTGCAGGTCGAGGGATTCGTTGGCAATCGCCAGCTCTTCGTTGGCGGCGCAGACCTGGGTGTAGGAACGCACCACATCGGCCACCAGGGTAATGCGCGCGATATCGGCGGCCGCCTGGGCCGCATCGGCGCTGGCCTGGGCGCTTTCGATGCCACGCTGCAGGGTGCCGAACAGGTCGAATTGATACGAGGTGGTGATGCCGACACTGCCGATGTTGCCCACCGGGACTTTGTCTTCCAGCAAGAAGGCTTCGCCAGACTCCTGCAACCGCTGGGCTTCGGCCTTGGCACCGGCGCTCCAGCCGCCTGCGGATTCGGCCTGCTGGGTCTGATAGCGCGCGCGTTGCAAATTGGCGGCGGCCACACGCAAGTCGGTATTGGAGGCCATGGCCTGGCGCACCAGCTCATCCAGGCGCGGGTCTTTGTAGAGTTTCCACCAGTCCGTCGGCACGGGCGCGGACACCACGTTATTGCCCTCCCCCGCGATAGCGCCTTGCAGGTCGCCACGGTTGACGGCAGTGGTGTCCGGCAGTTTGTAATCCGGGCCGACCGCCTGGCAGGCCGACAGCAACACCCCCAGCGCAGCGGTGGCCAGCAGTTGCTTCATGGCTGGTCTCCGGCTTTGGCCTTGTCATCGATGATCGACACCGTCGCCGTACGCCCGGCGATCATGCGAAAGTCCGGCGGCACATCATCAAAGGCAATACGCACGGGAATACGCTGGGCCAGGCGCACCCAGCTGAACGCCGGGTTGACGTTGGGCAGCAGGTTGGAGCCGCTGCTGCGGTCGCGGTCTTCGATACCGGCGACGATGCTCTGCACATGCCCATGCAGGCGGGCGTTGTCACCGATCACGCGGATATCCACGCCCATGCCGACGTGGATGCCGTCGAGCTTGGTCTCTTCGAAGTAGCCGTCGATATGGAAGGAATTGCTGTCCACCACCGACAGCACCGGCCGCCCGGCGGTGACGAACTCCTGGGTGCGCGGCGCGCGGTCGTTGACATAGCCGTCCACGGGGCTTCGGATCACCGAACGGTCGAGGTTGAGCTGGGCGGAATCCACCGTCACTTGCGCCTCGGCCAGCGCCGATTGGGCACGGGCCACGCGGGACTGGCTTTCTTCCAGTTGCTCGCTGGGCACCAGGTTGCCCAGGCCACGGTTACGCTTGTACTCGCGCTGGGCCTGGGCCAGGGTTTCCTGGCGATCGGCCACGGCGGCCTGGGCCTGGCGCAGGGCCAGCTTGAAGCGGTCCTGGTCGACGGCAAACAGCACCTGGCCCTTGGTCACCAGTTGGTTGTCGCGCACGTCCACCCGCTGGATCAGCCCGGACACGTCCGGGGCGATCTGCACGATGTCGGCGCGGATGTGCCCGTCGCGGGTCCAGGGCGCAAACATGTAGTACATGACCATGCGCCACACCACGACGACCGCGAAACTCACGATCAACAGCGTCAGGACTACACGGCCGATGGTCAAAAAAGGTTTTTTCATGTCATCAAATATCGACTGAGTGAGTCCACCGCGCCCAGCAACAGCGCGTAGAGCCCCACATTGAACAATGCCCGGTGCCAGACCAGGCGATAGAAGTGCATGCGCGTCAACAGCCCGTGCACCACCAGAAACAACACATAGGTAATGCCCATCAGCACCAGCAGCGTGGGCAGGAATACGCCGCTGATATCCAGGTCACCGATCATAAAGGCGCTCCATCGGGTAGCGGCGCTTCCATTTCCGTGCCGCCAATGAACTCCACGCCAGGCAACAGCGCCAGGCGCAGGCCGGCCAGGGCATGCAGCAGGTGCAGGCGCGTGTCACCGTCGTCTTGCAGGCCCTGGCCGTTGAGGGCGCGGCGTGTGCGGTCCAGGGTCATCAGCAGACCGCTGGGCGCGGGCAAGCGTTCACCGGCCTTGAGGCACGCCTTGAAATAACCGCCCACGCCTTCCACCACCTGATTGAGCAGCACGCGTGGCACGCCGAGGATGCGCGGCGAGTAGGCGAGCAGATCGAGCAGGTTCAGCGCCACGCGCAGGTCGCGCAGCGCGGTGCCGGTGTCCTGGCCGGTAAGGGCCAGGCGCGGCAGGTGCTGCATCAGGCGGTCGAGCATTTGCGCGGCCATGTGCCGGTGTTCGGCCAGGGTCGCAGGTTCGGTGAGGCTGACGATGTCGCGCCAGCTGAAACGGGTCAGGCGCTTGGCCGCCAGTTCCGCGCCGAAGGGCCGCGCGATCAGGGTCCAGATAAAGGCAAACAGCAGGCCTACGGGACCGGCCAGGTTGACGTTGGCGAAGTTGAGAAAGTCCGCGTCATAGGCGCCCTGGATGCTGATGAACGATGAGGTGTTGACCAGCGTCAGCAGCATGCCCAGGTAAAAGCGCGGCTGCACGGTGAGGGTGCCGATGCAGATGAACGGCACGGCGAACGCCAGCACCAGCATCGGGAAATCGTGCAGGTTGGGCAGCACCAGGAACAGGTACAGGCTGGCGAGCAGCACCGACATGGCGGTCCAGAAAAAGAACCGGTAGATCTGCGGTGCGGGGTCGTCCATCGAGGCGAAAAAGCTGCAGGCGACAGCGGCCAGGATCACTGCGCTGCCGCCATCGGTCCAACCCAGCAGGATCCACAGCACCGAGGCGACGATGATCGCGCTGACGGTGGAAAACGCCGAGTAGAACATCAGACCTCGGTCAAGGAACGGCGTGAGCCGGCCCAGGCGCCAGTGACGGTACACGGCGCGCCAGGTGTCCTGGCTTTCGCACTGGATGGCGGCTTGCAGGCTGCGGCAGTCTTGCCACAGGTCGACCCATTCGCCGAGGCGGTACAGGGCGTTGGAGAACAGCAGCGTGTGGCGGTCGTCCAGCGCTTCGCCTTGGGGTTGCGCGGCGTCGATCTGGTCGCGCAGCACGCGCCAACGTTCAAGGGGAGCTGTTTGAGTGGTGCTTTGCAGCCAGGCATTGGCCTCCTGGAGCAACGGCGTGAGCTGAGCGAGAAACTCGGGGGCGCGATGTTCGATGGCGTACACCGCATCGTCCAGGGCGTCGATCACCGGCAACAGGTGAATCATTCGCCCGCGCAGTTCCTTGGTGTTGCGCACCGTCTGCGGCCGCGCGCCTTCGTGGGGCAACTGGCCGATCATCAATTCGAGGGTGTTGAAGGTCGCGACCATGCCACCGCGCAGGCTGCTGACGGCTTCCGGGTCTACATCGCGGGTGAGAAAACGCTGGCTGTAGACCTGGGCGTCGGTAAACCACTTGGCCACGGAGCCATCGAACACAGGCATCAGGCGACGCGGCCAGAACATTGCGCCCACCACCGCCGCCACGGCGATGCCAAGGAAGATTTCCTCAGTGCGCGCCTCGGCCACATCCCACACCGCCAACGGGTTATCCACCACCGGCAGGGCAATCAGCGGCAAGGTGTAGCCGGCCAGCATCAGCGCGTAGTTGTTGGCGGTGCGCAGGTGCAGGGAGAGGAACAGCAAGGTCCCGGTCCACAACGCGATCACCACCACCAGGATGTAGGGCGACTGCACGAACATCGGCACAAAAAACACCGCCGCCGCCGCGCCCATCAAGGTGCCGATAGCGCGGTACAACGCCTTGGAACTGGTGGGACCGACAAAGGGGCTGGAGACGATATACACCGTGGCCATCGCCCAATAGGGACGCGGCATTTGCATGAGCATGGCGATGTACAGCGCGATCATCGACGCGGCGAAGGTACGCACCCCGTAGAACCAGTCGCGAGCGGGCGGAAAGCCGGCAAAGAATCCGTTCAAGGCGCCACAGCCTCGGCCGCCTCGAAGGCGCGCAGAACGCGCAATGCGGCTTGCAAGTCGTCGGGGGGCAGATCCGCCAGGACGTCCCTGCGCAGGCGCACCAGCTGCGCCTCCACCGCCTGCACCAGTTCGCGGCCGCGCTCGGTGAGGCTCAAAGCCTTGGCGCGGCGGTCGTGGATGTCCTCGGTGCGGCACACGTAGCCGTCGCTGCACAGGCGGTCGAGCAGGCGCACCAACGAGGGGCTCTCCATACCGGAAGCCTGGGCCACCTTGACCTGGTGCACGCCGTCACCCAGGCGGCCGATCATCAGCAGCGGCACGGCGCAGGCTTCGGAGATGCCATAGCTCACCAGCGTGGTCTGGCAGATTTTGCGCCAATTACGGGCGCCCACCACCATGCTGCTGCTGAGGTTCATCTGGAGTTGTTCGAGGGATTGAGGCACGGGATCGTTCGCATACAGTTAGTTTGCTAACTATCAATATGGTGGATCGATGCGCGCCCGTCAAGTTTGGAAACAATTTCGCGGATGAGTGGAGCGGTATAGCGCTGACACCGCTGGACGAATGTGGGAGGGGGCTTGCTCCCGATAGCGGTGAAACAGGCAATAAACTGTCGACTGACACTCCGCTATCGGGAGCAAGCCCCCTCCCACATTTAGAGAGGCGTAAAGACATCATGCAACCTCAAAAAAAATTCACCTAGCCAACTAAAGCTCGGTTTTTTTCAACCCTCACCATTTTTTTTCAAGTTTTGGCCTTTTCACACATTTTTTTGCACATCTCGCCCGCCCCGCAACATCACATTCAACTCATCCACCACCACCGCCCAATCCGCATCTTCCAGAATCTCCTCACGCAAAAACGCTCTTTGGCTATCGGTCCAGAAAAACGCATCCGCCAGTTTCAACTCCGGCTTGAGCGGTGAATGAACCGCCACAAATTGCTCAATGCTCACCGGGGCATCCGCCAATCCAAGCTGTTTGAACAGTGACGACAAGCTATGCACAGGCGATTCCATGGCGGGCTCCTAAGAAGACGATTTCCCAGAGTCTAGCCCAGGCGCCAGCCACGCCAGCAACCGCTCGACGCACTGCTGTGCCGATAGCACGCCGGTATCCAGCACCAGCGACGCATGGGACGGTGGCTCGTAGGGCGAGCCGATGCCGGTGAACCCCGGCAGTTCTCCCCTTCGCGCCCGGGCGTAGTGACCCTTGGGGTCGCGGCCTTCGCACACTGCCAGTGAGGCGCTGCACCACACTTCGCGATAATCGGCGCCCAGGCGCTCGGCAAACACCGCGCGCAGCTCAACCAGCGGCGCGATCAACGCCAGGATCACGATGTGCCCGTTTTCCACCAGCAATGCCGCGAGTTCGCTGGCGCGGCGGATGTTCTCCAGGCGATCGTTGTCGGCAAACCCCAGGTCTTTGTTGAGGCCACCGCGCAAGGCGTCGCCGTCGAGTACCAGGCTCTGTCGGCCCTGTTCGAACAGCGCCGCGTGCAGCCCCTGGGCCAGGGTGGATTTGCCCGAGGCAGGCAAACCGGTGAGCAGGATCGCCACGCCGCGATGCCCATTGCGCGCTTCGCGTTGACGGCGAGTGACGCTCGCCGTCGGCGCCACCAGGTTATTTGGCGACGGCACGTGGCACCGGCGTAGTGATATTGCCGGCAGCCCACGCTGATTCGCGGCCAGCCAACGCCGTGGCGATGGACTGCACGCGGTCCGAGTCCAGCTCTTCGGGCAACGGGTCGAGCCCAGCGCTGGCGAAAATCTGGCCATAGGCGTTGCGCAGGTCGGCGTAGGCCAGGTCGCGGCGCAGGTCGGCTTGCAGGGTGTTGAGTTCGCCCTGGATCAGGTCGAGCTCACCTAACCCGGCGGCCTCATGGCGGTTGCGCAACTGGGTGAGGATTTGCCCGTCGATGCTGGCCAGTTGTTCGCTGGTCTTGAACTGGCGCACGGCTTCCTGGTAATTGGCGTTGGCCACGTAGACCTGGGCCAGCACCGCGATGGACATCGCCTGGCGTCGGGCTGTCGCGACGTTTTCACCGGCCTTGGCGACGTCGATGGCGGCCGGCGCGGAGATCACGTTGAACAGGTTCCAGGTGATCTTGGCGCCGTAGTCGGCCCAGCGGTTGTCGACCAGAAACGAGTTGCTGTCGTAATGGCCTCCGGCCGAAAACTCCAGGCCTGGCAGCAGGCGCAGCATGGCTTTGCGGGTTTCGGCGGCGCTGATGCGGGTCTGGTAGTCCTGCTCGCGCAGTTCAGGGCGGTTGGCCAGGGCTTCCTGCTCCAGGCTGGCCAGCTTGACCTTCAGTTGCGGCACGCTGTAGTCATCGGGCGTTACCAGCTTGAGGTCGGTGCCCATGGGCAGGTTGATCAGGGTAGCCAGTTCGGTCTTGGCCAGGGACAGCGCGCGGCGCTGTTCCTGCAACTGGCGCGTGGCTTCGATCAGCGAGCGCTGGTAACCGAGGGCCTGCACCGGGTCGCCGATGCGCTGCTCGCTCATGCTCTGGCTGTTGGTCTGGGCCTGGTTGACCCGCGCCATCAGGCTGTCGATCTGGGTCAGCAAGCGTTCAGCCGCCACGGCGCGCCAATAGGCCGAGCGCACGTCCTGCACGATGGTGTTGATCACCTTGCGCCGACGTTCCTGGATGATCAGACGCTGGTCGCCCTGCTGCTTGGCGCTGATGTAGCTCACACCGAAGTCGAGAACGTTCCACACCATGGTCAGGTCCGCCACGCGGCGGTCGCGGTCCTGGGAGGTGGACGGTTCCAGCGACTGGTTGCCACTGAGCACGCTCTGGCTGCTGGAGGCGTTGGTGTTATTGCGCCCGGCGTAGCCCGCAGACAGGGCCATGCGCGGCAGCATGTCGAAGCTGGAAAGGTCGGACTGACGCATGGCCAGGGCTTCTTCCATGATCTTCAAGCGGCCTTCAAGGTTGTACTTCACCGCACGGGCCATGGCCTGGTGCAACGTGAGCGGGCCGCTCAGCGGCTCCTGGTCCTTGTACATGCCTTGCAGATCGCTGCGGGCTCGCTGCTCACTGACACTGCGTTCAATCGGCTCGCTGGTGACCGCACAACCGCCGATCGCCAGCGCCAGCAAGCTGGCGCCGAACAACTTATGACCTGTTTTCATCCTTGGAGCGCCCCTGTTCCTGCGTCTTGAGTTAAGTATGTTCAAGCCTGCATTTCGCTGATGCCGACCTGTTGCAGTGCACGCGCCAGGTCAATCACCTGGCGTTGTTCGGTGTCCTTGAGTTGCTGCAATTGCTGGCCGAGGGTCGGCGCGCCAAATACGCCACGCAACCCGTGGGCCGGGTCGGACTGGCCCTTGATCGACTTGCTGTCGAACGCCTTGAGGCCGCTGTCGTCGCCGCCGCTTTCACGGTTGAACAGGCTCGACAAGGAGCTTGAACCAAACACTCCGCCATCGCCGCCGCCAAAGCCGAGAAAGCCCTTGCCGCTGCCATCACCGGCGTCGTTGTTGCTGAACACCTGGGCGATAAAGCTCGGCGCCGACGCACCGTTTTGAATGAAGATACTGCCCAGGGGCGGCAAACCCGCGCCTATTTCGCGCGGTGCAAACAACGGCGAGAAGCCGATGAGTGAGCCGAGGTTGCCGGTCGGCTGGCCGAAGATAACGGGCTGCAATGGCACGTTCGTCGCCACCTGCGACGGTGCCGGCTCGGTGACGCGAAACAGCGGGTCGCCAGTCAACGTAACGGTATTGATCGAGAAGTTGTTGGAGTTGGCAAAACCGCTGCCCGTATTGCCCGACAGGTCATTCACCAGCCCGGTATCAAGGGTGATGAAGTTGCTCGGGTCGTTAAGGTTGGCTGCCGGGGTCAAAGTGGCCGTCCAGGTCTGGCCGCCATCGCTGGTTGCCAGGTTGGACAAGCTGCCGTTGGCCACGCTCAGGTCATCGAGGTCGAAGCCACTGACTTTCTCGCTGAAGGTGAAGGTCACGGTGGTGGTCTGGCCCACCGTCAGGTTCGGGTTGGCGATGCTGATCGTCGCGGTGGGGCGTTCGCCATCGATCGCATAATTGTTGGAGATCGCAATGCCGCCGCCGGCATTACCTGCCGCGTCATTGACCTGCCCCCCATCCAGCACGATCAGGTTGGTCGCATCGCTGATCACCGCAGTCGGGGTCAGGAGGGCGGTCCAGGTTTTACCGCCATCCTGGCTTGCCAGGTTGGACAGCACCCCATTGGCCACACTCAGGTCCGACAGGTCAAAGCCGCTCACTGCTTCGCTGAAGGCGATGGTAACGGTGGTGGTCTGCCCGATGCCCAAGGTGCCGTTGGCCACGGAAATACTCGCGGTGGGGCGTTGGGTGTCGACGGCATAGTTGTTGGAATCGGTGGTGCCGCTGCCTGCGTTGCCGGCCGCGTCCTGCACGCCGCTGTTGTTCAGCGTGACCAGATTGCTGGTGTCGGTGATGTTGGCTATCGGCGTCAGGGTCGCGGTCCAGGTCACGCCGCCATCGCTGGAGGCCAGGTTGCCCAGAGTGCCATTGGCCACGCTCAGGTCGCCGGCGCTCAAGCCACTGACCGCCTCGGAGAAGGTAATGGTGACTTGGGCGGTCTCACCCACCTTCAATGCGCCGTGGTCGACCACAAACGTCGCGGTCGGCCGCAGCGTGTCGATGCTGAAGTTGCCGGAGCCCGTCACGCCACTGCCGACATTGCCTGCCAGGTCGCTGACACCGGCGTTATCCAGCGTGATCAGGTTGGTGGTGTCGTGAATGTCGCTGGTCGGCGTAAACGTCGCCGTCCAGGTGATACCGCCGTCCGTGCTGCTCACCGCCGAGAGCGTGCCGTTGGGCACGCTCAGGTCGCTGTTGTCGAAACCTGCAACCGCCTCGCTGAAGGTGATGGTCACCAGCGAAGTTTCCCCGGCGGCCAGGGTCGGGTCGGCGAACACGATCGTGGCCGTTGGGCGCTGGCTGTCGATGGTGTAGTTGTTCGAATCGGTGGTACCACTGCCAGCGTTGCCGGCCTGGTCGGCGATGCCGGTGTTGTTCAGCGTGATCAGGTTGCTGGTGTCGGTGATTCCGGCCGTCGGCGTGAAGGTTGCGGTCCAGGTAATGCCGCCATCGCTGCTGCTCAAGGCGCTCAGGGTACCGTTGGCAACCGCGAGGTCGGCGTTGGTAAAGCCGGTGACCGCCTCGGAGAAGGTGACCGTTACCAGCGACGTCTGGCCGACGCCGAGGGCGGTATTGGCAAGCACAATGCTGGCGGTCGGGGCCTGTGTGTCGATGGCGTAGTTATTGGAGTTAGTGGTGCCACTGCCGACGTTGCCCGCACCATTTTGCACGCCACTGTTGTCCAGGGTGATCAGGTTGCTGGTGTCGGTAATGGCGCTGGTGGGCGTGAACGTCGCCGTCCAGGTGATGCCGCCGTCACTGCTGCTCACCGCGCTCAGCGTACCGTTGGCGATGGCCAGGTCGGCGTTGCTGAAACCGCTGACCGCTTCGCTGAAAGTGATGGTGACCAGTGAGGTTTCGCCGACGCTTAACGCGGTGTCAGCAATGACGACGGTTGCCGTCGGTTGCACCGTATCAATGGTGAAGTTGCCCGAGTTGGTGATGCCGGTGCCCGCATTACCGGCCAGGTCGGCGACCCCGGCGTTGTTCAGGGTGACCAGATTGGTGGTGTCGCGCACGCTGGCGTTCGGGGTGAAGGTTGCCGTCCAGGTGATGCCGCCGTCCGTGCTGCTCACCGCCGAGAGCGTGCCGTTGGGCACGTTCAGGTCGCTGTTGTCGAAACCTGAAACCGCCTCGTTGAAGGTGATGGTCACTAGCGAGGTCTCACCGGCGCTCAATACTGGGTCGGCGACCACGATCGTCGCCGTTGGGCGCTGGCTGTCGATGGTGTAGTTGTTCGAATCGGTGGTGCCGCTGCCAGCGTTGCCGGCCTGGTCGGCGATGCCGGTGTTGTTCAGCGTGATCAGGTTGCTGGTGTCGGTGATTCCGGCCGTCGGCGTGAAGGTTGCGGTCCAGGTAATGCCGCCATCGCTGCTGCTCAAGGCGCTCAGGGTACCGTTGGCAACCGCGAGGTCGGCGTTGGTAAAGCCGGTGACCGCTTCGGAGAAGGTGACCGTTACCAGCGACGTCTGGCCGACGCCGAGGGCGGTATCGGCAAGCACAATGCTCGCAGTCGGGGCCTGTGTGTCGATGGCGTAGTTGTTGGAGCTGGTGGTGCCGCTGCCGACGTTGCCCGAGCCGTTCTGTACACCGCTGTTATCCAGGGTGATCAGGTTGCTGGCATCGGTAATGGCGCTGGTGGGCGTGAACGTCGCCGTCCAGGTGATGCCGCCGTCACTGCTGCTCACCGCGCTCAGCGTACCGTTGGCGATGGCCAGGTCGGCGTTGCTGAACCCGCTGACCGCTTCGCTGAACGTGATGGTAACCAGTGAGGTTTCGCCGACGCTTAACGCGGTGTCAGCAATAACGATGGTTGCCGTCGGTTGCACCGTATCAATGGTGAAGTTGCCCGAGTTGGTGATGCCGGTACCGGCATTACCGGCCAGGTCGGCGACCCCGGCGTTGTTCAGGGTGACCAGATTGGTGGTGTCGCGCAGGCTGGAGTTCGGGGTGAAGGTTGCCGTCCAGGTGATGCCGCCGTCGGTGCTGCTCACCGCCGAGAGCGTGCCGTTGGGCACGCTCAGGTCGCTGTTGTCGAAACCTGAAACCGCCTCGTTGAAGGTGATGGTCACCAGCGAGGTCTCACCGGCGCTCAACACTGGGTCGGCGACCACGATCGTGGCTGTTGGGCGCTGGCTGTCGATGGTGTAGTTGTTCGAATCGGTGGTGCCGCTGCCGACGTTGCCGGCCGAGTCGGCGATGCCGGTATTGTTCAGCGTGATCAGGTTGCTGGTGTCGGTTATTCCGGCCGTCGGCGTGAAGGTTGCGGTCCAGGTAATGCCGCCATCGCTGCTGCTCAAGGCGCTCAAGGTGCCGTTGGCAACCGTCAGGTCAGCGAGGGTAAAGCCTGTGACCGCCTCGGAGAAAGTGACCGTTACCAGCGACGTCTGGCCGACGCCGAGGGCGGTATCGGCAAGCACAATGCTGGCGGTCGGGCGCTGGGTGTCGATGGCGTAGTTGTTGGAGTCGGTGGTACCGGTGCCGACGTTGCCCGAGCCGTTCTGTACACCGCTGTTGTCGAGGGTGATCAGGTTGCTGGCATCGGTAATGGCGCTGGCGGGCGTGAACGTCGCCGTCCAGGTGATACCGCCGTCGCTGCTGCTCACCGCGCTCAGCGTACCGTTGGCGATGGCCAGGTCGGCGTTGCTGAACCCGCTGACCGCTTCGCTGAAGGTGATGGTGACCAGTGACGTTTCGCCGACGCTTAACGCGGTGTCCGCGACCACGATGGTCGCTGTCGGCTGTACGGTGTCGATCGTGTAGTTGGCCGAGTTGGTGGTGCCGGACCCGGCGTTGCCGGCGAGGTCGGCGACGCCGGTATTGGCCAGGGTAATCAGGTTGGTGGCGTCGTTGACGCCAAGCGTCGGCGTGAAGGTGGCGGTCCAGGTGATCCCGCCATCGCTGCTGCTGACGGCCGTCAACGTGCCGTTGGCAATCGACAGGTCGGCATTGGTGAAACCGCTGACGGCCTCACTGAAGGTTACGGTGACCAACGAGGTCTCACCGGCGCTCAACACCGGGTCGGCGACCACGATGGTCGCGGTCGGCCGGGCGGTATCGACGGCGTAATTGGCCGAATCGGTGGTGCCGCTGCCGGCGTTGCCGGCCTGGTCGGCAATGCCGGTATTGTTCAGGGTGATCAGGTTGGTGGTGTCGCTGGTGCTGGCGGCAGGGGTAAACGTCGCTGTCCAGGTAATCCCCCCGTCGCTGCTGCTGACGGACGTCAATGTGCCGTTGGCAATCGTCAGGTCGGCATTGGTGAAACCCGTCACGGCTTCACTGAAGGTGATGGTCACCAACGAGGTGTCGCCGATTTTCAGGGCCGTGTCGGCCATCACGATGGATGCAGCCGGACGCTGGGTGTCGATGGTGTAGTTGTTGGAGCTGGTGGTGCCGAGGCCCTGGTTGCCATTCGCATCACTGACCCCGGTGTTATCCAGGGTGATGAGGTTGGTGGTGTCGGTAATGCTGGCCGTCGGGGTGAGCGTCGCGGTCCAGGTGATGCCGCCGTCGCTGCTGCTGACGGCCGACAACGTACCGTTGGCGACAGCCAGATCCGCGTTGGTAAAGCCGCTGACGGCCTTGTTGAACGTGATGGTGACCGTTGAGGTTTCACCGATGGCCAGCGCGGTGTCGGCCACGACGAGGGTGGCGGTCGGACGCGTGGTGTCGACCACGAAGTTGTTCGAATCGGTGGTGCCCTGCCCGGTGTTCCCGGCAGCGTCTGCGACCCCGGCGTTATTCAGGGTAATCACGTTGGTGGTATCAGTGACGCTGTTGGTGGGCGTGAACGTGGCCGTCCAGGTGATGCCGCCGTCGCCGCTGGTGACGGCCGACAGCGTCCCGTTGGCGAGGGTCAGGTCGGCGTTGGTGAAACCGCTCACGGCTTCACTGAAGGTGATGGTCACCAGCGAGGTTTCACCGATGCTCAGGTTATTGTCGGCGACCACGATGGTCGCGGTCGGCCGAGCCGTATCAATGGCGTAGTTGGCCGAATCGGTGGTGCCGCTGCCGGCGTTGCCGGCCTGGTCGGCAATGCCGGTGTTGTCCAGGGTGATCAGGTTGGTGGCGTCGGTGATAGCGGTGGTCGGGGTAAAGGTCGCCGTCCAGGTGATACCGCCATCGCCGCTGCTGACAGCCGTCAGCGTACCGTTGGCGATGGTCAGGTCAGCGTTGGTGAAACCGCTTACGGCTTCACTGAACGTAAAGGTCACTGCCGTGGTTTCGCCGGCTTTGAGTGCCGTGTCGGTGATAGCGATCGTGGCCGTCGGGCGAAGCGTGTCGACCACGTAGTTGGCGGAATTGGTGGTGCCGACGCCGACTGCGCCGTCGGAGATGGCCGCCACGCCGGTGTTGTCCAGGGAGATAACGTTGGTGGTGTCCGAGATGGCATTGGTGGGCGTAAACGTCGCCGTCCAGGTAATGCCGCCGTCGGCGCTGGAAACGGCCGTCAACGTGCCATTGGCGATGGCCAGGTCGGCATTGGTGAAACCGCTCACGGCCCGGCTGAAGGTGATGGTTACCAGGGAGGTATCGCCGATTTTCAGGGCGCTATCAGCCAGCACGATGGTCGCGGTCGGGGGCTCGACATAGGCGGTATTGAGGACGCCGCCACTGCTGTAAATCGAGGGCTGCGCGCTCGGCGAGGTACCCGCAGTGCCCCCGCTCGTAGGGCCGCCTGCCCCGCTGGCCGCGGCGTTACCACTCAGTGCGGCAAAGTTGGCGGCGGTGATCAACACGGTCCCGCCGTTGTTCCAGATGGCCCCCACACCGCGACCACCGGCGCCGCCGTCGAAGATCTTGCCGCCGCTGCCGCCGCCCCCACCGCCGCCGCCGGCCGCGATGTTGTTGCTGATCACCGAAGCACCGATCACTTTCAGGGTGCCGCTTGAAGCGTTGTAGATACCGCCCGACGCATTGCCGCCGACGCCGCCGACCTTGTCCCAGCCGGAACCGCCACCGCCACCGCCAATCGAAAGCGTGCCGTTGGTCGCCGATCCGCCGTCACCGCCGTGGCTGTAGCCGGACGCGCCATTGCCACCCAGGCCGCCAGTGCTGGTGCCGCCGCGTCCGCCCATATCGTTGACTGAGTAGCCCCCCCCGTAGCCGCCAGCGCCGGCGCTGCCGGCGCCCCCGGCATACGTGAGGTTGCCTGGGCCGGTCGAACCGCCATGACCGCCGCTTCCCCCACCGATACCCCCGCCGCCGCCACCACCGCCGCCGGAATAGGCGGGCGTCACGCCACCACCGCCACCACCACCGGACGCGGCGTTGGCGGTGACCGTCACGTTGTTGAGCGTGAGGGTGCCAGCGTTGAAAATCCCGCCGCCCATCGCGCCCGCCGCTGCCGCGCCGCCGTTGCCGCCGTTGCCCGCCACCAGCCCTTTGGTGATGACCAGGCCATCGAGGGTTACCGTGCTGCCGGAGGCGATTTCCACGACGCGGGACCGGTACTGGCCATCGAGGGTGATATCCGCGGTGCCGTTGTTGTCCAGGTCACCATCGACGGTGATGTTCTTGTTGATCAGCAACTCGGACGTGAGCGCCACGGTCGAGCCGGAGAGGCCGGCGTTGAACGTGACGATATCGCCGTTCTGCGCCGAGGCGATGGCCGCGCGCAGCGAGCCGACCCCGGTGTTGAGGTTGTTGGTAGCGGTCCAGGTCGCCAGGCCCCACTGGTAATCGCTCATGGCTTTGGTCGACAGCACGTTGGCGCTTTCGATGGAGCCGGTGGCGATCTCCAGGTCCCAGTCGCCGCCCACGCCCGTGCGGTTGATCGACGCCGCAACGTCGCGGCCGGTCAACTGCGCCAGGGAATCGACAAAATTCAGGCCGCGTTCGCCCTCGGCGGTGTAGCAGCCGTAAATCAGGATGTCGCCGCCAACGTTCATGTCCTTGCCGATTTGCCCCAGCACCGCGCTGCGGGCCGCGACATTGTCGGCCGACAGGTAGGTAGTACCGAGCCACAGATCGCCCGCGTTGCCGTGGGCAATGATCTGCACCGAGCTGACGCCCTGGTGGGTGTCGAGGTAGTCGGCAATCTGCTGCAGGCCGTCCTTGCTCGCATCCAGCTGGATGACCTGGGCGCCCGGGGCCACGCCTTGCAATAAGCTGGCGGAGTCCCTGACCCGGGCATCCACGAACACCACGGTTTGACCGGGCACGGCTACGGGGGAAACGGCTGGCGCGTCGGCCTGGCCGTGGGTGTCTTTGCTCACGCTCGGGTGGTCAGCCGTCGGCGGCTTGGCGGCGTCAGCGGTGGGATGGCTGTCGGGTTGCGCCGCTTCAGCCACGGTGGCGGCGACTGCGCCGTCGAACAGCATACGCGGCTCCAGGTGCATGATCATCGGCGAGACCCGTGCCCGTACTGCTTCGGTTTCCCGCGACTTGCGATTGCTCCACCACATGCTGCTCACCCGGCGTCAAACGTTCTTGAGAAAAATGAAAACGCCGCGATCAACTGATCGCGGCGTTGGCCTTCATACGAATCACATTGGCGGCGCTGGCTGAGCCGTCCTGCCAAAACGACAACTCGGTGTACTGCTGGAACAAGTCCGGCGGCAGGATGGTGCGCCGCGACTGCAAGCGCACCTTGGGCTGGACCTTGTGCAAGCCGGCAACGCCCAGCGCCTCGTCGAATGCCGGCGCGTCGTAGGCGAGGTTGTCGAAGTCATGCTCAAACCACGGCTCGCCGATAAAATCGTAGACCAGCCGCATGACCCGCTCCGGGGCTTGGCTGAGCAAGTCGTAATCGACGATCAGCAAAGAATCGGCATGCTCACCGTAATAGGCTTCCTTGAGCGCAGCCCAGGCAAACCCGACCAGACGGTTGCGCTGGGCCAGGGTTTCACAGCGGCTGTAGACCGTGTTGCGCTCGACGTCATCGCCAAACAGCTTGGTGTTTTCGAAGGGATTGGCGCGATACAGGCGTTCCAGGCTGTCCATGATCCAGGCGACGTTGCGCACACAGGCGACGACCTTGGCCTGGGGAAACAGGTCGTGCAGCGCAGGCATGCGCGCACACCACTGGCGGTTGGTGTCGAATACCACCGGGATGGAGGCTTTGTCGGCGTAGTAGGAATCAAACAGGCCGCGCAACAGGCGACGACGGGTGTTGGCATCGATGACCGAGCCAAACTCGCTGCCGGCGCTGCACTGCGCCAGCACACCATTGAACAAAGTGCCTAAAGGGCTGCTCATGCCGGCGTGAAAACGCGGGTTCTGCAATAAAATCGCAGAGAGCAGGGTCGAGCCGGAGCGCGGCAAGCCCGAGATAAAGTGATACTGCAATCCGTTCACCACTTTGTAGGACAAAAATCCGTTTGTGGGCCGGAGCGTAGTTGAGAAACACAGTGCCGACTAGCGATCATTTGCCACTATTTTGGCATGCACCTAATACCAATTCGTGATTAGCGGCAACCGGCGGGCCGCGAAGGCTCTGGCCCGCCACACAGCACGAATAGCCGCGCCCGCGCGCCGCCGCCGTCCTGCTGCAAAAGTTCTTGCCAGCCTGGCGGAATCGGCGCGAATTCATCCGGCAGTTCGTTGCTGCTGATCAGCCAGACACGGCGGGTGTCGGGCGCTAAGGCAGACAGACGGTCAAGGTAGATGCGCCCGCCGTCCTGATCCACCAGGGTGCCGAAGCCATAGGCATTCGGCCGAGTCGGCGTGCCGTCGGGCCTGGGCGGGGTGTAAAGCTGCAGTTGGGCGTCGGTCTGGTCGTAATACACGTAGCTGAGGTACCACATCATGTCGCTGAGAACGATGCGGTCGCCTTCCTGGTAGTTGCGGTTGACGAACTCCACCGGCACGTTGAACTGATCATGCACATCCACCGTGGCATTGTTTTTCAGCCCCAGCAGCTCCACTCCGACAAACACCACGCACAACGCCGCGCCCAGCCATGCCAGGCGCGTGGGCAGGCGGTCGATGGCCAGGGCCACAAGGATCGGCAAGCCCAGGGCGTATACCGTGAGGTAGCGCTCGATAAACACCGGCGAGATGAACGACACCGCATACACCAGCAGTAGCGGCAACAGGAAGAACAGCGCCAGCAGGCGGGCCGGGTGATGGCGCTCGCGATCCTGCCAGGCGGTGGCTATCACAACGGCGATCAACAACAGCGGGAACAGCCAGAACAGCGGTCGCCAGAAGTCCACGCCTTCATCCTGAAGCGTGAACTGCCAGATCATCGACGGCACGGAGGTCAACGTGACCGGGTCTTCCCAGCCAATGTCACCGCCGACCTTGAGCTGTTCGACGTGTTGCACGAGGTCAAGCAGATTCGGCAGCCAGGGCAGGTACAACGCCACAACCAGCGCATTGGCGCACCACCACGACGGACGCAGGATCAGGCGCTGGCCGGGCGCCTGGGACGGGCACAGCAGCCCCAGATAAGCCCAGTGCACCAGCACGCACAGTGCAGTGAAGTAATGGGTATAAAAACCGGCGGCCATCAACAGCGCATAAACGACCAGGTAACGCGTGCGCGCGGGTTGGCGCACCCAGTACACCAGCGCCAGCGTGGCCCCCAGTAACCACACGGCCAGCAGCGAGTACATGCGCACTTCCTGGCTGTAGCGCACGGCGGAGGGGAACAGCGCCAGCAGCACCCCCGCCAGCACCGCAGCGCGACGGGTAGACAGTTGCCGTGTGAGCCAGACGCCCAGGCCCACCGCCAGCACGCCGGGGATCGCACTCATGCCGCGAATCGACCAGATGCCGTCGCCGAACAGTTCGATCCAGCCGCGCAGCATGAAAAAGTACAGCGGCGGGTGCACATCATGGGCGGCGTGAAACCACAGGTCGTCCAGGGCGTATTCGCTGAGCAGCAGGCTTGAGCCCTCATCGCCCCAGATCGCCGCAGCCGTCAGGCCATAAAACCGCACGGCCATGGCAAGCGCCAGGATCGGCATCCACCACAAACGGCTGAGCCAACCGGCGCCTTCCCAGGCGCTCGCAAGGCGATTGACTAAGGAAAATGCCGCCACTTTGTCGTCTTGTTCTACCACAGACCGTCGCACCTCAACTCCCCAGACACAGCCCGTTTACCGAGCAAACTCCGCACATGCGCAAACACGCGCCACTCTAGGACAAAAGCCCCGGTTTCGCTCGCTGTTTCGCAACCGCCAGGCAGCAAGCAACAACGGCGACTACGCTCTGCGATGGCGCCGGACCGATTGGCGTCCTCCCCCCTGTCTAGCCATCACAAGGATGAACGATCCATGGAAGTTTTCATCGGCACCATCCAACCCTTTGCGTTTGATTTCGCCCCCAGAGACTGGGCCCTGTGCGCCGGGCAAACCCTTGCCGTCAACCAGTACCAGGCGCTGTACGCCCTGCTCGGTGTCGTTTACGGCGGAAATGGCAGCGTCAGCTTCATGCTGCCTAACCTGCAAGGTCGAATGCCCATTGGTCAAGGCAGCGGCGCGGGGTTGTCGGCGCGCGTCATTGGCGAAATCTCCGGCACGGAATCCGTCACCGCCACCCTGCTCAACCTGCCTGCCCACACCCACGCCATGACACCACTCACCGCCACCACCTCGGTGCAACTGGCGAACACCTCCAGCAACCCGCTGACAGTACCCAGCGCTACCAACGCGTTTATCGGCGCTTCCGGCGGTGGGCCAGGCAGCGCCGCAATCTATTCAGACCAGCAGGGCGCCACGCCGGTCCCTCTGCAGGGCGTGAGCACCGCCGTGGCCGGAGGCACGATCAGTGTCGCCGGCCAGGGCCAGGCCTTAGCCACCATGAACCCTTACCTTGCGATCAATTTCAGCATTGCCTTGAACGGGCTTTTTCCGTCGCGCGATTAACCCCTGGCCGGGGCTCGCAGGCCCCGGCATCTCTGAAATGGAGCCTCACATGTTGAACCTGGTCACCCCGGAACACTTTCGACCGTTGCTTGATGGCACCGCCGTGCTTTACCTGCCCGACGGTTCGGCGCTGCCGATCCAAGTCCAAAGCCTCACCGAAACCCCCAAAGCCACCTTGCCAGGCAGCCCGCGCGGGGCCTTCAGGGTGCTGCTCGAAAGCCTTGTACCCACGGATTTCGTCGACGGCTTATGCCGTTTACCGCTGGCGGACGCCTGCCTCGAACAGGTGTTTGTGTCTCGAGAGCCCGCCATGGGCCGCGACAGCGAGCGGGGTTATTTCTGCATTGTGTTCAACTGAGACGGGTACCACACCAACCGCTGCGCGGCGGGCGTCTGTTCTTCCACCCGAAACCCCAGCGCCAGGTAATGCCGGCACGCATGGGGGTTGCTCGCCCAGACCACCGTGCTCACCGGGCACATCACCTGCGTGGCCGCCTGCTGCACCCCCTGCAATACCGCGCGGCCAAAACCCTGGCCACGCGCGGCGGGGATGAATGCCAGGTACAACACACGGATTTCATGGGGCCCGAAGTCGGCACTCAAGGCGCCGATGGGCGTGTCGAGCTTTTCGATGACATAGTGCAGCGCACCGGGGAAATGCTCGTCCAGGCCCTTTTCCTGGACCTGGAATTGCTGGGCGATCACCTCCTCGACCAGCGCCTGCTCGCCATCAATCCACTGCAGATCCGCGCGTGCCGAGCGGTAAAGGCGCTGCAAAAACGGCCCGTCGGTACTGCGTGAGGGGCGCATCGCCAGGCCCTGCGCCAGGGCGTCTTGCTTGTTCGACATTGCGTTCAACTCCTAGAACCCGCTTTCCCGTACACCCAACGCCGCCGCCCGTCGCCAGGCCACGCCCAGCACCGACTCACTGCGCCCCTGCAGCACCACCACGCCGCGCAACGGCTGACGGGGCGTTGCAATCGCTTGCAGACTTTTCAAGCGTGCGCCGTATTGCGCCTGCACCGGCTCCGGGCGCTGGTTTTCATCGCGGCGCACGGCAATCGGCCCGTGGTGGTCTGAGGTCAGCGCCTCCTGGTCCAGGTAGGCCACACCGTTGGCGTCGATATCGGTCAATTCCACCGGGATGGCCGCGTGCATCGGGTCATCGGCGATAAACCGTCCGGTTGCCCCCGGCGCCACCCGCCACAGCTCGGCCTCGGCGATGTAACCGCGCAGGCGGGCGCCTTCTTCCACCACCCGCGCCAGCGAATCCCTGGGCGACAGCCAGCGCCCCACGCTCAATTGCGGCAGCACATCGCGCACCGTGCCGGCGTGAGGCGCGCGCAGCAGCAGGCGTTCGCGCTGGGCGGCCAGGCCACGGTATTCGGCGAGGGCCTGGGACAGGCGCTGATCATTGATGCCGGCGTCCACTGCCGTTTCACTGCGCCCGGCCTGGCGGCGCATCTGCAACTGCAAAATCTCCACTTCGCGGCGCACGATGCTTTGCCGGGCGTCCAGGTCCGGTGATTCCAGCTCCATCAGCACCTGGCCCTGGGTCACCACTTGCCCGTCCACCACCCGCAAGTGCTTGACCCGCGCCGCCACCGGCGCATGCAGCGCACTGGCGCGCCCGGCTTCGAGCATGGTCGGCAGCTCCACCGCGCTGCGCCAGGGCACCACCAGCGCGAGCACCAACAGCACCAGGCCCAGGCTGCTGAGCATGACTCGCGGCGCATGGGCCTGGCTGCGTCGGCTCCACCATTGGCGCCACTCCTTGAAGATCGGCAGGCCGATAAACCACACCAGTTCCACGCCCATCAGGACGATCCCCAGCAGCTTGAAAAACAGGTGATACACCGCCAGGGCGATCCCTAAAAACAGCGCCGCGCGCCACAGCCACGCCAGGTAGCCCCACCACAATAGCCGGCGTTGCAAATTCGGCGACCACGGCTCCGGTGCCGGTTCGCCATACCCGAACAGCAGCTCGCGCAAGCGCCAGCGACACAGCGCAAAGGCGCGACCTTGCAGGTTATCCACCTCCCACCAATCGCTGATCAGAAAGTAACCATCGAAGCGCATGAACGGGTTGAGGTTGATCGCCAGGGTGGTCAGCCAGGTGGCGCTTGCCAGCATGAACGCTGCCGTGCGCGCCGGGCCGTCCGGCAGCAGCGACCAGGCCAGCAGGGCGATGCACGCCAGCAACAACTCGGCCATGACCCCACCTGCCCCGATCATCAAGCGCGCACGACGATCATTGACCCGCCAGGCGTCGCTTACGTCGGTGTAGAACATCGGCAGCAACACCATGAATGCCACGCCCATGCTCTGCACCCTGCACCCGGCGCGCTTGGCCATAAAGGCATGGCCGAATTCATGGCACAGCTTGGCAAAGAACAGCGCCACGCCAAACGCCAGGGCGCCGCCCAGGCTGAACAGATGCGGAAACGTCGCCACAAAGCGCTGCCAGTCGCGCGCGACCAGAAACACCCCAAGCGCCAAAATGATCGGCAAGCCGTAGCGCAACAGCCCAGGGCCAAAGCGCGCCAGCAGCGGCCAGGCACGGTTGAGAAACGCATCCGGTCGCCACAGCGGAATCCGGAAAAACAGGTATTGATGCAGCAGCACCTGCCACAGGCTTTGTTTACGCGCGGCAGATTTGTAGAGGTAACTGGCGCGCTGCTGCGGGTCGAGGGCGGCGATCAGGTCGTGGGCGCGCAGAAAACCCAGCAGCTCATCCACTTCACTGCCGCCCAACGCCAGGCCCGGCTCGCGGTTGGCGGCCTGCAGGACTTTTTCCGGGTCCCCCAGGGACCAGTGGCGCAGCAAGCGAATGGCGGTGGCGCCCAGTTTGAAATAGCGCCCGCGCACCGGGTCGGCCAGGGTCCAGCGCGGCGAGCCGTCCAGGGCCGCGCCGGCGCTGGACAGTTGCAGGTCTTCACGCAGTTTGGGCAAGTCCATCAGAGGCCCACGCTCTGGCGCAGGCCTGCCAGCGGCCGCCGCAACAGGTACAGCGCCAGCGGCGCGCGCTCGCCAAACAGCTTCGCCGTGCCGCGCAGGCCGATACGCGGCGGTGCTTCGTCGAATTGCGCATCCAGGCGATAGGCCAGTTGGCCACCCGGTGTGGGCTGCGCTTCATAGGCTGCCCGTTGCAAGGTCGCCAGGTGGCGATGCAAAGGGTCGCTGTCGAGGAACAGCGCTACCTGGGCGTTCGGTTCCAGGGCGATCGCATCGCCTACCGCCAGCTCAATGCGCAACTCGGCCTGGTCGGGGTCGGCAATCTGCAACAGGCGCTCGCCAGTTTGCACGGGCTTGCCGGTCCAGCGCTCAGCGTCGGCGAAGACGGCGATACCGTCGCGCTCGGCGCGCACTTCGCTGCGCTTGAGCAGTTCGCGGGCGTAATCGCGTTCGGCGCGTTTTTGCTCGACCCGGGCCGCCAGCAGGTCGATACGCGAATTCGATTCGGCATCGGCAAAAGCTCGCTGCGCGCTGGCCTTCAACTCGGCCTCGGCCACGCCCAGGGCACGCGCCGACACGTCGGCCTGGGCCGTGAGAGTGGTGCTTTCGAAACGCAGCAACAGGTCACCGGTTTTTACCGCCTGGTTGGGCTTGACCAAAAACTGTGCAATCACCCCATCCAGCGGCGCCGCCACCACCTGCCCGGCCAGCGGCACCACCTCGGCGGGCGCCAGCACGGATTGGCGCACCGGAATCAGCAGCAACAGCAACAAGGCGACCACCACCATCAGCCGGCGTTTGCGGGTCAGGCGCAACCGCCACGGCCGCTGCGGCTGCAGCGCATGCCAGGCATGGCTGCAGGTGTCGCCCAATTGCGCCAGCAACACTTGCTCGGCCGGATTCCACGGGGTATCTCGCGCCAGCCACAGGCCACCGAACACTCGGCCCTGGGGGTCGATCAACGGCAACCAGAACACCTGGCCGGCAGACAGACTTTGCCAATCCGCCCGCACCGCCTCGCTCAACTGCTCCGCCGGCACTACGCGTGCGGTCTGGGCCAGCGCCTGCTTGTGCAACTGCGCCACCGCCTGCTCGACAAAGGCCACGAACGGCGCATTCGGGTCGACGTTACTCACGGCTGTCACCGCCTGCACCTTGCCGGCGATCAACAGTGCGGCATGCCGATAGCCAAACAGCGGCTGGCTGTCATTGACCAGGCTGTAGGCCAGTTGCTCGGTGGTGCGCGCGGCGCGGGTCTGGCGTTCCAGGTCCAGAAACTGCGCAAACACCCGCTCGCTGTTGCCCGGCATCGGGGCGTTCATTGCAATTGCGCAAAGTGTGCGGTGCCACTCATGCCTGCCATCAACCCGGCGGCGTTGGGTAAAGTGGCGACCAGCAGCAGCGTCTGGCTGCCCTCGTCAATGCGCGCGCCGAGTCGTTTGACCGTGGCGCTGAACGCCTGGCCGGTTTCATCGGGGGTAAAGGTGAAGGTCTGGCCGGGCTTGAGCTTGTCCATCCAGCGTGACGGCACCAGCAGGTGGATTTCCAGGCTGCGGTTGTCGACGATTTCCAGCATCGGCGCCCCGGCCGACACGCTTTCATAGCGTTGCACCTTGCGTTGCACCACCTGGCCGTCATACGGCGCCAGCACGCTGCAACGCTTGACCTGCACCTGATAGACCTGGGACTGGGCCTGGGTTTCGCTGAGTTTGGCTTCGGCGCGGGCCACTTCAAAGCGCCCGACTGAATTGAGCGCCGCCAGCTGTTTGTTGTGGGCCAGCTCTTCACCGGCGCCACGGCTGGCAGCCTGGGCGGCATTCAGTTGCGCCTGGTAGGCCGAGCAATCGAAACGCGCCAGGGTGTCGCCCTTCTTGAACGACTCGCCCTCACTGAACGGCAGTTCGACGATGCGCCCCGACAACTCGCTGGCCAGCATCGCCTGGTCGCGGGCCCGTAACACGCCGCGCGCCTCATCAGTGCCGGCCGCAGCCGCCGGCGGGTGATCCAGCAAGGGGTCGTCCGCCATGGCGACAGGCGCCACGCCGATCACGCAGGCAACACTCAACAGCCATAGCCGCAATAGCTTCATACGATCCTCCCTGATGAAGAACGCAGTCTATGTCAGCAAGGTTAAAACGCCACTACCCTCAATCGGACAAATCCGTGATTTGTGTGAGCGTTCACCGAAGCTGGCGTCGGATCACGCTATGATTGCCGTCCTCCAAGGACCCAGGATCAAGGACACGTCATGCGCATCGGTTTTTTGTCACCTCTGGCACTGGCCCTGCTGGCCGGTATTCCCCTGACGGCCCAGGCCAGTTCCGACGACTCGTGCTACCCCGACTGGCGGGTGTCGCGTGACAGTCTCGAACCCTGCAGCAACCAACCCTTTCTCAGCCCAGGCAACGATAGCCGGGTAAACCTGCGCCTGTTGCTGGCCGACAAAAAGGCCGCACCCCTGGCGCCGAATGCCCTGAGCGAAGACGACCTGGCCCAGGGTTTCGGCCCGGTGCCGTTTCCGGTGTATCGCCTGGTGCCGGTTCCGGCCGCAGAGGACGAACCCGATAACCAAGCGGACGATTCGCGCACCGCCGAGCTCGACACCCTGCTCGCGCCGCTGGGCATCAAGCGTGAGGAGTACAAGACTGCAGGCGAAGCATTTCTCGATGGCGAAGGCAGCCGCTGCCGCAGCAACGCTGATGACAGCGCCACCGCGTTTATCAGCCAGGTGATCAAGGCCGATATGCCGCCCGCCGAGCGCGACCTGCTGGTGAAAGCACGTCTGCAGCTGCTGACCACCTGTGACTGGGACGGCCAGGTGGTGGATGCGCAGCTGACCCCTTCGGCCAGCGCCCAACTGTTTCGCACTTATCTGCAGGCCGCCGCTGACTTCTACAGCGGCCGCTTCGGTAACGCCGAGCGCGGTTTCGCCGCCGCCGCTACCAGCGATGTGCCCTGGCTGAAGGAAACCGCGCTGTACATGGCCGCGCGCACCTCGCTGAACCAAGCCCAGGCCGAAGCCTTCGACGAATACGGTGTGCCCCAGCGCGAGCATGTGGACAAGGCCGCGTTGAGCGACGCCGAAGAAGGCTTTCTCGGCTACCTGAAAACCTACCCGCAGGGCGCTTACGTCGCGTCCGCCCGTGGCCTGCTGCGCCGGGTGCATTGGCTGGCGAATGACGAGACCAAGCTCGCCGCAGACTTCACCTGGCAATTCACCGAAGCCAGCGACGCCCAGCGCAATGTGAGCGTGGACGCGTTGGTGGAAGAAGCCGACCTCAAATTGCTGATGGCCAGCAACCAGGCGGCCAACAGCCCGATGCTGCAACTGGTCAGCGACCTGATGGCCATGCGTGCCCATACCCCGCCCCTGTTGAGTCGCGAAGCCCTCGACAAGCAAAAGAGCACCTTCGCCAACGAGCCGGCCTTGTTCGACTACCTGCAAGCGGCGTATGCCCTGTATGTCGAGCATCAACCCGACACGGCCCTGAAGCACCTGCCGACGGGCCTGCCGCCAAACCTGGATTACTTCGCCTTCAGCCAGCAGACCCTGCGCGCCCTGGCCCTGGAAGCCAAGCAAGACTGGAAAGGCGCCGAAACGCTGTGGCTGCAACTGCTGCCGCTGGCCAAGCAACCGCTGCAACGCGACCAATTGGAGCTGGCGCTGGCGATGAACTACGAGCGCAGCGGCCAACTGGCCAAGGTGTTCGCCGCCGACTCGCCGATCAGTGCCAGGCAGGTGCGCTACATCCTGCTGCGCAACGTGGCCGGTCCCGACCTGTTGCGCCAGCAGATCGCCAAGGCCAACGACCCCACTGAACGCCAGACCGCCCAATTCGTGCTGCTCTACAAAGACCTGCTGCACCGCCAGTTCGCGACCTTCGCCGACGACCTCAAGCAGGCCTCGCTGTCTGACGACAAACTCGGCACCAGCCTGGGTTACACCTACAGCGGCGGGCAAAGCCTGAAGCTGTTCCAGTGGAACGGTGACAAGGCCGAATCCGGCTATGCCTGCCCGAGCGTCGCGCAAACCGCCGCGACCTTGCAAAGCGACGCAAAAAACCCGCAAGCCCTCAACTGCCTGGGGGAATTTATCCTGCGCAATGGCCTGGACGGCATGCCGCTGGAGCAAGCCCGCGCCACCGGCAGCCTTGGCAGCACCGCCTCGAAGTTCAAAGGTGAAACCTTCTCGCGCCTGGACGGCTACCAGCAGGTGATCGCCAATGCCAAGGCGCCCAAAACCGACCGGGCCTACGCACTGTTTCGCGCGATCAATTGCTACGCGCCGGCCGGCTACAACAGCTGCGGCGGCGAAGACGTGGCGCCGGGCGTGCGCAAAGGCTGGTTCCGCCAGCTCAAGAGCGGTTTCGCCGACACCCAGTGGGGCAAATCGCTGCAGTACTACTGGTGAAAACCCTGTGGCTGGGCCTGCTGTTGCTGGCAAGCCCAGCCTTCGGCGCCGTAGACGCCCGTGACTACGACGCCTTCTGGCTGTGGAGCGGCGTCGCGCCCCAGCCGGTGCTCAAGCAGGCCAAGACCCTGTACATCCTGCAGGGCCAGATCAACTCCACCCGCCGCGCGCCGCAACGCGGTGTGCAACTGATCGCCCAGGGCATGAACGTGCCGCGCATTACCCAGGGCGACATCTGGGTGGTCTACCGCGCCCATACTCTGCGATGGCCGAAGCAGGTCTACACCCAACTGCTTGGCCAGGTGCAACGCTGGCGCGAGGCGGGCAACCCGGTGGTCGGCATCCAGATCGACTTCGACGCCCGTACCCAGTACCTGCACGAATACGCGGCCTTCCTGCGCGACCTGCGCCAACGCCTGCCGGCCGACCTGCGCTTGAGCATCACCGGCCTGATGGACTGGAGCAGCAACGCCGACCCCGCCGCCATCGCCCAGCTCAAGGGCGTGGTGGATGAAGTGGTGGTACAGACCTATCAAGGGCGGCACAGCATCCCCGACTACGCCGCGTATTTGCCCCGCATGAACCGGCTGGGCGTGCCGTTCAAGGTCGGCCTGATTCAGGGCGGGGACTGGCAAGCGCCGGAGTATTTACAGGGGAGTGAGTGGTTTCGGGGGTATGTGGTGTTTTTGCAGAATCGTTGACAGGGAGGCTGGCTTTATGCAAGAAAGTGTCCTCTGTCCGCGGACAGAGGACAATAACTTTTGGGGCCATATGAAAAGTCAAGACATTGTAGTCCTGTTCAAACTGATCAGCCTCGAACTACAGGCCAAAGGGGAGCGCGTAAAAAAACGGGTGTTCTCTGTTGAAAAAGAGACCGCGTCCCTCGGTTTTCAAAGTCTTCCGACCTATATTGAAAACTTCGAAACCGTACAACTTTCAACAATGGATGACTGGCGCGGGTGGGATGACGCAGACGAGGATTCTGAAGAGCACGCTTCACAAAACTACTCTGTGAGAGCTCTGTCCTCAGCGTTGGGTCTGAGCAAAACCGAAGTGTCTTCCTCCCTGAATCGTTGCAGGGAAATCGGCTTGATTTATACAAGGCACATCGATGGAATCCCGCTGGTAAGAAGCACAGCGCTGCTCGATTTAGTTACGCACAGCATTCGCTATATTTTTCCGGTTAAGCTTGGCGCTATCGTCCGAGGCATTCCAACGGCCTTTGCCGCACCGGTATTGGCAGGCAAAGTGATGAGCGGGGGCGACCTTATTCCCGTCTGGCCAGATGCCTACGGAAAAAGCAAAGGGCAGGCAATTACACCGTTGTACAAAACCGTTCCCGGCGCCGTGAAGAAAGACGAGCTTCTCTACCATTTCCTGGCCCTCGTTGATGCCATCCGCATCGGCGGACCGCGTGAGACCAAAGTCGCCGACGCCATGCTGCGGGAGTGGATACTGTGACGTCCAACCGAACAATGATGCTGCAAATGCTGGAGGAGGTTGCCGAGGCCTTGGGCGAAGAGTTATGCGAGCAAGTTGCCTTTGTCGGTGGATGCACCACTGTCTTGCTTATCACTGATGAATACACATTGGAGTCGATTCGCGGTACCGATGATGTGGACCTGGTCATTCATCTGACAGGCACCGCTGATTGGTATCGGCTGGAAGAAAAACTCAAACCTCGAGGTTTCAAAAATACTGGCCAAGACTCGGTAACCTGCCGTTTACGACTGGGCCAGTTGAAAGTCGACTTCATGCCGACGCAGGAGAGCGTCCTAGGCTTCGCCAATACTTGGTTCGTGGGCGGGTTAGAACGCGCGATTGGCTACACCCTGCCCAACGGAACGCGGATCAGAGTGTTCGCCGCACCTTGGTTCCTCGCAGCCAAATTGCAGGCTTATCAGGGGCGCGGTCATGGTGATGTACTGATGTCCAACGACATTGAGGACATCATCGCCCTGCTGGATGGCAGGGAAGAACTCATCGAAGAAGTGAAACTAGCGCCTCACGAACTGCGGCATTTCGTGAGCGAACAATTTACGGCACTGCTTGCGTTACCCGCATTTGAGGACGTGATCCAAAGCACCGCCCAGGATCCAGCTCGTGCGGCGTTGATTCACGAACGACTGACCGCGTTGATTGGATTCGGAGCAACCGCTTGATTCTGCAATTGAGCTTGAGTCGACAAGGAACCGATAGGATAGAGAACCGCGATGTCAGCGGCTCGGCACACAATGCTGGCGCATACCTCTACGTGATTGCCGACGGCACTTCAAAACCAAAGAGTGGCGAATTGGCAAGCGCTTTGAGTCACCACCTGCTTGAGTGTTTTCGCCATGCGCAACCCGTTGTGGTGTCTTGTCCTGAACACGCCCTGACGCTAGTGCTTACTTCCCTCGACGAAGTGCATTCAAACATTTGTCCAGACTTTCCATTGGCGTCCACCAGCTACCTTGTATTGCTGGTAGTCGGTCACACAGCTATCTCCATTCACGCAGGTGATTGCTGCCTGGGTCATCTGGAGAAATCGCAATGCCTTAACTGGGTGAGTTCACCTCACTGCGGTCCAAACTGGAAAGGCGACCTGAGCCATTCATTCATCGCCAACTCCCCAGCTCGTAAAACACTGCTCAACTGCATGAGCCACCGGCGGGCCCACGAGCCTCACATTCAATCCGTGCAGATTGCCCAAGACACCCTATGGATCATGGCGACAGATGGATTCTGGGCCGAACTCTCAGCCGAGGACCAATTCAAGGCCATCATGGAACGCACCCTTGACGGGTGCATAGCCGAAGACGACGTCACGTTCATGTTAATGCGCACGTAAATACGTAATTACCAGTCGCAGGTCACGCTCGACACAGCCTTTCGCCCTTCGTCGTAGTAGCAATCCAAATTACTGGTGCGCTGCGAGACGTAGGTGTTGTTGGTATACCCGACTTCCCACAGTCATCAGTGAACGGCGTGCAACGGATACACCGACTCCCAGCCGCCACCCAACGCTTTGTACAAGCCCACCATCGCCAGCGACACACCGGTAGAGCTTTCCACCCACTGTTCCTGGGTCGCCAGCAGCGCGCTTTGCACGGTGAGCACGTTGACGAAATCCGCCACGCCTTCGACGTACTGGTGTTGTGCGGTGGTCAGGGCGATCTGGTTCTGGCGCACGGCTTCGGCGAGGCTGTCGCGGCGCAGTTGGCTGGCGTTGTAGCGGGTCAACTGGTCGTCGATTTCATGCCAGGCGCGCAGCACGGTTTGCTGGTAGGCCAGCGCCGCTTCCTGTTGCTGGGCTTCGCGCAGATTCACCATGCCTTGCAGGCGCCCGCCGTTGAACAGCGGCAGGCTGAACTGCGGGCCGAAGGCAAAGGCGCGTGAGCCCCAGGAGCCGAGATCCGAGAGCTGCATGGCCTGGGAGCCGAGGCTGCCGGACAGGGTGATGCGCGGGTAGAAATCGCCCTTGGCCACGCCGATGCTGGCGGTGGCAGCGTGCAAGCGGGCTTCGGCCTGACGGATGTCCGGGCGGCGCTCGGCCAGTTCCGACGGCAGGCCGATAGCGACCTGGCGCTGGGTCTGCGGCACGGCGGCGTCCTTGGACAGTTGCGCGTGCAGGGCTTGCGGAGGCTCGCCCATCAGCAGGCTCAGGGCGTTGATCAACTGGTCCTGGCGCTGCTGCAAATCCGGCAGGCGCGCTTCGATGGCGGCGACCTGGGCGGCGGCTTCGGCCACGTCCAGGTCGGTCGCCACGCCATCGGCCAGGCGCAGTTGCGAAAGCTTGAGGCTGTGGCGGGCGACGTCGAGGTTCTGCTCGGTGACGGCGCGGGTGTTTTGTACGCCGCGCAGTTGGATGTAGTCCTGGGCGGTCTCGGCCAGCACCGACAGCAACACGGCGCGGCGGTCGTTTTCGGCGATTTCCAGGGTGGCGTCGGCGGCTTCGGTCTCACGCTTGACCCGGCCCCAGAAGTCCACTTCCCAAGCGGCGGAAAAGCCCATGTCCCATTGGTTGAACGCCGAGCGGCCGTTCTCGCCGGAGGGGTCGTTCAAGCCTTTGCCACTGTTGCGCTTACGCTGGTAAGCGCCGCCCGCGTCGACGTTGGGGTAACGCTCGGCGGTGGTTACCTGGCGCACGGCGCGACTTTGTTGCAGGCGGCTGCTGGCCAGTTTCAGGTCGAGGTTATCGCTGAGGGCGCGGCGTGTGAGGGCCGACAGTTGCTCGTCGTGGAATACGTCCCACCAGCGCTCTTGCAACGGGTCACTGGTGGCGCGACTGGCCGCCTGACGCCCCTGGGGCTCAGTCCATTGGGCCACAGACGGACCCTGCGGCCGCTGGAAATCCGGGCCGACGGTGCAAGCGCTCAAACTGATCAGGCTCAGGGTGAGCCAGGCGAGATGTCTCATTGCTGGGCCACCTCATGTTGTTGCGCGGCGGCGTGGGTGTCGACGCTGGCTTCCACCGACATCCCTACGCGCAAGCGTTCGGTCAGCGGTTGGTTTGGCTCAAGCACAATCTTCACCGGAATACGCTGCACCACCTTGGTGAAGTTACCGGTGGCATTGTCCGGCTTGACCGAGGCAAAGGTCACCCCCGTGGCAGGCGCCAGGCTTTCCAGATGGCCGTTGAGCAACTCGCCATCGAGGCTGTCGACCCGCACCTGCACGGCCTGGCCGGCCTGCATGTGCGACAGTTGCGTCTCCTGGAAATTGGCCACGACATAGGCTTGGGCCAGCGGCACCACGGCAAGGATTTTGCTGCCCGGCGTGACATAGGCGCCCACCCGTACCGCACGCTCACCGACCATGCCGTCCACCGGCGCGACGATGCGGGTGTAGGACAGCTGATAACTGGCCATTTCCAGCGCGGCCTGTGCACGCTTGAGACCGCCTTCGGCAGCGTCACGCTGGGCGGTGAGAATTTCCACTTGCTTGCGTTCGGCTGCCAGCACCGCCGTGGATTTGGCCAGGCGCGCAGTGGCCTGGTCGATGCGGGTCTTGGCTTGCTGGGCGTTCTGCACGGTGCCCGCGCCGACGCCGGCGAGGTGGTTGTAGCGGTTCAGTTCGTGTTCGGCAAACGCCACTTCGGCGCGATCGGCCGCCACGGTGGCTTGGGCCTGGGCGATCACCGAGCTTTGGCGTTCAAGGGTCGCGGTGGCGTTTTTCAGTTGGGCCTGGGCGACCAGGGTGTCGGCGTCGGCGGCCTGGGCGGCAGCGCGAAAGTCACGGTCGTCGATCAGCGCCAACAGTTGGCCGGCTTTGACGCGCTGGTTGTCTTCCACCAGCACGTCCTTGATGAACCCGGCAACGCGGGGTGCAACCAGGGTGAAATCGGCGGCGACGAAGGCGTCGTTGGTGGTCTGGCGCTGGCTGCCCAGGATGCCCGGCGCAACCAGATACACCAGCACGCCCACGGCAAATACGGCGATGACGGAGACGGCAATTTTGTCTTTGCGTTTCATGAGAAATCCTTGGGGTCAGGTCGGTGCGCGAGGCGGAAAAATCCGCGTGGGCATCCAGAAAATCAGCAGGATCAACGCCACCGCGACACCGGCCATGACGACATACAGATCCGAAGAGGTGAGCACCACGGTCTGCTCGTGCAGGCGGTGCGCCAGGCCCGGCGCGTCGCCGTCGGCCAGGGGCGAGTTGCCCAGGCGGTCCACCAGCATGGTCGAGTGGAAATGCCCGCGCTGGGTGGTCAGCGTATCCAGCACCGCCGTGGCGATCACGGCGGACAGACCCTTGACGGTGTTGAACCACGCCGAGGCGAACGGCCCTTCGATAGGTTGAATGCTGCCGGTGGACAGCATCAGCAACGGCAGAACCGCCATCGGTTGACCAAAGATCTGCAGCAGGTACCAGCCATAAAAGTCATCGCGGATCCACGCCGAGGTCAGGTGCGAACTGCCGATGCAGCACAACGCCAACATGCCCAGCCCCATGCCCAGCACCCAGCGGCAATCGATCCAGCGCAGATTGCACAGCGCCGCCACCAGCGGCAGCGCGATCAACTGCGGCAGCGCCATCAGCAGCATCACCGGCGCGGTTTGCAGCGGCCGGTAGCCCTGGACCTGGGCGAGAAAACTCGAGGGGATGATGATCACCGAGGTCAGCACCATCAACACCCCGGCCAGTACGATCAAGGCGAACGACAAGTTGCGCAGGCCGAGCATCTGCAGCTTGAAGAATGGCAGCGGCTGCGACCATTCGTTGAGCATGAACAGCACCAGCAGCAGCGCGCCGCCACTGAGCAAAAAGGTGATCAGGCCCGACTCGAACCAGTCCAGGCGATTGCCTTGCAACAGGCCGATCACCAGCATGCAGATCGCCGGAAAACCCAACAGCAGACCACGCCAGTTGAACTGTTTGAAGCGTTCCAGGCGCAGCGGATCCTGCGGCAAGCCGTAGGCCACGGCGGCCATCGCCAACAGGCACGGCCCGACGATCTGCCAGAACGCCCATTGCCAGCCGACGTATTCGGTCCACAGCGCCGCCAATGGCGTGCCCAGGCTCGGGCCGAAAGTGGCGGTCAGTGCATAGCCGGCCAACCCGTACAATTTGACGTTGGCGGGCAGGAAACGCAGCGCCACGGTCATCAGCATCGGCGGCAACGCGCCACCGGCCAGGCCTTGCACGGTGCGCAGCAGCAACAGGCTTTCGTAGTTCGGTGCAAACGGGCACAGGATGCCGAGCAGCGTGAACACGCCGATGGCGCCCAGGGTGAAACGGCGCAGGGAGAGCGTTACCGCGCACCACGGCGCGAATGCCATGGCTGCGACGGAAGTGGCGGTGTACGCCGCGACCAGCCAGGTGCCTTCGTCAAAGCCGATGTACAGCGCACCCCGGATATCGGCGAGGGCGACCTTGGCCACCATCTCATTGAGGCCAGACACCAGCACCGCCAGCAACACGCCGACCAGGCCGATGATGATGCGCGGGCCGAACACCGGAGGGCTGGGCGCAGTGGGTTTGGCTGCGGCCTCGAAGGCGGGGGCAGCGAGGGAAGTCATGGACAGGTAACTCGGAATGGAAATACCCGAGTAGTTTAATCAGGCAAATGCATGACAAAAAGTGACTTGTTGGCAGGTTATAAGTGCGCCAGGCGCAATCCACCGGGTAATGCAGGGCTTTTAATGTGGGAGGGGGCTTGCCCTAATGCCGGTCAGTTAAGAAGTAGCAGGAGCGAGAACTAACTTGTGGCGAGGGAGCTTGCTCCCGCTGGGGCGCGAAGCGGCCCCAAACAATGGGACTGCTGCGCAGTCCAGCGGGAGCAAGCTCCCTCGCCACAGGTTCGGTGTCGCCTTAACTGACTGGCATTAGGGCTTGCCCCCTCCCACATTTGATTTCAGCCCGGCTGGGCTTCCAGCCAGGTGGCGTGGCAGCTCTCGCGCATGGTCTCGCGCAGCCATTTGTGCGCCGGGTCTTTGTCGAAACGCGGGTGCCAGGATTGCGCCAATACCAGGGTCGGCAGCGAAATCGGCAGGGCGAACGAGCGCAGCGGCAGCTTCAGCCGCCGGGCGCTCAGGAGGGCTTCTTTGGGCACCGGCAGCAGCAGGTCGGAGTCGGGCAGCATGAACATCGCGCCGTGAAAGCCGGGAGCGATCATTGCCACGTGACGCTCCAGGCCCTGGGCATTCAAGGCGGTATCGATAGGCCCACGGGCGATGCCGCGTCGCGAAATGCTGATGTGGGAATAGCTGGCAAACCGAGCGGCGGTGATCTCTTCGTCGAACAGCGGGTGATCTTCCCGGGCCAGGCCGACAAACGTGGTCGAGAACAGGTTCTGCACCTTCACTTCAGGCCCGGCCGGCATGGTATTGCTCACCCGCAGGTCCAACCGCCCTTCGCGCAGCGCTTCATCGTCGGTGTCGCCTTCGGGCACGAAGCGCAGTTCGCAGAACGGCGCCGCGCGTTGCAGGGTGTCGAACAGCCGACCGCCATACACACCGATGAAAAAGTCATTGGCGCGCACGCTGAAGCGGCGGCGCAAAGTGCTCAAATCGACCTGGTCCGCCGAGCGAAACAACAACGCCGCCTGCTCCACCACGTTGCGCACCTGGCCTTGCAGCTCAAGCGCCTTGGGCGTCGGCACCAGGCCGCGGCCGGCGCGCACCAGGATCGGATCGCCCACCGCCTCGCGGATACGCGTGAGGGTACGGCTCATGGCCGCCGGGCTCAGGTTCATCCGTCGCGCGGCGCCCACCACGCTGCCTTCATCGAGCAAGGCGTCGAGCGCGACCAGCAGGTTCATGTCGGGTAGTTGCATGCCAAGCACTCGTGTTCGATGGGGAGTGAACTGGGCGCAATCCTAGCAGGCTTTTGCGATTCAGAACGGCGCGTCGCCCTGGATGGTGGTGCGGAACAACTTGCGGCGCAGATGGCTCGGGCAGCCGGCCGCCAGGTGGATCAGCGAGCGGTTGTCCCAGAACACCAAGTCATGGGGCTGCCACTGGTGCCGGTAGATGTTTGCCGGCAGCACGCTGTGGGCGTAGAGCTGGGCCAGCAGGTCGCGGCTTTCGTCCTCTGGCAGGCCGACGATGCGGGTGGTGAAGCCTTCGCTGACGAACAGTGCCTTGCGGCCGTTTTCAGGGTGAGTGCGCACGATGGGGTGCTCCACTTCGGCCACTTGGGCGAGCTGTTCAGGGGTCAGGGTGGGACGCCAGTTGCCCTCGAATTTGCTCTCGCTGTAACGCGCGGTATAGGAATGCGCGGCGCGGCGCCCTTCGACGGCGTTGCGCAGGTGCTCGGGCAGTTGCTCCCAGGCTTTGTGCATGTCAGCAAACAGCGTGTCGCCGCCTTCGGACGGCAGTTCCTGGGCATGCAGCATCGAGCCCAGGCTGGGCAGCTCTTTGTACGACAGGTCCGAGTGCCAGAACTTGCCCGCGTCGCCCAGGCCGATGGATTGGCCGTTTTCGATGATGTTGGAGACGATCAGGATCTCCGGGTGATTGGCCAGCAGGAACTGTTTGAGCACATGGATTTGCAGCACGCCAAAGCGGCGGCTGAAGGCGATCTGTTGTTCGGGGGTGATGCGTTGGTCGCGGAACACGATGACGTGGTGGTCCAGGTGTGCGCGATGGATGCGGGCGAATTCCCGGTCGTTGACGGGTTGGGATAGATCCAGGCCGATGACTTCGGCGCCGACACTGCCGGGGAAGGGGCGGATGTCGAAGGTTTGGTAGATGGTGGACATTGGATTCACTTCCGGCAGACAGGGGAGTGAATTTATAGGTCTAAGAATGGAAGTTTAAATACTGTTAGGGCATATCCATATGCTTTGGGTGATGCTGATGGCCTCATCGGGGGCAAGCCCCCTCCCACACTTGATTTGTGAATACATTCAAATGTGGGAGGGGGCTTGCCCCCGATGAGGCCTGAGCAGCCTATAGAGATTAGCGCTCGTGCAACGCCTCGGCCCGCGCCTTGATGATCGGCTTGAGCAGGTAGCTGAGAATGCTTTTCTTGCCGGTGATGATGTCCACCGAGGCGACCATGCCGGGGATGATCAGCAGCGGCTTCTCATCGGTGCCCAGGTGGCTGCGGTCGGTGCGCAGGGTGATCATGTAGTAGGTGGTTTTCTTGTCTTCATCGGTGATGGTGTCAGCGCCGATGCGTTCGAGCTTGGCCTTCAGGCCACCGTAGATGGTGTAGTCATAAGCGGTGAATTTGACCACCGCTTCTTGCCCAGGGTGCAGGAACGCGATGTCTTGCGGGCGGATCTTGGCTTCCACCAGCAGGGTGTCGTTCAGCGGCACGATTTCTACCATGTCACTGCCCGGCTGGATCACGCCGCCGACGGTGTTGACCAGCAGCTGCTTGACGATCCCGCGCACCGGCGAGGTGACCAGGGTACGGCTGACGCGGTCTTCCAGGGCGCGACCGGTGGATTCGGCCTTGTTCAGTTCGGTGCGGGCCTCGTTGAGTTGGGTCAGGGCTTCGCTGCGGAATTTGCCACGGGTTTCGTCGATCTTGCGCTGCACTTCCTTGATCGCCGATTCGGCGCGGGGGATTGCCAGGGTGGTGGCGTCCAGCTGGCCGCGGGTCTCCATTTCGGCGCGCTTGAGGCGCAGCACTTCCACCGGCGACACCGCGCCCTGGGCCACCAGCGGCTCGGACATGTTGATTTCCTGGCGTTGCAGGGACAGCTGGCTGCGGTACTGGCCTTGCTTGGAGGTGAACTCGCGCAATTCCTGCTGGCGCTGCACCAGTTGTTCCTGCAAGCCGCCAACTTCGTCTTTCAACTGCTGGCGACGGCTTTCATACAGCGAGCGTTCGTTGGCGGCCTGGCTGGGCGCGGCCTTGAGCACCTCGTCGGGAATGTTCAGTGGGCGATCATCCACCTGCGCACTCAGGCGTTCGACGCGCAATTGCATGGCCAGGCGCAGGGCTTCGGTTTCGCCGGCGTTGGACACGAACCGCGTGTCATCCAGGCGAATCAGCGGCGCACCGGCCTCGACGATCTGGCCTTCCTTGACGTACAGCTCGGCGACGATACCGCCTTCCAGGTTCTGGATTTTCTGCAATTTGGACGACGGAATCGCCTTGCCGTCGCCACGGGTCACTTCGTCGATTTCGGAGAAACCCGCCCACACCACCAGGAACAGGAAGAAGGCAATGATGGCCCAGATGGTCAGGCGGATGACTCGCGGCGCATCTTCGATCAACGCTTTGTTGACCTCGGGCAGCGGCTGGCCGTGCAGCGAGTCGGAACCTTTGAAGTAGCGGCCGACCGCGTTTTTGATGGAGTTAAGCAACACTGATCTGCCCCTTCTTCAACGCTTCCATGACCACGGCTTTCGGGCCGTCCGCGAGAATCTGCCCACGGTCGACCACCAGCAGGCGGTCTACCAGGGAGAGCAGCGAGGCACGGTGCGTCACCAACACCACGGTCTTGTTTTGCACCACGGCGTGCAGGCGTTGTTTCAAGCGTTCTTCACCGGTGTTGTCCATGGCACTGGTGGGTTCGTCCAGCAGCAGGATGGGCGGGTTGAGCAGCAGCGCACGGGCCAGGGCGACGTTCTGGCGCTGGCCGCCGGACAGGTTCTGGCCACGCTCGCCGACTTGCAGCTCGTAGCCTTGCGGGTGCAGGCGCGCGAATTCGTGCACGCCGGCCAATTCCGCCGCCTGCAGCACCATTTCGTCTTCGACGTAGCGTGCGCCGCTGACCAGGTTGTCACGCAGGGTGCCGGCCAGCAGTTGGATATCCTGGGCGACGTAGCCGATGTTGTGGCGCAGTTCACTGACATCGATCTGGCGCACGTCCACGCCGTCCACCAGCAACGCGCCGGAGTCAGGCTGGTAAAGGCCGACGATCAATTTGGCCAGGGAGCTTTTGCCCGAGCCGCTGCGACCGATGATGCCGATTTTTTCCCCTGGCTTGATCACCAGGTTGATGTTTTTCAGCGCAGCGTTCTGTTGGTTCGGGTACGTGAAGTTCAGGCCCCGGCACTCGATGGCGCCTTGCAGGGTGCGGCGGCTCATGGGGCGCTCTTCGAAGTTGCGCTCCTGGGGCAGTTCCATCATCTGGTCCACCGAGGTCATGGTGACCTTGGCTTGCTGGTAGCGCGTGAGCAGGCCCGACAGCGAGGCCAGCGGGCTCAACGCGCGGCCACTGAGCATGTAGCAGGCAATCAGGCCGCCCATGCTCAGGTTGCCGTCGATGATCTGGTACACGCCGAACACGATCATGATCACGCCGGCCAGTTGCTGGATCAGCAGGGTCATATTCATCGACAGGCCCGACAGCAACTTCACCCGCAGTTCGAGCCGGCTCAAGGTGCCGATGGTCTGTTCCCAGCCGTACTGGCGTTCGCTCTCGGCGTTGTTGACCTTGACCGCATCCAGCCCGGCGAGGGTCTCGATCAGGCTCGACTGGCGCTCGGCGGCCAGGGCCATGGTGCGTTCCATGGTCGCGACCAACGGCTTCTGCAGCGCGTAGCCGATACCCAGGGCAATCGGGAACGCCAGCACCGGAATCCATACCAGATGGCCGCCGAGCAGGGCGATCACCAGGAAAATCAGCAGCGTGAACGGCAGGTCGATCAGACTGGTAAGGGTCAGCGAGGCGAGGAAGTCGCGCAGGCTCTGAAACTCATGGATGTTCTGCGCAAAGCTGCCGACCCGCGCCGGGCGGTACTTCATCGACATGCCGACGATGCGCTCGAACAAGGTGGCGGAGATGATCAGGTCGGTTTTTTTACCGGCCAGGTCCAGGCACAGACTGCGCAGGCTTTTGAGCACCAAGTCGAACAGGTACGCGCCACAGATGCCCACGGCCAGCACCCACAGGGTGGCGGTGGCCTGGTTCGGCACCACGCGGTCGTACACGTTCATCACGAACAGCGGCGCGGCCATGGCGATGATATTGATCAAAAAACTGGCGGCGATGGCGTCGGTGTAGAGCCAGCGCGAGCGCTTGAGGGTGTCACGAAACCAGGACCGCGCCCGCGGGATCAGGGTGCCATGGTTGACGTCGAATTTGTGCTGCGGTTGGGCGAAGAAGACTTTGCCGATGTAGTCAGCGGCCAGCAGTTCGCGCTTGATCAGCACTTCCCCGCCGTCGCTTTCGCTGAGCAGCACCCGCGCTTCATCGTCGCCCTGCCAGCCGACCAGCACAGTACTGCGCCCGTCCTTGAGCAGCAGCAGCGCCGGCAACGCGATGGCCGGGATCTGTTCGAGCTTGCGTTGCAACAGCCGGCCCTGCAGCCCGGCACGCGCGGCGGCACGCGACAGCAGTTCGGCACTCAGGCGCTGCGAAGGCAGCGGCAGGCCGGTGGTGAGCATGGCCGCGCTGGCCGGTTTCTGGTGCAGGGCGCAGAGTGCCAACAACCCGTCGAGTAACGGGTCGTCGTGCAGCGTGCGTGGATCATGACTGAGATGAACTCGACTGACTTCGGATTCCACGCGGTGCACTCTCGACTAACAGATGGGGCTATGGGTGACTCAGTTCATCCCAGGCAGCTGGACTTTGGGCTTCACATCGTTTTGCACGATGGAGGCCATTGGAGCGACTACGCCTTGGCTTTTGAGCAATTGGCCCATGGTCGCCTTGATTCGGTACTGAGTAAATAACTGAATGTTCTTGATCTCTTCCAGACGACGCGAAGCGGTGAACAATTCGTTCTCGCTGTCGAGCAAGTCCAGCAGGGTACGTTGGCCCAGGCTGAACTGTTGCTGGTAGGAGGTGCGCACGCGGGAGCTGTGGTCCACATACTGCTGGGCCACCGGCAGTTGCGCGTTTGCGTTGTTCAAGGCATTCCAGGCCAGGCCCAGTTCTTCATTGAGCTGGCGCAGGGCGTTGTTGCGGATGTCCAGGG
This sequence comes from Pseudomonas sp. R2-7-07, assembly GCF_003852355.1. NCBI lineage: Bacteria > Pseudomonadati > Pseudomonadota > Gammaproteobacteria > Pseudomonadales > Pseudomonadaceae > Pseudomonas > Pseudomonas sp. R2-7-07. The sequence goes on along the minus strand of NZ_CP027759.1, from coordinate 156,334 downwards.
CCTGGTTGGCCTGGTACGACTTCGATTGCAGGTCGGCCTTGTTGCTGCCACCGGCAAACAGGTTGAAGCGCATGCGCACCATGGCTTCCCAGCCGTTGCTGTGGTTGGCGTCGCCGCCGACGTTGTTGTCGGCGTTGGTGCCAAGCTCAGCATCAAAGCGCGGGTAGAAGCTGGACTTGGCGGCGGCATACTGCTCCTCGGCGGCAGAGATGTCCGACTCGGCCGAGCGCAGGACCGGGCTGTTGTCGAGCATCTGGCGACGCGCTTCATTCAGGTCGGCCGGGAGCATGGCCATGAACGGCGCCGGGCGCTCAAGCTGGTCGGGCATTTGACCAACGGCGCTGAGGTAGTTGGTTTGCGCATCCGCCAGGTTGGTCTGCTCGGTGATCAGGTTGTTGCGGGCCTGGGCCAGACGCGCTTCGGCCTGGTCCTGGTCGGCGCCGTTACCGACGCCGCGCTGGGTGCGCAGCTTGATCTGATCGTAAATGCGTTCGTGGTTGCGCAGGTTGTCTTCGGCCAGGCGCACGAACTCGCGACGGGTCAACACTTCCAGGTAGACCTGGGCAACGGTCAACGCGGTGCGCTCGGATGTACCGAGCAGGGAGTAGGCACGGGCGTTGACGTTGGCTTGTTGACGCCCGACTTCGCTGGAGGTGGCGAAACCGTCAAAAATCATTTGTTGCAGGCGCAGGCTGGACTCGCCGCGATTGAGGGTTTCCCAGTGGTTGCCGCCTGTGCCATTGGCGAGGCGGGTGGAGGCGTTATCGGTGCCTGCACGGCCATAGCCGGCATTCAAATCGACACGCGGCAGATACCCGCCCTGCGCCGCACGCAGCTGGTAATCGGCGGCGATACGGCTGTTCACACCTGCCTGAATCTCAGGGTGCACATCCAGCGCCTGCTGCATGGCTTGGGGCAATGTTTGGGCTTGGACAAAACTGGCGGCGAGAACGAACGGTATTGCCTTAAGCAGGTGCAGACGCATTAAAAAATTCCCCAGGACTTCTTGTCTCAAATCACAGCGATTGGCGCCGCCGCGTCGGATAATGGCTACCGTAATGACCGTACGTCGGAAAGTTCAAAAAGCGGAACTGCTTCACACATGTAGGACGGTTCGCCGCATAAATATCAATGTGACATTACGGAGGCGATTGTTTAGGATGGCGGCCATAAGGTCAATAGTTTGGCAGAAACTAGATAACTAAAAATTCTAGCCAAATATTTGACGCCAGTAACTATCTAGACTACGCCCCCTCCAGTTTGGCCCTACTCTTTAGTGGCCACATGGAAATCATCAGAAACGGATCGCCGGAGAAATATTTAATGAGCAATGTTGTTGCCATCGTCAAAAGCATTGTTGGTCAAGTGTTCGTTATTTCTCCGGAAGGCACGCGCCGTGTCCTGGTTGAGGGTGATCGCCTGTTCGCGGGCGACCAGATTGACACGGGCCTGTCGGGCTCGGTGAGCCTGGAACTGGCTGATGGGCGCACCCTGGACCTGGGCCGCGACACCCAGTGGAGCGCCGACATGCCGGACTCCACTGCCGACCTGGCCGCCGCCACCGAACAGGCCGCGCCATCGGTAGCCGAACTGCAACAAGCCATCGCCGCCGGCGCCGACCCGACCACCGACCTGGAAGCCACGGCCGCTGGCGCAACCGCTGCCGGTAATGGCGCCGCAGGCGGGGGCCACAGCTTTGTAGTGCTGGACGCGACCGCCGGCCGTGTCGATCCGACCATTGGCTTTCCCACCGCCCCTATCGGCCAGGGCACGTCAACCCTGAACACCTTTACGGGTGCCCAGGCTTCTACCGGCAACGGCAACCTGGCGCTGCAGCCTGCGACCCTGAGCCTGAGCGCCACGCCCAGCATCACCGAAGCCGGAGGCGTGCTGACCTACACCGCCACCGTGACCCAACCCGGCACCAGCGACCTGACCGTCACCCTGTCCAACGGCGCGGTGATCACCATCCCGTCCGGCCAACTGACCGGCACCGTCAACGTGCCCCTGGCACCTAATGACAGCCCGTACATCGACGCCAGCCAGATCAGCGTCAACGTCACCGGCACCACCGGCGGCAACAACCTGGTGCTGACCCTCGACCCTAACCCGGCCGTGACACAGATTACCGATACCCTCGACACCACCACCGTGACCTTGACGGCCGGTTCGAGCGTGACCGAAGGCGGGCAGATTACTTACACCGCGACCTTGACCAACCCGGCGCAGACGCCGGTGAACGTCACTTTGAGCAATGGCTCGGTGATCACTATCAAAGCCGGCGAGTCGACGGGTACGGTCGTGGTCGATACTCCGGCCAACGACGTCTACGTTAATGGGTCGACTGTCAGCACCACTATTACCGGCGCAACCGGCGGCAACTTTGAAAACCTGGTGCCGAGCACCACGCCTGCGGTCACTACGATTACCGATTCGGTTGATACCACCACCGTCACGCTGACGGCGGGTTCGACTGTGACCGAAGGCGGTCAGATCACCTACACCGCTACCCTGACCGACCCTGCGCAGACGCCGGTGAACGTCACCTTGAGCAATGGCTCGGTGATCACTATCAAGGCCGGCGAGTCCGTGGGCACCGTGGTGGTCGATACCCCTGCCAACGATGTCTACGTTAACGGTTCGACCGTCAGCACCACGATCACCGGTGCCAGCGGCGGCAACTTTGAAAACCTGGTACCGAGCACAACGCCTGCCGTTACGACCATCAATGATTCGGTCGATACCACCGCCGTCACGCTGACGGCCGGTTCGACTGTGACCGAAGGTGGCCAGATCACCTACACCGCGACCCTGACCAACCCAGCGCAGACGCCGGTGAACGTCACCCTGAGCAATGGCTCGGTGATTACTATCAAGGCCGGCGAGTCCGTGGGCACCGTTGTGGTCGATACCCCGGCCAACGATGTCTACGTTAACGGTTCGACTGTCAGCACCACGATCACCGGTGCCACCGGCGGCGACTTTGAAAACTTGGTACCGAGCACAACGCCTGCCGTTACGACCATCACTGATTCGGTCGACGCCACCGCCGTTACGCTGACAGCCGACACGGCCGTGACCGAAGGCGGCCAGATCACCTACACCGCGACCTTGACCAACCCTGCGCAGACGCCGGTGAACGTCACCTTGAGCAATGGCTCGGTGATCACCATCAAGGCGGGCGAGTCGGTAGGCAGCGTGGTCGTCGACACGCCGCCGAACGATGTCTACGTCAACGGCAGCACCATCAGCACCACCATTACTGGCGCAACCGGCGGCAACTTTGAAAACCTGGTGCCGAGTACGACGCCAGCGGTTACCACCATTACCGACTCCATCGACACTACGACCGTCACGCTGACAGCTCCGGCCGAGGCGAACGAAGGTGGTCAGATCACCTACACCGCTACGCTTTCTAATAAAGCCGGCAGCGACGTCACGCTGAAGTTGGACAACGGTTCGAGCATCACCATCAAGGCCGGCGATACCGTTGGCACTGTGACGGTGCCTGCACCTACCGATGACGTGTTTATCGATAAGAGCAGCCAGGCCGTTCAGATCACCGAGACCACTGGCGGCAACTTCGAAAAACTGGAAGTTGCGGGTAACGGTGCGACGACGACAATTAACGACACCATCGACAAGGTCGATGTGGTTCTGACCGCCACAACCACCGTTGGCGAAGGCGGCAATATCGTTTATACCGCCAGCCTTGTGGATAAAAACGGCGCGCTGGTGACTAACATCACCAATCCGCTGACCGTCACCCTGGATAACGGGCAGAGCATCACCATTGGTGTGAACCAGTCGAGCGGTAGTGTTTCGGTTGTTGCGCCGGATGACGTCTACAAAGGCGATCAAACCGTCACGGCCGCTATCAAGGACGTGACCGGTGGCGAGCATTTCGAAAACCTAGTGCCGAGTACCGCTCCGGTCAATACGACCGTTACTGACACCCCAGGCACTGACAACGCCACCACAGTGACGCTGACTGCTCCGGCTGAAGCGAACGAAGGTGGTCAGATTACGTACACCGCGACCTTGAGCAACAAGGCCGGTACTGACGTAACTTTGAAGCTGGATAATGGCTCGTCGATCACCATCAAAGCGGGTGACACCGTCGGTACTGTGACCGTACCCGCACCGACCGATGACGTGTTCATCGACAAGAGCAGTCAGACTGTTCAGATCACCGAGACCACTGGCGGCAACTTCGAAAAACTGGAAGTTGCGGGTAACGGTGCGACGACGACAATTAACGACACCATCGACAAGGTCGATGTGGTTCTGACCGCCACAACCACCGTTGGCGAAGGCGGAAACATCGTTTACACCGCCAGCCTTGTGGATAAAAACGGCACGCCGGTGACTAACATCACCAATCCGCTGACCGTCACTTTGGATAATGGCCAGAGCATCACCATCGGGGTAAACCAATCGAGCGGCACGGTCACCGCCGTGGCACCGGATGATGTTTACAAAGGCGACCAGACCGTCACCACTGCCATTCAGACTGTCACTGGCGGTGAGCACTTCGAAAACCTAGTGCCGGGCACCACGCCGGTCAATACCACCGTTACCGATACGCCGGGTACCGATAACACCACCACCGTTACGCTGACTGCACCAAGCGCGGTTAACGAAGGCGGCGAGATCAGCTACACCGCAACTTTGAGCAACAAGGCCGGCAGTGACGTCACTCTGAAGCTGGACAACGGCTCTTCGATCACCATCAAGGCTGGCGAGACCGTCGGCACTGTGACGGTGCCTGCGCCTAGCGATGATGTATTTATCGATAAGAGCACTCAAACCGTTCAGATCACTGACGCCACGGGCGGCAACTTCGAAAAACTGGAAGTTGCAGGCAACGGCGCAACCACCACGATCAACGACACCATCGACAAAGTTGACGTAGTCCTGACCGCCACTCCTACCGTTGGCGAGGGCGGCAATATCGTCTACACCGCCAGCCTTGTGGATAAAAACGGCACGCCGGTGAATAACATCACCAATCCGCTGACCGTGACGTTGGATAACGGCGAGAGCATCACCATTGGGGTAAACCAATCGAGCGGTTCTGTTTCGGTTGTTGCACCGGATGACGTGTACAAGGGCGACCAGACCGTCACGGCCGCTATCAAGGGCGTGACCGGTGGCGAGCACTTCGAAAACCTCGTGCCGGGTACTGCTCCGGTCAACACGACCGTTACCGATACGCCGGGTACCGATAACACCACGACCGTTACGTTGACTGCACCAAGCGCCGTTAGTGAAGGTGGTCAAATCACCTACACCGCCACGCTTTCCAACAAAGCCGGCAGTGACGTTACGCTGAAGTTGGACAACGGTTCGAGCATCACCATCAAGGCTGGCGACACCGTTGGCACGGTGACCGTGCCTGCTCCGACCGATGACGTGTTTATCGATAAGAGCACTCAGACAGTTCAGATCACTGAAACCACTGGCGGCAACTTCGAAAAACTGGAAGTTGCGGGTAACGGTGCGACGACGACAATTAACGACACCATCGATAAGGTCGATGTGGTTTTGACCGCCACTCCTACCGTTGGCGAAGGCGGCAGCATCATCTACACCGCCAGCCTTGTGGATAAGAACGGTACGCCGGTGAATAACATCACCAATCCGCTGACCGTGACGTTGGATAACGGCCAGAGCATCACCATTGGTGTAAACCAATCGAGCGGTTCTGTTTCGGTTGTTGCGCCGGATGATGTCTACAAAGGCGATCAAACCGTCACCGCTGCTATCAATGGCGTGACCGGTGGCGAGCATTTCGAAAACCTAGTTCCGGGTACCGATAAAGTCACCACAACTGTGACTGACACCCCTGGCACTGATAACACCACCACAGTGACGCTGACGGCTCCGGCTGAAGCGAACGAAGGCGGTCAAATTACGTACACCGCGACGCTCTCTAATAAAGCCGGCAGTGACGTCACCCTGAAGTTGGATAACGGCTCCTCGATCATTGTTAAGGCTGGCGACACCGTCGGCACCGTGACTGTGCCTGCACCTACCGATGACGTGTTTATCGATAAGAGCAGCCAGACTGTTCAGATCACCGAGACCACTGGTGGCAACTTCGAAAAACTGGAAGTTGCGGGTAACGGTGCGACGACGACAATTAACGACACCATCGACAAAGTTGACGTCGTCCTGACCGCCACTCCTACCGTCGGCGAAGGCGGCAACATCGTCTATACCGCCAGCCTTGTGGATAAAAACGGCGCGCCGGTGAATAACATCACCAATCCGCTGACCGTCACTTTGGATAATGGCCAGAGCATTACCATTGGTGCGAACCAATCAAGCGGTAGCGTTTCGGTTGTTGCACCGGATGATGTGTACAAGGGCGACCAGACCGTCACGGCCGCTATCAAGGGCGTGACCGGTGGCGAGCATTTCGAACACCTGGTGCCGGGTACTGCTCCGGTCAACACGACCGTTACCGATACGCCGGGTACCGATAACACCACGACCGTTACGCTGACTGCACCAAGCGCCGTTAGTGAAGGTGGTCAAATCACCTACACCGCCACGCTTTCCAACAAAGCCGGCAGTGACGTTACGCTGAAGTTGGATAACGGTTCGAGCATTACCATCAAGGCTGGCGACACCGTTGGCACGGTGACCGTGCCTGCTCCGACCGATGACGTGTTTATCGATAAGAGCACTCAGACGGTTCAGATCACCGAGACCACTGGCGGTAATTTCGAGAAGCTGGAAGTTGCAGGCAACGGTGCGACCACCACGATCAACGACACCATCGACAAGGTCGATGTAGTTCTGACCGCCACTCCTACCGTCGGCGAAGGCGGCAATATCGTCTACACCGCCAGCCTTGTGGATAAGAACGGCGCGCAGGTGACTAACATCACCAACCCGCTGACTGTCACCTTGGATAACGGGCAGAGCATCACCATTGGTGTGAACCAGTCGAGTGGTTCTGTTTCGGTTGTGGCTCCGGATGACGTATACAAAGGCGATCAAACCGTCACCACCACTATTAAAGGCGTGACCGGTGGCGAGCACTTCGAAAACCTAGTTCCGGGTACCGATAAAGTCACCACAACTGTGACTGACACCCCTGGCACTGATAACACCACTACCGTTACGCTGACCGCGCCAAGCGCCGTCAACGAAGGTGGACAGATCACCTACACCGCGACCTTGAGCAACAAGGCCGGCAGTGACGTCACTCTGAAGCTGGACAACGGATCTTCGATCACCATCAAAGCCGGCGATACCGTTGGCACCGTGACCGTCCCTGCGCCTACCGATGACGTGTTTATCGATAAGAGCACTCAAACGGTCAAGATCACTGACGCCACTGGCGGCAACTTCGAAAAACTGGAAGTTGCAGGCAACGGTGCGACCACCACGATCAACGACACCATCGACAAAGTTGACGTCGTCCTGACCGCCACTCCTACCGTTGGCGAAGGCGGCAACATCGTCTACACCGCCAGCCTTGTGGATAAGAACGGTACGCCGGTGACCAACATCACCAACCCGCTGACCGTCACGTTGGATAATGGCCAGAGCATCACCATTGGCGTCAATCAGTCGAGCGGCAGCGTTTCGATTGCTGCGCCGAATGACGTATACAAAGGCGATCAAACCGTCACCACCGCCATCAAAGGCGTGACCGGTGGCGAGCATTTTGAAAATCTGGTGCCGGGTACCACGCCGGTCAATACCACCGTTACTGATACTCCCGGCACTGACAACGCCACCACAGTGACGCTGACGGCTCCGGCTGAAGCGAACGAAGGTGGTCAGATTACCTACACCGCCACGCTTTCCAACAAAGCAGGCAGCGACGTCACCCTGAAGTTGGATAACGGTTCGAGCATTACCATCAAGGCTGGCGACACCGTTGGCACGGTGACCGTGCCTGCTCCGACCGATGACGTGTTTATCGATAAGAGCACTCAGACGGTTCAGATCACCGAGACCACTGGCGGTAATTTCGAGAAGCTGGAAGTTGCAGGCAACGGTGCGACCACCACGATCAACGACACCATCGACAAGGTCGATGTAGTTCTGACCGCCACTCCTACCGTCGGCGAAGGCGGCAATATCGTCTACACCGCCAGCCTTGTGGATAAGAACGGCGCGCAGGTGACTAACATCACCAACCCGCTGACTGTCACCTTGGATAACGGGCAGAGCATCACCATTGGTGTGAACCAGTCGAGTGGTTCTGTTTCGGTTGTGGCTCCGGATGACGTATACAAAGGCGATCAAACCGTCACCACCACTATTAAAGGCGTGACCGGTGGCGAGCACTTCGAAAACCTAGTTCCGGGTACCGATAAAGTCACCACAACTGTGACTGACACCCCTGGCACTGATAACACCACTACCGTTACGCTGACCGCGCCAAGCGCCGTCAACGAAGGTGGACAGATCACCTACACCGCGACCTTGAGCAACAAGGCCGGCAGTGACGTCACTCTGAAGCTGGACAACGGATCTTCGATCACCATCAAAGCCGGCGATACCGTTGGCACCGTGACCGTCCCTGCGCCTACCGATGACGTGTTTATCGATAAGAGCACTCAAACGGTCAAGATCACTGACGCCACTGGCGGCAACTTCGAAAAACTGGAAGTTGCAGGCAACGGTGCGACCACCACGATCAACGACACCATCGACAAAGTTGACGTCGTCCTGACCGCCACTCCTACCGTTGGCGAAGGCGGCAACATCGTCTACACCGCTACCCTTGTGGATAAAAACGGCACGCCGGTGAGCAACATCACCAACCCGCTTACCGTCACGTTGGATAACGGCCAGAGCATCACCATTGGCGTCAATCAGTCGAGCGGCAGCGTTTCGATTGCTGCGCCGAATGACGTATACAAAGGCGATCAAACCGTCACCACCACTATTAAAGGCGTGACCGGTGGCGAGCACTTCGAAAACCTAGTTCCGGGTACCGATAAAGTCACCACAACTGTGACTGACACCCCTGGCACTGATAACACCACTACCGTTACGCTGACCGCGCCAAGCGCCGTCAACGAAGGTGGACAGATCACCTACACCGCGACCTTGAGCAACAAGGCCGGCAGTGACGTCACTCTGAAGCTGGACAACGGATCTTCGATCACCATCAAAGCCGGCGATACCGTTGGCACCGTGACCGTCCCTGCGCCTACCGATGACGTGTTTATCGATAAGAGCACTCAAACGGTCAAGATCACTGACGCCACTGGCGGCAACTTCGAAAAACTGGAAGTTGCAGGTAACAGTGCAACCACCACGATCAACGACACCATCGACAAGGTCGATGTAGTTCTGACCGCCACTCCTACCGTTGGCGAAGGCGGCAACATCGTCTACACCGCTACCCTTGTGGATAAAAACGGCACGCCGGTGAGCAACATCACCAACCCGCTTACCGTCACGTTGGATAACGGCCAGAGCATCACCATTGGCGTCAATCAGTCGAGCGGCAGCGTTTCGATTGCTGCGCCGAATGACGTATACAAAGGCGATCAAACCGTCACCACCACTATTAAAGGCGTGACCGGTGGCGAGCACTTCGAAAACCTAGCTCCGGGTACCGATAAAGTCACTACAATTGTGACTGACACCCCAGGCACTGATAACACCACCACCGTCACGCTGACCGCGCCAAGCGCCGTCAACGAAGGCGGCCAGATCAGCTATACCGCAACCTTGAGCAACAAGGCCGGCAGTGACGTCACGCTGAAACTCGACAACGGCTCTTCGATCACCATCAAGGCCGGCGATACCGCTGGCACCGTGACCGTCCCTGCGCCTACCGATGATGTGTTCATCGACAAGAGCACTCAAACGGTCAAGATCACTGACGCCACGGGCGGCAACTTCGAGAAACTGGAAGTTGCGGGTAATGGCGCAACCACCACCATCAACGACACCATCGACAAGGTCGATGTAGTTCTGACCGCCACTCCTACCGTTGGCGAAGGCGGCAGCATCGTCTACACCGCCAGCCTTGTGGATAAAAACGGCACGCCGGTGAGCAACATCACCAACCCGCTGACCGTCACGTTGGATAACGGCCAGAGCATCACCATTGGTGTGAATCAGTCGAGCGGTTCTGTTTCGGTTGTTGCACCGGATGACGTGTACAAGGGCGACCAGACCGTCACGGCCGCTATCAAGGGCGTGACCGGTGGCGAGCATTTCGAAAACCTCGTGCCGGGTACCGATAAAGTCACCACAACTGTGACTGACACCCCTGGCACTGATAACACCACCACCGTTACGCTGACCGCGCCAAGCGCCGTCAACGAAGGTGGTCAAATCACCTACACCGCTACGCTTTCCAATAAAGCGGGCAGTGACGTTACGCTGAAGTTGGATAACGGCTCCTCGATCATTGTTAAGGCTGGCGACACCGTCGGCACTGTGACCGTGCCAGCGCCAAGCGATGACGTGTTCGTCGACAAGAGCACCCAGACCGTCAAAATCACCGACGCTTCTGGCGGCAACTTCGAGAAACTGGAAGTTGCAGGTAACGGTGCAACCACCACCATCAACGACACTATCGATAAGGTCGATGTAGTTCTGACCGCCACTCCTACCGTTGGCGAAGGCGGCAACATTGTCTACACCGCCAGCCTTGTGGATAAGAACGGTACGCCGGTGAATAACATCACCAATCCGCTGACTGTCACTCTGGATAACGGGCAGAGCATTACCATCGGTGTAAACCAAACGAGCGGTAGTGTTTCGGTTGTTGCGCCGGATGACGTCTACAAAGGCGATCAAACCGTCACGGCCGCTATCAAGGACGTGACCGGTGGCGAGCATTTCGAAAACCTGGTGCCAGGCACTGCTCCGGTCAACACGACCGTCACGGACACCCCAGGCACTGCTGATACCACTACTGTCACGCTGACCGCGCCAAGCACCGTCAACGAAGGTGGTCAGATCACCTACACCGCCACCTTGAGCAACAAGGCAGGCAGCGACGTCACGCTGAAGTTGGATAACGGTTCGAGCATCACGATCAAGGCTGGCGAGACCGTTGGCACCGTAACTGTGCCCGCGCCAAGCGATGACGTGTTCATCGACAAGAGCACTCAAACCGTCAAAATCACCGACGCTTCCGGGGGCAACTTCGAAAAACTGGAAGTTGCAGGTAACAGTGCAACCACCACGATCAACGACACCATCGACAAGGTCGATGTGGTTCTGACCGCCACAAACTCCGTTGGCGAGGGCGGCAACATTGTTTATACCGCCAGTCTTGTGGATAAAAACGGCGCACCGGTGACTAACATCACCAACGCGCTGACTATCACCCTGGATAACGGCCAGAGCATCACCATTGGTGTAAACCAATCGAGCGGCAGCGTTTCGGTTGTTGCGCCGGATGACGTCTACAAAGGCGATCAAACCGTCACCACCGCCATCAAAGGCGTGACCGGTGGCGAGCACTTCGAAAGCCTGGTGCCAGGCACCACGGCGGTCAATACCACCGTCACTGATACACCAGGTACAGCAGATGCCACTACCGTAACGCTGACCGCGCCAAGCGCCGTCAATGAGGGGGGGCAGATTACGTATACCGCGACCCTGAGCAACAAGGCCGGTAGTGACGTAACTTTGAAACTCGACAACGGCTCGAGCATCACCATCAAAGCCGGCGATACCGTCGGCACTGTGACTGTGCCAGCACCGACTGATGATGTGTTCATCGACAAGAGCACTCAAACCGTCAAAATCACCGACGCTTCCGGGGGCAACTTCGAAAAACTGGAAGTCGCAGGCAACGGCGCAACCACCACGATCAACGACACCATCGACAAGGTCGATGTGGTTCTGACCGCCACAAACTCCGTTGGCGAGGGCGGCAACATTGTTTATACCGCCAGTCTTGTGGATAAAAACGGCGCACCGGTGACTAACATCACCAACGCGCTGACTATCACCCTGGATAACGGCCAGAGCATCACCATTGGTGTAAACCAATCGAGCGGCAGCGTTTCGGTTGTTGCGCCGGATGACGTCTACAAAGGCGATCAAACCGTCACCACCGCCATCAAAGGCGTGACCGGTGGCGAGCACTTCGAAAGCCTGGTGCCAGGCACCACGGCGGTCAATACCACCGTCACTGATACACCAGGTACAGCAGATGCCACTACCGTAACGCTGACCGCGCCAAGCGCCGTCAATGAGGGGGGGCAGATTACGTATACCGCGACCCTGAGCAACAAGGCCGGTAGTGACGTAACTTTGAAACTCGACAACGGCTCGAGCATCACCATCAAAGCCGGCGATACCGTCGGCACTGTGACTGTGCCAGCACCGACTGATGATGTGTTCATCGACAAGAGCACTCAGACCGTCAAAATCGCCGACGCTTCTGGCGGCAACTTCGAAAAACTGGCAGTTGCAGGCAACGGCGCAACGACAACGATTAACGACACCCTCGACAAGGTTGATGTGGTCCTGACCGCGACCACCACCGTCGGCGAAGGCGGCAACATCGTCTACACCGCCAGCCTTGTGGATAAGAACGGTGCACCGGTGACCAACATCACCAACCCGCTGACTGTCACTCTGGATAACGGCAAAACCATCACCATCGGTGTGAACCAATCCAGCGGCACGGTTACCACGGTGGCACCAAACGACGTCTACAAAGGCGATCAAACCGTCACCACCGCCATTAAAGGCGTGACCGGTGGCGAGCATTTTGAAAACCTGGTGCCAGGTACTACAGCGGTTAACACCACTGTCACGGACACTCCGGGCACTGCTGATACCACTACCGTCACCCTGACAGCGCCAACCGCAGTCAACGAAGGTGGACAGATTACGTACACCGCTACGCTTTCCAACAAAGCAGGCAGTGACGTCACGCTGAAACTCGACAACGGCTCGTCGATCACCATCAAAGCGGGTAATACCGTCGGCACCGTGACCGTACCTGCTCCGACCGATGATGTGTTCATCGACAAGAGCACCCAAACGGTCAAGATCACCGACGCAACTGGCGGCAACTTCGAAAAACTGGAAGTCGCGGGCAACGGCGCAACCACCACGATCAACGACACCATCGACAAGGTCGATGTGGTTCTGACCGCCACTCCTACCGTTGGCGAGGGCGGCAATATCGTCTACACCGCTACCCTTGTGGATAAAAACGGCGCGCTGGTGAACAACACTACCAATCCGCTGACCGTCACTCTGGACAACGGCAAAACCATCACCATCGGTGTAAACCAATCCAGCGGCACGCTCACCACGGTGGCACCAAACGACGTTTACAAAGGCGATCAAACCGTCACCACCTCTATCAAAAGCGTGACCGGTGGCGAGCATTTCGAAAACCTGGTGCCGGGTACCACAGCGGTTAATACGACCGTCACGGATACCCCAGGCAGCACCGACCTCACCAGCGTCACGCTGACCGCGCCAAGCGCCGTCAACGAGGGTGGCCAGATCACCTACACCGCAACCTTGAGCAACAAGGCCGGCAGCGACGTCACCCTGAAGTTGGATAACGGTTCGAGCATCACGATCAAGGCTGGCGAGACCGTTGGCACCGTAACTGTGTCCGCGCCAAGCGATGACGTGTTCATCGACAAGAGCACTCAAACGGTCAAGATCACCGACGCAACTGGCGGCAACTTCGAAAAACTGGCAGTCGCAGGCAACGGCGCAACCACCACGATCAACGACACCATCGACGATGTAACCGTGGTGCTCAAGGCCACGGGTTCGGTCAGCGAGGGCGGGCAGATCGTCTACACCGCGTCGCTGGTCGACAAAAATGGTGCGGCAGTGACCAACGTTGGTTCCGACCTGGTGGTGAAGCTGGATAACGGCTCGACCATTACCATCGGCAGCGGCAAGTCCAGCAGCTTCACCACCGCCTCCGCGCCGAACGATGCGTATGTCGGCGCCAATGATGTCACTGCCAAAATCAGTGCCGTAGTCAGTGGCGGCGACAAATACGAGCACTTGATGGTCGATGGCAGCACCGTGGTCACCAAAGTCACGGATGTGGTCACCAACACCACCCTCAGCATCAGCGGCGACGCTTCGGTGACCGAAGGCGGTACGGCGCACTACGCCCTGACCTTGAGCAACCCGGCGCAAACCGATGTGACCGTCACCCTCAAGTACAGCGGCACGGCCACCGATGGTTCGGATTTCAATGGTGTGTACACCGTGAAGATCCCGGCCGGCGCCAGCAGCGTGCCGTTTGATATCCGCACCCTTGACGACCGAATCACCGAGCCGACCGAAAAAATCGTCATCACCATCGACAAGGCCACCGGGGGCAACTTCGAGAACCTGGTGATCGACAAGGGCACGGTCAGCACTGACATCCTCGACAACGATGCGCCGCCGGTTATCGACCTGGACGCCAACAACTCCAGCGGTGCCAGCGGCAACGACTTCAAGACCACCTTCACCGAAGGCACCGCCGGGCCGGGTGTGTCGATTGCCGACACCGATATCAAGATCACCGATCCGGACAGCACCCTGCTGACCGGCGCAACGGTCACCCTGACCAATGCACAAGCCGGTGATGCCTTGAACCTGGGCAACAGCGTGAACGGCATCAGCGTCAGCACCAACAATCAGACGGGCACCATCACCCTGACGTTGTCGGGCAGCGCGACGCTGGCTGACTACATGCAGCGTATCCAGAACATCACGTTCACCAACACCAGCCACGACCCAAGCACCACGCCGCGCACCATTACCGTGGCGGTGACCGACGGCGGCAATTACTCCAACGTCGCCACCACCACAGTCAACGTGGTGGCGGTCAACGATGCGCCAGTGGCAACGGGCGGGGCCGTGACCGGTACGGAAGACACTGCGCTGGCCTTGACCTGGGCCAACTTCGGCGTGAGCGACGTGGACTCGCCATCAGCCAGCCTCGGGGTGAAAATCACCGACCTGCCGGTGGCCGGCAAACTGCAATACCTGGCAACCGACGGCACCACCTGGACCAATGTGACCAGCGGCCAGACCTTTACCAAAGCCCAGATCGATGGCGGCCAGTTACGCTTTACGCCAAACGCCAACGAGTCCGGCGCCGACGGTTATGGCGGCACGGGCATCGGTAACAAGCAGGCCGATTACGCACAGTTCAAGTTCCAGCCCACCGACGGCAAGGACCTGGGCACCAGCGCCACAGTGAAAGTCGATATCACCCCGGTGGCCGACGCGCCAACCCTGGGTGTGGCTGACAACAACGTCAACTCGGTCGGCCTGATCAAACAGAGCTGGAACAGCCTTCCCGGGTTGGGCACCAGCGGCAACGGCGCTGCACCGGACGTGCTGAAAAAAGCCATCGATGGCGCCGGCACGCCGAACAGCACGGCGGTGGTGACCAATGTCGAGTCCACCACCGACGTTACCCCCGGTTCAGGCGGAAAAATCTCCGGCCTGATGTACATGGAAGCCGGCAAGAACTACACCTTCAGCGGCGTCGCCGATGACAGCCTGCTGATCAACGTCGGCGGTAAAGACGTGGCCAGCGGCCTGTGGGGCACCAACAGCGGCAAGTTCAGCGGCACGTTCACGCCGGTGGTCAGCGGTTATTACAGCCTTGAGATCTATCAGGCCAACCAGGCAGGCCCCGGCAGCTTTGACGTCAACCTGTCGATCAATGGCGGCGCGACCCAGAACCTGAGCACCAGCAACGTCCCGCTGTACACTGGCATCGCCGACCTGACCAACGCCGGCGTGACCGTGTCCGACCTGCATGGCAGCAACGGTGACGGTTACTACGTGGGTTATAAGCTCAACGAAGGCCTGGAAAACGGCAGCGTCAAACTGTCCAAGATCAGCACCGCGCTGACCGACACCGATGGTTCAGAAACCCTGGCGGTGAAGATCGGTGGCATTCCGGCAGGCTCGGTGCTTACCGACGCTTCGGGACACACCTTCACGGCGACGAAAACCGTGGGCGAAGTCAACGTCAACGGCTGGGACCTGGGCACCCTGACCATCAAGCCACCGACCTATTACAGCGGCCAGTTCAACCTGACCGTGACCTCGACGTCTACCGAAAGCATCGGCGGCTCGGCGACCACCACCGCGCAATTGCCGGTGACGGTCTACCCGGCGGCGTATAACTCGGTAACCGGCACGTCGGGCAGCGACTCGATCATCGGCACCGACGGCAACGACATCGTCGTGGCCGACATCGGCGGCCTGAACGTGGTGCAGGGCAAGAACTACAACCTTGCCTTCATGGTGGACAGCTCCGGCAGCATGAGCGCAGCGTCGATCGACGCGGCGAAGGCTTCATTGACCACGGTATTCAACTCGCTGAAAAACAGCCTGGGCGCCAACACGTCGGGTACGGTGAATATCTTCCTGGCCGACTTCGATAGCCAGGTGAACAAGTCGATCGCCATCAACCTCAATGCCTCCAATGCGCTGACCCAGCTCAAAGCGGTGCTGGACTCGATGGTGTCGGAAGGCGGTACCAACTACGAAGACGTGTTCAAGACCACCGCCAACTTCTTCCAGAGCGACCTGGCGACTAAAAACACCGGCGCGACCAACCTGACGTACTTCATCACCGACGGCCAGCCGACGTTCTACCAGAGCGGCGAGCAGACCAACATGACGCTGTACGGCAACGTCAAGTTCGATGATGTGGTGACGACGGCCAACTACACCCCTGGGACCTCGGTCGGCAAGTACCTGGATAACACCCATTACTTCAGCATCGACACCTCCGGTGCCGCTCAACTGCAAACCTGGAATGGCTTCTGGTGGACGGCCAACAATCTGGGCACCGTCCGCGCTCAGGGCGACGGCACTTTTGAGCTGTCCAATCTTGACGGCCGAGGCAATAGCACCGACACGGCAACAGCGACCAATTCCAAAAGCGCCTTTGCGCTGCTGGGCGGGCTGTCGCATGTGGAGGCGATCGGTATCAACGGCGCCGTCAGCCTCGACGACCTCAAACCGTATGACAGCGATGGCAAGCCGCAAAGCAACATTGATCCGAAGGACCTGGCCAATGCCATCCTCGGCCATACCGAGGCGACTCTGCCAGGCGCGGACAGCGTCAGCGGTGGCGACGGCAATGACATTCTCTTTGGCGACCTGGTGAGCTTCAGCGGGGTGACCGGCGAGGGTTACAACGCCCTGCAGGCTTTTGTGGCACAGAAAGCCGGTGTGGCCGTCTCGGCGGTCACCACCTCGAACGTGCACCAGTACGTCACCGAACATTACGCGGACTTCGACGTGTCCGGCGCCAAGGACGGCAACGACACGCTGCTCGGCGGCAATGGCGATGACATTCTGTTCGGCCAGGGCGGCAACGACGTGCTGGACGGCGGCAAGGGCAATGACATCCTGCTGGGCGGTACCGGCAACGACACGTTGATGGGCGGTCAGGGCAACGACATCCTGATCGGCGGTGCGGGTGCCGACACCTTCGTGTGGAAAGCCGGTGACATCGGCAACGATGTGATCAAGGACTTCAAGGCGTCGGAAGGTGACCGGATTGACCTGCGCGATCTGTTGAAGGGCGAGACGGACAGCACCATCGACAACTACCTCAAGATCACCACGGTAGAAGGCGTGTCGACCCTGCAAGTGAGCAGCGAAGGCAAGCTCAACGCCGCCGGTGGCCTGGCCAATGCGGATGTGACCATCAAGCTGGAAGGCAACGATTGGTCCCACACCAGCATCAACTCGCTGATCAGCGGTGCCGACCCGACCATCAAGATCGATCACACCGCCTAAGCTTGGGTTTATCGGCCGCCCTCGAGGCGGCCGATTCATTTGGGCGATACGTCGCTGGCCCTGGCGGCCGGTTGCATCGCATACTCGCGCTTATCAACACACGGTCGGCCTAGGCGGCTGAAGGTGTGTGGCTTTTTTTCGAGGGGTTCTTATGTTTTACGTGCAACGTGATGCGCAGGGCGCGTTGAGTCGCGTAGAGGCCGCCGCCTTTGCCGAATCCACCGAAACGCTGCCGCCCGATCACCATGAGATCCAGGCCTGGTACGCCAACGAAGTGGTAGAAACCAGCCTGGCCCAGCTCAAACAGAGTGACCTGGAGATGATCCGGGTACTGGACGACTTGATCCAGGTGCTCACCCGCAAGGGCGTCATCAGCGTAACTGACCTGCCGCCCGCAGCCCAGGCCAAGTTGATGGACCGTAACCAGGCGCGGGAAGCGTTGGGTGGGTTGAGCCAGTTGATCAATGATGATGAAAAAGGGCTTATCTGAGCCCTGAAGCCGAACCGGATCGAAATGTGGGAGGGGGCTTGCTCCCGATAGCGGCGTATCAGTCACCCAAATATCGACTGATTGACTGCTATCGGGAGCAAGCCCCCTCCCACATTGGATCTGCGTTATTTCCAGGGTGCGGGCTCGCCGAATAACTGCCCCTGCACTCCGAATATCCCCATCTCGCGAATCACCCTCAGCTCACCTTCGGTCTCCACACGTTCGGCAATCAACGGCAGATCGATGCTGTGGGCCGCGCGCTGGATGGCTTCGATAAACAGGCGCTTGTCGCTTTCCTGGTCGATGTCGCGGATGTAGCTGCCGTCGATTTTCAAGTAGGCCAGGCCCAGGCGGGCCAGGTTGCCGATCATGCTGAATCGCCCACCGAAACGCTGAAGGCTCAGGGAAAAGCCCAACTCGCGCAGGCGCTGGGTCATCTGTTCCAACACAAGCTGTTCCGGCAGTTGCTCTTCACCGATCTCCAGGGTGAGGCGCGAGCCCAGGTTGCTGTGCTGGCGCAGCAGGTCATAAATGCGTTGCAGTGCCTGAGGATCCTGCAAGGTTGCGGCTGAGAGGTTCAGCGCCAGGTTGTGGCTGTGGCCGGTCATCTGTTTGAGCACCTGCTCCAGCATCATGCGGTCCAGGCGGGCTGACCAGCCGAAACGCTCAAGCCACGGCAGGAAACGCCCGGCGGGTAGGGTATGGCCGTCAAAGTCCTGCAAGCGCGACAGCACTTTGTAGTGCAAGACCAATTGCGGGTCCTGGCTGGCCACCACCGGCTGGAAGTACAACTCGAAACGCTGTTGGGTCAGCGCCTGGTCCAACAGTGTGTGCCAGGCATGGTGATCGTCACCGACGCTGGCGGCGGCACTGTGGTCGAGGCACGCCCAGGTGCTGTCACCCTGCCCTTCGGCTTGAGCCAAAGCTTGGTCGGCGAGGGTCAGCAGCGCCTGCGGCGCATCGCCATGGTTGAACGGTGCCAGGCCGATGTAGGCCACGGGCGTAACATCGCTGGCGCCGGTGGCCTGCAGGCTGAGCAACGTGCTTTCAAGGTTCTGCGCCAATTGCAGCGCTTCTTCACGCGTGAGCCCAGGCGCCAGCACGGCGAATTCGCCGCCTCGGATACGGGTCACGAGGTTATGGGTTTCCGGGTACGGCTCGCACTGGCGCAGCAGTTGTTCGCCGACCGCTTGCAGCAGCTGGTCGGTACGCTGGCCGCCCAGGCGCTGGTTCAGGCCGGCCAGGTCCTTGACGCGCAACACCAGCAAGTAGCCGGAGTTGGTTTCTTCGGGGTTGCTGACGCGGGCGTTGAGCTGCATCTCGAAATAGCGGCGGTTGGCCAGGCCGGTGAGGTTGTCCTGATAGGATTCAGTGCGCAACTTTTCGCTGCGCTCGGCCTGCTCCTGGAACAGCGCCTTGAGCTTTTCCACCATTTGGTTCATGGCCTGCACCACCCGGCGCAACTCCGGCGTGCGCGGCAGGTCAGGCAGGCTGAGGAATTCCCGACGGGCGATCGCGTGGGACTGCTTGACCATATAGTCCAACGGCTTTAATTGCCGGCGCAGCAACAGCCCGCCGAGCACCACGCTGACCGCACCGCACAGCAGCAACCAGCCAAGGCTGCCCAGGGCGCTCTGCCAGAGTTTGGCCAGGGCGAACATCGGATGGCTGACCACCTCGACTCGCGCCGCCTGCTCCCAACCACGGCTCACCAGCGCATCACCACCGGCCGGCTCCAGGCCGATCAATTTTACAAACCAAGGGGGCACGCCATTGTTGTCGGGTATGCCGCTGCGCTCGACGATGGTTTGGTCCGTGGCCAGGTCCACCACACGGATGCTGGCGTAGTAACCGCTGTCGAAGATCGAGCTGACCAGCAACTCGACCATGGCCGGGTCATCGATATTGGGGGTCAGCGACAGCGCCAGTGCCGTCGCGGCATCCTGCGCATGGGAGCGCAATTGGTTGACGTACTGCGTGCGCGAACTTTCCAGGCTGACCATGAAGCTGCCGCTGAAGGCGACCACCAGGAACAGACAGATTGCGATCAACAGCTGTTTGAACAAAGACATCCGATCAGTTACTCCTAGTTGGCAGGCTCGGCTGGGAAGCCTTCCGCACGCATTTTTCTCAACACATCCTGCCAGCGCGACAAGCGTTTGGTATCGCCGACTTTCTTGTTGCCCTTGGCGCCAGGCAGATACAGCCCCTCGGCGTTGAATGAATACACCGGGATCAAATCGGTACGGCGGGTTGCCGGCAGAATGTCGTCCATCAGGCTGTCGAGCACCAACGGGATCGCGTCGGGGGTCGAATAGTAGGTCAGGACCATGTGCGCACGATTCTGACGCAAGGCCTTGACGTAGGTAATGCGCAATTTATCGCTGGACACGCCCAGATGACGCAAACTGAAATACTTGGCGATGGCGTAGTCTTCACAGTCACCGGCGCCCTTCCAGAGTGCTTCGATGGGTGTCTCCCAATAGTCGACCGCACGCCAGAGATCGATGTCTTCCACGTAGGTCATTTGTTTGTTGAAGAACACGTTGACGACCTTGAGCTGGTCTTGCTCGCTGACCTGTTTTTCGGTGCTCAGCAGCCGCTGCCACGCGTCAATACGTTGCTGGCCCTCGCCCAACGGCCCGTACAAGGCGCTGGCCTTGCGGCTGATCTGCGAGAAATCCCAATCGGCATGCAGCCCGCCGAGCATCAGGCCGGCCAATAAGATCGCTGATAAGAGCCAGCAAAAAACTCGATAGGGAATAAAACTTACCGCCAAGGCGTTCAGTCCATGAAAAGAGACGGAATTTCAAGGGATGGTGAAGCTTCGTCTCACAAAAAACAATGGCACAGTGCGATCATTCATCGGTGGAGCGAGTTTATAACCGCCTCCTGTGGGACGTACAAAATACACGCTGTGGGCCCTTACAAACGGAAACTCTGGCTGTTTGACAAGTACCTGGCCCATCTCTAGTGTTCATTGGATCCAATAAACACACTCTATTATTCAAAAGGAGGGTAGCGTAACCGTGACGCAGAAGCCGAACCCTTTAAGCAGTATCAAGGTCAGCGGACCTATTCCTGCTCATCTTGCCCGCGCCGTTATTGAAGAAACGTTGCGTAACGCCATTCTCGATGGCCGATTGCCCTGTGGCACTGCTATGCGCCAGCAAGAACTCGCCAGCCTGTTCGGCGTCAGCCGTATGCCGGTGCGCGAAGCTTTGCGCCAGCTGGAGGCACAATCCCTGCTGCATGTGGTGACCCACAAAGGCGCTGTGGTTGCGCCCTTGATCGAGGACAATTCGGCTGAGACCTATGCCCTGCGCATGCTATTGGAGTCCGAAGCCTTGCGCTTGTCGATCCCATTGCTCACTGAATCGGACATCGCCGAGGCAGAGGCCTGTATCACTGCGCTGGAATGCGAGAAAGACTACAGCGAGATCGGTCGCCTCAATCGCCTGTTTCACATGATCCTGTATGGCAAGGCGCCTAACCATCGCCTGCTCAAATTGGTGGAGCATGGGCTGAATGAAGAGGAGCGGTTTCTGCGCTTCAACCTCGAGGCGATGGGACTGGGCGAGACGTCACAGGAGGATCACCGCGAACTGCTCAACCTGGTGGTGCAGAAGAAAATCGACGAAAGCATCCTGACACTGCGTAATCACTTGATGCGAGGCATGGAGGTCATCAATAGATACCTCAATAGCCTCGAAACTGCGAATAGAACAGCCGCGTTATAAGGGGCTCCTACCGTTTTTGAGCCTGTGCATCGCGGGGTACCGTTCCTTATCAGGAAGCGTCCCGCGTTGATACAACGTGAACAAACCGGCAAGCCTTATTCAAATCGGCGTCATATAAGGAAATCTCTCACACTTCAAACAAGTATTTCTTCGGGAAGTTTTTGTTCGCAAAACTATTTAATACATTCACAAGCTCATCCAAACGTTTAATCAGCTTATTATCAGCGACCCACCCAAAAACCTCGCAATTGCCGTCCGCGTATTGAGCCAGCGTTCCTCGCGTGGGCGCGCCTTAACGCTAATCTTCCAACTAACAACTACAAAATCCATCACTGCAACTAGAGCAGTCGCAACAACTTCATAGGCGTCAACCATGCATCATCATTTGCTTGAAAAAAAGAAACTTCAACTGTGCAGTCATCCGTTATTTGCAGAAATAACTTCTCTTAGCAAATTACAACACTTTATGGAAAGCCATGTATTTGCGGTTTGGGACTTCATGACCCTGACCAAACGCCTGCAGCAGGATCTTACTTGCACCCAAATACCCTGGCTCCCGCCGGCCAATCCGCAGGCCGCACGCCTGATCAATGAAATCGTGCTGGGCGAGGAGTCGGACGAACATCCGACGCGGGGCCATTGCAGTCACTTTGAGCTGTACCTGGAGGCCATGGCGGAGGTGGGCGCCAATACCCGTGTCATCGCACGTTTCATTGACCTGCAACACCAGGGTGTAGAGGTCAGCGCAGCGCTGCGAATGATCGGTGCGCCCCCCGGTGTGCCGCGCTTTGTCGACAGCACATGGCAGATCGCACTCAGCGCCCCCACCCACTGCGTCGCGGCGGCCTTCCTGCATGGTCGTGAAGGCGTCATTGCATCGATGTTCGAGCGCCTTCTGTGCAGCAGCCCCTTGATTGCTCGTCAGGCACCCATCTTGTGTCACTACCTCAACCGTCATATCGAGTTGGATAGCCAGGAGCACGGCCCGGCGGCGGAGCAGGTGCTCCAGCATTTGATCGGCGCAGACCCGACTCGCCAGCGACAAGCCGATAGCGCTGCCTTCGGTGCCCTGGAAAGCCGCATGACCTTCTGGGACGATGTACACGCCTCAATGCATGAGGTAAACCCATGAGCGCCACCGGCTATCACTCCTTTGCCGAAGACTGGGAGCGGCGCGCAACCATCCGCACACGCCCGCGCCGCATGTTGGAAAACGACGGCAAACTGATCTATCCCCTGAGCCGCCAACCCCTTGTACTGAGTGCGACCTTTCTCGAGCGCTGCTCGCAATGCCGCGACTTTGTGCTGACGCAAAGCTTTTATCGATTCATCCATGACATCGTGGTTTTCGAAACCGAGATCGTCGATAAGCTTGCCCGCCGTATTGCCAAGAATCGCTTCTCGCTGCCCCTCCCCCTCGCCTGCCGCTACGATGCAATGACCGTCGTGGTGGATGAGGATTACCACGCATTGGTGGCACTGGACTTCCTGCAGCAAGCCGTGGCGTTGACCGGTATCGAGCCCCTGGACCTGCCGGGGCAGATCGAACTGAGCCGCGCCTTGCCGGCCGCGCAGGCGCAGGCACCGGAGCACCTGCACGATGCCGTCGAGTTGATTGTCGTGGCCATCGCCGAAAACACCGTCACCCATGATGTGGCGGCCTTTTCCAAGGACGACAGTATCAAGTCGTCCGTACGCGGCTTGATGGCCGATCACCTATTCGATGAAGGGCGCCACGCACAGTTCTGGACACAGTTAATGCGTATCTACTGGCAGTCGGCAAGCGCGCAAGACCGCGACAGCATTGCCGGCGTGCTCCCGACCTTTCTGGCCCATTACCTGACCAACGACATACAGAAAGGCTTCGACCTGCAGTTGATCGAACACCTGGATGTCAGTACCGATATTCGTTTGGCGCTGCAGGATGAAATCGTTGCGTTGGATTTTCCTATCACCCGCCAACACCCGTTGATGGGCAACATCATGAGCTTCCTGCACCACAGCGGCGTGCTGCACACCCCAAGCGTGGCACGCGCACTGGACGACTACCTGCCCGCGGCGGGGAGGCTGGCATGAGGCGCTTGACGATTGAATGGGGCGGTGCCAGTGAAGCACTGGGGGCCCTCAAGCAGGTTCTGGAACAATACGGGCATATCGCGGGGGCGGGGTCGGTCGACCTGGTGATTGAGGACGGCAGCCAGTCACCGTCAGCCTTATCCACCGATGCGCCATGGATGAGCCTGCGCCTGGGCATCGGCCCCGTGTCCGAAACTGGGTTACCCGCACTTCAGTTTCGCTGCTATGACCGTGATCGGCGCCTGTTGGCCGTGCACGAAGTCGCCGAGGAGCCCAGCGGCAACGGCCAGCGCCTGCGTCGTCGTGCGGCGCACGCTCTGGTGGAGTGGGTAGGGTCATTGGTCAGCGGATTCTCGAGAGACCCTGGTTATTTCTGTGCAACGGCCAACCCGGGCACCTTGCCCGAACAGGGCTTGCGAGGACTGGAGTCACTGGCGTTCATGCATCGATTCAACCGTACAGCCGATCCGGCACTGCTGCGGGCGGCACAGGCGCCCATGATCGAACGGTTGCAGGCCAGCCTGAATGCCTTCGCCGATCGTACAGCGCTGAATATTGCGGGGCGCAGGGTGACTTATCGCCAGCTTCAGGAAAAAGCCGTGGCGATTCAGCAACACCTGCTGCCCCTGTTGGAGGGCATTGAAACACCGGTGGTGGGTGTGTGCCTGGAGAAATCTACCGAGCTTTACGCAAGCATTCTGGCGGTGCTGGGCTGTGGCGCGGTGTATTTGCCGCTGTCTCCGGACCATCCGGTAAAACGCCAGCACAGCATGCTGACAAGCGCAGGTGCAGGCGTATTACTGGAAAATGGCCTGCACCCGTTGCGGGATAAGTACGTTTCACTTGATGTCAGTACGCTCACCCCACACAGCATCGACTCCACACAGCCGCTGATGCGCCATCGTCCCCACGCCGATGCGCCGTGCATGGCGCTTTTCACCTCTGGCACCACGGGGCAACCCAAGGGTGTGCTGCTCAGCCAACATAATCTGGCGCATTTCACGGCCTGGCTCGGTACCTGTGTGGCGCTGGACGATAAGAGTCGCGTTCTGCAATTTTCGCCGCTGAGCTTTGACTCATCACTGATCGATATTTTTCCCGCCTTGATCGCGGGCGCAGCGTTGATTGTCCCCAGCGCAGAACAACGTCACGATCCCCGACAATTGGTCGAGCTGATTCGCCTGCAACGCGTCACTCATGCTTTCTTGCCACCGGCACTGCTCGGCATCTTGCCGCTGGAACAGCCGCTGGGCCTCGCACACCTGCTCACCGGCGGCGACTTTTGCGAACCCTACGTGATCGAGCGAATGGCCGGCCAATGCCAGTTTCACAACCTCTATGGCCCCACCGAAGCCACGGTATTGGCAACCCATCGAACGTTTCGGCTCGGTGATAGCAATCGCAATATCGGCCTGCCCATCGCCAACAGCCAGGTCTTGATCCTGGACGAGCACCTGCAACCGGTGGACGAGCAGGTGATGGGCGATCTGTACCTCGCAGGACCGGGCGTGAGCCTGGGCTATATGAACGGACCACCGCAGGCCGACTCCCCGTTCATCAAGCTGACGTTGCCCGACGGGCAATGGCTGCAGGCGTACCGCAGCGGCGACCTGGCGAAATGGACGCAAGACGGTATCGAGTTGGGCGGCCGGCGGGATGACCAGGTCAAGATCCGCGGTTTTCGGGTCGAACCTCAGGAGATCGAGCACTGCCTGCGCAGCAGTCGGTTGTTTCGCCAAGTGGCAGTGGTGATTGATCAGACGCATAGAATCATCGGCTTTGCGGCCCAGCCCGAACCCGGCGCCACGCTGGCCAGCCTGAAGGAGCACGCACGGCAGTGGCTGCCTGAGCATATGCAACCTGTCGCCTGGAGCGAGCTGCCGAGCCTGCCCGCTTCGAGCAACGGCAAGATCGATCGCAAGGCGTTGCGGGAGACGCCGATTACCCGCGCCCAGGAGATGACGCGTTGCAGCACGCTCACGCCAGTCCAGGCGCAGTTGGTAGACCTGTGGGGGGAGTTGTTAGGGTTGCCTGCCGGTGACGTGTCGATCGACGACAGCTTTTTCAACCTGGGCGGCCATTCGATCCTGCTGTCCACCTTGTTGCTGCGCCTGCGCGAGCAGTTTGGCCGCAGCCTCTCCTTGAGCCAATTTTTTGAAGCGCCGACGATTCGTACGCTGGCCTTGCAGATGGAGGGCGCAGCGCTGCCGAATACATCGTTCAGCCAGATGGAAAAAGATGCGTCCCGAGCCTTGGCGCTTGAGGTGCTGCCCGAGGCCCGCGCCGGGGATCCACGCAAGGCGATTGTCACAGGGGCGAACAGCTTTGTCGGCGTGCACATCGTCCAGGCCTTGCTGGCGGGTGGGGCGCAGGAGGTAGCGTGCCTGGTCCGGACGCTCCCAGGCCAGTCGGCGGCGGACCGATTCTCTCAGGCGTTGCGCGAATACCGCCTGGAACAGCTGGACCTGAGCCGAGTGCAGGTATATGCCGCCGACCTGCGCCAACCCCGCCTGGGTCTGTCTGCAGAGGCGTACGACCACCTCGCCCGCAATCATGGTGTGCTGGTGCACAATGCGGCGCAGGTCAACCATGTGATGGACTACATAGCACTGGCCAACGACAACGTCGAACCGATGTTTGAATGCCTGCGCCTTTGCGAGACCCACTGTAAGAAAGTTTTCAATTTCATTTCAACGCTGTCGGCCTGCAGTCGCCTCGACACTGATGGGTATGTGCTCGAAGCACCCGCAAGCCGCGCGTTGCCACTCTATGTAAAAAACGGCTACAACCTCTCGAAGTGGGTGGCCGAGCGGTTGTTGGGGCGTGCAGTCGAGCAAGGGGCATGGGTGAATATTCATCGGCCCGGGAATATCAGTTTCAACAGCCGCAACGGTGTCTGCCAACCCCATAAAAATCGGTTGATGTTGATGCTCAAGGGGTCACTGCAGTTGGGCAGGGTTCCTCGAATGGAGGGCAATTTCGACCTGATGCCGGTGGACTTCCTGGCGCGCTTCATCGCGTTTCACAGCGCGCGTTTTGTGCCTGGGCGAAACGTCTTCAACCTGCACAATCCTCAGCCTTTGAGCTGGGACCAGTACCTTGATGCATTCAGCCAGGCCGGACACACCTTCGAACGGATAAGCCTTCAACATTGGCAAAGGGCGTTGCGCACAGTGCGCCACGACAATGCGTTGTTCGGCGTACTGGGCTTTTACCTTGATGGGTTGGGTGAAGACATCGGCGACACGTCGATGATCCATTACAGCAACGCGCAGTGGGGCCTGGAACAAATGGGCACACAGTATCCGCCAAAGAGCCCCGCACTGTTACGCAAGGGCTGTGACTACCTCAGGGCCATCGGCTTTCTCTGAGCGGTTTTGGGCCCGCATTGAAGTTGCTCGGCAGTATCGGAGCGAGGCCTCGCTCCGATACAGCGAGGATCAGATCTTGAAGCTATCGACCAATTGCTTCAATCGACTGGCCTGCTGGGACAGCGCATCGCAGTCCTTGAGCGTCTCGTTGAGATTGGCCACGCCTTGCTGGTTCAGCAGGTTGATCTGGTTGATGTCGACATTGAGGGTTTCAACCACCGCCGTTTGCTCCTCGGTGGCAGCGGCGACCGATTGGTTCATGCCGTCGATCTCAACGATTCGCTGTGTCACGCTGACCAGACGCTCGCCGGCTTGGTTAGCCACTTCAACGCTTTCTTCGCTGGAGACCTGGCTGGCGTTCATGGTGGTCACGGCTTCACGCGAACCCACTTGCAGCGAAGTGATCATTTTGTGGATCTCTTCTGCCGATTCCTGGGTACGGTGAGCCAGGTTACGCACTTCATCCGCCACCACGGCAAACCCACGCCCTGCTTCGCCGGCACGGGCAGCTTCGATTGCCGCGTTAAGCGCAAGTAAGTTGGTCTGCTGGGAGATGCCCTTGATCACATCGAGAATGTGTCCGATGTTGTCGGTGCTGGCGTTAAGGGTTTCGATCTGGGTACAGGACAGGCTGATTTTCTGCGACAGTTCCGACATCGCCTGGATGGTTTGCTCGACCACTTTGCGCCCATCATCAGCTTGCTCACTGGCACCGCTGGCATGCTGCGAGGCATCAGCGGCGTTACGTGCGATTTCCTGGGTGGCGGCACCCAGCTCGTTAATAGCGGCAGCCACGCTGTTGGTACGTGCACTTTGTTCATCGGAGCCGATGATCGACGCGTTGGACGAGGCCATTACGCGCTGGGACAGGTCATGCACCTGGCGGGTGGCCGAGGACACTTCGGAAATCGAGGCGTGGATCCGCTCGACAAACTGATTGAATGCGCTTCCGACTTCGCCGAACTCATCTTTGCTGGTCACGTCGAGGCGGCGGGTCAGATCACCCTCGCCTTGGGCAATGTCCTGCATGGCAACGCCCATGGTGGTCAGCGGACGCAACAACACCTGAATCAGCACACTCAACAGTACGGCAATCGCCACCACGGCGATGAGCATTGCGATCAACGCTGAAGTGCGAAATTTACCCAGTGCTGCATAGGCTTTATCTTTGTCGATAGACAAACCGATGTACCAGTCAGCCCCCGGCAACCCGTTGATTGGTGTAAAGGACAGGATTCGGTCTTGTCCATTGAGGACAACCTCCTGGTTAACCTTCTCGATGCGCACCTGGGTGCCCGGGTAGATATCCTTGAGGTTTTTCATCACCTGGTCCTGGTCAGGACTGACGATGACCTGGCCATCACCACTGACCAGGAATGCATGGCCAATACCGCCAAAATCCACCGAGTTGATGATCTTTACCAAGGTTTGCAGGCTCAAGTCGCCACCCACAACGCCCAACAACTCTCCGTTCTTCTTCACCGGCATGGCGATCGTCACGATCTGGCCGCCTACAGCCGCCATATAAGGCGGGGTAAGCATGGTTTTGTCGGCTGCTACGGCTTGCTTGTACCAAGGGCGCTGACGTGGGTCATAGCCTTCGGGCATCTTCGCGTCGGGGCGCTGGGTGAACACTCCATTGATTTGGCCAACGTAGGTGAACTGGAAGTTGGAGGTGAGCGCCGGTTGATCGACCAAGCCGGGTAGGTCGGCGGCGCTGCCTTGATGGGCAACGTTTTGTGCCAGGCTCTCGAGAACCAGGATGCGGCCGCTGAGCCAGTTCTGCACACTGCTGGCGGTAAGCTCTCCGGATTGCTGGATGGAGGACGCCAGGTTCTGCCTGATCGTGTTGCGCTGCAGGTAATCGTTGTAGAACGTGAATAGCGCGAAGGCCAAAACCACGACGCCTGACGCAGCCAACAGAATTTTATGACTGAACTTGAGATTCATTTCATCGACTTCTTTTGCCAAAGGGGGGTGAGCGTGCCGAGTGGAACATTCCATGTATCGCGATAGGCGGACTCTGCGACCGCTCTGTTTCGGTGCACGCATGGCTCGTCAGGCTTTCGGCTAGAAATCGATAAAACTTAGAGATTTGTGTGAATCTTCCGCTTTTAGCGTAAGAGAACGACAGGCGGTATGAGCACAGTCGACTATCAGCCACTTAGAGCCCTAAACGACAAAACCCCTGTCTGCGTGAGCAGACAGGGGTTTCGGAATTCAATCTTGACGATGACCTACTCTCACATGGGGAAACCCCACACTACCATCGGCGATGCATCGTTTCACTGCTGAGTTCGGGATGGGATCAGGTGGTTCCAATGCTCTATGGTCGTCAAGAAATTCTGTGTACCAGATCGTTGCGCTAGCAACGTACCGGTGAAATTCATGGACTTCTACATAAACAAAACCCCTGTCTGCGTACGCAAACAGGGGTTCTGGAATTTAATCTTGACGATGACCTACTCTCACATGGGGAAACCCCACACTACCATCGGCGATGCATCGTTTCACTACTGAGTTCGGGATGGGATCAGGTGGTTCCAATGCTCTATGGTCGTCAAGAAATTCGGGTACTGAGTCGTGGCCATGTGGCCTCGCTTCAGCAAATTGGGTATGGGATAGAAGTCGGTGTTTTGTGAGCCTCGAACTTTCGGTTCATTGCGTCTTCACACACCGCAATCTGATGCTCTTTCGAGTAGTCAAATTGCTTGGGTGTTATATGGTCAAGCCTCACGGGCAATTAGTATTGGTTAGCTCAACGCCTCACAGCGCTTACACACCCAACCTATCAACGTCGTAGTCTTCGACGGCCCTTCAGGGGACTCAAGGTCCCAGTGAGATCTCATCTTGAGGCTAGTTTCCCGCTTAGATGCTTTCAGCGGTTATCTATTCCGAACATAGCTACCCGGCAATGCCACTGGCGTGACAACCGGAACACCAGAGGTTCGTCCACTCCGGTCCTCTCGTACTAGGAGCAGCCCCTCTCAAATCTCAAACGTCCACGGCAGATAGGGACCGAACTGTCTCACGACGTTCTAAACCCAGCTCGCGTACCACTTTAAATGGCGAACAGCCATACCCTTGGGACCGGCTTCAGCCCCAGGATGTGATGAGCCGACATCGAGGTGCCAAACACCGCCGTCGATATGAACTCTTGGGCGGTATCAGCCTGTTATCCCCGGAGTACCTTTTATCCGTTGAGCGATGGCCCTTCCATACAGAACCACCGGATCACTAAGACCTACTTTCGTACCTGCTCGACGTGTCTGTCTCGCAGTCAAGCGCGCTTTTGCCTTTATACTCTACGACCGATTTCCGACCGGTCTGAGCGCACCTTCGTACTCCTCCGTTACTCTTTAGGAGGAGACCGCCCCAGTCAAACTACCCACCATACACTGTCCTCGATCCGGATAACGGACCTGAGTTAGAACCTCAAAGTTGCCAGGGTGGTATTTCAAGGTTGGCTCCACGCGAACTGGCGTCCACGCTTCAAAGCCTCCCACCTATCCTACACAAGCAAATTCAAAGTCCAGTGCAAAGCTATAGTAAAGGTTCACGGGGTCTTTCCGTCTAGCCGCGGATACACTGCATCTTCACAGCGATTTCAATTTCACTGAGTCTCGGGTGGAGACAGCGCCGCCATCGTTACGCCATTCGTGCAGGTCGGAACTTACCCGACAAGGAATTTCGCTACCTTAGGACCGTTATAGTTACGGCCGCCGTTTACCGGGGCTTCGATCAAGAGCTTCGCGTTAGCTAACCCCATCAATTAACCTTCCGGCACCGGGCAGGCGTCACACCCTATACGTCCACTTTCGTGTTTGCAGAGTGCTGTGTTTTTAATAAACAGTCGCAGCGGCCTGGTATCTTCGACCGGCATGAGCTTACGGAGCAAGTCCTTCACCCTCACCGGCGCACCTTCTCCCGAAGTTACGGTGCCATTTTGCCTAGTTCCTTCACCCGAGTTCTCTCAAGCGCCTTGGTATTCTCTACCCAACCACCTGTGTCGGTTTGGGGTACGGTTCCTGGTTACCTGAAGCTTAGAAGCTTTTCTTGGAAGCATGGCATCAACCACTTCGTCGTCTAAAAGACAACTCGTCATCAGCTCTCGGCCTTAAGATCCCGGATTTACCTAAGATCTCAGCCTACCACCTTAAACTTGGACAACCAACGCCAAGCTGGCCTAGCCTTCTCCGTCCCTCCATCGCAATAACCAGAAGTACAGGAATATTAACCTGTTTTCCATCGACTACGCTTTTCAGCCTCGCCTTAGGGACCGACTAACCCTGCGTCGATTAACGTTGCGCAGGAAACCTTGGTCTTTCGGCGTGGGTGTTTTTCACACCCATTGTCGTTACTCATGTCAGCATTCGCACTTCTGATACCTCCAGCAAGCTTCTCAACTCACCTTCACAGGCTTACAGAACGCTCCTCTACCGCATCACTTACGTGATACCCGTAGCTTCGGTGTATGGTTTGAGCCCCGTTACATCTTCCGCGCAGGCCGACTCGACTAGTGAGCTATTACGCTTTCTTTAAAGGGTGGCTGCTTCTAAGCCAACCTCCTAGCTGTCTAAGCCTTCCCACATCGTTTCCCACTTAACCATAACTTTGGGACCTTAGCTGACGGTCTGGGTTGTTTCCCTTTTCACGACGGACGTTAGCACCCGCCGTGTGTCTCCCATGCTCGGCACTTGTAGGTATTCGGAGTTTGCATCGGTTTGGTAAGTCGGGATGACCCCCTAGCCGAAACAGTGCTCTACCCCCTACAGTGATACATGAGGCGCTACCTAAATAGCTTTCGAGGAGAACCAGCTATCTCCGAGCTTGATTAGCCTTTCACTCCGATCCACAGGTCATCCGCTAACTTTTCAACGGTAGTCGGTTCGGTCCTCCAGTTAGTGTTACCCAACCTTCAACCTGCCCATGGATAGATCGCCCGGTTTCGGGTCTATTCCCAGCGACTAGACGCCCTATTAAGACTCGCTTTCGCTACGCCTCCCCTATTCGGTTAAGCTCGCCACTGAAAATAAGTCGCTGACCCATTATACAAAAGGTACGCAGTCACCTAACAAAGTAGGCTCCCACTGCTTGTACGCATACGGTTTCAGGATCTATTTCACTCCCCTCTCCGGGGTTCTTTTCGCCTTTCCCTCACGGTACTAGTTCACTATCGGTCAGTCAGTAGTATTTAGCCTTGGAGGATGGTCCCCCCATATTCAGACAAAGTTTCTCGTGCTCCGTCCTACTCGATTTCATGACTAAGAGATTTTCGCGTACAGGGCTATCACCCACTATGGCCGCACTTTCCAGAGCGCTCCGCTAATCTCAAAGCCACTTAAGGGCTAGTCCCCGTTCGCTCGCCACTACTAAGGGAATCTCGGTTGATTTCTTTTCCTCAGGGTACTTAGATGTTTCAGTTCCCCTGGTTCGCTCCATACACCTATGTATTCAGTGTAAGGTAACCATCTTATGATGGCTGGGTTCCCCCATTCAGACATCTCCGGATCAAAGTCTGTTTGCCGACTCCCCGAAGCTTTTCGCAGGCTACCACGTCTTTCATCGCCTCTGACTGCCAAGGCATCCACCGTATGCGCTTCTTCACTTGACCATATAACCCCAAGCAATCTGGTTATACTGTGAAGACAACATTCGCCGAAAATTCGATCATACTCAATTAAGAGCGACTCACAAATTTTACCTTAGCCTGAGCCGTTACCAGTGAAAGTAACGTCCAGTCTATCTTTCTATCACATACCCAAATTTTTAAAGAACGATCTAATCAAAGACTAGAAATCAATATTCACAGCGGAATACTCATTTCTAAACTCTAACAGCAGAAACAGTTAATGGTGGAGCCAAACGGGATCGAACCGTTGACCTCCTGCGTGCAAGGCAGGCGCTCTCCCAGCTGAGCTATGGCCCCATAACAAAATTGGTGGGTCTGGGCAGATTCGAACTGCCGACCTCACCCTTATCAGGGGTGCGCTCTAACCAACTGAGCTACAGACCCAATTTCGAGCGCAACTGATTAGCTAAGAGCTATCAGCTTGGAGCTTAAAGCTGCTTCTATCGTCTTCTTCAATGAATCAAGCAATTCGTGTGGGAACTTATGGAGCAGCTGATGTCGTCGATTAAGGAGGTGATCCAGCCGCAGGTTCCCCTACGGCTACCTTGTTACGACTTCACCCCAGTCATGAATCACACCGTGGTAACCGTCCTCCCGAAGGTTAGACTAGCTACTTCTGGTGCAACCCACTCCCATGGTGTGACGGGCGGTGTGTACAAGGCCCGGGAACGTATTCACCGCGACATTCTGATTCGCGATTACTAGCGATTCCGACTTCACGCAGTCGAGTTGCAGACTGCGATCCGGACTACGATCGGTTTTCTG